>NZ_JBKAGH010000015.1:0-12730 GCF_046290335.1 Ilumatobacter sp. | reverse complement strand
TGGGTTTCGAGCGACTTCACGCGCGACGAGCATCAAGAAGTGACCCGTTGACGGTGCTGTCGAAGTGGCTACACTGGTGGCATGAACGTAGCTACTTCGAGATCCGAGGTCGGGATCCGCGATCTGAAAAACGGTCTCAGCAAGTACATCGATCGCGTGGAGGCGGGCGAAGAGGTGATCGTGACGGATCGGGGTCGCCCGGTTGCCAAACTCTCTCCACTCGACGCACCCGACGATCGCCTCGCCGACCTTGTCGCCGCTGGCGTGGTCCGGCCACCAGCGAGCGGCACTCGTCATCGTGCTCGTTCACGAATCAAGCCGAAGGGGAACGTGAGCGATCTCGTTGCTGAGCAGCGTCGGTGATCACCTACGTCGATACGTCGACCCTGATCAAACTCATCGTCGATGAGGAGGGGTCGGATCGAGCCGAATCGATCTGGCAGTCCGCCGATTCGGTCGCCTCGGTCAGTTTGGTCGTGGTGGAAGCGCGCGCTGCGCTTGCTGCAGCCGCACGGCGTCAGCGGCTTTCGACCGATCAGTTGCACGTTGCCAAGACCGAGCTGGCTGCGTTCGTCGACGATCTCCATCTTGTCGAGGTGACCGAGGAACTCATCGAGAGCGCCGCGCAACTCGCGGAGACCGAGGCGCTGAGGGGCTACGACGCAGTCCACCTCGCAGCAGCGGTCTTCGTCCGTGCCGCAGTACTCACGAGCGCGGACCGAGCGCTCTGCGAGGCAGCCGAACGGCAGGGCCTGCACATCGCCGACCCACTGACGACGTGATCCGACCGGTCCGGTCGGCGCGGACACCGCCGACATTCTCGTGTAGATAATCGCCCACAGTCGTGCCGCGATGGGCGGGTTGTCGGCTTGTCGTCCACCGCCATTGTCGAGCGGGGTGGGGTCGCTTCGAGCTCACCAACTCGTCGGTGCCGCATGGGTTGCCGCGAGCCGGCGATCCGGACCGCGTTTCGCTGGCTTGGAGGCCTAATCTCAGCGCTCTGGTGGCGGGGTCGTGCGCGGGCGGTCGGACTTGCGGCGAACAGTTCGAAGGCGGCTGGCAGCGAAGCGGGCCGTGCAATACTGCTCCCGTGACGGGCGGCGAGCCAACGGTCGTGAAGATCGGTGTGCTCGGCGTACTCACGGCCACTCGAGGCGGTGAACCGCTCGAACTCGGCGGGCCGAAATCGCAGGCGGTGCTCCTCGCGCTCGCTCACAACCTCGACGATGTCGTCCGGGTGGACACCATCTCGGAGATCCTGTGGGGTGATCGTCCACCGAAGAGCGCCCGCAATGCGATTCAGGTGAAGGTGTCCCAGCTGCGCAGCGCATTGGGACCGGGTTGCGAGATTCGCACGGCCGCAACGGGCTACACCCTGTGCTCCGACGGCGTCACGGTCGACGCTGCCGAGTTCGAGCGCCTCGTCGGCGTGGCCGAGGGCACCGTCGAGGCCGATCCGTCGGCGGCCGCCGAAGCGAGCAGAGCCGCGCTGGCACTGTGGCGCGGTGCCCCGATGGCCGAAGAACTCGAACTCGAGCCGCTCCGGGGGCAGATCGTCGGGTTGAAGGAGCTCCGCGTACGCGCACAGGTGCTGGTGCTCGATGCTCGCCTCCGACTCGGCCAGCACCGTGAGTGTTGCGCCGGTGCCGAGTTGCTCGCCGAGGAGCATCCGTACCGCGAGGACATTCGCGCGCTGCACATGCTCGCGTTGTACCGATCCAGCCGTCAGACCGAATCACTCGCCGTGTACCGGCAGACCCGCCAGCTCCTCGTCGAGGAACTCGGCATCGATCCCGGTCCTGAGCTCAGCGCGCTTCATCGCCAGATCCTCGATCAGGATCCAGCCCTCGACGCGCCGAGCGCACGGGCCGCACCCGGACCCCTTGTCGATGCCTCGCTCGTGACCGACAACCTCCGGTCCGAGCCGAACCTCTTCGTCGATCGTCCCGAGGTCGAGGCGATCGCCGCTTCGATCGGGGCCGGTCGCGTTGTGACCGCCGTCGGGACGGGTGGGATCGGCAAGAGCCGCTGCGTCGGCGCGGTGGCACGGCGTTGTCTGGGCGGTGCGGTTGCCGCCGACGGCGTGTGGGTGGTCGACCTCGCGCCGTTGCCTGATGAATCGGATGAGGTCGCTGCTGCGGTGGCCGATGCGATGGGGTTGGGGCAGGAGCCTGACACCACATCCACGGCGACGATCGCGAGCTATCTCGCGTACCGTTCGACGCTCGTCGTGCTCGACAACTGCGAGCACGTTGCTGAGGGTGCGCGCCGCTTCGTCGAGGACCTCGGTGCCGGTGCTCCGTCGACGGCGATCCTGGCGGCGAGCAGGGTCCGGCTCGGCCTGGCCAATGAGTCGGTCGTCGTACTCGATCGGCTCCCCGACCCCGCCGCCCACGAGCTGCTCGACGCACGGATCGCCGAAGTTGGCGCCGGCCCGTTCGCCGACCAGGAGCGTGATGAGCTGTGCGCCGTCCTCGACAACTATCCGCTCGCGATCGAACTCGCGGCAGCCCGGACGCGGGCGCTCTCCCCGCGCGAGATCGCGCGTCGCCTCGCCGACCAACCAGGTCTGCTGGCCAGCGCTGCGCCAACGCGTGCTGCCGGGGGTTCGCGCTCGCACGCCGACCTGGCGACGACCCTCGAATGGTCGCTCGAGCGGCTCTCGCCCGCATCACGCAAGACCCTCATCCGGGCGACGGTGTTCGTCAGTGACTTCGATCTCCGTGGCGCCGAAGCTGTGCTCTCGACCGACGACACCAGCGCGGCCGACGTGGTCGCACACCTCGGCGAACTCGTGGAGCATCACCTTGTCAGTCGGGATCACGGACGAGCCCGATTCCGGATCCTGGAACCGATCCGGCAACACCTCCACGTCCGAACCTCCAGCTCGACGCAGCAGCATTACATCGAGCATTTCTCCACCCTTGCGATCGACGGAGCCGTCGGATTGTGCGGGCCGGACGAGGCGAAGTGGTGGGACCGTGTCCATCGCGAACTTCCTCATGTTCGAGAGGTCGTCAGGCTGGCGACCGAGCGCGCAGACATCGAGCTCCTCGACCGGGTGATGGGTCCGATGGCCGTCGCGGTCTCGATTCTTGGATTCGTCGCGCCGGGCGATTGGGCGGTCGATGCGCTTCGACGGTTGGAGCTGGCTCCGGCCGACGCTCCCGGCGTGGCTGCCGCGGCTGCAGCTCACTTCGCGCATCTCGACCAGATCGAGGAGTGCGACGCGGTGCTCGATTCACTCGACGCGTCGGTCGACGACCCGTGGATGCGCGCTGTCGTGTACTGCGTCCGCCTGTTCCGGGATCCCAGCGGTGAGCAGTGGGGCCCACTCGTGAAGGCGGCGGCCGAGGAGTGTGGCGATCCGGCACTGCTCGTCCTCGGGAAGTTCCGTGCTCGTGACTCGGATGGCGTCGAGGCCGCCGACGAGTACGGAAATCCGACGCTGCGCGTCTACGCCCGCCAAATGCGGTCCGCCATGATGGCCGACGCGCTGAGCGACGCGGCGCGACGGAACAGAGAAGCGCTCTACCGCATCGCGCTCACCTCCAACAACCAGCACACGATCGCCGAGGGTCAGATGTTCATGGCGCTCCAGCACTGCTACGACGGCGATCCCCGTCAAGCGGGTCCGCTCGCCGTCGAGATGATCGAACGAATGGTCCGGGTGCGATCACCACACTGGGTGTGGCACGGGGTGGAGGTGATCGGCGTGATGCTCGCCATGCTCCGCATGGAGTCGTACACGTCTGAGCGGTTGTGGGCGGCGGTCAGTTCGTCCGGACGCCCACCGTTTGCCCGGCTGACCCGCAACCCCGAACTCCCGGCCTGGGTCGCGTCTCAGCTGAGCGACGAACAACGCCGGCAGGCCTTCGATGATGGCTCTGGCCTCACGATGGACGTCGCCGCAATCGAGGCGCGAAAGGCTGCGGAGCGGATCGCGGCCGGCTGACTTGCGGCTCAGTCGCGGCGGGCACCGACCATTGCGGTGGCGAGGACGACGACCTCGGTTCCGCGATTGTGCCATCGGTGTCGGGTGCCGTTCTGGACCACGACATCACCGGCGGAGAGGGTGACCTCGGCGCCGTCGTCCAGCTCGAGTACAACCTGCCCCGAGAGGACGATGTCGAAGTCGGTGGTGTCGGTGGTGTGCATCCCCGGGTCGTCGAACTCCATGTGCGCCATCATCCCGGGGAGCTTCGCCTCGACTTCCTCGACCGCGCTCTCGACGTCGTCGGGGAAGTCATCGGACCCGTCCGGTGGAATGGTGAACATGATGAACCGGAACCCAGCGATGGGAGGTAGGTACGTGGTTGCGGCGGGTGCCGTTCCGGAGTCGGGGTACGTCTGTGGACCGTCGGAGCCCCACAGGCGGTGGAACTCGGTGCCCGGCATCATCGAGAGCGTGATCGGGGTGACGGTGGCATCGCTTGCGACGATGGCTTTGCCGCGGTCGTCGTGGCCGGTGACGACGAGTCGAACGTCCATGGTGGTGTCTCGTTTCCGTAGTCGGTGTCGGGTCGTGGACAATCAGTTGTAGTGCCCGGATCCGACGCGTCGAGACCCGCTGCCGGACGACGACGTCGGCGTCGTCCGGCTGCGGGTCTTCGGGCCGGAGGCCGGAGGTCAGCGCTCGAATCGGTAGACCGAGTTGACGCCGTCGTCGGAGACGTAGATCGCTCCGTCGGGACCGATGGCGACGCCCGACAACATGCCGGTCGGCAAGAAGCCCTCGACGACAGGGGCCGAGAAGTCGAGGCCGGTGATCACGGGTGATGTGTCGCCGGTCGCCAGGTCGATCGCGACAATTTGCTGTGCACCGGTTTCGACGACGAGCAGTCGGTCGCCGTCGACGGCCATGCCCTCCGGCTGTGCCAGACCTGCGGCAAGGACCCGCGGGCCGGCGTCGTCGACCACCCAGATGTCACCGGTCGCCCAGTCGCCGACGTACAACGTGGTGCCGTCGCTGGCCAAGCCCAACGGGATTGCTAGGTCGCCGATCAGGACGTCGGTCAGGTCGTTGGCGTTGACGACATTGCCGCCACCGGCTTGTGCCGCCACGAGTCGGGGGCCGTGCCTGAGTGCGTTGACCGGGAAGACGACATCGCGAACGTCTTCGAGGACGTCGCCGGTTGCCGGATCGAGCACCTGCACTGATCCGGAGAAGGCGTTCGCCACGATCAGGTTGTCCCCGTCGGCCGACACGCTTCCGGCCCCTGCGAACGCCTCGCCGGGCGCAGCGAACCGATCGTAGAACGACGTCTCGAGGCGAGCCGGGTCGGCGGCGCTGAAGCCGCGCATGACGAAGAAGTCGCCGACCCACACCGACCCGTCAGGGCTGACCGCGACGCCGCCAGGAAGCCCGAACCCAGCCTGGCCGAGCACCATGAACTCATCGCCGTCGATGCGATGGACCTGATTGTCGCTGCCGGCGATGACGAAGATGCGGTCGTCGGCATCGATGGCGATGTTGTCGATCGTGGCGTCGATCCGGAGGAGCTGCTCCGTCTCACCCGTGGCCGGATCGAGCGTGGACACCGTGCCCCCGGCGAGGTCGACCACGTGTGGTTCACCGGCAGAGTTGAACTTCACCGCCGACGGGACGCCGACGCCGGAGGCGACTATTTCGGGGGCGATGACGTCGGCGTCGACGTCGATACGCACCACCTCGCCGGTGAAGAACGACGGTGCATACAGCAGTCCGTCGGGACCGAAGTCGAAGGCGTTGAGCCCTGCCAGGGTCTCGTCGAGCGGGATCGGATCGGCGATGAGCATCGGGTCGAGTTCGTAGAGCCCGTCACCGAGGAAGATGCGCGCCACGAAGAGCCGACCGTCGGCCGACATCGTGATCGGGTTCACACCTGGCCCGACGGCCTGCGTCGTCGTCGTGCCGTCCGGCGATCGCATGCCGACGTTCCCGCCCAGGAGGTCGGTCCAGCAGACCGTGCCGTCATCGGCGATGAAGACGTCGTCAGGGCCGTTGACACCTTGGTCAGGCCCGAGCCGATCGAGGATCTCTCCGGTCTCAGGGTCGTGGACCGTGATCTCACTCCCGCCGACACTGGCGACGTAAAGGTTGCCATCGAGCGGCGAGATGCTGGCCCCGTTCATCGAGTTGGTCGCTGCCGGGGCGCCCACGAGGGTGGCCAGCGAGAGGTCGAACGGTTCCGTCGGCGGAGGAGCCTCGGTGGTCGTCGTCTCCGCGACGGTGGTGGTCGCCTCCGGCTCAGTCGTGGCCGGGGCGTCGGTAGCTCCGGGCTGCTCCGTGGTGTCCGACGGCTCGGACGGCTGGGAGCTTGCTGCAGGCTCGTCGGTCGTCGAGGACACGTCGTCGTCGCTCGAACACGCGGCGACGAGCAGCGCGGCAACGAGGAGCGGTGCACATCGTCGTGCTGTTCGACAGGACGACGATCGTCCGAGTCCGGCTGTGTCGAGTCTGTTGGTCAAATGTGCGTCGTCCGTGTTCACGTCGTTCGCCTTTCGGTTGGGTGCTGCGATGTCGCCAGCGCAGCTTCCTGCCGTGCGCTTACCGCCGGCTTACGAAACTGGATCGCGTCCGGAATCTCGGTACGGGCGGATACCAAGTGAACAGTTGGGTACTTCTCGGCCTGCTCGGCACGTAGGACAAGGCCCTGGGCGGCGCGGCCGGACGGTCTGGATCCCTCTCGCAAGGTGGCGGCACCTGGTCGAAGCCCGTGCGGGATGCGAGAGAATGACCAGGTCAGAGGCCCTCTTCGGCGGGCCTCTTTCCGTTCTCCGCCACGGCGTGCCAACTGCTTGCCCATGGCCGGCGGGCGACATCAGTCGGTCGACAGGCGACGTATAGTCCGAGTTCAGTCGAACGAAGTTGGAGCCAAGTCGGCACGTCGACGTTGGTGGCATGACAAACCAACTGACATCCGCCGACCTCGACACCACCACGATTGCTCCGGCGCCATCGCCGACTCGATCGACGCCTGTCGTCACCAACGACCAGCCGACGACCACCCAGGGCAGCGGGCGCCGATGGGCGCTGCTCGCCGGCGGCGTTGTCGTGGCCGCTACCGTCGGTGTCGTCCTCGCCGGCGACGACGGCGATTCGTTCCAACCCGCCGTCGCCGAGCGTTCATCGACGGCCATCGTTCAGTCCGAGATCGAGACCGAGCTGGCCCGGCGGAGCGCCGCGGGGGCCGGTGTGGAGCGTTCTGCCACCGCGATCATCCAGTCCGAGATCGATGCGGCGTTGACCGAACGGAGTTCGTCGGTCAGCGCGGGCGTGCAGTTGCCTCCGTATCTCGTCATCCAGAACGAGATCGACGCTGCGCTCGCCGAGCGGGCCGTTCGCATCGAGGCCTCGGAGCGGTCTGCCGGGTCGATCATCCAGTCCGAGATCGATGCGGCGCTCGCGGATCGAAACGCAGCGGTGGCCGACTGACAGCGGTAGCGAGGTTGTCGCCGACCTGGACCGATGTCCCCTTATGTCCCGCCTAAGTCACACGTGGGAGTATGTGCCGGGTCGGCGGCTGGGGTGGTCGCTGCATGGAGGGAGGCGCTGATGGACTTTCGGGTACTGGGCACGTTGGCGGTCGAGCGCGACGGGGTCGACGTGGACCTCGGGGCGTTCCGCCAGCGAGCCTTGCTCGGTCTCTTGCTGACCGCCCCGAACCAGGTGTGGTCGACCGATCAGATCATCGACGGTCTGTGGGGTGAGGAAGCCGCCGGTGACAAGCAGAACGCCCTGTGGGTGTATGTGTCGGGGCTCCGGAAGGCGCTGGAGCCGGACCGGCCGAAACGCACCGACGGTTCGGTCCTGTTGACGCGGGCGCCTGGCTATCTGGCCGAGGTGGATCCCGAGTCGCTCGACTCGGCCCGTTTCGAGCGCCTCGTGGCCGAGGGCCGGGCACTCATCGGCACGGATCCGGCGGCAGCGGCGATCGTGCTCAGCGAAGGCCTCGCGTTGTGGCGAGGCCGGGCGTTCGAGGACTTCACGTACGAGCCGTTCGCCCAGACCGAGATCGCGCGGCTGGAAGAGCTGCGGCTCGAGGCGGTGAGCGCCCGCATCGATGCCGACCTGGCGTGCGGTCGATCGCGCGAGCTGGTGTCCGAGATCGAATCGCTCGTTCGCCAGCATCCGCTGCGTGAGGAACTCACGGGCCAGCTGATGCTGGCGCTGTACCGCTGCGGGCGCCAGGCCGAGGCGCTGCGTGCGTTCAGCGCGATCCGCGCTCGGTTGGTGGACGAACTCGGCGTCGACCCGTCGGTGTCGCTGCGTCGGCTGAACGATCGGATGGTCGCCGGTGACGAGTCGCTGGAGGCACCGCGGCCGGCGCCGGCGTCGGGCGGGGTGTCTCCGGGCCTGAGTGTGCGGGGATACGAGCTGCGAGAGGAGCTCGGGTCTGGTGACTTCGGGGTGGCCTACCGCGCGTATCAGCCGGCGGTCGGTCGCGAGGTGGCGATCAAGGTGATCCGCCCGGAACTCGCCAACGACCCGACCTTCATTCGGCGGTTCGAGGCCGAGGCCCGGCTCGTCGCGCGACTCGAGCATCCGCACATCGTTCCGCTGTACGACTTCTGGCGCGAGCCGGACGCGGCGTACCTCGTGATGCGGCTGATGCAGGGCGGCACCCTCGCAGACCGGCTCGCCGACGGGGCCCTCACGCCGGTTCAAGCGTCGGCGGTGGTTGGTCAGTTGGCGGGGTCGCTCGGTGCCGCGCACCGCACCGGTGTCGCCCACCGCGATCTCACACCGACCAACGTGTTGATCGACCGTGACGGCAACGCGTACCTGTCCGACTTCGGCATCGCCGTCGGAGACGACTCCGGCCCGTCCGGCGAGGTGTTGCGCGCCCGGTCGCTCAGTGCACCGTTCGCGTCGCCTGAGCAGCTCGGTGGTGAGCCGGTCGACTCGTCGTCCGACGTGTTCAGTCTCGCTGTCGTGATGGCACAGGCCGTCACAGGCCTCCAGGGCGACCTGGACCAGATCCGGCCCGCGCTCCCCGCCGAGACGCTCCGCGTCATCGACCGTGCGACGGCGTCCGATCCGGGTGAACGCGGCGACGTCACGTCGTTCGGCGCCGACCTCCAGCGAGCGTTGACCGGTAATGTGATCGGCGCTGCGAGTGACGAACCGCTCGAGCTCGTGAATCCGTACAAGGGCCTGCGTGCGTTCGGCGGTTCCGACGCCGGTGACTTCTTCGGTCGCGAACGCCTGGTGGATCGGTTGGTCGCCAAACTGGGGTCGCCCGGTGTACAAGGTCGTTTCGTGGCGGTCGTCGGCCCGAGTGGTGCCGGCAAGTCGAGTCTGGTCAAGGCCGGTGTCCTGCCGGCGGTGCGCGGCGGCGCACTCCCCGATTCGCATCGGTGGTTCGTCGTGGAGATGACACCTGCTCCGTATCCGTTCGAGGCGCTCGAAGACGCGCTCCTCGGAGTCGCGGTGAACCCTCCGGTGTCGCTCTTGGAGCTGCTCGTCGGTGGCGAATCGGGGCTCGAGAAGGCCGTTGACGCAGTCCTCCCCGCCGATGGTTCGCAGATCCTGCTCGTCATCGATCAGTTCGAGGAACTGTTCACCCAGGTCGCACCCGCCATCGCGAAGCAGTTCCTCGACACTCTCGCCCATGCGGTCACGGCGGTGCACAGCCGTGTTCGGGTCGTGTTGACCCTGCGCGCTGACTTCTACGACCGGCCACTCGGTCACAGCCGTGTCGGGGAGTTGTTGCACCACGGCACGCAGGTCATCACCCCGATGACACCCGAGCAGCTCGAGCGCGCGATCACCGGTCCGGTCGAGCGGATGGGTGTGGTCTTCGAACCGGCGGTGGTGGCTGAACTGGTGCGCGAGGTCGTCGACCGCGCCGGGGCACTGCCGCTGTTGCAGTACACGCTCACGGAGCTCTTCGACCGGCGACACGGAAACCGCATCACCACCGCCGCGTACAACGAACTCGGCGGCGTCTCCGGCGCGCTCGTGCAACGAGCCGATGGGCTGCTCGCCGGGCTGGACCCGAGCGCCGCCGACGCCGCTCGCCAGGTGTTCCTCCGGCTCGTGACCCTCGGCGACGGCGACGGCCAGAACGACACCCGTCGCCGCATCCTGCAGAGCGAACTCGACGATCTCGGCCTCGACCGCAGCGACCTCCGCACGGTGCGCGAGACGTTCGGTCGCCACCGCCTGCTGAGCTTCGACCGCGACCCGGTCACCCGCGGCCCGACCGTCGAGATCTCCCATGAGGCCCTCCTCACCGAGTGGACACACCTGCACGACTGGATCGAGGCTGCCCGCGACGACGTTCGCAGCCAGCGTCGACTCGCCGAGGCGATGCGCGAATGGCAAGCGGCCGGGAAGAGCGACGGGTACCTGCTGCGCGGTGGCCGTCTCGACCAGCTGGATGCCTGGGCGACATCCACGTCGGTGACGCTGTCAGCGCCCGAGCTGCACTACCTCGGCCTGAGTCGAGCGGCGCGAGACCGTGACGCAGACGAAGAACTCGCTCGTGAACAACGCATCGCCGACGCCGAGCGGGAGGCGAACAAGCGCCGCCGACAACTCCTCGGAGCCGGTGTGCTCGGCGTGCTCGTCGCCGGTCTCGCCGCGTTCAGCATCAGCCAGTGGCGTGCGGCCTCCGACGCCCGCGACGAAGCCGCGGACGCCCGCGACGCCAACCAGAGCATCGTCGTGTCCGAGCAGTTCCGAACCGCCTCGGCGGCCGCGCTCACCCGCGATCCCGAACTCGCGATGCTGTTCGCCGTCGAGGCGGTGCGGTCGACCACCGATCTCGGCTACGCCACCGAAGAGGCCGTCGATTCATTGCACTGGGCGCTGCAGCAAGTCGGCGTCCCGTACCCCGTCGGAGCCGAAGCGGCGACGAGTATCCGCTCAGGTCCGAGTGGGCTCACCGGCGTGTTCACGCTGCCAACCGCCGAACTGGTCGCGCTCGCTGAGTCGTCGACCGAGCGACGGCTCACCGACGACGAGTGCCTGCTCGGCAGCGAACTCGGCTGCCCCGAGCTCCAGCCCATCGACGCCGAGCTCCCGCTCCGATTCGGACTCGAGAACTTCGTCGTGAACATCCCCGAGGTACTCCCGGGTGTGCCGGCGTTCGGGAACGGCGAGCTCGCCGGCACGCGCGTCACGGTCGCAATGGGTTCGACCGTCGGGGGAAATGACGGACTCCTCGGAGAGTTCGAGCGCTTCACAGCAGAGACCGGGATCGAGGTGGAGCTCGTGTCGAACGTCAGCTTCGACCTCACCCGCCTCCTGGTCACCGGCGAACTAGGCGCGACGCCTGACGTGATCGGATTCTTCTCGCCGCCTCCGCCGTGGGCGGAAGACCGAGTCGTGGACCTCTCGACTTACCTCGACGTCGACACCTTGCGCTCCGACTTCGGCGACTATCTCGTGGACGAGATGACGAGCGACGACGGGAAGCTCGAGAGCGTGATGATGCAGACCAATCCGAGCGGACTGATCCTCTACCCGAAGCGTGCCTTCGATGCGGCCGGCTACGAGGTCCCATCGACGTGGGATGACCTGATCGCATTGTCCGACCAAATCGTTGCTGACGGCCGGAACCCCTGGTGCTTCAACTGGGAGGCCGGATTCGCCAGCGGCTTCACGGGCTCCAACTTCCTCGAGAACCTCGTGCTGCGCTCTGCAGGGACCGAGGTGTACGACGATTGGGTCACGGGAGACGTCCCATTCGACGATCCGCGCATCGTCGAGGCGGCGCAACGGGGCGACGAGTTGATGTTCTCCCCTGGCTACGTCGCCGGCGGGTCCGAGTCGATCAGCACCACGACCTGGACCGCGGCCCCACTCAGGATGCTCGACGAGAACCCGTTCACGGGCGAAGCGGGGCCACAGTGCTGGCTCAGCCATCAGGCGTCGCAGATGGTCGACATCCTCGGACCGATCGACGACCCTCGATCCGGCGAGCTGGGCGTCGACATCGACTACTTCATGCTCCCGCCACTGGTCGACGGTGGCTCGGCCAACATCGGATCCGGCCACATCCGCGCCACGACGTTGACCGACCGACCGGAGGTGCGTGCGGTGATGTCGTACATCGCCAGCCCCCGGTGGGGAGAGGTGTGGGCCGGCACCGAGACGTTCGGTGAGACCTTCATCTCCTCCAACCGGCGATTCGACACGTCGTCCTACCAGGGGCAGCGGTCGGATGCGGACTTCGAGGTTCGGGTGAGGATCCACGAGGACAACCGCCGGGGACTCGATGACGGTTCGTGGCGGTTCGGTGCGGCCAACCTCATGCCACTCGAGTTCGCCAGCTGGACGAACGAGTACGTCCCCGGCCCCTTCTGGCAGGGAGTGATCGACTGGGCCGACCAGGTCAAGCCGATCGACAAGATCCTCGCCGACGTTCAGGCAGCCCGCGAGGACTTCGACGCCCAGTAAGGCGAGTAGTCACCGCCGGCCGAGCTGACCCAGCCGAGACGTGGCGACCTCCGGGTTCGCAGCAGCGCAGCGGGGGACCACGGTCTCGATCGGACACTACGGGCGCGTCGTCGGCGTGGACACGATCAAGATCACGATCACGGCGGCACAACTCGACCCGGCCGCGCTCGACGAGATCGGTATCGCGCCACTAACTCGCGTCTCAGGCCACTCATCCCCGGCTGGGTGTTCGCCGAGCCCTGTGCGGCATCCCTCCCGACGCCGAACCATCCTGTATTGATCGCCGCCGGAGCGCTCGTGACCCGAGCGATAGCCGGCATTTCGATCGGTCGTGGTCCG
>NZ_JBKAGH010000014.1:0-14762 GCF_046290335.1 Ilumatobacter sp. | reverse complement strand
GACGCATCCGAACGTGACGTGAGTCGACGCATCCGAACGTGACGTGAGTCGACGCGTCTGGCGCACGGTGGCAATAGCCTGCCGCCATGGCACTCATGGACCTGCTCGGTGGACTCCTCGGCAAGAAGGCGCCGAAGTCGGGTAACGCACTGCTCGACTCGCTGTTGCCGATGCTGCTCAAGGGCGGAGGTGTCGGCGGTCTGCTCGGCAAGTTCACCGGCGCGGGTTTCGACCAGAAGGCGAAGAGCTGGGTCGGGACCGGCGAGAATCAGCCGTTGGATCCCGACGAAGTCGAGCAGGCGCTGGGAACCGACGAGGTCGACGAACTGGCCCGTAGAGCAGGTGTGTCTCGCGACGAGGCCAAGTCCGGGCTCGCCGGGATGATCCCGGGGCTCGTCGACCAGTTGTCGCCGGGTGGATCACTGCCGACCGGCAACCTCGCGAAGTCGCTGAAGGGTCTCGACTTCGGCGCCATCCTCGGTCGGTGACCACCAGGCGCCGGCTCGTACGGGAGGTTCGCCAGCGTCGTCGCGCTGCGTCATCGCTGTGGGGGGCGGTCATCGCCTTCGCTGCGCTGACCGGTTGCTCGGGCGGGGCACCGGCGACGGACGGCCCGATCGACTCCGACGACGTGCCGGCGTTGATCGCGGATGTCGGTTCGGCGATCGCTGCGGTCGACGAGGAACTCGGCGGGCCGCAGGAGTACTTCGAGGTGACCTCCAACGGCCGGTTCGTCAACGTGTTCGTGGCCACGAACGAAGCGACCGTCGCAGTGCCGTACGTGTTCCTCCATGGCGAAGTGCAGCCGCCCGGTCCGGCCCAGGAGGGCGCCGAAGGCCGAACGTTCGTGGCTTCCGACCTCGATTTCGATGCGACCCGGATCCTCAGCCGGGTGGAGGCGGAGTTGCCGGCGACGTCGATCGAGGCGATCAGCGTCTACGGCGACGGAATCGGCGCCACCTACGTGCTCGCGGGCCGGTCGGAGGCGGGTGGCCTGCTCGACATCGTGGTCGGTCCTGACGGCCAGATCCTGTCCGTCGATCCGCTCTGACGGGTCGGCCCCGTCGTCGTCGACGCCTGGTGACGGACTCGCGCGGGTGTTCCCACCTGTGTGACAGTCCATTGGTACGGTGGGGTCGTCATGACTACCTGGGGCCCTGGCGGCAAGAAATCGAGCGGACGCCGCTCGACGAACGTGAATTCGTCGTCGCGAACCTCCAAGACCTCGCGTGCTGGCTCTGGTTCGGGTTCTCGCCGGTCCGAGTCGTCGTCACGATCGGGCCGCGGGTCGGTACGCGACGCGACGCCGCCGGAGATCGCCGCGGGCCGACATCGTGCCGCGCGAGAGTTGCGGGGCGCCGTCGGCGGCCGCGAGCACGAGTTCATCGGCCTCGGACTCATCGCGGTGAGCGTGCTGCTCGGGCTGGCGATCTACCTCGACCTGGCGGGTCCGCTGGGCCGTGGGGTCGAGACGCTGATCGGGTGGTTCACCGGGCTCGGCCGTTTCGCCGTTCCGCTCGTGCTCCTCGCCATCGGCGTGTCGCTGGTACGCCGTGGTCGTTCTCACAGTCCGATCCGTCTGGCGATCGCGTGGACGGTGGTGAGCTTGTCGATGCTCGGCTTGATCCACCTCGGCCGGCGCGACCCCGACGCGACCGGTTTCGATCGATTCGGCGACTGGGGTGGCTGGCTCGGCGCTGCGGTGTCGGAGCCGTTGTCGGCGTTGATCGCCACTCCTGGAGCGGTGGTCGTGCTCGTCGTGCTGGTGCTCGGCGGATTGATGCTCGTCACGCAGACCTCGCTGCGCACGATGGCGACGCAAACCGGCGGGTTCCTCAACGGTGTGCTCCGGCCACTCGGGCGGGCGGCGCGTTCCGGCATCGGCAACATCACGACGTTGTCGAGCGATCGCGACGAGAGCGCGGAGCTGGCGTCCCCGAGCCTGTTCGACGACGCGGCGCCCAGCACCGGTTCCGTCGCCGGTGAGGCGCTCCCGAGCGGTGGCGGTGCGAGCGGCGCAGCGCTGTATGACTTCGAATCCGATGGCGACGACTTCGGCGCCTCGGAGCGAGGTGAAGCCGACAAGCCGGCCAAGCAGCGTTCCAAGCCGAAGCTGTCGACCGGCTCGAGCGCCACGTCGGGTGCCCGCAAGCTCGACGGTGAGCGTGTCGGCGACTGGGTGCTCCCGCCCCTCAAGCTGCTCGTCCAGGCAGGTGAGCAAAAGGTCGACCGCAAGGCCATCGAGGCGCGCGGCGAGACCCTGCAACAGTCGCTCGAGTCGCACAATGTCGAAACCGAACTGATCGGTATGACGGTCGGCCCGACGGTGACCCGCTACGAACTCGAACTGGGCCTCGGGGTCAAAGTCGCGAAGGTCACCAACCTGCAGAAGGACATCGCCTATGCGATGGCCGCCACCGACGTACGTATCCTCGCGCCGATCCCGGGACGGTCGGCGATCGGTGTCGAAGTGCCGAACCATCAGCGCCAACTCGTGGCGCTCGGCGACCTGTTGTCGTCCGACGAAGCGGTGCGTGCGACGAACCCGCTCGAAGTCGCCGTGGGCAAGGACATCGCTGGCAAGACGGTGATGCTCGACCTCGCCGCGACCCCGCACCTCCTCATCGCCGGCGCTACCGGAGCGGGCAAGTCGAGTGGCATCAACTGCATCATCACCTCGTTGCTGATGCGTACGACGCCTGACGACGTGCGGCTCATCCTCATCGACCCGAAACAGGTCGAGATGGGCCAGTATCAGCGGCTCCCGCACCTGTTGACGCAGCCGGTGACCAACCCGAAGAAGGCCGCCAACGCACTCGGGTGGGCGGTCAAGGAGATGGAGCGTCGCTACGACGTGCTCTCCGAGATCGGGTACCGCGACATCACCGGCTACAACAAGGCGTTCAAGGCGGGCAAGATCAGCGACCCGCCCGGCACCGACCCCGATGGGCCGCCGGTGTACGAGCACATGCCCTACATCGTGGTGGTCGTCGACGAGTTGAACGACCTGATGATGGTGGCTGCTCGCGATGTCGAGGAGTCGATCACTCGGATCGCGCAGAAGGCCCGCGCCGTGGGCATCCACCTGATCGTGGCGACCCAGCGACCGTCGGTCAACGTGATCACCGGTGTCATCAAGGCCAACATTCCCGCCCGGATGGCGTTCGCCGTGTCGAGTCTGACCGACTCTCGAGTCATCCTCGATCAGCCCGGCGCCGACAAGCTCGTCGGCAAGGGCGACATGCTGCTGCTGCCCGGCAACTCCTCGGTCGCCAACCGTATCCAGGGCGCCTTCATCACCGAAGACGAGGTTCGCGAGGTCGTCGCGCACTGGAAGACGCAGGCTCCGGAGCCGGTCACGTCGGCCGAGATCGAGGCGGGCGACGACGGCCCGGGTGCCAGCGCTGGGATGACGGCGATGAGTTCACCGGCGCTCACCCCGCCGCCGCCGTCGGCGATGGACGCGAGCGCGCTCGACGTCACCTCCGACGCAAATGCGTTCTCGGCGGGGGAGGAGGACGAAGACACCGCGATGATGCGCCAGGCGATGGAACTCGTCGTGCGCAGCCAGCTCGGGTCGACGTCGATGCTGCAACGAAAGCTGAAGGTCGGTTTCGCCCGAGCCGGTCGCATCATGGACCTGCTCGAACAGCGCGGTGTCGTCGGCCCGAGCGAAGGCTCCAAGGCCCGGGCGGTCTTGATGACCGTCGAGGAGTTCGAGCTGCTGCAGCAGAACGGCCAGCTCTGAGCACGACGCCTGCCTCGAAGAGCTGCGTGTCGTGCGGCCGCACGATCGAGTGGCGAAAGAAGTGGGAGCGTGACTGGGAGTCGGTCAAGTACTGCTCGGATGCCTGCCGACGGGCGAAGGTGTCCGACGTCGATCGAGCCCTCGAAGCGGCGATCCTCGAACTGCTCGACGCTCGCTCGGCCGGTGCCACGATCTGTCCGTCGGAGGCCGCCAAGCGTGTCGCCGGGGTCGACGACGAGGCTGGGTGGCGGGCGCTGATGGAGCCGGCGCGTCGAGCTGCCCGCCGACTCGTGGCGAGCGGTGACGTCGAGGTGACCCAGCGCGGCAGGCCCGTCGATCCGTCGACGGCGAAGGGCCCGATCCGGATTCGGCGGCGCCGATGACGGTTCGCCTCCCGACCCCGGCGCCGGGGATCGACGCAGCGGTCGAGTTCGTCGGCGAGCATTTCGCCGGTCTGTTCGACGGGCCGCTCGCTGCGTCCGGACGGTTCCGCGGGGGACAGGGTGCCGCCGACGCTGCGCTCGACGCGTTCGACGTGGCGGGATACGCCCGACAGCGCAACGAGGTGCTCCCGCACTCGGCCCGTGGAGCGTCGGGGCTGTCGCCGTACATCCGCCACGGCCTCTTGCCACTCCGACGGGTCTGGGACCATGTCGGTGTCGACGCGGCGATCGATCCCGACGGAGCGGTCGACGGGGGGCGATCGAGCGGTACGTCGGGCGGCGATGTCGCCAAGTTCCGCGACGAGTTGCTGTGGCAGGAGTTCGCTCGCCACTGGTACGCCCGCCTCGGCATGCGCACCACGGCCGGGGTGCGCCGAGAACTCGACGCGGGCGCCGACGACACCGTGGTGCCGGGCGTCGACGGTTGGGACCGGTCGATGCGCTGCGTCGACGTCACCCTCGCGGAACTCGAGTCCGACGGCTGGTTGGTCAATCAGACACGGATGTGGCTGGCGAGCGACTGGTCGATCCGGCGAGGCTGGCGATGGCGTGACGGCGAGGACGTGTTCTTCTCTCATCTGCTCGACGGATCGCGTGCGGCGAATCGGCTCGGCTGGCAATGGACCACCGGTGTCGGCTCGTCGAAGCACTACGGGTTCTCGCGTTGGCAGGTCGCCAAGCGCGCACCGTCGCTGTGCGCCGAGTGTGTGCACTCGTCGGCGTGCCCGATCGAGTCGTGGCCGAGCGACCCCGAGTTCGTCGCCGTCGACCCTCCCGCGTCGCTACGGCGAGCGTCGGGCCCGACGCTGGTCGGGCCTGCATCGGTCGTGACCGGCGCAGGCCCCGAGGCGGTGTGGCTCACGGCCGAGTCGCTCGGGCACGCCGACCCCGCAGCGGCCGCTCACCCGGAGCTCGGGGTCGTGTTCGTGTTCGACCGACCGCTCCTCGAACGTCTGCGTCTCTCCGCGAAGCGGCTCGTGTTCCTCGTCGAGACGCTGGCCGAGTGGGCGGCGATGCGCCCGGTGGAGCTTTGGCTCGGCTCACCCGCCGAGTCACTCGAAGGTCGTCGCGTGGCGGTGACACACGCTCCAGTGCCCGGGTTCGCCCGTCACGCTGACCGGATCCACCCCGTGGAAGTCCACCCGTGGCCGTGGCTCGCTCGTCCGAGCACCGGCAGCGTCGCGAGCTTTTCCGCGTGGCGGCGCTCGGTGTCGATCGAACGTGCGACCAACCTTCCGAGGTAGCGCGGCCTCCGGCAGCCGCCCGGTCGACCGCCACGGTGACTCGGCCGGCGAGAGGTGACGTCCCCAGTCGTTGCGAGTTTGCGCGCGACGGGACAGTTCCGCGCTCCGGACGTGCCGATCACGAGCGGGCTGCGGGTCGACCGAACGACGTTGTTCTGATCGCCTTTCGAGCAGGCTGGTTGCCCGATCCGCCTGCGCCTCGGGCGATCCGAGTCCGCCCGTGTCACCGTGCCGACTAGCTTGCATCGCGTGCGCTCGAAGCGAGTCCTCTGGTCTGTGATCGTCATGTGTGCGCTCGCTACGGGCTGTTCCGAAGGCAACTCGACGGCGGGAGTGCCCGGGCCAGCCAACTCGATCGACGGGCAGCTTCCGACACTGAATGACGGAGAGAACCTTCCACCCGGCGAGGCGCACACGTTCGTCGTGGGAACTCACTGCGGTGTTCGGGTTCTTGGTCGTCAGATCAACGGCGTCAGCTGGATCACCGACGAAGCATCTCCGACCACCGATTGGTTGCCACCCGAGTGGACAGAGGCAATCGCGGGCGGACAGGAGTTGATTGCTCTCTCGGTCGAGCGCTCGGCTGACGGTGACGTACTTGTAGCAACGGCAGAGGATGTGTCGGTGACATACCGGCCCGTCACGGAGACAGACCCGGTTCCGGCTGCGCCTGAGTCACTCTGCGACGCAAGGCCCGATGCCGACTGGCCTGCGTAATCTGGAGCGGGCATGCCCGAGCACACCCGTGCCGTTCCAGTGGAGGTCGAAGAGTCTGATGGCGTGAGTGATCACGAGCGGACGTCAGATTGCGATGATGTCGACGAGGCCGTCCAGAGCCGCGAAGTCACTCGGGTTCCGTGTGCAGAGCGGCAACTCGACGGAGCAGGCGACTGCGGCGATCATCAAGTCGACCGCTCGTGCGCCTCGCGCTTTGCGGCCGGCAGCAGCCACGGCGGCGTAGATGCGGCCGTAGGCCCGAGCTGCGTCGGCATCAAAGGGCAACGGAGAGAATGCTGCTTCGGTTCGTTGTAGTCGATCCTGGCGACGGGCTCGCTCTGCTGCGTCGGCGGCAGCGTGAGGACCCGCCGCGAGTTCGGCCATGGTGAGTGCTGTCACGGCAACCTCAGCCGGCAGCACGCTGACGTCGATGGTGTCGAGGTCGATGACGACGGATGTGTCGAGCACGCCGCGTGCCACGCGCTGGTCAGGCACGCGGTTCGATGCTCTGATCGGCGACTGCGTCGAGGTCTCGTCGGAACTGTTCGCCGTCGATGGCCGGGGCGGCCTGGAAGAGGTGTGCGATGGAGTCCGCCGTCACGAAGCGAAGACGCCGAAGCGGGGTGAGTTCGCCGACGGGTACGCCGTTGCGCGTGACGACGAAGGACTCGCCTTCGTCGAGGCGGCGCATGATCTCTCCGCTGCCGTTGCGGAGCTCCCGTTGGGTGACGACCTGACTCATCCCGACATCGTAGCACGACGTGCTACACCCGCTCGGAAATGTTCAACGAGGCACAGAAACAACCCGCCCGATAGCCGGCATTTCTGCGCAATGAAGGGTGTCCCAAAGCGCGCGGGGATTGCCCCTGAGATCGGATCCCCGAAGCGCCGCGCTGGGACGCTCGCGGTGCGTCGTCTGATGCGGCGCTAGCGTCGCTGGGCATGGGGATCCCCGTCATCGATCTCGACGGATTCGTCGGCGGCGACGCCGACCATCGACGGCGACTCGGCGTCGCCACCGACCGAGCCTGTCGTGACGTCGGCTTCTTCTCGGTGGTCGGGCACGGGATCCCCGACGACGTCATCGACGCCGCACACGCTCGTGCGCTCGACTTCTTCGATCTGCCCGAGGGCGACCGCCTCGCGGTCGCCATGCCCGAGCCTGGTTACCCCTACGGCTACAACCCGTTTCTCGCCGAGTCGTTGAACCGGTCGCGGGGGGGGGGGGGCCCCCCCCCCCCCGCGACCGGTTCAACGACTCGGCGAGAAACGGGTTGTAGCCGTAGGGGTAACCAGGCTCGGGCATGGCGACCGCGAGGCGGTCGCCCTCGGGCAGATCGAAGAAGTCGAGCGCACGAGCGTGTGCGGCGTCGATGACGTCGTCGGGGATCCCGTGCCCGACCACCGAGAAGAAGCCGACGTCACGACAGGCTCGGTCGGTGGCGACGCCGAGTCGCCGTCGATGGTCGGCGTCGCCGCCGACGAATCCGTCGAGATCGATGACGGGGATCCCCATGCCCAGCGACGCTAGCGCCGCATCAGACGACGCACCGCGAGCGTCCCAGCGCGGCGCTTCGGGGATCCGATCTCAGGGGCAATCCCCGCGCGCTTTGGGACACCCTTCATTGCGCAGAAATGCCGGCTATCGGGCGGGTTGTTTCTGTGCCTCGTTGAACATTTCCGAGCGGGTGTAGCACGTCGTGCTACGATGTCGGGATGAGTCAGGTCGTCACCCAACGGGAGCTCCGCAACGGCAGCGGAGAGATCATGCGCCGCCTCGACGAAGGCGAGTCCTTCGTCGTCACGCGCAACGGCGTACCCGTCGGCGAACTCACCCCGCTTCGGCGTCTTCGCTTCGTGACGGCGGACTCCATCGCACACCTCTTCCAGGCCGCCCCGGCCATCGACGGCGAACAGTTCCGACGAGACCTCGACGCAGTCGCCGATCAGAGCATCGAACCGCGTGCCTGACCAGCGCGTGGCACGCGGCGTGCTCGACACATCCGTCGTCATCGACCTCGACACCATCGACGTCAGCGTGCTGCCGGCTGAGGTTGCCGTGACAGCACTCACCATGGCCGAACTCGCGGCGGGTCCTCACGCTGCCGCCGACGCAGCAGAGCGAGCCCGTCGCCAGGATCGACTACAACGAACCGAAGCAGCATTCTCTCCGTTGCCCTTTGATGCCGACGCAGCTCGGGCCTACGGCCGCATCTACGCCGCCGTGGCTGCTGCCGGCCGCAAAGCGCGAGGCGCACGAGCGGTCGACTTGATGATCGCCGCAGTCGCCTGCTCCGTCGAGTTGCCGCTCTGCACACGGAACCCGAGTGACTTCGCGGCTCTGGACGGCCTCGTCGACATCATCGCAATCTGACGTCCGCTCGTGATCACTCACGCCATCAGACTCTTCGACCTCCACTGGAACGGCACGGGTGTGCTCGGGCATGCCCGCTCCAGATTACGCAGGCCAGTCGGCATCGGGCCTTGCGTCGCAGAGTGACTCAGGCGCAGCCGGAACCGGGTCTGTCTCCGTGACGGGCCGGTATGTCACCGACACATCCTCTGCCGTTGCTACAAGTACGTCACCGTCAGCCGAGCGCTCGACCGAGAGAGCAATCAACTCCTGTCCGCCCGCGATTGCCTCTGTCCACTCGGGTGGCAACCAATCGGTGGTCGGAGATGCTTCGTCGGTGATCCAGCTGACGCCGTTGATCTGACGACCAAGAACCCGAACACCGCAGTGAGTTCCCACGACGAACGTGTGCGCCTCGCCGGGTGGAAGGTTCTCTCCGTCATTCAGTGTCGGAAGCTGCCCGTCGATCGAGTTGGCTGGCCCGGGCACTCCCGCCGTCGAGTTGCCTTCGGAACAGCCCGTAGCGAGCGCACACATGACGATCACAGACCAGAGGACTCGCTTCGAGCGCACGCGATGCAAGCTAGTCGGCACGGTGACACGGGCGGACTCGGATCGCCCGAGGCGCAGGCGGATCGGGCAACCAGCCTGCTCGAAAGGCGATCAGAACAACGTCGTTCGGTCGACCCGCAGCCCGCTCGTGATCGGCACGTCCGGAGCGCGGAACTGTCCCGTCGCGCGCAAACTCGCAACGACTGGGGACGTCACCTCTCGCCGGCCGAGTCACCGTGGCGGTCGACCGGGCGGCTGCCGGAGGCCGCGCTACCTCGGAAGGTTGGTCGCACGTTCGATCGACACCGAGCGCCGCCACGCGGAAAAGCTCGCGACGCTGCCGGTGCTCGGACGAGCGAGCCACGGCCACGGGTGGACTTCCACGGGGTGGATCCGGTCAGCGTGACGGGCGAACCCGGGCACTGGAGCGTGTGTCACCGCCACGCGACGACCTTCGAGTGACTCGGCGGGTGAGCCGAGCCAAAGCTCCACCGGGCGCATCGCCGCCCACTCGGCCAGCGTCTCGACGAGGAACACGAGCCGCTTCGCGGAGAGACGCAGACGTTCGAGGAGCGGTCGGTCGAACACGAACACGACCCCGAGCTCCGGGTGAGCGGCCGCTGCGGGGTCGGCGTGCCCGAGCGACTCGGCCGTGAGCCACACCGCCTCGGGGCCTGCGCCGGTCACGACCGATGCAGGCCCGACCAGCGTCGGGCCCGACGCTCGCCGTAGCGACGCGGGAGGGTCGACGGCGACGAACTCGGGGTCGCTCGGCCACGACTCGATCGGGCACGCCGACGAGTGCACACACTCGGCGCACAGCGACGGTGCGCGCTTGGCGACCTGCCAACGCGAGAACCCGTAGTGCTTCGACGAGCCGACACCGGTGGTCCATTGCCAGCCGAGCCGATTCGCCGCACGCGATCCGTCGAGCAGATGAGAGAAGAACACGTCCTCGCCGTCACGCCATCGCCAGCCTCGCCGGATCGACCAGTCGCTCGCCAGCCACATCCGTGTCTGATTGACCAACCAGCCGTCGGACTCGAGTTCCGCGAGGGTGACGTCGACGCAGCGCATCGACCGGTCCCAACCGTCGACGCCCGGCACCACGGTGTCGTCGGCGCCCGCGTCGAGTTCTCGGCGCACCCCGGCCGTGGTGCGCATGCCGAGGCGGGCGTACCAGTGGCGAGCGAACTCCTGCCACAGCAACTCGTCGCGGAACTTGGCGACATCGCCGCCCGACGTACCGCTCGATCGCCCCCCGTCGACCGCTCCGTCGGGATCGATCGCCGCGTCGACACCGACATGGTCCCAGACCCGTCGGAGTGGCAAGAGGCCGTGGCGGATGTACGGCGACAGCCCCGACGCTCCACGGGCCGAGTGCGGGAGCACCTCGTTGCGCTGTCGGGCGTATCCCGCCACGTCGAACGCGTCGAGCGCAGCGTCGGCGGCACCCTGTCCCCCGCGGAACCGTCCGGACGCAGCGAGCGGCCCGTCGAACAGACCGGCGAAATGCTCGCCGACGAACTCGACCGCTGCGTCGATCCCCGGCGCCGGGGTCGGGAGGCGAACCGTCATCGGCGCCGCCGAATCCGGATCGGGCCCTTCGCCGTCGACGGATCGACGGGCCTGCCGCGCTGGGTCACCTCGACGTCACCGCTCGCCACGAGTCGGCGGGCAGCTCGACGCGCCGGCTCCATCAGCGCCCGCCACCCAGCCTCGTCGTCGACCCCGGCGACACGCTTGGCGGCCTCCGACGGACAGATCGTGGCACCGGCCGAGCGAGCGTCGAGCAGTTCGAGGATCGCCGCTTCGAGGGCTCGATCGACGTCGGACACCTTCGCCCGTCGGCAGGCATCCGAGCAGTACTTGACCGACTCCCAGTCACGCTCCCACTTCTTTCGCCACTCGATCGTGCGGCCGCACGACACGCAGCTCTTCGAGGCAGGCGTCGTGCTCAGAGCTGGCCGTTCTGCTGCAGCAGCTCGAACTCCTCGACGGTCATCAAGACCGCCCGGGCCTTGGAGCCTTCGCTCGGGCCGACGACACCGCGCTGTTCGAGCAGGTCCATGATGCGACCGGCTCGGGCGAAACCGACCTTCAGCTTTCGTTGCAGCATCGACGTCGACCCGAGCTGGCTGCGCACGACGAGTTCCATCGCCTGGCGCATCATCGCGGTGTCTTCGTCCTCCTCCCCCGCCGAGAACGCATTTGCGTCGGAGGTGACGTCGAGCGCGCTCGCGTCCATCGCCGACGGCGGCGGCGGGGTGAGCGCCGGTGAACTCATCGCCGTCATCCCAGCGCTGGCACCCGGGCCGTCGTCGCCCGCCTCGATCTCGGCCGACGTGACCGGCTCCGGAGCCTGCGTCTTCCAGTGCGCGACGACCTCGCGAACCTCGTCTTCGGTGATGAAGGCGCCCTGGATACGGTTGGCGACCGAGGAGTTGCCGGGCAGCAGCAGCATGTCGCCCTTGCCGACGAGCTTGTCGGCGCCGGGCTGATCGAGGATGACTCGAGAGTCGGTCAGACTCGACACGGCGAACGCCATCCGGGCGGGAATGTTGGCCTTGATGACACCGGTGATCACGTTGACCGACGGTCGCTGGGTCGCCACGATCAGGTGGATGCCCACGGCGCGGGCCTTCTGCGCGATCCGAGTGATCGACTCCTCGACATCGCGAGCAGCCACCATCATCAGGTCGTTCAACTCGTCGACGACCACCACGATGTAGGGCATGTGCTCGTACACCGGCGGCCCATCGGGGTCGGTGCCGGGCGGGTCGCTGATCTTGCCCGCCTTGAACGCCTTGTTGTAGCCGGTGATGTCGCGGTACCCGATCTCGGAGAGCACGTCGTAGCGACGCTCCATCTCCTTGACCGCCCACCCGAGTGCGTTGGCGGCCTTCTTCGGGTTGGTCACCGGCTGCGTCAACAGGTGCGGGAGCCGCTGATACTGGCCCATCTCGACCTGTTTCGGGTCGATGAGGATGAGCCGCACGTCGTCAGGCGTCGTACGCATCAGCAACGAGGTGATGATGCAGTTGATGCCACTCGACTTGCCCGCTCCGGTAGCGCCGGCGATGAGGAGGTGCGGGGTCGCGGCGAGGTCGAGCATCACCGTCTTGCCAGCGATGTCCTTGCCCACGGCGACTTCGAGCGGGTTCGTCGCACGCACCGCTTCGTCGGACGACAACAGGTCGCCGAGCGCCACGAGTTGGCGCTGATGGTTCGGCACTTCGACACCGATCGCCGACCGTCCCGGGATCGGCGCGAGGATACGTACGTCGGTGGCGGCCATCGCATAGGCGATGTCCTTCTGCAGGTTGGTGACCTTCGCGACTTTGACCCCGAGGCCCAGTTCGAGTTCGTAGCGGGTCACCGTCGGGCCGACCGTCATACCGATCAGTTCGGTTTCGACATTGTGCGACTCGAGCGACTGTTGCAGGGTCTCGCCGCGCGCCTCGATGGCCTTGCGGTCGACCTTTTGCTCACCTGCCTGGACGAGCAGCTTGAGGGGCGGGAGCACCCAGTCGCCGACACGCTCACCGTCGAGCTTGCGGGCACCCGACGTGGCGCTCGAGCCGGTCGACAGCTTCGGCTTGGAACGCTGCTTGGCCGGCTTGTCGGCTTCACCTCGCTCCGAGGCGCCGAAGTCGTCGCCATCGGATTCGAAGTCATACAGCGCTGCGCCGCTCGCACCGCCACCGCTCGGGAGCGCCTCACCGGCGACGGAACCGGTGCTGGGCGCCGCGTCGTCGAACAGGCTCGGGGACGCCAGCTCCGCGCTCTCGTCGCGATCGCTCGACAACGTCGTGATGTTGCCGATGCCGGAACGCGCCGCCCGCCCGAGTGGCCGGAGCACACCGTTGAGGAACCCGCCGGTTTGCGTCGCCATCGTGCGCAGCGAGGTCTGCGTGACGAGCATCAATCCGCCGAGCACCAGCACGACGAGCACGACCACCGCTCCAGGAGTGGCGATCAACGCCGACAACGGCTCCGACACCGCAGCGCCGAGCCAGCCACCCCAGTCGCCGAATCGATCGAAACCGGTCGCGTCGGGGTCGCGCCGGCCGAGGTGGATCAAGCCGAGCATCGACAAGCTCACCACCGTCCACGCGATCGCCAGACGGATCGGACTGTGAGAACGACCACGGCGTACCAGCGACACGCCGATGGCGAGGAGCACGAGCGGAACGGCGAAACGGCCGAGCCCGGTGAACCACCCGATCAGCGTCTCGACCCCACGGCCCAGCGGACCCGCCAGGTCGAGGTAGATCGCCAGCCCGAGCAGCACGCTCACCGCGATGAGTCCGAGGCCGATGAACTCGTGCTCGCGGCCGCCGACGGCGCCCCGCAACTCTCGCGCGGCACGATGTCGGCCCGCGGCGATCTCCGGCGGCGTCGCGTCGCGTACCGACCCGCGGCCCGATCGTGACGACGACTCGGACCGGCGAGAACCCGAACCAGAGCCAGCACGCGAGGTCTTGGAGGTTCGCGACGACGAATTCACGTTCGTCGAGCGGCGTCCGCTCGATTTCTTGCCGCCAGGGCCCCAGGTAGTCATGACGACCCCACCGTACCAATGGACTGTCACACAGGTGGGAACACCCGCGCGAGTCCGTCACCAGGCGTCGACGACGACGGGGCCGACCCGTCAGAGCGGATCGACGGACAGGATCTGGCCGTCAGGACCGACCACGATGTCGAGCAGGCCACCCGCCTCCGACCGGCCCGCGAGCACGTAGGTGGCGCCGATTCCGTCGCCGTAGACGCTGATCGCCTCGATCGACGTCGCCGGCAACTCCGCCTCCACCCGGCTGAGGATCCGGGTCGCATCGAAATCGAGGTCGGAAGCCACGAACGTTCGGCCTTCGGCGCCCTCCTGGGCCGGACCGGGCGGCTGCACTTCGCCATGGAGGAACACGTACGGCACTGCGACGGTCGCTTCGTTCGTGGCCACGAACACGTTGACGAACCGGCCGTTGGAGGTCACCTCGAAGTACTCCTGCGGCCCGCCGAGTTCCTCGTCGACCGCAGCGATCGCCGAACCGACATCCGCGATCAACGCCGGCACGTCGTCGGAGTCGATCGGGCCGTCCGTCGCCGGTGCCCCGCCCGAGCAACCGGTCAGCGCAGCGAAGGCGATGACCGCCCCCCACAGCGATGACGCAGCGCGACGACGCTGGCGAACCTCCCGTACGAGCCGGCGCCTGGTGGTCACCGACCGAGGATGGCGCCGAAGTCGAGACCCTTCAGCGACTTCGCGAGGTTGCCGGTCGGCAGTGATCCACCCGGCGACAACTGGTCGACGAGCCCCGGGATCATCCCGGCGAGCCCGGACTTGGCCTCGTCGCGAGACACACCTGCTCTACGGGCCAGTTCGTCGACCTCGTCGGTTCCCAGCGCCTGCTCGACTTCGTCGGGATCCAACGGCTGATTCTCGCCGGTCCCGACCCAGCTCTTCGCCTTCTGGTCGAAACCCGCGCCGGTGAACTTGCCGAGCAGACCGCCGACACCTCCGCCCTTGAGCAGCATCGGCAACAGCGAGTCGAGCAGTGCGTTACCCGACTTCGGCGCCTTCTTGCCGAGGAGTCCACCGAGCAGGTCCATGAGTGCCATGGCGGCAGGCTATTGCCACCGTGCGCCAGACGCGTCGACTCACGTCACGTTCGGATGCGTCGACTCACGTCACGTTCGGATGCGTC
>NZ_JBKAGH010000013.1:0-28186 GCF_046290335.1 Ilumatobacter sp. | reverse complement strand
CCGGTCGCTCGGCGGCGGGGCACCGCCCGACGCGAAGGAGACCTACAACGTCGGGCCCGTCGACCCGCCGCCGCGTCCGCTCCAGGAGATGATCGACCGCGACGAGCGAGCCGTGTACGCGCCGAATCTGTGGCCGCCTGCGCTGCCTGAGCTCCGGCCGGCGATCGAGGCCTACTACCGCTCGATGACCGAGCTGTCGTCGACGGTGATGGAGCTGTTCGCCGTTGCGCTCGGGCTGCCCGACGACTGGTTCGTGCCCTTCATCGACCGGCACGGCTCGGCGCTGCGGCTCGCGCACTATCCGCCGCTCCACGACCCGCCGACGGAGGTCCTTCGAGCGGGGGCGCACACCGACTACGGCACCTTGACGATCCTGCGTCTCGACGACGAGCCGGGGCTGCAGGTCGAGCGTGAGCCCGGCGACTGGCTCGACGTCGACGCGCCGCCCGGTGCGCTGGTCGTCAACCTCGGCGACCTGATGCAACGCTGGACCAACGACCGCTGGCGCTCCACGATGCACCGGGTGGTGGTGCCAGCTGGACGCGCGCAGCGGCGGCGCCTGACCATGCCGTTCTTCCACAACGCGAACTGGGACGCCCGAGTGGAGTGCCTCGTCGGTGACGGCGAGCCGGCGCGTTACGGACCGGTCGATGCCGGCGCCCACCTGATGTCGAAGTTCCGTTCGACCGTGATCTCTGCCAGCGGACCCGCGACGATGGTGCCATGAGCGAACTCGTCGAACTGCAGCCGGAACTGACCGTGATCACCGATGGTCTCCGGTTCCCCGAGGGCCCCATCGCGATGCACGACGGGTCGGTCGTGCTCGTCGAGATGTTCGGCCCCCGGCTCATACGCGTGCTCCCCGATGGCACGAAGGAGACGATCGCCGAGATCGAGGGTGGGCCGAACGGTGCCGCCGTCGGACCCGACGGGATGATCTACCTGTGCAACAACGGCGGGTGTTTCACGCCGGCCGACGTGATGGGCATGACGTTCCCGGGTCCGTTCGATCCGTCCACGTACATCGGCGGTCGAATCCAGCGCGTCGACCCCGCGTCCGGCGACGTGGTCGATCTGTACACCGAGTGCGACGGCCGTCCGCTGCGCGCGCCGAACGACATTGTGATGGACGGCCACGGCGGGTTCTTCTTCACCGATCACGGCATCCGTGACCTCGCGCAGCGCACGTCCGACCTGTCGGCGATCTACTACGCGAAGGTCGACGGGTCGCACATCGCCGAGGTCGTGTTTCCGGTCGAGGCGCCCAATGGGATCGGGCTCTCGCCCGAAGGTGGCACGCTGTACTGGGCCGAGACGCACACCGGGCGCGTCTTCCGCCGTTCGATCGGCGAGCCCGGGGTGATCGAGCCGGCCGCTCCGCTCGACACCTCGATCGTGCTGTACGGGCTCCCGGGCTACCAGTTGCTCGACTCGCTGGCGGTCGACGGCGAAGGCTGGGTGTGCGTCGCGACGCTCGTCAACGGTGGGATCACCGCGATCTCGCCCGACGGCTCGCAGATCGAACACCATTCGACCGGCGATCTGATGACGACGAACATCTGCTTCGGCGGCCCCGACCTGCGCACGGCGTACATCACGCTGTCGAGCACCGGTCAACTCGTCGAGATGGAGTGGCCCCGCATCGGCCTCCACGTCGCCCACATGTGAGAACCGCTCGGCGGTCGCGGCACTGACGCGCCCCACCTCGCCGCCGCCGACTTGTCGGCGACGTGTCGATCGCCGCTGGTTCGGATTCCCGATTCGCAGCGTCTGATGCCTCGTGCGAGGGTCTGACGTGGCCTCGGTCGTGTCGGACGCTCTCCGTTGTTGCGCTGGCGCGCCGGCCTCCGGCGCGGCGGGTCACGGTTCGGTTGGGTCGTCGACGGATAGCGTGATCAGGTGCAACGGTTCTACGTCGAGACGCTCGGCTGCCCGAAAAACGACGTCGACTCCGACAAGCTCGTCGGCGCGCTCGTCGCCGACGGCATGGAAGCGACCGACGACGCCTCGTTGGCGGACCTCGTCGTGGTCAACACGTGTGCGTTCATCGGCGAGGCGCGGCAGGAGTCGATCGACACGATCCTCGCCCTCGACGAGATCCGTGGCGAGGGCAGCAAGCTGGTCGTCACCGGGTGTATGGCCGAGCGGTACGGCGACGAACTCGCCGAGGCGTTGCCCGAGGTCGACCAGGTCGCCGGGTTCGGCCAAGCATTCAATCTGGTGCCCGCCGAGCGTGACGGCTCCGAGCTGCCGTCCGGTCACACGCGCAAGCTGATCCCGGTGTCGTCGGTGCCGTTGCCGGCATTCGATCTGTTGAACCTTCCGCGACCCAAGTCGGCCGCACCCTGGGCCTACGTGAAGATCGCCGAAGGGTGCGACCGTTCGTGCGGGTTCTGCGCGATCCCGAGTTTCCGTGGGCCGCAGCGCAGCCGCGACGTCGAGTCGATCGTCGCCGAGGCCGAGCAGACCGGCGCTCGCGAAATCGTGCTGGTCGCACAGGATCTGGCGTCGTACGGCAAGGATCGGCCGGGTGAACTCGGCGCTGGCTCGATCGTGCCGCTGGTCGACGCAGTCGCCGCCGTGGCCGACCGGGTGCGGTTGCTCTACTTGTACCCGAGCGACCTGACCGACGAGCTGATCGACGCGATCTGTCGCACCGGTGTGCCGTACTTCGACCTGTCGTTGCAGCACGTCAGCAAGCCGCTGCTGCGCAGGATGCGACGCTGGGGTGACGGGCAGCGTTTCCTCGACCGCATCGACGACATCCGCTCCCGCGAACCCGACGCCGCCTTCCGGTCCAACTTCATCGTCGGCTACCCCGGCGAAACCGAAGACGACCACGACCAACTCCTCGACTTCGTCGAACGGGCGCAGCTCGACTGGTGCGGGTTCTTCGCCTACAGCAACGAAGACGGCACCTACGCCGCCGACCTCGACCAGCACGTCGCTCCCGGCCTGATGAACGAGCGACTCGCCGAGCTGCGCGAGCTCCAAGACGACATCACCGCGGCCCGACGCGATGCGATGATCGGGCGCAGCGTCGAGGTGCTGGTCGACCGGCCCGGTGTCGGTCGAAGCCACCGTGAAGCGCCCGAGATCGATGGGATCGTCTACATCGACCAAACTGCTCCTGTGGGGGAACTGGTCACCGTCGAGATCGCCGATGCGTTGGGCCCGGATCTGGTGGCAGTGGGCGCCACCGTCGACGACGACGGGGAGACCGTCGGGGACGAGGACGACTGATGGTCGACTCGATCAACAGCTGGGCCAACGCGATCACCGCGACGCGCATCTTGCTGTCGCCGCTCGTGTTCCTCGCGATCCCGGAGGATGGCACCGGGTCATGGTGGGCGTTCGTGTTGTGGTTCGTGTTGTGTGCGAGTGACGGCGTCGACGGCTACATCGCTCGCCGCCGCGGTCCGACGGCGGTCGGCGCGTTCCTCGACCCCCTCGCCGACAAGGTGCTCGTCCTCGGGGCGATGTTCACGCTCGTCGCGCACGACGTGTTCTGGTTCGTTCCCGTCGCCGTGATCGCCGGCCGGGAGTTGTTGATCAGCGTGTACCGCATCTTGAAGAGCGGTCGTGGCGTTTCGGTGCCGGCGAGCAAGCTGGGCAAGTACAAGACGGTCGTGCAGCAGTTCGCCGTTGCGTTCGCGATCATGCCGTTGACGGCGCTCGACGCGACGTGGACCTGGTTGTCGCTGTTGTGGATCGCCGTGGTGCTCACCATCGTGAGCGGCGCGCAGTATCTGTGGTACGCCGGGCGACCGGCCGACGTGTTGGTCTCGGAGCCTGCATGACGGAGCGGGGCGCGACGGTACGCGGCAAGACGGAGCGGACTCGATGAACGTCGGCGTCCTCGCGGTCGGGACCGAGTTGTTGCTCGGCCAGATCGTCGACTCGAACTCGGCGTGGATCGGCGGTGAGCTGGCGGCCAGCGGTATCGACTCGCTCGTCCAGGTCAAGGTCGGCGACAACATCGGACGGATCACCAGCCAGCTCCGGCGTCTGCTCGCGGCCGACGGCGACGACCTCGACGCGGTCATCATGTGCGGCGGCCTCGGCCCGACCCACGACGACCTCACCCGCGAAGCGATCGCCGCGATCATGGGCGTCGAACTCGTTCGTGATGACGCCGTCGCGGCCGTGATCGCCGACCTGTTCGCGTCACGCGGCCGGCGGATGCCGGAGAACAACCTGCGCCAGGCGATGGTGCCCGTCGGCGCAACGGTGATCGAGCAGACGCGGGGCACTGCGCCCGGTCTCATCTGCCCGGTGCGCGTCGACGGGGCCGACAAGGTGATCTACGCCGTGCCGGGCGTGCCGCACGAGATGAAGGACATGTTCACCCGGGCGATCCTTCCCGACCTGTTGCTGCGAAGCGGCGAACAGGCCGTCATCGCGAGCCGAGTGCTGCGCACGTGGGGCGAGTCGGAGAGTGGGCTCAACGAGCGTCTCGACGGCCTCATCGCCGAACTCGACGAGCGTGCTGGCGACGCGGTGCCGACGCTCGCGTTCCTCGCGTCGGGCTGGGAAGGGTTGAAGGTTCGCCTGACCGCGAAGGCGGCGTCGACCGACGCCTGCCGCGAGCAACTCGACGAGTGGGAGCAGCGTGTTCGCTCCGTGATCGGTGACATCGTGTTCGGCGTCGACGATGACACGATGGAGTCCGTGGTACTCGACCTGTGCCGACAGCGAGGGTTGTCGCTCGCGGTCGCCGAGTCGGTGACCGGTGGGCTCGTCAGCGGTCGCCTGACCGCGGTGTCGCGATCCAGCGACGTGTTCGCCGGGGGCATCGTCAGCTACGCCACCTCGGTCAAGCAACGACTGCTCGCCGTCAGCGACGGACCCGTCGTGTCCGAGTCGGCCGCACGGGAGATGGCACACGGCGTGCGCGAACTGCTCGGCGCCGACATCGGGTTGTCACTCACCGGCGTGGCCGGACCGCGTGAGCAGGATGATCAACCCGTCGGGACGCTGTTCGTCGGGTACGTCGGCCCGGGGTTCGACGAGGTCCGTCAACTTCGGCTGCCCGGGCAACGCGAGCAGATGCGGCAGTTCTCGGTCATCTCGTCGCTCGACCTGCTCCGGGCGGAACTGGCGGTGCGGTGACCGCGTACGAGCCGTTGCCGCCGCAGCCTCCGGGTCCCTCGGAAGCCGAGCGCCGCCAGCGCAACATCGTGATCGGGCTGTCGGTCGCCGCTGCGATGGTGCTGATCGTCGGCATCATCGCCTTCGCCGCGACCCGCTCCGGTTCGGGCTCGTCCGCACCTGCTACCTCGACGACGACGACCACGACGACGACCACGATCCCGCCGACCACGACGACGACCACCACGACGACCACGACCCTGCCGCCGGTGCAGGTCGCCGCGGATGCCGGGCCCGACCTCGACGTCGACCGCGGTGCCGTCACGACGCTCGAGGCGCTCGACATCGGCAACGGCACCGACCCCGACGACGTCCGGTGGGTGCAGATCGGTGGCCCGGACGTCACCGCAGGGCTCGGCGCACTCGGCGGGCCGGTCGTGTCGTTCAGTTCCCCGAACTTCGTCGGCACGCTCGCGTTCGACCTCGAAGTGACGGGACGCGACGACGAGATCGCGACCGACCGCGTGATCGTTCGGGTGTTCGACGATGTCGCTGCGGCGGTCTTCGTCGACGGCGAACGCGGCGACGACGCCGACGCCGACGGGAGTCGCGACGCGCCGTACCGATCGATCGCCGTGGCAGCCGACCAGGCCCGGGGGAGCGACATCTACGTGCGCAGCGTCGGTGTCTACGACTCCGGCGGCTCGACGATCGAGTTGCGCGACGGCATGAGCATCTACGGCGGCTTCGACGAGCGGTGGAACCGTGTGGTGTCGAACCGTGCGGTCATCGCTGGTGCGCCGACGGCGATTCGGATCACCGGTGTCGACGACCGGAACCTGTCCGCGCTCGACGTCACCTCGGGCGATGCCACGGGTGACCAGCGATCAGTAGCGGTGCGCATCGACGGCGGCGACGTGATCCGTATCGAAGACAGCCGCATCCTCGCCGGCGCCGGCGGGTCGGGCGGCGACGACCTGGCGGGTTCCAGCAGCGTCGGCGTGCTCGTCGATCGCGCCGACGAGGTCTACATCGAGCGCACGACGGTCAACGGCGGCCCTGGTGGCGACGGTGCCACCACGACCGACGAGGTCGCGACCTCCGACGCGCAAGCGGACGGCGGCGGCTCGGGCAGCGGCCGGACGCCAGGACAGGGAGCGGACGGAGACACACCTGCGCAGTCGGGTCGCGACGGCGGTCAGGGCGGCGAGACCAGCAATGGCGGCGATGCGACCGAGGGCGGATCGGGTGGCACATCGTCGGCTCCCAACGGTGGGGTCGGCGCCGGTGGTGCCGGTGGTATCGGTGGCGCTGGCGGCAACGGCGGGATCGGGCTGCTCGACGCGGTCCAGGTCGTGCCGATCGGCGCGTCGGGGCTCGCCGGTGAGTCCGGATCGCCCGGTGCAGGCGGACTCGGTGGTGGTGGCGGCTTCGGCCCGCTGCTCGTCGCCGGCGGAGGTGGCGGTGGTGGCGGTGCCGGTGGTGCCGCAAGCAGCGGCGGTCTCGGCGGTGGCGGCGGGGGTGGCTCCGTGGGAATCTGGGCGGTCGACGTCGATCGGCTGGTCATCAACGAGTCGTTGATCGCCGGCGGGCGCGGCGGCGACGGCGGCATCGGCCGCGTGGCGCCCGACAGCGAGGATGGCGGTCCGGGAGGCTCCGGTGCGCTGGGCAGCGACGGACTGTTCTCCGATGGCGGCAACGGCGGCGGCGCGGGCGGCGGTGGTGCCGGCGGGCTGGGCGGCCACGGCGGCGGCGGCGCCGGCGGCCCCTCGTTCGGCATGTTGACCACGACGGTCGACATCGTCGAGATCTCGTCGAGCACGATCCGCGGCGGTGGTGGTGGCATCGGTGGACCCGGTGGTGTCGGTGGTGCCCGCGGCACTGCAGGTACGTCCGGATCCGGTCGAACCGGTGGCGCCGGAGGAACGGGTGTCACCGGTGACGCTGCCGACCAAGGCGTCGGCGCGGCCGGTGGTGCATCGTTCGGATGGTTCGACGAGACGGGCGCCGACCAGGTGTTCGACGCGGCGGAGTTCCTCGAAGGCGTTCCCGGGCCCGGCGGCCCGGGGTCGACACCGGGTGATCCCGGTGTGCAACTCGCATCCAACGTGTGATCCGCCGGGCGCGGATACGCTCACGGCTCTGCCCTCGTAGCTCAGCTGGATAGAGCACGTCACTTCTAATGACACGGTCGCAGGTTCGAATCCTGCCGAGGGCGCCGTTCATGCCATGGCGGGCAGTCATGGCGCTACCCTGAGGGGCCGCCGCCACTGTGCGGCTCCCCCCGAGCTGCCCGACGAGGGCGAGGTATTGCGTGAAATTCAAGAAGGGCGAAACCGTCATCTATCCCCAGCACGGTGCATGCGTGGTGCAGGGAACCAAGAAGATGGAGTTCTTCGGCGAGAAGCAGGAGTACCTGATTCTCAAGACGGTCATCAACGAGATGACGTTGAAGGTGCCGATCGACAAGACCGACGACGTCGGCGTGCGTCCGCCGGTGTCGGCCGACGAACTCGAGGACCTCGTGTCCGTGTTGGCCAAGCCCGACCCGCGTGTGCCGTCGAACTGGAGCCGTCGCTTCAAGAACCACCAGGAAAAGCTCAAGAGCGGCGATGTGTACCAGGTTGCCGAGGTGGTGCGGAACCTCGCGGCCCGCAATCGTGACGCGTCGCTGTCGGCGGCGGAGCGCACGATGTACGAGCGTGCTCGCGTCAACTTGATCTCGGAGATCTCGCCGGCGCTGAAGGTGTCGGCCGAGGCGGCTGAGGAGTACCTCGACGACGCGCTCGCCAAGGGCGTCCTCAAAGACGGCGACGACGCCGCCAAGAAGAAGAAGTAGCGGCCGCAGCACGCCTCCGGCTCGTGGCACGCGTCCGGCTCGGGCCGGGGCGTGACCGTGAGCGCGGCGGGCGAGGAGTTCAGGTTCCGGGCGGCCAGTCGCCGCGGACCCAGTCGAGCGTGAAGCGCACCGTCACCGGCAAGTGATCGGACAGACTGCTCCATTCGGGTGAGGATCCCGGGACGGTGACCGAGACGTGGCGTGCCTCCGGCGGGACGAGGACATGGTCGAGGTGTTGCGTCGGCGCGTCCGACGGGTTCGTCGGCGGCACCTCGATCGCTTCGATTCCCGGGAGGAGACCGATCACGTCCTCGCCCGGGCCGGCATTGAGGTCTCCCGCGACGACTGCAGGGGGAGCGTCGCCGTGCTCGACGACGAGGTCGCTCACTCGCTCCGCCTCGGCGCGACGCTCCTCGACGGCGTCGTGCGGTGAGAAGTGCACGTTGTAGATCCGATACGCCGAGGTGTCGGGGCGGCCGACCAGTGCCCACTGGGCGATGCGTCGCTTGTAGCTGCGCTTCGACAACTCGTCGCTGATGACCGTGTGGGCGGCTGCGTCGAGCGCATGGGGCGTGAGAATCGCCGCTCCCTCGGAACGTTTGATGAAGAACGGTGAGAACGGATGGTGCTTGAACGCCCACGTGAAGCGCATCGACAGGGTGCGCGCCAGCGCCACGGCCTGGTCTCGTCGGACCTCTTGCAACGCGACGACGTCGGGCCGCTGGGCGACGATCGCACGGGCGACGGCGTCGATGTCGGTGTGCTTCGATCCCTGGAGGTTCCAGGTCAGCACCGTCCACTCGAGTTCGATCGTCTCCACCGATGCATCCTGCCATCTGACGGACCCGCTGGCATCGCATCACCGAGTGTGTGTTCGCCGATCCGTCGGGCTGGCTCGCGCTCGTCTCACCTCGCCCGATGCAGCGCTTCGATGTGTGCGTAGAAGGCGCGGAGGTGATCGGTGCCTTCGTAGAGTTCCCAGTAGTGGCCGCGTGCGGCGACGTCGTCGACGAACACGAAGCGTGTGTTTCCGGCTCGAGCGGTCATCGCGAGTTCGAGTCCGGCCGCATCGACACGTGCCAGTGCTTCGTCGAGATCGTCGACGAAGCACGCAACGTGATGGAGTCCGCCGCTGCCCGGAGTGAAACGTTCGCTGACGGCGCTCGGTGCGTCGCCGTGCTGGCAGAACAGCTCGATCATGGTGGCCCCCCACCATCCGTAGGCGCTGGTGTGGTCGAAGACGGAGGGCGAACCGCGATGGAGGACGTCGGTCACCTCGATGTGCTCGCGCACCACGAACGGTCCCGCCCCGAACCGCTCTTCCCACTGGCGCGCAGCGTCGTGCGGGTCGTCGACGACGTAGGCGAGCTGAACCGGCGGTCCGAACACACCGTCATCATCGCAGTCGCTTGTTGTCGGCGTGCCATCCTGGCGGCGCCGACGTGACATCGGTATCGCTCGTCGTTCGTACGTGAGCGTGCGTGTCAGACTCGACGAGATGAGTGATGAGGACGGTGCAGGCTTCGACGACGACGCAGTCGCCGAGATGATCGACGACGGGCCGCCTCGTGTGGCGTTTCTCGGCATGGGCGTGATGGGAGCGCCGATGGCGCGACATCTCGCACGGGCGGGTTACCGCGTCCGCGTGTACAACCGCACCGCCGCGAAGGCGTTGGCGTGGGTGGCGCTGAACGGCCATCAGGCGTCGCCGACGCCGGCTGAAGCCGCCGAGGACGCCGAAGCCGTCTTCGTGTGCGTCGGCAACGACGACGACGTACGCGAAGTCGTGCTCGGGCCGAACGGGGCGCTCTCGACCATGACCGAGGGCAGCATCCTGGTCGATCACACCACGGCGTCGGCCGGCCTGGCCCGTGAGCTGTCGCAAGCGTGTACCGAACGCGGCATCGGGTTCGTCGACGCACCGGTGTCGGGCGGCCAGGCGGGAGCCGAGAACGGGCAGCTCACCATCATGTGCGGGAGCGATCAGAGCGACGTGTTCGATCGGATCGCTCCGGTACTCGACATCTATTCGAGATCGTGCGTGCTGATGGGGGAGGCCGGCTCGGGGCAGTTGACCAAGATGGTCAACCAGATCTGCATCGCCGGCATCATCCAGGGGCTCGCCGAGGCGGTCAACTTCGGGACGCGGGCCGGGCTCGACATCGACCAGGTCGTCGAGGTCATCGGGAAGGGTGCTGCCCAGAGTTGGCAGATGGACAACCGCGCCACGACGATGGCGGCGGGCGAGTTCGACTTCGGGTTCGCCGTCGACTGGATGCGCAAGGATCTGGCGATCGTGCTCGACGAAGCCGGCCGCAACGGCGCCCGCTTGCCGATGACCGCGTTGATCGACCAGTTCTACGCGCAGGTCCAGGCCCGTGGCGGTGAGCGATGGGACACGTCGTCGCTGATCGATCTGCTCACGAATCCGTGACGCGGAGCACGCTCGGGAGCCACTGATCGAGCCGTTCGGTGATGGTGTCGTCGCTCTTCGCCAGCAGGTGACCGTCGCCCTCGAGGGTCACGAGTTCGCCGGCGCCGGCGATCGCGTGGACGACCTCGCTGGCCTCCATCGGGAGGATCTCGTCGCGGTCACCGTGGAACAGCAGCAGCGGTCGCCCAGCGAGTGCCCCGGCGACTTCGCAACCGCCTGACTGGGTGGCGAACGTGACGACTCCGGCGACCGATCCGGTCATCACCACGGCCGCACGGATCGCCACGGCGCCGCCGAAGCTGTGGCCCATCACCACGACGCGCTCGGCGCCGGCGTCTCGGGCCAACTCGACGCCGACAGCGAGATCGTGTGCACACAGGTCGAGGTTGTTGGGCTCGCGGTAGCCGACGCGAAGGAACCGCACGCCGCGCGCTGCCCACCGGTCGCCGAGCCGCTGGTACAGCCCGTGGCCGGGGCCGAGCAGGCCACCCATCGCGCCACCGCACGCGACGATCGCCGCTGGAAGGCTCTCGACGTCGCCGGTCGGCTCGTGCCACAGCACGGTGTGCAACCCGCGCTGTGTGTACGCCTCACGATGGCGAAGCGACGACGTGACCTCCACCTCTGATACGGCGAGAGGATGCAGTGCCTCGAGCGCCGTCGGGCTCGTCGGGTCGCCCTCGGGAATCTCCATGCGCCGACGCTAGCCATCGCGCCGCGCGCCATCCCCAGCGACAGAGTGGGTCAGACCCACTCTGTCGCTGGGGCCCGGCGAACTGTTTCGGCGGAAGTGATCGTCATCACAGACGGCTCGGCCCGAAATCTGGATGCTGCATTCATCAGCAGACCACCAGCACACCACCAGAAGGAGAGTCATCATGAATGCACATGGCGAGATGAATGCCGACGGCGAGTCCCACGCCCACGGGGGCGCGTCGACCCGGCGTCGACGACCCCGAGCGAACCCGGGATTGTTGCGGACGCGTTGGGCCGCGATCGGAGCGACCGTGGCCATCGGACTTGGCGCCGGGACGGCGATCCAGTTCGCATCGGCGGCGACGACCGAGCCCTCGTCGTTCGTCGGCATCACACCGTGTCGGCTGCTCGATTCTCGACCCGGCGCGAACAACGTCGGTCCGCGATCGACGCCGCTCGTCGGCGGTCAGCCCTACACGCAACAGATCACCGGGGCGAATGGCGATTGCATCATCCCGGCGGACGCAACCGCGGTCGCGATGAACGTCACCGCCCTCAATCCTTCGGCGCGCTCGTTCCTCACCGTCTATCCGGACGGGGAAGAACTGCCGACCGCAGCAAGCTTGAACTGGGTGGCCGGACAGCCGCCGACACCGAACAAGGTGGATGTGAGCCTCTCAGCGGATGGGGCGATCGCGTTCTACGCAGAGTCGGGAACCGTCGACCTCGTTGCCGATGTCGTGGGCTACTACGTTCCGGCGTCCGGCGGGGCCGAAGGTCCGGCGGGTCCGGCGGGTCCGGCGGGTCCTGCCGGTCCTGCGGGTGAGGTCGGTCCTGCGGGTGAGGTCGGTCCTGCTGGTCCTGCGGGCGAGGCTGGTCCCGCGGGAGTTCAGGGTGCAACGGGAGCGACGGGACCGCAGGGTGCTCCCGGCGTGGATTCGGTGAGCCCGGCGAACGTCATCTGGGTGGCGACTGCCGGCGGAGATTTCACCAGCGTCCAGGCAGCGCTCGACTCGATCACCGATGCGGGTCCGGCCAACCGCTACCTCGTGCAGGTGGCACCGGGCGACTACGCCGAACGTGTCACGCTCAAGAGCTTCGTCGACATCGAGGGAAGCGGCCCGAATCTCACGACGATTTCGGCAACCGGCAGCAACGCGATCGACAGCCCCACGGCGGCGACCGTTCACGTGCCCGGGACCGTGACGGCGGAACTCCGGAGTCTCACCGTGAAGAACGCATCGGCGAACGACACCGTCCGCTACGGCTACGGCATCCTGGCCGACGCCGGCGGCGGCCGAGTCACCTTCCGCAACCTGGTGGTCGACGTCGACATGGGGACCGGCTTCGATCGTCGGGTCACCGGAATGTCGGTGGCGTCGTCGGCGCTGATCGACGACGTGCGCATCACGTCCGACGGGACCAACTTCGCCTACGGACTGGCCATCAGTGCGAACCCCGAGGTCTCCAACGTCGACATCGTGGTCAACGCCACGGGCGAAGCGCTCGCGATGCCGGCCTCGGGGACACCGAGAGTCTCCGATGCCCGCCTCGTCGCGACGGCCCCGGTCCGGGCGGAAGGCATCTTCTACGACACGCCGACCGGTGCGCCGGGCGGCACGTTCACTCGCATCGATGCCCGAGCGGCAGAGTTCGCGACGACGAGCATCGGGTTCAACTCCTCGAACGGGTCACCGGACATCCGCGACTCCCTGCTCCTGGGGTCGACCTTCAGCATCAACCACCAGTTCAACGGTGGAGCAAAGGTCGCCAACACGATCCTGCGTGGGCCCCGATCGGCGTCGGCGACCTGCGCCAACGTGCTGGACGGGGACTTCAACCTAATCACCTGCTGACCGGGTGACGTGAAGCAGCATGGGTGTCGGGCTGTGGCCCGGCACCCATGTTCCGCGTCGGCGAGCCGATCCGAGCCGTCTGCGTCAACGTGTGTCGCTTGACTTGCGACCGGCTCGGCTCCATCATGAGCTGGGGATGAACCTCCGTGGGAGCGATGGGCCGGTCCAGCGACAACCGTTCGTGTCGCAGCTCGCCGCCTACGCCCTCGGCAGGTTCGGCTCGGGTGACCTCGCGCCGGAGATGGCGCGCCACGAGTGTGAGGGCGTCTTGATGTTCGCGGATGTCACCGGGTTCACCGCCTGGACCGAACGCCTCGTCCTCGAGAATCGTCGTGGTGCCGAGCAGGTCGCCAGTCGACTCGATCAACACTTCGAGGTGATGCTCGACGTCGTGGGTCGATGGGGCGGTCTGGTCCACGGCTTCGCCGGTGATGCCACGATCGTCGCGTGGCCCACCGACCTCTTCGACGATCGAACACTCGCCATACGCAACGCGCTCGGTTGCGCGCACGAGATCCAGCAGCGCGTGCGTTCGTCGCGAGATCCGTCGCTCGGGTTGATGGCGCAGCGCATCGCTGTGGGCGTGGGTGCTCTGGTGCTCGATCGGGTCGGTGGTGTCGACGGACGTTGGCATCTGCTCGCCGGCGGATCGGTCTGGGACCAGGTGAAGGCGGCCGACGCGCACGCATCTGTCGGAGATGTCGTGGCGAGTTCGTCGTGCGTCGTCGACGGAGGAGCAATGTTGGAGGTCGTGGAGGTTGGCGACGATTGCTGGCGCGTCGTCAGCTGCGCTCCGCTGACCCCGGCGCGACCGCACACACTCGCTTCGGTGGATGGCCGCTTGCTCGATGCGTTCGTCTCGGTCGGCACGCTCGAGCAGCTCCGGCTCGACCACGCAGCTTGGCTGGCAGAGTTCCGCCGGGTCACGGCGATGTTCGTCTTGATCCAGGAGGGAACCTCGGTGCTGCCGCTCGCCACGGCACAACGGATCGATCGCTCGATGCAGCAAGCGATCTCCGACTACGAGGGCGACCTCGTCTACCTTCGCTACGACGACAAGGGTCTGGTGGCACTCGTTGCGTTCGGCACCGCGCTGCGCAGCCATGAGGACGACGCTCAGCGTGCGGTGCACCTGGCTGCCCGTCTCCGAGACGACTTTCCGGGAGGCGGTCAGGGCCTGCGGATCGGCGTGTCGACGGGTGCGGTCTTCGCCGGCCTGGTCGGTGGCGCGGGATATCGCGAATACACCGTGCACGGCGATGTGGTCAATCGAGCGGCACGGCTGATGCAGAACGCACCGACGTCCACCACGGTCTGCGATGCCACGACCCGAGATGCCGCGTGCGGTTCGTTCGAGTTCGACGAGCTCGAGCCGCTCGTTCTGAAGGGTGTCGCCGAGCGTGTTGCTGTGTATCGCCCGACCGACGCCCGCCGGATCGCGCCGCAAGCCGCTCGGCGGTCGCTGATCGGTCGGACACGCGAGATCGCGATGATCGAACCCTTGATCCGATCGGTGGAGGTCGGCAGCAAGATCCGGCTGGTCAACCTGCGGGGCGAAGCCGGAGTCGGCAAGTCTGCGATGATCGACCATATCCGTATCGTCGCGGCCACGAACGGTCTGCACGTCCTCGCCGGAGCGGGAAACAGCATCCGACGTTCCGAGCCCTACAGCGCCTGGCGAGAACTCTTCGCCGGCTTCGTCGATGAGCCGGATTCGTACCCCGGGTGCCAAGACAAGCTCGAGAAATGGCGGCAGGACCGCCGCGCCGGCTTGCTGGGAGCCGTGCTCGACTCCGCGCCGCTCGACTCGCCGTTCGTCTCCCGGCTGGATGTCACGGGGCGCGCCGACACGACTCGGGAGTTTCTCGTCGAGGTGCTCGGTGATCTGATCGCCGATCACCCTGCGCTGTTGATCCTGGATGACGTCCAATGGTTGGACTCCTCGTCGTGGCAGTTGCTGGAGCTTCTCGTGCGGCGCTCCGTCGGTGCGCTCGTCGTGACGGCGGCACGACCGCTCGACGACTCCGAGCTGCCCAGCGAGGCGCGTCGTGTCCTCGGCTCGGCCGACTCGATCGAGATCGGGCTCGGCCCGCTGTCACGAGACGCGACCGATGGGCTGATCGCTGATCGGCTTGACGCTCGGTCGGTGTCGGACGAACTCGGGCGACGAGTCTTCGAACGAACCGAGGGACACGCACTCTTCACGGAGCAGATGGTGTTGTCGCTCAGAGACCAGGGTGTCATCCGCATCGATCCCGCTGGAGCGCATTTTGCGCCGGGGCGCCGCGGTGCCGACGACCTCGACTTCCCGGACGGCGTCGAATCCGTCGTGACGAGCCGAGTCGATCGCCTCAGCCCTGAGACGCAGCTGACCCTCAAGGTCGCCAGCGTCGTGGGGCGCGATTTCTCGAACGGGCTCCTGGCAGCGGTGCACCCGATCGACTCCTCGATTCCCGACCTCGATCGCCAGTTGGCCGAGCTCTGCGATGCCCGGCTGCTCGAGCCGATGGTCGTCGCAGGTGCCCGGTTGCATCGGTTCCGACATTCGATCATCGGCGACACCGCGTACGGATTGCTCATCTCCAGCCAGCAACGCGAACTCCATCGTGCGATCGCCGAACAGCTCGAACGGGATCTGGACGGATCCGAGACGGAAGCGGCAGTGCTCGCACACCATTGGTCGCGAGCCGAGGTCGACGACCGTGCCATCCACTATCTGGATCTGGCGGCACGGAACGCCGTGAACGACCACGCGAGCATGGAAGCCCGAGAGCTCCTCCTCGACGTTCTCGCACGGGTCGACAACCGTCCGGATCTGGCCGACGACGAGCGTCGTGCCCGCTGGTTCCATCTGATCGGCAAGGTCGAGGTCGACCTCGGCGACTACAGCTCGGCGTTGACGCATCTTTCGGCGGCCGTGGCGACGCTCGACGAACCGATGCCCGGGACGGCATTCGAGACGTCGGTCGGACTGCTCCGCCAGCTCGGCCGCCACACCAGGGTTCGACGAGGAAAGGCCCCACCGATCGATGACGAGCGAGAGACGACAGCGGTCGCCGAGGCGTACGCACTCCTGGCTGAGATCCACTACAACTACCATCGTCTCGAAGCGGCGATGTATGCCACGGTCGCCGGCGCCAATCTCGCGCTGCGGTTGCCCGGGGCCTCGCCGGTCGCAGCGATGCTGCAATCGAACCTCGCGATCGCTGCGGCGGTGACACCCTCGTGGACCCGGCAGGCGGACCACTACAGCCGGGCGTCGATCGACATGGCGGCGGAACTCGACGATCCGTCGACGTGGGCCCGTGTTCTGCTGCTCGTCGGAACCTACGAGTTCGGGGAGGCGCGATGGGACGATGCGAGAGAACACTATGAACGTGCGATGACGGCGGCGACGGAAGGCGGCGAACGAAAGCTGCTCGAGACGGCTGCAGGAGGACTCGGCAACGTCCATCGAATGCTCGGGGAGTTCCGCCGGGCCGATGCCATCGACGAGCGAGTCTGGGATTGGGGGCGTGACCGAGGTGTGGCACAGTCGCAGGTCTGGGGCGGCTTCGGCCGCGTGTCGGCTCTCTGCAGCCTCAATCGGGTCGACGATCTGGGCGAGATGCTCGACACCTTCGGGCGACTGCTCGGTGAGGCGGGCACGCGTGAACAAGTGAGCGCGAGCAACGTGGTCGCCTACCTGGCAACCACTGCACTCCTCGAGTTCCACAGCGGCAACGACAGTGCCGCGATCGCGGCAGTGGACGAGGCGCTGGTCGAAGTGGAGGGCCTGCGAAGCCTGCAGAGCTACATGTGTTGCACGACGAGTTATCTCCACGACGCCGTGCTCGCGGCCTCTCGACGGGATCCGGCGAGCGAGCGTTCGTCGGAGCGGGCGCGAGCGGTGGACCGTTTCGCGGGTCGCTGTGCGAAGGTGTCGCCGATCGGTGGGCCGAGAGCGCTGCTCACTGCCGGAGACCTTCAGATGATGGCGGGTCGCCCGGCTGCTGCGCGCCGCTCGTGGCGTCGAAGTCTTCGTCTCGCCGAGCGTCTGCGGATGCCCTTCGACGCTGCGCGGGCGCACCATGTCGTCTCGACGCGAGGTGCTTCGTCGGCTGAGCAGTCAGCGCTGCATCAGCGTCAGCTCGAACGGCTGCTCGGGGAGCTCGCGATCGATGAACCGTTCGCCTGGACGGTGTAGGAGTGGTCAGTTGAACGACGACGCGTCGGTCAGGTAGTGCATTTCCGCGATCTCCATCGGGCTGGTTCCATTCGCGATCCGACCGAGGATGAGGAGCGGCTGGCTGTAGGCCGAACCCGATGCACCCGTCCCGGTGATGTCGAGCGTCAGCTGAATCGTGAGCGACTCGAGGTCGACGGCGATGTTCGTCGTGGTCGCCGACATGATGCGGACTGCGGCGACGTATCGCAGGAATTCGTCGGCACCTGCAGGGCCTTGGAACGGACCGGTCGGCCATCGCGCCCCTCCTGGGCCGTACATCAGCGTACGCGGCCCGATCGTCAGCTCGGGGAGGAGGGTTGCGGTGAGTTGCGAGACCGCTGTGGATGGATGGAGCGGAACATCCGTCGTCATCGAGCCCGTCGTCGACTCCGGGGCCGAGATCGAGGCGGGTGACGAGGCGGGTGACGAGGCGGGTGACGACGCAGGTGGGAGCTCGACCGACGGAATCGTCCGTCCATCGACCATCGCGTCGACGAGCTCGACGTCCATCAGCAGCCAGTCTTCGACGATGACGACATCGGGTGAGGAAGGATCGCTGAACTTGAACAACATGCCGGCCTTGACGCCGCGGAACGGTGCTCCGGTCGTGTTCACGATCCCGGCGTTGCTCCACGAGGCGTAGGCGGTGTTCGAGACCGCGTCGATCGTGATGGTCTCGAGGTCGACCGACGTGAGGCTGATGTAGGTGCCGAGCCGCTCGTAGAACGCCACCGTGCCGCCCTGGCCGAGGTACGGCCCGCCTCCCAGCGCGTTGCCGCCTGGAGGGTGGAACACGACGTCGTCAGCGAGCGCGGGCCACTCCATCATCGGATCCTGTGCCTCAACGGCGCCGAAGATGGTTCGAACACACCATTCCATCTCCATCTGTCGAGCCAGCGACGGTGTGGCCCCGGCTGTCGTTCCGAGCGCGCTCAGGATGTTCGCCGCCACTTCTTGGCCGGCCCACACCGCACCGTCCATGTAGCCGTTCGAGATCGTGGCCGCCTCGGTCGATGCGAAGTGGACGTTTCCGTGCGGCTTGGGTCCGAGGCCAGTGAGCAAGATGTGCTCGAAGGAGTCGAGGAACCCGCCGGGTTTGAAATGCGACGCGGGGCAGCCCTCGGAGAAGGGATCGAGGTTCCAGTTCTTCTCGTGATACACCGGGTTGTACTTGGCGACGTCGGGACCAAAGGTCTTCGTCATGACGTCGAGGACCGCTGCCTGCCGCTTCGCGAGAGGTTCTGCACCCAATGCTCGGCCTTCGTCGCCGACGAGGAAGGCGAACACCGCCGGTTGACCCTCGGCCGACGTGTTGTCCATCATCCACACAACTGGGCCGTCGACGAACAACGCGTCGCCGGACAGTCCGAACCGAGAGATGTTCTCGGTCGGCACTCCATTGACGGTGCCGTTCGGGTACATCGTCGTGTTGGTTCGCCAGAACGCCTCGTCGAAAGTGACGTACACCATGATCATGTAGGAGTTCGCCATGTTTGCCGTCGCTGCGACTCGAGCGGGTGACAACGCCGGCGTGAACGAGATCTTCTCGCACAGCAGCGGCGCCATGGCGATGAGCGCCTGCTTGCCGACGAACGTGCCTGCCTGTGTGGTCTCGACGGTGACTTCGGTGCCGTCGTCGACGACGGACACGACCTGGGCACCCTCGTGGATGCACCCTGAGTCGGCTGCCAGCAACCGACGCTGCACGGCGGCTGCGATGGACTGCGCGCCGTTCCTGACTCGATAGCCCTGAGCACCTTGCACGGGCCAACGCAGTGCTTGGAACACTTGCAGGCCGCCGCTCGACTTGATGTAGAACAACATCCACAGCATGCTGATGTTCTCCGGCTCGGTCGAGAAGCCGACTCGGCACAGCATCCGTGCCAGCGCCTGGAACGAGTCGGGAGCCGGTCCGTACCCAGGCAGGTTGATCGTGGTGACCCAGTCCCACACGGACATCGCGTCGTATTCCTTGGCCTGGGGCATGCGCGAGACGTTGGACAGCGGCACCGACTCGCTGAGCTGTTCGAGGTAGGCGAGGTAGTGCTGGCCTGCGGTGCTCGGTGGGATCGTTCCTCCGATGTACGCGTCGAAGCTGGATCCGTTCCATTGCAGGTTCGCGCCCTTGCCAGCCCAGAAGGGAAGCGAACTTCCGGGCACCCACGACGGTGTGTCGGGCCCGTCGTACTGGGGGAAGACCTCGACGTCGAGTTCCTTGCACAGACTCCAGATTCGTCCCTGATACCGCTCGTCGCCGATGAAGTGTGCCCCCTCGTCGAAATGGCTGGGGCGGCTGTTGTACGACTCCGTCACCGTCGAGGCGCGCCCACCGACTCGCTCGCGAGCCTCGAGCACGGCGACGCTGGCCCCGCGCTTCTGGCACTCCCATGCGGCGTTCAGTCCGGCCAGACCCGCTCCGACGATGACGACGTCAACGTGAGTACCCATGATCGACTTCCTCCCGAGTTCGACGAGACCGCCACCGTAGTGCCGCTCCTCGACCCGCTCGACACAGTGGCGTCCGTGCGGATCAAGTGCGCGGCGACCGGTCCGTCGTCAGGTAAACGCCGGGCTCGGGTCCGAGGCCACGGGACGCGCTGCGGTCGGCAGGGATCGAGATCAGCGCGTGATCGGGGTCGCCTGCACCAACTGGACGGAACCTCGCCGAAGCAGGACGACCCCGTCGGCCCGCATCTGCTGAAGGCATCGGATCACCGCTTCTCGGGTGGCTCCGACCCACCCGGCGAGTTCCTCTCTGCTGGACCGGAAGACGGGATCGCCCGTTTCCTCGAGGTGGGTCGACAACACCTCGGTGACCCGCCGGCGAAGATCCTCGCTGCGCAGTGCGTACCGCTCGGTGAGCGAGCGGATTCGGCCGGCGAGGTGTTCGAGCAGCGACACCGCCCAGTCCGGATGGCGCTCGAGTGTCGCGTGGAGCTGATCCGAGGTGAGCCGGTAGGTGTCGAGCTGGCTCTTCGCGGTCACCGTCGCCGAACGAGGGGCGCCTTCGAGCGCTGCCAGTTCGCCGACCAACGTGTCGGGCCCACGACGCCCGAGGACGAGCGTCGCTCCTTGCGTCGACGTCACCGTGACCAGGGCGATGCCGGATCGGATCGCATAACACGAGCGGCCCTCGCCGCCGTGATGCAGCAGCACGTCGCCATCCTCGAAACGTCGAGCGACGCCGAGCTCGCGGATCGTGGCCCAGACGTCGGCCGGGATCAGCCGGGTCGGCTCCACCTGCGTTGCCTCCACCTGCATCGACGAAGTGTACTGACGAGACGTGGCCCGGCTGGGTGCCTGCGAGTGCCTCAGTCGAGGTCCCACCAGTAGTTGACGTCGCCGAGCGGCTTGCGGCCCCCGCCGAGCGACGCGTACAGCGCTTGCGCCACGTCGTTGTGCCCGCCGGTCGAGAGCCAGAACTTGGTCGATCCGGTGCGGCGAGCGAGCGACATCGCCTCGGTGACCAGCGCGGTCCCGATGCCGCGGCGGCGCCAGCGTTCGTGGACGTCGAGTTCGTGAAGATAAGTGGTCAGGCGCCCGCTCGGCGATCGCATCTGCATCCCCCAGGCCAGCCCGGCCGCCGATTCGCCGACGTACGCCCCGAGCGCGAAGGAACTCGGTTGGGAGAGGAACGACTCGGGTTCGTCCAGCGCAGCGAGGAGCGCCGTCGGCGAGTCGGGGAGCACCTCGGCGAACAAGGCGACCAGTTGCTCGCCGTCGCCGACCACGAACTCCTTGATCTGCACGTACGTGAGTCTGCCATCGTCGAACGAGCCCCCGCTGCGGCGGCGTGGCCGTCGCTGTCGTGATGGTCGCTGTCGTGGCCGTCGCTGTCGTGGTCGTCGGCGTGGTCTTTGTCGGCGTCGGCAGCGGGCGACCCCTTCCAGGATCGGGGCGACGACGAAGGTCAGTCGTCGCCGGGTTCGGCGGCCACCCTGGCCAGGGCTGCGGGCAGCGTGAAGCGCCCGCTGTACAGGGCTTTGCCGACGATGGCTCCCTCGAGCACTGGTCGTGTGCGGTTCGTCGTGGAGTCGCCTGGAAGCGAGCCGCTGTGCACCGCCCGGTCGGGTGCGCGGCCAGTTGCGCGGTCGGGTGCGCGGTCACTGGGCGGCGTCGAGGGGATCCGGGCGAGGGCGTGTAGATCGGCGAGGGTCGCGATGCCACCGGATGCGATGACCGGCGTGCCGGTGACCCGGGTGACCGACTGGTAGAGGTCGATGTTCGGGCCGTCGAGCGACCCGTCCCGCGACACGTCGGTGATGACGTACCGTGAGCAGCCTTCGGTATCGAGGCGCCGGATCGTGTCCCACAGACCGCCGAAGCTTCCGCCTCCGCCTCTCGGTGCGAGCCGGTAGTCGGGTGTCCCGTCGTCGAGCAGCTCGATGCGGACGTCCAACGCGATGGCGATCCGTGGTCCGTACTCGGAGATCACGCGGGCGCACCAGTCGAGGTCGTGGAGCGCTGCGGTGCTCACGACGACGCGGTCGCATCCCGATGCGAGCGCTACGTCGAGGACCGAGTCGTGGTGGACGCCACCGGACCACTGCACCTGCATGTCGACATCGGCGACGATGGCACGGAGCAGCGATGCGTTGGTACCGCGACCGAATGCCGCGTCGAGATCCACCAGATGCAGCCAGTCCGCGCCGTCGCGTTGCCATGCACGCGCTGCGCCGAGCGCGTCGCCGACGTCTGCCTCGCTGGCTGCGTCGCCGCCGGTGACCCGAGCCGCGCGGCCGACGGAGACATCGACGGCGGGCAGCAACGTGAACGGCACCATGTGCACCGTAGCCACCGATGTGTCGAGGGCGGAGCGTCGTCGTGTGTTGGCGTCGCCGCATGAGCGTCGCTGTGTTCGATTCGCCATCGCCGAGAGCGATCGCCCCTCGTCTAGTGATCTGAAAAAACCATGTGCAGGTATATACAAGCGAACAGATGTTCGCTATGATGTTGTCATGTCAGTGGCCGCACGACTCGAGCGTCTCGATCGGATCGACGTGTCGTCGATGTCGATGGGTGCCGTCGCAGGAGCCCTGCGGGACATCTCGATCATTCGCGGCAAGACCGATCAGATCGAAGCGGCGCTGACACGACGGCTCACGGAGCTGCACGAATCCGGTCAGAGCGTCCCGGCCGTCGACGTGCTCGGTCGGCAGGGTCGCTCGTCACGCCGCTCCGCCGAGAAGGTCGAGCGTCGCTCGGAAACGCTCGGTGAAGCTCCCAGGCTCAACGACGCGCTCGGCCAGGGCAAGGTCGGCGCCGAACACGCCGATGCGTTGGCCGGGGTCGCCGGCCGACTCGGTGACGAACATCGCGCCGAGCTCTTCGCTCGTGATGCAGAGATCACCGAGCTCGCAGCGTCGTTCTTGCCCGAGACGTTCCGCCGCAAGTTGCACACGATCGTCGACGAGATCACCGACGACGACGGGCTCGATCGAGCCGAACGGCAAGCCGATGATGCCACGCGGGCCCATCGACACCGAGACCGGCATGCACACGTTGTACGCCCGGCTCACTCCCGAGGCCGGCAACAAGATACGGCGAGCGCTCGATCACGAAGCGGCGGCGCTCACCAAGCTCGATCAGCATCGAGGCCTGCGACGTGACCAGTTGCTGGCGCGAGCGCTCGAAGCCGTGGTGTGTGGTGAGGCGGTCGCGACGGGCATGGGTCCGGCCGAAGTGGCCGTCCTCATCGACTACCGGACGCTGACGCAGGGGCGCCACGGCGACACCATCTGCGAGTACTCCGACGGGTCGCCCATTCCGGCCGAGACAGCGCGCCGGCATGCGTGTGAAGCCAAGATCGTGCCGATCGTCCTGGGCGGCGAGAGCGAGGTGCTCGACGTGGGCCGCTCGCGCCGGCTTGCCACGAGCGCGCAACGATCTGCTTTGCGGGCCTGGTACCGAACCTGCGCGATCGACGGCTGCGACGCACACTTCGATCGATGCCACGTCCACCATCTCCACGAGTGGGAGGAGGGCGGCGCGACCGATCTCGCAAATCTGTTGCCGCTGTGCAGTTTCCATCACCACCGGGTGCACGAAGGGCGATGGCGACTACGGCTCGATCCTCGCAGCAGGCACGTGACCGTTCGGCTCCCCAACGGCACGCTCCACTCTCGATCTGTCCCCGACCGACTGCCGACGCGCGGCGCAGCATGATCGTCACCCCGACCGCGACGCCGGCCGGATGGTGGATCGGCGATGATGAAATGATGACGACGATGTTCTCGCAGGCAGCACGACGCGTCGAGGAGGGTGCGAATCCCCATGACGAAGCAGCGGTGATCGTGGCCGCCATGACGCTCGACGAGAAGTTGGGCTGTCTCGACGGCGACACACCGTTCTGGCCTGGTCTCGTCGACATGACCTCGGGCGGGTACTACACGCATCCGTGGCCGGCGGCGAAGGTCGAGCGGCTCGGCGTGCCCGGCCTCGAGTTCTCGGACGGGCCGCGGGGCGCGGTCATCGTCGACGGGACGGCGTTCCCGGTGAGCATGGCCCGGGGCGCCATCTTCGACCCGACCGTCGAAGAGCGCGTCGGCGACGTCATCGGTCTCGAACTGCGTGCGGCGGGCGCCACGTTCACCGGGGCGGTCTGCATGAACCTGTTGCGCCATCCGGCGTGGGGGAGAGCGCAGGAAACCTACGGTGACGACCCGCACCACGTCGGTGAGATGGCCGCTGCGTTCACGCGTGGGCTGCAGCGCCACGTGATGGCGTGCATGAAGCACTTCGCGCTGAACTCGATGGAGAACGCCCGGTTCCGTGTCGATGTGGCCGTCGACGAACGGGCGCTGCACGAGGTCTACCTCCCGCACTTCCGTCGGGTCGCGGCCGAGGGCGTCGCGTCGACGATGAGCGCGTACAACTCGGTCAACGGCGAATGGTGCGGCGAGAACGCGATGCTGCTCACCGACATCTTGCGCTCTGAGTGGGGTTGGGACGGGTTCGTCGTCTCCGACTTCATCTTCGGGCTCCGTGACGCCGTCGCGTCGGTCAGAGCCGGGCTCGACGTCGAGATGCCGTTTCGCCAGCAACGAGCGATGCGTCTCGGCGACGCCGTCGCGTCAGGCGACCTCGAGGTCGGCGACGTCGACCGGTGTGTCCAGCGGATCGTCGCGACGTTGCTGCGATTCCGTCGACAGCTCGACGCAGCCCCGAGCTCGGCGATCATCGGCTCGACGCCGCACCGAGCTCTCGCCCGTGAGGTCGCGTCCGCAGCGGCCGTGCTGCTCCGCAACGATGGTGAGCTGCTGCCCGTCGACGCAACGGCGATCGAGCAGCTCGTGGTGCTCGGCCCGCTCGCCGACAGGGCGAATCTCGGCGACGGCGGTTCGTCGGACGTGAAGTCGACCTCGGTCGTCACGCCGCTGGCCGGGTTGCGTGCGGCGATGCCGACGGCGAAGATCGCGGCGGCGGACGACCTGTCCGACCCGTCCGTTCGGGCGTCGACGTGTGACGCCGACCTCGTCGTGGTCGTCGTCGGGTACACCAAGCACGACGAAGGGGAGTACATCGACGATGCCGGCACGGCACCGCTGATCGCGGAGCTGTTCCCCCCGATGGATCACCCCGACCTCGGGTTCGCAGCGCCAACAGCGACACCGGGCGCGACGCCCCCAGCGGCATCGGCCGGGATTCCGCCAGACACTCCGTCCGAGATTCCGGCCGGCGCGATGATCGATCCGCAGAGCTCGGCCGCTGTCGATGAGCCCGAGACGCTCGTCCCGGCTGAGCCGGCCGAGCCGTCGGGGATGTCGCCGGGTGGCGACCGGACGTCGCTGCGTCTCAGCGCCTCCGATGAAGCGTTGATCGCCGAGGCCGCGTCGCTCAGCGACCGGGTCGTGGTCGTCGTGCAGTGCGGCTCCGCGGTGATGATGCCGTGGGCCGACTCGGTGCAGGCGCTGGTCATCGGCTGGTACGGCGGTGTCGAGGGTGGCAACGGCCTCGCCGACGTGCTGGTCGGAGCCGCCGAGCCGGGCGGTCGGCTCCCGTTCGTGATCCCGACCGACGCGGCGCACCTGCCGTACTTCGACAAAGACGCCGACGTCGCCACCTACGACCTGTTCCACGGTCAGTGGCTGCTCGATCGTGACGGCCACGCGCCGCAGTTCCCCTTCGGAGCCGGGGCGGGCTACACGAGGTTCGAGTTGGGCGACGCCAGGCTCGACACCGCCAGGCTCGACACCGCTAGCGCAGTCGCCGAGCGCGACGTCGAGTCGCAGCGCGTCGTGGTCGAGGTGCGCAACACCGGTGAGCGGGCCGGGTCGACGGTGGTGTTCGCGTTCGCCGGGCTCGACGGCTCGACGGTCGAGCGTCCCCGTCGTCGGCTCATCGGGTTCGCAAGTGTGCATCTCGACGCCGGTGACGTCGGGTCGGTCGCGATCGACCTCGACTGGTCGCAACTCGACGTGCGACGCGACGGCCGATGGTGGACCGAGCCGGGGGAGTATCTGGTCGAGATCGGCCAGTACGCCAACGATCCAGCGGCCGTCCGCCTACACGTCGCCCGATAGGTTGTCGGCCGTGAAGAAGCCTGACGTCACCATTCCCGCCGAAGCCCCGCCGACCGAGTTGGTCGCCGACGACCTCGAAGTCGGTGATGGCAACGAGGCCACCGCCGGCTGCAACGTCACGGTGCACTACGTCGGCGTGTCGTGGTCGACGGGCAAGCAGTTCGACGCCTCGTGGGACCGGATGGAGCCGTTCCGGTTCGGTCTCGGCCAGGGCCAGGTCATCTCGGGTTGGGACGAGGGCGTGCAGGGGATGAAGGTCGGCGGCCGTCGTCGCCTGACCATTCCGCCCCACATGGGCTACGGCGCGCAGGGTGCCGGCGGCGTGATCGCCCCGAACGAAACCCTCGTCTTCGTCGTCGATCTCCTCGAAGTCAACTGAGACGTTCCGCGACCTGACTGAAGAAGTCGAGGTGAGCCTCGGTCGAGTCGAGGCCCATGCCCATCGACACCGCGGCGAAATGCGTGCCGCCAGCCTCCCGCCAACGCTGCGCAGCCTCGACCGTCGCGTCGACCGAACCGGCTTGTAGGGCGATGAACTCGAGGCCGAAGTCGCTCGGCTCGCGGTGTCGGTCACCGTCGTGCTGCTCGGCCAGTGCTCGCACCGATTCGAGTGCGGCCATCACACTCGCCTCGTCGCCAGCGAACATGAACCCGTCGCCGAGGGTGACGCCGCGCCGGAACGCAGCGGGTCCGAACCCGCCGACCCAGATCGGGATCTGATGGGTCGGGGCCGGAATCAGCACCCCACGATCGATGGCATCGAAGCGTCCGGTCCACTCCAAGATCTCGCCGGTCCACAGTTGGCGGAGGTAGCCGATCTGTTCGTCGGCACGCGCCCCTCGGGTGGTGAACTCCTGACCGAGCGCGTCGTACTCGACGTAGTTCCAGCCGACGCCGACGCCGAGGCGCAGCCGTTGACCCGACAGGAGATCGAGGTCGGCCGCCTGCTTGGCGACGAGCACGGTCTGTCGCTGCGGCAGGATCACGACGCCGGTCGCGAACTCGATGCGCTCGGTCATCCCGGCCAGGTACGCGAACAGCACGAACGGGTCGTGGAACGGGTCGTGTTCGGTGTACGGACCGCGCAGCGCAGGCTCACGATCGGCGTGGACGGCGCCGAGCACGTGGTCGTAGGCCAGCAGGTAGTCGTAGCCGAGCGATTCGGTGGCGAGGCCGATCGCTCGCACCGCGTCGGGGTCGCCGCGCAATTCGGTCTGCGGGTAGACCACGCCGATCTGCATCTTGGGTCGTTTTCCGTCATCCATCGATGTCTGCCTGCTTCCACGAGTTCCAGTAGGTGACCTGTTCGGCCGGTTTGCGGTTGGCGAGTTTGAAGTCGTCGCCGGTGTAGTACGCCGTCGGGATGCACGCGAGCTGCGTGACCGAATCGGGGATGCCGAGCGCCTCACCGACCTCGTCGGCGTACGGCAGGTGCAGCGTGGTCCACGCCGTGCCCAGACCGCGAGATCGAGCCGCCAGGCAGTAGCTCCACACCGCAGGGATCACCGACCCCCACCAACCCTGCTGGCCGCCACCGAGGTCGCCGGCGTCGGCTGGGCTCCCGAGCGCACACGGGATCGCCAGGACGGGGACGTCGGCGAGCACCTCGGCGAGGTGGGTGCTCGAGTCGATGATCGGATTCGACTGCGCCGCGTTGCCGGCCTTGGCGACCGCCGCCTTCTGCTTCTCGATGTAGGGGGCGTACGACCGCTGGTACGCGTCGGCGATCACGGCCTTCTTGTCCGGATCGTCGACGATGACCCAGCGCCACTTCTGGTAGTTGCCTCCTGCGGGTGACTGCGTCGAGATGCGGATGCAGTCGAGGACCAGTTCGCGTGGGACCGGTCGGGTCAGGTCGAGCCGTTTGCGGACCGCACGCGTGGTGCTGAGGAGGTGATCGGTCTGATCGAGATCGAAGTCCATCGGCATCAGGATGCTGCATCGCGGGCGGCAGTGGCCAGTCCGTCGGCCCACCACTGGTCGAACATCGGGCGAACCGAGGCCTGAACGAGCTCGACGATCATGCCGCTGGGCGGAACCACGTAGGCGAAGACCCCGAACCCGTCGTCGGGTGATTTCTGCGCGGCTGCGCAGGTCCACCCTGCAGCGAGTGCGGCAGCGGCCTCGGCCCCGACGTCGTCCGCCCAGACGCCGATGTGGTGGACGCCCGGCTGCTCGCGGCCGTCCCACACGCTGCCGGCCTCGCCCTCGAGCAGCTCGAGATGCTGCGGACCCTCGCAGGAGTAGGTGTAGCGCAACGGCACCGTGTGCTGGCCCCGGTCGGGTGTCCACACCGCCTGCTCCGACTCGCGAACCTCGGCCCAGGTGAGACCGAGCGGGCCGCCGAGCTCGGCCATCGCAGCGTCGAGACTCGGCACGCGCACGCCCGTGTGGTAGATCCGCTGGTAGTCGATCGTCATCTCGTCGACCCTATTGCTGCGTCACGAACATCGACGAGGCGATCGCCCGGCACAGCGATCTCCACCACGACCTGCACGACGACCTGCACGACGACCTGCACGACGACCTGCACGACGACCT
>NZ_JBKAGH010000012.1:0-42202 GCF_046290335.1 Ilumatobacter sp. | reverse complement strand
GACGTTCACACCCGACCATGCGGGCCGAACGCCGGTGATCACTTCAATTCGACGTCGGCGCCGACTTCTTCGAGCTTGGCCTTGGCGGCTTCGGCGTCGTCCTTGCTGACCTTCTCGAGCAGCGGCTTGGGGGCGCCGTCGACGAGGTCCTTGGCGTCCTTGAGGCCAACGCCGAGCAGGTCCTTGACGACCTTGACGACCTGGATCTTCTGGGCGCCAGCGCCGTTGAGGATCACGTCGAACTCGTCTTGCTCTTCAGCGGCACCACCGGCGTCGCCGCCAGCGGGGGCGCCGGCAGCAGCGACGGCCACGGGGGCCGCAGCGGTGACTTCGAACTTCTCTTCGAAGGCGTCGAGGAGCTCCTTGAGCTCGATCACGGTGAGTGCGGAAATCGCGTCGAGGATTTCTTCCTTGGACATGGTGTTCTCTCTTTCGATGTGGTTCGCGCTGGTCATCCAGCAGCATCAGTTCTGTGGCGTCGATCCCCGATCGGGGACCGGGAATCAGGCAGCTTCTTCGCGCTGCTGGATGAGGGCGCTGAGGCCGTATGCGAAGTTGCGGGGCAGCGCTTGGAGCAGACCGGCGGTCTTGACCAGCGGTGCCTGCAACGCGCCAGCGAACTTCGCCAGCAACACTTCGCGGGGTGGCAGATCGGCGAGGACCTTGAGATCGTCGGCCGACATGACGGTGGTTCCCATCATGCCGCCCTTGACCACGAGGGCCGGGGTGACCTTCGCCTGCTCGGTGAGCGCCTTGGCCGCGGCCGCGATGTCGCCGCTCACGAACGTGAGGGCGGTCGGGCCGGTCAGGTGCTCGTGGAGGCCGTCCATGTCGGCGGCGGTTGCCGCCAACTTGACCAGCGTGTTCTTGTACACCTTGTGCTCGGCGCCGGCGGCCCGCAACGGCTTGCGCAGATCAGCGAGCTGACCGACGGTGAGACCACGGTATTCCGACACGAACACGGCGGACGCTTCCTTCAGCTTTGCGGTGACTTCGTCGACCACGGCCACCTTGTCGGGGCGTGGTGTCTTGGTTTCTTCTGACATTGTGCATTCCTCCTTTCGCTCTACTCGGGGTGCTCGCATCAGATGCGAACACCAGCGAGGAGCGCAGGCCCGCACGATGGCGAGACTGGATCGTCGAAGGCATGCACCTCGGTTGGCGAGGCAGGCGCCTCATTACCCGCGCCGACCGGTGAGGGTCGGAGCGGACCAACGGTCTCAGGCGAGAACCGAATCGGTTGTTGGACGTGCCCAGGCTAGGACCGCTCCGACGGGATCGCACCATTCGATCACACCATTCGATCACACCATTCGATCACACCATTCGATCACACCACCTGATCGCGTCGTGTGATCACGTCACCTGGCGAAATCCCGTCGGCGTGTGCGTCATTCGGCTCCCGAGAACGCCGCGTTGACGTCCATCGTGATGTGCGTCGCCTCATGGGCATAGACGCAGAGCGAGCCGTCGTCGGAGAGTGTGACGACTGCTGAGTTGCCGACTGCGAAGTCCCGCGCACCGAAGTTCAACGATGAGGCGAGGGGCCGGGCCTCGTCACAGGAGAACAGGGTGACGAACCCGTTTCCCTCGGGCCGCACCGCCGTGACATTCACGGCGGCAGCCTTGGCATCGCTCGGCACATCACTGCGACCTGCGACCTGCACCTTGCGCACGTCACCCGCCTCGAACTTCCCGTCGCCGGCGGACTCCCCGTCCACGGTCTGGAGTCCCGCCCGCGTGTCAAGCAGGCGTGCCGGCAGGAACGCATCGAAGTCCTCGTCCTCGCTGAACGACGTCGTGACATCGAGAACGATGTCGGTGTCTTCGTCGCTGATCACACAGAGCGTGCCCTCGTCGCTCAACCCGACGATGCCTGAGTTTCCGGTCGTCTGGCCAGCGTTGTAGTTGAGCGAGGAGGTCACGGGTGCAGCACCGTCACAGGGATACAGCGTGATGAACCCGACGTCGTCTGGAGACACGACCGTCGCGTTGACGGCGACGGCAACGGTGTCGGTGGGGACCCCACCACGACCGGTGACTTGTACCTCGAGTTCCTCACCCGCTTCGAGTCGCCCTTCGGCTTCGTCGACCCCATCTGCGGTCTCCCCGGACTCGCGGGAATCGACGAGACGCGAGGGTTCGAGCGGTCTGACTGCTTCGGTGTCGCCGACGTAGGAGGTCACGTCCAACACGAGTCCGACGCTGGTCGAGTTGTAGACGCAGATCTCGCCCCCCGTTCCGACCTGAACGATCGCGGTGTTCCCGACAGCGCCGCCTGGCGCGAAGTTCAACGAGGAGGTCTGCGGCCGATTCGAACCCTTGGCAAACAGCGTGATGAAGCCGACGGATGCAGCTTGGATCGCCGTCGCATTGACGATGACCGCGCTGGCGTTCGCCGGCACACCAGCCCGGCCGGTCACCTTGAAGCAGGTGGTCGATCCTGCCGGGAGCGGACCATTGCCCTTGCCGTCGCCATCGACGGTCTCTTCATCCGGACGGGTGTCGAAGACCCGCGCCGGGTCGACGGGTTCGACCTTGTCGGTGGCCTCCGAGCCGAACACTCGAAGCCAGGCGTATGCCTTCACCGAGCGACTCTTGCTGCAGTTGATTCCGGAATCGGCCTCGCAGACCCGACCACCGACACGCACCTGGAGAAAGGTTTCGCCGGGGAGCGCGTCCGGAGTCGGGAGATCGATCGTGATGTCGCAGTTCGCCGTTTTCGGGCCGCGTTCGCGCCACACGAAGTCGGTCCGCTGGTCACCACCGAAGACGTAGAGCGTGTCGTATTGGCCTGAACACCTCAGTTGCGTCACCACACCGGAGAAGCTCGTTGCGGTGCCGCTCTCGTAGGTGAACTCGTCGCCGACGTTCTCGGGCGGGTCCTTGTACAGGTCCTCGTAGCTTCCGCAGTCCTGTGGATCGGTCGCGTCGCCGTCGATGTAGGTGCAGCCGCTGATGGTCGGGCGATCCACGGAGAAGTAGCAGTTGGTGGTGGCGGTGAAGAGGTCGCATGCCGGATACAGGAACGAGGTGCGAATCGTGATGGTTCCAGGGCCACCGAACGAGCCCAGGACGATGGCCTGCACGTCGGTGGTGTCGGAGTTGGGAAGACACTGCGGATCGGTGTCGTCGTCATCATCTCCCAAGCAGTCCGGAAACGAGCCGGTGTTGGGCGCGGCGACGGCTGCAGGTGCTTCGGTCGGTGGCGCCACCGTGACGGCGGCGGCGAGCAGTCCGATGATCACGATCAGCATCGAACAGCGAAACAGGTTGTGACGTCGAGTGGGCCGATGAAGCTGTTGCATCCCTCGAGTGTCCCAAACGCCCGGTAACAGTTGACCAACAGATCGCCCCACCGTATGTGACGCTCCGGCCGGAGGAGTCCGGCGGGAGGAGTCGGACCGGACGAGGCGGACCGGACGAGACCGCCGGGATCGGTACCGCCCGTCTACGTCACCAACCCCGGCAGGTCTGTCACCGTGTCGACGGGGACATCGGCATCGCGATCGCGATCACCGGCCCACGTCGACCGATTGCAGTCTGCCAGACACCGACGACGTTGTCACCTCGACCGACAACATCCGCCCGTCCGAGCCGATGCGACAGAGTGGGTCAGACCCACTCTGTCGCTCAGGATGCTCGCACGCAGGTTCCGATGGGGCCGTCGTCGGGCGGGAGGCCGTCGGGGCAGATCGAGTCGTCCCACACGTCGATCTCGGTGAAGTCGACCTCGGGACCGACCTGCGTCAGGTCGACGCCGCTGAACGAGGCGCCGTCGAGCACCGCCCCGGTCAGGTCGGTCACGACGAGCAACTCGTCCGCCGAGAAGTCGACGTCGATCGACACGTCCGTGAGGTCCACGCCCGCCAGCGAGATCTCGAAGGGCACCCCCGCGACGGGGATGAAGCGGAGTCGAGCCTGCTCGAGATCGAGTCCCGCGGGATTCTGAAGGGTCGTGAGGCCCAACCACGCTCGACGCAGGTCGGCACCGGCCAGATTCGCGTCGGTCACGTCGTCGATGGTGGCCCCGGCCAGCGACGCGCCCTCGAAGTTCGCACCGAGCGCCGAGCCGAGCTCCGCGTTGCCGAGCTGCGAGAGCCGGAGGTCGGCATTCGAGAAGTCTGCGCCAGACGACGACGCCTCCCACATCCGAGCCCCGACGAGCGTCGACCCGGAAAAGTCGGCCTCGCCGAGGTCGGCGAACGACAGGTCGATGCCCGACAGGTCGCGAACGGTGAAGTCGGGGTAGCCGTCGACGGTCGACAGGTCGCCGAAGCGACACGAACCATTCGCCGAGATGTCGCACGCGAACGGCTCGCCCTCGGGGACCTCGACCGATCGCCACACGTTGAGCGTCTCGCGGCGATCGGTCGCGAAGGTGACGTCGGCGAACGGCGCGTCGTTGGTTGCTCCCGCCACGAGGAGCGTCCCGTCGATCCATGTGGCGGCCTGCAGATCTCGCGCCACGAGCGGCCGATCCGAACGCACGAGCTCGAGCGGAGCGTTCTCGCCGGGAAGCAGTAGCCGGGTCCACTCAAGCAGCTGGCTCTCGGATTCTGTCTCGAAGAGACCCGGCTGGCCGTCGACGTCGAGGAGCGGTTCGCCCGCTCCGGGGACGTCGACCGGCACCCCGTCCACTTCGATCAGTTCCCACTCGCCGTCGACGAGTTGCGCGAGTCGGCGCGAACCGAGGACGCTCAGGTCGGCGTCGTCGTCGAGCTCCTCCGTGCTGAAGAGCGTCATCTCCAGCACGACGATCTCGTCGCCGACCAGCGCGGCCCGCGCCGTCGGATACAGGTCGGTGTTCGAGAGGTCGAACCCGCTGACGATCGCGCAGTCGGCCAAGGGACTCGGCGGTCGGGCCAGCGGATGACGGTCGGGTGTCGCCAGTTCGAGATCGGCGATCCTCGTCCCGATGTACAACCGGACGTGGTCGACCCACGCGGTGCCGAGGATCCATCCGGGCGTGTTGTCGTTCGGCGACGAGCACGGGTGTTCCGACGCCGCGAGCAGCAAATTCTCGCCGTCGAACACGAGGTCCTCGGCGCTCAGGAAACTGCCCGGTGCTCGCACCTCCCGGTCGAGCGACCAGTTCTCGCCATCGGGCGACGACCAGAGACGAACGTGCCAATCCGGGCCCTTGACCGTGCCGGCTGCCAGGAAGCCGTCGGCCGTCGACACCACGTCGACGAGATCGATCGTCACGTCGCCGGGCGGCGCCATCGCCGGCGGATCGGAGCGACGCCAGGTGGCACCGTCGTCGTCGGACACGAAGACGACCGGACGGCGACGCCGGCAGATCGATGTTTCGAAGAACCCGTCACCCACATCGATCGACGCACTGCACCGGGAGCTGGCGCTCGCGTGGATGACGAGACGACCGCTGGCGCCGCGCGTGATTCCGACCGGCCCGATCGCTCCGCTGCTCGGCGGCGGGACGACGGCGATTTCGGTCCACGTGATTCCGGCGTCGTCGGATCGTCCGACGTACATGCCGTTCCAGCGCTGGGCGAGCAGCCAGACCGAACCGTCGATCACCTCGAGGGACTGCACTCGCGGCAGCGCCGAACTGGTCACGAGCCCGATGGGTTCACTCCAACGGACCCCGGCCGGAAGCATCGCTGGCGGCACCGTGGTGCTCGTGATGCTCGATGGAGCACTGCTCGACGTGGCGCTCGGTGTTGTCGTTGCCGCCCCGTCGTCGTTCGACGCGTCGTCGGTTCCCGCCGAGACCGATGTCGGCGACGGATCCGACGCCGGACCGGACGACGGATCGCCACCGCTGCACGCGGCCAGGGCCGCGACGAGCAGCGCGCGGCGAAGCCAACCGGATCCGCCGCTGCGAGCGACAGAGTGGGTCTGACCCACTCTGTCGCTCAGGCCCACGCCGCATTCACGTCGATCACCAGATCGGTCGCCGCCCTCGTGAACACGCACACGGTGCCATCGTCTCCGAGCTTCACGACCCCGGAGTTACCGACCGCACCACCACCGGCGTAGTTCAGCGACGACGTCGTGGGCTGGTCCTCATCGCACGGGAACAACGTCACGAACCCCGGACCATCGGGGCGGATCGCCGTCACGTTCAACGCCACCGCAGACGCATCTGCCGCGACGCCGTCGCGCCCTGCGATCTGGATCGGCGTCACCGACATCGCATCGAGACGACCGACCCCCTGCGACCGACCATCGACGGTCACCTCACCTGAACGGGTCTCGAAGAACCTCGCCGGCACGAACGGATCGAAACGCTCGTCGTCCGCGAGCCACGCGTTGACGTCGATCACCACATCCGTCTCGGCCCGAGTGAAGACACACAGCGTGCCCTCTGCCGAAAGGCTCACGACCGCCGAGTTCCCGACGGCGCCCCCTCCCGCATAGTTCAAACTGGACGTCGTCGGACGATCCTCGTCACACGGATACAACGTCACGAAGCCGACGCCCGCCGGTCGGATCGCCGTCACGTTCAACGCCACCGCATCGGCATCGGCATCCACACCGCCACGACCAGCGATCTGCACCTCGGTCACCGAACCCGCTGCGAGACGACCCAACTCCTGCTCCTCACCGTCGACGGTCACCTCACCCGGACGGGTCTCCACCAGACGAGCGGGCGTCAGCGACGAGAACGACGGCGCTTGCGCGAGCCAGGCGTTCACATCGACCACCAAATCGGTGTCCGCGAAGGTGAACACACACAACTCGCCGTCATCGTTCAGCTTGACGATCCCGGAGTTGCCGGCAACACCACCGGCACGGTGGTTCAGGCTCGACGTCACCGGTTGCTCTTCATCGCACGGAAACAGCGTCACGAAGCCCACCGCACCCGGACGGATCGCCGTCACGTTCACCGCGACCGCAGCAGCGTCAGGACTGACACCACCACGACCACCCATCTGCATCCGCGTCACCGAACCTGCCGCGAGGCGACCAACGCCCTCGAACCGGCCATCGACCGTCACCTCGTCCGCACGGGTCTCGAACACTCGCGCCGGCACCAACGGATGCAGCGCCCCAGCGGCACCCGGTGACACGACGACCACGACTGCGCCGACCGCGTGGTTCTCGGTCAACGGCCGATCGAACGTCAGCGGGGAGGTGTCGACGACGACACGCAGTTCCGCTGACGTGGTCCCGGCGCCGACCAGCACGGTGTCACCGACGTCGAAGCCCGCCGGATCCGCCAACTCGATCGCGCGGACGCCCGTCGGTGTCACATTCGCCTGCCCGACGGCGTCCGACGGTGGGGTTCTCCCGAAGATCGAGCCGATCAGTCGGAAGATCGTGCTCGCCGACCGAAAGACCACGTCGATCGGTGGCCCTTCACCGAAACACTGTTCCTGCAGCGGCGACTCTTTCACCGAGCCGTTCTCGAGGACCTCGAAGAGGCCACCGTCACCCCCGAACACCGAGACCGCACCCTCGGCTGTGTCGGATTCGACGACACGACACCGGCCCACGTTCGGATCGCTGTCGAGCGACGCCTCGAGCACGAACGCCTTCGTCGCGTCTGCGATGACCAACGCCGGGACGGTGACCTGGAACGGCCGGGCCGTGCCGGTCAACAGCGAACGGCCCATCTCGACGTACCCGCCGTCCCAGTGCAGGTTGAAGTCACGCGCGTCCGCCCAGCGGCTCTTGTCCTTGTTGAATCGCACGACTCGCGCACCTTCGGTGTCGGGCATGATCTGCAGCGCCGGTTCGTTCGGCTTGAACTGGCTCTCGATGATGTCGACGCCGCCGAGGCCCGAACCGGGCGGGTCGAACGTCGCGGTCTCGCCGTGCTGGCCCTGCAGCAGGGGGTCGGCGTTGATCTCGTCGAGGAGATCGGCGTGCTCGCGAGCGGTGAGCGGGGAGCCGTCTGCCTTCGTGAATGCGATCGCGTCGATGTCACCCGTCACGGGACGAAAGAAGCCCTGGTCGTCCATCAATCGCACGACGTACGTCTCCGGCTCGCCGGGAACCTGCTGCAGGTCGAAGCCGAGGTACTTCGTCTCCGCCACACGCACGTCGGACGGAATCTGGTTGCCCTCGTAGTTGTAGGTGACCTCGAGTCCCTCCCGATCTGCCTTCTTGTACTGCGACTCGAACTTGCGCCACTCCTTCATCCGCAAGTACGTGCGGTCCAACGCCTTCTGGTACTCCGCAGAGTCGGGGGTGAAGCCCTTCGACTCCACGAACTGCCGAACCATGCCACCGATGTCCCCGGCCTCCCCGGCATCGAATCTGATCAACGGTTCGGGCTTCTTGAACACGAGCGCTCCGAGCGGCTGTCGGCCCTCGATCAGCGCTGAGTCGTACCCGAGGCGGATGTCGAGGTCGTTGACCGACTTGATCTTGAGCGCCTCCGGCTTGACCATCGCCTTCAGTTCGTCGATCCACTTCGCGGATGACACGTGCCGCGACCTCACGGTGATGAGGTACTTCTTGGCGTTGGCGATGCGCTGGAAGGCGGCGAGCTCGTCGGGCGTGATCCCATACAGTCGGAAGGCATCGTCGGGCGTGAGGATCAAACCGCTCTTCAGCAGCGTCAGGTTTCGGTAGAGACTCCTGACGAGTCGCGTGTCGCGCGCGGCTTGGAGGATCGGGATCGCAGCCTGCTGGATCGCCGCTTGCGCCCGCTGGGCGGCGGCGACTGCCTGCGGCGCCTTCGCCAGCTTGGCGAGTGCGATCGGGATGAGGATCGAACCGATGAGTTCTCCGGTGTAGCGGCTGTAGGTCTGCGTCGCTCCGACGTAGTCACCGACTTCCCACTTGTTCGCCATTTCCGTGAAGGCGTTGGTCAGCATCTCGTCGAGTTGTGGCTTGACCTCGTCGTAGGTCTGCTTCGCCAACTCGGCGCTGCGCAGCATGAATTGATACGTGGCGAAGAGGACGCTCTCCTTGAAGGCCTCGTGCTCCTCCGGCGTGAACGAGCCCCAGACCTTCTCGATGAACTCGTAGATCCCGCGCATCGTGCTGTAGATCGCGTACGGCGTGTCGATGATGCCGGTGACGACGCCGACCGCTGCGTGTCCGAGCCCCTGGGTGGTACCGACGAACACCCCGGATGCGAAGTCGAGCGCATCGAATTCGGGGATCTCGATCGAGTCGTCGATGGAGACGACGTGGTGGAGTTCGTCGTCGTCGGTGAACATCCGCTCGGTCTCGAAGTAGATGTAGGGAGTCGGCTGACCGGGCTCCGGCGTCGCGTCAGGATCGGGATAGCGGCCCCACGGCGTGAAGTCGATCGTCGCCCGCGTTCCCCCCGACGGCTGCGTTCCGAACGTTCGCGGGTCGCTCCATTGCGTCGTGATCCGCACGCGGAAGTCGACGCTCTCGTCGGGCTGCAGCACACGCAGCCCGGGAGCCGTCGCCGCCTGCGGAGGCGGGCCATCGCCCGTCGGGTTCCAGACGACGCTCATCGCTCCGGCGTTGCCCGACACCGTCGGCGGCGGCGGCCCGACCTCGATCGCGAAGTCGGCCTTGTTGGTGATCGTTCCGTCGATCTGGATCGCCTGACCCGCTGGGAGCAGCTGCCCGGTGATCGGGCGGACGACGCGCGACGAGAACTCGAGCAGGAGTCCACCGAGACGAATGTCCGACGTTGCGAGCGAGTTGAACTGCTCACCGTCCTGCGTGGCGGTCACGAGTTGCTGCAGCTCCGCGTGCGCGCGACCCGTCGCTTGGAGCTCGTACTCGTAGGTCTTCGCGTTGGCGGCGCCCGGCTCGATCGTTCCGAGTTCGAAGACCTGCCCCGTCCCGAATGCCGCCTCGACCGCCGCCGGATCGACGAACTCGAGGTTCACGTCCGGGAGGATCTCATCGGGATGGAGTGGGCTCCAATCGAGCCACCCCTGCAAGGTGACGTTGTCGACGTCGGTCGTCGAGATGTTCTCCACCCTGACGGTCACGTTGACCGGCTCGGGCAGGTCCTCCGTCGTGAGGTTCTTCTCGTTCGGGTCCGCCGTGATGGTGACCTTCAGCACCTCGATCTTGCTGTCACCGGACACGTCCACGGGAGTGATCGGATTGCCGAGCACGTCGAGCCCGGTGATCGTGCCGTCGACGGTGAACGCTCCCGCATCGACCGCTTCGACGCGCCAGGTGTACTCACGGAACTGCATGGGTGCGAACTCGTCGATTCGTCCGTCTGCGGGAATCGGCGCCTCGACGACGTCGACTTGGTCCACGCTCCCGAACAGTTCGTCGCCGCCGGGGATGTCGAGCTCGAGTCCGTCGTCGCCGTCGCCGACTTCGACTCGGAGCGTCACGAGGAACTCCTCGCCGAACGCGAACGTGTCGGAGATGTCCTCGGGATCGACGTGCTCGAACGTGATCTCCGCGGTCACCTCTGGCGCTGGCGACCCGCCGCCGAAACCGATGACGAACGTCGGGGCCAGCACGCGGGCGAACGAGTCCGCTGGCGCACCGATGCCGGAATCGCGTTCCGATCCGCCCCAACAGGCGATCTCTCCGGTGCGGGTGCGGGCACACATCCCCGTCGCTGCGGTGTCGATCTCGGCGGCGAGCTTCCCGGTGTCCGGGCCGAACGCACCGAGGGTTGCGGACCGAGCGGTGAATGCATCCGAGCCGTCGCCGATCGCGAAGCTGCCTTGGCAGTACACCGTCCCGTCCACGAAGACCGCGCACGCAGAATTGGCACCGACGGCGACGTCGACAGCGCCAGCGAATGCGTCGATCTCGGTCGGCGCGAACACCGTCGACGTCGCCGCAGACGTGTCGAAACGCCCACCCGAGTTCTGACCCCAGCACGAGACCTCGCCGCCGGCGCGCCGCGCACAATGATCGTCGACCGCGATGGCATCGTCGATCCCCGGAACTCGAACCGGGTTGAGGCTATGGCGGACATCGCGGCACGTTCCCTGCGCGCACGGCCACGAGTCCTGTCCGGCCGAGACGTCGCCGAGACTGCCCTGGTAGTTGCCGCCCCAGCACCAGACCTCACCGGCACTGGTGACGGCACAACCGTGCCACGCGTAGTTCATCGACCAGTCGATGTCGACGACGTCGCTGAGCCCGCTCACCGTCGTCGCAGTCGGTGCACTCGTCGGCGGTACCGCGAATCCCGACGACGGCCAACTCGGCGAGCCGTTGCCCAGGAATCCGAACGTGTTCCAGCCGTAGCACTGCACCGTGCCGTTCACGAGGCGAGCGCAGCGACCTTCGACCTGCTCAGCGGCACCGAATCCGTACGACGTCGGGACGTTGGTGCCCCATGGAGGATCGGAGAACCGACTGCCGGACCCGTCTTCGATCACGCCGTCGGACCCCCAGCACCGTACGTTGCCGCCGGTGGTGATCGCACACGATCCGGACGCGGAGAGCGCACTGCTCACGGTGGCCTGAACCGGCACGGTGGCCGGGGGCGACTCCCAAGCCAGGCCACCGCCGGTTCCGTTCGCGAGAAAACCGTCCCAGCTCTCTCCCCAACACCACATCTCACCGAGGTCGGTGACCGCGCAGTTGCCGTAGTCGCCGCCGAAGGAGACAGCGGACTTCTGGCTGACCGCTTCGACGGTGGGGGCGTCGTCGAGCAGGGACACCGCAGTCGTCACGACGACGCCGCAGACCATGCCCCAGGCGAGCAGCAGTGAGATCCCGAAGAGTGAGCGACGCCGCATCCCGGCGAAGCTACGAAACCCCGGGTAACAGGCCGACAACAACGACAGAGTGGGTCTGACCCACTCTGTCGCTCACGGTCGCTTCGGGGTCAGGCGGCGTCGGGGGCGGTGGGCTTGAGACGCTGGATGTCGATGCGCACGCCGGGACCCATGGTGGCCGAGGTCGTGATCTTCTGGATGTAGCGACCCTTTGCGGAGGCCGGCTTCGCTCGGTTCAGTTCTTCGATGACGGCGAAGAAGTTGTCGGCGAGCTTCTCGACATCGAAGCTGGCCTTGCCGATCGGGACCTGCACGTTGCCGTAGCGATCGGTGCGGTACTCGACCTTGCCGCCCTTGAACTCTTCGACGGCTCGGCCGACGTCCGGCGTGACCGTGCCGGTCTTGGGGTTCGGCATGAGGCCACGGGGGCCGAGCTGTCGGCCGAGGCGACCGACGAGCGGCATCATGTCGGGTGATGCGATGACGAGATCGAAGTCCATCATGCCGCCTTCGATCTGCTCGAGCAGGTCGTCGGAACCGACGATGTCGGCGCCCGCGGCGCGAGCCGAATCGGCGGCTTCACCCGCGGCGAACACGGCGACACGGATGTCCTTTCCGGTGCCGGCGGGGAGTGCGACGGTGCCGCGCACCATCTGGTCGGCCTTACGGGGGTCGACGCCGAGGCGCACGACGAGGTCGATCGACTCGTCGAACTTCGCCGTGGCGGTGTTCTTGGCGTGCTTGACGGCTTCGACGGGGGTGTAGAAGTGATCCCGATCGAACGTCTTCAGTGCATCAGCGTGCTTCTTGCCGGACATTGGTTGTCTCCCTCAGTGTGAGTCCGCCGGCCGAGGTGAGTCCGGTCGAGACTGTGTGTATGTAGATGGTGCGTACGTACTTCGACGTTCAGCGATCCACCCCACGCCTCGAGTCGAGGGGGCGGTGAACCCGTGGTGCGTCAGCGGAGCTGACGCTTCGGCCGGAGGCCGAAGAAAGGATCGGAGCGGCGCAGCCGCTCGAGGCGACGAAGTCGCCCCGTCGGCTGATTCGCCCGGCGAATCAGCCGCGGCGATCCCCATGGAACGAGCGGTGCCACGGATCTGCAGCATGGCACCTTCGATGTCGTTGGCGTTGAGGTCGGGCATCTTGAGTTCCGCGATCTCGCGAACCTGTGCCTCGGTGATCGAGCCAGCGGTTTCGGATCCGGGGTTGTGGGCCGCCTTGTCGAGACCGGCCGCTGCGCGGATCAGCGTCGATGCGGGTGGGGTCTTCAAGATGAAGTCGAACGAGCGGTCGTCGTAGATCGTGATCTCGGTCGGGATGATCGTGCCGGCCTTGTCTTCGGTCTTGGCGTTGTACGCCTTGACGAAGTCCATGATGGCGATGCCGTGCGGGCCGAGCGCAGTACCGACGGGGGGCGCCGGGCTGGCCTTGCCTGCCTCGATCTGGATCTTGACGATCGCTGCGACTTTCTTCTTGGCCATGGTGGTTCTCTCTTCGTGTTCTCGTCAGGGATTGGTGGATGCAGTTGCCAGCAGGGTTCGAGTCGGGTGACTCAGAGCTTGGCGACCTGGCTGAAGTCCATCTCCACCAGGGTCTCGCGGCCGAAGATGTTGACGAGCACCTTCAGCTTCATGTGGTCTGCATTGATCTCGGCGATCTCGCCGGTGAAGTCCGCGAACGGACCTTCCTTGACGCGAACGCTCTCGCCTTCTTCGTAGTCGAGCTTGGCCTTGCGGCGCGGTGCGGCGTCGACGCCCTCGGTCTTGGGCGACAGGAACGTCTTGACCTCGCGGCGTGACAGCGGGGTCGGCTTCTGGCCCTTCGCGGCCTGACCGACGAACCCTGTGATGCCCGGCGTGTTGCGGACGCAGTACCAGGACTCGTCGTCCATCTCGCAGCGAACGAGCAGGTAGCCCGGAAAGACCTTCTTCATGACGGTCTGCTTCTTGCCGTTCTTGTACTCGTCGACCTCTTCCATGGGGATCACGATCTCGTAGATCTTGTCTTCCATGTTCATGGACTGGATGCGAGCGTTCAGGTTGGCCGTGACCTTCTTCTCGTAGCCGCTCTGGGTATGTACGACGAACCATTTGCCGGGACGCTTGTTCGGATCGTCGTAGGGCGCCGGCTCGGCGGTATCGCCAGCCTCATCGTCGGAGGCCTCAACGTCGGAGGCCTCGACGTCGGAGGAGCCATCGGAGGCGCCGTCGGGCGTGTCGGTCCCCGGTTCGTCGCCGGCGTCGTCGGAGACCACGCCAGCCCCGGTCGGGAGGAGATCGGCCGCTGCGCTACTCGTGCGGGCCACGTCGTCGGCGGAGACCGCGAGGTCGTCGGCGTCGGTGCTGAAATCGGCGTCACCGGTCGGCAGCAACTGATCCACGGCCGAGGCGGTCGTGACCTCGTCGGCAGCATCGACGGTCAGGTCCTGCTCGTCGGGAACGGCGGCGAACTCATCGGCAGCAGCATCCATCACCGCGGTCGTCTCGTCGACGGCGCTCGAGGCGGCGGCAAGTTGGGCGTCGAGGTCGGCGAGGTCGGCGGTACCGGTCGTACCGGTGTCGTCGCGTTCGGTGTCGTCGTGTTCGGTGTCGTTGCTGTCACTCATGTCGAATCAGGAATCCTGTGCGTAGAACCATTCGGACAGGATGCCGAACAGATAGTCGAGGCCGCCGACGAGTGCGGTGTAGATGATCACGGTGATGATCACGATGATCGAGTAGCGGGTGACCTCGGGACGCTTCGGCCACGCCACCTTGCGCATCTCGTCGCGCACCTCTTTGAGGTACTGGCGGACGCCCACGCGATCTTTCTTGCGTGGTTGCTGGCGAGGGGCGCGCTGAACCTTGCCATCGTCGGTCAGCGCACCCATCTTCTTGAGTTGGCGCTTCTGTTCGCGGTTCAGGTCGTCCAGTGACACGGTGTTGTTGATGATTTCTCGATCGTCGGCCCACGTCGACACTCGAGGTGCCGGGAGGTGGTTGGAATCTGGCAGGGCAGGAGGGACTCGAACCCCCGACCGTCGGTTTTGGAGACCGATGCTCTAGCCAACTGAGCTACTGCCCTCTGTGAGGAGACGCCAGGGTACCAGCGCCTCCCTCGACGAAGACGCCGGCACGGTCACCCGTGCCGATCTCCGTCCGGCGAGGAACCGGTTAGCGCGTCTCCTTGTGCAGGGTGTGCTTGCGCTCGTTGCTGCAGTACTTCTGCATCTCGAGACGCTCGCGGTTGTTCACCTTGGACTTCATGGTGATGTAGTTGCGCCGCTTGCAGTCGGTGCACTCCAGGGTCACTTTGACCCGCTTGTCACTCTTGGCCATGACGGCCTCACTTTCTTGCTGTACTCGATGCGCACCCGATCGGGTGAGCGACAGACAACGGCCGGCCCGGGGCGAGCCCGAGCCGGCCGTGTCTGGCTTCGATTGATTACTTCAGGATCTTGGTGACGCGGCCAGCACCAACCGTGCGGCCACCCTCACGAATCGCGAAACGCAAACCCTCATCCATCGCGATCGGCTTCCCCAACTCCACCGTCATCTCCACATTGTCACCAGGCATCACCATCTCCGTACCCGACGGCAACTCGATCGTCCCCGTCACATCCGTCGTACGGAAAAAGAACTGCGGACGATAATTGTTGAAGAACGGCTTGTGACGACCACCCTCCTCCTTCGTCAAAATGTACACCTGACCCTCGAAATTCGTATGCGGCGTAATCGAACCAGGCTTACACAACACCTGACCACGCTCCACATCCTCCTTCCCAGTACCACGCAACAACGCACCAATATTGTCCCCAGCCTGCCCCTCATCCAGCAACTTCCGGAACATCTCCACACCAGTACACGTCGTCTTCTGCGTATCACGCAACCCAACGATCTCAATCTCATCACCCGTATGAATGATGCCCTGCTCCACCTTGCCCGTCACGACCGTCCCACGACCCGTAATCGTGAACACATCCTCGATCGGCATCAAGAACGGCTTATCCAGATCACGCTCCGGCTCCGGAATCGCCTCATCACACGCAGCCATCAACTCCATGATCTTCTCCTGAGCAGCCTCATCACCCTCAAGAGCCTTCAACGCCGACACATGCACCACCGGCGCATCATCACCAGGGAACTCATACTCCGTCAACAACTCACGAACCTCGAGCTCCACCAGCTCCAACAGCTCCTCATCATCAACCATGTCCGACTTGTTCAACGCACACACGATGTACGGAACACCCACCTGACGAGCCAACAACACATGCTCACGCGTCTGCGGCATCGGACCATCCGTCGCAGCCACCACCAAAATCGCGCCATCAACCTGCGCAGCACCCGTAATCATGTTCTTGATGTAGTCAGCATGACCCGGCATATCAATATGCGCATAATGACGATTCTCCGTCTCATACTCAATATGAGAAATCGAAATCGTAATACCACGCGCCTTCTCCTCCGGCGCCTTGTCAATCCCATCAAAATCCGTGAAATCCGCCAACCCACGCATCGACAACGTCTTCGAAATCGCAGCCGTCAGGGTCGTCTTCCCATGATCGATATGACCCATGGTACCGATGTTCACGTGCGGCTTGTTCCGCTCGAACTTTGCTTTGCCCATTGTGCTTCCTCTTCCTCCGAGGTGGTTTCCGTGTGGATCTTGCTGGATCTTGCTGATTGGTAGCGGCGGTCGGACTTGAACCGACGACCTTCCGATTATGAGCCGGATGCTCTGACCAACTGAGCTACGCCGCCAAACTTGCATGTTCGGTGTTGAACTCGCGGACGGGTCTCCCCGACCACTTGGTCGAGCCCTCTGTGAGAATCGAACTCACGACACCAGCCTTACCATGGCTGTGCTCTACCGACTGAGCTAAGAGGGCGTCACGACCGAGACTCGAGAGTCACGATCCTGCCGTTGCTGACTATGTCGATTCCGAACGGTGGAGCACTGTAGACCCGGTGAACCGGGGCGGTAGCGGGGCACCCTTCGGGACCGCATCAGCGTTGCGGCCAGCCCGAGAGTGTATAGGCGGGGATGCGAACACCACCACCGAGTTCGCGCAGTTCGACCTCCGTTCGCCACTAGCTTTTCGTCGATGGCCGAGACCGAATCGCCCCGCTGTGGACCGCTCGCCGCCGACCGGGCGAGCCGCGAGCCAGCGCCCGACCAGACAGGCGAGACGGCCGAGACGGCCGAGACGCCGGCTCGCCACGCCGTGTCGATTCGACTGGCGGTCATCGACGACGCCGAGGCGATGGCGGCGATCTACAACCACGAGGTCGAGAACCATACGACGACCCTCGATCTGGTACCGCGAGAGCTGGAGGCGCAGCGAGCGTGGATCGCGGCTCGCTCGGGCGCCTTCTCGGCCGTCGTGGCCGAGCTCACAGGGGGCGACGGTGATCGCCCTCAGGTCGTCGGCTTCGCGTCGTTGTCGCCGTACAAGGAACGTGCGGCGTACAGCACCACGGTGGAGAACTCCGTCTACGTCTCGCGCGATCACGCCGGATTCGGCATCGGGCGCACGTTGATGGACCACCTGGTCACCGTCGCCCGCAACTCGGGGTTCCACTCGATGATCGCCCGTATCGAAGCCTCCGGCGAGGCGTCGCTGGCGCTGCACCGAGCCTGCGGATTCGAGCTCGTCGGCGTCGAACGCCAGGTCGGCCGCAAGTTTCGCCGCTGGCTCGACGTCGCCGTCATGCAGTTGATGCTCTGATCAGCCTGCCCCGACACCCTTGTTGTTCGCCTGTTGTCGGCAGATACCTACCGTGGCGGCCATGTTCCGCCGACTCACTGCGCTCATGGCTGCGCCGTGGCGGTCCCGCACGCAACGAGAGGAAGACTCCATGAAACGTCATCGACTCATGGCGGCAACGCTGGCAACGGCCCTCGGTCTCGGCGCCCTCGGGACCGGACACAGCGCCTCCGCACGCACCGAGCGCGTCGACGACGTGCGCGTCGTCGAGGTCGGCGAGGGCGGCAGTCAGTTCGACGCCACGATGGCCCACAACCACGAGAAGGACGAGTTCCTGGTCGTCTACCGCAACGCCTTCGGCACCCAGAACATCTCGGGCGTGCTCCTCGACCGAAACGGTGAGACGATCGCCGGACCGAACGTGCTGGTGACACACGCCAGCGACGACAACATCGACAATGCGCCGCCCGCCGTCGCATACAACCCGACGACCAATCAATTCGTCGTCGCGTTCGTCCGCAGCGACGTCGCCTTCGCCGGAGGCACCGAGGGCCAGGCCGGACACGTGTTCGGTCGCCTCGTGAGCGACACCGGCGTGGTCGCCGGGCCGGAAGTCCAGATCAGCCCCGACTTCTCCCCCAATTTCTTCTGTGTCGCCTCCTATCCCGACGTTGCGTTCGATCCCATTTCGGAGGGATTCGTCTTCGCCTACTACCAGAGCGGCTATTCCGCCGATGACCCCGACTACTGCCCGGGGGTCCCCGTCGGGGCAATCCACAACGCCCTCCTCCATCCGACGAGCGCCGGACTCGACCCGGGCGCGATCGTGCGGGTCCCGCGACCGACGACCGAGGGCCAATTCCCCCAACTCGACGTCGAAACCGACCCCACGAACGGCAACGTGATGGTCGCAACGGTCATCGACTTCGAGGAAGGTGCCGCCTTCCTCTACCGCCCCGACAAGACACTGATCTCCGACATCCCGCTCGTGCAGACCGATCCGGCCAAATTCTTCACGCTTCCGAAGGTCGCCAACGATCCGGGTACCGGCAACTGGCTCGTCACCTGGCGCCAGACCCGAATGATCGAAACTGCTGGCCTCGTGGTGGATGCGGCCGGCAACACCGTGGCACCCATCAGCGTGATCGCTCCCGGCCTCTTCATCGTGGGTCTCGCGGCGACCGGTGACGGCCGCTTCGTTGGCGTGAGTGAGAAGGGGTCGCTGCTGCACCTCGGTGTCGACGGCCAGCTGTTGTCGGCCGATCCCGTCGACGGACTCCGCCCGATGGGCACGCGGGATCCGAGAGCTGGCATCCGCGTCTCCGCGTCTTCGCCGCCCCGTCTCGTGGCTGCCGGTGCCGACTCCTCGACCAACGACCTCGCAGTGATCGCGGCCGACGTGCTCCCACCCGGATCACTCCCCCTCGCTCCTGCGCGCTTGCTCGAGACGCGCGACGGCCCCGGCTTGACGACGATCGACGGCCGGTTCGAGGGCGGCGGAACCAGGACGGCCGGTACCGAACTGACCCTGCAGGTCGCTGGGCGCGGCGGCGTACCCGACGACGCGGCGGCCGCCCATCTCAACATCGCGGCCGCCGGGGCCACACGCAACGGCTTCGTCACCGCGTATCCCTGTGACGCGCCGGAAGTTCCCACGACCTCGAACCTCAACTTCACCGCGGGCGCCGCGGCATCGGCGGCTGCGTTCGTCAAGCTGTCGAGCACGGGAACGGTCTGCCTGTTCGTGTCGACCGACATCCACCTCGTCGTCGACAGCAACGGCTTCGTACCCGACGGAGGCTCGGTCACCCCGATTGTGCCAGCGCGCCTGCTCGAGACCCGTGACGTCCCCGGCTCCACCACCACCGACGGTCAGTTCGAAGGGATCGGCCGGGTCGGTGCGAACTCGACGACCCCGTTGACCGTCGCCGGTCGAGGGGGTGTCGAGGCGAACGCCGAAGCCGTGCTCGTCAACATCACCGCGGTCGCCCCGTCGGCGCAGAATTTCGTCACCGTCTACCCGTGCGGCGAACCGCAGCCGGTCTCGGCCAACGTCAACGCCGCCGCCGGTGGTCTCGCAAACAACCTCGCGCTCGCGAAGATCGGTGACGGTGGAGCGATCTGTCTCTTCTCGAACTCGGCGACAGATCTCGTGGTCGACGTGTCCGCGTTCGTCCCCGAGCGTGGGGGCCTGATCTCCACGGTGCCGGCGCGTTTCGTCGACACCCGATCGGGCTCCCAGACCGTCGACGGTCAGGCACAGGCGGTGGGCCCACTGACGGCCGACGCCGAGGACCGGTTCGTGATCCGCGGCCGCGACCAGGTGCCCGATGCGGCAAGCGGGGTGATGTTGAACGTCGCAGCGATCCGGCCTGACACCGGCGGGTTCATCACGCTGTATCCGTGCGGCGACCGACCGCTCGCCGCCAACCTCAACTTCGCCGCCGGAGCGATCGTCTCGAACGCCGTCTTCGTGAAGCTGGCCGACACGGGCCAGGTCTGCGTCTACTCCTCGACCCGCACCGACATCTCCATCGACGTCGTCGGCTACGTGGTCGACGGCTGAGCTCATCCTCGATCGGGGCACGGCACCAGGCTCGCCTCGCCAACTGCTCCGTCCAGCGCCGATCCACCAAGCGGTCCGTGTCCGACGTGTGCGTTCTCCGCCCCGATGTCAGCGCCGTGCGCTCCGCGGATCGGGCGTGTTCGAGCGGGCGGGTGGTGAGCCCATAGGGTGGGTGTCGTGCCCGAAGAACTTGCTCCGTACGGTTCGAACGCCAACGCCGACCCGGCGCTCAAGCGTGTGCGGACGCGCCACTTCCAGCGCGCCAAGGAGAACGGGATCAAGATCACCGGCCTCACCAGCTACGAGTGCCTGTCCGCCAGCATCTTCGACGACGCCGGGATCGACTTCCTGCTCGTCGGCGACTCGGCCGGCAACACCGTGTTCGGCTACGACACCACGATTCCGGTCACGGTCGACGAGTTGATCCCGCTCACCGCTGCGGTGGTCCGCGCCGTCAATCGGGCGCTGGTCATCGCCGACATGCCGTTCGGCTCGTACGAGAACGGGCCCGACCAAGCGCTCAGCACCGCGATCCGCTTCATGAAGGAAACGGGGTGCCACGCGGTCAAGTGCGAGGGCGGCGTGCGCAGCGCCAAACAGATCAAGAGGATCGTCCGCGCCGGGATCCCGGTGATGGCGCACATCGGGTTCACGCCGCAGAGCGAGCACGGGCTCGGCGGTCACATCATCCAGGGTCGTGGCGACGACGGGGCAGAGCAGTTGTTGGCCGACGCCCATGCCGTCGAGGAGGCCGGAGCGTTCGCCGTGGTGCTCGAGATGGTGCCGTCCGACATCGCCGGTCGAGTGACGAGAGAACTGACGATCCCGACGATCAGCGTCGGCGCTGGCCCGCAGTGCGACGGTCAACTGATGGTCTGGACCGACTGGGCCGGCTTCACGACGGGCCGCATCCCCCGCTTCGTCAAGCAGTACGCCGACCTCGCCGGCACCCTGCGCTCCGCGGCGGTCGCCTATCGAGAAGAAGTCGAGTCCGGCGTCTACCCGGCGCCGGAGCACGAATACGGCGCCTGATCGCCGAGCCACCGACCCGACGCAGCGAGCCAAGCGGTTCAGGCGGGTCGCAACTCGGTGCGGAAACTGATCTCGCCCGCGAACTCACCGTCGATCTCGACGTGCAGGTCGTACTCACCGGGCGAGGGAAACGCCACAGCGGCCATCGGCACGACGATCGGGAACTGACGCCCTTCGCCCGGTTGCAGCCCGAGTGGTGGCGGCGTCTCGTGCATCGCCACGTTGACGGTGGCCACGAGGGTCGCCGACTCGGCCGCCTTGATCTTGATGACCATCTCGTGCGCATCGGCGGCCTCGTGGGGTGGCGCGTACACCAGCATCGCCACGTGGCACGTGAACTTGGCCGGGAAGGTGGGCGCGGCCAGTCGAGTCAGCCCGCCCGACTGGACGAACAGCAGCCCCTCACGAACCTGTGCGAAATCGCAGAGGACGAGCGCATTGAGTCGAGCGGCCATCCCCGCACCGTATCCACCGGGGACCGTTCGTCGCCGAACGTTCCCATGTGCTGACGGGCGCGCCGTCAGCACATCGTGTCACCGTCGGGGTAGACCACCGTGAGCGTCTGCCCCTCGGAGAGGAATGTCTGTGCAACGCTGCACGGCAGCCACGCCGAGTCGACCGACCCCTCGGAGAAGGTGAACCTCACGGCGTCGCCATCGATCGAGACCTCGGGCGACGGATCGAGTTGGTCGGCGACGATCCCCATCATCGTGTCGAGGCCGACGGACGACAGCACCTCGTCCACCTCGTCGGAGAACTCGATCGACCCGTCCTCGCCGACCTCGATCGGGGCTTCTCCGCCGCTCGCTGTGGCACCAGCGTCTGCATCGCCTGCAGCGTCAGCCGACCCGCTGCTCGACTCGCTGCTCGACTCGCTGCTCGGCTCGGCTTGCGGCGAGGCGTCGCCGTCGCTACCGCCGCAGGCGGCGAGCACGAGGAGCGGGGCGGCCAGCAGCACGCCGACGCGCCGGCGGACACGCGGCAGATCATGAACGGAAAGATCGCGACCGGAAGGATCGTGAGGGGAGGTACCTGAAGTCATCCGCGCATTCTTGCCGAACGCAGGCCGCATACGCTGGGGATTTATCGTCCGAGTCCCGCGACGAGCCGCCGGCGACGGTCAGCTGGCGAACGCTCCCGGCGTCGTCATCCCGCGTCCCTTCATCAGCACGTTCCAGTACATGAAGGGCAACCCGTACTTCTTGAGGAGCCACATGTCGTAGCGCTCCTTTTGCGTGTCGATGAGCGGGACCGTCTTGTGAGGCCGCAACGAGTAGTCGAACTCGGCGAGCAACATCCGATTCTGCGCCGTCACGATCGGGCATGACGCATAGCCGTCATAGTGACGGGTGACCGCGTTGCCGGCCAGCAGGTCGATCACGTTCTGGACGACGACGGGTGCCTGCTTGCGGATCGCGGCGCCCGTTTTGGAGTTCGGGCTGCTCCCAGCGTCACCGAGCGCGAAGACCTCCGGGTAGCGGACGTGCTGGAGCGTGTTCTTGTCGATGTCGATCCATCCCTTCGGCTCTCCGGGCACCGACAGCGGGCTCGACTTGATCCAGTCGGGTGCGCTCTGCGGTGGAACGACGTGGACCATGTCGTAACCGAGCGAACTCGTCGTGTCGTTGGCATGGTCACGGATCACGAGTTCTTTCGTCTCCCCGTTGATCTCGGTGACCTCGGACTGGAAGCGCACGTCGATGCCGTAGCGCGCCACGACCTGGTCGAGTACGTTGGCGAATTCGGGTACGCCGAACATCCCTGGCGTGGGCAACACGAGCACGACCTCGATGTTCTGCAGCACACCCTGCCGCTTCCAGTAGTCCGCCGCGAGGTACGCGATCTTCTGAGGCGCGCCGGCACACTTGATCGGCCCGCTCGGCATGGTGAACACTGCCGTGCCCGACGTCGTCTCACGGATGAAGTCCCACGTCTTGGGGGCCAGTTCGAGTGTGTAGTTGGTCGACACCCCGTGCTTGCCGAGCGACTCCTTCGAGCCGGGAAGTTGGTCGAAGTCGAGTTGGATGCCTGGGCACACGACGAGCGCGTCGTAGCTCACCATGTCACCACCGGCCAGATGGACCAGGCGTTCGTCAGGATCGAAACCAACGGCACCATCCTGAATCCAGCTGACCCCTTTCGGGATCAGTGCTGACTGCTCGCGTGCGGTGCTGGCCGCCTTGGCCCGCCCGCCGCCGACCAAGGTCCACAACGGCTGGTAGTAGTGCTTTGTCGACGGGTCGATGATTGCGATGTCGGCTTCACCATTGATCCGCAGACGTGCCGCGACTGCGATACCGGCGGTACCTCCGCCGACGATCACGATGCGGTGATGTGTGTTCCCCATGGCATTCCCCTCGCTTCATCCGGCCGGCCCGCCAACTCGGTGAGCTCGCTGTTGACCGGTATTTGTACGGATATTAGGTTCTTTGGACATTTCAGTCAACACCGGGCTGGTGACACTGCGACCGGCTGGCCTCGCGATTGCGGGATCGCCAGCGGTACCGCACGCGGGCGAGCGCCGAGTGCGCCATGATCTGACGTGTGAAGGACTCGACATGAATGTGCTCGCTGTGAGGGCGCTCGGTGTGAATGTGCTCGGTGTGAAGGCGCTCGGTGTGAAGGCGCTCGGGATGCGGTCATGACGTGGGCGGAGACCGTCGGAGGTGAACGGTTCACGTTCTCGTCGCTGTCCGAGTTGTTGGGGAAGGCCAGCGAGCCCACTTCGGGAGACGCGCTCGCCGGTATCGCCGCGACGTCGAACCGTGAACGAGTCGCTGCGAAGTTCGCGCTCGCGGACGTGACCGTCGCCGAGATCGTCGACGACCCGCTGATCGACGACGACGTGTCGAGCGCGCTCACCGGAGCTGTCGACCGACCGGCGATGGATCAGGCCATCGGTGCATTCACGATCGGCGAACTCCGCGAGTTCGTCCTGTCACCCGGCTTCGCGGATGCGTGGTCGACTCGCGGGCTGGCGCCGCTGATCCTTCCCGAGGTCGCCGCAGCGGTCACCAAGCTGATGAGCAACCTGGACCTCATCGTCGCGGCAGCGCCACTGCGGGTCACGACACGGTGCCGTAGCACGATCGGCGCGCCGGGCGTCTTCGCCGCGCGCCTGCAACCCAACCATCCCACCGACGACCTCTCGGGGGTCGTCCTGTCGATCATCGACGGCCTCCTCTACGGGGCGGGCGACGCTCTCATCGGCATCAACCCGGCGATCGAATCGGTCGACACGGTGGCGTCACTGTCGACGATGCTCGCCGAGGTCATCGACCGCTGGGAGGTCCCGACCCAAGGCTGCGTGCTCGCACATGTGACCACGCAGATCGCTGCACTCGAGCGCGGCGCACCGATCGACCTGCTGTTCCAGTCCGTGGCCGGCACGGAAGCTGCGAACCGGTCGTTCGGCATCGACCTCGACCTGCTTCGAGCCTCGCGGGACGCGGTGCGTGCGCAACACCACGCCCGCCCGGAGTCGTACCCCGGCGAGCAGTTCATGTACTTCGAAACGGGCCAGGGGTCGGCGTTGTCGGCCGGGGCACACGGTGGCGTCGATCAACTCACGTGCGAAGCGCGAGCCCAAGGCGTCGCCCGCCTGTTCGATCCGTTCCTCGTCAACTCCGTGGTCGGATTCATCGGTCCGGAGTACCTCGCCAACGCCACGCAGATCATGCGGGCCGGCCTGGAAGACCACTTCATGGGCAAGCTGATGGGTCTGCCGATGGGCGTCGACGTCTGCTACACGAACCATGTCGACGCCGACCAGAACAGCAACGACAGCCTCCTCGTGCTGCTGGCCTCCGCTGGCGTCAACTTCGTCATGGGCGTGCCCGCCGGCGACGACATCATGCTGAGCTACCAGTCGACGAGTTTCCATGATGTCGCGACCACGCGCCACCTCCTCGGCATGCAACCGGCGCCCGAGTTCACCGCCTGGATGGAACGACGAGGGCTCTGGAAGCAGGGCCGCCTGCAGCACGGCGCCGGCGGCGGAGCGGAACTCGATCGCCTCCGATCGCTGCTCGAACCGGGACTGGCCGCGCTCGATACTGGCCTCGATTCCGGCCTTGATTCCGGCCTCGATCCCGGCCTCGATCCCGGCCTCGATTCCCGCGTCGATGCAGGACGCGCATGACCCGCGACGACCCGCCCACAGAGGGCTCTGCGGTCTCGCTCGGCCCGGTTGCGTCGCGAGCCGATGCTCGCCACGCAGCGAGCGAGGTGACCGCCGCTCGGCTCTTCCTCGATGGTCCGGGCACGTCGTATTCGACGGCTGACCTGCTGCGCCTGCGCGGGGATCACGCCGCGGCGCAAGACGCCGTCCACGCCGAGTTGACGATCGAGGATCCGGGCGTGCGACGAATCGTCGACCGCCTCGGCTTGTTCGGCGTCTCGACTCGGGCGACGACGCGGGCCGAGTACCTCACCAACCCCGACCTCGGCCGATCCCTCGACGACCACGCGCGCGGCGAGATCGTGAGCTCCTGCGAGCACGACACCGATCTCCAGGTCGCCATGGGCGACGGCCTCTCACCCCGCGCGGTCGCCCGCTACGGGGCCGACGTCCTCGAGGCCCTCCACGAGTCGGCCCTCGACCGCGGCTGGACGATCGGACGTCCCTTTCTGGTGTCGCAGTGCCGAGTCGGCGTCCTCAACGACATCGGCGACCTGTTGCGACCGAGTGTGGTGGTGCTGCTGATCGGCGAACGCCCCGGGCTACAGACAGCGCAGAGCATGTCGGCCTACATGGCCTACCGGCCAGCAGCAGGCCACACCGACGCCGACCGCAACCTCGTGTGCAACATCCACGACCGGGGGACGACCCCGGCGATCGCCGTCACCCGCGTGATGGATCTCGCCGAGCAGATGCGCGCAACCGCGGCCAGCGGCATCAGCCTGAAGGAACAACTCGGCCCGCGGCCGCCTGCCCTCGAAGGCTGAAGGTCCTCGACGACGTCGCCGCGCTCGCGTGCGTCAGAGGTGCTCGGCGCGCGATCGCAACTCGGGGTGCAGCCGGGCGGTGTAGTCGGCACGCATGTCGTCGGGAATCGACAGCGCTCGGCGCGCACCGATGTCGAACAGCACGCTGACCAACTCGAACGATGCGAGCAGGTCGCCACGATCGAGGTCGTACACCCACATCGACATCTGGGTGGTCTTGTCGGCGATCGAGGTGGTCGCACTGAACGACTGGATGCGGGTACCCAGCTCGACGGGGCGCTCGATCACCAGCCGCGTCTCCATCGTGGCCCACCCGATGTCTTCACCGTTCGGGCCGGTGTGGACGAGTTGTTGCTCCTCGCCGTCGACGGGCACGCCTCCCCAGAAGAGCATCGGGGCGATCGCCGACGGCACCGTCTGACCGCCGGCCGTGTCGTCGCGATCGATGGTGCGGGGCGCTCGCATCGCGAGGCCGAGTCCGCGAACCTCGTCAAGGGTCGGCCTCGCCATCCTCGCATCGAGATCGATACTGCGCGGTCGACCGCGTTCGGGCAGCTCGATCGTGTCGATGGTGTCGATCGGCGTCTCGGTGCGCGCTCGGTACACGAACGTGGCCGCGATGTCACCGGTGGCCGCGTTGACCAGTTCGTGATAGAGCCGAGTCGAGTGAGCGTCGACGCCGATGACGCCGCTGTGCACTTCGAGTTCGGCACCGAGGAGTTGCTCGCGAAGGTGGCGGGTGTACATCTCGACGATCTGGCCGCTGCCGACGAGCGCCCTGGTCGCTGCGCGAGCGTTCACCGCGTAGTACCGGACGTTCATGTGGCCGAGATGATCGATCTGGTCGGGGGTGACCGTGCTGGTGTGGGTGACGACGAGTCCGTCCGCGAGCGACATGGCCGACCACGATACGAGCGAGCACCGACGGGTGCGGCATCTGGCCAGACCTGAACCAGGCGAGATCGGATGCTCTCCGCAGCCACGTCGACCGACTGGCCCGAATCGTCAAGTCGACTGGCCGTGCCGCTCACCGGATCGGGACGAACGTGTGTTTGTCCAACTCTGTCACACCCTCCTGTCATGATGAACGCATGGATGCAACCCGAGTGATCGAACGAGTGGAACGAGTCGCTGCGACCCGCCTGCTCGTCGCCGCTGGCGCCGCCGGCACGACCGATCTGGGCGCCGCGCTGGGTGATGTCCGAGAGGTCCGCGCCTGGCTCGACCGCAGCGAAACACTCATCGTCGCCGCATTGACCCCAGCGGTGTCGTTCCCCGAAGCTGCGATCGCCGAACACACCCGCGAATCCCTCGGCGCCGCCACGAAGACCATCGAACGGTCCAACACCCTCGACGACGCACCCCACCTCGCCGACGCCCTCGACACCGCCACCATCACCGCCGGCCACGTCGACGCACTGACACGAGCCACCAAAGGCCTCGCCGACCACCAACGCGATGCACTGATCGACGCTGTCGACGCACTCACCGACATCGCCACCCACGCCACCGTCGAACAATTCCAACGACGCATCGCACTCGAGAAGAAACGCGTGCTCGCCGACGACGGCATCGACCGACTCGAACGACAGCAGCGCGCCACCTCACTGCGAACCTGGGTCGACGACGAAGGCATGTGGAACCTACGAGGCCGCTTCGACCCCGTCACCGGCGTACGACTCGCCGCAGCCATCAACTCGGCTGTCGACACGCTGTTCGCCGAGACCGTCCCCGAACACTGCCCCACCGATCGGCTCGCGAAGCAAGACTTCCTGCGCGCACACGCCGTTGCGCGATTGATCGACGGAAAGGCTCGTACTGGCCGACGGTGGGGACGACCCGAGTTCGTCGTCGTCATCGATGCCGACACGCCGGCCGGATCCGGGGTGTCCGCCGACTGGAACATCCCCGTCGAGATACCCACCCAAGTACTCGCCGACCTCGCCAACGACGCCGACATCCACGCCGTCGTCGTACGCAACGGCGTCATCCTCCACGCACCCGGCCACCTCGACGCAGGACGAACCACACGACTCGCCAACCAAGCACAACGACGAGCACTCCGAGCGCTCTACCGCACCTGCGCCATCCCCGGATGCGCCGTGCACTACGACCGCTGCAAACTCCACCACATCATCTGGTGGGAACACGCAGGCCCCACCGACCTCGCCAACCTCCTCCCACTCTGCAGCCACCACCACACCCGAGTTCACCACCACGACTGGAAGATCACACTCGGCCCCCACCGAGAACTCAACGTCGACTTCCCCGACGGAACCCGACGAAGTACCGGACCACCCCGAAGGTCGGCCGCAGCATGAGCAGCGACCGACTCGAAGCGTCGCGAAACGGGCATCGGCACCGAGCATGCGAACGAAGTCCGATAGTTGGTGGGCAATAGCTGATCGAAGCCGGCCGGGATTGACCCCGAAAAAGCCGACAGCCCACCAGCTTTCGCTGACGGGCTCTCAGAACGGGGCGTTTCGCGAACCGGACACCGCCGCTTCACGATCACCCCGGAGTGGGCCGGGTAGGATTTGAACCTACGAAGGCATACGCCGGCAGAGTTACAATCTGCTTCCTTTGGCCGCTCGGACACCGACCCCACTATTGGTCCCCGCCCGCCGAACCTGAGTGGAGCGACCACTCGCCAGAGTTCGCCGAACAGGGCGCCGTGAGCGTATCGGGGCCGACATCGGACTCCCACCGGAAAATCTTCACGCCCAGGATCGGGGCCACGTGGCAGCCGGTCACCGTCGGCTCGGGCCGGGCACCAGCGGCGCAGTGCCGCGTTACTCTGATCCGCATGGCAAGTTTTGATGTCGTGTCCGAAGTCGACCGCCAAGAGGTGAAGAACGCCGTGGATCAGGCGCAGCGTGAGATCGCCAATCGCTTCGACTTCAAGAACACCAACTCCTCGATCGAGCAGAACGAGCTCGTCATCACATTGCACACAGCCAGTGAGGATCGACTCAACGCGCTCCGGATCGTGATGGAGGAAAAGCTCGTCAAACGTGGCGTGTCGCTGCGTGGTGTCGACTACGGCGACGTGCAGGAGGCCAGCCAGAACACCGTCCGCCAGGTGATGACGATCGCTGTCGGCATCTCGTCGGACAAGGCCAAGGTGATCAACAAGCTGATCAAGGAGAAGGCGCCGAAGGGCATCTCCAGTCAGACGCAGGGTGATTCGATACGCGTCAACGGCAAGAAGCGTGATGACCTCCAGGCGACGATGGCGATGCTCAAGGCGAGCGACGACATCGGGATTCCCCTGCAGTTCGAGAACTTCCGAGACTGACGAGCGACCGCGATCCGTTCGCCGCCGTTCGCGATCAGCCGTCGACGTCGCCGCTGCTGCTGCCGCTGCCGCTGCCGCCGACGATCGCCTCGGCCAGGATCGGTTCGGCAGCCACTCGGGCGATTCGGGCCATCTCGGTCGCCGTGACCGTCGGGTCGAGTGCGACTACCTGCATGGCCGAACCCGACTGGGACAGACGTCCGAGGGCCTCGGCGACGGCCGCTTGGTCACCACCGCTGACGGTCACCGCCGACGCCACGGCGAGATCGGCTGCCTGCCACGAGATCAAGTCGCGGGCGATACCGAAACGGGACGTCGGCGTGAATGTTTCGCCCGGATCGCAGGTGCGCAGCTCGACGGTGGTCTGGCTCACGGGTCCGGTGGTCGCCCCGAGTGCGGGCGACGCTGCGGTCACCCAGCCTGCGAGATCACCGGCGAGGAGCGGGAGCACGTCGATCGACGCGGCCTCGAACGTGGCAGCGAAACACGACCGTGCGCCGTCCGAGAACTCGGTCAGGGACGCCGCGGCGAGGTTGGCCGCCATACGCCGAGCGACAGCGGGCTCGTGGTAGGTGGCGAACACCAGATACCAGAACTCGCGGTCCATGGTCCGGGGGCTTGCGACGGCCGACTCTCCGGCCAGCGGCACCGCTTCGCGAGCAGCGGCCAGCGGCGCGCTGACCAGTGGACCGGGCCCGCCGGCGTCGATGTCGTCGAGCGGATTCGTCGCGAGGTCGTCGAACCCCGCCAACAACTCTGCGAAGACCGTCGGCGCGGTGAGTTGATAGTCGAGCACGGGAGGAAGGAACGCGAGCGGCGAGTCGTCAGGCGGACGGATCACGGCGGGGGCTGCTGACTGCGATTGGATGACGTTGGCCTGCTGCAACACGTGCGCCTCGGTCAACGCCGCCTCGAGCATCGTGCGCCGGGCCATACGAGAAGAGAAGCGGAACTCCTGGTCGATGGCGGCGATCGCCATTTCGCGGGTCAGCAATGCGTCGAGTTCGGCGGGACGCACCGCGGCGTCGTGGTACACCTGCCCGTCGGCGCGTGAGTAGCGGGCAGGCGAACGAGCTTCGATGAGCGAATCGAGCACCTGGCGGTCGGTGCCGCCAGCCGCGAGGCCGAACGAACGCCACATCGGCAGGGACTGTTCCCAGGTACCGAGCAGTTCATCGCCGACACGGGCCCGATAGTCCGCCGTCGGCTCCGACACGATCAGCAGCGGTTCGACGAAGTCGACGCCGCGGATCGCCTCGATGTCGTCGGCATACGCCCTCGCGGATTCGTCCCACTCCTCGGGGAACAGGTACTCACGTCCGAAGACGAGGCCGCCTGCGATGAGTCCCGCGAGCACGATGAGCGCCAGGACGAGACCGAAGCCACTTCCGCCCGACGACCGCTTCTGCGGGCGCGTGGTCGTTGGCATGGAGCCGTAAGCGTGCGGATTCGTCAGGTGCGTGGCCGCTAGCAGGGTGCTGAAATTCGGGGTCTGAGGGCGGGACGCCCGGATCGAGGGCGGCCCGCCTCGTTGTCATTGCGCTGGCTTGGTCTTCGATGTCAGTTTTCGGGGATCTCCGTTGTCGGTTTCGGGTGATCGCTCACTGATCCCCGACTCCGGAGGCGGCCGGTGGCGACCTTGCCGAGGTGATCTTCATCCGGTTGCGGCGTCGAGGGCCGTGATCCGGATCAGGTTGTAGACGGCGGCTTCCATCTTGAACCAGGCCCGGTTCCGGTCGTTGCCGATGTAGCGGACCTTGCGGCCCTGGCCGACTGTCTTGATCCAGCCGAACGGTTCCTCCACCCGCTTTCGGATCCGCTGCGACACGGTGTAGCCGGCGTGGCGGGTCGTTCTGGCGTCGATCGCCGATCTTCGGTTGGTGTTGTTCTGCGCGACGTGCGGCGTGAACCCGGCGGCGCGAACGTCTTTCACGAAGTTCTTCGTGTCGTAGTTCTTGTCGCCCGCCACCGTTCTTCGCCGACCACTCTTCGGCAGTCGTTTCAACATGTCGATCGCGCAGTCACGTTCTGCGAACCCGGTCGCCGCTGTCACCTCGGCATCGGCGATCAACGCCGAGCGGTGCTCGATCAAGAGGTGACCGGCGTAGCAGAGCTGGGCGGCGGTGTTGTTCGACTTGCGATACAAGCGTGCGTCCGGATCGGTCGTCGACGCGTGCGTGTCGTTCGAGCGTTTCTGGCCGTGCCACTGCACCTCGGAGTTGCGGCCCTTTGGGCCCTCGTTGTTGTCGCTGCCCGAGTCGTCTTTGGGCTTGAACGACTTGTGCGACGCCCACGCCTGCAACAAGGTGCCGTCGACGGAGAAATGATCCGACGACATGTACCGGCGCAGCTTCGCCTGGCGGACCACGGCGGCGAAGAACTCGTCGGCGATGTCAGCGTCGAGGAGGCGTTGGCGGTTCTTGGAGAACGTCGAAGCGTCGAACGAAGCTGCATCGATCGGGAGGTCGAGGAACCACTTGAACAACATGTCGTAGTTGAGGCGTTCGCAGAACGCCCGCTCGGAACGCATCGAGTACATCGCCATCAACACCGACGCCTTCAACAACTGCTCCGGCGGCACCGACGGACGTCCCGACGTCGCATACATCGCCTCGAACGAAGTGTCCATCGAGGCAAGCACGGTGTCGACCACCACACGGATCCTCCGGATCGGGTGCTCGGCCGGGATCAGGTCCTCGGTGCTCAACGACGACAACAGAGCAAGCTGACGATCAGGCGTTCCACGCATGACCCCATTCTTTTCCATCCAGACACAGAACGCGAGCACCAATCCGGGTTTTTCAGCACCCTGCTAGCTGCGCCGGTAGTGACATGGCAGGCGACGGCGCCGCCGGAGCCGCTGGCACCGACGGGACCGCCGGGGCCGGCACTCCGGTAGCCGGCATTGCGGTCGCCGAAACTGCGGTGGCGGGCATCTCGCCGGTGGTCATGGCGTCGGACGAGAGGCCACCCGACTGGACAGCAGTCAGCTCCCCGGAATGCGTGCTCGCGGCCGGGGCGGCATCGTTCGCAAGCGGGGCGACCGGGGTCGCTTCGACGATCGTCGGAAGCTCACCCTGCGGCGAGGTCGACGGCGGCATCATTCGTGGCACGTCGATCTTGACCGGAGAGAAAGCCGACGTAGGTGGCGCGGTCTGCACCGGTGGCGCGGCGGTCACGTCGGGCGGCTGAGCAGGGGGCGCTGCGGGCGGAGACGACGACACGTTCGGCGCCGGCGACAGCAAGGGTGCCGAGAGCGGCGGCGCCGCAGGCGGCGCCGGAGCGGGCTCACTCGATCGGTCGAACGTCGAAGCGGGAATCGACGACACGCCGGGACTCGACGCGGGAGCGTGGCCGACGTCGAGGCCGAGGGGTGGGGGCCCCGCCGACAACACCGACGGAGGCGTGACGTCGAGCCTCACGCGTTCGACGTCCGGCTCACCGAACGGCATCGACCCCGACGAATCGGTGCCTTCCGTTCGGTCGGCGACGGGGTCGCCGGGTGCCGGATCCGGGCGCTCGGCGACGGTCGAATCGAGGTCCGACTCGGGCGCAGCGTCGCGGTCCGGCGAGTCGTGCCCCGACTGTTGTTCGGACGCTTCCGGCACGACGGAATTCCACGCCATGCTGGGAAGCGGCGCTTTCGATTCTCCGTCGAGCACACTCATGCGGTGCTCATCGGCGCGACCGTGAAGGTTCTTGAGACTTTCCTGACGACTTTCGGCCGGATTTTCTGCCGGATTCCCGTCGTCGCTCAGTCGTCGTTCGACGCTGCGGCTTTGGCCTGCAGTTCGTCGACGATCGAGGCGTCGGCGAGGGTCGTCGTGTCACCGATGTTGCGGCCTTCGGCGACGTCACGGAGCAGGCGACGCATGATCTTTCCCGACCTCGTCTTGGGCAGGTCGGGGGTGATGAAGATCGCCTTCGGTTTGGCGATGGCTCCGATCTCCTTGGCCACATGGTCGCGGAGATCGGCGACCGTGACGTCTGCTCCGCCGCGCAGGATCACGTACGCCATCACCGCCTGACCGGTCGTGGCGTCGTTCGCACCCACGACGGCGGCTTCGGCGACCGCTGGATGCGACACGAGTGCGGACTCGACCTCGGTGGTGGAGATGCGGTGGCCCGACACGTTCATCACGTCGTCGACACGACCGAGCAACCACAGGTACCCGTCGCTGTCGAGCTTGGCGCCGTCGCCCGCGAAGTAGCGATCGGGGAAGCGTGACCAATACGTCTCCTGATACCGCTCGGGGTCGCCCCAGATCCCGCGCAGCATGCCGGGCCACGGGCGGGTGAGGGTCAGGTAGCCGCCGCCGACCTCGACCGGGTTGGCCTCGTCGTCGACGAGCTTGGCAGTCACCCCTGGAATCGGGAACGTGGCCGAGCCCGGCTTCGTGGTGGTGGCGCCGGGAAGCGGACTGATCATGATCCCGCCGGTCTCGGTCTGCCACCAGGTGTCGACGATCGGACAGCGGCCGCCGCCGATGTGTTCCTGGTACCACATCCAGGCTTCGGGGTTGATCGGCTCACCGACGGTGCCGAGGACGCGCAACGACGACAGGTCGTGCTTGGCCGGCTCGTCGGCTCCCCACTTCATGAACGTACGGATCGCAGTAGGCGCCGTGTAGAAGATCGTCACGCCGTACTTCTCGACGATGCTCCAGAAGCGGTCGTTGCCGGGATGGTTCGGCACGCCCTCGTACATCACCTGGGTGCACCCGTTGGAGAGCGGGCCGTAGACGATGTAGCTGTGGCCGGTGATCCAGCCGACGTCGGCGGTGCACCAGTAGATGTCGTCGTCGGGCCGGAGGTCGAACACGTACTTGTGCGTGAAGGTGGTGTGCGTGAGGTAGCCACCCGTCGTGTGCATGATGCCCTTCGGCTTGCCGGTCGTACCCGAGGTGTACAGCAGGAAGAGCAGATCTTCGGCGTCCATCGACTCGGGTGGGCAGTCGGTCGATGCGCCCTCCATCAGGTCGTGATACCAGTGGTCCCGGCCGTCGACCCACTCGACGTCGTTGCCGCCCCGCTTCACGACGACCACGTGCTCGATCGACGACGCGTTGGCACACGCCTCGTCGGCCGCGGGCTTGAGCGGGAACACCTCGCCACGCCGGTAGCCACCGTCGGCGGTGATCAGCACCTTCGCCTCCGCGTCGTTGATCCGATCGGCGAGCGACTGGCTCGAGAAGCCGCCGAACACGACGCTGTGCGGAGCACCGATGCGGGCACAGGCAAGCATCGCGACCGCCGCCTCGGGAATCATCGGCAGGTAGATGTTGACCCGGTCGCCCTTGCGGACACCGAGCCCCTTGAGCACGTTCGCGAACCGCGAGACCTCATCGAGGAGGTCTGCATACGTGATCGTACGGGTGTCGCCGGGTTCACCTTCCCAGTGGAACGCGACCTTGTCGCCCCGACCGGCCTCGACGTGGCGGTCGATGCAGTTGTACGACACATTGAGCTTGCCGCCCTCGAACCACTTCGCGTACGGCAGTTGCCAGTCGAGGATGGTGCTCCACTCCTGATCCCACGAGACGAGTTCGGCGGCCTGCCGAGCCCAGAACGCCTCGTCGTCCTGCGCGGCCTCGTCGTACATCTCGGTGCCCACGACGAGCGCTGACTTCTTGAACTCCTCCGATGGCGGGAACTTCCGCTGCTCGTCAGCCAGTGCTTCGATTCCCGATTGCTGCTCCTGCTCGGCCATGTCAGCGATGGTAGATCACGACAGAGTGGGTCAGACCCACTCTGTCGCAAGCGGGCATACCGGTCGCAATGTCGGAGCCACAGGCGACTCGAGACGTCCGAGAACGACAGAGTGGGTCTGACCCACTCTGTCGCTCTTGCCGTCCGGTTCACGTCGGGATGACGCTCGCGTCCGATACTGGATGTCACCCGTCGCGTCATCTGCCGCATCACTGTCTCGAGAGAACGGACCCATGCACCAACAGTTCGCACCCCGCCGCAACGTGCTCGTCGCCTTCGTGCTCGTCGTCACCGCCGTCGTGGCGACGTTGACGGTGGCGACGTCGAGCCCTGCCTCCGCGTCGACGGCGGGCGCCGTCGACGTGAGCTTCCGATACACGTGTGCCGTGATGGCAGACACGACGGTGCAGTGTTGGGGTCTCGACGTCAGCGGGAAGCTCGGAACGAGTCCGAGCACCGGCGAGGCACGACCGACGCCGACGACGGTGCCCGGCGTGATCGATGCTCGCAGCCTCGCGCTCGGTGAGGAACACGCGTGCGCGCTCCTCGGGAACGGAACCGTGACCTGCTGGGGCGCGAACGACTACGCACAACTCGGACGTGGCACCACCGGTGGCACCGAGTTCGCCCCGGGGATCGTGCCAGGGCTGGCGAACGTCGTGCAGATCACCAGCGGCGGCTACCACACCTGTGCCGTCATCAACGACGGCACGATCTCCTGCTGGGGTGACAACAACGAGGGCAAGGTCGGGATCGACCCGGCGAGTTCGTCGGTCGTCTCCTCGCCGACCGCCGTTGCGGGGGTCGTCGACGTCGTCGAGGCCAGCACGTCGCTCGGCAACACCTGCGCGCTCGACGGTGGCGGGGATGCGTACTGCTGGGGTGACGGAGACGAGGGTGCGCTCGGCAACGGCACGAACGACTCCTCGTTCGTACCGCTTCTGGTTCCGTTCTCCGGCCCGGTCGCCGACGTCGCAGCGGGAGACCTCTACCTCTGCGCGGCGCTGCAAAGCGGCACGGTCGAGTGCGTCGGCGACGGCAGCGACGGCCAACTCGGCGACGGCAACGCGACGCAGAGCTATACGATCGTCGAAGTCGTCGACATCGACACCGCTGTGCAACTCGCCCTCGGCTACTCCACCGCCTGCGCCCGACTCGCCGACGGCTCGATCCAGTGCTGGGGCGAAGGCCAGCGAGGTCGGCTCGGCAACGGCGTCGATTCCGGCGACAACGTCGAGCAGCCGACGCCGGTCGATGTCGAGGGCATCGACGACGCCGTCGAGATCGTCGGGCACGCCGACCATCACTGTGTGCTTCGTGCGACCGGCGCCGTGAGCTGTTGGGGAGATGCCTCCGGCGGTCAACTCGCGACCGACACCCCCGAGTTCGCGACCCGGGCTCGACTCGTTCCCGGCACCGCCGGCCAGCCGATCGCCGAGGTCAGCGTCGGCTTCGGCTTCACCTGCTTTCGTACCGTGGGGGGAGGTGTCGGGTGCGTCGGCGACAACAGCCGGCTCCAACTCGCCACCCCCGGGGTCTCGTCGGCAGACACCGCGACGCCGATCCCCGGCCTGACAACCGCCGCACAGATCGAGTCCGGAGGTGAACACACCTGCGTGCGTCTGTCCGATTCGACCATCCAGTGTTGGGGTGAAGGAGCGTTCGGCCGCCTCGGCAACGGAACGTCGACCGACTTCGACGTACCCACGACCGTGCGGGACGACACCGACTCCGGTCCGCTCACCGACATCGATCAGGTCAGCGGCGGAGAGGACCACAGCTGTGCCGTGACCGGTGCTGGCCTCGCCTGGTGCTGGGGTCGAGGAAGCGACGGGCGGCTCGGCCACGGCCTCAGCCCGACGTCGCAGACGCTGCCGGTGGCGGTCACGGGACTGACCGACGCATCGGCCATCGCCGCCGGTGGCCGGCACTCGTGCGCCGTCGACACCGCAGGCGACGTCCAGTGCTGGGGTGACAACGGCCAACGCCAGTTGGGCACCGGGGGCGTCATCGACGCGACCACACCGGTGGACGTCATCAGCGTCACGGACGTCACGCAGCTGTCGGCTGGCGACAGCCACACCTGCGGTGCGACGACGGCCGGCGCGGTGTGGTGCTGGGGCGCCGACGGTTCCGGAGCACTCGGCGATGGCGCCCTGACCGCGACCGAACCCGTGATGATGACCGGCGTGACGACCGCCAGCCACGTCACAGCCGGGCGTGACGTCACGTGCGTCCTGCTCGACGACGAGACGGTCCGCTGTGCCGGATCGAACGGCCGTGGTGAACTCGGTGACGGCACCACCGAGTCTCGCGACGTCGCGGTCTCGGTGATCGACGAATCCGGTGCTGCGCTCAGCGGCATCGGAGCGATCGCCGCCGACCGGCACGTCTGCACCGTCCGCAAGCCGATCGCCGGGGGCGGGGTGTACTGCTGGGGAGAGAACCGCGACGGCCAGCTCGGCTTCTTCCCGTGGAGCTCGACGCCGGTGACCGCTCCGCTCTCGATGTCGGTCGGCGCCACGACCACCACCACGACGACCACGAGCCCCACGACGACCATCACCACCACGACCACCACCACCACGACGGTGCCGGTCGCGCCGCCGACGACGGCCGACTTGTTCACTGCTGTTGCACCGGCGCGGCTCGTCGAGTCCCGGATCGGCGACACACTGCAGACGATCGACGGCGAGCAGGAGGGCATCGGACGACTCGATGGCGGTGACGAGATCACGGTCGAGGTCGCAGGGCGAGCGGGCGTCGACGACGACGCGGTCGCCGCCATCGTCAACGTCACCGCCATCCGCCCGGGAGGACCCGGCTTCGTCACGACACACCCGTGTCTCGACGACCGGCCCACGACATCGAGCCTCAACTACTCGGCTGGTGTCAGCCTCGGCAACGAGGTGATCGTCGAACTCGACGCGAGTGGCAACGCGTGCCTGTTCACCTCGAACGCGACCGACGTCGCCGTCGACATCGTCGGCTTCTTGCCGGCCGGCAGCCCGTACGTGGCGGTCGGGCCAGCTCGACTCGCCGACACGCGCACCGTGTCGGCGGCCGAAACCGTCGACGGTCAGTTCCTGGGCGACGGCACGGTTCCCGCCGGTGGCACCTATCGAGTCCAGATCACCGAGCGGGCTGGCATCCCCGATGGGGCGGACGCAGCCGTGGTCAACGTCACCGCGATCCGCGCCTCGGGGGTGGGCTTCTTCACCATCCATCCGTGTCTCGCCACTCCCCCGACGGCGGCGAGCCTGAACTACACGGCCACGGCGAACCGGGGCAACGAGATCATCGCTCCGGCGTCGGCGGATGGCGAGATCTGCGTGTTCACGTCGGCATCGACCGACCTGGCGATCGACGTCGTCGGCTACATCGACGCACCGGCGTACCGTCCCATCGCGCCCGCTCGCCTCCTCGAGACGCGGGTCGGACCGGGACTCGACACCGTGGACGGGAACGCCGAAGGCATCGGCAAGCTCGGCGCCGACACCGAGACGAAGTTGCGGGTCGGTGGCCGCAACGGGATCCCCGCCGACGCCAGCACCGTGACCATCAACGTCACCGCCATCCAGGCCGAAGCCGTCGGGTTCATCACCATCCACCCCTGCCTCGGCCAGCCACCCACCGCAGCCAGCCTCAACTACGTGCCCGGCGTCAACGGCGGCAACGAGATCATCGCCCAACTCGACACCAACGGCGACCTCTGCATCTACACCAGCGCCACCACCCACCTCACCATCGACATCGCCGGCCACACCTGAGCGACAGAGTGGGTCAGACCCACTCTGTCGCAAGGCGTATCGGTTTGTGTCAGACACAAACCGATACGCCTCGGCGGACGGTTCCGTTCACGCTCCGCTCACGGGCGACGACTTGAATCGACAGCATGGGTACATCTGAACTGCCGAAGCGCAACGTCGCGATCCGGCTCGCCGTGTCCGTCGCCGCACTCGTGGCGTCGGTCGTCGTGGCGTTCGCCGTGCCGAGCGGTGACTCGACAGCCGCAGCGAGCCCCACATCGGGCATCTCCGCCGGCGTCGACCATACCTGTGCGGTCGACCCTGATCAGACCGTGCGTTGCTGGGGCAGCAACATCAGCGGTCAGCTCGGCGATGGCACCACGACCACCTCGTTCGCGCCCGTCGACGTCGTCGGGCTCACCGACGTCGAGGCCGTGGTGGCCGGAACGTCACATTCGTGCGCGCTCCGCACCGACAGCACCGTCTGGTGCTGGGGAAGGAACTGGGACGGCCAACTCGGCAACGGTGCCACGTTCGTCCTCGCGCAAAGCACGCCGGTCCAGGCGGCCAACCTCGAGATCGGTGGATCCCCGGCGGTGGTGGACATCGCGCTCGCATCAGACTCCACCTGTGCCCTGATGTCCGACGGCACCGTGCGCTGCTTCGGAGCCAACTCCGATGGTTCCGTCGGGGACGGAACGGCATCCGCCCGCCAGCCCACCGCCGTCGACGTCGGGCTCACCGGGATGGACAACCTGACCGGAGGAGGTTCCGGCGGGAACGGAGCGTTCTGCGCCTGGAGCGACGCGGGTGCGGTGCACTGCTGGGGCCGCAACAGTTCGGGGCAATTCGGGTTGGGCGACAGCACGCAACGCAACGTCCCGACGCCGATCCCCTCCCTCGGCGGTGCCACCGACGTAGCGATCGGATCGGCTCACCTGTGCGCCACGACGGCGGGCGGCGGCGTCCGCTGCGCTGGCAACGGGAGCCGGGGGCGCCTCGGCAACGGCGCTCTGTCTGGTACTTCGACGACGCCGGTCGACGTCGTCGGGCTCGACGACGCCGTCGCCGTGCGGGCGGGAAGCTCGCACACCTGCGCGTTGCGCGCCACGGCGACGGTGGTGTGCTGGGGAGGCGGCTCCTCCGGACAGATCGGGAACGGCTCCGACGCCGACCAGGCGACCCCCGTGCCGGTTGCGTTGGCCGACGTCGTCGCGATCAGTGCGTTCGGCGCCCACACCTGCGCGACCACCGCTGCGTTCCAGGCGAGGTGTTGGGGCTCCAACAGCAGCGGTCAACTCGCCGCAGCGCCAGTGATCTCGAAGCCGACGGCCGCGCCGATCTTCGGCAGCCAAACACCACTGGCGGTGACGACCGGTCGAGATCACACCTGCGTGGCCGTGTCGACGTCGACGATCCGGTGCCTCGGCCTCAACAGCAGCGGCCAACTCGGCGACGGGACCACCAACTCCTCGGCGGCACCCGTCACGGTCAGCGGGCTCGCAGGGCCGCTGGTCGGACTCGATGCCGGTGAAAGCCACACGTGCGCGCTTCGCAACGACGGCACCGTCCGATGTTGGGGCAGCGACGGACAGGGCCAGATCGGGCCCAACGGGAACTACGCCATCAGCGGCACCCCTCCGGTGCCCCCGGTGCCGTCGGCCGTCGAGGTCACCGGCATCGACGATGCGAGTGCCCTCGCGCTCGGACAGAGTCACTCCTGCGCGCTACGCACCACGGGTGGCGTGAGCTGTTGGGGTGGCGGGTTCGAAGGGCAACTCGGCACCGGAGTCCCCACGCTGGCGTCGCCCAATCCGCTCGACGTCGCGGGGATCAGCGACGCGGTCGACATCGACTCGGGGCGGCTCCACACCTGCGTGATCACCGGCGGCAACCTCGCCTCGGGCGGCCCGATCGAGTGTTGGGGCGACCAGACCTCCGGACAACTCGGTAACGGCGTGACCGACGGCGGAGCGAACGCCATCGCACCGGTGTCGGTCACCGGCATCACCGACGCGGTCGACGTGTCGACGGGGTTCAACCACACCTGCGCGATCGTGGGAGGCGACCCGACCGGCGGTGCGATCGAGTGCTGGGGTGACAACTTCTGGGGACAGCTCGGCGACGGGACACAGACCGACAGCAACACCCCGGTCGGCGTGACCGGCATCTCGACAGCGGTCGCGCTCGCAGCCGGCAGCGATCACACCTGCGCGTTGCTGGCCGACGCAACCGTGACCTGCTGGGGGAGCCAGACATCGGGCCGGCTCGGCGACGGGATCGTCGGGTTCATCTCGACGACGCCTGTTGCAGTGGCCGGGTTGACCGCTGTCGAATCTCTCAGTGCCTTCGATCACTCGTGCGCGATTCGTAGTGTCGCATCGGGCGGGGGACTGTGGTGTTGGGGCGACAACGACCGCGGACAGCTCGGCGAGTTCCCGTTCGAGTGGTCCCCGATCACCATCGCGACCGTCACCTCGGTGTACGCGACCACGACCACGACGACCACCACGACCACGACGACCACCACCACGACGACCACGACGGCTCCGGGAGGAAGCACGAGTACGACTGCGCCGACCACGGTGCCCGGTGGCTCGACGCCCCCGTCCGACGAGGTGTTCGTGCCGGTCGAGCCGGCTCGTCTCGTCGAGACCCGGAGCGGGCCGGGCCTGATCACTGTCGACGGCGAACAACAAGGGATCGGTCGCCGCGCAGCTGGCAGCGAGCTCACCGTCGACGTCGCCGGTCGCGCCGGCATCCCCGACGACGCAGCCGCCGCTGTCGTCAACATCACCGCCATCCGACCCGCCGGCACCGGCTTCGTCACCGCACATCCGTGCCTGGATGACGTCCCGCTCAGCTCGAGCCTGAACTTCACGGCCAATGTCAGCCTCGGCAACGAAGTCGTCGCCGGCCTCGACGCCGACGGCAACCTCTGCCTGTTCGTCTCCAGCGACACCGACGTCGCCGTCGACGTCGTCGCCTACCTTCCTGCCAGCGCCGCCTACACAGCCGTCGGCCCGGCCCGTCTGCTCGACACTCGGACCGGACCCGGCATCGACACGATCGACGGCGACGACCTCGGCACCGGACCCCGACCGGCCGACAGCGAGACGCCACTGCAGGTGACGCAGCGAGCGGGCATTCCCGACGATGCTCGCGCCGCCGTGCTGAACGTGACCGCCGTGCGCGCCGATCGCACCGGGTTCCTCACCATCCATCCGTGCCTCACCACCCGACCGACGACCGCGAGCCTCAACTACGTGGCGGGCGTCAGCCGAGGCAACGAGATCATCGCACCGCTGTCGTCGGACGGCGAGGTCTGCATCTACACCTCCGCAACCACGGGGCTCACGGTCGACGTGGTCGGCTACCTCACCAGTGACGACTACACCCCGTTCGGCCCGGCCCGCCTCGCCGACACACGACCCGGGCAAACCACCGACGACGGAGCATTCGCCGGCAACGGCAAACTCGCCGCAACCGAAGAACTCCGTCTCGATGTGGCGGGCCGACTCGGCATCCCGGCCGATGCGGCCACGGTCACCATCAACGTCACCGCCATCCAGGCCGAAGCCGTCGGGTTCATCACCATCCACC
>NZ_JBKAGH010000011.1:0-42435 GCF_046290335.1 Ilumatobacter sp. | reverse complement strand
CCAGCAGGAGAGCGTCATAACAACGGCGACTCCTACATGGGTTGAGGAGTTGGGATCTTCGTCCGCGCCGTCGGATGTCGCGGTAGTCAGTTGCCGAGTGCGGCGTCCAGAACGTTGCCTCCACCGATCGTCGGTCGGACCCTGTGCCGGTAGTGCTTCTGCAGCATTCGTAGATCCTTGTGCCCGAGCTGGTCGGCGACCTGCTCGATCGGCATGCCGGCGTCAGACATCAGCGACGCTGCCGAGTGACGGAGTTCGTTGGGCGTCCAATCGTCGAGGCCGATCGTCGTGACCACCTTCGTGAACTCCTTGCGGCAGACCATCGGGTCGATGGCATGACCGGTGGGGGAGGTGAAGATCAATGCTTCGGGGTTGGACCAGATCTCCCCGATCTCGAGTTGGTGCCGCTTCTGCTCGAGGCGGTGCTGGCGCAGGGCGTCGAGTACGGGACCCGGCGCGTCGAGCGATCGAACTGACTGCGTCGTCTTCGGTTCGGACAGGATGATCGCGCCGTTCTCGTCTCGTGAGATGGCACGCCAGATGTGAATGGTCTTGCGCTCGAAATCGACGTCGGGCCACGACAGTCCGGCCGCCTCGCCGGGACGTAGGCCGAGATACACCATTGCGATCCACATGGCTTCGAGCGGAGTGCCAGCGCTCGCCGCGATGAAATCCTTGGCCTGTTCGAGAGAGAGTGAGCGGCCCTCCTTCACCGGTCGGGCCTCGGCCGGCAGCTCGACGACGGATGCCACGTTTCGCGCGACGAGGTCTCGGCGCACACCCCACTTCAGTACCTGCGACAACGTGCCACGAATCTTGTTGAGCGACGATCGCGAGAACCCGGCCTGCGCCCGGTCGGTGAGCGCCTTTTCGATCCGCTCGGGGCTCAGTGTGCGGACCTTCGCCCCGCCAAGGTCGTTGCGCAGGATGTTCAGGGCCCACTTGTGGCGGCCGACGGTCGAGCCCTTGAGGTTCTTGTTGGGGAGTACTTTGGCCTCCCATTGGTCAATCAAGGTGCCGAGCTGGAGATTGCCATCGACAACCGGTCGGCCCTCGTCGACCGACTTGAGCAGTTGCCGCAATGATCGTTTCGCTTCAGCCTCGGTGGGGGAGATCGTGCGGCGCTTCCGGCCGTCGATCATGACCTGGGCGACCCAACGCTCCGTAGGCATTCCTGACTTGCGTGGCTTCAGGACCCTGTAGACCGATCCTTCGCCGTTTCCTCGTTGAGAACTCATCGATCCTCCAGGCAGCGCGGTGGGCAACGCGGTGAGCAACACAAGCGTACATCGAAGGACGACCAGGACCGGTCGAACGAGCAAAAGTCCTGGTCAGCGCACGTTCACGCACGTTGGCGAACGTCAAGAAACGGACACAATAAGACTTACAAGGAAGATGTCGGGGGTTCGAGTCCCTCTGCGCCCACCAGACTGCGATGCTGGGTCTGCTCGTTCAGGCCCAGGGCAGCGATTTGGTGGCCGAACTCTCGCGGTGAGTGAGCGGGGTAGCGGTGTGTCCGCGAGGATCGACGGCGCCGGGACGTTCGGCTCTGTTGCGCACGCGACGTTGGGATCATGATGGCCCTCGGAGGTGCATCATGCTTCGTCGACGTGGGCAGCGATCTCCGATCTCGGTCGGGGCGATCGTGGTCGGTCTCGGGCTGTTGCTCGCCTCGTGTGCGACCGACGCCGACACGACCACTCCGGCGGCGAGCAACACGACCGCGACCAGCACAGCGACCACCGTCGCCGAACCGTCCGCGCCAGCAACGACCGCCGCCAGCGACGACACGGTGGTGCCGACCGAGGCCACGACGACGCAGCCCTCGGCTGCGAATTCCAGCACGATCGGCGACGACGACACGATGTTCGTCAACGTCTACTGGGGCTGGAGCGTCCTCAATCCGGCATCCGGTGCGCCAGAGCGACTCGGCGCGGGTGGTCGCGATGTCGCAGCGGACTCGCCGATCCAGCACGCGCTCGAGGAGACGTTCGCCGGGCCGACCAGCGTCGAGGCGGAGATCGGCATGACCAGCAGCGTTCCGGCCGGCACCACGCTGCTCGGTGTCGTCGTCGAGGGTGACACCGCAACGGTCGACCTGTCCGGTGAGTTCACGGCATCGGGTGGAACGCTCGACGAGACGATGCGGCTCGCCCAGGTCGTCTTCGCCGTCACCCAGTTCGACGGTATCGACCGCGTCGCATTCCGGATCGACGGCATCGCGCAGACGTCGATGTTGTCCCACGGCTTCGAGAGTGCCGACGGATTCTCACGCGACGACTTCTCCAACGTCCGGCCGGCGATCCTGATCGAGCTGCCGACACCCGGCGTCGCAGTCACCGACCCGTTCGTGATCCGCGGCGAGTCGAATACCTTCGAAGCGACCGTTCGCTACGCGATCACCAGTGGGGGCGGGGACGGGATCGTGGTGGCCGAGGGGTTCGCGACAGCGACGAACGGCAACGGTGCGTGGGGTGACTTCGAGATCGTCGTCGACCTCGGTGACGTCTCGCTCGGCGACGAGGCGACCTCCGGATCGATCATCATGTGGGAGGACTCGGCACAAGACGCAAGCCAACTCGACATCGTCGAGGTGCCGGTGCTCCTTCCCCGGCGCTGACGTGACGGCCGGGAGGCCGAGTGTCCATCCCGGTCGCGTCGAGATGCCGTCCGGCCCGCCCGGGGTCGGCGAGTCGATCCGGTACGTTCGAGGGATGCGGCAGAGCAGTCCGAACGGTGCCGATCCTCAGAAGGTCGTGGAGCTACTCGCACGGATCGTGCCGACGTTCCGTCGGACTCGTGAGGCGTTCGAACGCAACGCGCAGACGACGATCCCGATCGACATGATGGCCGACCCCGACGCCGCCCGGGAGGCGATTCGCGCGAAGTACGGCGATCGCTCGGAGTCCTGACACGCGATCGCGGCGCCACGTCGCGGTGCCGGTGCGGGGCGGTCAGCGGCCGATGAGCACTCGTTCGCCGGGGGCGGGGACGACGGCGGGGGTGTCGGTGCGGGCGTGGATGGCGTCGACCAGCGCCGCGCTGCGGTCGGCTTCACCATGGTTGACGTAGACCACCTCGGGCGGGGGAGCGGCGGTGTCGGCCCAGGCCAGGAGTTCGTGCTGATCCGCGTGCGCAGACAGTTCGATCGACCAGATCCGGGCGCGCACACGCCGATACTGACCGAACAGCTTGATTTCGCGTGCTCCCTGCCGCAGGGAATCGCCACGAGTGCCGGGCGCCTGGAACCCGACGAGCAGCACGGCGTTGCGGTCGTCGCCGATGCGCTGCGCCAGATGATGCAACACGCGGCCGCCGGTCGCCATCCCCGACGCCGAGATGATGATCATCGGTCCGTGTCGCGCGTTGAGTTCCTTCGACGCGTCGACCGATCGGGTCTCCCGCAGCTGCAACGACGAGAACAGCTCGGTGCCGTGGAACTCGGGGCGGATCTCGCCCGAACCCGACCGTGCCGCCTCGCGGTACACGTCGAGCGTGCGGCTCGCCATCGGGCTGTCGACGAAGACCGGCACGTCAGGGACTCGCCCGGACCTGACGAGCCGGTCGAGGTGCCACAGCACGATCTCGGTGCGATCGACGGCGAAGGCGGGGATCACCACCACGCCGCCACGTCGCGCTGCTTCGCTCACCGCCGCCGCGATCGTGTCGTCGGGATCGACATGCGGATGATCTCGATCGCCGTACGTCGACTCGGTGACGAGCACGTCGGCACGTCCGATCGGTGCGGGAGGCAGCAGGAGCGGGTGGGTCGGGCGGCCGAGATCGCCGCTGAACACGACGTGCCGGTCGCTCGACGCCAGATGGAGATCGATCGACGCTGCGCCGAGGATGTGGCCTGCGTGACGCCACGTCGCAGTCACACCAGGCACCACCTCGAGCGGCGTGTCGAAGTCGACGGAACGGAACTGGGCCAGGCTCTCGACCGCGTCGTGTTCGGTGTAGAGCGCCAACGCGGGCTCGTGCTTCGAGAATCCCTTGCGGTTGGCGTAGTCGGCTTCCTCTTCGTGCAGATGCCCGCTGTCGGGCAGCACGATCGATGCAAGGCGATGCGTACCCGGCGTGCAGTACACCGGTCCGCGGAAACCGAGTCGAACGAGCCGAGGAACGTACCCGCAGTGGTCGACGTGCGCGTGCGTGAGCACGACGGCGTCGATCGATTCGGGCGGAACCGGGAAGTCGGCCCAGTTCTGCAGCCGCAGCTCCTTCTTTCCCTGGAACAGTCCGCAGTCGATCAGCACCCGTCCGTCCGGAGTGTCGAGCAGCGTCTTGCTCCCCGTGACCGTGCCCGCTCCGCCGACGAAGGTCAACGCCGTGGTGGGGATCATCTCGCGGCGCCCGGTTGCTCTCGATCGCTCATGTCGTTCGACGACGATGGCTCGAGTGACGGCACCCGAGCCAGCGGCGTGCCTCCTGCGTCGATCGTCGTCCGATCCGCGCCGTCGCGACAGTGCCGTTCGGCCCGTTGGTCACCGCCGACGATGCGGTGCACGACGGGCTTCAGGAGTTGATCGCGAGCTCGTCGAGGACGTCGGCGTACCGCTGGAGTGCGTCGGCGCGCCGTGTGGGAATGTGGTCGATGCTCGGATCGGCCGGCCGGTACCGCTTCAAGACCTGGCGGGCGACGGTCACCTTGTGGACCTCGTCGGGGCCGTCGTAGATCCGGGCGGCGCGCGCCGCCCGGTACATCGACTCCAGCGGCAGGTCGGTCGTGTAACCGAGCGAGCCGTGGATCTGGATCGCTCGATCGATCACGTCGTGGAGCACCTTGGCGCCCCAGAACTTGATCACGGCGATCTCGAGGCGAGCATCGCTGTAGGTGCCACCAGCGTCGTGCAGCTTGTCCATCTTCCACGCGGCCTGCAGCGTCAGCAGCCGGGCCGCTTCACGGTCGGCGTACGACTGAGCGATCCAGTCCTGGACCATCTGCTTGTCGGCGAGGATCGAGCCCTTCGTGAAGCGGGTCAGCGCTCGCTCACACAGCAGGTCGAAGGCTCGCTGCGACTGGCCGAGCCATCGCATCGCGTGGTGGATGCGACCCGGTCCGAGTCGCTTCTGTGCGAGCGCGAAGCCCTGCCCGATGCCGGCCTCGCCACCGACGACGTTGTCGAACGGGACGCGTACGTCTTCGTACAGGATCTCGGCGTGACCACCGGGCTCGCCCGTGACCTGATGGGGATGATCCATCGTCGGCACATCACGCAAGATGTTGACACCCGGGGTATCGGTCGGAACGATGATCATCGAGAACGCCGAGTACGGCGACGCATCCTCGTCGAGGTTGGTCTTGACCATCACGATCAAGATGTCGGCCACCGACGCGTTCGACGAGAACCACTTGTGACCGTTGATGATCCACTCGTCGCCATCGCGGACTGCCTGGGTGGTGAGCAGCGTCGGGTCGGCGCCCGCTCCCGGCTCGGTCATCGAGAAACACGAACTGATCTTCTGATCGAGGAGTGGCTGCATCCACGTCGTCTTCTGTTCCTCGGTCCCGCCGAGCGACAACAGTTCCGCGTTGCCCGAGTCGGGTGCGTTGTTGCCGAAGATGCGCGGTGCCAGCACGGACTGGCCGAGGATCTCGTGCATCAGCCCGAGCTTGACCTGGCCGAAGCCACCGCCACCCAACTCAGGTGGGAGGTGAGCAGCCCACAGGCCCTGGTCCTTCACCTGCTGTTTCAGCGGTTCGGTGACCTTGGCGTAGGCGGCTCGCCCCTCGGCGCTGCGAAACTCGGGCGCGAGTGTTTCGAGGGGGAAGATCTCCTCTTTCACGAACTCGCGCATCCACGCGAGCTTCGCTTCGAACTCGGGTTCGGTCTCGAAATCCCATGCCATGGTCGGCTCCCTGCTGCGTCCTCGCCCGTTGCTCGGGTCGAGCGGTCGGTCGACCCGAGGCTACGCGTCGGCCGCGGCCGGAGTCGGACCGGACAGCTCACGCGTCGCCAGTCCGCAGAGCGGGGGATCAGCGGCGACGCGGCAACACAGCCTCAGAGGCTGGGCTTGTTGGTCTGGCCGTGTGCCGTCCAGTGATCGTTGATCGCGTTCTGGATACGGACGTACCAGATGATGTTGCCGATGACGGGCAACAGGAACCACAGACCCCAGATGGTCGTGATCGGCGGCTCCTTGCCCTCCTTGCGATACATCTGCTCGACCTCGCCGGCGAGGAGGAACATCGTGATCGGCGAGAGCAACAAGGTGATGAAGAGATAGCCGATACCGCCGATCCCATTCCCCGAGAAGCGCTTGATCTCATCGCCGTTCTGGTACGACCACACGATGATCCAGATGCCGAACGTCACGATCGAGAGGAGGATGACCAAGCCGATCGATCGGCGCTTGCCCACGGGCCCCTGCTGCACACCGCCCATCGCGGACGCTGGGGGCGGGGGAGGAGTCATCGGCGGCGGTGGCATGTCGGTCATGTGGTCGACCGTAGCGCCTCCCGACCCAGGGACGCGACGAGGGGGACGACCGCATCGCGATCGTCCCCCTCGTCGTGTCGACGGTTCGGTGTGTCACCGCGCCGTCATGGGTCAGTCGTGACCCGGTGGTGGGTTGCTCAGATGAGGCCCTGCTGGGTGAGGTAATCCTCGGCGACCGCACGGGGGTCTTCGCCATCGGCCGACACGCGACGCTGGAGTTCAGCGATCGTGTCGTTGTCGAGATCCGACAGGAGGGTGTCGGCGAGCGCCTCGAATGCTTCGGGAGCCTGCTGGTACACGCTGTCGGGCATCGTCATCGAGACGTTGTAGAGCACGTGCACGCCGGGATCCTCCACGACCACGAGGCCGAGCGCCGGGATGCGGCCATCGGTGGTGAAGATCTCACCGAAGGTGCAGTTGCCGGTCGCGGTCTCGTCGTAGATCACGCCGACGTCGAGGATCTGCTCCTGGCCGGCCGGAATCGTGAGGCCGGTCGCCTCCTCGAGCAGCACGAGGCCGTCGGGACGGTTCGGGTACTCGGTCTCCATGCAGACGGTGGCGTCAGGGTTCTCGTTGACGTACTCCATCATCCCCTGCAGGTCGAGACCCGCGGCCGGGGAGTCACCGGCGGTGGCGAATCCGTAGGTGTTGTTGAACGGCGACACACCGACCCAACGAACGTCGTTTTCCCCGAGATCGTTGACACACACGTCGGTGGTCAACACGTCGGGGTCGAAGCTGGGGTCTTCCTGTGCGAGGTGCACGGTCCAGCCAGTGCCGTTGTACTCGAAGTAGGTATCGATCTCGCCGGCCAGCAATGCGTCGCGGTTGACGACGGTGCCGCCGAGGTTGGTCGAGTCGGTGACGTTCGCACCGCCCGCCTCGAGGGCGACGATGGCGAGCTGGCTGAGAACGAACTGCTCGACGAAATCCTTCGAGCCGACGTTGACGTCGATCCCGCTGAAGTCGAGTTCGGTCAGCGAGGCGACCGAGTCGTCTTCGTCGACGGCGGTCTCGCACTCGGCGCTCGGGGCCGGAGCCGAGGTCTCGGCCGGCTCGTCGGTTGCGGACGTCTCAGCCGGAGCGTCGGTGGTGTCGACGGCGTCGCCGTCATCGTCGCTGCCGCATGCGGCGGCAACGAGTGAGATGGCAGCGGCGGCGGCGAAGAGCCGCGTCGTCTGTCGTGTGGACTTCATGGTATTTGTCTCCTTATAGGTGTTCACGGGTATTCGTTCGAGGGCGCGTCGAAGCAGACGTGTGATGGTTGAGGTCACAGGCCGCTGGGTCGAAGCGTCTTCTCGATGAGCGCGGCGATCCAGTCGACCGACAACGCAACGAGCGCGGTCATGACCGCGCCGGTGATCAGGACCAGATCTCGGCTGAGCTTCAATCCGGCACTGATCGTGGCTCCCAGCCCGCCACCTCCGATGAGGAAGGCAAGGGCGGCCATACCGACGGTGATCACCAGTGCCGTTCGGACACCGGCGAGGATCACGGGGATGGCCAGTGGAAGCTCGATTTGACGAAGCGTCTGGCGTTTGGTGAGCCCCATGCCACGACCAGCTTCGATCACGCTCTTGTCGACCTGCTCGAGGCCGACCATCGTGTTGCGCAACACGGGCAGGAGCGTGAACAATGCCAACGCCCAGATCGTGGTCCAGGGTCCTCGGCCGAGCCAGGCGAAGGCGAGCACGAGGAGTCCGAACGCAGGGATCGCCTGACCGGACGTCGCGATGGCGAGAATCGGTGACCCAGCCCGCTTGTACTTGGGTCGGGTCAGCAGAATCCCAAGGGGAACGGCCAAGCTGACCGTGAAGATCGTCGACCAGAACGTCAGCGACAGATGCTGTTCGAGTTGGGGCCTCAGGTTGCGGTCCCAGTTCAGCGCTCGCTCGTCCTGGAAGATCTTGTCGGCCGAAGCGTTGTAGAGGTACAACGCGATGCTGCCAGCGATCACGATCAGCGGCGTGATCAGGAGCCCGGCGTTGGACTTCACCAACCGGATCGCCGGCGGCAGCTCACGCGACTCGACGGGTGAGGAGACGTCTTCGACCTCGTCGGCTTGCGTCGTGGTCGTCGGGGGAGCAGGTGGTACCTGCACGGAAGTCATCAGTGGCCCGCCCCCGCTCCGTTCGACCCAGTCCCACCAGCGCCAGCCAGCACCTCAGCAGCTTCAGCGGCTTCGGCGACGGCGAGTTGCTCGTAGTGCTTCTTTGCCTGGCTGCGCAGCCGCTTGAGGACGTCGGCGAGACGTTCGATGTCGAGGATGCCCTGACATCGACCTTTCTCGTCGACCACCACGGCCTGTCCGGCGTTGGAGAGCAACATCTCTTCGAGCGCATCGTGCAGCGTCGCGTTCGGCGCGACCAACGCTTCGACTCGCGCTCCGGCCTGATCGAGCGGAATCGACGTGTCGTCGAGATGACGGTCTTGCACCCAGCGGATCGGTCGCTGTTCGCGATCGAGCACCAACATCCACTTCTCCGGCGACGAGTCGTACAGCTGACGGGCCGACGCCCGGTCGGTGTCGACGCTCACGATCGGCCAGTCGGCTGCGAGTTCGAGATCACGTACTCGTTCGAAGTTGAGGCCCTTCAGTGTCGAACCCGAACCGATGAAGTCGCTCACGAAATCGTCGACCGGGTACGCCAGGATCCGCTCCGGGGTGTCGAACTGGCGGATCACCGACTGCTCGCCGAGGATCGCGATCCGATCGCCCATCTTGATCGCCTCGTCGATGTCGTGGGTGACGAACACGATCGTCTTCTTCAGTTCGCTCTGCAGTCGCAGGAACTCGTTCTGCAGCCGGTCACGGGTGATCGGGTCGATCGCTCCGAACGGCTCGTCCATCAACAACACCTCGGGGTCGCCACCAAGCGCCCGAGCAACGCCGACGCGCTGTGCTTGACCACCCGACAGTTCCTTCGGGTAACGATCTCGATACTGGTTCGGGTCCAGCCCGGTCAGCTCGAGCAACTCGTCGACTCGCGCTGCGGTGCGCGTCTTGTCCCATCCCAAGAGGCGCGGCACCGTCGAGATGTTCTGCGCGATCGTCTGGTGCGGGAACAGACCGATCTGTTGGATGACGTAGCCGATCCGACGGCGCAGCCGGTCGGCGTCGACCGTGGTGACGTCTTCGCCGTCGAAGATGATGCGCCCCGAGGTCGGTTCGATCATCCGATTGATCAATCGCAGCGTCGTGCTCTTGCCGCACCCCGATGGCCCGACCAGGACGAGGATCTCACCTTCGGGGATCTCGAGGTCGAGATCGGCGACGGCTGGCACGTCGGAGCCGGGATAGACCTTGCCGACGCCGTGCAACTGGATCTTGGCGCGAGGCCGTTCGAGAGTGGACGGCGTGGGAGGGGTCTGCGTGTCGGTCATGAGCGGAGTCCTTTCGACGTCGTCACACGACGCAGGAGGTTGAAGGCGATGTCGGCGACGAGCGCCAGAACGATCGTGAACACGACGCCGGTCCACATGCGTTCGACCGACGTGACGTCGGGAAAGCGCTGGAGGCCGTCGTTGATGTAGCGGCCGAGGCCAGTGCCACCGACGAGCGGGGCGATCGCTGCGATGCCGATGTTGAGCAGCGTCGCCACTCGGATGCCGGTGAGGATGATCGGCCAGGCGAGTGGGAGCTCGACACGTAGCAGGCGTTGGCTGGCGTTGAGGCCCATGCCCTTCGCGGACTCGATGACGGCTCGGTCGACGTCTTCGAGCCCGATGACCGTGTTGCGCAGGATCGGCAGGATCGAATACATCGCCAGGGCGATGATCGGGCCCCGGTCACCGACGCCGATCGACGGCACGGAGATGAAGACAGCGAACAGCGCCAGCGACGGGATCGTCAACATGATCGAGGCGACACCGAGCACGGGGCCGCGCAGCGACGAGACCCGGTGGACGATCACGCCGAGCACGATGGAGATCGCCACGGCGAACGCCATGGAGGTGGCGACCAGCTGGATGTGCTGGACGACTCGGTCGAAGATCGGGCTCCAACCTTCGGCCTGGGTCATCCAGTCCCACCAACTGCGGTAGGCGTCGAAGTCGAAGAGCAGCGACGGAAGCTCACCGATGCCGGTCAGGAGGACGCGAAAGCCTTCGACGACGTCGTTGTCGGCGGCGGTGTCGGCAATGAACAGCCACCAGCCCAAGACGAGGAGGAGCACGGTTGCCGCGATGCCACGCGGCGAGAAACGAGACCCGAATCCACTCGGGGATCCGGTTCCAACGGCGTCGCTCATCGAACGGCGTCCCGTTGCTCATGGGACGTCGAAAAGGTGTTCGTGAGGGATGCGGTCGTTGGTGAGATGTCTTCCTCTCGCGGGCGTCTTGGGAGCCCCGGCGTTGCTGAGACGGGCGCCGACCCATGTCGGCGACCTCGTTGGCAGCCGTCGACCATACACGAGGTCGTGTCGTGCGCCAACAGTCGAGCGCTCCGCTCCAGCGTGCGGACATCGTTGCTCGTGGCCTGCTGTGGCAGGATCGATCGATGAGCGCCTCACCCGACTGGTTCGAGATCACCCGACGAAATGCTCGATCGGTCCAGACGACGATCGGGTGGATCTTCTGGGATCCCGGAGCGACGCGCCGGTATGTGGAGCTCGGCTTGCCGGACGGTTTCGCGGAGCCGCTCGGCTACCTCGCGTCGCGTTGCGCTCCGCTCGCGGCCGCTGGCCCCGATGCCGTGATCGCCGCCTTCGGGACGATCAGTCAGCGGGGAATCCGGGCGGTGTTCGACCTGCTCGAGCACGATCCACGCCGGTTCGAAGCGTGCCGGCAGGCCCGCGACGAAGCGGTCGTCGAGGGGCTCCATCAGCACGCCCCCGACATCGTCGAGCCGCTCATCGAATTCGGGGCCGAACTCTGGCGTGTGGTGGAGCAGCTTCCGCTGATGGGACGCGTGTTCATGGCGGCACATCTCGCCCTCCCGCGCCCCGACGATTCGCTGCTATCCGGCTGGCATGCCGTCAACTGCCTGCGCGAGTGGCGTGGCGACACGCATTGGGCGATCGTGGTCGCAGCAGGACTCACGCATCCTGAAGCGTCCATCCTTCACAACGCACACATGGACTACGAGGCGGACTGGCTCCCCGCATCTCGCGGTGCCACACCCGAGGAGATCGACGCGGGCTGGGATGCACTCGTCGGGAAGGGTCTGGCCGAGCGAACGAGTGACGCACTCTGCGTGCTCGACGCCGGTCGAGCCCTCCGCAGGCAGATCGAGGACGACACCGACCGGGCGACGACGCTGCCGTGGGAACTCCTCGGCGAAGCGCGCTCCCGCGAGTTCGCAGCGACGTTCGAACCGCCGTGTGAGTTGCTCCTGCGACGGGTCGACGAGACAGCCGGTCCGAACTATCAGCCGGCGTCGCGCTGGCGCGACTGAGCGATCACGGGCGCGAGATCACACCGGGCAGTGACACGCCGGGCGGTGACCGGCGATGCGGTTCAGAGTTCGTCGAGGATCTGACGACGCTTCGTCTCGAACTCGCTGTCGGAAACGAGGCCCTGACGATGAAGGTGCTCGAGCTCGCTCAGACGGTCCTTCGCCGAGAGCGTGCCGCCACCGGACGGTGCCTGCCCACGCAGCGCATCGGCGATCGCCGCGGCGTCACGCTTGGAGTCGGAGACTTCGTCGGCCTCCACCTGCGAGAAGATGAGCGTTCGCACGCGGTCAGGATCGGCGATGTTCTCGAACACCGAATCGCCGGTTTCGCCGGCCGACTCGATCGTGACGACGCCGTTGTTCGTCAGCCGCGCGATGACTCCCTGCTCGAAGTTGACGTTGTTCACGCGGTTGAGCGGGATCGACACGCCGACGCGACGGATGAATCCGCTCTGGTAGGCAACACGCTGGTTGGTGACGGCGAAACGGGTGGTCTTCCAGCGGATGAACTCGTATGCGGTGTTGATCAGCCACACGACGAACGTGACGACGGTGAGCCAACCGAACAGCGTCGACAACCAGTCGACGTCGACGATCCACCACAACAAGAACAGCGCGACGACGCCGATCCCGGCGGCGGCCTGCTTCCAGAAGTACCACCAGTGGGGGTTCGCCGAGAGCACCATGGTCTCGCCGGGCATCAGATCGAGCTTCGAACCGAACATGTTGCGAACTGTACCTCACCAGGGGTGACGTGGATCGGGACGCGTCACGATCCACGTATTCTCCAGACGTCGCTCTCGGGTACGACGTACACTGCTCAGCGATCGGCGGACCGATCCAGGTGGGCGACGAACGAACCGGGGAGCAACACATGGGACGTACACGATCGACGACGAGCAGCGATCATCAAGCGCGGCGGTGGCCGCAGGCCCTCACGGCGTTCGGGCTCGCAGCGACCGGCGTACTGCTCGTCGGCGCCGACGCAGCGGGCGCCGACGGCCCGCCCGTCGCGACCCAACTCGATCTGCTCGGGCCGGATGGCAGCGAGCGGTTCGGTGAGAACGTGCTGGTGTTGTCCAACGGCAACTTCGTCGTCACCGACCCCGGCTTCGACATCGAGGGAGCCACCGACGTCGGCGCCGTCCACCTGTTCGACGGCACCACGAATCAACTGATCTCCACGCTCACGGGCTCCACGACCGACGATCGTGTCGGCGATCGTGAGCCGATCGAAGTCGGCGACAGCAACGTCGTCATCGAGTCGACGGACTGGGACTTCGGTACCGTGGTCGACGCCGGCGCGGTCACCTGGATCGACGGCACGTCGGGCCTCGACGGCATCGTCAGCCCGGCCAACAGCCTCCACGGGTCGTCGAGCGACGACCGTGTCGGCGTCGTGACCGTGCTCGCCGACGGCGACTACGTCGTACGGTCGAGAGATTGGGATCTCGGGGCCGTGACCAACGTCGGAGCGGTCACGTTCGCCGAGGGAGACGTCGGCATCACCGGTCCGGTGACCACGTCGAACAGCCTGCATGGTGGTTCATCGGGCGATGGCATCGGCGGGAGCGCGGTCCTCGCGTTGTCGAACGGGAACTATGTCGTCGGTAGCCCCGACTGGAACAACGGCGCGATCGCAAATGTCGGCGCGTCGACCTGGGGGAACGGCGAGACCGGAACGAGTGGACCGATCACCGCGTCGAACAGCCTGATCGGGTCAACGATGAACGACTACGTCGGCAGGAGCACGTACGAGGTCGGTACCTCCGACTACGTGGTCGCCAGCACGTCATGGGACGGACCGGGAGGCGTCGACGTCGGCGCGGTCACCCAGGTCGACGGCGAGACCGGACTCGTCGGCGTGGTCACGACCGCGAACAGTCTGCACGGCACGACCGCCGGCGACCGGGTCGGCGTGAGCGGTGTCTGGACGCTGGCCAACGGAAACTACGTCGTCGGCAGCCAGTACTGGGATCTCGGCGTGCTCGTCGACGTCGGCGCAGCGACCTTCGTCGACGCCGAAGTCGGCCTCACGGGCGCTGTGAGCGCCGCGAACAGTCTCTACGGCACGACGGCCAACGATGAGGTCGCCGTCAACGGTGTCGTCGCCTTGACCAACGGCAACTACGTCGTCAACGCCAACGTGTGGGACAACGGTGGGATCGTCGACGCCGGCGCAGCGGTCTGGGGTGATGGGACCACGGGCATCTCGGGTCCGGTCTCGGTGTCGAACAGCCTCTACGGCACGTCGGCTGGCGACGGAGTCGGCCGAACCGCAGCGCTGACCAACGGCAACTACGTCGTGTACACCGCTTCGTGGGACGACGGTGCCGTCACCAACGTCGGAGCAGTGACGTTCGGCGATGGCGCGACGGGCATCACCGGACCCGTGTCGACGGCGAACAGCCTGCACGGCACGACGAGCGGCGACCGCGTCGGGTTCGTGACGCCGCTCGCGGACGGCGACTACGTGGTCACGGCGTCGTCGTGGAGCAATGGCGCCGTCGAGGGTGCAGGAGCGGTGATCCACGTCGACGGGCAGACCGGCATCACCGGTCCGGTGACGACCGACAACAGCCTCCACGGCACGACCGTGAACGACTCGGTGGGGTCCGATGGTGCGAGCGAACTCACCGACGGCAACTACGTCGTGCACAGCTCGTTCTGGAACGACGGTGCAACCGCCGCCGTCGGTGCCGTGACCTGGGTCGACTCGTCGAACCCGCTCACCGGTCCGGTGACCACCGACAACAGCCTGCACGGGGTCACGGCGAATGATCAGATCGGTGAAGTCGACGGCGACAGCGAGATCGTCGTGTTGCCGAGCGGCCACTACGTCCTGTCCAGCGATCTGTGGGACGACGGTGCGAACGTCGACGTCGGTGCGGTCACCGTCGGTCGAAGCGGTGGTGTGACCGGCCCGGTCACCTCCGACAACAGCGCGATCGGCACCCCGCCCGGTCTCATCGGCGAGGCGTCACCGCTACTGACCTCGGGCGACGCGATCGTCGTCGCGACCTTCCAGAACCGGGTCATCGTGATCCTCTCCGACCTGCTGTCGCGGGACCCGGCGCGTCTGCTCGACACGAGGTCGGGCGACGGCATCTCCACCGTCGACGGCCTCGCCCTCGGTTGGGGCCGTTCGCAGGCCGACACCACCATCCAGATCCAGATCGCCGGGCGTGGCGGGGTCCCGGCGAACGCGACGACGGCCACGTTGAACATCGCGTCGATCGCACCCTCCGGCCGAGGCTTCGCGACGCTGTATCCGTGCACCGACGAGGTGCCGGTCGCGTCGTCGCTCAACTTCGAAGCGGGGAGCAACGTCTCCAACGCAGCCCTCGTCACGCTGTCGCCGACCGGCACCATCTGCCTGTACTCGTCGGCCGAGGCGCACTACGCGCTCGACGTCGTCGGCTACACCCCCGACGGTTCGAAGGTCGGAACACTCGAGCCCGCCCGTCTGCTCGACACTCGTTCGGGTTCGGGCATCTCGACGATCGACGGCGAGTCGCTCGGTGCTGGCCGCGTGCTGGCCGGAGAAGAGGTCGAAGTCGACGTCGCCGGGCGTGCCGGCGTCCCCGACGACGCAGCCGCGGCGATTCTCAACGTCGCGGCGGTGGCGCCGAGCGATCGGGGCTTCGTGACGCTGTATCCGTGCAGCGCCACGCGACCGGTGGTGTCGTCGCTCAACTACGAGACCGGCGTGAACATCTCCAACACGACGATCGTGAAGCTGAGCGACACCGGATCGATCTGCGCCTACACCTCGTCGGAAACCCACCTGGCGATCGACGTCGTCGGGTTCGTTCCCGTCGGGTCCAACGCAGGCACGCTCGATCCGGCCCGTCTGCTCGACACGCGATCGGGTACGGGCATCTCCACCGTCGACGGAGCAGGTCTCGGCGATGGCCGCGTGCCCGCGGCCGGAGTCATCGACGTCCAGGTGACCGGTCGCGGTGGAGTCCCCGAGGGAGCCAAGGCAGCGCTGGTCAACCTGGCGGCGGTCGGTCCGTCCGGCAAGGGTTTCGCCACGTTGTACCCGTGCACGGACGAACCCCCGACCGCGTCGTCGTTGAACTACGAGGCCTCGTCCAACATCGCCAACGCGACGCTGGTGAAGCTCTCGGCCGACGGCACGCTGTGCATCTTCACCTCCGCGGAGGCGCACTTCGCCGTCGACGTCGTCGGCTTCGTCGAGTAGGTCTTCGTCGAGTAGGTCTTCGTCGAGGAGGTCTTCGTCGTCGGCGGGTCAGAGCCCGCCGGCGACGATCAGCGTCTGCCCGGTGATCCAACTGCCCGCGTCGCTGGCGAGGAAGACCGCGGTCGACCCCATGTCGTCGGGCGTGCCCAGACGCTGCAGCGGGATCCGCTTGAGCGCCATCTGTTCGAGACGTTCCTCGTCGGTGTCGAGCGCGGTCATCATCACCTCGGTCGGCACGTAGCCCGGCGAGATGCCGTTGACACGGACGGAGGGCGCCAGTTCCAGCGACATCGTCTTCGTGAGCGAGTTCACACCCGCCTTGGCCGCCGCGTAATGACCGCTTCCCGGCACGCCGCGATCGCCGGCCGGCGACGAGATGTTGATGATGCTGCCACCGTCGGCCATACGCGCCGCGGCGATGACCGACGCGCGCCACACGGACGTGAGGTTGAGCGTCAGGCACGCGTCCCAGTCGTCGTCGATGATCTCGGTGAGGGGTGCGCGCAATGGTGATCCGCCGGCGTTGTTCACCCAGACGTGCAGTCCGCCGAAGGTCTCGACAGCAGCGTCGGCGAGCGCCGTGAGCGCTTCGCGATCGGTGACGTCGGTGGCCACCGCGATCGCAGAGCCGCCCGCTGCGGTGATGTCACCGGCGACGCGCTCGATGCGATCGACGTGACGCGCTGCGACGACGACGGACGCTCCGGCGCGGGCGAGGCTGTGAGCGATGCCCTCACCGATGCCCTGACCGCCGCCGGTGACGACGGCGACCTTGCCGCTCAGGTCGAATGGTTTCATGTGATGCTCCTCGGATCGGTGGCTGAGAGATCGGGTGTTGGCGTGCTGGCGAGCCGATGGCGCACCGGCACCTGTCAGGCGTTGCGCAAGATGACCTGATCGCCGAACGCGCTGAGGCGGTCGAGCCCGCCCGGGCCGGCGAAGAAGAACGCGGGGATCATCACGCGGCCCACGCCGATGTCGGCCAATTGCTCGACACCGGCGATCGGATCGGCCATCTGTGCGCCGAACATCGCGTTGACCTCGATGCTCGCCGGATCGCGCCCGGCGTCCTCGGCAGCCTGATGCAGCCGGGTCACCAACGCTCGAAGTCGGTCGGCGTCGCCTTCGCCGGGAAAGTACCCGTCGGCGATCCGCACGGCGCGAGAGATCGCCGCGTCCGTGTCACCGCCGACGAGGATCGGGATGCGTTCCTGCACGGGACGCGGGCTGCACGTCACCGGCGGGAAGTCGACGAACTCGCCATGGAACTCGGCATGTGGCCCCGCCCACAGTGCCTGCATCGCGGCGACGTACTCATCGTTGCGGGCACCGCGGCGTTCCCAGGGCACGCCCAATGCCTCGAACTCCTCGCGCAGCCAGCCGACGCCGAGTCCCAGTTCGACGCGGCCGCCGGACAATCGGTCGAGCGTGGCGAGTTCCTTCGCCAGTACGAGCGGGTTGCGTTGCGGAACGATCAGGATGCAGGTCCCGAGGCGAAGCGTCGGCGCCGCCGCGGCGGCGAATGCGAGCCAGATCAGCGGATCAGGAATCGGGGTGTCGGGCTCGGCCGGGATCTTGCCGTCGGCTGTGTACGGGTACTTCGACTCGATCGACGAGGGGAGGATGACGTGTTCGCCTCCCCACAGCGACTCGAATCCCGAAGCCTCGGCTCGGCGGCAGATGTCGAGCGCGACGTCCTGCTCGATGCCGATGCTGCTCGCGAATGCCAGTCCGAACTTCATGCGTTCCTCCAGTCGTCCCCCGTCCGACGGCCTTGGGCGCCGCCGGTCCGGCAGATGGTAGGCAGCGCCGCCTCACGCGGGATCATCGGACCCGACCATGGAGCCGACCATGGAGCCGACCTTGACGAGGAGTTTGCCGACGTTGCCGCCGTTGAACATGAACTCGAGCGCTTCGGGATACCGCTCGATTCCCTCGAGCACGTGCTCCGGCACGACCAAGGACCCATCGAGGATCCACCCGGACAGCTGGGCCATCGCGGTCGGGATGCGTTCGGGAAAGTGGAAGTACGCGTAGCCCTCCATGCGGGATTGCCGCTCGGCGAGGCGCAGGTACATCGACGGGCCGGTCACGTTGTCCATGTCGTCGTACTGCGACACCGCCCCGCAGATGACGACCCGAGCGTGCATCGCGAGGTTGTCGAGCGCGGCGTCGAGAATCGCGCCGCCGACGTTGTCGAAGAACACGTCGATTCCGTCGGGGCACAACGTTCGAAGCCGGGCTGCGACGTCGTCGTTACGGTGATCGATCGCCTCGTCGAACCCGAGGACGTCGACGAGGTGCGCGCACTTCTCAGGGCCGCCGGCGATGCCGATGACCCGGGCACCGTCGAGTTTCGCGATCTGACCGGCGACCGAACCCACGGCGCCTGCGGCCGCCGACACGACGAACGTCTCGCCGGCTGCAGGTTTGCCGATCTCGCGGACCCCGATCCAGGCGGTGACGCCGGTCGAGCCGGACAGCGCGCCGAGGTAGAGGCTGATCGGCCCGATCGAGTCGTCGATCGCCGTGAGTGACGTCGCCGGCATCGTCGACAGGGTCTGGACGCCGAACCCGCCGCGCACCGCTTGGCCGATCGGGAAGTCGTCGACGGTCGTTTCGACCACCCGGCCGACTGCGCTCGACCGGATCGTGTCGCCCAGACCGACCTGCTGATGGAACCCTTCGCCGCGCAGCATCGTGCGCGTCCCGGCGTCCACCGACACGTACTCGACCCCGACGCGCACCTGGCCAGGCTCGAGTTCGACGAGTGGTTCCTTCCGCAACTCGAAACAGTCGGGGGTCGCGGTGCCGACGGGGCGACGAACGAGAACGACTCGCTGGTTGGTGCGCATCGAGCGATCGTGACAGACGTGGCGAGCGTGGAGCGTGTCGAACCTGCTTCGCGAGTGGCGGGGGAGGGGACGAGGACCTAGCCTCTCGAACGTCCTCGACGCTCCTGTGCCACGCCTTCGTTCCGCCCCGTTCTTGCCTGCCTTGCTGGCCGCGCTCTGCGCGCTCGTGGCCGTGGGCCTGTTGCCGTCGACTGCGTCGGCTCATTCGGGCAAGCAGAGCTACCTGTACGTCTCGGTGTTCGAACGCGGCGTCGAAGGGCGAGTCGAGATTCCGGTCGTCGATCTGGGCCGGGCGCTCGGCGTCGACTTCTCGCAGGATCCCGCAGGTCTCGTCGATGCCGTGCTCGCCTCTCGCGACGACATGGAGCGTTACGTGTCATCCCACACGACCCTCGGCGACGGCGCGGTCGAGTGGACGATCGACTACCGCGACATCTCCGTGTTGCCCACCGAGAACGGGCCGTACGCGGTGCTCGACTTCGTGGTGGAAGACGACTTCGACGAGGCACCTCGGACGTTCGTCGCCGACTTCGCTGTCATCATCGAGTTCGATCCCGAACGCGATGCGCTGCTGATCATCGAAGACGACTTCCAGAGCGCCGTGTTCGACAACGGCGAAGAACCGCTGCTCGGGTTCTCGGTCGGCCTGACCGAGCAGCGGGTCGAACTGGGCGACGAGTCGACCCTGTCGTCGATGGCGGAGATTCGCGGCATGGGATCCGACGCGGTGCGCACCGGTATCGATCTCCTGCTGCTGGTCGCCGCGTCGACGGTGTTGCTGCTCCTGGTCCCCGCGACTCGCGGCGAGACCTCACCGACGTCTGTGCGGGCACTCGCAGCGCGTGGCCGGTCCGGACTCGGATGGTTCGCCGGCCTCTCGGCGGTCGGCCTGTGGATCTCCGGGTTGGGTGCGCTCACTCCGTCCCCTCGACCCGCTGGCCTCATCGTCGCGGGAGCGCTCGCCGTGGTGGCGGTGGCGCTCGTGGTGACGTTGCTTCGGCCGTCCACGAGGGGCGCCGGCCGACTCGTGGTGGCGGTGGCCGGAGCGTGTTTCGGCCTCGGCCTCGGCGCATCGTTTTTCGCGCAGGATCTCGATCGTTCGCGGCCCGTCGTCAGCTTGATCGCGTTCCAGGTGGGCGCATGGATCGCTGCACTGTTCGTCGTCGTGTTCGTCGCTGTCCCGCTGCTGATGCTGCGCCGGACCCGTTTCGTGACGGTGATCGGTGTCGTGCTCGGCGCGATCTTCGCCGGGTATGCCGTCGCGTGGATCGGTGAGCTGATCGTCGACGGCGATTGGCCGGTCGAGAAGGTTGCGAACCCCTTACGGGTCTGGCCACGCAACGTCTGGTTCGTCGCTTTGGCCGTCGCGGCAGCCGCTGGAGTGCGTACGATCGAGCAGCGGGCCGGACGGCTTCGCTCCGTCGACTCGGCTCCGGCCGCCGCGGTAGACCCCTCCGACAGTTTGGACCCCGTTCGCACATGAGCACACCCACCGAATCGCTCGTCGGGCATCATCATCGGCGGTGGACGATCCGAGCCGCCGTCGCTGCCGTCATCACCGTGGTCGTGGCGATGTCGGGCCCGTCGTCCGTCTCGGCGCACGAGTTCGGGCCGTTTGCGATCGATCGGTACGCCGCGATTCGAGTTGCTCCCGACGAGATCGAGATCGACTACGTGCTGAGCCTCGCCGAGACGCCGACACAGGCAGATGGCGACACGATCGAAGCCGATCCCGCTGCGCATTGCACGACGCTGTTCGACGACGTCACCGTCACGCTCGACGGCAGTCCGATCGAACTGAGCGGGCTCACGGCGACCACGCGGCGCGAAGACGGCGACGGGGGTCTGACGACGCTACGTGTCGTCTGCAACTGGGTGACCCCCATCGAGGTCTCGACGACGGCCCGATCGGTCACGTTCGACGACGCGAACTACAGCGGTCGAGTCGGCTGGCGCGAAGTGTTCGTCGTCGCCGACCGCACCGAGATCATCGGCGAGGTCCCGGACGAGTCCGTCACCGATCGCCTGACCGATTACCCGGACCCGTCCGAGAATCCCGACACTCGAGCGGTGTCGTTCGAGTTCGTCGCCTCCACTTCGGCGGATTCGGCGTCGTTGCCCACGTCAGAGCCCGGCGACGACGACGATGACGGCGGCGATGCCTTCTCGAATCTCATCGCGGATGCCGAGGGCGGCATCGGCGCGATGGCGTTGGCACTCGGGTTGGCTGCGTTTCTCGGCGCGCTGCATTCGTTGGCTCCCGGCCACGGCAAGACGGTGATCGGTGCGTATCTCGTCGGAACGAAGGGCACGAAGCTGCAGGCGTTGGTCTTGGCGATCGCCGTCGCGCTGTCGCACACCCTCGGTGTGCTGATCCTCGGCATCATCACGTATGCAGCCGGTGCCGCGTTCGCTCCCGAGCGGGTCTACCCCTGGCTGCAGGGCCTGTCGGCGCTCATCGTGTTGGGCATCGGCATCTGGCTCGTGTGGACCGCCGTGTCGGAATGGCGAGCCAGAACCCGCTCCGACGGACATCACGAACATCACGAGCACGGTGAGCACGAGCATCACGAGCATCACGAGCATCACGAGCATCACGAGCAGCACGAGCAGCACGAGCAGCACGAGCATCACGAGCAGCACGAGCACGAGCACGGTGAGCACGAGCATCACGAGCACGAGGTGCCCGCTCTTGCTCGAACGGGTCTCGCCTTGGCGACCGGTTCTGCAGCCATCAGCCATCCGCTGACGACCCCTGGGCATGATCATGGCCTCGTCCGACACGACCACGATCACGATCACGGGCATGACCACGATCACGGGCATGACCACGATCACGGGCATGACCACGATCACGGGCATGACCACGATCACGGGCATGACCACGATCACGGGCATGACCACGATCACGGGCATGACCACGATCACGGGCATGACCACGATCACGGGCATGACCACGATCACGGGCATGACCACGATCACGATCACGATCACGATCACGATCACGATCACGGGCATGACCACGATCACGGGCATGACCACGATCACGGGCATGACCACGATCACGGGCATGACCACGATCACGGGGCGGGGTGGCACCGTCACGGGATCTTCCCGCACACGCACAAATTCGATCTCGACGAGATGGATCTCTCGGGCAAGGTCAGTTGGAAAACCCTCGGAATGCTCGGTCTCTCGGGCGGGCTCGTCCCCTCGACGTCGGCGATCATCGTCCTGCTCGGCGCGATCCAACTCAACCGCATCGCGTTCGGCGGGTTGCTGATCCTGGCCTTCGGACTCGGCATGGCCATCGCACTCGTCAGCGTCGGGCTCGGCATGGTGGCGCTGCGCGACCGAGCCTTCGGTGCGATGGACGGCAACTCGATCATCCGGGCGGCGCGCATCTGGGTGGTCCCGATCGCCGCGACCGCGGTGCTCGCGATCGGGATCTTCCTCGTGATCCGAGCCTCGCTCGAGATCGCTGGTCTCTGACGACATCGAACCCAGGAGCGATCCGCAACCCGAGGTCGCGCCGCGAAGCGAGTCTTCGCTGTGGCCTTCGCCAAGGGCCTTCGCTATGAAATGACTCTTTCCCCTGTCGTCGGCCATCGAGGTGCGACAGGATGGGGGCATGAACGCCGATGCTGCCCGTGACCAGTCGTCGATCGATGGAGCAAGCCTGTCGAACCCCGTCGTGGTCGGCGTCGACGGCTCTGCCGAAGCCCGACGAGGCATGCTCTTCGCCGCTGACCTCTCGACGCGGCTCGATGTCGAGCTCGTCGCCGTGCATGCGCGTGGGCTGCTCGAGCGGATCGCCTCGGGAGCCGGTAGTGGCAGGAGCGAGGCCGTCGAGGCGTTGGAGACCAACTGTTTGGCCGTTCTCTCCGAGATCGACGGGTTGCGGTGGTCGTGGAAGGTGGAGGACGGTGCGCCGATCGACGTGCTGCTGCGAGTCGCGGATGAGGTCGATGCAGGCTTCGTCGTGGTCGGTTCCCACGGCGCCGGCCACAGCGACGAGCCGTTGCTCGGCAGCACGAGCCACTGGGTGGTGCGCAACAGTCATCGACCCGTGATCGTGGTGCCACCGGGCGACAACCATCCGCACCATCGACGGCCCTTCGGTGCCGGAGGCAGTCTGATGGGCGGCGGCGTCGCCGATCACTGAGCCCGGTGCCCGCCAACCGAGCTGACCCAGCGCAGAACCTCACCGAGTGACTCAACGAACGGAGACGTCATGATCCGAATGGCCATGTTCTCGACCAAGCCCTACGACCGTCGAGGCTTTGATGCCGCGGTGGACGGCGAACGCATCGAGATCGACTACCTCGATACACGCCTCGATGAGCGCACCGCCCCGCTGGCAGACGGCGCCGTGGCGATCTGCGCGTTCGTCAACGACGATCTCAGCGCCCCGGTCCTCCAGCAACTCGCCAGCGGGGGCACGCGGATCGTCGCGTTGCGGTGTGCTGGATTCAACAACGTCGATCTCGACGCGGCCACGGCTGCTGGGATCACCGTCGTGCGAGTGCCGGCGTATTCACCCAACGCCGTCGCCGAACACACGATCGCGTTGATGCTCTCGCTCAACCGTCACATCCACCGAGCGCACTCCCGCGTCCGCGACGGCAATTTCTCGCTGGACGGCCTCGTCGGTTTCGACATGGCCGGCAAGACGGCTGCCGTGATCGGCACCGGCAAGATCGGGATGATCGTCGCTCGGCTGCTCTGGCATCTGCGATGCGAAGTGATCGCCGTCGATCCGTTTCAGGATCCACACCTTCTGAGCCTCGGCGTCAGCTACGTCGACATGGACGAAGCCTTCCGTCGCGCTGACATCATCACGCTCAACTGCCCGCTCACCGACGACACCCATCACCTGATCAACGCTGGGACGCTGTCGGCCATGCGACCCGGGGTGATGATCGTCAACACGGGTCGAGGGGCGTTGATCGATACGCAAGCGGCACTCGATCGGCTCAAATCAGGCCACCTCGGTTCGTTGGGGCTCGACGTCTACGAAGAAGAAGGCGACCTGTTCTTCGAAGACCGAAGTGATCAGATCCTGGCCGATGACGTCTTTGCTCGTCTCCTCACCTTCCCGAACGTGTTGATCACCGCTCACCAGGGCTTTCTCACGACAGAGGCACTCACCGCCATCGCTGAGACGACGCTGCACAACGTGTCGGTCGTCGCTGCCGGCGACGCATGCGACAACGCCATCAACTGAGGGCCGAGCAGGTCGAACACCTTGCTGACATTCCCGTCAGCAAGCCGGATGCGCCCGACGTTGGGGTGCTGGCCGCCCCGGCCACCTAGAGTCGGCGACGTCATGATGCAACGCTTCGGTGATGAAATCGCGCACGCGCTGGTCGAGTCGTCCCCGGATGGGCTGCTGTTGGTCGACGACGCCGGGGAGATCCACGTCGCGAACGAAGCCGTCTGCGCGACGTTCGGTTATCCGGCCTCGACGCTGGTGGGCATGTCGGTCGACGCGCTCGTCCCCGTCGAGTTCCGGGGGGATCACGCTGGCCGTCGGCGCAGCTACGCCAAGCACCCGACCAAGCGGCCGATGGGCACCGACCTCGAACTGCTCGGTCAGCACGCCGACGGACACACCTTCCCGGTCGAGATCAGTCTGAGCCCGGTCGAACTCGGCGGTGAGATGTTCACCATCGCGGCAGTGCGTGACGTCACCGACCGACAAGAGACCATGGCACGCGTCGCGTTGTTGCGGGACCGAGAGCGGATCGCCCGCGACATCCACGACATGGTGATCCAGCGAATCTTTGCGGCGGGTATGTCACTGCAGGCGCTCAACAGCCTCATCGAGTCGCCCGCGGCCCTCGACCGAGTGGCCTCGGTGACCGAAGAACTCGACGACACCATCCGCCAGTTGCGAGCAGCGATCTTCCGACTCGGACAGCCTGAGCACGACGTGACGCTCTCGGGCCACATCGCGTCGATCGTCGACGAACGGTCGCGGCACCTGGGTTTCGTACCGACGCTGGCGGTCGCCGGGCGCATCGACGATCTGCCGGCCTTCATCGCCGACGAACTCGTTGCCACCCTGACCGAGTCGCTGTCGAACGTCGCTCGGCACGCCAAGGCGAACATGAGCAACGTCGTCGTGCGTCGGAGTGCCGATCGGGTCACCCTGATCGTGTCCGACAACGGCAGCGGCATCGCCGGGGACCCGAAGACGCGCGGCGGACTGTCCAACATGATGTGGCGGGCCGCTGAGCTGGGGGGCACATGTTCGGTGAGCGACAACCACCCGACCGGCACGATCGTGACGTGGTCGGTGCCGACCGCCAGTCGAGCCAGCGCGACGCTGACCACCGAGTGACGCGGTCGGCCCACATGACGCTCAGTCGTCGTGGTGTTGGCGTTCGTCGAGTCGCGCCGACAGCGCCGCCGCTTCGGTTCGCCGTGACATGCCGAGCTTGGCGAGCAGGTTCGAGACGTAATTCTTGACCGTCTTCTCGGCGAGGTACAGCTCGGCCGCGATCTGGCGGTTGGTCATCCCTTCGCCGATGCAGTCGAAGATGCGTCGCTCCTGCGGGGTCAGATCGTAGAGACGGCCTTCTTCGCTGTCGCGCATTCGGCGCATCGCCATCCGCACGGCGGCGTCATCGAGGAGCGTGCGGCCGTCGGCGACGTGGCGAATCGCTTCGATCAACTCGCGACTGCGGATCTGTTTGAGGACGAATCCGGCAGCGCCAGCGAGTCCGGCGTCGACGAGCGCTCGATCGCTCTCGAACGACGTCAGGATGAGAGAGCGGATGTCGGGGAACTCGGACGTGATCTCCCGGCACACGTCGATGCCGTTGCCGTCGCCCAGGCGCACGTCGAGCACGGCCACATCGGGCTGGCACTCGGCGATCGCGGTGAGCGCATGGGCAGCGTCGCCGGCCTCGCCGACCACCTGCAAGTCGGGTTCGGCGTCGAGCGCTGCTCTCACCCCTTGGCGAACGACTTCATGGTCGTCGAGCAGGAAGACACGGATCATGTTGACATCATGACCGCTGCAGCGGGGTCGCACCAACGACCAGCGATGTCACGGTCTTCACACCTCGTCGTCGAGTCGACGTCGTCGGCGCGGGCGAAGGCGACAGCGGCGACCGGATCAGTCGTCGTCGGTGCGAGGATCGGGGATGACGACCATCGGTGCGTGCACTCGGTGCAGAAGCCACGTCGACACCGACCCCAGCACGGCGGCGCCGATCGCCCCGTGCCCGCGAGCACCCATCACGAGCAACTCGCTCGGCCCGACGAGATCTGCGAGCACGTTGCGAGGACGACCTTCCACGAAGCGACGCTTCACCTGGACGTCTTGGACGCCGACCTCGTCGATGACATCGTCGACCAGATGCTGGAAGCGTTCCTCGGCGAGTTCGCTCGCCTGAGGGAAGAAGAACTGGTCGGCGCCGACAGAGATCGGGCTGACGTCCCAGACCATCACGCACTCGACCGTCGAGCCGGGTGCTGCGAATCGCAACGCCCATCGCAGCGCAGCGATCGAGTTCGGTGAGCCGTCGATGGCCACGATCAGCTTGGTGACCGGATCGAGCGAGCAGCCATCGGGGATGACCGCCGTCGGGTTGAGCGCGTGGGTCGCGACCTGTGTGCTCGTCGAGCCGATCAGCAATCGGGTGAAGCCACCTCGGCCCCGTGAACCGACGACCAACAACGACGCAGAACTCGCCGCATCGAGGAGCACCGCGGCAGCGCCGCCCCGAGCGACGACCGTTTCGATTCGCGGACCGGCTTCGTCGGAGTCGTCTGTTGTGCTGATGCTGGTGGCAGCCAACTCCGTCGAGATGCGTTCGAGCTCGGCCTGGAGATCTCGTTCGATCGGTGTGCCGGCGACATCGGACAGCACGGGATCGAACGGAGGCGACATCGGAGCGGCCGGAATGTTCCACGCCGCGGCAAGCCGAATGAGCTCGGCCCGACCCGGCGCGTGCGCCAACGCCCAGCGCACCGCATTGATCGACCGCTCCGATCCGTCTACGCCGACGACCCATGCACCCTCGACCGGGGAATGCCGGAGTGCCGTTCGGGTCGTCGACGTCTGCGCCATGCCTCCAATCTGACGGAGTTCCCGGTCTCGGCGGCAGGGCCAAAGGTCCCGCAGGCACGAAACGCTCGCTGTGCCCTTCGGCTCTGGTCGAAACGCCCCGTGGCTGCGACGATGTCCTCATGACACGATGGATTGCAGGGATCGACGGCTCCGACGACTCACGCACGGCGCTGCAGTGGGCTGCGGCGATGGCACACGCCCGCGGTGAACGGGTCGAACCCGTGAGCTCGTGGCACCTGCCGTTGCCGCTCTGGCTCGCTTCCGGCAAGCGCGTGATCGAAGTCGACCGGATGGGGCTGCAGGCCGAGGCGGAAGTCGTCGCGAGTGACGTGGTCGACGGCGTCGAGCCAGCAGAGGTCGTCGATGCTCCTGTCGTCGTCGAAGGGCACCCGTCCGATGTGTTGCTCGAACGGGCAGGCCCCGACCGCGTCGTCGTCGTGGGTCGCCGGGGAATCAGTGCACTCAAGCACCGACTGGTCGGCTCCGTGAGCCACGATCTCGTGACGCACGCTGACGGACCCGTCGTGGTCGTGCCCGCCGGGTGGAGCTCGACATCGTGTCGTCGCGTCGTCGTGGGCTTCGACGGCAGTGAACATGCGGCGACGGCGCTGCGCTGGGCGATCGACACGATGCCCGCCGACGCGGAGATCGTCGCATCGATCGCGGTCGACGTGATCCCGTGGCTCAGCCCCGAACTCGGGGTCGAACGCCACCCCGATGACGTCGAGCATGCCAAGCAACGACTCCTCGCAGAAGCAGAAGCGGTGGACCCTGCACATCGCGCGGTGCGCAGCATCAACGCCGACGGCGTCCGAGGCACGCTGAGCGAGCATTTCGAGGGGACCGACCTGATCGTGGTCGGGCCTCGTGGTCTCGGCGGCGTCGGTCGCACCCTGCTCGGCTCGGTCACGACGTGGCTGTTGCAGACTGCGCCCTGCCCGCTGGCGGTCGTTCCGACGCCCGAACTCGACTGAGTCGTCGAAACCATCATCGACCGCGGTGCGGTGATGGCCGGTCGTGCACAGACCACGCAGGGACCAAAGGCCCTAGGGATGTGTCGTTTGAAACAGTCGAATGGTTCCCACTTCATCCCTCGACGAAAAGGAACGATGCACCCCATGACCATCACCGAAGAACGACCATCGACCGGAGCCTCCGGCCCGCCGACATCAGGCGGTGGAAGCGCTGCGTCGAAGGGTTTCTTCTATCTCGTGTTCCCGCTGATGATGGCGCTCCTCATCGTCGCGCTGCTCGGGCTGGTACTCGTGGCGTTCATCGCCGTGTTCAACTCCGACAACGGTGGAGGTGGCGGCTCGGACGCCGTGTCGTCGGAGCTCGAGGTCTCCCTGGCGGAGTTCTCGATCACGGGTGAGCTGAGCGCTCCGACCGGTGACGTCACGCTCAACGTGGTCAATGCTGGTGCGATCGAACACAACCTGGTCGTTCGCGATCTCGGTGTGCAGACGCGCTCGTTGATGTCGCGCGGCGTCGACACGCTGCAGCTCGGCAACCTCGAGCCCGGCACCTACGAGGTGTACTGCTCGATCGCCGGGCACGAGGCGTCCGGCATGGTCGCCGAGTTGAACATCACCGAGCCAGGGGCGAGCCACGAGGGCTCGGCCGATCCGCACGCAGGTCTCACGCCGGCGGAGATGGACCAACTGATGATCGACTCGATGCTGGCGTTCCCTGCCGCGACCGAGGGTAAGGGCAACCCGATCCTGGAGCCCGAGATCCTCGCCGACGGCACCAAGAAGTTCACGCTCGTCGCCGAGGTGACGCCGTGGGAGGTGTCGCCTGGCGAGTTCGTCGACGCGTGGACGTACAACGGCGTCGTCCCGGGACCACAGATCATCGTCGACGTCGGCGACAAGGTGCAGGTGGAGTTGACCAACCTGACGCCGATGGGGACCGACATCCACTGGCACGGCATCCACACCGAGAACGACCAGGACGGTGTGTCGCCCTACACCCAGGACCCGATTCCGTCCGGTGAGACCTACACCTACGAGTTCGTGGCCCAGGACCCGGCGATCGGCATGTACCACGCTCACCTGCACAGCCAGGTGTCGGTGATCAACGGCATGTTCGCTGCCTTCATCATCGGCGAGAACCCGATTCCGTACGGGACCACGGTGAGCGGGATCGAGATCCCCACCAAAGAAGAGATGGACCTGGCGTTCGAGGAGCCCATGGTGCTCAACGATGCTGGCGTCATCGGACTCACCCTCAACGGAAAGAGCTTCCCAGCGACCGAACCGATCGTGATGGAAGAGGGTCAGTGGGGCGTCATCCACCACTACAACGAGGGACTGACAGCGCACCCGATGCACCTGCATCAGTTCCCGCAGTTGGTCTATGCCAAGGACGGCTTCCCGCTCGAGCAGCCGTACTGGGCCGACACGATCAACGTCGCCCCAGGAGAGCGGTACTCGGTGCTGTTCCAGGCCGACACGCAAGGAACCTGGGTGTTCCACTGCCACATCCTCACCCACGTCGAGCGAGCCGAGGGCATGTTCGGCATGGTGACGGCCGTGGTGGTCACCGATCCCGACGCTGCCTGACGCGTCGCCGACGCGACCCGTCATCCCACCCGTCACCGGCGGGCGGACGAACCCCCTCGTCCGCCCGCCGGTGCGCGTCCCGGGGTCGAGCGCACGGACGTGGCGAGCAGCCCCGACGCGGGTGGCCAGTGCCGATGGCAGGAGGTCGGGACCGTTGCCGTTGCGTCAGACGAAGTTCATCGCGTGAGCTTCGGTCATCAGCGCGTCGCGATGGTCGGGGTGCGCGATGTCGATCAAGGCGCGCGTGCGCTCTCGAACCGACTTGCCTCGCAGTTCCGCTACGCCGTACTCGGTGACGATCTTGTCGACCGTGTTCTTCGGGGTGGTCACGACGTCGCCCGCGGCCAGGCGAGGCACGATTCGTGACGAACCCGACGACGTCGTCGAGTGCAACACGACGAAGCCTTGGCCGCCTTCGGAGTACATCGCACCCCTGGCGAAGTCGTTCTGGCCGCCCGACGACGAGTAGTAGTGCCCGTCGATCGTCTCCGATGCGCACTGGCCGAGGAAGTCGACCGACAGCGTTGCGTTGATCGACACGAAGTTGGTCTCGTTGGCGATGATTCGTGGATCGTTGACGTAGCGCACGGCGTGCAACTCGATGGCGGTGTTCTCGTGCAGGAATTCGTGCAGTCTCGCCGTGCCGAGCGCGAACGTGCCGACTGTCTTGGTGCGATTGAGGCGCTTCTTGACCCCGTTGACGACGCCGGCCTCCATCAGATCGATGACACCGTCGGACAACAACTCGGTGTGGATCCCGAGGTCTCGATGGTCGGTGAGCGCCGCCATGATCGCGTTCGGAATCGCGCCGATGCCGGTCTGGATCGTCGCACCATCCGCGATTCGCTCGGCGACCAACGCGGCGATCTTGGCGTCGACGTCGCTCGGGGCTTTCGGCTCGACCTCGACCAGCGGTCGATCGCTGCGGCACCACCCGGCGACCTGCGACATGTGGATCTGGTTGCGGCCGAACGTTCTCGGCATCGCATCGGTGACCTCCAGGAAGAACGGGGCTCGCCCGATGAAACTCGCCGTGTAGTCGGCCGAGACGCCGAGCGAGAAGTAGCCGTGGCGGTCGGGGGGGGAGGCGGCGGCGACCACCAGCGCGTCGTCGCCGCGTCCGCGCATCAGGCCGTACACCTCGGAGAAGTGGGCCGGGATCAACCCGACCGTGCCGTTGGCGAAGTGCGGGCGGGTGATGTGCGACAGGAAATACGAGATGTGCTTGAGGCGATCGGGGAACTCGCCGGCGAAGTATCGACGCTCGTGGATCGCGTGCATCTGGTGGACCCGGACGGCGTCGATGCGAGGGTCGTCGCCAGCGATCGCCGCAGCTTCGATGGCATCGAGGACCTCGACGGGCTCGCCGTTCGCGAGCGGCACGATCAGCTGCGTGCCGGGCCGGATGTGCGCGACCACGTCGGCGGCGACGTTCGGGGCGGACGAGGCATCGTGGCGAAAGGACATGACCCTGACCGTAGTGAGTGACGAGCGATCGGTGTCGGACGCCTGGAGTCGTTTGGCGCTCGGGGTCCGTTGGGACCCCGATCAGTCCGGATGGAGTTTCGGGGCGCCGCGGTGGAACTCGGCGCCGGGCTCTGCGGTGACCGCAGCGGCGTTCGCCTCCACCGCCTCCCAGCCGATCGAGGTGTCAGGGGAGACGTCATCGACGATGTGGAACCTGCGCCCCGTGATCTCCGTCGGTGCGATGCGGACGAAGTTGGGCTTGGGCGATGCGAGCCAGGGGAACAGCGGCAGGTCTTCGGCTGCGAACACGTCCTCCATGCGTTCCACCTGATGGGCTTTGCCCTTCACCACCACGCTCCATGCGATCCGGTTCGTCGGCTCGTAGCCGTCGATCTCGAAGGCCACGTCGTGCAAGAGCGCTGCGGCGGCAAGTTTGGTGCCAGCGCCGCTGCGGAACACGAGACCGTCGCGGTCCGTCAGGTAGTTGATCGGGAAGATGTCGGGTTTTCCGGCGATCGAGACCGCCAACCGGCCGACGGACGTTCGCCGGAGGAGCTCCCAGCACTCCTCGTTCGAAAGGATGACCGTTCCGTCGGGATACCTGTTCATGGTTCCACTCAACTCGTGCAGCAAGGTATCCGCCAGGGCCGTTCGTCCCGACCTGGTGCGCTCGTGTCGGCGTCGGAGATCGGCTAGACCTGCATCATGGACGCAGCACCGCCCGATCCCGGTTCCCGGCCGTCGCTCGATGTGGCGACGTTCGCCCGCATGGTCGACCACACGTTGCTCAAGCCCGAAGCGACCCGCGAACAGATCCTGGCGGTCTGCGACGAGGCGCTCGAACTGGCTACCGCATCGGTGTGTGTCAACGGCTTGTGGGTGGCAACCGTGGCGGAGCGGCTCGCCAGCAGCGAGGTGCGGACATGCTCGGTGGTCGGATTCCCCCTCGGTGCGACGAGCCCGGCGGCGCTTGCTGCCGAGACCGCTGCGGCGGTTGCTGACGGTGCACGCGAGATCGACATGGTCATCCCGGTCGGCATGCTGCGCTCCGGTGACGACGCCGGTGTGGTACGTCACGTCCAGACGGTGCGCGCCGAAGCGCCCGGGCTGGTGGTGAAGGCGATCCTCGAATCCGCAGTGCTCGACGGCGGCGAGCTTCGACGAGCCTGCGAGCTGAGCGTCGATGCCGGAGCGGACTTCGTGAAGACCTCGACCGGGTTCAACCCGGCGGGCGGCGCAACGCAAGCCGCAGTCGCGCTGATGCGAGCCACGGTCGGCCCGGCGATCGGGGTGAAGGCCTCGGGCGGGATCCGCACGCTCGACGACGTGCAGCAGATGCTCGCGGCCGGAGCGAGTCGGCTCGGCATGAGCGCCACCACCGAGGTGGCCGATGCGATCCGCGCCGCTCAGGCCTGAGCGACGAGGCGTCGAACCGCGTCGACGACCACCGCGATCGACGTGGCCTCGACCTCGCCAGCCGCGTGTTCGTCGGGGGTCTCTTCCTCGGTACGGTTGACCAGCACCCCGGCCACGCAGCCGGCGCGGAGGCCTTGGGTCGCGCACATCGTGAACAGCGTGGCGGCTTCCATCTCGTAGTTGAGTACGCCGTAGGACTGCCACTCCTCGAGGCTGCCGCGGAAGCGACGGGTGACGCGACCTGAGAACGTGTCGTAGCGCTCCTGGCCTGGGTAGAAGGTGTCGGACGACGCAGTGATGCCGACCGACGGTTCGATGCCGACGGCACGGGTTGCTGCGATCAGCGCCGCCACGCAGTCGTGATCGGCGACAGCCGGGAACTCGAGCGGGGCGAAGTGCGTACTCGCCCCGTCGAGACGGACGGCGCCTGTGGTGACGATCACGTCGCCCGGCGAGATACCGGGCTGGATCGCTCCGGTCGTGCCGACGCGGAGAAACGTGCGCACGCCGAGCTGAGCGAGTTCCTCGACGGCGATCGACGTCGACGGACCACCGATCCCGGTGGAACACACCACCACGGCGACGCCGCCTGCCCACCCCAGCCACGACGTGAACTCGCGGACGGTCGCCAAGGGTTCGGATCGATCGAAGCGCTCGGCGATGCGTTCGACTCGTGCCGGGTCGCCGGGCACGATCGCGATCGTGGCGCCGTGGAGCTGCTCGCGTCGAAGACCGAGGTGGAAGACGTCTGACCTGGAGGTTGACATGACGCGAACGGTAGTCGTCAGTCGGTGATGTCGATGATCCGCCCGCCGAGTTCGGCGACGCTCGCCCGGATCGACGTCGCAACGGTGTCGTTGGGCGCCAACACGGTGACCGCGCCGCCCGAGCCCGACCAGTTGGCGTGGCCACCGAGACCCCGAGCTGCATCGGACACGGCGAGCAGACGTGGGTCGAGCACCATCATCGACTGACGCAGATCGAGCGTGGTGTCCATCGCTGCGCCGAGCGCGATCGCATCATGCCGCTCGATGGCGAGCGCAGCGGCGCGGCCCTGCTCGGCGATCTCGGCCATGAGTCGTCGAGTGCGTCCGCCGTCGCCGTCGTGCTCGGATCGAAGCGCTCGATGGGTGACGCCGCTCTCACCGGCCGCCTGGTCGAGCACGGCGACGAACATGATGCCTGGAGGAGCGGCGAGTGTGGCGTAGCGGCCGGCGAGCAGTGCCGCGCCGTGCACCGGTGCGACATTGGAGAAGTCCATCGACATCGGCTCGCCGAACGCCTGGACGACCCGATCCTGCAAGCCGGCAGCCACGCCGAGTTCGTCGGCTTCGACGCTCAGGGCGAGCGCCGCCAGCACCGCAGGATCCGCGAGCGGTCGTACCCAATCGGCGTCTGGCTCGGTCTGCATGAGTGCACGGATGGTCGCGATGACGATCGCGCTGGACCCGGCGAGACCGACGGAACGCGGAATGCTGCTCTCGACCGTCAGCCGAACGGGTGCGATCCGAGCATCGAGGTGACGGCGTAGCGCTCGCAGCGTGGCGAGTATCAACGAGCGCGCATCGCCGTAGCCGTAGCGGTCGACGTTCGCCACCAGGTGATCGTGGTCGTCGAAGGTGTCGTCGACCGTGGGGGAGTGGTGGATTTCGAAGCGCAAGGTGGGAGCGACCCGAACCGTGGCCCGAACCGCCGGCACCGGCACCGCCACCACGTGTCCGCCGTAGCCGTCGGACGGGTTTCCGGCGAGCGCGGCGCGCGCCGAGCACATCCCGATGGTCACCGTGGGAGTCGGTTCGACGGACACGCTCCGGTTGTACCAGCTTCGCCGCGGTTCCGTTCCACTACGGTCGGTGCCATGCTCGTTCGTCGCGCGACCCCCTCGGACCTCGGACGGCTCTGTGTCACTGCAATGCGCAGCTTCCACGACGACCCGATCATGCGGTGGCTGTGGCCGAACGACGACGAGTTCTTCGCTCCCGGCGGCGAGGTCTTCCGTGAAGCGATGGCGGGTTGGCTCCGGCTCGGCGACGTGTGGTGCACCGACGATGCGGCGGCCGTCGCCGTGTGGATTCCGCCAGGGCGTCCGCCCATCCCACCGGACCCCGATCCCGATGTGGTGCCGCACTTCCCCGAAGATCTGCTGGAACGTTTCACGATCATTGCGCCCTTGATGGAGGCGCACACGCCGACCGACGACCACTGGTATCTCCAGTTACTCGGTACCCATCCCGACTGGCAACGCCAGGGGCTCGGGGCAGCTCTGATGCAGTCGATGTTCGAGCGTGCCGACGCAGAGGGCCTTCCCTGCTATCTGGAGACCGAGACGCTCGTGAACGTGGGGTACTACCGGCGTCATGGCTTCGACGTCATCTCCGAGTGGGACGTTCCCGCCGGGGAGCACGTGCACCGGTTCTCGTCGTTCGGCGACGACCCGACGACCGAGATCGGCCCGCACATGTGGGGGATGCTTCGCCCGCCACGCTGAACGGCCGGCGGCATTGGGCTGGCGACACTCAGCCGCGTGCAGCTTCGGCGCGTGCGCGTAGGTCGCTCACCGCGTGCCCGAGCCCTTCGGGATCGCTGTACAGGGCGCTGCCTGCGATCAACACGTTGGCTCCGGCAGCGGCTGCACCGGCGATCGTCTCGGGGCCGATGCCTCCGTCGACTTCGATGTGGACGTCGTCGGCGCGGCCGGCAGCTTCGAGGAGTTGCTGGATCTGGCGGATCTTGGGCTCCATCGTCGCGATGTAGGCCTGGCCACCGAATCCCGGGTTCACCGTCATCACCAGCACCATGTCGATGAGATCGAGCACGTGCTCGACCGCCGACGCCGGCGTCGCCGGATTGAGCGCGACCGCAGCGGTCGCGCCGAGATCGTTGATGTTGGTGAGCGTTCGATGCAGGTGGGTGCAGGCCTCGGCGTGCACGATCAGTCGGGAGCAGCCAGCCTGGACGTACTGCTCGGCCATCACGTCGGGGGTCAAGACCATGAGGTGCGCTTCGAACGGGACCGAGCAATGGCTGCGGGCGGAGGCGATGACGTCGGGACCGAAGGTGAGGTTCGGGACGAACTGTCCGTCCATCACGTCCCACTGGATCAAGTCGACACCAGCCGCTTCCAGTGCGGCGACTTCGTCACCGAGGCGTGAGAAGTCGGCGGGCAACACCGAGGGGGCGATCAACGTAGGACGGCTCACGTCGGTCGAACCTACTTCGACGAGCTGGGTTCCGACGAACGTCACGCATGGGAGCGAAGGTCGTGGCCGCACCGTGGCCGGATCAGGGGCCACCCTCCGTCCGGCTCAGGGGTCGATCGCCGAGAAGTACTCGCCGAAGTCCTCGGCGCGCAGAAGCCGACCCATCTTGCGGAGCTCGCCCGCCACACCGGCGACCATGGCCCGCATCGTGATGGGCTCGGCAATCGCGGCAGCGCTGAACGCAGCCTGCACCGCGGCGTTGCGGATCGTGCCACCGCTGAGCTCGAACCGCTCGGCGATCCACTGCAGGTCGAGGCCGTCGGTCGGCGCGTTCGGCGGGATGTTGTGCTCCCAGATCGAGCGTCGCTCGTCGACGCCGGGGAGCGCGAACGCGACCCGAGCGTGGATTCGACGCAAAAACGCTTCGTCGACGTTCTTTTCGAAGTTGGTCGCCATGACGACGAGCCCGTCATAGGACTCGAGGCGCTGCAGGAGGTACGACACTTCGATGTTCGCGTAGCGATCACGAGCATCCTTGACCTCGGAACGCTTGCCGAACAGCGAGTCTGCCTCGTCGAAGAACAACACCATGTTGGCAGCGCTTGCCGCGTCGAAGATCTGTTCGAGGTTCTTTTCGGTCTCACCGATGTATTTGCTGACGACGGAGGACAGATCGAGTTTGAACACGTCGAGCCCGAGCGCGCCAGCGATGATCTCCGACGCGAGCGTCTTGCCCGTGCCGGATGGACCGGAGAACAACGCAACGAGCCCGCGCGATGGCGACGCAGAAAAACCCCACTCGTCGTAGATGCGGTTCGCCAGTCGGTAGCGATCGACGATGCCGTGCAGCGCAGCGAGGCGATCGGGACTCAGCACGATGTCGTCCCATCCGCGCGTCGGTTTGATGCGTCGGGTCAGTTGTTCGAGCTTGCCGCTGGCGAGACGTCGTACGGCCGAATCGAGGTCGCCGCCGCTGGCCTCGCGCGATCTTGCGACGCGGTGCAGCTGATCGAACGTGAGCCGGTGGGTTCGCTCGACGTCTGGCCCGAGCGCGGTGGCCCACTCGGCATCGCTCGGTGCGCGAGCGTCGGCTTCGACGCTCATCCACTTGCGGCGCGGCAACTCTCCGACCGGGGGGCCGTTGGCCGACGAGATCACCCAGGAGAGGTGCCGGCTCCGTTCGATCCATCGAGCGCCGATCCGGGGCAGCGTGCCGTCGACATCGACGACGATGCCGCGGCCCGTCACGGTGGCTTCGCGAACGAGCGACGCCCAATGTGCCGGCGTCGTGTCGTCCGCGATCGCTGCGCAGAGGAACCGGTCACCGAAGGCGGCCGTGGTGCCGTGCTGGCGGCGACGCATCCGGTCGGGGCCATTGACCACGACGAGGTCGTGCACCGATTCCGACGGCAGCGACACGGTGTCTGAGTCGGCGCCGTCAGCGTGCCTGATGCTGGTGACGTGATCTTCGGTGTCGTCAGGCAGTTCGGGATCGGGTGCACCGTCACCCAGCAACGCCCACACGACCCCGGGGTGCAGGTGGACACCATGGTCAGCCCACGGACCCGTGGCCTCGACGTCGACGAGCGCCGAGCGGCACATGGGCGCCTCGGGTGCGACCGCGAGCGGACCCGAGTGGTTCGGGCCGAAGACGTCGCGGAGGAGCCCGAGCGTCAGGCGCGCACGGCGAGTGTCCCCATGGAGCGCAGCGACGAGTCGACCACACGCAAGATTCGATTCGGCCGTCGCCAACAGTGCGAGGATCTCGGCATCGGCGGGAGCGAGCCCGGCGTTCGCGGCGATCGTGGCGAAGGCGCCGCTCTCGGACAAGGATCGGTGAAATCGAGTTCGGGCGGCGCCGACCACGCCGGTGTCGAGTGACTCGGTCTCGTTCTGGCCGCTGTGTTCGGCGCGGGCGGCGACATCGATCAGCAACTGGCGGCCGAACTCGAACCACGCCTGCTGACCCGCCTCTGCTTCAACTACCACCATGACCTCCCGACACGCCGGTCAGTCAATCACACGGGCGTCCAGCCCGGCATCCAGACCGGCATCCACACCGGCATCCACACCGGCATCGCGGCATGCGGCGCTCGGCGGCGTGCCCGCATGTCGAGCCGCGGCGACGGGGCCGGTCCGTTCCGGTACGGTGGACGCATGGGGATTCCGGTGGTGGCAACCGCAACGCTGTCGTGTTCGTTCGGCGCAGCTCCGTCGACGTTGCTGGTCCCACCGGCCAACAAGGTGTTCATCGAAGGCAAACCGGCGGCCAACATCGCCGACAACAAGCCGATGATGAACATTGCCCCCTTCGGTGTGTGCATGTCGCTCGCCAATCCCATCACCGCAGCCCAGACTGCGGCCGCGTTGGGTGTATTGACGCCCGGTACGTGCACCCCGATGACCGTCGCGCCGTGGGTGCCGGGGAGCCCGACGGTGCTGATCGGCAACATGCCCGTGCTCAACAACTCGTCGATGTGCAACTGTGCCTACGGCGGGGTCATCACCGTGGGAAATCCCGGCGCGACCAAAGAGATGGTGCCCTGACGCTTCACGGTGCCTCCGGCAGCGAAGCCGCCTGAGTCCTCAGGTTTGTGTCAAATTCGCCGGGGTCCTTCCGCTCGATGCCGCTCAGTGTTACTGTGACGTCACTCACGGGAGCGGGTGTACTACTGCTGGTTCTCGCGTGCGTCGGACGCCAACGTGGCGTCCGACACAACAGAAAGATCACGGGAGGAAGCAGTGCCGAGTTATCTCACCCCTGGCGTATATGTGGAGGAAGTTCCCTCCTCGAGTGCGTCACTGTCCGCTGGAGCAACCGCCATTCCGGCGTTCGTCGGGTTCACCGCCAAAGCTCCGACCGACGATTCGAGCGATCCCGACGGCTTGAAGCCTCGGCTCGTGACCAACTGGACCCAATTCGAGAAGCTCTACGGCGGTTTCGTCAAGGGTGCCATGCTGCCCCTGTCGGTCTACGGCTACTTCAACAACGGCGGATCGATGGCGTACATCGTGCGGATCCCGCACACCGAGCCATCGAGCGTGCCCGGCACGCTTGCTCTGCCGTCAGCTGATCGGGCACTCGGCTCCGCCGTCGAGTTCACGACCGTCGAGCCCAACGCGGACGTGTCGATCACGATCACGCAGGAGTCGCCAGCCGATGACGCGGGTGACGACGACGCTCCGACGTTCTCGATCACGATCGACGAAGCGGGCAACGACGAGCCCGAGGTGTACAGCGGTGTCACGCTCGGCGGGATCTCCAGCACGATCAACGGCACTTCCACCAAGGTCAAGGTCGACACCAAGATCGACGTCGATCAACTCGCCGCCGACCTGCAGACGATGCCGACCGGAACGTTCGACATCGAGCCAGCCGAGCCGACCCCGGTCAGCGTGTCCGGCCGTGCCTTCAACGGGTCGGAGTCGGCCCGTACCGGCATCTCGGGTCTCACGATCGCCGACGAGGTCACGATGGTCATCGTGCCCGACCTCATCACGGCCGCCCGTCAAGAGGATGGTTCCGTCGACCTCGGTATGTGGAAGAGCGTCCAGCTCGCGGTGATCAACCACTGTGAAGGTCAGGGCAACCGCATGGCGGTGCTCGACGCTCCTCCGGGAATGTCACCCCAGCAGATCAAGGAATGGCGCAGCGACGTCGCGATGTACGACTCCGCATATGCGGCGCTGTACTACCCGTGGATCGAGGTGGCGAACCCGATCGGTACCAACGGCGACAGCGAGATCTTGGTCCCGCCGTCCGGCCACCTGGCTGGCGTCTGGGCCCGTACCGACGAGACCCGCGGTGTCTGGAAGGCTCCGGCCAACGAGATCGTGCGTGGCGCGCTCAATGTCGAGACCAACATCACCAAGGCCGAGCAGGGTCTGCTCAACCCGATCGGGATCAACTGCATCCGCCCGTTCGGGACGCAGGGCATCCGAGTGTGGGGCGCCCGCACACTGTCGTCGAACAGCGACTGGCGCTACATCAACGTTCGTCGCTTGTTCAACATGATCGAGCAGACCATCATGGACGGCACGCAGTACGCCGTGTTCGAGCCAAACGATCAGAAACTCTGGGAAGGGCTCAAACGCACCGTCAACTCGTTCCTTCGGGGACTCTGGCGCGACGGAGCGCTCTTCGGCAACACCGCCGAGCAGGCGTTCTTCGTCAAGTGCGACGACGAGACGAACCCGCCGGACTCGATCGACGAAGGCAAGGTCGTCGTCGAAGTCGGTATCGCACCGGTGAAGCCGGCCGAGTTCGTGATCTTCCGCGTCAGCCAGTTCAAGGACGAGAGCTGATGTCGATTCGTAGCCACAGCGAAGGAGCCGCGCAGTGACCACCATCGTCCCCGGGTCAGCCGAGACCACACCGTTCGTCTCGTCGCTCTTCAACGTCGAGTTCTCGAACGTCGCCAGCGGTGTGTTCACCGAGGTGTCGGGACTCAGTATCGACATCGAAGAGGTCGAGAGCGTCATCGTCAACGCGTCGGGTCAAGAAGTCACGCGCTGGACACCCGGCACCGTGAAGTACAGCGAGATCACGCTCAAGCGTGAGTTCACCGGCAACCGCGAGTTCTGGGACTGGCACATGCAGATGGTGGAGGGAGACGAGGCCTACTCCGACGGCTCCATCGTCATCTACAACCTCGGAGGCAAAGAGGTCTCTCGCTGGAACGTCAACCGAGCCTGGCCGTCGAAGTGGTCGTGCTCCGACCTGGATGCCGGTTCCGGCGACGCGATGATCGAAGAGATCACCTTGCAGATCGAATTCCTCGAAAGGCAGAAGTAAATGGCAGCTGAATTCAATGCCGCACAGGGCTCGTACTTCAGTTTCGAACTCGACGGTGTCAACCTCGGGTACTTCACGGGCTGCACCGGCCTGTCGAGCGAGCTGAGCGTCATCACCCACCGGACGATGAGCGCCAAGGGAAACACGCTCGAGATCAAGTATCCCGATCGTCAGACCTTCTCCGAGGTCGTCCTCAAGCGCGGATTCACCGCCGACATGGCAGTCAACGACTGGTACGACGACACCGTCGATGCAGGGGCGGCCGTGCAGCGCAAGACCGGGTCGATCGTCATCCTCAACCGCCAACTCGACGAGATCGCTCGATTCAACCTCGAAGGATGCTTTCCCTCGAAGCTGTCGGTGTCCGATCTCAACGCGAAGTCGGGTGAGGCCATGATCGAGGAGTTGACCATCCGTCACGAAAACCTGCTCTGGGCCTGACGGCAGGCGTCTTGCGAACCGAATTCGAGTTCACGCTCCCGAAGGGGTACGTCGGTAGCGACGGCCAGTTGCATCGTCACGGGACGATGCGACTGGCGACGGCTCGCGACGAAATCGAACCCCTTCGGGATCGGACCATCGACGGGCCCGATGACCCGTACCTCACCATCCTGGTGTTGGCGCGTGTCATCACCGAGCTCGGAACGCTGCCCGACGTCGGCGTCGAGGAGGTCGAAGGCCTCTTCGCCGCGGACCTGGCGTTCCTCCAGGACCTCTACGGCATCATCAACTTCGGTGATCAGGCCGACGTCGCGGCGTTGCAGGAGAGTGTCCTGCCCGCCGACACCCAGTTCGACGACGACGCCGGGTTCGAGGACGACGCCTCGGTGAGCGATGCGGTTGCGAATCCGGACACTGACGACGCTGCGCTCACCGACGAGCGCGAGGCCGACGACGCTGCGTCGTCGGCTGCCGCTCCTCGACCGCGGCGCGCACGAGTCGAAGAGGTCGTCTCCTCCGCTCGAGAGTGACGGGAGCACGGCGTGAAGCTCTATCCCGAATCATCGCTGTGGAGCGAGATCGCCTACCTCGCCTACCACCTCCACTGGGACCTCCAGACGCTGCTCGACCTCGAGCACGCCGACCGAGCTCGACTGATCGAGCTCGTCGCTGACATGAACCAACGTGCGTGGGACGCACTCGCCGATGCCTGATCCATACGAGCACGGAGCCAACTCGGCTCGTTTCCTCTTCGAAGTCGACGGTCTCGACATCGGGTGGTTCAACGAGGTGAGCGGACTCGAGGTGTCGATCGAGACCGAAGAGGTCCAAGAGGGCGGTCAGAACAGCTTCGTGCACAAGCTGCCCGGTCGGATGACGTGGCCGAACATCTCCCTGAAGCGCGGGTTCACCCGCCAAGACAACCTGCTCGCGTGGTTGAACGAAGCGTCAGGCGAGCAGTTCGCTGCGAACGGCAACAAACTCAAACGCAAGTCCGCGGCGATCACCTTGCTCGATGGCGACGGCACTCGGCTACGGTCCTGGGAGTTCGACGAGGCGTACCCGGTCAAGTGGAGCGGCCCGACGTTCGCTGCCTCCAACGGCGAGGCGGCATCGGAGCAGCTCGAGATCACCCATCATGGATTCCGCGCTCGTGAGCACTGACACCGCAACCACGACGCGATCCTCGTCGCTCGGCGACGGCCTGATCCATCGCGCACGGAGCCAGTCGGTGCTGTTGCGGCGCCGACCAGCGGCCCGGCTGATCGGCGCGGTCGGCAAGGCGAGCGTAGGTTTCGGCCTTGCCGTCGGCCGGTCGCGCTCGATTCGTCCCGTCGTGCGGGGCAGCGACCTCAATACCTCGGTGCTGCGACCGCCTCCCGGTTTCTGGCATCGGCGCAGTGACGCCGACGAGTTCGACGAGTTCTCACCATCGGTCGTCGCTGCCGACTCCGACCGTGCGAATACTCGACCGGAGCCTCGTCGCAGCCCCAGCCAGCGCACGACCCCCAGCGAGCGCACGACCCCCAGTCAGCGCACGACCCCCAGTCAGCGCACGACCCCCAGTCA
>NZ_JBKAGH010000010.1:0-141450 GCF_046290335.1 Ilumatobacter sp. | reverse complement strand
GCCGGCCGTCACCGAGCCGGCCGTCACCGAGCCGGCCGTCACCGAGCCGGCCGTCGCCGACCTGGCCGACGACACGGCCGTCACGGCTGACGCCACGGCGATCTCGCCGACCCTGCCGGGCGAGTCGACGGCCGATGAACCCGCTCCAGCCGAGCCCGCCGTCGACCCGGTTGCCGCTGCAGCGGTCGCCGCCGCCGACGAACCCGCCGGCTGGGGTGCAGCTCCCGACAGCTCGGGCGGCGACACGTCGATCGCCGATCTCGCTGCTCAAGTCGGCGCAGACGAAGGATCTTCAGGTGTCGATGTCGGCGCCCTCGCTGCCGGAGCCGCAGGTGCGGCTGGCGTCGGCGCAGCGGGCGTCGCCAGCCAGGCTGGCGACGCCGTGAGCGGAACCGTCGGCGACGTGTCCGAAGCTGCAGGTGGCCTCGGGGCCAGTGCGGCCGACACCGCGAGCGGCTACGCCGAGCAGGCGACCGAAGCCGCCGCTGGTGCCGCTGAACAGGCAGCTGGCGCAGCCGAACACGCGGCCGACGCGGCGTCCGGGGCGGCCGAACAGGCAACCGAAGCCGCCGCTGGTGCCGCTGCGGCAGGGGAATCGACCGTGCCGGCCGGCTGGTATGCCGACCCGTCGGGCCGCTTCGAGCTTCGCTACTGGGACGGCACCGCCTGGACCGAGCACGTCAGCCGCGCTGGTCAGCAGTACACCGACCCGCCGGTCGCCTGACCCGACGCTCGGCTCCTGCGCCCACTGCGGCGCCGGACCAGCGAACACCACGAGCGAACATGTCGCACGGCCACCTCAGCTCGCGCTGGGTGGCCGTGTGTCGTTCGTGACGTGGCACCCTTCGCGCGGGCCCACCTCCTAGCCTGGCGCTCGTGCGAGTCACCTCGATCGGTCACGCCGGCATGTTGGTCGAAACCACCGCCGGATCCATCCTCTGCGATCCTTGGTTCGTCCCGGCGTTCTTCGGGTCGTGGTTCCCGTTTCCGCGCAACGATCAGCTCGACGATGACCTGCGAGAGCGCATCGAGTCGGCCGACTTCCTCTATATCTCTCACCTGCACGGCGATCACCATGACGAGCCGTGGCTGCGCGAACACCTGCGCCGCGACATCCCCATCCTGTTGCCCGGATTTCCCACCCGCGAGCAGCAGCGGACGCTCAAGGCGCTCGGCTTCACCGAGTTCGTCCGCACCGTCGACACCGTCGAAACCGAGATCGCACCCGGGCTCACCGTCGCCATCCACATCGAGTCGTCGATCACCGACGGACCCGGCGGCGACTCGGCGCTGGTCGTCATGGCCGACGACGCAATCGTCGTCGACCAGAACGACTGTCGCACGACCGACCTCGGTCAGCTCCGAGCACACGGGCCCGTCGATCTGCACTGGCTGCAGTTCTCGGGCGCCATCTGGTACCCGATGGTCTACGAGATGGCCGACGACGCGAAGCTCGACGCGTGCCGGGCGAAGGTCAAGGCGCAGTTCGCTCGAGCGATGCGCTACGTCGAACACGTCGGAGCTCGCGCGATCGTTCCGAGTGCTGGCCCTCCAGCGTTCCTCGATCCCGACCTGTTCGTTCTGAACATGATCGACGGCCACGAGGCGAGCATCTTTCCCGACCAGACCGTCTTCTTGCAGATGCTCGCTGAGGCCGGCGCGACCGGCATCATGAACATTCCCGGTACCAGGATCGATGTCGAACCCGACCATCACGTCACGACCGGCGACTCGACCGGCGACTCGACGGGCATCGCGGTGACCCACCCGATTCCCGACGACGAGGTCGCGGCGATCTTCTCCGACAAGCGGGCCTACCTCGAGCAATACCAGTCGGACTGGCTCCCCTGGCTCGAGCAGATGAAGGCCGGCTGGAACTCGCCGTCGACCGACCTGGTGGCGAGCCTGGCGGCGTGGTGGAACCCGCTGCTCGAGATGGCTCCGACCATCAGGCGCCACGTCGGCGCGAACGTCGTCATCCGAGCGCTCGACGATACGACCGGCGGGTCGCTCGACATCGTCGTCGACTTCCCGAACGGCGAGGTGCGGCGTCACGACGGTGAGCCGTATGCGTTCCGGTTCGACATCGACCGGCGGCTCATCGAAACCGTGGTCGCGCAGCGAGCCGTCGACTGGAGCAACTCACTGCTGCTGTCCGCGCGTTTCGTGGCGTGGCGCGACGGCGACTTCAACGAGTACGTGTACAACTTCTTGAAGTCGCTGTCACGGGAGCGGATGAAGCGCGCCGAGGCCGAAGCGGTTCGCAAGTCGGCGCCACCCGACGCCGACCAACTCGCCGCCGAACCCGACATCCAGATCGGTGACCACATCGTGCAGCGACGTTGCCCGCACCGCGCCGCCGACCTCGAGGCCTTCGGGGAGATCGACGGGTGCGAATTCGTCTGCACCCTCCATGGTTGGCGGTTCGACCTCGACACCGGTGCCTGTCTGACGTCGGCGAACGAACCGCCGATCCGCATTCGCCGGGCCTGAACGTCACGGTCGCGCGGCGACCGCGGGGCGATCTCCGGGCAATCTCGGCGCGATCGGCGTTCACGAGTCAGGGCACCTTCCGAAACGGCACTAGGTTGGAGTCATGGTTGGTGTCTTGGATCTCGGTATCGACCTGAACGTGTGGCCGTGGATCTGGATCGGCATCGCGGTGATCTTCGCGTTGATCGAGCTCACGGCACTCGCCGGGTCGTTCGTGCTCCTCCCCTTCGCCGTGTCCGCCTTCGCCGCGTCACTCGCCGGGTTCTACGACGCGCCAGTCGAGCTGCAGTGGGCGATCTTCATCGTCGGCGGTGCCGGGCTCTGGATGCTCTTCTGGCGCTACGCAAAGCGCTTCGCCAACGACAACGCGATGCCCGAAGGGGTAGGAGCCGACCGCTTGGTCGGCATGACGGCCATCGTCACTGCCACCATCGACCGCAACGACATCAACCGGCGCGGCCGGGTCAAGGTCGCCGGCGAAGAGTGGGGAGCCCTCCCGACGAATGACATGGTGCTCCCGCCCGGCTCCAAGGTCAAGGTCACAGCGATGGAGGGAACGCGGGTGGTCGTCGAGCACCTCGATCTCGCTGCACCGACCGAGCCACCATCCCAACCGCCGAACGGTCCGCCTCGCTCCGCGCCCCCATCGTCGCCGCAATCCCCATCTCCCCAACACCCTGAGGAGGGTTCATGAGTGCCATCGCCATCGTCGTCGGCGTCATCGCGCTGATCGGCATCGCCGTGCTGGTCGCCGCCGTCAAGATCGTGCGGCCGTATCAGCGCGGTCTCGTCGAACGACTCGGCAAGTACAAGACCACCGAGGAACCCGGCCTTCGGCTCATCGTCCCGTTCATCGAGACGATGCAGCTCATCGACATGCGCGAGCAAGTCGTCGACGTGCCGCCCCAGGAGGTCATCACGGCCGACAACGTGGTGGTCTCCGTCGACGCGGTCGTCTACTACGAAGCCACCGACCCGCAGCGCCTCGTCTACAACGTCGCCGACTTCTTCACCGCCATCACCAAACTGGCGCAGACCAACCTGCGCAACCTGATCGGCGACCTCGAACTCGACCGGGCCCTCACGTCGCGCGACACGATCAACACGCAGCTCCGTGAGGTGCTCGACGACGCCACCGACAAGTGGGGCGTGCGAGTCGTGCGAGTCGAGATCCAGCGGATCGATCCGCCGCCAGACATCGTGTCGGCCATGCACGCCCAGATGCGCGCCGAGCGCGACCGCCGTGCAACGGTCACCGAGGCGAAGGGCTACCAGGAAGCCGCCATCGCTCGTGCCGACGGAGAGCAGCAGGCCGCCGTGCTGTCGGCGCAAGGCCGCAAGGAGGCCGCCGTGCTCGACGCACAAGGTGAGGCCGAGGCGATCCAGCTGCGCGCGCAGGCGAACAAACTGCGACTGCAACTGCTCGGTGAAGGTGAAGGCCTCGCCGCGAAGGCGCGCCTCAGCGGCATCAAAGATGCCAACACCGACCACAACGTGCTCACCGTCGAGTACCTGTCCGCGCTCGAACGAATCGGCGACGGACGAGCGACGAAGCTCGTCATCCCTGCGGAGTTCTCGGGCCTGCTCGGCACGGTCGCTGCCTTCGCCGAGACGATCCGTCCCGACGACGACACCGACCAAGTTCGACCCAAGGACGGCCTGCCGATTCCGGACGACAACGATCGCGTCGAGCTTCCGGAGCCGGATCAGGACGAGTTCCGGAGCCGCTGAGTCATGCGGTACGTCGACGCGCCACCAGCCGGTTGGTATCCGGATCCCGACGGGCAGACGCGCCTGCGATGGTGGGACGGCTTCGACTGGACCGACATCCGCCGGGCACCGCCAAGTGACGCCGAACTGATCGCAGCCGAGGAGAATCGGGCGTTCTACGAGCGCAACGAGGTGCAGGCTCGCGAGCAACGGTATGCACAGGTTCCCGCGGGGCCACTCGGGCGGCAGGACGTGCAAGAGATCATCGCCGAGGTGCGCAACGTCGCGCGCAGCGAACTCGATCGCGCCGCCAACGAGTTCAGCAACCGAGCTACCGCGGCGGTTCGAGGGTTCACGCCGCTCATCTCGAGCTACACCAGCACCCTGACAAAATGGGTCAAGCGGGCGGTCATCATCGCGATCGTGCTCCTCGTTGCCTACTTCGTGTTCCAAGTGGTGGTTCAAGCAAGCGTGTTCGAGTGGATCGGCGACCGCATCGACAACCTCACCGATGAGCAGTCCGGCAGCGCCCCGCCGCCGCTGCTTCGGTGGTGGTCGCCCGTGTCGTGACGCTACGCATTGTGTAGTCGGTGATGCGGTGTAGTCGGTGATGCGGTGTAGTCGGTGATGCGGTGTACTCGGTGATGCGGTGTAGTCGGTGATGTGCGACGGGAGGGCGTTCCGGCATCGAGCGACGAACCGCACACCGCAGGTACATCGTCGACGCCGAAACGCCGCAACCGACCCCGTCAGCCGATTGCCCTCCCAGACATCTGCGACGATACGTCTCGCCGCTGAGTGCTCGCTGAGTAGCGTCACGTGCCGCACGAGGACGGGCTGACCGTGGGCACACCGATCTCATCGGGAGTGTCGGGCCCCGTCGAGATCGTCGAGGAACGCGTCGGTTGGCGAGTGCTCGGCGAGGTCACGGTCGACCTCGCCGAGGTGAGCGGGTCGCTCGTCGGGCAGCGGCAGCGTGCCGTCCTCGCGTACCTGGTCCTTCATGCTGACGACAACGTCTCGGTCGACCAACTGATCGAAGGCCTCTGGGCGGGCGATCCCCCGATGACCGCCCGGAACTCGATCCAGCGCTTCGTCGCCGACATCCGACGTCGGCTCGGACCCGCAGCAGCTCGGCTCGTCACGACGACCGAGGGGTACCGGCTCATCGCGACACCCGACGAGATCGATGTCGAGCGATCACGACGACACCTGCATGCCGGGCTCGATCTGCTGCACGACGGCGATGCCCTGGGCGCTGCTGGCGAGTTCGGCCGTGGACTGGCCGAATGGCGCGGCCAACCGCTCGCCGGCATCGGCGACGTGTCGTTCCGGGCGGGCGCGATCGCGCAGCTCGCCGAGTTGCGTACGCAGTTGCTCGAAGCGAGCTTCACTGCCCGACTCGAGCTCGGCCACCACGACAGCATCATGGCGGAGCTCCGCCGCTTCGCATCCGAGCACCCCCACCGTGAGCGGGCCTGGTTCCTCGTGATGGTGGCGCTGTATCGATGCGGCCGCCAGACCGAAGCGCTCGACGCGGCCCGGTTCCTGCGCCGCTCGCTGCTCGACGATCTCGGTGTCGACCCGTCACCCGAGATCACCGAACTGGTCCACGACATCTTGATGCACGCGCCGTGGCTCCGACTCCGCGCCGACACGCCGGAATCGACGGTCGACGGAGAGTCGTCGAGCGATCCCACCCCGACGCACCTCGGTGCCGCTACCGCTCGCCGAACGACCGGCGTGATGCCCAGCCCGCTGCTCCGGTCGATCACCGGACCGATCGTTGGCCGAGCCACGGAACTCGAACGAGCTCGGCGCACGCTGAACGAACTGGTCAATGGCTTGCCACACGTGACTTTCGTGAGCGGGGAGCCGGGCATCGGCAAGACGCGGCTGATGGCCGAGATGGCAGCGCTCGCCCAGCAACGCCACGCCGTTGTCGTGTACGGCCGCTCCGCCGAGGACACGGCGATGCCGTTGGGCGCTTGGAGCGAGGCGCTCAGCGACCTGCTCGCCGAGGCGAGTCCCCGTCGGTTGGACCACGACCTCGGCGACCACGTGCACGACCTCGTTCACGTGGTGCGTGACGCGCTGCGCGTCGCCGACACCGAGACCGAGACCGACACCGACACCGAGACCGAGACCGACACCGAGACCGAGACCGAGTCGCTGTCGGAGGAGCGTCGCGCCACGCTGTTTCGAGCCGTCGTCGATCTACTCAACGACCCCCGTCGACGAGTACCTCTCGTCATCGTGCTCGACGACCTCCAGTGGGCGGACACCTCGACGCTGCAACTCGTCCGCCACGTGGCCCGAAACCTCGTGCATCCCGTCTGGTTGATCGCGTCGTTCCGGCACACCGGTCTCCTCGATCGACACCCGCTCGTCGACGTCGTGGGCTCCCTGCGCGTCGAAACGCACGTCGACGTCCACCAGCTGGGCGGCCTCGAACAGCACGACGTGGTCGATCTGCTGGCGGCGTTGCTGCCCGACATCGAGCCCGAGCGGCTCACCGGCATCGCCGACGCGATTCGACGCGAAACCAATGGCAACCCGTTCTTCGCCGGCGAAATCGTACGCGACCTGATCGAGTCGGCAGGAGAACCCGCCGACGTCGCCCTCGCCGCCTTGAGCGTCGACGCTCCAGCGCTGCCAGACAGCGTTCGCCAGGTGGTCCGCCAGCGCGTCGGCCGACTCGGAGAGTCGGCGAGCGCCACCTTGCGGATGGCGAGCGTGCTCGGCCGCGAGTTCCACCTCCAGGACCTGGCCGACGTGGTTCGCCACGACGAGCACCGGGTGCTCGACGACCTCGAAGCGGCACTCGACGCCGCCCTCGTCTCCGAGGCACCCGGTCGACCCGATCGCTTCAGTTTCTCGCACGACCTCGTCCAGCACGCCCTCTACCACGACCTGAGCCTCAGTCGACGCCGTCGTCTGCACGCCCGAGCGGGCCTCGCGATCCTTTCCCGCGCCCGGGCCGACGCCGGACCGAGCCGCTCCGCCGAAGCCGCTCGGCATCTGCTCGATGCGCGCGACCCGGCGATCGCAACGGAGACGGTCGAGACCTTGCGACGAGCTGCCGAACTCGCAGCCGGGCACTCCGCACCCGATGACGCCGCCGACCTGCTCGCGTCCGCGATCGAAGTAGCTGAAGATCCCGCCTTCGCCGCGAACCTCGATCATGCCGATCGCTTGCGGGTCGAGATGATGGTGGAGCGCGGCGTCCATCTTCGTAGCGCCGGCGACCCTGCGTACCGCGACGTGCTCCTCGACGCCGGCCAGGCGGCACATGCGATCGGTGACGTCGACAGCGAAGTTCGAGCCGCACTGGCGAACACCCGCGGCGTGCAGACGAACATCTGGGAGCTCGATCACCAGCGCATCGCGCAACTCCGCTCCGCGCTGAGCGCGCTCGGAGACGAACGATCGGCACGCCACGCCAACCTCCTCGCCGGACTCGCGAGCGAACAATGGGACGATGCACATCGCGCCGAAAGCGCCGTCAGCCGCGCCGAGTCGATTGCGATGGCTCGCATGGTCGGCGACCGCTCCACGCTGGCCAACGTGCTCGCTCGCGCGGGCCGGGCACGCAACACCATCACGTCGCCCGACGAGTTGCGGCGGCTCGTCGACGAAGTTCACGAACTGCGCGACCACCTCGACAGCTTCGATCCCTACCTTGCGGTCAACGTCTTGCGGACCGAGCAGAACCAGGCGCTACGCAACGCGGACCCCGAACTGCTCCACGACGCGTCGGCCGCGCTTCGCGAGCTCGCAAACCGTCGGCCCCTCGCCGTGTGCGACCGGTCGGCTCGGCTCACCGACGTGCTGCTCGCCGGTATCGCCGGCGATGGCGAGGAGTACCTTCGCCTCGCCGAGATCGCCTATCGGGTGTCGAGCGACATGGGTGATCCGGAGTCGATGATCGCCTACCAGAGCCACCTCTTCTATGGCCTCCATCTCGTCGGACGCACCCACGAGTTGATCGACGCGACGAAGGAGGCCGCCGAGGAGCGACCGAGCATCGATCTGTATCGGGCCGTCGAGGCGAACGTCGCATGCATCACCGGCGACCCCGAACGGGCTCGCTACATCGTCGACACGGGGTTCTCGCGAGGGATCGCACGACCGACGGACGACTACACGATCCAGTCATTGCAGCTCTGGGCCGACGCCGCCGCCGGCGTCGAACACCTCGAGGCCTCGACGGCGCTCCTCGAGTTGCTCGCCCCGCTCAGCGGTCGGCTGGCCGGTCACGTCGTCCACGTGACCCAACCACTCGACCTGTCGCTCGGGCGGCTGTGCAGGACGCTCGGCCGCTACGACGAGGCGCTCCGGTTTCTCGACATCGCAGCCGAGATCGCCGAGCGCTTCGGTGCGACCTGGATGAGCGAGCAGACCGACGTGGCTCGAGCGTTGACGCTGCAACGCCGTGATCAGCCGGGCGACGACGAACGCGCCGATTCGATCCTCGTCGAGGTGATCGGGCGCGCCACACGCCACGCTCACCCCGCCGTCGCCGCCGACGCCATCGCCGCCCGCTGATCCTGTCTCTTTCGATCAACGGACGACGATCAGCGCACGATCATCAGCGCACGATCATCAGAGAAGATCGTTGGCTTCCAGCCACTCGGTCGCCACGGCGTCGGACTCCCGGAACTCGATATCGGTCTCGGTGTTCCAAGCGAGCAGGTCGTCCGTCGTGATCATGGCGCTCAACGCGTCGATGTCGGCAGCGAGGCCGTCGCCGTACGCTTCGAGCACGTCGGTCGCGACGATCGGCGCGATGTTCTGCGCCGGGAACAGCCCCTGGTCGTCGTCGAGCACCTTGAAGCCCTGCTCGGTGATCTGAGGCGCCGTCGTGTTCCAGATAACCGCGTCGACATCACCGCTGGCCAACGCTTCGCCGAGGATCGGCCCGAACTCGAGCGTCACGTAATCGGCGAAGGTGATCCCGTAGACGTCGGGGTCCTCGAGTCCGATCAGACACTGCGGGCGTTCGACGCACTGCGACGACGCCCCGAGCACGTAGTCGAGGCCGGCGACATCGGAGATGGTCGACGCTTCGGAGTCACCTCGCACGACGAACGCATCGCCGTCGACCGCAGGTGAATAGTCGAGCAGCGTCCCGCCGATGTCGGCGAACGCCGGACGGATGATCTCCATGATCTCGTCGGCGTCTGCCGTCGAAGGAGCGTCGGGAGCCAACGCTGCCTGCGAGCCGCCGATGTAGTCGATGATCAACTCGAGGTCGCCGTTGGCGATGCCATCGATCGCTTCGGTGCGGAAGCCGGCCGGCGTGAGAATCTCGACGGGATACCCCTTCGCTTGCAGGTATTGGCCGTAGACCTCGGCGATTGTGATCGCCTCGCTGAAGTCCTGACCGCGGACGCGAATGGTCGGTCCGTCGGCAGCCGGTGCCTCGCCGTCGGACGTCGCAACGCTGTCGGCCGGAGCCGTGGTCTCCTCGGCCGGCGCCTGGGTGGTCGCCGCAGCATCGTCGCCGTCGTCGTCGCTACCGCATGCTGCGGCGACGAGGCCGAAGACGGCCAACGGCGCGAGCACCTTGGCGAGAATCCGGTGTCGTGTAGGTGTGGTCATAGCTGTTTCTCCTTGTTGGCGAAATGTTGGCGAAGTGCTGGCGAAGTGTTGGCGAAGTGCTGGCTCGGTGTCACGGTCGGGAGTGGCGGGCGAGTCGGCGTACGCCAGCGGGAAGGGCGAGTCGTTCCACCAGAACGAACACCCCGGCGGTCGAGGCGGCAAGTCCGCCGATGAGCACGATGCCCCCGACGACGAGTGTGGTGTTGTTCTGCCCGAATCCGTCGCGAACGTAACGTCCGAGACCGTCGCCTCCGAGGAAGGCACGGATCGGTTCGGTCGCGACGACCTGAATGGCCGCGACACGAACGCCGGCCATGATCAACGAGGCGCCGAGGGCGAACTCGACTCGGGCGAGAATCGAGCGCTCGTCGTAGCCCAGAGCTCGAGCGGCATCGACCGAGCCCTGCGGAACCTGGCGGATCGCGACGTAGGTGTTGAGGAAGATCGGAACGACCGCCAACAGAAAGAGCGCGATGAAGATCGGCCACGGCTCGAAGCCCCATCCGCGTCGCAACGACCAGGGGACGAGGAGTGCAGCGATGGCGAATGTGGGAACCGCCCGACTCAAGCTGACGAGCCAGGTGCTCGTCATCTGCGCCAACCGATAGTGCGCGAGGATCGCTGCGACCGGCACCGCGATGAGCGCAGCGGCCACGGTCGCTGCGGCGCAGAGGATCACGGTGTCGACGAGCGACTCGAGGATGCCACCGCGCCCGCTCCACGTGTCGGGGTCGAAGAACCACTCGAAGAACCCGATGTCTCGCCGCACGGCGGTCTGCGCAGGACTCCCCGCTGCGTTGCTCACGGCGCGCACGATCACGACGCCACCACCGCGGTGGTTCCTGCTGTCGCCGCGGCCGGAGATGTTGCTTGCTTCGGGGTGCGTCGCCGACGTTGCCACGGCGTCAGCAACGTGCCAGCGAGCACCAGCAGCGCGTCGATCGCCAACGCCAAGATGATCGACAGCGACGCGCCGACGGTCATCGGGGTCCAGAAGGTGCGTCGAAGACCGCTGAAGATCAACCCGCCGAGCCCCCCCTGTCCGATGATCGCAGCGACCGTCACCAAGCCGACCGTCGACACCGACGCGATCCGGATGCCCGTCATGATGAACGGAATCGCCAAGGGAAGCTCGACGCTCCAGACGCGGCGCGCCGGCGACATCCCCATGCCATCGGCTGCGTCGCGAACGGCGGCGGGTACCGACTGAAACCCCGCGACCGCGTTGGTCACGAGGATCAGCAGCGTGTAGCCGGCCAGGGGCAGCACGGCGGTCCAGCGCGAGAGGTTGCCGAAGACGGGCGCGAGCAGCGCGAACAACGCGACACTCGGCAGCGTGTAGATCAGACTGGTGGTCGCCGTCACCGGGGTCGCCATCCAACGCACGCGGAGCACCAACGCGGTCAGGAACGCGGAGATCACCACACCGACCGCCAGGGCGAGCACGGTCAAGGTCAGGTGTTCGACGATGGCCTCACGGATCTGGTCCCATTCCTCGACGACCCACTCCCACCGGATGATCGGGTTCGTCGCTTGGGCGATCACGGGCTCTGCGCTCCCAGGCTTCGTCGGATGTCTTCGAGCGTGACGACACCGCCGAACCGGCCGTCGTCGTCGATGACCGCTGCGGACGAGTTGGCGTTCATGATCAGTTCCATGGCTGCTCGCAGTGTGCTGTCGGGTTGCACCTGCGCCGCAGGTACCTGCAGTGCGTCGGTGTCGAGCCGGCCGTGTGCGCGAAATGCGGCGCGGGCGTCGTCGGCGTGGACCCACCCCACGAAACGCTCGTCGACCGTGATGCCGAGCCACTCGCTCATCTCGGCGGCGAGTACCGCCTCGACGTCGGCCAGATCGGCGCTGTCGGCCACGACCGGGCCCTGATGATGTCTCAGGCCGCTGACCGTCTTGAGCGAGAGGCGACGCAAGCCTCGCTCGTCGCCGATGAAGCTCGCGACGAAGTCGTTCGCCGGTGCGCTCATCAAGTCGTCGGGGGTCGCTACTTGCTCGAGGATCCCTCCGACGTTGAGCAGCGCGATCCGGTCCGCGATTCGAAGGGCCTCGTCGAGATCGTGCGTGACGAGGACGATCGTCTTGCGGACCTTGCTCTGCAGGTCGAGGAGTTCGTCTTGCAGCCGGCTCCGGACGATCGGGTCGACCGCACCGAACGGTTCGTCCATCAGCAACACGGGTGGGTCGGCAGCGAGCGCTCGGGCCACGCCCACCCGCTGTTGCTGACCGCCCGACAGTTCGTCGGGATAACGAGACAGCAGATCGTGATCGAGCCCGACGAGCGTGGTCAGTTCCTCGACGCGTTCGGCCGTTCGTTTGCGATCCCATCCCAACAGATCGGGGACCGTGGCGACGTTGCTGGCGATGGTGCGATGCGGGAACAGACCGACCTGCTGGATGACGTAGCCGATGCTGCGGCGCAGCTCTTGCGGTGACCGACCGAGGATGTCGACGCCGTCGATCTCGATCGTTCCCGCCGTCGGCTCGACCAGTCGGTTGATCATGCGCAGCGTGGTGGTCTTGCCGCACCCCGAGGGTCCGAGCAGGGCCGTGATCGTGCCCGCATCGATGTCGAGCGAGAGTCGATCGACAGCGGGCTCGGTGGAGCCGGCAAAGACCTTGGTGACCTCGGTCAGGCGGATCGAGGTTGCGCCAGATGAGGTTGCGCCAGATGAGGTTGAGCCAGATGAGGTTGCGACCGGGCGGGAGCGACCGCTCCGACCATCCATGGCAACGTCCATGACACCGGGCGGAGTCTCGTCATTCGGGCGGCGGGGCCCGTCGATGCTGCCGTCGGCGAGCATTGGACGAAGACCTTATCAAGTCCCCCAGCGGGTCGGAACGGGCCGCGATCGGACCCGATGATGGTCGGCAGGTCCGGGATCAGCGAGCGTGTCGACGGGTGAGCCGATAGCTGAAGCGTTGGGTGCCCGTCGGAATGCGGTAGCGGGCGAGCACGTCGGGGCCGCAGCTCGCCGTGCCGATCCCACGGTGGGCGACGTCGGCGTGGACGACGAGCGTGGAGCCCGGTCGCAGATCGGTGGCGTGCGCCGCTCGATAGAGCACGTCGTCTCGGTACCGGGTGGCAGACATGTGGAGCGCGACGGGATCGAGCACGTCGAGGCGGAGCGTCTCGCTCGTGTCGGAGCGGACGAACTCGAACCAGCGGCAGTCGGTACGCAGACCGAACTCCTGGGGCACCAGGTACGGCATCTCGTCGACCCGGGCGTCCCACACGCCGAGCATCGCCCCGCGGTTGCGGTCCGGATAGTTCTCCTTCGGGCCCCGGCCGTACCACCGCACCCGGTCGAACTCGGCGGGCAACTCGAAGGTGACGCCGACACGACCGAGGTCGTCGAACTCGTCCGGCACCACCACCTCGTGGTGATGGACGACCTGACGAACATCGCTGCCGTCGGAGCCGATCTCCACGTCGTGGCGGTGTTCGAGGTGCTGATCGGCGGCGTCGACGTCGAGGCCGGCACGCTGCCAGGCCCCGAGTGCCTTGCCACCGATGCCGTGCCGCTCGTGGAGTTCGGGCATCAGCTTGAACCCGTCGTTGTCGGTCGGTGCTCGGAACACGGCCAGCGTTGGTTCGATGCCCAAGCCGAGCCCGCCGTCGGGTCGCGCCTCGTCGTGCACGTCGGGGTGAGCGGCGTGCGGTGCGTCGAATCGCACGAACGTCGGTGCCGAGTAGGTCGCCGGCGCCGCGAGCTCGACTTGGTCCCATGCCACGAGGTGGCCCTTCGGCGCCCACGGTGTCGCTCGCCGCTGCGTCCAGCGCACCGACAGGTGAGCGTCCCGATTCGCCGGAGCCGGAAAGGGCAGGGGGCCGGAGACCGACGCGTGCGGCGGCACCGTGCCGACGTCGAGCACACCACCGTCGATCACGTCGCCGGCCACGATGAGCTCCCATCTCGCGACGAGGTCGTCGAGCGCCGCGAAGCTCCGACGGTTGGTGATGCGCAGCCGCTGGCCGTCGACCAGCTCCACCGTCACGGGTCGATACACCCACTCGACCTCCTGGATCGCCGGATGCGGCTCGAGATCGGACGACATGATGCCATCGGCGACGAAGTTGCCGTCGTGCGGATCCTCGCCGAACTGCCCGCCGTAGGCGACGCCGCGTCTGCCGTTCGGCAGCCGGGTTCGGATTCCGTGGTCCTTCCACTCCCAGATGAAGCCGCCCTGCAGGCCGGGCGTCGACGTGATCACGTCCCAGTAGTCGGCGATCGACCCGTTCGAGTTGCCCATCGCATGGGAGTACTCACACATGATCAACGGCCGGTGCCCGAGTTCGCTGCGTCCGTAGTCGGCGATCGCTTCGATCGTCGGATACATCGGGCAGACCACGTCGGTCGCCGGAAGGCCGCCGTCGATCCACCCGTCGTGGAACACTGCTCCTTCGTAGTGCAGCGGGCGGGTCGGGTCGCTCGCTCGGATCCAGGCGGCCGCTGCGTCGTGGTGCTCGCCGTAGCCCGACTCGTTGCCGAGCGACCACATCACGACCGACGGATGGTTCCGATCGCGCTGCACCATCCGCGAGACGCGTTCGATCCACGTCGCTCGATACGACGGATCGTGACACAGGCTGGTGTTGTAGCCGTGGCTCTCGACGTTGGCTTCGTCGACCACGTAGAGCCCGATCTCGTCGCACAGGTCGAGCAGTCGCGGGTCGTTCGGATAATGCGCCGTGCGAACGGCGGTGATGTTGTGTCGGCGCATCGCGAGCAGGTCGTCGCGCAGGTCGTCGGTCGTGACGGCCTTGCCTCGATCGGGATGATGGTCGTGGCGGTTGACGCCGAAGAACCAGACCGGCTGGCCGTTGACGAGGAATTGGCGATCGCGCACTTCGATCGTGCGGAACCCGACGAGTTGGCGATGCACTTCGGTGACCGTGCCCGCTGGATCGAGCAACTCGGCGACGACGCGGTAACGGGTCGGTGACTCGGCCGACCACGGGTCGACCCGCTTGAGCTCGAAGCGGCTCTCGGCGATGTGGCCGGTGAACACGTAGGGCTGCGCGAACCGATGGGGGACCTCGTCGACGTCGGGCTTGGCCAGACGCCGCCCACGCAGCGTCTCGACCGTGGTGCGCACGCTCCAGCCCTCGGTCGGGGGTGTGGCGCCGCCGACGGTGGAGCGCACGGTCAGCGTCGCGCCGCCACGTTCGACGTCGTAGCGGGCATCACACTCCAGCGACACAAGTCGCGTCGTCGCACGAGCCTCGAGGAACACCTCTCGGTGCAGGCCGCCCATCCACCATTGGTCCTGGTCTTCGACATAGCTCTGTGCGCTGAACTTGATCACGGCGATCGCGAGGTCGTTCTTGCCAGAGCGAAGGTGCTCGGTGACGTCGAATTCGCTCCCGAGCCGGCTGTCGGTGCCGTAGCCGGCGAAGGCTCCGTTGACGTAGACGACGTGCACGCTCTCGGCTCCACCGATGTGCAACACCACCTGGCGCCGCAGCCACGTCTTGGGCACGTTGACCACACGACGGTAGACGCCGGTCGGGTTGCGCTCGGGCAGCTTCGGCGGCGGCCCATCGAAGGGCATCTGGACGTTGGTGTAGTGCGGAAGGTCGCGGGCCCCGCGCTGGTCGACCACGTTCTGGAGGGTCCAGTTGCCGGGCACGCGAACCTGCGTCCACGCCGAACTGGTCGGTGCGGTGTTGTTCTTCGTGCTGATCGCCGCGGTCGGGACCGCATCGGGGTGATCGAACAGACGGAACGCCCAGCGGCCGTCGAGGCGGCGGCGCCACGGCGACGACACCGGATCGACGGGATCAGCGGCGCGAGCCTCGTCGATCGATGCGAAGGCAGGCGACGGCGGCGCCATCGGGAGACGTCCGATCGAGGTGACGCTCGGGTCGGTCCACGGTCGGATCGAGGCAACTCCAGGGAGCATCGGCCGAGTCTGTCACGCCGGTACGAGCGACCCGTACACCGCCGGATCTGCGGGTGACTCGTCGTCGCAGCGCCGAATCACCGATTACGCATCACGCGCCGTCGTGGACCCACACCGGGGTCCGCATCGGCATGATGCCGGAGTCCCAGATCCAGTCCATCGCCGGCACGCTGACGCGCACGCAACCGTGCGACGCCGGGTAGTTCGGGATGCTGTTCGAGCCATGCACCGCGACGCCACCCACGAAGTACTTCGGGCGGTAGATCTCACCGAGATCGCCTTCCCACCAACCTTCGGGGCGCTCACGGTTCACCTTGTGCAAGCCGCTGGGCGTGATCGAGACACCGTTGATCACTTCACCCGGGGTGTTCTGGTCCGGTTCGGTGTACGCCTCGCCGTCGCCGGTCGAGGTGTTGAGAATCCACTCCGTCTTGCCGTCGATGATGAAGAAGAGCAACTGCTTGCCCTTGTCGACTTCGACGAGCGTGCCGGAGTTGGCTCGGCCGTGAGGGCGCACGGTCTCGGTCGAGAGCGCGAGCGCGGTCTGCTCGTCGACGCGGCCGTCGGGCTCATCGAAGCCCAGGTACTTCTGGAACGCCATGACCGCCTGCCGGGTCGTGAGGCCGTAGTCGCCATCGGCACTCTGCACCCAGAACCCGAGCTGGAGCAACCGGAGCTGCACGCGGGACGCTTCTTGGCCGCTGGAGGTGCCGATCGGCTGGATCGGTTCGTCGAGCGGCGGAACCTCGATGATCGGCGCCGGCATCGTCGTCGTCGGAGCAACCGTCGTCGTCGTCGTGGTGGTGGTCGTGGTGGTGGTGGATGTCGTGGTCGTTTCCGGCACCGTGGTCACCGTGGTCACCACGGACGACGGTGCGACGAGTTGCTGGGGTGCGGCGGAGGCCCCTTCACCGCCGCCGGTGTTCCCCGACGTGATCGCAGACGAACAGCCGACGAGCGCGGCCAAACCGAAGATGATGCCGCAACCGATGGTTGCCTGGCGTCGATCTGCGTGGGCCACGGCTCTCCATGGTACCGATCCACGCCATCCCGTCACCGGATGATTGCCCGATTCGGACAGAAGTTCACGACTTCGAAAGGTGTCGTCGTCGGTCAGCTCCAGAGCGGCGCGACGACGGGATCCGACGCGAGCGTGCGCACGTCGAATCGATCGAGCATGGCGGCGAGTGCGTCCTCGATCGACTCGGGTCGAGGCTCGAACGCGCGTCCCAACGTGTGTCCGATCCAGGTGAGCACGTCGAGCGGGCCGAGTCCGATGTGGGCCAGGTCGCCGAGGGTGACCGATCCATGGCGCTTCGAGAGGCGTTCGCCGTCGCCGCCGATCACGAGCGGCACGTGGGCGTACGTCGGGGTCGCAACGTCGAACAACCGCTGGAGGTGGATCTGGCGCGGCGTCGACGACAGCAGGTCATCGCCGCGCACGACCTGGGTGACGCCCTGCGCTGCATCGTCGAGAACCACCGCGACGTTGTACGAAGGGACGCCGTCATTGCGGCGCAACACGGTGTCGTCGACCCCGCCGGCGAACTCACCCGCCACCTGGTCGACCACCGTCATCACCTCGCCGTCAGGCGCACGCAGCCGCAGTGCTGGTGGGCGATCCCTGGCCCGTCGCACTCGCTGTGCGTCGGTGAGGTCTCGGCACGTGCCCGGATACGAGCCCGGCGGGAGGTGTGGCGCGCTCGTCGAGTTCTCGATCTCGGCACGCACCTCCCGACGAGAACAGAAGCACTCGTAGGTGAGGCCGCGGGCGGTGAGGTCGTCGATGGCGGCGTGGTAGCGATCGAATCGCTCGCTCTGACGAATCACCTCGACGTCGGAGGTGATCTCGAGCGCGGCGAGATCCGCCAATTGTGATCGTTCGTGTTCGGGCGACGCCTGCACGATGTCGAGGTCCTCCATCCGGATGATGAAGTCGACGCCAGCCGCACGTGCGGCCAGCCAGGCGATCACGGCGGTGCGCAGGTTGCCGAGGTGAAGATCTCCGGTCGGAGATGGCGCGAAGCGGCCGCTCATGTGACCATTCTTCCCGTGATCTCTCCATGAGCGGTCGACGACGCCAACGACGAACCGAGCAGCGGCCGACCGCGCCCGGGCGACGACGCGGTGTGCGGGCGCGTTCGACGAGTCCGACGTCCTCGGGCTCGGGGCTCGATCGGGCGGGTCGCATGGCAGTGATCCTGGAGCGTGACGGCGCGACCTGTGTGTGGTGCGGGTGCGGTCTCGGGCCGGGCGACGACCGCGGGTTGGTCACGGTGACCACGGAGCACGTCGTCCCACGGATCAAGGGCGGCCCGAGTTGGCTCGAGAACGAGGTCGCTGCCTGCAGACGTTGCAACGGGCGGCGAGGGCATCGCACGCCCGCCGAGTGGGCCGACGAATGCGAGGGACTCGGGTGGCATCCCGACCGGGACCGCCTCGTGCGGGTGCTGGAGTCGCTGGAGACACGCATCGCCGAGCGAGGCGGACAGCGACGGGCACGTCCCTACGTCGCCTCCCAACTACGACGCCTGCGCAACTCGCGATCCTGACGATCGGCCAGCGAGCTTGCCGGCTCGAGCGTGCTGACACGAGCCGGGGAGATCGACCGGGCGGGCAATCGAACCGCGAGGTCGGTCGCCATCTCGTACAGTCATCTCGATGCGGTGCCATGTCTGCAACGTCGAGGTCGGCGAGGAGCAACGATTCTGCCATCAGTGTGGCGAGTCGCTGGCCGGCGTCACCGATGCGACGCAGGAACTCGCCGCCCTGCCGGCCGACTCGATCCCCGCCGAACCCGACGCCGAATCCGAACCGCGAGACGACGGGCTGCGAGACGACGAACTGCCCGACACCCAGCCGATCCCCGCCGCCGAATTGCCCGACGCGACCCGACACGACCCCGACCTGCCCGACACGCAGGCCATCCCGGCCAGCGAGCTCCCCGACGCGGGCGCCGCGCCCGCCGTCGGGTCGCCGCGGGTCGGGTCGTCGTTGTTCGATCCGGCGACTGCGCCACCGGCGGCCGAGCCGGAGTGGGGCGATCCGCTACCCGAGCCGGGCGACGTGCACTTCGCTCCACCGCTCGACCCGCCCGTCGATGCCAGCGCCACGGTGCCGGCTGCCACCACGACGATCCCGACCCAGCCACCCTTCGATGCAGGGGCGACGAACGAGCAGCCGGTCGTGTTCGATGCCGAAGCCGGCCCGTTGCTGGTCGACGACCCGAATCGGTTTCGACTGCGTCCCGCGTTCGTGTTCGCCATCCTCGGCATGATCGCAACGCTGATGGCGAGCCTCGCCGACGTCACCGACATCCGCACGACTCGCGTGGTGTCGGGCATCCCGAATCAGTTGTCGACGCTCGCCGACCTCGGCACCAACCTGTCGGTCGCCGGGTTCGTCGGCGCCGCGATGATGCTCGTGGGCGCGCTGTTGCAGTGTTTCGGCATCCGCTGGGGCGCGGGCATGGCGGGCGGGGCCGGCTTGGCCGTGGTCGGGTGGGCCGCGTTCACGCTCGGGCTCGCCGAGGTGCCGATCGACAGTGCCGAGCGCATCACGCTCGACCCGGCCACACCCGGCCCGTTCACGCTCACGGTGACCCGCGACCTCGGCTACTGGCTGATCGTCGCGGTCGCCGCGATCGGCCTGATCGTGTTCGCCTTCTCGCTCACCTCCGCGGGAACCGGCGGGCGCCGTGGGCTCAACCCGTGGACCGCTGCCCTCGGCGCCGTCAGCGCGCTGGTGGTCGCCGTCGGGCCGTTGATCACCGTCGGCGGTGCGAACTTCGACGTCAACTTCGGTACCGACAACTTGCCGTTCGTGTTCTTCGCCGGGCGGCTCACGCAGCTGTTGCTGATCGCCGTGACGGGCGTCGTCGGCTTCCTGCTGGTGCGCACGTACGGCCTCGGGTTGGTCGCCGGAGGGATCGGCCTGCCGCTGTGGATGTGGCTGAGTTCGCTGCTCGAGATCGGCGATCGCCCGCTCGGCATCGCGGCCGGCAACCTGGGCTCGACCGACACCGCACCGCACGCGGTCACCACCGTCGGCGTGGCCTCGACCGCGATCATGCTCGTCGCCGCCACCACCATCGCGCTGCTCCAACGCCCCCCGACCCCGCACTGAAGCCGCCGCCCCGGCCGCAACCGCCGACGCGGCCCCACTCATCCGATGGGAAACACGTCGAACTCGGAGAGGTCAGCCCGGGAGCACGTCAACGAGCGTCGAGTTCGGCGATGAGGCGTTTGCCGGCGGTGAGGCGGTACGAGGCGTCGATCAACTCGGCGATCTCGTCCCAGCCGTCGTCGCTCGACGCTGGCGGGAGGTCGATGCCGAGCCATCCGGAGGGGCCGAGGTAGGCCGGCACGAACGTCCGCTCGTCGTCGAGGAGCGCGCGACGATCGGACTCGTCGGGTTGGACCATCACCGACTGGTCGTGTTGGACCCACTCGCCATCGATCTTGATCGACCCGCCGAAGTAGACGAAGACCTTCGTCGTGTAGAACGCCGGGCGTCCGTGTGAGATCTTCTCGCTCGCTCCTGGGAACCGGAACGCGATCTCGCGGACTCGTCGCAACGCCGGATCGTCGGCGTCGAACATCGGTGGGTGAGCCATCCCCAAACCGTAGACGAGCCAGCAACCGGGGGTTCTCGGTTCAGGCGGCGACCGAGGTCAGACCGCGGCTCGATAGACGAGGCCGGTTCCGTCGTCGAGCTGCAATGTCAGGGTCTGACCATCGATCGACCACCTCGGGCCGCCGCCGAGGACCGCCATGACCGCCTGCTCCTGCTCCATGAGCGCCGGGTCGCAAGCCATCCGGGTCGTGGCGAGCGCGGCCGGTTCGAAGCGATCGTCGATGATCGAGATCGTGCCGTTAAATCGGTTGCAGCCGGTCGATCCGGACACCTCGCCGTCGTCGCCGACGGACAGCGTCGCCTCGGTGTTCGACGGCGACACGGTCGACGACACACTCGACGAGGCGCTGTCACCGCTGATCACGGAGTCGAGCAACCACACGGTGCCGGTGAGGCTGGCGGCTGGCTCGACCGCTTCGGCGGCGAAGTCGAGTCGGATGCCGTCGCCAGAGAGGGTCAAAGCGTCGCCGGCCCGCTGCGCGGTCGTCACCCGGCCGAGCGCGGCGAGGTAGGCGGACTCCAGCTGGTTGACCTCGTCCGGGAAGCACGCCATCTCGGTACGGAAGAGGGCGCCGAACGTCAGCGAGAACATGTCGCCGGTATCGCCGCCGGTATCGCTGCTGGTGTCGAGTGTCGCCATGAACGGACCCCCGTAGTTGTTACATGCGGCCGTGCCGCCGATCCCACCATCGGGGTCGACGCTCAGGGTGACCGGGTTCGCGTCGAGCAACACGAGTGCGTCGCCGTCGACATCGCCCGCCGCCAATCGCCACGTGGTGTCCCCGAAGGGGTCGGCCGCGTCGGACGTATCTGTCGTGTCGGCCGGTGAGCCGGTGGAATCCGAGGGAGCATCGGTGGGCTCGGGGTCCACCGGGTCGAGGGGCGTTCCGGCGTCGTCGGCCGACCCACAGGCAGCGGCGGCGAACATCGCCAGGCCTGCGAGAACGATGAGTGAAGGTTTCATGGCGACTTGGACGTTCGCCGAACTCGTCTGGTTCCCGCCGTCGCGCCGAATGCGCCGTCGGCCCCTGTCATCTCCGCCCCGGCCGGAATCCGACGCGTCCTCCGTCGGTCGTGTCCGAGATCAGACTGATACACCCCATCGTCATCATGTCCCCATGGCCCTCTGCAGGTACTGCTTCCACGAGATGCGTCGAGGTGTCGGATGCACCGTCGAGGCGTTTCACGATCGTGGTGCTCCGATCGCACGATTGGCACATCGAGACGCGTGGGGCGAACCGGCGCGGGTGCCGTGCGCCGACTGCGGTACGCCGGTCGGTGCGCTCCATCATCCCGGCTGCGACCTCGAGCGCTGCGGTTGGTGCGGTGCGCAAGCGCTGAGTTGTGGGTGCCGATTCGACGAGGACGGTCTTGCCGAGGAGGAGTTCTTGACCGACGAGTTCCTCGACGAACTCGACGAGTTCGACGACGCCGTCGCGGTCGCTCATCGCGCCTTTCTGGACACGGTGCGCCACTGCATCCAGCACACGCCTTCGGTTCCGATCGCTGCGGTGCTCGCACCGATCGAAGCCCGACATGGTCGCCTCGTCGACGATGTCGTCCGCGCCATTGCACGCGGTGCACCCGACGAATCCCCGCCGGAGCGCCGCGTTTCGTCGCGGCCCGACCACGATCGCCGAGTCGCGACGGTGCCGACGTCGCACGAGCGTCGTGTCGGCGACCAGCCGCACATCGCGCGGGAGCACCTGCTCCTCGCCTGTCACGGCCTCGCTCCGTTTCTCGACGACGTCGGCCTCTCACTTCGCCGACCCGACGTGCTGAACGTGATGGGTCGCGCCATCGTCGCGGTCGAAGACTGCGACGATGCTGGCCCGGTTCGCACCGTCGCTGCCGACACCGGCACCGCCGTGCTGGCGATGCTCGAGTGGTTCGAGGCGCACGAGCGCATCCGGGGCGACCCGATCGAGACGTTGGCTGAGCCGCTGCGTTGCCATTTCGATGTCGGGGCGCCCGCCGACTTCCTCTGCCAATGCTGGGTTCCCGGATCATCGAGTCGGCGCGGGGCCGAGGCGGCGGACGTGGGAGATGTCGGCATCAACGAGACCGCTGTCCGATGCATCGTCCGGCTGCCGTCGGGGCACGACGCGGTCGCCGTTCATCCCGATCAGTCCGCCTCCCGCGAGGGCGGTGTGCTCGCATGGGAGCGCTTCGTCGAGCGCTGTGCCGGGTGGCTCCCGACGCAGCACCTCCTTGCCGGCGGCGAGTTCGGTCGACTCCGGCTGCTCGGGATGCTGCCCGCATCCGAGTCCGTGGCGCCCCGCTGGATCTTCGGGCCGCCCGATCTCCCCGGCCCCTTGGAAACCCTGTGTCTCGATGCACACGGCACCGCGTTCACGATGGTCGTCGACCGTCGGTACCGGAGCGGCTACCGCTGGAAGCCCCTCGAAATCTGGCAGACCCGCCGCTACCTCTCACTCTGACCGACATGCATCGAGACCCCAGACGCGAAGAAATCCCCTGCAGGGCAAGGGATTTCTCGTGCGCGAGGGGGGACTTGAACCCCCACGAGGTTGCCCTCACTGGCACCTGAAGCCAGCGCGTCTGCCATTCCGCCACTCGCGCAAGTGGAACCCCGAACGCTAGCGGCCGCGCGCCGGAAACTCCACCGTCTCGAACCTCCGGGCGCCGACGCCGTCGCGGTGAGCATCGTCCGGTAGCGAGCGGACGATGCTCATCGGAGCGGCGGGGGTCGTGGGCGCGATGAGGTTTGTCCGGTAGCGGGCGGATGATGCTCACCGGAGAGGTGGGATGGCAGGTGGGATGGCAGGTGGGATGGACGGGTTGGGACGCGGTCGGACGGGGTGGGACGGGGTGGGATGGTGCGGGGAGGTTGGGGGGTTGGCGGAAGTACGATCGGCAGCCACTTATGGGATTGCAGTCATTGGAGCGGCGTCTGGAGCGTATGGTCGAGGGCGTGTTCAGACGTTCCCGCGGGTCCATCCGCCCCATCGAGCTCGGTCGGCGTCTCGTGCGCGAGATGGACGACAACCGAACCGTCGACGTCAAGGGTCGGCGCATGGTCCCCAACGACTTCACCGTGCTGCTCTCGCCAGCCGATCACGCAAGCTTCAACGACATCGAAACCGCCCTCGTCACCGAGCTCGCCGAGGCGGCTCGCGAGTACGCACGCGAGGAGGCGTACCACTTCATCGGGCCGGTCCGCGTCGCCCTGACCGTCGACAACGGGTTGAAGAACGGCCGCTTCGGGATCGTCTCGCAGCTCAAGCAAGCAGCAAACGGCGTCGGCGCCGGATCGGTCGTCATGCCGTCCGGCCAACGCATCAGTCTCGGCGAGCACGTCACCACCGTCGGCCGGCTCCCCGAGTGCACGATCACCATCGACGACGGCAACGTCAGTCGCGAGCACGCACGCATCTCCCCCGGTCGCGGCTCCTACATCGTCACCGACCTCGGCTCGACCAACGGCACGCTCGTGAACGGCGTGCGAGTCCAAGGCGAGCACCCGCTCGCCGACGGCGACATCGTCAGCTTCGGGTCCACCCACGTCCGCTTCGAGTCGAGCTGACCGACAGGGACAGCACCTCCGTCACCACCGCCGCAATCTCGACCGTCATCATCATCCCCCGCCACGTGAACCATCGCCCCGGCCTCGACAGCCTGCACCGCCACCACCCGAACACCAGCACCCTCGCCGCCCACACCCTCGCCATCCGCACCTCCCTCGCCGCCCACACCGCCGACACCTGTACGTACGCCACCTGATGACGACCGACGCCGCCAACGATCGCACCGGAGCTCCGGCCCGATGAGCGACCAGGTGCTGAACGTCCTCAAGTTGACGCTGCTCGGCCTCATCTACTTGTTCTTCGCTCGCGTGCTGTGGGCGGTGTGGAGCGAGGTCCGCACCCCCAAGGCCCGGCCAATGACCCCGACTCGACCCACTGCGAACGCGGGAGCGCGACAGACTTCGGCGGCGACCGCACCGATGCCTCGCGGTGCCGCTGCGGCTCCTGCACGCGGTAAGCAGCAGCGCCCAGCGAAGGGTCGTCGCGGGCGTGCAGCCCGACTCGTCATACTCGAACCACGCCATCGTCGCGGCATGGCGATCGCACTGACCGGCGAGATCACCCTCGGCCGCGACGAGAAGTGCACGATCTCGATCCAGGACGACAGCTACGTTTCTCAACTCCACCTGCGTGTGTACGACTACGACGGCCAACCGATGGTCGAAGATCTCGGATCGACCAATGGCACCTTCCACAACGGCAATCGGCTGCGCGGTTCCAAACTGCTCCAGCCCGGCGATCGCATCCAGGTCGGCACGACGGTGATCGAGGCCCAATGACGCAGACACTCACACCGGCTCGTCATCACACCCCTCGAACCACTGGCGACGAGACCAGCACGCCGACGACCAGCAGGCCAGCAGCCTGTGCACGGTCGACGTCGGGAGGCGAGCATGGCTGAGCTGCGATGGGGCGCCGGCACGCACACCGGCCAGATTCGAACCCAGAACGAAGACAACCTGCATGCCGCCGACGGCATCTTCGTCGTCGCCGACGGGATGGGCGGCCACGAAGCGGGCGAAGTCGCCAGCCACATCGCGGTCGAACGACTCCGCGGCGAACTCGACAACGACAGCGGGCTCACCGCCGAGCAGGTCGTCGAAGCGATCGTCTCCGCGAACGGCGACATCTTCCGCGCGGCGATCGCCAATCCGGGCCAGGCCGGGATGGGCACCACGGTCACAGTGATCGCCGTCATCCAAGACCCGATGGCCGGGCGTGGCGAACCCAACATCGACGACAACGACCCCGTCGACACCGACCCGAACGGCAACCTGCGCACCACACCGGTCGTGCCCCTCGTCAAGCCTGAAGCACTGATCCTCGCCAATGTCGGTGACTCGCGCACCTACCTGTTCCGCCACAACCGGCTCCGACGCGTCACCGTCGACCACAGCTATGTGCAGGAATTGGTGACCACGGGCCACATCACCGAAGACGAAGCCCGCTACCACCCTCGACGCAACATCATCACCCGTGCGCTCGGCATCGAACCCGACGTCCAGGTCGACTGGTGGACACTGCCGTTGATTCGCGGCGACCGGTACCTGCTGTGCAGCGACGGGCTCGTCGACGAGGTGACCGATGCGGAGATCACCGCCACACTCCTCGAGTTCGACGACCCACAAGCTGCAGCCGACCGCCTGATCGCGATGGCCAACGACGCTGGCGGACGCGACAACGTGACGGTCGTCGTGGTCGACGTGCTCGACGGCGACGACCCACCGGATCCGACGCAGGAACTCGATCTGGTCCCCTCGTGGGCCGACGACACCATGCCTCACCCTGCGCCGACGATGACCGGCGAACCTGCCGTACTCGCGCCGCTCGCCGTCGACATCTCCGACGCTCCCGCCAACGATCGCTCGGACTCGTCAGCCGACCCCGACGACGGGCCACTCAGCCGCCGCGAGCGACGCCGTCGCCGTCAGGCCGCCCGCTCGGGCGACGCCGCCACCGGCATGAGCGACAACACCGGCGCAACGGACGCGAGCACCAGAGACGACAGCGATCACGGGCAGCCTGGCGACGCCGTCGCGGCGACCGATCGCTCGCGGCGCCGCGCGAAGCCCGGCCGTGCAATCGCCGTCTTCGTCGTGCTCGCCGCGCTGATCGCCAGCTCGGTCGCCGTCGGGGCGTGGGCTCGGCGGGGCTACTACGTCGAATTCGATCGCGACGACGACATCACCATCTATCAAGGTCGGCGCGGCGGGGTGCTCTGGATCGAGCCGACCGTCGTGAGCAGCGGACCCAACCGCGACGAACTCGCCGACGACAGCGTCGAGTTGGTGGAGGAGCGGCGCACGTTCTCTGCGCGAAACGACGCCGAAGCGTTCGTCCGCAGCCTCGAACTCGCCGAGCCCGAGCCCGAGCCCGAGCCGGAACCAGAACCGGAACCGGAGCCCGAACCGACGACACCAGCGTCCTCTTCGCCGCCGACGACCGAGGGGTGATGCGATGTCCGAGACGTTGACGGATCACGCCGACGTCGCCGTCGTCGAAACCCGTCGCCAAGCCCGGCGTCGACGACACGACGACTCACCGCTCCCCCGCCGCCGCCGCAACGCGGAACTCACGCTCATCGTCATGGCGGTGTGCATCACCGGCGCCGCGTACACACTCGCGGCGCTCGGCACCAACGCCGAGATCCCACCCGGCATCGTCGTGTTCGTCGCGTTCTTGCTGGGGCTGCTGCTGCTCGCTCACATCGTCGTGCGCCTCGTGGCACGCGGCGCCGATCCGACACTGTTGCCGCTCGCCGCGCTGCTCCACGGCATCGGGTTCGTGATGATCACACGACTCGACGACGAACTCGCCGGGCTGCAAGCGACGTGGAGCATGATCGCGATAGGCGTGTTCGTCGCCACGCTGGTCCTGATCCAACGGCCGGGCGACCTGGCCCGCTACCGGTGGATGCTGTTCTTCGGTGGCGCCGGCGCACTCTTGCTCCCACTCGTTCCCGGTCTCGGCAGCAACATCAACGGCGCACGCATCTGGGTCAGCCTCGGTCCGATCAACTTCCAGCCCGGCGAGTTCGCCAAGCTCGCGCTCGCGATCTTCTTCGCTGCGTACCTCGCCGACAACCGCGAGGTCATCGCCGCCCGAACCTGGAAGGTCGGCCCGATTCACCTCCCCGAGCCACGCTTCATCCTGCCGATCGGCGTCGCGTGGGGCTTCGCCGTCGTCGTGATGGTGGCCCAACGCGACCTCGGTTCGTCGCTGCTGTTCTTCACGCTCTTCGTCGTGATGATGTGGGTCGCCACCGAACGCATCGCGTACGTCTGGATCGGCCTCGTGCTCTTCGCCGGAGCCGCGTACTTCGCGTGGCGTCGCTTCACCCACGTGCAGACGCGAGTCGAGATCTGGCAGGACCCATGGTCGGACTCGCTCGACAAGGGGTACCAGATCGTGCAGGCGCTGTTCGGGCTCGCCGACGGCGGGCTCACCGGCACCGGTCTCGGACGCGGCAACCCGAATCAGGTCCCAGAGGCGCAGAACGACTTCATCTTCGCGTCGATCGGCGAGGAACTCGGGCTCATCGGAGCGACCGCGATACTCATGGCGTACCTCCTGATCGTCGGTGCCGGATTGCGCACCGCGCTGCGCACCGAACGCACCTTCGAGAAGCTGCTCGCGGTCGGCCTCACGACGATCATCGGCGTGCAGGCGTTCATCATCATCGGCGGCGTCATCAAGGTCGTGCCGCTCACCGGGATCACTTTGCCCTTCGTGAGCTACGGCGGGTCGTCGCTGGTCACCAACTACATCCTCCTGGCTCTGCTCATCCGCGTGTCGGACTCGGCGTCGCGACGCCTCGGCGAGATGCCCGACGAACCGACCACCAGCGAACGGTGGGCAGCGTGGAGGCTGCGTCGCCGCGTTCGCAGCGGCAGGACGATTCCGGGCGAGGTGGTGTCGGGATGACGAGCCGGCACCGACGGCGACAGAGTGGGTCTGACCCACTCTGTCGCCGTCCGAGCGGTGATGGCGGGGCGGCGTGAACCGCCAGATCCGCCAGCTCGCGTTGGCGCTCATGACGTGCTACCTCGTGTTGTTCGTCGCGCTCAATTACTGGCAGGTCGGCCAAGAAGAAGAGCTCAACGCCAACGTCGAGAACACCCGAGCGGTGCGGCGCGAGTTCAACAAGGCGCGCGGGCCGATCATCACCGCCGACGGAATCATCGCCGCGCAGTCGACCGCGACCGACGATCCCGACGGCGACATCCAGCGCCGCCGCGAGTACCCGACCGGCGATCTGCTGTCGCACCTCACCGGCTACTTCACGCTCAACTTCGGCTCGACGCAGATCGAGCGCGAATACGGCGACGTGCTCACCGGCTCGACGACCGAACAGCAGATTCGTAGCCTCGGCGATCTCCTGTCGAGCGAGGTCGACAACTCCGGCACGGTGCAACTCGCCGTGCGCCACGATCTCCAGCAGGTCGCGAAGTTCCTCCTCGCCGGTCGTACCGGGTCGATCGCCGTCATCGAAGTCGACACCGGCGCCGTCCGGGCGCTCTACTCCAACCCCACCTACGACCCGGGCGTCTTCGTCGACCAGCCGTTCGAGGAGGCGCAGGAAGCCATCATCGAACTACAGAACGCCGACGGCGAACCGCTGCTGTCCGGCGCCTACCAGCAGCGCTTCATGCCGGGCTCGACGTTCAAGGTGATCACGACCGGCATCGGCCTCGAATCCGGAGTGCTCTCCCTCGACTCCGAGTTCGCCCGCGAAACCGAGTGGGTCCCACCCCAGACCGACGACCCGATCCAGAACTATCGCGGCTCGCAGTGCGGTGGGGACCTCGCCGAAGTGTTCCGCCGCAGCTGCAACATCCCGTTCGCGCAGACCGCGGTGTTCCTCGGCCCCGAGCAGATGGTGGCCGGCACCGAAGCGTGGGGACTCGGCGAGCCACTGCCGATCGACCTCCCACGTCCGGCAGCGAGCACGTTCGGCAACACCGACGACCTCGACCAGCAACTGCCGCTGCTCGCGATCCGCGGCTTCGGCCAGAACGAAGACCAGATGGTCCCGCTCCACATGGCGATGGTGGCCGGCACGGTCGCGAACGGCGGGCGGATGATGTCGCCCTACGTCGTCGAGGCCACCTACGACCACGACGGTCGAGTTCTCGACCGAACCGAGCCGTCGGTGTGGAAGACACCGATCTCGCCCGGCAACGCAGCGATCCTGACCGAACTGATGACCGGTGTGACCGAAGGCGATCGCGGCACTGCAGGCAGCGTGCGCCTCGACGGCGGCGTGCGCTTCGCTGCCAAGACGGGCACGGCCCAACTCGGCATCGTCGACAACCCCGATCTCGTCCACGCGTGGATGATCGCGTTCGCACCGCTGGAGGCGCCGAAGTATGCGATCGCCGTCGTGCTGACCGACCTCCAATCGACGCTCGCCGACGCCGCGACCGGCGGGCGTGAAGCCGGGCCCGTCGTCAAGGGCATGCTCGACTACCTCCTCACCGGCGACGGCGCCAACGCAGAGCTGGCCGACGGGTGAACAGCCGGGTGAACGGACGGGTGAACGGCCGCCGTCGGAATCGGCCGATAACCTCGGCAGACGGCTCGATCGGCAGGATCGGCGCGGGCGAACCCTTCGTCGGCTCCGGAACGACCGCGTCGAGCCGGCCGGGTGCGACCAACGCACGACCGGTGGGAACGAAGAGACAGTGACGAACTCAGGCGACGCAACGGTCATCAACGACCGATACGAGGTACACAAGCGGATCGGGCGCGGCGGCATGGCCGACGTGTTCTCCGCGCGCGACCTCCTGCTCGATCGCCAGGTCGCCATCAAGGTGTTGTTCCCCGAGTTCGCGACCGACGAGAACTTCGTCGAACGATTCCGGCGAGAAGCCCAGTCGGCCGCCAACCTCTCGCACCCCAACATCGTCAACGTGTACGACTGGGGCAAGTACGAAGGCACCTACTTCATCGCGATGGAAGAGGTGCAGGGCCGCACCCTGGCCGACGTCCTCAAGTCGAACCGCCAGCTCACGTCGAAGCAGGCCGCCGAGATCGCCAGTGAGGTCGCCGCAGCGCTCGGCTTCGCCCACGAGAAGGGTGTCGCCCATCGCGACATCAAGCCGGCCAACATCCTCATCGGGTCGAACGGTCAGGTGAAAGTCGCCGACTTCGGCATCGCTCGAGCGATGAACGCACCGACCGAAGCCAACCTGACTCAGGTCGGCTCCGTCATGGGCACCGCCACGTACTTCTCGCCCGAGCAGGCGCAAGGGGCCCAGCCCGACCCGCGCAGCGACCTGTATTCGCTCGGCATCGTGATGTACGAGATGGTCGCCGGGCGGGCCCCGTTCACCGGCGACAACCCGGTCAGCATCGCCTACAAGCAGGTGCACGACGCGCCGCAGCCGCTGGTGCAGATCGTGGCCGACGTGCCCAAGCCGTACGAGGCGATGGTCGCGAAGTTGTTGGCGAAGGATCCCAAGCTCCGATATCCGAGCGCCGGCGCGCTCCGCGACGACCTGCGTCGCTTCCGCAATGACGAGCCGGTGCAGGCGCTGGTCGCGGCCGTGACCGCTCAGGCTCGGCCCAGTGGGGTCGGGGCCGGAGGCGTGGCGGCCACCGGCGCGATTCCGACGGCTGCCGCCGCGACGGCGATGAATCGGGCGGTCACCGGAGCGACGGCACCGACCGGCGTCAATCCGATCCAGCCGCAAGCTGCGCGGGTGCCGTCGACTGGCATGTACGAGGCGGGCTATCCCACCGGCTCGTCAGCCGAGGCCGCGTACTACGACACCGGAGGCTCGAGAACCGGCTGGTACGCGCTCGCCGCGTTCGTCGCGCTCATCGCACTGGTCGTCGGCGCGTTCCTCCTGTATCAGGCGCTGAGTGGTCCCGAAGAGCAGTCCGAGCCGTCGCAGTTCGTGCTCGCCGACTACTCCAACCGCTCGCGGGCCGACGTCGTCGCCGAACTCACCGAGCTCGACCTCTTGTTCCGGACGATTGCCGAACCGAACCCCAATGTGCAGGTCGACTTCGTCCACCGAACCGAGCCGGCGGCTGGCGAAGTGGTGCTGGCGACGCAAGAGATCCTCGTGTTCTTCAATCCCGATGAGCAGCTCAGCCCGATCCCTCAGGTCGTCGGCATGCCGTTGAGTGAAGCGCGCCTGCGTATCGAGTCCGATGGGTTCTCCGTCGGCGTCGTCACCACCGAGACGACCGACACCCGCGCCGAGAACACCGTGCTCGGCTCGACGCCGGAGGCCGGCGTGCAGGCGCGGGCCGGCACCGAGATCGACCTCGTCGTCGCAGCACCGCCCGACAGCCTGCAGGTGCCGGGCATCGTCGTGAACCGCACCCAGGCGCAAGCACTCGAGTTGCTCGAGAACGAGCCCTACAACTTCGTGGTGACCGTCGAGAACATCAACAGCGAGGTGATCCCAGCGGGACAGGTCATCTCGGTCAACCCGGCGGGCGGCGAACTCGTCCCGAAGGGTGGGGCCGTGACGATCACCGTGTCGAGCGGCCCCGCGCCGGTCATCGTTCCGCCGGTCGAGGGACTCACCGCGGGCCAGGCGACCAATCAGTTGCGCGGAGCGGGCCTCGAGGTCGTCGTCGAGTTCCGTGAAGTCGCGCCGGGGAACCCCGACGACGGACGGGTCATCGATCAGACGCCCGATGCGAGCACCCAGGTCCCGCGCGGTACCACCATCACGCTGATCGTCGGACGCTCCCTCGTCGCAGCGACCACGGTGCCTCCGACGGCGCCACCGACCACCGAACCGCCCCCGACGACGGCACCGGTGACCACGGCACCGGTGACCACGGCACCGGCCACGACGGCACCGGCCACCACCGCTGCACCGACCACGGCAGCGCCCACCACCGCAGCGCCGACCACGGCGCCGCCGCCCGACACCACCATTCCCTGACCCGCGACGGGTCGGGCGGAGCGATTTCGGCTCGTCTGACGCTCAGCGGATCGGGGGAGCGGCGCCGACGCGATCGAGCCAGGTTCGCAGCAGATCGTGGCCTGATGCGGTGAGGATGCTCTCGGGATGGAACTGCACGCCTTCGACGTCGAGTTCTCGGTGCCGCACCCCCATCACGACACCGTCGGTGCTGCGTGCCGTCACCTGCAACACGTCCGGGATCGACTCGGGCGCCAACGTCAGCGAGTGGTAGCGCGTCGCAGTCAACGGCGACGGCAGGCCGGCGAACACACCGAGGCCCTCGTGTTCGACCGGCGACGTCTTGCCGTGCATCAGCTGCGGTGCACCGACGACGTCGGCACCGTAGACGTGGCCGATCGCCTGATGCCCGAGGCACACTCCGAACACCGGCGTCGACGCCGCAGCGAACGCTCCGATGGCGTCGCAGATGATCCCGCTCGTCTCCGGACGCCCCGGCCCCGGCGACAGCAAGACACCATCGGGTTGCAACGCGAGAGCCTCGTCGACCGTGAGCTCGTCGTTGCGAACGACCACCGGTTCGGCACCGAGCTCACCGAGATACTGCACGAGGTTGTAGACGAAACTGTCGTAGCTGTCGATGACGAGAACCCGCATGGCGCTCAGTCTGGCCCCTCGCCGCGGGGTCCCCACCGTCGATTCCCGCACCTGCGAGCCGTCCGCCAGCGCTCGAGCCGAGCTGGGCTGCACGACGACGGTCAAGCGAACGCGCTGGATTGGAGTACGCTCTTCGGCGATGGCACCCCCGAAGCGAAAGTCCGGAGGCGGACGCGTCACCCCGAAGGGTACGCAACCCGGAACCAGCCGCGTGACCGCCCCCAAGAACGAGGAGCACCACGAGGTCGCTGCGTCGTCGAGGTACACGCCCAAGCAAGCGCGCCGCCAGTTGATCCCACCCAACTGGATTCCGATCATCATGGTCGGCCTCCTCGTCGGCGGCGGACTCATGATCATGGCCCGCTACCTGATCTGGACGGGTTCGAACATCCCGACGCTCATCGGACTCGCCGCGATTCTCGGTGGCCTGTGGGCCGCCACGAAGTGGGAATAGCTCGCTCCGCCTGAGCCGCCGGCCTCGCCGAGCCGCCGGTCTTGCGACGTTGTCAGTGTCGCCGACGTTGTCAGTGTCACCGACATCGAATCACATCGATGTCGTTACGCCCATGTTGCCCACAGGCTGGGGACAACTCAGTCGTAGAGCGGCGCGACCTCGGTCATCTCCTCGAGACAGTGCTTCGGGGGCGGCGGATCCTCATCAGGCGCCATCGTCATCCGCATCTCGGTCCCACACACGTCGCAGCGGTAGTTGCGCTTGACCTTGCGAAGCTCACCGCTCGGCGGTGGCTCCGGCGGGAGCTGGGTCATGCTCCGCAACATGGCGATCCCACTTTTCCACAGGACGTACCCGAAAAAGAGTCCGAGTCCCACCCAGATGAGCGTCGACGCAGCGGGCACGAGGTCATCGTATCGTCCGCTACCGATGGGCGCGGCCCGGGCCGGACCGGGCTGAGTCCAGGCGGTTCCGGGTGCCTCGGACGGGTCGTCTCGAACCCGTCAGCAACGCTCGATGATCATCGCGTTGGCCATTCCGCCACCTTCGCACATCACCTGCAATCCGTAACGGCCGCCCGTCCGCTCGAGTTCGTTCAGCAACGTCGCCGTGAGCCGCGTTCCCGAGGCCCCCAACGGATGACCGAGCGCGATCGCGCCGCCGTTGACGTTGACCCGCTCGAGCAGATCGGGGTCGTCGACGCCGATCTCGACGATCCAGGCGAGCACCGCCGACGCGAACGCTTCGTTCACCTCGAACAGATCGATGTCGCTGAGCTGCAACCCGGCGCGCTCCAACACCAGACGGGTCGCAGGGATGTTCGCTGTCAGCATCAGACGCGGATCGTCACCGACGACGGCGAACTCGACGACGCGAGCCCGCGGGGTGAGGCCCGCATCGGTCGCGGCCTCGACCGACATCACGAGCACCGCAGCCGCACCATCGGTGATCTGCGACGAGTTGCCCGCCGTCAGGCGCCCGCCTTCGGCCGGTGTCCGGAACGCTGGCCGAAGACGCGCCAGTTCGTCCATCGATGTCGAGCGCAACCCACCGTCACGCGTCACCGGCGAGCCGTCGGCTGCCGACACCGGGATGATCTCGTTGTCGAACCGGCCTTCGTCGGCCGCTTGCCGCGCCAACTGTTGACTGCGCAGGCCGTAGCGGTCCAGTTCGTCGCGGGTGAAGCCCCACTCGTCGGCGATCAACTCCGCCGCCATGCCCTGCGACACGAGCCCACCGCGCGACGCATAGCGAGCCGAAACCGACGGTCCGAACGGGAACCCGTAGCGCCCGTCAGCGGTCGCTGCACCCATCGGGATGCGGGTCATCACCTCGACGCCGGAGGCGATCACGGCGTCGTAGGCTCCCGCCATCACGCCCTGCGCAGCAAAGTGCATCGCCTGCTGGCTCGAGCCGCATTGGCGGTCGACCGTCGTGCCGGGAATCGACTCCGGCCAGCCCGCTGCGAGCACAGCGTTACGAGCGACGTTGACGCTCTGTTCGCCGACCTGCATCACACAACCCATGATGACGTCGTCGATCTGTGCGGGATCGATGCCCGTTCGATCGACGAGCGCTCTCAGCGTGCCGGCCGCGAGGTCGACGGGATGCCAATGCGAGAGCGAGCCGTTTCGGGCACCGAACGGCGTTCGGACCGCGTCGATGATCACTGCCTCGCGAAGCATGCGTGGAGTTGTCGACATCGGTCCCCCCGAAACCCTTCTGCAGTGTTCGTCAGCGTCAGCCCCGCCCCCACGGAGCCACCGCGGACATCTTGGCGCGCCAGGCGACGCGCGCCCAAGTCGCGGCCTCGCGGAGCGTGCAGCACGTGGCGGCACGCCTGGACGGAACCGCCGTCTGCGCGACGGGTTCGCCGGTGACGACTTTCGGTGTGACGGATGGCATGCGAGAATGTCCCCATGACCGGGCTGACCGACATCTCATCCATCGACGACGTTGCCGCCGCCGTGGCCGGCACGACCGCACCTCGACGATTCGTCGAGTTGCTCGCCAACCACGGCGACGCCCCAGCACTCCACGCCATGGTGGGAGACGGAGCGTGGCACGACGTGTCGTATCGCGAATACGGCGACATGGTCGCCCGAGCAGCCGCAGGGCTTCGTGCTGCCGGTGTCGAACCCGGTCATCGCATGTTGCTCATGATGCGCAACATTCCCGACTTCCACTGGTTCGACAGCGCTGCGCAGTTCCTTCGGGCGACACCGGTGAGCATCTACAACTCGTCGTCCGCCGAGGAGATCCAGTACCTCGCCGGGCACGCCGAGGCCGAGATCGCGATCCTCGAAGACAGCGGCTTTCTCGACAAGATGCTCGAGGTCCGTGACCAGCTACCGATGCTCGACAGGATCTACGTCCTGAACCCGCCGGACGGCGACCTGCCCGAGGGTGTGTTCCCGGCCAGCGATCTCCTCGACGCCGGTTCGCTCGATCTCGACGAACTCGCCGAGGCCACGCAGCCGGACGACCTCGCCACGCTGATCTACACCTCCGGCACCACCGGCCCGCCCAAGGGCGTCATGATCAGCCAGTACAACGTCGTGTTCGCGATCGAGATCCTGCGCCGTTCGCTGATCGATCAGATCGGCGACTTCACCGGCTTCCGCACGGTGTCGTACCTGCCGATGGCCCACATCGCCGAGCGAGCGATGAGCCACTACTCACCGATGGTGCTGGGTTACGACGTCTACTCGTGTCCCGACCCGAGCCAGCTGACGATGTACCTCAAGGAGGTGCACCCGCAGATCCTCTTCGGTGTGCCGCGCGTGTGGGAAAAGGTGTACAGCGGCGTGCAGGCGGCGCTCGGGGCCGACCCGGAGAAGAAGGAGAAGTTCGACGAGGCGGTGGCTGCGGCGACGGCGATCAACCGGGCCAGCTTCGGTCGCGAGCAGACCACGGAAGAAGCGGAGACCATGGCATTCCTCGACGCCGTCGCGTTCTCGACGGTGCGTGGACTGGTCGGCCTCGACGAGCTCGTCATCGGCGTCACCGGTGCGGCCCCGATTCCCGACGTCGTGCTCGAGTGGTTCCACGCGATCGGGGTCAACCTCACCGAGATCTACGGCATGTCGGAGACCACCGGCCCGATGACCTGGTCGCCCGAGCGCAACAAGGTCGGATCGGTCGGCCGTGCCTGCCATGGTATGGAGGTCAAGATCGCCGACGACGGCGAGGTGCTCTGCCGTGGCGGCAACATCTTCGGTGGCTACCTCAAGCAACCGGAGCAGACTGCCGAGACGATCATCGACGGCTGGCTCCACTCGGGCGACATCGGCGAAATCGACGACGAGGGCTACATCAAGATCGTCGACCGCAAGAAAGAACTCATCATCACCGCTGGCGGCAAGAACATCAGCCCCGCCAACCTCGAAGCCGAACTGAAGACGATCCCACTGATCGGTCAAGCGGCGGCCATCGGCGATCAACGCAAGTTCGTGTCTGCGATCCTCGTCCTCGATCCCGAGGTGGCCCCTGGCTGGGCCCGCGCCAACGGCAAGGAGGGCATGTCGCTCAACGATCTCGCCAAGGATCCCGAGGTGATCGCCGAGGTGCAGGCGGGCGTCGATCGTGCCAACGAGCGTTTCGCTCGCGTCGAGCAGATCAAGCGGTTCACGCTCATCGGCGAAGAGTGGATGCCCGACAGCGACATGCTGACGCCGACCTCGAAGCTCAAGCGGCGCGGGGTCAACGCTCGCTACGCCGACGAGATCGAGGCGATGTACGCCGACGGACACGGCGACGCCGGCTGACACAGCTCAGTCGGTTCGTTCGGCGTCGTGAAGCGGCGCCAACGTGGCGACCAGTTGGTGCACGGCGTCGATCGCCGCGTCGTCGAGGTGTACGGCGAACGTCGCTTGCACCGCTCGTCGGTACGTCACGGTCATCTCGCGCCAGAGCCGTCGCCCGGTCCGGGTGAGTTCGATCTGGATCGCGCGGCGGTCATCGTCGTCGGCACGGGTGCGGACGATCCAGCCCTCCTCTTCCAATCGGTCCATTCGCCGGGTCAGGCTCGATGGTGGGAGGCGCAGATCGTCGGCCACCGCCAGCGGACGCGACATGCCACCGGCGCGCTGGAGCGACCAGAGCACGTCGTACCAACCGAGTGGCACGGCCCACTCCGTGCGGAGCGCTTCGTCGACGGCGCGTTCGATCTGTGCGGTGAGCGATTGCAGCTGCCGCCACGAGTCGAGACGGCGCGAGTCGAGGCGCGCCACGAGCTCAACCCGTCGCGCGGATCGCGGCCGAGAACGCGTGCAGCGCTTCGTTGATCTCGTCGGAAGTGACCACGAGCGGTGGGATCCAGCGCACGGTGCGATTGCGCGTGCCCGCCGTCATCAAGATCACTCGATGCTCACGCAGGCAGTGCTCGACGATCGCCTGGGCCCGCTCGGGAGTGTCGAACTCGGTGGCGACCATCAAGCCGCGACCACGTACGTGCAACAGCGCCTGATCGAGCTGCTGGAAGTCACGCAGGGCGTCGATCAGCTGGTCGCCGCGCGCCCGGACGTTGTCGAGAAACCCGGGGTCGGTGAGCACGCTGATCGTGGCGAGCGCCGCCGCGCAGCCGAGCGGATTGCCGTTCGACGACCCACTGTGGCTGCCCGTGCGCCATCGATCGTCGAGCTCGCGACGGGTTCCGAGTGCCGCGAACGGAAATCCCGATGCGATGCCCTTCGCCATGCAGATGATGTCGGGAGCGACGTCGAACGCTTCGCACGCGAACATCCGACCAGTGCGGCCGAACCCGCTCTGGGTCTCGTCGGCGATGAAGAGGATCCCGTACTCGGCACACCGTGCGGCGAGCCCGGAGATGAACGCTTGCGGGGTGGGGATGTAGCCGCGTTCGCCGATCACCGGTTCGATGACGATGGCGGCCACTTCGCCCGGCGCGACCTGTGTCGAGAAGATGCGGTCGAGCGCGCGCAGCGCGCGTGACACTTCGGCCTCCTGGTCGGATGCATGCGGATCGGGAAACGGTGCGACGAGCACCCCGGCGGGCAGCGGACCATAACCCTCCCGGTCGATCGATCGGCTGGTCGACATGGCCAGCGCATAGTGGGTGCGACCGTGGAACGCTCCGTCGAAGACCACGACATTGCGCCGACCGGTCGCGTGCTTGGCCAGCTTGACCGCCGCTTCGATCACGGTGTCGCTCGAGCTGTCGAAGAAGAACGTGTCGATGCCCTCGGGCGTGATCTCGGCGAGACGATCGGCGAGCGGGTCGAGGAGGTCGTGGCGGTACACGTTGATCTGCGCGTGCACGATCCGAGCGGCCTGCTCGCGGATCGCCTCGACCACCTTCGGGTGTGCGTGCCCCGTCGACGCGGCGGCGATGCCGGAAGTGAAGTCGAGGTACTCGTGACCGTTCACGTCGACGACGCGACAGCCATGTCCCCGAACGATCTGCAGTTCGGTCACCTGCGACCAAACCCCGGACAGATGCGAACCGGCAGAAGTCATCCCGTGAGCCTAGGAGCTGTCGACTCGACGATCGGTGTCTCGCATCGCGTTCAACACGTAGGGTCAGACCCCAGGCGTTCAACACGTAGGGTCAGACCCCAGGCGTTCAACACGTAGGGTCAGACCCCAGGTGTTTTGGGCGGTCAGAGGGTGGCGGCGTGGGAGAGCGCGTCGTCCCACGAGGCCTGCGCGAGGAGCAGCTTGCGAATCGGCATGATCCAGCGCGGTGCGTTCACGCCGAGCGCCCCGTGGAGGCGGCCGTCGCGGCCGTACATCGCGAGGAACTTGCCGGAGTCGATCGACCCCGCGACGACGGCCACCTCGTCGTCGGCATCGGCCCGGCCGAGGAACTGGATCCGGATGTCGAACTGATCGCTCCAGAAGAACGGCACCGCCCCGTACTCCTCTGCGTCGGCACCAGCGGCGGCGGCCAGCACGTTACGGGCGGCCACCGCTCCCTGCTCGGCGGCGTTGGTCCAGTGTTCGATCCGCATCTCCTCGCCGAACAACGGATTCATCCAGCGAAGCACGTCGCCAGCCGCGTACACACCCGGCACGGCGGCGCCGTCGTCGCGTCGAGCGCGCAGGGTCTCGTCGCAGACCACCCCATCGCGCAACTCCAACCCGCTGTCGCCCAGCCACTGCGTCGCCGGAGTCACACCGATGCCGACCACGACGACATCCGACTCGACGAGCTCGCCCCCTTCGAGCAGTACGCCGTCGTCGTGCAGCCGATCGACCCGCACGTCGCAGCGCACAGCGACGCCGCGAGCTTCGTGCATCGCGCCGATCGCCGCGCCCATCTCCGCGCCGAGACCGCGTATCAGCGGCGCGGATGCACCTTCGAGGACGGTGACCTCGTTGCCGAGCTGGCGGGCCGTCGCTGCGACCTCGAGTCCGATGAAGCCGGCTCCGATCACGACCACGTGATGACCGCCGTCGGCGATCGCCGTCCGCAGCCGCATCGAGTCGTCGAGGGTCCGGAGTTCGTGCACGTGGCCATACCGGCTCTGCTCGGGGAGGCGCCGACAGAGCGCGCCCGTGGCGATGATGCATCCGTCGAAGTCGACGGTCTCGCCGTCGGTCAGGTGCAGTCGCCGCTCGTCGAGATCGAGGCCAGCGGCCGCGACGCCGAGCCGCCACGACACGTCGAGTTCGTCGAAGGCGCCGGCTTGGCGCAGCTGGATGCGGTCGGGCTCCCACTCGCCGGCCAGCAGCTTCTTCGACAACGGCGGTCGATCGTAGGGCCGGTGCGGCTCGGCGCCGATCACCACGACCTCGCCGTCGAAGCCTTCGTTGCGCAGAGTTTCGGCCGCGCGAAGTCCGGCCAACGAGGCCCCCACGACGACGACCCGTTCCAGTTCCGCAGTCATGTCCCCACGATGGCACGCGGTACAAGCCGGCGACGGACTGCGACCCGCGAACACATCGACACGGCGAGTACCGTCGCATCGATGCAGACGAATGCCGTCACGGCGGAGGCGATCACGGCGATGGCCGCCGAGAGTTTTCCGGGTGCCGGAAACCGATGCACCGAGGTCGGCGACGGGTACGCGATCGCGCGTCGCGACGTGCTCGCGTCCGAGATTCGTCCGGGTGGTTTCGTGTCGGGGCCCACGCAGTTCGGCCTCGCCGACGCCGCGCTCTGGTACGTCACCTTCGTCGGGATCGGGCGGATCGAACCCATGGCGATGACCTCGGAGCTGTCGATCCGCTACCTGCGCCCGGCGATCGGCGGGGTGCTCTGGGCGAAAGCGACGCTCGACATGGCCGGCCGACGCAGCGTGGTCGGCACCGTGTCGGTCTGGACGACCGACCCCGACAAGCCGACCGCGATCGGTCAGGGCACCTACATGCTGCCCCACACACCAAGCTGACGAGCCGGTCGCAACATTCGCCGCAACATTTCGGAGAGGAGTCCCATGCCCGAACTGCACCGCTTCCACCTGGCCATCCCGGTCCACGACCTCGCCGCCACTCGCTCCTTCTACGGAGAACTTCTCGGGTGCCCGGAAGGTCGCAGCGCCGAGCACTGGGTTGACTTCGACCTCTACGGGCACCAGTTCGTGGCGCATCTCGATCCCGGCCACCCCGGTCGCACGGCGGTGTCGAACCCGGTCGATGGGCACGACGTTCCGGTCCCGCACTTCGGTGTGCTGTTGTCGCCGGCGGCCTGGCGTGAACTCGCCGACCGGCTCACGGCCGCCGACACCGAGTTCGTGATCGAACCGCACACCCGCTTCGTCGGTCAGGTGGGCGAACAGTCGACGATGTTCCTCCTCGACCCGTCCGGCAACGCACTCGAGTTCAAGGCGTTCGCCGACGACGCGCAGGTCTTCGCCAGGTAGGCGGTGATCAGCGAGCGTCGTGGCGGAAAGTGATCGACAGGCGCGGTCCGCAGTGTCGACGTCGCTTCGGGACGCAGTGCTGCCACTCGTGCTGACATCCGCCGCCCATCACGAACAGGTCACCGTCGCCGAGCCCCCAGGTGAGCGACGCGCCGCCTCCGTTCTGGCGCATCTGGAACGGCCGGCTCTGCCCGACGCTCAGGATCGCGACGACCGGATCGGTGACGTGATGGCGATGCCGGTCGGCGTGCCACGCGACCGAATCGTTCTGGTCGCGATACAGGTTGAAGCCGATCGAATCGAAGTGCCGGTCGTGCTCGGCAGACAACGCCGCTCGGATGTCGCCGAGGATCGCCAACGGCTCGGCGCGCCCGTCGGCTTCGTTCCACCAGGCGGTCAGCCGAGGTTCGTCGACCAGTCGGTCGTACATCGGCACATCGGTTCGTTGACGGAAGTCGAGTCGATCCATCAGATCGTCGAACAGCGAGTCGGATCCGAGCAGCCACCCTGGCGTGTACTCGATCCACGAGGTGCCGCCCAGCGTGCTCCGTGCCGTGTCAGCGAAGGTATCGTCGAACACAGGATCGGACGAGCCGAAGAGGGACGCTTGGCGGAACATATGTTCGATCCTCGCGAACTCCGGCCATCGAGTCAAGCCTTCGGCGATCGACCGAACGACCAGAGGGCGCGCCGGAATGTGCCACGATCGAGGGTGATGCTGCCGACACTGCGCTCACGTTGCGGAGCTGCGGTACTCGCCGCGTCGACGCTGGCTGGCTGCGCTGCCGCCGACGACCGCGTCGCCGTGCCCGGCGCCCCCGTCGAGACGAGCACGGCGAACCCGAGCACGGCGAGCCCGAGCACGGCGAACCCGACGAGCACGCCCACTAGCGACCTCAGCACGACTCCCAGCACGACGGTCGTCGCGAGCACGGCGAACCCGACGGTCGTCGCGAGCACGGCGAACCCGACGGTCGTCGCGAGCACGTCACCGGTCGTCGCGACGGCTCCGATCCTGTACCTGCGTGCCGGCGACGAAGGCCCCGAGGTCACGGCGATCCAAGAACGCCTGATCGCCCTCGAGTATCTCGCCGCCGGTGGAGCGACCGGTGTCTTCGATCGAGCGACGAACAGCGCCGTGCTCGCCTTCCAGGGTCAATACGGCCTGCTCGTCGACGGCGTCGTCGGACCCGAGACCCGCGCTGCCCTCGCGGCTGCGGCCGCCTCGGTCGCGCCGTCCGAGTGAGTCCGGTTGAACACGCCGGCCGGTCACCGGTCCTTGCGACGTCTCATCGTCGCAGGCTGGCGCGGCCGAGTTCGCTCGATCTCCGCGGCACGTACGGCGCTTCGAGTTCGGCGATGTCGTCGGCCGACAAGTCGATGTCGAGCGACGCGATCGCGTCGTCGAGTTGCGCCATCTTCGTCACGCCGATGATCGGCGCGGTCACCACCGGCTTCGAACTCACCCACGCGAGCGCGATCTGCGCCATCGGGCGACCGTGACGCTCGGCCACCGCGCGCACCGCGTCGATGATCGCCGCATCACTCGCCGCGGTGTAGAGGTGTTGGTCGAGGCCATCGGTCTGCCCGCGGGTGGTCTCGTTCGATTCGTCGCCAACCGCTTTGCGAGTACCCGCGAGATGCCCACGCGCCAGCGGCGACCACGGGATGACACCGACCCCCTGGTACTCGCACAGCGGATGCATCTCGCGTTCTTCCTCTCGCGCGAGCAGGTTGTAGTGGTCTTGCATCGAGACCATCCGCGCCCAGCCGTTTCGTTCGCTGATCGACAACAGCGTGGCGAACTCCCAGGCATACATCGAGCTCGCACCGAGGTAGCGAACCTTGCCCTTCTGCACCAGCGAGTCGAGCGCGGCGAGCATCTCCTCCGGCGGTGTGAGCGGGTCGAGACGATGAATCTGGTACAGGTCGATGGTGTCGACGCCGAGGCGCCGCAGGCTGTCGTCGCACGATTGCTCGATGTGCTTACGCGACAGCCCGCCCATGTTGGGGCCCGACCCCATCGGGAAGTGGACCTTGGTGGCGATGACGAGTTCGTCGCGTCGGCCGTACTTGCGGAGGAACTCGCCGGTGACCTCTTCGCTCACCCCGTTCGAATAGATGTTGGCCGTGTCGAAGAAGTTGATGCCCGCCTCGATGGCGCGCCGGTAGAACGGCTCGGAGTCCTCTCTCGTCAGCACCCACGGCCGCCAGTCCGGGGCCCCGAAGCTCATGCAACCGAAGCACAGCTCCGACACTCGAAGACCAGTCGAACCGAGTCGGACGTACTCCATGACCGCGACAGTATCCACTCGACGAGTCGACGGCTCGTTCGCAAATCGGAGAAGCAGGTCCGAGCATCGAACTACGTTCCCGTCATGCCCGCATGCTTCCGGACTCTTGCGATCGTGGTCGCAATGATCGGCGCGACCGGGTGCGTCGGCGCCACAGAGCGCGGCGACTTCGACCGTGAGATTCAGCGCCGCGGCGGCGGCGTGACGAACGAGTGGCTGGCCGAGTCACTCGACGCGCTCGCCGACGAGGTCGGCGCCGACGACGCCCGCGACGTGAGGGTCATGTCGCTCAACGCCAACCCGGGGACGCGTTCGATGACCGCGCTCGCACAGCGAAACGATCGACCCGACGACGTCGACACGGTGTCGATCCGCGACCGCGAGGTCACGTCGACGACGCCGGTTCCGGATGTCGACGAACTCGTGCTCGACGACGTCACGGTGCGACTCGGCGAGCTGCCCCTCGACCGCATCGAAGACCTGGCCGACCGGGCGCTCGCGGCGTTCGACGCCGACGGCGCCTACGTCGAGCGCATCTCGATCGCGGTACGGGCACAGACTCCGACGATCACGTTGCGCATCTCGTCGGAGCGCGACACCGGCGGGGTCGTCTTCGACGCCGCCGGCGAGCTGATCGAGGTGGAGCGATGACCCGGGCCCGCCGGATCGTCCGGCGCACGATCGTGGCACTCCTCGGTGCTGCGTTCGCGGGGTTCATGATCTCGTGCGTGGTCGCGCTCGCCATCTGGCCCGGCCAGATCAAGTTGGTCTCGTTCCTGTTCTGCTCCGACGCGCAGCCCGATGCGTTCGTCGTCGCCGACCGCTACAACCCGCAGCCGGGCGAAACGGTCGTCGACTTCACCCTGTACTGCATGGGGCCGCGGGGCGACACGACCGACCACGGGTCGTTCCTGCCGTTCGTCGCCGTGTCGGCGCTCAACGGTCTCGTCGTCCTCGTGCTCGTCCAGATCGCCTCCATCCGCCTCCGACTGCGTCGGCGAGGCGCCGCGTCATCGAGCACCTCGACGGCATCACGGGCCTCATCGCGAGCTCCCGGCGACATCGATGGCGCCGCCGGCGACATCGCGGAGATCGACGAGATCGCGGAGATCGACGAGATGGACGGTGCCGACCCGATGCCGACTGCGCGCACCTCGGAGCGCTCCGCTCCGCCACCCGGCTCGACGAAGGGACCCTTCGTCGACTGACGGCGGCGATGCCGGCACGGGTGCGAGCCGGGTGCGAATCGGCGGCTCAGCCGTCGAGCACGACCACCCGTCCGACCATGCCCTGTTCGGCGTGGTCGCCGATCCCGCAGAAGAACGCGACCTCCGAACCGGGCACCGAGGAGCCCTCGATCTCGACCACTACCTCGCGGCGGGCGGGGACGTACACGTCGACGTCGACCGGCCCGCCCGTGTCGATCGTCAGCGTGTGCGGCAGGTCGCTCGGATTGACGAGGAGAAACCGCGTCACGCCGTCGCGGTCGACCTCGAGGTCGAGCGGCGCGTACGCGAAATTGACCAGCGCCACCTTGGGGAGTGCGTCACGCTCGGCGGCGTCGAGTCCGGCGCCGAACACCTGCACCGGGCTCACGAGCTGGACCAGTCCGATCATCCCCACCCCGAGCATCGACCCGCCCAGCGTGCCCACGGCGACCACCCGGCCCCCGACCGGCGACCCCCGACCCCCCGACCCGGCCGGACGCACCAGCGTCGTGACGAGCAGCATCGTGGCGCACGACGCGACCGACAAGCCCGCCGTCACCAGGCTCGCGATCGCGTGCAGACGCCACGCCGTCGAGTCGGGTGACACCAGGCTGAACGACAGGTCGCGCGCCGCCGGGGACACGATCAGCGCAACCGGGAACACCAGGAAGGTCACCGCGGCCCACCGGCGGCCGAGGAAGAGGCCGACGACGCACACGACGATGGCGACCAGGATTCCGACGAGCGTCGTGTCGACCACCGGTCGCAGAGCACGCAGCGCGAACAGGGCCGCGAAGGTCGCCGGCGCGGCAGACAGCATCGCGGCGTCGCGGTGCGTCAGGCCGCTCATCGCTTCGCCTCGCCATGGGCCGCTGCATACCAGCCGACGGTGTCGGAGATGGACTGCACCAGTGGCGTGGGCGACAGATCGAGCGCTGCCTGCGAGGCGGCGGTGTCGATCGTGAAGTCTGCTTCCCACTGGTAGAGCATCTCGATCGACTCGCGAGCACCGGGGACGAACACACCCGCCAGGCGCAGCATCGGACGCGACAGACGCCGATGGCGCGAAGGGCTGCCTGCCGCCGCTGCCGCCAGTTCGATCATCTCGGCGACCGTGACCGCTGGAGCGGTCGGGGCGAGCCAGGCGCGACCCAGCGCGTCCGGGCGTTCGGCGACACGGATCATCGCCGCGGCGAGATCCGGCACGTAGGTCGCCGAGTGATGTCGATCGACCGGTCCGAACACGCTCGCCGGCTTGCCCGCCGCGAGGGCCCCGAAGAACCGCTCCCCGAGCATCGACTCGCGCACCCCGGGGCCGAAGAAGTCGGAGGCGCGCACAGCGGCGCAGCGAACCCGACCCGCCTCGTGCGCAGCAGCCAGGTCGTGCCACCCCTCGGCTCGCACCGCGCCCTTGCGGGTCGAGGGGGCGAGCGGCGTCGTCTCCGAGATGGGCGAGTCGAGCCCTCCGGTACCGGCGCCGTACCCGTAGAGGTTCTCGGTCGCGATCAGCACCGCACCCGAGCGCTCGCACCCTCGAAGCACCGAGTCCTGCAGCGGCCGATACTCGGTGGTCCAGCGGTGATATGCCGGCTGCGCAACGAAGAACACCGTCGTCGCCTCACGCAGGACCTCGGTCGCCACCTCCGGCTGCGCGATGTTCGCGGCGACCGAGACGGCGCCCGCGACGGCGGTACCCGATCTCGACACGACCGTCGGCACGGCACCCGACGCGACGAGTCGTGCAACCACGGCTCGTCCGACGGGCCCGGCGCCGACGACGACGGGCCGTTCCAACTGGTGGTGCATCTCACAGACCTCCCTGTGCTCGATCAATCGTTGAAGACCAAACACTGTTTGGCCTTTCCCAGTCAATACCCAACAGTGTTTGAAAAGCAAGCGACAGTTGCTGTACCCTTCGTCACATGACCGAGTCCGCGGGGACGAGCGCGCACCGCGAGACCCATCCGAAGACAGACCCCGCGACCCGGCCAGCGTCCCAGCCGGAGACGCGGCCCGAAACGCGGCGCGAGCGGCTGCGGCGCGAGTTGACGGCCGACATCTTGCGGATCGCGCGCCGTCAACTCGCCGAAGCCGGGCACGGGGCGGTGACCTGGCGTGCGATCGCTCGCGAGCTCGGGATGAACCCGGCTTCGCTCTACACCTACTTCGACAGCCTCGACGACCTGTTCACCGGGCTCATCCTCGAGAGCTACCAGCGCCTCGCCGCCGCTGTCGACGGGGCGTTTCAGGCGAGCGAGCCGACCACCCACGACGAGCGAGTGGAGCGGCTGATGGCGTGCGCGCACGCGTTTCGCCAGTGGGCCGTCGATCACCCGGCGGAGTTCAACCTGATCTTCACCGATCAGATTCCCGGGTACGCCGCCCCACCCGCCGGGCCGACCTACGACGCCGAGATGGCGGTGCTTGACCCGCTCGTCAAGGCAGCCGCCGCGCTGCAAGGCACCACCGCCGACCCGCGCGCCGTGTCAGCGTCCGCCGAGTCCGACGTCGACGCCGTCCTCGGCGCCTGGGCCACGATGCACGGCCTCGTGTCGCTCGAGGTCAATCACCATCTGCCCGATGGCGACGCTGCGCAGCGTTTCGACCGCATCATCCGAGCAACGGTGTCCGCGCTCGGCGGTTGAACCGTCCCGGCATCGCAGCCAGCATCATCGATCCAGCATCATCAATCCAGCCGGCAGCCCACCGTGGAGCGCGTATGCAGACGTGCACGCGCACTTCGAATCTGACGTAGCGTTTCGGAGATGACGACGAACGCCGAACTCCTCGCGACGTACCGACGGGTGCTGCCGTCGTTCGTCTCCCCCTACTTCGCCGAGCCGATCTCGATCGAGCGTGGCCAAGGTAGCTGGGTCTGGGACGTCGAAGGCCACCGCTATCTCGACTTCTTCGGCGGCGTGCTGACGACGATGGTGGGCCACAACAACCCGAAGGTCACCGCGGCGATCCAGGAACAGGCGGCCAAGACGCTGCACACCTCGACGCTGTATCTGTCGCCGCCGATGCTCCGGCTGGCCGAGCAGATCACCGAGCGATCGGGCATCCCCGACGCTCGCGTGTTCTTCACGACCTCCGGGAGCGAGGCCAACGACACCGCGCTGTTGCTCGCCACGAGCTTCCGGTCGTCCAACCAGGTTCTGGCGATGCGCAACAGCTACCACGGTCGCTCGTTCACGACCCAGGCGGTCACGTCCCATGCGTCGTGGTCGTCGACGTCGATCTCGGGGTTGCAGGTCAACTTCGTGCAGGGCGCCTACAAGCTGCGGTCGCCCTTCGCCGACCTCGACGACGACACGTTCACCAAAGCGTGCGTCAACGATCTGGTGCAACTGCTCGACATGACGAGCGCTGGCGACGTCGCTGCGTTGATCGCCGAGCCGATCCAAGGCGTCGGCGGCTTCACCGTGCCGCCCGACGGCTTCTTCGGCGCGATGAAGAAAGAGCTCGACAACCGCGGGATCCTGTTCATCGCCGATGAGGTCCAGACCGGGTGGGGCCGCACGGGCGAGCACTTCTGGGGATACGAAGCGCACGGCATCGTGCCCGACATCCTCACGTTCGCCAAGGGCGTCGGCAACGGCATCACGCTCGCCGGCTGCGTGGCCCGCGCCGAGATCATGGACACGATCGACGTGCTCAACTTCTCGACCTTCGGCGGCAATCCACTGTCGGCCGCCGCCGGGTCCGCCACCCTCGACTACGTGATCGACAACGACCTGCAGGGCAACGCGAAGCGGATGGGCGAGCGCTTCCACGCCACGATGGCGCCGGTCGCCGACGACACCGACTGGATCGCGGAACTCCGCGGCCGCGGCCTGATGTGGGCGTTCGAGATCTGCCACCCGGGCACGATCGAACCCGACCCGGCGCGCACGGTCGCCGTCCTCGAGGCGTGCAAAGACCAGCGGCTACTCGTCGGCAAGGGCGGGTTGTACGGCAACGTCATCCGTCTGGCCCCGATGCTCGACGTCTCCGCCGACGAACTCGACACGGGGATCGCCGCACTGCGGTCGGCGATCTCCAGCATCACGTGATCGTCGAGCTCGACGACCCCGCCGATCCTCGACTCGACGAGTACTGCCTCCTCAACGACCAAGCCGCCCGTCGACAGCGCGAGGGCGAGGAGTTCTTCATCGCGGAGGGCTACGTGTCGATCGACCGTGTCGTCGACTCCGGCCACGAACTGCGTTCGGTACTGGTGACGCCGTCGCGAGTGGATCGCATCGTCGGTCGCGTGCCCGAACTGGCGGACGGCCCAACTCCGCTGTACGTGTTGACCCGTGACCTGCTCGCTCGTGCGGTCGGCTTCGATCTGCACCGCGGCGTGGTGGCGTCGGCGACACGGCGCCCAGTGCTCACCGCCGCCGATCTGGCCGCGTCCCCCGCTCGACGCGTGGCTGTCCTCGAAGGGCTCAACGATGCCGAGAACGTCGGCGTGATCGCCCGAGCCGCTCGCGCCTTCGGTATCGACGCGCTGCTGCTCGACCCGGCGTGCACCGACCCGTACTCGCGTCGTACCGTTCGCGTGTCGATGGGTGAGGTGCTCCACCTGCCGGTCGCTCGCGCAAGGAACTGGCCCGATGATCTCGGCCTGCTGCACCAGGTCGGGTTCGCCACGTGGGCGATGACGCCGGCCGATGACGCGGTCGACCTGTGGAGCGTGTCGGGCCCCGACACGCCCGAACGGGTCGGGATCCTGCTCGGCGCCGAAGGACCCGGCCTGACCACGGCATCGTTGGCGACGGCGACGCGACGCGTGCGCATTCCCATCTCGCCGGACGTCGACTCACTCAACGTCGGACACGCAGCGGCGATCGCGTTCGCCGCGGTCTCGCGTCCCTGACCACACGTTCTGCGGCGGCATCGAGAACGTGGGGGGATCCGCCCTCTCGCTTGATGCGCTGTGACAGGGGTCCAACCACTCCTAAGCTCCTGCGCGTGACGAGTGACGCGGCGACTCCCTCGACCGGTGCCGGCGGCACCAGCGCGCTCGACGATGACACACGCAAAGCGGCCGAGGCCGAGCGCGACGCCAAGATCGATGTGGCCAAGGCCGAGGCCGCCGCCAACACCAGCGAGGACTCCGGATCGAGCTCGAGTTCCGGTTCGGGGTCCGGGGCCGAGGATCCGAGCCTCGGGGTGCTCCGCAAACGCAGAAGCGCCTGGTGGCACCGCCATCTCGACTCCGAGGAACGCCAGCGGATCATGTCCGAGCTGGCCATCAAGAAACAGCAGCACTGGGCCTTCCGGTTCTCGACGATGCTCGCGCTCTCGATGATCGTCGCGGTGATGGGACTGTCGGCCGACTCCGCGGCGGTCGTCATCGGCGCCATGTTGCTGGCACCACTGATGCAACCGGTGTTGGCGATGGCGGCGTGCATCTCGATGGCGCTGTTCCGCAAGTCGCTTCGGCAACTGTGGATCATCACGCTGGCGACCGTCGGCTCGATCGCGCTCGCCTACGTCCTGTCCGTGCTGTTCGTACGCGGCGAGTTGCCGCGTGAGGTGACCAGTCGAACCGCACCCGACATCCGCGACCTCGTCGTCGCCCTCGGTGCGGGCACGGCCGGGGCGTACGCCACGGTACGAAAGGACGCGTCGTCGTCACTGCCCGGCGTCGCCGTCGCCGTCGCGCTCGTGCCGCCGCTCGGCGCCGTCGGCATCTCACTCGAGGCCGGGCGAACCACACTCGCCGAAGGCGCCTTGTTGCTCTACATCACCAACCTCGCGGCGATCGTGTTCGCTGGCGCCGTCGTCTTCGTCGTGACCGGCTTCGTCCCGCGCCGCCGCCTGGCGATGACGATCCGCCGCAGCTCGCTCGTCGCGGCCATGATCGGCGTGATCGTGATCGCCATCGCGATCCCGCTGTACCGGGCGTCGACATCGGCCGTCGAACAATCCGAACGCGAACTCCAAGCCGAGCGAATCGTGAGCGACTGGCTGAGCGGGATCGACACGCGCGCCCAGGCGATCGACTTCGAGGACGACCGCAATGGCATCTTGATCACGGTCCGCAGTTTCGAGCTGCCGATCGACGACGGACCCGTCATCGAGGCCTTGCGACGCGAGTTCGGCGACGATGCCACCGTCTCGGTCGAGTGGGACGTCGTCTTGCGCGCCGAGACGACCACGACACTGGCACCGACCACGACGGTCGTCTCCGACGAAGAGCGGCTCTACAGTGATGTCGAAGCGGTGGTCGACGACTGGCTCGACACCGACGACGGGGAGAACGGCCGGCGACGCGAGTCACTGCGCATCGACGGAGACGTCATCCGTCTCGATGCGAGCGGCGTCGGCGATCCACCTCCGTTGTCGGATCTGAATGTCCGCCTCGACAGCGAACTCGGTCGCGCGTTCGAAGTGCGTCTGACATGGGTCGCCCGAGAGACCGTTCGAGACGAGATCGAGCCGACGCCCGACGAACAGATCGCCAGCCGGATCGAACAGCTGGCACGAACCTGGGCCGAGTCGAACGACGTCGTCATCGTCGCGACGCGCTTCGACGGATCACGCGCGATCGTCGAGGTCGCTGGCGCCGATCTCCCCGACGCCACACCGCTCGTGACCGAGATCGAGGCACTGATCGAGCCCGACGATTCCGTGGTCGTGCTGTTCACCCAGCAGCTCGACATCACGACCACCACGACCACCACCACGACCACGACGGTGCCGCCGACGACGATCCCTGGCTGACGACGATCCCTGGCTGACGACGATCCCTGGCTGACGCGGATCCCGTTTGACGCGGAGGTCGGCAGGTCACACCGAGGCAAGGAGTCGCAGCGACAGGTCCCACAGGGCGCCAGCGCGTTCGACGTCGACCGCATACGGCAGGACGCCTCCGAGCGCCTCGGGGGAGCCGTCGTCGACCGGTGCCACCGAGCAGTCCTGGCAGTACACACCAGTGGCGGCGCCACTCGGGGTGACCGACACCGGCCGCGCATCGTCGCCGACGGTGGCCGCCCACACCGACGTCGCCGCGCCTTGGGGAACCGACTTCCACTGCAACCCCGTCGGGTTGCTCTGTGCGATCTTGTCGCGCATGTCAGCACGTAGTTCGGCGGTCATGTGGCGACCCAGATCGGTGTGGATACCGCCCGGGTGCACCGCCGCGGAGCGAACGCCCGCCGCGCCGAAGCGTCGCTCCAGTTCGACCGAGAACAACACGTTCGCGGTCTTCGATGCACCGTACGCGGCCCACGGGTCGTACGGACGGGCATGGAAGTTCGGATCGTCGAGGTCGATGTCGCCGAAGCGGTGCCCCGCCGATGACAGGTTGACGATCCGCGAGGGAGCCGAGCGTGTGAGCAGGTCGAGCAACGGAACGGTCCACGCCATGTGTCCGAGATGATTCGTGCCGAACTGGGTCTCGAAGCCGTCCTTGGTCGCGCCGTGCGGCGTACACATGACGCCAGCGTTGTTGACGACGATGTCGAGGCGATCGATCCGGGTGAGCAGATCGAGCGCGCCGCTACGGCAACTCGTCACGTCGGCGAGATCGAGGACGAGTGTGTCGAGCGACGCGTCCGGGTGCGCCGCCGTGATCGCGGTAACCGCCCCGGCGAGCTGGTCCGCCCGGCGGGCCACGAGCACCACATGCGCTCCGTTGGCGGCGAGCGCGCGGGCGGTCTCGAGCCCGAGTCCACCCGACGCTCCGGTCACGGCAGCCACTCGTCCACGCAGGTCGACGCCGTCCAGGACCTCGTCGGTCGTCGACGACGCGCTGAAGCGACCGGTCGACGCGCCGCGATCTGTTGCATCACTCATCGCGCCGACGGTAGATGCCCCAGCGAGCGATCCCGTGATCGCAGCGAGCGATCCCGGCAGACACGACGAAGGCCCCCGACTGAGCCGGGGGCCTTCGTTCGATTGATCGCCGTGGCGACCGGAATCGGCGTGGGCTAGGCCCCCGCCTCCTCGGTCACTGTGGTGTCCGACTCTCGTGGTTCTGGGGCTTCGCCCAGACCCATCTGATGGAAGATCTCCGCCTTGCGGTACTCGAAGTCGTCTTCGGGAACCTCGCCAGCGGCGAAACTTTCGTTGAGGATGCGGAATTCCTCGAGCAGCGCGTCCTCGTCAGGGCCGTCGTCGCCGCCATCCTTCTCGGCCGAACTGCGGCCGTGTCGGATTGCTTGCTTCTCAGCCTTGCGTTCCTTCTTGCGAAGTTCGCGCTGCCGCTTCTGGTAACTCTGCGGGCTTGATGCCATGCAGAACCGCCTCCTTTTCAGATCTCTTTGACGTCGACGGCTTCCGGTCCTTTGCGCCCGGGGGCGACTTCGAATTCGACCTTCGCGTCATTGTTGAGCGAACGACGGCCGCTGCCGACGATGTTGGAGTAATGGACGAAGACGTCATTGCCGCCTTCATCCGGGGTGATGAATCCGAAGCCCTTCTCGTCATTGAAGAACTTCACGATGCCTGTAGCCATTCCGGCTCCTTGTGTTCGAAGAGCCTGGAAATCGACTCACGTGTACTGATCAGAGCCTAGTGGCAGGTCGCGGAATCCGTGCCGCGACCGCGAATGGTCATCGCGGACCGGGGATCGGCTCAGGCGAGAACGGTGCGCAGACTCGCGATGCGGAATGGCGCATGGCCGGTGATCGCCAACCGCGTGAGCAGGAGCGTCGACATCAGAATGCCACTGATCCCGCCGACGAGCAGCGCTCCGTCGAGCACGAACAGGCCGTAGATCCCCCAGATCAGACCTTCGACCCAGGCCATCAGCCAGGTGCCCGGAGCGACGCCCGACAGATCACGGGTTCGCCACGAGGCGACGACGGCGGGTGCGAGTTGCATTCCGTAACAGAGCCCGATCGTGACCCCGGCCGACTGCCAGCCAGCGACGAGGAGCACGGGCAGCGGAACGAGGCCGAACACCAGCGACCCGAGAGCGAGACCACCGAACGCTGCGCGGCCGACCGAACGCACGAAGGCGACCACGATGACGGCGTAGAGAGCGGCGGCGATCGCCGACGTGGGGACGAGCCCCCACAGCCCGTTCGCCAGCCCGTACACCAGCCACCACAGGTTCATCGAGAAGCTCACGCCGGCCCAGATCGCCGAGACGCCCTCGGGGTTGCCGGTGCGCAGCAGGCGTGCGGCCTGCGGGTAGGCCATCGCCGAGCCCAAGATGTTGCCGATGACGACAAGGGTGATGATGAAGATGGTCATGACTGGTTGCTCCGGAGAAACGGGGGTGAGTTGAGGATGGATGGGTGTCGACCGCGTATGTAATGATCGTTTTCGTACTAGGGCATTACATCGAGGTAAGGTTCTAACATCAACTAGCCCGTTACGCAACATGATCGGCCGAGGTAGAGTTGCGGCATGTATGTCGCATCGGTCACGGAGTCCGAGGTGCGCGCCACCCTCGAGACGATGTTCGATCTCGCCAACCTCGAACACGGGCAGCAGGGCGATCACGGCGATGCGACGGGCGATGATCCTCGGTCGGTACTCGAGTCCGCCGGATTCAGTCGCGCCACCGAGGCATCGGCGGCGTCGGTGCAGCGGCTCGCACAGCGCATCGAGTCGATGCTCCCATTTCTGCGCGAACTCCCCGACCTCGACATCGACAGTGCCGCAGCGAAGCTCAATGCCGAGCTGACCGAGATTCCGATCACGCCGTCGATCGTCGATCACGGCGGCGTCGGACCTCACATCCACTGGACCCCGCCGACCGCCAGGTTCGACGATCAGGTGATGGCCGACATCTTGATGGCATTGGCGCAGGAGATCTGCGACAACGGCACGATCCGGTTCGGGCGATGCGGCGCCGACGACTGCGACCGACTGTTCTACGACGCCACCCGCAATCGATCGAAGCGGTTCTGCTCCGATCCGCGCTGCGCCAGCCGCACCCACACCGCCGACCACCGAGCGCGACGTCGAGACACCTGACGCTGGACCCGTCTGCGCCGGCTACACGAGTCGCCCGCGTTCGAGTCGCAGGACCCGAGTCGCTCGTTCGAACGCGACAGCGCGGTGTGACACCGCGATCACGGTCATCCGCGCCTCGGCGAGATTGCGCCACAGCGCCAGTTCTGTCTCGACGTCGACCGCGCTCGACAGATCGTCGAGCACGACGAGTTCCGGTTCGTGGACGATCGCCCGTGCGGTCGCCAGACGTTGACGTTGACCACCCGAGAGGCGCAGGCCGCGCGGGCCGATCACCGTGTCGACCCCGTCGGGCATCGTCGCGATGTCATCGGCGACCGCGGCTCGGTTCAATGCGGCCGAGAGCGCGTGAGCATCGAGTACGCCGAGCCCCACGTTGTCGGCCACGGAGTCGGAGATCAGTTGCGGAACCTGCGACAGATAGGCGGCGTTCGGAGGCACCATGAACGCTGCGAGGTCATCGACCTCTCGACCGTTCCATCGCACGATGCCCGAGGTCTCGGCATGCCAGGCGAGCCCGAGCAGCGAACGCAAGAGCGTGCTCTTGCCCGATCCGATCGGACCGGTGATGACCACGAAATCGCCGCGTTCGACCACGAACGACGCGTCGTGCACGCCGTAGCCGCTGTCGTGGACGGCCGAGAATCCGACGACCTCGAGACGCTCGAGTGGTACACGCTGCGGACGCTCGACCACCGGACGAACACGCGCATCGCGCGGCGCGATCGGCAGGTCGCGCCGTCGGACCGTGTGCTCCACGTCAGCGTCGGCCACCAGTTGCCTGATCCGCTCGAAGGCCACCGCCGCGTGCTTACGCCGAGCGAGCAGACGACCGATCATGCGCGGCAGGAAGCTCAGCCACCCGAGGTACGCGGCGAACAACGCGAGTTCACCGACGTCGAAGGCCCCCGTCGCGAGCCCGCCGGCGCTGACCAACAACACGCAGCCGAGCCCGACATCAGCGGCGCCCTGGCTGAACGCTTGCACGCCTTCGTCCAGGATCCGGTCGCGCACCGCTGTGCGGCGACGCTCGTCGACGAGGCGACGAAGCCGCACGATCGCCGACGGCGCCGCACCGTTGACCTTCACGGTGGTCGCCGACGCCATCAGGTCGCCGACGAAGCCGGTCACCACTGCGGTCGCCGCTCGGTCAGCTGAGCGGTACTCCTTGATGCGCGTGTCGAGAAGGCGGGTCGCCACGCCGACCGCCAGGAGCGGGAAGACCAGGATCGCTGCCGCGCGGACGTCGGCGTTGCCCAACACGAACCCGGCGATCGCCGTGAACACCAGCCCGCCAGCCACGTCGACGTGGATGTCGACGAACTGCGCGATGTCCTCGGTGTCGTCACGGAAGTAGGTCACGGCACCACCTGCCGAGCCGACGGGCTGGCCGGCCTCGGGGCCGCCGCTCGCCATCTGTGCTGCGAGCAGGTTCGCCCGCAGCAGGGTCTGCATGTGCATCCACACGCGCGTCCAGATCAACGCGCCGAAGTGGACCGCCGTCATGCGGACGATCTCGCTGGCGGCGACGACCAGCGCCCACCGATACACCGACGACGTCGCTGCGCTCGCCATCGCGTCATACCCGCGGCCGAGTGCGTACCCGGTCGCCGCCGGCATCGAGAAGTACACGACGAACAGCAGCGACCCGACCCAGAAATCGATCGGTCGCTGATGAGCGACGCGCCAGGCGAGCCTCCAGACGCCGAGCTCGGGAGCGCGGTTGGTCGGCACGGCATCGACCGTCATCGCGCCTGCGATCCGAACTGGTCGATCGACAGGGCGAGGAGCGCGGCGAAACGACTGTCGTCATCGGCGAGGAGATCTGCCCGCCGACCGTGCTCGATGATGCGTCCGTCCGAGAACACCACGATGTCGTCGGCGGCGCGCAACGTCGTCAGGCGGTGCGCGATCACGATGGCGGTGCGCCCGCGCAACAGTTCGGTGACGGCGGCGTCGAGGCGTGACTCGGTCTCCGGGTCGATGCGGGCGGTCGCCTCGTCGAAGACGATCACGTCCGGCGACCGCAACCAGACGCGGGCCATCGCCAGCAGCTGTGCTTGGCCCGCCGACAGGCCGGCCCCACCGGCACCGAGGGGCCGATCGATGCCACTGATCGCCAGGTCGTCGAGCCCGACGCGCCGCAGCGCGTCGACGACGGCGACCTCGGACGGCTCATCGTCGAACAGCGTCACGTTGTCACGGATCGATCCGGCGAAGAGTTCGACCTCCTGCGGGACGAGGGCGACACGTCGACGAAGCTCGTCGAGCGGTATCTCGTCGATCGGGACGCCACCGAGGGACACCACTCCCTGGGTCGCCTCGACCAGCCGCAGCACGAGCCTCGATGCGGTGGTTTTCCCGCTGCCGGTCCGACCGACGACGCCGAGCGTCCGACCGGCTTCCAAGGTCAGGTCGACATCGCGCAGCACGGGTGCGTCGTCGCCATAGTCGAACGACACGCCAGCGAACTCGACCGACAGCGGACCGGGCGACGGCGAGGTCGCGCCACCACCCGATCCGACATCGATCACCGTGGGTTGCAACGCGAGGAGATCGAGGACGCGGACCATCGCGCCGTTCGCCTTCTGCACCGTCTCGAGTTGATGGACGACATCTTCGAGTGGACGCGTGATGAGCAGGATGTACTGGAAGAGCAAGAAGGCAGTGCCGATCGAGATGACCTCGGCGGCCACGAGCGCGCCGCTCACGATGAGCGCGATCACCGAGCCCGCTGCAACGGCCATCTGCACCATCCACCACATCGCCAGGAATGCACGTTCGCGACGGATCGAACTCGTCATCGCCGCCGTGCTGTCTTCGACGAAGCGCCACGCGACGTGTGTCGCAGCGCCCAGAGCGCGGAGATCTTCCGCAGCGGTCAGGCGTTCTTCGATGCCGCCGTAGAGGCGAGCGCTCGCACCCATCTCGTCAGCCGACTCGGCCACGGCGCGATGACGAGATCGGACCACCACGGCCAGCGCGGCGCAGATGTAGACCAGCATGCCGATCGCCAGACGCCAGTCGAGCACTGCCAGCACGCCGACCATGCCGAGCAGCAGCACCAGCGCGCCGAGCGCCTTCGGAACGACCAGACCCAAGAAGTCGGATACCGACGTGACGTCGCCGTCGACGCGCTGGATCAGCTCACCGGGTGTGTTGCGGCGATGGAACTCATGGTCGAGTCCGAGGACGTGTGCCGCCATGGTCACGCGAAGTTCGTTGGTGGTACGCCAGGCGGCGATCGTGGCGTGCCAGACCACCACGACGGCGACCGCCTGCGTCAACAGCGCGACGACGAGGTACGCGAGTGCCAGGCGAACGACGGCCGACGCGGTCGTACCGGCCGCTGCCGAATCGACGATGCGTCGGACGATGAGCGGTCCGGCGAGCGCCAAGGCTGCGCCCAGCGACACGAGGACGCCGAGGATCACCCAGCGGCCTGCGTCTGGCCGCAGGAGTGCGGCGAGTGCGCGCCAGCGAGCTCCGCCGTCGTTCGACATGTGCCGATTCTTCACCAGCGAGTCGCCGCCGCACGAGAACGTTTCTCGACGACGTCCGGCCCGATCGATCCGCGGCGGTCCGGGACGTGTCGGAATACTTGTGATCACAAGTATGTTGATGACGCTATGGCGATCCATCAACTCAACCATGCGGTGCTCTACGTCCGCGACGCCGAGCGCTCCACGGCGTTCTACGGCGACGTGCTCGGCTTCTCGGTCGTGCAGTCGTTTCCCGGCGCTGCGTTCCTCCGTGCGCCAGGCTCCACCAACGACCACGACCTCGGTCTGTTCTCGATCGGTGAGGACGCTGCGGCCTCCGGAGCCAGCCGACGGACGGTGGGTCTCTATCACCTGGCATGGGAGGTCGAGACGCTCGGTGACCTCGCCGATCTCGCCGCCAAGCTCAGCGAGCACGGCGCCCTCGTCGGTGCGAGCAACCACGGCACGACCAAGAGCCTGTATGCACGAGATCCCGACGGGCTGGAGTTCGAGGTGGTCTGGCTGATTCCGGCTCGGTTGCTGACCGACGACGACCGCAACGGTGCGATCACCGCGCCACTCGATCTGGCCTCCGAAATCGAACGATTCGGCCGGAATGCACCGAGCGGGATCGGCGTGTCACGACACGCCGCGCTGTGAGAGGCTGCACGACATGACGACCGACGTGAACACTGCTGCAACCAAGGACGTGACTGAGATCGAGTTCTGGATCGACCCGATTTGACCCTTCTGCTGGGTGACGGCCCGTTGGGTCGTCGACGAAGTGGCACCGCATCGCAACCTCGTGATCGGCTGGCGGTCCATCAGCTTGCTGTTCAAGAACGAACCCGAGGAGGGGTCCGACTACTACGGGCCCGTCAAGCAGACGCACGGTCATCTCCGCGTGATGGAAGCGATCCGGGCGTCCGCCGCCACATCCGAGCAGGCGAACCGTGACGTCTTCGCTCTGTATTGGGAACTGGGAGCTCGCATCCATCACGACAAGGATCGCGACCTCGAGATCGCCGATGTTCTGGTCTCGGTCGGGCTCGATCCTGCGTTCGCTGATGCCGAGCACGACGAACAGTGGGACGACGCGATCCGCACCGCGATGGACGACGGTCTCAGCCTCGTCGGCAACGACGTGGGCACGCCGATCATCGCGATGACGAACTCGTCCGGCGTTCGCGTCGGCTACTTCGGACCGGTCATCAACAAGGTCCCGACCCGTGAGGCGGCGCTCAAGATGTGGGATGCCCTCACCGCGATGATGGACGTCGACGGCTTCTTCGAGCTCAAGAAGACCCGAACCGGCGGCATCGACTTCGGCGACCGGCCCACCTGACCGCACCAGGCGTAACGGTTTGTGTCTGACACAAACCGTTACGCCTGCATCGATGCCGAACGGCGCTACGACTCTGCGAGCATCGGCGCATGTCGCAGCCGCAGACGCACTACTTCGACGCCAACCGGCGCAACTGGGACGACCGCGCGAAGCTGCACGCACGCGACGAGATGGGCTACCGACTCGACCGCTTTCGTCGCGACCCGACGCTGCTCGGCGACGTCGTCGACTTCGATCGCCGCCACCTCGGCGACCTCACCGGACGCCGGGTGCTCCACCTCCAGTGCCACATCGGCACCGACACGCTCTCGCTCGCTCGCCTGGGCGCCCAGGTCACCGGACTCGACCAGTCCGGCGGATCCCTGGGCGCAGCGCGACCTGTTCGCCTCGGTCGAGACGGCAGGCGATCAGATCACCAACACCGGCACCTACGAGTGGAACCACGGGCTCGGGGAGGTCTTCACGGCACTCACCGCGGCCGGTCTGCAGGTCGATCTCCTGGAGGAGCACCGCTTCCTCGACTGGCGGCTCCTGTCGAACCAGATCGAGCGAGACGAGCGCTTCTACCTTCCGGATCACCAGATCGACCGCTGCCCGATGATGTACTCGCTGGGTGCCGCGAAACCCGCCTGACGTTCGCCGGCTCGGCCGGGGCGGTGCGATCAGGTCGCGGCCGTCGACATCGACGGCGCGTCCGTCAGCCGACGGTTCTGCGGCTTCACCCGGTACATCTCCGCATCCGCGCGGGCGATGAGCGAGTCGAAGTCGTCGCCCGGTCGTCGCTCGGATCGTCCGATCGAAACGCTCAGCAGCGTGTCGGCGGCGAGCTCACGACGTAGCTCTTCGACGCCAGAGCGCAGCAGTTCACCGATGGCGGAGCTCTGCGAGTGCGAGTCGACGAGCACGATCAGGAACTCGTCACCGCCGATGCGGGCGGTGATGCTGCCGGGAGGAACGGAGCGCTCGATGCACTCGGTCACCGCGCACAGCACGCGATCGCCACCGGCGTGTCCGTAGGTGTCGTTCACGGATTTGAACGAGTCGAGATCGAGGTACAAGACGTCGAGGTGGCGATCGGTGCCGAGCGCTGCCGCCAGCGCCTCGTCCAAGCCACGCCGGTTGAGCGCTCCCGTCAGCGGATCGCGCCGCATCTGGTCGGCGAGCGCGAGCGCCTGCTCGTGCTTCGCCGTGGTGTCGTCGAGCGTGACGAGCAGCCCGACGCGGTGCCCGGCCTCGTGCAGTGGTCGAAGGTGCAGGACGCCATGACGACACTCGCCGCATCCGTCGAGATCCACCGCGAGGTCACGATCGGCCCCGTCGCGAATCGCTTCGTCGACGATGCGGCTGACGACCGCTCGGTCGGCCACGCGGTCCAGCAACCCGTCGAGCCCGGTCGCGGACTCGGCACCGGTGAGCATGCGCCACCGATCGTTCTCCGCAGCGATCGAACCGTCCTGATTCAGGACCAGCACCCCGGTCGGGAGCGCTCGGTACAGACGATCGAGCACCGTCTCTCGCTGCTGCAACGCCGACTCGGCGGCGACCTCACGGGACACGTCGAGGATCTCGCCGAGCACGTGCGGGGTCTCCGGATCGTCGAGCGCGTTGTGGTCGGTGCTCTCGCACCACAGCCACGAGCCGCGCTTGGTTCGGAACCGCTGCCGCAGACGTGTCTTGGTTCCCGGAGACTCGAGCATCTCGATCCAGGCGACGATGCCGGCTTCGTGATCGTCCGGGTGGATGAGCGTCATCGACGAGTCGCCGACGACCTCCTCCGCAGTCCAGCCGAGCATGGCGGTGAACTCGGGGTTGATCGATTCGATCATGCCCGTGATGCTCAGTCGATACTCGCATCGCCGCGGTGCGATCGACGTCGCGAGCCGTTGGGAGGTCCCGGCGGTGAGATCAGGGGTCGCGACCGCGACGAAGCAACCGTCGCGCTCGGTGAGATCGAAGATCTCGAGCCACCAACGTTGGTCGTCCGCGAGCATTCGAACGTGTGCCGTGCCGTGTCCGGAGCGGCGCGCGCTCTCGTAGGCGACGACGGCTGCTCCTTGCGTCTCGGCCTCGAGGATGTCGAGCGGGCCCGGCGTGTCGAGCAGCTGCACTTCGTTCACCTGGATCGACTCGGGAATCGGGACCGTCACGCCACCGAGCGGGTCGAACGCCATGACGCGCGACGAAGGATCGGCGATGAGTTGCTCCAGGCGCGTGCGATCCGTCACGTCGAACAGATCGGCAGCGACACCGCCCGACTTGACACGTTGACGAAAACTGAACGACCGCAGAACGGCTGCGAGGCGTATCGGTTTGTGTCTGACACAAACCGATACGCCTCGATCTGGCGGTCAGTCGAGCGTGATCACGACCGCGGCGTCGGTGCCCGAGCCACGCTTGATCAGCTTCATCACGGCACCGAAGAGCTTGATGCCGCGGTACTGCAACCCGTACTTGGCCCGAAGGAATGGTTCGTAGCGGGCGAACCCGTCGCCCGTGGCCACCACGGCGGTGCCGGTGACCGGCTCGGTGCCGTCGCGTACGTCACCCTTGGAGTTGCTCGGCTGCAGGATCACCCTCGGATCGTTGATGATCCGTTTGACCTTGTAACTCGAGGACGACGTCGTGAAGCCGATCGTCCCGTCACCGAAGTCGGCGATCCAGACCGGCAGCGACTTGGTCGACCCGTCTCGCTTGTAGGTGGTGAGCGACACGTACTTCTCGTCGGTGATCGTCATGTATCCCAACCTACGCCCGACTCGCCGACGCCCAACTCGCCGACGGCTCCCGAGCGCGCCGATCGACGGCGCGCTCGGTGCTGCGTTGCGGATCAGTCGAGGCGTTCGATGATGGTGGCGTTGGCCATGCCGCCGCCTTCGCACATCACCTGCAGACCGTAACGGCCGCCGGTGCGCTCGAGTTCGTTGAGCAGCGTCGCCATCAACTTGGTGCCCGATGCGCCGAGCGGGTGACCGAGCGCGATCGCTCCGCCGTTGACGTTGACCTTGCTCATGTCGGCGCCGGTCTCTTTCTGCCAGGCGAGCACGACGGACGCGAAGGCTTCGTTGACTTCGAAGAGGTCGATGTCGTCGATGGTCAGGCCGGTCTTCTCGAGGATCTTCTTCGTGGCCGGGATCGGGCCCTTGAGCATGGTGACCGGGTCGGTGCCGGCGAGGGCGAAGCTGTGGAACTTGGCCCGCGGCTTCATGCCGAGTTCCGCGGCCTTCTCGGCGCTCATGATGAGCACGGCCGACGCGCCGTCGGAGATCTGCGAGGAGTTGCCAGCGGTGATCTTGCCGTCTTCCTTGAACGCCGGCTTGAGCTTGGCGAGCGACTCTGCCGTCGTGCCTTCACGGATGCCCTCGTCGTTCTTGACCACCACGGTCTCGCCGTCGAGTTCGACTTCGACCGGAACGATCTCGTTCTCGAAGCGACCTTCGTCGCGGGCGACCGCGGCGCGCTGCTGGCTCTCGGCACCGAAGGCGTCGAGGTCTTCACGCGTGAGGCCGTATTCGTCGGCGATCATGTCGGCACCGATGCCCTGCGGAGGAAGGCCGGTCTCGGCGTAGCGATCGAGCTGCTCCTGCGGGAACGGGAAACCCATGCCCTGCACGATGGAGGCACCCATCGGGGTCCGGGTCATGACCTCGACGCCCGCTGCGATCACGACGTCGTAGGCGCCGGCGATGACGCCCTGCGCAGCGAAGTGCATCGACTGCTGGCTCGAGCCGCACTGGCGGTCGACCGTGGTCGAGGGGACTTCTTCGGGCCAGCCGGCGGCCAGCACTGCGTTGCGGCCGATGTTGAGCGACTGCTCACCGACCTGCATGACGCAGCCCATGATGACGTCGTCGACCATCGCCGGGTCGAGGTTGTTGCGCTCGGCGAGCGACTTGAGCACGTGTGCGGCGAGGGCAGCGGGATGCTGATCCTTGAGCTGCCCATTGCGCTTGCCACCCGGGGTGCGGACGGCGTCGATGATGACTGCTTCGGTCATGAGTGTTCTCCTGTTACTGATGGGATCTTGGTAGGCGGTGTCGACGGCGGTGTCGATGTCGATGTCGATGGCGATGGCGGTCTCGATGTCGCCGGTGCTGACGTGACGGCGATCGCGGATTGGAGGTTCTGCTGCAGACGGGTCAGCACCCAGCTCAACGCTTGACGCTCCTCGCGACCGATCCCGCGACGCAACTCGGCGCGCAAGACCTCGTCGATGTCGCTGATCTGTTGGGCGATCATCCGGCCGGCCGCCGTGATGTCGACACGCCAGACCCGACGATCGGCCGGATCGGGATGTCGCTCGACGAGGCCTCGACGTTCGAGCCGATCGACCACCGAACCGATGGCCGCGCGTCCGATACCGAGTTGGTCGGCAAGCTGGGTCTGGGTGGTGGCGCCGAATTCGGCGACGTAGCCGATCAAGCTCGCCTGGGTCAGGTTCAAGGCGAGCGGTTCAAGGCGGCAGTCGAACGCTTCGCGCACGAGGCGCGCCGTCGCCATCAGCGTCGACTCGACCCGCAACCACGGCGGTGCGTCGAGTTCGTTGTTGGTCAGGCTGCTCATGATGCGATGTGGGTCGACGTCGGAGTTGTCGGCCGGTGCGACTCGGAATCGACCACCCGTCTGGACACATACTGTACGACGCCATACAGTATGTTCCAAGCCGATCGACCTCGACCGCCCGGATCGCCCGGATGCGGTCGACTGACCCATCAGGAGTAGCCGACATGAGCGACACCCTCACCCCCGAAGCAACCGCCGAGTTCCGCCAGAAGTGCGTCGACTTCATGGAGGCGCATGCCATCAAGTCGGGTAACGCGATTCCGAACATCGACGACCAGAAGGCGTTCCTGGCTGCAGCCGCTGGTGCCGGCCTCGCCGGCATCCCCTATCCGGAGGAGTTCGGCGGCAGCGGGCTGAGCCTCGCTCACGAGAAGATCTGGCGAGAGGTCAAGGGCAACTACCGGATGATGGACGGTGAGTTCATCATCAGCCACGGGATGTGCCTGCCGATGCTGCACGAGTACGGCACGCCCGAGCAGAAGGCCGCGTACATGGCCGACAGCATCTCCGGCAAGACGATGTGGTGTCAGATGTTCTCCGAGCCGGGCGCCGGCTCCGACGTCGCCAGCTTGCAGTCGAAGGCCGAACTCGACGGCGACGAGTGGATCCTCAACGGCCAGAAGGTCTGGACCACGCTGGCACACAAGTCCGACTACGGCATCGTCGTCGCCCGCACCGATCCCGAGCAGGTCAAGCACGCCGGTCTGTCGATGTTCATCCTCGACATGCGCGCCCCCGGTGTGGAGATCCGCCCGATCCACCAGATCGACGGCGGCTCGCACTTCAACGAGGTGTTCTTCACCGACGTCCGCATCCCGAAGGATCATCTCCTCGGCGAGTACAACGCCGGTTGGAAGCTGGCCACCGCGATGCTCATGTACGAGCGTGTCGCGATCGGCTCCGCCGGCGCCGGCAAGATCAACCAGCCGACCTACAAGTTGCTGAAGTCGGCCGCCGAGGAAACCGGCAAGCTCCAGGATCCCGTCGTTCGTCAGCAGCTGATGGAGATCTATTGCATGGAGACCACCAAGGCCATGGTGGCGATGCGCAACCGCGCCGAGCAGAAGGCGGGCAAGACGCCCGGGCCCGGTGGCTCACTCGGCAAGCTGTTCGGCTCCAACATCGCCTGGAAGATGCGTGAATTCGCGCTCGAGCTCGCGGGGCCGTCGTCGATCGCGTGGGATCCGGACGACGAAGGCGGCGCCGATCGTCAGCGCATCGTGCTGAACAGCTTCCAGTCGTCAATCGCCGGTGGCACCGACGAGATCCAGCGCAACATCATCGGCGACCGAGTGCTCGGCCTCCCCCGCGAACCCGCGGTCGACAAGGGCGTTCCGTTCAAGGACCTCAAGGTCGGCACGCAGACCAGCTGACCGAAGCGCCAGCGACCGTGTGGGCCTGACCCCCACGGTCGCTCAGGCGCGGCGGGCGGTGTCGATCGCTGCGAGCAGACCGCGCGGATCGTTGGTCCCGATCCGAAAGCGTTGACCGTCGCCGCGAGTGATTTCGACCGCGTCGAGTCCACCGACGTTGTACATCCACACCCCGCCGGGGACGCGTCGGATACCGAGACCCCACCACGCCGCGTTGCGCACGGCTTCGGTGTCGGTGATCTCGGCAATCGGCACTCGATACACCGGCCAGCCGAGCGTGAACGCAGCGGTCAGGTGCTCGTCGTCGACGGTCACCGTGAGGATCGCCGTGAACGTCAGCAGCAGTGACGCGATGAACAACACGAGCCCGGTGAGCGCCAGCGCGCCGCCGACGAAGACACCCAAGACGAACGCCACGACCACGAGCACGTCGGCCAATCCGATGAGGATCCAGCCGAACTGCCGGGAGCGATACGTCACCATCGCCACATCGTAGGGACGGCACCGCGACCCAGCTTCGATCTGGCCGCGACCCGACCGCGACCCGACCGCGATCCGACCGCGATCCCTCGGCGATCCCGGGTCGCGATCCGGGCAGCGAAGTGTCGGGGAGCGGCCGATGAGGTACAACAAGAGCATGACCGACGACCGCAATCCCCCGGCAGCCGCAGCGTTCGATCCGCCGGACCCGACGCTGCGCCTCGGGCTGTCCGAGCACGAACGGATCGTGTCCGACCCTGACGCCCCGGTGATCATCGGCGTCGCCTTCGACGACCAGCTCCTCGCGAAGGAGTACCTCCTCGCGATGGGTCGACTGCGCCAACAGGGTGCGTTCGACCTGAAGGACGCGGTCACCGTCACGAAGACCCCGGAAGGCAAGGTGATGGTCACCGAGACCATCGACCCCACGCCGGGACGTGCAGCCTTCTCGGGCGCGATGTGGTCGGGGCTCCTCGGTCTCGTCGTCGGCGGTCCGGTCGGATGGATCGCTGGCCTCGGGATCGGCGCCGGTGCCGGGGCGGTCGCTGCGAAAGTCGTCGATCTCGGCATCCCCGACGAGTGGGTCGCCTGGTTCAAGGAAGCGGTACGGCCGGGCACGTCGGCGGTCGTGATCCTGGCCGAGCACGTCCACGTTCGAGCGCTCGCCGACGAAGCCCGCCGGTTCCGCGGCGCCGAACTCCTCTACACCTCGATGTCCGACGACGCCGTCGACCAACTCGACGAGGCCTTCTCGGGCAACGCATGAGCTCTCGCTCGGCCCGCGAGCGGTTCCCGCCGTGGTTCTTCGACCGGGCCGACGAGTCGAGCGACGCCGAGTTCTACGCGTTCGATCGACTCGTCACGCACATCGACGACGGTGCCATCGCCGCGGTCGCCGACCTGTACGACGAACTCGAACTGACCGGCGACGTCCTCGACATCTGCTCGTCGTGGATCTCGCACTTCCGAACGGCTCCTCGGCGTCTCGACATCACCGGCATGAATGCCGCCGAACTCGCAGCGAACGAGATGGCCGACGCCTGGACGGTGCGTGACCTCAACGTCGATCCGACGCTCCCCTACGACGACACGTCGTTCGATGCCGTCACGTGCTGCGTCTCGGTCGACTACCTGACGCAGCCGCTCGAGGTGTTCGCGGAGGTCGCTCGCGTGCTGCGACCAGGCGGGGTGTTCGTGTGCACGTTCTCGAACCGTTGTTTCCCGACGAAAGCCATCCGCGGCTGGCTCGCCACCGACGACCATGGCCGCTGCTCGATTGTCGCCACGTACTTCGACCTCACCGACGGCTTCGGCGAACCCGTCGTGCAACTCCGGAATCCGTCCGCACCCGGCGACCCGCTCTACGCGGTCTGGGCACGGACGGGCACGGCGGGCTGACTCAGCTCAGCTCGACCGCCGAGGTGGTGGTGAGGGTGGACAGGTCGTTGGCTTGCAGGCGTTCGTTGGAGAGCGTCCAGAGTTGGCCGTCGATCACCAGCGTGCGACGGATCTGACGCTCCCAGTCGAGTCCGTCGACCCAGCACCATTCGATCCGGTCGACCCCGTCGAGGTCGACCCAGTCGCTGAACGAGGGCTCGCGGTCACCGGTGTAGAACCAGTCGTCGATCTGGTCGACGGCGATGACGTCGCAGTAGTGACCGGTCGCTCCGCCGGCGTCGTTCGGCCCGCACGTCTGCACCTGCGTCCCCGGATCCTGCGTGATCCAGAACAGGTCGCCGTCCTGCTCGGTCAACCCATCGAACGACACCACGTCGCAGTCGGTCTGGCCAGACTGCACGTCGTCGTCGACGTGGGTCACTCGGCCCTGCTCGACGAGCCCGTCGGCGCTGACGTTCAGCACGACCGCGCCCGAGTACTGCTCCGACCAACTCGTCAGCGGGAGCACCGCGGTACCGGTCGGCGCCCAGTACAGGAACGCCCGATGGTCGAACTCGGCATCGCTGCCGGCGTTCGGCATCGTCCACACGTCGAGCTCGCGTGGGTTGGCGTGGTCGCTCACGTCGAACAGCGAGACCTTCGTGCCGGTCGTGAACCCGTCGTCGCTGGCGTCCTGTCCGACGCCGAGCACGAGCGTGTCGCTGATCGGATGCAGGTACGACGAGTAGCCGGGGATCTTCAGCTCGCCCAGCACGGTCATGTTCGTCGGGTCGGACAGGTCGACGACGTAGAACGGGTCGGTCTGGCGGAACGTCACCAGATACGCCACGTCGTCGACGTAGCGCACCGAGAAGATCGTCTCGCCTTCGAGCCCGAGATCGGCGACACGACCGACCTCGACGAGTTCGTCGCCGACGACCTCCATCGCGATGATCCGGTTGTCGGTGTCGGTCGCCCCCCCACGGACTCCCCGTCGTCGTCGCGACGAAGAACGTCCCGTCGCGGTCGTTCATCGAGAACTGATTGAGGAGATGCCCCTCGACCGAGCCGGACGCTTCGTAGGTGGCCGGGCCGTCGCCGGCGATCGAGAAGCGGTGGATCGCGGTCTCGTAGTTCTCCTCCCAGACGCCGCGCTGCTGATCATCGATCGTGGGCGGCAACCACACGTTGGTCGACACGTACATCCGGTCGGCGGAGGCGTAGACCGTGTCGCCGGTCGCCATCACCGCGGCACCACCCGTTGGTGCGGTCAGCGGTGCCGAGAGATCGAGCGTGACGATCGACAGCATGTCGAATCCCGAGAATTCCGACGGGGCGTGGAGGTGCTCGCACGACACGAGGTCACCGGTCGACGACGAGCCATCCGCAGCCGTCAGCGTGTAGGTCGGCATCCAGTCCTCGAGCGTGGAATTGGTGATGAGCTCACGGTTCACGGCTTCGGCCGACTCGGTCGCGTTCGGGTTCGACGGGTACACGAAGCCGAGATCGCGCGGCGGGGAGGTCACCACGATGCGACCGACGTCGCCGACGGAACGCGCACTGATGTAGCGGCCGTCGATCTGCATCGTGTTGGCGACGCGCAACTCGTCGGGATCGCTGAGGTCGATCTCGATGACGACGGTGGTCAGTCCGGTGAAGCCGGGCCCGGGGAACGGCATGCTGACATCGGCATCGACCGACATCGGTTCCGGCATCGGTACCGGACCGCCCCAGTAACCGCCCTCTCCTTGTGCGATGACGACGGCGCGATCGCCGGCCAGGAAGATCTCGTGGTTGTACGTAGGGGTGTCGGCGCCCGTTCCCTCGCCGGAGAGCCGGATCGACCCCCGCTGGGTGCCGGTCGTACCGTCGTCGGCGATGTCGACGTAGTGCAGCACGTCGCCGGTGATCGCGACGATGCGGGTGCCGTCGGTCTTCACGATGTCGGGTTCGTCGACGCCCTGCACCTGGACGTTGGTGGTCGAGAACGTTCCGTCGGATCCACCGGACACCGCCGAGTCGTCGCTCGCAGCGTTCGGCGCCGCGGCCACGTCCGCCATGTCGAACGATGCCGATTCCTCGGCTGGCTCGTCGACGGCGGCGGCGCCATCCATCTCGTCGACGGCGAACCCGACGTCCGGACCGAACCAGCCGTGGTCGCCGAAGCCGTACGGCCCGACGCGTTCGGCGCCCTCCGCGTGCACGTAGTCGAGGAAGGCCGAACAGCCGTCGAACTGGCGCAACGCCGCCGGAGCGAATCCGATCGGACCAGACGGGCCACCCGTGTCAGCCGTGCCCGGCACTCGGGAGTCCGGCGCCGGGGATCCGTCCGGGCCGGCGGTGGTCCCGCTACCCCCGGTGCAGGATGCGGCGACGAGTCCGACGGCGACGATGGTGGGCGCAACGGTGTGCTTCAGGTTCCGCGTGCTGGTCCGGTTCATGCAGATGAGACGTTCGTCACCGCCCTCCGGTTCCCGCCGCCGCGAACTTCGCGAGAAAACGACAGAGTGGGTCTGACCCACTCTGTCGCCGGAGTCGAAGCGGGCCGGCGTGACGCGAGAGACTGTGTCGATGACCGCTTCGCATGATCTGGTGATCCGCAACGGCAACGTCGTCGACGGAACCGGTGCGCCCGCCCGACGAGCCGACATCGCCATCGCCGGCGGCATCATCACTGCGGTCGGCGAGGTCGACGGTACGGGTGCACGCGAGATCGACGCCGACGGAGCGCTCGTCACACCGGGATGGGTCGACGTGCACACGCACTACGACGGCCAGGTGTCGTGGGATCCGGAACTCGCGCCGTCGAGCCATCACGGCGTGACGACCGTGATCATGGGGAACTGCGGCGTCGGGTTCGCGCCCGTACGGCCCGGAGACGAGGGCTTTCTGATCGAGTTGATGGAAGGCGTCGAAGACATACCCGGCACCGCGCTCCACGAAGGCATCGACTGGCGTTGGGAGACCTACGGCGAATACCTCGACGCGCTCGAGGAGATGCCGCGCACGATCGACGTCGGCGGCCAGTTACCCCACGCTGCCGTGCGCGCCTACGTGCTGGGCGATCGAGCCCACGAGTACGACGTCACCCCCGACGAGATCGCCCAGATGGCCCAGATCACGCGCGACGCGCTCGACGCCGGCGCGTTCGGCTTCTCCACGTCACGCACGTTCCTGCACACCTCCAAGCACGGTCACGTCCCGGGGACCCACTCGACGCCCGACGAGGTCATCGCCATCGCCGAAGCCGTCCGCGATTCAGGCCACGGGTTGTTCCAGTACGTGTCGGACGACCTCGGCACAGGCGGCGATGAGGACTGGCTCGACACGCTCAAGGAGATGGGCTGCCCGACCACGTACACGCTCGCGCAGACCCCCCGGGTGCCCGACGCGTTCCGACGTGCCCTCGGCGACGCCGCGGAGGTCACCGCAGCCAACGCACCGCTGATCCCCCAGGTCGCCGTGCGGCCGACCGGCATGCTGTTCGGGCTGCAGAGTTCGTTCCACCCCTTCATCGCCCATCCGAGCTTCCGCGAGCACTGGGGCGACTCGCTGGCCGAGAAGGTCGCCCTGCTGCGCGACCCGGCGTTCGTCGAGCGCCTGCTCGCGGAGCAGCCGCTGACGAAGGACCCGTTCGTCACCTACATGGCCACCGCGTGGCATCAGATCTACCGGCTGGGCGATCCGGTCGACTACGAGCCGACTGCCGAGTCGAGCGCGGCGGGCGTCGCGGAACGCGAGGGGCGCCGCGCCGAGGACGTCGTCATCGAGTGGATGCTCGAGAACGACGGGACGAGCTTCATGTTCTCCCCGCTCGGCAACTACCACGGACACGATCACGAGGCGATCCGCGAGATGCTCGAACACCCCAACACGATCCCGGGCGCCGGCGACGGCGGGGCGCACTGCGGGTTGATCTGCGACGCGAGCTTCCCGACCTACATGCTGACCCATTGGACACGAGACCGCAGCCGCGGTCCGAGGATCCCGATCGAGCGGGCCGTGCAACTGCAGACGGCGGCGACCGCCGACGCGTATGGGATGACCGACCGTGGCCGACTCGCCCCCGGCAAGATCGCCGACGTCAACGTGATCGACCACGCCGGGCTGCATCTGCATCCTCCCCGAATGGTCCACGACCTCCCGGCCGGTGGGCGGCGCTTGCTGCAAGACGTCGACGGCTACCTGTACACGATCAAGTCCGGCGAGGTCACCTTCGACCACGGCGCCCCGACCGGGGCGCGTCCCGGCACCGTGCTCCGCAGTCGTCCCACCTGACCCGCGCCCTCTCGGAGCGGTGGGGTTGGCCCACGGTGGCGAGCATGGAATGCTTCGGGGCGTGGTCCACGATCAACCGCTGACGCCCCGCCGATGTCTGTGTGTCGTCGTGCCGTGCTTCAACGAGGCCGCCACGGTCGCGACGTTGCTCCAGCGCGTCCTCGCCTCGCCGTGGGTCGCCGAGGTGATCGTCGTCGACGACGGGTCGACCGACGGGACGATCGACGCCGCTCGTGGCGTGGTCGACGAGCGCGTCCGCATCGTCGAGCACGGCGTCAACCGGGGAAAGGGTGCCGCGCTGCGGACCGGCTTCGCGCTCGCCACGGCCGAGTACGTGATCGTCCAGGACGCCGACCTCGAATACGACCCGGCCGAGTACCCACTGCTGCTCGAAGCGCTCGAGCGCGGCGTGGCCGACGTCGTGTACGGGTCGCGATTCGTGTCGGGTCGGCCCCACCGCGTGCTCTATTTCTGGCATTCGGTCGGCAACCGCCTCCTCACGCTGCTGTCGAATGCGTTCACCGACCTGAACCTGACCGACATGGAGACGTGCTTCAAGGCGTTCCGACGCGAGATCATCCAGCAGATCGACCTGCGCGAGGATCGGTTCGGATTCGAGCCGGAGGTGACCGCGAAGGTCGCCGCGATGAAGGTGCGGGTCTACGAAGTCGGCATCTCCTACACCGGCCGCACCTACGACGACGGCAAGAAGATCGGCTGGCGTGACGGCGTACAGGCCGTGATCTGCATCGTGCGGTACTCCCCACTGTTCGCTCGTCGATCACGGCAGCGCTGACCGGACGCTGGCCAGCCGCGGCCGGCGCGACCGGGGCGTCGGCGTCAGGAGCCGGCGACGATCGCGTCGATCACCGACGCGTCGGCGAAGACGGCGACGGTGCCGCCGAGTCGCGCTTCACCATCGAAGCGTGCGGTGACGGCGGCTCGAACGTCGGACGACATCGACAACACGCTGACGAACACCTCGCACTCGCCGAAGCCGTCGAGGCCACTGAGCAGCGGCATCGGAGCGGTGTACACCAGCATCGGTTCGGTGTTGCGGCCGCACACCTCGAGCCCGGCGGCCCGTGCCCGATCGACCATGCCTGCCGCATCACGGATCGGCGACTCGGTCTGCAACAGATCGCGCACGGGTCCGGCGAGCACCAGGACCAACGCGACGACCACGCCCGCTCCTGCGGCTTGACCGATCAGTCGAGTCGATCCGCTCCCGGCGAGGCGACCGATCCCGTCGACGACGCGGCCGACGCCGACGCCGGCCAACACGGCGAGCAGCGGCAGCGCGCTGATGAAGAACCGGGCGTACAGGTCGAACGGCTGGATGACGAGCCACAGCAGGAGCACGACGGCACCGAGCACCGAGCCCGCTGCGCCGAGCGCCAGCGCGTGCCGTCGCGAGCGGCGGCCGATCTCGAACACGCCGATGCCGGCCGCGGCGAACGTGATCGCCACCGCCGGCCGCTCCCATCCGCCGAGCGCGCGAAGCAGATCGGTCGGGAAGGACTCGTCGAAGCGGGAGCCCCGAGCGGCGGCGTTCGCCCGGATGTCGTCGATCAACGGCGACATGATGGCGAGCGCGGCGACCGCCGAGGTCACCCAGGTGACGAGGTGCGCGCGTCGCACGTGACCCAGCGCGAGCGACGACGCGGCGAGCATCAGGATCGTGACCGCGCTGTAGCTGTGTGTCGTCACGGCCACGACCATGCAGACGCCCTGCGCGACGAGCCAACGCCGTCGATGATCGGTCCACGACCGCTGCAACGCGACCGCCGCCAGCACGACGCACATCGTGGCGAGCGCATAGCCGCGCAGCTGGCGGGCGTTGTCGAAGAAGAACGGGTTGAGCGCCACGACCACCCCAGCGGCCGCCCCGCCGATGATCCCGGCCCGCCGCGCCGTGTACCAGACGACCACGCCGACCGCGACCGCGCCGCACAGCAGCGGCCCCAATCGCTGCGCCGTCTCGCCGGTGAGGCCGAGCTTCCATGCCACGCTCTGCGTCGCCGCGAACATCGGATGGTTGTTGAACACGATCTGGGTGGTCAACGCTCGGCGCACCGATCCGCCGTTGATGAAGTACGCGTACGTGAAACCCTCGTCGTAGCCGAAGGACCGGCCGATCTTCACCAGACCCAAGCCGAACATCACCGCCGCAGCGACCGCGCCCGCCACGATCGGCCCGGGTCGGCGTCGTTCGCCGTCAGCTCGCTGCGCTGCGTCCATCATCCAAGCGGCGACGCTACTTCCGGCCGGTGGGGTTGCTGGCGAGCCGACACCGCGACGACGTCAGTCGGGTCGGGGCATGTCGTAGAGCGTGCCGCGATGGGAGTAGAGGTTGCCGACGTGGCGTCCGATCGGATCGAGCGCGACCTGATCGACGCGGGTGCCGTCGAGCAGGTCGTCGTCGACGTCGAACGCGAGCACCTCCCCGAAGACGACCTGGCTTCCCATCGGCGCGTGGCCGACCTCGACGATCTGGGTCACCGCGCACTGGAAACTGGCCGGCGCCTCGGCGACGATCGGAGCGTCGATGAGGTCGGCCTCGCGCACCGTCAGCCCGGCCACCTCGAACTCGTCGACGTCGTCGGGATAGGTCCCCGACGTCACGTTCATCGCGGGACCGAGCGCGAAGTTCACGATGTTGACGGTGAACACACCGGTCTCGCGCACGTTGCGCAACGTGTCCTTGCGAGCCACCGGCTGTCCGGTCGGCGCGAAGATCACGGTCGGCGGCGAGGCAGCGACACCGTTGAAGAACGAGTACGGGGCGAGGTTGTTGACCCCGTCGGTGCTGCGCGATCCGATCCAACCGATCGGGCGCGGCACGACGAGCCCACTCAACAGCTTGTACGCATCGACGGGATCGATCTCGGCCGTGACGAATCGCATGCCGGCACCCTAGGCAGTCGCCGACGGCCGTGCCGGTTCCGGCACCACGGTCCGGTCGGCTCAGCTTCGGCGGATGAGTTGCTGAGCCGGCGTGAACAGTTGGCGGGAGATCCCGACACTCATCACCGCGGTGGTCGTGGCCACGCTGCCCAGCACCAGATACATCACCGACACCTGCACGCGGACCGCATCGGCGGGGTCGACACCAGCGAGAATCAGCCCGACCATCGCCCCCGGCAGCGCGATGATCCCGACCGCCTTGGTCGACTCGATCTGGGGGATCAACGCCGTACGCAGCGACTCGCGCAGGATCGGCTGGAACGCATCACGCGCCGACAACCCGAGCGCCAGGCGCCCTTCGATCTCCTCGCGCCGCTCGGTGGCCGCATCGAAGAGTCGACGCGACACGAGCACGGTCGCCGACAGCGAGTTGCCGACCACGATGCCCGCGAGCGGAACGATCGTGCGGCCTTCCAATTCGTAGACACCGAACCCGAAGAGCACACCGAGCGTCACGGCCGCCGACGCCGAGTACGCGGCGAGCGACAGCGGGAACACCGACGGCACGTCTCGCGCTCGACGCCACGTCGTGTACGCCGCGAACACGTGCATCACGACGAGCCAGATCGCCGAGAAGATCAAGGGGTCGTCGTCGTCGACCACCAACTGCAATGCCGCACCGACGATCAGGAGTTGCACGAGCGCGCGCAGCGCCGACCACAGCAGACTCCGCTCGAGCCCGAGTCGACGCCACATCGAGATCGCCAGGGCGACGGCGATCAGGATGCTCGACGCCGCCAGCCCGAGCAGGCCGATGTCGGCCCTGTTCATCGTGCCCCCACCGCATCGCGTACGAACGCGTCGTCGTGCTGTTCGAGTTCGCTGAGGTGACCGAACGCGGCGATCTGCCCGCCACGCAGCACGACCACGTGGTCGGCGAGTCGCCGGAGCTGTTCGGTGTCGTGCGTGATCCACACGATCGGGACGCCCGAGTCGGCGATCTCGCGGCCGAGGTCCTCGATGGTCACCCGCGACGCACGATCGAGGGCGGCGGTCGGCTCGTCGGCGAGCAGCACGATCGGATCGGTCAGCAGGGCGCGCGCCATCGACATCCGCTGCGCCTCGCCGCCACTGAGCGTCGCGGCCGGACGATCGAGCAGTTCGACCGGAAGTCCGACGTGGTCGACGACATGCTCGGCGCGCTCACGGGTGAGGTCGGCTCGCGCGACCACGAAGTTGTCGAACACCGTGCCGGGGAAGATCGGCGCCTTCTGGAAGACCATCGCCACGCTGCGCCGCAGCTGGGTCGGATCCCACTCCGTGAGGTCGCGACCCTGCCACCGGATCGTGCCCGACACCGGGCTGTCGAGCCGGTTCAGCAAGCGCAACAGCGTCGACTTCCCCGAGCCCGACGGGCCGGCGACGGCGAGGATCCCCTCACACGGCACGGTCAGGCTGATGCCGCGCAGAATGGGTGCGTCGGCCGGGCCGGCGACCACGTCGACCAGTTCGAACGTCGCAGGCGAGGTCACGATCGCAAGGTAACGGCTTCGCGCGAGCCGTGCTCGGTCGATGCAGGCGCGACGCGGAGTCCACCTGCCACACTGACGTCGTGTCGTTGCCGCTCACCCTCCGCCGGCCCACCGCCGAGCCGACCGCGACCGTGCCGCCAACCGTGCCGCCAACCGTGCCAGCGACCGTGCCGCCGACCGTGCGAGCAGCTGCGCTCACGGCCGCGCTCGCGTCGGTGCTCACGATCGTGCTCGCGCTCGTCGCGCCCGGTGTGGCGTCGGCACACTCGGGGCTCGCCGCGGCCAGCCCGGGCCCCGACGCCGTCGTCGGCGGCGACATCACCGAGATCCAGCTGTTCTACGGCGACTTCATCGTGACGTTCGACGGTGAGGTGACCGGCCCCGACGGTGCGGTGGTCGACGCCGCCTTCGAGATGCTCACCGAGATCGAAGCTCGCATCGTGTTCGCCGAGCCACTGACCGCGCCCGGGGAGTACCGCGTCGCCCACACGGTGCTGTCGATCGACGATGACGTGGTCGACGACGATTTCCGCTTCACGTTCGATCCGTCCGCGCCGGAACCGTCGCTGGTGTTCGTGGAGGAAGACGAGGGCGTGTCGTGGGTGGTGTGGGCGATCGGCGCGGCGGGCGTGATCGTCATCGGCGTCCTCGTGTGGCAGCTGCTCGGTTCGATCCGACGCGCCCGGGCAGCGGTCGCACGCGCGCAGACCGAGCAGACCGAGTCGTAGCCGACCCCTCAACTCGGGCGGAGGCCGGCGAGCATCGCGTCGACGACGGTCTCGGCGACCGACGCACCCACCGGCGGCGCGATGATCGACACCGTCGCGACACCGTGCACCGCCGCCCACATCGTCAGGCCGAGATGCACCGGATCGTGTCCGCCGAGGTCGCCGGCCGCGATGGCTCGGGCGAGATCGGCCTGCCCCGCTTCGAACACCTCGCTCGCCGCACCGAGTTCGTTGTCGGCCTCGATGGCCACCGCCGCCGGGCGGAACATGAACATCACCCGGAACAACTCGGGATGCGTCCGGGCGAACTCGACGTAGGCGAGCGCACGGGCGCGCACGCGATCGATCGGACGGTCGAGTTCGTCGGCGACCGACGACACCTCACCGAGCGCGACGTAGCCCTGTTCCGCGACGGCGCGTAGCACCTCGTCCTTCGAAGCGACGTGGTCGTAGAGCGCCGGCGCGGTGACACCGAGTTCGCTCGCGAGCTTGCGCACCGACACCTGCTCGTGCCCGTCTCGCTCGACGGTGTTCCGGGCGGCGGCGATGATCCGTTCGCGAGTCAACATCGCCATGTCGTCAGGATGCGCGACCTCGCGTCAATCGGCAACCCAACTGCCGTGAAATCCGGCCGGGATCCGTCGCGGCAGATGCACCTGCGCCACCGGGTCGGACTCGATCGACGACGCGTCGAGCACGGTGAGGTGCGACGTGTCGGTCGTCTCGTCGTGCACGAAGGTCAACAGGTAGCCGTCGTCTTCGCTGGTCGCACCGTCGGCTGGGACGAACACCGGCTCGCCCGGCATTTGCCCTTCCGGGAAGACGTGCGAGGTCCGTGACCCGCCGTTGGCGAGGTCGTACTTGAAGATCTCGCCGGCGGTCTGCGCAGCGTTGGTCGACATGCTGTAGCCGTAGCGGTTGGGGAGGCCGACGAGGGCGTCGGGCACCCGCGGGAACTCCGACGAACGGTCGTCGAGCTGGCGTTCCGACACGGCACCGGTCGACAGGTTGAAGCGCCACTCCCACATGCGCGGGGCGTCGTCGGCGTTGGTCTGATCGGGGTCGCCGATGTCGGCGCTGGTGCGCCACAGCTCGCGGATCCGACAGCCACGCACGACGACCTCGTCGCCTTCTTCGTGCGCGTTGAGCGTGTGGAAGACGTAGCACGGGTCGACGTCGAACCAGCGGACGTCGGCGTCGCTGCCCGTGCGCGGCATGATCCCGAACCGTGCCGGGTACTCGTCGCTCCAACGGATCGGCATGCCCCCGCTCATCGCGAGTTCCATGTCGAAGATCGCCGGGAGATCCATGAAGACCGAGTAGTTCCTCGACACGACGAAGTCGTGCATCATCGTCGGCCCGGTGACGGAGATCTCGGTCGACTGCAGCACTTCGCCCGTCGCGGAAACGCGGTGGTAGACGAGGTAGGGCGGCAGGGAGCTGTAGCCGAAGAACAACAGCTCGCCGGTCTCCGGGCAGATCTTCGGGTGGGCGGTCATCGCCGTCGCCAGCTTGCCGTTGAACGTGCAGGGCCCGACGGTGTCGAGCTGGGGCGTGATCTCGTACGGGAACGCGCCCTCCTCGAGGGCGAGGATCTTGCCGTTGTGCGCGATGACGTGAGTGTTGGCCGTGCTGATCTCGTAGTCGAACGAGATCGTCTCGGGGTTGAGGTAGCCGAGTTCCATCCGGTCGACGCCGGGGTTCTCGAACAGCGGCGTGCGGACGTAGCGATTCCGGTACCAGTTGGCCGAGCCGTTCGACAGCTCGATCCCGTGGATCATGCCGTCGCCGAGGAACCAGTGCTCGGAGTGGCCGGTGACCGGGTTGGCACCGTTGCGCAGGTATCGACCGTTGAGTTCGGGCGGCAATGCGCCCACGACCTGCAGGTCGGTGATCGTCACCTCGTCAGGAATCGGTGCTCGGTTCTCTCGGAGATGCCAGGGCAGTTCTGCCTCGGTGATCTCGGTGATGGGTTCGTCGGTGGTGGTCATGTCGCCTCATCCTCCAGCGGTGTCCAGCGGTCGGCCGACCTGCTGTGCGACTGCTACGGTAGCGCATCAGCTGAACACTGTTCAGCACGCAGCCTGAGGGGAGCTGAACATGGGGAAACGTTCACGTGCGATCGCGGCCGTTGCGACGGTCGTCGCGCTCATCACCGCGAGTTGTTCCGAGCCCGAGCCGGACACGGCGGCCACCGCCGATTCCGAGCCCGCGGTCACCGAGCCGGCCGAGCCCGAGAGCGGCGACACCGAGCCGGCCGACACCGAGCCAGAGACCGGTGACACCGAGCCGGCCGAGCCCGAGCCGACCGACACCGAGCCGGACACGACCGACACCGGCACCGACACCGGAAACGACACCGACACCGACGTGCCCGACGACGGATCGGTGGTCTGGCAGCTGGGCGGCGCCGAGTGGTTCCTCGGGACGCTCCCGACCTCGGCCACGCCGGCCGACGACTCGCTCGAACCCGTCCGCATCGGGATGATCAACCAGGAGAACACCCCGCTCGGGTCGTTCCCCGAAGTGCGCGCCGCTGCCGAGGCCGCCGTTGCGTGGGTCAACGCCGAACTCGGCGGAGTGGGCGGTCGACCCGTCGAGCTCGTCACCTGTGTCACGAGCTTCGACGTCGAACAGTCCCAGTCGTGCGCGTTGCAGATGGTGCAAGACGACGTCATCGCGCTCGTCGGCGGGGTCGACGTGACCAGCAACGGGTCGTATCCCGTCATCGAGCAGAACGGCCTCGCCGTCGTCGGTGGCATCCCGGCCAACCTCGTCGAACAGCGCAGCGCGAACGCGTTCTTCTTCTCCGGCGGCGGCACCGGTGCGGCCGCGGCGTACATGAGCCATGCCGCGGACAACGGTGCGCAGCGGGTCGCGCTGGCCTACGGCGAATTCGAGTCGTTCGAGGTCGCGGCGCGCGACTACGGCGCCGTCGTCGGCGAGTCGCTCGGGCTCGAGGTGGAACTCGTGCCGTTCTCGATCGTCGCCACCGACTTCTTGCCGGTCCTCACCAAGGCACAGGAGATCGACGCCGACGCACTCATCGTGCTCGCCGCCGACAGTGCCTGCCTGCCGGTGATGGAGACCGCGGTCGATCTCGGCTACGACGGCCAGCTGTACCTCACCGGTGCGTGCGCGGCCGACGCCATCATCGAGGCCGCGGGCGAGGCAGCGGTCGGACCGCTGTTCAACTCCGAAGGACCCGTCCAGACGGGCGACCCCGAAGCGGAGGTGTTCGAACTGGTCACCGACACGTACGCCACCGAGCCGGCGGGAGGCGCCGGCACCGTCGGGTTCCGCGGGTTCATGAACCTGTACGCGTTGATGGTCGAACTCGGCCCGGACGCCGTGTCGTCGGAGTCGCTGATCGAGCTCGCCCGCAGCGCCGTCGACCGGCCGTCGTTCTGGGGACACCCCTACACCTGCGACGGCGCACAGGTCCCCGGACTCCCTGCGCTGTGCGCTCCGCAGCAGGTGCTGTTCGAGGTCCCCGCGGTCGGTGAGGAGGTCGCCGGCGCCACCGATTGGATCGACACGCCGGCGCTGTTCTCCGTGATCGAGTGAGCAGCCACTTCACCTTCCTGCTCCTCGGACTCGGTGTCGGCGCCGTCATCGCGGCGCTCGGCATCGGGGTCGTCGTCACGCACCGCGCGTCGGGGATCATCAACTTCGCCCACGCCGCGGTCGGGATGTTCCTCGCGTTCAGCTACTACGAACTCCGCGCGACCGGTGACCTGGTGCTGCCGATCGTCGGCCTTCCCGACCGGTTCCATCTCGTCGACCGGCCGACCGTCGTCACGGCGCTCGTCATCATCGTCGTGTACGCGATGGCGTTGGGTGCCGCGCTCTACTGGCTGATCTTCCGCCACCTCGACACCGCGCCACCGCTGGCCGGGCTCGTCGCCTCGCTCGGGCTGCTGCTGTATCTGATCTCCGTCGCCGGCCTGCGCTTCGACCAGCAGGGTGCGGCGGCGTTCATCATCGACGGACCCCTCCCCGACCGTCTGGTCACGATCGCCGGCGTCGTCGCTCCGCTCGATCGCTACCTGCTCGCCGGCGGTGTCGTCCTCACGACGGCGGTGTTGTGGTGGGTGTACCGCACGACCATGTTCGGACTGCGCACCCGTGCCGTGTCGGAGAATCGCACGGCCGCGACGATGATCGGGATCTCGCCGCATCCCATCGGCATCGTCAACTGGAGTCTCGCTGCCGTGCTCGCGGCCTTGGCGATGATCATGGCCGCACCGATCATCCGACTCGATCCCGGCACCTCGAGCCTGCTGATCGTGCCTGCGCTCGCCGCCGCGCTGCCCGGACGTTTCCGGTCGCTCCCCGTCACCGCGGCGACCGGTCTGGCGATCGGGATGGCACAGTCGGAGATCCTCAACCTGCAGGCGGACTGGGCGTGGCTGCCCGACATCGGTCTGCAGCAGGGCCTCCCGTTCGCGCTCGTGCTCGTCACCCTGTTCGTCCGTGGCGATCCGCTGCCGGGCCGTTCGTCGCTCACCGGGGTGCGCCTGCCCCGCCCGACCGTGCACCGCCACGCTCGGCTGATCGCCGTAGCGGTCGCCGTCGCCAGCGTGATCGGCTTGCTCACGCTCGACAGTCAGTGGCGCACCGGCATCATCGTGTCGTCGATCGCGGCGACGTTCGCACTCTCGGTCGTGGTGCTGACCGGTCTCGTCGGTCAGATCTCGCTGGCCACCTTCGCGGTCGCCGGCGTCGCCGCGTTCTCGATGGTCCGAGTCAGCGACGACCTGTCGTTGCCGTTCCCTCTGCCCCCGTTGCTCGGCGCGGCCGTGGCGGTCGTCGTCAGTGTGGTGTCGGGCCTCGCCGCGCTGCGTACCCGCGGGATGACGCTGGCGATCGCGACCCTGGCCGCGGCGGTCGCCGTCGAGGAACTGCTCTTCCGCTGGGGATGGTTGACCGGCGGCCTGACCGGCGCCACCGTGACCCCACCGAAGGCGTTCGGTGTCGACTTGCGCATCTCGGCAGCGGGCGACCTCTTCCCACGCTGGCAGTTCGGCATCCTGGTCGTGATCGTGTTGCTGTTCTGCCTGCTCGGTGTCATCAACCTGCGGCTGAGCGGCACGGGGCGTCGGTGGCTCGCCGTTCGCGCCAACGATCGCGCGGCCGAGGCAGCCGGCATCAACGTCGCGCTCACGAAGCTCGGCGCGTTCGCGATCGCCGGGCTCATCGCCGGCTTGGCCGGCACGATGCTCGCCTATCGCCGAGAGCTGGTGACGTCGAGTTCGTTCGGCGTGCTCGATTCGATCGTCGCGGTCGCCATCACGTACCTCGCGGGCGCGGCCGCCCCGCTCGCCGCGCTCCTCGCCGGGGTGCTCGGCGCCGGCGGACTGCTGACGGTCACACTCGAGCGTCTCAGCCCCGGGTCGTCCGACGTCCAACTCGCGATCAACGGCGTGATGTTGATCGTCGCGGCGATCAAGTTCCCGAGCGGGATCCTCGGCGTGCGCCGGCCGCGTCGACTCAGGGGAGCGTCGAAGCGAACGCTGCGATGATCTCGGCGACCTCGGTCGCGTGCGTGTCCTCGTGCATCGAGTGTCCGCCGCCGTCGAGCACGATCAGTCGGGCATCGGGCATCTTGCGTTCGAGATACTGACCGGACCCTTGGTATTCCGGTCGGTCGTCGCCACCGGCCAGGACCAGCGTCGGGGTCTTGATCGTGGTGATCCGATCCATCACCACCGAGTCCTCTTGCAGGTTGAGCGTGGTCACCTGCTCGGGCACGCCGAACCGATGTGCGTTGCGCTTCGACCGGTCGTTCCACTCCTGGCGCTTCGTCGCGTCCCGGAACCCCGGACCGGTGTTGAGCACGACGATGCCGCGCAACGCCTCCGGGCGAGTGGCTGCGTGCGCGAGGGCGAGGTACCCGCCGAGCGAGTGACCGACGAGGATCGGTGGCTCGTCGAGATCGTCGAGCACGTCGTCGAGGTCGTCGAGGGCTCGGTCACGGGTGTACTCGGCGGGGTCGTCGGGCACGGGCGAGTCGCCGTGCCCGAGCAGGTCGACCGAGAGGGTCTCGAATCGTTCGTCGAGCGCCTCGGTGACCGCCGCCCAGGTCGCCGCCGACGTCCCGAGCCCGTGCAGCAGCACGATCGGACGGCCGACACCCCGTCGAACCACGTTGAGTCTCATCCGACGACACCGTAGTTGGGCCAGGTCACCGCGGGTGGGGCCGGTGACCGCGAGTGGGGCCGGCGCCGGCTGGCGTGCCGGGCGGCGGGCGTGCCGGTCGTGCCGGCTGCGTGCTCGTCAGCGCCGGGACAGCGATCGGCCGAGGGCGGCGAACATCGACCACACCAGGTAACAGAGCGCGGCGAGCGCGATCCCGAGTCCGACGCCGAGCAGGTTGGCGATCATGTCACGGGCTTCGACGACGCGGGTCGTGGCGTATCGGCCCTGCGCCAGCTCGAGCAGGCCGCTCGCCGTCGCCACGAGGACGGCCGAGACCGCGAGTCCTCGCCACGACCAGACGGCCAGACCGACCAGCGCCGCCACCACGGTCCAGATCAGGACGTGCACGACGAAGTCGGTCTGCGGGAGTTCGCCCTCGGTGACGAACTGCGCTCGTTCGCTGGCGTCGATGCGCTCCCACAGACGGCGGGCCCGATCACCGAACGCCGTCTCGACGAGGCCGGGCGCACGGTCGGACAGCAGCAGCGCCACCGTGACGAGGCTCGCCCCGACACCGGCGAGTGCCGCGAACATACGCAACACGAACGGTGGGCGCGCCTGGCGACGGCGAGGCGAGGCCGTCGTCGCAACGGCGGGCAGCTCCGCGGTGTCGACGACCGGCAGTTCGAGTGTGTCCATCGCGACGACCGTACCCACGATCACCCCCACCCAACCCGTCACCCGGCCTCAATGGTTCGGTGCCGGAAGGCACGTGCCGGATCGGCGCGTCCGGGACCGTGCGTGGATCGGTGCTGGTCAGCTCAGCTGGGGCTGGCGGCGGGGGCAGGGTGCCAGGCGTGGGCGAGCAGGCGGTAGCTGTCGCGACGATCGGCGTGGGAGTGGGTCATGGTGGTGACCATCAGTTCCTGGACCCGGAATCGTTCGACGAGTTCGTCGAGTTGGCGGCGTACCGAACTCGGATCACCGATCACCTGCGGCTGACGCCACGTCGCGAGCAGCGCCTCCTCCATCGGGGTCCATTCGTACTCGGCGGCCTCCTCGGGCGTGACGAGCTGGATCGGGCGACCCTGCCGCAAACGGGTGAACGACAGCGCGCTCGGGCGGGCGAGGAACTCGGCGCGCTCGTCGGTGTCGGCACACACCACCGGCACGCCGATCATGGCGTACGGCTGCTCGAGCCACTGCGACGGCCGGAACGCGTCGCGGTACACGGCCAGCGCCGCAGCGGTGTTCGCCGAGGCGAAGTGGTGGGCGAACGAGAACGGCACACCGAGGTGACCTGCGACCGTGGCGCTGTAGTCGCTGGAGCCGAGCAGCCACAGCGCGGGACGATGGCCCGTGGCCGGCACGGCGGTGATGCGCGGGTGCGTGCCCGCGAAGAACGCGAGCAGGTCGCCCAACTGCTCGGGGAACTCGTCGGCCTGTGACGGGCCGCGACGCAGCGCCGCGGCCGTCACGGGATCGGTCCCGGGCGCCCGACCGAGGCCGAGATCGATCCGACCCGGATGGATCGCCTCGAGCATCCCGAACTGCTCGGCGACCGTCAACGACGCGTGGTTGGGCAGCATCACGCCGCCGGCACCCACCCGGATCGTCGAGGTCGCCGAAGCGAGGTGCGCGATGAGCACCGCCGGCGACGAACTCGCGATCCCCGGAAAGTTGTGGTGCTCGGCGACCCAGTGGCGGGTGTAGCCGAGTTCCTCGACGAATCGAGCCAGGTCGATCGAGTTGCGCAACGCCTCACCTGCACCGACTCCCGATGGCACCGGGGCCAGGTCGAGCACCGACAACGGCACGCGTTCGCTCATCCCCTCATCGTACGTCCCACCTCCCACGACGCCCGTTGAGGTCCCTCGGTCATTCGGCGAGCACGACGTGAGGTCGTCGACGGCGATGGCGAACTTGCGGTCGACTGCATCGGCGGGAACCACCCCGCACTCGGAGCCGAGGCGCCAGGCACCCCCGCTGAACAGCGGTTTCGTCGCGGGCGAGAGCGGACTTGAACTCAGATTCTCGGGGCTATCCACAGTCCACTCCAGTCCAGGAACTGTCCATTGAGCTGGGCAAATGCAAACAACACTGCTGTAGTGTGCTGACGGCTTCTACCCGGTTTCTACTCGTCCGGTCGAAGAATGGGTTGAAGTTTGACCGCTGTTTCGGGGTCCGGGCCGTGCGAAGCCGAGCGCGATCATCGCTCGTGCCGGAGTGCGTCCCCTGCCGGCCGCCGCGTCAGTTCTCCGTGCCCGCTCGGTGGACGTTCTGCAAGCCTTTGCGTGCCGGCTCGAGCCGATTCGGACACGCGGCTCGAATCGCTCGCAACGAACGTCGGATCTCGGCGTGAGGTTGCGGGTAGCCGAGGGAATCCGAGGCTGACAGACTGCTGCGTATGGGTGCTGGGTGCTGCGATGCCGACGACGACGCACTCGTCGCGCTGCGCGACCGCCAACGGACGGTGCTGTGGGTGGTCCTCGGGATCAACGCCGTGCTCTTCGTCGTCGAGTTCGTCGTCGGCTGGTGGGCGCGTTCGACGGCGCTGCTCGCGGATTCGCTCGACATGCTCGGCGACGCATTCGTCTATGCGTTCAGCTTGTGGGTGCTGCAACGCGGGACTCGGTGGCGTGCGCGCGCCGCGCTGTCCAAAGGTGTCGTGCAGTTGGTGTTCGGTCTTGTCGTATTGAGCCAGGCGGTATGGCGTGCCGTCGACGGCACACCACCGGTCGCCGACGCGATGGCGCTCATGGGGCTCGTCGCGCTCGCCGGCAACACATGGGCGTTCGCACTCTTGTGGCGGCACCGCTCCGACGACATCAACATGACCTCGACGTGGTTGTGCTCGCGCAACGACCTGATCGCGAACGCGGCAGTGCTCGCAGCGGCCGCGGCGGTCTGGCGGCTCGACAGCGTCTGGCCCGACGTGATCGTCGGCGTCGCAATCGCGGTGCTCTTCCTGCGCACCGCCTGGGATGTGATCGGTGACGCTCGCGCTGAGTTGGCGCCAGCCGACCAGGAGCGGACGCGCATCGGGGCTTGATCGGCCCGACGTGGGGTTTCGAGTCAGGTGGCCACCACGACGTCGGCGAGGGTGATTGTGGCGCTGCTTCGCGGTCCTCAAGCGCGCCGGGTAGGTCGACCTCGGCTTCGACCTACTCGTGCTGCTCTCGACGCCGTCAGCTCGCGCTGCGGTACTTGAAGAGGGCCCTTCGGGCTGCCTTCGCAACGCCCTTGTCGGGGTGGTGACCGCCGACGGCGGCGAGCACTTCGCCCGTGGCGAGACCGGGGATGCGCCACGCCGTGTTCAGCATCGCGTCGATACCTGGATCGCCGGCCGCCGGGACCGCCCACGCTGCCGCCGCGGCGTTGGGGCCCCACAGTTCGAGCACGGTGTGCAGCAGCCCGATCCATCCCTCAGCGTCGCCGGCCCGGTTCATCTCGTCGGGCGACGCTGTGAGGGTGTCGACGCGGAAGACGGTGACGAACTCGGCGAGGTCGGGGTGCTCGCCCAGCGTCTCGACGGCCGCGGCGGCTGGCGCCGATCCGCAGGAGTGCCCGGAAGGCGAGCCCGCGCCCGGTCTCATCGGCACCCGGTAGCGCTGCGCACAGCTCGTCGGCAGCGGAGTCGCCGTGGTGGTCGACCCACGCGTCAATCTCCCCGCGCGCCACGTCGTCGGCAAGATTGCCGACGGCGCGAAGCAGCTCGGCCGCCGACATCTCACGCCGGGCTCCGACGATCGGCGCGCCCGTCAGCGTCGAGGCCATCCGTTGCATCGCCCACAGGCCGAGCGGGGCCAGCTGCAACGTTCCTCCGCTGCGCTCGACACCGCCGTACTTGGGGGGCGTGCGGATCTCGTCGGCGATCTCGACGATCCCGAGTTCGGCGAGCCGATCGAGGGCGTGCCGCATCGCGTTCTCGACCAGGCTGCGGTGGTGGGCGAGCTTGTCGGCAGGAACGTTCGACAGGTCGTACTCGTCCTGCAGCACGTTCCACGTCGTCTCGGCCAGCTCGTCGACCTCGCGTGGCTCGCGGTTTCGGTAGAGCTCCAACAGCAGCGGTGTGAGCTGCGCATCGAGCGCCTCGGCGTACCAACCCCAGCCGTAATGGTCCGAGCGGTACCGTTGCTGCACCGGGCCGATTCGCTTCAGCATCACGAGGAACGCGCCGTATGCGGTGTCGAGGGCCGATTCAGCCCACCCAGTATTCGCCCTGGGAAGCAGCTTGCTCCCGTCGATCTCCAGCATCAGGGTCTCGAGCGCGAGCCGGTATGTCCAGTCGACGTCGCTCAGGTCCTCGCTGCTCTTCGTCTTGAACACCCGGTCGCCGATCTGCTCGTCGAACCGGTCGTCGGTGCCGAGCACGGCGACCAGCTCCTTCCCGTCGGCGAGCCTGAAGTTCCCGCGGTCGGTCACAGTGCGGCCGTCACCGACGTACCAGACCAGTGCCGTGAGCCGACGAACCAGCACGCTGTCGGCGGCCAGCGAGCGCAGCTCGTCCTCAGACGCCAACACGACTGGAGGCATCGAGCCGAACACGGCCCGCAACAGTCCGTCGCCCGGCGCCGGAAGCCGACCGAGGATCTGGTCCCGCTCGCCCAGCGTCCGCGAGTTGAAGTCCTCCATCCAGCGCCCGATCGCGTCCTCGTCGGTCAGATCGACGCCCTCGCCGAGAGCGGTCGACCACATGCGCTTGCCGAAGGACCAGTTGTCCTCGTCGTTCATCGCCGAGATGAAGCGCGACGCCGACAGCTCGACGTACTCCGCGAGCACCTCGAACGGCGGTGAGTGTTCCGGCCGACGGCCGGCGAGGAATCGGAGGAACGAGACGAAGCCCGGAGGGACCTCGGCAATCGCCTCTGCATCGAGCAGGACCTTGGCCGGGTACAGGCCGAACAGAACCTCGTCGAGATCAGCGGGCGACCAGCTCAGAACATCGCCGTCGAGGTAGCCCCACTTGAAGTCGAGGATCTGCTCGGCGACACGCTCGAACCCGCCGCCACCTGAGGCGAACCATGCCTTCGCCATCCGGGTTCGTACCGGCGCCCGTCACCATTGTGGGCCTGGACCGTCGTTCGCAGTGGCGCCGACGAGGTGCCTGACACCGGATCGACGAAGCGGCGGGGCTACAACGGGGGAATGAGCGACGAGCAACAGGTGCGGTTGGAGTCGGGCAACGGCGTGGCGACGATCACGATGGATCGACCCGACGCGCTGAACGCGATCACGCCGACGATGCTGCGCCAGCTGAACGACGCCGCCGACACCGTCGCTGCCGATCCGGCGATCCGCGTCGTGGTGCTCACCGGAGCCGGGCGCGCGTTCAGCGCCGGCGTCGACCTCAAGGCGCTCGGTGAACGTCAGCTCGCCAACGGCAAGGTCGGCGACCTCCTCGACGTTCCGGCCCGTCGTCTCACGGCCACCCTGTCGTCGATGCCCAAGCCGGTCGTCGCCGCCGTCAACGGCTTCTGCTTCACCGGCGCGCTCGAGCTCGCGCTCGCCTGCGACGTGATGATCGTCGCCGACGAGGCCAAGCTCGCCGACACGCACGCCAAGTTCGGCATCCGCCCGACGTGGGGCATGTCGCAACGACTCGCCGACGCGGTCGGCATCACCCGCGCCCGTGAGCTGTCGTACACGGCTCGCACGATCACCGGCATCGAAGCCGTCGAGATCGGGCTGGCCGCCCGCTCCGCTCCCCGGGATCGCTTCGTCGACGCCGTCGACGCGCTGGTCGAGGAGATGCTGGCGAACAGCTCCGACGCGTTCGCGGCATACAAGGACCTCTACCGGGAGCGGCTGCCGCTCGATGCCGGACTCGCCCGCGAGTACGCCAACGACTACGAGTTCGACGACGCCGACACCGCCGCCCGCCTCGCCGACTTCCGCTGACCCGGACGTGACCCCGACCCGGTCCCGTCAGCGAAGCCGCATCGCTCGCGTCGGTGGGCCATACTCGTCGCATGACCCGTCGTTCCCGTTCGGACTCGGCGACCCACGAACGGTGACCCGATGAGTTCCACCTGGCCCCCCGTCACGTACGAGCAGTTGGTCTGGTTGATCGAGGAAGGCGGCGACGCCTCCCGGTCGTCCGACGACCGCACCTACAACTCGGCGCTCATCCCGCCGATCGCGGACGAGATCATGCTGATCCCGTCCGAGTGTGCGCTCGTGTCGGAAGACGTCCGCACCGCCATCGCCGCGTTCGACCTGCGCGTCGGCGACACGCTCGCACCACTCGAAGCGCTGCTCGTGCGCATCGAAGCGTCGGCGTCGTCGAAGATCGAGAACGTCGCGGCGCCGGTTCCCGACCTGCTGCTCGCCGAAGTCGGCGACGAGCGCGGGCGTTCCGTCGCCGACGTGATCGGCAACGTCGACGCGACGACCGCGGCGATCGTCCTCTCCGACGAGATCACACCCGAGACGATCCTCGACATCCACCGCGCGCTCCTCCAAGACACCCACCCAGTGCTCGCCGGCCGGTGGCGCACCGATCCGGTCTGGATCGGCAGCTTCTCGGGCGGACCACCGAAGGCGACGTTCGTGCCGCCTGCCGCACGTCGGGTCCCCGACGCGATGGAGGACCTGTGCGAGTTCATCGGCCGCACCGACATGCCCGTGTTCATCCAGGCGATGGTGATGCACGCGCAGTTCGAGACGATCCACCCGTTCCCCGACGGCAACGGACGCGTCGGGCGGGCCCTGATCCACGCGATGCTCCGACGCGACGGCCTGACCAAAGCGGCGACGCTGCCACTCTCGGCCGGCATCGTGTCGCAGAAGCACCGCTACATCGACGCGCTCACCGAGTACCGCCACGGTGACTTCGTCCCGATCGTCGAACTCGGCGCCGACGCGACGTTCGCCGCGCTGCGGAGCGCGACCGAGCTGTTCGGCGACGTCCAACGGATGCTCGCTCGCTGGGAGTTGACCCTGTCGGAGTTCCGCTCCGACTCCGCCGTGCACCCGGTGTCGCAAGCACTGCTCGCGCATCCCGTCGTCGACGCGCGATCCATGGCCGAGTCGGTCGGGATCGGCCTCAGCGCCGTCACCGACGCGATCAAGCGGCTCGAAGAGCGTCGCATCCTCGACCCGATCGACCCGACCGCCGACGGCCGACCCCGCTGGGTCGTCAACGACATCATCAAGGTCCTCAACGACTTCACCAGTCGCTCGATCAACCCCTTCGGCCGCCACTGAGCCAGGCACCCAGCGGAAGCTTCGAACGTCGTCTCAGACGCCTTCGGCTGGAACTCAGACGCCTTCGGCTGCAAATCAGACGCCTTCGGCTGGAACTCAGACGCCTTCGGCGTTGGCGATCGCGACGCGGGGGTCGCGGTTCGGATCGCCGGGAGTCGACAGCGAGCCGTAGAACGCGTTGAGTGCTTGCGTGCAGCCGGCTTCGCTGAGGTCGGCATCCATGATCCGCATGATCGACGAGCCGAGGTCACCGCGCTCGAGGGCGATCTGGTGAGCGAGTTGTTCGTTCTCGCCGAGGTCTTCGAGCGGGGTCGTCCCGTCGAACCACTTCGAGACGGGCTGCTTGCGTGACGCCATGGCGTGTCCTTCGTTTCCGCGCGCCGGACATCGACGGGCGTACCGACCATGATGCCACCAAACGTGCCGAGAACACGACTCTGGTCAGAGGAGCCACCCGGCAGCCCGTTCGAGTGGTCAGTTGGATGAGTGCTCGCTGGCGACGAACAGGTCGCGGTGGTCGGCGAGGTACTCGCGGACCGACCGCGGAGGCCGGTCGAGCACCTCGGCCAGCACGTCGGTCACCTCTTCGGCGTCACCGCGGCGGAGTCCCACGTGCAGCACCGTCTGAACCACACACTGGACGAGCGGATCACCGCGCCGCCGCCGGTGACGGAGATAGCCCAGGACCGACGCCGGCTCGTAGCGAATCGTCCGCTCGAGCGCGTTGCTGAGCATGACCGCCACGTCGTCGAAGGTGACCGCGACCGGTCCGGTGAGGTGCAGGGCGCGTCCTCGATACGACGGGTCGCAGAGCGCGATCGCTGCGGCTTCGCCGAGATCCCGGGCATCGACGAACGCCACACGGCCTCGCGCAGCCGGGACGTACAGTCGGTCGTCGACGACGACATCGTCACGGTACGGGCCGCCGATGTTCTGGGAGAAGAAGCCCGGTCGCAGCAGCGTCCACGCCAGACCGGACGCGAGCAGGTGCTGTTCGATCCGATGGTGAGGAACCACCTTGTTCGTGTCCGCGCCTGCCACCGAGGAGAAGACGACGTGTTCGACCGAGGTCTGTGCGAGCGAGTCGACGAAACGATTGATGGTCGGACCCACCCGAGCGATCGCCGGAGGACGGATCAGGAACACCGCATCGGCATCGGCAGCAGCTGCAGCGAACGTTGTCGGGTCCTCGAAATCCAGTCGGACCGCCTCGATCCCCGGAAAACGCTCTGCCACCCTGCCGGGATGGCGCTCGGCGGCACGCACCTCGACGCCTCGATCGATGAGCGCCGTCACCACCGCAGCGCCGACGTTGCCGAACGCACCCGTGACCACGACACGCCGAGGCGGGGCCACCTCGTTCGTCGACGCATCCGTTCCGCTCAAGTTCTGCTCCATCTCGAAACCTGCTCCTTCCGTGTCCTGGATTGGCGGCGTCAGCCGACGGTCGCTCCGGCCGAGCACGTCACCGGTGACTCGTCGAGCGCGCCCTGCGCCCCGTCGTCATCTCGGACTCCAGGGGTTCGTCCGGCCGCACGAGGTTGCTCTCGACCGCTCACACATTAGTCAAGTCTCTTGACTACTATGTTGTGATGGATGGCACAGCAACGAACCTCGACGCCGGGGACGGCGTTCACGACTCGGACGATTCCACCGCTCTGACCCACGGCCCACCAGCGTCGGGCCCGAACCCCGACGGGCCAGCAGCGCTGCACGTCGGCGGCGCGATCCTGGCCGGCGTAGCGGTCGGCAGCATCGGTGGTGCCATCTGGGTGCTCGCCAACTACTCGCTCGATGTCGAGATGGGTTGGCTCGCCATACCGCTCGGTGCAGCCATCGGTGCAGCCGTCGGTGCCGGCGCCCGTTTCGCCTCCGGTCGCTGGGGCATCGTCGTCGCGGTCGTGGTGGCACTGCTGACGATGTTCGGAGCTCAGAACTTCCTTCAGCGCGAGCAGTTGTTCGACGGCATCGAGGCCCTCGACGACCAGTGGGGAGATCTGCGCGTGCCCGCAGAGCCCGAAGGTGATGATCCGACTCAGATGCGACCGGAGGGAACCTTCGTGATTCCGCCGCCCGCCATCGTTGCGGTCTTGCCGACACCCGCGTTCGAGACCATGGAGGACGAGGTTCTGGCGGTCGTGTGGGAAGACGTTCCGGCCGACCGACTCGACGAGATCCGATCGGCCTATCCCGACAAGGTCGCCGCTGCCGAAGCGCTGATCGCGTCCGGCCAGGTGCCCGACCTCGAGGCAGCCGGAGACGGGGCCACGGAGGAGGCGCTCACGCTCGACGAGGCTCGGGACCGCTACGAGGCCAGCGCCGACGAATTCGACATCCCGAAGCCGGTCGCCGAATGCGCCACACCCCCCGACTTCACCCAGCCCAACGCCCAGGCGGGACTCGGGTTCGTCGACGGAGTACCACTGATCTTGCCCCTCGCCGACGCGCTCAACGGCGACCCCGTTCGCGGTGACGGCCAGGAGTACGAGTCACCCAGCCCGCTGTGCTTCGGTATCGCGAATGCACAGGACCAGCCGGTGGAAACCGTGTCGTGGATCGTGGGTCTCGTGCTCGCCGGCTGGCTCGCAGCCCGCGTCGGGAGCCGTCGTCGGGACGCCGTACCGGCCTGACCTCGCCGCGGCGTCGAGCAACTCGAGTCGAACCGCTCACCAACCGAGCGGGCTCAGGTCCAGACCTGCTGGTCCCATCGCCAACGGTGGTCGACGGCGAACTCACGGAACGGCGTGGCGGGGCGCCCGAGCAACTTCGGCAGGTCCTCGCTCGACCAGGCGTTCACCCCACTGCGGGCGAGCCGATACACCACGTTCATGAACAGCACGGTGTCCCAAGTGACGCCCCGCTTGCGGAGACGACGTACGTACGACGGGATCGACGGGCTCACGTAGGTGATCGGACGCTCCAGCACGTCGGACAGGACCTCGGCCACCTCGCCGAAGGTGAGCGCCTCGGGACCGGTCAGTACGTACGACGCCCCTCGATGTGGTTCGGGCTCGGCCACGATGGTGATCACCGCCGCAGCCACATCACGGGAGTCGAGAAACGTGGTCGTGCTGTCCTTGGCCGGCACGAACACCTCGTCGTGTTCGGCGATGTCCACTCCGTGGGTGGAGATGACCCGCACCAGGTTCTGACTGAAATAGCCGCAGCGCAAGAAGGTGTGGTGCATTCCGCTGGCGAGAATCGCCTGCTCGACGTGGTGATGTGGGACCACCTTTCGCTTGTCGGCACCCGGCACCGTCACGTAGATGACGTGGCGCACGCCTGCCTCGGCTGCCGCCGCCACGAACGGCGCCATCCACGAGCGGGCCGTCTTGGGCTTCGGCAGCGGAAACAGGAGGAACAAGGTGTCCACACCCTCGAGCGCGGCCGGCCACGTGTCTCGGTCGTCATACGCGAACGGGACCACCTCGACGTCGTCGCCGTACTCGGCGCGAAGCCGGTCGGGGTGGTGTCCGGCAAGGCGATATGGGGGCGCATCGGATCCCATGTCGACGAGTTGACGGGTCAGGTCGGCTCCGACGTTTCCGGTCGGTCCGGTGACGAGCAGCATCTGTTCTCCTCAGATCGCGGGCCCGCCACGCAACGAACCCTCGAGATGACGACTCCCATGTTCGTCAAGTGTCTTGACGATATCAGAGGGCGCACATCGACGAGACATCGTGGCAAACGAGCGCTTCCGGTGGATGCCCGCCCGGCTATCGTCGGCGCTCGATGCAGCCGCCGAACCTCGCTCTCTCGCTGCTCCACGCAGCCGATTGGTTCAACGACGCCCTCGCGGAGCGCATGGCGCAACGTGGATTTCCACTGCTCAACCGATCGCAGGCGCTCGTGATGGCCAACCTGCAGTTCGGGCCGTGCCGCCCGAGCGAACTCGCTCGCCGGCTCGGCATGAGCCGACAGGCCGTGCAGCAGCTGCTTCGCCCGCTCTCCGGATACGACCTGGTGGAGGTCCAACCCGATCCGGACGATGGCCGCGCGGTCCTGGTGCATCCCACCCTCGCAGCGATGTCGTTCGGGATCGCAGCCGCCGAGGAGTTGGCCTGCATCGAGGCCGAGCTCCGGCTGCGCATCGGCGACTCCGCCGTCGACCAACTCCATCGGGTGATCGCGCTCGACTGGGGAGCCCCGCCGGCCGACCGCTGACGAAGACGTCCGTCGACCTGGCGTCATGCAAACGTGGTCTCGACGACCCCGAGCGGACCGAAATCGACTTCGAACTCGTCGCCGGGGCGGCAGTCGACCGGTCGGGTGAACGACCCTGCGAGGATGGTCTCGCCCGCCTCCAACGCGATCCCGAGGCCGTGCAGTCGATTGCACAGCCAGACGACCCCGAGTACCGGGTCGTCGAGCACGCCCGCACCCAGGCCGGTTTCTTCGACCACGCCGTTGCGCTTGCAGATCGCCCCTGCCCAACGCAGACGTCCATCGGCGGCATCGGTCGGATCGACCGAGGTACGTCCCATGATCACGCCGGCGTTGGCCGCATTGTCGGAGATCGTGTCGCGGACGGTGCGATGGGCCCCGTCGACGGGATGCACACGGTGGCTGCGCGCATCGATCAGTTCGAGCGCCGGCACGATCTGCTCGGTTGCTGCGTACACGTCGGCCGGCGTGACGTCACGTCGATACAGCCGCTCGCGCAACACGAACGCGAACTCCACCTCGATCTTCGGATCGACGAAATCGTCTGCGTCGAGCACGGCGCCGGAGTCGAAGAACATGTACTCGAGCAGCGCGCCGAAGTCGGGCTCGTCGATCCGCATCGCCTGTTGCATCGCCCGACTCGTGAGCCCGATCTTGTGACCCCGCACCTCGGCCCCGCCACCGACCTGCAGATCGACCCAAGCCGCCTGAAGGGCATAGGCGTCGTCGAGCGTCATGTCAGGATGCGCGCGTGTCGGCGGGTCGATCGGCGACACGCTCAGACGCGCCTGCTCGTGAGCCCCGGCGATCTCGGCGATCTGAGCGTCACTCAGCGTTCGCCCACTCACGGCGACACCGATCCGAGACGCGGAATCGAATGCGAATCGTAGGCGACCGCCACGTTCTTGGTCTCCATGTAGAAATCGAAGGAGTGTTCGGGGCCGCCGTCACGACCGATACCACTCGCCTTCATGCCGCCGAACGGAGTGGGCAGATGACGAACGTTCTGGCTGTTCACCCAGACCATCCCGACCTCGAGGTCACGCGCCACGCGGTGAGCTCGGCCGGTGTCGCTCGTCCACAGGTACCCGGCGAGGCCGTAGTCGACGCCATTGGCCACGTCGATCGCCTCGGCTTCGTCATCGAAAGGGATCACGGTGAGGACGGGTCCGAAGATCTCCTCCTGGGCGATTCGCATGTTCGGCGTCGCATTCGTGAAGAGCTTCGGCGAGACGAAGTTGGACTCCGGATCGTCGTCGCCGGCTCCGACCAGTACCTCGGCTCCATCGTCGAGCGCGATCTGTACATAGCTGCGAACCTTGTCGCAGTGCCGCTGGTGGATCAGCGGACCGACTTCGCTGGACGGGTCGAGCGGATCGCCGACGCGCAGAGCCCGCACCCGCTCGGCGAGACGCTCGACGAACTCGTCGTGGATCGACGCCTGTACGAGCAGCCGGCTCGACGACGTGCAACGTTCACCGTTGAGGCTGTAGATCATGAACACGACGGCGTCGAGGGCACGCTCGAGATCGGCATCGGCGAAGACGATCACCGGGTTCTTTCCACCGAGTTCGAAATGCAGTCGCTTCAGCGATGGTGCCGCCTGGGCCTGGATGGCCGACCCGGTCGACGACTCGCCGACGAATGCGATCGCCTTGATCGCGCGGTGCTCGGTGAGTGACTTGCCGGCGGTCTCCCCCATGCCGTGCACCACGTTGAGGACGCCCGGCGGAAGCCCGGCCTCGAGTGCGATCTCCGCGAGCATCGACGCCGTACACGGGCTCCATTCGGCCGGCTTGTGGACCACGGTGCAGCCTGCGGCGAGTGCCGGCGCGATCTTCCAGGTGGACAGCATGAACGGTGTGTTCCAGGGAGTGATGACCCCGACCGGACCGAGTGGCTGACGCATCGAGTAGTTCACGTGATCGCGATCAGGCATCGAACGGCCGTCGTGTGCGCTCGGTGCGTGATCGGCGAAGAAGCGGAAGTTCTCCGCACCGCGCGTTGCGGCGGCGCTCATGAAGCGAATCGTCTGCCCGGTGTCGACACACTCGACCGCGGCGATGTCGTCCGCTCTCGCTTCGATCAGATCGGCGACCGAGCGCAAGATGCGCTGCCGGTCCTTTCCCGACCGTTGCGACCAGTCGCCGAATGCGTCGGATGCTGCGATCGCGGCGCGATCGACGTCTGCGGCGTCACCGGCGGCGACGCTGCCGATCATCGAATGGTCGACCGGTGAGGTGTTGTCGAACGTGGCCCCGTCGGCGCTGGCGACCGCCTCGCCACCGATCAGGTGCAGTAGCGGCCCGTCAGCGAAGCGGGCGAGTTTCTCGTCGGCGATCTGTCGATAGTGGTCACGGGATTTGGTGGCGGCCATCTGGCGCTGCTCCTTGCTGGTTGGCGATGTCGGTTGGCGATGTCGGTGGGCGATGTCGGCTCGGCGAGTCCGGTCGACGTAGCGCCGCGTCAGTGACCGGATTCGTCGGCCATTCGGGCGCGGACGTGAGGACGAAGGTGATTGCGGTTGACCCGAGAGGCTGCGTCGATCTCGATCACCTCGGCGCTGAGCATCACGGTGTCGATGGCGTCGCCGAGACAGGCCTCGACTGCGTCCAGCAACGCGCTTGCGAACTGCTGACGTTCGTCGATCGATCGGCCCGGACCGAGTCGAGCCGTCACCGCGACGAAAGCGTTGTCGGGGTGCTGGTCGGCGACGGCAGCGTGGGCACACTCGATCGCACGGGTGCGCAGGGCATCGGGGGGTGCTGTGCCGGTGGCGAGGGCGGCCGCGTGCACGGCGTCGACGAGCACGTCGGGGTCGATCCGGTTGGTGAGATTCGAGGTGAACTCGATGACGACGTGTGGCACCCCCACATCATGTAACATGTTATCGGTTTTGACAAGTCCGTCTCCGAGAGAAAGCAGATCCATGCGTCTCCTCACCTACCACCACCACGATCGCGACCGTTTCGGTGCCGTGGTCGACATCGACGGCACCGACCGCGTGGTCGACCTGACCGATCGGTTCGCCGGCGTCGACGACCTCTCGGCACTGCTCAGCGCAGGGCTGGTCGACCAGGCCCGCCAGATCGCTTCCACCGCCGAGCCGGGAGTGGCGCTCGACGCTGTCGAATTCCGTCGGACCCTCCCGCGACCCGGGAGGATCTTCTGTATCGGAGTGAACTACGGCGGCCGCAACGCCGAATACCGAGACGGACAGGACGAAGCCTCCAAGCCGAGCGTGTTCATCCGGTTCGCGAGTTCGTTCGTCGGCCACGGCCAAGCGCTCGTACGACCGCCCGAGAGCGAACAACTCGACTACGAAGGGGAGATCGTCGCCGTGATCGGCGTCGGCGGCCGCCGAATCCCGCGCCAGTCCGCGATCGATCATCTCGCCGGCCTGACGCTCGGCAACGAGGGGACGATTCGCGACTGGGTACGACATGCCAAGTTCAACGTGACGCAAGGCAAGAACTGGGACGACTCCGGAGCGATCGGGCCGTGGCTCGTGACGATGGATGACATCGGCGACATGGGCGACATCGAGGCGATGCGACTCACCACCCATGTCAACGGCGAACTCCGACAGGACGACACTCCGGCCACGATGGCGTTTCCTCTCGACTATCAGATTGCGTACCTGTCCACGTTCTGCACGCTGGAACCCGGCGACGTGATCTTCACCGGAACTCCCACGGGTGCAGGCGCCCGCTTCGATCCGCCGCGCTATCTGGTACCCGGCGACACGGTGGAGGTCGCCGTCGACGGCATCGGAGCGCTGCACAACCACGTTCGCGACGAGTGAACGACCGATGAGCGACCCGACCCAGCGGGCCGACGGTGACGATGCGACCGCCGTGCTCCGCAGCTTCGAGCGGTCACTGCCGATGGCGTTGATGCGCGCCCGCGAATCGATCATGTCCCGGTTCCGACCGCTCCTCGCCGAGCACGACCTGAGCGAACAACAGTGGCGCGTGTTGCGAGCGCTCACGGCCTCCGGGCCCTCGTCGATCGGTGAACTCGCCGAGCGAACCCACCTCCTCGGGCCGTCCCTCTCACGCATGGCGGCGACTCTCGACAGACGAGGCCTGGTGGAGCGCCGTCCCGACCACGACGATGCTCGCCGCACGGAGGTGTCGATCACCGACGCCGGGCGCGCCGTCGTCGCCGACGTCGCCCCCCACTCCGAACGGGTCTACAACGAGATCGAGGCCGGTCTCGGAGCAGGCAGGCTCGACGAACTCCACCAACTCCTCGAACAGCTCGCCGAATGGTGACTGCGGGAGACCTCGCCGCCTGACGCACGACGGAACAGAACCCGTACGTCGTGGTCCGGTCAGTCGACCAGAGCCCTCGCCGCCGTGGCTGTCGGACTGTCATGGTGTCGCGATGGGTTCGGGAACCGTCGAACAGGCCGCGAAACGACTGGCCGACGCCGACTCGACGCGCCGACCGTGCGAACCCGTCCGTGACCTCATCGGTACCGACGACATCGGCGCCGCCTACGCCGTCCAGCGCATCAACCGCGATGCTGGCGTGGCCGCAGGTCGTCGCGTCAGTGGCCACAAGATCGGCTTGACCTCGCTGGCCGTGCAACGCCAGCTCGGTGTCGACCAACCCGACTTCGGGGTGTTGTTCGCCGACATGGAGGTGAGCGACGGCACCGTGCTCGACGGCTCGCGTCTGATGCAACCGAGAGCCGAGGCCGAGGTCGCGCTGATCATGGGTACCGACCTCGACCTGGACGACCCGACGCTGATCGACGTGATCAACGCCACCGCGTACGCGTTGCCGGCGATCGAGATCGTCGACAGCCGGATCGCCGACTGGAACATCTCGCTCGCCGACACCGTGGCCGACAACGCGAGTTGCGGCCTCTACGTGGTCGGTGGCCGTCCGGTTCCGCTGGCCGACGTCGATCTGCGGACCATGTCCATGACGATGACACTCGACGACGAGGTGGTCTCAGAGGGAACCGGCGCAGCCTGCCTCGGCCATCCGCTGCACGCGGCGCGCTGGCTCGCCGACACGCTGCGTCGCCTCGGCGAGCCCATCCGCGCCGGCCAGGTACTGATGACCGGGGCGCTCGGCCCGATGGTCCCCGTTTCCACCGGACAGCGACTGTTCGCAGACCTCGGCGACCTCGGCACGGTGTCGGCCACGATCGGCGAGATCCCCGACCGGGATTGATCGCCCCCGACCGGCAACCGTTCGCCCACACCACCCACGACTCTGGAGCACCGATGGCACCACCGACCAACGACACCTCGCCGACGAGCCGACGCATCAAGGCCGCCGTCATCGGCTCCGGCAACATCGGTACCGACCTGATGATCAAGTCGGCTCGCACGTCCGACGTGGTCGACATCATCGCCATGGTCGGCATCGACCCCGAGTCCGACGGCCTCGCGCGCGCTGCTCGCATGGGACTGGACACGACCGCTGGCGGCATCGATGCGATGGTCTCGATGGACTCCTTCGACGAGGTGGAACTCGTCTTCGACGCCACGTCGGCCGGCGCCCATCACCGCCACGACGAGGTGCTGCAAGCGGCCGGCAAACAGATTCTCGACCTCACGCCGGCGGCGATCGGCCCGTACTGCGTCCCCTCCGTCAACCTCGACCAGCACATCGGTGCCTCCAACCTGAACATGGTGACCTGCGGCGGCCAGGCAACGGTGCCGATCGTCGCGGCGGTCAACAACGTGAGCCCCGTCGTCTATGCCGAGATCGTGTCGTCGATCTCCTCGCGTTCAGCAGGCCCCGGCACCCGGGCGAACATCGACGAGTTCACCGAGACCACGGCAGCAGCGCTCGAACGCGTCGGCGGAGCGATGCTCGGCAAGGCGATCATCGTGCTGAACCCGGCGGAGCCTCCGCTCATCATGCGCAACACCGTCTTCACCCTCGTGGAATCGGGTGCGCCCGAGGCGATCGAGGCGTCGATCCACGAGATGGTCGCCACCGTGCAGGAGTACGTCCCCGGCTATCGGCTCAAGCAGGCGGTGCAGTTCGAACGACTCGATGAAGGCGCACCGGTCCGTATCCCCGACCTGGACCGAAAGTTCACCGGTTGGAAGGCGTCGGTCTTCCTCGAGGTGGAGGGTGCCGCGCACTACCTGCCTGCGTACGCCGGCAACCTCGACATCATGACCTCGGCGGCCATTCGCACCGCTGAGCGCCTGGCACTGCGCAGCGAGGAGGCGGCACGGTGAGCGACACCACGAACGACGCGACCAAGATCTACGTCCAGGACGTCACGCTGCGCGATGGCATGCACGCCATTCGCCACCAGTATTCGATCGATCACGTGCGCAGCATCGCGAAGGCGATCGATCAGGCTGGCGTGGCAGCGATCGAGGTCGCTCACGGCGACGGGCTCGCAGGGTCGAGCTTCAACTACGGCTTCGGGGCGCACACCGATTGGGAGTGGCTCGAAGAAGTCGCATCGGTCCTGACCGACTGCGTGCTGACCACATTGCTGCTCCCCGGTATCGGAACGATCGAGCACCTCGAGCGAGCTCATGCGATCGGCGTCGGCTCCGTGCGGATCGCCACACACTGCACCGAAGCCGACATCGCCGACCAACACATCGCCACGGCCCGTGACCTCGGAATGGACGTCGCCGGGTTCCTGATGATGAGCCACATGGCCGGTCCCGCCGAGCTGGCCCAGCAGGCCAAGCGCATGGAACGAGCCGGCGCCCACTGCGTGTACGTGACCGACTCCGGAGGCCGTCTCACGATGAACGACGTTCGTGACCGGATGCGGGCCTACCGCAGCGTGCTCGACGAGTCGACGGAGATCGGGATCCACGCCCACCACAACCTCAGCTTCGGCGTGGCCAACTCGGTGGTCGCCGTGGAGGAAGGATGCACCCGGGTGGACGCGTCACTCGCCGGCATGGGCGCAGGGGCCGGCAACTGCCCGCTCGAGGTCTTCATCGCCGTTGCCGACATCGAAGGCTGGGACCACGGCTGCGACGTCTTCGCGTTGATGGACGCCGCCGAGGATCTGGTTCGACCGCTCCAGGATCGCCCCGTCCGTGTGGACCGAGAGACGCTCAGCCTGGGCTTCGCCGGTGTGTACTCGTCGTTCCTCCGCCACGCCGAGAAGGCCGCCGAGACCTACGGCCTTGACACCCGCACGATCCTGATGGAACTGGGTCGGCGCCGGATGGTCGGTGGCCAGGAAGACATGATCACCGACGTGGCGCTCGACCTGGTGGCCGCGCAGAACGCCGACTGACGTCGACCGCACGCCCGGCACACCGTCGTTGCGCCGCCGCGGCGGTCAGGCGTGCTCGGAGATGAAGCCGATACTCATCGGGTTGAACAGCTCGGACTGTTCGTGTTGGGGCCAATGCCCGCACTGCCCCATCAGCTCGAGTCGCGACCCGGGTATCGCCTCGTGCATCGCCGTGGCCTCCGGCACCTCGCCGAAGGGGTTCTCGTTGCCCCAGACGACCATCGTCGGCGCCTCGATCCGGGCGAGTCGCTCCGGCTGCATCAGGTTCCGCTGGCGAATCTCCATCTCCTGCAGGCACAGCAGGTTGTGCAGATTGCCGACGAATTCGGGCGTGTGGTAGATCGCGTGACGGATCTGAACGAGTTCCTCGCTCACGTCCTTCTCACCGTCGAACATCAACAGGTGCAGCCGCTTGCGGGTCAGGTCGATGTCATCCTCGGTGACCGCCTTGGTCGTGGAGGTCTTGATGCGGTCCATGATCTCGGGGTTGGCCTTGGTGCCACCCGCGGCGACGAGTTGCAGGCTCGCCACCCGGTCGGGCTGCTCACTGGCCAACCAGCCCGACACCCAACCGCCGAGTGACTCACCCACGAAGTGCGCCTTCTGGATGTCCTGAGCGTCGAGATAGGCGACCAGGTGGTCGACATAGCGGGGGATCTCGTACTGGTAATCGGGTTTGCCGGTGTAGCCGTGACCGAGCATGTCGATCGCATGGCAGCGGAACCCGGCCTGCACGTGCGGCACGATGTTGCGGCTGAACGCCTCGAGATGGCCGCTGGTTCCGTGCAGGAACACCACGGGAGGTCCGTCAGCCGGTCCGGCGACGAGCGCACGGGTCGGTATTCCTCCGGCGTCGACGACGTCGAGGCTGAAGGGGATACCGGTGAGGTCGGTCCAGATCGTCATGGTGCAGTCCTTTGTGATTCTCGGGTGTGATTTTCGGGTGTGATTTGCGGGTGCGGGACAGATGGGTCAACGGGTGGGCGAGCCGGGAGCGACCACGGCCACGCCCATGCCAGTCAGCCATTCGGGCATCGGTGAGTAGCAGAGCGTCTCGCCGGGGCCGTGGCCGAGTGCGGCGGCCATGGCCAGCCACGCACGAATCTCGTTGCCGCCGTTGCCGGCCGCCGCCACGAGGTCGTCGGGTTCGGGGTAGCGGTCGGCGATCTCGGCCGAGCGACCCGCTTCGAGCAGGGCGAGCAGGTCATGGTCGAACGACTCGCTCAGGCGCGGTGTGGCACCGACCACGATCGGGCGACGTCGTTCCTCGAACTCCTCCCAGCGGCCGCGGCCTTCGCGGAACGACCGGGCGAGGAACTCCTCGTCGTCCCCGACCGGGGCCCGCCAGTCGGGGAACGGGATCTGGTGTGAGAGCCCGCCGGTGGCGATGACCGCCACCCGACGGTCACCGGCCAGCTCGGCGATCGCCCCGGCGAGTGACTCGCCGAGGGTCAGGCACCGCGACAGCGTGGGCAGCGGCGGGCCGAAGGAGTTGATCACGATCGGCACCACCGGCAGCCCGTCGGGAACGATCCACTGGATGGCGTGGGAGATGCCGTGGTCGACGTGCAACTCCGAGGAGAACGCCATGTCGAGATCGCGTCGCAGCAACCCCTCGCAGATCGCCAACGCCGCCGACGGATCGACCGCTTGAGGACCCGACGGGGTGCCGTGTTCGCCGGCGGCGATCACCTGGTCCACACCCACCGTGAATGCCGGCATCAGGTCGAGCCAGAACCCGCGGAAGTGGTTCGACCCGAGAATCACGACCAGATCCGCCTCGACCGACGAAATCCGCTCGCGTGCCACGCCGAGCGCGTCGCGGAAGTCGTGGGCTCGCGCCAGATGATCCACTTCGTCCCACTTGGTGTTCATCAACGTGGTGTGGGATCCGCCGATGCCGATCACCGCGGCGCTCACGCCGCCACCTCGCAGTAGTCGATGGCGGTGCGGACGAGGAGCTGGCTGAGTCGCATCATGTCGTCGACGTCGACCGCGTTCATCCCGAACTGGAAGTCGACGTCACGGTCCGGCCGCACCACTTTCGGCAGCCCGACCCGGGCGGTCGGGACTCCGGCGGCGCGCAAGATGTTGGCGTCGGTCGCACCCGACAGACCGACGATCGGCTCGTGCACGCGACCTGTCAACGACTCCCACGCACGGATCGTCGTGGTGATGATCGCCTCGTCGGGCGGCGTGGTCGTACCGGCGATGGCGACCGTCTGGCGCCATGACACCTCCGCGCCGACACGCTGCGCGATGCGGGCGAGTTCTGCGCCGAACGCAGCGGCCGCGTCGTCAGGAGTCGTTCGCGGGCTGAGGCGTAGGTCGACCCAGAACCGGCACAACGCCGTGGTGAACGCTGCGGTGTGCGGCCAGCCGCCTTCGATCGCCGCCACGACGCCCTGGGGTGCAACGAGCCCGTCGCGGTGCTCCTCCGCCCAGGTCTCGAACCAGCGCTCGAGCTCACCGATCACCACGCCGGCGTCAGCGATGGCGTTGCGATAGGGCAGCAGATGGCGGCTGCCGACGTAGGTGTGCGAGCCCGACACGTCGACTTCGAACCAGGTCAACCCGACCTCTTCCCACGACACGGCCCAACCAGTCTTGGCGATCACCGCGGCATCCGGGCGCGCAGCGGCGACCACCCGAGCGCAGCCGACGCCATGGCCGTCGGCCAGGTCGTGCCGCCACCGGTTGTTCGGCATGCCGCCGGCACCGAAGCCGACGACCAGATCGCCGGCGAGTTCCACTCCGGCGGCGGTCAACGCCTCGACGGCAGCCAGGATGCAGGCGCCGTGCCCCTTCGGATTCTGCGCGCCGAGTCCGATCACCATGCCGTCGACGACGGTCGCGCCGGGGGTCATGTCGTCGCGCAGTTCCGGACCGATCCAGGGCACATCGACGGATTCGTCACCCACCGACACCGTGTCGATCGGGGCATACAACAGCAGCGACGAACCGTCGCCGCGTCCGGGTCGACGACCGATGGCGTTCGCCATGTCACCGCCGAGGTCCTGTACCTTCGACGTCAGCCCGAGCGAACCGAGCCGGGCAGCGAGATCCCGCGCCAGCGTGGCCTCCTGACCGGTCGGCGAGCCGATGTCCACCATCGCCGCGCACAGTTCGATCAGCCGTTCGGGTCGAAGCTGTGCCTCAGCCGCCTCGATCGCGTCGGCGATGTCGCTCCTGGTAGCGGCGTCGGTCATCGCGGTCGAGTCGGGGGAGTACCGACCCAGGTCCCGGTGGTGCGGGTCAACACGTGGACGAGCTTCTCGTACTTCGACGCAGCGACCGCCACGAGGATCATGACGACGACCATGCGGCGCATCAGCGGTCCTCCTGACCCAGGAAGCCGGCGACCACGCTGTGGTAGTGCTGGGGTCGCTCCTCCTGGAGATGGTGCGACGCCTTGTCCATCACGTAGAGCTGGCCGTGTTCGATCATGCGAGCGAGCATCAGCGGATAGTCCGGAGTGAGGAACGCGTCGTACATCCCCCACGCGAACAGCACCGGGCAGCTGATTCGTCCGAGTTCGGCAGTCATGTCCTGCCAGTCGCCGCGAGGGCTGTCGGATCGGGCAGCCAACTCCATCTCGTCGGGGTCGATCGACTGCTCGTAGCGCATGGTGACGGTGGCGTCGGGAATCTCGTCGGGGTCGTACCACTCCAGATCGGCCATCAGGTCGCGCATCTTCTGCCAGGTCGGACCTTCACCGCCGAAATAGCGGTCACGTGCCCGGCGACCACGCTTGGAACCCTCCGGCAACGGTGCGAGCGGACCGTAGAACACCGGCATCGACCCGGTGATCACCAGCGAGCGCACCCGATCGGGAAAGTTGGCGGCGAGGTTGAGTGCGATGGTGCCACCCCACGAGTTACACACGAAGTCGGCTCGCTCCACCCCCAGCGCGTCGAGCAGGTCGCAGATCGTCTTGGCGTGGAAATCGAACATCGGCCCGCTGATGAGGCACTTCTCCGACTTGCCGTATTGCAGTAGATCGACCAGGTAGCAGCGACGATCGGCTGCGAACAGCGGTGCGACGGGGCCGAAATCGGTCCACGCGGTACAGCCGGGGCCACCTCCGTGCAGGAAGAACGTCGGCGGGCCGGCCTCCCCCATCTCGATCACGTGGTAGCCGAGGCCGGCGGCGTCGACCATGCGACCGGCCGGTTCCGGCTGGATGTCGACGGGCATCAGGTCGCTCCTTCGGACGTGGTGTCGACGTCGCCACCGGCGGCGTTGTCGTCGACCGAGACCGGTACACCGTCGGGATCGAACGGGTTGCCTTCCTCGATCAGGCGACGCCACTCGATGAGCGAGATGTCCGGTCGGTACAGGCGCTCGGGGGGAGCGTCGGTTGCCTCAACCATCCAGCCGTCCTGCTCCGAGAAGTTGCCGTGGAAGAGCCAGCGAATGCCGCCGAGGTATTTGGCGAAGAAGCCGGCCTTCTTGAGCCCGGACTTGAACTGCACCATGACGCCGACGTACTTGGTCCGACCTTCCTCGATCGGAACGTAGAACTCGTAGTGGATGAATTGGGGGTAGGCGATCCGCAGCACACCGGGTGCGCTCAGCGAGGCGAACCCGGGAAAGTCCTGTCCGGCGATGTAGGCGTCATTGTTCGCCGACCCGCCGGTGTTGCCGAGCATCTTCCCCTGCTGTTGCTTGGGCTTCAGCTTCCACCAGCGGTCGTTCGTCCATCGGCCGAGCCCGGGGAACTCGGCGTCCCAGTGGCGCTCGTCCTCGATGCGGTAGATCCAGCGTCCATGACGTTCGATGTGGACCACGTTCCACGTCGGCATCATCTTGAAGATCCGCCAGTAGGAGGTCCGGTGGAGGTACTTGGCGTGGCCTTCGTCGAAGCCGTTCTCGGCGTACAGTCGCCAGTCGCCTTGGCGGTCCTCGATTCGACCACCCACTGCGTAACTGGGCGGGTCGACCAGTTCCTCCGGGAGCTGATCGGTCAGCGGATGCGGCTCACGGTCGCCGACGAACACCCACACCAGGCCGACCGCCTCGGCGGTGGGATAGTTCTGCACCGACACCTTGCCGCACATCGGCGAGTCGGGGCCGTCGGTGATGACGGCGACGAGTTCACCATCGGACAGTCGGAAGGTCCAGGCGTGATAGGGGCACGTCACCGTGCCCGGGAACTCCTCCTTGCCCATCGACAGCGGCACACCTCGATGCGGGCACCGGTCGCGCAGGGCGTGCACTGCGCCGTCCCCGTCGCGCTGCAGCATGACATCTTCGCCGCAGACTCGGACGGCTCTCGGGGAGCGGCCCACTTCGGCGGACCATTCCACCGGGTACCAGTAGTTCCGGAGCCCGGCATCTGCGGCGTCATACGTCGGCCATGATGCCCAGTCCGCTCGGCCGGTGCTGCGCTTGGCATCGCCGCCGCGACGCCGTCGGGCCATCACGGCGTCCAGCCGGTCACTCGCAGATGCTGTCGATTCGTCGACGGTCGTCATCGGGTGCTCCTCTCGATGCGGCATTGTCCCGCCGCGTCGCGACATCCGGCCAGCGTCTCGGTCCGCTCAGCCGACCGATCACTCGATCGGAATATCGTCACGCCTACGATCGTCACGCAAACGATATGGTGCTGGGATGACCGAAACGGGTGCGGAGCGCCATCACGACACCGAGGACATCGCTCCGCCCCAGCCGCCGACAGTGATCATCTGCGGCCGTCGACGTGGCGGGTCACTGCGGTGAACGTGTTCAACGGCGTTGCCGACTTCGAGCGGGAGACCGACCTCGAACCCGCTGGCGACGGGTGCTGGAACACCGAACTGTCGTCCGCGTGGAACATCGGACCCAACCCGAACGGCGGCTACGCAGCGGCCCCGGTCCTGCGGGCGATGCGGCAGGTCGCCGGAGGCCCCGACCCCGTGTCGGTCACGACCCACTTCCTCCGGCCGGCGATCGCCGACGAGCCGGCCGGCGTGACCGCCCGGCTCGAGAAGCGTGGCCGCTCGCTCACCGCCGTGACGGGTTCGCTCTCCCAGCACGGAGTGACCCGAGTCCTCAGCGTGGCGGCGTTCGGTGACGTGAGCGTCGACGGACCGAATCGATTGTCCGAACCGGCGCCAGAACTGCCCGCACCCGACGACTGCGTCGGACGCCATGGGCTCGAGGTCGGCGTGGACGTGGCGCTGGACAAGCGCATCGACGTGCGCCTCGATCCCGCCACGTCCGTCGCCGGCTCTCAGCCGATTGCCGAGATCCGCGGCTGGGTGCGCTTCACGGACGAACGCGCTCCCGACACGTTGGCCCTTCCGGTGTTCGCCGATGCCTTCCCACCCGCCGCCTACGTCCACCTCGAGCCGGTCGGCTGGATTCCGACGGTCGAGTTGACGGTCCACGTCCGACGCCGGCCGGTCGCTGGATGGATCCGCGCCCGGTTCACCTGCAACGACCTCGCCGGCGACCGACTCGTCGAAGATGGAATTCTGTGGGACGCATCGGGCCAGGTCGTCGCTCGGGCACGTCAGGTCGCCCAGATCCTCCGGACCTGAGTTCAGCGACGCCGATATTCACGACATCGCTGGCGGTACCGGTGCCCTCCGATGTGTTCGCTCGAGAGTTGGCGTAGGTCGCACGATCCACCGTTGTGTTATTCTGATGACGAGCGACACGAAAACTCGACAACAACTCGACACCAAGACTCGACAGCACCTACCTACCGTCGAGCGACCCGGGGAGGCCCCATGATCACCGTGTTCTCGAAGTTCCAGCTTCGACCCGAACTCACCCGCGAGCAGGCGGTCGAAGAGATCAAGGAGACGATCGCCTGGTACCGGGGCCGTGAAGGCTGCCTGCGCAAGTACATCTGCCTCAACTGGGAGGAACGCTCCGGGTACGGGGTGTACCTCTGGAGCGACCGGACGCTCGCCGAGGCGTTCTACGCGCAGGCCACCGCCGAGATCGAACGCCAAACCGGCGCGACACCCGAGATCCTCTTCTTCGACACCCCGGTCATCGTGGACAATACGACCGACGAGGTGTTCATCGACGGCGAACTCGTCGAGGTCTGAGCCGTGGCGAACGTTCGCAGAGTCGAGCTCCAACGCCCCTTCGAGGAAGGTGGCGTCGTCGCGGTCGGCTGGTACGACGGGCTGCATCGGGGCCACCGAGCCGCGCTCGAGCACCTCCGCACGGTTGCCGACCAGCGAGGGACCACCACCGGGTTGGTGCTGATCGACGACGACCGCAACGAACGTCAGCTGACCAGCGTCGAGCAACGGCTCCATCTCATCGAGGAGACCGGGCTCGTCGACACCGTGTGGGTGGTCGACGCCCCGGTCGACGACTGGTCTGGCCATGCGCCGGCGTTCATCCGTGACGTCTTGCTCACCACGACGGGCGCCGGTGCGGTGCTCACCACGACCGGGGCCGGCCAGGGTCCGATGGTCCAGGCGTTCGGGCAGCAACTCGTCGACGTGGCGACCGAAGGCGACCTCGCGATCGTCCCGCTCGATGACGCCCAACGCGAATGGAACGACCTCGACCGCAGCTGCTCGTCTGCCGACGTGGCTGCGCTGCTCGACCGAGGTGACGTGGCGGAAGCGGCGAAACTACTCGGGCGTCACCACGAGATGCGGGGCCGGGTCGAACTCGGCGACCAGCGAGGGCGCACGCTCGGCTTCCCGACCGCCAACGTCGCCATGCCGGTGTCGTTCGTCATTCCGCGCGAGGCGGTCTACGCCGGGTTGATCACGCCGGGCGACGGCATTACCCGGGCGACAGCGATCTCGCTCGGCCGACGCCCCACCTTCTACCCCGACGGCCTGACGCTGCTCGAAGCCCACGTGCTCGACTTCTCCGGCGATCTGTACGGCCAGGACGTCCGCGTGCGCTTCGTCGACAAGGTTCGCGATCAGCGACGCTTCGATGGCCCCGACGCACTCGCTGCTCAACTGCGGCGCGACATCGAGACCACACGCGACCTCATCGCGCCGATGCTCTGATCGGGGTCGTCGACTCGACCGACCACGCTCAGCGAGGCGTGGGTGAACGGTCGAGCATCGATCTCACCCGCGCCTCTGCTGCAGCGCTCACGGCAGTCCCGTGTGCCTCGACGACGCCGACGCCGGGAACCGACTCGAGTGCGTCCTTCACGGTGCCGAACCAGGTCATGGCCTTCCAGTTGCAGCCGGTGCACATGCCGGCGAAGCGAACGGTCACCCGTCCGGCAGCCAGACCACCGTCGGGGTCGTCGACGACCTCCACCAGCTCGATGCCACCACCGTGGTTGCGTAACCGGGTGTTGATCCACACGATCGCGTCGTCGAGCGCTTCCCGGTCGATCATCGAGCGGCGACCGTCGCGGCGAGGTCGATCCCCATCACGCGGGCGAAGTTCTCGCCGAGGATCTTGCGCTTGTCGTCCCGGGTGATCTGTGGGAAGCCCCATCCATCGCAGAGGTCCTCGGGAATCTCGAGGTCGAGGAATGCCTGGATGTACGGCGCCGGCGGGCCGGCCAGCGCCGCTTCGGAGCCGTAGATGAGCTTGTCCACACCGACCTTGGCGAGCAGGTTTCCCATCTGCCACTGCACCTGTCGGGGTGCGATGGCGGTGAAGGTGAGGTTGGCGGACAACGCCAGATACATGTTCGGAAAGCGACCAGCGATCGCCACCGTCTCGTCGAAGTACGGCATGGCGAGGTGGTGCATCACGAACGACATCTCGGGAAAGTCGCGGCACGGCGCCTGGAGGTCGTTGGGCCGTCCCCACTCGAGGTTCTCGGTCCCGAAGGGGACCCCCTTGTGGAACTGCACGACGTTGACGCCCATCTCGCGACACTTCTCGTAGAGCGGATAGGCGACCTCCTCGTCGTCGCAGCGCCACGGGTCGGTCAGGTGGCCGTTGTAGAACTTGAACGACACGGCCCCGAGTTCGGTCGTCTGTCGCTCGATCTCCTCGAGCGCGAACTGCACACCTCGGAACGCCGGGTCGACCCCGCCGCAGAACAGGACGTGGTCGGGGTACGCCTCGGCCATCGCATGTTGCAACTTGACCGGGGCCCAGAAATCGGGGTACCAGTCGAACACCGGCACCACCTGCGCCATCGCCAGGTCGGTCGGTGACTCCTCGAACACCAGGCGATACATGTCCTCCACCGACGTCGCCGTCGCGTAGTCCATGTCACCACCATGCAGCGGGCGCAGCATCTCTCCCATACCGACCTGCATGTCACGCACGTACCAGGCATCGGCCCGGCGCGGGTCGAGGTTGTCGTTGGACATGTCGTGCAGATGGATCACACAGTCGAACACGTGGATGTCATCGATCATGAGGCGGTCGTCTCCGTTCTTGGTGAGGTGTGGTCAATCGGTCGTCGGGACGAGCACCGCTCGACCCGTGTGCCCCGACTCGTCGAGCCAGGCGAGCGCCTCGCCTGCAGCATCGAGCCCGAACTCGGTCACGTCGAGATGCAATCGGCCGTCGGCGAGACGAGCGAGGAGCTCGGGCGCCACCGCCCGTCCAGCGGGCTCGCGCTGCACCATGTTCAGCGGGTGGAGGCTGACGTTGCGCTGCATGAACGCCGGCAGGTCGAGCTCGTGGGTGGTGCCGGCGACGTAACCGACCAGCACGGCGCGCCCGCCGGAGCGCACCGTCGGCAAGATGGTGGCGAGCGGCTGGCCGCCGACGGTATCGACGAGCAGGTCCGGCGCGCGGTCGCCGAGCGCTTCGGCCCACGACTCGGTTGCGCCGTCGACCACCACGCCGGTCACCCCCGGCGGCAGCAGGTCGAGGCGTTCGGGTCGCGAGACGGTCGCGATCACGTCAGCACCCGCCTCGACGGCGAGTTGACACGCAACCGCTCCGACCGCGCCGGTCGCACCGGTGACGACGACGAGTTCGCCGGCGGCCAGTGCTGCGATGTCGTGCAGCGCGATCCATGCCGAGGTGCACGGCGAGAAGAACACCGCCCCCAGCCCGAAGGACACGTCGTCCGGCAACGCGCCGAGTGCCTCGTCGGGCGCGGACACGTACTCGGCCCACGTGCCGTCGGAGGCGACACCCAGTCCACCGCCCCGGATCCAGACACGTGCACCCACATCGAAGGTCTCGCTCGACACGACCACGCCCGCCGCCTCGACACCCGGCGTGTACGGCAGTGCCGGCGGGCGGAGGAACGCACCCGACCAGATCGTGCGGTCCAGGTGGGCGACCGTGGCAGCGGCGACGCGCACGACGGTTCGCCCGGCGGCGGACGGGGGATCTTCGAGCTCCTCCACGACCGGGGCCGCACCCCAGTCGGTGATTCGAACCGCTTTCATACCGAGCTCCCGTCGTCGAGATCGTGACCGTCGAGGAACGACATGACCGCGCCGGCGAATTCCTCGGGCAACTGATCGGGCAACGGCACCATGCCTCCGGCGATGTCGACCATGTCGACGCTCGCAGCCCCGACGAGCGCATCGCGAAGCTCGATGCCGTGCCCGAACGCGAATGGATCCTCCGTGGCGCGAACCACGAGGGTCGGGCTGGCCACCAGTCGGATCCGATCTTCCATGCGATACGTCGCAACGGCGGTGTGTCCGCCCTCGACGTCGTCGAACACCTTGAGCGCATCGATCACGAACGCCTGCAAGAGGTCGGGTCGATCGGCCGGATAGAACCCCGCCCGCTGGTTCCACAGCGCTGCGAGATGAGCGCCGTCGTCGCTGAATCGAACTTCGTCGATCGGTGGGCGCTCGGCGCGCTCGCGGCGGAACTCGGCATGGGTGTATGGCGTGGACGACAGTACGAGTCGAGCGACCAGGTCGGGACGCTGCGCGGCGAGCTCGACCGCGATCACGCCGCCGGTGTGATGACCCACCACGTGGACCCGTTCGATACCGAGATGGTCCATCACGTCAGCGACGACTCCGGCCCACCGTTCAATCGACACGCGGCCCGTCGGTCGGTCGGAGTCACCGAAACCCAGGGTGTCGACGGCAATCGGCCGAAAGCGTCCGGCGAGCAGCGGGATGACCGCGTCGAACTCACGCCAGCTCCGGGGCGTCTGATGCAGGAGGAGCACGGGCGTTGCCTCGGGTGCGCCAGCGGTGACCACGTGGATCTGCCCGTCGGCGAGGTCGACGAAGGATCGGTGGACCCTCGATGATCCTCGATCGTGCGGTGAAGGGTGGGCGTCGTCAGCGAACCCACCCACGCGGTCTGTCGTCATGTCATCGTCCTGCACATCGCTCGATAGCTCCATTCCAGTTTCTCACGTTTCCGTTGCGACCGTCACGTTTTCGACGATTACTCTCGTCGAATGGCTCACACCACCAGCACCTCCACCGACACCCCTGCGGGGGAACATCCCAACGCCACGAAGGTCCGACAGGCCCACGAGGCGTTCAAGACCGGCGACATGGACACCGTCCGCGAGATCTTCGACTGGGACAACATCCGTTGGGTGCTCCCCGGAAGCAGCGTCGTGTCCGGCGTCGACACGGGCATGGAAGAAGTCTTCGCCAACTTCGGCAAATGCCACGAGCTCACCGACGGGACCTACAGCGCCATCGGGTTCGACTACATGGGCAGCGACCACCATGCGGTCGCCCTCGCGCACCTCACCGCACGGCGAGGCGAGCGCACCCTCGAGATGGACGAAGCCGTCATCTTCACGATCGAGAACGGCAAGTTCGTCGAGGCGTATCATCTGGCCTACGACCAGTACGCCTGGGACGCATTCTTCGACTGACCCGCCCGCCGCGCCGCCGGGTGCCGGTCCGTTCAGGCGCCCAGGCGGTCGGCGACGGTGTCGGCCAGCCACGTCAATTCCGACGCGTCGTCGACACAGCCGAAGAAGACCAACTCGCCGGCGCCGGCAGCCGCGTACTCCTCGATCGCACGCTCGATCCCCTCGGCTCCGACAGCGATCTCGGCGCGGACGAACTCCGGTGGCCCGCCCTCGGCCAGGTACGTGTCGAGCCAGCGAGCGGCGTCGGCGGCGTGCTTCTCGCTGGCGAACCAGGTGCCGGCCGTGATCCGAGGTTCGCCCTCCCGGCCCGCCTCCGCCCAGGCGCCGTTGACCGTGTCGACCTCGTACTTCATGAACTCTGCCTTCACGCCGCCACCGAGGTAGCCGTGGCCGCGCTCGACCATGCGTCGAAGCGCCGGCTTGGACGCACCGCCGACCAGGATCTGCATCCCCGGGTCGGGGACGGGGCCGAGCGAGTGCGGCGGGTTCTCCGGGGTGTTGAGAGCGAAGAGCGCATCGAGGCACTCGTCGACCAGTTCACCACGCCGCTCCCACGGAACTCCCGAGACCGTGTAGTCCTGGGGGCGAGCTCCACCGGCGATGCCGAGTGCGAACCGTCCGGGTGCGAATCGGCTGAGCGTGGCGGCTTCCTTCGCGAACACCGCCGGCGCTCGCATCGGGGCGATGAAGATGTTGGCGAGCAACTCGATGCGCTCGGTGACGGCGGCGGCCGCAGCGAGTGACAACACGGCGTCGGCCGTGTCGTAGACGAGCCGGTCTGCGACCCCGAGGGTGGAGAACCCGGCCTGCTCGGCCAACTTCGCCCAGTGGAAGATCGTGGCACCCTCGACGCCGGGGACGCCGTGGGGAAGGTGGATGCCGATCTTGATGTCGGTACTCATCTGGTATCTCCGCTATCTGGGTCGAGTCGGTCGAGGCCGGTCCCGTCGACCGGCGGCCGAACCTTAGTCGCGTTCCAACAGCCATGTGCTGTTTTTCTGACGAACGTCATGAGATCGTTTGATCGAGTCGGTCGACGATCGATGCGGCGCTGGCGCTCGCCGGCTCATCGAATCGCCCGGCTTCGGCACGCCGGCTCGCGCCCTCAGTAGTCGGCGCGAACGTTGTCCAACGGGTCGCCGGCCGCATACCGACGGAGTTGTTCGCCGGCAAAGGCGTGGGCACGGTACATCCAGGAACGTGACGAGCCGGCCGTATGCGGGGTGATGATCACGTTCGGCGCCGACCACAGCGAGTGTCCCGCGGGAAGCGGCTCCGGGTCGGTCACGTCGAGCGCAGCGGCCAGGCGCCCCGAGCGCAGCTCCGCTTCGAGTGCCTCCTGGTCGAGCACCGCGCCCCGTGCCGCGTTGATGACGACCGCGCCGTCGCGCAGCAGACTCAGCCGATCAGCACCGAGCAGCCCACGGGTCTCGTCGGTCAACGGGGTCATCAGCACGACGGCGTCACATCGGGGCAACAGATCGTCGATGTCGTCGGGCCCGTGCACGCCAGGGCGGGGATGGAACGCCACACCGGTGACCGTGGCGCCGAACGGATCCAGCAACCGCTCGATCCGGCGACCGATCGAGCCGTGGCCGATGATGAGCACATCGGCGCCATCGAGATCCACGAACGGGATCTGATCCGGTGGCGTGGTCAGTGCGTTTCCCGCCGTGTCCCACCGTCCGTCCCGCTGGGCTGCTGCGAACTGGAGGAAGCCACGCCGAAGCGCTACGAGGACGCCCACCACCCATTCGGCGACCGGGATGTCGTGCACACCGCTCGCATTGCACAGCGTGACGCCAGGCGGAATGTGCGGCAGCATCATCTCGATCCCGGCGTTCAGCGTCTGGACCAGTTCGAGCCGCTCGAACTCGGCGAGTCGAGGCATGAGGTGGCGGAGTTCGGCACCGAGCACCAGCACCTCGGCGGCCAGTTCGTCGGTGCCGGGAGCAACGCCCTCGTCGAGCACCCGAAGGGAAAACCCTTCGGGCACGACTCCGAATGCTTCGTCGATGATGGTCGACGGCGCCAGGACGACGCGCTCGTCGGTCACGAGCGGTCCAGGAACTCGACGACGAGTTCGTTCCACTCGTCGGCGCGCTCCACGTTCGGGCAGTGACCGCAGGGATCGAACACGACGGCTTCCCCGTCGGGCAACCTCTGACCGATGGCCTCGGCGTAGCCGGGCTCGCGCAGCTGGTCCTGGGCGCCGGCGGTCAGCAACGTCGGCACGGTGATCTTCTCGTACGGCGTGTCATCCACGTTGCCGAAGTCGCCGCGCTCGGGTGCGAAGGGCGCTCGCAGGCGCGGGGCGGACACGAATTCCCACTGGCCCGGCTCGAGGCTGGCCTCGTGGTAGGGGCGGACGAACTCGTCGTCCTCCCACAACGGGGCGTTGATCACCTGCTGCAACTGGCGGCGCATCTGCTCGAAGGATCCGTCGTACTCCTGCAGGATCTGGCGCGCTTCGTTCATCGGGCTGAACCCACCGCCGGACACCAGCACCATCTTTCGGACCGGGAACGGCGACGGGGCGTCGCTGGCCATGGCTTTGACCAGGAAGGTGCCGCCCATCGACAGCCCGATCACGTCGGCCTCGTCGATCGCCATCACCTCGAAGAAGCGAACCATGTGTTCCATCATCCGAGCGTTGCCCTTGCCGAAGTCACGCAGCTTGTCGGTCTTGCCGAAGCCGAGCCAGTCCGGTGCGATCACCCGACGATTCGCGCCGAGCGCGGCGAAGTTCCGAGACCAACTGTTCCAGGCGTTCTCGCCATAACCGCCGGCGTGGAGCAGGACGATCGGCGGTCCGTCGCCGTGACCTGCCTCCCAATAGTGCGTGCGGATCGCATCCACCATCACGTAGCGGCTCGCAGCCGGTGGTGTCGTCTGTTCGGTCATGTCGCCTCCCGGCCACGGAGAAGGGGACGGGCGTCGTTCCAGCCTGTCCAGTCGTACGGTTCGATCGAGGTCAGCGTCTCGGTACGTCGGCGCCGAACGGAGAGTTCGGTCACTGCCGACGGAAGCATCTCGGAGGGCGTCCACACAGCGTCGTGGTCGATCTCCACGACCGCCACGTCGACGCCGTCGATCGTTGCGAGTCGTTCTTCGGCGGCACGGGCCATGGTCGGCCCGTATGCACAGCACGGTGAGGTGAGCCGCATCGCCACCCGAACGCTGCGTGTGTGGTCGTCGATCGCCACGTCGTGGGCCAGTCCCATCGCCCGTATCCCGATCGGTGAGCCCATCGCGCTCGAGCACGGGTCGATGACCTCGTCGAGCGCAGCGAGCACCGCTGGACGGCTGATGCTCATCGCCCGTCCCCGATGCCGGCACACCGGACCCGGCCGGGCAGCGCCCCCGCATCGACGCCCACGCTCACGGCGCAGGCTCCGCTGCGGCGTCGTGGCGGAATCCCGCTGCGCTGACGCTCGCCTCGGTCTCGGCTTGACGGGACATCGCGTCGGCGTGCGATTCACCGACCCGCTCCGCCCACACCGAGTACGGCGCCCGCCGACCGACCCGGGCGCGGGTGCGATCCCACTCGTCACCGGCGACGGCGGTCATCCGAGCGTCCAGATCCACGCCCGCCATCGTGGCCCAGTTGCGACCCAGGATCAGCGACTTCATCTCGGCATCGAACGGCGGCAGTTGGTAGCGGGCGATCAGGTCGGCGTCGAGTTCGAGGTTCCAGAACGCGTGCAGGGGGATCTGAGGGTGGGAGAAGTTCGCGCCGGTCGCCCAGATCAACTTGGAGGGGCCACCCCAGAACAGCATCATCGCGAGGGCCTCCTGGAACAGGCGTGGCGCCTTGTACAGCAGCGCGCTGGTGACCTCGAGGTTGGCGTACACGTTGGGGAACCGAGCGAGCGCGTAGGCGGTCTCGTCGACGAAGGCCATGCCGGCGTGCACGATCTCGAACGACAGATCGGGAAACGCCATCGCCGCACCCTCCACGTCGTCGATGCGGTAGGGCGCCAACGGTACCGGCCCGTTGGGCAGCGCCTTGTGGACGGCGATCACCCGCAACCCACGCTCGCGCGCCCGCTCGTAGATCGGGAAGCAGACCTCTGGATCGGCCATGTGAAAGGTGCGGTACGGGTCGACCTGGTCGGGATAGAACTTGATGCCGATCGCGTCGGGCAGGTCGACGAGTTGCTCGTCGAGGTCGTCGAGCGCACGCTCGACGCCCAGCGTCGGGTCGAGTCCGATGTAGGCGAAGGAGCGGCCGGGCCAGCCGGCTCGCAACTCCTGTGCTTTGGCCCGGGAGCAGAGACCGTCGTGGAACAGCGAGTCGAGCCGCAACGTGTGGTACACGACCATGTCGACGTCGCTCTCCTGGCAGAACGAATCCATCGCGGTCGCCACGTCTTGGTCCTGCTGGAACCAGGCACGCGGAGCCTGCACGTCAGGCGGGTTCCAGTGCGCATGAAGTTGATAGAAGCCTTCGCGAACCATCGGACCGATCTGGCCCTTGGCGTTGTCGGCGCTGAGGTTGTAGGGGTGAACGACCGCGTCGATCACCGGAAATCCGTCGATGCTCATGCCATCGCCTTCCCGTTGCGGATGCGGTCGAGCAGGATCGCAGAGATCAGCACGACGCCCGACACGATGCCGTACCAGAAGGGACTGATTCCGGCGAGGGTGATTCCATTGGACAGCACCCCGAGAAACAGCACCCCGAGCAGCGTCCCCAACAAGGTGCCTCGACCGCCCATGAACGACGTGCCGCCGAGCAACACCGCCGCTGCAGCCGTGAGTTCCACGCCCGTGGCCGCCGTGGGCGAGGCACCGAGCAGACGACTGGTGTCCATCAGGCCGGCGAGACCAGCGAGTAGCCCGGCGATCACGAACACGGTGACGGCGACCGCGGTGACGTTGATCCCCGCCAGGCGCGCCGCTTCACGATTGCCCCCACAGGCGTAGACCATCCGACCGAACCCGGTGTAGCGCAAGACGAGAATGCCGGTGCCGAGCACCACCAGGCTGATCCACACCAGCCACGGGATACCGATGAGTTCTCCCTCGTTGATCCGCCGGATCACGTCGTTCTCGAACAACGACTGGGTCTGGCCACCGGTGCGGACCTGAGCGATGCCCCGGAACGCCTGGCCGGTTCCGAGCGTGACGACCAGGAACGACAATCCCACCTTGCCGATCAGTACACCGTTGAGCAAGCCACACAGCGCCGCCATCGCGATCACGATGACGATGGCGAGCCATGCCGACCAGCCGTTGCCGATCAGTTCGGCCAGCACGACGCCGGTCACCGCCATCAGGCCACCGAGCGACAGGTCGATCCCACCGTTCAGCAACACGAACGTCAGCCCGACCGCGACCACGAGCACGACGGCGTTGGCCTCGAGGATCGTGAGCCAGTTGTTCCACGTGAAGAAGATGTCCTGGGTGAAGCTCAGATACACACACAGCAGCACCAGGACACCACCGACGCCTGCGTACGTGTCGAGTGCGTGTCGCAGACGATCCCAGGCGCTTCCCATCCGATCGGGAACCGTGACGCCACCACCCGACAGGTGCTCGCCCCCGCCATCGGGCGGCGCTGATGACGCATCGGTCATCGCAGCACCCTCCACCGGGAGGTTCGGGGTCGACGATGTGTCGGTCTCGGAGGTGGTCATGATCGTGTGCCTCCCGCGCTCAACAGCGCTATCAGTTCCTCGGTCGCTTCGTCTCGAGAGAGTTCTCCGACGGCCTCACCCTCGTGCAGTACGACGATTCGATCACTCAGGCCGAGCAGTTCCATCAGGTCCGACGAGGCGAGCACCACTCCCACGCCTTGCGCCACCATCCGATCGACGATGGCATAGATCTCGGCTTTCGCGCCGATGTCCACTCCGCGTGTCGGCTCGTCGAGCAACAGCACGCTGGGTTCGTGGTCCAGACACCGAGCGAGCAACACCTTCTGTGCGTTGCCGCCCGACAGGTTCGCCACCGGTGTGTGGATGCTCTGGGTTCGCACGCCGTAGTCCGCCACCGCTTGCTTCGCTTTGCGACGATCCAGGCTGCGGTCGGTTCGACGCATGGTTCGGTGCCGCGACAGTGCCAGGTTCGACACGATCAGATCGTGAGCCACCAAGCCCTGCGCCCATCGGTCTTCCGGAACGAGGCTGACTCCGGCGTTGATCGCTGCTCTCGGCGACCCCGGCTTGAGATCGGCGCCGTTCACCACGACTTCTCCGGCGTGCGGTTTGCGGCACCCGGCGATGGTCTCGAGCAGTTCGGACCGTCCAGAACCCACCAGTCCCGCGACGCCGACGATCTCGCCGGACCGCACGTGCAGGTCGATCGCGTGTGCAGAGCGATCGGTCACCAGGCCACGAACCTCGAGTGCGATGTCGCCCGGCGGGTACGGATGCTTCGCATAGAAGTCACCGAGTTCGCGGCCGACCATCATCGAACTGATCCGCTCGTCGGACAGGTCGTCGCGTGCCAACTCGCCGACCGGCCGACCGTCACGCAGCACGAACGCGCGGTGCGAGAGCCGACGGATCTCTCGGAGCCGATGGGTGATGATGATCGCTGCCATACCGTGTTGCTCACAACGGCGTTCGACCACCTCGAAGAGGTGCTCCGGGTCGGGGAGTCGGGTGGTGGCCTCGTCGAGAATCAAGACCGACGGCTCGGCAGCCAGCGCCTTGGCGACCTCCACCAACTCCTTCGCCCCCTGGCGCAGTGCACTCAAGGGCAACATGGGGTCGACGTCGAGCCCCACTTCTTCGAGGTAGCGCGCCGCATCTCGGACCTGTTCGCGCTTGCGAACGATCGTCCACGGGCGCCGGAGCCGGTGGAGCAGCACGTTCTCGGCGATCGTCATGTGCGGTTCGGCGGTGGGTTCCTGTGACACGAGCGCCACGCCGGCCTGCAGCGCATCGTGCGGGCCGGAGAACTGCACCTTCTGGCCGTGCAACCGAACCGAACCGCTACTGGCCGGGATCACGCCACTGATGATCTTGGCGAGGGTCGACTTGCCGGACCCGTTCTCGCCCGCCAACGCCAGTACCTCGCCCCGGTCGAGGTGGATCGACACCCCGTCCAGCGCTCGGACCGGACCGAAGTTTCGACTGATGTCGTCCACCACGAGGAGCTCAGCCGACGACGCGCTCGTCTCGTCGTCGGCTCGGTTGCGGGCGGGGGTGAGATTGGTCATGAGAAGAAACACCATGTCGGTGGGCCGTCAGCATCAGCGTCGGGCCCACCGACAGAGAGCCGGTGGAGATCTCGGCGGATCAGGCCTTCACCAAGAACGTGCGGCCGTCCTCACGTTCCTCCAGAACGATCTCGTCGTCGATCCCACGCTCCGTCTGCGGAACCCACTCGTCCACGTTGCTGCCGTCGATGAGCAGCGAATCCACCCAGACGTCCTGGGGCAGTTCGACGCCGCACACCGCAGCAGCGGCGGAGAATGCCAGGCCTCGGGCGATCATGTCCTGCTGCAGGTCGAAGGTGGCAGCGATGCGACCCTCGGCGACCAGCGGAATGGCTTCGGGCTGACCGTTGATCGACACCAGTACCGGCGAGAAGTCGTCGTCGAACGTCGCTGCGACGCCGGTGGCCGACGTGTCGTTGAAGGTCCAGATGCCGGCGAGGTCCGGGTTCTGCTGCTTCCACGCCTCGGCGACGGTGCGAGCGGCGCCGGGGTCACCGGGGTTGGCGGAGATCTGGGTGTCGATCACGTTCAGCCCCTCCTCGACCTGCGCGACGGCGAAGGTCTCGGCCTGGCGTTGCAGCACCGTGGCGATCGGCGGGCCGACGAACACGCCGACCGGGCCGTCACCGACGAGGTCGGCCAGAATCGCAGCGCCCTCCATGGCGGCCGACTCCACATCGGCGCGCACCTGCGTGAAGTAGAGACCGTCGTCGTTCGGGGTGTCCTGCACCACGACCGGGATGCCGCTGTCGATGACTTCCTGAATGGCACCGGCGACCACGTCGGGTGCGATCGGGTTGATCACCAAGACATCGATGCCTTGCTGCTGCAGGGTCTGGATGTCGGCGATCTGCTTCCCGGGATCGAACTGGGCGTTGACGCCGATGTACTCGGCACCGAACTCCCCGAGCTGTGCTCCCATGATCTCGTCGATCAGCGCGAAGTTCGGGTCGGGGATGGGCTGGCTGTAGCCGATCAATGCGCCGTCCAGGTCGGCGCACTCCGGGAAACCGATGCCCTGAGCGGCTGGCGCGTCAGCGGGCTCGTCGGCGGGATCGTCCGCCGGATCTTCAGCAGGTTCTTCGGCCGGGTCGTCGGCGGGCTCCTCGGCGGGATCGCCCGCCGGTTCGTCAGCTGGCTCCGCTGGATCCTCAGCGGGTTCTTCGGTCGGATCCTCCGCTGGTTCGGCGGTGTCGTCATCACTGCCGCAAGCGGCAACGATGAGCGAGCCGGCGATGGCGGCGGCGGCGATTGAACGGCGTGTCGTACGCATCTTTGGTGATTCCCCCTGGGTCTTCCCGTGGTGAACAGGTGGCCCGCACGGTGCGGGATTCACCATGTCTACTACTTTGTTGACGGTCGACACAAGAGCTACACACGAAGTCAGCGTTTCGGGAACGCTCCCGAAACGTTCACCCGCCAGGCCGCAGGCCGGCCTCGGCGAGGAGCGGAGCGAGAACCTCGCCGTACTGCTCGATTCCCTCCTCGTAGTCGACCCAACTGACCGCTGCGCCGTCCAGACCGTCGGCTCGCATGTCCAGCAACTGTTCGACCACGTGGTCGGGAGATCCGACGATCGGGGTCGCGAAGAATCCGAAGATCGCCGCCTCCTGCATCTCGAGAGCGAAGTCGGCAGACTGCGACCCGCCCATCAACGAAGCGAGCGCCGCTCTGGCCCCGGCCCAGTCGCCGTGCTCGTGCACGACCCGCCGGTACTCGGCCTGGGCAGCGGCATCGGAATCGCGACACAGGATGTGAGCGGCACCGAACACGGAGAGCCGACGACCGTGCACGTCCGACGCAACTCGCTTGACCTCGGCGATGGCCGTCTTGGCAGCCCCGCGGTCGGGTGTGATCACGAAGTTGATGTCGGCCCGTCGGGCAGCAAAGGCCCGGCCTGCCGGACTGAAACCTGCGCTCATCACGACGGGTGCCGGGGTCTGAACCGGACGCGGCTCGCTCACGACCTCGCGAGATCGAAAGTGGGCGCCATCGAAGTCGAACGGGTGCTCGCCCTCGAAGATCCGCTCGAGGAACTCCATCCACTCGTCGGCAACGCCGTAGCGGTCGTCGTGCTCGTCGAGTTCGAACCCGAACATCTGGAAGTCTGCTGCGTTCCAACCGGCCACCACGTTGACTCCGAGTCGCCCGCCGGAGATGTGGTCGACGGTGGCGATCTCCTTCGCGGCGCGCACCGGGTGCACGGTCGGCACGTGGAAGGTGGCGAACACACCGATCCGCTCGGTGACCGCCGCCAGCCCGGCCGCCCACGTGAACGTCTCGAACGAACGGTGCGCCGCCGCCCGCTCGGTCGTCGACGGGCTCCGCCACCGGGCGACGGGGATGATCGCGTCGAAGCCATGACGGTCTGCAGCCTGCGCGATCCGAACCGTCTCGGGCCAGGTGACCCGGGGCGGTCCGGTCGCATCGGTGAGGTTGGCGCCACCCGCCATGTTGGAACTGAAGACCGCCAGACCGAAACGATCGGGGTCGAGCAACGGACTGGCGAACTTGTCGACCGTCCGGTCGGTGAACGGCTCACCGACCGGACTCCTCGAGCCCTCGTCGTGAGAGATCAATCCACTCAGCCCTCGGCGAAGCCAGGCACGTGAGCAGTGGCCGTGTCGACGAACTCTCCCGAGTCCAGCCGCACCCGCGGTTGCATCTTCGGCTTGCCGTGCTGCGCTGAGTACTCGGTCAACGTGGCCGGCACGCCCGGGGCGCTGCGCGCATAGTTCGGTGCGCCATCGGCCTCACGGAAGTGCGGGATCACTTCTTCGGCCATCATGTACATGTTCTTCTGGACCATCCAGTTCGGCATCGTGCCGAGGTGGCCGCCTGCCGACATGACCATGCCGATCTTGAAGTCTTCGATCAACTGCTCGTACTTCTCGATCACGGTCTGGGGCGACCCGACGATCACGTACCCACCCTCGACCAACTCTTCGTAGGTGAGTTCGCCGAACCCCTTGGCGCCGGCCTTGACCTTGCCTTCGAGCGTGCGCTGCATCGAATCACGGGTGTTGTAGCCAGCCGGCATCATGTGGAACCCGGGGATCTTCAGCGCGTTGCGGAAGAACCACAGGATGTGGGCCTTGGCTTCGCGGTGCGCCTGCTCGTCGGTCTCGGCCACGTGCGTGTGTACCAACCGTCCGAGTTGACGCGGATCGGGTGTGTAGCCGCACTCCTCCTCGGCCACCTGGTAGTACTTCGCGAATGCCGACTTGGACAACCAATTCGAGGTCGGCGTGAGCATGAAGGGGTAGCGGCGCTTGGCAGCGTTCTCGATCGTCTCCACGCTCGTCGATCCCGGCAGCCAGATCGGCGGGTGCGGTTGCTGAACCGGCTTGGGCCAGGTGTTGACGTATTCGACGTCGTAGTGCTCGCCATGCCACTGGAACGGCTCGTCACTGGTCCAGGCCTTGACGATCAGATCGTTCGCCTCCCAGAACTTGTCTTTCGACACGGTCGGATCGCTGCCGGCCGAGACGTATTCGGCCCCCATCGCACGAACATGGCCCGAGATCATCCGGCCGCCCGACAGCACGTCGAGCATGGCGATCTCTTCGGCGACCCGCAGCGGATTGCGATGCAACGGGAGCGCATTGCCGACCACGCCGATCCGGATGCGGCTCGTCTTCGCCGCGAGGTACGACGCCCACAGGTTCGGAGCCGGCTGCACCGCGTAGGCCGTCTGGTGATGCTCGTTGACGAGCACTCCGTCGTATCCCAGTTTCTCGGCGAGCACCATCTGATCGAGGTACTCGTGGTAGAGCCGATGGCCCGCCTGGGGGTCGTAGTGCTTGTTCGGCAGTGTGATCCAGATCGATTCCATCTCCTCCGCCGGAGGGATGAACTGGTAGGGCATCAGATGGAACAGATAGAACTCGAGCCGGTTCATGTGGCTACCTCCTGGATGAAGTCGACGACGGCGTCGGCGACGGTGATGGGCTCCTGGACGATGAGGGCGTGGCCGACGTCGTCGAGTCGGGTGATGCGTGAGTCGGCGAGCAACTCGGCCCAGCGGTCGGCATGCGCGGGCGGGACGAGACGATCATCGGACGGAGTGATGACGTGGGCGGGCAGGGCCACGTTCGCGATCCGACGATCGAGTCGGGTGTCGTACCGCCGCTCCCAGATCAGCCGGGCTGTCACACCGTTCTCGCCGTACGCCGTGACGAAACCGCCGATGTCCGAGGGCGGAGGGAACAGGCTGGCGTGTGGTCCGGGCTCGCCGTTGAACAGGGCGTCGACGACCCGCTGTGGATCAGCCGCCATCCACTCCATCGGTGGGGCGTCGGGCAGCCGGAGCCCCGTCGGTGAGATGACGGTCAGCGACCCGAACCGCTCGGGCAGGAACGCAGCGAGATTGCCGGCCAACCAGCCCCCGAGGTCGTAGCCGACGAGGTGCACGGGCCCCGGGTCGAGTTCGTCGAGGAGCGCCCGGTAGTGGATGACGAGATCGTCGAATCCGCCGAGCCAGTCGGGCGGCCCACCTTCGAGGTAGCCAGGGTGCACCGGTGCGATCAGATCGGTCCGATCGGCGAGGCGCTGGTGGAACGGGAGCCACGCCGACGGGAAGAAGGCGCCATGCAGGAACAGCACGGTCGGGCCGCTACCGGATCGGCGGACGGTCGTCGGCCAACCGTGCACCTCGATCACGTGGTCCGGCGCGGAACTCTCGGCGCCGGGGAGGTCGGGCGAGGTGGCGGTCGAAGAGCTGGTCATGGAGTTCTCCCAGGTGTGAATGTGGTCGGTGAGGGCGGTGAACGAGCGGATCGAGGCCGGGGGTGAGGGTCGATCTGGCGTCGTCGGGTCGAGTGTCAGTTCGGAACGGGGACGGGCAACATGGTCATCGGGCGGACAATCCGGCGTCGATCGGCATCGTCACGCCGGTGATGTAGCGAGACGCGTCGGAGGCGAGGAACGCCACGGCTTCGCTCACATCCGCCGGATCGATCCACGGAACGGGAAGCGAGTGGAACGAGGTGAAGAGGTCGACGACATCGTCCCGCGTGGGCTCGGCCAGGTCGGGCCGGAAGAGCCGGTAGGTGAAGTCGTTGTGGATCATGTCGGTGTCGACCGCGGTCGGGTGCACGCTGTTGACCCGAATCCCGCGCGGTCCGAGTTCGTTGGCGAGGCTGTGCACGATCCCGACGACACCGTGTTTGGCGGCGGCGTAGTGAGACAGGTTGGGCGGTGCCTTCAGGCCTCCGTTGGCGCTCGAGATCAGCACGATCGACCCCCCGTTGCCGGCGGCCAGCACGTGCGGCACCGCCACACGTACGGTGTTCCACACACCGGTCAGGTCGATGTCGATCATCTCTCGGAACTGATGGCCGGTCATCACCTCGATCGGAGCGCCACCGGCGATCCCGGCGTTGGCCACCACCACGTCGAGGCGCCCTCCGGGAGCGACCGCTTCGAGCGCTGTCGACAGCACCTCGCCGAGGCCGTCGAGGTCGCGGCAGTCGGCCACCGCCGAGTAGACGGTGCCACCGTCGGCGGTGATGAGTTCCACGGTCTCGGCGAGATCGGCAGGCGTGGCACCGGGGTAGTCGGTGGTCGCCGGAGCGTCGCACAGGTCGGTGGCGATCACGATGGCTCCGTCGGCGGCGAGACGCTGGGCGTGCGCACGGCCTTGACCACGCGCCGCTCCCGTCACCCACGCCACTCGCCCGTCCAGAGGGCGGCCGGACTCGTCCTGGTTCGTCGTGTCGGTGTCTCGTCGGTTCATCGTCAGCTCACTTCACCAGGGTTCCGGCATCGACGGGCAACACGGCCCCGGTCATGTAGCGCGCTCGATCGCTGACCACGAAGGCGAGCGCTTCGGTCACGTCGATCGGTTCGATCCACGGAACCGGCATCGCGTTCAGCGAGGTGAACACGGCTTCCACGTCGTCTCGACCTGGTGCGTCCAGGTCGGGTCTGAACATCGCGTAGGCCTCGGGCCAGTGGACCATCTCGGTGTCGACGGTCGTGGGTGCGAGGCAGTTCACCCGAATCGAGTGCGGTCCGAGCTCTGCAGAGAGTGAACGCATCAGCCCGATCACGCCGCTCTTCGACGCTGCGTAGTGGGCCATGTTCGGTGGGCCCTTCAAGCCAGCCGCCGAGGTCGTGATCGAGATGACACCGCCACGTCCTCGATCGATCATCGGCCCGATCGCCGGCGCGATGGTGTTCCACACACCGGTGAGGTTGATGCCGATGACATCCGCCCAATCCGTCGGCGTGATCTCGGTCGCCGGCTTGAGCTGGATCACGCCGGCGTTCGCCACGACGATGTCGATCGAACCGAACTGGTCGACCGCACGACGAGTGGCATCTGCCATCGCGGCGGCATCGCGAACATCGGCGATCACCGACTCGACACGTGCTCCGGCAGCGGCCGCGAGCGACGCGGTCTCGTCCAGAGCATCACGACCGGGCTGCGGGTAGGGGATCGTCGGGAGGTCGGCACACACGTCGACCAACACCAGATCGGCTCCCATCTCCGCCAACCGAACCGCATGGCTTCGGCCCTGTCCACGTGCGGCACCGGTGATCAGTGCCACCCGTCCATCGAGTTGTCCCATGTCGACTGCCCTTCCGAGGCGCACTCGACCAACGACACACGAGCGATCGGTCGCTCGACGCTTATGTCGTTTTCGTTGCGCTCGTCACAAGAGTAACCCATCGAGGGAGGCGAGGCCAGCCCTGCTCCAGAACGTCGGCGACGGGTCAGTCGGCCGAGCGGCGGCGCACGATGGACTCCACGTAGTCGAAGGCGCTGGGTTCCAGCCGGGAGCGCAGGCCGGCGAACAGGTCCGCCGCACCACGGCCAGGCCAGTCGACCCCGATCAACGACTCGGGGAGACCCGGATCGAGGTACGGAAACTTCCGCCATTCGTGCAACGCGCGGGTGTAGAGGGCGAAGGCCTCCACACCCGGAACCGCACTCCGACGTCGAGCGAGCGACGCACGAATCGGTTCGTACTCGTCGATGAACTGCTGATAGGACGACGCCAGATCGTCCAGATCCCACGAGCGGGCGACGAGGTCCCGAGGATCACCGAGGCCCTCGTAGGTCGCCCGGAAGACGTCGGTGAACTCGGCGAAGCCACCTTCGTCGAGCGTGTCCACCACCTCGGGCAGGATGCGCGCCGGCCCGATCCACAGTCCGCTGCCGAGGTTGCCCATGCCGTGCCACATCAACTTCGAACGGAGCACATGTCGCTTGTCGCGGTCCCGTTCCGGGAGCGAGAAGCTCACCAGGACCCATCCATCATCGGGTGACGCGGGCTCGACCGACGCATAGATCCGACGGTCACCGTCGGCGAGCAGGGCGTCGGCTTCCGGGGTCGTGCGATACCCGCGGACCTTGTTGCGCACCTCGGGCTTCATCAGGCCGCGACGCGTCATCCGCGACACCGCCGAACGCGTCGCCTGCTCGTCGACGCCGAGCAACTCCATCAACGGAATCAGGTCACTGACCGCGATCCATCCCTGGAACTGCGCGCTGTAGCGCCCGAACACGTCGAGAATCAACGACTTGGGGCGTCGATTGCGTGTACTACGTTCGTTCGCTGCGCCCGATGCTCGTGTGGTCGTTGCCATCGTGCTCATGCTCGCACAGCGGCACCACCAGGGCTCGAATCGCCACCTCCCAGGACACGAGCGAGCGCTCGCGCCGCGGTGCGGACCGTCGGCCCGAATCGGACCGGGTCGAGGCGATGGAGCGGGCCGGTGACCGACAGCGATGCAACCGGGGTCTCACCGTCGATCAGGACCGGAGCGGCGACACTGACGAATCCGATGAGCGTCTCCTCACGCTCGACGGCCCAACCGAACTCGCGGGTCTGATCGAGTTGCTCACGAAGAACGCTCGCGACCACGGTGGTTCGCGGCGTGACACGCCGAAGCGGACGCGACAGGTAGGCCTCGATCTCGTCGGAACCGGAGAACGCGAGGATGGATTTCCCGGTCGCCGTGCTGTGCAGCGGCATCCGACCAGCGATCTCCGACGGCGTGGCGGCGGACCGGTGTCCACGAATCTTCTCGAGGTACATCACGTCGTCGCCGTCACGAGTCGCGAGGTGCACCGTTTCGGCAGAGGCGACGTACAGGTCCTCGAGAAACGGCAGCGCTGCTTCGCGCAGCACTCGCGACCGCGGCACCCTCAGACCGAGTTCGAACAAGCGGACGCCGAGCCGATACGTGGTGCCATGTCGTTCGAGAAAGCCGTACTCCACGAGTTGGCCGGCAAGTCGGTGAACGGTCGGTTTCGGGAGCCCCGTGCGTCGACTGAGTTCGGACAACCCGAGGGACGTCCTCCCCGTCCGAAACGCATCGAGCACCAGGGACGTTCGCTGCACGATCGATGCGGCGTCGCTCTCTGGCATCGCCGCATCGTACGAAGCCCGCACGCTGTCGGTCGATTCAGTCGACCGGATCTGCACATCGGATCGCTCATGCCTGGAACGATGATTCGATGATCGACTTGACCGACGAACAGCTCGACATGCGGCGCACCGTACGTCGATTCGCCACCGAGCGGGTGGCCCCGCTCGCCGAGGCGGCCGACCGAGCCGACGGGCACCTGGCGCGCCAGGATTTCGCCGACATCATGTCGGAGGCGGCGTCATTCGGATTGACGTCGTTGATGCTGCCGGGAGCATTCGGCGGGGCCGACGGCTCCACCGTCGACAACGTGGTGGTGCAAGAGGAACTCGGCGCTGTCGATGTGGGGATCGCCGGCGCACTCAACCTCGTGATGACGATCCCCAACATGATCGCCGTCGGGGGCACCGCAGAACAGCAGTCCACCTGGCTGACTCGCTTCGCCACCGCCGAGCGCGGCCATGTGCTCGCCGGCGCGCTGAACGAACCCGATGTCGCCGGATCGGAATTGTTCTGCCCGGTCGACGACGCATCGCTGGGTCTTCGCACCACTGCGACTCGTACCGACGCGGGGTACCGAATCGACGGAGCGAAGGCCGGTTGGGTGTCGAACGGCGGGGTCGCCGACACCTACCTCGTGTTCGCGAGAACTGCGTTCGATGCGCCGGCTGCGGCGACCACCAGCGCATTCCTCGTGCCCGCCGATTCGCCGGGGGTGCAGCTGGGCTCGCGTTCGGAGATGTTGGGCATGCGCACGACGTGGCACGCCGAAGTGGTGTTCGACGGCGTCGAGGTCCCCGAGTCTCATCGAGTCGGTGAGGAAGGCCGGGGGCTCGAGCTCATGGGAGCGGCATCGGCCGGCATGGCGGTGGGTCTTGCGTCGGGGTTCGTCGGTCTCGCCCGGAGCGCGCTCGCCGCCTCGATCGCGTACGCAGACGAGCGACGGAGTTGGGGGAAGCCGATTCGTCAACACCAGGCCGTGTCGCTGAAGCTCGGCGACATGGCGGTGGAACTGGAAACGGCGCGACTGCTCGTCCACCACGCTGCGGTGGCCGTGGACCGGGGCGATCCGTCGTCGATGTGGAGGGTGCCGGCAGCGAAGACCCACGCGGTCGACGTCGCCATCGCCTGCGCCGAACGAGCGGTGCAGATCCACGGCGCCATGGGCGTGGCCCGCGGCGTGGGCCCCGAGAAGTGGCTCCGCGATGCCTGGACCGGGTACGCCTGCGACTTCACGCGCGACGTGCTGCGGCTCCAGATCGCCGACACCCTGACCACGGAGATCGCGCGCCCCTGACACGGGCCCGACATCCGACCCGGTCGGCACACCGCAGCCGAGTGTTCGATAATCGAAGCCCCTTGTGCGCTGAGCGAAACATCGCTACGGTCGTCACATGTCGACGAGCCAGACGCTCGACCGAGGGCTCTCGGCCCTGGCGATGATCGCTCTCGCTCCCGCGCCACCCACGATCGCCGACATCGCAGCCGGACTCGACGTCCACCGCTCCATCGCCTATCGGATCGTGCGCACACTCGAAGCGCATCGCCTCGTCGAGCGGGATCAGTCCGGGCACTGCACACCTGGGCCACAACTCGGCGCCCTCGCTCGCTGCGCACGTTCCGAACTGCAGTCCGCCGCCCTCGACGAGTTGGCCCGCTTGGCCGACACCACCGGCATGACGGCGTTTCTGGTGGTCGCCGACGGCGACGACGCCGTGACGGTCGAGAGCGTCGAGCCTGCATCGTCGCACGTTCACGTCGTGTACCGCCCTGGCGTTCGCCACCCGCTCGAACGAGGGGCGCCGGGCCTTGCGATCCTGATCGACGGCCCGATGCGACCCGGCGAACGCGTCGAAGTCACCGAGGCACGCTCGCGAGGGTGGGCTCACACCAACGGCGAGGTGATCGCTGCGATGGGCGCCGTCGCGGCACCCGTGCGTGGCACGGGAGGGGCGATTTCGGTCGTGTTCCCCTCCGGAGCGGTGACCGACCCAGCTCCGCTCGCGGCGGTGGTGCGACGCTCCGCCGATGCCATCGCCGCCCGGCTCGCACCGACACCACACCAGACCCGCGCCTCGTCCACCGGTGTAGTCGCCGAGCACCGGTCCCTCGACCCCCTCGACCCATTGGGAGCACGATGAGCACCGAGACCAGCAACACCTACCACCGCGCGCCGAGCGAGGTCGTGACCGCACCGACCGGCTGTCCTGTCGAGCACACCTGGTCACCGCTGTCTTCGGACTATCTGGCCGACCCGTATCCGATCGCTGCCCGGCTGCGAGACGAGCATCCGGTGTTCTACTCCGAGCAACTCGGCTACGTCGTCGTGACGCGAATGGACGACGTCGAACAGGTGTTCATGAACCCCGACGTGTTCGCCTCCACCAACGTGCAAGACCCGATCTGGCCCCTCGCTCCGGCGGCACTCGAGGTACTCGGTGCTTCCGACTTCGATCCGCAGGCGGTGATGTCGAACCGTCCCGAGCCCGACCATGCTCGCATCCGCGTCTTCACCCGTCAGGGGTTCGGCAATCGGCGGCTGAAGACGCTCGAGGACTACATGCGACGCCGAGCGACCGAACTACTCGACGAGATGATCGCTACCGGGTCTCCAGCGGAGTACGTGCAATCGTTCGCATTTCCACTACCGGCCGAGATCGTCTTCCGATTCCTCGGATTTCCGGCGGAACACGACGCGATGATCAAGTCGTGGGGCGGCAATCGCAAGGCATTCTCGTGGGGCCAACCGAGCGCGGACGAGCAGGCGCAGATCGCCGAAGGCATGCTCGACTATTGGCGTTACTGCCGTGACTTCGTGGCGCAGCGCCGCGAACAGCGCGCCGACGACTTCACATCCGAACTCCTCGATGCCCACGAGGCCGACCCCGGGCCCGACCGGGATCCCGCGGCCACCACCGGCATCTCGTACCGAGAGGTGGAGTCGGTGGTGTACGGCATCAGCTTCGCGGGCCACGACCCGGTGACGGCGCTGCTGTGCAACACGTTGCGGTGTCTGCTCCCGCGGCGCGACCAGTGGCAGGCGCTCGTCGAGGATCCGTCGTTGGCGAGCAACGCCGTCGAGGAGACGTTGCGATACGAATCGAGCCAGATCGCCTGGAGGCGAGTCACCACCCAACCGACGAACCTCGGTGGGGTCGACCTGCCGGTCGGCACTCGCGTGTTCCTCAACTTCGCCGCCGCCAACCACTCACCGGATCAGTTCAGCAATCCCGACACCTTCGACATCCATCGGTCCAACGCCAACCGCCACATCAGCTTCGGTAAGGGAATCCACTTCTGTCTCGGCGCCGGACTCGCTCGGATGGAAGCGCGGATCGCACTGGAGCTGCTCGCCGAACGGCTGCCGTCGCTTCGACTGGTGCCCGACCAGGAACTCACGTTCTTTCCGAACATCACGTTCCGGGGGCCGAATGCGCTCCATGTGGAATGGGACTGAGCAGCTGCCGGTCATGAGTCTCTACGCCGTCCAGAAGTTCCTGTTCCAGCTCAACCGTTCACCCGAACTCCAGCAGCGCTACACCGACAATCCTCGTGCAGCGCTGAGCGGATTCGACCTCACCGACGAGGAGGTCGGTGCCCTCACCGAACCCGACGTCGGCTTGCTGTTTCACCTCGGCGTGAACGGCCAGATCCTCATGCACTTCGCCGCGTTCCACCAGATCGAGTGGTCCGACTACCTGCAGCGGATGCGTGATGGCATCAGCCGCCACGGACCCGTTCGCGAGGGCGTGTACGCACTGACCACCGACCCGACCACCCGACTCGTCGAAGGAGGATGACATGCCGCTCGTGTACGCCGGCGTGTGTTCACACGCCCCCGGGATCACCGGCCGATCCGAACGCGCCGATCCCGACGTCCGTGATCGCTTCTACACAGCGTTCGACCAGATGCGGCTCGACATCGAAGCAACCGGAGCGGACGCCATCGTCGTCATCGCCGCCGAGCACTTCGCCAACTTCTTCATGGACAACATGCCGTCGTTCGCGATCGGAATGGCCGACTCCTACGACGGCCCCATCGAGGACCCCGACTGGCTCCGGATCGAACGGCGCAGCATCCCGGGACACAAGGATCTGTCGCACCGGTTGATCACCGAGGTGATGCAGACGAGCGACGTGAGCTACGCCGAAGAGTGGAAGTTCGACCACGGCATCATGGTTCCGCTCCACTTCCTCACACCGCGGTATGACCTACCGGTCGTGCCGGTCAACATCAACTGCCAGGGGCCGCCGCTCACTCCGCTGCACCGCGCGTGGACGTTCGGAGAAGCGCTGCGCCGCGCGTGCGAAGCTGTTCCCGAGCGCATCGCGCTCGTCGGCACCGGAGGCATCTCCCATTGGCCGGCAACGCCGGATTCCGGGCGCATCAACGAGGAGTGGGATCGCGAGTTCATGGACCGCTGGTGTCGAAACGACCGCGATGCCCTGCTCGACTACGACGACACCACGATCTATGCCGATGCCGGCCAGGGAGGCTTCGAGATCCGAACGTTCCTCACGGTGAGCGCCGCGGCTCGAGGCGCCGTAGGCAGGGTCGACTTCTGCGAGCCGATTCCGATCTTCGCCGTGAGTTGCACCGTTGCCCACTACGAACTGTGACACCAGCGAACCGTGACACTCGCGAACCGTGACACCGGCACCACGCCGGGTCACCGAATCGGGAAGGACGCCTGATGCAAACCCAGTTGTACATCGACGGACGTTGGCGCGATGGCGCGGACGGGACGCGCATCCAGGTGCACGACCCGGCAACGAGCGGTGTGATCGCCGAGGTCGCCGACGGGCGACCCGCCGACGCCGTGGAGGCCGTCGAGGCAGCGGCACGGGCCCAGACCTCCTGGGCCTCGGCGACGCCGCGACATCGCAGCGACGTGCTCCACCGATGCTGGCGAGCCATGCTCGACGACGGTGACACGCTCACCGATCTGATCGTGAACGAGCACGGCAAGCCTCGCGCCGACGCCGCCGGTGAGGTGGCGTACGCCGCCGAGTTCTTTCGGTGGAACGCCGAGGAGGCGGTACGGATCAGCGGCTCGCTCGCCCGTTCACCGAGCGGAGGGAACCGAATCCTGGTGCACCATCCACCGGTCGGCGTGGTCGCGATCATCACGCCGTGGAACTTCCCGGCAGCGATGATCACTCGCAAGCTCGCTCCCGCACTCGCCGCCGGAAACGGAGCGGTGATCAAGCCGGCCGCCCAGACCCCGCTGACAGCACTACGGATCGCGGAGCTGATCACCGATGCCGGCGTGCCGCCAGGCCTGGTGAACATCGTTCCCACGAGCGCACCCGGCGAGTGGCTGGACGCCACGGTGGACCAACGTGCAGTACGGATGCTGTCGTTCACGGGGTCGACCGAGGTGGGCCGTCTGCTGCTGCGACGCGCTGCGGATCGCGTGTTCAAGACGGTGATGGAACTCGGAGGAAACGCTCCGTTCGTCGTGTTCGACGATGCCGACCTCGACGCAGCCGTCGGCGGCGCGATGGTTGCCAAGATGCGTCACTCTGCAGAGACCTGCACCGCAGCGAACCGCTTCCTCGTGCACGACACCGTCGCCGACGACTTCGCCGAACGTCTCGCCGAAGCAATGGGGGCGGTTCGCCTCGGTAGCGGATTCGAGGACGGCGTGGAGTGTGGTCCACTGATCGACCGGACCGCCGTCGATCGCGTCGCAGCGCTCGTCGACGACGCGCGCTCGGCGGGGGCCACCGCGTTGGTCGGCGGCCAGCGCTTCGATCGCCCCGGCTACTTCTACGAGCCCACCGTGCTGACCGGTGTGCACGGGTCGTGGGCGATCGCCCGGTCGGAGATCTTCGGGCCGGTGGCCCCGATCATCAGGTTCCACGACGACGACGAGGCGGTGGCGATGAGCAACGACACCGAGATGGGGCTGACCGCGTACGTCTACACCCAGGACCTGGCTCGCGGTCTCGCCGTGAGCGAGCGACTCGAGGCCGGAATGGTCGGCCTGAACCGCGGAGCGGTATCCGACGTCGCCGCTCCGTTCGGCGGTATGAAGCAATCCGGCCTCGGCCGCGAAGGAGCGAGCGAGGGCATCCTCGAGTTCTGCGAGACGCAGTACATCGCCGCCGAGTGGTGACTCACGCCAGCCGGCCGCGCAGCTCGGCGAGTCCGGAGCGCAGTGCGATTGCATCGACACCGAGGGTGACGAGGCGGGCACCGGCCCGTACGTAGACATCGACCGTGTCGGGCGTGGCGGCGAACACCGCCGGAGCACATCCGGCTGCGGCGATCCGCTCGATGGCCGCGGTCACGACGGGGACCACCTCGGGGTGAGTACCTTGCGCGAGGTGGCCCATCGCCGAGGAGAGGTCGGTCGGCCCCACGAACACGGCGTCGATTCCCTCGACCGCACAGATCGACTCCAACTGTTCGAGGGCACCGGGTGACTCCACCTGGACGATCACACAGAGTTCGTCGGCAGCGGTGGCGTGATAGTCGGGGATCGTCCCCCATCCTGCCGCACGAGCCGACGCCACGCCCCGAGCCCCTGCGGTAGGGTAGCGGACGGAGCCGACCACATCGGCAGCCTCATCGGCGGACTCCACCATCGGCACGATGATGGTCTGGGTGCCCACATCGAGGACTCGTTTGACGACCGAGCGCTCGCCAGACCAGCAACGCACCGCCGCCGATGCGCCACGCGAGCCGACGGCTCGCAACTGATGGGCGATCGAGACGAGGTCGTTCGGCCCGTGCTCGGCGTCGATGATCACCAGGTCGAATCCCGTCAGCGCGCAGAGCTCGGCGGCGGACGGATCACCGAGTTGTGCGAACACGGCGGCGAGCGGGGGGCCATCGGCGAGAAGTCTGCGCTTGAAGTCGTTGGTCGGTGCAGCCATCGCAGCTGTTCTAGTCGCGAGCCAGACCGATCGCCACGTCCGTCACTCCTCGTTCGGATCGAATCCGGAAGCCACGGGGCTGATCCCGTAGGCGCAGCTGTGTGAGCCGCCGGTCTTGTGCGAGGTTCGCTCGACTCGGGCGTCGGGGATGAGCTCGCGCATGAAGTCGAGCTCAGAACTACACGCTTGCCCGAACCGACTGGCGACACCCCAGATCGGACAGTTGTGAAAGGTGATTCGGAACGTGTCGTCGCCGAGCGCTTCGTAGTCCGCCAGGTACCCCTGCGCATCGAGGAGTTCGGTCACCACGTGCACTTGCTCGCTGAGCGTCGCGCCATCGAGGCGTTGCTGCGCTGAGTCGACGAGCCGCCGACGCCGACGTTCGAAGATCCGCTCGACGAGTGCGGGATCTTCTGCATCGATGTACTCGAGGAGCTCGATCGACAGATCGGTATCGGCCATGGCGAACACGGACTCGGCGCGTTCGGTGGCCGAGTAGCGGTCGGCCGGGCGACCGGGCTGGCCTCGATCCTGTCGGGCGTTGACGAAACCCGCCGAGCGCAGTGCACTGAGGTGCTGCCGCACCGCGCTGGACGACACCTGGAGCACCTCGGCCAACTCGTCGGCAGTGGCTTCGTCGAGACGCTTCACCGCCTCGAGGACGCGTCGCTGCGATGACGAGAGTCCGGCGTCGACAACATCCACCTCGCCGACCATAGCCCCGCTCATCGCGCATTTCAAGGTTTCACAAGTCATAAGTTGGTTTATTCAGCGCAGATGGATAAACACAGACACGTGGGACACGACCACCAACCGCACGACACGTCAGTATGTTCATGGACACCCACCCTGTCGGCCGCGTGCGCCGCAGGTCCGTCGAGTCAGGGAGACCGAGATGAGTGAAGCGCTCAAGCAGATCGAAGAACTCACCGAGGCCAAGTACGAGTTCGGTTTCAGCACGGCGCTCGACACCGACATCGCGCCGCCCGGGCTGAACGAAGACATCGTCCGACTCATCTCGGCGAAGAAGAACGAGCCCGAGTGGCTCCTCGAATGGCGGCTCAAGGCCTACGAGGCGTGGCTCACCATGGACGAGCCCGATTGGGCGAAGCTGCAGATCGCACCGATCGACTACCAGGCGATCAGCTACTGGGCAGCCCCGAAGAAGAAGCCCGTCCTCGACAGCATGGACGACGTCGACCCCGAGATCCGCGAGATGTTCGACAAGCTCGGCATTCCGCTGCACGAGCAGAAGATGCTCAGCAACGTCGCGATCGATGCGATCGTCGACTCCGTCTCGGTCACGACCACCTTCAAGGCGACCCTCGCCGAAGCCGGCGTCATCTTCTGCTCCTTCTCCGAAGCCGTTCACGACTACCCCGAACTCGTTCGTGAGCATCTCGGCTCGGTCGTGCCGGTTCGCGACAACTACTTCGCGGCACTCAACTCGGCGGTGTTCTCCGACGGCTCGTTCTGCTACATCCCCAAGGGCGTCCGCTGCCCGATGGAACTGTCGACGTACTTTCGCATCAACTCGCAGAACACCGGTCAGTTCGAACGCACGCTGATCGTCGCCGAAGACGACTCCCACGTCTCGTACCTCGAGGGCTGCACGGCGCCGCAGCGCGACGAAAACCAGCTCCACGCGGCCGTCGTCGAACTGGTCGCCAAGGACCGCGCCGAGATCAAGTACTCGACCGTGCAGAACTGGTACCCGGGCGACGAGAACGGCGTCGGAGGCATCTACAACTTCGTCACCAAGCGCGGCCGTGCGCACACCGACGCCAAGATCTCGTGGACGCAGGTCGAAACCGGCTCCGCGATCACCTGGAAGTACCCGAGCGTCATCTTGCAAGGCGACCGTTCGGTCGGCGAGTTCTACTCCGTGGCCCTCTCCAGCAAGCGCCAGCAGGCCGACACCGGCACGAAGATGGTGCACATCGGCAAAGACACGACGAGCACGATCATCTCGAAGGGCATCTCGGCCGGCAAGGGCCAGAACACCTACCGCGGCCTCGTCAAGGTGATGCGCTCGGCCGAGAACGCCCGCAACTACACCCAGTGCGACTCGCTGCTGCTCGGCAAAGACTGCGGGGCACACACGATCCCCTACATCGAGGTGAAGAACCCCGGTGCCCAGATCGAGCACGAAGCGTCGACGTCGACCGTCGGCGAAGACCAGTTGTACTACTGCCGCCAGCGCGGCATGACCGAAGAAGATGCGATGTCGATGATCGTCAACGGCTTCTGCCGTGAGGTGTTCAACGAACTCCCGATGGAATTCGCCGTCGAAGCTCAGCGTCTGCTGAGCGTGAGCCTGGAAGGAAGTGTGGGCTGATGCTGCACGTCGAGAACCTCACCGCCGCGATCGGCGACAAGCAGATCCTCAAGGGGCTCAGCCTCGATGTCGGGGCCGGCGAAGTCCACGCGATCATGGGCCCGAATGGGTCGGGCAAGAGCACCTTCGCGCATGCCCTCGCCGGTCGCGATGGCTACGACATCGACGGCGTCGCCACCCTCGACGGCGTCGACCTGCTCGACATGGAGCCCGAGGCGCGCGCCGCCGCTGGCATCTTCATGGGCTTCCAGTACCCGGTCGAGATTCCCGGCGTCAACAACATGTACTTCCTGCGCACCGCGCTCAACTCGGTACGCCGGGCACGCGGCGAGACCGAGATCAGCGCACGCGACTTCCTCAAGGTCGCCAAGGAGGCGATGGAACTCGTCGAGATGAAGCAGGACTTCCTCGACCGCGCCGTCAACGCCGGCTTCAGCGGTGGCGAGAAGAAGCGCAACGAGATTCTCCAGATGGCCGTCATGCAGCCCCGACTCGCCGTGCTCGACGAGACCGACTCCGGCCTCGACATCGACGCGCTGCGCATCATCGCCGGTGGGGTCAACGCGCTCCGCGGCCCGGAGCGTTCGATGATCGTGATCACCCACTACCAGCGGCTGCTCGACTACATCAAGCCCGACTTCGTCCACGTGCTCGTCAACGGACGCATCGTGCAGTCCGGCGATCACACGCTCGCGCTGCACCTCGAAGATCACGGGTACGCCGACTTCGTCAACCACGCGCTCGACGACGCGCCCGAGCGCCCGCTCACGGGGGCGTCCTCGTGACGATCGATGCCACGACGCTGTCCGGCACGACGACCGGGGCGACGGCCGGCGCAACGACGGATCGCCTCGACGCGCTCGATCGGATCGGCGTCATCGGCTATCCGACCAAGCGCGACGAGGCATGGCGGTACGCACCGCATCGTCGCCTCGACGACCTGACCTTCGGCGCTCCCGTCGAGGTCACCGCCGACGTGCCCGACCTCGGCGAACAGATCCCGACGCTCGACGGCCCGCGGGTCGTCGTCGTCAACGGGATCGTCGACCTCGAACGGTCCGACTTCGCGTGTCCCGACGGTGTCCGGGTGCTCGGGCTCGCCGCGGCCAACGCCGAGCATCCCGAGCTCGTGCGCTCGCACTTCGGCCTCGTCGACGACGAGATCGTCGATGCCTACCAGGCCCTGAACCTCGCATTCGGCAGCGACGGCGCCGTCGTCACCGTCAGCGAGGACGTCCAGCTCGACGTGCCGATCCACATCGTCGACATCGAGGTGCCCGACGCGACGCAGAACGCCACCTGCACCGGTGTCGTGATTCGTCTCGGCGCGGGGAGCTCGGCGACCGTGGTCGAGACACGCATCGGTGTCGGGTCGCAGTTCGGCGGCTCCAACACGCGCACGACGATCACGCTCGACGTCGACGCCACGCTCGAGCACGTGCTGCTCCAGGATGTACCGACCGAGCAGATTCATCTCAGCCGCATCGAGGTCACCCAGCACGCCGGCAGCACGTTCAACGCTCGATCCTTCAACCTGGGTGCGACGTACGGTCGCGTTGCCTACGACGTGGTGCTCGACGGGCCGGGCGCCACGGCCGACCTGTCGGGTCTGTTCTTCGGATTCGGCTCGCAGGTGCTCGACCAGCAGATCAACGTCGTGCACGCGGCCAGAGACTGTGTGAGTCGCCAGTCGTTCCGAGGCGTGCTCGACGACGAGAGCACCGGGGTGTTCAACGGCGGCATCGCCGTGCGGCCCGGCGCCGACGGCACCGACGCCGAGCAGACCAACGACAACCTGCTGCTGTCGATGCGGTCGGAGATCAACACCCAGCCGCGGCTCGAGATCCTCGCCGACGACGTCGCGTGCAAGCACGGCGCCACGGTCGGCCAACTCGACGAGACGGCGATGTACTACCTGCGGTCTCGTGGCATTCCTGCCGACGAGGCTCGCCGCCTGCTGATCAACGGCTTCGCCGACCAGGTCGTCGACGACGTCGGCATCGAGACGGTGCGGGCGTGGATCACTCATCGACTCGGACACGACGATGTCTGATCAGCCCGTCAAGGTCGGCCCCACGAAGGGCTTCAGCCTCCCCCGCGACATCATCGTGACGATCGTGCCAGCGGGCCATCGCACGACGCTCGCCGAAGGCGACCGGGTCACGCTCCTGCAGGCGCTCGGCGGGACCGCCACCGTCACCACGAGCGACGGCGAGATGGCGCGACTGTCGACGGAAGACTCGGTCGACTTCGGTTTCATCGATCCGCCGAAGCACCTCGAGATCCCGAGCGATGCGCCGTTCAGCGTCGACCTCGTGTGGGACGCAGCGACGACGGTCTACGACCCGGAGATCCCCGTCGACATCGTCGAGCTCGGCCTCGTCTACCGCGTCGACGCAGAGCAGTTGCCCAGCGGCGGCCACCGCGTCGAGGTCGACATGTCGGTGACCGCACCGTTCTGCGGAATGGGCGACCTCCTCCGACAGGACCTTCACGACGCCGTCGCGAAGCTGCCCGGCGTCGACGAGGTCATCGTCAAGCTCGTCTTCGATCCACCGTGGGACGTGTCTCGTCTGTCCGACGTCGCCCGCCTCGAACTGGGGATGATGTGACGTGAGCGACTCGACCACGGGCACCGCCGCGCTCGGAACCGACGCGACCACCGGCGACGAGCCGGCCGTTCCGCGCCCGGCGGTCTCGGCACCCGATGTCGTCGGTGACGACGTCGACGAGACCGCGATCATGAACGCACTGCGCGGCGTGATCGATCCCGAGCTCGGCGACAACGTCGTCGATCTGGGCATGGTGAAGCGCCTCGAACGCGGCGCCGATCGAGCGATGCACGTCACGATCGCTCTCACCACCGCTGGCTGCCCGCTGCGGGCGCAGCTCATGCGTGACGCAAAGGCGCGCGTCGGATCGCTCCCGGGCATCGATGTCGTCAAGATCCACTTCGGCGAGATGACGGCCGACGAACGCAAGAGCGTGATGTCCCAGGCGCGCTGGAAGGCCCGCGACAACGCGCTCGACACCGACATCCCCGCGACGGCGCGGATCCTGGCGATCTCATCGGGCAAGGGCGGGGTCGGCAAGTCGTCGGTCACCGCCAACCTTGCCGTGCTGCTCGCCGATCAGGGCTACACCGTCGGTGTGCTCGACGCCGACGTCGGTGGCTTCTCGATGCCGCAACTGCTCGGTATCGACGGCGAGATCCAGGGCGAACGTGCCGGTGAGGGAAAGACCGTGATGAAGCCGGTCGTCCGGCCGATCGGAGACGGCGTGCTGCACGTCGTGTCGATGGGGTCGATCTCCGGGGCCAACGAGACCGAAGCGATCATGTGGCGCGGCATGATGCTCAACCGTGCGGTGCAGCACTTCCTCGAAGACGTGCAGTGGGGCGAGCTCGACTACCTGCTGATCGACATGCCGCCCGGCACGTCTGACATCCAGATGGGCCTCGCCCGAATGCTCCCTCGCACCGACGTCGTCATCGTCACGACCCCGGCCAAGGCGGCCCAGCAGGTCGCGGCACGTGCCGCTGACATGGCCCGCAAGGGTTTCTTGCGGGTCGCCGGCGTCATCGAGAACATGGGGCCGTCGACCGGTCCCGACGGAACGGTCACTGCGATGTTCGGATCCGGTGGTGGGCAGGCGTTGGCCGACGACATCGGAGTGCCGTTGCTCGGCTCGATCCCGCTCGATTCGGCGATCGCGGCCGGCGGCGACTCCGGCCTTCCCGCAGCGCTGGATCAGCCCGATTCCGCGTCGTCTGCGGTGTTGCGTTCGATCGCCGACCTGATCGTGACCGACGTGGCGCCGCCGGTGAAGATCGCCGACTGCAGCCTCCGCGGCGCCCTCACCCGTGCCGGCGCCGACCTCGACGCCGCCCGCGAACGCGCCCACGCCCGCTGACAACACCTGGGGTCAGACCCCACGTGTTGAACAGCTGGGGTCAGACCCCACGTGTTGAACAGCTGGGGTCAGACCCCA
>NZ_JBKAGH010000009.1:0-164133 GCF_046290335.1 Ilumatobacter sp. | reverse complement strand
ACGAGATGTCGGACGATGAGATGTCGGACGATGAGATGTCGGACGATGAGATGTCCGACGATGAGATGTCCGACGACATGTCCGCCGAGGAGATGGCCGCAGCGGAGGGCGACCTCGTTGCGACCGCCGCAGCCCGTGACGATCTGACGACGCTCGTCGCCGCAGTCGAAGCAGCGGGTCTCGCAACGACGCTCGCCAACGACGGCCCGTTCACGATCTTCGCGCCGAACGACGAGGCGTTCGTCGAGTACCTCGGTGAGATGGGCATGACCGCCGAGGACGCGCTCGCCGACACGACATTCCTGTCGACGCTGCTGCAGGGCCACGTCGTCGAAGCCGCCGACGATTCCGGCATGGTCGCCGGCATGGTCGACGTCCCGTTCGTCAGCCTCGCCGGAACCGAACTCCCCGTCACCGTCGACGGTGACACGCTCACCATCGGCGGGGCAACGATCCTCGAAGCCGACGTGTTCGCCACCAACGGCGTCATCCATGTGATCGACACCGTGCTGGCACCGGGCTGATGACCGATCAGGCGACACACGATCACGTCGGGTCGTCGCCCGGTGAGATGGACCCGTCGGCGGCGGAGCGCGAGCCCGTCGCTCGACTGGTCCATCCGCGAGCGATCCGCTGGCTCCATTGGATCAACTTCCCGCTGTTGATGATCATGATCTGGAGCGGGCTGCGGATCTACTGGGCCGAGGACGTCTACGCAGTGGGCCTCGGAGGCTGGCAGTGGTTCGTGTTCTTCCCGGAGTGGGTCTACGAGACCTTCGGGTTGGAGCGTCGCCTTGCCCGGGGGATGGCGTTCCACTTCGCCGTCGGCTGGCTGTTCGTGATCAACGGAGTGATCTACACGATCTATCTGTTGGTGACCCGGGAGTGGCGACACATCGTTCCCGACCGCCACTCGGCTCGCGAAGCAAAAGACGTCGTGTTCCACGACCTCCACCTACGCGCCGAGGCGCCCCCGCAGGGGAAGTACAACGCCGCCCAACGGCTCGCCTACACCGCCGTGCTGGTGATGGGGGTGATCGTCGTCCTGAGCGGCTTCGCCATCTACAAGCCCACGCAGCTGTATCCGCTGCCGCTGTTGTTCGGCGGATATCAGGGGGCGCGATTCGTCCACTTCTGGATGACGATCGGGATCTCGTTGTTCTTCGTGGTCCACCTGCTGCAAGTCCTTCGCTCCGGCTGGGGCAACTTCCGCTCGATGGTCACCGGCTACCTCGTCGAGCAGCGATCGAAATGAGCCCTGAGATGAACGACGAACACGACCATGACCATGACCATGCAACGAGCGACGCAACGAGCGACGCCACGAGTGAGTCAACCAGCGACGCAACGGGTGAGTCAGCCGTGGGCATCGCCGCGGCCGACCGCGACGAGGCGCGGCGAGCGGAGCTGCAAGCGTCGATGGCCGACGCGCCGACGATTCCCCTCTCGGAGTTCCGACGCCGCTCACGACGGTCGTTCCTGACCGGCGCGGCCGGAGCCGGTGCGGCGTTCCTCGGGTGGCGGTGGGTGCAGGACAGTCCCAGCGACGACGGCATCCCGCGACCGTTGCGCCAAGCGCTCGAGTTCAACGAGTCGCTGTGGAGCGACCTCACGGAGCTGACGGGAAACCGGTCGGCGCCCGAGCATCCCATCTCCAAGGCCACGCCGATCCAGGTCAACGGTCGGATCGGCATCCGCAACGAGATCGATCTCGACGACTGGTTCGTCCGTGTCGAAGGCCCCGACGGCGAGGTGCTCGACGAGCTCGACCTGTCGGTGTTCGAAGCGTTGCCTCAACGTGACATGGTCATCGAGCACAAGTGCATCGAAGGGTGGTCGAGCATCGTCCACTGGGGCGGAGCGAAGTTCTCCGACTTCCACGCTCGGTACGCCGACCGGGTGGGCGACGTCCCCTACGTCGGGTTCGAGACACCCGACGGGCTGTACTACGTCGGGTGGGACATGCCGTCGGCGCTGCACCCGCAGACGATGCTCGCACTCCGGCAGGGAACCGAACCGCTCACACAAGTCCACGGAGCGCCGCTCCGACTGGCCACGCCGAACAAGTACGGCATCAAGACGCTCAAACGGATCGGCGTGATCCGCTACTCCCGCGAGCGCCCCGCCGACTACTGGGCCGAACGCAGCTACGACTGGTACGCCGGGCTGTAGCTGCGACCCTGCGTTCGATCCAGGCTCGACCCGGCTACCTCTCCAGCAGCGACCGTTGGAGGGGCGCCGGGTAGCGCGGCCGGACGACGGTGTCGCCGGTCGTCGCCAGGTAGCGGTCGACGCTCTCGTCGACGAGCGATCGTTGCCGGACGGTCGTGGCCTCCAAGTACTCGACCACGACCGCTCCGTCGGGACGATGCGCCCACGTGCCGACGACGGCGCCGTCGGCGACGATGCTGTTGCCGGCGTTGCCGTTGCGATCGAACACCGTGTGACCGAACCGGCCGTGCTCACCGCAATACCAGTGGCGTTGCTTCCAGCCCATGACCGTCGGATCGAGACTCGGCAACACGGTCGCCCAGGTGGTCGGCGCCTCGACCCGATCGAGATCGTCGGGGAGCAACCAGGCGACGGCGGGACCCGGGTCGGGTTCGCCGTCGACCGACACGGGAACGGCTCCGACCGTCTCGAGCGCCCGTCGCGTCGCGCCGACCGTCCAGCCCGCCCACCACTGCAGGTCGACCGCCGTCGCGGGTCCGAAGGCACGAAGGTACGCAACCGCAAGCCTCGCTCGCGCTACGTCGGTGCCGATGCCGATGCCGATGTCGATGCCGATGCCGATGCTGTTCGCCGTGTCGCGGGCGGTCGTCGCGAGAACGGTGAAACCGTTCGGGATCCAGTCCTTGCTGATGGCCCAGCGGAACTCGCCGCCCACCCACGACCCGGTCGACTCGGTGCGGACGATCTCGCCGTCGAAGCCGAGGTTCTGGACGACCTGCGTGTGCGCACCCTGCGTTCCCTGGTACGTCGTACCTGCGGCGATGACGAGGGGGATCGCGAGGTCGGGGGCGTCGGCGCCGAGCTCGCGGGCCGTGCACGAACCGCGTGCGGCGATGACCTCGAGTGCGCGCTGGCGGGCGCCATCCAGCCAGCTCGCGGGATCGTCGATCCCGTTCGCGGCCAGCGACTTCTCCAGCTTCACCCACTCCTTGCGCGCCAAGTCCATCGTGCACGCCTGATGCGCGGCGGGCGCGAGGTCGAGATCGAGGATCCACACCGTGCGTCGCATCGCGTGATGACGGACGGCAGTCCGATCCTCGAGCAACGTGCGGTCGAGGGCCGCGCGTCCCGGCTCGGCGAGCCGCAGCGACACGCCGATCTGAGGCGTCGCCGGATCGGTGGCGTGCCAGGCTCCACCCAGCGCGCGAATGACCTGGAGCGCGTCGGCGGCTGCCAGTCCCGGAGCGAGCAGGTGCCGGACACCGAGACGCGCCCGACGTTCCTCGAGATCGACGTGACGATGGGTGGCGATCTTCACCATCACGACACGGTCACCATCACGACACGGTCACCATCACGACACGGTCACCATCACGACACGGTCACCATCACGACACGGTCACCATCACGACACGGTCACCATCACGACACGATCACCATCACGACACGGTCACTGGTGCCGTGCCGAGGGATCCTGCGGCCGGGCATGGCGACGATCGTAGATGGCCCAAGCCAGCGGATCGCTGCTTCCACCGCCATCCGTCCGCGCGCGATCGCGGCGCCGCGGGAGTGTGCGAAGGTCGCGGGGTGCAGTCGTTGGAGGTCGCGGGCGTTGGGCAGCGATTCGGTGAACGGATCGCATTGGATTGCGTGGATCTGAGCGTTCCCTCGGGGAAGGTGATCGGGCTGCTCGGCCCCAACGGTGCCGGCAAGTCGACGCTGATGCGGATCATCTTCGGCGTGATCGAACCCGACCAGGGCGTCGTGCGCTGGCGTGGGCGTGCCGCGACCCCGCTCGATCGCCGTTCGTGGGGGTACATGCCACAAGAACGAGGGCTGTACCGCGACATGCGGGTGATCGATCAGCTGGTGTGGATCGCGCGTCTGCATGGCCTCGACAAGGGCGTTGCGAGCGAGCGTGCGCTCGACCTGTTGGGCCGCCTCGGCTTGGCCGAGCGATCGCGCGACACCGTCGCGCAACTGTCCGGCGGGATGGCGCAACGGGTGCAGTTGGCGGCAGCGATGGTGCACGAGCCCGACCTGTTGGTCCTCGACGAGCCGTTCGCGGGGCTCGACCCGACCGCTGTCGAGTTCTTGTCGGCGGTGGTCCTCGACCACGTGGCGCAGGGCCGCAACCTGCTGTTCTCCAGTCATCAACTCGACCTCGTCGAAGACGTGTGCGAGTCGATCACGATGATCGACGCAGGCCGAGTCGTGCTGCAGGGCGACGTCGCCGGCCTCAAGCGCGAGAGCCCCGATCGTCATCTGCGCGTCGACGTCGCCGTCGAGGCCGAGTGGATCGCAGGCGCCCCGGCAACGATCTCGTCGACCGGTCCGTCGGGCACGCGGCTGCGACTCGAACGCCACGCTGATCCCGCAGCCGTTCTCGACCTGGTGCGAGCCCGCGCGGCGGTGTCCGACTTCGGCGTGGAGACCCCCACGCTCTCGGAGCTCTTCTTGGCCGCGGTCGGTCGTGACGCGCTGGTGTCACCCGACGCGTCGCCAACCGCGGAGGTTGCCGATGTCAGCTGACCCCGACACGACCGCGAGCGACCCGACCAGCGCGGGCGACACCGGCGCGAGCGACGCCGGGACCGGGGAGCTGCGTGCGATCGGTCTCGTGATCTCGCGAGAGTTGCGTGAAGCCTTTCGTCGCAAGGCGGTGTGGATCACGGCCGGGTTGTTCCTCCTTGCCTCCACCGCGCTGATGGTGCTGCCCGACGTGCTGGGTGGCGATGACGACGGCCCAGCCGAGCGGACGGTCGCCACCACGGGCGCGATCCCCGACTCGTTCGCCGACACCGTCGTCGTGATCGCTCGTTCGGTCGACATCGACCTGACCCTCGACGGCGACGCGCTCGCTGCAGCGTTCGACGTGCCTGCCACGACGGACATGGCTGAGACGACGGACTCGAGGGAGGCTGCTGGCACGGCTGACTCGACGGACACAACGGACTCGAAGGACACCACCGTCTCGAGGGAAGCGGCTGTCACCCCGGACACCACCGTCTCGACGGACACGGTCGGCGAGGCGACGGACGGCGGCGTCGCGGGCAGTTCGTCGACCGATCTGGCGACGTTGCTCGATGACGCCGACGTCGACGCGCTCGTGCGGTTCGACACCGACCCGGTGCGAATCGTGGTCGACAACGACGACGATCAACTGCTGATCTCCGTCCTCCGCCAGTCGATCCAGTCGACCTCGACGCTCGAGGCGTTGGGTGAGGCCGGGCTCACCGACGACCAGATCGCCGAGGCGGTGACGGCACCCATCACCGACGTCGAGATCCTCGACACCGAGCGAGGCGGTCGCCAAGCGGTGGCGCTGGGCGCGGCGTTCGCCCTCTACGTCCTGTTGTTGCTCTTGGCGATTCAGGTCGCGAACGGTGTCGCCATCGAGAAGGCGAGTCGGGTGAGCGAAGTGCTGCTGGCGATCGTGTCGCCCCGGGCGTTGCTGTTCGGCAAGGCGATCGGCGTGGGAGTGATCGGTGTGTTCACCCTCGCCGCCGGAGCGCTCCCGGTCGTGGTCCGATTGCTCGCGGGCGGGTCGATGCCGCCGGGGGCGGGACCGACCCTGGCCGTGAGTGCGATGTACTCGGTATTGGGCATCGCGCTGTATCTGTGCCTGGCCGGTGCGCTGGGTGCGCTCGTCGCACGCAGTGAGGAGGTGAGCAGCGCCGTCGGCCCGCTCACGTCGATCCTCATCGTCGGCTACATCGCCGGGCAGGCGACGTCCGACAACATCGTCGGCTTGGTGCTCGCGCTGTTTCCGCTGACCTCGCCGGTCGTGATGCCGGCGAGGGTGGCGCTCGACGAGTCGTCGATCGTCGAAGTGGCAGCCTCGATCGCGCTGTTGGCGGCTGCCGTCGTGATCGCCGTGCGGCTCGCAACCACCGTGTATCGGCGCGCCATCGTCCGAACCGGTCAGCGTCTCAAGCTGACCGATGTCCTGCGAACTCCCTGACCCGACCTCGACCGCCCGGCTTTCGACCGGCCTGACACGGGCCGGCCTGGTATCGGCTCGTCTGGGACGGGCTCGTCTGGTATCGGATGGCGCGACCCCGACTGGCGCGACCCCGACTGGCACGGCGTCGACCGGCCAGCCCCCGACTGGCCCGGCGCCGAACGGCGTGTCGGCGGCCCGGTCTGCATGATCTGCCCGCCACGGGTGGTGATCGTGAGCTCGCGTGACGGGTCGAGCGTCACCTTCCAGCGTTCGTCGTGGAGACGCGTGTGGTGGTGCTGGCAGACCGGCAGCAGATTGTCGAGATCGGTGCGACCGCCGTGGCGCCACCACACGACGTGATGGAGCTTGCAGCGGTCGTAGTGGACCGTGCATCCCGGTACCGCGCACGTCGCGTAGAGCGCACGCAGCGCTCGCCGTTGGGCGCGGTTGGCGAGTCGGGTCGAGCGCTCGAGATCGAGCTTGCCGGGAGCGTGGAGCACCACCCCGTTGGCGACGACCACCACGTCGGGTGACTCGACACCGAAGAGCTCCTGCAGCACCGAGAACGGCAGCTCGGCCGGAATGCCGTGGTCGATGACCGGCCCGACGTCGGCCGCGGACTGCGTGGTGTCGATCACGACGACCGCATCGATCCGCGAACGATCCGAGCCCGGGCGCGCGAGTCGGTCGGACGACCCCAGCACCAGTCGGCTCAACGCGAGCGCATCGACGTGACGTCGACGTTCGAGCGGATCGGACGGGGCCGGCTCGGGGACACCGTCGGCGATGATCGAACCCGCCGCTTCACGGAGACGTCGGGCGAGCAGGCTCCCGGTCGCCGGATCGAACCGACCCGAGATGTTGAACATCTCCTCGCCGTCGATCCACGTGCGGAGCCGGGAGTTGCGACGTTGACGCTCCAAGCGCTCCTCGCCCGACTCGCGCTGCAGCGACCGGACCTTGCGCTTGAGCAGTCGGTCGAAGTCGGCGGCGGACGACCCGGACGCAGCGTCGGCCAACTCGTCGCCCTGGTCGAACAGTTCGGCCCGTTGCTCCGCCTCGAGTTGACGACCGGCTCGGGTGAGCGCATCGACGTGGCCGGGCGAGATGGCGCCGTCGGACAGAGCATCGGAGATCGCCTCGACGGCGTCGAGCGTGTCGGCGCGTTCGCGCTGGCGGTCGGCCTCACCGAGCGAACACCGAGTCGCCTCGGCGATGGCGGTCTCGGGCGAGGTGCCCGGGAGCGCCGAGAGCATCCGGGTGAGTTCGGCATCGTGGGAGGCGAGGAACGACTGCACTTCGCGTGAGGCGGCCAGCGCCGCGCTGATCTCGCGCAGCCCGGCATCGGGCGAGCCGGTGGCCGCCACCACTCGCTCCAGACGCTCGATCGCCGCCGACAACTGCATACGAACAAGTGTACGACAGGGGTGTCACAGAGTAGGTGCGTTGGTCGACCAATCGCGGCGAACCGCTGCGTCGAACCTCGACACCCGTGGCCCCGGCGGACACGGTCGGCCAGGTCGACGAGCGATGGGGATCCGGTCACCCTGTGACACGGCGTCTCTACACTCGGCGGTGTCCATCCGGAACATCATCCGGAACTCTCGTCGTCGGCGGTGCCCTCTCATGCCCAAGTTCATTCATTCAGCGGATTGGCAGCTGGGCATGACGCGCCACTTCCTCGCCGGGGAGGCGCAACCTCGATTCGACGCAGCCCGCACCGATGCCGTGCGCACCATCGGCACGGCGGCCGTCGAGCATGGTTGCGAGTTCGTGGTCGTCGCGGGTGACGTCTTCGAGACGAACTTCGTCGACCGCACGGTGGTGCTTCGTGCGCTCGATGCGATGGCGGCGACCCCGAGCATCACGTTCTACCTCCTACCCGGCAACCACGATCCGCTCGACGCGTCGTCGGTGTTCCGGTCTCGCACGTTCGTCGACAACCGCCCCGACAACGTCGTGGTCATCGGGTCCGGTGAGTGCATCGATCTGGGCGACGGCGTCGAGTTGCTCGGTGCGCCCTGGTTCACGAAGCGACCGTTGGGCGACCTCGTGAGCGACGCGTGCGCTGACCTGGCGGCCGACGGTACGACGCGGATCGTCGTGGGCCACGGGGCCGTCGACGTGCTGTCGCCCGATCGCACCGACCCGGCCGTCATCTCGCTCGAACGACTCGAGGCGCTGATCGCCGAAGGGTGCCTCCACTACGTCGCGCTCGGCGACCGGCACTCCACCACGTCGGTCGGCAGCACCGGGCGCATCCACTACGCCGGTGCGCCGGAACCGACCGATTATCGTGAGGTCGACCCGGGCAACGTCTTGCTGGTCGATGTCGGCCCTGACCACTGCACGGTCGAGCCGATCCCGATCGGCTCGTGGCGCTTCGTCGACCGGCAGTGGCACCTCAACGGGCCGAGCGATCTCGACGCGCTCGAAGCCTGGGCCGCCAGCATCGAGCGACGCGACCGCTGCATCGTGAAGTTGAGCTTCGTGGGGCAGATCTCGCTGACCGACCAGGCGCGTCTCGACGATCTCCTCGAGCACTACCGGTCGTTGTTCGCGTCGGTCGAGACCTGGGAGCGCCACACCGACCTCGTGGTGATGCCCGACGACGACGAGCTCGCCGACCTGCAGCTCAGCGGATTCGCCGGGGTCGCGCTCGCCGAGCTGCGCGACCGCTCAGCGAGCGACGACGCCGTTGCTCGCGACGCGCTGGGCCTGTTGTTCCGCCTCGGAGCCGATCGCTCGTGAAGCTGCACCGCATCGTTCTGCGTGACTTCCGCGGCGTCGAGCACGCCGAGGTGGCCTTCGACGTCGACGGGGTGACGATCGTCGAGGGCGACAACGAGGTCGGTAAGTCGTGTATCCCCGAGGCGCTCGCGCTGGTGCTCGATTCGCTCGACTCGTCCCGAACCAAGCAGATCAAGGCGGTGCAGCCGGTCGATCGCGACGCCGGACCGGAAGTCGAAGCCGAGATCAGCACCGGTGACTACCACTTCGTCGTCACCAAGCGATGGCTGCAGAAGCCAGCGACGACGCTTGCGGTACTGCGTCCGCGCCGCGAGCAGCTCACGGGCCGTGAAGCTCACGAGCGCGTCGAGGCGATACTCGCCGAAACCCTCGACGCCGATCTGTGGAACGCGCTCAACGTGCAGCAGGGCAGTGCGCTCGACATCCCGGCGTTCAACGTCCCTGCGCTCGGGCGAGCGCTCGACGCGGCGTCGGGCGGCTCGATCAGCACCGCGAACGACGACACGCTCTGGGAGCGGATCGAGGCCGAACGCGCCCAGTACTGGACTCCAGGCGGCAAGCCGATCGCGACGCGCGAGGCCCGGCGCAAGCGGCTCGAGGAGCTCGCCGAGCAGGCTTCGGCGGTCGGGACGATCATCGGGCAGACCGAGGTCGACGTCGCCGAGGTCGAACGACTCGCTCGGTTGCTTCCGGAACTGGAGTCCCGTCTCGTCGGCGCGGAGGAGCACGCAGCCACCCTCGACGAGCGCCGTCGTGCCGCTGCCCAGGCGACCGCTGCGCTCGATGCGGCGCAGGCCGGTCTCGCCGCGGCGACCGCAGCGTTCGACGTCGCCGACGGCAAGGTCGATGATCGCTCGGCATTGATCGCCGAGGTCGACACCGCAGCCCAACTCGTCGGCGACCTCGAGGCCGCACGGGCAGCGGCCGCTCCGGCTCGTGTGGCCGCCGAGACCCGGCGAGCTGAGCTCCGCGAGTCGGTCGACACGCTGCGAACGACTCGTGATGCGTGCGATGTGGCGCTGCGTCTCGCTCAGCGAGACGCCGAGGCGCTGCGGCGTCGTGACGAGATCGAACAGACCCGACTCCGCCTCGACCAGGCCCGTGGCGCCCACGATCGACTGCGCGCCGCCGAGGAGACGCTCGAACGCGTCCGTGTCTCGGCGACCTCGCTCGCCGAGATCGAAGGGCTTCATCTCGCCTCCGTCACCGCCGACGCAGCACTCGGCGCGAGCGCGGCGACATTGCAGATCGAGGCGGTCGCCGACACGCGCCTCGTGATCGACGACACCGACATCGACCTCGATGCGGGCGGCACCCACGAACAGTCGGTCCCGGGGTCGGTGCGCGTCGATGTGCCCGGGATGCTGCAGATCACCGTCACGGCTGCAGCGTCCGCGCTCGATCTCGGCGCTGATGCCGCCGCCGCACGAGAACGCTACGAGCGAGCGTGCGCGGAGGTCGATGCGCCCGATGTCGGTGCAGCCCGAGCGTTGCTGGCCGAACGCAACGCCGCCGACGTCGATGCCGCCAGTGCCCGTCAAGCGTTACGCGACGCATTGCGTGACTCGACCATCGAGGCGCTCGCCAGCAGCATCGCGGCGCTCGAGACCCGCGCCGCCGAGTACGACGCCGAGCGGGCTGCGGCGTCGCCGGATCAGCCGCTCCCGTCCACCGTGGGCGATGCGCAGACCATCGTCAGCGAGGCAGGTGACGCGCTCGACGCATGCTCCACTCGGCTCGCCGATGCGCAGGCCGATCTCGAACGAGCCGACGACGCGCTCCGACAGATCGAGATCGACGCGGCCACGTCCGCCTCGACGCTCCAGAGCGCTCGCACCGACCTCGACCGACTGGCACAGCGACTTGCAGAGGCTCGCGAACGCGAGGACGACGAGCGACTCGCTGCGGCGGCTGTGACCGCTGCCGATCACGTGGCGGCCTGTGAGCAGGTGGTCGCCGACGCAGATCGCGCGGTCGGCGAGGCCGACCCCGCGCTGCTCGCGGAACTCCTCGACAACGCGACGGCTGCGACCAAGCGCCTCATTGCCGAGATCGATTCGGCGAAGCAGGCTCGCACCGAGGCGATGACGCGCATCGCGGTGCGCGGCGACGAAGGTCTCCAGCAGCAGCTCGACGACGTCCTCACCGAGCGCGCGCACGTGGAGTACGAGTACGAGTCGATCGAGCGCCGAGCCGAGGCTGCTCGACTGCTTCGCGACGTGGCATCGGCGGCCCGCGACACGATTCGGCAGCGCTACCACGAGCCGTTCCGCCGACAGATCGAGCGTCTCGGAGGCGTCCTGCTCGGCGAGAGCTTCGAAGTGGAACTCGACGACGATCTGCGCATCGCCACCCGCACCCTCGACGGTGTCACCCTCGAGTTCGCGCAGTTGAGTGCGGGTGCGCGTGAACAGCTCGGCATCATCAGCCGACTCGCGTGTGCGTCGATCGTGAGTGCGCAGGGTGGCGCTCCGGTGCTCCTCGACGACACGCTCGGCTGGACCGATCCGACGCGTCTCGGTGCGATGGGCGCGATCATCGCGGTCGCCGGCAGGCAGTGTCAGGTGATCGTGCTCACCTGCACGCCCGGTCGGTACTCCTCGATCGGCAATGCCGACATCGTCCGCCTCACGAAGTCCGGCGCGCGTGTCGCCGACTCAGCGCGCAACGGCGAGAACGACGTCGGTGACGAACTCGGCGATTCGCTCGGGTGACCAACCGAGCTTGGTCAGGTCGAGCACCTCACGCGGGTCGCTGACGACATTCCACGTGAACAACAGCAACGTCGAGTCGGTTCGCGGGTTCGCTGTCGGCTGGGGGTTCGCTGTCGGCTGGGGGTTCGCTGCCGGCTGCGTCAATGCGTCGAGGACGGGGTCGAGGGTTGCGCACAGGTGTGCGAGCACGGGGTCGCCGTTGCGTCGACGTTCGAGGAATCCGATCGGGGAGCGCAGCCGTACCGCCAGCTCACCGTGCTCCAGACATGCCTCGACCCACGCTCGGTTCCATCGTCGGAACCGGTCGCTCGCCGACTCGGCATCGCTCGCGGACTCCCGGAATCGGTCGATCGCGCGATCCGGCAATTGCAGCACGAAGGCCTGGATCGCGTCGTCGACCGAGGCGAAATGTCGGTATGCGGTGGCAGTCGACAACCCGGCCAGTTGCGCGACGTCAGCGAGTCGAGACGGCGCCCGTCCGTGCTCCGCGACCCACGCGTTCACCGCAGCGACGAGTCGCGCCCGCGAGTCGCGTCCGTCGGAGCGTTCAGGGGCCGAGCGGCCTGCCAACTCGTGCAGCGCTGGCGTGGCGGTGTCGCTGCGGCGTGACATGTGGCTACAGTAGCCGAAATGAGAACTGATTCGCATTTAGACGGATCCTCCGAGCTGCGGCTGCCTGAGCGCCAGACCCATGCGCGCACCACGCCGCGAGTGCAGGCGTTCGACGCGTGGATCCGCGGTCGGTTCGTCGATCTCAACACCGAACTCGAAGACTTGTACGCCGCGCAAGAGCACCGCACGCGTGTCGAGGGCGTCGGCGATGCGCTCAAGGCGGCGCTCGTCGAGGAGGGCCGGGAGTTGATCGTCGCGCTGCTGGAGGAGGGCAACACCGACGAAGGGTTCGATCGCAACTTCGAGCTGCTCGGCAACGTCGGGTACTACATGGCCGCGTGCCGCCGCCACGAGATCACCGAGCCGTCGCGCGAGCGCGTGTCGCCGCTGACGGAAGCCTCCGCGCTGGCGCTGCATCTCGGTGCCTCGGTCGGCACCGTGCCGCGCTTCGTGTCGAGCCACATGGAGACCTACAACCGCGCGGTCGACGGTGTGTATCGAACGTTCACGTGGCGAGAAGACGAGACGATCTTCCTCGACTACAACACCCGCTCGGCCCTCGCCTACATGCGAGCGGCCGACGCTCTCGTGCGCGTGCACCCGATGGGGGTCTCGCACCCCGCCACACACGACCTGCTGGTCGATGCCCGACGCGCCCTCGACGACGTGCTCGCCCTCAACGTCGAACTCGCGGAACGGCTCGACGTGACCGAGTTCTTCCATTGTGTGCGGCCGTACTACAAGCCGTATCGGGTCGGCAGCCAGGAGTACCGCGGTGCCAACGCCGGCGACTTCGCAGCGTTCAACCAGGTCGACGTCCTGCTCGGGCTGTGCTCGCCGGCCGACCCCGGCTACTCGGCGATCGTGATGGAGAAATTCCTGTACCTCACGCCGAAGGAGCAGGACCGTCTGCGCGACACGTTCCGCTACCCGAACTTGCTCGACAGCTTCCTGGAGCAGCACGACCTCGCGGACCGGCCGTGGTTCATCGCACACGCGTCGGCGTTCCTCGAGGTGTGTGCGTCGCATGCCGCGGTCGCTCGTCAGCACCACGACGTGCTCGTCGGAGACTTCATCACCGCACCGTCGCAGTCGCTCGCCGAGAGCGAACTCCACGGCATCACCGCCAGCGGCCCGCCACTCGAGGTACTCCTGCGCTCGCTGGAGAAGCTGCGCGACCTCCGCTCGGCGGCCGACCGCGACGACATCTCGACGCGACACGCCGACATCGAACGGCTTCGCCGACTCGTCGCAGCATCGTGACCGGCGACTCCGGGCTCGACGACACGGGGCAGGGCGGGCCGGCCGACGACGTCGCCAGGCGCTTCGTGCGGCCAGCGGGGACCTATCTCCTCAGTCACTCGATCGGCCTGTCGCCGAGCGAGACGGCGCAGCACGCGCTCGAGGCGCACCTCGGCGTCTGGGATCACGATCCGGCCGGTGCGTGGACGCACTGGCTCGCCGAGATCGAGGGTTTTCGCAGCGCGCTCGCTGCACTGCTGGGTCACGAGGCGGCATGGTTCTGTCCGCAGGTCAACGTGTCGAGCGGGTTGACCAAGGTGCTCCAGGCGTTGCGGCCGAGCGGGTCGGTCGTGATGACCGAGGAAGCGTTCCCGTCTCTCGGGTTCGTCGTCGACGCGCTCGGTGCGAGCACCGTCTTCGTCGAGCGCGACGCCGACGTGTTCGATCTCGACGTCTGGGCGGAGCGCTTCGACACTGCCGATCCGGTCGGTGCAGTGCTCATCACCCATGTGCACTCCAACACCGGCGAGTTGCTCCCCGTCGCCGACATCGCCCGTCTCGCGCGCGAGCGAGGCATCCTGACGATCGTCGACGTCGCGCAGTCGGCCGGCGTCATTCCGATCGACCTACGGGCGTGGGACGTCGACGTCGTGCTCGGGTCATGCGTGAAGTGGTTGTGCGGCGGGCCCGGCGCCGGGTGGATGTGGGTCCGCCCCGATGTGTGCGAACGCAGCGCGCCGACCGACGTCGGGTGGTTCTCCCACGAGGATCCGTTCGAGTTCGACATCCACTCGTTCCGCCCGGCATCCGACGCGTCGCGATTCTGGGGCGGCACGCCGTCGGTGCTGCCCTTCGCGATCGCCCGACGGTCGATCGAGCTCATCGACGCGATCGGGGTCCGTGCGATCCGGGCGCACAACGTCGCACTCACGAGCCGGCTCATCGACGCATTGCATCCTGATCTGGTGGTCAACCCGACGCAGGCCGATCGACGCAGCGCGACGGTGGTGATCGACGCGGGCCGTCAGACCGACGAGGTCGTCGATGCGCTCGTCGCCGCCGAGGTCCACGTCGATCGACGCCCGACCGGTATCCGGGTGTCGCCGCACGTCTACAACGCCGCGTCGGACCTCGACACGGTGGTGCGAGTGATCGACGGCGTGCTGGGCACGGCTTGACGGTCACGAGACGAGCGACCCGCGCACCGAGGATGAACGGCGTCGACATCCGACGGAGAAGGTAGAAAGGCAGCATGGCGTATCACCACGGCGGTCTCCCTGACACGCTGCGTCAGGCCACGGCCGAGTTGGTCGCGGAACGCGGACCAACGGGTTTCAGCCTGCGAGAGGTCGCCCGTCGCGCCGGAGTGTCACACGCCGCGCCCCAGCACCACTTCGGGAGCGCACGAGGGCTGCTGACGTCGGTTGCCGTCGAAGGCTTTCGGCGCCTACGCGACGAGTTCGTCGACGCCATCGCGCTCGGCGGCACGGCCGCTGAACTGCTCGAGCGAACCGGACTCGCCTACGTCCGAACCGCGCTCGCGTATCCCGGCCACTTCGGTCTCATGCTCCAGCACGACCTCGTCGATCCCGACGACCCCGAACTGGCGGAGGTGAGCACCGAGACGTTCGGGCTGCTGGTGGCCGTGATCGAAGCGGTGCGTGACGAGTGCAACACCGACCTCGACGTCGACGACGCCGCGATCATGTGCTGGTCGCTGATGCACGGTCTGGTGGTGCTGACACCGAAGCACGTCGAGATGGCAGAACGAGAGCTGACACCTCGACCGGAGATCGAGCAGCGGGTGCGTGCCTTCACCCACTACCTGATCGCCGGGTTCGCGGCGCGCGAAGATGGCGCATGCTGAAGTCGCTGGGTGCCACCGTCGCCAACGTGACGGCCCGGCTCGGAGCTGGCCGTCCCCCTGGCTCACCCCGATCGCTTTCCGACGTGTCCGTCCTCGCGATCACCAGCGCGCAGCGCCGTCGGCAGATTCGCACGCTGTTGCTGCTCGGCTTGGTGTTCGTCGTCATGGTCGCGTTGTTCAGCGCCGTGTTCCATTCGTTGATGGATCGCGAAGGCCGGTCGTACTCCTGGCCGACGAGCGTCTATTGGACGCTCACGACGATGACGACGCTCGGGTTCGGCGACATCACCTTCGAGTCCGACGCAGGTCGCATCTTCTCGGTCGTCGTGCTGCTGTCCGGCTCGACCTTCCTGCTCGTGATGCTGCCGTTCGTGTTCATCCAGTTCGTCGTGACCCCGTGGATGACCGAGCGCGAGCGCCGGCGCACGCCTCGCGAGGCGCCGTCGGGGTTGCGCGACCACGTGATCCTCACCGCGATCGGCCCGGTGGAGTTGGCGTTGATCGAGCGTGCCGGTCAAGCCGACGTGCCGTATCTTCTGATCGTCGACGACCTGGTCGAGGCCGGCCAACTCCACGATGATGGCGTCGCCGTGATGCTCGGGGCGTTGGACGATCCCGAGACGTACCGCCGAGCGCGGGTCGATCACGCCGCGTTGGTCGTCGCCACACGCAACGACCCGACCAACACCAACATCGCCTTCACCGTGCGAGAGATCGCGCCCGACGTCGACATCATCGTCAGCGCGAACTCGCCAGCAGCGGTCGACATTCTCGAAATCGCTGGCGCGAACCACGTCGTGCAACTCGGGAACATCCTCGGCTCCGCGATGGCAGCGCGTTCGCTCGGTCTGGCCGGACGCAGCAACGTGATCGGCGAGATCGCCGGGCTCCTCATCGCCGAAGCCGGTGCCGGTGGATCGAGCCTCGTCGGCCAGTCGCTCGCCGAGGCGCAGCTCCGCAGTCGCCTGGGCGTCGGGATCGTCGGCGTGTGGAATCGTGGCCACTTCGAGATCGCTACCGCCGACACCGTGATCGAGCCGTCGACGCTCTTGCTGCTCGCGGGCACCAAGAAGCAACTGGCCGCCTACGACGTCCGGCACGGAACGCCCGGTGCAGAGGATCGCCAACACACGGTCATCATCGGAGGTGGCCGCGTCGGTCGCGCCGCCGCCGCCGACCTTGCTGCGGAAGGCGTGTCGTGCACGATCGTCGAGCAACTCGCCGAGCGGGAACGTCCCGCCGTCCAGTACGTGATCGGTGATGCCGCCGATCGTTCGGTGCTGGAAGCAGCCGGGCTCGACGACGCCAGCGCCGTGCTGATCACGACCCACGACGACGACATCAACGTCTACCTCACCCGCTACATCCGAGGGTTGCGACCCGACGTGCGGCTCGTCTCACGAGCACGGCTCGACCGCAACGTCACCACGCTCTATCGCGCTGGCGCCGACTCGGTGTTGTCGTACGCGGCGACGGGCTCGGCAGCGATCTGGAACCACTTCCGGGGCACCGAGACGGTGTTGGTGTCGGAGGGGCTCGCCGTATTCCGCACGGCGGTGCCCAAGCGTCTCGTCGGTACGACCCTGGCCGACGCGCACGTGTACCGCCTGACCGGGTGCAACGTGGTCGCCGTCGACCGCAACGGCGTGATCGAAGGGAACCCCGACCCGCGACTGCCGCTACCGGCCGATGGTGAGCTGATCCTCGTCGCGACGCAGGAGTCCGAATCGCGATTCTCCGAGGAGTATCCGCACGCACGACGTCGGCGAGTATCGGCCGATCGCCATCAGCGCTGATCGTCGCCGAACATCGAACGCACCGCACGACGGAACGCGTCGACGTCGACGTCGAGACCGATCTGCCACCGGGCGAACTCCGACACCGTCGACTGCACCGATCCGGCTCCGGCGCGTTCGAAGAACGGAACGCGTCGGTCGGCGACGGTCGCTCCCCACGCTGGGCCGGGTGCTGTCTGCACGGCGAGTGGCAGCACGGGTCCGTCGACCAGCGGCAGGACGGCTGCCATCGTCGCGAGGAGGTCATGGCACGGGAACTCGCCAGGCGCGCAGAACGTTCCCGCCGATCGACGGTAGAAGTCGAGTGGCTCGTGCAGGAAGCTGGCTGCCGCGGTGCGCTCCTCGGCCAGCAGCGCGACCTCGGAGGCGGTGAACGTGGCCTGGTGGGTGACGTCGAGTCCGACCAGTAACGGCGGTTGCCGCCACGCCGCGATGACCACCTCCGACGCTGCGATCGGGTCATGTGCGATGTTGGCCTCGGCGGCGGGCAAGGCGTTGCCCTGCACGGCGATCGTGCCGCCCATGACGACGAGGCGATCGACGAGCGCCGCCAGCTTCGGCTGGGATCGCAACGCGATCGCGACGTTGGTGAGCGGGCCGAGTGTGACGAGGCTCACTTCGCCGGGTCGCTCGGCGCACACGTCGTGGATGAGCGCCGTCGCGTCGGGTTCGATCGTCCACGATGCCTGGGGGGAGCGACCGGTGTTGCCGAGCCCGTCGAGTCCGTGGATGAAGTCGGCGGGCCGCAACGCCGGCACTGGACCCGCCGGTGTGTGTTCGCCGATCGCGACGCGCACGTCGGTGCGGCCGGCCGCTTCGAGCACCGTGCACACGCTGCGAGTCGCGACATCGATCGAGACGTTGCCGCCGACGACGGTCACGCCAGCCAGGTCGACGAACTCGGACGTGGCCGCGAAGAACAGCGCGGCGGCGTCGTCGATGCCTCCGTCGGTGTCGATCACCAGTGGGCGGCTGTTCACCTCGTGCTCGTCATCTCGTGCTCGTGTTCTGATCTCGTCGTGCTCGCGTTCTGATCATCGCGGCGCGCCCGTCGCCCACTCGGCGTCCGGCGCGACGTGCGGAGCTGTCGCTGCCAGTTCGGCGAGCACCTTGCGGTACTCCAGCGTCATGCGATCGGCTTTCGTGTGCAGCTCGGTCGTCGGTTCGATCGGGAAGTTCGGGTTCACGTGCTCGAGCAGCGCTTTGTCTTCTGCCTGGACCTGCCGGTCGACGGCGGTGATCGAGTCCCACAGCTCGGGTGGCGGGTCGTCGTTGCGCGCGATGAACTGGCAGAACAGTGTGGTCTCGTCGTCGATCGGTGTGCAGGTCTTGAACAGCACGTGTTCCAACCCGTTCTCCTCGTAGACCATCCGGCCGCGGAAGACGAACGGTTGCACCAACGTCGCGTGCGTCGTGCGTCTCGTCAGGCCGACGTCGAGGCCGGTGTTGCGCTGCTGGCTGTCGTTGATCTGCGAGATCATCGTCACCGAGAAGTTGATCGTCGAACCGTCACGCTCGATCGGTCCGGATTCGAGGCGTGGATTGGCGGAGCTGCCGATGGAGTTGCGGTGGACCCAGGCGGCGTGGCTGACGTCGAGCGCGTTGTCGATGATCCGCGGCGCCGACGCCGTCCAGACCTCCATCATCTCGTGGATCAGCGTGTACCCGGCGGTGTCGGCTTCGTGGAGGTCGGGGATGTCGGCGCGCGGCATGCCGACGCACACCCAGACCAGTTCGTAGCGTTCGCCGGCGAGCACCTTGTCGACGTGCGCTCGAGGTGGGATCGGCAGGGCCGGGTCGGCCGACGGGATCTCGACGCAGCGGCCGTCGGCGTCGAAACGCCACCCGTGGTACGGACACGTGAGACACCCGTCGGTCACCCACCCTTGCGACAAGCGCGCTGCTCGATGAGGGCACTCGTCGACAGCAGCCTGGACGGTGCCATCGCCAGCGCGCCACGCGACGTACTGCTCACCGAAGATCCGAAACGCGACCGGCTCGTCGGCGATGTCGGCGCTGTACGCGATCGGATACCAATAGTCCCGAAACGCGGGGACCTCGCTGATCAACATGTCGGCTCCTCGAGCGCTGGTGCGGACGTCGATCCGGACCGTATTCACGCCACGGGTCGGGGCCAACACCGCGACCGAGAGTTCACGCCAGCGAAACAGACCCCCGATGTTCAGCGATGAGAATCGGTGCGAACAGGTCACGCCGAAACTCATCGCCCTTGGGTGAGTCGTACTGCGATGAGAATCGGTGCGAACAGGTCACGCCGAATCTCATCGCCCCTGGGGTGTGGTCAGGTGGAGGCGACGATGGGGAGTGTCGGGGTCTCACTTCCCGAGGCCCGTTCGACGGTGACGCCGAGCTCGAGGTCGCGCGGGTCGCGATCGTCGAAGCGCTGCTCGACGCTCCCCGACTCATCGGGTCGGAACAACCCGACCGACTGCGCTCCGCCTGCGTCGTCGACGAGCCACAACTGGTAGGTCTCGTCGTCGGAGAGTTCGGGCACGTCGGTGCCGAGGACGACGAGCGCGTCTTCGGACGGGGAGAAGGTGACCGTCAGCGCTCGGCCGAGTTCGCCGTCGAGCACGCGGGTGACCGCGTCGGGAGCGAGGGCGACCTCCTCGATCGGTGAGCGAACGTCGTCGTCGCCGCCGGTGATGACCGCGACGCCGCCGGCGAACAGCACGGCGACTGCGGCTGCTGCGAGGAACGGCATCCAACGCCCGCCGCGGCCGAGTCTCGGCCGGCTGACCGGCTCGGAGTCGTCGTCGAACTGATCGTCGAACTGATCCCGGAGCGCGCTCGTTCGATCGACAGGGCCGCGAGCGGTCGTCGACGAGTGTGCCGTGTCGGGCGCGTCCTGCTCGACGTTCGCGATCGCGGCGAGGACGTCGTCGCGCAGCGTGGTGGGCGGGGTGATCGGCTGGGTCGTCTGGAGCGCAGCGGCGACCGCGAGGTCGGCGTCGAGTTCGTCGGCGATCGTCGCGTCGGCAGCGAGGGCCGCGTCGAGTTCGAGCTCCTCGGCCTCCGTCAACTCACCGAGAGCAGCGAGCGCGAGGAGTTCGTCGATCCGGTCGTTCATGGTGCGTCCCCGATGATGCCACGCAGTCGCTTGAGTCCACCCCGTATGCGACCTTTCACCGTGCCGAGCGGCAGATCCAGTCGTTCCGCGATCGCGCCGTGCGGATGCCCGTCGATGAAGGCGAGCTCGATCACTTCACGCTGGTCCGCCGGGAGTTGTGCGAGCGCCCGCCCGACCCGTTCACGGTCGAGCGACGACACCACAGCGTCGTCGACGCCGTCGGTCGGTCGGTCCGGTTGGCGGCCGAGTTCGTCGATGCGGTTGCGCTGCGACTGTTCGCGTCGCACTCGGTCGACCGCCCGGCGGCGGGCGATCGTGACGATCCAGGTCGACACGCTGGCGCGGCTCGGATCGAACCGGTTCGCGCTGCGCCACGCCTCGACGAAGACCTCCTGCGCGACTTCTTCCGACATCGCCGGATCGCGCAGCACCCTGGTGATCACGCCGAGCACGATCGGTGCGACCGCGTCGTAGAGCAGCGCGAAGGCATCGTGATCGCCGCGCTGGATGCGCTCCATGAGCAGGTTGGGATCGTGGGTGACGGCGGCGATGCGCTCATGATGCCACGGGTGTGGCTCGTTCAACCCTCGACTCGTCGCTGCACGAGGTGCCGAGCTTGGTGTGGCCGTCGATCGCCGGCCGGGCGTTGGTCCGCTCGGCGGCGCCATGAGCATGGCGGTCACCGACATCCGACGAACTCCGTGAACGTGCAGGCGTGGAGCGACAGGAACCACACCGGACGACCCGGCGAACTCCACCGAGGCACCTCGAGTCGCAGCCCGGCGTCGGACAGCTCGACGAACGCATCAGGTGACGCAGCGGCCGAGACGGGGATCGCGATCGGGCTCGGTGCTGCGGTCCCATGCGTGACCACGAGCACGTCGGCTCGTCGTGACAACTTGACCTCGCCGAACAGATCGAGCAGCGCCGTCGTCGACGAGCCCAGCCCGACGGCGAGACCACTGTGGAGCTCGGCGAGCGCTGCCTGGGAGAACATCATCGGGCGTCCGACGAGCCCGCTGATCTCGATGCCCTGCATCGAGCGCGGACGGTGGGTTCGGTCGGCGGTGTCGGCTCGATAGTCGCTCATGTCAGTCGTTCGCATCGCCGTTCCCCCTGGATCACTCATCACTCGATCCGTCACGCTCGAACCGTCCCGGGACGCGACGAAGGCGGGGAAGGCCGAAGCCCTCCCCGCCGTCGTCAGCGTGTGATCAGGGCATCAACACGGCGTCGATCACGTGGACCGTCGCGTTGGCCGTCTGGATGTCGGCGCAGCCGACGTTCGCCTGACCGTTCACCACGAGGGTGTCACCGTCGACGGCGAGCGTGAGATCGTCACCGTTGACCGTGGTCACCGAGTCGAGCTCGGCGAGGTCGGTGCTCGAGAGCTGTTCGCCGGCGACGACGTGGAACGTCAGCACCGAGGTCAGCGCATCGATGTCGGCGAGCAGACCGTTGAGCTCTTCTTCGGAGAAGGCATCGAAGGCCGGGTTCGCCGGTGCGAAGATCGTGAACGGGCCGTCGCTGTTGAGCGTGTCGACCAGTCCGGCTTCGACCACCGCGGTCACGAGGGTGCTCAACGCAGGGTTGTTGGAAGCGGCGGTGCCGGCCGGGTCGTCGGTCATGCCGGCGAACGAGCCTTCTCCGTCCTCGGGGATCGCTGCGCACAGCGGGCCACTCGGCGCCATCGCGCCTTCCATCTCGCTGTCCATGTCGCTGTCCATCTCGTCGTCCATGTCGCTGTCCATCTCGTCGTCCATGTCGCTGTCGATGTCGCTCATGTCGTCGGTCGGCGGCATGAGGACGCTGCCGATGATGTGGACCGTGGCATTCGCCGTCGTGACGTTCGAGCAGAGGACGTCGACACCGTTGACGGTCGTGCCGTCGGGACCGAACTCGAGGTCGGCTCCGTTGACGGTCGTTGACATGCCGGTCGAACCGAGACCGGCAGCGTCGAGCAGCTCACCGGCCACCACGTGATAGGTGAGGATCGACGTCAGCAGGTCGTTGTCGGCGAGCACGGCGTCGAGGTCGGCAGCCGGGATGGCGGCGAACGCATCGTTGACCGGGGCGAAGATCGTGAACGGACCATCGCTGTTCAGCGTGTCGACGAGACCCGCCTGGTCGACGGCGCCGACGAGCGTCGACAGCAAGGGGTTGTTCGAGGCGGCGGTGGCGGCCGGGTCGTCGGTCATGCCGGCGAAGGAGCCTTCACCCTCGGTCGGAACCGCGCTACAGGCCGGACCGAACGGCCCGTCCTCGCTCATGGGAGCGTCGGTGCCGGATGCGGCCGGGGTGTCGGTGACGGCGGGTGCTTCGGTCTCGACGGGGGCGTCGGTGGTGACGGCATCGTCGCTGTCGCTACCGCAGGCGGCGGCGACGAGGGCCAGCGATGCGCACGCTGCGACCATCTTGGAGGTTCGGCGGGGGTTCATCTCAGGTGTTCTCCATCTTGTGTTGGGGGGTGTTCACGCTGCGATGCAGCGAAGGTGGGTCTTCGCCGAGTGAGCGGGGGGAGGGAGCTCACTCGACGAAGACCACGATCTGGTGTTGCCCGGAGGCACCGTCTGGCAGTGGTTCGGATCGTTCGTCGGTTTGGATCACACCGGATCCGTCGATCGCGCGGCAGCGGATCGAGGTGCGCGTGCGGTCGGTGCCCGACGGGGTGAAGCGGTACGCCCACTGCCGCCAGGTGTCGTCGTTGAGCGCGTCGCCGAGCTCGGCGGCCTCCCACGAGCCGTCGTCGATCTGCACCTCGACAGCGCTGATGCCACGGGTCTGCGCCCACGCCACCCCACCGATCGCCGCGGTGCCGTCGGGGCCGACGGTGAGCGTGCCGAGTCCGTCGACGGAGTCGATGCGGCTCATCAGCTTGACCGGTGCCCGGTCGGCGTACCCGCGCGGCACCCAGTACTGCTCGAAGTCCTCGAACGTGGTCAGCTCGATCTCGACGAGCCACTTCGTCGCCGAGATGTACCCGTACAGGCCGGGCACGATCAGACGAACGGGGAAGCCGTGCTCGAACGGCAGCGGCTCGCCGTTCATCCCGAACGCGACGAGCGCGTTGCGGCCGTCGGTCGCCGCCTCGACCGGGAAGCCACACGTGTAGCCGTCGATCGACCGGCCGACGACCTGCGTGGCGCCCGCCTGCACGCCAGCCTCCGCGAGGAGCTCGTCGAGCCGGACCCCGAGCCAGCGCGCATTGCCGACGAGTTCGCCGCCGATCGTGTTCGAGACACACGTCAGCGTGATGTCGTGCTCGACGACGTCGCGTGTCAGCAGGTCGTCGAAGCTCAGCCGAAGCGGTCGGTCGACCATCCCGGTGACGCGCAGCTCGTACGCGTCGGTCGGGAGCTGCGGCACTTCGAGCGCCGTGTCGATGCGGTAGAACTCGTCGTTCGGCGTGAAGAACGGTGCGATGCCGTTCACACCGGTGGAGCTCCCGATCTCGACGCCGGCCGGCACCGGTCCTGCAGACGCCGACGGCGTCGGCAGCGCGAGGGCTGCTCGCGACTCGGCGGCGCTGAAGCGGCTGCGAATCGCTCGACCGACCGCGCCGGCTCCCGCACCGAAGACCGCCAACGCCGCGAGCACGCCGCCACCGCGCACCAACACGTCCCGCCGCGACACCGTCGCCGACGGGCGAGCGGTCTCGTCGCGCCGCTCGACCGACGATGGCGCCGTCAGTTCGACGTTCGACACACCGGCTCGCACGTCATCGACGACGGCGGGTGTCATGGCGGGTGTCGCATCGGGCGCTACCTCGGTCGGCATGACGGCAGGCACGAGGGCAGACACGACGGCAGGCTTGACGGCCGGCACCTCGCCGGTCGTCGGGACCTGCACGTCGTGGTGGAGCCGCGCGAGGACGACGCGGTCGGCGACGGCGAGCGCGGCGGCACCGAGGGTGACCCCGATCAGCGTGGGGAGTGCGTCGTCGATCGAGCCGCTGACCGGACGGGTGACCGCGAGCGTCACGCCGATCACGCCGAACGCCGCGATGCCCACCATCGCCAGCCGGATCCGACCCACGGCAGTGGCGACCCCGATCGCTGCGGCGAAGATCGCCAGGAGCACGCCGATCCCGATCAGCAGGGCGAGCTTGTCCTGCGTCCCGAACCACTCGATGGCGAGGTCCTTGATCGCCGGTGGGACGTTGTCGATCACGCGGTCGCCCACGTCGAGGATGGGCGAACGCCACGAGCGGTGGAGCCCGGCGACGAGTTCCGCCACGCCGAGCGCGACGACCGCGACGATCAGCCCGCTGAGCGCTCCGATGGCGAGGAGGAGTCGTCGAGGTGCGTGCCGATCGGACATGTCGGCAGTTCGCACGCCCGCTCGAATTGGATGCCGTCGGCAACGGTCGCGTCGCCGCGAACTCGGTCAGGCGGTCGATCGGCGCCGTCAGGCCGCCGAGATCAGGGCAGCAGACGAACGGCGGTGAGGAGGAGCGTCGACCAGCCGGCGGCGAACGCGACGAGCCATGTTGTCTGGCGGTTGATCATCTCCAGCACGTCCCCGCGAAACGTGGCGATCTCGGTTCGCAACTCGTAGCGCAGTTGCTCGTCGGATGACTGCATCTCGTTTCGCAATTGCTCGACGGACGACTGCATCTCGTTTCGCAATTGCTCGTCGGATGACTGCATCTCCGTGCGGAGCTGCTGGAACTGGGAGGCGACCTCCGTGCGCAACTGTCGGTTCTGGGATTCCAGGTCGGTGCGCAGCTGTTGGTTCTGGGAGTGCATCTCGGTGCGCAGCTGGGTTGCCGATGCAGCGATCTCGGCGCGCAGGGTGCTGCCGAGGGCGTCGATGTCGCCGGAGGTGGCGACCTGATCCCAGGTGACTGGCGGCAGGTGAGACATGAGTGTGTCGGCTTCCTCGGACCCGAGGACGACCTCGAGCTTGCGATGAAGACTGAGTCTGGTTCGGTCGTCGACCGGCATGGCGGGTCCCCTTTGATCGAGTGAGCAAAGGGGGAGTCGGTGTCGTGAGGACACCAAGCGGCTGTGACGCGGTTGTCGGGTCGACCCTCGAGACCGCAGACGGGTTCTCTGCCACTCGCACGGATCGAGCGGCGCGAGTCGACCAGCGCGAGTGCAGCGCCGCGAGTTCAGCGGCGTGGGGCGAGGGGCAGGCCTTCGTCGGCGGTGAGGACCGAGTGCAGACGTTCGACTTCGGCGTCGGCTCCGCCGGCAGCTCGGATGTTGTCGGGGTCGGTGAGGTCGAGCAGGAAGCGTGGGCCCTCCGCGGCGGCGAATCTCGTTGCGTCGAGGTAGAGCCGCGGCTTGACCAGTGCGGGGTCACCGTTCTCCGGGCAGAACGTCAGGCAGTTGCCGCACTCGTTGCACAGCTCGCTCAGCACCAGGTACTGCTGTCGTCCGGCCGAGGTGAGTTCGTCGGCGAGAGCGGCTGGCGTCGGCACCTTGAAGAAGGCGTCGTTCGGGCACACGGTCACACAGAAGTTGCAGGCCACGCATCCCCACATCTCGAGGTCGTGATCGACGGATCGTGGCAGCTTGGTGTTGCCGTCGACGTGGTAGGCAGCGAGGCCCTCACCCGTGATCGCTGCGAGGTGGGCGGCAGCGGTGTCGCGATGGCCGGCGCCCTGTGACGACGTCAGTCGCGCGGCGCGGAACCCGTCGAGGTCACGCGAGCCGGACTCGGTCACCGCGTTCATCAGCGCGTTGAGCATCGGCACCAGGCGCCCGTAGCCACCGGGCTTGAGCAGGTCGGAGCACACGCTCGCGGGCCGCACGCCCATCGCGATCGTGTCGGCGAGATTGTCCTTGTTGACCCCTGCCGAGAAGCTGACCATGATGTCGCCGTCGTGGCCGGGGATCATCAGACGTCCCGGCAACGCGTCGGCGAGCCGATCGAGCACGGCCGTTGCAAGCACGTGCAGCGGCGGGCCTGACAGGTACATCGTCTGGTCGGGCATCCACCCCTTGTGGTTGTCGACGACGAGCGTATTGGTGAGCTTGATGCCGAAGCGGTGGTCGTGTTCGGTCGCGAAGGCGTGGAGTTCGTCGATCAGCGTGATCGCCCGATCGAAGCGCAGATCCTCTTCGAACGCGGTCGGTACCAGCCGGACGTCGTCGTAGCCGAGCGCGCCGTGCACGATCGCGTCGACGCCGTCGAGGCCGAGCAGCGTCGGGTTGAGCTTGACGATCACGTCGATGTCGTGCCGCGTGATCAGATGCTTCGTGATCGCTTCGATCTCGTCGGGCGGGCAGCCGTGGAACGTCGACAGCGTGATCGTGTCGGAGATCGCCGGCGGGAACTCGAGATCGCGTGCTGCGGCGAACGCGTCGGGGATGAGCGGGCGCAACCGCTCGATCTCGTCGCGGGCGTTGGCCATCGCGTCGATGAAGCCGGCGACCTTGTCGGACTGGATGCCGGCGAGGTCGTAGCCGACCGACATGTCGAACACGAACGGGCCCGGATCATCACCGAGGAACTCGGCGAGGGGTTCCCAGCGCTGCAGGATGTGGATGATCATCCACGCCTTGACGTACTCCTCGAGGCTCTGTGCGACCGTGAGCTCTTGGCTCCACTCGATGTTGTAGCCGATCGTCTGCATGTCGATGCAGGGCCGCGCGATGTCGAGGTCGTCGAGAATCTGGACCGTCTTCAGTTCGAACAGGCGTGAGCCACCGAGCCAGGCGAGCACGATGTTCTGTGCCATCTGACTGTGCGGCCCGGCTGCGGGGCCGACCGGCGACGCGGCCGGGCGACCGAGGAACTCGAACGACAGGTCGACCGCGTCGGGGCCGGTGTCACGTTTCCAGAACCGCGCGGTCGGCAGGTCGAAGATCCGCTTGCGGGTCTGCCATTCGTGCGCGATCCGCTCCAGCAACACGTCGAGCGACAGCGGCGTCAGCGGGGCGACCCCGTCAGAGCTGCCGGTGGCCGCGCCGGACTGGGTGCTGGTCTCGTCGTCGGTCGTCGTGTTGGTCTCCGTATCGATTTCCTGGTTCATCACAGCTCCTCGAGGGCTCGGTGGAGGCGGGTTGCCTGTTCGGCGGCTTTGGCTCGGATCTCGTCGGGATCGACACGCGTCGCGACGCCGTCGCGCAACGCCGGCTCGCCGCCGATGTCGACGTCGATCGCGCGGATCGTCGGCGTGAACGCGACGTGCCACGGCTCGATCGTCGAGTACGACCAGGTGACCGTGTCGGCGGCGACTTCAGGGAACAGCGCGGCGCCCTGTTGCAGCCAGGCCCAGGCGGTGTCGGGCGACGCGTGCACGTCGGCCTCGCGATGTTTGACGTAGGCGAGTTGGAACTCGGCGAGCATGTCGGCCCCGATGCCGTCGGTCCCCAACGCCACCGGATTGGCGAACCGCGCCGGCGCGGCGTAGCCGACCGAGTTGTTCATGTTGGACCGAGGGTTGTGCACGATCGTGCCGCGCAGGCCGTGATCGTCGGGAAGGTACACGCCGTGGATGATGAGCCAGTCGTCGGTGCTCAACTCGGCGAGCCGCTGGTGGGCGCCGTGATCGTCGGACCCCTCGGCGACGTGGATGTGGACGCCGACCCCGTGTCGTGCGGCGAGGTCGGCCGCTGCAGCGAGGGACTCGTCAGAGCAGGTGAACGAAGCGTGCACCCCGACCATCGCCCGACGACCGGTGCTCGCGGATTCGGTGAGATACCGCTCGTTCTCGGCGAGGCCGCGTGCGGCGCCGTCCGCTCCGTGTCGGTCGGTGATGCCGTAGCAGGTGTTGATCCGCACGCCGACCTCCTCGCAGGCCGCCGCGATGACCGAGAGCGAACCATCGATCGCGTTCGGTGATTCGTGGTGATCGATGATCGCCGTGGTGCCGGCTTCGAGCGCTTCGAGCGCGCCGAGCTTCGCCGACCACTCCAGCATCTCGAGGTCGAGCGCACGGTCGAGGCGCCACCACACGTTCTCGAGGATCTCGAGAAAGCTCCCCGGATCCTTCGGCGGCGCGGGCATCCCGCGAGCCAACGTCGAGTACAGGTGATGATGCGCGCACACCAGCCCCTGCGTCACGCTGCTCATCCCGGCACCTCCAGGATCCCGAACGTGACGGGAACCTCAGGTCCAGGCACCGGCTCGCTCCCGGTTGGCGAGGTTGACGAGGGGGAGTTCGGCGTGCCACTCGCCGGTGCGGTCGTGGATCGCGGCGGCCACGGCCCCGGCGGTCGGCACGAGCCCGATCTCGCCGACGCCCTTGATGCCGTACGGCGAATCCGGTTGGGCCGCCTCGACGAGGATCACGTCGACCGGCGGCATGTCCTTGGGGCGGATGATGTCGAGGCTGCGCAACGTGTCGTTGACCGGCCGTCCCGACTCGTCGCACGGGAACCCTTCCGACAGCGCGTAGCCGAGTCCCATGTGGACGGCTCCCTCGATCTGACCTTCGCACAGCATCGGATTGACCGCCCGCCCGACGTCGTGGGCTGCGACCACCCGCTCGACGTCACCCGTCTCGCGGTCCATGATCACGACCTGCGACGCATACCCGAACGTCGAGTGGATGACCGGATTCTCCAGCCCCTCGTTGATCGAGTTCGTCCAATCGACGCGGTACTCGCCTTCGTAGTCGACGCCGACCTGGCACCCGTCGGCGAGCGCGGCCTGGCACGCCCGCTGTACCGACCCGGCGCCCATCAGGGTGCCGCGGCTGCCCGTGGTCTGGCCGGCACCGAGCTCTCGCGTCGAGTCGACGATGACCTCGATCCGCTCGGCGTCGATCCCGAGTTCCTCCACGGCCACCTGCAGTGCGACCGTGTGGACGCCCTGGCCCATCTCGGTCCAGCAGTGGCGGACCTCGACCTTGCCGTCGGGTCGGAAGTGCACGACGGCGCGGGCGATCTCCTTGAACCCGTTGCCGAGCCCGGAGTTCTTCAACCCGAGCCCGACGCCGACCGCCTTGCCGGCCGCGACCGCGTCGTCGTACGCGGCCTTGACCGCGTCGAGGCAGGCGCGAGCACCGAGGCTGCCGTCGTCCATCACCTGACCGGGACCCCAGACCGCGCCGGGCTCGATCACATTGCGCGACCGGATCTCCCAGCCGGAGATGCCGACCTGCTCGGCGAGTCGGTCGAGCACGCCTTCCATCGCGAACTGCGCCTGGTTGGCGCCGAAGCCGCGGAACGCGCCGCACACCGAGTTGTTGGTTCGGGCGGCGATCGCCTCGACGTCGATGGTCGGGGACACGTACGGGCCGCTCGCGTGGCCGGCAGCGCGCTCCAACACCTTCATGCCGACCGAGGCGTACGGCCCGGAGTCGCCGATCATCCGCACGTGCAGCCCGACGAGCTTGCCGTCCTCGTCGCATCCCGCGCGGTAGTGCATCCGGATCGGATGCCGCTTGGGATGCATCAGCAGCGACTCTTCGCGCGACAGCGTGATCTTCACGGGGCGTCCGGTCAGCCAGGCCGCGAGCGCGGTGTGCGCCTGATTCGACATGTCTTCCTTGCCGCCGAACGCGCCGCCGTTCGAGACGAGCTCGGTGGTGACCCGCTGCTGGTCGATGCCGAGCATCGCGGCGATGTCGTTGCGGTCGTCCCAGATGCCCTGGCCGCCCGAGTACACGTACAGCGTCTCGGGCTCGACCGGCCCGTTGTCGGCATCGCTGCCGGCGGGCATCGTCGGCACGGCGAGCGTCGACTCGGGTTCGAGGAAGGCGTGTTCGATGCGTTGGGTCTGGAAGATCTGGTCGACGGTGAAGGCTGCCTCGGCCAGCGCGGCGTCGACGTCGCCGCGTGCGTACTTCGACGTCGACAAGATGTTGCCGTCGAGTTCCCACACGGCCGGCTCGTCGGTCTCGATGACGCGCACCGGGTCGACCATCGGCTCCAGCACGTCGTAGCCGACCTCGACCAGCTCGGCTGCGGCGCGGGCGATCTGGCGGGTGTCGGCGACGACGACGGCCAGGACGTCACCGAGGTAGGCGGTGCGCCCGCCGACCGGGATCATGATCGGCCAGTCCTTGTGGATCAGCCCGACTCGTCGGGCGGCCGGGATGTCGTCGGCGGTGAACACCGCGTGGACCCCCTCGACTGCGAGGGCGGCGCTGGTGTCGATCGAGATGATGTCGGCGCGAGCGTGCGCGCTCAGATGGAGCGCGCCGTGCAGCATCGCGGGCACGGTCATGTCGTCGATGAAGTCGCGCTGGCCGACCGACAACTCGCGTCCCTCGTACTTGATCCCACGCGATCCGACCCCGCCCGGCTGGACGACGACCGGTACATCGTCGTGAGCCAACGCTTCGACCGCGTCGAGCACCTTGATGTAGCCGGTGCAGCGGCACAGGTGGGCGCCGAGATGGCGCGAGGCTTGCTCGCGGGTGAGGTCGGCACCGTGCTTGTCGATCAGCGCCTTCGTACGCACGACGATGCCGGGCGTGCAGAAGCCGCACTGGAGCGCGCCGCACGCGGCGAAGGCGTCGGCCATCTTGGCGACCTCGGCCTCGTCGATGCCTTCCAAGGTGACGATCTCGGCACCCTCCACTTTCGACATCGGCGTCTGACAGGAGATGCGTGCCTTGCCGCCGATGAGGACGGTGCAACATCCGCACTGACCCGACGGCGAGCAACCATCCTTCGGTGAGGTGACCCCCAACTCGTCGCGCAACGCTGCGAGCAGATGCGGATGGTCGTCGGACGCGGTGACGCGCTGTCCGTTCAATTCGAACTCGGTCATGGGGTGCTGCCTTCCGGGGTCGCGTCCGCGTGGTCCTCATGCGAGTCGTCACGCGAGTCGTCGGTCGGTGTGGTGATCTCGATGCCGTGGACGCCGGTCGGATCCGCGAGCGCCGTACCCGCGGCGACGTCATCGTCTTCGCCGAACACGATTTCGTGGCCGTCGACGAGCGCCTGGGGTCCGTCGGTCGACGTGATCAGGTGGTACATCTCCGGGCGCCGGTAGCGGTCGAAGTCGAACAGCGTCTTCTTGTACCGGTCACACATGTCGAGGTCGCAGGCCACGCTGATCAGCTCGTCGCCGATGCTCGTGGCCTGTGCGACGATCTGACCGGACGGCGCGATGATCACCGACTGGGCGAGCGACTCGACGCCTTCTTCGATGCCGCCCTTGGCGACGCCGACCACCCAGGTGCCGTTCTGGTACGCGCCGGCCTGCATCACCAGTTGGTTGTGGAACGACTGCAACGGATTCTGCGACGGGTCGGGTGCGTAGTTGAGCGGCGTGTTGTAGCCGATCAGGATCATCTCGGCACCCTGCAAGCCCATCACCCGGTAGGTCTCCGGCCAGCGCCGGTCGTTGCAGATCGCCATCCCGACGATGCCGCCGAACGCGGGGAACACGCTGAACCCGTCGGGCGATTCCTCGAAGTAGCGACGCTCGAGGTGTTGGAACTGCCGCCACGGCTCGTAGTTCTCGTGGCCGGGGATGTGGACCTTGCGGTACTTGCCGACGATGTCCCCGGCGCGATCGACGAGCATGTACGTGTTGTAGCGATGGCCGTCGGGCGTGAGCTCGGCGTACCCGAGACAGAAGCCGACGGCGAGCCGCTTGGCTTCGTCGAACAGTGGTTTCGTGGCCGGATTCGGCATCTCGATCTCGTAGTAGCTGTCGAGCTCGGTCGTGTCGCCGCCGATGCCGGTCGGCCCGCCCTCGTCGAGATACCAGCGGGGAAAGAACGTGGTGAGCGCCAGCTCGGGGAACACGACCAGTTCGCAACCGAACTCGGCGCCGCGTCGCAGCAGCGCGAGCAATCGATCGACGACTTCTTCGCGCGATTCGTTGCGAGCAATGGGTCCGAGTTGAGCGGCGCCGATGGTGATCATGCGAGTCATGAGAGGTCGCTCGCTGCGAGTCGGAGCATCACGTCGAGCAGGACGTTCGCGCCGGCCTCAATGTCGGCGGGCTCGGTGTACTCGGTGACGTTGTGGCTGATCCCGTTGACGCTGGGCGTGAAGATCATCGCGGTCGGGCAGATGCGGGCGAACATCTGCGCATCGTGCCCTGCGCCGGAACACATCCGGCGGATGCTGTGGCCGCGCTCGGCAGCCGCAGCCTCGATCATCTCCGCCACCCGATCGTCGAACTCCACCGATGCGAACCGTGCGAGCGAGCGAGCGGTGACCGTGACGCCCTCGGCCGCTGCCGCGTCGGCGACGAACGCATGGAACTCGGCTTCGGCCGCTTCGAGGGTGGCATCGTCGGTGTTGCGGAGATCGACCGTCATGGTCACCTTCGACGGCACGACGTTGACGAGGTTCGGCACGTGGCTGACCACGCCGCAGGTGGCGACCTGCGCGCCGCCGAAGCGCTCGGCCAGTTCTCTCACGAACACGTTGATCCGCGCGGCGACGACTCCCGGATCGCGTCGCAGCCGCATCGGGGTGGTGCCGGCGTGACATGACTGACCGATGATCGTGAGCTCGGTCCACGAGATGCCCTGCACCGCTTCGACGGCACCGAGTTGGATGCCTTCGTCTTCGAGGATCGGCCCCTGTTCGATGTGCAACTCGACGAACGCGTGCGGCACCGCACCAGGGATCGGCGCCGACCCGAGATAGCCGATGCGTTCGAGTTCGCCGCCGACGCTGAGGCCGTCGCGATCGGTGATCGTCAACGCCTCCTCCAGCGCGAGCCCGCCGACGTACACGAGGCTGCCGAGCATGTCGGGAGCGAACCGGGCGCCTTCTTCGTCGGTGAACCAGCCGACCGCGAGCGGTCGGGGGAGATCGAGCCGGGCGGTCATCACCGTCTCGATCACTTCGAGCCCGGCGAGCACACCGAGGTTGCCGTCGTAGCGGCCACCGGTCGCCACGGTGTCGATGTGTGAGCCCGTCATCACGGGTGCGATGCCGTGATCGAAGCCGGGCATCGTGGCGATCACGTTGCCGATGCCGTCGACGGTGATGTCGAGGCCGAGCTCGTCCATCCAGGTGCGTACGAGGTCGCGGCCTGCCTTGTCGTCGTCGGTGAGCGCCAGGCGAGCGCATCCGATCGTGCCCTCGATCGCGCCGATCGCGCCAAGTTCGTCGAGACGGCTGATCAGCCGCTCACCGTTGACGCGCAACGGTTGCACGCTCCCCGATTCAGGTGAGAGGTCGGTCATCGTCACGAGCCGCGACCGTACCAAACGACCTTTACAAATTGTCAACGACATCTGTGAACGTTGGGTTTCGTAGCCGACGCCTCGCGCCGCATGCGTAATGTTTGCCACGTGGCTGACGCACACCTCGAAGTCCTGGTCGAACCGTTCAAGGAGAACGACCCGGGCCCGCACGTGCTCGCTGTCGTCGCCGCCATCGAAGCCGAGGGCATCGACGCCGACATGGGCCCGTTCGCTACCACCGCCGACGGTGACCTCGACGCGATCACCGAGGCAGCTGCGGCCGTGGTCCGCGCCAGCCTCGACGCCGGCGCCACCGCTATCCAGCTCCGCATCGAACGCACCTGACCAACAACATCTGGGGTCAGACCCTGCGTGTTCGACACCTGGGGTCTGACCCTGCGTGTTCGACACCTGGGGTCTGACCCCAGGTGTTGAGCGGGGGTGGCGTGCGATGATTGGACGGTGGGTGTGCAGCAGCTCCTCGTGATCCGACACGGTCAGACGGAATGGTCGCGTACGGGATTGCACACCGGTCGAACCGACATTCCACTCACCGATGTCGGACGAGACGAAGCTCGAGCGGCCGCACGGACGCTGGACGGATGGGGGCTGCAGCGTGCCTACAGCAGCCCGCTCATCCGTGCCCTCGAGACGGCCGAGTTGGTGAGCCCGGCCTGTGGTCTGGTCATCGACGACGACCTGGTCGAGTGGGACTACGGCGACTACGAAGGAGAGTCGACGCCCCAGACTCGCGAGCGCGTCCCGGACTGGTCGGTGTGGACCCACGAGATCGTCGGGGGAGAGTCGGTCGACGACGTCGGCGCTCGCGCCGATCGATTCCTGGAGCGATTCGACCGCGAGGTGCCCGACGGCAACGGCGTGGTGTTCGCCCACGGACATCTGCTGGCGATCCTGATCGCTCGATGGTGCGGCCTCGCGGCCGTCGAAGGTCGTCGCTTCGCGCTGGCCACCGCCACGGTCAGCCTGCTCGGCCAGCACCGCGACGACCGGGTGATCCGCGCGCTGAACCACCGGGTCGGCGACGTCCTCGACCCGCCGTTCCGCACCTGATCCGATTCGCCTCACCAGCGACGACGACGATCCTGAATTCGTCTGGCGCCAGGCTCGGGTTGCTCGGGGCGGCCGTAGAATTGCCGGATGGCTCAGAACTCGATGATCGCCGGTGCGATCCTGATCGTCGTGGGCGTCTTCGTCACGCTCGTGTCCGACTCCGGCAGCGTCACGGCGCTGATTCCGGCCTTCATCGGCGTGGTGTTCGTCGTGCTCGGTGCGCTCGGGCGAGCGAAGCCCGATCTGAATCATCACCTGATGCACGCCGCCGCCGCGCTCGCACTGCTCGCGATCCTGGGCAGCCTCGGATCGGCCATCGGACGGGGCAGCACAGGGTGGGCCCTGTTCGCCCAGCTGGCGACCGTTGCGGTTGCCACCGTCTTCCTGGTGCTGTCGATTCTGTCGTTCCGCGCCGCCCGCCAGGCCCGCGAAGCCGCCGCGAACTGAGCGTTGACTCGTAGGGCAGCTCCGACGCTGCGCGAGGATGTGTCGATGCATGATCTCGTGATTCGCAACGGCCGGATCGTCGACGGAACCGGCGCTGCGCCGGTCGACGGCATGAGCATCTCGGTCGACGGTTCGACGATCACCGGGATCGGGCCGGACGCCGACATCGGCCCGGGCCGTCGCGAGATCGACGCTGCGGGGCAGATCGTCACGCCCGGCTTCGTCGACATCCACACGCACTACGACGGTCAGGCCACATGGGACGGCGAGCTCGAGCCGTCGACCCCGCACGGCGTCACCACGGTGGTGATGGGGAACTGTGGTGTCGGGTTCGCTCCGGCCAAGCGCGACGAGCACGAGTTCCTGATCGAGCTGATGGAAGGCGTCGAAGACATCCCCGGCGCCGCATTGAGCGAGGGCATCTCGTGGAACTGGGAGAGCTTTCCGGAGTATCTCGACGAACTCGACCGCGGTGAGTACGCCGCCGACGTCGCAGCGATGATCGCCCACGGCCCGCTGCGCACCTACGTGATGGGCAAGCGTGGGGCCGACAACGAACCCGCGAGTTCCGATGACATCGCCCAGATGGCGGCCCTGGTCCAGGAAGCCGTCGAAGCGGGCGCGATGGGGTTCTCGACCAGCCGCACGATCGGTCACCGGGCGATGAACGGTGACCCAGTGCCCGGCACGTTCGCCGCAGAAGACGAGCTGTTCACGATCGGCCGGGCGCTGCAGCGCGCCGGCAAGGGCGTGTTCGAAGTGGCGCCTGCAGGTCTGGCCGGCGAGGACCTCGTGGCGCCGAAGAAGGAGGTCGACTGGATCTGTCGTCTGGCCGACGAGATCGGTCGGCCGGTCACGTGGCTGATGTTGCAGAACATGGTGGAACCCGACGAGTGGAAGGAGCTGATGGAGCTGTCGCAGCAGGCGCAAGACGCCGGGCGCCAGGTCATCCCGCAGGTCGCCGGTCGCCCCTTCGGCATCCTGATCGGGCTCTCGACGAAGCATCGCTTCAAGGACATGCCGAGCTTCGCATCGCTGCGCGATCTCTCGTTCGCCGAGCAGGCGGCAGCGATGGGTGACCCCGACCTCAAGGCCCGACTCATCGCCGAGTCGACCGCGGTGATGGAGAGCGTCCGCGAGACCCAACCGATGGCGTACCAGGTCGTGAACTCCTACGAGCGCCAGTACCTGCTGGGCGATCCGGTCGACTACGAGCCGACGCCCGACCGTTCGATCGCGGCGCAAGCCACGGCCAACGGCGTCGAGCCGATCGAGGAGTTGTACGAGCGCCTGCGTGATCGCGACGGCGAGGCACTGATGATGATGCCGTTCCTCGGTTACGCACACGGCAACGGTGATGCGCTCTACGAGATGCTGACGCACCCGGCCGCCGTGCTCGGACTCGCCGACGGCGGCGCACACGCCAACTTCATCTGCGACGCGTCGACGCCGACGTGGATGCTCACGCACTGGGTACGTGATCGCAGCCGCGGGCCGCGTCTTTCACTCGAGCACGTCGTCAAGAAGATGACGGCCGACACCGCGGCACTGTTCGGGTTCACCGACCGTGGCGTGCTCGCGGTGGGCAAGCGTGCCGACATCAACGTGATCGACTTCGACAACCTCCGGCTACGCGAGCCTCGGCTGGTGGCTGACCTGCCAGCCGGTGGGACCCGGCTGCTGCAGGCGGCCGAGGGCTACACGGCGACGATCGTGGCCGGCCAGATCACCCGCGAACGCGACGAGTTCACGGGAGTGCGACCAGGCCGCCTCGTCCGCAGCTGACGCACAGGTCATCGTGCCAGGCACGATGACCTATGGGGGTACCCGGGGTCAGTCGACGCCGTCGTGGAGGCGGATCGAGAGGCAGGTCACGCAGCCTTCGAGTTTCTCGAACTCGCTGATGTCGACGGCAACGACGTCGTAGCCGAGCGATCGATAGTGCTCGGCTGATGTCGGGCAACTCGACGCGACGAGGATCCGGCCGTCGCCGAGATCGACGACGTGCGCGCCCGACTCCTCCGGCGCCAGGTACAACCGAGCGAACGCGTCCGGTTCGTCGACCAGCGGCGCGTAGCCGACGATCGTTCCGTCGGGGAGCGCGGTCAGGCACGACTTGAGATGCAACGCTGCGGTGACCGGGACCTCGACGACCGTCGCTCCTTCGGCTTCGAGCAGCCGACGGAACTGCTCGATCCCGGCGGCGTCGGATCGAGCGCTGCGCCCGACGTACACGGTGCCACCGACCTTCAACACGTCGCCGCCGTCGAGGTGGCCCGGCGCCTCGATCGACGCCACGCTGTAGCCGAGTTCGCTGAAGCGGTCGCCGATCGCGTCGATCTCGCCGCGTCGCGACTCGGCGCCCGGCCGACACACGATCGCAAGCTCGCGATGTACGACGACGTTGTCTTCGATGAACACACCATCGGGGTGGTCGTCGAGTGCGGGAACCTCGATGACGTCCCAGCCGGCGGTCCGGAACGCGTCGACGTAGTGCGCCCACTGCTGCTCGGCCAGAGCGACGTCGACCGGTTGACGATCGACGTAGCTGATCTCTCCGTCGGCGAGTCTCGGGCTCGGTGGACGCACCACGATTCGGCGGGACGTGTCGCTGTCGATCACGCCGCCACTCTACGAAGCGACGAATGGAGCGACAGAGTGGGTCAGACCCACTCTGTCGCTTCGAGTCGGTGGTCAGCTCAGGTGAGCGGGCGACGGCGTGCGGCGATGAGCACCGCGCCACCTCCGCACAACAGGAGCAGCGCAATCAACGCCGTGTTCGAGTTGGACGAACCGGTGGCAGGCAACTCGGTCACCGGGTTGGCTGTGGTGACCGGGGCGGCGGTGGTCGGCGTCGCAGTCGCCGGCGGCATCGTGGTGGTCGCATCTGGCATCGTCGTGGTGGTGGTCGTCGTGTCGACCGGAGCTGGCGCGACGTCGACGCGCATCAGCCGAGACGTGCCGCTGACCTCGAACGACACCGCGAGAAGCGGCACCCCGGTCGGGCTGTCGGCGGCGCTGATGAACGCGATGCCTTCCGGTGACACGTCTCCACCGCCGGTCACCAGGTTCTGAGCCTGATCGGTGGTCTCCGCCGTGTTGAGGTAGTCGATGAACACCGGTGCGCTCGGCGTGCTGATGTCGTACATCATCACGCCCCCCGACCGTTCGAGGCCGATGAAGGCGAACGTGCGCCCTTCGATCACACCGACGGCGAGCGCCTCGGGCTCGGGGCCCTTGTCGTCGCTGCGTTCGTCGGTCTCGAGTTCGTCGAGGTTGAAGAAATCGGTACCGAGCAGACGCTGCTCGAAGTCGTCGCCGCTGTCGAACACGACCGTGCCGTCGAGCGCCCGAATCGTGAACGAACGAGCGCCATAGGAATAGACCTGCTCGATCTCACCGGCACCGTTGAACGTCGTCGGGAACGCACTCGTCGTGCGGAGGCGGCCCAGGTTCTCGTCGTCGCCGTCGGTTGCGGCATACGGCGGCTGCGCGACGCCGAAGTCGCCGACTCGCTCTTCTTCGGAGAAGCAGTCGTAGTCACGAGCGTCGCCTTCGTTGGCCGAGACGGTGTACAAGGTGCCGTCGATGTCGACCACCGAGATGGCGTCGGGCTGGTACATGCCGAGCACGTTCCACGTCGCGATCGCTTCGGCGTTGTCGCGGTTCGAGGGGTCGAGGCCGTTGCCGTCGAGCGAATGGTCCTTGTAGCCGAGCGGCACGATGTCGGTCACGGTCGCGGTGGCGATGTCGACGACCGCGATCGCGTTGTTCTCCTGGAGCGTGACGTGTGCGGTGGTGCCGTCGGGCGTGATCGCGACGTACTCCGGCTCGAGGTCCTGCGAGGCCGTCGATCCGGGGAAGAAGATACGGATGTTCTCGGCGCGCATCGCCGCCTCCGTGCCGTCGAAATCGGTGAAGTCGGCGGTTGCGACGGTGTCGTTCTGCGTGTCGATGATCGAGATGGAACCGGCCGGGTCGACGTCGAGTGACGTTCCGTCACACACCGGCTCGGCCTCGTTGGCGACGACGATGTAGCGACCGTCAGGCGTGAAGGCGATCGAGTCGGGCAGCACGCCCACCGTGTACACCTGGTCGAAGGCGCCGGCGGTGGTGAAGACGGCGACGGCACCCGGCAACACGGGGTCGGCGTTGGCGACCGCTGCGGCGACGAGCCCGTCGCCGACCGCCACGCTCTGGATACCGGCGCCATACGACGAGATGTCGAGCTGCGTCACCAGCGTGGGCGCCGCCGGGTTGGAGACGTCCACGACATCGATCGTGTTGTCGACACCGTTGGTCGTGAACATCTGGTTGGTGACGGCGTCGAATGCGATGATCTCGGATCCTCCTTCGCCATCACCGCTGTCGTAGACGCCGAGCGCCGTGAGTCCTTCGTCGACGTCGGTTTGCGCCGAACCAAGGAATGGGCTGGCGCCGAGCAGACCGACAGACGTCGCTGCGGCGGTGATGATGAGGGTGCGTGGTTTCACAACGGCTCATCGGAGCAGCCGGAGTCGTCGCGGAAGCGACGCCGCCATGAACGTGCAGCGTCCGAAGTGTGAACTGTCGGCGAACGATGATGCGGCTGGTCGCCTGGTCGAAACGAGCGAAGCGACAGAGTGGGTCAGACCCACTCTGTCGCCTCGAGTCGGGTCGACGGCCGGGCCAGTGAGGCGGGTCAGCGCGGTTGCAGGTGGATGCCGGCGAGCATGCAGCGCACCGATCCGCCGGCGAGTTCGATGGTGGGAATGTCCACGTCGACGATCGTCGACCACTCCTCGATGCGTTCGATCTGCTCAGTGGTCAACGCTCGTCGTGCCCGCGTCGACATCGCCAGCACCGACCCGCTCGACCCGGTGAGCTCGAACGCGTTGCCAGCGAAATCGGCGACCTGATCGTGCCGCAGCGCGATGACGTCGCGCCCCGATCCGGCGAGTCGCTCCACGATCTCGTCGCGTCGGGTCGCGTCGACGATGGCGTCGAGACCGACCAACGCGAACGAGGTGGCGACACACATCAAGACGTTCGTGTGATAGATCGCGATGCCGGCCGGATCGACGGCGTCGAACGCCATCGGTTCGTAGCCGAAGTTGGTGCAGAACCGCTCGAGCACGATCGGATCGGCTCGATGCGAACGCGCCACGTACGCGATTCGATCGAGATGATCGAGCACCATCGCACCGGTGCCTTCGAGGAAGAGCCCGTCGACTTCCAAGCCTGAGTAGTCGATGACGTCCTGCACCCGGTACGCCTGCTTGAGCATCTCGATGACATCGCTGCGACGTTCGAGCCGCCGGTTCGGCGTGCACATCGGGAACACGGCGACGTGGCCGCCGTGGTGCGTCGAGAACCAATTGTTCGGGAACACGCTGTCGGGCGTGGCGTGGCCGTCGTCGTCGAACAGGTGCACCGCGATGCCGTGTCGCTGCAGGACGTCGGCCACTGCAGTTGCTTCGTCGAACGCGTCGCGAGACACGGTCATCGCCGCCGCGTCGATCGGTGCGTCGGTCTGGAAGACGTTGTCGACGCGTGTCTGTTCGTTGGGTTCGAAGTGGTGCGGTCGGATCATCACGACCGCGCGCGGCGCCTGGACGCTCGTGCGGGTCGCGAGTGCCATCAGGCCCCCGCCACGGGAACGGGCAGCAGGGCGAACAGGTTCTTCGGATCGGCCGGCTCCGCGATCAGATCGATCTCGTCGAAGTAGTCGGTGCCGGTGAGTCGATCGTTGAGGAACCGCAGCGCGCAGAAGTCCTCGATCGCGAACCCGACCGAGTCGAAGACGGTGAGTTCGTCGGTCGACGTGCGGCCAGGGCGATCACCGGTGAGGACCTGCCACAGCTCGGTGACCGGCCAGTCGCGAGGCAGGAATTGGATCTCGCCTTCGATGAACGACTGCTCGGGGTACTCCACGAAGAGGGTCGCCCGCTTGACGAGGTCGAGTTCGAGTTCGGTCTTGCCGGGGCAGTCGCCGCCGATCGCGTTGATGTGCAAGCCGCGGAGTCCGCTCGGGCCGGTCCGGGCGGCTCGGACCATCTCGTCGGTCAGGATCGTCGCGTTGCGCTTGTCGGCGGTGCACGTGGTGATCACGTCGACACCAGCGACCGCCTGCTCCGGCCCAGTGCACACGGTGACGTCGAAGCCCATCGACGTGGCGTTGCGCTCGAACTTGTCCATCGCTGCGGGGTCGACGTCCCAGATCCGCAGCGTGTCGATGCCGAGCACCGCTCGGAACGCCAACGCCTGGAACTCGCTCTGCGCGCCGGTCCCGATCATGCCCATCGTCGACGCCCCGGCGGGGGCGAGCACCTTGGCTGCCATGGCAGACGTCGCCGCCGTGCGCAGCGCAGTGAGCAACGTCATCTCCGACAGCATCAGCGGGTAGCCGGTGTCGACGTCGGCGAGCGCGCCGAACGCGGTGACGGTCTGCAGCCCGCGGGTGGAGTTGATCGGGTGGCCGTTGACGAACTTGAAGCCGTACGTGACACCGTCGCTGGTCGGCATCAACTCGATGACACCGTGGCGGGAGTGGCTGGCGACCCTTGGGGTCTTGTCGAACTCCGGCCAGCGGCGGAAGTCCTCTTCCATCGCGGTGACGAGGTCGACGAGGAGAGCCTCGATGCCGGTGTCGGCGACCCATCGAGCGAGGTGATGAACGTTGACGAAGCGGACCATGGCCCAACGCTACGGCTGATCGATGTGCACTCTCAATCGTCAGAGCGGGAGAAAAGTGAGCGTAAATAGCGCAAGATGTGCACCCAATACACTCACTATGATCAAAACGTGCTCGATCTCGATGACACCGACCGGCGACTGATCGCGCTGTTGCGCACCGATGGGCGAGCGCCCGTCACGACGCTCGCGCGACGACTCGGCGTCACCCGTGCAACGGTCAACAACCGCCTCGATCGGTTGATCGAGTCTGGCGCAGTCCTCGGGTTCACCGTGCGCGTGCGTGAGGACTACGGCGACGACGACGTCCGCGCGGTGTCGCTGATCGAAGTGCAGGGCCGCAACACGACCGAGGTCATCAAGCAGCTGCGAGGCATGCCGGAATTGCAGTCGCTCCACACGACCAACGGCGGTTGGGACCTGGTGGCCGAGATCCGGTGCGCGTCGCTGCGCGACTTCGACGACGTGCTGCTGCGCATCCGCAGTTGCGATGGGGTGATCAACTCCGAGTCGAGTCTGCTGTTGCGCTCGGTGTTGCGCTGACGACACCTGCGACAGAGTGGGTCTGACCCACTCTGTCGCTAGTGCAGCAGACGGCCGTGGCGGTGCATCGTCGTGCTGATCGCCTGTTCTTTGACCCAGTGCTGGAGCTCGAGTCGGCCGTCGGCAACGGGCGGTGTCGTGTCGATGGCGATGTCGGCACGGTGGAGGAGACGTCGTGCTTCGTCGGACATCTCTGTCAGGAGTCGAACCCGATCGACGCCGCGCGCGATCACGTGCTCGGCGAATGCGAGGTCGCTCGACTCCTGAGGTGTCGAACTCTCGACGTCGACACCGGTGATCTCGGCTGCGGCCTTCAGCACGTCGATGGCGACAGCGTCGATCGTTGCGCATCGGACGGCGACGTGGTCGAGCGGCACGTAGCGCAGCACGTTCGACTCGACCGCCAAGCCGGACGGGTCGTGCTGTTGCGTGAACCAGTCGGCCCACGCGGTCCGATAGGCGCGGCGGACACCGTCGAGATCGGTGAGCGCTGCCTCGGAGCTGGCGACGCGTGCGAACTGCGCGACGTAGCCCGGCCCGCCCGCTTTCGCTCCGCCGCCGACCGATGACCGCTTCCATCCGCCGAACGGCTGGCGCTGCACGATCGCGCCGGTGATGTGGCGGTTGACGTAGGCGTTGCCGACCTCGACCGCGGCGAGCCACTGCGCCACCTCGGCGTCGTCGAGCGAGTGGATCCCGCCGGTGAGCCCGAATGCCGTGGCGTTCTGCAGACGAATCGCGTGATCGAGGTCGTCGGCGCGTATCAACCCGAGCACCGGCCCGAAGCACTCCGTGCGATGGAACCACGACCCCTCGCTCACCCCGAGACGCACCCCCGGTGACCACGCTCGGCCGTCGGCGTCGAGACAACGGGGCTCGACCAGCCACGTCTCGCCGGGTTCGAGTGTCGTCAGCGCTCGCTCGAGCGCCCCGGTCGGCGCTTGGACGAGCGGTGCCATCATCGTCGCCGGGTCGGTCGCCGGACCGAGCCGCAAGCTGGTCACCGCGTCACGGAGCCGTCGCTGGAAACTCGGGTTGTCGTACACCTCGCCCACCACGATGCCGAGACTCGCGGCCGAGCATTTCTGGCCAGCGTGGCCGAATGCGGAGCGCACGAGGTCGGCGATCGCCTGATCGAGATCGGCCGCCGGTGTGATCACGAGCGCGTCCTTGCCGCTCGTCTCCGCGAGTAGGCGGAGATCAGGCCGCCAATCGAGGAACATCGAGGCGGTGTCGTACGAGCCGGTCAACACGACGGTGTCGACGTCGCGATGCGTGACGAGTCGCGTGCCCACCGGGCCGTCGTCGCACACGACCAGCTGCAGCACGTCGCGAGGCACGCCGGCACGCCAGAACTGCTCGGCGATCCACGCGCCGGTCGCGACCGACTCCGGTGCCGGCTTGAGGATCACCGAGTTGCCTGCCGCGATCGCCGCGGCCACGCCGCCGGTCGGGATCGCGTACGGGAAGTTCCAGGGTCCGACGACGACGATCACGCCGCGACCGGTCACGATAGATCCGTTCGCCTCGGCGTGATCGAGCGCGTCGCTTCCGGCGGTGGCGTCGTAGCGGCAGAAGTCGATCGCTTCGCTCACCTCGGGGTCGGCCTCGTGCGCGGTCTTCGCGACGTCGTGGGCCATGAGGCCGATCGTCGCGGCGCGCTCGCGCTCCATCAGATCGGCAACGTCGAGCAGCCAGCGTCGGCGCGTCGCACGATCGTGGTCGGCAGACGCGAACGACTCGGTTGCGGTCGCGACGATCTCGTCGATGCGCGCCTCGGCGGTGACGCGGTCGACGACCGGCTGGGGAGGATCGGCGAGGGCGGCCGTGATCGCCGAGCGCACAGCGGTGTCGGTCACGTCGCTGTCGGCGGCATTGTGAAATGCCCCCGACGGGGACGCCGTCGACGCAGGGTCGACGCGATCGGCGTCGTGGTGATCGTGGGAGATCGGAGCGCGGCGTCGACGCGTCGCGACGGAGTGGCGCTCGTCGACGCTGCGCCTGAAGCGTTCGGCCTCCTCGGCGAACAGCGGGGAGTGCGGCGTCAGGGTGAAGAGTGATCGGAGGAAGTTCTCCGGTTGTGTGTTCTCGTCGAGGCGTCGTGTGAGATACGCGATGCTGGCGTCGAAGTCGTCGTCGTCGACCACCGGCGCGTACATCAACAGGTCGCCCGCGTGAGCGTGGACCTGTCGGGCCTGGGCCGGTGCCATGCCTTCGAGCATCTCGAACTGGAGCTGGTCGAGCGCGTCGCGCTCGGCGCCGATGGTCAACGCCCAGGCGACGTCGAACAAGTTGTGGCTCGCGAGACCGATCCGCAGCGACTCAGCCCACTCGGGACGCAACGCCGAGTCGAGGATCGCCTTGTAGCTCGCATCGACGTCGGCCTTGGTCGGATAGGGCGCGGCCGTCCAGCCGTGGAGTTCGGCCTCGGCGCGCTCCATCGCCAGGTTCGCTCCCTTGACGAGGCGGACCTTCACGCAACCCCCGCCTGCTTCGTGGCGCGTCGCCGCCCACGCGCCGAGTCGCTCGAGCGCCTGGTGGGAGTCGGGGAGGTACGCCTGCAGGACGATGCCGGCATCGATCGCCTGGAACTCCGGCTCGCTCAGCACTTGCATGAACGCCTGGAGCGTGAGTTCGAGGTCGCGATACTCCTCCATGTCGAGGTTGACGAACGTGCGCGGCTGCGCGGCCTCGGCCCGTCGGTACACCTGGCGCAGCCGGTCTTCGATGCGAGCCAGCGAATGTTCGAAGGCCAGCGCGTCGAGGTTGGCGACGATCGCCGAGACCTTCACCGACACGTAGTCGACGTCGGCGCCCTCGATTCGTTCGCAGACGATCCGCATCCGCTCGTCGGCTTCGTGATCGGAGAGGATGGCTTCGCCGAGCGGGTTGACGTTGAGCCGTACGCCTTCCTCGCTGCGCTGTGCGACGTGGTCGGCGAAGGCCGGGTCGCGGGCGGGGAGCACGATGCCGCGCGTCTCGTGCTTGATCCGGCGGACGACGAGTGGCATCACGAGACGCGGGAGCAGTGGTGCGACGAGTGCGCCGACGCGAAGCAGGAGCTGGTCGACGCGCCCGACCGCGGTCGTCGGGTGACGCCGTACGACGTCGGCGAACGTCTTCGCCGCAGCGGTCGGCGAGTCGATCCGCACGACCTGATCGGTGAGCGCGAAGATCATCTCTCGTCCGGACGGGTCGGCCAGGAGCGCTCCGAGCCGCGCCTGTCGTCGACGTTCGGACCGAGACATGTCCTCGAGGCTGTCGGCCAGCAGTGTGCGGGCGAGCGCGACGGCGCGGTCGGCGAGCTTCGCGTCGGTGTCATGGTCGTGGTCTGACCAGATGGGGGCGTGATCGCGATCGATCTCGGACGGTACGGTCTCCATGTATCCAGGCAAATCGAGATCCCGGCCCGGGTCTTGTATCGATTCGCCGCACCGGAACGAGGATTCGTACCGGTGCGGCCTGAGCCAGCCTCGGGAGCCGTCGTTGCATCGCGATACGGCAGCACGACGTGGCACCGCGATGTGGCACGGCGATGTGGCACGGCGATGTCGCACCGCGATGTCGCACCGCGATGTGGTGTGATGGTGCGATGCTGGATCGCTCGCTCGAGGCGGTGACCGACGTGCTCGCGACCACGCCACACGTCATGTTCTGCGTCAAGTCGAGCGATGGCCGGTACCTGTCGGCCAACCAGGCGTTCGCCGATCGCGCCGGCGTCGATCACCCAGGCGACGTGGTCGGGCGCCGCGCCCGCGAACTCTTTCCGTTCGAGTTGGCCGAGCAGTACGAGCGCCAAGACGACGAGGTACTGCACTCCGGTCGCATGCTCACCAACGAGCTGGAGGTGATCACCCGTCCCGACCGATCCTTCGGGTGGTTCTTGACGTCGAAGTCTCGCTGGACCGATACCGACGGGGTGCCGGTCGGAGTCGTCAGTGTGTCGATCGACTTGCGAACGCCTGTCGATGCCGCAGCGCCCCACGCGCAGCTCGCGGCGGCCGTCGACGTCGCACGGCGGCGATACGCGGAGCAACTCCTCGTCAGTGATCTGGCCGTGGCCGCCGACATGACCGTCGCACAACTCGAACGCACGGCTCGGCGGGTGCTGGGTCTCACACCCAAGCAGTTGATCATGCGGTTCCGTGTGGAGCGAGCGTTGCAGCTGTTGGTCACCACATCGGACCCGATCGCCGACGTCGCGCACGCGTGTGGCTACTACGACCAGAGCGCCTTCGGCCGACATTTCCGGCGCGTCGTCGGCACGTCGCCGTCCGCGTACCGAGCGACGCATCGACCCTGACCGCCTCGCCGGCGCTGGGTGGGTGGCGCCCCGAGGTGGCCGACTGACTTGCGCACCGGCACGACCGGCAAGAATGAGCCGATGTCGGACACGGTCGCACGAGAGCAGTCGTCTCGTGTGATCACCGTGGCCACGTTGCCGTTCCTGCTCGGCGGGTTCCTCGGACCGGTCGGGACCATGAGTGTCATCTCGATCTATCCGGAGCTGCGCGACACCTTCGATGCGTCGACGAGCGCCGTCAACTGGTCGCTGAGCGGTTACCTCCTGCCGATGGCGGCGCTGATGCTCGTGTCGGGCACCATCGGCGAGCGCTACGGCCGTCGTCGGGTCACTCGGATCACCTTCATCGGCTATGCGATCGCGTCGGTGCTGTGCGCCCTCGCACCGAACCTCGGCCTGTTCATCGCCGCTCGCGTCATGCAGGGGGTGTGCAACGCGTTCATCACGCCGTTGCTGATCGCGGGCTTGTCGGAAGTGATCGCCCCCTCCCGTCTCGGACGCGCTGTCGGCGTGTACGCCGGGTTCCAGGCGGCCGGCGGCGCGATGGCTCCCTTCATCAGCGGGCTGGCGGCCGTCGTCAATTGGCGCCTCACCTACGTCGTGATCGGTGCGGTCGCGGTCACGCTCGCGTTCCGTCCGCCGAGCGGCGAGCCGCGGCCCGCCGCATCGGCGCCGCCGATCCGCCCGTTGCTCACGCGACGGATGTCGGCGCTGTGGCTCGCCGCACTCTCGGCTGCAGCGGGGCCGATCGGTCTCGGCGTGCTGATCGGCGTGCACCTGCGTGACGAGTTCGGTGTCAGTTCGTCGACGACGGGGATCGTGTTGCTCGTCGCCGGCTTGTCGACCATGGCGTTGAGTCCGACCTGGGGCCGCCTGATCGACGTCTGGGGTCCGCGCCGCGCCGCGCTGGTGTCGGCGTTGAGCGTCACGGTGCTGACCGCGCCGCTCGGGCTCATCGGCAACTCGTGGTGGCTGGCAGCAGCGTGGGTCGTCGGCTCGGCGCTGGTGGGGTTCGTGCCGGTCAATCTGCAGCACCTCGCGGCGATCGCGGTACCGGACAACCGGGGTGGTGCGCTGTCGTCGGTGTTGTCGTTCCGGTTCTTCGGCCACGCGATCGGGCCGGTGATCTGGGTGCCGCTGCTCGCCGACTCGCCCGGCTGGGCGTTCGGCGGCGCCGCCGCGCTCGGCCTGGTCACGCTCGGTGCGCTGCTGGCCTCGACGTCGGCTCGCGACTGACACCGCGAGCGCAGCTGTCGCTGCCACGATGGTCGACGATGTCCGCTCGCTCGAACTCGCCGTCGAAGGCTGTCCCGGTGTCGACGGCGCGCAGGCCGACGCGAACGGGTGCCGCACTGCTCTCGCTGGTGTCGCTGGTGGTCGGGTCGTGTGGCGGCACCGATGTGGTCGCCGTGCCAGGCGTGGCCGACCCGGCGACGCCGACCGGGCCGGTCGCCGCGTCTGCTCCGGCGTTCGTGCCGGTCGACGCAGCCCCCACGAGTTCACCGGTCGTCACGCACGATGCCGGCCCGGTCAGCACCGTCGCATCCGAGACGGTGCTCGACACGATCGCTCGCCCAGAGTCGACTGGGATCTCGACCGGTCTCTCGACCGGCTCATCTGCGGGCAACGCTGCCGGTGCGGTGGTGCTGCCGCAGGTGTCGGGCTGGCCGGCGTTCGATCTGCACCTGCAGACGTTGCTCGCGGGCGGGTCGAGCGCCGTCTCGGCGACGGTGCTGCGCGATGGCGAGATCGTCCACGAGGTCGCCATGGGTAACCGTCTGCTGGACGGGTCGGACCCGGTGACGATCGGCGACCGGTATCGGGTCGCGAGCATCAGCAAGGTGATCACCGCGATCACGATGCTGCAACTGGTCGAGGCGGGCTTGATCGATCTCGACGCGCCGGTCGGGGAACGCCTTGCCGCACGCGTCGGCGTCACCGCGACGAGCGATGTCGCTCGGATCACGCTGCGGCAACTGCTCACGCACCGGTCGGGCATCGGCCAGTACGAGGACCTGATGTTCCGACGTCAGGTCGAGTCGTGTCCGGCTGCCGGAGCGATGGCGCTCGGCCGAGGACTCGAGCGGCTCCCGGGGACGACGTTTCGCTACAGCAACGTCAACTTCTGTCTGCTCGGCGAGTTGATCGAGGACGTGACCGGGGAGCGGTACGTCGACGTGGTCGCCCGCGAGCTCCTGACGCCGCTCGGGCTCGACGGGATGCGACTCGCCGGGACGTTCGACCTCGGCGACGGCGACGTCGAACACGACTCCGATGCGGGACGGAACTACATGGAGGTGCTCGACGGCGCGGGCTCGTGGATCGCTTCGTCGACCGACGTGGCGGTGATCATCGACTCGCTGGACCTCACGACGCCGGGGTGGAAGCCGCTCGGCCCGGCTGCGCTCGGCGCGATGACCACGATCACCGTCGACCCCGAGCCGCCTGCCACATCACCGGGTGAGTCGCCTGGTGCGACGTCGAGCGTCCCGCCGCCGACCGTCGTGCCGGTGCCACCGACGAGCGGCTACGGCATGGGCCTGATGATCTTCGGCCCCGGGTCGTACGGGCACACCGGAACGCTCGAGAGCACGAGTGCGATGACCGTGCGCCGCCCCGACGGGATCACGTGGGCGATCACGGTCAGTGGCGACGAACCCGGATCGGGTCGGGACCTGTTCGCCGTGATCGACGCCGCGTTTCGCTACGCCGGTGTGCTCGACCCCTGACGTCGCGCTCGCGTCGCTGCGCTGCGGCGTCGCCGCCTTCTTCGCGGTGGCGTCGCGAGACGTAACGTCGAGCCCATGTCTGACGCATTGATCATCGACGCCTGCCGTACGCCTCGCGGTATCGGCAAGCAAGGCAAGGGGGCACTCGCCCACCTGCATCCGCAACACGTCGCGGCGACCGTGCTCAAGGCACTGGTCGAACGCAACGGGTTCGACACCGCCGACGTCGACGACGTCGTGTGGGGAACCAGCTCGCAGGTCGGCGAGCAGGGCGGCGACCTGGGCCGCATGGCGGCGCTGGATGCCGGCTACGACATCACCGCCAGCGGCGCCACCCTCGACCGGTTCTGCGGGTCGGGTATCACCACGGCGAACTTCGCCGCGCATTCGGTGATGGCGGGGATGGAAGATCTCGTCGTGTCCGGCGGCACCGAGATGATGTCGCTGCCGAAGAAGGGCATCTTGCCGATGGGTGCGAACAACGCGCACCTGCAGGAGCTGCATCCGCAATCGCACCAGGGCGTCTGCGCCGACGCGATCGCCACGCTCGAGGGAATCCCGCGCGAGGTCCTCGACGCGCTGGCCGTCGAGTCGCAGCGACGCGCCGACGTGGCCATCCGCGAGGGCCGTTTCGACAAGTCACTCGTCCCCGTGCTGAACCTCGACGGTTCGATCGCTCTCGATCGTGAGGAGTTCCCGCGTCCTGGTACGACGCTGGAGTCGCTCGCCAAGCTGCCGCCGAGCTTTCCGGCGATCGCCGACTACCGACACACGTCCGAAGACGGCACGGTGCCGAAGTCGTTCCGTGAGCTGATCAACCAGCGCTACCCCGACCTCGACATCCAGCATGTCCACCACGCCGGCAACTCCTCGGGCGTCGTCGACGGAGCCGCCGCGATCTTGTTCGCCAGCGAGAGCTACGCGAAGGCGCACGGCCTCTCGGCGCGGGCGCGAGTCGTCGCCACCGCGAACATGGGCGACGACCCGACGCTGATGCTCAATGCTCCCGTTCCGGCCGCTCGCAAGGTCCTCGAGCGGGCGGGCATGACGCTGGCCGACATCGACATCTTCGAGATCAACGAGGCGTTCGCCGTGGTGTCGGAGAAGTTCCAGCGCGACCTCGACCTCGACCGTGACAAGGTCAACGTCAACGGTGGAGCGATGGCGCTCGGGCATCCGATCGGTGCGACCGGAGCGATCCTCATCGGCACGGTGCTCGACGAATTGGAGCGCACCGACAAGCAGGTCGGCCTCATCACGATGTGCGCCGGCGGTGGCATGGCCCCGGCCATCATCATCGAACGCGTCTGACCCACGCCCACACCCAAAGGTCATCGTGCCAGGCACGATGACCTTTGGGTGTGAGCGATCACGGTGTGCTTCGCGGGATCCAGCGCGTGGCGAGTGCTCCAGCGAGGAACAGCGCGCCGGCCATGACGACGAGCCCCGCGATGGGCGCCGTGTCGTCGATCGACGTAACGGTCAACAACGCGAACGCAGCGACGCTCACGATCCCTGAGCCGAACGCGCGGACGCTCGTGACCGTGGCACGCGTGCGTCGCGGGAGCTGCTGTTGGAAACGGGCGTCGCCGATGATCCACGTCACCTCCAACGTGGCATAGCCGACCCCGATCAGCAAGAGCGGCCACAGCGGCGTGACGATCACGGCGACGGCGATGAGCGCAGCGCCGATCATCAACGCGACGCCGGTCGCCCGGGCGGACACCCCCGGGCGCCGCGCCGCGTACTCGTCGCCGATCATCAGGCCGACGAAGACGACCAGGACGAAAACCGGAATGATGCCCGTCGCCGCCCCTCGGTCGGCCGCCAAGAGCGGGACGTACTCGTCGATGACGAACAGCCCTTCGAGCAACGCGCCCAGGATGATCAATCGCATGGCGACCGGAGAGCGCCGCGCGTGGCGGAGCCCGCCGCGCAGCGTCGAGACCCAACTCGACAGCGACGTCGTGCCGACCGCGTCGATCGCGCCGATCGCGTCGATCGCGTCGATCGACTCTCGCGTGTCGGTCGCGGCTGGTGCGTCGGTGTGTTTGACCCAGCGGACGTCGGGGAGCCGGAGCACCAGGGTGATCGACACGAGGTGGATCGCGACCGTGAGCCAACCCAGATGCTCGATGGTCGCGCCGAGTGCGACCCCGGCTGTCGCAACGAGCGTTCCCAGCGCGATGCCTGCGTTGGAGAACTGATGCGTTCTGGCCATCACCGTCGGATAGCCGGCTTCGTCGTCGGCAGCGGTCAACTCGTCGTGGATCAACGCTTCCCAGGCTCCGCTCGCCAGCGACGAATGGATCGACCACAGCAGCGCGCCGATGATCACGCCCGCATAGCTCGGCTCCACCAGCCACACCGCGATGCCGATGCCTCGCAACACGAACGCGAACGCCACGAGCTTTCGCCGATCGACGAGATCGGCGAGTGCACCGCTCGGCACCTCGAACACGATGGCGACGACCGACCACAGCAGGAAGACGGTGGAGATCTGCGCAGTGGTGATGCCGTTGTCGACGAACAGGATGGTGTACAGCGCGTAGATCGGACCGAATTCGTCGACGAAGCCGAGCCCGTAGATGCGGCGGCGAACACGGTGTTCGGGGCGCGAGCCGGTCGGGAGCGGGGCGCTGTCCATCGGAATCTGCAGCGACAGTATCCGTAGCCGACCGTCGGCTCTGCAGGAGTTCAGCGGGGTCGTGAGTTCGGCTCGTGCGTGGCTCGTGCGTGGCCTTGGGTTCGTCGCACGCATATGGTGATTCGATGTTTCGCACTCTCGTCGTCGCGTCGTCCGTTGCCCTGATCGCCGCCGCGTGCGGCGGCTCCGACTCTGAGCCGGCCGCCACCGATTCCGCAACGACCGAAGCGACCGACGCACCCGTCGCGACCGAGGCACCGGCCCTGACCGAGGAACCCGCGACGACCGACGCTCCCGCGACGACGGAGTCGCCGACTACGACTACGACTATGGAGCCGGAGCCGGAGCCGGAGCCGGAGCCGGAGCCGGAGCCGGAGCCGGAGCCGGAGCGGGACTTCTCTGCGGTGGATCCGATCGTGCGGGCGTTCGTCGACGACCGAGGCCTGAACGGCGCCGGCCTCATCGTGGTCCACGAGGACGACGGCGTGATCCACCACGAGCATTGGGGCGAGTTCGACGAGGATCGCATCTCGCTCGTCGCCTCGTCGACGAAGATGATCACCGCAGGAGTCCTCCTACGTCTGCAGGACGACGGCCTGTTGGACATGAACGCTCCGATCGCTCAAGCGGTCGAATGGGGCGCCGGCAATCCCGACATCACGCCAGCGCAACTCGTCTCGAACAGTTCCGGCCTGGTCGGCCTCGAGCCCGATCCGGCGTACGGCCCCTACGTCTGTCAGTTCCTCCCGGTCGGGACGATGCAGGACTGCGCCGCGCAGATCTTCACCACCCCCGACGACGACGCCGACGTGATCGCACCCGACACCGAGTTCCGCTACGGCGGCGCCCAGTGGCAGATCGCCGGCGCACTCGCCGAAGCGGTCTCGGGCCGGTCGTGGGCCGAGTTGATCGACGAGATCTACGTCGAGCCATGCGGTCTCGAGACGCTCGGCTACAACAACCACTTCACCCAGTTCGGTCCGGGCGGATTCGACTACCCGACAGCGTTCGACGGGGACCCCTCGACGCTCGCGCCGACCGACAACCCGAACATGGAGGGTGGGGCGTACATCACCACCGGCGACTACGGCAAGTTGCTGCTGATGCATCTCCGTGACGGGATGTGCGACGACGTGCAGGTGCTGTCGTCCGAGGCGTTGGCGACCATGCACGACGACCGCGTCGGCGAGGTCTACGGAGGTGACGCGCGCGAAGGTGGTGTCGGGTACGGCATGGGTTGGTGGGTCGATCGTGAGACGGGTCGCATCAACGATCCCGGTGCCTACGGTTCGGTGCCGTGGCTCGACCTGGACGACGGGTACGGCGCGTTCCTCGTCGTCGAAGCCGACTCGGTGACCGGCAACGAACTCGCCGCACAGCTCTACGACGTCGTCCACGCGGCCGTCGTCGGCTGACGCTACGCCGAATCGTGTGGGCCGTCGTCCTTCAGCGCGGTCGGTGCGCTGCGATCCATCTCGTGGCGAAGTCGATCAGCTCGGGCATCGGCAGCCGACGAACCTCGGCCGCGCCGAGCGGTGCCCGCGTCTGGGTCCCGCCAGCGGCGGTGTAGGCATCGCCGAGCAGCACGAAGTCACGCTCGTCGACGTCGACGTGGGAGAACTCCACCCAACGGTCCTGGCCGTCCACCAGCATCGGCACACCGTCTCGTCTCGTCGGTGCATCGGCGCCCAGGGCGCGGACTTCGGCCAGATGGAGTGCGGTGTTGTTGCCATGGCCGACGCCGATCAGCACGATGTCCGCCCCCGCCGCTTCGAGTCTCGCCAGCGGCGATCGGTCGCCGAGGCCGTCGACCAGGTCGTGTGGGTGCATCAACTCGGGGGCGCGTGGTCCGTGGGCGATGAACCCGAGCGCCGGATGACCACTGTGCACCACACCGGGAAGTCGAGAGAAGCAGTCGGCGACGGCCCCCATCCCTCGCATCGGGGTGATCACCGGGTCGAACGCCGGCCAGTGCGCTCGGATCGTCGGCCACCAATCCTTCGGCACCGGCGGAGCCTGCCACTGTGACGGGTCGCTGAGGCCCGTCTGCGCTGGCATGACGATCGTGCCACCATCGCCCACGACCGAACGCAGTGCCCGAACCACTGCGACCGCGTTGCCGACGACCCATCCCAGCGCCGACAGTGAGCAGTGCACGATCACCGTCGATCCAGTCGCCACGCCGGCCGTGCGCAGCGACGCCTCGACGTCGGTCTGGGTGACGGGCCGGTCCCCTCTGGCCACAGCGCCAGCCTCGCCGGCAAGCTCGGCTGCCACGGTCGCCTGATGAAAGCAGCACCGCCATCCGTCCGTCGTCTGCCGCCACCATCCGGTGCGGTGGACGGCACCCGGACCGTCGTCGTGGTGGGTCGTGTACCGCACGACGACGAGTCCGGCAGTGACCAGATGGCCGCTCATCGGACCGACGGTGACGCCGTCGAGGCCCGGCTCGGCGGCGAGCGCCGCAACGATGTCGTCGCGGCCGTACTCGCGCCCCGACTTGCCGATCTCGACGAAGTCGTCGTCGAGCAGCGATGCCACCCGATTGGGTTCGGCGCGGCACCCGGGGTCCAGCAACTCGAGCTCGCAACCGACGGCGGCATCGACGTCGTCGAGGTCGTTCACACGGTCGACCGTACTGCGCCCGGCGGCCACGCGAGCGACGGGATTCCACGCCCCATCGACCCGAAGCTCATGATGCAGGTCATGGTGCCTGGCACGATGACCTGGGTGGTTCAGGGGAGGAGTGCGTCCTCGCTCACGGGTTCGACGCTGACGGGGATCGCGCTCTGGACCGCTTGGCCGGTGATCGTGCAGTAGCCGTTGTCGACGTCGATGAGTCGATTGGTCGGTGCGCCGATGTCGCGCACCTTCTCGTCGGTGCCGTTCGACGAGCCCCAACTGTGCGCCATCGAGATGACGCCGCGGCGCACGTCGGGAGCACCCTTCACGACACCGATCAACTCGGCATGGGGGGAAGCGATCCGTACGAGGTCGTCGTCGGCGATGCCGAGGTCGTCGAGGTCGGCGGGATGCATGTACGCGTAGTTGGTCGAGTTCTTGCGAGCCAGCCCGGGCAGCTCGCGGCCGAGCGAGTTGAGGTGCGACTTCAACCGCCGGCTGATCAGTCGGAAGGTGTGGACCGCCGGGTCGAACCCCGCCATCACCTCGGCGGAGGTCGTCTCGCTACGGACGGCGTGCAACTCCTCCATGTGGTCGTCGAGCGCGACGTGGAACCGGCCCGATGCATCCGGATCTGCCGGCGAGACGGTGATCGCGTACTCGGGCACGACCGTGCCGTTCTTCGCGCGCACCTCTGACAACGGCACCCGAGACTTCGCGTAGACGAGGTCGAGGACGTCGTCATCGCTCGGCCGTGACCCGTCGGCGTGACGGTGCGGAATCGACCCGCCCGGGAGTTCGATGTCGACGCCGAGTCGTTCGGCGATCTCCCAGTAGACCTCCCAGTCGTTGAGCAGGTCGCCCTCGGGCTCGGTCACGACAGCGGGCGTGTAGCAGGCGTAGGGCTCGCGGAACCAGCGGTCCATGAACGGCGGAACGTCGGCACGCTCGAGCGACAAGCGCGGCGCGAAGACGTAGTCGGCGTAGTCGGCGGTCTGGGTGAGGCGGTGGTCGATCACGACCAGCAACTCGAGTGACTCCATCGCAGCGATGGACTTGATCTGATCCGGCCAGGCAGCCACGGGGTTGCCACCGTTGACGATCAGAGCTCGCACCTGTTCGGGGCCGGGCGTGGTGATCTCTTGTGCCAGCGTCGAGCAGGGCATTTCGCCGTTGTAGCCGTGCAGCCCGCGAAATCGGCTCTGAGGGCCCTTCGGGTTGCCGAACGGGCCGATGACCTGCGCTCGCTTCGGCGCGGCGGGTGGCAACAGACCCCCCGAGTCCATCTGCTGTCCTTCGCGTAGGTAGCGCCCGCAAACGACGTTGAGACACAGCGACAGGTGTTCCATCAAGCTGGCGTGCGGCGACATGCTCGGCCCGGTTCCGGACCCGCTCGACCCGGTCGGGCCCGCGGCGAACAGCCGGGCGGCCGCGACGATGTCGTCGGCGTCGACGCCGCACCGCTCGGCGGCGTAGTGGGGCGTGAACTGCTCGACCGTCGCCCGCAGCACGTCGAGATGGCCCGGTTCGACCCAGCGGTCGCAGAACGCCGCGTCGTGGAGGTCCTCGGTGAGGATCACGTGGAGGAGCGCAGCGAGCAGCGCAGGGTCTTCGCCGGGCTTCACCTGGAGATGGATGTCGGCCTGTTTGGCGAGTTCGGTGCGGCGCGGGTCGATGACGATCACCTTGAGGCCCTCGGCTTTGCGGCGACGCAGCGTCTGGAACGGGTCGGTGCCCTGGAGGCCGCCGTAGGGAGCGAAGCTCGACACCATCGGGTTGTAGCCGATCGCCAACATGACGTCGGCGGTGCTGAAGTTCTGCGGGCCCGCTTCCCACATGCCCATGCGCATCGGCGCAGTGGCCTTCATCGGCTGGTCGATGGTGACCGACGTGTAGTAGCTGATGGAGCCGACCGCCCGGTGGAACGCCTGCGCCACGGGGTGCGACGGTGCGTTCTGGTAGCCGCCGGTGCCGGTGTAGGAGGCGATGGCACGCGGGCCGTGTTCGTCGAGGATCGCGTGGAGCTTCGCGGCCACCTCGTCGAGAGCGTCGCTGCTCGCGACTTCCTCGAGCGTGCCGTTCGGACTGCGCTTGAGCGCATGGCGGAGTCGGGCGGGATCGTGGATCTGGTCGGGAATCTGGCGACCCTTGATGCACGTGTAGCCCTTGAACAGCGGATCGTCGTCGACGCCACTGATCTTGACGACCTGGCTGCCGTCGAGGTGCACGTCGATCGGACAGGCCGCGTGGCAGATCCGGCAGAACGATCGCTTCACCTCGATCGCCGCGTCGTTGTCGCTCGGTGCGTCGATGCTGACTTCGTTGATGGTGCTCGTCATGTCGATCCCTCTTCCAGGTGTTCCTGCGATCGTACGACGATGCTCTGGTGACCCCCGAGGCAGAGCACCTCGAAGCGATGAGGATGATCCGGTAGCGAGCGGATGAAGCTCATCGGTGGGGGTCAGGTGGGGCGGATCCAGTTGCCGTCGTCGTCGAAGCGCAGTGGCGTGAGTTGGCCCGGAACGATCTCGCGGTCGGTGCCGAGCGCGACGGTCACCTTCTGGTAGCTCCACTTCATGACGTCGAGCGCGAGTTCGACGATCTGCCCCGTGGTGAAGTGTTGGTGCAGCCGGTCGCCGAGCTCCGCCGTGATGCCGGCCGGGTCGACGATCATCGCAGTTGCGAAGTCGATCGCTGCGACGTGTGCATCGGTGAGCTGCGGGTCGGGTGCGTGGAGTTGAGCGACGAGGTCTTCGTCGAGACCATGTTGCTCGGCAACTGCCGAGCGCAGCGACAGTCAAGTACGACAGTCGTGCGCCGTCGCGCAGCGCAGCCGAACGAGTTCGGTGGTGATGGGGTCGACACGGTCGTTGCGTACGGCCGCGGCTGCGAAGTCCATCAGCGCGCCGACGAGTGCGGGTGCGGCTCGTGTTCCGGCGGCGACGCGCGCCGAACGAGACGCTCCATCCGGGCGCGGCGACGCGTTCACGGCAGCACTCCGGCGAAGGCGAGTTCGAGCGTCATTCGTTGTTCGAGCACGAGGATCGCGTTGACGAAACTCACGAGCTCTTCGTCGCCGAGGTGCTCACGCAACCGCCCGGCCTGCTCGTCGGACATCGCGGCGACGTCGACCACGTACTGCTCGGTGAAGTCGAGCGCGGCGCGTTCGCGATCGGTGAACGTGGCGGAGGTGGCCCAGCGGGAGAGCTCGCGACGATCGTCGTCGGTCATCGCCTCGACCGTCGGCCCGTGACGCAGCAGCATCGCGATCCGGTCTCGGCACAGCGCGAGAAGCTCAGCGTCGGTCGAGGCCCACGCCGCTGCATACGCAGCGTCGAGTGCCGCCAGCGCATCGGTGTCGTCGAGCCAGTCGGACAAATTCATGCCGGTTCGTTCATGAGTTCGTGTCGGCCGTGTCGGCCGTGTCGACGGCGTTGACGAGCGGTTCGGCGGCGAAGAAGTGGCCGAGGTTCGCCACGAACAGCGCCTCGAGGTTCTGGACGTAACGGTCGAGCGAGACCGACGAGTGCGGCGAGATGTAGATGTTCGGAGCGTCCCACAGCGGATCGTCCATGGGGAGCGGTTCGACGTGGGTGACGTCGAGGGCCGCAGCGCGAAGGTGACCGGACTCGAGCGCGGCGATCAAGTCGGCTTCGACGACGTGGGCCCCTCGCCCGACGTTGCAGAACAGCGAGCCAGCTGGCATGGCGGCGAACCGGTCGGCGTCGAACAGCCCGATCGTCGACGGGTTGGACGGCAACGTCGACACGACGGCGTCGCAACGAGCGAGCATCTCGTCGAGAGCGTCGGCCGGGAACAGTTCGTCGACGGCATCGTCGGTGTCACCGGGCTTCGCGCTGGCGCGCGTCGCGAGCACGGTCATGTCGAACGCTCGCGCACGGCGAGCGACCTCGCGGCCGATCGCGCCGAGACCAGCGATCCCCAGGGTGCGTCCGGTGAGCTCGGTGCCGAACATGCCCTCCCAGCGATGCTCGCGCTGCTGCGCGTCGAACGTGCGGAGGTTCTTCCACTCCTGGAGCAGGCGGGCGATCACGAACTCGGCGATGCCGGCCGAACCGAGACCGCTGGCGTTGGTGAGCAGCACACCCTGTCGATCGAATGCGTCGAGGTCGTACTTGTCGACGCCGGCCGTGATGCTCTGCACCCATTGGAGGTTCGGCATCAACTCGTCGAGACCTTCGGGCAGGTCCATTGCGACGGCGATCGTGGCGCGTTGCCAATGGGCGCGCATCTCGTCGGTGATCTCCGGCGTCTCGAGTCCGTCGGGGTTCCGGCCGCCGTGGTGCCCCCGCGCGGATCGCAGCGCCTCGGATTCGGTGTAGGGCGTCCAGAGCAACTCGGCGTCGGGATGGATCGCCGTGAGGGATTCGGCGAGCGCCGGAGGAGCGGGGAACGCGACCATGAACACCACGACCGGCGGGCTCGTCGGCTGGCTCGGCGTCGTGGAGGTCGAGTCGTGGTGCGACGAGGTCACGCGTGGTCTCCGATTCGGACACAGCGGTTGGTCATGGTGCCGAGCCCGGTCACCGAGGTCTCGACCACGTCGCCGTCGCGCAGGAACGCTCCTGTCGCTGCGCCGACACCGGCCGGCGTGCCGGTCCAGATGATGTCGCCGGCGCTCAGCGTGGTGATGTGCGAGAGATAGCTGATCAGCTTCGGAACGCCGAAGATGAGGTCGCCGGTGTTGCCGTCCTGGCGGAGGTCGCCGTTGACGGAGCATGTCAATCGGAGCGAGTCGGGGTCGTCGAATCCGTCGAGCGACCGCAACCATGGCCCCATCGGCCCGAAGGTGTCGAACGACTTCGCGAGGTCGAAGTGGGGCGGGCTCGAAGCGAACTGCATGCGACGATCGGAGACGTCCTGGCCCATCGTCAGGCCGATGACGTGCGACCACGCGTCTGCCTCGCTGATGTCGTGGCCTCCCCGCCCGATCACGACGATCACCTCGACCTCGTAGTCGACGAATTCGCTGCGCAGTTCGATGTCGGTCGCCGGACCGCAGATGCTCGACGGGAACTTCGTGAAGACCAACGGTTGCTCGGGAGGGGTGAGGTTCGACTCGGCGGCGTGGTCGGAGTAGTTCAACCCGACGGCGAACACGTTGCGCGGGCGCGGGACGGGTGCGCCGAGTACCACGTCGGCGAGCTCGCCGGTCGGCTCGGCGTCGGCGAGCCGTTCGGTGGCAGCGCGCACCCCGGCTTCGTCGGCCAGGGCGGTCATCGGGTCGGATCCGATCGCACCGCCGCTGAGTGACTCGAGGTCGTGGTACCGATCTCGGTCGTCGAGTAGTGCTGCTCGGCCGTCGATGTTGGCCAATCGGAATCCCATGGGTCGCACGCTAGGCGCTCGCAGTCCGCGAACCGGCCGCGGAGGGTGGTGCGACGATCAAGGAATCGTCAGCCTCGGGACGAGGCCGTCAAGCCCACGTGTCGTCGGGCCGACATTCATACATGAGGTGTGAGTCGAGATGAGGATCGGGTCGAGATGACGATCGAGTCGAGTGAGGAGCTGACCGCGGCGGCACGCCGTATGTCGCTCGCGCCCGACGACGACGTGGTCACTCGAATCGACGCCGCCATCGCGGCCACCTCTCCGGTCAGCGATCCAGCGGAACTCGGCAAGTTACTCGTCGCCCGCTGCGTGGCGTTGCAGGGGCGCGGCGACGCATCGCTCCAGGCTGCCTCGGCTCGCGAGGCCGTGCCGTACCTGGTCGCAGCAGGCGAGATCTCTGTCGCGGCATTCGCGTCGTCGATGGCGGCGGTGTTCCTCGACCAGATCGGCGAGTCGGCGGCAGCGGTCGACCACGTCGTCGATGCGTTGGTGATGCTCGCCGACCTCTCGGAGGGCCCGGAACCCATCGCCGACGTCGACGCGGTGCGAGCCGCGCTCGGGGTGTCGGGGTTTTTCATGCGGCTCGGCGCGTTCGAACTCGCGGTCGACTCGGGCCGCCATGCGTTCGAGGGGGCCCGACATCTTGCAGGGGTGCCCGTCGATCCGGTCGCCTATTCGTTCGGCTACATGAGCGTAGAAGCGGCGTACGCCACGAAGGACCCGATTCGGCGAGCGTGCTACATGAACGACGTCACCGCCGCGATCGAGTGGCTTCGTCGTGACGGCGTCGACGAGGTGTCGCGCACGATGCTGGCTGATGGGCTGGCAGGCGAAGCGGCGGTGGTGGTCGACGAGCCGATGGATCGAATGGTGCTCGATGCTGCCGAACGCCACTATCGCGACGCAGCACCCGATCTCGTCGCCTGGCACCGGCTCGTCCGGGCGATGCACGCGGCGCGCCAGGACGCTCCGGGGACGACGGTCGAACTGCTCGATCTGGCGATTCCGGGCCTCGAAGCGAGTGCTGACAACCATTGCCTGGCGCGAGCACTGGAGGAGCGGTCGCGGGCGCTTGCCGCGCTCGGTCAACACGATCGTGCAAGCGCCGATGCGCTACGGCTGGCGCGCTTGTCGCGAGCCTGGCATCTCGAGCAGGTCGGCCGTCTCGGCGACCAGATCCGCCGCCGAGCCGAGCTGGAACGGTCGAGTTCGGTGCTGCGGGACATCGCCGAGCGTCTCGCCGACGACATCGATCGAGATGCTCTGACCGGCGTGAAGTCGCGCCGATGGTTGGACCGCCGACTGAGCGAACTCGAACGGACTCCGGGGCTCGGCGTCGCGATGATGTTCGACATCGATCACTTCAAGGTCGTCAACGACACGTTCGGGCATCACGTCGGTGACGACGTGCTCGCTCGGTTCGCCGAGCTGTTGCGCGTGAGCGTCGGGCCGGCGGCGGCGGTCGCCCGTGTCGGCGGCGAAGAATTCGTCGTCGTCATGTGCGACCTCGACGTCGTTGAGGTCGGTGACGACGTCGCGTCGCTCGGGTGGTCGGCGGCCGAGCGTGTCCGTCTCACCATCGCCACGCACGACTGGGAGAGCATCGCCAGTGGCCTCGAGCTCACGGTGAGCGGCGGCGTCGCCGTGGGCGTGTTGTCGGACGTTCGCCAGTTGCTCGTCGAAGCCGATGCGCGTCTGCTCGATGCGAAACGCCTCGGCCGCAACCGCGTCGTGGTGCGACCACTCGTCGCGACCTGACGCGAGCGAGCCTGCGCTGGCACCGCCGGCAGCACTATCGTCGGTCTCGTGAATCCACGGGGGCCTCGACAGGCGGTGCGGTGACAGACGCTGTGCACCCAGCGTCGTCGGCACGCAAGCCTCGTCGCCGGTTCGTGCAACGCCGTACGCCGGGCGCCCGATCCCGTCGTGGCGTGTCGATGGCGACTCGGATCGCGGCGGCAGCCGTCCTCGTCGGCATCGGCTCGCTCGGTGTGGCGACCGTCGTCGGCGTCGACGCAGGCAGCGACCTCGACACGGAACTGACGAACGATCAGATCGCTGCGCTTCGGCTGTCGGGTGACGTCGACATCTCCTCCTACTTCGGGTCGTTGTCGCGTACGACGAGTGCGTTGGCGGCGAGTCCGCAGGCGGGGGTCGTCATCGAGCGGCTCAGCTCGACACTCGACGAGATCGGTGATGTCGCGCCGAGCGCTGCCGAGCGCGAGCGGCTCGCGGTGTCGTATCTCGAACGATTCGTCGAACCGCAGCGGCAACTGGGTCGCGACGTCGAGTTGCGCGACGTCGTGCCGGCCGATGACGCGGCGGCGCGAGTGCAGCTGCTGTATGCCAGCGATCCCGACAACGTCGCAGCGCCGCGAGCGCTCGACGACGCAGGCGACGGCAGCCTCTGGAGTGAGTCGCATCGAGAAGTGCATCCGGTCTATCGCGACGTCGCTTCGCGACTGGGGCTGTTCGATCTCCTGCTCGTCGACGACTCGGGCCGAGTGGTCTACTCGGTGGAGAAGCACCCCGAGATCGGCACTGATCTCGCTACCGGTCCGTTCAGCGGCTCGGTGCTCGACGTCACCGTGTCCGCCGTCCTCGAAGCGCCCGACGAGGGCGTCGAGGTGAGCGATCTGGCCGACTACCTGCCGGCTCTGGGTGAGCCGGTCGGCGTGGTGGCGCACGCCGTTTTCGAGCCCGCCACGGGCGACGCGGCGGGGGCGCTCGTGCTGATGTTCCGCGGAAGCGACCTGACGGAACGCATCACCGCGGGTGAGAACTGGCCAGCCGCTGGCTTCCCGGAAGGCGCAGACACCTACCTCGTTGGCCCCGACGGCACGCTGCGCAGCGACCCCAGGGGGTATCTGGAGTCGCCAGCCGCATATCTCGACGCCGTCGAAGACCTGGGGCGCCTCACCGCCGACGAACGCTCGACGATCGGCTCGACCGGCACCGTCGCGACCGTCCTGCGTGCTCGCGACGACACCGTCAACGCCGGCCGAGGGGGAGCGGCCACGGTCGACCGTCGTGCGTCGATCGTCGGCGTGGACGTGGTGTCGACGTCGGCGCCGTTGAGCTTCGGTGGACTCGACTGGCTGGTCGTGTCCGAGATCGAGGTCGAGGCGGCCGAGGGAGGCTTCGACGACTTTCGACGCTTGCTCACCGTCGGCGCTGCGATCTTCGTCGTCCTGCTCGCGTTCGCCGCCGTCGCATGGGCCAATTCCGTCGTGCGGCCGATTCGCTCGATCAGCGATCGGCTCGGATCTTCGGGTTCGATCGGCGATCCCATCGAGATCCCGCCGCAGAGCCCGATCGAGTTCGCGGAGCTGGCGATCGGTTTCGAGACGATGGCAGCGACCCTGGCCGAGCAGCAGTCAGAGCTCGAGCGGGCGCTTGCCGAACGGCTGCGGGTGTTGCGGGAACTGCTGCCGCCAGCGGAGGCCGAACGCGTGATCCTCGGCGAGGAGCACGCACCGGAGGAGGTCCGACAGGCCACGATCGCCGTGGTCGTGTTCGACGGCCTCGACGAGGTCGTCGACGATGACACGGGATCGGCCAGATCGAGGGTCGACGAACTCCTCTACGAGGTGGACGCCGTCGCCCTCCGTCACGGACTCGACCGGATCAAGTTGATCGGTGACACCTACTACGCCTCCTGTGGCCACGACCGGCCCTACATCGACCACGCACCGCGCTCCGTCGCCTTCGCCGAGGAACTCCTCGACCGTGTCGCGCGGTTCGGAGAACTCGAAGGTGTCGATGTGCGCCTCGGCGTCGGCGTGCACACCGGTCCGGTCACCGCAGGGCTCACGGGGGCCAACCACCTGCTCTACGACGTGTGGGGCGACACGGTCACCGTGGCGCATGCGCTCGCTCGACGAGGCACGGCGGGAACGATCGTCGTCTCCGATGCCGTGCGTTCGAGACTGCCCGACGGCGCAGTGACGCTCGACCCGCTGCGTGACGACGTGCCGCTGTGGACGGTTCGCCGCGAGGTGCCGGGGGTGCTGACGTGAGGTCGTTCGGCGACACGAGCGCACTCTGGGCAGTGGTCGTGATCGTGGTGGTCCCCCTGGCGATCATCGTGGTGGCCGAGCTCGACGAGCGACTCCGCCAGCGCGAGTCCGCGCTTCGGTCGTCGGTCGTCACGCTTCGCAACTGGACCCTCCCGTTCTTCGCGATCTGGGCGCTGCTCGTCCCGGTGCTCGGACTCGACGGTGGTGACTTCGTCGTGCGCGCGGCCGGCACCGGACTGGTGTTGTCGATCGCCGTCGCGGTGTACGGCGTCATCGGTCGCCTCGTGGCCGACGTGCGTTCCCGGCCAGCTGTCCCGGGACGTCGCGCCGTGCCACAGCTCGTGTTGGCCCTGCCGAAGATCGCCACGATTCTCGTCGCCGCGTGGTTGCTGGTCGACGATGTGTGGGGTGTCGACCTGTCGGCCGCGCTCACCGCGCTCGGCGTCACCTCGCTCGTGATCTCCTTCGCATTGCAAGACACGCTCAGCGGCCTGGCTGCTGGTTTGCTGCTGCTGTCGGATCAACCGTTCCAGCCGGGTGACTGGATCCGTGCGGGAGATGTGGAAGGCAAGGTCGTCGACATCAACTGGCGGACCTCCCGGATCCTGACCCGTGACGGCGACACGGTGATCGTGCCCAACAGCGAGCTGGCGGGTGCGAGCGTGGTCAACTACTCCTCGCCCGATGCGCTCCATCGGGTCGTGGTGTCGGTGCAGGTCGCGTTCCACAATCCGCCGACGCTGGCGAAGGCGATGCTGCTCGACGCCGCCCGCGGAACACGCGGAGTGGTGGCCGATCCCCCGCCCGCGGTTCGGGTCGTGCAGGTCGACGACCCGTTGATGACCTACGAGGTCGACATGTGGATCGAGGACTACGCGATCGCTCCGCGCGTGTCGAGCGATTTCGGTTCATTGGTCTGGTACCAGTCGCACCGTCACGGTGTCGGGCTCCCCAGCCCTGCTCAAGATCTCTTCATCTACGACGGTGTCACGACCGCCGCGTCGAGCACGCCGACCACGGCCGAACTCCGAGCGCGGCTTGCCGCGTCGCCATTGCTCGCGTCGCTCGACGACGACCAACTCGACCTCTTGGCGAACGCGGGCCACGCCCTGCGCTATGCCGTCGGCGAGGAACTGTTGCGAGCGTCGGCAGGCAGCCGCGACCTGGTGGTGTTGGTCGACGGGACGGCATTGCTCCAGTTGGTCGGGCCGGATCGACCGGATGTCGCCGTGTCGGACCTGCGCAGCGGAGACGTGATGGGCCTGCTCGACGGTTCGGGTGTCGCTGGCCGTGATCTGGTGATCCGGGCGATGACCGACTGCGACGTGGTGATCGTCGATGCCGACGTGGCCGGTGAGGTGGTGTCTCGCAGCGCGGCGTTGTCGGCAGCGCTCAACCGGATCACCGAGGTCCGGCGCCATCGACTCGAGCGACTCCTCGCGGCCGATACCAGCCACATCGCTGAACCTGGCCGGGGTAGCAGCCTTGGTGCGACCGATCGGGAGGTCTCGTCGTGACCGGACTGATCGACTCCAGCGAGCCAGCCGACACGACCAGCGATCGCTCCGACGCGACGGTGCGGACGCGTTGGTGGCATCGGCCCCGGCGGCTGAGTCGTCAACTCACCGGTGTGTTCGTCGGCGTGGCTGCGGTCTCGGTGTTGTTGATCGGCAGTCTGAACTTCGTTGCTGCACGCGATCTTCTCGACGATGGTACGAAGGAGCAACTCGTCGACATCGGTCGAGCTCGCGCGTATGCGATCGAGCTGGGGGCGGAATCGCTGGTGACCGAGGTGTCGGTGCTCGCGTCGGACCTGGCGGTGTCCTTCGCGCTCGACGACTTCGCCGATGCGTTCGCGGCGATGGACGACACGCTCGACGAGCCGACGGACGTGGCGCTCAGCGAGTTCTATGCCCAGGACGTGATCGATCCGCTCACCGCCGGCGACGTCGCCACGGTCGCGGGCCTCGACAAAGTCGACCCGGAGCGGCTCGAGCCGACCGATCCGCGGGAGCGGTACCTGCAGGGCGTGTACACGCTCGCCGGGGTAGACCGCGTGGAGCGGCGCGCCGTGGTCGATCCCGGCGACGGGTCGGCGTACACCGAGGTGCACGCTCGCCAGCATCCGTTCCTGCGTTCGCTGTCCGACGCCGTCGGCGTCGGCGACCTGCTGCTCGTCGATGCACAGGGCAACGTTGTGTATTCGGTCAACAAGCGCGTCGACGTCGGGACCTCGTTCGCCGATGGGCCGTTCGCAACGTCCAACCTCGCGGTGGCGTTGCGCGATGGTCTCGATCGCGTGCGTGTCGGCGACGCGGTCATCGCCGATTTCGAACGCTATCTCCCGGCGGCGGGCCGGTCGGTCGCGTTCATCGCCGCAGCGGTTCGGCTCGAGACCGAGGTGATCGGTGCGCTCGTGGTCGAGATCGACGTCGACGCGCTGACTCGGGTGACGACCGCTGACGAACAGTGGGAACTCGTCGGTCTCGGCGGCGGCGAGAGCTACGTGGTGGGCGCCGACCTGCTGTTGCGCAGCGAGAGCCGTCGCTGGATCGAGGACCCCGACGACTATCTGTCTCGGGTCGACGACCCGGTGACCCGAACGCTCATCGAGGGGTTCGGGTCCCCTATCGGCGTGCAACAGGTCGACACCGAGCCAGCGCGCGAGGCGCGGGATGGGCGCGATTTCGAGGGGTCGGCGACGAACTACCTCGGCGAGTCGACGTTCAGTTTCGCGACGCCGATCGACGTTGTCGGCGTCGATTGGGCGGTCGTCGTCGATGTGCCCAACAGCGACGTGGCCTCACCGCTGTCTGCCTACGCTCGGCGGCTCGGGCTCGTGCTGATGCTCACCCTGCCGATCGCCGGAGCGATCGGCTGGTGGTTGTCGCGTCGCATGACTCGCCCGATTCCGCCCGTGATCGCCGCGGCGCGCGCCGTGCTCGACGGGGAGCGGGATCCGCAGATCGATTCGTCGACGAACGACGAGTTCGCCGATCTCTCCCGCCGGCTGGCTCAGATGGCTCGGCGGCTCGGCGCGCAAGAGGCGGCGCTGGTCGAGGAGTACGACGCGAAGCGCCAGCTCCTCGAAGCGTTTCTCCCCAAGCGTGTCGTCGGTGCCGACGGGGAGGTCACCGGTTCGGGTGACGTGCTCGAGGATGCGACCGTGGTTGCCGTGGAGGTCGTCGTCGAGAGCGACGACGACCGCGACGACGACCTGGTCGCCGCCGCGCGCCGGATCGTGGCCGTCGCGGCCGATCACGGCGTCGAACTCGTGCGCGGCGCTGCTGATCGATTCTTGTTCCTCGTCGGGATCGGCAGCGACGGGCCGTGCGCGGACGCGGCGATCGGCTTCGCGCAGGCGGTGGTCGACGCTGTGCACGGTGACGCTGTGCACGGTGACGGTGTGCACGGTGACGCGGAGCTGCGCGCGCGGGTTGTCGTCGGGATGGCGAGCGGCGAGGTCGGCACAGGCCTGCTCCAACGCGGCTCGCTGACGTTCGCTGCTTGGGGGGCACCGGTGCGGCAGGCGCTGGCGATCAGCAGCGAACGCAACGAGTTCGGGGTGATCGTGGACGGCTCGACACGAGACGCGCTCGGTGACGGCTCGAGGGTTCGACTCGTCGAGGGCTCGTCGCCGACGAGATGGCGTCTCGCCGCGTCGGCCACCGCCTGACGCTGCGCCGGCAAGGGCTGCGGATCAGCGTGGCTTCGCGCCGCCACCGACGCGCAGGATCTCGCCGCTCACCCAACTGGCCGCGTCGGACGCGAGGTACACGCACGCCGCTCCGATGTCTTGGGGCGTACCGAGGCGACCGAGGGGGATGTTCCAGTCCTCGAGGATCTCGTCGAGTTCGCTTTCGTCACGACCGATCGCCGTGAGCATCACCTCGGTCGGGATTGCGCCAGGCGCGACGCCGTTCACCCGGATCTTCGGCGCGAGCTCGGCCGACAGCGTCCAGGTGAGCGAGTTCGTCGCCGCCTTGGCCGCGCCATAGTGCGCGCTGCCGGGCACCGGGCCGGTGCCGGCGCCGGAGGAGATGTTGATGATCGACCCGGTGTCGATGTGGCGAGCTGCCGTCATCGAGCCGACGTAGACCGAGGTCAGGTTGAGCGCGATCGTTCGATCCCATTCCTCTCGGGGAAGCTCGCTCAGCGGCATCCGCATCGGTGATCCACCAGCGTTGTTGACCCAGGTGGAGAGGCGGCCGAATTCTGACACGGCAGCGACAGCGAGCGCTTCGAGTGCGTCGTCGTCGGTCACGTCGGTGGTCACGGCGATCGCTCGACCGCCGGCGTCACGGATGGACGCTGCGACCCGCTGGATCTCCTCGGTGCGTCGGGCGGCGACGACGACCGCCGCACCGGCCTCGGCGAAGGAGGTGGCGATGCCTTCGCCGATGCCGCGACCCCCGCCGGTGATCACCGCGACGTGCTCGGACATGTCGAACAACTCTGGTGTGCTGCGTGCCAGATGCTCGCTGGGCGTGTGCTGGCTGGGCGTTGCGGGCGGCATCGTCATGGTGGCCAGTGTGTCCGCGGTGCCGGCGGCGGCTCGGGTCGGACGCACTGCAAATCTCCGTTGAGTTCGAAGGTTAGGCGGACTTAACGTTCGGCCGGGGAGCGGTGTAGGATGCGCAGATGGTCGATTCGATGATCAACACCGAACACGTCATCCCGGTTCTCAACGAGATCATGCTCGCCGAACTCTCGGGCGTCGTTCGCTACACCCACTACTCGCTGGTCATCACCGGCCCGAACCGCCTGCCGCTCGTCGCGTTCATGCAGGCCCAAGCCGACGAGTCGTTGCTCCACGCTCGTCAGGCCGGGGAGATCCTGACCGGACTCGGCGGCCACCCGACGCAGGGAATTCGCCCGATCGAAGAATCCCACGACCACGCGATCGAGACGATCCTGCGGGAATCGATCGAGCATGAGCGCCGGGCACTCGACCTCTATCGTCAGTTGCTCGGGCTGTCCGAAGGCAACTCGGTCTACCTCGAAGAGTACGCCCGGACGCAGATCGGCTCCGAAGAGCTGCACGTCATCGAGATGAACAAGCTCCTCCGCGACTACACCATCGGCTGACATGGGCGCGTCGAAGCTGTCTGTCACGGCATCTGGCGTCACCACCGTCGCGCTGTGTGCGGGCAAGGATTGCCGCAAACGCAAGGAGTTCGGCAAGCTCCGCTCCGAACTCGACGACCAGTGCACGGTCGTCGATCTGGCCTGCGTCGGCATCTGCAGCGGCCCAGTCGTCGTGGTCAACCCGGCCTCGAAGCAACCGCTCGTGTTCGCCAAGTTGCGCACGAAGCGGGATCGCCGCGCTGTCATCGAGTTGGCCGTTCGTGGCGGCAAGCCGACCAAGCCGCTCCGCTCGCGAGCGGTTTCGAGGTCGACTCGGACCACCACCATCCGGCGCGTCCGCCGGGTGATCCCGCAGACGGCCTGAATCGTTCAGACGAACTCAGACGTTGCTCGTCGTCGAACCCGCGGGGGAGTTGGCGAACATCGCCTCGGAGTCGAATCCGATGCGAGCGTCGGGATCGATGCGAATGACGACGCGCCCCGGTGAGTCGAGATGTGCAGCGAAGGCGGCCTGTGCCTCAGGGTTGGCCGGCCGCACCTTTGCCGCGAGGACGGGGTAGAACCACGAGCGAGTCGTCTCGTCGTCCAACACGGTGGCCGTGCCCTTGTACGTGACCGCCTGGCTGATCCCGATGTTCGTGCCGCGACTCGAGATGGCGACGGCGACGCGAGGTCGGGCCTCGATCGCCGGGACGCGTTTGCGTCGCCGAGTACAGGTCAGCCAGAACGCACCGTCGAGGTAGACGAAGTTCATGATCACGCCGACCGGATCGCCATCGCGCGTCGACCACATGAATGTGCACTCGGTCTGCGTGTCGAGCAGCGTCTGCTCGCGCTCGTCTGACAGCGTGAACATCGAGACGTCTTCGTAGCTGTCGGTGTACTCGCTCGTGTCGTCGCCGTCGGCCTCCGTCATGCCCGTCATCATCGTCGGTCGTCGGTGCGGTGCTCGCCTCGGAGCGTCGACGGTGCGATTCATCCAGCGTTCGCCGACGCGCCACCTCGACGCAAGCTCGGCTCCATCTCGACGCCACTCGCGTCGTCGATGATCTCGGCCATGCGCATCCGACTCGACCGCTGGCTCGACGACATGGGTCGGTACATCGTCGAACACGGCTGGGCTGACCCGTGGTGCTCGGTGGCGCCGATCGTCGATTCTCGACGGGAGCGTGGAGGCGACTGCGGGGATGGGTTCGATCGAGATGATCGAGACGGGAACGGCGCCGGTCGCGTCGTCACTCCGCCGGCGCTACCGGCGGGTCGGGGAAACTGACCTTCGACCACATCTCCGCGTCGGGCATCCCCATGAGCGCGTCGCGGATCACCTCCGGATAGTGCAGGTTCGGAAGATCCGGGTCGTACGGCGGCTGTGAGACTGCCTCGTCGGGACGCTCGAACTCGTCCGGTCGCATGAGCCGGGCGAGTTCGTCGTTGCTGATGCCGCACAGGCCTTGGACCTCGGGGTCGATCCACTGGGACGCATCGATCGCCGAGCCCGTCGTGACTTCCAGCGCGAGGTGCTCTGGGCCGCCGAAGTAGATCGACTGGCAGAACCCGTGGTCGATCGGCCCCATCACCTGGATGCCGTGATGGCGAATGCGGTCGCGCATCGTGAGGAGTTCGTCGAGGCTGTCGACGTGCAGCGCGAGATGCTGCATCGCGCCGGCCGTCACCGGGTCGCCGGCGTTGCCCGCGTGGCTGATACCCCACTGCGGCTCCGTCGGGTTGGCCGGCGTCTGGACGAAGGCGATGTAGCTGTCGGGAGCCAACTCGACGAAGCCGTGGAACGTGTTCGGGACGCCGTGCATCCAGTAGAGCGCCTTGGTCGGACAGCCCAGCACGTCGCTCCAGAACGTGAGTTGGGTCTTCATGTCGGCGGTCGAGATCGCCAGGTGGTTCACGCCGCGCGGATGCAGGTCGGGCGCGGGCTTGGCGCCGGTGTCGGGGTACGTTCGACGCTCGAGTTGCGTCGTGTTCTCGGTCGGATTCTTGGTCGTGTTCGCGGTCGTGGTCATCGTGGTCTCCTCGATCGTGCTGTCCACGACAGTTCAGCACGAATCGGCCGCCGGGTGTATCTCCGAACGGTTCATGAGCGCCATGGCTGATGATTCCGATACGTGAATCTCGTCGGTTTCGTGCGCGGGCCCGAACGCTTGGCACGGTCGGGGTGCATGATTCGTCAGCGCGGTTCCGGTCGTACCCAGCGTGCCTCCCATCCTGTCCCGAGTCGCTCGCGTTGGGCAGCGGTCGGCGCAGCGCTGGCGGTGTCGTTGGGGGCGGGTGGAGCGCTCTTCGCCTCGGCCGAAGGAGCCTCGACCGCGTCCACCTTCACGCCGATCGACGGTTGTCGACTCCACGACACTCGTGACGAGGATCGGGCGTTCGCCGACGCGGAAACGCGGACGATCGAGGTGGTGGGTGGCGATTGCGACGTGCCTGCCGATGCCATCGCGGTGACGCTGACGTTGACCGCCGTCGGCCACGCGGATCGAGGGTTCCTGTCGGCGTGGCCCGACGGCGAACAGAGCAAGGTGTCGTCGTTGAACTTCGACGGCACCCGATCGGCCATCGCCAACACCACCACGGTGAAGTTGTCGGCCAAGGGCACGTTCGAACTGCACGCGTCGGTTCCGACGCACGTCATCGTCGACATCGGCGGCTACCACACGCTCAGTGGAGCCGGGGTCACCGGAGCGGTGGGCAAGACCGGTCCGGCCGGGCCAGCGGGAGCCGACGGCAAGGACGGAGCCGACGGCGACAACGGCGTCGATGGCAAGGACGGAGTCGACGGGAAGGACGGAGTCGACGGTGCCGACGGCGCACCGGGCGTCGACGGGGCGGATGGGGCGCCGGCGGTCCAACTCGTCGGACTGACGTTCCAGTCGACGGTGACGGCTCTGTTCGGCGACGCTCCGACCGGTGTCGGCAACGGCGACAGTGTCTGGTTCGGTGTCGATCTCCCCGTTGGCGCCGACGTGGCCGAGATCGTGGGCTCGTGCCTTTCCTTCAGCGGGAACGATGACGCTGCTGCTCAGGCTTGGACGTTCGAGCCGGTCCCGTTCGTCCTGACCTACTCGAGCGGCCATCGGCAGTTCGGGTCGATCGATGGTGTCGAGATCTGTGACGGCGGCACGGACCCGGACCATGGTTTCCCGTACCCCGACACCATCCACTTCCTCGACGGGGCGAACGATGTGTACGAAGTACGCGACCACGACGGCACGTGGATCAGTGAATCGATCCCGGACGATCTGCATCTCGCCACGCTCGACATCGCCCGACCGGAAGTGTTCGACCTCACGTTCTACTTCGGGAACCCGTCGTACATGAGCTATCACTACGACTACATGGTCGCCCAGGACACGACGGTCGTCACCCGCACCCCCTGAGCGCGGTGGGCGATCGCTCCTGACCTGGTTCGAGCACCAGCGGTCGAGCCGGTTGGTAGCCGGTTGGTTACGTCGGTCGACCCGGTCTGCCGGTGGGCTCGGTGCCGGGTGGGGCGAGGCAGTGGCCGTCGGGGCACGGGTCGGGCCACGGCCCGGCGTCGCCGACCCACAGCACCGGGCCGTCGGCGATCTTCTCCTCGACGAGCTGGCGCAACCCGCTGACGAAGGTGGGATGCGTTCCGACCGTGGGTGCGCGCCGCAGGTCGATCCCGGCGTCGGCAGCGGTCTGCGCTGCCTGATGGTCGAGGTCGAACTGCACTTCCATGTGATCGCTGATGAAGCCGAGCGGCACGAGGGTCACGTCGGTGACGCCGGATTCGGCGAGGGCGACGAGATGGTCGTTGATGTCGGGTTCGAGCCACGGGACCTGCGGCGGCCCGCTGCGGCTCTGGAACGCGAGGTCCCACTCGGCGCCGGCACGCTCGGCGAGGAGCGCGGCCATCTCGTTCAGTTGGGACTCGTAGTCACACCACCGCGCCATCGACAGCGGGATCGAATGCGCGGTGAACACGAGGCGCGCCCCGGGCCGGTGAACCTCGGCGATCCGTGCTTCGACGGCGTCGATGAACCCCGGATGGTTGTAGTACAGCCGGAGCTTGTGGAGCTCGGGTGCTCGGTCGCCGACCGTGGCGCTCGCCTGTTGGAGATCTTCTCGATACTGCCGACAGCCGCTGTACGACGAGAACGCCGAGGTCGCCAACACCAGTGCTCGCTGCACCCCGTCGTCGGCCATCTGCGCGACGGTGTCGCTCAGGTACGGCTCCCAGTTGCGGTTGCCGAAGTAGATCGGCAGCTCGATGCCGTGCTGCTCGAACTCGGTTCGCAGGGCGTCGATGAGCGCGAGGTTCTGTTCGTTGATCGGCGAGCGCCCGCCGAACTGTTCGTACTGCTCGGCCACGACCGCGAGCCGTTCGTCGGGGACGTTGCGGCCGGCCGTGACGTTTCGCAGGAACGGCATCACGTCGTCGGGACCGTTCGGCCCGCCGAAACTCACCACGCAGAGCGCGTCGTAGGTCGGGCTCCCCGTGGTGTCGGCACGCGTCTCGGCGGGTGTTCCAGTCACCGGTTCAGTATGGAGCGCCGACGATCGCCCTCACCCCACCGAGCAACGAGTTCCATCCCGAGGTGCGGTGCGCCGCTGTCCCGCATCGTGAGCTGACGCGGTGGTCTCGTGCGGTGATGTCGCACGCGGCCTGGCCCGATGATGCTGCGCGGTGATGCCGCGCCGGGTGATGCTGCGCGGTGATGGTGCGTGACGGTCTGACGTGCGGTCGGAGTGGCGTCAGCTCACCACGTGATCTCGATCTCCAACTCGTTGCCGTCGGCGCCGATCTCGAGTTCGATCTCGACCGTGACCTGGTCGGCGACGTCGACGGTGTAGCGCAGACCTTCGCGGGTGAACTCCAGTTCGTTGTGGCGTTCGAGTTGGTCCGCGATCTTGCGGAGCTGAGCAGCAGCTTGCTCGCGGGTCATCGACGCGGTGGTGTCGATCTCGAAGAGGGACGACATGGTGGTGCTCCGTTTCCGTGGGCGACAGGGCGTTCGAGACGATCTCGAACCGTTGGTCATCATCGCATCCCGGCGGTGGCTCCGGGCCGCTCCCTCTGGTTATGAGATTACTACTCGCAATTCATTGTCGAACCGTTTAAGGTGCTCGCGATGAGTCGTCCATCGCGTTTCGAGGGAACGATCGGCCGCACGGTCGCGGAGTCGGAGGCGTGGTTCGACGAGCCGCCTCATCCAGGCGACGACGCACCCAACGTCGTGCTCGTGCTGCTCGACGACACCGGCTTCGCGCAGTTCGGGTGCTACGGCTCCGACATCGACACGCCCAACGTCGATGCGCTCGCCGCCGACGGACTCCAGTTCACGAACTTCCACGTGACACCGTTGTGCTCACCCACCCGTGCGTCGTTGCTCACGGGGCGCTCACAACACGCGGTCGGGATGCGGTCGGTGTCGAACTTCCGAACGGGATTTCCGAACCAGCTCGGCCACATCTCGAACCACGCCGCCACCGTCGCCGAAGTCTTGCGCGACCGGGGCTATGCCACCTTCTGCGTCGGCAAGTGGCATCTCGCGCCGATGGAGCAGTGTTCCGCGGCCGGGCCGTTCGATCAGTGGCCGCTCGCGCGGGGCTTCGACCGCTTCTACGGATTTCTCGAAGGCGAGACCGACCAGTTCCATCCGGAACTGGTGTGCGACAACCATCCGATCACGCCTCCCGGTGGGCCCGATAGCGGATACCACGTGAGCGAGGACCTCGTCGATCAGTTGTTGACCATGGTCAGCGACAGCAAGGGCGTACGCCCTGACCGGCCGTTCTTCGCCTACGTCCCCTTCGGCGCGACCCATGCACCCCATCAGGCGCCGCCCGAGTATCTGGAGAAGTACCGCGGCCGTTTCGACGAAGGATGGGACGTGATCCGCCAACGCTGGTTCGAGCGGCAACTCGAACTCGGCGTGATCCCCGAGGGCACGCGCCTCGCCCCGCGCAATCCCGGCGTCGACGCGTGGGACGACCTCCCGGAGAATCAGCGTCGCCTCGCCGCCCGACTGCAGGAGGCGTTTGCCGCGTTCTTGGACCACACCGACGCTCAGATCGGCCGCCTCGTCGCCGGGCTGCGCCATCTCGGTCAGCTCGACAACACGATCTTCATCGTCTGCGCCGACAACGGAGCGTCACAGGAGGGTGGTCCGTTCGGCGTCATGCACGAGATGAAGTTCTTCAACGGGATCTTCGAGACCCCCGACGAAGCGATCGACAAGATCGACGACATCGGCGGGCCGCACAGCCACACCAACTATCCGTGGGGCTGGGCGCAGTGCGGCAACACGCCGTTCAAGTGGTACAAGCAGAACACGCACGAAGGCGGCGTCCACGTGCCGCTCGTGGTGCGGGCGCCGCGGTTCGTGCCCGAGGGCGAGGCCGGGTCGCAGCGCCGCCAGTTCGTCAACGTCTCCGACATCGTGCCGACGATCTATGACCTCGTCGGCGTCACGCCGCCCGAGACGTACCGAGGCGTCGAACAACTGCCGGTGACGGGACGCTCGTTCGCCTCCGTGTTCGACGACGCAGCAGCGCCTGCGGCCAACACCCTGCAGTACTTCGAGATGGCGGGTAGCCGTGCGTTGGTCGCGACCGACGGTGACGTCTCGTGGAAGGCCGTGTGCAAGCACCAGCCGGGTGCCGACTACGACACCGAGACGTGGGAGCTGTACCGGTTGAGCGACGACTGGTCGGAGTGCAACGACCTCGCCGACGCGCACCCGGAGAAGTTGGCCGAGCTGATCGAGCTGTGGTGGCAGGAGGCCGATCGACATGGCGTGCTCCCGCTCGACGACCGGCTGGTCGAGCTGTTCGGCGCTCGTTTCCGTCCGAACTCGCCGCACCCGCCCGACCGCCGCTACGTGTATCGCCCACCGATGTCGCCGATGCCCGGACAGGCGTCGGCGGCGATCGCCGGTCGCTCGTTCGATCTGACCGCGAGCGTCACCCGTTCGCACGGCGACGACGGCGTGATCTTCGCGACCGGGACGGAGAACTCGGGGCTGTCGGTGTTCGTCCAGCACGACCGGCTCGTCGTCGACTACAACGCGTTCGACGAACACACGGTGCTCGAGTCCGACGTCGACCTTCCACCCGGCGACTGCACCGTCACCGTTCGGGTGCGTCGCCGCTCCGGGATGACCGGTTCGATGTCGGTCGCGGTCGACGGTGTGCCGGCTGGCTCCGCGGATCTCGACCTGTTCATGCGGATGATGTCATCGGTCGGACCGAGCATCGGCTACGACCACGGCTCGCCGGTGTCGACGCGGTACTCGGCGCCGTTCCCCTTCGCCGGTGAACTGCACGAGGTGGTCATCCAACTCCTGAGCCGACAGGATGCCGAAGCGCTCGACGCCGAGGCCGCGAGCGAGATGAGCCGGCAGTGAGCGACGCAACAGGGTTGTCCATCACGCTGCTCGGGACCGGCTCACCGGTGCCCAGTCCCGATCGAGCCGGCCCGGCGACGCTGATCTCGACCGGCGACGGCGCGGACGCCGAGCACTACCTCGTCGATGCGGGCCGCGGCGTGTTGATGCGACTTGCTGCTTGCGGGCTCGGTGCTCCGAATCTGAACGCGGTGCTGTTGACCCATCTCCACAGCGATCACATCACCGACCTCAACGACGTGATCACGATGCGCTGGGTCATGACGTTCACGGAAACACCCTTGACGATCGTGGGACCGGTCGGCACCCGCTCGGTGGTGGGGCACCTGCTGGCATCGCTCGCTCCCGACATCGACTATCGCATGGCGCATCACGACGACCTCGATCACGCGCCGCCCGTGCATGTGATCGAAGTGGTCGACGGCGCGGTCGAACTGCCCGACGGCCAAGGCGGTGCGGTGACGATTCGGTGTGATCAGACCGATCACAAGCCGGTCGAACCCAGCATCGGGTATCGCTTCGATCACGGAGACGCCAGCGTGGTGGTTGCCGGCGACACGGTGCCGTGCGACGGACTCGACCGACTCTGTGTGGGCGCCGACGCGCTCGTGCATACCGTGATCCGCAAGGACATCATCGCGAACATCGCGCTGCAGCGGATGCAGGACACGCTCGACTACCACTCGTCGCCGGAGGAGGCTGCCGCGACCGCCGCCCGTGCAGGCCTCAGCACGCTCGTCCTCACTCACTACGTCCCACCGATCCCGACCGGAGGCGACGGCGCCGACTGGAAAGCGCTGGCCGCCGCCCACTTCGACGGCGCGATCGAACTCGGCGACGACCTCCACCGCGTCGAGATTCCATGACCCACCACCGCCACGACGCCCGTAACGGTTTGTGTCTGACACAAACCGTTACGCCCAGCACATGGAGACGACATGCACGCACTGCGCACACCTGACGAACGGTTCGCCGATCTGGTCGACTATCCGTTCGAGCCGAACTACGTCGAGATCTCGGACCGCGACGACGAGGAGCCCGGAGGCGTGCTGCGCGTCCACTACCTCGACGAGGGTCCCGCGGACGGACCCGTCGTGTTGTGCATGCACGGCGAGCCGTCGTGGAGCTACCTCTATCGCAAGATGATCCCGGTGCTGGTCGACGCGGGCCTGCGTGTCGTCGCTCCCGATCTGGTCGGCTTCGGCAAGAGCGACAAGCCGACACGCAAGAGCGACTACACCTATGCCCGCCACGTCGCCTGGATGCAGGAAGTGATCGTCGATCACCTCGACCTGCGCGACGCCACCTTCTTCGGACAGGACTGGGGCGGACTCGTCGGGCTGCGCCTCGTCGCCGAGCACCCGGATCGATTCGCTCGCGTCGTGATCGGCAACACCGGTCTGCCGAACGGCCAGGGCACGCCGAGCGACGCCTTCCTCGCGTGGCAGAAGTTCAGTCAGGAGTCGCCGGTGTTCCCGATCGGCCAGATCCTCCAGGGAGCCACGAACACGGTGCTCAGCGATGCCGAGGTGTCGGCCTACGACGCGCCGTTCCCCGACGAGACGTACAAGGAGGGGGCGCGCATCTTCCCGTCGTTGGTGCCGACATCAGCCGACGATCCGGCGGTACCGGCGAATCTCGCTGCCTGGGAGGTCTTCGCAGCGTGGGACAAGCCGTTCATCACCTGCTTCAGCGACGGCGACCCGGTCACGGCCGGAGGTGACGCCCCGTTCCGCAAGGTCGTGCCGGGGGCTGCCCGCAGTCCGCACGTCACCGTCGCGGGAGCGCACCACTTCTTTCAGGAAGACGCCGCGCCGCAGCTGTCACAGATCATCATCGACGCCGTTCGCGCCGACTGAGGTCGCGCCGGCGGCGTCGGTGTCGTCGGTCTCCTCGGACGCGCTGCGAACCACGGCGACGTCGGCGATCGAGTGACCGTTCATCGCGCGGACCTCGAGGATCCATCCGTCGACGGGCACGAGGTCGCCGACCTTCGGGATGTGGCCCAGCCGGTCGAGGATCAAGCCGGCGACCGTCGCGTAGTTGCCCGACGGCAGTTCGACCCCGATGTCGGGGAGGTCGTGGATCGGATAGCGGCCCGGCAGCACGAGCGTGCCGTCGGCTTCGTGCCGGACCGTGACGTGGTCGGGATCGGTCTCGTCGTAGATCTCGCCGACCAGCTCCTCGATCAGGTCCTCGACGGTGACGATGCCGGCCGCGCCGCCGTGCTCGTTGATCACGAGTGCGATCTGGAGTCGTTGGAGTTGGAGTTCGCGCATGGCCGTGAGCACTCGTGCGGCGTCGGGGAACGCGGCGGTCGTCATCGGGGTCTCGGTGACGAGGCGGTCGCCGCAGTCGAGCAACTGGCGGAGGTGGACGAAGCCGAGCACCTCGTCGAGATTGCGGTTCGGTGCGACCGGCGCCCGCGTGTGTCCCGACTCGGCGAGCGCGGTCAGCGCCCGTTCGCACGTCCAGGTCGAGTCGAGGACGAACACGTCGCTGCGCGGGATCAGCACCTCGCTGAGCGTGCGCTCGACGATCTGGAAGGCGCCGTCGATGATCTGTCGCTGCTCCGGCGTGAAGCTGTCTTGCGCTGCGACCATGTCGCGCAGTTCCTCTTCGGTGACCTCTTCTCGCTGGCGGTGCGGGTCGCCTCCCATCAGCTTCACGGCGACGTCGGTCGACTTCGACAACAGCCACACCACGGGGCGGGTGATCGTCGACAGCACCGCGAGCGGGCGGGCCATGACCATGCCCCACTTCTCGGCGCGCTGCATGGCAACCCGTTTCGGTGCCAGTTCGCCGAACACCAGGGTCAGGTACGACAGGATCAGCGTCACCACGATGATCGAGGCCGGACGGGCTGCGCCACCAAGGAAGTCGAGAGGCTCCTCGAGCGGTTCGGCGAGCGAGACGGCAGCTGCCGCTGAGGCGAGGAAGCCCGCGAGCGTGATGCCGATCTGAATGGTCGCCAGGAACTGGTTGGGTTGGCGGGCCAGGCGAGCGAGGAGGGCGCCGGTCGCCGATCGGGCTTCGAGACGTTGGAGCTGCCCTTCACGCAGCGACACCAAGGCGAGTTCGGTACCGGCGAAGGCTGCGTTGACGAAGACGAGCACCACCACGAGGATGATCTGGGGAAGGACGTCGGACATCGTTGCGGCGGCTGAGCGAGGCTGGTCGCTCCAGTCACTCAGCATAGAGGACGAGCGTCGGCGGTTCCGACGTGCGGTGCTCTCGCCGATGGTCGCACGATTCCGATGGTCGCACGATTCCCCTGTGAGGTGATAGCTAGTGAGACATGACGATGCAGCAGCGGAGCGAGACGGACACGGTGGACGCGAGGGCGGCGTGGTGGCGCTCGGCCGTCACCTATCAGGTGTACATCCGATCGTTCGCCGACGGCGACGGCGACGGCACGGGTGACCTGGCGGGACTCCGTTCGCGTCTGCCCTACCTTCGCGATCTCGGTGTCGATGCCATCTGGATCAACCCGTGGTATCGCTCGCCGCTTCACGACGGCGGGTACGACGTCGCCGATTATCGGTCGATCGACCCCCGCTACGGATCGCTCGCCGACGCCGACGCGCTGATCGCGGAGGCACACGCGCTCGGGTTGCGGGTCGTCGCCGACCTCGTGCCGAACCACACGTCGATCGAGCACGAGTGGTTCGTGGAGGCGTTGGCGGCGGCACCCGGCGATCCGGCTCGCTCGCGTTACGTGTTCCGACCCGGTCGTGGTGCCGATGGCGCGGAGCCACCGACGAACTGGCGAGCGGTCTTCGGTGGATCGGCGTGGGAACGAAGCGACGGCGGTGAGTGGTACCTCCATCTGTTCGACGTCAGCCAACCCGACCTCGACTGGTCGCATCCGGAGGTGCGTTCGGAGTTCCTCGACATCTTCCGGTTCTGGTTCGATCGCGGCATCGACGGGTTCCGCGTCGACGTCGCCCACGCGCTCACGAAGGACTCTGCGTTCCCCGACGTCGACCCTGATGTGCCTCCGTTCGCGCTCACCGAAGACGGCAGCCATCCGTACTGGGACCGCGACGACGTCCACGACATCATCCGCGAGTGGCGCGCCGTCGCGGATTCCTACGACGACGACAAGGTGCTGGTCGCCGAAGCCTGGGTGAGCCCCGAGCGGCTGTCGATGTACCTGGAACCCGACCAGTACCACCAGTCGTTCAACTTCGACTTCCTGCTGGCCCCGTGGGCTGCGCCGGAGCGTCGAGAGGTCATCGAGCGGGCGATCGAGGTGTACCGCGAGACCGGTTCGCTGCCGACCTGGGTGTTGTCGAATCACGACGTCGTGCGCCATGCCACCCGGTTCGCACAGTCGAACACCGAGGCTGAGGTCGGCTTGGCGATCGGCGACTCGTCGGCGGAACTCGATGCCGACGCCGGGCTGCGTCGCGCTCGCGCTGCGGCGTTGTTGATGCTGGCGCTGCCGGGTTCGGTGTACCTGTACCAGGGCGAAGAACTCGGTCTCCCCGAGGTGACGGATCTGCCCGACGAGGTGCTGGACGACCCGATCTGGGAACGTTCGGGTCACACGTTGCGCGGCCGCGACGGCTGCCGTGTGCCGATCCCGTGGAGGCCGGACGGACCGTCGTTCGGATTCGGTGACGCTGCGCCGTGGCTGCCGCAGCCGGCGTGGTTCGGTGCGATGTCGGTCGGCGCTCAGTCCGGCGTGGCCGGCTCGACGCTCGAGCTCTATCGCGCGGCGCTCGCGATCCGCCGCGAACGGCTGGCTCTTGCGGCAATCGACACCACCTGGGGCCTGACCCCAGGTGGTGGAGGGGTGATCGAGTTCGAGCGGGGGAGCGTGGTGTGCGTCACCAACTTCGGGCCGGACGAGGTGCCGTGTCCGAAGGGACTCGTGTTGTTGTCCTCGGCACCGCTCGGCGAGGGCGGTGTCGTGCCGGTCGACGTGAGCGTCTGGGTCGACACGTCGCGCCCACTCGAATGACCGGCGGTCGGTGTGCCAGGCTCGCCGCATGACGCACCCACGACCGTTCCGTTTCGGAGTGATGGCCGCCCGCGCCCGCTCCTCGTCCGAGTGGATCGACACCGCCAAGCAAGCCGAGGACCTCGGCTACTCGGCGCTGCTGATGCCCGACCACTTCGGCGATCAACTCGCGCCCGTCCCAGCACTGTCGATGGCAGCAGCTGCCACCACGTCGCTACGCGTCGGCACGCTCGTCTTCGCCAACGACTTCCGGCATCCGGCGGTGCTCGCCAAGGAGACAGCGACGCTCGATCTGTTGAGCGACGGTCGTCTCGAGGTCGGCGTCGGTGCCGGCTGGATGACCGAGGACTACGCCTGGACCGGCGTCGCCCACGACCGAGCCGGTGTGCGCATCGACCGGATGATCGAGTCGATCGAGGTGCTGCGGGGGCTGTGGGGTGATGACGCGTTCTCGTTCGACGGCGAGCACTACACCATCAGCGAGATGAACGGCCTGCCCAAGCCGGTGCAGGCGGGCGGTCCACCGATCATCGTCGGCGGCGGCGGCAAGCGGGTGCTGTCGACCGCGGCCCGCCTCGCGGACATCGTCGGGGTGAACCCGAACGTCGGCGAGGGCAAGGTCGGCCCGGAGGCGGTTGCCTCGATGTCGGCCGAGGCGACCGAGGAGAAGTTGGGCTGGGTACGCGCCGCCGCCGGCGACCGCTTCGACGACCTCGAGATCAGCATCTTGAAGTTCGTCACGATCGTGACCGACGACCGTGACGCCGTCGCCGCGAAGGTCGCTGCTGGGATGGGGATGGCGCCCGAGACGCTGCTGGCCAGCCCGCACACGCTGGTCGGCTCCGCCGAACAGATCGCCGACGAACTCGCCGAGCAGCGCGAACGCTGGCAGGGCTCGTACGTGACGGTGCAGTCCGACGCGCTTGCATCGTTCGCGCCGGTGGTCGCGGCGCTCGCCGGCACCTGATCAGGGCGGCGGACCGCGCCTCGATCCCGTGGCAACAGGTCGTGGCAACAGGTCGTGGTAACGGGTCGCGGTGACAGGTCGCGGATCAGGCCACAGGGTCGCCGAACGACACGCCGATCTCGCGGGCGGTCAGGATCGTGTCGCAGTTCAGTGGCACGTGCCGCTGCCGCTTGGCGATCTCCCGCAACGGTACGTAGTCCATCGACGGCTCGTTGAGCGCGATCATGATGCCGTTCTCGCCCTCGTCGAGGGCGCGTACGGCGGCAGCGCCGAATCGCTGACCGAGGATCCGGTCGAACGCGCTCGGCGAACCGCCACGGAGGAGGTGACCGAGCACGACGAGGCGCGACTCCTTGCCGGTCAAGGCTTCGAGCTCCGCGGTCACCTTTGCGCCGACTCCGCCCAGCCGTTCCGCTTGGCCGACCGACTTGCCGATGACCGACACGTCACCATCGGCCGGTACCGCGCCTTCGGCGACCACGACGATCGAGAACCGAGCGCCCCGCTCGTCGCGGCGGCGAACCACGTCGGCCACGGCCTCGATCGAGTACGGGATCTCCGGGATCAGGATCGCGTGGGCGCCGGCGGAGAGCCCGGCATGCAACGCGATCCAGCCGGCGTAGCGGCCCATCACCTCGACGACGATCACCCGACCGTGCGAGGTCGCCGTCGAGAACAGCCGGTCGATGCACTCTGACGCGAACCCGACCGCGGTGTCGAATCCGAAGGTCGACGCGGTCCGCTCCAGGTCGTTGTCGATCGTCTTCGGCACACCGACCACGCGAAGACCGGCCTGATGCAGGTGGTTGGCGATGGCGAGGGAGCCGTCACCACCGATCGTGATCAGCGCGTCGATGCCGTTCGCGTCGAACAACTCGATGAGTTCGAGGCTGCGATCGACCTCGACCCAGCTGCCGTCGGGCTGCTCGACCGGGTACGCGATCGGGCTGCCCCGGTTGGTGGTACCGAGGATCGTGCCGCCGGTGTGGACGATCCCGCGCACGGACTCGCGGTCGAGACGGAGGAGCCCGCCGTTCGGATACTGCTCAGGGTGCAAGAGTCCGTTGAACCCATCGCGGATGCCGATCACCTCCCAACCGCGATTGATCGCGGCCATCGTGGCGGCTCGGATGACAGCGTTGAGGCCGGGGGCATCGCCGCCACCGGTCGACAACGCGATGCGTCGGATGGGCTGCGTCACCTCCACCACAGTACCCAACTTCCGCGTCGGGTGATCAGGGTCCGATGACCCGGGCGGGGCAACGACCGCCAGGACTAGCGTCGAACCCATGGCAACAGCGTCCCCCTCTGCTCGCGAGGGGGCGAGACCAGGATCGAGCCCGGGCCCAAGATCAGGCTGGTGGCGACAGCGCTCGACGATCGGCGTGGCCGCAGCCGTCACTTGGTTCGCGGTCGTCTTGGCGATCGGTGACGCCGGCGACTTGACCACGCCGGCGAGCCGGATGCTCGCCATCTTCGGCGCGGCGGTGGCGCTCTGGATCTCCGAGGCGATTCCCCTGTCGGCCACCTCGATCTTCGTGATCTTCGCTCAGGTGTTGATGATCTCCGACGAGGCGTTGCTCTCGTTGCCTGCCGATTTCGACGCGCCGACCTACGAGAGCATCTACGCGACCTTGGCGAGCCCGGTGCTGATGTTGTTCCTCGGCGGGTTCGTCCTCGCCGATGCGGCGGCCAAGTACGGCCTCGATCGGAACCTCGCGGGCCTGATGCTGCGCCCGTTCGGAACGAAGCCTGCCGCCCTCCTCGGCGGTTTGATGTTGATCACCGCGCTGCTCTCGATGTTCGTCTCGAACACGGCGACCACCGCGGCGATGATGGCCGTGGTGTTGCCGGTGGCAGCGAGCCTGGACCACGCCGATCGGTTCCGCATCGCGCTCGTCTTGTCCGTTCCGGTCGCGGCGAACATCGGTGGGCTGGGTACACCGGTGGGCTCGCCGCCCAATGCGATCGCGCTCGGCCGCCTCGACGACCAGGGCATCGAGGTCGACTTCGTTCGATGGATGGCATTCGGTGTGCCGGTGGCCGTGCTGCTGTTGGTGGTCGCGTGGCGGTTGCTCGTACGCCGGTATCCGTCGTCGGCACCGGCGGTGACCATCCGTCTCGGTGGAGCGTTCGACCGAACCCTCCCCGCCCGGATCCTCTACGTGGCGTTCGGACTGACGGTGCTCGGCTGGATGACCGAGCCGATCCACGGCGTGCCCTCGGCGATCGTCGGCTTCGCTCCGGTGGTCGTGCTGCTCGCCACCAACGTGTTCACCGTCGACGATCTCCGTCGCCTGAACTGGCACATCCTGTGGCTCGTGGGCGGTGGCATCGCACTCGGCAACGGCGTGTCGAGCACGGGACTCGACGTCTGGTTCGTCGACCGACTCGACTGGGGTTCGATGCCGACGTTGCTGTTGATGTTCGCCATGGCCGGCCTCGCACTGGTGTTCAGTACGGTCATCTCGAACTCGGCGACGGCCAACCTGCTCGTGCCGGTGGGGATCAGCCTGGCGTTCTCCGACGCGGTCGATCTCGACCCGCTGCTCGCTGGTCTCCTGATCGCGGTCGCGTGCTCGCTGGCGATGGCCTTGCCGGTCAGCACCCCGCCGAACGCCGTCGCCTACGCGTCCGGGGCGATCGAGGCGAAGGACCTCGCCGTCGTCGGTCTCACCGTCGGAGCGCTCGGCCTCGCACTCATCGTGTTCGTGATGCCGACGGTCTGGGAGACGGTGGGGTTGCTGTGAGCCTCGCGCCGCTCGCGTTCGGGCCCATCATGATCCTGGTGGTCGACGATGACGGCGCGGACGGAGAGATCCTTGCCGCGGACCTCGATCGGCTGTTGGCCGGGTCCGCCGTCGTCGAGGTCGTCGCCGACGTGTCGAGCGCAGAGGAGCGAGCGGGCGCGATCGAGCGCAGCGGCGGGCTGGTCGCCGTGGCGTTCGTCGACGTCGACGCCGGTGTCGACCCGAGTGCCACGGTCGTCGAGGTGCACGAAGCTCGCGGCCTCGACCGGACACGCAACGTGGTCGTCAGCTCGAAGGCGTCGCTGCACGGGGTCGACCGCGCGCTGCAGCGCGGAGCGATTCACGGGATGCTGACCCGCCCCTGGACGACCTCGGGTCTGCGGGCACAGTTGGCCGCCAACCTCGCCGCGTTCCTGATCGAGCACGCACCCGACCGGCTCGGAGCGTTCGACGCACTCCTCGACGCGGACGTGCGCAGCGCCGCCCGCTCGAAGGTGGCGTTGCAGCGAGCGGCGGTGAGGCGCCGTCCGTCCTCCACGCCGCTTCTCCTCGACCACTCCATCGACGACGCCGAGATCGAACGTCGGATGGTCGAACTCCTCGATCGAAGCCTCGGGCATCCGCCACGCATTCGGGTGGCGCCCGGTTCGGTGATGATCGAAGCCGGCGACGACGTCGGCGGCATCTACGTTCTCCTCGACGGCATCGTCCGCCTCAGCACACGCACCGACACCGGCGAGCAGATCCTCCACGAGAAGTCGACCGGCGCGATCATCGGGTTGCTGTCGCTGGCCAGCCGCCGTCGAGCGATGCTCACGTGTCGGGCGATCACCGAGGTCAGGGCCATACCCATCACGCTCGACCAACTTGCGGAAGCATTGGATGACGAACCCGAGTTGGCGAGCTTGCTCACTCGGGTCCTCGTCGGGTCGTTGGCTCGCCGTCTTCGTCGCTCCGACGAACTCCAGATGGAGCTCGACGAGAGCCTGGCGGCACTGTCGCAGGCGCGTGCCCAACTCGTTGCATCGGCGCGGTTCGCGGCGCTCGGTGAGATCGCTGCGGGAATGGCACACGAGTTGAACAACCCGACGTCAGCGTTGGCGAGAGCGGTCGAACATGTCGCCGACGACATCTCGGCGGTGGTCACCGACGTCGAGGTCCGCGAGCGCATCGAGCGACACCTCGCCGCGCCGGAGCTCACGACGACGCAGCGTCGCGAGCTGCGCCGGCTGCTCACCGATGCCATCGGTGACCGGGTCCTCGCCGACCAGCTCGTCGAGCTGGGCGTTCGCTCGGTTGCCGAGGCGACGGCGACGGTGGCGGCGTCGGAGGGGCCCGAGTCGTTGGAACGGCTGATCGCCGGGGCGCGTCTGGGACGATCGCTGCAGACGGTCCAGTCCGCAGCTGGTCGGATCCAGACGCTGGTCGAGAGCCTTCGCTCGTATTCGCGAGGTGTTGACGGTCGCGGTCCGATCGTCGACGACGTCGATGTCGCTGCCAGCATCGACGATGCCATCCGATTGCTGACCCATCGGATGGGCAACGTCGAGTTGGTTCGCCGCTACTCGCCGACGCCGCTCATCGTCGCTCGGCCCGGCGAACTCCAGCAGGTCTGGACCAACCTCGCCGCCAATGCGCTCGACGCGCTCGACGGGCACGCCGATGCTCAGATCACGGTCGAGGTCGAGGCGGGCGAAGGGGGAGCCGCCGGCGAGCCTGGCGTGGCGCGATCCGTCGTCGTGCGGATCATCGACAACGGCCCGGGCGTGCCCGCCGAGCTCCGAGAACGGATCTTCGCACCGCGCTTCACGACCAAGGGGGGACGCGTGCAGTTCGGACTCGGCCTCGGTCTGTCGATCAGCCGACAGATCGTCGGCGACCACGGCGGGTCGATCACCGTCGACAGCGCGGATGGCCAGACACGTTTCGTGGTCCAACTACCGACAGGAGCAGACAATGGGTGAACTGGTGATCGTGGTGGTGGAGGACGAGCCCGAAGTGCGAGCAGCGATCGTGCGTGACCTCGCGCCACTCGCCGGCGCAGTCCGAGTCGACGAGGCCGACACCGCCGACGATGCGCGGGCGGCGATGGACGAAGCGGCCGCAGGCGGTGATCGGGTGGGGCTCGTGTTGGCCGACCATCGACTCCCGGGTGAGAGTGGGGTCGACCTGCTGGTGTGGATCCATGACCAGCCGACGTTGCAGGCGACGCGGTCGATCCTCATCACCGGGCAGGCGGGCCACGACGACACGATCCGTGCGATCAACCATGCCGGACTCGACTGGTACTTCGCCAAGCCGTGGGATCCGGAGGAGTTGGTCGCGGTGATCACCCAGCAACTCACGACGTTCGTCATCGAAGCAGGGCTCGACCCGCTGCGCTACGTCGCGAGCCTCGACGGCCCACGGCTGCTCGAGCACTACGCCCAGCACACCCGACCCGACTGAGCCCTGCGCTGATCTCGGCTCCGGTTCACCGGCTCGCGGTCGCCAGGATCGGAGGCCGAGAACATCTCGGCGTCGTGGCGGCGCGGCCGCTTCGTGCCGGCCTGCTGCCTGCCCCTACGGTCGGGCGCGCCCCAGCCGTCACGAGGAGGTCTCGTTCATGTTCGACGTCAGCAGCCGCCAGCAGATCCACGACGCACTGCTCTCCTATTGCCGGGGCATCGATCGTCTCGACGCGGGGGCCGTCAGCGCAGCGTTTCACCCCGGCGCGCAGCTCGAGGGGTACGCGCCGACGGTGATGTCGATCGAGACGTTCGTCGAGCACGCGTTGGCCTCGCTGGGAGCGAAGTTCACGGCCACGCAGCATCGCATCAGCAATACCCGGATCGAGGAGACCGACGGTGGCGCCCGCGTCGAGACCTACGTGCTCGCCTCCCACGTGCAGACGAGCGACGGTGGTGACCGGCTGCTCACGTTCGCAGGGCGCTACATCGACCGGGCGACCGAGCGCGACGGGCAGTGGCGCATCGAACACCGCACGCTGCGCCACGACTGGTCGAAGATCGAAGAGATCGCGGAGCCGATGACCGGCGCGTGGGTGCAGAGCGGACGCGCCGGCACCCCCGATCCACTCGACGACTGACGGCCCGTTCACCGCGAGGGTCCAGAACGGCTCCGCCGATCGACTAGGCAGGGGGAATGCAACCCCTTGCGATCGCAACATGGAGCGAGATTCCGAGCCGAGCACCACGACCAGCTCTCGTCGGCAACGTCGATCTGGTCGTGATCCGCTACGGCGACGACCACGCCGAACATTCCGTTCTCTCCGGTCGGTGCCTCCATCGCGGAGCGCTCATGGCGGATGGCCATCTCGACGGCGACAACCTGATCTGCGGTCTCCACGGATGGGACTACGGCATCGAGTCCGGCATCAGTGCCTACGACAACTCCGAACGACTGGAGAAGTTCACCAGTTGGGTCGAGGACGACCGTCTCCTGGTCGACGCCGACGAGATCGCGGCGTGGGAGCGCGAGCATCCCCAACCGTACGACCGTGACGCCTACCAAGGTGCCTACCAGGACGTGCACGGCGCTCCGGAGGAGCCACACGTCGGGCTGATCCGTCGCCTGGCCGCCGAAGGATTGTCGGTGCTCGGGCACCACGGGACCGTCGCGTCGATGGGGGTCCCGCGCGACCGACTCCCGACATGGGACGACATCCAGTTCGTCACGGCCCAGGTCGCACGGCGTCCGCTGCTCGACGACGAGCCGGTGTCGACGACCACCGTGATCGGTCCGAACGCCGCCCGACCGCTCGAACTCGACCTGCCGATCTTCGTGTCCGACATGAGTTTCGGTGCGCTGTCGGAAGAAGCGAAGGTCGCGCTGGCGATGGGCGCGCAACAGGCTGGCACCGGGATCTGTAGCGGCGAGGGCGGCATGTTGCCCGAGGAGCAGGCGGCCAACGATCGGTACTTCTACGAACTGGCATCGGGTCGTTTCGGCTGGGACATCTCGAAGGTCACCGACGTGCAGGCGTTCCACTTCAAGTTCGGGCAGGGCGCGAAGACCGGCACCGGAGGCCATCTGCCCGGCTCGAAGGTGATCGGCAAGATCGCTGAGGTCCGCGGCCTCGACCCCGGTCAGGACGCGGTCAGCCCGGCGACGTTCCCCGACCTCGTCACCGCCGACGACTTCCGTCGGGTCGCCGACGAGGTGCGGGCGGCGACCGGGGGCATCCCGATCGGGGCGAAGCTCAGCGCGCAACACATCGAGGCCGACATCGACGCCGCGCTCGAGATCGGCGTCGACTACGTGATCCTCGACGGCCGCGGTGGCGGGACCGGTGCCGCACCCGTCATCTTCCGCGACAACATCAGCGTGCCGACGATCCCGGCGCTCGCACGAGCCCGGCGCCACCTCGATGCGCTCGGCCGCACCGACGTCACGCTCGTCATCACCGGAGGGCTCCGAACGCCGTGGGACTTCGCGAAGGCACTCGCACTCGGCGCGGATGCGGTGGCCGTGTCGAACGCAGCGATGCAGTCGATCGGCTGCATCGGTATGCGGGCGTGCAACTCCAACAACTGTCCGGTCGGGATCGCGACGCAGAACCCGGTGCTGCGCGCCCGACTACCGGTCCGCGACGCGGCCGATCGACTCGAGCGATTCTTCGGTGCGTCGACCGAGCTGATGCAGGTACTGGCGCGGGCCTGCGGGCATCGGGCGCTCGGCGAGTTCTCGATCGACGACCTGACGACCTTCGACCGAGAGATGCATCACCTCACCGGGGTCGCCTACGGCGGCGTGAGTGTCTGATCGGTCGGTGCGGTCGGCAGCGGAGCAGCGACCGGGAGGAGTCGCGGGCGGCTGCCGACGGCGATCACCCAGACCGACACCAGGATCAGTAGCCCGCCGAGCACGAGGCTCAGCGTGAGATCGTCGCCGAACACGAAGATGCCGCCGATCACGCCGAACACGGGCACGCAGTAGCCGATCACCGACACCTGGCCGGTCGTGCCGACCTGGTTGGCGATGAGCATCGAGCGGAACCCGAGGTACGTCGACACGCCGAAGCCGGCCATCGCGAGCACGTGCCACGTCTCGTAGCCGCCCTCGGGTGCGAGCTCGCGGCCGAGTACCGGGGAGAGTGCGAGCGCGACCACGCCGGCGGTGAGCATCTGGGGCCCGATCAGGGCTGCAGCGCCGTGCTGCATCACCAGACGGCGGGCGAGCACGGCGGCAGTGCCGGCGATCAGCGCGCCGATCAGCACGATCGCGAGTCTCGTCGGCGAGCCGCCACCGTCGATCGACCCGGTGGCGAGTACGCCGACACCGACGATGGCGAGCGCGAGGCCGCTCGCCTTCACGACGTTGAAGCGTTCGTCGGCGAACACGAAGTGCGCGACGACGGCCGTGAAGACGGGGCCGAGTGAGATGAGCAGCGTGACGATGCCGGCCGGGAGGTCTTCGAAGCCGATGTTGAACAGCAGCGCAGGGCCGGCCGATGCCGTGATGCCGAGCACGATGGCGGGCCCGGCTGCGGCGGCGGTCAGTTGCTTGCGCACCAGCGCCGCGGCCATGCCGATCAGACCGCTGACCAGGAACGGAAACCAGGTGACGGTGAACGCGTCGACGCCGTCATCGATCAAGCCTTTGGCGAGCAATCCGCCGACGCCGAAGACCACCCCGGTGAAGGCGACGTACGCCCAGACGCTCAACGACGCACCGACGGGCGCGCCCGCAGGTCCGGTCGTGGTGGTGTGGGCAGGTTCGCTGGCCGGTGTGGGCGACAGGGGTGGTGCGGTCATCGAAGATGCAACGCTACGGCGCATCGCCGAGAGTTCAGGCACTCGTCGCCGAGACTTCACCTGGATTACTTGTCTAGACAACCTGGCGCTGGCACGCTCGGTGCATGAACGAAGTGTCCCTCGCCCGAACCAGAGAGCGTCGTGCCGAGTTGTTGTCGCTCGCGGCGGCCACCGAGCTGGAGCAGGTCGCCGACGACCTGCTCGGACGACTCGGCGCTCCGACCGTCACCTCCCCACCCGAGACCGGGCTCGTCATGCTGCAAGTGCGCGAACCGGTGTGTCGCGATCGGTTCCATGTGGGCGAGGTGGTCGTGAGCCGCGCCGAGGTGATGTGGCTCGGTTCGGCGGGATGGTCGATGCGGCTCGGCTGCGACCGAGGTGCAGCGGTCGCCGCTGCCCTGTGCGACGCTGCTGCCGAACTCGACGGCGGCAGCGAGGCCGTGGCCGACCTGTGCGACCGGGTGGAGGCGCGACTCGCCGACGAGGCGCACGCAGAGTGGGCTGCACTCGCTCCGACCCGCGTGACGTTCGAGGAACTGGACTGAGATGACCTCTGCGTTCCCTGCGCCGCGGCTCACGCCCGAGTCCTCCCTCTCCGTCTTCCGGACGTTGCTCGACGCGGTGTCCCACCCGGGCCGGCCGTTCTCGCTCGATCTCGACAACGGCGACGACATTCGAGTGGGCGATCTTCGAACGGGCGATCTGCCGATGGTCGCGCTTCCCCTGCTCTCGCTCGCCGACATCGACGTCACCGTCGCGGTCGTCGGTGTCGACCGGATGACGGACGAACACGACGCGCTCGGACTGGGTCGTCGAATCGCCCGCTCGACAGGCGCTCGGCTGACCAGCGACGTCGCCGCCGCCGACCTGGTGCTCGCCGGAGCGGGCACCACCTCCGGTGACCTGCTCGCGTTGCGTGTCGGCAACCACCACGAGCCCGAGCGTGGGGCCAAGTTGTTCGTTGCGTGCGACGACATCCACGTCGCGGCCTCCGACGACGAGCTCCGACCTGACGATCCGGTGCTGTACGTGCGAGTGACGGGGCCCGGGGCCTCGGACGGACGCATCGTGGGGCTCGCGGGGCTCGATCGCACGGTGCTCGAGTTCGTGTCGGCGCTCAACGGCTCGTTTCCTGCTGGCGTCGACGCGTGGGTCGTGGCGCCGGACGGCACGGTCGTCGCCATCCCGCGGAGTTGTTCGATCGGTCTCGCCCAAGGAGCACGCTGATGGGCTACGTAGCAGCGCGTGGCGGCCGCGACGCGATCGTCGCTGCCGAGTCGCTGATCCGGCGCGAGCGGGAGTCGGCGAGTTCGACCCCGCTCAGCGACGACCAGATCACGCAGCGGCTCGGCGCCGCCGTCGATCGGGTGATGGGCGAAGGCGGGTTGTGGGACCCTGAGCTGGCCGCCGCGGCGCTCCGTCAAGCCGAAGGCGACACCATCGAGGCGGCGCATCTGCTGCGGGCCCATCGCTCGACGATGCCGCGATTCGAGTACTCCGATGTCGCTGATGCCGACGAACTCGAGGTGCTGCGTCGTGTCGTGCCGGCCTATCAACAACCGCCCGGCCCACAACTGTTGGGGCGCACGTCCGACTACAGCGGGCGGCTCCTCGATCTCGATCCTCCGGTGCAGATGGTCGAACCCTCGACGCGCGACGCGTCGGCCCCGCATCGCCCCGTCACCGACACCGTCGACAGCACGGACACCGTCGACGCGGCGATCGATCGTCGCCCCTCACGGCTGCTCGACCTGCTGCGTGACCTCGAACTCGTCGTCGACCGCCGCCGCACCGACGATCCAGAGCCGTTCGACATCACCCGACGGGCCGTGCGCCCGCCGGCGCCGCGCTCGGCGCGACTCGCCGTGATGGCACGAGCGGAGACGGGGGCGCTGGTCAACCTCTGGTACCGCAACATCCTCGGACCCGACGGCTACCTCCACGAGATCACGCTCGGTGAGGTGCGCCACGGCCGTCTCCCGGTGCGCGTCGAGCACCCGATGACCGGCCAGCCGGTCGCGATCGGATCGGTACGCGTGACCGAGGTGGAGGCGATCGAGGACCTCGACGGGGCCGACGAGGATCGTGCCCGCTTCGACGTCGGCTACGGCATGTGTCTCGGCCACAACGAGAAGAAGGCGATCGCAATGGCCAATCTCGACATCGCATGTCACCGGGACGCCGGCCGGAGCCAACTCGAGCAGTCGCTCCTCTTGACCACCGACGGCCTCGACGCGACGGGGTTCCTGGAGCATCTCAAGCTGCCGCACTACGTGACGTTCCGTTCGATGGTCGAACGAAAGATGGCGGTCCGCGACGCGGCTCGCGGCCCGCTCGACCGTCGCCCACTCGTGCAGGACGACGTCTCACCGCACGCACGCTCACAGGAAGCGCAGGTGTCGGCATGACGCTGATCGCACCCGACGACGCACCGACCGTCGCCGAGACGCCGACCCGGGTCGCCGATCTCGTCGGCCCGGCTCGCGGGCAGACCGTGCTCGACGACGACGCCAAACGCGAGATCCGTCGAGCGGTGCTCACCGCCGTCGCCGTCCCCGGGTATCAGGTGCCGTTCGGATCGCGGGAGATGCCGGTCGCTCGCGGCTGGGGGTCCGGCGGGTTGCAGATCACGCTGGCGCTCGCGGGCGCCGACGACTGCGTCAAGGTCATCGACCAGGGCGATGACGAGGGCGTGAACGCGGTCAACCTGCGACGCCTCGTCATGGGCGCGACCGGCGCGACCGAGACCTCCGAGCCGGAGGAAGCGACGCTGATCCAGACTCGGCACCGCATCCCGGAAGACGAGTTGGGCGACGGGCAGGTCCTCATCTTGCAGGTGCCGGTGCCCGAGCCGTTGCGCGGCGTCGAGCGGGACATGCGCGAACTCGCCCGGATGCACGCCGAGGCCGACTACTCGAAGATGTGGGTGAGCCTGTACGAGGACAAGGTCCGCAACGGCGTGATCACCCAGACCACCGGGTATCCGTGCCTGGTGGGTGGTCGCTATGTCGTCGCCACCACGCCGATCCCTCGCTGGGACATCCCCCGCCTGCATCACGCACCATTCCTGTCGCTGTTCGGCGCCGGTCGGGAGAAGCGGATCTACGCGATCCCGCCCGACACCGACGTGGTGCCGATGACGTTCGACGACGTCCCCTTCGAGGTCGAGCGCACCGACGGCGCGGCGTGTGAACGATGTGGAACGACCGAGTCGTACCTCGTTGCCATACCCGGTGCGAGCGGCGACCGGTGGGTGTGCAGCGACACCTCGTGGTGTCGACGGCAGCGAGTGGACGCCACGCCGAGAACCGACGAACACGTCGAGCCGAACGGGCACGACGATCAGAACGGGCACGACGATCAGAACGGGGTGGCGCGATGAGCGGGTCCGACGACGTGCTGCGCGTCGAGGGGCTGGGCAGGGTCTTCGGACGTCTGTCACCCGAGGCGATCGAGCAGACCGGGCCCGAACACGGCACGGCCAAGCACGGCCCGACGGGCACGATCGTTGCCGCCTGGGACGTGTCGTTCGACGTCGCACCCGGCGAGGCGATCGGGCTGATCGGCGAATCCGGTTCGGGCAAGTCGACGGTGATGCGCTGCATCGCCGGTGACCTGGAGCCGACCAGCGGCACCGCGATGTTGCGCCGCCACGACGGCCGGATGACCGATTTGTTCCGACTGTCGCCCGCCGAGCGCCGAGCCTTGCGCATCGACGACCTGTCGATCGTCTACCAGGACCCGGCCGAAGGACTCGACATGCGGATCACGGCCGGCGGCAACATCGCCGAGCCACTCACCGCTGCCGGATGGCGACACTTCGGCGACATCCGAGCGCGGGCAGCGGCCCTCCTCGACAAGACGGAGGTGCCGATCACCCGTATGGACGATCTCGTGCGCGAGTTCTCCGGCGGGATGCGTCAGCGCGTCCAGTTGGCGAAAGCGTTGGCGAACAATCCGGTGCTCGTGCTGCTCGACGAGCCGACGACCGGCCTCGACGCGTCGGTTGCCGCCGGCGTACTCGACCTGATCCGCAACCTGCTCGACGACCTCGGCTTGGCTGCGGTGGTCGTCTCCCACGACTTCGGAGTGATCGACATGTTGACGACGAGGTGTCTCGTCATGCACCACGGACGGGTCGTGGAGCGTGGTCTGACCGACCAACTCTTCGAAGATCCGATCCACCCGTACAGCCAGCGTCTGGTCGCGGCGGCACGAGCATGAGCGTGCATCTCTCCGACGGCGCATCGTTACCGTTACCGGTGCTGCGTGTCACCGGGCTCGAGAAGCAGTTCGTGATGCACAACGTCGACGGCCGCGTCGTCGAGGGCTTGCGTGGCGTCGATCTCGACGTCCACCCGGGCGAGCACGTGGCGCTCGCTGGTTCGAGCGGGGCCGGCAAGTCGTCGTTGCTGAAGTGCATCTATCGCACCTACCTCCCGTCTGCGGGATCGGTCGAGCTGCGACTCGGCATGGGTGAGATCGTCGACATCGCAGCGTTGCCGGATCGCGAGATGGCGCTGCTGCGGGGCCGTGAGTTGGGGTACGTGTCGCAGTTCCTGCATCCGGAGCCTCGGCGCTCGCCGATCGAGATCGTGATGCGCGCAGCGGTGTTCCGTGGCATCGACCGAGCCGACGCTCGAGACGCTGCCGCCGACGCACTGTCGCGGTTGCAACTCGACGAGTCCCTCTGGGATGTGTACGCGAGCGTGCTGTCGGGCGGGGAGAAGCAGCGGGTCAATCTCGCTGCGGGCACCGTGTCGCCACCTCGGCTGCTGCTGCTCGACGAACCGGTGTCGGCGCTCGATCCGACGAATCGCGACGCTGCACTCGCCTTGATCGCCGACTTGACCGATCTCGGTGTCGCCGTGCTGTCGGTGTTCCACGACCTCGACGCGATGTCGCGTCTCGCCTCGGCCGTCGCGCTCATGGACGCCGGTCGCATCGTCCGCACCGGACCCCCATCCCTCGTCCTTCCCGAACTGACCGGAGTCGCCCGCTGATGAACACCGTCCCCACCCCCACCGACTTCACCATCGTCAACACGACAGCGGTGCTGCCCGATCGAGTGCTCCACGACGCGACCGTGGTCGTCAGAGGCGGCTTCATCGTCGAGGTCTCGACCGGAGCCGCTCGGCCGAGTGATGCCATCGACGCCCGCGGCGCGGTCACCGTGCCCGGAGCGATCGACCTCCATTCCGACGGCCTCGAGAAGGAGTTGCGACCACGGCCCGGCGTCGAGCTTCCGATCGAGTTCGCGCTGCGCTCGTTCGAAGGTCGAGTCCGCGGCGCCGGGGTCACCACCGTGTACCACGGCATCGGCTTCGAGAACGGAGCCAAGTACGAACGCTCCGTCGAGCAGGCGCAGGCCATGTGCGCCGCAATCGACGGCATCGCCCGGTCGGGGCGCGCCATCGTCGACCACCGGATCCTGCATCGACTCGACGTGCGCGACGCCGACGGTCTGGCCGGCCTACAGGACCGCCTCGCCGACCTGATACCCGGAAGTGCCGGCGACCTCGATCGCTCGCACGGACTGCACGCCGAGTCGCCACTCGTCTCGTACGAGGACCACACGCCGGGACGCGGCCAGTACGCCGATCGTCGCTGGTACGAGCGCTACGTCGCCGACGTGAAGGGCCTGTCGGATGAGGATTCGGAGTCCTACATCGACGACATTCTCGAGGCACGCGAAGCCCAACTCGGTCAGCGCGACCGGGCCGTTCCCTGGCTGGCCGAGCAGGCACTGGCGTCGAAGATCCGGCTGATGTGCCACGACCCCGCAGAGGTGGACGAGATCGACGAGGCGCTCGAGAGCGGCGTCACCATTTCGGAGTTCCCGACTACTGTCGTGGCCGCACGAGCATCGCGCGAGCACGGATTGCCGATCGTGTGCGGTGGGCCGAACGCGTTGCGCGGCGAGAGCCATTCGGGCAACGTGAGCGCGCGTGAACTGGTGGGGCTCGGCCTGTGCGACGTCCTCGCCTCCGATTATCTGCCGTCGACGTTGTTCGGTGCCGTTGCAGCGTTGGTGGATCGCGGTGTCTGCGATCTGGCCACGGCCGTCGGCCTCGTCACGTTCGGGCCCGCCGACACGGTCGGCCTCACCGATCGAGGCCGTCTGGAAGCCGGCTATCGCGGCGACATCGCCGTCGTCGAGTTCCACGGATCGATTCCGACGGTCCGTCTCGTCGTCAGCCAAGCCGGTGTCGCCGATCGACCGCTGGCAGGCACACTGTCCTCGAACACGCTCGCAGAAGGATTCATCTCATGAGCATCTCGACCACCCCCAACACCCAGGGTCAGGCACCAGCCGTTGAACTCGACGTCGACGCGTGGCGGCGCGACGGATTTCTTCATGTCCCTGGCGTGTTCGACGCCGATCGACTCGCCGAGCTGCGGTCGTGGGTCGACGACGTCGCGACTCGGCCGTACGGCGACGGCGGTCTGCTGCAGCACTACGAGGTCGGCGACGCCGGCCCGCAGATCGCACGTTCCGAGAACCTGCTGGATCACGGCGGCTTCCGGGACTTGATCGCGCAGGGCACGCTCGTCGAGATGGGCGGGCGTCTGCTCGGCGAACCGATCGTGCTCTACAAGGAGAAGATCAACTACAAGCTGTCGGGTGGGGCGGGTTTCATCGCCCACCAGGATGCGCCGGCGTACAAGTTCGTCGACATGCATCTCACGTGCATGGTGGCGATCGACGATGCCACGCTCGACAACGGTTGCCTCGAAGCCGTCGCCGGTCTGCACGACGAGCTGCTGCCCGACGACGGTGACGGTTGCGTCGATCCGAACGTGGCGGTGGGTCTCGATTGGCTGGCGCTGCCGATGCGAGCCGGAGATCTGCTGTGGTTCCATTCGCTCGCTCCGCATCGCAGTGGCCCGAATCTCACGTCGACGACGCGCCGGGCGCTGTTCTGTACCTACAACGCCGCACGCGAGGGCGACCTGCGTGAGCAGTACTACGCCGACAAGCTCCGGTATTTCGCCGAGACCGGTGCGCCATCGACTCGGGTGAGCACGGTGGGTGGGTTCGACGGGATCGAACCGACCGTCGAACAACTCCGCGAGATCGGAGCGCTCTCGTGAGCGATCCTGTCCGCGAGACCGCTCGCGACGCGGTCGCGACCCCTTGGCGACAGATCACCGAGGTCGACGACCTCGTCGACCGGATCATCGCCGTGTTCGAGGCCAAGGGCGGCGAACACTACGACGAGGCCGTCACGCAGAACGAGCATGCAGTGCAGACCGCTGAACTGGCACGAGCTGCCGGTGCGTCCGACGAACTCGTCGCGGCGGCGTTACTACACGACCTCGGCCATCTGCTGCTCGACGAGCACGACGATCGCCCGGACTTTCTCGAACGGGATCTGCATCACGAGGACGTGGCGGCGCGTTTCTTGTCGTCATGGTTCCCGAAGGCCGTGACCGAGCCCATCCGCCTCCACGTCGACGCGAAGCGGTACCTGTGTGCGGTCGACGACGCGTATCACTCGACGCTGTCGCCGGCATCGGTGGCAAGCCTCGTCGTGCAGGGCGGCCCGATGGATCCTGACGAAGTCGAGGCGTTTCGCTCCCTCGACGGTGCGGCCGCGGCCGCCGACCTCCGTCGCTGGGACGACCTCGCCAAGGACTCAACGCTCCGCAGCGCCCCCGTCCACTCCTTCGCCCCCCTCCTCGAGTCCCTCGCCGAGATCGACCGCTGACCCTGCCGAGCTGGACGTCAATCTGGTGTCAGACACCAGATTGACGTGGGTCGTCGACCGACATCTCGGGCGTCGGGTGGGGAGAAGTAGGTTGTGGGAGTCGTGAGTCGGAGTCCGCAGTACGTCGAGTTGGCGGATCGGCTGGCCCAGCGTTGGGGCGACCTGGTTCCGGGAACGCTGGTGGAAAGTGAACATCAGCTCGCCGCGGAATTCGGGGTCAACCGACTCACCGCGCGTGAGGCAGTCCGCGAGCTGGAGCGGCGGATGGTCGTTCGTCGTGTCATGGGTCGTGGAACGTTCGTGGCGCACCGCCTCGACTACGTCATCCGGATCGGCGGGATCGCGAGCTTCCACCGGAACGTCGAGGCGGCCGGACATCGGCCGACGACGGTGATCGTCGATCGGAGGTGGGTCGGTCGAGGAACGAGCCGGGCGCTGACCTTCACCCGGGTGTCGTATGTCGACGGGCTCGTCGCGGCATCGAGCGTGGACTCGTTCCCCGCTGATATCGGTCGACTGGTCGATGACGCGATCGTCGACGGAGCGTCGATCCACCAGACGCTCGCGTCGCTCGGTTACATCCCGAGGCGGCGTTCGGTCCGCGTTGCGATGGCGATCCCTCCTCCTGCGCATGCGTCCGCACTCGACTTCTCGTCATCGGTGATGCCGTCGTGGCACGTCGTCAGCGAGACGGTGGATCAGCCGGCCGGCGTCGTCGTCCACGAGAGTGACGCCTGGATGAGGACCGACATGTTCGAGGTGACCGTCATCGTGGAAGAGCCGCCCACGCACGGCGCTTGAGCTCGCGACCCGAGGTATTCGAACAGCGTTCGCCACCCGGTCGACTCGGCGACACGTGTCGTTCATCCGCGCTATCTAGACAAGGCGGTGTGAACAACACCATCTCATCCCCCCACCGTCGCCGTCGCACTCGCATGCTCGGCGCACTCACCGCATCGCTCGTGCTGATCACTGCGGCATGCGGCAGCGACGACGCTGCCGAGGACGAGCCTGCAGCCGCGGACGAGCCTGCAGCCGCGGACGAGCCGGCCGTCGAAGAGGAGCCTGCAGCCGCGGACGAGCCGGCCGTCGAAGAGGAGCCAGCAGCCGCGGACGAGCCGGCCGTCGAAGAGGAGCCAGCAGCCGATGACCGCGCCGACTGGCCGGACAAGCTGACGTTCGCCGCGGTGCCCGCTGAGAATGCGCAGGACATCAGCTCGTACGTGACCCCGCAGATCATCGCCGATGAACTCGGCATCGAGATGGAGTTCGTGCAAGCCGCCGACTACGCGGGCGTGATCGAAGGCATGATCGCTCAGCGCGTCGACATCGGCTCGTACGGGGCATTCGCCTACGTGATCGCCACCGGTGCCGGCGCCGACATCGAGGTCACCGGGCTGTGGTCGGCCGAGACGCCCGAGGGCTACGGCGACTATCGCTCCTACCTCGTCACGCCGGTCGGGTCCGACATCCGCGAGCCTGCCGACCTCGCCGGCAAGCGGGTCTGCTTCGTCGATCCGGGCTCCACGTCCGGCTTCTTGTTCCCCTCGGCGGCGCTGCTCGAGGTGGGCCTCGACCCGACCGAGAACTCGACCGACATCGAATCGATCTTCGCCGGTGGCCATGATGCATCGGCCATCGCCGTCGCGAACGGAGACTGTGACGCCGGCTTCGCCTACGACACGATGGTGACGCAGCAGCTCATCGAATCCGGTGACCTGGCCGGGGTGATGGACTCGACGGGTGAAGGCGAAGACGTGAACCCCGACGCCGCTGTCCTCGACATCATCTGGAAGTCGACGCCGATCGCTGCTCCGCCGCTCGCTCACGGCAACTGGTTGCCCGAGTCGCTGCAAGAGGCGCTGGTCGAGATCGTCAACACGAAGGTCAACGTCGACTGGGCCGTCGAGAACGGCTACTGCGACTCCACCGAGGACTGCCCGCTCTCCGATGGTCCGTTCTGGGGTTACTTGGAGGGTGACGACAGCTACTTCGACGGGATCCGCGAGCTGTGTGAGCTCACCGGCTCCGACCGCTGCAACGCCTGATCATCTGAACCGAACGGGAGGGGCGGCTGCCAGCCGCCCCTCCCGTTGCATTCCCACGCTTCACCCCGCGACCGACCACCCGACGAATCGACCGAGACGAGACCCCACCATGAACACCACCATCGACCCGCCCGCCGTTCACCATCGTGAGGTCATCGCCGTCAGCGACCTCACCAAGACCTTCGACAACGGTCGCGTCACCGCCCTCGATCGCGTCTCGCTGTCGGTTGCCGAGGGGCAGCTCACCGTGGTGATCGGCCTTTCCGGATCGGGGAAGTCGACCCTGCTCCGTCATCTCAACGGGATGCACAGCCCGACGTCGGGCACCGTGCAGGTGCTCGACCGACACCTCGCGTCATTGGGCCAGAAAGACCTGCGCGAACTGCGTCGCGAGGTCGGGTTCGTGTTCCAGTCGTTCAACATCGTCGGGCGGCTGTCGTGTCTCGAGAACGTGATGTCGGGCGCTCTCGGGCGCCTTCGGTGGCCGCGCTACGGCGTCCTCAGCTATCCGAAGGCGATTCGACGTGAGGCGCTCGAACAACTCGATCGGGTCGGCCTCGGTGACCGCGCCTTCCAGCGCACCGACACGCTGTCGGGTGGGCAACAGCAGCGCGTTGCGATCGCCCGCACGCTGATGCAGAAGCCGCGACTGGTGCTCGCCGACGAACCGGTCGCTTCGCTCGACCCCGAGATCTCCGGCCAGGTCATGGACGTCCTGTTCCGGTCGTGCGTCGAGGACAACATCACCGTCGTCTGCTCGCTCCACCAGGTCGACCTCGCTCTGGGCTGGGCGAACCGGCTGGTCGGGCTCCGCGACGGCCAGGTCGTACTCGACACCGAGGTCGACTCGTCACTCGACGAGGCCCGGGTCATGGAGGTCTACCGTCGGCTCGACCCGACCGGCGAGAAGGCCAAGGAGTACCAGCTGCAGGTCGCGCCGTCGTGACCATTCTGCACGAACGCCAGCTCCCGGAAGCGCCGCCCGCGCCCACGTCGGACCGTCGCGACGCACCACAGTGGACCCGCCAACGCGCCACGATGTGGCTGGTCGGTGCGCTCTTTCTCGGGGTCTCGCTGTGGTCGCTCTACGACATCGGCGTCAACCCGCTCACACTGTTCTTCGAGCGCGACGACATCTCCAACCTGCTCGGTCGGATGTGGCCGCCTCGGATCGAAGACTTCCAGCCGATCTGGGAAGCGACGCTCGACACGTTCTTCATGGCCTTCGTCGGCACGTTCCTCGCCGTGTTGCTCGCGGTGCCGCTCGGGTTCCTCGCTGCGTCGAACATCGTGCGCTGGCGCTGGATGCGAGCGATCGCCCGCGGGATCATCGTCGTCACCCGCGCCATCCCCGACCTGATCTTCGCACTCATCTTCGTGCGGGTGTATTCGATCGGGGTGCTGCCCGGTGTGTTGGCGCTCGGCATCCACTCGATCGGCATGTTGGGCAAACTGTTCGCCGACTCGATCGAACAGATCCAGGAAGGCCCGCGCGAAGGCGTGCAGGCGACGGGCGCCAGCCGGGGACAGGAACTCGCCACCGGCGTGCTCCCGCAGTTGCTGCCGTCGTTCATCGCGATCACGCTGTATCGCCTCGACATCAACTTCCGCTCCGCGACGTTGCTCGGTCTCGTCGGCGCCGGCGGCATCGGTCTGCAGATCCGGGCGTTCCAGGGAGGCCTGCGCTACGAAGAACTCCTCGGCGTCACGCTGTTGATCATCGCGCTGATCGTCGTCGTCGAAGTCGTGTCGACCAACGTCCGCGCCACCATCCTCGGCCACGACAAGACCAAGGTCTCGATGCTGAGCCGATTGCGGGGCGGACCTGCCGCTGCCGACTACGCCGTCGATCCGGACCGCACCGTCGACCAAGTGATCGCCGCGAACGGCGAGCGCCGTCTGACACCTCCGTGGACGCGGGAGCGGACCACGATGTACGTGTTCGGGGCGTTCTCCGCGATGATGCTCGTGTTGTCGTTCACGATGACCGACATGTCGGTGCTCGAACTGATCACCGGCCTGCCGGAGATTCCGCGCGTGTTCTTGCGGATGGTACCGACGAACTTCGACTGGTGGATTCCCGAGTTCGGGGAGCAGTTGATCGAGACGGTACTGATGGGCTTCGCTGCGACGTTCATCGCGTTGATCGTCGCCATCCCGACCGGATTCCTCGCGGCTCGCAACGTGGCGCCGGCGCGCTGGATCTACGCGACTGCCCGCTTTTTCATCCTCGGGGTGCGGGCGCTGCCCGACCTGATCGTCGCGGTGATCTTCGTCGCCGCCCTCGGCCTCGGTCCGAAGCCTGGCGTGCTGGCGCTGGCGATCGGCCTCTACGGTTTCGCTACGAAGCTGTTCGCCGACGCGATCGAAGAGGTGCAGGAAGGTCCCCGCGACGGTATCCGGGCGACCGGTGCGACCCGCATGCAGGAGACATTCTCCGGGGTGCTCCCTCAGGTGATGCCATCGCTCGTCAGCAACTCCCTGTACCTGCTCGACGCGTCGATTCGCGGTTCGACGGTGCTCGGCATCGTCGGCGGCGGCGGCATCGGCTTCGCATTGTTGCAGGGAGCGAAGTTGTTGAAGTGGGACCTGCTCGGGGGCCTGCTGATCGCGATCTTCGTCATCGTCTACTCCGTCGAGTTGCTCTCCGGTTGGGTCCGCAAGCAACTCCTGTGACCTGATGCGATCGGGTCCTGGCGGCGCGTCGAGCAGTGTCGGACGCGGGATCGGGGAGGGTGATCACCGGTAGTGTTCGGGCGTGTCGTCGTGTCGGGTACGGAGCGTTCGCCTCCGACCGATGCCGGAACGCTTTCGGCGGATGGTGGCGCAGTGAACGCCGGATTCGGGGTCGACGTGGCGGTCTTGCTCGGCGGCGCGCTGCTCGTGATCGGGGTCGTCGCGAGTGGGCTCGCCTCGCAGTACCGGGTGCCGAGCTTGCTGCTGTTCCTCGGTCTCGGCATGATCGTCGGCGACGACGGGTTCGCGCTGATTCGTTTCGACGACGCCGCGCTGGCGCAGAACATCGCGGCGGTCGCGCTGTTGGTGATCTTGTTCGAAGGCGGACTCACCACCGACCCGACCTCGTTTCGACGAGTCGGTGTCCCCGCTGGCTTGCTGGCGACCGCGGGCGTCGCGGTCACCGCTGGAGTCGTGGCGCTGGCGTCGCGCTACCTGCTCGGCCTCGAGATGGAGACGGCGCTGCTGATGGGAGCGGTCGTGTCCTCGACCGACGCTGCCGCGGTGTTCGCAGCACTACGGGGCGAGTCGCTCCCGCGCCGGACGCGCTGGCTCCTCCAACTGGAATCGGGAATGAACGATCCGGTCGCCGTGATGTTGACCGTCGGGATGGTGGAGGTGTGGCGGGCCGACCCGTCGGGCCTCGACTGGGCGACGTTCGTGGCGGCACAACTCGTCGGGGGCGTCGTCGTGGGTGTCGCGGTCGGACTCGCCGCACGGTTTCTGGTGACGAGGTTCCACGCAGGGTTCGCGACGTCGTTCGGCGTTCTGACGCTGGCGATCGCTGGCGTGTCGTACGGTCTCGCGGCGCTGCTCGGCGCGTCGGGGTTCTTGGCGGTGTATCTCACCGGCGTGGTGCTGGCGACCGAGCGACGCCCGGTCCGTGGAGTTCTGACCTTCCACGAAGGGCTCGCGGCCACCGCGCAAGCCTCACTGTTCCTGCTCCTCGGACTCTTGGTGTTCCCGAGCGCGCTCGCCGGCGACCTCGGCACGGCCCTGGTCGTCACCGTGGCGCTGGTCTTCGTCGCGAGACCGCTGGCCGTGCACGCCGTGCTGGCCTGCTTCCGGGTGCCGTGGCGCCAGACCGTTCTGGTGTCGTGGGCGGGCCTGCGCGGGGCGGTTCCGGTGGTGATGGCGACGATTCCTTTGACCGCCGGTCATCCGGACGGTTCGCTCGTGTTCGACGTGGCCTTCGTCGTGGTGGTGGTCTCGGTGGCGCTGCAAGCGCCGACGGTTGCGCCCTTGGCCCGTCGGCTCGGGCTCGCCGCCGACGACCCGACGGCGGTGGCGGCCGAGATCGTGCCGGTCGATGCGCTCGACGCCGACGTCGTCGAGGTCACGCTGCCGGCCGAGGCGCGGGTGGTCGGTTCGACCCTGCGCGAGGTTCCGTTGCCCGACAACGCCCGGATCTCGGTCGTGGTGCGCGACCACGTGACGTTCGTCCCCGACGGGCACACGGTGCTCACGGCGCACGACCGTCTGTTGGTGGTGTTCCCCCACGGCTTCGACCTCACCGACCTCGATCTGTGGACGTTCGGCGCCGACGATCGGCCAGACCTGGAGTGATGTCGTCGACCTCCGTCGACTAACATGCGGGCGTCGAACCAGCCTCGTGTCGAGCGGTCTCGGTGACCGATGCGACTCGAGCCGAGCCCCGGGAAGGACGGTCTCATCGCGATGATTCACGACGGTGAGGTGCACGTCCGAGAGCATCCGATGCCGGGCAGCGCCCGCCTCTTCTCCCTGACGCTCGGCGACGGCAGCGTGGTGACGGTGAGCACGCCCGCCGACTCGATGAATCGAACGTTGCAGGTCACGCCGCCAGCGTCCGACGAGTCGATGTTGACCCTTCGCTTCAACGCGGCGGAATCGACGACGCTGGCGGCGTTGCTGTCGGGTATTCGTTTCGTCGTCGAGCAACCGGCGGAGCGTCAGCCCGTCGACGCAGCGAACTTACGGACCGTCACCTTGCCGGCCGGAGCCCCAGCCATCGGAAAGCGGCTCCACGACCTCGAGAGCTCGGATGACGCCATGGTCATCGCGGTCATCCGTGATGACACCGATGACCTCATCGAGAAAGATCCCGATCGGCCGTGTGAGGCTGGTGATCGTCTGGTCGTCGTCGGCCGTCCCGGCTCGATGAGCCGGGCGATTCAATTCCTGACCGGATGATCGCCGCCGGCGATGCGTTCACGCTGACGGCCGCGATCCTCGCGGTGGCCGCCGCGATCGGGTTCATCGCGAATCGAGCACGCCAGCCGTTGGTGGTCGCCTTCATCGCGGTCGGCATCATCGTCGGTCCCTCGGTGCTCGATTGGGTGAGTGACACCGAGCCGATCGAGCTGTTCGCCGAGATCGGCATCGCCGTGCTGCTGTTCCTGGTCGGGTTGAAGCTCGACCTCCACCTGGTGCGTACGACCGGCAGGGTCGCGCTGATCACCGGCCTCGGACAGGTCGCGTTCACCTCCCTCATCGGCTTCGGGCTGGCGATCGTGCTCGGGATGTCGGCGACCGTCGCGTTGTATGTCGCGGTGGCGTTGACGTTCTCGTCGACGATCATCATCGTCAAGCTGCTGTCCGACAAGCGCGAACTCGACGAACTCCACGGCCGAATCGCCCTCGGTTTCTTGATCGTGCAAGACATCGTCGTCGTGCTCGTGATGATCGTGCTCGCCACCATCGGTAACGAGCGTGACGGCTCGGTTGCCGTTCAGATCGGACTCGTCGCCGCGCAGGGAGCAGGTCTGATCGTCGCGATGGCGATCGTCATCCGCTGGGTACTCCCCCGACTCCTCGACCTGGTTGCGTCGTCGCAGGAACTACTCATCGTCTCGGCGGTCGCGTGGGCGGTCTCGGTGGCAGCGTTCAGCGACTGGCTCGGCTTCTCCGTTGAGGTCGGCGCGTTCCTCGCCGGGTTCGCCGTGGCGTCGACGCCGTACCGCGAATCGATCGCCGCGTCGCTCACCGGGCTTCGTGATTTCCTGCTGCTGTTCTTCTTCATCGAACTCGGCGCGCAACTCGACTTCTCGGCCATCGGGTCTCAGGTCCCCGCCGCGATCGTGTTGTCGCTGTTCGTCCTGATCGGCAACCCGATGATCGTGCTCGTCATCATGGGCGTGATGCGGTATCCGAAGCGGGTGTCGTTCCTGGCGGGGTTGGCCGTGGCGCAGATCAGCGAGTTCTCGCTCATCCTGATCACGCTCGGCCGCGAACTGGGCCACGTCGACAACGACGCGGTCGGCCTCGTCACGCTCGTCGGCATGATCACGATCGCCATGTCGACGTACTTGATCCTCTACTCGCATCAGATCTTCGAACGATTGAGCGGTGCGCTGAGCATCTTCGAGCGGCGTGGGGTCGTGGACGTTCCCACCCATCAGCCGGAGCGAGTCGACGTGATCGTGTACGGCTACGGACGTTTCGGCCGTCGCCTGGTCGAGCATTTGGCCCGCAACGGTCATCACGTGCTCGTCGTCGATTGGGACCCGCACACACGGATCCGGCCCGAGGAGGAGGCGCTCGCCGAGCGCATCACCAAGCGCTTCGGTGACGCCGACGACCCGGAGTTTCCGAGCAGCCTGCCGATCGATTCGGCTCGCTGGATCGTCAGCACGATCCCGCGGGTCGACACGAACAAGGTGCTCGCCAACTCGCTGCAGCGGTGGGGCGCCAGCGCGAAGCTGGCGGTCACCGCGCACACGGCGAGTGATGTTCAGCGGCTCGCTCCCGAGATCGACAGCGGGAGCATCGACCTCGTGCTGCAACCGTTCGACGCTGCAGCCGACGCCGCCATCGCGGGCTTCATGGATTCCTGAGAGGCAGCGTCTGGGCGGTTCCGGACACGGCACGGAAGCGGACCTGCAGGCGGCTCGTGCCGAGCATGATGCCGGGCTGATGGAGCCAGTCGTTGTCGGCGCCGTACTCGATCGACGCCATGCGATCGAGGAGCACGTTCCAGGCCGATTGCTGTTCCACGCGTGACAGCGTCGCTCCCGGGCACACCCGCGGGCCGGCCGAGAACGCAAGGTGGCGGATGGCGCCGTCGCGATCGAGGTCGAGGTCGAAGGGATGCTCGAATTCGTCGGGGTCGACGTTGGCGGCGCCGAAGCGCAGGTGCAGCAGCGACCCGGCCGGCACGTCGACGCCCTGGAACACCTCGTCGTTCGCGGTCATGCGAGTCGAGAGCCCATGGGTCGGTGAACGCATTCGCATCCCCTCCTCGACGAAGGTGCGCAGCTTCGTCCGATCGACGCGCAGCGTCTCGAACGCACCGGGGTGTTCGCACAGCAACTGGGCTTGTTCTTCCAGCGCGTACTGCGTGGTCTCGAGGCCGCCGAGGATCATGGCGTGGACGATGCCGGCGATCTCGAGGTCGGTCAGCTTCCGGTCGAGTGCGTCGTAGTGCACGTCGCACAGGAAGCTGATCATGTCGTCTCGCGGGTCGCCGCGTTTGGCGGTGACGTGGTCGTAGATGTACTCCTGGAACCCGTCGAGTCGGGCGAGCATGTCGGCGGTCTGCTCGGGGGTCATCTCGTGGCGGAGTCCGTGGCCGTGGACGAACGGGGTGACCGCGGCGTCGCCCCACGCGGCGAGCAGCGGGACGTCGTCGAGCGGGAACCCGAGGATCGTCGCCATCACACGTTGCGGGAGCGGCCGCGCGAACCGACTGATGAACTCGACCTCGATCGCCCCGTCGGTCACGCCGCCGCCAGCGCCGTCGTCGAACCACGCGTCGATCAGGTCGTTGGCGTGGCCGGTGATCATCTCGCGGTGCCGCAACGCACCGGTGCCGACCCACGGGTCGGTGAGTTCCTTGCGGTGCCGGATGTACAGCTCCTGGGTCGGCCGTAGCGACAGCATCGACGCCTGCATCAGGCTCCCGTGGGTCGCGTATGCGTCGTCGGGCGACATGCCCTGGTCGACGAGGCGCCCGAGACGGGTCGTGGTCAGGGGTGGGAATCGGTCGGGATCTCGCACGACGAGGCTCACGTCGGCATGCTTGGTGAGCACGAACGCGTCCGTGCCAGGTGAGAACCCGCCGCCTTCGAGACGCAACACCGGGGCCTCGCGATGGAGGATCTCGTACGCCTCGTACCAGTGCTCCTGCGCTCCGTCGCCGAACAAGTCGACGTCATCGAGGTGAACCGGGCACCCCATCGGGCTCAGCTCGTGGTTCACGTGCCTGGGATACGGCGCCATGGCGCCATCATCTCAGGCGCACCACGCTCGATCGTCAGGCGAGCGATGCTGCGTCGTCGTCGACTTGCGCGGCCGGGAGTCTGGCCGCGAGCTGCTCCATCATCAGCCGTGCCACCATGGGGCCGGCGTTCTGATTCTGGCCGGTCACCAGGTTGCCATCGATCACCCAGTGGTTCGCGAGGACCTCGCGGCGCGCCGTCGAGCTCTCGAACAGCGCACCCGCCGCCCGAAGCTCGGTCTCCGGATGCTGCGGTGTCGAGGTGATGCCGAGCTGACGAATCTGGGCGTCGGTCACTGCGGTGAGGCGGCGTCCGGCGACCAGCGGGCTGCCATCGACCGCCCGGGCTCGCAAGAGCCCCAGAGGGCCGTGGCAGACGCCGCCGATCACCGCTCCCGTGTGATTCGCCATCGAGATCTGTTCGCCCAGCACCTCGGACGTGCCGAGGTCGAACGCTGCGCCCCAGCCGCCCGCGAGGAACACCAGGTCGTAGGCGGCCATGTCGAGATCACCGACCGCCAGTGACGCGTTGAGGCGGCCGCGCAGCACCGGATCGCCGAGCAGACGGTCGTCGTCAGCGCATCGGACCGCGGGCTTGAGCGACAGCGGGTCGACCGGGATCACGCCGCCGTTCGGGCTGGCCACGTCGACGGTCGTCCCCGCGTCCATGAACGCGTAGTAGGGAACCGTCAGCTCGCTGGCGAACACACCCGTCGGGCGACCGACGTCGAGCTGGCCGTGGTTGGTGCCGATGACCAGCGCTCGCCGTCCGGCGAGATCGAAGCTGGTCGCCTGCGGATCGTCGGGATGGAGCCCGAGACGCTGGAGGCCTCGACGGATCAGTCTGGCCGGCGCCGGCGGCGTGCTGCTCGGACCGCTGCGACGCGCCTGGCGTCGTTCGCCGACGCGCTGACCGACACGCTGGCGGACCTGTTCTTGGATCAGCGCCCGCGGCGGCAGCATCGGCACCTTGTCGATCTCGGTCAGTCGGCTCACGACGTATGGCCAGGGTTCGTTGCGCTCGGGAATCGCTCGGTGCCGCTCGGCTTTCATCCGATCACACATGACGGCGAACACGTCGAACGCGTCGGGGTCGTCGGCACGGTTGCGCATCTCGACGGGGTCGTCGGTCAGATCGTAGAGTTCCCACTGATCGGCGAGCACGGTCGTGCGATACTGCGGCCCGCCGAGGCCGTCGCTCGCCAACTGGCGCACGCCCGGCTCGGTCCACGCTGCCGGATCGTCGAACGTGCGAACCAGCTTCCACAGATGGCCGGCGCCAGCACTCACATCGGTCTCGTCGACGCGGCACACGATCCCCTCGAAGTTCGTGGCGACGTGCGCGGGCACGTTGATCCGCAGCATGCCCGGCGTATCCGAGGTCCGGCCGTTGGCGCGGGCGACGCCGCTCGCGCCGGTGTCGCCTTCGGGCATGTTGTCGCGGGTCGTCACGTAGACGACCCGGTCGGCGTCGGCGTCGGCGCCGTCGACGACCGGCATCAGGTCGGAGCCGGGCAGTTTGTGGACCTCGGAGAAGTCGTCGCGCAGTCTCGCTGCGACCTCGGCTTCGTCGATCGAGGCTGCTGCGAGGAGCGTCGGAACCAGATCGAGATGCGACGTCGGCGCAGCGACATGGCGGCCCTCGGTGGCGTCACGCCCGACGCGCGCGATCGAGAACGGCACCCGCGTCGACTCGTCGTAGAGCTGGAACCACTTCTGGTGGAGCCCGCCGTGGGAGCCGAGCAGCTCGCCGTGATCGGACGTGCGCACGATCACCGCGTTGCCGTCGGTGGTCGTCGTGCCCTCGGAGACCGCCTGCCGAACCCGATCGAGCGGCCCGTCGACGGTCGCGTGCAAGCGGTAGTAGAGGTCGCGGTACTGCTGATGGTTTTCCTGGTAGAGCGGAGCGACTGCCGCCGCGGGGCCGTAGCACGACGGATACGCAGCACGGTACGCGACGTGTGCAGCGGGCTTGGTCCGGAGGTCCTCGAAGTCGGACGGCGACATCGGCACCGACGGGACCTCGACGCCGCGCAACTCGTCGGGCATACCGCGCCGCACCCACAGCGGGAACAGCACGATGTCATGCGGGTTCACGAAGCTTGCGACCAACAGGAACGGCCGAAGGGCATCGGCGTCGCCAGCGGCGCGACGCGCGTAGCGATCTTCGAGCCAACCGACGACGCGTGCGGCGATGAGCGGATCGCGCACCAGACCAGAGTTCGCGAAGAGCCCGCCGTGGGGTTCGGGTCCGACCCACCCCGAGAACCCGTACGGATCGAGCGGGTCGGCGGCCAGGTACCGCTCGACGTTGTCGGCGAGGACCTCGCCGGTGGCGGTGTTGGTCGGCAACGGCTCGCCGCCGTCGTCGTGGAGATCCGCGTGGGTGATGTGCCACTTGCCGTCGTAGTGCGTGTCGTAGCCCGCGGCGCGGAACCAGTTGCCGAGCGTCGGAACCTCGTGCGGTCGCATCCAACGCATGCGCGAATCGTCGGCCATCTTGCCGAGCCCGTCGGTCTGGGTGACGCCGTGTACGTCGGGATACTGACCGGTGAACAGTGTCGGACGACTCGGCACGCACGCGAGCGAGCCGGTGTAGTGCCGGTCGAAGGTGACTGCGTGCTCGTCGAACCAGCGAGCCCCGTCGAGCGTTCGCCGCCACTCGCGCAGCTCGTCGTTCTCGTACGCAGGAGCGGCGCGCTCCTCGTCGGTCATGATCACGATGACGTCGGGCCGCTCGCTCATGGGGATTCCTCCGTCTGGACAGGGTGGGCGGGCGCCGGCTGGTCGAGTCCGGTGTGCTCGTTCTCGGGCTCGTTCTCGGGCTCGTCGGTCGGGTCCGTGGGCGGGGCGACGGCCGCCGCGAGCCCGGCGAGCATCAGTTCCGACGCGGTCGACATGCGCTCCAAGACCTTCGAGGCCACGAGCGACTTGACCGGGTTGCGGCCCGTGTCGATCTCGGTCGTCAAGGTCACGACGGTCGAACCGTCGGTCCCGGGCGACAGGGTCCACGTGTTGCGGGCGCTGCCCACGATCGGTGGGAGTCCGTCGATCGCGTACGAGAGTCGGTGTGGAGGGTTCCACTCGATGACGCGTTCGACGAGCGTCTGCCTCGCGATCTGGACACGTCGCACGGCGCCGGGCCCGTCCGCGTGGGGCGACAGGATGCAGGAGTGCTGGATCAGCGGGACCCACGACGAGATGGCGCCGAAGTCGGCGAGCACCGCCCACGCTGCGGCCGGCTCGGCTGCAACCGTCGTCGTCTTGTCGACGTGTGCTCGTTTCGTTGCCATCGGCGGTTCCGTGTGTCGTTTCGTGTCGGCGTGGATCCCGTCGTCGCATGTTCAGTCCGCGGCGGGATGCGCACGATCTTGCATTATGAGAGTCGCACTGTCAACATCTGGCGTACATGATTGGTGACGTGATGCACGACGGCAGGTTCGACAGCGGGTCCGCGCGCCTCGACGCGATGAGCGGCCGATGACCGGCAACGACCAGGCGATCGATGGCCGCCGGCTTCGCCGTGAGCGCGGCCGCCACGCCGTCGTCGATGCGACGATCGACCTCATCCTCGAGTCCGGTTCGCTCCCGCCGGTCGACGACATCGTCGAGCGCGCCGGGGTGTCGCAGGCTTCGCTGTTCCGCTACTTCGACTCCCTCGGCGCGCTCCGCGAGTCGGCGATCGGCCGCTACTTCCAGCGCTTCGACGACGTGATCGGCATCGCGGGCATCGGTGAGGGTTCGCTGGCCGATCGCGTCGATCGCTTCGTTTCGGCGCGTGACGACTTCTACACGCGCACGGCTCCGATGGCACGACTCGTTCGACGTCAACTGGTCGATGTGACCGAGTTCGCCGACACGATCGAGCGGTTGCGGTCGACCTTCGTCGACCAGATCGCCCAGCACTTCGCGGCGGAGCTCGACCGACAGCCGGCGGAGACGGCCGCGCAGCGGGCGGCGGTCATCGGCGCGATGACGTCATTCGAGAGCTGGGAGCAGCTGGGCGGGCTCGGCTCCGTCGCTCGACGCTCTGCGCTTGCTCGCGCGGTCATCGACTTGATCGATCCCGCCACGAGCGAGCCGACTGGCTGACGAACCGGCCGGTCGAGTCCGCCCGACGCGATGTCGGCGCGTTGCGACGCGATGTCAGCGCGGTATCAGCGCGGTATCAGCGCGGTGTACGGCGCCTGGGCAAGGCGTATCAGGCCCGGCGGGGCGATCCCTGATCGGCGTCGTCGGAGTGGTCGACGACGCGTCGAAGGCGCGCTTCCAACGCCGGGGGAATGACCGAGTCGGGATCGCGCAGGTCGGCCAGGCGGTCGCGAGCATCGACGAGCGATGCATACAGCGGTGGGCAGGTCGGGCAGACCTCGAGGTGTGCGCGGACCGTGGTGGCGGTCGCGTCGTCGAGTTGTCCGTCCATGAAGTCGGAGACGTGGCGTCGAGCGTCCCAGCATCGCATCGGTACCCCTTTGAGTCGTTCGCGACGCGATGCGCCGTCTGCCAAGGCGGTGACGAGCATCATTCGCCCTCGCCGCAACCGCTGCTTGGCCGCGGGAAGTGAGATGTCGAGGAGTTCCGCGATCTCACGCACCCTCCAGCGCTCGATGTCGTGGAGCACCACTGCGGTTCGATACGGCACCGGGAGGCGGACGAGCGCGTCTTCCAACTCGTCTCGATCGGCCGAGCGTTGGGCGACGATCGCCGGATCGACGGTGTAGTCGTCCGACCGCCAGTTCGTTTCGACGTCTTCGACCAGCACCTCGTGGCGAGAACGGCGTGCCCGATCGATCGCCAGATGGTGGAGCATCTGGCGCAGCCACGAGAGGAGCGATCCGTCGCCTCGGTACTGCGACCGTTTCTCGATCGCCCGGACGAGGGTGTCTTGCACGAGGTCGGCGGCGAGCTCATGGTCTCGGGCCACGCCGAGCGCGAACCGATAGAGCGCTTCGATGTGCTCGGCCAGTTCGTCGCCCGACGGTGGGCGTCGTGTGTGAGACCCCACGTCCCGCCGCATGTCGGGTTGGGAGTCAGGTGGCAGATCCGGCATGCGTGTCGCGGGTCGTACGGAATCGGAAGATCGTGTACAGCGGGCACCAGCCGACCAAGCCGGTCAGCAATGGAACGAACGCGACGATCGTGAGGACCACCCCGAGGCCGCCATCGACCACGGCGAGTCCGAGGATCAGTAGGGCGACGCCGACGACCACCCGTGCGGCTCGGTCCCAGCTTGCTTCATTGACGAAGTTCATGTCGATACTCCTCTTCCTGGCCCGGTGGGCCGTGGTTGTCGCGATCGCTGGTGCGATCGCTGTGATGGAGACGAACGACATGCGAAGAGGGATACAACATGGGGCGACCGCCGTCGGGCCGCCCGGCGAGCGGCGCACCCCCCGAGTGCCGGGTCGCTGGTCCGATCGAGCCAGCGCGTCGGGAGTCGTCGAACAGGCGGAGTCGTCGAACAGGGTCAGGGGTCGTGCTCGACGTTTTGCCAGAACTCGATGGCGACGGTCTCGAAGGCGATGCCGAGTTCGACCGTGCGTTCTGCCAGCGGACGATCCCCGGCGAAGGTCGCCGCGATCGCGCGGTATTCCGTCAGGCGTTCGGTGTGTGCGCGGACCTGTTCGGCGGCGAGTTGCGACGGTGAGAGGGTTGGTTCGGCGTCGACGAAGAACAGCTTGAGGAGACCGATGTCGCGGATCTCGGTCTGGCGGTCGACGGGCGTGCGAAGCCACTCTGTGAGCGCGGCGCGGCCGGCGTCGGTGATCGAGAGTCGCCGACGCCGTCGCCCGGCGGGTTCCTGCTCTCCGACGATGTAGCCAGCCGCCTCGAGGCGCCGCGACTCGGCGTACATCTGCGACATCGGGAACGGCCAGAAGTAGCCGATCGAGACCTTGATGTAGCCCATTATGTCGTAGGTGGTCTGCGGCCCGCCCGTGGCGAGGAGCCCGAGGACCACCGCCGACGACGCGCTCAACGGAATCGTCGGGCCCGGCTCGGCTGGCTCGATCACGCCAGTGGTGGATCGTCGGTGGGTTCGTGTTCGATCGTCTCGGTCTCGAACGTGCCACCGCTGACCTTGGGGCCGAGCGTCGACATCGCACTGCGGTGGACGTCGGTGCCGACCCAGGCGGCGAAGCTCGCTTCGTCGCGCCACGCCGACGAGACCGTGAACTTCTTCGCGCTCACGTTCGCGACCAGTTCGTAGGCGAGGAGGCCGCCGTCGGCGTCGATCGTCGTGTCGAGTGAGCGCTTCACGCGCAGGGCGTGGGGCATGAACGGGGCCATCGTCCAGCGCGACGTGACCGGCAGTTCGCTTCGGAACACGAAGCCGGCCGATGCCGACCGGTCGGACTTCGACCGGAACGACGGGGCGATGGTGGGAAGTCGAAACGCCATGCGGCGATCGTAGCCGTCGATACTCCAGAATGGAAGGTCAGTGTCCTGTCGCTGCGAGGGTCGATGCGTTCGGAGATCTGTCGGGAACTCGACCGGGGTCGGTGACGACCCTGGATTCATGCACTGCCGTCGGAACTGTTCTCGTTTGTCTCGTCGTACTGTCGCCGCTCTCGCGGTTGGCGCACTTGGCCTCGCCGCCTGCGGGAGCGATGACACCGGTTCAACCGAGTCGGTCCCAGCGGTGACGGACGCGCCCGCCGACACGGCGCCGGTCGAAGATGAGCCCGATGATGGAGAGCCGGCAGCGAGCGAGCCCGACGACAGCGACACGGCGACGATGTCGATCGTCGATGCATGGTCTCGGCAGCCGGCCGACGGCCAATCCACCAGCGCCGCCTATGGGATCGTGTCGAACCCCGGCGACGTCGACGTGACGATCGTGTCGGCGTCGAGCCCGGTCACCGACCAGGTCGAGTTGCACGAGACCCTCGTGGGTGACGATGGCACGATGTCGATGGTCGAACGCGCGGAAGGCTTCGTCGTGCCCGCCGGTGGGGAGTTCGTCTTCGAACCCGGTGGCCCGCATGTGATGTTCCTGGGTATCGATTCGTCCGCGTATCCCGACGAGGTCGAGGTCACGCTCGAGTTCGACGGAGCAGCACCGCTGACCTTCATGGCCGAGGTGCGCTCCCTCGACGGGTCCATGGGCGAGATGGATCACGGCGAGATGGATCACGGCGAGATGGATCACGGCGAGATGGATCACGACGAGATGGATCACGACGAGATGGATCACGACGAGATGGATCACGACGAGCATGGCGACACGGACCTCGACGTGAGCGCGTTGCACGAACTCGACGATCAGCTCGCGAACGGCGCGCTCGACGCCATGGCGCAGCGAATGGTCGTCGGTGACTACATCGCCGCCGTCTCGGCGATGGAGCCCTCAGCGGAGTCGGCCGAAGCGCAGTTGCTGTCGCTCCTGGAGCAGTTGGACGCGGCGCTCGAAGCTGGTGACCTCGAGATCGCCGCGTCGCTTGCCGCCGAGGCGCATGACGTCGCCCACGACATGGGTCACGGGCACGGCTGATCCGCGAGATGTGGTGCGGCGCGGCCATGCCTCGGTGCGCGTTGGCGCTGGTGGCTGCGCTGCTGGTGCTCGTCGGCGCACCGCGCACCGCCGAAGCGCACGCCATCTTGCTGTCGATCGACCCGGCCAACGGAGAGGTGGTCGAGGATTCACCGGGCACGATCGCCGTCACGTTCACCGAAACGGTCCGGGTCGACGATGACGCCGTGACCCTGCTCGACGACACCGGTGCTTCGGTCGCCGTCGACGTTGAGGTCGTGGGCGACGAACTGCGCATCTCGCCGACGTCGCCGCTCGACGATGGCACCTATGTCGTCTCGTGGCGAGTCGTCTCCATCGACTCGCATCCCGTGAGCGGCGGTTCCGTGTTCCACGTCGGCGCGGCGACGCTCGACGACGTCGTCATCGACCGGGCCGCATCACCCACCGGGCTCGGAGCGCTACGAGCGTTGGCGGACGCGCTCGTGTATGGGACCGCGCTGGTTTCGGTCGGGGCGAGTTGGTTCGCTCGGCGGTGGTCGGCGCCGGCGATCAGCGCCGTCGTGCGGCGTGCTGCACTCGCCGGTCTCGGAGCGCTGGTGATCGCGACCGCTGCTCGTGTCGGCGAGTTCGACGGATCGTGGAGTGGCATCGCGAACCTCGACGGTTGGAGCGGAGCGCTCGATGGTGCGGTCGGACTGCTTGCCGTGTGCGTCGGTACCGGGCTGGTCGTGCTGGCATCGACGGGTCCGGCGGGTCGCGGTGCGGTCGGCCGCTGGGCAGTCGGTGCCGGCGCTGTCCTCGTCGGTCTGGTCGTCGAAGGACACACCCGTTCGGCCGATTCCGACGGCGTCGCCGCGCTCGGCGGTGTGGTGCACCTCGCTGCCGGGAGCCTCTGGCTCGGCGGTGTCGCTGCGCTGGTGATCGGTCGCCGCCGTGAACTTGCCGACTCGCAGCGGTGGCGTGCTGCAGTGGTCGACGTCTCAGCAGTCGCGATCTGGGCGGTCGTCGCGGTTGCGGCCGGTGGCACCGCACTGGCCGTGACCATCGCTCCCGATCTCGGTGCGCAACTGTGGAGCCGATGGGGGGTGCTCTTGCTGGTGAAGGTCATTCTGGTGATCGGCCTCGTCGGCCTGGGGTGGTATCACCGCGCTCGGGTCATCCCGCGGCTCGAGGTCGCAGATGTCGACGTCGGAGCCGACGGCGTGGACGCTCGGTTTCGCCGCAGCTTGGGAGCGGAGTTGGCGTTGTTCGCTGGGGTGGTGGCGGTGACCGGCGTGCTCGTGTCGAGTCCGCCCGAGGCCGCAGCGATCGTGGAGCCTCAGGTCGTGTCGGCGGACCCAGTGAGCGAGTTGGTCGAGCTCAGCTCCGGCGTCGGATCGGCGCGGATCGTGGTAACGCCCGCAGCGCTGGGGGTGAACGAGGTGTTCGTCACGCTGACCGATCTCGCAGGTGCGCCGCTCGAACTGGTGTGGGATCCGATCATCGAGGCCGCCGCTCCCGACCTCGGCGTCGGCCCGCTCGTCCTGCCACCGCATCGCCTGGGCGACGGGAGCTACCACGCGCTCGTCGACCTGGCGCTGGCCGGCCGGTGGGAGATCACCGTCCAGGCCCGAACCGGCACATTCGAATCCGGACGAGCCACCGTCCACCTCACCCTCGACTGAGCGACAGAGTGGGTCAGACCCACTCTGTCGCTCAGTCTTCGTCACGTGGCGAGCGCGACCGCGGTGATCGCACCGGCGTACGCGACGAGCAGCACGATGCTGTCCGGCTCCAAGCGCTGCGCTCGGTTGGCCTGGCCGCTCGTGATGCTCGCGAGCGCCAGGGCCATCAGCAGCACGGCACCGCTGCCTGCCACCAGGTGGACGTCCTCGACCGACGACAAGATCGGCCCCGGTCGATAGGCGATGTCGACGAGGAAGATCATCGCCATGTTCGCGACGTTGCTCCCGAGCAGGTTGCCGACGGCGAGATCGAACGAGCCCATCTTCACCGCGGCCAACGACGTCGCCAGCTCGGGGAGCGAGGTCGCCGTCGCGAGCAAGGTCACGCCGAGAAAGCCCTGGCTGATACCGCTGCGGTGACCGACCTCCTCGGTCGTGAGCGCGAGGGCCGGGGCAGCGATCGCCAGCACCAGCGCCGCACCGGCGAACCGTCGCATCAGCGGCCCCGTGCCCGCCCACCGGTCGCCGAACCGCTGCGGATGTCGGAACGGGGTCGGTGTCGGAACCACGGCGCCGATGGGCGGCACCCGTCGGAACCAGGCGAGCGCAGCGACGTACCCGGCGGCCAACATGATCGAAGTGACCCCGACGCCAGCGATGTCGATGCTGCTCGGCATCGCGATCCCGAGCATCGCGAGCGAGGTGAGCCCGATCGCCACCGCAGCGACGCGAGCGTGACCCAACTCGACCACGGGCAGAAGTTGCCCGCGGAAGCGCAGATCGACGATGGCGAGGATCGCCATGTTCGCCATGCTCGATCCGAACAGGTCGCCGATCGCGAGATCGGGCGCGTCCGACAACGCCGCCGCGATGTCGGTGCCGAGTTCGGGGAGCGAGGTGGCGATCGCCACGAACAGTGCGCCGACGAAGAGCCGTCCGAGCCCGGTGCGTTCGGCGATCTCGTCGCCGACGCGCGCCAACAGGGTGCCGACGATCACGATGATGACGAGCGACGCCACGAGCACAGCGAGCAACGTGGCGATGTGGAGTTCGGCCATGGCCATCTCCACATGTACAGGCCTGCCCGCTCTCGTCCAGAGCCATTCGACCCAGCGAGCGACCCAGCGAGCGACAGAGTGGGTCTGACCCACTCTGTCGCCGGGGGAGGAGTGGGTCAGCTGCGGGCGGCGTCGAGGAACTCGTACAGCGCGGCCAGGCCGTCCTTCTGGCCGCTGGAGGTCAGCGCGTCCTGCACCAGCGTGCCGCCCATCACCTCGAGCTTGTACTTCTTGCCGCGAGCACTGAAGCGCAGTTGCGTGCCGCGCTCTTCGGCGTTGAGTGCCAAGAAACCCGCGACGCCGGGTTTGCGGTCGAACAGCGTGTCGATCTCGAGATCATCGGGACGCAGCAACAACGCGGGTTCGTCGGTCGGTTTCCATCGCTTGTTCAGCGGCAGGATGATGAGGTGGTGTTCGGTCACGCCCACACCGAGAAACTTGACCGAGAACGCGCTCTGCATGCTTGCGTGCACGGCCCCGATGAGGGTCTCGTTTGCCGGGGAAGCGTCCTCCACCGCTTCGTAGATCTTTCGGTGTGCGTCTTCTTGCTTGTTTGCCCAGACTCCCATTGGTGGTCTGCCCTTCTTGTCAGTGGTAGGTGGTTGCGTTGACCCGGATCCATCGGCGGACCGCGTTGGCGGCGCCGACCTCTGGTTCGGGTTCGGTGGTCGTCGGCCGTCGGCGTGGCTCGTACGCCAAGGTCAGCCGGCGGTGTCGACCGTCGACGGTCGTGATCTCGATCACGTCGTCGTGGTGCGAGAGAGAGCGTCGGGTCGCACCGGTCCGGTCGAGACTGCGAACCGACGCGCTGGTCAGTGTCGGAGGTGAGATGAGGGCCACGTCGTCTCGCAGGAGCCCGTCGGCGTTGATCGGAGCGACGATCAGCGTCCGACGCGTCGCCACGATCGCAACGGGCCGCTTCCAGGTTCGACGATGTTCGATCCCCATCGACCGCGCTTCCAGTGGTTCGCCGCGCGGCGCGAGTCGCTCGACCTCGTCGAACAACTCCGGCAGCGTCTGGCCTGACACCGACACCCAGGAATCCGGCCGGCCGGTTGCGATCTCACTGAGCTCCTTGGAGGTGTGGTGGCCGGTCGACACGCACACGATCTGTCCGATCATCCAGGCCACGAACGTGACGACGAAGCCGCCGACGCTCAGCGCCAACACCGCGATCGAACCGACGAGCAGGTCGGTGGTGTCGTCGGTGAAGAAGCGGATCAAGACCCCGGTCGACCAAGCAGTCCAGGCCCCACACCACGCCACGCCGATCATGGCGAATTCGCGTCCGAACACACCCCACAGCACGCTGCAGGCCATCGCCGCCGAGAACGCGATGGCGACGATGCCGACATCCACGGCGCCGATCTCGGTCGGGCGCATCGTCAGCGCAATGCTGGTGACGACGGCGGTCGCTGCGCCGACGCCGAATGCGACGGCGATCTGTTTCACACGCGGACTGCGGTGGACGGATCGGTGGGGTCGTAGCGAACCGTGATCTTGACGCCCGGCGCGATACCTGCGAGTTGGCCGTGCCCGATGCTCACGATGCTGCCTGGCCACGGCACCTGGCCGTCGGGTGCGATCAAGATGTCGACGTCGACCACGGGTTGGTAGTTGATCATCGCTCCCGAGTCCCGGACCGCGACGACTGTTGCCGGCGCGGCGATGCCCTCGGTCATGACCCGTTGCTGTGTGGCGACCTGCCGCATCTGGGCGGTCGCAGCGCGCATCTGCGCAGCGGGGTCGAAGCCTGCCGACGCATCCTTCGCCGCCTTCTTCATCTCGCGGATGTCCTTCATGAAGCCCATCAGCCGACGCCTCGCCAGAGCGCGTTGAAGCGCATCGCCGCGTTCGTGTCGCTCACGAACCGCGCGTTCCATCCGCGCACCGCTGCATCCCAATCGCTCGCGCCCACTCCGTGTTCGGCCGCGATCGCGGCGACGCCTGCGAGGTCCGTGACGCCGCGCTCGGTTCCGGTCCGGCAGATCTCCGCGTAGCGCGCCAACGAGACGTCGTTGATCGTCTCGTCGTCGAGCGATGAGGCGCCGGCTCCTGTTGCACCCGTCGCTGCCGCCGACGCTGTCTGAGCTTGGCGCTGCATCGACTCCTGCATCTCCTTGGCGCTGCGAATGAGCTCCGGGGCTTCCGCGACGCTCTCCTTCATCTGCTTGATCTGCTTGAACAGTCCCATCGTTGTCTCCCGTTGGCGTCGTGGTGTGCTGGTCACCGTGCTCGTCATGCTGATCGAACTCGTTGACCCCGATGCGACCGATCCTGGAGCAGGCGGATCCCCGCGTCGTGAGTAGCGACTACTCAGAATGTGGTGACGAAACGGTCGGCATCACCGCGACTCGGCTGCGTAGTGTTCGGTCGTGGACTCGGGGCCGTGGCCGTTCGTCGGACGCGACGAGGTGGTCGATGCGTGTCGACGCGATCTCGATCGCGATCGAAGCGTGCTCATCGCCGGCCCGGGAGGCGTCGGAAAGACCCGTGTCGCTCGAGAACTCGCCGATCACTATGAAGCGACCCGGACCGTCGTGCGCGTGGTGGCATCGCTGACGACGGGTGCCTCGATGTTCCACGGCTTGGACCTGAACCAGCCGGTGCTGCTGGTGATCGACGACATTCAGATGCTCGACGCCGACATCGCGTCGGTGCTGGCGACGATGGTCGTCTCGAAGGATCTGGTCGTGCTTGCCACGATGCGGACCGAACCGGGCCCCTCGTTGCGTGAGGTACCCGCGCCTGTCACGGTGTTGTGGAAAGACGATCACATCGCGCGAATCGACGTCGGACCGCTCGAGCGGAACGCACAGGACGAACTCGTGACCTCCGTGCTCCCCGGTCGGGTCGATCGGACGGCGCTGCGCCGGCTCTGGGGACTGACGAAGGGTTCGCCGCTGTTCGTGAGCGAGCTGCTTCGTTCGTCGGTGGCCGATGGTGCCCTCGAGCACCGAGACGGCACGTGGTACCTGGTTGCCGATCCGCATTCGAACCGACTGGACGAGTTGATCGCCTCGCGGGTCGACGACCTCGTCGCCGAGCAGCGTCATGTGGTCGATCCGGTTGCAGTGGGCGAACCGCTGCCGTTCGTCCTGCTCCGTGACGCAGTGTCCGCCGCTGAGTTGGACGCCGCCGAGCGCAGCGGACTGATCGAGGTCGTGGCGGATTCGATGCGACGCGACGTCCGGATGGCTCATCCCATGTTCGGCGACGTCGCGCGACGTCGGATGACGGCGTCTCGTTCGTCGCTGCTGCACCGCGAACTCCTCTCGATGATCGAGCGGACCCCGTTGCGTCGCCGCGACGACATCGTGCGCGCCTCGACGTGGCAGTTGCGCGCGGGTGGAACCCCGGTCACCGACGACATGGTGCTCGCAGCTCGGCGTGCGCTCTACGACCGCGACGAGTGGCTGGCGATCGAGTTGGCGTCGCACGCGATGAGCTCGCGTCGAGTCGATGCCGCGATCGTGGTCTGTCAGGCGTTCGTCGGTCTCGGCCAACCCGAACGCGCGGCGCGGCTCCTCGCCGAACTCGGTGGCGAGACGTCCGACGCCGACCGCGCCATGCTCGGGATCCAGCGCGCCGTGACCTCGTTCTGGGCGCTCGGCGATGCGTCGACCGCGGACCGTCAGCTGCGCGACGCGGAGCTGGAGGTACCCGCTGGAGCATGGCGCGACGAGATCAGGTCCGAGCGTGCGGTCATCGCTGCGATGCGTGGGCGCCTGTCGGAAGCGCTCGATCTCAGCGACGATCTGATCGACGAGACGCGTCCGATCCGGGTCTACGTCACGGCGGCGATCGCTGCGGGGGTCGCTCGGGCACTCGACGGTCGAAGCGAGGACGCGATGGCGCTCGCGGCTCGGGCGTTCGAACTCGGTTCGGCGGTGACCTCCGAGTTGGGGATGTCCGACCCGGGGATTCATCTCGTCGCCCAGGCGTTGGCGTCGAGCGAGGCGGGAGAGCTGACGGCGTCCGAGGAGCTCGCTCGGCTCGCGCATGCCGTCAGCGTCGAGCAGGGGCATCGCAACGGTCAGGCGTACTGCTCGCTCGTGCTGGGCCGAACCCTGTTGCTCCGCGGTCGGGCAGCAGAGGCGGCAACGTTCTTCGCCGAGTCGGCAGCGACCTTCGGGTGGCTGCACTCGCGGGGCCCGCAGCGTTGGGCGTTGGCGGGCGCACTTCAGGCGAGCGCTCTGTCGGGAGCGGTCGGCGAGGCGGAACGCTGGTGGGAGGACCTGTGTCGGCTCGGGGATCATCCGGCGCAGATGATGGGAATCGAGGTCGAGCGTGCGGGTGCCTGGCTGCTGGCCGCGCGTCGCGACGTGGACGGCGCCATCTCCCGTCTCGGGCGGATCGCCGAGGATGCGTTCGACGTCGGAGCGGTGTCGTTGGGCGGTGCGGTCGCGCACGATGTCGTTCGACTCGGTGGTGTCTGGAGGCAGAGCGACGTGATCGAGCGGCTCGGCGCGGCGCAGGGTCGCTTGGCACCGGCTCGGGCGATGGCGCTCGAGGCGGCCCGCTCCGACGATCCGCTCGGCTTCGAGACGGCCGGAGAGCACTTCGCAGCGATCGGTGCGGACCTCTTCGCCTGCGAGGCGTTCCAACGTTCCTCGACGCTGTCGGCGCGCCGCGGGCTCACTCGCGACGCCGCGAGAGCTCGACGGCGCGCAGCCGAAGCGTTCCGGCGAACCGGCGAGGAATGGTTCTGCTCCTTGGCGTTGGCGCCCGAGTCGGCGGGTGGTTCGGTTGACGGCGTCGTCCTCACGCACCGCGAGAGCGCCATCGCGCAACGCGCTGCGCAGGGCCGTTCGAATCGCGACATCGCCGACGAGTTGGGGGTGTCGGTTCGCACGGTCGAGAATCACCTCCAGCGCGTGTATGAGAAGTTCGGGGTGACCGGCCGCCGCGACTTGGCGGGCGTCGATCTCAGACAACCTCGTGATCGCCGACGCCGCGAGGCAGCGCGACTGGCGAGCCCGGCCTGAAAGTCGCGAGCGACAGAGTGGGTCAGACCCACTCTGTCGTGGGGCGGTGGTGTGGATGGGTGGCGGTATCGTGTGAAGCACTGAAGGGGAGTACCCCACGAGACCGGTCGTCATCACGCTCGCAAGAGCCGGCGCGGTTAGCTCGCTCAGCGGGCGGGAAGACCTTCAGCGAACGTCGATGCGTGCGCTGAAAGGACCCCAACGTGTACGAACACCCCCGTCGATCCGCCACCTCGGTGGATCGAGTCACCTTCCCCGACGGACCGCGTCGACGATCATGAGTGCCGTGACGACGACGCCCGCGCACGATCCCCGCGTGACCTCGGTCGAGTGGCATCGATTGACCAGCTCCGAAGCTCTCGACGAGTTGCAGGTCGATCGCGGCGGCCTCGATGCGCAGCAGGCCGGGCGTCGACTCGACGAGTACGGGTCGAACGAGTTGGTCGACACTGGTTCGACGAGCCCGTGGCGACTGATCTGGGAGCAGATCTCCGCCGTGATGGTGCTGATCCTGATCGCCGCTGCGCTGCTGTCACTCGTCCTCGGCAAGTTTCTCGAGGCGGGAGCGATCGGCGCAATCGTCGTGTTGTTCACGCTCCTCGGCTTCTATCAGGAGTACCGAGCCGAACAGGCGATCGCCGCGCTGCGCAAGATGGCGGTGCCGATCGTGCGCGTCGTGCGCGGCGGTCGCACCACGGAGGTGCCAGCGGGCGATCTCGTCCCGGGTGACATCGTCCAACTCGACGCCGGCGCGATCGTGCCAGCCGATCTGCGCCTCATCGACGCCGCCAACCTGCGGATCGAAGAGGCGGCTCTCACCGGCGAGTCCGAGCCCACCGACAAGGTGACCGAGGCGATCGACCGCGACCGACTCGCGCTCGGCGACCGCGTCTGCATGGCCTACAGCGGTACCCAGGTGACCGCAGGTCGGGGTGTCGGGGTCGTCGTCGCCACCGGGATGCGGACCGAGTTGGGCAAGATCGCCACGCTCATCCAAGGGGTCACCTCGGACGAGACCCCGCTGCAGGCGCGTCTCGACCGCGTCGGCAAACAGCTCGCATTGATCGGGCTTGTCGTCGCTGGATTGGTCGTGGTGATGGGAGCCCTCGGTGGTGAGTCGGCGGCCGACCTCGTCCTGACAGCGATCAGTGTGGCCGTCGCCGTGATCCCCGAAGGTCTCCCTGCCGTCGTGACGTTCACGCTGGCGATCGGTTCGCAGCGGATGCTGCGTCGCAACGCACTGATCCGCAAGTTGCCTGCTGTCGAGACGCTCGGTTCGGTGACCGTGATCTGTTCGGACAAGACCGGCACGCTCACGCAGAACAAGATGACGGTGACCATGATCGACGTCGCCGATTGCGAAGTCGTCGTCGAATCGGGAGCGTCGTTCGGTCTCGATGACCTGCCCGAGTCGGCGCGAGCGCTCCTCGGCTCGATCGTGTTGTGCAACGACGGTGACGCCACAGTTGACCACGAGGGAGCGCTGGAGTTGATCGGCGACCCGACCGAGACGGCGTTGCTGCGCCTGGCGCACGACCTCGGCATCGACCTCGATGCGTTCCGTTCGCAGTTCCCGCGCATCGCCGAGAACCCGTTCGACTCGGGTCGAAAGCGCATGAGCACCGTGCACGCAGCGCTCGGCGACACGTCACCGCTGTTCGCTGCGCTACCGAACGATCGTCCGGTCTCGTTCGTCAAGGGAGCGATCGACGGCCTGATCCAACACACGCGGCATGTGTGGTCGGCCGACGGCCCGGTCGAGGCCGACGACGCCTTGCGCCGACGTCTGCTCGATGCCAACGATCGCCTCGCCGCCAATGGCCGTCGTGTCCTCGGTGTCGCCTACCGGGCACATGACGCTTCACTGTCGTCGCCCGAACTGGCTGCCGAGGCCGAGAGCGAGCTCGTCATGATCGGCCTGGTCGGCATCATCGACCCGCCGCGTACCGAGGTCCGCGACGCTGTCGACGTGTGCCGGCAGGCTGGTATCCGGCCGGTGATGATCACCGGTGACCATCCGCTGACGGCCAAGGCGATCGCAACCGAACTCGGTATTGCGGCCGACGATCAGGTGCTCACCGGTGTCGATCTCGATCAGCTCACCGACGACGAGTTCCAGAGCGCGGCCACCACCGTGTCCGTCTTCGCCCGGGTGTCACCCGAGCACAAGCTCCGCATCGTCGACGCACTGCAACAGCAGGGCCATGTCGTCGCGATGACCGGCGACGGCGTCAACGACGCACCGGCCCTCAAGCGCGCTGACATCGGTGTCGCGATGGGGATCACCGGAACGGACGTCTCGAAGGAAGCGTCCGACATGGTGCTGCGCGACGACAACTTCGCGACGATCGTGTCAGCGGTCGAGGAAGGCCGGGTGATCTACGACAATCTGCGACGCTTCGTCAGCTTCGCCGTCGCCGGCAACCTCGGAAAGATCATCGTCATGCTGGCCTGGCCGATTCCGTTCCTGATCGCTGGCGGCGAGGTCGAATCGGCGATCGCATTGCTGCCGCTGCAACTGTTGTGGCTGAACTTGATGACCGACGGGTTGCTCGGCTTGTCGATGGGTGTCGAGCCGGCCGAACGCGGGGTGATGCGACGGCCGCCGCATCGACCTGGCGCCAGTCTGTGGGCCGACGGGCTCGGTCGGACGACCGTGTGGATCGGCGTGCTGATCGGCGCGGTGTCGCTCGCGATCGGGTTCGCCTACGAGGCCGCCGATCGGATCGAGTGGCAGACGATGATCTTCACCACGCTGGCGTTCATGCAGGTTGCTCAAGCGCTCGGTACGCGCTCGTCCACCGAGTCGCTGCGTGCGATCGGGCTTCGCACCAACCCGGTGATGCTCGGCATCGCGTCGCTCGTCGTCGCGTTCCAACTGGCTGCCCTCTACACGCCGCTGCGCGACTTCCTCGATCTGGAGTCGCTCGGCGCCGTCGACCTCGCCATCTGCGTCGCCGCTGCCGTCGGGCTGCTCGTCGTGCTCGAAGCCGTCAAGGCTCGGCGACGTCGCCGGAGCAGTCGGTCGGCTCCGCTCGTCGTGACCTGACCGGCCATCGTGTTCTGGCGGGCCGAGAAGAGCTGTTCGGCCGTCGTGTTGTGGCGGGCCGAAGCAGGATGTCAGCCGATGCCGATGCCGTGCAGGGTCAGCTCGACGAGTTCGTTCGTAGCGGCCTTTCGGCGTCGGCCGGGCGGTGCGGCGAGGACGACCTGATGCACGGCGGCGTCGACCGACGCGAACGCGAGACGCGCTCGCAGGAGCGGGTCGTCACCGCCGAGTCCGGTGCGTTCGAGGTGCCAGACCAACTCGGCGACCACGACGTCGACGAAGCGGTCGAACCGTTCGGTGAGTGCCGGGGTTCTCGGGCACTCGCTGAACAGCAATGCGTGCAATCGTGACGTGTCGTTGAGTTCGACGGTGAGGTCGACGAGTGAGCGCACGGTGTCGGCGATCGGAGGCTGGCGTTCACGCAGCAGCGCGAGGCGTTCGCCGAAGCGCAGCGCAGCGTCTTCGATGTGTCGTTCCGCGAGCGCGACGAGCAACGCGTCCTTGTTCGGGAAGTACTGGTACAGCGATCCGATCGACACGCCGGCCTCCTCGGCGACGTGATTGGTCGTCGTGCCGCGGTATCCGCGTTCGTCGAAGATGCGAGCAGCGGCCGCCACGATGCGGTCGACCGTCTCGGTGGATCGTCGCTGGGTGGGGTGTTTTCTGGGTTCGGCCGAGGCGCGTCGAGGCATGTGCGGGGTACGGAAAGCGAGTTGCGAAGAATGTGAGCTTTACTCAGAATATCGCCATGACGAAGCGCATCGCGACCACCGGCCGAATCGTTCGGCGCACCACCGACCTCGACGCGCCAGCGGAGGTGATCTGGGCGGCAGCACAGACCCCGCAGGCGTTCCGGTACGTGACGCGAGGACTCCTCGACTGGCGACCATTGCGCGGCCAGACCGATCCGTGGCGTCAAGGCGACGAGGCGACGGGATGGTTGCTGCTGTTCGGTGTGGTGCCGTTCTCGAAGCACCGCATCCGTGTCGCCGAGATCGACCCGGCGACACGGACGTTGCGATCCGAGGAGTCCGGCGGAGCGATCCGGTCGTGGTGCCACGACATCGTGGTCGAGGAGATCGACGCCGATCGATGTCGCTACACCGATGAGATCCGTCTCGATGCGGGCCCGCTCACGCTCGCCGTCACGGCGTTCGCGTGGGTGTTCTACGGGGAGCGGCAGCGGCGTTGGCGCAGGCTCGCACCGGCGCTCGCAGGCGCAGAGCGCGTTCGTGCCGACACGGCGTCGGCCACGTAGGTCGCTCAGGCGTTCGGGCTCCAGCTCGAGTGGAAACCGAACGGCACGCGTTCGGGGAGGTGCACTGTCGCGACCGGACCGTCGGCGATCGCGTGTGCGTCGAACACGACCACGTCGGACGTGTTCGTCTCGGATCGGAACACGACCATCAGCAACCAGCCGCCGCCCTCGTCGGGACGGTCGGGGTCGGCGACGAACAGCGGCTCGGCGCCGATGTCGGATCCGGGCAGCTGATACGTCGCCGAGGTCTGCGAGGAGCCGTCGGCGCCGTACTGCAGCAACGCCGATGACGTCGGCGCGCTGAACTCGCCGCCGAGGCTGACGGCCCACGACATCGTGTTCGGCCGTCCGCTCGTCCGTCGGTCGATCATCGGGAACTCACTGGTGCGATCGTCGAGTGGTCCTTCGGTGATCGTCCCGGCGTCGAGGTCGACGACGTAGCGATACGGCACCGAGGACGGGAAGGTGTCGACCGATCGCTCGACCCAGAGTTCGTCGTAGCGGATGACGTCGTACGTGATGATGGGACCGTTCTGATGTGCGTTGATCGTGTGGAACACGAAGCAGGGTTCGATGTCGAACCACCGCGTCGTGTCGGTCGTGGCCGAGCGATCGATCACGCCGAGCCGACACCGATGGGACCGGTCGAAGCGGTAGGGCAGTCCGGGTTCGGCGGGATCGAACTGGACGGCGAGGTCGAGGAACAGCGCGGACTGCTCGGTGATCGCGAAGTCGTGGACCATCGCGGGCGAGCCGATGCCGATCGGCAGGGAGCGCTGCAGGTTGCCGGAGGCGTCGGCCACCATGTACGTGAGATACGGCTCGCGGAAGTCGTAGCCGAAGAAGAACATCTCGCCGGTCACCGGATCGATCTTGGGATGAGCGGTCATGTTCGTCGTCAGCTGGGCTCCGTAGTCGAAGGGGCCGACCGTGGAGAGATCGTCGAGGTCGAGTTCGTACGGAAAGCCCAGTTCGCCGAGCGAGAGGAGTCGTCCGGCGTGGAACACACTGCTGACGTTGGAGTACGAGACCGGACCGCCTGGGACGCCCGCGTCGCCGTCGAGCAGGTACGGGGTCTCGACGTGACGTCGCCGGTACCACTCTGCGTTGCCGTCACCGAGACGCAGCCCGTGCACCATCCCGTTGCCGACGAACCAGTGCAACGACTCGCCGGCCGGATTCGAACCGTTGCGCACCCAGGTTCCCGTGAGCGCAGCCGGGAGACGTCCGGTCACGCTCAGGTTGGTCGCTTCGAGGTCGCCGACGACCGGACCGAAGTTGCCGTCCATCCACCAGAGGTCGCTCGACGGCAGCGCCGCGATGGCGCGAGCGGCGCTGGTCGGTGGCGCGCTGGTGATCGGTGGCACGGTCGTCGCAACGGTCGTGGTCGAACTCGACGGCGTCGTCGTGCCGGGTCGAGCGGTTGACGAGGGTCCGCCGGTCGTCGACGGAGCGGCACCGTCGTCGCTGGCACAACCGGCGAGGAACGCTGCGCCGAGCGCCGCCGACTTGATGAACATGCGGCGATTGGTGCGCTGCACCAGGCGATCCGCGAGCGACGCTCGCCCGGCAGCGGTCACGGTGTCTTGCACGGTGTCTTGCATGGTGTCTGGCATGGTGTCTGGCATGGCGTCTGGCACGGTCTCGGGCATGGCGTCGAACGTACGGATCGACGGGCCCGGGGTCGCCCGACCGGGGGACCGACTTGGGCTCCTCCCGTGGTGGGAGACGCGACCGGACTCCGGGCCGAGCACTCCGAGGCTCGGCTCAGTCGCGTTTGGGCGAGACGATGCCGCGGTCGAACGCGTAGACGATCGCCGCGGCGCGGTCGCGCACGCCGAGCTTCATGAAGATCGAGCTGATGTGGCTCTTGACGGTCGATTCGCCGACGTAGAGCTGCTCGGCGATCTCGGCATTGGACGCTGCGCTCGCGATGAGGACCAGCACGTCGAGTTCCCGTGGGGTGAGTTCCTCGACCACCTGCGCGCCGCGCTGACGAGGAATGACCACCCGCCGGTACTGCTCGAGCAGCTCGGGGAGCAGCAATGGATCGATCCAGGACCCACCCCGCGCCGTGGCGCGGACCGCGTCGATGAGCGACTCGGGAGATGAACTCTTCAGCGCGAACCCGCTGGCGCCGGCGTCGAGCGCGTCGACGAGGATCTCGTTCTCCCCGAACGTGGTCAGCACCAGCACGGGTGGCCCGCTGGCCGCGACGATGCGCCGGGTTGCTTCGATGCCGTCGACCACCGGCATCCGAACGTCCATCACGATCACCTCGCAACGAGTCGTCGCCAGTAACTCGATCGCCTGGCCGCCGTGGTCGGCTTCGGCCACGACCTCGAACCCCTCGTGCGGCGCGAGGAACAGGCGAAGCCCGGCTCGGATCAACGGTTGGTCGTCGACGAGGAGCAGGCGCACCCGGTGATCGGACGACGAAGTCGTCGTCATCGAACGGCCTGGAGTCCGCGTGCCGGGACGTCGAGCAGCACGGTCCAACTGTTGCCGCGTTGGTCGACGTCGAGGGAGCCTCCGATCGCGTGCACCCGCTCGCTCATGCCGGCCAGCCCGTGGCCGGTCAACACCTTCGGTGGCGTCGTGGTTCCGGGCCGGGTCGGATTGACGACGCGCAACACGGCGCGATCGCCGACCTCGACCTCGCAGGTGATCGGACCGTCGGCGGCGTGCTTGGCCGCGTTGGTGAGGGCCTCTCTGGCGACGCTGTAGATGACGACGGCGACCGCGGCGTCGACGTCGTCGAGATCGCCCGTCGAGGAGTACGTGATGTCGAGGCCGGCCTGGCGCATTCCGTCGACCAGTCCGTGCAGTGCCCCGAGGTCACCGACGGGGGTGTAGGAATCGTCGGTCGACCTCAGCAACGCCAGTGAGGCGCGCAGGTCGTCCATGCCGCGTCGGCCGACGTCCTCGGCCTGGCGCAGCGCCGCCTCGGCGCCCGCCGGATCGGTGCGCATGACGTGGCGGGCCCCGGCGAGATGCAGCAGCACGACGCTGAAGGAGTGCCCGACGATGTCGTGAAGATCGCGAGCGATGCGATGGCGCTCGTCGGCGGCGGCGGCGGTGGCCAGATTCGCTTGAGCCTCTCGCATCGTGGTGATGAGCCGCCGCTGTTGGCCGACGATCGTGCCGAGCGTGGCCGACAGCAAGAGTCCCATCGTCCAGATCCCGAAGATCGCGCCGTCGTACTCGACCGTGCCGGTCAGGCGCAGCCACAACGGTCCGCCGACGACGAACGCGATCGGGACGAATTCGACCTGGCGCCGTCGATCGATGGCTGCGGTCACGAGCGCGACGCAGCCGATCAACCAGGTCGCGCTGGCGGGCTGGTTCTCGATCGCCTCCGCGACCATGATCGGGACGGTCGTGGTGACCAGCAGCAGCCACAGCGGCATCGTCTGCCAGGCGGCGCGCACGATCAGCGGTGCGGTGGCCAACACGATGACGGGCCAGCTTCCCTCGGTCGACGCGAGGATCGCCACGGCGCACGCCCCGACGCCCAGCAGCACGCCGATCAACGCAGATTCGATCTGAGGCGAATTCGGCCGCACGGCTCGACTCTAGAAGTGTGCGACGCGCCTGTATTCCCCCCGTGGGCGGAACTTGCTGGCGTCGAGTCGCGGCCGAGCTGGCGTCGCCGCTGGATAGATTTCCGCCATGTCACGCTCTTGCCGGAAATCCCGGGTCACGGCGGCGTTCGTCGTGGGGTGCCTCGTCGTGTCGTCGTGCTCGTCGTCGGGCGAGTCGATCGACAGCGGCCCTGGCACCGGACCTGCATCGACCGACGATGTCCCCGACGGCTCGGGTGATGACGGCTCGGGTGATGCCGGCTCGCTGCTCGACTGGTCGCCCTGCGACGACGGTACCGGCGGCATGGTGTCGCTGGAGTGCGCGACGTTGGTCGTGCCACGTGATCACGGCGATCCCGCCGGTGCGACCCTCGACATCGCCGTCGCTCGTGTCGTGGCGTCTGGCGCCGACGAGGAACGGATCGGCTCGCTCGTCTTCAACCCCGGCGGTCCCGGTGGATCCGGCATCGAGTCGTTGCCGTTCATCGCGCTGACGATGTCGCCGGACCTGCGCGACCGGTTCGACCTCGTGTCGTTCGACCCTCGTGGTGTCGGCGCGAGCACGGCGCTCGAGTGTGACCTCGCGTTCGACGACACCGTGACGCTGCTGGAGGAAGGTGACGACGCCGGATGGCAGGAGTTGCTGGAGTCGGGCGAGGCCGATCTCGCCGACTGCTCCGACGACACCACCGAACTCGCCGACGTCGTGGGTACCAACAACGCGGCGCGTGATCTCGACGTGCTGCGAGCGGCCCTCGGTGACGACGGACTCAGCTACGTCGGCTACTCGTACGGCACCCGGCTCGGCGCGACCTACGCCGAGCTGTTCCCCGCCAACGTGCGGGCGCTGGTGCTCGACGGTGCGGTGAAGCCGACGTCCGATCTCGCCGAGCTGAACATCGAGCAGGGAGAAGGCTTCGATCGGGCGTTGGAGAACTTCGCAGCAGCGTGTGATGCCGACGAGGACTGCCTGCTGCGGGAGATCGGCCCGACGCTGGAGGTACTCGCGGGTCTGGAGGCCGAGATCGCCGAGGAAGGCTCGTTCCCGACCAGCGATCCCGATCGCGTCCTCACGCCCGGCGAACTGAGTCTCGGTGTCGCGGCCGCGCTCTACAGCGTCGACTCCTGGCCGTTCCTGGCGCAGGCGCTCTATCTCGCCGAAGTCCAGCAAGACGGTTCGCTGCTGCAGACGCTCGGTGATTCGTTGCTCGGCCGAGACGTCGACGGCACGTACGACAACTCGCAGGTCGCCAACGGTTTCATCAACTGTGCCGACGATCCGTCGCGGCCGACGGCAGACGAGCAGCGCGAACTCGCAGCGGAGGCCGCCGAGCGATCTGCCTACTTCTCGGAGTTCCTCCGCGCCGACACCGGGTGTATCGGCATCCCGGCGGCCACCGACCCGCTCGTCCTCGGTCCGGCGACCGACGCCCCGCCCATCGTCGTCGTCGGCACGACCGGCGACCCGGCGACCCCGTACGGATGGGCGGTCGAACTCGCCGACTTCCTCGACACCGGCGTGCTCTACACCGTCGACGGCGAAGGCCACACCGCATACGGCTCGATCGCGTGCGCTTCCGAGGTGCTCGACGCCTACCTGATCGACCTGACCGTGCCCGAGGAGGGTGCGTCGTGTTCGGCCGACGCGACAGTGGACTACTTCGAGCCCGTCGGTGAGTCCGAGGTCGAGCAGGCACTCGCGTTCTTCGACTGCCTGCGCGACGAGGGGGTCGAGATCCCCGAGGTCACGACGTCCGACGTGCTCGCCGATCCGACGCTCGAGACGGTGCTCGGCGACCTCGACCTCGGCGACCCCGCCTTCCTCGGTGCGCTCGAAGGCTGCTCGGCCTTGCTCCCCGAGCTGTAGTGGTCCGGTCACCGGGCCGGCACACGTGAATCCGATGCGCCAGGTGCGGATCAGTCCGCCAGGCGTCGGGCGCGCAGGATGACGTCGTCGACGTGGTGCGACGCCGCGGTGTGACCGGTCGGCCGTGGTCGAGTCTCGTGAACGTCGACGTGCCAGTCGCTCGACGACGCGATCGTTGCCGCGACGTCGTCGACGCGGACGTAGGCGTCGGGATCGAACGGTCGGCTGTGCTCGGCGGTGTCGACGGGGCGTCGCACCGGCTCGAGATCGTGGCCGACGACCAGCAGCGTGCCTCCGGGCGCGACCGCGGCGAGCAGATTGGCGATCCCTCGATCGTCGTGGGTGCGGGGGATCGATGCGTAGTGCGCGGTGACGAGATCGAATCGCTCGCCGTCGAACGGATCGGGATCGTTCGCGTCGGCCCGGGATCCCGTGACCGCCAAGCCGCGCTCGGCCGCGATCGCGTCGATCCGATCGACGGCGCGCTGCGAGATGTCGTTCGCGGTCACCGTCCAGCCGTTCTCGGCCAGCCACACCGCGTCGCCGCCTTCGCCGGCCCCGACATCGAGCGCCGTGCCGGGTGTCGTGCCGGTCCGCTCGGCGACCAGGGAACCGTTCGGGTTGCCGCTCCAGATCGGCGTGTGGCCGTAGCGGTGATCCCAGTCGGTCTGGCTCGCCGTGGCGATCCGTGCCGCCTCGGACGAACGGGCGCGGAGCGCCAGGTCGTCGCGGGCCAGGTCCACGCCGATCATCGCGCCGATCCAACTGCCGTTGGCTGCGGCGTGGAGCACCTGCTGGCTCGGGTCGACGACGTTGCCGGCGGCGTAGACCCCGTCGACGGAGGTCGCGCCGGTCGGACTCGTCTCGATCGTCTGGCCGAGCCCACTCGGATGGTCGCCGAGCGCGACGCCGAGGCCGTCGAGTGCGTCGACGCGAGGACGGAACCGAGTGCCGACGACGACCGCGTCGGCGTCGATGCGCGCTCCGCCGTCGAGCTCGAGGGCGACCACGCAACCGTCGTCGGCGACCACGCGCCGTGCCCGTGCGTCGATCACCCGCACGCCCGACGCGCGCAACGCCTCGACCTCGGCATCGTGCGAGCGGACGACGTCGTGGAGGACGAGCGTGAGTCGATCGCTGAGTCGCGCGAACAGCACGGCCGGGTGCAGGTGCATCGGATGGCTGACGATCTGCACGAGCCGTCGATCACGCACCTCGTAGCCGTGACAGAACGGGCAGTGGATGACGCCGCGGCCCCAGTGCTCGGCGAGGCCGTCCACGTCCGGCAGTTCGTCGACGATGCCGGTCGCCACCAGGACGCGACGAGCCTGCACCGCGTGGTGTCCGGTCAGCGTGAGCCGAAACTGCCCGTCCTCGAGGCGGGCGACGTGGGTGACGCGGCCGGCGAGTACTTCGGTGCCGTAGCGACGGACGTCATCGCGTGCGATGGCGGCGAAGTCGGATGGGGCGATGCCGTCGTGCCCGAGGTAGCCGTGCATGTGGTCGGCAGGCGCGTTGCGAGGCGTGCCGGCATCGATCACGATGACCGATCGGCGCAGGCGGCCGAGTTGCAGGGCAGCGGCGAGCCCGGCGGCCGAACCGCCGATGACGGCGACGTCACAGTGTCGTTCGATGGTGCGGATCTTGTGATCACTCATCCTCCGCACGCTAGGGTCGATCCCGCAAACCGCAGTGTAGTTTGCAGTATTCGCAAGACTGACCGGGGTCGGTAGGAAGGTGAGACCGATGAACGAGCCCCGCTCCGACATCGAGCACGTGGTCCGAGCACGGCTGCGCAGCCTGCGTCGATCGCTCGGGTTGTCGCTCGACGATCTGGCGGCACAGGCGAACCTCGGTGCCTCGACCATCAGCCGCATCGAGACGGGCAATCGAACGATCAGCCTCGACGTGCTGGTACCGCTCGCTCGCGCCCTGCACGTCGACCTCGATGCGCTGCTCGACGTCGACGCCGACGACGACGTCGTGATCCGCCCGGTTGCGAATCCGATGGCGGACGGCATCACGACCTGGATGCTGAGTCGTTCGACCGGCAACACGATCGCGATGAAGATGCGCATCGAGCCGAACGATCGCGAGCCGGAACAGAGCGTCCATCCCGGCCACGACTGGTTCTTCGTCCTCGACGGTCGGATTCGTCTCCTGCTCGGCGAGCGAGCGCTGATCGTCGAGACGGGCGAGGCCGCCGAGTTCGCGACGATGACGCCGCACGCCATCATGGCGATCGACGGGCCCGCCGAGGTCGTGATGATCTTCGACCGCGACGGGCATCGGGCCCACGTCCACGGTGCTGCGTGAACGCAGCGTCCGCCGGACGACGAGCTGTGACGACCGCGGACTGTGTGCGATGATCGGGCGAGTGCGACTCCGGTTCGAAGACCACGACGAGGCCGACGAGCAAGCGTTCGCCGGTACTCGGGAAGCGCTGCTCGACGAGGTCTACGAAGCCCTGCAGGCCGACGGGCGCAGCGAGTCCGACGCGGACGAGATCGCCGGTTCGATCGGTGTGCTGCTCGACTGGCGGTTCAACTACTCCGATGGTCGTCTCGACGACTGGCACCTCCACGACCTCACCGAGTTCCTGCTCGACTGGCTGCCCCGAAAATACTCGGCGCCCCCGGAAGAAGGCGGGTTCATGTGCGCTGCCGTCGCGGAGTTCTTCGTCCACATGGGTGCCCGCCAACGCCTGGTCGGAGGTGCCGATCGTGCCGCAGCGCTGGTGGCTCTCGCCCATGAACTGCTCGACGTCGTCGTCGAGGCGATGGGCGATCCGGCCAACTTCGGCATGGCCAAGTCGATGTTCGCGCTGCCGCTTGCCGGTGCCGACGGGAATCCGCTCGCTGACATCGCCGCGATGGTCGAGGCAGGCATGGATCTCGACGGGCCCGAGATGCGGGCGTTGATCGAGGAGCGAATGGAGGCGTTCAACGCGCTGCCGTTCGATGATCGCAAGGCGGTCACCGACCGGTCGTTCGCGCCGCCGCCGACGCCACGCATCGCGCTCCCCGTGGTCGACATCGCTCCGACCGACGCCGAGATCGAGATCAGCATCGGTGCGTCACGTCTGATCTCGATGATCGACCGGCTCGTCGAGCACGTCGGTGCCGCGGGCATCGCCGTCACCCAGGCCGGCAATCTGCGCCTTGCCGACGCTCGTGAGCTGGTCGACCTGCTCGACACCGGTGACGAAGTCGAACGGCACCTCCCGTGGCGGGATGAGCCGGAGACGGCTCGCAGCTCGACGGATCTGCCGGTGCTCACCCACGTGGCCGACGTCGCCGAAGCGGCCGGGGCGTTCATCAGGCTGAAGACCAAGCTCAAGGTCGATCCGCAGTGGACTGCGACCCCGCTCGTGGAGCGAGCCGTCCGTGTGGTCGACGCCTTGCTCGACATCGGACCCGTGTCGTCCACGGCCCGGTTCGAGTTCGCGTGGGAGCTCGCCACGCTGCTCGAAGACGGCGTTCCGCACTGGCTCGTGATGGGGATCCCCGCCGAGGCCCGCGTCGACGTCGCCGACGTGATCGACCAGACCGTTGCCGTGGTCGACGACTCGCTCGTCGTGCCCCCGCTCTTGCTCGCCGACGCCGATCACCGCCGCCGCTACCTCGCCCGCGAGGTGCATGCGATCTTCGACGCGCTCCATGACGCCGGTGTCGTCGAATGGGGAGGTCGAGACAGCGAGTTCGACGAGTACGGTCGAGCCCACGACGTCGTCGGATGGTTTCGCCTCACCCCGCTCGGCCGGCTCACGATGATCGGTCGCATGCGAGACGCGGGCTACGACTTCCCGACCCTTGCCGATCTCGGCGACGCCACCGCCGACGATCTGGTCAACGCCATCGCTACGACCGACGTCGACCCAGCCGAACTCGTCGGGCGTTGGCGCAGCGACACCCCCGTTGCGGAACGCGCCGCCGCACTCGCCGAGTTCGCGATGCGCGCCGAGGAGCCGACGCAGCGCCTGACGGCAGCGAGCCTCTTCGGCGAACTCGAACCCGTGGAGGACGTCGGTCCCGTGGTCCGCCAACTCCTCGACTCGCCGATTGCCGGGTACGCCGCGATGTACCTGCTCGAACACGACCTCGCCACGCCCGACGAGATGGACGGCTTCATGGGAGTCGCCCCACTCGTCGACCTGCTGTCGACGTTGCTCGACGAGCCCAACGCGCTCGCTGAGCTGTTCGCCGAGGCGACCGGGCCAGCGGGCGCCGACCTGCTCGAGGAGATCTGGCGCCACGACCAACCCGAGACCGCAGAGATCCTCGACGCGCTCGGTGCTCACCTCGACGACAAGCGTCTCGCCAAGAGCGCCCGCAAGGCAGCGATCCGCCATCGCAGCTGGCTTGCCAACCTCGTCCGCTGATTCCTGATCCTGTCGGCGTGGTCCGGACCGGGTGCTGCGGGGCCAGCGCCTACCCGGTCGCCGACGTGTTGCCGTACTCTTGGCGCGATCCGGATGAAAACGAGGGAGCGGAATGAATGAACACCGGATGGTGCCGATCCTCGACGCCTTCAATGGGTGGGTCAACCACCCCTCGATCGGGCTTTCCGCCGAACTCGAAGCCAGGCGCAAGCAGTACGAGTATTGCCGCGACCGGCTGCTGTCGTTCGAGGAGGCGGCGTGAACCGATCCGACGAAGGGGTCGCCGTGCCACACTGGAACCTGCCATGACCCCACCGCAGATCCCGCGCATCGAACGCCTCAAGGTCCACAACTATCGCGCGCTTCGTGATGTGTCCTTCACCCAGCTGACGCCGCTCACGGTGTTGACAGGGCCGAACGGGAGCGGCAAGTCGACGGTGTTCGACGTCTTCGCCTTCCTTTCCGAGGCCTTCACCGAGGGGCTACGGCCCGCCCTCGAAGCCCGCAACCGCCTCGCGGAGCTCCGCAGCCGCGGCAGCGACGGACCGGTCACGATCGAGATCACGTACCGCGATGTCGACAACGTGCTGATCACGTACCACCTGGCGATCTCCGAAGGCAGCGCGGGGCGCCCCATCGTCGAGCGCGAATGGCTGCGGGTGTCGCGCCAGCGGCGCGGTTATCCACCCCACTTCCTCGACTTCAGCAACGGAGCGGGCACCGTCATGGACGAACCCGACTCGATCGACACCCGCCAGCACGAGCAGCTCAAGAGCGCCGATCTGCTCGCTGTCAGTGCGCTCGGGCAGCTCGAACGTCACCCGCGCATCAGCTCGCTGCGCTCCTTCATCACCGGCTGGTACCTGTCGTACGTCGCCGCTGACAGCACCCGGGCCACCCCGATCTCCGGGCCGACCGAACACCTGTCGCGCAGCGGTGACAACCTCCCCAACGTGGTGCAGTACCTCGTCGAAGAGCGCCCGGACACCTGGGACCAGATCCGTCGGGTCCTCGCCGATCGCGTTCCGCAGCTGCAAACCATCGAAGCCGAGACGCTCAGCGACAATCGGTTGCTGCTCAGGTTGCGCGACGCTCCCTTCGCCGAGCCGATCATCAGCAGGTTCGTGTCCGATGGCACCCTCAAGCTGCTCGCCTACCTCACCGTCCTCTACGACCCGACACCGGCGCCCTTCATCGGACTGGAAGAGCCGGAGAACCAGCTGCACCCGCGCCTGCTTCCGCTGCTTGCCGAGGAATGCAGGATGGCCACCGAAGCGTCACAGATGCTGGTCACCACTCACTCTCCGGAATTCTTGAGCGAACTGCGCCCCGACGAGGTGCGCGTCTTGTACCGCGACCACACCGGTTACACGCAGACCACACGAGTGGCCGATATGGAGAGCGTGATGCCCCACGTCGCAGCTGGCGCAAACCTCGGTGCGCTGTGGCGTCAGGGCTACTTCGCCAACGCCGACCCGCTCGCAGGAGCAGCACCCGGATGATCCATCTGGAAGTGCTCGTCGAGGAGCGCTCCGCAGAACCGGTCGTCAGACGGATTGCGAACGACGTGTTGCCCGCGGGCGCCACCGTCGAGGTCCGAGTGTTCGACGGAAAACAGGATCTGCTCGCCAGCCTCGACGAACGACTCCGTGGCTACCGCTATTGGGGTCTGGACGGACTCCGAGTGCTCGTGCTCATCGACCGAGACGACGATGACTGTCAGGGTCTCAAACAGCGACTCGAAGCAGCTGCGCACGGCGCAGGCCTCACCACCCGCTCGACGGCGGTCGACGGGTGGTTTCACGTGTGCAACCGGATCGCGATCGAAGAACTCGAAGCGTGGTTCCTCGGCGACGAAGCCGCCCTGCAAGCGGAGTTCCCACGGCTCGCGTCCTTTGCGAACAAACAGAAGTTCCGTGACCCCGATGCGGTCCCGGGAGCCTGGGAAGCGCTCGAGAAGCTCCTGCAGCTGCGCGGCTACTACCGCTCCGGGCTCCGCAAGGTCGACCTCGCGACCAGAATCGCGCCGCACCTCCACCTCGACAACAACCGCTCGGCGAGCTTCAACGCATTTGTCGGCGGAGTGCGGAGTCTCGTTTCGTGAATCGCCGCAGCATGTCCCATGCGCCGTACTGGGGCGCTCCGGGTGACTGATCCAGGAGTACTCGCGGACCAACCGGATCCTAAACTCGGTCAAATCGTTCGGGAACATCGTCAGCTTCCGCGACCTCGGTGAGGAGACCAACGACGCAATCGCGCTGTTCGGCAACAAGGACGCCCGCGGGATCGTGCTCCTCGAGCCATTCGCCGAGCATTGCGACGAGTGCGCCCGATGCTCGTCGAGCAGTTCCGCGACGCACAGAGCGAAGGCGACGACAAAGGGATCCGCGCCGTCATCGAGCAGACAGTGGACTCGAGCCCGTCGTTGCGCAACGAGCGCGACGTCATCGAAGAGTTCGTCGAGCCGCTGTCGGCCACGAAACGTGCGTCAGCGTGAAATGCCGCTGCATTCATGTCACCTCGGGCCGCCTTCGGTCGTGCACGCTGCAGGATTCGAGCCGGTGTGGGCCGTTCACTACGTTGGACCGCGTGACGAGGCAGATCCGATGAACTTGGCGACGTGGGTGGAACGGCACGGGCGACGACGTCCCGACGAGCCGGCGTTGGCCGACGGCACGAACGTGCACGCCGACTGGGCGACCTTCGCCGCCCGCATCGCTCGCCTCGCAGCAGGGTTGACCGAGCGGTTCGGTCTCGTTCCCGGTGACCGTGTCGCCATCCTGATGGCGAATCGTCCGGAGTACCTCGAAACACTGTTCGCGGTGTGGCATGCCGGGCTCGTCGCCGTGCCGGTCAACTCGCGACTGCATCGAGATGAGATCGCCTACATCGTCGACGCGAGCGGCACGTCGGTGGTCGTCACCGACGCCGAGCACGCCGCCGACGCGGGTTCGCTCGTCGAGCCGCTCGACGCGATGCGCGCTGTCGTGGTGGCTCCGGGAGAAGGCTGGGACGACCTGCTCGCCAGCGAAGCGATGGCGCTCGTCGACCGTCGTCCCGACGACGCTGCGTGGCTGTTCTACACCAGCGGCACCACCGGTCGGCCGAAGGGGGCGACCCTCACGCACCGGAACCTGTTGATGATGTCGCTCAGCTACTTCGCCGACATCGACCCGGTTGCGGCGAGCGATTCGGTGCTGCACGCCGCCCCGATCTCGCACGGGTCCGGGCTCTACGGCCTGCCGCACATCGCGCGCGGTGCAGTGAGCGTGATCCCGTCGGGGACCGACGGTGCCGAGATCCTCGCGCTGTCGCAACGCTGGCCGGGGATGTCGTTCTTCGCCGCGCCGATCATGGTCAAGCGGCTCGCTGCCGACCCCGCGATCGTCGACGGCGACCTGTCGGGGATCAAGACGATCATCTACGGCGGCGCGCCGATGTATCTCGCGGATCTCGAGGTGGCGCTCGAGGTGTTCGGCCCGCGTCTCGCACAGATCTACGGACAGGGTGAGACCCCGATGACGATCACGGCGTTGTCGAAGGCCGACCATGCCGACCGAGATCATCCGCAGTGGAGCGAACGCATGCAGAGCGTGGGCTCGACGCGCACCGACGTCGAGGTACGCGTCGTCGACGACGACGGTGTGCCGCTGCCGTTCGGCGAGATCGGCGAGGTCGTGGTGCGCGGCGACGTCGTGATGCCCGGCTACTGGAACCAACCGGAGGCGACGGCCGACACGCTGCGCGGCGGCTGGCTCCACACCGGCGACATCGGCAACTTCGACGAGTACGGCTATCTCACCCTGCGCGACCGCTCGAAGGATCTCATCATCAGCGGCGGCATGAACATCTACCCCCGCGAGGTGGAAGAAACGCTGTTGCGACACGACGCCGTGCGCGCCGTGTCGGTCGTCGGTCGACCCGACGACGAGTGGGGCGAGTCGGTCGTGGCGTTCGTGGTGCCTGCGGGTGAGGCGCCACCCACCGACGAGCAACTCGACCAGTTCTGCCTCGATCACATCGCTCGGTTCAAGCGGCCCAAGGAGTACCGCTTCGTCGACTCGTTGCCGACGAACAACTACGGCAAGGTCGTCAAACGCGAACTCCGCGACGTGCTCGCGGCCGAAGCCGGCTCGTCGGCGTCAGACTGACCGTCGATCGCCGACAGCCATCGCACGAGCACGGCGAGCAACGCTCCGCCGGTGATCAGTCCGCTCGGGAGCCACATCACGACGCCCGCGAGTTGTTGATCGGCGAGCGGGTCGAGTGACCAGCCAGCGGCCTGTTCGTCGTAGGAGTCGTACCAGGCGAACGTCGAGAACGTCATCAACATCGACAGCACGATGTTCTGCAGACCGAGGGTGAAGAGCGCGAGCACGGCGAAACCGGCGGAGGTGCGTTGGCGGCGCGGTCCGAGGATGACCGACCAGAACAGCAAGGCGGCACCGAGGAAGCTGGCATGTTCGGCGACGTGGACGACGTCGTGGTCGACGGCGGCGTCGTAGAACGGCGGTGCGTGCCACAGCCAGACCGCGAGGACGAGTGCCAGCCAACGAGCTCCCGGCGAACGAAGCGACCGGACGGTGCCGAGGCCGGGTCCGGCTCGTCGACGCGTCCGTGCGAACCGGGTACGCAACGCGGCGGGTGCGCCTCGTGTGATGGCGGCGCCGGGAGCCGACCAGGCAAGCAGCGGTGCCGCGACCGACACGAGCAGCACGTGTTGCACCATGTGGCCGGTGAGCAGGACTCCGGCGAGCGCATCGATCGGCGACAGCAGTGCCACGACCACCACGAGCATGCCGCCGACGAAGCCGAGCGCTCGGCGCCCGTCGCCGACCGGGTGCCATCCGCGCCAGTACCACCACGCGGCGACGATCAGCCCGAGCACGATCAATGGGTCGAACTGCCACGCCGACGCGACGTCGTGCGGACGCACCGGAGCGGCGTCGTGCGCCAGGTACGACGCCGCAGCCGACACCGGCGTTGTGGGCGTGGCCGGCAAGTTCAGCACGGGTCGAGCACCAGCGGCGAGAGGCCGACCACGAGTGTGGCGAGGACGAACAGTGAGGTGAGCAGCAGAGCGACTCGGTACATCGGCGTCGCATCCGTCGCCAGTGACCGTCGCCACGCCATCCCACCGACGCCGACGAGACCGACGACAGCGACGACCGTGGCGGCGACGATGCCGACGCGAAGTCCGGTCTCCCCGACGAACGACATCTGTGTCGAACGAGCGGACTCGCACGATGCTTCGGCTGCGAGGTACACGACGATGAAGTGCACGATCCACACGGTCGGCCCGGACAGCACGACGGCCCACATTCGGATCGTGCTCGGCGAACGAACGGCCGGCTCGCCGGGCGCGTCGATCGGGATGGCCGCGGTCGCCGCGTCGAGTTCGCCCGACGGATCAGGCGGCCGACCCGGCGGGTCGTGAGGCGTCGTCGGATCATCGCGGTCGTTCATGTCAGCATCGGCGCTCCGTACAACACGAGGACCGAGCCGCCGACGAGCCCGGTCGCCCCGAGCCACATGCGGACGAGATTGTCGACCGGCGAGAATCGGCGCTGCGTGTAGTGCCCGCGCATCGCGTACACGGCGACGCCGGTCGACATCGTCAACGCGATGAACAGCACGGCGACGGCGAACCCACCGAGCGTGTGAAAGATCGAACCGTACGAGTGGTCGGTCGTGGCGAAGTCGGTGGTGGCGAGATCACGGACCAGGATTCCCCCGGCGAGGAGCCCCGCTGCGGTCGCACCGACCACCCGGCGACCGAGTCGGGCGACGTCGCCGGCGAGCAGGCGTCGACGCGCCCGCCACGCGAGTCCGGCCGCAACCGCGGTTGCGGCGATCACGGCTGCACCGATGCCGATCGACGGGTCGGACACGGGAGCGGGCGGCCACACCGGGTTCTCGAGGCGCAGGTAGAAGTAGCTGAGCACAAAGGCACCGAACGCGATCGACAAGAACAACAACGCGATACCCATGCCCCAGCGGGCCACGACGATGCTGCCCGCCGCGCGCACCGGCACGCCGTGTTCGTGCTCGAAGTCGATCTCCTCCTGCTCGGTCATCGGCGGTGGTGACGGCCGGTTCCACATCACCACCGCGAACACGATGAGCGCCATGCTGGCGAGCGCGAGGTAGCGCAGCTTGAGGAGTTCACTCGCGAACACGCCGACGGTGCCGAAGGCGGTGACGAGCGGCCAGATCGACGGGTTGGAGACGCGGAAGATCTCTTCGGGTTCGCCGTCACCGACGCCGACGACGAGCACCGCTCGCCATCGCAGCGGCCACTGCCCGAGCGCGGCGACGAGTCGCTCCTGTCGGGGCGTCCCGCTGTACAGGTCGTCTTGATCCCACAACGGATGGCGACTCCGCACGATCGGCATCGTCGTCCACGAGTGCTGCGGCGGGGGTGACGGCACCGCCCACTCCAGCGTGTCGGCCCCCCACGGGTTGGCGCCCGCCGGCTCTCCCGACCGGTAGCTGCGGATGACGTTGACGATGAAGACGGCGAGCCCGGGGATGATCAGCAGCAGTCCGAGCGACGAGATGAGGTTCCAGATCGCCCAACCCGAATCGGCCGAGTACGACGGGATGCGGCGCGGCATGCCGAGCAGGCCGCTGATGTGCATCGGGAAGAACGTGACGTGCAAGCCGAGGAACAGCAGCCAGAAGTTCCAGCGGCCGAGCCGTTCGCTCATCAGCTTGCCGGTGAACTTCGGGAGCCAGTAGTAGACGCCGGCGAACATCGGGAACGCGACACCACCGATGAGGACGTAGTGGAGGTGTGCGACGACGAAGTACGAGTCGTGCGCCTGCTGGTCGAAGGGCACCGCGGCGACCATCACGCCGGTGATGCCGCCGGCGACGAACGTCGTGAGGAACCCGACCGCGAAGAGGAACGACGTCGACCAGCGGATGTGGCCGTCCCAGATCGTCGCGATCCAGGAGAAGATCTGCACGCCGGCCGGGATCGCGATGATCATGCTCGCAGCGGCGAAGAACGCGAGGACGACGGGCGGCAGGCCGACGGTGAACATGTGGTGCGCCCACAACCCGAAACTGAGCACGCCGATGCCCACCATCGCCGCGACCATCCACGTGTAGCCGGCGATGCGCCGACGGGCCATCACCGGGATCACCATCGAGATGATCCCGGTCGCGGGCAAGAACTGGATGTACACCTCCGGGTGCCCGAAGATCCAGAAGAGGTGCTGCCAGAGCAACGAACTGCCTCCGTCGTCGGGCGCGAAGAACTTCATGCCGAAGCCGCGTTCCAACTCGAGGAGCAAGCTGCCGACGATCAGCGGCGTGAACGCGAACAGGATCATGAACGCGGTGATCAGCATCGACCACGCATAGAGCGGAAGTCGGGTGAGGCTCATCCCCGGCGCGCGCAGCTTGAGCACGGCGATGATGATCTCGATCGCGCCGGCGATCGCACCCACCTCGGCGACGCCGAGTCCGAGCACCCAGAAGTCGAGGTTGAGGCCCGGTGAGAACTCCGGTCCGCTCAACGGCGTGTACGCGAACCATCCGGCGTTCGGAACGGCCTGGAACAACGTCGAGCTGTAGTAGAGGAGCCCGCCCATCAGGAACGTCCAGTAGGCGAACGCACCGAGACGCGGAAACGGCATCTCGCGGGACCCGAGGATCGTGGGGAGCACGAGGATCGCGAACCCTTCGAAGATCGGAAGGATGACGAGGAACATCGTCACCGATCCGTGGTTCGTGAACAGTTCGTTGTACAGCGACGGGCTGATCAGCTCGCTCTCGGGCCTGGCCAGCTGCAGCCGCATGACGAACGAGTCGACGCTGCCGCCGAGGAGCAGGAAGAAGAATCCGGTGAGCACCATCCGGATGCCGACGGCGTCGTTCTGGACGGCGGTCAGCTTGCCCCACAGCCCGGGCCGGTCGTCCCACAGCTGGTCGAGTTCCTCGTCGGTGGCCGAGCGGCGTGCGGTCGGGTAGACGTCGGGAATCTCGTCACCGGTGCCGCGTTCGCTGGCCAGGCTGGCGTGATCCTGGTGGGCGCCGCGGCTCGCGTCGCGTTCGTGAGTCGTCACGTGAGCGACTCCAGGTAGGTGGCGATCGCAGCGATCTCGGCGTCGGTGAGCTCGGTCGCGGGCATCAGCACGCCCGATTTGCTGGCGTGCGGATCGGTGATCCAGGCGATGAGGTCGACTCGCGAGACCTCGAGCACGCCACCGGCGAGCGAGGTGCGCGCACCGACGTGGGTGAGATCTGGGCCGATCATCCCCTTGGCCGAGGTGCCGTCGATGCGATGGCACGCGGCGCAGCCGTCGCCGTTCAGCAGTCGTCGCCCGGTCCGTTCCACAGGAGTGCTCGGCTCGCGCGCCGGTTGTCGACGGTGTTCGATCCACGCGTCGAACTCGTCGGGGTCGTGTGCGACGACGGTGAGGTCCATGTTGGCGTGCTGGAGCCCGCAGAACTCGGCGCATCGGGCCTCGAAGCGCCCCGGCTCGGAGGCCTCGATGACCAGCGAGTTGGTCCGCTCCGGGATCGCGTCCATCTTCCCGGCGAGCGCCGGGACCCAGAAGCTGTGGATGACGTCGGCCGAGCGGAGGCTGAGTTCGACCGGCTGCCCGGCGGGGATGTGGACCTCGTTGGCGGTGATCACGCCGGACGCCGGGTACTCGACGTTCCACCACCACTGATGCCCCGTCACCTCGATGCGCAACGCGTCGGCGCCGGTGCCGGCCTCGCCGGTGGTGGAGCGCATCGCGCCGATCGTCGCGACGAGCACGATGCCGACTACGACGACCGGCAGCGCGACCCCCCACCAGAGCATCCAGTACCGCGAGCTGTCACGGTTCGGTGCGCTGGCGCGGCGCCGGACAGCGAGCACGACGACCACGACGACCGCCACGAACGTCGTGCCACCGAGGCCGAGCATCAGCCACCAGAGGTCGGCGATCGTGGCCGCGCCAGGCCCTCGGGGCTCGATGACGGACGCGGGCCGCATGGGACCACGGATGCCCAGACGGCCACGCTTCCAAACGGACGGGCCACGAGCCGGTGATCGCGTGCCGCGATTGAGCTGCGTCGCTGCGGGGAACGACCGACGTATGGATTCGACGCCTCGTGCCCCGTTCGGTGACGACTCGCCGCAAGCCGTGCGGGGCCCGAGCGGTGCGATCGACCCGCGCGTCGATTCGCCCGTCGACCCGCGCTCTGGACCTGACCACGACCGGCCGCAGCCGTTCGTCGACGGGGTGCTCGTGGTCGGGGCCGGCTACGCCGGGATGGCCGCGGCGCGAGCTGTCGAACGGCGCGGACAACGCGCCACCGTCGTCGACGCGGCGGCTCGACACGATTTCACGACTCGCCTCGCTGCTGTCGCTGGTGGGACGCAGCAGGTCCTGAGCGCGTCGGTGCGGTTGTCGGAACTCGACATGCGGGTCATCGAGGACGAGGTGGTCGGCGTGCGCGACGGATCGGTGCAGTTGTCGGACGGCTCGTTGTTGCACGCCGACGCCGTCGTGATGACGGTCGGATCCCGCCCTGCCGACGTCCCGATCGCCGGACTCGACCTTGCCTATGACCTGCGCACCGCTGCCGACGCCGATGTTCTCCGCTCCGCGATCTCCGAGATCCGCTCACCGGGCCGTCTGGTCATCGTCGGCGCCGGAGCGTCGGGGGTGCAGCTCGCGGGAGCGGCGGCGCAGGCGCATCCGGAACTCGCGGTGACGGTCGTCGAGATGGACGATCGGGTGCTGCCGGGCATGCGCGAACGAACCAGCCGGCATGCGCAACGGATCCTCACGGAGCGAGGCGTCGAGGTGATGGTCGACACGACCGTGGCGCACATCGATGCCGACGGGGTCACGCTCTCCGACGGCCGACGCGTGCTCGGCACCGTGGTGTGGGCGGGAGGATTCGAGGCGCACGCCGATGCGTACGGGGCGAAGCTCACCACCGACGGTCGCGTCGTGCTCGCTGCCGACCTGCGTGTGCTCGGGACCAACCGTACCTTCGCCGCCGGCGACGTCGCCGCGCACACCGACCGGCACGGCGACGAGTTGGCGATGTCGGCGCAAGTGGCCGAGCGCGCAGGTCGCCGAGCCGGCATCAACGCTGCTCGGCTGGTCCGTGGGCAACCCCTCGACCGGGTCGAGCTTCGCCAGTTCGGCTGGGTGCTCGATCTCGGTGGGCGGCGAGGCGTCGCAGAGTTCGGTCCGATCGTGCTCGCGGGCCCGTTGATCGATCGCGTGCCACCGCTGCTGCACTGGATGATCGACCTCAAGCACGCGATCAGCGTCGGTCGCTGGTCGGCGTGGTCGCTGCGCCCGCGCTGACCTCCCGCTTCGCCCGTGGGTCGTCGCGCAGTCGATGTCGGTCGCTTGCCCGCCCGTTCAGACGGTGCGTCGTGTCGAAACGGGACGATCGTGGACGCCGTCTCGATCCGACCACCACCGCAATGTCGGGCCTTGAGCAGGATGCTGCGCCATCTCTTCCTCGAGTGCGGCGACGAGCAGGACCGGTCGCTGCGGATTCTCGGGCAGGTCGACCCGGCGCCGACTCATCGTGGCGTAGCGCGAGGGATCACCGATCAGAGCCCAGCGTTCGCCCGTCGGGTCGGTCTGGATCGGACAGCACACGAACAGTGCCCAGTCGCGATGGCCGAGGCGCACCTGGATCGACGTCGACACGTTCGCTGACCCGGTGCGCCAGTCGTACACCAGCATCTCGGCGTCGAGGTCGTGCCGGTCGATGATCTCGTTCGTGGTGTCGCTCGGCGTCTCGGCGGCGTCGGTCGGCCGCACGGCTGTGCTCGTGGGCATGGCAGTGTGCAGCGCGACGACGTAGATCCAGTCGCCGCTGTGGGTCGAGGCCCAGCACAGCGACGATCCGTCGGTGCCGGCTCGCCGGAAACTCGCGTCGGTGAGCGTGATCGGTCGGTCGGGTCCGAGCAGGAGCCCGTCGGGCCGGCAGATGCGAGCGACGATGCCGACGTCGGTGCGACCGAGGCGATCGCCGATCCCGACGACGCCACCCGACAGTGCCGACAGCAGCGCTTCGATCTCCGGGTACGGATCGCCGTCGATCACGTCGAGCGTTCGATCATCGTCGAGTGAGGGTTCGTCTCCGAGCGATGCGGTGAAGAAGCAGTCCTTGAACACGGCGATGTCGAGCGCGTCGCACAGCGCGTTGACGGTGAGGTACCAGACCCACAGCAGCGCCGGGTCGGCGGCGAACCGGTAGTCGTCGCTGGTTCGGATGGCGACCACGTTCGACAGTTCGACGGTCGCGGCGATGTCGCCCGGCAGTGCCATGCACCACAGCAACGACATCGATGTCTCCCCGGCGGCGTCGTCGAGTCCGCGCTGCCAGTCCATTGCTCGCCCCGGCGTCGAACGCAACTCGCGTACGCCGAAGAACGTCATCATCATCCAGTCCTGCTCGACGCAGGTGGCGCCCCACGCCGCGGCATCACTGAACCAGCGTCGGAAGAACGTCGGGTCGACCGGGTGCGCGGCGTACTCGGTCCACCAGTCGCCGTCGTCGAGGTACGGCGACGCAAGGGAGATGTGGCGGCTGTGCAGCACGAGCGTCGGATCGCCGAGACGTTCGCGGAGCGCGGCGACGCCGTCGGGGAGGACGTCGGGACGCGGCGTCCAGGTGAGCATCCCGGTCGGGGGCACCTCGTCGAGGTATCCGATCTCGCTGACCGGGCGGCTGATCTCGTGCGGGTAGAACCACGAGTCGAGCTCGAACGAACCGATCCCGACGCCGAGCTGTCGGAGTTCGTCGGCCTTGCGTTCGAGGGTGGTCGCCAGGTCGAGTCCCGGCTCGGTGCGATACCAGTAGGCGGCGCCGTTGTCGGTCCAGTAGGAGAGATGCGTGAGGAGCGGATCTGCGTGGTGGTCGTGTCGGCGCGGTGTCCGTCTCGTCGAGGCGGTCGTGGTGATCTGTGCGCCCCAGCGCCGCAACACCTCGGCGACCGACGTGCCGGTGAAGATGCCGAGGTCCGCCGTGAAACCGGACGGGACGTCGACGAGGTCGCCGTGCCAGCCCCACACCAGTTCGTCGATCGTCGAGCCCTGGCGAACGGCGATGATCTGTTCGTGCCACGCGCCGAGCGGGGCGAGCAACTCCACCGTTCCGTCGGGCGCGAACAACAACAGCGGGAGCACGACCGCAGGCGCGCGCAGGTTGTGCGCGGGTCGGAAGTCGAACGCGCCCCCGGGCTCGGCGCGGACCGGCAACGCGAACTGCGTGGCAGCGAAGCCGAGCATCGCCAGGTCGGCGAGCGCCACCGACGTCGAGATCGACACCGTGACCGACGGGTCGTCGTAGCGGGGGCTGCGGTCGCGGACGTCGTCGGGGCCGAGATCGCGAGTCGCCCGCAAGGTCCACACGCTGCCGCGGTCGTCGAACTCGACGCCGTCGGGCACCGACACGTTGCCCGCAACGACCAGTCGTGGAATCACGAGCGAAGTCTGACACGCCGTGGTCGATGCGGGCAGGGCGTGCAGGCGTCGTCGGGGTCGATGGTGGTCCTGTCGGCCTCGATGTTGGAGACTGCGGTATGACCGATGCGTCGACGACCGAGCCGATGCGACCATGACCCACGGGCATGACGGGCATGACGGGTATGACGGTGTCACCTACATCGTCGATCCGGCCGATCCGCGGGTCGACGACTATCGGGAACTGAACAGCATCGCGGTGCGCGCCGAGATGGAAGGCTCCGAGTTCTTCATGGGCGAGGGCTACGTCCCGATCGAGCGCATGCTCGACTCTGGGCATCGCATGCGCTCGGTGTTGCTCCACCCCAAACGGGTGAAGCGGTTCCTCCCGACGATGTCTCGACCCGAGCTCGCCGGTGTGCCGGTCTACGTCGCCGAGCAGGACGTGATCGCCGAGATCGTCGGCTTCAACATGTATCGCAGCGTGCTCGCCTCGGGGTTTCGGGCGCCGATGCCGACCGTGGCGGATCTCGCACGATCGTGTCGACGACTCGTGGTGCTCGAAGCGTTGAACGACGATCAGAACGTCGGTGCGATCGCTCGTGCGGCCCGAGCGTTCGAGATCGACGGCATCGTGATCAGCCCGACGTGCAACGACCCGTATCAGCGCCGAACCGTCCGGGTCAGCATGGGCGAGATCCTCCACATGCCGGTCGCTCGGGCGGACGCCGACGACTGGCCGGGAGCGATCGACACGCTGCACGCGAACGGTTTCCAGACGTGGGCGATGACCCCGAGCCATGACGCGGTCGACCTGTGGAATCTCGCCGTCCCGGACCGGGTGGCGATCGTGCTGGGCGCCGAGGGGCACGGGCTCGATGCCTCGACGATGGACGTCGCGTCGCGGCGGGTGCGCATTCCGATCTCGTCCGACGTCGATTCGCTGAACGTGGGGCATGCCGCCGCGGTGACGTTCGCTGCGGTCGGTCGTCCGCCCCGTCGGCGCTTCGACTGGTCATGGAGACCACGACGCCGTCAGTCACGGTCAGTCCAGGCCGGTGAGTGACGGCCGGTGAGCGACGCCGTGTCAGGCGACTCGGTGCAGTTGGTAACGGTCGGGGTCGGTCACGAAGTCGGCGTGGCCGTACATGTCGAGCAGGCGGGCGATCCGTCGGTTGAGTCTCGCGTCGACGCGGTCTGAGACGACGGGCAGTCGCAGACCGATCCGGTAGCTCGTGGCCTTGCCGGCGATCGACGCGGCGGCGAGAGCGGCGGCCGCCTTGTCGCGACCGGACATCGTGATCCCGATCGACGCAGCTCGCTCGCTGTCGCCACCGAGGAAGCTCTTGATCAACACGAACTTCGAGAACCCGCTCTCCAACCACGCGTGGGTCCGACCGGCGAGGGTCGAAGTATCGAACAGCTTCGCATCCATCGTGCCGCGCACGAGCGCCCCGCAGATCTCGTCGTCGTACCCCTCGCGGAGCGAGACGTGCCGGGCGGTCAGCAAGTCGACGATCTCTTGCGGGGTGTCGCCGAGGAGGTTCTCGGGCAGGCCGAGCAGGAAGCAGCGATAGCGCGACAACTCGACGCTCGCTCGCTGCTCGGGCGTGAACTCGGTCTGCCCCTTGCGGAGCAACCGCGCCGACATCAAGAACACGCCGATGAGTCCCGCGGGCATCTGGTCGACTTGCGGGATCGGGATGCCGTACGTGGCGACGTCCCATCGGCCCGACGTCAGGAGGTGGTAGCGCACCATCGAGTGCATGAGGCGCACCTTTGCCGCTGCTTCGAAGCCCTTGCCCGAACGGTCGAGCGCGCCCGGCAACGTCGTCGCCGTGAAGAAGCTCGCCGTCTCGAACACTCGTTTGGCAGCCGCGTCGTCCGACAGCGTGCCCGTCATCGTCATCGGCAGTGCGGCGTACTTGTTCAGGAACGTGGCGAGGAACGCACCGCGAATCGCCAACGGCGTCGCGGTGGCCATCGGGATCCGTTCGGCTCGCGCCCCCTGTTCGACGAGTTGCATGTCGACCCACTCCGGCGTCGCCTCCATCGCGCGGATCATCGCGACGAGTTCGGGCGGAGCGCCCTCGACGTGCTCGACGCCATGTTCGCAGGCGGCCTCGAGCATCTCGACCAGGGTTCGAAATCCGTGGACGGGGATGAGGGCGGCGTACGCGTCGGCGATCCGGTCGCCGGTCATCGTGGCGTCACGCATCGTCTCGCGCAGTTCTGGCCGTTCGAAGACCCGTTCCACGGCAGGGCGAACCGAGGCGAAGCGTTCGTCGTCGACCGCGGCCGCGGCGTCGAGGCGTTCGGGAACGACCGTGAAGTCGACGCCGCCGTAGATCGCCGGGAGATCATCGCGTTGGCGAGCGACACTGTCGGCGTACGCCGTGGCCTGCATATCGAGTACCTGCTCTCCGGTCGAGGGGCGGGGGCGAACCGCCAGAGTACGTCGTCGCTCGCTGGGACGCACGTTGCGCTACGACCCGATGAGTATGGCGAAGTCGACGGCGTCGAAGATGGTGAGCAGGTCGAGGGCCGCATCGATGTCACCCGCGTTGATCGCAGCGATGAACTGGCGGGTGAAGCGTTCGGCAGCCGCCAACCCGAACTCGTCGCGTGTGTCGAGGAGTCGTGTGGGGTCGATGTTGGTGATGTTGACGACGACGGCGACGCCGACTTCGTTGGCGTCGGGCACCGCGACGCACACCGACGAGTCCGAGCGAACGTCGGCTCGTGTGGGCGCCGCCCCGACCAGCACGGTCCCCGTGAGTGTGGCAACGATCCCGATATACGTCCACCCATGCGCTCGACTCGGCGCCGACCACACTTCGGGCGGTCGTGGTTGAGCCGTGTGCGCACCGTCCCGTAGCTGCTCGTCGCGCCGGCAGGCGCGTCGGTCAGAGGCCGAGGTCGGCGGTGGTGAAGCGTTCGACGGCGGCGTCATCGCCGTCGATGTCGACCTCGACAGGCCGGCCGAACAGTCGGAGCATCAGCTCCCCCGGCGCGGCGGTGAGGACGACGGTCGTCTCGCCGGAGCGAGCTGTGCGGTTCCGGCCGTCAGGCGTGCGCAACTCGACTCCGATGCCGAGTGAGCGCGTGAGCATCGGGCCCCAGCGATCGAGCGATGTCCAGAGCGCGTCGTCGAGCGGGCCGAGATCGGTTCGCTCACCTCGACCGTTCGGGCGCCGGACGTCTTCGTGATGGACGAACCACTCGTGCACGTCGAAGTCGGGCTTGAGCTTGCCGATCCAGAATCGCGGCGGCCCGTTGCGCAGCTTGTCGACGAGGTCCTCGAAGCGGTGCTTGTCGAGCGCCGACGTGCGCACCGACTCGGTGTGGCGGGCGAACCATCCGCCGACGAGCAAGCCCGGTCCAGCGTCGGGACGGGTCTCACGAACGAGGAGATGCGCGGCCAGGTCGCGCGTCGTCCAGTCGCCAGTCCAGGTGGCGGCGTCCGGGCCGACTTCGAGCAGGAGGTCGCACATCGCTGCGCGTTCGTCGAGGACGGGGTGCTGATTCGTCATGGGGTTCCTCTCGGGTCGGCCGGGAGGATCGGCCCGACCTGGATCGTGCATCCGACGGTAGCTTCACCGCGCCGACGCCGAGCGCTCTTGGCCACCTTGCGTCGGATGATGCCTCGACGGCGACCGGGACCGGTCGGGCGGGCAGACCGGTGTCACAAGCCGGTCCTCCAGCCCGGTTTCACAGCCCGGTGGTGATGCCCAGGGCCCGGATGGTCGCGTCCAACATCTGGTCGAGTTCGTGGTCGGAGACCGCACGGTTGTCGACGATGCGCTGGGAGATCAGCGGGCCCTGCACGATGTGGAGTGCGAGATCGAGGTCGGTGTCGGCGGCGAGTTCGCCGCGAGTGATCGCTCGTTGGAGTGCGGTCGTGGTCGAGCCGTGAGGTTGCGCTCGGACGGCGTTGAATCGGTCGCGGTGGTCGGGATGCTCGATCGACGCGGCGACCATCCAGGCGAACAGCTCTCTCGTTCGCGCGGAATCGGCGGCCGCGAGGTAGCGGCGATGGATCGCTTCGAGATCACCGCGAAGCGACCCGGTGTCGGGGGCTTGCTGGGCCGAGATGCTGTCGCCGACCGCAGCAAAGATCAGTGCTTCGGTGCTGCCGAAGTGTCGATAGAGCGTGGTCTTGGCAACCCCGGATCGTCGGGCGACGTCGTCGGCGCTCACGGCGCGCACACCGTCGGTCGTGATGATCTCGAGTGTCGCGTCGATGAGCCGTCGACGCGCCTCCATGCTCCGTGGTCGCGCCATCGCCTTGGCACCGTAGTCCGCAGGACGGCTCCGAGACTCCCGAGGAAGGCTCCGATTGACCTGGTGAACCTGTCGGCGCGGCCATTCAAAAATACGCTACGCTCCGTTGCGTAACGGTCGACGAATCCTCCTCATTGTTCCGCCCGACGCTGACTCACTTCACCCGCCCCACCCGACCGACCGTTCACCCGCCCCACCCGACCGTTCACCCGCCCACCCGCCGACCGTTCACCCGCCCCACCCGCCCGACCGTCTCACCGCCAGGAGCAGTTCCATGTCCCGTCCCACCAGTACCGTGCGCCGCCTCGCGCCGCTCGATCCACGACTCAAGATCTCTGCGCTGTGGATCTCGACGCTGTTCGTGTTCGCCTACGTCGATGTGTTCTCGCTCTACCGCCCCGACGTGCGGGCCCGGCTCGACGAGGGAAAGGTGCACGAGTTCGCGGTCTCCGAGACGTTCCTCTTCCTCACGACGCTCTACATCGTCATCCCGTCGCTGATGGTCGCGCTGACCTTGCTGATGCCGGCCGTGCTCAACCGCAACGTGAACATCGCCGTTGCGGCGATCTACATCTTCACCATCGTCGGGAGTGCGATCGGCGACTGGTGGTACTTCGTCTTCGGCAGTGTCGTCGAGGCGGTCTTACTCATCGGGGTGATCCTCGTCGCGCGGTCACTCACGCGCCACCGCGACGACTCGCCGGAGGCAGCGGTCGTCGCTGAGCGCCGCACCGCCTGACTGCTGCGCCGCCGCCAGTGCCCACGTCGCGGTTCGACGCGGTCGGCGGCGACGTCTGGCCTGCGACCGGTGGCGGTGCTCTCGGGGCCAGGTGGCGGTGCTCTCGGGGCCAGGTAGCGAGGCCTCCCGCGACTCGAACGACGAACTTGCCGCCGATCGACCCGGCTTCGAGGCGACGCAACGCCTCACCATCAGCGAGCGCTTCTCGTTCGACCAGGCAACGGCGCTCACGATCCGCAAGCTCACCGACGCGATCGGCGCCAAGCCGATGACGATCCATCGCCACTTCTCGAACAAGGAGGGGATCATCGACGGCATGGTCGATCAGGTCTTCTCCGAGATCGAGCTGCGTTCGCGGTGCTCGTCGTCAGACGCTCGCGATCTCGGCGAGGGTGGGTGCCACCATCTCGACGACGAAGCGCTCGTTGAGTCCGGGCGCCAGGTGCACGCCGTCGGGGCGGCCGTCGGGCCCGTCGAGTGCCTCGGCGACGAGCCAGCCTGGGAGGTCGATCTCGATCACGTCGAGGTCGGCGATGACCTCGCGCATCGCTTCCCACCGGTCAGGGTCGTTGACCGGATCCTCGAACTCTCCCCAGCCGAGGTGCGTGTCGGGAGGGGTCACCCAGACCACCGTCGCACCGCCTGTCGTCACCTCTGCTGTGAACTCCCGGTAGGCGTCGGCGACGAGTTCGCGGCCCACCGGGTCGCCGACCGAGACCACGCGATCGTCTGCCAGATGGATGTCGACGGCATCCCACGGCCCGATGTGCACGATCACGACGTCGATCGCTTCGTCGCTCACTCGCTCGAGCACCGAACTCCACGGGGTGATGCAGCCACTGATGTCGAGCAGCTCGCGATCACCCCCGGCGGTCGTGAACTCGTGGAGCCGTCCGTCGGCCGAGGCTGTCAGACCACAGCCTCCGAACGCTGCGCTCCCCGCGAGCAACTCCTCGGGCCTGGACGCGGCGTGGTCGAGGAGCGCCTCCGAGAGGTGGACGGCCATGCTGTCGCCGGTGACGAGGACGCGCAGCGGGCCGGAAGCCACGGCCTGCGCGTCGGCGGCCTGCGACGGGACCGCGGTGGAGAGTGGCGTGCTGGCCGACGGGCCCGATGGTGCGCTGGCCGTCGGGCTCGATGGTGCGCTGGCCGTCGGGCTCGATGGTGCGCTGGCCGTCGGGCTCGATGGTGCGCTGGCCGTCGGGCTCGATGGTGCGCTGGCCGTCGGGCTCGATGGTGCGCTGGCCGTCGGGCTCGATGGTGCGCTGGCCGTCGGGCTCGATGGTGCGCTGGCCGTCGGGCTCGACGATGCGGGTGCTGCGTTCGTCGCCGGTGGCGGCAGCGTCACCACCGACGTGTCTGCGGTGGAGATCGGCGTCGGTACCACTGTGACGACGAGCAGGCCGAGCACCGCCAGCGACGCGCCCGCAGCGATCGGTGCTCGGCGCCCGGCGAGCTGCCGGCGTTGCCGTATCGGTGTCTCGAGCCACCGATACGACAGATCCGCGAGCGCAACCGACACGGCGACGCGTACGAGATCGAGGAGCGCCATCGACAGCCATGAGTCGTCGACGTCCAATCGTGACGGCGACATCAACAAGAACACCGGCCAGTGCCACAGGTACAGCCCGTAGCTCCGATCACCCAGCCAGGCCATCGGGCGCGACGCCATCACCGGCGACGCTGCCCCGTCGGCGACGGCCACGACGACGACCGCCATCGCGAGGGCAAAGGCCGGGAAGCCCCAGCTGAACATCCAGGTCGAGGTCGCCGACGACGCCGCGACGATGGCGACCGCGGCGATGATCCCGACGGGCGCCAGCCGCCGAGCGCCGTGTCCGAATCGGAGTCGCCCATCGGCGAGCACGACGGTCGCCGCAGCGGCTGCCGCGCCGATCAAGAGTGTGTGTGCCCGGGCGAAGGAGTTCATGTAGGCCGCGGTCGGGTCGATCGGGTCGAAGACGACGTTCATGAACACGATCGACCCGACGGCGCCGACGACGCTCACGACCGCCACGCCGACGCGTGCGGAACGCGTCACCGCCACGATGGCGACGAGCACGAGCGGCCAGACGAAGTAGAACTGCTGCTCGATCGCGAGCGACCAGTAGTGCGTGACCGGAGACGGCTCACCGAAGCGGGCCCAGTAGTCACCGCCCGCCGCGATGGTTCCCCAGTTGGACAACCCGAGTGCAGCCCAGATGATGTCGGCGCGCAGCGACGCCAGGTCGATGCCAGCGAGCGGCCAGATCACGGCGAGCGCGATCAGGACCACGATGCTGGCCGGCATCAGGCGACGGAGACGAGTTGCCCAGAATCGTCGAAGGCGAACGGTGCCGCGACGCTCCGTGCCGTCGAGCTCGATGCCTTCCAGGAGCTTCGACGTGATCAGCCAACCGGACACGACGAAGAACGCGTCGACGCCGAGGTTGCCGCCGGGCAGACGGTCGAGGTGGAACAGCAGGACCGCGGCGACCGCGAGCGCTCGAACACCGTCGAGCCCTGGGCGATACCCCAGCCCGGGCATGCCGTTCATGCGCTCACGCTACTCTCGCCGAGCACTGCCGAACTCGCGGTGAGCCCGGGCCGAACCAGGACCGAACTCGTGGCGAACCCACGGCGAACCGGGCGAGAACCCGCGACGCGTCAGGGCTCGGCGAGGGTGTGCGGCAGCGAGTGAGCGAGTGCCGCGAGTTGGGCTTCGAGGTCGACGCCAGGTGGGAACTCGAGATGCCAGCGGTCGTTCGGAAAGCCCCAGTACCTCAGGTCGACGATGTGCCACGCCGGGGCCGCAGCGAGATCGACGACCAGGTCGATGCATCCGTCGTCGATGCTGCCCTCGTCGCCCCGACAGAAGATCACCTGCGCTTCGTCGGCCGTGCTGCCGAGCTGCGCCTCGGCGAAGCCGAGCGGCACGAGCACCGGGTCGAGCACCGCGCCGACCCGATCGAGCACGGGATCACGCGGCGGCCCGGGATCACCTGGTGACTCCGAGAAGGCGACGTACGGCACCACGGCAGTCTTGCGGACCGTCACGTCGGGGTGCGACCGGGTTCGCGTCGCGCCAGGTAGCGGAGTTCGGCGGTGAGCTGGCGTCAGCGGGTCGGCGAACCGGGCGGGCCCACGCTGTCGAGGCGGGCCCGCGTCGTCACGTGGTGCTCGACGTGCGCTGTCGCCACGTGGCGATGCGGTCGATCCCGACGATCCAGCGGGCGCGTGCGATCGTGCCGGTGCGGCCGAACACGTCGCGCGATCGATCGGCGTCGAGCGTCGATCCGGTGTGCGTCTCCGACGTGCCGTCGGCGAGTTCGAGCAGCACCACGTCTGTGCCGTCGTGTTCGCCGCTGGTGTCGTCGGTGATGTCGCCGGTGATGTCGTCGGTGGCGATCTCGATCGTCATCGGCACGCCGCAGACGGTCAGCGACGACGGCGCCAACCCGCTGGTCGTCGTCGGGAACACCTCGTCGGGCGAGATCAGGCCCGGCGCGAAGCGGAGTCGGCCGTCTGCAACGTGAAATCCCAGTTCGCCGAACCGGGTGAGCACCTCCTCTTTGACCTGCCCCGTCATCCCCGGCTGTTGCGCGCCGGCGTGACTCGGCGTGTGCGAATAGCAGTCGGTCGGGATCGCACCGAACTCGGCAGGTGTCTTCTGATACCCGAGACCGGCCCGGATCCGGCGGTACGCGTCCGCGACGATGGGCGCCACATCGTCGTGATGCTCGTCGTGTTGCTCGAGCTCCCAGTAGGTCTCTTGCACGGCGAGCAGCAGCTTGGCCACCATGTGCCAGTACACCGACCCGATGCCTTCGTAGCCGTACATGCTTCCCGAGCGACCCGTGAACGAGTCGTGGTCGAACGTCGCTTCGTAGACCTCGGCGACCACCGCACGCCGCGCCGGATCGTCGACACCGGCTCGGTCGAGCGCGGCCTCCAGCGCCCGAGCGTTGACGAGGTCGGCTCGGAAGTGCACGACTCCGTCGCCGTCGGTGACGGTCAGCGCATCGAGCACGGCGTCGGAATCCCCTCGCTCGCTCGAGCGGAGTCGCTCGAGCGCCACGGGCGCGATCGTGTTGCGCTCGAGGAACGGCCGCAGTTCGGTGGGTGGATACAGCAGGAACGTGCCGAGATCGTCGCGGTACATCTCCGATGCGAACAGTGCGTCGACGACCGCAAGTCGTTCGGCGACGTCGAGCGCTCCCGATGAGAGCACCGCTACCTGGCCTTCCAACATCGGGCCGAGGTGATCGACGCAGGCTCGATCGTCGGAGGGGAACGAGATCCGGTTGTAGGAGTGGAACAGTCCGTCGGGTCGACGCGCCGCGTCGATTGCCGCGTCGAGATGTGCGTTGGCGATCGAGCAGAGGTCGCGGATGTCGGCGAGTGCGACGTCGACGCGCTCTGAGCCCACACCGGCACTCGCCCGGTCGCTCGGCCCGGTACCCGGCGCGTCGTTCGTCGGCTGTGTTCGGCCGACCTCACGCCACGACCGGACGCGGTCACGATGGGCCTCGCCGCTGCGACCGAGTCGATCGACGACCGTGCGGCGCTCGGTGTCGCCGAGCGGGCCGGTCGGATGCTCGTGGAGGGTTCGACGGATGTCGTCGAGCCACGTCGCGACCGATGACGTCATCGGAACACGCCGTGCATCGAGACCTGCGTCATGCCCCGTGTCGACCTGAGTGTCGACCTGAGTGTCGACCAGTGATTCGATGAATGAGAGGTATCGGCGCAGGTGGTAGAGGGTCACCATCGAGAGGCCGGGCCCGGCGAGCGCGTTGTTCGCGTCGTTCCACTCAGGTCGTTGGGTGTTGAGCCAGAGCCCCCCGTCGGGCACGAAGTTCGTGAGCTTGGCGAGCGCTGGCACGACGAGCTTTTCGAGCAGGCTGGCGTGCATCAGCGCGCCGTCGGGGTCGACCAGGAGCCGTCCGTCGGCCCCGAGCCGGACCTCGCGGTCGGCGATCGCCGCGGCGTGCTGCTCGTCATAGGTGATCGTGTCGCGCGGGTCTCGCACCATGTCATCGTGATCTGCGAGTCGGTACGGCACGTCGGCGAACACGAAGCTCGCGCTGTCGAGCCATCCAGCGAGCGCCGTCGGTTCGTAGCGGTTCCACATCTCGAGCAAGCGCATCAGGTACACGATCTGATGGTCACCCCAGTAACCGATGTGGCTCCACGGATCGTCGGGGTCGGGCACCTCCCAGTCGATGCCATCCCGCGAGATCCGGTACGGGTTGTACCCCTCGATCGTCGTCGCGTTGACGAACTTGGCGACCACGTTCGCGAACCAGGCGGGATACGACTGCAGCAGCGCCTCCCAGTTCTGGAAGATGTCGCGCCAGTTGCCTTCGTAGGTGAGCAACGCGTCGCCGTGCTCGTCGCGGACCTTGATCGAGAACCGATTCCACGGGCGGCTCGGGTCGCCGTGGCGTCGCGAGAACGTCAGCGGGAGATACTCGAGCACCAACCGAACGAGGTCGGGATCGCCGGTGTCCAGCGCCGCGGCACGAACGTCGGCCACGTCACGTCGTCCGTCGAGTCGTTCGTCAGGTCGTTCGTCGAGTCGTTCGTGGAGGCGATCGAACCAGGCGCGGTGTCGCTCCGCCACGTCGCGGTTGCGTTCGTCGACGAACGCCGCGAGATCGCTGATCGGAACGTCGTGACCGAACGGAAACACACCCCCGCGCATGCAGTTGAACAGGGTGTTGGACAGGTGATGCGCGTCGGCGACGTCATCACCGGTTCGTTGCGCTCCGTCGGCATCGCCGAGCAGCGCCTCGAGGCGTCGAGACCCCGCCGTCACGTCGTCGGCGACGAGCGCGAGTGCGCCGTCGGTCACCGCCAAGCGCGCGGTAGCGGCGACTGCGGCGTGGTCGAGACCGGTGTCGGCAACGATCGTCCAGCGGGCCGCAGCGTCGGCGGTGACGCGCACGGTACCGCGCAGCAGGTATGCGCCGGGTCGTCCTGTCACCAAGGGCGTCGTGGCCGACGGTCGGCCACGGAGCATGTCGTCGACCGCCGTCGCATCGAGCAGCACGTCGCGGCCCAGGTCGTCGTCCGTGTCCGGAAGACCCGACGACCACACGACCGTCGCCGTCAGCGCCTCCATCGGCTCGGCGCGGTCGGAGATCAGCGCTTCGAGGGAGAACACGGCGAGCGTGCCCCATGGCCCGATCTCGGAACGCTTGTAGGCGTCGACGAGGTTCGACCGAATCTGCTCGGTGTACGCGTCGACGCCAGCGGGCATCACATCGAGCAGTCCGTCGAGGACCTCGATGTCGAGGCCCTCGGTGTGGATGGTGTCGGTGTCGGTGCCGGTGTGGAGAGTGTCCGTGGTGTCGGCATGGGTGGGAGGGGTGGCGTCGACCCCGGTCGCGTCGGGATCGACGCAGTGCACGTTCGTCGTGCGGTGGATCTCGGTGGTGCGCACCCAGCCGTGCACATCGGACGGCTCCCACACGGCGCGGAACGTGAGGCCCCAAGCCGGATGATGCTCATCGAACACGAGGCGGTTGCCGAGAACGGACTTGGCGATCGAGCGCCGACATCCGGGTGTCGGTGTGGCGGCGAAGGGTTGCCACAGTTCGCGAGTGCCGTCGACCATGCGAGCGAGCACGGTGACCGGGCCGACGGTGCCCGCTGCGCGATGGATCCGATCATCGGTCCCGTAGGGGAAAAGCGCGTGATCGGCGTCGATGCGGCCAGCGGTGAGCGCGCCGTTGCTCGACACGAACATCCAGAGATCCGACTCCGACACGACGGTCATCAGGAACGGCGCCATTTCCTCGACGCCGTCGAGTCGGTAGTGGTCGACGCCGCCGATCGTCAGGAGCTCGCCGGATACGCCCGGGCCCGGTGAGGGGCCGGTGCCGGTGGGTGCGTCACTTGTGTCGGTGTGATCGATTCGACGTTCGGTGTTCGATCCCGCGGTCATTGATGCCTCCCTGCACTCGGTGCGTCGAGCCTACGAGCGGGTCTGCGTTGCCGTCGTCGCCCCACACGTCGACGCATCGCGCAGCTGGCGCGATCCGTGCGGAGGCCGTGGGCCGTGCGTGCCGGGTGGCGGGTGGGGCCAATCGTCGCCGCCGACACGGCCGGGCTCGTCGAAGCGACAGAGTGGGTCTGACCCACGCTGTCGCTCAGCTCGTCGGGCGGGCCCGCGGCCGGGCCGAGTTCGCCCACCGAGGGTTGCGGGCATCGTCGAGGGTTGTGGAGTCTCGGGATCTACTCGGTTGGGTCGGTGCCGCCAGACGGCGGGCCAAACGGGAAGCTGTCGGGGCGGTCAGCGGTGGGCCGGGGCCATGTAGAACCACAGGGGGAACGGGGCTTCGGCTTCTTTGAGCGCGGCGCGGGCAGCCATGACGGTCTTGCCGGCTTCGGTGGCTTCGTAGAACCATGCCTCAGCGGCGCGGCCGCCAGGCGTCGGCCCGGTTGCGAGCTCGAGTCCGGCCTCTTCGTAGTAGGTGCGGATGTCGTGGCAGACGCCGATGAGGTTGCCGCCGGGAACCGGCAGCTCCTTCCAGTCGGCGCCATCGGCCCACTGATGGAGCACGTCGAGCGCAGCGGGGACCTGATCGGCGTCGATGATGCGGCCGACCGACGTGGTGCCGCGTTTGGCCACGGCACGGTCGTACGCGGCGCGCAGTCCCTTGGCTTCGTCGACCGCCGCCGGGAGGTTCGGATCGAAGCGGGGTGGGATCGCGCACGACATCGGCGTCTCATCCGATTCGATGACGGTGGGGTGGATCTCGAAAACCCGCTCGGGCGCGTCGAGAAGCGCGAGGCCGCGCCGGATCACGTCGGTCTGGAAGTCGGGGTCACCGGGTTTGCCGAGCGGTCGCCCGAGCGGGAACTCGCAGTAGAGGGTGCGGGGCGGGGCGATGCGTTCGGCGACCTCTTTCATGGAGGCGAGCACGATCGTCGACAGGCCAGCGGCTTCGAAGACGTGGGCGAGCGTACTCACGGTACGCGTGCACAGCGGTCAAACGGGAGTGAGGAGGACGACGTGGACGCCGTCGGCCTGCATCGCGTCGGCGCAGGCCGGGCCGGTGTCGAGACGGAGTTCGCTGACGGTGTCGGGTTGGTTGCCGGCGAAGGAGTAGTGGTGCTCGGCCACGCTGCCGATCGTGCCGTCGGCGGCGAGCTCTTCCAGACGGTCGATCGGGTAGACCACGTTGAGATCGAGTTGGAACCCGGTGCGGTCGAAGTTGGGGCTCCAGTGACCGAGGACGAGATCGCGGTCGGCGCGTTCGATCGTGCGGTAGCTGACGTCGGCGGCGCTGAACGATTCGTCGTGCGCACGGTGCAACGCCGCAGAGGTGACGATCGCGACCTTGGCCTCCGCGAGGGGTACCGGCAGTGGCGTGAAGGCCGGGTCGTCGAACTGGGGGACCGGTGAGGCCGCACCGAATTGGCGCATCGTCGCGTCGCCGGACATCAGCGGCTCGCGATTCCGTGTGAAACGTTCATCGACCAAGCCTGCACGGTGAAGCTCCCCGTTGGCGAATCCGATCGAACGGCCCACGGTGCCGGGCGTGTCCAGCGGTGCCGCTCGGCGCGATGAGGACCAGCGCGATCCGGAGTGTGCGGCGCTGAGCGGACCGGTTCTGCGCGGTCCGGCGTGGCGCAGTTCGGCGCAGTTCGGTGCGGGGTAGTGCGGCGTGGCGCGGTGCGGTCCTGCGCGGCGCTGAGCGGACCGGTGCGGCGTGGAGCGGTGCGTCGCGGTTCGGCCCGGCGGACCGCGGTTCGTCCACCCGCGGCCGTGGGGCCCAGGTCGGTGTGCGACCCACTCTCGATCCCGACGGCCGAGTCGTCGACGTCGAAGATGCTCATGCTGCGGCCGACCTTCGGGGTGGTCCGGTACTTCGTCGGGTTCCGTCGGGGAAGTCGACGTTGAGTTCTCGGTGGGGGCCGAGTGTGATCTTCCAGTCGTGGTGGTGAACTCGGGTGTGGTGGTGGCTGCAGAGTGGGAGGAGGTTGGCGAGGTCGGTGGGGCCTGCGTGTTCCCACCAGATGATGTGGTGGAGTTTGCAGCGGTCGTAGTGCACGGCGCATCCGGGGATGGCGCAGGTGCGGTAGAGCGC
>NZ_JBKAGH010000008.1:0-207332 GCF_046290335.1 Ilumatobacter sp. | reverse complement strand
GGTGTGCGCCCTGCACACCGCCACGTTCGCGTGCGTCGACGCTCACCACACGCTTGGGCCGTTGTGGCCGTGGCATGGGGAGCAGCGCGGGCCGAGTGATCAGTCGCGGCGGCTGATCGCCAGCCGTACGCCGAGCGCAGCGATCGCCAGGCCGCCCGCACCGCCGAGTTGGGCGAGGCGTCGAGGCGACCGGGCGAACCACCCTCGCGCGGTACCCGCGGCGAGTCCCCACACGCTGTCCGACACGAGGGCGACCGCTGCGAAGACGAGCCCGAGTACCGCCATCTGGACGCCGGCCGGTGCGCCGCCCGTGCGCACGTACTGCGGCAGCACGGCGGCGAAGAACACGACCGTCTTCGGGTTCGCGACACCGACGATGAACCCGTCGAGCGCGATCGAACGGCGCGGTTGCAATTCGGTGGCGTCGGCGACCTCGGCGAGGGCGCTTCGCCGCCGGAACGTCTGCACCCCCAACCAGACGAGGTACAGGGCGCCCGCGAATTTCACGGTGTTGTACGCGAGCACCGAACGTTCGAGAATCGCGCCGACGCCGACCGCGACCAGCAGCGCCTGGACGTAGAACCCGGCCGCATTGCCTGCGACGGTCAACAGCGCGGCCCGACGACCGAACGTGAGCGCACGGGTGACGACGAACATGACGCTCGGACCCGGGATGATGATGATCGCGAAGGCCAGCGCGCTGAACGCCAGCAGTGAATCCGTCGAGGGCACGGCGAGATTCTGCCAGGCCGATACCGGCGCGACCGTGCCGGTATCGCATCCGTGAGCGTCGCCCTATCGCTGGGCGAAGATCACGTCGTCGGGGATCTCGGTCGTGTCGGCGGTGATCATCTCGGTGCCGTCGAACACCGAATCGAGGAACGACACGGCGAAGGTGTTGGTGATCTCCTTGACCCGGTCGATGGGCATGTCGCCCTCCGAGCATCCTGCCTCGGCGAAGTCCTCGACCGTCTCGATGACCGCCTCCGTCGGGTTCTCCAGGGTCGGGAAGAACTCCAAGTAGTCGCACACGTCGGTGAACGATTGGTGTTCGGCGGCGACGAGGTCGACGCGATAGAGCGTGGAGCTGGTGGCGAGTTCGAAGGCTCGGTCGACGTTCGGGCTCGGGGGCGTCGATGCGTCGTCGGTGCCGACCATCACCAGCGTCGGCACGTCGACGGCTGCGAGTCGCTCGTCGACGAGGAGGGAGGTCTCGGGATTGCCGTCGCCGAGCGCCGGAGCGAGCGGGATCAACGCGCCGATCCGAGGGTCGGGTGCAAGCGTGCCCGCTTCGTTCTCCATGCCCGATGCCACCGCGTAGGTGGCGTATCCGCCGAGCGAGTGGCCGGTCACGGCGATCTGTTCGGGGTCGGCCGACGCGACGAAGCCGACCGTTTCGAGGCTCTCGGGGTTGAGGAACTCGTCGATGAGCACCTGCACGTCGCGTGGGCGGTTGTAGGCGATCGTCGCTCGGTCGTCTTCGGTGCCGAGGAACTGATCGACCGTGGTGTTGCCGGTGTGGTCGGCGGCGACGACGAGATAGCCGTGCGAGGCGAGCGTCTCGGTGTAGTCGGAGTGGATGTAGCGCAGCCCGCCCGAGCCGTGCGTGTAGACGACGAGCGGGAAGGGGCCGTCGGGCGAGATCGATGCGGGGTCGGCTCCGATCGCCCGGGGCGATTCGTAGTAGTCGCCGGTGATGAACGTGTACCGATACGGGTCCCCGGTCGTTCCCTCGGCCAGCGGGAACCACACATCGACCGTGAGCGGACGGTCGCGCTCGGCGTCGGTGATCGTGATCGTCTGCACGCCCACGGCGTACGGTCCGTCGCCGATCGGCGTGAACGGTGCCAGCTCGGCCGCAGGTGCCTCGGTTGCCGGCGGGTCGGTTGCAGGGGGATCGGTTGCAGGGGGATCGGTCGCAGGCGCTTCGGTGACAGCGGGTTCGGTGTCGGGCGGCTCCGTAGCTGGTGGATCGGTCGCAGGCGGCTCGGTCGACGGTGCCTCGGTCGACGGTGTCTCGTCGGTGGCGGGAGCGGCCGAGGTGTCGTCGCTGGAGGTGTCGTCGCTGCTGCAGGCAGCACCGAAGAGGGCGAGGGCAATGAACGCGGGGAGGAGGCGACGCATCTTCGAGATGATGTCAGGTCGAGGTCGCTCGACCAGCGCGCAGCTCCACCATTGCGGATGCCACGAGCGGTCGATCACACGATGGTGCGGATGAGCAGCGCGATCGCCGAGAATGCCGACAGACTGAGCACGACCGGTCGAACTGCCGGGCCGACGAGGTAGGCCGCGAAGTGTCGCGCCGTGACCAGGCCGAGCAGCACCGCCGGGATCAGGAAGGCGCTGAGTGCGAGTTCGCGGCCGCCGAGCTCGCCGGCGAGTGCGAGTACGATGGCCGAAAACGTCGATCCGACCGAGAAGAACAACGAGATCGTCGCCCGCATCACGGCGGCGTCGCTGTGCTGATACGTTAGGGCGATGGGTGGCCCGCCGACGCCGACGGCGGTGCCGGTGAAACCCGACCCGAAACCCGCCGCGACGAGCGCGGCGGTGGTCGGTGCGAAGCGCCGTGACGTGAGCGAGACGATGACGCCGAGCAGCACCGTGGTCGACACCATCAAGGCGAGCGTCGTGTCGGAGACCGCGGCGAGTACCGCCGCGCCGACGAGTACTCCGGGCACTCGTCCGATCAGCGCGGCGGTGACGCCCGGCCGGTCGATGTGGCGTCGGTCGGACCACGCCACCATCGCAGAGAGCGGGAGCACCGACAGCAGCGTGCCCGCTGGGATGAAATCGGCGTCGACGAGCAAGAGCACCGGCGACGACAAGATGCCGACCCCGATGCCGGTGGTGGCCTGCATGACCGCCCCGAGGTAGACGACCGCGAGGCAGGCGAGCGCGCCGAAGAACGGAAGACCGACGATCTCGGGCACGGCCGCTCAGCGGTCCTTCATGCGTTTCGGTTCGGCGGTCGCCGGATCGGCGGGCCACTGATGCTTCGGGTAGCGGCCGGCCATGTCCTTGCGGACCTCGCTCCACGAGCCCGCCCAGAACCCTGGGAGGTCGGCGGTGACCTGGATCGGACGGTCCGCAGGAGAGAGAAGCTCGAGGCGGATCGGTTCGGCCCCGGCCATCGGATGCACCGTCACGCCGAACAGGTCCTGCACGCGCACCGCTGCGGTGGGCTGCTCGCCGGAGTAGTCGACGGGGACCGTGCGACCGCTCGGCAACTGGAGCGTCGGTGGTGCGACCGTGTCGAGTTCGGCGCCGATCGGCCACGGAAGCTGTGAGCGCAGCACCATCGTGACATCGAGTCGGTCCAGGTCGGCCCGGCCGGTCGCGCCGGGCAGATACGGGGCGAGCCAGTCGTCGACGGAGCCGACCAGCGCATCGATCGACCAGTCCGGCCACGGCTCGCCGATCGTACGATGGAGGAACTCGACGCGTTGGCGAAGCGACGTGGACGTGGCCGACCAGCCGAGCACGGCCAGCCGGGTGTCGCGGACTCGGGCCATCAGCGCAGCGGTCGTCTCGTCGCCCGGTTCGGGACGGCGTGTCGTCGAGCCGAGCCGGATCGCGCCGAGGCGGCGCTCGACCGTCTCGATCAGGTCGTCGCGGTCGGCGTTCCAGGCGAGGGTCCGCTGTTCCTTGATGTCGGCCTTGATGTTGTCGCCGCCCTGCGCCGACATCTCGACGACCGCTTGGGCATCGACGGCGGCGGCGAGACGGATCCGGGCTCGGTCCTTCTTGCCGTCGAGGTCGGCAGCGACGACGAACGCCTCCTCGGCCATCGGGTCGGTGTCGGGAATGAACGCGCCGCTACCGGAGCGCAGCGTGAACTGGCCGGGCCGTCGGCGACCGGCGAGGCGGTCGGGGAAGGCGTGCAGGAGCGCCTCGCCGCAGCGACCGTGGTCGATCGCCTGGCGGTCGAAGGGGATCCCGATCCGGCGGGCCAGTTCCTGCGCTCGTTCACGAACCCGGTGCACGGCGCCGCGGTCGGCGCGATCGTGCCCGGCCGCTCCGGACACGACCCCGACCCGCAACGCGAGATCGACGGGGAGTTCGTCGGGGCGACCGCGCAGAATGTCACGCTCGTCGATCAGCGTCGCGATCACGCACGACAGCGCGGACCGCTCGATCGCCACCATCCGGGCGAGGCGCGGGTGCACGGGCAGGGCGAGCATCTTCTCGCCGAGCGCGGTGAGCGCACCGGTGTCGGGGTCGATCGCGTGCAACACGACGAGCAGGTCGCGCGCCTGGCGAAGCGCGGCGGTCGGTGGCTCGTCGATGAACACGAGGTCGCCGACGGGCCGGCTGCGGTCGTTGCCGACACCCCACGCGGCCAGTTCGAGAGCGAACCCGGCGAGGTCGGCCTGCAGCAGCTCGGGCGTCCGATGCTTGGCGCGGGTGCCGTGTTCGAGTTTGCTCCACAGTCGGTACGCGACCCCCGGTTCGGTGCGCCCGGCTCGACCCGCCCGCTGGTCGGCCGAGGCGCGACTCGTCGAGACGGTGGTCAGTCGAGTCATCCCGGTGCGCGGGTCGAACCTCGGTTCACGGACGAGACCGGAGTCGACGACGATGCGCACGCCGTCGACCGTGAGCGAGGTCTCGGCGATGTCGGTGCTCAGCACGACCCGCCGCCGACCCGGCGGCGACGGCGCAAGCGCGGCGTCTTGGTCGTCCTGCGACAGCGCGCCGGCGAGCGGGTGGATGCCGATGCCCGGCCCGAGCGCTTCGCGCAGCAGTTGCTCGGTGCGACGGATCTCACCGATGCCGGGGAGGAACACGAGCACGTCGCCGTCGTGTTCGCCGAGGGCGCGCACGACCGTCGCGGCGACCTCTGGTTCGATGCGCGGGGGCGGACCCGGTCGTCGCCGTCCGCGAGCAACGGGCTGCCCGGCCACCCACTGCACGTCGATGTCGTAGGTGCGGCCCTCGCTGGTGACGACCGGCGCGCCGAGCGCTCGCACGAGGCCGTCGGTGTCGGGCGTGGCCGACATGGCGAGCAGGCGCAGCTCGGGTCGGATCGACCCGCCGACGTCGAGAGCGAGGGCCAAGCCGATGTCGGTCGGCAGGTTGCGTTCGTGCACTTCGTCGAAGATCACCGCACCGACACCGGGCAGTTCCGGGTCGCGTTGCAGGCGTCGGGTGAGGATTCCCTCCGTGACGACCTCGATGCGCGTGTCGGGCCCGATCCGACGCTCGTCGCGCGTCTGGTAGCCGACCAGCTCACCGACCCGCCCGCCGAGCAGGTGCGCCATGCGCTGTGCTGCGGCGCGAGTGGCGAGCCGGCGCGGCTCGAGCATCACGATGCGCTGGTCACCGAGCCAGTCGGCGTGCAGCAGTGCGAGGGGAACGACGGTGGTCTTGCCGGCCCCGGGCGGGGCGACGAGGATCGCGCGACGCTGCTCGGCGAGCGCGTCGAGGACCGCAGGGATCGCCTCGACGACCGGGAGATCGGGGAGCGGTACCGGCGCGTCGATCATCGACCCGGCCCGCGTCGGATCAGCCCAGCGCGGGCGAACCGCGGAACGGCACCGGATCGCCAGCGGCCGGCAGTTCGATCGACGACCACTTGGTGATCTTCGCGATCGCGTCGGCGACCTTCTCCCATGCCTCCGGGTTCCAGCCTTCGGCCTTCGCGTCGACGACGCCGTCGACGCGGGTGAGCACGAACGCCGGCAGCTCGGTGAGCCCCATCGCCTTGACGGCGGCACGCTCGGGATCGCAGAACACGAGGAACTCATCGGTGAGTGGGCCGAGGAAGGTGGCGGCGTCGGCGGCGCCAGCGGTGACGATCAGGTTGGTGCGCACGTCGCAGTCACGGAACTCGCGCAGCACGCGGGTGGCGGTGCGCAGGATCCACGAGCTCTCGTTCGTGTACGGATCGAGGACGACCGAGGCGAGATGGAACGTGGTCATCCACTCCATCACCGGACGACCGGTGCCGAGTGCGCCGCCCTTGAGCGGTGTCAGAACGAGGTCGGAGGGGAGCTTCACGTCGGTCTCTGCCACGGCGAGCAGCGTAGCTGGTGAGGCTCCGATGAGCCCGTTTGCCCGGTCTCCGTTCCTGGCTGCTTGCATGGGCGCGTCACCGCGGCGACGGGTACGGTCGCGTTCGTGCATCCGATCGAGCATCTCCGATACGTCGCCCGGGCCCACGGGGTCGATCCCGCGGCGCTCGTCGAGGAGACGGCGCACGCGCTCGGCTCGCTGTACGTCGACCCGGCCGGCCTCGTCGTGGCCTGCCGTCGGATCGTGGAACGGCATCCGTTCACCGGGCCGTTGTGGTGGCTGTGCGCGAACGTCTCGACATCGTCGGAGCCCTTCGAGGCCGTCTGGGAGCTCGCCGATCAGATCCGCAGGGATCGCACCGCAGCCGAACTGGGCGCGGCGTTGCCCGACGACGGCTGTGTCGTCACGATCGGCGATCCGAGCGTGATCGGTTCCGGGCTCGCTCGGCGTGGCGACGTGCGGGTGCTGGCGCTCGACATCGATCATTCCGCCACGTCGTTCGTGCGTCGCCTCGAGCGCAACGACGTCGACTACGAACCGGTCGACGCCGGGGCGGCCGGGGCTGCGACCAGGGTCGCCGACGTGGTGTTGATCGAAGCGCTCGCGCTCGACGCCGAGCGCGCCGTGGTCCCGTCGGGATCGTCGACGATCGCGGCTGCGGCGTCGGCGTGGGGCACGCCGGTCTGGCTGGTGGCGGGTGTCGGTCGGCGTCTGCCGGTGGCGTTCGTCGACGCGATGGAAGAAAAGCGTGCTGCGCTCGCCGACGAGCAAGACGACTGGACCGTCGACGTCGAGATCCTCCCGACGCGCCTGATCACCGACGTCGTCGGCCCGCACGGCATCATGCCGATGGGTCCGCCCGCCGCGCAGCCCGAATGCTCCTTCGCCGCCGAACTCCTCCGCAAAGTCGCCATGTAGCGCTGGGGTGACGACTGATCGCCGCGATCACTGCGACTGATCGTGGCCGCTCGGGCGGTGGCGCTTGACGATCTGGCAGCACCGGGACATGATCGTCCGGGTGAGCACTCGGCCAGACCCTCGTTTCGGGTACGTGCGCCGGCTGTTGCTGCTCGTTTTCGCTGCGGTCCTCGGCTCGACGCTGGGTTCGCTGTTCACCTGGTCCTCGGCGAACTGGGTGAATGCGAACCCGCTGACCGCCGGGCCCCAGTTCGCTCTCCTGTCGCTCGGGCCGGCGATGGCCGTCGGTGCGATCGCACGAAGCTCGCCTGCACAGGGCCTCACGTTCGCCGGGGCATGTTGTGTGGCGATGGTCGTGATGTGGGGGCTGTTCGCCGCGAACGAGTCGTCGACGTCTGTGCTGGTCTTCCTCAACGGCTGGTTCCTCGGTCTACCCATCGCTGCGATCTACGTGCTGGTCGTCGGCCGTCGGGCAACACGCAGCAAGACGTCGTGAGCCAGACGGCATGGTGTTCGGCATGGTGTTCGGCATGGTGTTCGGCATGGTGTTCGGCATGGTGTTCGGCGCTACAACCCGCGGTGGCGGGGTGGGTGACCGAGGAAGTCGCCGATGATCTCTTCGGCTTCCGCTTTGCGATCCTCGGTCACGAAGATGCGTGCCATCGGTTCGCGTGTGGTCATCATCGGGTTGAGGCCGTAGTCGTCGGTCACGACGGCGGGCACCCCTTCCGCGTTGAGCAGGTCGCAGATCATCTGTGACTGCCACTGCGGCACCCAGCCGGCCTCCACCGTCTTGTCGGGGTCGGGCGGCTTCGGTTCGTCACGACCGAGCAGCCAGTCGGTGGCGACCTTGACGCTGTCACGCAGACCCATCGGGCGAGGATACGGCCAGAAGGGTTACGGGCCGATGAACCCGGCCACGGCGGGCACGGCCCCGATCCGAGCATGGCTAGTGTTCGCCCATGGCCAACCTCATCCGTGCGGCGCTGCTGCAGACCGACTGGACCGGTGACAAGGAGTCGATGATCCAGAAGCACGAGCAAGCGGCGCGCGATGCGGCGGCTCAGGGCGCGCAGATCATCTGCTTCCAGGAGCTGTTCTACGGGCCGTATTTCTGTCAGGTGCAGGATGCCGAGTACTACGAGTACACCGAGTACATCCCCGACGGCCCGACGACGCAGCGCTTCATGAAGCTGGCCGCCGAGTTGCAGATGGTCATGGTGCTGCCGATGTACGAGATCGAGCAGCCCGGCGTGTACTACAACACCGCCGCGGTGGTCGACGCCGACGGCACGTATCTCGGCAAGTTCCGCAAGCAGCACATCCCGCAGGTCAAGGGCTTCTGGGAGAAGTTCTACTTCCGGCCCGGCAACGGCGGCTATCCGGTGTTCGACACCGCCGTCGGCAAGGTGGGCGTGTACATCTGCTACGACCGCCACTTCCCCGAAGGCTGGCGGGCGCTCGGGCTCAACGGCGCCGAGATCGTCTTCAACCCGTCGGCCACCCATCGGGGGTTGAGCGAGTACCTGTGGTCGATCGAGCAGCCCGCGGCGGCCGTCGCCAACATGTACTACGTGGGAGCGATCAACCGGGTCGGCATCGAACCGCTCGGCGACAACGACTTCTACGGGCAGAGCTACTTCGTCGATCCGCGAGGCACCTACGTCGGCGACAAGGGTGATGCGTACCAGCCCGAGTTGATCGTGCGAGATCTCGACATGGACCGCATCAAGGAAGTGCGCGACGGCTGGGCGTTCTACCGCGACCGCCGCCCCGATGCCTACGGCGAACTGGTGGAGGGCTGACATGGCGACCACACTCATCTCCGGCGGCACCGTCGTCTCGGCGATCGGGCGGCGCGAGGCCGACGTCCTGATCGACGGCGAATCGATCGCGGCGATCCTGGCGCCCGGCCACGCCGCGGCGTACGGCATCACGCCCGACTCCGTCATCGACGCGACCGGCAAGTACGTCGTGCCGGGTGGCGTCGACGCCCACGTCCACATGTCGCTGCCCTTCGGCGGCACGGTGTCGGCCGACGACTTCGACACCGGGTCGCGGGCCGCGGCGTGGGGTGGCGTCACCACGATCGTCGACTTCGCGTCGCAACAGGTCGGCCAAGACGTGTACGAGACGCTCGCCGCCCGCCACGAGGAGGCCGCCGGCGAGTGTCACGTCGACTACGCCTTCCACCAGATCATCGGCGATGTGAACGAAGCGTCGCTGAAGGCGATGACGTACCTCGTCGACAACGAGGGCATCACCAGCTTCAAGATGTTCATGGCCTACCCGGGCGTCTACTACTCCGACGACGGCCAGATCCTGCGAGCGATGCAGAACGCATCGGAGTCCGGTGCCCTGATGATGATGCACGCGGAGAACGGCATCGCCATCGACGTGCTGATCGGCCAGGCACTCGCCCGCGGCGAGACCGACCCGAAGTACCACGCGTTCACCCGACCGGAGGAGACCGAGTCGGAGGCCACGCACCGAGCGATCAAGCTGGCCCGCGTGGCGGGCAACGTGCCGCTCTACATCGTGCACATGTCGGCATCGGAGGCGCTCGAGGAGGTGTCGCGAGCGCAGCACATGGGGCTCAACGTGTTCGCCGAGACGTGCCCGCAGTACCTGTACCTGTCGATCGAAGACCACCTCGCGCAGCCCGGTTTCGAAGGCTCGAAGTGGGTGTGTTCCACGCCGTTGCGTTCCAAGCACGAGCATCACCACAAGGACTTGTGGAAGGGCCTGCGGATGAACGAACTCGCCGTGGTGTCCACCGATCACTGCCCGTTCTGCTTCAAGGATCAGAAAGAACTCGGGCTCGGCGACTTCTCGAAGATCCCGAACGGCATGGGTGGCGTCGAACACCGGATGGAGATGATCTACCAGGGTGTCGTGATGGGGGAGATGACCCTCGAACGCTGGGTCGAGACGTGTTGCACCACCCCGGCGCGGATGTTCGGCCTCGACAAGAAGGGCGTGCTCGAACCCGGCGCCGACGCCGACGTGCTCGTGTGGGATCCCAACGCCCAGACCCGCATCGGCGTGAACGACAAGCACCACATGAACTTCGATCACTCCTCGTTCGAAGGCTTCGTCGTCGACGGCAAGGTCGACACCGTCATCTCCCGGGGGATGGTCGTCGTGCAGAACGACACCTACCTCGGCCGCAAGGGCCACGGCCGCTTCGTCAAGCGCGGCCTGTCCACCTACCTCCACTGACCCGTAACGGTTTGTGTCAGACACAAACCGATACGCCTCGCAACTCGTACGACGGAGCATTCACATGCGCATCTCACATTGGATCGACGGCAAGGTCGTCGAATCGACATCGGGGCGGACCTCGCCCGTGTTCAACCCGGCGACCGGTGTCCAGACCGGCGAGGTCGGCCTCGCGTCGATCGACGAGGTCGACGCCGCGGTCGCCTCGGCCAAGACCGCGTTTCCGTCGTGGCGGGCAGCGTCGCTGTCCAAGCGCGCCGAGGTCATGTTCCGGATGCGTGAACTCGTCGACGCGAACCGCAAGGAGATCGCCTCGCTGCTCACCGCCGAGCACGGCAAGGTGCTGTCGGACTCGCTCGGTGAGGTCGCACGAGGCCTGGAGAACATCGAATTCGCGTGCGGCGTGCCGCACCTGATGAAGGGCGGCTACTCCGAACAGGCGGCGACCGGCATCGACGTGTACTCGATCCGCCAGCCGCTCGGCGTCGTCGCCGGCATCACCCCGTTCAACTTCCCGGCGATGGTGCCGATGTGGATGTTCGCCAACGCGCTCGCCTGCGGCAACACGTTCGTGCTCAAGCCGAGCGAGAAGGACCCGTCGGTCACGATGTTCGTCGCCGAACTCCTCGCCCAAGCCGGTCTGCCAGCCGGGTGTTTCAACGTCGTGCAGGGCGACAAGGTCGCCGTCGACCGGCTCCTCGAACACGACGACGTCGCGGCGGTCAGCTTCGTCGGGTCGACGCCGATCGCGAAGTACATCTACGAGACGGGCACGCGTCACGGCAAGCGCGTGCAGGCCCTCGGCGGCGCGAAGAACCACATGCTCGTGCTCGCCGACGCCGACCTCGACATGGCCGCGGACGCGGCGGTGAGCGCCGGGTACGGATCGGCGGGGGAGCGGTGCATGGCGATCAGCGTCGTGCTCGCCGCCGACGAGATCGCCGACGACCTCGTGGCGAAGATCGCCGAGCGCATCCCGTCGGTTCGGGTCGGGCCCGGTGACGAACCCGACAGCGAGATGGGTCCGCTCATCACCGCGGAGCATCGCGACCGAGTCCGCGGCTACGTCGAGGGTGCCGCTGCGTCGGGCGCCGAGGTCGTGGTCGACGGGCGCAACGGTGTCCCCGACGACGGGTTCTTCCTCAACCCGACGCTGCTCGATCGCGTCGAGCCCGGGATGGCGTGTTACGACGACGAGATCTTCGGCCCGGTGCTCAGCGTGAAGCGTGTGGCGGGCTACAGCGACGGCCTGGAGGTCATCAACGCCAGCCCGTACGCCAACGGCACGGCGATCTTCACCCGAGACGGTGGCGCAGCGCGCCAGTTCCAGTTCGACGTCGAAGTCGGGATGGTCGGCGTCAACGTGCCCGTCCCCGTGCCCGTCAGCTACTACTCCTTCGGCGGGTGGAAGGCGAGCCTGTTCGGCGACAACCACATGTACGGCCCCGAGGGCATCAACTTCTACACCCAGGGCAAGGTGGTCACGAGTCGATGGCCCGATCCGGCGACCAGCAAGGTCGACCTCGGATTCCCCGAGACCCGCTGACACGAGGTCGGCAACCGAGAAGCAACCGAGAAGCAGCAAGAAGTAAGAGGGAGCAACAGGGAGCATCATGGACATCGGCATCGTCTTGCAGACCACCCCGCCAGCGGCGCGGGTGATCGATCTCGCCAAGCGGGCCGAGACCTACGGGTTCAGTCACGTGTGGACCTTCGACTCGCACATCTTGTGGGAGGAGCCGTACGTCATCTACTCACAGATCCTCGCCGAGACGCGCAAGATCACGGTCGGTCCGATGGTGACCAACCCGGCGACGCGCGACTGGACGGTGACGGCGTCGACGTACGCGACACTCAACGAGATGTTCGGCAACCGCACCGTGTGCGGGATCGGTCGAGGTGACTCCGCCGTGCGGGTCACCAACGGCAAGCCGACCACGCTGGCGACGATGCGCGAGTCGATCCACGTGATCCGCGAACTCGGATCGGGCCGCAGCGTCGACTACAAGGGCTCGACGATCACGTTGCCGTGGGCGGCCGACAGCGAGCTCGAGGTCTGGGGCGCCGGCTACGGACCCAAGGCGTTGCAACTGATCGGCGAGACCTGTGACGGTTTCATCCTGCAACTCGCCGACGTGTCGATCGCCGAGTGGACGATCGGTAGCGTGCGTGCCGCCGCCGAGGCGGTCGGCCGGAATCCTGACGACATCACCATCTGCGTCGCGGCACCGGCCTACGTCGGCCCGGCCGACGAACTCGCGGCGCAACGTGACCAGGTCCGATGGTTCGGTGGGATGGTCGGTAACCACGTGGCCGACATCGTCGAGCGATACGGCAACTCGTCGTCCATGTCGACCATGGTGCCGGCCGCGCTCACCGACTACATCGCGGGGCGCGAGACCTACGACTACAACCAGCACGGGCGCGCCGGCAACGAGCACGCCAGCTTCGTCCCCGACGAGGTGATCGACCGCTTCTGCCTGCTCGGTCCGGTCGAGGCACACCTCGAGCGGCTGGCGGAGTTGGCGGCGCTCGGCGTCGACCAGTTCGCGATCTACCTCCAGCACGACGCGAAGGATCACACGCTCGCCGAGTACGGCGAGAAGATCATCCCGATGCTCACCGGGACGGGTCTCGCCAAACGCTGAGCTAGTTTCTGTCGCATGGGACAGATGATCGACTTCTCCAGCAACGGCATCGATGCGCAGGGTTACCTGGCGGTTCCCGAGAGCGGCTCGGGCCCGGGCGTCATCGTGGTGCAGGAATGGTGGGGGCTCGACTCGGGCATCAAGGAGATGGCCGATCGCCTCGCCGCCGCCGGGTTCGTCGCACTCGCACCCGACCTCTACCACGGTGAACTCGCCGCTCACGACGAGATGGACAAGGCCGGCGAGCTGATGTCGTCGCTGCCACCCGAACGCGCCGCCGCCGACATGAGCGGCGCGGTCGATTTCCTCGCCGACCACGACGCGACCACCGGCGAGGCGCTCGGCGTGATGGGCTTCTGCATGGGCGGCATGCTGACGTTCCTGCTCGCCGCGAACCGGCCCGACAAGATCAAGGCGGCCGTGCCGTTCTACGGGTTCCCGCAGGGCGACAGCCAGCCCGACTACTCCAAGATCGAGGCGGCGATCCAGGGTCACATGGCCGAGCACGACGACTTCTTCCCGCCGAGCACGGCGATGCACCTCGAGGCCGAATTGCAGGCGATCGGCAAGAACGCGACGATCACGGTGCACGAGGGCAGCGGTCATGCGTTCATGGCACCGCACAACGCCCTCGGCACCCAGAACCAGGAGCTCTACGACCTCATCTGGCCGCAGGCGACCGCGTTCCTCCACGAGCATCTCGGCTGACGCAGGTGACGACCACGCGTTTCGACGCCGTCATCTTCGACGCGGGCGGCGTGCTCGTGCTGCCCGACCCGCTCGTGCTCGGGCCGCTGCTCGCCTACTACGGCGGCGACGGGTCGGTCCAGGCACACCGGCGGGCGCACTACCTCGGGATGAAGGCGAAGTCGGACGCCGGCTCGGAGGAGACGTCGTGGGACGTCTACAACCGCGCGTACGTCGAGTCCGTGTCGGTGGACGCCGACGACGTCGACGAGGCGATGGCGGTGCTCGACCGAACCCGCTATCACGCCACGTGGCGCTACGTGATCGACGACTCCCGATCAGCGCTCGACCGACTCGCCGGCGCAGGCGTGCCGATGGGCGTCGTGTCGAACGCGTCCGGGCAGATCGAGGCCATGCTGCGGCGCTCCGTCTGCCAGGTCGGACCAGGCGAGCACGTCGAGATGCGGGTGATCGTCGACAGCCAGGTGGTCGGCGTCGCCAAACCCGACCCGACGATCTTCGACCATGCGCTGGGGCACTTCGCCGAGTTCGAGCGGTCGCGGATCGCCTACGTCGGTGACTCGGTGACGATGGACATCGCCGCGTCCGCAGCGGCCGGATTGCACCCGATCCTGCTCGACCCCTACGACGACCACGCCGGCGCCGACTTCGAACGCATCACCTCGCTCCACGACCTGGCCGACGAACTGACGACCTGAGCGCCGAGTCACCGGCGTCATCGCTGGCGAAAGCCGGCGAGCGACTCAGTCGGCGTTGGCGGCGGAGATCAACTGGCGGGCGATGACCTTCAGGCACAGGGTCTCGTCCGCGCCTTCGAAGATCGACAGCACGCGAGCGTCGACGAAGAGGCGACTGACGGGGTACTCCTCGGCGTAGCCCATGCCACCGTGGATCTGCATCGCTTCACGGGTGACCCACTCGGCGGCCTTGCACACGTAGGCCTTCACCATCGACGCCTCCATCTGGCCGGCACCCTTCGCCATCAGCGTCGCGACGGCGAGCGAGAACTGGCGGCCGGCCTGGGTCAGCACCGCGATCCGGCCGAGCTTGGCGCGGGTCAGCTGATACTCGAGGATCGACGTGCCGAACACCTTGCGGTTCTCGGCGTAGTCGAGCGCCTGCTCGTACGCGGCCTGCATCACGCCGACGGCGCGCGCCGCGGTCTGCAGACGTCCGTTCTCGAAGCCGGCCATCTGGTAGTAGAACCCCTTGCCGAGACCCTCCGCTCCGCCGACCTGGTTCTCGGCCGGCACCCACCAGTCCTCGAGCGAGATCTCGTAGCTGTGCATCCCCCGGTAGCCGATGGTGTCGATCGGGCGCCCTTCCATGCGACCGTTGGTCGGCGTGCCGTCGATCTCCTGGCGCAGATCGAAGCCGTGAGCGTCGCCGCGCGGCTTGGGCACGATGAACAGGCTCAGGCCGCGGTGGGTCTTGGTGCGGTCGGGATCGGTGCGGGCGAGCAAGGTCAGCGCGTCGGCGCGAGCCCCGAACGTGCACCACGTCTTGACGCCGTTGATCACCCAACCGTCTTCGCCGTTGGGGCCCGGCGCCGGGGTCGCCATCACGGTGATCCCGGCGACGTCGGAGCCGTAGTCGGGCTCGGTGACGGCCACGGCGGGCATCACCTCGGCGGTGGCGAGCAGCGGCAGCCACTTCTGCTTCTGTTCCTCGGTGCCGCCCTTGACGAGCGCTCGGGTCAGGATCTCGGGGCGCGTGATCAGCGAGCCACCGATGCCGAGGCTCGCCTTCGACAGCGCTTCGGTCGCAGCGACCATGGCGATGTACTCCTCGTCGCCGCCTTCGCTGTAGCCGCCGTACTCGGCCGGCACGCTCAGGCCGAACGCACCGAGTTCGGCCATGCCGGTGATGATCTCCTCCGGCACGTCGGCGTTGGTGCGATGCACGTGCTCCGCGTGCGGCGCGATGACGTTCTGGGCGAAGGCGTCGAACGTGTCGGCCACCATCGTCATGTCGTCGCTCAGGTGCGACGGGCCCGGCGAGTCGGCGAGCGAGGCGAGGAACTCAGGCGCCCGGTACTGCGCGATGAACGGGTGCGCCAGCGACATGGCGTCGCGGTCGACACCCCAATCGGCCTCACGGCCGAGAATCTTGGAGGCGACGTCGTGCGCCATGTCGGCGGCGTACGCACAGGTGATCTTCGCCTCCACCTCGCCCTTGTTCCCGTAGTCGATCAGCGACTTCGCCGTGGCGACCGCGGACGCGGCGTGCGCGACGTCGTAGGCCAACACCTGGTGTGCGTCGGGGCCGCCCTCGAGTTGGGCGAGGCGACGTACCGCCTTGCCGACGACACGATCGGCGAGGTCGATGACCTCGGCAGCTGCGGGCAGGTCGGGAGCGGCGACAGGATCGGTCATGGGCCGCGAGAGTAATTGTCGATCCGGAACTTCGCCCATTTTTGAGCACTCCAACGTCCACACTGTGACCCATGGCAGCCATCAGCGTGTTCTGCGGATCGAGTGCGGGATCGTCCCCGGTCTACCGAGAAGCGGCCGCGCAACTCGGCATCGAGATCGCCCAAGGCGGCCATCGGCTGATTTTCGGCGGCGGTCGAGTCGGGTTGATGGGGGCGGTGGCCGATGCCGCCATGACGGCGGGCGGGACCGTGACCGGCATCATCACCGAACAACTCGAAGCGCTCGAGGTCTCCCACGACACGTTGAGTGAGCTCGAAGTCGTCGTCGACATGCACACTCGCAAAGCGCGTATGGCGGCGCTGTCGGACGCGGTCATCGTGCTGCCGGGTGGGTTCGGCACGTGCGACGAGGCATTCGAGATCTTGACGTGGAACCAACTCGGCATCGTTTCGGTCCCGGTCGTGTTCTTCGACGTCGACGGGTTCTACGAACCGCTGTTCGCCTTCATCGAGGGTGCGGTCGAGGCCGGCTTCATGAAGCCCGACCACGGCGCGCTCGCCCAGCGGGTCACGACCGCTGCCGACGCCGTGTTCGCAGCGACCGCCCCCGCGAAACCCTTCACGCCGAAATGGGTGACCTGACGCCCCAGCCGGTCGCTTGAGCGCCGTTGTCCCCAGCGATCGGGCGATGTCCACAGGTGGTGCACACGTTGTGGGTCGTCAATTCACAGTGTTGATCCCCTAGCGACGCACAGGCTGCGTCGTTCACGATGGAGCGATGCCCGCCGAGTCACTCTTTCGTCGTGGTCCGTTCCGTGAGCGGCCCCGGCCGCCCCACCGCCTGCACGGCCAGACGTTGCAGCACGATCGACGCGAACTCGAGCAAGCCGGTTGGCGAACGACACTGGAGTACCGCGAGAACCACGTCCGCGGTCGTGACGGATCGCTCGAACAACTGCACGTGATCTGGCATGCCGAAGCCGAGCGAGTCGGCACCGACGGAGTGGTGCGCGTGGTGTCGGCGACGGCCTCGACGCCCGCTCGTGTGTGGTCGCGGCTGCGCGTCGAGGCCGATCTCGCCGAAGTCCGAGCCCGCCGAACGGACCTCGTAGCGGACCTCGCGAGGCTGTGACCAGCACGTTCGCGAGCGCGGTCGAGAGCAGCTCGAAAATAACGCTCGAAAGTCGTTCGATGAGCTTGCGCGCGGCGAATCCCGCTGCTGTAATTACACCTCCGCCACCAACCGAGTTGACCGGAAACGGCACATCATCTGGTGGCTCTCAGGGGGGCGAAGGTGAAGTGAATACCAGATGTGGTGGTTGGGGCCAACCGGTTCGAACTGCTGCTCCGGGGAGAGAACGCGCTCGATGTGCCAACGACGGCGACGGCGTCAGAAAGACGAAAAAGAGGAGCAACAGTGACACTGATCGACCATGACACACCAGCTGACCGACCCCCGGCTGGCCGAGTGAACCCACAGGCCGACACCGCAACCGTCGACGCTGAGCGTCCCGAGTCGCGTCTTGGGGTGGCTGGTGCCGGCGCTGCGGTCGGTGTGGCCGATGCCGGACCGACCGGTATGCGCGTCACGAAGCGCAACGGAGCCGTCGAGCCGGTCGATCTGAACAAGATCGTCAACGCGATCGCTCGGGCGTCCGAAGGCCTCCTCGGGGTCGACCCGATGCGCGTCGCCACCCGCACCATCTCGGCGCTGGCCGATGGCGCGACGACCCGCGAGCTCGACGAACTGTCGATCCGTACCGCTGCAGGTCTCATCGTCGACGAGCCGAACTACTCGAAGCTGGCGTCGCGGCTCCTCGCGACGATCATCGACAAAGAGGTCCGCAACCAGAACATTCCGTGGTTCTCCGAGTCGGTCAAGGTCGGCTACGACCAGGGCATCGTGTCGAAGGAAGTGTTCGACTTCGTCGAGGCGAACGCCCCCGAGCTCAACGCCGCGATCAACTCCGATCGTGACCGCCAGTTCGAGTTCTTCGGGTTGCGTACGGTCTACGACCGCTACCTCCTCCGCCACCCGTCGCGCCGCGACGTCATCGAGACCCCGCAGTACTTCTTCTTGCGCGTGGCGTGTGGTCTCGTGGCCGGCAACCCGGCCGGTGAGTTCCGCGGCACGGTCGAGGAGGCCGTCGACTTCTATGACCTGATGTCGTCGCTCGCCTACCTTCCGTCGAGCCCGACGCTGTTCAACTCCGGAACCACGCACAGCCAGATGTCGAGCTGCTATCTCCTCGACTCGCCGACCGACAGCCTCGAAGGCATCTACAAGCGCTACACCGACATCGCGAAGCTGTCGAAGTTCGCCGGTGGCATCGGCGTCGCCTGGCACCGGATCCGTTCCAAGGGCAGCCTCATCACCGGGACCAACGGCTTGTCGAACGGCATCGTGCCGTGGCTGCGCACGCTCGACTCCTCGGTCGCCGCGGTCAACCAGGGCGGCCGTCGCAAGGGAGCCGCCTGCGTGTACCTGGAGTCGTGGCACGCCGACATCGAGGACTTCCTCGAGTTGCGTGACAACACCGGCGACCACGCACGCCGCACGCACAACCTGAACATCGCGAACTGGGTGCCCGACCTGTTCATGGAGCGCGTCGAGAAGGACTGGCAGTGGTCGTTGTTCGACCCGAAGAAGGTGCCCGAGCTCACCGATCTGTACGGCGCCGACTTCGAGCGTGAGTACCTGCGTGCCGAGGAAGCCGGCGAGTACGTCAAGCAGGTGCCGGCCCGACAGCTCTACAGCCGCATGATGCGCACCCTCGCGCAGACCGGCAACGGCTGGATGACCTTCAAGGACGCGTCCAACGCGAAGTGCAACCAGACCGGTGAGACCAACGCCGACGGGTCGCCGCGCGTCGTGCACCTCTCCAACCTGTGCACCGAGATCCTCGAGGTCACCGACCAGGACAACACGGCGGTGTGCAACCTCGGTTCGCTGAACCTGGGCGCTTACGTCGAGCCCGGCGGCGAGTTCGATTACGAGCGGCTCGGCCGAGTCGTTCGCCAGGTGGTGCCGTTCCTCGACCGCGTCATCGACATCAACTACTACCCGACGCCCGAGGCCGAGTTCTCGAACAACAACTGGCGTCCGGTCGGTCTCGGTCTCATGGGCTTGCAGGACGTGTTCTTCAAGCAGGGCCTGGCGTTCGATTCGCCGGAGGCGAAGGCGCTCAGTGAGCGCATCTCGGCCCACATCTACTTCCACGCGCTGTGGTCGTCGACCGAGCTCGCCGAGGTCCACGGCCCGCACTCCGCATTCGACGACACTCGCGCCGCGAAAGGCCAACTGCAGTTCGACATGTGGCAGCGCAATGGTGCGCCGGTCGCGCCGCCAGCTGAGCTCGACTGGGACGAACTGCGCGGCCGCGTCGCTGCGCACGGTCTTCGTAACAGCTTGCTCATCGCGATCGCTCCGACGGCCACGATCGCTTCGATCGCCGGCTGCTACGAGTGCATCGAGCCGCAGGTGTCCAACCTGTTCAAGCGCGAGACGCTGTCCGGTGAGTTCATGCAGATCAACCGGTATCTCGTGCGTGAGCTGCAGTCCCGCAGCCTGTGGGACGAGAAGATGATCTCCGACATCAAGAAGGCGGAAGGCTCGATCCAGGGCGTCGACCGCATTCCGGCCGAGTTGCAAGAGGTCTTCCGCACCGCGTGGGAGATCCCGCAGCGCCAGCTCATCGACATGGCCGCCGAGCGTGGGGCCTACATCGATCAGAGCCAGTCGCTGAACCTCTTCATGGAGACCCCGACCATCGGCAAGCTGTCGTCGATGTACCTCCATGCGTGGAAGGCGGGTCTGAAGACCACCTACTACCTGCGTAGCCGGCCGGCCACGAAGATCAACAAGAGCACGACCGGCGGCGCTCCGACGCCTGGTGCGCCCACTGGTGGGCCCGCCCCCGAACCGACGAAGACGTTCACCGACGAAGAGGCCATCGCCTGTTCGTTGGAGAACCCCGAGAGCTGCGAGGCATGCGACTGATGGCACTGATCGACCCGATCGTCAACGATCACGACACCGAAACCACTGACGAGAACCTGGCGACCACCGTTCCCGTCGGCGCCGACCGTCCGACACACATCCTCGATCCTGGCTTCGACCTCACGTTGCGGCCGATGCGGTACCCGAAGTTCTACGAGATGTATCTCGACGCGATCAAGAACACCTGGACCGTCGACGAGATCGACTTCTCCGACGATCTCGTCGATCTCGACCGCAAGCTGATGCCGGCCGAGCGTCATCTGGTGTCGCGCCTCGTCGCGTTCTTCGCGACCGGAGACTCGATCGTCGCGAACAACCTGGTACTCAATCTGTACCAGCACATCAACGCACCCGAAGCTCGGATGTACCTGTCGCGTCAGTTGTACGAAGAGGCGTTGCACGTCCAGTTCTACTTGACGCTGCTCGACAACTACATCCCCGACATGAAAGAACGCGAAGCAGCGTTCGCCGCCGTCGAGAACATCCCGTCGATTCGTGCCAAGGCCGACTTCTGCTTCAAGTGGATGGACGAGGTCCACGATCTCGACGCGATCACCACGCCCGACGAGCGCCGACGGTTCTTGATGAACCTGATCTGCTTCGCCACGTGCATCGAAGGCTTGTTCTTCTTCGCGGCCTTCGCCTACGTCTACTTCCTGCGCTCGAAGGGCTTGCTCAACGGGTTGGCCGACGGCACCAACTGGGTTTTTCGCGACGAGTCGTGTCACATGAACTTCGCGCTCGAGGTGGTCAACACCGTTCGGTCCGAGGAGCCCGAGTTGTTCGACGATCGTCTCGAAGCAGACATTCGAGAGATGCTGCGTGACGCCGTCGAGTGCGAGTACCTGTTTGCTGCTGATGTACTCGGTGAGGGTGTGCCGGGCATGAGCTTGCCCGACACCCGCCAGTACCTGCAGTACGTCGCCGACACGCGGTTGCACCTGCTCGGTTACGAGAGCGAGTTCGGGTCGAAGAACCCCTTCTCGTTCATGGAACTGCAAGACGTGCAGGGCCTGTCGAACTTCTTCGAGCGGACCGTGTCGAGCTACCAGACGGGCATCCAGGGCGACGTCGCCTTCGACGAAGAGTTCTGAGCGCACGGCGAGCGAACGGCGGCCGGGGCTGCAGTTCGCTCGCCGTTCGGTGCGGGCGCGTACGGTAGGGCGATGTCCGACCACCGGTTGAGCACGCGTCAGATGGCGGAGTTCGTCGCCAACGGTTTCTTGCGCTTCGACGGAATCGTTCCCGATGATCTCAATGGTCGTGTGGTCGACGAGATCGCGCAGTTGAACGCCGAACGGTTCTTGCCGAGCGGGATGACACCGCCGGAGTCGGGCACGCCGTTCGATGAGTGCTACCCGTTGCCGTCGGCGATCGGGGAGTATCTGCGGTTGCCCGCCGTGCGCGGCATCGTCGAGTCGCTCGTCGGCCCGTCGCCGACCTACGACCACGACTGGGTGCACCACATACCCGCCGGCGGCACGCATCGACAGCCGCTCCACGTCGACGCGATCACCGACTCGACCGACCCGACGTTCGACATCCAGCTCTTCTACTTTCCGGCGGCGGTGGCGCCCGGCGAGGGTGGGACCCGGTTCGTGCCCGGCAGCCACCTGCGCCGGGTGAACTCGTCGGGGCTCGATCGGTATCAGCACATCGTCGGAGAGCAGCAGGTGGCGTGCGACGCCGGCACGGTCATCGTGTTCCACCACGGTCTCTGGCACGCCGGCCAACCCAACCCGGGCGGCAACGACCGTTGGTTGTACAAGATCCGTCTCAACCCGACGGAGCCGCAGGTGCGCCACTGGAACTCCAACGACTTCGACGAGATGCACAACTCGCCGTCGGATCACATCTTCGCGAGGGTGCAACCCGGCAGTGTGGCCGAGGTGCTGCGTACCTGGCATCCGTGGACGAGCGTCGCGCAGTACCGCAACGATCAGATCCAGCGGGCGCGTCTGTGGCGCTACCTGAGCGGCGACGATGCCTACGACGTCGACTACTACCTCACTCGTCTCGAGCAGCGTGCAGCGCTCGTCGCCGCTCGTGACGCTGGTGACCCGGGTGACCCGGGTGACACGGAGGCGCCGCAGTGATGCGCCAGCAGGTGTTGTACCTGTGGGCGGACGGTTCGTCGCTCGACAGCACCGCGATCGGTTGGGCGTTCCACGACGGTGCTGATGGGGCGGGCCCGCTGCTGCCGGAACCCGCCCAGCCCGGCGCTGCGCCCTACCGAAGCGGGGTCGACGCCCTGCGTGACGGGTGGATGTTGTTGCAGTCGGCCCAGCTGATCGCTCCCGCTCCGGACCAAGAACACCTCAACGCCTACCTCGACTACGAGTTCGTGTTCGAACGCCGCGTGGAGGTGGAGGTGCCGGCGACAGAGTGGGTCTGACCCACTCTGTCGCTCAGGGAGTGTGTTCGCCGAGGTCGGGCCCGGGTGAGCTGATGCTGCCGGGCGTCCGGGAGAACTTGGGGACGACGCCGAGCATCGGGAGTTCGATGCCTGATCGTGACGTGATCGTCTGGATCATCTCGCGGGCGAGGTAGTGCGGATCGGTCACCATGTCGGCGGCGGTGTACACGCGCCCGGCCGGTACCGAGTGCTCGACCATCGAAGCAAGGATCTCGTCGACGGTGCGCGTCCGGGTCCAGTCGGCGACCAGTTCGTCGAGTTCCTTCTCGCGTTCACCGCGAGCACCGTGCGTCGCGAACCGATCGTCGGCCGCCAGTTCCGGGCGGCCCATCGCCGTGCACAACCGGACGAACACGGCGTCCGCGTTCGCCGCGATCAACACGTCGGCACCGTCGGCGGTCGGATACGCGTTGGAGGGAGCGACACCGGTCAACGCTCCACCACTGCGGCTGCGGATCACGCCGGCGACGGCGTAGTCGGCCATCGTCGATTCCATCAACGCGGCCACCGCCTCGTAGATCGCCACATCGACTTCCTGACCGCGTCCGCTCGTCGACCGCTCGTGCAGCGCCGAGAGTGTGCCGATCACCGCGAACATCGCCGCCAGCGAGTCGCCGAGACTCACACCAGCGCGAGCCGACGGGCGATCCGGGTCACCGGTGGTGTGTCGGATACCACCGACCGCCTCGCCGATCGATCCGAAACCCGCTTCGTTTGCACGCGGACCGGTCTGGCCGAACCCCGACACGTGGGTCACGATGATGCCCGGGTTGGTGCGCGCCAAGGTGGCGTAGTCGAGCCCGAACTTCTCGAGCACGCCCGGTCGGAAGTTCTCCAGCACGACGTCGCACTCGTGCGCCAGGCGCTGCACCATCGCCAGATCGTCGGGGTGCTTCAGGTCGGCCACGACCGACTGCTTGTTCCGGGCGATGGTCGGCCACCACAGGCTGTCGCCGTCGACCGTGACACCCCACCGCCGCATCGGATCACCGCCATCGGGCGACTCGATCTTGACGACCTCGGCCCCGTAGTCGCCGAGCAGCTGACCGGCGAAGGGCCCGGCGATGAAGTTGCCGAGTTCGAGGACCTTGACCCCGACGAGCGGACCGGTGCGTGACGCATCACCCATACGTCAAGTTGTAGCGCTTCGGGGCCGCAGCGGCGATGATGGGAACGTGTTCGGACGTGGTGGTGAGCTTCCCGAGTCGATCGTGCTGCGTGACGTGACGCTGCGCGACGGATTGCAGGACGAAGCACCGATCCCGACCGAGCACAAGCTCGTCATCTTCGACGCATTGGTGGCCGCCGGTGTCCGAGAGCTCGAACTCACCAGCTTCGTACGACCGGATCGCGTGCCGGCGATGGCCGACGCCGACGCGTTCTGTGCGGCGACCGCATCGGCAGACGTCGTCCGATGGGGGCTCGTGCTCAACCGTCGCGGTGTCGAACGAGCGCTCGCGAGCGGGCTGCGCCACCTGCAGTTCGTGGTGTCGGTGAGCGACACCCACAGCCGCGGCAACGCCGGCGCCGGAGCGTCGGAGGCGTTGGAGGCGTTGGAGGCGTCGATGGCGCCCGCACTGGCCGAGGGAGCGACGGTCGAAGTGACCCTGGCGACAGCCTTCGGATGCCCCTATGAGCGGGTGGTCGAACCGCAGCGTGTCGTCGAGTTCGCACGTCGCGTCGCCGATGCTGGGGCTGCGTCGGTCGGGCTGGCCGACACGATCGGTGTCGCCGTGCCGACCGAGGTTGCCGCGCTGACCACGGCCGTCGTGGCCGCCATGGCCGAACAGGGTCGGCCGGTGTCGGTCGGCGCGCACCTGCACGACACCAGAGGGCTGGCGATCGCCAATGCCCTCGCCGCGATCGGTAACGGAGCGACGCGTCTCGACGCTGCCGTTGGTGGCCTCGGCGGGTGCCCGTTCGCACCGGGGGCCAGCGGCAACGTCCCGATCGAAGACCTCGCACACGCGTTCGAAGCGATGGGTGTAAACACCGGGCTGTCCGTCCCGGGGCTCGTCGAGGCGGCGGGGCTTGCGTGTGACGCCGTCGGCCGTGGGGTCGCGAGCGCCGTCGGCATCGCGGGACCCCGCTTCTTGTGAACATCGGCCGAGTGGGGCTGCCGCGGGACTTCGCACGGTGACAGATACCGTGGTCGAGGTGACGGACAATGGCGCTGACTGGTTCACCTCGAGTCGTGTCATCGTCGTCGCCGGCAAGGGCGGGGTCGGCTCGTCCACGGTCGCTGCGGCCCTGGCGTTCGCCGTCGGACGCCGAGGCGCCGACGTCATGTTCATCTCCGTCGACGGGCGTCCGGGGATGGGACCGCTGCTCGGCGGACGCGAGATCAACGATCGAGAGCAGACCCTTCGGCGTTTCGACGGCGGCGGTCGCGTGCGGGCGCGCACGATCCCCGCCGATCAAGCCTTCGGCGACTACCTCGAACTCCGGGGCGTGGGGGGCCTCCTCCGGCGTGCAGCATCCGCGGCGTCGCTGCCGATGATCGCTGCGGCCACGCCCGGACTCGAACACCTCCTGGTGCTCGGCAAGATCAAAGAGATGGAGCGAACCGGCCAGGCTGACCTGATCGTGGTCGACGCGCCGCCCGCGGGTCACGCTGCCCCGTTCCTGCGGTCGGCAAGCGGGTTGTCGGATGTGGTGCGCAGCGGCCCCGTGTTGGAGCAGGCCGAGGAGGTTCGAGCGATGCTCACCGACCCCGAGCGATGTCGTGCGCTGCTCGTCGCGTTGCCCGAGGAGACGCCGATCACGGAGCTGATCGAGTTGGCACACGACTTCGGCGACGACCTCGGTGTCAGCTTGCTCCCGCTCGTCGTCAACGGGTGCTGGGAGGATCGTCCCGGGCTCGACAAGTCGCCGGCGATGGCGTCGCGCTCGCACAAGATCAAGCTGTCGCCTGACGCCAAAGCGGCGCTCGAATCGGCCGCCGACTTCGGTAGGAGTCGGCTCGTGCAGCAACGTGAGCAATTGGGCAGGCTCGCCGCGGCTCGGCCGGAGCCGATCATCACGCTGCCGCGCATTGCGTCGCCAGCGCTCGACGTCGACGACATCGTCGTCCTCGCCGATGCGTTGACGGCGGCCCCCGTCGAGCGGAGCGATGCATGAGTCGGGTCGACGACTCGCGCTCGTCGGCGCCGAACCCGAGCAAGAGCTCCGGCACCATGTCCGGGCAGCCGTCGCTGGCCCACGCGCTCCAGCACGCCGATCTGCTGCTCACCTGCGGACCGGGCGGGGTGGGCAAGACCACGACCGCTGCCGCCCTCGGCGTCGCTGCGGCACGGGCGGGCCGTCGCACCGTTGTCGTCACCGTCGATCCGGCTCGGCGCCTCGCCGACGCACTCGGACTCGACGACTCGGCGGTCGCGGACGAGCCGCACCGGGTGAGCGGTGTCACCAAGCGCTCGACCGACGGCGAGTTGTTCGCGTTGATGCTCGATGCCGAGCAGACCTTCGACCGTCTCGTGCGAGATCAAGCCGGCACGCGCAAGCAGGCCGAGGCGATCCTCAACAACCCCGTCTATCGAGCGATCTCGGGGTCGCTGTCGGGTGCGCAGGAGTACATGGCGATCGAGCGACTCCACCAACTCCACACGAGCGGCGAGTGGGATCTCGTCATCGTCGACACGCCGCCGTCTCGCCACGCGATCGACCTCCTCGAAGCCCCCGACCGACTCGTCGGCTTCCTGAGCCATCCCGTCTATCGAACGCTGACCGTCGGTCAGCGAGCTTTCGCCAAGATCACCGATGCGGCGTCGTCGATGTTCCTGTGGGCGGTGAAGCGTCTGGCCGGCCCGCAGATCGTCGAAGACACGGTGCAGTTCTTCCGGTCGTTGGCCAACATCGAAGGTGGACTCCGCGATCGGGCGAAACAGGTGTCGAAGTTGCTGCGCTCCGACCGGACGGCGTTCGTCGTGGTCGCGAGCCCGCGTGCCGAAGCCGTCGGTGAGGCCGAGCATCTCCTCGATGCGATCAGCGAGAAGCACTTCCCCCTCGGTGGCGTCGTCGTCAACCTGATCCATCCGCTCCCGATCGAGTTCTCCGAGGAAGTTCGCGAAGAACTCGACGGTCTCGACGACGGACCGCTGCGAGAACACGTCGAGTGGCATCGCGAACTCACCGGTCTCGCGCTTGCTGAACGGGCGCAGATCTCGGCGTTGCACCGGCTGGCCGGCGACGCACCGGTCGTCGAGTTACCGCTGCTCGACGCCGACATCCACGACGTACCCGGACTCATCGGTCTGGCCGAACGCCTCGTCTGACTGCGAGACTCCTCCCGTGCCGACGCCCGACCATCTGCTCGACGACCTGCTCGACGAACTGTTCGAGCGACCCGCAGAGCAGGGGGTGTCACTGGCGTGCGTTGCCGTCCATCGCGGCGAGGTCGTCGTGGAGCGGTACGGCGTGCAACCGGCCAACGACTTCCAGCCGGCCGAGCAGATCACCGCGGAGTCGACGTTGCTGTCCTGGAGCATGGCGAAGTCGATGACGCACGCAGCGGTCGGGCTGCTCGTCGGTGACGGTCGCCTCGACGTCGACGCACCGGCACCGGTTCCCGAATGGGTGGGTACGGAGAAGGCAGCGATCACGCTGCTGCAGCTGCTCGAGATGCGGCCCGGGCTCACGTTCGTCGAGGACTACGTCGATGACGGCGTGTCGAACTGCATCGAGATGCTGTTCTCGGGGGCTCACGAGAGCTTTGGCAGGTACGCGGCGTCACTGCCACTCGCGCGCACGCCGGGGGAGGCGTTCAACTATTCGTCCGGGACCACCAACATCGTCACCCGCATCATCGGCGACGTGATCACCGGGACCAGGTCGGGTCCGGGCAGCGACGCGACGCAGCGTCAGCAGGCGGTCGGCGACTTCCTCCGTCACCGTCTGTTCGAGCCGTCGTCGATGCACTCGGCCACGGCGAAGTTCGATCCTGCCGGTGACTTCGTCGGCTCGTCGTACGTGTACGCAACCGCTCGGGATTTCGCTCGATTCGGCGAGTTGTACCTGCATGACGGTGTCACCGATGCCGGTCGGGGCGAACGCATCCTGCCGGCCGGCTGGCTCGACCACGCTCGCACCCCGTCGGCTCACGATCCGGAGTCGGGCTTCGACTACGGCCGACATTGGTGGCTGTGGCCGGCGTTCCCGGGCAGCCTTGCCTGCCACGGCTACGAAGGCCAGTTCACGCTCGTGGTGCCGTCGCTCGATCTCGTGCTGGTGCATCTCGGCAAGACGGCGGTCGCGCACAACCCGGGGCTGGCGATGCGCGTGGCCCGTCTCGCGCAGTCGATCTGCTCGGCGGGGTGACCCGGGGCGAACCGGTCGGTGGTGGGGGAGCATGATCGGGCTCGGTGGAACGCGCGCCATGTCGCTGTGCGAAGTTGCTAGGAAGTGTGAGTGGCGATGAGCGACCGCGACGAGGGAACCGACGACGAGACCGTCGTCGACGGGCGAGACGCACGTAGCGCCGCCGCGCCCGATGCGACGTTCGAGATGGAACGAGAGGGATTCGCCACCGGCGAGTTGCCCACGATTCCGCAACTCATCACCTCGATGAAACCGCGCGTCCGACCGCTGCGCTTCACCCTGAAGACGCTCATCGTCGTCGTCGTCATGTACTTCTTGCTGCCAGGCCTGGTGGCTGGCTTCAACCGGGCGGCTGAACAGATCCGCGACGTCAACCCCGTGCTGATCGCGCTCGGATTCGCGCTCGAAGTCGTCGCGTTGTACTGCTACTCGCTGCTCACGCGCGCGGCGCTCGGCAGTGTGGGTGACACGCTGTCGGGGATGCGGTTGTTCCGCATCCAGCTGAGCACGAAGGCGCTGTCGCACATCGTTCCGGGTGGAAATGCCGCTGGCTCGGTGCTCGGCTACCGGCTGCTGACCCTGTCGGGCGTGTCGGGCCCGCAGGCCGGGTTCGCGTTGGCGACGGCGGGGATCGGATCGGCAGTCGTGTTGAACGTGATCTTCTGGATGGCGTTGCTGGTGTCGATCCCGATTCGTGGTGTCAACCCGCTGTACGGCACCGCAGCGCTCATCGGCGTCATCGTGATCGGGATCGCCGCGGCGCTCGTGTTCGGGATCATCGAAGGTCAGAGTCGAGCCGTTCGAGTGATTCGCTGGATCGCGCGCAAGCTCCGTACCGACGAGGATCGTTTCGAGGGTGCGTTCCGTCAGATCGGTGAGCGGCTCGAAGAACTCGTCAGCGATCGGGTGCTCCTCCGTCGGGTGATGCTGTGGGCCGCAGCGAACTGGCTCTTCGACGCGGCGGCATTGTGGGTGTTCGTCCGTGCGTTCGGCGGGACCCTCGACGGCGACGCGCTGCTCGTCGCGTTCGGGCTCGCCAACGTCCTCGCGGCGATCCCGATCCTGCCCGGTGGGCTCGGTGTCGTCGAGGGGACCTACCTGGCCGTCCTGCCCGGTTTCGGGATCCCGCGCCGGATCGCGGCGCCGTCGGTCGCGGCGTACCGTTCGGCGCAATACCTCTTCCCGATCCTCCTCGGAGGTCTCGCCTATGCGTCGTTGCGTGTCGGGCCCTGGAAGATCGAGAAACGCGATCGACTGGCCCGGTTGCGCGAACTCGCACGTGACAGCTCCGAGTCGGGCGAGTCCAAGATCGACTTCGCACTTCGATTCCGGCGCGACCCGATCACGTCGGACGACGCGTCGCCGGACGACGTGACCTTCCACGATCCGAACCTGGAGTACGCCGACGAGGACGGTGTGAACGAGGACGAGTCGGGCGACGGCCCGACCGCGGCGCGACGGAGTTGATCGTCGGCGTCGTTTGGCGCCCGCATCAGCGCGGCCGGTACGTTGCTGCCATGACGACTCATGAGCGCCCGTTCGGCCGGTATCTCGAAGACTTCACGCCCGGTGACGTGCTGCGGCACTGGCCCGGCAAGACGATCACCGAATACGACGATCATCTCTTCTGCATGATCACGATGAACCATCACCCGCTGCACACCAACGACTGGTTCGCCGCCGAGTCGGTGCAGGGCCGCAACGTCGTGGTCGGCAACCTCGTGTACTCGTTGGTGCTCGGGATGAGCGTTCCCGACGTGTCGGGCGCGGCGATCGCCAACCTCGAGATCGAGACGTTGCAGCACAAGTTTCCGACGTTCCACGGCGACACGATCCACGCTGAAACGCGTGTCCTGGAGGTGAAGGAGTCGTCGTCGAAGCCCGACCGCGGCATCGTGACCGTCGAGACGAAGGGCTTCAACCAGGACGGCAAGGAAGTCTGCTACTTCAAGCGCAAGGTGCTGATCTGGAAGCGCGAGTTCGCACCCGATCGCAAGCGTCCCTACGACGGCACCGACGTCTGGGCCGACTGATCTCGGTCGAACACGGTGATCGACCCAGGGCAGGTGCTGGCGTGGGGGCTTCCCCGGATGCGAGACCTGCCCTGGCGGCGCGAACGTGACCCGTGGCGGATCCTCGTCGCCGAGGTGATGCTGCAGCAGACCCAAGCCGACCGCGTGATCCCGAAATGGGAGTCGTTTCTCGCCGCGTACCCGACGCCGGCCGCATGCGCGTCGGCCTCGCTCGGCGACGTGCTCCGGCTGTGGCAGGGTCTCGGGTACCCGCGCCGTGCGCGCAACCTGCATTCGACCGCGGCGCATGTGGTCGAGTACTTCGACGGCGCAGTGCCCGATGACCTCGATGCGCTGCTCGCTCTGCCCGGCGTCGGCCCGTACACGGCGAGGGCCGTGCTGGCGTTCGCCTTCGAGCGAGACGTGGCCGTTGTCGACACGAACATCGCCCGCGTGTTGGCGCGTACGGCGGGGGAGCGGCTGACCCCGAAACGGGCGCAGGTCGCGGCCGACTCGTTCGTGCCGCTCGGCGACGGGTGGACCTGGAACCAGGTGATCATGGACCTCGGTGCCGTCCTGTGCCGTCCGACGCCTCGGTGTGGTGAGTGTCCGGTCGCTGCGACGTGCGCCTGGCGCGTCGCTGGCCACCCGGACCCCGACCCGGCTATCGGGTCGGCAGGCGTGAGCGGGAAGCAGGCCCGCTTCGACGGCAGCGACCGCCAGGCCCGCGGGCGAGTGCTCGCCGCGTTGACCGTCGGGTCCCGCCCCGTCGAGGACTTCGACGAACGGATCCTCACCGGCCTGGTGCTCGACCGACTCGTCGTCGTGACGAACGGCCGCGCCTGCCTCCCCGACTGACCCGGTCGGTGGCGGATCGTCGCGTCGGCTCAAGGGCCGACGAAGTCGTAGGCGACGCCGATGAGGTCGTAGGTGCGCTGGGCTCGCCGATCTCGGGTCATGAGGCGAGCGTTGAGTTTCCGGGCGGCCTCGCCGACGAGGGCGTCGTACACCGCGCCGCCGGTGATGCCGATCGTGCCGAGTCTGCCGACGAGGGCTGAGGCGTCGGCGGGGTCGAGCCAGTCGATGACGGGAAACATTCGTGCGATGACGTCGGCCGCAGTGGGAGCGTCGACTGCCAGCGGGCCGGGCATGCGGGTGAGTACCGAGAACGTCTCGAACGCCGCGTGGCCAGCGAGGCTGGGTCGATGCTCCTTGATCGCTGCACGACATGCGGCGTGTGCCGCGTGCCCGGCGTCCAGCGCGGCGACAGCGACGCTGGTGTCGACGGCGTAGCGGTCAGCGTTGGTCGGCATCGCGCCACCGTTGCACGTCGGCGTCGGTCGTCGTGTGCCCGTCGACTCGTTCGAGTACCGGGAGCCCGTCGATGTCGATCGCCCGTCGGCCCGCCTGGCGTACCGGCACGAGCCGGATGGTGTCGCCGTCGAGATCGATGTCGAGTTCGGCGTCAGCGGCGAGCGAGAGGCGATCCCGGATATCCTTCGGGATCACCACTCGCCCTGCCCTGTCGATCGATACCGTCATGGATGGCAGAGTACCATCACTGTCGCGAGGGCGTTGGGTCAACTCGGTCGGTTGGCGAGGATCGAGATCCCCGACGACGTCCGCGTGTCGACCAGACGCCAGGTCTCGACAGCGATGAGACCGAGGGCACGGCAGGGTCGGCGTCGGCACGAACGAGCCCGATGCCGCCGACGCCGACGCCGACGGCGATGCTGACGGCGACGGCGGCACCGATCGCGCTCCAACGGCTCCGTGCCAGCCGCATCGTGTCGGCCGACCGCCTCGCCGTACCGCCCCGCTTGATGAAATCGGTCCTTGCTGCTCCACGCGATGTCCGCCGACGGCGCGCCGACTTGCTGGCGAACCGGCCGGGAGCGGGGTAACCGACCGTCGTTGCGATCCGTGTAGGAGGATGTGAGGGTGGCCGAGACGCACGACTACGAGGCGGTGTTCCGGGAGGTGTATCCCCGCCTGGTTGCTCTCGGTGTCCTCAAGACGGGTCGCCTCGACACCGCCCGCGATCTCGCCCAGGAGACGATGCTGCGGGCACACACGCACTGGGACGACGTGGCGACGTACGACGCTCCCGGCGCCTGGTGCGCGCGCGTGATGACCAACCTCCTGATCGACCATCATCGCTCGGCCGCGTCGGAACAACGCGCAGTCGATCGGCTGCGAACCCGCGCCGTGGCTTCCGACGGGCGACGCCACGAGGAGCCGTCGGCGACGCCGGCGCTCGATCGATGGAACGAACTCACCGCAACGCTGTCGGAGCGTCAACGCTTGGTGGCCGCGATGTACTACGCCGACGATCTGTCGGTCGCCGAGATCGCCGAGCGGATCGGCACGAGTCGAGGCGCGGTGAAGGCGACCCTGTTCAAGATCCGACGTGCGCTGCGAGCCCGACTCGACGCAGCGAACGCCGACGAAGGAGAGCACCGCAGCGAAGGAGATCATCATGGATGACCGGCTCGACGATCAGCTCCGTGCGCTGGCGAAGGCGGCCAGCGACGAGAGCCAAGCACGACTGGATCTCGACGCCGAGCGGGCCGCCGTCGCGCAAGGCCGACTGATCGGCGGAGCAACGGATCACCCGGCTCGGCGTTCCTCGCGACGAGCCCCGTTCGGCATCGCGGTGGGCATCGCTGCCGGGACCGTGCTGTTGGCCGTCCTCGCCGGTGTGCTGCTGTTACGGCCCGATGACGACGACACCCTGCTCACCACCGAACCGCCCCCGGCGACATCCGCCCCAGGCGCCGACGTGTCGGCCACCACCGAACCGCCCAGCACCGCAACACCCAGCACCGTGACGCCCAGCACCGTGCCGTCCAGCACGGTGCCGTCCAGCACGGTGCCGTCCAGCACGGTGACACCGGCCGACTCGGACGTCGAGCTCATCGCCGTCGACGTGGCGAGTCCGCCGCCGCAACTCGACCTGGCCGAGTTTGCGACCATCCCCTACGGCGAACAGAGCCGCCCGGACGTCGCGATCGGTGAACTCGGTGTCGTCGTCAACCTGCCGAGCCGGTCGTCGATCGCATCGATCGGATTCTCGGGAGAACGGCGTGTGATCCCGTTGGGCGGCGAACTCGCCGAGTCGGGCGTCAGCAATCTCACCTACGGACCGGGCGACGTCGTGTACGGCCTCCACCCGATCGGGCCGCCGTTCGCGTTCGAGATGGTCGCCGTGCCCCTCAGTGGCGAGTTCGCCGGTGAGGTCGTGGCGCGTTCGGAACCGCTCGACGCCGCCACCTGGGTCGAGCTTCCGCCAGCTGCCTTCGGGCACGGAACCGACGGCGTCATCGCTCGTGCTCGCGACGTCGGCGCCACGTTGATCGAGTACGTCGACATCACCGGAGCACCGAGGGGGTTGGACACGGTGACGCCCCACTTCGCGCAGGTCGATGAGCAACTCGTCGTCTCGTCACCGAACTTCGGCACGCAGTGGGCGCTGTCGGTGAACGACGAACGGACGCCGCGGCCGGCGATCACCGGTCCGGCCGTACCGGCTCCGAGTAGTGACCAGCGAACGGTGTATGCCACCGACCTCGGCCCCGTCGGATCGGACGGAGGCGAGGTGCCGGTGCTCGCGATCCTCCACCCCGACGGTTCCGGGTCGTGGGCGAGCGTGCCGGACGGGTTCGAGTACGTCGCCAGCGATGCCGACGGGACAGTGTTCGCACGCCGCGGCGACGAGTTGACGCTGGCGCTGCTGCCGTCGATCGAGGTGAACTGGCGGTCGCTCGGGTTCGACGGCGCAGGCATCGCCGAGCCCTGCCTCGGGTGTACCGGAGTCGTCGTGGGCGCCGATGGTGTGCCCGTGAGTTACGACCGGGTCGCCAGAACCCTGGTTCGACACTCTGTTCCTCCCGTAGAGACGACCTTGCCGGAGGCGTACGGCGACAGCGCATTCGTGTACCACCTCGGGCCCGACGACGTCGTCTACCTGCAGGTCGCTGCGTTGGTCCCCGACGGGGACGGGCTCGCAGCCGACGTCGTCGCGGTGTCGCTTGCCGACGACGATGCCGGGCGCGAGATCGGGCGCTGGCCGGGCGTGGTCGACAACGTCGGCGACTCCGAAATCGTGGCGACACGGCAGGGGCTCGTGAACGTGAACTGCTGTGGGATGGAGGTGGTGCGCCCCGACCCGGCGGCGCAGATCGCCGTGCCATGGCTCGATCGAAACGGCCAGGCGATCGAGTCCACCGCGGCGATGATCTCCGTCGAGGTCTCATACCCGACGCTCGTCGTCAACCGAAACGACCTCGTACCAGCAGCCACGACGACCTGGACGTTCGAGCCCGGAGCCGACTGGCAGCCACGCGGCATGCCCTGGATCGTTCCCACCTTCGACGGCGGGTTCGTCGCCAGCATCTTCGGCGGGCAAGAAGTCACGATCGCCCGAGGCTGGCCGGACGGCACGGTCGACACGATCGTGCTGTCGGGACTCACGTGGCCGGACGCGCTCGACCCATCGGGGCGGATCCTGATCGCGGACGACGGCTTCTTCGTTCGAGCCGACCCGTTCGACGAGACCGCCGTCGGTTCAGCGGCGTACTGGGACGGGCGGGCCGAGATCGACACCGGGCCGACGGGCGCGATCAGCCTGCCCGGCATCGACGAGGCGATCGATGCCGGCCCGACGTGGGCCGCGGATCCGGTCAAGTTCGCAAACGCCGTGGCGGGGCGCCCGGACGTGAACGAGATCCGATCGATCACGGCGGTGCAGGTGTCGGAGTTCGAGTGGAACGTCGCGGTGACCACCTCGAACCTGTTCGACGACTCGACCAACGCGGTGCGCTGGGAGCTGGTGCTGGAGCGTGGCGACGACGGTCGCTTCCGCTTCCGATCGGGCACCCAGACGTGGAGTTGCGTACCGGGCCGCGGACACCAGGACTTCAGCCGCGAACTGTGCATCTGACCCGGACGGTGTCCGGGCGGAGCGCGCGAACCCCATGATCGAGTCGAGCAGGGACTTCTGCTCGCAGGGGCGGGCACCCTAAGCTCGGCGGACGATGCGCCCCGCCAAAGACTTCTACCGTCCGCTCGCCGTCGGAGCTCCGACTCCGGTTCGTGAGATCCCGTTCCCGCCGAGCCGGATGATCCACTTCTTCCCGCCGTCGAACGAGAAGATGCGTTCCAAGGTGCCTCAGATCGCGCCGACGGTCGACATCTTGCTCGCCAACCTCGAAGACGGCGTGCCGGCCGACCAGAAGGACGCAGCGCGGGCCGGGATGATCGAGGTCGCCACGACCGTCGACTTCGGCCAGACCCAGTTCTGGACACGGGTCAACAGCCTCGACTCGCCGTGGTGCCTCGACGACCTGACCGCTGCGGTCCTCGAATGCGGCGAGGCGCTCGACGTCATCATGATCCCGAAGGTCGAAGGGCCCGAAGACATCCACTACGTCGACCGGCTGCTCGCACAGCTCGAAGCCAAGGCCGGGCTCACCGAGCCGCTGCTCGTCCACGCCATCCTCGAAACCGCACGGGGCGTGGCGAACGTCGAGGAGATCTGCGCCGCCTCGCCGCGGATGCAGGGCCTCTCGCTCGGCCCTGCCGACCTGGCCGCCAACCGACGGATGAAGACGACACGTGTCGGCGGCGGGCATCCCGGCTACCTCGTGCGTGAAGACCCGCCGGTCGGCGACGACGGCGAAACCCAGATCGACGCCACCCGCACCACCTACCAGCAGGATCTGTGGCACTACACGATCGCCCGGATGGTCGACGCGTGCGTCACCCACGGCATCCTGCCCTTCTACGGGCCCTTCGGCGACATCAAGGACACCGTTGCCTGCGAAGACCAGTTCCGCAACGCCTACCTGCTCGGTTGCGTCGGCGCGTGGTCGCTGCACCCGGTGCAGATCGACATCGCGAAGAAGGTGTTCAGCCCCGACCCGGCCGACGTCGCCCACGCGCAGCGGGTCATCGAGGCGATGGGCGACGGCACCGGAGCGATCATGCTCGACGGCAAGATGGAAGACGACGCATCGGTCAAGCAGTGCCACGTCGTCGTCGAGTTGGCCAAGCGGCTGTCCGAACGCGACGCCGACCTCGCCGCGACCTACGGATTTTGAGGAGATCGACCGTGACGAACACGACGAACGACGCGAACCCGAGCGACGAGCTGCGTCCCCGCCGCTCCGTTTTGTACATGCCGGCCGCCAACGAGCGAGCGCTCGAGAAGGCCAAGGCGATTCCGGCCGACGCGATCATCTTCGACCTCGAAGACGCGGTCGCGCCCGACGCCAAACCCGACGCTCGGGCCAAGGCGGTCGCGGCCGTGCAGTCCGGTGAGTACGGGCGTCGTGAGCTCACGATCCGCTGCAACGGGCTCGACACCGACTGGGGCGCCGACGACATCGCAGCCGCCGGCCCTGCGGGGCCGTCCGCCGTCGTGATCCCGAAGATCGACTCGGTCGCACAGGTCGACGCGGTCTCGGCGGCGCTCGACGCCGCCGGCGCCGCAGCCGACGTGAAGATCTGGCCGATGATCGAGACACCGACCGCGATCTTCAACGTCCGCGACATCGCTGCGCACCCGCGTGTTGCCGTGCTGATCATGGGCACCAACGACTTGGCCAAGGAACTGCGCTCGCCGATCGTGCCCGGACGTCACCCGCTGGTCCCGCACCTCGCGACCGCGCTGCTCGCGGCGCGTGAGGCCGGCAAGGTGATCGTCGACGGCGTCTACAACGACGTGAAGAACGACGAGGCCTTCGCCGCCGAGTGTCGACAGGGCATGGAGATGGGCTTCGACGGCAAGACGCTGATCCACCCGTCGCAGGTCGATCCGGCCAACGAGATCTGGGCACCCTCGGCCGACGAGATCGAGTACGCGGGTCGCGTGATCGACGCGTTCGATCAGGCCCTCGCCGAGGGTCGCGGTGTCGTGACCGTCGACGGCCGGATGATCGAGAACCTGCACGTCGACAACGCCCGCCGCGTCCTCGCCGTCGCGGCTGCCATCACCGCCTTGTCCTGATCGCACGCTTGGTTGCGTTCACCGTGCGGCGATGTGGCTGCCGGCGTGGAAGCCGGTGGTCCAGGCGTTCTGGAAGTTGAAGCCGCCGGTGACGCCGTCGACGTCGATGACCTCGCCAGCGAAATAGAGACCGTCGACGAGCTTGCTCTGCATCGTGCGGAAGTCGATCTCGTCGAGCGCGACGCCGCCGCAGGTGACGAACTCGTCCTTGTTCGTGCTCTTGCCGACGACCGTGAAGGTCGCGTCGGTCAACTCGTCGAGCAGCTGTGTGGCGTTCGCCTTGGTGAGCTGCGACCACGTCGTCTCCTCGGCGATGCCGGCTGCTTCGACCAGACGCTGCCAGAGTCGTTTCGGGATCGACTCGAACGGACTCCTGCTGGAGAGGCGTCGTTTCGCGTCGCTGCGTCGTTTCTCGTCGATCACCGCCGCCGGATCGGCGTCGGGCAGCCAGTTCAGCGAGATGTCGAACCGATAGCCCCGCTGAGCGAGCTCACGGGCGCCCCACGCCGAGATCTTCAGGATTCCCGGGCCGCTCAGGCCGGTGTGGGTGATGAGCACGGGTCCGCTGCTGCGGAGTCTGCTCTGCGCGATGGCGACGTCCGCGGGATCCACCGACAACCCGGACAGCCCGGCGAGTCGCGGGTCCTTGATCTTGAACGTGAACAGCGACGGCGTCGCCGGTTCGAGTCGGTGCCCGAGGCTCGCGGCGAGCGCCGCGCCTGCGGCGACCCTCGTGCCGCCGGTCGCGATGACGACACTCGACGCGGCGTAGGTGCGCCCGGCGGTGGTCTGGAGTTCGAAGACATCCCCGGAGTTGGTGTCGGTCTTGACGATCGAGGTGACCGCCTCGGAGGTGTGCACCTGCACGCCGACGGCCGCGGCAGCGTCGAGCAGCGCGTCGACGATCGTCTGAGAGTCGTCGGTCGTGGGGAACATCCGACCGTCGGCTTCGGTCTTCAACATGACCCCACGCCCGGTGAACCACTCGACGGTCTCGGCAGGCCCGAACCGATGAAACGAACCGATCAACGCCTTGGCGCCGCGTGGATAGTTCACACTCAGCTCACGCGGTTCGGCGCAGTCGTGGGTCACGTTGCACCGACCGCCGCCGGAGATCTTCACCTTGTGCAGCAGCTGCGACGACTTCTCGAGGATCAGCACCGACGCGTCGGACTGTTCCGCCGCCGTGATCGCGGCGAAGAACCCTGCGGCACCGCCGCCGATGACGACCGCGTCGAACGTCGCGCTGTTGCTCATCGCCTGGCGACGGGAGCTGCCGGCGCGCTCAGAGCGTGAGGCGGTCGAGGAGTTCGTCGAACACCAGGTCGGCGTAGGTGAGCATCTCGTCGTCGGTGCGGTCCTGGATCGGATGCGGCGTGAAGACGCGAGCGACCGCCGGGAAGCCGAGCGAGCGGGCCTGCTTCTCGGCCGCGTCGACGAACTGATCGGAAGCGACGAAGACGGACGGGATGCCGCGGAGTTCGAGATCGTTGATGTCGTGCACACTGCACGACGTGCAACTGCCTCAATCGGCGAGCGCCTCGATCACCACGTGACACTCGGTGGCGATCTGATGGCGCAGATCGACCGGTGCCGGCTTGGTGAACGTCGGCTTGGCGTACCGCTTCACCGTTGCGCCGACCCCGTTCAAGCGCTCCTCGATCCGGTCGAGGAAGATGTCGCCGCGCGGCTTGGAGATGTCGAGGAGGCCGACGGTGAGGCCCTCGAGCGACGACGGACGAACCAGCCGCTCCCGTTCGGCGACGTGACGTTCACTGGTCGGGTCGAGCAACACGGTCATGACTACAACCTAGTACCGGACGGCTCGGGTGACCGGCTTGGAGCCTTTGTCGCCGCTGGCCCAGCCAGCGATGACCTGCGAGAACAGCCCGGCACCGCCGCCGGCGAAGGCGAGCATCAAGCCGCCGGGCCGGAACTTCGGGAGCGACTCGGCCGACCCGAACGCCTCCGGCACGCCCTCGGCGACGCCGTGCGCGCCGCGCACGAGGTCGGAACCCGGCGAGTTCAGGTGCTCGCTGATCGCAGCAACGATCTGCTCGCGACTCCACCCCGCCTCGGCGTAGACGCGTGCGTGTTCGGGGCCCATCAGCAGGATCGTGTCGAAGATCATGATCAGCTTCGGATGCTGCACCGACTGCAGCTTCATCGCCATCGACTTCGCGAGCGACTCGGGCGTGCGCGACAACTGGTCGACGAATCCGTGCGGACCCTCGCCGGCGAAGATGGTGATCGCGTCGGTGCCCGGCTCGATGCCGTGCTCGCCGGCCAGCGTGCCGATCGGTGAGGTGTCGTCGGCCTCCGCGAAACAGAAACTGATCTTCGACGGACTGCCGTGTGTCGCGCGGTCGATGTCGCCCGGGACGCCGCCACCGAAGTTGCGCACGACGAGTTGCAGCGCGCGTCCGATCGTGAGATTGGCGCGGTTGCCCTGGCCCAACACGTTGCCGCCCGAGTTCATGCCGATCGCCCGGGTGCCCGGCCCGCTGCAGACGATCACCGGGCCGACCGGCATCGTCGTGCACAACACGCCATGCATGTTGAACTCGTCGTTGCACGCGGCCTCGACCGCCGTGAGCACCCACGGCAGATACTCGGGCTTGCACCCGGCCATCACCGCGGAGATGGCGACCTTCTCGACGGTGATGTCGACGAGGTCGGGCGGGATCGTCGCGACGATCTCGCCGGGCGCGCGACTCGTGCCGTCGAGCATCGCCATCACGCGTTCCTCGGTCGGCGGCACCACGGGGAGACCGTCGGTCCACCCGCGGGCGAACATCATCTCCATGACGTCCTCGGCCTCGGCGACCTCGATGCGACGAGCGGCGAGCGCGGACCCGCCGTAGCGAACACGCAGCGAATCGACGAGATCCGGATCGACCGACCGGGACCCGCATCCGGGCCGCATCACCGGCAGGTCGGGTCCGAGGCCGTCGATCCCGGTGAGCGCTTCCCACGCAGCGCGTGACCAGCCGACGGTGCGGTCGACCTCGACGCCATCTTCCACGCGGATCAGCGTCGGCACGGTCTCGATGTCGTGATGCCAACTGAGCGCGAGATCGGTGTCGTCGATCGCTGCGGGGTCGCCGGGGAACTCGGGATCGTCCTGGGAGTAGACGTGCAGTTCGCCCGCTGCTGCGAGTTGGCGCAACACCGGCACGACGGTCACGCACGTCTCGCACTCCCGTTTGACCACCACGACGAGACCATCGGGAAGCGCCGGTGCCGACTCGTCGCTCATGTGCTCGTCTCCGTCATGGTCGCATCTCCGTCGTGATCGTCGGGCCGAGCGGCGTGGTGCGGCTCGCTGTCGTCAGGACGGTACCCGAGACGACGCGTCGACACCGGACCCGCCGTCGGCGAGGTCGACATGGGTCACATCGCTCGGTCTTGTCGGGAAGCGGCGCGGAGTGCATACGATTGGTGAATCGGGGGTTACGCACACCATCGCTCCGCTTCGTGCGGCATGTCGGTGACGTTTCATGGCGTCCGTGGTTCGACCCCGTGCCACGGCAGCGAGATCCTCAAGTACGGCGGCAACACGTCGTGCGTCTCGCTCGACATCCCCGACGTCGACCCGATTCTGTTCGATCTCGGCACCGGGTTGCGCTACTTCGGTCGCAGCCGGCCTGCGGGCATGCCGTTCACCGGGACCTGCCTGCTGAGCCACCTGCACTGGGATCACATCCAGGGGATTCCGTTCTTCACGCCACTCTTGCAGGTCGATTCCCGTGTCGCCGTCTACGCGCCTGAGCAGGAAAGCGGGGCGTCGGTCGCGAGCGTGTTCGCCGACACGATCAAGCCCCCGCTGTTCCCGGTGCATCTCGAGGTGCTGCCCGGAGACGTTTCGTTTCACGAGGTGCTCGACTCGGAGTTCACGCTCGGCGAGCAGGACCAGGTGCAGGTCATGGCACGCCAGATCCCTCATGTGGGCAACACGGTCGGCTACCGCGTCGAGTGGGCGGGTCGATCGGTCGCGTATCTCAGCGATCACCAGATGCCGATCGACGGCTCGTTCGTCGCCACGCCCGGAGCGATCGAGTTGTGCGCCGGTGCCGACCTGGTGATCCACGACGCGCAGTACACGCCAGCCGAGTTCGAGTTGAAGCGCGACTGGGGCCACTGCACCATCGAGTTCGCCGTGTGGATGGCGGCCGAAGCCGGGGCGAAGAAACTCGCGCTGTTCCACCACGACCCGAGCCATCACGACGACGAACTCGACGAGTTGGTCGCCGAGGCGACTCGACTCGGCCTGGAATACGGGGTCGACGTGTTCGGGGCTCGTGAAGGGCTGACCGTCGCCGTCGGCGACGTGCCGAGCGCGTCCGACGGCTGAGGCAGCCGACCGAGGCGATGTCGACCGTCGCACTGTTGGCCTCGATCGCGCTCGGTGCAGCGTTCGTCGTTGCCGGTGCGTCGAAGCTCGCCGCCGGACCCGCGTGGCCGTCTCAGGCGAGAGGCCTGGGAGCACCCGCCTGGACGATCCCGATCGTGCCGTGGCTCGAACTCGCGCTCGGGGCGCTGCTCGTCGTGCGCCTCGTTCCGGTCGCGGCGGCCGGTGCCGCTGCCGCATTGCTCGTGGCGTTCACCGTGCTGATCGGGGTTCGACTGCGCGAAGGTGTCCGGCCGCCATGCGCGTGTTTCGGTGCGTGGTCCGCCGAACCGATCGGGTGGAAGCACGTCGCGCGCAACCTCGCACTGCTCGTGCTCGCAGTGCTCGCCGCGCTCTGATCGCTCCCGCCGTGTCGGTTGGCGGGAAGTCGTCGCTTCAGTCGGCAGACGTGTCGTTCGAGGCGGTCGTGGTCGCGAGGAGAAAGGCCAGCGTCCGAGCTTCGTCGCGCCACGCTTCATACCGACCGGTCGGTCCGCCGTGGCCGGCGCCCATCTCCGTGCGCAACAGGATCGGCGCGTCGCCGGTCGCGACGCTGCGCAGGCGGGCGACCCACTTCGCCGGTTCGTGGACGCTCACGCGCGGATCGTTGAGCCCGGCGGTGGCGAACAGCGCCGGATACTCGGCGGGCACGGTGTTGTCGTAGGGGGAGTAGGCGAGCATGGCGGAGGCGAACGGCTCGGTGCGCGGGTCGCCCCACTCCTCCCACTCGGTGACCGTGAGCGGCAGCGTCGGATCGCTCATCGTGTTGACGATGTCGACGAAGGGCACCTCGGCGACGACAGAGGCGAACAGGTCGGGTCGCTGGGTCATGCACGCGCCGACGAGGAGACCACCCGCCGAGCCTCCGCGGATCGCCAGGCGATCGGGGGCGCAGACGCCGGTGTCGATCAGATGCTGCGCGCTGGCCAGCATGTCGTCGAAGGTGTGCTGCTTGTGTTCGAGCTTGCCGTCGAGGTACCAGTTGCGCCCGAGTTCGCCGCCGCCGCGGGGATGCGCGAGCGCCCAGATCATGCCGCGGTCGAGCAGCGAGAGGCGAGCAACGGAGAACCACGGCGGCATCGACGCTTCATAGGAGCCGTACCCGTACAGACACGCAGCAGCGGTGCCGTCGATCGGTGTGTCGACGTGGCGAACGACGTCGATCGGCACGGAGGTGCCATCGGCCGACGTCGCCCACATGCGGCTCGACACGTACCGGTCGAGATCGACGTTCGGCGTCGGGATGCGACGCAGCAGCGTGCGTTCACCGGAGTAGACGTCTTCGTCGTACAGCGTCGCCGGCGTGGTCAACGACTGCGTGACGAAGCGCAGCGTCGTCGTCGTCCACTCCGGATTCGCCGACGGGCCGACGTCGTGGGGTTCGCCGCCGAGGTCGATGATGCGTTCGCCGGCCGTGCTGCTCGTGTCGCCGTCGCGGAACAGCAGACGCAAGCGGGGTTGCGCGTTGGCCCACTCGTAGATCACCAGGTGCGACTCGAACGCCTCGACGCCGAGGATGCGACGACCCGCCTGGTGAGCGACCAGTTCGCTCCAGCTCGTCGAGTCGGTCCAGTCGTCGTCGACGGACGCTGCCATCACGCGGAAGTCGACGGCGTCGTCGTTGCTCACCATCACGAAGCGGTCACCCCAGTGGTCGATCTGGTACTCGATGCCGTCTCGGCGAGGGAGGACGCACGTCGGAGCGATCAACGGCTGCGCGCTCGGGACGAGGTGGGCCTCGGCGCTCGTCTTGCTACCGGCGTGGATCACGATCCACTCGTCGGAGCGGGTTTCCCCGATCTCGACGAAGAAGCGCTCGTCGGTCTCCTGGTAGATCAGGACGTCGTCGGTGGCGTCTGCCTCGCCGACTCGGTGCCGCCACACCTGGAACGGTCGTTCCTGCTCGTCGGAGCGGACGTAGAACAGCCAGTCGCCGTCGGCCGACCACGCAGTGCCGGCATTGGCGACGTCGTCGATGCGATCGTCGAGGTCGACGAAGGATCCGTCGGCGTCGAACCGGCGGATCCGCAGCGTGTAGTGCTCGTCGCCGGTGGTGTCGGCGGACCAGGCGAAGTGCGTGTGGTCGTGGGACGCGTCGAACGCACCGAGGTCGAAGTACTCGTGCCCGTCGGCTTCGGCGTTCTCGTCCATCAGGAGGTGCGCGTCGGCGGTGTCGAGCGTCGGCCCGCGATGATGCGTCGGATAGCTCATGCCCTCCGCGGTCGAGGCCACGTACCACCAGTCACCGTTGCGGACCGGCGTCGACATGTCGGTCTCCTGGACACGGGACTTGATCTCGCCGAACAACTCCTCGATCGGCTCCCCGTGCGTGGCGAAGAAGGCGTCGCTGTAGTCGTTCTCCGCGTGCAGGTAGGCGAGGAACTCCGGATCGTCGAGGTCGCGCATCCAGGCATAGTCGTCGTCGGCGTCACCCGTGGGGCGCTGCCAGGTGTGCGGACGTCGCGGTGCGCTCGGCGGCATCGCGGGAATCGGCGTTGCTGCGGGCGAGCCCGGTGCCGGTGTGACGTCGGTCGTTGAGGGCGAATCTGAGTGCTTCACGGTCGAGCCAATGTAGGCAGAGAGCGGTACCGTTCGGACAGCCATGAGAGTGTGGATCGACCAAGACCTGTGCACGGGCGACGGGATCTGTGTCGATCATTGCGGCGAGGTGTTCGTGCAGCTCGAAGACGGCATCGCCTACGTGGCCGAGGCCGGTCGACCGCTGAACGATCCGGGTGGATCGGGCAGTCTCGCCGCCGTGTCGCCTCGCCACGTCGGCGACGTGATCCACGCCGCCGAGATGTGCCCCGGTGAGTGCATCTTCATCGAGATCGACGAACCGGTCGCCGAACTGGCCACCGACGAGGTCGTCACGGCCAGGATCGCTGACGACGCACAACCGGCCGCCTGAGACGCTCCTAGGGTCGACGGCCGCAGGCGCACCTCGCGGAAGTATTCTGGACGACATGCCGATGCGGACCGAGTGCAAGCACTTCGAATCACGGTCGTACCCGAACGGAGACACCGTCCGGAAGTGCAACCTCGACCTGGCCCCCGACGCACCGTGGCGGTGCCCCGAGCAGTGTCAGCGCTACGAACGTCGCCTCGCGGACGCAGCGTGGACCCACGGATCGCTCACGGTCCCGGTGACACCTCCCGAACCTGCGGGACTCGACGACGGGTCGGCCGCGGCGGTGCTCGATGCCGCCGAAGACATCGTCAACGCAATCGGGCACGACGTGATGGCCGAGGTGCAGGCCGAACGCGAGGCGGCAGCGAAACGCGGGTTCTTCTCCAAGATCTTCAAGCGCCGACGCTGAGTTCACCGCGCTGCGCCGCACGTACCGATCCGCTCGATTCGGGCAGGCGGGTGTAGTTTCCGCGCATGGCCTGGATCGAGACAGACGGTGCCCTGACGCAGGATTTCGAGTTCGCGAACTTCCGTGAGGCGTTCGGCTTCATGACCCGCGTGGCGTTCATCGCCGAGGAGTTCGATCATCACCCGGAGTGGACGAACGTCTACGGGCGCGTGTCGATTCGCCTCACGTCCCACGACGCCGGCAACACGGTCACCGATCGGGACCACGCGGTGGCGGCAGCGATCGATCGATTGCTCGAACGATGACCAGCGAGGCGGGCCCGACCGAGGTCGGGTCGGTGCCGGCCGGCGAACCCCTGACCGGACGGTTCCCCGGATGGCGAGTCGTCGCCGGTTGCTTCTTCGTCCTGTTGATCAACGCCGGGCTCGCGTTCTACGGCTTGGCGGTCTACCTGAACGCGTTCAGCAACGAGCAGGGCTGGGCGCTCGGCAGCATCTCGTTCGCCGTCACGATCTTCTTCGTGATCGGCGGCCTGGTCGGCTTGTGGGTCGCGCAGTTGATCGCTCGCTACGACGTGAGGATCATCATCATCATCGGTGCGGTGATCGCCGGTGGGTCGCTGGCGGTGATCGGCCAGGTCGAGGCGCAGTGGCAGATGTATCTGGCGTACGCGGTGTTCGCGGTCGGCTACGCGTTCGCCGGGCTGGTGCCGACGACGACCGTCGTCACCCGGTGGTTCCACGTCAAGCGCGGCGTCGCGCTGTCGGTGGCATCGACCGGGTTGTCGGTCGGCGGCATCGTCGTGACGCCGTTCGCGAAGCGACTGATCGACGACAACGGACTGGCGGCGACGACGCCGTGGCTCGGCCTGTTCTTCGCGGTCACCATCGTCCCGGTCGCCTGGTTCCTGATCCGCCCCGACCCGGCCAGCGACGGGTGGGAGCCGGATGGCATCCGCCTGGAACGCGGTGCAGCGCCGGCTCTGGCTCGAGGTATCCCGTACGCGGAGGCGGTGTCGTCGAAGTTCTACAAGATGGTCACCTACGGCTTCGTGCTCGCCTTGGGATCCCAGGTCGGGGGCATCCAACAACTCGTCAAACTGGTGGAGGGTCGAACCGACGAGTCGACCGCGCAGTTCGCGATCGCCGTGCTGGCCGCGACATCGGTGCTGGCGCGCCTCATCGGCGGACGACTCGTCTCGATCGTGCCGATGACGAAACTCACGGTCGTGTTGGCAGCCCTGCAAGCCGTGTCGCTCGCCGGGATCGGCGTGGCGCAGGCGACCTGGCTGATCTTCGCATCGATCGTGCTGTTCGGCATGACGGTCGGCAACCTGTTGATGTTGCAGCCGCTGTTGATCGCGGAGCGGTTCGGGGTCGTCGACTACCCGAAGATCTTCGGTCGGTCGCAGGCGATCGCGATCGCCGGCGTGGCCGGTGGCCCGTTGCTGATCGGATGGTTGTACGACGTGTTCGGGTCATACCAGTGGCCGTACGTGATCACGGCGGGGCTGTGTCTGACGGGAACGTTCGTGATCGCGCAGGCCGGTCCCGCTACCGTTCCCGCCGATGCCTGACGACGCAGCACCCGACTCGCCCCCGCACGACGAACTCGCGAACGAGACACGTGGGAACGACCTGCATCGCAACGTCGTGAAGGTGATCGAGGCCGGGCGCCGGCTGGGTGTGGAGGTGCGGCCGGTGACGTATCCGCAGGGGGCCAAGACGGCGCAGGATGCTGCCGACGCGATCGGCGTCGAGGTCGGCCAGATCGTGAAGAGCCTGATCTTCGGCGTGGAGCGGATGCCCGGCGACCTCGACCTGGTGCTCGCGTACGTGAGCGGTTCCAACATGCTCGACGAGCGCCTGCTCGCCGCTGCGGCCGGTGCCGAACGCTGCGTGCGCGTCGACGCCGACGCGGTGCGGTCGGCGACCGGTTTCCCGATCGGTGGGGTGCCGCCGTTCGGTCACGACACGGACCTCGACGTGTTCGTCGATCCCGACCTGTTGCAGTACGACGAGGTGTGGGCGGCCGCCGGCACCTGGAACGACGTCTTCGGCATCGAGCCGCACAAGCTCGTGGAAGCGAGCGGCGGAGTCGTCACCGACCTCAAACGCACCTGACCCGCCAACACCTGGGGTCAGACCCCAGGTGTTGAACCGCTGGGGTCTGACCCCAGGTGTTGCACGGGCGAGGTGCTGGTCGATCAACCCGAAACGTGAACGCGGTGCGGCTGCGCCGGGTTGCTGGATGGCCTCGAGCCTGCTCGCCGTCGAATTGACCGGGCGATCAATTCTGGGACCTTTGGCCCTGATCGACAGCTCGACGCTCTGGCAAGTTCGTCGAACACGTTCGACAACAGGGGGTTTGCGTGCGAACACGACGACATGCACTGAGCGGTGCGCTCTACGACGTGCGAGACGACGGCAACGTCGAGGTCACGTCACGCCGAGGGATCACCGGAGTCTTCACGCCGGACGGGGAGTGGATCAGCGGTGAACTCCGTCATGCCGACCCCCATCTCTGCGGCTGGCTCGCCGGGCCGCAACTGCCGCCGCGGCTGGCTGTGCTGCCACGATTCCGCCCGACCGAGTCGGCGAGCGCGCAGTGACCATCGACTACACCCAGCCGCCATCGCTGACCTACCAACAGCTCCTCGACACCGATTCGCACGAGGTGCCCGAGGTGCTCCGTTGGTTCTCGCCGATGTCACCGAGCGAAGCGGATGTACCGGTCGAGCGTTACACGTCCGCCGAATTCCACCGGCTCGAGGTCGAGAAGGTGTGGACCAAGGTCTGGCAGATGGCATGTCGTGAGGAGGACCTCCCCGAGATCGGCGATCACCTCTCCTACGACATCGTCGGCCGCTCGATCCTCGTGGTGCGCGCGGAGAACGGCGAGATCAAGGCGTTCCACAACGTGTGCCCGCATCGGGGGCGTCGCCTGAAGGAATCGCGGGGACGTGACACCGAACTGCGCTGCGCGTTCCACGGCTTTGCCTGGGAGCTCGGCGGTTGCCTCAAGCAGGTGCCGTGCCAGTGGGACTTCCCCCGCCTCGAACCCGACGAGTGGGCGCTCCCCGACGTGCGGGTCGGCACGTGGGGCGGGTTCGTGTTCGTCAACATGGATCCCGACTGCGAACCGCTGGAGACGTTCCTCGGCGACCTCGATCGACACTTCGAACGCTGGCCGCTGGAGGATCGCTACAAGGAAGCCCACGTCGCCAAGGTGATGGACTGCAACTGGAAGGTCGCGCAGGAGGCGTTCATGGAGGCGTTCCACGTCGTTGCCACGCACCCGCAGTTGCTGCCGAGTCTCGGCGACGCGATCAGTCAGTACGACGTGTTCGGCAACTTCTCCCGAGCGATCACGCCGAACGGTGTGCCGAGCCCGCACGTTGCGTGGGAACCGTCACAGCAGGACATCTTCGACGCGATGAGCGACCGCAACCTCGACGAGGATCCCAAGGCGATCGTGCCCGACGGCGAGACCGCCCGGCACCTCGGTGCGGAGGCCGCGCGGGCGTCGTTGCGGCCAGCGCTCGGTGACCGCGTCGACGAACTCTGCGATGCCGAGCTCACCGAGAGCATCTACTACACGGTCTTCCCGAACTTTCATCCCTGGGGTGCGTACAACCGCATCGTCTACCGCTTCCGCCCGTACGGCAACGATCACCGGCGCTCGATCATGGAGTGCATGTTCCTCTCGCCGTTCACGGGGGAGCGGCCGCCGGCGGCACCCATCCACTGGCTGGCCGACGACGAGGACTGGACGACGGCGAGCGAGCTCGGGATGCTCGGCCGCGTCTTCAACCAGGACGTCTACAACCTGCCCGAAGTGCAGATCGGGCTCGAAGCGATGATCAAGCCCGGCGTCACGTTCGCGGACTACCAGGAGACCAAACCGCGCCATTTCCACGCGATCCTCGACGAGTGGATCGCTCGATGACCGACGCCACCGACGTGACGTTCGACGTGTCCGACGACGCCGTCGTCCAATGCCCGTACCCGCACTACCAGGCAATGCGCGACGACGCACCGGTCCTCGAACTCGACGGTGCGATGTTCGGGCGGCCCGACGAACGCATCTACGCCGTGTCGCGCTACGACGACGTCAAGCGAATCCTGCACGATCCGGTCACCTTCTCGTCGCGCTTCGGTACGCCCGCGTTCAAGCCGACGCCGGAGCTGCTCGCCCGGCTGCGTGAGGTGTACGTCGATGGAGGCTGGCCGAACGTGTCGACGATGCTCACCGAGGACCCACCGTCGCACACCCGGTACCGGCGGCTCGTGTCGATGGCGTTCACCCCCAAACGGGTGGCGCGGCTCGAACCCGACATCCGCCGGATCTGCGAGGAACTGGTCGACGGGTTCGACGGTGAGCGGCGTGTCGACTTCATGGACCGGTTCGCCGTGCCGCTTCCGGTGGCAGCGGTGGCCACGATCCTCGAGGTGCCCGACACGCATCGTGGTGAGTTCAAGAAATGGGCCGACTCATCGGTCGCCGCCATCGGCAAGCCGATCAGCGACGACGAGCGGGTCGCCGCCGAGCGCGACATCGTTGCCCAGCAGCAGTACTTCGCGAGCGAAATCGAGGCTCGCCGCACCGATCCCCGCGACGACTTCCTCACCGACCTGGTGAACGCCGAGCTGCAGGCCGATCCCGAACTCGGCGTCGAGGGTGGCTCGCTCACGATGGCCGAGATGCTCTCGATCATCCGTCAGATCCAGGTCGCCGGCAGCGAGACCACCACGAGCCTGATGGCGGACCTGATGGTGCTGCTCGCCGAGCACCCCGACGAGTGGGCGCGCCTCAAGGCCGACCCCGAGCGGGCGGCGCTCGTGGCCGAGGAGGGCTTGCGTTGGGCGAGCCCGAATCAGGGCCTCTACCGCATCGTCACCGCGGAGACCCAGGTGGCGGGCACGCCGATTCCTGCCGGGGCGACCGTGTGGGTGATGTACGGCTCGGCCGACCACGACGACCGGGTGTTCGCCGACCCCGAAGCGTTCCGGCCTGATCGGCCGGGTGTGCGCAACCACATCGCGTTCGGCCACGGCATCCACCACTGCCTCGGTGCGGCGCTGGCCCGGCTCGAAGCGGTGGTCGCGTTGCAGGTGCTCGCCACGCGCATCGACACGATCTCGGTCGTCGACCGTGAAGCGCTGCGCTACGGCGGCAGCTTCATCCTCCGCGGCCTCGAACACCTCGAACTCGACGTCACCTACCGCTGACCCAACACGTGGGGTCTGACCCCAGGTGTTGAACCGCTGGGGTCTGACCCCAGGTGTTGATCACGTGGGGTCTGACCCCAGGTGTTGATCAGAAGAGGTCGAGGACCTGCATGGCGTCGTTGTCGACGGCGGCGTGGACGGGGCGGAGATGGAGTTGTTCGAGCAGGGCGGTGCCGCGCTCGTTGCCGCCCTGCAGGTCGCTGGTGATCACCTGTGCGGTGGTCTGCTGCAGCAGACACACCCGGTACTCGTGGACGGCCTGCTCGATCGTGTAGTCGATCCCGGCGGCGTTGATCTCGGCGACGTAGTGCTCGAGCAGCGACCGCTCGGTCTCCTTGCGCAACGCCGGTTCCATCGACCCGGCGAGCAGGTTGGTCACGTCCCACATGCCGACGTGGCGGGTCGAGAGCTGGAAGTCGATCACCGTGACCGCGTCGTCGCCGTCGGGGCCACCGAACAGATAGTTCTCCGCACGGCAGTCGGTGTGCGTGAACGTCGGGGTCCCGATCGTCACGGTGTAGTCGAGCAACTCGGCGTAGCGCTCGCAGGCGCGTCCGATCGCAGCGAGTTCGGCGGCCGGGATCCGGTCTCCGAAGTGCTCGGCGAACCCCGGGAACAACGCGGTGGCCATCGCCTGGCCGCCCTTGTAGAGGTCGTTGTTCATCGGCGGCAGCCACTCGAGCCCGAGCAGTTCGTCGGTGCCCCAGAACTGGACGTGCAGCGGCACGATGGTCGAGATGATCTTCTTCGCCTCCTCGACGCTGAGGCCCGCGATCTGGTCGGGTGTGACGGCGCCCTGGATGTCTTCGATCAACAGCACGAACGGCAGGCCGTCAGGAGCAGCGTCGACGTAGTGAGGGCGTGGCACGCGGATGTCGACGTCGCCGGCGACGTGGCGGTAGAAGTTGGTCTCGCGGAGGTAGAAGCCCATCATCTGCGAGAGGAACTGGTTCTCGGGCGACGGCGACTGGCACTTCGCGACGATCGTCGCAGGCCCCGTCTCGCCGTCGCCGTAGGTGAGATGCAAGCGAGCGAGTTCACCGAGGATGCCGACACCTTCGCCGAAGCGCGCCGCCTCGAACGACGAGATCATGCCGAACCCGGCAGTGGGGCCGCCGAGGACCTCGTTCAACCAGTCGACGGTGATGTCGGCGATCTGGGTGGGAATGGTGACGTCAGCCATGCCGACGCAACGTAGTCGGCCGCGATTCGTGGCCTGGCGTCGGCGCGCTCGCCGGTGACCCCGCCGCCTGTGAACCGGCCGTCGGTGACCCGGCTGTCGAAGACTCAGTCGGTGGTCAGCTGGCGGAAGCGTTCCGGGTCGATGGCGATGAACGTCGCGGTCGCTCGAGCGAACACCTGCGTCTCATCGGACTCCGGCGTGAGCTCACCGGTCATCAACAGCTTCCGGCCGACTCGCTCCACCATGCGCACGCGACACACCAGCGGCACGCCGATCGGTGTGCCGGCCTCGTAGCGGATCGTGAGCTCGCCGGTGAACCCTGCTTGCTCGGCGATCGTCAGCACGAAGCCGAACAGGTCGTCGAAGAGCGCCGAGATGATCCCACCGTGGCTGCGCGACGGCGCTCCCTCGTGTGCCTTGCCGAGCGTGAGTCGCCCGACTGCTTCGTCGCCGTCGCGTGTGACCGACACGTCGAACCCGAGCGGCGCAGCGCGCCCCGAGACCGGTCGCTCGTCGAAGCTGAACATCGCCTCGCCACTCGCCGGAGGCGGACCCCAATCGCCGGTCGGACGTTCCGAGACGCGATCGCGTGCGGGAAGCGCATCGAGTTCAGCGGTGGCGGCATCGAGCGCCGTCGTCAGCCGATCGAGCACGTCGACCTCGACGAGGTGCCCGGCGATCGCGTGTCCGAGCCGGCGGTACGAGGCGCCGAGCCGAGCGCGAGCGTCGGCGATGTCGGGTGGGAACGGGGACTGCGGAGCGGAACTCATCGGACGAAGCCTGCACGGCCGGACCGAGCCGATGCGAACCCGGACGGGACGAATCCGAATCGGATGAACCTGAACGACGCCGGTCGAGGCGGCCGACTCGCTCAGTCGGTCGCCGAGGCGCCGGCCTCGTCGAGCGCACTCGCGAGGGTGTTCCAGCCGAGCACGGCGCACTTGATGCGTACCGGGAACTTGACGACGCCTTGGAGCGCCTCGAGGTCGCCGAGGTCGATGTCGTCGTCGGCATCGACGGCGTCGGCGCTCTCGACGCCCATCATCGCCTTGAACCGACGCAGCACCGCCTTGACGTCACCGATCGGCTTGCCGAGGACCGCCTGGGTCATCATCGACGCCGACGACTGCGAGATCGAGCAACCTTGGCCCGAGATCTTGATGTCGGAAACGATGGCCTCGTCACCGGTGCCCTCCAGGGCCAGGTAGACGGTGATCTCGTCGCCGCACAGCGGGTTGTGGCCCTCCGTGCGCGTCGCGGGCGGATCGAGTTCACCGCGGTTGCGCGGTGTTCGGTAGTGATCCAGGATGATCTCGCGGTAGAGGTCTTCAAGTCCCGACATGGTCACGTCCTCGCATCAGAAACCGAAGATATCGGTCGCGCCGTCCAGGCCGTCGGCCAGCGCGTCGATGTCGGCCTCGTCGTTGTACAGATACACGCTGGCCCGGGTCGTCGCAGCGACGCCCAAGGTCTTCATCAAGGGCTTGGCGCAATGGTGGCCGGCACGCACACACACGTTGGTCTCGTCGAGCACCTGGCTGACATCATGCGGGTGCAGATCGCGGAAGGTGAAGCTGAACACTCCGCCGCGCACCTCGACGTTGTCGGGGCCGAAGATCGTGATGTCGTCACCGAAGCGGGCCTGCAGCGTGTCGAGGGTGTAGCGAGTCAGGTTCATCTCGTGCTGACGGATGTTGGCCATGCCGATGTCCTCGAGGAACTCGACGGCGGCGGTGAGCCCGACCGCTTCGACGATCGGCGGGGTTCCCGCTTCGAACTTCGCCGGCACCGGCGCGGTCGTGAATCCGTCGAAGGTGACCGTGTCGATCATGTTCCCGCCGCCGATGAACGGCGGCATCTCGTCGAGGATCGCCATCTTGCCCCACAGCATTCCGATCCCCGACGGCCCGCACATCTTGTGGCTCGAGAACGCGACGAGGTCGGCGTCCCACGTCTGGACGTCGGTGACGTTGTGGGGCACGAACTGGCAGGCGTCGACGACGGCGAGCGCGCCGGCATCGTGCGCAGCACGGCACAGCCTCTGCACCGGTGGCAGTGTGCCGAGGACGTTGCTCATCGCGGTGAAGGAGAGCACCTTCGCACCGTCGAGCAGGTTGTCGAGGTCGGACAGGTCGAGCTGGCCGTCGGCGGTCAGGGGGATCCAGCGGATCTCGATGTCGCGCTCGGCGGCGAGCATCTGCCACGGCACGATGTTGGCGTGATGCTCCATCGCCGTCAGCACGACCACGTCACCGGCGCCGAGGTTCGCTCGGCCCCACGCCTGAGCGATCAGATTCATCGACTCGGTGGCGTTCTTGGTGAAGACGACCTCGTCGGCCGAGGGGGCATTGATCAGTCGGGCGATCGCGACACGAGCGCCCTCGTAGGCGTCGGTGGCTTCACCGGCGAGCCGGTAGGAGCTGCGGTTGATCGGCGCATACGACCGTTCCATGAACTCCGACATCGCATCGATGACCCGGCGCGGCTTCTGTGACGTGTTCCCGGAATCGAGGTACACCAGGCGGCGATCGTCGATCGTGCGTTCGGACAGCAACGGAAACTGGCTGCGGACGGCATCGATGTCGAAGGAACTCATCTGCTCCCTGATTCTACGAGCCACCCGGCCGTTTGGTCGGGCCTGGATTCACGAACCGACGAATTCGGGAGTCGGACGTGCTGGTACGCAGAGCCCTATCGTGTCGGGATGGCCGACCGGGTGGAGCGACTGACCAACCTGCTGGCGCTCTTGCTCGAGACACGCGAGCCGTTGTCCCTTCGACGCATTCGCACGGAGTTGGCCGGGCAGTATCCGGACGGCGATGCAGCGGCGCGCCAGGCTTTCGAGCGCGACAAGTCTGCGTTGCGCGGCATCGGTGTCCCGATCGAGATGACGGTCGTGTCGGGCAGCGAGCTGGGCGGACAGGCGCAGTACTGGATCGATCGATCGGCGTACGAGCTCGACGATCTCGATCTCGACCCCGACGAGATGCGAGCGCTGCAGGTCGCGGTGGCCACGATCCGGACCGATGCTGGCCAAGATGCGATCTGGAAACTGGGCGGTGCGGTCGGCAACGAGCGGCCGTCGGTGTCGGCCGTGCTACCCGACCGGCCAGAACTGCCCACGATCCGCGCGGCGGTGTCGTCGCGGTCGGTGATCTCGTTCGGCTACCGCGGCGAACCTCGCGAGGTCGAGCCGTGGGGCGTGCTCCTCCGTGGCGGGTTCTGGTATCTCGTCGGGTTCGATCATCTGCGCGAGGGGAAGCGCACCTTTCGGGTCGACCGCATCGAAGGCGACATCGACGTCGGATCGCCGAACGCGTTCGTTCGGCCCGCCGACTTCGATCCACGTTCGGCCTTTCCCGCCGATCCGAAGCAGATCGGGCACGCCGCCGACGACGGTGTCGAGGCGACCGTCGAGATCTCGGCGATGCGCGCCGCTGCGATCGAACGCGAACTCGGCTCCGATCGCGTGGTGCATCGTGGAGCCGACGGTGTGATCGAGGTCCTCGTGCCGGCGACCAATCTCGACGCGTTCCGATCGTGGGTGCTGGGCCTCGCCGACCACGCAGTGGTGCTCGGACCCGCACCGGTCCGTGCGCACATCGTCGACTGGCTGCGCGCTGTCGGTACCGGAGACCCCCGATGAGCGGCCCCCGCAATGCCGAGGACCGCCTGCGTCGCCTGCTCGTCATGCTGCCGTACCTCATGGAGGAAGGCGAGGTACCGCTCGACGTCGTCGCGGCTCGCTTCGACATGTCTCCGGCGCAGGTGACCCGTGATCTGGAGCTCGTCGCGATGTGCGGGCTCCCGCCCTACGTCGACGAGATGATCGATGTGTTCGTGGACGACGGGATGGTCTACGTGGGAGTGCCTCGGTTGTTCACTCGAACCTTGCGTCTGACGGCACCCGAGGCGTTCTCGTTGCTGGTGTCGGCGCGGGCGGCGATGGAGCTCCCGGGTTTCGACGCCGACGGATCGCTGGCCCGCGGGATGGACAAGCTGGCTGCTGCGCTGGGAGCGGTCGGTCTCGACACCCCCGACACGGGTGACGACACCGCTGGCGTGGCGATCGACCTCGACCGACCCGGATTCGCCGATCTCGTGGTCCGCTCGGTCGCGGAGTCCGCCGAACTGCAGGTCCGCTACTACTCGCCGTCTCGTGATGAAGTCAGCGAGCGGGTGATGGTCCCGCGTCACGTCTTCGTCGAGCAGGGCAACTGGTACGTGCTCGCCGACGATGCTCGATCGTCGCAGCGGCGCACGTTCCGCATCGACCGCTTCGAAGCGGTGGAGTGGACGGGAGCGACCGTGCCCAACGAGGGGACCGATGTTGCGCCCGCTCCGTTCTTCACCGACGTCGAGGTGCCCCGTGCCGTGGTGCGAGTCGGGCCGAGGGCGCGCTGGGTCGTGGATCGCTATCCGGTGGACGAGGTCGTCGAGGACGGGCCCGACGGGTGGGCCACGGTGACGATGCCACTGGCGAGCGAGCGGTGGATGGCGCGCCTGTTGATCCGTCTCGGCCGTGATGCCGAACTCGTGGAGCCGGTGTCGTTCCGCCAGACCGTCGACGAGCTCGCTGGACGCATGCTCGATCGCTATCGAGACTGAGGAATCGGCCCGCGGGTCTCGGCGGCGGGCTCGCGGTCGAAGAACGGCGTCAGCTGCTCGAACTCGGTGATCGAGTGCGCAGCCAACAGGTGCGGGAGGATGGCTGCCGTCGCCGACGCGTCGGCCAACGCATCGTGCGGCCGCTCGATCGCGACGCCGTAGCGAGCGCACACGTCGCCGAGTCGATGCGACAGAGTGCGTTCGGGGTCGAGCCTGCGAGACATGCGCAGCGTGCACAAACGCGGCGACAAGCACGGTGGCGTGCATCCGTTACGGCGACGAGCAGCTTGCATCAGGAACGATCCATCGAAGCCAGCGTTGTGCGCGGTGAACAGCGACTCGCCGACCTGTCGTTCGAACTCGTCGAGGACCGAACCGATGCGCGGCGCGCCGCGAAGGTCGGAGCGAGTCAGGCCGTGCACGTGAGTGGGGCCGACGCGTGCGAGCGGCCAGCGCAAGCGCACCAGGCTCTCCCATTCGTCGACGACCGTGCCGTCCGCGTCGACGGTGACCACGCCGATCTGCAGGACCCGGTGCCGCGACGTCGACAGGCCAGAGGTCTCCAGATCGACGACCGCAAACCGGGGGAGTGCCACGACGCCACCCTAGAGCGGCCCTGCGACATGGTTGGCATGCGCGTCGTGTGGTGCTGACGTTCAGAGCAGTTCGGCGGCGAGGCTCGCGACAGAGCTGCGTTCGCAAGCGGTCAACGTGATGTGCCCGAAACAGCGTTGATCGGCGAAGGCGCCGGCCAACACGCTCAGTGCGTTGTTCGACTCGCCGAGGTAGGGCGCGTCGATCTGGCTGGTATCGCCCGTGAAGATCACCTTCGTTCCCTCGCCGACGCGGGTGAGGATCGTCCGCAGCGTGGTCGGCTCGAGGTTCTGGGCCTCGTCGATCAGCACCATCTGGCGTTGGAGCGAGCGTCCCCGAAGGAAGGTGACCGACTCGAGCGAGAGCTGCCCTCGATCGGTCAACTCGTCGACGAGGTTGCGCGCATCGTGGCTGTTGCCGTGGTCGCTCAACGCGACGATCGCGTCGTGGATGGCCGACATCCACGGGTCGAGTTTCTCGTCGAGGCCACCGGGGAGGAAGCCGACATCCGCGCGACCGACCGGGACGAGTGGGCGATAGACCGCGAGTCGTTCGTACCGGCGCTGCTCGACGACGAGCTCGAGTCCGGCAGCGATGGCCAGCAAGGTCTTGCCGGTACCGGCCCGGCCGTCGAGCGCGATGACTGCGATGTCGGGATCGAGGAGCAGTTCGAGCGCGAACCGCTGCTCCTTGTTTCGTGGACGAAGCCCCCAAGGCTCGGGAGCCGTCTGCGGCAACAGGACGAATTCGTCGTCGACGGTGCGCACGAGGGCGGACTGCGAACCGCAGCGCAGCACGGCGAACTCGTTCTCTCGAGGGCGGTCAGCGTTGGTCTCGACGACCGCGTCGATCGCGATCGCTCCGGCGGCGTAGAGGCAGTCGATGATCTCGTAGCCCGCGTCGATCGTCGACCAACCGATCGCCGTCACCGATCGGTCGCTTGCGGTGAGGCGGTGCTCGGCGGCGCTCACGCCGAGGTGGGCCGCCTTGATCCGGAGGGCCGCGTCGTTGCTGATCATCGTGGTGGGTCCGAAGTCGGCTTGGCCGATCGCTGCACCGATGATCCGGTTGTCGGGCACGGATGGGTCGAGGCCGTGCTCGATCAGCAGATGCTTGCGGATGTTGTTGATCTCGATCTGCACGGTGGCACCGTGCGCTCCGGTCGCGACGGGCTCGGCCAGGGAGCCGCCGTGGCGAACTCGGAGCTCTTCGATCGTGCGAAGCGCGGTTCGGGCGGCCCGGCCGACGTCGTCGCTGCGACTCTTCAAGCCGTCGAGCTCCTCGACCACCGTGAGCGGGATCACGACGTCGACGTCCTTGAACTCCAAGATGCACGTCGGATCGGCGATCAAGACGGAGGTGTCGAGGACCAGTCGGGTTCTGGCGCCGGTCGCGACTCGGGGAGTGGGAACCTCGTGCCTCGACGCGGTCGGAACCGGCTCGGTGGGTGTTGGCACACCTCCTTCCCGAAGCTCGTTCGCCGCAGTCGATGCGGCGGGCGTGTCGGACGGGAGAAGGTCGGTCACCGATTACTCCTGGTCGTTGTTCGGGTCGTGAGGGCCGAGAAGGGAACTCATACGCAACGAACTCTGTTGTAGCCGACGAGCAGGGGGTGATGGTGGATGAACCGTGAAGTCGGGTGCGTCGAAGGCCGTCGACACTCCCGGCGGGGCGCCGAGGCCAGACAGCGCAAGGGTTGCAGATGCCTCTGATTGCAGATGCAAAGACTTTGGTACTTGTGTATCGGGGTCCGCGGTAAGTTACGTGTGTGTCATTCGGGCCCGAAAGAGCGGGCGCTGAATCGGCCCTGCCGCATCCGTGGCGGGGGAATGGTCACTCATCGAAAGAGGATTCAATGGCAACCAAGGCAGAAATGATCGACGCAGTGGCAGACGCCGCTGGTGTGTCGAAGGCCGACGCCGAGCGCACGCTCGGAGCGTTCTTCGATCACGTCGTCGCCGAAACGAAGAAGGGCGAAGCCGTCACCTGGCCGGGTTTCGGCAAGTTCAGCACCACCGAGCGCAGCGCTCGCACCGGCCGCAACCCGCAGACGGGTGAGCCGGTGCAGATCAAGGCCTCGACCGCAATGAAGTTCTCGGCCAGCTCGGCGCTCAAGGAAGCGCTGAACGGCAAGAAGAAGTGATCTGATGGCCGCGAAGCGTCCAGCCAAGAAAGCCCCCGCCAAGAAGGCAGCTGCCAAGAAGGCTCCGGCCAAGAAGGCAGCTGCGAAGAAGGCGCCTGCGAAGAAGGCGGCAGCGAAGAAGGCTCCGGCCAAGAAGGCAGCCGTGAAGAAGGCGCCTGCGAAGAAGGCAGCTGCGAAGAAGGCTCCGGCCAAGAAGGCAGCCGTGAAGAAGGCGCCTGCGAAGAAGGCGGCAGCCAAGAAGGCTCCGGCCAAGAAGGCAGCCGTGAAGAAGGCGCCTGCCAAGAAGGCGGCAGCCAAGAAGGCTCCGGCCAAGAAGGCAGCTGCGAAGAAGGCGGTTGCGAAGAAGGCGCCCGCGGCCAAGAAGACGGCAGCCAAGAAGACGGCGGCCAAGAAGCCTGCTGCGAAGAAGACCGCAGCGAAGAAGAAGTAGTCGCCCGCAGCCTCGTGCTGCAGCGATGGTGTTCCGGAACGGGCGGGGGCTACGGCCCCCGCCCGTTCTGCGTTGTCAGCCGGGTGTCAGCCGGGTGTCAGCCGGTGTCAGCCGGTGTCAGAGGGTGATCGTCACAGGCTCGTGATCAGCTTGAACACTTCCGCGGCGCGGAGTTCGAACGGCGCGCCGAGCTCGCCGAGTCGAGCCCGAATCCGCTGGCGGAATCGCTCGAGCTCGGCATCGTCGACCGCCTTCATCGTCGACTCGAACTGACTCTCGTGAGCTTCGAGTGCGTGCAGCTTCGCATCGACCGTGGCGGAGACGTCCTCGACGTGGTCGGGCTCGTCGGCTTCCCACAGCAGGAGGGCCTCGGGCCGATGGTGGCGGACACCGTGGTCGCGGAGCTGTTCGGGGAAGAAGTGGGGGTCGCGTGCGGCGACGATGCCGTCGCAGGCGAGCAAGCCGGCGTGACGGTGATCGGGATGGAGCCGATATCGCTTCCAGGGATCATGGCCGAGCACGACCGCCGGACGCAGCTGCCGAATCGTCAAGGCGACCGCCGCCCGAACGTCGAGGTCGCTGCGGAGCTCCCCGTCGACGTGACCGAGGAACCGGACGTCACCCGCGTGGTCGCCGCCGAGCCGCCGGGCCGCTTCGCGCTGCTCGATCTGTCGCCGGTCGGCGAGTGCCGAGACGTCGGCGTCGGGGTCCCAGGTGCCCTTCGATCCGTCGGTGCAGACGAGGTGGTGGATCACGCAGCCGTCGGCCGCCCACTTCGCCAGCAATCCGCCGCAGCCGAACTCGACGTCGTCGGGATGCGCTCCGATCGCGAGCGCGGACGACGGGGTCGCCAGATCACGCGAGAACGACGACGGGTCGGTCATCGAGACACGTGGGTGAAGCGGTTGGCCGGGATCGTTGGCAGCCATTCGGGCAGCACCTCCGAGAGCAGTGGATGGGCGAGGTCGGCGGGCGTGTCGACGTCGAGCGAGAGTTCGAGATCGACACGAACCTCGACGACGCGCTTGCCGGTGTCGTAGGCAGCGGCGAGATGTCGCCGGAACGAGCCGCCACCATACGAAGCGGGCACCGCGACGTCGGCAGGGAACGACATCACGTTGGTGCCGTCGTGGCGGCGGTCGGGGACCAGCGTGGTGACGCCGGGGCGCGGCACGTGGACGAGATGGTGCGGCAGTGGCAGGTCGGCGTGCGACACGATGACGTGGTCGAATCCGGCTCGTGCGATGTGGCGCACCCCGTCGTCGACCGCACCGTTCAGCCCGAGCCCGGGCCCCCACGCGACGTCGGCGCCGAGCGATCGTGCCCAGTCGCGGACCTCGTCGTCGTCGCACGCGACGACCACCGGCATCGGCGTTACCGCGGCGACGACCCCCTCGGCCATCCAGCGAGCGAACCGGACCCGTTCGGCGGGAGTGAGCGCATGGGACAGACGCTGCTTGGCCGAGGAGAAGGCCTTGACCGGGATGAGCGCGGCGACGTCCACGTCGACAATGTAGGACCACGAGTGCTCCGGGCCTCCCAGCGGGCGTCCACGGTGGTCCGGCCAACTACGGTCTGGGCATGACGGGATTGCCCAAGATCAAGGTTGCGGTCATCGGTGCCGGGTCGTGGGGGACCACGGTCGCTGCACTCACCGCGGCGAACACGCCGACGACCCTCTGGGCGCGGCGGCCTGCTCTCGCGATCGAGATCGACCAGCACCACCGCAACTCCGATTACCTGCCGACGTTCGAACTGCCTGGTGGCCTCGCAGCCACGAGTTCGCTCGAGGAGGCGGTCTCGAACGCCGACGTGGTCGTGATGGCTGTTCCGAGCCACGGCTATCGCGACGTGGCCGCGCAAGCCGCGCAGTATCTGCGCCCGTGGGTTCCGGTCGTCACGCTCACCAAGGGGCTCGAGCGGGGCACGCAGATGCGTATGAGCGAGGTCACGGTGGAAGAGATGCCCGGCCATCCGGTCGCTGTCATGACGGGGCCGAACTTGGCCAAGGAGATCATCGACGGCCAGCCCGCGGCGAGCGTGGTGGCGATCGACGATGCTCGGGTCGCCGCCGAACTCCAGCGGATCTTCAGCCGTCCGAGCTTGCGCGTCTACACCAACCCCGATGTCGTCGGGTGTGAGGTCGCTGGCGTCGTGAAGAATGTCATCGCCATCGCCTCGGGCATGGCGAACGGCATGGGCTTCGGCGACAACACTCGCGCGACGCTGATCACGCGGGGGCTTGCGGAGATGACTCGGCTGGGCGAGGCGATGGGTGGCGACACGATGACCTTTGCCGGTCTCGCCGGGATGGGTGACCTCATCGCCACGTGCTCGTCGACGCAGAGCCGCAACAACACCGTTGGGCAGCGCCTCGGCGAGGGAGAGCGCATCGACGACATCGTGGAGAGCATGAGCATGGTCGCCGAAGGCGTGAAGTCGTGTCCCAGCGTCCTCGAGCTCGCTCGCCGATACGGTGTCGAGATGCCGATCACCGAGCAGGTCGTGGCCGTCTGCCACGACGGTCTCTCCGCATCGGCAGCGCTGTCCGCTCTGATGGAGCGCAGCAGCAAGAGCGAGATCGAGAAGTGACGAGATGTCGGCGGGATCGCCGACGTGAGCGAAGCGGAGTGATGAACGAGTGACGGCGATGGCGAGCAACGCGGAGCAGGTCGGGGTCGATCTCGGCATCACGATCGGCGTGACCGGGCTGTTGCCCCGCTGGACGGTGAGTCCGTGGGGTGCGATGTTCGCGTGGGGTCGCGAGCCTCAGGAGATGCGCGAGCATGCCGGACCCGGCACCGAGTCAGAGCGGCCGACGCTCGACTGGTTCGTTGCCGCCGACGACCGATGGCACGTGCCTGCCGACGAGCCCACGGTCCGGCAGCGTCGGATCGAAGGTACGCCCGTCGTCGAGACCCGTGTTCGTGTGCCCGACGGCGATGCCGTCCAGCGAGTGTGGGCGGTCCCGGAGCTCGGCGGCTGCATGGTCGTCGAATTCGAGAACGACTCGCCGATGCCCTTCGCCGTCGCCGTGGTCGCATCCGGCGCAAGGGTGCTCACCGAGCGAGCGCCAGCGGCAGTCGAGATCCAAGGCATCGATCTGCCCGACGATGCGATCCTGCTGCCGATCGGCCATCGGGCGACGGTGCGTGTGCTCGTGCCGGCAGCCGACGCAGGGGGGCATCGCTTCGTTGCGGTTCCACCCGCGATGTCGGTCGTTCGCGGCTGGACCCATGTGACCGAGCGAGCGAGCCGGTTGGTGTTGCCTGACGAGTCGTTGGTCGAGGCGCTGACTGCAGCGCGTTGTGACCTGCTGCTCGAAGGCCCCGTCGATGCCGCAATCGATCCGGTCGGGTTCCTCCTCGATGTCGCTGAACTGGTGCGATGCGGCGACGATGCAGCGTCGTGGTTGCTCGACATCGTCGCGCCGACCGAACTCGTCGGGCGAGACCACAGCGATTCGCCCGATCGTCGCACCGCACTCGATGCGGCCCGATTCGTCGCGCGACGCGCCGGCGACGAACGCGCGGCTCGCGACATCGAGCGCATGATCGAACCGCGGCGAGGCCGCAGAACTGCACGAACGGTCGCTGCCTCGACCGAGTCGGTCGCTGCTGGCGACGACGTGTCGTTTGCCGGGCTCCGGCGCAGTGAGTCGGTCGGGCGCTTCGTCCGCGGCATCGAGCGTCGCCTCGTTCGCCACACGGCGGGCGACACGGGGAGTGACACGGCAGCGCTGTTGCCAGCAGGGTTCCCGGTCGGCTGGTTGGGCAGCAACTTCGAAGTGCATCAGGTTCCGGCCGCATCGACGACCGCCGTGTCGTTCGCAATCCGGTGGCACGGCGAACGCCCGGCGGTGCTGTGGGAGCAGCACGGCGCTCCGATGCGACTCACCGCTCCTGCCATCGACTCGTCGTGGGAGACCCACGAAGCGATCGGTGAAGCGTTGCTGGCCGCCCCGGCTGCGCCGCGTTCGGCGACACTGTCCGTGACCAGCATCGCCGACGTCGACCCCGACGGTGGCTCGTTCGCCTGAACGGGCCGAACTCGTGGCCCACTCGACATCGGCTGACGTCGCTCGTAGCGCTCCGCCTGCTCGCACGGCGGCCCGCCGGCAGGCGGCACCGACCCGCGAGATCGAGCAGTTGCTGTGGGGTCGCGGTCACGAGATCGTGGTCGGTATCGACGAGGTCGGTCGAGGAGCGTGGGCCGGACCGCTGATGGTCGGCGCAGCGATCCTCCCGCGACAGCGTCGCGTCAACGGCGTACGCGACTCCAAGGTGCTCTCCGAACGGCGCCGCGAGGCGTTGTTCGACCGCATCGCCGACTGGTGCGACGCCTGGGCGGTGGGTGCCGTCACGCAGGAGGAATGTGACCAGCTCGGGATGTCGGCTGCGCAGAAGCTCGCGGCCCGTCGAGCGATCGAGGGCCTCGGCGTGGTCCCCGACGTCGCGGTGACCGACGGCAAGTGGGATTTCGTGTCGCCAGCGGTGGGCGCCGTGGAGCTCGTCGTCAAGGCCGACCGTCGCTGCCTGAGCGTCGCCGCCGCGAGCATCTTGGCGAAAGTGGTGCGTGATCGGCAGATGCGCGCCGAGGCCGAGCACTACCCGCACTGGTCGTTCGCGACGAACAAGGGATACCCGTGCCCGCTGCACAAGTTCGCGATCCAGGGGTACGGCCCGTCGGCGATCCACCGTCGGAGCTGGGTGTTCATGGACAACTACAACCCGTGGACCGGGGTGCGTCGCACGCCGCCAGCTGGGCAGACCTCATTGTTCTGACGCACGGTCGAGGAGCCGGTCGAGGAGCCGGTCGAGGAATACCGAGACGGCGGTCGGGTCCTGGAGTCGATGGGGCGCTCGGGTTTCGCCGAGGCCGATCTTGATGCCGATGTCGCCGGCGCCGAGGACGGCGAACGCGTCTTCGTCGGGGAGGTCGTCGCCGAGGTACACGGTCGACGCTGGTGCTTCGTCGTCGCAGAGCTGCTGCAACGCGAGCCCTTTGTTGCTCGGGCGGGCCATCAACTCGAGCACGTCGCTTCCGGCGTGTGCCTGCGACCCGGCGATCGATCGTTGTCGCTGCGCCAAGTCGGCCAGCGCCTTGGCGCCGGCGTCGCGATCGGCCTGGCGCACGTGGAGCACCACGCTCGCCGGCTTGCGTTCGACCCAAGCACCGGGGCCGGCGAGTTGACAGGCGCGGGTGGCTTCGTCGTCGAGCAGACGCAAGAGCGCGGCCTCGTCGTCGTCGAGTGGGTGCGGTTCGCGATCGCGTCGCTCGCCGCCGTAGCTGCCGACGACGATGATCGACTCGTCGAATGCAAACTGAGCGAGTCCGTCGAGCGAGCGCCCCGACAGCACCGCCACTCGCACGTCACCAGGTCGAGCGGCTGCCAGCGAGACCAGGCGCTCGGCGACGCCCGGTGTGAGCACCGAATCGTCCGCATGGTCGACGAGGGGCGCGAGAACACCATCGCAGTCGAACACCAGCAGGATCGGTGACGGCAACTGGGCGAGGATCGCGGCCAACTCGGCCGGGTCGTCGACGGCGTGCTCGCTCACGATGCGTCTCCCGCCGCCAACAGCGCGGCCAGGTAGCGATCGGCCCAGCTCTGCACATCGCTCTTGCGGATCTGATTGCGGAGCCCGGCCATCCGACCGCGGCGTTCGTGCCGGTGCATCTCGACCGCTTCGACGATCGCGTCGCGCAGGGCCGCCTCGTCGTGCGGATTGACCAACACGGCATCGGTGAGCTCGTCGGCCGCTCCAGCGAACTCCGACAGCACCAACACGCCGTCGCCGTCGATATGTGCTGCTGCATACTCCTTCGCAACGAGGTTCATGCCGTCTCGGAACGGGGTGACGAGCATGACGTCGCCTGCCCGATACAACGCCACGAGTTCGTCGTAGGGGAGGGTCTGGTACAGGTAGTGCACAACCGGGAGGCCGATCCGACTGAAGCGTCCATTGATCTCGCCGACGAGCCGCTCGATCTCCTGGCGCTCGTCGCGGTAGTGCTCCACGGCTTCTCGCGTGGGCGTGGCGACCTGGACGAGGACATGGTGTTCGGGGTCGAGACGACCGTCCTGGAGCAGGTCACCGAACGCTTTGAGCCGAAGTCCGATGCCCTTCGTGTAGTCGAGGCGATCGACGCCGAGCAGGATGACCTCCGGGTCGCCGAGTCGCGCTCGGATCTGACTCGTGCGTTTGCGCGACGCTCGACCGGCAGCCATCTCCTCGACTTCGGCGACATCGATCGAGATGGGGAACACGCCGAGGCGCGTCGAGTGTCCGTCGTTCTCGATGACGTCGTCGCTCTCGTCGGTGTCGAGCAACTGGTGCGCGCACGCAGCGAAGTTGGTTGCGCCGATCGGCCGTTGGAAGCCGAGCAGGTCGCAGCCGAGCAGTCCTTCGATGATCTCGTCGCGCCACGGCAGTCGCGTGAACAACTCCACGGGCGGGAACGGGATGTGCAGAAAGAACCCGATCGTGAGGTCGGGCCGCTGCGCTCGCAGCATCGCCGGCACGAGCTGGAGTTGGTAGTCGTGGATCCAGACGAACGCGTTGTCGGGGGAGATCTCGGCGAGCTTGTCGGCGAAGCGCTGGTTGACCGTTCGGTACGCGTCCCACTGCGCCGCGTCGTAGGTCGATTCGCGCAGTGCGTCGTGGTACAGCGGCCACAGGCCGTCGTTGGAGAAGCCTTCGTAGTAGAGCTCGATCTCCTCCTCGCTGATCGGAATCGGGTGCAGATCGACACCGTCGACGGTGAACGGCTCGGGCACGTCGTCGGGTTCGCCGGTCCATCCGACCCACGTCCCGCCCGACGCCCGCAGCATCGGCAGCAGCGCTCGAACCAGTCCGCCTGGCGACGGTGCCCACCCCTCGGGGGTTCGCTTCACCGGCAGTCGGTTGGCGGCGACGACGATCGGATGCTCGGTCGATGTGGCGGGAGACTCCGGAGCAGAACCGGCGAGAGGGTCGGCGTCGATGTGTCCTGGGGGGCTCGAGGCGGTCATGGTGCCAGCATGGCACGGACGCTCGCCGGGCAAACCACACCCGCCAGACAGCTCAGATCGTGTCGAGCGCGGCGGCGAGGTCGTCGACGAGATCGTGCGCGTCTTCGATCCCGACCGAGAGCCGGATGAGGTTGTCCGGCACTTCGAGCGGTGATCCGGCGGCCGACATGTGGGTCATCGCCCCGGGATGCTCGATGAGGCTCTCGACCGCACCGAGCGACTCGGCGAGCGTGAAGATGGAGGTGGCGGCTGCGACCCGCATCGCTGCGTCTCGGCCGGCGCGCAGCGTGAACGACACCATGCCGCCGAAGTCGCGCATCTGTTTGGCCGCTGCTTCGTGGCCGGGATGGTCGGGGAGCTGTGGATACAGGACCCGTTCGACGGCGTCGTGATCGACGAGCAGGTCGACCACGGCGCGGGCATTCTCGCAGTGGCGGTCCATGCGTACCGCCAACGTCTTCACGCCACGCAGGACGAGATAACAGTCGAATGGCGACGGCACGGCGCCGGCAGCGTTCTGCGTGAACGACAGACGTTCGGCCAACCCGTCGTCCGAGGTCGCGACGAATCCGCCGACGACGTCGCTGTGCCCGCCCAGGTACTTGGTGGCCGAATGGACGACGATGTCGGCGCCGAGTGTGATCGGCTGTTGCAGATACGGGGTGGCGAACGTGTTGTCGACGACGACGATCGCGCCGCGCTCGTGCGCGATCGACACAATCGCCTCGATGTCGAAGCAGGTCAGCAGCGGGTTGGTCGGGGTCTCGAGCCACACCATGCCGGTGTCGCTCGGCCAGTTGTCGCGCAGCCCGTCGAGGTCGGTCAGGTCGACCGCCGACCACGGAAAGCCGAGCGGGGCCCAGACCTTGGAGATCAGGCGGAACGTCCCGCCGTAGGCGTCGTTGCCGAGGATCACCCGCTGGCCTTGCGTGAGCAGCCGCAAGATGTTGTCTTCGGCGGCGAGGCCCGATGCGAACGCCATCCCGTAGCGGGCCTCTTCGAGCGACGCGACCTGGATCTCCATCGCGGTGCGCGTCGGATTGCCGGAACGCGAGTACTCGAATCCTTTGTGGTTGCCGACGCCGTCTTGCGCGAACGTCGTCGACAGCGAGATCGGTGGGATCACGGCGCCGGTGGTCGGCTCGGGGTCTTGGCCGGCGTGGATCGCCCGCGTCGAGAAGCCGGCGAGCCCACGTTCGGCGCCGGTCTCGGTCTCGGTGTCACCCATCGGCATGCTCCGTTTCGTTCTCGAGGTCGGTGGTGTGCTGGGCGGCCTCGGCAACGGCCGTGAAGTACGACAACACGTCCGTGCGCGTCAGCACGCTCAGCGGGCGACCCCCGGAGAGCACCAGCAACGCGGGGGAGGTCTCGAGCATCTCGACGGCCAGTTCCACCTTCTGTCCGACGCCGATCGTCGGTAGCTTCGGCCCCATCACCTTTTCGACCTCCATCGACATCGCGCTGGGGTCGCGGTGGATGACCTCCATCAGTTCGAGTTCGTCGACCGATCCCGAGACCTCGGCGTTCGCGAACGGCGGGGAGTTCTTGCACACGGGCAACTGACTGACACCGTTGGAGCGCATCACCTCGATCGCGTTCGCGACGGTTTGGGTGGGATTGACGTACAGCAGGTTCTCGATCGACGCGTTGCGGGTGTCGAGGACGGCGCCGACGCATTGGTCGCATTCCTTGAGGAAGCCGAAGTTCGCCATCCACTTCTCGTTGAACACCGTCGACAGATAACCGCGACCGGAGTCGGGGTTGAAGACGACGATCATCGCGTCGGGATCGCTACGGCGAGCGATGCGCAGCGCTGCGGCGACGGCGGTACCACCCGACCCGCCGATCAGGATCCCTTCGGTCTGGCTCACGTAGCGGGCGGTGAGAAAGCTCTCCTCGTCGCTGATCGGGATCACTTCGTCCCACAGGTCGCCGTCATACGCCGCGGGGAAGAAGTCTTCGCCGACACCTTCGACGAGATACGGCCGACCGGACCCGCCGGAGAACACCGAACCCTCGGGGTCGGCGGCGATCAACTGGATGTCGGGGTTCATGGACTTCAGGTAGCGGCCCGTGCCGGTGAGCGAACCACAGGTGCCGGCGCCGGCGACGAAGTGGGTGATGCGACCGGCGGTCTGACGCCACACTTCTGGGCCGGTGGTCTTCACGTGGGCGGTCGGATTGTGCGGGTTGGAGTACTGATTGGGGCGATAGGCGCCCAACTCGACGGTGAGCCGCTCGGCGGTCTTGTAGTAGCTCTGTGGGTCTTCGGGCGCCACGGCGACCGGACACACCACGACCTCGGCGCCGTACGCGCGCAACAGGTCGACCTTCTCCTTGCCGGCCTTGTCGGTCATCACGAACACGCAGCGATAGCCGCGCTGCGCGGCCACGATGGCGAGTCCGACACCGGTGTTGCCGGACGTCGGCTCGACGATGGTGCCGCCCGGTTGGAGCTCACCGCTCGCCTCGGCGGCCAGGATCATCTCGAGCGCGGGACGGTCTTTCGACGATCCGCCGGGATTCGTGACCTCGTGTTTCATCACGAGGCTGCACTCGATGCCCTGGTCCTCACTCACCCGCTTCAGTCGGACCATCGGGGTGTTGCCGATCAGATCGAGTACCGAGTCGACGATCTCCGTGCCCTCGAGTTGTGGATGGCTCATGTCGGGAGAGTACCCCCTTTGCTCAGCCGAAGATCTTGCCGAGTGCCCGACCGACCGGACCGGGCTCGGGCGCGACGTAGCCGTCGGGCAGCAGGTCGGGGGCATGCTGGGCGAGATGCGCAGCAAGCTGTGCTGCGGACGGGTTGACCATTCCGACTTCGCCGATCACGACGGTGGGCACCGTTTCGTTGCCGTTCGCGTGTGTGCGAACGATCTCGGCGGCGGCCGGATCTTCCCAGATGTTGTGCTCGACCCGGTCGATGCCCAGTTTGTCGAGCTGGCGGATGAGCGACGAACAGAATCCACAGCCCGGACGCCAGTAGAGATCGACCTGTGTGGGGGTGCTCGCAGTCATGGAGCCACGCTACAAACCGAGGGCGCCGGCGACGCTCGTCGGCCGCGTCTGTTTCGATGACGTTGTCAGGATCAGCTTCGGGTGACGGGAGCGCCGAGTTGAGCCCCGAGGCGCAACGTGTCACCGTCGGGTTCGAGGCCGTCGGCCGCGAGGACGGCACACACGCGATCGAAGGCACGCCGTGCCGCCGCCCGGTCGCCGCTTGCAGTGAGGGCGCGGATGAGCGCTCGGTGGGCTCGTTCCGACAGTTCCTCGGCGTCGACCGCTCGGCGTGCGAAGCCGATCGCAGCGTCGGTGTCGCCCCGTCCCGATGCCAGTTCGCTCGCTCGGGTCGCTGCGTCGACGAAGTCGAGGTGGAACGTCGTGCGCTGGTTGAACGCCCAATCCTGATCGAGCGCGTCGTCGAGGAACGGTCCGCGATACAGCTCGACGGCGTGTCGGTATGCCTCGAGTGCGTCGGCGGCGCGACGGTCTCGGTCGGCGCTGCGCGCGGCGTCGATCGATGCGATGAACAGATCGCTGTCGACGATGAGGCGGTCGCTTGCGAACAACGTGAGCGACTCGCCGTCGGAACGGATGTGCCACGGCGGGCTGCTGTCGTCGCTGCCGTCGCTTTCGAGCAGCTGACGAAGGTGATTCAACGTGGCGCGCAAGTTGTTCCGGGCAGCGTTCTCGTCCTTGTCTGGCCAGATGGCTGCGGCGGCCTCGTCGCGTCGCACGCTTCGGCGCATCACGAGAAGGAGGAGCAGCTCGCGAACCATCTTGCGCTTGATCGGGATGGCCGAGTCGACCGGTTCGTCGCCGAACGTGATGATCGTCGGGCCGAGAACTCCGACGCGCACGGTGTCGGCGGGGCGGTGTGGGGTTTCTGCGAGTTCGGTCGCCGCGAGTTGGCCGACCGGTCCGTCGTGGCGGGCGGCGACACCGCGCAGTGCTCGCCGCGGATCGTGGAGCAGCGCCTGCAGGGCCGTTCGGGCGCGAATCGAACCGGCGCTGATCGCCGCGACGGCCAGTTCGGCCAGATGGGGCTCGTAGGCCCACGTGCGGAGTCGGGGCAGGTCATCCCAAGGCAGGCGAACGGCTCCATCGGTGCTGCCGTGTTCGCGCAACGACACGAGTGCGGATCCGACCCGGGTGGCGACCGCGAGGTCGGGGCCGACCGTCTCGGCGTCGAAGAACGGCCGCGCTCGCGGTACGAGGGCGTAGATCATCGCCCCAGCGTTGCCGAACACGTGGCGGGCGACGCCGTCGAAGGGGCCCGACTCGGGTACGACCCGTTCGAGCCGTGCCGCAGCTGCCGCCTCGTCACCGTCGATCAGTTCGACCGCAGCCGTCGCCAGTTGGATCGCGATCACCCCCCATGCCGTGTCGGGTACTCGGCTGGCCTGCGCGGTCGCTCGTTCGATGAGGGAGCGAGCGGCGGTCACCTCGCCAGCCGAGGCGTGAAACAACGCCGCAGTGGCGGCCGCTTCCACGTACAGGTGGACCTGTCGGTCGGCGCCGAGGCGATCGAGGAGTTGCAGCGTGGCCGCTCGGCCCGCCACCTGCAGACGGCCGGTCCACCAGGTCATCAACGTCCCGAAGCCGCCCAAGCGTTCGAGGATGCGGGCGTCGGGCGTGCGCCTCAGGTCGTCGAGGGCTGCGAGTGATGCGTCGCATCGACCGGCGTGACCGAGCTGCACGGCGCGGTAGTAGTCGACCATCGAGCTCACGGGCCGATAGCGCGGCAGCGCCGGCGACTTCATGGCGTCGAGCGCCGCCTCGGAAGCGTTGTCGAGCATGAGCAGCCAGGCATCGGTCAACGCGAGGCCGGCCTCGGCTCCCGTGCCGCCGAGGTCGGCGAGCCGACCGAGTCGAGTTCGCGCATCACGGAGCCCAGCTCGGTCGCCGGAGCGATACGCGAGGTCACCGAGTCGAAGCAACGCGAGCACGGTGACCTCGGGGCGGTTCTGGGCGGTCGCGGCATCGATAGAGCGCTGTAGCGGTTCGGCTGCCGCCATCGGTTCGGTCGCGTATGCGACGTCGGCGCGCAGCAACTCGGCCTCGGCGGTCGACGACAGCGTCGGCGGGAGCAGGTCGATCACCGCTTGGCGGTCGGCGATCGAGTGTCGCAGTGGCAGGTCGCGGGCGAACTCGACGAGGGTCTGGACACCTGCGTCTCGATCGTCGCCGGCGACTGCCGCAACCAGAGCGTCGCGCAGCTGTCCTCGGCGCCGGAGCACGGCGCTCACGCTCGATGCGACGACGCGGCGCTCGGCGTCGGGGAGTGCGGCGGTGAGGACCTCGCGCCACAGATCGTGCATGACCCAGGTGCCGTCGTCGAGGGCAGTCGTGAGGGGCAGTCCGGCGAGCAACTCACCGGGCGTCATCGACGCAACGCCCCCTTGCGGTTCGGGCGGCTCGGCTGCTCCGGCGCCGGTGACGTACACTGCGGCGATCTCGGCGGCGATCTCGGCGTCGATCACGTCGACCACCGCCAAGCGGCGCAGCGCGGCGACCCGGCCGGGGTCGAGGCGATCGAGGACCTCTTGCGCGACGAAGCTGTGCGCGCCGGCCAACCCCGCGCTGGCCTCCAACTCGACCAAGGCAGGCCATCCGTGGTCGTCGAGGTGGCTGCGGTCGACGCCACGGTTGCTGGCGAACTCGTCGAGTTCGTCGTCCGTGAACGCGAGCATCGACTCGGTGATGTCGACCGCCTCGCCGCGCGCGATCAGCCGGGCCAGTTTCAATTCGTGCGGTCCGCGACCGCTGAACACCAGGTCTGCGTTGTCGGGGAGATCGCCGATGAGGTCGTTGATCACCGTCCAACCGCTCGCACCCGGCGGCAGGTGGTGGAGATCGTCGATCATGACCGACACGCGCACCGGGCTCAGGTGCCACAGTTGATCGGCGACCGAGACGTCGGGAGCGAATCGATCGAGGCGCAACGGGTGCTCGTCGCCGGCGGCCACGAGCGACGCAGCGAGTTCGCCGATCTGGCGAGTCAACGACTCGGTGAGGCGCGACGCGTCGTGGTCACGGCTCCCGAGCCGGTGGAACACGATGTGGGCCAATCCAGACATCATCGGGTCGTGGATCGCCTGGGCGAGTAGCGTGCTCTTGCCGAACCCGGCGCCCGCGGTGATGACGGTGACCGACCGGTTGATCCGATCGGCCATCACGTCGAGGAGCCGTGGGCGGCTGATCATGGTGCGATGCAGGACCGGCATGCCATTCGCCGCGGCGGGTGTCGTCACGCGGACAACTGTAGAGGGCCGGGGTGAACCCGTCGATGTGCGGGCGTTTGGTGGGCGCGCTGCGCGAGGCGACCAGCGGGTGACACTGGCAGACTGCACGCATGAGTTCCGAGACTGCCGATGCTGCCGTGTACCTCGATCGACTCGACCGGGTACGTGCGACGATGGAGGCCGAGTCGGTCGACACGCTGCTGATCTCGGTCGGACACGACCTCCCGTACCTCACGGGATACACCGCGATGCCGCTCGAACGCCTCACGATGCTGGTGGTGCCCCGCGAGGGCGACGCAACGATGGTGATCCCCGGCCTGGAGCGAGCCCGAGTCGTGGAGCAGCCCGGTGTGTTCGACATCGTTCCGTGGGGAGAAACCGACGATCCGACGGCGATCGTCGCTCGGCTCGCTGCCGGCTCGAAGCGGATCGCCGTCGGCGACCAGATGTGGGCACGGTTCCTCGTCGAACTCCTCCCACATCTTCGCGATGTCGAGTACACACGATCTGTCGACGTGGTCGGCCCGCTCCGCATGCGCAAGGACCGCGCCGAGATCGACGCGCTGGCCGCCGCCGGTGCAGCGGTCGACACGATCGCCGGCGAACTCCAGCGCGGTGAGATTCCACTCGTCGGCCGGACCGAAGCGGACGTGTCGGCGCACATCGGCCGGCGAATCATCGAGGAGGGTCATCAGAAAGTGAACTTCGCGATCGTCGCCGCCGGTGAGAACGCAGCGAGCCCGCATCATCACGCCGGCGACCGGGTGATCCGGAAGAACGAGATCGTGCTGTGCGATTTCGGCGGCACGATGAACGGGTACTGCTCCGACACGACACGGTGCTTCTTCACCGGTGAGATCGCGAGCGACGTCGCCGAGGCGTACGCCGTGCTGCACGAGGCTCAGGCTGCCGCCGTTCGCGCCGCGACGGTCGGAACACCGTGTCAAGACGTCGATCGTGCGGCTCGCTCGATCATCGCCGAAGCCGGGTTCGGCGACTACTTCATCCATCGAACCGGTCACGGCATCGGCCTCGAAGAACACGAGGATCCCTACATCGTCGAGGGCAACGAGCGACCGCTCGAAGCGGGCCACGCCTTCAGCGTCGAGCCCGGCATCTACGTGCCGGGCAAGTGGGGCATGCGACTCGAAGACATCGTCGTGGCGACCGAGAGCGGACCGGTGCCGGTCAACAACTCCGATCACTCGCTCGTTGCCGTCTGACTTCACGAGCCGCCCGGCGGGTTCGTGCGGAAGGTTCGACTGGTCGACTCAGGTTGCTGCGAGCATCGCCGGGTCGGCGTCGGGCGAGTAGCTCGTCAACTCGACGGTGACGTCGTTGCCGATGAAGCGAGCGAGTACGCCGGAGTCGAGCGAGCAGAACGTCTCGGTGCCACCAGCGACCTGCACGTCGACACAACGAGCATCTCGGCCGGCGATCGGCGACGTGTAGGCGCTCGATTCGCCGATGCGTCGGTCCGCGCTGACGCGCAAGCGGGTCGCGAACGACGGGCCGTAGAACGTGTGCGGGATGCCGACATCGGAGATCCGAGCGTCGTTCAACGCAGACTCGCACTCGCCGGTCAACACGTTGCACGTCTGTTCGTCACCGTCGAGGATCGAGTACCGCGTCGTCGCCGCCGGACGCTCGACCGTCACGGTGCGCTGGCCGTCGGAGGTCTGCACGACGGTGCCGGTCGAGGTCAGACTGCCGAACTTCGTCTCGATCACGAACGTTGCCGTGAACGTGGCCCCAGCGACCTCGTCGAGGCGCTCCGCCACGGCATCGATGTCGGGGCTCCCGGTGCTGGTGCCGGCGCGGTTGGCGCCCTCGTCGTCGAAGCTCGGGCGTTCGCCGGTGAAGCAGCCGGTCAGCAACAGTGAGGCGACGGCCGTGGCGATGATCGCTGCTCGGGCGGACGTCGCGATGCCGGTAGGGAGCGGACGGATGCGACGATCGATGGTCATGCACCGCTCAGGCTAGAACCGGGAACGGCGTTAGCCTGATCGGCTGTGATTCGCCTCGACGCCGCGACCGTGCTCTTGCAATGGGCGACAGGGGGCATGCTGTTCTGCTGGTTCACCACACGGCGTCGGGTGGTCGGTCTCGGCTATGGCTGGCTGCTGCGAGGTGTCTACTTCTGCTTCGCGATCGGAGCGTTCGCCGCAGGGCTCGCGCTCGGGGTGAACCCGGTACGCGAGGGCGCCTCGCTCGGCGTCGCCGCTGCCTGCCTGGTCGGTCTGGGCGTGTCGATCGCTCGCAAGTCGGCCGGGGTGAGCGGCCAGCAGGAGGAGTTCGATCGGCGCTCCGAGCGCGTTGCGGCGATGACGGGCATCGAACGAACCACATCAGCCGCGGACAGCGGTGGGCGCGACGTCGGAGGTGTCGGCACCGGTGAGAGCGGGGCGACGACCCGTGTGAAGGAGTTCCCACCCGTACTCGACCTCGTGCCGGCGCTCATCGGCATGGTCGGGTTGATCGCAGCGGCCATCGACGCCGGTGGAAACACCACGGTGGCGCTACTGCGAACGCTGATCGGTGCGGCGTTCATCGGGGCGATCAGCGACGGCATGCTGCTCGGCCACTGGTACCTCGTTCAACCCGGACTCCCGCGTCGACTGCTGAACGAACTGGTCACGGCACTGGCATGGCTGTGGCCGCTCGAGGTGGGCGCACTGCTGTTGCCGACCGGAATGATCAGCGTCTGGGTCGGGACGGTCGATGACGGTTGGGGCGGTCTCCTCGGGTGGATGTGGGGCGCGTGTGCGCTCACCACGATCATCCTCGTGATGGTCACCAAGGCGGCGTTGCGTGAGCGGTACTACTCGGCGGTGATGGCCGCGACCGGGCTGTTGTACCTGGCGATCCTCACAGCGTTCGGTACCGACATCGTTGCCCGCGCCGTGCTTGACCAGACCTGAGTCGATCTGAGTCGATCTGGCTCGATCTGGCTCGAGGGTATGCCGCAAGCGATCGCCGTGACCCACGGGCGTGGTTGATCGCGACCGGTGCCGCCACTGCCGGGTGTCGAGCGGTCATCATGGTCCGGTGGTGAAGACGTCGTGACGAAACCGTGGTCGGTGCTGGCGGTGGTCGCCTCGCTGGCGGTCGTTTCGTGTTCGGCCGATGCCTCGCCCCCGGTCGCCGCCGAGATCACCACGACGACCGAGGCCACGACGACCGTCCCGAACGCGTCGGCGACGAACCGGATTCCGGCGGCGCCCACGACGCTCGCCGCTCCCGCGCCCGCCACCGCGCTGACCCAACCAGGGGTGAACGCCAGCGCCGATCGTGATCTGGATGCCGAACCCGACGCGGCAGCGGACGAGTTTCCTGCCACGTATCCCGGGACAGACGACCCGTTGCTCGAACTCGGACCACCGGTCGAACTCGACGTCGACCTGGCCAGGTTCCCGGTCGACGATGCCGGACTCGGCGGTTCGCCGCCTCCCAACTCCGGTGACTCGACCGCCACGAACGGTGCCGGTGGAGCGCTGCCCGACGACGCAGGTGCTGCACGCACCGGGTGGGCAGCGTTCGACCGGTCGCTGGAGGCGGCGCTGATCCGCCCGGGGAACACCGCGGCGTCCGTCGCCGTGTCGATCGATGGCGATGTCGTCCACGCCGCCGCGTTCGGGGTGCGGGATCCGGCGCGTGGTGAACCGGTCGACCCGAACGACCGCTTCCGCATCGCCAGTATCTCGAAGCCGATCACCGCCATCGTCGTCATGGCGCTCGTCGCCGATGGCCTGGTCGCGCTGGACGATCCGGTCGGCGGTCTGGTCGCCGATCATCTCGCTGGCCAACTGGCCGACGGTTCGGTGGCCCCAGACTCGACGCTGCGTGTGTCAGCGTCGGCTCGATCCCTCACGCTGCGCCAACTGCTCACCCACCGTTCTGGTTTCGGGAAGTTCGACTCGACGTTCTTCGGTGGTGCTGCCGACGATTGCGACGACGCAGCACGGCGCGGATTGACGAGCGGTGCAGGTGGAGGCGGCTACGTCTACAGCAACATGAACTATTGCATCGCCGGGCTCGCCATCGAGGCCATCACGGGGCTGTCGTACGAGGACGCCGTCTACCGTTACCTGTTGACCCCGCTCGGCATCTCGGGCATGCGGATGCCGCCCACCATCGATCCCGGCCCTGACGAGGTGCAGCACCGAACCACGCTCGGCCGCAACTACATGGAGACGCTCGGAGCGGCGGGGGCATGGATCGCCACGCCGACCGATCTGGTCACGATCATGGACGCGCTCGATCTCGACACGCCGGGGTTCAAGCCGCTCGACCAGCGATCGGTGTTCGAGATCGTCACCCCCGTCGGTGGCCAGTACGGACAGCAGGGCTACGGCATCGGCATCATCTCCTACGGAGCGGGACGCTTCGGCCACACCGGGACGATCGAGGCGACCCACGCGATGGTCCTCAACCGCGGCGACGGCGTGACGTGGGCCGTGACCGTCGCGGGTGACAACGTGCGCGACTCGACCGACCTCGAACGACTCGTCAACGCGGCCTTCGCCGCCGGCGGATTCACCACCGGCTGAGGCCTGCCGCGACCCCAGGCGCCCGAGTCAGTGGATGACGCCTGCGGCGCGCAGGGCGTGCGGGTCGAGGCCGAGTTCGGTGACGATCTCGTCGGAATGTTCACCGTGACCGGGCGCTACGCGGCTCATCTGTTGCGGGGTCGCGTGCAGTCGCGCGGCCGGTCGAGGTTCGCGGAGCCGTCCGGCGATCGGATGATCTCGCTCGACGAAGACCTCGTTGTTGAGCACCTGCGGGTCGCTGGGCAGATCGTCGAGGGAGTTGATCTTCGATGCGGGCACGTCGAACTCCTCGGAGCGTTCGACGAAGTCGGCGAGCGAGCACTGGGCGGCCGCCTCGGTCAGCAGCGCCACCATCTCCGTGGCGTTCGCCATACGCGAAAGCGTGTTGGCAAAGCGCGGATCCTCCGCGAGATCGGCACGATCGAACGTCGAGCAGAGACCCATGAACTCGGAGTCGGTGACGGCAGCGGCGCTGGCGAACCCATCGGCGAGACGGGTCACGGCATAGTTCGCTGCGAGCGTCGGCTGGCGGGTGACGTCGTCGTCGAGCAGGGCTGCGTCCATCGCCGAGTCGGGCCACATGAACGCGATGGCCGTGTCGAGCATCGCCAGTTCGATGTGTTGACCCTTGGCTTTGCCGGTGGCACGAGCGAACAGCGCGGCGGTGATCGCCTGCGCTGCGGTGTACGCCGTTGCCTTGTCGCACAACAGTGTGCGGAACATCGACGGCTCGCCGGTCGCCGGATCGGTTTGCACGCTGGCCAGGCCCGAGGCCGCCTGGATCACGTTGTCATAGACTCGTCGCCTGCTGTACGGGCCGGTCGACCCGTAGCCCGAGATGGAGGTGTAGATCAGGTTCGGATTGATCGCCGACAACTCGTCGTAGCCGAGACCGAGTCGTGCCATCGCGCCGGGACGAAAGTTCTGGATGACGACATCAGCATCTTCGACGAGCTTGCAGATGACGTCGTTGCCGCCATCGGACTTGAGGTCGACGACCAGCGACCGCTTGCCTCGGTTGTTGTTCGCGAAGATCCCGGTCATTCCGTTCTTCGAGGTTCCCAGCAGCCGCATGATGTCACCGAAGCCGGGGGTCTCGACCTTGATCACCTCGGCACCCTGATCGGCGAGCATCATCGCGGCCAGTGGCCCCGAGATCATGACCGAGAAATCCACAACCTTGACGCCATCCAATGGTCCCATGGTGACGATGATCACCGCGGCGGGCGGTTCGCGACGAGCCGGAGATGTCACTCATCTCGCTCCGACGCGCGAACCTGCGGGAATGCATGTCGGTGCAGTACGGCCATCGGCGATACCGGTCACGGTGATCGGCGGGTATCTGGGCGCGGGGAAGACGACGCTGCTCAACTCGCTCTTGCGCCGCGCCGACGGCCGGCGCATCGGGGTGATCGTCAACGACTTCGGTGAGCTCGGGGTGGACGCGGCGCTGCTCGCCGACTCGATGGCGAACGACGATGGTCTCGTCAACCTCGCCAACGGCTGCGTGTGTTGCACCCTCGGCGACGACCTCGGTACGGCGCTGCGGGAGCTCGCGCTCGTGGCGCCGCGCCTCGACCACATCGTGATCGAAGCGAGCGGCGTCTCCGACCCGGCGGCGATCGCCCGGTGGGGCAGTGTTCCGGGCTTCGAGCGAGGCGGGACCATCGTGCTCGCCGCGGCCGACTCGGTTCGGCGGAGCGCGTCCGATCGCTACGTGGGCGGCGAGGTGCGCCGACAGCTGGAGGGCGCCGATCTGGTGGTGCTGACCAAGATCGATCGGTGCGATCCAGGCGAGCTCGCACCGGTGCGGACCTGGCTGCGCAGCATCACGGCGGCGCCGATCGTCGAGTCGGTTGCGGGTGACCTCCCGATCGATGTCGTGCTCCCCGACTCGCCGTGGATCGCTGGCGTCGATCGACTGCGCTCCGACGACTCCTCCGGCGCAGCGAGTGTGCATCAGCGATATCGGCGTTGGCGCTGGGGGCCCGATGGATCCGTCGAGCGCATCGGACGTCAGGACATCGACGCGTTCATGGCCGGTGTTCCCGACGGCGTGCTCCGTCTCAAGGGATGGGTCGTCGTCGATGCCGAGCGGCACGTGTTGATCCAGTGCGTGGGCCCTCAGCGTGAGGTCGTGTCGTTGCGGGGCACCCCTCCGCAGGTCGGCCTCGTCGCCATCGGTCTCGACGACACCGCCGATACGTTCAGGCGGCTCGATGCGCTCGCCGAACTGCACCTCGGCTCGGTCGAGCCGGCTGGTGGCATGCCCGGTCGACGCGTCGACTGAGCCGCCGGGGATCGGGTCAGTCGGCGTGCCGACCCGGGAACGGAACGCCGCTCACGACCGTGCCCCACACGCCGATGTCCTTGATCGCCATCGGATCGACCGCGAGTGGGTCGTCGTCGAGCACGGTGAAGTCGGCCGTCTTGCCGCATTCCAAGCTGCCGAGTTCCGCGTCGAGGTGGAGTTGGTACGCCGCGCCGATCGTGACGGCGTGCAGCGCCGATGCTGCACTGATCCGCTCGCTCTCGCCGAGCACGCGCCCCGAGGGGGTCACTCGGTTCACGGCGCACCACATCGTGTGGAGGTGACCGAGCGGTGTGACGTTGGCGTCGCTGTGGATGGAGAACGAAACCCCTTCCAGTTCGGCGGTTCGGCACGCTTCCATCCGACGAGCGCGTTCAGGGCCGACGGTCAGATCATGGTGTTCGTCGCCCCAGTACCAGAGGTGATTGGTGAAGATGTTGGCGCACATGCCGAGCCTCGCCATGCGCCGGAACTGAGCGGGTGAGGTCAGCTGGCAATGCTGGACCGTGTGCCGGTGATCGAGCCACGGGTACTCGATCACGAGCCGTTCGACGGTGTCGATCCACAGGTCGATCGTCAACGTGCCGTTGCAGTGAGCATGGATGTTGATCCCACGCTGGTGGAACGGCCGACAGATGTCGAGGAGTTGATCGGGCGCCGTCATCCAGACACCGTGGTCGGTGCCGGTGTAGTAGCCGGGCCAGTCCATCTTGGCGGTGAAACCCTGGATCGACCCGTCGAGGATGATCTTGATGCCGGCGGTGCGGAGCTTGTCGGTGTCGCGTTCGGCGAGTGTGAGCAGGTGCTCGGCAGCGTCATCCCAGGTGGAGGCTCCCGGTGGGATCGCGGCGACGTGGCGTTGGAGGATGCGGGCGGGGAACGTGTCGCGATCGACCGTTGCGTGCCACAGGTCTTGGACGGCGGGCCGCTGGAGTCCGGCCGACGCGAGGTCGCACACGGTCGTGATGCCCTGGTTGGCACAGATCTGCCCGAGTGCGTCGATCGAGGCCGGGTCGTTCATCGCCCGCAAGATGCTCTGGAGCGCCGACGATGCGAGCGACATGGCAGGCATTTCCTGGAGTTCACCGTTGGGCTCGCCGTCGGTGTCTCGGGCGACGCCCGTGACTGCGTTGTCGCGGGTGATGCCGTGCGCGGCGAGCATCGCGGAGTTGACCGTTGCGAGGTGCGCACTCGCGTGGAACACGAAGATCGGCCGCTCGGTCGAGGCACGATCAAGGTGGTCACGGGTGAGGCGCGCCTCGTTGCGGAAGTAGATCGGATCGAACCCGCCGACGACCAGCGGCTCGAGCGCCCCGGCGCCGCGGTCGCGCATGTCGGCGTCGAGACGGCGAAGGCGGTCGACGAGTTCGTCGTAGGAACGAACGCCGGGCGCGGTGCCCTCGAGGCGATGGCGGTCGAACCAGCCGACGTAGGGAAGCATCGCGAACGCTCCTTCGAGCGAGTGAGCGTGCCCCTCGATCATGCCGGGGACGATCACGTGATCGGCGAAGCGGTCGTCGACCACATGCGGCCCCCACGACGCGCATTCCTCGAACGATCCGGCGGCCAACACCCGTCCGTCGCGAACGGCGACAGCCTCGACGACCGGCTGCGACCGGTCCATCGTGCGTATCGCTCGCGCTCGGTAGACGACGGTGGCGTTCGGATCGGCGCTCATGCCCGGACCGTACCGGGTCGTGTCAAGCGAACATCGAGACGGCGTCAGTCGGGGGACGCCGATGACGATCCGCTGGTCTCGACCGTCATCGGAATGGTTGCTGCATCATCATGCGGCTCGGGAGCGTCGGCGTCTGCACCGGCGCACGCTGCCGCCACGATGAGCGAAGTGAGCGTGGCCGCGGCGAATCGGTGAGTGAGCCGATTGGTCATGCGTCGGACAATAGCAGGTCGTGTCATGGGTCGGCGCACATGTCACCGCAGCGGCCGGACGCAGGCGTAGCGGTTTGTGTCTGACGCAGACTGGTACGCCTGCGTCGATGACGGGCGAGGCGGAGGGGTCGGCTTCGCTGCGCGAGACTGATCCGATGGGAGCACTACAGCGAGCCGGCCGACCCGTCGACGACGTGATCGCCGATCTGATCGACAAGCGAGCGGGTGACGTCAAGTGGGCGGACGGCAAGACGTTCGGCATGGTCTACGACGGAGGCCCGAGCGTCCACGAGGTGGCCGAGCGTGCAGCGCAGCTCTACCTCCACGAGAACGCGCTGAGCACCCAGGCGTTCCCGTCGCTGGCGGAGATCCAACGAGAGGTCGTCGGGTGGACCGCCGACCTGCTGCACGGTGACGACCAGGTGGCGGGCTTCCTCACCAGCGGCGGTACCGAGTCGATCCTGTGCGGCGTGCTGGCGGCGCGCGAACGAGCCGCGGCAGAGCGTGGCATCACCGAGCCGGAGATCGTGCTCGCCGAAACCGCTCATGCGGCGTTCCACAAAGCGGCCCACAACTTCGGGCTCGTCGTTCGCATCGCCCCGGTGCGAGCGGACTACACCGCCGATGTGGATGCCATGGCGGCCATGGTCAACGCGAACACCGCCATCGTCGTCGGCTCGGCACCGCAGTACCCGCACGGCGTGCAAGACGACATTGCTGCGATCGCAGCGCTCGCTGCGTCGGTGGGCGCGAACTGCCACGTCGACGCGTGCATGGGTGGTTTCGTCCTGCCATTCGCGGAGCGGCTCGGTCGCGAGGTGTCGCCTTGGGACTTTCGAGTCGACGGTGTCACGACCATCTCGGCCGACATCCACAAGCTCGGGTACGCGCCCAAGGGCGTGTCGGTCATCTTGCACCGGACGAAAGCGTCGCGGGCTTACCAGACGTTCGTGTTCGACGGTTGGCTGGGTGGTTTCTACGCCTCGCCGAACATGCAGGGCACTCGCTCCGGTCTGCCGATGGCGTGCGCGTGGGCGGTGATGCAACACCTCGGTGTCGACGGCTACGTCGACTTGACGCGCCAGACGTTGATCAACGCCGACAGACTCCGCGCGGGAATCATGGCGATCGACGGAATCCGGGTGCTCGGTGACGGCCAGTTCCACCTCGTCGCGATGGCGGCCGATGACGGCGGCGTCAACGACGCGTCGCCGATCGACATGTTCGCACTCGGCGACGCCCTGCTCGCACGAGGCTGGTATCACGATCGACAGGGGCCACCTGACAACCTGCACTCGACGGTCAGCAACACCAACACGGGCGTGATCGACGACTATCTGGTCGATCTGCGCGCCTGTGTCGACGAGGTGCGTGGTCACACGACCGACGATCGTTCCACGACGTACGCCACGCTGGAGTGACGTACGAGACGCCTCCGTCGGCGCCGATCGGTCAGAGGATGCCGCGAAGTTTGCTCGCCTCGTGCACGCGGTCGATGCCGACGACGAACGCAGCGGCCCGCAACGGCACGTCGTGCTTGTCTGCGCGTGACCGAACCAGCCGATAGCTGCTGGTGAGCATCGACTCCAGTTCGCCCATGACCCGCTGGCGGCTCCACCGGAAACGCTGGATGTTCTGCACCCACTCGAAGTAGCTCACCGTCACACCGCCGGCGTTTGCGAGGATGTCGGGGATGATGGTGACGCCGCCCGAGGCGAGCGCGGCGTCGGCGCGGGGCGTGACCGGAGCGTTCGCTCCCTCGACGATGATCGAGGCCCGGACCGTGTCGACGTTGCTCGGGTTGATCACGCCGGCCACGGCGGCCGGGATCAACACGTCGACGTCGAGCGCGACGAGTTCCTCGTTCGTGATCGAGTCGACGCCGGGAGCGCCGGTGATGGAACCCGTTGCGTCGCTGTGCTCGATCAGTTGGTCGATGTCGAGGCCTCCTCGGCAGTACACCGCGCCGCCGACGTCGGAGGCTGCCACCACCACGTAGTTACGTTCCTGCGCTTCTCGCGCCGCCCAGCTCCCGACATTGCCGAAGCCCTGGATCGCAACGGTCGTTCGCTCGCGCTTCATGCCCGCGTGTGCGACTGCTTGGTCGAGGCACACGATGCAACCGGTGCCGGTCGCCTCGTTGCGGCCCGGCGACCCGCCCAACTCGATCGGCTTGCCCGTGACGACACCCGGAGCGTGTCCGACCATCTGGGAGTACTCGTCGACGATCCACGCCATCACCTGCGCGTTGGTGGCCATGTCGGGTGCCGGGATGTCGGTGGTCGGTCCGATCACGTCGGCGATCGCCCGGGTGTAGAGGCGGGTGAGTCGCTGCAACTCGGCGCGCGACAGCGTGGCGGTGTCGACCTCGATGCCGCCCTTCGCTCCGCCGAATGGCACGTCGACCACCGCGGTCTTCCAGGTCATCAGCGAGGCGAGCGCGCGGACCTCGTCGAGATCGGCGCTCGGGTGGAACCGGAGTCCGCCCTTGTAGGGCCCGCGGGAGTTGTCGTGCTGGACCCGATAGCCGATGAGCACCGAGAGGGTTCCATCGTCGCGGCGCAACGGCAACTCGACGCGCAACTCACGCTTGGGGATCGACAGTAGTTGTCGAGCCGATTCCGAGAGTTCGAGGATGTCGGCGGCCTCGTCGAAGAAGTACTGGACCGCTTCGAACGGCTTCATGCCGAGGTCGTGTCCGAGCGGGAGCGGGTGCGGGTCCATGCCGAACAGGTCTACCCGAATGGAGGCACCACAACCGGGATCTCTGCTGCGATGCTCCGATCAGTTCACTTGTTTGCCGGTATCGGACCAGAACGGCTCGCGCAGTTTGAACTTCTGCAGCTTGCCGGTTGCGGTGCGTGCGAGTTCGTCGCGGAACTCGACTCGCTTCGGGCACTTGTACCCCGCGAGCAGGGACTTCGTGTGCGCGATGACACCGGTCTCGTCGAGCGTGCTGCCCGGCGTGGTGACGACGAGCGCGGTGACGAGCTCGCCCCACTTCTCGTCGGGAATGCCGATCACGGCGACCTCGGTGATCTCCGGATGCTGGAAGATCGCGTCCTCCACCTCGATCGACGAGACGTTCTCGCCTCCGGTGATGATCACGTCCTTCTTGCGGTCGGAGATCACGACGTAGTTGTCGTCGTCGATGATGCCGCCGTCACCGGTGTGGAAGAAGCCGTCACGGATCGCCAGTGCGGTCTGGTCGGGCTGCTCCCAGTAGCCGGCCATGATCGTGTTGCTGCGGGCCATGATCTCGCCCTCGGCGTCGACGGCCATCGTCGTGCCGATGCTGGGCGCGCCGGCGCGACCGAGTTTCTGGGCCCGCTCGGTCGGTGTCAACGCGTCGTACTCGGCGCGGTTGCGGTTGATCGTGATGAGCGGTGCGGTCTCGGTCAGGCCGTAGATCTGGACGAACTCCCAGCCGAGCTCGGTCTCGGTGCGTTCGATCGTCTTGGTGGGCGGCGGAGCGCCCGCGACCACGATGCGGACGCGGTCGCGGCCGGGAACCGGTTCGCCAGCCGCACGCAGTTCGGTGGCCGCATCGAGGACCGCGTTGAGCACCGCAGGCGCACCGCAGATCAGCGTGACGCCGTGCTCGGCGACGCGTCGGAGGATCTCGTGGCCGTCGATCTTTCGGATGATGACGTGTTTCGCGCCCATGCCGGTGACCGCGTAGAGCATCCCCCACCCGTTGCAGTGGAACTGCGGCAGCGTGTGCAGGTAGACGTCGCGGTCGCTGACCCCCATGTGCCATCCGAACGTGGTGGCGTTGATCCACACGTTGCGGTGTGTGAGCTGAACGCCTTTCGGACGAGCCGTCGTGCCGGAGGTGTAGTTGATCGTGGCGGTCGCATCCTCGTCGCCGTCCCACGGCTCGGGTTCGACGTCGAAGCGCAGCAGTTCGGCGTCGCTCTCGGCGCCGATGATCATCTTGCGTTCGCAGTCGACGCCCTCGAGGGCGTCGGCGAGTTCGGGGTCGATCAGGAGGAGTCGAGCTCCCGAGTGCCTGATGATGAAGCGGATCTCCTCGGCGACCAGCCGGAAGTTGATCGGTACGAGCACGCGGCCCGAGCCCGACACGCCGAAGAGTGCAGTGAGCAGACGAGCCGAGTTGTGCGAGACCATCGCGACGCGTTGGCCGACGCCGATGCCGAGCGCGTCGAGCCCTGCAGCCATCGCCTTGGCTCGGCGAGCCATCTCGCGGTAGTCGATGGTGTCCCAGCTCTCGGCGGGTTGGTCGGGTTCGTCGACGATGGCGTCGCGATCGGGATAGACAAGTTCCGCTCGTCGGAGGAAGTCATTGACGGTGAGTGCAACCTTCATCGGCCGTCAACTTACGCGAGTCGAGCGCCCGTCGTGGTGCTGCGCGACGTGAGCGGCCACGGGCGAGCTCGTTCGACGCTGAGCGCGAGGTCGAGGAGCAGCGGCTCGGTGAAGTGCCGGCCGATGATCTGAAGGCCGATCGGGAGGCCGTCGAGGAAGCCGGCGGGAACCGAGATGGCGGGGTTGCCGTGAAGGTTCGCGGGGAAGGTGAGGAGTCCGTTGTTGCCTTGGCCGGCCTTGACACCGCCGAACTCGGAGGGGAGCGGGCCGTCGGCATCGAAGGCGACGTCGGGATTGCTGGCGGTGATGATCAGGTCGACCCCCTCGCTCGGATCGAAGATCCTCGCCATCGCCTGGTTGACCTCCATCCGACGGCGCTCGATCTTCGCGCGCTCGTCGGCGCCGTAGCGCCCAGCGGTCAGCTCCAGCCCGGCTCGCATCTCCGGTGTCAGGTCGTCGGCGCAGGCGGGCCAATGGTCTTTGAGTTGCTCGGCGATGCTGATCATCCCCGAGATCGACCACGCAGCGCCCATCCGCGGGAGTTGGGTCTCGACGCCGTCCACCCGGCGGAGCCCGACGTCGTCGATCAAGAGGTGCGCTGCTTCCTCGAGCAGTTCCCACATCACCGGCGACACGGTGGCGCCGCCCCAGTCGGGCACGACGGCGACACGAAGCCCGCGCAGTGCATCGACGTGCGTCCCCAGCATCGGCTCCCACGGCGCATCCTTCGGAAGGCTCAGTGGGTCGGTCGGGTCGTGTCCGCTCGTCACGTCGAACCAGCGAGCGGTGTCGCGCACCGAGCGGGCCATGCAGCCCGTCGAGACCGTGAGGTTGCCGTACTGCGCAGCAGGCCCGAGGGGGATGCGGCCGAACGTGCCCTTCAAGCCGACGAGGCCGGTGAAGCCGGCCGGGATGCGAATCGAGCCGCCACCGTCGCCGCCGGTCGCGATCGGGAGCACACCTCCCGCCACCGCGGCAGCGGATCCGCCCGACGAACCGCCGGGGGTGCGTCCGTGCTGCCACGGGTTGTGCGTCGTGCCGTGGAGCACGGTGCGGGTCACGTTGACTCCGCCGAACTCGCTCGACGTGGTCTGCGCCGCGAGCACGGCGCCGCCCAGATCACGAATTCGCTGGACCATGGTGGCCGTGTGCGCGGCGACGAGGTGTCTGAGTGGCACCGAAGCTTCGTCGGCCGGCCACCCGGCCACGTCGGTGAGCGACTTGACGCCGATCGGCACGCCACCGAACGGGAGGGAGATGTCGGCGGTTCGGGCGGCAGCCTCGGCAGCCTCGCGGTCGGTGAAGCAGACGGCGTTGAGGTCGCTCGAGTCGATCGCGGCGTAGGTCGCGGCGAGTTCTTCGGATGGTGATCGTTCGCCGGCGCGGAACGCTTCGACCAGGCCGACGGCATCACCTTGGAACGTGTCATCGCTCATGGCGAGACCGTACCGAACCCCGCATGGCTTGCTGGGATCGCAGGCGCGATCCCACACCGGTCGTGCTGTGCGGTGGCGGTGGCGGTACCGGTACTGGTAGCGAGTGATGGCGGCGGCGCGTGATGATGATGGTGGCGGGGCGAACCGCAGGTGTCGGGACACGTTGATCGAGGACGCCGTCTCCTAGTCTCGGCGTCATGGCCCACCCCACTCGACCTGGCATGACCGTCCCACTTCCCGGCCCGTTGCATTCGCATCAGGCCAAGCTGGCCGAACTCGCTGATCTCGGCTACTCCGACATCTGGTCGGCCGAGAGCGATGGCGCCGACGCGTTCACGCCGCTCGCACTCGCCGCCGCCTGGGAACCACGGCTGCGTCTGGGCACGGCGATCGTGCCGGCGTACACGCGCTCGCCGGCACTGTTCGCGCAAAGCGTCGCCTCGCTGGCCGACGCCGCGCCGGGTCGGTTCGCGATCGGCATCGGCTCGTCGAGCAACGTGATCGTGGAGCGCTGGAACGGGATTCCGTTCGAGCAGCCGTACAAGAAGGTGCGCGATGTCGTGCGCTTCCTCAACGATGCGCTCGACGGCGAGAAGGTGAGCAAGGCCTATGACACCTTCGAGGTCAGTGGGTTCCGGCTGGGCGTGCGCCCGGAGCAGCGTCCGCAGATCCTGGTCGCGGCGCTGCGCGAGGGGATGTTGAGGCTCGCAGGTCGGGAGAGCGATGGCGTGATCATCAACTGGCTCGCTCCGCACGACGTGCCGACCGTGACCAAGGTGGTCACCGACGCGGCTGGTGGCGACGAGCGCGAGGTGGTGTGTCGGATCTTCTGCTGCCCCAGCGAGAACTCCGAGGTCGTTCGAGCCGCGGCGAAGTTCGCCATCGCGGCGTATCTCAACGTGCCGGTCTACGCCGCGTTCCACGAGTGGCTCGGACGGGGAGATCAACTCCGCGGTATGTGGGACGCCTGGCAGGCCGGTGACCGCAAGGCGGCGCTGGCCGAGATCCCCGACCAGGTGGTCGATGACCTGATCGTTCACGGATCGCCGGCTGCGTGTCGAGCGAAGATCCAGGAGTACTTCGACAACGGCGTGACCACCAGCTCGCTCGCCATCTTGCCGCTCGATCCGGACCTGAACCACTGGCAGGCGGTTCGAGATCTCTCGCCGTCGGCTGGTTGATCGGGGTCACGCCGCCGTCGTGCGTCGGCGTGGCAGCCGCTGCACGTTCGCAGCATCGCGGACGGCTTGAGCCTCGGCGAGCTGACGGCGGATCTCGGCGACGTGAGCGAGCCCGATCTCGCGGGTCTTGCGGTTGAGCTGAAAGCGGGGGTGAACCGCTGACGTGGGGAGCTGGGTCGCACGAGTGTCGGCCGGCACCGAGAGCAGGGTGAGTTGTTCGTGGTCCGCCGAGTCGGCCCGGCCGACGCCGGGCGCCGCTGCGACGGACGGCGCGGTCGAGATGTCGCGGGCAGCCACCGACTCGCGCTGGGTCGTGGTGCGCGGGGTCGTGGTGCGCTGGGGGATGGTGCCCTGGAGGGTGGTGCGCTCGGAGGTGGTGTTCATGTCGCCATCATGCGCACAGCCCTGTGACAGAGTTCCCCGACGAGCCCACGCAGCGTGAGCGCAGCGCCTCGGGGGAACGTCGGCGGGGTCCCGCTCAGACGCTGACGCTGCGGTGATCTTGCGTCTGACCCCGCCACTTGCGGGGTGCGATGACCCGCTCGACCTGCGCCGCCGGGCGCGGGCGGGCGAGATGGAACCCCTGGGCCCGGTCGCATCCGTGAGCGGTGAGGAACGCGAGTTGCTCGGCGGTCTCGATCCCCTCGGCGACCACGGTCAGGTCGAGCGCGTGGCCGATCGTGAGGAGTGCGTCGAGCACCGTCGGGTCGCCGTCTCCGAGGCCGGCGACGAAACTCCGGTCGATCTTCAGCACGTCGATCGGGAGCTCGCGCAGGTACGCCATCGAGGAGTAGCCCGTTCCGAAGTCGTCGATCGCGACGCTCACACCGCGGGACCGGATCTCGGCCAGCACCGCTTTCGCCCGTTCGATGTCCTGCATCAGCTGAGTCTCGGTGATCTCGAATTCGAGGAGTCGTGGGTCGATGCCCGTGCGCGCGATCGCGTCGTCGAGGTCGGCGAGGAGATCACCGTCGATCAGGTGCGAACCGGCGACGTTGACGGCGACCTGCATCGACGCGAGCTCGCTGTCGCGTTGCCATCTCGCGAGGATGTCGCACGAGGCGTTGAGCACCCACCGGCCGATGTCGGCGATCAGCGATGAGCGTTCGGCGATCGGAATGAACTGGCCGGGCGGAACGAGACCGACCCCGGGACGGTTCCAGCGAATCAACGCCTCGGCACCGGCGAACCGGCCGGATCGGATGTCGAAGACCGGCTGCAGGTGGAGTTCGAGTTCCCCGTTCGGGACGGCCTGGCGCAGCGCGAGTTCGATGTCGGCGTCGCGCACGATGCGCTCCTGGAGTCGAGCGTCGAAGACCTCGACCCGGCCACGCCCGTGACGCTTGGCGGCGTAGACCGCCGAGTCGGATCGCCGGATGGCGTCGAGCGGCGACAGTCCGTCAGCTCGGAGCCCTCCCGGAAAGGTGGCCACGCCGACGCTGGCCGACAGGGCGATCAATCCGTCTGGTCCGACCGACGGTTGCTCGATCTCGCGGATGAGCCGATACGCGAACGCGACCATCGAGTCCTCGTCGGCGACGTCGTGGCTGACGACCACGAATTCGTCCCCGCCGAGACGGCCGACGAGGTCGCCTGGTCGGATGTGGCGAGAGATGCGCTGCGCGACGTCGCTCAACACGGCGTCGCCGGCGACATGGCCCTTGGTGTCGTTGACCGACTTGAACCCGTCGAGGTCCACGAACAGCACCGACAATGGTTCGTCCGGTGGCGCCGCGGCGATCGCGTCCAGGAGTGCGTACCGGTTCGGCAGGCCGGTCAGCGCGTCGTGGTGCGCCTGGTAGGCGAGCCGTTCCTCGAAGCGCAGCCGTTCGGAGATGTTGCGGGCGATCACGGCCACCAACGGCGCGGTGGGCCCGTCGATCTGGCTGCTGGCGATCAGCAGGTGAACCGTTTCGCCGTTCGGGGTCGTCATCGTGACCTCACCGTCGGTCAGCGGGAGGTGGGTCGACAGTGGCGTACCGATCTGGTCGTCGGGAGCCACGCCGGTCAGGGCGCCGGCGACTTCGTTGGCGCGCGTGATGATGCCGTCGGTGTCGGTGGTCCAGATCGCGTCGGCGGCCTGCTCGACGATGGCCCGCGCGAGCAGTTCGCTGGCGTGCAGTTGTCGAGTGGTGGATTCGAGCCGATGGAACGATTGCTTGAGCGACACGCCGATCGCTCCTGGCAGATCGACCTGATGATGCTCGCCCGGCCCCGTCGCGAGGATGCCGATCTCGTGGTCGACCGCTCGCAAGGTCGCGGTCATCTTGTTGACCGTCGACGTGAGCGTTCGCACGTCGGCCGGGCCACGAACCGGGAGCGGCTGGAGGTCGAAGGAGCCATCGCTGATCCGACGAGCGCGCCTCGTCAGGCGACGCAGAGGGCGCAGTGTGGACCAGACGACGAAGCCGAGCAGGAGCAGGCTGACGGCGATCACGGATCCGACGAACAGCCGGGTCTGCGTTGCCGCACGCTCGGCAGCGTCGGCGGTGTCCTCGAGGGTAACGACGACGTCTCGGTGGAAGTCGGTGGAGTAGTCACCGAGCGCGGCCAGGTAGTCGAGGTGGGCGACGAACTCGCCTGCGGCGAGCTGCACCTTCGCCGGATCGATGCTCGTGCGGTCGTCGGCCGAACCCGTCAGAGCCAGCAGTTCGGGTGACACGGCGGGGAGCGAGTCGAGCAGGCCGTCGATCGCCGTGCGGTCGTCGAGCAGTTTCGCGAACGCTGCTGCGGCGTCGGCGTGGCGGGCGTCGGTGATGACGACCTGGCGCATCGCGTTGACCGACGGGATGAACATGCTGTCGAGCAGTGCGCTTCCTCGGTCGCCGGCCGCTTCCATCAACCTGGTCATGGCCACCAGTTGGTTCCGCTCACCCGAAAGGCGGCGGTCGACGTCGTTGGCGAGCTCGCTGCTGGCAGCTGCATCGGCGAGCGTCGACGACAGCTCTTCGAACACCGTGCGGACGTCGAGTTGGTCGGCGCGGAACTCGCTGGAGAGCGCGCGCTGAGCCTGGAGCGTGCCGCGCAGGAAGCTCAACTCGTCGCGCAGCGTCGAGCCGTTGGTGAACGCCAGGGTGCTGTGCCGATCGAGCAAGTTGTCGAGCGCGTCGTCGAGTCGTCGGTCGTTCTCGTCGTAGGTGGCCTCGAAGTCGACACCGGCGAAGGTGACGACCAGGCCGCGCGGCACGTTCATCGAATCGACGACGGCGAGGCCCTCGAGGGCGATCTGTTCGAGCTGCGCCGGCCCATACACGGCGGCCACGTCACTTCGCAGACGTGCGTCCTCGACGAGCGCCCGCGCTTCGTGGGCTGCCGTGGTCTGCTCGTCGATGCGCTGGATCGCCAGCGTGCCGAACGCGACCAGCGGCACGAAGAGCAGGACGAGCAGACGCAACGCGAACGAGCCGCCTGCTGGTCGAAGGGTGAAACGCACGAGATGTCATCGACGACGACAGATCGTCCCTTGATTCAAGAAACCGTCTCGCCGTGTCGCCGGCGTCACGTGTCACGCGGGTGGGATCAACGGGACGGCGTCGGGATATCGAGCCGCTGGGTCTTGTCCGTAGAAGGCCTGGAGTTCGCCGTACAGCGCGGGTTCGTGAGCCCGCAGGTCGATCGGTCGGTTGAAGAACAACTCGGTGGACACCGCGAAGAACTCCGCCGGGTTCGTGCCGGCGTAGCCGCGCAGGATGGACTCGCCCTCTCGAACTCGATCGAAGGCAGCGGTGCAGACGTCGCGCCATCGCTGGACCGCCTCCTCGCTCTCGAGTGGCGGGGTCCCGTCGGTGATGCCGTCGAGCATGTCGAGACGATGTGCGAACTCGTGGTACACGACGTTCATGCCGCGCTGAGGTACCAGCGCCCCGCTGCGCGCCGCCGCCCACGACAGCACCACAGGACCCTTGTGGTGGGCCTGCCCGGCCAGGTGTTGGGTCCCGCTCGACCAGGTGCCGCCCCCGGTCGGCCGGGCCCCGTGGAGGCGAACCGTCGAACGATGCACGATCACCGACGTCACGTCGGCGTACTCGTCGAGTTCGAGTCCGAGCAGCAACATCGATGCCTGCGCCGAGATGAGGACCTTGACCTCGTCGGTCAGGTCCATTCCTCTCGCTGCCTCCCATCGTCGACCGAAGAAGAACAGCGCGACGAGATGACGCATGCGGTCGAGTTCGTCGGGCGACAGCAACCGCCAGTGCTCGAAGCCTCGGTGCAGGAACGGCTCCCAACGGGGATCGAACGACGGCGCCGACCGTCGCAAACCGAGACGCCCGAGCGCAGCGCGAACGAGACGGCTCAACACGTTGCCCGCCCGGACATTGCCAGCCCGGGCGTTGCGAGCTCGCAACGGTGGTCGAGGCAACGGTGCTCGGCGGGACGGCGCATGGATGAGATGACGGCGGATGTGATGACGGCGGATGTGATGACGGTCAGTGGAGCACGACGCCGGCCGAGCGGGTCCGCGGAGTGGGTGGTGGGCCGGCCATCACGGCCTCGGGGACCTTGTCGACCCCGCCGAAGTACTCGGCGAGGCGGCGTTCGGCGTCGTCGCCGAACAGGATCTCGGCGACCTCGCGGAGCCCGCTGGATCGGGCGATGTCGTCGTCGGACACCACCAGGTCGATTTTGGAGCGGCGACGCATGAAGTCCTCCAGGCGCGTGACCATCTCGGAGCGAGCCGCCTCGTGGAGTTCGACTCGGATGTAGTCGGCGGATCCCATGATGTCTTCCGCCATCGACGGCTCCTGGCGGATGGCGTCGAGCATGGCGAAGGCTCGGCGGCCGTAGCGGCGCCACAGTCGATCCGAGAGGGGCTCGACCTCCGGCTTGTCGCGCAGCCCGTCGAGCTTCATCAGACGCGCCTGCCGGTAGAACTCCTTGCGCGTGGCCTTGGCCGGTTCGCCGTACCAGTTGTGCAGGTCGCGTTCGAGGGGGATACCGAGCTGCTCGATCTCGTCGGCCACCTCTTCGCCCACGTTCAGACAGTCGGTGAGCTTGCCGCCGAAGATCGTCACGACGCGCTGACGGTGGTCGGTCTCGACCGCATGTTTGCGGGACAGCTTGGTCCAGTCGACGTCGTCGTGGTCGGCGCCGTCGGTCTTCACGACGAGCGGACGCACCCCCGACCGTTCGGCGATGATGTGCTTGCGGCTGAGCGGTTCGTCGAGGTCGAGGCGGGCGTTGATCTGTGCGAGCAAGAAGTCGATGTCGTCGTCGTCGACCTGGGTGAACGGTGTGTCGACACGGGTGTCGGTGGTGCCGATCACCGAGCGGCGGCCCATCGGGATCACGTAGAACAGTCGCTCGGTGTCGTCGTAGAACGCAAGCACCTTGTCGTGGTGACGCGTCGTGAGTCGCGGCACGACGAGATGGATGCCTTTCGAGTACACGATCCGGTGTTCGGTGGTGAGGCCCCAGCTCTCGTTGGTCTCGTCGACGAAGGGTCCGGCTGCATTGACGATCGTGCGCGCTGTCGTCTGGAACTCGTCGCCGCTGTCGACATCGCGTAGCGAGGCGATCCAGCGATCGCCATCACGCCGAGCGCTGACGAGCTCGACGTAGTTCGCTGCCGCGGCGCCGGCTTCGATCGCGGAGCGGACGAAGCTGAACACGAAGCGTGCGTCGTTGTCGATCAAGATGCCGTCTCGATACTCGATGCCGCCAGCGACGCCCGTCGTGTTGATCGCTGGCTCTTCTCGTTCGATCGTGTCGCGCGACAACAAGCGAGGCCACCGGGTCCCGAACTGTCCGATGATCCAATAGCCGAGGGCGCCGAGTGCTGCGAACCACGGGGGATAGGGCCCGCCTTTGTCGAGTGCAGCGTAGAACCCGATCTCCTTGATGTTGTCGCGGTACGCGCGCATCAGCCGGTTGCGTGACTGGCAGAGCTTGAACACGAGCCACAGCTCGTAGTTCTCCAGGTACTTGAACCCGCCCCACACCAAGTTCGAGGAGGCTTGACTGGTGAAGTTCGCGAAGTCGCCCCGGTCGATCAGCGCCACGTTGGCGCCTCGGCCAGCCAGCGACGCGGCGGTCACCGCGCCGTTGATGCCGCCGCCGATGATCAGTGTGTCGAACGATCCGTCTCGCATCCGCTCGATGTGGGTCTCGCGCAGTGCCATGAGATCAGGCTAGTGACGCCGACGGCGCTGCGTTCAGGGTCATGCTGCGACGAGCGCCACGGCGAGGGCGGCGACCGCAACGATGCAGGGGGTGGCGTACTTCGCCCAGTTCGGGACGCCCTTGTAGCCAGGGGCGAGCACGACGAACCCGCAGATGCCGCCGGCGACGAGACCGCCGATGTGCCCGCCGATCGAGATGTTCGCCACGAAGAAGGTCAAGAACAGGTTGATCATCAGCAGCGAGCCGATCTGCGTGCTGAAGACGTTGACGCCGTGTCGCCAGATGCCGACCGCGTATGCACCGAGCAGGCCGAACACGGCTCCCGATGCGCCAGCGGTGATCGACCCCTGATCGATCAGGATCACGCCGGCCGAACCACCGAGCAGCGACGCTCCGTACACCAGTGCGAACTTCAACCGCCCGAGGATCGGCTCCATCTCGTTGCCGAGCAGATACAGGAAGAACATGTTCATCCCGATGTGGATCAACCCGAAGTGGAGGAACCCGGAGGTGACGAGTCGGTAGTAGTCGGTGCCCCCGCTGATGACCACTTCATCGGTGGACAGGCGGTACGGCACGGGGTTGCCGTCGACGAACAGCGAGTTGAGCCCGAACTGCAGGTGTGCATCGGTGATCCGACCCGACAGCATCCCGCCGAGGTCGTACGCAGCGCCGAGCAGGACGAAGACGGCGATGTTGACTGCGATCAGGGTGTAGGCGACGAGCGCCGGTTTGCCCGCTGACCAGAAGCGAGCCCGAGTGCGCAGGTCGGGACGCGACGCCTTCGCGCACTCGAGGCAATGGCTGCCGACGTTGGCTTGCACGAGGCACTCGCCGCACGCCGGTTTGCCGCAGCGCGTGCAGCGACGACCGGCGACTCGGTCACGATGCCGGTAGCAACTCACGGAGCCAGCGTTTCCGGCTGGTCCGGCCGATGGTGGGCCGACGGGCGGACCGCTCGGTACCCCGAACGACGTGGCGCTCGGAGGTGGCTGCGGAAGGCTGGACTGGCTGCGGGACCGTCCGGGCTCCGTGCCGCCGGCGTCGGAAGGAGGCAACGGGAGTGGCACGACGCTCAGGATACCGAGGGCTCGGCGGCACGTTCCTGCAGAGCGCGAAACACGCGACGAACACCACCGGCGAACCGGGCCGTCGGACATGTCGCCGGTTCCCGAGTGCTGTTGATCGTCGACCGACCGGACACTTCTGCGCGGTTCGACTGTCCGCAATGCATCACCGGTGACACCTTGACGACATGGCGGATGTGCCGATCCGAGAGCTACGCAACCACGGCGGTGAGGTCGTCGATCGCGTGGCCCGTGGTGAACGCGTGACCGTGACGCGCCGCGGCCAGCAGGTGACCGAACTCCGTCCCCTGCGCTCGAGTGTGGCCTCCATCGCAGAGCTGATGCGTCGGCGAGCCCACCCTCCCCGAGATGACCCTGGCGAGTTGCGCCGCGATCTCGATTCCGTGATCGACGCATCCGTGTGAGCGAGCGTGGCGCTCTCGACACGAGCACGCTGATCCTTCTCGGACGGATCACGGCAATCGATGCTGTATCCGACGCAGCATTCATCACCGCGGCAACCCTGGCGGAGCTGTCCGTCGGTCCGCTCGTGGCCACGACCGACGACGACCGTGTCGCACGCCAAGCACATCTCCAGGCCGAAGAAGCAGACTTCGGTCCGCTTCCTTTCGACGCTGCGGCCGCGACAGCGTTCGGCAGCGTCGCTGAGGCGCAACGGCCGCGCAGCAACAGCGCGGGCCTACGACGCGATGATCGCCGCGACCGCACCCGCAGCCGAGCTACCGGTGGACATCTGCAATCCGGGCGACCTCATCGGAATCGATGCGCTCGAGGTCGTGGCAGTACCCCGTCTCGATCACGACTGACCGTCCTCGCAATTTGGGGGCGAGCGATATCGAGTGCTCGACACCCGTGTCTCGCCGGAGCTGCGACGCGAGGACGAGCCTGGCGGCCATGAACCCGAGAATCTGATTCCATGCCTGAGGTCGCTGCCTCGATTCGCCCGGCATGAGCCGAGAGCGATCCCGGGACGCAGCATGGGCCGCGGTACGTGCCGATCTGCCGGGTCGCTCCCGGAGGCTGGCCCGAAGCTGGCGCGCCGCGCCGCAGCACCACAACGGGCACACCTGCTGGCGAATCAGCTTGTCGACGCATCGCTCCGTCGTCTCGATCCATTCGAATCGCGCGCTCGGTGACCCGGACGAGGCCCGTGCTGCGCCGAGGCCCCAGTCGAGCGTAGGGGAGTCCCGTCGGCTGCGCGGGTCGATGCCTGAAAGCATGCGTCGGAGATGGGGAACTGACGACTGTTTCGCAACGTCGAAGTGAGCACGCAGTTTCTCCTTCTCTTTCCTTCGGTTCTGTTCTGTTCCGTTCTGTTCTGTTTCTGTTCTGCGAGGTACACCGATGTTCGCTCGATCCCCGACACCACGGTCGGCGACGACGGTGACACCCTGGTCACCGGCAACGGTGAGGTCATCGGTGCTGGCGATCCCGTTGCGATCGATGGGGCGTCCATGACTCGACCCGCTATCTCCCGGGGAGCAGCGAAAGAAGATGGGCGGACGACGACGCGTTCTGCGACGCAAGCGGGCCAAGCGTTCTCGCCGTGACGCTCCGACACGACGAACCGGTCGATCCCGGTGCCGCAGCCGCCCAGCGAGCCAGCTCCGCCAGGGCCGGTCTCCTTGCCCGACGATCGATTTTCGGTCACGGTGATGGTTGGTCAGCACCTGTTCGCCATGGCCTGTGACGATGTCCAGGACTGGTACGAACCCGACTCCACCGTGGCTGCAACCTGGCCCGTCATCGCCGGATCGTTCGACCTCCCCGATGCCGTCGAGGACGCAGAGTGCAGTGCCGTGATCACCACCCTCGAGAACGCCACCGTCGATATCGACGGCTCGCCGATCGACATCGGATCGATCACGCTGACCAACCCGTCGTCCGGCTGGACGGCCTGAAACCGTTCGCGACGGATTCGACCACCGAACCACCGATGTCGGGTCGGGACGTCCCGTTCGGCGGACTCACATGTACAGCCGCGCGCAACCGTCAGCCACGTGCCGCGCTTCGAGGTCCGTGTGCAGAGCTCGCGAGCCGCACCCCGCGATTCCCTGCGAGTCTCCCGGGTTCGTCCGTGCGGTGTCACCAGCCGTGGAGCGGCACCGTGCGAAGTTCGTCGGCCGGGCGAGGGGGAGCGAGCAGGTTGCCCTGCACGAGGTCGCATCCCGCTGAGCGAAGGCGGCGGAGTTGCTCGGTGCCGCTCACGCGTTCGGCGACCACGGTCATGTCGAGCGCGTGAGCGAGCAGTACCACGGCTCGCACGAGGCGCGTCTCGGCGTCCGATACGCCGCTCGGCAGCGCGAGTGCGCCGTCGAGTTTGATCACGTCGGCGCCGACGTCGGTCATCACGCCGATCGACTTCGGACCGGTGCCGAAGTTGTCGACCGCAATCCGAACACCCGCACGTCGGAGCGCTCGGATCGAGCGTTCGACGTCGCCGACACGACCCGACAGCGACGTGTCGCGGATCTCGAGGACGAGTTGGTGCGGCTCGATCTCGTGCACACGCAGCATGGTCGACACGGTGTTGACGAACGAGTTCGAGCCGAGCTGCATCCCGGATACGTTGACGTGGACGGCGAAGTCGGCGTTCACGGTGCCGATGCCGATCCAAGCGGCGAGATCGCCGAGCGCGCGGTCGAGGACGACCTCGCCGAGCTTGCCGATGATGCCCGATTCTTCTGCGACGCCGATGAACGTCGCCGGGTCGATGCGACCCTGGGTCGGGTGTGTCCAGCGGACGAGCGCCTCCGCTGCGACGCCTTCGCCGGTGACCGACGAAAAGACGGTCTGGTAGTCGACGGTCAGGTCGCCATCGGACACCGAACGAGCCAGGGCAGCTGCCATCTCGGTACGTTCCCGGGCGCTGGCCCGCATCTGCGTCGTGAAGAGGGTGCAGCGGTCCCTGCCCTGCTGTTTGGCCTGGTACATCGCGGTGTCGGCGTTGCTGATGAGGAGTGCAGCCGCCGCCTCGTCGTCGAGGTCGAACACATCCGCGTCGGTCAAGGCCACGCCGACGCTCACCGAGAAGTCGAGGTCGAGTTCACCGATCCGGAGGTGGCCGCGCAGGGCTCGGCGAGCGCGTTCGGCCAACTCGAGGGCTGTGATTGCATCGGTGATGTCGGCGCACACGACGAGGAACTCGTCACCGCCGAGACGGGCGACGCGATCGGCGGGTCGGACTGCTTGCGCCAGGCGATGGGAGGTCGACGCGAGAAGTTGGTCGCCGACCTGATGGCCGAAGGCATCGTTCGCGAACTTCAGATGATCGAGATCGACGAACAACGCGGCGACATGGCCGCGCCGGTCCCGTTGCGACGCGATCGCCTGGGCGAGCACGAGCATGATCGACGGCCGATTGTCGAGACCCGTCAGTGGGTCGTGCGTTGCTCGATGATGGAGCAGCGCTCGTTCGCGACGCGACTCGCTGACGTCGTGGACGAGCAGCGCGATCGTCGTCTCGTCAGCGCGTTCGGAGCGGGTGGCGTGAACGGTGGCTCGAAGCAATCGTGTCGTTCCACCGAGCGTGCGATGGTCGAAATCGCCCTGCCAGGTTCGATCGTGTCGAGCCCGCGTCGGCGCAGCATCCGACTCGAGTTCGGGTGCGAACACGTCGAGCGGCACGTGGTCGAGCAGCGAGCGCAACACGGTGATGCTCGGCGATTCCGGCGCCAAGTCGTCGACCGAGTCGGCACCGATCAGCGACATCATCACGCGGTTGATCTGTGCGACGTGACCGTCGGGCCCGATGATGGCCACGCCGGTCCCGTCGGCGTCGAGCAGACCTCGGAGGTGTTCGGGCAGCTCGAGGAGGTTCGCCGCGGTCGCGGCGACGTTGCCCGTCGGTGCTGCAAGCGTGTCCGCGGCATGCTCGATCGTCACCAGCGGTTCGTCGAGCGGCTCAGCGGGGTGGGATGGCGCAGCGAGGTGGGATGGCGCAGCGAGGTGGGATGGCGCAGCGAGGTGGGATGGCGCAGTGGGGGCGGAAGGCGCAGCTGGGATGGATGGTGCGTCAGGCGGGGGCGTCACCGGCGGCGCAGGCCAGCCGGGAGCAGGCACGCTCGTGGCACCGGTCGCAGGCGCGCCGGTCGCGCCGGTCGCGTCTGAGTCGTTGTCGTCCGCCATGAGTGTCCGCCGTCGTCGGTGATCCTGGAAGCGCTCGGCGAGGTGAGATCGTCAGCGAGTACTCGTCCCGAGCACGCTGGCCGACTCGATCGCTGTTGCGTCGATGAGATCGAGGAGTTGCGTTGCAGGAGTTCCATCGGCAAGTTCGACCTGCTGGTTGAGCGCAAAGAGCGTCACCCGGTAGGAGTTGGTCTCGCCGAGCGTCGGGCACGGCCCGTCGTAGGCGACGTTGCCGAAGAAGTTGAGCGCCTGGATGGCGCCGATCGGCACCTCCCCTTCTGCGAGTCCGGGCGTGGCAGGAGTGAGTCCGGCCATGACCCAGTGCACGAACGGTCGTCCGTTGGACAGGTTGGATTCGTCGACGAGCGCCACGGCGACCTCGACGGTGCCGTCGGGCAGGTCACTCCAGCTCAGCGGTGGAGCTGCGTTGCTGCCGTCGCACCCGAAACGAGCGTCGATCGGGCCCCCCTCGGCCCACGGGGTGAACAACCGGAGCCCGGTTTCACCGGGAAGCGGTGCGGGTGGCTCGGCGACGTCGTCGGGTGGTGCCACGGTGGCGAGGAGTGCGTCGGTCGGATCGATCGCGACCGACTCGAGCGGGGTCGTGTCGATGGGCGGCAACGTGGTCGGTGCCACCGGGTCCTGCAGCGTCGTGCCGTCGCCGGTGTCGCACGCACTGAGTGCGAACACTGCACACACGGTGGCGACGGCCACGGAGCATCGAGCCGGCAATCGGGACGGAAATCGAGTCACGGATGTCGAGCGTAGGGCATCGGTCGTGCCGAGGTTCTGCGCCACGGATAGCCTCGGCCCCGTGCCCGACCCGAACGCTGCAGAGATCGACGACGTGCGGTCGGCGACCGCCGTGACCGTCGCCGGTGGTGAGCCGCTGTCGCTGTTGACCGTGCACGCCCATCCGGACGACGAAGCGTCCAAGGGAGCGCCGACGTTGGCGAAGTACCACAGTGAAGGCGTTCGCACCACGCTGGTGTGCTGCACCGGCGGCGAGGAGGGCGATCTGCAGAATCCGTCGCTGCGTGAGGAGGGCCAACCGTTCTTCGAGATGTCGCCCGAGCAGGAGCGCGCGCTCGTCGCATCGATGCGCAGCGCGGAGTTGGCTGCGTCGGCGGAGATCATCGGGTTCGACGAAGTGGTGATGCTGGGCTACCGAGATTCCGGCATGGCCGAGACCCCGCCGAACGAGCATCCCGACTGTTTCCACCAGGCCGACCTCGACGAGGCGGTGGGGCGACTCGTCGCCGTTATCCGTCGGACCCGTCCGCAGGTCATCATCACCTATGGCGACGACCAGAAGGGTTACCCGCATCCCGACCATCTGCGGGTGCACGACATCTCCGTGCTGGCGTTCGATCGTGCCGGCGACCCGAATTGGTATCGCGAACTCGGCGAGCCGTTCGCTCCGTCGAAGCTGTACTACTCCGTGTGGGCGAAGGCCCGGATCCTCGCGGTCCACGAGGCGATGCTGCGCTACACCGGGGAATCACCCTTCACCGAGGAGTGGCTCGATCGTCCGGCGCAAGATCATCGCATCACCACCAAGATCGACGTCGCCGACTTCCAGTGGGCGCGCACCGGCGCTCTGCGAGCGCATGCGACCCAGGTCGACCCGAACGCCGGCTGGTGGTTCGGCTTGACCGACGAGCAACTCGCCGAGACCTATCCCTGGGAAGACTGGATCCTTGCTCGATCGCGCGCCGGGAGCATCCCCGAGAGCGACGACGAACGCGATCTCTTCGACGGGATTCGAGCCGGGGGCGTCACATCCGCCGTCGGCCATGTCGACTCGGACAAGCCAGGAGCCACATCATGAGCAGCGTGCAGTATCGGGTCGTCGTGGCCAAGAGCGATGAGCGAACCGCTGGGCCTGACGATGCCGACGTGGTGTTCACGGTGCCGGTCGTCGACGCGGCCGCCGACGGGTTCGATCCGACGGTGGCGTTCATGCGCGGCAAGCTCAAGGCGAGCGGACACACCGGCGAAATCCTCGCCGAACTGAAGTCGGGCCGCGCCAGCGACGCGATCCGCGGCATCGTCGCCGCCCTCTGAATCCTCGGGCTGGTCGCGTGAGCAGCCGTCGTCACCGAGACTGTGCGCGCATGGCGTCGCGGAGCTGTCGGAACCCGATCAAGATGGCGCCCGAGCGGTCGAACGCCGAGCGGAGTTCGGCACTGGTCGCGAGCTCGAGGTCGGCGATCCAGCCGTCCGCGGACGCTCCGGCGAACGCTCGGACCTCCGGTGAGTCGATGGCAGGTTGAATGTGGATCTCGGTCACGCCCGGCTGCAGTCGCTCGATCGCTCCGAACACGCGGTCGCGACTGCCGGCTCGCCAGTCGTGGTCGAAGTGATCGGGAAACACGATCCCTTCCTCGCTCGCGAGTTGGCGGAACGGGAATCCGGCTTGCTCGGTCGTGATCGTCGACGGCAAGCGGATCGGGAGCTGGAACTCGTCGGCGAGTTCGAGGTAGACGTCGAAGAACTCGGGTCGCAGCGTGATCGCCGTGAGGTGCGGTGCGAGGTGGGTGACGTCGATGCCCCACACCTGCGCCCGTTCGATCTGCGCTCGCAGCTCGCGCAGCACCTCGTCGCGGTCGGCGTGTTCCCACAGATCGGCGACGGTTCGCGGGAATCCTCCCTCGCCCGACAGCAGCGACGGCGCGTGGGTCACCGGCCCCCAGCGGTAGGTCTCGTGTTCGGAGTTGAGCGTGAGATGGACGCCGATGTCGTCGCTCGGCAGCACCTTTGCTGCCGCATGACCCGCCCACGGAGCGGGAACCATGATCGATGCGCACGTCGCGACGCCCTCGCGGAGCGCTCGGAACACGCCTTCGTTCGAGGCGTGGCTCGCACCGAGGTCGTCACACGACAAGATGACGAGCTTCGTGTCGGGAGTGTGCCCGAGCCGTTCGGCGAGTGAGTCCGTCACGGCGACGACGCTATCCGCCCACGTCTGCTGCGCGCGGACCGGTTCTCGTTGCTGTGCGCCTCGTCAGCGCTTCAGCTCGCGCAGGCCGACCAGAGACCCACTCCCTGTCGTTCGGCGGTTCGAGCCGCCTCGACGAACACCGAGCGGTAGGTCTCGTTGGGCGGAATCGACAGCGGCTGTGCGAATCCTGCCCGGATCATCTCGACGTTCACGAACAGTCCGTCGTCGGCTCGGTAGACGTAGCCGAGCAGCCGGTCGAAATGGTCTCGTCCGACGATGTCGCGTTCGATCCGGATCGGGGTGCCCGTCGGGAGCAACGCGTCGATGTGTGCAGTCGCTTCGGGGCCGAAGCACTCGACCGGCGTGTCCGGTCGCTTCGTCTCGGGGGTGTCGATACCGATGAGACGGACTCGCTCATCTCGGCCATCGATCACGACGTCGATCGTGTCGCCGTCGACGATGCGCTCGACCGTCGCGTTCGCGTCGACGCCGGAGGCCGGCACGGTGTCGGACGGGTCGGGTCCCGCATCGGCCGAGGTGCACCCGGCGCACACGAGCGCGCCGACGACGATCCCGCGCAGCACCGACCAACTCATCGACTCGTGTCTATCGCAGCGTGTCGGAACCAGGACCGAGGAGCAGTCGAGACGCCCACCGCCTCGGGGCGTGGGGCGACGGGGGCGGACGTCTACAGGCGTTCGATGATCGTGCCGGTGCCGAGGCCGCCGCCGCAGCACATCGAGATCAGGCCGTACCGGCCGCCGGTGCGCTCGAGTTCGTACAGCGCTTTCGTCATCAAGAACGCCCCGGTGCCGCCGAGCGGGTGACCGAGCGCGATCGCGCCCCCGTTGGGGTTGGTCTTGTCGAGGTCGGCGCCGGTCTCCTTCGCCCACGCGAGCACGACCGAGGCGAACGCTTCGTTGATCTCGAACACGTCGATGTCCTCGATCGACAGCCCGGTGCGGGCGAGCAGCTTCTGCGTGGCGTCGATCGGCCCGGTCAGCATGAGTACCGGGTCGACGCCGACCAGGCAGGTGTCGACGATGCGTGCCCGCGGCGTGAGGCCGAGTTCGCCGGCCTTGTCGTCGGTCATCACCAGGACGGCCGCAGCCCCGTCGGAGATCTGTGAGGCGTTGCCCGCCGTGTGCACGCCGTTCTCGCGGGCGACGGGCTTCAACGTGGCGAGCTTGTCGAGCGTGGTCTCGCGTAGGCCTTCGTCGCGCGCAACGGTGTGAGTCGAGCCCGTGGGGTTGCCTTCCTCGTCGACGTCGGGTGCCTCGACCGTGATGTACTGGCCGGCAAAGCGATCTTCGGCCCACGCGCGAGCCGCTCGTTCCTGCGAGGCGAGCCCGAACTCGTCGGCGTCGGCGCGGCTGATGTTCCACTTGTCGGCGATCCGCTCGGCGCCTTCGAACTGCGACGTCATCTCGTACTGCTCGAAGTACGTCTTCGGAATCGGCACACCGAGGCCCAGCTTCTTCGACGAGTTGATGCCGATCGGGATGCGGCTCATCACCTCGACGCCACAGGCGAGGGCGACGTCGACCACGCCGGAACCGACGAGCGACGTGGCGAGATTGGTCGCCTGCTGGCTCGATCCGCACTGCGTGTCGATGGTGGTCGCCGCGGTTTCGAGCGGCAGGCCTGCGGCGAGCCACGCCGTGCGGGCGATGTTGAAGCTCTGCTCGCCGACCTGGCTGACACATCCGCCGACGACCTGGCCGACCTCGTGGGCGTCGATCCCGGTCCGGTCGATGATGGCCTTCTGCACCTGCGACAAGACCTCAGCGGGATGCATGGTGGAGAGTCCGCCACCTCGCTTTCCGATCGGAGTACGGACGGCATCGACGATCACGACATTCGACATGCGCGCCACGCTACGCCCGCCACGCCGTCACCGAAAATCGAAACGACAGAGTGGGTCAGACCCACTCTGTCGTCGGCGCGATCGCGGAGACTGCCTGGGCGACAGAGTGGGTCTGACCCACTCTGTCGCTGGCTCACGAACGGCGGTGCAGCGTGGCAGCGAGGTGGTGCTGCAGCGGCTGGCCGACCGCTGCCATGCGCATCGTGTACCGCATGACGTCGCCGGTGATCTCGAAGGTCCGCTCGGTTCGGGTGACCTCTTTGGCGGACGCCGTCGACGCGATGCTCGTGGAGCGGACGTCGATCACGAGCGTGCCGCTCCCGGGTAGGTTCGGCGCCACGAATCCTTCGAGCACCTCGGTGATGCCGGTCGGATGAGCGATGACGAGCTCGGCGAGGCTCGGCTCGGGAACCCGCCAGTAGCCCGTCTCGGCATGGAGCGGGCGGCCGTCGGGAGCCGCGGTCCGCTGCGCATACGCGAGGAACGGCTTGCCGACGTGGCCGAACGTGACCGTCTCTGAATACTCGAAACCGTCGATGGTCGGGTACTCGCCGGTTCCGTTGCCGCTCCAGGTTCCGAGCAACGACTCGAGGACGATCAGATCGGGGTGCAACGGCGGAGTCGTGGCGGGCGTCATCGCGCCGAGCGTAGGTGCGAGCGCCGTTCGTGCTACGCATCATTGCGATGAGTGCACACGAATTCGGTCTGGTCTCGATGAACACGGCGTCGCTGTACGAAGCGCTCAACGAGGTGCCGCCAGGGTTCGCCGGTACGCACCGGTACGTCCACGTGATCGGTACGTCGGTGTTCGTCGACGATCGTCTGGAGGAGGCATCGTGGTCGTCGCACTTCATCGGCATCGTCAACGGCGAAGGCTGGTGGGCCGTCGACGTTCCCGACGGTGAAGACCCGTCGTATGGCGCGGCGATGGATCTCTTCACCCACTACGCCACGGCATCGGAGGCCGAGTGGCTCGCTGCCGGGCGCGCCGTGCAGACCGCGGAATGGGTTCGTACGCACCGCTTCTGCGGTCGCTGCGCGACGCCGACCGAGCCGTCGCCCGGCGAGCGTGGTCTGCGCTGTCCGGCCTGCGGTCTGGTCGTCTACCCACGAGTTGCGCCGGCGATGATCACCCTGATCACCCGAGGTGAGCCCGGACCCGATCAGGAGGCGCTCCTCGCGAGGGGCGTCCGTTTCCCGCGGCCGATGTATTCCTGCCTCGCCGGGTTCGTCGAGCCGGGTGAGGACCTCGAAGGTGCTGTCATCCGAGAGGTGAAAGAGGAAGTCGGCGTCGACGTCGACGACGTCCGCTACGTCGGGAGCCAGCCGTGGCCCTTCCCGCACAGTCTGATGGTCGGGTTCCGCGTCAACTACGTCGGCGGCGACATCGTGCTCGAAGAAGGCGAGATCATGGACGCCAATTGGTACCGCAAAGACGCATTGCCGATGATCCCACCGGAGATCTCGATCGCCGGCAAGATCATCCAGGCGTGGCTCGCCGAGTAGGCGAGCACAGCGGGGTCACTCGGCGATACCGACCGGTGCGTCGTCGATGATCTGGTCGAGGTACTCGCTCATCCCGAAGCCGGTGCGGCCTTCGAACTCGCCGGAGCGCACCGTCCACTTCGTGAACGCCTCGGAGATCCGGGTCTGCAGCCAGTCGCCGTCGGGAGTCTGACGTCGATTGCGCAGGGGGATCAGGTCGATCGCCTCGCCCGAGATCGTCCACGAGCGTTCCGAGCGACTCGAACTGATCGTGAACTCGATCGTGTCGTGGTAGTGCTCGTCACCGCGCGTCACGGTCGACATCTGCACGTCGTCGCAGTAGTGCATCTTGCCGTTCTCCCACACGAAGCCACCTCGGGTTCCCGGGCCGTCCTTCTTCGCGACGCGGCTGGCCATGAAGCCGAAGTCGGCGTCGACGTTGCCCGTCAGCCAGCGGTAGTACCAGGGGGCCTGCCAGTAGCGGGGACCCCACGAATGGTCGCGGAGCCCGAAGCCGTCGATCTGCCATTCGCGTTCGCCGACTCGGATCGTCCCGGTGCCCGAGATGAGTTGCTCATAGTGGCCTTTGGCGAACTCCTCGCCGGGGGCTTCGTGGGGCTCGTCGGGTTCGCCGCCGAACATCGATGCGCGGCCCTGTCCGCCGAAGGTCAGATGGACCTCGGCCTCGACGAACTCGTTGTTCTTGAATGCGTCGCGAGGGTTCGCCATCTGTTCGGGCTCGTCGAGGAGCAGCACCTTGCCGGTGTAGTCGATCTGCAACTCCTCGAACGGTGTCACCATCGTCCACGTCAGACCGCCCGCATCGAAGGCGTCGTTGTTGTCGATCTCGGGCCGCTTGTACTGGAAGGCCACCTGGCGCCCACCGTGGCCGTCGACGGCGGGCAGGTACAGACACACCGTCATCTCGGCGTAGCCCTCGTTGGCACGGTTGCCGATCCGGAACCAGCCGCCGACGCCTTGCCCGTGATCGAAGCAATTGATGTACATGCTCTCGTTGAAGTTCGACTCGGGGCCGAGTTCGTGCATGTATTCGTCGGATTCGTCCAGTCGTACTGCCATGACGCGAACGCTAGATCGGCGGCACCTGCGGCCACGACCCCGGCCGATCCCGGACATCATCTCGCCGGCCGACAGTCGGGCCGGGGGAGTCAGGTGGACCTCGAGGGGTCAGGCAGGCCCGGCGGGTCAGTCGAACAGCGTGGGGTGGTTCCGTTCGATCTTCACGCGACGCATCGGTCCCGGTTCTGGTTCCGGCGCCTTCTCGAACAGTTCGAGCTGTTCCCAGGTGATCGCGACATCGCTGACGGCCTGCCAGCGTAGGCGGCCGCCGGAGCCGGGACGACGGATCTCGACTCGCTCGGGCTTCAGCGATCGCGCCGAGCCGTCGGGGTCACGCAAGGTGATGCTGCCGTCGATCTCGATGCCTTCGACTCTGCCCACGATGTAGCGGCCTTTGTCGTTGCGCTTGAAGCGGATCGGTTCGGCAGGACGAAGCCCGAAACGTGCGAGCGCGGCGGCCGAACGATGCATGATCCGCTCGGGTCAGGCACCCATCACGCGACGCTGCAGTTTGCGCATGCCGCCGAGCCAGCGCTCGGGATCGTTGGCCTTGAGTTGCATGTAGTCGGCGACCTCCGGATGAGGGAGGACGAAGAAGCGTTCGAGTTCGATCGCCTCGACGACGGCCGCAGCGACGTCGCCGGGTTCGAGCACGGCACCTGCTGCCTTCACGACGTCACCGCCGGTGATCCCGCCGTCTCCACCGTTGATCATCGCCGTGTTGACGCCTTGCGGGCACAGGCAGCTCACGCGAATGCCCTGGTCGCCGTAGGTGATCGCCATCCACTCGGCGAACGCGACCGCCGCCCGCTTGGTCAGCGTGTAGGGAGCCGAGCCGATCTGCGCGAGCAGCCCAGCGGCTGATGCGGTCGAGCAGAAGTATCCCTCACCGCGTTCGAGCCACTCGTCGATCAGGTACTTGGCGGCCCAGCGGTGTGCGTGCACGTTGACGTCGAACGCCGTGTCCCAGACGTCCTCGGTCGTCGACAGATCGGTGCCGGTGCCGACGCCGGCATTGGCGAAGAACAAGTCGACCGGCCCGAACGCCTCGCGAGCCGCGGCGATCAACTGCTCGTTGCCGCGCTCGGTGGCGATATCGGCGTCCAGGCCGACGGCACGGTCGCCGCCGATGTCGGCTGCCACCTGGGGCGCTCCGGCAAGATCGGCGAGGGTGACTCGTGCGCCGCGGTCGTGGAACGCTCGGGCGAGTGCCTCGCCGATTCCTCGACCCGCGCCGGTGACGACGGTGTGTTTTCCGGACAGGTCCATGCGCGCATCGTAGAGGCCGAAGGCCAGCACAGCGGGCTCCGGCGCAGCGGTGGGTGTGCGAACGTAGCGACAACGACTGTGAAGATCGAGTGGCATCCGGCGCATGTGCGCGCGCGACCTCGACGTTCGGGGTACGGTGAAACGCAATGACAGATCAGTTTCCCAACGTCAGTCAGTCCGGCACCAACGAAGCCGTGATCAGCGAGGCACTCGGAGTGATCGATGCCGCCCTTGCCAAGATGATGCAGCGCGAGCTGGTGTCGTCCGGCGAGGTGGCCGACCTGTTGCTCGACGTGCGCACACTGCTCACCGATGTCGACCTCTTCAACCCGGCGGCGGTGTCCGCTGCGCAGCCTGCGTCCGACCTGGTCTGACCTGGTCTGACCTGGCGCAACGGACGGTAGCTCGCCGCGGGCGAGGTGCCGTCAGTCGGCGAGTGCGGTGAAATCGGCGACCGCATCGGTCACCAACTGACGAAGCCGTTCGGGCTCGGCCACCGCGGCGGCGTCGATGTTGATCCCCATGTCGAGTCGACCGAGGTACGACAGCAGCGTGAGATTGAACGCGACGCCGCTCAACGGTCCGAGTGGATAGTTCGCGATCAACTGTGCGCCAGCGACGAACATCGGCACCGGAGCACCCTTGACGTTGGAGGTCGCGAAGTCGATCGTCTGCGCCTGTTGGCGTGCGAGTCGGGTCACGACCGACGTCGGGAGGAGTGCCGCGAGCGCGGCGAGCTTGTCGAGCGATGCCGACGAGGAGGCGCGAACGGCCGAATCGGTCGCTTCGTGGATGGCTCGGAAGCGCTCGTCGATCGACATCTCGCCGGTTGGCACCAGCATCCGGACGAGTGAGAACGCGTTCGCGCCGCTGTCGTCGGTGCGGGTGCTGATCGCCATCGACGAACGCAAGGCCTCGACCGGCTCACCGAACTCGACGTGATAGCGGCTCGCCGCCTCCGTGGCGATCGTCATGAACGCCGTGTTGAGGGTGCCGCCGAGCTTCTTCGCGGCAGTTCTGGTCTCCGTGAACGGCGCGGACGTGGTTTCGAAGCGGCGACGGATCGACCGTTGGGTCCACAACGGTGAGCGAGCCCCGTCGGTGTCGCCCAATTGCGTCGCGATACCTCGAACCGTGTTCGTCGCCGCTGTCGTGGCCGAGGGAATCTGCGCCGGGTCGGCGAGGAGGTCCTTCACTTGGCCGAGCACGCCGAGCGGGACCCGAAGCGCTCCTGCGAGCAGGTCGCGGACTGCATCGGCTGTCTCGAGGTCCCGGTCGATCGCTTCGGCAGCTTCGTCGGCCTCGTCGGGCGTCGGTGCGGGAGGCGGCAACGCATCTCGCTCGAAGTCGAGGTAGAGCAGGCTGAGCAAGACCCCGCTCTCCCCGTCGGCGATCGTGTGGTGCAGCTTCTGGATCAACGCGGCTCGGTTGCCCTTGAGGCCTTCGACCACCGTGAACTGCCACAGCGGGCGCGTGCGGTCGAAGGGATCGGACGTGATGACCGACGCGAGGTCGTACAGCGCCCGCTCGTCGGCCGGCTTTGCGAGCGCGACGCGCCGGACGTGGTGGTCGATGTCGAAGTTGCTGTCTCGAACCCAACTCGGCGGTGCGAGGTTGCCCGGCGCGACGCGGACGCATTGGCGAAGACGCGGCATGTGCAGCGATGCGTGCAGCATCCGCTCCCGGAACAGTTCGAAGTCGGGCGCGCGATCGAGAATGGTGACCGTGCCGATGTTGGACGACAGCGACGGATCCTTCTCCATCCGCCACATCAGTCCCTCGGCGTCGGACATCTTGTTGTCGTAGTGAATCGGTCGCTCCTTTGCGTGCGTCGGCTCGCCCGACCGGTGCCCGGGCCGCAACCGCGTGGTCGTCGAGCCAGATCGTCACATTACTCGGCGGGCGCTCGGCACGGTCCCTCGACTCGAACGATCGCTGTGGAGACGCCCGGCGGCGAGGTTGGCGATCGGGCTCAGCGGAGCCGTCGCAGCGACGGCCGCACGAGGAGTGCAAGGGCTCTGCCGACGACTGCGCCTCCGACGACGTCGGAGGCGTGGTGGATACGCACGTACGCGCGGCTCGCGCCGACCACCGACGCGATCGTCCACCAGAGCCGACCCCACCGCCGTCCGTCCCACGCGGTCAGGAGCGTGGCGGCGAACGCCGCGGCGCTGGCGTGCCCGGAGGGGAACGATGAGGTGCTCGGCTGACGGACCTGGAGTCGCTCGTCGCCGGCCACCGTCGGACGTGCTCGACGGAAGATCCGCTTGACACCCTGGTTGACGATGAGGCTCTCGGCACCGATGGCCGCCGCGAGCACGATGAATTGATCGGGCCGGCGTCGGATGATCGCGCGCGCCAGCCCGATCGAGTGCCACACGAGACTGAAGTCGCCGACGTGGCTGGCCGTCGTGAACACCCGATCGGCGATGGCGTTGCCGCGAATGCGCTCGAGGAGCAGGTCGCTGCGAGCATCGAACGCTTCGACGAGTGGCCCCAACGATGCTCGTCCCGGTGCTGCCTGGACGTGGATGGCATCGTTGCGCTGCGGATCGTCCACGCTCAGCCTGCTGTGTCGGACGCGGTGGAGGTCAACTGCTCGTAGCGCTCGACGGCCTCCGTCGCAGCCAGGTCGGGATCGCCGTCGAACGCGGGGCACCACTCCTGGAAGCTGCACCAGTCGCACAGTCGACTCACGTTGGGTCGGAACTCGCCGGTGGTGCAGGCTCGCTCCACCGCCTTCCAGACGGCGGCGGTTCGCGTGTCGATGAACCGCACCGATTGTGCGGTCGGCACGGTCTCGATCGTCTCGCCGCTCGACAGATACATCAGCCGCACCTTGGCGGGCCGCTTGCCGAGCACGGCTTCGCACAGGAACGAGTAGAAGTGAACGCCCGACAGGCTCTTTTGTTCGAAGTGGCCGGAGGGCGCCCGCCCTGTCTTGTAGTCGGTGACGACGAGTTCGCCGTCGTCGTCGAGTTCGAGCCGATCGATGATGCCGCGCAGCTCCAGCGAGCCGACCTGCGCAGCCAGGCGGAGTTCGAGACCTATCGCATTGATCATGGTCGGATCTTCCATGTCGAAGTACCGCTCGATCAGCTTGCGGCAGTCTCGCTCGAAGCTCGCCGCGCCCCGTTCGTCCAGGCGTAGACCGACGTAGTCGGGGTGCGTTGCATACTCCGCGAGCGCCGAATCGAGGCAGTGGTCGAGCGCAGCTCGGGTGCGCTGCGTGTTCGGGAGTTCGAACAACAGCTCGATCGCTCGGTGGACGAGCGAGCCCTTGGTGGTGGCCACGCCCGGCGGCTCGGGCAGTCGCTGCACCGACGAGAACCGGAACTGCATCGGGCACGACGTGAACGACGAGACGCGCGACGGCGACAGCGACGACGGAATGGGCCACACGGGCTCGGGCGTCGCCGAGACGGCGTCAGCGAGGGTGTCGGTCATGGCGCCCACTGTAGAGAGCCGGTGTGACAGCCCGGCAACCGTCTCGACCGTCTTCGGTGTCGACCGGCATGCTCGGCGCTCCGTCAGGTGGTCAGGTCGGTGGTCAGGCCGGCGGTGAGGTCGACGATGAGGTCAGCGGTGCCGGCCGGGTCGACGAACGGCCCGAAGTGGGTGCTGTCCGGCTGGCTGATGAAGAGACAGTCGGGGAGGCGTTCGGCGATGCCGGGTGCGATCTGAGCGGGGCCCTCGCCATCACCACCGCCGATCACGACCACCCGTGTGTCGATCTCGGGCAGTGCGTCCCACAGTCGATGTCCGGCGCCACCCATGAAGGTCAACGCCTCGTGTGCGGGATCGCACTTCAGCCGGACTCCCTCGGGGGACGGGCGGAATCCGTGTGCGACGTACAGACGCAACATGTCGGAGTCGACGAACTGGAACGGCGGCTTCGACGCGTAGTTGTCGACGGCCGCTTCGAACGACGGGAAGGTGGGTCGGCGGCGTCGTGCCCCTTCGACCATCGACGGAGGACCGTCCTGGTCGCCGCCGTCGTCAGGCATCGCTGTCGGGAACACGATCGGCTCGAACCCGATGATCAGGTCGAACAACCCGGGCTCGCGATGGGCGGCCATCAGCAAGCCGGTCGCACCCATCGAGTGCCCGAATCCGATCAGGCCGCCGTCGGGAGCGATGCGGCGGGCGGCGGCGAGCGCGTCGTCGCCGTAGCGGAACCAGTCGCCGTCCCAGTCGTCGTTGCACGGTGTGGCGCCGTGTCCGCGGTAGTCGAGCGCGTACGACGTGAACTGTTGGTCGAGGCGATCGGCGATGGGGAGGTAGCAGTAGCCGTGGAACCCGGTGGCGTGCGACAAGAGCAGAGGCCGCCCGTTGCCACCGAACTCGTGGATCGCAACGTTGACATGATCAGACGACATCACCCGCACGGCGCCATCATCGTTCGTGCGCTCGCGGGCGCACCAATCGAGGTCGAATTCAGTCTTTCGCGTCGCGTCGCGCCCTCCGCCACCAAGTGAGGATCAACCGGTCGAGCAACACCCCGAGCAGGATGGCGAAGCTGATCGCGACCCAGATCCGGAACTCGCCGGAGAAGAACAGGAATTGGATCTCGGCCTCGTCGCGGTTCTGGACGATGAACACGCCCGCCAGTGCAGCGACGGCGATCGACAAGATCAAGAACAGCGACGGCCCGTTCTTCGTCGCGGGCGCCTGGTCGTCGAATTCGGTGGTGTCGTCTCGTGCCATCAGTACTCCGCTCGTCGGGTGGGTGTCGGGTGGGTCACGCCTTGGGTTCCCTCGGCAAGCCGAGGAGGCGCTCACCGATGATATTGCGTTGCACCTGGCTGCTGCCGCCTGCGATGCGTCCTCCCGGCGCGGCGAGCATGCCGGCCGCGTCGGAGCCGTCGAGCAGTGCGTTCGGACCGCCGAACGACCCGCGGGTCATCGCGACGTCGAACATCATCTCGGTGATCCCGAGCTTCATCAGTGATGCGGCGGTCGACGCGATCGGACCCTGGCGCTGCGCCATGGCCTTGAACGAGGATCCTCGGCTGAGCAGTCCGGCGAGCTGTTGGCGTTCCGTCATCGTGAGGTCTCGGCCGTCGGCGAGCCGCGCGGTCTGCTCGAGGCGTCGCTCGAGCGAGATCACCGACGTGCCGATGTGCCCGCGTTCGCTGGTCAAGACCGCCATCCCGACGCCCCAGCCGCCGTGCAGCGGGCCGAGCAGGTGGTCGGCAGGAAGCTCGACGTCGGTGAAGAACACTTCGTCGAACTCGGCGTCGCCGGTCATCTGCTTCAACGGTCGGATCTCGACGCCAGGCAGGTCCATCGGGAACAGAAAGAAGGAGATGCCGTCGTGCTTCTTGGCCTCCTCCAACGAACGCGTCCGAGCCATGAGGATGCCCCAGTTGCTGTAGCGGCCGCCGGAGCACCACACCTTCTGGCCGTTGACGATGTAGCGATCGCCGTCGAGTTCGGCACGGGTCGACAGCGAGCCGAGGTCGCTGCCGGCGCCCGGCTCGGAGAACAGCTGGCACCACACGTGGTCGGCGTCGAGCGTGGCGCGAAGATGTGTGGCCTGCTGCTCGGGCGTGCCGTAGCGCAACAACGCGCCACCCGTGAGGACCAGACCGACCATGTTGAGCACCGAAGGGACGCCGGCCTTCGCGCATTCGAGCAGCCACGCCCCGTTGTGGTCGGGGCTGAGTCCGCGTCCACCGAACTCGGTCGGCCAATGGATCCCCGCGTACCCGGCGTCGCGAATCGTCCGCTGCCAGGCGATGCCCTGATCGATCAGATCAGGCGGGCAGATGGCGCCGTAGTCCCGCGGTGCGCCGCTGGCGTTCGCAGCGAGCCAGGTCGCCGCCTCGTGTTGGAACTCCTCGACCGGGATCATGCACCGATCGTGCCAGACCGACCCCGTCTGCGGCTATCCAGACGCAAGGTCATACGGGTCACGAAGGTCATGGTGCCAGGCACCATGACCTCGATGACCTCGATGACCTCGATGACCTCGATGCCTTTCGTGACCCTGACCGGCGTCGGGGATGCCAGCGGGTCAGCTGAGGGCTTTGAGGAACATCGCCGTTTCTTCTGCGATGGCAGAGGGCACCTCGTAGCCGGTCTGGTCGGTGACGGCATCCCAGTTGTCGCGGAGGCTTTCGGGGGTGAGTCCTTCGGTGTCGGTGTAGCCCTGGCACTCGGCGATGAAGACCTCGGCGACGCGGCCGCCGCCGACCGAGTAGATCCGGCCGGTCGACTCGCACGACTCGTGCGACAGATAGGTCACCAGTGGCGACACCAGTTCGGGCTGCAGCTTCTCGCCGAGCGAGCCGAGCAGGTCCTCCGTCATCCGGGTGAACGCGAGCGGGGCGATCGCATTGGCGCGCACGTTGTACTTGGCGCCTTCGACGGCGAGCACGTTGGTGAAACCGACCAGGCCCATCTTCGCGGCGCCGTAGTTCGCCTGGCCGAAGTTGCCGAAGATGCCAGCGGCCGACGACGTCGAGACGATGCGGCCGTAGCTCTTGTCGCGCATGATCTTCCAGGCTGGTGCCGTGACGTTGAACGCGCCGCGGAGATGGACGTCGAGGACGGGGTCGACGAGGTCGGGGGTCATGTTGTGGAAGGACTTGTCGCGCAAGATGCCCGCGTTGTTGATCACGATGTCGACGGTGCCGAACGCGTCGACAGCCGACTGCACGATGGCCTCGCCGCCTTCGGGGGTCGCGACGGAGTCGGTGTTGGCGACGGCTTCACCACCGGCAGCGGTGATCTCGTCGACGACCAACTGCGCAGCGCCCTTGTCGGAACCGGATCCGTCGACGGCGCCGCCGAGGTCGTTGACCACGATCAAGGCACCGCGGGCCGCCATCATCAGCGCGTGCTGCCGACCCAAGCCGCCACCGGCTCCGGTGATGATCGCTACCTTGCCGTCGAAACCGAGTTCTGAGTTGCTCATATGGGCCGAAAAGCTATCGTCGCCCCGGCCCGACCAGAGAATCCGTCCTGGCGTGATCCGGCGTGATCCGGCGTGATCCGGCGTGATCCGATGGTTGTGGTGCGGTCGGTTCGCGGTTGGGTCACGTCGGGGTGATCTGATGGTGCCATGTCTCGATCACGAAATCGACAGGTGGGCGCCGTGCTCGGCGCCTTCGTCAGCGTCCTGCTCCTGTCCGCGTGCAGCAACAGCGATCCGCGCGACGTCGCAACGACGCTGATCCGTGGCGAACTCGCGGATCAGATCGGGATGGGCGACCTGACCGACGCAACGTGCGACACCCCGGCCGCCGAGGAGAAGGGCCAGACGTTCGAGTGCTCAGCACTCACTCCGGAAGGCTCGACGATCACGTTCCTCGCCGAGTTCGTCGAGGACGACGAGATCTTCGTGCGCACCTCCAACATCATCACGGCCGGCGAGATGCCGCTGGTCGAATCGGAAGCCGCCGAGATCTTGAGCCCCGAGGTCGGCGTCGAGATCGACCCCGCTGATGTCGCCTGTCCGGAGGTCACCAGCGTGCTCGACGAGGGCAACACGCTGGACTGCGTGATCACCGACGCGGAGACCGGCGAACGCTATGGCCTGACCGTGACGTTCTCGGATTTCGACGCCGAGAACGGGTTCGCGAGTCGCAACTACGTGATCGGTGATCTGATCACCGAGTGACCTGATCTCGCTCTGAGCGTCGACGTACCGGATCCGGACTCAGCCGGTCGACGGTGCGGCGGCTGCGACGAGATAGGGCTCGGTTGGGGTCACGATGATCTCACGGTCGCCGTCGATGATCGGCACGCCCACGCCATCGTGGACCGTGATCAATGCGCCCGCAGCGGTCACCTCGACGCTGATCGAGCACCCGTGGCGCTGCAGCGAGAAGCGAATTGCCGACCACGCTGGCGGAAGTCGCGGCGCGAACTTGAGCGCGGTGCCGGTCTCGACCATTCCGGCGAAGCCGTGCACGATGCCCGCCCAGGCGCCACCGCACGACGCGATGTGTACGCCATCGGCGGTGTTCGAATGTACGTCGCACACGTCCAGGTAGAGCGCTCGCTGGAAGTAGTCGAGCGCCAGATCCGCGTGCCCGACGTGTGCGGCGACGATGCCCTGCACGCACGCCGACAGCGATGAGTCGCCGGTCGTGATCGGGTCGTAGAAGTCGAAGTTGCGTCGCTTCTGCTCTTCGCTGAATTGCTCCTGGCGCAGATACATCGCCAACACGACATCGGCCTGCTTGAGCACCTGGTGTCGGTAGATCACCAGCGGGTGGTAGTTCAGGAGCAGGGGATACTTGTCGAGCGGCGTGCCTTCCCAGTCCCATGGTTCGAGATCGAGAAACGCGGTGTCTTGTGGGTGGATCGCGCGTTCTTCGTCGAAGGGGATGAACATCGCGTCGGCCGCAGCGTCCCACGCGTCGAGCTCCGCGAGTTCGAGACCGGTCCGGCGTTGCAACGCGATGAACGCTTCGGGGTTCCACTGGGCGAGGAACCGCACCGTGCGCGCGGCGTAGCGAAGGTTGAAGCGCGCCATGATGTTCGTGTAGCAGTTGTCGTTGACGACCGTCGTGTACTCGTCGGGTCCGGTCACGCGGTGAATGTGGAACGAGCCGGAGTTGTTCGTCGCGTAGAAGCCGAGGTCTTCCCACAACCGGGCGGTCTCCGTGAGGATCTCGGCGCCTTCTTCGGCGAGGAATTCGACGTCGCCGGTCGCATCGAGATAGCGCCCGAGCGCGAACACGATCGCTGCGTTGATGTGGTATTGCGCGGTGCCGGCGGCGTAGTACGCCGACGCCTCCTCGCCGTTGATCGTTCGCCACGGATACAAGCCGCCGCGCTGGTTGAGGACGCGGGCGCGTCGCCGGGCTGCGTCGAGCATCCTCCACCGGAAGCGCAGCAGCTTTCTGGCGGCGACCGGGTCGGTGTAGGCCAAGAACGGCACGACGTACACCTCGGTATCCCAGAAGTAGTGACCGTCGTAGCCGCCGGCGGTGACCCCCTTCGCTGCGATGCCCTGCTCTTGGGTCTTGATCGTCGCCTGAGCCAATTGGAACAGGTTCCATCGCAGCGCCTGCTGGGCGATGTGGTCGCCGTCGATCTCGACGTCGGACGCAGCCCAGAAGGCGTCGAGCGTCTCGCGCTGCTCTCGGTGGATCTCGGCGACCCCGAGCGTCTTCGCCCGTTGGATCGTGCGCTCGCATCGGTCGGCGAGTTCTTCGCAGGGCACGCCTGTCGACGTGTGGTACGAGACGTACTTCACGATCGTGATCGGTACGCCCGGCTCGGCGTGCGCTTCGACGATGGTCTTCGAGATGTCCTCGTCGACCTTGGTGGTGACCTCGTAGCGCCCATCGGCGTGGACCTCGTGATGCACACCGCACGCAAGGGTCATCGCGCTGTTCGTGCAACGGTAGCCGAGCACGACGGTCCCTGTGCCGTCGTCATCGCAGCCGTTGCGTCGCACCTTCGGCTGCAGGACCCGATGGTCGAAGCCGCTCGCCTGGCGCGGGTCGCGGGCATCGTCGCCTTCTCCGAGTGCGGCAGCGGCGACGTGGTACTCGTCTTCTCCGTCTTGGCGATTGAGCAGTTGCGAGGAGATCCAGACCGGTGCGGCGGCGTCGAGCATCGTCACCTCGAACGTCATCACGGCGAGGTGGCGTTCGGCCATCGACACCATGCGCGTCGAGCGAACGCGGACCTTCTTGCCGCCGGGAGTTCGCCAGATCAGCGACCGTTCGAGCTGGCCGGAGCGGAAGTCGATCGCTCGCTCGTAGGCGACGAGATCGGCGCTCGAGAGCAACAGCGGCTCGTCGTCGACGTAGAGCTTGATGAGTTTCGCGTCGGGCACGTTGACGATCGTCTGGCCCACCTTGGCGAAGCCGAACGCGTTCTCGGCGTGGCGGATCTCCCACGTCTCGTGGAAGCCGTTCAGATACGTCCCGTGTGTGTGTGCGTCTCGGCCTTCCTCGGGATTGCCGCGCATGCCGAGGTACCCGTTGGCGACGCTGAACAGCGTCTCGGTCACCCCGAGATCGGACGGGTCGTACTCGGTCTCGACGAAGCGCCACGGCTCGGCCGGGAAGCGATGTTGCGCCGGGCCGGTGGGCGGTGGGATGTGATTGCTGGCCATCTCGATCGGTCCTGGTCTCAGTCGCGGTGAGCCGCGTTGCGGTTGACGGTTCGGTTCGCAGCGTGGGTGCCGCTCTTGCTGACGGTGCAGAAACCGTGTCGTGACGCCGTCACGTCGACGGCAGCAACTGGTCGAGGTCGTCGACCACGAAGGTCGCGCCGTGGTCGAGCAGTGTCTGATGACCGGCGCCCCGATCGACCCCGATCGTGACCGCGAAGCCGCCAGCGGCCCCGGCGGCGACGCCCGACACCGCGTCCTCGACGACGACCGTGCGATTCGGCTCGACGCCCAGAAGACGCGCGCCGAGCAGGTAGCCGTCCGGCGCCGGCTTGCCAGCGAGACCGGCATCGCCGGCCACGATGCCGTCGACGACGACCTCGAACCGGTCGTGGAGTCCCGCCGCTCGCAGCACCGGCACGGCGTTGCGTGACGACGACACGATCGCCGAGTCGACGCCGAGGCGCTCGAGCAGGTCGAGTGTGGCAGCCGAGCCGGGGTACGGAGCGATGCCGTCGCGCACGAGGATGTCGTTGAACAGCGTGTTCTTGCGGTTTCCCAACGCGGCGACGGTGCCGGTGCCGGGTGGGTCGGTCGGGTCGCCGTCGGGCAAGGTGATCCCTCGGCTCGCGAGGAACGAGCGGACCCCGTCGTAACGCGGCTTGCCGTCGATGTACGCGAGGTAGTCGGCCTCGGTGTAGTCGAAGTCAGCGAAGAGTTCGCCCCACGCGTGTTCGTGGATCTCGGCGGTCGGAGTGATCACGCCGTCGAGGTCGAACAGCACCGCATCGAAGTCGTTCCAACGGAATCCGGAGATGCCGGTCTCGCGATCTGGTGCGTTCGCGTGATCCGCTGTGCCGTCCTGTTGCGCCATCGGGCCAGACTAGGAGCTGTCGCGAGCGAGAACGGCGAGTGCCTTGTAGTCCAGCTTGCCGTTGGCAGCGCGTCCGACGGTGCCGATGTCGAGCACTCGCTTGGGTGCCTTGTACGCCGCGAGGCGTGACTTGACGTGATCTCGCAGGGCAGCTTGGTCGAGGGTCGCGCCGGGCACGAGTTCGACCAGGGCCGTGATCGCCTCGCCCCACTTCTCGTCGGGCACGCCGATCACGGCGGCATCGGCGACCGACGGATGCAGTTTCAGTACCTCTTCGACCTCTTCGGGGTACACCTTCTCGCCGCCGGTGTTGATGCACTGACTCCCGCGGCCCATGAGGACGACGGTGCCGTCGTGATCGACCGTGGCATAGTCGCCAGGAATCGAGTAGCGGTCGCCGTCGATCACGACGAACGTCATCGCCGACTTCGCTTCGTCCTTGTAGTAGCCGATCGGAGTGCGGCCGCGGATCGCGACCCGACCGAGCTCATCCGACCCCGGCGCCACGTCACGGCCGTCGTCGGTGACGACCCGCGTGTTCGGACCGAGTTCGAAGCGGGCGGTGTCGCCGCTCGACTCCGACGTCGTGGTGTTCGTCGCCATCCCGATCGCTTCCGACGAGCCGAGCGCGTCGACCATGATGAGACGGGGATTGTGTCGCAGGAGTCCGTCCTTGGTTTCCTTCGACCACATGACGCCCGACGACACGATCACGCGCAGCGATGAGATGTCCCAGTGACCGGGTTCCGCGTCGAGTGCTCGCAGGATCGGTTTGGCGAACGCGTCGCCGACGATCGAGGTCGAGTTGATGCCGTAGGTCTGCACTGTGTCGAGGAATTCTTCGGGACTGAAGGATCGGCCCTGCATGGTGGTGATGGAGCCGCCGATCATCAGGTTGCTGATCGCGTTGAACAGCCCGGTGCCGTGCATGAGCGGCGCCGACGGCATGTTGCGCGGGCCGGCTTGGGTGAGGCGCGTCGTCGCCGCATCGAGGTCTTGCTCCGGTGGCATTCGCTTGCGGTTGTTGGCGTCGAGCACTCCGAACAGGTCGTCCTGTCGCCACATCACGCCTTTGGGCATGCCGGTCGTGCCGCCGGTGTAGAGCAGGAGCAGATGGTCACCTGATCGGCCCCACGAGCCCTCGACGTTGTCGTCGGTGCCGGTCGCTGCCGCGGTCTCGTACGGTGTCGCCCAGTCGGGGCACGTCCCGTGGCCATCGTCGACCCACAGCCAGGTCGTGATTCGTGGCACCCGGTCACGGATCGCTTCGATCTGTTCGGTGAACGTCGCGTGGAACACCACCGCCGTGACATCGCCGTTGTCCCACAGGTAGACGAGTTCGTCGGCAGCGTAGCGATAGTTCGTGTTGACGACGGCGAAGCCGGCCTTGAACGCCGCGAACACCGACTCCAGATACTCGGGACAGTTGTAGAGGTACTGGGCGACCTTGTCCTGCTCGCCAGCCCCGGGCCCCGAGAGCAGCCTGGTAGCGATGCCGTTGGCGCGGCGGTTGAACGTGGACCAGTCGATCTCGCGCGAGCCCTGCTGCTGACAGAGCGCATCGGGAAGCTGTGTCGCGATCGCTTCCCACAGGTCGGCGAAGTTCCATCCGGTGTCGTTCATCGGCGTCGAACCTACTCACCGAACCAGCCGACCGGACCAGCCGACCGGAACGCTCGACGTGCTCGGTGTGCTCCGGCGTTCGTCAGACCGGTGGGCCGAGACGGAGTCGGTCGTAGGCCGCGGTGACGGGGGAGTGTTCGCTCATCGCCGTCCACATCGACTCGATCCACCAGGTCGCGCCGGCGCTCGCGTATGCGCTCGGAGAATGCTCGGTCCACTGGCCTTCGACGATGATGTCGGTGTCGGGCGACGGCCCGTCGGCGATCGTGGTGCGAAGCCGTTCCACCTCGTCGAGCGTGGGCTGGCGCGCACCGCCGGGGCTGTCGGGATCGAGGACCTGCGGGATCACGCCGTCCCAGCGCAACGCACGCCGCATCGACCGCTCGCGGCCGATCGCTCCCACGCACCAGATCGGCACTCGCGGCTGCTGCACCGTTTCGCCGATCGTCGGGAAGTCGGTCGGGCGGATCCGGTAGTGATCACCGTCGTACTCGAAGGGCTGACCCGCCCAGAGTCCGCAGACGATGTCGAGGCATTCGTCCATCAGTTCGGCCCGGACGCGACGGTCGCACTCCTCGCCGAACGCCTCGAACCCGCTGTCGAGTGCTCCGAGGCCGACCGAGAGCGTGACTCGACCGTCGGACAGCCGGTCGACCGTGGCGACTTGGCCTGCGAGTTCCCACGGGCGTCGGCGTGATGGCGGGGTCAGCAGCGTCCCGAGGCGAATCCGCGACGTTCGGACCGCGGCGAGCGCGAGCGAGATCCAGGCGTCGACGCCCCACACCGGCTCCCAGACGAACAGTCCATCCCAGCCCGACGATTCTGCTGCTTCGGCGAGATCACCGATGTCGGCGGCGTCGCCCCACGGGACAACGAAGCCGTACTTCACGATCTCGACCGTACCGCATTCTCCGCGGGCCGTGTTCTCGCGCCGTGTTCTCGCGCCGTGTTCTCGCGCCGTGCCGCGTCGGTTGGTGCCATCGGCTCGACGCCTGCGCGGTCACGGTCGTCTCGACAGGTCACGATCGTGCGAATCGGTGGCAGTGTTCTACGCTCCGCCCATGGGTGTCGATGTCGTCAATGCCGCGGTGGAGGTCGCCGATCTGATCGAGGCGCACGCAGATGCAGGCGAGCGGGAACGCCGTCTGCCGACTCCGGTCGTCGAGGCGCTCGTCGCTGCCGACCTGATGCGGATGTGCGTGCCGGCCCAATACGGCGGTCCCGAGATCGAACCTCGACCGATGCTCGAGGCGATCATGGCGCTCGCTCATGCCGACGGCGCCGCAGGGTGGTGCTCGATGATCGCGTCGACGACCTCGTCGATGTCGGCGTTCCTGCCCGCCGAGGCAGCGTTGGAGATCTACGGCCCGTCGGCCACCGTCACCGGCGGCGTGTTCGCCCCGAACGGCACCGGCGCATCGGTGACCGTCGAGGGCCATGATGGTTTCTCGGTCTCGGGACGCTGGGCGTGGGGGAGCGGCACTCAGCACTGCCAGTGGATCCTCGGCGGAACACGCTGCGACGATCAGACCTTCCGACTGTGTTGGTTTCCCGCCGACGTCGTGACGTTCCACGACACGTGGCACACCGGTGGGATGCGCGGATCCGGATCGCTCGACTACTCCGTCGACGGAGCGTTCGCTCCCTCCGAACGAACGATGCAACCCGGCATCACCCTTCCGGTCGTCGACACGACGCTGGCCCGGTTCCCGAACTTCGCCCTGCTCGCAGCGAGCGTGGCGTCGGTCGGGCTCGGTGTCGCCCGGCGAGCGATGGACGAGGTCCACGAGATCGCGCAGGGCAAGCGCCCGCAGTTCTCGGCCCGCACGCTCGCCGAGAGCGCGTTCACGCAGATCGAGTTCGCTCGGGCCGAGGCGGCGTTGCGTTCGGCGCGAGTGTTCCTGCTCGACGAGATCTCCCAGGCGTGGGAAGCCGTCGCCGCCGACGGCGAAGCGAACCTGGAGCGTCGGACCGGTATCCGCCTCGCAGCGACGCACGCTGCGTCCGTCGCCGCCGATGTCGCCGACGTCGCGTTCACGCTGGCGGGCGGCAGCGCGGTCTACGACACCAGCGTCCTCGGCCGGTGTCTGCGCGATGCCCACGTCGTCACGCAACACATCCAGACGGCGCCCAAACTCAACGAGAAGATCGGCCAGCTGCTGCTCGGCATCGACACCGACGTCGCCATGTTCTGAAGCCGCCGGCACGGCGTGAGCGAGGCCGATGGGACGCGAGCAACAGGGCTCGAGTCGACGGCCGCGTACTCGTCGTGAACGAGCGCGGGACCGTGCGCAGCGTCCGAGCGGATGCCGTCGTCTATCAGGGTCGGAGCGTTGTGGATCGGTGCGGCCGCCCCCGCAAGACGGTGGTCGACTCGCTGCGTCAGCGGAGCCAGTCGAGGACGCGGAGTTGGATGACGTCCAAGAAATCGTCGCCGCCGGTCGCCACCGAGGTGTCGAGCACGTCGGCGCTGCCGACGATGCGGTGCGCCAGCAGCTCTTTGGCGAGCTCGCCATCGCGGACGAGTTCGTCGAACGAGTACGACGACACGCCGGAGGCGACGAGTGCTTCGTGGTACGCGCGCAGCAGTGTCTCCTCCTCGTCGCGATGATCGGCGCTGAGCGCGGTGGTGATGAAGTAGGCGACGTCGATGGCGGGCCGTCCGGAGCTGAGGCCCTGGAAGTCGAGCACCACCACCTCGCCGTTCGGGCGGAACAGCACGTTGTCGAGTCGGTAGTCGCCGTGCAGCAACGTCCAGGGCTCCGCGGCCAGCGACGAGCAGATCTCGGGGACTCGGGTCTGGATCTCGTCGAGGCGTTCCAACATCCCGTCGTGGAGCACCGAGCCGAACCGCTCGACGAACGCCTCGCGGTTCCTGACATAGCTCGCCTGCCCGACGCGAGGCACGGTGTCGACCGGAAAGATGTGCCGGTAGTGCTGCGTGGCATCGGTACGCATCCAGTTCGCGGCGTGGAACCGAGCGAGCACCTCGAGCGATCGTCGGGCATCGTCGAGCGAGCCGCCCGACATCTGCGTCGGCGGACGGGCGTCGCTGATGTCCTCGATCACGAGGATGTAGCGCCGCCTGCTCTTGCCCGACATGCCGAGGAAGCGGTTGATCACCCAGTTGACGCCGCGGATCGACAGATGGTCGAAGAGGAAGAACAACGGGCGTTGGATCCACGGAGCCGGATCGGGGTCCATCTCCCCGTGGTGATAGCCGGGCATCGGGACGCCGAGCGTCGTCCGGAGGGTCTGGTAGACGACGATCTCACGTTCGTAGGCGCGCAGCGCATCACCGGCAGCGAAGTTCTCGGGGACCTGCGTCGGTGTCTTCACGATCACCGACGAGGGGAGATCGGCCGAGTCGCCGATACTCGCCGTGGGGCGCCAGCTGAGGTGACATCGATGGACCTGCCCCATGAATCCGATGCCGACCCCGATCTCCTCGCAGCGCACTTCCGTCACCGTCGAACCGGTGGCGAGGACGTCGGTGAACCAGTCCGCGGTGAGTTCCTCGACGCGCTGCGGGATCACGCGTTCGGGGGTCCCGTGGCGTGCGGCTCTCCGGCGGCTGCCGTGCTGACGGCTCATCGCCCGTGCGACCGGGCGTTCGATGCGACCACGAGGAGGTCGTCGCGTGGCAGTCCGAGCTCCGGCAGAGGTGGCCGCTCGTCTTTGGAAGCGTGGGCCGCCCCGGCGGCCGCCATCACCTTCGGGTCCGCGAACAGCGCAGTCGGATCGTCGAGCATGTTGAACGAACGGAAGAACGCACGGAACACGTCGGGGTCGACGCGGGTAGCGGGAATGAGCCCGTTGACGACGAAGTCGCGCGTCGCAACGGCAGCCGGGTCTGGCTCGGCGCGCCCCTGGAGCGCAGCGTGCAGGCTGGATCGATCGGCATCTTGTCGACAGGCCATCCGATAGTGCGGTTCCATCTCGTTGCGCACGGCCTCGTCCATCGCGTGGGCGACCGCGACACGGTCGCCACCATGTCGGATCAGCGCATCGGACAGGGCCTCGGCTCCGATCCCGGCGATCGAGCAACCTTTGCCGTACCAGGGATTGGTGACGACCGCGGCGTCGCCGATGACGACCAGGCCGGTCGCGACGGGTTCGCCGTCGACGACGAAGCGTCGGATCCGGTTCTGCAAGCGGGCCATCGATTCGACATCCGAGATCGGGTCGGCCAGCCCGTCCTCGGTCCACGGTTCCAGCGGTACGAGGGTGCGAATCGCGGCTTCCCATGCATCCACGTCTCGCAGCTTCAGCAGCTCGCGATCGCCCGTCGGGATGCCGAGGGTGATCGAGAAGGTCTGGTTGTCACCGTAGAACCCGGCGAACGCCAGATAGCCGAGATCGCCGCCCGCGCCCGCCTTGGTCAGCACCGGAAGCGTCCGGCCGTCTCGCAGCCGGTAGAAGCGCGAGAGGTAGATGATCCCGGCCTCGCTGTGCTCTTCGCCGGGCTCGGTGGCGCCGAGTTCGGCAAGCCAGTCGAGCACGGGAGTGCTTCGTCCGCCGGCGACGACGACGAGGTCGGCCTCGAGCGTGGTGCCGTCGTCGAGTCGCAGGCCCCTGACACTGGTGGCCCTGGGCGCGTCCGTGCCGCCGGTGCCGTCGGCGAGGAGCCCCTCGACGCGGACGCCGCCGCGCCACGTGACGCCGGGTTCGGCGGTCACAGCTTTGCGGAGTACCCACTCGATCGTGAGGCGCCGGCAGCACAGGATCGCGAGTTCGTCGTCGCCGTCGCGTGGCTCGCGGTCGATGATGTCGGGTGGCAGGATCTGCTCGATCGAGAGCTCGGTTGCTCCCTGTTCGCGCAAGGCGTCGAGTACGTCGGGTGCTCGGTCGCAGAGAAATCGCCGAAGCCGCGCGAGCAGGGCGTGCGACTGGCGAGCATGCGGCGAACCTCGCCGGTCCCACTGCTCGAAGGCCTCGTCGGCGGTCGCCGGGAGGTCGGTGTCGTCGCGCTCGTACACGGTGACCGAGTGGCCGTCACGTGCGAGCACCAGCGCAGCGAGCATGCCGGCCATGCCGCCACCGACGACGGCGATGTCCTGGGGTGTCGCGGCGCGACGTGTCGCGTTCACGACACGCTCCGCAGGAAGTCGATCAACGCGTCGTTGACCTGGTCGGGCCGCTCCTGTTGAGTCCAGTGTCCGCACCCCTCGAGAATCGTCGAGCGGTGTAGGTGTGGCAACGTCCGACCGAACGCAGCGATGGCCGCAGCGCCCCACACGGTCGGTCCGTCACGGTCTCCGCCCACGAACAACGCCGGCACCCGGATCGACGCTCCCCGGAACGCTGCGAGGTCCTCCCAGTCGCGGTCGACGTTGCGGTAGCGGTTCAGCGGTCCGCGAAACCCCGAGTGTTCGAACTCGCTCGCGTAGGCGTCGACGTCGTCGTCGGTGAGCCATGCAGGCAGCACGTCGGGCCGGTGGAAACGATCCTTCATCTTCGCTCCCCGCGGCACGGTCGCCACCGTGCCCGCTGCGGGGTCCGGTGGTGGAGCGTCACCCGATGCCGTGACCATGAATCCGAGCAGCCAGTCGCGGACGTCGGCTTCGATCTCGGCTTCGGCTCGTCCCGGTTCCTGGAAGTACTCGACGTAGAACTCCTCGTCGCCGGCGAGTGCGCGCATCATCTCGAGCGGGCGGTGTTCCGACGGTGGCGAGAACGGCACCGACAGCCCGGCCACCGCGACGAACACGTCCGGTCGCAGCATCGCCGACGTCCACGCGATCGGGGCTCCCCAGTCGTGCCCGACGATCGTCGCCGTCTCCTCGCCGAGCGCAGCCACGAGGCCGACGTTGTCGGCGACCAGTCGAACCATGCGGTACTCGTCGATCGCCAACGGCTTCGACGAGCGTCCGTAGCCGCGAACATCGATCGCCACCGCCCGGTAGCCGGCCTCGGCGAGGGCGGGAATCTGATGGCGCCACGAATACCACGATTCGGGAAACCCGTGCACGAGCAGCACGAGAGGGCCCTCGCCCGCCTCGACGCAGTGCAGGCGCGTGCCTGCCACGTCGACGACGTGGGATCGACAGCCTGCGGGGAGAACCGGGCCCGACATCAGCGGGTCGCGATCTCGCCGGCGCGAGCGCCCGGCACGTACCCGTTGCCGTCGGTCCACGTGATCTCGCCGTTGACCACGACGGTCTCCACTCCCTCTTGCCGTCGGATCCACCGGAGCCCGTCGCCGGGGAAGTCGTCGGACGCGATCTCGGGCCCTCGGCCGATCCGATCGGCGTCGAAGACGACGACGTCTGCTGCGTTCCCGGTGGACAGGAGGCCTCGACCGTCGAGTCCCCAGATGGTGGCGGGGTCGAGGGTGATCTTCTTCACTGCTGCCTCCAAGCTGAGCGAGTTCGTGGTGCGAACGAACTCGGAGAACAGGTAGCCGGTGTCGCCGAACGTCGAGAACGAGCCGACATGGGCACCGCCGTCGGACGCTCCCACGTGTACGAGTGGGTCGGCGAGCAACTCGCCGATCACCGGGGAGTTGTCGTGGCCGATCGACGCTCTGATGAACCACGTGCCGAGGTCTTCGTCGAGCGCGAGGTCGACGATCGCGTCGCCGGGGGTGCATCCACGTTCGTCGGAGATGTCGCTGATCGTTCGGCCCACGAGCTCGCGGTTGCGGTCGTGGACCACGTCGCGCACGACGAACGCGCCCGCGCCGCCGGTGCCGCGCGCAGCGAGCGCGTTCATCTCGTCGACGAGCTTCTGGCGTCGGTCGGCGACCGCGGCGAGCTTCGCGCTGTGGTCGCCGAGCGAGGCGACCTGCCACCACGACGGCATCGTCAGCAGCATGAGACTGCGTTGATCGAGGGTGAAACTGATGTCGATCGGCCGTGTCTGCACCTGCGGCCACACCGCAGCGCCTCGGGCGCGGGCCTCGTGCACGGCGGCCATCACCTTGGTGACCGCGCCCGGGTTGGCGTCGGAGTGGAACAGCGGCGACAGCGTCGTCGTGATGCCGTGGCGAAGTGACAGGTCGGCGAGCTGGTCGATGCGGGCCACGGTGAGGTCGGCATCGAAGAACTCGTGCACGATCTGGAGAACGGCTGGCTTCTCGCCGAGCACGGCGCACAGCGCGTCGAGTTCGGCGGGAGCGGCCCAGCGGCTCGGAACCGGACGGTAGGTCTCGTCGATGTCGACGAAGCTGGTCGACAGGCCGATGGCGCCAGCGTCGAGACATGAGCGTAGGAGATCGGCCATCGCCCGGGTTTCCTGTGCTGTCGCATGACGCTGTTGCGCGTCGGCGCCCATGACGAACATGCGCAACACCGAGTGGCCGACCAGCGGGGCGACGTTGAGTGCGATGTTCGCGGCGAGAGTGTCGAGCCAGCTTCCGAAGCCCTCACCCCACCGCCAATCGACCCCGGCGTCGAACGCTGCCTCGGGCATCTCCTCGATGAGTCGGAACATCCGGCTGAACGCGTCGCGTTGATCGACGCGGAGCGGGGCGAGCGACAACGAGCAGTTGCCCGGCACCACCGTCGTGACGCCGTGTTCGATGGCGGGAAACGCGTACGGGTCGAAGCAGAGCTGGGCGTCGTAGTGGGTGTGCGGGTCGATGAAGCCGGGGGCGACGACTTTTCCGGTGGCGTCGACGACGGTGCGCGCGTCACCCACCCGGCCGCCGACAGCGACGATGCGGCCTCCGTCGATCGCCACGTCGCCGTGGCGGCCCGGCAGGCCGGACCCGTCGACGATCAGTCCATCACGGATGACGAGGTCGAGCATGGTGGTGTCCCTTCGCGTCGTCGGCCGCCGGATGCGGACCGTCCTGGTGTTCGAGTGTCCGGTGTTCGAGCGGCGGGAGCACGACGCTCCACGGCTTGCCGACCAGTTCGTCGATCGAGGTCACTCCGGCGCGGTCGAGTGACGCGATGCAGGCCTCCTCGTCCAGCGAGATCGTCGTGATGCCGCCGTTGTCGTAGGTGATCTCGATGTCGATCTCGGCACGACCATCGTGACCGCCGACGATGCTGGCGTGGCTGATGACGGCCGTCATGCGATCGGTCATTCCCTCGAGGCCGGCGGAGGTTCGGTGAAGACGATGTCGCTGGGGAGCAGCACGCGCCCGCGACGTGCCGCCAGGTGAAGGTTCCACGAGAGCAGTTGATTCACGGGGTCGGAGGTCTCGGGCAGCACACGCGTCGCGACCGACTCGAGGTCCTCGCCGGGCTCGGGGGACACGAATCGTCGCAGACCCATAGTGGGATCGGAGCGTAGCCTGCTTGTTGAACGTCGTCCAATAGTTCGAGCGCGTTGGCTCCGAGCGCGTGAGTCGTCAAGATGAGGTGATGAGTTCCGTCGGCGACGCACCGCGTCGCGTTCGCCTGAACCCCGACGTCCGGCGCGATCAGATCGTCCGCGTCGCCGGGCGGCTGTTCGGGGAACGGCCCTACAGCGAGGTGTCGATCAGCGACATCACCACCGAGGCGGGAATCGCACGTGGGTTGCTCCACCACTACTTCGAATCCAAGCGTGAGCTGTACCTCGAGGTGGTGCGAGCGGCGGCTCGGGCTCCACTCGGCAACGAATCGGCCGCACCCGTCGGCACACCACAAGCGTGGAGCACCGTCGTCGACAGCTTCCTCGCAGCGATCGAACGCAACCCGACCCGATGGATGAACTCGGTGAACGTCGGCGGCGCCGAGCGAGACGACGAGGTGGCTGCGATCCTCGACGAGGCCCGGGAGATCTTCGCCGACCAGACGCTGGTCGCGATCGGGCTGGGCGACCGCGCCGACGAGCCGGTCGTGCGGGCGTTCGTGCGTGCGTGGGGCGGCTTCGTGCAGGAGTTGACCGTGGAGTGGGTCGGACGTGGTCGCATCGATCGCGATCGAGCTCGCCGGACGATGCTCGCGACCCTGCCGATCCTCGTCGAACACATACTCCCGCTTCTCGACGACCCGTGACGGACGCCGCCCGGCATGGGTCGAGACGTCGATGCCCCGGCACGGGTCGACACGTCGACGTGGCCTAGCGTTGCCGACCATGCAACGCATCGACGATCACGACTTCGAGACGATGACCGTGACGCGTCGAGGACACGTCGTCACGGTGACGATCGATCATCCTCGATCGCCGATGAACGCAGTCGACGCCGCTCTGCACTTCGAGTTCGCCGAACTGTTCCGACTCCTCAAGCAGGAACCCGAGGCACGAGCCATCGTACTGACCGGGAGCGGGCGGGCCTTCTCGGCCGGCGGAGACATGAGCTGGTTCCCGGCGCTTCGCGAACCCGACGCGTTGCACGCGTTGCGACGCGAAGCGAAGCAGCTGATCTGGGACCAACTCGATGTCGAGGTGCCGATCGTGTGCGCGCTGAACGGACCTGCTGTCGGGTTGGGCGCGTCGATCGCCCTGCTGTGCGACGTGATCGTCATGGCCGATTCCGCCGCGATCATCGATCCGCACGTGCAGGTGGGCCTCGTCGCCGGTGACGGCGGCGCCGCCATCTGGCCGTTGCTCGTCGGGCCGCTCGCCGCCAAACGTCACCTGATGCTCGGCGAACCGTTGACGGCCGACGCGGCGCTACGTCTGGGCGTCGCCAGCAGCGTGTGCTCGGCCGACGAGGTGGCGAACGAAGCCGATCGGTGGGCGCAGCGACTCGCCGCACAAGCGCCGCTCGCACTGCAGGGCACCAAGATCGCAGTGAACGCCCAGATCAAGCAGGCGCTGCTGACCAGCTTCGACCTGTCGACGTCGTTGGAGATGCCGTGCTTCGTCTCCGCCGACCACGCCGAAGCCGTCGACGCGTTCGTGTCGAAGCGATCGCCCGTCTTCCACGGTCGTTGACGCATCTGCGACGATGGTCGCATGTCGCTCGACGAAGACCGGACCACCCTCCGCAATGAACACGACGATCGCGTCGAGTGGCGCGGTGATCGACTGATCGCCGACCTGCTCGACCCCGACTTCTACCGTCGCAACCCCCACGACGCCTGGGAGTGGATGCGGGCCAACGAACCGGTGTATCGAGACGAACGCAACGGCTTGTGGGGCGTGACGCGACACGCCGACCTGATGGACGTCGAACGCCGTTCGACGGTGTTCCTGTCGGGGCAGGGCTACCGAGCGTTGTGGTCGCCGTCGGAGATCAACATGATCGCCCAGGACGACCCGCGCCACCGTCAACAGCGGATGCTCGTCCAAGGCAACTTCACCAAGAAGTCGGTCGAGCAGCGCCAGGCCGAACTCGACGAGTTGGTGCGTGAGGTCATCGACGCCGCGCTCGCCGACGGCGCCGACGAGATGGAGGTCGTCGAACAACTGTCGGGCCAGGTGCCGGCGCGCATGACCGCTCGGCTGCTCGGCTTCCCCGAGTCGCAGTGGCGCGATCTCAAGTCGTGGTCGGAGCGGTTGATGCGCACCGACATGCGCGAGCGCGATGGCAAGGTGTTCCGCGATTTCATCGATGCGAACACCGAGTTCATGACCGCGCTCGGCGGCATCGCCGCGGAGAAGTACGCGAACCCCGGCGACGACCTCATCTCGACGTGGATCCACGGTCGCATCGACGACGAGCCGCTGCCGCCCGAAGCGATCGCGCACGAGGTCGGCTTGTTCATCTCAGGCGGCGCGGAAACGACCCGCACGGCGCTGAGTCACGGCTTGCGCGAGTTCGTCGATCATCCCGAACAGTGGGACGCGATGGCGAACGACCCGTCACTCGTCGCCGGCGCGGTCGAAGAAGTCCTGCGTTGGGTCACGCCGCTCAACAACATGTTCCGGCGTGCCGGTGCCGACGATCGCATCGGCGATCAGCCCATCGAGCGGGGCGATCGCATCGTGTTGCTCTACCCGTCGGCGAACCGCGACGAGGCCGTGTTCGACGATCCGTATCGATTCGACATCCGCCGATCGCCGAACCCGCACGTCGCCTTCGGCTTCGGGACGCACCTGTGCATCGGCACCCACGTCGCCCGAGGGACGTTGGCGTCGGTGTTCTCGCAACTCTCGGCCAGGATCACCGATCTCTCGGCGATCACCGAACCCGACGTCGAGTCGAACATCTTCGCCCGCGCCGTCGTGTCGTTCCGGCTCGGTTTCGCGCAGCGGTAGCGGCCAACCTGGGCGCGATGAGCACCCAGCGCCCGTTTCGTTTCGCCGTCCAGTCGTACAGCGCCGAGTCGCCCCAGGACTGGCGCGACAAAGCCCGCAAGGTCGAAGAGCTCGGCTACTCGGCTCTGCATCTCGCCGACCACTACCTCGGCGACGGCCCTGCGTTGAAGGCCACCAACCATCCGCACCAGCGCTACGCCGCCATTCCGTTGATGACGATGGCGGCCGAGGCGACCACGACGCTGAAGATCGGTGCGCGCGTGTTCTGCATCGACTACCGGCCGCTCGCGATCTTGGTCAAGGAGGCGGCCACCATGCACTGGCTGAGCGGCGGGCGAATCGAATTCGGACTCGGAGCTGGGTGGCTCGCCGGTGAGTACGAGGCGTTCGGCATCCCGATGGACCGAGCCGGCGTGCGAGTGTCGCGACTCGACGAGTACGTGCGGGCCGCCAAGATGCTGCTGTCCGGTGAGGAGGTCGACATCGACGGCGAGTACGTCTCGTTGCACGGATTCGCCGCCTCGCCGGTCCCCGAGACGCCGATGCCGATCATGATCGGGGGCGGTGCACCGCGCGTGCTCGGGATCGCCGGGCGCGAGGCTGACATCGTGAGCCTGAACTTCGACAATTCCTCCGGGAAGATCGGCCCAGCCGGCGTGCAGTCGTCGACCGCCGAGAAGATCGACGAGAAGGTCCGTTGGGTGCGCGAGGGCGCCGAGTCGGCCGGTCGTGAACTGCCCGAGATCGAGATCGCCGGATACTTCACCGTGGTCACACCCGACGAGGCGTCGGGCGCAGCGACCGCCGAGCAGTTCGGGAAGATGTTCGGACTCGAGGCCCAGGAGATCATCGACCACCCCAACTGCTTGATCGGCACGCTCGACCAGATCGCCGAGCGCCTCGTCGAGCGTCGCGAGCGCTACGAGATCAGCTACGTGACGGTGAGCGACACCAACATGGAAGCGTTCGCCCCGATCGTCGAGCGGCTCGCAGGCACCTGAGTCCGCATCGATCTGTTGCCGTCGGCGCGGATCAGAAGATCAGGCTCTGGTCGATGCCGCAGGTGCCGGCAGCGGCGACCATTGCATCGATGACGATCTGGCGCTCGGCGCCCGACGCGGCGTTGTTCTGGCCGTTGCCGATGGCGTCCACGCCGATCGCGTTGATCACCTCGGTACCGAAGCAGATGCTGGCCGCTTCGCCGAGTTGGCTCGACCCACGTGACGACGACAGCAGTTCGCCGATGTAGCGAGCGAACTCCGGCGTCGTCGTCGCGTCGAACTCCGCTGCACTGACCAGCGGCGCGTCGCCGCCATCGACCGGGGTTTCGTCGACCGGGGTTTCGTCGACCGGTGACTCCGCTGCGGCAATGGCTGCATCGAGCTCGGCCTGGAGGCGAACGTTCTCATCGCTGAGCGTCGCAACCTCGGCCTCGAGGTCGGCGATCTGCGACGTGAGCGCGTCGAGCTCTTCCGCGCTGGCCGCGGACTCCTGTGCTGCGGCGAGTTCGGCACGCGCTGCGGCGAGTTCTTCTTCGGCGGTGGCGAGCGAACTGGTCGCCGCGGTGAGTTCGGTCTCGGCGGCGATCCGTGCATTGGTCGCAGCGTCACGCTCGACCAGCACCGCATCGCGCTCGACGAGAGCGGCGTCGGCATCGCTGCGGGCCCCGAGCCACAGGATCGTCATGACGATCCCGATGAGGAGACCGGCGAGGCCGACGAGCACGAGCAGCTTCGAGGCGCGGCCAGCGGCGCTGCCCGCCGGGTCGGGAGGGGGGAATGCCGGTGGCGGCGACGAGAAACTCACCGGTGCCGGCGACGAGGCTGCCGCCAGGGACGAGGCAGCCGACGGAGCATCGGGAGCCACCGGCGGCTCCGGCGGAGTCGCACCGGTCGAGCTGGAGTTCAAGAGGTCGGTCACCTACACGATCGTAGAGACTTGTCACGCGCGGCGGTGGGATGGCCACGCACAGATCGGCTGCCGGGCGCTTGCCGGGCCTGCGTTCGAGGCAGCGCCCGGTGATGCGAGTGACTACGGTCACGGCCATGACGACCACGGATTTTCCCGCTGCTTCGAACATCACCAACGTCGCCGGAATCGTCCGCGAACACGGCGCCGGGCGTGCCGAGCATGTTGCCCTCATCCAAGGCGAACGCGAGATGTCGTGGGGTGAGCTGCTCGATCGATCGTGTCGCATGGCCAACGCGCTGGCCGCCGCCGGTGTCGGCGACCAGGACCGAGTCGCGTTCCTCGACAAGAACGGCATCGAGCATTTCGAGGTGTTCTTCGGGGCGTCGCTGCTCAACGCCGTGTGTGTCGACGTCAACTGGCGCCTCGCCGCGCCCGAGGTGCGGTTCATCGTCGACGACGCCGACGCGAAGGTGCTCGTCGTCGGACCCGATTTCGTGCCGATCCTCGAGTCGATCGCCGATCAGTTGCCGAAGGTCACCACGTTCGTCGTGATCGGCGACGGCAACGCCGAGCTCGCAGGCGACGCAGCGGTGGAGCGCTACGACGACTGGGTCGACCGGTATCCCGCCGACGATCCGGGCACTTCCGGCGCCGAGTCGGACACGGCGTTCCAGCTCTACTCGTCCGGCACCACCGGCCGACCCAAGGGCGTGATGCTGAGCAACTCGAACTTCTTCAGCCTCCTCCCGCTGGCGAAGGACATCTGGGAACTCGACGCCGACGCGATCAACCTGATCGCCATGCCGCTGTTCCACATCGGCGGTGGGGGCTGGGCGATCGCCGGCATGTACGAAGGCTGTACGTCGGTGATCCTTCGTGAGCTCGATCCCGCGGCGCTCATCTCGCTGATCGAAGACCACGGGATCACGCACGCGTTCCTGGTCCCGGCCGTCCTGCAGTTCATGCTGATGGTGCCCGGCGTTGCCGACGCCGACTACTCGAGCCTCAAGGTGTTCGTCTACGGAGCGTCGCCGATCAGCGAGGAGGTGCTTGCCAAGTGCGTCGAGATGTTCAAGCCCTGCAAGTTCTGGCAGGCGTACGGACTCACCGAGACCACCGGCGCGATCGTCAACCTGCCGCCAGAGGATCACGATCCGACCGGCCCCAACAGGCACCGACTGCGCTCGTGCGGAGTCGCCGGGCCGGGGGTCGAGTTGCGCATCGTCGGCGACGACGGCGTCACGGCGCTCGGCCCGAACGAGGTCGGCGAGATCTGGATCCGCTCGCCGCAGAACATGGTCGGCTACTGGCATCTGCCAGAGGAGACCGCCAAGGCGCTCACCGACGACGGCTGGTTCAAATCGGGTGACGCTGGCTATCTCGACGACGACGGCTACTTGTACATCCACGACCGGGTGAAGGACATGATCGTGTCGGGAGGCGAGAACGTCTATCCGGCCGAGGTGGAGAACGTGCTGATGAAACACCCGGCGATCGCCGATGTCGCGGTGATCGGCGTGCCGCACGAGAAATGGGGTGAGACCGGCAAGGCGATCGTGGTGGCAGCGCCGGGAGCCGCCGCCGACGACGACACCGCCGCCGCCGACATCATCGCGTTCGCCAAGTCGCAACTCGCGACGTTCAAGTGCCCGACCAGTGTCGAATGGGTCGACATGCTCCCGCGCAACCCGACCGGCAAGGTGCTCAAGAAGGACCTCCGCGAGCCCTACTGGGCGGGCATGGACCGACGCGTCAGCTGACTCGCAGCCGCACCGCCAGCTCAGCGATGAGCATCGGCGTGACCGGTGCGCGTCGGTTCTCATCGCAGTGGCACGTGACCTGGCAGCGATGAGGATCGGTGTGAGCTGTGCGCGTCGGTTCTCATCGCAGTGGTACGTGACCTGAGGCTCCCGCATTCGGCGTCGTGGCGCCGATAGCGTCGACGCGTGACTCAATCGGACACCCTCTGTCGGCGCGACGACCTGCGCAACCTCGCGATCGTCGCCCACGTCGACCACGGCAAGACCACGCTCGTCGACTCGCTCCTGCATCAGTCGGGGGCCTTCCGCGCCAACGAGTCGGTCGCCGAGCGAGTGATGGACTCCGGCGACCTCGAGCGCGAGAAGGGGATCACGATTCTCGCGAAGAACACGTCGCTGGTCTGGAAGGATCGTCGTTCGGGTCACGACATCACCCTCAACATCGTCGACACGCCCGGTCACGCCGACTTCGGTGGCGAAGTCGAACGGGCGCTCACGATGGTCGACGGCATCGTCCTGCTCGTCGATGCGGCCGAAGGTCCGCTTCCCCAGACTCGCTTCGTGCTCCGCAAGGCGCTCGCTCGCGACCTGCCGGTGATCCTCACGATCAACAAGATCGATCGCCCCGATGCTCGCGTCGAAGAAGTCGTCGACGAGGTCTACGAACTCTTCTTCGACCTCGATGCCGACGAGCATCAGGTCGAGTTCCCGATCGTCTACTGCTCGGGACGCGACGGCTGGTCGACGACCGACCTCGACGAGGCCAAGGCGATCGTCGCCGGAACCGTCACCGGCAAGGACCTCGAGACGTTCGCCGAGGTGTTGCTCGACTCGATCCCAGCGCCGACCTACCACGAAGGTGCGCCGCTGCAGGCGTGGGTCACGAACCTCGACGCGTCGCCCTACCTCGGTCGTCTCGCGTTGCTGCGGGTGATGGAAGGCACGATCAAGAAGGGTGAATCGGTCGCGTGGTGCAAGCGCGACGGCACGGTCGCCCGCGCCAAGATCAACGAACTGTTCCTCACCGAGCACCTCACCCGCGTGCCCGTCGAGTCCGCTCGTCAGGGAGACCTGGTGGCAGTCGCCGGCATCGAAGACATCTTCATCGGTGAGACGCTCGCCGACCCGGAGAACCCAGTGCCGCTTCCCGTCATCGAAGTCGACGAGCCCGCGCTGTCGATGACGATCGGCATCAACACCTCTCCGCTCGCAGGTCGTGAGGGCAAGAAGCTGACGGCTCGCCTGGTCAAGGCGCGACTCGATCAAGAACTCGTCGGCAACGTGTCGATGCGCGTGTTCCCGACCGATCGCCCCGATGCCTGGGAAGTCCAGGGTCGCGGTGAGTTGCAACTGGCGATCCTCGTCGAGCAGATGCGCCGCGAAGGTTTCGAGCTCACCGTCGGCAAGCCGGTCGTGCTCACCAAGGAGATCGACGGCAAGACCCACGAACCGTTCGAGCGGGTGACCATCGACGTCCCCGACGAGTACATGGGCGCCGTCACCCAGTTGCTCGCGACGCGTAAGGGTCGGATGCAGAACATGACCGGTACCGGCTGGAAGCGCCTCGACTACATCGTCCCGGCCCGCGGCCTGATCGGGTTCCGCACGGAGTTCATGACCGAGACGCGTGGCACCGGCGTGCTCTCGCACACCTCCGAGGGCTACGAGCCGTGGGCCGGCGAGATCCGGTCGCGGCCGCAGGGTGTGCTCGTCGCCGACCGCACCGGCCCGGTCACGAACTACTCGATGGTCAACCTGCAGGAGCGTTCGACGCTGATGGTCTCCGCTGGTCAAGAGGTCTACTGCGGCATGATCGTCGGGGAGAACTCGCGCGCCGGTGACATGGACGTCAACATCTGCAAGGAGAAGAAGCAGACCAACGTTCGTGCCTCGTCGTCGGATCAGACGGTCAACGTCACGCCGCCGAAGATCCTGTCGCTCGAAGGTGCGCTCGAGTTCATCAGCATCGACGAGTGCGTCGAGGTGACCCCGAACAACGTCCGGATCCGCAAGGTCGAGCTCGACGCCACGATCCGCAACCGCGAAGCCAAACGTCGCAGCTACGAAGACTGACCCGCCCCACTCCGATCTCGACCCCGAATCGCGCCGCTCGATTTCGATCTCGACCCGAAATCGTTGCCACTGCTGGCGCGAATCGGGGCCGAGATTGCTGGGCGGGAATCGGGGGATCGGGGTTGGAGATCCGTCAGGGACCGTGGAGTGCAGCGCCATCGGGATCGAGCAGGTCGATCGCGACGTTGTCGTGGTGATGGAGATCGGTGGTGTCCCACGCGAGCAGACCGATGCGGCACCGTTCCCAGTGGTTGCCGCTGACGAGGCAGTCGGCAGCGCCACCCTGCACGATGCAGCCGCTGTCACCGCCGATCACCGCGTTCCCGTCGACGCTCGCGTGCGCTCCGCCGTCGATGTCGACGGCTCGCATCGTCGATCGAACGTGGTTGGCGTGGACGTGGGCATCCTCGGTCCGTTCGAGCCGCACGCCCCAGCGCCGTGCCGTGATCGAGTTTCCGCGCACGTCGGTTCCGGTCGTGTCGGTCGCCTGAATCGCGCACAGGTGGTCGGTGAACGCGGAGGATTCGATTCGATGTCCGTCACCGCCGACGAGACGGACGCCGACGTCGTCGTGGTGGCCGGTGAACGTGCAGCGGAGGAGCGAGACCCGCTGCGCCCGTCGCACGACGACGCTTCGGCCAGTCACCGCTCGGAGTGTCGCGTCGTCGCCCGTCACGTCGATCTGGCCCTCGACGGTCGAGCCGAGCACGGCCGAGTTCGGGCCCGAGAGCGAGACCAGAAGGTCGCTCACCACAGGCGCGACGGGCCCGACGCCACGAGACGGCTCGACCGACACGTACTCCAGTCGTGCCGAGCCATGGAGGGTGACGACCGGAGCGGGCGGCGCGATGCCGGTGGCGGGATTGACGAGTCGGGTACGGATCGCTCCGAATCCCCGCACCACGACGCGATCGGGAACCTCCACCGGTCCGAGGTAGGTGCCGTCGCCGAGTTGGATCACGTCGCCGGGTCGAGCGTCGGCGAGCAGCGGCGCGAGGGGGATCGGCTCGGCGTCGGTGGGCTCGAACAGCTCCACGGGTCGATCGACGGGTTGGAGCACGATGCGGTAGACCTCGATGCCGAGCTCGTCGCCTCCAGGTTCGTTGCGTGCAAGTTCGTCGCGTCCAGGTTCGTCGCGTCCAGGTTCGTTGCGTGGCACAAGGGTCCGGTTGCGAGCCGACCGCGGGTCGCGGGCGATCTGTAGCGTGACGCCGTCGTGCTCGAAGGCCACTGGTTGTGTCTCGTCGGAAGGGCTCGCGTCGACGACGGACGCGCCGCTCAGACGAGTCACGCTCGTGACCCGATGATCGCGAGCGTCGATCTCGAAGCGTCCATCACCGGCCACGTCGACCGCGATCAGGGAGTTGTCGGGCATCTGCAACAGTCGTGAGCCGCTGTCGCCCCATGATTCCCATGGCTGCGATCGCGACAGCAGGCCGTCGAAGCGCCGGATCCAGCGGCCAGCCAACCGCAGTGGATCCGCCTGCAGCGGTGGAATCGTCCCGTCCGCGGTCGGACCGAGAGTGAGCAGCAGGTGGCCACCCTTGGCGAGGACCTCGGTGTACAGCGAAACGATGTCGCGGCTGGAGAGGTGATGGTCGGCGTGATCGCAGCGGTTGTATCCGAAACCGGAGCCGAGGCTGCGCCGCAGTTCCCAGGGCCCATCGACGATTCCGATGGGCGGGGTTACCTCGAAGGTGCGCACGACGTCGGCCGACCGGGTGTCGTCGTCGCGGCGATCACGCGACGACAGCGCCCAGCGGTCGTCGAACACGACGTCGGGGTCGATGTCGGAGGCAGCCCGCGACAGCTGTGCGCTCTGCCAGCGACCGCTGTCGTGCACGCGTGGCCCTTCGCCCCACAACAGGCTTGCGCCATAGCGACTGACGAGGTCGAGCACGTCGGCCTGGACGACCTGGTCGACCTGGTCGACCTGGTCGACCTGGCCGACGGTCGTCGACGCCGCCCGCTCGTCGAGCTCGATGGTGTCGGCCTCATCGTCACCCGCCACGAGCAACGCGTACGACGTGCCGAACACGAGGTCGTTGCGTTCGCACGCGGCAGCGAACTCGGCGACGACGTTGCGTCGGGGCCCGATGTCGGTGAGACGAGTGGACGTGCCGGGGGAGTCCCACCAGGCCCAGCCGTCGTGATGTCGGGCGGTGACGACCGCGTAGCCCGCTCCGGCATCGATGATCAGACGGGCCCACGCCTCGGCATCGAAGCGGTCGAAGCCGAGCAGTTGCGTGAAGTCGTCGAACCGATCGATGTGCCCCCATCGCTCGCGATGATGGGCGAGAACTTCCACCAGCTGCCCCGCACCGGAATCGTCACCGTCTCGTGCGTCGCGCTGCCCGTCGAGGTGTTCGCGGTACGAACCGGCGTCAGCCCCGATCGGGGCCCACCCCGGCACGGTGGCGGTCGAGGCGGTCACGAGCAGACCGAAGCGCCGCTCGTCCCACCATCTCGGCATCCCCATCGGTCGCTCAGTCTCGCGCGTCGCAGCTCCACATGCGCGCTCGGCGCGAACGTCGACGACCTCGCCGTCGCTGTTACCGAGCTGTTGCCAGGCGTTCCCTACGTTGCCGACCATGGAGTTCGATGGGCGCAAGCTCGGAATCTGTTCGCTCGCGCTGTCGTTGGTACTGGGCGTGCTCGCTCTGGTGGGGCCGGGGCCTGTTCTCACTCCGCCGGTGGTCTCGGCGGCCGAACTCGACCCCGACATCGTCACGCTGACGCCCGCCCGCTTGCTCGACACGCGCCCCGGCCAGTCGACGATCGACGACGTGTCGGCGGGCATCGGTCGCCGCACGGCGGGTCAGATCACGGAGTTGGGGGTCGCTGGGCGTGGCGGCGTCGCCGCGGACGCCGTCGCCGCGGTGTTGAACGTGGCGGCGATCCGACCGGACAGCCGGGCGTTCGTGACGACGTTTCCGTGTGGCGGTGAGCCGCCGACGGCGAGCTCGTTGAATGTCGCCGCTGGCAACATCCGAGCCAACGGCGCCGTTGCTCGCCTCGACGGTCAGGGGCGCGTCTGTCTGTTCTCGTCGTCGGGGATGGACTTGGTCGTCGACGTGGTCGGCTATCTGTCTCCGGATTCGCCGATCGTGACGTTGCCGCCTGCTCGGATCGTCGAGACGCGAACCGGTGAAGCGACCATCGATGGCCTCCAGCAGGGGGTCGGGACGCTCGATGCCGGTGAGGTGCTGCAGATGTTGCCGCTCGGTCGCGGTGGCGTTGCCGAGGATGCCGAGGCGGTGTTGCTGAACATCGCCGGGGTCGGTCTGGCGAGTCGAGCGTTCGCGACGGTGTGGCCGTGTGGGACCGAGATGCCCCTCGCCGCGTCGCTCAACGTCGGTGCGGGTGAGGCGATCTCGAACAACCTGATCGCCAGAGTCGGCGACGGGGGAGCGATCTGCATTTCGAGTTCTGCGTCGATTCACGTGGTCATCGACGCCGTCGGCTACGTGCCGAGCGGGTCGGGGACCACGATTCTCCGTCCGGCCCGTCTGCTGGACACCCGGGCCGGTGCGGAGACGGTCGACGACGAGTTCGCCGGCATCGGCACGCCGGGCCCGAACGAGGTGACCGAACTGGTCGTCGCGGGACGCGGCGGCGTCGATGCGGATGCGGAGTCGGTCGTGTTGAACGTGGCCGCTGCGAACCCGGTCGGACCCACGTTCGTGACCGTGTGGCCGTGCGGGGTCGATCGTCCGAACGCCGCGTCGCTCAACATCGACGTCGGGGCGGTGTCGAACGGTGTGATCAGCCGGATCGGTGAGGGCGGTGCTGTGTGTTTCACGAGCCCGGGAACCGTCGACCTGATCGTCGACGTGACCGGCTGGATCGCTCCGGGCCAGACCGTCACCACGACCACGACCAGTACGAGCTCGACGACGAGCACCACGACCACGACCACGACGACCACTACCACCACCACGCTGCCGCCGGAGGGGTTGGGGTTCCCGCCCGGTGCCGAGCTGTCGACATCGTCGCCGACGCCGACGTCGATCGGAGTGCAGTGGCCGGCGGCGGACGGGATCGGCGGTTCCGGGGAGTACCGGGTGTTCGTCGACGGCTCGCTGGTCGAGACGGTGGCGGTGCCGGCGACGTCGACGCTCCTCGACGGCCTCGTGCCCGACACGCCGTACGACCTGGAGGTCGTCGCCGCCGACGATGGCGAGACCTCCGCGCCGTTGGCGGGTTCACAGCGGACGATGCTCACCCCCGTGCCGCGGAACCTCGTGGTCGAGGAGCTGCCTCCCGCCGGGGCGACCACGACGGCGGATCTTGCCTCGTTCCTGCACTCGGGTTCGAACCCCGTGCAGGTCGGTGTGCAGCCGGGCGCACTGGACGACGAGCGCACCGGGATCGTGTCGGGGAGGGTGGTCGACGTCGTCGGCAACCCGCTGTCCGGGGTCACGGTCACCGTGCTCGAGGACGACGCGCTCGGCCACACCGTCACCGCAGCGGACGGGTTGTTCGATCTGGCCGTCAACGGGGGAGCGCCGATCACGATCGACTACACCGCTCCCGGCTTCCTGCCCTCGCAGCGGACCGTCGACATCGAGTGGGCCGAGTGGGTCACCGTCGACGACGTCGCGTTGGTCGAGGTCGACCCCGAGTCGACCCTCATCGGACTCGACGGTGCGGCGCCTGGCGACGGCTTCTCGAGCCACGTCGCCGGTCAGGTCACCGACGGCGACGGGTCACGGCGGGCGCGGGTCCTCGTGCGCGACGGAACGACCGCCGAACTCGAGTTCGCCGACGGATCCACGCAGCCTGCGGACTCGCTCACGATCACCGTCACCGAGTACACCGAGGGCGACAGCGGCGAAGCCGCGATGCCCGGTGACCTGCCGAGCACGTCGGGCTATACGTACGCCGTCGAGATCACGGCGGCCGAGGCCGTCGCAGCGGGAGCCATCGGCGTGGCGCTCGACGAGCCGGTCGTCCTGCTCACCGACAACTTCCTCGGGATGCCGGTGGGATCGTTCGTACCGACCGGCACCTACAACCGTCAGGTCGGTCGCTGGGAGAGCCAACCCGATGGCATCGTCCTCGCCGTCGTGTCCGTCACGGACGGACGTGTCGACCTGGACGAGGACGGCGACGGCATCGCCGACGACGTGTCGGACTACGTCGACGACGTCGAGCGCGCCGAACTGGCGGCGCACTACGCGCCGGGCGACGAGTTCTGGCGCAGCGAACTGACTCACTTCAGCCCGCAGGATCTCAACTATCGCATCGTCACCGAGCCGACGAATCCGATTCCGGACATTCCCGTCGTGGTCAACGAGGACGTCGACACGTCGGTCGACATGGTCGACACGCCGGCGGCGGCGACCGAGGAGGGATACGGCACGATCGACCCGGAGAACCGCGTGTTGCGCGAGGAGATCGAGCTCGCCGGCACCGGGCAGCGCTTGACGTATTCCTCGGCGCGCGTTCCGGGGCGGGGCACACGGATCACCATCCCGGTCACGGGTTCCACACTGCCGGCGGGGGCGCTCGCCAGCGAGGGTGTCGACATCACCCTCACCATCGCCGGCCGGGAGTTCAGCGAGAGCTTCCCACTCGCCACGAACCAGACCTGGACCGTCGATTGGGACGGTCGCGACGCATTCGGGCGCATCGTCGCCGGCTCCACGACCGCCACGGTCGCCACGACGTACTCGTTCGAGGGGCGCTACGCCGTGCGCCGGATCGGCGGGCTGTTCCGCATCTTCAACCGATCGTTCCTGGTGGCCAGCAACGGAGCCGACGCACTCGCCGACGCCCGCGTCCCCATCCGGCGCACCGTGAAGGGCGACATCACGGTCACCGGTGCGGAGACCGACACCGTGTCGCTCGGACTCGGCGGCTGGTCGCTGTCGGGCGTCCACGGCTACGACGCCAACACCGGCTCGTTGCTGCGCGGCGACGGGAGCCGCGAGCGGGTCTCGCAGGTGCCGGGCCAGTTCGGCCCGGTGGTCCCGGCAGCGTTCAGCGGTGACGTGGCGCCTGCCGACTGCGACGCCTACGGCGAGCCCTGCGGCGACGGTGGGCCAGCGACGGAGGCCGAGGTGTTCATCGGCATCTCCGAGATCGCCTACGCCGACGACGGCGACATCCTCCTGCTCACCGACAGTTCCCGCAGGATCCGGCGCATCGACGCCGAGACGGGCATCATCGCGACGATCGCAGGTGACGGATCGTGTCTCAGCCGTCTCGTCGACTGCTCCGACCCATCGGTGCAGTCGGCAATCGATCCGGCATCGTGCGACGCCTACGACGACGCGTGCGGCGACGGCGGCCCGGCGACCGAGGCGCAGTTCGCAGCGTTCGACATCGACACCGGCCCCGACGGCTCGATCTACCTGCTCGACGCCGCCAAGCTGGCGGTTCGCCGCATCGCTCCCGACGGCACGATCTCCACCGTCGCCGGCGACGGTGCCTGCTACGGCTGGTTGGACTTCATCTGCCCGTCGGCGCCGCCGGGTCCGGCCGACTGCGACGACGCCGACGCCGTCTGTGGCGACGACGGTCCGGCGGTCGAGGCGACGCTCGGCTATCCCCAGTCGTTCGAGGTGATGGAGGACGGCTCGATCTTCATCGGCAGCCTCGATCGCCTTCGCCGCGTGACGACCGACGGGATCATCCAGACCGTCAGCGGCGCGGGCAGCTTCTGTACCGACGAGACCTCGTGCGGGGACGGTGGGCTGGCCGCCGAGGCGAACTGGTTCAACCTCCGCGACATGGCCGAGTTGCCCGACGGCAGTCTGCTCGTGGTCGACGAGGGCAACCGTGTCGTCCGGCGCATCACCGTCGACGGGCGCATCGAGCGTTGGGCGGGCGAGTACTTCGAGACGTTCGGTCCCGGTTCCGGGGGAGGAGGCGGCAACCACTGCTACGACAGTGACGCCTGGGGCGACGTGCCCGACGTGGCGTTCTTCTCCTTCGGAGGCGATCCCAGCCTGCTCGCCGACGGGGGCACCTACGAGTCAGGTCCGTGCGCTGAGGACCTCCATCGTCTCGACACGGCCCTCCCGCCGATCGCCTCGATCGAGGTCGCTCCCGACGGCGCGGTGATCCTCGCCACGGGCGGCTTCATCGGCCAGTGCGAGCTGCCTCAGCCGGGCGACCCCGACTACAGCGGGCCCGACCCGTCGAACTACCCGGACTACTGCGACACGGGAGACTGGAACAACGACGGCGAGTTCTCCGACTATCGCCTCCTGCGCATCGGCCCCGACGGGATGATCACCCGATATGCGGGCACCGCGGAGCCCGGCTTCCCGCAGACGGGAGACTTCGCCACGTCGACCAGTTTCTTCTCGCTCGAGTCGCTGGCGATCTCACCGACGAACGAGGTCGTGTTCGGCGAGGGGCTCTTCAATCGCCAACGGATGTGGGTCATCGCCAGCGCGACCCCGCCGGTCGAGACGAACGAACGATTCGTGCCCGACGACGGCGTGCTCCACGTGTTCGACCCCTCCGGACGGCACCTGCGCACGGAGGGCTTGCGGTCCCGGACCGTCCTGTCGACCGTGCAGTACGACACCGCCGGCCGGATCGTCTCCGTCACCGATCGGTTCGGCAACGCGACGACGGTGCTGCGCGACGGCGCCGGCGCGCCGACGGCGATCGTGTCGCCGTTCGGCGATGTCACGACGCTCGCGCTCGACGGGCAGGATCGACTCGTGTCGGTGACCAACCCGGAATCGGAGACGACGTCGCTCGGCTACAGCGGCACGAGCGGCTTGCTCACCAGCGTGACGGGGGAGCGGGCTGGCGCTGCCTACACCTTCACCTACGACGCAACCGGACGCCTCCTGACGGCCACCGACCCGGAGGACGGGACCACGACGATCTCCCAGACGATCCCGTCGCCGGGCGTGGTCGAGACGACGATCACCAATCCGCTCCTCGAGAGCCGCACGATCCGAACCGAGAGCGACGACCTCGGAAACCGGATCATCACGCGTACCGGCATCGACGGCGAGGTCCGAACCAGCGTCTACCGGCGCGACGGGTCCGAACTGCACACCGAGTCCGACGGGACCACGACCGAGGTTGCATACGCCCCGGACCCGCAATACCGATTCGGGTTGCCGTACCCTTCGAGCGTCGTGGTCGCGACCGACTCACGGACCCAGGAGCAGACGGCACAGCGAAGCCTGCAGCTCGGCGTCGGCGGGGTCCTCGACACGCTGACGACGGCCGTGACCGTCGACGGCCGCACCGAGAGCGTCGCCTACGACTACGCAGCTCGCACGTTGACGACGACGACCGACGAGGGCCGCACTCTCGTGACGACGATGGACGCGCTCGACCGAGTCGAGTCCGTCTCGCCGGCCGGACTCGCCACCACGACCTACACCTACGACAGCGCCGGACGGGTCCTCAGTGCCGTCGTCGACGACGGCGTCAACCCTCGCACCACGACCGCGACCTGGGACGGTGCCGACCTCACCTCGCTGACCGACCCCAACGGTGACACGACCACGTACACCTACGACGACGCCGGTCGTCTCGTCGCCATCGAGTTGCCCGACACCGCCACCGTGGGACTCGGACTCGACGGTCACGGCAACATCCCCGCGGTCACGGTGCCATCGGGCGAGGTCCACACGCAGACCTTCGACCTGCGCGACCGCCTCGCCAGCCACACCGCGCCGGACGCCGCCGACGGCGACGGGCGAACGACCACGTACGTGCGCGACGACGCGGGCCGTGTCACACAGGTGTCGCGTCCCGACGGCGAGACGATCGACGTCACCTACGTCGACGGCCGACCGACGACACGCGCCGGCGATGCTGCGCCGGTGACCTTCGGCTACGACCCGACGTCCGGTCTGCTCATCGACGCGGACGGCGAAGCGGACGTGGACATCGACTACGACGGGTTCCTCCCGGTGTCGTACGCGACCAGTGGGCCGGCGAGCGGCACGGTCACCGTCGCCTACGACTCCAGTTTCCGCACGAGCCAGGAGACCGCGGGCGGTGTCGCCGTCGCCTACGGCTATGACGGCGACGACCGGTTGACTTCGATCGGGAACCAGACGATGACGCTCGACGCGGACTCCGGGCTCGTGACCTCGCGCTCGGTCGGCGACGTCGAGGTGACCTACGACTATGACGGCTTCGGGCAACTCGCTCGGATCACCGCCGTCGAGACGACCGGTGGACCGCCCGTGGAGATCTACGACGAGGTGATTTCTCGGGACGACCTCGGCCGGGTCACGGCCCGGACCGAAACCGTCGAAGGCGGTACACCGGTCGTGTGGTCGTACACCTACGATGATCGTGGACGGCTCGCATCGGCCACCGAGGACGGCGTCCCCGGCACCTACACCTACGACGATGCGGACAACCTCGTGAACGGCCCGCGTGGAGCGGGGGCGTACGACGAGCGTGACCGCCTCGAGTCGATCGGCGGCGTCATCTACGACCACGACGCAGCCGGCGACCTCGTCACGATCACCGACGGCACCGACGTGACGACGTTCGACATCGATGCGTCTCAGCTGCTCCAGTCGGTGACGACGCCGGGCGGCGCGCTCATCGAGTACGAGTACGACGGGCTCGACCGCCGGGTCGGTCGGGAGGTCGACGGCGTCGACGATCGCTCGTGGATCTACGGACGCGGTCCGTCGCCGGTCGTCGAACTCGACGGCTCGGGTGCCGTCGCCACACGCTTCGTGTTCGGTACCCATCCGGCGTCCCCCGACTACCTCGTCAGCGGCGGCGTCGACCACGTCGTCGTTCGCGACTGGCGCGGGTCACCGCGACTCGTCGTCGACTCGACCACCGGTGCGGTCGTCCAGCGGCTCGACTACGACGAACTCGGCGCGATCACCGCTGACAGCGCTCCGGGTTTCCAGCCGTTCGGGTTCCGAGGAGGTCTCGTGGAGCAGGCAAGCGGGCTCGTCCGGTTCGGCGCACGCGACTACGACCCGACCATCGGCCGGTTCACCAGCCGCGACCCGATCCTGTTCGACGGTTTCCAGACGAACCTGTACCTCTTCGCGGACGGCGATCCGATCAACCGAGAGGACCCCAGCGGACTCGGTCCTGGTGCGCCCGAATCGGCTCGGAACTACGGGGTGGGGGCGACCACGACGGTGTCGTTCGCCGGGCTCGGCGGTACCGCCAATGCCCAGTTCGTGTGGGACTCCGACGGCGACTTCGGCGTCGAGATCACCGTCGGCGGCGGCGCCTACGCAGGGATGTCCACCCCCGAACTCGGCGTCATCGGCACCTGGAACGAGGGCTCGGTCGCCGATCGGCGAGGCACGTCGGTGTCGACCGCGGTGGAAGCCGGTGCGGGCGTCAAGGTCGGTGTCGGCTCGAACATCGTCGACGGCAAGCTGCAGGGTGGCACCGTGACCGCCGTCGCAGGTGGCGGCGCCGACGTGTCGGTCACCGGGAACTACACCGTCGGCGTGAGCGCGAGCGACGTGTACTACGCGGGCCTGGGCGTTGCCTCCTACATGGGCTATTCGCCCTGATCACGTGGTGGCCGCCCGCCGATCGGGCGGCCATCACGTCGCCGCGCATCGGGTACTCGATTCGATCGTGTCGTTCGATTGCGGTCGAGAACAGGCGTTCCCGTAGCATCGCCGGTCATGAAGCTCTCGATGATGATCAATTACTCCGGTGATTTCCACGCCGACGTCGCCAAGGTCGTGGAATTGGAAAAGGCCGGCCTCGACGTGGTGTGGGTGCCGGAGGCGTACAGCTTCGATGCGGTGTCGCAGATGGGCTACCTCGCAGCGAAGACCGAGACGATCGAGATCGGCTCCGCGATCATGAACGTGTTCTCGCGCACGGCGACCTGCATGGCCCAGACGGCGGCCGGCCTCGACTTCGTGTCGGGTGGACGATTCATCCTGGGCCTGGGTGCCTCGGGCCCGCAGGTCATCGAAGGCTTCCACGGTGTGCCCTACGAGAAGCCGATGCCGCGCATCCGCGACTACATCAACGTCACTCGCATGACCCTCAAGCGCGAGAAGGTCGTCTACGACGGCCCGACCGTGCAGGTGCCGCTGCCCGAGGGGCAGGGAACGGGTCTCGGCAAGCCGTTGAAGATCATCAACCATCCCGTTCGCGACAACATCCCCATCTTCTGGGCGAGCCTCATGGGCCTGTCGGTCAAGGCGACGGCGCAGCACGCCGATGGCTGGATTCCGATCTTCTTCGACCCGGAGAAGTACCACGACGTGTGGGGCGACGAGATCAAAGCCGGCAACGCCGAGCGCGATCCCGAACTCGGTCCACTGCAGATCTCGGCCGGCGGCATGGTCGCCATCGGTGAGGACCTGGTCGGCGACAAGGCCAATGCGATCCTCGACTTCGCCCGCCCCAGCACCGCGCTGTACGTCGGTGGCATGGGTGCTCGCGACAAGAACTTCTACAACACGATCATGCAGAAGTACGGCTACGTCGACGAGGCGATCGCGATCCAGGATCACTACCTGGCGGGCGAGAAGGACAAGGCCGCCTCGATCGTCCCGGGCGAGATGCTGGCGAACACCAACCTCGTCGGTCCGGCGAGCTACGTGAAAGAGCGCATCGCCGCCTACAAGGAAGCCGGCGTCACCCACCTCAGCGTCAACGCCGTCGGCGCCGACCCGGTCAGCACGATCGAGCAACTCAAGTCGATGCTCTGACGTTTTCGCACGAGCGGGAACCACCCGCTCGTGAGAAACGTCTCAGTGGGCATGGAACACACCGTGCTCACCCGCCTCACCGCCCTCGTCGCCGCTGGCGCACTCGCCGTCGCGTCGTGCGGAAGCGACGACGACTCGGATTCGTCCCTCGACGCGACGAGCGAGGAACGCGCCGACGGGGTGCCGAGCGTGGCGACCGTGGCTCCCTCCGGCACCGGGCTGGGCAGCGATACCGACGATGGCGGTTGGGTCGGTGGCGAGCCCGAGTGGTCGGGCGGCGCCGACACGATGTCCGGCTCGGCGTCGGAGCCAGCCGAGGAGTCAGCCGAGGAGTCAGCCGAGGAGTCAGCCGAGGAGCCAGCCGAGGAGCGGACTGAGGCTGCAGCGGACTCGGTCGACGACATGAGTGTCGTCACTCCGGCTGCGGGCGAGCGCGAAGTGTTGGTGGAGGGTGACATCGAAGCCCCGCCCGTCGACGGCTCGCCACTCCGTGCGGGCAGCGTCGACGACAACGTCGACTACGACGGCTTCGTCGACTACCTCGATCGGGTGGCAGGCCTCGGCATCACGGCACGCCCGTTCGATGGTGTCGATCGCAGCGTCGTGACGGTCACCGACGATGCCGGCCGCGCGGTGGCGGGCGCGCTCGTCGAGGTGACGGCAGGCGAGCGCGACGTCGCTCGCCTACGAACCACTGCCGACGGGACCGCCCGCTTCTTCCCGTCGCTGTACGACGTCGATGCCGATGCCGCAGTGACGTTCGCCGTGGAGGGAGGCTCGTCGGTCGATGCCCTCGGTGGCAGCGACGTGCGGCTGTCGGCACCCGCGGTCGCGATCGGTGAAACGGTCCCGCTCGACGTGCTGTTCCTCCTCGACGCGACCGGTTCGATGGGCGACGAGATCGACCGTTTGAAGGCGACGATCGACACGGTCGCCGAACGCATCAGCGGGCTCGACCCTCGCCCCGACGTCCGCTTCGCCATGACGCTCTACCGAGACGAAGGCGACGCCTTCGTCACATCGACGTTCGACTTCACCAACGATGTCGCGACGTTCCGCCAAGCGCTCGCAGACGTCGTCGCCGATGGTGGTGGCGACTACCCCGAAGCGCTCGATGAAGGCCTCGCCGCAGCGCTCGCCGAGCCCGGGTGGCGGGATCCGGCCGATGCGGTCCAACTGGTGTTCGTCGTGGCCGACGCACCGCCGCAGGTGTCGCGCCAGGTCGAGACGCCGTACACGCGCTCGATCGTCGACGCGGTCGAGCGGGGCATCAAGATCTTCCCGGTCGCCTCATCGGAGTCCGACGACGTCGCCGAGTTGGTGTTCCGCCAGCTCGCCGTCGCCACGGGCGCCCCGTTCGTCTTCCTCAGCTATGGCGCGGGCGGCGCCGGTGGTACCGCAACCGGCCCGTCGACCGACATCACCACGACCGACTACGAAGAACTTGCGCTCGACGACCTCGTGGTCCGCCTGATCGCTGAAGAACTCGCCGATCTCGCCGGGCCGGATGCGCCGCTGCCCACCGCTCCGACGACGACGCCGCCGTCGACGACGATCCCCGACCCCCAGCAACAGCCCTCCACGACTATCGCCGACAGCTGAACGCCCCACGTCCCGGTCAGCGCAACGGGTTCACACCATGCCGCATCACACCATGCCGCATCACACCATGCCGCATCACACCATGCCGCATCACACCATGCCGCATCACACCATGCCGCATCACACCATGCCGCATCACACCATGCCGCATCACACCATGCCGCGCAGCCACCAGAGCGAGAGGCTCCAGGCAACGGCGAGCAACAGGAACGCGCCGAGGGCGTAGCGCCACGTCAGTTCCTTGGTGATCTCGATCTCCTCGCCGAGCGTGTCGCCGAGCGACTCGCGGATCTGGTCGTAGGCGTTGGCGAGTTCGTTGCCGGTCTCGGCGATGAACGACTCGCCACCGGTCTGCTCGGCAACGAGTTCGAGATCGGCCGGGCTCACCGGAACCGGCACCGGCTCTCCCGAGACGGGGTCGATGATCGTCCCGCGCTCGGTACCGAACGCGATGGTGAACACCGGGATGCCGGCGTCGGCAGCGAGGCTCCCGCCTTCCGCGGTCGGTCGACCGACCGTCGTCTCGCCGTCGCTGAGCAGCACGATCACGCCGGGCGCAACGTCGTCGTCGCGGTTCTCGTCGTCTGCGGCTCCGTCGACGAGGAGGCGCGTGCCGACCGCCAGCGCGTCACCGATCGCGGTCGACAGATCGAGATCGAGTCGTTCGATGCGGTCGTCGACCACGTCGCGATCGAGGGTCGGGTTCACCTCGACGGTCACGACGCCGGCGAAGGAGATGAGCCCGACCTCGACGTCGTCGTCGACCTCCTCGATGAAGTTCCGCGCAGCGTCCTTGGCGGATTCGAGTCGGTTGGGTTCGACGTCGTCGGCCTCCATCGACAGCGACACGTCGAACAGCACCAGGATGCGCCCCTCGCTGTTCGTTCGTTCCGTGGTGCGCTCGACCGGTCGGGCGACGGCGACGACGGCCACCGCCAGGCCCGCCAACTGGATGCCGGCGATCACGTGGCGACGCCATCGTGGTCGCTTGGGCGCGACCCGATCGAGCAAGTCGACCTGGGTGAAGCGAACCTGTGCGGCCCTGCGCCAGCGCAGCGACGCCACGTACGCAGCGGCCATCGCGACCACGACGAGCAGGAGCCACAGTCGGCCCGGAGCGAGGAAGTCGGGGATCATCGTCGGATCGCTTCCCCTCTCACGGCTTGCACGCGACGTTCCTGGACGTGTCGGATGATGCTGCCGAGCCAGTCGTCGGCGGTCGACAACTCGATCAGCTCCGCACCGGCTCGGCCGATCGCTTCGTTGCGGGCGACTCGTTCGGCGTCAGCGGCGGCGCGGTACCGATCTTGGATCTTGGCGGTGACCCGAATCTCGCGGGTCGTGCCGGTTGCCGGATCGACGAGTTCGACCAGACCGATCGGTGGGACATCGAGTTCGCGCGGGTCGTGGATCGAGATCGCCAGCAGGTCGTGGCGGATGCCGAGTCGCCCGAGGGCACGATGCCAGCCGTTGCCGGTGAAGTCCGAGATCACGGCGATAAATCCTCGTCGCTTCGCGACGGCGCCGACGCGTTCGAGGGCACCGGCGAGGTCGGCTGCGCCAGCGCCCTCGCCGGTCGGCGCGCCGGCGAGCGATGACAGGATCGCCCGCACCTGATTGGCGCCGGCCCGAGGCGGCATCACGTGGATCCGGGGTCCGGAGACGAGCACGGCGCCGAGCCGGTTCTGGTTGCGGGCGGTGAGGAATCCGACGGTGGCTGCGGCAGCCATCGCCGTGTGGGCCTTGTCGTTGAGGGTCGTTCCGAAGCGCATCGTGGCTGACGTGTCGACGACCAGCCATGCGGCGAGGTCGCGGTCGGCGATCTGTTCACGGACGTAGGTCTCGTTGGTGCGCGCCGTCACGTTCCAATCGATCCGGCGGACGTCGTCGCCCGGCTGGTATTGACGCGATTCGCCCGGTTCGGATCCGTGGCCGGGAGTGAGCCCCTGGTAGTTGCCGTGCAGGACACCGTCGAGTCGGCGGTTGATCAACAACTCCATCGAGCGAACCATCTCGGCGGCGGCATCGGGGGTCGGCCCCGCCAGCCACGGATGTGCCGGGGCAGGCGGAGGCGTTGCGGGGAGCGATGTCGGCGGTCGGGTCGCGGCGGGCTGCGCGGTCGGTTGTTCCCGGATGGTCACGTCGCCTCCGGCGTACCAGGTGATGCCGTCCGGGTCCGTCGGCGGGGCCATGTCAGCTCCGCTCGAACGCGTCGTTCGGCTTGGGTGACACCCAGTTGGCGGGCACCGTGGCGAGGATTCGCTGCACGATCTGATCGGACGTGACGTCGCGTGCGAGCGCGTCGTAGGTGAGCAGCAACCGGTGACGCAGGATCTCGGGCGCGAGGTCGAACACGTCTTGGGGCGTCGCGTAGGTGCGACCACGCAGCATGGCGAGGGCGCGTGCGCCCCGAATCAGGTTGATCGTGGCACGGGGGCTCGCTCCGAGCCCGATGATGCTGTCGAGGTCTGCCAGGTTGAACCGACTCGGGTATCGGGTGCACTGGACCACGTCGACGGCGTACTGGCTGACGGAGCGATCGACGAAGACGCGGTCGGCGCGCGTCTGCAGCTCGACGAGTTGGTCGAGCGAGATGACCTGCTCGGGTATCGGCGATGCAGCGGTGACGCTCATCCGGTCGAGGATCGCCATCTCCTCGTCGGCGGTCGGATGATCGAGGGTGATCTTCATCATGAAGCGATCGCGCTGCGCATCGGGCAGGTTGTAGACGCCTTCCGACTCGATCGGGTTCTGCGTGGCGACGACGAAGAACGGTGTCGGCACGGGGTGGGTGACACCGCCGATCGTGACCTGCTGTTCGGCCATCACCTCGAGCAACGCCGACTGCACCTTGGCGGGTGCTCGGTTGATCTCGTCGGTGAGCAAGAAGTTGACGAACACCGGTCCGAACTCGACGTCGAACGTCTCCGACGAGCCGCGGTAGATGCGCGTGCCGACGATGTCGGAGGGGAGCAGATCGGGGGTGAACTGGATGCGAGCGAACGTGCCGCCGACCACGTTCGCGAGCGTCTCGGCTGCCAGCGTCTTGGCGAGGCCGGGGACCGACTCGAGGAGGCAGTGACCTCGGCACAGCACACCGACGAGCATGCGTTCGAGGAGGCGGGTCTGGCCCACGATCACCTTGCGCAATTCGAAGAAGATGCGCTCGAAGACCTCGCCGGTCTCTCGGTCGTCCATCGGTGTGATCGGCGCGGGTCCGGACGGACCGGTGCCGTGCGTCGGATCGAAGGCGTACTCGGTCATGTCTGCTCGCTCGTCACCGTCATGCTCCGCTCGTCACCGTCATGCTCCGCTCGAAGATAGTGGCCGACCAGCTCGATGCGCCGTCGTGCTCGGTCTCTGCGCCGGCTCTACGATCGGGGGGATGACCTCGTCGGACGGCCGCGCTCCCGATCCCGCACGCTCGGACGAGCCCACCGACGTGGGCGCCGCGGATGCGAGCGGTTCGGCCGCCACGCTCGGTTTGGTCGATCCGGGCATCGATGCCGCGTCGATCGAGGCGGAGGAGATGCAGGCGCAGCGCCGGCTGTCGGCGATCGAAGCCGGCCGCCGCAAGGGTGGCGTCGCCGGTGCGGCGATGGCCGGCGCGATGGTGGCCCTGAGCGAGATCTACGAGGGCCCCAAGCGCGACGAGATCGTCGCCGTGTCGGAGTCACCGGACGAGCCCACCGACATCGACGCCGACGGGATCCGTGTCGACGTCGGCGACGTCACCGTGGAGTCCAAACTCCCCGACGAGTGAGTACACCGCGCCGACACCGCGAGGTCATGGTGCCAGGCACGATGACCTCTTTGAAGGTCGTGAAGGTCAGGGCGCAAAGGTCATGGTGCCAGGCACGATGACCTTTCTGGTCAAAGGTCATGGTGCCAGGCACGATGACCTTTCTGGTCAGGCGTAGGCGCCTGGGCGGGCGAGGAAGTCGCGGTGCCAGCGGCTGGGTGTGAGCGCCACTGCACGCGGTTCGTCCTCGAACATCCATCGGGCGAAGTTGCGCCGACCCCAGTTGCCGCTGCGTTCGACGACTCGAAGCGCACCGCGTGCGCCCCACGACGTCGTCAACACCTTGCCGAGCGCGAGCGACATCCGATGATCGGCGACGAGATGATGTGCTACTTCGCGTCGGTAGAGGTCGGCGGCGACGCTCGGTTGGAGCGCACCGGCGGAGATCAGCGACTCGGCGGCGAGGCGCCCGGTGAGCAGGGCCTGGCCGATGCCTTCACCCGTCATCACGTCGGTCGCCGCGGCGGCGTCACCCACGAACAACACCCGATCCGACGTCAATGGCAGCGAATCGATCCGGGCCGGAATCGGCCACGCCGTGTGGCGGTCGTCCATCTCGAAGTCCGCGCCGAGCGCCTCGATCACGTGCGGCCGCTGGAGCAGGTCGGGCCAGATCGCCTTGGTGTCCTTCCCGGAGCGCTCGCCGTCGCGAAGCACCCCGAAGCCGACGTTCGCCCGGTTGCCGGGCAGTGGGAACGACCAGGCGTAGCCGGGGAGCAGATCGGGCTCGAACCACACGAACAGCTGCGAGGCGGCCGGGCCGGTGACGTTCGACGCGTACTGGCGGAAGCCGTGCCATTCGCCGAGGTAGCCGGCGACGTTGGCGCCGACGGCCTTGCGAACCGGACTCCACATGCCGTCGGCCGCGATCACGTAGCGGGCCGTCACCGAGAGGTCGTCGGCCACGACATCGACCCGGTCGTCGAACCGCTCGAGCGAGTGGAATCCGGATCCGTCGCGAACGTCGGCACCGACGCGGCGCGCGAGGTCGACCAGTGCGTTGTCGAGTTGCAGTCGCGGTGCGACCGCGGAGTACTTGCCGTCGTCGGGCAGCGGCACCTCGACCACGCGTCCGGACGGCGAACGCAGGGTGGCGCCGGCGACGTCGAACCAGTCGGCGACCGAACCGGGCTCGAAGCCGAGGTGCTCGAGTTCACGCAAGGCCAGTGTCGTGAGGCCGTCGCCGCAGCACTTGTCGCGAGGGAAGGAGGCCTTGTCGAGGACGACGACCGTCCGGCCCGCCCGAACCAACTCGATGGCAGCTGCCGACCCCGCGGGTCCCGCTCCCACGATCACCACATCCGCCACGAGTCGATCGCCCACGTAGTCGAGGATACGGCTGGTCCTGCGGCTTGGACCCGACGACGTCGAGCCGATCCAGCGGCATCGGTCACCCGGCCTCGCCGTCGACGGGTCGGCTGGAGCGTGGCGCAGACGCGACAACGGACGACGGGCGAAGTGTGACAGGTGACGGGGGCCGGGCGACAGGGGAGAGGCAGGTGCGCCGTCGACTTCGATCCTCTCGCAGCGCAGGGCCTACGGTGACGGCCATGAGTGGATTGTGTGAAGGGCGGGTCGTCATCGTCACCGGCGCCGGACGCGGGATCGGGCGCGAGCATGCGCTGAGCCTCGCTCGTCAGGGTGCCAAGGTCGTGGTCAACGATCTGGGCGGAGCGATCGATGGCAGCGGCGGTGACCTGTCACCTGCCGAGCAGGTCGTCGCCGAGATCGTCGCCCTGGGCGGTGAGGCCGTGGCCAACGGCGACAACGTGGCGGACTGGGACGGCGCCAAGCGGATGATCGATCTGGCGATCGAGACGTTCGGTGATCTGCACGGTGTGGTCAACAACGCCGGCATCCTGCGGGACCGGATGCTCGCCAACATGTCGGAAGCCGAGTGGGACGCGGTGATCCACGTGCATCTCAAGGGAACCTTCGCCCCTGCCCGTCACGCTGCAGCGTATTGGCGAGACCAGTCGAAGGCTGGCAAGCCGGTCAGCGGGCGGATCGTCAACACCTCCTCGGTGTCGGGGATCTACGGCAATCCGGGTCAGACCAACTACGGCGCCGCCAAGGCGGGCATCGCGTCGTTCACCAACATTGCAGCGCTCGAACTCGCCCGCTACGGGGTCACGGTCAACGCAGTGGCGCCCGTGGCGCTCACCCGCATGACCGAGGGCCTGGGCCCGGAGCCAGAGTCCGACGAGGAACGCGAGGCTCGCTCACCGAAGTGGATCGCTCCGATCGTCACGTGGCTGTGCTCGGAGGAGGCAGCGGGTGTGACCGGGCGCGTCTTCGAAGCCTCAGGGCAGTTCCTCGCGGTCGCAGAGCCGTGGGTTCGCGGCCCGTCGATCGACCCGATCGAGGACCCGACGCTGCTCGGCGCAGCGGTCGAAGGTCTCCTCGCCGAGGCCCGTGGGAACACCGGCATGAACGGTGCCACCGGCGGACCACCCCAGAACCTGATCGCCGGGATCGGGCAGAACTGAACGGAGCATGACATGCCACTGAATCCTGATGCCGTCGGCGCCACGTCCGACCCGATCGACGTCTCGTGGAACTCCAAGGACGCGCTGCTGTACGCGGTCGGGATCGGAGCGGGTCACGAGGAGTTGGCGTTCACGACCGAGAACTCCAACGGAATCGACCAGCGCGTCTTCCCCACGTTTCCCGTCGTGATCGGATACGGCCGCGGTTCGGCGATGGGCAAGATCGGCACGTTCAATCCGGCGATGCTCGTGCACGGCCAGCAAGCCGTCACCTTGCACCGGCCGATTCCGGTCGAAGGGACCGCGACCATCACCGGCGAGATCATCGGGATGTACGACAAGGGCAAAGCTGCTGTCGTGGAATCGCGCAACGTCGCCACGATGGACGGCGAGCCGTTGTACACCACCACGATGTCGGCGTTCATCCGCGGTGAGGGCGGCTGGGGCGGCGATCGTGGGCCTTCCGGACCGAAGAACGTGCCGCCAGAGCGTGACGCCGACCACGTCGTGACGTACCAGACGTCTCGCGATCAGGCGTTCGTGTACCGCCTGTCGGGTGATCGCAACCCGTTGCACACCGACCCGGCGTTCGCCGCGATGGGGGGCTTCGATACGCCGATCCTGCACGGCCTGTGCACGTACGGATTCACCGGTCGGGCGCTGCTCCACACGCTCTGCGACAGTGACCCCGCGCGCTTCGATCACGTCGAGGGCCGTTTCGCTTCGCCGGTGTTCCCCGGCGAGGCGTTGACGATCCGCATGTGGGCGGGCGAGCAGGCCGGCGAGACGATCTTCACGACGAGCGCGCACGACGGCGCGGGTGGCGACGAACGCATCGTCATCGACCAGGGCCTCCTCCGTCACTCCTGAAGGGCCCCTGAAGCGATCACATCGCAAGCGATCGCTGTCCACCCGGGCGATCATCCACCCGTAACGGTTTGTGTCTGACACAAACCGTTACGGGTAGGTCAGGAGAGAATCTTGTTCGGCGAGTCGTTCCAGTAGGCGTCGCGGAGTTTGCGCTTGTAGAGCTTGCCGGTGGGAAGGCGAGGGAGTTCGTCCGTGAAATCGATCGAGCGCGGCACCTTGTGGCGAGCGAGGTGCTCGGCGCAGAACGCCGTCAACTCGGCTGCGAGCGCGTCGTCGGCTTCGATGCCGGGCATCGGTTGCACGACGGCCTTCACCTCCTCGCCGAGGTCGACGTTGGGTACCCCGAACACGGCCGCGTCGGCGACCGACGGATGTGTGATGAGCAGGTTCTCGGTCTCTTGCGGATAGATGTTGACGCCGCCCGAGATGATCATGAACGTCGCCCGGTCGGTGAGATAGAGAAACCCGTCCTCGTCGACGTAGCCGACGTCGTTCACCGTCGTCATCGTGCCGTCGGCCGACTTCGCTTCCGAGGTCTTCTCGTCGTCGTTGTGGTACTCGAACTCGGTCGCCGTCTTGAACCAGATCGTGCCGGGGACGCCCATCGGCAACTCGTTCATCTCGTCGTCGGCGATGAACAAGTCGCCGAGCACGATGCGCCCGACGGTGCCCTTGTGCGCCAGCCACTCCTCGGTGTTGCACGCAGCGAAGCCGAGGCCTTCGGTGGCTCCGTAGTACTCGTGGATGATCGGACCCCACCACTCGATCATCTGTTCTTTCACCTGGACCGGGCACGGCGCGGCCGCGTGCACGGCGATCTCGAGCGACGACAGGTCGTAGCGCTGGCGGTCTTCGGCGGGCAGCTTGAGCATGCGGCTGAACATCGTCGGCACCAACTGGGTGTGGGTGACCTGGTACTTCTCGACGAGACGGAGATACTCCACGGGGTCGAAGCGTTCCATGATGACGACGGTGCCGCCATGGCGCAGCGTGAGGCTGACCGCTGCTTGAGGTGCCGAGTGATACAACGGCGCGGGCGACAGGTAGACCATGTCCTCGCGGTAGTGCCACAGCGCCGAGAGGAACGCGAACAACGGCATCTGCTCGCTCGGTGGTTGATCGGGAAGCGGGCGGATGATTCCCTTCGGGCGGCCCGTGGTGCCAGACGAGTAGAGCATCGGGGTGCCGAGCCGTTCGTGCTCGATCGGCGTCGACGGGTGATGTGCGGTCGCTGCCTCGAAGTCCTGGATGCGATCGTCGAGGGCGATGCCGGCGTCAGCTCCTCCGACGACGAGCACCAGCGTCACGGCGGGACAGTCGGGCAGGGCGGCAGCGACCGTGTCGTACTTCGCCGCCGAGGTGATGACGACCTGCGAGTCGCTGTTGTCGACGATGTAGGCCATCTCCTCAGGCGTCAGATAGGAGTTGATGCAGGTGTAGTAGTGACCGGAGCGTTCGCCCGCACCACATGATTCGAGGTATCGGTCGTTGTTCTCCATGAAGACGGAGTAGTGGTCGAGTGGACGTAGGCCGTGCGCGTACAGCAGGTGCGCGAGTCGATTGGCTCGGGCCTCGAACTCGCTGAGGCTGACCGATTCGCCGGTCGATGCCATGACGAACGCTGGCCGATCGGGATGCAGGGCGGCATACGGGGTGGCGTACATGCCGGCTCAAAATACTGCCGAGCTGACGCCCCGCTCGCACCCGACCGTATCGGTTTGTCTCAGAGACAAACCGATACGGTCGGCGGTCAGGTGGTGCAGACGGCAACGAGGTGGGCGACGGCGTCGGCGAGGGGGACGTCGTCGCGGTCGCCGGAACGACGGTCCTTCACCTCGATCGTCGGGTCGTCATCGGCCACGCCGCGACCGACCACAGCGATCGTCGGCACGCCGATCAACTCGGCGTCCTTGAAGCGCACGCCGGGCGACACTTTCACCCGATCGTCGAACAGGACGCGAATGCCGCGGGCGTCGAGATCCGCTGCGAGCCGTTCGGCGACTTCACGCTGCGGGCCGTCTTCCTTTCCCGCCATGATGAGGTGGACGTCGGCAGGCGAGATCTCGCGAGGCCAGCACAATCCGATGTCGTCGAGGGTCGATTCGGCGATCGCCGCCAGACAGCGGGTGACGCCGACGCCGTACGACCCCATCGTGGGGGTGATCGGCTTGCCGTCCTCTCCTTGCACCCACAGGTCGAGCGCCTCCGCGTACTTGCGACCGAGCTGGAAGATGTGGCCGATCTCGATACCGCGAGCGATCTCGACGTCGGAGCCGCACTGCGGGCAGACGTCGCCGTCGAGGATCTCGGCGGCTTCGATCACGCCGTCGGGCGTGAAGTCGCGCCCTGCGGTCAGGTTGATCACGTGGTTGCCGTGGCGGTCCGCGCCGGTGATCCACGCGGTCCCGGTCACGACGCGAGGATCGACGAGGTATCGGATCCCCGAGGCGCTCTCGGCGCCGAGTGCACCGGGGCCGATGTAGCCCTTGGCGAGTGCCGGGTACTTCCGGAAGTCGTCCTCGGAGAACGGTTCCGGCTCGGCCGGGGCGACCTGCGCCTCGAGTCGCTTCATGTCGACGTCGCGGTCGCCGGGGATGCCGATCGCCAACGGCTCCACGGATCCGTCCGGGTGCTTCAGGTTGACGACGAGGTTCTTGAGCGTGTCGGCGGCGGTCCAGTCGCGATCCGGTCGACGTAGCGCCGGATCGGCGTTGACGAAGTCGACGAGGGTCTCGATCGTCGGTGTGTCGGGCGTGTCGTGCACGACGGCGTCGGGAAGACCGTCGAGTGGGATCGCATCGGGAACGGGCGTGGTGACCGCTTCGACGTTGGCTGCATACGCACACGAGGTGCAACGGATGTAGGTGTCTTCGCCGACGGTCATCGGCGCGAGGAACTCTTCCGACGCCGATCCACCCATCGCGCCCGACATGGCCGACACGATCACATAGGGCAGGCCCATCCGCTCGAACAGCGAGATGTAGGCGGCGCGGTGCGCGTCGTACGACGCTTGGAGCCCTGCATCGTCGAGATCGAAGCTGTAGGAGTCCTTCATCACGAACTCGCGGGTCCGCAACAACCCGGCGCGAGGCCGCGCTTCGTCGCGGTACTTCGTCTGGATCTGATAGATGCTCAGCGGCAGGTCCTTGTAGGAGCCAGCGACGTCTTTGACCATCAGGGTGAACATCTCCTCGTGCGTCGGAGCGAGGAGGAAGTCGGCACCCTTGCGGTCGACGAGACGGAACAGGTTGTCGCCGTACTCCGTCCACCGGTTCGTCGCCTCGTACGGCTCGCGGGGGAGCAGTGCCGGAAAGTGCACTTCTTGGAAGCCGGCGGCGTTCATCTCGTCACGAACGACGCGTTCGACGTTTCGGTACACCTCCCAGCCCAGCGGGAGCCAGGAGAAGCCGCCCGGCGCGACTCTGCGGATGTAGCCGGCGCGGACGAGTAACCGGTGGCTCGGCACCTCGGCGTCGGCGGGATCATCGCGAAGCGTCTTCAAGAACAGTTTCGACATGCGCAGCACGCCGAGAACCTATCTGCCCGACGTCGACACGCTCGGGAGCGGTCGCACCGCGCGACACGGCGTTGCGACACGGCGTTGCGACACGGCGTTGCGACACGGCGCCGGGACATCGCGCTCGGGACATCGCGCTCGATCGAGCGCCCGGACCGAAACGCAGCGTCCTCGGCCCCGAGCGACGCGATCGGCTGCTAGCATCGGATTCCGCAAATTGGTTCACTTGACCAAGGCGTGGGGCTCTGCCTCACGCCTTGTTTGTTGAACGGGCCTCGACGACACCGAGATCAGGAGAGAGGAGACAACGATGGCAGCAACAGAACTCGAACGAGTACGAGCGCTCGTCGAACCGATTGCCTCCGACCTCGATCTCGAGCTCTACGACATCGTGCGGATGAGCGCCGTGGTGCAGATCACGCTCGACACGCCGCCGGGCTCGGAGTCGGGTATCAGCCTCGACACGCTGTCGCTGGCCACTCGCTTGATCTCGCGTGAGATCGATCACGAGGATCCGATCGCCGGTCAGTTCACGCTCGAGGTCACCAGCCCCGGCCTCGAACGTCGACTCCGCACTTCGCGGCACTTCCAGCGTGAGATCGGCAAGGACATCACCGTTCGTCTCGCCGGCCACGCCGTGGGTGAGGGCGAGGACCGCCGCATCGACGGCAAGTTGATCGGTGCCGACGAGACCACGGCGACGGTGTTGCTCGACTCCGGCGAGGAGCGCACGTTCCCGATCGACGGCATCGACAAGGCTCGCACCGTGTTCGAGTGGGGCCCCGCTCCCAAACCAGGCGGCACGAAGAAGAAGTCAGCAGCTGCTGCACCCAAGTCAGCAGATGCTGCTGCGACCAAGAAGGAGAAGCAAGAGTCGTGACCAATCTCGACATGAGCGAAGCCATCTCGCTGCTCGCACAGGAGAAGGGGCTGTCGGAAGACGCTCTGCTCCATGTGCTCGTCGACGCGCTCGCGTCGGCGTACAAGCGCCGACCCGACGCCGCAGACGAGGTGGTCGTCGAGGTCAACCCCGAGACCATGGACTTCTCGTTCATCGCCTACGACGTCGACGAAGACGGCAACTGGGTCAACGAGCGCGACGACACGCCGAAGAAGGAGGAGATGGGCCGCATCGCGGCGCAGACCTTCCGTCAGGTGATGAGCCAGCGCATCCGCGAGGTCGAATCGGATCGCAAGTTCGAGGAGTACGCGAACCGCGAGGGCGACATCGTGACCGGCATCATCCAGCGCACCGACGCTCGCTACACGCTGCTCGACCTGGGCCGCGCGGAGGCGTTGCTGCCGCAGGCCGAGCAGGTGCCCTTCGAGCGTCCCGACCAGGGTGAGCGCCAGAAGGCCTACATCGTCGAGGTCCGTCGCACGCCGAAGGGCCCGCAGATCGTCGTGTCCCGCACGCACCCCGGACTCATCAAGCGGCTGTTCGAACTCGAGGTCCCCGAGATCGCCGACGGCATCGTGGAGATCAAGGCCTGCGCTCGCGAACCCGGTCACCGCACGAAGATCGCCGTCTGGTCGAACGACCACAACGTCGATCCGGTCGGCGCGTGCGTCGGTGCTCGTGGCGGCCGTGTCCGGATGGTCGTCAACGAGATGCGAGGCGAAAAGATCGACATCGTCCCGTTCTCCGAAGACATCCACGACTTCGTTGCGAAGGCGTTGTCGCCCGCCAAGGTCACCCAGGTGATCATGTCGCCTGACGGCACACAGGCCGATGTCATCGTGCCCGACCACCAGCTCAGCCTCGCCATCGGTCGTGAAGGCCAGAACGCGCGGCTGGCAGCTCGGTTGACCGGCGTGCGCGTCGACATCCGCTCTGAGACGCAACTGGCCGAAGGCATCCCCGCCGGCGGCCGTGACGAGGAGAACGTCGACTACGCCGACGGCCAATGGGTCGCCAACACCGAGACCGGTGAGATGGAGTGGCACGCCACGGACGGAACGGTCATCTCGGAGTCGGCATGGCAGGACCAGATGGCTGCCGAGGCGGCTGCTCAACGCCAGGCTGACCGGGCGGCCGAGGACGCGGCGATCCTTGCCGAGGCGGCGGGTCTGCCCGTCGGTGGCCACGCGCCGCTCGACGATCCGGCCGTCGCCCCCGAGGGCTACCCGATCAAGGGCAACCGCGACTCCATGAAGTATCACGAGCCCGATGGCAGCTACTACGGTGCCACTATCGCCGAGGTGTGGTTCGACACCGCGGTCTCGGCGGAAGCGGCGGGCTATACGAAGGCTGGTTCCAGCGATTGATCGTCATCATCCCGTCCGCAGCTGCATCGGCTGCCGTCAGCGCCGCCCGGCGTCCGAACTCGTTCGGATCACCCGGTCGGCCGACGGCATCGTCGTCGATGGGCCGAGCAGCGGTCGTGGCGCGTGGCTGTGCCGGGCAGTCGACGGCTCGGGTGACGCCGAGCTCGCGACGATCGAATCGTCGTGTCTCGATGAGGCGATTCGACGAAGCCAGTTCGCCAGAGCCTGGCGCACCACCATCGGTCGAGACGAGCTCGACGCGATCCGAACGACGAACAACACCCGCTGATTGCGTGCCGGGTGAGGGAAAGACGACAGGGAAAGGTTGAATCGAAACGTGTCTGCGAAGAAGATCCGAATCCACGAGCTCGCCAAGGAGCTCGGGATGACCAATGCAGAGTTGCTCGACCTCGCGAAGGCGGCGAGCGTGGCGGCCAAGGGCCCCTCGTCGACCCTGCAGGAGGCATACGCCGACATGTTGCGTCGTCGCGCCGAGCGCGAAGGCCTGACTCGCGACGAGCAGCCCGAAGAGGTCAAGCCAGCGAAGAAGTCGGCTGCCAAGAAGTCGGCCGCCAAGAAGTCGACCACGAAGAAAGCCGCAGCCAAGCAAACCGCCGACTCGCCGGCGGCCCCTGCGGCTGCGACCGGCACGACGGGCAGCGCTGCAACCGCGACCACCGACGATGTCGTCGACACGTCGACGAGTGCCGCTCCCGCTGGCGTCGAGTCGTCGCCAGCCGACAGCGCCGCCGAGCAGCCCGAACAGGGCGGCGCGCCCGAGACCGAGGCGACGGTCACGCCGATCGTGTCGTCGAAGAAGCCGGCCGATACCACGACCGAATCGGCGCCGGCAGCCGACGCTCCGACACCGGCAGAGCCGCCAGCCACTCGCCCCTCGACGTCGTTGCCATCGAAGCCGCCGCCGCCTGCTCCGCCGTCGCCGCGCCCTGCAGCCCCTGCGCCCCAGCCCGCTCCGGCACCCGCTCCGGCACCCGCACCAGCTGCAGAGACCGGCCCGTCGGCGGCCGACCTGGTGGTGCTCGCTGCTGAAGGCAAGCCGATCCCGAAGTCGGCGGCCACGCGTCCGGCTCCCGCTCCGGCTCCTGCCCCGCCGCCTCCGCCACCGGAGCCGCGTCGCGTGATCTCGAGCGCTCGACCCAGCGCCGACGGCACTCCGCCGCCGGAAACCACATCGCCGCTGCCGCACGACGTGTCGGCGTCACCCGCGTCGAAGGCGCCGGTGAGCCCATCGGGTCGACCGGTTCCTCCTCCGCCCGGCGCAGCCAAGCCGTTGTCGCCGTCCGGCAAGCCGATTCCCCCGCCGCCCGGTTCTTCGCGTCCGGCGTCACCGAGCGGCCGTGGTGCGCCGCGCCCTGGTGGCGGCGGCAACTATCGCCCCGGCGGCGGTCCTGGCGGGCAGCGTCCTGGCGGCGGTGCTCCCGGTGGCGGTGGCCCCGGTGGCGGTCCCGGTCGCCCCGGCGGCAATCGTCCGAGCGGCCAGCGGCGTCCGCCGCGTCGTACCGGTCGTCGGCGTCGTCGTCGCGACCAGGACGATCTCCAGCCACAGCTCACGCAGTACACGTCGTCCGATGTGCCCGTTCCCGCCGGCGAGATCATCATCGAGCGGGGCGTGTCGGCGCAGGAGTTCGGCCCGAAGCTGAACCGTACTGCCGCTGACGTCGTCCGCTTCTTGCTCACCAACGGCGAAATGGTCACGGCGACGATGACGCTCGCCGACGAGCAGATGGAGCTGTTCGCGCTCGAAGTCGGTGCGGAGATCCTGCTGGTCGAGCCCGGTCAACAAGAAGAGGTCGAGCTGCAGAAGCTGTTCGACGACTCCGACGATGACGAGAATCTCGAACCGCGTCCACCGGTGATCACCGTGATGGGCCACGTCGACCATGGCAAGACGACCTTGCTCGACCACATTCGTGGCGCCAACGTCGTCGAGGGCGAGGCTGGCGGCATCACGCAGCACATCGGTGCCTATCAGGTGCACAACGAGCATGGCTCGGTCACGTTCCTCGATACACCGGGTCACGCGGCGTTCACGCAGATGCGTGCTCGTGGCGCCGAAGCGACCGACATCGTCGTGTTGATGGTGGCGGCCGACGACGGCCTGATGCCTCAGACGATCGAGGCGATCAACCACGCACGAGCGGCGGACGTGCCGATCGTGGTGGCGGTCAACAAGATCGACAAGGACAACGCTGATCCGCAGCGTGTGCTGACGCAACTCGCCGAGTACGAACTCGTTCCCGAGTCGTGGGGCGGCGACACGATCGTCGTCGAGATGTCGGCGCTGAAGGGCATCGGCGTTGCCGAGATGATCGAGCAGCTCCAGGTGGTCGCCGAACTCGAAGATCTGCAGGCGAACCCGACCGGCCGAGCGAAGGGCATCGTCATCGAGGCTCAGCTCGACAAGGGCCGCGGCCCCGTCGCCACGGTGCTCGTCGACAAGGGCGAGCTCAAGGTGGGCGACCCGATCGTCGCAGGCGGCGCCTGGGGCAAGGTCCGCGCCATGATCAACGACAAGGGTGAGCAGGTCAAGACGGCGGGTCCGTCCACGCCGGTCCAGGTCCTGGGCCTGTCGACGGTTCCCGAAGCTGGCGACGAGTTCCGTGCCGCTCCCGACGAGAAGGTCGCCCGCACGGTCGGCGAGGCGCGAGCCGAGCGCCTCAAGGCACGTCACCTTCGTGAGGACTCGCGTGTCAAGACGGGCACGAAGCTCGAAGACATCTTTGCCCAGATCCAGGCTGGCGAGAAGGCGCAGCTCAACCTGCTCATCAAGGCCGACGTGCAGGGTTCGCTCGAGGCGGTCACCAATTCGCTTCGTCAGCTCAACGGTGACGAGGTCGAGTTGTCGTTCGTGCATCGCGCCGTCGGCGGGATCACCGAGAACGACATCACGCTCGCCGAGGCGACCAACGCCACCATCATCGGTTTCAACGTGCGACCCGACGGCAAGGCGCGCAAGGCTGCCGAGCACGCCGAGGTCGAGATCCGTACCTACGAGATCATCTACAAGCTGCTCGAAGACATCGAATTGTCGATGGTCGGCATGCTCGACCCCGAGTTCGAAGAGCAGGTCACCGGCGAAGCCCAGGTGCGCGAGATCTTCCGGGTTCCCAAGCTGGGCGCGATCGCCGGGTGCATGGTCACCTCGGGTGTCATCACCCGCGGGTCCAAGGTGCGTTTCCTGCGCGACGGCACGATCATCTGGAAGGGCGCGATCGCGTCGCTGAAGCGCTTCAAGGACGACGCACGTGAAGTCCGCGAAGGCTTCGAGTGTGGTGTCGGCCTCGACGACTTCCAAGATCTCAAGCCGGGCGACATCATCGAGACCTACGAAGACATCGAGATCGAGCGCACGTCGCTCTGAGCGGCGTCATCGAGACCCAGCACTTCGGACCCCCCCTTTTCACTGCCACGCTCTGACGCGGTGGTCGTCTCCGGACCGCTCGTGTGTTCGTGATGCGTCTCCTGATTTCTCCTGGAGTGTGACGCCTGACATACTCTGTTCCTACGACAGAACCCATCCGGGGTTCCTGAAGGGGGAATCATGAAACGACGTGTCCGTCTCGTGGTCGCCCCGCTCGTGGCGGGTGCGATGATCGCAGCCGCCTGTGGCGGAAGCGACGACAGCAGCGATGACACCGGTGCCGACGAAGAAGTCGACGCCGGCGGCGGCGAGGAGCCCGCCGACGAACCGGCCGACGACGCCGAGGAGCCCGCCGACGAACCGGCCGACGATGGCGACGAGCCGGCCGACGAGCCAGCCGACGGCGAAGACGACATGGCCGAGGAACCCGCCGATGGCGAAGACGACATGGCCGAGCCGATGGCGATCCAGCGCGGCGGCACCCTGACGTACCTGCTCGAAGCCGAGTCGGACACGTGGGACATCCCCGGGGCCAACTGCGCCGTGTCGTGCATCACCGTGATGAACGCAGTGGCCGACACGATGACGATCGTCAACGAAGACGGTGGCATCGAGCCTTTCCTGCTGCAGGAGTTCACCGCCAACGACGACTTCACCGAGTTCACGCTCGTCATGCGTGACGGTGTGACGTTCCACGACGGCACGCCTGCCGATGGTGCTGCGGTCTACCGCAACATGATCGAGATGGCGAGTGGCACGCTGCAGGGCCAGGTCTTCTTCGACCTGCTCAACGGCACGCCGCTCAACGCCAACAACCCGGGCGCGATCGAAGACAGCATCGTGCTGAACGACGACGGCTCGGTGACGGTGAGCTTCAACAAGCCCTTCGCCACCTTCGGCAACAACCTCGCCGGCCGCACCGGCTGGCTGCTGGCCCCGAGCTTCTGGGACAGCGAGACCCGCGCCGGTGACCTCGCGGTCGGGACCGGTCCGTTCATCATGGAGGAGCAGGTTCGCGGCGAGGTGACTCGTCTCGTCGCCAACCCGAACTACTGGCGCATGGGTGCCGACGGTGAGCCGTTGCCGTACCTCGACGGTGTGGACTTCCGTCCGAACCCGGACGTGTCGACACGTCGGGCGACGATGCAGTCCGGCGACGCCGACGTCAACCACGACAGCTTCGGTGAGAACCGCGAGTTCTGGGAAGGCGAGTGGCTCGACGACGGCAACGGTCTCGTCGAGACCGACCCTGCCCGCGAGGTCGGTTACCTGATGTTCAACAACTCGATCCCGCCGTTCGACAACCCCGACGTTCGTCGGGCGTTGACGCTGTGCACCGACCGCAACGAGTACCTGACGTTCCGTGCGCCGGGCAACGCGCTGGCCAACGGTCCGTTCGCTGAGGGTGCCGCTGGCTACATCGAGGACCCGGGCTTTCCGCAGTTCGACCCCGAGGCCGGCAACGCCCTCTTCGACGAGATCGGACGGCCGGACGTCATCAACTACGGTACGACCGACGCACCGGCCAACCTGTTGACCGCGGAGCTGTTCGCCGACATGTGGAACCGCAACTGCGGGCTCAACGTGGCGATCGACCAGTTCGCACAGTCCGAATTGATCACCCGTGCGATCACCGGCCAGTTCGAAGTGTTCGCCTGGCGTAACCACGGTCAGGGTCACCCGGGACTCGAGCTCGTCTGGTGGCACAGCCGCCACGCCGAGGGTCTTGCGCTGAACTTCGGTCGCATCGTCGACCCGGCCATGGATGAATTGCTGTTCGAGTCGTGGACCACGGTCGATCGGGCCGAAATCGACGAGATCGCCAAGGAGATGAACCAGTTGTTCGCCGATCAGGTGTACAACATGTGGCTCGACACCACGCAGTGGTCGATCCCGTACCGCGACGGGGTCCACGGTCTCCAGCACATCACGCTGGAGTCGGGCAACCGCAACCAGCAGGCAGTTGCCGGGCGCGTCGAGGTCGACGAAGCCTGGATCGAGAGCTGAGCTACTGATCTGCTGATCCGCTGATCTGGTGGGGTGCGACACGACATGGTGTCGCACCCCACCGGCTCGCTGCCTGTCCCGTTCCCGACCGAGGTGCTTTCATGATCTTGCTGCTGCTGATCGTCGTCTTGACGGCGCTCTTTTTCGTCCTCCGATGGCGTATCGACACCAAGTACGCGACCCAACGCGTCATCGGCGCAGCGGTGGTGCTCTTGCTCGTCACGTTGGGAACGTCGTTCCTGATCCGGCAGGTGCCGGGTGAGCCGTGCGAGATCGCACTTGGTACGGCCGCCACCGAAGAAGCGGTACAGGAGTGCGTCGACGACCAGGGCCTCGACCGGTCGCTGCTGTCGCAGTATGGAGCCTGGAGCAATCAGGTCTTGATCAACAGCGACCTCGGCTACGCGTTCTACAAGAATCAGGAGCCGCTCTCCGACACGATCGAGCAGCGCCTGCCCCGGACGATCTTCCTCTTTCTCTACAGTCAATTCATCGCATTGGCTCTCGCCATCCCGCTCGGCATCTGGTCGGCGTACCAGGCGAGCAAACCCCCGCGGAGAATCCCGCTCTGGGCGCTGGGGGTGATCGTCGTGCCCATCTACCTCCTCGCTGAGTTCACGCTCGGTTGGCTGTTGACCAGCGTCATCGCTGTCGCGCTCGTCCTCCCGGTCTTGATCTTCCACTTCTTCCGAGGAGGTTCGGGAGGCGACACGACGGTCAACTTCATGGCGTTCGTGTTGTTGTCACTCCCGGTCTTCGTGATCGGCGAAACGCTTCGATACGCGTTCGCCGTGGAACGTGATTACTACAAATTGACCGGATACTCGCCGTTGTCCGATGGCGTGTTCGAGCACCTCAGATCGATCTGGCTGCCTGCGGTGGTACTCGGCCTCGCGGCGACGCCCGTGTACCTCCGTCTACTTCGCGCCGACATGATCCAGAACCTCCAGCAGGACTTCGTCGCCGTCGCCAAGGCGAAGGGGATGTCGAACACGCACATCCTGTTCCGCCATGTTCTTCGTCCTTCGACCGTCACGCTCATGACCGTCCTCGGCCTGAACATCGCCCAACTCGTCAACGGTGCGGTCGTCGTGGAGTTCATCTTCGACTTCGACGGAATGGGCGGCTACCTGATCGAAGCGGTGTATCGACAGGAGTTCTTCGCCGTACAGACGCTCGTCGCGCTGGTGGCGATCATCTTCGTGGTGACCAACCTGATCATCGACGCGCTGTACAACGTCGTCGATCCCCGAGTGAAGGCGGCGGAGTCATGACCAACATCGCAGGTGACATCGCCCAGACCTCGACCGCCAAGCCGTCGTCTGGTGGACGCAAGCGTGACTCGAATCTCGTCTTCTGGGTCAGCGTGGGCTGGCTCGTACTCGTGCTGGCGTTCGTGATCCTCGGCGAGGCGAACCCGCTGGTACAAGATCCCGACCTGCGCAACGCCGACAGGATCGTCGCGCAGCCGTGGATCACGAACATGTTCGACGTCAGTTGTGACGACGCGGCCTCCGGTGAAGACTGCACGCTGATCGGCGGTTTCATGGGCAACACGTCGTTCGGCCAAGACGTCTTCTCCCGCGTCGTCATCGGTGGGAGACTGTCGATCTTCGTCGCAGTGGTGGTGACGGCGATCGGCATCGGCGTCGGTGGTCTGATGGGCCTGCTCGCCGGCTACCTCAAAGGCAAGGTCGACATCGTCGTCCAGATGATCATCAACGTCACACTGTCGGTGCCGGCGTTGCTGCTCGTCATCTTCATCGTGACCGTTCGGGGCCAGAGCCTCTTCAACGTGATCTTGGCGGTGAGTCTGTTGGCGATACCCGCCTTGGCGCGCATCGTTCGCGCCAGCACCTTGCAGGTCGCGGACCGCGAGTTCGTGAAGGCTGCCGAGGTGCTCGGCGTGCGAAAGCGTTCGATACTCGTCAGAGAGGTGTTGCCCAACGTGATGCCGACGCTCGTCTCGTTCGCGTTCCTCACGACCGGCATCATCTTGGTGGTGGAGAGTTCGCTGTCGTTCCTCAGCTTGAGCGTGCAGCCGCCCTCGATCACCTGGGGCTCCATCATCGCCACCGGCCGCGACAAGTTCAACGAGGCACCGCACGTCGTGTTCGCCCCGGCGATCGTGCTGTTCCTCACCGTGCTCGCCCTCAATCTCGTGGGCGACCGACTGCTCAAGCGCTACGACATCCGGGAGGCAAGCCTGTGACCGACTCCACTTCTGCGACGTCGAGCATGCTGCAGGTCGAGGATCTCGCCGTCGAGTTCGCCACACCGGCCGGACGGCTTCGGGCTGTCGACGGTGTCTCGCTCGAACTCGCCGAAGGCGAGAGCTACGCGATCGTCGGTGAGTCGGGCTCCGGAAAGTCGGTGTTCGCCCGCACGCTCATCAACCTGTTGGCCGGCAACGGCACGCGCACCGGCTCGATCAAGATCGGCGGCCGCGACATCGACACGCTGACGAAAGCGGAGCGCAAGCACTTCTTCGGCGTCGAGGTCGCGATGGTGTTCCAGGATCCGATGACCTCGCTCAATCCGGTCAAGCGGATCGACGCTCAACTGACCGAGGCGATGCGTTATCACCTCAACATCTCCAAGCGTGAAGCAACCGAGCGTGCGGTCGCGTTGCTGAAGCAGGTGCACATTCCGTCGCCGGAGCAGCGGTTGCGTCAGTATCCACACGAGTTGTCGGGTGGTATGCGCCAGCGCGTCGTGATCGCCATGGCGCTCGCCTGCGAGCCGCGTCTGTTGATCGCCGACGAGCCGACCACGGCGCTCGACGTGACCGTGCAGAAGTCGATTCTCGATCTCCTCGACGAGCTCCGAACGGAGCGCAAGATGTCGATGATCCTGATCACCCACGACCTCGGTGTGGCCCGGGGGCGGGCAGACCGGGTCGGGGTCATGTACGCCGGGCGCTTGATGGAGGTGGGGCGGACCGACCGCATCTTCTCCGACATGCGCCACCCGTACACCCAGGCGTTGCTCGACTCGATTCCGAACCCGACGATGCCGAGCCATTCTCGGCTCCAACCGATCCCCGGGCGCCCGCCGAACCTGCTCGACCCGCCGCAGGGCTGCGCGTTCGCGGCTCGCTGTCGGCACGCTCGTCCCGACTGCCTCAACACGAAGCCGCCGCTCGACGGCGACAGCGCCGACCATCGTTTCGCGTGCTTCCACCCCGTGGGGACGGCTGACGGAGACGCAGCGCTCGCCGCAAACCTGGCCGACGGCGAGAACGCCGCTGGCCTACCGATGACCGACGTCATAGGAGAACTCGTCTGATGGCCGGCTCAGGTACTGCTCACCTCCGCGACGGCGACGACGTACTGGTTCGCGTCGAGAACATGGTCGTCGAGTTCCCCATCTCCGGCGGCAAGGTCCACGCCGTCTCCGACGTCAGCTTCGACCTCGTCGAAGGCGAGACGTTGGGCATCGTCGGCGAGTCGGGCTGCGGCAAGTCGACCACGGCCCGTGCGACCATCCAGTTGCCCCGACCGACCTCGGGCCGGGTCACCTTCCGGGGGACCGACCTCACGTCGCTTTCGAGCGAGGAGCTGCGTCGAGTCCGACCGCAGTTGCAGATGATCTTCCAAGATCCGATCAGTTCGCTCAACCCCCGACGCACCGTCCGCGAGATCATCGCCGAAGGCTTGAAGGTCTGGGGCGAGAACGACTCGTGGACGCTCGACACCATCGAAGACCTGATGGAGGCGGTCGGCATCGACCCGCGTTATGGCGAACGTAAGCCGCACCAGTTCTCCGGCGGGCAGTGCCAGCGCATCTCGATCGCCCGAGCGCTGGTGCTCGACCCGAAGGTCATCATCTGCGACGAGCCGGTGTCCGCGCTCGACGTGTCGGTGCAGGCGCAGATCCTGAACCTCCTCGAAGACATGAAGGCGCGCTACGGCGTCAGTCTGATGTTCATCAGCCACGACCTGTCGGTGGTGAAGAACATCTCCGATCGGGTGATGGTGATGTACATGGGCAAGACCTGTGAGATCGCTGGCTCCGACGACCTCTTCGAGAAGCCGACGCACCATTACACGCGTGCGTTGATGGCGGCGATTCCGGGTGCCGAGACACTGGTCGAAGAGCGCGTACTCGAAGGCGAGTTGCCGTCGGCGATCAACCCGCCAGCCGGTTGTCGCTTCAACTCGCGCTGTCCGGCCGCGACCGACGAGTGTCGGACGATCGAACCGCAGTTGACCGAGGTGAGTGTGGGCCATTTCGTGGCGTGTCATCACCCGGTACTGTCAGCACATGGCTGACGGCACGACCACCGACCTCGATTTCTTCTGGGACCCGGTGTGCCCGTGGGCGTGGATCACGTCTCGCTGGGTCGTCAACGTGCAAGAGCAGCGCCAGTACTCGGTCGCGTGGCGGTTCATCTCGCTCTACATCCTCAACGAGGACAACCGCCAGGAGTGGTACAAACCGGAGTATCGGGCGGGGCACTACCTCGGTCACCAAGGGCTTCGAATCGCTGATCAGATCCGCATGAGCGATTCCGACCCGGCGGCCGTCGCTCGTTGGTACACGGCGCTCGGTGAGGCGTTGCATCGAGATCAGCGTCGTGACGAAGCGCGCGAGCAGCACGAGGTGTTCCTCGCGTCGGTGCTTCGACAGGCTGGCTTCGATCCGGACCTGGTCTCGCACGCCGGTGACGAATCGCACGACGCGCATCTGCGCGCTGAGACCGAACTCGCGCTGGCCCGCACGGGCCCTGATGTCGGCACGCCGATCCTCACGTTCCGGCCCGGCACCGACCGAGAGGGCAGCTTCTTCGGCCCCGTGCTCAACCAGGCGCCGCGAGGCGCCGAAGCGGTCGAGTTGTGGGACGCTGTCGAGAAGCTCGCGACCAGTGGCGTCGCCGAACTGAAACGGTCGATCCGAGGCGTGCCGGACTTCACCTGACCTGCTGCCGCTAGGTTGCAGGGATGGCACGAAAGCAGTCCGGCAGCGGCGGTCGCAAGTACCCGCGCTCGGCGCGCGTCGGCGAGACGCTGCGCGAAATCATCGCCGAGGATCTCGTGCGGCTCGACGACGAACGACTGTCGTTCGTCACCATCACGGGCATCGACGTCGATCCGGAACTCAACCGGGCGATCGTTTTCTTCGACTCACTCGCGGGAGAAGACGGTGACGACGAGATCATCGAAGCGCTCAGCGAGTACCGGGTGCGGCTGCAGTCGTCGATCGCTCGCCAGATCCGAACGAAGAAGACGCCGATTCTCGATTTCCGACCGGATATGGCGATCAGGTCCGCCGAACGGATCGACGACATCTTGCGCGCCGATCGCGCCCGCGAGCGCTGAACGGCTCGTGGGGCGGCGAGGAAAACCCGCGACGACGCACGGCATCGCCGTCGTCGACAAACCCGCGGGCGTGACCAGCCACGATGTGGTGGCGATGCTGCGCCGCCGTTTCGACGAACGTCAGGTCGGCCATGGTGGCACGCTCGACCCGAGCGCGACCGGCGTGCTGGTCGTCGCGGTTGGCAAAGCAACCAAGCTGCTGCGCTTCGTGGAGAAGACCACGAAGGCGTACCTCGGTGAGATCGTGCTCGGTTCCGAGACGAACACGCTCGACGCCGACGGCGAGGTCACCGCGACGTACGACATGTCCGGCGTGACGATCGAGCAGGCGCGCGACGCGGTCGCTGAGCATCTACTGGGTGACATCGAGCAGATTCCACCGATGGTGTCGGCGATCAAGATCGACGGCAAGCGGTTGCACGAACTCGCCCGCGAGGGCATCGAGGTCGAGCGGCCTGCGCGTCCGGTGACGATCTTTTCGTTCCAACTGATGCCGACCGACGATCCGATGGTGTTCCTCGCCGCCGTCGAGTGCACAGCTGGCACCTACATCCGCACGCTCGCCGCCGACCTCGGCACGCTGCTCGGCGGTGGCGCGCATCTCCGCAACCTGCGACGAACCGCGGTCGGCCGGTTCACGATCGGGGAGGCAGCACCTCCGGACGAGTGCGTGCTGTTGCCGGTCGAGGAGGCGGTGCGCACCCTGGCGCGCGTCGACATCAACGACCGCATCGAGGGATTCGTCGCGAACGGTCGCGTCCTGCCCCGCTGGGACGGCGACGGCCCGTGGGCGCTGTTTCGCCCCGACGGCTCCCTGGCAGCGGTGTACGAAGCGCACGGCGCCGACGAAGCGAAGCCGATGGTGGTCGTCCCCGTCTGAATCGACGATCGACTGTGGCCGGCGACGACATCACCGGCGTCGTCGAACTGCTGTGCGAGCCGGTACTCCAGCAAGATGTCCTGGTCGTGGGAACGGACGACTAGCGTTCCAGGCCGTGCAGCTCATCACCGACCAATCGAGCCCCGCCTTCCCCGGCGAGCGATCCGTCATCACGATCGGCGCCTACGACGGCGTGCATCTCGGCCACCAGGCCGTGATCGCACAGGTTCGGGAGTTGGCCGAGGCGCGGGGTTGTCGCAGCGTGCTGATCACCTTCGACAAGCACCCGGCGACGGTCGTGCGTCCGGCATCGGCACCGAAGCTGTTGACGTCGCCCGAGCAGAAGCTCGATCTGCTCGGTGCCACCGGCATCGACGCGGTCGTGATGATCGCCTTCGACGAGACCCAAGCCGCCGAGTCGCCGGAGTCGTTCGTCACCCGCATCATCGTCGAACATCTGGCGGCGTCGGCGATCGTGGTCGGCGAGGACTTCCACTTCGGCAGCGGACGTGACGGCAACGTCGATCTGCTGTCGAAGATGGGTGCCGAGCACGACTTCGACGTCGTCCCGCTGACACTGGTGCCGCGCAGCGACGGCATCGACGAGCCGATCTCGTCGACAGCGATCCGCCGTGCGCTGGCCGGCGGCGACGTCACCCGCGCCAACGCGTTGCTCGGTCACGTGTTCGAGGTCAACGGTCGGGTCGTCCAAGGTGACCAGCGCGGCCGGTTGTTGGGGTTCCCGACCGCCAACGTCGAGGTGCCCAATCGGCTGTGCATCCCGGCCGACGGCGTCTACGCAGGCATCTACGAACGCGAAAATGGCGACACGCACCACTGCGCGATCAACCTCGGGCGCCGCCCGACGTTCTACGAGTTCGCCGAGACGTCGCTGCTCGAAGCCCATCTCCTCGACTTCGACGGCGACCTCTACGGCGAGGCCGCCACCGTTCGCTTCACGCATTTCCTGCGCTCGGAGCGAAAGTTCGACGGCATCGACGCGTTGATCGAACAGCTCCGGTTCGACGTCGAGCACGCGAAGACCCTGCTGATCGACTTCGAAGCGTCTCGCGACAGCGCCTGAGACCGCCCTGTTCGCCAGTTCCGGATCACCCGGTCTGAATCACCCGGGCCAGATGACGACGGCGTCGTCGTCGTAGACGCCATCGATCACGCTGCTTGCGACGTAGGTCGACGCATCGAGCGTCGACACGTCGTCGCCGAAGACGCCGGTGGGCGCGTAGGCATCGAGTTCGGCCTGCAGCACGGCGAGATCGGGCGTGCCGAAGCCGACTCCTTCGGGCGTGCCGGCGAGGATCAACTCGGCTTCGGTCTCCCACCGGAACGTCTCGCCGTCGGGGGAGAGGAAGTTCGGGTTGCCGCCGGCGTTGATGAGATCGACCGCGGTCGCCGCGGCCGCCGCCGGGTCGGTCACCGCGTCGGCGAGCCCGCGTGCGGTGGCCCGCATGAAGTCCGTCGCCGCCGTGGGGTGCTCGGAGGCGAACTCGGCGGTGGTGAAGATCACCCCGAACGAGCCAGGAACGCCCGCTTCGAGCGGATCGAACAGCGAGATGCCGACGCCAGCGCGCTCGAGCGCACCGACTTCGTTGCTCTTCCAACCCGGCAATGCGTCGATCGGCTGCGCGATGTGAGCGAGCGGATCGAAGCCTTCGAGCAGCACCGTGTCGAAGTCGTCACCCTCGACGAGGCCGGCTTCGAGCAACATGACCTCGATCGACGTCGGCAGTTTGCCTTTCACACCGATCGTCGTGCCGGCGAGGTCGGCGAGTTCGGTCGCGACACCGGCCTTGACGATGAGCGTGTCGATGGCGGTCCGGCCAGCGACCGACGCGGCGATGAACGACGCGTCGTTGGCGTTGGCGAAGTTCACGACCTCGCTGAATGACCCGCCGGATGCGAACTGTGCGCTCCCGGACGCGAGCAGCGGGTAGTTCTGGGCGGAGAACCCTGGGCGGATCTCGACGTCGAGGCAGAGGTCGTCGTAGTAGCCCGCAGCGTCGGCCACGATCACTTCGACGATCGACGCCGCCGCAGCGAAGTCGAAACCGGTGAGGAACGTGACGGTGCCGGCTGCCTCGTTCGCAGCGCATCGTTCGGCCGGGAACGGCGCGCCTGCGACCACGGCCAGGTCGGACCCGGTCGTTTCGGGTGGCGCTGTGGCCTCGGGTGTCGCGCCGGTGTCGGCCGATGAGTCGTCGGTGGTGTCCGTCGAGTCGGAACCGCACGAAGCGAGCCCGATCGCCATCGCGATCGCGAACGTGGCGGTCCGGCGAAGGGGGAGCGAGTGGAGAGTGGTGAGCATCGAAAGTCCTGTCAGCGGAGTCGGCAGTATCCTCGTCTGCCGCAAGCCGACAGGGTAACGAGGGCTCGCTCGCAGGATCGTGCCGAGCCGGATCGTCACGACGTCGTGATATGGCAGGCGACGGTCAGTCGCGTTGCGATGCATGCCAGCGCAGCGCCGTCTTCTCGACGAGTGAGAGGGCGACGAGACCGGAGATGCCGAGCGCAGCGGTGCAGAAGATGGTCGTCCACAGCACTTCGGCGCCGCGAGTTTGGTCGAGTGCAGCTCGGCGTCCGATCACGCCCAAACCGCGCAACCCCGACGACGCTCCCTCGCTGAAGTAGGCGGCGCCGAGACCGAGGGCGACGGCGAACCGGGCGGTGGTGAGCACGGTGGGCAATGCGGACGGGAGCCGGAGCCGCCACAGGACCTCCCAGCGCGACGCGTCGACGCTGGCGAACAGCTCGCGAGCGGCGGGATCGGCACTCTTCATGCCGGTGACGACACCGAAGGTCAGCAACGGGAACGACGTGAAGGCGACCATGAAGATGATCGGGCGATCGTTGAACCCCAACCAGATGACGACCGAGTTGATGTAGGCCACCCACGGGGTGACGAGGATGATGATCAACACCGGCGCCGTCGCCTCTTCGATGTAGCGCGAGGCGGCCATGACGGATCCGACGACGAGCGAGACGGACACGGAGATCAACAGACCCCCGGCGAGATGCTGCGCAGTGACGAGCGTGTTCGACCAGTACGCGTTCGGATCGTCGAGCAGCTCGGAGAGGATCTCGGTCGGCGCCGTCAGGACGAACCGTCGGATGTCGAAGGCGCGCACGAACGACTCCCAGACAGCGAGGAACACCACGACGCCGACGACGGGCGTCACGACGGAGCGGGCCCACTTCACGACGAGCCTCCCGCTGCCCGGAGGGCGCCTCGCAGCCGACCCGACACCGTGAAGAACTCGGACTGGTCTTCGAGCTCGGGTTCGCGTGGACGAGGAAAGTCGACCGGCTCGATCGTGGCGATGCGTCCGGGTCGCGGTGACATCACGACCACGCGATCGGATAAGAACGCGGCTTCGCTGATCGAGTGCGTCACGAAGACCACGGTGGCCTCGTGCTGGTCGCGGAGGCGAACGAGTAGATGACGCATCTCCTCACGAGTGATCTCGTCGAGCGCAGCGAACGGCTCGTCCATCAGCAGCAGCGGTGCGTCGAGCGCGAACGCTCGCACGAGGCCGACGCGTTGCTGCATCCCTCCGGAAAGCTCGTGGGGATGCGCGTCGGCGAACTCGGCGAGGCCGACGGCGTCGAGCAGTTCGTCGACGGACGACGAGCGAGACGACGAGCGCGCTCTGGGTGAACCGGCGTTGAGGTCGAGGAGCAGACGAGCGTTGGCGCGTACGGTCCGCCACGGCAGGAGCGCGGGAGCCTGGGGCACGAATCCGACGCGCTTGGACGACCGAGCTCGGCGCGGCGACGCACCATCGATCGTGATCGCGCCCGATGTCGTGTCGAGGAGTCCGGCGATCAAGCGCAGCAGCGTCGTCTTGCCGCATCCTGATGGGCCGAGCAGCGTCACGATCTCGCCCGGTTCGATCGTGAGGTCGACGTGATCGAGTGCTCGCAGGGCGCCGAACGACTTGGACACCCCTCGGATCTCGACGCTGGCCGACACGCCGAGGACTGTATCTGCGGGTCCCGGTGAGGCTCCGATCCGGTCGGCGGCGGTGCGTCGCCACGTGTGGCGTGCTGCGAGTGTGGGTCCCAAGGTCCGCCGCTATGCTCCCACGGTCCGTTTGGGCTGGTCGGCAGGTCGCTGCTCGATCGCTGCGCAGGCGTGATGCAGAACCGGAAGCGTTCCGGCTGCGACCTCCAGTCACACGACACACCGGAAGGCCAACGACGATGCCGAACACGATGCCGAGCAAGGCAGAGACCATCGACAAGAACAAGACCCACGAGTCCGACACCGGGTCGCCCGAAGTGCAGATCGCGCTGATGACCGAGCGCATCACGCACCTCACCGAGCACCTCAAGGTCCACAAGAAGGATCACCACAGCCGCCGCGGGCTGCTGATGATCGTGGGTCGTCGCCGTCGCATGCTCGACTACGTCAAGGGCATCGACGTCGAGCGCTACCGCAAGATCGTCGCCGATCTCGGTCTGCGTCGCTGAGACGCCGCTCGGTCGATTCGGCCGAGCACGACGCCTGACGGGCGGGGCCCTCACAGGGTCCCGCCCGTTGTCGTTTTCGTGGGGTATGCTGGTCGGGACCGGAACGTCCGGTCGACGGAGTTCCAGGCGCTGGTTGCCGGTGACCGACTCCGAGATGCTGTGCGGAGTCTTTTCATTTCGTGGCTGTCGATCTCGGGTCGTGCCGACCGAGAACCGGCCACTGCGCTCCTCAGAAGCCACGCGGCAGGGTGCTGCGTGTTCGAAAGGAACCACCATGGCTGAAGCCATCACCGTGTCCGGCCCCGTTTCAGGGACCGACAAGACACTCACCTTGGAAACGGGCAAGTTCGCCCCCCAGTCGATGGGTGCCGTTGTGGCATCGATCGGTGGAACCAAGGTCCTCACCACCGCCAATGCGGCGAAGTCCGTCCGTGACGGCATGGACTTCTTCCCCCTGACCGTCGACGTCGAGGAGCGGGCGTACGCGGCCGGCAAGATCCCCGGCTCGTTCTTCCGTCGTGAGGGGCGCCCGACCGAGGACGCCATCCTCACGTGCCGCCTCACGGACCGACCGTTGCGCCCCTCGTTCCCCGAGGGTTTCCGCAACGAGACCCAGGTGGTCACGACCGTGCTCGGTGCGGATCAGGTGAACCCCCACGACGTGCTCTCGATCAATGCAGCCTCCGCTGCGCTGATGATCTCGGGAATCCCCTTCGACGGGCCGATCGGCGCCGTCCGCATGGCGTACAGCCAAGAGGGCGAGTGGATCCCCCATCCCACCTTCGACGAAGCCGAGAACGGCACGTTCGAACTCGTCGTCGCCGGCCGTGAACTCGACGACGGTGACGTCGCCGTGATGATGGTCGAAGCAGGTGGCTCGGAGAACGCGTTCTACTACTACGACGACGGTGCCAAGAAGGTCACCGAGGAAGTCCTCGGCGATGGCCTCCAGGCCTGCAAGGTCTGGATCAAGGAGTCGATCGCGCTGCAGCGTCAACTCCTCGCCTCGGTCATCGCGACCAAGGGGCCCATCGAGCAGATGAAGTGGACTCCGGTCCTCGACTACACCCCGGAGATCTTCGCTGCCGTCGAGCGCGTGGCCTCCGAGGGCATGGCGCCGGCGATCAAGATCTCGGCCAAGGCCGACCGCAACGAGGCCGTCGACGCGGTTGGCGCCGACGCGGTCGCGCAGCTGTGTGGCGACGACGGGGAGTTCCCCGGCCAGTCCAAGCAGGTCAAAGAAGCCGTTCGTTCGCTCATGAAGAAGATGGTGCGCCGCCGCGTTCTCGACGAAGGTGTGCGCATCGACGGTCGCGGTCCGGCCGACCTGCGTGAGATCAGCGCGGAAGTCGGCGTGTTGCCGACCGCGCACGGTTCGGGTCTGTTCCAGCGTGGCGAGACCCAGGTGATGAACGTGCTCACCCTGGCGATGCCGCGCATGAACCAGATGATCGACTCGCTGTCACCGAACAACGAGAAGCGCTACCTGCACCACTACAACATGCCGCCGTGGGCCAACGGCGAGACCGGCCGCGTCGGTTCACCGAAGCGCCGCGAGATCGGCCACGGAGCGCTCGCCGCTCGTGCAGTGCTGCCCGTCATCCCGAACCAGCAGGACTTCGCGTACACACTGCGCCTCGTCTCGGAGGTCATGGCCTCCAATGGCTCGACCTCGATGGGCTCGGTCTGCTCGTCGAGCCTGTCGCTGATGGACGCCGGCGTGCCGGTGCGCAGCCACGTGTCGGGTATCGCCATGGGCCTCATCTACGAAGATGGCAAGTACGTCACGCTGACCGACATCCTCGGTGCCGAAGACGCCATGGGCGACATGGACTTCAAGGTCGCCGGGACCGAAGATGCGATCACCGCCCTGCAGCTCGACACCAAGATCGACGGCATCCCCGCCGACGTGCTGAGTGCCGCGCTCGCGCAGGCTCGTGATGCTCGTCTCGCCATCCTCGACGTGATGAACGAGGCCATCCCGGCCACGCGCGACGAGATCGCCGAGACGGCGCCGAAGATCACCACGATCTACATCCCGCTCGACAAGGTCGGAGAGGTCATCGGCCCGAAGGGCAAGGTCATCAACACGATCCAGCAGGAGACCGGCGCCGACATCGGGGTCGACGACGACGGTGCCCGCGGCATCGTCACCATCGGAGCAGTCGAGGCGTGGCGGATGGAGGAAGCCAAGATGGCGATCCTCAACATCGTCGATCCGCCGAAGGCCGAGCTCGAGGGCGTCTACATGGGTCGTGTCGTCAACATCACCAAGTTCGGTGCGTTCGTCAACATCCTCCCGGGCCGTGATGGCCTCGTCCACATCTCCAAGATGGGTGGCGGGCGCCGGATCAATGCCGTCGAGGACGTGCTCGAACTCGGTCAGGAGATCGAGGTCCGCGTCGACGAGATCGACGACAAGGGCAAGGTCAGCCTGACCCCGACGAGCCCGCTCGGCGGCGACGGTGATGCCAGCGACGGCGGCGGCTCCAACGGTGGTGGCCGCGAGCGTCGCAGCCGCAACGACCGGGCCGAGCGCAGCGACCGTGACGACGCTCCGGCATCGGACAATGGTGCGGTGGCGACCGACGTCGTCGAGGTGAGCTTCGAAGACAGCTTCGACGCCGAACTCGAAGGCGAACTCGGCGATCTCGGTCCGAAGAGCGAGCGTCCGAAGCCCGACCGCGACGGTGGCAACCGCCGCGGTGGTGGTGGCGCCCGTCGTCGGCATCGCTGAGCTGGGCTGAATCCGACTGAACTGCGCTGAACCGGACGGGCGGGACCCGTTCGGGTGGGCTCGGGGCTACATTGCGCCCCGTGCCCGCCAGCAGCAGCTCAGACAACAGCACCGTACGCGTCGGGGTCAACGGCGCCGCTGGGCAGATGGGTCGAACCGTCTGCGATGCGGTGGCCGCTGACCCCGATCTCGTTTTCGTCGCCGCCGTCGATCCGTCCGCCATCGGCGAGACGGTGCACGACGTGGCGGTGGCCGGCGACCTCGACGCGTTCGCCGACGCGGGGTGCGATGTCGTGGTCGACTTCACCGTCGTGGCCGCCGCGCGGGCGACGCTGCCATGGCTCGCCGAACACGGCATCCACGCCGTCGTGGGAACGACCGGATTCGGCGACGGCGATCTGACGGTGATCGAGGCGGCCTTCGGGCCCGACGACCGCCCGAACTGCCTGATCGCACCGAACTTCGCGATCTCGGCGGTGTTGATGATGCGCTTCGCCGAGATGGCGTCCCCGTGGTTCGACACCGCCGAGGTGATCGAATTGCACCACACCCGCAAGATCGACGCTCCGTCGGGCACGGCGGTGACGACGATCGAGCGAATGGCGGCGGCTCGCGACCGTGATTTCGCTGCCGATCCGACCGAGCTCGAGGTCTACCCGGGTGCCCGCGGCGGTGCCGGACCGCGCAACATCCGGGCCCACTCGGTCCGGATGGAAGGCATGGTGGCGCATCAGGAGGTGATCCTGGGCACGCTCGGCCAGACGCTGATCATCCGTCAGGACAGCTACGACCGATCGAGCTTCATGCCCGGTGTGATGCTCGCGTGCCGTCACATCGCAGAGCACCCTGGCGTCACGCTGTCGCTCGACCCGTTCCTGCGTTGACTGCCGCGGTGGGCGCACGACGATGTGCCACGCTGGCGCCACGATGAATCAGTCCACGACGGAGACCGATCTCGCCACGTTGGACACGACGCCCGTGGCGGCAGACGCTCCCATCGATCCCACCACGTCGAGCGCCCGCGCCGCCTGGCTCTCGCGACTCTCGCGGCGCGGTCAGATCGGGATCTTGGCCGGGCTGGTCGCGCTCGCCGCCGGCGTGCTCGGCATCGGGCTCGTCCTCGACGACGGGCCGCCTCCGCCACCGCCGCCCAAGCCTGACATCCCGCTCGACGCGTGGGCGCCGTACTGGACGCTCGATTCGTCGCTGGCCACGGCTCCGCTCCGCGTGCCGTCGATGCGCGAGGTCAGCCCCTTCTGGTTCGCTGCGACCGGCGTCGATTCGATCACCGTCGATCAGAACACGAACACCGAGTTGGCCGAGGCGTTCATCGACGTCGTTCGCGACAGCGACGTCGCGCTCGTCCCGTCGATCGTCGACGCCTTGCCCGCAGGCGAGATGGCAGCGATCCTGGCTGACCCGGCGACCAGGTCGCGCCACGTCGAGGCGGTTCGCAGGTTCGCCGACGAACTCGACGCCGACGGGATCGATCTCGACTACGAGCAGTTCGCGTTCGCCGACGGTCGCGACACGTGGGCGACGACTCGCCCGAATTGGGTCGCCTTCGTCGCAGAGATGAGCGACGCACTGCGCGCGGACGGCCGCACACTGACGGTCAGCATTCCGCCGATCTACGACACGGAACGCAACGGCGACAGCGGCTTTTGGGTCTACGACCATGGAGCGATCGCCGAGCACGTCGACCGCATCCGCATCATGGCCTACGACTTCTCGGTGGGCGACCCGGGCCCGATCGCACCACTGTCGTTCGTGCAGCGATCGATCGATGGCGTGGTCGCTGCGACGGGCGACCCGAGCAAGGTCGTGCTCGGGCTCGCTGCCTACGGGCGGAACTGGCCGGTGTCGGTGAGTGGCGAGTGCCCGACCGACGTGGAGGTGCCGGGGGTGACCTCGGTCAACAATCGCACGGTCGACGACCTCATCGAACGGCGCGGCGCGACCCCGATCTTCGACGAGGTGACGGGGGAGTGGTCGTTCACCTACGACCTCGAGCTCACCGACGGCACGACGACGTGCATCCAGACCCGCCAAGTGCACTACGTCGACGCCGACGGCGTCCGGTTGCGGATGGATCTCGCCCGCGCCGCGCAACTCGACGGTGTCGCGCTGTGGGCCTACGGCTTCGACGACGACGACGTCTGGAACGAGATCCTCCCGACCGTGTCGGACTGATCAGCAGCGAGGAGCAGCGAGGCGCGGGTCCGACGACTGGGCTCATGGGCCGGCCGGTCCGCAACCGTTGGTCCACCGCGACCATCTGTCGACCGCAACCACTCCGTGGCGCCGGCGGTGTGGACTACTCGGCGTCGAAGTCGGGGTCGACGCGGGTGATGGCCCGGAGTTCGCCGATGCCGCGAAGTGTGGTGACCGCACCGGTCGCTCGTTCGTAGACGTGGAGATCACCGTCGCTCAGGAACACGAGAGTGTCGCCGACCTCACTCCAGATGAGCGGCTGGCCGTCGGCTGGCTTCGGAATCGAGGTGACGGTTCCCGTGGTGACGTCGTGGACCGCCCACAGTTCGACGCCGTCGGTGGAGGTGCCGGCGCGTTGCGGGAGCACCAGCAGGGACCCGGATGGCGACATGGTGTCGGCGACCGGAACCCCTCGGTCCACGTCGACCCCTGCAACGGCCAGATCGCTCACCGCCGCAACGGCCACCTCGCCATCGCTCCCGGCGACGTCGAGCGAGACGCCGCTGCCTCGTCCGACGAGCAGCACCCGGCACACCAGCGTCTCGTCGCACTCGCGAACCAGCGCCGTGAACTGGTTCAACGCGAGCAGATCACCGCTCGTGATCCGTGTGGCTCCCTGTGGTGACAACGCGAACACGTCGCCGCCGACCTCGGCCACCAGGCCACCGAGGCCGTCGGCCCCGAGGATGGTGGCACCGTCGACGTCGATGGTCGCCGTGTCCACCGGGGTCTCGGGCGTTCCGTCGAGCGGGTAGAGCAGATACTTGGTCGGATCGTCGACGGCAGGCGCCCACACCGTTCCCGGCGTCGACCCGGCGAAGCGAGGCGCCGGTGGGATCGGACCGGACGACGGCGAACTCTCGAAGGGGGTCACCTGCCCGAAATCGGTCCGGTAGCCGTCACCACCGCTGCTCACCGCGATGACCGTGGCGCCGGCGGCGAAGAGCCCTGGCGCTCGCTGTCCGGGGAGCGCAGGCGCCGACCACGCAGAGGCGAGACCGGCGTCGAGATCGAGGTGGACGGCGGAACCGAGTCGACCGACGGCGACGAGTTCGATTCCCGTGCTGGCGCTCAGCGGATCGTCGAACCCGACCTTCACCGTGCTGATCGGACCGGTCTCCAGGGGGAGTTCGCTGTCGGGATAGCGCACCGTGACCGAGCCGACGGCACCCAGTTCGTCGCCGAAGTCGCTCGTCTCCCCGGTCGCGCGGTCGACGAAGGTGAGTCCGCGCCCGGTGACGCTGGGCTGGATGACGCCGGAGCTGTCGCCGACCCAGGACGACCCGAGGGCGAAGAGCGCGAACGACGGCGCTCGGGCGACGATGCCCTCGTCGAAGTCGACGATGAGACGTTCGCTCGATCCACTGTCGACCTGGATCGACAGCGCAGTGCCGTCGGGAGCGAGGTCGAGTGAGAACGGGTCGAATCCGTCGATCAGGGTCGGGTCGACGATGCGTCGTTCGCCGGTGACGAGGTCGGCGACGAGCAGTTGGCACGTCAGGGCGGCGTCGCACTCGCGGAGCAGCAGTGAGTCGCCGTTCGAGGAGAACCCGCGTCCGTCGGCGATCCGCTCGGCCGATCCGTCGACGAGCAATCGGTACACGCCTCCGGCGTCGTTGACGAGCCGCTCGTTCGGGCTGCGTACGTATTCGAAGCTGCTGAACACGTCGAGCGAGGGATCGCTGACCTCCCGCACGGACCCGTCGAGGCGGACGAGATACTCGGTGGGGGACGACGAGCCGAACGCGGTCACCTGGAACGCGGTGGAACCGTCGTCGTCGGTGAGCCAGCCTTGCGCGAAGATCCCGTTGCCGCCGAGTTCGGCGGCGTCGACGGTGATCGCTCCGCCCACTCGAGGGATCAGGAGCAGCGATCCGTCACCGCCCGGGATGACCGCGCCGTCGGGCGAGACGACGGGCGGCGGGCCGCCGAAACCGAACGACGTGTCGCGACCGATCTCGACCGTCCGGACGCGTCCCGACGGCAGCGAGAGCGTCACGATCGCGTCGGCGGTGGTCAGCACCACCTCGGTGGCCGCCGTCAACTCGCCGAGCGCCGAGGGCACCTCGATCACGGAGCCGAGTCCACCGGGCCGAAGGTCCGGGTCGTCGAGGAGTTCGTCGCCGTCGCCGCTTCCGGCATCATCGATGTCGTCATCGCGAGCGTCGTCGAGGAGTTCGCCGTTCCCCGGAGTGTCCGGTCGTTCGTTGCCGAGCCCATCGTCGAGCCCATCGTCGAGTTCGGGGAGTTCGTCGAGCACCGTTTCCGCGGTGGCGGGATCGTCGTCGACGGGCGCTGCGTCGTCATCCGACCGAGGCCACACGAACACCGCGACCGCACCGACGGCGACCACCGCGGCGACGCCGATACCGATCGACGCTGCCGGGCGCCGAGGTGGCTCGTCGCGGTCGGATTCGGCCTCGCGTTGATCACGGCGGAGGGCACCGACCGCCCAATCGATCTCGGGACGATCGTCGGCGACTGGCACGTCACCGGTCGCCCACGGCGACACGGCCGACTCCGCGCCGGTGTCTTCGTTGGTGGCGTCGGGGTCCTGGTCCCGTCGGCGTCCGATCACGTGTTCATCGAACCACGTGCGCAGCATCGTTGCCGTGCACGAGGCGCGAAATCAGACCGAGCCGAGCGCGGCGTCGTAGTCGGGCTCTTGGGCGATCTCGCCCACCAACTCGGTGTGCTTGACGGTTCCGTCGGCGCCCACGACGACGACCGCACGAGCGAGCACGCCAGCGAGCGGGCCGTCGACGAGGTTGACCCCGTAGTCGTCGCCGAACGACGAGCGGAACGTCGAGGCGGACACGACGCTCTCGATTCCTTCGGCACCGCAGAAGCGCTTCTGTGCGAACGGCAGGTCGGCCGAGACGCAGATGACCTCGGTGTTGTCGAGCGACGCAGCGCGCTCGTTGAAGGTGCGCACGCTCGTCGCACAGGTGGGCGTGTCGACCGACGGGAAGATGTTGAGGATCACGTTCTTTCCTGCGAGCCCCTCGCTCGTGACGTTTCCGAGATCGGTGCCGGTGAGGGTGAACGATGGTGCGGAACTGCCGACTTCGGGGAGTTCGCCGGACGTGTGGACGGGGTTGCCCCCCAGAGTGACTTCAGCCATGAGGCGAGACTACAGCAGGGTCGACGCCAGCAGCGGTGTCGTCGGGCGTTGGCGTCGGGCGTTGGCGTCAACGACGGCGGAGATTGCGCATGTTGACCAGCACGACGAGTGCCACCGAGGCGCCGACGACCCACCACTGGTAGCGGGCGACCCACTCGAGGAAGTCGACGAGTTGGTTCTCGAACGTGCGGGCGAGCCACCACATCAACACGAGGCGGCCGGCAATCCCCACCGACAGCAACATCGCCAGGCGAACCGGGGGTGTCTGTCGTACCCCGCTGAGTGCGGCGACGAGGTTGGAGCCGGCGAACAACGGGATGAGCGCCCACTCGGCCTTCTCGAACCCGCGGTCGAACGCGTCGACCGACTCGTCGGTGAACCCCAGGTACCGCTTGAACCAGCCGATCACTTCCCCGGCGTATGCCCGCCCGATCAGGTGGCAAACGACGAATGCGACGCCGATACGCAGGAAGGCGATGATCGCGTACGCCGGTAGCGAGACACCGGCGGCGAGCGTCAACGCGAGGTACCGGTTGCGCGATGACAGCAGCAACAACCCCTCCGGGTTCGAGTTCACCCAGTTCGCCCACACGGCCGTGGCCGCATTGGAGCAGATCACCAGACCGACGAACGCGGCCAAGGTCAACGGGGCCCAGGCCGGACGTTTCGCTTCGGGGGCAGGACCACGCGGCGACGATGGCGATCCGGATGGCGGCGACGAAGCATCAGGGGACGCAGGGAGCGTCGCCGGGGGAACCTGCGGATCGGGGAGTGCGGCGTCGCTCACGAACCTCAGACGGTATCCGATCGTCGGCGAACTCGGTCCGGCGGCGGCCTGGTCGATCACGGTCGATCACGGTCGTTGACGCTGAGTTGACGACGTAGGACGATGATCGCCGCATGCTCAACTTGCAGTCCCAATCACGTTTGCGCTCCCGGCGGATCGCCGTGGCGTCGTCCGTCGTCGCAGCGCTGGCTCTCAGCGCCTGCGGTGGTTCCGACGACGGTGGTGGCGGTGGATCGGCGATCGACATGGCCGACTCTTTCCCGTCCGCCGCCGTGTGCAACGGCGAGCCGCACGAGGATGCTCCCGATGGCGGCGAATCGGTCGGCTACGTGTATCTCAGCGACGGCGAGGGATGGTCGTCGGCGTGGTTCGACACGTTCGGCGATGCACACGCGGTGGTCGGAGACGACGCCAACGTGATTCTCTGTGCGACCGTGACCGCGTCGTCGGAAGGCCAGCGCTGCGAGTTCGAGGACGATGGAGACACGTTCACGCTCGTGATGATGGAAGCGACCTACGACGTCGAACTGCGCCGGGCGGTGACCGCCAACGTGGTGGGGCGGGACTCGGTGTCGGCTCCGGCCGACGAATGCCCGTTCATCACGTCGTGGAGCCCGGGCGAGGGCGAACGTCAGAGCTTTCCGAAGCCCGCCGATGGCCTGCAGCCGCTGATCGACACCTTCTTCGGCTGACGCACGGGGTGGTACGTTCCAGGCCATGCAGGGCCTGATGCAAGACGTTCCGCTGACCATCACACATCTCTTCGATCGTGCCGAGAAGTACTTCGGCAACAAAGAGATCATCACCGCGACCGGCGCCGGTCTCGAGCGCACGACTTATGCAGAGTGGGCACAGCGCACGCGTCGCCTCGCGGATGTGCTCGACACCCTCGGTATCTCCGCCGACGGTCGCGTCGCGACGTTCGCCTGGAACACGGCGCGCCACCTCGAGCTGTACTTCGCGGCGCCGTGCACCGGGCGGGTGCTCCACACGCTCAACATCCGGCTGTTCCCCGAACAGCTGACCTACATCGTCAACCATGCCGACGACGAGGTGATCTTCGCCGACCAGTCGCTGATGGGTCTCCTGGCCCCGCTGTTGCCGACCTTCGAGCGGCTACGTCACCTGGTCATCATGAACGACGGTGCCGGAAGCGTTCCCGATCTCGACCTCGGTGACGTGCAGCTCCACGACTACGAGGAGCTGCTCGCGGCGGCGTCGCCGATCGACTTCCCGGAGATCACCGACGAAAGGCGCGCCGCGAGCATGTGCTACACGAGCGGCACGACCGGCAACCCGAAAGGCGTCGTCTACACCCACCGTTCGACGTTCCTGCACACGATGGGCGCGATGATGTCCGACAGCCTCGGAGCGTGCGAAGCCGACGTGATCTTGCCGGTCGTGCCGATGTTCCACGCCAACGCCTGGGGGCTGGCGCACGCCGCCGTGGCGAGTGGCGCGTCGCTGGTCATGCCCGGACCCGACCTGTCGGGTCCGGCACTCGCGAAGCTGATCGTCGACGAGAAGGTCACGGTGGCTGCGGGCGTCCCGACGATCTGGATGGCCGTGCTCCCAGAGCTGAAGGGCAAGGACACGTCGTCGTTGCGGGCGATCCCGTGCGGTGGGTCGGCCGTGCCGAAGTCGTTGTCGGAGGGGTATCGCGAGCAGCTCGGACTGCCGGTCCTGCAGGCGTGGGGGATGACCGAGACCAGCCCGATCGCCTCGGTCTGTCATCTCGACGTCGACCAGCGCTTGCTCAGCGTCGACGAGCAAGCCGAGCTCCGCACCCAGGTCGGCCGGATCAGCTTCGGCGTCGAAGCCCGCGTCGTCGATCCCGAAACCCTCGAACCGATCCCGTGGGACGGTGCGTCGAGCGGCGAACTGCAGTGTCGTGGCAACTGGATCGCCGCCGACTACTACGACGATCCGCGCAGTGGTGAGAGCTTCACCGCCGACGGTTGGCTGAAGACCGGCGATGTCGCGGCCGTCGACGAGCGCGGTCGGATCCGGCTGGTCGACCGCACGAAGGACCTGATCAAGTCGGGCGGCGAGTGGATCTCGTCGGTCGAGTTGGAGAACGAGATCATGGCGCATCCGCAGGTCGCGGAGGCCGCCGTCATCGGTGTGGCGCACCCGAAGTGGGGAGAGGCCGCGCTGGCGTGCATCGTGCGTGCGCCGGGCGAGGAGCCCACGGAGGATGCGATCATCGAGTTCCTCGACGGCAAGGTCGCCAAGTGGCAGTTGCCGAAGGGGATCGTCTGGATCGACGAGGTCCCCAAGACGAGCGTGGGCAAGTTCTCCAAGAAGGACCTACGCAGCGAGTACGCGAACGCGTTGATGGCCCAATGACGTCCGGTTCGATGACGGCCCGACGGATACTCACGCTGACCGGCGTGCTGGGGGTGCTGGCGTTGGGGTGCGCGCCCGACGAGAGCGACGTGTACACCGTCGACGCGCCCCCGGCGACGCGCGCGCCGCTCCCGGCGACGACACCGGCGCCCGCCATGGAGGATGCGGCCAGCAGTGTCGACGAGGCCGGGATCGTCGAGACGGCGAGTGCGGATCCGGAGACGTTTCCCGCGAACGGTGTGACGGTCGAAGTGCGCTCGCTCGACAACAGCTTCCGACCGGAGACGCTCGAGATCGAGGCAGGCACCGAGGTCCTGTGGATCAACGGCGGGCGCAACGAGCACAACGTGTTGCCGGTCGACGAGGTCGCGGAGCTGACGACGTTCCGGGCCGACACCGCCGACTTCGCGCCCGGTGACGAGTACGCGTACGTGTTCGACACGCCGGGCGTGTTCCCGTACTACTGCTCGATCCACGGTACGCAAGAGGTCGGCATGGTCGGCACGATCGTCGTCACGGTCCCGGCCTGATCCGCCGATCCGGGCCGTTCATCGCAGGGTGCGGCGCGAAGATCGTCGTGCCCGGCTCGAAGCAACTACCGTCTCGGACATCGGGCAGTCGCCTGAACGTCGACGTGACGAGCAACCATCAGGGGGAACGATGAAGAAGATGTGGGCACTGGCCTGCGGCGCGGCATTGGTGATCGCGGCGTGCGGCGGCAGCGACGGTTCAGCAGAGGTCGACGAGCCGGCCCCCGCCGCCTCCGAGGCACCGGCGACCGATCCTCCCGAGACGGAGCCGCCGGCGACCGATCCGCCGGCCACCGATCCGGTCGAAACGGATCCTCCCGAGACCGACCCACCCGCGACCGATCCGCCTGCGACCGATCCGGACGGGCCGAGTGCCGACGGCATCCTCGCAGTGCCGGACGAGTTCGCGACGATCACCGAGGCGGTCGACGCTGCCGTTCCGGGTGACCTCGTGCTCATCTCGCCGGGCGTCTACAACGAGGCGGTCTCGGTGGTCACCGACGACATCGTCATCCGCGGTCTGGAACGAGAAGGCGTGGTGCTCGACGGACAGTTCGAACTCGACAACGGCATCAGGGTGCTCGGGGCCAAGGGCGTCGCCGTCGAGAACCTGACCACGCAGAACTACACCAACAATGGCGTGTTCTTCATCTCCGCCGAGGGGTACCGCGTGTCGTATGTCAGCGCGTATCGCAACGGCGACTACGGGATCTACGCGTTCGATTCCGTCGTCGGTCAGATCGACAACTCCTACGGCGCCGGCAGCCCCGACGCGGGGTTCTACATCGGTCAGTGCTTCCCGTGCGACGCCGTGATGGACAACGTGCTGTCCGAGCACAACGGACTCGGCTACTCGGGTACCAACGCAGGTGGCAACCTCGCGATCGTCAACTCGACGTTTCGCAACAACCGGGCGGGCATCGTGCCGAACTCGGGCAGCTACGAACTCTGCTACCCGCAGCGCGACAACGTGATCATGGGCAACACGGTGTACTCGAACAACCAGCCCGACACGCCCGCCATCGACGTCGCGCTCTTGGCGATGGGGAACGGGATCCTGATCCCCGGCGGCGTCGGCAACCGTGTCGAGAAGAACCTGGTCTACGACCACGACAAGACCGGCATCGGTCTCACTCCGTTCCTCGAAGAAGGACCCAACGACGACCTGCCGACCGAGGACGAGTGGGATCTGACGTGTGCCGAACAGCGCGATGCGCCGCTGGCGGACGAGATCCCCGACGTGTTGCTGTGGGAGGCGTACGACAACGTGATCCGTGACAACGTGGTCCGCGACAGCCGTGAAGCCGACCTCGGCGTCGCTGGCGTCGAGGCGCCGACCGGCTCGCTGCGCAACTGCTGGGCGGGCAACACGTTCGCGACCACCAAGCCGGCAGCGCTCGAGACGATCGCCAACTGTGACGGCGACATCCTCCCCGAGACGGACGAGGCGTGGGCTGTCGATGCGCTCAACGTGTTGGCGTGGCTCGGCGAAGTCGAGACGCGGCCGCCATCGGTGAACTACGAGATCGCCGAGTTGCCGCCGCTGCCCGACCTCGACGACATGCCGGACGCCGCGACGGCGCCTGCCCGTCCAGCACGCGACGTGCCGTACGAGATCGATCTTGACGCCATCACGACCCCGGAAGGCTGAGTCGATCGGGCGCCTCCGCGCGATCGTCGCAGCGTCGACGATCGTCCTGGCGATCGTGTCGGCGGCGTGCGGTGGCGGCGAGCCTGGTTCCGACGCGGGCGGTGAGATCGACCCGCAGCGCATCGGGCCGCAGGGGCGCGTGCCGCAGTTCGTCGTCGAATGCGAGGTGAGCCATCTCGCATTCGACGATCCGATCGTGCTGCCCTGGCAGCCGGGTGCCAGCCATCAGCACCAGTTCTTCGGCAACAACGCCGTCGACTCCGATCCCGGCTACGAGCGGGCGATCGGGGCGACGACGTCGTGCGATCAGCGGCTCGACACCGCCTCGTATTGGTCGCCGACGCTGCTCGACGACCGCGGTGCTCGCATCGACGCGCTCGGTCTCACCGCGTACTACCGGCCGGGCAACGGCGTCGACCACGCCGACGTCGTCGCGTACCCGGCGGGCTTCATGATGATCGCCGGCGACGCGGCGGCGGCCGAGACCCCGGACCTCGACGTGGTCGCGTGGGGATGCGGTGGTGGAGCGAGACGAGAGGTCGAGCCGCCGGCGTGTTCGAGCAACAGCACCCTGCGACTGTGGATCACGTTTCCAGATTGCTGGGACGGATCGCGGCTGTCGTCGTTCGGTAGTGGCGCGCACGTGCGCTACAGCGACGGCGGCTGCCCCGACAGCCATCCGATCGCCGTGCCGCAATTGCTGATGGCGATCGACTTCCCGCCGGTCGATCCCACCGGACTCTCGCTGAGCTCGGGTTCGCTCGAGACGGCCCACGCCGACTTCTGGAACACCTGGGATCAGGACAAGCTGGAGAGCGAAGTCACCAACTGCCTGAACCGCGGCCTGGTCTGCGGCCTCGGCAGTTGACCGCCCATGCGAACCTTCACCAAAGGTCATGGTGCCAGGCACCATGACCTTTCGCCGTGCCCTTACGTGGCGTAGGGGTCGGTGAGGCAGACCGGCTCGCGCGTGGGGCCGACTTCCCAGCACTGCAGGGTGGTGTCGACGATGCCGTAACGGGACCGCACGTCGGGGATGTCGACGCGGCCGGGGTCGGGGCACACCGGGTCGTCGGCTGGTCCGACCGGGCAGGGTTGACCGGTCACGTGGGCGACGGCTCGTGACATGAAGTCGGCGTTGCCGAACGAGCCCTCGTTGGTGAAGTGGATGCCGTCGGCGTGCAACCACGTCGGTCGTTGTCGGGCGACCGTCGACCACTCGACGACCTCGAGGTCGTCGAAGCGCTCGCCGGCCTCGCGCAGCAGCGCGTTGTGGAACGCGTAGATCTGAGGTGCGCCGGTCGCACCGCGGTCCGTGGCGAACTCGCGGGAGTAGGTCAGCCACACGACCCGACGGATGTGTTTGGCGCGCGCCGCTGCCATCACCTGCTCGACATCGGCGGCGAAGGTGGACGCGACGTCGTTGTAGCCGGTCATGACGACGAGGACGTCGAACACGTCGGGGGTGACCGTGAGACGCTCGAGAACCGTCGACGGCACGCGGCCCTCGCGCCCTCGACACGACGCCCTGACGAGGCGACGACATGATTCGCCGTCGAAGGTCCACGACGCACCGGTGAGCGCGCCTTGCGTTCGATACCACCGCACACCGGCCATCGTCGAGTCGCCGATCGCGATGACGCGCGGGAAGCGGACCGGGTTCGGTGGTGCGGTATCGAGGGTCTCGTCGACGGGCGCACCGGTGAACCAGCCGAGCAGGTCGACGGTCAGATCGGTGCCTCGTTCCGAGTACACCGCGAGGCCGGTTGTCGACGCTGGCGTGATCGAGAACTGGGCCGTGGTCTCGTTGCGCATCGCGTAGCCCGACGCCGTGGTCGGCCGCTCGGTTCGAGCAGCATGCGCAGTGAGGAAGCCACGCTCGTCGGGGCTGATGAGCGTCATGCTCGTCATCACCGCCGCAGGAGTATCGGGAACTGCCACCTCGATCGTGCCGCGCTCGTGGATCGGATGCGTCTCCGGTCGGGTGTCGCGGAGCCGCCGCGGTGCTACGGGAACGAACAGGCCGTCGATGGACTCGGCCGCCGAGGGCCCGGTGAACCATCCCGTGAGATCGACCGTCAGGTGCATGTCGCTCGATGCGAACACCTCGAACCCGTCGCTGGTCACGGGCACGATCGTCGACGACGAACGGAACTGACCGGCAACGTCGACATTGAGCATGGACGCGTTCGGCCGATCGGTCCCTGCGCCGTACGCGGTCACGAAGGCCCGACGGGTGGGATCGATCGCCGTGACGGTGATCGCGACGGCGTCCGCGTCAGCCGGAACTCCGTCGGGGAGCGGGATGCGTGTCGACGCGTCGGCATCGAGTCTTCCAGTGGCGCGTTCGCGGGTGTCGAGCAGGCGCATCGCCTCCACCGGCACCAAGCGGCCTCGCGTCGCACCGGTGGCGGGGACGAATGCGCCGACGACATCGATGACGAGGTCACCGGCCCCGAAGCCGTCGCTTCGTCGTACGTCGACGAGACGATCGTCGCCGACGGTGATCGCCGTGGTGTTACCGCGGGTCGCGCCAGCGACCCAGTTCAACGTTGCCGCAGTCGGTGTCGACGTGCCCGTCGGATAGGCGACCAGCCAACCGGTGCGGGCAGGTCGCACGATCGTGGTGGTCGCGAGCACCGCCGTCGCGTCGTTGGGGATGGCGCATCCGTCGACGGACAACCGCAATGTGCGGTCGTCGACCTGCGCGGTGTCGATCTCGGCGTCGGGAGCCCCGGGCCGGGTGTCGAGCAGGCGGCAGGCTCGAAGTGCGGTGTACGACGTGGCTCCCGACGGGGCCTGGGCAGCGGAGTCAGACGGCTGCCACTGCGATGGTTCGTCCGGCGGTGCCTGCCTCGGTGTTGCGGTCGCGTCGGCTCCGCTCGGCAGTGTCGACACGCCGGACATGACCAGCACGATCGACACGATCGACGCGGCGACGCGTGCACCCGGTGTTCGATGTCGCCAACGCACTCGTTCGACGGTAGTGAGCGAAATCGAGTGTCGCATGGCAGGCGGTGGTGCTCGCCGTGCGGATCGCCCTCATCGAAGGCAGGAGCTCAGCGCGTCGGATCGGGCGATCAGAACCCGTAGAGGCGGCGCACGTCGATCGGCGGCCGGGTGCCTGGGTCGGGGCACACGTCGGCGGTCGCCCCGCCCGGTACCTCCGGAAGCGGGCACGGCTGTCCCGTGACGTGGGCAACGGCGCGCGACATGACGTCGGCCGCGGCCCATCCGCCTGGTCGGTCGAGGTGGATGCCGTCGCTGTAGACCCACGACGGCGATTGGCGGACCAGCGCCGACCATTCGACGGCGATCATGAAGTCGTGTACGGCGGCGTTTGCCCGAATCGCCGAATTATGGCCTTCGTACACCTGGAACGAATCGGCGCCGCCGCGGTCGCTGCGGAACTCGCGTGCCATCGTCATCCAGATGATGCGGCGAAACCCGGCACGCCTGGCCGCGGCGACGATCGTCGGGACATCGCTCGCGACGCCGGGCATCAGGTCGTTGTAGCCAGTCATCATGATCAGCACGTCATAGTTGTCCACGCCCGCGGCGTTGATCGTGTCGAGTGCGGTCGGCGGTGGAATCGGGCCCTCGCGACCGGAACACGACGGGCGAACCAGGCGTCGGCACGATCGGGCGAGGAAGGTGAAGTCGGCGCCGAGCAGGGCCCCGTTGGCGAAGTTTCGATCGACGCCCGCCATCGACGAGTCGCCGATGGCCAGGACGCGCTGACGAGGAACCGGGTTGACAGCCGGGGGAAGTGGCGTGCCGAGGCTCGGGCCGGTGAACCAGCCGAGCAGGTCGACGGTGAGTTCGGTGCCGCTCGATGAATACACGGCGAGCCCGGCGCTCGACGTGGCCGTGAAGCCGAACTGAGCGGTCAACTCGCCGCGCAATCCGTACCCAGACGCCGTTTCGGGCCGAGCGTTGCGGGCGGCGTGCGCGGTGAGGAAGCCCTGTCCCAGAGCGTCGATCATCGTCATGCTCACGGCGACGGCCGCGGGGGGCTCAGTCTGCACTCCTTCGGTGAGGCGACCCGGCAGGACGACGTCGATCGTGCCGGTCGGGTGGATCGGCTTCGCCTCGGGGCGGGTGTCACGGATGCGCCGCGGTGCGACCGGGACGAACAGACCCGCCGACGACGCATCGGCGGATGGGCCGGTGAACCATCCGGTCAGGTCGACCACGACATGGGAGCTCGTGTCGACATAGAGGTCGAAGCCGTCGGCGTTGATCGGCACCACCGTCGCCGCAGCGCGGAACTGACCGGCACGATCGACGTTGAGCAGCGACGCTTCGGGGCGGTCGGTGCCGGCGGGGTAGGCGGTGAAGAACCCGCGTCCCGACGACTTGACCGCCGTGACGGTGATCGCCAGCGCTGTCGCGTCGGCGTCGACGCCGTCGGGAACCGGGATGCGCAACGCGTCGCCGCTCGCCGGCGCCGGGCCGCCGCGAGTGTCGACCAGTCGGCGTGGCGCGGCCGGTGCGACGAAGCGGCCACTCGTCGCCTCGGTCGCCGGAACGAACGCGCCGACGACGTCGACGACGACGTGACCGGATGCGAACCCGTTGCTCTTGAAGACGTCGACGCCCGCCGCGCTCACCGCGACGGTCGCCGTGTTGCCCCTCGTGATGCCGGGATCCCAGTTGAGATTCGCAGCGTTCGGTCTGGTGGAGCTTGCCGGGTAGAGCGTCAGAAAGCCGCGTCCGGCGTCGTTGACGATCGTGGCAGTGACCACGATCGCGGCAGCGTCAGTTGGTAGCCCACAGGTGTCGAGCCCGATCCGCGCGGTCTGCCAGTTGCGGAGGCTGAAGCCGACACCGGACCGGGTGTCAGCAAGCCGACACGGCTGCACCGGTTCGTACCGGGTGGTCGCAGCGGCCGCAGTGGCAGGGCGGTCGCGCTCGTCGGCGACCGTGAACGGCACGACGACCAGCGACACCACGAGTGCGAACCCGATCGCTCGCACACGGTGGCGACCTCGGTTCATCGGCTCGCCCCTCCCAGTGTCGTGCATCACGGAGAAACGTAGCCAACTCGACATCGGCTACAGGCGACCCGCGTCGATGACGCGCTGGAGGAAGACCCGTGTGCGTTCCTCGGTCGGTGCACCGAAGAGTCGATCGGGTGGCCCCTGCTCGAGGATCTGACCCTGGTGGAGGAAGCACACTCGATCGCTGATCTCTCGGGCGAACGCCATCTCGTGGGTCGCGAACAGCATGGTCATTCCGCCGGCCTTGAGGTCGCGGACCACGTCGAGGACTTCACCGACGAGTTCGGGGTCGAGCGCGGAGGTGATCTCGTCGAGCAGCATCACCTCGGGCTGCATGGCGAGTGATCGGGCGATCGCCACACGTTGCTGCTGGCCGCCAGACAGCTGGTCGGGGTAGGCGTCGATCCGATCCGCGAGACCGAGTCGCACGAGGAGTTCGCGTGCTTGCGATCGGGCCTCGGACTTGGCGACACCGAGCACCTTGCGTGGCCCGATGGCGACGTTGTCGACGACGCTCATGTGCGGGAACAGGTTGAAGCTCTGGAAGATCATCCCGATGCGGCGACGGATCGGATCGGGGTCGAGGCCGGGCTCGGCGATGTCGACGCCGTCGAGCAGGATCGCGCCGTCGTCGATCGGCTCCAGCAGGTTCGCGCAGCGCAGCAGGGTCGACTTGCCCGAGCCTGACGCGCCGATGAGGGTGATCACCTCGCCGTGTGCCACCGACAGGTCGATGCCGCGTAGCACCTGGGTGTCGCCGAACGCCTTGCGCACGCCGATCAGATCGAGCTTGACGCCGGCCTGCGCGATGAAACCGCCGGGTGCGATGGGATCGAGGGGATCGCTCATGGGGTGCTCGCGGTCGGTGCTCATGCGATCGCCGTCGCGCCGGTCCGGCGACGTTCACGGCTGAGCGCCCAGTCGGCGAGCCGGGTGCACGGAATCGTCAGCGCCAGGAAGATGATCGCCGCGCCGACGTACGGCGTGAAGTTGGCGGCGAGCGACTTCTGGATCTCGGCCCGGCGCAAGATCTCGACCGGCCCGATGAGACTGACCAGCGCGACGTCTTTCTGCAAGCTCACGAGGCTGTTCATGAGCGGGGGGACGACGCGGCGCATCGCCTGCGGCAGGATCACGGTCGACATCGTCTGAGAACTCGACATGCCGAGTGAGCGCGCGGCGGCGCGTTGGCTTTCGTGGACGCTCTCGATGCCGGCGCGGAAGACCTCCGACACGTACGCCGAATACGACAGCACGAGAGCGACGGTGCCCCAGATCAGCGGGTTGCTCCACGCGCGCGAGTCGATGAGGCCGGGTACGCCGAAGCCGACGAGGAAGATGATCAAGATCACCGGAACGCCGCGGAACACGTCGGTGAACACGACGGCGAAGGCCCGCAGCGGGAACAACGCCGGGCTGCGCGAGTTGCGTGCGATCGCGATCAACAGCGACAGCACGAAGATGAGTGGGGTCGACCAGAGGAAGATCTGGATGTCGAGCCAGAACGCTCGAACCAGGTCGGGGAACGAGTCGCGGAGGATCTCGGTGTCGAAGAACGACTTCTTGACCCGATCCCAGCGGGGCGCCCGCGGGATGAGCACGACCAACGTCGCGATGACGATGGTCGTGCTCACGCTCGCGATGATGAGGCCCCGTCGTCGGCGGCCTCGCTCGTAGGCCTGCCGTCGGGTCAAGGAGTCGCTCACGCTCCGAGGTTCACTCGTCGATTCCCGCTACCCGCCGGAGGTTCACTCGCTGATGAACGGTGCGCCGGTGTTGTCGGCGAGCCACTCGGTGACGAGCGCATCGAGCGTGCCGTTGTCGGTGATCGTGGTGATCGCCGCGTCGACGCACTCCTTGAGCGGGTTGCCGTCTTCGAGGACCATGCCGAACTGGTCGGTGTTCTCACCGGCGTCGGAGGCGAACTGGCCGATGACGCTGGAGCCTTCGATCTCGACGGCCGAGACGAACAGCGCGGTCGGGAGGTCGAACACCGCAGCGTCGATCTGGTTCGCTTCGAGCGCGGCCTTGGCGCCGACGTTGTCGTCGTAGACGAGCGGCTCCTGGTCGGGCTGGATCACGTCGGTGATGAACTGCAGGCTGGTCGTGCCGACCTGTGCACCGAACTTCACGCCCTTGAGGTCGGCGATCGACGTGGCACCTTCGGCAGCGGATCCTTCGAGGCCGACGATCGCCTGGTTGCTCGTGAAGTAGGGGAGCGAGAAGTCGATGTTCTCGTCGCGCTCGGCGGTGATCGAGTACTGCTGCAGGTTGAGGTCGAAGCTCTTCGCTCCGGGCTGGATGGCTTCGTCGAAGCTCGTGCGTACCCAGGTGACGGCGTCGGCGGCGTAGCCCATCTCGGCGGCGACCGCGTAGGCGACCGCGGCTTCGAATCCCTGGCCCGATTCGGGTGCATCGTCGATGACCCACGGGAAGAAGGCCGGCTCACCGGTGGCGATGGTGAGCACACCGTCGTCGATGGTGTTGGCGCAGGGGTCGGCCGCGTCGGCCGGCGTCGTCTCGGCCGGGGTGTCGGCGGCGGTGTCGGCAGTGGTGTCTGCTGGCGCGTCGTCTGCGGCGTCGTCGTCGCTGCCGCACGCGGCCATGACGAGCGCGCCGACGGCGAGGGCGGCAGCGAGGCGGGTAGAGGTGGACTTCATGCTCGTGTACACGGCGGTTCTCCTTGGATGGTTGTTCACGCAACGTGCACGCTAGCGACATCCAGACGTTGCCGGAATGATCGAATCGGGCAGGGTTCACGGCGCTTTGCGCAAGTAGCCTCGCCGCTCATGTCAGCGCCTCCCGCCACTCAGTATTCGATCTCCCTCGACGTCACTCTCGACAACACCCCCGGTGTGCTCGGGCGTCTGTGCACGGCGATCGGTGCGGCGGGCGGCAACATCTTCGCGATCGAGGGATTCGTGGCGAAGGGGCGTCATCTCGAACGCGACATCGTCGTCAACTGCAAGAGCGTGGCGCACCAGGCCGAGATCGTCGCCGCGGTCGAAGCCACCGAGGGTGTCGTGCTCGAAGAGTGGCACGACCGCACCTTCCGGATGCACGAGGGCGGCAAGATCGAAGTGTTGTCGCTGTGCCCCGTCGGTGACCAGGACGACCTGTCGATGGCGTACACGCCGGGTGTCGCCCGCGTGTGCAAGGCGATCGAGGCCGACGAATCCCTCGCCGACGTGTACACGATCCGTCGCAACACCGTCGCGATCGTCTCCGACGGCACCGCGGTGCTCGGTCTCGGCGACATCGGGCCGAAGGGTGCGATGCCGGTGATGGAGGGCAAGGCACTGTTGTTCAAGGAGTTCGCCGGTGTCGACGCGTTCCCGATCTGTCTCGACGTGTCGTCGCCGGAGGAGATCATCGAGACCGTGATCCGCCTCGCCCCGACGTTCGGTGGCATCAACCTCGAAGACATCGCCGCGCCCGGAGCGTTCCAGGTCGAAGAGGCCTTGAAGGAGGCGCTCGACATCCCGGTGTTCCACGACGACCAGCACGGCACCGCCGTCGTGACGCTCGCGGCGCTGGAGAACGCCTTGCGAGTCACCGGCAAGAAGATTGACGAACTGACGATCGTGATCTCGGGCGTCGGCGCGGCCGGTGTCGCGATCGGCAAGATCCTGTTGGGTGCCGGTGCCGGCAAGATCATCGGTGTCGACAGCCAGGGTGCGGTCTACGACGGTCGTGAGGGGCTCAACGCCTGGAAGCAGTGGTTCGCGGAGAACACGAACCCCGACGGGTTGCAGGGTGCGTTGAGCGATGTGATGCACGGCGTCGATGTGTTCATCGGCGTGAGCGCGCCTGACATCTTGACGGTCGACGACATCGCCAACATGAATGCCGATCCGATCGTGTTCGCGATGGCGAACCCCGATCCGGAGATCAAGCCGGAGTTGGTCGGGGATCTGGTGAGCGTGATGGGCACGGGTCGAAGCGATTACCCGAACCAGATCAACAACGTGCTGGCGTTCCCGGGGATCTTCCGTGGGGCGCTCGATGCTCGGGCATCTGACATCACCGAGGGCATGAAGCTCGCAGCCGCCGCGGCGATCGCGGAGTCGGTGAGCGACGAGGAGTTGTCGGCGACCAACATCATGCCGTCGGTGTTCGATCGCTCGGTGTCGATGTGCGTCGCCGCGGCGGTCGCCGAAGCCGCCATTGCCGACGGCGTCAGCCGCCTCCCCTGAACCCGTTTCCCCTGACGCGGCGTGACGGCCATCGACGTCGGAACGGAGTGACAGTAGGTTGACATTGTCCGGGCCGTCCGGGCCGTCCGGGCCGAGGAGGCGATGTGCGCAAGATGTGGGTGCCAACCGTCATGGTGCTTGCGCTTGTCGCTTGCAGTTCCGAGCCCGACATGGTTCGCTCCGACGTGGACCAGTCGTCGATGTCGAGCACCGATGCCTCCGTGGATGTGGTGGCAGAGTCGGGGATCGTCACCGCCGAGTCGCTCGTCGATCCTGATCGGCGGCCCGATCAGGAGGCCCTCGCGGCTCCTGCTCCAGCCGACGATCCGCCCGATGATCCAAGGACGCCGACGTGTGCGGTCATCGAGGGCACTGGCGCGCAGATATCTCTGGTCGAGATCGCCGAGCGGCCAGGTGATGTCGCCGTGTCGCTCGATGTTGCGGGAGTCGGGGTGCGCTTTCGGCTCGTCGGCGACATCACGCGGGGTGTCGACGTCGAACTCGCCATCGACGGCGACCTGCAATCCCTCGACACGATCCCAGCCAACTGGGGCCTCAACCTGCCGGAGGGCGCGAACGACGTTGCCCTCCTCGGTGGAGTGTCTCCGCTCGGCGAGTCGGACGACAGTGCGCTCCTGTGGGCCATCACGCCGCCGAACGAGCCTGCCGCGTACGAGCAGAGCGGACCCGTCTCTGGCCTGAGCACGCCAGATCGTTTCTGGTCGGGCTTCGTCGACCTCGCAGCCAGCGTCGTGCCGTACTCGCTACTGGAAGCGTGTGACGCTGCTGCATGACCGTGACGGGTGTCACACAGCCGAGTGCTGACGATCGGCTGAAGAAATGCCGAACAGTTGAGCATGGCCGTGCCGCAGCTCCTACCGTCATCGACGATGACGATCCCCTCGGAGCGTGCGGCGCGGACGGCGACGCTGCGCATCGTCGCCATGGCGGTGTTGGCGGTTGCGCTCGGTGCTGCGGTGTACCTCCAGCGGGGTCTGATCGGCGACGCCATCAGCCAGATCGGGAAGCTGTCGATGCTCACCATCGTCGGCCTCGTCGTGCTGGCGACCTACGAGCGCCTGTCGCGAGCTGGGATCATGCGCCGGATGCTCGGCGACGTGTCGCTCGGGCGAGCGGTGACGATCCACGACGTCGGCAACGCCGTGAGCAAGGGCGTGCCGTTCGGTGGCGCGCTCGGCACGGCGCTGCGGTGGTCGATCGCTCGCGATTCGGGTGTGCCGACCACACGATTCGCCACGACCCTGGTCGCCTACGGGATCGCCACCACCTTCGCGTCGTGGCTCTTGCCGCTCATCGCACTGCTGATCGACCTCACGCAGCGTCCGGCACGCCTCACCGACGTGGCGATGTTGATCGGCATCGTCGTCGTGCTGGTGCTGTCGGTGGTGTTCTGGTCGGTCGTGCTCCGCTCGGAACGCCTCGAGGGGTGGGCGTCGCGTCAGACCCGCGGTGTGTGGGCTCGCCTCGCCCGTCGCATCACCGCGTGCCGTTCGCACGACCCGGCGTCCGGCATCGGTGCCGTGCGCCTCGAACTGCTCGAGATGGCGAAGCGGCCGTGGTGGATCCTGACCCGCACCGTCGCGGCGCAAGCGTGCGGCGCGGTCATCTTGCTCGTCGCCTTGCGGGGCGTCGGCGTCGGTGACGAACTGGGGGCGACGGAGTTCTTCCGACTGTTCTTCCTCACCCACCTGCTCGGCACGTTCGCCCCGACCCCCGGTGGCATCGGTGTCGTCGAGGCAGGCCTCACCGGCGCGCTCGTCGCAGCCGGGGTGACCGCCCCGCTCGCGCTCGCCGGCGTCGTCGTCTACCGGCTGCTCACCTACGTCACCCCGATCGTGCTCGGAGCCGTGCTCTACGCCGTGTGGTCGTCGCGTCAGGCTCGCCGGCTGGCCGTGCAAGCTGCGGAGGCCGCGCTGCTCCCGGGTCCGCAGCGCGCCTTGAATTCGTAGCGCCTCGGCAGCGTCGGCAACACTGCGCCCCATGGCGCACGAATCGACCGGACCGTTTCGAACACTCCACGCACTGCGGATCAAGGGATTCGCCAATGCGGCCACGCTCGCCGACATGACGTCGCAGCCGGTGGGTGACGTCGAGCAGCACCTCGGGCACCTGGCCGAAGCCGGGCACGCGCAGTTCCGTGACAAGCGGTCGCTCTGGCAGCTGACCGCCGAAGGCCGCGAGGCCCACCTCGACCAGTTGAGCGAGGATCTCCACGACTTCGACGCGTCCGCTGCGCTCGAAGCGCACTACCCCGACTTCGTCGAGGTCAACGTCCGGTTCAAGGAGTTGTGCGGCGAATGGCAGCTCCGCGACGGCGCACCCAACGACCACACCGACACCGACTACGACGCCGGCGTCATCGCCCAACTGGCCGAGATGCACGAACAGGCAAAACCGATCATCGACGCCATGGGCGACGAGATCGCCCGACTCGCGCCGTACTCCACGCGTCTCACCGAAGCAGTCGCCAAGGTGCAGGCCGGCGAGACGATGATGTTCACCGGCGTGATGTGCGGCAGCTACCACGACATCTGGATGGAACTGCACGAAGACCTGATCCTCACCCAAGACATCGACCGGGCGACCGAAGGGAGTTTTTGAGCGGCTTCGCCGCTCAGGCGACTGACGTCGCCGGCGACTTCGTCGCCTCAAAACTCTTTTCTCCGGGCTGCGCCCGGACTCGCTGCGCTCGGACACGGGTGCACCGCCGCTGTCGGCAGGGCCGCGCCGATTTGCTCGACTTCGTCGACCCGCTCTTTGGCTTTCTGGGATCGGGTCGCGGGATCGTTCTTGGTTTGCCCTAGGTTCTTTGGCGTGAATGTGCAGATGCAACCGAGCCGCGTCCACGGAGCGCGGTGATGGCTCGTTTCGGTCGAGTGCTCACGGCGATGGTGTCGCCGTTCGACGACCAGGGCGAACTCGACGTCGACGCCGCGGTGACGCTCGCGAAGTGGCTCGTCGAGCAGGGCAACGAAGGGCTCGTCGTCGCAGGAACCACGGGGGAGTCGGCGACGCTGTCGATCGACGAGAAGCTGACCCTGTTCGAAGCGGTCGCCGCCGCGGTGACCGTCCCGATCATCGCCGGCACCACCGGGTCCAACACGCGCCAAGACATCGGCTTGACCGTCGAAGCGGAGAAGCTCGGCGTCGCCGGGATCCTCGGCGTGTGCCCGTACTACAGCCGGCCGTCCCAGTCGGGCATCGAGGCCCACTTCCGGGCGATCGCCGACAACACCGAGCTGCCGATCATGCTCTACGACATCCCCGTGCGCACCGGTCGCAAGATCGACGGCGCGCTGATCACCTCGCTCGCCAACACGGTGCCCAACATCGTGGCGCTCAAGGACGCGGCGAAGGATCCCGGCGCGACCGCCCGCATCGTGTTCGACACGCCCGCCGACTTCGAGGTGTACTCCGGTGACGACTCGATGACGTTGCCGTTGCTCGCCGTCGGTGCCGTCGGTGCGGTCGGCGTGGCGACGCACTGGTGCGCCCCCGATCACGTGGAGATGTTCGACGCGTGGGGTCGTGGCGACGCGGCAGCCGCCCGCGAGATCAACGCACGCCAACTCGAGAGCTATGACTTCGAGACCGGCGACGCGGCACCGAATCCGCTCCCCGCCAAAGCGATGCTCAGAACGCTCGGCCACTCGGTCGGCGAAGCCAGACTGCCGATGGGGCCCGCCCCGGAAGGCCTCGAGCAGACGGCCGTCGGCGTCTACGAACGATTGGTGACCTCCCGTGGCTGACGCCCGAACGAAGCAACAACCCCTGACCGCTCGCCTCGATCCGAAGGTGCCGGTGCGCATCGTCTTCCTCGGAGGCCTCGGTGAGATCGGTCGCAACTGCATGGCGATCGAGCAGGGGGCCGCGGACGACCCGGACCGCACGATCGTGCTCATCGACTGCGGGCTGATGTTCCCCGAGATGAACATGCACGGGATCGACCTGATCCTGCCCGACTTCACCTACTTGCGTGACAACGCCAAGCAGATCGCCGGGATCGTGCTGACCCACGGCCACGAGGATCACATCGGAGCGATCCAGTATCTGCTTCGTGACAACGACGGGATCGGCCACCTGCTCGACGGGCCACTGCCGGTCTACGGCTCGAAGCTCGCGCTCGGCCTGGCCAGCAGCCGCATCGAGGAAGCGGGCCTGCTCGGCCGGATCGACCGCCGCTCGGTCGAAGACGGGCAACAGATCGACGTCGGCTCGCTGCTGATCGAGTTCATCCCCGTCACCCACTCGGTGCCGCACGCGCACGCCATCGCCGTACACACCGCGCAAGGTGTGGTGTTGCACTCGGGCGACTTCAAGCTCGATCTCACGCCGGTCGACGAACGCCGCGCCGATCTGGCGCGCATCGGCCAGATCGCGAAGACCGAAGGCGTCCGACTGTTGATGTCGGACTCGACCAACGCGGAAGAGCCCGGCTTCGCGCCCAGCGAGACCAACGTCGGTGGTGTCCTGACGACGCTGTTCGCGCAGCACCGCGATCGTCGCATCGTCACCGCCAGCTTCGCGAGCCATCTGCATCGCATCCAGCAGATCGCAACGGCCGCCATCGCCGATGGTCGCAAGGTCGCCACGCTCGGGCTGAGCATGAAGAAGAACATCCGGCTCGGCCTCGACCTGAAGGTGCTCAACATTCCCGAGTCGTCGCTCATCGACATCTCGGAGATCGACAAGTACGAGCCCGGCCAGATCTGCGTGATCTCGACGGGTTCGCAAGGCGAGCCGATGTCGGCACTCGGGCTGATGGCTCGTGGCGAGAACAAGTTCCTCAAGCTCGGCGAGTCCGACACCGTCGTGCTGTCGAGCCATGCCATCCCCGGCAACGAGGGCAACGTCAACAAGGTGATCGACGGCCTCCTACGCCTCGGCGCCGACGTGATCCATTCCGGCGTCATGGACGTCCACGCCACCGGACACGCTCAGGCCGACGACATCAAGACCTACCTGTCGATCGTCAACCCCGAGTGGTTCGTGCCGATCCACGGCGAGTACCGGCACATGGTGGCGAACGCGAAGCTCGGCGAGTTGATGGGCGTCCCGCGCAACCGGATCATCCAGTGCGAAGACGGTGACGTGCTCGAACTCTCCAGCGATGGCCTCGCTCAGGTCGGCCGCGTGCCGTCGGGGTATCTGTACGTCGACGGCATCGTCGGCGATGTCGGCAGCGGCGTGATCCGTGACCGCCAGAAGCTGGCCGAGGAAGGCGTGATCGTCGTGGTCGCGACGGTCGACGTCCAGACCGGCAAGGTGCTGGTCGGCCCGGAGATCATCACCCGCGGCTGGGTGTACGCCCCCGAAGCCGAAGCACTGCTCGACGAGGCATGCGACACGATCGCCGATGCGCTCGAGCGGGCCCTGTCGGACGGCATCCGCGACGTGGAGCAACTCGAACGCGAAGCACGTCGTGCGGCCGGCAAGTTCGTGAGCGAACGCACCAAGCGTCGCCCGATGATCGTGCCCGTCGTCATGGAGACGTGAGTCGACCCATCCGAACGTGACGTGAGTCGACGCATCCGAACGTGACGTGAGTCGACGCATCC
>NZ_JBKAGH010000007.1:0-264673 GCF_046290335.1 Ilumatobacter sp. | reverse complement strand
CCACCCCCACCCCCACCCCCGCCTCCTCCACCCACGCCTCCTCCACCACCACAGGGCTCACCGGCCGCTGCAACCCCTACGGTTGCGCCGCCGCCGATGCCTCCCGCGGTGGTTCCGTCGAGCGGTTCGGGGGATACGCCCCCGAGCGGCGGCAGCCCTCGATGGCTGATCGCGTTCGCCGTCGTCGGAGCGCTCGCTCTGGCTGGCGCGGCTGGCGCGCTCGTCGCGCTCGCGCTGACCGACGGTGACGATGCCGACGCGCAGGCGGCCAACGAATCGTCCGCTGCGGTCGTGACCACCGTGACGCCGCCGCTCGAACTTCGCGTGCGGGTCGAGGAGCCGTCAGGATCGACCGGCGCCGACGACGCCGCAATGGCAGCGGAGGCCGCAGCCGCCGAAGAGTTGCCAGACTCGTCGGACGACGTCGACACCGGTGACGGCACGGAGTCGGAGGCGAACGCGGACGAACGAACCAAGGACGCGGCCGACCTCGGCGGCGCGACGTCGGGCGACCCCGTCGCGCAGGGCGACCCCGACGATGCTCCGGTCGGTGCGTCAGACCCGACCGACACCGAGTCGGCCGATGTCGCCCGGACGGGCGCGGGCTCGGCCGACACTGATCAGGCAGACGCTGATCAGGCAGACACCGATCAGGCAGACACCGATCAGGCAGACGCCGATCGGGCAGACGCCGATCGGGCAGACGCCGAGCGGGCGGGGGCGGACCAGAACGGCAGCGACCGGTCTGGTGCCGACGACGGAGATGCTGGTGACGCGCAGGGTGACCCCGTCGCCGAATCCAAGGCCGTCGTCCGCGACGGGCAGATCTTCCTCGAAGGTGCCGTCCCGACCGCCGAGGCGGGAGTCGCGATCGAAGCGCTCGCCGCCGAGATCCTCGGACCCGACAACGTCTTCAACGACTACGTCGTCGACCCCCGGGCGGGCGATCCCAACCTCGGCAACATCACGGTCGAAGACACCATCAACTTCGCCACCGACAGTGCCGTCGTGCTCCCGGAGGCCGAGACGCTGCTCAACCAAGGCCTGGCACTGCTGACTCTGCGGCCTGCGATGACGATCCACATCGTCGGTCACACCGATGATCGGGGGACAGCAGAGTCGAATCACGAACTGTCGACGCGGCGTGCCGAGGCGGTCAAGGACTGGTTCGTCGAGCGCGGCGTCGATCCCTCACGACTCACGACCGAGGGTGTGGGCGAAGACGAGCCGATCGCCGAGAACCACACCGCCGAGGGTCGTCGTCTGAATCGACGCATCCAGTTCTTCCTCGAGAACATCCTCGGCTGACCGCCCCGAACGGACGCGCCGAGCGCCGGGTGCGACGCGCATCGCCCACATCGCGGCGGCCGCCCTGGCCGCCATGCTGTCCGCCACGATGTGGGCTGCGATGGGTGCTGCGATGGGTGCTGCGATCGGTGCTGCGAGGGCTGCCACGATGTCCGCCGCGAGCCGGGGCGATGCCGTCGTGTGGGGCGTCGCTGCACATTGCAGTCACGTCGCGGTGCCAACGCAATGCTTGACAGGACGGCCGCGCTTCTTTAGCTTGTGCCGCAATCGAGCGCAGGACGAGTGATTCGAGCCTGTGGACAACTTCGAACCGATCTCGTCGAGCATGCTCCGAGGGCGGTTGATATCGCGTGTTCGGCACCGATAGGATCGTACGTTGCCGTGTCGTTCCTTCCCTTGCACCCATCCATCGGTGTGATCTGGCGCGCTCGGCCTCTGGCAGCACCCACCCTGACTGCGGTCGTCGCTCGCGACGCCCGGGTCGAGAAATTTGGAGAGTGATCCGTGGCGACTCGTCCCGTGTCTCGTGAACGTTATTCGTTCGGCAACCTCAAGGAACCGCTTGAGCTGCCCGACCTGATCGCCATCCAGCGGGAGAGCTTCCAGCACTTCCTCGATGAGGGTCTGGCCGAGACGTTCCGCAGCATTTCGCCGATCAAGGACTTCTCGGAGAACCTCCAACTCGAGCTGGAGTTCGACCCGTTCGATCCCGACCTGCGTCCGCCGCCGAAGTTCTCGGTGGAGGAGTGCAAGGAAAAGGACATGACGTACTCCGCTCCGGTGTTCGTCCGCGCACGGTTCATGAACCGCAACACGGGCGAGATCAAGGAGCAGGTCGTCTTCATGGGCGACTTCCCGATGCAGACCGAGAAGGGCACGTTCATCGTGAACGGCACCGAGCGCGTCGTCGTGTCGCAGCTCGTTCGTTCGCCGGGCGTCATCTTCGAGCCGGGCGAGCGGTTCCGTCTCCGCAACCTCACCAAGCACCAACTCGTCAAGGGAACGATCCACCCGTACCGCGGTGAGTGGATGGAGTTCGACGTCGAGCACAAGCCCGGCAAGGACGTCACCGCCGGCACCCGCGTCGCCCGCAAGCGTCGCCTCGGCATCTTCACGATGCTGCGCGCGCTCGGCTACGACGAGGAGAACGCACCCGGCTTCCTCGACCGTTTCGTGGCGCACTTCGACTTCCTCGAAGGCCAGTGGGAAAAGGAGCGCGAGACCGCTCCGACCCAGGACGAGGCGCTCGTCGAGATCTACAAGCGGGCCCGCCCGGGCGAGCCGCCCACGGTCGAGTCGGCCAAGGCCTACTTCCGCAACGCGTTCTTCGAGAGCCGTCGCTACGACCTCAGCCGGGTCGGTCGATACAAGCTGAACCGCAAGCTCGGTGACGAGGTCGCACGCCTCGACGAGCTGTTCGGGCTCGGTGGCCTCACCAACGCCGAGGGCGAGCCGCTGCTCGACTACCCCGAAGAGGGGCAGAACGTGCTCTCGCGCTGCGAGGTGCTCGCGTCGATCAGCTACATGCTGCACCTCGTCAAGCAGGAGCCGGGCTACCGCCTCGACGACCAGGACCATTTCGCCAACCGCCGCATCCGCAGCGTCGGCGAGCTGATCCAGAACCAGGTTCGCATCGGCCTCAGCCGCATGGAGCGCGTCGTTCGTGAGCGCATGACGACCCAGGACGTCGAATCGATCACGCCGCAGACGCTGATCAACATCCGCCCGGTCGTGGCCGCGATCAAGGAGTTCTTCGGAACGTCGCAGTTGTCGCAGTTCATGGACCAGGTCAACCCGCTGTCGGGCCTCACCCACCGTCGCCGTCTGTCGGCGCTCGGGCCGGGCGGTCTGTCACGCGAGCGTGCGGGCTTCGAAGTCCGCGACGTGCACTTCAGCCACTACGGCCGTATGTGTCCGATCGAAACACCAGAAGGCCCCAACATCGGCCTGATCGGTGGTCTGTCGACCTACGCCCGCGTCAACGAGTTCGGCTTCATCGAGTCGCCGTACCGCGAGGTGAAGGACGGCAAGGTCACCGGCAAGATCGTCTACATGGCGGCTGACGAAGAAGAGAACTACGTGGTCGCCCAGGCGAACACGCCGCTCATGGAAGACGGCTCCATCCGCGACGCCAAGACCCTCGTGCGTCGTTCGCCGCAGGCGGCCAGCCTCGAAGACCTCCGCAAGATGCTCGAAGCGGAGAGCTTCTTCGGTGCAACCACCGACATCGGCTACGTGCCCCCGGCCGAGGTCGACTTCATCGACGTGTCGCCCAAGCAGATCGTGTCGGTCGCGACGGCGCTGATCCCGTTCCTCGAGCACGACGACGCGAACCGTGCGCTGATGGGTGCCAACATGCAGCGCCAGGCCGTGCCGTTGCTGCGGGCCGAGGCGCCCTACATCGGGACCGGCATCGAGAACCGTGCAGCGCGCGACGCTGCCGATCTGATCCAGGCCGAAGACGACGGTCACGTCGTCGAGGTCACCGGCGACTCGATCACCGTCCAGTACAAGACGCTCGGCAAACGCGTCTACCGCCTGAACAAGTTCACCCGCTCGAACCAGGACACGTGCATCAACCAGAAGCCGCGGGTCGTCGAAGGCGACACGTTGCAGAAGGGCTCCGTCATCGCCGACGGCCCGTCGACCGACGACGGTGAACTGGCGCTCGGCAAGAACCTGCTGGTCGCCTTCATGCCGTGGGAGGGCTACAACTTCGAAGACGCGATCATCCTCTCGGAGCGTCTGGTGAAAGATGACGTGCTCACGTCGATCCACATCAAGGAGCACGAGGTCGACGCTCGTGACACGAAGCTCGGCCCGGAAGAGATCAGCCGTGACATCCCGAACCTGAGCGACGACATCCTCGCCGACCTCGACGACCGCGGGATCATCCGCGTCGGCGCCGAGGTCGGTCCGGGCGACGTCCTCGTCGGCAAGGTCACCCCGAAGGGCGAGACGGAGCTGACCCCCGAAGAGCGCCTGCTGCGCGCCATCTTCGGTGAAAAGGCCCGCGAGGTCCGTGACACGAGCCTCAAGGTCCCGCACGGCGAGGTCGGCAAGGTCATCGACGTCAAGGTCTTCAACCGCGACGACGGCGACGAACTGCCGCCCGGCGTCAACCAGCTCGTGCGCGTGTACGTCGCCCAGAAGCGCAAGATCAGCGTGGGTGACAAGCTCGCCGGCCGTCACGGCAACAAGGGTGTCATCTCCAAGATCCTCCCGATCGAAGACATGCCGTACACGAAGGACGGCCAGCCGGTCGACATCATTCTCAACCCGCTCGGCGTCCCGTCCCGAATGAACGTGGGCCAGGTGCTCGAAGCGCACCTCGGCTACTGCGCTCGCTGGGGCTGGACGAACCCGGACGGCACCAAGATCGGTGACGAGCCGATCCGCGGAACCGAGACCAAGACCCGGCCGAACACCAAGCCGGCCACCTTCGTCGCCACGCCGGTGTTCGACGGTGCGAACTGGGACGAGAAGGAGAAGTCGATCGACCACCCGACGATCCAGGAGATCCTCGAGAAGCTGAACCCTGAGTCACACAGCGGCGAGCGCCTCGTCGGCCTCGACGGCAAGATGACGCTGTTCAACGGTCGCACCGGCGAGCCCTACGACAACCCGATCACCTGCGGGTACATGTACATCTTGAAGTTGGCGCACCTCGTCGACGACAAGATCCACGCTCGCTCGACGGGCCCGTACTCGATGATCACCCAGCAGCCGCTCGGCGGTAAGGCCCAGTTCGGCGGTCAGCGCTTCGGCGAGATGGAAGTGTGGGCGCTCGAGGCGTACGGCGCGGCCTACTGCTTGCAGGAGCTGTTGACGATCAAGTCTGACGACGTGTTGGGCCGTGTCCGGGTGTACGAGTCGATCGTCAAGGGCGACAACATCCCCGAGCCGGGAGTCCCCGAGTCGTTCAAGGTGCTCATGAAGGAGATGCAGGCGCTCTGCATCAACGTCGAAGTGCTCACCGAAGACGGCCAGGAGATCGAGATGCGTGACCTCGACGACGAGGTCTTCCGCGCCGCCGAAGAACTCGGTATCGACATTTCCCGCCCGGAACGTGGCACCGACGAAGACGATGCCCGCCGCGAACGCGAAAAAGCGGAGCGCACCGCCCGGTACTGAGCCATCGCCGAGCGACAGAGTGGGTCAGACCCACTCTGTCGCCTGGCAACGGCTCGACATCTCCGGGCGACAGCGTGGGCCTGACCCGCTCTGTCGCTCGATGAACGACTGACACAGCAAGAGCAACCAGCAAGGACAACCCAACATGCTCGACGTCAACATGTTCGACCAGCTCAAGATCGGGCTGGCAACGGCGGATCAGATCCGCACCTGGTCACACGGTGAAGTGAAGAAGCCGGAGACGATCAACTACCGCACGCTGCGTCCCGAGAAGGACGGGCTCTTCTGCGAGAAGATCTTCGGCCCGACCCGCGACTGGGAGTGCTACTGCGGCAAGTACAAGCGGGTGCGCTTCAAGGGCATCATCTGCGAGCGCTGCGGCGTCGAGGTGACGCGCTCCAAGGTGCGCCGTGACCGCATGGGCCACATCGAGCTCGCCGCACCCGCCGTGCACATCTGGTACCTGCGCGGCACCCGCTCGTGGCTCGCCTACCTGCTCGCCGGCATCGAGCCGAAAGAAGAGCTCAAAGCCAAGCAGCTGGAGAAGGTCATCTACTTCGCTGCCCACCTGGTCAGCTGGGTCGACGAAGACGGCCGCCACGAGGCGCTCTCGAACCTCGAAGCCGAGTACCTCGAAGAGCGCGATGTCGTGCAGAAAGAACTCGACCTCGAGATCGACGAGCGCTTCAAGCAGCTCGAGGCCGACGTCGCCGAGGCAGAGAAGGCCGATGCGAAGGCTGCCGACCTGAAGAAGCTCCAGAAGGAAGCCGACAAGGAGCTCGAAGCGATCCGGGAGCGCTACGACATCGAACTCGATCTGATCTCGCGCACGTGGGACGAATTCAAGAGCCTCCACGCTCGCAAGATCATCGAAGACGAACTGTTGTGGCGTGAAATGCGCGACAAGTACGGCGAGTACTTCGAAGGTGGCACGGGCGCCGAGGCCATCAAGCAGCTCATCGACCGAATCGACTTCGACGAAGAAGAAGTGAAGCTGCGCGAGGCCATCGACGTCGGCGACTCCGGCCGCAAGCCGCTCAGCGCCCAGCGCAAGCAGAAGGCGATCAAGCGCCTCAAGATCGTCACGTCGTTCAACCGTCGCGACGAGAACGGCCGGCGGATCAACGATCCCAAGGCGATGATCCTCGATGCCGTCCCGGTGATCCCGCCGGAACTGCGTCCGATGGTGCAGCTCGACGGTGGCCGCTTCGCCACGTCCGACCTCAACGACCTGTACCGCCGCGTCATCAACCGCAACAACCGCCTCGAGCGCCTCCTCAACCTGGGTGCGCCCGAGATCATCGTCAACAACGAAAAGCGCATGCTGCAGGAAGCCGTCGACGCGTTGTTCGACAACGGCCGTCGCGGCCGCCCGGTCACCGGGCCGGGCAACCGTCCGCTGAAGTCGTTGTCCGACATGCTCAAGGGCAAGCAGGGCCGGTTCCGCCAGAACCTGCTCGGCAAGCGCGTCGACTACTCGGGCCGTTCGGTCATCGTGGTCGGCCCGACGCTCAAGCTGCACCAGTGCGGCCTGCCGAAGCTGATGGCGCTCGAGCTGTTCAAGCCGTTCGTCATGAAGCGCCTCGTCGATCTCGAACTCGCGCAGAACATCAAGACCGCCAAGCGCATGGTCGAGCGTCGTCGTCCGCAGGTGTGGGACGTCCTCGAAGACGTCATCAAGGAGCACCCGGTGATGCTCAACCGTGCACCGACGCTGCACCGTCTCGGCATCCAGGCGTTCGAACCCATCCTGGTGGAGGGCAAGGCGCTCCAGATCCATCCGCTCGTCTGTACGGCCTTCAACGCCGACTTCGACGGCGACCAGATGGCCATCCACGTCCCGCTGTCGGCCGAGGCGCAGGCAGAGGCACGCGTGCTGATGCTGTCGGCCAACAACATCTTGTCGCCGGCCTCGGGCCGTCCGATCACGGTGCCGTCGCAGGACATGATCATCGGTGGCTACTACCTCACCGAGGCGATCGAAGATGCTCCGGGCTCCGGCCGAGTGTTCCGTCACCTCTGGGAAGTGCTGCGGGCCTACGACGAAGGCGAACTCGACCTCCACGCCGAGATCCAGATTCGTCCGCCGCGTCTCGACGAAGACGGCCTCCACATGACCGACGAGGAACGCGAGCGCGCCAACGCTCCGTTCGCGACGACACCCGGCCGTGCCCTCTTCGAAGAGGCGCTCCCGAAGGACTACCCGGCCAAGTTCGGCCACATCGACTTCCTCGTCACGAAGAAGGAGATGGGCGTCATCGTCGAGCACCTGTCGGACAACTACGACAAGTCGACCGTCGCCCGGTCGCTCGACAACATCAAGAACCTCTGCTACCGGTTCGCGTCGCAGTCCGGTATCACGGTGTCGATCGACGACGTCCGCACGCCCAAGGCGAAGCGGGCGATGCTCGACGACTACGAGGCACAGGCCGAGAAGGTCGAGAACCAGTTCAAGCGCGGCATCATCACCGACGGCGAACGGCGTCAGCAGGAGGTTCGCATCTGGACCGACGCAACTGCGGACGTCCAGGCGGCGATGGAGCTCGAGTTCAAGGCGCAGCAGTTCAACCCGATCGACATGATGGTCGGCTCGGGTGCTCGCGGCAACATGACGCAGATGCGTCAGATCGCCGGCATGCGCGGCCTCGTCGCCAACCCTCGTGGCGACATGATCCCTCGTCCGATCAAGTCGAACTTCCGTGAAGGCCTCGAGACCCTCGAGTACTTCATCGCCACACCCGGCGCCCGTAAGGGCCTCGTCGACACGGCGCTGCGCACCGCCGACTCGGGCTACCTGACCCGGCGTCTCGTCGACGTCGCCCAGGAACTCATCGTCCGCGAGGACGACTGCGGTTCGACGCTCGGCGTCTGGATCGAGAACGTCAGCGCCGACACCGCGAACCGTCGCTCGTATCTCGAGACGAAGCTGTACGGCCGTGCGCTGCTCAACGACACCGAGCTCGCTGGTCCGATGGAAGACGGCCGCACGATGCTGCCGCGCAACACCGTCATCGGCGACGAGGAGATGGAAGCTCTGCGCGACGATCCGAACATCGAGCGACTCCGCGTTCGTTCGGTGCTCACCTGCGACGCCGAGCTCGGCGTCTGTGCGATGTGCTACGGCCGCTCGCTCGCCACGGGCAAGATGATCGAACTCGGCGAGGCCGTCGGCGTCATCGCCGCCCAGTCGATCGGTGAGCCCGGCACGCAGTTGACGATGCGTACCTTCCACACCGGTGGTGTGGCCGGTAAGGACATCGCCGGTGGTCTGCCCCGCGTCGTCGAGCTGTTCGAGGCTCGTACGCCGAAGGGCTCGGCACGACTCGCTCGTGCGACCGGTGTGCTCCACCTGCGCGAAGACGAAGGCAAGGGCATCCCGGTCGTCGTGATCGATGATCAGGGCGAGGAGCACGAGACGCTGCTGCCGCTCGGCGCTCGTCCGATCGTCACCGACGGTCAAGACGTCCGCGCCGGCGATCCCCTCGTCGATGGACCCTTCGACCCGAAGGAGATCATGGAGATCAAGGGCATCCGCGAGACGCAGCTCTACCTCGTCGAAGAAGTGCAGCGCGTCTACCGCGACCAGGGCGTGTCGATCCACGACAAGCACATCGAGCTGATCGTGCGTCAGATGACGCGTCGTATCGGCGTGCAGGAGCCCGGCGACTCCGGTTTCCTTCCCGGCGAACGTGTCGACTCGAAGCGCTTCCGTGACACCAACCGTCGCATGGTCGAGGAGTCGGCTCGCCCCGCTGAGGGCCGTCCGGAGCTGATGGGCATCACCAAGGCGTCGCTCGCGACCGAGTCGTGGCTGTCGGCGGCGTCGTTCCAGGAGACGACCCGGGTCCTCACCGAGGCGGCCATCGACGGCCGTGGCGACGACCTGATCGGGCTCAAGGAGAACATCATCCTCGGCAAGCTGATCCCTGCCGGTACCGGGATGGCCAAGTACCGCGAGTTCGGTATCGAGGCGCCCGACTACGAGCCGATGAGCTACTACAGCTCTGATGGCGAAGAAGACCCGGCAGCGTTCCTCGCCGGGTTGCACGGCTCCTACCAGGGCGAGCCCGCCCCGGTCGGCGCCAGCGCCGAACCGATCGGCTGATCCCGAGCCATCCCGCGTCGACGAGCGAACCACAGCCCCGGCTGTGGTTCGCTCGTCGCGTTTTCGGGGGATCAAGCGCCGAGCGGTTGCTGCCGATGAACCGGCATGACCGATGTGATCGCCGCGGGCGTGGTGCCGATGGCGCCGCCGAGCTTGGCCGATCACTATCCCATCGAGGTCGTTCAGCACATCGCCCAGGAGGTCTCGTTGGCGCTGCGCGACGGCGTCGTCATCCAGGATGGTGACGGGCGCATCGTGTGGAGCAACGCGACCGCCGCACGCTTGCTGCGAGTATCGGGCACCGAGCTGCTCGGCACCACCTCGATCGGCGCCGAATGGCAGCCGGTTCGAGCCGACGGGTCGTCACTCCCCGAGATCGAGCACCCCGCCGTGGTGGCGCGACGAACCGGGGAACGAGTGGAACGCGTCGTCATCGGGGTGCGGGCCGGTGACCTCTCACAGCGCTGGCTCTTGGTCGACTCGTCCCCACTCGACCTGGCCGACGAACGCTTGGTCATCACGGTGTTCAGCGACGTCACGGCCGAGATCGATGGCCGCCGCGACTTCGACCAGACACTGCACGAGATGCAGGACCTGCTCATCCAACGGGAGTTCCCTGACGCGGCCGGCGTCAGGTTCGTCGGGGAGTATCGCTCGGTCGGCGTCGGCAATCTCCTCGGTGGCGACTTCTACGGCGTGTATCCGGCGAGCACCGTTCGCCACGACTTCTTCATCGGCGATGTGTGCGGCCACGGTGTCGCGTCGGCGTCGCTGAGTGCGCTCGCCCGCAGCACGCTGCGCAGCGTGGGGCGGATCCTCGACTCGCCGAGCCTGCGTCTGCGCGAGTTGCATGCCGTCGTCGAGATGGAACGACCCGACACGTTCCTCACGGCGCTCGTGGGCTCGATCGAACAGACCCCGAGCTCGACTCACTTGCGCGCGTCGAGCGGTGGGCATCCGTTGCCGATCCTCGTTCGCGACGGCGAGACGCGTCGCGTCGGTCGTGCCGGACAACTGGTGGGCATGCTGGCCGACGCTCCCCGGCCCGATTTCGAGATCGAACTTCTTTCCGGCGATCGCCTGATCTTCCACACCGACGGTGTGATCCACGGGGCTCGGCCACGCCCCGATGAAGACCAGTTCCTCGCCTCGGTGCCGACCGACGGGACCCTGGACGAGATGGTGCATCGGCTGCTTCGCGTCGGGCTCCCGTCGGACGCCGTGCATCAGGACGACGCGGCGATCCTCGCCTGCGAAGTCCTCTGACGCGGTCGGCCGCGCGCTCGGCTGCTGACGAACTCTTCTGACTGACGAACTCTTCTGACTGACGAACTCTTGAGGTTTGGATTCCCTCCCGCTGGGCACGTGGTGCGCAGTTCCAAGGAGGGAATGTCATGCGTGAGGCGTTTGCCAGGATGTGTCGCCGGGATCGAACCGGCAAGACGCGCCCCGGTTCGATCTCGATGCCGGCGCCGCCGATGCCGCCTTCTCGCTACGTGCGCACGGAAGTCTTGCTCGGGTGGGGATACCCCGCTCCGCTGGTCATCAGCCGTGCGGTGTCGCATTTCGACCTCGAACGCCATGCGGTTGCTCGCATCGAACCAGCCGCATCCGAACCAGGGAAGCCAGAACCAGCGACGCCCGAACCAGCGACGCCCGAGCCGGGGACGCGGTGCAGCCATGGCTGATCTCGCCGCCTTCGGTGTCTTCACGATGTTTGCCGCGACCTTCGCCGCCGCCGTGGTGCACTCCTTGTTGCCGCACCGTCGCAGCACGCTGTGGAACGCTCCGCCGGCGCCTCCGCTCACTCGCGTCGGCACTGCGATCGTGACCGATACCCCTCGTCCTCGTCACTCAGAGTTCCCGCTCGACGAGCACGAGGGGTACTCCGGTCGACGCACTGCGTGACCCGGTCGGCGATACCGCTGCGTCGCCGCTCGACGCGTTGCGCGATGTCGGAAGCACTCGTAGCATTGTCTGGTCCTCTCAACGGGGAATCCGTCAGTCGGCCGTTGTATGGCGGGCGCACACCCGGTGCGCTCAATCCACCCCATTTCTTGCAGAAGCTCTCGCCCGTGCGGGGCCTCGCCGAGAAACGACCTGAACGAACGAGGTTTCGTACATGCCAACCATCCAGCAGCTCGTCCGTCAGGGGCGTAGCTCGAAAGTCACCAAGTCGAAGACGCCGGCCCTCAAGGGGTCGCCGCAGCGCCGTGGCGTCTGCACGCGCGTCTACACGACCACCCCGAAGAAGCCGAACTCGGCGCTGCGCAAGGTCGCGCGTGTCCGTCTGAACTCCGGTATCGAAGTCACCGCCTACATCCCGGGCGAAGGCCACAACCTGCAGGAGCACTCGATCGTGCTCGTGCGCGGCGGTCGTGTCCGTGACCTCCCCGGCGTTCGCTACAAGATCATCCGCGGTACCCTCGACGCCGTCGGCGTCAAGAACCGCAAGCAGGCCCGCAGCCGTTACGGCGCCAAGAAGGAGAAGTGACCAATGCCTCGTAAAGGTCCCGCTCCCCGCCGCGATCTGGTCGCCGACCCGATCCACCACTCCGTCGTCGTGACGCAGTTGATCAACAAGGTGATGCTGCATGGCAAGCGCAGCGTCGCCGAGAAGATCGTGTACGACGCGATGGAGATCATCCAGAGCAAGCTCGAAGGCGACGAGATGGCGATCGACACGGTCAAGCGTGCGATCGACAACGTCAAGCCGCCGCTCGAGGTCCGCAGCCGCCGCGTCGGTGGCGCCACCTACCAGGTGCCGGTCGAAGTGCGCCCCCGACGTGCGACCACGCTGTCGATCCGCTGGCTTGTCGACTTCGCTCGCAACCGTCGTGAGAAGTCGATGGCACTGTGCCTCGCCAACGAACTGATGGACGCTGCCAATGGCCTCGGCGCCGCGATGAAGCGTCGCGACGACATGCAGAAGATGGCCGAATCCAACAAGGCGTTCGCCCACTATCGCTGGTGACCCGAGTCGCTGCGGCGACTCCTTCACCTCGAAGCGCACGAACACACCTCGCCCGAGCCGTTTGGCTCGGGCGAGTGTCGTTTTCAGCCGAGTTCGGCAGCGTGTCGTGCGATGCGCTCCGCGAACAGCGGTGCGTTCCCGACCTCGCGAACGGCGTCTTCGAACCATGCGGCTGCGGTCGCTGGGTCGCCCGAGGTCAGCGCCAGTCGGGCCAGCGCGTAGCTGACCGGCCCCCAATAGGCGCCCCCGCTGCCGTACGCGGAGATCACCGCATGCTGGCCGGCCTGAGGGGACACCAGCGGGAGCAGTGATCGGGCAGCGTCGGCGTGCCCGATGTCGGCGGCGGCATGCGACAGCGTGATCAACGCCAACGAGCGGCTCGTGTCGTAGGACAGATTTTCGTATCCGGCTTGCTGGAACACGTCGATGCTGGCTCGAGCGAGGTCGGTCTCGCCGCTCTCGGAGGCGCACAATGCCAGGACCGCACGGTACGCCGGGATCTCCGGATGCTGCTCGACCGCGCTGTTGAGTACCGGGATCACTTCGCCGGCGCGGCGCTGCAGCAGCCGGATGTTGGTCAGGTTCACCCCGAAGCCCGCAACGCTCCCGCTCGACCCTCGACCGAGCTGCAGCGTCGCCGACGCCAACTGCTCGGCCGCGTCGAGGTCGCCGTCGTGGAGGCTGAGCAGCACCCTCCACCCTGACGCCGCCCAGGTCAGATACGGATCGGGATACGAATCGAGCGCGATCTGGGCGCCGTCGAGGAACCGCCGGCACGCGTCAACACGGCCGCGGCGCAGCTCCTCTTCAGCCCGGTACAGATGGGCGAGCACGAGCGACTCCCGCCGTACATGACGGGGGTCGAGCTGCAGGACCCGATCGAGGTCGTCGATGCGTTGGTCGAGTGCCGTCGGGTCGAGGCGCGCGTACCGCCGACCGAGGATCGCCGAAGCCAGCGCGTCGACCGGCACCGGTTCGAGCTCCTCGACGCGGGCCACCGACCGTTCGAGGAGATCGTTGCGCTCCGTTGCCGCGCCGGTGAGCAACAGAGCGAGCGCCAATTCGCGTTCGAGTTCGCTGCGCAACACCGTGAGCTCGGTCGTGTCGTCGCTTTCGTCTCCGAGCGCGTCGAGCGCGGAACGAACGAGCGAGATCCGCTCGGCATCGGTCGAGTCGGTCGCTGCGCCTCGCCCGGCACGTCCCACGAGATCGAGTGTGGCTCGACCCTGGACCTCGCGCAGGCCGAGCGGCGCGGCGATCTCGATCGCGTCCCGCAAGCTCGCTGCAGCGTCGGCGAAGCGCTGCACCCGCAGCAGCACTCGGCCGTGCCGAGCGAGCAGCGCTGCGCGCTCGGAACGATCTGGTCCGGTCCCGAGTGCGAGTTCGATCGATCGGCTCGCTGCCGACCAGGCGCCGTCAGCGAGTTGTAGATCGCAGGCGGCAACGGCGTGACGCCGGACCTCTGTTGCCTCGGCGCCGCCGAGTGACAGGTGGTGAGCGAGCGCCGAGTGCCATTCGGCGATCCGGTCGGTGCGAGGACGCTCCGCGATCGCTGCGGCAACGCGCTGGTGCCTTCGCCGAGCACGGGCTGGACCGATCATCTCCACGACCACATCGCGCAGGAGCGCATGGGAGAACTGCAACTCCCCGGGCCGCCGTCCGGAACCGAGCACGCCGCGTTCGACGAGTTCGTCGAGGAGCCGATCGGTGGTGTCGACGTCGAGGTCAGCGCTCGCTGCGAGGACGTCGACGTCGAACTCGACGCCGACCAATGCGGCGAACTGGATGACGTTGGTCATCGCCGGATCGATCTCACCGAGTTCTTCAAATCGGATGCGGACCCAGTCGCGGAGTGCTGCGGGCACGCTCGACGGATCGATGCGCTCACCCCTCCGGATCGCGGATCGTGCGACCTCGGTCGCGAAGAGTGGCAACCCTGCCGTTCGAGCTCGGAGGAGCTCCAGATCGGTGTCGAGATCGATGGGGAGTGCCCACGCCTCGACGAGTTCTCGGAGTTCGCCGATCCCCATCGCATCGAGGTCGATGATCGTCGTCGCAACACGACGGTCGACGACCTGAGGATCGTCGAGCTCGCCCGTGCGGTAGGTGGCGACGAGCAGCAGTGGACCGTCGACGACTTCGAGCGCTCCTGACAGGAGGTCGAGCGAGTCGGTCGGCATCCATTGGAGGTCGTCGATGCACCAGATGGTGGGAGTCGACGCCAGGCCGCGTACGACCTCGTGAAAGCGCTGGCGAGCGTCGACGGCGCGTTCGTCGTCAGACATCGACGTCACCGCCTGCTCCGGTGCCAGCAGCGGCAGCAGGTCGCCGATCGACCCGAGCGGACGATCGTCGTTGCGCCGTTCGCGGGAGAGCGCGATGCGGGGTAGTTCGTCGAGTGATGCCGAGACCGCCTGGACGAACTCGTCGACCAAGCGTGTCTTGCCCATGCCGGCGGGACCGCGCACGACGGCGAGATGGGGCGACCGCGCCTGCAGCACCTGTTTCCAGCATCGGGCGAGGTCGTCGAGTTCGCCGACACGGCCGACGAAGGGGTCGTCGCGGTGCGGATGAATGCGCGCCGGTGGCTCGATCGTCGGTTGCGCGGCAACGCTCGACGGTCGGCCGAGCAACAGGGATCGTTCCAGTGCCTCGAGTTCGCTACTGAGATCGAGCCCGTACTCGCGCAGCCTCATCCGGGCGGTGCGCAGGCTGGCGAGGGCTTGACGTCGCTGGCCGAGCAGCGCCTGGAGTTCGGCGTGCAGGTGCCAGAGGGACTCGCGGTCAGGGTGTCGTTCGAGGAGTTGCTGGGTCAGCGACAGCAGCTGAGGGTCTGGGTCGTGAAGCCGACGACGGACGTGTCGTTCGAGGTCGTGGTCGGTCACGTCGTCGACTTCGGCGCGGAGGTGTCGGACCTCTTCGATGTCGGCGAGATCGCCGAGGGGTGTGTCACTCGCGTTGCCGGAGGCGTGATCCACCTCGGTCGGCCGGGCGAGGACGTAGCCATCATCCCCGGTCGCGACGAGTCCGGGAATCGACTGCCGGATCCGGCTGATGTGGTTGTGGAGCGACTTGCGAGCGTTGGCAGGAGCGGCGTCGCCCCACACTCGCAGTACGATTTCGTCGACCGTGACCGAACGAGGGTGACTCAGCGCGATGGCAGCGAGGACCCCGCGTTCTCTCGGTCGTAGCGGTACCTCCTCGCCGCCGATCTCCAGGCGCGTTCGGCCGCGGGTCGTGAGTAGCACGAGTTCGTCCTCGAGAGTCGTGAGCTCTCCCGCACCCATGTCTCCGACACTAGTGGTGTGCCGCTGGGCCACGCTGGCGGTTGTCGACGACGGCCTGGAGGATGACGCGGAGGACGGCGCGGAGGATGGCGTGGAGGATGACGCGGAGGATGGCGTGGAGGATGGCGCGGAGGGCGGCGCGATGACGCGGAGGACGGCGCGGCGCAACGGCCGCTCGAGAGGCTGTTGCCGGTGGGCTACCGTGAGCAACGGGGAATCACGCACGAGGGGATCAGAGATGAACGTTCAATCCATCTTGTCGGTCAAGGGGACGCAGGTCGCAACGATCTCGCCGACCGCGTCGTTGGCCGAAGCCACGGCGACACTTCGCGATCGCGGGTTCGGAGCGCTCGTCGTGAGCGCATCGGGCTCCACGATCGACGGCATCATCTCCGAGCGAGACATCGTTCGGGCGCTCGCTGCACACGGTGCGTCGACGTTGGGCCGGTCGGTGTCGAGTTGCATGTCGGGCAACGTGCTCACCTGCACGGTGTCGGACACGATCGACGCGCTGATGTCGATGATGACCGAGCGGCGGATCCGACACCTTCCGGTGGTCGACGCATCCGGACAGGTCGCCGGCATGATCTCGATCGGCGACGTCGTCAAGTTCCGTCTGGGCGAACTCGAGCGGGAGAACGATCAGCTTCACAACTACATCCAGGGCAACGTCCAGTAGACCTGAACGTGTGAGAGGTCCGTGGCGTCGTGCGATTCCCGTCCGCAAGGCGTGGGAACTCGACCCGATCCGTGGGGTCGACGGTGGCAGCGACGCTCTCGTGGTCGCGGTGCTGGTGTATCGCGGGGTGTCGAGCGCTGAGGTCGACGTTCCCGTCACGCGGCTCGCAGAACGCTTGGGTGCGACCGTGGTCTTGGTGGGCGCAGAGGTCGGGCCGGTGCACGGCGTGGAACCGGCCCGGTCGGTGGTGGCGGGCTGTGATCCGTCGACAGCACCGACGGTCGACTACCTCGTGGTGCCGGGCGGACTCGGCTGGAAGCGGGTGCTCGACGACGACGCCGTGCGCTCGTGGCTCCGGATGGCGGCGCGAGATGCTCGTGGCATCCTCGCGATCTCGACGGGGAGCCTGCTCCTCGCGTCGGTGGGTCGCCTGACCGGCAAACACGCAACCGGCCACTGGTTGGCCGAAGACGACTTGGCGGCGCTCGGCGCAGTGGTCGAGACCACTCGCATCGCTGCGGACGACATGGGGCGCGTGGTCACGGCCTCGGGTGCGCTCGCCGCGGCGTCGACCATCGACGAGTTGGTCGAGCGTGCGCAGTGGTCACAGTGGCAGCCGTGAACAGCGGGTCTCAGGCGCGACCGGCGGGGAGATCGAACAGCGCCCGCGCATTGTCGCCGATGAAGGCTCGGCGGTCGGCTTGCGGGAACGCAGCGACCAGTTCGTTGAGGTCGTGCACGTACTCGGGCGTGTGGTCGGCGTGGGGGAAGTCCGACGCCCAGAGGAACCGGTCGACGCCGTAGCGCTCGGCGAGTGCCGGGATCGTGCGTTCGTCGGGGTCGCAACTGATCCAGATCCGTTCGCGGAAGTAGTCGCTCGGCTTGTGTTCGAGTGGCACGCGTTCACCGATGAACGTGTGGCCGTACACCGCATCCATGCGGTCGAGCCAGTAGCCGATCCATCCGCCTCCGGATTCGAGCACCAGCACCTTGAGGTCCGGGAACTTGTCGAACACGCCGTAGTCGAACAGGGTCGTGAACTGATGGCGCACGCCATCCGACGCCTGGACCGACGCCAGCAGGCGGAGTTGTTTGACGTGTTGCCAGTCGCCCATCCGGGTGCCCTTCGTCCACTGCGGCTCGAAGGTCGGGTGGATGGCGAACGGTACGCCGAGATCCTGCGCCGCAGCGAACACCGGGTCGTGATCCGGGTGTCCGAGCGGGAGTCCGGCGTGGGTGAACGGGCACACGTAGGCGCCTTTCGCCCCGTCATCGACGGCCCGCTCGAGTTCGAGCGCCGCGGCGACCGGATCGCTCAGCGAGATGTGCGCCGTCGGCACGAGCCGCGGGGAATCGGCGCAGAACTCGGTGATCCATCGGTTGTAGGCCTTCGTGTAGGCCTGGGCGAGTTCGGGGTCGGTGACCTCAGCCTCCCACAAGAGCCCCACCGTCGTATAGAGGATCGCGATGTCGATGTTCTCCGCGTCGAGCATCTCCAGTCGTTCGCCCGCGTGCATCGTCCCGTACGGCGCTTCGGCCAGGTAGGTGCGTTCGGGGTCCTTCTGCATCGCTGCGAGATCGGGATCTCCCATCGCGCCGAGCGTCGAGGGGAATCCGCGCCGGCTCATCTGCGATCGGCGACCGTCGATCTCGAGTTCCTCGAGGCCGTGCTCGTCGACGACGATGCGCAGGGCGCGGTCGCGAAACTTCGGATCGATGTAGTCCTCCCACAACGTCGGCGGCTCCAGGATGTGACCGTCGGCGTCGACCGCCCCGTCGACCTCGATGCGGTGCGTCTCGTGCAGCGGTTTGCGTGACTCGATGAACGTCGTCGTCATCTCTCCATGCTGTCGCACACCGGGGTCGTGATCGGAGTCGGACCACGACGGGCATGGCGACGATCGCAGCGACGATCTCCCAGGTCGTCGGCGATCGACCAGACGGTGGTGTACGTGACGTAAACACCCATCGACCAGCGTTGCGGTGAGCAAACCGCCGGTACACTCGAACGCCGTGCTCGTGCGAAGTCGCACCGGCACGACGAGACCCGGATTGCCCGGATCAGTAGCCCCTTGAGAGTCCGAGACGTAGCGGAAGTAGTGAGAAGTATGGCCAAGCGAGAGTTTCCCCTGGAGCGCACCCGGAACATCGGGATCATGGCGCACATCGATGCCGGTAAGACCACCACGACCGAGCGCATCCTCTTCTACACGGGCAAGAGCTACAAGATCGGCGAAGTTCACGACGGCGCGGCGACCATGGACCACATGGCCCAGGAGCAGGAGCGCGGCATCACGATCACGTCTGCTGCGACCACGTGCGTGTGGAACAACAACCGCATCAACATCATCGACACCCCCGGCCACGTCGACTTCACCATCGAGGTCGAGCGCTCGCTGCGCGTCCTCGACGGTGCCGTGACGGTGTTTGACTCGGTCGCTGGCGTCGAGCCACAGACCGAGACCGTCTGGCGTCAGGCCAACAAGTACAACGTCCCGCGCATGTGCTTCGTCAACAAGATGGACCGCATCGGTGCCGACTTCTACCGCACCGTCGAGATGGTCAAGGACCGTCTGCAGGCCAACGCCCTCGTCGTGCAACTCCCGATCGGCGCCGGCGGCCCCGAGGCCGTCAAGGCCTTCGAGGGCCTCGTCGACCTGGTGCGGATGAAGGCGCTCGTCTGGCGCGATGTCGACGAGAAGGACCTCGGCGCGAAGTACGACATCGAAGACATCCCGGCCGACATGGTCGACCAGGCCAACGAGTACCGCGAGGAGCTGCTCGAGACCATCGCCACCCAGGACGAAGCCCTGATGGACGCCTACCTCGGCGGCGAAGAGCTCTCCGAAGACGCGATCAAGGCAGCGATCCGCAAGGGCACCCTCGCCAACGAGTTCGTGCCGATCCTGTGTGGCTCGGCGTTCAAGAACAAGGGCGTCCAGCCGATGCTCGATGCCGTCATCGACTTCCTCCCGAGCCCGCTCGACATCGAGCCCGCGCACGGCATCGTCACCAAGGGTGGCGAGGAGATCGACGTGACCCGCGGGCCGGAAGACTCCGAGTTCGCTGCGCTGGCGTTCAAGATCGTCGCCGACCCCTTCGGCAAGCTCACCTACTTCCGCGTGTACTCCGGCGAGATCAGCAAGGGCGAAGAGGTCTACAACTCGGTCAAGGAAGACCGCGAGCGCCTCGGTCGCATCCTGCTGATGCACGCCAACCAGCGCGAAGACCTCGACGTCGCCATGGCCGGAGACATCGTCGCCGGTCTCGGCTTCAAGAACGTCACCACCGGTGACACGTTGTGTGACCGCGACAACCCGGTGATCCTCGAACGCATGGAGTTCCCGGAGCCGGTCATCCACGTGGCGATCGAGCCGAAGACGAAGTCCGACCAGGAGAAGCTGGGCAAGGCGCTCAAGTCGCTCTCCGACGAGGACCCGACGTTCCGCATCCGCACCGACCACGAGACCGGCCAGACCGTCATCTCGGGCATGGGCGAGTTGCACCTCGAAGTGCTCGTCGACCGCATGCAGCGTGAGTTCGGCGTCGAAGCCACCGTGGGCAAGCCCCAGGTCGCGTATCGCGAGACGATCACCAAGGAAGTCACCAGCGTCGAGTACCGCCACATCAAGCAGTCGGGTGGCTCGGGTCAGTTCGCCGTCGTGAAGATCAACATGTTGCCCAACCCGGGTGGCGGCTTCGAGTTCGAAGACAAGATCACCGGCGGCAAGATCCCCAAGGAGTACATCAACCCGACCGCGCAGGGCCTCGAAGCGGCGATGGACAACGGCGTGCTCGCCGGCTACACCACCGTCGACGTCAAGGTGCAACTCGTCGATGGTCAGTACCACGACGTGGACTCGTCAGAAATGGCCTTCAAGCTGGCCGGCCAGCAGGCATTCCGCAAGGCTGCCGAGATGGCCAAGCCCGTGCTGATGGAGCCGATCATGGCCGTCGAAGTCGTGACCCCCGAGGACTACATGGGCGATGTGATGGGCGACCTCTCCAGCCGCCGCGGCCGCGTCGGTGGCATGGAAGCCCGTGGAAACACCCAGGTCGTCAACGCCGAGGTTCCGCTGTCGGAGATGTTCGGTTACAGTACCGACCTCCGTTCGCGGACCCAGGGGCGAGCGACCTACACCATGCAGTTCGACAAGTACCAAGAGGTACCGACGAACATCGCCGAAGAGATCATCAAGCGGGTGCGCGGCGAGTGATCGCTGCCATCGAGCAAGGTTCCTTGAAATCCCACCAGCGTCTCCCGATACCGGGCGGCCGACACGTCAACACGACACAGAGAGAAGTAGTGCAATGAGCAAAGCAAAGTTCGAGCGGAACAAGCCGCACGTGAACATCGGTACCATGGGTCATATCGATCATGGGAAGACGACCCTGACGGCTGCGATTTCGAAGACGTTGTCGATGCGTGGGTTGGCGGATTTCACGGATTTTGATGGGATTGACAAGGCGCCGGAGGAGAAGGCGCGTGGTATTACGATTTCGATTTCTCATATTGAGTATGAGACGGAGAATCGTCATTATGCGCATATTGATATGCCGGGTCATGCTGACTACATCAAGAACATGATTACGGGTGCTGCGCAGGTTGATGGCGCGATTTTGGTGGTGGCTGCGACGGATGGTCCGATGCCGCAGACGCGTGAGCATGTGTTGTTGGCTCGTCAGGTGGGTGTTCCGTACATCGTGTGTGCGTTGAACAAGTCGGACATGGTTGATGATGAGGAGCTGTTGGAGCTGGTGGAGCTCGAGGTTCGTGAGTTGTTGACGGAGTATGAGTTCCCTGGTGATGATGCGCCGGTGGTGCATGTGTCGGCGTTGAAGGCTCTTGAGGGTGATGAGGCTGCTCAGGAGAAGATCATGGAGTTGATGGCTGCGTGTGATGAGGCGATTCCGGAGCCGGAGCGTGATCTGGATAAGCCGTTCTTGATGCCGATCGAGGATGTGTTCACGATTACGGGTCGTGGGACGGTCGTGACGGGCAAGGTGGAGCAGGGCATCATTCATACGGGTGATGAGATTGAGATCGTTGGGTTGCGTGATACGCAGAAGACGACGTGTACTGGTGTGGAGATGTTCCGGAAGTTGCTGGATGAGGGGCAGGCTGGGGACAATATTGGTGCGTTGTTGCGTGGTACTGGGAAAGATGATGTGGAGCGGGGTCAGGTGTTGTGTAAGCCTGGTTCGATTACGCCGCATACGAATTTCGAGGGTCAGGTGTACATTTTGACGAAGGAGGAGGGTGGTCGTCATAAGCCGTTCTTCAACAATTATCGTCCGCAGTTCTTTTTCCGTACGACGGATGTGACGGGGACGATCGAGTTGCCGTCGGGTACGGAGATGGTGATGCCTGGTGACAATGTGGAGATGACGGTGGAGTTGGGGAAGCCGATCGCGATGGATGAGGGTTTGCGTTTCGCGATTCGTGAGGGTGGCCGCACGGTTGGTGCTGGCCGCGTCACCAAGATCCTGAAGTGACCCGGAGCTGATTGACATGGCACAGAGCATCCGTATCCGTCTCAAGGCATTCGACCACGAGATCATCGACCAATCGACGAAGAAGATCGTCGAGACGGTCACCCGGACCGACGCCACCGTGCGCGGCCCGATTCCACTCCCGACCGACAAGCACCGGTACACGGTCATCCGTGGCCCGCACGTCGACAAGGACAGCCGGGAACACTTCGAGATGCGGGTACACAAGCGCCTCATCGACATCGTGAACCCGAACAACAAGACCATCGACAGCCTGCAGCGCATCGAGCTGCCAGCCGGCGTCGACATCGAGATCAAGATCCAGAGCTGATCGGCGAGGGCACACCTTCGTCGCACTGATCAACGACACGGGCGGGCTTTCGGGCCCGCCTGTGTCGCGTGTACGCCTCCGATCTGTGTCGCGCGTGTGCAGCGTCGAAGCCCAACGCCTGGCCCCTGATGCCTGATCTCCGGCGCCGAGCAGTCGGTGAACAGAGACGAACGATCACGTGCCTGACGACGCAGGACCATCCGATGGCAGATAGAACAGGGCCATGGCAGCACTGCCACCACCACCTCCCGATGCCACGCCGGTCTTGCCGACGGCCAAACGATCGCGAACGCGCTCGTGGATGCTGGCGCTCGGCATCGGTTGCATCGCGTGGACGGGTGGACTCCTCGGTGCGCTGGTCGGCAGCGAGCTGAGCGATTGGCTCGATCGGCCACCACAGCGCCCGTCGAGCCAGCCGGTCGACATCGCCGACGCTCGCGATGGTTTCGAAGGCCGGATCGACGTGGCCTCGGTCGCCGAATTCCTCGCGCCCTCGGTGGTCACGATCTCGGCCGACATCGACAACGGCGTCGGAATCGGCACCGGCATGATCATCACCGAAGACGGCGAGATTCTCACCAACTCTCACGTCGTCAGCGGAGCAAGCGAAATCCGGGTGCGACTCGCGGGCGAGTCCGAGCCGCGAGAGGTGACGCTCCTCGCCGAAGACGTCGGCAACGACCTCGCGATCCTTCGTATGTCGGGCGATGGCTTCGAACCGGTGCGCTTCGCCGACCCCGGCAGTGTGCGCCTCGGCGACCAGGTCGTCGCAATCGGAGCCGCGCTGGGACTCGATGGGGATCCGTCGGTCACGCTCGGCATCGTCTCGGCGCTCGACCGCAGTGTCGGCCAACAGAACGTCTTCTTGAACGGACTCCTGCAGACCGACGCGGCGATCTCGTCGGGCAACTCGGGCGGACCGCTCGTCAACGCAGCCGGCGAGGTGGTCGGCGTCAACACCGCCGTTGCCCGCGACACGTCGATCTTCACGGCGACCAACGTCGGATTCGCGATCTCCGTGGGCGAGGCGTTGCCGGTGATCGAGTCGTTGCGCGAGGAAGCTCGCGGCGAGGTTCGTGAAGAGGCATTCCTCGGAATCGGCCTCGAAGATCGTCGTGATGGAGGCCAAGGCGTCATCGTGTCCGGCGTGCAGCCCGGGACCCCCGCCGAAACGGTCGGCGTCATGGTCGGCGATCTGATCGTCGCGGTCGACGGCAGCACGACAGCAGGCTCGGCGGCGTTGATCGCAGCGATTCGTGACAAGTCGCCCGGCGACACAGTGACGGTGGCGGTCGTGCGCGACGACAACGGGCTCGAGTTCGACGTCGAACTCACCAGTCGCCCCGAGAACTGACCCTGACGGGGTGTTTTCACCCCGATCCGTCGCTGAGAATTCAGCGAGTGTGCATCTGCCGTTCGCCGTGATGAGCCACAGGTCACCGTTGGTCCGAGCAGGATCTGATGGTGCCCGCCGACACGTTTCCGAGTGAGCTGTTTCGATGACGGACGCGTCGGTTCGTCAGCGAACCAGCAGTGACGTGGCGAGTTGGAGGCGTGACGGGTTCGTCCTCGTTCGGCAACCGGTGGACGCCGACTGCATCGACCAACTCGTGGACCTGGCCGAGCCGATGCTGCGCGGCGGAGTCGACGGCTGCAGCGACCTCGGTTCCGATGTGGCTGCCAGGTTGCGCTCGGTGGGGCTTGCGAACAGACCGGTCAGACCCTCGACGGCCACGTCGTTGGCGAGGCTGATGGACTCGCTGGTCGAGACGGCACGCCGGTTGACCGGCTACGAGGCTGAGGTCGGCGTCGCTCGGGTCATCGACGCCGGGGGCGATGTCGTCGGGCTGCCTGCGCAGCAGTTGGTTCACCAGGCGCAGGCGCTCGAACTGCTGGCGACCTGTGCGATCCTCGCGAGTCCCGACCCGAACCCGCGGACTGTCGAGATGTCTCCGGCTCGTCACCAGGATCTGTTGATTTCCGATGAGGGCGGGTTGTTGCCGCAGAGCGCTGAGCGGGCATTGGCCTGGCGCCCGCTCGAGCTGTCGTTCGCTCATCCGCTCTGGATTCATCCGCTGGCGCCGGTTCGCATCGGGCACGGTGCCGGTACCTCGTCTGCGCGGCTCGTCCTGTTGCACCTCATCCGTGCGGTGACGCCACCGACACCGCAGGATGCCGCCACGACCTCGCGTGCCGAACCGGCGCCGATCATGTCGTTGGCTCCCACGAACGCTGCCGCGGTCGCCGACGCCATCGTGCAGTTGTACGACTCGCGCGGCTCGACGCCCTATCAGCAGGGCGTCGATCATGCTTCCCACGCGCTCCAAGCGGGGGCTCACGCCATGGCGGCTGGTGCTTCCGTGTCGATGATCGTTGCCGCCTTCCTGCACGACATCGGTCGGCTGATCGGCGCTGATCCCCGAGGGCCCACGCGGTCGGCGGGTTCCGGGTCGATGTGTACCGGAGCCGACCATGATGCCTCCTTCGACCATGACGCGTCGAGTGACCATGATGCCTCGTTCGACCATGGTGTTCGCGGTGCCGAGTTGCTCGAGCGATGGTTCACCAGCGGCGTCACCCAACCGATTCGGTTGCACGTCGCTGCCCAGCGGTATCTGGCCGCGGCTGCTGCCGATCTCGAAGCGCCGTCGTCGTTCGATCGTGCAGCGCAGCGGAGTAGGACGGATCTCTCCGGTGAGCCGATGAGCGTGGCAGAGATGCTCGCGTTCGAGGCGGCCGACGGCTGGCTCGATGCGCTTCGGTTGCGTCACTGGGACGCCGCAGCCATCGAGCCGGGGGCACCCACGCCGTCACTCGACACGTTCCGAACGTTGATCGAATCGATTGCCGTGGTCGAGCGGGCGCCGCGCTGAGTCACCGATGCCCGGACCCCTGACCTCGAAGAGTTCGTTCGGCCGACGGATCCTCGTCATGTGGCGGCCATCTGCTCGTCACCCTGGGGAGCTACAACGGTGCACGTGACGTTCGCGGCCGCCCGGGACCTGCTCTCCCTGATCCGTCGAGTGAACGTTGATCGTCGAGTCCGCGCCGTCGTCGGACCGGACCCGACCCCCTTCGACGCTCGTGGCGGGATCCTCCCCCTCTCCCGCTGCGAGCGTCGCAAGGACACAGCGCGTCGAGGGGGCTGATGGAGCCGTCGGCGCTGGCAACTCGTCGGTGAGACGTCGAGGTCTCCGGACCGTGGCTGTGGAACGTACGGTTGCGCCATGAACGACGTGGTGAAAGGTCCGGGGATGGACGGCGCAATGCTCGGAGCCCAGCGACCATTCGGCCTCGGATACTGGCCGTTGCCCGAGGACGACCCAGGCGTCGCCGTGCAGCGCGAGGCAATCCGACTCGTCTCTCCCGATGGGGCGCTCGTCCGGGGCGTGCTGTGGACGCCGCCCGTCGGAACGCCCTGGAAGACGGCCGTGATCTTGTCGCACCCGCGCGGCGACTTCAGCGTGCACTACGCGTGCCCGCTGCTCGCCGCTGCCGGGTACGCCGTGTTCGGCTTCGGGACCCGCTACATGAACAACGACACCGACTGTCTGCACGAGTCGTGCATCGTCGACGTCAAGACCGCCCACGACGAGATGATCCGACGCGGCGCCGAGGCGGTCGTGCTGCTGGGGAACTCCGGCGGCGGGTCGTTGATGGCGATGGCGAACGCGGAACTCGGCATCGGCGACGGGTGGGTCGGCATGGCGGCGCACCCCGGCGAGGGCGTGTTCATGCTCCAGGTGATCGATCCGTCGGTCGCCGATGAGCACGATCCGTTCTCGACGGTGCCCGAACTCGACATGTATCACCCCGACAACGGCTGGCGGCCGTGGCCGGAGCCGTGTTCGTACGATCCGGCCTGGGTCGAGCGGTACCGTGCAGCGCAGGTGGAACGGGTGGCTCGGATCGATGCGATCGCCAAGGCGTCGATCGCCGATTCCCGCGCCGTGGTCCCCGCACTGCGGTCGATCGATCCCGCCGCCGACCCGACGGGCTATCGGGAGCTGCGACGGCGAGCCGTGTTCACGAAGTACCTGACGATCTATCGAACACTTGCCGATCCGGCCTATCTCGACCTGACGATCGATCCGGACGACCGTGCGATGGGTTCGCTGTTCGCATTCCCCGACCCCTTCGACGCGAACTACGGTCGAGGAGGCCTCGCTCGAACGATGACCGCACGTGGTTGGCTGAGCACCTGGTCGGGTTTGTCGAGCGGAGCGAAGCTGGCCGACACGATGCCGCACGTGACCGTGCCGACCCTGCTCATCCATCCCACGGCCGACACGGAGATCCGCGTCTGGCAGGCCAAGGAGATCGTCGATGCTGCGGGAGCGGAGGACGTGACCTACATCGAGATGCAGGGGGCGCTCCACTATCTGGAGGGCGACCGCCCCGAAGCGCTCCAACACGTCGCCGACTGGCTCTCCGCCCGTTTCCCCTGAACCGGCACGCCTCCATCCGCCCCGGGGGGACGTCCCTCCGTTGCCTCCGCATCGGAACCGACGAACCCCCGGCGCCCTCGCCGCGGTCCGACGTGGGGGAGGTCGCCACGACACCGGATGACCGATGCCCGTCGACATCGCTCGGCGGCTCGCTTCGATCTCGGATCGCGGGCATCCCCGTATCCTCGTGCTGGTGATCGAACACGGCGCGGGTGACCGCGACGATTCCGCTCCCGAGCCGATCGGCCGCGAGTCCGATGGCGCTGCGGGTCGCAGGGACGCCCAGCCGCTCTCGGGGTGGCTGGCGATCGCGCTCGTCACGGGCACGTCGGCAGCGGTGCTCGTCCTCGAGATCCTGGCCGGTCGATTGCTCGCACCGTATGTCGGTGTCAGCCTCGAGACCTTCACGGGCATCATCGGGGTGATCCTCGCCGGGATCGCGCTCGGAGCGTGGGCGGGCGGGGTCCTGGCCGACCGAGTCGATCCCCGACGCCTGCTGGCGCCGCTGCTGATCCTCGGTGGCGCGTTGGCGATCGCCACGATCCCCGTGGTGCGACTCCTCGGAGAGGCGAGCGGCAGCGGGGGCGGCCCGCGGATCCTGTTCCTCACCACGTTCGGGTTCCTCCCGTCGGCGACGGTGCTGAGCGCCGTGCCGCCAGCGGTCGTCAAGTTGCAGTTGCGAGAGCTCGCCACGACCGGCGCCACGGTCGGCAGCCTGTCGGCGTGGGGCACGGCCGGGGCGATCTTCGGGACGTTCTTCACCGGCTACGTCCTGGTCGCGAGCGCCGCCGTCACCACGCTGATCATCTCGGTCGGTCTCGTCCTGGTGCTCGCCGGGATCGCGCTCCAGCTCGCGTTCGGCGTCCGACAGCGTCGAGAACTGCTCGCTTCGGTCGTCGTCGTGGCAGTCACCACGGCCACCGCTGCAGGGGTCGGCACACCCTGCGAAACCCAGACAGCGTATTACTGCGTCTCGATCGTGTCCGATGCGGAGCTGGCGTCGGGTCGCACGTTGGTCCTCGACGACCTGCGCCACAGCTATGTCGATCTCGACGACCCGACCCACCTGGAGTTCTGGTACGTGCGCCGTCTCGTCGATGCCATCGACCTCTGGGCATCGTCGAGCGACGCAGCCGCCCAAACAACGACACCTGCCGAGGAGCGCGCGATCGATGCCGTGTACCTCGGTGGTGGAGCGCTCACGCTGCCGCGTCATGTGCGAGCGACGAGGCCCGGCAGCGAGCAGGTCGTCTTCGAGATCGATGGCGACCTCGTCGACCTCGTCGTCGACCGATTGGGCTTCGTCTCAGGGGCCGACATCGATGTCGTGATCGGCGATGGACGGCTCTTGTTGCGCGACCTTCCGAACGATTCCGCCGATGTCGTCATCGGTGATGCCTTCGGCGGGCGAGCCGTGCCGTTCCACCTCACCACCCGCGACTTCGTCGATGACATCGACGCCGTGCTCCGCGACGACGGGATCTACGCGGTGAACGTGATCGACGGCGGCGGTGAGCAGTTCCTCCGAGCCCATGCGGCAACGGTGAGCGACGTGTTCGCCCACGTCGTGGTCGTTCGGGGTCCGCTCGCCGTGAGAGGTCGTCGTGGGAACTCGGTGATCGTCGCCAGCCAGCGGCCACTCGACGCGGAGGCGCTCGCCGATCGATTACGAGCGGAGATCGCCGACGACCAGGACGAGACGGACCAGGACGAGACGGACCAGGACGAGACGGTGAACGGGGACGTGCTGGCCGCTGACCGGCTCGACGACTATCTGGATGGCGTACGGATTCTCACCGACGACTTCGCACCGGTGGATCAACTGCTGCTGCGGGCTGGCTGAGGACCTGCTTCGGCGCCTGTCTCCGTGTGGGAATGGGCCCGGGAGCGAAGCCCGACCATCGTGTTCCCGCGGCCGCTGCCATCTGTGGCGTGAGTCACCTCGGGCGGCGACGAACGAGGACACCACGCGGGTTGGAAGCGTCGTTGTGTTTCCGTAGCATTGCATGGCCGTGGCCGGAAGGCGTTTCGACCACCACTACATCCCGCAAACTGACGTCCGGCAAGGCCTCCCGCATCGATTGGGAACGGAACCAGCCGGCAAACCGAGTTCTTCAGCTCCGTCTGCACGTCGCAATACCTCGTGCAACGGAGCTTTTACGTGGAGAGCCCCCTCTTTTCCGGAGGATGGGTTTGGACAACGAGAAGGAAAAGCGCCACATGGCACAGCAAGCGATCGTCGGCGAAAAAGTCGGCATGACACAGAAGTGGGTCGACGACAAAGTCGTACCCGTCACTGTCGTCAAGGTCGACCCGATGCGCATCGTTCAGATCAAGACGAACGAGCGTGATGGCTACACCGCCATCCAGGTCACCTATGGCAACAAGGACCCGAAGAAGCTGAACCAGCCTCAGGCCGGTCACTTCGCCAAGGCCGGCGTCGCGCCGGGCAAGCGGCTCATCGAACTCCGTCTCGACTCCGTCGATGGGCTCGAGGTCGGTCAGGAACTGACGGTGGAGCAGATCCCCGTCGGTAGCCGGGTCGACGTCACCGGCACCAGCCGCGGTAAGGGCTTCGCCGGTGTCATGAAGCGCCACAACTTCAAGGGCGCGCCAGCCTCGCACGGCGCCCACAAGAACCACCGCAAGCCCGGCTCGATCGGCCAGTGCGCCTTCCCGGCTCGTGTCTTCAAGGGCATGAAGATGGCAGGTCACATGGGTCACGAGCAGGTCACCACGCAGAACCTCGAGGTCGTCGAAGCCGACGTCGAGCGCAACGTGTTGCTCATCAAGGGTGCCGTTCCTGGCCCTGCCGGCGGTGTCGTCACCGTGCGCAGCGCCGTGAAGATGGCCGGAAAGGGAGCCTGATCATGGCAACGCTCACGATGAAGTCCGCCAGCGGCACCGACGCCGGCACCGTCGAACTCGACGATGACGTCTTCGGCCTCGTGCCGAACGTTCCGGTGATGCACCAGGTCGTCACCGCCCAACTCGCCGCACGTCGTGCGGGCACGCAGAGCACCAAGACCCGCGCCGACGTGCGTGGTGGTGGCGCCAAGCCGTTCCGCCAGAAGGGCACCGGCAACGCTCGCCAGGGCTCGATCCGTGCACCGCACTTCACCGGCGGTGGCGTGGCGCTCGGCCCGAAGCCCCGCAAGTACGACCAGAAGACCCCCAAGAAGATGATCAAGCTGGCGACGCGATCGGCGCTGTCCGATCGTGCAGCCGAAGGCAAGGTCGTGGTGGTCGACAGTTGGGGCATCGACACCCCGAAGACCAAGACCGCCAAGCAGGCGCTCGACGCATTGCAGCTCGACGGCCAGGTGCTCGTCGTGCTCGGCGCCGACGACGATGCCGCCTACATGAGCTTCCGCAACCTGCCGACCGTGCAGGTGATCAAGGCCAGCGAGCTCAACGCCTACGACATCTTGTGCTGTGACTGGATCGTGTTCACCAAGGCGACGCTGCCGACCGGCACCGCCCTCGGTGACTCGAGCCCGACGCCGGCCCCGAAGAACGCTGCGGCCGCGGAACTCGCTGCCGATGCCGCCGATCACGAAGGGCCTCACGGCGCGGGTAGCCACGCTGCGCTCGACGATGGCTCCGAACCGGCTGGCTTCCCGATCAAGGGCAACGCCGATTCGATGCTCTACCACGTTCCCGGCAGCCGCTTCTACAAGCAGACGATCGCCGAAGTGTGGTTCGCCAGCGAAGACGCCGCCGAAGCCGCTGGATTCAGCAAGCCGGGCAGCCAGAAGTCAGAGTCCGACGACGCAGCGGACGATTCCGCTGCCGACACCGAAGGGGAGGACGCCTGATGAAGGATCCTCGCGACATCATCATCGCGCCGATCGTCTCGGAGAAGAGCTACTCGCTCATCGAGTCCGGCGTGTACACGTTCCAGGTGCACACCTCGGCGAGCAAGCCGGAGATCCGCGACGCCGTCGAGTCGATCTGGGGCGTCGAAGTGCTCAAGGTCAACACGCTCAACCGTGTCGGCAAGCGCAAGCGCACCCGGGGCACCAACCGCGTCGGCAAGAAGTCCGACACCAAGCGGGCCATCGTCACCCTGGCAGCGGGCGAGATCCCGTTGTTCGAGAACTGAGCCAGGGAAGGAATCACCGATCATGGCCATTCGTTCACGCAAGCCCACCAGCCCCGGCCGTCGCTTCCAGACGAGTCACGACTTCAGCGAGATCACCAAGTCCTCGCCCGAGAAGTCGCTGCTCGCCAAGAAGTCGAAGTCCGGCGGCCGCAACGCCTACGGGCGCAAGACCTCCCGCCACCGCGGCGGCGGTCACAAGCAGCAGTACCGCATCATCGACTTCCGTCGTGTGAAAGATGGCGTCGTGGCCAAGGTCGCCGCCATCGAGTACGACCCGAACCGCACCTGCCGGATCGCGCTGCTCCACTACCTCGACGGTGAGAAGGCGTACATCCTGGCGCCGAAGGGTCTCAACGTCGGCGATCGCATCTCGTCGGGCCAGGGCGCCGACATCAAGCCGGGTTGTGCGCTTCCGCTGCGCTACATCCCGGTCGGTACCACCGTCCACAACGTCGAACTGCGCCCAGGTGGCGGCGGCAAGATCGGTCGCTCGGCCGGCATGGCTGTTCGTCTGGTCGCGAAGGAAGGCGCCTACGCCACCCTGCGCCTCCCGTCGACCGAAATGCGCCGTGTGTTGATCGACTGTCGCGCGACCGTCGGTGAAGTCGGCAACTCCGAGCACGAACTGATCAAGATCGGCAAGGCTGGCCGCAACCGCTGGAAGGGCAAGCGCCCACAGACCCGTGGTGTGGCGATGAACCCCGTCGACCACCCGCTCGGTGGTGGCGAAGGCCGTACCTCTGGTGGCCGCCCGGCCGTGTCCCCGTGGGGCAAGCCCGAGAGCCGCACTCGCAACAAGAAGAAGGGCTCGCAGCAGCTCATCGTCCGCCGTCGTCGCACCGGAAAGGGCGGGCGTCGCTGAGGCGATTGCTCGCAGGTAAAGAGGAAACACTCATGGCACGCAGTCTCAAAAAAGGCCCGTTCGTCGACGATCATCTGCTCAAGAAGATCGACGCACAGAACGCAGTCGGCGAGCGCAAGGTCATCAAGACCTGGTCGCGTCGCTCCACCATCATCCCCGACATGGTCGGTCACACCCTCGCGGTGCATGACGGACGCAAGCACGTCCCGGTCTACGTGACCGAGTCGATGGTCGGCCACAAGCTCGGCGAGTTCAGCCCGACCCGCACCTTCAAGTACCACGCCGGTATGGAAAAGAACGCGAGGCGCTGATGACCGGTCCCAAGCTCAACGAGAAGTCGTTCGTCGCCGGCGAACGCTCCGGCACCAAGGCCCAGGCCAAGTACGTCCGCTCGTCGGCGTCCAAGGCGCGTGCCGTCCTGGATCTCATCCGTGGCCTCGACGTCACGTCTGCTGACGAAGTCCTGCGTTTCACCGATCGCCACATCGCCCACGATGTTCGCAAGGTGCTCGCCAGCGCAGTTGCCAACGCGATCAACAACGACGGCCAAGACGCGAGCGAGTTGTTCGTCATCGCCTGCTTCGCCGACGAAGGCCCGACGTTGCGCCGGTTCCGTCCGCGTGCCCGTGGACGTGCCACGCGCATCAACAAGCGGACGTGCCACATCACGATCGTCGTGGCTCGAATGAGCGATGATCGCATCGCCATCGTCCAGGCTCGTCAGGAGCGTCAGGGTGGATCCGCCGCAAGCGGCCGTCCGAAGCGCCCCGCCTCGAGCCGTGCGGCTCGGGTCGCCCGGTCGCAGGCCAAGGACGCCGCCACCGAGTCCGACTCGACCGACGCCGACACGCTCGACGCCGATGCGGCCGCTGAGTATGCAGCCGGCGACGCCGACAGTGACGGTGAGGTCAATGCCGTCGACGCGTCGCCGCACGGCGAGGGCTCGCATGCGCCGCTCGACGACGTCGACGAGGCCCCCGAGGGCTTTTCGATCAAGGGCAACGCACAGTCGATGCTCTACCACGAGCCCGAGTCGCGGTACTACGCCGCCACGAAGGCCGAAGTGTGGTTCGACTCCGTCGAATCCGCCGAAGCTGCCGGTTTCAGCAAGCCGGGCGCGAAAAAGGAAGAAGCGGCTGACACCGAGTCGACCACCACTGAAGACAACGTCGCCGCTGACGAGGCGGAGGAGAGCTGATGGGTCAGAAGATCAATCCGTACGGGTTCCGACTGGGAATCACCACCGACTGGAAGTCGCGGTGGTTCTCTGAGCGCGAGTACAAGGACTACCTCACCGAGGACTGGAAGATCCGTGATCACATCATGGACCTGCTGGAGTCTGCCGCGATCTCGCGAATCGAGATCGAGCGCACTCGTGACAAGCTTCGTGTCGACGTGCACACTGCCCGTCCGGGCATCGTGATCGGTCGTCGGGGTGCGCAGGCCGATGAGCTTCGTAAGGCCATCACCGAGATCACCGGCAACCCGAAGATCCAGCTCAACATCGTCGAGATCAAGGCGCCCGAGCTCGATGCAGCGTTGATCGCACAGGGTGTGGCCGACCAGCTCGTCAACCGCATCGCTTTCCGCCGTGCGATGAAGCGCGCCGTCCAGAATGCGCAGCGCGCCGGTGCCCTCGGCATTCGGGTGCAGTGCTCGGGTCGCTTGGGTGGTGCCGAGATGAGCCGCACCGAGTGGTACCGCGAAGGTCGAGTGCCGCTGCACACGCTGCGTGCCGACATCGACTACGGCATGCGTGAAGCCAAGACCACCTCCGGTCGCGTCGGCGTCAAGGTGTGGCTCTACAAGGGCGACATCACCCCGTACAAGAAGGCCAACGACGACAAGATCCAGCGTGAAGCTGCCATGGCGGTCGGTGAGACCTCCGGCCAGACCACCGCTGATGCGCCGCGCAAGGTCGTGTCGTCGAGCCGTCCGGTCGCCGAGGCCGCTCCGGCAGCGCCGCAGCCGCTCGTCTCGGCAGCCGATCCCGAGCTGGAGAAGTTGCTCGTCGAAGAAGAAACGATCGCCCAGCGCACCGCTGCCGGCGAGACCACCGACACGTCGCCGGCGAGCGGCGAGGACTGAAAGGCAGACACGACATGTTGATGCCCCGCAAAGTCGCCCACCGTAAGCACCATCGTGGTCGCACCCGCGGTCTGACGAAGGGAGGCTCCGGCCTCAGCTTCGGTGAGTACGGCATTCAGGCACTCGAGCCCGGCTGGCTGACCGCTCGCCAGATCGAAGCCGCTCGTATCGCCATGACCCGAGCCATCAAGCGTGGTGGCAAGGTCTGGATCAACGTCTTCCCGGACAAGCCGGTCACGAAGAAGCCGGCCGAGACCCGCATGGGTTCCGGCAAGGGCAACCCCGAGTTCTGGGTCGCCGTCGTCAAGCCGGGTCGCACGCTCTTCGAGCTGTCGTTCCCCGACGAGGACACGGCGCGCATCGCCCTCAACAAGGCGATCCAGAAGCTCCCGATCAAGGCCCGCATCATCACGCGAGAGGAAATCGTCTGATGGCGTTGTTCACGTGTGAGGTCCAGGTGGCCACGAGAGAGATGGAGATCGTCTGATGGCCGGCAAGAAGAACGACCTGGCCGACCTGTCGATGGGTGAACTCGTCGACGAGTTGAAGGCCACCAAGCAGGAAGCGCTCAACCTGCGCTTCCGCAACGCAACGGGACAGCTGGAGAACACCGCCGAGATCGGCAAGGTTCGCAAGCAGATCGCCCGCATCAACACGCTCATCCGCGACAAGGAAATCGCGGCAGCCGAGGCAGGACAGTGATGACTGAAGCAACCGAAGCCACCAGCGAGCGGGCTGCTCGCAAGGTCCGTGAAGGCACCGTGGTGTCGAACAAGATGGACAAGACCGCCGTGGTGGCGATCGTGTCGCGTGTTCCGCACGCGAAGTACAACAAGATGATCTTGCAGACCACCAAGCTGCACGCTCACGACGAGAACAACGACGTCAACATCGGCGACAAGGTTCGCGTGATGGAGACCCGTCCGCTCAGCAAGACCAAGCGCTGGCGCATCACCGACGTGCTGGAACGCGCCAAGTGAGCATGTGTAGCGAGAAGTTCGAGGTATCACAGTGATCCAGCAAGAATCCCGACTTCGTGTCGCCGACAACAGCGGCGCCAAAGAAGTCCTGTGCATCAAGGTGCTCGGCGGCACACGTCGCCGTTATGCGTCGATCGGTGACGTGTTCGTCGCGACCGTCAAAGACGCCATGCCTGGAGCTGGCGTCAAGAAGGGCGAGGTCGTCAAGTGCGTCGTCGTCCGCACGAAGAAGGAAAAGCGTCGTCCCGACGGCAGCTACATCCGCTTCGACGAGAACGCTGCCGTGCTGATCAAAGACGACATGACGCCTCGCGGCACCCGCATCTTCGGCCCCGTCGGCCGTGAACTGCGTGACCGCAAGTTCATGCGCATCGTGTCGCTCGCTCCGGAGGTGTTGTGATGAAGCTCAAGAAGGGTGACACCGTCGAGGTGATCACCGGCAAAGACAAGGGTAAGCAGGGCGAGATCGAGCACGTCTTTCCCAAGAAGAACCAGATCATCGTGCAGGGCGTCAACACGGCGTCCAAGCATTCGAAGCCGAGCCGTGCCAATGAGCAGGGTGGCATCATCGACAAGGACATGCCGATCGACGCGAGCAACGTGATGCTCGTGCACGGCGGCAAGAAGGTCCGCGTCGGCTACAAGATCAACGATGATGGCACCAAGGTGCGCATCGCCCGCCCGTCTGGAGAACAGATCTGATGGCTGAGACCGCAACCGTCACGGGCGAGATTCCTCGCCTCAAGGCGAAGTACAACAACGACATCGCTGCAGCGCTGAAGGACCAGCTCGGCATCGAGAACGTGATGCAAGTGCCCAAGCTCGAGAAGATCGTCATCAACATGGGCATGGGCCGCGCCGCTGGCCAGCCGTCGTTGATGGAAGGCGCGATCAGCGACCTCACCGTCATCTCCGGTCAGAAGCCGATCGTCACCAAGGCGAAGAAGTCGATCGCGAACTTCAAACTGCGCGAAGGCCAGGCCATCGGTGCGAAGGTCACCCTTCGCGGCGATCGTATGTGGGAGTTCCTCGACCGTCTCGTGTCGGTGGCGATTCCCCGTATTCGTGACTTCCGTGGCCTGCCGGCTCACTCGTGGGACGGGCAGGGCAACTACACCTTCGGACTCAACGAGCAGTCGATGTTCGCCGAGATCGACCCGGACAAGATCGACCACCAGCGAGGCATGGACATCACCATCGTCACCACGGCCGACAACGACGAGGCCGGCTACGCGCTCCTCGATGCGTTCGGGTTCCCCTTCAAGAAGGGCGAGGAAGCGGCCAACGCCCCTCGCAAGAAGCGCCGCAAGCGTCCGCTGTACGGCAAGAAGAGCAAGTGAACTGAGCTGACCGAGGATTGTCATGGCAAAGAAAGCACTGATCAACAAAGCCAACGCGAAGCCGAAGTTCAAGGTGCGCGCCTACACGCGTTGCCGTCGCTGCGGTCGCGCCCGTTCCGTCTACCGCAAGTTCGGCCTGTGTCGTATCTGCCTGCGTGAGCTTGCTCACGCCGGTGAGATCCCTGGCCTGACGAAGTCGAGCTGGTGAGGAGAGAACCATGCTGACCGATCCCATCGCCGACATGCTCACCCGCGTCCGCAACGCCAACACGGCGATGCACGACGAGGTGACGATGCCGTCGTCCAAGCAGAAGGTCGCCCTCGCGAAGGTTCTCCTCGCCGAGGGCTACATCGCCGGTTTTGACACCGCGCCGTCGCCGCGTGGCGTCGGTGAGGTGCTGACCATCGCGATGAAGTACTCCGAAGAGCGTGAACGCACGATCTCGGGTATTCGTCGAATCTCGACGCCCGGCCTGCGGGTCTACCGCAAGTCCACCAATGTGCCTCGTGTGCTCGGTGGTCTCGGCGTCGCTGTCCTGTCCACCTCGAACGGCCTCATGTCCGACCGCGAAGCGCGCAAGCGCAAGGTGGGCGGCGAGGTCCTCTGTTACGTCTGGTGATCTGAGATGTCTCGAATTGGTAAAGCACCCATCACGGTCCCGGCCGGCGTCGACGTCACCGTCGCCAATGGTCGAGTCTCGGTCAAGGGCCCCAAGGGCAACCTCGAGCGCGTCATCCCCGGCAACATCTCGATCGAGCAAGACGGCGACACGCTCACCGTCACCCGGCCCAACGACGAGAACAAGACCAAGGCGTTGCACGGGCTCACACGGAGCCTCTTGAACAACATGGTCATCGGCGTGACGGAAGGGTTCCGCAAGGAACTGCAGATCCACGGCGTCGGTTACCGCGCCGAGCAGCAGGGCCCCAACAAGCTGCGCATGAACCTCGGGTTCAGCCATACGATCGACGTGGAGGCGCCCGAAGGCATCGTCTTCGAAGTGCCGCAACAGACTTCGATCATCGTGACGGGCATCGACAACGAGATCGTCGGACAGGTCGCGGCCAACATCCGCAGCCTCCGCAAGCCCGAGCCGTACAAGGGCAAGGGCGTGCGCTACGCCGGCGAACGCATCATCCGCAAGGCCGGCAAAGCCGGCAAGAAGTGACGTCGGTCAGGCAGGGAAAGAAGTAAGCCATGACGAAGATTGCACAAGCCCGCCGCAGCGGCCGGATCCGGCGTCACCGCCGAGTCCGCAAGAAGATCTACGGAACGGCGGCGCGTCCGCGTCTCGCCGTGTTCCGTTCCAACAAGCATCTGTCGGTGCAAGTGATCGACGACGACCTGGGTGTCACCCTGGCCGCCGCCTCGACCACCGAAGCCGATCTTCGTGCATCCGGCTCGACGGCTTCCGTCGAAGCGGCCACCAAGGTCGGTCAGCTCGTCGCCGAGCGCGCCAAGGCTGCCGGTATCACCCAGGTCGTCTTCGACCGAGGTGGATTCGCCTACCACGGCCGTATCGCTGCCGTGGCGTCTGCTGCACGTGACGCAGGTCTGGAGTTCTGATGGCATTCGGAGACAATCCCCGAGGTGGCGGCGGTCGTGACGGTGGTCGCGAGCGGGCCCCCGATCCCGATGGCCTGCGCGAGTCGCGCGTCATCACGATCAACCGCGTGGCCAAGGTCGTCAAGGGTGGTCGACGGTTCTCGTTCACCGCGCTCGTGGTGATCGGCGACGGCAACGGCCGCGTCGGTCTCGGCTACGGCAAGGCGAAGGAAGTTCCCCTGGCGATCCAGAAGGGCACGGAGGAAGCACGCCGCAACCTGTTCACCGTCCCGATGGCGGGCGGAACCATCATCCACGAGGTCCTCGGTCGTACCGGTGGCGGTCGCGTGATGATCAAGCCGGCATCGGCCGGTACCGGTGTCATCGCGGGCGGTGCTGCTCGCGTCATCCTCGAAGAGGCGGGTGTCCACGACGTGCTCTGCAAGTCCCTCGGCTCGGCGAACCACATCAACGTGGCACGCGCGACCGTCGATGGTCTCAAGTCGCTGCAGCGTCCGGACGATGTCGCCAAGCGGCGTGGTCTGAACCCGGACGAGTTCGTCCCGAAGGGGCTGCTCAACGCGTACAACGAGTCCAACAAGAAGCCGGTGGCCGCAGTGGCCGCCGACGCATCCGAAGGAACTGCCTGATGGGTCAGATCACCGTCACCCAGATCAAGTCGGCGATCGGCACCAAGCCCAAGCACCGAGGCACGCTGCGCGCCCTCGGGATCGGCAAGATCGGCCAGACCAACACGCTTCCCGATCGACCGGAGATCCGCGGCATGATCGCCCGGGTCCCGCATCTGATCGAAGTGTCGGAAGAGGAGAGCTGACATGAAGGTCCATGACCTCAAGCCCGCACCGGGCTCGACCAAGAGCCGCAAGCGCGTCGCTCGCGGTACCGGCGGCAAGGGCGGAAAGACCGCAGGCCGCGGCACCAAGGGCCAGCGCGCCCGCAACACCGTCGCTCGCGGTTTCGAGGGTGGCCAGATGCCGCTCAAGCAGCGCGTGCCGAAGCTGCGCGGGTTCAAGAACCCGTTCCGCGTCGAGTACCAGGCGGTCAACCTGCACACGCTCGCCGACCTCGCAGAGAAGATCGGCAGCGCCGACATCGACCCCGACGTGCTCGTGGCGCACGGCGTCGTCCGCAAGGGCGCGTTCGTGAAGATCCTCGCTCGTGGCGAAGTGTCGACCAAGCTCGACGTGTCGGCGCATGGTGCCTCGGCAGCCGCCGTGTCCGCGATCGAAGCCGCTGGCGGCTCCGTCACGCTGATCACCCTTCCGTTCAAGGAAGAGGGCAAGGCTGGTCGCCCGGCCTCATCCGGCAACCAATTCATGAACCGCTGATTCGGGCCAGATCGCCCGATTGCTGCGTCAGCACATCGCTGCTCGTTGGCGGAAGCCAACTCGGCTCGTGCTTCCTTGCACTCGAACGATCTGATCCCGAATCAGCGTGATGATGTTGATCGGTGGCTCGCACCCTTGGTGCGGGCCGTCGGTCTTTTTCGGCGCAGAAGCGATGGCTCGTGTGGCCGTAATCTGCTCCTTTCCCGAACCCGCTGCCACTGGGAATCGCGACGGTCTCGCTGGTAGCCTCGGGCCGGTCTGCGCCACTGGTCGCGCATCGCTTTCGACCCCTCGCTCGAGGGAATCCAGAGGACTTCATGCTTTCCAACCTGCTGAACGTGTTCAAGATCAGCGACTTGCGCAACAAGTTGCTGTTCGTGGTCGCCATGGTCGCCGTGTACCGCCTCGGCGTGGCGATCCGCGTCCCTGGTGTCGACCCGTTCGCGATCGAGCAACTTCGGGCCTCGGCTGACCAGCAAGGCGCGCTCGGTTTCTTGAACCTCTTCTCCGGCGGGGCCTTCGAGTCGTTCTCGATCTTCGCGCTCGGCATCATGCCCTACATCACGGCCAGCATCATCATGCAGGTCCTCGGCGTGGTCATCCCCAAGCTCGAACAACTCCAGCAGGAGGGTGCGATCGGCCAGCGCAAGATCACCCAGTACACCCGTTACGTCACCATCGGCTTGGCCACCCTGCAGGCGACCGGCCTGGTGTTCATCTTCGGAACCGGTAACGGTCAGGCGTTCTTCGGCGCTGGCAACGTGCCCGACGTGGTCCTGCTGCCCGATGGGCTCTGGCCTCGCGGGTACCTGATCATCCCGACGCTCGTCGCCGGCACCGCGGTGCTCATGTGGCTGGGCGAGTTGATCTCACAGCGTGGCATCGGCAACGGCATGTCGATGGTGATCTTCGCGTCGGTGGTGGCCTCGCTGCCCGGTGGTTTCTGGAGCATCCTGCAGCTGAACAAGGTGTTCTGGTTCATCGCGATGGTCCTGCTGACGATCTTCATCATCGTCGCCGTGGTGTTCGTCGAACTCGGGCAACGGCGCATCCCGGTGCAGTTCGCCAAACGTGTGGTCGGGCGCCGGATGATGGGCGGCCAGAACACCTACATCCCGTTGAAGGTGAACCAGTCGGGCGTCATCCCGATCATCTTCGCGAGCTCGATCCTGCTGCTGCCGGTGATCATGTCGAACGTGTTGGGCTCCGGCGAAGGGTGGCGTGGCGACGTGGCGCGATTCGTCGACGAGTACATCGTCAACCCGTCGAACGTGGTGTACATCACGCTGTTCGCACTGATGATCATCGCGTTCGCGTACTTCTACAACTCGATCGCGTTCGACCCGGTTCGTCAGGCCGACCAGCTGCGCCGTCAGGGCGGGTTCATTCCCGGTATCCGCCCCGGGCCGCAGACCGAGCGCTACCTCGGCAAGGCCGTCAACCGCATCACGTTGCCCGGCGCGGTGTTCATCGCGATCATCGCGATCCTGCCGTACATCTTGCTCCTCGCCGCCGACGTGTCGACGTTCGGCTTCGCCGGAACGTCGGTGCTCATCTCGGTCGGCGTCGCACTCGAACTCATGCGTCAGATCGACAGCCAGCTCACGCTGCGCAACTACGAGGGATTCCTGTCCTGACCGCAGGAGATCGACGCCGATGATCCCGGGTGCCCGCCTCATCATTCTCGGACGGCAGGGTGCTGGCAAGGGCACACAGTGTGTGCGGCTGAGCCGGCACTTCGTCGTGCCGCACATCTCGACCGGTGACATGCTGCGTGCCGCGGTGCGCGAGGCGACGCCGCTCGGTCTTGAAGCCAAGAAGGTGATGGATGCCGGCGGCTTGGTGTCGGATGACATCATGATCGGCATCGTTCGTGACCGGCTCCAAGCCCCTGATGCCGACACTCGCGGGTACATCCTCGACGGCTTTCCGCGCACGATCGAACAGGCCGAGGCGCTCGACGAGATCGCGCACTCCCTGCGCAAGCCGGTCGACGTGGTGCTCGATCTCAACGTGCCGCGCGAGATCGTCCTCGAGCGCATCTCGTCGCGTCGTGTGTGCCGGGACTGCGGCACGAATTACACCTCGACCGGCAACGACCCGCAGACGTGGATCTGCGACGTGTGTGGTGGCGACGTGCTCCAGCGTGACGACGACACGCCCGAGTCGGTCAATCGACGCCTGGACCTCTACGAGGAGCAGACGTTCCCGCTCATCAAGCACTACGGCGATCAGAACCGGCTCGCCGTCGTGAACGGCGTCGGCCATCCCGATGCGGTCTTCGAGCGACTGGTCAAAGCGGTCGACAACAACCGGCGCTGAGCGACACGACAGCAGACTCCCAGGCTGCCGGAGCCGAGCACGGCCTGGCGGAATCCGTCGTTTCCGTAGACTGACGGCATGGCGACTGCCCCGATGGACTACGGCGTCCTTCCTCGCGAGGTTCCCGAGTCTGCGCTGCTCGTCTTCGATGGCTATTGAGGCTTCTGCACCAGGTCGGCCAGGTGGCTCGGCAAGTTCGATCGACATCACCGGGTCGAGATCGTCGCCGGGCAGGCGAGGGGAGTTCGTGAGCGGTCCGCGCTGACGGTGGCCCAAACCGAGGCTGCGGCGTGGACGGTGGCTGCCGACGGTGACATCGCGGTCGGGGGCCCGAAGGCGGTCGGCCTGATGATCGCAATCGCGTGGCAGCGTCGGTGGCCCCTGTGGCTGTGGCGTGTGCCCGGCGCACCGTGGTTGCTCGACCGGATCTACGAGTGGATCGCCCGACATCGTCGACGCTTTCCCGGTGAGATCCCCTGGTGCCGAGCGAACCCCGGCGAGTGTGAGCCGATCGACGCCGTCGAGGGGTGACGCCACTCAGTTGTTGGTCATGCCCCCGTCGACCTTGATGGTCTGTCCGGTGACGTAGCTCGCCGCATCGGAGGCCAGGAAGCAGGCGACGTCGGCGATCTCCTCCGCGGTGCCCCAACGCTGCATCGGCACGCGTTTCACGAAGCTGGAGCGAACGGCGTCTTCACCGAGTTGCTCGAACGTCGAGTCCCACATTTCGGTGTCGACCAGACCGGGAGCGACGCCGTTGACGCGGACGCCTTTGTCGGCCCATTCGTTGGCGAGGTTCTTGGTCAGCGTGTTGAGTCCGCCCTTCGACGCGGCATATGCGCCTTGCGTACCGCCGGCACCGGTTGCCGCCGTCGAGGAGATGTTGACGATGGCACCCCGACTCGCGAAGAGCGGCTTGGCGAATGCTGCGCACAACAGGAAGGGCTGGCGAAGATTGACGAAGAGGGTCTCGTCGATGGCATCCCCCGATGCTCGATGCGCCGGCTGGTTACGTTCGACCGCTGCATTGTTGACGACGATGTCGATGCCCTCGAACGCCGCCAACACCTCGTCGGCGATTCGTTGTGGCGCATCGGGATCGGCGAGGTCGGCGACGATGACGAGCGGGTCGTTGGCCAGGCCGGCGGCGATGGTGTGGAGCCGGTCCGCACTTCGAGCGACCAGCGCGACGCGTGCACCGCCGGCGTCGAGGCGCCGTGCGATCGCCTCGCCGATCCCCCGACTGGCGCCGGTGACGACGGCGCGACGGCCGGTGAAATCGAACCGCGTGGCCATGCTCAGACGAGCCGTGACGGGTCGGCGAGATACTCGCAGATGGTCTGGGTGAACTCGGCGGCCGGTGCGCCGTCGACGACTCGATGGTCCCAGGTGAGGCTCAGGGTCAAGCGCTTGGTGGTGCGAACCTGCCCGTCGACCAAGATGAGGTCGTCGCGCAGCCGTCCGACACCGAGGATCGCCGCGTTGGGCGGGTTGATCACCGGCGTGAAGGCATCGACGCCGAACATGCCGAGCGCCGTGACGGAGAAGGTGCCACCCTGAACGTCGTCGGGGCCGAGCGAACCGGCGCGGGCGCCGTCGGCGAGGCGGCTGGTCTCGGGGCCGAGTTGGCCGAGCGACAAACGATCGGCGTGCTTGACGACCGGCACGATGAGGCCGCCGTCGAGCGCCACGGCGAGGCCGACGTGCACATCGGGGAGCAGGGCGATGCCGTCGTCGGTCACCTGGGCGTTGACGTTCGGGTGATCGCGCAGGGCGCGAGCCGACGCAGCGATGACGTAGTCGGTGAAGCCCGGCGCGTTGCCCGCGTCCTTTCGGGCGTTGCGGTCGAGGACCACCGCGTCCATGTCGGCGTCCATCGTGAGCGTCAGTTGGGCCATCTCCTGCAGGGAGCTGTACATCCGCTTGGCGATGGTGCCTCGCATGCCGGAGAGCCGGATGGTCTGGGTCGGTTCCTGCGTGGTCGGTGCGGAGCCTCCGGTCGTGCCGCGCGATCCGGATGTCGTCGGCCCTCCGGTCGAGCCGGCCAGCAGTGAGCGCACGTGGGCGGCGACCCCGTCTCTCGTGACCCGGCCGTCGGTGGGGTCGGGGGCGACCGCGGCGAGATCGACGCCGAGCAGGTCGGCGAGCTGGCGAGCGGCGACCGAGGCGGGCGCTGACGAACCCGGGGCTGCCGCCGATGCCGCCGGTGCCACCTGTGGGCGGCTCGGGACCGACGCGGCGGTCGGCGCTGCCATCGAGCTGGGTGCGGACGCGCTGAGCGTTGACGGGGTGGCAGGGGGCGGCATGCCGGCGACGCGGCCGTCGGCCACGTCGACGACGTCGTCGGAGGTGATCCGACCGCCCGGACCGGTGCCGCGCACCGTCTGGATCGCGATGCCGCGCTCGGCTGCGACGCGGCGGGCGTTGGGTGACGCGATCACCCGGCCGGTGGCGGCCGCAGGAACCGCCACGGTCGTGCCGACTGCAGCTGGCGCGACCGCGACGGGATCGGCCGTCTCCGCAGGCGCTGGGGAAGCTGAGGGTGCAGCGGCTGCACTCGGCGCGCTCGTCGGCGACTCGCCGGGACCGTAGACGTACGCGATGGTCGCTCCACACGGGAACGTGTCGCCAGCGGCACCGACCCGCTGCAGCGTGCCGGACGCAGCGGCCTCGACTTCGGTTTCGGTCTTGTCGGTTTCGATCACCAGCACCGGCGCGCCAACGGTGATCTCGGCACCGTCCTCGACGAGCCACTCGAGGATCGTGCCCTCCTCCATCGTGAGTCCGAGCTTGGGCATCTGGAATTCAGTTGGCATCGGGGGCCCTTTCGGGTGAGACGTTGGTGGACGTGGACGTGGATGTCGCCGAGTCGGCTTCGGACAGCGTTTCGATCTCGGACGCGACATCGAAGCGTTCGTGGTTCGCTGCGAGCATCAGGGTCTTCATCACGTCGATGAGAATCGGACCGCTGCGCCCGATCGTCGCGGTGACGACCGCGTCGGCGCCGATCGGCACGTCGCGCTCGCCATCGAAGGCCAACACCCCCGGACCGCGGAGGACGAACGGTTCGCCGTCGTCGATCGGGCGGACGTCGGCGAGGTCGAGGGTGTCGAAGGTTCCGGGAGACAGCGGCACCCGAACCCGGCGGGCGATGTTCTCATCGCCGTGGTGCGCCATCGTGATGGCGACGCCACCTCGAACGTGACGATCGATCGGGTGGGTGCGACCCGCAATGCTCGACAGGCCGGTCGAGCCGGGCTCGCCGATCGCCGCGACGACGACCTTGATGGTCTCGGGTTCCTTCACCGCGCGTGCGCCGACGAAGGTCTGGTCGATGAGGGCGAGGTCGACGAGTGCGACGTCGTCGATCTCGGTGCTCGACCCGGCGACCGCGATGTGGACGACGATGCGTTTGGTGCGCTGACCGACGCGATCGAGGTCGACGGCGCCGGATGCGATGAGGCCGGCGGCGACGCCCGCCGAGGTGCCGTCGACCGCAGTGGGGTACACGTTGTTCGTACCGGTCGAGATCGCGATCAGCGGAATGTCCGGCCACCCGGTGGCAGCGTCGCGACAGGTTCCGTCGCCGCCGAGCACCAGCACCACCGATGCGCCGAGCGATCGCATCTCGGCCGCTGCGCTGATCGTGTCGGTCCGAGATCCACGAACGTGGTCCGACAGCAACCGGACCTCGGCCGACGATGGCAGGTCGAGTCGCTCGATCGCTCGTCTCGCGAGCCGATGCGGGTCGTCGGCGAGCAGCAACTCGGTCGCACCGGATTCGGCCGCTGCTGCGACGATTCGCCGGACGATCCCCATCTTCGTGGTGTCAGGTGTGTGCGTCGCTCCTGTCGAGAGTCGGCGGATGTCTTTGCCGGCGATCGGATTGACGATCACGCCGACCACGCCGGGTCGGGGCGCAGGAGTGGCGGCGAGCACGTCGTTGCTCGTCTCCGGTGTCGGCGTCGAACCGTCGGGCATGGGCGAGTAGGGCCGTCCGTCGATCAGTCGGATCAGTTCGCGCCGGGCCGGGCCATGACGCCGCGGATCCCATCGGCGATGGCGGCCGCGTCGGGCACGTAGTGCTGCTCGAGCGCGGGGCTGAACGGCACCGGCGTGAACGGGGCTGCAACTCGGGCGACCGGCGCATCGAGGTAGTCGAAGGCATGCTCCTGGATCTGTGCGGCGATCTCGCCGCCCAGCCCGCCGAAGCGGACTGCTTCATGCACCACCACGACGCGGTTCGTCTTCTTCGTCGACGCCACGATCGTGTCGGTGTCGAGCGGTTGCAGCGTGCGCGGATCGACGACCTCACAGCTGATCCCTTCGCCGGCGAGAATCTCGGCAGCGTCGAGGGCTTCATTGGCCATGCGGCCCCACGCGACGACGGTGACGTCGTCGCCGGCGCGGGCGATGTTGGCAACGCCCAGCGGAATCGAGTAGGGGTCTTCGGGCACAGCCCCCGACATGCCGAGCAGCCGCTTGTGCTTGATCATGATCGTGGGATTGTCCTCGCGAATGCACGAGGTCATCAGCCCCTTCATGTCGTAGGGGTTCGACGGGTAGATCACCTTCAGGCCGGGGATGTGGCACAGGATCGCTTCGAGGCTCTGGCTGTGTTGTGCTGCAGCCGAGAGCCCAGCACCGCCGGCGCACGTGATCGTCATCGGCAGCGTGGCGTCGCCGCCGAACATGTACTTGAGCTTGGCGGCCTGATTGACGATCTGGTCCATCGCCACGCAGATGAAGTCCATGAACATGAGGTCGACGATCGGTCGCAGACCCGTGACGGCGGCGCCGATGCCGAGCCCGACGATCGCCTGCTCACTGATCGGGGTGTCGAAGCAGCGTTCCTCACCGAATCGCTTCTGCAACCCCGCGTAGGTCTGGAACACGCCGCCGAATGCACCGATGTCCTCCCCGGCGCAGAACACGTCGGGGTCGGCTTCCATCTGCTGTGCGACCGCCTCGTTGAAGGCCGCGACGTACGCGATCTTGCGATCTGACGAGATGCGCTGATCGCTCGACGTCGACGTGTCGACGTCGATGGTGGGGGAGTCGTCGGTCATCGTCATCGTGCTGCTCCGCTCATGGTGGTGGTGCTGCCGGTGTAGACGCCGGTGAGCACCTGGTCGGGGGTCGGCAGATCGCTGTCATCGGCAAATTGGATGGCGACCTCGATGTCGGCCCTGAGCTCTGCCCAGATCGCGTCGATGTCGTCGCGGTTGACGGTGCCGATCTCGATCATGCGGTCTTCGAAGGTGAAGATCGGATCCTGTTTACGTTTCTCGGCGACCTCTTCGTCGGTTCGGTACTTCAGACCGAGGTTCTGCACCCCATGGTGGTTGTAGAAGCGGTAGGTCTTCGCCTCGATGAGGGCGGGCCCGCCACCCTCTCGTGCTCGTTGGATCGCTTCGCCGGCGGCCTCGTACACCGCAACGACGTCCATCCCGTCGCAGATCACGCCGGGCATGCCGTACCCAGCGGCACGGTCGACGATGTCGGTGATCGCCATCGTCTTCTCGCGTGGCGTGAACTCGCCGTACTCGTTGTTCTCGCAGGCGAACACGATCGGCAGGTGGAGCGCGCACGCCATGTTGGCCGCTTCGTGGAACGCTCCGATGTTGGTGGCTCCGTCACCGAAGAACGCGACGGCGACGTTGCCGTTCTTCTTGTACTTGTTGGCCAGTGCGGCGCCGACGGCGATCGGGGAGCCTGCGCCGACGATACCGTTGGCGCCGAGCATGCCGAGGTCGAGGTCGCAGATGTGCATCGACCCGCCCTTGCCCTTGTTGTAGCCGGTGGCCTTGCCCATGAGTTCGGCCATCATCTGGTTGAAGTCGCCGCCTTTCGCGACGAGGTGACCGTGGCCGCGGTGGGTCGAGGTGATCTGGTCCTCGTCGGTCAGGTTGCCGCACACGCCGGCGGCGACGGCCTCCTCCCCGACGTAGAGGTGCAAGAAGCCGGGCAGCCGGTTGCCTTCGGCGAGTCGGCCAGCGGCTTCCTCGAACAACCGGATGCGGACCATACGGCGGTGCAAGTCGAGTTGAGTGTCGGTGTTCAGATGCATGTGCAGCTCAATTCCATGTGCGGCTCGGTTCCCTGTCGGGCTCGATCCGAGGCTCGGCTCGGTGGTGGCGGGGATATTGGCGGGGATGGTGGCGGGGATGGTGGGGTTGCGATGTCGGGCGCTGTGATGGAGGGGTATGGTTGGGTTCGGTCGGGGCGAGCATCACCGTCGGTGCGAGGTGCCATCGAGCGACGAGTCTGCACCTCAGCTCGTCGCACCGCGGGCCCACCGGATCGAGCGACGCAGGATCTCGTAGTAGGCGGGCTGTTCCCACGAGCACCGCTCGACTCTCGGATAGTACGCGACGGCCGGCGCCATGTCGTAGTGGCCGCGGCAGTGGCCGAGGGTGTTGTAGAGCACCGCTCCATCGCCGAGCGGACGAAGGTACATGACGAGGTGCTGATCGGTACCAGCGGTATCGAGTGACCAGTCGACCTCGGCGAAGCCGGTCGCCTGACCGGACCAGGTCGTGTGCAGCAGCGGCTCGAGCGCGTCGCGGTCGGCGTACTCGGACAGATACAACTCGTCGTCGGTGTCGAAGCTCTCGATGCCTTCGACGAGCCAATGGTCAGGGGCGCTCACCTGCACGGTGTATGGCTGGATCGGCGGATGTGCGACGAACTGACTCCCGAGCGTTTCGGACCACAACGGTTGGCACCTCGGCGACTCGACACCGTGTGGCCCACCGATCGTGAGCGCAGCGTTGGTGCCGTGCAAGGCCACCCACCGACCACCTCCGTCGACCCAGGCGCGGATGGCCTCTTGGGCCTCGACCGACGGACGAACGTCGCAGGTGTAGGACACCAGGATCGATCCGGCGGTGATCGCCTCGTGATCCTCGTAGTCGGGCTGCACCCGCACTCGCAACTCGTCGTGCTCGGCGAGAAGCTTGAGGAGTTCGAGTCGGGCGAAGTCGACGTCGTGATACTTCCCTCCGGCGACGAGGGTGACGTCGACACGTGTACCGGGTTGCTGATCGGTCATGGCAGGGTGCTCCGAATGGTCGCGTCCGCGCGATGGCGGCTCAGAAGTCGACGCGCTTGAGGAAGCCGCCGTCGACGGTCAGGTTGACACCGTTGATGTGCTTCGCCGCATCGCTCGCGAGGAAGGCAACGGCGTTGGCGACGTCTTGAGGTTCGCCGAGCGCACCGCCCGGATGCGTCTTCGCGCTGGCGTCGTAGAAATCGGGCATGTGATCTTTGATCATGTTCCAGTCGCCGCCTTCCACGAAGATCGGTCCCGGCGACACGACGTTGCAGCGCACGCCTTTCGAGCCGAGCACCTGCGCCTGACCGAGCGTCCAGTTGGTCACCGCCGCCTTGAATGCGGAGTAGCTGCCGGAGCCGGAGGCGAAGTGCTCGCTCGTGGCGGTCGTGCCGATCGAGATCAGTGCGCCGCCACCGTCGGCCAGCGCAGCCGATGCCGCATCGACACCGTGGAGCAGCGACATCAGGTCGATGTCCATGTTGTTCTGCCACTTGTCGAGCGACTTGGCGGGCTTGCCCGACGTGTTGTGGACATAGATGTCGACACCGCCGAGTGCTTCGATCGACGCCGCGACCCACGCGCGTACGGCATCGCTGTCAGCAGCGTCGCACACCGAGCCGACCACGGTGCCGGTCGCGTTCTTCGACATTTCTGCGACGGCGGTGTCGACGTCATCGGCGGTCCGCGAGCAGATCGCGACAGACGCGCCTTCGGCGATCAGCGTTTCGGCGATCGCCCGCCCGAGACCCTTGGTCGAGCCGGTGATGAGTGCCTTCTTGCCGGCGAGTCCGAGATCCATGATGTAGCCCCCATGTGGTGCGTGGTCGTGCAGGTGAAGCGAACGCAGCGTGACGCGGCGACGCACTCCGCAACGTAATTGACCAGTCGATCACTTCTGCCACCGGAGGCGTCCGACGATCCGAACCGACGTGGCACAGGCCGAACCGACGTGGCACAGGCCGAACCGACGTGGCACAGGCCGAACCGACGTGGCACAGGCCACAGGGGCGGAATCGTCCTCCGCTGAGTCAAGAAAGTGTGTCGTCCGTCATACTCATCGTGTGGGGAACGCCAAGCAACCGGGTGTTCGCCGCCGAGGTCGTCCGCCAGCGACTGACTCGGCAGCGACCAAGGAAGCAATCCTGCTCGGCGCGCGCCAGTTGTTCGGCGAGCGCGGGTACGGCCCGGTGACCAACAAGGACCTGGCCGCGACCGCCGGGATCACCACGGGCGCGCTGTACCACTACGTCGAATCAAAGCTCGACCTGTACCTGGCGGTCAACGCCGACATGCAGGAGCGGATCTACGACCGGTTCCAGAAAGCAGAGGCCAGCGAGCAGACCTTCATCGGCAAGCTCGAGGCGGTGCTCGAAGCGGCGCACGAGATGAACGTCGAAGATCCGACGCTGGCGAAGTTCGTCGGGGTCGTGCGCGCCGACATCCGACGCCACCCCGAGATCGCTGAACAGTTGCACTCCGTCAACGACGAACGCGAACGGTTCTTTCTGCGGATCGTCGATTGCGGGATCGAAACCGGCGAAATCCGGCAGGAGGACCGCCGACTGGTCCGCGAGTTCATCCGTCTGATCCTCATCGGGTTGACCGAAGGCACGTCGGATTCGATCGAAGCGCATCGTCGCGCCATCGACAGCGTGATGGCGGTGCTGCGCGGCTCGTTGATCCGCTCTGTCCCGATCGACCCGGACGACAGCGACGAGACGAAACCCATCCCGACGCCGAACACCGTGTAGCGCGAGCCCTTGGTCATCGCATCGGTCGATCGCCGACGTCGAAGACGATCGGTGCATCGGCTGAGTCCGCGTCGCGGGGTCGTTCGTGGTCGATCCGGTCGTGGCGCACCGGCGCTCGGTCCGATCGGGCCCGCTCGATCCGGTGACGCAGCGAGGCCGGGGCCCCGGCGAGACCGGACGGAAACCGGATGGCGACGACCATGAGCGCGACCCCGGTGAACAGGAACTGATCGATCGTCGAGCCGCCACCGAGGAAGATGACAGCGAGCGCGCCGGAGGGGGCGAGGAAGCCACCGATGACCGCGCCGGCAATCGAACCGATCCCCCCGAGATACGCCAGGGCCAGGAGTTCGAGCCCTTCTTGTGCGTCGAGGCCGGCGCCGGTGAACGTCGTCGACTTGTACGCGAACATCACGCCGGCGATCGCCGCGATGAACGACGCGACGGCGGCGGCCAGCACCTTGGTGCGCGGGACGTTGATGCCCGATGCCGCAGCAGCGCGCTCGTTCGACCGGACGGCGAGAAATCGGCGCCCGAGTTGGCCGCGGCGAATGCTGTGAACGAGCGCGGCACACGCGACGGCGACGACGAGCATGAGTAGCCCGAATCGTCGGCTGGGAAACGAACCCTGCCCGGTGATGCCGAGATCGACGCCAGCGATGGTCGGCGGCTCGACGGTCGCCAAGCCGCCGACGCCGACGAATGACGGGCTACGGAAGAGCAACTCGTCGAGCACGACGGCGACGGCGAACGTGACGATGGCGAACTGGATGCCGCGAACGCGTAGCGCTGGGATGCCGACGAGCGTGCCGAGCAGCGTCGTGACGGCGATGGCGGCGAGCGGGCCGAACGGGAAGGGAAGCGTCTCGTCGAAGCGTGAGAGCATGAAGGCGCTGAATCCGGCGAAGGAGAGTTGTGCCAATGAGACCTGGCCGACGAAGCCCGTGAGGACCACGATCGACAACAGCAGTGTCATGACGTACACCGACTGAATCGTGGAGAAGCGGACGGTCGCATCCGACGACACCAACGCAACGGCCGTGGCGGCGATCACGCCGACCCACAGCAGCGGCTTCCAGGCGACCCGCTCGACAGGAACGCTCGCTCGTTCGACGAGCGCGGCGCGGTTCGGCAACGTCTGCCCGACGAGGACCACGGCGAGCACGATCACCGCGAACGGCACGAGCGAACTGATTCCACCCAAGAAGAAACGCGGCACCTGCTGTTGCGACACGATGTGCACGGCAACGGCCTCGAACGCACCGATGGCGATGCCCGCGAGCACCGCGACCCGATACGACGACAGTCGCGCCGCCAGCGCGGCGCCGAGAGCCGGGACGACGTACAAGCTGAAGTTGAACGGGCTCACACCTCCGAGTGAGCTCGCGAGGATGCCGATCACGGCGCCGATCGTCGCCGCCACCATCCAGTTGTAGAGCCCGATGCGGATCGGATCGAAACCGAGGAGGACCGCTCCCTTCTCGTTGAGGAACGCGGCGCGAGTCGCCAGCCCGAATCGCGTGCGCACCATGACGATGTGCACGACGATCGTGAGCATCACCACGACGCCAGCGACCCAGAGTCGGTCGACCGGATACGGACGTCCGAGCACCGTGATGACATCGTCGGGCAGGATCCCGGCGCTGCGAATCGTCCGGTTCCCGAAGCTCTTGACCGCCAACGCCTGCAGCGCGATGGTGAGACCGACCGTCGCCACGAGCATCGTCACCTGCGGTGTGCCGCGCAGGGGCCGGATCACGCACAAGTAGATCGCGAGGCTCACCGCGGTGCCGACGACGAGCGCGAGCGCGCCCGCTGGAACGAGTCCGAGTGGATCGCCGATGTCGTAGCGGCTCGGCACGATGATCAGCGGGAGGACCAGGTCGCCGGTGGCGCGCAACTCGGCGAAGGTGATCGCCGGAATCATCGCCATTGCGCCCACTGCGAAGTTGACGACGCCGCTCCCGCGATAGGCGACGATGACACCGCAGGCGAGTGCGCCGTAGAGCGCGCCCGTGCCGATGCCGAGCAATGCGAAGAACGCCCAGGTGCTCATCGTGGCGTCGGGCGGTGGCCGGGGAACGACCGGGACGTACTGGCGCCGCTGCAACGCGGCGCGAGCACGTCAGTGCGCCGCAGCCTCGCCGAGGTAGCTCGCTTCGAGCAGCGATCGATTGGCGGAGAGCTCGGCGGCCGAACCCTGCATCATCACCTCGCCGTGATTGAGGACATAACCGCGGTCGGCGACCTCGAGTGCCATGTGAACGTGCTGTTCCACCACGAGCACGCCGCACCCGGTCTGGTCGGCGATGTCACGCACGATCGGGAGCAATTGCTCGACGATGATCGGTGCGAGACCGAGGCTCATCTCATCGACCAGCAGGCACTTGGGGTTCGACACGAGGGCCCGAGCGATCGCGAGCATCTGCTGCTCGCCGCCGGAAAGCAGACCGGCCAGGCGGCTGCCGAGCGGCTTCAGTGCGGGCAGCAATTCCATCGCTCGTTCGTGTGCGTCGCGACGCGCCGCGCGGTCACCGGTGAGTCCGAGTTTGATGTTCTCGTCGACGGTGAGGTCGAAGAAGAGCGAACGGTCTTCGGCGACGTGTGCGAGACCGCGCCGAGGGATCATGTGCGGCTTGGCGCCGGTGACCTGTTCGCCGAGGACGGTCACCGTTCCTTCGAGTGGCGTCAACAACCCGGAAATCGTCAACAGCGTCGTGGTCTTGCCAGCGCCGTTCGGGCCCAGGAGCGCGACGACCTCGCCAGCGTCGACGTGGAGGTCGAGGTCGCGCAGGACCGGGATGCCGCCGTAGCCAGCGTGCAGCTTGTCGATCTCGATCAAGTGGTCGCTCACAGCGCCGTCTCCTTGTTCTCCTGGTCCGGGTTGTTGGCCTTGTCATGGGCGAGGGCACCGAAGGCGGCGCCATCTTGAGCCTGGGCTTCTCCGGCGCTGTCGCCGAGATACGCCGCGATGACGGTCGGGTTGGAACGCACCTCGGCAGGCGTGCCGTGAGCGATGATCTTGCCGAAGTCGAGCACGTAGATGTAATCGCAGACATTGAGCACGAGGCCCATGTCATGGTCGATCAAGAACAAGCTCATGTCGTGATCGAGGAACTCGCGCAGATGCTGACCGAGCAACTGACTCTCGGCGGTGTCGAGTCCGGCTGCCGGCTCGTCGAGCAGTACCAGCTTCGGTTTGGCGGCCAATGCCCTGGCGACGCTGATCAGCTTGCGCTGACCGTGGCTGACGTCGCTGGGCATCGTGTCGGCGAGATGGCCGAGCTTCATGATCTCGAGTGCCCACTCGACCTGCTCGACGTAGGGTCGCTCGTTGCGTCCGGGCAACACGATGTCGGTGAGGAACGAATGCCACTTCGGTTGCTCGGCGGCGGCCATCAGGTTGTCACGAACACTGAGGTCCTCGAACAGTTCCAGTGACTGGAACGTTCGGGTGAGCCCCATCTTCGCTCGGTCGTCGGGGCTCTTGCCGGCGAGATCGACGCCGTCGAACCTGATCGAGCCGGCTGACACCGCAGTGAACCCGGTGATCGCGTCGATGAACGTCGTCTTGCCGGCACCGTTGGGTCCGATGAGACCGATCAGCTTGCCGGTGTGGCAATCGAGATCGATCGAGTCGTTGGCGTGGAGGCCGCCGTAGCTGACCGTGAGGCCTCTGGCTTCGAGGAGTGCCATGTCATCCCACCTCTGCGGTGATCATGTCGCCGGTCTTGGCGGCAACGGGGGGCGGTTCAGGCGGTCGCGGTCCGGCTGGCGCCTCATCGTGATGCGCTCGTCCGTGGATGATCTGCAGCACGATCGAGCGAATGAAGAGCGCGAGGAGCGCTCCGAGGATCGGCATCCACACCTTCGAGTAGATGTCGGGGAGTCGGATCGGCCAGATCAACCAGCCGATCACATAGCCGGCCAGCGCTGTCGGCCCGAACCGTTTGGCCCAGCTGACCCACTGGCCTCCGGCCGATCCGAACGACGGAGTGATCGATCCGAGGGCGCTGGCGAAGGCGATCGAGACCACCAGCAGCAGCGCAAAGCTGAACAAGATCCAGAGATAGACGTTCTCGATGAACTTCGCGTTGTAGAGCCAGAACGCCGTACCGACGACACCGGTCGCACAGACGGCCTTGACCAGCTTGGCGCGAGGCCCGCGGTACTCGGAGCGGATCGTCTCGGCTCCGGGGATCGCGGTGACCAGCCAGTTGCCCATGTGTCTCATCGGGGCACTGAAGAAGGGCGCGACGCCTTCGGGATGCACGATGGCGGTGACGATGATGCCGAGACCGCCGACCATGCCGACGTAGTTCTCGAGGTTGGCGCCGTGGAGGAAGTAGTTGCCGGTCGTCGCCGCCAGCGCCCCGCCGCTGAGCAACATGCCAGCGATGACCGCGCCGTTGATCGACGTGATGCCGGCCAGGTAGGCGAATGCGAGCACGGAGAGGCTGAAGCCGTAGGCGAAGTTCTGCGACGCCACCTCGACCTGCTTGAAGCCGAGCATCACGCCACCGATGCCGGCGAGCCCGGCGCTGATGGCGAAGGCGAGCATCTTCGTGCGAGCGACGTTGATGCCGGCTGATGCTGCCGCCCGTTCGTTCGCTCGCACCGCCAAGAACCGACGACCGACCCCGGTGCGTCGGATGTTCGCTACCCCGATGGCGCAGGCGGCGAGCACGATCATGCCAAAGATGGCGAACGCCGGGTTCTCGTTTTGTGCTCGTTCGCTTCGAGCCCCGATGTCGATCCCGAAGAACGTGGGTTCCTTCACGTACGCCGGAACGCCAGCGCGCAACTGGGTGATGATCGCGTTCTCGAAGTAGATGGACTGGATGGCCAGCGCGGCGGCGATGGTGACGACGGCCAACTGGACACCGCGGATGCGGACCGCTGGGAGACCGACCAAGACACCGACGATCACGGCGGCGATCACCCCGATCAGTCCGGCGATCGGCCAAGGAAGGCCGGGCCCGGTGACGGGGACGAGGTTGGATCCTCGTCCGATGCCATCCGCCATCATGCGGGCGGTGAAGAAGGCGGCGATGCCAGCGAAGGTCATCTGCGCCAATGAGATCTGGCCGGTGTATCCCGTGATCACCACGATCGAGAGCATCACGATCGAGATCACGAGGCCGGTCTGGATCGAGTTGGCGAAGCGGGTGCGCGAGCCTGCGTTCTCGAACACGAATGCCAGGAGGGTGACCACCGTGACCCACACCAGCGCGTGTTCGTAGATGCGTTTGGGTATCGGCGCGAGGGGGAGACGTTTCTCCATGACGGCGCCGCGGACCGGCAGTGACTTGCCTCGTACGAACAGGACCACGATGATCACGATCAAGGGCAGGGTCTGGCGTACGCCGTTCTGCAGGAACTCGAGCGGACCGGTGAACCACGACGTCCGCTCGATGTCGAGCAGCGTCTGCACGGATCCGAGTGCGAGACCGCCAGCGACGGCGATCGGGACGGATTGGAGGCCGCCGATCAGCGCCGCAGCCAGGGCGGGCACGATCAGCGCGGTGAGTCCGACCGGGGTCAGGGTGCCCTGGATCGGCCCGACGATGATCACGGCGAGCGTGGCGGTGACCGAGGCGATCACCCAGTTGAAGGCCGCGAGCCGCTGCGGGGAGTAACCGAGAAGAATGGCGCCCTTCTCGTTGCCGGCCGCGGCGCGGGTGGCGAGCCCGAACCGGGTGAATCGGTACACGCCCCAGATCAGGGCTCCCATGAGGATTGCGAAGGCGACGACGTAGATCGTGTTGCGGGGGAAGGTCTTGCCGAGCCACAAGAAGTTCTCGACGGGCTCGCTCGGCACGATGCTGCGCGGTTGAGGGAACGCGTTGCCGAAGTTGAGGAGCGCGACGCCCTGCAAGTAGAGCGCGAGTCCGAGCGAGGCGACGACCTTGCCGAGCGGTGCGGCGTTGCGCAGCGGCCGGAACACGAGGAAGTGGGCGGCCAGCCCCAATGCCACCGCCATGGCGAGCGCCAGGATGAACGAGGCGAGGAATGGCCAGGACCCACTGTCGCTGAGCGTGATCCGCACCGGCATGTTGACGGTGTGGGTGGGCAAGAAGTCGACCCAGGGGAAGAAGAACTCGCCCCGGTTCCAGGCGGTGTCGAACGTGAACACGCCGTACATCGCGAGGGCGCCGTGGGCGAAGTTGATGACCCCGGAACCCTTGTAGGAGACCACGAGACCGGCACCGAGGATGGCGTACAAGGCGCCGATTCCGAGACCGATCAAGAGGTTGAAGATGATGTCGTTCACGCAGTGCCCCCTGGGTGCGTCGAAGCGGAGAATCCAACGAGGCGTTCTGCGGTGTGCAGCGTCGCCCGGGGCGGCGGGACGCACGATCGTGCGCCCCGCCGCCGATGTGCCGTGGCCGATGGTCGAGGACCTCGGTCGGCATTCGGGTAACCGGTGTTCAGGTGTTCAGGTGTTCAGGTGTTCAGGTGTTCAGGTGTTCAGCCGCCGGGGCGGAGTTCGGTGCCGGCGACCAGGTCGAGTCCGCTCAGGCGAGGAATGATCTCCTCGGCGAACTCACCGTTCCACTGGGTGATGGAGATCGACGAGCTGCACACGGCTACGTAGGGAGCCGGAGCTGCCTGGCAGTCGAGCGGAGCGTTGCCGAACGACGGCCGTGAGCCATCGGTCGCTGCGAGTGCCGCAGCGATCGACTCGCCGGTGACGTCACCCTCGACGTCGTTGGCGGCTGACCACAGTTCCATGATGGCCGAGAAGCCCTGACCGGCGAAGCCCTTGAACAGGTCGTCTTCGGTCATGCCGTACTCGAGACCCTTGGTCTGATACACCGTCGCGTTGTCGAGGTGCTGGCCCTCGAGCGTGTCGAGCGGAGCGAGCAGGCCGTTCTCGGTGCCGGTCAGGTAGATGCCGACCGCGAGGTCGCCAGCTGCCCGCATGGCATCGAAGTCGGTGCACGAACCCGAGAGCACGAGCGGAGTCTCTTCCGGTGTCCAGCCGAGACGTCCGAGCGCGTCGACGAGGTTCCAGCAGTCGGCGCCCTGGCCCGAGAACACGATCACGTCGGGATCGAAGTCGAGGACTTCGGTCGCCTGCGGGGTCGCATCCGGAATCGCCGGGGCGACCGGCACGCCGATGTACTCGAGGTCGGGACGCTCACCCGCACGGGCTGCATCGCCGGGCTCGACGCCACGGATGACGTCGAGGGGCTTGGCTTCGAGGTCGTTGTAGCAGACGACACCGGGAGGGGTGTCAGCCCACGGAACGCCCACGCGGCTCACTTCGATGCCCTCGAGTTCCTCGATCTGGTTCGTCGCGAACTCGATGAGGCCGGTGTGGACGCCGAGGCAGCCACCGCCGGGTCCGACTGCGAACACGCCAGGCGTGGTGAAGTCGGCGATGGTGATCGGGGTGACGGCGATCACCGGGATGTTGGAGCCCTGGTAGATCGAGAAGTGGTTGCCGAAGAAGTTGATCGTCGAGATCGCCATCTCCACGCCGTCAGCCGACAACTCGTTGGCGCAGCGCTGTGAGTCGTCGGGAGCGACGACCGACTTGCAGACCACGAGCTCGATCGGACGACCGCCGAGGCCGCCGAGTTCGGTGTTCACGTACCCCGCAGCCGCCTCGATCGCAATGCTGAACTCGGGGAACGACCCATTGGGGTCGCCTTCGAGGTTCTGGACACCGATCTTGATCGGCTCACCCGTGGCTTCACCGGCGGGTTCGTCGGCGGGTTCATCTGCTGGTTCGTCGGCGGGTTCGTCGGCGGGTTCATCTGCTGGCTCGTCGGCGGGTTCGTCGGCGGGCTCATCAGCGGGTTCGTCGGCTGGTTCGTCGGCGGGTGCTTCGGCTTCGGTGGTCGGCGCCTCGTCGGCACCGTCGTCGTCGCTACCGCACGCGGCGGCAACGAGGCCGAAGCTGAACGCGAAGGCGAGTGCCTTCTTCGATCGGCTCATCGATCGTGTCTTCATGGACGTGTGTCCCCCTTGTGAGTGTTTTTACCGTCGCTTCGAGATCCCCTGAGCGACGCACAGATCAGCATGTGCGTGACCTGATTCACACGAAAGTAACTCATCGGTCAATTCCCGCTCGTAGTCGGAGCGTCGCGATTCACGATTTCTTTTTCGGCGGACACGGCGTCGCGCTCGAGCGCCGAACGAGTCGGTGACGGGTGCATCATCGCGATCTCATCGTGACCTTGCTGCCGGGTCGTGAGCGGTCAGGACTGGGTGGGGTCGTAGTGGATGCCCGGGATGCCAGCCGACATCGCCTCGTACCAGTCGGGGCGAGGCTGCACTCCTTCGTACCCCTTGCCGATGCGCGGCGCGGTGTCGGCGTTCCACTCCTGATGGATCGGTGGGATCTGGTAGTAGCCGCGGGCAGCGTTGGTGCCGCCGTCGACGGCGAGGTCGTGTCCGGTGATGTAGGCGGCGCCTTCCGAAAGCAGGAACATCACCGGGGCGACGATCTCTTCGAGTTCGCCGATGCGCCGCATGGGGGTCCGGCTGGCGATCCACTTGTCCATCCCCATGCCCTCGAGGGCTGGCCGGACCATCTCGGTGATGATGAAGCCCGGTGACACCGAGTTGACCCGCACGCCGCGGTCGGCCCACTCGCAGCCGAGTTGCAACGACAAGTTGCGCACGGCTCCCTTGGCCGCCGTGTACGCGATCACGTTCAGTTCGTTGGCGCCATCGCCCATGATCGAGCAGATGTTGACGATCGAGCCGCCCCCGGTCTCGAGCATGTGGCGGCCGACCTCTCGTGCGTACATGAACACGCCATTGAGATCGATCGACATGATCCAGTTCCAGGTCTCCATGTCGAACTGTTCCGGCGCGACACCGCGCATGTCGTTCACGCCGGCGTTGTTGACGAGGCCATCGATCTTGCCGTGTTCCTCGATGCCGGCAGCGACCACTCGCTTGACGTCGTCTTCGACCGACACGTCACCGGCGGCGACGGTGACCTTCGGACTGCCCAACTCTCGGCACGCGTCCGCGACGTTGTTCAAGAGGTCCTCCGATCGGGCGGTGAGGACGAGGTTGGCTCCGGCGCGGGCCAAACCGTGTGCGAAGCCTTCGCCGAGTCCGTAGGACGCGCCGGTGATGAGGATGGTCTTGCCGCTGAAGTCGTTCATGATCGTGATCTCCTGAGGTGGTTGCTGGGTTGCTGGGTTGCTGGGTTGCTGGGTTGCTGGATTGCTGGATTGCAGGATGGGTGGTGGTGGCTGCGGGTGGTGGCTGCGTCGAGCGCCGTGCGGTCGGCCGCGGTCGCCGCTCGACGTGAGCAGCCAGGTTCACCAGTTGGGGTTGACCAGTACTTTGGCCTGCTGGCTCGTACCGCTTGCGAGGTCGGCGATCGCCTCGTCGAGTCCAGCGAGACTCGCGGTCGAGGTGTGGAGCGGCTCGACCTGGACGCGTCCGTCGGCGATCATGCCCATCGACATCTCGAACTCTTCGCGGAAGTAGGCGAGCGCACCGGTCATCTTGAGTTCCTTGATCAGCCACGACCCCGGTGAAATGGAGGCGTCGCTGTCGGCGAGACCGATCAGGCACATGGAGCCGCCGCGTCGCGCGAGATCGATCGCGGTCTGGATCGCCCACGCACGGCCGACGCATTCGTAGACGATGTCGGCGCCGAGCCCGTGAGTGCGTTCCTTGATCAGCCGGTCTGCCGCCTCGCCAGGTTCGACCACGTCGTGTGCGCCGAGGTCGAGCGCGAGTTGGCGGCGCTGGTCGTTCGGTTCGATGACGATCACGCGTCCCGCGCCGGCGGCGCGCACCCACTGCATCGTTCCGAGGCCGATCGGACCGGCTCCTTGGATCACCGCAGTGTCGCCGAGTCGTAAGCCGCTCCATCGGACCGCATGGAACGCGACCGTCGCGGGTTCGACCTGCGCTGCCTGTTCGTCGGTGAGACCCGGATCGGTCTTGACGACCCGATTCGCGCCGACCGCGAGGCGCGGAGCGAAACCCCCGTGCTTCGGCGCCAGCGGGTCGCGTCCCAGCGCGACGACGAATGCGGTGTGACAGCGATCGGCGAGGCCTGCCCGGCAGGCGTCGCAGTTGCCGCACGCAGGGGCCGCTGACACGACGACGCGGTCGCCTTCGGTGACGTCGCGCACGTTCGAGCCGATCGCGGAGACCGTGCCGGACCATTCGTGGCCACAGATCGCCGGGTTGTACGGCCGGCCGGACTGGTATGCGTGAATGTCGGTGCCGCAGATTCCGCAGAACGCGATGTCGACGACGACGCCATCGGGTGCTGGCGTGGGATCGTCGAACTCCACCATCTCGATGGTCTCTTTGCCCGTGATCAACGCTGCAAGCATGTAGTCGTCTCCGTGTCCTGATCTGTCGTGGTGATTCGTGGTGGTTTCGTCGTGATGGTTGTTGCGACGTGTTGTGACGTGTGCGGCGGTGGGTGTGCGAGATGGTCGGCGATCGGATGATGCGCCGTCGCCGTCGCCGGACACGGCCGCCCACCCTGCGGCGGTTGGGATTCGCCGGTTGTGTCGTCGACCGACATACTGGCGAGCGGATGCGACGGACGACGAAGGGGAGCGCCACCGATGGCTGAGACCGATCGACAGCGAGCGGTGGTGTTCGACTTCGGAGGAGTGCTGATCACCTCGATCACCAACCAACTGTCGGAGATCGCGACGACGCATGCCGTCGACGTGATGACGATGAAGGCGGTGCTGCTCGGCCCGCACGACAGCGGCGATCACCCGTGGCACCGAGCCGAACGCGGGGAGATTCCCGTCGAACAGATCCAGGATCGGTTGCAGCCGTGGGCTGGCGACGTCGGCGTCGAATTGGCCGGCGACGAGATCGAGCGGCTGCTTCGACCCGGGGGGTACACGATCGTCGAGGAGATGATCGAGCGTGTCGCCTCGTTGCGTGCGGCCGGTCACGCGACCGGCCTCCTCACCAACACGTTCCTCGAGTTCCGTCCCACGATGCAGCGCGACATCGACTTCGACCTGTTCGATGCGGTGATCGAATCGTTCGCTGTCGGGGCGCGAAAGCCCGAGCCGGCGATCTATGCCGCCGTCGAGCGTGAACTCGGTCGCAGTGCCGACGAGATCGTGTACCTCGACGACTTCGCCGAGAATCTGGTCGAGCCGATCCGGCGTGGTTGGCGAACGGTCCACGTCGGTGATCATCGTCGAGCGCTCGCCGACCTCGAGGCCGTCCTGCAGCGCTGACGCTCGTCGCCGGTCGGCGGCAGCTGTGTGCGCTCCGACACGACGAGAATTGATCGCGCGGTCGATAATCGGGCCATGACGACAACGGAACCCACGGACGTCACCCGACAGCAGACCGGCGCCCGCTCGCCCGGCATCACGTATCAGCAGATGCTCGACGCCGACACGCATCCCGTTCCCGACGTGTTGCGCCTGGAATCGCCGCGGTATCTCGGCAGCGACGATGTTCCGATCGAGCGCTACACGTCGCGAGAATGGCATCGCAAGGAGGTCGACCACCTCTGGAAGAAGGTGTGGCAATTCGCATGTCGCGAGGAGCACATTCCCGAGGTCGGTGACTACATCAAGTACGACATCGCCGAACTGTCGTATCTCGTCGTGCGCACCGAGGAAGGCATCAAGGCCTACCCGAACGCCTGCTTGCACCGTGGGCGCCAGCTCAAGGAGTACGACGGCCACTGCTCCGAGATCCGGTGCGCGTTCCACGGGTTCGCGTGGACGCTGACCGGCGAATTGCAGGACGTGCCCGCGGCGTGGGACTTCCCGCACGTCGACCAGCGCCCTGACGATTTCACGCTGCCCGAAGCACGGGTGGGGGTGTGGGCCGGCTTCGTGTTCATCAACCCCGACCCCGATGCTGGTCCGATCGAGGAGCACCTGGGTGAGTTGATGGAGCACTTCGAGGTCTGGGATCTCGAGAACCGCTACGTCGAGGCGCACGTGTCACGCGTGATCGAAGCGAACTGGAAGATCGCCCAGGAGGCGTTCTGCGAGGCGTACCACGTCAACGCCACGCACCCGCAGATCCTGACCTACCTTGCCGACACGAACTCGCAGGTCGACGTGTGGGATCACTGCTCGCGTGTGATCACGCCGGGTGGAAGTCCGAGCCCGCTGCTCGGTGACGAGCACGGCCTGTCGGAGCAGGAGATCCTGCGCTCGATGCTCGACGTCCGCGTCGACCAGGAAGCGCCCTTCGAGCTCGCCGACGGCATGACGGCGCGCGCCGCTGCTGCCGCGGCGGCCCGCGAGCGGTGGCGTCCGGTCGCCGGTGATCGGGTCGACCAGATGAGCGATTCCGAGATGATGGACTCGATCGACTACACGGCGTTTCCCAATTTCCATCCGTGGGGTGCGTTCAACCGCATCGTGTATCGGTTCCGCCCCAACGGCGACGACCACCGCAGCGCGATCATGGAGTGCTTCTTCTTGTCGCCGTTCGTCGGTGAGCGTCCGCCGCCCGCCGCCGAAGTCAAGTTGGGTGTCGACGACCCGTGGGTGACGGCGACCGAGCTGGGCATGCTCGCGAAGGTGTTCGAGCAGGACGTGTTCAACATGGCAAAGGTGCAGAAGGGCCTCGAGACCACGAGCAAGCCCGGCGCGACGTTTTCCAACTATCAGGAGTCGAAGATCCGCTGGCTCCACACGCTGCTGGGCGAGTGGATCGAGCGGGGCGAAGCTCAGGCCGCGGCCGCCGGTCAGCCGGTCGAGGTATCGAGGGGGACGAAGTGAGAGGCATCGTGCATCCCTTCACCGGTGCGCTGCATGAGCAGGACGGCAACGGCAACATCAAGGTCACCCAGGACGGGAAAGAGGGGATCTTCGGTATCGACGGCCACTGGATCTCCGGCGAGCTCCGCGAGTGCGACCCGCAGTTGTGTGGCTGGGTGGGAGGCCCGCAGATCGCGAACCACCGCGTCGGCACCGTCCCCGCCGACTGACCCCCCGCAGGTCATGGCAGGTCATGGTGCCAGGCACGATGACCTTTCCGTTCCCGGGAGAAGGGGACCCACGGGGTGCACATGGGCCGCCCCGCACGAGACCTTCGTTCCTCCTCGTATTTCCATGTCGGCAATCGAGGCATCGACGGCAGCGACATCTTCGCCGTCGACGACGACTGGTTCGCCTTCGAAGCCGAACTCGAGCGAACCGTCGAGCGGTACGTCGTCGAGGTGGTCGCGTTCGCATGGATGAGCAACCACTATCACTTGCTCGTGTGGTGTGGGGATGCCTCGCTGTCGCAGGCGATGGGCGAACTGCAGTCGACGTACACGAAGCGACACAATGCGCGGGTGGAGCGAACCGGTCCGTTGTTCGCCCGGCGCTTCTGGTCTCGACCGATCGTCGAACAGGCGCAGTTCGTGCAGGCCGCCCGCTACATCCACCGCAACCCGATCGCCATCTGCGGACCACGCGGCCTTGCCGCGTACCGCTGGTCGAGCCTTCCCGTGTACCTGGGTCGGCGAACGGCACCGGCATGGTTGTCGACGAACCGGCTCGACGGCATGATCCGTCCAGATCGCTACCTCGCCGAGGTGATCGGACCGCAGCCGTGTGACCGTCAGCCGATGGGAGAGTTCGCGCCATCGACGCCGACAAGCCTCGCGGAAATCGAGTCGGCGGTCTCGGCCGTTCTCGGAGCTGAGTGGGTCGAGACGGCTGTCGGGCGGGATCTGGTCGCCCTGATGGCACTCCAACTGCGGTCCGCCGATCAGGCGTCGTTGGCGTCGGCGAGAGGAGTGACGCCGAAGTCGCTCCGCAACGCCGTTCGATTGGCCAGAGCCCGCCTGGCAACGGACGAGGTGTTCGCCCGGCTACACGGCCGGGTGATGGACGAGATCAGCCGCCCCACAGGTCATCGTGCCAGGCACGATGACCTGTGGTGAGGGTGCGTCACGTGGGTTCGTCGGACCACTCGTTCCACTTGATGAACGTCTCGGCCGGTGGGCGCTTCGCCGGCTTGAAGTCGGTGCCGATCGTGTAGGCCACCGGGAACAGACCCGCCTGGCTGTGCGTGTCGAACGGGATGCCCAACAGCTCGGCGGCCAGCTCTTCTTCCTGCAGGTGCAGCGTGGTCCACGCCGACCCGAGTCCGCGCTCGCGTAGCGCGAGCATGAAGCTCCACACTGCGGGCAGGATGCCGCCCCACCGCGATGCTTGTCGAGACGACGGTGTTCCGACGTCCATCTTGTCGGCCAGCACCGGGATCACGTGTACCGGGACGTGCTGGAGGTTCTCGGCGAGATGCACGGCGGACTCGTGGACGCGAGCCTGCTGCGACCCGGGTTCGAACACGTTGCCGCCCGCGTAGGCGTCGAAGTTGCGCTTGTAGATCTCGGCGAGCTTGGCGCGCTTGGCTGCATCCTCGACGATCACCCAGCGCCAGCGCTGCGAGTTCGATCCGGTCGGCGACTGATGCGCGATGTCGATGCAGTCGATCAGCACCTGACGTGGGACCTCGCGAGTCAGGTCGAGTCGCTTGCGAACGCTGCGGGTGGTGGTGAGGACGTCATCGGCGCTCAGGCCGAGAGTCGGGTGATCGCTCATGTCCAGTGGCTCATTTCGGGTCGCTCATTTCGGTGTCTCGCTTCCAGGGGAGGCTGGTGAATTCGATGTGGAGTTCGGTCATGCCGCGCAGGACGAACGTGTCGTTGAAGGGGAACGTGTTGCCCGGCGCCAGCGTGATGTCACCGAGCCGGTCGAGGAGTGCGTTGGTGGCGATGCGTCCTTCGGCGCGAGCGAGCGAGGCGCCGATGCAGAAGTGTTCGCCGTGTCCGAACGCGAGATGGTCACGGAGGTTGGCTCGGCACGGATCGAGGGCGTCCGGCTCGGGGAACCGAGCCTCGTCGCGGTTGGCCGACGCGAACAGCAACCAGCAGTGTTGGCCGGCACGGATCTGCGTTTCGCCGATCGTGACGTCGACCTTGGCCTGCCGGAAGAGTCCGCCGACCGGTGCTTCGAAGCGCAGCGCCTCCTCGACAAGACCCGAGATCAACGAGCGATCGTCGCGAATGCGCTGTTGCAGTTCGGGACGTTCGGCCAAGTGTCGGACGATGTTCGACAACAGGTTGGTGGTCGTCTCGTTGCCGGCGACGAGGAACTGCTGCAGCATGCTCAGCATCTCGGCCTCGGACAGCTGCTCGCCGTCGAGTTCGGCGTTGGCGACGTCGGAGATGACATCGCCCGTCGGCTCCCGCCGGCGCGCCGCGAGCTTCTCGCGGAAGTAGTCGGCGAACTCGCGGCTCGAGGTGAGATACCCCCGGACCTGCTCGACGGACGGTGAATGGTTGCCGACCGGCATCACCACGTCGTCCGACCACCGCTTGAAGCGGGCCAGGTCGTCGTCGCCGACGCCGAGCGCCGTGGCGATGATCGTCATCGGGAACAGGACACAGAATCGGTGGACGATCTCAGCAGCCCCGCGCTCGCCCGCCGCACCGACGATGTCGTCGAGCAGCCCGTGCGCGACCTCGACCATGCGAGGCTCGAGATCTTTGATGTTGCTCGGTCGAAATGCGCCGTTGACGAGGATCCGCTGACGCCGATGCTCCGGCGGGTCGGCGTTGAGGAGCACGGCCGCTCGACTGCGATTGCCCATCACGGCCTCGAACGTCTGGGCCATCTCCGGGTCCTGGGCGAGTTCGGCCATCGCGGTGGCCAGCACTCCTCCCACCGCTTGCGGTCCGGTCGGCATCAGCGACGAGAACCGTTCGGTGTCGTGGAGGATCGTCGTCACGTCGTCGTAGCGGGTCACGATCCACGCTCCGAGCGTGTCGTTGAACGAGATCGGGTCGTCGGAGCGGAGCGCGGCGAAGGCCGGATAGGGACACGCGATCGCGGCCTGCCTGCGTTCCACCAGATCGTCGATCGACGGAACCTCGGGAGTGGCGCCGTGCGTGGCGACATCGGACATGGTCGTCAGTCTTGCGTTTCGTCGCGAGCCCGAGCGATGCGGACCGGTGGCACCGAGCGGGCAGACGATCGCGCAGCGCCGATCGTCGGTCGGCGCTGCAATCGTGTGACACGCGGCTGACGGGGCGTCTCTACCGTCGAGCGCATGGGAAGAACGGACAAGATCCTCAGTGCGGCCTCCGCGATCGCTGGAGAACCGATCGAACGGGGTGCGCTCGTCGCGCCTCCCGGCTCCAAGGCGTACCGCAACGTGTCGGGGAAGTCGGGGTACGGCGCCGTGTCGCTCGCCATCGGCGCCGTGAAGTCGAAGAGCGACGGCGACCACCTGGAAGGCGCCGCCGGCGAGTTCCCGAAGCAGTTCGGCTTGCTGGGGGTCACGGCGACCAGAGTGGTGTTCCAGGAGACGAAGACGCTCGGCGGTACCCCGGTCGCCGCCGTCGCCGAGTGGCCCGTCGGTGACGTCGAGATCGAGTACCTCCCCAAGACCAAGGGGATGCGCAACCCCGCGGTGCGGATTTCGTTTGCGGACGGAACCGATCTCGTCGCGTTCGGCGAGCCCAAGTGGGGAATCGACCAGTTCGCCTGATCCGTGGACCTGTGTCCCCGCGACCCACGTCGATCGACGACGTCCGGACGCAGCGGGGCTCGGACCGGCGGGACTCAGAAGGCGTGGCGGCGGGTGAAGGCGCCGTCGACGACGATGTTCTCGCCCGTGACCCAACTGGCGGCCGGGCTCGCCAGGAACGCCACGACGTTGGCAACTTCCTGCGGCGTGCCCATGCGCCCCGACGGGTGGTGCGCGACGTTCTCGGCGAAGTAGTCGGGCAGGTGCTTTTCGATCTTGCCCCAGGATCCGTCCGCGATGTAGATCGGGCCGGGCGACACCGAGTTGGCCCGGATTCGCTTCGGTGCGTACTCGATCGCGAGTTGGCTCATGTAGTTGATCGCCGCTGCTTTCATGGCGCCATAGCTGAATCCGCCGCCGGGATAGCCGTGGTACTCGACGGCGGTGATCGTGCCGATCTGCACGATCGAGCCCATACCGGATGCTTCGAGATGGGGGAGCGACGCATCGACGAGCGCAACGGTCGACAACACGTCGACGTCGAAGTTCTTCCTCCATCCTTCGGGGCTACGCGGCGTACCGCCGAGCGCAGACGCGTTGGAGATGACGATGTCGATGCCGCCCATCGCGGACGCCGAGTCGTCGACCCAGGCGGCGAGCGCGGCGTGATCGGCCACGTCGAGCGGTGCGCCGACGGCGTTCGGGCCGAGTTCCGCGAGCGCCTCGTCGAGTGACTCCTGCTTGCGAGCGCAGATCGCCACGCGGGCACCTTCGTCGATCAGTGTCTGCGCGATCACCCGGCCGATCCCACGCGACCCTCCGGTGATGATCGCCCGTGCGCCTGCCAGTCCCAGATCCATGCCGCCGAGTCTCGCGAGCGGCGCAATGTCGCAGCGAGCCGAGCGACAGAGTGGGTCAGACCCACTCTGTCGCTCCGATCCCTGGCAGATGGGCCGGTTCTGTCAGCGTTGGATATGGCAACGATGCTCGCCCACGTCACCATCAAGTCCGGCATGGAGGAACGGTGGGAAACCATCTGTCGGCGGCTCTACGCAGCGACACACGCGTCGGAGCCGGCGATGCGGCGTTACGAGTACTGGCGCGGCTCGGCGCCGCGCAGCTACTACGTCCACCTGAGCTTCGACGACCACCGTGCGTTCATCGTGCATCAGGTCAGCGACCACCACGAGACGGAGTCGCCGCACATCGGGCAATGCCTGGAGTCGTTCCGACTCGAGTTCGTCGACCCCGTGAGCGGAGCGAGCGACCTGGCGCCGACCGACGCACAAGATGCGCCAGCGGACGCCGACGAACTGACCCGCAGCTACACCGAGCGGTTCGCGGCGCAGGTCGCCGACTGGTGGCTCGCGCTGCGCTGACGAGGCGTATCGGTTTGTGTCTGACACAAACCGATACGCCGGTGCGAGCGCCCGGTAGGTGACGGAACTCGGTGCTTGGCTACGTTCGACAGCCATGACGCAACCGCTTGCAGGGAAGATCGCCGTAGTGACCGGATCGAGCCGAGGGATCGGTCGCGGAACGGCCGTGGCGCTGGGTGAGCAGGGAGCGACGGTCTACGTCACCGGTCGCACGACCGGCGACGACGAACTCAGCATCGACACCACGGTGAAGATGGTCGAAGCGGCCGGCGGATCGGCCATCGCGGTGCAGACCGATCATGGCGACGACGATCAGATCGCGGCGTTGTTCGCACAAGTCGAGGCCGAGCAGGGCAAGCTCGACATCCTCGTCAACAACGTCTACAAGATCCCGAATCCCCCGGCCTGGGGCGGTGGATTCTGGGATCATCCGGTGTCGATCTGGGACGACCAGGTCGGGATCGGGCTGCGGGCGCACTACGTCGCTACGTGGTACGCCGCGGAGTTGCTGTTCGCGGCGAACCCGACGCCCGCGGCGCCGGGCGCCATCATCAACGTGTCGTCGCCGGGCGGTCAGTCGTACCACTTCTCGTCGTCGTACGGTGCCGGCAAGGCGGGCCTCGACCGCCTGGGCGCCGACATGGCGATCGAGTTGGCGCCGAGGTACGTGGGGTGTTGCACGCTGTATCCAGGATCGGTCGGGACCGAGTTCATCATGGCCCACGTCGACGAACGCAACACCGACACGAGCCACCTCCAGACTCCGTTGGTCGTGGGTCGTGCGGCCGTCGCGCTCGCGATGGCGCCCGATCTGCTGGAGCGGAGCGGCTCGATCCAGTGGGTCGAGGATCTCGGCGAGGAGTTCGACCTGCGCGACGAGCACGGGAACCGCCCTCCTGCGTACTCCCGGCGCACCGACCGTTGACCCGACATCCCCGTTGACCCGACGTCCTCGCTGACGCGGCATCGACCGACATCACGCTGGGGTGATCCGATGAACGTACGGTGTCCGGCGTGGCAACGAGCACCGTCATCATCAATCTCGCGTACGTCGCACTGCTGTCCTCGACGTTCACCCGGCGGATTCTCTGGCTTCGGACCTTCCTGATCGTCGGGGCGACCGGTTTCATCACCCACGGCTTCATCACGCGGAACTGGTCGATGGTCAGTTGGAACCTCGCCACCTCGTTGCTGCACTCCTTCCAGTTGACGAAGTACGTCCTGGCTCGTCGGGCGACGGCGTTGACCCATGACGACGAGGAGCACCGCCGCCGGCTGTTCCCCGACCTCGACTCGTTCGACTTCGCGTCGTTGTGGTCGATGGGCGAGAGCGTGTCGTACGAGAACGAGCCGGTGATCGTCCGAGACGAGGCACACGGTCGGATGAGAGTCGTGCTCGACGGCATCGTCGACGTGTACCGTCCAGATGCCGAACCCGTTCGGCTCGGGCCGGGCAGTCTCGTCGGCGAGATGACGTTCGTGGCAGGCGGGACGGCCACTGCGGAGTGCAGAGCCGTCGGTACCGTGACGATGAGGGAGTGGCCACACGAGCGGTTGGCGACACTCGACCAACTCAACCCGGTCGCCGCCCGTGCGCTGCACGCTTTCCTCCAGCGAGACCTCGTCGCCAAGCTGGGATGACCTTCGATCACGGACCGTGACGGACGCGTAGCGTCCTGCCCCAGAACGACGTGGTGGAACGCGCGCGTGGAACGCGTGGAGGGCACCGTTAGCATTGTTTGTCGGTCTGCGTGCAGTCCGTTCCGAACGATGCCGTCAGTCGTATCCAGCTGAGCACCAAGCTGGCGGCCGAATTCGGCCCTCCACCAGGAGGGGAAGACAACGAAGAGAAAACGAAAATGGTGTGAAGCACAGTTGGGTGAAGGAGACGTCCCCTGCCAAAGCCAAAGGAAGATGCGATCGTTCTCGAGGGCAAGATCCTCGAGTCGCTGCCGAACGCCATGTTCAAGGTCGAACTCGACAACGGGCATGAGGTCCTCGCGCACATCTCCGGAAAGATGCGCATGCACTACATCCGCATTCTTCCAGGCGACAAAGTCCAGGTGGAACTGACCCCCTACGACCTCACCCGAGGTCGTATCACCTACCGGTACAAGTAGAGAGAAGCCATGAAAGTACGACCGAGTGTCAAGCCGATGTGCGACAACTGCAAGGTGATTCGTCGTCACCGTCGCATCATGGTGATCTGCACGAACCCCCGCCACAAGCAGCGCCAGGGCTGACGAAAGAACTGAGAAGGTACTCACTGATGGCACGTATTGCCGGCGTCGACATTCCCCGCGAAAAGCGGTTGGAAATCTCGCTCACCTACATCTTCGGGATCGGTCTGCCCACGTCGCAGAAGATCTGCGATGCGCTCGAACTCGATCGCAACACGAAGGTCTCCAACCTGACGGAGGACGAGGTCAACAAGATCCGCGCCTACGTCGACGCGAACCTCACCATCGAAGGTGACCTCCGCCGCGATGTCCAGGGCGACATCAAGCGCAAGATCGAGATCGGCTGTCTCCAGGGCGTCCGGCATCGCAAGGGCCTGCCCGTTCGTGGTCAGCGCACGCACACCAACGCTCGCACCCGCAAGGGCCCCAAGCGCACCGTTGCCAACAAGAAGAAGGCTGTCCGGAAGTAATCCGGCAAGGAAGCATCACGAACCATGGCCAAGCAGACCAACACTCGTCGCCCTCGCAAGCGGGATCGCAAGAACGTCACCACCGGTGTGATCCACATCAAGAGTTCGTTCAACAACACCATCGTCTCGATCACCGACCCGCAGGGCAACGTCATCGCCTGGGCATCGTCCGGTGTCGCTGGCTACAAGGGCAGCCGCAAGAGCACGCCGTTCGCAGCGCAGCTCGCCGCTGAGAAGGCCGCTCGCGCCGCCCAGGAGCACGGCCTGCGCCGCGCCGAAGTCCAGGTCAAGGGCCCGGGTTCGGGTCGTGACGCCGCCGTCCGCAGCATTCAGAACACCGGCATCGAAGTCGTGTCCATCAAGGACGTGACCCCGGTGCCGCACAACGGTTGTCGTCCGCCGAAGCGCCGGCGCGGCTGAGAAGTAGGGAACACAGAATCATGGCTCGCTATACCGGACCCAAGGTGCGCATCTCGCGCCGCCTGTCCACCAACATCTTCGAGAACGAGAAGGGCCGCCAGGCGCTGGAGCGCCGCCCCTTCCCGCCCGGCCAGCACGGCCGTACCCGCCGTCGCAACGCCGGCTCCGAGTACCTCGTCCAGCTGCAGGAGAAGCAGAAGGCGAAGTACATCTACGGTGTCCTCGAGCGTCAGTTCAAGAAGACCTACAACGAGGCGAACCGCATCGCGGGGCCCACGGGTGAGAACCTGCTGCGTCTGCTCGAGCTGCGCCTCGACAACGTCGCCTACCGCGCCGGCTGGGCCTCGACTCGTCCGCAGGCCCGCCAGTTCGTCAACCACGGACTCGTGTTGGTCAACGGCAAGCGCCTCGACATTCCGAGCTACACCGTCAAGAAGGGCGACGTGGTGTCCCTCGCTCCGAAGGCGGCGAAGATGATCGTCATCCAGCACAACATCGACACGCTCGATCGTTCGCTCGTCGGATGGCTCGAGCAGGGCGATGGCGGTAAGGAAGTCACCGTACGGAGCCTCCCCGAGCGCGATCACATCGACGTGCCGGTGCGCGAATCGCTCATCGTCGAGCTCTACTCCAAGTAGCCGTCGCTCGTTCATCTCATCTCGGCCTTCACGGCCAGGTCGGTGTTCGCCGGCCGCTCGTTCGTCTCGCAATCCACTCTGACTCAACTCCCGGAAAGGTCAGGCACCACATGCTCGTCATGCAGCGTCCCACCATCGAAGCCCTCGGCGAAGAGGGGGACAACCCGCGTCAGTTCGCCGTCGGTCCGCTCGAGCCGGGCTTCGGCCACACGCTCGGCAACTCGCTCCGTCGTACGCTCTTGTCGTCGATTCCTGGTGCCGCGATCACCATGGTGCGCTTCGACGAAGCGCTCCACGAGTTCGGCACGATCAACGGCGTCGCCGAGGATGTGACCGACATCATCTTGAACCTCAAGGACATCGTCGTCACCTCCGTGTCGGATGAGGCGGTGACCGCTCGCCTCGACGTGCGCGGACCCGCCGACGTGACGGCGGCTGACATCGAGACTTCCGCCGACGTCGAGATTCTCAACACGAATCTGCATATCGCGACGCTGAACGGCAAGGGCCGCCTCGCCATCGATCTCACGATCGAGCAGGGCCGCGGCTACCTGTCGAGCAAGCGTGAAGACGACAACCGTACGATCGGCGTGATCCCGATCGACGCCATCTTCAGCCCGGTGCGTCGCGTGTCGTTCGACGTGCAGCCGACCCGTGTCGAGCAGGCAACCAACTACGACCGACTCGTGATCGAGATCGAGACCGATGGGTCGATCACCCCGGCCGACGCTTTGGCCTCGGCCGGTGCGACGCTTCGTGCCCTCACCGACTTGGTTGCGACGATGTCGGACGAGCCGCAGGGCCTCGAGCTCGGCGAAGTCGTCGACGTCGCCGTCAGCTCGCCCGACCTCGAGCTCCCGATCGAGGATCTCGACCTGTCGGAGCGTCCGAACAACTGCCTCAAGCGGGCGCAGGTCAACACGGTGGGCGAGTTGCTCACCAAGACCGAAGACGACCTGCTGAACATCACCAACTTCGGTCAGAAGAGCCTCGACGAAGTGAAGGCCAAGCTCGACGAGCGCGGCCTGTCGCTGCGCGGCTGAGTCTGATACTCGAACACACACGAACGTCTGTAGCTACCCAGGGCCTGCGTGGCACTGGAACGCCAAGTGAACAGGGCCTGCGTGGCCCTGGAACGCCAAGTGAACAGGGCCTGCGTGGCCCTGGAACGCCAAGTGAACAGGGCCTGCGTGGCCCTGGAACGCCAAGTGAAAGAGATACACCATGCCCACCCCACGCCGCTCCCGCCGATTCGGTTCGTCGTCGTCTCATCAGAAGCTGATGATGGCCAACCTCGCCGCGTCGCTGTTCGCCGCCGAAGCGATCTCGACGTCTGAAGCGAAGGCCAAGCATCTTCGCCCGATCGCCGAGAAGCTGATCACCAAGGCGAAGAAGGCGCAAGAGGAGGGTCCGATGCAGGTGCACCGCATCCGCCAGATCCAGAGCCAGCTCGGTGACCGTGAGATGACGTACAAGCTCGTCCACGACATCGCGCCGCGCTACATGGAACGCAATGGCGGCTACACCCGCATCCTGAAGCTCGGTACCCGTCACGGCGACAACGCCGAGATGGCGCGCATCGAGCTCGTCTGATCGTTCGATCATGACCGACGGCACCGAGCCGTCCGCTGAGGCCCTCGAGTCCGGTTCGCCCGGAAGCGAGGGTCTTTGCGCGTCTTCGAGCACGCGCAACGCCAAGCTGGTCGTGGCGTACGACGGCACCGACTTCCATGGGTTCGCCGAGGCGAACGATCAGCGCACGGTGATGGGCGACCTGCGAGCGACGATCGAACAGATCGTGCGGGTGCCGGTCGAGCTGTCGGCCGCGGGACGTACCGACGCCGGCGTGCACGGCTGGGGCCAGGTCGTCAGCGGCCGTCTGCCGACGTCGGTCGATCTCGCCCGTCTCCAGCACTCCATCAACCGAATGTGTCGCCCGGAGATCGCCGTGCGGTCGCTGGACTGGACCGACGACGACTTCGACGCCCGATTCTCCGCGACGTCGCGGGCGTATCGCTACGACGTCTGGACCGCGCCGGTGCCGCATCCGGTGCTGGCCCGATCGAGTTGGCACGTCCCGGCAGCGCTCGACGTCGAGGCGATGAACCGGGCTGGCGAGTTACTGCTCGGCGAGCACGATTTCGCGTCGTTCTGTCGCCGGGCCAAGGTCGGTCCGGGTCGCCCAGAGAAGAGCACGGTGCGCATCGTGCAGCGAGCCGAGTGGCGACGGGTGCCGCTCGACGGACTCGACGGCGACGGAGCGCTGCTGCGCTTCGAGATCGCAGCGACGAGCTTTTGTCATCAGATGGTGCGCAGCATCGTCGGAACGCTCGTCGAGGTCGGCGAAGGGCGCCGCAGTGCGTCATCGATACCGGCCACGCTGCAGGCCCGCGACCGCCATGCCGCCGGGGTGGTCGCGCCGCCGAACGGGCTCACGTTCTGGCACGTCGACTACGACGGCGTTCGTTGGGACGCCGCCTGGCGAACCCGCTGAGCAGCGCCCGTCGGCAGCACCGCGGCCTGTCGGCGGTGCGGTCGAACGCTGCTCGTCGCTCTGGCGGGCTGCGTTGTTCGCTCGAGCGCGCCGATGACGGTGCAGCTCAGATGATCGCTGTCTCGTGGCCTTCCCAGAAGGGGGCGCGCAGCACACGCTTGAGCACTTTGCCCGGACCGGATTTCGGCAGCGGTTCGGTCTGGAAGGTGATCGACTTCGGGATCTTGTACCCGCCGATCGAGCCAGCGCAGTGCGCGATCAACTCCTCCTCGGTGAGCTCGTGTCCGTCACGAATCACGACCACCGCGTGGACTCGCTCTCCCCACTTCGCGTCGGGAATGCCGAACACGGTGGCCTCGAGCACGGCCGGGTGGGTGTACAGCACGTCTTCGACCTCGGTGCAGTAGACGTTCTCGCCGCCGCTGACGATCATGTCCTTGGCTCGGTCGACGAGGAACAGGTAGCCCTCCTCGTCGAGTCGGCCGACGTCGCCGCTGCGGTACCACCCGTCACGGCTGAGTACGGCCGCGGTCTGCTCTGGCTTGTTCCAGTAGCCGACCATCACGTTCGGTCCGTTGATGGCGACCTCGCCCGTCTCGCCGACCGGGAGCGTTTCGCCATCGTTGCCGACGATGCGCAGCGACACGCCGGGCGGGGCGACGCCGCAACTCTTCGCTCGGTCGCTGTCGAGGTGCTGCTCCTCGTGTCGGAAGACGGTGGCGATGGGTGCGGTCTCGGTGGCGCCGTACAGGTGGATCAGCTCGCAGCCGAACAGCTCGGCGGAGCGACGCAACACCTCGAGTGCGGCGGGCGACGCGCCGTGGGACATCCACGACAGCGACGAGACGTCGCGCGGCGCCGCGGCCTGGGCCTCGTTGAGCGCGGCGAGCATCGTCGGCACGGCGATCGCCGACGTGATCCGCTCACGCTCGATCGTGTCGAGCGCGGCCTCGGGATCGAACGCCGGCAGAATCACGTTGCACGCGCCGATCCATGGCAGCACGAGCGCTTCGTAGAGCCCGGCCGCATGAAACATGGGAGCCATCGTGAGGTAGCGGTCGTCGGTGACGAACGGTTGGGCCATCTGGGTGTGCACCGCGTTCGCCATCAGATTGGCGTGGGTGAGCATCACGCCCTTGGAGGTGCCGGTCGTGCCGCCGGTGTAGAACAGTCCGGCGAGGGTTCCGGGCGTGACCGGCACCTGGAGCTCGGTCGGCGTGGCGGCCGAGAGCAGCTCCTCGTACTCCCCGGTGTCGATGCGGATGACGCGTTCGACCACGCGATGGAGGTCGCCGGGATCGCGGTCGGTGATGAGGACCCGGGCGCCGGCGTCCTCGGTCGCGTACGCCAACTCAGGGGCGGCCCATCGAGTGTTGTGGGGCACGATCGCTCGACCGGCGCACGGCACCCCGATGAACAGTTCGAGGAATTCGGCCGAATTCAGCGACAACAGTGCGACGCGATCTCCTCGTGCGGTGATCGCCTCGAGAAGACCGGCGACTCGTCTGACCCGATCCGCGAGCTCGGCGTAGTCGCGGCGAACGTCGCCGCAGACGACGGCTTCACGCCGAGCGAACAACTGCTCGGCTCGGAGGATGGAGTCGCGCAGGGTGTACACGACTCGTACATTATTCGCGCTCGTCGTTCGCTCTCGTCACGGCGTGGCGGACGGTCGTGCTGGCCGGCGCCGTTGGCGCATCGAGCGCCGCGGTCAGTGCGCGGCGACCGGCACCGCGTCGAGGCGCGGCAGCAACGTCAGCATCTCAGTGGCGGAGACCGCTGGTGAGAACAGCCAGCCTTGGAAGGACGAACAGCCGAGTGACACGAGTCGTTGGAGTTGGTACGGCTGCTCGACGCCCTCGGCCACACAGCTGAGCTGCAGGCTTTCACTCAAGCCGAGGATGGCGGTGGTCAAGTTGGTGGCGGCGGTGTCGATGTCGATGCCAGCGACGAAGCGTCGATCGATCTTCACGCCGTCGACGGGCAGTTCGAGGAGGTGGGACAAGCTCGAGTAGCCGGTTCCGAAGTCGTCGATCGAGACGTGGGTTCCGGCGCGCCGGAGCGTTTGCATGTTGTTGAGTGCGGTCGCACCGGGTGCGAGCAGGTCGGTTTCGGTGAGTTCGACGACGATCTGCGCCGGGTTGGTTCCGTGCGACTCGCATCGGGACAGGAAACTCGACGCGAACGCCGGCTCGGAGATCACCTTCGGATCGACGTTGACGTGGACCTCGACGTGGCCGTAGCCCGATCCGGTGAGCTGACTGGCGAACGCGAGCGACAAGTCCAGGACTTGGTCGTCGATCGCCTTCGCGAGCCCCGCCATCTGTGCGATCGGCAGGATCTCGCCGACGCCGAGCACCCCGCGCAGCGGGTGCACCCAGCGCACGAGTGCCTCGACGGCGATGACCGTGCCGTTCGCGTCGACGATCGGCTGAAAGAACGGTTGGATCTCCCCGCTGGCGAGCGCCGCCCGCAGTTGGTCGAGGTGGACGCGTCGTTCGTTGATCGCGTCGAAGGTGATCCCGCCGCTCTCGGGTGCGGCGTTGCGCTTGATCGCCATCAGTTCGTTGCTGGCGCTGGCGAGGAGGGAATCGAGACCCTGCGGACGCGCTTCGAACGCGGTGGCGGTCCGGATCTCGATGTTGATCTCTTGACCGTCGTGCACGATCGGGCGGGCAGCTTCGCGCCGGATCCGCTCGCGCAACATCTCGATGGCCGACACGCTGGCGGACCGCACTGCGAGGACGAACTCGTCGCCGCCGAACCGGGCGGTGAGCAGGTCGGGCCAGCGAACGTCGTCGATCCGCTGAGCGACCGCGGTGAGCACTGCGTCGCCCACTCGCTCGCCGTACAGCTCGTTGATCGAACGGAACTGCACGACGTCGAGGATCATCAAGCCGAGTCCGCCGCCCTGTCGAAGGAGTTCATGTGCGCCCTTCATGAAGCCATCTCGATTGAGCAGACCGGTGCGACGGTCGTGATCGGCGAGGAAGTCGACGCGCTCGCGAGCATCGCTCAGCGCCGCGGCCACCTGCCCTGACACGATGTAGCCGCCGAGGGTTGCATCGGCGCTGAGGTTGTTGACGGTGAACTCGCAGGTCAGGTAGTCGCCGCTGATGGTCCGGAATCGAGCGTCGAGTTGCGCTGACTCGTGGATGCCGAGGTTGCTGACCACGTCGAGGACCTGGGCCCGATCGTCGTCGTGGAGGAGCGAGACGAACGCCTGGCCCGCGACGAGTTCCGGGTCGTGCCCGAGCAGGCGGGTGACGGCACCGTTGACCGAACGAACTCGGCCGTCCGGATCGACGAGCGCGATCATGCCGTGCATGTTGTTCATGACCGAACGCAGGACTGCGACTTCGCCGCCATCCAACTCGAGCGCATGGCGATTGCTGATGTCTCGACAGATCAGCACGGTCATCGTCTGGCCGTCGATCTCGCGCTGATTGCCACGGAGCTCGAGTGACATCCACGCTCCGAGCCCGGTGCGAACTCGGCTGACGATGAGCTCACCGGTTCGCTTGGAGCCGACGCTCTCGAACGAGGCGAGCGCGAGGTTCATGTCGTCGGGATGGACCAGCGAAAAGATGCTGTTGCCGAGCAGATCTGCGGCGTTCCAGCTCATGAGTTGGCAAGCGATCTCGTTGACGAATCGGACATGCCCGCCACCGTCGAGGACCACGAGCGGGTCGGGTAGATCGTCCGGGCTCGGAAGCACGCGCGCGATCCTGTCAGAACTCACAGCACTATTTCGGTGCGCGACGCCTCGAAGTTGAGCAGGTCGCTCGTTTTTTTCGTGGTCATCGGAGTGGGTGGTCATCGGAGTCGGTGGTCATCGCTGTCGGTGGACATCGCTGTCGACTCCACGGTATTGCGCCATCGCCGTGGAGCAGGCGATGGGCCCTGATCGTCGATTCGATGGCGATGGACGACCGGGTGGTTTCGAGCGGCGTGGGTCGAGAGGTTGGGCGCGATGAGGATCGGCCATAGCCTTGCCGGGTCCCATCGGACCGGCGTCGCCGCCGCCGGTGGGTGCTGCGACGCCGTCGCAGTCGGATTCACCACGTGATCGCACCATGAGCAGCCTGGCCAACACGGCCACAAAGGCCAACACGGGGCGGCACTACATCGAGAGGCCTGCACCATGGCGACCTATTCACCGAAAGCCAAAGAGATCACCCGCGACTGGCACGTCGTCGACGCTGAAGGTCTTGTCCTCGGCCGTATGTGCACCGAGGTCGCCCGCGTCCTGCGCGGCAAGCACAAGCCGATCTTCGCGCCGCACATCGACACCGGCGATCACGTGATCATCATCAACGCCGACAAGATCGTGATGACCTCGGGCAAAGCCGAGCGCACGTTCAAGTACCGCCACTCGGGCTACCCGGGCGGCATCAAGTCGGAGTCGTTCGCGAAGCTGCACGCTCGCAAGCCCGAAGAGGCCGTGCGTCAGTCGATCCGGGGGATGTTGCCGAAGGGCCCGCTGGGCCGTCAGCAGCTCACCAAGCTCAAGGTGTACGCCGGTCCGGAGCATCCGCACGGATCCCAGCAGCCCACCCCGATGGCCATCGACCACGCCAAGGCTCGTTGAGCTGGCGCCTGACGACACGCAACGACTGACGAGAACGAGAACCCCATGACCAAGCCACTCACCCAGACCACCGGCCGCCGCAAGCGCGCGGTCGCCCGCGCCGCACTGCGCCCCGGGACCGGACAGTTCATCATCAACGGCAAGACGCTCGAGGCGTATTTCCCGACGGCCGCCTCGCAGATGGTCGTCGCCGAGCCGATGGTCGTCACCGAGACGCGAGAGTCCTACGACGTCACCGCCACCATCCACGGTGGAGGATCGAGCGGTCAGGCTGGCGCGCTGCGCATGGCCATCGCTCGATCGCTGGTCGAACTCGACCCCGAAGCCCGCAACGGCCTGAAGAGCGCCGGCCTCCTGACGCGTGACCCGCGTAAGAAGGAACGCAAGAAGTACGGCCTCAAGAAGGCCCGCAAGGCGCCGCAGTTCACCAAGCGCTGAGCCGTCGCCGGCTGGCTGCGCCCCCATGAAACTCGGGACCATGAAGTTCGGTACCGACGGGGTGCGTGGCGTCGCTCACGACGAATTGACCACCGAGTTCGCCGCACGCCTCGCGCGTGCGGCGTCTCGCGTTCTGGGGGCCTCTGCGGTGGTCGTCGGTGGCGACACGCGAGTCTCGACGCCCGACTTCGTCGACGCGCTCACCGAGGGCTTCGCGTCGGCGGGCGTCGCCGTCGTGCAGTTGGGCGTCGTGCCGACCCCGGTGGTCGCGTTCGAAGCGCAGCGACGCGGCGCGATGGGCGCCGTCGTGTCGGCATCGCACAACCCGTACCACGACAACGGCATCAAACTGTTCGCGGTCGGCGGCACGAAACTCGGCGACGACGTCCAGATCGCGATCGAAGCCGCGATCGACGCGGGAGCGGCAGCCACGAGCGAGACCGAGGCCCGCCACGAGTCGGTACGCGTCGGTACGGCGTCGGCGTCGGACGACGTGAACGACTACGAGGCGCATGTTCTGGCGCTCCTCGAGGGCCGTCGTCTCGACGGGATGCGCATCGTGGTCGACGCCGCCAACGGCGCGGCCTTCGCGATCGCTCCGGCGGTGCTGCGAGCAGCGGGCGCCGAGGTGATCGCCATCGGGGTCGATCCCGATGGTCGCAACATCAACGATCGGTGTGGGGCGACGCACCCCGAGGCCGTGGCGGTCGCCGTGCGTGAACACGCCGCCGATGTGGGCATCGCCCTCGACGGCGACGCCGATCGGCTCATCGCCGTCGACCACCGTGGTGACGTCGTCGACGGCGACCACATCATCGCCATCTGCGCGAACGATCTGCGCGAGCGCGGCCGTCTCGCTCACGACACCGTGGTGATCACGGTGATGACCAACCTCGGATTCCGGCGGGCGATGGATGACGCGGGCATCACCGTCGTGGAGACAGCGGTCGGTGACCGCTACGTGCTCGAGGCGCTTGCTGCCGGCGGGTTCTCGCTCGGCGGCGAGCAGAGCGGTCACGTCGTCTTTGCCGATCATGCGACCACCGGCGACGGGCTGCTCACCGCGATTGCACTCCTCGACGTGGTTCGGCGGAGCGGTCGCCCGCTTGCCGACATCGCTGCCGACGCCATGACCTCGCTGCCGCAGGTGCTCGTCAACGTGCGCGTTGCGACGACGGCGCCCGATGTCGCCGAACGGCTCGCCGACGAGATCGCCGAGGTCGAAGCTCGGCTGCGTTCCGGAGCGGGTGCGGGTGGCCGTGTCCTGGTGCGTGCGAGTGGCACCGAGCCATTGATCAGGGTCATGGTCGAAGCGGAGAGGGCTGATGACGCACAGCGGGTCGCCGACCATCTCGCCGACGTCGCCCGCCGACGCTTCGGCTGATCCGACCGCCGAATTCGGCCGCGATCCGAGCCAGCGCGGGCTGCGCGGTGTCGCCAGGCGCCCCGGACGACGACGTGCGGGCCTGGCCGATGGCGACCCGTCCGGGTGGATAGCGTGGTCGGCCATGTGCGGAATCATTGCCGTGGTCGGTCGGCCACCGACCCGTCAGGTGCCCTCGGCCGAGAATCTGATCGGTGGTCTCGACGCAGCGATCGAGATGACGCCCGACGTGCCGGCGATGGCGGCTGCGGTTCGCTCCGTCGACGAAGCGCTGCGCGGCCTGCCCGGCGTGCTGGCGCTCTCCGGACTCGTCGACATCGTCGCGTCGCTGACGTCGCGTCTCGATCGCCTCGACGCGTTCGCGGTCGAGCGAGAGCACACGCTCGACGCGAACGTCGACGAACTCGACGCCGACGACCTCGAAGTCGCCAACGCCGAACTGATCCAGCTCAAGGATGCGCTCTGGGCGGTCCGCAACGACCGGTTCCGCACGGTGCGAGAGGTCGAAGCACTCGCTGGCCGCGACGCTCCACGCTCGGCGCTCGGCGCGTACCTCGTCGCCCAGCAGGCGTTCTCGGCGCTCGACCGACTCGAGGTTCGCGGTCGTGATTCCGCTGGGATCCACCTGTTCGTACGTGGTCACGACATCGAGCCCGGAGCGCTGCAGACCTTGCTCGAACAACGCGGCCATGACCCGCTCTTCGAGTCGGGTTCGGTCGTTGCGATCGACTCCGGTGACACCCCGGTGCTCTCGTTCGTCTACAAGAAGGCCGCCGAGATCGGTGAACTGGGCGACAACACGGCGGCGCTGCGTCGTGCGCTCGTTGCCGACTCGCTGTTCCGTCGGGCGGTGTCGTCGCCGGGCGCCGAGGTCTCGCTGCTCGGGCACACTCGCTGGGCGAGCGTCGGCATCATCTCCGAACCGAACACGCACCCACTCAACTCCGAAGAGGCCGAGCAACAGGGCGGGGTCGACGCGCCGTACGTGGTCGCCGCGCTGAACGGCGACGTCGACAACCACGGCGACCTGCGAGTCGAGCACGGACTGCACATCGCACGACCGATCACCACCGATGCAAAGGTGATCCCGACGATCGCCAGCCGCCATCTCGCTGACGGCGTCGACCTGATCGAGTCGTTCCGTCGCACGGTGTCGTCGTTCGACGGCTCGGTGGCGATCGGAGCGATGGCAGCGGAGCGGCCCGACACCTTGTTGTTGGCGTTGCGAGGGAGCGGCCAAGGCCTCTACGTCGGACTGGGTGACGACTGCTACATCGTGGCGTCGGAGCCCTACGGCGTCGTCGAAGAGACCGAGCGCTACGTCCGCCTCGATGGCGAGCACGGCGGAGAGATCGTGGTCCTCGATGCGGCGACCGCTGGCGAGTTCGCCGGGATTCGCCGCATCTCCTACGACGGTGGCGACCTGCCCGTCGGTGACGACGACGTCCACGTTGCCGAGGTCACGACCCGCGACATCGACCGCGGCGATGCCCCGCACTACCTGTTGAAAGAGATCGGCGAGGCGCCCAACAGTTTCGCGAAAACCCTGCGCGGCAAGATCGCTCCGACCGACGACGGCGGACTCCGGGCTGTGGTCGGAGCTCGTGCGCTCCCCGACGTGATCGCTGCTCGGCTCGCCGATGGCACCATCACCCGAATCCGCGTGATCGGCCAGGGCACCGCCGCGGTCGCCGGACAGAGCACGGCTGCGATCCTCGACGAACTGACCGATGCCTCCCTCGACGTCGACGCGATCACCGCGACCGAGTTGTCGGGTTTCAACCTGCGCCTCGACATGAGCGACACGCTGGCGATCGCTGTCAGCCAGTCGGGCACCACCACCGACACCAACCGCACGGTCGATCTGATCCGCGCTCGCGGCGGCATGGTGATCGGTATCGTCAACCGGCGCGGTTCCGACCTCACCGACAAGGCCGACGGGGTGATGTACACCTCCGACGGCCGGGACGTGGAGATGAGCGTGGCCTCGACGAAGGCGTTCTACGCGCAGGTCGCCGCCGGCGCGCTCCTCGCCTGCGCGATCGCCGAAGCGGCCGGAGGCAACGACGCAGGTCGCCGTACACAGGTGCTCTCCTCGCTGCGTGCTCTGCCCGACGCGATGCGCGCCACCCTCGAACGACGCAACGTGATCGCCGACGCCGCGCGTCGTCTCGCACCGCCCAAGCGTTACTGGGCCGTGGTCGGCAACGGCCCGAACAAGGTCGCAGCCGAAGAGGTTCGGATCAAGCTCAGCGAGCTCTGCTACAAGTCGATGGCGTGCGACTCGACGGAGGACAAGAAGCACATCGATCTGTCGTCGGAGCCACTGATCCTCGTGTGTGCCGCAGGGCTCCAGGGGTCGACCGCCGACGACGTCGCCAAGGAAGTGGCGATCTTCAAGGCCCACAAGGCGACGCCGATCGTGTTCGCGAACGACGGCGACTCCCGGTATCAGGCGGCGGCCGTGATCGAAGTGCCGATCGTCGACCCGTCACTCGGGTTCGTCCTGTCGGCGATGGCGGGCCACCTGTTCGGCTACGAAGCTGCGCTCGCCATCGACGCGTCCGCCCACCCGCTGCGCGCCGCGCGCGAGGCGATCGAGCATCTCGTCGGCGAAGGCCTGTCGGGCGACGAGGCGGTCGAGCGCCTGCGGCGGGACCTGCAGCACGTGTCGCAGCGCTTCCACGACGGCTTGCGGTCCAATCTGTTCGACGGTCACCTCGAAGCGTCGACCGCCGTCCGGCTCAGCGGTATGTTCCGTGACCTGCTCTCCGATCGGCCGGTCGAGGCGTACCAGGAGTCGACGGGCAAGGTCGCGACCCCGTCGTCGCTGATCGACGACCTGGTCGCCGCGCTGACCTCGGCGATCGAGGAACTCACGCGTCCGGTCGACACGATCAAACACCAGGCGAAGACCGTCACGGTCGGAATCTCCCGCAGCGACGAGGGCATCATCGACCGTCCGCTCGTCCAGGCGGTGCTCGCCGCCGGCGCAGGCCGCGACGTGCTCAGTTACCGCACCCTCAAGGTGCTCGCCGACCTCGATCCCGCCGTCGCCGACGTCCGAGGATTCACCCGCTACGACATCGACGGCGACGCGCTGACGATCATCGACCGAGGCGGCATCTCGCGCGATCTGCCCAGCCGAGTCCGCGGCGTCAGCGTCGTACGCGGCACCAAGCATCGCGTCGCCAATGAGCGCGAGGTGCTCGTGGCGAAGGGTCGCAGCGACGGCCGCACTGTCATCTTCGTTCCGGAGGTCAAGGCCGGCCAGACCACCGGCATCACCTTGCTCCACGTCGCGTTCCACGACACTCGGCCCGCTGAGGTGATGCGCGGGGTCCTGCAGGGCTACGACCGCCGCTATGACCGGCTCGTCGACTGGGTGTCGGAAACCGAAGGGGTCTTCGACGAATCGCTGCTCGCGACCATCCCGGTGCACGAGTTGCTCATCGGCCCGATCTCGGCGACGGCAGATCACTGGCGATCGAGTCCGCCGTCGCCGTCGCCGTCGCCGTCGCCGTTGACGTCGTGAACGTGTCCGGGTCGGTGATCGGGATCGGGATCGACCTCGTCGACATCGAGCGGTTTCGGACATCCCTGGCGCGGACGCCGACGATGCGAACCCGGCTGTTCACCCAGGTCGAACTCGACTACGTTGCCCCGAAAGTCGACCCTGTGCCGTCGCTTGCGGCTCGCTTCGCCGCCCGCGAAGCGGTGATGAAGTCGCTTGGGCTGGGCCTCGGAGCGTTCGGTTTTCACGAGGTCTGGGTCGAGCGGGCCGAGTCGGGTGCGCCGTCTCTCGCGATCACGGGACGGGCGCTCGAGCTGGCCAACCGTGCCGGGGTGACCCGGTGGCATCTGTCGTTGACGCATTCGGCGTCGACGGCAGGCGCCTACGTGCTCGCCGAGTGAGCTGGGCCGGCGCTCGACTGACCGTCGGCTGCACGTCGAGATGCTGCAGGTGCGGCTCTCGTCGGAGCTCGGCGCGTACGGATTGGAGCGGGACGCCCCAGACTGCGATCATGTCGCCATGATCGACGAGTACACAGCGGCCTGGGATGAACTGACGGCACCGGGAGCCCAGTTCGCGATGAGTGAGATCGAGGTGCGCGACGTACCGATCCGAGTGTTCGACTCGGCTCCGCCGTCGATGCGCTTCATCTGGGAACTCGCCGCGTTCCATGCCGACAAGGACTATGTGGTGTTCGAAGACGAGCGCTTCACGTACGCCGAGGCCGACAAGATCGTCAAGGCCTTGGCGCATCACCTCGTCGAGGTGCACGGCGTGCAGCGCGGCGATCGCGTCGCGATCGCGATGCGCAACTATCCCGAGTGGGTCTTTTCCTACTGGGCGATCATCTCGCTCGGCGCAGCGTGTGTCGGGATGAACGCGTGGTGGACCACCGACGAGATGAAGTACGGCCTCGCGGACTCTCGGCCCAAGGTGCTCATCGCCGACGGTGAGCGCGTCGAGCGGGTCCTGCCGATCCTCGACGAGTTGCGTTCCGGCGACGGTGGCGCTCCCCTCCATCTCATGACGGTGCGCTACGACGGTGACCTTCCCGACGACGCCAGTCGGTGGAACGACGTGATCGACCCGGAGTCGGCGCCGGCGACGTTGCCCGACGCCACGATCGATCCCGACGACGACGCGTGCATCTTCTACACCTCGGGCACGACCGGCTTCCCGAAGGGCGCCCAGCTCACCCATCGAGGCTCGGTGCACAACCTGGTCGACCTCGCGTTCATGGCAGCGGTGAGTGCACTTGCTGCACAAAAGGCCGGGACGGCGTCGGATCTTCCCGACCTGAGTGCCGCTGGCGAGAAGCAGAACGTCTTCATGGCACCGACGCCGCTGTTCCACGTCACGGCCAACAACTGTCTGCTGCATCCGGCGACGATCTCGGGCTCGAAGCTCGTCCTCACCTACAAGTGGGATGCCGCCCGGGCGATCGAGTTGATCGAACGCGAAGGGGTCACCAACTTCTCGGGCGTGCCGACGATGAGCCGTGAGATGCTCATGCACCCGGACTGGGCGGCTCGTGACACGTCGAGCCTCGTGGGCATGGGCGGCGGCGGTGCGCCGGTGCAGCCCGACCTCGTCGAGAAGATCGACAAGTCGCTCGCCGGTGGTTCGCCGAGCACCGGCTACGGGCTCACGGAGACGCACGGCATCGTGACCGCCAACTCCGGATCGCTGTACGTGTCCAAGCCGGCCTCGTGCGGCCGCGTCGTACCGTGTCTCGATGCCAAGCTCATCGACGAAGCTGGCGAGGAAGTCTCCGGGTCCGGTGCGCGCGGCGAGTTGTGCGTTCGCGGTGCGGTCGTGATCAAGGGGTACCTCAACCGTCCCGAAGCGACGGCTGATGCGATCCAGGACGGATGGTTTCGCACCGGCGACATCGCCGAGATCGACGACGACGGGTTCGTCTACATCGTCGACCGCGCCAAGGACATGGTGCTGCGCGGCGGCGAGAACGTCTATTGCTCCGAAGTCGAGGCGGCGATCTACGAACATGCCGCTGTCGCTGAGGCCGCCGTGTTCGGGCTGCCCGACGATCGGCTCGGCGAGATCGTCGTCGCGGCGATCGTGCTCGCGCCTGGCGCCTCGCTCGACCACGCCGAGCTCTCGGCCTTCCTGGGCGACAAACTCGCCAAGTACAAGATCCCCGAGCGGGTGTGGTTCCTCAACGAGCCGCTGCCGCGCAACGCCAACGGCAAGTTCTTGAAGCGCGAGCTGCGCGACTCGCTGGCCGGCTGACGGCTCCGTTCACGCCTGGCGAACCCGTCGTGTTGTCCGCGTGCTTCGTGCTGCTGACGGCGCCGCGGTGGTTCGATGCGCATTCCGGTGGGCTCGGCGGCGCCGACGCGCCCGTGCGTGGCAAGCTGCACGCATGACTCCGGTCGTCACTCCGATCGAGATGGCAGAGATCGATGCCGCCGCGCCCGAGTCGCTCGAGGAACTCGTCGAGCGCGCCGGGCGTGCCGTGGCGCGAGCTGCAATCGACCTGCTCGGCGGGGCGTACGGCCGGACGGTGAACGTCCTCGTCGGCAAGGGCAACAACGGCGCCGATGGCCGTGTCGCCGCCCGGCACCTGGAACGTCGAGGCGTGCGAGTCCGGCTCATCGACGCGGCGATGCGTCCGCCGATCCTGGCGCGCTGCGATCTGGTCGTCGACGCTGCGTACGGCACCGGTTTTCGCGGGGAATGGATCGCCCCGGACGTCGGCGATGCGCTCGTGCTCGCCGTCGACGTGCCCAGCGGGCTCGATGCGTTGACCGGCGCGGCGGGCCCCGGCGTCCTGGCCGCCGACCGCACGGTCACATTCCAGGCGCTCAAGCCCGGCCTCCTGCTCCGGCGCGGGCCCGAGTTGAGCGGTTCGATCGAGGTGGCCGACATCGGCCTCGACGTCTCCGGCGCCACGCAGCACCTCGTCGGTCCAGCGGACGTCGCGGCATGGTGGCCGCGGCGCCGGATCGACGCGCACAAATGGAACGCGGCGGTCAAGATCATCGCCGGGAGTGCCGAGATGCCCGGCGCCGCCGTGCTGTGCTCGAGCGCCGCGGCGCGAGCCGGCGCCAGTCTCGTGTCTGTGTCGAGCCCGGGCACGCGGATGCCGGGCGTCCTCGGGGCAGGCGCGATGGGGCCAGGCGTCATGGCTCCGGGGTACGACGTGGCGACACCTCCCGAAGTCGTCCAGCGTCACGTGGCGGCCACCGACTTCGCCACTGACGCGCTCGTCGACATCCACCGTTTCGGGTCGTTGGTGATCGGTCCGGGTCTCGGCCGCGACGATGCCGTGTTGATGTCGGCACGAGCGTGCATCGCCGACGCGACCGTGCCGCTCGTGATCGATGGTGACGGCCTGTTCGCGAGCGCATGGAGTTCGGAGGGCGCCGCTCCGCTGCTTCGGTCGCGCGAGCTCGCCACGGTCCTCACTCCGCACGACGGCGAGTTCGCCAATCTCACGGGTGCGGCGCCAGGACCGGATCGAGTTGCATCGCTGCGCGCCACCGCGGACGACTTCGACACCACGATCTTGCTGAAGGGTGCGACGACCCTGGTCGCCTCACCCCGAGCTCATGACGATGATCGCACCGACCTCGCCGGGCCGGTGTGGTTCGTCGACCACGGAGATCAGCGCCTGGCGACCGCCGGGACCGGTGACGTGCTCGCCGGCATCATCGGTGCGCTTCTCGCTGCTGGCCTCGACCCGGGGCGCGCTGCCGCCGCCGCGGCGTGGGTGCACGCCGAGGCCGGTCATCGTTGCCTTCGCCACGGGCTGGTCGCAGGTGATCTGGTCGAACGGTTGCCGTATGTCGTCGAGGATCTCGCATGAGTGTCGACCTCCGGTGGGCATGGGCCGAGATCGACCTCGACGCGATCGGCCACAACGTGGAGACGATTCGCCGTCGCGTCGCGCCGTCAGCGCTCTGGGCCGTCGTCAAGGCGAACGGCTACGGCCACGGTGCCATCGGGGTCGCCCGAGCGGCGATGGACGCCGGAGCCGAGGGGCTCTGTGTCGCGCTCGTACAAGAAGGCGTCGAGCTGCGCCGGGCCGGGATCGACGCGCCGATCCTGCTGCTGAGCGAACCGCCACCCGAACTCGCCGCGACGATCATCGAGCACCGCCTCACCCCGGCGGTCTATCAGCGGCGGTTCCTCGATGCGCTCGTCGCCGAACGGCCGACCGGGCTTCCGGTGCACCTCCTCGTCGATACCGGGATGCAGCGCGTCGGCGCGCATCCGCACGCGGCGGTCTCGATGGCGACCGCGATCGAGCAGCGCGCACCGGAGCTGCGCCTGGCCGGGGTCTTCACCCACCTCGCGGTTGCCGATGACGCCGCAGCTGCCAACGTCTCGTTCACCGAAGAGCAGTTGGCGACGTTCGCCAAGGTGATCGAGCAACTCGGCGACGTTCCGTTGGTACACGCGGCCAACTCCGCGGGTGCGCTCGCTCATCCTGCGTCGCGCCTGTCGATGGTGCGCGTCGGGATCGCGATGTACGGGATCTCGCCAGGCGACGGGGTCAGCGAGCTGTGCGCTGACCTGCGGCCGGCGCTCGAACTGCGGGCCCGCGTGGCGTTCGTCAAACAGGTACGCGCCGGCAGTCGCATCTCCTACGGTCTGCGTCATCGGTTCGGTGAGGACACGACCGTCGCGACGATCCCGATCGGCTATGCCGACGGGGTCCCACGCCGATTGTGGGCGACTGGAGGTGCCGTCCTGATCGGTGGTCGTCGGTGCCCGATCGTCGGGGTGGTCACGATGGACCAGTTGATGGTCGATTGTGGCGATGTCGACGTGCGCGTCGGCGACGATGTGACGCTGATCGGACGCCAGGACGACGCCGTGGTGACCGCGGAGGAGTGGGGTCGACGACTCGACACGATCGGCTACGAGATCGTGTGTGGCATCTCGGGGCGCGTGCCGAGAGTTCCTCGCCGTAGCATCAACGGCTGATGTCCATCGAGCTTCGAACGGCGTCGACCGCCGAGACGCACGAGGTCGCCGCAGCGATCGCTGGCCTCGCACGGGCTGGCGACGTCATCGTGCTCGCCGGCGAGATGGGCGCCGGCAAGACGGCGTTCGCACAAGGATTCGGTCGGGCGCTCGGCGTCGACGGACCCATCACGTCTCCGACGTTCACGCTCGTGCACAGCTACGACATCGAGTCGGGTCCGCACGCCGGCAAGATCACCCTGCATCACGCCGACCTGTATCGACTCGACCACACCGCCGAGGTCGCTGAGCTCGCGCTGCCCGAACTGGCCGAGTTCCGCGGCATCGTGCTCGTCGAGTGGGGTGACGTCGTCGACGGCATGTTCGGGGACCACCTCGTCGTGTATCTCGAGACGGCGTACGACGACGCTCTCGACCTCGATGCAGGTGATGCAGGTGATGCAGGTGACGACGACCTCGACGTCTTGAGCCTCGAAGGGCGTCGGATCATCGAGATCGCCGGTGTCGGCGCGAGCTGGGCCGGACGATGGGAACGGCTCAGCGACGCCGTGGAGGGCTACCGATGCTGATCCTCGGAATCGAAACGGCGACCGAGCGCGTCAGCGTGGCCGTCGGCGGCCACGAAGGCGTGATCGGTCTGTTCGAGATCACCAAGGGACGACGCCATGCCGAGACCCTCGTCCCGGCGATCCAGTTCGTGATGGAGCAGGCCGACATCGAACTCGACGAGATCAGCGTCGTCGCCGTCGACATCGGGCCCGGGCTGTTCACCGGGATGCGTGTCGGACTCGCCACGGCCAAGGCGATCGCCCAGGCGCTGCGCGTGCCGATGATCGGGATCTCCTCGCTCGACTTGCTCGCGTTCTCGAGTCGCCACGCCGACAAGGTCGTCGTGCCGGTGATCGACGCCCGCAAGGGTGAGGTCTTCTACGCCATGTACCGCCAGGTTCCCGGTGGAATCCAGCAGATCGCGGATCCGATGGTGGGTCCGGTCGACGAACTCGTCGCCGACCTGATGGCGCGCAATCAAGACGTGCTGTGCATCGGCGACGGCGCACGTCGATACCGGGACGAGATCGTCGAGGGGTACCACTGCGAGATCGGCGGTGACGACCACCCGTCGGCGTCGCCGCTGGTGCAGCTCGCGCATGCCCGTGCGCTGCGCGAAGAGTGGGTGAACGCACGCGAGATCGAGCCCTTGTACCTGCGTGCGCCCGACGCCGTGATCAACTGGGCGACACGGGAGAGCCGGCGATGAGCGTCATCGAACGCATGCTCCGACGCGACGACGTTCCCGACGACGGCGAGTTCGTGCGGCTGTCGCCGATGCGTCGCCGCGATCTGAAGGCCGGAGTGCTGGAGGTCGAGCGCCTGGCTTACCCGAAGCCGTGGTCGTCGGGTGTGTTCCAGAGCGAACTCGAACAGGTCAAATCGGGCTCGCGGCACTACCTCGTCGCTCGGCTCGGTGGCCGCATCGTCGGCCACGCTGGGCTCTGGTTCGCGGCCGACGAGGCGCACGTCACCAACGTGGCCGTTCATCCGGCGGCTCGTCGACGTGGGATCGCACGAACGATGATGTCGGCCCTCGCGGAAGAGGCACTGCGACGTGCGTGTGTCTCCTGGACGCTGGAAGTGCGCGTCTCGAGCACCGGCGCACAGGAGCTGTACCGGTCGTTCGGGTTCGTCCCGGCCGGAGTTCGCCAAAAGTACTACGAGAACACCGAGGACGCGATCGTGATGTGGTGCCACGACATCGACTCCGAGGAGTATCGGGCCCGACTCGATGCGCTGGCCGCTGGAGGTGTGATGTGAACACGGCGGATGATCGGACCACGGTGAACGCGGTCTGCGACGAGTCGACGCTGGTGCTCGGCATCGAGACGAGTTGCGACGAGACGGCCGCGGCGCTGGTGATGGGCGGCCACGACGTCGTGTCGAACGTCGTGTCGACCCAGATCGATCTGCACGCGGCATTCGGCGGCGTGGTGCCGGAGGTCGCGTCGCGAGCGCATCTCGATGTGCTCAACCCGGTGATCGCCCGCGCGATCGTCGAAGGTGGGGTCGACGAATCGCGCATCGATGCTGTCGCCTGCACGGTCGGACCCGGCCTGGTCGGTGCGTTGCTCGTCGGCGTCTCGGCAGCGAAGGCGTTGGCGCTCGCCTGGGACAAGCCGTTCGTGGCGGTGAATCACATGGAGGCACACCTCTATGCGGCGTCGCTCGAGGACCCGACGCTCGAGTTTCCGCTGGTGGTGCTGCTGGTGTCGGGCGGTCACACGATGCTCGTCGAGATGCGTGACCACGGGCAGTATCGACTGCTCGGCCAGACGATCGACGACGCCGCTGGTGAAGCGTTCGACAAAGTGGCTCGGTTCCTCGAACTCGGATACCCCGGTGGCCCGGCGATCGACGAGACGGCGCTGCTCGGCGACCCGGATGCGATTGCATTCCCGCGCGCGATGAAGGACGAAGGTCTCGACTTCTCCTTCTCCGGTCTGAAGACCTCCGTCATGAACTACGTGCGCAAGCATCCCGATGTGGGCGACGCGGACATCGCCGCGTCGTTCCAGATGGCGGTCGTCGACGTGCTCGTGCACAAGGCGCGCCGTGCCGCGAAGCAGGTCGGTGCGACGGGCATCGTGCTCGGGGGTGGCGTGGCAGCGAACTCGCTGTTGCGCGAAGAACTGCTCGGCGCATGCGAAGCCGATGGAATCCAGGGGTTCTTGCCGAGCCGCTCGATGTGCACCGACAACGCGGCGATGATCGCAGCGACCGGTTGGCATCGACTTCGTTCCGACGGCCCCTCCTCGCTCGCCACGGGCGCCACCCCCAACCTTCGCCTCCCTCTCCTCGACTGAGCGCCGCTGCAGCAGGTCATCGTGCCTGGCACCATGACCTCACCATGACCTGCAGCATGGCCTGCAGCATGGCCCAGACGCCATCTTGACGTGCGGGCGTGGGACACTGGGGGAATGTCGAATGACGAGTTCCCTCCGCCGGGTGAGCCCGGCGACATTCCTGGGCTGCCGAACAATCCGGTGGAGGGCGCGCCGACGGAGCCGACTCAGGTGTTTCCGACGTTGCCGCCTGCGGCCGGGACACCTCAGCCTCCGGGTGCCCCCGAGCGTGGCGAACCCGTCGATCCGAACCTGCCGCCCGGGCCGCCGCCCGGCGCCGAGCAGCCCTACATCGCCACGCTCGACGACCCACCGCCGTGGTACCGCCAGCCGGGGCAACTCGCGCTCGTGCTCTTCGGAGTGCTCGCCGTGATCGGCCTCGTCATCTTGCTCATCGTGCTCGGCGGCGGTGACGACGACGAGGAGGTGCTCGGCGAGATCGATGCGCCGGTGTCACTCGACGTGTCGCGGCTCGACGCGTCGGGCGCCGCCCGGGATTCGACGATCACGGCGGTCGTGTCCTCGCCGACGGCGATCGCGGCCGACTACGTCTGGATCGTTCCTGCCGAGGCCGTGGCCGGGCAGCCCGCAATCCGCCAGACCGATGCCGGAGGCCGGGCGCAGTTCCGCTGGGAGCCCACGGTGAGTCTCGACGCCGACGACTGGTCGACGACCGTCGAACTGGGCGAGCCGGTCGAGCCGGCCATCGCCGAGGCGGGCGTCACGGCGGAGTGCACGGTCGACCGTGGGGCCGACAGCAGCCCGAGCGTCCTCGCCGTCGACATCTCGTTCTCGGGTGCCGATTCCGACTCGTTGCGCATCATGACCGTGCGGTTTCCCAATGTTGAGTTCCGCAGCGGCAACCGCATCGATTGCACCCTGATCGACAACGCGCCCAGCGTCGAGACGACCACCACGGTGCTCGACCCGACGACCACCACGGCCGAGACGACGACGGTGCCGGACACGACCACCACCGTGCCGGAGACCACCACCACGACGACGGTGCCGGCAACGACGACCACGACGACGGTGCCGGAAACGACGACCACGACCACGACCACGACCACGACCACCACCACCACGACGACGGTGCCGGCAACGACGACCACGACGACGGTGCCGGAAACGACGACCACGACCACGACCACGACCACGACCACCACCACCACGACGACCGTTCCCCCGCCGGTTGCCGGGTCGCCCCTGGCGGTGTTGGGGGCCGAGCCGGACCTGTCGGGATTCGTGCAGCTGATCGATCTCGCCGGACTGCGCAGTGAGTTCGACGACCCGACGCGGGTGGTGACCATCTTCGCCCCCGACGACGATGCGATCACTGCGCTCATCGACGACCCCGATGGCCCCGATCTCTCCAACGCCGGCATCGCCCGCGACCTCGTGCGCGCCCACGTGTTGTCGGGGGAGGCGATCGATGCCGCAGAGGTCCTGACGCGCACTTCGATCGACATGCAGTTCGGCGGGCCACAACCCGTCGACGCGGGAGCGACACCGCCGACGATCGGCGGCGCCGGCATCATTGACACCGATCTCGCGTCGGACGAGGGATTCATCCACGTGATCGACACCGTGCTCGAACCGACCTGACCACCCGTCCGGCCGCGAACCGGACGCGGCCTGAGCGATCGGGCTCGTGACCCTCGCAGGTCCCGTCGGCGACGTTGAGGTCGCCGATACCGTGGAGGTTGATATGACGTTCTCGATCGGCTCTCACGAACTGGCTGCGCCCGTCGTGCTCGCACCGATGGCGGGCGTCACGAACGCGCCGTTCCGGGCGCTGTGTCGGCGCTACGCCGACGGCCTCGTGTACGTCAACGAGATGGTGATGGCGACGCCGGTCGTGCATGCGAACGCCAAGACCCATCGGATGATCAGCTTCGGTCCGGACGAACGGCCTCGCAGCCAGCAGATCTACGGCAGCGACCCGAACGTCATGGGCCAGGCAGTTCACCGGCTGTGCGACGACGGTCGCGTCGACCACATCGACATCAACTTCGGGTGTCCGGCCGCGAAGGTGACCCGTCGCGGCGGCGGAGCCGCGGTGCCCGCCCGCCCGGAGCTGCTGCGCTCGATCCTGCGGTCCGCGGTGTCCAACGCCGCACCGTACGGGGTGCCGGTGACAGCGAAGTTCCGGATGGGTCTCTTCGACGATTGGCTCACCCACCTGCGGACCGGTGAGGTGTGCGCCGAGGAAGGCGTGGCCGCCATCGCGATGCACGCTCGAACGGTCGAGCAGCACTACTCGGGCGAGGCCCGATGGGAAGCGATCGGGGAACTCAAGGCGCACATCGTCGGCCTCGGCTATGACATCCCGGTGCTGGGCAACGGTGACATCTGGGAAGCCTCCGACGCGGTCGCGATGATGGAGCAGACCGGCTGTGACGGTGTCGTCATCGGACGAGGATGCCTCGGCCGACCGTGGCTGTTCGCCGACCTCGTCGACGCGCTCAATGGGCGAGACGTCGCCCCGAGCCGACTGCTCGGCGAGGTGGTGTCGGTGATGGCCGACCACGCTCGAATGCTCGCCGACCATCTCGGGGAGAATCACGCGCTGCGCGATTTCCGCAAGCACACCGGTTGGTACATGAGCGGCTATCCGATCGGCTCGGAGTTTCGACGGCGATTCGCGATGGTCGCGACGCTCGACGAACTCGACGACATCCTCGGCGAGGTCCTCGACCAATGTGGCGCCGAGACCCGAATCGTCGATGGTGGCGAACGCATCAAGCGAGGGCACACACGCGGACCCACCAAGGTCTCGATCCCCGACGGCTGGCTCGACGGGCAGCAGCGGGCAGCGCTCGACACCGACGTGACCGTTCCCGACGACGACCAGCAGATGGCCATGTCGGGCGGATGACGGGTCGGGCTCTCGTCGAACTCGGTGACGGCTTGGACCTCGTGCTGGCCTCGGGGTCGCCACGACGGCGCGAACTGCTGGCGTCGGTCGGGCTGGAGTTCGTCGTTCGCCCGCCCGACATCGACGAACGTCCGCGCGGCGACGACCCGATCCGCTACGTCCAGCGACTGTCGAGAGAGAAGGCGGTCGCCGTCGCCCGGCCCGACGAGATCATCCTGGCCGCCGACACGACCGTCGAACTCGAGGGTTCGATCCTCGAAAAGCCGGTCGACCGCGACGACGCCCGCCGGATGCTGCGGTTGCTGTCCGGCCGTGTGCATCGGTGCCACACGGGAGTCACGGTGCTCACGTCGGAGTGCGGCCACGAGACCTTCGAGACGCTCGTGGTGAGCACCGACGTCGCGTTCGTCGCGCTGACGGAGCCCATGATCGACTGGTACCTGGCCACGGGCGAAGCCGACGACAAAGCGGGCGCATACGGGATCCAGGGGGCTGCGGGCGCCTTCGTCGAGCACGTCGACGGCAGCGTCACCAACGTGATCGGTCTCCCGCTCGCAGAGACACTCGGCATGCTTCGCCGAGCGGTGCGATCGGGCGACACCGTCGGTCGATGAGTGTCACCGTGACCTTGTTGCTGGGGGCGTTGCTGGGGGCGTTGCCGGGGGCGTTGCTGGGGATGCTGACGGGGGCGCGTCGGTGAGCGTGGAACCGCCGGTGTTCACCGTGCTCGACAGCGGGACGTCGATCGACGACCAGGGCACCGAGATGCCGACGATCGTCATCGACGCCGCCGATCATCCCGAGGTCGCTGACCTCGCTCGGGTGCACGCCATCGACGGCATCGGCGACATCGCCACCGAAGGAACGCTGGTCGAGGCCGGCGCCGACGCGAAGGCGGCTGGCATCCACCAGGTACTCGTGCTCGCCGTGCAGATCAGCGTTCCGGTCCGATGTGTGTTCGCCGTCGCGATCCCGCTCCCGCAGCATCGCCAGGTCGTCGACCAGGCGATCGTGTCCAAGGGTCTCGTGATCGCAACGACGGCCCCCGATCGTGCCGCGCTCGACCGGCCGCTCTGGCTGGCGATCGATCTCGACCCGACACATTTGGCGTCACTGCTTCCGCCGTCTCCGAGCGGGCTGTCGTAGCGAACCGATCGGTCGCGAGTGCTCAGCGCGTGGCGAAGGGGACGGCGTGAGCGATCGCGTCGAGCCAGGCATCGATGTCGGCGTCGTCGCCGGTGATCTGCACATCGGGCTCCTCGGATCGTGCCACTCGGCCGAACAGGACGGCCAGGATGTTGCGGGTCGGACCCTCGATCCGAACGGCGGGATCGAGCAGGTCGCCGTAGACCGATGACGTGGTGCCGTCGTCGGCGACGACCAGGGAGTGATGGTGCCCGTCACAGGTGACCGTGAGACCGAGCGCTGTCGGTGCGCGATCGCCGAGGTGTTCCGCGATCGTCGTGAGCGCCCACGATGCGTCGTAGCGGCGTCTACCGGTCGGCGTCGTCGGCAGCCAGGTGGCGCCGAGACGCGCCAGCGCCGCGAGCACGGGGCGGACGTCGTCGCCGCGTTCCGTGAGCTGGTACATCGACCCGTTGGCGGGTGCCGGCAGCGGGACGCGTTCGACGAGATCGTGTTCTTCGAGTCGACGGAGCCGACTGGTGAGGAGGTCGGTGCCCATGCCGGGCTGGCGACGAGCGAGGTCGGTGAACCGCTGCGGTCCGGGCAAGAGGTCGCGCAGGATCAGGAGCGTCCAGCGCTCACCGAGGACGTCGAGCGCCTCGGCGACGCCACAGTGCTGGCGGTAGGAGCGACTGGTCACGGTTCGAGTTTCACGATGCGAGGAATTTCTCGTTGACTTGGAAAAGTGGGTGAGGTTGGTTGTAAAACATGTTCATGCTATCGAACGTGCCAGTCCAGCTGGCATCAGACCCGACGCGAACCTGGCGATGACCGCCACCGCCAGCCCCCCGATCGTGGTGTCGCCGGCAGCGTGGAAGACGCTGGCTGTCTCGTCGCTCGCCGTGCTCGCTGCCTTCCTCGACACCACGGTGTTGTTCGTGGCCTTCCCCGACATCGTCGCCTCGTTCGACGACGTCGCTCCTGCACAGCTGTCCTGGGTGCTCAACGCGTACACGATCGTCTTCGCGGCACTGCTGGTTCCGGCCGGAAAGATCGCAGATCGGGTCGGCCACAAGCGGGCCTTTCTCGTCGGCTCTGCGGTGTTCACCGTGGGGTCGATGCTGTGCGGCGTCGCGCCGAGCGCCGAACTCCTCATCGCATTCCGGCTGGTGCAGGCTGTCGGCGCGGCGACGTTGTTGCCGTCGTCGTTGGCGTTGATCCTGCGAGCGTTCCCGCCGCAAAAGGTGCCCGTTGCGGTAGCGATCTGGGGAGCGACCGGTGCGGTTGCCGGAGCGCTGGGTCCGACACTGGGCGCCGCGCTCGTCGAGGTCGGCGGCTGGCGCTGGGTCTTCTTCATCAACCTACCGATCGGCATCGCCACCCTGGTGATCGGCCGACGCCTGCTCGCCGAGTCGAAGGATCCGTCGACGGCGCTGCCCGCGTGGTCCGGTGTCGTGCTGATCATCATGTCGGCAGGGTTCGTCTCGCTCGGCGTGGTGCAGAGCGAGGAGTGGGGCTGGGCCGACGGGCGCACGATCGGATCGATCATCGCGGGCGTCGTGCTCCTCGGCGTGTTCGTCCGGCATCAGCGCGTCACGTCGAGGCCCGCGGTCGACCTGGAACTCTTCTCGATCCCGAACTTCTCGTGGGGCAACGCAGCCTCGATGGCATTCGGCGTCGCGTTCACGGCGATGTTCTTCTCCTCGATCCTGTTTCTCACCGAGGTGTGGGGGTACTCGATCCTGCGCGCGGGCTTCGCCGTCGCTCCGGGGCCGGCGCTGGTCGCGGTGCTGGCGCCGCGATTCGGTGCCCTGGCCGGCAAGGTCGGGCAGCGACCGCTGCTGTTGATCGGAGGCGCGTTGTTCGCCGTTGGTGGTCTGTGGCGGCTGGTGTTCTTGTCGGTCGAACCCGCGTACGTCATCGACTACCTGCCGTCGATGTTCTTCACCGGCGTGGGCGTCGCGCTGTGTCTACCGCAGCTGTCGAGTGTGGTGGCGCAGGCATTGCCGCCCAATCGACTCGGTGTCGGGGGCGGTGTCAATCAGGCGATCCGCCAGTTCGGCGGGACGCTCGGTGTCGCTTTGACGATCGCGTTCGTCGGTCGTCCCACCAGTCTGGCGGAGGCCAACGACCACTTCGGCCTGGTCTGGTGGCTGCTCGTCGCCGGGGGAGTGGCCACGTCGTTGCTCGCTGCACCCCTCGGCCGGATCGGTCCGTCGGCGGCCCCGTCCGGACCGGCGCCGGTCGTGGCTGCCACGGACTGATCTCGCGGTCGGCATCTCGCCGGGATCCAGCCAGCATCCGGGACAGAAGGAGTTGGCACTCTCGATTGCCGGTTGCCAATCGCTCGATGTCGTCGTATTCTGGCACTCGATCGAAGGGAGTGCCAGCGGCAACGCTGCGGGGACCTCCTCGGATCTGACAACGAATTCCGTAGATGACTGCCAATGGAGGCATGCAACATGAACCTGAAGCCACTCGAGGACCGCATCGTGGTCCGGCCCGCGGAGGCCGAGACGCAGACCGCTTCCGGTCTCGTGATCCCCGACACCGCCAAGGAAAAGCCGCAGCAGGGCGAAGTGCTCGCTGTCGGCCCGGGCAAGCGCTCGGACAGCACCGGCGAACTGATCGAAGTCGGCATCAACGTCGGCGACACCGTGCTGTACAGCAAGTACGGCGGCACCGAGGTCAACTCGGGTGGCGAGGATCTCCTCGTCCTCAACAGCCGTGACGTCCTCGCGATCGTCGAGCGCTGAGCCTCACGCTCAGACGTCCGTTCCCACATACATTTCGAAGCAAACTGCAAGCCAAGAGGAGTAACTCAACATGGCAAAGATCCTGAAGTTCGACGACGAGGCGCGCCGCGCACTCGAAGCCGGAGTCAACAAGCTCGCCGATGCCGTCAAGGTGACCATCGGACCAAAGGGCCGCAACGTCGTGCTCGACAAGAAGTTTGGCGCACCGACGATCACCAACGACGGTGTCTCGATCGCGAAAGAGATCGAACTCGAAGACCCGTTCGAGAACATGGGCGCCCAGCTCGTGAAGGAAGTCGCGACCAAGACCGACGACATCGCCGGTGACGGCACCACGACCGCCACCGTGCTCGCACAGGCGATGGTCAACGCCGGCATGAAGGTCGTCGCTGCTGGCGCCAACCCGATGGAGATCAAGCGCGGCATCGAGAAGGCTGTTGCCGCTGCGGTCGAGTCGATCAAGAGCCAGGCCAAGGACGTCGACGACAAGAAGGACATCGCGTCCGTCGCCACCATCTCGGCCGCCGACTCGTCGGTCGGCGAAGTCATCGCTGACGCCATCGACAAGGTCGGCAAGGACGGCGTCGTCACGGTCGAGGAGTCGAACACGTTCGGCACCGAGCTGGACTTCACCGAGGGCATGCAGTTCGACAAGGGCTACTTGTCGCCGTACTTCGTGACCGACGCCGAGCGTCAGGAAGTGGTCCTCGAGGACCCGTACATCCTGCTGCACAGCGCCAAGATCTCGACGGTCCAGACGATGCTCCCGACCCTCGAGGCCGTGATGCAGACGGGCAAGCCGCTCGTCATCATCGCCGAAGACATCGAAGGCGAAGCGCTCGCCACCCTCGTGGTGAACAAGATCCGCGGCACGTTCAACGCAGCGGCCGTCAAGGCCCCGGGCTTCGGCGACCGTCGCAAGGCGATGCTGCAGGACATGGCGGTCCTCACCGGTGGCCAGGTCATCAGCGAAGAAGTCGGCCTCAAGCTCGACAACGTGACGCTCGACCTGCTCGGCACCGCCAAGCGCGTCGTGATCACCAAGGACAACACGACCATCGTCGACGGTGGCGGCGAGTCGTCCGACATCGAAGGCCGCGTCAACCAGATCAAGGCCGAGATCGAGAACACCGACTCCGACTGGGATCGCGAGAAGCTCCAGGAGCGCCTCGCGAAGCTGGCCGGCGGCGTTGCGCTGATCAAGGTCGGCGCTGCGACCGAGGTCGAGCTCAAGGAGAAGAAGCACCGCATCGAAGACGCCGTGTCGTCGGTCCGTGCAGCCATCGAGGAAGGCGTGGTCGCTGGTGGCGGCACCGCCCTCATCCGGGCGCGGCCCGCCGTGCAGGCCGTCGTCGACTCGCTCGAGGGTGACGAGAAGGTCGGTGCCAAGACGGTGTGGGAAGCGCTCGTCGCTCCCGGTCGCAACATCGCCAACAACGCGGGCCTCGAAGGCACCGTCGTCGTGCGCGAAGTCGAGGCGGCCGAAGGCTCCGTGGGCATGAACGCTGCCACTGGCGAGATGATGGACCTCATCGCTGCGGGCATCATCGACCCGGCCAAGGTGACCCGTGCGGGTCTCCAGAACGCTGCGTCGATCGCTGCGATGGTGCTCACCACCGAGTGCCTGATCGCCGATGAGCCCGAAGCCGACGGTGGCGCTGGCGCCATGGGCGGCATGGGCGGCATGGGCGGCATGATGTGAGCCCCGGCCAGGACCTCGTCCTGGCCGCTGACTCCGTCAGCTGAAGTCCGACATCGTCGGTCTTCGACCTCAATCGGAAGGGGAGCAGGCATCGAGCCTGCTCCCCTTTTGCGTTCTCCGAACGCCGCGGGGACTCCCGTCGAGCGCGTCGAGGTGTTCGGTACCCTTCGGTGGATGGCACGTGAGTCGAATCGAGCAATGCGACCGTTCTGGTTGCATCAGGTCGTCGAGTACGTCATCGGCGCCGTGTTCATCTCGTCGAGTATCCAAAGCGAGGCGCCTGCGATCCCTGCCGTGCTCGGGGTCGGCGTCATGCTCAATGCCGCGTGCACGCATGGGCCGGCCGGTGCGTTCAGCTTCTTGCATCGGCGAGTCCATCGGATCATCGATGTCGTGATCGTCGTGGCGGTGGTGTCGGCCGCTGTGCAACCGGTGGTCTCGGTTGGCGACAATGCGCGTCTGCTGATGCTGATGTTGGCGGTGGTGCTCGCCTTCGTCTGGTGGAACACCGACTTCGCGACGAAAGACGAGCGGAAGGCTCGCCGTATGGCGACGAAGTCGACGCGTCGGCGGCCGTCACGACCGACGAGCGAAGAGGTCGGTCAGAAGGCGGGCCGCCTCGTCGGCGACGGAGTGAACTTCGCACGGCGAGCCAAGAAGAACATGTCGTCGGACGAATGAGTGCCGGAGCGATCGAGCGTCCGGACGGCGCGACCCGTCGACCCGGTGGTCGCCAGCAGATCCCTCGTCCGTCGAACACGATCGTGGAATTCGACGCGCCGTGGGACTTGCATGCAACGTGGTCCGTCGACGAATTGATCGCGCCGGTCGCCGCGTCGTCGGCACCGATGCTGCCGACCTTTCCCGACGCGAAGCATTCCGCGGTGCTGCTCTTGCTCGCCGACGGTCCCGACGGTGCCGAGGTGCTGCTCACTCGACGCTCGATGCGGATGCGCAACCACAAGGGTGAGATCAGTTTTCCCGGCGGTCGATGCGACGACGGGGAGTCCGCCGTCGAGACCGCGATCCGCGAAGCGCACGAGGAGGTAGGGCTCGACCCGGACGCGCCGCAGGTCATCGGCGAACTCGAGCATCTCTCGACGATCGTGTCGAAGAGCTACATCGTGCCCGTCGTGGCCCGACTCGACGAACCCGTCGCGTTGGCCCCACGCACGATGGAGGCCGATCGCGTGATGTGGACGCCGATTCGGGAACTGACGATGCCGGGCACGTATCACCGCGAGCGTTGGGGGCTCGCACCGCTCGACCGCCCGCTGCACTTCTTCCACCTCGACGACGAGACGGTCTGGGGCGCCACGGCCCGCATGATCTTCGATCTCCTCACGCTCCCTCGCTGACGGCCGTGCGGTCGGCACGGGGAGGCGTTTCAGGCGCCCCAGCCGCCGGAGAAGTCGAAGAACTGACCGGTCTGGAAGCGGCTCGTCCCGTCGAGCAGGACCGAGGTGAATGCCGCCAACTCGTCCATCGTGCCGAGACGGCGCATCGGTGTCTGTGCCTCGATCCGTGCTCGGCGTTCGGGGTCGCGTCCGGCACCGGAGGCCTTGAGGAAACCGGGGAAATCCATGAAGTTCGTACCGACGGCGTTGACCTGGATGCCATCGGCGGCGTGCTCGAGGCCGATCGCTCGCACCAGTCCGTTCGCCCCGGCGCGCGTGCCCCCGTAGATCGAGGTCATCGGGCCGGGGCGGCCTCCGGTCGCCGAGGTGAAGACAACGGTCTGGCCGGCGCCGGCATCGACCATCGGTGGAAGGACCGCCTGCAATCCGTGGAACACCATGTCGAGGTTGGTGCGCTTGATCGTCTCCCACTGTTCGTCGGTCATGTCGAGGAACTTGCCGACGATGATCACCCCGGTGACGAGGCAGGCCGAGTCGAGCCGTCCGAACCGGTCGAGCGCAGCGGACACGAGCGTCGCGTTGCCGGCCGCCGTCGAGAGATCGACATCGCTCACCGTCACGACCGTGGCTCCTGCCGCCTCGAGCGCCGGACGCTGGTCGGCGAACGATGCTTCGACGCCGACCATGGTTGCGTCGCCATCGATACCGTGCAGGACGAGATCGAATCCTCGGGCGGCCAGGGTTCGGGCGAGCGCGGGGCCGACGTAGCCGGTGGCCATGGTGATCAGTGCGACGGGACGAGCGGACGACGAGGTCATCATCGCATCGTGCCATGCGGCCCGGTTCGCCGTGGCATCCGTCGAGCAGCGCGGCACACGATCGTTGCCGTCCACCTCTCGATCAGCCGTGGGTACGCGTCGCGTCGGTGGCGCCCGTGGCCGGGGTGGCGGTCAGCGTGCCGGAGCGAGTCGCTGCAGTAGTGCTGCGGCGCCGAGCACGTCACGGTGGGTCGTCGCCCGGGCGCCGACCGAGATCCGCAGCGCCGATCGATTGTCGAGGAGCGTGCGCGTGAACAACACCTCGCCGGTCGCATTCGCCGCGTCGATGAGCGCATCGGTCGCCGCGTTCGCCGACTCGACGGTGTCGCCGCGCAGCGCCACGCACAGCAGGTTCAGCGGATGCGGGGCGAGCACCTCGAAGCGGTCGTCGGCGCCGAAGATGTCGGCGAGTTGCTGGGTCCAGGCGACGTGATCCCGGATCATCGCCTGCACGGGTTCGACGCCTTCGGTGCGGAGCGCGAACCACAGTTTCAGCGCGCGGAACCTGCGACCGAGCGGTATCTGCCAGTCGCGGTAGTCGATGGCCGCACCGGCTTCGGCTGCCGCGGACTGGAGATAGGGCGGCAAGATGCTGAGCGCGCCGATCAGCGAGGCACGGTCGGCGGTCCAGAACAGGTTGCAGTCGAAGTTGATGCCCATCCACTTGTGCGGGTTGGTGGTGTAGGAATCGGCGCGGTCCAACCCGTCGTTCACCCATCGCAGCGACAGCTCGAGTGCAGCGATGCCCGACATCGCCGCGTCGACATGCAGCCAGAGGCGTTCGCGCTCGCAGATCTCAGCGACAGCAGGTGTGGGGTCGAACGCCATCGACGACGTCGTACCATGCGTGGTGCAGACGAAGAACGGGAGCAAGCCGGCGGATCGGTCCGTTGCGATCATCTCGGCGAGCGCGCCGGGTTGCATCGCGAAACGCTCGTCGTGCGGGACGAGACGAACCCGCTCGGACCCGATACCGGCGATGCGGAATCCCTTTTCGATGCTCGAGTGAGCCTGGGACGTGCAGTAGCCGACCAGGCGGGTGGTGTCGCCGTCGGCGTTGATGTCGCCGCCGGTCACCCGCCATCTGGCGGCCAACATCGCCACCAGCGTCGCTTCGCTCGCCGTGCCCTGGATCACACCGCCGCCGTGCTCGCTCGTCGATCGGAACCGCGCGGGCAGGCCCAACAATTCCTGCATCCAGTCGAGCATCAGCGTTTCGAGTTCGGTTGCGGAGGGCGAAGTGGCCCACGCCATCGCGTTGACGCCGAGACCGGCCGACATCAACTCGCCGAGGATCGATGGGTAGGACACGTTCGACGGAAACCAGGCGAAGAAACCAGGGTGCTGCCACTGCGTGAGGCCCGGCACGATGATCGACTCGAGATCGGCCACGACGTCGTCGAACGACTCGAGTTCGCTCGGAGGATGCTCGGGAAGTCGAGCACGAACGTCACCGGGCTGAATTTCCGGGAACACTCGCCGTCCGGAACCCGTGTCGTCGAGGAAGTCGGCGATCCAGTCGACCATGTCGTGGCCGTGGCGGCGGAACTCGTCAGGGGTCACGACGGAACCCTACCGATCGCCAAGAAACCCGCTCCTCGACCCCGCCCGTCGAGCTAGGGTGCCATCGGGCCCACCGGCCCAGGGATTGGGAGGGCACGCGATGACTGACATGAACATGGAACCGGCCGAGGACGTGCTGGAGCGCAGGGCATTCATCCGGCGGATGGCGTTGGTCGCCGGAGCGGTAGCCGTGCCAGCGGTCGCCACCTTCCGTCTGGGAGGGGCGTCGTCCGAGGGACCGCTGGTCGCGCTGCCGGCCCCACTCGTTCCCGCGAACACCGGCGGCGGCGGCAACACCGGCGGGGGCGGCAACACCGGCGGGGGCGGCAACACCGGCGGGGGCGGCAACACCGGCGGCGGAAGCAACACCGGTTCGACCACGACCACGACCACGACCACGACGTCGTCGACCACGAGTTCGACGACCAGCTCGACCACGACCAGTGTCCCCGACAGCACCACCACGTCGGTGGCACCGACGACCTCCACGACTTCCACGACCTCCACGACGTCGACGACCTCGCCGCCCGCGACGACGACGCCGCCCGCGACGACGACGCCGTCGGCGCTGTTGCCGTTGGACGCCACGCTCCCCGAGACCGAATGACGCCGGGCTCGGACGCGCCGTCCGAGCCGCGGCCGCTGCTGTCGGCGGCCATCATCGTCAAGGACGAGGCCGACCTCCTCCGAGGCTGCCTCACCACGATCGCCGACGTGTGCGACGAAATCATCGTCGTCGACACCGGGAGTTCGGACGATTCTGTTGCGGTCGCCGCGTCGTTCGGTGCGGTGCAGGCGCTGCACCCCTGGGAGGACGACTTCGCTGCGGCGAGGAACCGAGCACTGGAGTTGGCGACCGGGAGGTGGATTCTCTACATCGACGCCGACGAGCAACTGGAGGCTCCAGATCCGGCGGCGATCCGCGACGAACTGCTGCGGGCGACCGACGCCGTGGCGCTGCGGGTGTGGTTTCGTGCCCGTCCGATCTGGTCGCCGTATCGGGAATTTCGAGTCTGGCGTCACCGCCCGGACGTCCGCTTCGTCGGAAGAATCCACGAAACGATGGTGCCGGACCTCCGACGCATCGAGGCCGACGAGGGCCTCGCGGTGCACGACTCCGCCCACCTCCGTATCACGCACCATGGGTACGAGGGCGACCAGACCGCCAAGCATCGGCGCAACCTCCCGTTGCTGGAAGCACGCGTTCGCGAGCTGCCCGACCGCTGTTACTTGTGGAACCATCTCGGCAACGTCAGAGAGGCGCTCGGTGATGTCGACGGGGCGCGTCATGCTTGGCAGACGGGTATCGATGTGATCCGGCGCAATGGACTCACCGACCGGACCGATGTCCTCTGCTACGCCGGGTACGCGCTGAGCTCGATCGCCAACGGACGAGATGTGGCGGCGCTCGTCGACGAGATGTGGGCGGTCTGCCCTTGGTATCGAACGATCGATTGGATCGCTGCGAAGAACCACGCCACGCAGCATCGGCCGTCGTTGGCGATCCCGCACCTCCGTCGCCTCATCGACACGGGCATCGACCCCCTCGACGATTCACTTGCGTACAACAACGACATGTTCGCCTCGTGGGCGTGGACGCTGCTCGCCGACTGCCAACTCGCCCTCGGTGATGTGCGCGGCGCCGCGGCGACGATGTCGGAGGCCGCTGTGGCGAATCCGAACGACGCTGCACTTCGCACCGCCGCCGTCGCGCTCGCCGCTCGCGTCCGCCGCCGGCCATGAACATCGGCCCGTAGAAGTCGGGTGAGATGTCGGCGGGTTCGGTGTCGGCTGAGATGCCGCTTGGCTCTCGGCTGAGATGCCGCTTGGCTCAGGACGATGCGCGTGCTGCGATCGCTCGAAACAACACGGGTTGGTCGGTCGCGTCGGTGTCGGTGTCGAACTCGATCTCGAAACCGAACGAGACCAGTCGGTCACGGAGCCGCTCCAGCCGCTCGGATGAGCCGTGGGCCGGATGGATCTCGCCGACGATCACATCGACCTGGCCGAGCCGCTCGGCGGTTTCCAACGTCGACCATTCGGCGCCTTCGCAATCGATCTTCAACCACACGTTGCCTCGATCACCGTGCTGGCGGCGGACCTCGTCGATGAGCTCGTCGAGCGAGACCGACCTCGCCACGAACTCGTCATCACCGGTCACGACATCGCTGGCTCGCCGTCGAGGAGCGTGCCCGCCCGTGTTGACCGAGGGCTGTCGGCCGGGCTCCACGAACACCGGCGCCGCCCCGATGACGATCTCCTGGCCTGCTGGCGGACTCCAGACGGCTCGGCGGCGGAGATCGACGAGCCCGGCTTCGATTTCGGCGGCCAGATTGATCTGAAACAGCCGATGATTGTCCGGTTGCGGTTCGAGGGCGATGACGTGGGCTGCGCCGGAGTCGATCATCCTCGCGGTGAACGAGCCGATGTGGCCGCCGATGTCGATGCCGATCGTGCCTGGCGGGAGCTGGTCAGGGACGCCGTACTCCTGCTCGCTGTAGACGAGGTGCGCCACCCGGTGATCGAAGGTCGACGGACGCATTCGGATCCGGCGGGTGCCTCCTGGAAGAACGCAGCGTTCGAAGGCGGGATCCTCGCTCACGAGACCGACGTCGATGAGCTGGTCGAGCGCGATGACGAACCGCCGAAGGTTCAGGTCCGACTCTGCGTCGGAGGTCGATCCGAGGATCTCTGCGAGGAGCTCGGCGAGGTCGAGCGAAGTGAGGTCGCCATCGCACAGCGAGTAGACGATCGCGGCAATGGGGTCGAGATGATGTACCAAGCCGTGTCTCTCGTCGTCGACCACCAGTCCGTCGTCGACTTCCGTCGCGACGGGGCCATCGAGACGGCACGGACCGATCGGGGGTACGACGACACGCTCCAGCGCCCGTCGGACGTCGGCGCCGATCGTGTCCGGATCGAATCGCTCGCGGACGAGCGTCGCCGCGGCCGCTGCGAGCCGGCGACGAAGGCTGGGGTCGTCGAGGAGTCGGGAGATCTGCTCCGCCATCGCGCGGGCATCGCCGGCGATGAGTGCGTGCTCGCCGTGGACGGCGTGGAGCCCTTCGATACCGAGCGGCGTCGACACGACCGGAACCTGCTGGATCCAGGATTCGAGGATCTTGATCCGTGTGCCCGAACCATGGTGGATGGGTACGACGGTCATCGTGGCGCTGCGGTAGAGCTCGGTCAGGTCGTCGACGAATCCGACGCCGTGGTCGATGTCGTCGCTGCCAAGCCCGGCGATGACGAGCCGAGCCGCCGGGTGGGTTGCCTGCACCTCCGGCCAGACGTCACGCCCCAGCCAACGAGCGCCGTCGAGATTCGGGCCGTAGGAGAAGTTGCCCACCATCACGACGAGGTCGTCGGAGCGTGGAGTATTCGGCGTCTGGGGCACCGGCGTCTCGAGGGGATACGTGTTGGGGACGGCCAACGTGGTGCCGAATCCCCGTGCGCTCGACATGAGTGCGACGCGTGGGCTGATCTCGGCGATCATCGATCGGAAGCGGCGAGCGGTGTCGTGGTCGCCATACGACGCTGCGAATGCGGCGTCGTCATCGTCGAGGTCGACGACGAGTGGCGTGTGGTCCGCCGAGACGAGCCCGACACCGAACGGCCCGAGGTAGGACTTGAACACGACGACGAGGTCGAACGGTTCGAGCTCGGTGGCGAGGCGCGCTCCGAGGTACTGCGGCGCGCGACGGGCCAGCCGCGGATGATCGGGATGCGACATCTCCATCGGCGCGACGACGACGAGTTCGCCGTCCCGGTCGGAGCCCTCGCAGATCGGCGGACTCCCGAGGAGTGGCACCACGATCGTCGTGAGCTCTCCCATCTCGGAGAGCGTTCGTTGCCAGAAGGCTGCTCGCTGGGCCGACCCGTTCCCGCGTTGCCCGGGCTCGATCGGCGTCACGAAGGCGATTCTCACCATTGGCACCCTAACGATCGGGAACCGGAACGATCGGGAACCGGAACGATCGGGAACCGGAACGATCGGGAACCGGAACGATCGGGAACCGGAACGATCGACGGCCGGAAGGATCGATGGCTACTCTGACGGTCGATGGTCGGCAGGGTTCGCTATGCGTGCGAGTGGACGACCGCAGGCATCGGCGTCGCCGCACAGCGAAGCATCCGTGCGCTACTGCAACACCGCGAGGTCGATGTGGCCGGGGCGTCGACCGATGCGCGGATCGGTCTCGCCTGGGAACCGCTGGAGGCGACCGTCGATGGCCGGCAACGAGCCGATGACTCGTCGTCGGCTGCGGCGTGGCTCCGGGCGCTGCGGCGGCCACGCGTCGATGATGAGACGCTCGTTCACCACTCCGTGCCAGGCGGGTGGGCTGGGGTCGCTGCGCAATTGCGGCCGAGCTATCGAATCGGACACAGCGTCTGGGAACTCGACGATCTCCCGACCGCCTGGATCGATCAGATGGCCGGTGTCGACGAGTTCTGGGTGCCGACGGAGTGGAACCGTCGTGCGTTCGAGCGAGCGTTCTCGCGACCCGTGCACGTCGTTCCGCACATCGTGGCCGACGTGGCACCGACGCCACCGCCGATGCCCCTCCCCGATGACGTCGCGGTGGTGTCGATGGTCTCGGCCTGGGACTGGCGTAAGCGTCCCGACCGCGCCATCGAGGCGTTCTGCCGGGCATTCACCAGCGCCGACCCCGTGGTGCTCGCTGTGAAGACCACCCCGTGGCACGTTTCGTGGCCTGGTGGGGTGCGCGACATCGCGCAATTGATCCATCGAATCACCGAGCAGTTCCCCGACCCTCCGGCCGTTCACTACAGCACGGCGGTCTGGACCGACGAACAGATGGCGGGGCTGGCTGCTCGATCGACCTGCACTCTGTCGTTGACCGCTTCAGAAGGGTGGGGGCTCGGAACGTTCGACGCTGCGGCAATGGGGATCCCGGCGATCATCACCGGCTTCGGTGGACAGATCGAGTACCTGGGCGACGACTACCCGGGCCTGCTGCCGTATCGACGTGTACGGACCGTGCACGACGATCGGGAACTCTTCGAGTTCGGGACGGAGTGGGCGCACGCTGACATGGACGCCGCCGTCGACCTCCTGCGTTCGGTGGTCGCCGGAACGGCTTCGTCACTCGTCGAGCGAGCTCGGGCCCTTGCACCGGAGCTTCGTGCCCGGTACTCGCCAGACGTCGTCGGCGCCCAGATGGCCGGACTGCTCGCTGACTCACTCGACCGCTCGCCGGTGTCGCCGCATGGGGCTCGTCGCGCCGTTGGGTCGTCGATCGTCGTCGATCCCGACGAGCGCATCGTCGTCCTCACCCCGATCAAGGATGCGGCGCATCATGCAGCCGGGTATGTAGATCGCATCCTCGCGCTGGAGTATCCGTCAGCGCTGTTGCGCGTCGAGGTGCTCGCGAGCGACTCGAGGGACGGAACCGCTGATGCGTTCCGGGCCGAGTTCGACCGTCTCGCCGACGCGGGCATCGACAGCGCCGTCCACGAGCGTGACTTCGGATACGTGATCCCCGCCGGTGTCCCGCGCTGGGCGCCGGAGATCCAGCTCCAACGACGCTTGGTGCTCGCCCGCAGCCGCAATCATCTCCTGTCACGGGGACTCGGTGATGCCGACTGGGCGTTGTGGATCGATGTCGATGTCGTCTCGTACCCCACCGATGTCGTCGCTCGACTCCGCGAGGTCGGCGGTGAGGTGGTGCAGCCGCACTGTGTCGATCCGAACGGCCGGACGTTCGACCTGAACGCCTGGACCGATCACGGGCGGTATCACTTCGATGACTACGTCGGCACCGAACTCGTCGAACTCCACGCAGTCGGCGGGACCATGCTGCTGGTTCGTGCTGATCGGCATCGAGACGGCCTGATCTGGCCGGCATACCTGCACGGCGCGCCGAACCAGCGGATCCGTCGTGACCCGGTGGTGTTGGAGCGTGACGAGATCGGCGAAGTCGAAACGGAAGGGCTCGGCATGCTGGCCTACGACATGGGGATCGCCTGCTGGGGGCTTCCCGACCTGCGCATCCGCCACGCCTAGCCGCAAGTCGAACCGGCCAGCACGAGCCGTTCAGCACGAACCGTTCAGCACGAACCGTTCAGGCGCCTGGGTCGGCCGGCTGCTCGCCACGGTCGCTGCTGCGTCGTGCCGCGTCGATCGCGGCGCGGTTGCGGCGGACACCTGCGGTGATGCGCCAGAAGATCAGGCCGAGACCGGCGACGAGCGCGACGAAGACGGCCGTTTGTCCGATTCCGCCACGAGCTTCGCTTCCGCAGCCGGGTCGCTCGACCAAGCCGATGCAGTCGCTGAGATTGGCATCGTCGGGCAAGAAGTCGCTGGCCGTGACCGGCGGCCGCTCCTGGAGCGGCGGTTGCTCCTCGAGCGTCGTCGGCACCGTCGTGTCGGGTGTCGTGTCGGGTGTGGTGTCGGGTGTCGCTGCTGCGGGCGTACCCGCGCTCGCAACAGATGTCGGGTCGGCAGATGTCGGGTGTGCAGAGACCGGGATCGGGGCGACCAGCGTCAGCGCCACGAACGCGGCCGCCAAGGCGGCGAGCAACCTGGCGACAGCGACGGCCGGGCCTCTACGATGCATGACTTGAGTCAAGCGCCCCAGTCCACGAGTCCCACCCCCGATGTCGTCACGTCCGGCGGCGCTCAGACGTCGCGTTCGCCGTCGGCGCAGTCCGGTCGGGCGACGGTACTGGTCGTCGACTTCGGCGCCCAGTACGCGCAGTTGATCGCCCGCCGAGTACGCGAATTGCACGTGTACTCCGAGATCGTGCCGAATCGGATCACGGCCGCCGAGATCGCCGAGCGAGCACCAGTGGCGATCATCTTGTCGGGTGGCCCCGCCAGCGTGCACGTCGACGGTGCGCCGTCGCTCGATCCAGCGATCTACGACCTCGGTATCCCGATGCTGGGCATCTGCTACGGCGCCCAGTTGCTCGCGCAGCAGTTGGAGGGCGGCGTGGTCGGACGCGGCATGGCCGGTGAGTACGGGCGGACGAAGCTCACCCGCATGGGCCCGTCCCTGATCCTTCCCGACGACGCTCCCGACGTCCACGAGTGTTGGATGAGCCACTTCGACGGGATCACGCAACTGCCCGAGGGTTTCGTGGCGACGGCGTCGTCGGCCGGCGCGCCGGTGGCCGTGCTCGAGAACGAGGAGCGGGAGATCTACGGGGTGCAGTTCCACCCGGAAGTCGTGCACTCGCCGTTCGGGTTGCGCACGATGGAACGGTTCTTGCGCGAACGAGTCGGTGTCGCTGCCGACTGGGAGATGTCGTCGGTGATCGACGAGCAGGTCGATCTCATACGCGAACGAGTGGGCGACGCTCGCGTCATCTGCGGCCTGTCTGGCGGCGTCGACTCCTCCGTCGCTGCGGCGCTGGTCCACAAGGCGATCGGGGCGCAGCTCACCTGCATCTACGTCGACACCGGCCTCATGCGAAAGAACGAGAGCGAGCAGGTCGTCGAGACCTTCCGCCGCAACCTCGGCATCGAACTGATCCACGCCGACGAGGGCGCCACGTTCTTCGAAGCGCTCGCCGGGTTGACCGAACCGGAGTCGAAGCGCAAAGCCATCGGCGAGCGATTCATCCGAGTCTTCGAGAAGCACACCGGTGGTCTCACCGAAGCGAAGTTCCTGGTCCAGGGCACGCTGTATCCCGATCTGATCGAGTCGGGGGGAACCGACGGCACGGCGTCGGTGATCAAGAGCCATCACAACGTGGGCGGGCTGCCCGACGACATGGAACTCGAGTTGATCGAGCCCCTGCGCGATCTCTTCAAAGACGAGGTGCGGGCGCTGGGATCCGAACTCGGTCTGCCCGACGAGATGGTGTGGCGTCAGCCGTTCCCGGGGCCGGGCCTCGGCGTTCGGATCATCGGTGAGGTCACGCCGGAGCGCGTTGCCGTGTTGCAGGAAGCCGACGCGATCGTTCGCGAAGAACTGCAGCGCGCTGGTCTCGAACGCCAGATCTGGCAGTCGTACGCCGCGCTGTTGGCCGACGTCCGTTCGGTCGGGGTGATGGGCGACGAACGAACCTACGGTCACCCGGTCGTCATTCGCGCGGTGACGAGCGATGACGCCATGACCGCCGACTGGGCGCGCGTCCCGTATGAGACGCTCGAGGTGATGTCGCAGCGCATCATCAACGAGGTCGACGGTGTCAACCGAGTCGTCTACGACATCACGAGCAAGCCGCCGGGCACCATCGAATGGGAATGACGTCTGAGCGGCAATGACGTCGCAGGCAGCCCGACCAACTGGTGGACGAAACGATGACGCCGATCGCAACAAGTTCGTCATAATCGGTACACTCGCGGCTTGTCTATGAAGCGGTTCCGACAGCGCGCAACGCACAGCTCTCCGCGACGTTCCACACGGCGATGGTCGCAGCGCCGGAGCACTCGTGTCGGGCGGTTCGCGCGAGTCGTCCCGATCGCCTTGATGGTGTCCGTCGTCGTCCCGACGATGCACCCCGGTCTCGCGTCGGCGAGCCCCGTCGAGCAGCAGCGTCAGCGCGTCGAGAACATCGTCGACGAACTCGAACGCCTCGAAGAGCAGGCGTTGCGGATTGGGGAGGAATACACCGCAGCCCTCGACGATCAACGCCTGCTCGCCGAGGAGATCGTCGACCTCGAAGCCGACATCGCGGCGCAAGAGGTCGAGCTCGACACGCTGCGCTCCGACCTGGGCGAAATGGCCGTCCGTTCGTTCATCGGCACCGGTCGTGCACCGTTGGGTCCGCTGTTCGAAGAGTCGGCCAACCTCAACGACGTGCTGCAGCGCGATGAGCTCGCACGAGCGGCCCTGAGCGCCGGCGACGTCACGACCGACGAGATCGACGCCTACGTGTCCGATCTCGAAGACGATCGAACCGAGCTCGAGAACAAGCGGAGGCAGGCTGAGCAGCTGGCTGCGTCGCTGGTCTCGGCGCAGGAAGAAACCGAACGACTCCGAGCGGAGTATCAGCAAGCTCGCATCGATGCCGAAGCCGAACTCGGCCAGCTCATCGTCGAAGAAGAGCAGCGTCGAGCAGCCGAATCAGCTGCGCGCATCCAAGCCGAGATCGCAGCATCCCAGAACGCCTCGAGCAACTCCGGCTCGAACAGCTCCGGCTCGAACAGCTCCGGCTCGAACGATTCGGGTTCGAACAGCTCGGGCTCGAACGACTCGGGCTCGTCGGGCACCACCAACACGAGTGGGGGATCATCGGGTTCGAGCGGCGATTCGGGGAGCAGCTCGGGCGGCGGATCGAGCGCCCCACCGGTGTCGTCACTGGCCAGCGTGGCCGTCAACGCCGCACTGAACCAGCAGGGCGTGCCCTACCGCTATGCGACGTCGAGCCCCGGGGTCGCCTTCGACTGCTCAGGCCTCACCAAGTACGCCTGGGGCAAGGCCGGCGTGTACCTGCCACATCAGTCGGCGCAGCAGTTCGCGTCGATCCCGCACGTGTCGAAAGACGCCGCTCAGCCCGGCGACCTGCTCTTCTACTACAGCCCGATCAGCCACGTCGGCGTCTACCTCGGCGGCGGCCAACTCGTGCACGCCCCGGCGACCGGCGATGTCGTGAAGATCGCAAGCGTGAACTGGTCGAAGGTCTCCGGCGTCGGCCGCCCCGGCTGACGTCCCCGTCCCGCGGTGCGACTCCCGCGTCGTCGGCCGCTGCGGTCATCGGGCGGGTTCACCTGAAGTCGCGGACGCCCCGACGGCTACCTTCGAGCACGTGAACGACGCACCAGTGGGGATCAACCTCGACAACGTGTCGGCGTGGCTCGATGCCAATGTCGGCGACCTGAGCAGCCCGTACGACTTCAAGATCATCACGGGCGGGCGTTCGAACCTCACGTATCTGGTCACCGACGGCAATGGAACGAGGTTCGTGCTCCGGCGCCCACCGACCGGATCGGTCCTGGCCTCTGCGCACGACATGGTGCGCGAGCACCGCATCATCTCCGCGGTCGGCAAGACCGATGTTCCGGTGCCTCGCACGCTGGGAGTCTGCGAAGACCTCGCCGTCAACGACGCACCGTTCTACGTGATGAGCTTCGTCGACGGCATGGTGCTCGACGACGCGTCGAAGGCGCTCGGCATGAGCGTCGAGCAGCGCCGTGCGGCCGGTGAGCACCTGATCGACGTGCTCGCGGATCTGCACGCGGTCGACATCGACGCGATCGGCCTCGGTGACCTCGCCAAACGTGAGGGCTACATCGAGCGACAGGTCAAACGGTGGACCACGCAGTGGGAGAAGTCCAAGACGCGCGAGCTGCCGGCGATCGACGAGATCGCCCGGCGTCTGGCCGCGAACTTGCCGACACAGGTCGGGGTCACCATTGCGCACGGCGACTATCGATTCGGCAACTGCCTCGTCGACACCGACGCGGCGAAGGTCGTCGGTGTCCTCGACTGGGAACTCTGCACGCTCGGAGATCCGCTCGCTGATGTCGGATACCTCGGTGTGTACTGGTCCGATCCCGGTGAGGAGCAGCTTCGCCCCAACGATCCGACCGGCATCGAAGGGTTCCCCACCTACTCGGAGCTGTTGGAGCGCTACGCCAACCGCACGGGCCGCGACCTGACGAACATCGGCTACTACGTGGCGTTTTCGTCGTGGCGTCTCGCGGTCATCTCCGAAGGCGTCTACGCCCGCTTCGTCAAGGGAGCGATGGGCGACCAGGAGATCGAACCGGAGATTCTGGAGAACTTCCGCGTCGGCGTCGAACGGCTGGCGGATGCAGCGCTCTCGGCGCTTCAAGTACCGTGATCGGATGAGCGGCGACGTGCTGGCAGGTTGGGAACGATCGGAGTTCACCGCGGCGAACATCACGCGTGACACGTACCGGAAGGGCAGTGGACCCGCGGTCATCGTCGTCCACGAGGTGCCGGGCATCACGCCGTTGGTGGCGGCGTTCGCCGAGGAGGTCGTCGACCGTGGATTCACCGTCGTGATGCCTGATCTCGTCGGTACGCCCGGCAAGGCCCCGAGCATCCCCTACGGTCTCGCGTCGATCACCAAGGTGTGCATCGCCCGCGAGTTCACGACGATGGCGTTGCACCGGACGTCGCCGATCATCTCATGGCTTCGGGCATTGGCCCGCAACGTTCACCTCGACGTCGGTGGTGCGGGCGTCGGTGCGGTCGGGATGTGTTTTTCCGGCGGGTTCGCGCTCGGGATGATGGTCGACGACATCATGCTCGCTCCGGTTCTGTCGCAGCCGTCGAGTCCGTTGCCGATCGGGAAGCGTCGAGCTGGCGATCTCAACCTCTCGCCCGACGACGAGGCGGCGGTGATCGAGCGCGCCAACAACGGTTGCCAGGTGCTCGGCCTGCGGTTCACGGGTGACAAGCTGGTGGGCGACCGGTTCGCGACGCTGCGCGAGAAACTCGGCGATGCGTTCATCGCCGTCGAACTCCCGAGTTCCAAGCCGTCCGATCACTCCGTGCTCACCGAGCAGCGCGACGACGCGAGCGTGGCGCGCGTCCTCGACTTCTTCGACGAGAAGTTGAAACCGAGAACCTGAAACCGGGCGGTCGAGCCGTCGAGGTCGGTGTTCTACGACGCCGGCGTGGCGAGTTCGCGAGCGACCTTGTAGTTGGCCTTGCCGTTCGGCGCGCGAGGGACGTTCGGGACGAAGATCACCGACTTGGGCGCCTTGTAGCCAGCGAGGTCTTGCTTCACCGACGCGATCACCGTGGCGGCGTCGACGTCGGAGCCCTCGACTCGTGAGGCCACCGCGGTGACGGCCTGACCGAACTTCTCGTCGTCGACGCCGACCACGAGGCAGTCGAGGATGCCCTCGACGCGCTTCACCGACTCCTCGACCTCCTCGGGGAACACCTTCTCGCCGCCGGTGTTGATGACCTGGCTGCCGCGGCCGAGCAGGATCAACGTGCCGTCCTCGGTGATCTGTGCGAAGTCTCCGGGGAAGGAGTACCGCACACCGTCGATCACGCGGAACGTGCGGGCGGACTTCTCCTCGTCCTTGTAGTAGCCGATCGGGACGTTGCCGCCAGCGGCGACCATCCCGATCTCGCCGGAGCCTGGCACGACCTCCCGGTCGTCTTCGGTGAACACCTTCGTCGTGGGCGACTGCGTGAACTTGGCGGTTTCGGTCGCCAGGCCCTTCATCGTGATCTGCGTGCCCATCGAGCCTTCGGAGGAGCCCATCGCATCGACGAGCACCGCCTGCTCGACCCGGTCGAGCATCTGCTGCTTGACCTCTGTCGTCCACATCACCCCCGACGACAAGAACATTGCGACCGACGAGAGGTCGTACGACGAGCCGTCGGGCTTGCCTTCGTCGATCGCCCGGACGAGCGGCTTCGCGAAGCTGTCACCGACGATGGTGATCGCGGTGGCCTTGCGATCCTCGATCGTCTGCAGCACCTCGTGGGGGTCGAGGCTGCGGCTCGTGAGCGTCACGATCTCGCCGCCGGCGCACATCGGGATGAACCAGCCGATCCACGCGCCCGTGCCGTGCATCAGCGGAGCGCACGAGATCGACACCATCCGGGACCCGCCTTCGACGGCACCTTTCACCAACTGCGCGACCTGTGCCGGATCTTCCGGCGCGGGCAACCCGACGATCGGGAACCCCTGGGTGATGAAGCCTTCGCACAGCCCGCCGACTGCGTACATGACGCCTTTGGGCATGCCGGTGGTGCCACCGGTGTAGAGCATGTAGATGTCGTCTTCGCGGCGCTCGATGCGTTCCATCGGTTCGTGGCTGGCGAGGACGGATTCGTACTCGAGTGCGCCCGGCACGGTGTCGCCCGGCCCGTCGTCGACCACGATGAGCAGTTTCAGGTTGGGGAGCCGGTCGACGACGCGTGCGACCCGGTCGGCGAGCGACGAGTGGAAGACGATCGCTTCGGCGTCGGAGTTGTCGAGGAGGTACCAGAGTTCTTCGTCGAGGTAGCGGTAGTTGACGTTGATCGCCACGCCACGCATCTTGAACGCGCCGTAGTGCGCTTCCATGTACTCGTTGCCGTTGTAGAGATACAGAGCGATCTTGGAATCGGGGCCGAGGCCCGCTGCGGTGAATGCCTGGGCCACGCGTGCCGCGCGTTCGTCGAACTCGGCCCACGTCCTCGAGGTGTCGGCATGCGTGATGGCGACATGGTCCGGGATCGCGTCGGCGATCGATTCCCATACGGTGGCAAAGTGCATTTCCATGCCGCCGACTGTATTCGGTGGCGATGTGGCAACTGTCACCAAGCTGATGCGGGGGGCTGTCGGCCTCCGCTGTGGAGCGTTGCCTCCGCGCCCGACCGGCGGGTCAGGTGCTGCCGGTGGTGGGCCAGAGCACGTTGACGTCGACGTCGTCGAACGACCAGGCAGCAGCCAGCCGGGCGAACGTCAGGTGGGCGACCACTCCGGTCGCGACCGACAACGCACTGGGATACCAAGCGGTGGTGTGCCCGCCCCGTGTCGTCGTCTGGTCAAGCTGACACCGTGTGATTCGCGACGTCGACGTTCGAGCTAGCGAGGCCCGCCGTCGATGTCGAGCAGCGAACCCGTGGTGTAGCTCGACGCGTCGCTGGCGAGATAGAGCGCGGCCCCGATGATCTCGTCGGGCCGGCCGCCTCGCCCGAGCGCGTACCCCGTGGCGGCTGCGGCTTCGAACTGTTCCATGTCCCAGGCCTTGGAGATGTCGGTGAGGAACGGGCCCGGCACGATGCAGTTCACCCGGACCTCGGGGCCGAACGTGCGCGCCAGGCCGGACGTCAGATTGTTCACGCCGGCCTTCGCCGCCCCGTAGACGAGTTCCTGCGGGCTCGGCCGATGTGACGCGATCGACGAGACGAAGATGATCGAGCCGCTCGACTGCGTGCCAGCGGCGACGGCCTCGCGCATGCGTGTGCCGACGAGCGCCGACAGCCGAAAGGGGCCTTTGAGGTTGACGCCCATCACCTTGTCGTAGAGCGCTTCGGTGATGGCATCGACGCTCGGGTACAGCGGTGACATGCCGGCGTTGTTCACGAGCACGTCACAGCGCCCGAATCGCTCGTAGACGGCGTCGGCGAGCCGTGTGCAGTCGTCCCACTCTCCTGCGTGGTAGGCAATGGGGAGCGCCGCTCGACCGAGTTCTTCCACCTCCCGAGCGACCGACACGCAGTTGTCGAACTTGCGGCTGGCGATGACGACGTCCGCGCCTTGCTCGGCGAAGGCGAGGACCATTTCGCGGCCGAGGCCACGCGATCCTCCGGTGACGACGGCGACGCGGCCGGTGAGGTCGAATTTGTCGATGGCACTCATCGTCGAGAGTGTTGCCGAGCAATGCCGGCCGAACCGAATCGAGTGGCAGCCAGGAGACGCCGGTATCAGCCGGTGGACGTCGGGTCGGCGGGTTGGCCGACGCTGCTCAGCGCAGGTTCCTCGCGGCGTACCAGTCGCACCACGTTGGGCCAGTGCTTGGCCAGGATCAACGCGCAGAGCGCGCCCATCGCCGCGTACTCCCAGGCGGGTCGGTCGAGCAACGCGAGCCCGGCTGGGACGAGGCCGACGGCGACGAGCGAGCCGACCGCTGCCTTGCCGGTCAATCGTGACACCGTCCACCACAGGATCACGGCGAAGGGCGCGATGATCGGCTGGATCACGAACAACACGCCCGATCCGGTTGCGACGCCCTTGCCGCCGCGGAGCCCCCGGGTGATCGGGAACATGTGCCCGAGTACCGCGGCTGCGCCAGCGGCGTACGCGAGCGGCCGGCCATCGAAGCCGAGCGCGAGACCCGCAGCGAGCGCGCCTTTGCACGCGTCGAGGGCGTACACCCACGCTCCTTTGCGCCAGCCGAGCGCTCGGGTCACGTTGGAGGCTCCGGGATTTCCCGACCCGACGGAGGAGATGTCGATGCCGTTCGCGCGAGCGATGAGGATCGCGCTCGGGAAGGTACCGAGCAGATATCCGACGACGACCAGGAAAATCGGCACGGGTAGTGATCCTTACAGGTCGGCGTGGCCTCGGCCCACCTGGCGGACGCATCTCGCGGGGTGGACGCAGCGGTCTCCCGCCACGTCCCGGCTCGAGGGTCGCGACCGTCGACCACTCAGCGCGCTCGGGCGTCACGCAACGAGTGGACGGCGGGTGAAGGTGGCGCTACGCTTGACAAAGGTTCGGCGGGCTTGGCGGCTCGAAAGTCGGACATGTGCGGCGGCACGACGGCGGGAGGGCCTTCGTGGGGTCGCGACCCAGGTCTCTTCATGCACACCTCCTTCCCCTCCCGGCTGACCCGATGGTTGCCACGGTCTCGATGGTCTCCCCGGACCCGATCGATGGCAACGCTCCCGCCGCGCACACGAATGTCGGGCTTTCTCGCCGCAGTTGCGATGGGGCTGGTCGCCATCGCGCCGGTTCGGGATCAGACGCCCCCGGTGAACGACGGGCCCCTGCTGTACGTCGCGCCGTGGGGAGACGATGCCGCCGACGGATCCGTCGACGATCCATTCCGGACCATCAACATCGCCGTGCACCGAGCCCAGAGCGGCACCACCGTCGTGCTGCGCGGCGGTACCTACCGCGAGTCGGTCCAGATCTACGGCAAAGCCGTCCATCTGCGTTCCGAGGTCGGGGAGCGAGCCGTACTCGACGCGGCCGTGCCGGTCGAGGGGTGGGAACCGCAAGGCGACGATTGGTCGAGCCCGGGATGGACACGCCAGTTCTACAGCGAGCGAAGCGGTGCCGACGTGGCGCGAACCCGACCGGAGGCCGGCTATCCGGATCAGGTGTTCCTCGACGGTCGTCCGCTCGTCCAGGTGCTGCGACGTGACGACGTCGAGCCGGGGACGTTCTTCCACGACACCGCCGCAGATCGGCTGTGGATCGGCGACGACCCGTCGGGTCGACTCGTCGAAGCGTCGACCGCCAGCTACGCCTTCTACTTCCACCGGGCCGATGGGTCGTCGCTGACCGATGTGACCGTGCGCCGCTACGCGACCGAACGCCGTCACATGGCAGCCATCCGCGCCTACTCCGACGACCTCGTGCTCGACGGGCTGATCGTCGAGCACAACGCTCGCATCGGCGTGTCCGCCATGGGGTCCGGCATCGTGCTCCGCGACAGCAGGGTCGTTGACAACGGCCACATGGGGGTCCACGGCAACCGACTCGACACCTTCGTCGTGGAACGCGTCGGGGTCCACGGGAACAACAAGGTCGGCTTCGATCCGTTCCACTCGGCGTCGGGCATCAAGGTCACCTCGTCGACGGGCGTGACGATTCGCGACAGTCACGTGTCGCGCAACGGCGGTCCGGGTATCTGGACCGACCTCGACACGAGATACGTCACGATCGTTCGCAACCTCGTCGAGGCCAACGGCCGAGCCGGTGTCGAGGTCGAGTTGTCGCAGTTCGTGAACGTGCTCAGCAATGTCGTGCTCGGCAACGGAGAAGCGGGCATCTGGGTGCTCGAGTCGAGCGACGTGCAGGTGCTGCACAACGCCAGTTTCGCCAACACCAACGCGATCGAGGTCGAAGACGGCCCGCGTGCCGACGTCGGCAACGTCAGGATCAAGAACAACACCGTGGGTGACGTGCGGCCGGGATCCAAGGCCGTGATCGACGTCAACGACTGGACCGGTGAGCGATCGGCAGCGCAGATGGGCGTGGTACTCGACCACAACGCCTATTGGATGCCCGACGGTGGCAGCCCGCCTCACCTACTTCGCTGGGCGCAGTGGCCCGCGTCGTTCGGCTTCGCCGCGGACGACGACGCGTTGCGGCGGCTCAGCGGGCGCAGCGCCGGTTCGGTCGTCAGCAGAGCCAGCACCAATCCCTTCGTCGGCACCACCGGACCATACGACTACCGGCTGCCGCTGGTGTTCGGAGCCGGTGTGCCACTGCGGGGGAGCGCAGCGGCAGCGCTCGGGCTCGACGACGGCACACGGTTGCCGCCCGGGCCGGTCGTGCCAGTCGTCGAGCGCTGATCAGCGTTTGCTGATCGTCACCGGCACCCGGGCCGGCTTCGAGTGGTCCATCATCGGGCGAGGTGGCGCCACGGTGCCGGCGGCCGCGAGGGCCATCGCTTCCTCGCCGAAGCCGTCGACGCACTCGGGATCGGGCCCGTCGAGCGGGATCCCGACGAAGAACTTCGCAGCCATGCAGCCGCCCTGGCACGCATCGAAGCTGCCGCACGACGCGCACGCACCGGCGGACTGCGGCTCGCGCAACTCGCGGAACAGTTCGCTGTGCTTCCACACCTTGCTGAAGCCGCCGACGTCGCGGACGGATCCGGCCTTGAACTCGTCGTGGATGACGAACGGGCAGGCGTAGACGTCGCCGATCGGGTCGATCAGGCAGACGACGCGGCCGGCGCCGCACATGTTGAGTCCGGGGAGCGGGCCGGTCCCCATCTCCTGACCGATCGCGTTGAGATGGAAGAACGAGTCGCCGGTCAGCACGTTGTCGCCGTGCTCGAGGAGCCAGAGATAGATCTGGCGCTGCTGGGCCTGCGTGGGATGCAGGTCGTGCCACGAATCGGCACCTCGCCCCGAGGGGCGCAGCCGGGTGATCCGCAGCGTGGCGCCGTAGGCGTCGGCGAGCGCTTTGAACTCGTCGAGTTGGTCGACGTTGTGTCGTGTCACGACGACGGAGATCTTGAAGTCGTCGAAGCCCGCATCGCGGAGATGGTCCATCGCTTGGATCGCGGTCTCGAACGAGCCCTCGCCGCGAACGGCGTCATTGACAGTCGCGTCGGTTCCGTCGAGGCTGATCTGGATGTCGAGGTAGTCCATCGCGGCCAGTCGCCGAGCCTTGTCGGCATCGATGAACGCGCCGTTGGTCGAGAACTTCACCCCGATGCCGTTGCCGATCGAGTACTCGAGCAACTCGAAGAAGTCGCGTCGGATCATCGGTTCGCCACCACCGATGTTGATGTAGAAGACCTGGAGTGCCTTGAGCTCGTCGAGCACGGCCTTGGCCTCCGTGGTCGTGAGTTCGCGCGGGTCGCGTCGACCAGACGACGACAGGCAGTGCACGCACTCGAGGTTGCACGCGTACGTCAGTTCCCAGGTCAGGCAGATGGGTGCGTCGAGTCCGCCCTTGAGCTGGTCGACGAGCGTCGTGTGGGGATCAAGCGCGGTCATGGAGCATCTCCGATTCGTAGAGGGAGGTGAGGGCTCGGTCGAAGGACGGCCACCTGGATTCGTCGATGTCGCACGCGGCGAGGGCGGCGGCGACCGTCGGGTGATCGGCGAGCGTCTGCACGACGCGAACGACGTCGGGATGCTTCAAGAAGACGAGCTTGCGCGTGTCGTAGTGGTAGGCCAACGCCCCGAACGGTTCGGGCCGAAGCGCGACCTGCGGGTGCAGCTCGAGCGCCGAGTCGAGCATGTGGCGGTGCCTGGTGGGCGTCTCAGTAGACGCCGCACATCCCGTCGATCGAGATCTCCTCGACGAGCAGTTCGTCGACGAGCGCGTCCTCGACGAGCGCTGGCTCGGTCAGTGCCGGCTCGATCAAATCGGTGTCCGCGACGTTGTTCTCGTCGGTGGCGATGGTCGTTTCGTCCATCGCCATACCGTATCCGCATCGAACGACGACGCCCAAGCGCTGCCGCCCTTGGCGTATCGGTTTGTGTCTGACACAAACCGATACGCCTCGCTGCACCGCTGGCACAGGATCGCCGGCCGCTACGTTCGAGCGCATGCGCGTGACCGAGATCTGGAGGTTTCCCGTCAAGTCGATGGGCGGCGAGTCGCTGCTCGATGCCGACGTCGGCGCCGCCGGCATCGTCGGCGATCGCGGGTGGGGCGTGTTCGACGTCGAGAGCGGCACGACGCTCACCGCTCGTCGCGCGCCGGAACTGTTGTTCGCGAGCGCACGCGTGATCGGCGGCGACGTCGCCGTCGAGTTGCCGGACGGGCAGCGGATCGGCGAAGGCGACGACGCCGCCCTGTCGGCCTGGCTGGGCCGCGAGGTGGAGCTGCGCCCTGCTGGTGGTGAGGGCGGCACCTACGAAGCGCCGCTCGACTTCGAACACGACGCGGACTGGGTGAGCTGGCAAGGCCCGGGAGACGCATTCCACGATTCGCCCCGAGCACGGGTGTCGCTGGTCTCGACGGCGTCCCTCGGCGCGTGGGATCGCCGTCGATTTCGTACCAACATCGTCGTCGATGGCGCGGGAGAAGACGAACTGGTCGGCCGAACCATCTCGATCGGCGACGTCTCGCTCGAGGTCCTGAAGCAGATCGATCGTTGCGTCATGGTGACCCGGCCGCAGCCCGGCATCGACCGAGATCTCGACGTGCTGCGGACGATCAACGCCGAGCGGAACTCGTTGCTCGCCGTCGGTTGCGTGGTCGCCGGCGAGGGTCAGATCGCGCTGGGGAACGAGGTCCGCTGAGCGGCCATCGCCAGGCGAGGCGTCGTTGCCGCGTGGGCAACAGCGGTGAGGTCGAGCGCAGCGACGGCGCCGATGACGATCGTGGCGGGCGAGGAGACCTGGGTGTCGCCGAGTTCGGCGAGGTCGCAGCGTGCGACCTCTTGTTCGTGGGTCGTGCCGCTGCGGATGGCGGCGACGGGCGTGTCGGGATCGAGTCCGCCTGCGATCAACTCCTCGGCGATCTCCCGACGGTGAGCGACCCCCATCAACACCACGATGGTGCCGCCGCGGCGGTTGAACCGGGCGAGCGCCCGCCAGTCGACATCGGGTTCACCCGGTCGCCGGTGGCCGGTCACCACGGTGAACGCTGCAGCGACGCCTCGATGCGTCACCGGGATGCCAGCCGCAGCCGGGGCGGCGACGGAGGAGGTGATGCCCGGCACGATCTCGAACGCCACGCCGGCGTTGCGTAGCGCGACGGCCTCCTCGCCCCCTCGGCCGAACACGAACGGGTCGCCCCCCTTGAGCCGGACCACACGCTGGCCTTGGCGGCCCAGCTCGACGAGCAGCGCGGAGATCATCTCCTGGGGCACCGGGCGACCGACGCGCTTGCCGACGTCGATGCGTTCGGCCCGTTCGGGAATCAGATCGAGCACGCCCGATCCGACCAACGCGTCGTGGACGACCACGTCGGCCTCACTCAGCAGGCGCGCGGCCTTCAGCGTCAACAGGTCGGGATCACCGGGGCCGGCTCCGACCAATGCGACGGTCATGGCGACACCTCGGCGGGAACGTCGGCAGCATCGCCCGATCGGCGGGCCCGGCGCGAGGTGTCAGGAGGAAGCAGGCGCTCGAGTTCCTCCCAGTCCTGCTGCCATGCCCAGTCGCCGAAGCTGATCTCGTCGGGTCCGGTGTCGTGGCTGAAGCGTTCGAGCAAGGGCCGGAGCAACTCGGGGAGGTCGGTGAGTGGCACGTCGGCGCGGAGTCGACGTGCGAGGCGATCTCCCGCCGGCGAGCCGCCGACGAACAGGTCGTAGTTGCGCTTCGTGCGCCCGACGATCCCGAGCTCCGCGGCATACGGACGGCTGCAGCCGTTCGGGCAGCCGGTCATGTTCAAGCGCAATGGCAGCCCGGTGTTGCCCGTGTCGGCGAGGACCTTCTCGAGGCGATCGACCACGTCGGGCAGCACCCGCTCGGCTTCCCCGAGGGCCTTGGAGCACGTGGGCAATGCCGGACACGCGATGGCGAGGTTGCGCGTCGGGCTCTGATCGGAGGCGAGGGGGACGCCGTTCGCGTGGAGCAGGTTCTCCACGGTGTCGATCTGGCCCGGGTCGATACCCAGCAGGAGCAGATCTTGGCGTGCGGTGACGCGGAGTTCGCTCACGACACCATCCGCGACGAGGCGTTTGAGCGCCCAGCGCAATCCACCGGCGACTTTCCCAGACGGAACCGGGAGGCCGAGCGCCGCGGTGGTTCCCGACGCTGACTCCAGCTCGTGCCAGCCGTGGTGCGCATCGACCGTTGCCGCCGGGATCGCCACCGGCTCGGCGAGCGTGAGGCTGGTGCGCTCCTCGATCTGGTCGCGCAGCCACGCCACACCTCGCGCTTCGAGGAGGTACTTGAGTCGCGCACGGCTGCGATCGTCGCGGTTGCCGTGATCGCGTTGGGTGGCGACGATCGCTTCGACGACGACGCCCAGGTCGGCAGGCGGTACCCACGCCACGGGCTGCGCGAGCAGCGGGTAGGTGTCGTCGGGACGGTTGTGGCTCATGCCCATGCCGCCACCGGCGAGCACGACGAAGCCGGTCAGCTCGCCGTGCGTTCCTTCGCTGAGCGTCGGGACGATGCCGACGTCGTTGGTGTAGATGTCGACGCAGTTGTCGCCGGGCCAACCGACGGCGATCTTGAACTTCCGAGGCAGGTAGGCCCTGCCGTAGAGCGGCTCGACGTCGTCGATCGCGTCGAGCTCGAGTGGCGACGGATCCGGCTTGATCGCCGAGACGGCAGGCTCGCCGTCGACCCACAGTTCCCAGTACGACTCGGTCTGCGGTCGGAACCGTGCGACCAGGTCGGCGACGACCGGCTCGATGACGGCCCGCCGCTCGGGGTGCGGCAGTGGGCACGCCATCACATTGCGCACCACGTCGCCACACGCACCGAGGGTGGTCAGCAACGACGAGTTGATTCCGTTGACGAGCTGGTGCAACTCGTTCTTGTACACGACGTGGTACTGCACTCCCTGGCGAGTGGTGAGGCGGAGCTTGTCGTCGGCGAGTCCGGCGACACGATCGAGCGCCAGCCACTGCTCGGGAGAGATGACGCCTCCGGGAACCGAGGCGCGCACCATGCACGAGTAGTCGACCGGGAGCTGCTGTTGGGTTCGGGCTCGCCGGACGTCGCGATCGTCTTGCTGGTAGATGCCGTGGAACTTGAGGAGCAACTCGGCGTCGTGGCCGAAGTCGGGGGTGTCGCCCCCGAGTTCCGCGCCGATCGACCCCGCCAGGTAGCCGCTCTCGATCTTGATGTCTTCTGCGCTCATCGTGCGTCCTTCGTGTCGGGAGTGGAACTGCTCACAGGTGGAGTCCGCATTCGGTCTTGGCGTCGTCGGCCCAGCGGCCCGATCGGGTGTCGGCGCCGGACTCGACGGGCCGCGTGCAGGGCCAACACCCGATCGACGGGTAGCCGCGGTCGGCGAGTGGATGGCTCGGCAGTCCGTGCGCTGCGGTGTAGTCAGCAACGTGCGCATCGGTCCACGCCGCAAGCGGATTGACCTTGACGATCCGCTTCAACAAGTCGTCGTGGACGATCGGTGTGCGGGCTCGGCTCGGCGAATCGTCGCGGCGGAGCCCCGTCACCCACGCCGTCTTGCCGGCGAGCGCACGCCCCAACGGCTCGACCTTGCGGGCAGCGCAGCAGGCGTCGGTGTCGCGTTGCCAGACGTCGCGCTCGAGGTGCGGGTCGGGATGGATGATTCGCAGGTTCAGCCCGAAGCGGTCGCGCAGCGTGTCGGCGTACCACTCGGTCTCGGCGAACAAGTAGCCGGTGTCGAGCAGCGTGATCTCGATCCCCGGAAGCGTCGATGCGGCGAGGTGAGCGAGGGTGGCGTCGCCGAAGCTGGCGGTCACACACATCGACGAGCCGTGCGCCTCGGCGGCCCACTCGAGTACTGCCCGAGCGTCACGGATCGGGTCGTCGGATTCGGTGGGCCGAGCGAGTTGCATGGCGACATTCAATCAAAAGCCGACCAAAACGATCAACTTTGTAATGATTCGCTCGGAACATCCGGTCTACGCTGGGAGAATGTCGCCGACAACACGTCCAGAATTCGCACGACATCGCTCGACGTTCTCGTATCCGATCGTGTTGAACCTCGACGACGTCGCCGTGTTGGTCGTCGGCGGCGGTCGCATCGGCGCCCGCAAGGCCGAGGCACTCGTCCGCTCCGGCGCTCGGGTTCGACTCGTCGCGAGCGAGGTGAGCGAGCACGTCGATCGCCGAGCGCTCGAGGAGGCGATGGGGGAAGTGATCGAGCGGCCGTTCGTCGACGCCGACCTCGACGGAATCCGTCTGGTGATCACCGCGACCGGCGACATCGAGACGGATCGTGTCATCTCGGCGGTGGCGCGGTCGCGTGGCATCTGGACCAATGCGGCCGACCAGCCGGTCGACTGCGAGTTCATCCTGCCGGCGATCGCTCGATCCGGTCGGGTGACCGGCATGATCAGCACCGACGGTGCGAGCCCGGCGTTGGCGAAGTATCTGCGCGACCGACTCGCCGAGATCCTCGACGACCGTGTCGCGGAGATCGCGGAGGTGCTCGCTGCCGAGCGAGCAGCGCTGCAAGCTCGCGGCGAGTCGACCGAAGACATCGACTGGCGCCCTCGCCTCGAGGAGTTGTTCGCCCGCTCGTGATCCGGCGCGCCGTCGGGACCGCACCGACCGATACGAACGGTGCCGTGACACGAACTGCACCGCTGCGGCGTCGCCGCGATCGTAGAGTGCTCTGATGGCGTCACGGGCTCGTCGTTTCGATCGTTTCTCTTCGTCGGCGCGGCGATTCCTCGCCGTCACGTCGGCGGTGGTGCTCGCGGGTTGCGTGTCGACCCAGCCGGTCGACGAGGAGTCGTCGGTTCGCCCCGACGACAGCACGTTCGCCGGGACCGACGAGACCCCGACCACCGACGAGACCCCGACCACCACGAGCGACGGCGGTGTACTCGTCGACGACGTGCCCGGCCGGACCCCGACGATCGCTCCGGACGCCGGCGGGCTGCCAGTGTTGTCCGAACTCGACGATCGAACCATCACCGGCACGCTCGACAATGGGCTGCGGTATCTGATCCGCGAGAACGACAACCCCGGCGCGAAGGCGGAGATGCGCCTCGTCGTCGATGCCGGCTCCGGGCTCGAAGACGACGCCCAGATCGGCGGTGCGCATTTCTTGGAGCACATGCTGTTCAACGGGACCGAGCGCTTCCCGAAGAACGAATTGATCGACGTACTCCGCAGCTTCGGCGCCGGATTCGGCGCCGACATCAATGCCTACACGAGCTTCGACGAAACGGTCTACCAACTCACCGTGCCCGCCGCCGACCCGTCGGTCGTCGAGACCGGTCTCGACGTGTTGGAGCAGTGGCTGTCGCATGCCACGATCGCCGAAGACGACGTCGTCGCCGAGCGTGGCATCGTGCTCGACGAGTGGCGCGTGCGCGATCAGACCGCCGACGGGCGACTGCTGGTCGAGATCGCCGACCTCTTCCTCGCCGGAACCGTGTACGACGGTCACCTGCCGATCGGCGGCGAGGAGGCCATCCGTGCGACCGAGCCGGCGCCGCTGCGCCGCTTCTACGACGATTGGTATCGGCCGGACAACGCCGCGGTGATCGTCGTGGGCGACATCGACGTCGGCGCCATCGAGGACGCCATCGTCGAACGTTTCGAGTCGGCGACGTCGCGTGGCTCGTCACCCGAGCGACCCGAGTTGACGGTCGACCCGTCGACCGATCCGAAGGTGCGGGTGGTGAGCGATCCGGACCTCGTCGAGGGGTACGCGTTCGTCACGTTGCCGGTCGCGGCGTCGCCGGGCGCGTCCATCGAAGCCGACCTGCAGGCCGAGATCTACCGCCAGATGGCGTTCGACATCGTCGCCACCCGCCTCAACGACGACGCGCTGCGAGGCGACGCCCCGTTCGATTCCGCCGAGGTTGCCAACAGCGAGTTCGTTCGCTCGCTCGTCGCCCCCGAGATCTACGTACGTGTCGACGGGGGTGATGTCGCCGACGCGGTGCAGGCGATCGTCGACGAGTACGAGCGCGTGGTTCGCTTCGGGTTCACCCCCGAAGAGGTCGCTCGTGCCGTGGGTGCCGTGCGCAGCGCCGCACAGACGACCTTCGACGGACGCGAGTCGCGCCAGGACGCGTCCTTCGCCGACGAGTACGTCGACCACGTCCTGCTCGACGAGCCGTTCGTCGCGGCCGAGACGGAGTTCGAGTTCATCACCGAGGTGCTCGACCGAGCCCGTCCGGAGCACCTCGCGCACGTCTTCATCGAGCACGTCGACGCTGCTGCACCGCACGTGTTCGCAGCGGTCACCGACGAAGAGGCAGCCGACGCTCCGACGGAGGACGAGGTACTGGCGATCGTGTCGTCCGTCGCGGACCGCGAGCTGGAGCCTCGATCCAGCGGCGTCTCGATCGGCGACGAATTGCTCGAGCAACCCGATTCGATCGAGCCATCGGCAGTCAACGCGCTCGCCGACCGGCCCTTTCCGAACTTCATCGACCCGACGGTGGTCACGTTCCCGAACGGGGTTCGAGTGGCCCTCAACACGAACACGATCGTCGAGGGACGCGTGTTCTTCGAAGCGCGCAGTCCGGGCGGACTCGCCACGGTGGCCGACGAGGACGTTCCCGATGCCGATGCCGCGGCGGCAGTGATCGGCGACAGCGGACTCGGCGACTTCGACCGCGTGTCGCTCGATGCCTTCCTCGACGGCAAGGACGTGTCGTTGTCGGGCTACATCGCACCGTTCGAGGAAGGAATGTTCGGTGACGTCGCCACGTCCGACCTCGACGTGCTGTTCCAGATGATCCACCTGTCGATGACAGCCCCGCGCGTCGACTCGGTCGCGCTCGAGCAGTATCTGGATCGCGAGTTGGCGTTCGCCCGACAGCCTGATCTGGACGCCGCCTACGCCGAGTTCCTCGCCTTGCGCGCGGCGCGATACGACGACATCCGATTCCTGCTGCCGACTCCCGAGAGCCTGGCGACCGTCGACGCCGAGGGCATCGCCGCGGTGGCAGCCGATCGGTTCGGTGATGCCGGCGACTGGACGTTCTCCTTCAGCGGAGACTTCTCGCTCGACGACGCGATCGAGCTGGCCGGCAGTTACCTCGCCACCTTGCCGGCCACCGATCGGGTCGAGGTCACGGGATATCAGGAGGAACCGCCACCGCCAGGGGTGGTGCAGGTTGACGCCTTCGCCGGGCAGGGCGACACGGCGAACGTGTCGTTCCTCTTCACCGGGACCGCCAGTACCGACCGCTTCGACGACGTGCTCGCTCGAGTCGTGCAAGAAGTCGTCAACAATCGCCTGACCGACGTCGTGCGCGAAGAGCTCGGCGACTCGTATTCGCCGTTCGGCCAACTCTCGCTCGGGAGCGGCGGTGAGCCGTCGAGCGAGTTCTATCTGTCGGTGTCGACAGCGCCGGACGAGGTCGACCGTGTCTCGCAGGCGGTCATCGATCAGCTCGCAGCGTTACGCACCGACGGCCCCAGCGAACGTGAGTTCACCAATGCGCTGGCGACGGTGACCGAACAGTTGAACTTCTTCAACAACGGCCAGGTCAACGACGAGGTCCTCGACGTCCTCGTCGACGAGGCTGGCAACGACGACTTCGACGACTTTCTCGACGAACTCGAAATCGTGTCGTCGGTGACGCTCGACGATGTGCGCTCGGCGCTGAACCGCTGGGCTCCGGCCGATCGCTACATCGAAGTGCGAGTACTGCCTCGTTCCTGACGTCGATCGGCGCCTTCGACGATCGGCTGCTCAGTGGCGCGGCGACACGTTGCGCTGTGACACCTCGACGAGCTCGCCGCCACGCACTTCATAGCTCACGACGTGGTCGACCGAGTGCTGGCCACTTCGCGCTTTGCCGCTCACGACGTCGAGTTGGGTGCCATCGACCACCGGGAGCAGCGCGATCGCCCGAAACCCTTCATCGGTGCCGGGAGATGACCGCTTGTCTTCGCGTAGCAGCAGGCTCGACTCCCAGACCCATGCGTCGTCGACGCTCACGAAGCGGCATCGATGGCTCGTCTTCGACTTCGACACCATGCCGCCGGGACACACGATGACGTTGCCTTCGATCCACGGCAAGACGCCGAGTCCGTCGCGACTGAATCCGGTTTCGAACGCCGAGGCGATGATCGAGTCTTCGTCGCCGCTCGCGACCGCTCGTTCGATCTGCACGTGACGCACCAGCTCCGCGAGATGGTGCAACTCGTCGTCCGACATGTCACGCACCAGCGCGGCGACCGCGTCGAGGTGCAACGCGTCGAGGTGGGCAGCCAGATCGTCGTCACTCATCGAACCAGTGTGCCGACCGTCGGCCGGTCGGCCACCTTGGTATCACCCGGTGGTGACGGAGCGCAGGACCGAGTACGGGGCCGAGCGCAGCACTCAGTGCAGGCCGTGCGGGGCGCGCTGCGTTGACGTGAAGGCGGTCACATGACCTACGATCGTTTCATGCAGACCAAGGCCGCAATTCTCTGGGAAGTCAACGCACCGTGGAGCGTCGAGGACATCGAACTCGACGATCCCAAAGCAGGCGAAGTGCGCGTCAAGCTCGCCGCGTCCGGCATGTGCCACTCCGACGAACACCTCGTCACCGGCGACCTGCCGTTCGAACTGCCGATCATCGGTGGCCACGAAGGCGCGGGCGTGGTGACCGCCGTCGGCGAGGGCGTGAGCTGGCTCGAAGAAGGTGACCACGTCGTGTTCGGCTTCATCCCGTCGTGCGGTCGCTGCGCGAGCTGTTCGACCGGCCATCAGAACCTGTGTGACCTCGGTGCGCTGATGGGCGCCGGGATGCAGGCGTCCGACATGACCTCGCGTCACCATGGGCAGGGTCAGGACCTGCGACTGATGTGCATGCTCGGCACGTTCGCGCACGACACCGTGGTCAACGAGGCGAGCTGCATCAAGATCGACAAGGACGTGCCGCTCGACCGGGCCTGCCTGCTCGGGTGTGGCGTCGTGACCGGGTGGGGTTCGTCGGTGTACGCCGCCGAGGTCAGCCCCGGCGACGTGGTCGCCGTCGTGGGCGTGGGTGGCATCGGCGCCAACGCCATTCAGGGCGCCAAGCTCGCCGGCGCCAAGCAGATCTGGGCGATCGACCCGGTCGAGTCGAAGCGCGAGAAGGCGATGGAGTTCGGCGCCACGCACACGGCTGCATCGATGACCGAGGCAATGGAGCCGCTCGGCGCTGCCTCGTGGGGCACGATGGCCAACAAAGTCATCCTCACGATGGGCGTCGGCTCCGGTGAGCTGATGGCCGAAGCGTTGGCCCTCACCGCCAAGCGCGGACGCGTCGTCGTCACCAACATCCACCCGGCGATGGAGATGTCGGCCAACATGAGCCTGCTCGATCTCACGCTGATGGAGAAGCAGGTCGTCGGGTCGCTGTTCGGCTCGGGCAACCCGCGCGCCGACATCCCCAAGCTCCTGAGCCTCTACCGCGAGGGTCAGCTCGACCTCGACGGCCTCGTCACGAAGGAATACACGCTCGACGGCGTGAACGACGGGTACGACGACATGCGGGCGGGCAAGAACATCCGCGGCGTGATGGTCTACTGACGCGGACCGGTGGTCTACTGACGTCATGTGGAGGTCTGCTGCCCCAGCGTGGTGGGGCAGCAACGCTGGGTTGACGGCGCCTGCGTAGGTTCCTCGGCGACGGCTCGATCCACGAGCCGCGTGAACGAGGAGATACCAGATCATGCAACGCCGTTTCATTCCCGCTCTCGCTGTCGTCGCCGTGTTGGGCGCCGCCTGCGGCGGTTCAGACAGCGACGCCGATGCCGTCAATGAGGAGTTGGCGGAGATCGCCGCGGAGGCCGAAGCTGCCCTCGACGAGATCGCGGCCGACGCCGAGGGCCAACTCGACGATCTGGCGGCCGACGCGGACAGCGCGCTCGACGATGCGACGGACACACCCGCCGACGAGGTGACGGACGCTCCGGCGGGGGAAGGCCTGGTGGCGGACCTGCCGCAGTTCACCTCCGAGTTCAGCCGTGTCTGTGACACCCAGGTCGGTTTCGGCGGAGCGACGCCGCTGTCGGACGGTGCCGGGCCCCGCCCGGTGATGCTGATGCAGGAGTCCGACAGCGGACTGTGGATCGACGCAAGCTTCCTCGACCTTCCGGCCGGCTGGACCATCGAGCAGGACTCGAACTTCGACGACAACAGCGAGTTCGTCGCGATCGAACTGATCGCCTGCGCGAAGGTCGTCGCGCAGACGCCCAACGGCGTCCAGTGCGAGCTCGAAGCCGACGAGGGCGAGGTGATCCCGCTCGATCTCGTCGACATCACCTATGAGATGACCGTCTACGAGGCGACCACCGGTGAGGTGGTCGGCACCGAGACGATCGAAGCGGCCGACACCGAGTGCCCGTTCTTCGTGTTCGTCGACGAGGGCCAGACCGAGTACTACAACACCCCCGACGCCACCCAGTACACCAACGCCCTGAAGGCGTACGTCGCACCCTGACCCGCCCTCGAGAAGCAGCGTGCAGGTCATCGTGCCAGGCACGATGACCTGCACTGCGGTGGTGTGCGGGTCGCCCGGCTACGTTGCTCACGAAGGCGCCGGTCCGTCGGCGCCGAACATCCGTGGGGACAGGGGGTCGTCGTGAGAACCAGGGCAGCGATCATCAGAGGTACCGGCCAGGACTGGGAGGTCGTCGACATCGAGGTCGACGATCCCAAGGTCGGCGAGGTGATCGTCGAGTGGAAGGCCGCTGGCCTGTGCCATTCCGACGAACACATGATCACCGGCGACATGGTGCCGCCCGAAGAGGCGTGGGAGATGCTCGGTATCGACAGCATGTGGCCGCTGATCGGTGGGCACGAGGGCGCCGGCGTGGTCGCTGCGGTCGGCCCCGGCGTGACCAGCGTTGCGGTGGGCGATCACGTCTCGGCCTCGTTCGTACCGTCGTGCGGTCGGTGCCGCTACTGCTCGACCGGTCGCCAGAATCTGTGCGACGCCGGCGGTGGCACGTTCCGCAAGGGGATGATCACCGACGAGACTTCCCGGCATCGCCTGGAGGACGGAACCGAGCTCAACATGCTCGCCAAGCTCGGGACGTTTGCGCACCACACCTGTGTCGCCGAGTCGCAGGTCATCAAGGTCGACGACGACCTGCCGCTCGAAGCCGTGGCGTTGGTCTCGTGTGGCGTGGCGACCGGTTTCGGATCGGCCACCGAGCGCGGCAACGTCCAGCCCGGCGACACCGTCGTCGTGGTGGGTATCGGTGGTATCGGCATGAATGCAGTGCAAGGAGCGAAGATCGCGGGCGCTCGCCACGTCATCGCCATCGACCCGATCGAGTTCAAGCGCGAGCAGGCCATGGAGTTCGGCGCGACGCACACGTTCTCGTCGATGGAAGAAGCGTTTCCACAGGTCCAGGAGATGACCTGGGGCCACATGGCCGACAAGGTGATCTTGACGCCGGGCGTGTTGTACGGCGACATGATGGCGCTGGGCACAGGCCTCGCCGGCAAGGGTGGCACGATCGTCGTCACCGGCGTCGCGCCGATCACCCAAACCGAGTCGTCGGTCAACTTGTTCGAGTTGGCGATGTGGAACAAGGAGATCAAGGGCACGATCTTCGGGTCCCTCAACCCGCGTGCCGACATCCCCCGACTGTTGAGCATGTACCGGGAAGGACAGCTCAAGCTCGACGAATTGATCACCAAGACCTATTCGCTGGACGAGATCAACGTGGGCTATCAAGCCATGCGTGACGGCGAGAACATCCGAGGTGTGATCCTGCATGGGTGAGCAGCCAGTCGACCTGCACGACCTCGTCACTCGACTCAGCTCTGGCGTCGTCGGACGCGTGCGCGAGATCGAACTCGTGGTCGCGGCGATCGCGTCCGACCGCCACATCTTGATCGAGGGCCCCCCGGGTACCGGGAAATCGACGCTGCTGCGCGGAGTGGCGCGTGCCATGGACATCGGCTTCGAGTTCGTCGAAGGCAACGCCGAGCTCACGCCCGCTCGCGTGGTCGGTCACTTCGACCCGGCTCGCGTGTTGTCAGAGGGCTACGACGCCGACGTGTTCGTGCCCGGTCCGCTGGCCAGCGCACTGCAGAACGGTTCGCTGCTCTACATCGAGGAGCTCAACCGCGTTCCTGAGGAGACGCTCAACGTGTTGATCACGGTCATGAGCGAACGGGAGATCACGGTGCCACGGTTGGGTCGGATCGAAGCGTCGCCGGGGTTCCGCCTGGTGGCGGCGATGAACCCGTTCGATGCCGTCGGCACGGCGCGGATCTCCGGCGCGGTGTACGACCGAGTGTGTCGGATCGCCGTCGGGTATCAGTCGGCTCCCGACGAGGCCGAGATCGTTCGCCGAGCGGCCGGGGCGGGCGTCGGCGGCGGCGTCGATCAGGTCGTGGAGTTGGTTCGGCTCACTCGGGCCCACCCTGATCTGCGTGTCGGGTCATCGGTTCGTGGAGCGATCGACATGGTGCTCGTTGCGGCATCGCTCGCTGAGCTGCGTGGGCATCCGGTCGAGAATCCGAGTGTGTCGCTCGACGCCGCGCTCGTCGCGCTGTCGGGACGGGTGCGATTGCGTGAAGGCACCACCCGAACCTCCGAAGAGGTCATCTCGGAGTTGTGGCAGCAGGTCTTCGGACGGGTCGCCGGTGATGAGGGGGCCGGTGATGAGGGAAAAGCTGGCGCCCCGATTGGGGCCACGACCTCCAACTGAACAGCCCACCGCCGCAGGCCAAGGAAGGCGACGACGCCGACGAAGAGGTCAGCAAGGCACGCAAGAAGACCACGTCGCGCCGTGAGCTCGCTCAGCAGCCGAACTTTGAGGAGATCTCACCGGAGGTGGGGGAACTCGACGAGGGGGCGGTGGAGGAGGCAATGGAGGACGACCCCGATCAGATGTTGGCGATGCTCGCCGATCTGACCGGCGCGACCGATCCGGCGCTGCGAGAGCTCGCTCGGCGGCTCGCCGGACGTCTGTTCCTCGACCTCGCGAAGCGTGGGCCGTCTCGACCGCGAGGCATCGGCAAGCTCGAGACGAAGCGCTATCGCCCGGACGCCGGCGACATCGATCTCGATGCCAGCCTGGATGCGGTGCTGACCGCTCGGAGTACGCGATCGGCGGTCGATCCAGACGACCTGCGGGTGCGCGGCTGGGTCACGCCGGGCACGGCGATCTGTTTGCTCGTCGACCGGAGCGGCTCGATGGGTGGCGCACCGCTGGCGACCTCGGCGGTTACCGCCTCGGCTGTCGCGTGGCGCTCACCTGACGACTACTCGGTGCTCTCCTTTGGCAAGGACATCGTGGCTGCCAAGTCGCAAGACCAAACGAAGTCGAACGAGGCGGTCGTCGACGCCGTGCTCGCGCTCCGAGGATTTGGCACGACCGATGTCGCTGGCGCGTTGCTCTCTGCTTCCGAGCAACTGCGTCGATCCAACGCTGGCCGCAAGATCACCGTGCTGTTGTCCGACTGTCGGGCGACGGTTCCGGGCGACGTCGTGAGCGCGGCCGCCGGACTCGAGGAACTCGTCATCATCGCTCCGGAAGGCGACAGCGAGGAAGCCGAAGCATTGGCCGAGCAGACCGGAGCTCGTCTCACGACGGTCGCGGGGCCGAGCGCGGCGGCCGCGGCGCTCGCAAGCGTGCTCGACAGCTGACCGGTTCCGCGGCCCGCGATTCAGGCGGTGTGCTCAGTCGCAGGACAGTGGTTCGCCGGGGTGGTCGTGGATCGGTGTCCGGCGGTCAGGTGCAGGAGATGCTGCCGTCGGGGACGTAACCAACGACGTCGCTCTCGGCGTCAACCTGCGGGATCGGCTCGAAGGGCATGGCCTCGGTCGTGGTCGTCGCTGCGTCGGTCACGGCCGGAGCCGCCGAGTCGGGCTCGACCTGGGTCGTCGTGAGCGGGACCGTCGTCGCGCTCGGAGTGTCGTCGCCGTCGAGGTCGGCATCGAGATCTTGAATCGGACGTTCTGCCAGCGTGGCCTCCCCGCGGAAGAGCGCGAGAACGGCCTGCATGTTGTCGCCATTGAGTCGCGGCACCAGCACCGAGTTCCCCGAGATCGTCTGGCCGCTGGCCTGGATCTGATACGTCGTGATCGCGGCAGGATCGACCGTCCGGACGACGCCCGCAAACTGCAGGACTCGATTGGGTGTGAGCCCCGTATCGGTCACCAGAAACTCTTTGCTCGTGTCGAGCAGGCCGGTGATGACGCTCGGGGAGAAGGCATTCGCAATGGCTTCGTCGACGACGCGCCGGATGAAGTCCTGCTGGCGCGAGATGCGGCTCAGGTCGGAGAACGGGTCGGTTCGCCAGGTGCCGTCGTCCTGGATCACCTGGAGCGATCGAGACCGGACGTAGGCGAGCGCGTGATCGCCGTCGAACTCGAAGCAGCTCGGGCCTTCGATCTGCACGTTCAAGCCGGTCTTCACGTCGCGCACCGACCGCTCGAACGGAACCGCCACGCCGTTGACCGCGTCCACCATCGTCTTGAAGGCGCAGAAGTCGACCTGAACGTAGTGGTCGGTGGCGATGCCGAAGTTCTGGAAGATCGTGTTGATCAGCCGCTGGGGATCGTCGCGCTCGTAGGCGGTATTGATCCGGTTCTTGCTGGAGCGTCCGTCGATGCTGACCCACAGATCGCGAGGAAACGAGAGGACGGCGACTTGCGAGGTCGCCGGGTTGACGCGCCACATCATGATCGTGTCGCTTCGCTCACCGAAGCCGTCGCGATTTCCGAACGCCGCGGCGTACGGCGAATCAGGGTCGAGGCACGAGTTGTTGTCGGCGCCGGTGACCAAGATGTTTCGGGCGGCCGGCTCGGCGGGCGGGAATGTCTCGACCGGTGCTGGCGGTTCGGTGGCCACCGTCTCGTCGTCAGCCGAGGGGGTTGGTTCGGCCGTCGAGACGGTGGCGTCGCCGGGCGACAACGAGACACCGCTCGAGCCGGTCCCGGAGTCGATCGCGACGAGGTTGCGATCCTCGAGTTGTTGCTGCACGAACCAGATCGCCGCGGCGGCGGCGAAGGAGCCCACGGCCGCGAGCGACACAGCGAGCACGAGGAGACGCTGCGGCCAGGTACGGCGGAGCTTCACTGGCGCCAGCGGAGGGGTCATGTCGTGGGGAACCTCGGCAGCCATGAAGACGGAGACGATACCGAGTCCAACGTCGTCGCTTCGTTCAGCAGTGGGGGATCGTTACCGCCGACGAGCGCCGACTCAAGGCAGGACGACGACCTTGGTACCCAACTGTGCCCAGTTCCACATCCAGATGGCGTCGGGCAGAGCCTGGCGGACGCACCCGCCGGAGAGCGGCTGCCCGAGTTGGGCGATCGTCTGAACGGGCTGGCCGTATTGGAACGGGATCTCGTGGAATCCGATGTTGCCGCCGTTGCACCCCTTGGTGAAACGGACCATATAGCCCCACTTGATCGTCGGGTTGTTGATCGAATACGTGTGACGCGACCGCGACCAGACCTCATAGGTGCCGACCCGTGGGTCACACCATGTCAATTTGCCCGACACGCGATGCGTCTTCAACACGGTGCCGTTGGCGTCGACCGCCCAGACGCGCTGGGCCGACTTCGAGTACACCGCGCGGCGACCGGTGCCGGAGTTGGCGGGGAGCAGTGTCGGGTCGGGCAGCGTCGTGGTGGTTGTCGGCGGGGGAGGCAGCGGGCGGGTCTGGAACGTGGTTCCGGGCCGTGACGGCACGCTGAGGCTGGAGATGTCGACCGGGTCCGGGAACGGATCGAGTGTCGTCGAACTCTCGGGGACAGTCGTCGCCTCAGTGGTCGTGGTGTCGTCAGTGGTCGTGGTGTTCTCGTCGTCACCCGGATCGGTGGGAGCGGTCTCGTCTGGAGCGGTCGTGTCGTCGGTCGTCGAGGTGTCGTCGTCACCCGCCTCGGTGGTGGTGGTCTCGTCGGTCGTGGGAGTGTCAGCCTGCGCTCCGGCGTGCATGCCGCCGAACGCCAGCACGGACGCGAGCATCGCCAGCGTGACCAGCAACTTCGACGACGACCGCATACGCCCGCAGGTTATCGCATCGTGACGAGACATCCGTCACCTGATTGCAACATCGCCGCCGACCAGAAAATGATGGTGTCGAGTAGCACCGGATGACGTCGCGGGCAAGTGGGCGCCGTTCAGTCGGACGGGGCGAGGGTGACCGAGCAGTCGAGTTCGTCGGCGGTCGCGATCTCGATGGAGGCGATCGATCCTGCTGCGGCCAGATCGGCACGGCCGGCGGCGAGCGCCTCGTGCAGTGCCGACGGAGCAGAGATCGTCACCGACGCCACCTCGGCTCGCTGACTGACCTTGGCCTCCGACTTGGCGCGACGCACGATCGTGAGTGCCTCGATCGTCGGATCGATCAGGTCGGGGTCACCGCCGAGCTCGCTCGCCGTCGGCCAACTCGCGCGATGGATGCTCGTGTCGTGCCACCAGTTCCAGGCTTCTTCGGTTGCGAACGGCAGGATCGGGGCGAGCAACCGCTGGCATGTGGACAACGCTTCGCGCAGCGCCCGTCGCGCCGACGCAGCGGCGTGTGGACCCATCGATTCGTACGCCCGGTTCTTGACGAGTTCGACGTAGTTGTCGCAGAACCACCAGAAGAACGATTCGGTGCGTTCGAGGCCGCGGGCGTAGTCGAAGGCCTCGAAGCCGGTCGTCGCCTCGGCCACGACGGCATCGAGCTTGGCCAGCATCGACAGGTCGACGGGGTCGGTGACCGTGTCGCTCAGTGCGCCGGACATGTCGACGTCACCGAACGACAGCACGAACTTCGACACGTTGAGCAGCTTGTTGGCGAGCTTGCGACCCACCTTCATCTGCTCTTCGCTGAACGTCGTGTCGACGCCCGGTCGTCCGGACGCGGCCCAGTATCGGACGGCGTCGGTGCCGAACTGGTCGAGCAATCCTTCGGGAGTCATGGCGTTGCCACTCGACTTGCCCATCTTCTTGCGGTCGGGGTCGAGGATCCAGCCCGAGAGCGCCGCGTGCTTCCATGGCGCCGCATCGTGCTCGTGATGGCTGCGGGTCATGGTCGAGAACAGCCAGGTGCGGATGATGTCGTGACCCTGGGGCCGCATGTCCATCGGGAAGATGCGCTCGAAGAGATCGGAGTCGCCTTCCCAGTCGCCGGCGATCTGGGGTGTCAGCGACGAGGTCGCCCACGTGTCGAAGATGTCGGGGTCGGCGACGAACCCGCCGGGCTGATCGCGCTGGTCGTCTCGGTAACCGGCCGGCACGTCGATGGACGGGTCGACCGGCAGGTCGGCTTCGTCGGGCAGCAGCGGCGTGTCGTAGATCGGCTCACCGGACGCGTCGAGCGGATACCAGACGGGAATGGGCACGCCGAAGAATCGTTGGCGGCTGATGAGCCAATCGCTGTTGAGCCCTTCGACCCAGTTCTCGTAGCGGTGGCGCATGTGATCGGGATGCCAGACGACGTCGCCGCTGCGTGCGATGAGCGCGGCGCGCAGATCCGCGTCCTTGCCGCCGTTGCGGATGTACCACTGCCGGGAGGTGACGATCTCGAGCGGTCGGTCGCCCTTCTCGTAGAACTTCACGGGATGGGTGATCGGGCGGGGTTCGCCGATGAGGATGCCCTGTTCGATCAGTTGCTCGACGACGGCCTTCTGCGCCTGGTTGGGAAACTTGCCGGCGATCAGTGCGTACGTGTCGGGATCGACGCCGTGGGGCGCGTCGGGAAGGATCCGGCCGTCGCGGCCGATGATGGCGCGCATCTCGAGCGCGAGCTCGCGCCACCAGGTGACATCGGTGGTGTCGCCGAACGTGCAGATCATCGCGATGCCGGTGCCCTTGTCGGGCTGCGCCAGTTCGTGCGCGCGGACCTCGACTTCCTGGCCGTACAGCGGGACGATGACGCGCTTGCCGAAGTGCGGCTGGAACCGTTCGTCGTCGGGATGCGCGACGAGCGCGACGCAGGCTGCGAGGAGCTCGGGGCGGGTGGTGTCGATGTCGATGGTGTCGGCCTCGTCACCCACGATCCGGAATGGGATCTTGTGGTAGGCACCGGGGCGCTCTTCGTCTTTCAGCTCGGCCTGGGCCACCGCGGTGCGGAAATCGATGTCCCACAGGGTCGGGGCTTCTTGGCTGTAGGCCTCGCCGCGCTGGACGTTGCGGAGGAACGCACGCTGGCTGATTCGGCGGGAGCGCTCGTCGATCGTGGCGTACTTGAGCGCCCAGTCGACTGACAGGCCGAGGTGCCGGAACAGCTGCTCGAACAGTCGCTCGTCGATCTCGACCAGTTCGTCGCAGAGTTCGAGGAAGTTGGGGCGCGAGATCGGGATCGCCTGGTGCTTCTTCGGTGGATCACCCCGGAACGGTGGCTCGAAGCCCTCGGTGTAGGGCTGGCTCGGGTCGCAGCGAACGCCGTAGTAGGCCTGCACCCGACGCTCGGTGGGGAGCCCGTTGTCGTCCCACCCCATCGGGTAGAAGACCTGCTTGCCGGCCATGCGCTGGTAGCGGGCGATGGTGTCGGTGTGGGTGTAGCTGAACACGTGGCCGACGTGCAGCGAACCGCTCACGGTCGGGGGTGGCGTGTCGATCGAGAACACGTCCTGACGTACGGCATCGACATCGAAGCGGTAGGTGCCATCGGTCTCCCACTGGGCGGCCCAGCGTGACTCGATGCCGTCCAGCGTCGGCTTGTCGGGAACAGTCGTCATAGTGGCCCGAGGCTATCGACGCCACCTCGACCCGTATCGGTTTGTCTCTGGAGGTCGCGCGGATAGGTGACCATCCACCGGTCGGTGGGTTGGCTCGGTTTTCATACCGAGTGCGACCCAACTAACCGACCGGGGAGGTCACCCATATGATGCGCGCGCTCGATTCTGAAGTCCACGATGCGGTGTTCGAAACGATCCGAGGCTTGCTCCCGGACCGGCCCGAACATCCGTTGGGTTGTCATCGGCCCCGTATCGACGACCTGGTCTGTTTGCGGGGTCTGTTGATTCGTCTCGTGACGGGCGCATCGTGGGAGACCGTCGAGTTCTTGATGGGCTACACCGTGTCCGACACCACCCTGCGGTCCCGTCGCGACGAGTGGATCGACGCCGGGGTGTTCGATCAACTGCTCGAGCAAGCACTGGCCGCGTACGACCGAATCATCGGTCTGGACCCGACCCATGTCACCATCGACGGCAGCGAACACTTTGCCCCGTGCGGGGGTGAAGGAACCGCTGCAGGCCCGAAAACCCACGGTCGTCTGGGCTGGAAGTGGTGCGCCGGCGTCGACGCCGACGGCATCCCGATCGGCTGGGTCATCGACGGCGCAAACCGCCAGGACTACCGACTGTTGCAACCCACCCTCAACGCGATCACCGCACATCCCGTCACCGCACGGATCGGCACCCTGCACCTCGACCGAGGATTCGGCTACAAATCACTCCCCGACAGACTCGCCGACTACACGATCGGCGACGTGAACGTGATCCCACGAAACCAGCCAGGTCAGGGCCGCATCCAACTCGTCGGATTCGGGCGCCGCTGGGTCGCTGAACGCACCCACTCCTGGTTCACCAACTACGGCCAAATCCAACGCAACACCGACCGCCGAGCAACACACCGCCACGCCGCCCTCTGCCTCGCAACCGTGTTCCTCATCACCGCACGACTCATCGACCACCGCAACACCAACTACCGCCCTATCCGCTGACGCTCCTGAGACAAACCGATACGGGTCGACGAGCGCTTGGTCAGCAGCGGGTGAACCAGTGGTAGCGGCCGTCGATGAGGGTGAGGTGGGATCGTGTCGGTGTGCCGGTCTGGCCCCGACCGCGGAGCTGCACGGTGACGGCGATCGCGTCCGGGATCGAGATCGCGAGCCCGGCCGCCTCGTAGGTCCACGCCTCGGTTGGTCCGGCTTCGACGAGGTCGATCCCGAAGTCGGGGTCGGCGACCGTCTGCAGCACCGCCGGGCACGACTCGGGGAATGCCTCGAACACTCGAGGATCGAGCCGGTCGAGGGCGAATCCGGCGTCGCCCGCCGCAAGGCTCGCCGAGAGGTTCGCGTAGAACTCGGGGAGCGTCTCGACGACGGCGACAGGCTGCTCGGGAAGCTCGCTTGGCCCGGTTGGCTCGGGCTGCTCGTCGGGGTTCGTGGCGGCAAGCGCCGGGACGGTCAGGCGGCCCACGACAGCGACGGGTGGTTGCTCCGCGACCTGGCCGTCGATCTCGGTGCGCCAGACATAGCCCAGGTCGGCAACGGAGATCTCGTCGTCGGGAACGACGAGGGTGATCGAGTTGCCGCGGATCAGTGCCCGTGCTCGGGTCGTGCCAGCGGACGACTCGACGCCCCAGCCAACGTCGGCCTGTCGCATCGTGTACGTCGGTCCGCCGTTGCTCCCGAAGTCGACGACGTGGGCCCGGTCGGTGCCGTCGCCGGGAATCGGAACCGCATCGAGCAGGGAGGCGCTGACGGTGACGAGACCACTGGCGTTCATGTCCGGCTCGTCGTCGCTACACGCGGTGTAGGCGATGTAGCCGAAGCCACACGGGAAGACCGTGTTGTCGAACAGCGCGTCGAAGGCGCCGGTGTCGTCCGGGGCATCCGGCGGCGGTGCGACGAGCGTGGCCGTGGTCCCGATCGCCGTGTCCGTCATCGAGATCGCGGCGTCGATGTCGACGGGGGTCGTCGCAGCGGCGAACACCCAGAGGTTCTGTCGGGTGCCGCATCCGTCGAGCACACGCACGAGTTGCCCGACGTCGGCAGCGTCGAAGAACCAGGTGCATCGGTCGTCGACTGGTGCACCGGCGATGGTCTGATGGATGATCGACGTTGCATCGGCCCAGGTCGGTTCGACCGAGAATCGTGCACTGCTTCGTACGTATCGCTCCACGTCGGGTTCGCCAGGGTCCGGCTGGGCATCGTCGACGGTGTACGGGTCGCCCGGGGGTGAGACCACGACGAGGAGGCCCGACTGCGGTCCGTCGAGGAACTCGAGCGGTGCCGGCTGGCAGGTTCCGTATGACTGCAACGGGATGTCAGCTGAGCTGATGGCTCCGGCTCGGAGCACGGTGCTGCCCACCATGCGTTGGCCGTTGCAGTCGAGCACCACGTTCGCCGCCGAGTCGCCGAGTCCGCTTTCGTCGATCAGGAACAGCATCTGTTCGGCGGTGGAGTTGCTCAGGATGCCAGTGGCGGCGTCGGTGATCTGTCGAGTGTGGTCGGTGCCGAAGGTCCCGCCGATGACGAACGGCGGCGCGCCGGGCACCTCACAGACGAGTGACGTCGCCGGGCACGGCGGGGTGTGTGTCCCCGCCACGACGGGCTCGCACGGGCCGGAGGGCAGGGAGATCCTGCCGTAGTCGATGCCTCGTTGGTCGGGGCTGTCGCTGTCGGAATCCGAAAAGGCGTGGCACAGCGCCATGTTGTCGATCAGCGACAGGCCGTCGCTCTGCCCGACCTGTGCGATCGTCGTCGCTGGCCCGGTGGTTGCTGGTCCGGTGGTTGCTGGTCCGGTGGTTGCTGGTTCGGTCGAGGCCGGCTCGTCGACGACGATGATGCTGTCGCTCGTCTGGGCGGTGTCGTCGCCGGAATTGGTGGCGACCACACCGATTCCGACGGCCACGGCTATCGCTGCGACCGCTCCGGCGGCCCAGGCGAGGCAACCGGAGCCCGACTTCTTCGGCGGCTCGGTCGCAGGTGGCGCGGCGACAACCGTGGTCGTCGATGCACTGGGGGCGACCGTCGAGCCGTCGGTCGCAGTCACGGCAGGCTTCTTGGTGAGCGAGATGGAGTCACTGTCGACTGAGAACTCGTCGAGTCGCTTGCCGTTGGCGCGCAGGGTGGCGTTGAACGCGTCCACCCACTTCGTGACGTTCGGTCCGATGCCGAAGGGGAGGTCGGCGGCATCGATGCGAAGCTCGCCCTCGACGATCGATGCAGGCAGCGCGACAGCGATGAAGGGTCCGTAGCCGACCTTGATCGTCGCGCTCGTCGAGGTGGCGTCGTCGCCGATCGAGACCGAGGGTGCGAGGGCGTCGGGGACCTCGGCGGGGCGGGGAATCCAGCCCAGGTCGGTGAGGTCGAGGGTCGTCGTGTCGAGGGTGCAGGCAACGAACTGTCGGAGCGAGGCTGGCGCGCCAGCGGGGAGTCGTGCGGGTTTGCTCATGCCCGCCACCGTGTGCCTCGGAGCGTCAGCGAAACGTCATCGAGCTCGGTGCGGGCGTATCGGTTTGTGTCTGAGACAAACCGATACGGGTCGGTCGGGGTGGGCTCGTACACTTCGCGTCGTGCTGCACCTGTATGACACTGCGACTCGTTCCGTGCGCGAGCTGGCTCTTCGTGAGCCGGGCAAGGTCAGCATCTACCTGTGCGGGCCGACGGTGTACGGCCCCGCGCACCTCGGTCACGGCCGGGCGACGCTGAGCTACGACATCCTTCGCCGATACCTCGAATGGAGTGGGCTAGAGGTACGGCTCGTCTCGAACATCACCGATATCGACGACAACATCATCAACCGGGCCAAGCGGGAAGATCGTCCGTGGCAGGACATCACCACGAAGTGCGAAGCGATGTGGTTCGAGGCGATGGAAGGCATCAACGTCAAGCGACCGACCGATGTGCCTCGGGCGACGGAATACGTCGACGAGATGGTCGAGATGATCGGCGAACTCATCGCGATCGACAAGGCGTACATCACCGACGACGGTGTGTACATGGACGTCGAATCGGTCGATGACTACGGGTTGCTCGCGTTCCAGACGCTCGATGACATGCGAGCGGGTGGCGGCGACCGTGAGGTCCACGGAGCGGCTCAGAAGCGCCACCCCGCCGACTTCGTGTTGTGGAAGTTCTCCAAGCCCGACGAGCCGTCGTGGCCGTCGCCGTGGGGTGATGGGCGCCCGGGTTGGCACAGCGAGTGCGTCGTGATGAGCCTCGGTCTGCTCGGCGAAGGGTTCGACCTGCACTGCGGTGGCCAGGATCTGCGGTTCCCGCACCACGAGAACGAGCGTGCCCAGGCGGTGGCGCTCGGCAAGACCTTCGCGCAGCACTGGATGCACAACGGCTTCGTCGTCGACGCCGAGGGCGAGAAGATGTCGAAGTCGATCGGCAACGTCTCGAACCTGCTCGACCTGATCGAGCACTACGACCAGCGCGCCTATCGCATCGTGTTGTTGCAGGCGCACTATCGCAGCCCGGTGAAGCTTGGCCAGGGCAACATCGACCAGGCGGTCGCGTCGCTCGCCGGGCTCGACGCCTTCGCCGCTCGCGCCGCGAACGTGCCGAGCGCCGACCCCGATCAGGATCTGCTCGATGCGTTTCGCGCGGCGATGGACGACGACCTCGACACTCCCAAGGCGATGTCGATCGTGTTCGACACAGTGCGAGCAGCGAACTCGGCGATCGACAGTGGCGATGCCTCGGCTGGTCCGCTCGTGGCCGCGGTGATGGAGATCTGCGCGGCCCTCGGCCTCGAACTCTCAGCGGGCGGCGACGACGTGCCCGCCGACGTCACCGCGAAGGCTGCCGCCCTCGACGTGGCGCGTGCGTCGAAGGACTTCGCAACGGCCGACGCGTTGCGCGCCGAACTGCAGGCCGACGGTTGGACCGTCGAGACCACCAAAGACGGCACCACCGTCCGCCGCTGACGGCGCAGGGCCCTACCGGTCGATGGTTACCGACGAGTAGACACCGTGGTTACCAGCGGGTAACTTGGAGGCATGACCGATTTCTCGATGAAGCTCAACGAAGATCAGCTGACCCTGCAGAAGTGGGTACACGACTTCGCTGAGAACGTGGTTCGTCCGGCCGGTGAAGAGTGGGACGAGAAGGAAGAGTTCCCCTATCCCATCGTGGAGCAGGCCAAGGAGATCGGCCTGTACAGCTGGGAGTTCATGGCCGAAGCGATGATGAACGATCCGACCGGCTTGTCGATGCCTGTCGCGATCGAGGAACTGTTCTGGGGCGACGCGGGCATCGCCATGGCGATCATGGGATCGGGACTCGCCGCTGCCGGTATCGCCTCGTCGGCGACCCCCGAGCAGATGATGGAGTGGGTGCCGCAGTGCTACGAGAACGCCGACACCGGCAAGCTCGCCCTGGGTGCGTTCTGCGCGTCCGAGCCTGACGCGGGCTCCGACGTCGGTGGTTACCGCACGTCGGCAAAGTACGACGAGGCCAAGGACGAATGGGTCCTCAACGGCACGAAGGCGTGGATCACCAACGGTGGTATCTCCGACATCCACGTCGTCGTCGCCGTCGTCGACCCCGAGCTCGGCTCGAAGGGGCATGCGTCGTTCGTCGTGCCGCCGGGCACCAAGGGGCTCTCGCAGGGGCAGAAGTACAAGAAGCACGGTATCCGCGCGTCGCACACGGCTGAGGTCGTGCTCGACGACGTGCGCGTGCCGGGTCGCTGCCTCCTCGGCGGCAAGGAGAAGCTCGACGAGCGTTTGGCGAAGGTTCGCCGCGGCGAGAAGGGCAACGCTCAGGCCGCCATGCAGACCTTCGAGGCGACTCGACCGGCGGTCGGCGCACAGGCGCTCGGTATCGCCCGTGCGGCGCTCGAGTACTCGACCGAGTACGCGAAGGAGCGTCACGCGTTCGGTCGCCCGATCATCATGAACCAGTCGATCGCGTTCATGCTCGCCGACATGGCGACCGAGATCGAAGCGACTCGCGCACTGATCTGGCGGGCCGCGTGGCTCGGCAAGCAGCGCGGCTTCAAGAACGCCGAAGGTTCGATGGCCAAGCTCAAGGCCGGCCGTACGGCGACGTGGGTGACCGAGCGGGCGATCCAGATCCTCGGCGGCTACGGCTACACCCGCGAGTACCCGGTCGAGCGCTGGCACCGTGACGCGAAGATCCACGACATCTTCGAAGGCACCGAGCAGATCCAGCAGCTCGTGATCAGCCGGGCCATTTCGGGCCTGCGTATCGAGTGATTCTGAGTTGATGGCCGGTCGACGACGTCGGTCGTCGACCGGCCGTTCGTCGTTTCGACCCGAGCGATGTGCGCTCTTCGGTGTGACACCTCCGGCGTACTCTCGCCCGAATGGCAGCCCAGGTGAGTGATGTCGCTCGACACTGTGTCGTGCACGCGAGCGATGCGGCCCGTGGATGTTCGGGGTCGGTCCCGACCTTGTCCCGCCGGATCACATCGGCTGGTAGCGGACGACGGCGGGCAAGGCTCCGGCCATCGACATGAAGTGGCGGCTGCATGACCCGCGCCATTGGCCGGCCACCGTCTCGATCGGCCAGGGCCACGACGTGCGAACCGTTGCGGGCCGCCTCGGCCGCTCCAACCCGGCGATGACCCTGCGCGTCTACGCCCACGCGTTTGCTGCTGCCGACCAAGCCCTCGCCGCCGGCCTCGGTGACCTGCTTCGTGGCGACGATGACTGAATGCAGGGCCCGGTCGATCAATCGCCCGACGAGAGTCGATTCAGATCGATGTCCAAGCCGGCTGCGCGCATCTCAATTCCCACGTTTGTCTGCCAACCTCCGCTGAGTTCGATGTAGAGGACGCCATCCAGATCCGAAGGTAGTCCGACCCCGGGTTCGTGGAGCAATACGACCTTGCCGCGACCGAGAAGGCCTGCAAAGTATCCAGCTTCAAACACCACGTTCTGTCGAGCGCGCGGCTGCTCGTCTTGCACCTTTGCGGATCGACCACGGTCATCGGCCGTCAGCAACACGATTGCGAAGGCGCACTCGGAGGCGTGAGATTCGAACTTCTCAATGATCGTGCGACCGCCGTTTGGCTGTTCGCGGAGGATCACGGGTTCGCGCTGAGTCAACTTGTTGATGAGGCGGGCTGCGGCGTGCAGTTGTTCTTCGGCGTGACCATGAACGATGAACACGTCGCCGCCCGGGTCAACCTGCGAAGCCGGGCCCGTTGCTGGTGACTAGTGGCTGGCCTCGATCAGGATCTGGCGCTGTGTTCTCGCGTGGGTCCGGAAGTGCTTCTGAAAGTCATGCTGAAAGGGCGAAGACGCAATCAGATTGTCCGGCTTGCTTGCGTCGAACAACGGGCTGGGTGCCTTCGGGTTCGCGAGGAAGGCCTCGATCTTCATCGTGAAAGTTCCGCCTTCGAAGGCATCTCTTGATCGCGGATGGAATTGATCGGGCAAGAGGCTGAGTGCTCGGCCATACCAGTCGTAGTACGAATCGGCGATCGTTGCCGCCTCGGCATCCGTCGTTGCGTCGTTCTGCAACTTGGCAGCAGACTCGGTGATCGAGTCGAGCTCCGCGATGAGGGATTGGATTGCAGGGTTGGCCATTCTTCGTTCCGGTCTTCGAGAGGTAGAGCCGAACGTATCGTGAGGGGTCTTCGCTGTCGCGCTCTTCACATTGGCGATCAGACTGCTACATTGAAGTCATTCCCCCAGTCGCTTCGGTGGCTGGGTGCGAGGCCCGCTTCGGCGGGCCTCTGCGTTTTTCACCACCTCGTCGGTTTGGTAATCGAACCCTCCGAATCGTGGAGCGTCTCGGGTAGCTGACACTGACCGAGCACGTTGGGTCGGAGTTGCTTGAAGAACGTTCCTTGCAGTCGGCGCGATCGGTATTTCGCTCGATGCGGATTGATCACGCCGACCTTGATACCTGCCTCGGTGCGGGCGACGCGGACGGGTTCAGCCAGATCCGAGTCGTTGCTGATGACCACCGCCGTGTCGCAGTTCTGGCGGAACGCGTCGAGCAGTAGGTAAGTCGCCAAGTTGACGTCGGACCCCTTCTCCTCCGTCTTCAGCACCTCTACGGTGCGAGCGCCCGTCGCCGGTGGATTCGCCAACGGCATCCTGGTCGGGCGCGTGACGTAGTGCCCGAAGTGGGTCTCGACCAGCGGGAGCGTGTTGAGCGCTCGAAGGTACGTCTCCTGCCGAACAGCCTGCTGCGGGTCATCGGGCCGCGCTGAGATTCTTGCCGTGAAGTAGCGAATCTTGACGATCTGATCGTTGGGCAGTAGTCGACGGGAGAGGGCCTCAAGATCGAGCCACTTGTTCGGTGTGCCCTTGACCGCGCCGTAGTAGAAGTTGAACCCGTCGATGTAGACGATCGTGGCCATCGACAGCGATCCTAGGCGGAGGGTGTTCGGCGCTGCCGGGGGATGAGACTGCCGACGCAGCATCCGGTCGCATCACGCGTATGAGCCCCGGCTCCCACAATCACCTTGCGGTGTCGCTGGCTCCTCCGAGGCTCTACTTCACCGGGCTCAAGACGCCCGGCGCACCTTGCAGTATCCGCGCCTCGCTGTCCGTTTGCAAGAGGTCAGGACTGCCCGAAAAGCGCGGAACCCGGCTCCCCTGCCTACGGGCAGGCAACCGGGTCCACTTCCTGCAGGTACTCACCTGAGGCCTTCGCCGCCGCTGATCGATCGCTCGACGGCGGACGAGCAAGACCCGCTGATCCTCGTACGAGGGGCAGACCTTGCGAGGCGAACGGTACGGCTCGGCTGTCCCGGTCGCAAGCGACTTTGTGCAGAGCGGGACAGCAGGATCGATGGAGCCTGAAAAGCGCGAAACCCGGCTCCCCTACCCTTCCGGTAGGCAGCCGGGCCCACTTCCTCCAGCGCTGGCCGGAGGCGGCGTCACCAACACCGATTCCTCGATGATGATCAAGCGACAACGTCGACCCTCGTACGCCGGGGCGTTCTCGCGTCCTCAAGACTAGGAGGTGCGGCCGGTGAGGGCAATGGGGATTCGGCCTCGCTGTCGGTCTATCGAACCGGCACGCAGTCGTCACAACGCTTCGACGACTGGCTTCGAGTCGTCGCCGGCACGGTCGTCGTCGCAAGGCAGTCCGGGCACGTGACGACCTTGAGTGTCTCGAGTCCGATTCCGGTTGCCTCGATGGTGTCGCCAGATCGTGAAGCGGCGAAGGCCTCGGCACCGAGCACCGGAATCCCGTACTGGCGCGCCTTCTTCGCTTTGCCTGAGTTGGAATCAGGGTCGGCCGCAACGAGCAGATCGATCCTCTTCGACATGCCCTTCGCCACGGACATGCCGAGTTGCTCGGCGTGCGCCACCAACGTCGAGCGCTCGATGGCCGGATGGTCTCCCGTGAACACGACCGAGACGTCGGCGTCGATACGGAGCGATGTCCCGACGGAGCGAAGCTGATGCGTGCGGGTCTCGACGACTTGCTGGTCGACTCCGAGCGCTGCGGCGACGCGGACCAACGTCTCGTACTCGTCGGCGGTGACCACATCGTCGGCGACCGCGGCGTCGATCAGTTCGTTGACGAAACGCCGGTGGGCCTGAGCGATGTGAGCTTCGTTGAGTCCGAGCGCGATGGCCAGCGCTTCGAGTTGCTGTCGCTCTGTCGGGTCGAGGTGGAGATCACCGACGGCACGGCCGACGAGTTCGAGGTAGGGGAGCATGTCGACGGCGACCCCTGAGTGCGGCAGGCGAGCCGCAAGATATGCGATGAGTGGGGGGTCGGGCAGTTCGACCGGGGCGGTGTCTTCGCGTCGAAGCACGCGCCCGAGTCGGGGAGGTCTCATCGACAACGCGGTCGGCCCGCCGACGTCGCACAGGTCAGCGATGGCGCGAACGAGGTGGGCAGTGGCGGTCGCGTCGACGAGCGATCGGTGTGCTCCGTCGAGCGCGATGCCGTGTGCCGCACACGCCTCGGCGAGCCGAACGCCGGTTGCGCGCAATGTGTCGATACCGGCACTCGTCGTCACCGTGGTTCCCACCCGCTCGAACTCGGCGTTGAGCATGCGATGATCGAACGCCAGATTGTGCGCAGCAAGGCACGCACCGTCGAGCCGCACCGCCACGTCGCCTGCGACGTCAGCGAAGGTCGGCGCAGATGCGACCATCGACGCCGTGATGCCGTGGATGTGAGTTGCGCTCACGTCGCGCTCGGGCTGAACGAGTGTGTCGAAGATGTCGACGACGTCGCCGTCGAGCGACAACGTCACGATCGAAATCTCGACGATCCGATCGGAGGAGTACAACCCGGTCGTCTCGGTGTCGATCACGACCACTCGGTCCGCGCCGCCTGCACATCGATGAAGTCCCACCATGGACAGGAGTTTCGCAGATCCCGGGTGATGAGCGAAGACCACGACATGAAGGTCAGCGTTCGCTACGGGGTGCGCTGGTGACGAACAGGCGGCGCCCGCCGCCCGAAGCGGTCATGATCTGAACGTGGAGATTGTCGAGCTCGCCCTAGCCATATTTGCCGGTACAAGCGCAACCGTCGGTTTCGCAACACTTGTCCGTGCGGGTTGGGTACGGACCATCGGCAGGCGCCGCCATGCCCGCGATCTCGTCGAACGGATCACACCTGGTTTGCGATTGAGCTATGTCGAAAGCGTGCTTGGACCCGCCCGCACTCGCAACGAAGTCGATGGATGGGTCGAGTGGGTGTGGATAGATCCCCTCTATTACGTGCAGATTTGTGGTCGGGGCGACTCGGACTGCGCAGAGCGCATCGCCGTCACTTCTCGAGACTTGCGATTTCGGCCCGGGGTGAACCTCGGTTCCGGGAATGTCCGCTTGCATAAGTCGACCTTTGCAGATGCCATCGGATCTGACGGGGAGTTCGTGCTGCACTGGGGTGCCCGCCGGTTCGTTGCCTCCGAGTCGAAGTACCTTGCCAACCCGGGGAGCTATCTGACTTTGGCCGTTGCGGCGTCTGACGCTGCGGCCAGCAAAAATCTGGAGGTTCCGGCGGGCGAGTCCGCTGGCTTGAGCGGCGCCTACACCGACGCCGATATCCCTGCAGTCCTGCGTCATTTTCGGGAGACGACCACCATCAATACCTTCTCAATCAGCGGACGTGGGGTGGGTGAGGATCCGTTCACGCTGGGAGCTGACCTCGACAACGTTCGGTACCTTTCGTCGAAGTAGTAGCTGAATGGCGATGCACGCGCCCGTGTCACGAGTTCTGGGACGTGACCAAGGCTGTGATCCTGGTCACATCGAACCGTCTGTTTTGTGCCGTCTGGTGCGCATCAGTGTCCGTTGGTGTGCGTTGGTGCCATTCCGTCCGGAACCCCAATAAACACGGGGCTTGCCGACCGAATCACATGGGTGTACTTCTGATGGTCCATGTCGTCGCTGGAGGAGTTCGCTGAGTCGGAGGAGCACCCGCTCCTCACGATGCGCGAGGCCTGCAAGATCCTGCGGATCGGTCGCACGCTCGGCTACCAGCTCGCTCACGAGTATCTGAATTCGGGCGGCACGTCCGGGCTTCCGGTGATCCGGTTCAGCAAGGAGTGCCTCCGGGTTCCGCGCTGGGCGCTCATGGAACTCGTGAGGACCGGCCGGGTCGTGCGGCTGTGCGATGCGGAGGCACCCGTCGAGGGAGCCTCCGTTGCACGCTGACCCGATCCGCCGCATGATCGTCCTCGGTCCGCGAGCGCACGAGCTGCGCGCGTACGACGGCTCGACGGCATGGGCCGTGCTCGAAGAGATGATGCAGCGCTCGACCGGCGACGGCGATCACCTCGTCGCCCAGGTGTCGATCCGTTCGCTCGCCTCGTCGCTCGGTCTTGCGAAGGACACCGTCGCCCGCGCCGTTCGACGGCTCCGCGACCTCGGCGTGATCGAAGCCGAGCAACGCCGTTCCGACAGCGGTGTCTTCCAGACCGGCTCCTACCGGCTCGACGTCCCGACCGCCTGCCTCACCGTCGACATATCAACGACGACGAACCACCGACGACCTCACCCGACAACACACCGTCGAACCACCAACACCACGAACACCACCGACACGGCCAACACCACCGATACCGGCCAACTCTCCCTCACCTTCAACTCCTGAAGGAACACCCCCCATGACCGAACCAACCACCCACAACCACAAATCAATAACCCGTACAAATCAATAACCCGTGTACAAATCAATAACCCGTAGACAGGTGCCCGCGGGCGGTCGGGTTCGATCATGATCCGGGTGACGACGCTGTTCGCTCGCACGGCCGGTGCAACGGCGGCCTATTACGGCGGCTACCTCACCAAGAACAGCTGTGAGCTTCCCGGTCGGTGGACTGGGAGGCAGGCACCCGACCTCGGCCTCATCGGCGAGGTCACACCCGATCGTCTCGAAGCGGTCCTGCTCGGCCGTCACCCGTTCACGGGGGAGTCGCTCGGTCGGGAACTGCTCGACCGCATCGACCAGAAGGGCAACGTGATCAAGGCGGTCGCCGGCTACGACGCGACGTTCTCGGCACCGAAGTCGGTGTCGGTGCTGTGGGGACTCACCGGCGACGAGGGCTTCGCCGAGTGCCACGACCGAGCCGTCGAAGCAGCGATCGAGATGATCGAGAAGTACGGCTCGACCACCCGCGTCCGCTCGAACGGGACACGGCTCCATCCCGAAACCCGTGGGCTCACGATCGGCGTGTTCCGTCAGTCGACGAGCCGAGCTGACGACCCACAGCTCCACACCCACGTCGTCATCTCCGCCAAGGTCCAGACCGCCGACGGCCGCTGGTATGCGCTCGACGGGCGAGTGTTGAAGCGGCATCAGCAGGCGTTCGGCTACTTCTACCAATCGGTCCTGCGCGCCGAGCTGACCGCCCGCTACGGCGTCGCGTTCGATCCCATCGTCAACGGCCAAGCCGAGATCGCCGGCGTCGCCACCGAGTTGCTGCACCAGTTCTCCAAACGCGCCCACGACATCGCTATCGAGATGGACCACCGCGTCGCGGAGTTCATCGAACGCACCGGCCGAGAACCGAGCCACCGCGAGTTCTCCGCAATGGAACGCGAAGCATCCGGCGACACCCGAGCGCGCAAGACCGGACTCGGCGCCGACCAACTTCGAGCTCGCTGGACACGAGAGGCCGCGGCTCTTGGCCACGACCCGATCTCGCTCGTCGACGCCCTGAATGCCGAGGCGCAGCGGCGGCCGATTGCAGCGTCGCCGGTCGCGGTTGCTGACGTTCTCGAGTTGCTCGCCGAACGCGGGTCGACGTGGAACTGCCTCGATGTGCTGCGCGCCATCTCCGACCTCGCCACACCGCAACCCGCCCATGACGCCACCACCTGGGCGGCCGCACTCGACCAAGCCGTCGACACCGTGCTCGATGCGTGCATCGACCTCGACCCTGCCGCACCGAACTCGGCTCGCCGATCATCCGATGGGCGGGCGCTGCACATCGAGCCCGTCGCACGGCAGGCGACGAGCGAGCACGTCCTGGCCCAGGAAGAGCGGATCATCACGTGGGCGCTGGAAGCTCAAGCAGGCCGGCCGCAGCCGTCGACGACCGTCACCGACCACGCACTGGACGACGCTCAACACGGCGCAGCCAGCGCGGTCGCCGGACACGACCGGCTCGTGCTCGTCGTCGGCCCGGCCGGCGCCGGCAAGACCCGCACGCTCCAAGCCGCCGTCACCGATCTCCACGCACAGACCCGACCGGTGATCGGATTCGCCCCCACGGCCAAGGCAGCCCGTGTCCTGGCAACCGAGACCGGGATGCCGGCCGACACCGTCGCCAAGCTCCTCTACGAACTCGACCACCCCGACCCAGGCCGATCGTGGTTCGACTGCGGACCGGGGACGACGGTGATCGTCGACGAGGCCGGCATGTTGAACACCGCCGACCTCCACCGACTCGTCGTTCACGCCGAACAACACCAATGGAGACTCGCCCTCATCGGCGACCCGCACCAACTCCAAGCCGTCGGCCGAGGCGGCATGTTCCAAGAACTCTGCACCACCGGCCGCACGAACGAACTCGAACACCTCCACCGCTTCACCAACGAATGGGAAGCCACCAACTCGCTCCGACTCCGACAAGGCGACCCCGAAGCACTCCACTGCTACAACACCTTCGGACGCATCCGGGCCGGCACGTTCGACGACCACCTCGACACGATCACCGACGCCTGGACCCGATCACGGGATGACGGCGAGACGATCTCGATCACGACCACCCGCAACGAACAGGTCCAGACCATCAACCACCACATCCAACAACGCCGCATCGAAGCCGGCGAACTCGACCAGAACACGCTCGTCCAGATCGATGACGAGTGGGCGATGGTCGGCGACATGGTGTCCACCCGCCGCAACGACCGACGACTCCGTACCACCACCGGTGAACCCGTACGCAACCGAGAACGCTGGACCATCACCGACACCAACCGCAACGGCGAGATGACCGTGACCCGACTTGATGGACACGGCACCATCACCCTCCCCGCCGACTACGCCCGCCAACACGTAGAGCTCGCTTACGCCACCACCGAACACGGAGCCCAAGGCGAAACCGCCCAACGCAGCATCACTCTCGCCACAACAGCCACGACCGGCCGAGGCCTCTGCGTCGGCATGACCCGTGGTCGCGACGAGAACCTCGCTCTCGTCGTCACCGACACACTCGACATCGCCGAAGCAATCGGCATCCTCGAAGCAGCCATCGCAATCGACCGAGCAGACATCCCCGCAACGACCCACCGTCGACTGCTTGCCGAGGCCGTGCCGAGTTCGAGGCCACGGCCACGCCTGGAGATCCCCGAGTGGTTCGATGAGCTGCGGGCGACGGCCGAGGAGAAACGTCGAGCCGCCCAACAATCGCTCGACGAGCGAAACGCCGAGCGGGCCGCGGACGAAAGGCGAGTGGCAGAAGCAAGCCGTCGCCTGCCCGCAGCCGAAGCGGCACACGCCCCGTTCAACGAGAATGTCCTCGCCGCGAAGCACGTCGTGAGCGAGTCGCGGTCAGCGCTGTGGGAGGCCGAGTTCGAGCTACGCAAGTCCGGTCGAGTTCACCGTCGATCAGCTCGCCGAGAGGTCGAAGCAGCGACCGGTGCACTCGCCGCCGCCAACGATCGGCTGGCACGAGCCGAGGAACTCGCCGCGCCGACCCGTGCGCCACTCGATGACCTCCGCAGAATCATCGACGATCACCGCCAGTTCGACTCGACCCGCCGAATCCTCGACGAGTGGGAGGACCTCGGTGGCGCTGTCGTCCGAGCCAACGAACTCTGCGCAGCCCTTGACCGATGGAAGGACTGGGCAGACGGTCGCGATGTCCGTCCCTCGTCCTTGGTTGAGATCGCGTCCACACTTGCGGATCACCGAGAGTTTCCCGGAATGGGTCAGCTCAACGAATGGTTCACTCGATGGCCCGAGGCGCAAGGAGCCGAGCTCCATCGATTGAGGCCGCAGCCGGCGTCCGTCGAGTTGGGTATCGACCTCTGAGTCACCATCCACCACCGCGCCGGCTGTCTGGGTTTCGCCTGATTCGGCGTGTGTGGGCTCCGCGTTTCGGCAGGGCCGACTGCGCTGCGGGCGACATTGCGTTGCTCGAGAGGACCGAAGTCTCCCGGAGAACCAGGTCTGAGTCAGGGAGGGCTTCGCGGTAGCGTCGGCGCATGTCTCCGAAAGAGAAGGATCGTGGCGGGTGTGGCCTCCTTTGCATCTGATGAAACCCTCCTCGCTGTTTCGAAGGCCGGGAAGGCCGATCTCTCTGCGTGGGGTCGTGGAATTCACCTTGAGGCTTCGACCGGACGGACCCTTGAGGAGCTACGTCATCGGGTCGTCGCGGACCGGATCGTGTTGGCCGCAAGTCTTCGCGTCGACGGCGTTGCCTGCGCGACGGAGTCAACCGGCGCGTACCGGAGCGCTGTGAGTCGCTTCTACTACTGCATCTACCAAGCAGGTCGCGCAGTCGTGTACTTCCAGAAGGGGGGAGATGATCACCAAGAACACAGTTCGCTGCCAGGACAGCTCCCAGGTGACTTTCCCGATCGGAATCGGTGGCTCAACGCGATGACGGGCGCACGACTCGATCGCAACAGGGCTGACTACGACCCCTATCCGAAATCGCCTCGTGCCTGGCGCGGCACGGCGCTCTCATGGCAGGCGGTCGCCACCGATTTTCTTGCGACCTGTCGTGCCTATCTACGCCTGAAGGGTTGCAGCTATGTCTAGGTCTAGCGAAGGGGTGTGGGACGACGCTTCGATACGAGCGAAGTTCGAAGAGCGAGGGCTGGGTCTCGCAGAGCTTGTGCGTCGCGACTTCCCCGACGAAGCGATCTTCGTCGCAGTGGTTTCACCTGAGGACTTCGATGAGGCGATTGCCGTCGGCATCGCGGTCACAGAACTCATGGAAGCCGACGGGTTTTCCGGGTTCGTCACGGTGCGAGTCAGATCTGCAGAAGTCTCGAAGGTCCGTCCGACCGGGCGTGTGAAGGGGGTTCACGACCCAAGGTGCAGCGACCTCGTCCAACTACTCACATCTCGTTCGCGGACGTCGGATGCCCTGCCAAGCCTGCACTACATCGTCGACAGCTCGGCCAGCCTTGCCGCGGCGGTCGCACCGCGCCACCATCTGGTTCTCGGTCGTCGTGGAGTTGGGAAGACAGCGCTGCTGCTCGAGGCAAAGAGCCGCATCGTTAGCGGCGGAGAGATCGCCTCTTGGACGAATCTCCAGGTGCTTCGTCGCGAACCCACCGAACGGATGCTCCTCTACATCTTGGAGTCCATTTTCGAGTCCATCTTGCAGGAGAGCCGACAGTCGATGAAGTCCAGCCGTACGATTTCGGCGCTCGCTCAGATCTACGACGAGGTTACGGCGCTGCTGGCGACCGATGAGCCGACAAGAAAGCAGGTCGACCGACTCATTCCCACGATTCAGCGGGGGATCAAGCGTTACACAGCAGCCACTGGACGTCGCCTGTACGTGTTCCTCGACGATTTCTATTTCGTGCCGAAAGCGGATCAGGCGTCCCTGCTGGACGCCTTGCACTCGTGCGTTCGAGACTGCGACGCTTGGCTCAAGATTGCGTCGATTCAATCCCTTACGCGATGGTTCGTTCCCTCGCCACCGACGGGTCTGCAGACGGGGCAGGATGCGGACATCATCGATCTTGATGTGACTCTTCAAGAGCCAGCCAAAGCCAAGGTTTTTCTGGAATCAATCCTCGAGAAGTATGCGAGCGAGTGTGGAATCGGGCTGCTCACGTCAGTGTTTCGGGGTGCCGCGCTGGATCGGCTGGTATTGGCCTGTGGCGGCGTCCCACGCGACTACTTGGTGCTGGCTGGCGCGGCGATTGCGAAAGCGCAGCGCCGGACCAGTGGTCAGCTCGCCGGAGTGCAAGACGTCAACGAGGCTGCCGGTGACGCTGCACAGTCGAAAATCGTTGAGTTGGAGGAGGATCTGTCGACCCAAGAAGGCGAGGCGCAGCTCACCGTTCGAGCTCTCGAGATGCTTCGATCTTTCTGCCTCGATCTGGCGGAATCGACCTACTACCGAGTCGACTTTCGAGATCGGGACACCCACCCCGACGAGTATGCGCTGCTCATTGCGCTAAGCGAACTTCGACTCAACCACATGATCAACTCCAGCCTTAGCGATGCTCACCAGGCTGGAGAAAAAGCTGAAGTCTTCATGCTCGACCTGAGCCAGTTTTCCGGTTCGAGGCTCAAGAAGGGCGTCGAGGTGCTGGACCTTGTCGATGGGTCCATGATCTCGAAGCGGACCGGCAAAGCTGGCTCGTCACGCAAGGGTGGGACGCCTCGACAGTTGACGGGAATCCTACGCACTTCACCGCAGTTGACACTCGAGACGTTCGCCGAGTTGGCAGCGGCGTCGGATCTCTAGCGGTCGATGCCAGGGGATGCGCCAACTCCTTGCCGTGATCCAAGGGAGTTCCGAAATCGCGATTTCATCCCTAGTCGGCCCTAGAACTCTGCGGACTGAGCGACACCCAGCGGACAAACCGATCGCGAAACCCCTGGTCAGACGAACTCAGCAACCCTGAGCGTCATTCACAAAACCGGTGAAGGTGAGCCACGACATCTTCGAAGGCACCGAGCAGATTCAGCAGCTGGTCATCAGCCGGGCCATCTCCGGCCTGCGTATCGAGTGACTTCGATTCCAGGGATGGCCTACGAACATCTGTCCGTAGGCCATCCCTGGAATCATCCCTCGGGTTTTCTCCATCTCGAGCGCAAAGTTTTGCCCATGGCGACGATGCGCGAAGAGAAGCCCGGCGTGTGGGAGGTTCGTGTGTTCACGGGCACCGACTCGCGTGGTGAGCGGGCGCAGAATTCGCGGACCGTGCGCGGCACCAAGCGCGACGCCGAACGACTCGCCGCCTCGCTGCAGGTCGGCGCAGGCACGGCCGCATGGCTGCACATTCCGAGCGGTTCCCAACGCAGCATGATCGTGGCCTAATAGTGGCATGACCCGCGCTCGGATCAGTACGACTGTCGACCGCACGCTGCTCGATGATGCTCGCCGACTGCACCCTGGAACCACCGATGCCGAACTCGTGGACGCGGCACTGACGGCTCTTCTCGATCGCTACCGGTCTGCCGAGATCGACGCCACGTATGCAGCAGCGTACGAAGCCCACCCGATCGACGGTGAAGACGAGTGGGGCGATCTCGCCTCGTTCCGAAGCGCTGCTTCAGCCACGTGAGCGCTTTGCCGGTCGGGGCTGATAGCGGCGGGGCGTTCAACCCACAAAGAACCGGGCAGACCCCGTCGAGGGTCCCATCGCCGACCGCTGCGATCATCTCACCGCCGGGCGCAGCAAGCAGCACGGCGGCGGGCTCGCGGCCGACGAGACCGAGCAGTTCATCGGACGGAAGGGTCACGAGTTCCTCGATCGACCGTGTCTCGTCATCGGCGAGCCGGAACGCGACCAGTTCGTGGAGGGCCGACGAAGTCTTGCGCCTCATGCCTTGTTCCCGTCGTCGAATGGGGCCGGTGGTGGTCCGAGCACTTCGATCGAGAACTCTGCGCACACTGCGGCGACGTGGGCTCCATCGATCTCTTCGGGTTCGGGCAGCGTTGGAGAGTCGGCGGGCCGCCCGAGTGCTGCAACGAAACGTTCGAACTGGGCCGGTGTGGTCACTTGCAGGACACGGGCCGTCTCGGAGCGGATCTGAAAAGTGTGCGGTCGCCCACGAGGCAACCAGACCGTCGCGCCGGTCTCGTACACTCCTTCGACGTCGCCACACGAGAACCAGACCTCGCCGTCGACGATGTAGAAGAGTTCGTCTTCGACGTCGTGACGGTGCAGTGGCGGCCCGAAGTGCTTCGGCCCGATGAACTCCATCACCGACATGACCCCGTTGGATTCCTCCGATGTGACCTTGGCGGTGAAGAGATTGTTGAGGAAGTGAAAGTGTTCACCGTCGTTGCGGGCGATGAGGACTGGGCTCTGTGCGGTCATGGGAGCGACCGTACGGTTGTTTCCGGGCGACGTGAATCCCCTCATCGAGGCGCACGCTCGCCGGCTGGAGGGGGTGGTCCCCCTCATTCGAGGGATACCGCGCCGGCTCCGGGTTGGCTACCTTTCGCGCATGAGCATCGCCGCGTTCACCGCCGCCCGAGACTCGCTGTTGGCAGCAGCCGACGACGTCACGCTGACCGGCGAAGCGGCATGTTCGGTCGTCGCCCGGGCAATCAGCAAGGTCGCCCGCTGCGACGCGCTTGCACTCATGAGCACCGACCCTGAGACGCACCTGCCGGCGGGCGGAGTGGTCGCAGGTTTCGAACCCGCGGCATGTGTTCCGTTCTGGGACAACGAACTGCTCGATCCCGACTTCAACAAGTTCAACGACCTGGCGCGCCGCGTCGAACCGGTCGCGACCCTCTCCGACGCAACCGATGGTGACCTCGAACGCAGTCCGCGCTTCCAGAAGCTGTACGCCGAGTACGGCACCAGCGACGAGCTTCGTGTGGCGCTCATGGCTGGCGCCACGTGCCTCGCGATCGGGGCGTTCATTCGCGCTGACGGCGAGGAGTACTCACTCACCGAGATTCGTGATGCCACCGCTCTGCTGAAGCCTGCTGTCGTGGTGCTGCGACAGGCGTTGCATCAACCGAATCGTGCTGCGATGACGGCGCCAGCGGTGTTGATCTTGGACGGTGGCGGCGCCTTGGTGTCTGCGACGAGCGGCGCCGCGGAGCACCTCGACGACCTCCGAATCGACATCGACCGCGATATTCCGGGAACGATCATGATCGCCGCGTCGAAGGCGCGGCGCCGAGGTGTCGACCGCGTCACGACCCGCCTTCGAGGCCGCAGCGGATGTTGGGTCCGCGTGCACGCCGAGGCGCTCCAAGGCGACGCGGATCACGTGGTCGTCACCATCGATCGGGCCACCGCCAGCGATCTCCAGCCGTTGCTGTTGTCGTCGTACGGACTGTCGAGCCGGGAGACCGAGATCGTGCTCGCTCTGTGCCGCGGACTCGGGACGAAAGAGATCGCATTGGAACTCGGCATCTCGTCACACACGGTGCGCGACCACCTCAAGGTCGTGTTCGTCAAGGCGAACGTGAACAGCCGCGGCGAACTCATCGCACGGCTGTTCACCGAACACATCCTCGACCAATTCGAAGAAGCGGTCATCCAGCTCTGAGAACTGCCTACTCCGGCGACTGACGACGCGCTCGACGACGGTCAGTTCGGTGATCGCGATCACCGGGGAACTCCGACTTTCACCGTCTGATGCGACCATCTGACCCAGAGCTCGGACAGCGCTGACCGTCGATGGGGGGTCGACGGTCAGCCCTGCTCGCGCTGCGCGAAGCCGGCCGTGGCTCACCGGCGGCGTGCCCGGCTCAAGGGCGTGGGCGGGGCGGTCGATATGCACCGTATGGCTCGGCGACACGACGTGATGCGACGGTGCGCGGTGTTGGTGCTCGCACTCGCTTCGGTCATCGGCGTCACCGTCACGCAGACCGCTGGTGACGCGGTGGATGCAGCGCCATCCCACAGCGACCGTGTCCGACTCTCGGCGCTCGACGCTGCAGCCAGAGGCAACCTCGACTCGCTCGCCCCGGCGATTCGGGTCGCTCCTCCTGAGCGCCGCGTCTTGATGGTGGGCGATTCGACCCTCGCCGCTGTTCGCAACGCCACCGCCTCGCACGAGCTCTTCGTCGGGTTCGAACCGGTGCTCGACGCCCAGGGCTGTCGACGCCTCGTGTGGCCCTCGTGTTGGAGCGACAGCGACCTGCGGGTGCCGAACACCATCGAAGAAGCGATCCTGGGCACGCCCGGAGTGCTCGACGTCGTCGTGGTGATGTCGGGCCACAACGACTGGCACGACCCGTTCGGATCGTTCGTCGACACGATCATGGCCGCCGCCAGGTCGAAGGGCGCGCAACAGGTGGTGTGGCTCACGCTCAGCACGGGTCGCTGGCCGGGATCGAGCGCGACTGCGATCGGCGTCTACGCCGAGAACACGATGCTGCTGTGGCAGTCGGCGCCGCGCCACCCCGACCTGGTGATCGCCGACTGGCGCACCTACAACCAGCGCTCCACCGGGTGGATGCATCCCGACGGCGTCCACCTCGAGCCCCGCGGTGCGTTCGGCCTCGCCGACTACATCTCGCGCTGGATCGCACACCTCGACGGGCGCCCGTGCACGGCGCCCCTCGAACCCGGCGGCGTCGTCCACCACCCGTGCCCCGACCCGAACACGATGACCCGCGTGCCCGACATCGCCCGGCTCTACGGGGTCTGACAACGGCGACGCTCCGATGCGCTCGGCTGTCGCAACGACGGCGAGCCAGATGAGCGGATCGACTCGAGGGAGGACTACAGGGACGCAAACCGGGTACTGCTCGAATTCAGATGAGTGATGTGGCGTTGGAGATGGAGGGCGGGGTCGTCCGGTTCGGGTCGACGGCGGCGCTCGACGGCTTCGACCTCACCATGGAGGCCGGGGAGATCCTGGCGCTGCTCGGACCCAACGGGTCGGGCAAGACGACCGCGGTCAAGGTCTGGGCGACGCTGCAGCGACCCGACGAGGGGACGGCCAAGGTCTTCGGACGTGACGTCGTCGAGGAACCCGCCAGAGTGCGGGAGTCGATCGCTCTCACGGGTCAGTACGCAGCGGTCGACGAGCTACTCACGGGCAAACAGAACCTCGAGATGTTCGGCCAACTGTTCGGGCTCTCCCGCCGCGACGCCCGTCGCCGAGCGGGTGAACTGCTGGAGCGGTTCGACCTCGCCGACGCCGGTGGTCGGGCCGTCAACGGGTACTCGGGCGGCATGCGTCGACGCCTCGATCTGGCATCGAGCTTGCTGACCGATCCGCAGCTGCTGTTCCTCGACGAACCGACGACCGGGCTCGACCCCCGGAGCCGCAACACGATCTGGCAGGTCATCCGCGACCTGTCGGAAGACGGCGCCACCATCTTTCTGACGACCCAGTACCTCGACGAGGCCGATGCTCTCGCCGATCGGATCGCGGTCATGGACCACGGCAAGGTCATCGCCGCTGGCACCGCCGACGAACTCAAGCGACAGTCGGGCGGGCTCGTCGTGGAACTGGCGACCGCCGACGAGATGGACGACGAGGAGGTGGAGCGGTTGCTCGGTGGGATCAGGGGGTTGGACGACGACGAGATCCACCGATCCGGGACTCGGACGTGGACGATCGCCACGACCGACGAACCGGTCGCCGCGCTCGGACGGGCGGCGGAGGCGATCAGCGACGCCGGAATCGACGTTCGTTCCCTCTCGTTGCGAGGCCCCGACCTCGACGACGTCTTCCTCCGGCTGACCGACAGCTCCACGGCCGGCGCCGACACCGGAGCTGACGACGCTGCGAACGAGGAGGTGCCGACGAAATGACTTCGAGCACCACCACCACCAGGACCGCCACCACCGCCGCCACCACCACCACCACCAACACCACCAGGAGCAGCACCACCAGGAGCAGCAACACGTTGAGCCGGACGTTCACCGACACAGCGGTGGTCACCCGACGCAATCTGTGGCACTTCGTGCGCCAGCCCGACCTGTTGCTGTTCTCGACGATCCAGCCGGTGATGTTCGTGCTGCTGTTCGTCTACGTGTTCGGCGGCGCCATCAGCGGCTCACTCCCGCCCGGCGTCGAATACGTCGACTACCTGCTGCCGGGCATCCTGGTCCAGTCGGTTGCCTTCCGTGCGAGCCAGACCGCCGTCGGGCTCGCCGAAGATCTGCAACGCGGCGTGATGGACCGGTTCCGTTCGATGCCGATGAGCCGGATGGCAGTGCTCACCGGCCGCACGTTCGCCGACCTGTTCCGGAACACGGTGATCATCTTCTTGATGATCGCCGTCGGCTACCTCGTCGGATTCGACTTCCAAGGTGGCGCCGCGGCCGCAGCGGCGTCGTTGGGCCTGATCCTGCTGTTCGGCTACGCCTTGAGTTGGGTGTTCGCTGCGATCGCCTTCGTCGCAAACGGAGCCGAAGCTGCTCAGTCGGCCGGCTTCGTCGCCATCTTTCCGCTGGTGTTCGCCAGCACCGTCTTCGTGCCGATCGAGACGATGCCGAGTTGGCTGCGCTGGTTTGCCGAGAACAGCCCGGTGTCGGTCACCGCCGACGCAGCGCGTCATCTGTCGATCGGTGGGCCGGTGGCCGACGCGGCGCTCCAGTCGGTGCTGTGGAGCGTCGGCATCACGGTGGTGTTCGGGGCGATCGCCGTGTGGCGCTACCAGCGAATCTGAGGGGCAGTCGCCGAGGCGGTCGGTCCGAACGCTCCTCGGTCTCGGTCATGACGGCCTCCTTCGACTCGTCCGTCCGGTCGACGGACATGCGTCGTGTACACCGGATCGCGAGATCTCGATCCCGAGTCCGGTGGCGACGGACGTTGGTCAGGAGGCGTCGAGCAGGTCGATGGGTCCGGGGCGGCCGAGCAGGTAGCCCTGCGCGGTGTCGCAGCCGAGTTCGTCGAGGAGGGCCAGTTCGGCGTCGGTCTCGACCCCTTCGCCGCACACGGTCACGCCAGCCGACCGGCCGATGTCGACGCACGCCTGCAGCACGCTGCGCCCCACGGGGTCGCTCCCGTCGGCGGCGCCGGCGACGAACGTGCGGTCGACCTTGATCTCGGTCGGATGGAGGTGGCGCAGGTAGGCGAGCGACGACTGCCCCGTTCCGAAGTCGTCGATCGAGATGCCGACGCCGAACTCGGCGAATCGGTCGATGGCAGCACTGATCGATTCGACGTCGGCGCCGACCGTTCGTTCGGTGATCTCGAGCACGAGCTTCAGGTCGGGCACCCCGGCTCCGAGTTCGCGTTCGACCGACCGGGTGAACTTCGGATCGACGATCAACAGGCTCGGCACGTTGACGGCGACCGACGTCTCAGGATGGCGGTCGAGCACCGTGCCCCACTCGTTGATCGCCCGGCGGATCGCCCACAGGGTGAACGGACCGGCGAGTCCACTCGCCTCGACCGCCGGAATGAACTCGTCGGGTCGAACCGGGCCGTCGCCGGGCCGCGTCCAGCGGATGAGGGCCTCGGACCCGACGAGATGACCGGATCGCACGTCGAGCTTGGGCTGATAATGCAGCATCATCTCGCCGTCGTCGAGTGCGCGGCGGACGTCGCCGAGCAGCTCGACCCGGCGCATCTGGCCGGCGGCGATGTCATCGCGCCAACGTTCCTGAGCCAGCCCATTTTGGTCGGCAGCCCACGATGCCGCCTGTGCGTGTTGCATGGCGTCGCTCGGATCCTCGCCGCGACGGGCGATCGCCGTGCCGATCGACGGCTCGATCAACAGCGTGACGCCAGCAGCACCGACCGGTTCGGACAACGCCTTCGCCACCGCCTCCGCCAGTCGGGACGCACCGACGTGGCTCCCCGGAGCGATCACGACGAACTCGTGGTCCGACATGTGAGCAGCGTGGCCGTGGAAGGAGTCGGCGACCCACCGGACCCGCGCTGCCGCCGACTGGACGGCTGCCTCGGCGGTCTCGATACCGAACGTCGGACGGATCGATTCGAGCGCGGACAGCCGCGCCCAGGCGACGATGAAGCCGCCCTCGAGGACCTCGGGCCTCGCCGACAACTCGTCGAGCAGGCCGAGCCGATTCAACATCCCGGTCAGCGTCGAGTGCGACGAGATCCACGCCAGCTGCTCGGCGCGTCGGGTGGACTCGGTGATGTCGTGCGCCGACACGACCACCGCTCGGGTCCGGTCGCTGTCGCCCTGCTCGCTGATCGGTCGCACCGCGACGCGGCAGATCCGGAGGTCGTCATCGGGCCGCTGCACGCCGACCACGAGATCGTCGACCCGTTCGCCGCGCTGGCCCCGCTGCAGCGGCCAGTCCGCTTCGTCGAGGGGACTACCGTCGGGCGCGCAGACGTCGTACGGGTACGACGTCGAATCGGGCCCCGGCGGGGTGCCGAGGAGTTCGAACGACGACTGGTTCGCGAGGATCACTTCGCCGTCGGCGTCGAACACCCGCACGCTCTCGGCGAGCGACTCCAGCACGGCGCGCAGCATGTCGTCGGATGCGGTGATCGTCGCCAGCGCGTTCTGCATCTCGGTGATGTCGGCGCCGACCATCACGACCTGCCGCTCGCTGGCCACGACGCTGACGCTGATCGTCGCTATCGACTCGGGTTGCTCCCGGGACGCCATCGACAGCGTGGCCCGGACCCGCTCGCCGGGAGCTTCGAGTGCAGCCTTGCCCCAGGCGATCGGGTCGCCGCCGACGGTCTCGACGCTCGACAGGCGGTCCGTCGTCGGGAGCCATGCGCTCATCGACGCATTGGCGTGGACGAGTTCGAAATCGACGACATCGCCGTCAGCGTCGCGGATCGGCTCGAACACACCGACCGCCTCTTGGATGACATCGATCGTCGCGGCGAATCTGCGCTTCGCCTGATCCTCGGCCTGGGCCGCCACCAGGCGTCGCGTGTGGTCGGTGGCGACATGGACGAGCACGTCGCCGACGCGCTCGAGGCGGAGATCGACGGCGACGGCGGGAAGCGTCGGATCCAACTCGTCGAGATTGTCGATGGACCGATCGATCGGGTCGTTGCCGTCCCAGGCCGCTCGGAGCAGTTCGGTGGGTGGAGCGCTCAACGACAGCTCCGGTCGCATCGTGAGCAGCGCATCGAGTCGCCGAACGCTGCTGTTGGCGAACAACGGTCGGCAACCGACCACCTGGAGTTGGTCGTCGAAGAGCGGCTCGAGCAGCACGATCGCCTCGTCGAGCGCCTCGACCACCGTGCGCATGCGCAACTCGCTCTGCTCGAGTTGATCGTCGATGGTGTGATCGTGCGAGGTCTGCACGAGCAGGTCGTTGGCTCGTCCGGTCGAGATCTCGTAGCGAATCGTCTTCAGCGCTCCGTCGACCACGCCTCGTCGTAGCACCGAATAGCGCTCCGGTTCGTCGCCCGCCCATGCGGTCTCCGCGTTCTCGAGCGCGACATGAACATCGAGGAACACGTCGCTGGCGAGCGCTCCGGGAACGATTCGTTCGGTGAGTGGAAGCGCGAGTGCGGCTCGGTTGCAATAGACGATCTCGAGGTCGACGATACGTCCATCGCAGAAGATCGGTCGGTACAGGTACACGGCCTGGGTGAGCTGGTCGAGTGTCGTCCGGACCACGTCGGCGGACAACTCGGCGCCATCGAGCAGCCCGGCACCGGTCGGTGTCGTCGTCGGGAGGTCGAGGTCGGGGTGCATGGTTCCTGCTCGTGCGCGCCACGAGACGCGTCGGATCACCTCGTGACAGTGCAGAGTGTGGCGTCGATCACCTGGACGTCGCGCTGGACCACACGAACTCTTGACAACGGCGGCGGCCGACGACCTCGCTGGGTCCATCCCGTCGTCCGCGCCGACACCCAGCGTCGCCGACTCGAATTTTCAGCGTGGCGTGTCGACGGCGCGGTAGTGGTGAGTCAGTGCGTCGAGCTCGGCGACGAGGTTCGGATCGAGCGGAGCGGCCTCGGCCGCGACGGCATCGGCGAGCTGTGCGCTCGAACTCGCACCCACGATCGGCGTCGTCACATCCGGCTTCGACAACACCCAGCCCATCGCCATGTGGGCGAGGCTGATCCCGGCGTCGGCGGCGAGCGGTCGCATCGCCTCGACCACCTCGAACTTGTCGTCGGCCCAGTACCGCTCCTGATAGCGACGCGACGCGCTGCCCAGGGTGAAGCGTGTACCGACGGTCGGACCGGCTGCCGCAGCGTGCTTGCCGGTCAGCAGGCCGCCCGCCAACGGGTTGTAGGCCATCACGGCGACGCCGTCGTGGCGGCACAGTGGCAACAGCTCGCGTTCGATGTCACGGAACAACAGGTTGTAGCGAGGCTGCACCGATTCGTAGCGAGAGATCCCGAGCGCCTCGCTGCGGCCGATCGCCTTGGCGAGCTGCCACGCAGCGAAGTTGGAACAGCCGACGTAGCGCACCTTGCCGGCCCGCACCGAGTCGTCGAGGGCGCGCAACGTCTCGTCGATGTGGGTGTCGCTGTCGAAGAAGTGGATCTGGTACAGGTCGAGGTGGTCGGTCTGGAGCCGTCGCAACGACGCATCGAGCGCACCGACGATGTGCTTGCGGCTCGCCCCGCGGTTCCACGGGTTGGGGCCCATCGGCGCCCAGAACTTGCTGGCGAGGATCACGTCGTCGCGGCGCTGTCGCTCACGCATCCATCGACCGATGATCTCCTCGGTCAGGCCCGACAGCTCGCCGTCCTGCCCATTCGGATACATGTCGGCGGTGTCGACGAAGGTGATGCCGGCGTCGAACGCGGTGTCGAGAATGTCGAACGACGTCGCCTCGTCACACTGGGTGCCGAACGTCATCGTGCCGAGACACAGCTTCGAGACGCGCATCCCCGTCCGCCCGAACTTCACGTGCTGCATGCGACGACCCTACGGTCAGCGCTCCACCCCGTCGGAGTCGTACCGATGTGTCGTCCCACGACGTTTCCTCGATGACGCGCTCTTGATGACGCTCGGTCAGCGGCCAGCGCCGCACCGTCCGAGCGGAGCCTCGGCATGCTCCCTCGCGCTGCGCGAGACTTTCCGGTGACCGTCTCCCCCCGATCGCAACGTCGGCAGCCAGGCTCCAGGACCCCCGCATGATCCACGAACCAATCGCGCAGAACTCGCGGAGGCGCTCGCTGCGCTGGAGAGGCGAGAAGGCTCGCACGGCGGCGAGACCGGACGTCGGGCAGGTGCCGACCGACCTCGTGAGGCGACCCGTCGTCGCGGCCTTCGGCGCTCTGCTCTTGCTCCTCGCTGGGTGCAGCGACGACCCGAGCACGAACGAACCACCGAGCGACTCCCCGAACCGGATCCTGCCGCTGGGCGCCTCCCGAGTCGAAGGGGCCCGACCGGACTTCGAGAGCTTTCGATACGAACTGTGGATCGACTTGGTGGAGGGTGGTTGGGAGTTCGACTTCGTCGGCACGCAGTCGGACAACGGTCGCTACCCGATACTGGAGGGCAACGAGTTCGACGACGACCACGAGGGCAGAGGCGGCTACACCTCCGGGGAGATCCTCGAAGGAATCGAGGGTTGGCTCGACGAGACCGGAGCTCCCGACGTCGTGCTGTTCAGCTCTCCAGGAGGCAACGACATCTTGAACGGGCAGACACCGCTCGTCGACATCGTCGCCAACATCGTGGAGATCATCGGCATCCTCCGATCGAGCAACCCAGAGGTGACCGTAGTTCTCGAAGAACTGGCTCCTGGGAGATCTGACCTGATGACCGACCGACTGCTTGGCGATTTCGACGCGATCCGCTCGGCGGTGAGGACGATCGCCGACGAGCGATCGACTGCGACATCGCAGGTACTGACCGTCGACATGGAGACCGGCTTCACCGATGACATGCTCGCCGACGACGTGCACTACAACGAGGTCGGCGCGGACTTCGTGGCAACCCGCTACTACGACCTGCTTGCCACCGTCCTCGACCGCTAGCCGGTTCCGTCACTGTCTCGGCGCAGTGGATCGGCATCTACGGTGCGCTTGCGGCCACGCGCCGCTGGCTGGAACTCGAGGGCCCGTCCAGGTGCCCGTCGAGCGAGCCGTCCGACGGATCGACATCGTCGAGCGACCGATGGCGAAGCGCTCGGTCATCGAGCGCTGCGACGCCTGCGTCGCACCACCGAAGCGTTCGCCGAATCGAAATGGTGCGTTCACGTCGCGGCGGCACGGCGTTCGAATATGTGCTCTACTTTCCGGAGCGGACGGATTCACACCGATTCGGCCTCCACGCTGGAGGTCGTGACGACGGAGGAGAGATCGTGACCGCAAGATCGCACACACGCCGGGTTGCACTCGGCTTGGCTTGGCTCCTCGGCGCCACCGCGCTGACCTCGGTGGCCGTGCCAGCCGCGTCGCCGGTCGCCGCAGCTGCGCCGGCCGACCTGATCATCTCGGAGTACGTCGAGGGGTCGTCGTTCAACAAGGCGATCGAGCTCTACAACGGCACCGGAGCGCCCGTCGATCTGGCGGCCGCTGGCTACGAGGTCCAGCTGTTCAGCAACGGCAACGCCGCCGCGAACTCGACGCTGTCGTTGAGCGGCACCATCGCGCCGGGCGGCACCTTCGTCGCCGCCAACCCGCAGGCGAGTGCGGCGATCCTCGCGGTCGCCGACGTGACCAACGGTGGGGCGATCAACTGGAACGGCGACGACGCGATCGTGCTCGCCAAATCCGACGGTGTCGGCGGTGACCTCGTCGTCGACTCCTTCGGACAGGTCGGGGTCGACCCCGGTTCGGAATGGCCCGGTGGTAGCACGAACGACACGCTGCGCCGACTGCCGACCGTGTGCTCGGGCGACACCGACCCGAGCGACGCGTTCGACGCATCGACCGAATGGCAGGTGCTCGCCCAAGACACCTTCGACGGACTCGGAACACACACCATCGACTGCGCTCCAGCCGGACCGCCGACGATCCTGATCAACGAAGTCGACGCCGACCAGCCCGGCACCGACAGCGCTGAGTTCGTCGAGCTGACCGACGGTGGCGTCGGCAACACCGACCTGTCCGGTCTGACGTTGGTCTTCTTCAACGGCAGCAACGACCTCTCCTACGACGCGATCGACCTCGACGGGATCTCGACGAACGCCGACGGCTACGCGGTCGTCTGCGCCAACGCCGTGACGGTCGCCAACTGCGATCTCGACGACGGCCCCGACACCAACTTCATCCAGAACGGTGCCGACGCGATCGCGCTGTACGACGGTGATGCCGTCGACTTCCCGAACGGTACGGCGATCACGACCGTCGGGCTGCTCGACGCCATCGTCCACGACACCGATGACGCCGACGATGCCGAACTCCTCGCTCTGCTCGCTCCGGGTCAGCCGCAGGTGAACGAGAACGCGAACGGCGCAGCGACCACCGAGTCGATGCAGCGCTGCCCGGATGGGTCTGGTGCTGCGCTCGAGACGAGCACCTACGCGACGTTCGTGCCGACGCCCGGCGCGGCGAACACCTGCGAGATCGTGGTGCCGCCGCTGGCGTGCACCGACGGTGCCGTGCTCACGCTGATCTCGACGATCCAGGGCGCGGGCGGCACGTCGCCGCTCGTGGGCGCCTCGGTCGTCGTCGAGGGCGTCGTCACCAGCATCCTGCCCGGCCTCGGGCGCATCACGGTCCAAGATGAGCCAGCCGACTCCGACGGCGACCCCGCCACGTCCGAGGGCATCTCCGTCTTCGGCGGCACGCTCCCGGCCGGCCTTGCGGTCGGGACGACCGTTCGCGTCGCGGGCACGGTCGGTGAGTTCACGACCAGCGGTGGGGCCTCGTCGCTCACCGAGATCGCGCCGTCGGCCATCGCAGCATGCGACGACGCGCCCATCACCATCGAGCCGACCCCGGTCACCCTCCCGCTCGCAGGCCCCGATGCACTCGAAGCGGTCGAGGGCATGCTCGTCACGCTGCCGCAGGCGCTCACGATCTCGGAGTACTTCAACTTCGACCGTTTCGGTGAAGTGGTGCTGTCGAGCGAGCGCTTGCTCACGCCGACCGCAGAGTTCGAACCCGGGCCCGCCGCGATCGCGGCTGCGGAAGCGAACCTGCTCGACCGGATCACGATCGACGACGCTCGAAGCGTCCAGAACCCCGACCCGGCGATCCACCCCGGCAACGGCGGTGCGTTCGATCTCACCAACCTGTTCCGCGGCGGCGACACGATCGCCGGCATCACCGGCGTGATCGAAGACACCTTCGGACTCTTCCGGCTCCAGCCGACCACGTACGGCACGTACACGCAACAGAACCCCCGCCAGGCTGCGCCCGACGCCGTCGGCGGTGACATCACCGTCGCCTCGTTCAACGTGCTCAACTACTTCACGACGCTCGACGACGGCGTCAACGACATCTGCGGCCCGTCGGGCACGTTCGAATGCCGCGGCGCCGACACCGCGGAAGAACTGGTTCGACAGCGCGACAAGATCGTTGCGGCGATCTCGGCGATCGACGCCGACGTCGTCGGGCTGATCGAGATCGAGAACAATCCCACCGACGACGCCGTGATCGACCTCGTCGACTCGCTCAACGCCGTCAACGGACCTGGCACGTACGCCTCGATCGACACCGGTGCCATCGGGACCGATGCGATCAAGGTCGCCTTCATCTATCAGCCCGCCTCGGTGACCCCGGTCGGTGACTTCGCCGTGCTCGACGGATCTGTCGACGCCCGCTTCCTCGACTCGAAGAACCGCCCGGCACTCGCCCAGACGTTCGCCGATGCCGCGACCGGTGGCACCGTCACCGTTGCGGTCAACCACCTCAAGTCCAAGGGTTCAGCCTGCGTCGACGTCGGCGATCCCGACACCGGCGACGGGTCGGGCAACTGCAACGGCGTGCGTACCGCCGCCGCCGAAGCGCTCGTCGACTGGTTGGCGAGCGACCCGACCGGCAGCGGCGATGCCGACGTGCTGATCATCGGCGATCTCAACGCCTACGACACCGAGACGCCGATCGACGCGATCATCGCGGGTGACGACGACACGGTCGGAACCGGTGACGACTACGCCGACCTCGTCGCCCAGTTCGGGGGCGAAGCCGCCTACTCGTACGTGTTCGACGGCCAGTTCGGCTACCTCGATCACGCGCTGGCGAACTCGGCGCTGCTCGGCCAGGTGACCGGCACCACCGTCTGGCACGTCAACGCCGACGAGCCGGACCTGCTCGACTACGACACGACGTTCAAGCTGCCGGCGCAGGACGCGATCTACGCACCGGATCCGTTCCGCTCGTCGGATCACGATCCGGTGATCGTCGGGCTCGACCTCGACGCGGAACCGGTCGATCAGCCATTGCGACTCACGCTGCTGCACAACAACGACGGCGAGTCGGCGCTGCTGCCCGCCGCTCCGGTCGGCGGGATCGCCCGGTTCGCCACCCTCGTCGACCAGTTGCGTGCCGAAGCGGCCGTCGAGCCGGGCAACGCCGACAGCTTGCTCGTGTCGTCGGGTGACAACTTCCTCGCCGGACCGCAGCTGCAGGCGTCGCTCGACAACGACGACGGCGACACCGATTACACGAACGATGGCCCGTTCTACGACGCGATCGCGCTCGACCGGATCGGCTACGACGCATCGGCGATCGGTAACCACGAATTCGACTTCGGTCCGCAGACGCTCGGCTATTTCCTGAGCGAGTTCGACACGTCCAACATCCGCTTCGTGTCGTCGAACCTCGACGTGACCGGGGACGCAGCGTTGGCGCAGTTCGTCGACACCGCACCGGGCGCCGCCGGGACCCTCGTCGAATGGACGACGGTCGACGCGGGCGGCCAACGTGTCGCGATCGTCGGCGCGACGACACCGCGCCTGCCGTCGATCTCGTCGCCGGGTCCCGACGTGGTCCTCGATCCCGACGTCGGAGCCGCCGTCCAGGATGCGATCGACGCGGCCACCGCCGACGGCACCGACATCGTGATCCTCATCTCCCACCTGCAGAACATCGCGGAGGACCAGGCACTGATCGCGGAACTGTCCGGCCTCGACATCGCGGTTGCCGGTGGCGGTGACGAATTGCTGGCCAACGCCGACGACCCGCTCCTTCCGGGATCGGGGCCGATCTTCGCTCCGTACCCGATCATCCAGACAGCGGCGGACGGTGCCGAGGTCCCGATCGTGACGACGCAGGGCTCCTACGGGTACGTCGGTCGGCTCATCGTCGACATCGACGTCGACGGCAACGTCGTCGCCATCGACGATCGCTCCGGTCCGGTCCGCAACGTGTTCGATCCCGATGTCGTCTACGACGACGCCGTCGAGCCCGACCCGTTCATCCTCGCCAACGTCGAGGCACCGGTTGCCGCCTACGTGGCCGGTCTGCAGGGCGACGTGATCGCGACGACCGAGCCAGCCCTCGACGGCGTGCGCGGCAACGTCCGAACGCAGGAGACCAACCTCGGTTCATTCTTCGCGGATGCACTTCGGGTCACAGCCGAGGATGGCGCTGTCGGCTTCGGCAGCACTCGGCCCACCGTGGCGCTGACCAACGCCGGCGGCATACGCAACGACGTCGTGCTCGGGCCGAACGGTGACGTGACCACGTTCGACACGTTCCAGATCGCGCCGTTCTCGAACTTCGTCAGCGCCGTCGTCGACGTCAACCCCGAGACGCTCAAGGCACTCCTCGAGCGGGGTGTGTCGGCGAACCTGACCACCGGTGGCACGCTCGCCGCCGAAGGCCGCTTCGCGCAGCTCTCCGGCATGGAGTTGGTGTACGACCCGACACAACCGGCGCAGCAGGTGTCTCGCGACGCCGACGGCGTCGTCACGATCACCACACCGGGCCAGCGAGTTCGACAGCTCACGCTCACGCTCAACGACGACGATCCGAGCAACGACATCGTCGTCGTGCGCAACGGTGTGATCGTGCCCGGAGCGCCGAGCGTCGACCTGGCCACCAACTCCTTCACGATCGGCAACGGTGACGACTTCCCGTTCAACCTCGCCGACGGTGAGTTCGTGAACCTGCCGGTGACGTACCAGCAGTCGCTCGCGAACTACTTCATCGGAGTGGGCAAGGTCACGGCCGACGCCTATCCCGAAGGTGGGCTCGGCCGGATCACCGTTGGTGGCGATGTCGTCGACGTCGGCGACCTCGACATCGACCGAGCACTCATCGTGCTCGGTCGACGCGGGGGCGGCACGGCGATCGTCCAGGGCAGCGTCGATGCGACGTTCTCGTCATGCCCGAGGCTCGGGCTGTCGATCGAGGGCCAACAGGTCGCCGATCGGCGTTTCGTGCGGATCTGGAACCGCTGCTACTCGCTGAACCTGTCCGGCTATGCGTCGTTCGACCTGCGGACCTCGACGTTCACGCTGGCGATCTCGCTGCCGAGATCGTTCGGCATCGCCGAGACCATGCTCGACTTCGAGCTGACGCTCGGGGACGAGACGTTCGCCGCTGCCGTGGATGGACGCCGGATCGGGCGTCTCTGGACGGCGATCTAACCGGCGCACTCCGCCGCGCCCGAGCGTGCGAGCGAGATGGGGGACTACTCGTCCTCCATCTCCGAATCCATGTCCATCTCGGAATCCATGTCCATCTCGGAATCCATGTCCATCTCGGAATCCATGTCCATCTCAGAATGGTCCATGTCCATGTCCATGTCCATGTCCATGTCCATGTCCATGTCCATGTCGTCCATGTCCATGTTGAGCGAGCGAACCTCGGCAGTGAAGGTGAGGACCTCGCCATTGTCGAACTCGAGGTCGACGTCGACCATGTCGGGATAGGCGGCGGGGTCGATCCCGAGCACCATGATGTGCGGGCCGCCGGGCTCGAACGTGAGCGATTCGCCCGGGGCGATCTCGTAGCCGCCAGCCTTCTCCTGCATCGTCATCGTGCCGTCGTCGTTCATGACGACCTCGTGGAGCTCCACGGTCTCGGTCACGTCGGTCGCGGCGGCGACGGCCGTGATCGTCTCGTCGGTGCCGTTGGTCAGCACGCCGTACACGGCCGAGTTCGTCTGTCCGTCGGCGGGCTGACGCGACCACGGATCGTCGATCGTGATCTCGCCCGTCGCGGCGGGCGCCTCGGAGCCGTCGTCGTGTCCGTCGTGGTCCGAGCCGCAGGCGGTCAGCGAGATACCGATGGCACAGAGGAGCGCGACGGCGCGACGAGTCGTGGTCGTTGATGTTGTGTTCACGGAAAGCGGGTCGTCAGCCGGCCTGGTTCGGTTCCCGAGGTGGGAAGAACAGTTGCCACAACGCGATCGCGGTGATCGCGGTGCCGCCGACGATCGCGGCGGCGACGGTCGCCCGGTCGAGCCATCCGGGCGCATCGGTGGGGATGATTGCCGCCGTCCAGCCGTCCCGCTTGATCCAACCCCAGATCGCGAGCTGCACGCCGGCGATGAGGGCGGCCGCCGAGGCGATGAAACGGTCGCGTGCCCACAGCGACACAGCGACGGCGGCGGCCACCGCAGCGATGACGGGGAGCGCCCACCACACGAGCCGCGGGTCGGTCTCGCTCGGCAACGATCGGAACTGCACGATGCCGACGCCGGCGGCCACGACGGCGAGCGGCACGGTGACCGTCGTCCAACGCGAGCGGCGCATCGCCAACCATCCACCGACCGTTGCCGCAGCGAGACCGGCGGTGATCCCGATGCCCAACGGCACGGGCGACGGCTCAGGCAACCACGTGCTGGCGACCGTGATCGACACGTCGCCACCGTCGACGACGATCGGGATGACCGCTTCGACGATGCGATCGCCCGGCCCTTTGCCGGCAGGGCGGATCGGCTGCATCCAATGGGCGCGGTGATCGTGCCAGGCATATCGACCGTTGCTCGCGACCTGCTCCCAGTCGGGTTCGGCATCGGCGGTCGCAAACGCCGGCGGTTCGTCGCTGCCGTAACGCTCCTCGTTCAGGTAGGTGGTCGGCGAGTTCCGATTCTCGAGGACGGTGCCGTCGGATCGGAACCACAGATACGGCTCGGCTCGGTAGCCGTCGACGAGCACCTCGGTTCCAGGCGACGCGATCAGCTGGACGAACGAGTCGCCGCCGAGGATGGCGACCTCGATCGACTCGGTCTCCGGCTCGATCGACAGGATCTCCGACTCGTAGTCGGTCGGCCCGGCCGGATCGGCGAACGCGGTCTCCCCGACACCGAGTGTCGCGACGATCGAGACGAATGCTGCGAGACCGAACCGCCGAAGTATCGCCATGTCGGTCAAGCGTCGAGCACGCGCAGGATCAGCTGACCCGACGGATGCACGGTGCAGCTGCCCTCGAACTCGCCTTGCGAAGTGAACTCCTGGCGCAGCGTCTCACCGGCACCGACGAACCACGGGCCGACGTTGTGGCCGCGGTCATCTTCGTTGACGATCTTGATCGTCTCGCCGACGCGTACTTCGAGTTCGCCGGGCAGGATCGACAAGGGTGTGCCCGCATCGAGCGCGAGTCCGGCGCCGACCGGAATCGTGAACTCGTAGCTGGCGACGGCGTCGCTGCCGGTCTCGGAAAATCCCGGACGAGCCTGGTTGCCATCCGCGCTGCAGGCGCCAGCGAGCAACCCGAACGCGAACAATGCGCCGACGAAGCGGTATCGATGTCGGGACGACATGGTCGAGGTGGTCGAGGTGGTCGAGGTGGTCGAGGTGGTCGAGGTGGACGCAGGAGTGAGCAGGTCGGACATCGTGGGCCTCTTCGTTCGGTGTGCGGTTCAGTGTGCAGGTCGATCGAGGTGTTCGACGACCTCGGAAAATGAATCAATCGCGAACATCGTCACGCCTGGTACCGGTCGAGCAGGATCGACATGTCGCTGCTCATGTCGTCGGACGTCGCGCCGAACTGCCACGAGATGACGAGCTCGCCGGCGTCGTTGACGGCGTACAGAAACGGGGAGTGATCGACTTCGATGGTGCCGTCGTCGAGGGTTCGTACTTCCCAGTTGGCGCCGAACGGCTCGGCAATCGTTCGCAGGAGTTCTTCGTCGCTCGTGCCCGCTGCGGTCGCATCCGGGACGAAGCTCGTGACATATCGATCGAGCACGTCGAGGTCTCGGTCCGGATCGATGCCGACCATCACGACATCGACCTTGTCGGCGTCGTCGCCGAGCTTGCGCAACGCCACGGTCAGATCGGCCATCGTGGTCGGGCAGACGTCGGGGCAGTTCGTGAAGCCGAAGTAGATGACCTGGAGCTCGCCCGGGTCGGCGCGGAACGCGACCTGCTCACCGGGTTCGCTCAGTGACGGCAGCGTCTCGCTGCTCATCGTCGGCAGCGGATCGCGGACGACACCCGAGAGCACGCCAGCCTGCTCGTCGCCGCCTCCGCACGCCGTCGCCAGCAACGCCGTCGCGGTCGCGAGACCGACCAATCGGCGCGCGGTCGATCCGGTGGCGCGTGAGAGCAGTGCGAACCTCATGACGTTCCGGTCGCTTCCGGGCGCTCGTTGGTTCCCATCGACGCGACCGTGTCACGGCCGGTCTCTCTGCCGGTGTCACGGCCGGTGTCACGGCCGGCCTGGGTCATCTGGACGAGGTCGAGTCGAGCGCGGGCAACCCGCGAACGGATCGTGCCGATCGGGCAATCGAGTGCTTCGGCGGCGTCTTCGTACGACATGCCGAGCACCTGGGTGTAGACGAACGCCACACGTCGATCGTCGCTCAACGCAGCGAGCAGGAGGTCGAGGTCGGTGCGACCCGAGTCGTCGGGGGCCACGACCGCGCCGACGCCACCACCGGCCATCGTCGACTGGAGGTAGCGGTCGTCGCGTCGGCGGCGCCGCTGCGAGCGCCGGACGTGGTCGGCGCAGACGTGGCGGGCGATCGACAGGATCCACGAACGCGCCGAACCGTCGGCACGGAACCGATGGAGCGACGAGATCGCCCGCTCGAAAGTCTCTTGGGCGAGATCGTCGGCGTCGCGCGCGTCGCCGAGGTATCGGCAGAGGTTCCACACTTCGACCTGCGTTGCCCCGATGAAGCGGGCGAGAGCGTCGTGATCGCCCGCCTGCGCGTCGAGCAGCAGTTGGGTCGTCTTCTGCATCGCGCTCATCGCTCACCTCCGGGAACCGGCGACGGGTGGGCGACGACCTGACCGTCATGCGCCACGACGCTCTCTCCTGTGACCATGCGCTCGAACTGATGTCGGCCGAGACCGACGGCGAGACGAGTGCCAGCGAACAGGCGCTGCTCGAGACGCATCTCGATGACTGTGCCGACTGCGTGCTGTTGCAACGCCGGATGCGTCACCTGCATCGGCAGGTTCGGCTCCGCCCGGCGGAGCCCGTGCCGAATCTGGTGGCGACGGTGACCGATCGAGTGCGTCCGGCGACGCTGGGCCGTGGCGGTTGGCTGCGTCCGGCGCTCGCCTGGGTGTCGCTGGTGATCCTCGTGCAGAACAGCGCTGCGCTCGTCCTCGGTCGAGTCGAAGGGGCCGACGTGCATCTCGCTCGGCACCTCGGAGCATTCGGAGTCGCTCTCGCCGTCGGCTTCGCGTACGTGGCATGGAAGCCGCAGCGAGCGTTCGGACTCCTGCCGTTCGCCTCGGCGTTGATCGCGACGATGCTGGTCAGCGCGACCGCCGACGTCCTTGACGGCGGACGAAGCGCACTCGCCGAATCGGTCCACATCACCGAAGTCGTCGGCCTGTTCCTGGTGTGGATGATCGCCGGCTCGCCCGGCTGGAACGGATGGCGCGGCCTGCAGACGATGCGCGTGCGCGACCGCCTGCACACGCTGCGACGCTGACGTCGACCCGGCTCGCTTCGACGGGGTCATGCCTCGGCCTCGAGGAGTAGGTCGATCTCGGAACGCAGACCGTCCTCGTCGAGGACGCCGCTCCGGCGCAGGATCGTGCCGTCGGACTGGACGAACAGCGTCACCGGGAACGCCGTGATCTCGAGCTCGGTCTGCAGCTCGGCGAGTTCGTCACGGAGCAGTTCGTAGGTGACCCCCCGCTCGGCGGCGAACGCGACCATGGCGGGCCCCTCGTCGAGCGGATTCACGCCGACGAAGCGGACCGATTCGCCGAGATCCTCGTGCACGGCGGCGAACTCGCGAAGCTCTTTCGTGCACGGCGGGCAGGTCGAATACCAGAAGTTCACGACCAGGGGCTCACCCACCAGCGAACGCGTCGGCACGACGTTGCCGTCGGCGTCGAGCAGATCGACGGCTGGCAGTTCGCTGCCATCGTCGGATCCTCCGCCGCTGCACGCCGACAATCCGAGCGCGACCGTCACGCCGAGCGCGACGATGGCAGCGGGGCGGCGACGGGTTCGGCGGCGAGGGGTTCGGCGGCGAGGGGTTCGGCGGCGAGGGGTTCGGCGATTCGACGTGGTGGGATGCGGGGACATGGGCGTTCGGTGCAGTCTCGGGGCGTTCGTCGACGCTGACCAGGGACTTGAGACCCTAACGCTGGGTCGTTGGACCGGGACGTCACACCCCGGTACCGGGTCTGCGAGAATCGTCACATGGCCATCGACGACCTCGTGCCGACCATCGACATCTCCGATCCGTCGGCGACCGAGTTCGACGCGCTCGACCGCGCCTGTAGCAATCACGGCTTCTTTCTGCTGACGGGACACGGCCTCGACGAGGTGATCGACGCGACGTGGGCTGCGGCTCGAAGGTTCTTCACCGCCGACCGAGCGGTGCGTCTCGCCGTGCGACGCAACGACGAGAACCCACTCGGCTGGTTCGATCGTGAGCTCACCAAACGGCGCCGCGATCACAAGCAGGTGTTCGACTTCACCGACCCGTCGTTCGCCACCGTCGATGCGTTCAACCGCTGGCCGGATGACGTCGACGAGTTCCGCCCGACGATGGTTGCGTTCTACGACGCATTCAGCGACCTGGCGCAGCGAACGGTCTCGCTCGTGCACCGCTCGCTCGGCCTGACCGATGACGTCGCAGCGAACTACCGCGGCGACCGCACGACGAGTTCGGTTCGGCTCAACCACTACCCAGTGGGTGATCCGGTGCCGGAGGAGGAGCGCGGCGGGTTGCGCGAACTGGGCGAGACTGCACTCGGCCATCACACCGATCCCGGTGTGCTCACGCTGCTACTCCAAGACCTGACGGGCGGGTTGCAGGCTCAAGAAGCCGACGGCAACTGGGTCGACGTCGCGCCGCGACGAGGGACCGTGGTGGTCAACCTCGCCGATGCCATGCAGGTGTGGACCAACGACCGGTACCGCGCCGCGGTCCACCGAGTGTTACCGATGACCGAGGTCGATCGGATGAGTATCCCGTACTTCTACAACCCGTCTCGTCCTGCGGTGATCGAGCCGATCCCCGAACTCGCCGAGGGAAGCCCCCGGTACTCGCCGTTCGTGTGGCGCGAGTACATGCGGGCTCGTACCGACGACAACTACACCGATCTCGGCGTCGACGACGCGCAGATCACCGACTACGCAGTGACGACCAGCTGATCGACCCGCACGTCGGCTCCTCGTCGAGCGTGCGGTGAGGAGGGCGTGGTGCGAGGTCATCGTGCCTGGCACCATGACCTCGCACCATGACCTTTCGCAACGTCGAGAGCGGCTCAGGGGTCGAGTGTTTGGCCGAAGGCAGGCTGTGGCGTGCACGAACTCTCGAGTGCCGGAGCGGCTGGCGCGATCTGATCGAAGCGGGTCTCCCACGCCGAGGCCTCGACGGCTTCGAGCGACGCCACGAAGTCCTCGAGCGCAGCGAAGTCGAGTGCCTCGCTGCGCACGTTGAACACGGTGTCGGCGTCACGCCAATAGATGCTCGTCAGGTCGGGGTCGAGCGGCTGGCTGTCGACGAACGCGTCGCCACCGAGGAACGTGGTCGCCTGCAACTGCCGCCCACCGAAGGTCAGCTGTGCGAGTGACCCGCCTGGGATCTGCGAGAGGATCACCGGGACCGTGTCGGCGAACCGAGGCACCTGGAACTGAGCGGTGAACGAGTTGAGGCTGGTGCCGATGTCGACCACGCTCCACCCTGGCGGCAGCGAGATGTCGATGGTCGCCAAGGCATCGATCGACATCGACTGGAAGAGCTGTTGGATCGCGGGTCGGTAGAGGGCCTGGCCGGGAGCGTCGTTCAGGATCACGAAGCCGCATGGCACCTGGAGTTGGTACGACGCCGGGTCGCCTTCCCCGATGTCGCTGGCAGTGCCGACGCCGATCGCACCCACCTGCTGCACCGTGAGCCCGTCGGTGTTGGCTGGGTCACCGTCGACTTCGGCGACCCAGACGGTCGTGCCGTCGGGTGCTCGCAAGAGCGCAGCGCTACTGCCCGGCGCTGGTGCTCCGATGTTCACCGTGTCGACCGCCAATGCCTCGCGTGGCAGCACCAGTGGGAAGGTCTCGTTCACCCCGGTCCGCTCGGTCGACGCCACCGTGGTCGGGGCGGCGGTCGTGGTGGCCGCGACGCTGGTCGGTACGAGCGTCGACGTGGTCACGGTCTGTTCCTCGGAATCGTTGCCCGAGAGGAAGGCCCACCCGAGCGCTCCGAGCGCGGCGAACAGCAGCAAGCCAGCGACGACCTTCGGGAGCGACCCGGTGCGCGGCGAGGGTGGGACCGCCATCGCTCGCATCCCGCGCGGCGCGGTCGACACGACCGCGCCGCTCGCAGAACGGGCCGAGATGCTTCGCGAGACGTCGCCGTGCCCGGCGCCGAACAGCCGCTCGCGGATCATGCGTCGTTCGATGAGGGGCATCGGGTCGACGCTGGGCCGAACCGACTCGACGATGTCGGCCGGGTTCACGAGGCCGCGCCTCGAGTGTCGCCAGGCGGGCCCGATCTTGCCGCCGTGACCGCCTTCTTCAGATCGCGTCGGATGCGCGTGAGGCTGGATCGAACGGTGCCGACGGGCAGATCGAGCGCTTCGGCGACCGCTGCGTGCTGGCAGCCTTCCCACAGCGACAGCAGGAGGATGTCGCGGTCGTCGGGGTCGAGATCGACGACCGCCTGCATCGTGAGCGTCACGTCGTCAGCCGGCTGGTCGTACGGCGGTGCGCTCTGATCGACGAGGCGCCCGTCCGGTCCGCGTACCGAGACGAGCGGGTCGCGGTTGATGCCGCTCGATCGGTCGGCTGGGCGAAGGGCGAGCAGGTGCTGGCGTTCGTCGTCGTTGTGGCGGCGGAGCACCACGGTGGCGAGGCCCAGCAGGAACGACCGCTCGGTCCGCTGCGTGTCGTCGAATCGATCCCACGAACGGATGGCGTGTTCGAAGACTTCGGCGGTCACCGACGCCCCGCGCGCCGGGCCGACTCGACGCGTCACCATCGCATGGATGGCGTCGACGTGATCGTCGTACAGCCTGGCGGCGGCTGGTCCGGTCAAGGGCACGCCATACTCTGCCAAATCTCGGGGCCGGCTACCAGGATCGTCGCGGATCGTCGTCGGTCTGAAATCATCGTCACATGAGTGCTCCGGACGATCCCGCCGCTTGCGACCCTGGCGCCACGCGTCGACGACTCGATTCGACGTATGCCGATGCTCGTGCTCGATTCCTCGCCGCAGCGGCGACGGCGGGCGCCGAGCTCACGTCGTTTCCTCATCCCGACCTCGGCCGCGAGGGCGAAGAACTGGCGATCGACGTCGCCGTGCTGGGTGACATCGACGACGACGCCGTACTCGTGATCGTGTCGGGAACGCATGGGGTGGAGGGGTACGCGGGCTCGGCGCTGCAGTCGTGGTGGCTCGAGGAGCGCAGCTCGCAGCGGCCGGCGGGGGTCCGCGTCGTGGTCGTGCACGCGCTGAACCCGGTCGGGTTCTCGTGGGTCCGTCGGGTCAACGAGGACAACGTCGACCTGAACCGGAACTTCGTCGATTGGACGAACCCACCGACCAACGACGGCTACGCCCGTATCGCCGACCTGCTGGTGCCGGCGAGTTGGGACGAGGAGACACAAGCGTCGACCACTGGCGCCTTGCTGGACGTCGCCGCGGAGGTCGGGCTCGAGCGGCTGCAAGAGATGGTGAGTAGCGGTCAGTATTCACATCCGACCGGGGTGTTCTACGGAGGGACCGGGCCGGTGTGGTCGCATCGCTGGTTGGAGCAGCACCTGCCCGAACTCGTCGGGTCGGCGAGCCGACTGGGCCTCGTCGATCTGCACACCGGGCTCGGCCCGTGGGGGCACGGCGAGTTGATCTCCCACGAGTCGATCGGCGATCCCGGTTACGAGCGTGGGGCAGTCTGGTGGGGTGACGTGCGTTCGATGCGCGACGGCGAGAGCGTGTCGGCGTCGCTCATCGGCGACTGGCTGGCGGCCGTCGACGGCTGGGTGCCGACGGCCGAGGTCACCGCGGCGGCGCTCGAGTTCGGCACCGTCGACGTGATCACGGTGCTCCAGGCGCTGCGCGCCGATGCATGGCTGCACGCCCACGGTGACCCGACAGGAGATGCATCGACGGCGATTCGCGCCCAGGTTCGCGCCGCCTTCGCCGACGACGATCCCGCCTGGCTGACAGCGCTGATCGAGCGTTTCGACGACGTCGCCTCAGCGGCGTCGACCGCGTTGCGCGGTTGACGAACGCGTCGCCGGACGCAATCGCGCCAGCTCATGGCCGATCGCCGTCGACACTTGAAAACTTCTTGAAAGAATTGACTAGTGTCGTGACCGCAGTGCACGGTGTCGTCGTCGACGACGGCGCTCGTTGCCGCTCGTCACGACGTCTGGAGACCTCCCGAAAATGTCCAAGTTCTTCCGAATTCTCGTCGCCGGTCTCGTCGCCGTCGTCGGCTCGATCGCCTTCCTGCCGGGCGTCGCCCAGGCATCGGTCAACCTCAACGTCTCGTTCTCGTTCCCCCCGCAACCGCTGACGGTCGGCGACACGAACCTTCCGGTCGTGCTGACGCTGTCGAACACGAGCGACGACGTGGACGTCAACCAGGAGATCTTCGTCTGCAACAACGGCGATCCCGCTCCGTGTGGCACGTCGAGCGAGGCGCCGCCGAAAGACCAGATCGGAATCGGGCTCACGCCGTCGTGTGCTGGCCAAGGTGCTTCGACGACGTGTGCCGTGCTCGATCCGGGCGTCTTCGAGCCGACGTCGCTGACCGCGACGGGCGGTGGCGTGTGTGCCGGCGTCACCTTCGGCATCAACATCGAAGCGTCCGGCACGTGGCGATTCACGCCGCTCGGACTGGCCGCCCCCGGCCAGATCGTGCTGCCGCCCGGCGGCGCAACGTGCACGATCTCGTTCAGCCTCGACGTCGTCAGCTTCCCGACCGGCGACTGGTCGCCGGGCGCGACGGGCCAACAGACCGGCATCCTCGCGTCCGTGACCGGCTACTCGCCCGATGACGGCAACCCGGGCAACTTCGAGCCGGCCGACCGTGCGGTGAGCTCGAGCCGTACGATCAACCGTGCGCAGCCGGAGATCGAGACGACGGCGTCACCGGCGATCACGCTCGGCAACGGCGTGGTGACCGACACCGCGCTGGTGACGGGCCGCGTGAATCCCGACGCGACCGCTGGTGTGCGCTTCCGCCTCTACGGGCCCGATGACGCGACCTGCTCGGGCACCCCGGTGTTCGACGAGACCGTCCAGATCTCGAGCGCCGGCAATCAGGTGACAAGCCCGCCGTACACGCCGATGTCGGTGGGGACCTACCGCTGGATCGCTTCGTATCTGGGTGACTCCAACAACAGCCCGGTCTCCGGCGCCTGCAACGACGCCAACGAGAGCGTCGTGGTCGCACCGGGTCAGCCGACGCTGACCACGCAGGCGTCGCCGGCGATGCGACTCGGCGAGGGCCAACTCACCGACACCGCCAACGTGACCGGCCGCATCAACCCGCAGCCGGGCGCCACGATCAGCTTCGCGCTCTACGGGCCCGACGATGACGACTGCTCCGGTACGCCGATCTTCACGAGCAACAACGTGTCGCAGCCGGTGGCCGACGGCCCGGTCGTCTCGGGTGGCTACACCCCGACCGCACCCGGGGTCTACCGCTGGATCGCTTCGTACAGCGGTGACGTGAACAACCTTGCGGCCGAAGGCGAGTGCAACGACCCGGGTGAGTCCACCGTCGTCGACCGGGCGCTGCCGGTGCTCACCACCGACGCCGGCGACGACGTGCGCATCGGCGACGAACTCACCGACACGGCGACCGTGACCGGGCGGATCGAACCGCTCGCCTCGACGATCGACTTCCGGCTGTACGGCCCGAACGACGACGACTGCTCGGGCAGCCCGATCTTCGAGCAGCTCGGGGTGCCTCTCGCGGCCGATGCCGACACGGTCACCTCCAGTGGGTTCACCCCGACCGTTGTCGGCGTCTACCGCTGGGTTGCGGAGTACTCCGGCGACGTGAACAACGAAGGGTCGATCGGCGAGTGCGGTGACCCCGCGGAGACCGTCGAGGTCCGGTTGGGCCAGCCGACGATCGTCACGCAGGCGTCGCCGAGCGTGCCGGTCGGTATCGGTCAGCTGTCCGACGAAGCGATCGTCAACGGTCGCGTCAACCCGCAGCCGGGCGCCACGGTGAGCTTCCGTCTCTACGGCCCGACCGATCCGACGTGCTCGGGCACGCCGGTGTTCGAGGACCTGAACGTGCCGTACCCGGTTGCGGGTGGGACGATCCGTTCCGCGCTGTACACGCCGCTGGTCGTTGGGACGTACCGCTGGGTTGCGTCGTACAGCGGCGACGCGAACAACCTGCCGGCGATCGGCGAATGCGGCGACCCCGCCGAGACGGTGGTCGTGACCGCAGCGGGGACTCCGCAACTCCCGGCGACGGGCTCGGAGACCGACTGGCTCCTGCGTTCGGGCGGACTCGTGCTGCTCGCCGGCCTCGCACTGATGGGCGTCGGCTCGCGCCGACGCTTCGTCTGATCAGCCCACCGGGGTGATCGCGTCGTCGCCGTCGAGGACGGCGACGACGTTGCGCGCCGCCAGTGCTGCCATCGCGTTTCGGGTCTCGACGGTCGCCGAGCCGAGGTGGGGAACGAGCACGACGTTGTCGAGTCCGAGCAGATCGGGGTGCACGTCGGGTTCGTGCTCGAACACGTCAAGGGCTGCCCCGGCGATCGTGCCATCGCGCAGTGCCGCCGCCAATGCCGCTTCGTCGACGATCGGGCCGCGAGCCGTGTTGACGAGGAACGCGCTCGATCGCATCGTTTCCAGTGCCGCGGCATCCACGAGGTGATGCGTGGCGGGGGAGTACGGGCAGTTGAGCGACACGACGTCGCTCGTCGCGAGGAGTTCGTCGAGCTCGAGCCACGTCGCGTCGAGTGACGCTTCGACGGTCGGGTCGACCCGGTTGCGGTTGTGGTACACGATCTCCATCCCGAACGCGGCGGCTCGCCGCGCCAGCGCCTGGCCGATGTCGCCCATGCCGACGATCCCGAGTCGACGTCCCTGCAGCCCGGTGCCGAGCATCATGAACATCCCCCATGACCACGGCGTGCCGGAGCGGATCAGTCGTTCACCTTCACCGAGGCGGCGGGTGACCATCAGCACCAGCCCCATCGCGAGATCGGCGGTCGCCTCGGTGAGCACCCCCGGCGTGTTGGTGACGACGATGCCGCGTGAACGGCACGCGTCGACGTCGATGTTGTTGTACCCGACGGCCACGTTGGCCACGATCCGCAACCGCGGTGCGGTGTCGAGGAACGCGTCGTCGATGACGTCGGTGATCAGCGAGACGACGGCGTCGGCCGACGCCAGCCGCTCCCGAAGCTCCCCCGCCGAAACGCCCGGGGTCAGGCACCAGGTGTCTCCGGCGCCGCGCAGCACCTCGAGGCCGGGCTCGGGAATCGCACCGAGCACCACGATCTCGGGCCGCTCGTGCCGCACGTCGTTGCTGGGTCCGCTCGCGTCGGGCATGTGGGGCGACAGTACTCGGACGGTCATGAAGTCGACATCCTGAATGGGCCATCACCTACAGTGGCCGTCGACCACACGGGAAGCGGGACGGACATCATGACCACGACGAGCACACTCGGACGCGCCCTCGGCGCTGCCCTCATCGCCGCAACGGTGGCCCTTGCCGGCGTCGCCGGGCCGAGCGTCGTCGACGCCGGCGAGGAGGGCCCGGATACGGCGTCGATCACGATCAACTACAACGTCGAGGACGGTGAACCCGGGACGGCAGCGTCCCTGACGCAAGCGGAGGCCGACGGTCTCGACCCCGAGTTGTTCGACACCGCCGGGTCGGCTCCTGCCGACATCTCCGGCACGGCCGTCTGTGACGAGCCGGACACGGCGACGAGCCCGAATCCGACCAACGGTCGGGGCTACCAGAAGGTCCTCGAGTGTGACGCGGTGGACGTCACCGGATCGGCCTTCGACTTCGGTGTGGCGAACCTGCCGAACCACTTCTACATCAGGAACATCAACTGCTACAACGAATCTCAGGGCTCCCAAAGCTCTCCACCGCCGATCACACCGGCGCCCGGTGACACGTGGGTGTGCTACGTCGACATCGACCCCAAACCGCTGGTGTACATCGACAAGGTGGTGCTCACCGACGACCAGTGCGTCGGGTTCGCCAGCAACGACGTGTGTCTGCTGGGCGCTGACGACGTCACCGACCCGGCTGACTTCACCCTCGAGGTGTACGACGCCGACGGCGAACTCGTGCCCGTCGACGCGCCGATCATCGACTCGAGTCGTGATGGGTGCGTCCCCGACAACGACGAAGATGGCGAAGGCGGCGAAGGTGGTGGGATCATCATTCCGCTTCCGCCCGGCGTGCAGTCGTTCGTGACACCGGTGGAGGAGAGCGACTGCGCTGCGGTGCCGCTGGCACCAGGGAGCTACACGATGGGTGAAGTGCTGCCGACGCACGGCTACGAGGCTGCGTTCCTCCAGTGCTTCGTCGCGCAACCTGGCGGTAGCGAGATGTTGCCGTCACCGAGCTTCGACTTCACCGTCAGCGAGGAGTCCAGCGAGTCGACGTACTGCACGCTCTACAACACCTACGTGACCCAGATCGTGACCGCCGACGTGGTCGTCGAGGGTGACGATCCCGGTCCGGCGACGTCGGAGGATTTCGTGATCAGCGTGATCAAGACCGTCGGCGGTCAAGACGTCGAGATCGTCGCCACCGGAGTCGACCCGGCGCTCGGGGAGGGCAACGCCTCGGCCGAGTTCGAGTTGCCGATCGGTGCCTACCGTCTCGCCGTCGACGTCCCCGAGGGCTACACGGCCAGCGTGGTCGTCGCCGCCGTGCCCGACCCGTCGAATCAACTGCGTCCGGTCGATGGCGCAGCGGCCAACGTCGAGGCGCCGGCAGGACCCGACTTCACGCTGACCCGCCTGAACCGTGCTGCTGGTGTCGTCACGGTGAGCTTCGCCGCCCCGGCCACGACGACCACCACGACCACCACGAGCGTGGCGCCCACCACCGCTGCGCCGACGACCGCTGCGCCGACGACAGCAGGCCCGTCCACGACGATCGCGACGCTGCTGCCCGCCACCGGCAACGACGCCGGCCAGACCACCACGCTGATGCTGTTGGCGATCGGGCTGTTCGTCCTCGGCGGTGGCGTGGTGCTCGCAACGCGCCGGCACTGAGGTCACACCGAGGGAGAACGTCACACCGAGGGAGAACGTCACACCGAGGGAGAATGTCACACCGAGGGCGAGCGAGATCGGCGGCCGGGCGTCGAGCGTCACGTCCGTGATGTGGTCTGACAGCGTTGCCACGCGGCAATACTGAGCGAATGGTCAAGCGCGAGCCGCTCCGTCACGTGCGCATCCACGGGCACGACGTCAGCTACCGGCGTCTCGGTGAGGAACACGACCAAGCCGTCCTGTTGATCCACGGACTCGCCGGGAGTTCGAAGACGTGGGACGCGGTGATCGGGCCGGTCGGTGAGCGCTACGACGTCATCGCTCCCGACCTGCTCGGCCACGGCGAGTCCGCCAAGCCCGTCGGCGACTATTCCCTCGGCGCGTTCGCGAGTGGTCTGCGTGACTTCCTCGCGATGCTCGAGGTCGACAGCGTCACCATCGTCGGCCATTCCTTCGGCGGCGGCGTCGCGATGCAACTGGCGTACCAGCACCCACACCTCGTCGATCGGCTCGTGCTCGTCGGCTCGGGAGGGCTCGGCCGGGAGGTGTCGCCGCTCCTGCGGATGCTGGCGCTCCCGGGCGCCGAGTACCTGATGCCGCTCGGAATGCCGAAGGTGGTCGTCGACGGGGCGACCAGCGTCGGCCGGCTCCTCGGACGGCGCAACATCCGATCGGCCAAGCTCGGGGAGTTCTGGCGTGCCTACTCGTCGCTCGCCGGTGCGTCGAATCGCCAGGCGTTCGTGAAGACGATGCGCGGGGTGATCGAACCGGGCGGCCAGACGGTCAACGCGACCGACCGGCTCTACCTCGCAGCGCGAGTGCCGGTGATGATCGTGTGGGGCGACCACGATGGTGTCATCCCGGTCGCCCACGGGGTCGCTGCGCACGAGGCAATCGAGCACAGCCGCCTCGAGATCCTCGACGGCATCGGTCACTTCCCGCACGTCGAGGCGCCGGAGCGCTTCGTCGAGGTGCTCCTCGACTTCCTCGCCACGACCGAGCCCGGTCCGGATCAGGCGACGCTGCGCGAGGTCATGCTCGCCAACGACGAACGCAGCTGACGGGCTGACCGGTCCGCGCTGGTGACGCGTCGGCTGGTTTGCTCGCTCAGCGTCGACGAACGACGATCGATGCCTGCCCGTCGGCTTCCACGTGACGCAGCAACTCCACGTCGTCTCGTTCGAACGCCTGGAGGAGTTCACCGGCCGGGGCATGGAACGGACCCGGCTGATCAGCGCCGACCTGCGACAGGACGGTGACGACGGCGATTCCGCCCGGGACGAGTCGCTCGACGAAGGCCGCGTAGAGGTGCGGTGCGCGGAACCGCTGGCAGACGATCACGTCGAACCGCGTGAGATCGGGATCGAGCCCGTCGTCCAGGTCGGCGACCCGCACCTCGATGCCGGCCGCGAGCCCGGCCGCGTCGGCGGCGTCTCGGACGAGTCCGACCGCGACAGGCGAGACGTCGAGCGCGACCACCGACAGACCGCGTCGCTCGAGCCACAGCGACTGCGCCCCCGCTCCGGCGGCGACGTCGAGCGCTCGGCCCGATGTCGGCACCACCGATTCGAGTTCGTCGGTCAACGCGTCGGGTCGTGACGGGCTCGCCAGCCGATGACCGTCGTAGCGGGCATCCCAGCGGGTGGCGTCGTCGTGCATGTCGGTCAGTGCACCCGGTACAACGGCAGGGTCGAGCAACGGAAGCTGCCGCCGGTCTTGGGTGGCTCGCTGTAGGGCACCTCGATGACCTCGATCCCGCGGGCTCGCAGCTCGGCGTTGATGCGCGTGGACGTCGGCTGTGAGATCACGAGTTCGCGCGACAGCGACAGCACGTTGGTGCCGAGCCGTTGCTGCTCCTCGCGCGTCACCTCGATCAACTCGTAGGTCTCGCGCAGCGCAGCGGGCACGTCGATCATGCCGCCGGGGTAGATCAGGGCGTAGCCGTCGCCGACGGGGAGGAAGGAGCAATCGAGATGAAGGACGTCCTCCCCGTGGTGGAGCCCGCTCAGCTGGATCGGGACGATCTCGTACTCGGGAACCAACTGCATCAACCAGGCAGCGCCGGCGAGCGTCGTGCGCTGACCGATCCCGACGAACACCTTGCCACGGTCGACGATCACGTCGCCGCCTTCGATCACGAGGTCTTCGGGTCCGAACAGGATCTTCACGTGCTCGGGGAAGTGCTCGAACAGGTGGGCGTAGCCCCGCCACTCGTGGCGTCGACTCCGCGCTGCCATCGTGGTGACGACGAACGTGTCGCCGATGACCACGCCGATGTCACGCGTCATCATCTGGTCGGGCAGATACGGCAACGGATGCGGCTGCACGACGGCCACGCCGTGTGCTTCGAGCACGTCGATCAGCCCGTTGACCTGCTCGGTGACGGCTTCGACGGTCGGGGCGTCGGGGCCGTGGTAGAACTGGCGTTGCGTCTCGTTGATGATCTCGGGTTCGACCTGCAGGAAGTTGTCGGGGTAGCCGACGATCACCGAACGCAGCGGTGCCGTCTCGGAGTCGACGTAGACGTCGATCATGCCGTCGGTGTACATCGGCGTCACGGTACTGCCGCGAGCAGGTCGGCCGGTGCCTGCCCAGAGTCGGCGCCGCAGGTGCCCGGTGTCCGTGCCCGGTGTCTCGGAGCTGATGCTCGTATTCGACCGCCCCACGTGAGATCATCGTCACCCGTGACCGACATCGACGACGTCTTCAACACTCAGACCGAGCACGAGCCGGGTTGGCTGTCGCCCGAGGACCTCGAACTGGTGCGCGCCAACGTCCCGATCGTCTACGTCGACGCCGTTCCGGTGCGCGTCGATTCGCTCGGCAACGTGACCCAGGTCGGTCTGCTGTTGCGCGTCGCCGCCGACGGGACGATCAGTCGGATGGTCGTCACCGGGCGGGTGCTGTTCGGCGAGCGGGTGCGCGAGGCGCTGATGCGACACTGCGAGAAGGACCTCGGCCCGATCGCCATGCCGCGAGTGCCGGCCAACCCGACGCCGTTCACGGTCGTCGAGTACTTCCCGGATCCGCAGCGATCCGGTTTCTACGACCCGCGCCATCACGCGGTCTCCCTCGCCTACGTGGTGCCGGTCGAAGGGGATTGTGAGCCGACCCAGGAGGCGCTCGACCTCACGTGGTTCACCCCCGAAGAGGCGGTCAGCCCGGACGTCCGCAGCCAGATGACGAGCGGCCACGACCGCCTGATCCGCCTCGCCCTCGCCCACGTCGGCAAACTCCCGTAGGCGACTGCGCTCCATCGACGCGTGGCCGTCGCCGCACGTCAACGTGGTGTCTGACACCAGGTTGACGTGCGGGTCAGAGTTCCGAGAGGCGACGGCGAAGGAATGATCGTTCCGATTCGTTCGTGCTGCACTCGATCGCACGGTCCAGCGCTACAGCGGCCTCGTCGAGACGCCCGAGTCGTCGTAGGGCGTCGGCCCGAGCGGTGTGGAAGTACACGTAGCCGTCGACGTCGCCGTCCAGGTCGTCCGCCTGCGCGATCGCGTCGAGCGCGGCGAGCGCGGTTGCTGGCCCGTGCACGTGATCGACGGCGATTGCCCGGTTGAGCGCGACCAGCGCGGTCGGCTGGCGGTTGAGGAGCACGTCGTACAACCGCAGTACCGCAGCCCAGTCGGTCGCTTCGAAGCTGGGGGCGGTGGCGTGGAGGGCAGCGATCGCCGCCTGGAACTGGAACGGACCACCTCGTTGCAGCGAGTGCGCTCTCGCCAGTTCGGCGAGGCCGCGGCCGATCATCGGCTGGTCCCACAGCGATCGGTCCTGGTCGGCCAGCAGTATCGGGCTGCCGTGGTGGTCGAGGCGACTCGGGCGTCGAGCGTCGGTGAGCAAGAGGAGCGCGTGGAGGCCGGAGACTTCGGGGTCGTTGGGCACGAGCCGACTCAGGAGTTCGGCGAGCCAGATCGCCTCCTCACACAGGTCGCCTCGAATCAACGCCGTGTCCGTCGCGCTCGCGTGGCCTTCGGTGAAGATCGACGAGATCACCTCGCAGACCGCCCCGACACGCTCGCCGAGGCTGTCGAGCGTCGGCGGCTCGAAGGGGATGCGGGCCGCACGGATCTTCGACTTGGCGCGTGTGAGCCGTCGCGCCATCGTCTCCTCCGAGACGAGGAAGGCGCGTGCGATCTGCGGGGTCGAGAGCCCGGCGACGATCCGCAGCGTCAAGGCGACTTGCGCCTCCGGCCCGAGCGCCGGGTGGCAGCATCCGACGAGCAGCGCGAGTTGGTCGTCGAGCGCACCCTCGTCGGCGACTCCCACGGCCTGCCAGTCGCGCTGCTCGTTCGCCACGTCGAGCTCGGCCGCGTTCGCCGTCAGCGCGGGGAGTCGATCTTCGAAGCGCCGAAGGCGCCGAATCTGATCGATCGCCTTGCGGCGGCCGGTCGTGAGCAACCACGCACCCGGCCGATCGGGTGTGCCGTCGACGGGCCATCGCGTCGATGCCTCGACGAACGCGTCCTGAGCAGCGTCTTCGGCGATCGTGAGATCGCCGACGTCGCGCACGAGCGTCGCCACCAAGCGTGGCCATTCGGTGCGGAAGACGTCGGCGATACTCATCGAGCGTCGGGGTCTCGTCGGTGGTTCGAAGGCCGGCCGGTCAGCTGTCGAAGTCCACGACGGGTCGAACCTCGACGGTGCCGAAGTGGGCGTTCGGGATCCTCGCCGCCCAGTCGAGCGCTTCGTCGAGGTCGGCGACGTCGATGACGTAGTACCCGCCGATCACTTCCTTCGACTCGATGAAGGGCCCGTCGGTGACGATCCGTTGCCCATCGCGGACTCGGACCGTACTGGTGGCCTCGTTGCCGTGCAACGCTTCGCCGGCGACCATGGCCCCCGCTTCGACGAGGGCCTCGCTGTAGGCGGCCCACTCGGCCATGTACGGGCCGAAGGCGTCGCTGTCGGGTGTCGGTTCGTCGGCCGGGTCGCTGGTGAGGAGGAGCATGTATTTCATGTCGAAGGTCCTTTCGGTGGGTGTTCGTGGATGATTGTCACAGACACGACGAACGACACCGCCCGAATCGGACACCGTTTCGAATCCTTCGTCGAGTTCACGCATCAACGTGGTGTCTGGAGCGTCAGCGGATAGGGCGGTAGTTGGTGTTGCGGTGGTCGATGAGTCGTGCGGTGATGAGGAACACGGTTGCGAGGCAGAGGGCGGCGTGGCGGTGTGTTGCTCGGCGGTCGGTGTTGCGTTGGATTTGGCCGTAGTTGGTGAACCAGGAGTGGGTGCGTTCAGCGACCCAGCGGCGCCCGAATCCGACGAGTTGGATGCGGCCCTGACCTGGCTGGTTTCGTGGGATCACGTTCACGTCGCCGATCGTGTAGTCGGCGAGTCTGTCGGGGAGTGATTTGTAGCCGAATCCTCGGTCGAGGTGCAGGGTGCCGATCCGTGCGGTGACGGGATGTGCGGTGATCGCGTTGAGGGTGGGTTGCAACAGTCGGTAGTCCTGGCGGTTTGCGCCGTCGATGACCCAGCCGATCGGGATGCCGTCGGCGTCGACGCCGGCGCACCACTTCCAGCCCAGACGACCGTGGGTTTTCGGGCCTGCAGCGGTTCCTTCACCCCCGCACGGGGCAAAGTGTTCGCTGCCGTCGATGGTGACATGGGTCGGGTCCAGACCGATGATTCGGTCGTACGCGGCCAGTGCTTGCTCGAGCAGTTGATCGAACACCCCGGCGTCGATCCACTCGTCGCGACGGGACCGCAGGGTGGTGTCGGACACGGTGTAGCCCATCAAGAACTCGACGGTCTCCCACGATGCGCCCGTCACGAGACGAATCAACAGACCCCGCAAACAGACCAGGTCGTCGATACGGGGCCGATGACAACCCAACGGATGTTCGGGCCGGTCCGGGAGCAAGCCTCGGATCGTTTCGAACACCGCATCGTGGACTTCAGAATCGAGCGCGCGCATCATATGGGTGACCTCCCCGGTCGGTTAGTTGGGTCGCACTCGGTATGAAAACCGAGCCAACCCACCGACCGGTGGATGGTCACCTATCCGCGCGACCTCCTGACACCAGATTGACCACCAGGTCGCTGCGGAGCGAATCGGGTTCGAAGATGGCACGTGTCGGGCCTCCCGAACGCGTAGTGTTGGCATGACCATGCCGGAGGGGGACACCATCCATCGCGCTGCGAGTGCGTTGCGAACTGCGCTCGCCGGACGCCCGATGTTGCGCTTCGATGCGCCGCGCCTCGTCGGGCCGGTTCCCCAGGCCGGTCGCATCGTCGAACGCGTCGAGAGCCACGGCAAGCACCTCGAGATCGAGTGGGACAACGCCATGGTGCTCCACACGCACATGCGCATGTCCGGGTCGTGGCACCTCTACCGACGCGGCGAGCGCTGGCGCAAGCCGTACGAGCAGATGCGAGCGGCGATCGAGACCGAGGAATGGGTCGCCGTGTGCTTCAACGCGCCGCTGGTCGAGACCTATCGCCAACCGGACCGCCGGCGTCATCCTGGCATGGGGCGCCTCGGCCCTGACCTGTGCAAGCCCGAGACCGATCTGGGCGTCGTCGTCAACCTGCTCCTGTCGTATCCCGACAGCGACGCTCGTCTCGCCGAGGTTCTGCTCGACCAGCGGGTGATGTGCGGGGTGGGCAACGTGTACCGCTGCGAGGTGCTGTGGGCGACCGGGCTGAGTCCGTTCGCCCCGGTCGGCTCGCTGACCGAGCGCGATGCGATCCGCATCGTCAACACGGCGGCGAGCCAGTTGCGGGCGAATCTGTCGCAAGCGTCGCGGGTGACGACCACCGAGGTGAAGGGCGGGCTCGCCGTGTACGGGCGGATCGGCCAGCGCTGTGCTCGCTGTTCGGATTCGATCGAGATGCGCAGACTGGGCGAGCAGAACCGGATGCTCTACTGGTGCCCTGGCTGCCAGACACACCTCGACCCGCGTGTCGACGTGGCCGCCGACGCGACGCCGACGATGGACCCGCACCCCGCCGCACAACGCTTCCTCGCCGACCTCCCCTGGAATCGTCACGTCGGGTGACGACGTCGGGAATCTCGGGTCTCAGCCTCGGCCGAGGATGCGGTCGACGTCGATCTCGATGACGGCCCGGTCGTCGCGGGCTTTGGGTTCCCGGTAGCGGGCGGCGTAGCCGTCGACGCCGGGTTGGACGCCGTCCGGATCGGTGACGAGGCGCACCGGCCCTTCGAGCGCCAACCACCGGCCGCCGTCGACCTGGCACACGACCGCTCGCTGGCCAGCAGCTTCCATCCGGCCGGCGTTGAGCGCTTTCTGCGAGGTCGCCCACGTGATGACGCGGGCGACCTTCGCAGCAGCGTCGTAGCTGAAACCGACCGCCACGACGTGCGGTGATCCGTCGGTGCGCAGTGTGGTCAACGTCGCCAGGTGACGCTCACGCAGGAAGGTGAGGACATCGTCGGAGAGATCGTCGGGGTCGAGCGCCATGACAGCGTTCTACCCCGACGAACGACCCGGTGCCACACCCGCCTGCGGTGCGACGAGTCGACTCACTCGGTGGCGATTGCCTGGAGCACGTTCATGTTGCTCGCTTTCGAGCTCGGGTAGATCGCTGCGATGAAACCAGCGACGACCGCACCGACGAGGATGTACGCCACGATCGTCGGGTTGAACGCCAACTCGCTGATGATGTTCTCGGGGACGGCGAGCGACAGCACGGTGCCGAGGAACGTGCCGAGCACGATGCCGATGACCGCACCGAACACCGACACGATCACCGCCTCCCAGCGGACGGAACGGCGCGTCTGGCGCCGGTTCATGCCGATCGCCCGTAGGAGTCCGATCTCGTGGGTGCGTTCGAACACGCCGAGGGCGAGCGTGATCGAGATGCCGATGATCGCGATGAAGATGGCAAACGCCAACAGCAACGTGATGAGGGTGAGGAGCTGGTTGATCTGGTCTTCCTGCTCCTGCAGGAACTCGGCGTTCGACTGGAACGTCACCTGCGTGAAGACGTCCATCGCCTCTCGAACCGCAGCGTCACCGACCGCTGGGTCGACGCCGTCGGCGAGCTTCGCCAAGGCGAAGATGTCGCTCTGGGTTCCGTTGGTCACGTCGTCGAGTAGGTCGAGGCCGATGAACCAGTTCAACCCGAACGAGTTGTCGGCGAAGATGACGGCGACCTCGAGGTCGCGGACGTCGCCGCTCTCGAAGGTGACGCTGGTCATGTCGCCGACCTCCAACCCGGCGCCTTCGGCGGAGTCCTCGAAGACGGCGAGTGCGTTGGTCGGGAGTGACTCGAGGTCGCCTTCCACGACATCGAAGTCGACGAGCTGTGCAGCGGCGACCGGGTCGACGGCGGCGAGGGTCTTCACGTCACCTTCGACTTCGGCGAACGCGACGCGGAAGGGCGTGGCTGCCGAGATCTCGGGGAGTCCGCTGAGCGTCTCGACGACCACGGGCGGGAAGCCATTGCCCGGCCCGCCGCCGCCCTCGCTCTGCACGATGTAGTCGGCGCTGAGGACACGGTCGAAGGTCGCGGTGATCGACGTTCGCAACGACGACGCGAAGACCGCCGCGGCGCTGACGAGCGCGACGCCGATCATGAGCGCCGCGGCGCTCGACGAGGTGCGGCGCGGCGCTCGAGCCACGTTGTCGCGAGCGAGGCGTCCGGGGGTCTTGAACAGTTTGGCGACCGGCCAGCCGATGAATCGGGTCACCGGCGCGGCGAACGTCGCCGACAGGCTCGCCACGCCGAGGAACAGCGCCAGGCCGCCGCCACCGGCGAACGCGATCAGTCCGGGGGTTCCGCCGGGGCGGACGAACAAGCCGACGAGGAACATCGCTGCGCCGATCGCCGTGAGGGTCGCGCCGATCGCCAGGCGACGCTGGCGCATCGACGCAAAACCGATCTCGGGGCGCATCGCCGCGACCGGGGGGATCTTGGCGGCGCGACGCGCCGGGATGATCACCGACAACATGGTCACGCCGATGCCGACCGCGGCCGCGACGATGATCGTGCGGGGCAGGATGACCGGCGACGGGCTCGGGAACCCTGCGCCTGCGGCGTTGAACGCCATCACGATCAGCTGCGCAACGCCGACGCCGCCGAGGACGCCGAGCACGGTGCCGACGATGCCGACGATGAGTGCCTCGACCGAGATCAGGCGCTTGACCTGCTTGGCCGACGCCCCGATCGCTCGGAGCAGCGCCAACTCGCGGAGGCGCTGGCCGATGGTGATCTGGAACACGTTGTTGATGATGAACGCCGAGACGAACGCCGTGATGAAGGCGAAGATCAGTAGACCGGTGCCGAAGATCGAGATGAACTGGCCGACCTGGTCCTGCGCTTCTTGGATCAACACCTCGCGCGTGACCACTTCGAGATTGTCGGGTAGTGCGGCCTCGAGCGCGGTGGTCACCTCGCCGGCGTCGGCGCCCTCGGCGAGGCCGACGTTGATGACGTCGACGAGCCCGTTGGCGCCGTACCGGTCGAGTCCGGTGTCGATGTCGAGCACGACCACCGACGCTCCGAGGAAGCTGTCGCTGTCGGACAATCCGACCGTGCCGACGAGTTCGGCGGTGAAGCGGCCGTTGTCGGTCACGTAGGTGATGTCGTCGCCGATGTCGAAGTTCTCACGATCGGCGGTCGCCTTGTCGAGCGCGACGTCGCCAGGTCCGGTCGGTGCGCGGCCGTCCTTGAGCACGACGCCGGTGAGACCTTCTTCGCCGGTCCAGACCACGCCGAGCACGGGTCCGCCCGCCGCCGAGATCGGCTCGCCGTCGGTGCCGATCAATTGGGCGCGTCCGGTGATGTCGGGCTCGACGATCCCCACGCCGTCGACGGAGGCGACCGTGTCGGCGAGTTCGACGGGAATCGGAGGGCGCGTGCCGTCGTTACCGAGATCGTCGTTCTCGAACGCGGCTTCGGTGCGAACCTGGAGGTCGACGTCTTGCACGAGTTCCTCGATCAACTGATCGAACGATCGCGTCAGGCTGTCGGCGAGCACGAACGACCCCGACACGAAGCTGACACCGGCGAGGACGGCGAACACGATGGCGATCGTCCGTCCGAGCCGAGCCCGGATGCTCTTGCGAGCGATGAGTGAGGTGGAGCCCGCCACGTCAGTTGCCGATCTGCTTCATCACGTCGAAGACCTGATCGGCGCTCGGGCTCAAGACCTCGTCGACGATCTTGCCGTCGGCGACGAACACGACCCGGTCCGCGTACGACGCTGCGTTCGGATCGTGGGTCACCATGACGATCGTCTGGCCGAACTCGCGCACCGCCCGCCGCATGAAGTCGAGGATCTCGGCACCGGTGGTCGAGTCGAGGTTGCCGGTCGGTTCGTCGGCGAAGATGATCTCCGGCCTGGACGCCAACGCTCTCGCCACGGCGACGCGCTGCTGCTGGCCTCCGGACAACTCGCTTGGCCGGTGGGTGATGCGATCGCTGAGACCGACGGTGGAGATCACGAGATCGATCCATTCCCGGTCGCCCGGATCGCCACCGAGCATCATCGGCAGCTTGATGTTCTCTTCGGCGGTGAGCGTCGGAATGAGGTTGAACGCCTGGAAGACGAAGCCGACCTTGGTCCGGCGGAGCTCGGTGAGCGCCTTGTCGTCGAGCGCAGCGAGGTACGTGTCGCCGATGTAGGTCGCACCTGACGTCAGGCTGTCGAGGCCCGCCAGACAGTGCAGCAGCGTCGACTTCCCGGAGCCCGACGGGCCCATGATCGCGGTGAACTTGCCGCGCTCGAACGCCACGGTGACGCCGTCGAGGGCCCGGACTTCGGCGTCGCCGGTGCCGTAGATCTTGGTGGCGTCGACCGAGCCGGCGGCGTTCGTTGCGGCAGCCGTCGTCCCCGTGGCGTCGGCGCCGGCCGGGGGAACGGGGGGTTGCAGATCAGTGCTCATCGCTCCATCGTGGCGCCGATCGGCGCCCGCGTAGTCCACCCTCAGGATGATTCACGACCGTCGCGAGAACGACGGCGGATCAACAGCGCAGCGTCGTTGCCGCGTCGTCGAGGCATCGGGGCTGTCTCCGGGGTCACTCGCCGGGAACGACCAGCCCCGACTCGTAGGCGGCCACGACCGCCTGGACCCGGTCGCGGGCGTGCAGCTTGGCGAGGATGCGGCCGACGTGGGTCTTGATCGTCGCCTCACCGAGGAACAGCGCCGAGGCGATCTCTGCGTTGCTCAACCCCTTTGCCATCAACTTGATGACGTCGATCTCTCGTTCGGTCAACTCGTTGATGCCGGGAAACGCATCGGGCTGACTCGCCGGCCGCCGTGCGATCTCGTCGATGAGTGCTTGGGTCACCGACGGCGCGAGGAGCGCATCGCCGTTCGCGATGATGCGGATGCCATCGACGAGTTGCTCGGGTGGCGCATCCTTGAGCATGAAACCGCTCGCGCCGGCGCGCAGCGCAGCGTGGACGTAGTCGTCGAGATCGAACGTGGTGAGCATCATCACTCTCGGGACGGCCTCGGCCGGCTCATGCGTGGTCGACGGCCGACAGATTCGCTGGCAGGCTTCGATGCCGTCCATCCGTGGCATGCGGACATCCATCAACACGACGTCCGGGCGAGCCCGATCGACCATCTCGACGGCGTCGAGGCCGTCGACCGCCTCGCCCACGACGGTCAGGTCGGATTCGGCCTCGAGAATCATTCGAAAGCCTGTGCGGACCATCGCCTGGTCGTCGACGAGCATCACGCGGATCATGACGTCACCGGTGCTGCTGCGGCACCGACCTGCCGGGTCGGTTCGAGCGGCAAGCGCGCGATGACCTGCCAGCCGCCGCCGGTGCGCCACCCGACCTTGATCGTTCCGCCCACGGCGGCGACGCGTTCGCTCATTCCCACGATCCCGAAACCGGGCTCCGTGTGGCCCGACGCTGCACCACGGCCGTCATCGACGATGCAGATGTCGACATGGTCGTCGTGGCGAGCGACGTCGACCTCGACGCGTGTCACCTCGCCGGCGTGACGGCGAACGTTGGTCAGTGCTTCCTGGACCACTCGGTACCCGGTCAGGCTGACGCTCGGCGGCAGGTCGTCGAGGTCGCCCGACAGCGACACCTCGACCGGCAGCCCGTCGCCGATGTGCAGGAGGTGTGACAGCTCGGGGAGGCCGGGTTGTGGATCGAGGTCGACGCCAGAGGCCGACGCCGGATCGGATCGACGGAGCACGCCGAGAATGCCCCGCAACTCGTTCATCGTCTGCCGTCCGGTGTCTTCGATGTTGTTGAGCGCCTGTTCGGCCGCGTCAGGGGACGTGTGGAGGCTGCGCCGCGCTGCTGCCGCCTGGATCACCATGACGCTGACCGAGTGGGCCACCACGTCGTGGAGCTCTCGAGCGATGCGGCTGCGCTCGGCGTTGACCTGCTGCTGTGCCAGCAGTTCGCGCTCGCGCTCGGCCCGCTCGGCTCGTTCCTGCATGGCAATGGCAGCGTCGCGTCGGCGGCGGAGGTTGTCGCCCACGACGAACGCGGTCACGAGGATCACCGAGCTGGAGACGAACGATGGAATGTCGAGTTCGTCGACGATCACGCCGGCCACGAACAGGCCACCGAGCGCGAGAACGATCCCGAGCAGGACCCGGGCTCGTATCGGCCCGCTCGAATGCGCACCGACGGAGTACAGCCCGACGAGCACGCCGATGAACCCAGAGCTGTCGACGCCTGCGAACGACAAGATGACCTGGGCGGCGACGATCACCGACGTCGACGACAGCGTGTGACTGCGCCGCCACGCGATGGGGAACGTTGCAACGACGGTGAGCGGCACCGACCACCAGGTCGGCTCGACGGGTTCGGCACCGTCGACCTCGACCTGAGCGAAGTGCACCGACACGGTGACGGCGGTCAGCAGCACCGCCAGGATCATGTCACCCTCGCGGGGATGTTCGCGCAACCACCGAATCGGCCGAGGTCGGCGAAATGAGGGGCTCGGAGCGGGCCATCGGATCGGTCGCTCGTCCAACATGCACCAACGACGTTACTCCTGGGTTGGTACTCGCTGATCCCCCTCGCGGCGGATCGGGCGTACGATCAAGGGCTGATGGCGTGCGCATCCTGTTCGCGGCCGCTCCCCGACGGAGCGCGCTTCTGTCCCTTCTGCGGGCGCGAGGTCGACGCGATCGTGGGCGACGAGCGTCGGGTGGTGTCGGTGCTGTTCGCCGACCTCGTCGGGTACACCGCACTGTCCGAGCACCTCGACCCCGAACGTGTGAAGCGACTCGTCGACGGGGCATTTCAACGAATGATCGCCGAGGTCGAACGCTTCGGCGGCAAGCTCGACAAGGTGCTGGGCGACGGCATTCTCGCGCTGTTCGGTGCACCGACCGCCCACGAGGACGATCCCGAGCGCGCCGTGCGCGCGGCGATCGAGATGCACCGTGCGCTCGCCGACTACGTCGCGACGCAGCCGGAGATCGATCAACAGGTCCGATTGCGGGTCGGGGTGAACACCGGCGAGGTCGTCGTCGGAGCGGTGTCGGGTACCGAGGGCTACACGGCGATGGGTGATGTGGTCAACGTCGCTGCTCGTTTGCAGGCAATGGCTCCGCCGGGTGGCACCTACGTCGGGGCGTCGACGGAAGCGCAACTCTCAACAGGGATCGAACGCGTGCTCGTCGCGGAGCTCGAGGTGCGCGGCCGCGAGCAAACCGAGCATGTGTGGCAGATCCTGGGTCGGGTCAATCGCTCGCTCGTCTCGGGGTCCCGCCACGACCTGTCGTTCGTCGGTCGGGTTCGCCAGCGTGAGCTCTTCCAGTCGGTGATGAGTCTCGTCGCCGACGGAAACGGTGCGGTCGTCACCGTGTCGGGCGAGGCCGGGAGCGGCAAGACCCGACTCGTCAACGAGTCGCTCGCCCGCTTCCCGAGCCGTGAGGTGGTCGTCTTCTCGGGAGTGTGTGCGCCGTATGGGGAGAACAACGTCTGGGCCCCCATCGCCAACGCGTTGTTCAAGCTGATGTCGGTCGATCGGGGGGTCGATCCGTCACAGTTGCGGATCACGGTGCGCGAGAAGGGTTTGGAGCTCTACGGGTTCGACGACACCGATCCGCGGTTGCAGCGCTTCGTCGAAGGTGCGATGCACCTGTTCAATCACCCGTCGGAACTCGACCGGGTGGCCCCGTCACAAGCGCGTGAGATCCTGATGCAGGTCGTGATCGAGGGGCTGCACCGTCGCTCGCAACTCGCGCCGGTCGTGGTCTGGATCGACGACGTCCAGTGGGCCGACCCGTTGCTGGTCGAGCTGCTGTCACGCATCACACGATCGCTGATGGACCGCCCGGTGTTGCTGGTCACCGCGCAACGCGATGACGCCGAGATCGAGTGGCCGCCGCAGTCCGACCACCCGATCATGATCCACATGCCGCTCGAACCGCTGAGTCGAGCCGAGGCCGAGGTCATGCTGGCCGAGGTCTTCGTCGACGGCGTGTCCGACGAACTCGGCGACCGGCTCTACGAGCGCAGTGGCGGCAACCCGCTGTTCCTCACGCAACTCGCCAGAGTGGCGCACGATCAACCGGGCACCGACGAACTCCCGGGCTCGCTGCGGGCACTGATCGCGTCGCGACTCGACGCGCTCACGACGACGCAGCGACAGATGATCGACAACGCGTCGGTGCTCGGCGCGTCTGGCCCGTCGAGTTCGCTCGGTCGTTTCGCCGTCGAGATGCAGCAGGTGTTCGACCCGTCGGATCTCGATGCGCTCGTCGACGATGGCTTCTTCGATCTCGTCGACGGATGGTGGCGCTTCCGATCCGACATCGTTCGCGAGGTCGCGTATCAGACGCTCACGAAGTCGTCGCGGGCGCAGCGCCATGCTGGCACCGCGCTGGTGATGCAGGAGTACGGTCTCGCGCCGATCGATCAGGTCGCCCACCACGCGGCGTGCGCCGCGGAACTGGTCGCCGACATCGGTCGCGTCGAGGCGGTCCCGCTCGACATCGGCCCTCGTGCCGTGGCGCTCTTGCAGCACGCTGCGGAGCGCTCGCTCGACGTCGGCGCGTTCAGTCAGACGATTCGCCACGTGTCCCGGGCGCTCGACCTCGGCGCTGCCGATGTCGACCAGGTGCGAGCGCTGCGCCTGCTCCGTGCAACCGCGGCAGTCGAGCGCCGCGAGACCATCGCTGCGCGAGACGATGCCGAGGCGTCGCTGGCGGCAGCGATCGACGCGGGAGACCGGACAGACGAAGCGGTGGCGCGACGGTTGCTCGGCGTGATCGCGCAGCAGGAGGGCGATCTGACCGCCGCTCGTCACGAGCTGCAGATCAGCGTCGAGATCCTCCGCGAGCTCGGCGACGATCGGGAACTCGCTGCGTCGCTGAGTGATCGCGGGTTCGTCGAGGTGTTCGGCGGGTCGCTGCACCGCGCCGATGAGATTCTCGCCGAAGCCGAAGCGCTGGCCGATTCCCTCGACGATCGACGTGGACTCGCCTGGATTCGTCAGCATCAGGCCTGGGTCGCGTTCCTCTCCGGTGACACCGAACTGGCCGAGGAGCGTCTGACGGCGTCGTCGGGCCTGTTCGACGATCTGGGCGATCGATCCGGCACCGGGTGGGCCAATGGCTTGCTCGCCTACGTCCGTTTTTTCGAACGCCGCTTCGACGACGCCGAAGCGCTGGCCACGATCGTGCGCAAGGAGGCGCTCGAACTGGGGGAGCGCTGGGCGCCGGCGATGATGGATGCGCTCGTCGCGTCGATCCGGTTGTGGAGCGGACGCTTCAACGAGTCCGAGGAACTGTCGAGGCGCGCACTCCACGGCTTCCGGGAGCTCAACGACCGGTTCGGCATCCTGCAAGCGTTGGCGCCGCAGATGCGCGCGCTGGTGGCGCTGGGCCGCCGTCAAGAAGCCGAGCGCGGACTCGAGGAGACGGTGTCGCTCGCCGATGCGTTCGGCGACTTCGCGTTCCCGACGATGGCGGCTGCCGGAACCGCCGCGCATCTCGGGCTCGGTGAACGGGCCGTGGCGTTGGGCGAAGTCGCCGTCGAGCGGATGACGGCGATGCATGCCGACGGCTCCGAGGCGCGGATCGGGCTCGCGCTCGGTCACTGTCAGGTCGGCGCGCCCGAGGAGGCGTTGACCGTGCTGCTCGACGTCGTGGTCGAGCGCCCGTATTCCAACGCTGTCGCTGCGCTCGCGCACGCGATGCTCGGCGACGTCGACGCCGCCCTCGATCACGCCCATCGCGTGGTCGACGACGCGACCTCGACGTATCTCGACCTCGTGCTCGCCCGGTTGGCAGCGGCGTCCGCCTCGCTCGCTGCGGGGCGGACCGTCGAGGCGGAAGACGAGCTCGCTGCGGCAGAGGCCACTGCCGACCGGGCTGGTGACGAGGTTGCACGATCGCTGGTGGCGTGTGCGATCGCGAGGTTGCTCCATCGCAGCGACGTCGACACCGGTGGCACCCTTGGCCCCGGATGGCTGCGAGTCGTCGGCGGCCTGGTCGGCGCGGACGCCGTCGGCGCTCCGGTGGCCTGAGTCGAGCCAGGCGGCCGGAGTCGAGCCAGGCAGCCTTGGCAGCCTGCGGGTGGGTCGTTCGGCTCTGGTGCGAAGCCGGTTGATCAGCGCACCGTGGAGACATGGTCGCCATCTCAGCTGTGGTCGTGTCGATCGGTCGGGTCACCTTCGACCTCGAGTTCGGTACCGAGCAGGCTCGCGCCGCTCGTTCGGTGCTGGGCGACCTCGGCGTCAGCGTGCTCGGCGGCGACGACGTGATCACCGCCGCCGAGGGACTCGCTGGAGCGCTCGATGCGGTGTCGCTCGACGACGCTGACGTCATGATCGTGTTGCAGGCCACGTTCGCGGATGCCGATGCCGTCATCTCGCTGGCGGCGACGTCACCACTGCCGATCGTCGTGTGGTCGTTTCCCGAACCCAGGAAGGGTGCTCGGCTCCGACTGAACTCGCTGTGCGGAGCGAATCTCGCCGCGTACTCGTTGCGGCGCCGTCGACATCCGTGCGCGTTCGTCCACATCGATCCCCTCCACCCGTCCAGCGGCGCGAGGGTTGCGTGGGCGATCGAGTCCGCGCTCGCCGGATCCGGGGAGTTGGCGGTGCCGGTCACGGTCGGGCGACGTGGCGAGCCGGCCGCGGTGGCCGAGGCGTCCGCCGTCGACGGTCGACTCCGCGGGAGTCGGGTCGGCGTGATCGGGGCCCCTCCCGACGGGTTCGAGCCGTGTCTGGGTGACGACGAGTCGATCGCATCGACGTTCGGCGTCGAGGTGACGCGACTCGAACTCGGCGACCTGTTCACGCTGGCGACGAACGCTCGGCGTGCCGACGTCGACGCCACGATCGAGCGGATCCGCGCAACGGTCGACGTCGACGCAGCGATCTCGGCGGACGACCTCGTACCGAGCGCTCGGCTCTATCGCGGGATTCGAGACGCGGTCGATGCGGGCGGGCTCGGTGCCGTCGCCACGAGATGCTGGCCCGAGTGCATGACCGAGTTCGGTGGCGCGGTCTGCACCCCGCACGCGATGCTCACCGAAGATCGGGTGCCCGGAGTGTGCGAGGCCGACGTGCTCGGTGCGGTCACCGCACTGGTCCTGCAGCACGTTGCCGGGACCGATCCGTTCATCGCCGACCTCGTCGACCTCGACGAAAGCGACGACACGTCGGTGCTCTGGCACTGTGGCGTTGCCTCGTCGAAGCTCGCCGACCCCGGCGCCGACCTCGTCGGCACGGTGCATCCCAATCGTCGGGTGCCGCTGGTCAATCAGTTCGCGTTGCGTCCGGGTCGCGTCACCGTGGCGCGTGTGTCGCAGCTCGCGGGTGGGCTCCACCTCGTGCTCGGGAGCGGCGAGATGCTCGATCGACCGCGGGCCTACGACGGCACGTCGGGCACGTTGCACTGGGACCGCCCGGCGGCCGATGTGGCCCGGACGATCTTCGACCTCGGCATCGAGCACCATCTCGGCGTCGTCTACGGCGATCACCGCGAGGTGCTGGTCGAGTTGGCCCGACGGTGGGGGATTCCGGTCGTGTTGCTCGGCGGCGATGCAACCGGTCGCGCGATGCGAGATGACGGGTCGTTGGACCCTGGAGCGGCGGCGCCGAGTCGTCGAACCTGAGGAGATGGTCCGCCGATACGCCGCCGTCGCGCCCGACGCGAAGCTCATCTTGTGTGCCGGATCGATCACCCGAGATCACGTCTACACGATCGGGGAGCCGCTCGCGGCCGGCCAGAAGCACCGGTCGACGTCGCGTTTCGTCGTCGGCGGTGGTGTGGCTGCCAACGCGGCCGTGACGATCTCGCGACTCGGCGGCTTTGCGGCCCTGCTCGGCGTCGTCGGTGCGGATCCCGTCGGGGCGCAGGTGATCGCGGAATTGGTCGAGGAGCGAGTCGGGGTGCAGCACATCCAGCGGTTGCATGGCGCAGAGACGCCCGAGTCGATCGTGATCGTGCAGCCCGACGGCGCTCGGACGATCATCGCTGGCACCGCGATCGACGTGAGCGACGTCTCGGTCACGTCGATCCCGACGATGGATCTGTCGGCGGTGCTCGTCGATGCCCGCTGGCCTGCAGCGACCCGTGTGGCGCTCGATGTCGCGCAGCAGGCCGGAATCCCTGGCGTCGTGGACGTCGATCGGCTTCCGTCCGACGCGAGCATTCTCGATGCGGCGAGTCATCTGGTGTTCAGCGAGCCGGCGATGATCGAGTTGGTCGGCTCCGATGACCTCGAGGTCGGTCTGCGGGAACTCGCTCGGGGCGTGCGTGCGCACGTGTCGGTGACCTTGGGGGCGCGCGGTGTGATGTGGGTCGACGACGATCAGATCATCCGCCAGCCCGCCTTCGCTGTCGACGTCGTCGACACGACCGGCGCCGGCGACGTGTTCCACGGTGCGTTCGCGCTCGCGCTGGCAGAAGGACGCGACACGCCGAACGCCTTTCGGTTCGCGGCGGCGACGGCCGCGGTCAAGTGTTCGCGGCCGGGCGCTCGCGCGGGCATCCCGAACCGCGGCGCGGTGGACTCGTTCCTCCTCGAACGAGCCACGACGAGTGCCGGGTAGGCACCTTCGGTCGTCGGTTGGGTCATTCTCCGAATCCGGCCCACCGCTCCGTGTCGGCGTCTCCGCCCTTGCCGAGTACTCGCGCGTCGGACTCGTCAGCCTCGCTCCCGGGCACCTGGCCCGCCCATGTCGCCCGAGGCCCGTCATGGTGATCATGCGGGTCAGCGCACACTGCGCGTACTGCACGCTCGACGGTCTGGCCATCGGTTGTCCGACCGCGCTGCATCACGATCCGAGCGTCGCACATGGTCATCGCATCACACCCCAGCGTTGCGACGTGGGTCGTGCTCGATCGGCGCCGCGGGCGAGCGCATGCGTCGGACTCGAGCCGCGGCGGCCGAACGACGTCGGTTGGTCGCTGCGACGTCATCGTCGATGGGCAGAGGCTCGGAAGCAGAGTGCCGGCAATTCGAGACACGGTGGTTCAGTACTGTTGAGGCCGTGTTGAAACTGTCGAAAAAGGGCGTCTCGATGTCGTACAAGGTGACGGACGGCGATGGTGGCGAGATCGCGACCCTCAAGGGATGCGGGAAGGGACAGATCGGCGAGGTCGAGATTGCCGGTTCGTCGTTGGTGTTTTCTCCCGTCGGTGAGCCATGGAGTTTCGAGATGACTCGGGATGGGGAACCAGCAGCAACAGCGGTGAGGACCGAAGGAAGGAAGCACTTCGTCATCGATCACGGCGACCAGACCGTCGAACTCGACTGCCCGTTCGTGCGCAACAAGCCCTACGACGTCACCGTCGACGGTCGAGCGGCCGGACTCATCTCCCTGTCGAAGTTCACCGGTCGGACGGTCACCGTGGACATGCCGGTCGGCATCCCGCTCGAGGCCCGCCTCTTCGCCGGTTGGTTGACGCTGCGGACATGGAACGCGAGAGCCGAAGCCAGAATTCCACCCGTGTGAGGCAACCGGTCACGGGCCTCGGTCGACAATGACGGCGCGCCGCACGCCTCACAGGCCGACGTCATCCGTCCAATCCGTGAGCGATCGACATCGTCGCTCGGTGAAGCCTCGCCCCAGGCGATGCGAGCGTCGTCGCGTGGGCGGCTGGAGTTGCCGCCAGACAACGGTGCGTCGAACTCCGACGCGGAGTCACTCGACGGCGACGACGGTCTTCACGTTGACGAACTCGCGGATGCCTTCCTCGCCGAGTTCGCGGCCGTATCCCGACTCGCGGATTCCGCCGAACGGAAGGCGAGGGTCGGAGGCGACCGGGCCGTTGACGAACACCGTGCCCGCCTCGACCTGGCTCGCGGCGAGGTCGAGGCCGCGTTCGACGTCGGAGGTGTAGACCGCCCCGCCGAGGCCGAAACGAGACTGGTTCGCCAGCTCGATCGCCTCTTCGTCCGACGACACCCGAACCACGGCCGCCACCGGTCCGAACAGTTCCTCGACCCAGGCCGGACTGTCGAGCGGCACGTCGACGAGCACGGTCGCGGGGTAGAACGCGCTCGTCCGATCGTCGGGCATCGTGCCGCCCAAGAGGATTCGAGCGCCGGCCTCGACCGATCGCAGTACCTGATCGTGGAGTTCGTCGCGCAGATCGACGCGGGCGAGCGGTCCGAGCGTGGTCGCCTCATCGATCGGATTGCCCGAGACGCGGCTCGCCATCTGCCGGGTGAACTCGTCGAGCCACTCGTCATACACGGCTTCGTGCACGATGAACCGCTTGGCCGCGATGCAGGATTGGCCGCCGTTGATCAAGCGGCCGGCGGCGCAGCCCGCCGCAGCGTTGGCGACGTCGGCATCGGACAGCACGACCGAGGCGTCCGACCCTCCGAGTTCGAGCACCGCCTTCTTGAGTTGCCGACCAGCTGTCGCGCCCACCGCGCGACCTGCGCCCTCCGATCCGGTGAGCGACACCGCTCGAACCTCGGGATGCTCGATCACCGAGGCGACTCGTGAACTCGCCATGACGAGCGTCGAGAAACACCCGGCGTCGAACCCGGCTGCGGTGAACGACTCCTCGATCGCGAGCGCCGACCCCGTCACGTTCGATGCGTGCTTGAGCAAGACGGTGTTGCCGGCCATCAGCGTGGGTGCTGCGAACCGGATCACCTGCCAGAACGGGAAGTTCCAGGGCATCACGGCGAGGATCACGCCAAGCGGCTCGTAGTGAACGAACGATCGCCGCGAATCGGTGGCGACCTCGCGATCAGCGAGCATCGCTTCGGCCCCGTCGGCGTAGTAGCGGCAGACCGATGCCGACTTGGCGAGTTCGGCACGGCCTTCGCGCAGCGGCTTGCCCATCTCGATGGCCATCAACTCGGCCCATTCATCGCAACGCTCGAGCAGGACGTCGCTGACCCGGTGCATCAGCGCGCTGCGTTGCGCGAACGATGCGCGCCGCCATGATGCGAAACGCTGCGCGGCCCGCTCGATGATCGCGTTCACCTCGGCATCGGAATGCTCGGGGTACTCGGCGACGATCTGCCCGGTCGCCGGGTTGATCGACGCGCTCGTCGGGGCAGAGTTGGGGCGAGCCGGATCGTGGCGCATGTTCGTTCCTTGATGCTGATGCTGGTGCTGGTGCTGGTGCTGGTGCTGATGCTGATGCTGATGCTGATGCTGATGCTCGCAGCCGGATCTGCGTCACCGGTGTCAGGTGATCGAGGCGGCGTAGATCGTCGCGATGGATGTTGCCAGGGCGGCGTCGAACTCGGCGTCGGACTGCTCGGCGCGCAACCCTTCGGTCAGCGCTCTCGAAAAACTCGCGATCATCCCCGGGTTCCTGCTCAGTCGTTCCGTGGCGTCGTTGCGGGAGTAGCCGCCCGACAGTGCGGCCACGCGCAACACTCGCGGGTGGTCGATCAGTGACTGGTACGCGCCATCGACGGTCGGCAAGGTGAGCTTCAACATCACCTGATGTGGCGTCGCGACCCGGTCGAGCGCCGCGATGAGGAGATCCCGCAGGACGTGCTCGGCGTCGACCTTGGCGGCATGTTCGATCGACACCTCGGGTTCGATGATCGGGATCAGCCCGGCGGCCAGTACACGCCGTGCAACACTGAACTGTTGGTCGACGAGCGTCCGCATCGCCGACGCGTCGCCGCCGTCGATCACCGAGCGCATCTTGGTCCCGAACACGCCGGCCTCGACGGCCCGGCCGAGCGTTGCATCGAGTCCGGGGATCGGGAGCATGAGCCGCACGCCGTCTCGAGCTTCGGCCAGGCCGACGTCGATCTTCACGAAGGGCACGATGCCGTTGCGTTTCCACAGATACTCCGCCGTCGGCAGGCCGTCGACGGTGCGGTCCAGGGTGCCCGCGAACAGGATCGCTCCGAGGACGTGATCCGCGGTGAAACTCGGGCTGGTCATGATCCGAACGCGCATCTCGTGGATCATGTCGAGCATCGTCGACTCGTCGGCGCCGGGCCCGCCGGCTGGGTCGATGTCGATGCCGTAGCGGGCGAGGGCGAGCGGCGCGCTTCCGCCGCTCTGGTCGAGTGCGGCGATGAAGCCGGGACTCTCGCTCATCCGCTCTCGCTGGGGTTCGTACTCTGCGCGCATCCTGGTGGTCCGATTCGGTTCGGCATGTCGACGACACCGCGAGTTCGGTGTCGTGAATTCATCATCGTCCGATCACCCCAGGGCGTCCAGGGCCGTTCGTCCCGCTGGTCGTGCTCGTCGAGATGGACTTCGACGGCGCCGGCGCGCCAGGATGGGCCGGGCACGACGAGACCGCACCGGGATGCACGACTTGACCAACGACACAACGCTCCTCCAGCAAGCCGCCGAGTTCCGACGCGACGCGTCCGAACGGGTGCCGGGTCGGTTGGCCCCGCTGATCGAACTGCGTATCCGCCAACTCCTCGGCCTCGATGTCGACCTGGACATCGACGGTGCTGCGCTTCCCGACGACCTGACCGATGCCGAGCGACTCGTGATCGACCTCACCGAGCAGTTCGTGATCGACGTGCACGGCATCACCGACGAGCGCTTCTCGATGATGTCGGCGTTCTTCTCGCCGGGTGAGCAGGTCGCGATCCTCTTTCACCTCGCGCTCACCGACGGCTTCGTCAAGCTCGACGGTGTGCACGCCAGCCAGCCAAGCCCGGAGCACGACACGATGAGCACGACACGATGAGCACGACACGATGAGCACGACACGATGAGCACGACACCGCGACTCCCGTCGGCGATCGACGGTCATCCCGCCACGATGGGCACGCTCCTCGCCCATCAGCCCGAACTCGCTCGTTCCTTCGGTGCGCTGTACGCCCGCTTCTGGAGCGGTGGGGTCGTCGACCATCCGACCAAAGAGGCCGTGCGGATTCGCAACGCTCGGATCACCGATTGTGGCTATTGACGCAACGTGCGCTTTGCGGTCGCAAAGCAGGACGGTCTCGACGAGTCGCTGGTCGATGCGATCGATGACGGTTGGACCGAGACGAGTCTGTCCGATCGGCACAAGGCGGCGCTCGGGTTCGCCGACGCCTACCTCGATGCGGACGGCCCGATGACGGCACCGGTGAAGGCGGCCTTCGAGGCCGAGTTCGACGACGCCGAACAGGCCGAACTGGGTGTCGGACTCGCCCTGTTCCACGGGTTCTCGAAGGTGCTGATCGCCATGGGATGCGAGCCCGAGGAGATGCAGACCACCGAGTTGCCGACCCCGGGTTCGTGACGCAGTGAAGCCGATGCGCTATCCGACCGGCCTCATCGTCGGTCGCTTCGATCCGCCCCACCTGGGTCATTCGTTCATGATCGAGCAGGCGGCGGCCGTTGTCGACCGGCTCGTGGTCTACGTCAACTGGTCAGCGCGCCGTGACGCGATCCCGGGCGAACTGCGCGCCACCTGGCTGGCGGATCTCCACCCCGGCGTCGAGATCCGCGCTGTGGCGCACGGCCTCGAGACCGATTTCTCCGACGAGGCACTGTGGGCTCGGTGGATGGACCTGTTTCGTTCACACTGGCCATTCGACGACGGCCCGCACGCGGTGTTCTCGTCCGACTCGTACGTCGCCAGCTTGGCTGATCGCTTCGGCGCCGACGCGGTGGTCGTCGACGCCGAACGATCGCGGGTGCCGATCAGTGCAACGCAGATTCGCGAGGCGCCCGGCTCGCATCTCGACCGGGTCGCGCCGCCGGTCAGGGCGTGGATCGAGTCGAACTGGTTGCTCGCCGAGCGCTGATTCGGCTCAGCGGTTCGGCTGCTTGGTGACCCGCAGGTACGGCTTCACCGGATCCCAGCCCGCGGGGAAGAGAGCGGTCGCCTCGTCGTCGGACAGCGCCGGCACGATGATCACGTCGTCGCCGTCTTTCCAGTTGGCCGGTGTGGCGACCTTGTGGTCGGCGGTCAGTTGGAGGCTGTCGATGACGCGCAGGATCTCGTCGAAGTTGCGGCCGGTCGAGGCGGGGTAGGTGAGCGTCAGCTTGACCTTCTTGTCGGGGCCGATCACGAACACCGAGCGAACCGTGAGCGTGTCGCTCGCGTTCTCGTGGATCATGTCGTAGAGGTCGGCCACCGAGCGGTCAGGATCACCGATCATCGGGAAGTTGACGGCGGTGCCCTGCGTCTCTTCGATGTCCTTCTCCCACACGACGTGGCTGTCGACCGGATCGACCGACAAACCGATGACCTTGACGTTGCGCTTGTCGAACTCCGGCTTGATCTTGGCGACGTAGCCGAGCTCGGTCGTGCAGACGGGCGTGAAATCCTTCGGGTGGCTGAACAGCACGCCCCAGGAGTCGCCGAGCCACTCGTGGAAGCTGATCTCGCCCTGGGTGGTCGGGGCGGTGAAGTCGGGGGCGATGTCGCCGAGACGGACTGCCATGTGAGGCTCCTTGTTGGACGTGGACGTGTGATGCGCCGCGATGTTTGACGTGAGTGCTCGCCACCGATCGTCTGGTGGCGCAGCCGAGGCTAGCGATGGTTTCCCGAAACCCGACAAAGTTGATCGGGTTTATCCGGAAACCAGTCACCAGGCCGTCACGCTGGTTTGCGCGCCGGGTGTGATTGGATGGCATCCATGAGCATTCCGGTCGAACTCGATGCCCTCGAAGCGAAGACGAGCGAGTACGGATGGGCGTATCTCCTCACCGTCAACGACGATCAGACGCCCAAGATCGTGGCGGTGCGACCGACGTGGGACGCCTCGACGCTGTGCATCGACGAACGTGGTCGTTCGGCGCGCAATGCGTCGGCGCGCCCGACCGTGACGCTCACCTATCCGCCGATCGATCCGACCGGATACACCCTGATCGTCGACGGCACCGCCACCGTGAGCTCCGAGGATCGACACAGCGGTCCGGCGATCCGGTTCTCCCCGATCGGCGCCGTCCTCCATCGTCCGGCGCCCGACGACTTCGCGGGGTCGGCAACGGGCTGCAGTCACGACTGCGCGCCGATCGACTGACGGTGCGGCGACGCGCCGGTCGTCATCGCGTCAGTCGAGGCGGAGTACGACGGTGTTCAGCGGGCCGCGCACGACGGTCGCTTTCGCCGTTCGCCGCTGGCCGGCGAGCCACACGCCGACGCTGGGCTCGGCCTCGATGTTCTTGAGCCACAGCGAGTTGGACCTCACGGTGCTCACGACCAGGACGTCACCGACCCGAGTCGCGACGAGCGGCACCGAGCGCAGCAGGCCCGACTTTCGGCCCACGGTCTCGATGACCACGACACCGCCGCCGAGTGGCCACGGATTGCCGACACCGGCCTTCACCGTCGGCTCGACCACGCTGTTGAGCGCAGCGAAGGCCGAGCGTGACAAGCGAGTGCGGTCGATCGACGGAAGCGTCATCTCGTGAGGTTACGTTGGCGTTGACGTACGCTGCGCCGCCGTGATCGTTGGACTCTTGGCACAGGTCGACTCGGTGTCGGGCCTCGACGCGACGCTCGAACGATCCCTCGACCTGATCGGCGTGTTCTTCTTCGCCCTGTCTGGTGGGTTGCTGGCGGTACGCAAGGGTTTCGAACTCGTCGGGGTCGTCGCGCTGTCGCTCGTGACAGCGCTCGGCGGCGGAATCATGCGTGACCTGTTGCTGGGCGCCGCGCCACCGACCGCCTTCGGCAACGTGTGGTACCTCGTCGTGCCTCTCGCTGCGGCCGCGGTCACCTTCGTCGGGCACGGTGTGATCGAGCGGCGACTGACGACGCCGGTGAATCTGTTCGACGCTGGTGGCCTCGGATTGTTCGCAGCGACGGGAGCGGTGAAGGCGTCGGCGTTCGGCGTCAGCGCGGTCGGCGCGGTCTTGATCGGTGTGATCTCGGCGACGGGCGGCGGCATCATCCGCGACGTACTGGCCAACGATCAGCCGCATCTCTTCCATCCCGAGAGCCGGCTCTACGCGATCCCCGCCACGGTCGGGGCGACGATCATCGTCGTCGCCTGGCGCAACGACCTCTACTCGGGTGGGGTCGCCGTGGGCGCAGCAGTGATCGTGTTCGCCCTGCGCCTCGCGGCGATGCGATGGGACTGGCGAGCGCCCCGCCCGCTGTAGCGGCGAGCACGGCAGTCACTGCGTCGTCGGCGCTGAGCTAGCTTGCAGGGCGTGGAGGGTGGCGACGAGACGATGGCCGTGCTGCGCTCGGGCGTGGCGGCGACGAGCGCGCGATTGGCGGCGTTCGTCGAGGCCACAGCCGCTGGCCGGCCGCTCGTCGTGGGCCCGTTGTTCGCGATCACCGCCGACACGGGGTCCGACGCAGCGGGCGCGTCCGACGCAGCGGGCGCATCGGATGACGCGGTCGCCGTGTCACTCGCCATGCCGCAGTCGGGTCGGTTGGCCGATCTCGTCGATTCGTTCGGTCTGGGTCCGTACGAGGTCGGTGTACTCGTCGCCGCACTCGCCCCGGCGGTCGATGCCCGTCTCGCTCGCCTGCTCGCAGATCTCGACCGTGCAGGGCGCAGTCGCCTCACGGTCGACCTCGCCCTGTCCCTCACCGGCGCCACGGCCTGGAGCGCGACGGATCGAGCGGCGCTGAGTCCGATGGGTGTGTTGATCCGGGGAGGTCTCGTCACGCGCTCCCCGGCGGCTGGCTCGTCCCTCGACGACACCCTGACGGTGTCCGAACGGGTGATCGCGCATCTGCTCGGCGGTGACGAGATCGACCCGGTGCTGGTTCCGCTGATCGAGCGGCCGTCCGCCATCGCATCGCCGGTGATCGAGGGCGTGCAGCGAGCGCTCGCGGCCGGGCTGTGGAACGTGTGGATCCACGACCGGTCGGGCAGCGGCGCGAGCATTGCCGCCACTGCGTTGGCGGCCCTGGGCGCACCCGCGGTGTCGATCGACGTGGAGCGACTGGGGCCGGAACAGCGGTTGGTCGACGTGTTGCGCATCGCCCTCCGGGAGGCCGGTCTGATCGGCGGTGGCGTCGTCGTCGGTCCGATCGACGCTCGACGCGACGCCGAGGCGTTGGCCGGACTCGACCGTGACCCCGTTCGCCCGCTGGTGATGGTCTCGGCTGCGACGTGGAATCCGGCGACGTCGCCCGTCACCCCGGCCCTGGTCGAGGCACCCGCCCTCGGCCCCGACGCTCGAGCGACACTCTGGAGCGACGCGTTGGAGCGGCAGGGCATCGACGCGCCGGATGCTGCGGTCGAGATGGCCGCACTGCGTCTCGGCCCGGCTCAGATCGAGTCGGCGGTCGCCTCGGCGTCGGCAGCCGCGGTGGCGTCGGGTGCTCCGCTGTCGACCGCCGTTCTGCGGGCGGCGGCACTCGGTCACGGCGCGACTCGGCTCGGGCAACTCGCTCGACGGCTGGTGCCGAGCGCCACTTTCGACGACCTGGTCCTGCCCGACGATCTCGTGGCCGAACTGCGAGCGTTGCCGAGTCGCTACGCGAATCGCCACGTCGTGCGCGAGACCTGGGGGCTCAACCGGTCGGGCGACGGCAACGGGGTGACGTGCTTGTTCGCAGGGCCGTCGGGAACCGGCAAGACGCTCGCCGCCGAGGTCGTGGCGAACGCGCTCGGCGTCGACCTGTTCGTCATCGACCTCAGCCAGATCGTCGACAAGTACATCGGCGAAACCGAGAAGAACCTGGAGCGGGTGTTCGCCGAAGCGGAGTTCGTCAACGGCGTCCTGCTGTTCGACGAAGCCGATGCGTTGTTCGGCAAGCGGTCGGAGGTGCGCAGTTCGCACGATCGGCACGCGAACGTCGAGGTCGCCTACCTGCTGCAGCGCATGGAGCGCTACGACGGGATCGCCGTCCTCACGACCAACCTGCGCAACAACCTCGACGACGCGTTCTCGCGGCGACTCGACGTCGTCTGCGCGTTCGTCGAGCCCGACGAGGCCGCCCGCCTCGTACTGTGGCAACAGCACCTGCCGAGCAGCCTCCCCTGTGCGGACGACCTCGATCTCGCGCTGCTGGCCGAGCAGTTGGAGATCTCCGGTGGCGTGATCCGCAACATCACCCTCACCGCCGCCCATCTCGCTGCGAGTGCCTCACAGCCCGTGACGATGCGCGATCTGGTCGTGGCGTCGGCACGCGAGTACCGCAAGATGGGACGGCTCTTCACCGCGGGAGCACTCGAACCGTGGCTGGCGGCGGGCTAGGGTTCATCGACGCCGAAACCTGGGAGGGTCGAACGTTGAAGCACGCAGCCCAACGCAACGAGGCAGCGAATCGGACCCCGCGCACCACGGCCGACTTCGAACCGCTCGACCAGCCTGGTGCCCGGCGCCGCCCGATCTCCGTCGGCTCCGTCAACGACCCGGCCGAACGCGACGCTGATCGACTCGCCGCGCAGGCACTGGCGATCTCTCGGTCCTATCGCACCGACGATTCGACGCCCGCGACCGCGATGCCCGTGACCGGCGATGCAGCGACTGTCAGCGACCCGATTCATCGCTCCGCTGCGGCCGGCCACGACCGGCTCGATGACGTGTCGCTCGATCACGCAGCGCTCGAGCAGGCGTCGACGCAGGGCCGGCCGCTCGATGCGAACGTGATCGAGCGCATGGAGCACGGGCTCGGAGCGGATCTGGGCGACGTTCGGATCCACACGGGGTCGCAGGCCGACTCGGTGGCTCGCTCGATCCACGCCGAAGCGTTCGCGCACGGTCGCGACGTGTTCTTCTCCGACGGGGCGTACCAGCCCGGCACGACGCACGGTGATCACGTGCTGGCACACGAATTGGCGCACACGGTGCAGGATTCGTCGAGTGATGCCGTCCATCGGTTCCCGGCGAGTTGGGCGACATCGCCGGTGCCGTGGAAAGGGTTGACCGGCAGCGTGTTCCGCCCCGGTGAAGGGGCGTCGGGCGGCGTCTACATCCTCACCACGAACCAGCCCGACGGGGCGGTGAAAAAGGTCGTTGCCAAACCGATCTTCGGATCGAACGGGCTTGGGCTGAAGGAGTCCGGCGAGCAGATGGCGTTCAGTGACAAGGCGCTCGGCGACCTCCTCGGCTTGCGGAGTCCGGTCTCGCGGATCGTGAACTCGGGTGGCACCGAGTTCGCGCACCTGGTCGAGGTCTGCACACCGAAACAGCCGCAGCCGACGACCGACGAAGAACGTGAAGACTTCGTACCGCTCTCGGCTGCGCAGGGCTTCGTCGTGATGTCGGAGGTGCCGAACGCGACCTCGGTCGCCGGTCTCGCCGAGAAGGCGGGAACCGACAAGCGCGCCGGCGCCGACCTCTACCGAACCGTGTTCGATTCGGTCTTCCTCGCCGAGCTCGGCCAGCTCTGCATCGGCGACCTGATGCTCGGCAACCCCGACCGCATGGTGCTCGGGGCGATGAACCTCGGCAACGTCATGTTGTCGATGCAGGACGGCACCGGACAACTGGCCGCGATCGACACGACCGCGTACTTGCCCAAGGTGATGGACCCGTCCGAAGTCGCGAAGGAGGTGAAGGCTCAGGGTGGTTTCAACTCGCTCAAGCGTTCGTTGGACAAAGGGCCGGCGTACCACCTCGACGCGTTCTTCGAGGTGCTGGTCGCTCGGATCAAGAACTCGACGCCGGGCGGTGGCGACCCGAGCATCCCGCCGGCCTGGGAGGTCATCGAGACCACCTATGCAGCGAATCGCAACCGATTCCTGGCCAGCTTCGAATACGGCTGGCAGGACGCGATGATCACCGCGTTGTCGCTGTCGATGGGTGACGGCAGCGAGGTCGATCGTGTCGGAGCAGGCTTCGACGACGATGACACCGACACCACGTCACTCAAGTCCAACCTGGCGTACATCGGCGAGCGTGCGCAGGGTAAGTCGCACGAAGAGTCCGTTGGGCGCTCGATTGGGATGATGGCCGCGAAGTGGATGGAGACCGTCGATCACGATCGCATGACGCCACCGCGTGACGAGCTCGACCGACGCACCGTCGCTGCCCCGTCGGGCAAGGCGCTGAAGGCCGACGTCGTGGACACCGGGCTGTTGTCGCCGACGCTGTTCAAGCATGTCGCTCGGGAGTACGGGGTGCTCGAACCGAAGCCGTACGAGATCCTGACGTCGACACCGGGATTCGTCGAGTCGTCGAGGCGTCGGGTCGATCAGGAGGTGTCGCCGACGAAACTGCGCAAGAAGGGGCTCTTCAAGTCGAAGTCCGAGGAACCGCGCAACCGCAGCGTCGTCAGCCACTTCGTCGTCGACGCGACGGCGGCGGGGTTCGGTGCGGCTCGAATCGCCGACTCGTTGAAATACCTGCGATCGGTGTCGATAGAGGTCGACGCGCTGCGGGCCGGGGTGTTCGACAAGTCGACGGCTCGCAGCGTCGCCGGGCTCATGGAGAGCGTCGACCAGCAGGCGCGGACGAATGCTGCGGCAGCGAACCGCTGGGAATCGCAGGTTCGCACGGCGAAGAGCGTGTTGCCGAAGACGAACTACCAGCGTGGACCGGCATTGGTGGCTGGCCTCGGGCTCGCCGAGGTCAGCCTGCAGCGAGCGCTGGAGGAGGCCGACAAGCTGAAGGCGATGGATCTGCGATCAGCCGCATCTCGCATCCGTGCGAGCGCATGATCGCCTCCGTGAGTTCGGGCGGATACCGTACGGACGGTCACTTGCCCTCGTAGCTCAGTCGGATAGAGCGGTCGCCTCCTAAGCGACAGGCCACAGGTTCGATTCCTGTCGAGGGCGCGATGGAATCGGTTCGCCTCCCCAATGCCTACCTCGACCTCCTCGACGCGCCGTTGACCGCGTTGCTCGCCACGGTCATGCAGACCGGTGCTCCACAGGTGTCGCCGGTCTGGTTTCTTCGTGACGGTGACGACATCCTCGTCAGTTCGGTCGGCGGACGGCTCCGTGAGCGTCACGTGCGTGCGAACCCACACGTGGCGTTGACCGTCCTCGATCCGCAGAATCCGATGCGCTACGTCGAGGTTCGCGGCACGATGACGGTCAACGCCGATCCGCAGGCGGCCACTCGTGACGCCGTCTGTCGCAAACACGGCTACCCCGATGGGTCCGCCTTCGACCAGCCCGACACCCCTCGGGTCACGCTGCGCCTCACGCCGACCTTCGTCGTCGAGCACTGATCTCGCCGACACCCGACGATGTGGGGCCTCCGACGCGTCGAGTCGAACGACGCCACTCGCCGGGTTCGCACAGCGGGTGCAGCGGCAGCGTTCAGGTCGCGACGTCGAGCGACGATCGTGCAGCGATGCGCGCCGTGAATGCGGGAGCGAGCCAGACTCCGATGCCAGCGACGAGCGAGCCTCCGGCGATGACGGCCCAGACGTCACCTGGCGGAACGTCGAGTTCGAAGTAGTCGCGCAGCCAGCCGATCGACATGACGGCGACATAGAGCAACCCCATCGCCACGGCGAGGCCGACCTTCCACGCCTGCATCGGCCGGCTGATCAAGACGAGCACGACGAGGCCCGCCGCCAAGAGTGTGATCGTCGCGGCGGTACGGGCCTCGGCGAGCGACACGCTGTCGAAACGTCGCACGATCTCGTAGACGGCGTAGGCCGCTGCCCCCGAGACGGCGCCCGCCGGTAGGGAGAAAAGCAGGACTCGTCGCAGGAAGCCGGGGCGCACCAGCGCCTCGTTGGCCGACAGTGCGAGGAAGAACCCGGGGACCCCGATCGAGAAGGTGCCGATCAGCGTGAGCTGGCGCGGCAGGAACGGGAACGGCGCGCCGCTGATGCCGACCAGCAGCGTCAGCATCACCGCGTAGGTCGCCTTCGTGATGAACAGGTTGGCCACTCGTTCGATGTTATTGATCACCCGTCGACCTTCGGCGAGCACACGCGGCAGGGTGGCGAACGTGTTGTCGAGCAGCACCAACTGTGCGACCGCTCGTGTCGCCGATGACCCCGACCCCATGGCGATCCCCATGTCGGCGTCCTTCAGTGCGAGGACGTCGTTGACGCCGTCGCCGGTCATTGCAACGACGTGACCGCGTGACTGAAGCGCCCGCACCATCGCTCGCTTCTGATGCGGCGTCACGCGGCCGAACACGCGCTGCTCCTCGACCAGATCGGCGAACGCGCCCGCCTCCCGATCGAAGTCGGGCAGTTCGCGAGCGTCGAAGCCGCTATCGGCACCGCCGACGCCGGCTCGCCGGGCAACCGCTGCGACCGTCGCAGGGTTGTCGCCGGAGATCACCTTGATCGTGACCCCCTGGGCTCGGAAGTACTCGAGGATCTCCGGGGCGTCGGGCCGGACGGTGTCGGTGAGGTTGATGATCGCAACCGGATCGAGGTGGTCGGGGCGCGTCTCGCCCTGGTGTGCTCCGTCGGCGTGGCAGAGCACGAGCACACGATTGCCGGCGTCAGCCTCCGCGTCGACGAGCGACCGAGTGGTGCGATCGTCGACGTCGAGGAGGATCTCTGGCGCGCCGATGTAGAACGAACCGCGACCCTCGAAGTGCGTCGCCGCCCACTTGCGCGCCGAGCTGAACGGCGTGATCTCGGCCGCGATCCACTCGTCGGCCGGAGCGTCGAATCGGGTTCCGATCGCGGCGAGGGTCGCGTTCGGATTGGGGTCACTGGCGACGAGTGCGCCGAGCGCTGCGGCGACGAACTCGTCGGAATGGGTGCCTTGGGCCGCGACCGATCCGAAGCTGATCTCACCGGTCGTGATCGTTCCGGTCTTGTCGAGACACAGCGTGTCGACCCGGGCGAGGAGTTCGACCGAACTCAACTCCTTCGCGAGTGCCCGCCGGCGAGCCAGGGCGATGATGCCGACGATGAAGGCGAGGCTGGTGAGCAGCACCAGCCCGTCGGGCACCATTGCGACCGCGGCGGCCACGGTGCCCTGCAGCGCATCTTGCCAACGGTCGACTTCGTCGGATCGGAGTTGACGGATCAGGAGCAGTCCGGCGGCGGGCGGAATGATCACGGTCAGCCAGCGCAGGATCGTGTTGACGCCGTTGCGGAGCTCTGAGTCGGCGAGCTTGAAGACGCGAGCCTCTTCTGCGAGTCGGGCGGCGTAGCTGTCGGCGCCGATGTCGGTCGCTCGGTAGAGCCCGGAGCCCGCTGACACGAAACTGCCCGACATGACGTTCGAGCCGATCGACTTCTCGACCGGGTCGCTCTCGCCGGTGAGGAGCGACTCGTCGATGTCGAGTCCGATCGCTTCGGCGACCTCGCCGTCGACGACGATCTGGTCGCCGGGCTTGAGCACGAGGAGTTCGTCGGCAACCACCTCGCTCACCGCGAGTTCGACGTCGATGCCGTCGCGGCGAGCGGTAGCTTTGGGCGCGTTGAGGAGTTCGAGCTGGTGGAGCGTCCGACGCGCCCGGATCTCCTGCACCACGCCGATCACCGAGTTGGAGATCACCACGCCCGCGAACAGCGCGTCGGCGGGATAGCCGGCGAGGAGGATCAGCACGAACAGCGTGGAGATGATCGCGTTGACGGGCGTGAGCACGTTGGCCCGCACGATCTGACCGAGCGTCCGCACCGGTGCATCGGGAACGTCGTTGGTGCGGCCGTCGGCTCGGCGTTCGGCGACCTCGGTACTCGTCAAACCCGTCGTCAGATCTCGCCCAGCGTCGGGTGCGTTCATGAGACCGTGACCGTAGCCGGATCAGCGAACGAAATGGATGCGATCGAAGCGACGGCGAAACTCGCCGACATCGGCAGCGACGAGTTCGGGATCCGATGCGTGGAGTGCCCGAACGAGCAGCGCAGCGAGTTCGGGCATGTCGCTCGGCGTCATCCCCCATCGAACCATCTCGTTGGTGCCGAGCCGGATCGCGCTCGCCGCGCCGGCAGCATCGCCGGGGACGCCGATCGCTGAGGTGAGCAGGTTCGCTCGTCGGAGTCGAAGGGCGAGAGCATGCCCGTCGCCATGGTCGCCTTCACGGCCGTGCCCACGGGACTGCACGGCGAAGGCGTGGGATTGCGTTGGTCGCCCATGCGCGAGGTGGACGTCGACGTCGACGGCGAGCAGTTCGTCGGCCAGCGCCGTCGCTGTGGCCACCATCTCGTTTGCGTATGCGGAGCCGACGGCGAGCCAGTCGAGCAACGTCAACGCGAGCGCCGCCGTCTTCGCCACGTCGAAGTTCGCGGTGAGTCCGGGGAACGCGATCGTCTCGATCCGCTGAGCGATGGCCGCCTCGGTGGTGACGAGCAACCCCGATGGAGGCCCACCGAGGCTCTTGTAGGTGCTCATCGTCATGACGTGGGCACCGTCGGAGAGCGGGTCGGGCCACGCCCCGCCTGCGATGAGCCCGGACAGGTGTGCTGCGTCGAAGAGCACCGTCGCGCCGACGTCGTCCGCGATCGCGCGGATCGCCGCGACGGGATGTGGCGTCAGGTTCAGGCTGGATCCGAGAGAGATGACGGCCGGACGTATGCGGCGGGCCAGCGCCTCGACGCCCTCGAGGTCGACCGTGTACGCGTCGGGATCGATCGGTGCTTCGTGGATCTCGAGGCCGTAGAGACCGGCGGCGCCTGCGCTGTGGTGGGTGACGTGACCGGCGATCGACGCCGGAGGAACGATGATCGCATCACCCGGCTGAGCGCAGGCCATGAAGGCGTAGAGGTTGGCGAGGGCCCCGGAGCCGACGCGCACCTCGGCGAACGGCGCCCGGAAGACGCGAGCGGCGAGTTCGGCTGCGATGACCTCGATTTCCTCGACCGCCTCCAGCCCCATCTCGTACTTCTCGCCCGGGTAGCCGAGCGACGGGCGACTTCCGAGGTTCGCCGACAGCATCGCTTCGGCCCGGGGATTCATCACGTTGGCGGCCGGGTTGAGATTGACGCACTCGATCTCGTGGATCTCCCGGTTCCGTTCGATCAACGACGCGAGACGGTCGTCGGTCGCCTGGAGTTCGGGCTCGATCGAGCTTGCGAGGTCGTCGATGCGAGCCGCTGCGCCATCAGGCAGCCAGGGTCGTCGCTCGAGTCGGGGGAGAGGGTCGGTCACGTCGGTCACGTCGGTCGGAGATGCAGTCGGATATGGCTCATGCCAGTCGGAAGTCGACGCCGCCGATGTGGTGCGTCTCGCCGACCCGTGAGCGGTCGACCGCGATGAGGTCGACTCCGTCGATGCCTTCCCCGCGGGCGGTGGCCGGAGCGAAACCGACACTTGCGTCGAGTTCGAGGCGACGCCAACGCTGGGCCATGCCGGCTGGATCGTCGGCGCCGACCGTCACCCCCGCGATGCCGCCGACGACGTCGGAACCGAACGGGGTCCACGCCGGCCCCGCCCACGTCCAACTGCCCTGCGGCACGGGCTGGTCGATCGACACGATCGCGCCGCCGACATCGCGTGGGTGCAGATGGCGCCCGCGAATCGTCGGGAAGTCTCCCGCCCAGACGATGCGCACGTCGTTCGCTCGGAGGTGCTCGACGCGCCGGTCGAGGTCGTCGACTTCGTAGATGGCCATGTAGCCGCCGTCGCCGCCACGTTTGTCGAGCAGCCGACCGGCTGTGGTGAGGTCACTGGTGGGCGAGACGACTTCGAGGAACTGGTCGCCGATCACCATCAGCGCGTTGTGGAGTCCGAACTCGGCGACACCCGGGTCGTGGAAGCACACCGAGAGATCGAACGTCGAGCAGAGTTCGTCGACGACGGCGTCGAGGTCGGCGGCGACGAGGGCGACCTGGCGGAGTCGGATCATTCGTCAATCGTAGGTCGCCGGCTGCATCGGCGCCCGCTGTCGGGTGGCGATACGAACGAATTCGGTTCGCCAGCGTCGCGATGGCGGCTACTTTCTGCCCGTGCCGCTCGCCGTCTCGCCTCTCGCCGTGGTCGGCCCGGCGGGCTCGGGGCGTTCGGTACACACCGACCGCTGGGTTGACGGTGTGCAGCGCTCGTTGGGCCGCTCGTGTCGCCGATTCGACGCGGGACGTCTCGTCGATGCCTCGTCGACGATGATCCAACGCTGGTCGAGTGATCTGTTCGACGTCCTTCGATCCGACGAGGCGGTGGTGATCCACGACATCGAGTGGGTTCACTGGTGTGGGAGCGAGCTGATCGAGGAGTTGCTCGACCACTTCGACAGCGAGCCCGACACCGCGCTCGCCGTCACGGCGACGGGCTGGCCGGTGGGTCGAGCGCTCGACTCGCTGTTCGAGGCGATCGCACGACGCGGTTCGTTGACTCGGACGGGCCCGCTCGATCTGGCCGACTTCGGCTTTGTCCTCGCCGACCGCAGGAATGCCGGTCACAGCGCCGGTCACCGCACCGAAGCCGGCAACGGAGCCAGCATCGAGATGCTGCACGACTCGACCGCCGGCATGGTCGGACTCGCCAACCTGGCACTCGAGCACGGGTGGGCCGGCCCCGATGCCCCGTTGCCGCCTGCCCTCGTCGACGCCGTGGTCCGGCGGGTCCGGCGCCAGCCCGCTGACGTCGTCGCCGTGGCCGAGTTCTGCTCGATCGGCGCCGACCCGCTGCTGGCGCGAGCAGCCGTTGCTGCGTCGCCGGCATCGGCCTCGCTCGCCGACGGTGATGAGCTCGAGCGCGCCTGTCGCGCGTCGGGGTTGTTCGACAGCGAACGCATGATCCCGCTCGTGTTCAACGCGATCGATCTCGACCTCACCGACGCGACCCGACGCCGTCGGGCGACGCAGCTGCTTGCTCATCGACCTGATGAGTCGACCTTGCGGTCACAGCTCGTGTTGATGCTCGACGACGACTCGACACGCGAGCTCGGGATCTCACCGACGGAGGTCGCGGCATCGGCGCTGCATCTCGGCGACGCGTCATCTCTCGGAGCAGTCGGCGCGTTGCCGGACGACGACTCCGAGGCGGAGCTGGTGCGGTTCGGCGTCGATGCGCGGATGCTGCGTTGGGAACGAGCGGCCGAGCGAAGTGTCGGGACCGAGGTCGGCGCGCTCAACGTGGTGGCGAGTGCGCTCGTCGGTCGTCTCGAGGACCGCGCGGTCCTTGCAGACGCGACGAGTCGACCCGCGGCGTGGGCGACGATTGCGGAGTCGATCGTCGCGTGGGCCCACGGAGACGCCGATGCCGCGATCACCGCAGCGACCCGTGGTGCCACCGACGCATCGCACGATGGCGCCGAGGTCCCGGCGGGCGTGACTCCCGCGGCGCTCGCGGCGCTGGTGTCACTCGACGTCGGCGACGCATCGCTCGCCATCGATCTGCTCGATGTTGCGATACGACGCGACACGGGAGGCCCGGGGGAGCGCCGCTTTCACCACCAACTTCGTGCGTTCGCGTCGATGCAACTCGGGGAGTATCAACTGGCACTCGATCTGGTGCGCGACCGCGACGACGATGCGTGGATGCATCGCGATCGGCTCGTGCGAGCGGCGATCGACGTCGCGTTGGCTCGACGATCGGGCGACATGGCCCGGCTGCGCGACGGGTGGAAGCGGGCGGAGATCTTGCTCGCCAGCAAGACGGTCTCGTGGCTGTTCGCGGATCTGCTGATCGAGCTGCTGGCAGCGGGCGCGCGGCTCGGCGATACCCGACGCACGGGTCCGCTACAGCGTTCACTCGTCGAGCAGCTCCGTGGGCTCCCGGCGGCCGGACCGGGAGCAACGACGGCAGCGTGGGTCGAGACGCAGGTCGCCGTGGCGTCGCAGGACTGGTCGCTGCTCCCCGACCCGGCACCGTTGACCGGGGGAACCGATGCCCGCAGCGCGGCTCGGCGGTCGGCGTTGCACGCTTGGACGTCGATCGGCAACGGACGTGGCGACGACGCGTCGATCCGGGTCGCCGCCGACGAACTCGCGGGTGTCGGCGATGCGTGGGAGGCATCGCGCCTGCTCGGTCAGGCGGCTCTGGACCATCCCGACCCGGTGCAGGCACGCGCGCTCTTGGAGTCGGCGCGGGCGATGGTCGTCGCGCCCACGGAATCCCACGACGGACTCGTCGCCGCGGGGCTCTCGGAACGAGAAGCCGACGTCGCTCGCCTGGTGGTCGAGGGCAACACCCATCGAGAGATCGGTGCGACCTTGTTCGTCTCGCCCAAGACCGTCGAGCATCACGTCGCAAAGATCCGTCAGCGTCTCGGAGCGTCGTCGCGAGCGGAGATGATCGCACGAATTCGCGAGCTCGGCGAGAAATGACGCGATGACGAACCGGCCGCTGTTGGGGCACTCGCTGGAACGTGAAGTGTCCGCTGAGCAGGGAAGACGTGCGGGTTCTGCCGGTCGACGGCGCTGCCGACGTGAGGATCCCCTACGACACCCAGGCGGTTGGGGGGCGATCCCCGATGCCTGGTTAACGGTGGGTCGTCAGAGTGGTGAGTGTTCGGTTCGACCGAACGCCACTGAGAACCACCACCGACAGGAGTCGAACCGATGAATCCTCAAGACACGCTCACCGAACTGCTCGCCACGCTGCTCCGCCGCCCAGCGGAAGCGCAGGCGTACGCCATGGACCCCAAGGGGTACATCGACGACAAGATGGGCGACGCCGACATGTCGTCGATCGACATGCGCACCTGCGTCGAGCAGGCGACCGTCATCGCGGAGATGCCGCCGGCCAAGGCGACAGAGGTCCAAGAGGCGATGTTCCAGCCCGCCCAGGCGATCCGCGTTCCGGGCGATCCGATGATCGATTCCACCGGAGCGCCCATGCCGGGCGTCGTCTATCAGGACCAGCCGATCGGCAAGGGCGACAAGCCCATGGACGACAAGCCCATGGATGACAAGCCCATGGATGACAAGCCCATGGATGACAAGCCCATGGATGACAAGCCCATGGATGACAAGCCCATGGATGACAAGCCCATGGATGACAAGCCCATGGATGACAAGCCCATGGATGACAAGCCCATGGATGACAAGCCCATGGACGACGTCGTGATTCGCCCCGACGGGCATGGTGGTCTGTGCATCGAGCCACGCGACGACTACGACAAGGCCGACTACGCCGCTGACAACTATCAGCCCGATGTCGAGATGAGTCCGGAATGCGTCGAGTACACGGTCAGCAACTGCGTCGTCACCTGCCACGCCGATCGGCGCGAGATCTCCGAGGTGCTCTGCGACACGCGTACCTACGAGGATCCGTATCCACGAATCGACGACCGTGACGTCTGCCCGACCAACGACGGCGGCAAGCCGTACCCGCTCTACGACGACGAGGGCTACGACCAGTACGGCTACGGCAAGGACGGGTACGACCAGTACGGCTACGACGACAAGGGCTACGACCAGGACGGGTACGACAAGAACGGCTACGACCGGGATGGTCACGACGCCGAGGGCTACGACAAGTACGGCTACGACGACAACGGGTACAACGCCGACGGCTACAACGCCGAGGGCTACGACATCGATGGCAACCGCTACGGCGTGGCTGACGGCTGCGACAAGGACGGCTACGACCACAACGGGTACGACCAGTACGGGTACGACCGTGAGGGCTACGACGCCGAGGGCTACGACAAGTACGGCTACGACGAGAAGGGCTACAACGAGGACGGGTACGACCGTGAGGGCTACGACGTCGAGGGGTACGACAAGTACGGCTACGACGAGAAGGGCTACAACGCCGACGGCTACAACGCCGAGGGCTACGACGTCGAGGGCAATCGCTACGGCGACGACCAGGGCTACGACCAGTACGGCTATGACCACGCCGGCTACGACCAGTACGGCTACGACCGGTACGGCTACGACGACAAGGGGTACGACCAGTACGGCTACGGCAAGGACGGCTACGACCAGTACGGCTACGACCGTGACGGCTACAACGAAGACGGGTACAACCGTGAGGGGTACAACGCCGAGGGCTACGACAAGGACGGCGCCCCGTACGCCGAGCAGGAGTACGTCGACGGCTACGACCACAACGGCTACGACCGAGAGGGGTACAACGCCGACGGGTACGACAAGTACGGCTACGACGGCGACGGGTACGACCGTGATGGCTATGACAGCTACGGGTACGACCAGTACGGCTACGACCAGTACGGCTACGACGCCGACGGGTACAACCGTGAGGGGTACGACGACAAGGGCTACGACCGAGATGGCAACGCCTACGAAGGTGGCGGCTACGACCAGAACGGCTACGACCACAACGGCTACGACCAGTACGGGTACAACGCTCAGGGTTACGACCAGTACGGGTACAACGCCGACGGCTACGACGCCGAGGGCTACGACCGCAAGGGGTACGACGACGACGGGTACAACGCTCAGGGGTACGACCAGTACGGGTACAACGCGGATGGCTACAACCCCCAGGGCTACGACCAGTACGGCTACAACGCGGATGGCTACAACGCCCAGGGTTACGACGCCCAGGGTTACGACCGTGAGGGCAACGCACCCGACCAGGCGCCGATGGACGAGTACGTCGAGGAAGCCCCGATGGACGAGTACGTCGAGGAAGCCCCGATGGATGAGTACGTCGAGGAAGCCCCGATGGACGACGCCTACGGCAACGGGCACGTGACCCCCGAGCCCGAGATGGAGCCGGCGATGGCCGACGCCTACGGAGCGGGCGAGCCCGAGCCGATGCCGGAGCCCGAGCCGATGCCGGAGCCGGAGCCAGAGCCGGAGCCGATGCCGGAGCCCGAGCCGATGCCCGAGCCGGAGCCGATGCCGGAGCCGATGCCGGAGCCCGAGCCGATGCCCGAGCCGGAGATGGAGCCGGCGATGGACATGGAGCCGATGGACGAGATGATCATCGACTGACCACGACGAAGTCGACCACTCCGACGCACTGGCGCCCCGGAACCTCAGGTTCCGGGGCTCTGGTGCGTCGGTCGGTCGGTCGAATGGTCGATCTCTGTCACGATGGCGTCAGCCCGGTCCGACGTCGCAGGCGGACACGATCACGAACGAGCACGAACGAGCACGAACGAGCACGACGAGCATGAAAGATGATGACGAACCGATGGTGACGAACGACAGCGACCCCGACGCGACGTCGAGCAACAAGACCCCAGATGATGGTTCGAAAGATGGTGGTTCGAACGCGGACGTGCTCGCGGTGGTCGAGAACGGGATTGCTGCCGCCACGGCGTACGGACGCCCGGATCTCGCCTCCCGCCTTCAGGCGACCCGCGCTCGCCTGCTCGAGACGAGCGTGAACGTCGTGGTCATCGGGGAGTTCAAACAGGGGAAGAGCTCGTTGATCAACGCGCTCTTGAATGCGGAGGTCTGCCCGGTCGACGACGACATCGCCACCGCGGTGCCGACGTCGATTCGCCACGGCGCCGAGCGTTCCGCCGCTGCGGTCCTCGACGCGTCCGATGGTGCACGAGAAGACGATCGCGGAGACGAGGGCATGCAACGACGCCCGATCGAGTTCGGCCAGATCGCAGAGTTCGCCACCGAGCGAGCGAGCGACCTCGACGCCGACCTCGCGGGCAGCATTCGTGGCGTCGAGGTTCGACTGAACCGTCGACTCCTCGAGACCGGTCTCGTGCTGGTCGACACGCCTGGCGTCGGCGGTCTCGGTTCGGCGCACGCCACGGCAGCCCTGGGGGCGCTCTCGGTCGCCGACGCCGCGATCTTCCTCAGCGATGCGTCACAGGAGTACACCCAGACCGAGATGGGCTTTCTCCGTCAGGCACTCGAGATGTGTCCGCACGTGGTCTGCGTGATGACCAAGACCGACTTCTACCCAGCGTGGCGCAAGGTGCAGGCCCTCAACGACGGACACTTGCGCGATGCGGGCTACGACCTGCCGACCCTGCCCGTCTCGTCGATGCTGCGGCTCGAGGCGATCCGGCGCAATGACAAGACGCTGAACGCAGAGTCGGGATTTCCCGAGTTGATCACGCGCCTGTCCGACGACATCGTCGCGGGCGCCGCGCATCGGGAACGCACCATCGCGCAGGCCGATCTGCTCGCCGTCACCGAACACCTGAGCGGCCAGTTCGAAGCGGAATTGTCGGCGCTCAACGACCCGGTGGCCAGAGCCGAACAACTCCGTCGTCTCGAGGAGGCGACCGCTCGTTCCGAGCGCTTGCGCAGCCAGGCGGCGCGATGGAGCGTCACGCTCAACGACGGAGTCGCCGATCTGACGAGCAACGTCGATTTCGACTTCCGCGAACGCATCCGCCAGGTGACCACCGAAGCCGATGCTGCGATCGCCAACTCCGACCCACTCGAGACATGGGCGGAGTTCGAGCCGTGGCTGGCCGAACGGGTGTCGTTCGAAGTCGTTTCGAACTATCGCTATCTGACGGAATCGTCGCTGGAGTTGAGCCGCACGGTGGCGCAGCACTTCGAACTCGACGGTGGCGAGGTGCTGGCCCAACTCGACATCTCGAACCCGACGACGGCGCTGTCTCGTGTCAACGTCGACACGTCGATCGATCTCGACGCTCCGAACGTGCGGGCCAAAGGCATGACGGCGTTGCGCGGCTCGTACAGCGGCGTGTTGATGTTCACGATGCTCGGCACGATGATCGGCGTCGCTCCGTTGACGCCGATCGTCGTCGGAATCGGCCTGGTGATGGGACGCAAAGGGTTGAAGGACGAAAAGGAACGCCAGCAGACCCAGCGTCGCGGTCAGGCCCGTACGGCCGTGCGCAAGTACTGCGACGATGTCACCTTCCAGGTCGGCAAGGACTCGCGTGACACGCTTCGGCGAACGCAACGCAAGATTCGCGACTTCTACACGGCTCGGGCCGAGGAGGTGCATCGTTCGACGACCGAAGCGCTGAGTGCTGCGAAGCAGGCGGCGCAGACCGGGGAGCAGGAGCGGTCGGGTCGCCTTCGCGACGTCGAGGCCGAGCTCGCTCGATTGGCCACGCTGCGAGAGCGAGCCCAGCGGCTGCTACCGGCGTCGAGTACGACGGAGGTGGGGCGATGACGATGGTCGACGACGTTCGAGGGATTCTCGACGAAGCCGATCGTGTGTTCGCCGGTTCGTCGACGCAGACGGAAGTGATCCGTCTGCGAACGCGACTCGACGAACCGCTACGGGTCGCGATCGCCGGCAAGGTGAAGGCGGGCAAGTCGACGTTGCTCAACGCGCTGGTGGGCGAGTTGCTCGCCCCGACCGACACCGGCGAGTGCACGAAAGTGGTGACCTGGTATCGCGACGGTCACTCGTATCAGGTGATGCTGCATCCAGCCGATGGCAGCGCAGCGGTGCAGGCGCGGTTCTCGCGCGACGACGGCGCGATCGACGTCGACCTCGGCAGCCGACGTGCTGTCGACGTGGATCGCCTCGAGGTGACCTGGCCGTCGGGCCGGCTGCGGACGATGACGCTGATCGACACGCCCGGCGTCGACTCGTTGACCGAGGGCGTCGCAACGCGAGCGTTCGAGTTCCTCGATCCCGACGACAACGACACACCGGCCGATGCGGTGCTGTATCTGATGAAACACATCCATGCGTCGGATCTGCGGCTGCTGGAGGCGTTTCACGACGATTCCGTGTCGTCGCCGAGTCCGGTGAACGCGATCGCCGTGCTCTCGCGCGCTGACGAGATCGGCGCTGGTCGGGCGGACTCGATGGACTCCGCAGCACGCATCGCCGCTCGACTCGGCGACGACCCACGGCTGCGGCGCCTCGTGCAGATGATCGTGCCCGTGGCCGGTCTGCTCGCCGAAACCGCGGAGACGCTCACCGAGTCGGAGTATCGGGAACTCGCGTCGTTGGCCGAGCGGCGAGGCGACCTCGAAGTGTCGCTGCTGTCGACCGACCGTTTCGTCGAGGCGACGCCGGAGACGCCGCTCACGTCGCTCGATCGTGAGCGTCTCCTCGGTCGGTTCGGGTTGTTCGGCCTGCGAACCGCCATCGACATGATCGCTGACGGCACCGCGACGACGAGTCAGCAGCTGTCCGAAGCGCTGGTTCGCCTGTCGGGGTTGGTCGAGTTGCGGTCGGTGTTGAACACGCTCTTTCTGGGTCGAACCGACGTCTTGAAGGCGCGTTCGGCGATGCTCGGGGTGGAACGGCTCTGCCACGATCACGCCGCGTTGCCGGGCGTCGAGCGTCTCGCGTCGACACTCGAACGGTTGACGGCGAGCGCGCATCCGTTCAACGAGATGAACACGATGGCCGCGATCCGCAGCGGCTGGATCAGTGGCAATGCACAGCAACTCGCGGAGCTCGAACGGCTCCTGGGTGCGAACGGGACCTTGGTCGAGCAACGGCTCGGACTCGACGCGCACGCCTCGGCCGACGAGGTCCGCTCGGCGGCTGCCGCCGCGTTGTCGAAGCTGCAGCGTTCGGCGGAGAACCCATTGACCACCCACGATCTCGCCACCGCGATCCGCGTCGTGATCCGAACCCTCGAAGGGATCCTGGCCGATGCGACCTGAGCGGGTGGGTTACTCGAACCCGTCGAACCCGGCCGGGTCGTGGTCGCCGTCCGCATCGGATCCGACGTCGATCTCCCGGTGGGAGCCAAACGTGTCGACGCCGTCGTGGTCGGTGTCGGCGTCGAAGGTCGCGGCGGGCTCGAACAACACCGATTCCCGTTCGGTCTCCAGTTCGGCCTCCAGTTCGTCTCGCATCGGATCGCTCGGCACGGCGTCCAGCGGTTCGTCGAGCACAGGCTCCCGATCATCGTCGGCGCCAGCGCCGTACGCGGTGTCGATCGCTGTGTCGCGTTCCGGCTCGTCGTCGGAGCCGGGCCCGTTCGGCGCCGGCGCATCACCGGGATCGCCGCCGTCGTCGTCGGGATCGTCGGGATCGTCGCGGTCGATGTCGTGCATGGGATCGACGTCGTGAGGTGGCTCGGGAGGTGTGTCATCGAGCGGCAGCCGATCGATCACCGGGTCGAACGGGATCGGACTCGCCTCGATCGCGAGGTCTGCCAGGAGTTCGGCATCGCCGACGGTCGCCGTGTCGGCATAGTGCCCGATCGCTGTGTCGATGAGCGATGGATCGACGCCCTCGACGCCCGCCTCGCGCAACGCCCTCTCGAACGAAGCGCGGTCGGGCACGACGGGCGCGTTGCGCAGCAGGTCTGCGATCGCGTCTCGAATCGTCACCGTCGTCACGGTAGCGATGCGGTGTCGCTGCGGCATGGGGGATGTCCCCGTCGCGGCCCCGAAACCTCGTCGTCGATCGTCTCGACGTGCCGCAACGGCGTGCACGGCGACGCCACGTTCGTCCATAATCGACCCACAGCACTCCGCCCCCGGAGCACACCACACGCAAGGGAGTCACGTTCGTGACATATCAGGTAGGCATCGATCTCGGCACGACGTTCACCGCAGCAGCGGTGCATCGCGACGGCCGCAGCAGCATCTTTTCGCTGGGCAGCCAGGCGGCGTCGATCCCGTCGGTCGTCTTGCTTCGCGAGGACGGGACGGAGTTGACCGGTGAAGCGGCCGTGCGGCGTGCGCTGACCGAGCCCGAGCGGGTGGCTCGAGAGTTCAAGCGTCGACTGGGCGACACGACCCCGATCATCGTCGGCGGTGCGCCGTACTCAGCCGAGCAGTTGATGGCTCGGCTGTTGACCGCGACGCTACGCGAAGTCGAAAAACGCGAAGGGGCCCCGCCGAGCCGGGTCGCGGTGACGCATCCGGCGAACTGGGGTCCGTACAAGATCGATCTGCTGCAGCAGGCCGTCCGGCTGGCCGGACTCGACGCGTCGTCGGTCGACCTGCTGGCGGAGCCGCAGGCTGCAGCGATCCATTACGCCACGCACGAACGCGTCGAGGTCGGCACGATCGTCGCCGTCTACGACCTCGGCGGCGGCACGTTCGACGCGGCGGTGTTGCGCAAGACCGACACCGGCTTCGACATCATGGGCCGGCCGGAAGGCATCGAACGCATGGGCGGCATCGACTTCGACGCGGCCGTGTTCGCTCATGTCAATCGGGCGCTCGACGGCAAACTCCAAGAACTCGACCCCGACGATCCGATGGTGATGAGTGGGGTGGCTCGTCTGCGTGAGGACTGTGTGGGGGCAAAGGTCGCCCTGTCGTCCGACACCGACGCCACGATCCCGGTGTTGTTGCCGAATCTGCAGACCGACGTCCGCATCACTCGCAGCGAGTTCGAGTCGTTGATCCGGCCGTCGCTGTCGGACTCGATCGCCGCGATGCATCGAGCTCTCGAGTCGGCGGGGATCACTGCGGACGACGTCGGCAAGGTGCTCCTCGTCGGGGGATCGAGCCGCATTCCGCTGATCGGGCAGTTGGTGTCGTCCGAACTCGGGCGTCCGGTGGCGGTCGACGCCGATCCAAAGCATTCGATCGCCCTCGGCGCGGCCACCTTTGCTGGCGGTGTTGCCGGTGCTGGCGGTGCTGGTGACATGGATCGGGGCGGGGGACTCGGGGCTGCGGGTGCTGCAGCGGTGGCCGGTGCAGTTGGCGGCGCCGCGGTCGCCAGCGCCGCCGAGGCCGGCCAGGTGGGCGCCGAGCCGCTTCCGGAGATCGTCGAAGCAACGCAGCCGATGTCGGTGCCGATCGAGCCGTCGATGGCGCCCACGGCGGCGATGCCCATGGTGCCGACGAACCCGACTGCACAGATGCCGACCACCGCGCCGGGCGCGATGCCGCCGCCCGGAGCGATGGCCCCAGGGGGTGCGGTTCCTCCGGGGACCGCGACGACGCCCCTCGACGCGGGAGCCGGTGGACAGAAGTCGAAGACGCCGTTGCTCGTCGGCGGCGTCCTGGCGTTGCTGCTGATCGCCGTGGGCGCCTTCGTCGTCCTCGGCGGTGGCGGTGACGACGACACGGTGACGACACCGACCGACGCACCGGTCGCTACCCAGCCGGCCGAGACGCAGCCGCCTGAGACGCAGCCAGCGGAGACGCAGCCGGCCGAGACGCAGCCGCCTGAGACGCAGCCCGCCGAGACTCAGCCGCCTGAGACGCAGCCCACCGAGCCGCCGCCACCGAGTGACGCCGAGCTCACGTCGGCGGTTCAGGCGGCGGTCGCTGCGGTGAGCCCGGCGATCAGTGCCTCCGTCACCGATGCGGTCGCAACGCTGAGCGGACAAGTCGATCAGACGACCGCCGATGCGGCGGTCGCCGCTGCAGGAAGCGTCGAGGGCATCACGAGCGTGCAGTCGGCGCTCGACATCCTGGAGCCCGACGAGGTCTGCACCGACGAGATCCAGAGCGAGGATCGGTGGGCCTGCGTCGTCGCAGCCACCTTCGATGGGACCACGGTGCGCGCCGAGTTCATCGATGGCGGGACGTCGTGGGAGATCGCCGGGAACCACCTCCACTTCTTTGCCGACTCGACCGAGCCCGAAGCGGCCGGAATCGACGGCGTCGGCGTGTCGACCGGCGGCGGACTCTGGGAGGTGTGGGATGAGTCCCCGTTCTTCGAAGCGCCGGTCAGTGCGTTCGGCGGTTCGATCGATCGCCTCTGCGTGCGTGTCGCACTACCCGACCACAGCCTCGAGTCGATCGACTCCGGCAACTGCTGGCCGGTAGAGCAACTGTCGGGGTTCCGTGCACCGACTGCGGCGCTCCCCGGATCGATCGGACCGGCCACCTCAGGCGTCGAGCGTCACCTCTGCACCATCCCCTCGGCGACTCGGCTCGGCTGACCGACATCGAGTCCGGGTCGGTCGAGCGCAGCTGAGCGAGTCGGCAGGCCGTCACGCCGTCGACCGCCGGCTCGTCTCTCCCAGCACGAACACCAGCCAGAGGATCACCACCACCATCAGTCCAGCGAGGACGAACGATGCTGCGCCGAGCCCAGCCGCCGAACCGACGAAGCCGACGACCAGCGGCCCGATGATCTTGCCCGAATCCTGGATGACCGCGATTGCCGCGAGGAACGGGCCGGGACCCTCGTCGGGCGCGAGGTCGCTGCCGAGCGTCAGCAACGTGCCCGAACTGAGGCCGTTGCCGATCCCCATCGTCGCACCGGCGACGACCGCCCCAGTGGTCGTGTCGGCAGCGCCGAGGATCACCAGGCCGATGGTCATGAGTCCGAACGAGGGGATCATCGCGGCGAGTCTCCCGAACCGGTCCATCACGAATCCGGCGACCGGGAACAAGAGGAGGTCGGCGGTCGTCCCGACGGTGACGAGCGCGCCGACCGCCGTCGGGCTCAAGCCGAGATCATCCCCGATCAGTGGGACCACGACGTAGCGCCCTTCGCGCACGGCCATCGTCAGCATCGGCACGATCGCCACCATCGCGAGCAGCCGACGATGGGTCCGGATCGTGGCGGCGAGACCGATCGGAGGTCGCGCTGGGGCCGACCCGACCGGCGGCGGTTCGTCGATGACGTCGGGTGACAACAACGGAGCGATCACGCCGACTGCGGTGACGGCACCGGCGACCGCGAACGTCGTGGTGAAGCCGAACGTGTCGGCGAGGACACCACCGAGCAACGGTCCGACGAACAGTGACATACGAAAGGCCCCACCCAGGGTCGACATGGCCCGCCCTCGTACCAGCGGTCCGACCTGGCGGGTGATGTAGGTCTGGCGTGACAGTCGCAGCGCGATGTTGGCCATCCCGGTGCCGAGCCGAAGCGCGACCAGCGCGATCGCTGCGTCGGTCACCCCGAGCAGCGCCGCCGTGATCGCGAGCGCACCGAGCGCGACGAACATGATCCGGCGTTCACCGAAGCGAGCGATCGCCGCGCCGGCAGGCAGGCCGCCGAGGGTGGCTCCTGCACCGACGCTCGCAAGCACGATCGAGGTCACTCGCAGCGAGAGCCCGGCGTCGGTGAGGTAGAGCGGCAGGACCGGGACGAGCAGCGCCAGACCGAACGTGCCGGCGACGGTCGGCAGGTACACCGGCATGACGAGGCCACGCAGCACGTCACGGGGTCGTTCGTCGATCGTCACCGATCGGAACCTAGCGACCCCGAAACCCGACGGTTCGCCCCGACGCGTTCGCCTTCGGCGGCTGGATGGGCCATGATGCAGGTGTCACGACTTCGGGGGAAGCGTGGCCGAGTCCACGACCGGCGGAACAGGGGAACCACATGCGGGGTACGACATGAAGCAATTGACCGGACTCGACGTGAGTTTCCTGGTGATGGAAACGCCCAACACGTACGGCCACGTCAACGGTCTGAGCATCTACGAGCGCCCGTCCGACGACTTCGACCCCTTCGAAGTGGTTCGCGAGCGACTCGGCATCATGGTCGGCCACCTCGAGCCGCTTCGTCGCAAGCTCGTCGAGGTTCCCTTCGAACTCGACCGGCCGTACTGGATCGAAGACGCCGACTTCGACCTCGACTATCACGTCCGACACATCGGCCTCGCCCCGCCGGGGGCCGACGATCAACTCGCCGAGCAGGTCGCCCGGATCGTGGGCCGCAAGATGGACCGATCACGGCCGCTGTGGGAGGCCTACGTCATCGAGGGCCTCGCCGACGGGCGCTGGGCGTTGCTGCAGAAGACCCATCACGCAACCATCGACGGCGCGTCCGGCGTGATCATGCTCAAGATGTTCACCGACGACTCGCCCGACGAGGTGTACCCGTACGAGCACAAGCCGTGGGTCGGAGAGCTTCCGCCGCCGCGCGCGGAGATGCTGCAACGAGCGGCTCGCAACCTGGCGATGAACCCGATCCGGGGGATGCGTCTCAGCTTGAGTGTGATCCGCGACGTGGCCGACGCGGCGGGCATCACCAGCGTCAGTGGGATCGTGTCGAACGCGCGCAAGCAACTCGGTGCGATCGCTCGGCGCAACGACCCGTCGCACGATGCCGAAGGCGGAGGCTCGGTGAACATCCCGCTGTCGCCGGCGCCGCCGACGCCATGGAACCACTCGGTCACGCCGCATCGGCGGTTCTCGATGCGCTCGATGCAACTGTCGAACCTGAAGCGGCTGAAGGAAGCGACCGGCGGCACCCTGAACGACGTCGTGATGGCGGTCTGTACCGGTGCGCTGCGCCAGTACCTCATCGAACACGACGCGCTGCCGGACGATCCGTTGCGGGCGATGGTGCCCGTGTCGATCCGCACCGGCCAGGAGGAAGATCCGTGGACGAATCGGGTGTCGGCGATCGTCGCCGAACTGCCGACCGACTGTGAAGACCCGCTCGAGCGTGTGACCCGGTGCCGCGACGCGATGCACGTCGCGAAGCGCCAGTTCGACCTCGTGCCGGCCGACGCGCTGGCCGAGGCAGCGGAGTACACGTCGCCGGTGGTCGCGGCCTCGGCGATCCGATTGGTGTCACGGCTCAAGCTCGCAGATCGCGTGAACACGCCCGTCAACGTGGTGATCTCCAACGTGCCCGGCCCGCGCGATCCGCTCTACTTCGCCGGCGCGAAGCTCGATGCGTACATCCCTGTGTCGACGATCTCCGACGGGGTCGGGCTCAACATCACGGTGCACAGCTACGAAGACCGGATGGACTTCGGTCTGATCTCGGATCGCGAACTGGTCCCGGATCTCTGGCATCTCGTCGACTTGCACATCGAGGAGATCCACCGCCTGTTCGAGGCGACCGGTGCCGAGTGGGCAGAGGAACCGTTGCCGACGCCGATGCGCTATGGCGGCGACGGTGTCGCCCCGGTGCCTGCCGCGCCGACGCCAGCAACGAAGACGGCGACAACGAAGACGCAGCCCGTCCCGAAGCAGCAGGCGGCCAAGAAGCGGACCGCGGCCAAGAAGCCCGCCAAGAAGTCGTCGGCCAAGAAGTCGTCGGCGAAGAAGTCGTCGGCGAAGAAGTCGTCGGCGAAGCAGCCCACCTCGGCGGACTGACCGAGAGATGGCTGCGCCGACTCCATCCGGTACGCAGCAGGGCTTCGCTGCGCCGCCGCCGTGGAAGGCGGCGCTCGAGTATCGGGCGGTCGGTGAGCGTGTGCAGATGTCGGCACTCATGCCGCTTCTGCGCCGACTGCCGCGCGGTGACGGCCATCCGGTCGTCGTGCTGCCCGGCTTCACCGCGGGTGACGGCTCGACCTCGCCGCTGCGCAAGTTGCTGCGTGATCTCGGGTATCGCACCTACGGCTGGGGGAGCGGCGTCAACGTCGGCCCGACGCCGGCGATCCTCGACGGGCTGGTCCGCCGCCTCGACCGGGCCTACGAGCGCGACGGCCAGCCGGTCAGTCTGATCGGTTGGAGTCTCGGCGGGATCTACGCGCGCGAACTGGCTCGGGCGTATCCGCGTCGGGTTCGTCAGGTGATCACGCTCGGAAGCCCGATCCAGATGACCGGCGACGATCGTTCGAACGCCTCCGCGGTGTGGGCGCGGCTGCGGCGATTTCATTCGCCGAACTTCCACCGCGACGTCCGCGACGCACACCGCCCGCGGCTGACCGTGCCCGCCACGTCGATCTACTCGACGACCGACGGCGTGGTGAACTGGCGATCGAGTCTGATCCGTTCCACACCGCACAGCGAGAACATCCAGGTGTACGGGAGCCACTGCGGTCTCGGCTTCAACGCCAGCGCGATCTATGCGATCGCCGACCGCCTGGCTCAGCCGGCCGGAACCTGGGAGCCGTTCCGCGCCCCGTGGTTCCTTCGCTCTGCGTTCCCGCGCCCTCACGAACTCGACCCCGACCGCCTCCCGATCTGATCGCTCGTCCGTCTCGATCAGATCGTCTCCGACCGGCTGCGACCTCGAGAGACGTTCAGCTGGTCGCGTTGGTACTGAGCCAGGTGTGCCAGGCCTGTCCCGTGCGTCCCGCGATCTCGGTCGCGTCGGGGCCGTACAGGTAAGCCCACACCGACACACTCGACAGATCACCGGCTGCTTCTGACGCGATGAACGCAGTGCCGGGTGCCGGGCCGTCGAGCAGGAGCGAGATGCGAGTCGGCCCGGTGCCAGCCACCGTTCCACTGATCGCCACCGTCGCGTCGTCCGTCGAGGCCACGATGCGATCGCCGATCTGCGGCGATTCCGGCACTCCGAGCAACGACGTGAGGCGGGCCCACGCTTCGACCGGGTTCTGCGGCCACATCGCCATCGGCAGCATTGCGGTGGCGAATCGTCCGGCGAAGTGCTGCAAGTGCAGTTGGAGATGGAAGAGGAAGATGCGCCACCCGTCGGTCATGGCGTCGTACTGCGAGTCCCATTCGTCGCCTGACCCGAACCCGGAGTTGACGAGGCGGACGATGCACGTGCCGCCGTCGCGGGCCTCGATCAACCACTCGAAGGCGAGCCCCTCGCCGGGGATTCCGCTGTCGATCGCGAACCGTCGCGGCGGGTCCCAGGCGGCGACGCGTCCGTGCGCATCCATGTCGGGCCCGAACGACGCAATAGCTGCGCCGCCCTCGTGTTCTTCGACCTGATGTGGCACGTACCACGAGGAGATCCCAGGACCGGTGGCGATGGCCTCCCAGACTTCTTCGGGGGTGCCGGCGACCTCGACTTCGAGTTCGATGGATCGTTGTTCCCCGTTCCGTTGTTCTTCGGTCTGTCGTTCTTCGGTCTGTCGTTCTTCGGTCTGTCGTTCTTCGGTCATGGTGTGGTGCTCCTCTCGGTGGATGTGGGAGTGATCGGTGCCTCGATCGGATGCGCTGCGAGTACGACGCGGTGCCAGCGCCCGCGCACTGCCTCAGCCGAGTGGTATCGCGCGGCGAGGGTGGCGACGGCGTCGGTCAACTCGCTGGTGAACGCCGCCCGGTCGGCGGCGTTCGCGAACTTCAGTTCGGTGTCGATCGCCAACGTCGCCAACGGTTGGCCGGCGGCGTGGGCGCGGCGCATCAGCGTCGACACTTCTCGAATCAGGCGTGACGCGAGGGCAAGCAGATAGCTCGAGGAAAGGCGGTCGGTTCGCGCCGGATCGGCGGCACTCCTCCCGAGCACCTCGGGCGACAGCACGTAGGAGCGCGCGGATGCGACCATCACTCGCTCGGTGAGACCGCGGCGTGGCCGCTCCTCGACGAGCTCGACCAGCCCGGCCTCCTCGAGTGCTCTGAGGTGATAGTTGATCTTCTGGCGGGGTTCGCCGAGCGCCTTGGCCACCGTGGTCGACGAGCCTGGCGTCGCGAGTTCGGCCAAGACGCGGGCGCGGATCGGGTCGAGCATCGTCGCCGCCGTGTGGATCTCGTCGATCACCTGGACGTCGATCATGGCTCGACCCTACTCATGCGCAACTCCAATTGACAAGAAGAATCGTCAAATGTGCTCCACCGCTGTGTGATCCGACGTCGCGAGTCGAAAGGGGTGCGTACATCACTGACGAGCCGTTCTCGATCGTTCAAACTGGAGCGATGCCGCGACCCCGTTGTCTTGTTCGCGCGTCTGGAGCGATCGGTGTCGCACTGGTTGCACTCGGAACGCTCTCGCTCGGCTCGACCGTCGACACGGCCGACGCCCAGACCACCGGGGGTTCGTACGTGCCGGTGCCGGTCGCTCGACTGCTCGACACGCGTGGCGATCTCGACGCGGCGATCCAGGTCGCCGTCGGCAAGGTGCAGCCGGGCCAGCCGCTGCGCGCCCAGATCGCCGGCATGGCCGGGATTCCGAACTCCGGCGTCGCGGCGGTCGACCTCAACATCGCCGTCACGGCCGTCGAGGGCCGGGGCTTCCTCGCGGTGTACCCGTGTGCCGACGGCAACGACGGAACGGCCCGACTGAACTACACGCCGCGACCCGAACGGGGAGCTTCCGCGATCGCCGTGCAGGTGCTCGCACAACTCGACGACGACGGTGCGGTGTGCATCGAGGCGTCGCAGCCCGCTCACGTCATCGTCGACACGAGCGGCTACCTGCCCGACGGCGGGCCGCTCCGACCGGTGTCGGCGACTCGGCTGTTCGACACGCGCGACGGCACCGGAGCGGTACCTGTCCCGGCCGAGCAACCCGCGGTGCGGACGCCCTTCGAGATCGAGGTCGCCGGGGTCGCCGGCGTACCGACGACGGGTGCCAGCGCCGTGTTGTTGAGCGTTGCGGCGGTCAACGGCGCAACCAACGGCTTCATCTCGGTGTTCCCGTGTGCCGACGGCTACCAGGAGACCGCCAACCTGAATCACCGGGCGGGCGCGCCGATCGCCAACTCGGTCATCGCGCCGATCGATCCCGACGGCCGCATCTGCTTCTACACGACGACCCCGGTCGACCTGGTCGTCGATCTGTCGGCGTGGTTCTCCGCCGACGCTGCATTCGGCGCGCTCGCTCCAGCGCGCGCGGCCGACACGCGAGATGGCACCGGTGGCATCCCGATCGGACCGTTGGTGCCGTTCACGCCGCAGCCGATCGCGCTCGCTGGTGTGGGCGGCGTTCCCGAGTTCGGCGTCGACGCCGTGTCGCTGAACATCGCCGCCGCTCGCGGCGCCGCGGCCGGATTCCTCGCCGTCTTCCCGTGTGACGAGGAGTGGAACGGCACTGCGTCACTCAACTTCCAAGCCGGTGAGCCGATCTCCAACGGTGCGCTGACGCCGATCGCTGCCGACGGCACCGCCTGCCTGCTGTCGAACCGAGCGGTCGACGTCGTGATCGACGTCAACGGGTGGTTCGGCGTCGAGCCGTCGGCCGTGGACGACACGTTCGACGTGGTCGAGGATGCGCCGGCGAGTCGTCTGAACGTGCTCGCCAACGACGACGGCGCCGCGTCGATCACGTCGGTCGGGTCGGTGACGCAGCCGGCGAACGGCACGGTGGTGGTCGTCGACGAGGGTGCGGCGGTGACGTACGTGCCGGATGCGGACTACTGCAACACCGGCGCGGCGCCGGACGAGTTCACGTACACGTTGCGCCCAGGCGGATCGGTCGCGAGCGTTTCGGTCTGGGTGTCGTGCGTCGATGACGCGCCGAGCGCCGTTGGCGACGATGGCGTTGGTTTCGACGTCGTCGAAGACGATCCGGCGGTCGAGTTCGATGTGCTCGCCAATGACCTCGACATCGACGGCGGTCTGATCGCCGTCGGGTCGGTGACGCAGCCGGCGAACGGCACGGTGGTGGTCGTCGACGAGGGTGCGGCGGTGACGTACGTGCCGGATGCGGACTACTGCAACACCGGTGCGGCGCCGGACGAGTTCACGTACACGTTGAGCCCAGGCGGATCGGTCGCGACCGTGTCGGTCGGGGTGACGTGCGTCAACGACGAGCCGGTCGCATTCGACGATCGGTTCGAGTCCGATGCGGCAGAGCCCGGCGGGCCGGACGACCGCAACGCCGTCGGCAACACCCGACTTGCCGTCGGAACGGGTTCGGGTGGGGTGCCAGCCCGTTCGATCGCCGGCAGCTTGCTCGACAACGACGTCGACGGCGACGACGGTCAGGTCGACGCCGACACGCTCGTCGTCGTCGACGTCCAGACGTCGGGCTCGCTGTCGGCGGTGACCGATCAGGGCGGCACGGTCGCCGTCATGGCCGACGGAACGTTCGTCTACGACCCAGCGGTCGGCTTCGAGGGATTCGACTCGTTCGCCTACACGATCTCCGACGGCGAGGAGCAGGCAGTGGCATCTGCGGTCATCGAAGTCGCCGAACTGGTCTGGTACGTCGACTCGTCGGTCGACACCGTCTTCTCGGGGACCGGCACCTCGGGCGATCCCTACAGCCGAACCGACGCGGTCCGCAGCACCAGCGGCGACATCGACGAGCCCGGCGACATCATCTTTCTGTATCAGGGCACCTCCGACGGAACGGCGGGCAACGCCTACCAGGGCGGCCTCGCTGTCGAGGAAAACCAGCGGGTGGTCGGCGAGCCGGCCGGGCTGACCGTCGACGGCGTCGAACTCGTCCCGCCGGACCCCGGCTTTCCGGAGGTCACGAGCACCGTCGGCGCCGGCATCGACATCTCCTCCGGCGCCCGACTCGACAGCGTCCATTCGATCGCCACCGGGTCGTCGCCGGGCATCCAGATCGCGTTCGCCGACGATGTCGAGTTGCACGATGTCGGCCACTCGGGCTCCGGCTCGTCCGGGCTGTACGTGCTGGACGTCGCCGGCCCGATCGTCTCGACCGGCACCATCACGATCGACGGCGAGGGCGTGCTGTCGAACGCCGGCATCCTCGTCGAGACCCCGCAGAGCGCTGGCACCGTGACGATCGCGAACGTCGACATCGATGCCGTGAGCGGCGATGGCATCCGTGTCGAGGGAGCGCTCGGTGGCGGCGACGGCGCGGTGACGATCAATGACGGAACGATCGACGGGAGCAGCGGCTACGGCGTGAACCTGGACAACGGTGACGGCGCGATCACCATCGACGCCGACATCGGAACCACGACGTCCAACATCGGCCCGCTGCGCGTGTTCGACCGCAAGGGCGGTGACGTCGCCTTCGGTGGCTCCGTCTTCGACTCGTCCGACAACGACCTCGAGATCGGCGGGACGAACAACACCGGCACGGCCATCGGCACCGTCACGTTCACCGGGCCGGTCACGCTGCAGAGCGCCACGGGTATCGGCGGCGACGGTACGGGCATCCTCGTCGAAGGCCCGAGCAATGTTCCGGCCCTCGACTCGACGATGACCGTCGACTTCGACGGCCCCGTTCGCGTGCTCGACAAGATCAACGGCTTCTCGATCCGGGCGACCGGCACCCACACCCTGCGGTTCGACGGTGGCCTCGAGATCGACACCGGTCCCACGGTCGCACTCGGGATCTGGGTGGGTTCGGCGACGGTCGAGATCACGGATGCCCCCGGGGTGGCCGAGACGATCTCGACGAACTCCGGAGCGACGATCCAGTCGACCAACGGCTCGGGCACCCTCACGCTCGACTCGGTGAGCGGGTCATCGATGATCGTGCTACACACGCTTCCCGAGGCGGGCCAGCACGTCGACATCGATGCGCTGAACCTCACCGGCGGCAACTTCATCACCCTGTTCCTGGGGGGCGCGCCCCTCGGACTCGATTCGGCGCGCATCGGTGGGGGCTCCATCACTGCGTCGAACGGCAGTGCCATCGACATCCAGAACGTGCCCGACGTCGACATCGACCTGTCGCTCGTCGACGTCTCCTCTGACGGCGGGAACACCGAGGCGGTGTTCGTCACCGGTACCGGCGGCGACATCGACATCACCTCGCTGTCGACCGGCGACGTCGGCGACGGCGTGCTCCTGGTCGACAACTCGGCGACCATCTCGTTCGGTTCGATCGACATCGGTGACCCCGGGTCGAGCCCGAGCAGCCGTGGCGTCGCGATCATCGACAGCACCGGTGCCGTCGATCTCGGCACCGGCGACATCACCGCTGCGGGCGGCGACGCGTTCGTGGTCGACGGCGGGTCGAACCCGGTGACGTACTCCGGCACGATCACGAACTCGGCCAACAGAAGTGTGGTGGTTCGCGACCGGACCGGTGGCACGGTCACGTTCAACGGTCTCGTCACGCACACCGGGACCTCTGTCGGCGTCGACACCTCGAACAACGCTGCGGGCTCGACGCTGCGCTTCGCCGGCGGACTCGGCATCGACGTCACCGGCGACGTCGGGCTCTTGCTGACCGCCGGCGTGCACGAGATCGTCGACCCGGTGGTCGGGTCCAACACGGTGTCGGCGACCGTAGGGCCGGCGCCGATCTTCCTGAACGGTGCCACGATCGGCGCGGCCGGGGTCACGCTCGAGTCGGTCGGCGCGAACGGTTCGACCGACGGCATCGTCCTCACGTCGGTGGGCGGTACGGGAACCTTCCGTGTGACCGGTACGGGTGCGAACCACTCGGGCGGGTCCATCACGGCCAACACCCATGGCGTCGAACTCGTGTCGGTGACCGCGCCCGTGGTGCTGACCGAACTGTCGATCGCGGCGACGAGCGGCAGCGGCATCCTCGCCGACCGGACGAGTTCGCTGACGGTCGACGGCGTGTCGATCACCCGGTGGGCGAGTTCGCTGGGCAACGCCGGGATCTCGTCGGTCGGTTTCGAGAGTGGCGCCCGCTCGGTGACGTTGCAGGGAACGGACTCACGCAACTCCATCAGCAATTTCGCCGGCAGCTCGGAGGGGAGCGGGGTGGCGTTGACGGCGTCGGCCGGCGACTACGACATCGTCATCGACGAGACCGACTTCTCCAACCTGGCCGACGGCGTCTCGTTGCGGCCCGGCGGCACGGCGCGCTTCGACGCCGTCATCGGCGACCCGGGATCGGGCGACGCGTCGACCGGCGGCGGGCGGGTGACATCGATCGGGGCGACCGGTAACGGGGTGCAGGTCGACGTCGTCGCCGGTTCGTCGACGCTGCTCATCGACGAACTCGAGATCGACGGCGTGCTGGGCCCCGGCGGGTTCGATTCCGGTGTGGTGCTGACGACCGACTTCTCCGGCCAGCTCGACGCCGTGATCGAGGACTCGACGATCGGCTGGACGATCCCACTGCGAACCAACGGGCTGTTCGTCGGCCCGGGCGACGGGACCATTCGCCTGGCCGTTCGCAACGTCGTCGCGATCGCCGACGAATTCGACGGGGCGCGTCTCGTCGTCGCTGGAAGCGGCGAGCTCGATGCGACGATCGACGGGTCGGTGATCAATGGCGTCACGGGTTTGTCCAGCACCGGGCTGTTCGTGCGGACGACCACCAGTGCTGCTTCGGTGTGCCTGGATGCGACGGACAACACGTTCAGCGGCGTGCTCGACGACCTCGTGATCGATCAGGAGCCCGGTTCGATGTTCGACATCGCCGGTCTCTCCGGCGGCTCGAACGCCGCCGCCGTCGACGCCTACTTGCAAGCGAACGGCAACACCTACGTGTCGGGCGGTTCCACCATCGTCGGCACCACGTTCACCGGGTTCCCCTGCACCCTCCCCACCATCCCCTGACCCCAGCGCGATGAGCATCATCCGGCCCCCGCCGGATCTCGCTCATCGCCGTCATCATCGCGTCGGGTCAGGCTGCGGTGACTCTTGGTGGGCCGGTCGAGCGGATGGTGCCGTCGGGCAATCGGAGCGTGAGTCCGCGGTGGGCGCCGAGGGTCAATGTCCACTCGTCGTGGTGGACATTGCTGTGGTGTCGCGTGCACAGCGGTAGAAGGTTGTCGAGATCGGTCGGTCCGCCGTGTTCCCACCAGATGATGTGGTGGATCTTGCAGCGGTCGAAGTGGGTGGAGCAGCCCGGGATGGCGCACGTGGTGTAGAGCGCACGAAGTGCCCGGCGCTGGGCCGCGTTGGCGAGGCGTGTGCTGCGGCCCAGGTCGATGCGTCCGGGTGCGTGGAGGACGATGCCGTTGCGGATCACGATGCCGTGCACGTCGGCATCGCTCGACAGCGAGGCCAGAACCGATGGTGGGAGTTCGACGGGGATGGAGTGGTGCGCGACGGGCCCCGGTTGGTGTGGCGCGTCGGCGTCGATGACGACGACGTACTCGGGTCGGCGCGGTCCAACCCCGACGCCGCTGGCTGAGATGAGGCGGGCGAAAGCGTGGGCGCGGAGGAAATCCTGCTTCGCTCGCGCGTCGGGTGGGCAGCATTCAGGGACGGTCTCGGCGAACAGCGTCTCGATGGCCGTGTCGAGTATCGAGGCGAGTCGGATGCCGGTGACCGGGTCGAATCGGCCGCGCACGTTCCACATGCCGTCGTCGTCGACCCAGGTGCGCATCGACGTGTTGCGACGCTGCTGCTCGAGTCGGTCGATGCCGTCGTTCGCGAGGAGTCGTTTGCGTTCGAGGCCGAGTCGGCGCTGGAACTGTTCGATGGTCGAGTGCGCGGCGATGTCGGCGAGGGTGTCGGCGACGTCGATCAGTGCTGTTCGTTGCTCGGCGTCGAGTCCTTTCGTGGCGCGGGTGAGTGCGTCGACGTGCCCGGCGGTGATCGCTGCGTCGTCGAGTGCGTCGGCGAGCGATGGGGCGGCGTCGAGTGTGTCGGCGCGTTCGATGGTCTTGGTGGCGCCGTTGAGCGATCCGCGTGATTGTTCGGCGATCGACGCTTCGGGGAACGACACGGCGGGGCGGAGCGCTCGCACGATGTCGGCTTCGGTGCGGTCGAGCCAGGCTCGTAGATCACGTACGTCGCCGAGTCGATCCTGGAGGTCGACGACGGTCGCTGCAGCCGCGGGGATCAACAGTCGTGTGGCGCACAGCCGCTCCACCCGCTCGATCACTCCGCTCGAATCCATGCGCCCATTCTGCGCACAGGGGTGTGACAGAGTTGTCGCTCCAATACCTGGCCAGCTGCTCTCTGGAAGAACTGGCGTTCGACACGAGACGGTGATGATCGTCAGGTGGCGCCAACGGCGTCGATGACCAGGTGCGTGGTGGTCTGGGCGAAGATGCAGATGGTGCCGGCGTCGGAGAGCGTGGCGATGATCTCGTTGTTGGCGATCTCGCCGGCGCCGTAGTTCAGGCTCGCCGCGGTCGGCAGGTCACCGCACGGATGGACGGTCAGGAACCCGCGACCGCTCGGTGCGACCGTGGTGAGGTTGAGCACCGCGGTCGTCGCATCGGAGGGCACGCCACCTCGGCCGGCGATGTCGAGCTCCAGCGTCGTGCCGCCGACGATCGCACCTTCGCCCTGGAACCGGTCGTCGATCGTGTCGCCGGTTGCTCGGGTGTCGAGCAGGCGGGCCGGCGACAGCGCGTCGTATCCGGCGTTGTCGGGCACGTCGCCGACGACGTCGATCACCAGCTGGGTCGTGGTCTGAGCGAAGATGCAGATCGAGCCCGCAGGTGACAGCTTGGCGATGATCTCGTTGTTCGCGATCTGTCCGAGCTCGTAGTTGATCCCCGCAGCCAACGGCTGTTCCCCACAGGGATGGATGGTGAGGAAGCCGCGGCCGATCGGCCCGACGGTCGTGAGGTTCAGCGCCGCGGCGGTGGCGTCGGGGTCGACGCCACCTCGCCCGGCGATCGTCACCTCGTAGGTCTCGCCCGATGCGATCGGGCCGTCACCCTGGAAGCGCCCGTCGACCGTCTCGCCGGTGGCGCGTCCATCGGCCAGTCGCGCCGGTGTGAGTGGCCGATATCCGGCGATCGGGGTGGTGAACGACACGACGTCGACGACGAGCCCGGTCGTCTTCTCGGCATAGATGCAGATGGTGCCCGACGCCGACAGGCGGGCGATGATCTCGTTGTTGGTGATCTGGTTCGGCCCATAGTTGAGGCTCGCGGCGAGCGGACGTTCCCCACACGGATGGATGGTGAGGAAGCCGCGCTGCTCGGGTCGGATCGTCGTGAGGTTCAGCACCGCAGACGTGGCGTCGGGGTCGACGCCTCCGCGTCCGGCGATCGTGACCTCGTAGGTCTCGCCCGATGCGATCGGACCGTCACCCTGGAAGCGTCCGTCGACGGTCTCGCCGCTCTCGCGAGTGTCGACGAGCCGGCCGGGCGTCAACGACACGAAGGTGCCCTCGTCCGACTGATTCGGCACGGTGATCGGGGTCGGCGGCCCCGTCGTCGGCGGGGTCGTGGTCGGCGGGGTCGTGGTGGGCGGGGTGCATGCGTCGCCGACGCCGTCGCCGTTGGCATCGGCCTGGTTCGGGTTGGCGATGCTCGGGCAGTTGTCGTCGATGTCGAGGACACCGTCGTTGTCGTCGTCGGGGTTGCAGAGTGCGCCGAGCGTGCTGCAGTCTTGGCCGTCGACGATGGTCTCGCACCCGTCGCCTTCGGTGTCGTCACCGGTGCCGAGGTGGCAGAGGTCGGCACCGCCGGCACCGCCGTGCACGGTGTCGTCGTCGGCGTCGCCGAAGAGCTGATCGTCGTCGCCCTCACCGAAGATGATGTCGTCACCGGGCCCGCCGATGACGTGGTCGCGGCCCGCACCGGCGCAGATGATGTCGTCGCCGCCGAGCGCGTCGATGACGTCGTCGCCGGAGGTGCCGAGGATGACGTCGTCGCCCTCCGTCGGGGACTCGCCGGCACCGATATCGACCGTGACCGCGACGCCCTTGCACAGGGTTGCGCCCGACGGGTTGATGGCGATGTGGATGTCGCCGGGGCCGTCGATGGTGTCGACCTGGATGAGGAACGGCTGGCCCTCCGACGCCGTGACGTCGATCGAGGCCGCGCCGTCGAAGGGGTCGCCGGGTGCGTCGTCCTGGCAGGTCTCGCCACCCAGCGTCGCCGGATCGGCGTAGACGGACATGATCGTGTCGGCGGTCGAGCCGATCGTGTTGAACGTGAAGGATCCGTCGCTCGGTGCGACCCAACGCCACCAGAGGCCCTGACGAGCCACCTCGCTGAACTCCAGGCAACTCGGTCTGGTCTCCGTGCCTGGGAAGTTGAACAACTCGCCGTCGCGGTTGGTGGCGAATTCGTTGCTCAGGATGCTGTAGTCGGTCGCGCCGATCAGCGGCGTGGCGTTCTCCTCGTAGTCGCCGGCCGGTGACAGCACGATCCTCGCCGACCCGGACTCGCCCTCGAAGGTGTCGAGCTGGATGAAGTACTCCGTGCCCGCTGTCGGCTCGAAGCGGAGGTGGGACTCGAACCTGAACACTGGCTCGCCGATGTCCTCGTTGCAGCCGACTTCGGTGAGCACGCCGTCCGTCTCGGTGTAGATCGCGAACTGCGTGTCGAGGTTGTCGGAGTGGCGCGTGTCGATGTCGACCGGCCCGCTCGTCGGGGCGGTCCACGACCACCAGGCGGAATACTGGATCGGGTCGGCGCCGAATGCGCATGAGGGGTCGGGTTCGCCCGGTTCCTTGCCGGTCGGGTAGTTGCCGGAGGAGAAGTTGGCGCTCGACTCCGCCCACCCACCGACGAACACCTCTCGATCGATGCGGAGATCATTGCTGAACTGCTGCTGGAAGTGGAGCTCAGCGAAGCCCTCGGCGCCGGCGTAGCCGCTGAGCGCAACGAGGAACTTCGGTCGGCCGCTCCCGACGTCGAAGCGCACCTGGCTGTCGAGCGTGCCACCGAAGTCGTCGTTGCGGGCGACCTCGATCAGACCGCCAGCACCGTCGTCGCGGTAGACGGCCAGCACCGTGTCGAACGTCGTGTTGGTCGTCGTGATCGTCCACGGCGTGGCGAGGTACGGCAAGTTCTCGTGGGAGAAGTTGACGCCCGTGAACTCGAACCAGACCGACGAGCCGACCGGGACGTCGGCGTGCAGGGGTTCGCCGGCCTCGAGGGAGGCCCCCACGTTCGTGGTCGTGATCGTGCCGCCGAACGTCGGCGTGGCGTTTGCGCGCATGTCGTTGTCGACGGTCGCCCGTCGCACTTCGAGCTCGAATCGGTCGCCCTTTCCATCGAAGTCGTCGACCTGGAAGTAGTACGTCTCGCCGGCGAACGTCTGGATCGGGGAGAAGCCCATCGATGTGAGGTCGGGGCTGGAGGCGCCCGCCGCCCGATCATCGCGTGCGGCGTACACCGCGAACTGTCCGGATGCGTCGTCGAAGTCGATGAGCGCATCGTCCTGCGCCTCGTACCGGTACCAGACACCGTCGCCGTCTGTTTCGCGCAGTGCGTGTCCGACCGTGATCGACGGGTTGGTGCCGCCGCCCGGGGCGATCGGCAGTGCCGTCTCGGGGGTGTCGTTGACCGGTGGGATGAACTCGGCGGAGAGGACGATGTTGCCCGACGCGCCGCCGAACCCGTCGACCTGCACGATCAATTCCTGCGGGAACTCGGTGCCCGGGATGATGTGGTCATGGAGTTCGAACTCCACGGCGCTGTAGCGGAGTGGCGGGTTCTCGTCGTCGTTGCGTGCGACGAGCGAGAGCTCGTTCAACGGCGCGAGTCCGGGCCCGACGTACACGGACATCAGCGTGTCGAAGTCGCTGCCCTCCGTCGTGATGCGGAGACGACCGGCGTTCATGAACGGGTCGTACTCGTCGAACTGGATGCCGAACGGGTCGAGGTTGACTCGGAACCACGTCGTCTTGCGCGCCGGTTGGCTGGCCGAGAAGTTCGGTTCGCCCGGCTCGGCCGTGGCGAACACCGAACTCGTCGTCACCGGCGGGCTGTCGACCCTCACGAAGAAACCGGGGTGATCGTCTTGGATCGGCGGGGTCCGGCGGAGCGACAGCTCGAACGGTCCGACCTTCGTGAGGTCGATCGCACCGGTGGCGAGGTCGCAGGAATTGCGCACATAGACGCCGAGGTCGATCGGCGACGTGTTCGGCGCGGTGATCTCGAGACCGAACTGGCCGAGCTCGGAGTCCTTCGACACGCGTTCCATCACCTCGGGGAACTGCGGCGAACCGTCGGCGGCCGTGGTGCCCTCGACCTCGGCGAGGTACGTGCCGGGTGCCGGCGGTGTCCACCGGTACCAGACCATGCACTGGTCGAAGCCGCCCGTGGTCTCCTCCACGGCACCACCGTGTGTGGCGCGCGCGGTCGTACCCGACACCGTCGTGATGCCACTGATCGGCGTCGCGTTCGCGACGGAGTCGTTCGGTGGGACGACGAGAATCTGTCGTTCGTATGAACGCGACGTCTCCCCGTTCTTGTCGAGGACGACCGCCGAGAAGTCGATGAGTCCGACCGGGACGTCGGTCAGGGTGTGGACGACGTCGTCGACACGGAAGAAGCCCGAGACGCCGCTGGTGGGGATCGTCGTGCTCGTGGTTGCGCCATCGGGCGTGAAGGTCGTGAACGTCCACGGTCCGTCGGCTGGGTTGTCGACCCACGAGAAGTCCACCTCGATCGAGAGATCGGTGGTGACGAACACCGAGGTGTCGGACCACTCGTCGGTGAGCGCGTCGAGGGTGATGTCATCGGCGGCCGAGTCGGAGTCGAAACGGATCGAGCGGGGTTCTGGCAGCCGGTCGACGATCGCGACGGTGCGGGTCGCCCGACCCAGCTCGGTTCCAGCGGCGGTCTCCACGATCACGGTGATCGACGCGATGCCGTCGTTTTCGAAGATGACCAACGGCTGCTCGATCAGCTCGCCCGCCGTGTTGCGGACCAGCGAGGTGTTGAGCCGGCGCTGCCACTCGGCGGGAAAGGCGCTGTTGACCTCCACCGGTTCGGGCTGCGCCACGAACGGGTCGAGTGCGCCGGAGAACACGTCGATCGGGACGCCCGTGACCTCGTAGCGCCACGTGATGTCGAGTGGTGCCGGCGGGAGCTGGAACGCCGTCTCGAACCTGAGCGCAGTCCCTTCGACCTTCGTGTCGGGTGCGAACAGTTCGATGTCGGTGACGCCGTCGCGGTAGAGGCTGAACGGCAATGTCTGGACGACGAGCGGTTCGGTGGTTCCGGTCACGCGGATCGTCGCCGATGCGACGCCCTGGATCCAGTCGGAATCAGCGGGAAGCGACCCGGTGTAGGTGAACTGTGCGTAGCCGATCTCACCGTCGGTGACCGTGCCGACGTTGCGGACGATCGGGGTGGACCGACCGGGCACTCGGAACACGACCTGGTAGCTCGCCTGCTCCTCGGCCAGGAACGCCGCAGCGAGCTGCACGGTTTCGCCGTTGCGGACGGCGACCACCCCGGGGTCGTCGACCAGCTGGCCGGTGAGCAGTTCCCAGCTCCACGCCCCGGGAATGCCGCTCTGGCTTGCGGCGATGAAGGCCTGGGTGTTGACGTTCTGGTTGTTCAGCCCGCCGGGATCGCCGAGGCCGTTGGAGGTGCCGAAGACGGTGCCGACGGGCGGTTCGCCGCAGCCGACCGTGTCGGGCTCGGGCGAGCTGCTCGTGAACGCCGAGAGGTTGCTCGCGACCGACTCGTCGAAATCCCAGGCGAGCTCATACTGGAACGCTCGGGTCGCTCCGCCCTGGTTCGGTGTGGCCGTCCACCGGATCGCGCCGTTGATCGCTCCGTTGGTGTCGATGCCGTCGGGGTTGACGCCACCGATCTGGATCCCGAACGTGAAGCACCGGACCCGGATGACATCGAGGTTGGCATTGCCGCCGGTGAAGAAGTCGGCGGCGCCGGCGACGAAGCCGGTCAGACCCTCGGAGAAGTCGGCGAAGAACTCGCTCTTCACGCTCACCTGGAGGGAGAACGCGGTCGGTCGACCGTTCTCGATGCCGGCCGACGCGGCGATCGACCAACTCTCGTCGCCGTCGGCATCCTCGGTCGTGATGAAGAACGAGAAGCCGTCGGTGCTGAGTGCGACCTCGCCCTCGACGGACAGGAAGCCGTCGATCGCGATCGCGCCCCCGATCCGGAACGACTGCTCGGTACTCGTCAACGTGAGTGCGACGGACGCGTCCTCGACGGTGATCGGGTCGATCTCGAAATCGCCGAGCGCGGCCTCGGCGACGATGCCGTCTTCGCTGACCTCGAGACGAAGGTGGACGAAGCACGTGCTGTCGTTCGAACACCGCTCGGCGCCGTCGGTCTCGCTGGTCGACTCGACACCGCAGGCGGCGAGATCGCGGTCCGGGTCGGTGACCGAGATCGTCGAGGAGCCGGGGCCGAGGTGGAGGTCACCGCCGATGATCAGACCACGCTGCAAGCAGAGTGCATCGGATTCGATGGTGGAGAAGCTGAACTCGGCGTTCTTGACCGCGAAGTCCGGCAGCTGGCCGCCGTCGATGGCGGCTCCGAACTGGTTGGCGAACTTCACCATGTCGTCGCGCGTCAGCGAGTCGGCGAAGAGTCGCAGGCCGAAGTCGAGCTTGCAGTTGCACGGCGTCGGCGCTGGCGTGGTGATGGCGAACGCGATCGATGCGTCGATCGTGGTGCCGCCCGCCATCGTGCCGTTGCCCTGGTCGGTGCCACCGAAGCGAGCCTTGGCGCGCACACCCAGCTGCACGCCCGTCTGGACGCCGGTGAACACCTTGATCTCGACGGTGACGTTCTCCAGGTAGAGCCAGTCGAGACCGAACGGCTCGACCCACCCGTTGAGTCCGCCGGCGAGCGTGAACGACACCTCGGTCGGCGAGATCGACAGCTCCGCCTCGGCGAAGAACTCGATCGGGGCCGGTTCGTCGGGGAACTGGATCGTGAGGTCTCCCGCGAGGCTGAACGACAGGTCGGTGCCGTCCTTCTCGATCGCCATGCTCAGGTTCGCCGACTTGAACCACTCGGCGTCGGGGCTGTTGGCGGGAGGGACGATCGTGGGCAGTGCGATGTCGAGCGAGAACGGTCCGCCGCCACCGAACACCGGGATCTGACCGGTGACGCGGAATTCCGAGCCGGGCGCGAGCCACAGTTCTTCGAGGACACCGTCGAGCGACGGGATCCGGATCCCCGCGGTGAAGCCGATCCCGGAGGCGACCTCGAAGTCGCACCCGAGGTCGTCGGCGCAGTAGACGGGGCGAGCGCGTCGGCGGCCTCGTCGCTGAGATCGGAGCGCTGCAGCGTGTTCTTGCTGATGACGATCGATCCGGACGGAATCGGGATCGAGGCGAACGTCGACTCGAGGTTGGAGCTGGTGATGTCGCCGAGGGTGAGTCCGTCGGGCAATTCCAACGCGAAGATCGCATCGGCATCGTCGAACTGCGCGAAGAAGCTGATCGCCCGGTCCTGCCCCCCGACCCGGAGGACCGTCGACGACTGCAGACGGGCGGCCAGCGTGTTCTGGTCGTCGATCTCGAACGAGATCGACGTGTCGACGATGCGAACGTTGCGGACGTCGGTCGGCAGGGTCGGGAGGGTGGCGCCGGTGCCGCTGGCCACGATGTCGGCGATCTTGCCGAGGCTGACATCGTCGACATCGAGGCTCGCCGCGACGGTCTGACCGAGGGTCACCGAGAGATCCAACGACACGCCCTGAACGACGAGCGAGCCACCCACGGTGATCGTCGGGCTGCCCGAGCCGGGAATGTCGAGGTCGAGGTTCAATCCGGTCACCCCGACACCGAGGCCGAACGGCTCCCAGGGCGTGTCGCCGGAGTACGCACCGCTGAACGCGATGTCGCCGTCGTTCGGGCCGCCGACCGTGATCTGCGCCGCAGCTTCGAACGTCAATTCGCCGTCGTCGAGCACCGGGTCGTCGAGCGAGATCTCGGCCGAACCGGCCACCGTGACGGCGTCGGTCGGCTGGTCGTAGGCGATCGCGAAGCTCCACGCGGTCGACGGGAGCCCGAACGGCAGCTTCAGACTGCTCGCTTCGACCGAGGCGCTCAGCGAGAAGCTGGTGTTGGTGTCGATCGTGCCGTCGTTGAGCAGTTTGGCGACGCTGGTGTCGATCGAACCCGAGACCGCCGCGTTGCCGCCGTCGTGGAACTCGCCGAGTGGGTCGCTGATGTCGGCGGAACCGCTGAAGGTGACACCGACGAGCAGCTTGTCGACGTCGGGGTAGAACGCCTGAGCCTCGGGCGTGGCGTTGACCTGGGGGCCCGTGGCGAGCACGAGTCTGCCGCCGAGGAGCATGGTGGTGTCGGAGGTGCTCAGGTCGAAGAGACCACCCAACCCGACCGTGATCGAGGGCTCGGGCGTACCCGCCTCCCAGTCGACGACGACCAGTGCGTCGACCTCGTTGCCGCCGAAGGAGATGCCCGACACCTCGAACGTGATCGACTGCGTGCCGGGGTACGACGTCATGTCGGCGGTGCCCAGATCGAACGCATTCAGCGCGTTCGTCGGGTCGATCTCGGGCCAGCCGATGGCCACGCCGGTGCCGTCCGGCAGCCCGAGGATCTGGGTTTCGGCCGCCGAGAACGACGACGTGTCGAGTTCGGCGAATCCGATGCCGGGCGAACCGGGGGCGGCGATGCGAGCCTCCACGGTCGCGGTGGCGGCGCGGGCGGCGGGTTGGCCGAGGAGACCGAGTAGACCGATCACCAAGCCGACCAGCAGCAGCGCGAGCACGCCGAACAAGACGCCCGCACGTCCGAGGCGGCTCCGCACCGGGCCCGAGGGGCCCCCGGCGGCGGCACCGCCGATCATCCGACCGGCACCGCGCCGCCCGGCACTGGGACGACCGACACCGGGCCGTCGACGTGCCCATCTGTGCTGGTCGGCCTGGATCCCTCCCGGAATGACTTCCATGCAACGAGCCTGACCCTCGTGGCAGTGTCCTTGCCAGCGCGAAGCTACTCAAACTCGGAGAATTGACGAGAGCGCGTTACTCAACAGGCTCCCTGGGCGGCCGCTACGCGCGCACCGCCGTGCGGCGGCCACGATCGGTGGTAGCTCCGATCCGGCCGTCGTTCTGTCCGGTCACTACGGTCGATGCATGGACTTCGCCATCCCTGCATCGACGCAACAGCTTCTCGACGACCTCGACGCGTTCATCGAGTCGACCATCAAGCCAATGGAAGACGAGGACGACAACATCCGCTTCTTCGATCACCGTCGAGAGGATTCGCGCACCGATTGGGACCGCGACGGGCTTCCGAACGCCGAGTGGGAAGCGCTGTTGCGACGGATGCGCGTCGCCGCCGACGAGGCCGGCTTCTACCGGTACCAACTCCCGGAGCGCTTCGGCGGCAAGAACGGCTCGAACCTCGAGATGGCGATCGTGCGCGAACATCTCGCTCGCAAGGGGCTCGGCCTCCACAACGATCTGCAGAACGAGAGCTCGATCGTCGGCAACCTCGTCACCGTCTTGATGATGGAGAAGTACGGCTCTCCGGCACAGCAGGCGGAGTGGATCCCGAAGATGCTCGAAGGAACCGCTCGCATCGGTTTCGGGTTGACCGAGCCGCTCCACGGCTCCGACGCGACCTGGATGGAGACCACCGCGGTGCGCGACGGCGACGAATGGGTCATCAGCGGTGAGAAGTACTGGAACACCGGGCTCCACCACGCGACCCACGACTACATCTTCGCCCGTACGTCCGGCGAGCCTGGCGACGGCCGTGGCATCACCTGCTTCATCGTGCCGACCGACAGCGCCGGATTCAGTATCGAAGAGTTCATGTGGACGTTCAACATGCCGACCGATCACGCTCACGTGAAGCTCGACGAGGTGCGGGTCAGCAACGACGACATCCTCGGCGAGGAAGGACTCGGGCTCCAGACGGCGCAGCTGTTCGTGCACGAGAACCGGATCCGTCAGGCGGCGTCGTCATTGGGCGCCGGGCTCCACTGCATCGACATGGCAGTCGACTACGCGAACCAGCGGACCACGTTCGGCAAGCGACTCTCGACCAACCAGGCGATCCAGTTCCCGCTCGCCGACCTCGCCGCCGAAGCCGAGATGCTACGCGCGCTGATCCACAAGACGGCCTGGCAGCTCGACGAGGGCTACGACCACATGGAGATCACCGACAAAGTCGCGATGTGCAACTACCGCGCCAACCGGTTCTGCTGCAACGCCGCCGATCAGGCGATGCAGACCTGTGGTGGCCAGGGCTACAACCGGGCGATGCCGTTCGAGCACATCTATCGGCATCATCGTCGCTACCGGATCACCGAAGGCTCCGACGAGATCCAGATCCGCAAGGTCGCCGGCAAGCTCTTCGGCTACACCGGCCGCGCCAAAGGCTGACCCGCCCCGCCCAACACCCAGGGTCAGACCCCAGGTGTTGATCACCCAGGGTCAGACCCCAGGTGTTGATCACCCAGGGTCAGACCCCAGGTGTTGGGGGTGCGGTCAGAAGCGGAGGGCGGCGGCGATGCGGCCCTCGGCGGAGAGTGCGTCGTCGGCGACGAGGATCGCCTGGCCACCGTTCTGGACCACCGCTTCGATCGCTTCGTCCACCACGTCGGCGGTGACGTCGCGATGCTCGTCGTCGGTCGGATGCAGATGGCCGTTGTCGTCGATTCGGGCCGACAGCGAGTACCCCTCCTCGATCACGAGGAGATCGATGCGCCCCTCGTTTGCGAGCGGCCAGATCTCGTCGATGCCTGCCGCGAAGCGTCGGCTCGAACGGGCCGCATCGAGTTGCTCGATCGCTCGCTGCTGGCCGGTCGCGATCCAATCGAGCACCAGGGGCCACGCGAGCGTGTGCAACGTCGATGCGTTGGAGCGATCGTGGTTGCCGTGGAGCTCCCCGATCATCTCCATCTCGGCCGAGCCGAGCAGGCGCGAGATCGATCGCTTGACCCCGGCCGCCACGACCGGCAGTTGGTGTTCGGCGTCGAGCTCGCGAAGTCGCTCGGTGATCTCGCGAGCCCACACGGTGTCGCTCACGTCGTCGGCGCGCACCAGCGGCCACTCGTCGTCTCGCTGCTCCACGAGTCGCTGACGATCGCCGAGCAGCACCCTGGTCATCGTGTCGCTGACCGTGACCAGACGGAATGTCGCCGTCCGGTTCAGATCGGCCACGAGGTCGCGGGTCGCGAACGTCTCGTCGATGATCGTGCGCTCGTCGACCTCCACGCCGAGTTGCACGGCCACCTCGATGTCGCGCGAGACACAGAGCGCAAGCGCCCGGCCCGAGCGAGTGCGACTCCGCTGGTCGAGGAGACGGTTGAGGCGGTCGACGAGATTGCCGAGCACCACATCGTCGATCTCGCCGGCGAGACGCCGGTCGACGTCGGCTACGGCCTTGCGGGCGTTCGTCAGCTCCTCGTCGGCCAGCACCGACCCGCGGGTCGTGTTCATCAGGATCGTGACGCTCGGGTAGCTGCGCATCTGTTGGAGCTGGTTCAGGAGCGAACGGTTCATCCGGCGACGTCCTTTCGGGGGGTCGGAGCAGCGGTCGACGGAATCGAGATGACGGGGCACGTCGCCGAGCCGGTCACTCGGTTGGTGGTCGACGAGCGGAAGCGATGCCACCAGCGGCGGCGGAGTCGTGTGCCGATGACGATCATCGCGGCGCCCGTCCCGTAGCGATCGAGCACGGTGTCGATCGAGCCGACGTCGACGACGTGCCTGACCGGGCGCGTGGCGTGGCGATCGGGATGGTCGCCCCACGTCGAGCTGAACACTGCATCGATGGCTCGCCGTGCGGCGACGCGTGCCGATGCTTCGGCATCGACCTGCAGATCGTGGCAGCTGATCGGAGCGTCGACACCCACGTGTGCCCTCGAGAAGGCGGTCACGATCAACAGGTGCAGGTTGGCGTCGTCGGCGGTGGCCGCCGCCCAGCGCAGCGCAGCGATCGATTCGGTCGTGCCGTTCACGGCGACGACCACCGTTCGTTCTCGGCGCCAGCCGGATGGATCGGGCACTGGGTCGTCTGCGATGGCGTGCAGATCGACCGTGTCGGGTGTCGATGCGAGCAGTGCAGTCATGGCCGTCACTCACTTTCCCTCTGACCGGCGTCACTCATGTGCGAGCAACACCTTGTGGTATCTACATTAGATGATAGCTATTGCGATCCACCAGTGGTTCACGCGCGATTTCGGTGACGAACCGCGAGACTCGTGACGTGAGCACCTCGCCAGTCGCCCCCGCCGCCGACGACATCTTCGATCGTTTCCTTCGCTATGACGAGCTCGTCGCCTGGCTCCATCGAGTCGCTGACGACCATCCGGAACTCGTCACGCTCGACTGCTACGGAACGTCGTACGAAGGTCGCGACCTGTGGTTGGTCACCGTCACCGACGCCGCCACCGGCGGCCATCACGCCAAGCCGGCGCACTGGGTCGACGCCAGCATCCACGCAACCGAACTCACCGCCACGGTCGCGGCCTGCGCGCTGATCCGTCGACTCGTCGACGGATACGGCACCGACGACGGCATCACCCGCGCACTGCAGACGCGCACGTTCTACGTGGTGCCTCGGGTCAATCCCGACGGTGCGGAGTGGGCGCTCGCCGATCGCCCCCGGTTCCGGCGCTCCAGCACTCGTCCATGGCCGTGGCGCGACGGTCGCGACTGGCCCGGACTCCACGTCGAGGACATCGACGCTGACGGCCGCATCCTGCAGATGCGCATCGCCGACCCGCACGGTGCGTGGATGGGGCACCCCGACGACGAGCGGGTCATGGTTCCCGTACCCGCCGACGGCGCGCCCCGCGGCGTCGCGACGTACCGTCTGCTCGACGAGGGCCGCGTCGTGGACCATGACGGGTTCACGATTCCGACCCCACCGGCGACCGAGGGGCTCGACCTCAACCGCAACTATCCGGCCGGGTGGGGTACCTCGGTGACCGGGAGCGGTGATCATCCGCTCAGCGAACCCGAGATCGACGCCCTCGTGCGAGCGTTCGTCGCCCGTCCCAACATCTGCGGTGCCAATGCGTTCCACACGAGCGGCGGCCTCCTGCTGCGCCCGTCCTCGACGCGGCCCGATGCCAAACTCGCACCGCTCGACCTGTGGATCTGGAACCGACTCGCCGAACGCGGCACCGAACTCACCGGCTGCCCTGCACACTCGGTCTTCGAGGACTTCACGTGGGATCCGAACGAGACGATGAGCGGCGCTGCCGATGACTGGGCCTATGAACACCTCGGCGTGTTCGCCTGGACGACGGAATTCTGGGACATCGTCGACGCGGCAACGGGCACGAAGCAGGCAACCGACTTCTGGTATCTGGGCCCGACCAGGGAGCAGACACTGGCGGTGCTGCACTGGTGTGACGAGCATCATCCCGACGGGCACGTCGACTGGTACCCGTTCGAGCATCCGACGCTCGGGCCGGTCGAGCTCGGCGGGTGGAACCTGCTCACGACGTGGTCGAATCCGCCGCCGTCGATGCTGCGACAGGAGGTCGAGGGGCATGCCGATTTCGCCGTGCATCAGGCGATGTGTTCGCCGCACCTCGAGATCACCTATGTCGCCGTCGACTCGCTGGGCGAGGGGTTGTGGAGCCTCGACGTCGGCATTTGCAACACCGGTTGGCTCGCAACCGACATCTCCTCACACGCGCGCAAGGAGCGCCTCGTGGCGCCGCTCGTCGCCGAGTTGTCCGGTGACACGATCGAGTTGGTGGGTTCGCTGGCGCGCCAGCAACTCGGTCAGCTCGACGGCCGCGCCGCTGCTCGCTTCTCACACGGCAACGACGGGACTCCCAACCGCGCCCTCGCTCGGTGGACCGTACGGGCCTCGCCGGGCGCGGTGGTCACCGTCACCGCGACGCACCCGCGTTGCGGCATCGTGACTCGAGACGTGACGCTCGAGACCTGACGTTCAAGACGTGCCTGGGTCAGACGTCGGCGATCGGGCCGATGATCGTCTCGGCGAGTTGCGCCGCTTTCGCCTCCGCTCCTTCGGAGCCGAGGAGGAGGAACGCCGGGATGATCGTGCGGGAGACCCCGATGTCGGACAGTTCTTGTGCGGCACCGACCGGATCGTCGCCGAACAGGCCCGGATGCGCAGCGGTGATCTCGATGGCCGCCGCATCGCGGTCGTGATCGGCGGCGGTCTGGCGAACAACGTCGATCATCTCGCTCAATTCGGCGATCGATCCCTTGCCCGGGAAGAATCCGTCGCCGAGCCGACCCGCCCGCTTGGCCGCCGCCGTCGAATGTCCGCCGATGACGAAGGGAACCGAGCCGTTCGCCGGCTTCGGGTTGGAGCTGACATCAGAGAACGACACGAACTCGCCGTCGAAGCTGGCGTCGTCGCCGGCCCACAACGCCCGCATTGCGTGGACGTACTCGTCGGTCCGCGCGCCACGCTGAGCCCACGGAACGCCGAGCGCGTCGAACTCCTCTTCCAACCAGCCGACACCGATGCCGAGCCGCAGCCGCCCGCCAGACAGGCGGTCGAGTGTGGCGGCCTCCTTGGCGAACACGAGTGGATTGCGTTCGGGGAGGATGACGATGCCCGTGCCGAGGATCAGGCGGGTGGTGTTCGCCGCGACGAACGACAGCCAGATCAGCGGATCGGGGATCGGCGAGGTCTTGTCGCCGGGCATCTTGCCGGTCGGCGAGTACGGATACTCCGACCCGTACGAACTCGGCCAGATGACGTGCTCGACGGTCCAGAGCGATTCGATGCCGGCACCTTCGGCGGCAGCGGCAAGCGAGACGAGGCCGTCCAGTTCGGCGAACGGTCCGGTGTTGGCGAAGGCGAGTCCGACGTGCATGTCCGCAAGGTAACCCGCGAGGCGCTCTTGCAGAACATCGTGCCCTGCAACTTGACCCTGCACCTTGACCCTGCACCTTGACCCTGCACCTTGACCCTGCACCTT
>NZ_JBKAGH010000006.1:0-305714 GCF_046290335.1 Ilumatobacter sp. | reverse complement strand
GTGTTGAACAGCTGGGGTCAGACCCCACGTGTTGAACAGCTGGGGTCAGACCCCAGGTGTTGACGGCGGCAGCATGAGCGCTCCGGGGCTGTCGTTCAGGCGGGTCCGACGATCGCCACGGACGTAGGAACCGACGGGTCGTAGCGAACGCTGAGCCGTGTCCCGGGCACGAGTCCGGCCACGCCCGCCGCCCCCTGGACGGTCGCCGTTGCAGGAAACGGCGCACCAACCGATGGCATCACCAGCAGGTCGACCTCGCACAGTTGATTCGCGTTGATCATCGTCGACGTATTGCGAATCGCCGACACCGTCGCTGTCGCAGCCTCGCCCGTCGACATCAGCGTCGCTTGATCGGCCATCTGCGACATCTGGGCCGACGCCGCTCGCATCTGCGCCGCCGGATCGAAGTGCTTCGACGCCTCGCGACCAGCCTGCTGGAGCTTGCGAACATCCTTGAAGAAACCCATCGATCAGCCCTCAGCCGACACCGCGCCACAGGGCACCGAAGCGCGTCCCCACCGTCGGGTTGGTCTGCATACGAGCGTTCCAGCCCGCCACGGCTTCATCCCACGACGCCTGATCGACACCATGCTCCGCCGCGATCACCGGCGCCAACGCTTGATCACCACCGCGATCGTTGAGGGCGCGAGAGATGTCGGCGTACAACTCGATCGACACCCCGGCGATCGGCTCGAAATCACCACCACCGGTCGCGGCCGCCGCATTCGCAGCCGCGGCGGCTGCAGCCTGCTGAGCGTGTGCTGCGTCGATCTGCGCCTGCTGCATCGCTTGCGCATTCTGGATCAGGTCGGGAGCGGCAGCGACCGCGTCCTTGGCCTGCTTCATCTGCTTGAACAATCCCATCGAGGTCTCCTTGGGTCAGGCGGTCACCGGTGTCACCGCGCGATCTCAGCGTGCGCGCAACACCGACGACCCGTCATGAGTAGTCGCTACTCAGCCCGAACCCGCCCGACCGTGATCATCACCACGTCGAGCCCAGGCCCGACCGAACTCGACGCGCCGAGGTGCCGTGGCGAATACTGTGACCTCATGCTTGGTGCAGCATCTTCGGACTGGCCATTGGTCGGTCGCGCTGGCACCGTGTCTCGATGCCGCACGTTGCTCGATGTGCAGCGGGGCGTGGTTCTCGCCGGACCAGCCGGCGTCGGCAAGACACGGATCGCCCGAGAGGTCGCCGACCTCTACGAGGAGTCGACCACCGTCGTTCGGATTGCCGCCACGACCTCGCAGAGCATCGCTGTGGGTGCCGTGCTGCAGTCCGCGACCGGCGCGACGCGCCCGATCCTCGTGCTCGATGATGCACATGAGCTCGATGACGACGCCGCCGCCGTCGTGCACTCGCTCGTGACCCGACAGCAGGTCACACTCATCACCACGGTGCGGACCGGTGAGACGGCACCGCACGCCATCACTGCGCTCTGGAAGGACGACCACGTCGAACGGATCGACCTTGCGGATCTCACCCGCAACGACGTCGACCAGGTGCTCGACCTGGTGCTGGACGGGCCGATCGCCGCGCCCTGTCGCCGCACGTTCTGGGAATCAACACACGGGTCACCGCTCACGTTGCGCGAACTCGTTCGCTCCGGACTGAACGATGGAACGCTCATCCACAGCGAGGGCCTCTGGCAGTTGACCGAGCAGCCACACTCGACGCGGCTCGACGAGATCGTCGGAGCGCGTCTCGACCTGCTCGCCGACGACGCTCGCGGCGTGGTCGAACTGGTAGCGCTCGGCGAGCCCCTGGGATTCGTCCCGCTCGTGGCCCACGTCGGTATCGATGCGTTGGTAGCGGCGGAGGACTCTGGCCTCGTCGAGGCCGTCACCGACGAGTTGCGACGAGACGTTCGACTGGCACATCCGATCTACGGCGACGTCACCCGTCGTCAGCTCGGTGAAGCTCGCAGTGCGCAGCGATGCCAGCAGCTGCTGTCGATCATCGAGACGACCCCGATGCGACGTCGCGATGACATCGTCCGTTCGGTGACATGGCAGTTGCGTGCCGGCGGCACGGTCGTATCCGCCGACATGGTCCTCGCCGCCCGACGTGCGCTCTACGACAACCAGGAACGACTTGCCATCGAACTCGCTACACGCGCGCTCGAGGACGACGCTGTCGAAGCTGCCCTGATCCTGAGCGGGGCGTTCGTCGACAGCGGACGACCACGGCAGGCCGAACGCGTGCTCAGCAACATCGACGCAGCCGATACCGCGTGCTCCGATGCCGATCGTGCGCTGGTCGCGATCCTTCGCGCCCGTGCGATGTTCTGGGGTCTCGGTGACGCTGCGGCGACCGAGGCCCTCCTCGTCGCTGCGGAGCGTCGCCTCGATCCCGGCCCATGGCGTGACGAGATCCGGGCGACCCGAGCGCTGATGGCCTCGAATCAGGGCCAGGTCGGTGTCGCGTTGGAGTTGGCGACGCCGTTCCTGGATGGCGAACGCTCCGGCCGTACGTTCGTCACGGCGAGCATCGCCGGCACGTGCGCGCTGATGCTCGTGGGCCGCTGCAATGACGCGAAGGAACTCGCCCAGGACGCGTTCGCCGCCTGTAGCGCCCTCGACGGCGAGTTGGCGCTGACCGACCCCGGCATCTTCATCGTGTCGCAGGCGATGGCGATGTCGGAAGCTGGTGAGCTCGCCGATGCCGAGGGGCTTGCTCGAATCGCCTACGACGTCTCGGTCGCTGACGGGCTGCGGGTCGGCCAAGCATGGTTCTCGATGATCCTTGGCCGCGTGCGCATGATGCGCGGGGCGCTCTCCGATGCCGTCGAGTTGTTCACCGAAGCTGCAGCGGCATTCACTGCACTGCATCACGATGGCCCTCGTCGGTGGTCGCTGGCCGGTGTCGTCACCTGCTCAGCGATGCGCGGTGACGCCCAACGCGCCGAAGCGGCGTGGGCGGAACTCGAGTCGGTACCCGATCATCCCGCCAAGATGATGGGCGTCGAGGTGCACCGCGCGGAGGCCTGGCTCTGTGTCAGCCGCGAGGAGCGAGCTCGGGCGGCCGACCTGCTCCGAGCGACACTCGACGAGGCGGTTGCGGCCGATTCCATCGTCCTCGCCAGCGGTGTGCTGCACGATCTCCTCCGCCTCGACGCTCCGGTGTCCCTCGACGAATGGGCGCCCGTGCGCGAGTGTCAGGGCCCGTTGGTTCCGCTTCGTCTCCGGCTCGCGGAGGCGAACTCGGAGAACGACCCCGACGCCCTGGAATCGGTCGCTGCCGACTTCGCCGACATCGATGCGGACCTGTTCGCTGCCGAAGCCGCGCTGATGGCCGCGGACCTGTTCAGCGAGCGCGGCGACAAGCGGTCCGCTACCCGTTGTCGGCGATCGGCTGCTGCTGCCCAGGCGGCAACAGGGGAGGAGTGGCTGGTGACGCTCGATCGCCCGACACGACCCGTCGAGGTGACCGACCGAGAACTCGATGTCGCGACTCGGGCAGCGCAGGGCCTGACGAACCGGGAGATCGCCGAGAATCTGGGCGTCTCGGTACGAACGATCGAGAATCACCTCCAACGCGTCTACGAGAAGCTCGGCGTGTCGGGCCGACGCGACCTCAAGTCGGCACTGGCGTTGTCCTGACTCGCGATCGTGCACCCTTCAGCGTCGGTCTCAGTCGACTCACCCGGACGTTGCAAGGACCACGTCGGCCGCCCGTTCATCCTCCGTTGGTTGACCATGTGGCCCCCTGAGGTCGAGGTCTGCCACAGGATTGGGGTACTTCTGCTCCCGAACGAACGCAGCTCGGTGGGGCCGCGGGGTCGGCAGCGAACGCGTCAGTCGGCGCCTTGACCGGCAGCCATGGCTTCCATCGTGAATCGCTGGAACTTCTTGGTGTCGAACGCGACGACCAAGCGAGCGTCGGTCTCGATGATCACCCGGTGCGGCGAATCGAGGAACTTCTTGAAGCTCTGGCGGTACGGGTCATCGGGTTGCTGATCGACACGGGAAAGGGTGGTGTAGAACCACTCCTTCAACTCGTCGAATCCCGGATCGCCGTTCGCATGCACGACCGAGTCACCCTTGAACGTCGCTGTCTTGCCGCCGGTGTTGATCACGATTCCGGACTGTGGCCGGGAGCGCAACGCCGGCACGCGCTTGCGACGCTCGGCGCAGGTCGTGAAGAACTTCCCGTCGTGATACACGAACGCGACGACCACTCCGACGGGATACCCCTCCTTCGTGGTCCAGTTGAAGACGCACTCGCCGCCAGCGGCGAGCATCTCGGCGAGCGCGTCGTCGTCGAGACGCATCGTGGTCAGATCTTCGTAGTCGACTTCCTGATCGGACATGGCGTGATCCCTCCGTGTTCGCAGTGTGGCGCGTTGATGCGCGGTGGTGAACGGCCGACGGCGAGTGCCGGTGGCGCTGCCACTCTCGCGGGTGATCAACGCCGCGATCGTGTCGGAACGCGTCCGATCGTGCGCGGCTCGATCACGAGATCTGGGTGTCGAGTCTCGTTGTCGTCAACAACGTGTGCGCGCAGCGATGCGCGGACGCACACGCGGCGATCGGGTCGACTCGCCAGTCGGCGGCGAGGAAGCCCGCGGCGAACGCATCGCCGGCTCCGGTCGAGTCCTCGACGTGAGCGATGGAGATCGCCGGGACGGCAAGCATGAACTCATCGACCTGATCGCTACCGGGGACCCGGATCACGGCGGGCCGCGGACCGTCCTTGACCACGGTGATCGCATCGAGAGCGAGCTCGGGCAGACCAACGGCCGCGGCCTCGTCGTGGTTCGCAAACACGACCTGCGGCTCGAGGCTGGCGACGAGGTCACGGACCGCGCTCGCGCCGAAGGCACGCAGCAGTGCCGTCGACGACAAGTCGACCGTGACGGCGATCGACCGGCGGTGCGCCCAATCCACGACGGTTCGCGCCGTCGCCGCCGTCGCTCCGTCGGCGAAGGAATACAGCGGGACGTGCAGCGTCGTCACACCGTCGAGCCACTCGGGCTCGGGATGATCGAGTGCCGTACAGGTGCGGCGATCGGTGAGCATCGTGCGTTCGCCGTCCTCGTCGACGAGGACGATGATGGTGCCGGTCGTGCCGGCGTGGCGCACATGTGTCGTGTCGACGCCGAGCGAGTGCAGGTCCGCGACGAGGGCGTCACCGATCACATCGTCTCCGACCTGGCCGAGGAAGCGCACCGCACCAGGCGGCGCTCCTGCAGACCGCGCCGACGCAGCGACGTTCGCCGCGCTCCCACCGCGACGGCGGGTGATGATCGACGCGGTGTCGGACGCGACGTTGATCGGCCCGCCCAGGCGGACGACGACGTCCTCGATCAGATCACCCAGCGTCGCCAACACCGACTCGATCGTACGCCCTCGCGTCACGACGACCGGAAGGACCGACGAGAAGTCTGGCCGCCGTCGGGGTTCGAGAGCGGTGTCGACCGACACGAGACGACGTTCACATGCGCGAGGCCCGCGACGGAGGAGAACCAAGCGTCCTGGGCGCCAGGCGCTCCTCGGCAATCCCGTCTTGGCGCGTTCGGAGGGCGCACCACGGTCGGCGCAGTACCGCCGCGTCGCTCACGAGGACAGCAACCCTGACGAGTCGCGCCATGCCGAGCGCCAGCATCAGATACACGACGAGCGCACCGTAGAACGCGGCACGCGCGCCTTCGGTGGTCCCCGCCGAGGTGGTCTCCGGCCGAGGTGGCTCCGGCCGAGAGTCCGACCCCGCTGAGCGGGTCACCTGCGGTCGTGACGTTCACGTTGAGCACGACGATCGCAGCGATCGCCGCCGCCACCCAGTCCGCCCACACGGGGATGCGATTTCAGAGACCGGCCACGGCCAATGATCGCCCAGCGTATCGACAGCCGCAGCGCAGCTCGACCATCGAACCGGACCCGTGATTTCGTGGCGCGGGACTTGGGCCGGACTGTGCGGGACGATCCGACTTCGGGTGCGGGTTATTGATCGGCCTTATCGAGTGCCCTGGACCGGTGGGAAGCCACGGGCTCAGGCGTACATGCGCCACCGGACACCGGCGCGGATTGTGGCTGCTGTGTGATGCCACACATCTCGGGTTCCTGCTGGGGGGTGGGTCAGCAGGGGCTTGCCTCGACGCGTGTCGCTCGCCAACCGTCGGCAGTTGCGGAGACCTCGATTACGGTGACCAGGTTGCCAGTGTCGTTGTACCGCTCGTATCTATGGGCGCCACTGGCCGTGATGGTGAGTTCGTCGTAGCCGAGCTTGAACAGGGTGCTGGCTGTATCGGTGTTGAGGAACGCGGCGAGTGCGTCATCGGGACTGGAGGCAGTCGGGCTGCCCGCGAGCGTCTCATCGCTCGGTGGCGTGTCGCCGCAGGCGACCGGTTTGTCGGTTGGGGCGGAGGCGACTTCGGTGCGCGACACGATGAGCGTCGTGGGTTCGGGAAGCGTCGACACAGGAGCTGAGAGGGCCTCATCGCGGGTGGGGAACGCTGGCTGAGCAACGTCGTATCGTTCGGTCCAGGTGGCCTCGTCGACGAACTCGATCGAGCGGGCGAACTCCATCGCGACGTCGGCGCTGGAGGCGCCCCCGACGTTCGCCCACGTGGTGTCGCTGGCTTGCCACATCACGTTCGAGGCGGGGCCCTGGTCGTACAGCCAGCCGCCCGTGCCGTTGATGTCCACCTGTTGGAGGTCACCGGCTTGGGCGTAGACGATGAGTGGATTGCGAACCTCGACCCACACGGTGATGCCATCACCATCGACGCCGACGCCGTCCCTGGCACGGGTGAAGGCGTTGAGGGACCCGAGCGGCAGTCGTTCTGGCGGTGCGATCACTTCGTAGCCGTCGGGCAACTGGCCGATCCCGAACGTGACTTCGCCATCGTCGTCGACTCGTTGCCCGTACACGGGGAACTCGCCGGCCGCTTCCAAAAACGAGATCGGGTCGAGACCCGACACAGTCACCGTAGGTGTGCCTGGCAGCACCACGGTGGTGATCGCCGGCGATCCGTTCTCGACGTAGATCTCCACCGGGACTCCGGCCACGGTTGCCTGTTGCGGTGTTCCTCGAAGCTGGTCGCTGGAGGCATCTGAGCGGACCGACAATGCGATGCCGTCGCGCAGCAGGTCACCATCGCGTCGAGCGACCAGTGCCTCAGCGGCGGTCGCATTGTCCCACCCGAGTTGGCCGCCCCACATCGCCGAGGCTGTGGGAGCGGTCGGCCACGAATCGGAAACGACGCCGAACTGATCTGGAGCGAGAGCGCTCGCAGGCAGCGCCGGCACCTGCGACGGCGTTGCGGTGGTCGCCGGGGTCGTGGTTGCGGGCTGCTGTGCCGGCGCCGGTGCGTCTGCGGGACGCTGAACAGCCAACAGCCCGACCACCAGGATGGTCACCGCTGCTGCCGCTCCTGCGAACAACCAGATTCGAGACGGCGCACGATCCTGCCGTGGGGTCGTCAATTCGAGCAGCAGACCGCTTGCCCCGGGTTCATCCGCCGACGTGGGCGCGTCGTTCGGGAGGTTGACGTGGCCGGTGGTGATGAAGTGGATCAACCGGTCGCGCTGGACGCGTTCCCAAGATCGTGAGCGCGGCGACGGCGGGAGCAGTTCACGCAACCGCCGGTCAAGTTGGTCGTCGTTGAGTTCATCGAGTGACATCAGTTGCTACCTCCACGTCGGTTGGCTGGTCGCCAGTGTGGTTTCGGATTCGTTGTCGGGCCCGGTGCAGCCGTGTGCGGGCAGTTTCGGGCGGGATGCCGAGCACGGCGGCCGCAGCAGTCGGGCTGAGTTGCTCCCACGCCACCAGCAGGAGCACGTCGAGCTCGTCCGCCGACAACGTCAACAGTGCGTCACGCAACGCCAACAGGTCCGCTCGGGCATCGATCTGCGACGCGATATCGAGCAACGGCTCACCGGGAAGGTCGCGGCGGCCACCGAGCCGCTCGAGCGCTGCATACCCGCGCGCTCGCCCCCTCAGCTCGCGACGCACCAGGTTCGCTGCGATGCCGTACAGCCAAGGCAGGGCATCCCGTGTGCCGAGGTCGAAGGAGTCGCGACGCTCGAACGCGATACGAAACACCTCGGCGGAGACATCGTCAGCGGCACCGAACCCGACCCTGGCGACCGCGAACCGTCGGATCGCATCGGAGTGACGATCAAAGATCGTGGCGAATCGGACCGGCACATCGATCGAGGCAGCGATGATCTCGGCATCCGTTGCGCTCATACCCCATTGTTGCCCGAACGCCGTGCGAGCGTTTCAGGAACTTGGAACCAATCGGCCCTGTTGTCGGTCAGGTCGAAGTATGGAGCACAATCTGGCGATGGCTGATCGGATCATCGGCGATCCGATACTCGGCCGACAACCACGAGATACCCCCGCCGATGGCGCGACAGGAATCGATGTCGATCGTCTTTTCCGCGAGCATCGTGTCCGTCTGACCCGGTTGGCGACGGCGATCACGCTCGATCGCCACCGTGCAGAAGACGTCGTACAGGACGCGTTCGCGGGTCTGCATCGCAACGCTCATCGCGTGAGCAACCCGGGCGGCTACCTGCAACGCTCGGTCGTGAACCTCTCGATCAAGGTGCAGCGGCGACGCCACACCGCCACGCGTTACCGCCCCGACCAGTTGCCGCTGTCCGGGATCCCCGAGATCGACGAAACCTGGCAAGCCGTCTCTCGCCTTCCGCCACGACAACGCGCCGTCGTCGCGCTCCGCTATTGGGAAGACCTGAGCGAAGCCCAAATCGCCGCCGCCCTCGACTGGCCCGCCGGAACCGTCAAGTCCACCCTGCACCGGGCACTCGCCCAACTGAAGAAAGAGATCGCACGATGAACACCGAACTCGACAACACCCTCAGCGACGACGAACTCGACGCCCGCCTCCGCACCACGTTCGCCACCGTCATGCCCCTGCTCGACACCCCATCGACAGCGACCACCAGCAGCGGCGGCAGCGAATCGGACACCGACGGTGAACTCCTCGTCTTCGACCTCGCTGCGACCCCGTCACCGCCGTCGCGGCGCAGGATGACCGGAATCCTCGGAGCGGCCGCAGCAATCGTGCTCGTCGTCGCCGGGCTGTCCGTCGCCCAACGCGACCCATCCCCGACCCCCGCAGCGAGCGAACCATCGCAGCTTCCGCCGCCCGCCGAGAGCACTCCCGGGTCGGAGGTCGTCGAGTACGAGATCGCTCCACCAGTCGGTACGTATCCCGTGGTCTCATGTGAGGAGAACAACACCGGGCCGTGCAACCCGTACGCCGACCTGCCTGTCGCCGCCGGATTGTCCGACTTCTACGTCGGCCCCGAACGACTCGGTACGCCAGTGGTCTCACTCGACGAGTTCGGGCGACTCGTGCGCTGCACCACCCTCGACGCAACCGGCGCGACGTGCGACAAGCTCGAGGGCTACGCCGGTGTCGGGATCACCCGCTACCCGAGCGTCGGCACCGTCGACAACTCAGGCGGCGCGGACGCTGGCGGGCTCGACGTCGAGATCGGCACCACGTTCACCGACATCGCCCCGATCGACTACGCCAGAAAGTGGGGCAACGACCCCGAGCTCGGCGATGCGTCAATCGAGGACGTCGAGGTGAGAGGGCAAGCAGCGGTGACCTACGCCTACGCAGGTTCCCGCTACGTCGCCTGGACCGAACGCCCCGGAGTGCTCGTGTGGGTCAAAGCCGCCAACGACGCACCCGACAACCTCCTCGAGATCGCCGAAGGGGTGAGGCGCGTTCCCGGCCCGGCCACGATCCCCTGGATCGTTTCGGTGCCCGACGAGAAACACGGCAACGTATACGACGCAAGCAGCAACGACGCTGACACCCTCTTGGTGGGGAGGCACAGCGATGGCAGCGAATGTGTCGGCCTCGGCTACATCGAGAGCGCTTGCACCGGCGCCATCGGCGAACAGACCTTCGCCAAGATCGTCGACGATCGTGCACTCGTCACCGGCATCGCCCCAGCCACCGTCACCGCTGTACGGGTCTCGCAGAACGGCACGAAACTCGTCGAAACCCCAACCCGACCCATCGACGCCTCACCCAACCTGCTGTTCAGCGAATACGTCGACGTCGAAGGACCCGTCACCGTCGAATGGATCGACGCCACCGGCGTCATTGCCTCCACCGACATCGAGATCGACTTCTGCCGCACGGCATGCGGCTGACGTACGCGCAACGGAAAACCGTGGCCCAGGTTCGCAGTCGTCGTCGACACACCGCGTGCATCTCGATCGCAGGCCGCGAGTCGAATCGAGAAGTGGAGAGCGCCGCTCAGACGCTTCAGGTCGCTACTCCAGCGCCGTCGATGACGACATTTCGGGGGACGCGTGTGCACGCTTGACGGCGGTGCTGACGTCTTCAGGGTGTGATGACACGACACGACCAGCTTTCCGCACCGCCGGGGCCCGACCGGTGGGATCGACCCGCTGAAGCGGAGCCCGACCCGGTGACCCCACCCGAGAATAGGCACGCGGACCTGTGGTCCGAACACGTCGCAGACCTGACCCGATTCGCGACGGTGATCGTCGGCCCACACGACGCACACGATGTCGTGTCGATCGCCTTCCACCGGGTCACGCACCGGCTCGACGGCGGTCACGACATCAACAACCTGCGGGCCTATCTGATGCGCACGATCACCAACATCGCCGCCGACCAGCACCGTTCCCGACAGCGACAGCAGGCCCGAGACCTGCGAGCCGCCGCCGGTCGACCGAACAGCATTCCCGAGCCGGCGGCACCCGACGTCGACCTGCGGCGTGCGGTCGCCGACCTCAGCGTGCAACAGCGCGCTGCTATCTACTTCACCTACTGGGAAGACCTCGACTCGCGGCAGGTCGCCCAGCTTCTCGACATCGCCCCCGCCACTGTCCGACGGCACCTTGCCCGGGCCCGCCACCAACTCCGAAAGGAACTCTCATGAACGACCTCCGCACCCGCCGCAACGACGACGCCGAACTCCATACACCGATCATCCACGCCCTCGACGCACTGATGACCGCCGCCCCCTCCCCGCAGTCCGAACCGACCGATGCGAACCTCCTCGGACGACACGAACCCACCGACCACCGCTCACGCACCCTTGTCGCCGCCGCTGCGGCTGGTGTGCTCGGCCTCGGTGTGGCCGGACTCGTCGTCACGAACCAACCCGACGACCCCGCCGTGTCCCAACCGGGCCCGCAGCCGTCCGTATCCGAACCGGCCGCCAGCCCACCGGGCACGCTCGCCCCACCGACCGCAGCGGATGTCGACGACCCGCTCGCCGACCTCACCGGGTTCGTGCTGCCCGCCCACCTTCCGGACGGATACGAGATCACGAACCTGAACGCCATGCCGGTGTACTCAAACCAGTTCGACAACACCGACACCGACGCCGCCCCTACCGAGGTCGGGGTCGCGACGGACATCTGGCTCAACCGGACCGACGGTCAGCCAGGTGGCTTCGTCAGCGTCACGAGTCTCCCGCACGCGAGCAACGAGACACTCGACTCGCTCCTACAGGATCGCGAAGGATTCGAGCGACAGCAGATCGGCGGGATCGAACGCAACGTTCGGATCCAACCGCCAGACGCACTCGGTCCGTTCACGAACATCGAGTGGATCGAAGGCGACCAGATCATCACCGTTGCCGGACGCGCTACCCCCAACGAGGTGATCGCCGTCGCCGAAGGTGTGGCGGCGACGAGCCGCGACGCCTTCGTTGCCGCAGGCGCATCGATCACCGACAGCGCCGCCGCACTTGACGTGCTCGACGAAGTGACCTTCGCCGACGGCACCCGGGTCTCGGTGCGCAGCCTGACACCCGGTCCGTCGGGGAGCGGTGCCGTCGCGATGTGCGTCGACGCTCCGACCCAGCAATGCCACTTCTCCTTCAGCGAGACAGGCATCGGTGGGGCATACCAGGACAACCTGATCGCGGCCTTCGACATCGACGGGAACACGGTGCTGCTGGTGTGGCACGACACAGCCGAAGCCGAACGTGTCGGCGACCCGTCGCTCACAACGTCAGGAATCGTTTCGGCCAGCACCATCCCATCAGACGAGGCGGCCGCTGCGCCGCTCGCACCGGAGACAGCTACCAGCACTGCCGAGATCACCGAGCAAATCGCCACCGACCTCGGCCGGTTCACTCGGGTCGACGTCCCCGCCGGCGAGACTCCCCCCCAGCTCACGTACGAAACCGAGACCGGCCAGATCGGGTTGTCCACAAGCGCACCGAGCAGCTACCGCTTCTGATCGACACGCACCACTTGGCGGTCCGTGCGCCCGGTGCCCGCCGGGCGCACGGGTGCGATCATGCCACCACCACACCGACGCTGCCCTACCAGTCCACCATTGCCTCAGCTGACCGCGCACCCATTTGCCTGGAACCTCCCCCAGATTCGACACCACCAATGACGCGGCGAGAACGAGTCAACTCCGACGGCACCTGCATCGCTCCCAGCCAACACGCTCGTACCGAGGCACTTCCGATCGGTCGATTTACCGCCGGCACCCGAGCGATAATCACGACCCAGAGCGCCCCGGCCCGCGCCGCATCGCCGGCGATATGTAGGTGACGGTTGTCAAGGAAGAGTTGGCGGTCATGTCGGGTCTCCGATCTCGGCGAGCAGATTGGTGAAGAGTTCGGCCCGGCTGGTCTGGTCGTTGGCGGCGGCGTGATCGCGTTGGCGGAGCACGACGGGCTGGAAGGTGGCGTCGGTGGTGAAGTGGACGCAGGACTCGCAGATCGATTCGAAGCTGCAGTCGAGCTGCGCGGGTCGTTGGCACCAGCCGTTGCCGAGGAGGCGGTGGTGGACTTCGTTGCTCATGCGGCGCATGTTCGGCCCGATCGTGTCGGCCGGCAGTGGTGCGTCGGTGCTGTAGAGCGCTTCGACCTTGGCGGCGACGGCCGCGTATTCGTTGGCGACAACGCGGTTGGAGATCTGCGCGTAGCGGCGCGTCATGTCCAAGGATCGATGCCCGAGCAGGGCAGCGATGACGTCGATGGTCATGCCGCGGTTGATGGCTTGGGTGGCGAAGGTGTGGCGGAGCCGATGCGGGTGAACGGTGCTGGTGATCCCGGCTCGCTTGGCGACGCTCTTGACCCAGCTGTCGACGGTGTAGCGGTTCAATAGTCCTTCGGCTCCGGACAGGAGCCGGCCGGGGGTGAACGGTCCGTCACTTGCTCGATATTCGGCGATGAGTTCGACGAGGTGCGGGTGCAACGGGATGAAGCGGTCGTTGTGGAGCTTGCCGACGGGGATGCGCAGCCAGGGTTCGCCGTCCATGATCGACACGGCGTCGGCTTCGAGGGCGCAGAGTTCACCGACGCGCATGCCGGTGCGAGCGAGCATGTCGACACCGAGGCGACGATGCAGCGCAGGTTCATCCGCGAGGGCGCGCATGAACTTGGTGTAGTCGCCGTCGTCGAGGAACTTCGGCAGTGACTCATCACGTTTGGGGACATCACCGAAGAAGATCGGCACTCTCGCCGGAGCGTCGTCCCAGTCCCACTCGATGATGCGAATGAAGAACATGCGCAGACTCCCGAGACGCCGCCGGAACGAGGTCGTCTTGAACGGTTGCCCCTTGATGCCAGGCTGGGCGTGCTGCCAGACCTTGAACGCTTCGACGTGGGAGCGGTCGATGTCCGCGACGCAACCCAACGCCGGGTCGTGGCCGATGAGGAACCCGGCGAAGATCCGCAGGTCGGTGTCCGTCGCAGTCACGGTCGCGGGCCGAAAAGACACCGTGACCTGGGCCAAATAGGCCAGCATCGTCGCCGCCAACTGCGGAACCGCAGCCTCGATCTGCTCCCAGCTCGAGGCGACCTTCGGCCGCTCGACCGGGCCAACGACGGCAGCGACGGCGTTCATCGGGTCACCGCCGACCGGTCGGCGTCGATGCGTGTGCTGGCCTTCAGGTATTCGCTCGCCAGCCAGTCGTTCGTCAGGTGCAGATACATCCGAGTCGTTTCGATCGAGGCGTGACCGGCCTGGGCCTGCAACGCCTCGATCGACATGCCCGCCTCACGCAGCCGGGTGAAACACGTGTGGCGCAACTGGTGACACGACGCCTGGGCGAGACCGGCGCGGCGGCGAGCACCGCGCATGATCTCATCGAGCCCGAACGCCGACAACGGCGCCCCACGCGTCGGACCGCGCAGCACCACGAACACCGCATCCGTCGACGCGTCGGTCGGGCGTTCCTGGTCGAGATAACGCGCCAGGGTCGTGAAGAACCGTGCCGACATCGGGATCAGTCGTTGCCGGCCGCCCTTGCCATCGGCGATGAACACCTTGCGTTCTGCCGAGCGGACATCTTCGAGCCGCAACCCCAGCACCTCACAACGCCGCAACCCGCCGAGCAGCATCGCATCGACCATCGCCCGATCACGCTCGGTCCGCAACGCCGCCACCAACCGATCCACATCGCCCGGTGACAACACCTTCGGCAACGTCACCGGCGTGCGCACCAACGGTGCTCGACGACGCGGCCCCGACCGTTGATGACGAGTCACCAACCCACGCGGCACCGGGTTCCGCGTCACCGAGGTGTCATCGCGGACCATCAGATACGCGTAGAACCCCGACACCGACGACAACCGTCGACGGATCGTGCGCGGCGACAACCCCTCCGACCGATCGATCGACACCACCTTGCCGCCACCATCACCGTTGCGCTGAGCAGTGATGAACGCCATCACATCCGCGGCGGTCACCCGCACCGGCGTCTTGTCGACGAACGAGAAGAACACCTTCAAATCGAACGCCACCGCCCGGATCGTGTTCGGCCTCGCCCGAGCCCGAAGAAACTCGAGATACGCGTCAACCAGCGGATGACCGACCGTCACCACCAGCGACCCATCCGACCTCTCGGACTGCACCACAACCGGCTTCCAACGCATCACGAGCTCCTCACCATCGAGCCCGCTCGCAGGCACATTACGAGCCCAAACGACACCCACATATCATGCGAAGTGTGTGAGGTCAACGGAGAGTTGGCCGAGCGCATCATCACTGTGAGTATCAGTGGGCCGGTCGAGCGAGATCGCCTGCCCCAACGTGCCGCTCGCGAACACTCCCGATGCGTCGTCTGGCGTGGCACCAGCTAGCAGGGTGCTGAAATTCGGGGTCTGAGGGCGGGACGCCCGGATCGAGGGCGGCCCGCCTCGTTGTCATTGCGCTGGCTTGGTCTTCGATGTCAGTTTTCGGGGATCTCCGTTGTCGGTTTCGGGTGATCGCTCACTGATCCCCGACTCCGGAGGCGGCCGGTGGCGACCTTGCCGAGGTGATCTTCATCCGGTTGCGGCGTCGAGGGCCGTGATCCGGATCAGGTTGTAGACGGCGGCTTCCATCTTGAACCAGGCCCGGTTCCGGTCGTTGCCGATGTAGCGGACCTTGCGGCCCTGGCCGACTGTCTTGATCCAGCCGAACGGTTCCTCCACCCGCTTTCGGATCCGCTGCGACACGGTGTAGCCGGCGTGGCGGGTCGTTCTGGCGTCGATCGCCGATCTTCGGTTGGTGTTGTTCTGCGCGACGTGCGGCGTGAACCCGGCGGCGCGAACGTCTTTCACGAAGTTCTTCGTGTCGTAGTTCTTGTCGCCCGCCACCGTTCTTCGCCGACCACTCTTCGGCAGTCGTTTCAACATGTCGATCGCGCAGTCACGTTCTGCGAACCCGGTCGCCGCTGTCACCTCGGCATCGGCGATCAACGCCGAGCGGTGCTCGATCAAGAGGTGACCGGCGTAGCAGAGCTGGGCGGCGGTGTTGTTCGACTTGCGATACAAGCGTGCGTCCGGATCGGTCGTCGACGCGTGCGTGTCGTTCGAGCGTTTCTGGCCGTGCCACTGCACCTCGGAGTTGCGGCCCTTTGGGCCCTCGTTGTTGTCGCTGCCCGAGTCGTCTTTGGGCTTGAACGACTTGTGCGACGCCCACGCCTGCAACAAGGTGCCGTCGACGGAGAAATGATCCGACGACATGTACCGGCGCAGCTTCGCCTGGCGGACCACGGCGGCGAAGAACTCGTCGGCGATGTCAGCGTCGAGGAGGCGTTGGCGGTTCTTGGAGAACGTCGAAGCGTCGAACGAAGCTGCATCGATCGGGAGGTCGAGGAACCACTTGAACAACATGTCGTAGTTGAGGCGTTCGCAGAACGCCCGCTCGGAACGCATCGAGTACATCGCCATCAACACCGACGCCTTCAACAACTGCTCCGGCGGCACCGACGGACGTCCCGACGTCGCATACATCGCCTCGAACGAAGTGTCCATCGAGGCAAGCACGGTGTCGACCACCACACGGATCCTCCGGATCGGGTGCTCGGCCGGGATCAGGTCCTCGGTGCTCAACGACGACAACAGAGCAAGCTGACGATCAGGCGTTCCACGCATGACCCCATTCTTTTCCATCCAGACACAGAACGCGAGCACCAATCCGGGTTTTTCAGCACCCTGCTAGTAACTGCCGGGAGTGAAGGCGAGGTCGCCGGCGACCAGTGGTGAGCGCACCACGACGCAATCACTGCGCACGTCGGTCGCCGCCCCGTCGATGCCCGTCTGCCACCAGATCCGGGGCTCGACGCCCACGATGCGGAACTCGGTGATGTGGCTCGGGTCGGGGGATGCGGGAGCGAGCGTGAGGTGCAACGAGTTCCGCACCCATTCGGCGCGCGTCATCGCCAGGTTGGGGAAGTCGACGTCGACCACCTGCGGGCATCGCTCGATTCGGGATCGTGCTGTCGACGACGGCTGCGACGATGCGCCGAGCAACTTCGCCATGATCGCACGCATCGGCTCCTGCCAGGCGGGGATCTGCGCGGCGATCTGGCCGAGTTCGAGCGCGGTGTCGAGCGGGTCGGCCACCCCGGCGGGAGACGACGCTGCGTCGTGCACGGATCGCAGCCATTCCAGCGATGCCGCCGACAACCCCACCGGGAGAACCTACCGCGACGAGAAGAGCAACACGAAAGGTCATCGTGCCTGGCACCATGACCTTTCTGGGGTCAGGTGCGTTCGAAGCGGCTCCAGCGGTGGATGCCGTAGTCGGACTCCTCGTGGAGTGCACGGACGAGTTCGACCGGATGGGTGAAGCGCTCGTCGAAGGCCGCTTGCAACGCTCGTTGCACCTCGCCGTCACCGACTTCCATCCACGCTTCGATCGACTCCCAGACGAAGACGATCGTGATCTCACCGGGCTTGGAGTCGTCGAGCCACACCTCCTTCGACACGAACGGAATCGCATCGAAGCCGTCGAGGAACGCCTCTCCGAGCGTCCACACCTCGTGGTCGACGCGCAAGAACTCCTCGACGTGGCTCGGGTCGACCTGGAAGATCAACACCTCGACCGGAAGGCGCTCGTGGGAGGAATACCGAAATGCGCCGTCCATATCCGGCGACCGTAGCCTCGCCGCATGACGCTCCGCCACGGACGACCCCACGTCGCCATTCCCGGCCCTTCGATCATCCCCGATCGTGTGCTCGCGGCGATGCAGCGTCCGATGCCCAACATCTACGAGGGTCCGCTGGTCGACGTGTCGAACAGCATCTTCGAGGATCTTCCGAAGATCGCTCGCACCGACGGGGAGGTGTTCATCGTCATCGGCAACGGCCACGCCGCCTGGCAGATGGCGGTGTCGAACACGATGCGCCGCGGCGAGAAGATCCTCGTGCTCGAGTCGGGAACGTTCGCCGTGGTGTGGGGCGAGCAGGCCGCGTTGAGCGGAGCCGACGTCGAGGTACTCGCGTCGGTTCCGGGACACGCCGTCGATCCTGCCGCCGTCGAGGCCCGCCTCGCCGACGACGTCGATCATGACATCAAGAGCATCCTCGTCGTCCTCACCGATACGGCGACCGGGGTGCGCAACGACATCGCGGCGATCCGCCGAGCGATCGATGCCGCCCGGCACCCGGCGCTGCTGATGGTCGATGCGATCGCGTCGCTCGGGTGCGATCGCTACGAGATGGACGAGTGGGGCGTCGATCTCACCGTGGCCGCCAGCCAGAAAGGCCTGATGACACCGCCGGGAATCGGCTTCGTCTGGGCGGGCGAGAAGGCCCTGGCCGCACACGCGCGGGCCGACATGCGCGTCGGCTACTTCGACTGGGCGTCACGACGCAACGTCGACGCGCACTACCAGCTCTACAACGGCACCCCGCCGATCTCGCACCTGTACGCGCTGCGCGAAGCACTCGACATGATCTTCGAGGAGGGGTTGGAGTCGGTGTGGAACCGCCACGAGATCCTGGCGTCGTCGGTCTGGGCAGCCGTCGATGCCTGGGCGACCGATGACGGCATCTCGTGCAACATCGCCGAGCGGGCGTCACGCTCACACGCGACCACGACCGTGCGCACCGGCAGCATCGATGCCGACCGGCTGCGAGCGATCTGCGAAGAACAGGCCGGCCTCACGCTCGGTCTCGGGATCGGCGGCGACGAGCCCCGATTTCGCATCGGCCACATGGGTCACCTCAACCCCCCGATGCTCCTCGGCACGCTCGGCACGGTCGAAGCGGCGCTCCTCGCGCTCGGCGCACCGATCGGTGGCTCGGGTGTCGCCGCCGCCGCTGCCGTCATCGCCGACGCGCTCGATGTCTGACCGGCCGGCCTAACCGCGCCGTGCGAACCGGAACGGCAGAACCGGCGAGTTCGGCTCGCGGCGAACGAACGGGCGCCGCCCTCAGCGTCCGAGCGCGACCATGGCTCCCGGCGCGACATCCTCGGACGCGTCGCCGACCCGAACTCGCACCGCCGCGTCGTTCGCGGCGGCAGTGACGACACGCACCTCGTCCGGCGTCACCGTCACGCGCACCCGCTGGCCGCGCCAGCGCAGCGGATACGAGATCGAGCGCCACGACGACGGCAGTGCCGGGGCGATCACCAACGTGTCATCGTCGAAGCGCAAACCGCCGATGCCGTAGACGGCCAACTGCACCGTGCCTGCGCACGCCGCGGTGTGGATGCCGCCGATGAAGGTGCCGGCGACCACCGCGTGATTCGCGTTGAGCAGGTCGACGGTGGCGGTGGCGCGGAAGTGGCCGAGCGCCACCTCGGCGCGCCCCAGCCGAGCGGAAACCATCCCGTAGGCGGCATGGCTGAGCGACGAGTTGTGCGAGCAGCGCGGCTCGTAGTACTCGTAGTTCGCCGCGGCGACCGCGTCGTCGAAACGGTCGGCGTGCAACCACACCAACATCGCGACGTCGGCCTGCTTCGACACCTGCGTCCGCACCGCTACACCGTTCGGCCAACCCCAGTACTCGGACGGATCGAGCAGACGCGACCGCACGACATCGGGCGTGACGTCTTCGAGGTCGAAGAACCCGTCGAACTGCTCGATCAACCCGGTGTCGGGATCGGGCTGCGGCAGATGCAGTCGTTCTCGAACCCGTCTCCACGCATCGAGGTCGTCGTCGGTGACGCCGATCCGCTCGCAGAGCTCTCGCAGCTGCTGCGGGTGGCTGACGGCGAGACGCTCGTGGATGCCGATCGCGACGTCGAGCGCAGCGTGCGTCTGATAGTTGGTGAACGCGTTGTCGTCGACGTTCTCGTGCCACTCGTCGGGTCCGAGCAGTCGGATGTTGTGGAACGTGCCGCGCCAGTCGTCGTAGCGGACGAACGAGCGCAGGAACTTGGCGACCTCGAACGCGATCTCGGCACCGTGGTCGACGAGGAAGTCGACATCGTCGGTGACGTCGAGGTAGCGCTGCAGCGTCGTCACGATGTCGGGCGCGATGTGCATCTGCCAGACGTTGAAGTGGTTGCGGATCGGCCGCCCGGTCAGCACGTCGTGGAAGAACACGTCGGGGCACAGCTCGTCGCCGGTGGTCCCCGAGATCCAGGCGTAGTACGCGCCGTCGTAGCCGAGCCGCGCCGCCTTGCGACGTGCGCCGTCGAGCGTGCGATGTCGGTACACCAGCAGCGACCGGGCGATCTCCGGGTCGGTCGCCAGGAACGCCGGCAGGTTGTACACCTCTTGGTCCCAGAACGCCGCTCCCTGGTACGCCTGACACGACAACCCCCGAGCGCCGATCGGCAGGTGATCGGTGTGCGCGGGGGTACAGATCCGATTGTGGAACGCACTGAAGCGGAGTGCCGCCTGGTCGGTGATCGAACCCTCGATGACCACGTCGGTCTGGTCCCACACCTGCCCCCACGCGCGCCGGTTCCGGTCGCGACACGCATCGAAGACGTCCTCACCGCCCACTCGGACGGCGTCGACGACGAAGGGGCGCGGTGCCACACCGTCGTTCGACGACGCCACCGCCGCGACGAGGTCGACCACGAGGGTCCCCGCGTCGCAGGTCCCGACCTGCGACGTGACGGCCCGCCCGTCCGCCGGCTCGACTGCCGCCAGCTCGACATCGAGCGGCGTCCAGTTCGTCGCGGCGCTCGCGTCGACGGCGACGGACGTGGCCGTCGCGATCTCGATGCCGCTCTCCACCGTCGTGGCGAACGCCGTCACGATCGACCGGCCACCCGAGCTGTCCCACTCGTGATCGACGCTCGGGAGGTGCACCCCGTTGAGACTCCACGGCACGAGATCGACACCGGCGCTCACGTCGACACGCGCCGGACGATCGAGCGTGATCGACAGCCGCTGGCCGAGCAGATGCAGGTCAGCGAGGCTGGCGAAGCGCGCGACGTCGAGCGTAACATCGACGTCGCCGACGACGTGGCGCCGGCGCGCCCGGAACTCCCCGGCGGCGAGATCGAGCGTCGCCTCGACGTCGACCGCGTCCTCGATGCGCAGCGCGACGCCGTCGATGCTGACCTCGACGTACAGCGGATTCGGCGCGGTGGTCAGCTCGCGCCAGTGACCGTCGGCGCAGTCGTAGGTGTCACTCACCACCAGCGCGACGTAGCCGTCGGCGCGCTGCTCGGGCCAGGTGGCTCGATAGCCGAGATATCCGTTGCCACACATGAAGTTGGAGCCGACTGCGACGGCGTGCTCGACCTCCCAGCCGGTTTCGGTCAGCTGCCAGCCCCCGAGGTCGGACACCCACAGCGAGTCGGTGAAACGTGCGTCGGATCGGGCGGGAAGGGTCGAGGTCATGGTGCGCATCGGCCGGCATCGCACAGCCGAAGGTCGGTGGGCGCCCACGACTGTAGACAGCGCGGCGCGGCATCGTCGACCGTCGTAGCCTGCGACGTGTGAAAGACCTGGTGACTCCGGACCCTTGGGCGGTCGTACAGCACGGCTTCGACGCAACCCGACATCGCATCTACGAGAGCTTGTTCAGCCTCGGCAACGGGCACTTCGGCGGGCGCGGCAATCACGAGGAGCGCTACTCCGGTGACACCCTCCGCGGCAATTACCTGGCTGGCGTCTACTACCCCGATCCGACCCGTGTCGGCTGGTGGAAGAACGGCTACCCGGACTACTTCGCGAAGGTCCTCAACGCGCCCGATTGGAAGGCGCTGGATCTGCTCGTCGACGGCGAGCCGGTCGATCTCGCGACGGCCGAGATCGTCGACTACCGACGAGAGCTCCACCTGCGAACCGGTGAACTCGAGCGCCACGTCCGCGCCGTCCTCGCGAACGGACGCAGCGTGGCGATCGAGTCAGTGCGCTTCATCTCGATGACGCGGCGCCACCTCGGTGTGTTGCGCTATCGCCTGACCGTGCTCGACGGACCAGCGTCGGTTTCGATCGAGTCGCAGGTCGACGGTGACGTGGTCAACGAGGACTCGAACTACGACGAAGGGTTCTGGAACCGCGTCGAGGAATCGGTCGACGGCTCGCGGACCACGATGATCACCTCGACGAAGAAGACCGAGTTCGTGGTCGCCACGTCCGCCGACGTCCTGATCGGCGTGGGCAGAGCACCCGAACCCGTACCCGCGGAGCAGTGGCGGCCGAGCACCCGTGATCGGTTCGCGTCGGCGACGACATCGATCGACGTCGACCGGGGGCAGACGATCGAAATCGTGAAGTTCGGTTCGACCATCTCGACGCGCGACCGACCGGGGGCCGCGGGAGCGGAGTTGGTCGGCGCAGCGCATCACGAACTCGACGACGCGATCTCGGTCGGCTTCGACCTGCTCCGAGCGGAACACCGCGCCGCATGGGAACGGCGGTGGGAGATCAGCGACGTCGTCATCGACGGCGACCCGGCCGCCCAGCAAGGCATCCGCTTCAACATCTTCGGGCTCAACTCCACCTTCACCGGCGACGACCCCGATCTCAACATCGGACCCAAGGGCTTCACCGGCGAGAAGTACGGCGGCGTCACCTACTGGGACACCGAAGCGTTCTGCCTGCCGTTCTACCTCGCCACCGCCGAACACGAGGTCGCCAAGAACCTCCTCCGGTACCGACATCGTCACCTCGACAAGGCGATCGAGAACGCCGCGAAGCTGGGGTTCCGCGACGGCGCTGCGCTGTACCCGATGGTGACGATCAACGGCGAGGAGTGCCACAACGAGTGGGAGATCACCTTCGAGGAGATCCACCGCAACGGGGCGATCGCGTTCGCGATCTTCAACTACATCCGCTACACCGGCGACGACGCGCACCTGCTCGAGGGAGGCATCGAGGTACTCGTCGCGATCTCGAGGTTCTGGGCGCAACGGGTGTCGCAGTCGCAGGTCGACGGGTCGTGGGTGATGCTCGGCGTGACCGGGCCGAACGAGTACGAGAACAACGTCGACAACAACTGGTACACGAACCTGATCGCCCAGTGGACGCTGCGCTACACGCTCGACGCGATCGAACACGCTCGGTCGATCGACCCGGTCCGGATCGACCAGGTCCTGACCGAGATCGGCTTCGACGCAGCGAACGAGCCGGCCCGCTGGACGTCGATCGCGGACGGGATCCGCCTCCCGCACGATCCCGAGCGAGACGTGTTCCTCCAGCAGGACGGCTACCTCGACAAGGAGCACCTCACGGTCGCCGACCTCGATCCGGTCGAGCGGCCGCTGAACCAGCACTGGTCGTGGGATCGGATCCTGCGCTCACCGTTCATCAAGCAAGCCGACGTGCTGCAGGGTCTGTGGGTGTTCGAGGACCGCTTCGATCTCGACACGCTGCGGCGCAACTTCGACTTCTACGAGCCGCGCACCGTGCACGAGTCGTCGCTGTCACCGTCGGTGCACGCCGTACTCGCCGTGCGGCTCGGACGCCTCGACAAAGCGCACGAGATGCTGCTGCGAACCGCACGCCTCGACCTCGACGACTACAACCACGACACCGAAGACGGCTGCCACACGACCTCGATGGCTGGGACGTGGATCGCAGCCGTCCACGGCTTCGGCGGCCTGCAGGTCGTCGACGGAACGCTGCATCTCGATCCGGTGCTCGCGCCCGGATGGACGCGCTTGGCGTTCCAGGTGCAGTACCGCGGACGTTGGCTATCGGTCACTGCGACCACCGATCACGTGACGATCGTCAACCGCAGCGACCGCGACGTCGCGATTCGCCGCGGTGACGCCTCGATCGACATCGTGCGCCTCGGAACCGTCACCCTGCCAGCCTGAGGCCAGCCGTCCTGCCGGTGTGCGCCATCGTGGTCGCCCGACCGGTATCGCGCAGCCATGAGTGCACAGGGCCGGCCGCATAGGCTTGTCACACCGTGACGAGTACCGCTGACGACGCCGACGAATCCGTTCGCAGCACGTCGAGCTCAGTGCTGCTCTTCCCGTCGCCGCCGTCATACCAGCGGTGGTCGGCCGGTCATCTGCTTCGACTCCTGATCGGACTGGGTCTCGTCGGCATCGGACTGTTCGCAGCAGCGTTCGCCGAATCGACGATCTCGGGGTTCGAGCGCGACGTGGTCGATGCCGTCAGCCGAATCCCCAACCAGATCGAACAGGCGGTCCTCGGCGCAGCGCAGATCATCGCGACCTTCGTTCCACTCATCGCCCTCACCTTCATCATCTGGACACGACGCTGGCGACTCCTCGCGACCCTGTGGTTGTCGTCGGCAGCTGCGAGCGTCGCCGTCTCCCTGCTCACCTCGTGGCTGGGCGACCGCAATGTGGCCGACATGCTCGCCGACCGCACCGAGAGCGGCACCACGCTCATCGCCGCATCCTTCCCGACGACGGAGTTCCTGAGCTCGGCGGTCGCCACCGTGGTGGTCGGAGCGGCGCATCTCCCTCGTCGATGGCGACGCGCGTGCTGGACGTGGGTCGTGATCTTGATGGTCCTCCGGCTGCTCGGGCCGGGCCAGCCGCCACTCGACGTCTGGATCGGCGCCTCGATCGGTCTCGTGGTCGGCTCGCTCGCCCTGGTGCTCTTCGGGTCACCCAATCTCGAACCCCGACCCGACCAGGTGCTCGCTGCGCTCCACGTCATCGGACTCGACCCGATCGAGGTGCGGCGCCTCGAAGGAATCAGCAACGGCGCCGTGTATGAGACCACCGAGCGCGACGGTGCAGAGCGCTTCGTCAAGCTGCGCACTCCCGAAGACCGCAGCTGGGATCTCCTGACCCGGTTGTATCGCGCGGTGCGACTCCGATCGTCGGAAGTCGGACGCCCGTACAGCACGCTCAAGCGCCGCGTCGAACACGAGGCCCTCGCCGCTCGTACCGTCCGCGACGGCGGTACTCGCAGCCCGACGGTGGTCGGCCTCGGAGTCACCGACGCGGGAGCCGCGTTCCTCGTCGAGGAGCGCATCGCTGGGCGGCGTCTCAGTGCGGTGCCGACCGAGGAATTCACCAACGACGTGATCCGTTCGATCTACCGCAGCGTCCGATCCGTCCACGAGACGCGGACAGCGCATCACCATCTGACGCTCGACAACATGATCGTCGACGGCGACGGAGAGGTCTGGCTCGTCGACTACGACGACGCCGAACTCGCCGCGCAGCCGCGGGAGATCTCGCGTGACGTCGCCGAGGTACTCGTCGCGATCGGGCTCGTCGTCGGTCCGGAGCGCAGCGTCGCCCTGGGAGTCGACGAACTCGGCGCCGATGCCGTGGCCCGAGCGTTGCCGCTGGTGCAGCCGCTCGCCTTGAGTCGTTCGCTCGGCAAGTCGATCAAGGCGGAGCGCGATCTGCTCGACCGACTCCGGCACGAGATGCACGAACGCACCGGTGCCGACGACGTGCCGCTCGAACGCCTCGCCCGGGTTCAGCGGCGAACGCTGCTGATGATCGTCGCCGGCGCGCTGGCGTTCTATTCACTGCTTCCCCAGTTCGGCAATCTCGGCGACACCGTCGACGCCTTCGGCGCGGCACGTTGGGAATGGCTCCCGGCCGTGCTCGCTGCGGCTGCGGCCTACTTCGTGTTCGCGACGATCTCGTTCCTCGGCTCGGTCGCGCAACCGATGTCGGTCGCCGCGTCCGCCCGCAGTCAGGTGGCCTCGTCGTTCGCTCAGCTCGTCGGCCCGGCCAGCGCCGGCAAGATGGCGCTCGCCGGTCGGTTCCTGCAACGCAACGGGCTCACGCCCGCAGAGGCGAGCGCCTCGGTGGCGCTGAACACGATCGCCGGTCTCGTCACCCACCTGTTGTTGATGGCCGGGTTCTTCGCGTGGGCCGGTGGTGCCGACGTCGGAGGCGTGTCGCTGCCGAGCCTCGGCACCCTGCTGCTCGTCGCCGCCGTCGCGATCGCAGCCGCCGGAATCGCCTCGCTGTTCTCGGTGGTCAGGCGCACCGTGATCCGCCCGATCATCGACGGAATCAGGCGGGCGGCGGGCTACGTGGCTCAGGTCGTGCGCAGCCCGATCCGGGTCACGGCGCTGCTCGGCGGGTCGTCGCTGATCACCCTCAGCTATCTGTTCGCGCTCGTGTTCGCGGTCGAGGCGTTCGGCGGCGGGCTCACCGTCGCGCAGATCGGAGCTGCCTATCTGGGCGCCGCTGCGATCGCGAACATCGCGCCGACACCCGGCGGGCTCGGACCACTCGAGGCGGCGATGATCGCAGCGCTCACCGGGTTCGGGCTCGAAGCAGCCGTCGCGATCTCGTCGGTGCTCACCTTCCGTCTCGCGACGTTCTGGCTCCCGATCGCACCGGGCTGGCTCACCTTCCTGTGGATGGAACGCCGCGGCGAGATCTGACGCGAGGCGACGCTGTATGCCGACGCTTCGGCCCGAGGTCCGGACCGTCGATCGGGTACGTTTCGCCGATGTCTCTCAGCGGCCGGTGTCTGTGCGGATCGATCTCCTATGAACTGTCGGGCGACGTCATCGCCACGGCTGTGTGTCACTGCGACAACTGCCAGCGACAGGGTGGCAGCGCGTTCTCGGTGAACCTCGTCGCCCACGAGAGCCAGTTGACGGTCACGGGCGAGTTGGCGACCTTCGAGGATCGCGGCGAGAACGACGACGACGTCTACGTGCTGCGCCGGTTCTGCGGGTCGTGCGGATCGCCGATCTACTCGGCGCTCGTCTACTCCGAGGGCATCATCGCGGTGAAGGCGGGCACCCTCGACCACAAGGCCGATGTGAACCCGACCGTCCAGGCGTGGTGCGACCACAAGCAACCGTGGGTCGACCTCCCCGGGATGGCGATCTCGCTCGACCGGGAGTGACGCTCAGCCGTCACCCTCCGGAGCGTCACGGCGGGGGAGTTCGTCGCGATGTCGGGCGTGGTCGACCTTGATGCAGCGATCCTGCACGACATCGAGTCCCGCGGCGACCGCACGCGCCGCTGCGGTGTCGTCGACGAGTCCGAGCTGGAACCACAGCGACGACGCGCCGACGGCGATCGCCTCGTCGGTCACCGTGGCCAGGTCCTCGGTCTTGCGGAACACGTCGACCATGTCGGGGACGACGGGGAGGTCGGCCAGCGAGGGCACGACCGGGCGACCCAGGATCTCGGTTTCGAACGGGTTGACGAACAGCAACTCGTAGTGCGCATGGTGCAACAGGTACGCGGCGACCTCGTGGCTCGCCCGCATCGGGTTCGCCGAGATCCCGACGACGGCGATGGTCTGGGTCCGTCCGAGGAGTTCGACGAGCGAGCGTTCGTCGGTGATCGACGATCCTGGTGATGATCCCGGTGACGCGGCGTTCATCTCGGCAGTGTGGTCGCCGCGCCGGCGAGATGGAACACTGGGGCGATGTTCAGACACGTGGTCATGTTCAAGTGGAACGACGATGTCGACGACGCGCACGTCGACGCGACGGCCGCCGCGCTCGACGAGTTGACCGCACGGATGCCGGAGGTGCGCGGCTACCGACACGGCCGTGACCTCGGGCTCACCGAGGGAAACTTCGACTACGTGATCGTCGGGGAGTACGAGTCGATCGACGACTACGTCACGTATCGAGATCACCCCGATCATCGGGCGCTCATCGCGAACTACATCGCCGGTCGCGTCTCGGCTCGCGCAGCGGTGCAATACGACGCCAGCTGACTCGAGCCCGGTTCAGATGCCAGTCAGATGGCAGGTTCAGGCGAGGTGTTCTGCGAGGGAGATGATCAGCTCGCGTTGCGGGCCAGCCTCGGGACCGGCGCCGCGACGCTCGGAGGCGACCTGACGCAGCGCCTCGGGCATCGGCACGCCCAGCATCATGAGGGTCCCGACGGCCATCGTTCCCGCTCGGCCGATGCCCGCCGAGCAGTGCATCAACACCGGATCACCCGCGTGGAGGAGCCCACTGATCTCCTGGAGGATCGGGAGCGCATCGGCGAGTCGCGGCGCGTGGAAGTCGGGCATCGGAAACCAGCGTGCGTGGCGGGACGTTCGCAGCCAGTCGACGTAGCCCGGGAACCGCTCGAGGTCCCGCTCCTCGTTGAGACTGACGACGTAGGTCGACGGGCCGAGATCGGCTCGCACCGCTTCGGGGTCGGGAGCGACGACGTGTTTGCCGCACAGCCAGAGATCGCTCGCGCCGTCGGGCGTGGTGATCCGGTCGAGGCCGCCGTCGAGTTGACGGCCGATGGGCCAACTCATGTCGCTGCTGTTCTCTCGTTCTGCACGATGCCTCCCGTCACCAGCGCCGCAGGTTAGTACGAACGTCCGCGCCACGTGAGGCCAACCCGCAACCGGTTCGGATTCGTCCACGATCGGCCGACACCGCGAGGATGGGCGGATGAAGACTGCTGTGACCGACATGCTCGGCATCGAGTTCCCGATCCTCGCCTTCAGCCACTGCCGCGACGTCGTCGCCGCGGTGACCAAGGCGGGCGGCATGGGCGTGCTCGGTGCCGTGGCACATTCGCCCAAGCAACTCGAGATCGACCTCGACTGGATCGAGAACGAAGTCGGCGACCGACCGTACGGCGTCGACCTGATCGTCCCGGCCAAGTACGCCGGTGACGGCGACGGCGGCTACACGATGGACGACATCCGCAAGCTGATCCCCGACACGCACCGCGAGTTCGTCGACGACATCCTCGCCCGCTACGACGTGCCCGAACTTCCCGACGGCGACGAGTCGCCTGGCACCTACGGCAACGACGGCGCCGCCCCGTTCAGCGCGAAGAACGCGATGCCGCAGCTCGACATCGCGCTCGCGCACAAGACCGCGTTCGTCGCGAACGCGCTCGGCCCGCCCCCGCAGTTCCTCATCGACCGCTGCAAGCAAGAGGGCAAGCTGATCGGCGCGCTCGCCGGGCGTCCGCAGCATGCCGAGCGCCATCAGGCGGCCGGCGTCGATCTGATCATCGCGCAGGGGTCTGAAGCCGGTGGCCACACCGGTGAGATCGGCTCGATGGTGCTGATCCCCGAGATCGTCGACGCGGTCGACATCCCCGTACTCGGCGCCGGTGGCATCGGTCGAGGACGCCAGATGGCCGCGGCGATGGCGCTCGGCGCGCAGGGTGTGTGGTGCGGCTCGGTCTGGTTGACGACCGACGAAGCCGAGACCCACCCGGCGGTGAAGAAGAAGTTCCTCGCCGCGACCTCGGCCGACACGATCCGGTCGCGATCGCTGACCGGCAAGCACGCTCGCATGCTGAAGTCGAAGTGGACCGAGGAATGGGAGCGCTCCGACACCCCCGACCCGCTCGGCATGCCACTCCAGCCGATCCTGACCAACGCCGCACAACAGCGGATCAACCGCGCGGCCAACACGCCCGGCTCCGGTGCCGAGGAACTGGCGAACTACTTCGTCGGACAGATCGTCGGCACGATGAATCAGCCGAAGTCGGCCGGCCAGGTCGTGATGGACATGATCGAAGAGTTCATCGAAGCGACCGAGGCACTCGCCGCGCAGCTCAGCTCCTGACCCGCTCAGCTCGATACCGGGTACCGGAGTACGGTCTGCGCGGTGAGCGAGCAGGCGGCTGAGCAACAGGCCGATCGCCACACGCAGGTCGTCCAGACGCGAGGTGGTCGCCTCGCGGTCGGCGTGGCCCTGGTGATCGCCGCGATCTGGATCGTCGGGCCGAACGTCCCGGTTGGGCCGATGCGGTCGTCGATCGACGTCGTCTGGAGTCCGGCGGCCGAGATCGGTCTCGTGCAGGACTGGGCCGTCTTCAGCCCGAACCCTCGCGATCAGTCGCTCGACGTCCGAGCCGTCATCGAGCACGAGGACGGCAGCGCCGAGCTCTGGGACGTGCCCGAGTTCGATCCGGTACTCGGCGCGTACCGCCAGTACCGATGGCACAAGTGGCAGGAGCGCATCCGGCTCGACGCGCAGAGCGAATCGTGGGAGCCGACGGCGCGTTGGCTCGCCGAGCGCCACACTCGCGACGGCGAGCTGCCCATCCGGATCACGCTCGTCCGACGGTGGATCGATCACGAACCGCTCACCGCCGACGGCACCGTCGACAGCGACGCGAACGAGTTCGCGTTCTACGTCTGGGAGCGAGACGCGTGAGCACCGTGTCGGCAGTGGCGCAGCGCGTCGATCGGCTGCTGTTCGTACCGCAGTCGGCGTGGCCGATCGCCATCGCTCGCATCGTCATCGGCGTGGCGGTCCTCGGCTGGAGCGTGTCGATGATGTTCGACGTCGACGCGTTGCTCGGCAGCGACGCGTTGATCGGACCCGAGTTCGCCAGCGACCGGTGGCGGTGGATCGCGCTCGACTCGACGGCGGCGGTGTGGATCGCGCTCGTTCTCTTGGTCGTGGCCTCGGTCGGCATCATCGTCGGCTTTCGGTCGACGTGGTTCCTGCTCGCCGCATTCGTGCTGCTCGTCGCCGTCCAACGCCGCAGCCCGATGATCCTCAACTCGGGCGACATCATCGTCCGCAACCTCACGCTGTTGCTCGCCTGCTGTCCGACTTCCGCCGCGCTGTCGGTCGATCGCTGGCGTCGCGAAGGGCGTGCAGCGCTTCGCACGGCGCCGCTCGTCGCACCCTGGGGGCTGCGGCTCGTGCAGTTGCAGGTGATGGTCGTCTACTTCTTCGCCTTCTGGGGAAAGAGTGGCGACCTGTGGCGTGACGGCACGGCGGTGTCGACGTCGTTGCGCCTCCTCGACCTGCAGCGGTTCGGCCAGCTCGACGTCCTGGTCGACAGCGTCGTGGTCATCGCCGTCCTCACGTGGGGGACGCTCGCCGTCGAGCTCGCACTCGCCGGACTGCTGTGGCATCGACGCGCCCGGCCGATTCTGATCGTGCTCGGCATCACGCTGCACCTCCTGATCGACTCGTTCCTGCTGGTCGGATTCTTCGGCATCGCGATGATCGCCGGCCTGATGACGTTCCTCGACGGCGAACGCATCCACGCTCGGCTCACTCGCCGTTCGACAGCCAGCACATAATCCTCGACATCGCGGCACGGCGATACGCAACACTTCGTACTCCGCCGTCGAAGGGACCCGCCATGAAACGATTGCTGCTTGCGCTCGCGCTCGCTGTGTCGACCATTGCAGCAATCGGTACACCGCCTGTGTCGGCGGAGCGCTCCGAGGCACCGCCGGGCGCTGCCCGTGAGACGGCCGCCCGCCTCGCGAACGGCGCGGTGAACACCTGCATCATCCTCGACAACGAGCAGGTTCGGTGCTGGGGCAGCCTGTCGGCAACCGGTGTCCCGGATTCCGGCAACATCGGCGACGACGAGACCCCCGACCAGGTCAGAACCGTCGACGTCGGCCCGGGGCGAACCGTGAAAGAGGTCGGGGTCGGCGAGAACTTCGCCTGCGTGATCCTCGACAACGGCGACGTGCGCTGTTGGGGCTACCAGACACTCGGGCCCACGCTCGGTGTCCCCGAATCGAACGGCGCGCGGATCGGCGACAACGAAGAACCCACGTCGATCCCGACCACGAACGTCGGCGGCAAGGCGGTCGCCATCGCCACCAGCTACCGCGGCGGCTGTGTCATCCTCGAGAGCGGCGACGTCCAGTGCTGGGGCTCGAACGACGGGGGGCAAGTCGGCACCGGTGACAACGGACCCAGCGGAGACACCCTGCGCGACATCGGCGACGACGAGACGCCGGCCAGCGTCGGCCCCGTCGACCTCGGGCCCGGAAACACCGCGACGGCCATCGCCGGAGGGCGCTTGCACAACTGCGCGATCCTCCAGACCGGCGAGGTGCGGTGCTGGGGTGCGAAGGAAGCGATGCCCGGCCAGGTCGAAGACATCGGTGACAACGAGTCCGTCGCGTCGGTGCCCGTCGTCGATCTCGATGGCGAGAAAGCCGTGGCGATCAGTGCAGGTTCGCGCGCGACGTGTGCACTCACCGATGACGACTCGATCTGGTGCTGGGGACAAGGAACCGCCTCACGCAACGCCACGGGCGGCAACTCGAACAACGTGCAGCCAGACAAGATGGACCTCGGCGGCAACGTGCCGGTCTCGGTCACCGTTGGCTTCGACCACGCCTGTTTCGTGAACGACGTCGGCCAACTGTTCTGCTGGGGCGACGGTGACGACGGACGCCTCGGCTACGGCAACGAGGACGACGTCGGTGGAGGAACAGTCGGAGACCCAGGGTCACCGTTGACGGGCGGGCCGGTCGACGTCGGCGCCGGTCGCACCGTGCTGGCCGCGTCCGCTGGATCCACGACGACGTGTGCACTGCTCGACAACCTCACCGTTCGCTGCTGGGGTCAGGGAGGGATCATCGGCACCGGCACGACCGACAACGTCGGTGACGACGAACTGCCCGGCTCGGTACCCGTCGTCAACTACGTCGGCACCGCCGCCTTCACGCCGCTGTCGCCCGCGCGCATCCTCGACACGCGCCCGGGCATGATGGCGCCCGCCGGCAGCCCGAAGGGCATCGTCCCGCCGGGTGGCACGATCGACGTGCAGATCACCGGCGAAGGCGGCGTGCCAGAGACCGGCGTGTACGCGGTCGTGCTCAACGTGGCGATGGCGAGCCCGACCAACTTCGGTTTCGTCACCGCGTATCCGACCGGAAGCGGTCGTCCGAACGCTGCCAACTTGAACGTGCAAGACGGCAACGCCTCGAACTCGGTGATCGTGCCCGTCGGCGACGACGGGCGGGTCTCGCTGTTCTCCACGGGTGGCGGACATCTCGTCGCCGACGTCTTCGGCTACTTCGAGCAGACCGGTTCGTCGACATCGGGACGCCTCGTCGGAGTGGCACCGTCGCGCATCTTCGACACGCGGCCCGGCTCCCCGCAGCCGGGGCCGAAAGGTGCGATTCCGAGGGGCGGCACGATCGAGGTGCGGGTGACCGACACCAACGGGGTACCCGGAGCCGGCGTGTCGGCAGTCGTGCTCAATGTCACCGCCGTGCGAGCCAACGGCAACGGGTTCGTCACCGTGTGGCCCGGCGACGAGGCGCAACCGACGACGGCCAACATCAACGTCTCGACGCGCACGCTCACACGACCGAACACGGTGATCATGCCGGTGTCCGACACCGGCACGATCAAGCTGTTCACCAGTTCCGGCGCGCATCTCGTCGCCGACGTGTTCGCGTACTTCACCGACGACACCGCCGCCGACACCGACGACGGGTTGTTCGTACCGATCTCGCCGACGCGACTCTTCGACAGCCGACAGGTCGGCCCACCGTTGCCTGCCGACGGTCAGACCAGCTTCGCGGTGACCGGTCGTTTCGGGATCCCGACGACGGCGAACGCCGTCGTGCTCAACCTCGCAGCGATCCAGGGCCAGCAGGGCTACATCACCGGCTGGCCGGCCGATCAGGCACGGCCGGACACGGCGAGCCTCAACGCGCCCGGGCCCGACACCAACATCTCGAACCTGGCGATCCTGCCGCTCAGCCTGCCGTCGGGCCAGATCAGCGTCTACAGCGAGAAGGGCGCCCACGTCGCCGCCGACACGGCGGGCTACTTCATCTGACGATCACCCATCCAGAGGTGGCGAACGACCACCGAGCACGACGGTGCTTTTCCGCGCGATTCGGGGCACCGTAGACCGGTGGAACACGTCGACATCGCAGTGATCGGAGGCGGTCCGGCTGGTGCAGCGACCGCCATCCGCGCCGCCCGCCAAGGCGCCAAGGTCGTCGTCTTCGAAAAGGGGGCGCACGGTCGCGACAAGGTGTGCGGCGACGGACTGACCCCTCGCGCCGTCGGTGCGTTGAACGAATTGGACATCGACATGAGCGATGCGCATCGCATCCGTGGATTGCGCATGATCGCCGGGAAGAAGGTGCGCGAGCTCGACTGGCCCACGACCGATCGCTTCCCGAACCATGGAGCCGTCTGGCCGCGGCGTCGACTCGACGCCGCACTGATCGACGCTGCTGCCGCAGCCGGTGCCGACATCCGTTTCGAGACCGAGGCGGTGCCGCTGATGGACGGTGACCGCGTGATCGGTGTCGAAGCCAAACCGAGTGGCGATGCCAACCGGTCAGCGCCGTCGCACAAGATCGGCGCCGACCTCACGGTCGCAGCGTGCGGCCCTCCCGGCGCGGTCGCTCGGATGCTCGGCGCCAACCGCGTCGAGGGTGAGACGTTCGGGCTGGCGATTCGCACCTACGCCGAGACCCCACGGCACGATGACGTGCACCTCGAGGCCATGCTCTCGTTGAAGGACGAGCACGGCACCGCGGTGCCCGGCTACGGCTGGATGTTCCCGGCCGGCGACGGCACGGTCAACATCGGTGTCGGCGCGTTGTCGACGATGAAAGGTTTCAAGAAGCTCAATCTCAACACGATGATCGAGATGTACCGCGGCGCGGTCAGCGACGAGTGGGAACTCGGCCCGAACCTCGAGCGGCCTCGGGCGTGGCGGCTGCCGATGTCGGCACAGAAGCGGCACGGCCCCGGGTGGGTGGCCATCGGTGACGCGGCCGGTCTCGTCAACCCGATGAACGGTGAAGGCATCGACTACGGGTTGGAGTCGGGGATGCTCGCTGCCGACTTGTTCGTCGACGATCCGGCAACGGCGCCGGCTCGCTACGACGAGCTCGTCGGAGAACGCTTCGACGCGTTCTTGCGGACCGGTCGGCGCTTCTCGTTCCTCATCGGGCATCCATGGATCCTCAAGACCGGGCTGCGCATGTCGGTCAGTACTGACGCCATCGCCAACATCACGCTCGCCGTGATGGGCAACCTCGTCGACAACTCGACCCCGGGTGCGGCCGGCAAGGTGATGTGGCTCGCCGACAAGTCGCTCGGCCTCGCCGATCCGATCCTGCGCAAGACCCGCGCCGCCGCCTGACCGACTGCCAGGCGTATCGGTTTGTGTCAGACACAAACCGTTACGCCTCAGTCGATGTCGTGGCGGGCCAGTCGCCAGGACGCGACGGCGAGCACCGCGACCGCGACGAGCAGCGGCACGATCACGCCGGTCGCGGTCGAGAAGTCGGCGAGGCCTAGATCGGCACCGGTCTGGTCGGCGATGATCGAGCGGGTGTACTTGCGGATCGCGAACTGTGCGACGCCCGCGCCACCCAGCGCAACGAAGCCCTCCCAGATGAGGATGTAGGCGAGCCCCCAAACGATGAACCGCCGCAGGACGACGCCGAGCATCGTGAAGATCGCCGTATAGGCGACCAGCGCGACGACTCCAGCGAGCAGCGTCGCGCCGACGATCCCGTTGCCGACGCCCGTCAGCACAGCGGCGACCACCACCGCCGGCAGCGTGACCGGCACCGCGATCGTGAGCGCAGCCAGCGCGGCGCCGACCACCATCGGCCAGCGGTCCATCGGCCGGAGCCACAAGTAGACGAGCGTCTTGTCGTCACGCAGATCGCCGAGTGCTCCGCCACCGAACACCAGCGCGACCACCGGGATCACGACCGCGAATCCGAGGTTCGCGATCACGCCGGCTGCTGCGTCGATGTCGGCGTCGTTCGAGGTGCCCACGGCGAACCCTGCGACGGTCGTGGTGAGTGACAGCGCGACGAGCGCGACGATCCGCCCCACGCTGAGCAGCTGACGGAGCACCACTCGATACGTGAGGCGCAGCGCACGGCTCGGGGAGACGGACGACGAACGGTGCACGACCGGCGGGGACGGATCGACGGAACTCATCGGCCCTCCACCAGGTACCTGAACACGGACTCGAGGTCGTCGTCGAGCGGCGTGATCTCGGTCAAGCGGACTTCCAGCTCGACCGCGATCGTCGCGATCTGTCGGCCGAGCGCATCGATGTCGAGTGTGTCGACGACGACGTGGTCAGCTCGCAACGACAGCGCCGTCACCAGCCCACGTTCCACGAGCGTCGTCGCCAACCGTTGCGGTTCGGTCGCCCCGATGCGGATCCGATGCGGACGGTCGTCCATCAGCTCGCGCAGGTCCCGATAGTCCCCGCTCGCCACCAGTCGGCCCTGCGCGACGACGAGCACGTTCGACCCGAGGCGCGCCACTTCGTCGAGGACGTGACTCGACACCAGCACGCAACGGCCGTCGTCACCGAGTCGATGAAACAGCGCGATCATCCGACGACGCTGCACGGGGTCGAGGCCCGTCAGAGGTTCGTCGAGGATCAAGACCTGCGGATCATGGACGAGCGCTGCGGCCACCTTGACACGCTGACGCATCCCTTTCGAGAACTGCCCGACCACTTTCGAGCCGACGTCGGCGAGATCGACCTGCTCGAGCGCCCAATCCGCCGCACTCGACGCATCCGACCGGGCGATGCCGTGAGTCTCGGCCGCGATCGACACGAACTCGCTCGCCGACAGATGGTCGAACAGTGCGTCCTGCTGCGGCACGAGGCCCAGCCGGCCGCGCACCTCCTTGTCAGTGCGAGGATCGGCGTCGAGCACCCGGAGCTGACCGCGCGACGGAGGCGTGAGACCGCACAGCATCCGGAACAGCGTCGACTTGCCCGCCCCGTTCGGGCCGAGCAGCGCCGTGACGCCGCCGCCGATGGAGAAGCTGACGTCGCTGACGGCGACGACCGACCCGAAGAACTTCGACACGTTGTCCACCACGATCATCGGGCGATCACCAACCGTGAGTACTTCCATGCGACGACGGCGAGGCCGCCCAGCGCCCAGGCGACGTTGACCGCGACGACGTTGATCGTCGACACCTCGGGGAAGTTGCCCGGTTCGCCGAAGATCCGGAACACGAGCTCGAACGGCATCGTGAACACGTCGATCAGTCGCCAGTTCGGCGACAACTCGGCGCCGTCGACGAGCGCCGAGGCAACGGCGGGTGACGCGAGCGCCAGCAGCACGACACCGATCGACGCGAACGCCCGACGGTCGGTGATCGACGACGCTGCCATCGACACGGCGGTGAGTGCGGCCGACACCGCGACACCGGAGACGATGATCCGGCCGAGGACGAGCATCCAGTTGCCGAACCCGTCGGGACCGACGTTGTCGAGGGTGTAGCCGACGAGCACCAGGATCGGCGGGCCGAGCGTGACGAGGGCGAGCGTCAACGAGACCGCCAACGCCTTCGCCGCGAGGTACGTCCCGCGATGCAACGGCGTCGACAGGTACATCGCGAGCATGCCGTTGCGGCGATCACCGACCAACACCTCCGGCGCGACGAGTCCCGCGAAGAGCAGGATCGCGGCGGTGATGAAGCCGTAGTAGCTGGCGTAGTCGGCGACTTCGTTGGGATCGAGGATGTCACCGACGAGCACCGAGATCCCCACGAAGACGACGGCCGGGAGGTACGCGATGACCACGGCAATGACGGGGAAGATCTTGTGTCGTGCCGGTCGGCCGAGGCCGAGCGTCGAGCGCATGCTCTGCCACGTCACGCTCCAGATCGACCGCCACAGGCTGGCGCGCGGCCCGTCGTAGCGTTGGAAGCCGCGCTCGACGATGTTGGCGCCGGTCCGGGCAGAATCGGGGGAGGTCATGATGCTGCCTCGCTCGTCGGCGGTCTCGCTCGCGTGGTCGCGCCGACGACGTCGTCGGTGAAGACATCGTCGAGCGTTCGACGCCGCAGCCCGAGTCGCCGGACACGCGCATCAGATGCAGCGATGGCGGCCGTCGCCGCATCGAGCACATCGGCGTCGCTGCCACCGCCCACCGTGACGACCAGGTCGCTGCGCCGCACTTCGAACCCAGCCGCCGCCAGGTGATCGACGACCGCCAGGGCTGCGTCGGGGCGATCGGGCAGGTCGACGAGTTCGATCTCGACGCCCCCGGATGCCCCGGCCAACTCCGCCATGGTGCCTTGCGCGACGAGTCGGCCAGCGTCGAGCGCGACCACGTGGTCACAGATCCGTTCGACCTCTTCGAGGACGTGCGACGACAGCATCACGTCGATCCCGAACTTGCGGTTGACCTCGACGATGATGTTCAGCATCTCGTCGCGCTGCATCGGATCGAGACCATCGGTGGGTTCGTCGAGCACGATGAACGACGGGTCGGCTGCGATCGCCTGCGCGAGCTTCACCCGCTGGCGTTGTCCGGTCGACATGGTGCCGAGCGCACGGAATCGTTCCTCACCGAGACCGACGAGGTACAGCGAGTCACTGGCCCGCGACCGCGCTTCATCGCGCGGCAACCCCTTCACCTCGGAGAAGTGGCGCACGAAGTCGTAGGCCCGCATGTCGTCGGGGAGCACGTTGCGTTCCGGGCCGTACCCGATGCGGGCTCGGATAGCGGGTCCGTCGCGGGTCGGATCGAGACCGAGCACGCTGATCGAGCCGTTGGTCGGCTTCAGGAGCCCGAGCACGAGCGAGATCAGCGTCGTCTTGCCCGCACCGTTGGCTCCCACGAGCCCGGTCACTCCCGACGGCACGACGACGTCGAGACCGTCGAGCGCGCGAGTGGAGGCGAAGTCCATGACCAGGCCCCGGGTCTCGATGATCGCGCTCACGTCCGGCAGTGTCGCAGGAGCAACGGCCCGTTCGCGTCCACCCCGAGGATCACGACCGTCCCCCGCGAGGCTGATCCCCGCCAGGCGTAACGGTTTGTGTCTGACACAAACCGTTACGCCTGGTGGGCTGGGGTACGGTCTCGACATGAGCGTCGTTCATCTGCCGGCGTCGGCTCCCGCCGCCGAGATCCACGAGGTGTTGGCCCGCGACGGCGTGCTCGTCATCGACTCGCTCGCCTCGCACGAACTCATCGACCGCATCCTCGACGAGCTGGCACCTCACATCGAGGCGACCCCGTTCGGCGCCGACGGCTTCACCGGCCGGAACACGAAGCGCACCGGCGGCCTCATCGCGCGGTCGCCGGCAAGTCGTGAACTCGTCACCCACCCGCTGATCCTCGATGTCACGCAACGGCTGCTGCACCGGGCGAAAAGCTTCCAGCTCCACCTCACGCAGCTGATCTCGATCGGACCCGATTCGCCCGCGCAAGCGGTGCATCGTGATCAGTGGGCGTTCGACTTCTTCGAGTTCCCGGCCGACTACGACGTGCAGTGCAACACGATCTGGGCGATGACCGACTTCACCGAGACGAACGGTGCCACCCGCGTGATCCCTGGCAGCACCGACTGGCCCGACGATCTCGGGCACACGTTCGACGAGACCGTGCCCGCCGAGATGTCGAAGGGGTCCTGCCTGCTCTACACCGGCAAGGTGTACCACGGGGGCGGCGCCAATCGCTCTGACGAGATCCGGCGCGGCCTCAACATCACCTACAACGTGGGCTGGCTCCGCCAGGAGGAGAACCAGTACCTGTCGTGCCCCGCCGAGGTCGCGCAGACCCTCGACGACGACCTGCTCCGCCTGATGGGATACCGCATCGGCGCCTACGCCCTCGGCTACGTCGACGACACCCGTGACCCACTCGACGTCCTGCGCAGCCGCGCCACCGACCGCGACGCGTCGTTCGCGCCGCGGTGAGTGCCACCGAACGGCCCCGGGTCGCGGAAGGCGATCTGCTCGTCGACGTCACGCTCGTCGATCACGACGGCGAGGACTGGCGGCCGAGCGATCACCGCGGTCGGCCACTCGTGCTGATCCTGCATCGACATCTCGCTTGACTGCCGTGCCAGGAGCACGTGCTCGCCGTGAGCGAGCACCTCACCCAGCACCTCACCCAGCATCCGGCGCGCGAGACGGTCGACGTCGTGGTGGTCAGCTTCGCCGACGACGCGTCGCGCCTCGCTGCCTACCGTGATCATCTCGGCGTCGACGTCCGACTCGTCGCCGACCCCGACCGCGAGCTCTACGGCTTGTTCGGCGCCGGCCGAGGATCGCTCCGACGGGTCTGGTCGCTCGGCACGCTGCGCCTCTACGCCGCCCTGCTGCGCCGCGGCCGTCGCCTACAGCGCACCACCGAAGACACACGCCAACTCGGTGCCGACGCCGTGATCGACGCGTCCGGTCGCGTGCACCGACTCTGGCTCCCCGACGGCCCCGACGACCGGCCGCCCGTCGCCGACGTCATCGCCGCCGTCGACGAAGCGCTGAAATCTCCGCCGTAGCGGGCGTGACGACCGGTCTTCGAACCGTCACTTCTTGGCGGCGCGCCATTCGTTGAGCAGCCCGATCAGCGCAAACGGGATGATCAAGACGACCAGGAGCACACCAAGGCGACCAAACACCAAGACCGAAACAGCCGACGCAGCAATCGCTCCCGACAGCAGCCAGACCACCGACCAGACCACCTACCGGCCACGTGGCTTCACGAACGGATGCACTGCCCCTCGTCGACACCTATATCGGGGGGAGGCAGGTCACCGCACTCCACGATCTCGGTCACGGCGAGCTCGTCGTCGAGCTCGATCACGACGTACTCGTTTCGTTCCAGTTGCTCGGACGAGATCGAGGCGAGCACCGCCCCCAGGGTGTTCGTCGCGACGTCGAAGACGACGATCTCGACCGGCGAGCCTGGTGTGTACGACGACCACACCGGACCGGATCCGAGCAACGAGCATTCGCCCAAGACACCGCCGCTGACGAGACAGACACCCTCGTCGCGAACCTCACCGGTTCTCAGCTCGACCACCACGCTGCCGGTCCGCGCTGCCGTGTCGATTCCCGAGGCGCCCGCTTCACCGTCGGTGAGACCGGGCACGTACTGCGGCAGCGAGGAGTTGGTGCTCGTCGCTGGTGCGACACCCTCGAGCCGGGTCTCGAAGTAGCCGACGAGGTCGCCTTCGGTGCGGCCGACCAGTGCGATGATGACCTCCGACGCGGTCTCGCCGAACAGCGCCTCGAACATCGCGGTGCGTTCGTCTTCGCACCCGCCGGCGAAGATGGCTCGGCCCCGCTCGATCACCACGGTCAAGGGGCTCTCGGAGCCCTGCATCGCGAGGAACACCTCGGCCTCGACTCGTTCAGCCGCTGCGACGTCGTCTGCGCTGAAGATCTCGATCGAGTTCGTGTGCGCCTCGACCGTGGTCGTCGCTGTGTCGTCGAACGACCAGGACCCGTCGTTTTCGAAGATGACACGGCGGGCCTCGATCTGGTGCTCGACGACGTCACCGAACGGGTCGCCGGGGCGCACGGGCGGTGTCGTTCCTGCGATCAGAGCTTCCTGGGGCGCCACCGCCAGCCACTCGTCGACCTCGGCGAACACGTCCCGCAACGGGAGCCACTCGACGACGGCCGTTGCCGGACACACACTGTCCGCTCGGACCCGATCGAGGAGCGACTCCCACTGCGACGCCGCATCTCCGAGCGAATCGGACACCACCACTCGGTCGGAACCGGATTCGACCGCGCCATCGGCGTCCACCGAATCGGATCCTCCGCCACCGCACGCCGACGCGACCAACAAGGCGATCAGCGTGAGCGCCCGTCGCATCATCGCATGCTCCTCTCTGACCGAACCGTCGACACGGTGCCGTCAGCGTCGATCGAAACGTACCGCGGCCGTACCGCGGCACTGCGTCAGGCGCTGGTGGAGGAGGAGAACTTGCGGATCGAGATCGCGGCGAACGCGACGGTGATGCCGACCGACCAGGCCAGCGACACCCACAGGTCGGAGCCGACGGGGAGCCCGTTGTAGAGGGCACGACACGCGTTGGTGACCACGGTGAACGGGTTGTTGCGAGCGATCGGCTCGAGCCAACTCGGCAACTGCTCGGTCGACACGAACGCCGACGACACGAACGTCAACGGGAACATCCAGATGAACCCGGCAGAGTTCGCCGCCTCCACCGACTTCACACCGAGTCCGATCAGCGCCTGCACCCACGACAACGAGTAGCTGAAGAACAACAGCAGCGCCGTCGCGGCGAGCGCTTCGAGCAGCGACCCTTCGAAGCGGAAGCCGATCAGGAACGCAACGATCAGCATCACGGCGAACGTGATGATGTTCCGGACGAGATCCGACACCGTTCGCCCGATCAACACCGCGGCGCGTGACATCGGCAGCGAGCGAAGCCGGTCGATGTAGCCCTTCTGCATGTCTTCGGCGATGCCGATCGACGTGAACGCCGAGCCGAACACCACCGACTGTGCGAACACGCCGGGGATGAGGAACTGGTCGTAGTTGGCGAAGCCGGGAACCTCGATCGCGCCGCCGAACACGTACACGAACAGCAGCACGAACATGATCGGCTGGATCGTCGCGAACATCAGCAGCTCGAGGTTGCGCGGCACGATGCGCAGATGGCGCGTCGCTTCGACCCACGAGTCGCGCAACGCCCACATCACGCCGGTACCCGGCTCGGGCCGATCGATGTGATCGCCAGACCGAGCGGAATGAGTGTCCTGGTCCACGGCGGTCATGACGCCACCTCCTCGAACTCGTCGTCGGACGTGTCGGCTTCGGCTCGCTTGCCGGTCAGGGTGAGGAACACGTCGTCGAGCGTCGGTCGGCGCACCTCGACGTCGAGCACGTCGACGCCAGCATCGTCGAGCGCTCGGATCGCGCTCGGCACGACGCGGTCACCGGCTCGGATCGACGCCAGCAGGTGTCTCCCGTCGCTGTCGGGATCGACGCCGACGTCGCCCGAACACAGCGTCTTCAACGCGTCGATCGCCCGATCGACGTTGTCGCGATTCGCGATCGTGACCGACAACCGGTCGCCGCCGATCTGATCCTTGAGCTGATCGGCGGTGCCGTTGGCGATCACCTTGCCGGTGTCGATCACGATGATCCGCTCCGCCAGGCGATCGGCTTCGTCGAGGTACTGCGTGGTCAACAGCACCGTGGTGCCGTCGTTGCCCAACTCCTCGATGAGCTCCCACATGGCGAGTCGACTGCGCGGGTCGAGACCGGTCGTCGGCTCGTCGAGGAACAGCACGGCCGGGCGCGCGATCAAGCTCATCGCGATGTCGAGTCGACGCCGCATGCCACCGGAAAAGCCCTTCACGATGCGGTCGGCGGCGTACGTGAGGTCGAATCGAGCGAGGAGTTCGACCGAACGCTGGCGGACCTCGGAGCGTGGAAGATGGTAGAGCCGACCGATCAGGTCGAGGTTCTCCTTGGCGGTCAATCGCTCCTCGACCGCCGCGTACTGGCCGGTGAGACCGATCCGGGAGCGAACGAGGCCCGGCTCGGCGACCACGTCGATGCCGTCGACGAACGCCGTGCCGCCGTCGGGGCGCAGCAGCGTCGTCAACATCTTGACCGTCGTGGTCTTGCCCGCACCGTTCGGGCCGAGCAATCCGTAGATCACCCCGCGCGGCACCTCGAGATCGACGCCGTCGACCGCCCGGTTCTCGCCGAACACCTTCACCAAGCCGGATGCTTCGACGGCCAACTCACGATTCACCACCCCAGCCTGCCAGGTGTGGCTGGTGAACCGCACCACGGGTTTCGGTCTGGTCGACGCGTCATCCGCAGTCAAGGAGCGATCGCAGGCGTTGGCGCGCCAGGTGACGAAGCCGCTCGATCTCGTCCGGGTCGGCAGGATCGTGCCAGTCGTCGTCGCACCGGTCGCGATCACACCAGGCGTCGTGAACCGGCGCGTCGTCGTTCGGGTCAGCGAGGCGTTGCGTGTCGCCGAGGAGCATCGGCCGCGTGACCCCGACGGGCAGCATGATCGTGCCGTCGGCGCGCACCGTGTAACTCCGGCCTCGTCGGGATCGTCGACGTCGCCATCGGTGGCGGTGCTTGGCGGTGTTGTGTCCGCCGCAGAGCACCCCGGCGTTGGCCTGGTCGGTCGGCCCACCGTCGACCCACTCGAGGTTGTGGTCGACCTCACAGAACCCGGCCGGAAGATCACAGCCGGGATGCTCGCAGCGACGGAGCAACAACAACGCCGCCTCCCGAGCCGCGCCGGTGTACAGACGTTGCGTTCGGCCGAGGTCGACCACGCGGCCCGACTCGTCGAGCACGACCCGACGGATGTGACCCGCCAGCGTCGCCCGCAGGACGTCATGCGGGTGCAGTGGCACACCGCCGTCGGTTTCGCAACGAACCGACTCGAGCCGCTCGACGTCACCTGCCAGATCGCACAGCAACTCGTCGGGCGCAGCGAGACCGGTGAACGGGTCGATCGCCTGGCCGTCGAGCGTGGTCGGTGCCAGGCCGGTGCCTGCCTGCATCCGGGCGAACGCGCGCTGGTCGATCAAGATGTTGACGACCGTCGATGCCGGCGCGCCAGCCGACGTACCCGTCGAGGCGGCGTCGGCAGCGAGTCGGAAGATCGCGACGGTCGCGTCGAAGGCACGCTGCGCGGGCGTACGCGCCAGCTCGTGCTCGCCGGCCTCGTCGCCGTGGAGTGCCCGACGGGCAGCGACGTCAGCCTGGTACTCGCGGTCGCAGAATCGACGGTGGATGGCGATCATCTCGGCGGCGGTGAGCCCGTCACCGCCGAACACGCTCATGTCGAGCGCGCCGCCGTTGTCGTCGACCCGAGCGCGGCGATGCTGCATCGCATCGTCGCGGGCGTCGTGGGAGCCATCGTCGTCGGCGAGGCGTACGAAGTGACCGATCGCCGTCGTGAAGTCGTCGAACGACAGTGCCTCGGCGTACTCGACGAGCTTCGACGAGAGGGCGGTGAGCGCATCTCGGATCCGGCGATTGCCGTACGCGCGACCCAGCGCCGCGACCTGCGGCGACCCGATCCGGCCACCGATCCACGCGTCACCGACACCGGGCAACGCGTCGAAGACCGCCGCGGCGGACCGCCACCGACCGACCTCGTGGTTCGACCAGTTGCAGGTGGCCTTCAAGTAGTTCCGCATGGAACGGTGGGCGTCGATCTGGTTGAGCTGGCGCGCATCGGCCACGGCGATCGCTGCTGCGAGTTCGGCCTCGATCCGCCGCCGCTGCAACTCCAGTGCACCGATCCGCTCGTGCAGGTCGGCGTCACTCGAGCCCACCAGTTCCTCGACGCATTCCGAGAACATGTCCGGCAGCGTAGTCGAACATGTGTTCGCTTGCAACTCACCAGACGGGGAAGATCCAGGTTGCTGCTCCACGACATCGGGGAGCGGAACGGCTCGGTCACCGAGAAAGTGCAAGGCTTCTCGACGATCGCCCTCTGGAAGGCAACGGCGCTCATGTCCGACCGCCACCGACCAGGAGAACCTCATGATCCCCACTGCGCATTCCGCTTCCCGAACGACACGACGTCATCGCCCTCGCATCATCGCCCTCGTGGCTGCGGCCACCGTCGCCATCACCGCATGCGGTGGTGCCGACGGCGACGGGTCGACCACCAGCGACTTCGGTGCCGTGCTCGACGACACCAGCGACGACGCGGACCTCGATCTCGACACCTCGGGGCTCGACGACGGCCAACTCGACATCCTCGATGACGTCGCCGACGGTCTCGGTGATGAATTCGCCGATGACGACGGCGACGTCGCGGCTGCATGGAACGGCATCCGCCTCGTCAACGGTTGGGGCAACGGCCGACTCGACGTCGTCGACAGCGAGTCGTTCGGCGGAATCACCGAAATCTTCTCGACGCCGATTCCCGACGGCCGGAACAATACCGATGACGGGTTTCGCCTCCTCGACAGCAGCGTCGTCGCCGGAGGAGATCTCTGGATCAGTGCGAAGACCGGGGTGCACCGGGTGTCGCTCGTCGACGGTTCGATCACCGCCACCGTCACCATCGACGAGGTGCTGCCTGGGGGCGAGTTCGGCGACATCGCCGGAGACGACGCCGGCGTGTACGTCATCGCGTTCGTCACCGGTGGAAGTGATGTCATCGCGCAGATCGACCCGACCAACGGATCACTGCGCGGCACGATCGATCTGAGCAACGAGTTCACCTCCCTGTACGCGCTCGCCAGCAACGGGACCCACGTTGCTGCGGCGTACAAGGACGCCCCCGGGATCCCCGTGAAGTTGATCGACCGAGCAACCGGCAGCGTGAACGACATCGGCGACTACCTCGACTTCGTCGACGTCCACATCGTGCGTGACCAACTGTGGGTCGTGAGCGAAACCGGAGGCGTGTCCGATCCCAACACCTACGAGGTGTTCGACCTGGAAGGCACGCCGATCTCGAGTGGCACGCTGCCCCGTCCCGGGAAGGTTCGCACGTTCGGTGACCGTCTCGTCCTCCTCGAGACGAGCAACGCAGCCGACCCGTCTGCACCCGTCGCACCGATCGAGATCGAGCCGCAGGGAACCCCGATCGAGACGTTTCTCCCTGCCGGGATGGTGACGCTCACCGGCTACGCCGAGATCGACGGCTTCGCCATCTCACACGGCAGTTGCTGCGTGGTCGATCGGGATGGCTTCGGGGTCAACGGTGCCGTGATCGACATGTCGACGGGCGAGGTCGTGCAGACCCTCGACGGGGCCGCAGCGAGCATCATCCTCCCGCCGGTGTGATCTCGACGCGGCCTCCGACCCGTAACGGTTTGTGTCTGGAGCGTCAGCGGATAGGGCGGTAGTTGGTGTTGCGGTGGTCGATGAGTCGTGCGGTGATGAGGAACACGGTTGCGAGGCAGAGGGCGGCGTGGCGGTGTGTTGCTCGGCGGTCGGTGTTGCGTTGGATTTGGCCGTAGTTGGTGAACCAGGAGTGGGTGCGTTCAGCGACCCAGCGGCGCCCGAATCCGACGAGTTGGATGCGGCCCTGACCTGGCTGGTTTCGTGGGATCACGTTCACGTCGCCGATCGTGTAGTCGGCGAGTCTGTCGGGGAGTGATTTGTAGCCGAATCCTCGGTCGAGGTGCAGGGTGCCGATCCGTGCGGTGACGGGATGTGCGGTGATCGCGTTGAGGGTGGGTTGCAACAGTCGGTAGTCCTGGCGGTTTGCGCCGTCGATGACCCAGCCGATCGGGATGCCGTCGGCGTCGACGCCGGCGCACCACTTCCAGCCCAGACGACCGTGGGTTTTCGGGCCTGCAGCGGTTCCTTCACCCCCGCACGGGGCAAAGTGTTCGCTGCCGTCGATGGTGACATGGGTCGGGTCCAGACCGATGATTCGGTCGTACGCGGCCAGTGCTTGCTCGAGCAGTTGATCGAACACCCCGGCGTCGATCCACTCGTCGCGACGGGACCGCAGGGTGGTGTCGGACACGGTGTAGCCCATCAAGAACTCGACGGTCTCCCACGATGCGCCCGTCACGAGACGAATCAACAGACCCCGCAAACAGACCAGGTCGTCGATACGGGGCCGATGACAACCCAACGGATGTTCGGGCCGGTCCGGGAGCAAGCCTCGGATCGTTTCGAACACCGCATCGTGGACTTCAGAATCGAGCGCGCGCATCATATGGGTGACCTCCCCGGTCGGTTAGTTGGGTCGCACTCGGTATGAAAACCGAGCCAACCCACCGACCGGTGGATGGTCACCTATCCGCGCGACCTCCTGACACAAACCGTTACGGGTCAGGCGCGCTGGACGACGACGCTGCCGACGCTGTAGCCGGCGCCGAACGAGCAGATCACGCCGAGGTCGCCGCGACCCAGATCGTCGCGGTGCAGGTGGAACGCGATGACCGAACCCGCCGACGACGTGTTGGCGTAGCGGTCGAGGATGACCGGCGCCTCGTCTTCGTCCGGCACACGCCCGAGCACGCCCTTCGCGATCAGCTGGTTCATCTTCAAGTTCGCCTGATGCAACCAGAAGCGACGCACCGACGTGGCGTCGATGTCGACCTCGCCGAGGTGACCGCCGATGTGCTTCACGACGAGCGGGCACACCTCCTTGAACACCTTCTGGCCGTTCTGGCGGAACACGACCTCGTGGGGGTCGCGCTCGTCGACCTCGGACGAGTTGAGGAAGCCGAAGTCGTTACGGATGTTGTTGGAGAACTGCGTGGCGAGCTTCGTGCCGAGCACATCCCACCGCGGCGCCCGTGCGGGATCGCTCCCGTCGACAGCAAGCGCGTCGCTCGTGCGTTCGAGCACCACCGCGGTGCAGGCGTCACCGAAGATGAAGTGATGGTCGCGCAACTCGAAGTTGTTGTGGCCCGACGTGATCTCGGGGTTCACCACGACCACGCACGACGCCGTGCCGTTGCGCAACGCATCGACCGCGCTCTGGATCGAGAACGTGGCCGACGAACAGGCGACGTTCATGTCGAACGCCCAGCCGCCCGCGCCCAGTTCGTTCTGGATCTCGATCGCCACCGCCGGATACGCCCGCTGCAGGTTCGAGCAACCGACGATCACGGCATCGACCTCGTCACGGCGGCGACCCGCCTGCGCGAGCGCCTCGAGCACTGCGGGCATCGCCATCTCGGCCTGCACGCCGAGCTCGTCCTCCGAGCGGGTCGGCAGACGCGGGCGCATCCGTGCGGGATCGAGCACCCCCGACTTCTCCATCACGAATCGTGAGCGGATGCCCGACGCCTTCTCGATGAACTCCGCATCGGGGATCTCCCGTGCGGTGACCGTGCCTGCTTCGATCTCGTCGGCACGCGCCTCGTTCCACGCCAGCACCGATTCGGTCAGCGACGCAGCCAGCTCAGCGTTGCTGATCGACTCCCCCGGGGTGAACAGTCCGGTCCCGGTGATCGACACGCCGACGGCAGCAACACTCATTCGATCGACGCTACGTGACTACCCGTGGGTAACCAGCCCTCGGCCGGACGACGACGCGCCGCCCCACCGTCCTCGTCACTCGAGCAGGTGCATCCGCACGAGCGTTCGCAAGCGGTCGATCCCGTCACCTTTGGTCGAACTCACCCACACCACGTCGCCGGGGTCGAGTTGGCAGCCGGCCGCGAGTTCCTTCGTGCGCGCTGGACGCTTGCTCGGCTTCACCTTGTCGTGCTTGGTGGCGACGACGGTGTGCGGGAGGGTGTTGAAGCGCAGCCAATCGAGCATCTGCACGTCGAGCTTGGTCGGGCCGATCGCGCCGTCGACCAGCACGAAGATCATCACCAGCTCCTCGCGTTCGAGCAGGTAGCCCTCGATCATCGCCGGCCAGTCACCGCGGATGCTCTTCGACGCTTTCGCATAGCCGTAGCCGGGGAGGTCGACGACCGTGCCGAGCAACTCGACGTCGCTGTCCGCCGACGCGTTCGCCGGCCGCTGGCGCGATCCCGACCCCTCGTCGAGTCGGAACATGTTGATCAGCTGCGTCCGGCCGGGCGTGTTCGACACCCGCGCCAACTGTTTGCGGTTCGCCGCCGCGTTGATCAGCGACGACTTGCCGACGTTCGATCGACCCACGAACGCGACCTCCACCGGTGACGGCGGCAACGTGCGCGCGCGACTCGCCGACTCGACGAACGTCAACTTCAACGGGCTGGCCATGCGATGAGTCTCTCAGCCGAGCGCGATCAATTCGCGCGACACGTCGCGAATCACGCGCTCCTTGGCCTCGAGCGGCGGCAGGACGACGATCTGATCCAACCCGGCCTCGCCGAGTTCGGTCACGCGCTCGCGCAGTGCGGCGGGTTCACCGACGAGACACGACCGCTCGATGAGTTCCTTGGTGACGAAACGCTCCTCGTCCGGGATCACCCAGCAGTTGTGCCCGAGGTGCGTGCGCAGATGCCGCCGCTCGACCGGTACCGACTCGACGGCCGCCACGTAGTCGTCCCACATGCCGTGCAGGTGTCGCCCGGGCTCGCGACCCAGCTGCACGTACTGCTCGTAGGTGTAGTGGAGCGCAGCGATCGCGAACGCGCCCACCTCCCGCTTCACCCGATCGGAATCGATGGCTTCTCCGGGCTGCAGCACGCACACGGTCGTGAGGGTCGAGATCGGGAAGTCGGCGCGCTCGGTCGAGCGACCGTGTTCCTGGCGTCGCTCCGTGACGGCGGCGCGCAGCCCTCGGATCGCGTTCGGATCGGGCGGCGCCGAGGTGATCAGACCATCGCCGTGCTTCGCCGCGAGATCCAGTGCTCGCGGTCCGAAGGCCGACACGTGGATCGGGACCGGTGGGTCGAAGCGGACGAAACCGTCGTCGGGCATGAGGTGGCGGATCGGGGCCCGATGCCCGCGCCACTCGTAGTCGATCTCCTCGCCGCGCAGCAGCGGGCGAAGATCCGCGAGGTAGCGGTCGAACTCGGCGATTCGCAGCGGTTTGTGGCCCATGATGCGCATCGCCGTGTTCCCGGTCCCGATGCCGCAGAACGCGCGTCCGGGTGCGAGTTCGTTGATCGTCGCCATCGCCGCAGCCGTCACCGGCGCGAGTCGTGTGCCGGCGACGGCCACACCGGTGCCGACGTGCATCGTGGTCGTCCGATCGGCGACGAGCGCGAGCATCGCGTAGACGTCGGACCAGATCATCTGGCTGTCGGCCATCCACGCATGGGTGAAGCCGAGTTGCTCGGCCTCGACGACGTAGTCGAGATCAGCGGGGCGGGAGGCGACACAGATACCGAAGTCCATCGATGCAGCGTGCCAGAACCGGGACCAGCGTCGCCCGCCGGAGGAATCAGCGCGCGAAAAGTGCAAGACCGAGCTGCCGCCGAGCTCTTGGACCGTGACGGAGCCGCACCGGGCGGCCCCGACCGAAGGAGAACCTCACATGACTGCCGACTCGACCAGCAACCTGACCAGCGACGCCACCGTCATCGTGACCAGCGGCACGGCGTCGGATGCGACGATCGCACCGTCGAACTCGCGTCGTTCCGGGCGCCCGGTCGTCTTCGCGTTGGCGTTGGCCGGGGTCGTCGCGTTCAGCGGGTGCAGCGCCATCGCCGACAAGGCGACCGAGGAAGGCGTCGAGCGCATGATCGAATCGAGCCTCGACGACGAACTCGGCGACGTCGACATCGACTTCGGCGGGCTGATGGGCGATGGCGGCGGCGACTTCAGCATCCGCACCGACGACGGCTCGTTCTCGTTCGGCGAGGACGGCAGCATCGTCATCGACACCCCCGACGGCACCTTCACCGGGCAGGCCGACGACGCCGGCATCTCGCTCGAGGGCGACGACGGCAGCCGGTTCGACATGGAGTTCGACACGGAGTTCGACACCGAGTTCGACACGGAGTTCGACACGGAGTTCGACACGGAGTTCGACGACGCCGGCGACGGTTCGGGTTCGATCAGCTTCGAGACGGCCGACGGCGAGTTCAGCAGCCAGTTCGGCGACGAGGCCTGGAGCATCTGGCCGAGCGACGTGCCTCGCCCCGACTTCGATCGCGATCCGTGGGTCAGCGGCACCGAGACCGACGGCGTGATCTGGATCCTCGCCGGCGGCACCAGCGATGCTGCACCCGCGACCGCACTTGCCAGCTACACCGAGCGGTTCAGCGGGTACGAGGTGACGACCGAGTCGTGGGACGGCAGCGAGATCGCCACCCTCACCAACGGCACCTACACCGTGATCGCCTCGGCGAACCACGACGACTACCTCGGCGCCACGGCGCTCTCGGTCAGCCTCAGCAGCCTGTGACGACCGGGCGAAATCGACCTCACACCACACCGTCGACGACGTAGCCTCGCCAGAGTCCACGACCGCCAGTGTCCACGACCATTCGCCGCCCCCTCATCAGCCGGCACCCGCCACTTCTCGACCATCGGAGCCTCACCATGTCACGCACCATCTCCACCAAGCACCCACTCCTCGGCGGCCTCGCCGTCGTCGCACTCATCGGCACTGCCTGCGGTGGCGAATCCACCCAGGAAGCAGCGCTCGAGCGACTGATCGAGAGCGAATCGGGCGAAGACATCGACCTCGATTTCGACGGCGACGGCGGCTTCTCCGTGCAGACCGAAGACGGCGAGTTCTCGATGAACATCGACGAAGACGGCAACGTCCAGTTCCAGAGCGACGAAGGCTCCGGTGAGTTCTCCTCCGACGGCGACGGCGGCGGCGAGCTGACCTTCGAGGGCGAGGACGGCTCGGCGTCGGTCGACGTCGACGAGGACGGCAGCTTCGTCGTCACCGACGAGGACGGCAACGTCATCAGTGGCGCCTCGAGCGACGACGGCACCTTCACCGTCGAAGGCGAGGACGGCTCGGCCAGTTTCTCATCGGGAGCGGGCATCCCCGAGGAATGGCCCACCGACGTACCGCGGCCGGACGGTCTGAGCGACATCACCAACACCTACTTCAACGAGGCCGGAGCGATCAGCGTCGTCGTGAACGGCATCGCAAGCGCTGACACGTTCGCTGCCTACGCAGCTGCCCTACAAAGCGCGGGTTTCAGCGAGGACACCGAGCCGTTCGAGAGCGAGACCTTCTCGAGCGCCAGCTACGCCCGCGGCGAGGAGGTGGTGACGATGACCTCGACGCCCACCACCGGCGGCGTGCAGATCAGCATCATCTACACCTCGTCCTGATTCGGTTCGCGGCGCTGCTCAACCCGACACGAGGGTTGCGATCGCCCAGATCGCAGCCACCAGTCCGATCGCCGAATAGCCGAGGCTTCGCACGACCGGCGCACGTTCGAGGTTCGAGTCGTCGAGTTGCTTGTCGGGTGGGCGCACCACTGCGAGCAGATTGCCGACGAACAACGCTCCGCCGAATGCCAGCACCAAGAACGGCAAGAGATCGTCGCCGAGGAACATGGAGCCAGGATACGGCCGCCGTCCGGCGACAGAGTGGGTCAGACCCACTCTGTCGCTCGACGCCCAGCGGTGCCATGCTCGCGCGATGACGTTCGATCCATCGCTCGACACCGCCCCGGCCACGCCGCTCGACACGGCGGTGGATGCAGCCCGCCAGCGCTACGTCGACGACCGGCCGGTATCGGCTGCCTGGTCGGATCGGGCTCAGCGGGTACAGCCCGGCGGCAACACCCGCTCGGTGCTGTACTTCGACCCCTTCCCGTTCCGCGTCGAACGCGCCGAGGGCCGATACCTGTGGGACGTCGACGGGCACCGCTACGTCGACCTGCTCGGCAACTACACCGCCGGGCTCCTCGGCCACTCACCCCAGCCGGTGCTCGACGCGGCTCGCATCGCTCTCGAGTCGGGTTGGTCGCTCGGCTCGGTCCACACCAACGAGGTCCGGCTCGCCGAACTGCTCGTCGATCGCTTCGAGTCGATCCAGCAGATCCGCTTCACCAACTCCGGCACCGAAGCGAACCTGATGGCGCTGGCCGTCGCGCTCCATCACACCGGGAGGGGCAAGATCGTCGTGTTCCGCAACGGCTACCACGGCGGCGTGATCACGTTCGGCGACGCGTCGAGCCCGGTCAACGTGCCCCACGACTGGCTGCTGTGCGACTACAACGACCTCGGCTCCGTCGACGCTGCGTTCGACGAACACGGTGACGACGTCGCCGCCGTCCTGGTGGAGCCGATGCAGGGTTCCGGCGGCTGCGTTCCGGCGACGACGCCCTTCCTCACCGGGCTCCGGAACCTTTGCGACCGACACGGCGCGCTGCTGATCTTCGACGAGGTGATGACGTCACGGTTCTCACCGGGTGGCGCGCAGCAACTGCTCGGGATCACGCCCGACGTGACGACGCTCGGCAAGTACCTGGCGGGCGGTCTGACGTTCGGAGCGTTCGGCGGCCGCGCTGACGTGATGCGCCACTTCGATCCGACGTCGGGCGGCACGTTGGGCCACGCAGGAACGTTCAACAACAACGTCGCGTCGATGGCGGCGGGCGTCGCCGCGCTGACCGAAGTGCTGACCCCCGAGGTGCTCGCCGACACGCACGCACGAGGCGACCGCCTGCGGACGCGTCTCAACGAGACGTTCACGGCTGCGGGGGTCCCGATGTGCGCGACCGGCACCGGCTCGTTGATGAACGTCCACGGCACGACGGGCCCGGTCGTCACCGCCGACGATCTCAGCGACTCCGATGATCGCTGGAAGGCGTTGCTGTTCTTCCGTCTGCTCGAGGCCGGCTTCTACATCGCGCGACGAGGGTTCATCGCGCTGAGCATCGAGATCACCGACGACGACATCGACGACGTCGTGGCAGTGGTGCGAGAGATGGCAGCGGAGATGGCAGCGACGTCGTGACTGCGATGCGACAGAGTGGATCTGACCCACTCTGTCGCTTCGACATCGGGGGTGGGGTGCGGAGGTGGGAGCATGGGGGATGGCTGAATTCGACCTGATCGTTCGCAACGGCACGCTGATCGACGGCACCGGCGCCGAACCCCGGCACGCCGACGTCGCGGTACGAGACGGCGTGATCGTCGACGTCGGACGCGTCGACGGCACGGCGGATCGCCAGATCGATGCCGACGGTGCACTCGTCATTCCTGGCATCGTCGACATCCACGCGCACTACGACGGCCAGGCGACGTGGGAGGAGCGCATGCAACCGTCCTCGTGGCACGGCGTGACGACCGTCGTGATGGGCAACTGCGGTGTCGGGTTCGCTCCGGTCCACGACATCGATCACGACCGACTCATCGAGCTCATGGAAGGCGTCGAAGACATCCCCGGCGCCGCGTTGCACGAAGGCCTCGCGTGGAACTGGAATTCGTTCGGTGAGTTCCTCGACGCCGTCGACGCCCGACCGCACGACATCGACATCGCCGCGCAGGTGCCCCATGGCGCGCTGCGACTCCACGTCATGGGCGAGCGTGGAGCGAACCACGAAGACGCGACCCCTGACGACATCGCGTCGATGGCCGAACTCGCTCGGGAGGGCATCGAGGCGGGTGCGCTCGGTTTCACCACCAGCCGGACCCGCAACCACAAGACCTCGACCGGCGCGTACACCCCGACGCTGACCGCGGCGCCCGACGAGTTGATCGGCATCGCCGAAGGCGTCGGCGCGACGGGAACCGGCGTGCTGCAGGTCGTGTCCGACTTCCTCGACGTCGACGCCGAGTTCGCGACGCTGCGGGCGATGATCGAGCGGTCAGGTCGCCCGATGTCGATCTCGGTCGCTCGCAATCCGATGGTGCCCGACGCCTACCGCGGCATCCTCGACCACATCAGCGCGGCGAACGCCGACGGGTTGTCGATCACCGGTCAGGTCGCCGCCCGCGCCGTCGGATTGATCCTCGGACTCGAGTGCACGCTCAACCCGTTCCTCACGAACCCGGTCTTCGCCGAGATCGCGAATCGACCGATCGCCGAGCAGGCCGCCGCGCTACGCGACCCGGCGTTCCGCGACCGGCTGCTCGCCAGCCACCGCCAGCATCAGGCGACACGCGAACGCGACAAGCTCGGCGGTTCGCTGATCACCAAGTTCGAGCTGCTGTTCGAGATGGCCGACGAGCCCGACTACGAACCCGCGCTCGCCGACTCGCTCCACGGCCGGGCGACCGCCGCGGGCACGACCCCGGAGGAACTGGCGATCGACGCCATGCTCGGACCGGACGGCGACGGCTCCGGCCTGTTGTACCTGCCGTTCCTCAACTACGTCGACGGACGCCTCGACGCGGTCCACGAGATGCTCACCCACCCGTTCACCGTGCCCGGACTCGGCGACGGCGGCGCTCACGTCGGCACGATCTGTGACGGCAGCTTCCCGACCACCCTGCTGCAGTACTGGGGTCGCGATCGCGACCATGACACGATCGACCTGGCGTTCCTCGTGCAACGGCACTGCCAGCAGACGGCACGCACGGTCGGGCTGTTCGACCGAGGCGTCGTCGCTCCCGGCTACCGGGCCGACCTCAACGTCGTCGACTTCGACCGACTCCGCCTCCACAAACCCACGATCGCGCACGACCTCCCGGCTGGTGGCCGCCGCCTGCTCCAGCGCGCCGACGGCTGGCTCCACACGATCGTCGCCGGCCAGGAGACGTACCGCAACGGTGAAGCCACCGGTGCGCTCCCCGGTCGCCTGATTCGCGGCGCCAAGCGTTCGCCGAGCGGAGCGATGGCGTGAACCCCGTCGCGCATGACCCGATGACCGTGGCCCCACTCGAGACGCATGCCGAGTGGCGAGCCGCCGATGTCGCCGATCCCGATGCGTGGACGATGCGACTCGACGCCGCCGATCTCGACGAACTCGACGGTGCGCTGACGACGGCGAAAGCGGCCTGCACCGACCTCCTCGACGTGACACGCGACGTGTTCCCACTGCCGACTCTGGCCCCTCGCCTCGCCGACTTCGCTCGCGGTCTGATCGACGGACGCGGCTTCGGTCGCATCGGCACCCTCGACGTCGAACGCCTCGGCGCCGACGACTCGTCGTGGATCTACTGGGGCATCGGCCTGCACCTCGGCGACCCGTGGCCACAGAACGCGAAGGGGCACCTGCTCGGCGACGTCCGCGATCAGGGCAAGGCGCCCGACGACCCGACCGCACGCGGCAACGAGATCGGCGGACATCCGCTCACGTTTCACAGCGATGGTTCCGACCTCGTCGGGTTGCTGTGTCTCGACAGCGGGGTCAGCGGCGGCGAGAGCATGATCGCCAACGCGCTGTTTGCTCACAACGAACTGGTGCGCACCCAGCCCGACCTCGCCGCCGAGCTGTACGAACCGCTCCCCTACGACTTCCGTGGTGAGCAGCAAGCCGGGTCGCGCCCGTACTACTCGGTACCCACGTTCACCGCACACCGCGACCGTCTGTTCGTCCGCTACATCCGCCCGTTCATCGAAGCGTCACAGCGCCACGACGAGGCGCCGCGCCTCACCGACGCTCAACGGGCCGCGATGGATGCCTACGACGCGCTGATCCACGACGCCGACAACCAGGTGGAGATGCTCCTGCAACCGGGCGAGATGCAGTTCATCAACAACTACCACGTGCTCCACGGGCGCCGCCGCTACGTCGACGACCCGGCGAAGGGTCGCGTCCGATGGCTCAAGCGACTGTGGCTGGCCACCGACGTGCTCGGCCCCGACGATCGGCCCGAGCGGTACCAGCGCAGCGGCGCCATGACCCATTGGGGCGCTCGGCGCACCAAAGCCTGAACTCCTCCTCGACTCACCTCCGGTACCCGAAACCCCCGACACCGGTTGCGGCGACGGTTCACAGCCGGTTCACGGCGCTCTGGTCCGGTGGGCGACATGTTGAGAGGACCGAACACGAAGCCCGTCACCCGTTCCGTCGTCGCCCTGCTCCTGGTCGCGTCCGCCGTGATTCCTGTCGGGCTGGCCGGGCTCGGTGAATCACCGACCGTGCAGGCAGCGGGTCCCGGCACGATCGCCGTCGGTGGCGACCACGCGTGCGCCATCCTCGTCGATGCCACGGTGGCCTGCTGGGGTCAGAACGACGACGGACAGCTCGGCGACGACTCCACCGATCCGTCGTCGACACCCGTCGCCGTGACCGGCCTCAGCAACGTCGTCGACCTAGCCCTCGGTGACCGCTTCTCGTGCGCGCTGTTGGCGACCGGCGAAGCGAAGTGTTGGGGCGCCAACAACGCTGGAGCGCTCGGCACCGGGTCGCTGGGCCTCTCGCAGGACACACCCCAAGATGTCATCGGTCTCACCGACCTCGTGGACATCGCTGCTGGTACGGGTCACGCCTGCGCGATCGACGCCGTCGGCGACGGGTGGTGCTGGGGATCGAACGGAGCTGGCCAGCTCGGCATCGGCACCTCAGGGTCCGCCAATCCCACACCGACGGCACTCGATTCGGCGGAGTCCTACATCTCGATCGCCGCGAGCGGCTTTTGGACCTGCGGCGTCGTCGATACGGGTGACGTCGACTGCTGGGGCAACGGAGCATTCTCCAAGTTGTCCCCGACGAGCGACGCCGATCGCAACTCACCGTTCACGCGCGCTGGGCTCGGCGGCGTCGCCGACCTCGCGTTGGGCGACAACCACGGGTGCGCGCTTCGCGGCGACGGTTCGGTTGCATGCTGGGGCGCCTCGCACGACGGGCAGACGGCCAACGGATTCAACACCCCCTCCGAGACTCCCCTCGACGCCCCCGGTCTGGACGACGTCGTGCACATCTCGAGCGGATCGCAGCACACGTGCGTGACCCGCGCGACGGGCGTCGTCGAGTGCTGGGGCGACAACGACTTCGGCCAGCTCCTCAACGACACGACGACCGACGCGAGCGCGCCGTTCCTCGTTCCCGGCCTCACCACGGCGACCGGAGTCGCCGCAGGTAGCGACATGACCTGCGTCTTGCTCGACACCGGTGAGGTCCGATGCGGAGGCGAGAACAATGCGGGCGGCACCGGGCGCGCCCCGACCTCGGTCATCGCCTCCCCGACGGACCGAGCCGATCTGCCCATCGCGACATCGGTGGCCACGAGCGACGACCACACCTGCGTCACTCTGTTCGACGGAACCGTCGAATGCTGGGGCCTCAACAGCAACGGTCAGGTCGGCGACGGCACCACCGTGAGCCCGCGCACCAACCCGACCGAGGCCGGGTCGTTCAACAACGCCACACAGGTGGCGACGAGCCTCGAGCACAGCTGCGCACGGCGTTCCACCGGTGCGGTGTCTTGTTGGGGGCGCAACGCCAATGGCCAGGTCGGCTCGGGCAGCGGAGCGCTTCGGCTCCTCGATCCCACCACCGTGGTGTCGCTGAGCACTGCCGAGCAGGTCGTTGCCGGCGGCAGCTCGGCCTGCGCTCGGGGGGCGACCGGCGCGGTGTCGTGCTGGGGCGACGGCGATGACGGGCAGCTCGGCGACGGCAACGGCGCCGATGCGTCCACCCCGGTGTCGGTGTCCACCATGACCAACGCGGTCGACATCGATCTCAACCGAGGCCACGCGTGCGCGGCGAAGAGCGACGGCACCGCGTGGTGTTGGGGCAGCAACTTCGCCGGCAAGCTCGGCGACGGCACCACGACCGCTCGTTTGTCACCGGTGCAGGTGGTCGGTCTCACCGACATCGTCGAGGTGGCGGTGGGCATTCAGCATTCGTGCGCGGCAGAGTCGGACGGCACCGTGTGGTGCTGGGGGCAGAACACCCAAGGTCAGCTCGGTGACGGCACGACGTCCGGTTCGCTCGTGCCGATCGAGGTGACCGGCGCGGGTGCGGGCGTCGACGAACTGGTCGCCGGCGAACTTCACACATGCGCACGAGCCGCCGCCGGCACCGTGACCTGCTGGGGCCGCAACACGTCCGGCCAGCTCGGCGACCCGACCGCCGCGTTCCGCGAGCTCTCGCCGATCACGGTGCCGGGGCTCGCGTCGGTCGTCCAGATGAGCGCCGGCGACAACTCGAACTGCGTCCTGCGCTCCGACGGCACGGTCGCCTGTTGGGGCGAGAACGTCTTCGGGGCCATCGGCCCGCCCAGTTGGGATCCCACACCGGTGTCGGTGTCGCTCCCCGACGACGCGGCCCAGCCCACGAGCACCACGTCGACGACGTCCACGACCACCACCACGACCACCACCACGACCACCACCACCACGACCACCACGACCACCGTCCCGACGACGAGTACCCCGACGACGAGTGCTCCGACGACGGTTCCGGGCGGCCCGACCGAGCCGGATCCCGAGGTGTTCACACCGGTCGGCCCCGTTCGACTCGTCGAGACCCGCGACATCGACGCCTCCTCCACCGTCGACGGCGACGACGACGGCATCGGAAGACGCACGGCCGGGTCGAACACCCCGATCCAGATCGCAAGCCGGGGCGGCATCCCCGACGACGCCGCAGCGGTCGTCGTCAACGTGACGGCGATCGGGGCCGATGCGACGGGCTTCGTCACCGTCCATCCGTGTCTCGACGACCGCCCGAGCACGGCCAGTCTCAACTACACCGCTGGCGTCAACCTCGGCAACGAGATCATCGCCGAGCTCGACGGCGATGGGCAGCTGTGCCTGTACACCTCCGCCGACATCCACGTCACCGTCGACGCTGTGGCATTCCTCGGAGATTCGTCGCCATACCGAGCGGTCGGACCCGCCCGGCTGGCAGACACCCGTGCCATCGGGCAGACCGTCGACGATCGATTCGCTGCGATCGGCCGCCTCGACGCGGGCGACAGCCTGGTGCTCGACGTCGCCGGCCGCGCCGGCATTCCTGGCGGAGCGGAAGCGGCGGTGCTGTACGTGACCGCAGTACGTGCCGACGGCGTCGGCTTCATTACTGCGCATCCGTGCGCGGCCGCTCCCCCCACGGCGGCATCGCTCAACTTCGTCGCTGGCGTCAACCGCGGCAACGAACTCGTTGCACCGCTGAGCGACGACGGGCGGGTCTGCATCTTCACGTCGACCGGCACCGACGTCACCGTCGATGTCGTCGGCTTCCTCCCCGCAGGCACTCGCTACACAGCGGTCACGCCAGCACGTCTGCTCGAGACGCGCACCGCCGCCGGTCTCACCACCACCGATGGTGAGTCGGCCAACGAGGGCCGCACCACCGCCGGCGGTACGGTCCGTCTCGCCGTCGCCGGGCGGGGAGGAGTGCCCGTCGACGCAACCACGGCGACCATCAACGTCACCGCGATCGGAGCACCGGGCGTCGGCTTCGTCACGGTGCACCCCTGCCTGTCACAGGTGCCCAACGCGTCGTCGCTGAACCACGTCGGTGGAGTGAACGGTGGCAACGAGATCATCGCTCAACTCGACGACGACGGCGACATGTGTCTGTTCACCAGCGCGTCGGTCCACCTCACGGTCGACGTTGCCGGCTACACCCGGTCGGAGACCGCGTGAGCCGAGCACATTCCGATGAGAGCGATCAGCACCAGGCGGGGTTGTAGACGCCAGGTGGGGCGGGCACTCCTTGCGGGCGAGCGAACTTCTGCGTCCACCAGATCCGGTAGCTCGTCGCTGTCTCGAGGTATCCGACGCCGAGTTCGGTGTAGCCAGGGTTCAAGATGTTGCGACAGTGGCCGGGGCTGTTCATCCAGCCAGCCATCACCGCCTCGGCCGTGCGGTATCCGGCCGCGACGTTCTCGCCCCACGAACTGAAGGGGTACCCCGTCGCGGCGATCCGCTCACCGGGGCCGGTGCCGTTCGGAGCGACGTGGTAGATGTCCCCGGCGGCCGCTTGATCACTGGTGTGGCGATCGGCAGCTTCGGTCAGGCGTTCGTCGAGCTCCAGCGGCTGTAGGCCGCGCTGAGTGCGCTCGGCGTTGACGAGGCTCAAGATGGCGACAGCCTGCTCCGAGAACGTCGGGGGCGGCGGCGGCAACTCGACGACCGACTGCGCGTGTCCGATTCGATCGGCGGGTTCGTGGCTGGTGGCGATCCGCACGATCCCCTGCTGGCCGATCTCCGTCGAACTCGCCGAGGTCAGCGAGATCATCGACGGCAACGACAGCGGAACGAGCGACAGCACCAGTCCGAGTCCGGCAGGCAGCGCGAGGGCGCGCCAACGCGGCGTCCGGCTCGTCGGCTCGCGCTGCAACCTCACGAGCGTGGATTCGGCACCGCCGCAGATCGGCATGAGTCAAGAGTACGAGAAGTTCTGCCACTCAGTGTGGTCAGGCTGTCACGAAATCACAGTTCGTTCGCTTCGGTGACCGGCTGGTTCAGAGGGCGCGCACGAGCGCCGTCGCCGTCGCCGCGGCGATGATCACCACCACGAACGGAGCGCGGCGCCAGAGCGCAAGGCCGGCGACGGCCAGCCCGACGAGGCGAGCGTCGATCGAGACACGTTCCCCATCGCCGACCGTGGAGACGATCGCCAACGATGCGAGCAGCGCAGCCGGCAAGAGATCGACCATCGTCTGGATCCGAGTCGGCAGCTTGCGTTCGCCGAGCACGAGGGGCCCGGCCGATTTCAGCGCGAACGTCCCGGCTGCCAAGACGACGAGGACGATCGCAGCGTCACTCATCTTCGGCTCCGGCCGCGTCGTGATCGGGGGTTGCGAGTGCACCGCGCGGCGACCACACCGCCAGCGCCGCCAGCATCGAGGCGAGGATCGGCACGCCCGCCGGAGCGAACGGGGTCAAGACCACGGCGATCGCCGCCCCGACGACGGCGACGATCAGCTGCGGACGATGCACCAATCGTGGCCACAGCAACGCGAGAAACGCAGCGGGCCCCGCGACGTCGAGACCGAGGTCGGTGATCAACTCGCCCGCCTCGTCGAACACGACGAACCCGGCGATGGTCAGCAGGTTCCAGACGGCGAACACGCTGAGCCCGCCCACGAGAAACCCGTAGCGCCGCCATCTCAGTTCGTCGCTCGACGTCCCGATCGCGGTCGCTTCGTCGATCATCAACTGCGACATCGCGGCCCGCTGCCAGAACGCACCCACCAACGCCGGCGCCATGATCACACCGAACGCCAGCGACCGGACGTTCAGCAGGAGACCGGCGAGCGCCGCCGACGCGATCGATCCACCGTCGCCGAGAATCTCGACGGCAGCGAACTGCGAGCTCCCGCCGAACACGAAGACCGAGAACCCGATCGTCTCGAGCAAGGAGAGTCCGGCGGTCGCAGCTGCGGCGCCGAACACGATGGCGAAGGGTGCGACCGCGGCCGTGATCGATGCTGCCTGTCGATGGATCCGCCGACGAATCCTGCTCTCGTCCGTGCCGCAACGAGTACCGCCGCCAGCATCGCCGCCGGTGTCACGGCCCGTGTGCTCACTCCCCGGATCGGCCGTCGACATCGCCCGCACGATAGGCCGACGTCGCTCGACCGTCGTCGTTGCGGTCCATCCCGTCACGAAGCGACTGCCGCGGATCGGGAATACGTGCGATCGTGGATGGTTCCATTCATGTTCGGCGCACGTGCGGCGGCCCGTACCTCGGTGCGGTGGAAGAAACAAAGGCTCCGCCATGACGACGCTCCCTCGCTCCCCCCAACTGCACCGCCGACACCCGGCACGCTCGACGAAGGCCGTCGCGGGCGGATCTCTCACGAGGCTCGCCGCCGGGATCGCGACGGCGGGTGCGCTCCTCGCGATCAGCGCGTGCGGCGGAGGTGGCGGAGGCGAGTCCAGCGAGCCCACCGGACCGACGATTCCACCGAACCCCGACACGATCATCAGCGCGTCGGCGGCGGCCATGGGCGAGGTCGAAAGCGTCGAGTTCGAGTTACTGCGCGAGGGCGCTCCGGTGTTCATCGACAGCTTCGATGCGATCGCACTCAACCGTGCGACGGGCCAGTTCACCGTGCCCCGATCCGCTCAGGCGTTGCTCGAAGTCGAGGTCAACGGCTCGCTCACGACCGAACTCGGCGCGGTCGCCCTCGACGACGAGATCTGGCTGTCGAACCCGGTCACCGGTGCGTTCGAGACCCTGCCCGCCGGCTACGACATCGACCCCTCACTGTTCTTCGATCCCGAGAACGGATGGAAGCCGTTGATGGCCAACCTCACCGACGTCGAGTTCATCGGCACCGACGACGTCGACGGCGTCGACCGTTACCACATTCGCGGGATCGCCCCGGCAGAACAGGTCTCGATCATCACGGCCCGACTGGTCCGGAACCAAGACGTCGAGATCGACTTCTGGATCCAACCGGTGACCGGACTCGTCGCGCGCGCCGAGTTCTCGACTGAGGCAGGCGCCGACGAGTCGGTCACGATCGACTGGACGCTCGTCCTCTCCGGGTACGGCGAACCGTTCGAGATCGTGCCGCCCGAGAACGTGACTGGCACGACATGAACCACGGAGCCCACGACACGGGCGCCGTGATCATCGCGAGCCGACCCGACGGTGGTCGTCGGGTCGCCTCGCCACGAGCGATCCTGTGGACGGTCGGCTTCAGCGTCTTCGTCGCGGCCGACGACCTCACGGTGGTCTCGACGATGTTGCGCCCGATGATCGGCGACCTCGGCCTCGTGCTCCCCGATGGCCTCGACGACGCCGCGTGGATCGTCAACGCCTACCTGATCGCGTTCATCGCGATCATGCCGATCGCCGGGCGCATCAGCGACGTCATCGGTCGTCGCCGCACGTTCATGCTGGCGTACGCGACGTTCATGGTCGGCACGATCTGGATTCCGCTCGCCGACTCGCTCGGCACGCTGCTCGTCGGACGCGTGCTCACCGCGCTCGGCGGTGGCGCGATGGTGCCGGTCGCGCTCGCCGTCGTCGGCGACGTCTACCCGGCAGCGAAGCGTGCCCGAGCGCTCGGAACCCTCGGCGCGATCGAGACGCTCGGCTGGGTGTGGGGCCCGCTGTATGGTGCGATGCTCGTTCGCTTCCTGTCGTGGCAGTGGCAGTTCTGGCTCAACATCCCCCTCGCCATCGGCGGCGCTGCCGCGGTCTGGTGGGCGCTCGCCGATCACGACACGGCGCAGCGAACGACCAAGGTCGACTGGCTGGGTGCCGGTCTCCTCACCACCGGCCTCGTCTCACTCAACTTGGCGTTGCTCGGCAGCGCGGAGGTCCAGAGTGTGGAAGGGCTCGACCAACTCACCGGCAACAACGGCACCGACTACCGGGTGCTGTACCCGGTCGCTCTCGCGTCGATCGCCGGGTTCGTCTGGCAGCAACGACGACGACGCGCAACCGGCCGTGACCAGTTGATCGACACCCGCCTGTTTCGCGGCCGCAACGTGCGTGTGGCACTGATCGTGAACTTCCTCGTCGGGGCTGCGCTGGTCATCGCGATGGTCGACGTGCCGTTGTTCGTCAACGCGGTCGAGATCGATCTCGAACGCTCGGCGGTCGTCGCCGGATGGATCCTGTCGGCACTGACGGCATCGATGGCGATCGCGTCGTACGTCGGCGGTCGGGTGACCGAGCGCACATGGTACGGGCCGCCGATCCTGCTCGGCCTCGTCGCCTCGACCCTTGCGTACGGCCTGATGGGATTCACGTGGGGCGCCAGCACGCCGTACCCACTCCTCGCGTTGCAACTGGCGCTGCTCGGCGCCGGCATCGGACTCACCGTCGCACCGACCACGTCAGCAGTGGTCGACCACGCCGAACCCGACGCTCGCGGCGCCGCCGCCGCCGTCGTCATGGTCGTGCGGATGATCGGTTTGAGCGTCGGTCTGTCGGCGCTGACCGCGTGGGGGCTGGCGCGCTTCAATGCGTTGCGAGGCGACCTCGAACTCCCGCCACTCACCGACCCCGGCTTCCCCGATGCGCTTGCCGCAGCGACCCAGGAGCTCACCGCCCAGTCGATCGCCGACACCTTCCTGGCCAGCGCCGCTGCACTCGGCGTCGGACTCGCGCTCTGCGTGTTCCTCCTCCGACGGCGAGATGCCGTCGGACCCCACACCATCACTTCCCAAACCAGCCCTTCCCACACCAGCCCTTCCCACACGAACCCTCACGAGGAGGTCGCCATGTCGACCGACGACACCGATACCCCGAACACGCCGGAGACCGCGACACCTGAGACCGCGACACCCGAGTCCGCGACACCTGAGACCGCGACCCCCGAGGAGGCGCTCGCCCGTGAGGTCGGCGACACCGACGAGATGCCGGTCCTGGCGCTCGCGGCCGCCGACGGAGCGCTCGCCGGTGTCGGTGACGAGGACGGCGCGCTCGACGACGAGTACGGCGACGGCGAGACGGATCGATGGATCCAACGCCATCTCACCGCGATCGTCGCCACGTTCGCCGTCCTGCTCCTCGTGTCGCTCGTCGCGATGGCGGTCATGTTCGCTCAGGTGGTCGCCACCCAATCCGAACTCGACGACACCCGCGCCGAACTGGCCACCACACGCTCCGACATGGAACGCGTCGAGGCGGGCGCCGCGCTCTTCGCGTCACAGGTCAACGGCTTCGTCGAGACGATCGGCGAGCTCGGTCCTTCGATCGACGACGGACTCGATCAGGCCGTGACGGGCCTCGAGGAATTCGGCTCATCGACGATCGAGTTCACGGTCAACATCGACGAGAACGTGTCGATCACCGAGGACTTCGCGATCAATCGAACCGTCCAGGTCCCGATCAACACCTCGATTCCGATCGACGAAGAGTTCGACACCACGATCACGATCGACGGCCCCTTCGGCATCGACGTTCCGCTCGACATCACCGTGCCGATCGAACTCGACGTGCCGATCGAACTCACCGTCGACATTCCCATCGACGAGACGATCCCGATCGACGTCGACGTGCCCGTGCGACTCGACGTGCCGATCTCGATCGACGTCGAAGGCACCGAGTTGGCGTCGCTGGCTGCGTCGTTGATCGAAGGTCTCCGAGCGTTCCAAGACGGCCTCGGCGGACTCACCGGCAACTGAGCTCGCACTCGATCTACTGCTCGACTCCTCGATCGGGACGTGTGTTGTCAGGCCGGGATCAGGTCGTCACTCGACTCGAATGGTTCGCCGGCTCGAACGAGTTCGAGCGCGTTGTCGAGCCCCGGGTCGGCGCCCGCAACGGACGCGAGGACGAACGGGTCGAAGCCTCCCTCGAGCACGAGCCGACGCGATGCGTGCAGATAGAACGGCACGCCATCGGAACAGAAGACGTCCGGATCGCCGAGCCGATCGATCGCGTCGACGACATCGACCGGGAATCCCCAGAGCCGCAACAGATGGCAGCCGACGTCGAAACGGTCCGCGCCGAACAGCGCTCGCTCGACATCGGGATACACGTGCGTGTTCAGCGGTGCGGTCACGTTCACACTCATGCCCGGCACCCGGGCCATGACGAGGAGGCCGATCTCGTTCACCATGCCGGCGAGGAACGCCGCCCCGACGTCGTCGGCTGACGCGCTGTCGCGCAGGGCCAGCGCTCGGGCGCCATACGCCACCGACTTGCACCGATGATCGAGCAACTCCAGGTCGAGCCAACTCTCCAGGTCGCTCGCGGGCTGGTACAGAGTGTTGCCGAGCACGACCGTACGAACGAGATCGACCCCGAGCAGCGACACCGCCCGCTCCACCGACTTGACGTCACCGAAGTAACCGAAGAACGCCGAGTTGACGAGCTTGAGGACCTCCGCGGTCAGCGCGACGTCGGCGCTGAGCACCTCCGCGACACCGTTGATCGTCCACCGACCGGAGTCGACCATGTCGAGGATCTGCTTGAAGATCGTCGGCGGACTGGGCAGACGATCCGTCTGTCCGATGAGGGTACGGATCGGGTCGTACAGCCCACCGCGCGAACGGTTGCGGATGTCGTTGACGACTTGCGCGAGCGCGTCGATCTCCACGGGCTTCGACAGGAACTGCTGTGCGGGTCCGACCGCCCGAAGGGCCGCATCGCGCCCCGCCTGGCCCGACAAGACGATGCGGGCCGTGTGCGGCGAGCGCTCGCGGATCTCAGCGAGCAGCTCGGCTCCGTCCATGCCCGGCATCCGCATGTCGGTGATCACGATGTCGATGTTGCCGAGCCGGTCGAACAGTTCGAGCGCGGCCGCGGCGCCCTCGGCGACGTGCACGTCCCAGACGTGGCGGAACCGACGAGTCGAACGTCGCAGCGACTGCAACACGACCGGGTCGTCGTCGACGAACACGATCGTGAGCAGCCCTTCGGGGCTGAGGTCGCTCACGACGCGCCACCTGCCTGGGCGCTGCCCGGGTCGTCCACCCCTGCCGGGCCGTCGATCGGCAGGTCGACGGTGAACGTCGTCCCGACACCGAGCACCGATTGGACCCGGATGTCGCCGTCGTGCGCGTCGACGATTTTCTTCACGAGCGCGAGTCCCTGACCGGTGCCGCGGCCCGGCTCCTTCGTCGTGAAGCCGTTGTCGAAGGCGCGACGCTGTGTCTGTGGCGACATGCCGATCCCCGTGTCGCTCACACTGAGCCGGACGAGTCCGTCGACCATCTGCGAGTTGACCACGATCGTGCCGAGTTGACCGTTCGTCGTGCGATCCGAGATCGCCTGCGCCGCGTTCACCATCAAGCTGAGCACGACCTGCTTGAGCTGTCCGGAGTTGCAGCGCACGAGCGGCAGCGACGGTTCGAGCTGGAGGTCGAGGTTCGCGACGTAGCGCCATTCGTTGCGACACAGCGTCGACGTGCTGCGGATCGCGACGTTGAGATCGACGAAGGTCATCGAGGTGCCGGGGTGCGAGAAGTCCTTCATCGCCCGGACGATCTCGCTGATCCGGTTGAGCCCCTCACGACCCTGTTCGAGTGCACCGGGGACTTCCTCGCGGATGAACTCCATGTCGACCCGATCGAGGCACCGCTCGACGGCCGCCGGGTCGTACTCGGCGGCGATCCCGACCAGCTCGTCGATTCCGGCGACCAAGGCGAGGAACGACTCGTCGAGGAAGGTCCCGTTGTCGGACAGGAACTGCACCGGGGTGTTGATCTCGTGCGCGACGCCGGCGGCCAGTTCGCCGATCAGCTCGAGTTGACGTGCCCGCGAAACCTGCTCGTCGGTGATGTCGATGTCGGCCACGGCCTCGACCGCGCCGTCGACCTCCGCGGCGGCCTGAGCGCCTACCTTTCCACGGCGTCGCAACATCCAGACCGAGGCGACGGCGAGGACGGCCAGCATCTGGACCGCGATCCATCCGGCTGGGGACCCGACGATCGAACCGAGGCGTTCGGCGATCGACGTCGAGCCGAGTGCCGAGGAGACACCGACCACCACGCCGCCGACCGCCACGACGACGGCGACCACGCCCAGGTAGCCGAGCGCCCAGCGCGCCGGTCGGCCGGCTGCGCGACGCGGCGAGTCCGGCGACGCCGGGGTTGCTTGCGGCGGCTCGGCCGCTGGCGCCTCGATGCTCGCGTCACGAGGATGCGGAGCCGGCGCGGGCGGCGGTGGAATCGTCGCGGCTGGCCCGCTGGTGAACACCGACGAGGTCGGAGCGAGCGCGCTCGGCGGCGGAGCGACGGGGGGCGCTGTCACGGGGGGCGCTCCCGGCGCGGCGAGCGACGGCTGCGACGGGGTGGGTTCGTGACGATCGCGCATCTGTGGCGGCGCCCACGCGTCCGCTGCGCGTTCGACCGTCGCGATCCGACCTCCGGAAGACATACCTTCGATCGTCCGGTGTCGAGCGCCCTGCGCACGGGTTCTCGCGACCGCGGCGAGCATCACTCGGTAGCGTCGTCGCCGTGCAGGTCGCGGAACTCGTCGGTGCCCACGATGCAGCTCGCACGAGCACCGCATCTCGCGCGCTGGACTGGCTCGTCTCGTGCGATGTCGGGATCGATCCGACGCCGGGACGAACCCATCGAGCGACGATCGCCGAAGCGCTGCTCGTCGTGTTGTTCGCCGATCTGCTCGACCGCGTACCGAGCGCGAGGACCTACGTGCGTACGCAACTCGCGGGCGACCGCCGGATCCTGCTCGATCACGGAGCGATCCGAACCGTCGCGTGGCCGACACCGCAGCTCCCGGCGGGTATCGAACAGGTCCGGCGCGTCCTCGAACCACTCGGATGGCGTCACGCCCAGGTGTATCCGCTCCCGAAGCTGTCGATGACCGGCGGCTCGTGGACCCACCTCGACGGTCCGCCGCAGATCGGCCAGTGGTTCGTCAGCGAGTTCCATCCCGACGAGTTCTCCACCGAGTTCCGGTCGACCGTCGAGCGCGTGCTCGCCACCTCGATCGACCCGCTCGATCCGGCGACGGTGTCACGCCTCGACGAACTGACGAACGTCGGATCACTTCCCGACGACGATGCGGTGGCGGTCCTCGGCGTCGTGGCCAGCTGCTTCCGACGGCTCCACGACATGCCGTCGTTCGACGACTACGAACGGCTCAGCGCCGAATCGGCCGAGATGGCGTGGATCTCGACCGAGGGAACGTCGTTCAATCACGCCACCGATCGGGTGGCCGACGTCGCCGCCACCGCCGATGAGGAACGCATCAGCGGGCGGCCGATCAAGGACACGATCGAAGTGTCGGCATCAGGCCGGGTCCGCCAGACCGCTCACCGAGCCACGATGGTGGAGCGGACGTTCCCGTCCACCGACGGCCCCGACGTCACCACCACCGTCCCGGGCTCGTTCTTCGAGTTCATCGAACGTCGCACCGTTCCCGGCACGGGCGAACTCGATCTGGCCTTCGACACCTCGAACGCACAGGGGATCTTCGCCATGACTCGCGCCGTCCAGCACGAGCACGACGGTGACGCAACAGCGGCGACGTCGGGCACGGAGGCGCGGATCATCACGCGACCGGCGTTGACGTTCAAGGTGCGCCGGAGACGCCTGTCGCCCAAGCGCCAGCGCGAGTTCGACGAGTGGCTGCCTCGCTGGAGCATCCCCCTCGACGGACCGCCGCTCGACTGGGACGAGGTGTTCGGTCGCGACGCATCGACCTCGACGGCCGGCATCGAGCGCGGCGTGGTGCTCGACATCGGCTTCGGGCACGGCGAGTCGACGATCCAGATGGCTCGAGCCCAACCGCATCTCGACGTGATCGGCATCGAGGTCCACGATCCGGGCATCATGACCGTCATCGACGCGATCGAGAACGAACCGCTCCGGCACGTCCGGGTCGTGCACGGCGACATGATCCGGTTCTTGCGCCGCATTCCTCGCGAGTCGTTGCGAGGGGTGCGGATCTTCTTCCCCGATCCGTGGACGAAACAACGCCAGCACCACCGACGTCTCGTGCGTGCCGACGTCGTCGGCGCACTCACCGATCGACTCGAGTTCGGCGGCGAACTCCACCTCGCCACCGACATCGACGACTACGCCGAACAGATGCAGCGCACGTGCGACGCCGAGCCTCGACTGGTCGGCGGCGTCGTCGCACGGCCCGCCGAGCGTCCCATCACGCGCTTCGAGCAGCGCGGCCTCGACAACGGTCGGATCGCCACCGACCTGCGGTACCAGCGCACCGTCTCGCGCACCGACCGGGATGCGCCGTGAAACGTCACGGAACCCGCAACCGGCAGGTTTCGGGCAGACTGGTCGGATGAACATCCTCGAGGAACTTCTCGCTGAACGCGGCGTGCTGTTGATCGACGGCGCAATGGGCACCGAGTTGTTCTCGCGCGGGCTCGACTCGGGCGGTGCGCCCGAGTTGTGGAACGTCGAGCACCCCGACCGAGTCACCGCCGTGCACGCCGAGTACATCGCAGCCGGTTCCGACATCGTGCTGACCAACTCCTTCGGCGGCACCGGTTTCCGACTCAAACTGCACCTGGCCGACGATCGCGTGATCGAGCTCAACGAGGCGGCCGCACACGTCGCTCGAGCGGCTGCCGATGCGTCCGGCCGGCGAGTGATCGTGGCTGGCTCGATGGGCCCGACCGGCGAACTCCTCGAGCCGATGGGCACGATGACCCCTGAGACCTGCGCGGCGGCGTTCGCCGAGCAGGCCAAGGGCCTCGACGCCGGCGGCGCCGACGTGCTGTGGATCGAGACCATGAGCCACCTCGGCGAGATCGAAGCCGCCGTCGCCGGCGCTCGATCGGTGAGCGCGCTACCGATCTGCGCGACCCTCAGCTTCGACACCGCAGGACGCACGATGATGGGGGTCACCGGTGCCGACGCTGTCGCCCGCCTGGCCGAGATCGGCGTCGATGCCGTCGGCGCCAACTGCGGGAACAACCTCGCCGACACCGAAGCTGCGCTCATCGAGATGCGAGCGACTGATCCCGACATCTTGCTGATCAGCAAGGCCAATGCCGGGATGCCGCAGTGGGTCGGCGCCGAATTGCACTACAGCGGCACGCCCGAGACGATGGCGGCGCACGCCATCCGCCAGCGCGACGCGGGCATCCAGATCATCGGCGCGTGCTGCGGCAGCGCGCCGAGCCATCTCGCCATGATGCGTCAGGTGCTCGACGGTGCGATCGAGGTGCCCGAGGTCGACTTCGAAGCCGCCGCTCCTCGCCAGGCGGCACCGGAGCGAGTGCGCCGCGGTCAGCGCCGACGCCCCGGCACCTCAGCGGGCTGATCTCGACCGGCGGTCACCGCGCGAGCAGAGCCTCGCGCAGTGCGACGACACGACGCTCGGCCTGATCCGGCGTGTCGGCGGTGACCGTGACGTGGCCCATCTTTCGCCCCGGACGCGGCTGCGACTTGCCGTAGAGATGCAGCGTGGCGTGTGGGTCGTCGAAGATGGCCTCCCACCGCGGCTCTCGCACCCGTCCGTCGCCCCCTGACGGCAGCCACAGGTCCCCGAGCAGGTTCGCCATCGCCACCGCCGGGGCCGTCATCGACGTGTCACCGAGCCCGACGCCGCACACGGCACGAATCTGCTGTTCGAACTGGCTGGTCACGCTGGCGTCGAGCGTCCAATGACCGCTGTTGTGCGGACGCGGCGCGAGTTCGTTGACGAGCAAGGAGTCGTCGCCGTCGTGCCCCGCGACGACGAAGAACTCGACGGCGAGGACGCCGACGTAGTCGAGCGCGTCGCCGATCGCCATCGCCAGACCGATCGCTCGGTCGGCCAGAAGCGGATCGACGCGCGCCGGCACGACCGTGAGGTCGAGGACCCCGCCGACGTGACGATTCTCGGCAACGGGCCACCACTCGACTCGCGCGTCGACGGTGCGGGCGATGATCACGCTCAGCTCCGCACGGAGATCGAGTCTCGATTCCACGACGCAGTCGACTCCTCCCAGTTCGGCGAGCGCAGCGTGTACCCCCGCGACCGAATCGACCGAACGCTGCCCTTTGCCGTCGTAACCGAGTCGGGCGGTCTTGACGATCGCCCCGCCAGCGACCACCGACGAGAGACCCGTGCCGGACGCGATGCCGGACTGGTTGTCGCTCCCGTCGGCGATCACCGCGAACGACCCGACCGGGAAGCCGTTGTCGACGAGGAACGCCTTTTCGGCAATGCGGTCCTGGGCGACCGCCACCGACGCCGGACGAGGCGCCACTCGCGTGGTTGCCGCGAGGCGTTCGAGCACCGCCGCCGGCGGGTTCTCGAACTCGGTCGTGACGACGTCGCACTCACGCAGGAGCCGGTCGAGTGACGCGTGGTCGTCGTACGCAGCAACCAGGTGATCGTTCGCGTGGGCTCCGGCAGGTGCCGACGGGTCGGGATCGAGCACCACCGTTCGGTACCCCATCGCGCTCGCCGCCATCAGTGCGTACCGACCGAGTTGACCGCCACCGAGCATGCCGATCGTCGCAGGAGGAACGATCTGCTGGGTCATCGACGTCGTAGCCACCCGAACGTCCTCACGGTGCCGCGTCGGGTGGCAGCACCGACGACGCCGCACGGTCACGGAGTTCGGCGCGGTGGTCGAGCAGTCGCCGGCGCAGCTCATCGTCGTCGTGCGCGAGCAGGGAGACGGCGAAGAGCGCCGCGTTGGTCGCCCCCGCCTCGCCGATGGCGAACGTCGCGGTCGGAATGCCACCGGGCATCTGCACGATCGAGTACAGCGAATCCTGTCCCGACAGGTGCCGTGACGCGACCGGCACACCGAGCACGGGGACGATCGTCTTCGCGGCGAGCATGCCGGGGAGATGTGCCGCACCGCCCGCGCCGGCGATGATCGCTCGAAGGCCGCGCTCCAGTGCAGCTTCGGCGTACGCGAACATCTCGTCGGGCATCCGGTGGGCGCTGACGACCTTGGCTTCGTGTGCGATGTCGAACGAGGTGAGGACGTCGACGGCCTTCGACATCGTCGGCCAGTCGCTGGCCGACCCCATCACTACGCCGATCGTCGGCTGCGCGTCGCTCACCCGGCGATCATAGAAGCGGTCGGCGCAAGGACCGCGACCGTCTGCGCCGCAGCAGCGCCGAGCGGTGCTCCCGAATGCGTGGTGGAACGCACGTCGCCGAACACGACGAAGATCAACGCGAGCACGGCGATGATGACGATCACTGCCAACACCCACTCCATCGTCGGCGTCAGCAAACGACGGCGATCCAGGACCGCGTTGCGCGGCATCGTCGCACGCCCTTTCGGGTCGGTTCGGGCCTTACCGGCGTTCGTCGATTTCGCTGACATGCCACCATTCAACTCGCGACACCCCACCCGCGTCACGCCGTTTCGCAAACCATTCGCATCGCAACCATCTCCGCCCACCGACATCCGACCGGCGCCGCGGTGAGCGAGCCGCAGCCCGCTCACCGCTGGGTGGGCTGAGTCTCAGGTCAGGACGGCGAGGTCGACGGCGGCGCGGGCGGCGTCATCGCCGACGTTGTGTTCGCCTGGGCCGCCGCTGCGAACGAGCGCCTGATCGTGGTCCTCGACGGTCAAGACACCGAAGCCGATCGGCACGTGCGTGTCGAGTTGCACCCGCATGACGCCCGACGCGCACCCGTCGGCGACCAGTTCATAGTGAGTCGTCTCGCCGCGGATCACGCAGCCGAGCACCACGATCGCGTCGACGTCACCCGACCTGGCGACCACTGAGGCGGCGAAGGGCAACTCGAAGGCTCCGGCGACGGTCCATTCACGGACCGAGACGCCGAGATCGTCGAGCGCCCGGTGCGCGCCCGCGGCCAGCCGCTCGACGATGTCGGTGTTCCACGTCGCTCGAACGATCCCGACCGACAACGGTCGATCCTGCACGGCCCTGCTCGTCGACGTCGGCTTGGCGTGCGGCGCCGTCACGACGCACCCTGCGGATCGAGGTCGAGATCGATGGTCAGGTCATGACCCATCCGTTCACGTTTCGTGCGAAGGTAGAACGCGTTCTCCTTCGTCGGTTCGATCTCGATCTGGATGCGTTCGACGATCTCGACTCCGAAGCCGAGCAACCCTCGGTACTTCGCCGGGTTGTTCGTCAGGAGGCGCAAGCTCGTCACGCCCAGGTCGACCAGGATCTGCGCGCCGATGCCGTACTCGCGGCTGTCGACCGGCAAGCCGAGCTCGAGGTTGGCGTCGACGGTGTCGCGACCGCGATCTTGGAGTTCGTACGCCTTGAGCTTGTGACCGAGGCCGATGCCACGCCCTTCATGGCCGCGCAGATACACCACCACGCCGGAGCCGTGCTCGGCGACCATGCGCATCGCAGCGTCGAGTTGCGGCCCGCAGTCGCATCGGCGCGAGCCGAACACGTCGCCGGTCAGACATTCGCTGTGCACTCGCACCACGACGCCGGCGGCAGCGTTGTCAGCCCCGATCGCCTCGTCGTCGCCCATCACGAACGCCAAGTGCTCGATGCCGTCGAGCGTCGACGAGAACGCGACGCATCGGAACACGCCCCACTGCGTCGGCATCTCGACGTCGGCGATCCGCTCGACCAACCGCTCGCTTCGGCGTCGATGGCGGATCAGGTCGGCGATCGTGATCATCACCAGATCGTGTGTCCGAGCGAACTCGGCCAACTCCGGCACTCGTGCCATGCCGGTCTTCGCGTCGTCGACGATCTCGCACAGCACACCCACCGGCTGCAGGCCGGCGAGCCGCGGGAGGTCGACGGCCGCTTCGGTGTGTCCCGCCCGCTTCAGCACACCACCGTCGCGGGCCTCGAGCGGCATCACGTGGCCCGGCCGAGCCAGGTCGTTCGGCTGCGTGTGCTCGTCGACCAGCGCACGAATCGTCGCCGCACGATCAGCCGCCGAGATGCCGGTGGATGTGCCGGCCTTGACGTCGACGCTCACGAGGAACGCCGTCTTCATGCTCTCGGTGTTGTCGGTCACCATCACGTCGAGATCGAGTTGGCGCGCCCGTTCGGACGTGATCGCTGTGCAGATGAACCCCGACGTGTGCCGGATGAAGAACGCCATCGCTTCCGGTGTCGCGAACTCTGCCGCCATGATGAGGTCGCCTTCGTTCTCCCGATCCTCGTCGTCGACGACGACCACGATCTCACCGCGTCGGATCGCATCGAGCGCCTGGTCGACCGTCCCGAACGGTGACCCCGCATCCACCGTGCGCTCCGAGGTCATCGCGGTCATGACTCGCTCCCGGTCTGGTTCGCATCGGTGAGGTTCGCGACCAGCAGCTTCTCGGCGTACTTCGCCATGACGTCGACCTCGATGTTGACGCGATCCCCGGGGCCTTTGACCCCGAGCGTCGTGATCGCTGCGGTGTGGGGGATGACCGCGACGGTGAAACTCGATGGCTTCGGCTCCACCACCGTCAGGCTGATGCCATCGACGGTCACCGATCCTTTCTCGACCACGTAGCGCATCAGCGCAGGGTCGACAGCGACTTCGAGATCCGGTGCGGCCGCCACGATCGTCCCCACGCCGTCGACGTGGCCTTGGACGAGATGACCACCGAGTCGGTCCTGCAGGCGGACCGGCCGTTCCAGATTGACCGATTCGCCGATCGACAGCGAACCGAGGCTCGTTCGATCGATCGTTTCTTGCGTGACTTCGGCGTCGAATCCGTCATCATCCCAGCTCACGACCGTCAGACAGCAACCATTGATCGCTATCGAGTCGCCGAGGCCGACATCGTCGAGCACCGCGTACGCACGGATGCGCAGGCGTTGACCATCACGCTCGGCGACAGCGCCGAGCTCTTCCACGATTCCCGTGAACATGTTCAGTTGTCTCCCAGTGAAGGGGCACGCGACGCGCACCCGTGTCTCTGGGGATCCGGGGGCGGGCGCGCGAGCGACCACACCCGAGTCCCTCGCTACCATCCGGACTCTGACCGTCGGCGCCTGAATTGCACAGGCTCAGTCCCCGATCTCGCCGGCGGGTGCCGGGTCGTTCGAGGAGTCGTGGGCTGTCACCACCGGTTGGGAATTTCACCCGACCCCGCGAGGGTTCGCGGATCTGGCGAAGTTAGCGACATCGCGCGACCGCCGACCCAACTGGGCGACGGATGTCACGCGCGGGGCGTCGACGCCTTCTTCAGACGCTTGCGCATCGCAGCAACGCCAACCCGTTCGTCGACCGTCAGATTCGCGTCGGCCAGACGATGATCGCAGGCCACGATCACGTACGGGTCGAGCAGCTTGGCTCCGCGGATGCGGCGGAACGCCTCGGCGAAGGCTCGCCGACCGATCGTGTCTCGCGCCGAATCGACTGGGAAGGTCGAGATCGTCACGTACGTCAGCGCCGCGTCGAAACCGGCCGGCCCGCCGGCCGCGTTGGCCCAGTCGATCACCATCGGACCGTGACGCTTCGACAGCATCACGTTCATCGGATGGAGGTCGAGATGCAGCACGCTCTCGGCATGATCCGGATCGGCAGTCGGCGCGAGCAGCCACTGCGGAGCTCGGATCTTCGCCAGCCTGCGTTGGAGCGAGGCGAGCGTGCGAGCGTGCAACGCGACCTTCCAGGACGCCTGGCGTACCGACTCGAGCATCGTCACCCCGTCGATGCGATCCATGATCATGTCCGTGCCGCCCACTTGATAGACGGTCGGCACCGGGTAGTCACGCTCGCGCACGTAGTGCATCACGCGTGCTTCGAACTCGGTGTCGTGCTCGTGGTCGCGGTACCTCCGCAGCACCCGGCCGTCGCCGAGGTCGTACACGTCCGCGTCGCGGCCCGATGCCAACAGTGGCCCCGGTGCGTCACTCATGCGACGAACGTACCGCACCCATCGGGTGGAGCGGTCAGGCGTCGACGGGGACGCGGTCGCCGCTCGTCTCGCCGGTTGTCTCGTCGGTTGATGGCACGGTCACGTCAGTGACCGGGGCGTCGTGGTGGCCTCCTTCGACGTTGAGCGTCGGCAACAGGCGATCGAGCCACTTCGGCAGCCACCAGTTGCGTTCGCCGAGCAGTTCCATCGTGGCTGGAACGAGCAGCATCCGCACCAGCGTCGCGTCGAGGAACACCGCCGAAGCCAGCCCGAGGCCGAACATCTTGATGACGCGCTGGTCTTCGAGCACGAAGCTGCCGAACACGACGACCATGATCGCGGCCGCAGCGGTGATCACCCGTGCCGTTGCGGCGAGGCCGTCGGCGACCGAGTTGGCAGCGTCGCCGGTCTTGTCGTATTCCTCCTTGATTCGCGACAGCAGGAAGACCTCGTAATCCATCGAGAGCCCGAACACGATCGCGAACAGCATCATCGGCAGGAACGGTTCGATCGGACCATTGCCCGTGCCGAGCAACTCGACGCCCCAGCCCCATTGGAAGACCGCGACGACGAGGCCGTAGGCGCCACCGATCGACAGCAGGTTCATGATGACCGCCTTGAGGGGCACGAGGATCGAGCGGAAGACCATCATCAACAGCAGGAACGACAGTGCGAGCACCGCAGCGAAGAAGATCGGGATGCGCTGGCTCAGGTACGAGCTGAAGTCGATGCTCGAGGCGGTCGAGCCGGTCACCAGCACCTCGAGATCGGTGTCGGCGGTCGCCGCCGGGAGCACCTCGTCGCGCAGCGTCTTGACCAGGTCCGAGGTCGCCTCGTCTTGCGGACCGGTCGAGGGCACGACCCGGATCAGCAGCGCGTTGCCGCTGTCGGAGGGGATCGGGCCGAGCGCTTGGGCGACGCCTGAGGTCTCGTTCAGGGTCGCGACCAACGACGATGCCGCGGGCAGGTCACCCGCGGAATCGACGTTCGCCACCAGCAGCAGCGGCCCGTTGCTGCCCGGACCGAACCCGTCAGCGAGCAACTCGTAGGCCTGTCGGGTGGTCGTGTCGTCGGCGAACGTGCTCTCGTCGCCGAAGCCGAGCCGAAGGCCCAACACCGGTGTGCTGAGCGCGAGCAACAGCACGGTCACACCGAGCGCCATCGGCCACGGGTGACGCTGCACGAACCGACTCCATCGATATGACCACGTCTCGCGGAGCGGCTTCTCGGTGCGCGGCGGCAAGGCCTCTCGCAGCTTCGGAACGAAGAACGAGGCAACCAGCGTGGAGACGAGCACCACGAGGCCGAGCAGCGCCATCGGCTGCACGCCGATGCCGACGCCGAGCACGCCGAACGACGCGCCGCCGGCCATGATCAGGCCGCGCCACCGGGTCGTCTCGACGCGCGATCCGGCGAAGCCGATCAACGCCGGGAGCAGGGTGACCGAGGCGACCATCGTGATGGCGACGGTGACCGCCGCGCCGGTCGCGAGGCCGTTGATGAACGACAGTCCCATGACGAACATGCCGAGCAGTGAGATCACGACGGTGAAGCCGGCGAACACCACGGCGCGCCCCGCCGTGTCGATGGCGGAGACGACCGCTGTCCGCCGCTCCATGCCGGCTCGCGTCCCCTCTCGGTATCGGGTCACGATGAAGAGGGCGTAGTCGATGCCGACCCCGAGGCCGATCATCGCGCCGAGGCTCGTCGCGAAGTCGGGAATCGACATGACGTTCGAGAGCAGGGAGATCGTGCCGACGCCGATCCCGACGCCGAACAGCGCCACACCGATCGGCAGGCCCATCGCGAGCACCGAACCGAACGCGAGGATCAAGATGACGATCGCGAAGGCGATACCGATCAACTCGCTCTCGGGCGGCTCGAACTCGGACAACGCGGCACCGCCGATCTCGATGTTGAGCCCGTCGACGTCGATCTCGGCGACGAACTCGGTGATCTCGGCGCCGATCTCGCTCGCGCGGATCTCGTTGGTGTCATCGGTGAACGCGAGCGTCGCATAGGCGATGCGCCCGTCGGGGGCGACCAGACCTTGCTGACGCCCGATGTCGGAGTACGGACTCGTGACCGTGACCTCCTCGAACGCCTCGACCTCGTCGAAGAGCTCCCCCATCGACGCGGCGATGGTCGCATCGTCGATGCCCTGTTCCGCCTCGAAGACGATCGAACCGGACAGGAAGCTGCCGGCGCTGCCGAAGTTCTCCTGCAGGATGTCGAAGCCACTCGCGGACTCCGAGTCAGGCGTGTCGAACGACGACTCCGACGACGTGCCGACCAGCGCGAGCGACACGAAGACGCCGACGAGGACGACGATCCAGGCCCCGAGGACACGACCGCGACGGTCGAACGCGAACCCGCCGAGACGTGCCCACACCGAGTGGGGGGCGGATCGGGCGGATCGGTCTTGGGGCGCAGTGACCCGCTCCGAGGTGGACAGTCTGTTCATAAGTGAACATCGTGCTCACTTTCTCGGTAGAATGCAACGATCGAGCACGTGTCGGGTGACACAGCAGCACCGCCACGAACCCAGCATGATCAACCCAGCATGATCAACCCAGCATGAACGACGAGCCCGACACGACGACGAGCGGCTACTGCGGTGCGTCCGACGCGTCGACCGACCCGCGGGTCGAACGGACGCGCCACGCCGTGATCACTGCGGGCATCCCGATCCTGCTGGAGAACGGCCCCGACGGCGTGACCCACGCAGCGATCGCGACGGCCGCGCGCGTCAGTCGCACGACCCTCTACAAGTACTGGCCGACACGTGCCGAGCTGCTCTTCGACATCTTGAACAACGTCAAGCCGCGCACGCGACCGGAGCTGTCCGGCGACATTCGCACCGACCTGTTGCACAAGGCAAACGAGATGGCCGAGGCCTTCGCGGATCCACGCCTCACCAAGGTGTTCAGTGCACTGATCACGCAAGCGCAGTGGGACGACGAGACGAACCACGCGCAAGAGGCACTGATCGAGGCCGGGCTCGCCGACATGCAGACGGTGCTCGAGGCAGCCGTCGAGAACGGTCAGTTGTCGGAGCGCATCGAACCGATCCACGCGGTCAGTCGCCTCGTCGGCCCGATGTTTTTCGCAGCGCTCATCGCCCGCCGGCCGATGGACGCCGACGACGTCGAGCGACTGGTCGACGACTGGCTCGCCTCCATACGCCCCTGACGAATGAGTGCGACAGAGTGGGTCAGAACGGGGTTCGCAGGTCGCGGGCGAGCACGTTGACCGAACCGGTCTTCGGCAGATCGTCCATCCACGTCATCGATCGCGGGATCTCGCGGGCGGCGTTGATCCCTTCGATGACACCGACCGAGTTCTGTCGGCACCAGACGACCTTCGATCCGCGCGCGACCCCGTGATCGGCGAGCACGTGGGTGAGCTGATTCGACCGACGCTCGAGTTCGGTATAGGTACAGATCCGCACGTCGACGCCCACGCGATCGTCGATGACGGCGACCTTGTCGGGTTGGTTCGCAGCGCGCGGTCAGCAGATCGTCATCTCGCTGCCGTACCAAGTGACGCTCAGCCGGCTCCGGTCGAAGCGTCACGCTCGGTCACACGAGATCAGCGGCGGTGAACGGTGTCGAGAAGCGCACACACCAGACGACCACCGTGTCGTAGATCGAAAGGTCGACGCCGACGGGGATCTCGTAGTTCTGATCGCCGATGTTGCCCTTCAGGACGCCGAGGTCGATGAAGTCGTCGTCGAAGGCTCCGCTCGGGCCGTCCGCGTCGGAGACCGAGAGGTAGACCCGCAGGTCGGGGCCGTTGTCGGTCGAGAAGTTCTCGAATCGAACGAAGCGCTGCTCACTCCCGTCGTTCAGCACGACGGCGCGACCTTCGCCGCTGTAGCGACCGAGCGGGATGAACGAACCCTCCGCGAGCGTGACGATCTGGGGCGCTGGCGGGGAGGTGGCCGCGGGCGCCTCGTCGGGCACAGGCTCGTCGGCGGCCACACGCTCTGAATCCGTCGCCGGATCCGTCGCGGACTCGGTCGGCGTCGGCAGCTCGGTGTCACCGATGGTCGTCGTGTCAGCACCGTCGCCGGTCACCTCGGCGTCGACCGCGACCGCAGCCGCACCCGAATCGAAGACGGGGCCAGCTTCGTCGACCTTGTCGTCGATGAACAGCGTGTGCACACCGAACACCGCGAAGGCGAGGTAGGCGATCACGCCGAGTCCGACGACCGTGACCGGAAGCAGGACCTTGAGATGGCGGCGAATCCACTGCATGCATGCACCGTATTCGACGGGCGAACGGTCGGGTTTCGGAACTCGGATCGTTCGCGAGCCGTTTCCGACTCGGAAAGAGGTCGGTGGCGACCGATCTACGGGTCGGCGGGCGTCAGAACGGGCTGACGGTGACGGGTGCTCCCGTCGTGATCGTCCCCGGACGAAGAACCGACGCGTACCAGCGGCTGGTGCCGGGGTGGCGGTCGTGATCCATCACCATGAAGTCGCCGTCCAGGAACCACGGCGCGTTCTTCTTGCACGGTGTCGCCGGTGCGCTGAGCTGGCACCTCACGTCGCCGATGTCGATGATCGTCCCGCCGCGCAGCGTCGACCAGTCGACGCCTGCGATGGTCACGTTCTCCCCGGCGCGTCCCGGCTCGAGCGGATGCCCGGCCGCGGCGAAGTCGTCGATCACCTCGGCGCTCCACAAGCACAGCGCCTGCCACGGCCGGCCGTGGTGCAGTCGAGTCGACTGCACATCGCCGACGATGCCGCGTCGCTCGACGTCGGCGTCGTCGATGCGCGTCTTCGGGACCCCGCCCGACGAGGTGTTGAGCGCTGCGACCGATCCCCGTTGATGCGGCACCGCATCGCCCGCCGCCCGCCGAACGTCGGCGAGCGAGACCAGCCCGTGCATCAGGTGATGCACCTTGTCGAACAGATCCTCGGCGGCGGTGATCGCCTTGAGGTCGTCGATGCGTCGGGCTTCCAGCTTCTCATCGAGTCGTCCGGTCGCGCCGTCGCACCATCCGACGAGCAACTCCTCGGCGTGCGCGAGCGTTCGGTTCGCGTCCTGTTCGTTCCATTCCCCCCGCTCGAACCCGCAGCGGTCACACGACTCGACACCGATCATCCACCGACTCTACGCCCAGCGACAGAGTGGGTCTGACCCACTCTGTCGCTCGCGGTGCTCCTTGTCGCGAGCGGCGTCGTCGTGCGAGGCTCCAGGCGTGCTTCCGCTCGTCGCGTACGTCCGCCGGACCGACTGGCCGCCACACCTCGAATTGATCGAGCGGCTCCGCACCGCGCTCCCGGATGTCGAACTCGCCGTGCTCGCCGACATCGCACCGCAACGACTCGCCGAGGTGCGCGTGGCGATCGTCGACGGGCCCACCGCCGAGCAGCTGGCAACGATGCCCGCCCTGCAACTCGCGCACAGCACGTGGGCTGGCGTCGAGACGGTGCTGCCGATCGTGCCGGCTGGCGTCGCCGTCGCCCGGATGGTCGACCCGCAGTTGGCCGACACGATGGCCGAGGCCGTCCTGGCGTGGACGCTGTACCTCCATCGCGACATGCCGAGGTACGCCAGTCAGCAGCGCGCCGCGACGTGGGTTCCTCGACCGCTGGTTCGGACCAGCGATCGACGAGTCGGCATCGTCGGCCTCGGCATGCTCGGCACCCGCGCCGCCGAGCGGCTCGTCGCGAACGGGTTCACGGTGGCGGGATGGTCGCGTTCACCCAAGGCGGTGTCGGGCGTCGAGTGCTTCCACGGCGACGACGGACTCGTCGCCCTGCTCGAGCGGTCCGACATCATCGTCGACCTGCTTCCGCAGACGAGCGACACGATCGGACTCCTCGACGGCGACGCGTTCACGGCGATGCCCGCCGGTGCGTCGTTGATCAACTTCGGCCGCGGTGCGACCGTCGACGACGATGCGCTCTTGGCCGCGCTCGATCGTCGCCACCTCGACCACGCCGTGCTCGACGTCTTCATCGTCGAACCGCTGCCACCCGAGCATCGCTACTGGGCGCACCCCCACGTCACCGTGCTCCCCCACATCTCGGGGCCGACGAGCCCCGACACCGCGGCGGTCATCGCCGCGGCGAACGTCCGACGCTTCCTCGCCGACGGCACGTTGCCCGCCGACGCCATCGTCGATCCGTCCCGCGGCTATTGATCGAGCGCGATCAGGCCGGCGCGGGTTGGCGCACGGGTGAGCTGAACTCGATCACGCCGTCGTCGACGTCGACGTCAGGTCCGAGCAGCACCTTGCGGTCGTACTTGTAGCTCTGCGCCGCCGTCCAAGGATCGCGGTCGCCTTGCTTGGGATAGGCGTCGATGCTGCGTTGCATGTACCCGGCCGGGAAGTCGTCGACGTAGGGACGGCGCGCCATGTCCGGATCGTCCTGGATCGGCATCGCCCGCGTCGAGCCGTTCTCGGCCATCTTGTTCAGCAGGCGACAGACGTACCGTGCGACGAGATCGGCACGAAGCGTCCACGACGCGTTGATGTATCCGAACGTCGTCGCGAGATTCGGGACTCCCGAATACATGAAGCCCTTGTAGGTGAACGTGTTCGCGAGATCGACCGGCTCACCGTCGACCACCGGCGTGACCCCGCCGAGCGCCAGCATCTCGAGACCGGTGGCCGTGACGATGATGTCGGCATCGAGATGCTCGCCGCTCGCCAGCGCGATGCCCGACTCGGTGAACGTGTCGATGTGATCGGTGACGACCGTGGCCGTGCCAGCCTTGATCGCCTCGAAGATGTCGGCGTCGGGTGACAGACACAGCCGCTGATCCCACGGGTTGTAGTTCGGCGTGAAGTGCGGGTCCATCGGGAAGTCGTCGCCGAGCGCCTTGCGCACCTCTTTGTTGATCAGCGCCTTCACCTTCTCCGGGTTCTTGCGCGACTGCCGGTACACGAGTTCGGATCGCGTCGAGTTGATCTTGCGAATCACGCGGTACGCGACGGTTTCCGGCAACACTTTGCGCAGGCCGACGATGATCGGGTTGCGGTTCGGCGCAGGGAAGATCCACGTCGGCGAGCGCTGCAACATGGTGACGTGCGCACCCTGGTCCGCGAGCGCCGGTACCAGCGTGACCGCCGTCGCGCCGGAGCCGATGAGGACGATCTTCTTGCCGTCGAGGTCGGCCGCGTCGTGGAGGTCGTCGGGCCACATCTGCGGATGGACGATGCGACCGGCGAACGCCTCCTCGCCCGGAAAGTCGGGGCGGTGCGGGTTCGTGTACGAGTAGTAGCCACTGCACATCTGCAGCCAGTTGCAGGTGATCGACGAGGTCTCACCGGTCGGCTCACCGTCGGCGCCGAGGTGCTGGAGCGACACCGTCCAACGCGACGTGTCGGAGTCCCACGACGCGGCGACCACCTTGCGGCCGAACGTGATGTGGCGCATCACGTCGTGCTCCTCCGCGGTCTCCACGACGTACGCCTTGATCGACGGGCCATCCGCGATGCCGATGTCGCTTGCCCACGGCTTGAAGTCGTAGCCGAGGGTGTACATGTCGGAATCGGATCGGATGCCGGGATAGGTGAACAGATCCCACGTCCCGCCGAGGTCATCTCGGGCTTCGACGATCCGATACGACAACGTCGGACACTCCCGGGTGAGATGGCACGCCATCCCGATGCCCGACAGGCCCGCTCCGACGATCAACACGTCCACATGCGACTGGTTCCCCATGACGCGACGGTACCGCCGACGAGTCCCCGACCGAAAACGACAGAGTGGGTCTGACCCACTCTGTCGCATCAGGTCGCCAGCAGGGCGCGGCGTTCCGATTCGCAGGCGTCGCGGACGAAGCACGAATCGTCGTGGTCGTTCGTCAGCCCTTCGGACTGCATGAACGCGTAGGCCGTGGTCGGACCGAAGAACCTCCAACCGCGGCGCTTGAGTTCCTTCGCCAACGCCGCCGAATGCTCCGTCGACGCCGGGATGCCCCCGTCGACGGTTCGCTCCGGATCGACGACCGCCCAGCTCCAGATCCAGTCGACCAGCGACCCCTCTCGCTCGACCAACTCCATCGCGCGTTGCGCGTTGTTGATCGTCGCTTCGATCTTGCCGCGATGTCGGATGATGCCGGCATCGCCCAGCAGGCGCTCGACGTCACGGTCGCCGAACCGAGCCACCCGCTCGATGTCGAAGTCGGCGAACGCAGCGCGGAAGTTCTCGCGCTTGCGCAGGATCGTCAGCCAGCTCAGCCCCGACTGGAACCCCTCGAGGCAGATCTTCTCGAACAGGCGACGCGCGTCGGTGGTCGGACGGCCCCACTCGTGGTCGTGATAGGCGAGGTACTGCTCGTCGGTGGTCGGCCACGAGCAACGGATCCGCTCTTCGGTCACGATTCATGAACCCCGTTCACGACTCGGGCACGCCCGCGGGCTTCTCGCGACGACGTCGCAACAACACCTCCTGGGTGAACGACGCGGCATGCACGCCGGCTTGAGTCATCGCGTCGCCGCTCACCAGACCCCGACCTCCCGACAGTCCGTGCGACGTGAGGTCGAACCAGTGCCACTCGTCGGCCCGACTCTCGCGATGGAACCACAGCGAATGGTCGAGGCTGGCTCCGATGAACTTGAACCGGTCGGAGGCGTCGTTGGTGAAGTCGGGGTGCGGTGACCGGCCGGCGCGTGACGGCGCCGCGTCGGACATGAACGCCAGACCGCACAGGTGCAGGTCGGGATCGTCGCCCAGGTCGGCGTCGAGGCGGATCCAGTAGCCGAGTCGATCAGCCGACGCGTCGGCCGCACGGCGATCGAGCAAGGCGCCCCACGAGAAGTCGGCCAGCGACGGATCGTCGGGAGACTTCACCGAGTCGGGGATCGAGTTCAACTGGACGTCGGCCTCGTCTTCGTCGACCTGGAACGACACCGACAGGTTGAGGATCGCGCCGGCCGACTGGCGCGCGACCACCTGGCGCGTGCAGAACGAACGTCCGTCGCGGAGCCGCTCGACTTCGAAACGGATCGGCTCGTCGGGCGAACCCGGGCGGATGAAGTAGGAGTGCAGCGAGTGCGCCCGCCGCTCGGTGTCGACCGTGTGGATCGCCGCCCGCAACGCCTGCGCGACGACTTGGCCGCCGAACAGGCGATCACCCCACGGGTAGCGGGCGACGATGCCGACGAAGGTGTCGGGTCCGTGCGGCTCCAGGTGCATCAGATCGCGAAAGTCGACGTCTCGGATCTTCGGAGCAGGCATTCGACCAGTCTGCCAGCACGACCGAGCTCCGTCCGAAGAACACATCCGTGCCGTCGAGGAGGTGCCCAGGAAATAGGGTCGCGGCATGGACGACCTCCTCGAACTGTCGGCGGCCATCGTCGAGAGCGGCGACATCGACAAACCCTTCAACCGGATCACCAACGAGTTGAGCGAGGTCGCCGACGGCCTCGCGGTCGTCGAGTCGTTCAGCCACAGCGTCGTCGTCGACTCCGGCGATGGACTCGTCGCGTTCGACGCGTCGCACGCCAACACCGGCGCCGCGGTCGTCGACGCGATCCAAGGGTGGCGCTCCGATCCGGTTCGTCGGCTCATCTACACCCACGGCCACGCCGATCACGTCGGCGGCTCGATCCACTTCGACGCGGCCTACGACGGCATCGACGTGGTCGGCCATGAGAACGTCGCTCGTCGATTCGATCGCTACCGCACCACGAACTCATGGAACGTGCTGATCAACGCTCGCCAGTTCGGCGGTGTCCGCGGTGACTTCCAGATGGGTGACGGCGAAGCACCGAACTTCATCCCGCCCGACACGTTGCACCCCACGCACGTGGTCGGCGACCACGACACGATCGAGATCGGGTCGCGAACGATCGAGTTGCATCACGCTCGAGGAGAAACCGACGATCACCTCTGGGGCTGGATGCCGAATGAGCGGTGGTTGTTCGCCGGCGACTTCGTGATCTGGAACTTCCCCAACGCCGGCAACCCGCAAAAGGTGCAGCGCTTCCCGATCGAGTGGGCGGCCGCCCTGCGCGACATGGCGTCGCGCCGTCCGGAGATCCTGCTGCCAGCGCACGGACTGCCGGTCGGCGGCGCCGATCGCATCGAGGAGATGCTGACCACGATCGCCGGTGCGCTCGAACACCTCGTCGCCAACGTGCTCGAGATGATGAACGCCGGGGAGGTACTCGACACGATCATCCACAGCGTTCGCGTCGACGGCGACCTGCTCGCCAAGCCGTACCTGCGGCCGTTGTACGACGAACCGGAGTTCGTGATCCGAAACGTGTGGCGTCAGTTCGGTGGATGGTGGGACGGCGCGCCGAGCCGGCTGAAGCCGTCACCCGATGCGGTCTTGGCGAGCGAACTCGCCGCGCTCGCTGGCGGTGCCGAGAAGCTGGCGGCGCGTGCCGCCGAACTCGCAGGGGTCGAGGACTTCCGCCTCGCCTCGCACCTCGCCGACCTCGCGGCGTGGGCAGCGCCCGACGACGCTGCGATCCACGGCATCCGCGCCGACGTCTATCGAGCGCGCCGGGCGGCCGAGACGTCGCTCATGGCCAAAGGCATCTTCGCCGGTGCCATGCGCGAATCGCAGGCGATCACCGACTAGCCAGCGCCACAGGTCATCGTGCCTGGCACCATGACCTCGCACCATGACCTCACTCGAAAGGTCATCGTGCCTGGCACCATGACCTCGCCGTCACGTCGTCGTTCAGCGGGTGACGTGGCGCCAGAAGTCGCGGTAGCTCGGGTAGGTGATCTCCGGCGTGATCCAACCGTCGGCGACGAGCGCCTCGTGGAGCCGGGGCAGATTGCGCCACGTGACGCCCATGTCGACGTGGTGCGCCAGGTGCCAGCCGGTGTGGTACGGCACGATCCAGTAGCGAGCGAGCCACGTCTGGCGGACCACGTGGGTGGTCTGACGACGATCGCGTGATCGGATCATGCCGCCGTGCTCAGCGATGGCCCGCAGCCGGTTGGTGAACTGCCAGATCGTCAACCACGACACGATCCACACGACATATGCCAGCGGGCGAGCGAACGCGATCGACAGCGCCAACATGGCGATCTGCACACCGACGACCTGCCACGCCTCGGTGCCACCGTTGCGCAGCGCCCCACCGAGCTGCTTCATCCGCTTGTACCCGGTAACACCGGTGAGGTCGCGGCGCAGCTTGCGATGCCACGAGTCGGCCGGAATCGGATAGCCCGAGTACAGGTTCATGTCGGGCTCGTCCGGGCCCATCTCGTCGCGGTGATGTGCGAAATGCGCGCGCCGGTAGGCGAGCGTCGGCTGCAGCGTCGGGTAGCCGAGCACCCAGCGACCCACATGGTCGTTGGCCCAGCGCTTCGAGAAGAGCAGTCGATGCGCTGCTTCGTGAGCAAGGATGTTGAGACACACATGGCCGCGTGCCATCAACACGAACGCAAGGGCATACGACCACCAGGTGTGGATGACCGCCGCGACGATCACGACGCCGAACGACTGCACCACGCAACCCACCACGGTGACGAGGTTGCGCAGGTCCGCGATGCGACGGAGTTCGTCGCGCCACGGCCGCGTCGGCACGCCTCGGTCGTTGAACCGCTCGGTAGGGAGCACATCGGTGAGCGCGTCGCCCATGGGCACCAGCACGCCGGGAGTCGGCGACGAGATCACGTCGGTCGTGGCCATGGGATCCACGGTATCGGCCGTTGGTCGTCGACTCCGAAGCATCCGATCCGGAGTTCGACGATCCCAGCATCCGCGATGATCGCTCGATCACCGTCTAAGAAATCAAGGCGAAGCGGAATCGCATCGCTCGCCAAGACGTACCCATGACCTCACCACGCTCGTCCACACCGCGGCCGCGTCGACCCGATGTCTCGACGCGCTCGCGGCGACGACGGTTCGCTCCGGCGATCACGGTGGCACTGCTCGCTGCTACTGGCACGACGGCGGCGCTGTCGACCCGAACCGTCGAGGCCGTCGACTTCGTGGTCGACACGTTCAGCGATGATCCGGCCGACGGCGACACACTTCGCGAAGCGGTGACCGTCGCGAACGCACATCCTGGTCCGGACCGTATCGCCTTCGCCGCGAGCCTCGGCCCCGGAACGGTCACCCTGCAGTCACCACTCGTGATCAGCGACGACCTCGAACTCACCGGCGGCGGCGTCGTCGGCATCACCAACCCCACCGGTGACGCGTTCGTGCTCACCGCGAGTGCCGACTTCACGCTCACCGGCGTCACCGTCGACGGCACCGGCGGCGCGGCGATCAGCACGCTGAACCCGGTCGACGTCGGGGGCGACGTCGACCTGGCCGACGTGACGATCACCGGGAGCGGTGGATCTGCCATCGACGTCACGCTCGACGGCGGCCTGCAGATCGATGACGGCACGGTCACCAGCAACGACGGTGGTGTCACGATCCGCGCCACCGGCGCGCCGGTGCAGATCACCTCGACCACGATCACCGGAAACGGGCACGGCCTGCGCATCGACGACGCTGACGACATCATCACGTTCACGAACCTGACGACGGGCGACAACGAGGCCGACAACGTCGTCCTCACTGGCATCGAACGCAGCATCGTCATCACCGACTCGTCGTTTGCTGCCAGCCGCTCGGGGTCGGGGCTCGTGATCGACACCGTCGACGACGACGTCGTGCTCACCGGCGTCGCCGTCAGCGAGAACGCGCTCGACGGGGCGACGATTGCCGACATCTCCGGGTCCGTGACGATCACCGACTCCTGGTTCGACACCTCGGCAGCGGGGAATGGGCTGACGATCCGCCAGGCCGACGACGCGATCCTCACCAACCTGCGCGCCACCGGCAACGCTGAGGCTGGCCTCGAGGTCGGCGCCGTGTTCGGTGCGACCATCATCTCCCGCACGATCGTGACGGCGAACGAGACCGGTGTCGTGCTCGACGACGCCGGCGGGTTCGTGAGCATCACCGATTCCACATCCGCCGACGCGTCCAGCGCGGGCGTCGTGGTGTCCAACAGTTTCGCCACCACCCAGATCGAACGATCGACGATCTCGGGGAATGCGGGCCCGGCGATCTCCTCGTCGGCCATCGGCCCGATCCACGTGGTGACCTCCACCTTGACCGGCAACGCCACAGCCGGTGCCGCCGCCGTCGTCGACCAGACGGAGCCGGGATCGACGTTGTCGGTTCGTCACGCCACCGTCGTCGACAACGGCACACTCGCAAACGCCGCACCCGTGTTCAGTTCGCCGGCGGGTACGGTCGATCACTCGATCGTCACCGGCAACGCCACCGACGGTCTCGGGCCGATGACCTTCGCGCACTCGATCCTTCCCATCGGATCGTCCGCTGGGCCATCCAACATCGAACACGACGACCCCGTGGTCGGGCCACTCGGCGGCCACGGCGGGCCGACGCTCACGATGCTGCCGATCCCGGGCTCCGTCGCCATCGACGGCGGCGACGCCGCAGCCGCGTCACCAGGGCCCACCGATCAACGCGGACAGGCCCGCGTCCAGGCAGCAGCGCTCGACATCGGCGCGGTCGAAGTCGGCCCAGACGACGAAGCGAGCACCACGACGATCAGCACCACGACGATCAGCGCCACGACGATCAGCACCACGACGATCAGCGCCACGACGATCAGCGCAGAGACGACCACGACCGTCAGCGCGGAGAGCACCACGACGATCAGCGCCGAGACGACCACCAGCGCACCCTCCCCCTCCACCACGGCGACACCGACCACCACCGAGCCATCGACGACGCCCACGTCGAGCAGCACGACGTCCCCCACCACGTCCCCCACCACGAGCACCGTTGCAGCCAGCACCGTTCCAGCCAGCACGATTCCGCCGTCCACGGTCGAGGGTCCGTCCGACAATGACGAGAGCAACGACTCGACGGCACCAGTGACGCTCTCCAACACTCCGCCGATCATCCAGCCGATCCTTGCTCGCACCATCAGCGCCGGCATGGAGACCGTGCTGCCGGTCACGCTGCGCGACGCCGATGGCGACCCGGTCTGGATCCGAGCGACCGCCAACGATCGATCAGTGCTCGAGATCATCAGCATCAGTCGGCTCACGCCCAGCGGCGGCAACGCGCTCTTCGATCACCGCTACGAGGTGCTGGTTCGCGGTCGCACGCAGGGCTCAGCCGTCATCACCGTGGTCGCCGACGACGGTCAGGCGACCGCGAGCGGCTCCTCGGTCGTGGTCGTGGTGGAGGCCACGTTGCCGGCTACCGGATCGAATGCGCCGCGCCAGGTCATCATGATTGCCAGCGCGCTCGCTGCCGCCGGAGTGATCGTCCTGCTGACGACTCGCCGCCGCCGTCACGTCTGAGCGGGCACGACCGAGCGGCGTCTCGCACGTCAGCGACGATCGAGCATCGCCCCGGCGATCTCCTTCACGAGCTTCGCACCGACCATCGCCGTCATGTCGACGAGGTCGCGGCTCGGGTTGAGTTCGACGATGTCGGCACCGACGAGCGGGCCGGGCAACGCGTCGATCACGTCGAGCACCTCACGCACGGTCAGGCCGCCGGGTTCGTGATGCGACACCCCCGGCGCCACCGACGGGTCGAACCCGTCCAGGTCGACGGAGAGGTAGATCGGCCCACGCAGCGACGACGGATCGAAATGCTCGAGCTCTCGCGGCGACAGCATCGTCACGCTCCATCTCTCGCCCTGCTCTCGCTGGTGCGGGGTGGCGGTTCGGATCCCGAGTTGAACGAGCGTGGTCATGCAGCCCACTTCGAGAGCCCGAGCGAACGGTGACGCGTGGCTCAGCGGGTTCCCGTCGAGATCGTCGTAGATGTCGGGGTGCGCGTCAATGTGCACGACCGTGAGCTCCGGGTGATGATCGCCGACGGCACGCAGGATCGGGAAGGTGATCGAATGATCACCGCCCAACGTGATCACCTGCCGTCCCACGCTCAGTTGCCGGTCGATCGCCGCCGTGATCGCATCGGCATCAGCAACGCTCCCTCGCTCATTGCTCACCTCGATGTCGCCGAGATCGTCGAGGTGTTCGATGACATCGACCGAACGCTCCGTCGAGTGGTTGCCCGAACCCGAACGCAACGCGGCGCGAATCGCAGCAGGGCCGGCCGCAGCGCCGAACAGATGCGACGAGTTGGCGTCGATCGCGATCCCCACCAGCGAGATCGGCGTCGTCTCGGTCATCGCCATCATCGTGATCCCAGCCGCATCCACACAGTGTGCCTGGTCCGGTCGGTACCGTGCCGGTCATGGCGCGCCTCGACGACATCGGTGAGCAGGACGGATGGCGGTGTTGGCTCTGCGATGAGCCCGTCGACCGCGAGCGATCGGTCAACGACGATCGCGGACCGAGCGTCGACAGTCGCATGACCGAGCGCAAGGCCAAGGCCAAGAGCAAGAAGCGGCGGGGAAGCGGTGAGGTCAGCGAACGGCTGGCCCACCGGTCGTGCAACACCGGCAAGGGCAACACCGAGGCGGTCGTCCCGTGGGCCGACCACCTCTTCGTCGTCGACCCGTCACCGATCATCCCCAGCGTGGAATGCCTCGCCACCAAAGGAGGTCGAGAAGTGATGGCGCGATGTCCGTCGCGCGCCGACGCCGAGGAGACCGCAGCATGGCTGCTCGATCGAATCTCGCGTCTCGAACCCGACCTCACCGTGTCGATCGACATCGACGAAGGTGGCGGACAGTTTCTCGTGGCGCTGCGCGTCTGAGTCCGTTCCGTGCGCGGCGGCAGGTGAGAGACTGGTGCCATGGCAAACATCGAGGCGTCGGACGGGACCATCATCGAGTTCGAAGTCCACGGGTCCGACGCCGTCGCGAGTGGTCCGCCGGTCATCTTGGTGCACGGGATCACCGAGAGCTCGATCACCTGGGCGCCGGTCACCGAACGGTTGGCGACCCACCACCAACTCATCACCATGGACCTGCGCGGACACGGCAGGTCCGCCACGGCCGAGCGCTACGACCTCGAGGCCATGGCGGGCGACGTGATCGCCGTGGCCATGGCGACCGGCGTGCAACACCCGCACCTGGTCGGTCATTCGCTCGGCGGTGCGGTGGTGTCGGCCGTCGGCGCGGCGATGCCGGTGACCTCGATCGTCAACGTCGACCAGTCGCTCCAGCTCGGCGGTTTCAAGGAGCAGTTGATGCCGTTCGCCGACCAATTGCGCGACGCCGACGCCTTCCCCGCGATCATCGAGGCGCTGTTCGGCCTGCTCGCCGGGGACGCGATCGCACCTGCCGAACTCGAGCGTGTCAACGCAGCGCGGCGACCGGACCAGAAGGTCGTCCTCGGAGTGTGGGATCTCATCCTCAACTCGAATCTCGCCGAGATCGCCGACGCCGTCGACGCGGCGCTCGCCGGCTATCGCGGCACCACCACGCCCTACCTGTCGTTGTTCGGTGTCGACCCTGGCGAGGCCTACGGCGACTGGCTGGCAAGTCGAATCAGCGGTGCGATCACCGAAGTCTGGCCCGACCACGGCCACTACCCGCATCTCGTCGACCCGGACCGTTTCGTCACCCGGCTCGACGCGTTCTGGGCCGGGCTCGCGGCCGGACACTGAGCCGGTATGCGACAGAGTGGGTCTGACCCACTCTGTCGTTCACATGTTGCGGGCGGCGTTGTCGAAGCGGGTGAAGTGGCCTTGGAAGACGAGGCGGGCCTTGCCGGTCGGACCGGCGCGGTGCTTGGCGATGATCAACTCGGCCATGCCCTTGTCGGGTGAATCGTCGTTGTACACCTCGTCGCGATAGAGGAACATCACGACGTCGGCGTCCTGTTCGATCGATCCGGACTCGCGCAGGTCGGCGAGCATCGGACGCTTGTCGGCACGAGCTTCGAGGTTTCGGCTCAGTTGGCTCAGCGCCACGACCGGACACTTCAACTCGCGAGCGAGGACCTTCAGGTTTCGGCTGATCTCGCTCACTTCGAGTTGGCGGTTCTCAGGGCGACCGCTACCGCTCATCAACTGCAGGTAGTCGATCAGGATCAGCCCGATGCCGCCGTGCTGGGCGGCGATGCGCCGCGCCTTTGCCCGGATTTCCATGACCGTCACCTGCGGGTTGTCGTCGAGGAACAGCGGCACCTCGAGTCGGCCGATGGCGAGGCCGACCTTCGACCAGTCGGATTCGGTGAGACGCCCGGACTGCAACTTGGACGAGTCGACACGTGCTTCGCTCGCCAGGATGCGCTGCGAGAGTTCGAGGTGGGCCATCTCGAGCGAGAACACGACCACGGGCAGATGCGTGGACTTGGCGACGTGGGTGGCGATGCCGAGCCCGAGCGCCGTCTTGCCCATGGCCGGACGGGCGCCGATGATGTTGAGCGTGTTGGGTTGCAGCCCGTGCAGGATCGCGTCGAGATCGTCGAGGCCGGTCGGCACGCCGGTCAGGTCGTTGCCCCGTTCGTAGGTCGCTTCGAGATGCTCCATGGTCTCGGCGAGCACGTCTTGCACGATGCGGGTGGAGTCGACGTTGCGGTCTTCGGCGACCTCGAACATCTTCGATTCGGCGAGATCGACCGCCTTCGTGGCGTCGTCGGGTTCGCTGAAGGCGATGTCGGTGATCTCGCTCGCCGTGTGGATCAGGCGGCGCAGCAGTGCCGTATCCATGACGATCTTGGCGTAATGCTCGGCGCCCGACACCGACGGTGTTGCGTTCTGCAGTTCACTCAACCGCTCGATGCCACCGATCTCCTCGAGCAGACCGTGCTTGCGCAACTCGTCGGCGACGGTGACGATGTCGACCGGACCCGAGGTCGAATAGATCGAGCGGATGACGTCGAAGATGTGCTGGTTCCCTGGGTTGTAGAAATCGCGTGGGCCGAGGCCGGCCTCCCCGACCACGCCGATCGCGTCGCGCGACAACAGCAGCGCGCCGAGCACCGATTCCTCGGCCTGCAAGTTGTGCGGCGGGACACGGCCAGCGCTGCCACCGGACGCCGAGAAGCGCCGTGACGCGCCGCCGCTCGGGCCGCCGCCGTTGCCGTAGTCGATGGGGAAGTTCTCGTCGCCAGCCATGAGGGGTCTACTCAACCAGGCGCGGCCTGTGGGCAACCAGTGCCGATAGCCAGTGGACCGACACAGGGTTCACCTGTGACGTTCCTGTGGAAAACACCGGGTGGGTGTGGACAAACGACGGGGGCGCGTCGGTGGATAACTCCCAGCGCGGATCACCGCGCTCCATGTGGTCGACCAACGACTCCGCACACCCTGCAGTGTGACGCGGCCCTGTGACAACGTTGTGCGCCAGCACGTGCTCCTCGGGGATGCAGAGCGACGAGATGTCGCCGAAAACGACGACAGGGTGCGCATCCCATGATGCGCACCCTGTCGGGATCAACGGGCCAGGAGCCCACCGCCGATCACTCGGCGGCGACGACCTCGATCGTGATCGGGAACGACACGTCGGCGTGCAGCGATGCGGTGGCCGAGTGCTGGCCCACCGTCTTGACGCCGTCGATCTCGATCTCCTTGCGATCGAGTTCGATCCCGGTCTGCTCCTTGATCGCCTCGGCGACGTCAGCGGCGTGGACCGAACCGAAGAGCTTGCCTTCGGGGCTCGCCTTGGCCGTGATCGTGATCACCTTCGGCACCAGCGTGGTGGCAACCGCCGTAGCGGCCTCACGCGACTGGTGGTCCTTGGCGTCGCGCGACGAACGCATCCGTGCGGCCTGCGCGATCGCCCCAGCCGACGCCTTGATGGCGTGACCCTTGGGGAGCAGGAAGTTCCGGGCGTGGCCATCTGCCACGTCGACGATGTCGCCGCGCAGTCCCAGACCCGGGAGATCGGAACGAAGAATCACCTGCATGATCAGCCCTCCCCACTCTCGTCGTCACCGTCGGCCGACTCGGCGCCCTCGACCTGGTTGTCGAGTTCGAGCACGTCGTCGTCGAGATCCAACGAGTCGTTGCCCTGCTCGTTGTTCGACGTGTCGCGCTCACCGCGGCCTTCGCCACGCTCACCGCGACGCCCGCCGGTGCGGGTCGACGCCACGCGCTTGGCATAGGGAAGCAGCGCCATTTCGCGCGCCACCTTGACGGCGTTGGCGACTTCGCGCTGCTGTTGCAGATCGTTGCCCGCCACTCGGCGGTTCTTGATCTTCGCGCGGTCGCTCATGAAGCGGCTGAGTAGATCGACGTCTTTGTAGTCGATGTACTCCACCTTCTCGATGACGAGCACGCTGGTCTTCTTCTTGAACTTACGTGGATTGGCGTCCCGGGCAGACCGGGCCTTGTTCTTCTTACTTGCCATGTGGCTGGTTCCTTACTGGAAAACTGGTCGTTTCGATGGGGAGGTCGCACCGCTCGCTGCGGCGCTCACCTCGACGTCGGACAATCGATCAGAACGGCTCTTCGTCGCCGTAGATCGGATCGGGTGCAGCGGCAGCTCCGCCGCCACCCCCGCCACCTTGCGGTGCGGCATCACGACTGATTCGCTCGACTTGTGCCTGAGCCCAGCGCAAGCTGGGACCGAGGTCGTCGGCGATCACTTCGGTGATGTTGACCTTCTGACCTTCTTTGTTGTCGTAGGAGCGCTGCTCGAGGCGACCGGTGACCATGCACCGGGTGCCTTTCGTCATGCTCGCCGCGGCGTTCTCGCCGAGGTCGCCCCACGCGACGATGTTGAAGAAGGAAACCGCTTCTTGCCATTCACCGTTCTGTTGCCAGCGACGGTTGACAGCGAGTCCGAAACTCGCGACCCCACGACCCCCCGTGGTGTAGCGGAGTTCGGGATCGCGAGTGAGGTTTCCGATCAGTGTGACGGTGTTGTCCATTGCCATGGTGTTCCCCTGGTACGTAGTGGCTGGTACGTGGTGGCTCGATGCCGGTCATCACTGCGCTCAGGCAGTGGCGACCGCCATACCGCGGCGCTCGGCCTCGGCGTCCGGAAGTCGGATGAGCTTGTGACGGACGACATCGTCCGCGAGGCGGAGCGTGCGCTCGAGTTCGTCGAGTGCGCCCGGTTCGGCCACGATCTCCGCGACCAGGTAGTAGCCAGCCGGCTTCTTGTTGATGGGGTAGGCGAACTGGCGCTTGCCCCACCAATCGATCTTGCCGTGAACGCTGCCACCGGCGGCTTCGACGCCGTCGGTCACGTTCTTCTGCCAGGCTTGGGCTTTGGGGTCATCGACATCTCCGTCGATGATGACCATCAATTCATAGGCACGTGTCATACGTGTTTTTCCTCCCTTCGGATACCGGATGCTTGTGATGGCAGGCATCGCGGCAGCCCCGTGAGGGGCAGGGCCAATATGGACTGCGCCACGCTATCGCCATCGCGTCGATCGCGTGACAGGCCTGCCCGGACCGCCTCCTCCCTCCACACCGTTCCCGCCTCGTCGAATCCCCTGCAACACTTCGCGGCCGTCGTGCGCCGTTGATGATGATGGGGAACGTGAGCCACACGACCGACGCCGAAGGGAACACGGTCGCCGAACAGCGCGATGCACTCGAACGGCTCTTCGCCGACGAGTACACCGGCATGGTTCGACTCGCCTACACACTCGTGGGATGCAACACCGAGGCCGAAGATCTCGTCCAAGACAGTTTCGTCGAGGTCTCTCGACGACTCGGCGAGATCCGCCAGCCCGGTGCCTACCTGCGCACTGCGGTGGTGAGTCGATGCCGATCGGCACTTCGGCGACGTCGTGTGATGGCGCTGCATCCACCAGAGCCGCCGGCGGGCTTGGCCACCACCGCCGACGAACTCTGGGATGTGCTGGGCCGTCTGACAGAAGATCAACGAATCGTCGTCGTACTCCGGTACTACAGCGGATACACCGCATCGGAGATCGCCAAGATCGTCGACACACCCGCGTCGACCGTCCGGTCGCATCTTCGCCGAGGTCTCACTGCACTGAGAAAGGAACTGGACGCATGACCCGCTTCACCGACCGTGTCGCACGCGACCTGAGCCAGATCGCGGATCAGGCATCTCCATCGTCACCCACCGCTTGGGAGTCGATCCGACAACGGGTCGCCGACCAGGCCGACGCATCGACCATGGAGGTCATCATGCTCACCCCGAACGACAACGACCCGACGAATCGGTCACGCATCGTGTGGCTCGTCGCCGCCTCGGTCGTCGTGATCGCGCTGGTCGGCGGACTCGTCGCCGTCGCCAACCGCGACACCGCCGAGAACCTGCCAGCCGATCAGCCGGTGTCCAGCACACCGAGCGACGACCCCACGCCGATCGACGGCGAACGAGACGGCGAACCGGACAGCGAGTCGACGACTCAGAGCGGCGACGTCCTGCCTGATGTCGAACCGATCGCATCGGGCCAGTACACGATGACGTGCGACGTCACCGAGACGATGGTGTTCGCCGCCGACGACGTCGGTACGGCTCCGCAGCGCTGCGCGCTCACCGGAGACCCGCTCCCGATCGACCCGGTCCAGGAGCTGTCACTCGAGCTCTACCGGACCGATGCACCGACGGTCGCCTTCACCGTGCGCAACGACGACGGCTACCTCAGCGCCGGCTACACCTACACGCCTGGCGCCGCAGCGCCGGGCGACGAGGATTCGGTCGACGTCGCACGCGCCGGCGTCCCGGTGACCCGAGCGGTGGGACTGTTCTCGGGCACCGACCGGTACGCCGGCGAGACGATCACCGCGTTCATCCGCTCGCAGAACGACATCGACCTGCTCGTCGACTGGACCGTCGAACCCGACCTCGAACCGCGTGGCGGCTCGGAGCCGGGCGCGGTGAGCGCCGAACTGACGATGGAGTGTGAAGCCACGTTCGTCGGCCAGGACGTCGCCGAACAACGAATCGAACAGGCATGCACGTTCACCGGTGACGACGAGCGCTTCGTGCCTGCGCCGCAGACCTTCGACACGCGGCTCTTCAGCACCGACGGCGAACCGATCGGCAGCCGATCGGACATGACGTCGTTCGTCGTCGCGACGAACGACAACGGCTTCCTGTTCTCCGGAATCGCGAGCGATGCCAGCACGTTTCGGGCGGTCGGCGTACGACCCGGAACCGGCGAGTTCGCAGGGCTGCTGATCCACGACGTCTACGACATCGAGGTCGACGACTCGGCGAATGCCACCGCCACGGTGCACAGCAGCGTCTCCCCGGACGAGAGCTGACGTCGCTCACGACGCCGACTCGGGCCCGGCGATGGCGTTCAGGGATGTCGCCGGGCCGTGTCAGTCGAGCAGCGGGCAGATCGCCTCGGCACCCGGTTCGACGAGCCGCAGGATCTCGGCGCGTGATCCGGGGCCGATGCCGACCTTGGCGAGTTCACCCTGGAACATCTCGATCGCCAACGTGTAGCTGCCGTCGGGCCGATAGCGCTCACACGCGGCGGTGTCGTCGATCAGGCACGGTTCCATGTCGGTCTCGGCGACGTGGGAACCATCGGCCGCGAACCAGGCGATCGACAACGGCGTCGGCGTGCCGATCATGACGAAGGCGCCTTCGAGCGGGTCGTCCCACGTGAACGCCATGCCCACCGGTTCACCGAGATCGGTCACCCCCATCAGCCCGCGACCGCGCTGAGCCGAGTCGCGCGCATGCCACAGACACACGTCGCACACGGTGCCGTCGGCCGCGGTGATCCGCACCAACGTGGTGCCGAACCCTTCGGGCCGCACGCCCTCGCCGACGGCGTCTGGCGAACGGGTCACGACCTCGGGCTTCGCTGTGGGCATCGACGTCGTGGTCGACTCCGGATCGGGCTGCGCAGCGGAGTCCGAACCGACCGTGTCAGCCATCGTGTCAGTCATCGTGTCAGTCATCGTGTCAGCCATCGTGTCAGTCGCGGTCTCCGCGACGCTCGCAGCGGTCGTGTCGTCGACGGTGTCGCTGCTGCAGGCCGCTGTAGCGAGCGACACCGCGAACAGCGCGACGAGCGCGCGACCGGCCGCGCGGGCGCGGGTCACCTGGAGCGGCCGCCGACGGGCAACACCCGCAGGAGGTGATGCCAGCGGCATTCGGTGCAGGCCTCGACGACGTACGCGTTGAGGTCCTCCGGGCGAGCGTTGAGGCTGCGCATCTCCTTGGCCGTCGACACGCAGCGTCCCTGCGGTCCGATGCCGTGCCCGAAGACGTAGGTGACCAGACGCAGGTTGACCTCTTCACAGATCGGGCAGATGGTCGAGGTCTCGGTGCCGACGTTGCGGGCCGCACGGATCAACTCGGGGTGGGCGTCGCACACGGTGTCCATCGGCACGCGTCCACGACGAACCTCGGCGATCAACATCCGGCGCGCGAGCCGATGATCGACGATGCCGCGAGCGCCATCGACCCCTCGAATCGCTCCGGCGGTGAAAGCCATGGCGAGTGAGCGTAGCCCGGCGGCCGCCAGTGCTCGCTCCGACCGGCCGGTCAACGAGCGGCTCGCGTCATCTCCTTCCACCACGGTGCGTCGCCGCGTCGCGTCTTGTGGCGGTTGAACTGACGGCATTCGCGAGAAAATCTCTGGACCTTCACCACGCTTCGTGGTAATTTGAGGGGGTCCTGACATATTCAAGAGGAAGGGTGAACAACATGCAGACACGTCGTGGAGTTTCCTGGTGGTGAACCACCGCTGACCTTCGAGGTCACGCACACAACGCCAGTGCCGTCGAGCGAACACGTTCACTCCGGCACTGGCGTTTTGCTGTCTGGACACAGACGAACGACTCGGACTCGCTGATCGACCCGGTCGGCTGGCCTCACCCACAGCACCGCCACCCGCCGACCGGACGAATCGTGGACCACACTTCGATCGACGATCTGACCGCTGAGCCAGACATGCGCCTGCCGTCGAGTTTCTGGCGGCTCTGGGCGGCATCCGGTGTCTCGAACGTCGGTGACGGCATGCGCGCCGCCGCGCTGCCCCTGCTCGCGACCGAGCTCAGCACCGATCCGCGGGTGATCGCTGGGGTCGCCGTCTGCCAGCAACTGCCGTTCCTGCTGTTCGCGCTCGTCGGCGGCGTCGCCAGCGACCGCCTCGACCGTCGCTGGCTTCGAGTGCGACTCGACGCGCTGCGCTTCATCGCCGTCGCACTCTTCACACTGCTGATCGTTCTCGACCAGGCGTCGATCGTGATCCTGTTCGCGGTGACGCTGGTGATCTCGGCCGCCGAGGTCGTGGTCGACAACGCGACCCGGGCACTCGTGCCGTCGCTGGTGGAGGACCATCAGCTCGAACGCGCCGGTGGGATCATGGCCTCCACGTTCCTCATCGGTGGCTCGCTGATCGGTCCGCCCCTCGGCGGTGTGTTGTTCGCGACGGCGATCGCGGTGCCGTTCGGCGCCGATGCCGGCACCTTCCTGATCGCGGCGATCCTGGCTGCGTCCATTCCCGGCAAATTCCGTCCCGAAAAGCAAGCATCCGACGTCGGCCGAAGCTTCGCCGGCCAGATCAAGGACGGCATGGCGTGGCTCTGGCAACACCGCCTGCTTCGCAATCTGGCGTTGCTGTCGACGGTGCTCGGCTTCGTCAACATGATGTTCAACTCCGTACTCGTCCTGCTCGCTCGCGACACGCTCGGGCTCGGCGCACTGGGGTTCGGCCTGCTGCTGGTCCCGTCGGCGATCGGCGGCGTGATCGGGTCCGTACTGGCGCAACGCTTCCGCACGACCCCGTTGCCCCTCGTCCTCACCGCCGTGGTCGTGATCAGCGCGGTCGCCATCGCGGCGACGGGCACGACGCAGGTCGTCGTCCTCGTCGGGCTGCTCACCGCCATCGATTCGGGCGCCGTCGTCGTCTGGAACGTCCTCACGCTGGCGCTGCGCCAGCGGATGATCCCCGATCACCTGCTCGGACGCGTCACTGCGAGCTATTCGTTCTTCGTCTTCCTCGCGATGCCACTCGGCGCGCTCGCTGGCGGCTTCCTCGCTGCCGCCACGTCGGTCCCGACCGTCTTCGTCGTCGCCGGGTCGGTCCAGCTCGCGATCGCCTGCATCGTCCCGTTCGCGACGCGAACACGTCCCTGAACACCGGTCGACGCTTCCGGCCTCGCGGGCTCGGCCAGACCCACACATCTCGGGACGAGCCCCGCCGAACTGCCGCCTCGACGGGGTGTGATTACATCGGGAGATGAACCGCCGACTCGTCACCATCGCCACCGCCACGGCACTCACCATCACCGGTGCCGTCATCGGCACCCAGATCGCCAACGGACAATCCGCCGCACAAGAAACCGTGTTCGTGCCGATCACACCATGTCGCCTCATCGACACCCGCCCCGGCGAACTCAACGTCGGCCCACGCGACACCCCGATCGGTGACGATCAAACCGCCACCTTCAACGCCCACGAAACCAGCGACGCCGACTCACCCTGCACCATCCCGACCACCGCAACAGCGATCGCCACCAACGCCGTCGCGATCGCACCGACCGCACGCGGATTCCTCACCTTCTACCCCGGCAACGCTGCCAACCCCGGCACCGCCAACCTCAACTTCGTCGCCGGCCAAGCCCCCACCCCCAACGCCGCCAACATCCCCCTCGCCCCCGACGGCACCTTCAACGCGTACAACGCTTCCGGCAACGTCAACCTCGTCATCGACATCAACGGCTACTACCAACCCTCCACCACCATCGGCCAAACCGGACCCACCGGGCCTGCCGGACCCACCGGACCTGCCGGGCCTGCCGGGCCCACCGGACCAGACGGACCAGACGGGCCAACCGGACCAGACGGACCAGACGGACCTACGGGACCCATCGGACCGGCCGGACCTGCGGGACCCACCGGAGCTGACGGGCCTACGGGGCCCGTCGGGCCGACCGGGCCAACCGGGCCTGCGGGACCGGCCGGTGGGACCGACACGGGTCACACCTTCACCAGCATCGACACCACCGGCGACGTCGGCTGGTACACGTCGACCGCGATCGGCACCAACGGCAACCCCATCATCAGCTACTACGACGCCAGCAACGGCGATCTCAGAGTCGCCGCATGTGACAACCCCACCTGCACCACCACCGTCACCACCACACTCGACGCCACCGGCGACGTCGGCGCGTATACGTCGATCGCGATCGGCAGCAACGGCAACCCCGTCATCAGCTACTGGGACTTCACCAACCGCGACCTGAAGGTCGCCGCGTGCGACAACCCCACCTGCACCACCGCCACCACCACCACACTCGACGCCACCGGCGACGTCGGCCGGTTCACGTCGATCACGATCGGCACCAACGACAACCCCATCATCAGCTACTGGGACGCCACCCCCGGAGACCTGAAAGTCGCCGCGTGCGACAACCCCACCTGCACCACCGCCACCACCACGACACTCGACAGCGGCGGCTTCGTCGGCCTGTACACGTCGATCACCATCGGAAGCAACGGCAACCCCGTCATCAGCTACTACGACAACGTCAACCGCGACCTGAAGGTCGCCGCGTGCGACAACCCCACCTGCACCACCACCGCCACCATCACCAGCATCGACACCACCGGCGACGTCGGCCAGTACACGTCGATCACCATCGGCACCAACGGCAACCCCATCATCAGCTCCTACGACAACGTCCTTGGCGACTTGAAGGTCGCCGCGTGCGACGACCCCACCTGCACCACCGCCACCATCACACCCCTCGACACCGCCAACAGCGTCGGCTGGTACACGTCGATCGTGATCGGGCTCGACGACCGACCCGTCATCGCCCACCTCGACAACAGCAACGGCGACCTCCGCGTCGCCGTGTGCGGCAACACCACCTGCGCGAACTACACCCCACTCAACCGCTGAGATCACGACCGAGGAGGGTCGCACCGACACCGCCACCGTGGCAACGGTGTCCACGTCGCGGTCACGAACCGAGGGCCCCGCGGCGACACGACCACACCCGTTCGAGCCGACTATCGACCACGGCCGAATGGCGGCACGGCAGACTGTTCACCGTGGCAGCCAACATCAGTTACGGCACCGACGTCCCGGGGGACGACGAACTCAAGCTCTGCGGTGATGTGAGCGGCGCGAAGCGTGCCGTCGAACTCGGCGTGTCGGAGTGGTTCAACTCCCTCGAGTTCGCCGCTGCGGGAGCCAAAGCGATCGCCGTCGACCCCGACCCGGAACGCATCGCGGAGCTACGACGACGTGCCGACGACGCCGGTCTCACCGTGCAGTGCCTCGACGGTGATCTCGCCGACCTCGGGCAGATCACATCAGCGACGGTCGATGTCGTCGTGGCCTCGCACACCATCGACGATGTCGCCGACCTCGGCCGGCTGTTGCGCCAGGTCCATCGGATCCTGAAGCCATCGATGTCGTTCGTGATCGCGCTGCCGCATCCGTTCGCTCAGGTCAACGCCGGCCATCCGTACGGTGCCAACGCGCGCACGATCGGCGATTGGTTCACCGCGCTCGGCCGCTCGAACTTCCGGGTGGACCAGGTGAAGGAACTCGGCGTGTCGCCGACCGAGCCGATCCCCACCACGCTGGTGCTGCGCGCCCGCAAGGAAGGCTCCTGAACCGAGCGAGTCAGCGCTCGACGCGGGTCAACTCTCGACGGAGACGCCGGCGCCGACGCTGAGCAGGCGGGCCGGAGCCGGCCGACCGAACAGGTATCCCTGGCCCTTGTCGGCACCGAGCTCGCGCAACTGTGCGAGCTGCAGTGGGGTCTCGACGCCTTCGGCGATCACCGTGAGGCCGAGCGAGTGACCGAGGCGGATCACGGCGTCGACGATCGACGAGTCGTCGACCTCGATGCCGAGCCCGTCGACGAACGACTTGTCGACCTTGATCGCCTCCACCGGGAAGCGCTTCAGATACGTCAGCGACGAGTAGCCGGTACCGAAGTCGTCGACCGACAGATGCACTCCCAGACCGCGCAGTTCGCGCAGTGCCGCCGACGCCGCGTCGACGTCGGTGAGCAGCGCGGTCTCGGTGATCTCGAACCACAGAGAATCGGCCTCGATGCCACTCGTGCCGAGCGCGTCGCGCACGATCGCGACGAAGTTCGGATCGCCGAGTTGCTGGGCGGCGAGATTCACCGAGACCGCGCGGTCGCCTGCCGGGTCGCCCGTCGCTCGCCAGTGGGCGAGCTGTGCCAGTGCGTCGCGCAGCATCAGCTCGCCGATCTCGGCCATCAGGCTGCTCGCCTCCGCGATCGGCAGGAAATGACCGGGGCCGAGCAGTCCGCGTTCGGGATGCAACCAGCGCACGAGCACCTCGTAGCTGGCGACCTGCCCGGACCGCAGGTCGACGATCGGCTGGAAGTACGGCACGATCTCGTTCGCCGACAACGCCCGACGGAGGTCGTTGGCGTTCTGTAGCGATGACATCGTCGAGCTACGGAGTGCGTCGGTGAACGCCTCGATCCGGTCGCGCCCTCCGGATTTTGCGAGATACATCGCCGCGTCGGCGTTGCGCAACAACTCGTCGGCCGACATGGCCAGCCGCGCATTGGTCGCATAGCCGATCGACGTGGTCACCACCAGTTCGTGACCATCGATGGTGACCGCGTCCTCGACCGAGCGCTGCAGTCGACGCGCCACCTTCGCCGGGTCGAGCGCTGACGGCGCGTCGGGGTCGCCATCGGTGTCACCGCGAGACGTGCCGTCGACGAACACGACGAATTCGTCGCCACCGAACCGAGCGAGCAGATCGCCGTCTCGCATCACCGATCGGAATCGACTCGCCACGTGCCGCAGCAGTTCGTCGCCGACGCTGTGGCCGAGGCTGTCGTTGACGACCTTGAAGTTGTCGAGGTCGAGGAACAACACGGCGACCTCGTCGACCCGGGCGCTCGCGAGCACGGCGTCGAGTCGGGCGACGAGCGCGGAACGGTTGGGCAGCGCGGTCAGTTCGTCGTGCGTCGCCGCGTGCGCGAGGTCGGCAACGGCACGCCGTTGCTCGGTGACGTCTTCGATGTGGGTGATCGCGAACGACACGCCGTCGTCCTCGGTGACCGACACCTGCGTCTTCGCCCAGATGTAGTCACCGTCGCGACGCAGGTAGCGCTGCTCGATCCGGTAGCCGTCGTCGATACCGAGTTCGATCCGAGCGCGCTCGGCGGCGGCCGCGCGCAGGTCGTCGGGATGGGTGATGTCACGGATCGAACGTCCGACGAGGTAGCGGCGCGAGTGGTCGAGCATGTCGGCGAGCGACTGGTTCGCGTCGATGATCCGATTGTCGCTGAGTCGCACGAGCGCCATCCCGGTCGGGGCCGAATGGAACGCGAGCTGGAAGCGTCGGCGCGCCGCCTCGAGTGCTTCGGTGCCCCGCTCGCGATCGGTGACATCGCGCAACAGCACGATCAGGCCCGGCGGCGCCGCCTCGAGGGAATACCTGGCCGGCCGATGCAGGGTCGCCTCGACGAGGTGGGACGCGCCGGCGGCGTCGAGCAGTTCGAACACACCGGTCTCGCTGCTCATGGGTTCGATGCGCGGGTCGCCGCCGTCACGAGGGTTGATGCGCTCCCAACGATCGGAGATGTCGACTTGGTCGTCGGTGCCGACCATCCCGAGGAAGGACCTGCCGACGAGCGCGTCCTCGGCCCGGCCGGTGAGCGCTGCCGCTCGCGCGTTGGCCGACACGACGCGTCCGTCGTGATCGAGGCGAAGCACGGCGTCGGGGAGGTCGTCGAGCAGGCGCCGGACGCCGGCATGGGTCGCGTCGGTCTCGGCCATCGCCGCCTGCAGACGCAGCCGGACGCGGCGAGCATCGAGTGTGACGACGACGATCGCGAGCACGGCGACGACGGCGAACGCCACCACCAGGATCACCGCCGTCGATTGCACCCCACGACGTTAGAACGACGCCTCGGTCGGCGGGCGGACCCTCTCTCAGCACGCGCCGTCAGCGCGCCGCGTGCCACTCGTCGAGCCGTTTGCGGATCTCCGCGTCGCCGATGAGGCCCTCTTCGAGCCGGATCTCCATCAGGAACTTCATCGCCTCGCCGACCTCGCGGCCCGGCGCGATCCCGAGGTGCTCGATCACCTGGTTGCCGTCGAGTTCGGGACGCAGCGACGCCAACTCCTCGGCCTCGGCCAACTCGTCGATTCGTGCTTCGAGTTCGTCCATACGACGCGACAGACGAACCGCCTTCTTTTCGTTGCGTGTGGTGCAGTCGCAGCGGGTCAACACGTTGAGTTCGGTCAGCAACGGACCCGCGTCACGTACGTAACGTCGCACCGCCGAGTCCGACCACCCCATCGAATAGGTGTGGAATCGCAGGTGGAGCGCCACGAGTTCGGTCACCGCGTCGATGTCGGCGTTGGAGTACTTCAGTGCCGTCATGCGCTTCTTCGTCATCCGCGCACCGACAGCGTCGTGATGGTGGAACGTGGTGCCCTTACCCGGCAGGTAGCCGCGGGTCTTGGGCTTGCCGATGTCGTGGAACAGCGCCGCGAGGCGCGTGATCCGGAAGTCGAACGAGTCCCGCTCGCCGCTCACGATCGCCGGATGCGCCGACGGAGGCCGCACGTTCTCCACGACCGCGATCGAGTGGGTCAAGACGTCTTTGTGGCGGTGGATCGGATCGTGCTCCAAGCGCATGTTCGGCAGCTCCGGCAGGAACTGGTCGGCGAGCCCCGTGTCGACGAGGAACCACAACCCTGCAGCCGGATGATCGACCACGATCAGCTTGTCGAGTTCGTCACGGATCCGCTCGGCCGACACGATCTCGAGACGCGGCGCCATCGCCGTCACCGCAGCGACCAACTCCGCGGTCGGCTCGAACTGGTAGCGGGCGATGAATCGGGCGGCGCGCAGCATGCGCAGCGGGTCGTCGCTGAAGCTCACTTCGGGGCCGAGCGGAGTGCGCAACACGCGCTGCACGAGGTCGATGGCACCGTCGAAGGGGTCGACGAGCGTCGGCATCTCGGTGTCGCCGGTCAGCGACAGCGCCATCGCGTTCACGGTGAAGTCGCGGCGGGAGAGATCGGCCTCGATCTCGTCCGCGAACACGACGTGGGGCTTGCGCGAGTCATCGGTGTACGCCTCGGCGCGAAACGTCGTGATCTCGTAGGGCCGCGTCTCGCCGGTCGCCTCGTTGTGCTTGTTCGCCCCGATCGTGCCGAACTTCTCGCCTTGGGTCCAGATCGCGTCGGCCCAGCCTTCCAGGCACGCCTTGATCTCGGGGGGTCGCGCGTCGGTCGTCAGGTCGAGGTCGAAATCCGCTTTGCCGTCGGCGAGGAGCAGATCCCGGACGGTTCCGCCCACGAGATACAAACGGTGACCGGCGGCGCGGAATCGGTCGGCCAGCGGTTGAAGTTCGCGCAAGACCGGTTCGAAACGCTCGGGGATCACACCGTCCAGCGTATTGCCGGGCCGACGCGTGCGGCGACCCCTTTCCGTCGCGCCTGCGGTCGACAGGGCAGGTCACGTACATTCGTGCGAGTGGAAGAGGCAGTGCACACGACCAGTCGGGTCGACATCCGACCATGGCCGCACGATCCCACCGTTGCGCACCTCGTTCTGCTCGACGTCGGCATGGTCCCGACGGTGTCGGACGTCGACACCTGGATCGACCGAGCGGTCGAGGCGGCACCGAACGACCACTCGATCCGTACCATCCGCACCGGCGCCCTGTTTCCCGCAGCAGCCGAAGCGTTCGTACAGCGCGACTTCGTGCCGATCGATCGTCTGATCCTGCTCGAGCGTCGACTCGACCCGACCGAATCGATGCCGCAGGTGCCGAGACTCGCTTCGTCGCCGTGGCAGCGAGGGTCCGGCAGCACCGGTACGGCGCCGTCGCAGCGAGCGTTCCGCCTGCGACGGATGCGTGCCCGCGACCTCGACACCGCCGCCGACATCGACATCGATGCCTTCGAGACAGGCTGGCAGAACGACGCCGCGTCACTCGACGAGATCCGCCGCGCGACGCCGACCGCACACGCTCGGGTGCTCCTGAACGGCCGGGAACCGATCGGGTTCGCACTCACCGGTAAGGCTGGCTCGACCGGGTACCTCCAACGCTTCGCGGTTCGCTCGGCGTGGCAGGGTCGCGGCGCCGGTCGTGTGCTCGTCGGCGACGCCCTGCGATGGTTGAGCCGTCGGGGCGCCACGAACGCGCTGGTCAACACCGGCATCGACAACGACCGAGCGCTCCGGCTGTACGAGTCGCTCGGCTTCACCCGTCGCCACGAACACCTCGTCGTGCTGGAACGACGACGATGATGGACCCTGGCCAACTCACGCGACCGACACCACGATCGTTGCAACGCTTCGGCGCAGTCTCGACGCTTGCGCTCGTGCTCGCCGTCGCCGTGACGGTGCTCGCCGTTCCGGTCGGCCACCGAGCGAGCGCCCAGTCCGACGATGCCACCGATGACTCCACCGGCGAGCCGACCGTGCTGGCGGATGGCGAGATCGAGATGACGCTGATCGATCAACGCTTCGATCTCGCGCCCGGCGGCGAGATCGAACTCACGTATCGGCTCACCGGAGATCTCGAAGCGGTTGCCGAACTCGTCCCGCCGACGACGACCACCACCACCACGACCACCACCACGACCACGTCGACCACCACCACGACCACGTCGACCACCCCGGCGCCCGAGTCGGGCGACTCGCCCGCCGCACCGCCACCCGCCGCAACGCCACCCGCCGCACCGCCGACCAGCGCGCCGCCACCTGAGACGACCCTGATGCCGCCGGAACCATTGGCGCTCAGCATCGCCGTCGCGAACTATGCCCCGGTCGACGACCTCACCACCCTGCTTCGCATCGTCGGGCCCGACGCGCCACCGCGTCGACTCCTTCCGCCCAACATCGACGGTGTGCTGATCGCCGACGTGCGACCCGACATCACCATCACCTCGAACGACGGCACCTCGAACGACGGCACCTCGAACGACGGCACCGAATCCGCCGTGTTGCGACTGTCGATTCCCACCGACCAGGCTCCTTCCGAAGCCGATCTCCTCGAGTTCAACGACGACGGGCTCCACCCGCTCATCGTCGAACTCAAGGTGGCCGACCAGGTCGTCGCCAGTCACGCCACCGTCGTCGACCGACGCGACCCTCGCGATGACCGCGTCCCACCGATCGATCTCGCTCCCCTCGCGGCGATCACCGACCCGGGCCCCAACGGCACCCTCGCCGAGATCGAGGCCGGCATCGAACGGCTCGACGCACTCGCCAGTGTCGCACTCGAACTCGACACGAGCCTGACGCTCGACGTTCCCCCGAACATCGCTCGACTCGCGACCGAAGCGAGCACGGCGAACAACCTGCCCGACGCGCTCGACGATGACGAACTCATCGCAGCGCCAGCGACGCCGTTCGACATCTCCTCGGCCGCAGCGGTCAACCGCGTCGACGCGTTCGTTCGCCAGCTCGCCAGCGGCCAGGACCTGCTCGAAGCAGCGCTTCCCAGCACCGACGTCCGCCGCAACGTCTGGCTCGTGACCTCACCGATCAGTACCGACGCGGCGACCGTGCTGCGTGATCTCGGAGTGCGCTACCTCGTGATGACGCCCGACCTCTTCGCCCAGTCGATCTCCGACGTGGCACCGTCGACCGACCGGTTCGTCGAGATCGATCTCCGCGATGGGGCGACGATGCCGATCCTGCTCATCGACGACCTCGGCGCGGCATTCACCAGGGAGGCGAGCGATGCCATCCTCGCCGAGCGCAGCGCGACGGAATGGGCGATCGAGACGCTGGCGACGATTCGCCTTCAGCAATACACCGCGCCGTTCTCCGAGCGCGACGACGAACGCAGCCGCATCATCGCAACGCCCGACTTCGGGCCCTTCGACATGCGCTTGCTCTCCGAACTCGAACGACTGTCGTCGACCACCGACGCCATTCGATTCACGCCCGCCACCGAACTCGTCGGCGTCACCGAACGCCAAGGCGTCGACGCCGACCTGCAATTCCCCGAAGCTGCGGGTCCATCGTTGGCCGAGCGGCTCGAACGCATCGCGCTGACCCAACTCGGGCTCGAGAGCGTCGCGTCCATGCTGCCCGACGACGAACGGCCGAGCCGATGGAACCGCGAACTCGACTCGTTCGTCTCGACGGCCTACGAAGACCAACAGGTCGACGCAGCGATCGACGGCATCGTCGCCGAAGCCGACGCGATCCGGTCCGGCATCGTGCCCCCCGAGCCGATCTCGTTCACACTCACCGGCAACGACGGCGAGATCGACCTCCGGATCGGCAACACTCGCGACGAGCCGCTGCAGGTGCTGCTTCGTCTCGACTCGCCTCGACTCACGTTCCCGGCAGGTGATCAGATCGTCACGCTCGCCGCCGACGACGTCACCACCGTGAAGGTGCCGGTGGTGGCCCGCACCAACGGCACCTCGGCCGTGCTCGTCGATCTGTTCACGCCCGACGGTCAGTTGCGTCTCACCGACACCGTCACGCTGACCGCCCGGGTGAACGCACTCACCGGACTCGGGCAGGTGCTCACCGCCGGTCTCGCCCTGGTGCTGTTGACGTGGTGGTTCAGCAATTGGCGCAGTCGCCGTGCCGCTCGGCTCGAGGGCACCGACACCACCAGTTGAGCCGGCGACTCGCCGGGCTACTTGCCGGGCTACTTGCCGGGCTACTCACCGGCGACCGTGAGCGCTCGGCGGCGACCGTGAGCGCTCGGCGGCAGTAACCTGGCATCTCGTGACTTCCGTACGCATCGTGACCGACAGCGCCTGCGATCTGCCCGCCGAGGTGGCCGACGAACTCGGCATCGAGATCGTGCCGCTCAGCATCCGATTCGGGTCGGAAGAGTTCATCGATCGAGAACAGCTCACCGTCGCCGAGTTCTGGAGTCGGTGCGCGAACGCGTCGGAACTGCCGGAGACCGCCGCACCCGCTCCCGGACAGTTCGAAACCGTGTACCGCCGGCTCGCCGCGGAGGGCACCACGGGCATCGTCGTCGTCTCGCTGTCAGGTGCGCTGTCCGCGACCATCCAGAGCGCCGAGCTCGCCGCCCGCACGATCGCCGCCGACGACAGCGTCGACGTCGACATCCGCGTGGTCGACAGCCGCACCGTCACGCTGGGGATCGGAACGATCGCGCTCGCGAGCGCCCGAGCCGCCCGTGACGGCGCGACGGTCGACGAGGTCGAGGCGCTCGCGACCGATCTCGCCCAACGCACACGGGTGATCGGGGCCCTCGACACACTCGAGAACCTGAAGAAGGGCGGCCGGATCGGCAACGCAAAGGCGCTGCTGGCGACCGCACTGTCGATCAAGCCGATCATCGAGGTCGTCGACGGCATCGTCGAACAGGGCGGCAAGCAGCGCACCCGCTCCAAGGCGCTCAAGCACCTCGTCGACAAGGTCAGCAGCTACCAGGGGCGCATCGACGACCTCGCCGTCCTCCACGCCGACTGCTCCGACGTCGACGAGTTCGTCGAGATGTTGCAGCCGTTCTACGACGGCGAGATCGTGGTCGGCGAGATCGGCCCGGTCATCGGCAGCCACGGCGGACCGGGCACGATCGGCGTCGCGTTCCACGAACGCACCTGATCGCACCGCGCCGAACACCGGTCCCGCACGGCGTGTCTCGCCAAGATGCACTCGGATCGCCGCGAGGTCCAACTAGCTTTGTCGACGCCGTATGTCTGCGCCTTCTTCGACGATCATTGCCGGGCGCTATGAACTTCAGCGACGGCTCGCGCAAGGTGGAATGGCCGAAGTCTGGCTGGCGACCGACCTCACACTCGATCGTCGCGTCGCCGTCAAATGGCTGAAGCCGAGCCTCGCGACCGACGAGATCGTCGCCGAACGGTTCCGCCGAGAAGCCAAGGCAGCGGCCAGCCTCGACCACTCCAACATCGTCGCCGTGTACGACGTATTCGAACAGGACGGTCGCCAGGCGGTCGTGATGCAACTCGTCGACGGCAAGAGCTTGCGACAACTGCTCGACACCCAGAAGCGGCTCAGCCCCGAGCTCACCTGCCACATCGGGTCGGCCGTCGCCGCCGCGCTCGATCACGCGCATCAGGCCGGCTTCGTCCATCGTGACGTCAAGCCCGGCAACATCATGATCACGCCCGACGGGCGCGTGCTCCTCACCGACTTCGGTATCGCCAAGGGCCTCCACGGCGACTCCGGCGACGACCTGACGAGCGACAACATCATGATGGGCACGGCGAAGTACCTGTCGCCCGAACAGGTCCGCGGCAAGAAACTCGACGGACGCGCCGACCTGTACTCGCTCGGACTCGTCCTGTACGAGTGTCTCGCCGGGCGCGTGCCGTTTCTCGGCGAGTCCGATGCCGATACCGCCCTCGCCCGCCTCCAGCGCGATCCGACCGATCTCGCTCGACTACGGGCCACACTGCCGACCCGCCTCGTCAACGTCATCCACGATCTGCTGGCCCGCAACCCTGACCATCGCCCGTCGACGGGCGCCGAACTCATCGCTGAGCTCAAGGCCGCAGCCGCCGAAGGGCCACCCGAGATCGACGCCACGAACGACGAGCGGTCACCGGTCGCGCCATTCTCTGCCGGACGCCTCATGCGTGCGCCGTCCGATCTGCGCGGCCGTTCCAACGATCGTGGACGAGGCGCTCGCACACCGACGCCACCGCGCGGCAAGACGAAACGAAGTGAAGCGCCGAGTCGCCCGACGCGCCGACCGAACGATCGACGCGAACCGCCGCATCCGAGCATGCTCGGCTCCGAGCCGGCCAAGCCCGTACAGCCGATCGATCCGATCCTCAATTCCGGACGCGTCGCCATCCCGGGCGAGCCGCCACACATCACCGGGCGCACGCCGACGACGCCAGCCCCCACACCCGGCACCAAACCGACCACCAAACCGACCACACCGGGCACCAGCGCCGCAACCACACCCGCCACCTCGGTCACGTCTGGGCGCCACGACCGTGTCGCAGCCAGCGCCGCAACCGGTGTCGCCGAGGCCCGCCGTGCTGTCGCGGGCAGCGGTCGCGGCGCTGACGACACGCCGCCGAGCGGACACCCGCTGCGAGGCGCTCCAGCCAGAGAATTCGGCCAGCGCCATGCTCCATCGATGTTCGTCGTCGGTGGACTGATCATCGTGGCACTCGCCGTCGCCGCCGTGCTGTGGGCGACGCTGACCTTCGGTGGCGGTGAGTCCTCCGCGCCGACCACGGCCCTGCCGAACCAGGTCGAGCCGACCGCCGACGCAACCGGCACGGGCACGGGCACCGGCACCGGCACCGATACTGGCACTGAAGCCGGCACCGAGGCGTCTGCGCCAGCAGCCGACGCGGACACGGCGGACGTCGACGGGAGCGAGCCGACGATCGATCCGAGCGACGCCAGCATCATCGCAACGGCCACCTTCGACCCCGACGGCGATCTCCAGGAAGAAGACGCCACCCTCGAGTTCGTGACCGACGGTGATCCGTCGACCGATTGGCGCACGTCGTGTTACTCCAACGAGTTCATGGGTGCCAAGAACGGCGTCGGCATCGTCGTCAGCTTCGACACGCCGATTGCCCGTCCGTTGCGTGTCGACGTGGCCAGCAACAACTACATCGTGAACTTCTACGGTGCGGTCGGCAACGACGTCCCTGAGACCTTCGACGGGTGGGGCGACGAGTACGACAGCCAGTTCGGCAGCGAAGCGTCGGTGCTGACCTCGAACCTGCCGAGCCAACCGGTCGACCACGTGCTCGTCCTGCTCCAGCAACTCGGGCCCGACGACGGTTGCAGCGAGACGAACCCGTTCCGGGGCCGCATCTCCGAGATCTCCTTCGCCGACTGAGCCGCAACCAGCCCCAAGCGCTCGGCACTTCGCCACGGACTCGCCGCGCGCTGCCCTGCGCCCGACCCGGCGCAGGATGTCGACAATGCCGGTGCGGCTCGATCTCGGTTCGTTACAGTCGCCACATCGCTGTGCAGACCGACGACAACGAGCTGGTAGCAGCTGCGAGAGGCGGTGACCGCTTCGCGCTCGACCAGCTGTTGCGCCGCCACTACGACCGTGTCCACGCGATCACCACGCGCATCGCCGGCGGCACTCGTGACGCCGACGACGCGTGTCAAGAAGCGTTGATCAAGATTGTCCGGAACCTCGCCAACTTCGACGGTCGATCGTCGTTCGCAACGTGGGCGTACCGCATCGCCACCAACTCCGCGCTCGACGAACTGCGCAAGCGCAAACGTCGCCCCGGCCTCCACCTCGTCGACGACCACGACGACGAGCGTGGCGGTTCCAGCATCGACCCGGTCGACGAACTCGCCTCGATGCGCGTCGACGCCATCGCCGATCGGCTGTCGATCGATGCAGCGCTCGACGATCTCAGCGAAGAGTTCCGCGCCCCGGTGGTCCTGCGCGACGTCGGCGACCTCGACTACGCGGAGATCGCACAAGTGCTCGACCTACCGATCGGCACCGTCAAGTCGCGGATCGCCCGCGGTCGACGACAGCTGGCCGATCGGCTGCGCCTGGACGAGCTTCCCGACCTCGTTGCCGATGTGACATCCGAAACTCTGCGAGACACCGGGAACCGCGCAGCCGACTTCGAACGTCCAACCGATCTGACATGAGCGACACGACCGACGACCTCACGCCCGACGCCGACGCGTTGGTGAGCGCGTACCTCGATGGTGAGGTGACGCCCGAAGAACGCGCACTCGTGGAAGGCAACCCGGTGCTGCTGAGCGAGGTCGATCGGCTCCGCCAAGTGCGAGCCGTGATGGGAGCGGTCACCGAACCGCCGCCGATCTCCGTTCGTGAAGCCCACCTCGCTGCCGCGCTCGACGTGTGGGATCGCATGTCCGGCCCCGAGCGCCGCGGAGACGTCACACCCGGTTCGGGCGTCGACGCCGCCGCCGGAGCAGCCATTCACACGCCTGCACCCACCTCGCTGAACGCCCGACGCCGAAGCGGCGCGGGCTCGAGCAAGTGGCTGCTCGGAGCAGCCGCCGGACTCGTCGTCGTGGTCGGTGCCGGCGTGGTGCTCTCGAACCTCGAACTCGGCTCCTCCGACGACGACACCGCATCCGAGAGCCTCTCCGACGACCAGGCCGAACCGGCCAGCGAAGCCGACGCGGTGGCGAGCGACGCCGCCAACGAGATGGCCGGCGCGCCGAATGCCGAGGTCGCCCCGTTGGAGGTGGCGTCCGACGATGTCGAGTCCGAAGACGCCCGCACGACCGCCGACGACGCTGCGCTCGCAGACGAGCCAGCAGCTGCGACGGAGGCCGCCGAAGCGCCAGCCGAAGAACCAGCCGAAGAACCAGCTGACGAGGACGCGGCACCGTCCGGCGACGATCCTGCCGATGGTGGCATCGCACAGCCGCCGGGCAGCGAGCTCGAACTCACGCTGCTGCAGACCGACGATGAGCTCGCCGATTTCGGCGCGCTCGCCGCATATGCGCCGAGTGATCCAGCCGGCTCGGATCTCGACATCGAGCTCCCCTTCGCCACCTGTGACGACGAGTTCGCCGGGATCTTCGACTTCGACCCCTTCGCCGGCCCCGCCAGCTACGTCGGCAACGACGTGATCGTCGGCGTGGACCAGACCTCGTTGCCGGGACTCGTCGTCGCGTACACCTCCGACTGCGAAGTCGTCGCGGAGGTACCGCTCCCGACACGCGATGCCTTCGATTCACGCCGCTCCGGCGGCTGACCCGCTGGCTCCGATCGGGCACCTTGGCGTCACATCGGCGCGACGCGGCTAGCCTCGGCCACATGCCGGGCAATCCGCTGACCGATCCCAATTGGGCCGCCGACACGACCGACACCGTCGTGCGATTCGTCGACGGGGTGAAGTCGAAGACGACCAAGCCAGCGGTGCTCGCGGCGCGAGGCCTGGTCTTCGGCTTGCTCGCGGCGTTTCTCGGGCTGTTCGCCGTCGTGCTCCTGCTGATCGGACTCACCCGCGGTCTGCAAGCGGCCATCGAGCCGCTGACCAACCACGGTCGCTCGGTCTACATCAGCTATTTCATCGTCGGGGGATTACTCAGCATCGTCGGGTTGTTCCTCTTCAAGAAGCGCAACGCCGGAACGTCCAGCTGAATCGTCGTCCCCGGATGACCCTCGTCCGAGGGCACCGGACGCGCGTTGCTCGAACCAGGAAGCGAACCCCATGTCCGAGAACACCTTGTCTGCTGACGTCCGCGAAGTCGTCATCATCGGATCCGGCCCAGCCGGATTGACCGCCGCGATCTACACGGCTCGTGCGAGCCTCGCGCCGCTGCTGATCGAGGGCGAGCCGTCGTCCACGTCCGATCAGCCCGGTGGCCAACTCATGTTGACCACCGAAGTCGAGAACTTCCCCGGTTTCCCCGAGGGCGTCATGGGTCCCGACCTGATGGCTGACATGCGCGCGCAAGCAGCCCGTTTCGGCGCCGACATCGTCACCGACAAGGTCACGTCGGTCGATTTCTCGCAGCGACCGTTCACGATCACGACCCGCGAGTCGCAGTACCTCGCCAACGCCGTCATCGTCTCGACCGGCGCACAGTCGCTGATGCTCGGACTCGAGGCCGAGACGCGTCTCATCGGCTACGGGTTGTCGACGTGCGCGACCTGCGACGGCTTCTTCTTCCGCGGACAGAACATCGGCGTCGTCGGTGGCGGCGACTCGGCGGTCGAAGAGGCGACGTTCCTCACCAAGTTCGCCGACAAGGTCACCTTGATCGTGCGTCGTGACGAACTGCGTGCCTCGAAGATCATGCAGGACCGAGCGTTCAACAATCCCAAGATCGAGATCCTCTGGAACACGAGCGTCACCGACATTCTCGGCGACGACAAGGTCGCCGGAGTCACCACGATCGACAACGTCACCGGCGACACCGCAACGCTCGACATCACCGGCCTCTTCATCGCCATCGGCCACAAGCCCAACACCGACCTGTTCAGGGGTGTGCTCGACATGGACGAGGCGACCGGGTACCTGATCACGCGCCCTGACTCGACCTACACCAACGTGGCGGGGGTCTTCGCCTGCGGTGATGTCAAGGACTCGGTGTATCGCCAGGCGATCACCGCGGCTGGTAGCGGCTGTATGGCGGCCATCGACGCGGAGCGCTGGCTCGAAGATCAGCACGACTGATCCGCGCCGCGTGCCCGAACGGACCAGGCGGGCGCCGCTAGCCTGACGGGAGGGAATGCGTGCTCGATCCGCACGGTTGCACGAGACCGAACTTCCCGAAAGGAACCACCATGGCAAACGGCATCATCGATCTCTCCACGGCGACCTTCGACGAGGCGGTCAGCGGCTCATCGAAGCCGGTCATCGTCGACTTCTGGGCCGAATGGTGTGGTCCGTGCAAGAAGATCGCGCCGATCCTCGAAGAGATCGCCGGCGAACGCGACGACGTGTCCGTCGCCAAGCTCAATGTCGATGATCATCCCGACATCGCCATGAAGTTCAACGTCATGTCGATTCCGACGATGATCGTCTTCCAGGAAGGCGAAGTCGCCGGACGAGTCACTGGCGCACTCAGCAAGGGTGCCCTTCTCCAGGAGATCGACGGATTTCTCACTTCCCCCTGACCCGCGGCCAACGCGGCGAAGCGATCAGAGATCTACAGCGCCGCCTCGGTGCCGCCGGATTCGCTCCGGTCGGCGCCGAGGCGGGCTCGTTTTGCGTGTCGACCGCGGAGTCGCTCACGGCGTTCCAGCGCGCTCGTGGCCTCCATACGAGCGGCGATTGCGACGAGCACACGTGGCTGGCCCTGATCGAGGCCGGCTGGAGCCTCGGTGATCGCCTCCTCAAGCTCACCGCCCCCATGCTGCGCGGCGACGATGTCGCACAACTCCAGAATGCGCTGAACCGCATCGGCTTCGACTGTGGCCGACCCGACGGGATCTTCGGACCCGCGACCGGTCGCGCGCTCCACGACTTCCAACAGAACTCCGGGCTCGCCGTCGACGGGGTCTGCGGGACCCAGACCGTTCGGACGATCGAACTCGTCGGTCGACAGAGCGGTTCCGGACCCGGCGTCGCGTCGATTCGTGAGTCGGAGTCGTTCCGCGAGCTCAGCTCGATGTCGTCGCAGCGCATCGTGGTCGGCCAGTTCGGAGGTCTGTCGTCGATCGCGCGTTCGCTCGCTCGTGGGCTGCGTGAGACCGGCGCCACCGTCATGTCGACCGACGAGTACGAGGCGACCGCACAAGCTGCTGCAGCGAACCGTTTCGGTGCCACGGTCTACCTGGGATTCGAACCACGGGCCGACGCATGCACGGCCGTGTCGTACTTCGCGGTCCCGACCTTCGAGTCGATCGGTGGTCGCTCGCTCGCCACACACATCGTCGCCTCCCTCAGCGGTGTGCTCGCCTGCCCGCCGACCCTGACCGGCATGCGTCTGCCCGTGCTGCGTGAAACTCGTATGCCAGCGGTGCTCTGCGCACTCGGACCCATTCGCGAGGTCATCACGGCCTCGCAGGCGATCACCGACGCACTCGTCGCGGCGGTCAGTGCGTGGAGCCACGCTCCGATGCTCGGCGCCGACAGCGTCGACACGCCGTGATGCCCCTGTGACACCGCGCTCGATCGGTCAGACACGGTCTGACATCGCCTCCGACCCGGCGAAACATCGACGCTGACCTGGGACGTTACAGTTATCCACAACCTCATCCCCAGGTTGTGTGTTTCCTTCAACGTCATCTTCACGTCACCTCGCCGTAAGGCGTCGCTCGGTGTCGCGGTGGACGCACCACGCGCGAATCACCGACATCTTCTCGAATGAACAGCTGTCAACTCTCACCCTCACGCGCGAGGTTGGGTCATGGTCTCACGCGCGAGTCGAGGGACGCGACAACGGCACCCGTGTACAGGCGCTATGACGTCATCAGGCGGTAGATGCGCTCGAGATCCTCGAGGTCGGCGAAATCGACCACGACGCGGCCGCGCTGTGCGCCCAGCGTGACCGACACCCTCGTGGCCAAGTGTTCGGCGAGCAGATTCTCGAGCTCGAGCAGCCCCGGGGGACGCAACTTCGTCGCCGGCGTGAGGCCGGCGCCGTCAATGGTGCTCCCCGGCGACGAACCCCCGGTGTCCGGTGTCACGGCGCCGTCCGTCGATCCATCCGGTGCTGCGTCATCTCCACCGCGGACCGCCTGCTCGACAGCGCGTACCGACCAGCCTTCCGCGACCGCCTGGCGAGCCAACACCTCTTGCTGACTGCGATCAGGCGTACCAAGCAGCGCCCGAGCGTGGCCGGCTGACAACTGTCCGTCACTGAGTAGCGCTTGTACCGCTGGCGGTAGACCCAACAGGCGAATCGTGTTGGTGATCGCTGAGCGGCTCTTGCCGACACGCGTCGACAACTGATCGTGCGTCAGACCGAAGTCGTCCAGTAGTTGCTGATACGCAGCCGCTTCTTCCAGCGGGTTGAGGTCTTGACGATGCAAGTTCTCGACCAGCGCCTGCTCGACCGAGCTGAGATCACTGGTGACCCGGACGATGGCAGGAATGGTCGCCAGTCCAGCTCGTTGCGCCGCACGCCACCGTCGCTCGCCGGCGATCAACTCGTACCGACCCTCGCTGTCGAGCGGACGGACGAGAATTGGCTGCAACACGCCCATCTCGGCGATCGACGCCGCCAACTCGACCAGCGACGCCTCGTCGAAGTGCTCACGCGGCTGATTCGGGTTGGGTACGACCGCGGCGGTCGTGATGTCGACCAGCATGGCGTCGCTGCTCGCTCCCGCAACCGCTTCCTGCGGGATGAGCGAACTCAATCCCTTCCCGAGACCACTACGACGCGTCATCATGCACCTCCTTGGCGGCGTCGCGATAGGCAATGGCGCCTCGCGACCGTGGATCGAACGTCGTGATCGGTTGGCCGAATGACGGCGCTTCGGACAAGCGAACCGTCCGAGGGATCACCGAACGCAACACCTTGTCGCCAAAATGCTCACGCACCTCGGTGACCACCTGTTCGGCCAACTTCGTGCGAGCGTCGTACATCACACACAGAATCGTGCTCACGTCGAGTGACGGATTCAGGTTCCGCTTCACCAGGTCGACGTTGCGCAGCAACTGGCCGAGCCCTTCGAGCGCATAGTACTCGCACTGGATCGGTACCAAGACTTCTCGTGCGGCCGCAAGCCCGTTGACCGTCAGCAATCCCAGTGATGGGGGACAGTCGATGAGCACGTAGTCGTAGTCGTCGATGACTGCGTCGATCGCTCGCTTCAGACGCTGCTCTCGACTGAACGCCGGAACCAACTCGATCTCCGCACCAGCGAGGTCGAGTGACGCGGGTGCAACGAAGAGGTTGCGCACATCGGTGGGCTCGATCACGTTCTCCAACGGCTCGTCGTGCATCAGGACGTGATACATCGAATGCTCGAGCCCGCGATTCTCGATGCCGAGTCCCGTGGAAGCGTTGCCTTGCGGATCGAGATCGATGAGCAGCGTACGCAGGCCCATCTCTGCGAGTGCCGCCCCCAGATTCACCGTGGTCGTCGTCTTTCCGACGCCTCCCTTCTGGTTGGCGACCGCCATGATGCGCGGCAGTGCATGACCGGGCGCTGATGAACCTGATGATTCATCGGCAAGATGGGCTGGAGTGGATGATGTCGTGTCGTGATCGGACACCGAGACTCCCGTCGAACGTTGCCCGTGACGTCGGGCAGGAATGCGTCGCCCGTACTCTGCCTGATCGAGAACTCTGAGACAAGCATTTGCGCTCGGTTTCACGTGAAACACGCGGATATCCGTCACGCTCAGGTCGAGGCGCGGCGACACACGAGCCGATCGGTGAAGCTGGCGACGGGCCAGCGACGACCCCGCCGTAGCGAGCTGTTGGATCCTCGGCCAGGACCGAGCGCTACGGGCGTGACGGGTGCCGAATTCCGTCCGCTTCCCCGCAGCTCACCGGCGGGTGTGTTCCACGTGAAACATTGCGGCGACCCTCTGACCAGGGACGATGGGATCAACGGCGTCGAAAGACGGCAACGCCGGCCGGACCATCGACACGTTCGACACCAACCGAGCGGATGTCGTCTTCATTCCACCGATCACCTTGCGGTGGCTCGCTGATCACGATGCGACCATCCGGAACCACCAACCTCGCAGCAAGCGTCAGTGTCATCATCGGGGGCCCGAAGCCTCGGGCAATCACCGCGTCGAACGACGATGGGGAGTTCGAGATCACGGCCTGGACGTCGTAGGGGAGCACCGAGACGCGGTCGTCCAGTCGATAGCGCACCACCACCCGCTGCAAGACATCCGTGCGCTTCGTCCGACGATCGATCATCGAGATACGGAGATCGGGTCTGGCCGCGATGACGACAAAGCCTGGAACGCCACCCCCCGCACCGATGTCGGCAACGTGGCCCACCACACCGACCAGTGCGTCGACGAACGCCTGACTGTGCTCGATCACCTCTGGGATCGGACGGGGCCCGAGGAATCCCAATCGCTGACTCTCGGTGAGTACGGACTCGAGGTCACGCCCCGCAAACGTCGGTGTCGGGTCGTTCATGATCGCAGATCTTCGCAGGTTCCGCAGCCGGCTACCATGCTGGCGCATCGGAAGTCGGTGCGCCTGAAAACGACGAGAACCCGACCGTCGAACGGTCGGGCTCTCGCTTGCGGTGAGGTGAGGGGCTCCACCATCCTCACCGCACGGGCTACTACGTGACCATCACCGCAGGGGTGACTGGGTGACTCAATCGGGAACGACGACCACCCGGCGATTCGGATCATCGCCTTCCGAGCGGCTCCCCACTCCGTCTTCGTCGTTGAGCGCATCATGGATCACTTTGCGATCCGCCGACGACATGGGCTCGAGGGAACGTGCCACGCCCGATTCCCGAACCTGCGCCGCGACCTCGCCGGCGAAGCGAGTCAACGCCTCCGCCCGCCGCACGCGGTAGCCCGCGACATCGACACGCAGGCGCGTCTCGTGGTCGCCGAGACGCCGCTGCGCCGACACTCGCGCCAGATCCTGGATGGCGTTGAGCGTCCGACCGCCGGGGCCGACCAGCAGCCCGAGCCCGTCACCGGAGACCCGAACGTCGAGTTCGGTCTCGTCGATCTCGAGTTCCGTGGTGCCCTGCGCACCAAATGCTGCGACCAGGCCGTCCATGAACACCACCGCGGCGTCCCCGACCTCTTGCGGAGACACGTCCGACTGCTCTTCTTCACCCATTTTCGGCTCCTGCCTGTTGTTTCGTGATCGGTTGGCCCCGCCGCCTCGCTGGCGCTCCGCGGTGGAGCCGGAGTTCTTGGCAGACCCTCGGCCCCGCGCCGACGAGCGACTGGTCGACGCATCGTCGTTCGACACCGTTGTCTCGTCGGCTGTCGATCCAGTGACGGCCTCCTCACCACCGACCTCGGCGGGCGTGCTCGACGCCGCCTCGTTCGACGATCCCTTCGTTGCACCCGACGTGCGGTCCTTGCTGGACTTACGCCGACGCTCGGCCTTCGGTCGCACCTGGGCGGGCTTGATTCGGGCACGAACCCTCGCTTCGCCTCGCGTCCGACCGAACAAGCCCTGCTTGGGCTCCTCCACGATCTCGAATTCCGCTTCGTCAGCGGCAACACCCAGTTGGTCCAGTGCCGCGGACTTCGCATCGTCGACGCTCTTCGCGGTCGTTTCGACCCACTCCATACTTGCCTACTCTCTTCTCGATCTGAACGCTGCTGCGTTCAGCGCTTGTTCTTGCCCGAAGGTGGGCGTGTTGATTTCGTCGGCTTCGATGCCTTCGATTTGGACGGCTTGGCGCGACTCGCCTGCGCCTGCTGGCGGGTTGGCGTCGGACGACCCTTGCCACCACCCGATCCAGCGCCGTCACCTCCAGTCGAGGAACCCGTTGATTTCGTCGGCTTCGTCGGCTTCGTCGGCTTGGTGGACGTCGGTCGGTTCTTCGGCGGGGTCACCCGCTTGCTCTGCGCGCCCGGACGAGCCTTGGGCGGTGCACTCTTGTCATCGCTGGCGTTGTCACGGCCGCCGGCCAGATCGCGCTTGATCTGGCCGAACATGCCGCCCGACTCGCCGTTCTTCTTGGCTTCGTCGCGGGCCGCTTCGCTCGCCCGCTGCGCCTGCCGCCCCAGCGACTCGTCGCCTCCGTAGAACTTTCGGGTGACGTAGTACTGCTGCAAGATCCGAAGGAGTGTCTGGAAGATGTAGTAGATGACCAGCGCCGTGAGAAAGAAGATCTGGAACACGGCGAACACGACCGGCAGGTACTGCATCACCTTCTGCTGGGTCGGCGACATCGTCGGCGACATCGTCGCTCGTGCTGCCACCATCCGCTGTTGGGCGAAGTACAACGCGCCGAGCAGCACCACCAGGCCGGCGTACACCAGGCCGGTCAGCGGGTTGTTCGTGATCGCGTCGAATGGGGTGAGGGAGAAGTCGAGCCCCAGCTCAGGGATGTCGAACTTGTCGTAGAGGTCGTCGAAGATCGCCGAGTCGATTGACTGATAACGCGGCACGAACCCCGGGTCGGGTTCGGTTTGACCCAACGCCCGCAGCGTGGCATCGGCAATGGGATTGGCGTCACCACGCGGCGTGTACGTGAGGCCACGCAGCACGCGGAACATGACGATGAACACGGGCATCTGCGCAAAGATCGGCAGACACGACGACATGGGGTTGACCTTGTGCTCTTGGTAGAGCTTCATCATCTCTTCGTTGAGCTTTTGGCGATCGTTGCGGTGCTCGTTCTGCAACCGGCGCATCTCGGGCGCGATCTTCTGCATCTCGAGCATGCCTTTGGTGCTCTTCAGCGTCAGCGGGGTCGTGATCGCCATGACGATCACGGCCATCAACGCGATCGCGATCGTGTAGCTCCCGGTCAAGCCGAAGAACCACGACAACAACGCGGCGGGTAACTCGAACATGATTCAGCAGTCCTTACAGTCAGGGTGATCGGCGTGATGTTCGCGAGCATCGACACCATCGAATGGCGTGCCGTGAACAGCAGCCGGGGGTTCGGGCACCGGATCGAATCCCGAGGGACCGAACGGTCGACAACGCAACAGCCGACGAAGCGTCAGCCAACTCGCACGGCGAGTGCCGTGGATCTCGAACGCTTCGTACGCATACGCCGAACACGAGGGAGTAAAGCGGCACGGCGACGGCCGTCCCTCTCGCACGACCTGGTACCAACGGATCGCAGCAAGCGCACGGCGACGGGCCCATGTCTCGTCCGGCGTCACCGTGTCCGGCATCACCGGTTCGCCCGACTGAGCAGTAGGTCCAGCAGGGAGCGAAGATCGGCGAACGAGAGTTCGACGACGGGCTGGCGGACGCCGAACAACCAGAGTCCCGGTGCCAGTTCGGACTCGGCGAGCAATGCTCGAAGTCGACGACGAATCAGATTGCGGGTCACGGCATTGCCGATGGCGCGCGAAATGGCGAACGCCACACAGGGCGTCGTCATCGATGGATCGTGAACGTACGTACACCAGAGAGGATCGACTCGCGTCCGGCGTCCCTCGCGGCGAAGCCGCTCGAACTCGTGCCGAGAGCGAATCCGACCGATCAAGCGGACAGACGAGCGCGACCCTTGTCGCGGCGCGACTTGAGCACGGCACGGCCGGCGCGTGTGCTCATCCGTGCGCGAAAGCCGTGCTTCTTCGAGCGGCGGCGGTTGTTGGGCTGAAAGGTGCGCTTCACGTGAATCTCCGAGACTTGTTCATCATGGACGAACGACGACCCCGGGTCGGGGCGACCATCATTCGCATCATCAGGCGCTGCTCGAGTTCGTAGGCGCAGCCGACACTGACGCATCCGCGTCGCAGATGCGCGCGCCAGGCTACGCCATCGCGGGAGTCGGGCCAACACGCGTCGCCACGCGCGCGCGAACGCGCCGAACCATCGGTCCTCGTCACGTCGAGCGACACGTGACGATGATCCCGATACGGGCCGAGCGTCATCGTCAAACGACAGGGATGTAAGTTACCCACAGGCTGAGTCGGTGCACATCACCCCAGCGTACGGGCAACATTTTCGCGAGTTTTCATGCTCTCCGTGCCGTGGTATGTTCTCATGCTCGTGTCGGACCGGATGATGTCCACACGCTGTGGACAAAGCTGTGGAGTGACCGAGGGATTTGATGTGAGCGCATGCCGGTGACCGAAGCTGACGACGTCTGGACGCAGGTTTCCCTCGCGTTGCGTCTGCAACTCGCCGAGAGCGTGTGGTTCTCCACGTTCCAGGACGTGAAGCCACTCAGTGTCGATCCCGTCACCCTGCGCCTGCTCGCACCGAGTGCGTACGTCCGCGATCGGATCATGAAGCGGTACCTACCGCTGATCACCGACGCGCTCGAAGACGTCGGTCAACCTCCCCGCACGATCGAGATCGACGTCCACGCCGAGCAGGCATCCAACGACGACGACGTACACCACTCGACCCTCGCCGACCGAAGCGACCGTCATGACCGTCACGACCGTCACGACCGTCACGACCTCACCGACACCACGTGGAACGGCGAGGCAGCATCCGGTGCCGCGGCGATGTCCGGTCCTGATGACGAGCGCGACCTCGCCCTCGGCGACGCCGGGCTCAGCTCCGACTACTCCTTCGAGACCTTCGTCAAGGGCGCCTCCAATCAGTTCGCGCTCGCCGCGGCACTGCGCGTCGCGGAAACCCCGGCACGCAGCTACAACCCGCTGTTCATCTACGGATCCGCTGGGCTCGGCAAGACCCATCTGCTCTACGCGATCGGTCACTACGTCCATTCGAACTATCGCCATCACCGGATTCGCTACGTCTCGACCGAGACGTTCATGAACGAGTACGTCGAGTCGATCCGCCAGAACACGACCAATCTGCTGCGCCAGCGCTACCGCGACATCGATGTCTTGCTGATGGACGACATCCAGTTCATCGCCAACAAAGAAGGGCTTCAAGAGGAGTTCTTCCACACGTTCAACGCCTTACATGGTGCGAACAAGCAGATCGTCATCAGCTCCGACCGCATGCCCGACGCGATCCCCACGCTGGAAGAACGTCTGCGGAGCCGGTTCAAGTGGGGCCTCATCACCGACATCCAGCCACCCGATGTCGAGACGCGTCTGGCGATCTTGCGGAACAAGGCCGAGCGTGAAGCCGTCGACGTGCCCGCCGAGGCGCTCGAGTTCATCGCACAGAACATCTCGACCAACATCCGCGAGCTCGAAGGCGCGCTGGTGCGAGTCATGGCCTTCGCCAGTCTGAGCCGCCAACCCATCACGAGCGAGTTGGTCCAGAACCAACTCGCCGACCTGCTCACCTTGAGCCAGCCCAAGCACCGCACCGACGAAGAGTTGCTTCAGAAGATCGCCGACATCCTGCGCTTCGACGTCGAGGCACTCAAGGGCAAGAGCCGCCAACGGCCCCTCGTAACCGCCCGTCAGATCGCGATGTACGTGTTCCGCGATCTGACCGACCTCAGCTATCCGGCGATCGCTCGGCTGTTCGGCGGACGCGATCACACCACCGTGATCCACGCCAACGACAAGATTCAGCGCCTGATGAAGGAGCGCAAGGAGATCTACGACCAGGTCACCGCGCTCATCAAGCAACTCAAGGCCTGACATGACCGCCGAACACCTGTTGAGCCGTCACCTGTTGAACGAGACACTGCCCGAACACACGCGCGGTGGACACGTCGGGGGACGCGAGGCGGACATCGCCCGTCGCATCGGGGGACAACTCGCGGTCGTCCACCGAATCACATCGCTGTCAGATGGAACCTGGGGATGACCCGCCATCCCATGTGGACGGACGCGAGCGCCGTACGCTGCACCAACGCGGGTTGTCCCCAATCCACAGCCCCTACTACTTCTATTGTCTTTGAAACATCCATGCATGAGGAGAAGTGCCCACTGTGAAGTTTCGTTGCGAACGTGACGTTCTGGCCGACGCCGTCGGTTCAGCTGGCCGTGCGGCCACCAACCGCTCGGGCACCCTCCCTGTGCTCTCGGGCGTTCGAATGGAGGTCGTCGGTGATGTGCTCACCGTGACCGGCACCGACCTCGAGCTCACGATCAAACTCAGCGTCGACGTCGGTGGGGAGCAAGACGGTGCGGCGGTCGTCCCGGGTCGTCTCGTCGGCGACATCGTGAAAGCACTGCCCGCAGGAGCTGTCGAAGTATCCCTTGACGCGTCCGACGTCACGGGGAGCTCGGAGATGTCGATCAGCGCCGGCCGCTCGCAGTTCTCCGTGCGGCCACTGTCGCTCGAGGACTACCCCGCGCAGGCCGAGCCGGCCGGTGACGCGGTGACCCTCGCGGCAGCGACGGTCAGCGACGCGCTGCGTCAGGTCGTGCGGGCCGCGTCGACCGACGATGCGCGAGCGGTGCTCACCGGTGTGTTGCTCGCGTCCGAAGACGAAGGTGTCCGCCTCGTCGCGACCGACTCGTACCGCCTGGCCGTGCGCGATCTGCCCGACTCGGCGGTGCTCGCCTCGGGCCAGAAGGTGCTGATCCCCGGTCGAGCGCTCAATGAGTTGCAACGACTGATGGGCGACACCGAGGAACTGACCGTTCGCTTCGGCGAGCGCGAAGCCACCTTCGAGATCGGCTCGACCCGATTGACGACTCGTTTGATCGAAGGTGAATTCCCGAACTATCGGAATCTGTTGCCGTCGAGCTATCCGAATCTGCTCACCGTGAGCAAGGCGTCGATGCTCGAAGCGATTCGTCGCGTGAAGATCCTCGCTCAGGACTCCACGCCGGTGCGATTGACCCTCGGTGGCGAAACCGTGCAGTTGACCGCGATCACCCAAGACGTCGGCAACGCAGCCGAGGAGATCGACGCCAGCTACGACGGTGCCGAGATGACGGTGGCGTTCAACCCCGACTACCTCGCTGCTGGCATCGACGCGATCGATGCCGACGACGTGACGCTCGCGACGATGGACCCGATGAAGCCCGCCGTGCTTCGCGGCGCCGGACAGGACGACTACCTGTACCTGCTGATGCCGGTCCGTGTTCCCTGAGCGACAGACTGGGTCTGACCCACTCTGTCGCGCATGATCGTCTCTCGGCTGGAACTCCTCGACTACCGGAACTACCGGTCGGGGACGTTCGAGTTGACCGCCGGCACCACGGCGATCATCGGCGACAACGGGCACGGCAAGACCAACCTGGCAGAGGCGCTGGCGTACCTCGCGACACTGTCGAGTTTCCGTGGAGCACCGACTGACGCGCTGATCCGAGTCGGTGCCGACCAGGCGGTCATCCGTGCCACGGTGCGCCACGACGATGGCCGTGAGTCTCTCGTCGAAGCCGAGCTCTCCTCGGTGGGCCGCCATCGTGTGCAGGTCAACAAGCAACGTCTCAAGCGGGGGCGTGATCTTCTCGGCACGATTCGAGTCACGGTGTTCTCACCTGACGATCTGATCATCGTCAAAGGTGGCCCGGGTGAACGCCGACGATTTCTCGACGACACCCTGGTTGCGCTGGCGACGAAGTACGACGCGATCCGCCTCGAGATCGACCGCATCGTCAAACAGCGCAACACGTTGTTGAAGCAAGCGCAAAAGGCCGGACACCGAGCTGATCACCTTCCTGACGACATCTCGATCACTCTCGACGTGTGGGACGCGAAGTTCGTCGAGATCGCTGATCAGTTCGGTTACGCCCGCGCGACGTTGGTCGCTCGCCTGGCTCCGATGGTCCAGGAGGCGTACGAGCAGTTGGCGAGCGAAACGTCGCCGATCGAGTTGCGGTATGAGCCGCAGTGGCGTCAGCGCGGGCTCGGCGTCGCGCTGCGCGAGGCGCGCGAGATCGACCTCCGGCGTGGTGTGTCGACCGTGGGTCCCCATCGCGACGAACTCGCGCTGTCGATCAACGGCTTGCCGTCGCGGACTCATGCGTCGCAGGGCGAACAGCGAACGCTGACGCTCGCCTTGCGCCTCGCTGCACATCGCCTCGTGACGGAGCGCACGTCGAGCGCGCCGGTCCTCGTCCTCGACGACGTGCTGTCCGAACTCGACGACGGTCGAGCCACCGCGCTCCTCGATCACCTTCCCGACGGCCAGATCGTGATCACCACCGCCAGCGAACTCCCACCGGCCGCACGCGCCGACCGCATCGTCCGCGTCAAGGCTGGCGAGGTGGTCGACGACCAGCCACCGAACGACTCGCTACGTGGCGAGGCGTAGCGGTTGGTGTCTGTGACACGAACCGTGACGCCTCCGATTACGGTGGCGGGGTGGTCGAACCCGTTCCGATCTCGAGTTCGCTCGACAACATCGTGCGATCGTTGCGTGGCACCGATCGGGTGCAATTGGGCGGATTGTTCAGCCGCTGGGAGGACGCGGTGGGGGAGCAGATCGCTGCTCACGTCAAGCCGATCAAGCTCGACAACTCGACGTTGCTCGTCGAAGCCGACGAAGCCGCCTGGGCGACCCAGGTCAAGTTCTTGAGCGAGACGATCATCAGCCGTCTCCATGAGGTGGCCGGCGTCGAGGTCGAACGCATCGACGTGCGCGTCAAGTCCGCCCGCCGTCGCTGACAGCGCCCGAAGTGTGAGCCCTCCGCGCCGACATCGACGCAGAGCCTTCACGGTTCGACGGCGATCCGGTAGCGGTCGGCCGCTCGACGTGGAATCATGGTCCCGAGTCTCGGGAGGGCGCATGAGCACAGGTTCAGCAAACACTGTGGGCCGTCGCGCGACGGCTGTCGCAGCGTGCATCGCATTGGCCGCGACGATGACGGTAGCGGGATCGACGGCAGCGACCAGCGAACAGTCGGCAGACTTCGACGACGTCGCCACGGAGGCGGACGACCTGCTCACGTTGTCACTCGTCACCGCAGGCATCGCGCGACTCTCCGGCAGCGGAGGTCTGAGTGCCACGGTCGACGTTGCCGATGCAGCGTCACCGCCGGGGTTCACACCCCAGCCGCTCGTGATCGAGAGTCTCGGTGGCAACGACACGCTCGTCATCGACTTCAGCAACGGCAATCCGGTGCCTCCCGATGGCCTGGTGTTTCTCGGCGGCGACCAGCGCCCCGACGGTCGAGGCGATGTGCTCGAACTCGTCGGTGGCTCCAGTGACACCGTGACTCACAGCTTCATCAACGATCACGACGGCGACATCGAACTCGACATCGACGGTCGTCCGACCCGGATCGACTATCGCGGACTCGAGCCGGTGGTCGACAACATCTCGGCGAGCAATCGGGTGTTCACGTTCACCGGTGGCGACGAGACGATCCAACTCACGAACGCGTTGCCCAGCGGCTCCTCGTTCATCGATTCGTCACTCGGTGAGAGTGTGACGTTCGTGAACCCGACCAGTTCTCTCACGGTGACCACCCAGAACGGATCGGACACGGTCAACGTCCAGGGAATCGACCCCGCCTTCGTGGCGGACGTGACCATCGACGGCAACCCCGACACACTGATCAGCTTTGCGTCGAACCCGCTCGACATCTCGTTCGGAAAGCTGACCGCATCGGGCGGTCGAGTCGACTTCCTGACGAACATCCGCGCCGGAGGCGGTATCGAGATCGCCACCGCCGGCAGCATTGCGTTGACCGCCAACGTCGACCTCGACGCGAACGGGCCGATCAGCATGACGGCCGACACCGCCGCGAACGGACTCGGCGAGTTCACGATGAGCCCGACGTCGTCGATGAATGGCTTCGCCGCAGCGATCGACATCTCCGCCGGTGGCGCCGTGACGATCGCCGAGATCGCCACCACACCGGCAAATCTGACTCCCCTCACCGCCGTGAGCACGACGAGCGACGTCGTACTGGCCGGCGCGATCGGCGTGGCGAGTGTCGATGTCGAGGCAGAGGGTGACGTCGTGCTGTCCGGCGAACTGTCGACCGGCGGTGCAGTGTCGTTCGACGCAGGCGACGACATCGACATCGCCCCGAGCGTGCGCCCGATCATCACCGGTGTGGGGCCGGTGTCGTTCGTTGCGGGCGGTGATGTCGACGTCCGTGTCCAGGGGTTCACGTCCATCCCTCCGCTCAACGTGGACGCAGCGTCGTTCCTTGCCGGCGACGGCGGTCTGATCGTCGCCGGCCGCGCCAGCGTGACCACGACCGGCGCGGTGACGACCGGAGGCAACGGGTTCGACGCAGGTGAGCTGTCGATCGACGCCGGCTCGTTGTTGGTCTCGGGGGGTGGACTCGAGACGTCCGGAGCCGCCGACATCGAGGTCGACACGACAGCGGTCATCGAGCAGTCCGGTGCTCGGTTCACCGCTGGAGTGAACTTGCAGGCGGGCTCACTCACCATCAGCGACGGGGGTCTGCAAGCGTCGGGTCCCGAGCTCGCCTCGATCACGACGCAGGGCGATGCGTTGGTTCGCGGCACCGGCATCGCAGGAGCCGGATCGATCGAGTTGGATGTCGGTGGTTCGCTCGACAGTGACGACGGCGGAATCACCAACAGTCTGGGCTCTGGCGACATCGACATCGATGTCTCGGGTGATGCGAGCGTCGGCGGCGCCGGCGTGGCGAGCGCCGGTTCGGTGGATTTCGACGTCGATGGTGATCTCGATGCGAGAGATGGTGGCTTCATCGCCACCGCTGGTTCCGGCGACATCACGGTGACGGCAGGCGGTGCTGCGACGATCGTCCAAGGCGGCGCCGATGGCACCGGCAGCATCGACGTCACGGCAACGAGTGACCTCGTCGTCGAAGGCATCTCCTCCACCTCGTCGTCGGTGGACGCCGTCCGCCTGGTCAGCCTGAACGGAGCGATTCTGAATGGTGACGACGTGGTGTTTCCGTCGGGCAGCACGACCGTCGAAGTGCTGACAGGCGGTGTCGTGTTCGATGCTCCGGTGGGCATCGGAGTGCCGGGCGGATCGGGCAGGGCGGCGATCCGGACGAACGTGGCCGACGTTGCCGCCACATCAGCTGGTGACATCAGGCTCATCGAGTTCGACGGCCTGTCGAGCCTCGACGTCGATGCAGGTGCCGCGACGGTCGGTCTCACGGCCGACGGTCCGATCACTGACACCGACGCTGCTGTCGATCTCTCCGGATTCATGGCCGAGATCGACACCACCGGCAGCCTGGGGGCGTCCGGTGCCCCGATCCAGACCGACCTCGGATCGCTCGTGGCGACGTCGGTCGGCGCCTCGTTCCTCGACGAAGCCGACATCGTGTCGGTGCCGTCGTTCGACAATGGCGGCAGTGCGGTGTCACTCGTCGGTGGCTCGTTCGCCGTCAACGGGACCATTGTCAGCCCGACACGGCTCGCCGGTGGCACACTCGCCGGATCGGGAACGATCGACGGGGATGTCACGTCGTGGGCGTCTGGTGGCGGCATCGCTCCGGGTACTTCTCCCGGCATCGTGACGGTCGACGGAGACATCACACTCGACACCATGACCAGCTTCGACGTCGAGATCGACGGAACCACCGTCGGGACGGGCTACGACCGACTGTCGGTGACGGGTGATGGCCGGACGGTGACCCTCGGGGCGGCGGCCCTGGTCGTCGCCGTCGGCGCAGCCCTCGCCGTCGGTGACACGTTCACGATCATCGAGTTGGCGGCGTCGTCGTCGGTGCTGTCGGGCACGTTTGCCGGCCTCGACGAGGGATCGGCGTTCACGTCCGATGGTCAACGCTTCGTCATCAGCTACGTCGGCGGAGACGGCAATGACGTCGTGCTGACAGCGGTCGATCCGGTGCCGGCGATCGTGCCGCTCGACCCGGCCAGATTCGTCGACACTCGTTCGGCGGGCGAGACGATCGACGACGCTTTCGCAGCGGAGGGCAAGCGGCTGGCCGGTACGCAGTACCGCGTGCAGATCGCGGGCCGAGGTGACGTTCCGGCCGATGCGATCGGGGTCGTGGTCAACGTCACGGCGATCCAGGCCGACGGGGTCGGATTCGTGACGGCCCATCCGTGTGCCGAGCCGCACCCTCTCACCTCATCGCTCAACTTCGCAGCGGGCGTCAACCTCGGCAACGAGGTCATCGTCGGACTCGACGACGAGGGATTCGTGTGTCTCTTCACCTCGGCGACCACGCATCTGGCCGGCGACGTGGTCGGCTTCGTTCCGGCGGAGTCACCGACGACCACGACGGTTCCGGCCCGCGTGCTCGACACGCGTGATTCGGCCACCATCGACGGTCTCTTCCAAGGTGCCGGGCGCACCGAGGCGGGCGCGACGACCAGGGTTCGCCTCGCCGGTCGCCACACCGTGCCCGGCGACGCCCGAACGGTCATCGTCAACGTGACAGCCGTGCGTCCCGCACAACGCGGGTTCGTGACCGCCAGCGCATGCCTGGACCCGATTCCGACCGCATCGTCGCTGAACTACGAGGCCGGCGTGACGCGCGGTAACGAACTGGTGGTGACGCTCGACGGGTCGGGAGATCTGTGTCTGTTCACGAGCAGCTCGATCGACCTCACCATCGACGTGATGGGATACATCGACGACACGCCGACGCTGACGGCCTCGACACCCGCTCGTCTGCTCGACACGAGAGCCGGCGAAGGGACGATCGATGACGTCGGCGACCTGGACGAACGGCGTGCGGCCGGATCGACGCTCACCTTGCCGGTCGCCGGCCGAGGCGACGTGCCGGCGGATGCGCTCGGCGTGGTGGTGAACGTCACCTCGATCCAGGCCGACGGCGTCGGATTCGTCACGGTCGCTCCGTGTGGCGACACGGTGCCGGTGGCCTCGAGTCTGAACTACGTGGCGGGCGCGAATGGCGGCAACGAGGTCGTCGCCCGACTGTCGGCGCGCGGCGAGTTGTGTCTGTTCACGTCGAACTCGACGCACCTGGTAGCCGACGTCGTGGCGTACCTGCCTGCGTAGCACTCCGTCGGTCGGTCTGCATCGCTGCAGCAGACGATTTCCGGCGGGCTCGCGAGCATGCGTTCCCGCATCACGGATCTGGGGTCCGGATCAGAATCACCGTCGTGTGATTTCTCGACGCGAGGAGGCCGATTGAACCGTGTGTGTCACACCCCGCTGGTAGGCTAGAACCCATTGCAACTGGGGGTTCCGGCGCCGGTCTGACCGCATCTGGCACGCCTGTCGTCCAGTGTCGATCGTGCCCGCACGGGCAACACGAATCTGTATCCGCACGTCCCGCGAGGGCGTTGACGCAAGAAGGTACGAGTGTCCACTGACACCGCAGCAAGCATGCTTCCGACTCCTGACGGTGACGACGACGCCACCGCACCCATCGAGCGCCCGGCGGCTACCGACACCCCACCTGCCGAGAAGCGGCTTCGCAAGAAGAACTCGACCGAGGGCGCCAAGACCACCGCTGCCTACGACGCGGCGGCGATCACGGTGCTCGAAGGCCTGGATCCGGTGCGCAAGCGCCCGGGCATGTACATCGGCTCGACCGGCCTCGCTGGTTTGCACCACCTCATCTGGGAAGTCGTCGACAACTCCGTCGACGAGGCGATGGCGGGTCACTGTGACCGCATCAGCATCACGCTGACCGCCGATGGTGGCTGCAGCGTCGCCGACAACGGGCGCGGCATTCCGATCGATCCGTTCACGAGCGGCGAGCACAAAGGCAAGTCGGCGGCCGAGGTCGTGCTGACCGTATTGCACGCCGGCGGCAAGTTCGGCGGCGACGGCTACAAGGTCTCCGGTGGTCTGCACGGCGTCGGTGTGTCGGTGGTCAACGCACTGTCGACCAAGCTGTTGATCCAGGTCGATCGTGGCGGCAAGCGCTACGAGCAGACCTACGCCGACGGTGGTGTACCGCAGAACAAGATGACCGTGGTCGGCGACACTCCGAGTCGTGGTCGCACCACGGGTACGACCATCACGTTCTGGCCCGACCCCACGATCTTCCAGGCCGAAGGTGTCGAGTTCGTTGCTCGCACCGTTCTCGAACGGCTGCAGACGATGGCGTTCCTCAACAAGGGCCTCATCATCGAGTTCACCGATCAGCGACCAGAGCGTGAACAAGAGATCACGTACCAGTACAAGGGTGGTCTGGTCGACTTCGTCAAGCATCTCAACGCCACCAAAGACCCGCTGTTCAGCAAGGTCTGTCAGTTCGAAGACGAAGACGACGAGGGCCAGATGCTCGACGTCGCGATGCAGTGGAACACCGGCTACCACGAAGGTATCCACGGCTACGCCAACGGCATCTCGACCATCGAGGGCGGGATGCACATCGAAGGTTTCCGCACCGCGCTCACCACCACGATCAACAAGTACGCGCGCGAGAAGAACCTGCTCAAGGAAAAAGACCCGAACCTGAGCGGAGACGACGTGCGAGAAGGCCTCACGGCGATCGTTTCGGTGAAGCTGCGTGAACCGCAGTTCGAAGGCCAGACCAAAGCCAAGCTCGGCAACGTGCCCATGCGCTCGTTCGTCCAGAAGGCGACCAACGAGATGCTCGCCGAGTGGTTGCAGGAGAATCCGACCGAAGCGAACAAGCTCGTCAAGAAGGGCATGGCCGCAGCTCAGGCGCGCGCTGCGGCGAAGAACGCGCGCAACGCGATCCGTCGCAAGACAGCGCTGTCGGGCGCCGGTATGCCCGACAAGCTGAAGGATTGCCAGTCGAAGAACGCGGACGAGTCCGAGTTGTTCATCGTCGAGGGCGACTCGGCGGGCGGCACCGCGGTCGATGCCCGCCATCCCTACAGTCAGGCGATCCTGCCCATTCGCGGCAAGATCCTCAACGTCGAGCGCGCACGCATCGACAAGATGCTCAAGAACAACGAGATCCAAGCGTTGATCACCGCGATCGGCGCGGGTGTCGGTGACGAGTTCGAGGTCGAGAAGGCCCGCTATCACAAGGTGATCTGCCTCGCTGACGCCGACGTCGACGGCAGCCACATCCGCACCCTGTTGCTCACGTTCTTCTTCCGCCAGATGCGCGAGATGGTCGAGGCCGGCTACTGCTACATCGCGCAGCCGCCGCTGTACTCGACCGAGATCGGCAAGGAGAAGGTCTATCTCAAAGACGACATCGCGAAAGCGAAGTTCCTCGAGGAGCGACCGAACCACAAGAAGCAGTTCGCTCGCCTGAAGGGTCTCGGCGAAATGGACTGGGAAGAGCTCCGATCCACGACGATGGACCCGGCGACGCGCACGCTGCTGCAGGTCAACGTCGACGAAGCCGCACGCGCCGACGAGATCATGTCGACGCTGATGGGCGACGACGTGGCGACGCGCCGCGAGTTCATCACCACCAACGCCCGCGACGTTCAGCACCTCGATTTCTAGCGTGGCCCACTTCGGCGTTTCGCTCGCCTGCTCGCTTCTGCTGACTCCACCACAGGACACATCTCATGACTGATACGACCGATACGAATCCGCCTGAGCCCCCAGAGCCGCCTGTCGGTGGTGGTGGCGACGACGGTGGCGACGACGCGATCCAGCCGATCCCGCTCTCCGACGAGATGGAGAACTCGTTCCTGGAGTACGCGATGTCGGTCATCATGTCGCGCGCCCTGCCCGACGTGCGCGACGGGCTCAAGCCGGTGCACCGGCGGATCATCTGGGACATGGAAGAGCAGGGGTTTCGCCCCGATCGGGCCCACGTGAAGTGTGCTCGCGTCGCCGGTGACACCATGGCGCGTTTCCACCCTCACGGCGACTCCGCGATCTACGCGGCACTGGTCCGCATGGCGCAGCCCTTCTCACTACGCCACCCGCTGATCGACTTCCACGGCAACTACGGCAGCCCAGACTTCGGCCCCGCGGCATCGCGATACACCGAGTGTCGTCTCCACCCGTTGGCGATGCAGCTGTTGGCCGACATCGACGAAGACACCGTCGACATGATCCCGAACTACGACGGCACCACCGAGGAGCCGCTCGTTCTTCCGTCACGTTTTCCGAACCTGTTGGTCAACGGCAGCCAGGGCATCGCGGTCGGGATGGCGACCAACATTCCGCCGCACAACCTCGGTGAAGTCATCGATGCTGTAGTCCATCTGATCGACCATCCCGACGCCACGGTCGACGACATGATGACCCACGTCAAGGGGCCGGACTTTCCGACCGGTGCCTACATTCTCGGGCGCGCCGGGATCATCGATGCCTACCGAACCGGGCGCGGCAGCGTCAAGATGCGCGCGAAGGCCAGCATCGAAGAAGGCAAGAACGGTCGCTACGAGATCATCGTCACCGAACTGCCCTACCAGACGAGTTGCTCGTCGATCGCGGCGCGCATCCAAGAGCTCGTCGACGCCGGTGACCTCGAGGGCATCTCCGATGTCAACGACGACTCGTCAGGCGGCAAGACCAGCCTCATCATCTCACTGAAGCGAGACGGCAACGCCAACGTCATCCTCAACAAGCTCTACAAGTTGACGCAGCTGCAGTCGACGTTCTCGATCAACATGGTCGCCCTCGTCGACGGGGTACCGCGTCAACTGACGCTGCTCGATGCGCTGCAGGCCTACGTCCGGCACCAGGTCGACGTCATCACCCGTCGTACCGAGTTCCGTCTGGCGAAAGCCGAGCGGCGTGAGCACATCCTCGAAGGGCGGATCAAGGCCCTCAACGTCATCGACGAGATCATCGCCCTGATCCGGGCCAGTGACGATGTCGCCACGGCTCGCGAGGGCCTGATGGCCGAGCCGTTCGAGTTCTCCGAGGTCCAGGCCAACGACATTCTCGACATGCAGTTGCGTCAACTGACCCGACTGTCACGCATCGACCTCGAGACCGAACTCGACGACATCCGGGCGAGCATTCAAGACCTGCAAGACATCCTCGCCCGGCCCGAGCGGCTCAACGGTGTCATCAAAGACGAGATCACCGCGATCAAGGAAGAGTTTGCGACGCCCCGCGTGTGCGAGATCACCTACGACGACGGGGAAATGTCGATCGAAGACCTGGTGGACGACAAAGAACTCGTCATCGTCATGACGCAGGCGCAGTACATCAAGGCCGTGTCGGCCGGGTCGTTCAAGACCCAGGGTCGTGGTGGCCGAGGGGTGTCGGGCGGCAAGCTCAAGGTCGACGACATCGTGCGTCACGTCATCTTCACCACGGCGCACGCGCACCTGCTGTTCTTCTCGAACCGAGGCAAGGTCTACCGATTGCGAGCGCTCGACATTCCCGAGCGTGAACGCACCGCCAAGGGCATGCCGATGGTGAACTTGTTGCCGTTGCAGCCCGACGAGACGATCCAGGCGATCATCGACACGCGCGAGTTCGCCGGCGATCGCTACCTGTTCTTCGCCACCGAGAAAGGCACGGTCAAGAAGACCACGTTCGACGCGTACGACTCGTCTCGTCGTGACGGGCTCATCGCGATCAACCTTCGAGACGACGATCGCTTGATGAAGGTCATCGAAACCAGCGGCGACGACGACATCTTCATGGTCAGCAAGCGCGGCATGACGATTCGCTTCAACGAGAATGACGTGCGCCCGATGGGACGCAGCGCGGCTGGCGTACGCGGCATGAAGCTCAAGAACGGCGACGACGGTGTCGTGTCGATCGACGTGGCCCGTGACGACACTGCGATCTTGATGATGACCGAGGCCGGCTACGGCAAGCGCACGCAGCTCGACAAGTTCAACGTGCAAGGTCGCGGTGGGCAAGGCGTCATGGGCATCAAGTTGACCGGCAAGAAGGGCGAGGTCGTCGATGCCTTCATGGTCGGCCTCGACGACGAGATCGTCGCGGTGTCTCGAAACGGCATCACGATTCGAATGGGCGTGCGTGACATCTCATCGCAAGGTCGTACCGCGACCGGTGTGAGGGTGATGAACATGGATGCCGGCGACGTCGTGGGCTCGGTCGCACCGATCCTCGCCACCGACGACACCTGATCTCGCGGTTTCGACCGCCTCTCGCAGCTCGCCGTTGCCTCACCTGGACGAACCCTGGGAGGTCGCGCATGCGTGACGAGACGACCGCGACGAATCACATCCACTCACCTCACATCGCCGCGACTCACACTGGTTCGGCCAGACCGACCTGGTGCCGCGGCGACATCGGCCAGGCTGCGATCGTGGTGGTCGCAGTCGCGGCTGCGTTGCTGGTGGCCATCTTGCTGGCGCTGGTCGATGTGGGTCGCGGAGTGACCGATCGCGCTCGAGCGCAGACGGCCGCCGATGCAGCGGCACTCGCGTCGCTCGACGGAGGTGAGGTCGAGGCGGCTCGCTTCGCCGCACATCACGGTGCGACGCTGGTCAGCTGGCGCGCGGGCCCGGGCGCTGACGAGGTCACCGTCGTCGTGCGATTCGGCGAGGCCACCGCCACCGCCCGGGCCACCGACGCACCCTGATCTCGATCGTGATCGGGGCCGTGACCGCGACGGTCACGATGAGCCGGTTCAGCGGCCGACCGTCAGGGGTCGGTCAAGTGACGGCAACGCGAGGCGGTGAGTGCGTACACTCGGTCGGGTGAGCAAGACCGAGCACGACCTGACGTCGTCGGAGTCTGCCGACGCGCTCGATGATCTGTTCGACGGCTCCGAGTTCGACGAAGCCATGAACGGTGCGCTCGAAGAAGCCGACGTCGAATTCGACTTGGGCACTGCCACTGACGACGACGGAGCCGACGACGATCTCGACGATCCGACCGACGCTCGAGACCGCCTCGATGTCGATGATGTCGATGATGTTGTGACGCTCGATGAGTCCGCCGCTGCTCACGACGACACCGATGACGATCTCGATGAGGTAGCTGATCTCGATGAGGTAGCTGATGACGATGAGGTAGCTGATCTCGATGAGGTAGCTGATCTCGATGAGGTAGCTGATCTCGACGATGACGATGTCGATGAGGTAGCTGATCTCGACGATGACGATGTCGACGATGACGATTTCGAGTTGCCCGAGATCGTGCCGGCGACGCCGGACGATGTCGATGCTGAGGTCGAGCGCTACGACGGTGACCGCCCCGGTGATGCTCGCGTGGTGACGCCGGTCATCGATGCCCCCGAGGCGCACACCGACGTCGATGCTCGCGACCGTGACGATGCCGACTCGCTGGTCGAGCTCGATGACGACGTCGTGACGGACGACATCCTCGAGGAACTTCGTCGTGCCGACATCGATGGGCCCATCGTCGACTTCGCACCACAAGACGACACCGGTGCCGCCAAGCGCCGCCCGCGCCGTCGAGCCGACTACGCGCCGGCGCCGCTGCCGATCCCGGCTCAGATTCCTCGGGTGCTGGGTCGCAAGCCTCGGGTCCGCAAAGTCACCCGCGTCGTTCGCCACGTCGATCCCTGGAGCGTGTTCAAGATCGCGTTGCTGGCGCACAGCGTGCTGTACGTGATCGTGCTCACCGCTGGTGTCCTGCTCTGGAACGTCGCCCACGCCACGGGCACGGTCGACAACGTCGAGCGTTTCTTCGAGTCGTTCGGCTGGAGCGAATTCACCTTCAACGGCGGCGAGATCTACAACGCCGCGTGGATCGCTGGCCTGTTCGTCGTCATCGGCCTGACCGGTCTCGCGGTGCTCGCTGCCACGCTGTTCAACCTCATCACCGATCTCGTCGGCGGCATGCGATTCACCGTGCTCGAAGAAGAAGTCGTCGAGACCCGGGTCTCACCGATGCGCCGCTTCGTCGTGCGGCGCTCGGAGCCCGACGTGCCGGCGGTCATCCGCGATGAATCCGGGTCGATGATCCGCGAAGCCGTGGTCGATGACACGGGTGCGAACGAACGACCCTCCCGATAGTCTCACCTCCTTGTCGGGGCTATAGCTCAGTCGGTTAGAGCGCATCGCTGATAACGATGAGGTCACAAGTTCGATTCTTGTTAGCCCCACCACCCGATGAGATGGATCCGAGGTTCATCCGATGAAGTTCCTCCGCCGAGTCGTATCCGCCGTGGTGCTGGGTTCGATCTTCGCGGCCGGTATCCGGCTGCGGGGGTCAGGTGGAACACCACCGCAGCACGGCGGGTGGCGACCTCTCGATCTGCCCGAGTCGAGCCGATGACCGAGCCGGTCGTCGGCATCATCGGTGCTGGCGTCGTCGGCCGCAGAATCCTGCGACGATTCACCACACTCGTCCCCGACGCGACGCTGATCGAGATCGACACGCGGCGTCAAGACATCGGTGCCATCGCCCAGCGAATCGACCTCGTGATCCTCGCCCAACCTGGTCCGCATCATCCGTCGGCACGTCGTCTGCTCGAGCGTGGGATCGACGTGGTGTCGATCGGCGACGGCGTCGATGATGTGCGCGCGTTGTTCGATCTCGAAGCTGTTGCGCGCCGGGGCGACGCGACGCTGGTGGTCGGCGCGGGGATGTCGTCGGGTTTGGTGGCCCTGCTTGCTCGGCAGTTGGCGGGCAGTTGCAGCTCGATCGACGAAGTGCACGTCCACGTCCATGGCACGGCGGGTCCGTCGTGCGCTCGACAGCATCATCACGCGCTGGCTGGCACGTCGACGAACATGCTCGACGGCCGCGAGATCTCGACACGAGCGGGCACGGGCCGTCAACTCGCCTTCTTCCCGGAGCCGGTTGGCGCGTACGACTGCTATCACGCCGAGATGGCTGCGCCACTCGTGATTCGCCGGGCTTTTCCCGAGGTCGAACGCATCCAGGCGCGGATGTCGGCCAACCGGCGCGACCGGTTGACGTCGCGGCTGCCGATGCTGACACGACCGCATTCCGAGGGTGGCGTCGGTGCGTTGCGCGTCGAGGTTCGGGGCACCGATGATCGCGGCGGTCGGGTGACGCATGTCGCGGGGATCGCCGAACTCGTCGGCACGGCGGCGGCGGCGACCGCTGCTGCATTCGCCGGGCTGCTCCTCGCTGATGAGCGAGCCCCTGGTCTCGTCGTGCCGGGTGGTGAGGATGTGCCCACGACTGATCTGCTTCGGTCCATCGAGCGTCTCGGCGTGCGGCTCCAACTCTTCACCGGGGTGCCGAGTGCGTGACGACACGCCACCGCCGTGGCTCCCCGACGGATCGATCGTCTCGGTCGCCGGACGCGGCGAGTTCTTCGTGCGCCGCCACGTGCACCCGGATCCGTCGGCACCGACCGTGTTGTTGTTGCACGGGTGGACGGCGTCGTCAGACCTGCAGTTCCTGGGGGCGTATCGCCAGTTGGCCGAGGTCTGTTCGTTCGCCGGGCTCGACCATCGTGGGCATGGCCGTGGTGTGCGTTCGCTGACTCCCTTCACCCTCGAAGACGTGGCCGACGATGCGGCAGCGGTCGTTCGTGAACTCGGCCTCGGGCCGGTCATCGTGATCGGGTATTCGATGGGCGGACCGATCGCGATGCACGTGGCGCGACGTCACGGAGATCTCGTCTCGGGCTTGATCGTGCAGGCGACCGCCCTCGAGTGGTCGGCGACGCGGCGTGAGCGGTTGACGTGGTGGTTGCTGCCGATCATGGGCGCGTTCATCCGCTCGCGGACGCAGCCGCGTCTGTTGCGAGCGGCGTCGGCTCGGATGCTCGCTGACGACGCAGAACTCGCCCCGCACCGCGACTGGTTGGTCGCCGAGACGATGCGCAGTGACCCTCGGGTGATTCTCGAAGCGGGCAAGGCACTGCGTCATCACGATGCGCGCGATTGGGCGGCAGACCTCCGGGTACCGGCCGGCTCGTTGATCTCGACGCGTGACCGGCTCGTCAAGCCACGCAAACAACGGGCGCTGGCGGCAGCACTCGGCGCTGACGTCGTGGAGGTGGCGATGGACCACCTCGGCGCGTTGGAGCAGCCCGACGAGTTCGCTGCGGCGACGGTCGAGTTGATCAGCCGAGTGGCTGCGACGCCGCGCTGATTTGCCCCAGCGACGGTCGGCGCTTGGTCAGACGTCGGCGTCGGCGATCTGGGTGCGGTCGGCCGGGTCCGGCTCATCGTCGCCGAGCTTGCGGCTGAGTCCGTCGACTTGGCGTCCGAGGTGCTCGACGGCATCGGTGAGACGAGCGAGCCGGTCGTCGAAGCTCTCGCCGGTCACCATGTCGGAGAGCGACAGACGGACGCTGGCCAGTTCACGAGCCAGGAACTCGGTGTCGGTCTGGGTCCGCTCGGCGACCTCCCTGTCGTTTTCGGCCATGATCCGGTCGCGTCGCTCCTGGCGTGACTGAGCGAGCAGGATCAGCGGTGCGGCGTAGGCGGCCTGGATCGACAGCACGAGGGTCAGCAACGTGAAGCCGCGCGACCACGGGTCGAAGATCAGTCGATCGGGCGCGAACAGGTTGTGGATGATCCAGAGGGTGATGAACACCGTCTGGTAGACGAGGAAGCGGGCCGTGCCGATGAAGCTGGCGATCGACTCGGCGAAGGCACCGAAGGCATCGGTGTCGACCTGGATGCCGAGCCATCGCCGCGAGCGGGGCGCGTTGAGGTCTTCTCGCCGCTTCACGGGGTACTCGTTCGGTTCGCCGGGCGGTGCCGCTTGCGCCACTCCGTTCCCAACATGCGGTCGATCACGTCGTCGACGGTGACCGCTCCGAGGAATCGCCCGGCCGAGTCGCACACGGCGACGGCGAGCAGGTCGTAGCTGGCGAGCTCTTCGGCGACGTGTCGGTCGCTGGTGTCGGGAGCGACCGTCGGGCAGACTTCGACCAGGTGGCGCAGCTCCATCGACGGTGGCTCTCGCAGCAGCCGCTGCATGTGGACCACGCCGAGGAATCGGCCGGTGGGCGACTTGTACGGCGCCTGGCAGACGAACACCTGCGTCGCGATGCTCACGACCCAGTCGGGCTTGCGGATCTCGGCGAGCGCTTCGGCGACGGTCGCGGTCGGACCGAGGATCACCACCTCGGGTGTCATCAGACCGCCGGCGGTGCCTTCCTCGAACGACAGCAAGAGGCGCAGGACGGCCTGGTCGTCGTCGTCCATCACGTCGAGCATGCGCTCCTGTTGAGCTTTGCTCATCTGGCCGAGGAGGTCGGCGAGGTCGTCGAACTCCATCTCGTCGAAGACGCCGACGAGGCGCTCGCGGTCGAGACCTTCGACGATGCGGACCTGTTCTTCCTCGGGGAGTTCCTCGAGGACGTCGGCGAGGCGTTCGTCGTCCATCGCGTGCGCGAGCTGACGTCGCTGCGCATCGGGGAGCGCGCGCACGACGGCGGCGACTTCGGCCGGGTGGATGTCGCGCAGTCGAGCTGCTTCGGCTTCCATCGCTGTCGGATTGTCGAACAGGCCGGGAACCTCGCTGGTGTCGGCGAGTCGGTAGGTGGGTCGTCGCCCGATGCCGCCACGACGAGCGAGGCGGACCTTGTCGATCTCCCAGCGAGTGGACGTGCCGTCGGTTGCTTCGACGAGCGCGATGTCGCTGACCATCTCGTCGCCGATGCGGCGGTCGATGAGTTCCGCCTTGATCAACACCTCGCCGGGACGTGGCTTGAACGGGTTGAGGTCGACGTCCCAGCTCTTGAGGCGGACACCGTCACTGTTGAGCTCGCCGATCCGGTTGGCGTTGACGAAGATGCGCCGACGCTGGCTGTTCGCGACGAAGCCGACGATGCGCGGGGCTTCGGCGGGGCGACCGCGCTGCGCCGGACGGCCAGGGATCGCGACGAGATCTTCGATCTGGCCGATCGGGGATCCACCGGCGTCGAGGAGCGGCAGGCGAGTCACGCGGAACGCGTAGATCTGATCTGCAGCCATGTGGTGCAGGGTACTGTCAGCGTTGGGCGTGCACCTGGACCAACGTGTCGCTGAAGGCCACGCCGCCGCCCCAGTCGGTGAGGGTGTCGTTCGTCAGGCTGTTGGCGACCTTTCCATCGCCGTGGTGATCGCGCCACCACCCGAATGGCACGGCGACGACGCCGGGTCGCAGGCGCTCGCTGATCCGCACCCGCACCACCATTTCGGCGCGGTCGTTGACGACGACGGCCAGGTCGCCGTCGGCGAGGTCACGTGCCGCAGCGTCGAGCGGATCGATCTCGACGAACGGCCCACCTTCGGCCGGGCCATGCTTGGGCAGGTCGGCATAGCCGGAGTTGAGGAAGCGGCGGTGATGCTTCGGCGTGAGGAGCTGGAGCGGGTAGCGGGCGAGCAGCTCCGGATCACCACCTGGACCTTCGGTCGGAGGAACGAAGGTGGGGACGCGCGGCTGGCCGAGTCGTGCGAGCTGATCGGACGCGAACTCCACTTTGCCCGACGGTGTCGCGAAGGGGGTCACGCCGCCAGGGTCACCATAGGGTCGTCCGTCTTCGGGGTACGGGGCCCGGAGCCAGCGCTCGCGGCGGAGTTCGTCGAGATCGATCGTCGGCAGAGCGTCGGCCAACAGCTCGGTATCGGACGCGTGCAGCGCCGGTTCGTCGAGTCCCATCGCAGTCGCCAGTCGGCGGAAGAGCTCGGTGTTGCTGCACGACTCGCCGACGGGGTCGATCGCAGCGTGGTTGTATGCAACCCACAGGTGTCCCCAGGGGAACACGACGTCGTCGCTTTCGATCTGGGTGGTCGCCGGCAGCACGATGTCGGCGAACTTGGCGGTGTCGGTGAGGAACTGCTCGTGCACCACGAGGAACAGGTCGTCACGGGCGAGTCCCTGTTGGACGAGGTCGGCGTTGGGAACGACGACGGACGGGTTGCAGTTCCAGACGATCATCGCGTGGATCGGCGGACCGTCGCCGAGATCGGGGTCGCTTCCGGTGAGCACGGCGCCGAGGCGGCTCATGTTGACCTGGCGCGGGAATCGCCGGGCGTCACCGTTGGCGTCACCGTTGGCATCACGGGTGGTGTCACGGGTGGTGTCACGGGTGGCGTCACGGTTGGCGTCACGGGTCGGGATCAGGTCGGGACGGTGCAGGCTCGTCATGTCGATCTGGCTCTCGGTCCAGAAGCCGACGCTGCGAGAGAAGCCACCACCTCGATCGCGCCAGGCGCCGGTGAGTGCCGGGAGACAGCTGAGCGTGCGGAAGAACATGGCGCCGTTCTCGTGGTGTTCGGCCCCGACGAGCGTGCGAATCGCGGTCGGTCGCGTGGTCGCGACGTCGACGGCGAGCTGTTCGATCACGTCGGCGTCGACGCCGGTCACCGTCGACGCTCGTGCCGGGCTCCAGTCGGCGACTGCGGCGCGCAGTTCGTCGAAGCCGAGGGTGTGTGCGTTCACCCAGTCGCTGTCGTGCAGGTCGCGTTCGATGATGACGTGCATCATCGCCAGCATCATCGCGATGTCGGTTCCGGGACGCGGCTGGATGAACCGGTCACCTCGTTCGGGCAGGACGGCGTCGGCGGTGAGGGTTCGGATCGGGTCGATCACGACGATGCGCGCGCCGTTCGTGCGAGCCTGCTCGATCGTCGGCCAGAGATGTCGATTGGTGAGTCGCGTGTTGGTGGCCCAGAGCACGATCAGCTTGGAGTGCACGAGTTCGGTCGCCTCGAGGCTGGCGCCCGAGCCGTTGGTCATCGACGTGCCGGCGCCGACGGTGACGCCGCAGATCGCCCGCAGCAGCCTCGTGGCGCCGAGGTGATTGAACAAGCGCGCGCCGGCGCCGAACATCGCGAGCAGGCTCTGGTTGCCGGCGTCGGAGTACGGCAGGACCGCCTCGGGTCCGTGTGTGTCGATCACATCGTGCAGCCGTTCGGCGATCTCGGCGAGCGCGTCGTCCCAGCTGATCCGCTCGAACTCGCCCGAACCTTTCGGGCCGACGCGGCGCATCGGATGCAGGATCCGTTCGGGGCTGTACACGCGATCGAGGAAGTGGTTGACCTTCGGACACAGCTCACCCTGCGAGAACGGGTGGTCGGGGTGGCCGCGCAGCTTCACGGCCACGGGCGATGGACCGCTGTCGTCGACGGTCACCGTCCAGCCACACGAGTCGGGGCAGTCGTGATGGCAGGCGCCGACGGCGGTCCGCGAGGCGTCCGTGGTCGAGAGGGCGCCCGTCGTCTCGGGTTGGTCGATCGTCGTCACCGGGCCAGGCTACGACGGCAGCGTGCGGTCGGTCCGGCGTGTTTTCGCCATCGTCCTACAGGAAACCGACCGGGGGCCTCTGGCATGCTGGCCCGATGACCGCCACCGCCGCCGAGATCATCCAGCCCGAGTTCACGCGCATCGTCCTGATCCGGCACGGGGAGTCCGCATCGAACGCTGGCCGCTGGATCTCGGGACAGGACAGCTGCGGAGGGCTCACTGCACTCGGCGTCGCCCAGGCGGAGGCGCTTCGTGATCGTCTGGCTGCCGACCCGTCGCTGCGCCCTGACGCCGTGTTGGTGAGCACGATGCCGAGGGCCGTGCACACCGCGGAGATCGTGGCCGAATCTTCGGGGCTCGCTGTCGTCCAGCGGGGGGATCTGATCGAGCGGACGTCGGGCGAGGCGGAGGGCTTGACCATCGACGAGTACGTGGAGCGCTACGGCATGGCGCCATGGAGCGACTGGGATCGTCCCTTGTCGCCCGGCGGGGAGTCAGGTGAGGAGTTCGCCGCACGAGTGCTGTCGGCAACCGACGACATCGTGGCGCAGCATCGCGGGTCGACGGTGTGGGTCGTGTGCCACGGCGGGGTGATCATGGTGTCGGCGGCGCGTCGGTGGACGCCCGATGGGGCATCGACAGCGACGTCGCTCGCCTCGTTGCCGATCGTGAGCCCGGTCAACACGTCGGTGTCGGAGTGGCTCGTCGATGACGACGACGTGTGGCGGATGAACCGCTACAACGATCACACGCACCTCGTCGGCGTCAGCGACCCCGATGCATCCGCGCCCGCCGCGCTCTGACCCGCAAGCGACAGAGTGGGTCAGACCCACTCTGTCGCTCAGCGACCGTCGACGATGACGCGCAGGTGCGGCCACGCCGCGGCGAAGCCAGCGTGGAGCGGCAGGCGTTCGACGTCGTCGGGCGAGAACCAGCCCACGGCATCGGTTTCGAAGTTCATCGACTCCCCGAAGCGCTCGGCGACTCGAACGACGACGGTGACGTAGGACCAGTCGGTCGCCGGGACGAACGCGTACTCGCCGAGCAGTTCGGCCTCCCCCGGAAACGCGCCGACTTCCTCGGTCGCTTCGCGTAGCGCTCCCTCGTAGGAGGTTTCACCTTCGTCGAGCGCGCCGCCGGCGCATGACCAGGTGCCGCCCTCGTGGGCCATGGCGGATCGTTTCTGCAGCATCACGACCGGACCGTCGGCCTCGTCGACGACGAACACGACGCCTGCCGCGCCGAACACGCCCCAGCGGACGTGGCCGTCGCTGCATCGCATGAAACCGTCGCCGGTGCGTCGCTTCGTCACGTCGCCACTGTTGCCGATCGTCGAGCCGGGTGCCAATCGCACCACTCCCTCGCCCCCGAAAGCGTGATCGGCATCGTGCGGAAAGGTCATCGTGCCTGGCACCATGACCTGTGTGGGCATCGTCTACGGGCTGTTGACGTCGCTGTCGATCGGGGCGGCCGACTTCTTCGGACGCCGGGTTGCCAACGCTCGCGGTCCGGTCGTGACGGGTGTGTCGATGCAGTTCGTCGCGATCTTCGCGTCGATCGTGTCCCTCGCGATCGTTCCGAGTTCGTTCTCCGTCGGGGCGCTCGCCATCGGTGCGGTGTCGGGGTTCGGGCTCGGGGTCGGGCTCTGGGGGTACTTCGGTGGCCTGCAGCGCTCGTCGTCGGCGGTCGTCGCGCCGCTCGTCGCGACCGTGTCGGCGGTCGTGCCGTACCTGTATGCCATCGTCCGCGGATCGACTCCGGCGCCACTCGCCGTGGGCGGCGCCGCGGTGGCGATCGTTGGTCTGGTCCTCATCACGCTGGGCGGTGGACGGGTCGCGCATCTGCGATCTGGGCTGCTGTGGGGACTGGTGTCGGGGCTCGGCTACGGGATCGGGCTGAGCGTCGTGATCGAGGCTTCCGATGCCAGCGGATCGTGGCCAGCGGTGGGGCAGCGGTTGGCCGCCTGTTCGTTGATGCTCGCAGCGGCGGCTCGTCTGCGTGTCGATCCGAGACCGCCGGCCGGACTGCGTCTCGTCGCGCTGGCGGCCGGATCCGTCGCAGGATTGTCGACGATCTTCTACCTGCTCGGTGTGGAGGTGGACGCGACGTCGACCGTGGTGACGGCCTCGCTGTTTCCGGCCGTCAGCGTGATCGTGGGCCGTGTCGTGTACGCGGACGACGTGGGTCGGCGTCAAGTCGTCGGGTTGATCGTCGTGTTGGCCGGGGTGATCCTGCTGGCGGTGTCGTAGGTCGGCAGCGCCGGATAGGTCATCGTGCCTGGCACCATGACCTGCCATGACCAGCGCCGGATAGGTCATCGTGCCTGGCACCATGACCTTTGGGAATGAACGACGCCGTGCCTGGTTGGACACCAGTCGTGAGCTCACCTGCAACGAATTCTGCCGCCGGACACGATCAGCACGCGGCCACGGCCGAGCCGTTCGACCTGATCATCATCGGGTCAGGGTCAGGCAACTCGATCCCGGAGTACCTGGCTGATTGGAAGATCGCGATCGTCGAACGAGGCATTTTCGGCGGCACGTGCCTCAACGTCGGCTGTATCCCGTCGAAGATGTTCGTGCTGCCCGCCGACAAAGCGGTCGACGCGCAACACAGCGCAAAGCTCGGCATCGACACCCAGTTCAACGGAGCGGACTTCGCGGCGATTCGCGATCGCGTGTTCGGGCGCATCGATGCGATCTCCGAGGGCGGACGCGAGTATCGAGCATCGGGCACGCCGAACGTGACACTGATCCAGGGGACCGCACGGTTCATCGGCGACAAGGTGTTCCACGTCGACGAAGGTCCGCACGGTCGCGACATCACGGCACCGAACGTGTTGCTCGCTGCTGGCGCGCGTCCCGTCGTTCCGCCGATTCCCGGCCTCGTCGAGACCGGGTTTCACACGTCGGATTCGATCATGCGACTCGACACGCTGCCGGATCGGCTCGGCATCATCGGTGGCGGGTTCATCGCAGCGGAGATGGGGCACGTGTTCTCTGGGCTGGGTTCGCACGTGACGTTGATCAATCGGTCGGAAGGGCTGCTGCGGGGCTTCGACGGCGAAGTCGCCGCTCGGTTCACCGAGGTGTTCGGTGCACGCGTCGACCTGCTGCTCGGTCACCTGCCGACCAAGGTCGATCGCCTCGCCGACGGCACCATCGGCATCACGGTCGGCGGTGAGCAGATCGTTGTCGACGAACTGCTCGTGGCGACAGGTCGCGAGCCGAACAGTGACCTGCTCGACGTCGACGCTGGCGGGCTCGAGTGTCATCATCACGGCACCGTGTTGGTCGACGACACGATGGCGACCAACGTGCCCGGGGTGTGGGCGGTCGGCGACATCGCCAACAACTATCAACTGAAGCATCTCGCCAACGCAGAGGCGAAGGTTGCGTTCTGGAACCTCGCGCATCCCGATGACGCACCGCGCCGGCAGAGCTACAAGGCCGTGCCGAGTGCCGTGTTCTCGAACCCGCAGGTGGCGACCGTCGGGCTGACCGAGGAGGCCGCTCGGGCGCAGGGACGCAACTTCTCCGTCGGCAAGCGTGACTACGCAGGCACCGCGTACGGCTGGGCGCTCGTCGACGAGACGTCGTTCGCCAAGGTGCTCGTCGATGACGACACCGGGCTGATCATCGGCGCGCACATCATCGGGCCGCAGGCGGCGACGTTGATCCAGCCGTTGATCCAGGCCATGGAGCTCGACACGCCAGCCGCCACGATCGCGCACGACGTGTTCTACATTCATCCGGCGTTGAGCGAGGTCGTCGAGAATGCGGTGCTCGAGGCGCTGTCGAACGAGGAATCCGACGTCGAGCCGGCCTCGGCCGACGACGTCGACCCGGCCCCGCCGCAGACGGATCAGGCGCCCGGTACCGCCAGCTGATCGCACACAGGAACGAAGCGGCCTCGACGTTCAGTCGGGGAGGAGTCCGTCGACGATCAGGCGGATCGCCAAGGCGCTGAGCACGAGCTTGAAGACGGCGTCGAGGCGATCGTCGGTGATCCGCCCGAGGAGTCGCGTGCCGACCCAGGTGCCGACGACGACGCCGACGGCACCGATGGTGATCACCGCGACGTGATCTCGCAGCGAGAAGTCGTCCAGCGAGAACGCGACGATCTTCGACGTGTGCGCGACGACCTGAGAGATGGCCGCCGTGGCGACGAACGCGACGTGTGTCGCCGTGACCGCCTTGAAGAACGGTGAGGTGACCGGCCCGCTCGCGCCGACCGTCGAGTTGAGGAAGCCGGACACCGCGCCCACACCGATCAGCGCTGGATCGGGAAGCCGTTGCCCACTGCGCCAGGTGAGCAGTCCGGGTCGCCAGCCGATGATCAACACGAACATTCCGAGCGCGACTCGGGTGGCGTCGTCGGGGATCGACGTGGCCGCGTAGACGCCGAGAATGCTCGCCGGCAGCACGAGGATCGACGACCACAGGACCGCACGCCATGCGACGTCGCGCCAGAGCATTGCGCCGCGTGACCCGTTCGAGACGAACTGGATGGCTCCGTGGATCGGGATGGCGACGGTCGGGACGAAGAACTGGGCGATCACGACGAGCAGGACGATCCCACCGCCCAGTCCGGCGATCGCGCTGAGGACCGACGTGGCCAGTGCGGCGACTCCGATGACGACGAGTTCCATACGCCAGACCATACAGGTGAGAGACAAGTAGATACAAGTTAAATACAAGTATGATCCGAGTGACGATGCGCCGGGTCGAGCGGCGAGCGCACGAGCGCTCCTCGGTTCGCTACTCGGTGGGGTGGGCGCTGACTAGGTTCGAGGCGTGGCCGAACCGTTCGACGACGCAGAGATCGACGCGATCCGTTCGGTCACACCGGGGTGCCGAGACGAGTTGATCCATCTCAATCACGCCGGGTCGTCGCTGCCCCCGCAGGCCGTGCTCGACGCCCAGATCGCTCATCTGCATCGCGAGGCGACGATTGGCGGCTACGAAGCGGCGATGGAAGCGGCCGACCGCGACGAGGCCGTCTACGACTCGATCGCCACCATGCTCGGTGCGGGGCGCCGTGACATCGCCCGCTTCGAGCACGCGACGGCGGCGTGGAACGCGGCGTTCTGGTCGTTGCCGTTCCGGCGCGGGCAGCGCATCATCACCCACGACCACGACTACGGCGCCAACGCCGTCGCCTACCTGCATGCCGCGGCGCTCCACGATCTGACGATCGAGCGACTGCCCAACGACCCGTCGGGAGCCGTCGACGTCGAAGCGTTGGCCGAGCGGCTCGGCGAGCCCGACGAGGTGGCGGTGGTGTCGCTCGCGTGGATCCCGACCAACGGCGGACTGATCAACCCCGCCGCTGCCGTCGGCGCGGTCACCCGTGCAGCCGGCGTGCCGTTCCTGCTCGACGGCTGTCAGGCGGTCGGCCAGCTCGCGATCGACGTCGACGAGATCGCGTGCGATTTCTTGTCGGGAACGGGTCGCAAGTATCTGCGCGGGCCGCGGGGGACCGGGCTGCTCTACGTTCGTCCGTCGATCCTCGATCGCATCGTGCCGGCGCAGCCCGATCATCACGGTGCGGACTGGACGACGCTCGACACCTACGAGTTCGCTCCCGGCGCGACTCGCTTCGAGCACTGGGAGTACTCGCACGCGAACTGGCTCGGTCTCGGCGCCGCGGTGGACGAAGCGCTGCGGCTCGGACTCGACCGCATCCAGGCGACCGTGACCCGACGTGGCGACGACCTGCGGGCGCGTCTGGTCGATCTCGGCATGACCGTCCACGACGAGGGCCGTGCGACATGCGGGATCGTGACCGCATCGCACCCCTTCGTCGACGCGACCTCGCTGAGCGAGCAGCTCCGAGCGCGCGGCATCAACACCTCGGTGACCCACATCGGCTCGTCGCGCTTCGACGTCGAACGCCGAGGCCTTCCCCCGATGCTGCGCCTGTCGGTCCACTGCACCACCACCACCGACGAACTCGACCGCACCGTGGCGACCCTGGCCGACCTGACGCATTGATCTGCCACCTCCCGGCCGGGAGGCGGGCGCCGAGCTGCACATCAGGCTTCGAGGGGGTGTCGGGTACCGTGGGGAGATGTCGGTACCCACGAGGAACTGGGCTCGAAATCAACGCTGCATCCCCACGGCCGTGCATCAGCCGTCGTCGACCGATGAGGTCGTCCAGATCGTCAAGACGGCCGCCGCAGCGGGCGAACGGGTCAAGGTGATCGCGTCGGGTCATTCCTTCACCGACACCGCGATGACCGACGGGCATCTGCTGTCACTCGACCGCATGGATCGCGTGGTCGGCGTGGGCGGGCCCGACGGCTTCGACGTCCGAGTCCAGGCCGGCATCCGGCTGCACGTGCTCAACGAGCAGCTCGCGCAACGGGGCCTGGCGCTGCCGAATCTGGGTGACATCGACCGTCAGTCGATCGCCGGGGCGACGTCGACGGCCACCCACGGCACGGGAGCGGCGCTCGGCAACATCGCCACGCGCATCGTCGGGCTGCAACTGGTCGCGGCCGACGGAACGGTCCATGTCGCCGACGAAGAGCACGATCCCGAACTGCTTCGCGTCGCACGCGTGAGCCTCGGTGCACTTGGGGTGATCACCGAGCTCACGTTGCGCTGCGTGCCAGCGTTCAACCTTCGTGCGGTCGAGACGATCGAACCGCTCGTCGACGTCATCGGCGATTTCCGCAACCTCATGCACGAGACCGATCACGTCGAGTTCTACTGGATGCCCGGCGCGCGGCGATGCCAGGTCAAGCGCAACACGCGAACCGATCTGCCGGCCGAGCCGCAATCCCGCGCGGCGTACATCAAGGACAAATGGATCGGCGAGAACCTGGCGTTCGGCGCGGTGTGCCGCGTCGGCCGACGCTTCCCGTCGCTTGCGCCGAAGGTCGCCAAACTCGTGATGTCCGCGGCGTCGGAACGAGACCTGATCGACCGGAGCGACAAGGTGTTCTGCAGCCCGCGCAAGGTCCGGTTCCTGGAGATGGAGTACGGCGTGCCGCTCGATGCGGTGCCCGATGCGATCGGTCGGATCCAGTCGCTCGTGTCGACGCTGCCTGTCAAGCCGATGTTTCCGATCGAGGTGCGCGCGTCGGCGCCCGACGACATCCCCCTCTCCACCGGGTTCGGCCGCGCCTCGGGGTGGATCGCCGTGCATCAGTACGTCGGCGTGCCGTACGAGTCGTACTTCCAGGGCGTCGAGTCGATCATGAACGATTACGGCGGGCGTCCGCACTGGGGCAAGCTGCACTTCCAGACGGCGGCGACGCTCGCGCATCGCTATCCGGAGTGGGACACGTTCCAGACGTGGCGTGCCAAGCTCGATCCGAGCGGCACCTTCGCGAACGCGTATCTCGACCGCGTCCTCGGCCCCGTCCGCTCCTGACAGGCGCGCGCCGGGCTCGACGGTCGCGTTGCTGCACCGATCTTGCGGTGGGTGGGGAGTGGGGTGCTGCGATCGTGCCGGCCGTCACGACGGTAGGCATGGCCCTGGGTGGACCGGATCGGTGAGGGTCGCTCGGTGCGCTGGGTCGAGCACCTCCGACGGGAGGTCGATCGCCCAGGCGCTTGCGTCGTTGCGGTTGCTGCGTGCCCAGACGATGCCGACGCCGAATGGACCGGCGGCTGCCGCGGGGTCGCCGGTGTCGGGCGATGTGCCGGTGTCGGACGATGCGGGGACGACGACCAGTGAACCCGAGTTGCCGGGCTCGATCGACGCGTCGATCTCGAAGCCCGCCCGGTCGACATCGCCCTCGCGGTAGATGTCGGTGGTGGAGATGTTGACCGTGCGCACCACGGTGACCACCTCGACCTCGAGCTGGAGTTCGCCACCGATCCACCGCGGGAGCGCGACGACGCCTCGCTCGCCGGCCATCGCAGCCTCGGCGCGTAAGCGGATCGGGGTGCCGATCGGATCGGCCACGCGGAGTAGCGCGAGATCGAGATCGGGATCGAAGAGCACGGGCGTCGCGGTGGTGCGGTTGCCGTCGATGTCGGTGACCTCGATCTCCGTGGCGCCGGCGATGACGTGCGCGGCGGTGATCGCGAGGTCGGCATCGATCATCGACGCCGTTCCGAACCCGACGCGCGGGCCACATCGCTCGGCCCGCAGGTCGAGAGCTGCCGCAGCTGCGGCGCTGTGGGTGGTGTCGTCGACGGCGAGCGCGAGGTCGCTCGCGACCTCCCCGGCGACGTCCCCGGCGACGTCCCCGGCGACCTCCGGGCTGCGCGGTGTCGTGGTGGCGACGGCGCGGGCATCGGGTCCGTCGGGGGAGCATCCCGCTATTGCGATCGCGGCGAGCAACGCAACGACCAGGGTCCGACACGACATCGGGCGAAGCGTAGGTGCCGACGCGAGCCCTCCGTCGAGCTCCCGGACGGGGCCGCGCCCGGGCTGGACGCACTCGGGCCAGCAGTATCGCGGGATCGACGCTGCGCGCGTGCCCCACACACCCCGTCGGATCGACACGGAACTGCAACCGGACTGACACTGGAACCGCTCCGGGTTTTCCTTCAGTCTTGCTAGACCAGTGTCGTCCCACCTCGGCCGCGTTGGGAGGCACGTGAGTTACGACATCATCATCAAGAACGGCACAGTGGTCGACGGGACCGGTGCGGCGTCACGTCGCGCCGATGTCGCGATCGTCGACGACCGGGTCGCGGAGGTCGTCGACCACGCAGACGGCGGCATCGACGGCTCCGCACGGCGAGAGATCGACGCCGAGGGCAAGCTCGTCACCCCTGGCTTCGTCGACATCCACAGTCACCTCGACGCGCAGATCGCGTGGGATCCGATCGGCACGTCGAGCTGTTGGCACGGCATCACCAGCACCGTGATGGGCAACTGCGGGGTCACGTTCGCTCCGGTGCGGCCCGTCGACCGCGAGACGCTCGCCGAGATGATGGAGAGCGTCGAGGACGTGCCACGCGACGCGATTCTCGGCGCACTGTCGTGGGACTGGGAGACGTACGGCGAGTACTACGCCGCGATCGACCGGCTGCCGAAGGGGATCAATGTCGGCGGGATGGTCGGCCACTGCGCGCTCCGCACCTACGTCATGGGTGAGCGTGGGCTCGACGACGCACCGGCGACCGGCGACGACATCGCCGCGATGGCCGCCCTGGTCGACGAAGCGATCGAAGCTGGCGCACTCGGCGTGTCGACCAGCCGGACCTTCCTCCACACCGTCCCCGACGGCCGACCGGTGCCGGGGACGTTCGCCTCCGCCGATGAGCTCTTGGCGTTCGCCGACGTGTTGGGCCGACGTGGGCGCGGCATCTTCGAAGGAGCGATGCGACTCGGCGAGCGTGACGGCGAGGACTATGCCAACACTCGGGCCGAGGTCGAGTTGATGGGCGAGATCAGTCGTCGCAGCGGTCGTCCCGTCAGTTTTGGCTTGACGCAGAGCAACCGGCGACCTGATCTGTATCGGCGAGTGATCGAGTTCGTCGAACACGAGAACGCGAACGGAGCCAACGTGCGGCCGCAGACCACGGCTCGCGGTATCGGCATCTTGTTCTCGCTCGACAGTCGCACGCCGTTCGATCGTGCGCCGGCCTGGCAGGAACTGCGTGAGCAGACCAATGGCCACAAGTTGCAGATGGTGCGGGATCCGGCGTTCCGGACGCGTCTCATCGAGGAAGCCGACACGCACGGCACTCGCGTCGACCTCGAGAACCTGTTCGTGCTGCCGCTCGTTGGTGAGGCGCGCTACGACTGCGACCCCGAGACGTCGCTGGCCGCGATCGCACGCGATCGGGGTGTGAGCCCGGCGGCGGCATTCATCGAGTTGATCATCGATTCGGCCGGCACGGTGGTGGCGTCGATGCCGTTCCTCAATCAGCGGCTCGACGCGGTGGAGGCGATGCTCGACCAGCCGGTCGTGTCACTCGGTCTGGCTGACGCTGGTGCGCACGTCGGGCAGATCATGGATTCGAGCCAGCCGACGTTCTACCTCTCGTACTGGATTCGCGAGCGAGGGCGCTGGGGAATCGAGGAGGCGGTGCGGCGGTTGACGTCCGACACGGCCGATCTGTTCGGTATCCACGAGCGTGGGCGGCTCACGCCAGGTTCGTTCGCCGACGTCAACGTGATCGATCTGGACGAGTTGTTCCTCGAAAAGCCGCAGTGGGCGAACGATCTGCCCGACGGCGCCGGTCGCTGGGTGCAAAAGGCGCGTGGCTACGAGCACACGCTGGTGAATGGTGTGGCGTTCATGGAACACGGGGAGCACACTGGCGCCTTCGCAGGTCGGACCCTTCGCTCTACCTGACCCAACATCCAGGGTCAGACCCCAGGTGTTGAACCGCTGGGGTCAGACCCCAGGTGTTGAACCGCTGGGGTCAGACCCCAGGTGTTGGAGGCGGTCTCGCAGCTCGACGTAAACCTCGTCGTCGGCGAGTGTGATCAGCTCGTCCGCGAGAGAGTCGATCACCAACGCGTCGCCGCGGTACGCCTCGCCTCCCTCGGACCGCTCCGTGCAGCACCACGCCATCGTGTCGGCGTGCTCCCCCCAGTCGCTGCGTCGCCAGCGCCGAACCGTGGCCACTTCCGGTCCCTCGGGGTCGAACTCGTCGGCGAGATGCCAATCGACGCGCAGCGGCAGCTGCCAGCACACCGACGGCTTCCATTCGGTCGGGGACTCACCAGCATCGAGCGCGCCGATGTGGAGCGCGCAGCCTTCGCCGCCGACGAACCCTGGACGATTCAGGAACACGCACGCGCCGTCGACGACTCGGGTGTGGGTCCGTTGCGCGTCGCCGTAGAAGCCGGCCACGGGTTGGTCCGCGCCGTCGGGAAGGTGATCGGGTGCGGTTCCGACGTCGTGGTACTGCCACTGCTCGGGGGTCAGCAGCGCAGCGAACGCCGAGATCTGCATCGACTCCGCCTGGCCCGCTGGCCCGTCGCCGAAGTGGGCGCCCAGAGAACAGCACCCCTGATTGAGCGCCTCGGCCGGCTCGTCGAGGATCCCCTGACAGCCATGCCCGAAGATGCACGTCCAGTTCGACGTCAGAAACTCGCGCTCGAATCGCCAGCGGACGTCACCTCGGTCGATCTCGACGTACACAGCCGTATCGGCAGCCGGGTCGACGGATGCGTTCGTCGAGGGATCTACAGGTTGGGTCACCGGATCACTCGATCATCCGATGTCGGCGAAGTGGATGACCGCGGCGTCGTCGGTGAGCTCGATCGTGCTGTCTCCTGCGACGAGTTCGAGGTCGCGACCGTCGAGCACCACGTAGGAGGATCCGTCGGGAGCGACACTGACGATCGAAGCGCCGCTGCCGTCGACGATCTCGCCGTCGATCACCAGTTGCTGTGGCGACGCGCCGATCAGCGCGACCGCGCATCCGTCGACCGAGGCCGTTGACACGGTGCCGGTGAACTCGGTGACGACGGAACCGTCGTCGAGGTCGATCAGTGTCTTCGGCGAGGCCGTGCTCGTGGTGCCGACCGCAAGACACCGGGTGGCCGACGTGAGCAGGCCCTGGATCGAACCGGCGAGGAACGCCACCTGCGAACCCGACTCGTCGAGCACGACGACGTGGCGGTTGGTCGTCAGCACGAGGCGCTCGCCGCCGAGCGTGGGGCTACCGGACTCGACCTCGATGGTTGCCGTCGGGTTGGTGGGATCGGCGATGACGCCGACCTCGTCGATTCCCCCATCGGCGTCGACGACCCGGATCATGCCGTCGGCGCCGACGAGCAGCATGCGACCCTCGCTCGTCAGCAGCGCGGCTGCGGGCGTGGGAACATCGACCGAGCCGAGTCGATCGCCGATGAGGTCGTAGAACTCGAGTTCGGTGCGGTCACCGGCGCGCTGCGCGGTGACGACACGATCGTCACCGATGTCGACGACCTGTCCGGCGAGCGGGATCGACGCTTCGGTCGTGATGTCGACGACGAACGACTGGAAGCTGCGAGCATCGGCGACCGCAGCGTGTGAGCCGCTCGGGTTGACCCGGACGTCGTTCGCGAACATCAACGGATCGTCGAGGTTGGCGACGTCGCCGATGCTGATCGTGCGGCGCGTCGCGGTGTCGATGACCGTGACATCCCCGCCGACGTCGGGCCCAGCGACCGCGATGGTGGGGTTGTCGCGCGTCGTCCGGAGCGACTGGTCGAGCCCAGCACGACCGCGGGTGGTCGAGCCATCGGTGAGGTCGGTCTGTACGATTCGGCCCGCGTCGTTCATGGTGACGAGGACCTTGCCGACGACCAGGGATTGCGCGTCGAGGAGATCGTCCGAAGCTGGGAAGGTGTCGATGATCTCACCCGAGCCCGGATCGACCGTGCGGATCTCGTCGGCCGTCAGCACGACCGCAGTGTTCCAGTCGGCGCTGGAGAGTTCGCTCGTCGACGATCCGTCATCGCCGCCGAGCAACCCGACGACGACCCAGGCGAGCACCGCCACGACGACGATGCCGACGCCGATCACGATCGCTCGACGGACGAGGTAGTTGGGCTCGTCCCATTCGCCTTCCCACTCGCCTTCCCAGTCGTCGTCCCGGTCAGGTCGGGCCGAGTGACCGGGACGCGGCTCGCCGTCGGGGCTGGTGAGATCTTCGAGGCCAGGCGTGCGCGCACCCACGGGCGGCAGCATCCCGTCGCCGGTGACGGGGCGCTCGGGGCGGCGATCGGACATCGACAGCGATCGTAGGCGCTGTAAGGTCCGGTCGGTGGAGTTCGTGTGCCCCCGATGCCAATCCTCGACGGCCGACGAGTTCTATGGGCCCTGTGCCGCGTGCCGGTCTGCTCTCGTCGCCAAGTTCGCCACCGAAGGCCGCGTGGTCGAACTCGCCGAGTACGAGCCCAAGATGAACGTCACTCCCAACGCCGTCGCCCTCAAAGACGACTGACACCCAACACCTGGGGTCAGACCCCAGCCGTTCAACACCTGGGGTCTGACCCCAGGTGTTGAACGGGTGCGGGTCAGGCGTTCTTGGGCAGCTCGGCGAAGGGTGTGACTCGGTCGTTGTTGGGTTCTTTCGGGAGGCCGAGGACGCGTTCGCCGATGATGTTGCGTTGGACCTGATCGGTGCCGCCGTAGATCGGTGGTGCCTGGGCGAACAGCGCGAGCTCGGTGATCATGCCGAGGAACGGGTTGCCGGTCGCCTCGGTGATCGCGGCGCGCTGGCCGGGTTCGTAGGCGTGGAGCATGCCGTTCGCGCCGACGATGCGAAGGCTGAGGTCGCGTTGGAGGCGCACCAGGGTGCTCATCGACAGCTTCGAGATGTTGGGCATCCCTGGGATGTCGCGGCCCATCGCCCGAGCCCCCTTCACCCGGAGGTTGTTGATCCGGCCGATCTCGGTCATCGAGTGAAGTCGCATCAGATCGTCGCGGATCGTGGCGTCGTCGATCGTGCCGTTCGCCGCCGCGAGTTGGCGCAGCCGACCTGCGAGTCCCGACAGCGCTGCGCTGCCCGCAGCCGGCTTTTTCTCGGCCGGCTTGGTGGTGGTCTTGGTGGTGGTCTTGGTCGCGGTCTTGGTGGCGGTCTGCGTCTTCGCGGGGGCCGTGACGAAGTCACCGGCGCGCTTGTCGAGGTCGCCGGCGACCGTGCCCGGGGTGGCGACGCTCGTCGACTGACTCCCACCACCGGCTCCGAGCCCGGCGCGTTCGAACATGAGCGTCGTGTTGGCGACCGCCCAGCCGTTGTTCTTGCCGCCGATCATCGCATCGTCGTTGACGACGGCATCGGTGAGGAAGACCTCGTTGAACAGCGCTCGACCGGTCATCTCTCGAAGTGGGCGGATGTCGATGCCCGGCTGGTGCATGTCGATGCCGAAGTAGGTGATGCCCTGGTGTTTGGGGAGATCGGAGTCGGTGCGGGCGATGAGCATGCCGAAGTCGGCGACGTGACCACCGGAGGTCCACACCTTCTGACCGTTGACGATCCACTCCTCGCCGTCGCGCTCGGCTTTCGCTTGGAGCCCGGCGAGGTCGGAGCCGGCACCCGGTTCGGAGAAGAGTTGGCACCAGGCACGCTGGCCCGTCACGATGTCACGGACGTAGCGCTCGATCTGTTCGGCCGTCCCGTGGGTGGCGATCGTCGGACCCGCGAGGAGCAGGCCGAGGCCGCCCGGCGCGCTGAGCGCCCCGTGCTGGGCGATCGCGTTCCCGACGAGGACGGCGTCGCCCCGTGACAGCCCTTTGCCGTAGGCCTCGACGGGATACGTGGGCGCGGCCCATCCTGCGAGTCCGAGTCGTTCCCACCATTCGGCGACGCTGAGATCGGGATCCCAGTTGTCGGTCAGCCAGTCACCGATTTCTTCGACGACGTCGCTCATCGACGCAGTCTCACGCGACGAAGCCCGCTGGGACGAACCCATGCGACAGAGTGGGTCAGACCCACTCTGTCGCACCGCGACCCGGCCGCCGAACTCTGAGCGACGACAGAGTGGGTCTGACCCACTCTGTCTGTCGCTGTTCGGGAGTCAGGTGACGGGGGCGGTCGCCGGTGTGGCTTCGTCGGCATGGGAGCCTCGGTGGTCGAGGAAGCCCTCGTGGCCGCAGTTGCAGCGCCAGCGGATCACGGCGCCGTCGGGTCCGTTCCAGAAGCTGATCGCGTTGCGGCGGGTCATCAGTACCCGTGAGTCGTGGGTCGGGCAGAACACGGAAAACATCATGTGGCAAGAATGCGCTGGTCGTTGTCATTCCGCCAATGGCAGAATCGACTCGATGAGTAGAAAAAGCGACATTCCGTGGAGGCAGGAACGCGAGCACCGCGTGGCAGTTCTCCTTCTCGACCGGCCGGCCATGTTCGAGTTGTCGGTCGCCATCGAAGTCTGGGGCAACGACCGCACGGCACTCGGCGTCCCGTACTCGGAGGTCCGTCTCTGCAGCAACGTCGGCCCGGTACTGCAGGTGGCGGTCGGCTGCGAGATCACCGTCCGCCACGGGCTCGAAGCGCTGGACTGGGCCGACACGATCGTCATCCCCAACGGTGACCTGACGACGCCCGCCGTCGACTACGACCCCGAGATGGTCGACGCGCTTCGTTGCGCACACCAGCGCGGCGCTCGGATCGTGTCGTTCTGTTCCGGTGCCTTCGTCCTCGCCGCGACCGGCTTGCTCGATGGTTGCACCGCCACCACGCACTGGGCGTATGCCAAGCAGTTCCGGGCGCGGTACCCAGGGATCGACCTCCGCGAGGGAGTTCTCTACACCTGTGGTGACGGGATGTACACGTCGGCGGGGACGGCAGCCGCGATCGACCTCTGCTTGCATCTCGTGCGAGAGGACTGGGGTGCGGAGGTGGCGAACACGATCGCTCGTCGGATGGTCGTACCGCCCCACCGTGACGGTGGCCAGGCGCAGTTCGTGGAACAACCGGTGGCGGCGTCGGCCGATGTCGAAGGGGACCTTCGTGCGGTGCTGCAGTGGGTGGAGGGGCACCTCGATCGGCAGTTGACGGTGGACGAACTCGCCCGCCGTGCGGCGATGACCCCGCGAACCTTCGCTCGTCGATTCAAGGCCGCAACGGGCACCACGCCGCTGCAGTGGATCCTCAACCAGCGGGTGGCTGCTGCGCAGCGGATGCTCGAGACGTCGACGGCCTCGGTCGACGCGATCGCCGCTCAGATCGGATTCGGCTCCGCCGCAGCACTGCGCCAGCACTTCACGAGAGTCGTCGGCTCGACACCGAGCGCCTATCGCGCGGCTTTCCGCCACGCTGCCTGATCGGCGTAACGGTTTGTGTCTGACACAAACCGTTACGGGGGTGATCGTCGGGGAGCGGCGCCGATAACGTGTCAGCGTTCCGTAGCCGGGACGCCGTGTTTCACGGGGACGTAGCTCAATTGGTAGAGCATCTGCTTTGCAAGCAGAAGGTCGTGGGTTCGATTCCCATCGTCTCCACCATCGCCGGACGTGTTGCAGCCCCTGGTAGCGACGCTGCTGGGGGCTTTCTCGTCGACGGGTTCGGCCCGGCGTGCCAGTAGCAGTGGGCGAGAGAGGCATCCCAGATGGCACAGCGGAGACGATTCGGCTCGGGCCGCAAGCTCCCGTCGGGCCGATACCAGGCCCGTTACACGCACCCCGAGGCGGGGGTCCTGGTCAGCGCCCCGACCACCTTGTCGACGCGAAGGCGGTCGCCACTCGGTTGCTCGCTGAGGCAGAAGCCGATCTCGCCCAGGGTGAACTGCTCGACGTGACGAGCAGCAAGCCTCGATCCACCGACTCGGCTTTGGTGAGCGGTCGTCTGCAGGTGGTGGCGTCGCGGTTGCTGCGTGAAGTCGATCCTTTCGTGGACGGCGCATGGTGAAGCTGGTCTGGACAGGGTCGGGTTAGTGGCGCTTCGTCGGTTCTGCCGTGCGCCTGACCGCAAGGCCCGGGTCAGGTCGGGACGGGTTCGAGCGCGCGGATCGCGTCGAGGATCTTGGTGAACGTGTCGACCCAGGGCCAGCGCGATGGCAGCCGCAGGTTTGGTTGGCCAGCGCGGTTGACGAGGCGGCCGGGCACGGCGAGGAGTCGGGTGCGGATGGTGCGAACCACGATGAGGCAGTCGGTGTCGCGACCGCCGAGACGCCCCAAGTCTGCTTTGGGTCGCCGTTCCAGAAGCCCGAGTCGAACGGGACTGTCAGTTCACGTGTCGGGTCGTCGCGCCGTGCTCGGGTGGCAAGTTCGTTGACGAAGCGCTTCGTCACGCGCTGAGTGTTCGCCGAGCCCTTCCGCGAACGACTGTGCAGGATCTCGCCGGTCCCGGCGAGCAACGGGCGATAGCCGAGCACGTGGGTGTTGCCGAACCCGCCGGCGCCCTGTTTTGCTATGCCGACCACCTCGCAGATCGTGGAGTCGACATCGATCACGGGAGCGCCCGGCGCAGTTTCGTCCGACAATGCCCGCTGGCGCACGATGTCGTTGACGGCTTCGACTTGGCGGACATGATCGAACGTGAAGGACCACAAGAGCATGCCGAGCGTCGAGGGGCCATCACCCGATGCGACACCACCATTTCCGACGCAAGAGCGCGCAACATGGCGGGGCGATCGATGTGGGAACCGCTGGCGAGCACCGGGTTCAACAACGTCAACACCTTGCGACCCGATGCTGCTCTACCGACGCCACCATCGAGACGCACCGTCGAGTTGCTCACCGCTTCGACACCGAGGCGTTCGATCAATGTGGCGGGCAACCACACCCCGGCATTCGCGACGAGATTGTCGTCGTCGAAGGTCGCGTGAATCCGATCCAGGGTCTGCGAGACTCGGTTCACTGAAGGTGTCTCCGGGGTTGTGGACCTGGGCGAGGCAAGAGACGTTCATCGTCCCAGCTCAGGAGACCTCTCACGTGGGTAAGCGAACCGCTACCTCCTGAACCGATCGGTGGATCGAGGTTGAGAGCGGCGCAGTTTGGCGCAGTTTGGCGCAGGCCTCACTACTCTTCCATATAGTACAAAGATTGTCGGATATCTGGAATGTGATAACCTGCGGTTTCCGCAGAGGAGTCGCAGCTGCAAGGCGACGGACGTGGAGGTGTTCAGTGATCGCAGCAGGCCAGGCGGTGCGGCGTTCTGGAGCTGGGATCTCCTTCGTCCACTCATCAGTCATCGCCCGCATGAGTCGCCGCTCGTCTCGCCGTCGACTGGTCGAATCGGCCGACGGAGCGCAGCTGAGATGATCCCGCGACGAGTCGAACCGTTCTCGCCGACGCTGACCGATTCGCGACTGAGGCGATCGGTCATCCACGACATGTTGCGTCGTCAGTCGGCCCGGCACCCGAGGCGCGCCCTGGTCGTGGAGCGATCGTCGGACGGTCGCCGAACGGAGGTGTCCTACTCGGAGTTCGACCAGATGGTCAACCTGGTCGCCACCCGTTGGATCGGGCGCGGCGTCGGCACCGGGTCGGTGGTTGCGGCGGTCAGCGCCCGTGGTGTCGAATACCTGGTCGCCTACTTTGCCGCGCTCCGGTGTGGGGCGACGTTCACGGGTTTCGATCCGGCAGCGACAACGTCGGAGTTGGCGTACTTCGTCGGCCACGCACGACCCACACTGATCGTGTTGGGTGAGCCGGTGCCTTCGTCCGTCCACGCTGCCGTGAGCGACGCAGGATACGACCTGCTCGTCGAACTGATGTCTGAGATGGCCTCGCCTGCGGCTTGGCATACGCCCGAGCCGCTCGTCGACGTGGGCGAGGACGACATCGCAATGCTGGTCTACACGAGCGGGACCGAGAGTCAGCCAAAGGGAGTGATGGTGACGCACCGGGCGTTCACCGTCGCAACGACCTTCTCGTGGGTTCTTGAGGGGTACCTGCGCCCGTGGGATCGCTTCCTGGTGCTCGCACCGCTGCACACCATGGCTGGTCTCGGGACGGTGACCAACATCGTCACCACGGGTGCGACGATCGTCTTTTCCGGTTCCACCGCCGTCGACGACGTGCTGACGACGATTCGTGAGGAGGCAGTCACCAACATGTCCCAGACACCGACCTTCTACCGCCGGCTCGCGGAAGCGCCTGAGTTCGATCCTGCCCGACTCTCGTCGCTCCAGCAGTGCCACACATACGGCGGTCTAGCCCAGGCGTCTGTCTTCGAACACTTCAGCGACGCTTTGCCCGACATGTCGTGGGCGACGTACTGGGGGCAGACCGAACTCAGCCAGCTTGGATCGATCGGGTTCTTCCGCACCCTCGCCGACGTGCCCAACCGTGATGCCCGGTGGATCGGGCGAGCGGTGCCCCACCTCGAGATACGCGTCGTCGATGCGGACGATCGTGACGCAGCAGTCGGCGAGCTACTCGTGCGGTCGCCCGCGGTGATGGCCGGCTATCTCGACGACCCCGCCGGCACCGACGCCGTGACCAGCGGTGGCTGGCTGCGGACTGCCGATATCGTCGAGATCGACGAACACAGCAACCTGTTTTTCCATGATCGTCGGAAGGACATGGTCAAGACCGGCGGCATGAACGTCTCAACGCTCGAGGTCGAACAGGCTCTGATGCGTCACCCCGAGGTCGCCGAAGTCGCCGTGGTAGGCCTACCCGACGCCGAGTGGTCGGAGGCGGTCACAGCGTTCGTCGTGCTCGCCGCCGCCGGGAGGTCGGGCGCAGAGGAGCTGCGTGAGCACTGTCGCCACCTGCTGTCGTCGTACAAGGTCCCGAAGACGATTCGACTGGTTGCTGAGCTGCCCCGCGACAGCCAGGGCAAGGTTCGCAAGCGAGACCTACGAACCGTGCCGGCGTCCGACCGACGGTGATATCCGCAGGCCGGAACCCGTCCCTCTGTCGAGCCGACGGAAACGACGCTCGGCCGGTCAGGCCGCATGCACGGTCTCCAGCGCGGCGCGTGCGGCGTTGCCCTGTAGGCGGCCGGCCGCTGGTGATCTCATCTTCGGATCGAAGGGGTTGAGCCCGATGGCCGCGATCGCCGCGTCGTCGACGGCGATCGTCACCAACGGGAGGTCGGGGTTCTCCCGTTCGAGTCTCCGTTGTGCCCGCTCATCCAGCCGGGACGAGACGATCACGAGCAGCGGTCCGGACGCTGGGCCGCCGGCCGCTTTGCAGGCCGAGCGCTCACCGCCGTCCATCAGGCGGCGGCCCGCGATCGTCACCACCGGCCAAATGCCTGGCACGGCGTAACTCGCCGCTATGGCGTCGACCAGGTCGCAGCCCCATCCACGGTTGAGCACGACCAGTTCGCCGGCGTCGGCGCGCACGGCGGGGATCAGGAGCTGACCACCCACCGGCCAATCCGTGCCGGCGCGCCTCGCTGCGACGGCAGCAGGTCGGGCAGCGTCCGACACCGTTGCGCTCTCGATGGCGTACCGCCCGATTTGACCTCCGTGCCTGCGTGCCTCGGTGCCGCTGGTGCTGCCGGCCACCAGCGAATCGAGGTGCGCCAGGTAGCTGCCGAAGTCGATGTCGGCGCTGAGCTCACTCGTCGTTCGAAACTGGTCGTCGAACGCCCGCTGCAGTCGACCAGTGGTCAGCTGGACACCCACGGTTGCACTCGCGGAGGTGCCGACGACTCGGGCCGATCGTTGCGGGCTCGGTGAGGCGTCACCGAGCCCGATCAGGACGCCCAGTGCCCAGGTGATCCCACGGACGCCGCCTCCGCCGATCACGAGCACCGGGTCGTCGATCTGTGTCGATGGCGTCGACGACCGATCGGGTCGATAGGCGTTGCCGGGCCTGGCGAGTTCGTCATCGCGAGCTTCATTGGGTGCACCTTTCCCGCTCTGTGGCGGCGGTGCACCGAGTCGCCGACGCAGCCGACCGTCGATCAGCGACTGCACGATCCCGATGGTGCCAGACGTCGGGCATTGCGTGTTGTCAGCGTCGGTGGTGAAGATAAGGTTGCCGGACTGCGGCGGGAAGAATTGACATGTGGGACGTGCACTGATCGTGAAGGAGTATCTGGTGGGATCTGGGCCGACCGCGAGCCGATCGCGGGACGACGCGTCGATGCCGGCCAGGAGCGGATCCCAGACCGTCGATCGGGCGCTGTCGATCCTCGAGCTCTTCACCCTTGAGCGACCGCAGTGGACGCTGACCGAGGTGTCGTCCGAAATGCAACTGACCGCGTCGACGGTTCATCGACTGCTGCGATCGCTGTTGGCGCACGAGATGGTGATCATGGAGCCCGTGAGCAAGCGGTACAGCCTCGGTCCCGGCGTCATGCGCATGGCCAAGATGCTGCTCGAACGCGACGACATCCAGCGGGTGTACGACGCGGCCGACCGCTACATGAATCAGCTCCGGGCCTCGACCGGGGAGACCGTCGGTCTTCATCGGATCCTCGGCCAGTATCGGGCGTGCGTTGCCGAGGCGGTGTCGTTTCAGACGGTGCGCACGCAGACCTCGGTCGGTGGTGTGCAGCCGTTGCATGTCGGCGCAGCGAGCAAGGCGCTGATCGCCTGGCTCGCTTCCGAGGAGCGTGACCGGCTGTTGCCCGACGACAGCTTCGAACACCGCACAGCTGCATCGCCGTCGTCCCGCGCCGAACTGGAGTCGCAACTGGAGCTGGTTCGGAAGCAGGGATACGCGACCAGCGGTGGCGAGACGGTTGTCGGAGCGGCCGCGGTCGCCGCTCCGATCTTCGACAGTCGTGGCCGCGTCGTCGCGGCGATCAACATCACCGGCCCGATCGAACGCTGGAATGTTGAGACGATGGCCGAGCACCTCGACGAGCTGCGTGACAGCGTTCGAACAGTCTCCGGTCTGCTCGGATACGTCGGCTCGCTTCCGTAGCCCGCTGTCTGCGAGCGGCATCACACCGAGCTGCCGGGTCGCGTCGGACGACGCGCCCCTCGTGAACGCGTCGGCGGTCCGAGGCTCCTGTCGGTGCCCAGGCGACATGACGGCATGGGGCGAGCAGTGCGGCGGATTGCCGCGCTGTCGCAGATGTCGTTCAGGTCGGCCGCTTGCTGTCGACCATCGCGGCGCGCATGCACGCCGGCCATCCCTGCGCGCACGCACGCCGACCACCGCTTGCTTTATGTGGACGTACTTGGCTCTATTTGGCAAAGTGCTCTACGATGTCTGCCATCAGTCGACCGAAAGGGAGGGCCATGGGGATCAAAGTCGGCGTGCCGGTGTGGGGTGGTGGCGATGGCGGGCGCTAGGCGTGACGACCGCGACGTCAGTTCGGCCGAGACCGTGTCGGGCATCGAGGTTCCCGACTTCGCTGCTCCGGACGATCGCTCGCCTCGGTCCGATCCCGGGACGTATCCCTTCGTGCGCGGCATCGAGCTGGCGCTCTACCGCGACAAGACCTGGGTCATGGGCATGTACTCGGGCTTCTCGTCCGCGAAGGAGACCAACCGACGTATCCGCCGCCTGATCGAGAAAGGTCAGCGTGGATTCTCGGTGGCGCTCGACCTACCGACACAGAACGGCGTCGACTCCGATCACGCGCTCGCACGGGGCGAGGTTGGCCGGGTCGGTGTGCCCATCGACACACTGGCCGATGTGGAGGACCTGCTCGATGGGATCCCCTTCGAACAGGTCGATCAGATACGCACGACGGCGAACGCGATCGGCCCGCTGGCAGTTGCGTTCTTCGCAGTTGCTGCCGAGAAGGCTCGGATCGACCCCACATCATTCCGGCTGCTGTTGCAGAACGACGTGCTCAAGGAGTACGTGGCCCGCGGGACGTACATCTTCCCGCCCGAACCCGGCTTGAAATTCTCGGTCGACGTCATCGAGTACTGCGCCAACGAGTTGCCCAACTGGGAACCGATCGAGTTCTGCGGCTACCACATCCGGGACTCGGGCTCGACGGCGGTCCAGGAACTCGGCGTTGCGATCGCGAACGCCATTGCGTACCTGGACGAGGCGGAATCGCGTGGCGTGTCGATCGACGCGATCGCCCCGCACGTGTTCATGTTCCTGTCGTCCGGGCTCGACCTGTTCGAGGAGGTCGCCAAGTTCCGCGCCGCCCGGTTGCTCTGGTCCAAGCTGCTGACAGAACGGTACGGCGTCAGCGAGGAGCGCTGTGGACTGCGCATCTTTTGTTACACCCTGGGCAGCTTGCTCACGGCCGCAGAGCCGCTGAACAACAGCGTCCGGGTCGCCTACGAGGCGCTCGCCGCAGCGCTCGGCGGCGTCCAGACACTCGCAACGTCCTCATACGACGAGGCACTTGGGCTCCCGTCGGACGAGGCCGTGCACCTCTCCTTGCGAACCCAGCAGATCCTCGCCCACGAGACGGGGGTCCGTCGGGCCACCGATCCGCTGGGTGGTTCCTACTACGTCGAACAACTGACGGATGAGCTCGCCCGCCGGACCGACGAGTACGTCGAGCGCATCCGCTCCGAGGGCGGCGCTCTCGCCGTGCTCGAATCAGGCTGGCTGTCGGCCGACATCGGGAAGTCGGCCTACGAGATCGCTCGGGCGGTCGACTCCGGGGCCCGTCCGGTGGTCGGGGTCAACCTGCACGCGGAGGACGTCGACGCCGACGTGACGATCCGGCCGGCGCAGATACGCGCCGAAGCAGAGGCCGAACAGATCGCGCGACTCCATCGGGTCCGCGCCGAGCGGGATCAAGCGGCGGTCGACGAGGCGTGCAAGCGTCTTCGTGAGGCCGCAGTCGAAGGCCGGAACACCGTGCCTTTCGTGATCGATGCCGTCCGGGTGTACGCGTCGGTCGGTGACATCTGTTCGTCGCTCCAGTCGGTCTGGGGCAAGCCGAGGAGCGCTGCATGGAAGATCTCGTAAGCCTGATCGAGGCGGCCGAGGTCGTCTACGCGCGCCGACCTGCTGCGGCGGATTCGCGCCGTCGCCTCGACGTCGCCGACGTCGCCGACCGCTCGAATCGCTTCGCGCACGCCATGCGGGCGCTTGTCGGAACGGGTCCCGCGAACGTTGCGCTCCTGATCGGGAATCGGACCGAGGCGGTCGAGACGGATGTCGGGCTGGTCAAAGGAGGGCTCGGACGGGTCAGCATCAATCCGAGGTTGGCGGCCGACGAGGTCGAGTACGTGATCGCCGACTCCGGGGCTCGAGTGCTGGTGGTCGATCCCGCGTATCGCGAGGCGATCGACGGTCGGCTCGATCCCAGCGTCACGGTCTTGGCGCTCGACGATTCGTCGCCCGGCGGCTACGAGTCGGTCATGGCGTCAGCGTCACCCACTGCGGCGCGGTACGCCCGCGGAGCCGACGATGCCAGCCTGGTGATGTACACGTCTGGCACCACGGGGCGTCCGAAAGGCGCTGTCTGGACCTTCTCGAGCCGCGCCGCTGCCGTGCGCAACATGCTCCTCAACGAGCTCGACGCCAACGCTGCCCGCACGATGGCCCATGTTGGATCTGTGTCCCACGGGAGCGGCTCGAAGATCCTTCCCGTCTATCTGCGAGGTGGCTGCAGCCTGCTGCTCGAGCGGTTCGAACCCCAGGAATTCATCGAATTCGTGCGGGAGAACCGGGTCACGGCGACATTCGTCGTTCCGACGATGATCCAGATGTTGCTCGATGCCGCGGGACCAGGCGACCGGGAGGCGCTCTCAACCCTGATCCATACTGCATACGGCGGCGCAAAGATGCCGGTCGCGCTGATCCAGCGGGCGATCGACGAGTTCGGCGATCGTTTCGTGCAGGTTTACGGCTCATGTGAGGCCCCGCATCCGGTGCTGTATCTCGATCGCAACGACCACGCGACGGGTAATCCGACCGTGCTGAACTCGTCGGGTCGGCCCGTGATCGGCGTCGCAGTACGATTCGGTGAGGAGCTGGCACTGCCGGTCGAAGGTGCCGAGGGCGAGTTGATGGTTGCCGGTCCGCACCTCTTCGCCGGGTATCTGGGAGCCCCTACCGAGACCGAGGCGTCGTTTCACCACGGATACTTCCGGACCGGAGACATCGGCCGGGTGGTCGCCGACGGGGTCGTCGAGATCGTCGGCCGCGCCAAGGAGGTCATCATCTCGGGTGGCTACAACGTCTACCCGGCAGAAGTCGAGCGGGTCCTCACCGAGCATCCTGACGTGGCGCAGTCGTGCGTCTATGGAGTAGCGGACGACCATTGGGGAGAGATGGTGTGTGCCGCCCTGGTGCCGGTCGCCGGTCGTCAGCTCGTCAACGAAGAAGTGCTCTCGTACTGTCGTGAACGACTTGCCGGCTACAAGCGCCCGCAGGAGGTCCGCGTGTTCGACTCGCTTCCACTTGGGTCGACCAACAAGGTCCAACGCGACGAGGTTCGGCGCCTCCACGATCGGAATGGCAGGTCGGGGGATGTCTGAGCGGGCAGATGCTCCGCCGCTGGTCGCCGGGTTTGCACGGACGCCGTTCGGGCGGTTCGGTGGGGCGCTTCGCGACGTCGATCAACGAGACCTCGGCGCCTTCGCGGTGCGAGCTGCGCTCGATCGGGTCGGTGCGCCGGTACCAGATCAGGTGGTTATCGGTGTCAACTTCCCGGGCTCGAACCGCTCGATTGCGCGACAGGTTGCGCTCAGGGCCGGTCTCCCACCGACGATGGATGCCGTGACCGTCGACCGGGCGTGCTGCTCCTCGCTGACCGCAGCGCGCCTGGCCCTTGCTCAGCTCCGAAACGGTGACCTCGGGCTGGCGGTCGTAGGGGGGACCGAGAACCTGAGCCGCGTGCCGTTCTTTCTCGAGGATCTGAGGTGGGGCCACCGGCTCGGACCCGTCGAACTGCAGGATCAACTTGTGGTCACCTGCCCGCATTCGGGAGTAGCGCGTGCGGTCCAGGCCTCCGACGAGGCGGCCTCGTTCGGCATCGATCGCCGGGAGCAGGACGAGTGGGCTGCTCGCAGTCATGAGCTGTACTGGGAAGCGTTCGATCGGGGCTTCTTCGACGAGGTCGTTCCCGTGGACGACACCGTCCCTGGTGCGCAGCCACTCGGCGCTGACGAGTCGCCGCGCCGCGGTGTCATGCCCGACCGGCTCGCCGAGCTGCCGACGGTCAACGGTAGCTCGACGGTCACTGCAGGCAATGCGCCAGGGCTGAGCACCGGTGCATCGGCGGTGGTGCTGGCCGCCCAGAGGTCGGTGACCGAACTCGCGCTACCCGTACAGGCCGAGATCCTCGGAACCGGCTGGGCGGCGGGTGAACCCGAGGCGATCGGCGCGACTCCGGCGGTGGCGGCGGCCCGGGCCCTTCGCGCGGCCGGTATCGACCTCGGTGAGATCGACAGGATCGAGATCAACGAGGCGTTCGCCGCGGTGCCCCTCGTCGCCACCGACCAGTTGGCCTCCGGCGACCGCACCGATGCTGAGCGCTTGCGTTCCAAGACCAACGTGAACGGAGGCGCAGTGGCGATCGGTCACCCGACCGGAGCGTCAGGGGCGCGGCTTCTGATGACGCTCGTGTCCGGGTTGCGCGAGCGGGGTGGCGGCATCGGGCTGGCGGCCATCTGCGGCGGCGTGGCCGAAGCCGAGGCCATCGTTGTTCGCGTGGATGAAGGAGCGTGCTCATGAACGACCACTGGTCCGCAACATCGGCGATCGGTGCCGGCCATCGCGTCCTGGTCTCCAAATTGGGGCTCGACGGGCACGATCGGGGGGCCCGGATCGTCGCCATGATGCTGCGTGACGCCGGTTTCGAAGTCATCTTGCTCGGGCGACACCAGGTGATCGAGGACGTCGTCGCAGTGGCGGTCGACGAGGACGTCGAGCTGGTGGGTATCTCGCTGTTGTCGGGGGCCCACTCCACGCTCATCCCGGACTTCGTCGAAGCGCTTCGGGCAGCGGGCTCCGATGCGGTGGTCGTGGTCGGCGGGGTTATTCCCGACGAGGATCGTGACCGGTTGCATCAGTGCGGCGTGGCGGCGGTCTTCGGCCCGGAGACGTCATCCGCCGTGATCATCGAACGGGTGGCCGAGTTGGTCGGCGGTGCGGGGTCGAAGCGATGAACCGGACTCGGACGCGTCCCGAGACGCACAGTCGCGCCCGTTTCGAAGGTGTGAATCACCGGCGTGCCGCTTGCACACCTCGCCCTCCATGATCCATAATGTGAGAGGGTATTTCGAATATAGGAATCCTTTGCGACGTCGCTGACAACCCGGAGACGTCAAAATCGGGGGAGACAAGGTATGAAGATCAGTTTCGCAACGACCCTCGTCGGTCTCGACGCTCGTGGTGAGCGCCGGTGGAACGTCGACGACTTCGTCGCCGAGATCCAGGCTGGCGACCGCCTTGGGTTCTACGGCGCGTACACAGGCGAGCGCCGTGGTCGCGGGCCCGCCTCGGGAAAGACCGGCGTCGCCTACAGCCCCGACCTGCTGTGCTCGCTCGGGCTGGCGCGCACCGAATCTCTGGTCTTCAACTCCCACGTGACGCTGCTACCCATCCATCATCCGGTCCGAGTCGTCCAGGATGCATGCGTGGTCAACAGCTTGTTCCCCGGCCGCTTTCGCCTCGGCGTGGGGGCGGGCTACACCGAGGACGACTTTCGGGCCTTCGGTGTCTCCCGCAAGGAACGTGGGAAGCGAATGGAGCAGGGCCTGCAAGCGATCCGTGCATTCCTCGACGGTAGGACGATGACGATGGACGGTCCGTTCTATGGGGAAGTCCCCGAACTCGACCCGGCGATGGGCGGCCACATTCCCGACGTCCTGGCCGGAGCGTGGAGCGAGCCCGGCGTATTGCGGGCAGCCCGCTACACCGACGGATGGTTCACCGGCCCGATCCGCACGGTGGAGGCGGAAGCCGAACTCGCCAGGCTCTACCGCGCCGAGTGTGAGCGACTGGGTAAACCATCGCGGATCGTGTTGATGCGCGAAGCGGCCATCGCTCCCACCGACGAGCAAGCCCGGCAGGTCTGGGGCCAGCATCTGCTCGATTACGCGCGGATCTACTACGAACGTGGCGGCACCTACGAGGAGCGTTGGGACCCATGGGTCGCCGACGTCGAGTCGGCCGACGACATCACGCTCGACATGGTCCTCCCGGACCGGTTCCTGTGCGGTTCACCGGACACATGGCTCGAATCCATCAACTCCTGGCGCACGACGATTCAGCCCGACGAGATCCTGCTTCGCCTGCGCTATTACTACGGGCCGTCCCTGCAGGAGGCACTCCACGCCATGGAGCTCGTCGGCCGCGAGATCATCCCGGCGGTCGCGACGTGGTGAAGCACCCTTGGGGAGGTGCTGCGGCGTGAACGAGGTCGTGTGGCGAGATCTCGAGTTCGGCGCCCGTGTCGACGGGACGCCGTTCCGGATCCGGCTGGCAAAGGTCACCGGAGGGCGGCCCGGTCCCACTACCGCAGTCGTCGGCGGCATGTGGGGCGACAAGCCGATGGGCTGTCTGTCGGTGCACGAACTCATCGAGATCGTGCGATCGGCCGACGACCTGTCCGGTTCGGTGGTGTTCGCCCCGGCGGTGAATCTGCCAGCGTTGAGCGTCGGACGGCGCTACAGCCCCGACGGGATCCAGCTGAATCGCCGGTTCCCGGGTCGAGAGCGCGGCTTCCTGAACGATCAGATCGCCCACCTCCTCATGGAAGAAGTGGTCGGGCCAGCCGACGTCGTGGTCGACCTCCATTCGGGCACCCCGGACATGTCGCTCCACTACACCTACGACTTCGGCTGCCTCGAGTTGTCGGCGGCGTTCGGTCGTCTGCCGATCGTCGTCGGGCACACCTATCCGGGTCAGCTCTGCAGTGCGGCTGCCGCCGCCGACGTCCCGGCTTGCCTGCCCGAGTTCGGCGGTGGCCCGTCGACGTCCCTCACGGACGGTGTCGAGGGCGTCTGCAACGTGCTGCGCTGGACGGGTCAGCTCGGAGGTGAACTCGCCGGACCGCGTTCGCTGCCCGTGATCGACGAGGTGACCCTGGAGCTCGTGTCGACGCACGGGATCCTGGTGTCATCGGTCGATCCGGCGTCGACCGGTGACGACATCGATGCCGGCGTGCTGGGTGAGGTGCGCAGCGCAGTCGACGGCTCTGTGCTTGAGCGCTTCGAGCTCGACCGCGACGGCATCCTGCTGATGAGCCGTTGTACGCCGATCATGGTGACGCCGGGCGACTACGCGTTCATGGTCGGTCACCCGTCCGACCGAATCGAGCTGCCGGCACGCGGGAGCTTCCGGTCGTGAGCAATATTGCGCACTCTGAGTCGGCGCCGGTGAACCGCGGAGCGGCCGATGCGAACCGTCGTCCGATGCTGTCCGTCGACGATCTGCGCGTCACCATCCCGACCCGACGCGGCGAGGTATACGCGGTCCGTGACGCCTCGTTCACCGTCGCGCAGGGTGAGAAGGTGGCGATCTTGGGAGAGAGCGGGAGCGGCAAGTCGATGACCGTCACCTCGCTGATCGGTCTGCAGCCTCCGAACGCCGTCGTCTCTGGTCGCGTGAACCTGGACGGTGTCGAGGTCGACATCTCCAATCGAACTGCGGTGCGTCGGCACCTGCTGAGTGACATGAGCATCGTGTTCCAGGACTCGCAATCGAGCCTGAACCCGACGCAACGGATCGGTGAACAGCTCGAAGAGGTGCTCGAAGTGCGAGGGGTGAGCGGCAGGCGGGCGTGGGAGCGGTGCCTCGAGATGCTCAAGTTCGTCGGTGTGTCCGAGCAGGAACGCCGGATGCGGAACTACCCGCACGAGTTGTCCGGCGGGATGCGCCAGCGCGTGATGATCGCGATCGCACTGCTGGCCGAGCCGAAGGTGCTGATCGCCGACGAGCCGACGACAGCGCTCGACACGACCATCCAGGCGCAGGTGATCGACCTGATCCAGCGCATCCAGGCCGAGACCGAGATGTCGCTGATCATGATCACCCACGACGTCGCGCTGGCCGCCGAGGTGTGCGACCGAGCGGTCGTTATGTATGGCGGCTACGTCGTCGAGGACGTTCCGATGTCGATGCTGACCGGCGGCGATCGCCACCCTTATACCAAGGCGCTGTTGTCGGCGATGCCGACGCTCGACGCCGAGCGCGCCGTTGCGCTGACCTCAATCAAAGGCGAGCCACCATCGGCAACCACTCGATTCGCCGGGTGTCCGTTCGCGGAGCGTTGCTACGAGGTGATCAACGATTGTCGAGAGGGCTTGCCGGCGATCCGGGAAATCAGACCGCGCGTCCACGCCCGCTGCATACGACGAGGAGAGGAGCCGTGAGCACTGCGGCAGAGTTCCGGAACGTCAGCAAGCGGTTCGGCAAGAAAAAGAACGCCCTGTGGGCGCTCCGCGATGTCTCGTTCTCGATCGCTCCAGGCACCACGCTCGGCGTCGTCGGTGAGTCCGGCAGCGGCAAGTCGACCCTCGCTCGGATCGCCGTCGGGCTCGAACACCCGACGAGTGGTGAGGTCTCGGTCAACGGGATGTCGCTCAACGAGTCGCGGCGGGAGCGCGCGAGCCAGATGGTCTTCCAGGACCCGGCAAGCTCGCTCAATCCGCACATGACCCTGCTCGACAGCGTCCGTGAACCACTCGATGCCCACCACGAGCGCACGGCGACGTCGGAGCGCAACGAGACCGCCCGCGGCTACCTCCGTGAGGTCGGCATGTCGCAGGATTTCGATCGGCGGTACCCCATCGCGTTGTCGGGTGGGCAGAAGCAGCGCTCCTCGATCGGACGGGCGCTCACGACTCTGCCACCGCTCGTGGTCTGCGACGAACCGGTGACGGCGCTCGACGTCTCGATCCGTGCCCAGTTGCTCAACCTTCTCCGGAGGCTCCAGGCGGCGCACGGGTTGTCGTTCATGTACATCTCGCACGACCTCACGACCGTGACCTACATGAGCGATCAGGTCCTCGTGCTCTATCTCGGCGCCGTGATGGAGATCGCCGATGTCGCGGCGCTCGTCGCAGCGCCGGCCCACCCGTACACGCACGCGCTGATGGGTGCCGTGCCTCGCATGCAGCAGGGCGTCCAGCAGCGACCGTCGATTCGGCTGCTCGGTGATCCGCCGAGCCCGATGAATCCTCCGTCCGGGTGCAGCTTCAGTACGCGGTGTCCGGTCGCCGAACCGCGCTGCTTCGAGGAGACGCCACCGCTCCGTGAACTCGACGACGGCCACCAGGTGGCCTGTCACCTTGCTCCGGTGAGCGTCGAGTTGATGAGGGCGTCACAGCAGCGGATCTACGACGAGGCCGACGCATGACCCGATACATCCTCGGCCGGCTGGCGATGCTTCCACTCACCTTGCTCGTGGTGTCGTTCGCGACGTTCTCGTTCATCCACCTGGCCCCCGGCGACGCCGTCGACGTCATGTTGGCGCTCAGCCCCGACTCGACCGAAGAGCAGCGGGACATGCTGCGAGCAGAAGCCGGTCTCGACGACCCGTTCTTCGCCCAGTACTTCCGGTGGCTGGGCGATGCGGTCACCGGCGACCTGGGCGAATCGGTCAACACCGGACAGCCCGTCAGCGAGATGCTCGCCGAGCGGATGCCGGTGTCGTTCCAACTCGCCGTGTATGCGATCACGATGGCGATCGCGATCGGGCTCCTCATGGGGGCGATCGCTGTGCGCTGGCGTGAGTCGTGGGTCGATCGGGGAATCATGTTCCTGTCGACCGGCGGGATGTCCGTGCCCAGCTTCTTCTTCGGCACGGTCGCCATCTACATGATCTCCGTCTACTTCCCGAGCTACGGCGTGCTGACGTACACGCCCTTCACCGAGAGCCCGCTGAAGAACCTGCAGGGTCTGTTCTTTCCGGCGCTGTCGATCGCACTCGTCACCGGGTCGGTCTTCATCCGGTACTTCCGCGGCGCGGCCGAAGACATCCTCAGAAGCACCGACTATGTGCGGACGGCCCGATCGAAGGGCGCCTCCGAGCGGCGCGTCGTCCGCAAGCACGTCCTCCCGAACGCGCTGATCCCGTTGGTCACCGTGGCTGGGCTGCAGTTCGGCTTCCTGATCGGCGGAACCGTCGTGATCGAGACCGTCTTCGCCCTGCCCGGTCTCGGGCGCATGATCATGACCGGCGTCGAGACCCGCAACTACCCGGTCGTGCAGGGTGGCGTCGTCTTACTGGCCATCGGCTTCGTGCTGATCAACCTGATCATCGACCTCCTGTACCCGATTCTCGATCCTCGGGTTCGCCTGTCGGACCGAACGGAGTGATGTCGATGAGTCTCCAAGATCACGTCGATTCCGAACGAGCGGCGACGGATGACGCGGCAGCTGTGGCCGATCAGTCGTCAGCCACGCCCGGCCGGCTCCGCCGGATGGCGCGAGCGTGGTCGCAGAGTCCGTGGGAGCTCAAGGGTGGGGTGTGCCTGCTGCTCTTCCTCGTCCTGCTGTCGACCGTCGGAGCGATGCTCTACGGCGTCAACCCACAGGCGATCTCGCGCGACACACTCGTGTCGCCGTCGTGGGACTATCCGCTCGGAACCGACACACTCGGCCGCGACGTGCTCGCGCGGGTGATGTTTGGAATGCGCTACTCGCTCGCGGTGGCGTTCTTCGCCACGATCGCGACCACGGTGATCGGGGTCGCGATCGGGACCCTGATCGGCTACGTCGGCGGTTCCGTCGACTGGATCGGCATGCGGCTGGTCGACGTGCTCCTCGCAATCCCGGCACTCCTGATCGCCGTGGCGCTGGTGGCGGCGCTCGGGCCGGGCCTGCTCCCACTGACCATCATCCTCGTCGGCGCCTACCTCCCCCAGACGATCCGCGTCGTCCGGGCGAGCACGCTCCAGGTGAGGTCGCGAGACTTCGTCAACTCGGCGCGACTGTCGGGACTGGGGCTGTGGAAGATCCTGGTGCGCCACATGGTGCCCAACATCCGAGCGACCGTGATCGTCCAGGCATCGGTGACCGCTGCCTACGTCTTGCTCATCGAGGCCGCCTTGTCGTTCCTCGGGCTCGGTCTGCAGCCGCCGACGCCCTCATTGGGCTTCATGGTGACCGAGGGCCGGGCACGCATGGAGATGGCTCCGATGCCGGTGTTCGCTCCGGGCACGGTCATCTTGCTCGCCGTGTCGTCTTTCATGCTGCTCGGTCAAGGTCTCGACAAGTGGTTGCTGCAAGACCGATGAACGCACGTATCCGCTGATGGCAGAGCGAAGGGGGGGCCGCCTTGACCCTAGATGAGCCGTGAACAGCATCCGATCCATCCGACCATCGAACTACACAACACCAAAGAACTCGACGTCGTCCGGCGACGTCACGACGAAAGGAAAATCTCGTGTCAGTATCCAATGTCTCGGGGCCGTTGCGACGTCCCCGCTTCCGGAGAGTCTTCGCTCTCCTTGCCGCTACCAGCCTCATCGTCGCCGCGTGCGGCGGTGACGACGACGAATCCGGCGCCGAACCGGTTGCGTCCGACGACGCCTCGTCCGACGACGGCGCCGGCGGCTCGTCCGACGCCGCCAGTGGCAATGGTTCGTCCGATGACGGCTCGTCCGAGGACGACCGCTACGGCGGAACGCTCACGATCGGGCATCCGTACCTGACCGACACCCTCGACTTCGCCAGTGCAACGGCACTCCAGCACGAGATCGTGCTCGACGGCATCTACGAATCGTTGCTTGAGGTCACACCGGAGATCGAGTTCGTGCCGCATCTCGCCGAGAGCTTCGAGCAGGTCAGCGAGACCGAGTACCTGTTCACCATCAGGGAGGGTGTCGTCTTCCACGACGGCACGCCGATGACGGTCGACGACGTGGTGTATACCTTCGAGTCGATCACGGCGGAGGATTTCGCCGGTCCGGCCAAGCAGCGGCTGGCACCGCTCGTGTCGGTCGAGGCGGTCGACGACCAGACGGTGCGTTTCGAGCTGTCCGAGCCGTACGCCCCGTTCCTCTATCACATGGCGTCACCCGAAACGACTGGGATCCGTAACCAGGCGTTCCAGGAGGCCAACGCCGACAACTTGGCGTTGGTGGCCAATGGCACCGGGGCGTTCAAGCTCCGCACCTTCGTGCCCAACGAGTTGATCGAGCTGGAACGCCACGATGAGTACTGGATTGAGGGGCTCCCGTACCTCGATGAGGTGCTCATCCCGACCATCACCGACAACGCGACGCGTCTCGCCGGGCTGCGGACCGGCGAGCTCGACCTCACCGAGATCGACCCGCCGACGCTTCCCGACCTGCAGGCCCTCGATGATGTCGTGGTGAGCAGCATCGCGCCGGCCCAGACGCAGGTCATCTTCATGAACTGCACCCGGCCCCCGCTCGATGACGTCAGGGTCCGCCAGGCGCTGTTCCTGTCGATCGACGAGCAGCTGATCATGGACGTTCTGTTCGAGCCCGGGATCGCGACGCCGACTCGCTTCGCTCCGCCGATCGCTGGCGAGTACGGCTACCAGGGCGATGGCTCCGATCTGCCGTTCTTCGGTGTCGACATCGCGCGTGCGCAGGCCTTGTTGGAAGAGGCCGGCTATCCCGACGGCATCGAGATCGAGATGGGCTTCCTCAACACGGGAGCCTTCGAGCTCAACCGGCAGATGATCGAGCTGATCCGCGAAACGGCGGCACCGGCGGGTATCACGGTGAACGTGTTCGCAATGGAGCGCGGCCAGATGATCGAAGGCGAGTGGGACGCATGGAACACCCCGCTGCCGGGCAAGCCCGACCCAGCTGCCCAGGATCGCTGGTTGCGTGAGGAGAACGCCCTCATCCGCTGCCCGGCTCCCCAGCTGGAGGAGTTGCTCGACGTCCAGAACGGCATGACCGATCCCGCCGACCGACTGGGGGCCTGGGAGGAAGTCGAGAGCTACGTCGAGGACAACGCCATCCTTCACAACACCCTCGCGATGCCCAACCGGATCCGTGCCTGGCAGGACAACGTGGAGAACTACGTCGACCCGCCGCACGGCCGTCGCATGTTCCTGCGGCAGACCTGGTTGGACGAGTGATCGACAACTGATCACTGACTGACCATCCGACCCCCATCCACTGCGGCCCGGGTTCGGGACCGAGCGACGACGCTCACTCCCGGACCCGGGTTGCGACCCTGGCGGCGATCTCGGCCGCCGATCGTCGACTGGACAGATGAACCATCACCACGACCACACACCGAGCTTCTGGGAACGGGCTCGGTCCGATCCGCACCGCACGGCGTTAATCGTTCCCGACGGGACGGCCTGGACGGCCGGCGAGCTTCTCGATCGATGCGATTCGATCTCGCAGCGACTCGTCGATCTGGGCGTACAGCCGGGCGACGCGGTCGCTGTCGCCGCGGCCAGTCACCCGGACACCTTCGGCGTGATCTTGGCCGTGACGCAGCTCGGCGCCTACTACGTGCCGGTCAGCAACCGGTCGACGTTCGACGAACTCGACTATGTTCTAGGCAACTGTGCAGCCAGGTTCCTGTTCGCGGAACCGGCCGTTGTCGAGCGGGCCCCACGTCTTACTGAGATCCCCGGTCTCCTCACCGTCGTCTTGGGGGCATCGGGCCGTACAGCGGGCGTGTCGTCCAGCGGTGCCGTCGCGACCATCGACGAGTTCGTCGGGTCCACTGATCTCCCGGTGTCGTTCGACCGGCGGTGCGGCCAGATCATGCCCTATACCTCCGGCACCACCGGGTACCCGAAGGGCGTTCGTCGGCCGCTCCCGGCCGTCGGCCCCGACGAGTACTGGGGCGTCTCGAGCACGGCGAGCTTGGCCACCCTGCGGATGCAGCACGACGACGGTGTGCACCTCGTGGTGTCGCCCCTGTATCACACAGCGATCGTCAATCTCGCCACTTCCGCGCTCCACGACGGTCAGCGGATCGTGATCCGTGACCGGTTCGAGCCCTCGGACGTCCTCCGGACGATCGAGGAGTATCGGGTCACCTCAGCGCACATGGTCCCGACGATGTTCCACCGGCTGCTCGCGGTTGACGACCCCGAGCGCCGGGTCCGCGATCTGACGTCGGTGCGGACACTCCTGCACGGGGCGGCACCGTGTCCGCCGGTCGTGAAGCAGCGGATGATCGAATGGTTGGGACCCGTCGTTTGCGAGTACTACGGCGCCAGCGAAGGCGGTGGAACCTTCGTCACCGCCGAGGAGTGGCTCGAGCGGCCCGGAACGGTTGGTCGACCGTATCCGGGTGCCGAGGTGCACATCCTCGACGACGACGGATCGTCCGTGCCGAGCGGTGAGGTGGGACGGGTGTTCCTGAAGCCGGTCGGGCAGCTGTTCGAGTACCACGGCGACCCGGAAAAGACCTCCCGGTCGCGCATCGGTGGCCTGATCACCGCTGGCGATCTCGGCTACGTCGACGACGACGGCTACCTGTTTCTGAGCGGTCGGGCGAGCGATCTGGTCATTACGGGAGGCGTCAACGTCTATCCCGCCGAGGTCGAAGATGCACTGTTCTCCTACCCGGGGTTAGCCGACGCCACCGTCGTCGGGTTGCCCGACGACGAGTGGGGCGAGGTGGTGGTGGCGATCGTCGAACTACGTCCCGGATGGACGGCCAGCGTCGACACGGCCGCCGAACTCCGAGCCCACTGCGGTGGTCGGCTGGCTCGGCACAAGCTGCCGAAGCGGATCGAGTTCGTCGACCGGCTTCCACGAGAACCGAACGGCAAGATCCGCAAGGCTCAGCTGGTCGAACGGTATCGCGTTCCGCCGACCGACGGTGGGTGACGTCACAGGCCCCACTGCCGGACGGCGCTCGGTCCCTCACGGCTTTTCGGCGAAGAGATGCCAGGGGGATGGCACCTCACCGATGGCCACCTCGATCAGGGCTGGCGCTCCGTGTTCGAGAGCGAGACGGAGCTCCAACTCGAGTCCGGCAGCCGACGCGGCCCGCCTCGCCCGCAGGCCGTGGGCCGAGGCGACGGCGACGAAGTCGGGGTTCTTGAGATCGGTGCCGAGATAGCGTTCGTCGAACACCTCGCGCTGGGTGCGACGGACGTTGCCGAACGCATCATCTCGGAAGCACACCGCGATGGTCGCGATGCCGTGCCGCGCAGCGGTCGCCATCTCGCTCATGGTGAATCCCATGCCGCCGTCGCCGATGATGGCGACGACGGCCCGATCGGGATGGGCGACCTTGGCGCCGAGCGCCGTCGGGTACGAGAAGCCGAGGGTGCCTTGCCACCCTGAGGTCAGGTAGCTCCGCGGGGTGGCAACGGGCATGATCGCGTTGGCGAGGTAGCCGACCTGGGTAAGGTCCGCCACGACGATGCCGTCGCTGGGCATCGCCGATCCGATCGCGTCGACGAACTCGGCGAGCGGTCGGATCGAGTCGATCTGGCGTTCGTAGATCGTGCGGGCCTCGGTGATCGCAGAGACCGAATCACGGCGGCCCGTGCCTGTGACCGTGCCGTCAGTGACCGCGTCGACGATTGCCGAGAGGGCCAGCCCGGCGTCGGCATGCAGTGCGACGGTCGGTCGGCGCCAGCCGCCGAGATCGACCTCGTCGGCGTTGACCAGCACCAGGTCGGCTTCTGGTGCGACCACGACCGGGCGGCCGACCGCGTTCGCGAGGCGGGTCCCGACGGCGAGGACGACGTCCGCCTGCGGTAGGAGGTCGCGCCCGACGGGCTGCGGCACGACGAGGGGATGGTCGTGGGCGGTCGCCGCCTTGCCGTTGGTCGTGAGGATGACGGGTGCATCGATGCGTTCGGCGAGCCGGATCAGCGCTTCACCGGCGTCCGCAGCCGTGACACCGCTGCCGGCGACGATCACCGGGAACGTGGCTCGGTTGAGAAGGGCCGCTGTTGCGGCGACGTCGTTGGGCGAAGGCGCAGGGTGGTGGGTCGGAAGCGGCGCGACGGTTGCCGCCGAGGTTGGGTGGGCGAGCACGTCGGCAGGGATCTCGACCGCGGCGGGACGTGGGCGACCTGAACGGGCCGCCGCGAACGCGTCGGCGATCGCGGCGGGGATCGAATCGGCCGTGTCGACCATACGGTGCCAGCCGGCCAGTTCTCGAACGATGGCGCTCTGGTCGCCGAGTTCGTGGAGCACGCCGGCGTGACGGTCGCGTGCCCACGTCGGGATCGCCCCGACGAGCGCCACGACGGGTGACGAGCACGCCCAGGCCGTAGCGAGCGCAGCGGAAGCGTTGAGCAGGCCCGGACCGGGGACGACCATCATCACACCGGGTCGGCCGGTCGTCCTGGCGTAACCATCGGCCATATAGCCGGCACCTTGTTCGTGGCGTGTGTGGACGAACCTGATCGTGTCGCCGAGACGGGCGAGACCGTCGACGGCGTGGTCGAGTTGGGCCCCGGGCACACCGAACACGACCTCCGTGCCCTCGGACACGAGCTGTTCGGCGAGCACGGTCCCCCCGGTCCGTGGCGTCCCCTTCGACGGATCGATTGCCCGCGTTTCCCGACCGGGCCTCATCGACCTTTTCTAACATGTGGTGTTGCTTGCCGCAATCCGGAATCTGAACTACGCTCGCCCCGAGAAGGAGGTCATCGAGATGTCCGAAGGTCACCTGCCCTGGATGGACGACGTCGAGCCCGAGGGCCGTTGGCGCTCCTCGTCGCGCCCGATCGACATGCGCATCGGATACAGCGAGGTCTACTCCGGTGAAGTCGGCCGTCGATCCGACTTCGTACGCGAGACCACGCGGTTCCTCGACGCCAACGGCTTCGACTCGGTCTGGCTCCCCGAGCACGTGGTGCTCTTCGACGAGTACACCTCGGAGTACCCTTACGGGACACCGGGCAGACAGGCGGTGACGCGAACTCGTCCCGAAGCGGGCAACGAAGGCGTCCGCGGTTTCATGGACGGTGTGGTACTGGCCGCGATGATCGCACAACACAGCGAGAGGATGCGGGTCGGGACCTACATCGTCATCCTCGGCCAGCGCAACCCGGTCGTGTTCGCGCGCCAGGTGGCGACCCTCGATCAGGTCACCGACGGCCGCGTCAATCTCGGTGTTGGTGTCGGATGGTCACAGCAGGAGTACGAGAGCCTCGGCGTGCCCTTCGAACGCAGAGGTGCACGCGTCGACGAGTACATCGACGCGATGCGAGCGCTCTGGGTCGACGATCCGTCGGAGTTCCACGGCGAGTTCGCCGACTTCGGACCGCTGCGCGCCCACCCCAAACCCCTTCAGCAGCCGCATCCCCCGATCCTGGTGGGTGGACAGTCGCGCCGCGGTATCCGACGGGCGGCGGAGAAGGGGGACGGGCTCATCCTCTACAACCTCGAGATCCGCGACATCGAGATCTGCCTCGACGAACTCGATCGATGTCTCGACGGCACCGAACGGTCGCTCGCCGACATGAACGTCGTCGTGGGCCGACGCAACGAGGGGCGGGACGAGGAGTCGTGGGACGCCGATCGACAGTTCATCGAGGAGTGCCGGTCGATGGGCGTGATCTCCGAGGTCGTGTGTTCGCCCCGCTTCCCTGCAGGCGACGCGTGGTTCGCCTACATGGAACAGTACGTCGACGCGTTGGGTCTCGCTGGCGCGGACCGATAGGCCGGTGTGATGGCGGCGGGGCGGACCGAGCACTGGATCCATGTCGGACGACGGGTCGACGGCACCGCCTGGAGGATCCGCGTCGTCGAGCATCGCGGTGACCGCCCGGGTGACCGGACGGTGGTGTTCGGTGGATCACTCGGCGACAAGCCGCTCGGCAGCCTTGCGGTCCAGGAACTCGACCGCCGGATCGGCGCGCACGACGGGCTCGTCGGTGAGGTCGTCCTGGTTCCCGCAGCGAACCCACTCGCACTCGAGCATGCGACGCGAGAGAACCCCGACGGCAAGGTGCTGACCCGCCAGTTCCCGGGCGATCGGAAAGGCTTCGCGACCGACCAGCTCGCGGCGACACTGCTCGACGAGGTCGTCGACGGTGCCCGTTGCGTCGTCGACCTTCACTCGGGATCGCCGACGATGTCACTGGCCTACACCTACGACTACGGTGACCGTGCGCTCGCAGCATCGTTCGGCTACCTGCCGGTCGTGTCGGGCCACACCGCTCCTGGCCAGCTCGGGTTGCTCGCCGACGAATTGGGCTTCGGGTTCCTGTTGCCCGAGTTCGGCGGAGGACCCTTGGGGTCGACATCGATCGGGGTGGAGGGTGTCCTTAACGTGTTGCGGTACCGCGGTCAGCTACCGGGTGGCCCGACCGGCCCCTCCACCGTACCGCTGATCGAACAGAAGCAGCTGTTCCGTGCCTCCACACACGGGGTACTGGTCGATCGCAATACCGCCGTCGACGCCGTCGGCCAATCGGTCGCACCCGGCGAGCTGTGTGCGATCCTCGATGTCGCAACCGGTGAGCCACTCGAGTCGTTCCACAGCGGCGGCGAGAGCGACGACCAGGACGTGGTGTTGCTGATGGCTCGGACGACGCCGATCATGGTGCGCCCAGGCGACTTCGTCGCCATGGTCGGTCCGGTCGTGGGGCGCCTCCCGGTCGGACGCTGATCGACGTCCTGCAGCGACGACGCCCGTCGAGTCGAGACTCGTCAGCTCGGGTTGAGGACGCGCGTGGTGAGGAACTCCTCGATCCCGAATCGGCCGAGCTCGTATCCGATGCCGGACCGCTTCAGCCCGCCGTATGGTGCCTCTGGGTTGAACGTCCCCCCGTTAATCGAGACCGAACCGGTGTCGAGGCGGCGGGCGATCTCCATCGCCCGGTCGGCGTCGGATCCCCACACGGCACCGGCGAGCCCGTAGTCGACTGCATTGGCAACCCGGACGGCCTCGTCGTCGTCGTCGACCACGATGATGCTCAGGACCGGACCGAAGATCTCTTCCTGTGCGATCGGGCTCGCCGGATCGACGTCGCCGAAGACCGTCGGCTTCACGAAGTAGCCGTGGTCGGGACCGGGAGGTGCGTCGGCGCCGCCCGTGACCAGCGTCGCGCCCGACCGAACCCCGGCCCAGATGTAGCCGCGCACACGGTCGAGTTGGTTAGCGCTGATGATCGGCCCGAGCGTCGTGGCTGGGTCGAGTGGATCACCGAGCACGTAGGCGTCCGCTAGTTCGGCGGCGAGCGATGTCGCTTCGCCCGCGAACGACCGCTTGACGATAAGCCGGGTCAGGGACGTGCACGTCTGGCCGCTGTTGCGCATGCAGCTCGCAACCGTCGACTCAACGGCGGCCTCGAGCACCCCATCGTCGAGAACGAGGCTCGCTGACTTGCCGCCGAGCTCGAGACAAACACGGGTGATGTTGGTCGCTGCTGCCGCCATCACGTGTGCACCTGTCGCCGTCGACCCGGTGAACGAGACGGCCCCGATGCGACGGTCGGCCGCAAGTGGGGAGCCGGCTTGGAGGCCGTCACCGCTGACGAGGTTGAACACCCCTGGTGGCAAGCCGGCTTCGACGGTGAGGTCGGCGAATCCGAACGCGCACAGCGGGGCGACCTCGCTCGGCTTCGCTATCACGGTGCAGCCGGCGGCGAGTGCCGCAGTTGACTTGATGACGATCTGCGACAGCGGATAGTTCCACGGTGTGATGACTCCGACCACACCGACCGGCCGTCGAACGAGCGTGCTGTGCGCCAACTGCTCGTCCCATGGCATGGTCCGCGCCAGCGCCGCGGCACTCTCGAGTACGGCGACCGGCAACCCGCTCGTCGCCGCACGCGCGACGGTGAGCGGGATGCCAACCTCGCGGGCCCAGCAGGTCGCGAAGTCTTCGACGCGCGCGCTCAGTGCGCCGCGGACCGCATCGAGATGATCGGCGCGCTCTGGACCGGACATGGCAGACCACGACGGCATCGCAGCGGTCGCAGCGGCGAGTGCGTCGTCGACGTCGTCGGCCGTACTTGCGGGCACGAGGCCGATCGGCCGCTCGTGATACGGGTCTTCGACGTCGATGTATCTCCGGTTGGCGGGGGGCTGCCACTGACCACCTATCAGATTCTGCCGCCGGTCTGTCTCGATTTTGATCGTCGAGGTCGACGTCACCAGGCCCCCTTCTCGGCCCGCGGGCCTTCTTGCAAAATATGAGATCGACTGCCACTATATGACTGTCAAATCATTCGCAGCAAGACACCCCGGGGGTTCCTCATGTCACAACCCAAGCTCGCAGTCGTCGGAGGTCGCACATGGGGTCACATGCATCTCCGAGCCCTGTCCCAGTTCGCCCGGGACGGGCACGGTGAACTGGCGGCTCTGGTCGATCTCGACACCGACATTCTCGAACAGCGTGCGGTCGAGTTCGGGATGGCCACCTATTCCGACCTGGAGGCGATGCTCGACGAGGTCCAACCCGACGGCGTCACGATCGCGACCCCGGACCACCTCCACCGCGACATCGCAGTGACGTGCTTGGAGCGCGGGATCCACGTACTGGTGGAAAAGCCGATGGATGTCACCGTCGACGGATGTCGGCAGATGATCCGCTCCGCCGACGACAACGGGTGTCTCCTCCAGGTCGACTTCATGAAGCGCAAGGACCCGTACCACGTCGATCTCGAGCAGCGGATCCGCAACGGTCAGCTCGGCGATGTGCAGTACGGGTATTCGTGGATGGAGGACCGGATCGAGGTACCGCGCGATTGGTTGCCGGCGTGGGTCTCCTCGAGCGATCCGGCCTGGTTCCTGGGTGTCCACGTGTTCGACCTCATCCGCTGGTTGGTCCGCAGTGACGTGACGGCCGTCTCGGCGTCGGCGAGTACGGGCAAACTGGTGTCGATTGGCATCGACACCTACGACGCCGTTCAAGTGAAGCTGGTCTTTGACTCCGGCGCGTCGTTCGCCGTCGACGTCGCCTGGCACCTTCCCGACGCCAACGAGGCCGTGGTCAACCAAGGCGTCAAGGTCGTCGGGAAAGAAGGCTGGATGATCGTCGACTCCCAGGACCGTGGAGCACGCGGTTGCCTCTCGGGGCCGGTGGGGGCCGCGGTCGGTACCGAGTCACGCAGCGATGGGGCATCGATGTTCACGCCCAACCTCGGCTTGTTCCTCCAGCGCACCGACCTGTGGAACAATCCGGTCTACGCCGGGTACGGCATCGAGTCGATCCAGGACTTCGCGTTCAACGTCTCGTTCCTCACCAACGGCGGCGCGATCGATGAACTCGGCTCATACCCGTCGGGCCGGGACGGGTTGGAGGCGACCAAGATTACAACGGCGGTGCACGACAGCATCGAGCAGGGTGGCGCCCTCGTGCACCTCGAGCGGGACTGAAGGTCGCGTCATGGTTGCGAGGCCGGACACCGTCACGACATCCGTCGGGATGACGTTGCGGGAGGACGACGCCCATCAGCGGTTTCGATCGAAGGCGAGGGCGTGGTTGGCGTCCAACCTCCCGAGCGGCGAACTCCCGCCGGCGCACACTCGAGAGGGGTTTGAGCTGCGGCGCGACTGGGAGCGACGCTTGTTCGAGGCTGGGTGGGCCGCCGTGCATTGGCCCTCGGAGTATGGCGGTCGTGACGCAACCGTGCGCGAGTCGGCGATCTTCACCGAGGAATACCTCCGCGCTGGCGCCCCCGAGCGGATCAACGGGCTGGGGCTGAATCTGCTCGGCCCTGCCTTGCTCGAGTTCGGGACGTTGGCACAGTGTCGCCGCTGGCTCCCGTCGATCCTGCGTTGCGACGACATCTGGTGTCAAGGATTCAGCGAACCCGACGCTGGCAGCGACCTGGCCGGTCTCCGTTCGGTCGCCCGCCGGGACGGCGATGAGTTCGTGGTCGACGGCCAGAAGATCTGGACCTCGCTGGCGGGCTTTGGTGACTGGATCTTCGCCCTCGTGCGTACCGACCCGTTAGCACCCAAGCACCGCGGTATCACGATGCTGGCGATCGATCTGCGGAGCGAGGGGGTCGACATCCGTCCACTGCGGCAGCTCGATGGTGACCCGTCGTTCGCCGAGGTCTTCTTCAGCGGCGTTCGGGTGCCGACCGACCAGGTGATCGGCGACGTCGCCGACGGCTGGCGGGTCGCAATGCACGCGCTCGGCTTGGAGCGGGGGTCGTCGTTCGGTGCTCACGTGGGCTGTTCGCGTGATGTCGATGCGCTTGTGCGACTCCGCGAGATCGTTGCCGAGCACCTCGCCGACGATCTCGCCGACGGCGATCTCGACGATCGGATCGCGCGAGTCCTCGTGCGGTCCGAGGCGTACCGGGCGATGTCACGACGGATGCTGACGCGTGACGAACTCGGCATCGCCCATCCTGCCGAAGCGAGCGCGGCCAAGCTGTTCCGCACCGAACTGCGACACGAGACTTTCGATCTCGGCATCGAGCTGTTGGGTGAGCTGGGTGAGCTGTCGCCGGGCTCCGATGAGCTGTCGAGCCGATTCGGAGCGGAGTTCGACGCGATCTGGCGACACTGGCACCACGAGTACTGGTACGCGCGCGCCGCCAAGATCTTCGCCGGCACCAGTGAGGTCCAGCGCAACATCATCGCCGAGCGGTGGCTCGGCCTTCCGAAGGAGGGCCGTGATGTGGCTCGAGCCGGGTGATGAGCAGCAGGCGCTCGTCGATGCCGTTCGCTCGGTGCTCGACGATGTCGCAACACCCGCGTCGGTCCGTGCCCGCGCCGACGGCGGTTCGTTCGACCGCGCCGCATGGACGACGTTGGGCGAGCTCGGCGTCTTCGGTATCGGCGTCGCCGAAGCTGACGGCGGGCTCGGGCTGGGTATGGTCGAGCTCGCGCTCGTCCTCGAGTCGGTGGGCCGGAGCGCACTCTCTGCGCCGGTGCTGGAGACCGCCGTCGTCGTCGCTCCGTTGCTCGCGGCGACGTCCGACGATCGACGGGGGCTCCTCGACGGTGTGGTCGGAGGTGACCTCGTCGCCACGGCGACGCTCTCATCGGGCAGCACGCTGGCGACCGATGCTCAGGACGCCGACATGATCGCCACCCTCGGACCGACGGTTCGGCTCGACCGTCCGTCCAGATTCCGCGTTCGGCCACAACAGAGCATGGCCAGCGGGCGCGGCGTCTGCGTCGTCGAGCCCTCGACCGAAGCGCAGGAGGTCGTGGGCCCGACCGCCGACGATCTGTTGCCGCGGATCCTCGTTGCCAACTCAGCGCTGCTGTTGGGGAACGCCGCGGCGCTGGTCGAGCGCACCCTCGACTATGTGGCCGAGCGTCGACAGTTCGATCGACCGATCGCCTCGTTCCAGGCGGTGAAGCACCGGCTCGCCGATGCGCACGTCGAACTCGAGGCCTCTCGGGCAGCGGTGTGGGCGGCGGCGGTCGACCTCGACGAGGGACCCGCAACGCAAGCCCGCGCGGCTGCCCACACCGCCGCGGCGATCGTCGGTGAGGCGGCTGAGTTCGCCAACGATATGGCGCTCCAACTCCACGGTGGGATCGGTTACACCTGGGAGTACGACCTTCAGCTGTGGTTGAAGCAGGGCATCGTCCTCGGTCGCCGACTGGGTCGACCGGCACGGCACCGACGCCGGGCCCTGGAGCTCAGGGTCGCATCGATCGCCGGGAGTACCGGAACCGCCACCGCAGTGGGTTCGCGCCCATCTGCCGACACAACGGAGGTCACGCCATGAGCATCGCACGCTTCGACCACATCGCCTACGGCGTCGAGCACCCGACGGCGACGTTCACCACACTGCGCAGCCGGCTCGGTCTGGAGTGGGTGCAATGGGACACCAACGTCGGATTCGCCGCGCTCCAGGCGGAGTTTCCGAGCGGATTCAAGATCGAGGTGATCCACCCCTTCGAAGCGGAGCGCAACCCTTTCATGCGCCGGTTCCTCGACCGGCACGGCAACGCTCCCCACCACCTCACGTTCCGGCTCCAGGGCATCGAGAGCTACCTGGAGCGTCTCGGCTCGATCGGTGTGGAACCTGTCGCCGTGCGCCTTGACACCCCGGCGTGGAGGGAGGCCTTCGTGCACAGTCGCGGAGGGATCGGTGTGCTGCTCCAACTCGCCGAATCGGACAACGACCTGAACACTGAGGCGCCGCCCGAGTGGCCCGACGCCGCCCCCGAGACCGCTCGGTTCGTCCGTCTCGAGCACGACGTCGAGCACCTCGGTCGCGCGTGCGAGATCCTGGCCGCCATCGACGGCACACCCCAGGATCCATCGAGTGACGACCTCGGCGACTTCATCGACGTGGTCTGGCCGGGCGAGCGGACGCTCCGGCTCCGCCCGTCGTCCGAGCAGCCCGACGGACGACACCGGTGTCTCGTCGTCGATCGGCTCGCCGGGGTCGACACTGGCCGCCCCGCAGATCCGTTTGCCGACCCTGAGTTGGGTGCGACGATCTGCGTCGAAGCGGCGGACGCCTAAACCGTTCGCTCGACGGGCGCCGATCGCGCTCGTTCGTGGGGAGCCGGTGGGCTGCCGCTCGCCCGACTCGAGCTGTGCGGTGAGTGGAACAGCGAGCCGTTGGGGCCGTAGCTGACCCCGGACTGGCGTCCTACGGCTCGGCAACTCGCGGTCAGCGCAGCCACGCAAGCACCATCGCGCGCTCGACGGCCCGGACGAGCGAAATGGTGGTGCAGCCGTGAGCCCGGTCATCGGTCACCTCGCCCTCGTCGGCCGTGGCCCGCTCGCCGTCGAGTGCAGGCGGTGGCGCGTGATGGCATGTGCAGCACGCGCCCGCCGGGGAACTCATCGGTGCCGAACTGACCAGTCGTTGCGTCGCCGTCCGGCGATGCTCGTGGCCAGGTTGTGGAGGTCAACGGTCCGCTGTGGTGGCGAGCGGCCACCGTTCGGCGTTCAGCCGGCGTCGCCGAGTAGCGGGGCCTCATCGGGCCGACGGTGCGCCCAGGGGCGAGCGGTCTCAAGCTGGCCAGCCAGACGGAACAGCGTGGCCTCATCGCCGTACCGTGCGGCGAACTGGCTCCCAACGGGCAACCCGTCGGCCGTCCAGTGGAGCGGCACCGACATCGCTGGCTGACCGCTGGCGTTGAATACTGCGGTGAACGGGATGTACGACCACACGCGGCGCAGGTATTCGTCGAGGTCGTCGCTGTTCATATCGAGGTAGCCGAGCGGCGGCGGCGGGTGAGCCACCGTCGGCCGCAGGATCACGTCGTAGTCCTCCATGAACGCTCCGATCTGGCGGCCGGCGAGGTGGATCGTCTCCACCGCCCGAACATAGTCGGCTGCCGACACCGCCTGCCCGACCTCGACCCGCTTCCGGATGACGACCTCGAGCTCATCGCTAGAGGGTTCTCGTCCGAGCACCTCGGACCGCTTGGCGACGGCGTTGGCGTAGTTGACTGCGATGATCTTCACAACCGCCTGGGATACCTCGGCGAGGTCGTAGTCGGGGCCGACCTCAACGACGTCGTGTCCCAGCTCCGCGCACAGCGCCACGGTCGAGTCGAATGCCGCCTGCGCCTCGCTGTGGACGTCGAGACCGTCGGGCCGTTGCATCGAGGCGGCAATGCGGAGCCTGCCCGGGTCCCGGCCGACCTCGTCAAGGAACGGTCGCTCTGGCGCAGGGCACGCATAAGGGTCACCCGTGGCGGGTCCGGACGTCACGTCGAGCAAGGCGGCGCTGTCGCGTATCGTGCGGGTCACGGCGTGTTCGGCACTCATGCCCACCCATTGCTCGCCGAGGACCGGGCCTGACGAATTGCGACCGCGCGAGGGCTTCAGCCCGAACAGGCCGCAGCACGACGCCGGGATTCGGATCGAGCCTCCGCCGTCCGACGCATGCGCGGCTGGGACCATCCCGGCTGCGACTGCAGCGCTTGCGCCGCCGCTCGAGCCGCCCGATGAATGGCCGAGGTTCCACGGATTTCGCGACGGCCCGAACAGGCGGGGTTCGGTTGTCGGCGATCCGCCCAGTTCGGGCGTGTTGGTCTTGCCGAAAATGACCAAGCCGGCTGACCGCAAGCGCGACACCACCACAGTATCGACCTCGGGCACAAAGTTGCGCCAGAAGGCGCTGCCGTAGGTGGTCGGAACGCCTGCGAACCAGGTCGTCAGATCCTTGAGTAGGTACGGCACGCCGGCGAGCGGCGACGTCGACGTGTCGACGGTCGCGAGCTGTGCCCGCGCCTCTTCCTCCATCAGCCTGACGACTGCGTTGACCGTCGGGTTGACGGCCCGAAGCCGATCGAGGGCTGCGTCAAGCAACTCCTCCGGGGTCACGTCTCCGGCGTCGACGAGCTCGCCCAGACCGACGGCATCGTGAGCGATGTAGTCGTCGCACTTCACGGTGGTGTTCCTCCTGGTGTCGTGCAGGGAACGGCGGTCGTCCCTGAGCTTGCGATATACGTCACGGTACCCCTGCCGACTGGTGTCGTCCAGAGATATTTCCGACATATGGAATTGGATCCGAAAATATGGAATGTGTCGCAGAATCCTGGTACGATCGTCAGCGAGGTGATGGTGTTGCGGTCGTTCGATCCCAGCTCGGTGGCGTTTCTCACCGATCCGTATCCGGTGTACGAGTATCTCCGGCAGCACGATCCGTTCGCGGAGGTCGAGATCGCCGGCGTGTCGATCAGCCTCGTCGCCCGCTACGACGACGTACGGCGGGTGCTCAAGGATCCGCAGGCGATGCAGCGTCCGCTTCACGGCGACGTACCCGAGATCCTCGGTGACGGACCGGCAGCCCGGATGTTCATCAGCAGTATGTCGCAGGCCGATCCGCCGCAGCACGCCCGACAGCGCCGCCTGTCGGCGGCCGCTTTCAGCCCGCGTGCTGTCGCTGCACTCCAGGGCCGGATCGACGCCATCGTCGCTGGCGCAGTGAATGATCTGGTGCGCCGAGAGCGGTTCGACGCGGTCCACGACTTCGCGCTGAAGATCCCGATGCGGGTGATCTGCGAGATCATGGGGATCCCAGAGGACGACTGGCCGGAGCTGATCGGCTGGACGCCCGACGCGCTGCGTGTGTTCATGCCGGAGGGCAGTACCTCGGATGAGCTCGATCGGTGCCACCGCGCATCGCAGTTCTTCTTCGACTACATCTCGGCGATGATCGAGGATCGTCGCCGGTCCCCGCGCGACGACCTCACGACGAGACTCGTTGAAGCCAACGACGAGGCCGAGAACATCTCCCACGACGAGATGTGCGCGATGATCCGCGGCCTTATCACCGCCGGGTTCGAGACCACGACGAATACGATCGCTGCTGGGTTCCTCGCCTTCGCCAAGTTTCCCGACCAGCTCGAACTGCTGCGGAGTGAACCCCAAGTCGTCGAAAGTGCCGTTGAGGAGCTGTTGCGCTGGGAGGGACCGGTACAGGCGCAGCCACGCTGCATGCACACCGAGATCGAGTTCGCCGACGGCGAGCGGTTCGAGGCGGGCCGCAAGTTCTGGCTTCTCCTGGGTTCGGCGAATCGCGACCGCAGCCAATTCGACAACCCCGACGTGGTGCGCATCGACCGCAACGAAGGCGACCATTTTTCGTTCGGCGGGGGGCGACACATCTGCCTCGGCGCGGGCCTGGCGCGCTCGGAGATCCGCAGCGCCTTGCGCCACATCGGGCGCGCCTTCTCCGCGATCGAACTCGACGGGCCGATCCAGCGCCGGGATCACTTCCAGTTCCGCGGTCTTGCGCATCTTCCGGTGAGCGTTACGTGGGCTCCGGAGCCGGTGGGGAGCGGAACGTGAACGCCACCCAGCTCGACCCGGATCAGATCGACCGGGCGCTGGAAGACGCCGACATCCCGATCCTACTGATGGTGCTCGTCCATCTGACCGGCGACATGCGGTGGATCGCCGAACCTTACCGTCCACTGCGCGACGTACGGCTGTTCCCCGACGAGTCCGGCGGACTCTCCCCCGAGATTCGACGCGAGGTCCGCTCGGCGGCTGCTGCCGAACTCCACAAGCTCGTCGAGGGAGCGACCGTGTTCGAGCCGTCGACCGACGAGTACGCCTCGATGATGAGCGCATGTGTCGGCGAGGCGGTGCCGCCCGAGTACGTGGGCTTGTTCCTCGAGGAGATGGGGTTCGTGCCCTCGACGCCGGACAAGACTCTCGACGGCGACCCCCCACCCGGGCCGCCACGGGACGTCTTGATTATCGGCGCCGGCTTCTCCGGGTTGGCAGCGGCGATTCGCCTGCAGGCGAGCGGGTTCGAGTTCACGATCGTCGAACGGAACTCGAGCGTCGGCGGCGTCTGGGTCGACAACACGTACCCCGATGCTGGCGTCGACACGCCCAATCACTTCTACTCGTTCTCGTTCCGCCCGAATCTGGCCTGGTCGTCGTACTTCTCGAAGCAGCCCGAGGTCCTGTCGTACATCGCAGACTGCGCCGAGCACTACGGCATTCTCGAGCGGATTGAGTTCGACACCGAGGTGCTCGAGACCCGTTGGGTCGAGAGCGACCAGCAGTGGGATACCACCCTGCGACGATCCGACGGGCGGCACGACCGCATCCGCTCCGATGTCGTGATCGCTGCGACGGGTCACTTGAGCCAGCCTCAGATCCCCGACATCGAGGGGCTCGACGACTTCACCGGACCGGTGTTCCACACGTCGCAGTGGCGCCACGAAGTCGACCTCTCGTCGAAACGCGTCGCCATGGTCGGTGTCGGAGCGAGTGCGATCCAAGCCGCCAGGACGGTTGCAGCCGAGGCCGACCACTTCGCGGTCTTTCAGCGCTCACCACAATGGGTTGCTCCCAACCCCGATTATCACCGCAACGTCAGCGACGAGAAACTGTGGCTGCTGGCGAACGTGCCGCGCTACGCCAACTGGTATCGCTTCGTGCGCTTCTGGCGGTACGGCGACAGCCTGCTCCAGTCGCTGTTCAAGGTCGACGGATGGGACCATGCCGATCGTTCGGTCAGCCCGGCCAACGACCGCCACCGTCGTTTCTTCACGGAGTATCTTCTGAGCGAACTCGAGGGGCGCGACGACCTGATCGCCAAGACGCTTCCGACATACCCCCCGTTCGGCAAGCGGATGCTCGTCGACAACGACTGGTTCAAGACACTACGGCTCGATCACGTCGAACTCGTGACCGACCCGATAGAGCGCATCACTCGGACCGGCATCGTGACCGAGGACGGAACCGAGTTCGCCGTCGACGTGATCATCTTGGCGACCGGGTTCTATGCCCGACGGTACGTGTGGCCGGTCGAGGCGATCGGTCGTCGCAACCTACGCGAGATCTGGGACGAAGACGATGCCCGGGCCTATCTCGGTCTCACGATTCCTGACATGCCGAACTTCTTTGTCATGGGTGGGCCGAACACTTCTCTGGCTCACGGTGGTAGCGCTATCTTCCATGCCGAGTGCCAGGCCCGCTACATCGTCAGCCTGCTTGACCAGTTGCGCAGCAACGGCTACGCGGTCGGCGACGTCGACCCAGGGGTGCTTGAGAGCTACATCGCCAAGGTCGACGAGCGGCATCAAGATCTGGTGTGGACCCACCCCGGAATGTCGAACTGGTATCGGAACGCAGATGGGCGCGTCGTAGCCACGACGCCCTGGCGGATGGTCGACTACTGGGCGATGACGCATGAGGCGGCCCTCGGCGACTACCGCCTCGACCGGCCGTCTTCAGCCGGTTCCGATGAAGTGGCCACGGCCCAAGACGACAGCGTTGCGCGAGCGAGCGAGCGCCGGTGAACAGAAGGAGAGGACGTGGATCTACACCACGCAATGAAGACATCGCCGGCCCTGCGTGCGTTCCACGAGGACCCGATCCCGACTGGCGTGCTGGTGCGTGCGGTCGAGGCCGCGCGGTTCGCGCCCAGTGGTGGCAATCTGCAGCCGTGGCGTGTGATCGTCGTCAACGATCCCGCCAAGCGCACAGCGATGCGCGATATCTACTGGCGTCACTGGCAGCCGTACTACGAGCAGAAAATGCAGAGCAAGCCTTCGGCCGAGGGCCTCGTTGCCGTCGAATTGACACCAGAGATGGAGCGGCGGCTGAACGCAGCCAACGAGTTCGCCGATCGCTGGGATCGTGTGCCGCTCATGCTCGCCATCTGTACTGACCTCAACCGTCTCCTGATGACGGACAAGGGGCTTGATCGTCCAACGATCGTGGGCGGCGCATCGACCTACACCTTCGTGCAGAACTTGATGTTGGCACTGCGAGCTGAGGGGCTTACGAGTGTCCTCACGACGCTGACAGTGGCCGATGAGCCTGACGTGCTCAGGATCCTCGGTGTCCCTGACCACTACGCGCTCGCGAGCGTGGTCATGGCGGCGCACTCACCACGCGATCTCGACAACACCAGGTTGACGCGGCTGTCGACCGAGGAGATTCTCTTCGTCGACGACTTCGGCGCTGCGCTCGAGACGAGCGGCGTCGACGAGATCGGCCCGTCCGACCCCGCGCTGTCCGCTGGAGGAGACCGATGAGCTCCCCATTCGAGCAAAATTTCGTCTACGTCGTCCGCTTCAACGTCGACGATGACCGTGCGATCGAGTTCGATGACTGGTACGTGAGACGCCACGGTCCTGACGTCGTTCGCGACGTTCCGGGCTTCGCCGCTGCGAGGTCGTATCGCGTCACGGACGGTCCGCAGAGGATCCTGTCGATCTACGACATCAGCGATCCAGCGATCCTCGTGAGCGACGAGTATACGTTCATGCGCTCCACGGACGCGCAGGGCAACAGCATCCGGGCGACCGCGCTGTCCGACTCCACGCTGTGCATCTACAGCGAGGTGGCGCGGGCGGCAGGGACGGTCAGCAAGGGACGATCGGACGTTCCGCGCTTCACGAGCGCCGACATCTCCACTCTCCGGTTCGACCTGGACAATGTCGATCAGGAACAGGCACTGATCGACTGGTTCGCTTCGCCCGGCCCGGCCTTCGGTGCAGACGCTGCTGCGCTCGGCAGCTACTTGTGCCGGCACGCAGCCGACCACCCGAAGGCTCCGTCCACTGAGCCTCAGTGGATCGTCGTAACCGACTGGCTGACGTCCTCGGGCGCAGGCGACGCACTCGACCTCGTTGACCAGGTGCAGGCTGTCGTCGGAAAGGTCGCCCGGGCGACCCTGGATCACGCCCGGCGTGTCTACGAGTACCAGGGGTGATCCTGAACGAGTGGTTCGCCGCCGCGCGCGAGCCAGAGCTTTGCGGCCGCATATATCGCTGTGCTCGAACACCAGCGCGCTCGGATCGACGACCTGCCGACCTGTGCTAGCCCAGCGGTGAATGCACGATGGGTCCCATCTTCCTCGGTGTCGAAGGTGGCCGCATGGACCGGTACTACGCGGATTGGACGGTCAAGCGGTTGGTGAAGCGCGCCGGGATCGACAAGCGCACCTCGCCGCACAGCCTGCGGCGCTCGTTCATCACCGCTGCCCTCGATGCCGGTGTCCCGTTGTGGGACGTGCAAGAGACCGCATCGAGTGCCGGCCCTCGCAGAACAATGCGCTGCGACCGGGCCCGTCGCAGCCTCGACCGGCATGCCACCTACATCGTGTCGACGTTCATCGCCGGAGCAACCAGACCGTTCCTCGCCGGTGACGGACTCGAAGAACTCCGCGCGGCGCTCGCCGATGCCGACTGCGCAGATCCGCCATGGCGTGAGGTCGCGAAGAGCAAGAAGGCACCGCCAGCGGTGAAGGAACTCGTCGAGCAGTGCGGCGTCGACCGGCTGCTCGTGTGGGGCGGCGACGGCACGGTACGGCGTTGCATCAGCACGCTGCTTCGCAACGGCTACGACGACGTCGCGGTCGGTGTGCTCCCGGCCGGGACGGGCAATCTGCTCGCCCACAATCTGGGGATTCCGATCGACAATGCGACGTCACCAGGTCAGACCCGCCCGGGTGGCTTGGGCGCGCTTGGTCACATTCCGGACGTTGATTTCGCACGGAACAACCTTGCGATTCGACCGATTGGAAGTCGGAGATCAGCCATGTACAGATGTTCGAGGTTCCACCCGGGGTGCGAGTGCAGGTTGGCCCAGTCGGTCCGCAGACCCTCAACGGGGTGACCTACCCGGGCGGCGCGAACCAGGTTGCGATTCTGAACGACGCTGATCGCGCCCGGCTCGTGGCGATCGGTGCCCCACGGGTGATCAAATGAGACGCCAGCTCGTCACCGTTGTTGGCTCGTTGACTCAACTCGTCATGGCCGAAGGGCTACCGGTGCGATTCGACCGACCAGCGCGATCGGTGTCGTTGGCCGGCAACTCGCTTGCGCTGGTTGTGTTCGACTGGGATCCCGGCGAGAAGAACCTGATCGTTCTTGGTCCAGCGGGCGACGAACTAACCCGCCTGGGCACGACGTGTGGATCCGGCTCAGTGGACGAGGTACTCGAGGTCCAAGGCGAACTCAGATTCATTGAGGCGACCCCTCACGGTCTCTACCAAGCCACACTCGATCTCGGCTCCCTAACGCTCGAAAGGGTTGCTGAGCGGCGGTAGCTGGCACGTGTGCGGACGCAAGCTCTTGTGTGCGCTTCCGTCGTCGCTGGCACGGTCGCCATCGTCACCGCCAGCCCGGTTGCTGTTGCCGCTCTCGGCCTCGAACAGAACGGTCGGGGCTCGGCCGGAAGCGCAAACGCTGCGGGTTCAGCGTACGCCCATGGCTATCCGGCCGTTGCAGTGGTGGACGGTGAGCGGGCCGTCGCGGATCACGTCTTCTTGCGGTCCTTCGTCGCCCCCTTCTGCCCCACAAACGCCACCTCGCGCGATTGGTTCGGGTGATCGTTCTGTGGGGGCGATTGGGCCGTCAGAGAATCCGGGGGCGTTGCCTAGTGTGGGAATGACTGATCATCATGTGTTTCCGCAGCAGTTCCGCAGTCGGTTCGGTGATGCTGCAATCAACATCGATGATTTCACGGTGACGATCAATCACAACACGACTCACTTGCGGGATGCGCATGGCAACGGTCTTCCGAATCAGGTGATGCCCGGTGGGTGGAACAAGCGGTGGGCCGAGTTCTTCGATTGGAATCCGAACGCTTCTGCGACGGAGATCTATCAGTTCGGTGGCGGGCTGATGGATGAGTTCGGGCTGAGTGGGTTGCCGATCCATCCGTATGGCAAGCCGTGACGCTCAGCTCGACCTGATTCTTGATTGGCTGGTGAAGCAGTAGAAGCAGATGAAGACGGCGACGACGTCGACGACGTCGACGTCGGCGAGTTCCTAGCCTTCGCCGATCGAGTCGAGTTGGCCGTAGAAGCTCCTTGTCTCGCCGCAGCTGTCGCAGCGCGGGTAGTCGTCGGGTCCGGTGAAGAATGGTTCGCCGCCGATTCGATGGCGGGTGCCGACGTCGGGGTCTGCGTACGGGAAGCAGCGGAGTTCGGCGGCTTCGTCGGTGAGCGGTTCTGCTCGGAGTGGGAACGCAGGGATCTGTTTCATGATGCGTTGTTCCAGCGGCGGGTGTCGTGGCGCAGGAGGATGGCTCCGATGAGGCGTATTCGGACGGGGTGAGGTGATCGAGGCCTGCTTGGTGGCGTTGGCGGGTGGAGAAGCCCTCGATGAACTCGAAGAGGTAGGCGTGGCAGGCGGCTCGGGTCCCGAAGTAGATCGAGCCTCGGATCCATTCGATCTCGACTTTCAGCCGCGCCCAGAACGTCTGGATCGCGGCGTTGTCGAACGCGTCGCCGGTCGAGCCGAACGACAGGATCATGTCAGGGTTGGCGGCGACGAACGCGAAGCCCAGCGACGTGTGGATACCGGATTCAACGCTCGATGCGGTGAACCTCGCTGCACAGCATCCCGACCGTGAGGTGGTGTTCTTCGCGATCGGCTTCGAGACGACCGCTCCCGCCAACGCGATGGCGGTGCATCTGGCCGAGCAGCGCGGCCTCGAGAACTTCTCCGTGCTGGTGAGCCACGTGCTGGTGCCGCGGGCGATCGACGCGATCGTGTCCTCTCCGACGAATCGGGTCGACGGGTTCCTCGCGGCCGGGCACGTGTGTTCCGTCATGGGCACCTGGCAGTACGAGCCGCTCGTGGCACGCTTCGGCATCGTTCCCGAAGGCGTCGACATCCGTCCGTCTCGGGCGACTGCTGGCGACGTCGTCATCGTGAGCGGACCGATCGGCCAGCACGGCGTGGCGAACATGTCGCGACGAGAAGGCCTCGAGTTCGGAACCGAGATGACCAGCGACTCCGCCCCGCTCAACGGCCTGGTTGCAGCGATGCTCGACGCCTTTCGAGACCTTCACGTGCTGCGCGACGCGACTCGCGGCGGGGTGACGGCGTCACTGTGTGAGATCGCGGGAGCCGGCCGTGTCGGGATCGAGTACGAGGAGTCGTTGATTCCGGTGCCGGACGACGTCGCCGCGGCCTGCTCGTTCCTCGGACTGGACGCGATGAGCATCGCGAACGAGGACAAGCTCGTCGCGACCGTGCCGACCGACGCGTTGGACGACGTGCTGGGTGCGATGCACGCGCACCCGCTGGGCACTGACGCGTGCGTGATCGGTCGCGTCGTCGATGACCATCCCGGCGTCGCCACCACCGCGTTCGGCGCGTGTCGCGTGGTCGACGTCCCCCTCGGCGAACAACTGCCCGCATCTGCTGACCCCGCCGCCCCATGCGACAGAGTGGGTCAGACCCACTCTGTCGGTGCGGGTCGTGATCTGGCAGCATGATGCGATGGATCCGCTGACGTATCGGACGATCGCCGTCAACGACGTCGAGTTGCAGGTGTCGGTCTCCAACGAGGGCGGCCCGGCGGGCCTCGCGTTGTTGCTGCACGGGTTCCCCGAGTTGGCGTTCTCGTGGCGGCATCAGATCCCGGCGCTCGTCGCCGCCGGCTACGAGGTGTGGGCGCCGAACCTGCGCGGCTACGGCGAGTCGTCCAAGCCGCGCAAGGTCGCCGATTATTCGATGGATCGTCTCCTCGCCGACATCGCCGCGCTGATCGACGCGTCGGGCCGCGCCGACGTCACGCTGGTCGGTCACGACTGGGGAGCGGCGCAGGCGTGGATGTTCGCCAGCCGTCGGGTGCGACCGATCGAGCGGTTGGTGATCATGAACGTGCCGCATCCGGCGTGTATGCGACGCGAGCTCCGATCGTTCCGCCAGCTCCGCAAGTCCTGGTACATCTTCTTCTTCCAGATTCCCTGGCTCCCCGAGAAGTTGCTGCGGGCACGTCGGGCGCAGGCGGTGGCCGACGCGTTCGAGAAGATGGCCGTCGACACGACCAGGTTCCCCGCCGCCGTCACCGACGTCTACCGAGAGGCGGCGATGCGACCCGGAGCGATGCGCGGGATGATCAACTACTACCGCGCCGCGTTGCGCGGCGCTCGCTCGACGGCACGTGAGGAGTTCGCGGTGATCGAGACGCCGACGCTGATGGTGTGGGGTCTGGAAGACACCGCGCTGTCGAAGGAGACGACCGACGGCACCGACGAGTACGTGGCCGACCTGACCCTGCGGTTCCTCCCCGATGTGTCGCACTGGGTGCAGCAGGAAGCGCCCGAGATCGTCAACGCGATGCTGCTCGCCTGGCTCGCCGGTGACCCGGTTCCGGAGGCCGGTGACGTGATCGCCGACCGTCTTCCCGAGCCAGCCGAGCCAGCCGGGTCACCGCCGACCTGACGTCGGGCTGCACCCCCGTGCCGGGAACGGCCAGTGATCGAGCGCGTGTCGGGATGCGGTTTCCGAGCGACGATCGCGACACGATGGAGCAGATGGCGACCAGCGACATCGGGGACGGTTCGGTGCTGCTCCTTGGAGGCCGCAGCGAGATCGGGCTGGAGGTGGCCCGGGGTCTGGCCCCGGGCCGACGCGTCATCTTGGCGGCTCGACGATCGGGGGACCTGGCGACGGAAACGCAATCGATCCGTGCGGCTGGAGCGACATCGGTGGACGTGGTCGAGTTCGACGCCGACGACACCGAACAGCACACGGCGGTGATCGACGACATCGTCACACGGTACGGACCGGTCGCGGTGGCGGTCCTCGCCTTCGGGATCCTCGGCGATCAGGCCGCCGCCGAGCGCGATCCGGCGCATGCCCTCGCCGTCATCCAGACCGATTTCGTCGCACAGGTCAGCGTGCTCACGGTGTTGGCGAATCGGATGCGGTCGGTCGGGAGTGGCCGGATCGTCGTGTTCTCGTCGGTGGCCGGTGTACGGGTTCGTCGAGCCAACTACGTGTACGGATCGGCGAAGGCCGGCCTCGACGGGTTCGCCAGCGGACTCGGTGACGCCCTGCACGGCACGGGCGTCAGCGTGCTCGTCGTTCGACCCGGGTTCGTGATCGGACGGATGACGGAGGGCATGTCGCCGGCTCCGATGTCGAGCACACCGAGCCAGGTGGCGAGCGCCACCGTCGAAGCGCTGCATCGCGGCCGTTCGTCGGTGTGGGTACCGCGGGCACTGCGACCCGCGTTCTTCGTGGCTCGATTGGTCCCGCGGGCGCTCTGGCGGCGGATGCCGCGCTAGTACGGCTGGTTCGCACGAACCGGTTCGGACGTCACCCGCAGCGCAGGGGTCGGCAGCGCGTGATCGGCAGCGCGTGATCAGCGACGCGGGTCAGCGGAGCGTGATCAGAGGGTGAGCGTGAGGTCGGAGTCGAACAGGCTGTCGGGGTCGGTGAAGACCACCTGACCGTCGCAGTCGACCACCTGTGTCTGATAGCGGCCGGGTGGCAGCACGGTTTCGAATCGCTCGCCGGTGCCGATGGCTGCGGTGTTGCGTGGGATGCCTGCCGACACCGAACCGGCTGGCGCCCACTGCACAGCGCACACCGGTGGGCCGGTGTTGTCGAGGGCGATCACCACGCCGATCGGGTTGTTTCCGACGTAGGTGGAGTGGATGAACACGCCCTCGCCGTCGACGACCCAGATCGCCTCGTAGAGACCGGGAACGAGACCGGCGGGATTGTTGATGCACCCGAAGAACTGACCCGAGGCGCCGCCCTGGTTCGTCCCTTCGGAGACCGAGCCGTCGTCGAGGACACCGTCGATGTTCCACCCGAACACGAACGGCGTGCCCGGCGCGAAGTTCTCGTACTCCCAGGTCAGGCACAACTGGGTCGACCCGTCGGGCACCACGAAGACCTGAGGGTCGGGGAGGCCGTCGGTCGTCTGGAGCGAGAAGCGCGGGTTGATGGCGAACGGCTCGTCGTCGGCCGGGGCCACGGGCGGCGCGGTCTCGGGCGGCTGGGTCGCCGGCGGTGTGGTGGGTGGCGTGGTGGGTGGCGTGGTGGGTGGTGTGGTGGGTGGCGTGGTGGGTGGCGCGGTCGGCGTCGTGTCGGCCGGAGGGGTGACGGGCGTGTCGCGCGCCTCTTCGATCAGCGCGAGCGCGAGGCTGATCGGCCGAACCCCGTTGACGAAGCCGCCGGTCGGCACGCAGGTGTCGTTCTCGTCGATCGTTCCGTCGCGGTTGGTGTCGGCGACGACCCGGCAGTCGGTGATCGAGTCGTTGGTTCCGACGCGGGTGGGGACGCCCACGATCCGACCGGTGTCGTCGGCGGCGAGTCCGCCGCTGTTGCCGCCGGAGATCGCCGTGTCGGTCTTCAGCCAACTGCGCTGTCCGAGCCCTGGCTGTTCGACGAAGCCGGAGATGGTTCCCTCGGTGAACGTGATGGTCTCGCCGCCGACGCCCGGAAATCCGAACACGCGCAGCCGCTCACCGAGCTCGAGCGATTCGGAGTCGCCGATCTCGACCACGGGGAAGTTGGGAACGACTTCTCCTCCGTCGAGGCGGGCGGCGATGCGGATCACGGCGAGATCGAGCCGGGCGTCGGCGACCACGACCTCGGCCGTGAACAACGGGATCGGTGGGAGGTCGGGTCGATCGATCGTCGCGACGATGAGGTCCTCCCACGGGCAGATCTCGGACCGTTCGACGACGTGCTGGTTGGTGAGGATGAGGCCGGACGCGTCGATGATGGTGCCGCTGCCGGTGCACGCGCCGCCGTCGAACGGGGCGATGATCTGCACGACCGACGCAGCGAGTTGCTCCGCCGACAGGTCCATCGGAGCGGCCGGTGTCGTCGTGTTGGTGTCTGGGGCCGATCCGTCGGTGGTCCCGCCTGGCGTGCCCACGGGTTCGTCGCCGTCGGTTCCGACGGGGGTTTCGGCGGGCTCGGTGTTCGCGGAGGCGTCGCCGCCATCACCGTCGCCGTCGTCGCCTCCGAGGATGACGACCAGTCCGACCACCAGCACGAGGACGAGCGCGACCGCTCCGCCGATCAGCATCCACGGCGGCTTCGATGCCGGTTCGCCTGATCCGGCCGGTGCGGGTGCCGCAGCGTCGAACGACGCCGGGGGGACGTCGAACGACGCCGGGGGGACGTCGAACGACGCCGGGGGGATCTGGCCGGCGCCGTAGCCGCCTGCGGCCGACTGGCTCGGCTCGGCCTGTGGGCCGAGGTGGGTGGTGGGAGGCGACGACCACGGCGCCGTTTCCGGGAGCGGGTCGGCGGCGGGGTGCTGGTCGGCCGGGCCGGGAGTTTCGGGGCCATCGGATGGGTCGCGGGGCGGGTCGTTCGACACTCGGCGGACAGTACGGATCGTGCGGTAACAGCCGGGCAACAGTGCCGGACAACAGTCGCTGGTCGGTGTGGTGGTCGGCGGTTCGAAGCCGGATCAGAGCCGGATCAGAGCCGGATCAGAGCCGGATCAGAGTGGGATCGTCATCGGGCCGAGGACGTCGATGCCGTACTCCTCGGTGACGATCGTGCCGTCGCAGGCCGTTGCTTGAATGTCGTAGACGCCGTCGGGCACGCTGACCACGAACGATTCGCCGGGGCGCACCGAGGTGAGGTTGAGGGGAATGCCGAACGACGTCGCAGCCTGCGGCGACACGTTGACGTTGCAGAGTTCGAGGCCGCTGGTGGAGTTGACGAACTCGATGTCGATGGGGATCGACCCCTCGCCGACGTACCACCCGTGCCGGAAGACGACGGTGCCGTCGGCGGTCCATTCGATCTCGTGGAGCCCTGATGGCAGCCCGGCCGCATCGAAGTTGCAGGCGAAGTAGACGCCGGACAGCGAGCCGACGTCGTTGACGCCGTCGAACGCGGTACTGAACTCGCCGTTGATGAACCACTCCATCCGCAGCGGGATGCCGATCGGGACGTCGAAGAAGTCCCAGGTGAGGCAGATGCGTGTTGCTCCGTCGGCGATCGCCACGACCTCGGGAGCGGGTCGGCCGAGGTCGTCGACCTGCAGCGAGAAGCGGGGATTGCGCGCGAAGGCAGGTCCGTCGGGCCCGGGCACGGCAGTGGCTGGTGGGGCGGTGGCGCTGGGCGCGGAGGTGGGTGCCGCCGTTGCCGGCGCCGTGGTGGGCGCCGTGGTGGGCGCCGTGGTGGGCGCCGTGGTGGGCGCTGAGGTGACCACCGGGCCGGTGGTGGGCAACGAGAACGTCGGCACCGTCGACGTCGTGAGTGGGCCGGTGCTCGTGGCGGTGGTCGAGGCGGCGATGGTCGTGGTGCTCGCCGGTGTGTCGGCCCCCGGTGATGCGTCGTCGTCGCCGAGCACCACGACGAACAGGCCGAGGAGGAGCACGGCGACCAGCGAGACCACGCCGGCGATCAGCATCATCGGCGGCCCATGGCCAGCACTGCTCGTGCCGCGGCCCGCGGCTGGCGCCACGTTCGATCCCGGCCCGTCGGTCATGGTGCGAACGTAGAGCAGGCCCGCCAACAACGCACCAACAGCAGCGGCCTCGCTCGCGACCACGCCGGCCGTCAGGTGCCCTGGCGCGCGGGTCCAATCAGAGCTGTGACGCGATGATCAACAGCAGCAGCACGGCCGACACCGCGAGCAGCGCGATCCCGATCGTCCTCGACCGGTCGGGATCCCACGACGAGAACGACGATGACGCAGATGATGCGGCGGCGGGCGCGAAGGCGGGGGCGACGGGTGCGGTGGCTGGCGACCAGTTGGTCACCTTCGGGGCTGCCAACGGTTGGCGTCGAGCCCCGTCGAGCTCACGTCGCAGCTCTGCCACGGTCGGATGGCGATCGGCGGGATCCTTGGCCATGCCGCGCTGGATCGCGTCGGCGACGGCGGGTGGCACGTCGGGGCGTTCGACCCGCGGCACCGGTTCGGTGGCGACGCGGCGCAAGACCGAGAGCGCCCCGGAGTCTTCGCCGTATGGCTGGCGCGCCGTGAGCAGCGCGTAGAGGGTCGAGGAGAGCCCGTACACGTCGGATTGCACCGTTCCCGGTTTGCCGTCGAGGACGACGGGGTCGGCGAACGCCGGAGTCGCGCGGATCGTCGTGGTGCCCATCTCGTCGTCGATCAACGCGGCGATGCCGAAGTCGACGATCTTGGCGCGCCCGAACGACGAGAAGAGGATGTTCTCCGGCTTGAGGTCGAGGTGGAGCACGCGTCCCTGATGCGCGTGGTCGAGTGCCTCGCAGAGCACGTCCGCGATCGAGAGGGCCTCGTCGACCGGCAGTGGGCCGTCGCGGCGGAGCCGGTCGGCGAGCGATCCGCCTTGGAGCATCTCCATCACGAGGTAGGGCCGCCCGTCGGCGAGCGCACCGGAGGTGTGCACCACGGCGATGTGTGGATGCCCCGACAGGGTGCCCATCGCCCGGCGTTCTCGGTCGAAGCGGCGGCGGGCGTCGTCGTTCGGGATGCCTTCGAGGACCTTGATCGCCACGTCTCTGCCGTGCGCGACGTCTTCGGCTCGATACACCGTGCCGAAGCCGCCTCGACCGATCTCGTCGATCACACGGAAGCCGTCGAGTTCGACACTCACCGTTCGATCGTCCTCCGCACGTCGCAGAGGCTAGCCCTTCGCTTGCCGGCGCTCACTTGCTGTCGTCCGTCCGCCACCCGTCTGCGGCCCGTTCGTTGTCGGCGTGGTCGGCGCTGTTGGCGCGCTGTTACCGCGCTCGGCAACGGCCTCGATTTCGCCCACTACGGTTCGCCCGATGCGGGGGATCGATCGACTGGACACCGTCCCGGTGTGGAGCGACCACGACGTCGCGAGCGCCGGCTGGGACGTGGTCGACGTGCCGTTGACGAGTGTCGGTGGCGGTCTCGGCTCGTTCGCGCTCGTCGACACGCTGCGCATCGGTGGCCGGTCGGCCGCCGAGCTCGCGGTGCTCTCCGACCTGACCGTGCCGTCCCAGACCTACGAGCACCTCGCGACCAACAGCCAGATCCCGCGCCACGAGCGCCTGCGGTCCGACTCCGGATCGGTGATCGACAACATCTGGGGCTGGCCGGGGTACGCGCTGCGCGAGGCCGTTGCCGACAAGTCGGTGGCACCGGCATGGCAGGCGATGACCGAACCCGTGCTGACCGAGTACTTCACTCCGAAGGCCGGTCAGGTCTACGAGTCGGTCGCTCGGGAGGCGGTACGGATCGGCTGGGACTCGATGGTGCGACGAGGTGTCGTCCGGACCGTTCGCAAGCGCGCGGAGGGCGGCTACTACGTGCTGCATTCCCCTGACGGCGACGACGCGGTGGGCCCCGATGGCGACCGCCGGCGGGTGGCGTACCGGAGCCATCACGTCCACCTCGCGGTCGGCTACCCGGGCGTCAAGATGCTGCCCGATCTCCAGCGGTACCGCAGCGACCACAACGACTGGTCGCGTGTCGTCAACGCGTACGAACCTCACGACCACGTCTACGAGGAATGCCGTCGGCGTCCGTGCACGGTGGTCGTGCGCGGCGCTGGGATCGTCGGCTCGCGTGTGATGCAGCGGTTGATCGACGATCACGACGGCCACGGTGCGCAGACGACGATCGTGCATCTGTTCCGCAACTACCCCGACGGCTATCAGGGGGATTCGCCGACGTTCCGTCGTCCGGCTCGCCGCGGTTGGGCCTATCAGGCGTTCAACTATCCGAAGGCGGCGTGGGGTGGCCAGTTGCGCGATCGTCTCGACGCGCTCGAGGGTCAGGCCCGCGCCGACCTCATCGACGAGATGGGTGGAACGAACACCGCGCCACGACGTGACTGGCGCGAGCAACTCGAACGCGGCGACCGGGAGGGCTTCTACCGCCAGATCCTCGGCAGTGTCCGTTCGGTCGAGCCCGGTGAATCGGCCTCGAACATCCAGATGACGGTCGCGGAGCCGTCGGGTTCGGAGCTGCGTTTCGACGCCGACTTCATCATCGACGCGACGGGGCTCGAGGCCGACATTGAGCAGCATCGGGTGCTCAACGATCTGCTCGTCCACGGCGGAGCCGGTCGCAATCCGAAGGGCCGCCTCGACGTGGAACGCGACTTCTCGGTGCGTGGCACCGCCAGCGGGACCGGGCGGCTGTACGCATCGGGTTCGATCACGCTCGGCGGCTACTACGCCGGCGTCGATTCGTTCCTCGGCCTCCAGTACGCGGCGCTGCGCATCTCCGACTCGCTGGCCGACCACGGGTTCGGGCGCCGCATCGGGCCCGGCCGTTCGATCTCCCAGTGGTGGCGATGGGCCCGCAATCAACCGATCTGACGCGCTTCGAGGACACGAGATGACACCCACGCTCTTCGGACGCATCCAGACCCGAGTCGTCATGATCTTCGGGCTCGGCTCGTTGTGGACGATCCTGATCGGCCCGTTTCTGCCGCGGCCCGGCGACATGTCGCTGGCTTCGATGTACGGGGCGCTGTTCACCGCGCTCGTGGTGGTCGGCGTGCTCGGCGTCGGATGGGAGTGCGCCTACCACGGCCTCCAGCAGTACCGGTGGGAGAAGGACTGGCCGACGCTGTTCGGGTTGCTCACCGCGATCCCGGAGGGCATCGTGGCCTACATCGTGCTCGACGCCGGACTGCCGTGGGACGTCCGGCCGGGACCGCCCGGCGCCCCCGGGGCGTTCCCGCTCGCGGCGTTCCTCTGGATGTTCACCACGACGTGGCTGCTCGTCTGGGCGACGGTGAACGGCCCGCTTCAGATCGTCTCGTTGCGCTGGCGCTACCGCGGCGGTCGTTTCGACTCGCGCTGGTGAGCGTGCTGGTGATGCCGTGAACGATCGGAAGGTGCGCTGACGTGGACGAGACCGACAACGTGACGCCTGCGCCGGCCGATGACCGTCGTGCTGCGGCCGAGCGTGCGGGCGACGGGTTCGACGTCGACGCGATCGTGAGCGCTGCGTCGACGGCGCGTGGTCGCGACGAACGTCGCCGGGCGCGTGCCGCGCTCGGCGTGTCGGCGTCGGTGACGGTCGTGTGGTTGATCTACGTCACCGCCTGGTCGCAGTGGGATCGGGTGATCGACAACTGGGTCTCGTCGATCACGATGGTCGCGGGCAGCTTCGTCGCCGGGGCGACGCCGCAAGGTGGTGGGGCGGTCGCGTTCCCCGTCTTCACGAAGGGCCTCGAGATCCCGAGCGAGGTGGCGCGCACGTTCTCGCTGTGCATCCAGACGATCGGGATGGGCGCGGCGTCGTGCGCCATCTTGATCCGACGTCGGCGGGTCGAGGTCGGAGCGCTCGTCGCCGCATTGCCCGCCGCGCTCGGGGGCTTCCTCGTCGGCTACCTGTTGCTCTCCGATCGCGATCTGCTCTTCGCGCCGTCGGTGCTCCCCGGTGCGTACGTCAAGGTCGGCTTCACGTTGCTCACGGCTGGGATGGCGGCCGTCATCTACCTCGCCTACCGCGTGCACGTGTTGGAGGTGAGGAACCGTGTCGTCGCCACAGGACAGCGAGCCACGCTGATGTTGGTCGTGTGCGGTGCGATCGGTGGCCTCGTCTCGTCGCAGGTCGGTTCCGGTGCCGACGTCTTGCTGTACCTCGGTCTGGTGGTGCTCGCCGGTGTCAGCCCGCGTGTCGGGGTGCCGACGAGCGTGTTGCTGATGGCGTCGGTCTCGATCCTCGGATTCGTGTTGATCGGCATCGTCGACGGGCAACTCGACATCACACTCGTCGCAGACGGCGTGACGGCGGTGGGTGGCACGGCGATCGACGGTCCGCCGCTGGAGGCGTCTCGTTTCGACCTGTTCGGTTTGTGGATCGCTGCGGCTCCGATCGTCGCGTGGGGTGCGCCGCTCGGGTCGTGGGCCACATCGCGCCTCTCGGATCGTCGCCTCGTGGTGGCGGTCGTCGCGTTGGCGATGCTCGAGGTGGTGACCACGGTCATCTTCCTCGACGAACTCCGCAGCGAGGTCGGCCTGGTCGTGTTCGCCGTCGGTGGCGCGATCGCGATCGTCGGCGGACTCTTGTTGTTGCAACGCCACCGGGTTCGTCTCCTCGGTCTCGCACCGCTCGATCCGGAGGCGTCGTTACGACGCTCGATGGTCGATCTCGGCCCCGATCACGAGGCACAGGTCGGCGAGCGCTCTCAGAAGGAGGAGCCACGATGACGGGCACTGCGGGCCAGACGTTCGGCGACTACCAACTGCTCGCCACGCTGCGCGACGCCGACCACGCGTCGACCCATCTCGCGCGCCCGCCGCAGCGTCTCGGCGTCGTCGACGACCGGGTCGAGCTGAAGCTGCTCGGCAGTCGCGGGAGCGCCGAGGACTTCAAGCGGTTCTCCAACGAGATCCGTCTGCTCCACGCGCTGCGCTGCGACCATCTCGCGGAACTGCTCGACGCCGGCAGCGTCGGCGGCACGATGTTCCTCGTCACCCGGCACTACCCCGAGGGGACGCTCGACTCGCGTCGGGAGTCGCTCGACGTCACTTCGCGCCTCTCGCTCGTGGCCGACGCGGCGCGGGGCGCGCACGAACTGCACGAGGTCGGGGTGACCCACCGCGACTTGCGTCCGGACAACATCGCCGTCAGCAACGGTCGAGGTCGCATCGTCGACCTCGGGCTCGCTCAGATGGCGGCCGGGACCTCGGCGACCGTGGGGGCCGGGCCGATCGGATCGCTGGCGTTCGGTGACCCGGATCTGCTCGCATCTGGGCGCCCTGGTCGCTCGTCCGACATCTGGTCGCTCGGCCTCGTCCTCCACGACGTCGCCGGAGGTGCGCCTCCGTACGGGGAGATTCCGACGCGCAATCTGCTCGACGCGCTGCGTCATCTGGTGCGCACGACGCCCGTGGTCGATCCGACGCTCGACGACGACGTGCGCGCCGTCATCTCGCGCTGCCTGGCGCCGCTCGATGAGCGCTACGCCACCGCTGTCGAACTGGCCGATGCGCTCGACGCGCTCGTCCGATCCCGAGGAGGAACCTCATGAACCGGCTCAGCGAGCTCAGCACGATCAGCGGAAGCGGCGGACGGGTAGCGATCAGTCCCGGCGGACGGCTGGTCCTGGTCGCCGATGGGGTCACGAACGCGCCCGACGGGTCAGGCTCCGACGGTGCGTCGCTCGGTGGCGCGGTCCGTGGCGCGATCGGTGGCGCGATCGGTGGAGCGATCGACGACGCCGTCGGGTCGGGCAGCGGTGTTCGGGCGGCCGTCGAGCGACTCGCCGCACTCGGCCACCGCGATGTCGTGGTGATCGAACGAATCGACGACATGGCGGTCATCGGATTTCGCGGTGATGTGGTGGTCGGCTGGATCGTCGGTGAGGTCGAACGGTTCGCTCGCCCCGTCGGCGTCGACACGGTGTGCGACGTCCAGGTTCCGGCGGCCGCCGCCGAGATCGCCGTTGCGTTGGGCTCGACCGTTCCCGCACGCGGCGAGTCGCTCGAGATGTGCGCCGTCGCCGACACCGGCACGTCGCCGGCCGGCCGCGTCCACGTCGACCTCACGACGCGCCCGGCCGACGTCGCCCTCCCACCACCGCAGCTTCCGCCGCCGCCACCACCAACTCCGCCATCGCCATCGCCGGTGCCCGAGGGGATGGAACTGGTGAACTTCACGGTCGCGGTGCCCGCGGGCGTTCCGCTGCCCGTCGGCTCAGCCGGTCGGGCGCCGGAGGTCTCGGTGCTCGGGATTCGTTGCCCGCTCGATCATCACAACCATCCGGAGGCCGAGTACTGCTCGTCGTGCGGACGCAAGATGGGCGTCAACGCGACTGCCGTGTTCGTGCAGGGTCCGCGCCCGCCGGTCGGGTTGCTGTTGACGGCGTCGGGCGAGGCGATCCCGCTCGCCGGCGACCTCGTGATCGGGCGCGAGCCCACGAGTCACGCCGATGTCGTGGACCGCAGCGCGACTCCGGTCCACATCGACGATCAGACGCATGTCGTGTCGCGACATCACGTCGCGATCACGCTCGATGGCTGGGACGTGTTCGTGAGCGACCTCGGCAGCGCCAACGGGACGGTGCTCGCGTCGGGACGAACCGGACTCGAGCGTCGCTTGTCCGCCGGTGAACGCGTGCGGATGGACGCCGACGACGAGATCCGATTGGGCGAGCACGCGTTCCGCCTCGCCTTGCATCACATCGCCCGTCGCTGAGCCCGAAGCCGGGCAGCGTGATCGCGCCCGTCGGGCCGGCTGACGCTCAGTTCGTCGCGCCGGGGCCGGGGACGGCGCGGACCGTGCGGGCGTCGAGTGGTTCGCCGCAGACGTCGCAGGTCAGGCGGGCGGTCGTGAGGTGTTCGTGGTCTCGATGCTCCAAGAGGATCGGTTCGTTGCCGGCGCCCAGGATCCATTCGTCGCCCCACTGGCGAAGGGTGGTCATCACGGGCCAGAGCGCGCGTCCTTTGTCGGTGAGGACGTAGTCGTAGCGGCCGCGGGCGTCGTCGTAGGCACGTCGTTCGAGGATGCCGGTGTCGACGAGTTTGTCGAGGCGTGTGGTGAGGACGTTGCGGGAGATGCCGAGTCGTTCGACGAAGTCGTCGAAGCGACGGATGCCGAGGAAGCTGTCGCGCAAGATCAGCAGGGTCCACCACTCGCCGACGATCTCGAGTGCCTGCGCGACCGAGCAGTTCATGTCGGCGAACGATGCCTTGCGCATGGACGCAGCCTAGGTGAGTTGCGTCATCGAACTCAAGGGTGCCATGATGAGTTGCATGACAGAACTCAGGATGGATCGGTCGGACTTCGACCGGACCACGACGCTCACACCGAACGGCGCCGACTCCGGATCGTTCACGGTCGACCTCGACGCCGGATGGTCGTCGTTGGTCGGCGTGCACGGCGGGTACCTGTGCTCGCTCGCCGTTCGGGCCGCGGAGACCGTGGTGGAGCACCGGTCGGTGCGCACGCTCACGACGAGCTTTCTCCGAACCGCATCGGTGGGTGCTGCGGTCGTGTCGGTGCGCGAGATCCGCCGCGGGCGCACGATGTCGACGATCGCCGTCGACATCGACCAGGACGGGCGTCATCTGCTGTCGAGCCGCCTGACGGCGTTCGTCGAGCGCGCGGGCGTGGAGTGGTCGACGCCGGTCGACCTCGAGTTGCCGCCCGTGGAGCGATGCGTGCCGATGGAGCCGGGCAACGTCGCTCACTTCGGTCGCGTCGACGGACGTTTCGACCCGGCGAGCCTCCCGTTCTCCGGAGGCGAGCGGGCGATGGTGCAGGGGTTCCTCCGACCACTCGAGGGGCGACACGTCGACTCGGCGTGGCTGGCGATGGCCAGCGATTGGTTCCCGCCGCCCGCGTTCGTCCGGCTCGACCCGCCGACCGGCGGCGTCAGCATCGACCTGACGACCCACGTCCATCAGCCCGATGTGCGACTGGGCGACGACGACTGGTTGCGCGCCCGGTTCGAGATCCGAACGTCGACCAACGGTCTGGCGGTCGAGCACGGTCTGATCACCCTCGGCGACGGGACCCTGGTCGCCGAGTCGTTCCAGACCCGCCTCACCGCGCAGGACTGACGTCGTGTTCGCCGATTCCCAGCGCACGTTGCTCATCGCATCGTTGGCCACGTTGGCGACGTTCCTCGACACGACGATCCTCTACGTGGCGTTCCCCGACATCACCGCCACGTTCACCGAGACGAGCGCTGCCGAGTTGTCGTGGGTGCTCAACGCCTACACCATCGTCTTCGCCGCACTCCTGATTCCCGCCGGCAAGATCGCCGACCGCGTCGGTCACCGGCGAGTGTTCCTCACCGGGTCGGCGCTCTTCACGGCTGCGTCGATGGCCTGCGGGCTGGCGCCGACCGCTGAGCTGCTGATCGCGTTCCGCATCGTGCAGGCCGCAGGTGCCGCGTGTCTGATCCCTGCCTCGTTGGCGCTGGTGATGCACGCCTTCGCACACGACCAACTGCCGCGAGCGGTCGCGATCTGGGGTGCCGCGGGTGCGGTGGCCGGCGCGCTCGGGCCCACGCTCGGCGCTGCGATCGTCGAGTCCCTCGGTTGGCGTTGGGCGTTCTTCATCAACCTGCCCGTCGGCGTCTACACCCTGGTGGCCGGACGTTCCAGCTTGAACGAGTCGTCGGATCCCGACACGAAGGTGCCAGCGATGCTCGGCGTCGTGTTGGTCGCCGCGGCCGCCGGCCTGGTGTCGTATGCCGTGGCCGGTACCGAGGAGATCGGATGGCTCTCGGGACGCACCATCGCCATGTTCGTCGCCGGTGGTGTCGCCGTCGGGGTCTTCATCGTCCATCAGCGCCGTACGTCGGCCCCGGTGCTCGATCTCGAGCTGTTCGGTATCGGCAACTTCCGGTGGGCCAACCTCGCGATGCTCGTGTTCGGAACCGCTTTCTCGGCGCTGTTCCTCGGGTCGATCCTGTTCCTCACGCAGGTCTGGGGCTGGTCGATTCTGGAGGCGGGTTTCGGCGTGGCGCCGGGGCCGGTCGTCGTCGGCCTCGTCGCTGCGCGTATCGGATCGCTCGCCAGCCGGATCGGTCAGCGCCCGATCCTGCTGCTCGGCGGTGTGCTCTACGCGTGCAGCGGCGCGTATCGCCTGGTGATGCTCGGCCCTGATTCCGACTATCTGCGCGACTACTTCCCGTCGATGGTCATCAGCGGGATCGGCGTCGGCTTCGTGTTTCCGCAACTCTCCAGCGTCGTCGCCCAGGCCCTGCCACCCAACCGGCGCGGCGTCGGTGGTGCCGCATTGCAAGCGGGTCGCCAGCTCGGTGGGACGTTCGGTGTCGCGCTCACCATCGCGTTGCTCGGTGCCGCGACCAGCGCGTCGTCGGCGCTGTCGGCCTTCGACGGCATCTGGTGGTTGATCGTCATCGGCGGCCTCGCCACGTCGGCGTTCGCCCTCCCGCTGCTCGCGTCGACGCCCGTCGTCGGCGCCGACACGGTGAACGCTGCTTCCCCGCCGCCGGCGCGGGTCCGGCCAGCGACCGCGCCGGAGCAATTCGGCGCGCCCTCCGACTGAGTCGAGCGCACCGAGGCCGCCTCTGGACGCGAGCCAGCTGACACCTGGTGTCAGCTGGGTGAGCCCTCCGCAGCGTCGGGCCCGGTGTCGGTCGCGGTGCCGTCCCCGGTGTCGGTAGCGGTGTCGGTAGCGGTGTCGGTCGCGGTGTCGGTCGCGGTGTCGGTCGCGGTGTCGGCAGCGTCGAGGTCGTCGACGACCCAGGGGGTCGAGGGGCGCAGACCGGTGGCGTGGGCGGCGCGGCCGAGCATGTGGCTCGCGACGGGGGCGGTCCAGAACTGCAACAGCACGGCGAGCAACAGCTTCGTGGTCGGGGCGGGTCCGGGGATTCGCAGCACCGCGGCACCGACGGTCAACACGACGGCGAGCGTGGCCGGCTTGGTGGCCACGTGGATGCGTGAGTAGGCGTCAGGCATGCGGAACAGCCCGATCGCGGCGATCAAGGCGAGGGCCGCGCCGGAGATCATGAGCACGGCGGCGAGGACGTCGACGACGGTGTTCATGATCCTCGCTGTTCGATGTAGCGGGCGATCGTGACGCTGCCGAGGAACGCGAGCAGGCCGATGATCAACAGCAGCGCGGCGACGAGATCGTCGAGGGTGATCGCGATGGCGACGGCGAGCGCGTTGAGGATGACGGCCACGAGCATGTCGATGCCGATCGCTCGGTCGACGAGATTGCGTGAACGTACGACGTGCACCGCGGTGAGCACCCCGGCCATCGCCAGCATCACGCCGCTCACCCAGCCGACGACGTTCACGACGCGTCCTCCTCTGCCGTCTCCTGTGCCGTCGCTTGTTCGGTCGCGTGTGGGGTCGCGTGTGGGGTCACGGCCGACACGACGAGGCGTTCGAGGCGCTGCACGTCGGTGCGGATCGCGTCGGGATCGTCGAGTCCGAGCACGTGAATGTAGAGCACGGGCGGCACCGACGGTGACTCGCGGTCGTCGCCCTCGTCGTAGCGGGTTTCGAGGGTGACGGTGCCCGGGGTGAGGCTGATCGCGTCGGCGACGATGGTCGCGACGAGCGGCGACGGCTGCGACAGACGCACGCCGACCACGCCCGACCGCAACCGGGCAGGGGTCGGGGAGAGCACGGCGGCCACGACCGTCACCGACGACGACACCAGCCGCCACACGAACACGGCGAGCAGCTTCACGAGCGCGATGGGGTTCAGCGTGTGACCGCGCGGGCCGGGCCCGAACAGCATGGCCAGGATCGCGACGACGAGCACACCACTGGCCACGTTGATCACCGAGATCTCGCCCCACAGCGCCAGCCACACGACGAGGGCGAACAGGGTGGGCACCAATCGGCTCATGGCAGTACCGCCGTTCGGTACACGGCCGGGTCGGTGACGTCGTTCGCCGCGCGCTCACTGAATCGGTACAGCGGCCCGGCGAACACGGCGATCAGCAACGTCAGGGCGACGACGCCTGCGGTCACCGCCGACATCAACGGTTGCTTGCGCAAGATGCCCTCGTGGTGGGCGTCGACCGACATCGGCTCGGGGTCGCCCCAGAACGCGCCGCTCCAGATCTTGAGCATCGACACCAACGTCATCAACGACACCGCGATGGCAGCGGCCACGATCCACCACGATCGCTGGTCGAGTCCTTCGGTGACGATGGCGGTCTTGCCGAGGAACCCGGAGAACGGTGGGAGCCCGGCGAGACTGAACGCGGGGATCAAGAACAGCAGCGCCAATGGCCCCGATCGTCGGGCGAGCCCGGACACACGCCCGAGCGTGGACGAACCGGTCTCTCGTTCGATGATGCCTTCGACGAGGAACAGCGACGTCTTCACGGGAATGTGGTGGAGCATGTAGAAGATCGTCGCGGAGATCGCGGCGACGCCACCGAGTGCGACGCCCATGATCATGTAGCCGATCTGGCTGATGATGTGGAAGCTCAGGATCCGTTTCATGTCGGACTGTGCGATCGCGCCGAGCACTCCGATCACCATGGTGAGCCCGGCGATGACGAGCAGCAGTTCGCGGTTGGTGTCGGGGAACAGCAGCGTCTGGGTGCGGATGATGGCGTACACGCCGACCTTGGTGAGCAGCCCGGCGAACACCGCGCTGACGGGGCTCGGAGCAGCCGGGTAGCTGTCGGGCAGCCACGAGAACAGGGGGAACACGGCGGCTTTGAGACCGAACGCGATGAGCAGCAGCAGGTTGAGGCCGAGGCGGACGCCGTCGGGCAGTTCCGCGAGTCGTTCGGGGAGCTGCGCCATGTTGAGCGTGCCGGTCGCGGCGAAGATCAGGGCCACACCGGTGACGAGGACGAACGACTCGATCACGTTGAGCACGACGTAGGTGGTGCCGGAGCGGATCTGGCCGTCGTTGCCCTCGAGGGTGAGCAGCACGTAGCTGGCGATCAGCAGCACCTCGAACCAGACGAACAGGTTGAACAGGTCACCGGCGAGGAACGCACCGCACACACCGGCGATCAGGACCTGGTAGGCGGGGTGATACCAGCGGGAGCGTTCGTCGTCGGTCTGCTGGCCCATCGCGTAGAGCAGCACGGCGAGCAGCATCGTGGAGCTGATCGTCAGCATCAGTGCGGCGAAACGGTCGGCGACGAGGTTGATCGCGATGTCGGCGGGCCAGTCGCCCATGGCGGCCACCTCGGTGCCGTCGCGGTCGACGCCGATCAGGATGGTGACCGAGATCGCGGCGGTCGCGGCGGCCGCGGCGACGCTGATCACCCGCTGCATCGTGCGTGAGCCGATGGCGAGCAACGACAGCGCGGCACCGATGAGCGGCACCGCGATCGCGAGGGGCAGCAGCACGCTCATGCTGGCCCTCCCGGATGATGGTTCGGGGTCGCCTCGGAGGCTGCCCCTGCTTCGGTGTGTGCGGTGCCGTTGTCGTCTGCGGCTGCTGCCGCTGCCGAGTCGGACTCGGCGAGGAGTCGGTCGCTGATGTCGTCTTCGACTTCGTCACTGCCGTCGATGGTCCACATGCGGTAGGCCATCGCGAGCAGGAACGAGGTGACGCCGAAACCGATCACGATCGCGGTGAGGACGAGCGCCTGGGGGACCGGGTCGGTGAAGTCGCCGACCTGGCCGATGATCGGGGTCACGCCCGGCCCGTCGCCCGAGCTGAGGATGAGCAGGTTGATCGCGTTGCCGAGCAGCCCGAGGCCGAGGATGATCCGGGTGAGCGTGCGATGCATCACCAGGTACGTGCCGACCCCGGCGAGCACGCCGATCAGGATCGCCTGTTCCCAACTCATCGCCGGCCCCGCATCTCGCCGTCGCCACGGCTCTGCAGCTCGCCGTCTTGGCGGCCTCGCATCTCGTCGTCGGCTTCGGCGAGCGCGACCAGCACGGCCATCGTCGCGCCGACGACGAGGATGTGGACGCCGATGTCGAACAGCGACGACGACACGATCTTCAGTTCACCGAGCACCGGGACGTCGAACTTCCAGATCGCCGATTCGAGGAACGAGCCGTCGGCGATGAGCGACGTCAACCCGACGGAGACAGCGATCAACAGGCCGGTGCCGATCAGGACGATCGGGTCGACCCGCAGGTTTCGCACGCCGCGCGGCCCGGCGGCGAGGTAGCGCAGTACGACGGCCAAGCCCATCACCAGGCCGCCGGCGAAGCCGCCGCCGGGCGCGTTGTGGCCGCGCAGCGTGAGGAAGATCGAGAAGATCATCAGCACCGGCGTGAGACCGTCGACGGTTTCGGTGAGCACGACGGAGCGCCGGGTGCGGTTGGGTTCGCTCATCGCCACACTCCCACCCGTCGGCCGCGATCGATCGGCAGGCCGCCGTCGGTGTTCGCGTCGCCCTCGACGTTCTCGATGTCGACACCGTCGTCGAGGTGTTTGCGGCGCTGCTCGCGGCGGGCGGCGCGCACGAGGTTGATGACACCCGCGCCGGCGACGGCGAGCACGACGATCTCACCGAGTGTGTCGAAGCCACGGAAGTCGACGAGGATGACGTTGACCACGTTGCGGCCACCGGCTTCGGGCTCGGACAGCGCGACGTACTCTTCGCCGACCGAGGGAGCGGTTCGCGAGCTCGACGCGCTGAGCGCGAACACCGCGACGGTGACGCCGACGGCGGTGGCGATGCCGATTCGAACGAGCTTGGGAGCCCACGCGGGTGCGGGTGAGAAGTCCGACGGGAGGCGGGCGAGCACGAGGAGGAACACGACGATCGTGAGCGTCTCGACGAGGAACTGGGTGATCGCGAGGTCGGGCGCGCCCTGGATCAGGTAGACGATGGCGAGGCCGTAGCCGCTGCCACCGAGGAGGACAGCGGCACCGAATCGGTTGCGGGCGAACACGATGGCGACCGCGAGCATGCCGGTGACCACGACCGCGACGAACTCGATCGGCGAGTTGCTGAAGCGCGGGCTCGAGATCGAGTCGGTGGCGCCGGCGACGATCGCGGCGAGCAGCGCGGCGGCGACGGTCGACAGCACGACGGCGAGGTAGAGCGGGAGTGATCCGCTCTGGGTGGTCGCTGTGATCCGGCGGGCGCCGTCGAGCAGTCCGTCGTAGGTGCGGTCGTAGATGGCGGTCGCGGCGCTGCGCGATGCGTCGATGTGGCGGGTGGCGGCACGGGTGAACCACCACAGCGCGATGCCGGCGGCGATGATTCCGGTCGAGGTGAGGAGCGCTTCGTTGACGCCGGGCCACAGCACGAGGTGTTTGCTGGCAGTGGCCGGATCGAGGGACGCGGCGGCCGATGCCAACCAGTCGCCGACCGGCCCGGCGCCGAACCCGAACGCGAGTGACGCCAATGCGAGCAGCACCGGGGAGGCGAGCAACCCGACCGGTGGGCGGTGCACCGACGCCGGGTCGATCGGGCCGAGCGTCGGTTCGGGATCGGACCCGCTCTCGACACCCGGTGCGTCGACGCCGGGTGCGTCGTTGCCGAGCAGGCCGACGGTGATGCGGATGGTGTAGGCGACGGTGAGCACGGACCCGAGGACGATGCCGATGAGGGCGATGGTGCCGATGGTGCCGATCTCGTTGTCGCGGGCGAGTTCGATGAGCCCGTCGAGCGCCTTTTCCTTGGTGACGAACCCGAACGTGGGCGGGATCGCCGCCATCGACGCGGCGGCGACGATGATCGCCGCGGCCGCCACCGGCAGGGCGCGGGCGAGGCCGCGCAGGCGGCGCATGTCACGGGTGCCGGCCTCGTGGTCGACGACTCCGACCGACAAGAACAGTGACGCTTTGAACAACGCGTGGGCGAGGAGCATCGCGATGCCGGCGTAGGTGGTGGCGGGCGTGCCGAGGCCGAGCAGCACCATCAGGAACCCGAGTTGGCTGACGGTGCCGTAGGCGAGCGCGAGCTTCGCGTCTTGTTGGCGCATCGCGCCGATGCCGCCGAGGAACAGCGTGGCCAGGCCGGCGACGACGACGAGTTCCCGCCATGGGCCTTCGGAGGCGAAGGTGGGCGCGAACCGGGCGACCACGACGAGGCCGGCCTTCACCATCGTCGCCGAGTGCAGGTACGCGCTGACCGGGGTGGGGGCGGCCATCGCGCCGGGCAGCCAGAAGTGGAACGGGAACTGCGCCGACTTCGTGAACGCACCGACCAGTACGAGTACGAGCGCGACGCTGGTGAGCGTGCCGGTCGGTGGGTCGGCGGCGAGGCCGGAGATGGTGGTGGTGTCGCCGACGATCGTGAGGATGATGAGCCCGGCGAGCAGGGCGAGGCCTCCGACGCCGGTGACGAGGAACGCTCGCGTCGCCGCGAAGCGCGACGCGGGGTTGGACTGGTCGAAGCCGATCAGGAGGAACGACGTGATCGTGGTGAGTTCCCAGAACACGAACAGCGTGAGGAGCCCGTCGGCCCACACGATGCCGAGCATCGCGCCGGCGAACGCGACGAGGAGGCCGGCGAGGCGCCCGAGGTCGGCGCGGCGCCCGAAGTACGCCATCGAGTATCCCAGGACGAGGACGCCGATGCCCGACACGATCAGCCCCATCAGGAGCCCGAAGCCGTCGAGGCGCAGGGTGATCGACAGCGCGATCTGCGGGACCCACTCGATGTCGACCGTCGGGGTGTCGCCGTCGAGCACGGCGCCGCTCTTCGACACCAGCCAGCCGAACGTGATCGCCGGGGCGATCGCCGCGACCGGTAGCGCCCAGCGCGCGCTGCGTCGACCGGGCGCGAGGCAGACGACCGCCGCAAAGAGGTGAGCGAGGAGCAGAGCAATCACGCGGGTGGCGAGGCTAACCCTCTCTCGCCGTCGGCGTCACACTCGCTGTCGGCGCACGCCACGCCCACGCCGGCTGGGGTGATTCGGGTGCCGGTTCAGGTGGCGGTTCAGGTACCGGGTCAGGTGCCGGTTCAGGTGCCGGCTCAGGTGGCGGGATCGCAACGACCGCCGGGCACCGGTTCGAATGACACCGAGCTGGCATCGGGGGTCGGTGTCTCGGGCGTCGTCGCGTCGGGGGCGGTGGTGAGCATCCAGTGGTCGGTGCCGTCGCGGAGGAACTCGGCATCGACCAACTCGTCGATGGAGACCGGGTCTCGCTGGAAGGTGGCGAAGAATGCTTCGGCCGCAGTCTCGAGCGTGCGCTGTTCGACGTCACACGCGTGTGAGTTCTCGTCGGCCGTCTCGTCTGATTCGTCTGTTTCGTTCGTCGTGACCGAAGGGCAGTCCGAGCCGGCGATGTCTGCGAGCGTGCCGTCGGCGACCGCGTACCGATAGTCGCGAGGCAGGACGAGTCCGTCGCTGACGAGTCGATCGAGTCCGAACCCGGCGACGTCTTGGCCGCCGCTCAGGTGGAGGGCCCAGCCGAGGGTCCACGCGTCGACGCCGCACTCCGGGGCCGCACCGATCCACTCCGGGCCGAACACTCCGGTCGCGTCGCCGACGGTGCATCCGCCTGGCACGAGATCGATGACCTCCCCGTCGGGGCTCAGCGCGACGTGGGACCACTGCGTTGGTACGTCGTCGTAGACGGTGGCGAGGTCATCGAGCGATGTCGGTGGTGCGCCGACGGCGGCGGTGTACCCGCGCACGGCGGTCTCGAGGGCGATCAGGTCCAGCCAACATTCGCTCAACCTGGCGGCCTCGGCTTCGGCTTCTCGTTGGGCCTCGAAGTCGAAGTCGCAGGGCCCTCCGATGACGGCGACCGATCGGGGCACGTCACCGCTGACGTCGATGTCGAACTCGTCGAAGAGTTCGAGGAGGTAGCCGGCCGTGACCAGGTCGTCGGCCGAGGTGATGTCGCGTTGGTGCTCGGCGTAGTAGGCCTCGATCGCAGTGTCGAGCGTTCGCAACGCGATCGTGCACGCCTCGGCGGAGTGCCGTGTGGCGTCGCCGGAAGTCTCGGACTCAGCGGCGAGCGATGGTGTCGGTGCCAGGTCAGCGGCCTGCGCGCCGTCGATGTCAGTGCCGCCGTCGATGGCGGTGTCGGGTCGGGCGTTCGCCGCCGAGATGGCATCGACCGAGCGGACGGTTGCACCGTCGCCGGATGGTGCGCACGCCGAGAGGGCGAGCGCGGCGACGACGAGGGCGCTTCGGAACATGGAGTGAGATCGGCGCCGCAGCAATCGACCTTGAGGGCGCGCTCATCTCCGAGGCGGGCGATCACCTCGAGGCCGAGCGGGACGGCCACCCCATCGCTCGGCAGTCCAGTTGCTGTGGCGGGGAGCGACACATTGCCGGCGATGCCTGCTCGGCAGTCATTCGAGGTGATCGGAACGACCGGGGATCCGCACCAACAGAGATCGTGATATCGACAATCCGTGATAGTGTTGGGAGCGTGAACGTGGTCAGCGCTGGTGCACTCCTTCGTGATGCTCGTCGTCGATCGGGACTGTCACAGACCGAACTCGCCGAGCGAGCAGGCGTTGCCCAGTCGGTGATCAGTACCTACGAATCGGACCGGCGCGAACCGGGGTTGCACACGTTGCGCAAGCTCATTCACGCAACGGGTCACGCGCTGCGGATCGACCTCGATCCACTCTGCGGCCAACCGCTCGGGCTACCCGACTCCCCACTTGGTCGTCGGTTGCGACGTCATCGTCGTGCTGTCGTGCGCATCTGCGACCGCCGAGGTGCGCGCAACGTGCGCGTCTTCGGCAGCGTCGCGCGCGGTGAGGACACGGCCACCAGTGACATCGATCTGCTGGTCGATCTCGACCACACCGTCGGGCTCGTCTCGCTTGCCGGCCTCACCCGAGAACTCCGCGATGTACTCGGGGTCGACGTCGACGTCGTGCCGGCCAGTTCGTTGAAGCCCGTCGTCCGGCGCGCCGCCCTGGCCGAGGCCATAGCGCTGTGAGCCGTCACGACCGAGCGCGACTCGGCGACATCGTCCTCGCCATCGAAGCGATTCGCAGTCATCTCGAGCGCGGTGACCTCGCCGACGGCCTGGTCTTCGACGCAGTTCGCCTGCGACTCATCGAAATCGGTGAGGCGGTCAAGTCGATCAGCGGCGAGCAGCTCGACCGCGAGGCGAGCATCCCGTGGGCGGACATCGCAGCCATGCGAAATCACCTGGCACATCGCTACTTCGACACCGACCATGCCATCGTGCAGGCAACCCTCGATCACGACCTTCCGCCGTTGGCGGAGGCGGTCGCTCGATTGCTCGCCTCCGAGGTCTGAGACGTGGATCGCGTACGAGTCGGCTGGTCGGCGAACTCACGGCGCTCCTCGATGACGACGGGAAACCTCGGTCGGATGGCGCGGGGATTCGTGCGAGGGTGTTGGTGTGGATGCGCGCGGACACCTGGACGAGCCGGATGAGCATCTGGATCCGCGGATCGCTGCCGAGTACGACGCGGCGGTTGCTGATCGTTGCGGCCCCGACGCGGTGGACCCGGTGGTCGCGGTTCTCGCAGAGCTCGCCGGCGAGGGGGTGGCGGTCGAGTTCGCCATCGGTACGGGGCGGATCGCGTTGCCGCTCGCAGCGTCGGGTGTCGAGGTGATCGGGCTCGACGTGTCGGGGCCGATGCTCGCCGAGCTGCGTCGAAAGGACGGCGCGGAGCGCATCGAGGTGACGGTCGGCGACATGACCGCGACGCGGCTGTGCTCGGATGCGTCGCTGGTGTATCTCGTGTTCAACACGATCACCAATCTGCGTTCGCAACGCCAGCAGGTGGCGTGTTTCCAGAACGCGGCGGGGCATCTTCGCTCGGGCGGCCGTTTCGTGATCGAGACCGGGGTGCCGAAGCTTCGTCGTCTGCCGCCTGGTGAGACGATCGTTCCGTTCGACGTGTCCGCGCAGCATCTCGGCTTCGACGAGTACGTGGATCTCGTCGAGCAGATCTCGATCTCGCATCACTACTTCGTCGACGGTGATCGCGTGCGGGTCGTGGCGGGTGCGTTCCGGTACGTGTGGCCGTCGGAGCTGGACCTGATGGCGCAGCTGGCGGGGATGACGCTCGAGTCGCGCTGGAGCGACTGGCACCGCTCCCCGTTCACCGGCGACTCGGAGTCACACGTCTCGGTCTGGCGAAAGCCCTGACGCTCGCGGAGGCCGGTTCGCCGGTCGCGCCACGACCTGGGTCATCAGGTGGACCCACCCGTGGTGGATGTCGGGAGGCGACCGGAGCGTTGGACGTTTGTGCCTCAGGGCCGCCGCTCCGTCGAACACGTTCGGGCCTGGTCTCGCCGTCCGGCAGTGATTCGAACGAGAGGCCGGCCGTCTCAGAGCCGCTGGGTGACGATCAGGATTCGGGTCGGGCCCTGACCCCGTCGGCGTGTGCGATGGGGCAACAGGCCGTCATATGTGACGGCGTCGCCAGGTGACAGTTCGATGATGTCGCCATCAAGATCAAGGTCGATTTGGCCTTCGACGATGTAAAGCAACTCGTCGCCCGGATGCTGAAAGTAGTCAGCGAACTCGTCCGGCGAACCGTTCACCTCGAGTGCGCTGAGGGCGCGCTCTCCGCGAACGAGCGAGCGAACGCGTCCTGCAGATGCAACGCCGGTATGCGTCGGGTGAACCGGGTTTCCGCGCCTGACGATCGAGCTCGGCGACGGGTCGCCGAGCGCTATCAGGGCCTGAGCCGTTGTGCCGAGCTCTCGTCCGATTCGATCGAGGGTCGGTATCGATGGATGGACCAAGTCGTTTTCGAGCTGACTGATGAACGATGGCGAGAGGCCCGATCGGCTCGCGAGGTCGCGGAGCGAGAGGCCGAGACGGCGGCGTTCTGCACGAACTGCTCCGCCAAGGGACGCAGTGCCGGTTGTCTCTGTGGAGTCGGCATCATCGTCTGCGTCTCTTTGGTCACTCGATGCGACTCTCATCAGGGTCGACCCTAGTCACGTCACCGCGCTGGGGCTTGCGGAACGCGGGTTCTGTGCGGCTCGTGGCCCTCGATACCGGCGCTTCACGGCAGAGAAACACAGACGAAACCATTCACGCTTAGCTTTCGGGTGTTCATAAATACTGAACGCTTGGCGGACCGAACGAACGGCTCGACCTCGCCCACCAGCTGCCGGATCGCTCTGTTCCGCCAACCAATCACGAGAAACCCTATGACGATCGAACCGCACGAAAAGAAGGGCACAGCTCCAAAGCTCGGCGTGTACGTCAACAACCGAGCCGCAGTGTTCCTCGGCGAAGGGTTCACGCTCTCCGATCTCATCGATCTCGCCGTTTCGGCAGAAGATGCTGGGCTCGACTTTGTGTCGGTCGGCGACAGTTTACTCGCCAAGCCGCGGTACTCGCCGATCGTCGTGCTGGCTGGGATCGCGGCCGTGACCAAGCAGATCGAGCTCACGACAGGGATCCTGCAGCCGCACATGCGCAACCCCGTGATGCTCGCGCAAGAGTGGGCGACGCTTGACGTGCTGTGCGGGGGACGCACGAGCCTGGGGGTTGGTCTCGGCACCGGCCCACTCGAACTCGTCGAGGCCGAGTACCGACTCATTGGCATCCCAAAGCGAAAGCGGGGAGTCGCGTTCGATGAAGCCATCACCCTGCTCCGTCAGCTGTGGACGGAGCCGGAGGTGACCTTCTCGGGCGAAGTGTTCCAGATCGACTCGGCCACCGTGGGCTTCAGCTCAGCTCGCAGGCCACATCCGCCGATCCTCGTTGCCTGCGGTGGGTACGTTCCCGAGCAGGCTGGAACGGGCCCGAACGACTTCTACTCGCCCGAGACTGCCGGAACGTTCACGGGGCCGTTCGAGCGCGTCGTTCGGCTCGGTGACGGTTGGATCACCGGGATCGTGACGCCGGACGAGTACCGGCGAGCGCTTGGCGTGGTTGACGCACTCGCGCAGCAACGTGGCCGCAAACTCGACGATGGGTTCGAACGGCGACTCAATTGCTTCCTCCACATCGGGCCCGACGCCGCTCAGGCACGCCAGGTTGGCCAGGAGTTCTTGGAGTCGTACCACCGCCTCCCCTTCGACAGCGAAACCCTCGATCGTTGGCTCATTGCCGGCACCGCCGAGGCGTGCGCAGAACAGATCAGCGCGTACGTGGATGCGGGGGTGACGTCGTTCCAGTTCGTCCTCGCTGACCATCAGCAGCAGCGGCAACTGGAGCGGCTCGCCAACGACCTGGCGCCACGTGTCCGCGACAACGTCACCGTGGCGGCAATGGCATGAGCGAACGAACCGTCGACGTGCTGGTCGCTGGTAGCGGTGCGGCAGGTTGTGCCGCCGCCATCGGAGCTCACGATGCCGGTGCGGAGGTCTTGGTCGTCGAGAAGGCCCCACGGCCTGGCGGTCTGTCGGCCATGTGCAGCGGATTCTTGCGCGTCACCCGTGATCGCACGGCCGCCGCGCAGTACCTGGAAGCGACATCAGGCGGACGAATCGACGGATTGCTCATCGACACGATGGCCGAGTGGATGGCAGAGCTTCCCGATGTTCTCCGCACCTTTGCCGCCGGCGTGGACGCCGAGGTCTCCGTTCGCTTCGATCACGACCAAGGCCAGCACGAGACCGCTGACCTCTACGACTGGGAGGGCCGAGACGCGCTCGGGTGGGCCGGTATCGAATCGATCCCGGGATTCGACGGGTACGACTGGATCTCGCCGTCGAAGGGTCACAACTTGATGCGCGTCCTCCATCATCAAGTGGAGGCTCGCGGTGTGCAGATGCTCATGTCGACGCCGCTCGTCGAGTTGATCGTCGAGGGCAAGCGGATCACCGGTGCGGTGATCGACAACGACGGGCACCGTGAAACGGTCCGTGTGCGCGGTGGGGTCGTGCTGGCGACGGGAGGCTTCGAGTGGTCGACCCGTCTGTTGCAGGATCATCTCGAGATTCCCGACATCACCCCGATCGGGCACCGTTGGAATACCGGTGACGGCGTGGACCTCGCACAACAGGTCGGCGCAGCGACGTGGCACATGTGGCACCTCCATGGGTCGTACGGTTTCCGACCCCCTGACCGGATCGCCATGCGCAACCACCTGGGCGGGACCCGACGTTCCGAGCGTTCAGTCGCATGGATCGTCGTCGACCAGTACGGCCGCCGCTTCATGAACGAGGCGCCGCCCGCACCCCAAGACACGCCGTATCGCGACCTGGGCTGGCTGGATCCCGAAACGGGCAGGTTTCCACGGATTCCCTGTTGGACGATCTTCGACGAGTCAGGCCGTCAGCTCGGCCCGATCGGCAGAGCCGCATGGTCGGATCCTGCAGATGAGTACCACTGGTCGGCGGACAACCTGACCGAAATCGATGCCGGTTGGATCAAGCAAGCCGGTTGTCTGTCGGAACTCGCCGAGATGATCGATGTGCCAGGCGACGCGCTCGCGGCAACCGTCGAGCAGTGGAACCGAGTCGTCGAAGATGGCGACGATACCTTCGGCCGGCCGAGCGGCACGATGGAACCGATCCGGACCGCCCCGTACTACGCGATCGAAACGTGGCCGATCGTCACGAACACGCAAGGGGGGCCGCGCCATGACCACCTCCAGCGGGTGTTGACCCCCGGCGGTGAGCCGATCGCCGGACTGTGGTGCGCAGGCGAGCTCGGCTCGATCTTCGGACACATCTACTTGCTCGGCGGCAATCTCACCGAAGCCGTCATGGGCGGAGGCTGTGCTGGCCGCAATGCGGCCGCCAACGTGTCGACCCTTCCAACGATCATCGATGAAGCACCTCGGGGGATTGCATGACAAGCAGCGACACCATTACCGCGCCGACATCGGCTGACGCTCCCTCGTCGCCCGGGTCTTCCCCGACCGGCCCGGCCGCGGCGAGCGAGTCCGAAGTACCGAAACGCACGATGCGCGAACGAGCGGCATCGGTGGGCTGGGCGATGTTGTCCGCAGCGCTGTTCGTCGGCCTGTGGCAGCTGTTGTCCATGCGGGTCGGAAGTGCTGTATTGCCCCGACCGGTCCAGTCGGTTCTGGCAATCGGCGATTCCCTGGAAGCGGGTCATCTCTGGTCCGACATGCGAGTGACCGCCGTGAGGATCGCCGGAGCGTTTGCTCTGGCGCTCACGCTCGCGGTCATCTTCGGCGTGACGCTTGGAATGTCCAAGACCGCGACGAAGTTGTTCGGCAGTTGGGTCACGATCGCTGCGTCGATCCCCTCGCTTCTCTACATCGTGATCGCGTACTTGTGGATCGGTCTGAACGATCGAGCCGCCATCATCGGCGGTGCCCTGGTGGTGCTACCGACCATCACCTTCAACATGTGGCAGGGGCTGAAGTCGCTCGACCCCGATCTTTCGGAGATGGCACGAGCGTTTGGCGTCAGCCGTCGCACCACGATCACGTCGGTTCTGTTGCCGCAGACGCTGCCCTTCATCTTCGCGGCCAGCCGACTCGGTCTTGCGCTGACCTGGAAGATCATGATCTTCGTCGAGCTGCTGGGTCGCTCATCTGGCGTCGGCTACCGAATCCAGTTTTGGTACAACCTCTTCAACATGGAGCGGGTTCTCGCCGCAGCCATTCCCTTCATCTTCGTGATGCTCACCTTGGAGTTCGCTGTGCTCCGTCCCCTTGAGCGGCACCTCTTCCGTTGGAAGCGGGAGGAGTCACGATGAGCGCGACACTCAGCTTTGATCGGGTCTCGCGTCGCTTCCAGACCCGAACCCGTGTCGTTCACGCACTGGAGAACGTGTCGATCGAGGTGAGGCAACGGGAGTTCACCGCGCTGGTCGGGCCGTCGGGATGCGGCAAGTCAACACTGCTGAACATCGCTGCCGGGCTCGACACCGGCTTTGACGGGAGTTTCAGTCTGGACCCACCCAAGGCTGACCGTGCCTACCTCTTCCAGTCACCGCGGCTGCTCCCGTGGAAGACGGCGCAGGCGAACGTTGCGTTCGTGCTCGAAGCGCGAGGGGCGTCTCGCTCGAAGGCACGGACCGCTGCCCGCCACTACCTCGAACTCGTCGGATTGGCCGGATGCGAGCACCAGTTCCCCGCGCACCTCTCGGGAGGCATGCGACAGCGGGTGGCCCTCGCCCGGGCGCTCGCCGTCGACCCCGCTCTCATGTTGATGGACGAACCGTTCTCGGCGCTTGACGAAATCACGGCGCATCGCATGCGCAAGGAGCTGCTCGAGATCCACCAGATCGAGCCGCGAACCGTCCTGTTCGTCACCCACAATCTCGCCGAGGCGTGCTTCTTGGCAGACCGCGTGGTCGTCATGGCATCCGACCCGGGCCGAATCGTCGCTGACGTCACGATCGATGTTCCTCGACCGCGTGAGCACGACGATCTGAGGCTCTCCGCCTACCAGCGTGAGCTCTCGCGTGCCTTGTTCGACCACAGCAGCACGCCCGTCTCAACAGATTCACCAAACCAACAAGCCCCAGCTACCACCAAGGGAGATCCCCGCCATGCGACCCTCTAGTTCCACAAATAGGTCACGCCTTCGATCAGTAGCTGTACTCACTGCAGCGTTCGCGATGGTCGCTGCTTCGTGCGGCAGCGACGACGACGGCGACTCAGCGCCGGCGACAGAAGCACCAGCGGCCGAACCAGAGGCCGAACCGGAGGAGGCAGCGCCGGAGCCAGAGCCTGAACCCGCGGAGGAACCTGCGGAGTCCGAGGCTGAGGCACCCACAACGGAGGCTCCGCCTGCCGAGCTCGAGATCATTCCGCTGCGTTGGTCAACGATCAGCACGGCGAGTCAGGGGTACCTGCCGTCGGTCATCATCGAGCAGGGCATCGACGAGGAGTTCGGGTTCGATCTCGAGATCCTCGAGCTGTCGGGCACCGGCCAGCAGTGGACGGCGTTGCGCGGCGACGAGACCGATATCTCGTCGGGCAGCGTGCTCGACCTCGCCAGGCAGCGCGCGACAGGGCTCGAGGCGAAGGGACTCACCTCGTTCCTCGCGTACAACAGCCCGATCGTCGTGCTCGACGAGTCCGAGATCGCCACCTTCGGCGACCTGGCCGGGAGCACGGTCGGTACACCGAACGCTGGTTTGTTGGACTATCTGATCATCAGAGCAGCTGGCACCGAGGCGTACGGCGTGGACGTCGGCGAGGATGCCGAGCTTGCCGAGGCGGCACCAGGGCTCCTCAACGAGTTCATTCGCAACGGTGAGATCGATGCGACGCTTCAATTCTCGAGCCTCGCGTTCGCTCCGTTGGCGACCGGTGAGATGCGTGCGCTCACCGACGTTCGAACGCTGATGGGCGAGGGCGGATTCAATCCGGATGCGCTCTACTTGCTGTACGTCGCGAGCGAGGATTGGCTCGAGGAGAACCCGGACCGCGTCGATGAGCTGTACGGCATGATCAACGCGGGCATCGAGGTGCTCCAGACCGACGACTCCGTCTGGCCCGCTCTCGCCGAGGTGTCAGGTGTCGAAGACCCTGCGCTGCTCGACGCGTTCGTCGCCGAACAGCGAGCGGTGCTCTTCCCGCCGTACTCGGCTGATCTCATCGCCCCAACCGACGAGTTGATCCAGGCGCTCATCGGGCTGATCGGTGAAGCCGAGGTCGGCACGACCGGTATCGACCCCGACGCCTTCGTGTTCCCGGCATCGTGACCGACACCGCGACCGGCTTCCGGGGGATCGTCCCCTACCTGGTCTCTCCCATCGACCCAGACACCGGCGAGGTGGACGAGGCAGCGCTTCGAGCGCTGGTTGCCCACCTCGTCGAGGTGGGAGTGCACGGGATCAGTCCGCTCGGCAGCACCGGAGAGGTCATGCTGCTGGACGGTGACCAGCGACGCCGGGTCGTGGAAATCTGCGTTGACGAGGCGGCCGGTCGGATTCCCGTGATCCCCGGCGTCTCGTCGGCCAGCACTCGGGCAGCGTGCATCGAAGCCGAACGGTTCGCGGACCTCGGCGCGAATGGTTTGATCGCCATTCGGGAGAACGCCTACCCGGTGAACGACGCTGGCATCGGCGACTTCTTTGCGGCGGTCGCCACCTCGGTCGAACTCCCCATCGTGCTGTACACCAACCCCGGTTTGCTCGGTGCCGACATTTCGGCGGCGGTGCTCGATCGGCTGTTGGAGATCGACAATGTCCGCTACCTGAAAGACGCCTCCGGTGTCACCGGGCGGATTCTCTCGGTCATCAACCGACACGGCGATCGCCTCGGGGTGTTCAGCGCTTCTGCTCATATCCCCGTGTTGGTGTTCCAGCTCGGAGGTATCGGCTGGATGGCTGGGCCGGCGTGCGTGATTCCCGAAGCCAGTTTGCTGCTCTATGAACTCTCTCAGGCTGGCCGATGGGACGACGCGATGGCGCTCCAGCGGCGGGCGTGGCCGCTCAATGAGCTGTTCACCAAGTACGGGCTCGGGCCGTGCGTGAAGGCTGCGCTCGAGGTCAGCGGCTTCGCCGTCGGCCCGCCGATCGCACCGACCCAGGCGCTTGGTGAAGCGCCCCGAGCGCAGCTCCGCGCTGTGCTCGGCGACATCGCCGAAGCCGTCGACCAACTGAAGGAGATCAGTAGCTGATGACAAGCGCTGCGACGAAGCAATCCGCCCTCGACGCGTTCGCCGACGCGGCGGGTACCGACAACGTTCGGACTGACCCCGCGGACATCGCTCGAACCCTCAGAGACAACTCCTGGCTCTCGCCGATTCTCAAGGAGTACGTCGAGACTCGCCGTGGAAGCGACGACGGCGAATCGATGGGTGTTCTCGCGGTCGTCACTCCCTGCGATGAGGACGCGGTTCTTGGGGTGATCGCTGCTGCGGTGAAGCACCGTATTCCGATCGTCCCGCGGGGCGGCGGTACTTCCAACTTCGGCCAAACGGTGCCGGTCGAAGGTGGCATCATCCTCGACCTCCGTGGCCTCACCGGGGTGACGGATGTGGCCGACGGGCGGATCACCGCCCGTGCCGGCACGCTGCAGGGCGGCGTTGACGACGCGGCCCGAGAAAGCGGACAGGAACTGACCATCTTGACCACCACGTATGCGACCGCGACCATCGCCGGGTGGATCGCAGGGGGCCACGTTGGCCTGGGCGCGAGCCAATACGGGACGATCTGGGACGGGAACGTGCTCGGCGCACGCGTGGCCACCGCTGAGCCGACACCTCGGATCATCGACCTCGATGAGTCGAACGTGCTTCCCGTGCTGCACACGTACGGCACGACGGGCGTGATTCTCGATGTGACGATGCCTCTCGTGCCGGCCGAAGAGTGGGACGAGGTCGTCATCGACGCCCCCGACCTCGCGACGGCTGGCGCACTCGTTCGAGCGATCGCTACGGAGAACCTGCCGCATCGCGTTGCCACGGCGCAGGAGCCGGTCTTGATGGACTGCTTTCGGCCGCTCCGCTCGCTCGAGCTCAAGGGAGCAGGGATCATGGTGATGATTGCTCGCCGTGCGGCAGCTCGGCTCGGCGAACTCTGTCAATTGCACCAGTGCACGCTGCACCCATGGAAGCAGTGGGGCGAGACGGATCGACCGTCGATTGGTGTGATGGTGTACGGGCACCGGATGCTCTGGCTGAAGAAGGGCTACCCGAATGCAGGCTTCCTCCACGTGTACTTCTCCCCAGGCGAGGAGGATGATCAAGTCATTGCGCTGAAGGAGAGATTCGGCGACGCGGTGCTCGTCGAAATCAAATACATCAACTCGGCCTGGCTTCGGGGCCTGTGTGATCTCGATGGCCCAGGTCTGCTGCCGGCGTCTGTGCTCGCTGTTGATCCCGGAACCCCCGAACTCATCAATGAGGTGATGAGCTTCTGTCAGGAGCTCAACGTGAACGTTCAGAATCCGCACACCCTCAAGCTCGAGGAGAGCGGCCTGTTCCCTGACTTCGAGCAGATCCTCGAGTTCAAGCGCGAAGTCGATCCGTACCATCTCCTCAACCCAGGAAAGATCGGCAACGCCACACTGGAGCGGCAGAGATGACACGTATCGACCACGTCGCATTGGAAATCCACCGCTTCGACGAGCAGATCGATCTCCTGGTCGACACGCTCGGCCTGCGTCTGGTTCGGATCGGGGCTCGGTACTCGACCGGCCAACGCATTGCGATGCTGGTGGATGATCACGGCTTCAAGCTGGAGTTGATCGAAGCATCTCCGGCAGAAGATGACGCATCGCCCGTCAAGGGCACGGACGAGGTGTTCCAGCATCTGGCGGTGCGCGCTGACGACGTGGCGCTACTGCACGACAATCTGCTGGCAGCCGGGGCGAGCGAACGGCGACCTCCTCATCGCCTCGATGCAGCCAAGGCCGACACCTCACTGGTGGAACTCGGCACCCTCGCGGTCCAGGTGGTCCGGTACGACGAGGACAGCTCCGACCTCACCTGAGATTGGTCGCAACCAGCGGGCGGCGGCTGGCACGGAGGTAGCACTAGGTTGGCGGGGTGGCGGTGCTCTGGGGGATTCACAACAACGAGAAGTCGCTCGATCTCATCGGCGGCGGGTTCATCAGCGTCGGTTGGGAGGAACTCGGCGACCTCAGCCAGATTCCGATTGATCGCGACGACCTCAAACTGCGTCTGGCGGCAGCCTTTCCGTCGGCGAAGCCGGGGGCCATTCCGGTGTGGGCCGGATTGCTGTGGCGCTTCATCAAGGAGGTGCAGGTCGGCGATTACGTGCTCAGCCCTCGCAAGGCCGATCGCACCATCAGCTTCGGCGTCATCGACAGCGACTTCTACGTCGAGGCTGGCGAGCAACTGCATCCCAATCGGCGCCGTGTGAAGTGGATCCAGACTGGCGTGTCTCGCGACGAGTTCTCGAAGAGCGCGCTCAACGAGATCGGATCCGCGCTGACGCTGTTCCAGGTGAAGCGTCACGACAGCGAGTTCCTGCAGTACTTCCAGGTTGCCGGGCCCGGGCCGATCCAGGCGGGTGAGCCGGACGCCGAGGTCGAGCTCGCCGAAGATGAGCCCAACGCGGATCGGGTCGACACCTACAGCCGTGACTTCGCCGTCGACATTCTGCGGCACATGGATCCGTACCGGTTCGAGCATTTCGTCGCTGGACTGTTGGAGGCGATGGGGTATCGGGCGACGGCGACCGTGGCCAGTGGTGACGGTGGTGTCGACGTGATCGCCAGCCGCGATGCGTTGGCGATCGAGCCGCCGATCATCAAGGTGCAGTGCAAGCGGACGACGTCGACGATCGGTGGACCCGACGTGCAGCGCTTGGCTGGCGCCCTCGCGCACGGCGGATCGGAGCTCGGACTGTTCGTCACGCTGGGCAACTACTCCGCCGACGCGCTCCATCTCGAACGCACTCGGCAGGATCTGCGGTTGGTGAACGGCAAGCAGTTGATCGACTTGGTGTTCGAGCACTACGAGTCGCTCGATGCGGAGTGGAAGCGGTTACTTCCCCTTCGCCGCGTCTACGCCGTCGACCGCGACATCGTCGACGGCTGACGGGCGCTGGAGAGCTTGTCCACTCCGACTCAAGTGGCTGAGATCGCCCGGCGTGATCGCGACGCATCCGAGTAGCTACGTGCGGTTGGTCGCTGAGGCCCTGAGCGTTCTGACGCCTGCGTCAGCGGACGGTTGCAGCGACGGTCTGGGCGATCGACGCGCACTTCTGAGCGCGCTCGACGGCCTTCGTCGCAACGCCGACCGCGACGTCGTCGGGTTCGTATTCGGCCTTCGTCTTCAGGGGGAGGAGGCGACGCAGTTCCTTCTCGATCGCGAGGCCGTCCTTGCCGGCTGACTTCAGGAGCACGAGCACCTGGTCGTGTGAGTCGCCGGCGGCCCGCTCCCCGAGTCGAGCTCCGCACACCGCGTCGGACGCGTTGATGCCTGCGTGGACCGAGAGACTGGTTGCGGCGATGAAGCGTTTGGCTTCGAGTTCGCTCGCAGCCGCGTCTGCGTATTCCTGTGCCTTGCCGGCGTAGGCGCGGACTTGAACGGCCGAGACCTTCCTCGTTCTCGTCGGTCTAGGCACGAACCGCTTCAGCGATCTGGTCGAGGCTGAGTCCGTAGACGTGGATGCCGTCTCGCCGAACGTTCCTCCAGAACTCGGTGCGCCCCCGAAGCTTCGAGCTGGCCTCGCTGAGGCTCAACTCGATGATCTCGATGGAGTTGCCCGTGATGGAGCGCGCCTGGTCTCGCCAAGCCTCGAGGTCGTTGACCCACTCGTCGTCGTCCTCGTCGATCGAGTCGGGTCTGACGACGATGATGTCGATGTCGCTGTCGACATCAGCCTCGCCGCGAGCGAATGATCCGAAGACGATCACGCTCTCGGGTGGGTGCGCCATCGATGCAGCAGCCAGACCGATTCGATCGGCTGCGGTCTCGCGAGCGCGGGCGAGTTCGATCACGGCCTGCGCAGCCACGTTGGTTCGAGCGAGAAGGAACTGCGAAGAAGGTGGAACCTCGTACCGCTCGACGAGCCCCAGGTGCACGAGGCCCGGCATGACGCGGGATGCCTGTGCCGGGCTCACGCCAGCCAGTCGCGCGAGCGTTCGGAGGTTGAGCGGCGCGGTGGTCTCGACGAGGACCGCAAGGATTCGACCCTGGGCACCGGGGATGACCGCCTCGACCGGTCGGACGAAGTCCATGGACCGGACCCTAGCAAACGTGCATCAAAAATGAAACAATTGTTGTGTATCTGGAACGGAGGCGGCCGCTGCGGCGGAACGCTTCGACCACGGTGCTCTCGACGAGGCCGACGAAGGGGATGGATGGCATGCCTGGCGCGGCGTCGATCGCTGTGATCACCGGGCCTTGCGCGACGGTGGTCTTGCCGGTGCGCCGGCGTTCGTACCCTTTGGCCCACGTCACGAGTGTCGAGGGGCTCATACCGACGAGTCGGGCAGCCTGGGTCACCGTGTACAACGGTGTATCGGATCGTGGATCGTTGACGTTGCACCTCCGATCGTCGAGCGCGCCCTCAATATCCGCACGCCGTGTCACGGGGATGAGCCCAACGCGGATCGGGTCGACACCTACAGCCGTGACTTCGCCGTCGACATTCTGCGGCACATGGATCCGTACCGGTTCGAGCATTTCGTCGCTGGACTGTTGGAGGCGATGGGCTATCGGGCGACGGCGACCGTGGCCAGTGGCGACGGTGGTGTCGACGTGATCGCCAGCCGCGACGCACTGGCGATCGAGCCGCCGATCATCAAGGTGCAGTGCAAGCGGACGACGTCGACGATCGGTGGACCCGACGTGCAGCGCTTGGCTGGCGCCCTCGCGCACGGCGGATCGGAGCTCGGACTGTTCGTCACGTTGGGCAACTACTCCGCCGACGCGCTCCATCTCGAACGCACTCGGCAGGATCTGCGGTTGGTGAACGGCAAGCAGCTCATCGACCTCGTCTTCGAGCATTACGAAGCGCTCGACTCGGAGTGGAAGCGGTTGCTCCCCTTTCGCCGCGTGTACGCAGTCGACCGAGACATCGTCGACGGCTGACGGCCTGCGCCCGCGAGGCGCGAGCTCTGCGTTGTCGGGCTGCCGGGTCTACTGGTGCAGAGCGCGACGTGGCTCATGATTCTCTGGGGCTGGTGATGGGTTGGCCAAGGCCGTCGGGCGCCTTGGAACGCAGACTCGTTGGCTCTACCCGCGTTGGCCAGGTGGCCTCTCGTGAACTCGAAGACGTTCGCCGAATGAAGATCGGGCCCGGTGCTGTGAGACCTCGTACAGTTGCCGCTGATGACGGCGGACGATCCTGGCGACTACATCGCCCCGGAGAACAAGGCTCGCGCCCGGATCGACGACATGTTGACCCGGGCGGGATGGGTCGTCCAGGACTACAAGAGCGTCAACCTCTACGCAGGTGAGGGCGTCGCCGTCAGGGAGCTGGTGACGGCTGCCGGACCGGCCGACTATGTGCTGTTCGTCAATCGCCAGGCCGTCGGAGTGATCGAGGCGAAGAAGCAGGGCACCACCCTCGCCGGGGTCGAGTGGCAGACCGTCAAGTACCAATCGAACGTCCCCGACGAGCTCCCGGCGGTCCGCGCCGCCGACGGCCGCCTGCCGTTCGGATACGAGTCGACCGGCGACGAAACCTGGTTCACCTGTCGCTTCGATCCCGAGCCGACCGCCCGCCGCGTGTTCTGGTTCCACCAGCCGAGCACGCTCACCGACCAGATCGAGGACCAGGTCGAGGGACTGGGTGCGACCCTCCGAGCGAGAGTCCACGACATCGAGCCCCTCCCGCCGGCCGACCAGACGCCGTGGCTGCGCACGGCACAGCACGAGGCGATCACCAACCTCGAACAGTCACTCCAGGACAACAAGCCCCGCGCCCTGATCCAGATGGCGACCGGTTCTGGCAAGACGTTCGCCGCAGCCAACATCGCCGAGCGGCTGATCACCCAGGCCGGCGCACAGCGCATCCTGTTCCTGGTCGATCGGGCAAACCTCGGCAAGCAGACGCTCAAGGAGTTCCAGGGCTTCGACGTGCCAGGCACGGGCCGGAAGTTCAGCGAACTGTACAACGTGCAGCGGCTGGGCTCGAATCACGTCGACCCGGTCGCCAAGGTCTGTATCTCCACCATCCAGCGGGTCTATTCGATTCTGCGCGGCGACGACACGTTCGACGACGAACTCGACGAGCACTCAACGTTCGACCACGAACCCGAACGCACCGTCGAGGTCGACTACAACGAACACTTGCCGATCGAGGCGTTCGACGTGATCATCGTGGATGAATGCCACCGCTCGATCTACGGGGTGTGGCGCCAGGTCCTCGAGTACTTCGATGCCTTCCTTATTGGCCTCACCGCCACGCCTGGCAAGCAGACGTTCGGGTTCTTCAACCAGAACCTCGTGATGGAGTACGGCTTCCCCCAAGCGGTCGCCGATGGCGTCAACGTCGACTTCGACGTGTTCCGCCTCTCCACCACCATCACCGAGGCCGGCTCGACCATCGAAGGCGGCCAGGGTTACATCACCACGTTCCGCAACCGCGAGACCCGCCAGGAACGCCTCGAAGCCGTCGACGAGGATCTCGCTTACGACGCCCGAGCCCTTGACCGAAAGGTCGTCGCCAAGGACCAGATCCGCACGATCGCCAAGGCGTTCCGCGACAACCTGCCGGCGATGTTCCCCGACCGCGAGGTCGACGAGCACGGCCGACTGGCCAACATCCCCAAGACGCTGATCTTCGCCAAAGACGACTCTCACGCCGAAGACATCGTCCGCATCGTGCGCGAAGAGTTCGGCAAGGGCAATGACGTGATCTGCAAGATCACCTACAAGTCCTCCGACGGCAACAAACCCGAAGATCTCCTGCAGGCGTTCCGCACTAGCTACAACCCGCGCATCGCGGTCACCGTCGACATGATCGCGACAGGCACCGACGTGAAACCGATCGAGGCGGTGCTGTTCATGCGGATGGTTCGCTCCCGCAACTTCTTCGAGCAGATGAAAGGCCGCGGTGTTCGCACCATCGACGACGCCACCCTGCAGAGCGTCACCCCCGACGCTGCGTCGAAGGATCGGTTCGTGCTCATCGACGGCGTCGGCGTGACCGAGACCAAGCTGATCGACTCCACCCCGCTGGAACGCAAACGCGGCGTCCCGCTCGCCAAGCTGCTGCACCAGGCACGACTCGGCCACGTCAACGAAGACCTCGTCTCCTCGCTCGCCTCGCGGCTGTCCCGCCTCGACGGCCGGATCGCCGCCGACGACCGAGCACACCTCGAAGAGATCGCCGGAGTTTCGCTGCGCGATCTGTCCCAACAGCTGGTGGAGGCGATCGACCCAGATCGCCAGATCGCCACCGCGCAACAGGCCAGCGGCGTCATCGATCCGGACGCCGACATCGTTGCCACGACGCAACGGGAGATGTTCGAGAAGGCGTTGCTGCCGATCGCGTCGAACCCACAGCTGTGCGAGGAACTCGAGAACGTCCAGCGCAGCGTTGAACAGGTCATCGACGAGATCAGCCAGGACACCATCACCCGCGCCGACTTCGTCGTCGACGCCGAATCCCGGGCCAAGGAGACCGTCGAGTCGTTCCGCCAGTTTCTCGACGACCACCAGGACGAGATCACCGCACTCCAGGTGTACTACTCCAAGCCATACGCCCAGCGCCCCACCTACAGCGACATCAAGGCACTCGCCGACGCCATCGGCAAACCGCCGCACCGCTGGACCCCCGACAAGCTTTGGACCGCGTATGAGACCCTCGACGAATCCAAGGTCCGAGGCTCCGCCGGCACCGTGCTCACCAACCTCGTGTCACTCGTGCGGTTCACCCTCGGCCTCGACGACGAACTCGAACCGTGGCCCCAACGAGCAGCCGAACGCTTCGATGCCTGGATGCTTCAGCAACAGCAGGCCGGGCGCACCTTCACCGACGACCAGATCGCCTGGCTCGCACTCATCCGCGACCATCTGGCCGCCAGCCTCACCATCGACCTCGCCGAACTCCAAGACCCACCCTTCAGCCAACACGGCGGCCTGTTCAAAGCGCGCGAACTGTTCGGCCCGGACCTCGACACGTTGCTGATCGACCTCACCGAGGCGCTGGCCGCGTGAGCGAGCTGCCAGAGAGCTGGGAGGCTTCGACCGTCGGTGCTGTGGCCACCGTTCAGCTGGGCCGACAGCGCTCACCCAAGAACCACACCGGCCCACACATGCGTCCCTACCTGCGGTCGGCCAATGTCACCTGGCATGGCATCGACGTCATCGATGTCAAGGAGATGAACTTTGAACCGGATGAGGCGACAACCTTCGAACTCAGAGACGGCGACCTCCTGCTGAATGAAGCCTCTGGTAGCCCCGCTGAGGTTGGAAAGCCCGCGATCTGGCGCAACGAGATCCCTGGCGCATGCTTCCAGAACACTTTGCTTCGCGTTCGCTCAGCAGAGATGGATGAGGGCTTCCTCTACTGGTACTTCTTTAGCGCAGCGTTCTCAGGCCGCTTCGGCGAGGCCGGGCGGGGAGTCAACATCCGCCACCTGGGCAAGCAGGGACTGGCGAGCTTTCCCATCCCGATCCCGCCGCTCCGAGAACAACGACGGATCGTCGACTCCATCGAGGAGCACTTGTCCCGTCTCGACGCCGCCGAGGCTTCATTGACTGCGGCGCTCACACGAGCCAGCCGTTTGGTAGACGTTGCGTGCGCTGCACTCTCCGACGGCGACTGGCAGCTAGAGCCGCTTTCGGACTTGCTCATCTCGCTCCGGAACGGAGTCTTCGTGTCGAGGCCGTCCGCTGATCCACCCGGCGAACCAATACTTCGAATCAGCGCGGTCCGGCCCCGAAGGCTCGATGTGGAGGACGTCAGGTTCGCTGATCCATTGCCGGATCGAGCGGAGGACTATCGGATCGAACCGGACGACGTCTTGTTCACCAGGTACAGCGGCAATCCGAAGTACGTCGGTGCATGTGCCGTAGTTCCGCCGTCAGCCGCGGGCGTCCTCCACCCGGACAAGCTCATCAGGGGAGTGGTGGACATGGCCAAGGCTGACCCGAGATGGATTAGCGCGTACTTGTCAGTCGGCCGCGGGCGCGCTGAGATCGAGGCCAGGCTCAAGACGACTGCGGGACAGGTAGGTATCTCAGGTGGCCAACTAAGGACGGTCCCGGTTGCCACGCCTTCTCTGGAAGAGCAGCGGCGCCGTTGCGACGAGATCGACCGGTTCGCGGAGGTGGCCGACTGGTCATCCTCAGCGATTCGCTCGGCTCTTTCGAGATCAAGCTCGCTCCGCCGTTCGGTCCTCGCGGCCGCGTTCTCCGGTCAGCTCGTCCCCCAGGATCCGACGGACGAACCAGCGTCGGTGCTACTCGATCGCATGGCGGAAGCGCGTTCGGCGGCGAAACCACCTCCTAGGAAGAAGAAGGCTGCATCGTGACCGACTCGAAGGCCCTCGTCGACAAGCTCTGGAACTACTGCAACGTCCTGCGCGACGACGGGCTGTCATACGGCGACTACGTCGAGCAGCTCACGTACCTCTTATTCCTGAAGATGTCCGAGGAGCAGCGCCAGCTCGGCCTGCCGAACATCGTCCCCGAGGGGCTCGACTGGCCGTCGCTGTTGAAGCTGTCGGGCGAGGCGTTGGAGGCGCACTACATCAAGATCCTCAACGAGCTCGGCACCACCGACGACATGCTCGGCGTGATCTTCCGCAAGGCGCAGAACCGGATCCAGGACCCGGCCAAGCTTCAGCGGCTGATCCATGACCTGATCAACGGCGAGACGTGGATGGGCCTCGACGTCGACATCAAGGGCGACGCCTACGAAGGCCTGCTCGAACGCAACGCCGCCGACACCAAGTCGGGCGCCGGGCAGTACTTCACGCCGCGGGCGCTCATCTCTGCGATGGTCGACGTGATGCAGCCCACGCCAGATATGCGAATCTGCGACCCGGCCTGCGGGACCGGTGGGTTCTTCCTCGCCGCCTACGACTACATCATCAAGCACAACCCGCACCTCGACCGGGCCCAGAAGCAGCACCTGCGATCGGGTGCGTTCACCGGGTGGGAGATCGTCGAGAACACCGCTCGGCTCTGTGCGATGAACATGCTGCTGCACGGCATCGAGACCCCAGAGAGCGACAGCCCGATCCGGCTCGATGACGCGCTGCGCGACGATCCGGGGGAGCGGTTCGACCTTGTGCTGGCCAACCCGCCGTTCGGGAAGAAGTCGTCGGTGACGATCGTCAACGCCGAGGGCAAGGCCGACAAGCAGAACATGACCGTGGTGCGCGACGACTTCTGGGCGTCGACGTCGAACAAGCAGCTCAACTTCGTGCAACACATGCGCACCCTGTTGAAGATCGGCGGCCAGTGCGCCGTCGTCGTGCCCGACAACGTGCTGTTCGAGGGAGGCGCCGGCGAGACGATCCGCCGCAAGCTGCTCCACGAATGCAACGTCCACACCCTGCTGCGCCTGCCGACCGGCATCTTCTACGCCCAGGGCGTGAAGGCCAACGTACTGTTCTTCGAGCGCAAGCCTGGCTCGGAGACCCCGTGGACCAAGGATCTATGGATCTACGACCTGCGAACCAACCAGCACTTCACGCTCAAGCAGAACCCGCTGACGCGGGCCGACCTCGACGACTTCGTCGCTTGCTACCGGCCTGGCGCGATCGGGAAGCGCGAGGAGACGGAGCGGTTCAAGCGGTTCACCTATGACGAGCTGGTCGCTCGTGACAAAGCGAGTCTCGACATCTTCTGGCTCCGCGACGAGAGCCTCGAAGACACCGACAACCTCCCCGCCCCCGGCATCATCGCCGCCGAGATCGTCGAAGACCTCGAAGCCGCGTTGGAAGAGTTCCGAGCCCTCGCCGAAAGCCTCGCCGAGGTCGGCATCGACATCGACGCCGTGGCGGAATGACCCCGTCTCTGCCATCCGTACTGCTGATGAAGGCGGGGTGCTCGCTCGTGCCAACTGCAGGTGCGGTTGTTCGCTGAACCGGCGGGACAGGCGATGTGGCCGCCCTCGTGAGGGCGGCCACATCTACCTACAAGGCTTGGCCTTGCGAGGCCGGCCCGAGACGGCGAGCTAGCCTGCTCGCTTGTAGCACCCGAACCAGACGTTCCAGTAGGACGCCCACCAAGGGCACGTGTAGCCCCGGCGCTCGTAGACCCACTTCGTGGCCTTGGAGACGATGGCCCCCAGGACGAATCGGGCCCCCCAGATCCAGATGACCGCAGGAATCGGGTCAGCGACGACCGGGTACGAGACCTCTGCACTCTGGTGGTCGACCTCCAGGAAGAAGGAGGAACCGTCGACGATGTACCGCGTCGAGACCGGGTGTTGTGACGAGTCGAACGCCCACGGTGGAGCGATCGTCGCGATGCCGATGCCGTCTCGCCGGAACTCGACGTGGCCGGTCGGTGTCGTGACCAGCTTGATCGACGGATCGGATACCGAGAACTCGAATCGTGACGGTGCCTCCGTGCCGGCGATCACCTTGAGCACGCGAACGTCGCCGGAGGTTGTCTGCAGCAACACGGTGTCGGTGTCAACCTCACCCGTCTCATACGAGGTTGCCCCATCCCCAAGATCGACGGCAGGCCCGTCGGCGCCCGGCACGTTGATCGTGACGAGACCGTCGGTCGTGGCGATTTGGTAGCCGTCGGCGAGGTTGGCCGGCAGGACGGTCGGTTCGGGGTTGGTGTCCTCCAGAACCTCAGGCACGATCGATTCGATGATCTCGATCGGACTGCGCTCGACGGCGTCGACCGGTTCCGAGTCGCCGTCGGCCCCAACCGTCGCTGCGGTGGTCATCACGGTTGCCACGAGAATGGCGGTTCCCCGCACCACCCTCCGCTTCCGCTGTTGTTGCTGATTGGTCATCATTGCTCCTCTCAGTGAGCCCAATCCGGATGAGTGGGCCACTTCAAGTAGCGGTATGGCGCCTCAGCCCTCCGCAAGCCCGTAGTACAAGAATCTTGAAATTGGTGCATCGCCCCAGCTAGATGGGCATGTGACAGCTGGGCCAAGCCGTCTGGGAGGTGCTGGCCGATACATCTGGGTTGCCAAATGCTGCATGATGCGCAGTTCTAGGTACAAATGATGCAGCGAGCGCGAGCTGTATGATCAATATCGACGTTGCTGTATCTTCGGTTCATGGTTGCGCCCGTCGTCCATGAACCGAATATTGCTCAGCCGCTCTCACTGGTGCGGTTCGCATGTGAATCGTGGCTCCATCTCCTGGCGACCCAGAAGCGTGGTCGCAACAGCGCTGTGGGTGGTATCGAGACGATGCTCGCGGAGCTGGTGACCGAACCCACTTCCGACGCCGCACTCGCCGACTCCCCTCAGATCGCGCAGCTGAAGCGGGGCTACGAGTCGCTCGTCGCGATGGCGAAGCTGGAGTCGTCGAACTCGGGCGTCGCCGTGGAGCCCGAGCGCCGCAGGTCCGACCGGGCGCGCGTCGCGACACTGATCCGCACGCTGGATGACCATCTCGTTCAGATTCACAGCGATCGCGTGGCGCACCTCATGAGCTTCTACAAGAGCGCTGATGTCGAAGCGGCCACCGAGGTCGACGTCGTCGACCGCGCTTCGTTCGCTTCCGCCTGGGCTGCGGGGAGTTCTCGCTCGAAATATGAGGTGCTCGACAGGGGGCGCCTCGCGGCTGCGCTCGCCCAACAACTCGGGGACGGGCTCAAGGCCGTTCTCGAGCAGCATGCGACGCCCCGCTCGCCGTACCGGCGGCGGAATACCAGGATGCGAGAGCTCTTCGAAGAAACCTGTGACGAGCTGATCGCGATCGCTTCGCTCCCACCGTCGAGTGGGGGAGTAGCGGCGACTCGGTACCTGGCGGTCATCGGCGAGATTGCCCTGGAGCGAATCGAGCACCACATGTTCGGTCACATACTGGGGCAGCAGGCGCCCGCAGGCCTCGGAGCGGCACCGACCTGGCGGCTGCCGCGGGTCCTGACGCGAATCGGTGAACTCTGGCGACAGCCAGAAATCGCTGCGGCGGTGTGGGGCCCAACCCGTGCCCAGGACGTCAAGCATTCAGCGCGAGTGCTCCTGAGCAGAATCCTGACCGAGGAGACGCTGAATCCGAACCGCCCACGATCGTTGGTCTTTGAGGCGGTTCGGTTTCTTGGACTCGACGACTCCGAGATCGTTGGCCACGTTCGCGCACGCCTAGCTCTCGGCCGAAGCGCTGCGATGGTCAACGACTCTCCAACCGTTGTGCGGCCGTTCGGCGATAGCGGCGTCTTGTCGACTCGTGAGCAATCGTACGCTGCCCTCGTCATCACCGAGAGCGATCCATCGAATGTGGCTCGCGTGTGCGATCTGCTCCTTCAGGACCCCGATCCTAATCTCTTCGACGGGTTACTCGATGCCACGGCTGCTGCGCGACGGTACACGGCTGCCTACATGGCCTACATGGCGGACGAGCACGAACGCACTGGACAGTCATTCGGATCCTCGGCCCCACCGGTTGCAGCTTTCGTTGATCTGAGCTCGACCGAAGAGATGCCGAATGGCACACCCGTCGCAAAGGGCCCCAAGACACGACAGAGCTACCTCGAAGATCGGGAGCGGTACCGCAGATGGCTGGGTTTCGCCAAGGAGCTTTCAGGCGACGATCGATGGGTCCGAGCGCCCACGCAGGCGGTCTGGTCGGCGCTGCGGTCAGGGCTTGACGACGAGACTGCCGACGACGGAGGCCGATCGAACTGGGGCAACATTCGGCGGCGAGCGTCTCAGGCTCAGCGCGGATTGACAGACGCTGACGTGATTCTCGCCGAGGTCCCGATCCATGCCCGTTGGGCGACTCGGTCGGTGGTGACCCAGGCCGTACTCTCAGTCGACGGGACGGCCAGGCGTGAAGCAATCGAGGCGCTGAGACAGGCGGGCCTTGCGGGAGTAGCAGCCCGCTTGTTCGAACTGGTGGTTCAGCATCTGAACGAGCTCTCTTCAGACTCAGGGAGCCAACAACTCGATTGGCTGCTCGAGCAGGCAGTCTTCTGCCTCTCCTACACCGGCTCGATCGATGCGTTTCAGACCCTGATGGCCGAGGCTGGCCTGGCTCGCTGGGAGGGAGGACCCACGAGCGAACTCGCGTCGTACAGCCTCTCAGACGGCCCGCTGCCGCGAAGCCAGCGGTGGATCCGCACGACCGCGCTCCTCGGGCTCGCCGATCTTGGTGATTCCCTTCACGACGACGACTCGGACGATGGGGTGGTTCGAATCGGGATCGTCCTCGAGTCGATAGAACAGCGTCTCCGATGCATGGAGCGCGAGGGAGGCCGCGCCGCAAGGCACGTCAGCTCGGGACGTTTCCGGGACTACTGGTACACAGACTCCGGTCGAGAGCGCCGAGCACTAGCGATCGTTCTCGCGATGCTCCGGTCTGAGCGACCCCTGAGCATCGACTTGATGCACGTTCTGTCAGGGCGCTACCTGGAGACGGGCGTACCTCGGAGCCGAGCGAGGGACACTCGGCGGCTGCCGTTTCGGGTGGTCGGCCCATCCCTCGACGAAGCGGGTGTGCAGTACTACCGGCAGGAACAGACGGTGGATCGCAAGGCATGGGATCGGTGGTTCAAGGGAATGGAGGGGACGGCCAGGAAGTGGGACCTGGTCACCTGGCAGTTCGCCGAGTGGGGTCTCGAGCGCGTGACTACGCGCTTTCAACACCCAGGTGCTACATCAGGCGTGCGATTCGTTCCGGCTCGTCAAGCCTGCGAGGTGGCAGCCAGCCGCATGCGTGACATCAACCTTGGAGTGGTGACGATCCCTGCCGGTTGGATGGCGGTCGACGCTGGGCGCCCGGAGGAAGAGAGCTGACGCGAACGGCAACATCGATCACGTCGTCATCGCCCCGTCGGCCATCTGGGTGATCGACGCCAAGAACTACTCCGGCAAGGTCGAGCGGCGCCTCCACGCCGGCACGAAGCGTCTCTACGTCAACAACCGCAACCAGACGCAACTCGTCGCGAAGATGCGCTGGCAGGTCGACGCTGTGGCCAAGCATCTCGCACCGATGGGCTTCAGCTCGATGCCGGTGCGACCCGTCATCTGCTTCACGAACGCCGAGTGGGCCCTCCTGGCGAAACCCATCGAGATCGACGACGTCCTCGTGACATGGCCGCGGGCACTGGTCGCGGCCATCAACGATCCGGGCGGAATCGAGGCCGATGCCGCCCGAGCGATCGCGGTCGAGCTCAGCTCGCGCCTCCCAGCATCAGCCTGAGACCCGGCCACCCGGCGGGCACGCCGACCTCCCTGAGTTGGCGTTCGTCAACGTCGGTACCCACAAGGCTCGTGCCGGCCATCGATGTCGACATGTTGCGCATCACGGTGCTCGTCGAACAGATCGGGGTTGCACGACTGTGACGTTTTCGCGATCGTGTTCGATGTCAGTCATCAGGAATCAACTTGCCCCGTTCGTCGCCGGTGCACTCGCGGTCGCTGCGGTCGGTCTCTCGCTCAGCAGTTGGAGTGCGTCGGCTGCGCCTGGCGACGTCGACACGTCGTTCGTGCCGACCTCGCCGTGTCGGCTGTCGGACACACGCTCGAGCGACCGTGTCGGGCGCGTCGACACGCTCGGCTCCGGACGCACTGCGACGTTCCAGGCTCACGGCTCCAACGGTCGATGCACGATCCCGTCCGAAGCCGTGGGGCTCTCGATGAACATCACCGCACTCAACGCATCGGCCCAGACCTTTCTGACCATCTGGCCAGGCGGGCGTCAGCCGACTGCGGCGAGCCTCAACCCATCTCCCGGCCAGCCTCCGACTCCGAACGCGGTCGTCGTTGCCCTCTCGGACTCCGGCTCGTTCCAGATGTTCAACAACGCCGGGCAGGTCGACGTCGTCATCGACGTGAACGGCTACTACACGCGCTCGAGTCTGCGTCAGCTCCAGGAGCGTGTGGCGGCCCTCGAAGGCAGCAACGTGGCACCCACTCCGTCGGGGTTCTCGGCTCGGATCACCGGCTACGGCCCGGGCTTCTCGATCACTGAGGTCGTCGGAGACACCACGAACGGGTTGTCGGTAGAGGCCGACGTACGGGTCGACATCACCTGTCCCAACGGGACCGTGGAAACTGATCGAGTGTTCGACGTTCCGCCCGGGCAGACGCGTGGCTGGTCGGTGCTCTGCGATGGCGTCTTCACCTCTGGTGCGACTCTGACAACCGTCCGCGTCTGACGGCCACGCTTTGCTTGCTGGCACGACAACGGAGTGACTCCCACACGGCCGCGTTCGCGCTTGGGTCGATGCCCAGGGTGTACCGAAGCCCAACACAGCAGCGCCCAGCTCTGCGATCGGCCTCCACCCATGGTTGCCGGTCACGCGGAGCCGTGAGCTGCGAGGTAGGGGGAGCTGATCTCGAACATGGGCCGTTGCAGCCCCTGGCTACGGTGAACTTCATGACGACCGCTCCCTTGACTTCCGACGATCTCCGCCGGCAGGTGGCGGATGTCGTCGCGCCGTACGGCATGACGGTCGACGAGTTCGTGGCGTGCGATGTCGACGATCTTCCGAGCGACGAGCTCCGCGATCTTTGGCTGATGGTCAAGGCAGCCCTGGCACCTTCGTAGTCGTCGGGTACTCCATGGAGCGCCCCTCGACTCTCGCTGCGAACGTCGTTCCAGGTGCGACTCGCCGATGCAGGAGAACAGCTCGCACTCGAGCGCCCCGTGTTCGGACTGGCCATCGTCACCGAACCAGCGGCCCCTCAGACCGCCGCGGCGGCGAAGTCGTGGTGGAGGTCGCCGGGGAGGGGGTGGTGCAGTTTCCAGGTGATGGCCATCGGGCGTTCGCCGACGTGGTGCTGGTAGGTGGCGGGGCCCAAGCACCAGAACGGGTCGCGGACGGTCATCCGGGCGAACAGCAGGATCGAGCGGCCCATCGATTCGTGGTGCTGGTAGCGCCGGCCGGTCTCGCTGTCGGCGCGGGTGATCGACTGGCTCTCCCAGTGGATGAGATCCCGGCTGATCGCGTAGTCGCGGTAGCGGGTGGTCGGTGAGAACCCGCCGTCGGACTTGTCGAGGGTGAACGCGAACAGGTCGGCGCCGATGTCGGCGGCATTCTTCACGCCGGTCTGCCACGGCGCGACCTTCGCCCGTCGCCCACCGTCGCAGTCGAGGCCGAGCGACGCCAAGATCTCGAGGCGCGTGTAGCGAGCGTGGATCTGGAGCGGGGAGTCGGGGTGCGTGTCGAGCAGGCGATGCACGTGCTCGACCCGATCGGCCAGCAACTCGAACACCTGGCGCAGCTCGTCGCGCACCTGCCGATGCGCCCACACCACGTCGGTCGCCGCTTGCAACCCGATGTCTTTCGCCAACGCACGGCCCGTGCCGACGATCTGATCCACCACCGGCGCGACGAGCATGTGCAACGTCCGCCGTGTTCGCACGTCGAGGTCGTCGACCACCGGTGCGGTCGGTCGAGCCAACAGCTCCGTGTAGGTGGCCAGGCGGACGTGGTCGTCGACGTGCAACAGCCGCCCGACCACCCGACGCAGCTCGACTTCGTGCGGGCCCGGCGGCGCCACCGACGCACCGGCCTTTTCGAGCAGATCCGACCACGAACGGCGACCGTCGTACACGTCGTCGAGGTCGAGGCCCGACTCGTCCAAGAACCCGGCGAGGTCGATACTCGGATCGGCCCGGCGCAGCGATTGAAGCTCGTTGACCCTCGCTGGCCAACGCGTCGGAATCGCATCCCGCAAACTGCGCAACACGATCTCCTGCGCGACCCGATCGAGCTGCATGTGACATCCCGTGGGCAGGAACGGAAACCGCCGATCGATCGCCGTCTCGATGCTGCGACGCGTCCCACCGAGCAGCGCCCGATACCGGCGGTCGAAGCGGAACTCCTTGCGATGGGTGCCGACGAAATCGATCACCGTGCACAACGCCTTGCCCGGTGCCTTGCGAAGCCCACGCCCCAGCTGCTGCAAGAACAGCGTCGGGCTCTCGGTCGGACGCAGCATCAACACCGTGTCGACATCGGGCACGTCGACGCCCTCGTTGAACACGTCGACCGAGAACACGACGCGCACCTCGCCACTCCGCAATCCGGCAAGCGCAGCGACGCGTTCGGCGCGGGGCGTGTCGCCGTTCACCGCCACGGCCGCGATCCCGCTCCGAGTGAAATGGTCGGCCATGAAGTCGGCGTGCGCAACGCTCACACAGAACCCGAGCGCCCGCATCGACGACACGTCGACATGCTCGGCGACCTGCTGCACCACGAGGCGCGCCCACGCGTCGTCGCTCGTGTACAGGTTGCTCAGCGCGTCGATCTCGTAGCCGTGCCCGCGCCTCCACGGGACGTGGGTGAGGTCGGTGCCGTCGTGCACCCCGAAGTACATGAACGGTGCCAGGTGCTGCTGATCGATCGCCTCCCACAACCGGATCTCCGCCGCGATCCGATCGTCGAACCATTGCAGGATCGGCAAGCCGTCGCTGCGTTCGGGGGTCGCCGTGAGGCCCAACAGTTCGCGTGGGACGAGGTGGTTCAGCAGCTTCGTGTACGACGACGCGGCGGCGTGATGGAACTCGTCGAGGATCACCACGTCGAAGTGATCCGCAGCCAGGTTGTCGAGATCGGCCGCGTTTAGGCTCTGGATTGACGCGAACACGTGGTCGTAGCGTTGCGGTCGGGCGCCACCGACCCACTTCTCCCCGAATACCGGATCACGCAACGCGTGACGAAACGTCGCCATGCTCTGATCGAGGATCTCCTCGCGGTGTGCGACGAACAGCAGCCTCGACGACGGAAGTTGCCCACGAAGCCGGGCGTAGTCGATCGCGGCCATCACCGTCTTGCCGGTGCCCGTCGCGGCGACGAGCAGATTGCGGTGGCGACCCTTCGACCGAGCCACGGTGAGCAGGTCGAGCAGCCGCTCCTGGAACGCGTGTGGACGCAACTCGATCGGGCTGAGTATCACGTGCGGACCCGTGTCGCTGCGGCCCTCCCGCTCCATGTGCTCGGCGAACTCCTCGGCCTCGTACGGCACGAAGTCACCGTTCGACCAGTAGCTGTCGAACACCGCGTCGAACTTGTCGACGACGTCAGGGTTGCGGGCGCCAGACGCTCGCACGTTCCACTCGATGCCGGTGACCTGTGCCGACCGCGTCAGGTTCGACGACCCGATGTAGGCCGTCGAGAACCCGCTCGTTCGATGAAACACCCACGCCTTCGCGTGCAGCCGAGTCGTGCTCACGTCGTACGACACCCGGACATCGGCGCCCAGTTCAGCGAGCCGTTCCAGCGCCGCTGCCTCCGTCGAACCCGTATACGTGGTGGTGAGGATGCGCAGCGGTTTGCCCGCGGTGCAGTGGTCTCGCAACGCGTCGAGCAACGGACGGATGCCGCTCATGCGGATGAACGCCATCACCACGTCGATGCGGTCAGCCGACGAGATCTCCGAGATCAGCTGGTTCCACAGGCTCGGCTCGCCGGGCGCGTTGGTGAGCAGTGTTGTGTCGAGCACGGGGATGAGCGGGGTATCGATCGGCGCCGCCGACCCGTCGGGCTTGATGCCGAGGATGGCGTGCAACACCGCAGCCGGGCTGACCGGTAGCTGCTCCGCCTCGGTGTTCGTGAGCTCGGCGAGTTGTACCAGCAGGGCACGTGCGACGTCGGTACCGACCCGCAGCCGGTCGGCGTCTTTCACGTCGCGCAGCGCCCGCTCCACCTGCCGCGAGATGTGCAACGAGATCCGGTCCGGCGCCTCCGCGCTGCGCAGGTCGCGAACCTCCGCGCTCAGGCGTGCGAGTTCGTCGAGCTGCGCAGCGAGTTCGTCGGTGACCAGCACCTCGTACAGCCCCCGCTCCAACTCGCCCACCGCCGGCAACCTACTCGAGCATCGCCATACCCTGCCCCGACTCGGAGGGTGGGCGTTGACTTCGGCCGGCCCACTTGTGTGGCCCCCCTCAAGTCGCGGTGCAGGCAGGACGATGACAACTCCATACCTGATTCGGCAGGAGGTGGGTATGGCACATTTCGTTCCGTCGCTACAAGAGACCCGTTCGCGCCCGAAGTGGCTCAACACCGGCGAGCTTCGTGTTCTCGACGCACTTGCGGGCTTGGGCGACGGTTGGTCCGTGTATGTACAGCCGCGACTCGGCATGGACATTCCGGACTTCGTCGCGCTCCACGATGGCTACGGAGTCTGCGCGATCGAGGTCAAGGACTGGGCGTACAACAAGTACCGCAACGAGAACGGCGTGGTCCAGCGCCGCTGCTCGGCAGGCTGGACAGCGGTCGACGAGCACCCCCGGCTGCAAGCCTCTCGGTACCGGTCCTCGATCTTCGAGAATTCGTTTGCGCTGCCGGAGGACGGACGCATCGTGCCGCCCTGCGTCCGATCGATCGTCGTGCTGCTTAATCACCCGAGCAAGCAAGCGAATGAAGTCCTTCGGCGTGCCGCGAGAGCACCTGGGGAGCGGGTCGCGGTGTGGGGCGAACAGTTCTTCGACGCAATCGAAGAAGCACTCGTCGGCACGGCACCAGCGTCACCGCCAGCCGACTCGATGTCGAAGCTCCGCACCCACTTGGAGAGCGCAACATACGTGTCGCGTCTCCTGGCACCCGAGCCACTCAGTGAGGGTGCAGCCAACATCGCAAAGAACCCGAACGGGGCGAAGATGCGTCGGGTGCGCGGATCCGCAGGGTGTGGCAAGTCGTACGGCTTGGCCGCCCGGGCGGCTGCACTGGCTGCGGCCGGTGAATCCGTTCTGCTGCTGACGTTCAACGTGACGCTGGCGAACTACTTGCGCAAGCTCGTGGCCCGTCATTGCTCAGCCAACGGGGCCGACCCGACTCGCGTGACGTGCGTGCATCTCCACGGCTTCTGCTCGCGGATCGTCGACGATGCGAGGGCGAAGGGCCTTGAGCTGACCGTTCCCGACGACGCCGACAACGCTGACCTCGTCATCCACCAGGCGATGTCGGCAACCGAACAAGGAGTGCGGCTGCGCTTCGATGCGATCCTCGTCGACGAGGGCCAGGACTTTCGGCTCGACTGGTGGAATCTGCTCCGTAAGCAGGTGAAGCCCGCGGGCGAGATGTTGCTGGTCGCTGATCCGACGCAGAACATCTACGGCCAGGATTCATGGACTGACGAAGCTCACATGCTCGGTGCTGGCTTCTCCGGGCCGTGGACCGATCTCGGCCATTCGTACCGGTTGCCGAGGGACATGGTCGCCACGATCGCGACCTTCGGGCGACAGTTCGTCGGTGGCGAAGTGATCGGACCTGTCCCGCGGCCGACAAGCGGGGCGTTGCCATTCAGCGATGCTCCGACCGAGAAGCGTTGGATCAACGTGAAGTCTGCTCGCGACATCCCGGACAAGGCTGCACGTTTCGCGCACGAACTCGCCTCCGGAGCGAATCGCCTCGACCCGAGTGAAATCGTCGTGCTGTGCGAATCACACGATCAGGGACTTCGGGTCGTTCGCGAACTGGAGCGGCACGGCCATGACGTTCACCACATCTTCGCCAAGGACAAGGACGAACGGAAACGACGAAAGCAGCGATTCTGGCCAGACGCACCCGGCATCAAGGCGTGCACGATTCACAGCTTCAAGGGCTGGGAGTCGAGGGCGGTCGTGCTGTGCGTCGGCAGCAGCAAGGAATCGAAGCGACTGGCCTACGTCGCGATGACGCGCCTTGCAGCCGACTCGAACGGTCGACGCTCGTACATCGCCGTGGTCAACGCCAACCGCGGCCTCGATGCCTTCCGCGACACGTTCAAGGGCGAACCGCCGCCTCGCACTTCTCCAACATCTCGTTCGTTCCCCCCGCCGGCTCCAGACGACAGAGTTGCCTGACCGCGGGCGACACCTGAATGGACCACTCACCGGCAGCGTCAGGCTCTCGCCGCGTCACTGTTCGCGTAGAAGGAGGTTGTGTCCTTGGTTTGGATGATCTTCTTGCCGAACGGCTGGAGCGCCAGGCCAGCCAGCTTGATCGACTGGATTCCGAAGGGAATGCCGATGATGGTCAAGCACAGCAATGCGCCGGTCAGGACGTAGCTGATCGCCATCAGCACGCCCGGGATGATCCACAAGACCGCACCGAGAACTCCGAGCCTCGTCGCGCTGGGGTCATTCACGACCGTTCGACCGAACGGCCACAACGAGAACTCCGCGAGCTTGAGGCATTGCCGTGCGAACGGAAGGCCCACGATCGTCACAGCGAGCAGCAGTGCCCAGAACAGCCAGCCGATCGCGATCCACACGCCGCACAGAACCAGCCAGAGCACGTTTCCTACCGTCTTCATCACCGCACCTCCGAACGAGGTGGTCGACGCTACGCACGATCGATCGTGTTCCAACGAATGCGCTCGCCGTCGGTGGCCCCGCTCGAAACACTTGCCGGAACGCCGCCGAGGTGCGTGCGACACTGCGGGGGTGGGGCGTGAACGTGTTTCGCAGGGGAGTCGGTTCGAGCGCGAGATCGGGTACTCGCGTGCCGTCGTCGATGGTCGGTGGGTGTTCGTGTCGGGCACGACCGGCTACGACTACGCGACCATGACGATCAGCGACGACGTCGTGGCGCAGTGCCGCCAGACGCTCGCGAACATCGACGACGCGCTCACACGTGCCGGCGCGAGCGCCGACGACGTGGTCAGGGTCCGGTACCTCGTCCCCAACGCAGAAGACTTCGAGCCGTGCTGGCCGCTGCTGCGCGACTACTTCGGGCCCGCTGCGCCCGCCGCGACGATGATGGTCCTCGGCCTCGCCGACCCGGCGATGAAGATCGAAGTCGAAGTCACCGCACTCACCCCCTGACTCCGACTCCGGCGCCGTCGCAGAAGCCGTCGTCTCGCCACGAGCGCGGCCTCGTTCTGGTTGACAGCTCGGGGCGGACCTGAGAGGCTCAGCGCTCGGTTTTCGGAAAGGTCGTGGGGTGGAGAGTCGGGGTCGGAGAGTCGGGCGAGCACCGGTCGCAATCGCGGTCGGAACGGTGGCGACCGGTTTGGGTATCGGTTCGGTGGGAGCCGAGCCGCTCGATCTCGGCATCGAGGATTTCGTCTCCAACGGGTGCACGTGGGACAGCTTTCCGATCTCGGTCTCGGTGACCGGTTCGCCCCGATTCGAACGTCTCGTTCGAGAGGCGTCTGCGGAGTGGGAACTCGCTGCCCTCGACCGCTTCAGGTCACGTTTCGCCGGACGCGAAATCTTCACCTTCGTCGAGAACTCCGCTGATCTCGAAGTCGTCGAGTCCGACCTCGGCAACGTGCATCTCGATGGTGCCTTCGTCGATTCGGATTCCGGCGCGCTGGTAGAGGTGTGCGGTCAGTCCGGAGCGGTCTCAGGAGCGAACACCGTCGTCGTCAACTCGTTCTCGGGGCGTTCGCTCAGCGACCGGCAGTATCGAAACGTGATCGGCCACGAGCTGGGTCATGCGCTCGGCGCCGGCCATACCGGCGATCGAAACACCGACTGTTCCGTCGCTTCGATCATGTATCCGATCACCGACGACCGGCTCGACCCCCAGTGCGGGGTCAACGGTCCCCAGGCCGACGACGCAGGCGTGTTCCAGGTGGGCAAGTGAAGCGTTCGCTTGCGGTGCTCGTGCTGGCTGCGCTGGCCGCGTCGTGCAGCGCCCAGACGATCGACGACTCGCAGGAGCTCTCCGATCCCGGGGCCAGTCGGCGAGGACACGAGTCGATCGAGGCAGTCGCAGCCGACTCGACGATCATCGTCGAACTGGAGACGCCTGCAGGGTGGTCGTCGTCGGACGACGAGAATCTCGACGGGTCGACACCGGTCCGTACCCGTCTCGTCGAGCGCACGGTGATCGACGTCGTCAACGGCGCCGGCCTCGAGGTGGGGGATCTCATCACGCTGCGGGTCACCGGCGACCTCGACGACCTCGGAACGCCGTTCGTCGGATTCCACCTGCTGCGGCCGTGGGAGACCGCAGCGTCGATGGACGCCGGCACGCCGACCGGCCACTGGGTGGCGACGAATCCGTACGACGGAGGCCTGCAGGGTGATCCCGTGTCGATCCGAGCTGCGCTGGCGGCACTGGAACTCGGCGGCGGCTCCGACGGGGTGCGCGGCGAGACCTCGACCTCGCTGTTTCTCTCGTCGCCACCGGTGCGTCTGTTCGAGAGCCGAACCGTGTCGACGCTGCCGACGGTCGATGGCGACTTCGACGGGGTGGGCCGACTCGACGCCCGCGAGGTGATCGAGCTGCCGGTCGCTGGTCGAGGAGAGATTTCGTCGTCAGCGGTGGCAGCGGTCTTCAACGTCACGGCGATTCGGCCCGACCAGGCCGGCTTCATCACCGCCTGGCCGTGCGACTCGGCGCAACCGACGACAGCGTCGCTGAACTATGCCGCAGGCGCGGTGGTGTCCAACAGCCTGACGGTCGGACTCGACCCGGACGGCGCGGTGTGCGTGTACACGAGTCGATCGACCGACCTCGTCGTCGACTTCACGGGAGCCTTTGCAGATGGTGGGTTCGATTCGGTCGCACCGATTCGGCTCCTGGAGTCGAGGGATCTCGCGGAGAGCCGGACCGTCGACGGTCAGTTCGAAGGGATCGGGCCGGTCGCTGCGGGTTCGGTGCTCGACTTGGCCATCGGCAGCCGCGGCGGGCTCTCCGGCGACGGTGCCGCCGTCGTGTTGAACATCGCGGTCGTGCGCCCGGCGACCAACGGGTTCCTGACCGCCTATCCATGCGATGAAACGGAACCCTCGACTGCTTCGGTGAACTTCGCCCGGGGCTCGGTGACCTCGAACAGCGTGATCGTTCCCGTCGGCGCCGACGGCGCGGTCTGCCTCGTCTCGAGCGCAGACGCCGATCTCGTCGTCGACTCGACCGGAACGATCCCGGAGGCGCTGTTGGGCCGGATCACGCCATCACGTCTGTCCGACACTCGACCCGAATCGTCGACGGTCGACGGCCGCGAGGCCGGCAACGGACGGCTCTTCCCGGTCGAGGGCGTCGACACGCAGATCGTGTCGACCACCGGGCGCGGTGGGATCCCTGGCGACGCCACCGCAGTGGCATTGTCCGTCGCAGCGATCGCCTCGAACTTGGACCCTCCTGGATTCCTGACGGTGTATCCGTGCGCATCCGAGCGCCCGCCGACGGCGACACTGACGTTCGATTCGGGGGTGACGTCGAACAGCGCGCTCATCCCGGTAGGTCTGCTCGGCAGCGTATGCGTCTACGCGAGCGCGCCGGTCGACGTCGTGGTCGACGTCACCGGCTTCCTCCGGTGATGGAACTGACCGATCGGGTCGAGCGCCTCGACGGTCTCCCGGTCGACATCGCCGACCTCGACGTCGTGCTGCGCGACGAACACGACGCTGCGCTGATGAGCGTCCGCGTGTCCGATGGAATGGCCCGTGTCGCCCGTGTCGAGTCCTCGCCTTCCGCCGCCGGCGACGGTCGTCGTCTCGAACTCAAGCCGACCCCCGGTCACCTCCTCAGCGACGTGCTGTTCGGCGCCGCTCCACCGATCGATCGCGCCCGGATGCTGATGGTGCGGTCGGAGACCGATGCATGGGCACAGCATCCACCCTTCGACGTCGAACTCGCTCGTCAACCACAGAAGGTGGTGCCGAATGTCGACGTGACCATTCGCCACGTCTGCCGGGACAGCCTGGTCGGCGACCTCGACTTCGTCGAGCGATTCCGCGATGGGTGGCTCGTCGACCGCGTCGATCCGACCGATGCGCCGCAGGTCACGGTCTTCAGCACCTTCGCCAAACTGACGGCTGCCTACGACCCGACGCTCGATTCGTTGACCGCCGTGACGGGGATGCGAATCGAGTGCGTGAGCCCGGTGATGGTGCTCGTCGCTGCCGGCATCTACGAAGACCGGGTCTTCCGGGGATTCCTCGACCAGCGCTCGCACGCGAACCGCGCGCTGTCGGACTTCGCCCGGATGTGTCGGGCGGTCGAGACGCGATGACGGGGCTCGTCGACCACCTCACCGAACTCCTCGACCGAACCGCAGCGACCGCCATACAGGTCGAAGTCCGGTCACCGGAGCTCGACCTGAGCTGGGCAACCGGACTCGACGGAATCGATCAGCCGGTCAGCACATCCAGCCTCTTCGGCGTCTATTGCGCCGGCAAGCCGCTCACAGCGCTCGCCATCGCCAGGCTCGTCGACGACGGTCTTCTCCGCTTCGACCAGCCGATCAACCAACTGCTCCCGGACCAGCGGCTGATTATCGACGACACGACGATCGACGATCTGCTCTCCCACAACACGGGAACCTGGCGCAATCCTGCCGTCGCATTCGTCCCGCTTCGGCGTGATGTGCGTCGCGCGCACATCACGGAAGCGCTCGCTCGTTCCACACCCCCGCCGACGCGGACGTACAGCGAGTTCGTCGGCTGGGAACTGCTCGCCTTCGTGATCGAAGCCGTCACCGAGCAGCCGTTCGCGGAGTACCTGTGGTCGGCGATCATCGAACCCGCTGGGCTGTCCGACCACCTCGAGATACGACCCGAACGGTTGATCGAGCGTCGTGGCGACATTCGTCTCAACGTCTCCGACGTGGCCGGTACACCGGTGCCGCTCGTGTGGGAACGCAGCATCGACAACCTCGGCGATCCGTGCGCATCGATCGGTCTCTACGCCTCGATGCGCGGTCTGGTCGACCTGTACGTCACCCTCGGGCGATCCCTCACTGCGCCCGGTTTGGTCTCGTCTCGATCGTTGCATCATCTCGTGGAGCCCGCCGGCGAAGCGGCGTTCGACCGGGTGCTCGACCGGCCAGCCCGCCACGCGCACGGGTTCATGGTCGACCTTCCGCACCACGGGTTCCCCGGGCTCAGCGAACGGAGCTTCGGACACTCTGGTCTGAGTGGGATGACGTTCGCCGGACACGACCCCGACCGTCAACTGTCGTTCGCAGTTCACGTCAACCTCTCCACGAACACCGATGACGGGTCGGCGTCCGAGACGCCGATCGCCGTGCAGCGACGTCACGACATCGTCGACCAGATCCTCCGCGAGTATGGCGATCGCGCGGATGGTGCCTGACACCACGTTGACTCGGGCCGGAGCAGAGTGAGTCACCGTGATGCACTGTGCTCCGGCAAGCGGGGCGGTCGACCGTTGGCCCACGTCCGGGTCAGCAGCGGGCTCGAGCGATCCGGCGGACGCGTTCTGTCGCCGCCGCCACCGTCACGTTCCGCCACCGTCACGTTCCGACGAGCAGTTCCACGAATCGTGTGCGCGTCAGTGTGGGGCGGTCAGTTTGACGGCGGCGATGGACGCGACGAGGGCGGCGATGGCGACCAGGTTCGCCGGGCTCGTGACCTGCTGGCGCAGCGTCACCCCGACGGCGAACGTGCCCAGGGCGCCGATGCCCACCCAGATCGCGTACGCAGTGCCGATCGGGAGCGTGCGCACTGCGGTCGCCAGCAAGAACATGCTCAGCGCCAGCGCGACGACGAAGCCGACGGTCGGCCACAGCCGGGTGAACCCCTTCGTGTCGGCGAGCAACGACGCCCAGACCACCTCGAACAGACCAGCGACGATCAACAACAGCCATGCCACGACGATGCCTCCTGCCCCCGTCGTCTCGGCCGGTACGGGAGCGCCTCGTCGGTGCAGTGGATGACCCGCTACGAGCTCCAGGCTACGGGCGATGGAGACGACGTGGATGGAGACAGACGTCATCGTCCCCGGGCTAGATGAAGCCAGAACGCCCAGGGTCAGGCACCAGCTGTTCCGCACCAGCTGTTCCGTGGATGTGGTGACTGACACCAGATGGATCCGAAACCAGATGGATGAGGCCGAGTGGCGCGAAATCGCAGGGTGTGGTGGGGTTTGTGGGGTGGTCGTTTCGTGTGTCGGAGGCGCGGGTAGGGCCAACTCATGCGTAGAAAGTTCCTTCCTCTCGCTGCGGCATCGGCATTGTTCGTCGCCGCAGCCGCCTGCTCGGACGACGACACGTCGGAGGTGACCGTTCCGACGACGATCGACTCGATCGACGACGAGCTCGACATCGATCCGATCACCACCGACTCGATGGATCCGACGACCACCGAGTCGTCCGACACGACCGAGCCGGACGACACCACGACCACCGAACCGACCGACACCACCGATCCTGACGCGCCGGCGGTCGTCACCGGATTCGCAGGGTCATGGCTCGCTGACGATCTCGCGAGTCTGGAACTCACCGAGCCCAACACGATCCCCGTGATCGACTCGGCGCTCGCTGACGAGCGCGTGTCCGACGATCACTGGGTCTGGGACTGGTGGCCGGTGCGCGACCGTGACGGCCAGGTCGCCGAGATCGACGGTGTGAGTATCGCCGTCGCCCTGTCGGCCCCGGCCGACGTGCTACCCGGCAAGCGTCACGACATCGCGACGCACCGCTATCTCGTGACCGACGACGGCGGCCGTAGCTGGACCGACGGCGGCGAGCTCTTCCCCGAAGACTCCCAGGAACTGCTCGGTACCCGCCAGTGGGCCGGCTCAGCCATGTACGACGACGAGACCGGAACCCTCTACGCCTTCTACACCGCCGCCGGCGAGGACGACGACAACGACCGCGCAGAGTCGACCACGTCGACCACCACCGAGTCGAGCGACGAGCCGAGCGGCATCCGGTCGACCGAATCGACGACCAGCCTTGCCAGCACCGAGCCGACGACCACCGAGTCGACTGGTTCCGACGAACCTGCACCCGACGACGACCAGGTGGCGCCATCCGGTGGATCCGTCGGCGACGACATCTCGTATCGCCAGCGACTCGCCGTGGCGACGGCCGAGCTGTCGATCGTCGATGGCGAGGTGCGCTTCGACGACTGGTCCGACCACGAGGTGCTGCTGACCGGCGCCGAGACCGGGCTGTACGCCACCACGCAGGCGACCGAAGGCGGCGCTGGCCAGATCGATGCGTTCCGTGACCCGTGGTATCACCGTGACGAGGAGACCGGCGAGGAGTACCTCCTGTTCACCGCCACGATGCCCTACGCCGAATGCGAGGGTGACGGCGTGGTCGGTATCGCCCGTGCGACGACCGACGACCTCCGCGAGTGGGAGGTGCTCCCCCCGATGTTCGACGGCCACTGCATCAACAACGAACTCGAGCGGCCCCACATCGTGATCGAGGACGACCTCTCCTACCTGCTGTTCACCACCCACGCCCACACGTTCCGTGACGGCACGTCCGGGCCCGAGGGTCTGTACGGCTTCGTCGCCGACGACTTCCTCGGTACCTACGAACCGTTGAACGAGACGGGCCTCGTGCTCGCCAACCCGGAGGAAGCGCCGTATCAGGCGTACTCGTGGATGACCCTTCCCAACGGCGTCGCAACGAGCTTCTTCCAGTTCTTCGACATCGGTGGCGACGTGGAGATCAGCTACATCGGTGACCAGTCGCCCGAGTTCCAGCGGGAACACTTCGGCGGCACGTTCGCTCCGAGCCTGCTCATCGACTTCGTCGACGACGCCACCGAGATCGTCGAAGTCCTGGAGCCCGGCCAGCTCGCTCCCTGATGGCGACGCGACCCGCTCAGCGGATGCCGCGTTCACGCCTGATTACCCTCGCCGGACTGCTGACCGTCGCTGCGTTCGTCGCCGGACTCCTCGTGGGACGTGCGACCGAACGCACGACCGACACCGACCAGCCGGCCAGCGAGGCACCGGCCGTCACCGGTGTGGACGGCGTCACTGGCGTCGACGGTGTGGAGACGACGGAGCGGTTTCGCCCGGCCGTCCACTTCACACCGGACGAAAACTGGATGAACGACCCCAACGGGCCGGTCTACGTCGACGGTGAGTACCACCTCTTCTATCAGTACAACCCGTTCGGCAACCTGTGGGGCAACATCGGCTGGGGTCATGCGGTCAGCTCCGATCTGGTCGAGTGGGACGAGCAACCGATGGCGCTGGCCAGCGACCCGCCCGACATGGCGTTCTCCGGTAGCGCCGTCGTCGACCAGGCCAACACGAGCGGACTGTGCGGCGAAGATTCTGGTATCGACGATGACCGTGACTGTCTCGTCGCGGCGTACACCGGCCTCGTCGTCGACGCGAGTACAGCGATCACCCGCCAGGACCAGCGGATCGCGGTCAGCGACGACGGCGGCCAGCGCTTCGTCCCCTTCGCCGGCAACCCGGTCATCGACCTCGACCTCGCAGACTTCCGCGACCCGAACGTGTTCTGGCACGAACCGTCCGGTCGATGGATCCTCGCGGTGGCGTTGCCGGTCGAGCGCAAGGTGCTGTTCTTCGCATCGGACGACCTCGTCGACTGGGAACAGATCTCCGAGTTCGGACCCGCCGGTGCGCAGGACGGACTGTGGGAGTGCCCGGTGCTCGTCGAGTTGCCGATCATCGGCAGCGACGAGACGCGATGGATGCTCAAGGTCGACCACAATCCGGGCCACGTGACCGGTGGGTCGGGTGCGCAGTACTTCGTCGGCGACTTCGACGGCACGACCTTCACGGCGACCGAACCCGCCCCCGACGCGGAGCCGCGATGGGTCGACTTCGGAGCCGACTTCTATTGCGCGATGACGTTCTCCAACGAGCCGGATCAGGCATCCGGACGAACCTGGATCGGCTGGATGAGCAACTGGGACTACGCCAGCTCGGTGCCGACACACCCGTGGCGCGGAGCGATGACGCTCCCGCGCACGGTTGTGCTGACCGAGCGCGACGGTGCGCTGCACCTGACACAACAACTGGTCGAGGCGTTCGACGACCTGCGCGACGACCATCGACGCTACGAAGGTGATTCGATCGCGGCGATCGCCGACGATGTCGCTGACGATGCGGGCGGTGACGTACTCGACGTGGTCGCCTCGTTCGAGCTCGGTGACGCGGCGGCCGTGGGGCTCGATCTCGCAGGGGGCGAACGGTCGACCGTCCGGATTCGATACGACGTCGGCGCCGGCATCCTCACGCTCGACCGCACCCAATCGGGCGAGGTCACCTTCGCTGCGAGCTTCGCCGCGGTGCACGCGGCGCCGGTCACGCCGATCGACGGCGTCTTGTCGATGCGCATCGTCCTCGATCGCTCCTCGATCGAGTTGTTCGCCGACGACGGCCGCGTCGTGCTGACCGACCTGATCTTCCCGACCCCCGGCGCGACCGGCGTCTCGGTGATGAGCGAAGGCGGCGAATCCGGCCCCGCCACCCTCGACATCTGGAACCTCACCTGACCACCATCCGCAACGACGGATGCCTCGGCTTCGTGAACGCCCCGTCGTGTCGCTCCTCGTTGATGAACTGGGGCCACGACCCTCTGGTCTGAGCGAGTCAGTCGCTTGGCGACAGAGCCAGTCAGTCGCCGGGCGACAGTTCGTCACGGCCGTCGACCACGTCGAACTCGGGGACCGGTCGTTCGTCGAGTTCGTCTCGGGTCGTGACTTCACCGTTCGCCTCGATGTCGTCGATCAGCCACTGCATCTCGGCGATCTCGCGACGCTGGGCGAGGATGATCGCGTCGGCGAGTCTCAGCACTCGCAGGTCGGTGAGCTCGGAGCGTTCGCTCGTCAGGATCGCGATCGAGTGGTGCGGGATCATCGCCCGCATGTACGACGTGTCCTGCACGGTGGTCTGGCTGCGCACGAGCCACAGCGACGAGGCGAAGACCACGACGCTCACGGCGAGGATGGCGCCGTTGACCACCTTGCTCTTGTACATGCCGAGCATGAACAGCAACATGATGACCGCCATCGTCGACCCCATCACGAGTGCCATGTAGAAGCGGGTTTCGCTCCACTCGACATGGTCGAGGGCGAAGGTGTTGAGGTACATCAAGACGAACATCGTCACGGTCGACGTGGCGATCATCGCACCGAAGCGCCAGTACATCCTCCGCATCTCCCAGTCCTGCTGGGTCGCTCGCTCGTCCGTCACCGGCTCGGTGGTCGGCTCGGTCGCTGGCTCGGTGGTCGGCTCGGTCGTCGGCTCGGTCGTCGGCTCGTGCTCGTTCATGGTGGGCTCTTTCGTGCTCGTCGTCGGCTGCACCTCCGGACGCGTGCGTCGCACGCAGCTCCACTGGCACATGCCCGATCGAGCGGCGTCCGAAACGACGACCGAGCGGTCACTCGCATCGACATGGTGACCGACACCAGGTTGACGTCGGCGGGCGCTGGCCGGGTCGTCGTGGTGGGCGGCACGGCGTCGGTACAGTCGCTTCGATGGCGGACGAGTTGCACCGGGGTGTCCCCGGCCCGCGAACTCCACGATCGGGTGCAGCGGTTCGGCCACCTCGGCGCAGTCGAACGGCGCTGCTCACAGCCCTCCTGGCCGCCTCGGCATGTGGGGCTGCCGATACCGCGACCACGCCGACCGAGCCGACCACCACGACGGCGACCACGGGTGCGGCGACGACCCCGACGACGACAGCCACCACAACCACGCCCACCGCCAGCACCACCACGACATCCACGACCAGCACCACGACGACCAGTACCACCACGACCGCGGGCGCGGCGACCACGGGTCGGTCGGCGGAAGTGTCGCCGCTCGTCGAGGTGGCGCGAGGGAGGCTGGACTCACTCGTCGTCGCCGACCCGGATCGGACCCGGTCGCCCTACGAACGCGACGACTACGACGGCGAAGGCTGGGCCGACGACGACGGCGACTGCGTCAACACCCGCCACGAGGTGCTCGCCGCGACCAGCCTCGACGCGCCGATCTTCGACGGCTGCCGAGTGCGGTCGGGCCGCTGGATCGACCCCTATTCGAGCGAGACGATCACCGACGCCGCGCTGGCGACCATCGACCACCTCGTCCCCCTCGCCGAAGCCCATCGGGCCGGAGCGTGGCGTTGGGACACCGCCTCCAAGGTCTCCTTCGCCAACGATCAGACACCGGGCGTGCTCGTCGTGGCGTCCGGAGACAGCAATCAGGCCAAGGCCGATCTCACCCCGGATCGCTGGCTGCCTCCGGATCCGGTCGCGCACTGCCAATACGCGATCGACTGGATCTCGACCAAGTCCCGGTACGCGTTGACGGTCACTGCCACCGAAGCCGCCGCACTCGACCGAGCGCTCGGCACGTGTGCGACCACCAGCGTCGTGAGGCCGCCTGTCGACGCGCCGACTCCGAGCGTCGTCATCACCACACCGACGACCACGACCACGTTGCCGATCGCACCGACCGCCGGCCCGGGTGTGATCGCGTTGCTCTCGTGCGACGAGCGAGCCGAGGAAGTGGCCATCGCGAACACCGGCGGCGAGACGGTGTCGCTGTCGGGATACGTGTTGCACGACGAGGGCCGCAACCACGAGGTGTCGCTCGGTCAGTTCGGGTCGCTCGACCCGGCGCAACGACTCGTGATCGTGACCGGTCCGGACGCCGTCGCCGGCGACGGCCGCGTCGTCTGGAAACTCCAGAACGTGTGGAACAACGACGGCGACGTCGCCCACCTCATCGCTCCTGACGCCACCCTGACCACCCTCGCTTGCTGACGCGATGCGACAGAGTGGGTCTGACCCACTCTGTCGTTTGGTGGGTGGCGGGAGTTTCAGATGACGTGGGCGGCGACGGGGCGGCGGTCGAAGGTTCGCCACGCCTCGGCCAGGCGGCGCATGCCCTCGGAGAGCACGGCCGCAGGTGCGGTGAACGGGATGCGGATATTGGGGCAGTCGGCGTCGACGGCCGAGAACTGCTGACCCGATGCGATCAGCACGCCGTGGCGACTGGCATGGCGCACGAACGCTGCCGCCGACGCCTGGTCGGGGAGCGTCGCCCACACCGACAACCCACCGCGCAACGGCGCGAACGTCCAGTCGGGGAGCTCGTCGCGGAGCGCGTCGACGACGATGTCGGCGGCGGGCCGAAGCTGTTCGAGACGCTGCGCGACGAGATCGTCGTAGCGATCGAGCGCCGCGATACCGAGCATCTGGTTGACCGCAGGGGTGAACATGTCGGCGACGGCCTTGTGCGACCGAAGGCGATTCACGACCTGCGCGTCCGCGCGCAGCCAACCGAGCCGCAAACCCGGCCACACGACCTTGCAGATCGACCCGGCGATGATGCCGTAGCCGCCGGTGTCGTGCTCGTCGATCGCGGGGAGGTGCCGACGGTCGAAGCCGATGTCGGCAGCCACACGATCCTCGAGCGTGAGGATCCGATGCCGGCGCGCCAACGCCGCGACGGCGGCGACCCGATCGGGCGGGAGGCGCGATCCCGTCGGGTTCTGATGTTGCGGGTTGAACGCCATCAACGCAGGTCGGAACCGATGGATCTTCGCCTCGAGGTCGTCGATGATCAACCCGTCGCGATCGAGCCGCACCGCCTCGAACCGCGCGCCCACGTGCTGGACCGCGTCGATCAAGCCGGGCCACGTGTCCTCCTCGCCCAGCACGACGTCGCCCGGTCGAACCATCGCCGACACCACCAACGAGATCGCCTGCTGCGCGCCGCTCGTCACCAGGATCTGATGCGGCGTGGTCGACAGACCCTGGCGGGTGTGCAGCTCGGCGATGCGGTCGCGCAGGCGCCACCAGCCGAGCGGCTCGGCGCCGTCGAGATCGGCGGCGTGCGCGCTCAGGTCGATCTCGGCGAGCATCTCCGACACGACCGGCAACATGAGCGGGATCGCCTTCAACAGGTCGATCGCGGCGCCTTCGTTGATCCACAACCGTTCGCCCACGAACTCGTCCGAGCGCATCGCGGCCGTGAGCGCTCGACCGGCGACGGTCGTGCCACTTCCCTGGACGCGCACCACGGCCCCGTCGGTGGCGAGATGGTCGTACGAGCGCACGATCGTGCCGCGAGACACCGTGAGCGCGTCCGCGAGGGCGCGCTCGGGCGGGAGCAGCTCGTCGGCCCGAAGGCTGCCCTCGGCGATCAGCGCGGCGATCCGGTCGGCGAGGTCGCGGTAGAGCGGCCCCTCACCGGTGATCCACTGGCCCAGCAATTGGACCAGTCGTTTGGCACCCACTTTGCGGGGATTGGCACTCGATTGGACCACCACGGATCGCGACACTACCGACATGATCACCGAGCTGACAGAGCCAATCGACCAGCATTGGACCAGGACCGACCTCGATGGCGTGTCCGTCGAACTCGCCGACACACCGGCGACGGCGGTCGAGGTGAACCGCCGCCTCGCCACGTTCGAGGTCGGCGACATCGATCGGTCGCTCGTGCCGTACCTGGCTGCGGCCGCCGCCGAACTCGCCATGCTCGCGAACGTCGCGTGGCGTTTCAGCGGTGACGATGCGCCGGTCGCACTCCTGCGCCTGATCGCCAAGATCACCATCCGTCATCCTGAGATCGGCGGCCCGCACACCCACCGTCTCCTCGAACAGTTGACCAAGCCGTCGCCCTGACCGTTCGCGTCGACCCTGGGCGAGGTACGTCTCGATACATGGTTCCGGAGGTTCGTGGTCACTAGCGTCGACGCCCATGTCTTCCCCACGTCTTCGAGTGTTCGGCGGGTTCGCGGCCGTTGCGGTCGCCGTTGGTGCTGGTGTGTGGAACGGCGCCAGTCAGACCGCCGCGATCGACAACAGCGTGTTCATCTCGTCGCACGGTGCGTTCGACGATCCCGCTCGCGACGACGCGCTCGCGATCGAGTGCGTGCAGTACGGATCGGGTGACCCGGCGACGTTCTCTGCGGTGGGCGCTCCCGATCCATCCGTGCAGGCCGCATCACCCGGGGTGCTGAACCAGATTCGATTCGGTCGTATCCCCACAGCGTTCGGTGGAGGTTGCTCCCCCGACCCGGGTGCCTCGACCGGCCTCGGGTCGTCGGGGTTCGGTTTCGTCGGCGCCTCGTCGCCGATCGTGTCCGGACTCGACGTCGAGTTGGGCCGGTTCATTCACTACAACCGAACGATCGAGCGCGGCGTCCGCAGCGTCGACCTGACCACGGTGTTCAGCTTCGACGGGCCAGGAGGCCCGGTCGATCACACCGTCGTCCTCGACGTGGACATCGACGAGACCGTGGACTTCGTCGGTGTGTCAGACACCTCACTGTGCGCCTTCGACGTGCCGGAGAACACGACGGTCACCAGCCCGGTGGTTGCGACACTCTGCGCCGATCGCGTGTCGGTGACCCCGGTGGGAGCATTGACGCCCGCGTATGGGGTCACCGAACTCTTGATTGAAGTGGTCGGATTCACCCGCGTCGTCGGCGGCGGGTGTGATGAGAACGACCGTGTCGACGGCGACTCGTTCTTCAGTGCCGAGCAGCAGGCGACGGAGTTGTGCGTGCTCGCTGCGCTGGTCGACGGCTCACTCACGATCGACAAGGTCGTCGACGGTGGTGCCGGCCGGACGTTCGACTTCACGCTGACGGAGCACGACCAGCGCACGACCCCGCCCGCGCCGGGAGCGACACGTTCGGTGCAGATCGATGCGACGTCGGGAGCGGGCACCTCGCCGACGATGTCGGTGCCGCCCGGGATCTACCGAGTCGACGAACTCGACCCGGGGCCTGGGTTCGTCACCGGACCTCTGAGCTGCACGGTCGGTGGCGACGACGCGATCGTCACCGTCGACGGCATCGAGTTCGTCAACGTGAACTCCGCCAGCGACGTGATCTGCTCGTTCACGAATCTCGTCGTCCCATCCACCACCACGCCGCCCACCACCACGCCACCCACCACCACGCCGACGAGCACGACCACGACGGCGGCCGTCACGACGACGACCACGCTGCCCGTGACGATGCCGACCACGACGACGATCGCGTCGATGGCGACCATCGTGACCACCACGACGACCGCTCCGACGCCGCAGCCGCCCGCCATCATTCCCGCAACGGGTCGTTCGATCAGCACACTGTCGTTGATCGCTGCCCTCACCATGTCGCTCGGCGCTGGCGGGCTCGTCGTGGCGAGCCGCCGTTCGCACTGACGCACTGCGTTCGCTGTCACGCTTCGGGCTCGCGCGCGTGGTCGGTGATCGCGCGAGTCGACGGTCGAGAGCCGCGTCAGGATCGGCGGCGACCGGCGACGGCGAGGACGACCGACGCCGCGGGCACGACGGCCGACACCCACAGCGCCGGTCGATAGCTCCCGGTGAGCGATTGCGACAGTGCGAAGAAGGCGGGGCCGATCGCGCTGCCGATGACCATGGCGCTCATCTGCACGCCAGCGATCTCGCCGAGGTGTCGGCGCCCGAAGATGCGCGGGAGCGCAGCAGACGTCAACGCGGAGAAGCAGCCTTGCGCCGTACCCCACATGGCGATCGCCATGACGAGCAGCAACGTCACGTTCAGGTGGCCGACCGTCAGATACATGATCACCTGCGCCACGCCCATGGCGCCGGCGACGAACATCGGCGATGTCACGTCGACGAGCCAACCGGTGACCAGCGTGACGGGAAGACTGACGAAGGCGAGCGGCACGAAGATGCGAACGATCGTGTCGCGGTCGAGACCCTGTTCGGCGCCGAAGTCGACGATGTGGAACGTCAGCGCCGTCGAGGTCGACGCGAGCGCCATCACGGGCAGGGTGACCGCCCAGAAACGGAGGTCGCGCACCGCCTCCGCACGGGTGGCATCCTCGTCGGAGCCGACCGTCACCGCGGTCGACCGGTTGCGTGAGACCTGGTGCTCGTCGTCGCCGAGACTCCGTACGGGTTCCAGCGGTACCCCGGTGTCGATCGTCATCCCGGCCGCCTCGGGGCTGACCCGGTAGAAGACGATGACCATCGTCGCGACCACCACCAACAGCCCAACGGCGAGGATCCGCCAGGCGACGCGGAACCCGTGCGCATCGATCAGCAACAACAGCAGCGCCGGCGTCGCAGCGAAGACGAAACTGCCAGCCGCCTGCGACAGCGAACTCACGAGCCCACGTCTCCGGTCGAACCATTGCGCCACCATCGTCCGCGACGACAACGTGAGGAGGCCCTGGCCGCTGAAGCGCAGACAGCCGAAGCCGACGCTCATCACGACGAGTCCGACGGTCGTGCTCATCGGCCCGACGAAACTCAGGGCGACGAGCGTGGCGGAGAGCCCGACGACGGCAGCGAGCGCGATCACACGCGAGCCGTATCGGTCGATCATGCGTCCGCCGCGCCCGAGCAGCAGTCCGCTCGATCCGGTGCCCACGAGATACGCGATCGCCAGTTGCAGTCGTGTCAGGCCGGTGGTCGAGGTGAGGTCATCGGTGAACACGCTGACGCCGTTCGTCTGACCGGGCGCGGAAGCGACGATGCCGATCGTGCCGACGACGAGGATCACCCAGCCGTAGTAGAACGGCACCCGAGCGGGATCGAACGGGCGACGGCCGAGCGAGGAAGTCGGTGCGTCGGTCGTCAGGGTCACCACGCTCAGGCTAGGAGTGCGCTGCGGGCTCGGCGCTCGCCGCGGCGATGACGCGATGACGTGGTGACGTGATGATGACGGCATGACGGCATGACGTGATGATGACGGCGTACAGGTACTCGCCGATCCGGAGGTGCCAGGGTGGCAGCACCGCGTCGATTCGTTGTGGACATCGCCAACGGGTCGAAGAGTAGGTTGCCCGCATGATCCGACGTTCGCCCTCAGGTACCACCGAGCGGGGCCGGCGATGGTCGAACCGATGAACGACGTGCCGACACCTGCGAGCGTCACGTTCGCCGATGTCGAAGCGGCGGCCGAACGGATCGCCGGTGCCGTCACGCGCACGCCGACGGCGGCGTCGCGCACGCTGTCGGAGATCACCGGTGCCGAGGTGTTCGTCAAGTTCGAGAACCTCCAGTTCACCGCGTCGTACAAAGAACGAGGCGCGCTCAACCGGCTGCTCCAGCTCGGCCCCGACGTCCCGGGGGTCGTCACCGCGTCGGCCGGGAACTTCGCGCAGGGCGTCGCGCATCACGCGACGCGCCTGGGGCGTCCGGCCACGATCGTGATGCCCGCGACGACACCCGCGGTGAAGGTGTCACGTACCTCGGTGCTCGGCGCCGAGGTGATCCTGCGCGGCGAGACCTTCGACGAGGCGAGCGCGATCGCCCGAGAGGTCGCGGCCGAACGCGGGCTGGAGTTGTTGTCGCCGTTCGACGACGCCGACGTCATCGCCGGGCAGGGCACCGTCGCGCTCGAGATGTTGGCCGACGTCGCCGACCTCGATGTGCTCGTCGTCCCGGTCGGCGGCGGCGGGCTCCTGGCCGGTATGGCGATCGCGGCGCGCGCGTTGGCGCCGTCGATCGAACTCGTCGGCGTGCAGAGCGAGCGGTATCCGTCGGTGCACAACGCGATGCACGACGACGACCTGGCGATCGGCGGCGCCACGATCGCCGACGGCATCGCGGTCGCCAAACCGGGGGATCGGCCGGTGGAGATCATCCGACGACTCGTCGACCGAGTCGAGGTGGTCGACGAGACGCTCGTCGAGCAGGCGGTCGGGTTGTACCTCGAGATCGAGAAGTCGGTTGCCGAAGGGTCGGGTGCCATCTCGCTCGCCGAGGTCCTCGCCCGACCCGATCGCTATCGGGGCAGGCGCGTCGGGCTGGTGCTGAGCGGCGGCAACATCGATCTCCGACAGCTCGCCTCGGTGACGCTGCGCAGCCTGGTGCGCACCGGACGGCTCACTCGGTTGTGGGTCGAACTCGACGATCGGCCCGGTTCGCTCGGTCGTATCACCACCGACGTCGGCGAACTCGGTGGCAACATCATCGAAGTCATCCACCAGCGCCTCGATCCCACCGTGCATGCGCGGGCGACCGAGGTCGAGCTGACGATCGAGACCTCGGATCGCGCGCACCTCGACGACGTCGTCGCCGGACTCGCCGCTCGCGGCCACCGCGTCCGCACCCATCACTGACACTCGTCCGGATGACTTCGCCCTGGCGGCCGAACGGTTGTAAGGGTAACCTAATGCACTGTGATAGCCAGTCAGATCATCCGTCGTGTCGGGAGCGTGACGGTGACGTGCCTGTCTCTGGTTGCGTGTGGCGGAGGCACCGACGATGCCGTCGCCGTCGCCGACACGGTCGCGCCCTCGACCACCCCGGAGACGGAGTCGACCGAGAGCGAGCCGACTGACACGAGCGAGCCGCGAACCGTTGCCGACCCACCCGTCGGCGACCCACCCGTCGACGACGAACCGGTCGACGAGATCGCCGACGCCGCGATGGGGATGACGGTGCAACGCATCGTGGTGAGCGATCAGGCGATCCTCGACGCGGCCCTTGCTCTCGACCTTCCGGTGATCGCCACACCGGGCTACAGCGACCGGGAAGCGATCCCGTCGTACCTTGCCGATCGGGCGGCCGGCATCGAAGTCCTGGCGGAACGCAGCGAGGTCAATCTCGAATCGCTGGCCAACATCCGACCCGATCTCCTCCTCTTCAGTTCCAAACAAGTCGAGTCGTCGGGCGCCCGCGAGCAACTCGCCGAGATCGCCGAACTCGCGGAGTTGGACGTATCGACCGCGGATCCGTGGCGCGACGTGCTGCGAGACGTGGCCAGCGCGGCCGGCGTGCCCGAGCGCGCCGAGCACACCATCTCCATCGCCGACGCCGCACTCGAACGAGCTCGCCGAGCCATCGGCCCCGAGGGCCTCGCCCGGGAGGTGTCGGTGGTTCGCTGCTTCGGCGACTCGTGCCGCTACTTGCCGGGCGGAACATCGTTCCCCGGTCAAGTCCTCGACGAACTCGGCGTCGCCCGACCGCAGATCCAAGCGAGCGACCCGGAGGGCCGTGCGTTCGTCGACGTCAGCCCGGAGCGTGTCGACCTGCTCGACGGTGACATCATCGTCGTGTTCGGAACCGACGCGGTCGACTCGCTCGAACAACTCCGGCAGAATCCGCTGTGGAGTCGACTCGATGCAGTGCAGGCGGGTGAGGTCTACGACGTCGACCCCGCAGCCTGGTTCACCGGCAACGCGATCGCCGTCGAGGTGATCATCGATGACATGGTTCGGATCCTTCGATGAGCGGGGCTGTCGACGTTCTGCTCGATCTGAGGGCTCGGTGGGCGCCGCGCGGCGTCGATTGGTGGAGCGAGGATCCGACCTCGCTCGACGGCTCCGGTTGGGTTCGCGCCGACGAGCTCGCCCGGGATCCGCAGCGCATCTCGGCGCTCGTCGACGACTGGGCGGGCGCGTACGGCATCGAGCATCGCAAGGCGGCAGCGTCGTTGCTGGTGAAACGACTCGGTTCGATCCTCGCGTTCCCGCCGACGGTCGCATGGCTGAACTGGCGGCGGGTTCCGACCGTGCGTCCCGACGGGGTCTGGTTGCGGTTCGGTGCGGGTGGCCCCGAGCGCCTCGCGCTCCCTGCTCCCGACGTGCTGGTGCTCGCCGACGACGCGCTCGCCGGCGGCGACGGCGTGACCGTGGCGACCGATCCCGCCGATCTCCTCGAACACCTCTGGGCCACTGCGTACGACGAGACCATGGGAGCGCTGATCGACGGGTTCCATGCGGCCGAGCGCACCGGAACGCGCCACCTCTGGGGCAACCTCGCCCTGACGGCGGTCAACAGCGCCCTGTGGTGTACGGGGCGTGCCGATGCCTGGAACGACGGGCGTTCGCTGCTCGAACGCGATCGACGCATGGCGCGCACCGTCTCGATCGTCCCGGCTCATCGCCCCGACACCGGCCCCTTCCTGGTGGCACTGCGAACGACGTGCTGCCTCGCGTACGAAGACGGTGATCATGGCACCTGTGCGTCGTGCAGTCTGCTCGACCGTGACGAGCGACTCGATGACCTCACCCGACGGATCGGTGACGCCTGGCGCGACCGAACCGGCTGAGCACGCCACGCCGAGCTGACCCCACCAAGCGCACGACACCGCCCGACGTCAACGTGGTGTCGTCAACGTGGTGTCAGACACCAGGTTGACGTGGTTGGGGCGGGAGGTGTCGTTGGGGCGGGAGGGGGGTACTGCTCGGTCCATGAAGTACGGCGTGACAAAGGTGGTGCCCTGGATCGCGGCGTATGCGGCGCTGGTGTTGACGCCCTTGCTGCTCGCAGTGGTCGGCCCCACACCGGCGCCGCGTCCGTTCTTCGTCGAGTTCGGCGTCGGACTCGGCTTCGTCGGGATCGGCATCGTCGGCTTGCAGTTCGTCATCACCGGACGTTTCCGCTCCATCGCCCCGGTGTTCGGCGGCGACGTCGTCCTCCAGTTCCACCGACAGATCGGTGTCATCGGCATCGCGCTGGTCCTCGCCCACCCCGCGGTGCTCATCGCGAGTGATCCCGACTACCTCGAGTTCTTCGACCCGACGGTCAATTTCTTGCGGGCGCTCGCCTTGTCGGCGGCGGTCGGCGCTCTGATCCTGCTCCTCGTCACCAGCCTCTGGCGTGAACGGGTGATGTTGAACTACGAGTGGTGGCGGGTCGCTCACGGTGTCCTCGCGCTCGCCGTGGTCTTCATCGGCATGATCCACGGCCTGCAGGTCGGCGAGCATCTCGGCACATTCTGGAAACGCGGCCTGTGGGTCGGCGCGCTGTGCGGGGTGATGTATCTGGTCATCCACACGCGAGTGGTCCGGCCGGCTCTGATGAAACGTCGTCCGTACCGGGTCGTCGAGGTACGCGAGGAAACGTCCGACACGTTCACGATGGTCGTCGAACCCGATGGCCACGTCGGCGCGCCGTTCGAGGCCGGGCAGTACATGTGGATGACGGTCGGCTCGTCGCCGTATTCGCTGCAGCAACACCCGTTCTCGCTGTCGTCGAGCACGCACGATCCGACGCTGAGCTTCACCGCCAAGGCGGCTGGCGACTTCACGTCGTCGTGGACCGACATCGACCCGGGCGAGCGCGTCTACCTCGAAGGCCCCTATGGCGCGTTCACGCTCGACCCGACAACGGAGGGCGCAGCGTTTCTCGTCGGCGGGATCGGCGTGACCCCGGCGATGAGCATCCTGCGCACGATGCGCGACACCGGCGACGACCGCCCGGTGGTGCTCATGCTCGGTAACCCGACCCTCGCCGATGTCGCGTTCCACGACGAGTTGGAGGAGTTGACCGACGAACTCGACCTGCGCGTCGTCCACGTTCTCGAGGAGCCGCCCGATGACTGGACCGGCGAGTCGGGCTTCATGGACAAAGAGATGATCGAGCGTGCATTGCCCGACGACTGCCGCACGTTCGAGTTCTTCATCTGCGGACCCGAACCGATGATGGACGCCGCCGAATCGGCGCTGCGCGAGATGGGCTTCACGTGGCGCCAGATCTACACCGAACGCTTTCAGATCGTCTGACGTCGATCGCCTCGACCATCCGCGAGAACAGGACCCACCCCGATGCTCCACCGCCACATCCGCACCGTCGCCAATGCCCTCGCCGTCGCGCTCGTCGGCGTCGTCGCCGTGGTCGCCGCGCTTCGCGCCGGCTGAACACCGCCGCCAACGGTTCGGCCAGGGAATCGGCCAACCGCTCGGCCGACGGTTCGGCCAACGGTTCGGCCAACTGCTCGGCCAACGGTTCGGCCAACCGCTCGGCCGACGGTTCGGCCAACCGCTCGGTCAGCGACTCGATCAGCGACTCGATCAGCGACTCGGCCAGCGACCTGTGGGGTCAGCGGTGATCGTCGCGACCGCGCGCTGCGCGGCGGCGATCGCTCCTTCGATGTGTCCGGCCGAGTCGGGAGCGGTTTCGGTCGACGCCCAATGGATGCGTCCCCCGCCGGTCGGCCGCTGGTACGCCCGATGTGAGTAGGTCTCCATCGGCGATCGCGACGGGGCCCCGGGTGATGTCGCGGGCGCGGCATCTCGCCAATCCTTGACCACGATCTCGAGCGGCGACGCCGCGTCGTGACCGAAGATCTCGACGAGTTGTTCGATGATGGCGCGTTCGCTCGGTCGGGGATCGGCGGGCCCCAGCGGTACGAACCCGAAGAGCGCCGCGGGTTCGGCGTCGACCCCGCTCATGTCGTGGATCTCGCGTAGCGGGCCGACGTGGCTGATGGCCGAGCCGGAGAGTCCGTGGCGGCGCCAGAACGCGTCGTGATACACCGCGACGACCTTGGCGATGTTGCCCATCCACACGGGGGTCGCCGACGCGAGCGCGACGAGTTCGTCGGGCAGGTCGGGTCGGAACTCGATCGAGGTGACCGCGACCGACGGCGGCAGCGCCAACACGACGTGGCGGGCGATCAGCGAGCCACCGTCGTGCGTGACCCGCAACGGCCCGGCCCGTTCAGCATCCCCTTCACCAGCCCGGTCAGCATCCCGGTCAGCGTTCGGGTCGGATGCGCCGTTGGCGGCGTCGTTGGCGGCGTCGTCGTGGTGCTCGATGCGATGGACGGCGGTGTCGAGCGAAACGATGTCGCCGAGACGCGCCGCAAGGCCTTCGGTCAGCGACGCGGCACCGTGGGTGAAGCGTCCGGACGCGACGTCGATCGGGTTCCCGTCGAGGCGCTGCACTCCGCCGCGAGCGTGGTACATGGCGTCGCCAGCGAGGTGCTGCGCGTGGGTGGCGACCCCGAGTTCGACGATGAGGGCCTCGACTCGAGTCTCGCCCGGCCAGAACCAGGTGGCGCCCAAGTCGAGTCGCCCCGCTGCAGCCTGGTGGCTCGACAACCGTCCGCCGACGCGCTCCTCGCGCTCGAGCACGACACAGCTCAGACCGGCATCGACGAGCCGCGTCGCTGCCACCAATCCAGCGATGCCTGCGCCGACGACAGCTACATCGACCACGACGTCCTCCACCTGAACCGCCTCGACATCCAGCTCGACGCGACGAGGTGGGGAGGGTGGCGCGTCGGGCACAACGCACCATACGTCCGCACGCCGCAGCCACACACCTCAGCTTCGCTGCAGCCTCGCCACTCCACCAGGTTTGACGACCTACCCGGCCGTCGCCGACCGTACGTGATGGCCGGCGGGTTGGTGTGATGGCCGGCGCGTTGGTGTGATGGTCGGCGGGTTGGTGTGATGGTCGGCGGGTTGGTGTGATGGTCGGCGGTTCGACGGCAGCGGTATGGCTCTACGCTTGGCGTATGCCTCTCACCGGTGAGTACGAGCCGAGCACGTCCGACTGGGTCCGCGAACAAGTCGAGACCTACGAGCGCACCAACGGCCAGGAGGCGAACACGTTGCGCGAGACGGGTATCCCCGTCGTCATCGTCACCAGCCTCGGCGCGTCGAGCGGCAAGCTGCGCAAGTTCGCGTTGATGCGCGTCGAGCACGAGGGTGAGTACGCGCTGATCGCGTCGATGGGCGGCGCGCCGACCCACCCGGCCTGGTATCACAACCTCGTCGCCGAGCCGCTCGTCGAGATCCAAGACGGACCTGCGCCGAGCGACTTCCGGACCGAGATCGTCGAGGGCGACGAACGCCAGACGTGGTGGGACCGCGCCGTCGCGGTGTTCCCGCCGTACGCCGAGTACGCCGACAAGACCGATCGTCGCATCCCCGTCTTCGTCGCCCGCCCGGTCTGAGCGGCCGCTCCGATCCTCCGATCGACACGTTTCTCCAACCGACCCGTCTCTTCGGCCGACTCGTCAGTCGGCGAGGCCGGTGTACAGGGTGGTCCAGAAGTCTTGGAGCGCGACGGGCAACGCGTCGGGTCCGGAGAAGCTGTCGGTCGTGAGCACCACTCCGATCAACCGCACGGCCGGATCGTTGACCCACGAGCTGCCCAACCCGCCGTCCCAGCCGTAGCTCCCGACACAGCGAGCCGGCCCGGTTCGGCGGAGCTGGACACCGACACCGAATCCCCATCCCATCGAGCCGAGCGGATCGATCGCGGCACCGGGGTGTCCACCGGTACCGGCGACGTCGAGATGGTCGGTGGTCATCGCCTCGATCGAGGTGCGAGCAAGGAGGCGCGAGCCGTCGGCGAGGCGTCCTCCGGCGAGGAGGAGTCGGGCGAACGCGGCGTAGTCGTCGACGGTCGAGAGCAGCCCGGCGGCGCCTGACGCGAACGCGGGTGCCGCCATCCACTTCCCGGCGGACTCGTCGTAGACGAATCGCTCGCCGTCGTCGCCGACTGCGTAGCAGGTGCTCAGACGTTCGACCGCGCCAGCGGCGGTGGCCTCGTCGCCGACGTGCGAGTCGAGTTCGGCGATCGAGAACCCGGTGCTGTGCATGCCGAGCGGCTCGAGGAAACGCTCGCGCAGGAAGGCGTCGAGCGGCTGTCCGGCGGCACGGGCGACGAGCACACCCAGCACGTCGGATCCGGTGTTGTACAGCCACTGCGATCCCGGTTGATGCAGCAGCGGGAGCGAGCCGACGGCGCGCATCCACGAGTCATCGACGCGATCCGGAAGATCGTGTCGGCCCGCACCGGGTCGGTGCCGGCGCGGGCCAGCGTGCCGGCGGTCCCTGCGATCACCTCCCCGTCGCGTTCGGCCAGCCAGGCGACGCCGCCGATCTCGTCGGATGCGACATGGCCGTGCAGGAGTTCGTCGAGTCGGTCGGTGAGCCAGGGTTCGAACGTGGTCATGTCGGTACCGACGTCACGGGCTCGTCGAACTCATCGCGCGCCAGCCGACGGTCGGGCGGGTGGGCTGGCGGGCTGGTGGGCTGGTGGGCGGGAAAATGGGCCGACCGGATGGGCCGACCGGATCATGCGGGCAGATGTGGCGGGAAGCCGAAGCGGGCGAAGCTCTCCGCGGTGTCGAGAAACGAGTGGACCGCTGCGATGCGGTCGCCGCATACCTCGATCACCTGCAGGGCCCACGGCGAGTGGCCGCCGGTCGGGTCGACGCGGTACTGGGCGAACGCGGCGCACCCGTTCGCGTGACCGGCGAGGAGTCGAGACCCGGCGCACCCGATCCCCGGGCCGGCGTACCAGGCGAGCACGTCGTCGCGGCCCTGGAGCCACATCGCATAGGGCGGCATCGTCTGGATCACGTCGTCGTGGAGCAGCGACGCGAGTGCGTCCATGTCGTAGCGCTCGAACGCGTCGACGTAGCGAGCGAGCACCTCGAGTTGTGCGGCGTCGAGCGGCTCGGTCGGCGTGTCGGTGTGCACCGTTGCCATCGTCGCTCGCGCCCGCTGCAACGCGGAGTTGACGGCGGCGACGGTCGTGTCGAGCAGTTCGGCGACCTCGGCGGCGGGCCAGTGCAACACCTCCCGCAAGACGAGCACGGCGCGCTGTGTCGCCGGCAGGTGCTGGAGCGCGCTGACGAACGCGAGTCGGATCGAGTCGCGCGCCGCGGCGACGTCGGCCGGGTCACCGTGGAGGTCGATCACCGACGCATCGGCGATCGGGGTGATCCAGCGATCGTCGGCGAGCACGTCGGCGAGGTGGACCGGATCCGGGGGGCGGGCCGGTCCGAGATCGACGGGACGAGCGCGGCGCTGCGGGCTGCGCATCATGTCGGTGCACACGTTGGTGGCGATGCGAAAGAGCCAGGTCTTGGTGCTCGAACGGCCCTCGAAGCGCTCGGCGGCGCGCCACGCTCGCACCATCGTCTCCTGGACGGCGTCCTCGGCCTCGGCGCCCGACCCGAGCAGCCGGTAGCAGTAGCCGGTGAGGGCGCGGCGATGCGCGTCGAGTTGTTCGGGTGCCAGGTCGGGCGAAACGGTGGTCACCCGCGCATGGTAGAGCTGTCGAGCGCCACCTCACCGACGAGTTCGCCCCCGCCGACGCCGGGCCACCAGCGGGCACGAACGGGCCGACGTCGGGCCCGTGAACGGTCAGTCCCAGGTGGGCATGGGTGGCATCTCGCCGGCGCGGTATCGGCACACGAGCACACCGCCGGCGGTCGCTTCGACCGACACGAGTTCGAGCGCGCGCAACTCGCCGTCGGTGGGGAAGATGCGCTTGCCGCCGCCGAGCAGCACTGGCTCGATCATCAGCAGGTACTCGTCGACGAGGCCCGCCGCGACGAGGGTCGTCGTCAGCTGCGACGAGCCCCAGACCGACAGCGTTCCACCCGGTCGGGCGACGAGTTCGGTGACGGCATCGACGACGCCGTCGACGGGGATCAGGTGTGAGTTCTCCCAGACCTGTCCGACGTCGGTGGAGGGTTCGAGCGTCGACGACACGACGTACTTGGTGGTCGCGTTCATCCGGTCCGCGTACGGGTCGCCGGCACGCTCCGGCCACGCGCCCGCCATCGCTTCCCACGTGCGCCGTCCGAACAGCAACGCGTCGGTCTCGGCCATCGTCGCGTCGATCGCCGATCCCATCACCTCCGGGTCGAACCACGGCATCGACCATCCGCCGTGGCGAAACCCGCCGTCGGTGTCTTCCTCGGCGCCACCGGGCGCCTGCACGACGCCGTCGAGGCTCATGAACTCCGAGACGACGAGCTTCACGCGACGCTCGTGTCGCTCGTGGTGTCGGCGTCGATGTCGGCGTCGCCTGCCGGGTCGCCCGCGGCGTCGGCGGTGATCATCCAGGCGACGCCGAAGCGGTCGGTGCACATCCCGAACAGCGGTGACCAGAACGTCTCGTCGAGCGGCATGCCGATCTCGCCGCCCTCCGAGAAGGCATCGAAGACTCGGCGAACCGTGTCCGGATCGTCGAAGCCCAATGAGATGGCGACGCCGGTGGTGCCTGCTCCATCGCCGGTCGGGTCGTCGGAGGCCATGATCATCGTCCCGTCGTCGAAGACGAGCGCGGCGTGGATGACCATGTCGGGGTCGACCTCGAACGGCGGTGGCTCCGCGTCGGCGGGCATGTCGCCCAACGTCATGATCTCCAGGCTGCCGCCGAGGACGTCGTGGTAGAAGGTCATCGCCTCCCGGCAGGTGTTGGTGAAGAACAGATACGGATGCAGTGACATGGCGAGGTGCTCCTTCGATGGGCGGGTCGCGCTGGCCGATGTTGTCATGGTGTCGACGAGCCGGGCGACCGAAACTCATCGGGGCGGGTGGCCGGCACGCATCGGCGCGTGTGGCGTCGTGGTGACCATCGGCCCTGTCGCCGGTGGCTGGTCGCTCGTACGTTCGAGGCTCGGCGCGCGTCGGCGTCGACGGACGAGGAAGGTCAGCCCACGATGGATTTCCAGGTGTCGGAGAAGATGACGACGATGCTGGCGATGGTCGGCGAGTTCGTCGATCGCGAGCTCGTCCCGATCGAGAACGAGATGCTGTTCGGCACCTCCGGTGGTGTCGATCGGATGGTCGCCGACGCGCAGGTGAAGGTCCGCCAGATGGGGTTGTGGGCGCCGAACCATCCGGTCGAGTTCGGCGGGCTCGGCCTGTCGATGGTCGAGCACGGGCTGCTCAGCGAAGCGACGGGGCGCTCCCCGCTCGGCCACACGGTGTTCGGGTCGCAGGCGCCCGACGCCGGCAACATCGAGATCCTCCACACGCACGCGACCGAGGAGCAGCGTGACCGGTTCCTGAGGCCGCTCGTCGCGGGTGAGATCCGCAGTTGCTTCTCGATGACCGAGCCGGAGACCGCGGGGTCGAACCCGCTGCTGCTCGCGACGACGGCGGTGAAAGACGGCGACGACTACGTCATCAACGGTCAGAAGTGGTTCACGTCGTCGGCCGACGGTGCCGCGTTCGCGATCGTGATGGCGGTGACCGACCCCGACGCGCCGCCGTATGCGCGCACCAGCATGATCATCGTCCCGACCGACACGCCGGGCTTCAACCTGGTGCGCAACGTCAGCGTGATGGGGCACGCCGGATCGGGTCATGCCAGCCACGCCGAAGTCATCTACCAGGGCTGCCGGGTGCCGCAGTCCAACCTGCTCGGCCCCGAAGGGGGTGGGTTCGTCATCGCGCAGGAACGTCTCGGCCCGGGACGGATCCATCACTGCATGCGCTGGCTCGGGATCGCCAGTCGGGCGTTCGACCTGATGTGTGCTCGAGCGAACGAGCGGGTCATCTCACCCGACGGCGAGACGCTGGCCGACCGACAGGTGATCCAGCATTGGGCCGCAGAGCTCGACGCCGAGATCCGCGGCGCACGCCTGCAGACGTTGCACGCGGCGTGGATGATCGACACCCACGGCGCCAAGGCGGCCCGCGACGAGATCTCGGCGATCAAGTTCTCGGTGGCCAACACGATGCTGCGCGCCGTCGACACGGCGATCCAGGTCCACGGCGCCCTCGGGGTCACCGACGACACGATCCTGTCGTACTGGTACCGCCACGAACGCGCCGCACGGATCTATGACGGTGCCGACGAGGTCCACAAGACCTCGCTCGGCCGCCGCCTCCTGCGCCGTTACGCCTGACTCGAGGTTCGTCGGCGCGGCGGGCGCGAGACCTTCCCCGCGGTGAGGGCACCGATCACCGTCGCCGATCGAGTTGGTCGTGCCTCTTGCCGTGCTGCTGTTCTCCCGACTGCTGGACCTCGTGTTCATCGATCCCTCCCGATGCGACCTCGTTCACGGCTCCGCCGCCGTGACCCTCGTCGAGAGTACGGACACGGTGAGCGGTCGGCATCCGTGGACATCCACGTAGATTCCGAGTCGGGACACGCAACTTCCTCCGTCGAACTCCGGCATGCCCGGGTCGGCTACGTTCGAGCGGTGTCCAGCGCCAGGGCTCGCCAACGACAGCTCGACGAACTCGTCGAGGTGCTCGCGTCGTCGACATGCCGCGGCCTCGTGCTCACCGGCGAGGCCGGGATCGGCAAGACCCATCTCGCGGCAGCACTTCTCGACCGGTTCGCCACGTCCGGCCGTCCGGTCAAACGGCTCGGTGCGCTCGGCTCCGACTCGATGCCACTCGATGCCCTGTCGCGGGTGGTCTCGCCGCACGAGGCGTACTCTGGACTGACGCCCACCGTGTCGCTCAAGCGGCTGCTCGAACACGACTCCGACACGGCCGTGTTCATGATCGACGACGCCGACCGTCTCGACGGCGTGAGCGTCGAGACGCTGGTCGAGGTCGCCGTTGCCGGGCTCGCGCAGTTGATCGTCACGATCCGGACCGGCGCGCCGGTGCCGACCTCGATCGAACGGGCACTCACCAACGGGGCCCTCGCCCGCGTCGAGGTCCGGCCACTGGGGCCGACCGACACGGCGATGGTCGCCGAAGGGGTGGCCGGTTGTCGGCTCTCGGCGAGCGCCACCGCTGCCGTGCATCGCCTCACCAAGGGCAATCCGCTGTACGTCCGCGAACTGCTCCTCGCGGCGATCGAGGAAGGTGCGTTGCGGCTCGATCGCGACGTCGCGACACTCGACCGACTTCCCGCAGCGAGCGAGCGTCTCACCGATCTGCTCGAGCACCGCCTCGCCAGCTTGACGCCCCACGAACGCGGCGTGCTCGATCGCATCGCGCTCGTCGGTGACGTCGGCCACGACGAGATCATGAGGTTTGCCGGGGCCGACACGCTCGAGTCGCTCGAACGTCGAGGTCTGCTCCGATCGGTGCTCGACGGACGGCGGTTGCGCTTCGAGCTCGCCCATCCGCTGCACGCCGAGATCGTGCGATCGACCGAGTCGTCGATGCGCAGCCGCTGCGTCCGCAGTGAGCATGCCGAGCACATTCGCTCGTACGGCATGCGCCGAGGTGGTGATCAGCTTCGGCTGGCGGCGTGGTCGCTCGAAGGGATCGGCGCCGTCGATGCGTCCGTGTTGTGGGAAGGCGCGCGCATGGCTGCCGCGGGCAGCGATCTGGCCTTGGCGCAACGACTGGCGCAGGCCGCCTTCGACGCCGAACCCTCCGTGCTCGCAGCGCAACTACTCGGCGCTCGACAGCTCGCCGCGGGCGACTTCGAGGCGATGAAGGATCTCTTCTCGCGGTGGGAAGCGCTGGTCGTCACGCCGGTCGAGCGGGCGACGTTCGAGGAGATCTACACCCAGGCGTGGTACTGGCGTGGCTTCGACGCCAGCATGATCGATCGCTTGCTCGACGGACTCGACGGATGGCCCGATCCGACGTCGCGTAGCCAGGCGCAGTCGGCGGCCGCGGCGCTGCTCGTGTCGAGCGGCAGGATCGACGAGGCCGTTGCGCTGGCATCGGAACTCGGTGATCTCCCGCCGGGACCGACGGCAGTGTTGACCGGAATGACACTCGGTCATGGGTGGCGATCGCAGGGAATGCCGATCGCCGCCGAGGCGTCGGTGGCCGCCACGCTCGAGCTGTATCGGTCGATCAGTGTCGACGCCTACCTGCTGTCGGCGGTGGCGCTCGCCGGGCTCCAGATCCAGAGCCTGGCCGACGCGGGCCGCTTCGCCGAGATCGACGAGATCGTCGCAACTCGTTCGCAGTCGTGGCACGACCTCGGCGACACCTCCAATCTGGCGCTCGCCAACCTCGCCATCGGCTACTCGTGGTTGTTGCGCGGCGACGACGTGCGCGCTCGCGAACTGGCCGTCGCGGCGGTCGCCGGGTTCGAACGAAACCGCCATCCGGGAATGCGTCGTTGGGCGCTCATCCTGCATGCGTTGGCGAACGCCGAGGCCGGTCACGTCGACGACGCCGAGCGCGAACTCACACAACTGGCAGCGCAGCGCGATCACCCCGCGCAGCTCTTCGCGACGTCGCTCGCTCGGGCTCGAGCGTGGGTGGCGGTGCACCAGGGTCGCGTCGCCGAGTCGGTCGGCCTCCTGGTCGACGCGGCCACGACGGCGATCTCGTTCGGCAACGTGGCGGGAGCGATCGACTGTCTGCACGACCTCACCCGGCACGGACGATTCTCCGATGCGGCTGCCGTTCTGGCGACGATCGATGCCGAAGCGATCGCACGTCTCGAAGGTGAGTTCCATGCCGCCCGGATCGCGCACACACAGGCGGCCGCGGCGGGCGATGTCGCGGGGCTCGGTCGGTGCATGCGTCGCTTCGACGCGTTGTCGATGAGCCATCTCGCGGCCGCGTGTGCCGATGCGGCTGCGCTGCTGTCGTCGTCGAATCGCGAGGCGCAACGCTGGCTGGGTGAGAGCGCGCAGCGTCGGCGTCTCGGAGCGTCGCGCCTCGACAGCGTCTTGGCGACCGGAGGGTTGACACGACGCGAACGAGAGGTGATCGTGCTCGCAGCGCAAGGTCGCACCAGTCGAGAGATCGCGAACGAGCTCGGCATCTCGTTGCGCACGGTCGAGACCCATCTCAGCAACGCGTACCCCAAGTTGCAGGTCGACGGGCGAGCCGGTCTGATCGCGCTCGCAGCACTCGGCTCGGCCTGACCCGCTCGATGGAGCGGGTCGTCCGGGAGTCGCCGGGCGCCGAGTTCGCCGCTGCGTTGTGGGGCTCGACACGCATCAGGCTGCGCGTCTGGTGGGTGGGCCGGTGGCGAGGGTGTTGCCGTCGGGCAGGTTGATGGTGAGTTCTCGGTGGGTGCCGAGGGTGATGGTCCAGTGCTCTTGGTGAATGAGCGAGTGGTGCTGCGAACAAACGGGGAGAAGATTCTCGAAATCGGTGTGCCCACCGTGCTCCCATCAGATGATGTGGTGCATCTTGCAGCGGTTGATGTGGACGTTGCAGTCCGGAATGGCACAGGTTGCGTACAGTCCGCGCATCGCTCGGCGTTGGGCGTGGTTGGCGAGGCGACTCGAGCGGCCGAGGTCGAGTTTGCCTGGGGCGTGGAGCACGATGCCGTTGCGGACCAGTACGACGTCGGGGTCGGTGTGGCCGGCGAGTTCGGCGAGTACCTGCATCGGCACGTCGACGGGTATGCCCCAGTCGACGAGTGGCCCGCCGGCTCCGTTGGAGTGTCCGGCATCGATCACGACGAGCAGGTTCGCCGCGACCCGAGGTGAGTGAGGTGCTGGCAGTCGGGAATCGCCGACGCCGACGCCGAGGTTGCTGTGGCTTGGTTGGTGGTCGTCGGCGGCCTGGGAATCGTGGCCGGTAATGCTCGCTGGGTCGATGAGTCCGCCGCCGGTGACGAGTTGTATGAAGGCGAGCCCTCGGAGGTGCGCTTGCTTTTCGATGGGGTGTTCGGGGCAGGTTGTCGGCACGGACTTCGCGAAGAGTTGTTGGACGGTGTGTTCGAGGACGGCATGCAGGTGGGCGCCGGTGAGCGGGTCGAAGCGGCCTTTCACGTTGAGCATTCCTTCGTCGTCGGTCCACGAACGCAGCGACGTTGCGCGGCGTTGTCGTTCGAGTCGCTCGATGCCGTCGCGGGCCAGTAACCGGTTGCCGATGTCGCGAACCCGTCGTCGGAACTGCGTGAGGGTCATCGACGCGGCAACCTCGACAAGGTCGTCGCATTCGCGGAGAAATTCTCTGCGGAGCCGCTCGGGCAGCGGCCGCGCTGCACGAGCGATGGCCGCGACGTAGTCGTCGGTGATGATCGCGTCGTCGAGTGCATCGGCAACAGCGGGTGTGTCGTCGAGGATGCCGGCGTTGTCGAGGAGCGACCCGGCGTCTCCGAGTGAGCCCTTCGTGTCGTCGGCGATCGTCTTCTCGGGGAAGGCGTCGACGCGTTGGATGACTCGTGCGAGTTCGGCTTCGGCGGCTGCGAGCCAGGATCGGGTTTCGCGGATGGCGACCATGCCGGCCCGAGCGAGTTGGAGTGCCAACGTGGGGTCACCGGCGTCGGCGGTGGTCGGGGCGGACGCGCGGGTGCGTGCGACCTGCTCGTTCGACCACTCCGGTGAGATCCATGCGATCGACAGTACGCAAGGGGGGTGACACACGTGTTCGAGTCACAGCAGCAAAGCGAAATGATGTTCGAGGAGGAGTCCGCTGAAGCGGAAAGCTGGTCATGGGTCGCTGACCGATCGTGAGCGTCTGTCGCAATCGCTCCCGAAAGGAATGGGAGCCGAGCCGAGCGGTGGTTGCGGAGCCGACTGACGGCGACGTGCCAGCGACATGAGCCACTCACAGGTACGGTCGTGTCGTGCCCTTGCAGCGCTTCGTCGATCGGCCGGATGCGGCAGACGTCATCGAGCAGTACCGGCGCGACGGAGCGGTGGTCGTGCGTGACGCGTTCACCGCCGAGCACGTCGAGTGGGCGCGCGACGCGATCGATGCCAACCTCGCCTCGCTGTCGCCCCTCGCGTTACGGGCGAGCGGCGACGACGACGGTGCGTTCATCGAGGACTTCTGCAACTGGCGTCGGTTCGCGTCGATGGAGCGGTTCGTCCGGGAGGCGCCGGGTGCCGAGATCGCCGCTGCGCTGTCGGGCTCGACACGGATCAGGCTGTATCACGACCACGTGTTGGTGAAAGAGCCGCGTACCCGCCAGACGACGCCGTGGCATCAGGATCAGCCGTACTACAACGTCGACGGCACGCAGAACGCGAGCATGTGGTTTCCGGTCGACCCGGTGCCGGTCGAGTCGAGCTTGCGCGTGGTCGCCGGCACGCATCGAGGTCCGTGGTACTTGCCGCGCACCTTCCTCGACGAGCAGGCGAAGTGGTTTCCGGCCGGCTCGCTGGCCGAAGCGCCCGACTTCGACGCCGACCTGGCCGCCGACCCGAGTTCGTGGCGGGTGCTGGCGTGGGAGCTCGAGCCCGGTGACGCGGTGTTCTTCGACATGGCGAGTGTCCACGGGGCGGGTGGGGTGACCGGCTCGGGCCGTCGTCGTGTGCTGTCGGTGCGGTTCCTCGGCGACGACATGGTCCACGCGCCGCGCCCCTGGACGACCTCTCCGCCGTTCCCCGGCCTCGCCGACGAGCTGCCCGCCGGTGCCGAGATGGACCACCCCCTCTTCCCGATCCTCTGGCCGCGCTGACCCGGCTCGGGGCGTATCGGTTTGTGTCAGACACAAACCGATACGCCAGCCGACAAGGCCGGGGAATCGGAATGAGTCTCACTCCGGGTTAGGCTGCTGGCATGTCTGGAACCTGTCAGCTCCTCGGCAAGCAGATGTCGTTCGGGAAGTCGGTGTCGCACTCGCATCGTCGGACCAACCGCACGTGGAAGCCGAACGTTCAACGCAAGCGCTACTGGCTGCCCTCGGAGCGGCGCTACGTCCGCCTCACCCTGTCGACGAAGGCGATCAAGACCGTCGACCGACGGGGTATCGAGTCGGTGGTCGCCGAACTGCGGCGTCGAGGCGTCAAGGTCTGAAGCCGCCCGGAATCCGATCCACCTCGAGAAATGACGTCCCGATGAAACCAGGTATCCACCCCGACTACCGCCCCGTGGTGTTCGAAGACTCCGCCGGCGGTCAACGTTGGATCTGTGGCTCCACGATCCAGACGAGCCGCACCACGGTGTGGGATGACGGCACCGAGTACCCGCACGTCCTGCTCGACGTCTCGTACCACACGCATCCCTTCTACACCGGCTCGATGACGATCGTCGACACCGCGGGCCGGGTCGAGCGCTTCAACAAGCGCTACGGCCGCCGCCAACGCGATTGAACCGCCGCACGTCCCCCCGGCCTGCCCGCGACGCGCGGGCGACGTCGGGCCGAGCTTCTCATCGATTCCTATTTGCGCTAGCGTCGTCGTCATGTCGGAAGCACCACTCGATCTCGTCGGTCTGCACGACTCGGTTCGGTCGAAGTTGCTCGCCGCCGACCAGATGTACACGACCGGCCGTCGCGAGCTCGTCGAGTTGCTCGTCTCCGTGGGCCGGCCGGCGACCGTCGCGGAGCTGCTCGAGTTGCGTCCGAAGCTGACGCAGAGCTCGCTCTATCGGAACATGGCAGCCCTCGAAGCGGTCAACGTGGTGCAGAAGGTCGTCTCGACCGACGACCGTGTCCGCTTCGAGCTGTCCGAAGAGCTGATGGGCCATCACCATCACATGATCTGCGAGTTGTGCGGCAAGGTCGAGGATTTCGCCGTGCCGGCTCGTTCGGAGAAGTCGATCGAAGCGATGCTCGAGCGGGTCGTGGCCGATTCGGGCTTCACGGCCTCAGGGCACCGCCTCGACGTCGTCGGCGCGTGCGCCGACTGCAGTTGACGCCGACGACCGGCCTTGCGTCGTCGAGCCACCGTGGGTCGACCGTGCCACTCAGCGGCGATCGAACGACGGTGTGGGGAGCCAGATGAGCGTGCCGTCGGACGACGTGGCGGCGAGCCGTCGCCCGGTGCCGTCCCACGCCACGGCCAGCACGATCCCGTCGAGGTGACCGCGCCAGATCGGCTCGTCGGCGACGTGCGGCGCCCAGACGATCACCATTCCGCCGTCATCGCCGGACGCCAGCAGATCGAGTCGTGGGTGTGCGGCGAGCGCCGTGATCGGGCGATCGTGGCCAGCCAGGATGCTCGGCTCCTCGACGAATGCGGAGACGGTGCGATCCCAGCGGGTGATCTCGTCGTCGCACACGCCGCACACCGCGGCCCCACTGGCGAGCCACGCGACCTCGGCGACGCGATCGCTGAAGCCACTGAGCTCGATGCCGTCGACGTGGTGCGGTTCGAGCACGTGCATCGATCCGCCGAGTTCTCCCGCGACGACCGACCGCTGGAGTGGGTCGGCTTCGACGGCCACGATGGTCGGCAGTCGGACGTATCCCTGCGGTGACCGGCGCGTGACGTCGAACCAGCACAGGCCATGGACACCGCCGACCGCGACGAGTCGGTCGCCGAGGGCCGCGAGGCTGGTGAGCAACCCGATGTCGAGGGGGTGCCGTTCGCTTCCTGCGTCGTCGAGGACCAGCAGTTCGTCGCCGGTGGCGAAGACCGCGCCGGCGGGAGTGACCACGCTGGCGACGATCGACGTCGGCGCCAGCGCCTTGACGAAATCGCGACCTTCTCGTCGCACAGCGGTGCCGTCCTGCGCCCCGATGGCGATGACCCCATCTCGCTGGCTGAGCGTGCGCGGAGCCGAGTTCAGCCGGTGGATGACCCCCGGGCCATTGACGTCGGTCTGAGGGCTGGGTCCGGTGTCGAGGCAGAGCACGCTGCCGTTGTCGCATGCCGCGACGAGCGAGTCGTCGACCCAGCACAGATGTCGGGCGGAGTCGGGGAGGTGATGGCGCCGGGTCACCGTCGTCGCGGAGCGGTTGGCGGACGCTGCATCTTCGGCACGGCGTGCATTCTCAGCGCGCGATGCTGTCTTCGAAGTGTTGGCGCACCGTCCGAGCGCACAACCCGTGTCCGACCACGACGATACGGCTGTGGTTCGGGCGGGCCTGGTCGCGAGGAGCGGCTTCACTCGTCGCGAAGTCGTAGATGCCCCTGCACCACACGAGATGGTTCTCGCCGTCGACGGCGACCTCGCCCTGGAGGCGGAGCAGACGAACGCCGTCGCGGGCGAGGAGTTCGTCGAACCACGCCTCGCAGGCCTCGGCATCGAGGGGCGAATCACACTCGAGCGCGATCGTCGTGGGCAGGTCGTCGGGGTCGTCGACGACGAGCGCCTCGGCTGCATTGCTCGGGCCGATCGCTGGAGCGCCGTTCCACGCTTCGATGCCGAGAAACCCACCCACGCCGACGGCACGGATGCTGGGCGCCCACACCGGGCCCAGTCGATTCAGGGTGCGCACGGATCGGGCGGTCCGGTCCCAGGCTGCGGAGGTGAGCCGGTTGGCCCCGGCGACGACGATCCGATCGGCGATCGCCAGCGCTTCGAGTTCGGGACGTGAACCGAAGGGAAGATCGAGCGCGAGGCGAGTCGACAGTGTCGAGCCATCGACGACGGCGCAGACCGAGTCGAGCGCGACGAGGCGACGAAGCTCGGGTTCCGCGATGATCGTGTGCGCAACGGTGGCGACCGAACGCTCGGGTGCGACGAGGACGAGGACGTGGCGCACCGGGGCGGGTCGCTCGATCAACAGCCGCATGACGGTCACGAGATCGAGGCGCGACGCCGAACTCATGCAGTCGGCCTGGCGGGTTCCTTCGACAGCGGGAGCGGTGATCCAGCGCACGCCGACGCGCGTGGCGACGCTCGAAGCCGGTTGCGGATCGGTCTCGCTGACGACGGCGACGCTGCCCGGACCCTCGTGGGCCGCGATGTCCCACGCGAGTTGTGCGACCAAACGCTCGGCGTCGGCGCCGCCGGCGACCACGGTCACCGCAGTCGCCGCAGCCGTCGACCTGTGCTCTTCCTTCATCGGTGCCCGACCCTCCATCTCGTTCGGTCTGGGCGAGTGTATAGGAATGATTCCGACTCCGATAGCCTGCCGGCGTATCGGTTTGTGTCTGGAGGTCGCGCGGATAGGTGACCATCCACCGGTCGGTGGGTTGGCTCGGTTTTCATACCGAGTGCGACCCAACTAACCGACCGGGGAGGTCACCCATATGATGCGCGCGCTCGATTCTGAAGTCCACGATGCGGTGTTCGAAACGATCCGAGGCTTGCTCCCGGACCGGCCCGAACATCCGTTGGGTTGTCATCGGCCCCGTATCGACGACCTGGTCTGTTTGCGGGGTCTGTTGATTCGTCTCGTGACGGGCGCATCGTGGGAGACCGTCGAGTTCTTGATGGGCTACACCGTGTCCGACACCACCCTGCGGTCCCGTCGCGACGAGTGGATCGACGCCGGGGTGTTCGATCAACTGCTCGAGCAAGCACTGGCCGCGTACGACCGAATCATCGGTCTGGACCCGACCCATGTCACCATCGACGGCAGCGAACACTTTGCCCCGTGCGGGGGTGAAGGAACCGCTGCAGGCCCGAAAACCCACGGTCGTCTGGGCTGGAAGTGGTGCGCCGGCGTCGACGCCGACGGCATCCCGATCGGCTGGGTCATCGACGGCGCAAACCGCCAGGACTACCGACTGTTGCAACCCACCCTCAACGCGATCACCGCACATCCCGTCACCGCACGGATCGGCACCCTGCACCTCGACCGAGGATTCGGCTACAAATCACTCCCCGACAGACTCGCCGACTACACGATCGGCGACGTGAACGTGATCCCACGAAACCAGCCAGGTCAGGGCCGCATCCAACTCGTCGGATTCGGGCGCCGCTGGGTCGCTGAACGCACCCACTCCTGGTTCACCAACTACGGCCAAATCCAACGCAACACCGACCGCCGAGCAACACACCGCCACGCCGCCCTCTGCCTCGCAACCGTGTTCCTCATCACCGCACGACTCATCGACCACCGCAACACCAACTACCGCCCTATCCGCTGACGCTCCTGACACAAACCGATACGCCCCGCACCGAGGAGGCCGGCAGCGGGAACGCATAAACGGATGCGCATATGTCTATACTCGCCTGGTGATCGTTTCGCCGTCGCTCGCTCGAGGTGCCGAACTCCTCAAGGTGCTCGGCAACCCGGTGCGACTCGGCGTCATCTGTGAGCTCGAAGCGCGCGGCGAGTTGTGCGTCCACGAGTTGGTCGCGTCGCTCGACGTGTCGCAGCCGCTGATGTCGCAGCATCTCCGAGTTCTCCGCACGGCGCACCTCATCGAGGGGCGCCGTGACGGCAAGGAGACGAGGTATTCGATCGTCGACGATCACGTCACTCACATCGTTCGCGATGCCATCAAGCACGCCGAGGAGGCACGACCATGACCACCGACACCATCACGTCCAGCGAGGCCAGTGACCACCGGGTCCACGACGGCCACGACCATCAGCACGGACCCGATTGCGGTCACGCGTCGGTCGAGCACGACGGTCACGTCGACTACTTCCACGACGGTCACGTTCATCGTGAGCACGATGGTCACTGGGACGAGTGCTCCGGCGCGCACGCCGAGCACGCCGACCACGCGGATCATCAGCACGGCCCTGACTGCGGCCACGAAGCGATCCCGCATGGTGACCACGTCGACTACCTGCATGACGGCCACCGCCATGCGCTGCACGACGGACACTGGGACGAGCACTGAGCAAGCGTCTCGACTGGCGATGATGATCCCGAGTCTGGACGGCGCCGAACTACAGGAATAGGAACGGTTCTGACTACTCTTCGGACACGCCGACTCCACGGCGCCGACCGAAGGGTTTCAACATGGACGTCAGTCGCCTCCACATCTTTCCCATCAAGAACTTCCACCCGATGCCCGGTGCGCTGCTCGGGCCCGGCGCTCACGAGATGGTCGGTGCGTCGGCTGTCGAGTTGGGTTTCCAACGCACGCTGCTGATGTCGACCGGACTGCGAGGCACCGGCATCGTCGAGGAGATCCGAGCCCAACTCGAAGGGGTCGGTATCGAGGTGAGCGTGTTCGACCAGGTGCAGTCCAACCCGAAAGACACCGACGTCATGGCGGCTTACGCCGCGTATCGGTCGGCTGGCTGCGATTCGTTCGTCTCGGTCGGTGGAGGATCGTCGCACGATTGCACCAAGGCGACCCGTGTCGTCGCAGCGCACGACGGTCGTCTGATCACCGATTTCAAGGGTCCGCTCGTGCTCGAGAACTCGGTGCTCCCGCCGCACATCGCGGTCTCGACCACCGCCGGAACCGGCTCGGAGACCAGCTTCGCCTTCGTCATCACCGACACGACCAGCGACCCCGACAAGCCGCACAAGTTCGCCAGCTTCGCGCACGCTGTCGCACCGTCGCTCGCCATCGACGACCCGGTGTTGTTCTACGAGCTCCCGAGCGATCTGACCGCCTACTGCGGCTTCGATGTGCTCGCTCACGCGGTCGGCGCGTACGTGTCGATTCTCGACATGGTGCCGTCGCACGGCCCCGCCCTCCAGGCCGTCGAATTGCTCACCGCGCATCTCCGCACCGCGGTGGGGAACGGCTACGACGCGATCGCCCGCGAAGGGATGATGTACGCGCAATACATCGCCGGGCAGGCGTTCAACTCGGCGGGCCTCGATGCCGTGCACTCGATCAGCCACGCCACGAGCGCGCACTACGACACTCACCACGGACTCGGCAATGCCATCGCCACCATCCCGGTGTGGGAAGCGAACCTGCCCTTCGCCTACAAGAAGTTCGCTCGCGTGGCCCAGGCGATGGGGGTCGACACGAGCGCGATGAGCGAGGTGCAGGCCGCCGAGGCGGCGGTCGACGCCGCGCGACGTCTCGCCGACGACGTCGGGATCCCGGCCAACTTCACGTCGCTCAACGCCCTGCCCCGTTACAGCAAGAGTCGGATCGGGGAAGGCGCCTACAGCCACGCCGCGACCATCGTCGGTGATGACGCCGACTGCGCCCGCATCGCCGTGCACGCACTCGGCGATGTCTGCACCGTCACGAACCCGAAGGCCCTCACGATCGAGACGATGACCGATCTGGTCCGGGCCTCCATGACCGGCGCCCGGTGACCGTCACCCCGCCCGTCACGCCGTCCGTGCCGTTGCCCTCCACGCCGTCCGTGCCGCCGTCGACTCCACGATCCGCCGCGCCGGAGGGTCGGCACGCCGATCCGGCATCGAACCGGGACCCCGCGACGCTCCGGGCTGATCTCGCCGACCACGGGTACCTCGCCGACGCGACGACCGCCACCGTGGCGAGCTTGGCACTCGCGCTCGGCCGTCCGATCCTCGCCGAGGGCCCGCCCGGGACGGGAAAGACACAGCTCGCCACGTCGCTGGCCGAGGTCACCGGCCGCCGGCTGCTGCGGTTGCAGTGCCATGAAGAGCTCGACGAGGCGCGCACGTCGTACGAGTGGGACTACGGCCGCCAGATGCTCGCCACGCAGCTCGTGCGGCCCCAACTCGACGCCACGCTGGGCGGTCTCGGAGCCGACGAGTTGTTCGAGGCGACCGCCGATCTCGAACGATTCTTCTTCTCCGATCGGTTCCTCGTCGAGCGCCCGCTGCTCGCCGCGGTGCGCGCAACCGAGCCGGTGCTGTTGCTCGTCGACGAGGTCGACCGGTCCGACGAGTCGTTCGAAGCCCTCCTCCTGGAGGTGCTGGGGGAGCAGCAGATCACGATCCCGGAACTCGGCACGCTCACCGCCCGCCAGCCGATCGTCGCGGTGATCACCAGCAACGACAGCCGGGAGCTGTCCGACGCGTTGCGACGGCGATGTCTTCGCCTCGGGTTCTCCTATCCCGATGCCGACCGCGAAGCCGAGATCATCGACGCACAGGTGCCCGGCGTCGCAGAGGCGCTCCGACGAAGCGTCGTCGGCTTCCTCGCCGAGCTGCGCGGTCTCGGACTCCGCAAGCCCCCCGGTATCAGCGAGTCGATCGACTGGGCACGAGCGCTGCTCGTCGTGCATGCCGACCGACTCGAGGCGGATGTCGTCCGATCGACGATGGGCATCATCGTGAAGCACGCCGCCGACGAGACGCTCCTGTTGTCGCACCTGGACCGACTCGTTGCTGCATCGACGTGAACCGACCGATCGACCCGCTGGTTGCGTATCTCACCGACGGGCTCCGTGCGCACGGCGTGCCGGTGTCACCGGCGGAGGTGATCGACGCGCACCGGGCCCACGCGATCGTCGGTGTCGCCGATCGCGTTGCGTGCACGGCCGCGTTGCGAGCGACGCTCGTCAAGCACGCAGCACATGACGGGGTCTTCGACCGATTGCTGGCGGCGCTCGACGCCACGGATCTGGCACTCGGGTTCGGCGACGTCGCCGCCGCTGGCGGACCGGCCGTCGCCGTCGACCTCGAGGACGGCACCGAGCGGGGAGCGCCGTTGCCTGACGAAGCCGAACGGCTTCGCATCAGCGACCGCGACACCGATTCGGCCGATGCGCCCGGAGACGTCGCGGTCGGACGCGACGATCCTGACTCGCTCGCCGACAGCGCTGGTCTCGACGGTGTCGAGGTGGCCGATGCTGGAGCCGACACCGGGCCCGATGCCACGTCACATCGCCTCGTCGTCCGACCTCGAACGTCGAGCGAGTATGCCTTGGAGCCCGAGGCTCGTCGCGAGGTCGAGCGGGTCGCTCGCGAGTACGTGCGAGCCCGGCGTGGTGCTGCGCGCCGTTGGAGCGTGGCCGATCGAGGACGGCTCGACGTGCGGCGCACGCTGCGTGCTTCGCAGCGGACCGGCGGTGTGCCGATGCAGCTGCCCCGGCGAGGGAGGACCCGACCCTCGCCGCGCGTCGTGGTGCTTGCCGACGTGAGCATCTCGGTACGACCGACGGCCCGGTTGGCGCTCCACGCCGCCGATGCCATGACGCGCTGCACGCGTGGGGTGCGTCTCGTCGTCTTCGTCGATCGAGCGGTCGACGCGACGGCGATCGTGCGTCGACTGGCTCCCGAGGCGGTGGTGGCGGAACTGGTCGACGGTGGGGTGGTCGATGTCAGCGCGGCGTCCGACTACGGGCGAGCGCTGCGGAGCGCGCACGACCTGCTCGGATCGCGGATCGATTCCTCGACCGTGGTGGTCGTGTTCGGCGACGGTCGCAGCAACGGCGCTGACCCAGGTCTGGATGTGATCGATCGCTGGTGCCAGATCGCCAACGCCGTCGAGTGGTGCACACCGGAGCCGCCGGGGGCATGGCCGCTCGGCTTCGGCGAGATGCAGGCGTACGCCGACCGCGGCGTCACCGCCCGGACGGTGCGAGACCTGGACGATCTGGCCGCCGCGCTCGCGCCTCGATCCGGCGACTGATCGGAGGCGGTGCCTGCGATCAGACGATCGACACCAGCTCGACGGTGCCGTCCGCGAGGCCGACCACCGCCGAGTTCCCCGATGGATGCCAGCACACGGCCGACACGCCGGGCTCGGAGAAGCGGACGTGTTCGGGCTCGAGCGGCCGTCGGGTCGAGCTTGGAGACGGCCACAGCACCAGTCGACCGTCCGCGCCACCGGTGAGCAGCCGCGTGCCGTCCGGTTCCCAGGCGAGGCAGCTGATGTGGCGTTCGTGGACGCTGCCGATCGCCGGTGCGCGGCCCTTCGGGCCCTTCCCCGAGAAATCCCACACCGTGAGTTCCTCGAGGCACGCCGATGCCATCCACGCGCTGTCGTGGCGGAACGCCAGGTGCTCGAGCTTCGCCGGATAGCCCGACATCGACAGTTCGTCCCCCGACCACAGGCGCCAGAGGTGGATGGTGGCGTCTTGGAATCCGGCGCACGCCCAACGCCCGTCCGGTGCCAGCGCGAGTGTCAACGGCGACCCCTTGAACGCGTGGGTTCGGGCGGGTGCAGCGTCGTCCAGACGCTCGGGGTCGTACCAGGTGATTCCGCCGTAGGAGGTCACGCCGACTCGCTTGCCGTTGGTGGCCCACGCCGCCTTGGTGATGGTCGAGGACACCGCGGGAAAGCGGTGGACCGTCGCAGCGTCGCGTCCGCACAGCACGAGGTGGCGTCCGTCGGCGGCCGCGAGCAGCAAGCCGTCGGGCGACCAGGCCAGCGACGAGATCCACGCGCTCCCGTTCAGGATCGTGACCAGCTCGCCGGTTCGCGCGTACACACGAACCCGGCCGTCTTGCCCACCGACGGCGAGGCGCGAGCCGTCGGGCGACCATGCCGCACACAGCACGCCCATCGCATGCTCGTCGAGTTTGCGGATCACCGACCCGTCGACACCGACGAGCGCCACGTCGCCGGCGAGCGATCCGGCCACCACGTGGTCGCCGTCGGGAGCGACGTCGATGGTGCTGACGTAGTCGCCGAGCTGCAGCCGCCAGGACGCGTCGCCGATCATGAGATCAGGCACTTGCGAAAGCTCGCTTCGAGACTGGCCCGGTCGAGGTTGCGTCCGATGAACACGAGCTTGTTCGACCGCGACTCCCCATCGCGCCACGGGCGGTCGGCCTGTCCGTCGAGCAGCATGTGGACCCCTTGGAACACGTAGCGCCGGTCCATCCCGGCGATCGACAAGATCCCCTTGGACCGGAAGATGTCGACACCTTGCTCGGCCAGCAACCGGCTCAGCCAGCGGTTGATCCGATCCTGATCGAGATCGCCGTCCGCGTGGATGCCCACCGAGGTGACGGTGAGGTCGTGCTGGTGCTCGGCATCGGGATCGAGGAACTCCGGGTCGTCGACCAGCACCCGATCGAGGTCGAAGGCGCCGACGTCGAGGATCTCGTCGAGATCGACCTGGCCGAACGTCGTGTGGACGATCGGTGCGAGGGCATTGATCTCTCGGATGCGCCCCTCGAGCTCGGCGATGGCGGCGTCGTCGACGAGGTCGACCTTGTTGATCACGACTCGGTCGGCGAAGGCCAGTTGTTCGACCGACTCGTTCTCGACGCCTTCCGGCTTCTGTTCGTCGAGGTGGAGCAGCAGGTGTTTGGCGTCGACGACGGTGACGATGGCGTCGAGGCGGAGTTGCTCGGACACCTCCGGATCGACGAAGAAGGTCTGTGCGACGGGGGCGGGGTCGGCGAGGCCGGTCGTCTCGATCACGATCTGGTCGAAGCGATCCTTGCGCTTCATCAGGTTCCCGAGGATGCGGATGAGGTCGCCGCGAACCGTGCAGCAGATGCAGCCGTTGTTCATCTCGAAGATCTCCTCCTCGGCGTCGAGGACGAGGGCGTCGTCGATGCCGACCTCGCCGAACTCGTTCTCGATCACGGCGATTCGCTTGCCGTGCTGGGCGGTGAGGATGTGATTCAACAAGGTGGTCTTGCCGGCCCCGAGAAATCCGGTGAGCACGGTGACGGGAACCTTCTGGTCGTTGGTCATACGCCAACAGTAACAGGAATCATTCCGAAAAAGAACGGAAGGTCGGCGTGAAATAGGAATCATTCCCAATACGATGGCGATCATGTCGCAGATCGAGTCATGGGACCGCCAACAGGAGCGATACATCGGGGGCAGAGAGGCGCGCTTCGACGCGATGTTCGACGCCATCTCCTGGCTGATGGCGTCGGCGACGAGTCATCACTCGGCCGATGGGCGGCCGATCGTCGTCGATCTCGGCTGCGGCCCCGCAGCGATCGGTCGACGCCTCCTGCAGCGCTTCCCGACGGCGACCTACGTCGGCGTCGACGTCGACCCCGTCTTGTTGCACCTGGCCCGCGAGGTCGCCGACGACGCCGAGGTGGGCGCGATGCGAATCATCGACCGAGATGTTGCCGACCCGACGTGGTTGTCGAACGACCTCGCCGGTCGAGCCGACGTCGTCTGCTCGTCGACCGCCCTGCACTGGCTCCCACCCGAGGCGCTCGACCAGGCATTGATCAACGCGCGACGAGCACTGCGCCCGGGCGGGATCCTCCTCAACGCCGATCATCTCGGCGACGATCCGGCCTCGCCCTGCATGCGGCTCGCGGACTGGGTGGGCGACCGGGACGAGGCGGACGCCAGTGCCGACGCTGCACCGAGTTGGGACGAGTGGTGGGCCGCAGCACGCAGCGATCCGGACCTCGCGCCACTGTGCGTGCGCCGCGACCGGATCTTTCCGCCCCGTGATGCGAACGGCTCCGGCCGCGAGGACGCTGCCGGAGAGGTCCGTCCACTGCTCGCCGACTTCGTCGCTGCCACTCGACGGGCCGGCTTCGTCGACGTCGACACGATCTGGCAGCGCTTCGACGACCGCGTGGTGATGGCGCTCGCGCCGGATGCGGCTCCTGCGTGAGCGCCTCCACCATCGTCGACGATGCGAGCGCGCGACAACGCATCGTCGACGCGCCGGTCGTCTGGAGCCGCCGACCGCTGCTCGGCGCGCTCACGGTGGTGTCGCTGGCGTCGATCGTGGTGGCGATCGGGATGGGTCCGGTCGCGATCGACCCCCAGACGGTCACCCGCATCATCGGCCATCACACGGTCGGCTATCCCGACGTGCAGACCTGGCCGGCAACCGCGGATGCCATCATCTGGCAGGTTCGGCTCCCACGCGTCCTGCTCGGTGCGATCGTGGGCGCCGCACTCGGTGTCGTCGGGGTCGCCTTGCAGGCGATCGTGCGCAACCCGCTGGCCGAGCCGTACATCCTCGGCGTCAGTTCGGGCGCGTCGACGGGAGCAGCAGCCGCCATCTTGTTCGGTGTCGGCGCAGGGCTCGGCCCGGAATCGGTCTCGCTGATGGCGTTCTTCGGGGCCCTCGGTGCGTTGGCGTTGGTCCTCGCACTCGCGCGATCGTCGGGTCGCATCACGCCGTCGCGGATGCTGGTCGCCGGGGTCGCCGTCAGCTATCTCCTGAGCGCGACCACGAGCCTGTTGATCCTGTTCGCCGACAGCACCGAGGGAGCCCGAGCGGTGATGTTCTGGCTGCTCGGTTCACTCGTCAACGCCGAGTGGTCGACGCTCCCGATCGCGTACGGTGGGATCGGTCTCGGCATCGGGATCGTCTACTGGTGGCGACGTCGTCTCGACCTGCTGTCGCTCGGCGACGAGACGGCGCTGGCGAGCGGCGTCGACCCGAACCGCACCCGTCTGGTCCTCGTGGTCGTGATCGCCCTGTGCGTGGGTGTCGCGGTGTCGCTGTCGGGCGGGATCGGATTCGTCGGCCTCGCCGTACCGCACATCGCCCGCCGCGTCGTCGGCCCGATCCACCGCCACCTCGTCCCCGCCGCCGCCGCGATCGGCGCGCTCACGCTCGTGTGGGCCGACGTCGCTGCTCGGATGGTGCTGCAGCCGCGCGAGTTGCCGATCGGCGTGGTCACCGGCGTGCTCGGCGCCCCCGTCCTGGTCGCCCTCGTCCGCAAGCTCCCGCATTCGACCTGACCGCCCCGTGTCCGCCTCGTCCTGACCGCATTCGACCTGACCGCCCTGAACTGACCGCCCCGACCTGACCGGCCCCATCGGATCGGTTCGTCTCGCTCCCCCATCCCATCCCGAAAGGACTGCCATGAACACCTTCCCCCTCACACGAGGCCGCCTGATCGCCATCGTGACCGCCGTCGGCCTCGTCGCTGCATCGTGCGGCACCGACGACACGACCGAGCCTGCCGCGACCGAGCCTGCCGCGACCGAGCCTGGGGAGGCTGCTGACCCGGTCGTGGCAGCTGGCTTCCCGTTCACCTTCACCAACTGCGATCGCGAGATCACGCTCGATGCGCCGCCCGAGCGGGTCTTGCTGATGGAGGCCGCAGCACCGTCGATCCTGTTCGCTGCCGGTGCCATCGACCGTGTCGTCGCTCGCATCGAGGACTTCCCGCCGGAGTACTACGCCGCCGACGAGCTGGAGATCCTCGCTGCGTTGCCCGCACTGCAGGCGCAGGCCACCTCGACGGGTGGCGTCGAAGTGTCGCTGGAAGCGATCATCGACTACGAACCCGATCTGGTGATCGGCTACGACACCGCCACGATCACGCACGAGTCGCTCACGGCCGTGGGGATCGAGCTGTACGTGATGCCGCCCTTCTGCGACAACCCGCCGACACCGTCGTTCGACAGCATCGTCGACGAGGTCGCTTTCTACGGCCGACTGTTCGGCACTTCGGAGGTGGCCGACTCGAGCGCAGCCGAACTCGCGGCGTCGGTCGCGGCGTCAGCTGACCAGCCCGTTGCTGCCGGGCGCACCGCGGCCGCGCTCTACGTCAGCTCCGATGGCAGCGCCATCTATGCGTACTCGGCGCTCGGCATGGTGCATCCCCAGATGGAGGCACTCGGGATGACGAACGTGTTCGCGGAACTGAGCGAACGAGTGCCGGAGATCTCGATCGAGGAGATCATCGATCGCGACCCCGAGGTGCTCGTGTTGCTCTATGACGACACCGGCCTGTCGCCGGAGGAGATCACCGCGCTCGTCACCGACCTCCCCGGCGCCGGAGCGATCCGTGCGGTCGCGAACGGCGACACCTACCCGCTGCTGTTCAACTACGCAGAGCCGCCGACGCCGTTGGTCGTGCAGGGTCTCGAGATCCTGGCCGAGCAACTCGCCGCCGCGTCGACCGAGTGAGCCGGGACCGCCAGGTGGCGCGCGGAGTGAGCCCGTGATCGCCGCGACCGGGATCGGGATGCGCTTCGGCGCGCACGAGGTCTTGGCCGGGGTGGATCTGTCGACCCGCCCCGGTCAGGTGATCGGCCTCATCGGCCCGAACGGCAGCGGGAAGTCGACACTGCTGCGTTGTATGTACGGGATGCTGCGACCCGAGCGCGGCGCGGTCCTCGTCGACACCGAATCGATCGAGGCGATGTCGCGGCGGGCGGTCGCCCGGACGATCGCGGTCGTCGCACAAGACGTTCCTGGTGACGCGACGGCGATGACGGTCGCCGAGTTCGTCCTGCTCGGCCGCCACGTCCACCGAGGTGACCACCAGGGGTTCACGGCCGACGACCATCGGATCGTGCTCGACGCGCTCGAACGGGTCCACGTCGCGGCGCTCGGAGGGCGTCAACTCCACGAACTGTCCGGCGGCGAACGCCAACGGGTGTTGATCGCTCGATGCCTCGCGCAGCAGTGTCCGACGATGTTGCTCGACGAGCCGACGAACCACCTCGACATCCGTTTCCAGCACGACGTCCTCGAGCTCGTTCGAGGACTCGAGTTGAACACGATCGTCGTGCTCCACGACCTCAACCTGGCGAACCGCTACTGCGACCACGTCGTGCTGCTCGATCAGGGCAACGTGGTGCGTCACGGCTGCGCCGACGAGGTCCTGTGCAGCGACGTGCTGGAACCCGTGTACGGCATTCCGGTCCGGCGGCTCGCCGACGGACTGCGGACCCACCTCGCGTTCGGCCCGACCTGACCCGGCGGCACGGTTCGACATCGGGTTCGGAGCGGCGGCCGAGGGCACTCGTCCACCTCGCCGCGGGCATCACGACGGTGCTACGACACGGGGTCATGGGGAACTGGAACTTTGCCGACATCTGGGAAGTCGTCGCGGACGATCTGCCCGACGCCATCTGTCTGATCCACGGCGATGATCGCCGCACGTGGGCCGAGGTCGACCGCCGCGCCGACGGTGTCGCCCGCCATCTGCTCGATGCTGGCCTCGAACGCCAGCAGGCCGTCGCCCAGTACCTCTACAACGGGCCCGAGTACATCGAGTCGATGTTCGCTGCGTTCAAGGGAGCGTTCGCGCCGGTCAACACGAACTATCGCTACACCGCCGACGAGTTGCTGTACCTGTGGGACAACGCCGACGCCGGCGCGATCGTGTTCCACGGCACGTTCGCTCCCACCATCGAGCCGATCCGCGAGCGGCTGCCGAAGGTCAAGGTGTGGCTGTGGGTCGACGACGGCAACGGCGACTGCCCCGACTGGGCCACACCGTACGAGTCCGTGGCGGCCACCCCGGTCGAACGGGTGGCTCCGGAGTGGGGCCGCACCGGCGACGACCTGAACTTCCTCTACACCGGTGGCACCACCGGGATGCCCAAGGGCGTGATGTGGCGCCAGGACGACCTCGCCGTGAAACTCACCGCGACGCTCGGCACGCCGCTCACCGACGACGGTTCCGTCGCCGATCTGCGCGGCACGTTCACCGCAGCCGGCTCACGGTTCCTCCCGGCGTGCCCGCAGATGCACGGCACCGGCAACTTCCCGTGCCTCAGCACGCTCAGCGGCGGCGGCAGTGTCGTGACGCTGACCAACCGCACCTTCGACACCGTCGAGTTGCTCGACACGATCGAGCGCGAGGGCGTCAACTCCTTGGCGATCGTCGGCGACGCGTTCGCCAAGCCGATCCTGCGCACACTCGACGAGCATCGTGGACGGTGGGACCTGAGTTCGCTCGTCGGCATCGTGTCGTCGGGCGTCATGTGGAGCAAGGAGTCCAAGCAAGGCCTTCTCGATCACCATCCCGGCATGATGCTGATGGACGCCTTCTCGTCGTCGGAAGCGCTCGGGATGGGCTCGTCGATCTCGTCGGCGGGCGCGCCGGCCGAGACCGCCAAGTTCGAGTTGAGCCCGGAGACGATCGTGATCGACGACGCCAACCGCCCGCTCCAGCCGGGCAGCGGTGAGATCGGTCGACTCGCGGTCGGTGGTCGCCAACCAGTCGGCTACTACAAGGACCCGGAGAAGACGGCGCGCACGTTCCTCGAGATCGACGGACAGCGCTACTCGTGCCCCGGTGACTTCGCGACGATCGAGGCCGACGGGACGATCACGCTGCTCGGACGCGGCTCGGTGTGCATCAACTCCGGCGGCGAGAAGATCTTCCCCGAGGAGGTCGAAGAAGCGATGAAGACGCATCCCGACGTGCTCGACGCGGTTGCCGTCGGCCTCCCCGACGACCGGTTCGGCGAAGTCGTCACCGGTGTGGTCGAGCCCCGTCTCGGCGCCACGATCGATGCCGACTCGGTCATCGCTCACGTCAAGCAACGACTGGCGGCCTACAAGGCGCCCAAGCACATCGTGGTCGTCGACACGATCGGCCGTGCCGCCAACGGCAAGGTCGACTACAAGCGGCTGCGCACCGACGCGACCTCCGCCCTCGACGTGTGATTCCGGCGTCTCGTCCCTGCCTGTAGCGCCGACAGGCCGTCGCGCCGGTCGGCGCGCGAGCCTCCGATTGTCGAAATGGTTCGTCTTCGTTTTCCTCGGGAAAACTGCTGCGCAACTGGCGCAAGCGCGTCGGGAAACACCGACCGAACGCAGCGCTTCGTCGTTCTGGCGGTCCTACGTTCCCGTGCATCCGGCGGACGCTCCGCCGGCCCACACATCGAGGAGAACACCATGCGTACACGAACCCCCGCTGCACTCGCGATCGTCGGAGCACTCGCCCTCGCGGCGTGCGGTAGCGACGACAACAGCGCCGACGAGGCTGCATCGAGCCCGCCGCCGACCGAGGCCGTCACCGATGACGAGATGTCCGACGATGAGATGTCGGATGACGAGATGTCGGATGACGAGATGTCGGACGATGAGATGTCGG
>NZ_JBKAGH010000005.1:0-354889 GCF_046290335.1 Ilumatobacter sp. | reverse complement strand
ACGACCTGCACGACGACCTGCACGACGACCTGCACGACGACCTGCACGACGACCTGCACGACGACCTGCACCACGACCGGCACGACGTCGATCTCGTCGGTGCTCCGGGAGCGTCACTAACGTCGCCGACATGACCGACGCCGCTGCGCTGCACGATCTCATCGACCTGTCGGGGCGCCGGGCGTTCGTCACCGGCGGCGGCAAGGGAATCGGTCGGGCGATCGCGACCCGGCTCGTCGAGGCAGGTGCCACGGTCACCGTGGGCGACCTGGACGAGGCTGCGGAACGGGCCGCGGAGGAGATCGGCGCGACGTTTGCCCGCTGCGACATCACCGACGCCGCCGCATTGTCGTCGGCGATCGAGGCGGCTGCCGGCGACGACGGGCTCGACATCATGGTCAACAACGCCGGCATCTTCCCGACCACCGGGCCGATGACGGCGGCGTCCGACGATTTCGTGTCCCGGATGCTCGAGGTCAACGTGCGTGCCCAGTTCAGCGCGTGCCGTGACGCCGCGAATCGAATGCCACACGGCGGTGTGATCGTCAACCTGGCGTCGATCGCCGGGCTGCGCGGTGGTGCGAACATCTCGGCGTACAGCGCGTCGAAAGCGGCGATGATCGCGCTGACCAGGGCGTTCGCGATCGAACTCGGTCCACGGGGCATCCGAGTGAACGCGATCGCCCCCGGCGTGATCGACACGCCAGGGGTGCAGGATCAGATGGGCCCGCTGAAGGCGAGCGGTGTCGACATCGCCAAGATCATCTCCGGTAACCCGCTCGGGCTCACCGGCCAGCCCGACCACATCGCTCGCGTCGCGCTGTTCCTCGCGAGCGACCTCGCCGCGTTCGTGAGTGGCCACACGCTCGTCGTCGACGGCGCCAGCACTGCCTGATGTCGCCGCAGCTCAGCCGTGCAGCACCCCGAGCGGGGCGGCGCGCCAGCCGAGCGCGTCGGATCGACGTGGGTCAGATCGTCGGCACTTCGACGTGGCGACCGAACACGTCGGCCATCGTCGACATGATCTCGCCGAGCGTGGCGTAGACGTGTGACGCTTCGATGAGCGTCGGCATGAGGTTGACCTCGGGGTCGGCGGCTTCCTGAGCGAGCTTCACCAGCACCTTGTCGACCGCTTCCTGATCGCGATCCTGCTTCACCGTGTCGAGGCGCTTGCGCTGGCGCTGCTCGTCTTCGTTGGTGATCTGCAAGATGTCGAGCTTGTCGTCGTTGCCCTCGGTGAAGCCGCTGACGCCCACGATGACGCGTTCTCCGGCGTTGAACTTGCGCTCCAACTCGTAGGCCGAGTCGGCGATGCGACCCTGGAACCAGTTCTCGTCGATGCCCGTGATGACCCCTTCGAGGATCGATCCGTTTCCGAACTCGTCGAGCTTGGCGAAGATCTCCTCGGCCTGACGCTCCATCTCGTCGGTGAGTTCCTCGACGAAGTACGAGCCGCCCAGCGGATCGGCGACGTGGGTCACGTTGGTCTCGTGGGCGATGATCTGCTGGGTGCGCAGCGCGATGCGTGCGGCCTTCTCGGTCGGCAGGGCGAGCGCTTCGTCCATCGAGTTGGTGTGCAGCGACTGCGTGCCTCCGAGGACGCCGGCGAGCGCTTCGATCGCCGTCCGCACGATGTTGATCTCGGGCTGCTGGGCCGTCAGCGAGACGCCGGCGGTCTGGGTGTGGAAGCGGAGCTGCATCGACTTGGCGAGTTGGGCGCCGTAGCGGTCCTTCATCCAGCGGGCCCAGATCCGACGAGCGGCGCGCAGCTTGGCGATCTCTTCGAAGAAATCGATGTGCGCGTTGAAGAAGAAGCTCAACCGCGGTGCGAACGCGTCGATCGGCAGGCCGGCCTGCAACGCGAGTTCGACGTAGGCGAACCCGTTGGCGATCGTGAACGCGAGCTCTTCGGCGGCGGTGGAGCCGGCCTCGCGGATGTGGTAGCCCGAGATCGAGATCGAGTTCCAACGCGGCATCTCGGCGGCGGTGAACTGGATCGTGTCACGCACGAGGCGCATCGACTGGCGCGGCGGGAAGACGAATTCCTTCTGCGCCTGGTACTCCTTCAAGATGTCGTTCTGCAGGGTGCCGCCGAGGCGGGCGCGGTTCACGCTCGCCTTCTCGGCCTGCGCGACGTACATGGCGAAGATCGGCGCGGCGGGGGAGTTGATCGTCATCGACGTGGTGATCTCACCGAGGTCGATGCCCGAGTAGAGGTCTTCCATGTCGGCGAGCGAGTCGACGGCGACGCCGCAGCGTCCGACTTCGCCGAGCGACATCGGGTCGTCGGAGTCGAGTCCGAGCAGCGTCGGCATGTCGAACGCGGTCGACAAACCGTTTCCGCCGGCCTTCAGGATCTCCTTGAAGCGCCAGTTGGTGTCTTCGGCGGTGCCGAAGCCGGCGAACATGCGCATCGTCCAGAGCTTGGAGCGATACATCGACGCGTGAGGGCCGCGGGTGTAGGGGTACACGCCGGGGAACTCGCCGTCGTCGGGTCCGTAGACGGGCTCGAGCGGGATGCCGGACATGGTCGAGTAGTCGGCTTCACGCAGGCGCGACGCCCCGAACGCCTCTTCCCAGATTTCACGATTGGTCGGCTCGGTCATGGCACCCAAACTAGACCGTGACGTCGCCCGGCTCTGGCTCGGAGAGCAGGTCCGATTAGAAACAGAGCCGATGCCCCGCTTCGCCAAAGAACAAGCTGCCAAGGATCCGACCGGCTTTGCGCTCGTCGACTCCGATCGGATCTTCACCTGGTCGGAAGTGGATGAAGCGTTGAACTGCTGCGCCAACCTGCTGCTCGACCTGGATCGACGCGGTGAACTCGGCCCCGACCATCGGATCGCCGTGTTCGCCGAGAACTCCGCCGAGACCGCACTCGCCCACCTCGGTGGTCTGCTCGCCGGAGCGTCGTCGGTGCCGGTCAACTTCCACCTCACCGCCGAGGAGGCCGCCTACATCCTCGACGACTCCGACAGCCGGGTGCTGTTCGTCGGGCCCGACACCGCGGAGCGCGGCCTCGCGGCGGCTCGCGAGGCAGGCGTCGACACCGTGATCGGTTGGGGCTGCGACGACGTCGACGGGGTGCAGTCGTGGGACGAGTGGCTGGCCGGCGGCGACGACGCCGACCCGCCCGACGACGTCGTCCCGCACCCCAACCTGCTCTACACCTCCGGCACGACGGGACGCCCGAAGGGCACCGAGCTGCCGCCGACGATGTTCGCCGGCGGCACCAACATGGTCGAACACCTCGCGGCGCTCGCACAGGGCGGGTTCTCCGGATTCGGTACCCACCTCGTCGTCGGCCCGATGTACCACACCGGCCCGTTGTCGGGAATGCGCCTGCTGTGCGCCGGGGTGCCTTCGGTGATCCTGTCGAAGTTCGACGCCGAGGCGACACTGGCGGCGATCGACCGGTACCGGACCGAGACCACGGTGATGGTGCCGACGCACTTCGTGCGGATGCTCGCGCTCCCCGACGAGGTGAAGGCCAAGTACGACGTGTCGTCGATGCAGCTCATCGCGCACACGGGCGCCAAGTGTCCGGTCGACGTGAAGGCCGCGATGATCGAATGGTTCGGTCCGGTGTTCCGTGACGCGTACGGGGCCAGTGAAGTGGGAACGGTGTGCGGCATCTCGAGTGAGGAGTGGATGGAGCACAAGGGGTCGGTCGGACGCTCGATCCCGCCGTTCCACGCGCTCGTGCTCGACGAGCAGCTCAACGAGTTGCCGCCGAACACCGAAGGTGCGCTGTACTTCCGAGACGACACCGGCCGGGGCATCATCTATCCCAACGATCCGGAGAAGACGGCAGCGTCGAACCCCGAGCCCGGGCTGTTCACGCTCGGCGAGATCGGCTACATCGACGACGACGGCTACGTGTACATCACCGACCGCTTCAGCGACATGATCGTGTCGGGTGGGGTCAACATCTATCCGGCCGAAGCCGAGCAGTTGCTCATCGACCACCCGGCGATCGCCGACGTCGCGTGTATCGGGGTGCCGCATCCCGAGATGGGCGAGTCGATGATCTGCCTGGTGATGCCGACCGACACGTCCGGTGTGACCGATGCGCCGGACGCCGGAGAGCTCTCCGAGTGGCTCCGAGCGCGGCTCAGCCACTACAAGTGTCCTCGCGAGTACTACGTCGTGACCGATCTCAAACGGAACACGATGGGCAAGATCAACAAGCGGGCCCTGCGAGACGCATGGCTCGCTGGCGACATCGAACAGATCGTGAACTCAGGAGCTTCATCGTGACCGACATCCAAGACCGTCCTCTGGTCGACCCCGACATCAGCGTCGACGACTTCGCGGCACAGGCCGAAGCGTGGCTCGAGAGCAAGCTCGAGCGTCGGCCGACCAAGACCGAGACCGGCATCGTGTGGGGCGAGGGCGAGTTCGACGTCTCGGTCTTCCATGCGATGACCTACGACGTCGAGCGTGCGCACCTCGACCGTCTGATGGAGTGGGTGCAGGCCAAGGCCGAGCGCGGGTACCACGCGATCACCTGGCCGACCGAGCTCGGTGGCCTCGGCCTGAGCCGTGCACATTCGCGTGCGTTCGGGCGTCTCGAGCGTCAGTTCCTCACCCCCGGCGTCCACGAGACGCTGGCGGTCACGCGCGGCCTGATCGCCCCGACGATCAACGTCTTCGGTACCGACGAGCAGAAGCAACGATGGATCCCGTCGTTCGTCGCTGGCGAGGTGCTGTGCTGTCAGCTGTTCAGCGAGCCGGGTGCTGGCTCCGACCTCGCGGGGCTCGCCTGCAAGGCGGTCCGCGATGGCGACGAGTGGGTCGTCAACGGCCAGAAGGTCTGGTCGTCGGGTGCCCAGTTCAGCCAGTGGGGCGAGTTGATCGCACGAACCGACCCCGATGTCGTGAAGCACCAGGGCATGACGGCGTTCGTCATCCCGATGGATCTGCCGGGCATCGAGATCCGTCCGATCGCGCAGATGAGCGGCGGCTCGTCGTTCTGCGAGGTCTTCTTCAACGACGTGCGCGTCCCCGATGATCTGCGCCTCGGCGAGGAAGGCGATGGGTGGAAGGTCGCCCTCACCACGCTCGGCTTCGAGCGGGATCACTCCGAGGGCGAAGGCGGTGGCGCGTCGGGCGGTTCGTGGAGCAAGGTGCTCGCCACGGCGAACGCGCTGGGTGTCGCCGACGACCCGATCATCCGCGACGGGCTCGTCAAGACCTACATCCACAGCCGCATCGAGTCGATGGTGAACCGTCGCGCTGCCGACTTGGCGAAGTCGGGAACGCCCGGCCCCGAAGGCTCGCTCGGCAAGCTGATCTGGACCGAGGGGATGTACCAGATGACCGAGATGGTCAGCGCGATCCTCGGAGCCAAGCTCACCGCCGACACGGGGGAGTGGGGCACCTATGAGTGGACCGCCCACGTGCTCGGTGCGCCCGGGTATCGCATCGCCGGCGGCTCCGACGAGGTGCAGCGCAACATCATCGGCGAACGCGTCCTCGGCCTTCCCCGAGAACCCAAGACCGACACCGGCCCCTGGAAAGACGTCCCCCGCTAAACCTCACCCCACATGGCGATGAGAACCGGCGTGAACAGGTCGCGCGAGTTCTCATCGCTTGGGGTGAGGTTGGCGCGGCGATGAGAATCGGCGTGAACAGGTCGCGCGAGTTCTCATCGCTTGGGGTGAGGTTGGCGCCGCGATGAGAATCGGCGTGAACAGGTCGCGTGGGTTCTCATCGCTTTAGCGGGTGGCGAGTGACATGATGGCCGCGTTGCCGCGACGCCAGAAGACGGTGAGGGTGACGGCCGTCAGCTTCCAGCCCGATGCGGTGCGAACGAGCCGGTCGTCGTAGTAGCCGCCGATCGTGAACTCAGATTCGGCACTGCCGGTCTCGGCCAGGAGATCGTCTCGCCACAGGAAGTGGGCCGCTTGCATGTACATGCGGCATCGAGCGGTGTCGCCGTCGACGTCGACGAGCGGGTTCGACATCGAGTGCTGCGTCGCATCGAGCCCGTCGAACAGCGGCCGGACGTTGGCGACCCAGGCGTCGGCGTCCATCGACGAACCGGGTCGTCCGTGGTACGACGAGTAGTCGAAGTCGATCGGCCCGTCCGCGAAGATGCTGCGGTAGAGCGCCCAGTCGCGGGTGTCGATGCCGTACGCGAACTCGTGAACCGCGCGGGTGATGGAGATCCAGTCGTCGGTCATCTCGATCACGTTCCGACCACGTGCGGGGCGAGGGCTTCGATCGACGCCGGCGTCATCGGACTCAGCGAGGCGTGAGTGATGCCGATCGACTCGAGCCACGCCATCCCCTCGGCGACGTGGCCCGGCTCGCCGAAGAAGCGACGGAACAACCCGCCGCCGGAGCGCATCGCGTCACCGACGCTCGTCGTGACCGGGTCGTCTCCGACGCTGAACAGGGTGAACATCGAGATCTCGATGTCGGGTCGCACGTCGCGCACCCGGTCGATCATCTCCAGCAGATGATCGTCGCCGATGCCGGCCATCACGCCGATGTCGAGTGAGCCACCTCTCGTCGCAGCGCTCTGTGCCTTGATCTCGACGCGATCGAGCCACGGCGTGACGTGACGCGTGGTCCGCGTGCCTCCGACCGATCCGATGAGCGGTGGCGGTGCATCGCTCATCGGGCCGATCATCGGCACGTCGATGTCGTAGTAGTCGCCGTCGAACGTGCAGGCACCTTCGTGCAGGAGTGTGCGAACGATCTCGACCGCCTCGATGTAGCGCCCTGCGCGGTCGCGCGGTTCGGGGTACTCGAGCCCCGCGCCGAGCACCTCGCGGTCGGCCCACCCGGCCCCGAGACCGAGTTCGAAGCGCCCGCCGCTGATCTGGTGCAACTGCAACGCGGCCTGAGCGACCTCGACCGGGCTGCGGAACAGGTTGTTGACGAACGCGGTCGAGATGGTCGGCCGAGTCGTGGCCATCGCCATCGCCGTCGCACTGACCCAGACGTGCGGGTAGGCGTTGGAGCCGGTGTACAGGTGGTCGGCGACCGAGAGCGCGTCCCAGCCTTCGGCTTCACGGCGTCGCGCCCAGTCGACGCAGTCGTCGGACGCTCGCAGCAGGTTGACGGTGTAGCGCACGAGACGTCGCCGCGCGTCAACGCGGCGTGATGCTCACGTTGGTCTGGCCGATCTCGAGCCAGTGGTGCAGGTGCTCCCAGAAGTGGCGGATCTTCGTCTCGTTGTAGTTGGCGAAGATCACTTCCTGCTGCTCTTGTGCCTTGAGGCCGCGCTGAACGTGAGGGAGGTTGACCGAGTCCTGTTGGAAGATCTTGGCGGTCGCGCCGAGTTCGGTCGCCAGCGTCCAGTCGTCGTCCGGGCCGAGTTTGGTGACCTTCGCCGGCGCGGGGCGGTTGGCCTGGTCGCCCCACGGCACGAACATCATGACCTCGAAGATGCAGGTGTCGGGGTCGTTTCCGTTGGGCCGGAATCGGTAGTGCAGCGCGTTGAAGACGCCCCACGGCGACCAGTTGGGGAACACCGAGTACCAGATCGCGTCGACGAACTCGGCGTCGGCGAACGCGTCGGGGTCGAGGTCGCCACCGGCCTTCTGACGCCACTCGTCGCGGCGGGCGCTCGCCGTGATCGAGCGGGCCTCGACCATCGAGTCGGTGTCGGGTTTGCCCATGATCGGCACGTCGAACACCCCGGCGGGAGACGGTCCGCCGACCCAGATCAGCAGATGCGGGTCGGCCTGCGTGATCGGCCCCGACACGTAGGTGCCGTCGCTCTCGAAGTAGCTCTCGTGCCCGTCGAGATCGATCACTCGCACCTGGCTGTGCGCGGCCGGCTCGCTGACATCGGTGCGCTCGTAGATGTGTCCGTTCATCGGGTGGCGGTACCGAACGAACTGTTTGCCGTCGGGATCGACCTCCCACTTGGGCATGTTCGCGAGATGCGGAGAGTCGATCTGCTGGGGCGAGATCGCCCGGCTGTAGTTGCCCCAGGTGTCGTAGCGGGTGTTCGCATCGCCGAGCGTCTGCATCAGCGTCGGATGCGTGGCGACCACGTGGTACGCCTCCATGAACGCTTCCTGGCACGCCTTCCAGTTGCAGCGCATGATCTTTTCGACGTGGGCGGTCTTCACCTTGCGGGCGAACGGGTACTTGGCGAAGTGCTCGTCGAACCCGGCGAGATACTCGGCCAAGGGCTCGGCGTCGCGGTCGGGGTTGATGAACACGAAGCCGTCCCACGTGCCGACCGATGCCTGCGGGAGTGAGTAGTCCTCTTTGCGGATCGACGGGAAGTCCCATTCGCAAGGGATCTCCTTGAGTGCTCCGTCGAGTTCCCAATTCCAGCCGTGAAAGGCGCAGCGCAGACTCTTCGCGCCCTTGCCGTCGCTCTCCCGCAGCAGCCGGCCGCGGTGCAGACACGCGTTGCGGAACGCCTTGATCCCCTCCTCGGTGCGAACGATGAGGAACGACATGTCGGCGATCTCGTACACGTGGTAGTCGCCGACATCGGGGATTTCCTCCTCGAGGCAGGCCATCTGCCAGACCCGGCTCCACAGCTTCTCGACCTCGAGCGCGTGGAACTCCGGGGACGTGTAGTACCACGCCGGACTTCTGGTGTTGCCGTCGCGCAGGCCCTCGCGGGATTCGGCGCGCAGCACGTCGGAGACGGGACCGGTGTCGCCGCCGAGGAGTTCGGTGAGGCTGACTCCTGCCGACCGGTCGGTGCCGGTGATCGTTTCGGTCATGGGCAGATGTTGACAGGCGCCCGGCGAGTCGGTCGAGGCGGGGCGCGCTCCGAGGGCACGTCGGTGACCTGGGGTTCTGTAGGGTGTGTTCCATGTCACGGAACACGTATCACGATTACCTGCGAGCCGTTCCGCTGTTCGCGGATCTCGACGATCACGACCTCGACGTCGTGGGTGCAGCAGTCACCGAGCTGTCGTTCAAGGCCGGCGACAAGCTGATGCGCGCCGGCAGTTCGGCGCGCGAGATGGTGATCGTGCTCGATGGGACCTTGTCGGTGCAGCTCGGCGACACCGAGATCGCGACCATCGGTGCCGGTGGGTTCGCCGGTGAGATGGGCCTGCTGGCCGATCGTCCGCGTAACGCGACCGTCGCAGCCAAGGATGCGGTGCGGGTGCTCCACATCGACAGCCGCTCGTTCGACAACGTGCTCGAGGAAGCACCGCAGATCGCGGTGAAGATGCTCCCGGTCGTTGCTCGTCGGGTGCTCGACAACAACGCGATGCATCACTGAGACGCAGCACCACGGCGCCTGCCTCGGTCGTTCGAGACGTGCGCAGTGCGAGATCGAGACGCGCTCTGCGAGCGTCGAGGCGCGCCGGTCGTGTGAGCGTCAGCGTTCGACGTAGGGGTCGAGCAGTTGTTGCATGCGCATCCGTTCCGGAATGCGGTCGGGGCCGATCACTCGATCGATCTCCTCGTGGAGATGCCAGATCCGTCGCTCCTGATAGTTGATCGGGATGCCCGTCAGCGCCGGCGACTCCATGGACCGTTGCATCGGCGCCATGTTCATCTCGTCTTCGGCCATGATCTGGTTGTAGACGGCGCGCCGGGCGCTCCAGTGATCGGGGAGGTCGCTCGGGTCGAAACGGTCCTGTCCCTCGGGCGGAACGGCGTAGTAGATCCAGTCGAGCCGTGTCGTGCGCTTGTCGATCGGCCAGAACAGGTTGATCGGAAACCCGTACGACCCCAGCGGGATGATCGCGTTGGGGAACAGGCTGATCGCCGTACTCGTGCAGTCGACCATCGCGGGCACGGTGTCGATCGCGCCGAGTTGACCGTGGTTGAGGTGGCGCCAGTCGTCCCATGAGGCCAGACCCGACCGCTCGAGGTTCTGTTTCGAGTACGGGGTGATCATCCGGCTGTGCCCGTTGGGGTACAGACCCATCGCGGCGCCACGGTTGTCGAGCACGCTCACACCGTCGTGGGAGTGGATGTGGCGGAAGTGGTACACCTCGAGGAACGCCTCCGCGGTGACCTTCCAGTTGCACGGCACGATGCGCGACTCGCGGTAGACCTCTCGCAACGTCGAGGTCTGGAACGGCGTGAACATGTCGGCGGCGGTGCCGAGCCAATCGATGAGGGGAGACGCATCGAGGTCGCGATTGACGAACACGAAGCCGCCCAAGGTCTCGCACCTGACACGAGGAAGGCAGCGCTCCTGCCAGTCGAGATCGACGAAGTCGCGTTCGTCGGGCACCGAGACGAGCGCCCCGTCGTCGATGTCGTAGGTCCAGGAGTGGTATTGGCATCGCAGCCGTCGTGACGAACCCCGAGGGTCGCGCACGACCGGCGCGCCGCGATGTTGGCACGTGTTGTAGTACCCGTTGATCTCGCCGTCGGTGCCGCGCACGATGAGGATCGGGACGCCGAGGTCGTCGAAGGTGACGTAGTCGCCGGGGTTCGGGACGTCTTCGCTGCGGCCGGCCAGCACCCAGGTCTTGGGCCACAGGTGCGCCTGTTCGAGTTCGTAGAACTCGTCGCTGATGTGGCGTTCGGTCGAGATGTCGTGGAACGCAGGGAACCCGTCTGGCGGTGCGGTTCGTGCGAACTCGTAGGCCATGTCGGCCTTGATCTTCTCGATGAGTTCGGGGCCCACGTCAGCGCCCGGCGCTCAGGTGTCGCGCGAAGAGCGCGGTGGTCTTGGCGAAACACGTGTCGGACGCGACCTGGTGGTAGGTGGCGTAGCCGGGCCAGGTGAAGCCGTGGTCGGCACCGTCGAAGATCTCGACCTCGACGTGTTCGAGCGGTTCGACGGCATCGAAGAACGGCTGATGCATCGCGATCGACTGGACCTGGTCGGCGGTACCGATGCCGATGTAGAGCGGGCGGGCGATGTCGGCAGCCGTGAGGTGTGGCGAGTCGTCACCGTCGTCGGCGAGGAACGAGGGATGCCATGTCGCGCCTGCGCCGAACCGGTCGGGCAGCCGCGTCAGCGTGCGCACCACGGCGCGGGCGCCGAGGCAGAACCCGATCGTGCCGAGGAGTTCGTCGTCGGCGAGGTCGAGCGCGCCGAGCGTGGCGTCGAGGTCACGTTGGATGCCATCGTCGGTGAGCGAGTAGAGCAGCGTCACCATCTGGTCGCGCAGCGACGGATCGGCGGCGACCGCATCGGGTTCGAAGCCGATCATCCGTCCGGCGCGGTGGTACAGGTCGGGCGTCGCCACCCGGTATCCCTCACCGGCCAGTTTGGCCATGAAGTCGCGGATCGCCTGTCGGATCGCGGGCGCGTCGTGGAAGATGACGACGGTGGGGTACGGGCCGTCGTCGGCCGGCTGCGTCACGAGGATGGCCATCGGGCCATCGGGGGTGTCGACGTCGAGGACGTCGTGTCGGAGCTCCATGCTCCGAACGTAGTGGAGCGACTCAGGCCTGGATCGAAGCGACCATCACTTCGACCATGGTGTCGATCTCCGCATCGCTCGTCGTGAGCGGCGGACAGAACGACAACACGTCGCCGATGGGTCGGACGACGACGCCGTGCTCGAGCATGCGCTGGCGGACGCCGATCGCGTCGTCGTGCACCTGGGCCGCACGAACGGCGCCGACGCCGCGGTGACCGGCGAGCACCCCGTCGGCGGTGAGCGCCGAGAACGCCTCGTCGAACCGTCGACCGATGTGCGAGGCGCGCTCGACGAGGCCGTCACGCTCGATGATCCCGATGTTGGTGACCCCGGCGGCACACGACGCGGGGTGCCCGGAGTAGGTGTAGCCCGTCCGCAGCATCGCGTCGGCGGACTCGTACACGTCGGCGACGTCACGACCGACGATGACGCCCGACAGCGGCTGGTAGCCGGAGGTGACGCCCTTGGCGAACGTGATCAGGTCGGGGGTGACGCCGTAGGTCTGGGACGCGAACCACGAGCCGGTTCGGCCGAACCCGCTGATGACCTCGTCGAAGCACAACAACGTGCCGTGCTGCTGCGTCAGCTTGCGGAGTCCTTCGAGGTAGCCGTCCATCGGTGGGAACACGCCGCCCGCACCCTGGACCGGTTCGGTGATGACACCGGCGATGCGCTCGCCGTGCTCGGCGAACACTCGTGCCGCGTCTTCGATGTCGTCGGGATCGACCTCGATGAAGTGCGGGACCAGGTCGCCCCATCCCTCGCGGTTGAGTTCGATGCCCTGAGCGGTGGTGCCGCCCCAGTTCGTGCCGTGATAGCCGCGGGTGCGCCGCACGATGATCTGGCGATCGTGGTCGCCGCGCAGGCGGTGGTACTGCCGCATCAGCTTCAGGGCGGTATCGACCGCTTCGGAGCCGGAGCTGCCGAGGAAGACGCGCCCGTCGGGCATCGGGCACTTGGAGGCGATCGCCTCCGCGACGTCGATGGCGGGCTGGTGGGTGAACGGGTCGAAGATGTGGTGCGTGTCGAGCGCTCCGAGTTGGGAGCTGATCGCGTCGATCATCTCCTGGTTGCCGTGGCCGACCTGGCAGTACCAGAGGCTGCCCATCGCATCGAGATACGACTTGCCGTGCTCGTCCCACAGGGTCGTGCCCTTGGCCCGAACGATCTTGATGAAACCTTCTTCGGGCTTCGCCGGATCGGCGAAGGGATGCAGCAGCGCAGTCATTTGCTGATCATTCCACAGCGGATGCGCGAGCGCAGTGTCAATCGCCGCGCAGCAGCCCGGCGACCCAGGTGGCCACTTTCGCCTCGCGATCGCGTGCCGCTTCGCGGTCGTCGGCGGCGATCAGGATGCGACGACTCGCGCGCACGCCGAGCCACCGGAACGGCTCGGGTTCCCACCGCCGCGCCGAGGCCCCGACCCACGGCAGATCGGTGCGTTCGGTCTCGACGCCGGCGATGACCTCGGCGAGGGTACGACCCGCGAGGTTGGCCGCTGCGACGCCTTCACCGACGTAGCCGCCGAGCGTGCCGGCGCCGCTCGCGCGGTCGAAGCGAACGGAGGGGAGCCAGTTGCGCGGGATGCCGAGCACGCCGCCCCAACGATGGGTGATGCGCGCGTCGCGCAGGACGGGAGCGAGCTCGACCAAGGTGTCACGGATCAGGCGGTGCGATGGCTCGTGGAGTTCGGTTGCACGATCGATCTTCGAGCCGAACAGGTAGGGGACCCCACGTCCACCGAATGCGATGCGATTGTCGTCGGTCCGCTGGCCGTAGATCACCATGTACCTGTCGTCGGCGAACGTCGGTCGGTCGTGGAGGCCGATCTCGTCGAAGACCGAGGCGGGGAGCGGCTCCGTCGCGACCATCAGCGAGTAGACGGGAAGCAGGTCGCGGCGGGCGCCCTGCAGATCTCGGGTGTAGGCCTCGAGGGCGCCCACCGTCACCGCGGCGCGGACGGTGCCGTGGTCGGTCTCGACCCGTCCGGGTTCGATCGATCGAACCGTGGTGCCTTCGTGGATCGTGACGCCTCGCTGCTCAGCGGCGCGCGCGAGTCCGCGCACGAGTCGTGCTGGATCGAGCGATGCGCACGGAGCGAAGAAGATCCCGGAGCGGACGTCGGTCGCAGCGAAGTGGGTGCGAGCCTCATCGGGATCGAGCAGGCGAATCACGTCATCGCCGTGTCCGTGTGCTCGAGCGGATTCGATCTCGGCGCGCTGGCGATCGGCTTGCGGCGTGGTGCGGGCGAGGCGGATGTTGCCGCCGCGATGGAATCCGCACTCGATGCCTTCGGCAGCGGCGACCCGGCCGATCTCGTCGACGGAGGCGAACGCCGCTCGCTCGAGCCGGAGCGCGGCCTGCGGTGACGACAGCTTGGCGTACTTGGACGCGGCCCCGGCCAGTTCCCCGATCGCCCAGCCTCCGTTGCGCCCAGACGCTCCGTAGCCGCACACGTGCTGTTCGAGCACGACGATGCGGGCATCGGGCTGCAGCTCCGCGAGGTAGTACGCGGTCCACAGGCCGCTGAATCCACCGCCGACGATCGCGATGTCGGCATCGAGGTCGCCGGGCAGGGGCGGACGTGCGTCGATGGTGCCGAGCTGGTCGATCCACAACGCCGTCGTGGTCGCCTCGCCGACGCCGGACGGGTCGGGCTTGCTGGCTGACGGGTCGGGCTCACGGTCGGGCTCACGGTCGGGCTCACGGCGTAATGGTGAAGAGACCATCGACGGCACGATATATCGTTGCCAGACCATGAGACGCCCGCCGATTCGCATCCTCGACACTTCGGGTTCCCCGGAACGCATCGGAGCGGCCCACGGCTCGGCGTTCGCCGAGGAGATCCGCATCTACGCTGCCGACCGCGTCGAACTCGTCACGTCTGGAGCGTGGAGCGGCGGGCCGATCAGCCGTGCCGACGTGATCGAGATCGCCGAGTCGATGATCCCGGCCCACGAAGCGTTCGATCTCGATCTCTTCGTCGAGATGGCGGCGATGGCAGAAGCGGCGGGCATCTCGATCGCCGAGGCGATCATCGTCGGCGGGTTCACCGACTTCGTCGACACGGTCCGAGCGGTCTCAGGGGGTCCCATTCCGACGACGTTGATCGAGGACGACTGCACTGCCGTGATCGTTCCCGACCATCGAGCGGGCGGCGCCGGCTACCTCGCGCAGACGTGGGACATGCACGACTCGGCGACCGAACACGTCTTCTTGCACCGAGCCCGTCCCACCGACGCGCCGGCGTTCAACGTGTTCACGACCACCGGCTGCCTCGGCCAGATCGGCATGAACACCGATGGCGTATGCGTCGGCATCAACAACCTCAGCGGCATCGATGGCACCCGCGGGGTCGCGTGGACGTCGGTCGTTCGCGGCATGCTCAAGACCTCGACGGCGGACGAAGCCCTTCGCGTGTTGCTCGATGCCGATCTCGCGGGGGCACACAACTACCTCATCTACGACCGCCACGACGTCGGCTACAACGTCGAGGCGATGCCATCGGTACGCCCGGTGACCACGCTCGCCGGAAACGTGATCGTGCACACCAACCATACGGTCGATCCGGCTGCGACGGCCGTGCAGGCGCAGCGGGCGCCGCTGCTCAACGAGTCGTCGACGAAACGATTGGCGATGGCGACTCAGCTCCTCGCCGAGGGTGACGTCGACAACGAGCGGCTTTTTGCCATGACTCGCGAGTCGTCGGCGATCTGCCAGGTCGCGAGCGAACCGCTGCACATCGAGTCGAGCGGCGCGGCGGTGATGCGGCCGAAGACCGACGGGTTCTGGTCGTGTTGGGGGCCACCGATCGACAACGACTACCAGCGTGTCGCGATGCCGCTGCGAATCCCTGAGGTACTACCGACCCCGCCGACGCCGCCGGTCGTGATCGGAGCACGTTCCGGCCTGCGCTACTTCCACCTCGACGCTGTCTGGGCGGACATGGTCGTCGAGCTCGAAGGCCAGGCGTTCCCCAACACCGGCCCTGACAACCTGTTCGGTCGCCAAGACATCCTCGATCTCGCCCGCGAGTTCCCGCATGGGTGTTTTGTCGGCCTCGGCGAGCGCGACGTGCCGATCGCCACCGGGTTCGGCGTGCGGACGTTCTTCGATTTCGACCAGCCGCAACACACCATGCTCAGCCTGCTCGAAGCGAACGGAGGCGGCACCGGCCACGTGCCCGACGGTGACTGGTACTACGGGATGACCCTCGTCGTGCGCCCCGATCACCGTCGACATGGCATCGGCGCGGAGTTGTACGAGATCCGCAAACAGGTCTGTCGTGATCTGGGTCTGCGCGGCATCGTCGCGGGTGGCGTGATTCCCGGTTTCGCGGGTCACAAGCACGCGATGTCGGCGGCGGAGTACGTGGCGAAGGTTGCTGCGGGCGAGCTGTACGACCGCACACTGTCGTTCCAGCTCGAGAACGGGTTCGAGGTGCGCGGCGTGCTCGCCGACTACATGCCGAACCCGACCGTCGACAACTACGCGTCGCTGATCGTGTGGGAGAACCGCGACGACGCGCCAACGGCGGGTCAGTCCCTCGCCTGACCTGCTGCGTCGTCGGTCAGGAGCCGGTCCACTCCGGGGCGCGCTTTTCTGCGAACGCGCGGGGTCCTTCGGCCGCGTCGTTCGAGCCGAACACCTGGCCCATGAGCGGATTCTGGATCTCGTAGAACTCGTCGTCGGTGGCACCCTGCGTTGCCTGGATGAGACGCTTCGATGCGGCGACGGCCAGCGGAGCGTTCTTGGCGATGCGTTCCGCGAGTTCGATCGCTCCCGCGACGGCGTCGCCCTTCTCGGTGATGCGGGCGACGAGGCCGTAGTCGAACGCTTCCTCGGCGGTGATCGGATCCGCCGTCAAGGCCATCTCCATCGCCTTGCCGTATCCGACTCGGCTCGGCAAGCGAAGGAGTCCGCCGCCAGCGGCGAACAGGCCGACCCCGGCCTCGGGAATACCGAGTTTGACGCCCTTGGCCGCGACCAGCAGGTCGCACGCCAACGCGAGTTCGAGGCCACCGGCGAGCGCGAAACCTTCGATCGCGCCGATCAACGGCTTGGCGGAGCCGTGGCGGATGAAGGTCATCATCGGGCCGATGTCCTCGCCGCGAGAGAACGCCTTGAGGTCCATTCCCGAGCAGAATCCGCGTCCGGCTCCGGTGAGCACACCCGCTGTCAGACCCGGATCGCCATCGAGTTCCTCGACTGCTGCGACGAGCCCGCTCGACAACGCACCGTTGATCGCGTTCATCGCGTCGGGTCGGTTCAGCGTGATCAAGAGGACGCGCCCGCGGCGCTCGGTGAGGACAGCAGGTTCGGAGTTCTCGCTCATCTCGCCATTGTGTCGCGCGAGTGTGTATCGAACCGAATGGGCTCGACCAGTCGATGGGCTCGACCAGTCGATGGGCGAGGCGTCGAGAAGAAATTCCAGATGCGAGGAGGTCGCAGTTACGCAAACCGCCGTCGGGTCACCCTAGGGTTCCGGACATGAGCGATCGGATCGAGATCAACGGGCTGCGCGCAGTGACCGTCGTCGGCGCCCTGCCCCATGAGCGCGAGATCGCTCAACCACTCCAGATCGACCTGTCGTTCGAGGTCGACCTGCATGATGCAGGCGTCTCCGACGAACTCGGCGACACCGTCAACTATGGGCTGGTCGCCGACAACGTCCTGGCCGTCGTGGTCGAATCCAAAGACGTGTTGCTGGAGCGGCTCGTCGCACGCATCGCCGACGTCGTGCTCGCCTTCGACCGGGTCGAAGCCGTCGACGTCAAGCTGACCAAGCTGCGTCCGCCGCTCGCTCTCGACGCGCAAGACACTGCCGTGCGAATCCGGCGCACCCGCGCCGAAGCGGCCGTGCCGCCGCACACTGCGCATCGGGCGTTCATCGCCCTCGGCTCCAATCTCGGCGATCGAGAGAGCTACCTGCGTTTCGGCGTGGCGAGCCTCGGCAACGTGACGGCGATGTCACAGGTGTACGAGACCGACCCGGTCGGCGGGCCCGACGACCAGGGTCCCTACCTGAACATGGTGGTGGAGGTCGAGACCTCGCTCGACCCGTTCGCGCTGCTACGCCGGTGCCAGCGGATCGAGGCCGAGGCGATGCGCCAGCGGGTCGTGCGGTGGGGGCCGCGCACACTCGACGTCGACATCGTGCTGTTCGAGGGTGTCGAGATGTCGAGCGAAGACCTCACGATTCCGCATCCCCGCTATGGCGAACGCCGATTCGTGCTCGCCCCGCTGGCCGACATCGCTCCCGAGCTGTGCCCGCAAGGTTGGGACGACGAACTCGAACCCGGCGGGGTCTACCCACGCGGGCTGCTGTCGACGGACTGAGCCGTGACCGGCACCCGCACGTTCGAGGTTCCCGACGCGTTGAGTGACGACGACGTCGCCGCGCTGCTTGCCGCCAAAGCCGATCGCACCGTCTCGGTGTGTCTGCCGTGCCGCGACGAGGCGGCCACGGTCGGACCGCTCATCAGTGTGATCCGAACCGAGCTCATCGAGAAGACCGGCCTCGTCGACGAGTTGATCGTCGTCGACGACCGCAGCACCGACGACACCGCACGCGTCGCTGCACATGCCGGCGCACGCGTCGTGTCGATCGACGATGTCCACGCAGAGCATGGCATCGGCCACGGCAAGGGCAACGTGCTGTGGGCGTCGCTGCTGGTGAGCCACGGCGACTTCATCGTGTGGTGCGACGGCGATGTCACCAGTTTCGAACCCGACTGGGTGATGAAGTTGCTCGGCCCGCTACTCGATGACGAGTCGGTGGCGATGGTGAAGGCGCTGTATCACCGCCCGACCAAGTACGGCGGCGGCGGTCGCACCACCGAGCTGGTCGCGCGGCCGCTGATGTCGCGTTACTTTCCGGCGCTCACGGGCCTCGCCCAGCCGCTGTCCGGCGAGTACGCCGGTCGACGGTCGGTGCTCGAACAGGTCGACTTCGTGCAGGGCTGGGGCGTCGAGATGGGGTTGTTGATCGACATCGCCCGACGGTTCGGTGCCGAGTCGATCGCGCAGGTCGATCTCGGCGATCGTCTGCACCGCCATCGAACGCTCCAGTCGCTGTCGGTCCAGGCCGCCGAGGTGATGGGCACCATGCTCGGCCGAGCGGGTGTGGCGGGCGAGTCCGGTGACGTACTTCGCCGCGCCGACGGGTCGGAAGTGCCGCTCAATCTCGCGTCGCGCCCGTCGCTGCAGAGCCTCGGGTTGAGTCGAGGAACGTCTCGACGATGAGCGTACGGATGCTCCTGATCCGACATGGGGAGTCGACGTGGAACGCGGTCGGACGCTGGCAGGGGCAGGCCGATCCGCCGCTCACCGAACACGGCGAATCCCAGGCGCAGCGCGCCGCGGCGACCGCGGCGCGCCTCGGGCCTTTCGACTCGGTGATCACGTCGGACCTGCGACGGGCGCGGCGAACGGGGGAGATCCTCGCCGAGGCGCTCGGCGTGAGGCTCGCTCCAGCGGTCGGTGCACTCGCCGAACGCCACGCCGGCGAGTGGGAAGGACTCACGCGCATCGAGATCGAGCAGGAGTATCCGGGCTATCTCGCCGAGGGTCGACGGCCGCCTGGCTACGAGCCCGACGGTGACATCGTCGAACGGGCGATGGTCGCGATGGCCCGTCTGCGCGAGTTGCATCTCGGCGAGACGTTGCTCGTCGTGTCGCACGGCGGCGTGATCAACGCGCTCGAACGACAGGACGGCGAGAGCTGGGAGCGACTCGACAATCTCGAAGGTCGCTGGTTCGAACAACGCGCCGACGGGCTGCACCCGATCGGAGCACGCGTGCACCTGATCGACGATGGGCTCGACAGTCCCGACGTCGTCGTCGATCCCGGCTACGCCTGAGTCGTGGTGTTGGTGGCACCGCCGTCGAGTTCGAGCCGGGCGGCCGCTTCGAACCGTCGGATCTTCTCCGGGTAGTGCGCTCGGCCGTACTCGGGTCGTTGGCGCACGACGATCTCGAGCAGCTCGTCGTGCTGCGCGGTTTCCTTCCATGGCAGCGCGATGTAGATCGGCAATCCGAATCGGCGGAGTGCGTCGAGATTGCTGTAGACCCGCTTCTGGTAGACGAATCGGTCGTCCCACGCCCAGTTCGACGGAGCGAAGCCCGTACCTGGGTCGACGATGCAACGGTGACGCAATCCGAATCGGTCGGCGTCGGCGAGGCGCGCCTCGAAGAAGTCGAGCATCACCTCGACCGGATCGGTGCGGACGTGGTCCATTTCACGAGGGTTCGGGCCCGACAGGAACGGCACGACGATCGGCACGTCGTACTCGGCAGCGACCTTCCACATCTCGTCCGATTGCATGCCATCGGCCGCGTTGATGACGGAGGCGCCAGCATCGAGCGACCGTTGCACGACCTCGGGTCGCCACGAGTCGATCGAGATGTCGACGCCGAGATCGGCCAGCGCGGGGAGGAGATGCTCGACTCGCGCCCATTCGTCTTCCCACCCGACGACCGTCGCCTTGTCGGTCGATCCTTGGCCGCCGAGGTCGATCGCATCGGCGCCGTCGGCAAGAAGTGATCGAGCACGATCCACGGCCGCTTCCGGCGTGGTGGCGATCGAATCGTCGGCGAGTGAGTCGGGGCTGGCGTTGACGACGCCGTAGATGATCACGTCGGCGAAGGTAGTCGTGTTCGCCAGTTGGTTGCCGAACCGATCCAGTTGACATGCTGTGCCCATGACGATCTATGACGAAGAGCACGAACTCTTCCGTGACAGTTTTCGGGCGTTCGTGGAAAGCGAGATGGTGCCCCATGTCGAGCGCTGGGAGCGCGAGGGGATCATGGACCGCGGTGTCTACGTGGAGGCCGGCAAGCACGGCTTCATCGGGATGGCGATTCCGGAGGAGTACGGCGGGGGCGGCGTCAAGGACTTTCGCTTCAACGCGGTGCTGAACGAGGAGATCGCTCGGGCCGGGATCGGCGGCGGCGGCCTCGGGATGATGCTGCACAACGACATCACGACCCCGTACTTCATCGAGTACTGCACCGAGGAGCAGCGGCAGCGCTGGCTGCACGGCATCGCGTCGGGTGAGTTGATCACGGCGATCGCGATGACCGAGCCGGGTACGGGGTCCGACCTGCAGTCGATCGGCACGTCCGCGGTTCGTGACGGCGACGAGTTCGTGCTCAACGGGGCCAAGACGTTCATCACCAACGGGATCAACTCCGACCTCGTGATCGTCGCCTGCAAGACCGGTGATCCGAAGGCGGGCGCGAACGCGATGTCGCTGTTGGTGGTCGAGCGTGGGATGCCGGGTTTCGAACGCGGGCGCAACCTCGACAAGATCGGCCAGCACTCGGCCGACACGGCGGAGTTGTTCTTCTCCGACGTGCGAGTTCCGGTGACCAATCTGCTCGGCGAAGAAGGCAAGGCGTTCGAGTACCTCAGCTTCAACCTCGCCCAGGAGCGCCTGTCGATCGGCCTGTACGGACTCGCGGCAGCGCAGGCGGTGCTCGACTGGACCGTCGACTACGTCAACGAGCGGCACGCGTTCGGCAAGCCGATCGCGTCGTTCCAGAACACGAAGTTCGTGCTCGCCGAGGTCGCCACCGAAGTCGAGGTGACCCGCCCGTTCATCGACGAGTGCGTGATGAAGTTGAACGCCGGGGAGCTGTCGCCGGCCGTTGCGGCGATGTCGAAGCTGTGGGGGACCGAGATGCAGAATCGATGCATCGACAAGTGCCTGCAGTTGTTCGGTGGGTACGGCTACACCACGGAGTACCCGGTCGGCCGAGCGTTCGCCGACGCCCGTGTCTGCACGATCTATGGCGGCACCAGCGAGATCATGAAGACGATCATCAGCAAAGACGTGCTCACCGGTCGCGGAGTGACCTCTTGATCGAGACGGTGCGGCTTCAGGCGGTCGGCGGTGTCGAACTCAGCGCCGACATCGCCGGCGATCCGAACGACCCGGCCGTGCTGTTGTTCCATGGCGGCGGGCAGACCCGACATTCGTGGGGGAGCGCGCTGCGCGATCTGTCCGGTCGCGGATTCCAGGTGGCGTCGGTCGACCTGCGAGGACATGGCGACAGCGACTGGTCACCCGGCGGCGACTACAGCGCGGGTGTCTTTCCGGGCGACGTCGCCGCCATCGCCCGTCAGTTCGACCGTCCGGTGCTCGTCGGGGCGTCGCTCGGCGGCACCTCGTCGCTGATGGCAGTGCATCACAGCCGGCCCGAACAGATCGCGCGGGCCCTGGTGCTCGTCGACGTGGCGCCCAACATCGAGCCGGCAGGCGTCGATCGGATCCGCTCGTTCATGCACGAACACATGCACACCGGGTTCGGGTCGCTCGACGAGGTCGCCGACGCCGTGGCCGCCTACAACCCGCACCGGCCGCGCCCGACGAACCTCGACGGCCTGCGCAAGAACGTTCGCCTGCGTGACGACGGGCGGTGGTACTGGCACTGGGATCCGGCGTTCATGTGGGGTCCGCACTCCGAGACCGACGAGACGCGGATCATCGAGTTCGACAAGCGCGCCGAAGCGCTCGAGGACGCGGCGCGAGCACTCGACATCCCGACCCTGCTCGTGCGCGGCCGTCAGAGCGATCTCCTCTCGGAGGAGGGGGCCAAACGGTTCCTCGAACTCGCCCCCGATGCCGAGTTCGCAGATGTCGCAGGAGCCGGCCACATGGTCGCCGGCGACGCCAACGACGCCTTCAACGACTCGGTCGTCGACTTCCTCCAACGCCTCCCCTGACCCCAAAGGTCATGGTGAAAGGTCATGGTGCCAGGCACCATGACCTTTCGCCGCGCTGGCGTGGGGTCGGCAGCGAGGGTCAGAAGATGGTGTAGCCGCCGTCGACGCAGATCTCCTGGCCGGTGTGGTAGGTCTGACTCGGATCCGCGAGGAACGCCCCGACTTCCCGGAACTCGCTCGGCTCGGCCCACCGACGTACCGGGGTGCGCTTGATCGTCGCCGTCCGGAACACGTCGCTCTCGTAGCCACCCGAGGCGAGTTCGGTGATCGTCCAGCCCGGCAGCAGCGAGTTGACCCGGATGCGGTGACGAGCCAGGCCGACGGCGAGTGCGCGGACGAGCCCGTTGAGCGCCGTCTTGGCCGTGCCGTACGCCTCGTTGCCGGCGGCGCCGTGGATGGCCGACGTGGACGACACGGCGACGAGACTGCCGCCATCGCCCTGGGCCACGAGTTGCCTGGCCGCCTCGCGCAGCGTGATGAACACACCGTCCAGATTGACGTCCATCACGGCGCGCCATTCCGCGAGCGTCAGGTCGAGGAACGGGGTGCCCGTGCCGCCTCGCCCGGCGTTGGCGAACAAGCCGTCGATGCGGCCGTGGCCGTCGACGGTCTGGCGCATCGTGTCGACGACAGCGGACTCGTCGCTGACGTCGCACACGAACGCGGACGCCGTGCCGCCGAGTCCTTCCAGCGTCTCGACCGCCGCAGCGTTCTTCTCCGCATTGCGACCCCAGATCGACACCGCGCCACCGGACATGACGATGCCTTCCGCCATGCCGAGCCCGATGCCACCGTTGCCGCCGGTCACCACGAACACCTTGCCGCTCAGATCGATCATGGTGCCTTCCTAGTCGCTGACCCTGCTCCGATCCGAGATCGGGCGTTCGGACGATTTAGGTTCCCCGCTCATGGAAAGTGCCAACGTGCCAGACAGCTGGATCAGCGACACGCAGATCAGTACCCGCTTCCCGTATTACACGAGGGCGAACGCCGACGAGGTCGGCCCGGAACCGTTCAGCCCGCTCGGCTGGAGCCTGGCTTGGATGAAGGGTTGCATCCCGGGCGTGGCCCAGGGGTTCGTGTCGTTCGGGGTCGTCGAGCCCACCGAGTTCGCGCTCGACCCGCCGGAGGTATTCGGCAACTGGGGTGGCTACTTCTACAACCAGCTCTCGCTGCCGCGCGTGATGGGCGTACGCATGCCCGGCGCCAGCGTCGAGGGCATGGACCACGCCTACTTCGGTGATCATCCCGGCGTGCCGCCGTACATGGCGCATCCCGACGACGAGAACGAGGACCAGAGCGTCAAGCTCGCCGAGCGGATGGGATGGGTGATGAGCACGTCCGACTTTCCGCAGCAGCTCGCTGCCTCGCAGTTGGCGTCCGACACGGTTGGCGCTCGTCCCGATCTGTCGAGCGCCACCAACGACGAATTGGTCGCCCGAGCCCGAGACGTGGCCGGCCCGGTACTCGAAGAGGCGTGGCACGCCTATTGCCAGTCGGCGCTCGCGGCGTCGCTCGGGCCGGGTGCCGTGCAGGCGATCTGCACGGCCATCGGTCGCGGCGACGATGCGATCAAGCTGCTGACGGCGGTCGGTGGCGTCGAGTCGGCCGACGCGTCGTTGGCGATGTGGTCGCTGAGCCGCACCATTCGGAACTCGCCGGAGTTGACGGCCGCCTTCGATGCCGGTGTCGACGACGTGATCGAGCGGATCGGGCAGTCGAGCGACGCCGATGCAGCGGCGTTCCTCGACGAGTGGAACGAGTTGATCGCGACCTACGGCCACCGCGGTCCCAACGAATGGGACCTCCACGCCAACTCGTGGACGACGAGGCCGACCTTGGCACTCGGGATGCTGGAGCGCATGCGCAACCAGGGCGACGCGAAGGCGCCGACCCAAGCACACCGTCGAGGTCGTGAAGAGCGCGAGGCGCTGACCGCTGAGCTGCTGGCCGTCGTGGAGGGTGACCCCGAAGCACATAGTGGTCTCCAGGCCGGCATCGGTGCCGCTGCGCTGTTTTTCGCCATGCGCGAGATGGGGAAGAACGCCTGCATCAAGCTGATCCACGAGGGCAAATTGGCGCTCTGGGAACTCGGCACGCGCATGGTCGATGCGGGCGCGATCGACCGGGTGCAGGACGTGTTCATGCTGCTCGACGAGGAGCTCGACGGCTTCCTCGCCGATCCGGCGTCGATGACCGAGACGATTTCGCGGCGGCGCGCCGTCTTCGATCACCTGGCGACGGTCGACCCGCCCTACATCGTCGGTCCGGACAGGCCGGTCCCACCGATTTCGCAGTGGCCGGTGCGCGGCACGAGCAACGCGTCGAGAGCCGATGCCGGCGACGTGCTCCAGGGGGCTGCCGGCTCGCCCGGCGTCGTGCGGGGCATCGCCCGCATCGTGCTCGACCCGTCCGATCCCGGAGCGATCGAGCCGGGAGACATCATGGTCGCCCCCACGACCGACCCGTCGTGGGTCCCGCTGTTCCTCGCAGCCGAAGGCGTCGTGGTCAACGTCGGCGCCGTGGCGAGTCACGCAGCGATCGTGTGTCGTGAGCTCGGCATCCCATGTGCCGTGTCGGTGATCGACGCTACCACCAGGATTCCAGACGGCGCCGAGATCGAGATCGACGGGTCGACGGGCGCCGTGACGATCATCTCGCTGCCATGACCGCACCCCGACCCGCAGGCCCACGGCCTGGGAGCCCGCGCATCGAGCCGGTCGATCTCTCGGAGGCGGACGGCGAGCTGGCCGAGATCCTCTCGGGCGCGCTCACGCACGATGGTCGCCCCCTCAACATCTTCGGCGTGCTCGGGCGTCATCCGAAGCTGCTCAAACGGTTCAACCTGATGGGCGGGTTCATCCTCAACAAGGGGCTACTCCCGGCACGCGAACGCGAGATCGTGATCCTGCGCGTCGGGTGGAACGCCCAAGCGCAGTACGAGTTCGGTCAGCACACCGTGATCGGCAAGGACGTCGGCTTGACCGACGAAGAGATCTCGGCGCTCACTCGCGACGGCGGCAACTGGTCTGACGACGACGCGGCGCTGATCGCACTCGCCGACGATCTGCACGCTGACGATTGTGTGAGTGACTCGACGTGGGCTGCGCTGTCGACCCGCTGGTCGGACGAGGAGCTGATCGAGTTGCTGATCGTGGCCGGGTTCTACCGGCTCGTTTCAGGTTTCCTGAACAGCGCCGGCGTCCAACTGGATGGCGGCGTTCCCGGCTTCCCTGAGTGACGGGTCGCAGGGCGGCGACGCGGTCGACGGGTCAGCGGCCTTCGAAGGACGGGCGGCGCTTGCCGGCGAAGGCGGCGATGCCCTCGAGTCCATCGTGGGTGCCCATCGACGCAGCGATCGTGGCCGACTCGAACTCGCCGGCCGATTCGAGCGCTCGGTCGGCTCCTTCGTACACGACGCGCTTGGCGTGGCCGAGCGCCCAGGCCGGGCCATCGGCGAGGCGTTGCGCGAGCGCGGCGGTCTCGGTGTCGACGTCGTCGTCGGGCACGACCCGATTCACGAGGCCCCACGACTCGGCGGTCGCTGCATCGAGCACGCGGTTGGTGAGCGTGAGGTCGAGCATGCGCCGCAGACCGATGTGTCGGCTCAGGAAGTACGAGGACGTGCCGTCGGGGGTGACGCCCGCGTTCGTGTACGCCATCGTGTACTTCGCCGACTCCGCGGAGACGACCAGGTCGAACGCGGCCATCAGCGACAAGCCTGCGCCGCCTGCCGCCCCTCGGACGCCCGCGACGAACGGCTTGGGGAGCCGATTCATCTTGTAGATCGCACCGTGGAAATCGACGAGCATGTCGGCAGCCAGACGGGCGACGCCGGTACCGGCCTCGGCGAACAGCTTGAGGTCGCCACCGGCGCAGAACACCTTGCCCTCCGCGGTGAACGACGCGGCCTTGACCGCATCGTCGAACTCGATCTCGACCATCACGTCACGCAGGTCGCGTGAGAACTGCGGGTTGACGGCGTTGGCGCCCTCGGGCCGGTTGAAGCGGACGTGGGCGACGCCGTTGTCGACCCGATACGTGATCGTCTCGAGTTCCACCATCAGTACGGCATCGTCCCGCCGTCGACGGGGAACATGTTGCCGGTCATGTTGCGAGCGGCGTCGGAGGCGAGGAACACGGCGACGGCGGCGACTTCTTCGACGGTGTTCGGTCGCTTGATCGCCGACTCCGCCGAGAACATCGTGATCAGGTCGTCGTAGCCGCCGAGGCCCATCGCGATCGCCGAGTCGGGTCCGGTTTCGCGCACGATGTCGGTCTCGATGAGCCCCGGCAGGATCGCGTTGACGGTGACGCCGAGCGTCCCGACCTCTTGTGCGGCCGCCTTGACGAGGCCGTTGACGGCGTGCTTCGTGGTGGCGTAGCCGGGGATGCCGGGCTTGCCGAGTTTGCCCTCGACCGACGAGGTCACGATGACACGGCCGCTCTCGCGGGGGATCATGTGCTGCAGTGCTCGGCGCATCCCCCAGAAGACGTGGTTGAGGTTCCAGTCGATCTCGAGCTTCCACTCCTCGTCGGTCATCTGCGCGACCGGCGCGGTGTTGAGCACGCCACCGGAGTTGAGGCAGCAGATGTCGAGCTGCCCGTAGCGCTCGATCGTGAAGTCGATCAAGCCTTCCACCGTCTCCTGCTTCGACGCGTCGCCACCGTAGAAGTCCGCGTTGTCGCCGGCTCCCATCTCGGCGAGGCATTCGGCGCCCTTCTCGGCATTGCGGCCGTTGACCACGACCTTGCCTCCTTCGGCGACGAAGGCGTCGGCCATCGCTCGTCCGATCGATCGTGTGCCGCCGGTGATGCAGGCGACCTTTCCATCGAGCTTTCCCATCGTTGTCTCCTTCGTTCGTTCCTGCGTCGCGTTGCTGATGTCGGTGCGGGCGTATCAGTACGGCGAGGTGCCGCCGTCGATCGAGATCATCGAGCCGGTGATGCCGGCACCGGCGTCGGACGCCAGCAGCACGCACACTTCGGCGACGTCACTGGTCTCGTTGAGACGCTTGATGGCGGATTCCTGAGCGAACATGCCCAGCAGTCCCTCGTAGTCGAGGCCCATCGACGCTGCCGCTGCGGGTCCTTCGGCCATCATGATGTCGGTCTCGATGGCACCCGGGCAGACCGAGTTGACCGTGATGCCGAGCGTGCCGACCTCTTGCGCTGCCGACTTGGTGAGGCCGTTGATCGCGTGCTTCGCGGCGACGTAGATCGACAGGCCGGGCTTGCCGACCTTGCCTTCGACGGAGCTCATCGTGATGATGCGTCCGGATTGCTGCGGGATCATGTACTTGAGCGCCGTCTGCATGGTCCAGAACGTGTGCCAGAAGTTCCACACGAGCGAGTCCTGCATCGCTTCGTCGGTCAGGTCGGCGACGGGCGCGTGGTTCGACGCGCCGCCCGCGTTCGCGAACAAGATGTCGATCTTGCCGAAGTGGTCGACGGTGCCGTTGACGATCGCCTCGCAGCCCTCTCGGGTCTTGACGTCGCCGGCGAGAAAGAACACGTCGTCGCCGCCGTTCATCTCGGCGAGCGCCTGAGCGCCCTTCTCGGGATCTCGGCCGTTGACCACGACCTTGGCGCCCTCTCGCAAGAAGGCCTCGGCCGTTGCCCGACCGATCCCGCGTGTGCCACCGGTGATGCAGGCGACGCGCCCGTCCAATGCTCCCATTGCAGTCTTCCCCTCGTCTGGTGTGCGCCGGACGATAACAAACCGTCGAACCGGGCTCGTTGTCGAAGGATCGCGAGCTCAGGACAGGTCGTCGCAGAGCACTCGAACGACGGCGTCGGCTACCTGATCGGGATCGGGCGGCCGGTCGAGCCCGATACGGAGCAGCGACGAATCGAACGCGTGGGGGATCGCCCCGGGGTCCACGAGTGAGGTGGTGAGGGCGAGGTCGGTGTGCGCGACGAACAACCCTTGGAAACGCGCGATGTTGCGCTGGCGGCGTTGCGACAGCCCGACGACTTTCGAGGGTCCCGCCGGTGTGGCTTGCACGATCTCACCCGGACCCAGCCCGGCGAAGCAGAGGAATCGGCCAGCCTCAGCGTCGACGAGCGAACCGGTGTGCATCGACAATCCCGGCACGCCGAGCGACTCGAGTGCGCGCAGCCAGACGTCGCCGACCCCGTGGAACGCGCGGTTGACGTCGTCGTCCCACCGCGGGCTCGAGGGTGGGATCAGCACGTCGACCCAACAACTCGCCGACGGGTCGACGAGCACGAGACCCCCGCCGCTGCGCCGCTGACAGACCTCGATGCCCAGCCGGTCGGCTTCGACCCTGTCGACGATGTCGGCGCGCTGCGAACTGCCGAGTACGAGGGCCGGCCGCTCGACCCGATGCACCCAGACGCTCGGCCGATCGACCGACGAGAGATCGCGATGGTGGAAGTCGTGCGCAGCTCCGGTGCTGTGCTCCACCTGCCATTCACTCACGACCAGAACGTACCGGGGCAACTCGCGGACGCGCTCCGACCCGCGGCGCTCCCTGGTCCTGCCGACTTGGTTGCCGAAATACTCGCCGCGGTGGATGGCAGCGGTGGATCGCCTACTTGATGAACAGCATCTCGCGGTACTTGGGGAGCGGCCAGGCGGCGTCGGCCACCTGGGTCTCGAGTGCGTCGGCGTGGGTGCGCACGGCGTCCATCAGCTGCCGGATGGTGTCGGCGCAGAACTTCATGTGCGCCTCCGTCGTCTCGAAGTCGTGGACGTCGAGACCCGATCGCAGCTCGGCGACGGCCGCGAGGAGCGCGGTGCACCCAGCGGAGAGTTCGCCCACCGGACCCGGATCGACCTCGACGCCCAATGCGGCCGCAGCGTTCATGCCGGCGGCGAGTTCGGAGGCGTATGCCATCGCGGCGGGGTAGATCACGGTGGTGGCGAGTTCGACACAGAGCTTGGCCTCGACCGAGATCGACAGGATGTACTGCTCGGCATACACCTCGTAGCGGCTCTCCAGCTCGACCGGTGAGAGCACCTCGGTGCGCTCGAACAGCGAGATGATCGAGTCGTCGAGAAAGGCCGGCAGCGCGTCGGCCGTCGTGGGAATGTTGCGCAGGCCGCGCTCTTCGACGGCGATGCGATGCCACTCCTCGGAGTAGCCGTCGCCGCCGAAGATGACGTTTCCGTGCAGTTCCATGAGTTCTTGGAGCACCGTCGACACCGCATCGATCTGCGACGCTCCTCCGGCGAACTCCGTTTCGAGGCGGTCGGCGATCCAGCTGAGGGAGTCGGCGAGCATCGTGTTCATCGCGACGAGCGGACCCGACACCGATTGTGACGAGCCGACGGCGCGGAACTCGAATCGGTTCCCGGTGAAAGCGAACGGGGACGTGCGGTTGCGGTCGCCGGGATCGCGTGTGAACGGCAGAATCTGCGACAGGCCGAGCTCCATCATCCCGCCGTCGCTGGAGGTGGCGACCTTGCCCGCACGGATGTCCTCGAACACGGCCTCGAGCTGATCGCCGAGGTACACCGACAAGATCGCCGGTGGCGCTTCGTTGGCCCCGAGCCGGTGATCGTTCGCGGCCGACGCGATGACCGCGCGCAGCAGCGGTCCGTACAGATGGACCCCGCGGATGACGGCGCCGCAGAACACGAGGAAGTTGAGGTTGTCGTGGGGAGTGGTGCCGGGATCGAGCAGGTTGCCTTGCGTCGAGTTGCCGACCGACCAGTTGACGTGCTTGCCCGAGCCGTTGACGCCGGCGAATGGCTTCTCGTGCAGCAGGCAGGTGAAGCCGTGCTTCTTGGCCGTCGACTTCATGATGGTCATCATCAACTGCTGGTGGTCGGCTGCCACGTTGGCCGCTTCGAAGTAGGGCGCGATCTCGAACTGGCCCGGTGCGACCTCGTTGTGGTGGGTCTTCGCGGGAATGCCGAGGCGGTAGAGCGTGTCTTCGAAGTCCTGCATGAACACCTGGACGCGCTCGGGAATCGCCCCGAAGTAGTGGTCGTCGAACTCTTGACCTTTGGGCGATGGGGCTCCGAACAGGGTCCGACCAGCCAGGAGGAGGTCGGGACGAAGGTTGGCGAAGTGGGAGTCGACCAGGAAGTACTCCTGCTCGGCGCCGCAGCTCGAGTTGAGCGTGTCGATCTCGGTTTCGCCCAGCAACGCCAACACCCGTTGCGCAGCGGTGTTCATCGCGGCGTTCGATCGCAGGAGCGGGATCTTCTTGTCGAGCGCCTCACCCGTCCAGGAGAAGAACACGCTGGGGATCATCAGCGTGGAGCCGTTGGCGGTGTTCATCACGTACGCGGGGCTCGATGGGTCCCAAGCGGTGTAGCCGCGGGCGGCGTTGGTCATCCGCAAGCTGCCGTTCGGGAACGACGACCCGTCGGGCTCTCCCTTGATCAGCAAGCTGCCGGTGAACTCGGTGATCGCCTTGCCTTCCGGGTTGGTGACGATGAACCCGTCGTGCTTCTCGGCGGTGATGTTGGTCATCGGGAAGAAGATGTGGGAGAAGAACTTGACACCCTTGCCCAACGCCCAGTCCTTCATCGCTGCGGCCACGATGTCGGCCGTGGCCGGGTCGAGCGGGGCGCCGGTCTGGACGGCCTTCTTCATCTCCTTGAACGCGCTCTTGGAGAGGCACTCTTCCATCGTCGCGAGGTCGAACACGTCGCAGGCCCAGATCTCGCTGAGCGGACCCCCGGTCGTGGTGGAGACGGGCGACCGGTCGGTGATCGATTCGATTGCTTGTTGGCGGGAAGCGTGTGCGCTCATGTTGGGGTCCTCTCGGTGGGCTGCGAACCCGACCGTCATCGACGGTGCGATGGTGATGGTGCGTGACAGGGGGTGACAGGGAATGACGGTGAATGACTCGGCGGGAACGTATCGAGATCCTTCGGCATCATGCCGAGCGGATCGTGGTGTTCTCGCTGCCGTAACGCGGCGGTGACCAAGCGTGCGGCGGTGACGTCGGGCTCGATGACCAGTCGGTCACCCGTGGTTCACCAGTCGGTCGGTGCGTAGTCCTTGAGGAATTGCCCCCACACGTGGGTACCGGTGTTGATCCCGTCGATGATCGGGTCGACGATGCGTGCGGCGCCGTCGACGATGTCGAGTGGGGGATGGAACCCGTGCTCGGCGGTCTTGGCGGCGGCGATGGCGTCGGGGTCTTCGTCGCTCACCCACCCCGTGTCGACGCTGTTCATGTTGATGCCGGAATTGCGATAGTCGGTGGCCGAGGTGCGCGTCATCATGTTGAGCGCCGCCTTCGCCATGTTGGTGTGCGGGTGCTTTGTGGTCTTGCGGGGTCGGTAGAACTGCCCCTCGACGGCCGACACGTTGACGATGTGCTTGTGGCTGCCGGGCGTTGCCTCCATCAACGGTTTCAGTCGCGCGTTGATCACGAAGGGTGCGACGGCGTTGACGAGTTGGGTTTCGAGCAGCTCGACCGACGACACCTCGTGCAACTGGAGGCGCCACGAGTTGCGATCGCGAAGATCGATCTGCTGGAGATCTTGGTCGAGCTGCCCGTCGGGAAACAACGTTGCCGGCGACGTGTGATCGCTCGCCAGGAGGTGAACCTGTGAGAGCTCCGCCGACCGAGCGATCCCTGGGAAGCCGCCGACGCCCTCGGCGCTGACCGGTGGCCGGTCGCCGGTCGATTCCGGTGTCGATGCCGGTGTCGATGCCGGTGTCGATGCAGGTGTCGAGGCGTCGGAGTCGAGTGCGGCGGGGCCTGACCGCAGCATCTCGTACGAGCCGACGAGCCGTCGAGCGTCGTGCGACAGCGAGTCGAGTGCAGCGGTCTCCTTCGCCATCATGTGCTCGTAGAAGCCGGGCGGGCGGCGCACCGTCTGACACGCGTTGTTGACGATCGCATCGAGACGGGTTCGCGTCCTGGCGACGTGGGCGCAGAATGCCTCCACGCTGGGGGTATGGCGCAGGTCGAGGCCGAAGATCTCGAGGCGATCGCCCCACTCGGCGAAGTCGGCCTCCGTCGCAAACCGCTCAGCGGCGTCGCGTGGGAAGCGGGTCGCGACGATGAGTTCTGCGCCGCAACGAAGCAGCTTGATCGCTGCCTGGTATCCGATCTTGACGCGGCCGCCCGTGAGGAGCACGACCATGCCGGTGAGGTCGGCGAGCTCGCTGCGCTTGGCGTAGTTGTGTGCCGCGCACTCGGGGCAGAGCTGGTCGTAGAAGTGATGGATCGTGCGGTAGCGGACCTTGCAGATGTAGCAATGCTGCTCGTCGAGGGTCTCGCCGGTCGACGCCGAGTCGAGGCCCGGTCGGATCGGGTCGGTGGCCGATCGACCGGGTGTGTCATCGGCGAGTTCGGGCGTGGTCGGCGGATACACGTCGGGGGTGGTGAAAACGGGCCGCGCCCGCAACGTGCGGATGCCGGTCTCGTCGAGGAGTTGTTCGTCGCGCTGCGTTCGAGCAGCGCGACGTCGCTGCTGCAGGAGCTTGGTTCGGCGACGGCGGATGTCGGGGTCGGGGCAGAACACATCACCGGCGGCATTGAAGAACTGCGACCGCTCGGAGGCGCTCAACTCCTCGACCAACTCCGGGGCGGCGACGACCTCGTGCAGCACGGCCATCGTGTCGAGCAGCCGCTGACGGATAGCCGGGTCGCCAGCAGGGACGCTGGACGTCACGCCAGCCGACGTGCCGCGAGAATCGTCGCCGGGCTCGCTCGGGGATGGGTCCGCCGGGTGCACGGGCGGAACCTATCGGGCCCCTGCTCAGTCGAGCGCGGCGCCGACGCGGGCCGCTTCTCGCTCGGCGTGCTGGTTCAGCTCGAGTCCGCGTGATCCGGCGAGCTTCTGGCCGATGTGCTCCGACACGGTGACGTCGTCGTACGAGCTCGTGCCGTCGGCGTTGCGGCACGGGGGGAGGGTCGAGATGATCGCGTCGGCGTTGCCATCGTGGAAGTACGCAGCAGAGCGGCGTCGGATGAGCCGACCCTCCGCGTCGGTCGGCGGCACGACACGATGCATCGTCGACATCCACTGATCGTTGGTCCATCGTGAGGTGAGGTCGCCGAGGTTGATCAGTAGCGCACCGGGTTCGGGCACGACCGACAACCACGAGCCGTCGGGTCGCAGGATCTCGAGCCCGGCGACCGGGTCGGCCCACAAGACGGTGACGATGCCATAGTCGGTGTGGGCGCCCATCCCGAGCTGTGACGGTTCGAGGGTGATGCCGTCGGGCACGTGGTAGTGGTTCATCCGCAGTACGTCGATCGAGTGGTCGGTGAACTCGTCGAAGTGATTCGGCTCGAGTCCGAGCGTCGCGGCGAAGATCTCGGTCATCCGGTCGGCGACGCCGCGGGCGGCATCGAACCAGGTGCTCACGTCGGCGCGAAACGCGTCGCCGCCGTCGAGTGTTGGCCAGATGTTCTCGGCGTAGACCTCCTCGTCGAGGTCGAGGTGCGCGAAGTCCGACGCCGACGCACCGACGTTGAATGCTTCGAACAGATCGTCGGGGGACGCGACACCGAGGCTGTAGCTCAGTCGCTCGGACCGCGGCGGTGTGTACCCGCGGTTGATCGACGGTCGTGGCGCGATGCTCGTGGCCTTGTCGTCGGGATCGAGTCCGAAGAACCAGTCGATGGCCCGGGTGAGGGCCTCGACCTCGCCGTCGATGCCGTGCCCGACGATCTGCATGAAGCCGACGGTGCGGCACGCTTGGCCGATCGCGGTCGTGATCCGGTGTCGGGTCGTCTCGTCGCCGGATTCCCATCCGCCGATGTCGACAACGGGAACGATCGAGTCCGGAACGATCGGTGGGGGAACGATCGAGGTCATTGCCGAAGCGTACGCATCGCTGCGATGGCTGTCGACCCGATCGCTGGCGCAACCCCTCAGTCGCTGAACTTGGCGAGCATCCGCTCGACGGTGCCGATCGTCCGCATCGTCATCGGACCGACGATCCGCTCGATGCGTGCGACCGGGAGCTCCGAACCGCTCACGCCGGCGCGAGGAAGCCACAGCCATTCTCGGCCTCGCACGATCACCTCGTCGGCCGCGGGAACGAGTTCGTGGACGGCCCTCGCCTGTTCGGGTGTCGGCGCATGGGACATGAACGTGATCTGGGCGCGTCCTTCGGTGGCCGCGAACACATCAGGTGGGAAGGGCAACGGATCGATGGCCGCGCGAAGCTCGGGCAGCGTCCGAACGAATGTCGGCGCGTCGAATCCATACGCATTCGACAGCGCATCGGTGAGTTCGGAGTCGAGCATGCCGGGCTCACGGTCGCAGCGGAACGCGACATTGCCGGCGGCCTGATACGCCGCGACGTCGACGAGGCCGAGTGCGATGAACGGAGCGACGACCTGCTCGTTGGTCACGCGCCGCTGGCCGGTGTTGATCGCCCGGATGAACGCGAACATCCGCTCGCTCGGGCGGGTCGTCGACGTCGCCATCGTCGCAGTCTGGCGCGTTCGACGGACGCCGCGGAGTGTCCGACCCGTTCGGTCGAGCCTCGACGACGCGAACCTGGGTGTCTTGGGGCATGGACGCCCCCCGAGTGATTGACGACCCCCGAGTGATGAACGACCCCGGGTGCTCGTGGCGATCCGGCTCGATGGAGGCGAAGTCGTCTCGGAAAGGGATCGAGAACTCGATGTCTCTGGCGTCGAGCCAGGCGATCTGGTGTCCGCCGCTCGGGTCGATCGCACGAGAGATCGGCCGAGGTGTCCAGATCCGCGGTGTCGTATCCTGCTGAACGGTGAGCGACGAGGTTTCGGACACGGCGATCGAGCGCTACGACCTCGACGTACGCCCGGCGAGCCGATGGAAGGTGCCGTTCTTCGCGGCGGTAGCGATCGCGCTCGGTGTGTTCAGTGACCACCCGATGACCTACGGCGGACGACGCGCGACCGTCGTCGACCGGCGCGGCGCGGACGTCGTCGGTCGCTTCCGGGAGCGGCCGATCGTCGGCGACGCCAGCCCGCTCGGCCTCATGCTGACGGCGTACCACGAGGCGTCAGCAGCGGACTTCGAAAACGTGTGGCTCCACGGCCCTGACAACCGTGTGCGCCGGGGGAACGACGCGCGCTGAGGGTCCGGCGGCGCGGCACGCGGTGAGCGAGATCGCTTCAGCGACCGCCGGCGCCGCAGTCGGGTGCTGGCGGGTGTGGTCTCGTGACGATCTCGTTGTGGCTGCTGACTGAGCGTGAGGCGCGACCGATGCCGTCGTCCGGCGGATGCCAGAGACGCCGCTGACGCTCGTCGCGACGTTTTCGTCCATACTTTCGCCTCATGTCGGCCTGTGTCGAGCCTGGGGACGAACTGGCGGCGGCAGCTGCGCACGCGGCGGCCCAGGCCGAGAGCGGCAAGCAACCGCATGAAGCGAAGGCCTCGCGGCCGAAGTTGAAGAAGTACGGCCTGCGCACGCTGGCGCTGTTGTTTCTGCTGAACCTGATCGACGAGTTCGACCGAGCCGTGCTCGCCGTGGCCCTCGACGACATCCGCAGCGAGTTCGGATTGTCCGACGCCGCCGTCGGCTTGCTGCCCGCAGCGGTGATCTTCATCACCGGAATCATCGCGTTGCCGGCCGGCAACTGGAGCGACCGAGGGTCGCGCAAGAAGATCCTCGGGGCGGGTGCGATCGTCTGGGGAACCGCCGGGTTGTTCGCGGCGATGGCGCAGAACTTCGCCCAGCTGTTCGCGACCCGAGCGCTCCTCGGTTTCGGTCAGGGCACGATCGGCCCGACGCACCTGTCGATCCTGTCGGACACCTATCCGCAGTCGGTGCGCGGCAGGGTGCTCGGGTATCACCGTTCAGCGAACCCGGCCGGCCAGGTGCTCGGTGCACTGATCGGCGGGCTCATCATCGGTGCGTTCGGGTGGCGGTGGGGGTTCGTCGCCGCAGCGATTCCCGGGTTGGTCCTCGCCGGCGTGGCGCTCTGGCTCCTGCGTGAACCCGAGCGGGGTGAGGCCGACCTGCAACAGTTCGTCGACGGCAACCCGATGATCTCGGCGTTTCTCGCCGAGCCATCCGATCGACTCACGTTCCGTCAGAGCCTCGGCCGCATCTGGAGCAACCGGACGCTGCGGTACTGCATCTTCGCCAACGCGACGTTCGGTTTCGCGTTGTTCGGGTTGGTGTTCTTCCTGCCCACGTACTTCGAGCGGATGTACGACATGACGGTGGAAGAGGCCGGAGCGATTCAAGCCCTGATCGCCTTGGGCACGTTCGTCGGCACCTGGCTCGGCGGGCCGCTTGCCGACCGCAACCTCACCAAGGGGTTCGGCGCGCTCTGCCGATACGGCTGGTATGCCGCGCTGATCCTCGCCGTGTCCTGGCCGCTCGCGTTCGCCATCCCGGTGGCGGGTGTGACGATCACACTCCTCGCCGTGTCGTCGTTTCTGGCATCGCTCGCGGTGCCCGGCGTCGTCGCCGTGATCGCTGCCGCGGCGCCACCACGTATCCGGTCGCAGGCGTTCTCGTGCTTCGGGCTCGCCCTTTCGGTGTGCGGCGCAGCATCGGCGCCGATTCTGATCGGGCTGATGTCGGATGCGTTGCAACGCAACGGCGTCAGCGACGCAGATGCCCTGCGGTGGTCGATGTGTGGACTGGTCGCCGTGGTGATGGCGCTCGGGACGTTCCTGATCGTGCAAGCGAGCCGCCACGCCGAAGCCGACGTCGACGCGACCATCACCGAGTTCCTGGAGTCGTACACGCCGGCGCCCGGCTGACCCGCCTCGATCTCGACGCCGGCTCCGATCTGCTCCCGCCGGACGAGGTACCCGCCGCCAACGTTGCGTCGACCCGACACAGCGGTCGGTGTGCCGTTGATTCACGTTGACTCACCGTGACCACGGTTATTCACGGTGACCACCGACGAGGGCGCGCCGATCGCGCTGGATCGACCGCGGCCCGCGACGACTCGGCAAACGACCCGTGGAACCGATCATCGAGCGAGCGCCATGATCTAGCGTCGAGCGCATGCGACCGCCCGACTGTGAGATCTGTGACGCTCGCTTCGATCCGGCGGTCGGTGGCGACCTCGTGAGATTCCAGCCCGATGAACGCAGCGAGGCGTGGCGGGAGCGGGCCGAGACGGTGGGGTTCGTCGGCCATCCGCCCGACACCGGATGGTTCTGCGCCGACCATCTCGACGTGGCCCGTCGGGTCGCGGCGCGCTGCTCGATGCCCGAGGGGCTGACGCTCATCCGCACCGGTGTCGAGGATCGCGGTGTCGAGGATCGCGGTGTCGATCCCGATCTCGGGGCGGGACGCCTGGGTGCCGAACCCGCGCTCGAGGAGCGGTGGGTGGAATGGGCCATCGGGCCGCACGACGCCGGCGTGCTGTACGACGCGATGTGCCATCTGGTGCCAGAGCTGTATGCGGCGCTCGACCTGGGCGAGGTTCCACGGACGGAGCGGGGCCGTGATCGCCACTGGACCCCGATGGACGGCGCGCAGCCGCCGTACTGCCCGTTCACCGACCGGTTCACGACCCGCGGCCGTGATCGGGCGGACGGCCTGTTGGTCGAGATGGTCCTCGAGCACTGGAACGACGACGACGTGAACAGTGCGAGCGTCACGTTGGCGGTCGGGCGCGACGTGTACGTCAGCGCATTCGGCGAGAACGGTGCGGGTCGAACGATCTCGCGAGTGCGGTTGTATCGCCCGCTGACGCCGGCGGCGGTCGAGGTCGTGTCGAGACTCGCCGGTTGAGTCGCCGTTCGGCCCGGCTGGCGCCGAACGGCTCGCGCGATCACGCTCGACGTCGACGGAACCACCATCCTTGCCAGCGTCGCGGAGGGCGGCCGGGGGCGTCGGGGCGTGCAGGAGCGCCGGACCCGGAGTCGGTGTCGCAGTCGGTGGCCGGGTTTCCCGCCGAGTCTGCGTCGGAGCGTGCGGTCGGGTCGGTGTCGGAGATCTTTGCGCGTCGCTCGGCGTGTCGGCGTTCGATGATCACGTCGACGTCGACCGTGACGACCGTCGACGGAGGCCCAGCGGTCGCGTGGCTGTTGAGATAGCGGATGCGTTCGTTCACCGCGTCGAGGAGCTGTCGCGCCTCGGCGTCGGTGCCCGCCCGCAGCGCCGCGTCGATGGCATCGGCTCGCTCAGCGCGGATGGCGATCGTCGGCGGAAGGGCACTGATCTGTTCGTCTCGGAGCTTGGCTTTCACCCACCACAGTTCGTCTCGGGCCGAGTCGAGTCCGTCGAGCGGTCGCCCGTGACCGGGGAGTGCGTCGAACGCTCCGGCCCGCTGGCCGTCCTGGATCTGACGCTCGACCCACGACTCCCAGCTCACATTGTCGGGTTTGCGTTCGGTCATCGCACTGGTCGGGTTGCGGGAACTCGGGGGAAACTCTCGGGTGGATCGTTCGGGTGGATCGTTCGGGGAACGATGTCCACGTGAGTATGTCCCACCGGAACCGATACGTCGACGCGTGCGCGATCGGGCGGCCGCGTCGTCGACCCTTGCGCGGAGGTGAACTCTGGGTGACGCCGTTGCTGCGCCGGTGGCCGGGTTCGTAGTGTCCGGGCGTGCGCGTCGAGCCCGCTGCTGAGCCCGGGCGTGACCCCGTCCTCTCCGGCGACGTCACGCGCCGTCCGATCGCTGCGCTGGGGTTGCTGACCATCACCGCGTACGGCACGTGGTTCTACGGGTTCGGTGTGCTGTTCGACGACATGCGAGCGGATCTGGACACCACCGACCGCACGCTCGCCGCAGCGTTCGCGCTGGCGCAGTTGCTCGCCGGTGTGTTCGGCGTGGCCGCCGGGCACGTGCTGGATCGATCCGGAGCGCGTCCGGTGTTCGTCGTCGGCGCCGTCTTCGGTGCCGGGCTCAGCGCGTCGTCGGCCGCGGTCGAGCGACCGCTGCTGTTCGCCGCGCTGTACGGCGTCGGGGGCGGGATCATCGGCGCTTGCGGCTTCTACGGCATGACCCAGACCGTCGCCGCTCGTCTGCAAGCGGGCAGTGAGACCCGCTCGATCGCTCGGCTCACGATCTGGGGAGCCTTCTCGTCACCGATCCTGATCCCGTTGACGGAGGTCGCCCGTCGCACGGTCGGGTGGCGCGCGACGATCGTGCTGGCTTCGGCGTGCGTGGCGGTCAGCTTCGCGATCGCGGCCGTGATCGTCCGACCGGCCGACGTCGACGCGACCCATGCCCCGTTGTCGTCGGCGTTGCGGCGCCTCGTCACCCAGCCCGCAGCGCGTCGTCTCACGCTGTCGGCGTCGCTGAGTTCGGCGTCGGTCGCGGTGTTGCTCGTCTATCAGGTGCCGGTGATGACATCGCTCGGCGTCACCGCGACGCTCGCTGCGTCGATCGCTGCGGCTCGCGGCTTGGCCCAGTTGCTGGGTCGGCTCCCGCTCACCTGGTTCATCGGCGTGGTGGGGGAGCGGCGAGCCGTGCAGACCGCCCGTCTCGGCGTGGCCGTGGGTTCGGTGGTGCTGCTCGCGATCGCCGTGCCGGGCGTGCCGATCCTCTACGTCGTGATCATCGGCACCGCGGTCGGCGCGCTGTCGCCGCTCGACGGCATCTTCGCTCGCCTGGTGCTCGGCGGCACCGGCTTGGGGACGATGATGGGTGTGCTCGCGCTCGCGTCGGGAATCTCGGGTGCCGTCGGACCGCTCGTGGCGGCCACGCTCATCGACGCGACCGGGTGGCGCCCGACGGCGGCGGTCCTCGCTGCGGTGCTCGCCGTGGCAGCGACGGTCGTCACGCCACGCTCGCCGTCGAGATGACGGCGTGACGATGACTGTTGGACGAAGACCGCGCGAGCGGAGGAACTTCGCGTCTCGGGAACCGACCGCGTGCCTCAGGCGACCTGTTTGGAGTAGATCTATGGAACGTATGCGTCGAGCGGTCGAGCCCGAATGAGCACCCAGTGAGCGCCGTGACGAGTGCCATGTCATGAACACGTCGTCGGTGCAACTGTTGACGGCGATGCTGAGTCTCGCCACGTTGGCGACGGCGATCGTGGTCGTCGTGTCGTCGATCGTGGCTCGGCGTCGCGGGCCGAACGAGTTCGTTCGAGCGCTGGTGGCGTTCCGGGTGCCGCTCATCGCCATCATCAGTGCCGGAGCGATGATCGGCAGTCTCTACTTCTCCGAGTCGGCCGGCTATGCCCCGTGCACGCTGTGCTGGTACCAGCGGATCCCGATGTACTCGATCGCCGTCGTGGCCGTGGTGTCGCTGCTTCGCAGAGAGATCCCGACCACGACGTTCGTCGCGCTCGCCGGCGTCGGCGCGCCGATCTCTGTGTATCACGTGCTGCTCGAGCGCTATCCGGACCTCGACGCCGGTGCCTGCTCGGCGGCGGTGCCGTGCACGTTGGTGTGGTTCGAGGAGTTCGGATTCGTGACGTTGGCGTTCATGGCGCTCACTGCGTTCTTGGCGATCCTCGCCCTCGCCCTCTCGCCGACCATCTCGGGCATCAGCGACCGCCAAGTGACCGACACGTCACCCGACCCGACACCGACACCGACACCGACACCGATATCGACATCGATTGTGTCGCCCACTGGGACTGGGTCGGCGATTTCGGTTCCCGACTCGATCTCTGATTCCCAACCCCTCGAGGAGCACGCATGAACACGTCCACGGCCAAGTCACCGAACAAGTCGTCGAACAAGTCATCGAACAAGTCATCGAAGAAGTTCGCGAAGCAGAGCGGGCGCACCGGATGGATCGTCGGCGTCGGCGTGCTCGCCGTCGTCGTCGTGGCGATCATCATCGCGGTCGTCGCTCGTTCGGGTGACGACGACACGTCCGACGCCGACGTCGCTGGCCTGGAACAGAATCGTCCCGCCTCGGTCGAGGGTGCCGGACTCCCGCCGTTCGTCGATCCGGCTGGCGATGCCGCGGTCGGACTCGTGGCGCCGACCGCGCAAGGCGCATCATTCGACGGGACACCGATCGAGATCGCAGCGGGCGAGCCGACGCTGCTGGTGTTCCTCGCACACTGGTGTCCGTTCTGCCAGGACGAGGTGCGAGCGTTGACCGAGTGGGAGGCGGGCGGAGGCGTGCCCGACGGTGTGCGCATTCTCGGTGTTGCCACGGGCACGGCATCGGATCGGCCCAACTATCCGCCGTCCGCGTGGCTCGAACGTGAGCAGTTCCCGTTCCCGGTCATCGCCGACTCCGAGACGCAGCAGATTGCTGGCGCGTTCGGCCTCACCAGCTACCCGTACTTCGTGATGCTCGACGAAACGGGCTCGGTGGTGGCTCGCTCCAGCGGACAGCTCAGCATCGACCAGATCGAGGTGTTGTTCGCTCAGGTCCTCTGATCGAACCGTCGATGAGCCGACCACCGTCCCGGCGAGGGGGTGGCGCTTCGTTGACATGGCTGCCGTCGTGAGCGCGGTGCGCTGCTGGCCGCGATGAGCAACACCTGGCCACCACCGGATCTCGCTCATCGCCGTCATCATCATCATCATCGTCGTCATCATCGCCGTCATCATCGCGTTGGGTCAGGCGGCGGTGATGGTTGGTGGGCCGGTCGAGCGGATGGTGCCGTCGGGGAATCGGACGGTGAGTTCTCGCTGGGTGCCGAGCGCGACGGTCCAGTCGTCGTGATGGATGTTGCCGTGGTGTCGTGTGCACAGCGGCAGCAGATTGTGCAGGTCGGTTGGTCCGCCGTGTTCCCACCACTCGATGTGGTGGATCTTGCAATGGTCGAAGTGGACGGTGCAGCCCGGGATCGCACAGCCGGGGTAGAGGGCGCGGAGTGCTCTGCGTTGGGCTGCGTTGGCGAGTCGGGTGCTGCGTCCGAGGTCGGTGCGGCCGGGTGCGTGGAGGATGACGCCGTTGCGGACCACGACACCGTGGATGTCGGCGTCGCTCGACAGCGAGGCCAGGACCGACGATGGGAGTTCGACGGGGATGGCGTGATGTCCGACGGGGCCGGGTTGGTGTGGTGCGTCGGCGTCGATGACGACGACGTATTCCGGTCGACGGGATCCCGCGCCGACGCCGCTGCCCGATATCAGGCGGGCGAGTGCGTGAGCACGGAGGAAGTCCTGCTTGGCCCGCGGGTCGGGCGGGCAGCATTCGGGGACCGTTTCGGCGAAGAGGGTCTCGATGGCGGTGTCGAGTGCGTTGGCGAGTCGGATGCCGGTGACGGGGTCGAATCGGCCGCGCAGGTTCCACATGCCGTCGTCGTCGACCCAGGTGCGCATGGAGGTGTTGCGTCGTTGCTGTTCCAGTCGGTCGATGCCGTCGTTGGCGAGCAGTCGTTTGCGTTCGAGGCCGAGTCGGCGTTGGAATTGTTCGATCGTCGAGTGGGTCGCGACGTCGACGAGGTTGTCGGCGACGTCGATCAACGAGGCTCGTTGTTCGGTGTCGAGTCCTTTCGTGGCGCGGGTGAGTGCGTCGACGTGTCCGGCGGTGATGGTTGCGCGGTCGAGTGCGTCGGCGAGTGAGGGGGCGGCGTCGAGGGTGTCGGCGCGTTCGATGGTCTTGGTGGCGGCGTTGATCGATCCCCGGGATCGTTCGGCGATGGAGGCTTCGGGGAACGACACGGCGGGGCGGAGTGCTCGGACGATGTCGGCTTCGGTGCGGTCGAGCCACGCTCGTAGATCTCGTACGTCGCCGAGTCGATCCTGGAGGTCGGTGGCGGTCGCCGCAGCCGCGGGGATCAGCAGACGTGTGGCGGACAGCCGCTCCAGTCGCTCGATGAGCCCGGTCGAATCCATGCCCCCATCATGCGCACAGGGGTGTGACACAGTTGCTCGATCACGGCCTGCACAGCGGTAACCCGAACGAACGCGTGTTCCAGCGCGTGTCGACGCGACGCCTCAGGCGTCGACGACCTCGACTTCGATCGTGCGAGGCGACGCCGACTCGAAGTGCACCGTCATCACGAACGACGAGCCCGGTTCGACATCGGGTCCGATGTCCTCGAGCAGGATGTGCGGTTGCCCCGGCTGCAGGTTGCGATGCTCGCGAGACTCGATGTCGATCGCGCCGATCGGTTCGCCACCGGTGTCTTCGCTCCCGTCGACGAGGACGACGCTGGCGGCGACGGACGGGTCGACCTCGGCGAAGACCACCCGCTGATCTTCATACGAGAAGAGCAGCGCCGAGACGGCTGCATCGGAGTCGCCGACCAAGATCGCCGTGGCGTTGGCGACGTGGACGTCGTTCGGGCCGAGTTCGGTGGGCGGCTCGAAACCCGAGTCGTCGTCGTTGCACGCAACCGTCGCCAACGGCAGCAGGGCGATCGCTGCGATGCGGAACGTGGAGCGGATCGGGTGAGTGGAACGACGTCGATGCATATTTGTACGGTCGTTTCCCGACGGGGTCTGGTTCCCGACGGGGTCTGGTTCCCGACGGGGTCTGGTTCCCGCCCCTCCGCCGAGGATCTTTGCCGAGGATCTCGCGGCTCCCTCGTGCAACGATGGCGTCCATGACCGTGGGGACGTCGTCGATTCGTGTGGGCGTGAGCACGCCGTGGGACCTGTGGGAGTTGTCGCCCGACGAGCAGCGGTCACGGCTCGGCGACATCGCCGACGCCGGCATCGACCACGTGTTCACCGCCGATCACGTCAGCTTCATCGACGGATCGGGGATGGACGGGCTGGTCGCACTCGCGGCGATGAGTGGGATCGAGCCTCGGCTCGGCTTGCACGTCGGCGTGTTGCTCCTCGCGCTCCGTCATCCGATGGTCGCTGCTCGGCAGATCGCGACGCTCGCGCAGGCAGCGCCTGGCCGGCTGACGGTCGGTGTCGGCGTCGGGGGAGAGGATCGGCACGAGATCGAGGTCTGCGGTGTCGATCCGGCGACCCGAGGGCGGCGGACCGACGTGTCGCTCGACGTCGTGCGGCGCCTGCTCGACGGAGAGATCGTCGATGCGGACAACGACTTCTTCTCGATCGCCGACGCGTCGATTCGTCCGATACCGAAACGACAGGTCCCGTTCGTGGTCGGTGGTCGAAGCGACGCCGCCATCGAACGGGCGGGCCGCCTCGGTGACGGCTGGCTCGCGGCGTGGTGCTCGGGCCGTCGGTTCGCCGAAGGTTGTCGGCGTGCCGAGGAGATCGGCGGTGACCGGCGCGTCGAGTGGCAGCACGGGCTGCAGGTCTGGGTCGGCGTCGGCCGAGACGCTGGCGACGCCCGATCGCACGTGGCGAACGGAATGGAACGTTTCTACAAACTGCCGTTCAGTGCGTTCGAGCGCTACACGCCGATGGGGTCAGCCGAACAGATCGCCGACTTTCTCGTCCCCTACGTGGATGCCGGAGCGACGATGTTGAATCTGACGCCGTGCGGTGTCGATCGTGACGTCGAACTCACCACGATCGCAGAAGTGAAACGACTGCTGGTGGAGTGAAACGACTGCTGGTGGAGTGAAACGACTGCTGGTGGAGTGAAACGACTGCTGGTGGAGTGAAACGACTGCTGGTGGAGTGAAACGACTGCTGGTGGAGTGAAACGACTGCTGGTGAGCGCCGACGCTGTGTGAGCGTCGGCGCTCGCCAACTCGTTCAGTTCACGTCACCAGTAGTGCGATCGGCCGCCGATGGCGCGGCCGGTCGAGCCGAGGATCCAGAGCACGACGCCGACGATCGCCAAGACGGCGCCCAGCGTGTAGAGGATGCCGATGTTGGTCAGCGCTCCGATCAGAATGAGGATGAGTCCGAGGATGATCATGCGCTCGGGGTACCTCGCCGCCGAACTGGCGAAACCTCGATGACGAGACTGCTCGTCGATCCCGATCTCGAGATGCCGGACGATCCCGACCTGGAGGTGAGCCGCGGCGCTGCATCGATGCCGTTCTGTCGGGGCCATTTTCCGGGTCGGCCGGCGGAGGGGAAGTCTCCCCATTCCGGGATCGAAGCGATCCGATCAGAGTGGTCTTCATCACCTCGAACGACGGGTTCGAGGACGACGAAAGGCACTTCGATGAACCAGACCCACTCCAACAGCAACACCGGCTTCGACGACACCGGCTTCGACACGAACTCCCAGTTCGTGGCCTCCAGCGTCGCGTGCTCGAAGCGGCAGAGCTTCACCATCGCCGGCGCCACCGCTGCGGTCGCCGCACTCCTCGGCATCGGGGCCGTCGTGGCCTTCGGACGTGGCTCGTCGAACACGACCGCCGCCCTCCCGCTCGCCGAGACCCCGGCCGTGACCGAGTCGCTCGAGCAGACGCACGCACCCGAGGCGCCAGCAACCCCAGCCGCAACGGCGACGCCTGGCGAGTTCGCAGCGCCCGCGGTGACTCACGCGCCCGCCGAGACCTCTGCCCAGGTCGTGCCTCCCGCACCGGCTCCGGTCGTGGCTGCCGCTCCGGCTCCGGTCGTGACACCGACTCCGGCTGCGGTCTGCCCGAGCTACACCATGAGGTTCGAGATGCCCTACGGCCTGTGTGACCAGGGCCCCGCTGTCGCCATGGTGCAGGAGTGGCTGAATTACACGGGTGAAGCGCTCGCCGTCGATGGTGAGTTCGGCCCGGCGACGCTCGAGGCCCTGAAGCGCATGCAGGCCGGCAATGGCCTCGATGTCAACGGCCTCATCACCGAGCACTTCCTCACCGTGATGGGCGACCGCCTCAGCCACGAGGAGCCCACCGACGGCGAGCCCACCGACGCTGTTCCCGTCGACGTGCCCACCGTCGCTGCGCCCGTCGACGTCGACACGGCGCCCGTCACGGACGGAGACGAGGCATGGGGGCAGGACGACGCTGCTGCCGATGCGGTGCGCAAGTACGACTACTGCATCGACATGACGACCGGCCTCATCGAGTCGACCCCGGAAGCGATCGCCGACTGCAACGAGACCTTCGGCTGGTGATGCATCCGAGGTCGATGATCGACTCGAACCGATCCGGCGACTGACCCGTCGGCAGTCGCCGAGTGGGCCGCACTGCGTACAAACGCAGCGCGGCCCACTGCCGCGTTCGGTGCGCTGGCATGATCGTCGTCGCATCGTCGCAGGATTGGCCCCGACGAAAACGGGTAGTCAGGTCGCATGATCTGGTTCCTCCTCGTCCTCCTGGTGTTCGGTTTCTTGTTCGGGCTCATCGCTCGGGCGCTCGTGCCCGGCGACGACTCGATGACGCTCGTGCAGACGTGGGCGCTCGGCGTCGGCGGTTCGCTGTTCGGCGGATTCCTCGGCGCCGTGATCTTCGGTTTCGACTCCGAAGACGGGGCCCTCCAGGCGGGTGGCATCATCGGTTCGATCATCGGGTCGATTCTGCTGCTGCTCATCGTCCGGCTCGTCCGCAGTCGCTCCTGACCCGACGCTCGAATCGTCGACCGGGCGTTGTGTCGACCGGCTCGTCGAACGTTGCGTCAGGCTCGGCGGTGCGCGGAAGTCGCCACGGTCGCTGGTACGCCGGCCGCCGCGAGCCCGAGACCGGTGCTGAGGGTGACGCGGCGTCGAACCGGTCGGCGGTGGCCGACGCCCACGATGATGGCCGAGTCGGCGAGCGGATCGGCGTCGAGGACGACGCGGTCGATGCGCCGCAGCGCACGACGCCAGGCTGCGCTGGTCGTGTGATCCGGCATGCCCGACACGGTTGCCTGCGATGATCGCACCTCGACCGTTCCGTCCGTCCGCATCGAGATGGTGGCGGGCCGGCGGGCATCGTCGCGAGGACTCGGTGCGTGGAAATCGGCCATGTCACCTCCCGGGTTCGAACACGTCTACAGGGTCAGCTAGGTGAGCCTAACACAGTCTGTATCGGTCTCCGATCGAGCGCCGGGTGGTCAGCTGCTCGCCGCTTCGAGAATCGGGCGAGTCGTGCTCGGCGCTCGACTCGCCGCACTGCACCGGACCTCGCGTCCGAGACTGGCGTCGCGAGCGGCTCCGTTCGGGCTTGGGGTGTCGCCGCGACGTCGCCGAGAACGTAGGGTCGGCTCGATGCATCGGATCTTCACGACCAGCTTCGCGTCGGTGTATCCCCACTACGTCGCCAAGTTGGAGCGCAAGGGCGCACCGTCTCCGAACTCCACGAGGTGATCGAGTGGCTGACCGGCTACGACGACGTTGCCCTGCAGGACATCCTCGACCGAGCAGCGACCTTCGAGGAGTTCTTCGCGGAGGCAACGCTCAACCCCGACGTCGACCTGATCACCGGCGTCGTGTGTGGCGTTCGTGTCGAGCAGGTCGAGGACCCGCTGATGCGCCAGATCCGCTACCTGGACAAACTCGTCGACGAACTCGCCAAGGGTAAGTCGATGGAGAAGGTCCTGCGAACGTGAGCTGACGAGAGCCGGGTCTTCGTGCCGCACGAGGAGACGGCCGGTGAGGAATGCCCGTCTGCCAGGATGAAGCGATGAACGACCAGGAGAGCGATCAGCGCCACATCTCGCCACTGCATCGAGACGGACCGCTCCGGGTGGTGCTGACGGGCGGGCCCGGTGGCGGCAAGACGACGGCGGCCGACCTGTTCCGCCGCGAGATCGGCGATCGGGTGATCGTCGTGCCCGAGGCGGCGACGCTGCTGTTCTCGGGAGGGTTTCCGAGGCCAGAGGAACCCGCCGCCGCTCGCAGCGCGCAGTCCGCGATCTATCACGTCCAGCGAAACCTCGAAGACGTGCAGGCGGCCCGGTATCCGGATCGCATTCTGCTGTGCGATCGCGGCACGGTCGACGGCGGCGCCTACTGGCCTGGTGGCCCGGATGAGTTCTTCGCGTCGGTGGGGTCCAGCCACGAAGAAGAACTCTCCCGGTACGACGCGGTCATCTTCTTCGAGTCGGCAGCGTGCGGCGGACACGGATTCGAGAGCGAGAACCGTTTCCGTACCGAATCGCAACAGCAGGCTGTCGATCTCGACGGCCACCTTCGTGCGCTGTGGGCGCCCCATCCGTCTTTCACGCTGATCTCACACTCGACCTCGTTCTTTCGCAAGATGACCGTCGGTGTCGGAATTCTCGAGAACTTGGTTGCTGTCACCGGTTGAGCCGGCCGCGTCGAAACCCGTCGCCACCGGCGTGGGAGCGTGTCAGCGCGGAGGGATGAGCACGATCGAACGGTCTGCCTCGTGCAGCGTCCGAAGCGCGATGCCGCCGACGCGCAGACCGGTGAGCCCACCGAGACCGCGTGCGCCGACGACGACGAGATCGCACTGTCGTTCCCGAGCCGCGGCGACGAGAGCGTCGGCAGCGTTGGCCCCGAGCACCGCAGCCACCTCGAGGTCGATATCGAGTCCGGTGAGCTCGCTGGCGAAGTCGTCGCGGATGCGGCGTTCGAGATCTCGACGTCGATCCGCCGGGTAGTCGTCGGCGGTCCATTCCGGTCGCGGAGGTTCGACGGATGCTGCGACCACCAGCACTCCCGGGGAGCGAGCCGCGAGATCTCGTACCCACGCCGCAGCGGCGCGTGAACCATCCGATCCGTCGACGCCGATCAGGACGTTGCGGATCGTCGGGTCGGGATGATGACCGATGACGGCCACGGGCCGGTCGACGTGGTGAGCGAGCCATTCGGCCATGCTCCCGATTCGGAACAGGCCGGGCCCTGCCGACTGTCCGACCCGCCCGATGACGATCAGGTCCGCCTGTTCGCGTTCGGCGACGGCGAGTATTCCCGTCCGAGGGTCACCGTGTTCGACGACCGCCCGAATCGCGACATCGTCGAGCCGTGCAGCGTCGATCCACGAGCCCAGTTCCTCGCCTCGTCGAGCGAGGAGGCTCTCGAGTCGACCGGGTCGGAGCTCGGAGTCGACCGGCTGGAAGCCCGTCATGGCGACGACTTCAGCCCCGTGGTGCAATGCGAGGCGTGATGCCCATCGCAGTGCGTGTGCTGAGCCAGCCGACCCATCAGTGCCGACGAGGATGTGCTTCATGGCGTTCGCTCCTTTCGTCATCGCTTCGCCCGAGCGCTCCGATTCCAGGATCGTGGGCCCGCTCCTCGTTCGGTAGTGTCGGAGGTCCTCGCCGTTTGTTTCGAGCTGGCCATCGTCACCCCTGCGTTCTCCAGCCGGTACGTGATGTGCGATGCGCTCCGAACGTGCGCCATCTCGCGGTCCGATGTCGACCGGCGGTGCGCCTCCTCCAGCCCATCGTCACCATCGGCAACGTCCGCGAGTGCGTCGATCGTGCGGCGGGTCCGACTCACGTTCGCAGAACGGAGTAACCGTCGGGGCCCGTGATTCGTGTACGAAGATGTGACGGTGGCCGCCGATGGCGAATTTGAGACGATGTTTCGGGAGGTGTACCCGCGTCTCGTGTCACTCGGTGTTCTCAAGACGGGCCGCCTCGAAGTTGCCCGCGATCTCGCGCAGGAGACCATGTCGCGTGCCCACGACCGATGGAACGAACTCTCGACGTACGACGTTCCTGGGTCGTGGTGCCGGGTCGTGATGGCGAACCTGCTCGTCGACCATCATCGGGCGGCGGCATCGGAGCGAAACGCCGTGGATCGCCTGGCTCGGCAGGGCGAGACGGGTGTGGGCCGTGCACCGGACGGTGGCTCGACGTTGTCGATGGAGCGGTGGAACGATCTCGTTCGTCCACTCGACCATCGGCAGCGCCTCATCGTCACCCTGTACTACGCCGACGATCTGTCGGTCGGCCAGATCGCCAACCTGCTCGATACGTCGCGAGGCAGCGTGAAGGCGATCCTGTTCAAGGCGCGGCGAACGCTGCGCTCCCGGTTGGAGGCGCGAGCGCACACGGAGGCCGATACCGATGGATGACCGGATCCGATCGCTCGCCAGGGAGGCTCGAGCTGAAGTCGAGCGCTCGCTCGATCTCGATCGCGAACTCGCCGACACCCTCGCTCGCGGAGAGACGCGCATCGGAGACGTGAGCGAGAGGGACGTGCCTCGACCCCGACTCGCACCCTGGGTCGCCGCTGCGGCCGTCGTCGTGACCTTCGGTGTCGCAGCACTGTGGCTGACCCGCGACTCCAGCGACGACTCGGTGCTCACCGTGGATGTGCCGTCCACCGAGCTTGCAGCGACGGTCACCACGGCCGAGCCCCAGGCCACGAGCACCGCGCTGCCCGTGGCGACGGCCGTCTCCACCAGCCCGTCGACGTCGGCAGTCTCGGAGACCACGACGACCAATGCCGCGACCGCCGCGACCGCGACGACCGTCGACTCACCGGCCATCGTGCTCCCGACGCCGGGGAGGATCGACCTCTCGCCGTCGGATCTCATCGCTCGCGAAACCGATGGCGATGTCTGGTGGTTCCCCGGAGCGCTCAGCACCGAACCCGGTGAACCGGTGCTCATGATCGATCGGGAGGATCCGCGCATCGTGCCGGAGGAGGGCGAGCCGCCCAACGTCGTCGACGAGGTCGCCGGGACGTTCGACGGCGCCCTCATCTACAGCGACTGCTGCGAACCGGTCTCGGGCAACGTCTACGCCATCGGTGAGCCTGGAGCCGAGATCGACCGGTCGTTGCCCACTGGGCGCAGCGATCGGTTCCAGCTCTGGGGGGTCGGCACGAATCCGAAACTGGAGCCGGGCGGTACGACGGTGCTCACGCAGAGCTGGGTGTCCGTGGCTCTCACGGACATGCGCACGGGTGATCGACAGGTCGTCTCCACCAACCGCATGTTCGGGGAGCCCGAGCTGGACGCGGTGGACCCGCCGTTCGAGGTGGTCGACACGGGCTGGACGCCGACGGGCACGGTTGCCCTGCTCGGACGTTCCGACACCGGCAGCATGGTGCTCAGCGAGCGACCCTCGGACGATGTGCGAGTCGAGCTCCGCCGAACCGAACTCGCCGCCGACGATGTGGCGACGCAGGGCTTCAGTTGGTTCGACATCGTCGGGACGACAGCCACGGAGGTCCTCGTTGCCGAGTACTCGACCGACGGCGTCGAGGTGTTCGCCGTCGACATGGCCGACTGGGCGGTGCGTGAAGCGGTCCTGCCCTTCGACGTGGCAGTGGCAAGCGACTTCGTCCGAGTGTCGGCCGACGGATCGACCGCAGCGTGGATCGTCGACGGTGTGGCGTTCCTGCAGCGCGTCGGCGAGGCTCCGGTCGAGTGGCGAGCCGACATCGCCGAGATCTGGTTCCCGTCGATCGAGTCGTCGAGGCCGATCGACGACGCCGTTGCGGGGACCGACCGGTTCATCACGGCGCCGGCCGAGAGCGGCGCCGTCATCGATCTGCGGGATGCCGACGGCGTCGTCGCCACCCGCGATCTGGGATGTCCTGAGGATCGCTTGTGCTCCGTCGAATCGGCTCGGCTGATGGGTTCGACGATCTGGGCGACGATCGTGGAGCGAGAGGGCAGCGTCTCCGGGACGGTGACCGGAACGCGGGTCGTGAGCGCGTCGCAGGCGGGTACCGATGTGACGGTGCACCTGGCGCTCACCGGGCCGACGATCGCCCGGTCGGCAGGGCTGGGGGCCGACGGCGTTCTCTATGTCCAGCTGAACGACGTGCTCGGCCCTGGCTCATCGCTCGTTGCCGTAGAGGACGGCGAGACGCGCGAGCTGAGCACGGGTGTGTCGAGCATGCGTCTCAGTGACGACGGGCGGCTCCTCGCCGTCTCGTCTGCGACTCCGTCCGAGGGTGCCCGTGCGCGCTTGGAGTTCGACGACCTCGTGGACGGCCGAACCAACGAGATCCAGACCGACTACGTCAACGCCGGGCCAGCGGTCTGGTCGTCGGACGGTCGGCACCTCATCGTCGCCGAGAACTGGGAGGACGGTGCGGCGTGGGTCATCGACCCGTGGTCCGACTCGGCCGATCCGATCTTGGGCACCGATCGATTCCTCGACGGTGCGTGCTTCGTGGACGACGACGTGATCGCGCATCGAACGTGGAACATCGGATATGGCCAAGGCGACGCGCAGCCCGGCGTCGTTCGCCTCACGTCGATCGCCGCCGGCGCCACCGTTGCCGAGTTGGGAACTGATCTCTTCGGCGAATACGAACTCGCCTGTCTTGGCGACGGCGCCTTGAGCTTCGTTCGTCGACCCGTCGTCGAGGTCGAGTTCGGCGCCGGCTTCTCGCAACTCGAGCCTGACGACGACGAGCCGGGCGAGCTGGTTCGCGTCGACTCAGAAGGCACCGTCACGGTCATGGCGACTGGTGATCTCCGGCTGTTCTGAACTCGCTCGGCAACCGCTGGCTGCAGTGACAACCCGGTCGACGTCGGCGAACTCTCACTGGCTGATCGGCGCGACTTCGTCATGGCGATCCGTGCCGCTGCGTGGCGCAGCGACGAGCCGGATGAGCTTGTCGATGCACGCCGTCGTCAGCGGGGCGGGCTGATGATGCCCTGTTTGAGGGCGGTGACGACGGCGGCGGTTCGGTCGTTGACACCGAGCTTCTCGAACACGTGCAGCAGGTGGGTCTTGACCGTCGCTCGGCCGACGTGGAGGCGCGCTGCGATCTCTGCATTGCTGAGCCCGTCGGCGACGAGCGTGAGGATCTCTCGTTCGCGTGGCGTCAGTGTGACCGACGTGGTCTGGCGCATCTGTTGGACGAGTCTCGATGCGACGGGCGCGCTGAGCACCGTCTGGCCGGCGGCAGCCTCGCGCACTGCGTTGCGGAGTTCGTCCGGCTCGGTGTCCTTGAGCAGGTAGCCGATGGCCCCGGCCTCGACCGCGCCGACGATCTGGTCGTCGGTGTCGTAGGTGGTGAGCACGAGCACGTTGACCGCCGGCGCGGCGACGGCGAGTTCGGCGATCGCCCCGACCCCGTCCAACTCCGGCATGCGCAGGTCCATCAGTACGACGTCGGGCCGCTCCCGCACGGCGATCGAGACGGCTTCGCGCCCGGTAGTGGCTTCGGCGATCACCTCGATGTCGCCGTCGGCGGTCACGATCTGGCCGATCCCGGCACGGACCACCGGATGGTCGTCGGCGAGCACGACTCGGATCGCCGGGCGGTTCGCAGCGCGGCTCATCGCGCCCTCGTCGGCAGGGCGACCGAGATCGACGTTCCCGAGCCGCGGTCGGACTCGATCGTGACCGAACCGCCGAGCTCGGCCGCGCGGGCTCGGATGCCGTCGAGTCCGCGACCGCCGATCCGGCCGTCGACCGGGCGCGGTGGTGCACCGACGTCGAAACCGACGCCGTCGTCGACGACGTCGAGGAGGATCTCGCGGTCGGTGTAGGCGAGCGTGACGTCGATCCGCTCTGCACGCGCGTGCTTGCGTGCGTTGGCGACCGCTTCCTGCGTGATGCGCAGCACCGCGACGTCGATCGAGCCGCTCAACTGCTGAGTGGGGCCGTCGACGTGCAGATGGGCGACCGGCTCGTCGGCGGCCGCGACTCGCTGCAACGCCTCGGTCAACGTGCGACCACCGAGTGACTCGTCGGGCCCGGCTGCGACGAGTCGACGAGCCTCGCCGAGGTGTTCGGACGCGACCTGCTCGACGAGCTCCAGTGATCGGCGCACGCTGTCCACGTCGCCGCGTGCGAGCGCACCACGCGCGTGCAACACGATCGAGCTGAATCCCTGGGCGAGCGTGTCGTGGATGTCGCGCGCCATGCGATCACGCTCGAAGCGGGCTCCTTCGGCGCGCTGGGCCTCGGCGAGCTCGGCCCGGGTTGCCTCCAGCGCTGCGAGCAGTGCTGCTCGTTCTTCGCTCTGGTCGATCACACGCAGGATCCAGTAGGCGAGGCAGCAACTGAGCACCCAGACGCCGACGGGCAGCAGGAGCCACTCCCACAGCGGTTCGTCGAGCGAGTAGACGGCCGTTCCCCACACGACCGGCATCAGCGCGGATGCAGCGATCCCCTGCGGCCATCGCACGATGGCGTACGTCACCGGATAGAGGGTGAACATCGCCTGGAGGAACAGCGGGTCGATCACGACGAGCCCGATCCAGATGACGGCGAGCGCCACCCACATCCGCTCCGAGACCTCGCCACCGTGTCGTTCGCTTCTCGCTGCGAACACGCACACCGCCACGGTGGCGACCGCCAGAGGGATCGCCGGCCACTCGCCGATCCCGTCGATGACGAGATGGATCGTCACGAGCCCGCAGATCATCGCCAGGTGTGCGATGAGGAACCCGCGCGCAGCGCCGGCGTCGACGTGCGCCGCCGACGCCGCCGAGGACGCCGGCGGGGCCTCGCTGGACTCGGTCGCCGAGGCGAGCGCGTGCGGGGCCGCCGTCATCGGTTCAGCGCTCCGTTCGCAGGCGGAAGCGGCCGAGCACGAGCGCCAGGCCGACGGCGGTCCAGAGGGCGAGCACGAGTGCCACCATACCGAGCTGCCAGGAGCCGCCCGGTTCGTTCGCAGCGAAGGAGTCGGGGAGGAACACCGAGCGCATCCCGAGTGCCATCCACCGCAGCGGGAACAGCGAGGCGAATTGCTGCAGCCCGCTCGGCAGGTCGCTGAACTGGAACCAGATCCCGGAGATGAACTGCAGCGCGATGAACGGCAGGGTGACCACGGCGGACGCCGAGCGAGGGTCGGTGGCGACCGTGGAGATCGCCATGCCGAGCAGCACGGCGGACGTGAGCCCGAGGACGAACACCCACGAGAACGTGACCCAACGATCGGCCGACGGCAACTCGACGCCGAAGAGGGCGACCCCGATCGCAAGCAGGATCGCGGTCTGCAGTATCGCGGTCACCACGACGGAGCCGAGCTTGCCGAGCACGTAGGCGGCGGGAGGCATCGGAGTGCCTCCGAGTCGTTTGACCGTCCCGTCGGCCCGGTCGAGCGCGAGTTGGGGTGCGAGATCGTTGACGCCGACGTTGAGGGCGACCGTGGCGATCATTCCGGCCACGATGTATTGGCTGAAGTCGACGCCGGTGCTCCCGATCTCGCCGCCGAGGATCGACGCGAGCAGAGTCATCAGCACGACGGGCAGGGCGAACGAGAACAGCACGTGCTCTCGTGTGCGCCCGAAGCGGAGCAGCTCGATGCGGGTGCGCTGAACGGATGCGAGAGCGAGGGTCATGACGCGATCTCCTGCGAATCGTCGGTGCGTTGTTCGGTGGTGCGGGAATGGTTGGTCCGCGCTTCGTAGCTCGTCGGTTCGTTGGCGTGGCGCTGTCCGAAGGCGGCGGTGTGGTCCTCGATCAGACGGAGGTAGGCGTCTTCGAGCGACGGGCGCACGACCTCGAGGCCGTCGATCTCGCCGCCGAGCCGATGGAGTTCGGCCACGAGCGCTGCGGGTTGCGTGGAGCGAATGCCGACGCGGTCGTGGTCGATGCGTTCCCACTCCTGCGTGGCGAGCAGCGTCTCGGTCTGCGCGGAGGGGCGGAACGACACGACCGTGGTGTTGGCGTCGTGGCCGCCGAGACGGTCGGGGGTGTCGAGCGCGATCAGCGCGCCTGCGGCGACCACACCAACTCGGTCGGCGAGTTGTTCGGCCTCGTCGAGATAGTGCGTGGTGAGCACGATCGTCGTGCCGGCGTCGCGCAGCCCGTCGATCATCGACCAGAGTCGCCGCCGGACTTCCGGGTCGAGCCCGGTCGTCGGTTCGTCGAGGAACAGCAGCTCGGGTCGCCCGACGATGCCGCACGCCAGGTCGAGGCGGCGACGCTGGCCTCCCGACAGGTGGTCGACCAACCGGTCCGCGAGTTCCACGAGATCGGTCATGGCGAGGGCTTCGGCGACGGACCGCGGGTTCGGGTAGAAGCCGGCGAGATGGCCGACCGCTTCGGCCACGGTGAGCCGGTCGAACGCGCCGGTCTCCTGGGTGACGATGCCGAGGCGGGAGCGCCACGACGATCCGCCCGACGTCGGGTCGGTGCCGAGTACCGAGAGGTGACCAGATGTCGGTCGGCGGTAGCCCTCGCACATCTCGACGAAGGTGGTCTTGCCGGCACCGTTCGGGCCGAGCAGTCCGAACACTTCACCCCGTCGGATGCTCAGGTGGTCGATGTCGACGACCGTCCGGTCGCCGTAGGTCTTGGTCAGGCCCGAGGCCTCGATCGCTGTGTCGTTCACGTCCTCCATCGTCGTGAACGCGGCCACCGGGCACATCTGCCCGCGGTCGGGTTGCGGCATCCACCATCTGGTGGATGTGCCAGGCCACCGGGGTGGAGGGGCGGCCCGTTCCTCGACGACGACGCCTTCTCCGAATGACCGATGTGAGCGACGGCCCCAGATCGCCGATCGGGCTGGTCCGGTGTCGACGTCAGCGGTCGATCCGGCGCCGGGCGGTGTTGAGCAACACTCGCGCCGCTGCACCGAGGATCACGACGTTCGTGACCATCTGGATCATGACGACGACTCGGGCGGCGTCCGACTGCGCGTGGATGTCGCCGTACCCGATGGTGGTCGCCGTCGTCATGGCGAAGTAGAGGGCGTCGATCCGGTCGAGTGGCTCGCTGAATGCCGCAGCGTCGTTCGTCGACAGCAGGAGGTGGATCGACGCGAAAGTGACGATCGCGAACGTCACGATCGCGACGAGCGACTGGACAGCTCGGAGGACGGGATACTCGGCGCGCAGCACGTGCGTCGTCGCGATCAGGGTGCCGGCGACCAGGATGGCGACCGAGATCACGACGCGGACCGCCACCGACGACGTCCCTTCGGTGTCCCATGGCGACACGAGGTAGGCGCCCACGACCGCCGTGACCACGGTGAGGCTGACCACGGCGGAGCGTGCGATCAGCCTGCGACGGACCGACACGTCGAGTTCGTCCAACCCATGCGGACGAGGCTGGTCGATCGGTTGCGCCACGGCTCCGACGCTAGCCCGGGCGGAGAGTCGACCGATCTCGTCGGGCTGGCGCAGTGCGCTCGATCCGGGAGTGTCTGCACGCGACGATGGTGTGAGGGCGAGCCTGCGTCCATCACGAGCCGAACATTCGGACCGCGTAGGCTGCCACCGGCCGCTCCGTGCGACAGCCGAGGCCATCTCTTCGCAGCGACAGGACGGACGCCATGACGTCGGACAGCACCAGTGCCATCCCACCCGCCGACTCGCCTGGCATCCCGCCCGCCATGCCGCCCGCCGTCCCGCCCGCCGACGATGACGCCATCCCGGCACGTGGTCGCGGGCGGTCGTTCGGCGCTGGTGTACTGGGTGTCGTCGCCGTCATCGGGCTGGTGGGCGGAGCGATCGGGCGATGGACCATCGACACGGCGGCAGACTCGGAGCGGTTCGAGGAGAGGGTGGCCACGCTGCTCGAGGACGACGAGATCAGCGACGCCCTGGGCCGGAGGGTCGTGACCGAACTGACCGAGGCGATCGGCCTGCAGGAGGCGATCTCGGACAGCGTGCCCGAGATCCTCCAGCCGGCGATCGAACTGCTCGCAGCCGGGGCGCGGTCGCGGTTGGAGGATCGGGTCGCCGAGCTGGTGCGTTCCCCGGAGGTCGCTGCGGTGATCGCGGGCGCAGCAGGTCGCGCTCACGCGCTCGCAGTGGACGTGATCGAGGGCGACGCAGGCCCCGAGGGTCTCCAGGTGCGCGACGGCGAGGTGCGCGTCAACCTGCTCCCGCTCATGGCGAAGGCCGTGTCGGCGATGCAGGAGATCGGGCTCTTGCGCGACGTCGCGGTGCCTGAACTCGATTCGACCGGCGACCCCGACGAACAGCGCGCCGAACTCGCAGCGGCGCTCGGGCGCGACGTGCCGGACGACTTCGGCACGCCGGTGGTCTTGCGAAGCGAGTCGCTCGCGCAGATCGGTGACTCGGTTCAGCTCGTTCGCGACGCCTTGGTGCTTGCGAAGCGCGCAGTCTGGTTGCTGTTGTTCACCGGTGTCGCGTTCGCCGGTGCGTCGATCTGGCTGTCCAGGGAGCGGGTGCGCAGCGTGGCGTTCATCGTTGCCGGTCTCGTGGTGTCCGCGTTCGTCGTTCGGGTGGTGATGGGTAGGGCGACGGATCGTCTCCCCGATGCGGTCGAACAATCCGGCGCGAAGTTGACGGTCAGCAAGCTGGCGTCCGAGCTGGAGTCGAGCCTGAACCAGTCCATGAGTCGCTACGCCGTCCTCGCGCTGGTCGCGCTGGGCATCGCCGGGGTTGCACACCTCGACCTGATCGGTCGCCTTCGTCGGCGCCGCGTCTGACGCGTCCCCAAGGCTCGGAGACGCGGGAGACGTATCGAGGCCGTGCGGCCGTCGAGCGGACCGTGCGATAGGTGATCGTCCACCGAAGAGCGCCCGCAACGCGATCGAGGTGAAGATGTCCCAGGTGCGCAGCGCTCTCGGACCGGGTTGCGAGGTTCGCGCGACTGCAATGGGTTAGACACTGGGCTCGAAGGGCGTCCTGGTCGACGCTGTCGAGTTCGAGCGGCTCGTCGACCTGGCGGAGGGCAGTGTCGAGGCCGATCCGGACGCCGTCGTCGATGTCGGCCGGGCAGCACTGGCGCTCTGGCGCGGCACGCCCATGGCCGACGAACTCCAACTCGAACCGCTTCGGGCGCAGGTCGTCGTGCTGAAGGAACTCCGCGTACGCGCACAGATGCTGGTGCTCGGCGCTCGCCTCGGTCTCGAGACCTCGTACTCCGGACGCCCGGTGGAGTTCTGCGCGATGTACGCACGAGCCAACCCGGCCTACGACGCTTGGCGAGTGCCAACGCCAAAGAACTCCAGAGCCTCATCGACTCCACCCGCTCCCCGGCGAGTAGATCGACCTGCGATCGCAACGGGCGATCGGCGACGTGCCCGCGGCCCGTTGGGCATCGGACGACGATCGCGATGATCGACCGGCGGTCTCCCCACGACCATGTCCGCCACCCGTGTCCGCCACCCATGTCCGCCACCCGTGTCCGCCACCCATGTCGGCCACCATCGTCGTCGGCGATGTCGCCTGCTGCTGGCGGTGCCGGTCGGGTGGCGACACCGATCCTGGTCCAACGTCTCGTCCCCGAATCTCCGTGGAAGGTGCTCGGGAGCTGCTGCTCGATGTTGCGGCCTGATGCGCTCCGCACGCGCCGCGGCGAGGCCCGGGCAGCGCACTGCACCTTCCCGGAGTCGTCCTGATCGACGGATGGCCGGAGGGTGATGACCGGGTGGACTCGACGCCAGTGTTGTCCACGTTGATTGGTAGCCGATGCCGAAGCGTGATGGTCGGTTCGGCGGTCCGCGAGTCTGGACTCGAGTCGGTAGTCAGCGATCGCCAGCATTGGCGTGAGTTCACTGGCGTCGCGAAGTGACGTCTAGCGTGTCGGGCATGGCGATGACCGATCTGTCCGACCTCGAAGTGCGGAAACTGTCAGGGTCGCTCGGCGCCGAGATCCGCGGTGTCGAGCTGCGCGTGGCGGACGGCGACGACGCAGGCCTGATCCATGATCTCCTGCTCGAACACATGGTGCTGTTCTTCCCCGAGCAGCACCTGGACGCCGACGAGCACCTCGCGTTCGGCCGGCACTTCGGCGAGCTCGAGTCGCATCCGAACCTCGACTTCGAACGCGAACGCCCGGAGTTCTTCGAGCTCCGCGCCACCGGCGGCGAGGGCGGTGTTGCCGACGAGTGGCACAGCGACATCACCTTTGAAGCCCATCCCTCCAAGTTCGCCATCCTGCAGGCCAGGGTCGTTCCCGAGGTGGGCGGTGACACGCTGTGGTCGAACGCCTGCAAGGCCTATGACGAGCTGTCGGCGCCGCTGCGAGAACTGTGCGACGGGCTCACGGCGTACCACGACGCCAGCCCCCATCTGCGGCCCGAGCGGGGCCACATCCACCCCGTCGTGCGCGTCCATCCCGAGACCGGTCGTCGGTCGCTGTTCGTCAACGAGCACTTCACCCGCCGCATCGTCGAGCTCAGTGACGCAGAATCGACACTGCTGCTCGGGCACCTCACGCGCTGGATCCAGCAGCCCCGCTTCACCGTGCGCTACCGATGGAGCGCTGGCACGATTGCCATGTGGGACAACCGGTGCACGCAGCACCACGTGCTGAACGACTTCGAGGGCGAGCGGATGATCCAACGGGTGACCGTCATGGGCGACGATCCCCAGCCTGCTGCGTCGCTGCCGCGCTGGGAACCCCACGGCTCGAAGACCGCCGGGTTCTGGCGAGACGGCGACATGCGCCGGCAGCTCAAGATCCAACACGCCGCTTCAGCCTGAGGCTGCGCCAGCGTCGGAGTTCCTCGGGGGTCTGGCGCTCACGGTAGGTTCCGGGCGATGCCGAGTGCCCGCAAGATCGCATTCATCGGATCGCACGCCGTCCGCAAGACCAACGCCGTGCACTCCTTCGCCAGCGCGGTCGGACGGAGCGGGCGCAGCGTAGAGGTCGGCCGCGAGGTGGTGCGGTACAGCCCGCTCGGCATCAACGAACGAGCGACGCCCGAGGCGCAGCTGTGGGTGATCATGTCGCAGATCCGTGAGGAGCTCGAGCTGCGCCACCGGGCCGACGTGCTCGTCCTCGACCGTGCCGTCGTCGACAACTTCGCCTACTACCTGCGCGTCACCAAGGGCACCGATCCCTTCGACCTACGACCACTGGTCGCCCGCTGGTCTGCCACGTACGACCTGTATGTGCGGCTCCGGCCCGACGTTGCGCTCGTCGCCGACGGTGTGCGAAGCACGAACGAACGGTTCCGCACGGAGATCGAGAATATCCTCGACCTCATCGCCCCTCAGCTCGTGCCCACCGAGCGACTCGTGGAGCTGTGGGCTTCGGAGGTCACCGACTCCTTCGACTGGCCGGCACTCGTCGATCGGTTGTGCGGGCCGCCCCACGAAACCCTCTCTGCGTCGCGGACCGACGCCGTGGCGCCGACGCTCTGGGACTGAATCGGCGAGATGCCCTCGGAGGTGCCGCGCATCTCGAACGGCGTGATCGTCACATGACGGTGCCGATGACGCACCCGACAGCTTGCAACAGCGAGATCGAACGCTCCGGATCGACCGACCGAGGGTGTGGCCCTGTCCGAGTTCGATCGGCGCAGCGCCAACCGCACCAGGACCGCGCGGTCATTCTGGAAGCGCAGCACGGCCCGTCTCGAGAGCCGAAGAGTCCGGGCAGAGGAAGCGGCGAGTGTGATGTCGATCAGCGGGGGAGCGTGTCGGCGAGTGTGAGGACGTCGGCGATCAACTCGTCGAGGGTGTCGGTGGACGACGTGTCGGAGTCGCGCTCCCACTCCAGGCCCACGGCTTCGAGCTGGGGGCGCGTCTCGGAGAAGAGAGGGTCGAAGCGGAACGTGGGATCCGACCGCAGCCACCGCAGGAAGCGGCGCGCCAGATCGCCGTCGTTCAGACGGCCACACGCCACGGCCGTCGAAATCGCTGCGCTCCACCCGTGGATCGACACGCCGTGGGCGACGAACTGGTCCCACGGCTCGCGGAGGTCACGCTGGCGAATCGGGAGATCGGTAGACGCCCGCCACCTCATGCGGGCGAACCCCGTGGAGACCGCCAGCCACTCGATGTCGGCGCCGGAGATGCCGCGGAGCTGGTCGAGGACACCGTCGCACTGCTCGGCAGCATGCTTCCACTCGCCTCGCTCGGCATCCACCGCGGATCGAAAGCTCTCGGCCGTGGCTCGCACGGTGGCGCTTTCGGTCGCGTCGGCGAGGTCCTCGAGTCGTTCGATGATCTGCTCGGTCCGGTCGGCCGAGATCGAGCAGAACGCCAGACCCACGAGGGCGGTGAAGCGCGTGTCGGTGCTGGCGACAGCGAGGTCGTCGAGGGAGGCCATCAGCCGGTTCCACTCGGTGTCGGTGAGGTCGATGCCGTCCATCGACTCGTGGGGCGCGCCGATGGAGTCGTGTCGTGGAATCCATCGGCCGTCGACGATCGCGTCGAACACTTGGCGCGTCAGATCCGCGTCGATGCCGAAGTGCGTCATCGGAGCGAATCCGAGGAGCGCGATCTCGAGTTCGCTCAGCGCCTGTCGGTTTCGTGCTGCGTCGATGATGAGTCCTTGCAGGTCGACCCACTGGCGAAACCCTGCCGCGTGGCCGGCTCGGGTGAGGAGGAACGCGTCGTGCCATCGTTGCTGCTCGACGGAGGTGTCGACGGCGGCAACGGCGTCGATGAGCCAACTGGCCATCTCGGCACGCACGATGTGCTCGTCGGGGCCGTAGGCGCGCAGCGCGAGTCGGTGCAGTGTGTCGGCGACGTAGCGTGCGTGGAGCGCTCGGGTCTCATCGGTGGTCCCTGCGTCTTGGAGGTGAGCGAGGGCGTAGGCGCGCACCGTCTCGAGCATGCGGTATCGAGAGGTGCCGTCGTCGGCGGTGACTCGTTGGAGCAGTGACCGGTCGACGAGTTGTGGAACGAGATCGATCACGTCGAGTTCGTCGATCGCTCCACCTGCGGCGATCGCCCGCGCCGAAGTCAGGCTGAACCGGGACGGGAACACCGAAAGCCGGTCGAACACCTGCTGTTCGATCGGGGTACACAACTCGTATGACCAGTCGAGTGTGCCGCGCATGGTCTGGTGTCGTTCCATCCGCGAACGTCGTCCGCCGACGAGGAGGCGGAATCGCTCGTCGATGCTGGCGAGCAACTCGACCGGCGTCAACGAGCGCAGCCGTGAAGCAGCGAGTTCGATCGCGAGCGGGAGTCGATCGAGGCGATCGCACAGATCGGTGACCGGGGCGAGCTGGATGCCGTCCAGCTGGAGGTCCGGAGCTTCGGTGGCGGCGCGAGCCAGAAACAGCTCGACCGCGTCGTGCTCCGACAGCGACGGCACCGGCCACAGACGCTCGCCGCTCACCATCAGGGGTTCTCGACTGGTCATCAGCAGGGTGACGGTCGGGCAGGCCGCAGCGATGCGTTCCACTGCATCTGCGGCGTGGGACAGCACGTGTTCGCAGTTGTCGACGATGAGCAGCAGTCGTTGATGGCGGATCCGCTTGATGACGTGGTCGACGATGTCGCCGTCCTGGGGCGGTGACAGGCCGAGACCGGCGGCGATGGCGAAAGGAACTGCTTCGGCGACGTCGATCGGTGCGAGCTCCGCCATCCAGCACCCGTCGGGAAACGACGAGGCGAGCGTCGTGGCGAGTTCCATCGCGAGGCGGGTCTTGCCGGTGCCTCCGACGCCGAGCAGCGTGACGACGTGGTGCTCCGCGAGTTGCTCGGCCACCTCGGCGATGTCGGCCGAGCGCCCGACGAACGAACTGGTCTCGATCGGCAGATTGGTGGGCTGGTGGCGTTCTCCACGCAGCGGTGGGAACGTGGCGTCACCGACCTGGAAGACGTGCGCCGGCGTCGAGAGTCCCGCGAGCCGGTGACGGCCGAGATCGGTCAGTGTCGGACCGTTCCCCTCGTGGTCGATCAGCGACGCCGTCGACTCGGAGAGGAGGATCTGTCCGCCGTGTCCGGCTCGCATCAGCCGCGCCACCCGGTTGAGCGTGGTTCCGCTGTAGTCGTCGTGTCGCAGTTCGGCTTCGCCGGTGTGCAGGCCGATCCGCACCGGCAACTCGAGTTCGCCTTGTGCAGCGACCGCGGCGTCGACGGCGGCGGTCGCAGAGCTGAACACCGCGCAGACGCCGTCGATGGTGTGTCTGAACACCATGCCGTCGTGGTCGGTGATGATCCGGGCCAGGAGCGTGTCGTGGCGTTCGAGTTCGTGCGACATTCGGGACTCGTCGGCCTGCCAGCGTTGCGTCGACGATTCGATGTCGGTGAACAGGAAGGTCACGGTGCCATCAGGCAGGCCCGACGACGGCGCTGGCGCCCGAGCAGACGGCGCCGTGCTCCTCGTGTCGTCGTCGGCGGCGGCGAGAATCTCGGCGTCGAGGGATCGGAGTTCCGATGACGGGTCGAGTCCCACGTCGTCGCGGAGCGTCGTGCGGAATCTCTGGAACGCCCGCAGCGCGTCGGTGGTGCGACCGGCGTCGGCCAACGCCCGCATCATGAGCGCCACGGGCCGTTCGCGGTAGGCATGTTCGGCGATGTGGGGTTCGAGCAACTCGATCGCTGCGTCGGGCCGTTCATCAGCGACGAGTGCCTCGGCGAGGTCTTCGGTGGTCGCTGCCCGTTCGCTGTCGAGTCGTTCCGCTTCGACGGTCGCCCACTCCTCGTCCGCGAGATCGCCGAAGGGTCGGGCGCGGAACAGCCCCAACGCCTCGGTGAGGTCGCGGATGCGAGATGGTCCTGTCGAGGTCCGCAGGGCCTCGAAACGACGGACGTCGATCACGTGGCGGTCGGTGCGGAGCCGATAGCCACCGTCGGAGGCTTCGATGCCGTCGCCGACGATTCGTCGCAGCCGCGACACCGCGGTCCGCACGGTGGAGCCCGAGCTCTTCGGGTCCACGACGTATTCGGCCAGCCGACCCGTCGACACGGGCTGCCCGTCTGCGATCACCAGGAGGCCGAGCAGTCGCTTGAGCTGGGGAGACAGCGTCACCACGACGTCGACGTCGGTGGTCACCTGGATCGGTCCCAGCACCTGGATCTGCATGTCGTCTCGGTCGTTCATCGCGGTCACCGGGTCACCGCCATGTCACGCCGCCTCCCCTTCGTGTCACCGTACCGCGGGTCGACGGTGACGGAACGGTAACCGGCGGCCTGCACAGTGATGTCGTCCACCCGGACCAGACAGCCACGAAAGGCAACCTCATGAACGACATCATCGTCAGCATCGACCGATCCGATACCGCCCGCCGCACCCTGCAGACCGCTGCCGCGCTGGCTACTTCAGCCGGCGTCAACCTCCACGTGGTGCTGCACGCGGAACGCACCAGGCCCGTGGGCGCGGCCGTCGGAACCGACCGGTTCCATCGCGACTGGTTCGTCGATGCCGAGCACTACCTCACCAACGCCACCGCACTGCTGCAGGCGCCCTCGATCACCACCGCCTCGACGTGGCAAGACCCGGTCGCCGTGCTGTGCGAAGAAGCCGAACGGCTCCAGGCGCGTCTGATCGTCATGGGCAACCGGCGCGGCCGTGGGATTCGCCGGGCATTCGGTTCGGTGACCCGCCGAGCGGTCCGGCAGGCGCCTTGCGAGGTCGTCGCCGCCGCAGGACGAGACCGGCACACGGCGTCGAACGTCAGCGCCAACCTGGCGCCGCGTCACGTGCTCGCCGCCGATGCCGCCGGCTGACGCGTCGATGAAGCGATCGTTACGGACTGTCGCTGGTGAACTGGTCGTGAGCGACGAGGATCAGCGTTTCACCGATGTCGGCATCGCGACGGCATCGGCGACACGGGTTGCCGGGCTGGGCGTCGGCGACGTAACGCTCTGCGCCGGACACCACATCTCGACACCACATCTCGACACCACATCTCGACACCACATCTCGACACCACATCACGACGACCGGAATGCTCAGCCAATCGGCAGAGACGAGCAGTTGATCGACAGCGAGTCGTTGGACGCGAGCATGAGCAGTCAGGCGGATGCTGCAGCGGCCATCTTCGCCCGGGCGTTGGCGGTGACGAGGAGGTACACGCCGGTGACGACGAGGACACCGCCGATCAACTCGACCGCCCCGAGTCGCTCACCGCGGATGAGCCAACCGAAGAAGACACCCGAAATGGGGATGAGGTAGGCGGTCGCCGCAGCCTGGGTCGCCGTCGCTCGCTTCACGATCGTGGCCATCAACGCGAACGTGACGGCATTGGCCGGAATCGCGGCGTAGGCGAGTGGGACGAAGAGCCCCAGTGACCAGTCGGTGTCGCCGGCACCTTCGACGAGCAATGCGAGCGGGATCAACACCGCTGCCGACATCGGCAACTGCACAGCGACGATCATCACCGGCGACACCGCGCTGAAATCGCGCCACTGCATGAACACGGTGCCGAACGACCAGGCGAGTGCCGAGAGAGCCAACGCGATGATGCCGATCGCTGTTGCCTCGCCCCCGAGAGATGGCGACGCGAGGACCACGGTGCCGCCGAAGCCCACGACCAGACCGAGTGCGCCGACGCGTGTCGGCCGCGTCCCCAACAGAAGCAGAACGAGCAGTGCCGTGAACAGCGGCATGGTGCTGCTGAGCAGCGACGCCAAGCCGGCGGGAACACGGTTGACACCGAAGACCAGAAGGCCACTGGAGACCGTGGTGATCGCGAAGCTCACCACGAAGATCTTGCCGAGCATCGTCCGATCGGTCGGGATCCGTTCGCCGCGCACCAAGGTGACGAAGCCCAGCAGGAACGTGCCGCCCACCACCGTGCGCATGCCGGCGAGCAGAAGCGGTGTCGTGTGGTTCAGCGCGAACTTCAGCGCCGTGAAGTTGGCGCCGATCAGCAACGCAACGAGGACGACGAGTGCAAGGGTGACCTTCGGTGACGCGTCGGTCACCGACTGCCACCGACGAGGTCGTCGCACTCGAAGCGCGCCCGGACCCACCCGTCGACCGGGCGACGGCGGAGGTGCACGGTGAGCTCGATCGTGGGAACCCAGCCGACGCTGCCGAACCGTGCGAAGAGCGAAGGCGGAGAGGCGTCCGCGAACAGCGGTAACGACATCACCGTGGGGACGATTCCATCGCTGAGACCGTTCCAGCCCTCGACCGCAGCGAGCCGTCCGGCACGCTGACGCTACGACCCTGCCGGACGAGTGCGGTGTCGATGTCGCAGGCGCCCATCGACACGGTCATCTCGCCAGTGTCGCACGCATCCACCCGTGTGGTCGCCGTCGCGGCTGCCCAGGCGACGCGATCGTACTCACCGATGACTGGATCCTGGCTTCGAAGACACCCGCATCGACGAATCGTGCCGGGTGATCCCTGGCGACGCTGGTGGCCGCCGGATTCCTGGCGGCGCTCATGGTCGGTGCATGGCCGTGGGTCTCTCTCATCGGTGTCGTGGCGGGTGGTGCCGGTTGCCCGGTGTCGTCGGGGCGCTCGCGGCCACTGGCGATCATCGCGCTGGCGGTCGTCACGCTGCCGCCTCAGCCCGAGGCCGAGCGCGCCGCAGTCTTCGGGGTGGTTCTCCTGCTCGCCGTAGCACTCGGCTACCTGATCGCGGTCCGATTACCTGCGTCTCAGCGCGTCGAGTTGTCGCATCGAGATGGCAGTCGGCTGCTGTACGCGATGGCGTCGCCGTCGGTGTTGGCGGTGCGACCGGTGTGGCGTTGGGGTGGGAGCGCTCCTCTCGGGTCCTCATGACGATCTTGTTGCTCGGCCAGTTCAACCGTGACGAGGTGCCCGGGCGCGAGCGCGCTTGGTCGGTACGTCGCTCGCGGTGGTCATCGTGGTGCCGATCTCGACGGCGGTGGTGCCATCGGGTGCACTCCTCGCGATCGGTCTGCTGCTGGTGGTCGCGACCCGCTCGATCGATCCGGTTCCGTACTGACGCCTGTCGAAGCGTTGGTCGCACGGCGAATGGCAACCGCGACCAGCGAAGGCAAGCGACCGACGCCACCCATGTCAGACGCCGGTGATCGCGGGAACCGATCCGTCGGCGATCGCCTGAGCGTGCGCCGCGAAGTCGGCGTCGTTCTGAGCGGCGTACCGGCGAGCGAATTCGGCGACCGCGCGGTCGAAGCGGTCCGAGCCGCCGAGGTACCCGGCGATGGCCACCGGCGAGCCCGAGCGGGCATGTGCACGGGCCAGCGACCAGCCGCACAGTCGGGCGTAGATGGTGAGACCTCGCTTCGTGAGTCGTTCGACGTCGGTCGAGGCCTTCATGTCGCGGAGTTGGCGCCAGTAGTAGTCGCGGCCGTCGATGACCGACGTGCTCCACCCGAGGAACATGTCACTCGCTGCCTGCATCATCCGCTGACCTTCGACGACGCGACGTCCCGGCTGCTCCCACGGGGAGGGGGCGAGGTGCGCTTCGAGTACGGAGGCGGTCGCCTCCTTCATCTGGAGCAGGAGCGGCTCGCCCGTTCGCCGCGACTGCAGCAACCCGATGTAGGCCCGGAGTCCGACGCTGCCCACGCCGACGACCTTGTGGGCGATATCGACGAACTCGTAGTCGTCGAGCACGTGGCGCGGACCGGTGGGGAGCGAGGCGCGATACTGGCGGTAGGAATCGGCGATCCCGTCGCGGAGTTCGCTCACGCGATGGGCGGGCACGACGGTCGACAACGGCATCACGAGCGGCGCATCGGCGACGATCTGTAGGCGACCATCGACGAGCGCCGTCAGTTTCCGCGCCGCTTGCAGGCTCGTGCGTGTGCGCGCCTTGGCCATATTCGCTTCGGTCCGCCGCACCACCTTTTTCGGAGCGGTCTCGCGGAGTTGATCGAGCGTCTCGTCGACGTCCACCCGCGCGTACCAGGTGTCGAGCGCAGTCATCTTCGCGAAGTCGGCCATCGCCGTCCGGTAGGCCTCGGCGCATGCCTGAGCGGCGTCCGAGTCGTCGCGCTTGCCGAGGCCATTGGATCGAGCGGCGATGGTGAAGCTGGCGGCCAGCCGCTTCAGATCCCACTCCCACGGGCCGGGAAGCGTCTCGTCGAAGTCGTTGAGGTCGAACAGGAGGTTTCGTTCCGGTGACGCGAACACTCCGAGGTTGGAGAGGTGTGCGTCGCCGCAGATCTGACTGACGAGTCCCGTCGACGGTGTGGCCGCCAGATCGGCGGCCATGATGACGGCGGAGCCTCGGAAGAACGCGAACGCGCTGGCCGACATCCGTCCGTGCCGGATCGGGATGAGGTCGCCGGAGCGGGTTTCGTCCTGCGCTGTGAGGAGCGCGATGGGATCCGGACGGCCAGCCGCTGGTGCCCAGTCGCCGTGCGCCCGGCGAGGCACGTCGGTCCGCAGCGCGGCGCCCGCCCTGGCCCGCTCGATCCACGCGGTGGTCGGTTGATCGCGATCGCCCTCGTTCACGGCACGAGCGTAGGGACGGATCAGGGCCGGACCTGCTGGGCGCGCCGATTCGATCACCCAGTGCCCGGCGGCAGGCGTTGAACGTCCGGCGTGGGGGTGGGGCTATCGTGCTCGGCTTGTTCGCTGGTGTCGTCTTCACGCTGATCGGTGCGGCGTTCGTCGTCGGTCTCGTCGTGGCGGACGCTCGCGGCAGCCGGCTGCGTGTGGTGGCGAAACCCGCGGCGTCGATGTGTTTTCTCGCTGCCGCCGTCGCTGTCGGTGCACTCGACTCGGCCTACGGCGCGTGGGTGTTCGTCGCGCTCGTGCTGTCCGCGATCGGTGACGTCGCGCTGCTCGGTTCGGCGACGCCGGCTTTCCTGCTCGGGCTCGGCAGCTTTCTGCTCGGCCATGTCGCCTACACCGTCGGCTTCGCCGTCCGAGGCCTCGATGTCGGGTGGGTGTTCGCGGCAGCGGCCTTACTCGCGGTGCCGCTGATGGTGGTCTTGCGGTGGCTGTTGCCCCATGCCGAGTCGATGCGGGGTCCGGTGATCGCGTATGCAGCGGTGATCTCGGCGATGGTCGCAGCGGCGGCAGGCACCTTCGGGTTCGACGTCGATGCTCGGATCCTGATCGGGGCGTTGGCGTTCTACGTGTCGGACCTCGCCGTGGCCCGCGACCGATTCGTCACACCGGGCCCGACCAACCGGCTCTGGGGTCTGCCCCTGTACTACGCAGCTCAGTTCCTCCTCGCCTGGTCCGCTGCCACCTGACCAGCCCGTCCTGGCGCGCCGCGCCCGGCATCAGGCACCAGCGGGTCCGGCCGTTCAACACCTGGTGCCTGACCCTGGGTGTTGCGGACCTCGGGCGTGACGCGGGCGGTAGCGTTGAGGGGACCGTGGGGCTGGGGATACCGTTGCGATGAGTCGACGAAACGAACCGTCCGCCGTGTCGAGGAACGTGTCGAAGGCCGGCCCGGCGTTGGCTCGATCGGCGGCCTCCGGACTCGCTGCGCTGTATGACCGGGCGGTCGATTCGGTGTTGATCCGCCCGCACGAGATCGGGAGCGCGCAGGAGGCGGTCGAATTCTCGGAGACCGACAACGCCTGGAACGCCGACGCGCTGACCGACCAGGTCCGCAAGGTCGCGGTCACCCTGCTCCCGATGCTCAAGCGGGCGGGCGTGCTCAGCCGCACGCCGGGGCTGCGGCGGGTGCCGAGCGTGGCGGTGGCGTCGACAGTCGGTGCGGTGAGCACGCAGCTGTGGTCGGGCGTCAAGGACCTCCAGATCCTCTCGGCGTTGGTCGCCACGCGCCTGCGCCGCGCCGGCTACGACGCTGATCCGCCGCTGATCAAGCGCCTTGCCATCGAGCTCTACACTTACCCAGACCGCCAACCGACACTCGATTCCGTGCCCGCCAGCGCCACTGCCGTGCTGGCGAAGTGGATGATCGCTGGCGCCATCGGACGCAATGCGTCCAAGCAAGCTCACAAGGCGTTCGTCGCCGCCGAACGCCTCGACATCCACGCCCTGATGTCGCGCTGGCCCGACCTCAAGCGCTAGCGCGCTGCGCCAGCATCATCCCAGCGTGGTGCCCGGCCGTCCCTCCCGTCGGATCATGCAACTGGGGCCATGAACGCTGCCCTCGCTGTGACGGTGATCGTTCCCATGCCGGAGCCCATGTAGCTTTCGGTGCGCTCGAACCGACAACCCGACCGAGGAGTTTGCATGTCGCCGTCGCCGACCTTGCTGTTTCTTCATGGCGTCACGCACGCCGACCCCAGCGACAAGTGGCGGACGACCCTCGACGAGTCTCTCAAGCGCGTGGGATATGCGGGCCTCACTGGTCTCGATGTCATCGCGCCGTCATTCAAGTACGCGCTACAGGGGGTCGACGACGACATCGCGATCCCCGCCGTGACGGTGCGGCTACCACGGGGAGACCGGGGCAAGGCTCACCGACGGGACTTCGAACGCAGGCGGGCGGCCATGGAGGCGCGACTCCAGCGGGAGGCTCCCGGACATGGTCTACCAGGGGTCGAGCCGCTCTTCGGGTTGGTCGCGATGCAGATCGAGGCAGTCGACAATTACGTAAGGAATCCGAGAGTTCGTGCGGTCGTGCTCCAGCGAATTCTCTCACGGCTCCCTTCGGAGGGGCGGCTCGTGATCATCGGTCACAGCCTCGGCTCAGTGATCGCTGCCGATCTGATTCGCCGTCTGCCGGTCGGGCTCGACGTGACAGGTGTGCTCAGCATCGGCAGCCCGCTTGGTCATCCGTCGGTCCACGTCGACGGGCTCCAAGCGCTGCTCGAAGACCCGCCCGCGAACCTTGGCTGGTGGGTGAACTTTCGGGCGGCCGGTGACGTGGTTCCGGCCGGGCGAGGCCTCTGTTCAGTGTTCCCGTGGGTGCTCGACCAGCGAATCCGCGACTTCAATCCGCTCCCTGCCCACTTCGCAGCGACCTATATGAAGGACCACGGCGTGGCGACTGCCGTCGGGTTCGCCGCCTACGGCTCGTTGTCGACGGAACTCGTCCCGTCGAGCAGCGGTGTAGAAATCGTGCTCGACTTCGCCGAGACGTTCTCGCTGCTGGCGCTGCGGTACGCACACTTGACGTTGAGAGAGCTCGATGGTGACGCGAAGGATCGCTTCGCCGAGGCGCTCCGTCGCGCGCAGGCGGAGACCGTCGAGCACATCCGGCGAAGGAATGATCGAACTGGTCGACCGACGCCGGGATTGATCGCACGCCTCGGCGTGGATCTGACCGATCCGTTCTCTCAAGCTCCAGAGCCAGTGATCTCCGGTCACCTCGAAGCCGGTGACGCCGTCGTCCTGCTTCTCGCAATCCTGGAGGCAAACGTCGTCGCTCCGTACGAGATCGAGGTCGGCAAGGATCCGAGACGAATGGCGATGGAGAACCTCACCCTCGAGATGGGCTTCGGGACCTCACTCGGCACCGCCGTTTTCGAGGCGATCGAGGAAGCGCAGAGGGCGCTGAAGGGCGAAACGAACAAGATGAAGTGGGTGGCACTCGGGATGGGAAGCGCTGCACTGCTCGTTGCGACGGGTGGCTTGGCGCTGGCGGCCGCACCGGGCGTCGCCGGTGCCGCTGCGATCACCAGTGCCCTCGCCGCGTTCGGACCCGGCGGCATGATCGGTGGTTTGCTCACCGCAGGAACCCTGCTCAGCGCTGGTGGAGGGGGCGTCGCCGTCGGACTGGCCGCTCCCGGAACCACAGCGGAAACGGTGGAGGCCGTGGTCGCGGCGCAGTTGAGTGCGGCGATCCTGCGAAGCCTTCGCAATCTGGATCAAGACCCCCAGACATGGGCCAATCTCGTCGAAACGGAGATCGAGGTGCGTCGCGAAATCGGGCGGCTCGAGCACATCTCCGACAAGTCAGCTCCTTCACTCAAGGCTGCTCGACGAAAGCTCGAGACTCTTGAACTCGCCATCGGCTACCTGGATCGTGAGAACCTCCGCCCCGCCGCCGTCGCCCTGGAGGCACCGCTGGCCTGAACGACGCAGAACCCGAAGCAGTGAAGGGGCACGCGCCGCGGCTTGTCGACGAGTCGCATGCGGCGAGCCCCTTCGAGGCACCCTGAGTCGTCTCGGCGCCGCGTCGCCGCCAACCATGTCGAACGAAGCGACGCGCCTGTGAACAGCGCGGATCGAGGCCAGGGTGGAGGTCTTCGCACGGTGTCGTGTTCGTCGAGCGGTGGTGTCACGCTAGGGAGATGTTGTTGCCGCGGTCGTTCGAGTTGGTGCCGGAGGCGCGGATGAGCCTGGCGCAGATCCTGGGGATCATGACCGATCAAGTGTTGTCGGGCGTACCCACTCGATGGGATGTCGAGCAGTTGATGGACGTCGAGATGCGGCTTGGCATCGTCGCCGGGCTCGACGACGTGGGCGAGGGGTCGCACGACACGTCGGTGGTCACCATCGGGATCGACGATGCAGCGTTGCTGCTCGACGGCATGGCGTTCACCGAGGTGGCATCGGCCGATCTGCCGTGGATCGAGATGGTGCGCTGGACCTCCGACTTCGTGTCGACCGAATTGCGTCAGCATTGGACCGACGACGAGTGGCTGAGTATCGCCGCCGACTAACGACAGAGTGGGTCTGACCCACTCTGTCGCTCCTTCGTTTTCGGCTCAGGTGCGGGCGAGTTCGCTCCACGCGCTGTAGCCGCCGATGATGTCGGATACATCGGTGAAGCCCTTCTCGCGCAGCACGCTCGCCGCCACCGACGAGCGGTAGCCACCCGCGCAGAACACCACGGTCGGCGCCGACGGGTCGAGTTCGTCGAGGCGCGCCGGCAACTGGCCGACCGGGATCGGTGTCGAGCCAACGATCGAGCCGAGCGCGATCTCGCCAGGATTGCGGATGTCGACGAGCTGCAGGCCAGCGATGTCCTCTCGGCGGGTATCGAACTCGGCCGCGGTCAGGCGCGACGCTTGGCGTACCCGATCGGGATGCTCCGTCATCACCTTCGCAGGGAGTTCGAGGTAGCCGAGTACGCGGTCGAAGCCGATACGGCCGAGCCGGTTGCGGGCTTCGAGTTCGAAGCCGTCGTCGACGACGAGGACGATGTCGACGTCACTCGGCACGACCGAGCCCGCGAACTCGGCATATCGCCCGCCCAATCCGACATTGATCGACCCGGCGAGATGCCCGCGGGCGAAGGCTTCGGGATCACGTCCGTCGACGATCATCGCTCCGGCGGCGACCGCGACGTCGAAGGCAGCCAGGTCGAGCGGTGTCGGGGGCTCGGTCTCGTCGAGCAACTCGCGGTCCTTGCGATTGAGGATCGCGTTGTAGACGAAGTACTCAGGCGCAGGCGGCTGACCTTCGGTGACGAGATCGAAGAACGTCTCCTTGCTGTCGGCGAGCAGCGCATAGTTCGTCTCGCGCTGCACGCCGATCGTCGACCACGTGTCGGTCGACAGGTTCTTTCCGCACGCCGAGCCGGCTCCATGCGCCGGATACACCCGGGTCGCGTCGGGCAATGTCATCAGCTTGTCGTGCAAGCTGTCGTAGAGCTTGGCGGCGAGTTCTTCGCGAGTGAAGCCGATCGATGCAAGCAGGTCGGGCCGGCCGACGTCGCCGATGAACAACGTGTCGCCCGTCAGCACGCCGTACGGGATCTCGTCGTCGGCGTGCTCCCACACGACGACGCTGAGTGACTCGGGCGTGTGCCCCGGCGTGTGCAGGATCTCGAGTACGACCTCGCCCAGCACGATGCGCTCGCCGTCGGCCAGCTTGCGCGACTCGAACTCGGTCTCGGCGACCGACGCGTACGCGATCTGCGCGCCGGTCTCCTCCGCCAACTCGAGGTGCCCCGATAGGAAGTCGGCGTGGAAATGGGTCTCGATGACGAGCTCGATGGTGAGGCCGGCTGCAGCGGCGTCACGCACGTACTCGTCGATGTCGCGGCGCGGGTCGACGACGACCGCGCGTCCGGTGGTTTGGTCGCCGATCAGATACGACGCGTGTGACAGGCACTCGAGGTAGTACTGGGTGAAGATCATCATGTCCCCTTCATGAGTCGTGCATGAGTTGTCGTCGACCCGGTACGGCCGACCAAGCGCCTGCCCGGTCGGTCAGGCGCTGGCCCGCAACTCCGTGAGCACCTTGTCGATGTCACAGTCGCTGCGGTTGTACGGCAACTTTCCGAGCGCCGTCCCCATGGCGCAGGTGTTGGTCAGTGCCGAGAACGTGAGGCCGAAGGCCACACCGCCCGAGAGCCACTTGGCCTTCGGGACGAAGATGCTCGTGAGGATGCCGATCAGCGAGATCGAGCCGGCGACGAGACGCACCTGGCGATCCATCGCCCACTTGGTGCTCGTGCCGCGCACGACATCTCCACCGCCTGCTTCCCAGGCGTCCATGCCGCCTTCGAGAATGTGGAGCCGCTGCTTGCCGGCCGTGGTCAGATGTCCGTGAGCCTGTCCGGCGCGTGCGCCCGACTTGCAGACCAGCACGACCGGATGCTCGAGGTCGGCGAGGTCGCGAGCGTGCTCGCCGAGCGTGTCGAGCGGGACGTTGTAGGAGCCGGGGATGTGCGCGCCGGTGAACTCGCCGCCGGTGCGCACGTCGATGATGCGCAGCTGGGGGTCTTCGTTCATCAGTTGACGAACCTGCGACGCGGTGATCGTGTCGGTCTCGGCGATGGAGCCGCTGGACGGGTTGGCGATGGTGGTCATCTCAGTGTCTTTCGTGACGGATCGGACGTGAGGTGAGAACGCTAGGTCGAACGATCGCAGTGCGTCGACCGGACCGCTGTCGAGCCCCGCTGATTGGTCCGAAGGTACGTACATTATAGGTGATGGGTCACGAAGTGTCAAGGGCGACGTCGCACGCTCCGAATCGACGGGGAACTCAACGTCAGGCCGTCACGCGCCGATGAGACGAGCAGACAGGTGTGCGGAGAGCTGCGCAGCCGAGTCTGCGTGCAGGTCGTGTGATGCGAGTAGGGTCCGGATGGAGGTGGAAGATGTCTGACAGCGCAGAGCGAGTCCGTCAGCCAGCACCCACCCCTGCGCCAGCACTGGGAGCGCCGGTCGCCGAAGTCGCCACGGCCGTCGCGCCCGCGACCCAACCGCTCGGTCTCGACGCGGCAGCCGCCGCGGTCAGCGCCACCGTGTTCACGGCGCCATCGGGCGCATCTCGTGTGCAACGCAGCGCGGTCATGCCCTCGCGACCGGTCCCGTCCGACGCGGCGCCACCGATCCGACGTGTGCAGCGCAGCGCCGTCATCCAGCGCAAGGGAAACGACACCGGGATGCCCGACCATCTCAAGGCCGGCATCGAGCGCCTGAGCGGCTACTCGATGGACGACGTCAAGGTGCACTACAACTCACCGAAGCCGGCGCAGATCCAAGCACACGCCTACGCGCAGGGCAACGAGATCCACGTCGCCTCCGGGCAGGAACAGCACCTGGGACACGAAGCGTGGCACGTGGTCCAGCAGCGTCAAGGGCGGGTGTCGCCGACGACGTCGCCCGCCGGCATCCCCATCAACGACGACCCGGCCCTCGAAGCCGAAGCCGATCAGATGGGCTCGAAGGCGCTCGAGGTCGGGGCGCAGGAGTCGGCCTCAGGCAACTGAGCCGGCGACGTGACGGTCCGAGCGAGGACCGCGTCGGTTTCCCGTCGGCACCCCTGTCAACGGAGCCGTCAACGTCCCCGCGGGAGCGCAGACGCCGATCAGAGACTGGTGACGGGCAGGGTCGCGATGTAGATCACCGAGCCCAGCCACAGCAGTGCTCCACCCGCCAACAGCACGGTCCGGGTGCGGCTCGAGGTGAGCACGGTCGAGATACCGGCGAAGAACAAGACGGAGGCGAGAATCGTCGCGACGAGGACATACTTGTCGCCGTTCGTGTTGTTCTGTGACCCCTCCTCGAACTTCGCCTCGGACTGCGCGAAGAGATCGTCGCCGACGGCGTAGAACTCGCTGTAGTACTCCTCGGTGAACGGCAGATCGAGATCGTTCTCGAACCACTCGGTCACTGCTTGTTCGCCCTCGGCGGTCATGTTGGTCAGCAGGAAGTCGACGGAATCGAGCGCTGCGTCGTCGGCGTCGTCGGCGTCGTCGGCGTTGAGGAGCAGCACGATCTCGACGAACAGAGTCTGGTCGAGCGACACCAGCGCGTCGGCCTCGCCGTAGGCACCGATCGCCTCGGTGGTGAGATTCGCCGACTGGGTGAGTGCCTTGTCCTGCAAGCCGCTCCACAGGTTGGCCTGATAGGCGCCCCACGCGATCGCAACCGTCGCAAGACCGAGCAGCACGGCGGCGACGATCTCGAGTCGTTTGTCGGCGTCGGATTGTTTCTCGCTCTGCGGTGCGCTCGGCTCGTCTGGCGCGGTCGTTTCGGTGTTGCTCACCATCTTGCTCCCCTCCCGTTGCTCGGGAGGATAGGCGACCGCACCCGCTGCGCCCGGCATGCACGAGCGCGGCGAGTGGTCTTCGACCGGTGTCCGACCGTGGTCGATGCTCAGACGACGACGTTCACCATGCGACCCGGAACGACGATCAGCTTCTTCGGCGCACCGCCGGCCAACGCCTCGAGGACTCTGTCATCGGCCAAGGCCGCTGCCTCGATGTCGTCCTTCGACGCGTCGGCGGCGACCTCGATGCGGCTGCGGACCTTGCCGTTGATCTGGATCGGGAGTTCGATCATGTCATCGACCAGCAGCGCTGGATCCGCCACCGGGAACTCGACGTAGGCGATCGTGCCACCGGTGTCGGTGGCGCGTCCGAGGCGAGTCCACAACTCCTCCGCGATGTGCGGGACGAGCGGCGCCAACATCACGACCATCGGCTCGGCGATCTCGCGGGGCATCGCATCGAGCTTGGTGACCGCGTTGTTCAACTCGATCAGCTTGGCGATGGCCGTGTTGAACCGAAGCGCATCCATCTCGGTGCGGACCACGTCGATCGTGCGGTGCAACAGCTTGCGCGTCTCGTCGTCGGCAGGCGAGTCGACGACGATGCACCCGCCCGTCTGCTCGTCGACCATGTTGCGCCACAGCCGCTGCAAGAAGCGATACATGCCGACCACGTCGCGGGTCTCCCACGGGCGTGATGCGTCGAGCGGACCCATCGCCATCTCGTACAGACGCAGGGTGTCGGCGCCGTAGGCCTCGTACATCTCGTCGGGGGAGACGGCGTTCTTGAGGCTCTTGCCCATCTTGCCCCACTCACGCGTCACGGGCTCGCCGTGGTACGTGAAGCCCGACTCGGCGTCGCCGTCGACCTCGGTCGCCTCGACGTAGATCTCGCGCGCGTCCTTGAACGCTGCGGCCTGGATGTAGCCCTGATTGAACAGGCGGGCGTACGGCTCGATCGACGACACGTGGCCCAGGTCGAAGAGGATCTTGTGCCAGAAGCGCGCGTACAACAGGTGCAGCACGGCATGCTCGACGCCGCCGACATACAGATCGATACCACCCGGATGATCGGGGCGGATCTCGGTGCGCGGCCCCATCCAGTACCGCTCGTTGTCGGGATGGACGAAGCGTTCCTCGTAGGTGGGGTCGATGTAGCGCAGCTGGTACCAGCACGAGCCGGCCCACTGCGGCATCACGTTGGTGTCGCGCCGGTAGGTCTGCACGCCGCGGCCGTCGCCGAGATCGAGTTCGACGTTCACCCAGTCCTGGAGCCGGTCGAGTGGGCTCTCGGGGTTGGAGAACTCGTCGTCGGCGTCGAACGTGCGCGGCGAGAACTGGTCGGTTTCGGGCAGCTCGATCGGCAAGAGCTCGTCAGGCACCGTGTGCGGACGGCCGTCCGCGTCGTAGACGATCGGGAACGGCTCGCCCCAGTAGCGCTGGCGGCTGAACAGCCAGTCGCGCAGCTTGTAGTTGATCGTGGCCTCACCGGCATCGTGGGCTTCGAGCCACGCGTTGGTGAGCGCGATGCCTTCGGCCTTGTTGTCGATGCCGTTCAGGTCGAGCTCCGCGGTGCCGCTCGGGGTGCCGGACGACTGGACGTACGGGGCGTCGCCGACGTAGGCGGACGGCCAGGTCGACGTGTCGAGGGTCGGCTCGATGCCGTGCTGTTCGAACCAGCTCGCCGGTGGCCGCTGGATCGCGGGGATCGGCAGGTCGAACGTTCGAGCGAACTCGAAGTCGCGTTCGTCGCCGCAGGGGACGGCCATGATCGCGCCGGTGCCGTAGCCCATCAGCACGTAGTCGGCGATCCAGATCGGGATCTCGGCGCCGTTGATCGGGTTGGTCGCGTACGCGCCGATGAACACGCCGGTCTTGTCGCGTGTGTCGTCTTGGCGCTCGAAATCCTTTTTCGCCGCAGCTTGCTCGCGATAGGCAGCGATGGTCTCGGAGTACTCGGGGGCTGCCAGGCGATCCACGAAGGGATGTTCGGGCGACAGCACCATGAACGAGGCGCCGAACAGCGTGTCGGGGCGGGTGGTGAACACCGTGATGTCGCCGACGGCCGAGGCGAAATGAACTCTCGCGCCGTGGCTGCGACCGATCCAGTTGCGCTGCATCGACTTGATCGCATCGGTCCAGTCGAGCAGTTCGAGGTCGTCGATCAAGCGGTCGGCGTAGGTGGTGATTCGCATCATCCACTGGCGCATGTTGCGCTTGAACACCGGGAAGTTGCCGCGGTCGGAGCGTCCGTCGGCGGTCACCTCCTCGTTGGCGACGACCGTGCCGAGGCCCGGACACCAGTTGACCGGTGCTTCGCTCACGTAGGCGAGCCGTTGGTCGTCGATGATGGCGTTGCGTTCGACCGGCGTCAGCTCGCTCCACGCCCGCCCGTCATCGGTCAGGCGGCGACCCGACTCGAATTCGGCGATCAGTTCGTCGATCGGCCGCGCTTTCTGGAGCTCGGTGTCGTACCAAGCGTTGAAGATCTGGCTGAAGATCCACTGGGTCCAGCGGTAGTAGGACGGATCGGTCGTCGAGATCGAGCGCCGCGTGTCATGGCTGAGTCCGAGGCGGCGCAGTTGGCGTCGCATGTTGGCGATGTTCGCGTCGGTCGTGATCGCCGGATGGGTACCGGTCTGCACGGCGAACTGCTCTGCGGGCAGGCCGAACGCGTCGAAGCCCATCGTGTAGAGCACGTTGTGCCCGGTCATGCGCTTGTATCGTGAGAACACATCGGTGCCGATGAAGCCGAGCGGGTGACCGACATGCAACCCGACGCCCGACGGGTACGGGAACATGTCTTGGACGAACAGCTTGTCGCCGCGATGCGCGATCGCATCGGAGTCGCCGAGCGGACCCGCCGGGTTCGGAGTCTCGAACGTGCCGTGTTCGTCCCACCAGTCCTGCCAGCCGACTTCGAGACCTTGCGCGAGGTCCGCGGTGTAGCGGTGCGCCGGGGTGTCGGCGGCGGACCCGCCCGCGTCACGTGCCGTGCCGGTGGTCGTTCCGGTCGTCGATGAATCGGTGCTGTCGTCGCTCATAGCAGCGGCCAAGCCTACGCGCCGAGCCGCGTCAGACCCTGTGTGCGTTGATCGGCGTCCGTTGATCGTCGAATCAGTGGACGAGGCGACACTCGTGCGCGATGTCGAGCACGGTGTAGATCCGGCCGATTCCCATGCAGAAGCCGACCGTGGCGCTCAACTCGACGATCTCGGCGTCGGCGTAGTGCTCGCGCAGGCGCGCGACGAAGGCGTCGTCGATGTCGGTGTGTGCGAGCGCGAAGCGCTCGGCGAACTCGATGGCGAGCCGCTCACGTTCGGAGAACGTCGCGACGCTGGCGTATTCCGAGACCTGCTCGTACTCCGCTTCGGTGACCGTGGGCTGCGTTCCCGACGCAGCTCGCGTATCCAGTCAAATCGGGCAGGCGTTGATCTCGGCGATCCGCATTCGGGCGAGCTCGCGTTCGCGCACCGAGAGCGCTCCGGCGTACATCGTTCGGGTGAAGTTGCCCGCCGCCTGGTACAACTCCGGCGCGAGCTGCCACATACGGGTCTGCTCGGTGTCGTTACCGTCGGGAAGTTCGATCCTGGCCATCAGCGGTCCTCCGATTCGTCGGAACGCAACGCTACAACGGCCGTTCCGCTCACGACGGGCTGGCCGTCGCGCCGGAGATGGACGTCGCAGATCGCTCGTCGTTCGCCGTCGACGATCTCGACGGCGGTCACCGTGCCGGTTGCGGTCACGTGGTCGTGATCGAGCACGGGTGACCCGAACGACACCTGGAGTCGTCGGATACAGGTCGGTCCCTGCCACGCCATCAACATGTTGGCGAGGTACGACAGGTTGAGCGGGCCCTGGTTGATCACGCGTTCGCCGAGTCCGAGCGTGGCGACGGACGCCCGGTCCCAATGCACCGGATACGGATCGCGCAAGATTGCTGCCATCGTCTTCATGCGCTGCGGATCGACGTCGGCCATCACCCACGGCGGTACCGCGGTGCCAGCCTCGACGATCGAGCGGGTCGTCTCCGTCATCTCCGGAGCCTCCAGTGGTTCGTGATCCGAGCGGCGAGGGAGCCGTCGGGCCGGGCGAGTTCGATCGAGAACACGAACCGGTCGTAGACCCCGCGGTGGTCCTCGCACCGTTCCACGTCGACGACGGCACCGGTGAATCGATACTCGACCTGTTCGCGCAGCGGTTGGAAGTACTCCCAGTCGTAGCCGTCGAGGCCGACGGAACCAGCGCCGTCGACTCGTCCCAATGCGAACAGCTGGGCGATCGATGTGCCGACGCCCTGGATCGGAACGTGGAAGAGTGCGACGGGATGGACGAGGTCGTCGGGAAGCTGATCTCGCCCCGTGCAGTCGGTGAGGAGCCAGTTCTCCCAGTGTTCGATCACGCGGGTCCCGCCCGGGAATCGGTGTCCGATCAGCGCGAGCATCTCGGCCTCGGCGACACCCCGAGTCGACGTCGCTTGGAGACCGGCCGCGGCGGTGTGGGCCGGGGTCACGTCGGCCATGACATCGCCCGCCCATGGCAGTCGTGCCGTGCGGAACGGAGAGGCGTCGGCACCACGACCCGGACGGTAGTTCGGCAGGTGGGCCAGCCGAGACTCGCAGCGCCGCTGTCGCCATCGCTGCGTTGGCGCCGACGACGGCCAACTAGCGTTCGATCATGGTCGAGATCAACGGACACGTCGCCACCGGATATCAGGCGGTCGCAGACGCCTTCGAACAGAACTTCGTCGAGTTCCCCGAGCTCGGAGCCGGGTTCGCGCTCTACGCGGACGGTGAGCTCAAGGTCGACGTGTGGGCAGGCGTGGCCGACAAGGCGACCGGTCGCCCCTGGGACGATCGGACCCTGCAACTGGTCTTCTCCACCACGAAGGGTGCCGCCGCCATCTGCGTCGCCCGTCTCGTCGAAGCCGGGAAGCTCTCGTACGACGACACCGTCGTCCGACACTGGCCCGAGTTCGCGGCAGCCGGCAAGGAGCACGTCACGGTGCGCCAGATCATGAGCCACCAGGCCGGCCTGCCGTACACCGACGCCGTGCTGTCGGTCGAGGACCTCCTCGCCGTCGGTCCGGTCGTCGAGGCCCTGGCGGCGCAGGCACCGGTGTGGGAGCCGGGCACGGCGCACGGTTACCACGCACTCACCTACGGCTGGCTGGTGGGCGAACTCGTGCGTCGTGTCGACGGTCGGACGCTCGGGCGATACTTCGCCGACGAAGTGGCCGGTCCGCTCGGTCTCGACTTCTGGATCGGTCTGCCCGAATCGGAGGAGCCTCGCGTGTCGACGCTGGAGCCGTCGCCGCCGCCGACCGACCCGGCGGAGTTGATGCTGATGATGCAGGTCATGGGGCCGGGGACGATGGGGTTCAAGGCGCTGACCATGAACGGCGCGATGATGGCGCTGGGACCCGGTGACAACCCGTTCAACACCCGAGCGGTGCACGCGACCGAGATGCCGGCGGCGAACGGGATCACCAACGCAGCGAGCCTCGCGCGGATGTACGCGGCGACCGTCGGCGAGGTCGACGGCACCCGTCTCATCGGTGACGACACCATGCGACTCGTCTCGGCCGAAGCGGTGAACGGCACCGACCTGTCGCTGGTCGCCGAGACTCGTTTCGGCATGGGATTCATGCTCCACAACGAACTCGTGCCGCTGCTCGGCCCCAACGCGTTCGGCCACGCGGGCGCAGGCGGTTCGCTCGGCCAAGCCGACCCCGACACCGGCGTCGGCTACGGCTACGTGATGAACCAGATGCTCGCCGGCATCGCCGGTGACCCTCGCACCATCCGCCTCAACGACGCCGTCCGCGCCTGCCTCTGACGATCTGCCTGCCCGTATCGGTTTGTGTCAGACACAAACCGATACGGGTCGCGCTGCGGGCGCTCGGGGCTGATCAGACGGAGAATTCGCAGGGCATGCGCTTGATGCCGTTGATGAAGCCGGAGACGAGTCGGTCGGGTTCACCGGTGATCTCGAGGTCGGGGAGCTGCGTGAAGATCTCGTCGAGCATCACCTGGATCTCCCGGCGAGCCAGATTGGCGCCGAGACAGAAGTGCGGACCGCCAGCGCCGTAGCCCTCCATGTCCTTCGTGTTCGGACGCGTGATGTCGAAGCGGTGACCGTCGGGGTAGTAGTCCTCGTCCCGATTCCCCGACCAGTACCACATCACCACCTTGTCGCCCGCGGCCACCTTGGTGTTGCCGATCTGAACGTCTTCGTTCGCGAGCCGTCGCATGTGGATCACCGGCGACGACCAACGCACGATCTCGTCGGCGGCGGTCAACGCCATCTCGTCGAAGTTGGCGCGCAGCAGTTCGCGCTGGTCGGGATGTGCGGTGAGTTGATGCATGCCCCAGCTGATCGCGTTGCGGGTCGTCTCGTTGCCCGCCACGGCGAGGAGGATGAAGAACGAACCGAACTCGGCCGGGGTCAGACGCTGGCCATCGACTTCTGCGTGCATCAGGATCGACGCGATGTCATCGGTCGGCTTCGACAGCCGGGCCTCGCCGAGCGCCTGGGCGTAGTCGAACATTCCCGCGGCGCCCATGATCAGACCGTTCAAATCGGTCGTGAAGTCGGGGTCGCCGGCTCCCAGGATGATGTTGGTCCAGTCGAAGATCTGCTGTTCGTCCTCCTCTGGTACGCCGAGCATGTCGCAGATGATCTGCAACGGAAGGGGCGCCGCGAACGCCTCGACGAAGTCGCACGATCCGCCGGACTCCTTGGCCGTCTCGACGAGCTGTCGAGCGCGAACCCGAACCGATTCCTCGATCGACGCGACGGTCTTGGGGGTGAACCCCTTCTGGACGAGCAAACGGAACTTCGCGTGGCGAGGGTTGTCCATCACGATCATCGATCCGAAGAACTCGAGCGTCTCGGGAGCCGTCTCGCCGAGCGTGATGCCCCCAGCCGACGAGAACAGGTCGGCCTTGCGGTTGACCTCCTTCACGTCGTCGTAGGTGACCGCCGACCAGAAGCCAGGCCCTTTGATACCGCCCTCGATGACCGACAGCTCCTCGTGGAAACACATGCCGTCGCCGGACTTCGTCTCGTGGCGGAGTGCGGCGAACGCCGCGTCGCGTTCGTCGAGCGGCTGCATCCAGAAGTCGTTCGAACCGAGCTGGACGTCATTGACAGTGCGGTATTCCGGCATGCGCAATGTTCGCATCCCGCCGCGGCTCGGCGAGTGTCGGAGGCGTAACGGTTTGTGTCAGACACAAACCGTTACGGATAGGTTCGGGCGATGGCGCTCGAGATCGTGTGTCCGTCGTGCGACACCGATGATGCCCTGCGCGGCGAACCGGGCGACGACGGCCAGATCCGACTCACCTGCGACGACTGCAAGGTGACCTGGCTGCGCGACCCGCGTCCGACGTGTCCCGACTGCGGCGGTGGCGATCTCTACCACCGACCCCAGGTCATCCTGGAGAAGTCCCGAGGTACACAGATGTCGGTGCAGGGCATCCACGTCGAGTACTGCTGCTGGGCGTGCGAGCCGCCAGACGTCAGAGTGCGAGGCGGTCGAACGCATCATCTGCCCGAGCGCCTCGGCGGCAGCCAGTAGTTGCGCATCGAGCCGATGCCCCTGCCGCATCCGTCAACCTGGTGTCTGACACCAGGTTGATGTCGGTGGCGGAGGGGGTCGGGGATGTGACTAGCGTTGGGCGGATGAACTCGGTGGATTCGACCATCTCGCGTCTTGAGGCTGCGGCCGACAACGGAACCGGCGTGCGTTTCGTCGGCAAGTCGGTGATGGGCGATGACGGCCCCGTGTATGTCGGATGGGACCAGATCCACGACGAGGCCCGAGCCGTCGGAGCCGCGTTGCAGGCGCAGGGGCTGCTGCCCGGCGACCACGTTGCAGTACTCGGGCCCACGAGCCGCGAGTTGATCACGATCGTGCGCGGCTGCTGGATGGCCGGCATCGCGTCGATGGTGCTCCCGCTCCCGATGCGGATGGGATCGCTCGACGTGTTCGTCGAATCCACCCGCGCCCGGATCCGCCACGGCGACGCCAAGCTCGTCCTGATCGACGACATGCTCGCCGACTTCTACCAAGCGGTCGATGGCGATCCGCCGATCGCGCCGATGCGGTCGGTGATGCCCGGCTCGCCGAACGTCCCGAGCGGCGATCGCCTGGAACTCCCCGCTCACGACCCCGAGCGCCTCGTCATCTTGCAGTACACCAGCGGCTCGACCAGTGAGCCGAAGGGCGTGATGATTCCCGACCGGGTCCTGTCGGCCAACCTCGACGCCGCCTGCGAAGCCGCGGTCCTCGGCACCGGCGAAGTGATGGTGTCGTGGCTGCCGCTCTATCACGACATGGGGCTCGTCGGATTCCTTGCGCTCCCGATGACGAAGGGTGTCGATCTGGTCCAGGCCGCGCCCCAGGATTTCCTCGGACATCCCGGCAACTGGATGAACTGGATCTCCGACTACGGCGGCACCGCCACCGCCGGCCCGAACTTCTCGTGGGTACTCGCCACGCGCGCGCTCAAGCGCATGGAGGACCTCGACCTGTCCAGCCTCACGCTCGCGCTCTCCGGTGCCGAACCGGTCGACCCGAAGGCCGTCGACGCGTTCGTCGCGGAGGCATCACGATTCGGATTCCAGGCCGGCGGTGTGTTCCCCGCGTTCGGCATGGCCGAGGTCGCCATCGCGGGATCGTTCCCACGGCGTGGCGCCGGGTTGCAGACCGACACCGTCGACCGTCAAGTCCTGGAAACCCAGCGGGTCGCCAAGCCGATCGAGATCGATGATCCCGACGACCTCGCCGTGCGCGCTCGCCGGCTCCCGCTGCTCGGCACCGCGGTGCCCGGCCTCGAGATGAAAGTCGTCGACCCCGACACGTACGAAGAGGTCCCCGAGCGTCACGTCGGCGAACTGCTCTTGCGCGGTACGTCGGTGACGCCCGGCTATTACAAGCGTCCCGACGCGACCGCTGCATTGTTCAAAGACGACTGGCTCTGCACGGGCGACCTCGCGTACCTTCTGGACGGCCAACTGGTGATGTGTGGCCGCATCAAGGACGTCATCATCGTGGGCGGACGCAACGTCTTCCCCGAAGACATCGAGCGATCCGTCGGAACGCTCGACGGTGTGCGTGCTGGCAACGTGATCGCGTTCGGCATGGAGGGCTACAAGGGCAAGGAGTCGGTCGTCGTCGTCGCCGAGGTGCGGTTGACCGACACGTCCGGCGACCTCGACGCGATCCGCCACGTGATCCACGAACGCACACTCGAAGTGTGCGGATTGCCGCCGCGTGACGTGATGCTGGTCAACCCGGGAACGCTCCCCAAGACCAGCAGCGGCAAGCTTCAGCGAGCCAAGTGCCGCGACGAATATCTCACCGAAGAACTCGCGCTCCTCGACTGACGCCGCGCCCGACCGCTGCTCGCTCGAGCGGGCGAGGAGAGCAATCCAGACCCGACATCGCCGCCCCCGGCTGGAGTCGATCGTCGTAGAGTGAGGCACCTCACCCCTCGAACACTCAGGACGAACACGGGAGCTGCGATGTCAGACCGAGACCTGCGCGTTGCCTACTTCTGCATGGAATACGGGCTGCACGACGACCTCAAGCTGTACGCCGGCGGCCTCGGCATTCTGGCCGGCGACTATCTGAAGGGCGCCCACGACACCGGCCGACCGATCATCGGGATCGGCATCAAGTGGAAGCAGGGCTACACCGACCAGTACGTGAACGACGACGGTCGTCCCTACGACAGCTACACGACTCGTACGTATGACCTCGTCGACACCGGCGTCACCGTCACCGTGACGATTCGCGAGCGGCCGGTGCTGGTCAAGGTGTGGCGTACCGAGGCGTACGGCAACTCGACGCTGTACCTGCTCGACACGGACGTCGACGGCAACGCAGATGCCGACCGGTGGATCTGCGGCCAGCTCTACGGGTGGTTCGCCGAGGAGCGGCTGGCGCAGGAGATCGTGCTCGGCATCGGTGGTGTGCGGGCGTTGCGTGCCCTCGGCGTCGACGTCGACGTCTACCACTTCAACGAGGGGCACGCCGTCCTCGCTGCGCTCGAGCTGATCGCCGAGCGGCGTGCGGCCGGAGCCAGCTTCGACGAGGCACGCCGCACCACCCGCGACGAGGTGGTGTTCACGACCCACACGCCGGTGATCCAGGGCAACGAGAGCCACGACCTCGACACGATGGAATACGTCGGGGCGTTCCACGGGCTGAGCCGGGATCAGATGATCGGCATCGGCGGCGATCCGTTCAACATGACCGTCGCGGCGCTGCGCCTCGCCCGCAAGTCGAACGCGGTGGCCCAACTCCACGCCGAGACGGCGAACCAGATGTGGGGCCACGTGGAAGGCCGAAGCCAGATCGTCGGCATCACGAACTGCATCCACCGTCCCACGTGGGTCGATGACCGCATCGTCGACGCGTGGCGGAACGAGCGCCCGCTCCGGCCCGTCCACGACGAGATCAAGGCCGAGCTGCTCGCATTCGTCGAGACCCGAGCCGGTGTGACGCTGCGACAGGATCGGTTGCTGATCGGTTTCAGCAGGCGAGCAGCGCCGTACAAGCGCAGCGACTTGATCTTCTCCGACCTCGAGCGCATCGAGCCGTACTTGCGCGACGGTCGCATCCAGATCGTCTTCTCCGGCAAGGCGCACCCCCTCGACGACACCGGCAAGGACATCGTCGCCAACCTCGTGACGATGATGCGCAACTACCCGGCAGGCGTCGTGTTCCTCGAGAACTACGGGATGGAGATCGGCCGGATGCTGACCCGTGGGTCCGACGTGTGGCTCAACAACCCGCGACGGCCCCAGGAGGCGAGCGGCACCAGTGGGATGAAGGCGGCGATGAACGGTGTACTCAACTGCTCGATTCTCGACGGCTGGTGGCCGGAGGCGTGCGAACACGGCGTCAACGGCTGGCAGATCGGCGACGGTTTCGAGTCGGACGATGTCGCCGAACTCGATGCGCACGACCGCGATGCGCTCTACCGCGTGCTGCTCGACGAGGTGCTGCCCACGTACGAGAACGATTCGGAGCGTTGGGAGTCGATGATGCGGTCCAGCATCGAGTCGACGTGGGAGTCCTTCGCCGTCGAACGAATGCTGGACGACTACGAACGCATGCTCTACCGAACCGATCCGGCCTGACCGACGGATCGGTTCGCGAGCGACGGACTCTGATGGTCGGTTCGGTCAGCCGATGATCGGCGTCAGGGTCTGTCCGAGGAGCTCGACGCGGCCTTCGAGGTGGCCGTTGGCGGGCATGTTGATCGTGAAACCGTCGAGGCCGGGACGCAGCAGCGAGGCGTAGGTCTCGCCGACGGTGTCGGGATCGCCCCACGCGAAGTTCGCGAACCACGGCGCCCGCTCCTCGTCCGACGCGTCGCGCAGCGCGAGGCCGCGTCGGTCGAAGTAGGCGAGCAGCTCTTCTTCGGCCTGCTCCCTGGTCGGCGCGATGCAGGCGGACTTCTGCTTGCTGACCGTGATCTCCGACCGGTCGCGTCCGAGAGCCTCGCAGTGGGCGGCCAGCGCTTCGAGCTTGCGATCGATCTGGTCGTCGGGGCAGATGATGTTCGACTCGTCGGCGTACTGGGCGACCATCCGCAGCGTCTTGCGCTCGCCGCCGCCGCCGATCATCACGGGGATTCGCGACACGGGCGGCGGCTCGTTCATCGCATCGCGTGCGGTGTACCACGAGCCGTCGAGCGATGCGCGTTCGCCGCGCAGCATCGAGATGATGATCTGGAGTGCTTCCTCGAGCTTTTCGAACCGGTCGGTGAAGGTGCCGAACTCGATACCGAACGCATCGTGCTCCAGCTCGAACCAGCCGGCGCCGATCCCGAGTTGCGCTCGCCCGTTCGAGACGATGTCGAGCGTCGTGACGGTCTTCGCCAACACCGCCGGGTTGCGGTAGGTGTTGCCCGTGACCAGGGACGACAGCTTGACGTTCGACGTCTCCCGGGCGAGCGCGGACAGCAGCGAGTAGCACTCGAGCATGAAGTCGTCCGGGTTGCCGAGCATCGGGAGTTGGTAGAAGTGGTCCATCACCAGCACGGTGTCGAAGCCCGAACGGTCGGCTTCGCGAGCCTGCTGGGCCACCACGTCGAACAGGCGGTCGGGTCCGACGCCCGGGTAGGTGAAGTTGGGAATCTGATAGCCGAGGCGCGTCATGGCGCTGATCGGACCACCGATCCGACCACGTGTCAAGCGCAACGGGCGGCGGAGTCGCCGAGCCGCGTGGCGCTGGTGGGTTCGGGCGCACCGCGGCCTCTACGCTCGGTCCGATGCACACCTGCCGCCGCCTCGTCGCCTCCCTCACCCTCACGGCGCTCGCACTCGCTGGTTGCGCGTCCGACGACGCGTCCGACGTCGACACGTTGGGTGCCGACGCCGACGCGGACATCGACCCAGAGATCGACGCGGGTGCGGATGGCCCTGCCGATGAGGCCGAGTCCGACGACGCCGACGAAGACACCGATGCCGGCGAGGACGACGAGTTTGCAGAGGACGAGGCGAACGAGGACGAGCCGGAGGACACCGGCGCGGACGAGCCGGAGGACACCGGCGCGGACGAGCCGGAGGACACCGGCGCGGACGAGCCGGAGATCGAGCTCGGCGATGACACCGGCGACGACCAGGGGAGTCCGTTCGACGGCACGGAGGTCGCAGCAGCGACGGCGGCAGTGTTCGAGGAATTCGGGTCGACGTCACCCGGGTGTGCTGTCGGCGTCCTGCGAGCGGGGGAGCGCTTCGTCGACGCATTCGGGATGGCCGACATCGACGCGGGGATCGCGCTGGAACCCGACTCGATCTTCGACATCGGGTCGGTGTCGAAGCAGCTCACCGCCGGGGCCATCGCGCTTGCAGTTCTCGACGGCGACCTGTCGCTCGACGACGACGTCACCTCGCTCGTCGACGAGATCGGGCCGTTCGACCAGGTCGTCACCGTTGCCGACCTGATTCATCACACGAGCGGTCTACCGGACTACACCGCGCTCCTCGATGCGGACGACGACGAGGTCACCACCAACGCCGATGCTCTCGCCACGATCTCCGGCGACGGGGTCGCTCTGAACTTCGAACCGGGTGCGGCATTCGAGTACTCCAACACCAACTACGTGCTGATGGCGGAGATCGTCGATCGGGTCAGCGGGCAGTCGCTCGTCGAGTTCAGCGCCGACCGGATCTTCGAGCCGCTTGGCATGTCCGACTCGGTGGTGCGAGACGACCAAGGCGAACTGCTCGAGGGGCAAGCACAGGGCTACGGAGACGAGAGTGACTCGGGAGACTGGCAGGCGATCGGGTCGTCGTGGCGACAGACCGGCGATGGCGCGGTGCACGCAACCGTCGACGACCTGCTCACGTGGGCCGAACTGTTCCTCCCCGACGCCATCGAGGCGGACGGTGGCATCGGTTCGTCGCAGTGGCGAGCACTGATGCTGCAGCCCGGTCCGGTTGCGGACGGCGGCTCGGCGTATGCATTCGGCATCGGCCTGGAAGAGGACGGCGAACTGCTCACGCACGCCGGCTCGTGGATCGGCTACTCGTCGTCGTTGGCGGTGCGCCCCGCAGATGACCTCGCGGTCGCGGTTGCGTGCAACATCGACCTGCTCGACGCCCACTCGCTCGTCGCCAGCGTGATGGACATCTGGCGCTGAGCGAGGCGTATCGGTTTGTCTCTGAGACAAACCGATACGGGTCGGGGGACGGTGGCTCGGCTGGAGCGATCTACACTGCCGGGAGCATGAGTGACGGCTGGGTTCGGCGCCAGGAGCGCACACGGCGAGACGTGATCGACGCCGTCGGCGCGCTCATCGCCGAATCGGGTGTCGATGGCGTGACCATGCGCAAGCTCGCCGAGCGTGCCGGCGTGGCGGTCGCGACGCTCTACAACCAGTTCGGCGACCGCGATGGCGTGATCGTCGCATTCGTGAGCAGCGGACTCGACCAACTCGAGATCGACCTCGACGCTCAGCCGCCCGTCGGCCCGGTGGATACGACCCGGACGTTGCTCGACGCATTCGACGAGACGTTCCTCGAAGATCCTGCGGTCTGGAGGTCGATCTTCGCCAGTCTCAAGTCGGGGAGCGGGTCGTACGGAATGGGCGAGGTCGGCGAACGCGTCGTGCAGTACATCAACACCGATCTCGCGAAGGCCGCCGCCGACGGGATGTTCGTCGTCGACGTCGACACCGAGGTGGTCGCCCGCGCCCTCTTCCAGTCGCAACTGCACCGGCTCGAGAAGTGGGCGCACGGGGTCATCGACTGGGAGCAATATCGCGAGTCGTCGCGGCTCGGTCTCGAACTCGCCCTCGCTGGCCTCCTCGCCGAACCGTGGCGTTCCGAATCGCTTCGGGCGTCCGGAGCGATCCGGAACGTCCCTGGCGCTTCCCGACCGGCTCGCCCCTCGGCCTGCGCCGACGCTCGCCGGTGATGATCGTCTACTCCTCGCCACGTCAGCGCGGTCATGACCCGGTCGCCGAGATCGAGAGTTCTGGCTTCCAGTCGCCGTGGGAACATCCGGGCCGAGCCGACGCCATTCATCGCGTGCTCGCCAGCGATGATCGCTTCGACATTCGTGAGCCTCGCGAGTGGGGAGCGCGGCCGATCGAGGCGGTGCACGATCCGGCGCTGGTCCGGTTCCTGGCGCGAGCGTGGCACGACTACCAGGTCCATCACCCGGGAACGCACGACGTGGTTCCCGACGTCTTCGTCAAGCCGGGGCTGCTCGACGGGATCGACGACGCCGCCCGCATCGAGTCGATCAAGCATGTCGACATCCAACTCGGCCGCTGGTGCTTCGAGACCACGACGCCGCTGACCGAGGGAACCTATGACGCGGCGCGGTCGGCGGTGGATGTCGCACTGTCGACCGTCGATGCCGTGCTCGGCGGCGAGTCCCTCGCGTACGGTTTGTGTCGGCCGCCCGGACACCACGCGCCGACCGGCCTCTACGGCGGCTACTGCTTCTTCAACAACGCCGCGATCGCTGCGCATCACGTCGCGTCGACGACCGGCTCCAAGGTGACCGTGATCGACGTCGACTACCACCACGGCAACGGCACGCAGCAGATCACCTACCGGCGACCCGACATCCAGTACGTCTCCTTGCACGGCGATCCGGATCGGGCGTACCCGTATCTGACGGGGCGCAAGGACGAGACCGGGGCCGGGCTCGGACGCGGTACGAACCTCAATGTGCCGCTCCCAGCGAAGACCGATGACGATGCCTACGCGACATCGCTTGGGTTGGCGATCGAGGCGATCGATGCGTTCGATCCGGCCCTCGTGATCGTGTCGCTCGGCGTCGACACCTATGGCTCCGACCCGATCTCGGATCTGTCTGTCACCACCGACGGCTTCGCCCGCCAGGGAGCCGACATCGCAGAGTTGGGTCGGCCGCTCGCCGTGGTGCAGGAGGGCGGCTACGACCTCGAGACGCTCGGGCAGAACGTCCGCTCGTTCCTCGTCGGCGCCGCCAGCGTCACGAACTGACCGATGCCGGCTGGCTGCGGTCGCCCGGTGCGACCGTCGCCGTGACTCAGCGGCTGGCCAGGTGCCACTCGACGCCGTCGGGTGTGTCGCGGACTTCGATGCCGGCAGCGTCGAGACCGTCGCGCAGCGCATCCGACACGGCGTAGGCCTTCTCGGCCCGCGCCACGCGACGAGCGGCGAGTGCCGCCTCGACGACCGGGCCGATGACCTCGCGCTCGTCGCGCAGTCCCTTCGTCGCAGCGCTGCCCAGTTTGACGATCATCGCTCGCAGCGCGCGCTTCGCCTGGTCCATCTCATCGGACTGCAGCGTGTCGGCCGACCACTCGTCGATCGCAGCGACCAGGTCGAGCATCGCGGCGACCGCGCCGGATGCGTCACCGACGAGGATCGCCTGTTCGAACGCTGCGTCGAGACGCGCCGCTGTCGCAGCGAGGGAAGTGTCGGGATCGACGTCACGATCCCCGCCGACACCGGCAGGTTCCGCTGCGGCACCGTCGGCCGCGGCGCCGGTCGGTGTCGTCGCTTCAGGTGCGGATGGCGCTGCGGCCACCGAGCCGCCGGCACGGATGACGTCGATCGACACCGTCTCACCGGACTCGATCCGCTGCGACACACCGGCCCGACGCAAGGTCAGCGCCCCCTTGCCGACGACCTCGGCCGTGTCGGCATCGAGATCCATGATGACGCCGGTGTGCTCGTCGAGCCCCAATACGAAGGCCCCCTCGGGCAACTCGGGTTCCAGCATGGTGAGGCGACGCTCGCCGAGGTAGCAGAACCGAGTGTCGTGGTTGCCGCCCTCCTGGTTGTCGTAGTGAGGGATCACGGCGGCGTTGATGCCGATCGCCGACAACAGGTCGAGTCCGGGCTCCCACCACGGATCCTTGCCGACCTTGTAGATCTCGTACACCGGCACGGTGACACAGCCGAGCGTGAGCGCAGCGGCTGACGAGAACACGATCGCGCCGCCGTTCGCGAGCTTTTCGGCGAGCAGATCCCGCAGTGGGGTGGTGCGCCACTGTTCGAGCGCGAACGTCGGGCTGCCCGGCCCGGCGAACACCCAGTCGGCGTCGCGGATGGTCGACAGCGCCGTCTCGATCGCGATGGTGTCATCGGTGTCGGTACGTGCCAGTCCAGCGACGGCAACGTCGCGTCCCACGGCGTCCTTGAAGTACTTGGTGGTCGCGGCAGCGAGGATCGGTGCGTTCTCCTGGAACCCGAACGGGGTGTCGAGCATGACGGGGGAGATCGAGTCGGTCGCGTCGGCAAGTCGGTCGAACACGGACCGGTGCGGGCTCTTCATGGTGGGCGCGGTCTCGCCTGATCCCATGATGAAGATCAGGCGTGGCAGTGGGGTGGGCATCGAGGTCTCCAGAGAACTGAACGAGATGGCTGGCGAGATGGCTGGCGAGAGAACTGAACGAGATGGCTGGCGAGATGGCTGGCGAGATGGCTGGCGAGATGGCTGGCGAGGTAGCTGGCGAGGTATCGGCGAGTCGTGCGTGGTCGACGAGGAAGCGTCAATCGAAAAAGTGCGGGTCGTCGGCGGCGGCGAGGAGCAGGCTCGCGACGGCGTCGGGCTGCTGCGCGTGCACGTCGTGGTGGGCGGGTCGAAACCAGTGTGCCGCGCCGCTCGGCAACGCGTCGAGGGCCGCGTCGACGGCATCTTGCTTCGAGTGGGTCCAGGCGACATCTCCGGTATCTGCAGCGATCAGCAGCACGGGCACCTGCATGAGCGGGTATCGCCCGGTCGGCCGGTGCTCCCAGAGGCCCCGCAGCACGAGCAGATGCCGGTCGAAGGTCAGCCACGGCGCGATCGTGCCATCGGCGCGGACCTCGAAGTTGGCCATCGTGCCGGTTCGGCCTTCCTCGGGCCAGTCGGCGGCTGACGACTCCAGCCACCCGCGAACCGACTCGACCGCCGTGCCCGCGAGTCGTGGGGGAGCCAGCGTCTCGGCACAGTCGTCCCACTCGGGGAACCGACCCTGCAGGTCGATGAAGCCGCCGTCGACACACACGATCTGGTCGACGAGTTCAGGATGCCGGAACCCGAGTTCGAGCACGACGTTGCCGCCCCATGATTGGCCTGCGACGACGGGACGATCGAGTCGGAGGACGCCGATCAGGTCGGCGAGGTCGTCGGCGCAGGTGACGACGTCGTAGCCGTCATCGGGCTTCGACGATTGACCGTGGCCGCGCTGATCGACGGTCACGACGAGGTGCCCAGCTGCGGCGAGCCGACGTGCTACCCCGTCCCAGAGGCGGGCGTTGGAGGCCAATCCGTGCGTCAACACGTACGAGCGGTCTCTTCGTACGACCCGGCTGGGAGGAGTCCAGCGCAGAATGTGCAACTCGACGCCCGACGTCAGCGGGTGCCGTTCCACCTTCGGCACGATCACATCAGCCTCGTGCTCGTCACGCTCGTCAGGGTGTGTGGTGTTCGACATCAGATCCTTCCGCAAGACGCTGGCGGATGCGTTCGATGAGCTGCGCCATGTCGATCGAACGCTCGATGGGCCGTGGCCATTCCGCTCTGCCAGCGACGGCGTCGGCGAAGGATTCGATCATGGCTCGATAGGGGTCATTGGACGGTGCCGACACTCGCTCGACTGCGGTTGCGGGCGAGCGCTCGATCACGATCTCGGTGTCGTCGACACCACCCGTGAACGCGTTGGTGGCGACGACGATGCGCCCCGTCGTCCCGGAAATCGTGAGCCGTTGGCACTCGTCGTCGACGAAGGAACAGTTGATGCGCCCGACCGTTCCGCTGGCGAAGCGCAACTCGGCGTGTACTCGCTCGTCGACGCCCGATGCGGCGAGCGAACCGGACGCAACGACCTGTGCCGAATGTGGATTGGGGAACAGTTCGACGATCGGCCCGAGACAGTAGATGCCGACGTCGAGCAGAGCGCCGCCGCCTTGCGTGGCATCCCATCGGTAGTTGTCGGCGGCGTCGGGGCCGATCGTGAACGTGAACGTCGCGTCGATCGCCTCGATGCGCCCGATCTCGCCGTTGCGTGCGAGGTCGATCGCGTGGCGATAGCGCGCACCGAACGGCGTCATCCATGCTTCTGCCAGGACGACCCCGGCCGTGTGGCAGGTGTCGGCCATCGCCGCAGCCGTCGCCGCATCGGGGGCGAGCGGTTTCTCGCACAGCACGTGTTTGCCGGCTGCTGCGGCTCGCTCGGCCCAGAATCGGTGGAGACCGTTGGGGAGGGGGAGGTAGACGGCGTCGACGTCAGGGTGAGCGATGACGGCGTCGTAGGACTCGACACTCGTGGCGGCCCACCGCTCCGGCACCGGCCCTCCGCGCGCCGAGGTGGCCACGAGGCGGGCGTTGTGCGCCGCGTCGATCGCCGGGAGCACTGCGGCATTGGCGACGAACGACCGCGCCCCGACGACGCCGAACCCGACCGGTCGCGGCTCGCTCACCCGAGTTCGATCAGCTCGCCACCGTTGGCGCCCGACCGGTGAGCTGCTTCGAGGACGCGCACGACGTCGCGCGACTGTTCGGGTCGCACGGCGAGCGGCTCGCCGAGCAGCAGGTGATCGGCGAGGTTGCGGTGGAATCCCCAGCCCGGATGGGGCGCCGGGGCCACGATCGACTCGATGAGCCCATGGTCGCCGTCGTAGCGGGCGACGCGCAGATCGACCGGTCGCTCGGCGTGATGCGAGACCGACGCCCGGAAACCACGTCCGGCGACGACCGCATCCTGGCGGACAGGTTCGTACTGCCCTTCGAGCGTCCCGAGGGTTCCCTCGATGTGGAACTTCGGGCGGCGGATCGCGCAGACGTCGCTTTGTCGGAAGGTGGCCTCGCGGCCGTCGGGCCACTGCATCCACACCGACAATTGATCGACGTTGGTCGTGTCATGCCAGACCCGCGTGTGCGCCGAACACAACACCTTGCTCGGGGCGACGCCGTAGTGCTGGATGATCCAGTCGATGTGATGCGATCCCCAGTCGTAGACGGCACCGCCGGAGATCGAGTCCTCGGAATGCCACGCGCGGCACGGGTGTTCGAACCCGCCCACGAAGGTCTCGATGTTGAACACGTCGCCGAGATCACCGCGTTCGATCAGTCGACGGATCGCGAGCCAGTCGGTGTCCCAGCGACGGCTCTGATGCACGGTGACGGTGCGGTCGTGTTCGGCGGCCGTAGCGATCAGCAGGTCGGCGTCCGCGCTCGTGAGACACATCGGCTTCTCGACCACGACGTGCTTACCGGCACGCAGCAGCTCGAGCGCCAGCGTCGCATGATGGACCGGTGGCGTGGCGACGATCGCGATGTCGACGGAGTCGTCGGCGGCAAGCGAGGTGCCCGACTCGTGGGAACGCAGGTCGGGGAAGTCGGCGCGAGCTGCCTCGAGTCGAGCGGGGACCGCATCAGCGGCGGCGACGAAGGCCAGTCCGTCGGTTTCGGAGGCGGCGAGACCGTGGAGGTAGCCCATCCCGCCGAAGGGTCCGTAGCCGACGACGGCGACGCCCAACGTTGGTGTGCTGGCGGGAACATCGCTACGAAGCAGCCGACGTACGTACACACCCAGCGTGCGGTGTGCCTGGAGCGCCGCGAGGTCGGTGATGCCGAGGGCCACGACACGTCCGGCCCCGACACGACGCACCGTGATCGTCGGGTGGTGCTCGAAACGGACACTGGTGGTCGCCGCGACCTCGACCTCGTCCCCGAGCGGCTCGAGGGTGGAAAGCGAGGTGCTGATCGGGACCTCTTCGTCGAGTCGCACGTTCTCGGCTCGTCGAGCAAGGGTGACGAACCACTCGGTGAACGGCAACCGCGTTGACACCCGCGCCCGGGCGAGCCTCTCGGCGCACTCGTCGCCGGGGTCGGCCACGAGGAGAACGGAGCCGCCCGCTCGCGCGTGCGCCTCGAGGTCGTCTGCGCCGGCCGACGAGAGTGGCCCCAGGTGTACGCGGATCGACAGACTCGGCATCTCGTCGATCGCTCCGGCGGTGGGCGTCGGCATCTCGTCGATCGCAGTCATCGCCGATCTCCATCGCGGTGGTCGGCGTCACTCCGGCCAGCCCAGCTTCGATTCGACACCCGACCCGGGAGGTTCGGTCGGCCCGAGCCGGGGGTGCTGGTCGATGGCGACGAAGTCGTCGGCGTCCATGTGTCGGAGTGGTCGGATGGTCGTGAGCACAGCCCCATGGGCATGAACCTACAACGACCTCGCGGGGCGGGTCGTTGACGTGCTCCGGATTCGGACGCGACGAATCTGTCGTGCTGCTGTGAGCTGGCTCGTCGTCGCCACGCTCGGCGTGACGGCCGTCACCTCATGGATGTGGAGCTCGGCCCAACTGATGCGACCAGCTCGCAGTTAGTTTACCCCCGTGACCTTCTCCGCCGTCAACTCCGGCTCCGCACTCGACAACGCCTACCCAATCAACACCACCACCACCACCGCCGCCGCCGCCACCACCGCCGCCGCCGCCACCACCGCCACGACCCGCCGTCGGCGCCTACGCCGGGGCGTCGCTGGCCTCGCCGTCCTCGCGCTGACCGCCGCCGCGTGTGGCGCCGACGACGACACCGGCGACGAATCCGCCAATACCAGCGCGTCCGGGCTCACCGTGGTCACGACCGTCGCGCCGATCACCTCGATCGCAGCGAACGTGATCGGCGATCGTGCCAGCATCATCGGCGTCGTGCCCGAAGGCACCAACTCGCACACGTTCGAGCCGTCGCCCTCCGTCGCCGAACTGATGGCAACCGCCGACGTCGTGTTCATCAACGGCCTGCAACTGGAAGAGCCGACGAAGGAACTCGCGTTGGCCAACCTCGCAGACGGCGTACCGCTCGTCGAGTTGGGCGACGAGACGATCGATCCCGAGCAGTACAAGTTCGACTTCTCGTTCCCCGAGAGCGAAGGCAAGCCGAACCCGCACCTCTGGACCGACCCGACCTTGGTGAAGGTCTACGCCGACATCATCCGCAACACGATGAACGAGGTCGATCCGGAAGGGAAGGCGACCTATGATGCGAACTACGAGGCGTTCGCCGCCCTCGTCGATGACTTCGACGCCGCGGTGAGCGCAGCACTCGACTCGGTGCCGGCGAACAACCGCAAGCTCGTCACGTATCACGACGCGTACGCCTACTTCGCCGACACCTACGGGTGGACGGTCGTGGGCGCGATCCAGCCGGCCGACTTCGGTGAGCCGACGCCATCCGAAGTGGTCGACCTCATCGAGCAGATCCGCGCCGAAGGCGTGCCGGCCATCTTCGGGTCCGAAGTGTTCCCGTCGCCGGTGCTCGAACAGGTCGCCAACGAGACCGGCGCCGAGTACATCGACGATCTTCGTGACGACGATCTGCCGGGCGTACCCGGCGAAGTCGAGCACTCGTGGCTCGGCCTGATGAAGTTCAATTTCGTCACGATGACCGAGGTGCTCGGCGGCGATGCCAGCGACCTCGCCGAGTTCGAGGTGCGCAACGTCGCCGTCGACGCGGCCGAGTACCCTCAGTGAGCGTGAGATTGCCGGTGCACGACGAGGCGTCGGCGCTCATCCGAGCCGATCGAATCACGGTCGCCTACGACCGAGCCGAGGTGCTCGTCGACGTCGACCTCGCCATCTGCGAACGTGACCTGATCGGAATCGTCGGCCCGTCGGGCTCCGGCAAGTCGACGCTGCTCAAGGCGCTGCTCGGAGGCATCAAGCCGATTCGCGGCAGCGTGACCCGACGCCGCGGTGTGTCGGTCGGGTTCGTGCCACAGGTCGAGAAGATCGACTGGAACTTTCCCGTCACGGTCGCGGAATGCATCGGCATGGCGCGGGCGACCGGCTTTCGTGCACCGTGGCTGAGCAAGGCCGAACGCATCGAGATCGTGGCGATCCTGGATCGACTCGGTCTGCACGGACTCGGTGACCGGCACATCCGCGATCTGTCGGGCGGACAACAGCAGCGGGTCTTCATCGGTCGGGCCCTCTTCACCGGCGCCGACGTCGTCTTCCTCGACGAGCCCACCTCCGGTCTCGACGTGAAGACGCGTCACGAGGTGCTGCACCTGCTGCGTGATCTCAACGCCGACGGCGTCACGGTGGTGCTGTCGACCCACGATCTCAACGGCATCGCGACCCACCTGCCGACGATCGTGTGTCTCAACAAGTCGGTGATCGGCGCCGGGCACCCCGACGAGGTGCTGACTCCCGAGGTCTTGGAGCGCACCTACGGCTCGCCGATGCAGATCCTCGAGCACGGCGGCATGCGCGTCGTGGTCGACGCCGGGCCTGACGCCAGCGTCTTGCCGTTCGCCGCGCAGGCGGGCTGATGAACTGGTCGGAGTTCACCGCGCCGTATGCGTTCGAATTCTTCCGCAACGGGGTCTACGTCGCGACCCTCGCCGGCGCGCTCTGCGGTCTCGTCGGTTGCTACGTCGTGCTCCGCAACATGAGCTACATCGGGCACGGCCTGTCCCACGCCATCTTCGGTGGCTACGCCGTCGCCGGCTTGGTCGGCGTCAACCTGTTCCTCGGGGCTGGCGTGTGGGGCGTGGTCACGGCGTTGGCGATCGGTGGCATCGTGCGGCGACGCCCGATCGGTTCCGATGCCGCGATCGGCGTGGTCACCACCGCGTCGTTCGCGCTCGGTATCGCACTCGTCGAGCGCTACGGATCACCCGATCGCAGCGCCGATGCCTTGCTGTTCGGCAACATCTTGGGCGTCAAGTCGAGCGACGTGTGGCTGGTGGGCGCGGTGTCGTTGGTCGCGTTGGCGTTCGTCGTGTTCGGCTACCGGCCGCTGCTGTTCACCACGTTCGACGAGGAGGTCGCCCAAGCCACCGGCGTCCGCACGACGCTGGTCGACGTGCTGTTGATGATGGTGCTCGCTGCGACCGTGCTCGCCACCATGGCCGTGATGGGCGTCACGCTGATCGCCGCGACGCTGGTCGTGCCAGCCGTCGTCGCTCGGATGGTGACCGACAGCTTCTCCAAGATGTTGGTGATCGCGACGGTGCTCGGAGCGATCAGCGGCTTCGTCGGAATGAACGTGAGCTACCACCTCGACCTGCCGTCGGGTTCGACCATCGTGCTCGTTGCGACGGCGTTCTTCCTGATGGCCTTCGTCGGTGGCGGTCGCCTCCGGCGTCGCGCCGGCACCGTCGCCCACGCTCACTGATGCTGGCGCAGCCGGGAGGGCTAACTTGGCGCGCATGAGACCAGAGGCGACCAGCGGGGTCGACGAACGACAGTGGCTCCCCGAAGAGGCAGAGGAAGCACTTCGGGCCCACGGATGTCGCGTCACCCAGCCCCGTCTCGCCGTGCTGCGTGCTTTGCTCGAGTCCGGCGGCACCGTCGACGCCGCAACCCTGACGGAGCGAGCTCAGGCGCATCAGTCAGGCATCCACGAAGCGACCGTGTATCGAACCGTTGCCGTGCTCATCGAGGTCGGCATCGCCAGCCACGTCCACGCAGGCCACGGTCCGGCGCTGGTGCGTCTCTCCAGCGACCGCCAGCTCGTCGCGGTGTGCCAAGACTGCGGTGCCATCGAGCCGGTGCCGACCGACGCGATCGATGCGCTCGTCGACGCGACGGCTGCGTCGAGCGGCTTCATCCTCGAACCCGGCCACTTCGCACTCGAAGGGGTGTGCGCGGCCTGCGCAGCGTGAGTCGCATGCAACGTCGGTTCGACCAGGTCGACGTGTTCGCCTCCGACGCGTTCTCCGGCAACCCGCTCGCTGTCGTTCACGATGCCCACGGGATGACGACCGAGCAGATGTTGGCGTTCACCGCGTGGACGAACCTGTCCGAAGCGACGTTCCTGTTGCCGCCGACCGATCCTGCCGCCGATTATCGAGTGCGTATCTTCTGCCCGGGTCGCGAGCTGCCCTTCGCCGGGCATCCGACGCTGGGGACGTGCGCCGCGTGGCTCGCGGCGGGCGGGGTGCCCCAGCGTGGCGATCGCATCGTGCAGGAGTGTGGTGCCGGTGCAGTGCCGATCCGGATCGACGGCGACCGGCTCGCGTTCGCCGCGCCGCCGATGCTCCGGTCGGGCCCGATCGAACCCGACCTGCTCGCTACCCGGCTCGACGCGTTGGCGATCGACTCCGGTGACGTGATCGAGGCGGCGTGGATCGACAACGGTCCTGGCTGGATGGGCGTCCTGCTCGCGTCGTCCGACGCTGTGCTCGACGTGTCGTTGCCGTCGGGTACGCATCCGGCCTTCGACGTCGGTCTGGTCGGGCTGCGGGCCGACGGTGACGAGTGCGCCATCGAAGTCCGAGGCCTCTTCGCCGACGCTGGCGGGCTCGTGCGGGAAGATCCCGTGACCGGCAGCCTCAATGCGTCGGTCGCTCAGTGGCTCGAAGCCACCGGGCACGTGTCGTTGCCGTATGTGGCGAGTCAGGGAACCAACCTCGACCGTCGAGGCCGCGTCGTCGTGGAACGCGTCGGTGACGACATCTGGATCGGCGGCCGCGTCGACATCCGGATCACCGGCATCGTCGACATCGCCGCCCCGTGATCACGACGACAGAGTGGGTCTGACCCACTCTGTCGTTCGGGCGTGATCAGGCAGCCTTGAGGTCGGCCATCACCTTCGCCCAGCGATCGGGGTCGCTGGCGTAGGGGGCGTAGAAGCTGATGCGTTGGATGACGTCGCCGTAGCGCTGCGACAGTTCGGGCGCGATCTGTTCCGGCTCGCCGACGACGGCAAAGGTGTTGAGGATCTCGTCGTCGATGAGCGTGCCCATCTTCTCCCACTCACCCTGCTTCGACAGTGCGTTGAGCTCGTCTTGCAGACTGCCCCAGCCGTGGATGTCGAGCACGCCGCGGTACGCAGGCGTCGAGCCGTAGAACGCGATCTGCTGGCGGGTCCCGGCCGCAGCCTTGGCCATCTCCTCGTCGTTGTTGCCACTCACGACGAACGACGGTCCGACGATCTCGAAGCCCTCCATCGTCTTGCCCGCCTTGGCGCGGCCGCGTTCGAGCGCCGGCAGCGTGACTTCGCGGAGGTACTTCTCCGTGGTGAAGCCGTGGCAGATGAAGCCGTCACACACTTCGCCGGCCACCTCCGTCATCAACTCGCCGACACCGGCGAGGAACACCTTCGGAGTACCGAAGCCAGCCAGTTCCTCGGGATCAGGCGTGAAGAACGGGGTCATCAGCGTGTGCCGGTAGAACTCGCCTCGGAAGTCGAGCTTCTCGCCGGTTTCCCAGGTGTTCCAGATCGCTCGCATCGCCAACACGAACTCGCGCATCCGAGCAGCGGGCTTGCTCCACTCCATCGAGAACCGCTTCTCGATGTGCGGCTTGATCTGACTGCCGAGGCCGAGCACGAACCGACCCTTCGAATACGCCTGGAGGTCCCACGCGGTGTTGGCAAGGGTCATCGGCGAGCGAGCGAACGCCACAGCGATCGACGTGCCGAGCTCGAGTTGCTCGGTGTGTTCTGCTGCGAGCAGCAGCGGGAGGAACGGGTCGTGCGCGGTTTCGGCGGTCCAAGCCCCGGAGTAGCCGGCTGCTTCGACCTCCTTCGCGTTCGTCGCCACGTTGTCGAGATCGAGTCCGATGTTGCCGTCAACCTTCATGAAGCGAACGGTAGTTGCTCGACGATCTCCGCCCGGCAACGAACGACGAGGCACGAGCGAGTGGGTCGCGATGGCGGCGCGACCTCAGGCGGTCACTTCTGGTCGCGAAGGAACTGTTGGATCTCGTCGGCGAGTTCGTCGCCCGACAGCAGTTCGATGTCGGGCTCCGACGTCGTGTCGACCACGGTGGCATCGAACAGTTCCTCGAGTTGAGCGAGCATGCTCTCGTGCTCGGGGTTGTCGGAGACCATTCGATCGAGCCGGCGCCGCTGATCGGCGACGTCGGAGCGGAGGTCGTCGAGATCGATGCTGATGCCCGTGACCTGGGAGAAGCCCTCGAGCAGTGCCACGGAGGCGGCGGGGTACTCCATCGAGGCAACGTAGTGCGGGACTTGCGCCCAGATTCCGATCGCCGGGATCTTGACCGCATGCATCGCGTGTTCGAGCGTCGCAGCGACGCCAGCCGGAACATCGACGGAGCTGCGCGTGAAGTCGACCTTGGCCAGCACGTCGATCGACGGTGACGACACCGACAGGCGTGGGTCTCGCGTATGCGGCGCCGCGAACGGATACGCGCCGAACGCGACCATCTGGGTGACACCGAATTCGACGGCGAGATCGGACACGGCGCGTCCGAATCGGCGCCACGCCATGTCGGGCTCGGGGCCGAGGAGCAGCAGGACGTCGCGGCCGTCGGGGGAGCGTCCGGCGCGCAACTCGATCGTCGCCCATTGGATGTTGCTGTTGACGCCGTTGCGTAGCTCCATGACCGGTCGACGCGCTCGATAGTCGACGTAGGTGTCGTCGTCGAAGCGGATGATCGGCGCGGCCCCACATGCGTTCGACAACTCGTCAGCGGCGACGTTGGCCGCGCCCGCCGCGTCGATCCAACCTTGCAGCATCACGACGAGCACCGGCTCGTGCAGCATCGGATCGACGACCAGGCGGTCGATGCCGAGCTCGAGATCGGTCGCCGCTCCGGGGCTCGGCACACCGTGCTCGAGCGCGTGCTCGAGCGGCTGGTCGAGTTCGTGATCGCGTCCGGCGGAACCGTGCTCGGCATCGTCGGCGCCGTCGCTCACCTGGTCGGCCTCGCTCATGGTTTCCGAGGGTACCGAGCACCTGGCGGTAGCGTTCATCACATGGCTGCCATTGACGTCACCGATGCAACATTTGAGACCGACGTGCTCGAGAAGTCGAAGGAGGTGCCCGTTGTCGTCGACCTGTGGGCGTCTTGGTGCGGACCGTGCAAGACGCTCGGCCCGATCCTCGAGAAGGTCATCGACGCCACCGACGGCAAGGTCGTGCTGGTCAAGATCGACGTCGACGCCAACCCTGGTCTGAGCCAGGCGTTCAAGGTTCAGTCGATCCCTGCCGTGTACGCGATGAAAGACGGTGCGGTGGTCGACGGGTTCATGGGCGCGTATCCGGAGAGCGCCGTGCAGCAGTTCGTCGATGGGCTGCTTCCGTCGGCCGAGGAGATGGCGGTCAGCGAGCTGGTCGAGGCCGGCGACGAGGCCAGCTTGCGCATCGCGCTCTCGATGGAACCGGCGAACGAAGACGTCATCGTGGCGCTCGGCGAACTGCTCGTGGCCGATGGTCGAGGCGACGAAGCCCTCGAATTGCTGGAGCGGATTCCGGAATCCGAGCGCACCCGCCACGTCGCGGCGACCGCTCGGGTCGGCACGGTGCCCGACGACGATCACGACGCGACGCTCACGGCGTTGCTCGACCGGGTGAAGACCGACGACGAAGCCCGCCAGCAGTTCGTCGACATCCTCGAGTTGATGGGTCCCCACGACCCGCGCACCGCCGAGTACCGCAAACAACTGACGCTTCGGCTGTACTGAGCGGTCGCCGCTGATCCGGCGACCTCCTCTCTCGCGTGCACACCTCGACCGCGCGAGACGTGGCCGTTTCGCCGAGCGTCGCTAGCGTCGTTCTGACCGACTCCCTCCTGATGGAGCGCAGGCCCACCTGCTCGTCCGATGGAGAAACGACGTGGACGATGTACCGCGACCGAGAGCTACGACGTCGCTGAGCCAGCGCGCTCGCGAGTGGATGGAATGGTTCGGCGTGGCCCGGCTGGTCACCTCAGCCGTGGCCGTCGTCGTCGTGTGCGTCGGAGCCTGGTGGCTGGTGCGAGCGCCCGTTCCGCCATCGGAATCGTCACTGCCGATGGCGTCGACGCCGTCCACCACGAGCCCGCCCGGTGCTGACGTCACCATCGCAACGGCCGTATCGATGGAACCGGTGCCGGCCGTGCCGCCGGCGGTCGACGCGTCCGCAGGGTCCGCCGGCCGAGATTCCGGCCGTGACGTCGTGACCGTGCATGTCGCCGGTGCCGTGCAGCGAGCCGGCGTGTACGAACTGAGCGTCGGAAGCCGAGTCGATGCAGCGATCGCTCGTGCGGGTGGCGTGACCCTCGATGCCGATCCCGACGCCTTGAACCTGGCCGCGCCATTGGTCGACGGAACACGCGTCTACGTCCCGATGGTGGGGGAGGCCCTGCCGCCACGGCTCGACGCGCCGACGCCGGCCCTACCTGCGTCGAGCACGCCGGCCGGCCCGATCGACGTCAACCGCGCGTCGGCGACCGAGCTCGACTCGCTCCCCGGTGTCGGACCGGCGACCGCATCGGCGATCGTCACCGAGCGAGAGCGCAATGGGCCCTTCGTCTCGGTCGACGACCTCGAACGGGTGCCCGGGATCGGGCCAGCCAAACTCGAAGCACTGCGCGATCTGGTGATCTCGTGAGCAGTCGATGGTGGTGAGCGCTCGACGGGCCAGTGTCACCAGTCGACGATGGCGCCGATGCGAACGACGGCGATGCTCAACGCGACGGCGACGCCGACCCAGACGCCGCCCAACATCCACAGGTAGTGGCGCCAGAAATCGCTCCACGAGGCCATCGGATTGCGGGTCGCTCGGCGCGACGCGAGGAGCCCGATCAGCACCCACATCAGCCCCGAGGCTGCGACGGCCAACGGATAGATACCGCGGTCGCCGAACGGCGCCCCAACGGCCAGCAGCGCTGGCGCCCCGAAGTACCCGCCGACCAGACCGACCGGGCCGCTCCACGAGGCATCCGAGGCTTGTAGTGACACATAGCCGATCAGGCCCACCACGCCAGGAATCAGCAGGCCACACAGCGGCCCGAGCGTGCGAATGCGCGACCGATACCAGCGGGGCCCCTCGATGAGGTGGTACTCGACGATGGTGTCGCTCGACGGCGACACGACGGGACTGGGCGGGGGAGACGACACGCGAGCGTCACGCTACGCGATCGACCCCGCCGATGATCGGCATCACCATGTCACGACGCCGCAGATGGTGCTCGTGGCGATCGTCACGGTCGTCGGTGTGTGGTCGGGCGACCTCGCCGTCGCAGCCGTCATCTCGATTGCGGGAGCGGCGCTCGTCGGGCGCCGTTGGTTGGCGATCGTACTGGTGCTGGCAGCGGTCGCCGGGGTGCTGCGCAGCGATCAGGCGTGGGCGTCACTCGCTCCCGATCAGCTCGGCTCGTACCAAGGGTGGGCTCGGGTGATCGACGACCCTCAGCCGTACCCGTCCAGCACCCGGATCATCATCGAGATCGATGGTGAGCGCTTCGAGATCTGGGCGCGAGGTCGCGCGCAGCGGTCGCGAATCGCCTCGTGGCGCGGCGGAGAGTGGGTGGCCGTGAGCGGCGAGCGGGAGGCGCTCGACGCGCAGCGAGCGCGACGCGTCGCCTGGCAGCACGTCGTCGGTGAGTTCGCCATCGAGTGGGCGAGCGACGTCCACCCGGGCGGCCCTGTGGCGCGTGCGTCGAATCGGGTCCGCGCGGCGATCGAGCGAGCCGCAATGGAGCTACCCGGGTACGACGGCGCACTCTTTCGCGGCCTCGTCGTCGGCGACGATCGCGATCAGCCGAGTGAGATGATCGATCGTTTCCGGGCGAGCGGGCTGTCGCACCTCACCGCCGTGTCCGGGCAGAACGTGTCGTTTCTGTTGGCGGCGAGTGGGCCGGTGCTCCGGCGCCTTCGTCCTTGGGGCCGATGGGCTGCGAGCGTGGCGTTGATCGCATGGTTCGTGGCGTTGACACGCTTCGAGCCCTCGATCGTGCGCGCCGGGGTCATGGCCGGGCTGTCCGCCACGGCCTTCGTGTTGGGTCGCGATCGCGCCCCGGTACGAATTCTGGCGGTCGCGGTCGCCGCGCTGGTCCTCGTCGATCCGCTGCTGGTCTGGTCGATCGGATTCTGGTTGTCGGTCGGTGCGACCCTCGGGGTGAGCGGCGCCGGGCCATGGATCGCCGAGCGCCTCTCGGTGTTCGACCGCACCCGGCTGTTCGCGCTGCCGATCGGAGTCACGCTCGGCGCTCAGCTCGGCGTGGTGCTCCCGAGCGTGCTCGTGTTCGGTCGGTTGCCGCTGGTGAGCATCCCCGCCAACTTGTTGGCGGTTCCCGTGGCCGGCGCCGTCATGTTGTACGGGATGCCAGCTGGGCTGCTCTCCGGCTGGATCCCGGCCATCGCTCCGGTCGTGATGTTTCCGGCACGGCTGGGTACCCGCTGGGTCGACACCATCGCGACCATCGCCGCAGCGATCGAGCCCGACCCTCCGGCGCAGTTCGTCGGCTGGGGGTTCGTTACGGCTGCGGTCGCCGGGCTGATGATCGTCGGTCGTCGGCGGCGCGGCCCCGAACCCACCTCGCGGTGACCGGTCGACGGTGTGTGCGCCGAGCGCCGATGACGCCCACACGGCGAGGATGGCCGTCGTCCCCCGACGAGTTCGGCGGCGGTGAGCAGCGAGCGTGGCGATCCGGCGGTCGGCGACGATACTGAGGCGATGGCGAACTATCTCGTGACCGGTGACGACGAGTCCTTGGTCCGCTCCGCCGTGTCAGCTCTCGTGCACCAGTTGGTCGGTGACGGAGATCGTTCGATGATGGTCGACGAGTTCGACGGCGACGAGTACGAACTCCGAGTGGTCGTCGACGCGGCACAGACGCCTCCGTTCCTGACCGACAAGCGTGTCGTGGTCGCTCGGTCGGTCAGCCGGTTCAACGCCGACGACCTTCCAGGGTTGCTGGCGTACCTCGCCAACCCGCTGGAGAGTTCCGACCTCGTCCTCGCCGAAGGAGGCGACGGGCGGATGTCGAAGAAGATCGTCGACGCGGTCAAGCAGAGCGGCTCGGTGACAGCGACAGGCCCGCCCAAGAAGGCCGGTGACCGCCAGACGTGGATCCGTGACCAGATCGCTGCCGCCGGCGTGCAACTCGAACCGCAGGCGGTGTCTCGTCTCGTCGACTGGCTCGGCGAAGAACCTGCACGCCTCGACGGGGTGCTCGCCACCCTGCGCGGAGCGTTCGGTGAGGGCGTCCGCTTGTCGGTCGCGGACCTCGAGCCGTTTCTCGGGGAAGCGGGCGGCGTGCCGCCGTGGGACTTCACCGACGCGATCAGCGACGGCAACACGTCGAAAGCGCTGGCGCTCCTGGGTCGAATGGTGCACGGCGGCAAACGCCATCCGCTGCAGATCATGTCGACGCTGCACAGCCACTATTCGAGCATCGCTCGACTCGATGGGGCCAACGCTCGAACCGAGCAGGACGCGATGGCGGCAACCGGGATCAAATCTCCGTTCCCGGCGAAGAAGGCGCTGCAGAACTATCGCAAGCTCGGACCCGACAGCACGAAACGGGCGATCCAGCTCCTGGCGCAGGCCGACCTCGATCTGCGTGGTGCAAGAGATCTCGACGCCGAGTTGGTCATGGAAGTACTCGTCGCCCGCCTCTCGAAGCTGCGCTGAGCGCGGCGTACCCCGACCAGGGCCGAACATTCGGGGCCGAAAACGACGAAAAGCGCCGCTCGAAAGCGGCGCTCCGAGTCGTCGGCCCGTTCAGCTGGCGCTGGACTGAAGCTGCTTCACCAAGCGGCTCTTCTTGCGGGCCGCGGTGTTCTTGTGGATGATGCCCTTGCTGGCAGCGCTGTCGATGCGCTTGACCGCAGCTCGCGCAGCTTCGCCGGTCGGATCGCCCTCGGCGAGTGCGGCCTTGACGCGGGTGCGGATCTCGGCGCGCACCATCTTGTTGCGCTCCTGGGACTTGGCGTTGGTGAGAATGCGCTTCTTCTGGCTCTTGATGTTTGCCATCTGTTTCCTCGGTGCTCTTTCGTCGATCGTGCGGGCGGCTCAGGTGATGCGGTGACCCGCCTCGAACAGCCGTGCAACTCTATCGGCGCCCGGTGAGGCGTCCAACAACGCGCCCTGAGCTCGAACGCGACGTTCGCGCGCACGAGCCCCTGGTTGATCGTGGCCACCGGCATACTGGTGGCGCCTATGGAGCTCGACCGCATCCGCAACTTCTCGATCATCGCACACATCGACCATGGCAAGTCGACGCTGTCCGATCGCATCCTCGAGATCACCGGAGCGGTCCAGTCGCGTGACATGAAGGCCCAGTACCTCGATTCGATGGACCTCGAACGCGAGCGTGGCATCACGATCAAGGCGCAGAACGTGCGGGTTCCCTGGAAGGATCATGTCTTCCACCTGATCGACACCCCCGGCCACGTCGACTTCGGCTACGAGGTCAGCCGGTCGCTCGCGGCGTGCGAAGGCGTCGTGCTCGTGGTCGACGCCGCGCAGGGCATCGAAGCGCAGACGCTGGCGAACTGCTATCTCGCGCTCGAACACGACCTCGAGATCGTGGCGGTGCTCAACAAGATCGATCTGCCTGCCGCTGACGTGCAGCGGTACGCCGGCGAGATCGAGACGATCCTCGGTATCCCCCGCGAAGAGATCATCCCGATGTCTGCCAAGACGGGTGTGGGCGTGCCCGAGTTGCTCGACGCCATCATCGAGCGGATCCCGGCACCGAGCGGCGACCGCGACGCTCCACTGCAGGGCCTGATCTTCGATTCGCAGTTCGATCAGTACCGAGGCGTTGTCTCCAGCATCCGCATCATGAACGGCGTGTTGGACTCGGGCGCGAAGCTCGAGTTCATGCAGGCGGGGGCCACCCACGAGGCGATCGAGATCGGCACCCGGAACCCCGTCCCGACGCCGGTCAAGCGTCTCGGTCCGGGCGAGGTCGGTTACCTCATCGCCGGCATCAAAGACGTCGGCGACGCGAAGTCGGGAGAAACGGTCACGACCGCATCGGGCGGAGCGACGGTGGCGCTCGAGGGCTACCGCGAGCCGAAACCGATGGTGTTCTCCGGGCTGTTTCCGATCGACGGTGACGACTTCGAGCAGCTCCGCGAGTCGCTGGAGAAACTCAAGCTCAACGACGCGTCGATCATGTACACGCCGGAGTCGTCTGGCGCATTGGGGTTCGGCTTCAGGTGCGGGTTTCTCGGTCTGTTGCACATGGAGATCGTCAAGGAACGTCTCGAGCGTGAGTTCGGGCTGGCGCTGATCGCCACCGCGCCGAGCGTCGAGTACCGCGTCACGACCACGGCGGGCGAGGAGATCCTGGTCGACAACCCCGCTGACCTCCCCGAAGCCCAGAAGATCGACGGGATCGAGGAGCCGTACTTCAAGCTGTCGATCATCACGCCCGCCGAGTACGCCGGGCCCTTGATGGACCTGTGCCAGAGCCGTCGTGGCGAGATGAAGAAGATGGAATATCTCTCGCCCGAGCGGATGGAACTGGTCTACGAGGTACCGCTCGCCGAGGTGGTCGTCGATTTCTTCGATCAGATGAAGTCGCGCACGAAGGGCTATGCCAGCCTCGACTACGAGCTGGCGGGCTATCGACGGTCGAACCTCGTCAAGGTCGATCTGCTGCTCAACGCGATTCCGGCCGACGCATTCTCCATGATCGTGCATCGCGACAGTGCCTACGCGTACGGCAACCGCATGTGCGAGAAGCTCAAAGAACTCATTCCTCGCCAGATGTTCGACGTCCCGATCCAGGCGGCGATCGGCGGCAAGATCATCGCTCGCGAAACGGTGAAGGCGCGTCGCAAAGACGTCACGGCGAAGTGCTACGGCGGCGACATCACCCGCAAACGCAAGCTGCTCGAGAAGCAGAAGGAAGGCAAGAAGAAGATGAAGTCGATCGGCCGGGTCGAAGTTCCCGGCGACGTCTTCATCAAGGCTTTGAAGCTCGACGACTGAATCTCACCCAGCACCCGAGACGGCCGAGATGCCAGAGTCGGGGCGGCGGGTCCACACCTGCTGGGTGTCGATCAGCGTGAGATCGACACGTTCGAGATTGCGCGTGGATGCGCCACCGGCAACCGCGGTTGCTGCGACGAACTCGGCACCGAGGTCCGTCGCCAGAGCGAGTCGGTGCTCCAGCAGCCGTCGTTGGAGCCCGCGGTTGCGAAGATCGGGCAGAGTTGCAGCGCCACCGAGCCAGCAGATTCGATCGAGGTACTGCAACGACCCGCAGGCAACTGGTGACCCCGCGAGTCGGGCGAGCAGGTCGACGGATCCGAGGACGGCGTGCGCGGCCAGGCCGTGTCGGTCCGACCGCGCCCGGGCCTGCGGTGTGACGACCCCGTTACCGCGGGCCAAGACGTCGAGCCAGTCGTGGAGGCTCGCGTCGTCCACGACACCGATGGACACTCCGGAGCCGGCGTCGAGGGGCGATTCGGGAAGCGATCGAACAGGCGCGGCCATGACGACGCGCTGCCAGTCGCGTTCGAAACCGAAGGTTCGCAGCAGGTGATCGGTGTTCGCGTCGGTGTTCGCTGTGACCTGGATCGACGGAGCGAGTCGCCGCTCGCTGAAGAAGGCGATGACCTCCACGACCTGGTTTCGGCTCAGGTGGTTCGCGGTGCACAGCAACCGGTTGACGAAGCCGTTCGATCCGAGCGAGACGATCATTCCATCCTCGACCGCATCGGACGTGGCCTCGTCATGGCCCTGCTGTCGCATCGATGCCGCGAGGAGCTGCGCGGCATGAGCCTCGGATCGGGCGAGACGACGACGAAGACCAGCGGTCACGACGGCGAGTGTGTCACGGACCCGAGACGACCGTTCTCCGTCGCTGGTTGGCTGCACCGCACCCGATCGTTCGATTCACCGACAGCCAGCCGGAGTGGCGGCAGCGCCCGCGTGACGGTACAACCGTGGGATGCAGCGTTCGGTCATGTGGTTCCGTCGAGATCTTCGCCTATCCGACAATCCGGCGCTGTTGGCCGCTGGTGCCGATGGCGACGAAGTCGTTCCGCTGTTCGTGGTCGATCCGACGTTTTCGTCATCGGGCGCCGTTCGGCTCGCGTACCTCCACGACGTGCTGAGCGCCCTCGACGACTCGATCCGTTCCGTGTCGGGAGCCGGGTTGGTGATTCGTCACGGTGACCCGACAGCGGTGGTCCCGGCGATCGCACACGAACTCGATGCGGCCGCGGTATTCGTCAGCCGTGACTACTCGCCGTACGGACGACGACGCGACCTCGCGGTCGCCGACGCGCTGCGCGGTTCGGGCCGAGAACTGCGAGGCATCGGGTCGCCGTACGCCGTCGCCCCGGGCGGGGTCACCAAGGGCGATGGCACGCCGTATGCGGTCTTCACGCCGTTCTCCAGGGTGTGGCGAAAGGTTGGATGGGACGCGCCGTTTCCGCATCCCGACGACGCGTTCCGCTGGAGAGGAGCCGGTACCGCCGTCGACGCAGAGCCCATGCCGAGCCGACCCGAGCCGGGCATCGAGTTGCCCTCGGCCGGGGAGGAAGCCGCGCAACGCCGCTGGCAGTCCTTCATCGAGACGCCGGGAGCCGCCGACGGGACGTTGCGATCGAGCGTCGAGGCGTACGACGATCTGCGTGACCGTCCGGCGCTGACGGGAACGAGTCACCTGTCGCCCGATCTCAAGTGGGGCACGATCCACCCTCGGACGTTGCTCGCCGATCTCGATGCGACCGGCGACGGCGGTCGCGGGCACACGGTGTTCTCGAGCGAGCTCGCGTGGCGAGACTTCTACGCCGACGTGCTCTTCCAGCGTCCGCACACGGCGTGGGAGAACCTCAACACCAAGTACGACGCGATGGTCGTCGACACCGATGCTGCGGCTCGCGAGCGCTTCGCTCGGTGGTGTCGAGGCGAAACCGGCTTCGGCATCGTGGACGCCGGGATGCGCCAGCTCGCGGCGACCGGGTGGATGCACAACCGCGTGCGGATGATCGTTGCGAGCTTCCTCGTGAAAGACCTCCACCTGCCGTGGCAGTGGGGCGCACGCTGGTTCATGCGGCATCTGATCGACGGTGACCTCGCCTCGAACAACCACGGGTGGCAGTGGGCTGCCGGGACCGGCACGGACGCCGCGCCGTACTTCCGAGTCTTCAACCCGACGACGCAGCAGCAGCGCTACGACCCGAGCGGTGAGTACGTGGCTCGATGGGTGGCGGAGGCGGTCGAGCCGATGCTGGATCACGCTGCCGAACGCGACGAAGCACTTCGGCGTCTCGACGCCGTCACGAGTGCGTCGCGCCGCTCCGACGGCGCCGCGCCGACGTGACGACGCAGTGCTTCGTGGCATTCGACGGGTCGTCTCCGACGTGTCCCACCGAGACTTCGACTCACCGTTGGCTTCGGATGCGTGCACAACTCCCGGCCGTGGCGAGGATTCACTACTCTGGAGAGACCATGTTGGACGACCGCAAGACCGCGATTCTCGCTGCCGTCGTGCAGGAGTACATCGCCACGGCGCAGCCTGTCGGTTCCGCGAGCATCGTTCGATCCGAGGTCGTCGACGTTTCGTCGGCGACGGTCCGAAACGAGTTGTCGGTGCTGGAGAAGGAGGGGTACCTCGTCCAGCCGCACACGTCGGCCGGTCGCATCCCGACCGATCGGGGGTACCGATACTTCGTCGATCACCTGACCACACCGGGTCGACTCGATCGCACCACGCAGCGTCAGGTCGGTGAGTTCTTCTCCGCCGCGCACGGTCGCCTCGAAGAGATCCTCCACCAGACCTCCAACCTGCTCGCCGACCTGACGCACAGCGCTGCAGTCGTGGTCGGCCCGCGAGCCGAAGCGGTCGCGGTTCGCAGCGTGCAGATCGTCGGTCTCACCGACTCGCTGGCGACCGTGGTCGTCGTGCTCGCCAACGGCACCGTGGAGAACACGACCGTCGAACTGCTCGACGTCGATGACGAAGCGCGTATCTCGTCGGCAGCGGCGCACCTGTCGCTGCAGCTCGCCGGATCGGTCCTCGGTGAGGTTCGCTCGATCGGCACCAGTGGCGACTCCGACACCGATCGCCTCTGCACGGCGTCGTTGACGGCGATCCAGTCGGTCGCGAGCGCCGATCACGTCTACACCGGCGGGGCCTCCGAGGTGGCCCGCGCCTTCGACGCGGTCGAGGTGGTGCGCTCGGTGCTGCACACGCTCGAGCAACAGTTCGTCGTGGTGTCGCTGGTGTCCGACATCGTCAACCGCGGGATGTCGGTGGCGATCGGAGTCGAGCACGGTGTCGAACCGCTCTCGGCGTGCTCGGTCGTCGTGTCCCCGGTCGTCGTCGACGGCGAGCATCTCGGTTCGGTCGGCGTGCTCGGCCCGACCCGGATGAACTATCCCCAGGCGCTGGCGACCGTCGACATCGTGAGCGAGCAGCTCGCGCACCGAATCGACGAGGGGTGAGCGTGCCGGTCGATGGCGGTCGCGTCGTGACGGGCATTGCTCGTCGCCCGGAATCGTTCGATTCACGGCATCCTGTGACCTGTCATGGCTGACTACTACGACCTGTTGGGCGTGTCCCGCTCGGCCTCCGCCGAGGAGATCAAGAAGGCGTACCGCAAGCGCGCCCGCGAGTTCCATCCCGATGCGAACCCCGGCGACGATTCGGCGGCGGAGAGGTTCAAGGAGGTCTCGCAGGCCTACCAGGTGTTGTCCGACGACCAGCAACGTGCCCGCTACGACCAATTCGGTGAGGCCGGTGTGCGCAACGGTGGCGGCGGCGCGTCGGCCGACGACCTGTTCGGCGGCGGCATCGGCGACATCTTCGACGCGTTCTTCGGAGGCCAGGGCAGCCCGTTCGGTGGGGGCGGTGGCCGCCAGCGGGGTCCGGCCGGTCCGCCGCGCGGCCAAGACGTCGAAGCGATCGCCGACATCGATTTCGTGCACGCCGTGTTCGGCGGCGAGATCACGGTCGAGCTCAAGCTGCCCGTCACGTGCGACACCTGTGAGGGCTCGGGTGCCGGCGCGAACACCAAGCCGGTGACGTGCAGTGAATGCAATGGCGCCGGACAGGTGCAGCGCGTGCGCCAGAGTCTGCTCGGGCAGATGGTCACGGCCACCACATGTGGACGTTGCGGCGGTCTCGGCGAGATCATCACGACACCGTGCGAGACCTGTCGGGGCGAAGGCCGGGTCACGGCCGATACCTCGTACCAGGTCGACGTCCCGGCCGGTGTCGACACCGGCTCGACGCTTCGGCTCACCGGCCGCGGCGCGGTCGGACCTCGAGGTGGCCGGCCCGGCGACCTGTACGTGCATTTGCGGGTCCGTCCCGATGAGCAGTACGTCCGAGAGGGTGACGATCTCGTCACCGAGGTGACCGTGTCGTTCGCTCAGGCGGCGCTCGGCACGTCGCTGAAGCTCGAGACGCTCGACGGTACCGAAGATCTCGTGGTGCCCGCCGGCACGCAGCCGGGTCGGGAGTTCGTGCTGCGTCAGCGTGGCGTGCCGCGCTTGCAAGGACGCGGTCGTGGCGACCTGATCGCTCGGTTGCGCGTCGACATCCCCACGAAGCTGTCCGATGCGGAAGTCGACCTGCTCACCACCTATGCCAAGGGTCGCGGCGAGACGGTCGGCAACGGGAAAGAGGGCATCTTCTCTCGGATCAAGTCGGCGTTCTCCTGACACATTTGGATCAGACGGGTGCCGGCGAGGTGAACATCGACGACGCGCTGCGCCGCTCGTCGGCGCACATCCTCATCGAATCGGGCCACGCGCTGGCCGACGACCTGGTCCTCGACAGCGACACCGAGCATCATCTGGCCCGGGTGCTGCGGCTGTCGAGCGGCGAGGACGTCACCGTGACCGACGGTGCTGGCCGATGGCGCTCGTACCGGTCGACGGTCACCGGGTCGGCGGTGTCGCTCTCGGCAGCGAGCGACATTCACGGCGTCGCCCGTCGCGAACCGCTCCTCGAGATAGCGACGGCGATTCCCAAGGGTGACCGGGTGGAGTGGCTGGTGCAGAAGGCCACCGAGATCGGGGTCGACCGGATCTGCCTGCTGCATGCGGAGCGATCGGTCGTGCGATGGAAAGCGGATCGATCCACCAAGCAGTTGGTCCGGCTGCAGAAGATCGCCGACGAGGCGCTGCGTCAATGCCGTCGAACGTGGCGCGTCGAGGTTGTTGGTCCGATCGATGCGAGTTCGGTACTCGCCGAGTTCGCGGTCGCCGAGCCAGGCGGCCGCCCGCTGTCGACGATCGATCGTCGCCTCGCGATCGGCCCCGAGGGTGGGTGGAGCGATGGCGAACTCGCAGTTGCGGCTGCTCGTGTGCAGTTGACCCCTCACGTTCTGCGCACCGAGACGGCCGTCGTCGCTGCTGCGACGCTCGCCGTCCACCTCGCCTGATCGGACGGTGCGTACTGGATTCGCGCGGCGCGACTGCGTAGAGTGGTCGGCCGCCGCTTGTTGCGATGGCAACCACGGCCGACAGCAGCCCTCTCAACCCCAGGCGGAACCACCATGGTCACCTTCGACGAAGACGCACCCTCGGCCTACAGTCGTCAGGTCGGCGATCGTTTGCGTGTCATTCGCAAGCAGAAGCGGCTCTCGTTGCAAGAGGTCGAAGCGCAGTCGGAGCAGGAGTTCAAGGCGTCGGTGCTTGGCGCGTACGAGCGCGGCGAGCGGGCGTTGTCGGTGCCGCGTCTGGACCGACTGTCGCAGTTCTACAACGTGCCGATCGAGCAGTTGCTGCCCCGCGAGGTCACCGGATCCGAAGCGGCAGCGATCGAGTCGCCGATCAACAAGAAACTCGCCATCGACGTCACCAAACTGATGCAGCTCAGCGGCTCGCCGTTCGAGATGCTCGCTCGGTACCTCCGGCTGATCCAAGTGCAGCGTCAGGACTTCAACGGTCGGGTCATCACGGTGCGCGGCGACGACACGCGGGCCATCGCGGCGATGCTCGATGTCCCGGTCGACCAGGTCGGCGATCGCCTCGCAGCGCTCGACCTGCTGTTCGTCTGATCTGGCCGATCACTTCTCGGGCGCTCCCTGCTGGTTGCCGTCCGTAGCGTGTCGCCATGACCCGCGCAGCCTTTGGCGTGTACGTACACATCCCGTTCTGCGCGTCGAAGTGTGACTACTGCGCATTTGCGACCTGGACCGATCGAGCGCATCTGGTCGACGCCTACGTCGACGCGCTCGACTCCGAGATTCGACGAGCGGTTGCCGACGGCCTGCCCGTCGCCGACAGCGTGTTCGTCGGGGGCGGCACACCGACGCTCGTCGACCCGGCCGCATTGGCGCAGGTGATCGCCTCGATCCCGATCGCCGACGACGCCGAGGTCACCGTCGAGTGCAATCCCGACGACGTCACCATCGACATGCTGCGGACATATCGCGCTGGCGGGGTCAATCGGGTGAGCATCGGCGTGCAGTCGATGTCGCCGCACGTGCTGGCAGCGCTCGGACGTACCCACGACATCGACAATGTCGCTCGTGCGGTCGACGCCGTGCGGGCGGCCGAGTTGCCGACGTTCAACCTCGACCTGATCTACGGCGCCGCCGGCGAGTCGTTCGCCGACTGGGCGGAGACGCTCGACCGAGCGCTCGAACTCGATCCGCCGCACGTGTCGGCATACGGGCTCACCGTCGAGGCCGGGACACCGCTCGCGTCGCAGCCCGACCGGCACCCCGACGACGACGATCAAGCCGACAAGTACGAACACGCCGACGAGGTCCTGTCCGCTCGCGGGCTCCTCAACTACGAAGTCTCGAACTGGGCGAGGCCGGGCCACGAATCGGCTCACAACTTTCTGTATTGGAGACAGTGCGACTACCGCGGGTTCGGGTGCGCTGCCCACTCCCACGCGGCCGGTCGTCGCTGGTGGAACGTGCGCACACCCGATCGCTACATCGATCTCGTGGCATCGAACGAGTCGCTGGAAGCATCGTCGGAAACGCTCGACGCAGCGACCCGCCGGCTCGAACGACTCCAGTTGCTGATGCGAACGCGCGACGGAATCGATCGGTCGAATTTCGACGCGGCAACCCTGGAACTCTTGTCCGAGCACCTGGTCGCCCATCACGACGATCCGACCCGCGTCGTGCTCACCCGGTCGGGTCGACTGATGGCCAACGACATCGCGATGCGACTCCTGACGTGAAACTCGCGAGACCGCAGTGTCGTGTCGGGTCGGGCGTGGTGGCGGGCCGAGATGCTGGTAGCGTTGCGCTCCGCTGAGGGCGCATAGCTCAGTTGGTTAGAGTACCTGCATGACACGCAGGGGGTCGGGGGTTCGAATCCCTCTGTGCCCACGGAAGCCCCGCTTCGATCGCTGATCGGGCGGGGTTTCGTCTTTTTCGTCTCGACCGGGTGAGCTGGCGATGCGATGCCGAGCAGCGCCATCGGTTCGAGGGCGTCGATGCAATACGCTGAACGTTTCGTGCAGGAATTTCGCCCCGCCAGCGTCGTCGCCGATGACACCGAGCTCGCCCATGCTCTCCGCGCCGGCGATGACGATGCCGTCCGTGAGCTCGTTCGCCGCTATGGCGGGCCTGTGTTCGTCACGGCGGTGCGTGTGCTCGGCGACCGTGCGCTGGCCGACGAGGCCACGCGGCAGACCTTCGTGCACGCTTGGCGGGGGAGTGACCGCTTCGAGCCAGGAAGTGATTTCGGGCCGTGGTTGGCGGCGATTGCTCGGCGTTGCGCGCTCGACATCGGTGGCCGCGACCAACCCGGCGACGATGACAGTGGGGCCACGCTGGCCGACTCCCGTCCCATGGATCTCAGCGTCACGGAGGCGGAGACCCTCTGGAGTGTTCGGCGGGCGATCGAGGCGCTCGACCACGACGAACGCGACGTCGTTCGACTGGCACACCTCGAGGGCCGCTCGCATTCCGAGATCGCCGACTTGCGAGGTCTTTCGATCGGTGTGATCAACGCACGGTCGTATCGGTCGCATCGCCGCCTCGTGAACCGGCTCGGCCACCTGCGTGATCTCCAGGAAGAGGACCCGAGATGAGCGTGTTCGCGGTGCGCGGCCAACACGACACAACGGGTTCAGGACGCAGCCATGACTGATCGGCCGACGGAGTTCGACCAGATGGAGATCGATCCGTACGCCGATGACGACGGTCGGATCGGCGTCAGCTTCGACGCTGAGGTCGGCCTACACGTGGCAGCGCTCCTCGGCGATGCGGTCAGCTGGCTCGAACCCAGCGACGACCTCGGCGATGCGGTGGTCGCGCGGATCAAGGCGGAGATGTCCGAGGCGGCGACTGCCGCTGCGCCGCTCGATGCCGAGGAGGGCGTCGCACCAGTCTCCCGGCGGCGCACGGCCACGCCCGCCATCATCGGCGTCGCCGCGGGGTTGATGCTGCTCTTCGTCGGCATCCTCGCACTGAGTGCGATCAGCGGCGCGCCCGAAGCGCCCGCGGTCGCGATCGACCTGGTGCCGACTGGCGAAATCCTCGACGTGGAGGGTTCGATCGAGATCACCGAAACGTCATCAGGCCTGCGTGTCGACCTCGACGCCGCGTCGCTGCCGCGCCGTGCCAGCGGGGACTTCTACGAGGGATGGCTGCGACTCGACGACGGCCGCGTCGTGCCCATCGGCACCTTCAACGAAGGGGCCGATGTCACCTTGTGGGCGGGCGTCGACCTCGAACGGGTCGACGAGTTGACGATCAGCCTCGGTACCGCAGCCGACGCCTCGGCTCCTGGGGCTTCTGGTCGCGTGGTGTTCAAGGTCGACCTTCCCTGACGGGTGACGACGCTGACCGCTGGTGTGCCGGATGGTGTGGTCTCGGTCGGGTCGTCAGTGCCACGGGTCGGCGATCAGGGCATCGCGAACGGCGGCGGTGACGAGCGAGGCCCCCTCGGAGCTCAACAGCACCGTGTAATGGTTGAGGCCGTCGGCGACGATCCAGCGGTGTTGTGGCGCTCGCGTGACCGCGTCGGCGTCGATGAGCGGCGGGGGAGCGCCGTTCAGCCCGAGCGTTGCTCGGATGACCGTCGTCGGACCTCGGCGCGCATCGAGGAGCCCGCGGACCTCATCGTCGGCGAGAAGCTCGCGCCCGTCATGGCGAACCGCTTCTTCGTTGACGGCGGTTCGGAATCCGCCGTCGACCTCGATGAGATCGGCGAGCAGATTCCGCTCCAGGTCGATCGAGATCCCGTCGGCGAAGGCCGGGTGTTGCGACCACATCGTGTGATACGACACGCGATCCGACCACACCCGACGGAGTCGTTCGATGGCGGGGCCCAGCGTGGTGTCGAGCGCATCGTCGACGGCAACGCCCTCGGGCACCGTCAGGCGGCTGCCGCCGTCGACGAGGACGAGATGTCCGGTCGCATCCGGGTGGAGCGCTGCGGTCATCAACGCGACGTAGCAGCCCATCGAATGGCCAACGAGGGTGACGGGACCGCCCAGTTGTGCCAAGACGGCGGCGACGTCGTCGGCGTGGGCCCGCATCCCGAACGGGCCGGGGTGGTCGTACGCGGAGCCGCGGCCGCGGAGGTCGAGCGCCACGAGATGGGCGGAACCAGCGAGGTGATGGGCGAGCGGATCGAAGTGCCAGGCGTTGGCGGTGATGCCGTGGAGCGCCACCACGGTCGGGGCGCCGTCGATGCCGGCCCAGCGCAGCGCGCCGATCGGCCCGTCCGCACCGGCGAAGTGGAGGTGGTCGGGAGGTCTCGGCACCTCGAGAAGGCTACCCAGCGCGTTCGCCGTACGCCGAGAGCGGTCGACCGGGTGGCGCAGTTCCGTCGGGCAACCGGGTCAGCGCGGTTCGCGCGGCAGGCCGAGCACGCGTTCGCCGAGGATGTTGCGCATGATGTTCGAGGTGCCGCCCATGATCGTGTAGGCCGGGTCGTAGGCGAGCCCCTTGCCGATGTCGTCCCACAGCATCGCATCGGGGCCGAGTGTGGCGGCGACGAACGCGGCGACGCGCTGTTCGTGCTCGGTGCAGAAGCACTTCGTCGCTGCGGAGAAACCGGCGGGCGCCTGGCGCAGGACCTCGCGGGTCACGAGGATACGACCGAGGACATAACCGGTCTCGATACGTGCCATCTCCTGGCGCACTCGTGGATCGTCGCGCTCGGCGCGCTCTTTGGCGATCTCGTACAACGCTTGGTTCGACACGAGCCGGTCGATCCCGCCACGCTCGTGTTCGAGTTGAGCCATCGTCTGCTTGAATGCGTTGCCTTCGACGCCGACCAGATTCTCGACCGGGACGCGCACGTCGCTGAACCACACCTCGCAGAAGTGACGGTTCGTCGTCATGTCCTTGATCGGACGAACCTCGATGCCGGGCGTGTCCATGGGCACGATCACCTCGCTGATACCTCGATGCGGCGGTCCGTCCGAGGAGGTGCGGCAGATGAGATAGCAGTAGTCGGCGAGTTCGCCGAACGATGTCCAGATCTTCTGGCCGTTGATCACGAAGTCGTCACCGTCGCGGAGTGCGGTGGTGGCCAGGGATGCGAGGTCGGAGCCGGCATCGGGCTCGGACATCCCGATACACCAGGTGGTTTCGCCAGCGAGCATCTTCGGGAGGAACTCCGCTTGCTGATCGGCGGTCCCGTACTTGATGAGCGTCGGCCCCATCTGGCGATCAGCGAACCAGATCGCGGCGACCGGTGCGCCAGCGGCGATCAACTCCTCGCCCACGATCAAGCGATTGATGTCGGGCTGACCGCCGCCTCCGAACTCGGTCGGCCACGTCATGCCGACCCACCCGAGCGCGCCCATCTCGCGTGCGAACTCCTTGGAGAAGCCGTTGATCCACGAGTCGTTGTGCCGTCCGTAGCGGGCGACTGCCTCGGCGCCGACCTGGCGGGCCTGCTCTCGAAGCGCCTGCTGCTCTGGGGTCCAGGTGAAGTCCATCGGGGGTCAGCGTAGGGGTCGTCGGCGTCGCGCTCCAGATCGTGCGAGGCGAGGTCTTGGTCGGCGCTCGTTGCGCGCTATGGTGTAGACAAGTAGCAGACAAGTTGTGTGGCGGTTCGCTCGGCGACGCCGCCAGCACGTCCGCTTGAATCCGTCCCGAAGCCAGTCCGAACCACCGAAGCGAGTACAGCACATGACCGAATCGACGATCATCTACACCATCACCGACGAAGCGCCGGCGCTCGCCACGTACTCGCTGTTGCCGATCGTCAAGGCGTTTGCGTCAGCGGCCGGCGTCGAGGTCGACACGCGTGACATCTCGCTTGCGGCTCGCATCCTGGCGCAGTTCCCGGAGCGTCTGACGGCCGAGCAGCAGGTGCCCGACGCGCTCACCGAGCTCGGTGAGATCGCGTTGACGCCCGGCGCCAACATCATCAAGCTCCCCAACATCTCCGCCTCGATTCCGCAGCTCGAAGCAGCCGTTGCCGAGCTGCAGGCCAAGGGGTATGACCTCCCCGACTTTCCCAACGATCCCAAGACCGACGAGGAGAAGGACATCCGAGCGAAGTACAGCGTGGCGCTCGGATCCGCGGTCAACCCGGTGCTCCGTCAGGGCAACTCCGATCGGCGGGCGCCCAAGGCTGTCAAGGAGTACGCCCGCAACAATCCGCATTCGATGGGTGCGTGGTCGAGCGACTCGCTCACGCACGTCGCAACGATGGGCGCGAACGACTTCCGTTCCAACGAGCAGTCGCTGACGATGACCGAAGCGGGTGCCGTACGCATCGAACACGTGTCGTCTGACGGTGACGTGACCGTGCTGAAGGGTGAGTTCCCGCTGTTGGCCGGTGAGGTGCTCGACTCGACGGTGATGAGCGTCTCGGCCCTTCGAGCGTTCCTCGCGGAGCAGGTCGCCGACGCCAAGGCCACGGACGTGTTGTTCTCGCTGCACATGAAAGCGACCATGATGAAGGTCTCCGACCCGATCATCTTCGGGCACGCGGTCGAGGTGTTTTTCGCCGATGTCTTCGCGAAGCACGCTGACGCGCTCGCGGTCGCCGGAGCCAATCCGAACAACGGGCTCGGCGACGTCCTCGGATCACTCGATTCGCTGCCGGAAGCTCAGCGGGCCGAGATCCTCGCCGATTTCGACGCTGCACTGGCGGCGGGTCCGGATCTCGCCATGGTCGATTCCGACAAGGGCATCACCAACCTCCACGTGCCGAGCGATGTGATCGTCGACGCCTCGATGCCGGCGATGATCCGCGACTCGGGAAAGATGTGGAACAAGGCGGGGGAGCGCCAGGACGCCAAGGCGGTCATTCCCGATTCGTCCTATGCCGGGGTGTATCAGGCCACGATCGACGACTGCATCGCCAACGGCGCGTTCGACCCGGCAACGATGGGGTCGGTTCCCAACGTCGGCCTCATGGCGCAGAAGGCCGAGGAGTACGGCAGTCACGACAAGACCTTCGAAGCGCCGGCGCCGGGGACGATTCGCGTGGTTGCCGCCGACGGTTCGGTGTTGATGGAACACGCCGTCGACACCGGTGACGTCTTCCGTGCGTGTCAGGTCAAAGACGAGCCGATCCGCGACTGGGTTCGCCTGGCAGTCAGCCGAGCGCGTGCAACGGGTGCGCCAGCGGTGTTCTGGCTCGATGCCGACCGAGCGCACGACGCGCAGTTGATCGAGAAGGTGAAGGTGTATCTCGGCGACCACGACACCGACGGCCTGCAGATCGAGATCATGGATCCGACCTCGGCGACGAAGTACTCCCTCGAGCGCATTCGCCGCGGCGAGGACACGATCTCGGTCACGGGCAACGTGTTGCGCGATTACAACACCGACCTGTTCCCGATTCTCGAGCTCGGCACGAGCGCGAAGATGCTGTCGGTCGTGCCGCTCCTCAACGGTGGTGGTCTGTTCGAGACCGGCGCCGGCGGGTCGGCTCCCAAGCACGTTCAGCAGTTGGTGAAGGAGAACTACCTGCGTTGGGACTCGCTCGGAGAGTTCCTCGCGCTGGCGGTCTCGTTCGAGCATCTCGCCCAGGTCACCGGGAATCCGGCGGCCGAGATGCTCGGCAAGGCTCTCGACGTGGCCACGGGCAAGGTGTTGGAGCACGGCAAGTCGCCGGCTCGCCGTCTCGGCTCGATCGACAACCGTGGCAGCCACTTCTACCTGGCGCTGTATTGGGCCCAGGCGCTCGCCGACCAGACAGAGAACTCCGAGGTCGCCCAGCGGTTCGCGCCCCTCGCAGCAGCGTTGACCGAGAACGAGTCGACCATTCACGAGGAGTTGCTCGCCGTACAGGGTCAGCCGGTGGACATCGGCGGTTACTACCAGCCCGACGACACCAAGGCCGACGACGCCATGCGCCCCAGCCCCACCCTCAACCGCATCCTCGCCACCCTCTAACACCCGGGGTCTGACCCCAGGTGTTGATCACCGGGTGTGCGGCCTCAGGCCGCCGCGCCGAGGGCCCCGTCGGATCCGAAGAGTTCGAGGGCCCGTTCGAGTACCAGTGGTAACTCGACCTCGTCGTTCAAGAGTCGAATGGCGCGGGACAAGGCCTGTTGGTAGGCGCTCGAGCCTGCGACCAACCCCAAACTCGAGCAAACCGCTGTACGAGCCGCCTCATCGAGATGCGGCAGCGCCCCGATCGCTATCGCTCGGCGCTGCGCGGGGACGTGCCGCGCTGATGCTGATCGCCGCTCCCGAAGCAGCAGGTCCACGGCGCGCAGCAGTTCCTCGGCGACTGCCGGATTCGGGATCGACACCGGTGAGGTCGCCGAACCCGATACGAAGCGATCGAACGCCGTGGTGTCGCTGAACCACTTGCTGATCTGTTCGACACGCAACCAATCGGGTGCCGTTTCTCGGCCCAGATAATGACGGTGGCTCGACCATCGATAGTCGGCGGGATGGTCGACTCCGACGATGTCGAGTGGGTTGCGGTGGATGTATCGAACGACGTTGGCGAGATAGTCCTCGTTCGTGATGAGTCGAGATACGAACCTGCCGGTGAAGAGATGGCCGCTACGACCGATTCGATCGTTCGTTGTTTGCGCTTGGACCGACAGGAGGTGTTGCATGGCGTCGGAGAGACCGCCGGCAGGGCAGTGAACGAGGAGATGGAAGTGGTTGCTCATCAGGCAGTGGGCGTGGACCTCCACGTCGAACCGCTCGGAGACGGTGGACAGCAAACGACCGAACAGCAGTCGGTCGTCGTCTTCGAAGAAGACGACGTCGTGGTTGACGCCACGGCTCATCACGTGATGCCAGCCGCCGGGTGGATCGATTCGCTTGGGTCGAGTCATGGCCCGATCATGACGAAACCCTGTGTCAGGGTTCGTGTTCAACACCTGGGGTCTGACCCCAGGTGTTGAACACGTGGGGTCTGACCCCAGGTGTTGAACACGTGGGGTCTGACCCCAGGTGTTGAACACGTGGGGTCTGACCCCACGTGTTGTCAGCGGTCGGCGATGGCGACGTAGTCGCGTTCTTCGGGGCCGGCGTACCACTGGCGGGGGCGGCTGATCTTCTGCTCCTGTTCGAGCAGCTCCTGCCAGTGGGCGAGCCAGCCGGACATCCGCGGGATCGCGAACAGTACGGTGAACATGTCGACCGGGAAGTTGAGTGCCTGGTAGATCAGGCCGGAGTAGAAGTCGACGTTCGGGTACAGCTTGCGCTCGACGAAGTACGGATCTTCCAACGCCGTCTCTTCGAGCTTCAACGCGATGTCGAGCAGCGGGCTCTTGCCGGTCACCTCGAACACGTCGTAGGCGGCCTTCTTGATGATGGTCGCCCGCGGGTCGTAGTTCTTGTAGACGCGGTGGCCGAACCCCATCAGGCGTCCCTGGCCGCTCTTCACCGACTCGACGAACGCCGGAACGTTGTCGATCGATCCGATGTCGGTCAGCATGCGTACGACGGCCTCGTTGGCGCCGCCGTGGCGTGGGCCGTACAACGCAGCAGCGGCACCGGCCGCCGACGAGTAGGGGTCTGCGTGGCTCGAGCCGATGACGCGCATCGCCGTGGTGCCGCAGTTCTGCTCGTGGTCGGCGTGGAGGATGAACAAGATGTCCATGGCGCGCTCGAGCGCGGGGTCGACCTCGTAGTCGCCGACCTTCCACATCATGTTGAGGAAGTTCGCCGCGTACGACAGGTCGTTGTCGGGAGTGTTGAACGGGAGTCCGACAGAAAAGCGGTAGCACATCGCTGCGATGGTCGGGCTCTTCGCGATGAGGCGGACCATCTGGTGCTTGCGAGCAGCCGGATCCTCGATGTTCTTCGCGTCGTTGTAGAACGTGCCGAGCGCGGCCACCGCCGAGGTGAACATTCCCATCGGGTGTGCGTCGTAGTGGAAGCCGTCGACGAAGCGTTTGCGCATGTTCTCGTGGATGAAGGTGTGATGCGTGATCTCGTGCTGCCACGTGGCGAGCTCGTCGGCGGTCGGCAGCTTGCCGTTGACGAGCAGATACGCGACTTCGAGGTAGGTCGACTTCTCGGCGAGCTGCTCGATCGGATACCCGCGATAGCGCAGGATCCCGGCGTTGCCGTCGAGGTAGGTGATCTCCGACTTGGTGGCAGCGGTCGACAGATAGGCCGGATCGAACATGTACAAGCTCGGGTCGAGCTCGCGAAGGGCGGACGAGGGGAACACGCCACCTTCGATCGGGACCGTGACGGTCTTTCCGGTGCGGTCGTCGGTGATGGTGATCGTTTCGGGCACGTGGCTTCCTCTCGTGGCTCCTGTTGGGGCGTTGTTCGTCGGAAGGATCCATCTCCCGACGACGGCCACGATAACGGCTGGGCGCGGTTGCGGCCTCAACGAAGGGTCAAGCCCTCGTCGGCACGGCCGGTGACGGGCATCGCAACGGCGTCTCGACGGCCGGGCGCGCGAAAAGCCAGGCGGCAGCCCACCGATCGTGGAACGATGAGTCGATGTTCAAGTTCCTTGCTCTGGCCACGGTGTCGCTCGCGGCGGTCGCCTGTGGATCGAGCACGACGACCAACGATGGTGCGATCCCCGGTGTCGACGACGGCGGGGCAGCGACCACCGACGATCCGAGCGCCACGACGCTCGACTCGGCCCTCGACACGACGGTGCCGGACACGACCGTGGCGGAGACTGTTGCGCCGGACACGACGCCAGCTCCTGACGCGACCGAACCCCCGGTCCCGGAGACCACGGCGGCTCCCGCCCCGGAAACGACGGCCGCTCCCGCCCCGCCACCGACGGTCGAGCCGACCACGCAGATCGCGGCGGTCTACGGGGGTGGAGGCGATGGCATCCCCTGGGCTCCACTCGCCTGGTGGGACGGCTCGGCATGGAATCAGGCCGGCTACACCGACGACGGCAGCTTCGTCTCGCCGCCACCGTCAGCGATCGCGAACGTCGCCGTCACCTCGCTCGATCTCCCCGACGGCCCGGGACAGGTCATCACCGGGCTCGCCCTGGGTCCGAACGACTTCTACTGTGTCGGCGACGAACTCGGCCCGCAGATCGACCTGGGCGTCGAACTGCCCGACACACCCGTGAGCCTCGGGTACGACGCCATCGCGGTGACGGCGGACTGGCCGTTGCAGCCGCGCCCGGTCAGCCAGGTCGGCACCGACAGCCCGATCTACCAGGAGGTCGGCGCGGCGTTGATGTCGGCGGCGCCGACGAGTGATCTCGGCACGGTGGCGCAGGTCGTTCGAGCCGATCTTGACGCGAACGGCATCGAGGAAGTGCTCGTCACCTACGAGTACATCACCGAGTCGGGCTTCGGGGCCGAGAACGACTTCACGTCGATCTACCTGCGGGTCCCCGCCGCCGACGGGTCGGTCACCGACTCCTTGGTGCTCGAGTACGTGCTCGGCGACCCGACCGACTTCCCGACGGTCGGACGTTTCACCATCGCGGCCATCGCCGACCTCAACGGCGACGGAGCGATGGAGGTCGCGCTGCGCGACACGTTCTGGGAGTCGGCCGGCATCAGCATCTGGGAGTTCCGCGACGGCACGCTGGTGCAGATCGGTGGCGGCGGCTGCGGCGTCTGAGGCGTCTGGGGCCCGGCATCGCTGTTGCGCGCTGCGGTCCTGCTCGTCAGAACGGCGAGTTACCGTGCTTGCGTTCGACGAGGGTCTCGCGCTTGTCGGCCAGCACGTCGAGCGCGGCGGCGATCTCGCGCCGCGTGTCGGCAGGATCGATGACCGCATCGATGAACCCGCGCTCCGCTGCAACGTAAGGATTGAGCAGACGCTCGGTGTAGTCGGCTTCGAACGCCGCCTTCTCCTCGGGCGTCGAGCGCCGGGCGAGGATCGCTGCGGCCTGCCCAGCGCCCATCACCGCGATCTCGGCCCAGGGCCACGCGAGGCACAGATCGTTGCCCATCGTCTTGGAGTCCATGACGATGTACGCGCCGCCGTAGCTCTTGCGGAGGATCACACAGATGCGCGGCACCGTGGCACGGGCGTACGCGAAGACGAGTTGGGCGCCGTGGCGGATCATCCCTCGCCACTCGAGGTCTTTGCCCGGATAGAAGCCGGGCGTGTCGACGAGTGTGATGATCGGCAGGTTGAACGCGTCGCAGAATGCGACGAACCGAGCCGACTTCTGTGATGCCGGGATGTCGAGCGTTCCGGCGAGTGACATCGGCTGGTTGGCGACGATGCCGACGGGGCGACCGTCGATCGTGGCGAACGCGGTGATCACGTTCGACGCCCACCGGCTCCGCAGCTCGAGCAAGGAGTCCTCGTCGACGATCTCCGCGGCGACGTCGCGAACGTCGTAGCTCCCGGTCGACGATGCGGGAATACGCGCGCCGGCTTCGGGGCACAGGCGGTCGGGCGGGTCGTCGCAGGGCCACCGCGCCGGCTCGCTGTCGACGGTCTGTGGCAGATATGCCAGCAACTCCTCCACGGCCTCGATCGCCGCCGCCCGGTCGGCCACCACGCTCGTCGCCACGCCGGTGTAGCGCGCGTGGTTCACGGCGCCGCCGAGTTCGTCGATGCTGATGGCGACGCCGGTGAACTGCTCCACCATCGTCGGGCCCTGGACGAACGCTGCGCTGCGCTCGGTCATGATCGTGAAGTCGGCGAGACCGAGCAGCAACGCGGAGCCGGAGACCGCCGGGCCGTCGACGGCGATGATCGTCGGGATCACGCCTGAGCACGCGGCGAGCGCAGCGGCGACCTGCCCCCAACCGTGCAGTGCCGGGACGCCTTCGACGATGTCGGCGCCGCTCGAGGCCATGACGATCACCAGTGGCACTCGTTGCTCTCTCGCTGCGTCGATGCCGCGAACGAGCAGCGACGACGTGCCCGACGACATCGACAGGTTCGTGTCGTCGTTGTCGTCGAACTCGATCCAGACGACGTCGCGGTCGATGCCGGTCCCGGCGACGTCGTCGAGGCGACGAACGTCGCTCTGGGCGCGGCTCGGTACGAACCGGTTGAGACCGAACGCGTCGAGGTCGGGATCGATGGACGTCATCGTGGGTCACCGTAGCCGTCGTGACCGCCGAGGAGGTGCTGTCGGCGGGCAATGGCACCGCCCGCGGCTTGCGTGGCTTGCTGGTGCGTGAGCCTGGTGCCTCAGCCTGGTCGGGCGTTGAGGAACGCCGAGGTCTCGAGGTGCACGCCCGGCTGTTCTTCGCCTTGCTCTTCGACGACGGATCGAAGCGTGTTGAGCGTCGCCAGTGTCGGTGCGCTCGCGCTCGGTCGGCGTCGGCGCACCGTCGCGACGACGCGGCGGGGGAGGCCGGGCACGGTGATGCGCCGGAATGAGCCCGTCAGCCAGGTGGGGACAGCCGTGGCCGGGACGATCGCTGCGCCGAACCCGTCGAAGGCCAGCGACGCCATCAACCGGGCGCCGTCGATCTCGGCTTGCGCACGCAGATGGATGCGGTTGGTCGCGGCGGCTCGGTCGAGGACGCGTCGAAGCGCCGAGCCGGTCGGTGGGAGCAGCAGCGACATGTCGTCGAGTTCCTTGAACTCGACCGTGTCGCGATCGGCGAGCGGGTGCGTGTCGGCGACGAGGAGGAGGAGGTCTTCGGCGAACAACGGCTCGACGACCAACTCGGGATCGTCGACGGGCAGGTGGACGATCGCCGCGTTGAGATCGCCGGAGACGACGTTGGGAACCAGCGACGAAGTCGACCCTTCCTGCACGATCGCTCGCACGTTGGGATGATCGTGCGACAGCCGGTTGAGTAGTGCTGGCATCAACCAGCGCGCCGTGGTGCCGATGACGCCGAGACGCGTCTGTCCGGACACGTTCGCGTGTCGACTGGTCATGTCAGCGGCGATGTCGTCGATCTCGTTGAGCACCCGGCGGGCCCGTTCGACGACACGGGCGCCGTCGTCGGTCAGCCCGCCGTGCGTGCGGTCGACGAGCGTGACGCCGAGCTCTTTTTCGAGGCGGGACACGTGTGCCGACACGTTGGACTGCACGGTGTACAGCGCCCGGGCGGCGGCGGAGAAGGTCCCGTGATCGGCGATCGCCACGATCGCTGAGAGCTGGCGGACGTCCATCTCCAAAAACGATAGCAAGTATCTATAAGTTCTGCTTGAAAGATCACTCGTTCACGTGCATACTTTCACAAGTGCTTGTGATTCCGATCACGAGCCAACATATCGACGTGACAACACCCCCCATGTTGCACTCGACGAGGCGTCCATCATCCGGTTCCCCCAACCGGCGGACGATCTCAGGTTGAGAGGCCCGGATCCCCCATCCGGGCCTTTCCCGTTTTTCCGCCTAAGTTGTTGTCGTGAGCTCACGTGGCGCGGCCTTCTTCGACCTCGACCGAACCTTGCTGGCGGGTGCCTCCGGCGAAGTCTTCTCGACCGTGATGCACCAGGCAGGACTCTCGAAAGGCCCGGTGCCGGGAGAGAAACTGCTGTTCGGGCTGTTCAACACGATCGGTGAAACGCTCCCGACGATGGCGTTGGCTCGCCAAGCGGTCAACTTCGCCAAAGGGCGTTCGCAAGCGAAGGTCTGCGCCGCGGCCGAACAGGCAGTGCCCGAATTGCTCCGGCTGGTGCAGCCCTTCGCCCGCGCGGCGTTCCAGTCCCATCGAGATGCCGGTCGGCCCGTCGTCATGGCGACCACCACGCCGTACGACATGGTGAAGCCGTTCGCCGACGCGCTCGAACTCGACGATGTCGTCGCGACTCGTTACGGCGTCGATGCCGACGGCAACTACGACGGCACGCTGGTGGGGCCGTTCGTCTGGTCGGCGGGGAAGCTCGAAGGAGTTCGAACGTGGGCCGATCGGGCGGGCGTCGATCTCGCCGGGAGTTGGGCGTACTCCGACAGCTTCTACGACACGCCGCTGCTGTCTGCCGTCGGCAATCCCGTGGTCGTCAACCCCGACCCGAGGATGGTGCTGATGGCAGCCGCTCGCCGCTGGCCGACCGTCAACCTCGACGTGTCGCCCGGTGTGGTGAAGATCCCCGTGGTCGGCCTCGAGGTGCAGCAGGTGGCGATGAGATTCGCGCGCCCGGCGGCGTATCCGTACGCCCGCTTCGAATTCGAACACATCGACCGGATCCCGAACACCGGCCCGGCGATCCTCGTCGCCAACCATCGCAGCTATTTCGACGTCGCGGCGATGTCACTCGCCATCGCTCGGAGCGGACGGCCGGCCCGGTTCCTCGGCAAGAAAGAAGTGTTCGACGCTCCGATCGTCGGACAGATCGCCGCGGCGATGGGCGGGATCCGTGTCGATCGTGCGACCGGGTCGGACGAGCCGTTGCGTGCGGCGGCCGAGGCGCTGGAAGGCGGCGAGATGGTCGCGATGATGCCCGAGGGTACGATCCCGCGCGGACCCGCGTTCTTCGATCCGACCCTGCGCGGCCGGTGGGGCGCTGCCCGACTGGCGCAGATGACGGGCGCGCAGGTCATCCCGGTCGGGCTGTGGGGCACCGAGAAGGTCTGGCCTCGCTCGAAGCGCTTCCCGAACGTGTTGAACCTCACCAACCCGCCGACGGTGCAGGTGAAGGTCGGCAAGCCCGTCGAGATGAAAGGCAAGTCGCTCGAGGCCGACACGAAGCGGATCATGAAGGCGATCTCCAAACAGCTTCCCGAGGAAGCCGCTGTTCGCCGCACCCCGACGCGTGACGAACTGCTCGCGACGTTCCCGCCCGGCTACTCGGGCGATCCCGAACTCGAAGACCAGCGCCGTCCCGGCACCGACTGATCCCGTCGAACCCGGCGATCGGGGAGCCGCAGCCAGCGTGCGTCGTGACCTGTGAACGGTGCGCGAGGCGCTGCCCCCGATTCCGTCGCTCCCGATTCTTGGGTCTGGCGCGCCGCTGAGTCGCGATGCGAGAGCACCGCCGTCGAAGAAATTCGTCGCGTCGTCATCCAGGATTCCCCCAGCCTCGTAGATCTTCTGAATGCGCACGACAACCGTCGGCGCTTCTCCACAACGTGAACACTTCCCCCAAGGAGACGAAATGACGAAGAAGATCTCGATGCGAGGAACTCGCCGGGCCGGTGTCGTACTGGTCGCCGGCGTGCTCGCCGTGACTGCATGCGGCTCGGACAGCAATGACGCCGACGTGGTCGACACGACCGCTGCCGAGGAGGCAGTCGAGGAAGAGGCTGCTGAGGAGCCGGGGACGATCGTCGATGTGGCGGTTGGTGCTGGTTCGTTCGAGACGTTGGTTGCTGCGGTGACGGCGGCTGGTTTGGTCGAGACGTTGTCGGGCGAGGGTCCGTTCACCGTGTTCGCGCCGACGGATGAGGCGTTTGCGGCGTTGCCGGAGGGTCTGGTCGAGGCGCTGTTGCTGCCGGAGAACGTGGATGCGTTGACGGCGATCCTGACCTACCACGTGTTGGGTGCTGAGGTGCCGTCGTCGGATGTGGCTCCTGGTGCGGTTGCGACCGTGCAGGGTGAGGAGATCACGCTGTCGGTCGACGGTGAGACGGTGATGGTGAACGATGCGACGGTGGTCGCGGTCGACGTCGAGGCGTCGAACGGTGTGATCCATGTGATCGATTCGGTGTTGGTGCCGCCGAGCATCGATCCCACCGCACTCCTCGCCGACGATGACATGTCGGACATGGACGAAGAGTCCATGGACGAGGAAGCGCCTGCCGAGGAGGCAGTCGAGGAAGAGGCTGCTGAGGAGCCGGGGACGATCGTCGATGTGGCGGTTGGTGCTGGTTCGTTCGAGACGTTGGTTGCTGCGGTGACGGCGGCTGGTTTGGTCGAGACGTTGTCGGGCGAGGGTCCGTTCACCGTGTTCGCGCCGACGGATGAGGCGTTTGCGGCGTTGCCGGAGGGTCTGGTCGAGGCGCTGTTGCTGCCGGAGAACGTGGATGCGTTGACGGCGATCCTGACCTACCACGTGTTGGGTGCTGAGGTGCCGTCGTCGGATGTGGCTCCTGGTGCGGTTGCGACCGTGCAGGGTGAGGAGATCACGCTGTCGGTCGACGGTGAGACGGTGATGGTGAACGATGCGACGGTGGTCGCGGTCGACGTCGAGGCGTCGAACGGTGTGATCCATGTGATCGATTCGGTGTTGGTGCCGCCGAGCATCGATCCCACCGCACTCCTCGCCGGCTGAGTCAGCCGACCAGGGCTTCGGTCGGGTGCCTCCCGCTGGCACCCGACCGATGAAGGCCACTGGTGAGATCCAGTGGAGCGACTGCCAGGCCGCCGCTTCCCCCTCCGTCGTCGAGACGGGGTGGCCTGGCTTCCCCCGATGATGGGGCCGAACCGATGGTTCGGCCCCATCTTCGCGTCCCGGGCGGGGACGAGAGCTTCGTCGACCCGCTCGCACGGTCGCTGTGTCCGCATCTCCCGGGCGATCTCGCCTCGACCCCGTATGGTGCGGGTATGTCGAATTTCCCGGCACCGACCGAACTGCTCGCACATCGTCCACCGTTCTTGCTCGTCGACGAGCTCGTCGCACTCGAGCCCGGTGTCTCCGCGACCGGTCTCTGGCGTCTGACCGGTGACGAGTACTTCTTCCCCGGCCACTTTCCGGGTCGGCCGACGTTGCCGGGCGTGTTGATGTGCGAATCGATCGCCCAGGTCGGCGCCTGCGCGTTGCTCGCCGACGAACGGTTCGCCGGCAAGCTGCCGTTGTTCGGTGGCCTCGACAACGCTCGATTTCGGCGCCAGGTCGTGCCGGGCGACGAGCTGACCATCGAGGTCGAGCTCGGCAGGATGTCGGCGCGCGCCGGCAAAGGGGCGGGCCGGGTCTCGGTGGGCGGCGAACTCGCGACGAGCTGCGACCTCATGTTCGTCTTCGCCGACAGATGAGCGCCGCAGACGACGCCGATGCGGGCGTGATGCTGCGCTACACGACGTTGCTGTTCGATCTCGACCACACGCTGCTCGACTCCGACGCGTCGCACGAGGCTGCCTTCGCCGCAGCGATGTGCACGCTCGGCGTCGAAGCGCCGGCGGGCTCGGCGGAACACTTCGAACGGATCAATCAGGCGCTGTGGCGTCGGGTCGAGCGCGGCGAACTCAGTCCGAATGACGTGAAGGTGCGCCGCTTCGCGCAGTTGCTCGACGAACTCGGTCTCGACGGTGATGCCGAGGTGATGGGGGCAGCGTTCGCCTCGGGCCTCGCCGACCACGGTGACCTCTATCCGGGCGCTCGTGAGGTGCTCGATCACGTCGCCGGGCGCGCTCGACTGGCGCTGGTGACCAACGGAATCGGGTCGGTGCAACGCGGCCGCATCGAGCGCCTCGGCCTCGCGGACTATTTCGCGGCCGTCGTGATCAGCGGAGAGGTCGGCACGAGCAAGCCGGGGACTGCGATCTTCGACCTCACCTTCGAGCAGTTGGCCGTCGAGCGGGCCGGCTCGGTGATGATCGGCGACAACCTGGGCAGCGACATCCTGGGCGGGCGCAACGCAGGGATCGACACGGTGTGGTTCAACCCGCGTGGCACCCAGATCGGCACGGCGACGGAGACAGAGATCGGCGCGGACGCCGAGGTCGGACCGATCCCTACCCACGTCATCACGTCGCTCGACGAGCTCCGAGCGCTGGTGTGATCGCTGCGGCGCGGGCCGGCCGCGCCGCAGCGATCAACGGAGATGGCGAGACTCAGCTCGCCGGAGCGATGACGACGGTGCCGTTGTGACCACCGAAGCCGAAGTTGTTCGAGATCGTCGGCCCGGGCTCCCACTCGCGGGCGGTGCCGGTCACGAGGTCGATCTCCATGCCGTCGTCAGCCTGGGTCGTATTGGCGGTCGGCGGAATCAGCCGATGCTCGAACGACAGCAGGACCGCAGCGGCCTCGAGCGCCCCCGCGGCGCCGAGCGCGTGGCCCGTCACGCCCTTGGTCGACACGACCGGGACGGCACCGGGGCCGAAGACCTGGCAGATGGCGTCGGCCTCGGCGGCGTCGTTGAGCGGTGTCGAGGTGCCGTGTGCGTTGACCTGCTTGACGTCGGCCGGGGTGATGCCGGCTTCGTCGAGCGCTTGGCGCATGCAGGCGATGGCACCAACGCCGCCAGGCGCCGGCGCCGTGATGTGATGCGCGTCGGCGTTGCTCGCTCCGCCGAGGATCTCACCGATGATCGTGGCCCCGCGAGCCTCGGCGCTCGACCATTCCTCGAGGATGAACACCGCCGCGCCTTCGCCCATGACGAAGCCATCGCGGCCAGCGCTGAACGGCATGCTCACGCCCGAGGTCGACAGCGCCGTCATGTTGCGGAAGCCCGCCAGCGCCGTCGGGGTCCATGCCGCCTCGGTGCCGCCGGTGACGACGGCGTCGAGAACTCCCCACTTGATCAGTCGGGTGGCGTAGGTGAGCGCATGCGTGCTCGCCGCACACGCCGTCGTGATGGTCTCGCTCTGGCCGCGCAGGCCATATCGCATCGAGATCGCTGCTCCTGCGGCGTTGGACATCATCATGGGCACGAGAAATGGGGAGACCCGACGGTCACCCTTGTCGTGCTGGATGCGAACCTGTTCCTCGAGCGTGTGTAAGCCCCCGACGCCGGTCGCGAAGATCGTGCCGAATCGAGACGATTCGATGCCGATCGCGTCGACGCCGCCGCTCTGGTCGAACGCCTCACCCGCGGCTGCGAGCGCGAACTGTTCGACCCGGTCGGCGCGCCGGGCGTCTTTCGGAGAGTCGAAGTAGGGGGTCGGGTCCCAATCGGGGACCTCGATGTGCTGGCCGCTCGTCGTGCCGGGACCGTTGAGGCCGGCCCAGTACGCGGCGGTACCGATTCCTGCGGGCGCGACGACTCCGAGACCGGTGATCGCGACCCGCCGCGTGCTCGTCGCGCCGCCGGGCATCAGAGCTTGGCGGCGACGAGGTCGTACGCCGATTGCACCGTCTCGACGCCCTCGAGTTCTTCTTCGGGGACTTCGATGTCGAACTCTTCCTCGAGGGCCATGACGAGCTCCACGAGGTCGAGGCTGTCGGCGTCGAGGTCGTCGCCGAACTTGGCTTCGGGCACGACGGCGCTTTCTTCGACCGAGAGCACCTCGACGGCGCACTTGCGGAAGCGGGCGAACAGTTCTTCGTTGATCACAGGTTTCTCCAGTTCATTGATGTCGGGTGAGGAGTGTAGAGGACCGGCTCCCGGACGAGCGGAAGGTCAGTGCCCCATGCCGAGGCCGCCGTCGACGGGGACGACCGCGCCGGTGATGTAGGCGGCGTCGGGACCAGCCAGGAAGGCGACCACGCCGGCGATCTCGTCGGGCGTTGCCATTCGTCCGAGCGGAACGGCGGCGGTGATGCCGGCGAGTTGGTCGTCGCTCAGCGCGGCGGTCATGTCGGTGTCGACCGGGCCGGGGGCGACCACGTTGACCGTGATCGATCGCGACCCGAGTTCGCGTGCGAGTGAGCGTGCGAAACCGACGAGCCCGGCCTTCGACGCCGAGTAATTGGATTGTCCGGCTTGGCCGAGCATGCCGACGACCGACGACATCAGGATGATCCTGCCGCTGCGAGCCTTGAGCATCGCTTTGGCGGCGCGTTTGGTCACCCGATACGACGCCGTGAGGTTCGCATCGATCACGCCGGCGAAATCGTCCTCCGACATCCGGAGCAGGAGGCCGTCCTTGGTCACACCGGCGTTCGACACGAGCACCTCGACCGTCCCGCCGAAATGATCCTCGACCGCGCTGAACGCAGCGTCGACCTGCGCGCCGTCGGTGACATCGCAGCGAACACCGAACAATCCGTCGGGCGGCGGCGAAGAGTTGTAGGTGACCGCGACGCGGTCGCCGGAGGCGGCGAATCGCCGGGCGCAGGCGAGCCCGATCCCACGTGATCCGCCCGTGACGAGCACGATGCGGCCGGAATCGGCGGGGGAGTCGGTGAGTGTTTCGGTGCCGGTCATGGTCGTGCCTCCACGGCGTCGGGGCTCCACCGGATGATGGAGCTGGCTGCGGTCATGCCGGCTCCGAAGCCGACGAACAAGATGAGATCGCCGGCGTCGACGCGTCCGGCGTCGAGTGCCGCCGCAAGCGCGAGGGGAACCGAGGCCGACGAGGTGTTGCCCGTCGTGTCGAGCACGATCGACGATCGTTCGTACTCGATACCGAGCCGCTCGAGGGCGGCCGCGATGATGCGCGTGTTGGCCTGATGGGGGATGACGAGCGCGATGTCGTCGGCGGTGACGCCAGCGTGTCGCATCGACTTCGTGGCGGAGTCGACCATGATCCGCACGGCTCGCCGGAACACCTCGCGACCCTCCATCTGGAGGACACCACCGATCTCACAGAACAGCGCCGACTCGGCTTCGCCGACCGAGTCGAGGTCCCAACTCAGCAGCTGTCCGGGTCCGTCGACCGCTTCGAGCACGACGGCCCCGGACCCGTTGCCGAACAAGATCCCGGTGTTGCGGTCGGTGTAGTCGGTGATGCGGTCGAGCGTGTCGGTGCCGATCACGAGGACCTTGTCGGCGCCCATCGCGATGAGTCCGTGCGCGTTGACGAGGGCGTACACCCAGCCGGAACACGCCGCATTGACGTCGAAGGCGCCGCAAGCGAGGCCGAGTTCGTGCTGCACGGTCGATGCCGTTGCGGGCACCGCTCGATCCGGTGTCGTCGTGGCGAGGACGAGCGCGTCCATGTCGGCGGGGTCGACGCCTGACATCTCCAACGCGGCGCGCCCAGAGGCCGTCGACAGCGACGCCGTCGATCCGCCGACGTGACGCTGGTGGATGCCGGTCCGCTCACGAATCCACGCGTCGCTCGTGTCCATCTGCTTCTCGAGGTCGGCGTTGGTGAGCACGGTGTCGGGCAGCGCAGTACCCCAGCCGGTGATGACCGCTCCTCGAACCCCTGGTCGTGTTGCTGGCATGGATGCTCCCGTGATCGTGACGTGATCGTGTCGTGCTGCGCCGTGCCGCTCAGTGAGTTCTGAGCCAGGCGATCGGCTGACGCATGGTCACCCGTTCGGTGTCGACGGCGATGTAGCTCTGCAGGACGCCAGCGAACGGCGATCGGACCTCGTGGTCGCCGACGTGGCCGATGACGGACCCGACGTCGATCATCGCGCCCTCGGCGAGTTCGGCCACCGGGGTGAAGATCCCGGCGGCCGGGCTGACCACGAGGCGCTCTGCGGCGAAGAGGTGTTCGCCGTCGAGGTGGGCGGTGCCGGCGGGAGCGGGGGTGCCGGCGTCGACCCACTCGAGAAGCTTGTCGAGTTCCTCGGGTGTGGCGACCGAAATGGTCCGGCACCCGTCGACGGTACGTTTGGCCATACCGGTGAGGACACCACCGGGGCCGAGCTCGGCGAAGTCGGTGACACCGGCGGCTGACAGCGTGATCAGCGATTGGCGCCACCGGACCGGACTCGAGAGTTGGGCGGACAGCAGACTCGACCATTCGTCACCGCGATCGTGAGCCTTCGCGTCGACGTTGGACACAACGGGGACGTCGGTGTCGCGTGGTGCGGCCGAGGCGATCGCGTCGCGGAGGCGATCTCGTGCGGCGGTCATGAACGGCGTGTGGAACGCGCCCGACACCTGGAGCGACATGACGCGCTTGGCGCCGAGATCCTTCGCCTTGGCCGAGGCCGCGTCGACGCCTTCGGGCGAACCGGCGATCACGACCTGTCCGGGAGCGTTGTAGTTGGCCACCCAGACGTCGGCGTCGGCGAGGTCACACGCCACTCCGACCTGGTCGTCGTCGAGGCCGAGCACCGCGGCCATCGTGCCAGGCCGTGCGAGACCGGCGTCGTGCATGGCGGCGGCACGCTCACACACGAGTCGTACGCCGTCATCGAATCCGAGCGCACCGGTTGCCGTGAGGGCCGTGTACTCGCCGAGGCTGTGCCCGGCCGAGAAGCTGGCCTCGATGCCCAACCGCTGCACTGCGTCGAGCACCATCAGGCTCGACACGAACGTCGTGAGCTGAGCGTTACGAGTGTCTTTGAGTTCGTCGGCATCGGCGTCGCAGAGCAACGCGCCGACGTCGCGGCCGGCGACATCGCTGGCTTCGTCGACCAGTTCCCAGCTGTCGTGAGCCTGCCAGGGTCGGCCCATTCCGGGGCGTTGAGATCCCTGTCCGGGAAACGTGAATGCGAGCATCGTCGCCGAATCTAGACGCGCTGTCGGGCCGAAAATCACTACCGATCGGTAACCCGACGACGCGGCGACCCGTGTCGGTCGCCGATATCATCGTGAGCCGCACGCCCCGGTAGCCCAATTGGCAGAGGCAACGGTCTCAAACACCGTCAAGTGTCGGTTCGAGTCCGACCCGGGGCACAGCAGCACGACGCAACCTGTCAGGATCAGGGCATGAGCGCTCGTTTCGATCCGGTCATCGGCCGAAAGACCTGGCGGACGCTCGAGCCGTACCACGGCGCGATCTATTTCGCATCCGAGGCAGCTGACGCCTACCGAGAGGTCGGGGTCGACGACCGGATGCGTGGCTACTTCGCGTCGAGGTCGGCGCCGATGGGTGCGGTGTGCGCGGAGGTGGTCATCGCGACCTTCTTCAACTTCGATCACGATCTGGTCCGCCGCAGTATGGACGGGCTGTGGTCGCAGGTGACGCCCGAGTCGATGCGCGAGCAGCGGATGGTTGCGGCAGATCGGATGATCCGACGCTTGGTCGGCGACGACGCGGTCGCGTCGTCGGAGATGCAACGAGCAGCCGCACTGGCGCGCACCGCAGCGGAGGTCGCTGTCGTTCGGCCGGAGGGGCGACCGTTGTTCGCCGGACATGCGGCGCTCGACTGGCCCACCGAGCCGCACCTCGTGCTCTGGCATGCGCAGACACTGCTCAGAGAGTTCCGCGGTGACGGGCACATCGCAGCACTGGTCGCTGCCGATCTCGACGGGTGCGAGGCGCTCGTGCTGCACGCGGCGTCGGGCGAGGTCCCGGCGACGGTGCTGCGATCGTCGCGACAGCGAACCAACGATGCGTGGAACCAGGCCCTCGCGTCGTTGCGGGAGCGAGGCTGGATCGACGGCGCTGCACACGACGAAACCGACAGGGACGGCACGCTCACCGAGGTGGGTCGTGCCGCCCGAGCGGAGATCGAGGTCACGACCGACCGGCTGGCTGCGGCGCCCTATGCGACCCTCGGCCCCGACGGCTGTGACGAACTCCGGGGGCTGGTGCGACCGTGGAGCGCAGCGATGTCGGTCGTGTTCGGGCGCTGACACAGACGGCTGGGGCACGAAGAGCACGGTGTGGTTGCCCGCCCGACGGCCGCGGCAGGATCTAGCATCGGCGATACATGGGCACGCGATCGGTGGAGCGACGACTGGCCAAGACGGGTGCTCGACTCAAGTCGCTGCGTGCCGAGCTGGCGGTGATCGACGAGCAGTTGCGCTACCTGCGCGACGATGCCGACGACCAGGCGATCCGAGCGATGGTGTCGGAAACGCCGGGCGCTGGCGCCGAGGCTCGCGATGCGCAACATCATGTCGACGCAATGCACAAACATCGGACCCACGTCGCCGCCGAGATCACCGAACTCGAGCAGCGCCAGGACGAGCTGCTCGATCAGCTGTCTGCTCGGCGCTGACGCAGCGACCGACGGTGGTCGCGGTGGGTCCCGAGACCGAGCATCGGGCGAGCATCGGGCGAGATAGCCGCCGATGGCGCTATAACACTGTGATGCCGTTGCGCGTCGTGATCGCCGAGGACGAAGCCATCATCCGCATGGATCTGCGCGAGACGTTGCAGGAAGAGGGCTACGACGTGGTGGGTGAGACCGGCCGCGGTGACACCGTCGTCGACCTCGTCCGAGAGACGAAGCCCGACCTCGCGATCCTCGACATCAAGATGCCCGGGGCTGATGGGCTCGAGGCGGCTCGCACGATCAACTCGGAACGGCTGTGCGGCGTCTTGATGCTCACAGCGTTCAGCCAGCGCGAGATCGTCGAAGAGGCTCGCGATGCCGGGGCGCTGGCGTTCCTCGTCAAGCCGTTCCAGAAGAGCGATCTGATCCCGGCGATCGAAGTGGCGATGGGGCGCTTCCGTGAGCTCAGGGCCCTCGCTGGCGACGTCGACACGCTCGGCGAACAGCTCGAATCGCGCAAGGTCATCGATCGGGCGAAGGGCCTACTGATGGACGAACTCTCGTTGTCCGAGACGGAGGCGTTCGCGTTCATCCAGAAGACGGCGATGAGCGAGCGCACTCGGATGCGCGACGTCGCCGATCGCATCCTCGACGGTTCGTTGCGACCCGAGTCCGACTGAGCCGTGGGCACCCATCTCCTCGTCGACGGCAACTCGCTGACGTACCGGGCGTTCTTCGCCCTGCCGACCGACATGGCGACCGCGAGCGGCCAGGTGACCAATGCGGTGTTCGGCTTCACGTCGATGCTGGCCTACGTGCTGAACGAACAGCAGCCCGAAGGAATCCTGGTCGCATTCGATCGACCGGAGCCGACGTTTCGCCACGAGGCCGAACCGGAGTACAAAGCGCAGCGCGACGCTGCACCCGACATCCTGCGACAGCAGATGGGTCTCGTTCGCGAAGTGCTGGAAGCGCTCGGTATCCAGGCGATCGACGAGGCCGGGTGGGAGGCCGACGATCTGATCGCCACGAGTGTCGACCGGCTGGTCGAGCGCGGCCACGACGTCATCATCGTCACCGGCGACCGTGACAGCTACCAGCTCGTCCACGATGCGTCGCAGGTGCGCGTCATGTACAACAAGCGCGGGGTCAGCGACTACGCGCTGTACGACGAGGCCGGGATCGAGGAGAAGACCGGCGTGCGGCCCGACCTGTACGTGCAGTACGCGGCGTTGCGTGGCGACACCAGCGACAACCTTCCGGGCGTGCCGGGCGTCGGCGAGAAGACCGCGGCGAAGCTGATCAACACCTACGGCGGGCTCGACGGCATCTTCCAACACGTCGACGAGCAGACCCCGAAGCTTCGTGCGAACCTCGCCGAGCACGAAGCGCGGGCACGCAAGAACCTCGAGCTGATGCAGTTGCGCCATGATGCGCCTGTCGACAGCGTCGACTTCGACGATCTCGTTCCGAAGCCGAACGCCGAGGAGATGCGGCGGCTGTTCGATTTCCTCGAGTTCCGTGCGCTGAGCGGTCGTATCGCAGGCGCGATCTCGTCGATGGGCGCCACGGTCGACCTGGGTCCGCGAGCCGAGCAGCAGGAGATCGTCGCCGAGGTCACCGAGGTCGAAACGGCGGCGGACGCAGTGTCGGTCATCGCCTCCGTCGCAGCGCTCGACATCGCGGCTCGATGGGTCGGCGAGCCGGGACGCTCGGAGCTGACCGGCATCGCCGTGGTCACGGCGCCCGAGACATCCGATGTCGCGTGGATCCCCCGACGTTTCCTCGACGATTCTGCGGTCGTCGCAGCCCTCGATGAACACGTCGACGTGCGTGGTCATCAGATCAAGCCGTTGATGCGGTCGTTGCTCGGGCTCGGCTGCTCGCTGGCGGGGATCGCACTCGATACTGCGATCGCTGCCTACCTGATCGATCCCGCCGAGGCGCGCTACGACCTGCCTGACCTGATCGAGAAGTACACCGATTTTGCTCGGCCCAGCGACGACGTGGCGGGGAGTGGTCAGCTCGATCTCGATGGCACGTCGATGTCGGACGCTGAGTTGGCGGGTCGGGATGCGTTGGCCGTGCATCACCTCGTCGAGCCGATCCGGGCCAGCCTCGACGCTCAGGGGATGACGACGCTGTACGAGACGATCGAGAACCCGCTGGTGATGGTGCTCGCGAAGATGGAGCACGTCGGGATCGCCGTCGACATCGCCGAGCTCGAAGCGCTCAACGAGAAGCTGACCAACGAGGTCGAGTCGCTCGTCGCCGAGTTGCGCGACGTGGCTGGGATGCCCGACCTCAACCTCAATTCACCGAAACAGCTGCGAGAGTTGCTCTACGACGTCAAGGGGCTGACGCCGATCAAGAAGACGAAGACGGGGCCGTCGACCGATGCTGCGACGCTCGAGAAGCTCGAACACGAATGGCCCGAGTTCCTCGCTCCGCTTCGCCGGCACCGTGAGGTCGAGAAGTTGCGCGGCACGTACGGCAAGGGGCTGCTCGCCGAGGTCGCGTCCGACGGTCGTATCCACGCGACCTTCAACCAGACGGTGGCGCGCACTGGTCGGCTGTCGTCCGATCAGCCGAACCTGCACAACATCCCGGTTCGTTCCGAGGAGGGGCGGCTGTTCCGTCGGGCCTTCGTCGCGTCACCCGGCACGGAGTTGCTCGTGGCCGACTACAACCAGATCGAACTCCGCTGCATCGCCCACCTCGCTCAAGACCCCGGACTGCTCGACGCGTTCAACAGCGGTCAGGACATCCACAATGCGACGGCATCGCGCGTGTTCTCGGTGGAGTCCGGCGACGTCACCATCGACCAGCGCTCGAAGGCGAAGATGGTGTCGTACGGCTTGGCCTACGGGATGGAGGCGTACGGGCTCGCCCAACGGCTCAATATTCCGGTCGACGAAGCGGCTCCGATTCTCGATGCGTACTTCGTGGCGTTCCCCAACGTGAAGGCGTACATGGATCGGACGGTCGTCGAAGCGCGCGAGCGTGGCTACACCGAGACGCTGTTCGGTCGTCGTCGTCCGATCCCGGAGTTGATGAACTCGAACTTCCGGGTTCGCCAGGCGGGGGAGCGCCAGGCGATGAACGCCGGCATCCAGGGGCTCGCCGCCGACATCTTCAAGGTCGCGCTCGTCCGGATCGACGAGGCGTTGCGCGACGTCGCATCCGAACTGATCTTGCAGGTGCACGACGAAGTGCTCGTCGAGGTGCCGCCCGACGAGAAGGTGACCGTCGGCAATCGTGTGATCGAGATCATGCACGACGCCGCCGACCTCGACGTGCCCCTCGAGGTGAACGTCTCATGGGGCCACACGTGGGCTGCCGCCAAGGGCTGACGACCAACGCTGCCGACACCTGGGGTCTGACCCCAGGTGTTGATCTCAACGCCTGGGGTCTGACCCCAGGTGTTGATCTCGGGATCGGGATGGGTTGATGGGGCACTGGTTCGAGCCGTTGGCCGACCACATGGGCGAGGCGTATCTGCGCTACTCGTTCACGAAGGGAACCGTGCAGGAGGTCGACCACATCGTCGACGCGCTCGGACTCGAAGTGGGCCAGCGCGTGCTCGACGTGGGATGCGGCCCGGGCCGACACGCGTACGAACTCGCACAGCGCGGCATCGTCGTGCATGGCATCGACATCAGCGAACGCTTCGTCGAGATCGCGCGTGCGTCGGCGCCCGACGGGGCGACCTTCGAACGCCTCGACGCTCGCTCGCTCGAGTTCGATGCCGAGTTCGACGCCGTGATCTGTCTGTGCCAAGGCGCGTTCGGACTCATGACCGCGGACGGCGAGGATGCGACGGTCGTCGCCGGTCTGGCGCGAGCGCTTCGGCCCGGAGGACGGTTGGCGTTGAGCGCGTTCAGTTCCTACTTCGTCGTCAAACACTGGGAGTCGACCGACTTCGACGCCGACACCGGGGTGAACCACGAACACACCGAAGTCCGCGACCGTGACGGTCGGGCCATGGGCGCCGAGTTGTGGACCGGCTGCTACACGCCCCGTGAACTGCGATTGCTGCTCGGGCAGCACGGATTAGGGGTCGACTCGATCAGCAGTGTCGAACCCGGTGCCTACAGCTTCACCCCGCCCACGGTCGACTCGGCTGAGTTCCTCGCGATCGCCACCCGTACCTGACCACCACCGCCCACAGTTCATCGAGCAAAGGTCATGGTGCCTGGCACGATGACCTTGACCACCACCCTCCACAGGTCATCGAGCAAAGGTCATGGTGCCTGGCACGATGACCTTTGGTGATCTCGGACTTCACTGGCCGCCGGCGTCGGCCAGGCCGGTCAAGCCGAGTTCGGCGATCGAGTTCTCGCGCATCTCGACTTTGCGGATCTTGCCGGTAACGGTCATCGGAAAGTCGTCGACGACCTTCACGTAGCGCGGGATCTTGAAGTGGGCGATCTTGCCCGAGCAGAACTCGCGCACCGACTCGGCGTCGAACGAGGCGCCGGGCTTGGGCTTGATCCACACCATCAACTCCTCGCCGTACTTCTCGTCGGGGACGCCGATGGCCTGGACGTCTTCGATGTCGGGGTGGGTGTAGAGGAACTCCTCGATCTCGCGCGGGTAGATGTTCTCGCCGCCGCGGATCACCATGTCCTTGATGCGCCCGACGATGTTGACGTAGCCGTCGTCAGCCATCACCGCCAGGTCGCCGGTGTGCATCCAGCCGTCGTCGTCGATCGCAGCGGCGGTCTTCTCCGGGTCGTGCCAGTACCCCTGCATGACCGAGTACCCACGAGTGCAGAACTCACCGGTGGCGCCGCGGGGCAGTGTTTCGCCGGTGGATGGGTCGACGACGCGGATCTCGACGTGCGGATGGGCGACCCCGACGGACTCGGTGCGGTGCTCGAGCGTGTCGCCCGCAAGCGTCTGGGTCGACACCGGCGATGTCTCGGTCATGCCGTAGCAGATGCTCATGTCGACGAGGTGCATCTCGCTGATGCAGCGCTTCATCACCTCGACCGGGCACAGCGATCCGGCCATCACCCCGGTTCGCAGTGATGACAGGTCGTAGTCGGCGAAGTCGTCGAGGGCCATCTCGGCGATGAACATCGTGGGGACGCCGTAGAGCGCGGTACAGCGTTCCTGCTGTACCGCCTCCAGCACCGCGCGTGGGTCGAAGGCATCGCCCGGGATCACCATCGTGATGCCGCGCGAGGTGCAGCCGAGGTTGCCCATCACCATCCCGAAGCAGTGGTAGAAGGGCACCGGGATGCACAGCCGGTCGCCCGCCGCGAGTTCTTGCCCTCCGGTGACGAAGTAGCCGTTGTTCAAGATGTTGCGGTGCGTGAGCGTCGCACCTTTCGGGAACCCGGTGGTTCCCGACGTGTACTGGATGTTGATCGGGTCGTCGGGGGAGAAGCCGAGGCGCTGGACGTTCATGGCGTTCGACGACGAGGGGTCGCCGGCACACAAGTCGTCCCAGTCGGGGTCCCAGAAGAACACGAGACGCTCGAGCGAGGCGACGTTCGGCCGGATCGCGTCGGCCATCGACCGGTAGTCGGAGGTCTTGAACGTCGGTGCCGCGATCAGCCAACGGCACCCGGACTGGCTCAGCGCGTACTCGAGTTCGTGGGTCCGGTACGCCGGATTGATGTTGACCAAGATGACGCCGATGTGGGCGGTGGCGTACTGGACGAGCGTCCACTCGGCGTAGTTCGGGCTCCACAAGCCGACTCGGTCGCCCGGCCGGAGCCCCGCCGCGTACATCCCGGAGGCCAGCTTCCAGACCCGATCGGCGAACTCGTCGTAGGTCCAACGGATGTGCTGGTGGCACGACACCAACGCGTCGCGGCCGCCGTGCTCGGCAACGGTTCGCACGAGGCTTTCGTCGATCGTGAGGTCGAGGAGGGGAGTGTCGGTCGGCCCGGCTGCGATCGAGAGCTGTGACATGCGCCTCATCTTCGCGCATCGACGCGACGCCCGGTCGACGGGCGTGGCGTTGAGCGCTCGCGGAGTTTCCGGACGGGTTCGAACCATCTCGCTGGTACCATTACCGGTTGCGCTCTCTCTGGGCGCGTCCATCCATCCCTGATTCTCAATCCGTATTCGAAAGCTCGATTCTCTTGTCCGACACCGCTACCACCTCTCCTTCGACCGAATCCCAGTTCGGGACGTTCGACGAAGAGGGCAACTACACCCCGCGCGAGATCACCTCAGACGATCTCGGCATGTCCTTCGAAGAAGCCATTGCCGGCACCATGGTCCAGGTCGAAGACGGCCAGATGGTCAACGGCACCGTCGTCAAGATCGACAAGGATGAGGTCCTGCTCGACATCGGCTACAAGAGCGAGGGTGTCATCCCGAGCCGCGAGCTGAGCATCCGCAACGACATCGACCCGTCCGAAGTCGTGAGCATCGGTGAAGTCATCGAAGCCCTCGTGCTGACGAAAGAAGACAAGGAAGGGCGCCTCGTCCTCTCCAAGAAGCGGGCGCAGTACGAGCGTGCGTGGGGCGACATCGAGGCCAAGAAGGAAGCCGACGAAGTCGTTTCCGGCCCGGTCATCGAGGTCGTCAAGGGCGGCCTCATCGTCGACATCGGACTGCGCGGCTTCTTGCCCGCATCGCTCGTGGAGCTGCGCCGGGTGCGTGACCTCGCCCCGTACATCGGCACGCAGGTGCACGCCAAGATCATCGAACTCGACAAGAACCGCAACAACGTGGTGCTTTCCCGTCGCGCCTACCTGGAAGAGAACCAGAAGGAGACTCGCGACCAGTTCCTCACCAACCTCAAGGTCGGCGAAGTCCGCGAAGGCACCGTGTCGAGTGTCGTGTCGTTCGGCGCATTCGTCGATCTCGGCGGTATGGACGGACTCATCCACGTGTCGGAGCTGTCGTGGAAGCACGTCGATCACCCCGGCTCGGTCGTCGCCATCGGGGATCCGGTCAAGGTGCAGGTCCTCGACGTCGACTTCAGCCGCGAGCGCATCAGCCTCTCGCTGAAGGCGACGCAGCAGGATCCGTGGCAGGAGTTCGCCGAAGGGCACCAGGTCGGCCAACTCGTCTACGGCCGAGTCACCAAGCTCGTCCAGTTCGGTGCGTTCGTCCAGGTCGGCGATGGCATCGAGGGCCTCGTGCACATCTCGGAGATGTCGGCGCACCATGTCGACAGCCCCGAGCAAGTCGTGACGCCCGGCGAGGAACTGTGGGTGAAGATCATCGATCTCGATCTCGCCCGTCGCCGCATCTCGCTGTCGATCAAGCAGGCCGCCGAGGGTGGCGAGCTCGCTGCCGAGTACCGCGAGCACTTCGAGGTCGACGCGGAAGGCAACTACGTCCAGGGCGAAGCCTCGGCCGAGGCCGAAGCCGCCTGGAGCGAGTACTACGGCGACGAGCCGGTCATCTCCTCCGACGCCGTGCCGGCGGACGACGCTGCTGCGGACGAGGTTGCTGCAGAAGAGCCTGCTGCTGACGAGGTCGCCGCGGAGGCTGCTCCCGACGAGGCCGAGGCGACCGACGCCTGATCCGTCCAGGTCGAGCCGATCGCTCGATCACCCGAACACACACTGAATGCTGCCCGGCTCCTCGGAGTCGGGCAGTATTCGTTGTCGTGATCGTCGTCGGACTGACAGGTGGAATCGGAGCGGGTAAGTCGACGGTGTCGACGATGTTGGCGGATCGGGGAGCGGTGATCGTCGATGCCGATCAGATCGCCCGCGATCTCCAGGCCCCTGGGGCCCCGCTGCTCGGGGAGATGGCTGCTCGATTCGGGGGCCAGATCATCAACGACGACGGATCACTCGACCGGGCGGCTGTTGCGTCGATCGTCTTCAGCGACGAGGATGCGTTGAAGGATCTCAATGGCATCGTGCATCCGGCGATGCAGTCGGAGATCCAACGACAGATCGATGAACACCGCGGGACCGACCGGGTCGTCGTGCTCGACTTCCCGCTCCTCGGCGAGAACCCTCGTCGGGGGCTCGCGGCCACGATCGTGGTCGACATCCCGTACGACCTCGCCGTGCAGCGCGTGGTCGAGTTTCGGGGGATGGACGAAGTCGATGCGCGCAATCGGATCAACAGCCAGATCAGCCGCGAGCAGCGACTGGAGCGGGCAACGCACGTGATCGACAACTCACGCGGCGTCGACGAACTCGAGCAGCGCGTCGACGAACTCTGGGCGGAACTTCTCGAACTCCCGCACACGGGACCCGAAACCGAGCACGACTCGGCGAACTGACCCGGAGCGATGAGCATCATCCGCTCGCTGCCGGATGATGCTCATCGCGGCGGGTCAGCGGGCGAGAGTGATGTCGACGACGGGGATGTCGGGCTGCGGTGTCGCCGACAGCCGGGCGGCGTGGTCGCCGCCGAGTGCCGCGAACGCGTCGTGGACGAGATCCCAGTACGAGCGTCGGACGGCAGCTCGTCCTTCGTCACGGCCACGTTCGTAGCGCTCGATCGCGCTCGGTCGAGGCACGTACGTGACCACCGGCTCCGACATGGCCTCGCCGTCGAGGACGCGGATCCGGTCGCTCACGTCGGTCCGCTCGTAGTCACGCTCTCGCCAGTCGAGCGCGGCGAGTTCGTCGCCGTCGACTCGAACGATCACGCCGTTGCACGACTCGGTGTCGGCTGCAGCGAGTCCGAGCGAGACGACCAGGCCATCGACGATGTCGACACCCGCGTGTGACCACGAGCCGCGCAGATGCATCGAGCCGTAGTTCCATCGGCGACCAAACCCTGCGAGGTCCGCGATGCGGACGTCCGGCGCGGCGACCGGGCGGCCGATCGTGGTGGCCATCGATGCGGGCGATACGAGCGAGCCGTAGCCGAAGACCCACGCCGCAGTCATCGGATCATTCGCTCGCGAGATCGACCGTCGGATCGTCCGCTGGATCGACCGCCGGACCGAAATAGTCGTCGACGGCGCCGCACAACAGGCGGACTCCGATGGCGATGGAGCGTTCGTCGACGTCGAAATGACCCGCGTGGAGGTCGAGCATCGGGCCGCCGCCGTCGGGGTCGTGGACGCCGAGCCGGACATACGCGCCGGGCCGCTCGCGGGTGAACCAGGCGAAATCATCGCCACCCCAGCTCTGCACCGCGGCACGAATGGCGTCGTCACCGAATCGGCGCTCGGCCGTGCGGTGCACCGTGTCGATGATGTGGGCGTCGTTGACGACGGGCGGAACCCCGTGGACGTAGTCGAGTTCGAAGGCTGCACCGGAGTCGGCGATCAGCTCGTTCAGGCAGGTCGCGACGACGTCGGGGAGCGTTTCCCAGACGTCGAGTGACGGGGTGCGAACCGATGCCCGCAACTCACAGCGTGTCGGGATCACATTGGCGGCGTCGCCGGCGTGGAACGACCCGAAGACGACTTTGACCAGCACATCGTCGGCAGCGGTGCCGGAGGCGTCGAGTCCGCTCAGGGCCGATCGCACGAGTCCGGGGAGCGTGGTGACGATGGTCGCGGCAACCGTGACGAGATCGACGGTGAGTTCGGGGCGGGCGGTGTGTCCTCCGGGCCCCGACAGGGTGATGGTCATCATGTCGGCCGCCGAGGAGATCGCACCTGCCTTGAGGCCGACTTTGCCGACCTCGAGTTTGGGATCGCAGTGCATTCCGATCACTGCGCCGACCCCGTCCAGCCCGCCGTCGGCGATGACGTCGAGCGCTCCGCCCGGGACGCGCTCCTCCGCCGGTTGGAAGATGAACCGCAGCGGCCCCGGCACGAGCTCGCGATGATGCGCGAAGTACAGCGCGGTGCCGAGCACGATCGAGGTGTGGACGTCGTGGCCGCAAGCGTGCGCGACTCCATCGACCTGGCTGCGGTACGCCACGTCTTTGCGGTCGTGCATCGCCAGAGCGTCGAGGTCGGCGCGAAGCGCGAGTCGCTGCATCGGCTCGGCGCCGGGTGTTGCTGGGTCGAGGTCGCAGACCAGGCCGGTGCCCGAAGCCCATGTTCTCGTCGTGAGCCCCGCGATCTCGAGCCGTTCGCGGACGAACTCGGTCGTCGCATGCTCGTGGCCGCTGAGTTCGGGATGAGCGTGCAGGTTGCGCCGGAACGCGATGAGACCTTCGGTGTGTGCATCGAGCCAGCGATCGACCTGCGAGTCGTTCGTGGAACCAGCGATCGCGGTGGCAGTACTCGGTTCGGTCGCTGGCATCGGTCAGCGGTCGGGGCGGTCGGCGTCGAGTTCGGCGGCGAGTTCGTCGGCGAGATGGTGCACCACGTCGACGAGAGTAGCGCCACTTCCGATCAAGTCGCGTTGCCGGCGGGCCCCCGATCCGGTGTGCAAGATCTCTGCGACGGCAGCGAGTTCTCCCTGTGTGCCGAGCGATGTGGCCGTGTCGTCGAGTTCGTTCAGCAGCTCTGCGAGCAACTCGGCGACCGGTCGGCGCCGAGGAACATTGGCGTCGTCGCCTTCGACGACCAGACTGGCGTCGGTGCCGTAGCGGCTCGCCAGCCAACGATTTTCCCGCACGGTCCACTCGCGTGGCGGGGCTGGGAGGTCGCCAGCGTCGATGCGAGCATCGCACCAGGCGACGAGGGTCTGGGCAAGACCGGCGAGCGCTGTTGCCTCGCGGATGGTCGGGGTCGCGTCACACATTCGTAGCTCGACCGTGCCGAAATCCGGATGCGGGCGGATGTCCCACCACACTTCGCGAATCGATCGGATGCACTCGGAGTCGATCAGCGTCGACATGAACGCTTCGAAGTCGACCCAGTCGGCCAACTGCGGCGGAAGGCCTGCGGTCGGGAGGCTCTCGAACACCTTGGATCGTGCCGACGCGAGCCCGGAGTCCTCGCCTTCGAAGTACGGGCTCGACGACGACAGCGCGAGAAACAGCGGGAGGTGCCGCTGCAGTTCGTTGATGATCGTGATCGCTCGTTCGCCATCGCGAACACCGACGTGGACGTGCATGCCGCAGATCAGCAAACGACGTGCCGGCCATTGCATCGACTCGATCAAGTCGTGGTAGCGCTGCTTCGGGCTGACCATCTGGTTGCGGGCGACCGCGAACGGATGGGTGCCAGAGCTCACGATCTTGATGCCACGCGGACGTGCGACGTCGGTGAGTTCGGCCAGTGTGGTCTGGAGGTCGATACGAGCCTGTTCGGGCGTGTCACACACACCCGTGATGATCTCGACGGTGCTCTGGAAGAGCTCGTGTTTCGCCTTCGGGTGCTCGCCGTCGGGATGATCGCGACCGAGCTCGGTGAGGAGGTCGTTGGCAGCCGAGACGAGGTCACCCGTGCGCGCGTCGACGAGGTGGAGTTCGAGTTCGACGCCCACCGTCGGCCGACCGTTGTGAGTGAAAGCGATGTTCGTCATGAGGTGTCCCGCCAGAGTCTGTCACTCCGACGGCGGTTCGTGCTGACGCGAACTGCTCGGCTCGACGGTCGCTCGACCCGCGGCGTGCATGCTGGCGCGCACGCTGGCGTGCATGCTGGCGTGCACGAGCTTGGATAGGGTCTCGCCAGACGAGCAGGTGTCGAGGGAGGTGACCATGGCTCGACCCTTTCGGTACTGGCCCCCGGAGCCGCGTTCGGACATGCTGCTGCGACCGCGTGTGCAGGCCGTGCTCGCTGGTCGTTTCGACCGACGCGTCACGGTGGTGCGTGCTGGTGCGGGTTTCGGGAAGACCACGTCGATCGCCCAGGCGTTCGCCGAGAACTCGCTCGCACCGCTCGGCATCGACTGCTGGCTCGCCTGTGAACCCGCCGACGCCGGCGCCCCGGCGCTGGCTCAGGCTCTCGCCGTCGTGTTCGGTCTCTCAGCTTCCCACGCCGACCTCTCAGCTTCCAACGACGAACTCGACGAGTTCATCGGCGCGGTGAGCGAGGCGATCGGTGCCCGTTCGCCGAGTCAGGTGTGCCTCTCGCTCGACGACGTGCAGTTCTTGAGCGGCGGCACGAGCGTGCAGTTGATCGATCGTCTGGTGGCGGCGTTGCCGTCGAACGCGCACCTGGTGCTTTCCGGTCGGATCATTCCGGAGATCGCGCTGACGAGGTTGGAACTGATCGGCGACTGTGTCGTGCTCGACGAGGCCACGCTCGCGTTCGACCCGAAGGAATCGGCCACGGTGCTCGGTGAGCCGTCCGGGACGGTCGCATCCGAGACGTTTGGTGGCTGGCCGGCGCTGGTGCAACTCGCCGGCTCCGGACGTGCTCGCACGTTCGTCCGCGAGGAGGTGCTGCAGGGACTGACCGGCGAGGAACTGAGCGTGCTGCGATGCCTCGCCGTCCTCGGAGAGTGCGACGTGAGTGTTCTCGAGCGAGTGGCGGGGCATGCGTGCGAACGCATCATCGAGGTGCTCCCGCTGGTTCACCGGCTCGGCGACCGATGCGCCGCGCACGATCTGTGGTCGGAGTTGCTCGCGCCGATCGATCCGTCGTTCGTCGATGCCACGCGTCGGCGGGCTGCGGAGATGTTGCTCGCTGACGGCGCGAGCGAGGACGCGCTCGACGTGCTCGCGCCGCTCGCCCTCGACCGGAGCGACGAACTCGTCGGTCGCTGCTTGCGGGCCGCGCTGCTCTCGCCGACACGCGTGTCGCCCGAGCGACTCCGCTCGTGGTCAGCCGCCTGGCCGGATGCCGACGGGGCGTCCGACACCGATGTCTGCCCGGAGCACGTGCTGGTCGCAGCGTTGGTCGCTCGCCTCGACAACCCCGGTAGCGAGCGCAGCCATTCGCTCCTGCGTCGGGCAGCGGCGAGCTTCCGGGCGGTCGGTGACGGGGAGGCGAGCGCCGTCAGCCTCGGCGCCCTGGTCTATGCGTCTCACGTTCGTCGAGACGTAGCGGGGTTGCGGTGGGCGTTCTCGGAGTTGGCGGCTCTGGCCGAGGCAGGCGTCGTGTCGGCACAGCCCTATCCGATGCTCACGAGCGCGCTCATCGCCACGTCGAATTCCAGCCCGCAGGAGGTGGTCGGGTTCACGACTCAGATGTTGGATCGACCGCTCGGCGACGAGTTGCACGCGATCGTGCTCTGGTTGCACGCCAATGCGCTCGCCAATCTCGGCGAGAACTCGGTTGCGCCGGCGACGGCATGTCACGAGATCGGGCTGCCTCTCCCTGGGATGGCGGCCATCTACAGCGGTGCGAGATGGCGGGCGGGTCGCATCCGGGAGTCGTTGGCCGAGCCGACCCGAACGGTGGACGGCACGCGCGACCGATTTCTTCAGGCGACGTGGTCGTGCTGCCTGCACGCAGCGCTCGGTGACATCGAACGGGCGAGGGCTGCGCTCGACGTGGTCGAGCAGGCAGCGGGCGACGCCAGTCAATGGCAGACCACCGGCAGCATCCGCCTTCCGCAAGCGATCCTGGCGTACGCGCAACATCGCGACGACGACGCGGCTCGATACGTGCGCGACTTCCTCGCCGAGACCCCGCGGGAAGGGCAAGGCGAGTTCTACCGACTCTTCTCCATCGGGCTCCTCGTCCCGCTGGCGCCCGACGAGCGCGACTGGTTGATCGACCGATCGACGCGGCCGGGTTTTGGGCCGCTCTATCGACGCGACCTCGATCTGGCGTTGGCAGTCCACGCGCTCGACGCGAACGCCGACATCACGGCTGCGGCGACACTCGCGTATCCGGCGTCGGCGGGGGAGATGATGCCGTCGGTCGGACTCCGTGGCGGAGCTCCGCTGCTGGCTGCGGCGGTGGGAGCCGGACGCGACGACCTCGGACCGCTGCTCGAGGACTGGATCGACCTGCTCGGCGAACGCGCTCGTTCGGCCTGGCGGGCGCTGTTCGATCATCGGGTTGCGGAGGTCGCTGCGGGTGCGCGCAGCTTGGTCGAGGCGATGCCGATCCGCCCCGCTGCTGCGGTGCGGCTCAGCGTGTTCGGGCCAACCGAGTTGTCGATCGGCGGCGTCGTGGTCGAGCACGCGGATTGGCGACGAGAGCGGGTTCGCGCGCTGCTCACACATCTCGCCCTGGTGGGTGAGACGACTCGGGAACGGGTGATCGCAGCATTGTGGCCCGAAGCTGACGCCGCGGCCGGGCGGCGAAATCTGCGCTCGACGCTCAATGTGCTTCACTCGGTCCTCGAGCCGGGGCGCCACGGCGGGGACGCGACGTTCTTCGTGCGCACGAGCGGTCAGCGGATCCGGCTCGTCGTCGCAGCGTCCGGTGTCGACGCCGACCTCGACACGAACCCCGACGCCGGTATCGACGTCGACGTGGTCCGCTTCGAATTGCTCCTCGACCGGGCGGTGGCGCTGGAGCGATCCGGCACCCCGTCGTTGTCGATTCCGCCGTACCTCGATGCGGTCGGCCTCTATCGCGGTGATCTCGTACCGGAGTGCTATGACGACTGGGCCGTGTTCCAGCGAGACCGTCTGCGCAGTCGCTACGTGGCCGGTGGGGTACGCGTCGCCGAACTGCTCGTGGCCACGGGCCGTGAGGCGGATGCCATCGACACGGTCAGCGACGTGCTGACCGTCGAGCCGTGGTCGGAGTCGGCCCACCGAGCGCTGATCGCTGCTCACCTGAGTCGAGGAGACCTCGCCGCGGCTCGGCGGAGCCTCGAGACGTGCGAAAAGCGCCTCGCCGACATCGGTGGACCGAGCGACGACGCGACCTTCGAGTTGGTACGGCGACTCGCCCGACGTTGATCGTCGGACTCGCCGACGTCGAAGGTCAGACTCGCCCGACGTCGGGGGTCAGCGGAACTGGTCGAGTTCGGCTGCGATGTCGGCAGGCGAGACGGGCGGTGCGTACCGCTTGAGCACGTTGCCGTCGCCGTCGACGAGGAACTTCTCGAAGTTCCAGACGATGTCGGGCGTTTCGCCGTCACCGGGTTGCGCCGCCTTGAGCAGCGTGTAGAGCGGCGCTTCGTTCTCGCCGTTCACGTCGATCTTCGAAAACATCGGGAAGTCGACGTCGAACTTCGTGGTGACGAATTCGAGGATCTCCTCCTCGGAACCGGGTTCTTGGCCGCCGAACTGGTTGCACGGAATGCCGAGGACGACCAGGTCGTCGTTGTCGTGGTGGAGCGTACGCAGACCTGCGTACTGAGGCGTGAGGCCTCAAGCGCTGGCGACGTTGACGACCAAGGCGAGCTTGCCTCGGTACTCGTCGAAGGCCACCTGCTCGCCCGTGATCGACGTCATGGTGATGTCGTGGAACTGCATGTCCGCGACCGTACCCGCTGGACCCGCGATCCACCCGCCTCTTGCTCTATCTCGCTCTGATCTCGTGGTGACACTGAACGTAGGTGTCTCATTCGGCGAGGCACTACACTCACGGCGATCATGTCGGACGAGTACGAATCTGCGTCGGGCCGCTCGCTTCGGGCGGTCCGTCACCCTCCTAGTCCGCGATGACCGAAGTACTCGGCCTGATCGGTGTCGTCGTGTTGATCGCGGCGAACGGCTATTTCGTGGCAGCCGAATTCGCCTACGTGGCGTCGCGGCGTCAGAAGTTCGCCGAACAGGCCGATGCTGGCGACCGCAAGTCGGCTCGGGCCGTCGAGGTGCACCAGCGCCTCAGCTTCATGCTCTCGGGCGCACAACTCGGCATCACGGTCACGTCGCTCGTGCTGGGTTTCATCGCTCGCCCGGCGATCGCCGGTGTCATCGAGGGCCCGCTCGAATCGCTGGGTGTTCCCGAGGGGAGCAGCTTCGGGATCTCGCTGACCATCGCGTTCATCCTCGCCACGGTGGCGCAGATGGTGTTCGGTGAGCTCGCGCCGAAGAACCTCGCGATCGCCAAGCCCGAGCCGGTCGCACGAGCCGTGGCGACCTCGACACTGCTGTTCATGAAGGTCGCCGGGCCGCTCATCCGGCTCTTCGACGGTGCGGCGAACCGCTTGCTGCGCCTGCTGGGTATCGAGCCGGTCCAGCAACTGCACGGTGGAGTCTCGGCCGACGAACTGGACCTGATCGTCGACTCCTCCGCCGAGAGCGGGCACCTCACTGCGTCGCAAGCGGCGTTGCTGGAACGCGCGATCGACTTCGCCGAACTCGAAGCGTCCGATGCGATGGTGGCCTGGAATCGCGTCATCACCATCGAGGACACGGCGACGGCAGCGATGCTGCGTGATGCGATGGCGAGCCGTCGCTCGCGTTTCCCGGTCGTCGATGCCGACGGCGCCGTGGCGGGCATCGTGCATGCCAAGGATCTGCTGGGCGTCGCCCGTTCTGCCTACGACTCCACATCGGTGGCGACCCTGATGCACGAGGTGATCGCCGTGCCCGAGGCGGCGAGCTTGACCATCGTGCTCACTCAATTGCGGACACATTCGACGGAGATGGCGCTCGTCATCGACGAGTACGGCGCCCCGGCTGGCATCATCACCCTGGAGGACGTGGTCGAGGAACTGGTCGGCGAGATCGAGGACGAGTACGACCCGACGGAGCCGATCGAACAGGTCGAGGTGTCGCCGGGTGTCTGGTTGGTCTCGGGAACCTCTCGTCCGGACGAGATCGAGCGTGTCACGGGGCTGGAACTTCCCGACGGCGAGTACGACACGGTTGCTGGCCTGATCCTCGATCGGATCGAGCGCATCGCCGAAGTCGGCGACGCCGTCGTCGTCGACGGTGTTCGGATCGAGGTCGTGGCCGTCGAAGGATACGGGATCGCCCAGATCCGCCTCGAGGTCGATCCGGCCGCGGGCCTGTCGGAGCCCGATGACGAGGGGCGCACCGCTGACGACGCCGACAGCGCTGGCTCCCGAGACACCGACGCGGCCTCGCCGGAACGATCGGACGGGGGCGAGCGATGATCACCGCAGTGATCGCCGCCGAGGCAGGCATCGTCGTCAACTGGTGGAGCTTGTTGATCGCTCTCGTGCTGCTGGCGCTCAACGGATTCTTCGTCGCGGCGGAGTTCGCGCTCTTGGCGTCGCGGCGTTCGCGCATCGAGCAGCTGGCCGCTGACGGGAACAAGAAGGCCAAGTCGGCGCTGCAGGGAATCCGTGAGTTGACGCTCATGCTCGCCGGCGCTCAGCTCGGCATCACGATGTGTTCGCTCGGTCTCGGTATCGTCGCCGAACCGGCCGTGGCGGCGGCCATCGAAGGTGCGCTCGGCGAGTGGTTCACGCTGTCCGACACGGTCACCCACGTGATCGGTTTCGGGCTCGCGCTGTCGCTCGTGGTGTTCTTGCACATGGTGGTGGGCGAGATGGCGCCGAAGTCGTGGGCGATCTCGCATCCCGAGTCGTCGGCGCTCCGACTCGCCCGCCCGTTCCGGCTTTTCGTGACGATCTTCCGTCCGTTCATCTGGTTGATGAACGGCATCGCCAACGTGGTCGTGCGGGCGGTGGGGGTGGAGCCCCAGGACGAGCGGGCGATGGCGCACTCGCCTGACGATCTCCGCTTGCTGCTCGACGAATCAGCCGGCCAGGGTGGCATTGCCGCCACCGAGCATCAACTCCTCACCCGCTCGTTGCAGCTGTCCGGGCTGACCGCGGCCGACGCGATGACGGTGCGACGCGACATCATCGCCGTGTCGGCCGACTCGACGGCCGACGTCGCCGCGGCCGAAGCGCACCGAACCGGACGGAGTCGTATCGTCGTGTTCGACGGCGATCTCGACCACGTCAAGGGGTTCGTTCACGCCAAGGATCTCTTGCGCCTCCCGCACGGTACGTGGCCGACGACGCCGGTCGGCACGATCACGCGTGACGTCATGGTGACCCCAGAGCATCACCGGCTCGAGGACCTGTTGTTGGAGATGCGTACCGACCGCCAGCACCTCACGCTCGTCATCGACGAACACGGCACGGTGGTCGGCCTGGTCACGCTCGAAGACGTACTCGAGGAACTGATCGGCGACTTCGACGACGAGTCCGATCGTCGTGACGGTGACTGTGTCGATCTCGGCGACGGTTCGTTCCGCATCACGGCGACGCTGCGGCCTGACGAGTTCGAGGAGTACACGGGCATTCCGCTGCCGGAAGGGGAGTGGCAGACCGTTGCCGGCTACGTGATCGCCGCGTTCGACGAGATCCCCTCGGTCGGCGACAGCGTCTCGACGGCGATCGGCGATTTCGAGGTGCTGTCGATGGACGCCTACGCCATCGACACGCTCCGTATCCGACTCCACTCGTACGACCGCTGAGTGCGTCGTCGCACCGCCGTGGTAGCTCGATGGTCGGGCTACTGTTGGAGCCATGTCACTTCGGAGGACGGGTAGTCGTCGGCTACGAAGCCGGACGCTGATTGGGGTCGCGATGGCGCTCTCGTTGGCCATTCCGGGCGCGGCAGACGCGGAGTGGGACTTCACCTACGGTGACGGCGGTCCAACGGATTTCTCCCAGTTCAATGAGGTCGTGACGACCGCTGACGGAGGGGCGGTCATCTTCGGCGTCTTCTCCGGACAGTTCGAAGGCATCGATGTCGGGCTCACCTTTGCATCGTTCGTGCAATATCGAGACGCCGCAGGTGCGGTGGTGTGGACAGCGCCACTCCCCGGAGAAGTCGGCTGCGATGATCCTGAGGAGTCGGACTCTGCCATCGACGTCACGGGAGTTGCGTACTTCCTGTGCCGCAACGACCTGAACCCTGATGATCCGGTGCCGAACTCCTTCGATCTCGTGTCAGCGGACGTCGACGGCGTCATCGCAGTGAAGCGGTTCGTCGGAGCAGCGGAGGTTCGCTCTGACGTCGGTTCTCCCTCTGGACTTCTGGCCGCGCCCGGAGGCGGGGTGAGGTTGGTTGCCCCAACAAGGGTCTTTCGCAGTCCGGGCGGAGGCGACCCGATTCGAGCGGATGACATGACCCTCGCGGAGTTCGACGCCGAACTCGGTGAGGCGTGGTCGGTCGACATGCCAGAAGAGTTCGCCGATCCATTTCTTCGCGGACCGTTGCTCAGCGTTGCGTCTGGTCAGCAGGGCGCGACGTGGGTCGGTGGATATCTGCCCAAACCCATCTCGTTCGTCGATGAAGCGATAGGTCTCGTGCGAGTCGACGAGGGCGGTGCGAGCCAGACGACGATCCGGCACTTCGGCTACGGCTGTGGCGCCAAGCTGCTCGTCAGCAATGGGACCGTCGTCGACGTCATCCGCTCGGCGCCGGACGAGTTGTGGGTGTACACCTGCGAGGATGTCTCCAGCTCGCCAGACCTACTGGTCGAGCGGCGATTGATCCTCTCCCTCGATCCCGCCGACGGCCGCATTCTGGGTGAGGTGGCGTTCCCCGATGCACGACAGGATCCGGAGCTCAACGCGGCGCTCGAGTCGTACCTGTTGGAGTTCGACCAGACGGGCTCGGTCGCCTCGGTGCAAGGCGGAGACGTTCTCTGGCGTGTGGTCGGGGCGCTCGGGGAAACCACGTGGGAACGGATTGACCTGGGCCTCGAAGAAATGGGATCGATTCCTGCGTCGACTGAGTCCATCGGCGATGGCGATGTCGTGGTCGTGGGCGGTGCAGGTGACGTAGAGCTCTCCCAGAAATCGACGCTGATCGGCATGGAGCCGTTGTCGACACGGCGTAGCGCGTTCATCACTCGACGCCAGCTGCCAGCGTTGAGCAGTCTCGCACCCGCGCGACTGCTCGACTCTCGCAAGGGTGAGGTGACCGTCGATGGGGTCGCTCAGGCGATCGGTCGACGGCCGGCCGGATCGGTGACGCCGCTGCGTGTTCGTGACCGGGCGGGAGTGCCCGACGCTGCGGAGTCGGTGATCATCAACGTCACGGCGGTACGGCCCGACCGCAATGGGTACATCACGGTGTACCCCTGTGGGGCGGAGCCGCCGTTGACGTCTTCGCTCAACTATCGAGCTGGTCAGGCCAAGGGCAACAACGTAGTCAGTCGGATCGGTACGAATGACTCGGTGTGCCTGTTCACGTCGGCTGCCGTCGACCTGGTCGTGGACGTCGGTGGATACCTGTGGCCGGATGCCGGATTCGGTTCCGTCGTGCCGGGTCGTCTGCTCGACACGCGAGCTGCGGGCGAGACGGTCGACGGGCGGCAGGAAGCCGTCGGGAGGCTCGCGAGCGGCGACGTCCTTCGCGTGGCCATCGAGGATCGCGCCGGAGTCGATCCCGAGGCAGCGACGGTGGTGCTCAACGTCACAGCGATCCGACCGGAGCGGCGCGGATACCTGACCGTCTGGCCTTGCGATTCCGATCAGCCCACGGCCTCGTCGCTCAATTTCGGAGCGGGCGAGACCGTCGGAAACAACGTGATCAGCAAGATCAGTGGTACCGGAGAAGTGTGCATATTCACGTCCGCCGCGACCGACCTGAGCGTGGATGTATCTGGACACTTCGCTTCCGACTCGGGATTCCAATCGATCGTTCCCGCTCGTATCTACGAGACGCGTCGAGGTGAGACGACGGTGGACGGTGCAGCGGCCACCGAGGCCCCGATGAATCCGGCTGTCAATCAGGTGATCCATATCGGGGACCGCGCAGGAGTCGGCGGCAATCCGAACCTTGCGGTGCTGAACATGACCGCGGTGAACCCGCAACAGAGCGGATTCGTGACGGTCTGGGCGTGCGTGGGCGATTTCGAGGAACCACCGTTGACGTCGGCATTGAACTTCTCCGCGGGCCAGACCGCTGGCAACAACGTGATCACGAGGGTCTCCAACGGCCGAGTGTGCGTCCGAAGCTCGGCGACGACCGATCTCGTCGTCGATGTCGCCGGGTACATGTAGCTGGCAGCTTGTCGAGCGCCGGCTGCTGCGAACGAATGTTCGTGTCAGGTAGAATGCTGCGATGACTGACATCGTCGACGCGGAGGAGCTGACCGACGCACCGGCAGCCGGCGGCCGCAAGATCGAGCAGGATCTGTCGCTGCTGACCGCAGGCCGTGAGGGCGACGTCCAGGCCGAGAACTACAGCGCCGACGGTGACCAGGTGTTCAAGGTCGTGTCCGACTTCGAGCCGGCCGGCCATCAGCCGCAGGCGATCGAGGCGTTGGCCTCGGGGGTCCAGGCGGGGGAGCGGTTCCAGACGTTGCTGGGCATCACCGGGTCGGGCAAGTCGGCGACGATCGCGTGGACGATCGAGAAGACGCAACGTCCGACGCTGATCCTCGCGCCGAACAAGTCGCTCGCCGCGCAACTCGCTCAGGAGATGCGGGAGTTCTTCCCGAACAACCGAGTCGAGTACTTCGTCTCCTACTACGACTACTACCAGCCCGAGGCCTACATCCCGTCGAGCGACACCTACATCGAGAAGGACTCGTCGGTCAACGACGAGATCGACCGTTTGCGGCACTCGGCCACCGCCGCGCTGCTGACCCGTCGTGACACGATCGTCGTGGCGTCGGTGTCATGCATCTACGGCATGGGCAACCCGGAGGAGTACCGGGGGCATCTGCTCGACCTCAACGTCGGCGTCGACTACGACATGCGGTCGATCCTGCGGCGGCTCGTCGACATGCAATACGACCGCAACGACATGACCCTCGGGCGCGGCAACTTCCGGGTGCGTGGTGACACGATCGAGATCCATCCGGCGTACGAGGAGAACGTGCTGCGTGTCGAGATGTTCGGCGACACGATCGAGCGGATCACGACCATCGACCCGCTCACCGGCGAGCAGCTCCGCGAGTTGCCGCGGGCGTATCTCTTTCCGGCGACGCACTACGCGACGAGCGCGGAGCGACTCCAGACAGCGATGGGCAAGATCGAGCACGAATTGCAGGTACGGCTCAAGGAGTTCGAGGAGCAGGGCAAGCTGCTCGAGGCGCAGCGGCTCCGGATGCGAACGCAGTACGACCTCGAGATGATGAGCGAGGTCGGCTACTGCAACGGCATCGAGAACTACTCGATGCACATGGATGGCCGCGAGTATGGCGAGCCGCCATTCACGTTGCTCGACTACTTCCCCGACGACTTCTTGCTCGTCGTCGACGAGAGCCACGTGGCGGTCCCGCAGCTGCACGGTCAGTACGCCGGTGACCGCAGCCGTAAAGACATGCTGGTCGAGCACGGGTTTCGTCTGCCGTCGGCGCGTGACAACCGGCCGCTCACCTTCGAAGAGGTACTCGAACGGATCAATCAGGGCATCTTCTTGTCGGCCACGCCGTCGGCGTACGAGTTGCGTGTGTCGAGCCAGGTCGTCGAGCAGGTGATCCGTCCGACCGGTCTCATCGATCCCGAGGTCATCGTCAAACCGACGAAGGGGCAGATCGACGACCTGATGGAGATGGTCAACGGGCGCATCGTGAACGGCGAGCGAGTGCTGGTCACCACGCTGACGAAGAAGATGGCCGAAGATCTCACCGATTACCTGCTCGAGCAGGGCTTGCGCGTCCGGTATCTGCACTCCAACATCGACACGATCCAGCGCATCGAGATCTTGCGGGGCCTGCGTCTCGGCGAATTCGACGTGCTCGTCGGCATCAACCTGCTGCGAGAGGGGCTCGACCTACCGGAGGTGTCACTCGTCTGCATTCTCGACGCCGACAAGGAAGGGTTCTTGCGGTCCGAGACCTCGCTCATCCAGATGATCGGTCGCGCCGCTCGCAATGTCGCCGGGCAGGTCGTGATGTATGCCGACAAGATGACCGATTCGATGACGGCAGCCATTTCCGAGACGCAGCGACGGCGCGATCTGCAGTTGGCGTACAACGCCGAGCACGGCATCGATCCGCAGACGATCCGCAAGGCGGTCGGCGACATCTTGTCGATGCTGCGTGGCCCTGACGGCGGTGCACCGGTTCCGGGCAAGGATCGTCGTCGTCAACGCGAGCGTGACAAGGTGCAGCAGGAACTCAAGAACCTGCCGCAGCAGGAGTTGCAGCGTCTCATCCAGACGTTGGAGGAGGAGATGCACACCGCCTCCGCCGATCTCAAGTTCGAGTACGCGGCGAAGCTGCGTGACGAGATCCGCGACCTGCGCCGCGAGATCACCGACGCCGGCTGATCGGCGTCTCCAGATCGGGCTTCAAGCCCTGTGCGTGACGTGCCGATGGACTTCCGATGGACACGAGTACGTCGGAGATCGGTGCGCGCACCCAATTGTCGCGCTCGCCAGGTGTCTTCGAGGCTGGTACCGGCGAGGACCGCGTCGTCACGACCACGGTGAGCCCGACGGACAGTCTGGTCGTGGCTCGGATGATGGCGGTGCTCGCCTTCGCGGCGCTCGCACTCGTGTTCGGTGACCGGCCGTCTGCGTACGGCGTCGCAGCGATTGCCTGCTTGGTCGCCGTTGCGCAGCCGTTGCTGGCGGCGGCGTGGCGTATCGGTGACTCGTTCCGACACGCTCAGGTCTTGTTGGACATCTTGGCGTTCGTGGCGTTCCTCGTCGTGGCGCCCGGGTACTACATGGTGTGCGTGCTGATCTTGGCGGCAGTGATCTCCAACTATGCCGTGCTCGCGCCGAACCGGTATTACCTGCCAGCGGCCGGACTCGCGACGATCGGCGTCGGGGTGCTCGGCGGTGTCGGCGGACACGAGGAGTACGTTCGCGTCACCGCGATCGTCGCTCTGTTGCTGTTCGGTTTCGGCTTCACGGGGTACCGGATGCGGTCGTCGATGCTGTCGGCTCGGGGTGACCTGCTGCTTGCGATCGGCGCGGCTGGTGGACTTGCGCATCTCACCGACCTGTCACGGGGCATCGTCGACGTGGTCGGCGACACCGACAGCGTCGTCGGTTGGCCGCGTGACGTGTGGTTGTCGATCGATCACCGCCGCCTCATCCATCCTGACGACATCGAGGGCTACTGGATGACGGATGACAAGGCGGTGGTCGGCACGGTGATCGACCGTACGGCACGGATCAGGACGGGCGAAGGGCGTTGGATCTGGCTGCGCGACGTGTCGAGAGTGGTGATGCACGGAAATCGGATACATCTCCGCGGTTTCAGTATCGACGTCACCGCACAGCAGGCGGGTCTCCACAAGGTCACGGCCGAAGCGTCGACCGACTCGTTGACCGGGTTGCGCAACCGTCGCTGGCTGCTGGCCGAACTCGGCCTGCGCGAGCACGAGGTCGGGCACTACCTGATCGTGATGGATCTGAACCGGTTCAAGGAGGTCAACGACACGCTCGGTCATGAAGCGGGCGACGATTTGCTCGAGGTCGTGGCCGAACGGCTCACGGCGTGCTTGCGCCCCGGCGACGTATTGGCCCGGCTGGGCGGCGACGAGTTCGCCGTGATCCTGGACGGAATGAGCGATCCGACCGATGTCGTCGCTGCGGTCGACCGCTTCGCGCTCGAGGTGTCACGACCGGTCGAGGTCAGCGGTGTGACGCTGACGACCTCGATCTCGGCGGGGATCGCGCAGGCGGTCGTCGGTGCGACCGACGGCTCGACGATGCTGCGACACGCCGACATTGCGATGTACCGAGCGAAGCGCCTCGGTCAGATCTCTACGGTCTTCGATCGGGAGATGGGTCGTGAGTTCGCTCGTCAGACGGCGTTGTCGGCGGCGCTGCCCGACGCCTTGGCCACGGGGGCGTTGGGTCTGCACTATCAGCCGATCGTGGATCTGGCAAACGGTTCGATCGTCGGTGTCGAGGGCTTGGCGCGATGGAACCATGACACCTTCGGCCTGCTCCGGCCAGCAGCGTTCCTCGACGTCGTCCTGATGTCGGAGCGTGCCGGTGACTTCACGCGAGCGATGGTCTGCGATGCGATCGGCGCCGCTCGCCGGCTGAGCGATGCCGGATTCGAGATGTCGGTCTCTGTGAACCTCCCGATCCGAGCCCTCGAAGACCGGGATTTCGAACGGTGGTTTCTGCGCGAATGTGAGGCCGCCGACGTTCGACCTGCGCAATTGGTGTTCGAGATCGCCGAACAGGACATTCACGACACCGCATCGATCACCCAGGCGATCGACCGCTTGTCGGCGCTCGGCGTGACGATCTCCGTCGACGACTTCGGTTCGGGCCACGCGACCTTCGAGCGACTGCGTTGGCGCAACGTCGATCAACTGAAGCTCGACAGCGACGTGTTGCGGGATGCGACCAACGACCCGCGCGAACGCGAGATCCTCCGGTCCGTGCTGGCGCTCGCCGATCGGCTCGGCTACACGGTCGTCGCCGAAGGACTCGAGACCGACGAGCAACTCGACTTACTCCGCGAGTTCGGCTGCCCGTTGGCGCAGGGGTATCTGCTGGCGGCCGCGATGCCCTTCGACGATCTCATCGCGATGCTGGGTTCCCCGAGCGCGATTCAGCGGGTCGACGAGGGTTCGTCGACCCGCTGAATCGGTTGTTCAGTGTGTGTTGATGTTGCTCAGGTCGCGTCGTCGACGCTGGTGTTCACGTAGCCGAGCACGTCGAGGGTGAGGTGGGTCGGCGTCGACGTGTACACGCACACGGTGCCGTCGTCGGAGAGGTCGACGAGTGTGGCGTTGGAGATGTTGACGCCGGCGGTGTAGTTGATCGACGCCGCGAGTGGCACGTCGTCGGTGCACGGGTAGAGCGTCGCGAACCCGACTCCGAGCGGCTGGACGGCCGCCAGGTTGAGTATCACCGAGTCGGCGGTCGCCGGTACACCTGCGCGTCCGGCGATCTGCACCTCGAGGAACGAGTCGGTCATCGAGATGCCGGCTCCTTCTTCTTCGCCGTCGATGGTTGCCTTGTCGTCGCCCTGGCGGGTTTCGAGCAGGCGGGCGGGTTCGACCGTTCCGACGTCGGTGCCCGGTGGGGCGAAGCCGACCACGTCGAGGGTGACGTGGGTGGTCGACGAGGCGTACACGCACAGCGAGCCGGTGGCCGAGAGCTCGACCATCGTGGCGTTGGAGATGTTCGTGCCGGGCGTGTAGTTCAGCGACGCTGCCAGCGGGACCTCATCGGTGCAGGGGTACAGCGTGAGGAAGCCGTTGGCTGTGGGTTGGACCGCGGCGACGTTGACCATCGCGGCGACGGCTCCGTCGGGCACGTTGTCGCGTCCGGTGATCTGGACCTCGACGAAGGTGTCGCCGGTGACGACGCCGTCACCCTGCGCCTCGCCGTCGATGGTGATGAGGCCGTCGACGTCGCGGGTTTCGAGGAATCGGGCCGGTTCGACGAGACCGAGTCGGCTCTCTGCTGGCAGGTAGCCGACGACGTCGATGGTGTAGTCGGCCACGTTGGAGGTGTACAGGCACACGTCGCCGTCGTCGGACAGGTCGACGAAGGTGGCGTTGGAGATGTTGACGCCTGCCTCGTAGTTGAGTGAGGCGGCCGTCGGGATCTCGTCGGTGCACGGGTACAGCGTGACGAAGCCCGCTGCGTCGGGCTGGATGGCCGCCACGTTGAGTACGGCGCCGATCGCGTCGGCGGGCACGCCGCCACGTCCAGCGATCGGCACATCGAGGAACGTGTCGGCGCTGCTGCGCCCGACCCCGACTTCTTCGCCGTCGATGGTGGTCAGGTTCTCGCCGGTGCGGGTCTCGAGAAGTCGAGCCGGGTCGATGGCGACGAGGTCGCTGGCCGCAGTCGCAGTCACGGTGACCGTGAAGGTGACCTCGGCGGTTTGGTCGCCGGAGTCGGTGGCCGTGCAGGTGACGGTGGTGTCACCGACCTCGAACGCGGTGCCCGATGCGGGATCGCACACCACGGTCGGCGGGTTCTCGGTGTCGTCGTCGGTCGCGACCGGCAGGTCGAATTCGACCACGACACCGGTTGCGCCCGGAGCCGTCGACACCGCGATGTCGTCCGGCACCGACTCGAACGACGGCGGCTCATCAGCGGCCGCGACGGCAAGGACGACGACGTTGAAGGTCACCTCGGCGGTCTGGTCGGCGGAGTCGGTCGCGGTACACGTAACTGTCGTGACGCCGATCGGGAAGGTGTCACCCGATGCGGGAACACAGTCCACCGTCGGTGTCGAGAGGTCGTCGGTGGCGGCGGGGAGGTCGAACGTGACGACCGCATCGCTCCCGCCTGGGGCGGTCTCGACCGTGACGTCGGCGGGTGCGACCGGGAAGACCGGCGGCTCGTCGATGTCGAAGTCGAAGGTCTCGGTGTTGCCAGCGGTCTTGAGGATGACGTTGTCGAGGTAGCCGCCGACGCCAGCATCGTTGATGCTGGTGTCACCGACGTTCAGCGACACGAACGACACGGTGCTTCCTGCCGGCATGCCAGCGACAGTGGTCGGGCAGGTGGCGCCGCCGCGGGGGACCACGATGGGTTCGTCGTCGGCAGCGAGTTCGATCGTCGTGAACGTCGTTGCGTTCAGGAGCGTGCCGCTCAAGTAGGCCGTGTTTGCCACCGCGTCGAAGCGGCAATCGTAGAACGACGTGCTGCCCGGCATGTTGGTGTAGAGGTTGATGTAGAACTGGTTCGACGAGGTGTCGGGCGTCGTGCCATCGAGGAGGACGTCGAAGCTGACCGACTCGAAGTCGGATGTCAGGACGTCGATGATGTGCGACGAGATGAACTTGTCGGCGTTCCCGTTGATGTCGTTGCCGATCGGGCCGACTTGGAGCGCACCAGCACCGATCGACGCGTTGTCGTCGTTGAAGTCGAACACGGTCGTGAAGCCGTCGTTGACGATGTCCCAACCGGTCGGGTCGTCTTCGTCCTCGACCACCTTGCGGATGGTCTCGACGCCGGTCTCGCCGGCCTCGGGGGCCTCGAAGTCGAACGTGGTGGTGTTGCCGCCGATCTCGATGACGACGTTGTCGTAGTAGCCGGACACGTCCTGGTCGCTGGGCGGCACGCTGGCCGAGGTGTCACCGACGCTGAGGGAGATGAACGAGATCGTGCTGCCTGCTGGCATCTCGCTCATCTTCTCGGGGCACAGCAGCGTGCCACCGCGTTCGCGGACGTTGTTCGCATCGTCCGTGGCGTTGTAGGTGATGGTCGTGAACAAGGTGTCGGACGCCGTGGGGGGCACGACGTCGAAGCGGCACTCGTAGAACGACGTGCTGCCGGGCAGGTTGGTGTAGATGTTGAGGTAGAACTCGTTCGCGTCGGCGGCTGGCGTCGGCGTGTCGACGAGGATGTCGTAGCTGATCGACTCGAATGCCGATGTCGGCTGGTTGATCCAGTACTCGGTGATGAGCTTGTCGGCCGCGCCCTTGATGGTGTTGGTCACCGGGCCGACGCGCAGTGCGCCGTTGCCGATCGACGCCTCGTCTTCGTTGAACTCGAACGGAGCGAGGTTGTTCACGTCGCGGCCGATGTCCCAGCCGCTCGACGGTTCGAACGCAGCGGCTTGCTCGGTCGTGGGGTTCTCGTCTTCGGTCACGACGATGGTTTCGACGATGCCGCTCGCCGCAGGCTCGGGTGCTTCGAAGTCGAAGATCTCGGTGTCGGCGCCGATCTCGATGACGACGTTGTCGAAGTAGCCGGCGACGTCCTGGTCGCTGGTCGAGGTGTCGCCGACGTTCAGCGACACGAACGACAGCACGCTGCCGGCGGGCATGCCACTGATGCTGGTCGGGCACGCATAGCCGTTGCGTGGGACGACGTTGAGCGAACCGTCGACCACGGTCGTATCGGCTGCGGCGAGGCTCACGGTTCGGAATGCGCCGGTCGGTGCCGTGGTCGGGACCACGTCGAACCGACAGTTGTAGAACGCGCTGTAGAGGGGGTCGCCCACCGGTGCGCTGGTGTAGATGTTGAGGTAGAACTCGTTGGCATCGGCCGCCGGGGTTGGCGTGTCGACGAGAACGTCGAAGCTGATCGAGGCGAACTCGGAGGTCTCCACGCCGATGACGTACTCGGAGATGAACTTGTCGGCCGGGCCCTTGAGGTCGTTGCCGATCGGGCCGACGCGAAGAGCGCCATCGCCGATCGACGACACACCGTCGACGAACTCGAACGGTGTGATGAAGCCACCGTCACGCCCGATGTTCCAGCCGCTCGATGGCTCAGCTGCTGCCACCTGTGCCGGCGTCGGATTCTCGTCGCTCGTGACGACCGTGGTCGTCGTCTCGGCGCTCACCGTCGGCGAGGCCGCCGTCGTGGTGATGATGGCTGCGACGGTGACCGCCACTGCGCAGAGTGCTCTGCGTCGTTTCATGTCCGCTCCCTGTTTTCGAACGCCGCCGTGGTGCTCGTTCGTGTCTGTCGTATGACAGTCACCGAGCGTGGCATAGAAACGCCACGAGTGCAAGTCCGTCCTGTCCATTCGACGACGAAATCACCGCGTCGGGGCGAACGGCCCGGCGTCTGTGTAGCGGTCCTCAAGAACGTTGACGACGCGCAGACGTATCGCTGCCATCGGCGCGCCATCGCATCGTGGCCGACGATCTCATCGTGATGCTGGGTTCCCCGAGCGCGATTCAGCGGGTCGACGAGGGTTCGTCGACCCGCTGAATCGGTTGTTCAGTGTGTGTTGATGTTGCTCAGGTCGCGTCGTCGACGCTGGTGTTCACGTAGCCGAGCACGTCGAGGGTGAGGTGGGTCGGCGTCGACGTGTACACGCACACGGTGCCGTCGTCGGAGAGGTCGACGAGTGTGGCGTTGGAGATGTTGACGCCGGCGGTGTAGTTGATCGACGCCGCGAGTGGCACGTCGTCGGTGCACGGGTAGAGCGTCGCGAACCCGACACCGGACGGCTGGACGGCCGCCAGGTTGAGGACCGCCGACTCGGCCGTCTCCGGCACGTTGCCGCGTCCCGCGATCGGGACCTCGATCGAGGTCCCTGCCGCCACGACGCCATCTCCGGCAGCCTCGCCATCGATGGTCACCTTGTCGTCACCCACGCGGGTTTCGAGCAGGCGCGCCGGGTCGAGGGTTCCGACGTCGGTGCCCGGTGGGGCGAAGCCGACCACGTCGAGGGTGACGTGGGTGGTCGACGAGGCGTACACGCACAGGGTCCCGGTGGCCGAGAGCTCGACCATCGTGGCGTTGGAGATGTTCGTGCCGGGCGTGTAGTTCAGCGACGCTGCCAGCGGGACCTCATCGGTGCAGGGGTACAGCGTGAGGAAGCCGTTGGCTGTGGGTTGGACCGCGGCGACGTTGACCATCGCGGCGACGGCTCCGTCGGGCACGTTGTCGCGTCCGGTGATCTGGACCTCGACGAAGGTGTCGCCGGTGACGACGCCGTCGCCCTCGGACTCGCCGTCGATGGTGATGAGGCCGTCGACGTCGCGGGTTTCGAGGAATCGGGCCGGTTCGACGAGACCGAGTCGGCTCTCTGCTGGCAGGTAGCCGACGACGTCGATGGTGTAGTCGGCCACGTTGGAGGTGTACAGGCACACGTCGCCGTCGTCGGACAGGTCGACGAAGGTGGCGTTGGAGATGTTGACGCCTGCCTCGTAGTTGAGTGAGGCGGCCGTCGGGATCTCGTCGGTGCACGGGTACAGCGTGACGAAGCCCGCTGCATCAGGCTGGATGGCCGCCACGTTGAGCACGGCGCCGATCGCGTCGGCGGGCACGCCGCCACGCCCGGCGATCGGCACGTCGAAGAACACGTTGGCGTTGCTTCGCCCGGCTCCGACCTGCTGGCCGTCGACGGTGGTGAGGCCCTCGCCGGCCCGCGTCTCGAGGAGTCGCGCCGGGTCGATGGCGACGAGGTCGCTGGCCGCAGTCGCAGTCACGGTGACCGTGAAGGTGACCTCGGCGGTTTGGTCGCCGGAGTCGGTGGCCGTGCAGGTGACGGTGGTGTCACCGACCTCGAATGCGGTGCCCGATGCGGGATCGCACACCACGGTCGGCGGGTTCTCGGTGTCGTCGTCGGTCGCGACCGGGAGGTCGAATTCGACCACGACACCGGTTTCGCCCGGAGCCGTCGACACCGCGATGTCGTCCGGCACCGACTCGAACGACGGCGGCTCATCAGCGGCCACCGGCACGATGTTGGTGTTGGTGACGCTGGCCGGGGCGCTCGGGGAGCCTTCGACCACGGTGACGGGCGAACCGACGATCTCGACGGTCCAGTCGGTGCCCGGATCGGTCTCGGTGACGACGTAGTCACCGGGGTAGAGATCGGTCCAGGTCAACGTCTCACCGTCGAAGTCGGCGAGCTGGCAGTCGGCGGTCGGATGGGTCGGGCCCTCGATGCAGATCTCGAAGGTCTGCGCCGGGTCGGGCTCGGTGTCGTTCCAGACGACGGTCTTGGTCACGTCGAGCGTGCCGGTGCCGGCGCAGTCGTCGAGGACGAGGTTGCCGGTGCCGGCGACGTCGTCGAGCCACGGGCAGACGACCACGTCGGGCGAGACGCTGTCGCCGGTGCCGGGGCCTTCGCCGCTCGGTCCGGAGGCGTCGCCCCACCAGTTCTCGACGGCGGAGACCGACGCCAGCGTCTCGTTGATCACGCCGCCTTCGTCGTTGCCGGTGATGTCGTTGCCGGTCACCGAGACGCTGGTCGGCGTCGCGTTGTCCTTGCCGGGCTCACCGAAGCGGATGCCCCGCTCGTTGCCGGTGATCTCGTTGCCCGTGATGGTCAGCCCATCGAGCGCTGCGGGATCGCCGGTGTAGCTCGGAGCATCGTCACGGGCCTTGACCATGATCGCTGCGCCGTTGGCGACGCCGAGACCGTTGCCCTCGAACGTCGAGTTGGTGATCGAGATGTTCTCGTAGGTTTCCTGACCTTTCAGGTTGATGTCGAAACCGGCGTTCCACTGGGCGTTGAAGAACGTCGTGTCGAGGCCGTTGTCGACGACGGTGACGTCGTCGAAGTTCGCGTCGGACAGCTTCTCGACGTAGATGCCCTTCGCCTGATTGCTGCTGAACGAGGTCGAGGTGACCTCGATGTTCGCGACGTTGCTCTCTCCCGGCGAGGCGGGCTCGTTGAGGGCCTTGGCGAAGTACCAGCCGTAGTCGAGCCGGTCGAACGCCGAGTCGGTGATGACCACGTCGGACAAACTCGCCTCGGTCGCGACGCTGAGACCCCGGGCGTTCTCGAACGCGGCGGTCGTGCTCGACCCGACGACCTTGACGTTGTCGAGTTCGACGAACTGCACGGTCGAGTCGGGTGTCGGCACGTCGATCCCGTGGACGGTGACCGGCTCGATACGCAGATCCTGGAGCAAGATCGGATCGGCCGCCGAGGCACCCGATCCGGTGAGCGTCACGATCGGGGCGTTCGTGTTCTTTCGCAGGATCGTGTTGACGGCGCCGTTCGGGCCGCTACCGGCGCCGATGATCCGGACGTGTTGGTCGACCGTGGTGTTGCCCTCGTAGACGCCGGGCAGCACGTTGATCGTGTCGCCCGGGTCGGCAGCGTCGACCGCAGCCTGGATCGTCATGTCGACGCCGCCGAGCGTGCCCACCCAGAACTCACCCGTGGCGATTTCGTTGACGTAGGAGTCGGCAGCGGCGGGGAGGCCGCCGGGGAAGGTGAGCAGAGCGGTCGCGAACGCGATCGCGTCGCTCCGGGTGACCTGGTAGAAGGTGAAGTTCTCTCCGCCCGCGCGGAACGTGTCGTTCTTCACCGTGTAGTCGAAGCCCTCGACGGTCAAGTTCGTGACCGGTGCCGGGTTCAGTGGGTCGGCGACGTTGGCCACCTGGACGTACACCTTGTTCGGCTCGCCGAAACTGTTGGTGCCCTGGATCGTGATGTTGTCGGACCCGGCGGGCCCGAAGAACTGACCGGAGGTGTAGAGGGCGATGCCGCCCCAGGGGTTGTTGTTGGTCGTGATGTTCTCGAAGAGGATGTCGTTCGAGTCGGTGGTGGAGAGGCCGTTCCCCGAGACGACGTCGTTGACTTCGACGTCACGGATGACTGCACCGTCGACACCGTTGAGGTCGACGCCGGTGCGGCGGCTGTTGTTGACCACCACGTCCTCGACGGTGATGTTCGAGATCCGCGTCGGCACGGGGCCGGCGATCTTGATGCCGTAGGCCGAGCTGAACGTCGGGTTGCCGGTCAGCGTGAAGCCGTCGAGCGACACATCGTTCGAACGCACGTCGATGCTGTAGTCGTTGAAGGCACTCGCGTCGATGGTCACGACGTCAGGCCCCGCTCCATCGAGCGTCAGCGCCTTGTTGATGTCGAGGGATTCGGGATAGGTCCCGGCTGCGACGAACACGGTGCCACCAGCGTCGACGCGGTCGATGCCGGCTTGGATGTCTTTGAGCGCGTCGGTCGGGCCGGTGCCACCGTTGGTGATGCTGCCTGCGGCGGCATCGACGTAACACTCCGTCGTGCAGGGCGCCGGTGAGCTCGACGAGAGTTCGACGTCGTCGACGAGAAAGCCAGCGCCTGCGGTGGCAGGAGCAGCGGCCCCGGCGACACGGAAGAGCATCGAGTCGACGGTGCGAGCGCCGGCTGGGACGGGATCGCAGCCATCGCGGAAGTAGTCCTCCCACGACGTCCCGGTGTGCGCCAGCACCCCATTGACGTACACGTCGACAACGTCGTTGCCCCTACCCTCTTCGAGTTCCATGACCACGCGGATCGTGTGGACCTGGTCGCGGGCAAGCCCATCGGCGACGTTGGCGAAGACAAAGGTGCCGTTGCACGTCGAATCGTCGGTGGAGTCCACGTAGTCGTAGAAGTTGACGTCGAGGCCATCCGGTGTGTCGGCCATCTGGACCCAGCTCATGCGAGCGCCGTCGCCGCGGTCGGGGCTGGCCACGACGGACAGACCGGGCTGTTCTGCCGCAGGAGTCGCAGAGGCGAACGACCATTCAGCCTCGAAGAACTTGTGGCTCGGCGCGCTGGACTCGCCGCCGCTCAAGGCCGTCGTCTCGCCGGCCGCTTCTGCCAATGGCTTGGAAAACGTCTGGTCACCGAACGATCCGCTGATGACCGCATTCGAGATGCGAAGGCTGCGTGAGCCGAGGGACGGGTGTGTGGCGCTCGCGTCGACCACTTCGACGTCGAACGGGCCGATCTTCTCCCAGCCGTCCTGTCCGTTCACGTTGCCGAGGGTGAAGCCCTCGAAGTCGGTCGTGTTGCTGTCGGCCGACACGATCGGTGTCGTGCTGGTGACCGTCGGTACGACGATCGCAGCTGCCGCCACGGCAATGGCCGCGGTCAACTTGGCGATCTTGTTCATGAGTCCTCTCCCCAGGGTGCGATCGGCGATGCCGCCGCGATCGTGATGGTGCCGACGACGCCCTTGGCCGTCGCGCAGAGTGCTCTGCGTCGAATCATTTCCGCTCCCATGTCTCCGAACGCCGCGGTGATGCTCGTTCGTGTCTGTCCACTGACAATCACCGAGCGTGGCACAGGAATGCCACGAGTGCAAGAGGCTCGGCAAATTCCGTCAGGAGGTGGTCAGAGGTCTGAGGAGTTCGGCCTCTGCGTATGGATTCGGTCAAGAGATGATATGGATCCTGAGCCTGCGTATCGTGCGGGAATGCAAGAGATCCATGACCTGGACGAATTCGATCGGCTGGTCGAATCGGCGCACCATCTCGATGGCGTGGTGGTGCAGGGCGTCGATCTGGTCGGCCGTTCCACCGTGCTGCGCTCCCTGTCGTGTGTCGGGGCGACCTTCCTGGGCTGTCACTACGCCGACGGCGATGTCGAGCGGCTCGTCGGTGGCGGAGCCGCCGTGTTCCCCCGGCTGCAGGCGATCCCGTTCGACCCGTATCGACCATCGCTGTACGCGCAAGGCGAACTCCTCCGTGGCTGGCGTCCCGGTGGCGACTTCGACACCGACGCGCTGGATTCGCGGATCTATCGGTGGGCGTCGATGCACCCGAAGGGGTCCGCGCTGCCCGTGCTCGACGCGTTGGCGCAACGTCTGCACGACCATGCCATCGACGATGCGCTCGGTGACCATCTCGCCGACCACCCGGAGGTGACGGCGGTCATGGGCGGCCACGCCATGCTGCGCACCGACGCGGCGTTCCGGTTCGTCGCCGAGCTCGGTCGGTCCATGACGCGCGAAGGCTGGCATGTCGCCACCGGGGGAGGGCCGGGGGCGATGGAAGCTGCGAATCTCGGTGCGTGGCTGGCGCCGTACGACGACGACGCGCTCGACGACGCGTTGACGATGCTCGCCGTCGAGCCCGACTATCGGCGTGCCGACGCCTACCTCACCGCCGGTGCGGCCGTGCTCGATCGCTATCCGGCGGGTGCGCAGAGCCTTGCGGTGCCGACCTGGTTCTACGGGCACGAGCCGACCAATCAGTTCGCCACCCACGTGGCGAAGTACTTCGCCAACTCGATCCGCGAAGACGGACTCCTCGCTATCGCGACTCGAGGGGTCGTGTTCGCCCCCGGCGCGGCCGGAACGACCCAGGAGGTGTTCCAGGACGCGACGCAGAATCACTACGCGGTGTTCGGCAACGCCAGCCCGATGGTGTTTCTCGACGCCGACTTCTGGAGGCAGACACTCCCTGCGGAACCGCTGCTGCGAACCCTTGCCGGCGACCGTCCGTATGCGTCGCTGATCGGCGTGGCCGACAGCGCCGCCGAAGCGATCGAGTTCCTGCTCGAGCACCCGCCGATCGTCGTCGACTGAACGGCGACCGGCCTGCGAGCGAGACGGCGGCCGAGACGTCGGTGACGCGAGAGAGCCGTCCGACCATGGGTGGTGCTGTGCCGAGATCCACCCGACCTGAACACATGTTCGCCGCTAGCATTCGCTGCGATGGCTCGAACGAACCCGCCAACGAGCGCCTCGACACCCGACGCCGACACCCCCGCACCCCGTTCGACGAAGCGACGCGCGCCGTCGACGAAGCGGCCCGCCGGGGAATCGCTCATCACGGTACGAGGGGCCCGCGAACACAATCTCAAGAACGTCAACGTCGAACTGCCGCGTGACAAGCTCGTCGTGTTCACCGGGCTCTCCGGTTCGGGAAAGTCGAGCCTGGCGTTCGACACGATCTACGCCGAAGGGCAGCGCCGCTACGTCGAATCGCTGAGCGCATATGCCCGCCAGTTCCTCGGGCAGATGGACAAGCCCGACGTCGACGTGATCGACGGGCTCTCGCCGGCGATCTCGATCGATCAGAAGTCGGCATCGCGCAACCCGCGATCCACCGTCGGCACGATCACCGAGGTCTACGACTACCTGCGTCTGCTCTACGCCCGCATCGGGATCCAGCACTGCCCCAACGACGGCACTCGACTGCAGCGCCAGACCCCGCAGCAGATCGTCGACCGCATCCTCGCGATGGACGAGGGAATGCGCTTCCAGGTGCTCGCCCCGGTCGTGCGCGGCCGCAAGGGCGAATACGACACGTTGCTCGCCGACCTGTCGGGACAGGGCTTCGTGCGCGCGGTGATCGACGGCGAGACGGTCGACATCGACGAGTTCTTGAAGCGTGACGAGCGTCTCGCCAAGTACGAGAACCACAAGATCGCGATCGTCGTCGACCGACTCGTACTCAAGGAGGGCCTCGAACGACGCCTCACCGACTCGTTGGAGCAGGCACTCACGCTCGCCGACGGGGTCGCCGAGATCGAGATCGTCAAGCGTGACGGTGACGGCGACAACGAGACGATGACGTTCTCGCAGCATCTCGCCTGCCCAGTGTGCGACAACAGCTACGACGAACCCGCCCCCCGCAACTTCTCCTTCAACTCGCCGTACGGAGCCTGTGCCACCTGTGACGGGCTCGGCACCACCTTCGAAGTCGATCCCGAACTGATCATCCCCGACGGAGAGGTGTCACTCGCCGACGGTGCGATCGCGCCGTGGAAGAGCGCACAGACCCAGTACTTCACCCGGATGCTCGAGTCGGTGGCCAACGCCAACGACATCGACCTCGACACGCCGTGGGACGAGCTCACCGCGAAGCAGCAGAAGCTGGTGCTCTATGGGGTCAAGGGCAAGATGACGGTCCAGTACAAGAACCGCTACGGGCGGTCGAGGTCGTATCAGACCGAGTACGAAGGTGTGATCCCGTGGCTGCGTCGCCGCCATGAAGGCAGCGACTCGGAGTGGGCTCGCGAGCAGTACGAGGGCTACATGCGCCTCGTCGCGTGCTCGGCCTGCAACGGTGCTCGTCTCAAGCCGGCAACGCTCGCCGTCACCATCAACGACAAGCACATCGCCGAGGTGTGCGACATGTCGATCGGCGAGTCGGCCAAGTTCCTCGCTGCGCTCGAACTCACCGAGCGCGAGCGACTCATCGCCGAGCGGGTCACCAAGGAGATCAACGCTCGGTTGGGGTTCCTGCTCGACGTCGGCCTCGACTACCTCACGATGTCGCGTTCGGCTGGCACGCTCGCCGGTGGTGAGGCGCAGCGAATCCGGCTCGCATCGCAGATCGGCTCCGGCCTCGTCGGCACGCTCTACGTGCTCGACGAACCCTCGATCGGGTTGCATCAACGCGACAACCAACGCTTGATCGACACGCTCACGCGCCTGCGCGATCTCGGCAACACCGTCATCGTCGTCGAACACGACGAAGACACGATCCGTGAATCGGATTGGATCGTCGACATCGGCCCCGGTGCCGGCGAACACGGTGGCGAGGTCGTCTACTCGGGCCCGGTCAAGGGCATCGAGAAGGTCAAGGAGTCGGTCACCGGTCAGTACCTGTCGGGTCGCAAGAGCATCCCGGTGCCACAGGTGCGTCGTTCGCAGAGCTTCGACTCGATCACCATCCGGGGCGCTCGCGAGCACAACCTGGCGAACATCGACGTCAACATCCCGCTCGGCAACTTCGTGTGCGTCACCGGCGTGTCTGGGTCGGGGAAGTCGTCGCTCATCCGTGACATCCTCCTGCCGGTGCTGATGACGAAGATCTACAAGTCGAAGATGCCGGCCGGCAAGCACAAGCGAATCGACGGGATCGAGCACCTCGACAAGGTGATCGACATGGACCAGTCGCCGATCGGCCGCACCCCGCGATCCAACCCGGCCACCTACACCGGTGTGTTCGACAAGATCCGCAAGCTCTTCGCGACGACCAACGAAGCGAAGGTGCGCGGCTATCAGCCCGGTCGTTTCTCGTTCAACGTGAAGGGCGGTCGCTGCGAAGCGTGCGCCGGCGACGGCACGATCAAGATCGAGATGCACTTCCTGCCCGACGTCTACGTGCCGTGCGAGGTGTGCAAGGGCGCCCGCTTCAACCGTGACACCCTCGACATCGAGTTCAAGGGCAAGAACATCGCCGACGTGCTCGACATGCCCGTGGCGGAGGCGGTCGACTTCTTCGCCAACCAGCCCGGGATCGCCCGCTACATGCAGACGTTGATGGATGTCGGACTCGGCTACGTCCGGCTCGGCCAGTCCGCGCCGACGCTGTCGGGTGGTGAGGCGCAACGCGTCAAGCTCGCCACGGAGTTGGCGAAACGTTCGACCGGCCACACCATCTACCTGCTCGACGAGCCGACCACCGGATTGCACTTCGACGACGTGCGCCGCCTGCTGACGGTGCTGCAGCGCCTCGTCGATCAGGGCAACACCGTGCTCGTGATCGAGCACAGTCTCGACGTGATCAAGACCGCCGACTGGATCATCGACCTCGGCCCGAACGGCGGCTCCGGCGGCGGCACGATCGTCGCCGAGGGACCGCCGGAACACGTCGCCACCGTTCCGGGCAGCCACACCGGTCACTTCCTGCGCCAACTCCTCCCGAGCTGACCTGGCATCGAGCGTCGACCTTCTGCGCAGGCCCACCGACGATATTCGTCGTGTGCCCGTCGGCAACTGTGCGACGATTCGGCGCCCGATCAGCAGATCGGCCGACGAAGGGACCGCATCATGTCATCCGACGAAGTCACCCAACTGCGTACCGAAGTCGATCGCTTGATGCGTCGACTGTCGGATCTGGAACGAGCGTCCGGGCTCGTCGACGACTCGCCTGACGATTCCGAACACGAGACGTCGATGGAACCGGACGGCGTGAGTCGTCGGCAGTGGGTCCGCGCAGCGGCCGCAGCGGCAGTGGGTGGAACGGCTGCGGTGGTCGCAGGTACCCGACCGGTCGCGGCTGCGTCGGGTGATCCGCTCGTGCTCGGACAGACCAACACCTCCGGCATCCGGACGCGAACCGATTACACCGGTGGCAGCGGAGGCATCGGACACCTTTTCCAGTCGGGTTCGGTGTTCTCCCTGAACACCGCGGCGTATCCGGCGGCGTTGGCCGGCTACACGACAGCAGAGAACCAGCCGAACGGCATCTACGGCTTCACCTCGGTACCGAGTGACACCGACACCGGCGCCTCGGCCGTGGTCGGCTTCGCCAACGGGGCGAACTCGACCGGCGTACGTGCCGAATCGACCACCGGCACGGCCGTTCGGGCCACCGGGGGCCGGTACGGCGTCGAAACCAGCGGCGACACCGCAGCCATGGTGCTGATTCCCACCGACTTCCGCCAGCCGACCGAGCTGACCGACTTCCACGCCGGTGGAGAGTTGTACGTCCGCGCCGCCTCCGATTCGGGGCTCGCAGTGGAGTTGTGGTTCTGCGTGGTCGGCGGGGAGCCGGGTGTCTGGACGCAGATCGCCGGGCCGAGCTTGCCCGGAACGTTTCGGTCGATCACGCCGACGCGTGTGTACGACTCGCGATCGCCATCACCACAACCTGGCGTGCTGGCAGCGGGTTCCAACCGCATCGTCGATCTCGCGGTGGCGCGCAATCTGACGACCGGTGCCGGGATCGGCACCGCGATTCCCGAGGGCGCCAACGCGATCGCGTTCAACCTGGCCATCGTCAACACGAGCGGCTCCGGCTTCTTGTCGGTGACGCCGAGTTTCGAGACAGCGGTCGGGGCAGCGACGATCAACTGGTCGCAGAGCGGCCAGATCCTCAACAACGGCAGCATCGTGGGCATCGGGACCGATCGCAAGGTCAAGGTGTTCGCTGGCGGTTCCGGCTCGACCAACTTCATCCTCGACGTCACCGGCTACTGGATCTGACTCCTTCGGGTCGAGCACTTCATCGTCCGGATGTCCGGCTGATAGACCATCTGAGTGACCGGCATCTCGAACCCCGTTGCTGCGGAGGCACCTCGCTCCCGGGATGAGCTGGAGGTACTGCAGCGACGGACGCTGATGTCGCTGCGGCTCACGCAGGTGCCCGGCCAGGCTGCGGTTGCGGGGATGGTCGCCGTGGTGTCGTTGCTGGCCGGCGATCTGCTGGGTTCGGATCGCCTGGCCGGCATGGGGAGCGCGTCGTTCACGTTGGGTGCCGCCCTGACCGCCATCCCACTGGCCGCCTACATGCGGCGACGAGGTCGTCGTCGCGGGCTCGCCCTCGCGTTGTTGATCGGCTCCGGTGGCTCAGCGGTCGCCGCCCTCGGCGGCGAGGTCCGCCTGTTTCCGGTGTTCGTCATCGGGATGATCGCCTTCGGAGCCGGCCAAGCGGCCACCCTCCAGCAGAGGTACGTGGCGGCCGACCTGGCGGAGCCGGCGCGCGCCGGCTCGGCCATCGCGGCGATCGTGTGGGTCGGCACGCTCGGTGCGGTGTTCGGGCCCCTGCTCACCCCGGTGGCCAAGGCGTTCGGCCGCTCCGTCGGTGTCGACGAACTGGTCGGCCCGTTCATCGTGGGTTCGATCCTGTTCGCCGTGTCGGCGGCGGTCGTGACGATTCGGCTCCGACCCGATCCGTTGGAAGTGCTCGGTACGATCGATCCTCACGCGGAGCGCGTGCGGCCGCTGCGTCAGGTCCGGGCGTCGTCGTCGGTCATCGCCTCGTCCGTCAACGCTCGCCTGGGACTCGTCGCGATGGCCATCTCGCAGGCCGCGATGGTCGGGGTGATGACGATGACCCCGCCGCACATGAAGGATCACGATCACGGCGACCTGAGCGCCTACGTGATCGCGTTGCACATCGTCGGGATGTACGCACTGGCACCGCTCGTCGGTCGCTTCAGTGATCGAGTCGGCCAGAACCAGGCGATCCGATACGGCGCGGTGATTCTCGGGTTGGGCACGATCAGCACGGTGATGGCCGGCTACGTGCCGGTGCTGATGTTCGTCGGGCTGTTCTTCCTCGGTCTGGGGTGGAACATCGGGATCATCGCCGGCTCCGCACTGTTGACCCGTTCGGTGCCCGCCGAGACGAGGGTGGAGGTGCAGGGCACTGCTGATCTCGCGATGAGTCTGTGTGGAGCGACCGCCGCGTTCGGCTCCGGGTTCGTGAAGGAGTCGTTCGGCTTCCACCTGCTCGCCAACGGCGCAGCGGGCCTCGCCGCCGCACTCCTGATCCTCGCCTGGTACACGAACCTCCGCCCCGTCACCCCAGTCCGATGAGCATCATCCGGTAGCGGCCGGACGATCCTCATCCCAAGATCCGCCCGGCCCGGTCCGGTGAGCATCATCCGGTAGCGGCCGGACGATCCTCATCGCAGCGCTGGTCGATCGCAGCGAGCGGTACTGGTGGATCGCATCGTCGAGTCGTGCGTCGAGCCGATGGGTGTAGTCGGCGGCAGAGATCCGGAACACGCTCCAGCCGTCAGCAGCAGCGCAGCGATCTCGTCGAACGTCGGACGCTCGGCCTGCCGTCTCCGCGTGCGTCGGGAAGACATCGACCTCGACGGCCCAGCGAACGTCGGGAACGGCGAGATCGAACCGGGCGGGGCCGTAGCCCGGAAGATCGACGGCGAACTGACGCACGAGTCCACGGACACCTCGGTCGCGCAGCAGGACCCCGACCCGCACCTCCGGGTCGGATTCGGCGGCCCCGCCATCCACACGGCGATCGAGCTGGCGGAGGTATCGGCGGACCCACGGTCGACGCCGTGCCCACGGCGCGGCAACCGCCCGCATGTCGGCTCCGGTCAGACCCCCGTCGTGCATGGCCTGTTCGATGATCGACAACAGTGCGTCGTCGGGTCGGGATCGTGCGAGGTCGAGCGCGGTTCGTTGACGAGTCGTGAGGCGGATGCCGTCAGGCCGCTGGATGATGTCGTCCGGGCGAATCGCGGCCGTTCGGTACACCTTCACCTCCGACGAACCGGCGGGTTGAGCCGCCGGGGGAGCGATGACGTGAAGCCGGCGGTCGGAGCCGAGACGACGGAATCCCCACAGCCGGCCGGCGCTCGGCCCCGCCACCGCAACGTGGGGCCTCGCGAGGCAGAGCGCCGCCGCCATGCTCTGCTCGGTGACCTGGACGCTCGGCGATCCGTAGCTTCCCTTGACGAGGCTGCGCAGTGCACCACGCAGCGAGAGGTGTTCGATCTCGCCGGCGGTCAGGCCGGTGCCGATCAACTGGTCGAGCGAGGCCACGCCGTGTTGGCGCGCGAACAGATCGTGAGCTGCGCTGGGCAGATAGGTCATCGTGAACTCCCGGGTGTGTGCGAACCAGGAGGGAGTCGGAATGCGCAACGTATCGACCATCGCCCGAACGACACGTCCGTCGCGGTCCGAGTCAGGCGCGATGAGGATGATCCGGTAGCGAACGGATGATGCTCATCGCGCCGGGGTGGGGGTGTGGGGTCAGCGGTTGCGGAGGCGTTTGCTGAGTTCGTTCAGCCGGGCCTTCTCGGTGCTGGAGAGCGAGTCCATCCCGTTGCTGCCGATCTTGTCGAGGAGGCCGTCGAGTTCGGCCTGGTCGGCGGCTGATGCCGGAGGCCGCAGCGGGGGCCCCGTGGGAGCCGACTGCGAGCCAGATTGCCACGGGCCATCCACCACACGTGAGCCGAGGTTGCCGTTCTTCGGGCGGCGCTTCGGCTTGGTCGGGCGCTGTTTGCGCGACGACCCCGAACTCGACCCGCCTGGTGCACCGCCGAGCGGAATGTGCGGGATCGGCCACGCGGTCGCCAAGCCGAGCGATCGGCCGATGCTGAGACCCGCAGCGATCGCCGACAGCATGAAGATGATCTGCCCGCCCGCCCGTGCGCCGGAGTACTGCAACAAGTTGAGCAACGTGAACACCGCAGCGATGCCCCACAGCGGGATGACCTCGAACCACCGCACGTTGGGGTATGTGCCGGCGTAGACCCAGATCCCGCACAGGAACAGGGTGCTGAGTCCGAAATTGACGCTGCCGAAATCGAGGCTGTCGGAGAATGCGCCGAGGATCGTCAACAGGATCGAGGGCACGAGCGTGACCGCAGCGATCCACACGATGAAACGGTTGCGGCCGAAGAGCCCTTCGAGCTGCTGGCCGAACACCCAGAAGAAGACGATGCCGAGCAGCGCAAAGAGATCGGGCTGCGTGGCGATCGGCCAGGTGAACAGCCGCCAGAACTGAAATCCCTCACGCACTTCGGGAGCGAAGAAGAGCAACTTCTCGAACAGCGAGAGGCTCGCGCCGTAGATGAACATCGTCGCGACGGCGAGCGCGCACAAGATGTCGACGGTGGTGGCGTCGTACTTGCCGACGCGCAACCATCCTTCGTTCGGGCGACGACGGAACATGGCGGCGAAGTACTGCGACATCAGCCCCCCACGGTATCCGCCGAACTGGTTGCTCGGTGGTCTCCCTATGCTCAAAACGTCATGAAACGACCACCCGCAGGGACGATTCCGGACGAGCCGGGTTCTTACCAGTTCAAGGACCGCAACGGGCGCGTCATCTACGTCGGGAAAGCGTCGAGCCTGCGCCAGCGGTTGTCGAACTACTTCCAGAACCCGCGCAACCTGCACCCACGCACCGCGCAGATGGTCGAGACCGCCGAGACCGTGGAGTGGACGATCGTCCGCAACGAGGTCGAGGCGCTCATGCTCGAGTACAGCCTGATCAAGGAGCACGACCCGCGCTTCAACGTCCGGTTGCGTGACGACAAGAGCTACCCGTTTCTCGCGGTCACCACTGACGACATCTGGCCGCGAGCGCTCGTCATGCGCGGACACAAACGCAAGGGCACCCGCTATTTCGGCCCGTACGCCCACGCGTATGCGATCCGCGACACGCTCGATCTGCTGTTGCGCAGCTTCCCGATCCGCACGTGCAGCCAGAACAAGTTCGACGAACACCAGCGGCTCGGTCGTCCGTGCCTGCTGTTCCACATCGAGAAGTGCGCAGGGCCGTGTGTCGGTGAGATCGAGGAGATGGAGTACCGCCAACTGGTCACCGAGTTGTGTGCGTTCCTCGACGGCGACACCGACGAGATCGTCAACCGACTCGAAGCCGACATGCGCGCGGCCGCGACCGATCTCGAGTTCGAGCGCGCTGCTCGTCTTCGCGATCGCCTCGACGCCGTCCGCAAGGCGATTGCCAAACAGCAGATGGTGGCCGACAAGAGCGAGGATCTCGACGTGTTCGGCATCGCCGAGGACGAACTCGAAGCGTCGGTGCAGGTGTTCTACGTGCGCAAGGGTCGCGTCGTCGGTCGCAAGGGCTTCATTCTCGACAAGGTGGAGGAACTCACGCCCGGCAAGATGATCGACCGCATCCTGGAGTCGATGTACGGCGAAGAGCCGGTCGTCGGGGTACCCAAGCAGGTGCTGGTGCCGTTCGAGGCCGACGACCGCGACACGTACGAACAGTGGCTGGAGATGATCCGCGGCTCGAAGGTCCAGGTCCGCGTGCCGCAGCGAGGTGACAAGCGAGCGCTCCTCGAGACCGTCACGCGTAACGCGAGAGAAGAGTTCACGCGTCACCGCCTCCGTCGGGCGAGCGACCACAACACGCGCAGTCGGGCCCTCACCGAGTTGCAGCACGCGCTCGATCTTCCCGAAGCCCCGCTGCGCATCGAGTGCTACGACATGGCGCACCTGCAAGGCACCGATTACGTGGGGTCGATGGTCGTGCTCGAGGACGGGTTGCCTGCCAAGCGGGAGTATCGACGCTTCAAGGTGAATGGTGTCGGTGGCGACGAGGTGGGTGGCAGTGACGACTACGCGGCGATGGCCGAGGTGGTTCGTCGGCGATTGCAGGCCTACATCGACGACCGCGATCGGCCGGTCGACGAGCGGACCGGCCCGGGCGACGACGACGTGCCGTCGAAGCAGCGCGAGCGCAAGCCGGGCAAGTTCGCGTACCCGCCGCAACTCCTGCTCGTCGACGGCGGCAAGGGGCAGGTCAGCGCAACGCAGCGTGTGGTCGAAGAGTTGGGCCTCGCCGACGAGATCCCCGTCGCCGGGCTCGCGAAGCGCTTCGAAGAGGTGTACGTGCCGGGTCGGTCGGAGCCGATCGAGATTCCTCGGGGGAGTGAGGCGCTCTTCATGCTGCAGCGCATCCGAGACGAAGCGCACCGCTTCGCCAACAGTTTCCATCGCGAGCGTCGCAGCAAACGGATGACCGTCAGCGCACTCGACGACATCCCTGGCCTCGGCGAGGTCCGCAAGAAGAAGCTGACCAAGGCCATGGGTGGCGTGAACGCGGTGAAGCGGGCGAGCCTCGACGACCTCAAGGCGCACTCGTTCCTGCCCGACGCCGTCGCTGAAGCCATCTTCGAGAAGTTCGCCTCGACGCCGGTCGATGCGCCGCGGACGCCCGACGCTCTGACTGACGACGCTCTGACTGACGACTGACGACCGTCTCTCGACGGCCGACTACAGCTGGGCCGCGAGGTCGGTGTGGAAACGGCGGTAGGCGTCGAGTCGTTCGTCGTGGGTGGCGCCGAGCGTGCCGTCGAAGAGGATGAACTCGTCGAAACCGTTCGCGGCGTAGCGCCCGAGTTGCTCGACGATGTGGGCGTCGGACCCGGCGATGGTGCGGTCGCCCATCGGCCCGGCGAGGGCCTGCTCGGCGACGCTTGCGTCGTCGGTCATCACGATCAGTGCCTGCACGGACGTGTGCATCGAGGCCGGATCGGTGCCGACCGACTCGCACGCGTCGACGAAGTCGCGTCGACGATCGGCGGCGAGATCGGGCGCGCCCCACGTGTTCCACTGCTGCGCGTGCCGAGCGGTGATGCGCAGCATGCGAGGGCTGCCGGTCCCGACGAGGATCGGCAGCTTCGGCTGGACGGGCTTGGGGTCACATGGTGCGTCGGTGAAGGTGTAGAAGTCGCCGTCGAAGCTGGTGCGTTCGTGGTCGAGGAGGGATCGGACGATCTGGATCGACTCCTCGAAGCGGCTGACACGTGCGCCCGGCGCTTCCAACTCGATGCCGTACGCAGCGTGTTCGTTGATCTGCCAGCCCGCGCCCAGTCCGAGCACGAAGCGGCCGTTCGACATCTGATCGATCGTGCCGGCGCGGTTCGCAAGCAGCGCCGGGTGGTGCACCGACGTCGGGGCGACGAGCGGGCCGAGCCGGATCCTGGAGGTGACCGCGGCGACGGCCGGCAGGATCGACCAACACTCGTGAACGTCTCCCGGCTTGAACGACTCGTCGCCGGTGTTGGGCATGTAGTGGTCGGCGTACCAGAGGCAGTACCAGCCGTCGTCGTCGGCCATGCGGGCGAGGTCGAGCACCTCCTGCGGGGATCGACTCGGGTTGGGCCACACGGAGAACTTCATGCTCGAACGGTACCGACATCCGCCCCGCGCAACGGCGACAGAGTGGGTCAGACCCACTCTGTCGCCTTCGCCCTACGCTGCCCGGGTGAGCGACGATCTCTGGGAGCAGCACGCGGACTGGTGGATCGAGGGATTCACCGACGGCGCCGATCCCGAGTACGAGGAGCAGATCCTCCCGTTGGCCGCGGCCGAGTTGGCGGGGGCACGACGGGTACTCGACATCGGTTGCGGCGACGGACAGATCAGTCGTCTCGCAGCCGGACAGGGAAGCACCGTGATCGGGATCGATCCCACGTGGAACTGTGTGCGCGTCGCCCGTGAGCGTGGTGGCGCGTCGTTCGTGCAGGCGGGAGCGGCGGCGTTGCCGTTCCCGGACGACGCGTTCGACGCCGTGATCGCCTGCCTCGTGTTCGAGCACATCGACGCCGTCGACGAGGCGATCGCAGAAGTCGCTCGCGTGCTGCAGCCGGGCGGCCGATTCAGCTTCTTCCTCAACCATCCGATCCTGCAGGCACCGGGGAGCGCGTGGGTCGACGATCACCTGGTCGATCCGCCCGAGCAGTACTGGCGGCTCGGCCCGTACCTCGACGAAGTGGAGACGGTCGAGCAGGTCGAACTCGGCGTGTGGATCCGCTTCATCCACCGACCGATGTCGCGCTATCTCAACACGCTCGCGGCCAACGGTCTGGTGCTGGAGCACATGGACGAGCCGGCACCGCCGTCGGGTTTCCGTGCGCAAGCGGCCGGCTACGAAGCGAGCGCCGCCTTCCCTCGGCTGTTGCACCTTCGCCTCCGACTCGACTCCGCCAGGCATTGACCGCCGACCCGTAACGGTTTGTGTCAGACACAAACCGTTACGGTCGCCGGGCGGGGTCGGTGGCGCGGGTACGGTGGGGAGCTGTGGCAGAGATCGTCTTGATCACCGGGCTCTCGGGGGCCGGACGATCGGGAGCCGCCGACGTGCTCGAAGATCTCGGGTTCTACGTGGTCGACAACATGCCGACCACGCTGATCGACACGATCGTGGACCTCGCAGCCAAGCCGGGCAGCGACATCGCGCAGCTCGCGCTGGTCGCCGGGCGCCAGCATCACGAACTCCTGGGCAAGATCGCCGAGATCCGTTCGAGCGGTCACCGGGTTCGTGTGCTGTTCCTCGATGCGACGACCGCGGAGATCGTCAGGCGCTACGACGCCACCCGGCGACGCCACCCACTCGCGGACGACGCCGCCGGCTTGGTCGAGTCGATCGAATTGGAGCGGTCGCAACTCGACCCGGTGCGAGGGGTTGCTGATCTGGCGATCGACACCACCGATCTCAACGTTCATCAGCTCAAGCAACGTCTGCTCGGGGCGTTCGACACCGATACCGACGCTCGCGTCCAGGTGTCGGTCGAGAGTTTCGGCTTCAAGCACGGCGTTCCGCTCGATGCCGACATCGTGATGGACGTCCGGTTCCTCCCGAATCCGCATTGGCAGGACGACCTGCGCCCACTGACCGGCCACGATCCGAAGGTGCGCGACCATGTGCTCGAGACCGCTGCAGGATCGGACTTCGTCGATCGGTTCGACGACCTGCTCGCGTCGCTGTTGCCGCAGTACGAAGCGGAAGGGCGGAGCTATCTCACCGTGGCGATCGGGTGCACCGGCGGTCGACATCGTTCGGTGGCCGTCTCAGAAGAACTCGCGGCGCGCCTGCGTCGACGCGGGGTGGCGGTGCGAACCTCGCACCGCGACGTCGGCCGCTGACGGTCGGCTCACGGCTGATTCCTGCGGGAGGACGGCCGGATGAAGGCCGTCGACGGTTGATCGGCGGTCCCGCTGATGATCCGGTTCGTCTCGTCGGCAGCGGGTGATCGGGAGTCGTTGCGCCCGAGCCGGAGGTTCGCCGCGTGGGTCCGCTCGACGCGGCTACAGTCGGGCCATGGCGGCGCTCTGCGTCGTAGCGACACGGTTGCTTCCGCCCCAGCATCGAAGACCCCCAACTCTCACTCCCTCGACCCGGTCGCAGCGCCGTCCGGACCAGCAAAGGAATCACTCACATGACAGTTCGCGTCGGCATCAACGGCTTCGGTCGCATCGGCCGCAACTTCTTCCGCGCCGCGAAGCAGCAGGGCGCCGATATCGACTTCGTCGCGGTGAACGATCTGGGATCGCTCGACACGATGGCGCACCTCTTGAAGTACGACTCCGTGCTCGGCGTGCTCCCCGACAACATCCGCGCGGTCAAGGGCGGGATCAAGGTCGGCGACGACACGCTGAAGGTACTCAGCGAACGCAACCCGGCCGACCTGCCGTGGGGGGACCTCGGCGTCGACGTGGTGATCGAGTCGACCGGCATCTTCAATACGCGTGACAAGGCCGCAGCCCACCTCGAAGGCGGCGCTCCGCTCGTCATCGTGTCTGCGCCCTGCACGGCTGCGGACGGCACGTTCGTGTACGGGGTCAACCACAAGGACTTCCGGATCAGTCAGCACAAGGTGATCTCCAACGCGAGCTGCACCACCAACTGCATCGTGCCGTTGGTCAAGGTGCTCGACGACGCGTTCGGTGTGGTCGAAGGTCTGATGACGACGGTCCACGCGTACACCGGCGACCAGTCGCTCGTCGACGGACCGCACAGCGACCTGCGTCGTGCGCGCGCCGCTGCGATCAACATCATCCCGACCTCGACGGGCGCTGCCCGTGCGACCGCGCTCGTGATGGAGTCGATGAAGGGCAAGCTGGACGGCGGGGCGCTGCGCGTGCCGGTGCCGACCGGTTCGCTCACCGACTTCACGGCGAACCTGAAGAAGCAGGCGAGCGTCGAGGAGATCAACGCGGCGTTTGCGAAGGCGGCCAAGTCGGGTCCGCTCAAGGGCGTGCTCAGCTACACCGAGGATCCGATCGTGTCGAGCGACATCGTCACCGACCCGTCGAGCTGCACGTTCGATGCGGGCATGACGATGGTCCAGGGCAAGATGGTCAAGGTCAACGGCTGGTACGACAACGAGTGGGGCTACTCGAACCGCCTCGTCGACATGGCCGTGTTCGCGGGCAGCAAAGTCAAGCGCTGACGTCTGCGCGGACGGGAGCGACGATCACCACATGAGCGAGATCCCCACTCTGGAGGATCTGGCGGCGAAGGTCGGGGACCTGACGGGCAAACGCGTGCTCGTCAGGACTGACTTCAACGTGCCGCTGGATCACGACGCCGATGGCGTCGCCACCATCACCGACGACTTCCGCATCCGTGCGGCGCTCCCGACGATCGAGTGGCTCGTCGAGCGCGGCGCCACCGTCGTCACGGCGAGCCATCTCGGTCGACCGAAGGGCGCGCCCGATCCGAAGTATTCGATGGATCCGGTGCGGGCACGGCTGGCCGAGCTCGCACCGAGTGTCGGACTGTTGGAGAACCTTCGGTTCGATCCGGGCGAGACGGCGAACGATCCGGCATTCGTCGATCGGTTGGTCGACGGCATCGATGCCTACGTCAACGACGCGTTCGGTGCCTCGCATCGTGCGCACGCCTCGATCGTGGGCCCGCCGCAGCGGGTGCCGTCGGCGATGGGTCGCCTGCTGCAACGCGAGGTGGAGGTGCTCCTCGGCTTGCGGAACAAGCCGAAGCATCCCTTCGTCGCGGTGCTGGGCGGGGCCAAGATCTCCGACAAGCTCGGCGTGATCGAGGCCCTGTTGGAAACCGTCGATGCGATCGTCATCGGCGGAGCGATGTGCTTCACGTTCTTCGCGGCGCAGGGCAAGCCGATCGGCGCGTCGCTGTTCGAGCCCGACATGGTCGAGACCTGCCGGGGGTTGCTCGAGAAGGCCGCGGCGATGGGCAAGACGATCCATCTGCCCGATGACATCACCGGCACCGACGCCGACGGCAACTTCGCGCAGTTCGGGTCGCGCCTGGGCGACGGTTCGATCGGCTACGACATCGGCCCGGGCTCGGCTGCTGCGTTCACCGATGTGATCATGGATGCCCGCATGGTGTTCTGGAACGGCCCGATGGGCATGTTCGAAGACGAACGCTTCGCGTCGGGAACCCGCACCGTCGCTCAGGCGATGGCCGACACGAAGGCGTTCACCGTCGTCGGCGGCGGCGACTCTGCGGCCGCGTTGGCGCAGTTCAAGCTCGACGACGAGGTCGACCACGTGTCGACCGGTGGCGGCGCCAGTCTCGAACTCCTCGAGAACGGCGACCTGCCCGGCCTCGCCGCGCTCCGCCACGACTGAACCACCCAAAGGTCATGGTGCCAGGCACGATGACCTTCTCTTGCAAGGAACGACATGACCCGGACACCCCTCATCAGCGGCAACTGGAAGATGAACCTCAACCACTTCGAGGCGATCCAGGTGGTGCAGAAACTGCACTATCTCGTCCCGAAGGAGACCTTCGAGGCCGTCGACGTGTCGATCCACCCGCCGTTCACCGACATCCGCTCGGTGCAGACGTTGATCGAGAGCGAGGATCTGGCGTTCTCGATCGGTGCGCAGCACTGCCACTTCGAAGACACGGGGGCCTTCACCGGCGAGGTCTCGCCGGCGTTCCTCCAGAAGCTCAACGTCGAGTACGTGATCTGCGGCCACAGCGAGCGGCGGGAACTCTTCGGCGAAACCGACGAGATGGTCAACGCCAAGGTGCTCGCGATCTTGAAGCACTCGATGACGCCCATCATGTGCTGCGGTGAGACGCTGGAGGAGCGCGAAGCAGGGGAGACCACCTCGAAGGTGCTCGGCCAGATCGAGGCGGGTCTTGCTGGTGTGTCGAACGACCAGATCGCCTCGCTCGTCATCGCGTACGAGCCGATCTGGGCGATCGGTACCGGCAAGACCGCGACCGCCGACGACGCCCAGACAGTGTGCGCCGAGATTCGTGCCAAGGTCCGCGAGTCGGCCGGAGACGCCGCCGCCGACGCCGTGCGCATCCAGTACGGCGGATCGGTGAAGGCGGCAAATGCGGCGGAACTGATGGCGCAGCCTGACATCGACGGCGCGCTCGTCGGAGGCGCAAGCCTGGACCCCGACGAGTTCGCTCGCCTGATCCAGTTCAGCGCACCGGAGTGACGGTCGCAGACCTTTCGGACGCGTTGACATTTCACACGGCCGATACGAGATGGCCTACCACGCGGTAGCAATCGCTGTTATGGTCGTCGAACCTTCGAACACCGGGGAGGAGTTCGAAGGCGACGGATGCTGTTGAGCGCTGGCTTACCGCCAGCCGATTCCTGCATCTCGATCCAACCTCCCCTTCTGTATCCCATCAGGAGGAAATTCACGTGAACACCACTCGCCGGAGCCACAAGCTCCTTGCGCTGACAGCAGCGTCGGCGCTCGTATTCGCTGCCTGCGGTAGCGACGACGACGATTCGACCGGCTCGGAAGAGCCTGCCGAAGACACCACCGAGGAGCCCGCGGAAGACACCGAGGAGCCCGCAGAAGACACCGAGGAGCCCGCGGAAGACACCGAGGAGCCCGCCGAGGACACCGAGGAGCCCGCGGAAGACACCGAGGAGCCCGCTGGAAACGTCTTCACCTACGCCAACGCGCAGGAGTTCAGCAACTACAACAACAACCTGGGCACCAGCAACTCGGTCAAGAACGGCATCATTCTCAACGAGGTGCAGCCGAGCCCGTACAACTTCGCCGGACCCGACGGTGGCCTGGCACTCAACGAAGAGCTGATGACCTCGGTCACGCTGGTCAGTGACTCCCCGCAGACGATCGAGTACGTCGTGAACCCGGCTGCGGTCTGGTCCGACGGTGAGCCCATCGACTGTGACGACTTCCAGCTCCAGTACCACGCCAACAACGGCCTGTACTTCCAGCTCGACGACGCCGGCGAACCCGTCGTCGACGAAGAGAGCGGCGTCGAAGTCTTCTTGTTCGACCTCGTCGGTACCACCGGCTACGAGTCGCTGTCGGAAGTCACCTGTTCCGAAGACGGCAAGACGATCACCGCCGTCTACGACCAGCCGTACTCCGACTGGCAGTCGCTGTTCGGCGGTCAGGTTCCGGCCCACGTCATCGAGCGTGAAGCCGGCGTCGACGACCTCGTCGCAGCGTTCGAAGGCGGCGACCGTGCCGCGATCGAGGCCATCGCCGAGGCGTACAACACCCTCTACACCGTCGACCCGGGCACCATCAACGCCGACACGATGCTGTCGGGCGGCCCGCTCGCCTTCGGTTCGTGGGAAGCCGGTCAGAGCCTGACCCTCGTTCCGAACGAGGCCTACTGGGGCACCCCGGCAGCCAGCACCGTGACCGTTCGCTACATCGCCGAAGAAGCGCAGGCTCAGGCCCTCGCCAACGGCGAAGTGAACGCCATGGACCCGCAGCCGAACCCTGACCTCCTCGGCCAGCTCGAAGCAGCTGACGGCGTCGTCGTCGAGCCGGGTGGCACCTACATCTGGGAGCACTTCGACTTCAACTTCAACAACGAGGCGTTCCAGGACTTCCGCGTTCGCGAAGCGTTCGCGCTGTGCCTGCCCCGTCAGCAGATGGTCGACAACTTGATCGTGCCGCTGCAGCCCGATGCGCAGGTTCTCAACAACCGTTGGATCCAGCCGTTCGAAGAGGGCTACACCGACACCTCGGGTGGCCTGTACGACGTCGTCGACCTCGAGCGTTCGGCTGCACTCCTCGAAGAGGCCGGCCAGACCGGTCTCGAAGTCCGCATCGGCTGGTTCGACAACGGCGGCAACCTGCGCCGTACGAACCAGGTCGCGCTGACCATCGAGAGCTGCAACGAAGCCGGCTTCAACGTCGTCGACGCCGGCTCGGAGACCTTCTTCGACGTCGAGCTCGCCGCCGGTGACTGGGACATCGCCATGTTCGCATGGGCCGGTAGCCCGCTCAAGAGCGGTGCGGTCTCGACCTACCGTCCGGGCGAAGGCAACAACGTCGGCAACATCGACATCCCCGAGATCCAGCCGATCATGGACGAGCTCCTCATCACGCCGGACCCGGTCCGTCAGAACGAGCTCGCCAACGAGATCGACACGATCCTCTGGCAGGAACTCGCCACCATCCCGGTGTTCAGCTTCCCGGGCGTGGTCGCATACTCCGACAACGCCGAGAACGTCATCTACAACCCGTCGCAGAACGGGTTGACGTTCAACGCCTCGCAGTGGGCGCTGAGCTGATCACAGCGCTGTCGAGCGACGGTTCGCCGTCGCTGTGACCTGAGTACGACGATGGGGGTTGCCTTCGGGCAGCCCCCATCCCGTGCCCCAGTGCCTCATGTTCTTCTTCATTCTCCGACGCTTGCTCGTCTCGCTGCCCATCTTGTTGGCCTCGAGCATCCTCACCTTCTTCCTGGTCACGATCTCCGGCGACCCGCTCTCCGACCTGCGGATCTCGACCAACCCCAACCGTGACCAACTGATCGCCGCGCGTCGGCGCGTGTTGCGTCTCGACGATCCGTTCTTCGAGCGGTACTTCGACTGGCTGACCGGACTGTTCCGTCTCGACTTCGGCCAGAACCGCGAGGGCCAGAACGTCTCGGTGCTGCTCGGTCAGGCGATCGAAACCACCATGCGCCTCGTGGTCTTGGCGACGATCCTGTCGATCGGCCTCGGGATCGCCGTCGGTATCATCACCGCCGTACGCCAGTACAGCGGCCTCGACTACGTCTCGACCTTCACGGCGTTCCTGTTCTTCTCGCTCCCGGTCTTCTGGGTGGCTGTGCTCCTCAAGGAGTTCGGAGCCATCAAGTTCAACGACTTCCTCCAAGCTCCGGGGCTCTCCACCACCGGCATCGGGATATTGACCGGGTTGGCGGCCGCCACCGCGGCCGGTCTCGTCGTCGGCAACCGAGGTCGACGTCTGCTCGCTGCGGCGATCGTCGGTGCGATCAATCTCGTGGTGCTGCTGATCGTCGACGCGACCGATTGGATGACCAACCCTGGCCTGTCGCCGATCGCTGTCACGGTGCTCGCCGCGGGAGCCGGTGTGCTCGCTGCAGCGATCTACGCACCGCTGTCGAACCAGCGGGTGCTCGCCGCTGGTCTCGCCGCCGCTGGCGTCGGCCTGTTCGGCGCACTCGCGTTCTCGTCGTGGATCGAGAATCCCGACTGGACGCAGATGATGGTCCTTCTCGTGCTCTCGCTCGGGACCGGCGCGGCCGTCGGCGGACTCGTCGGCGGAGAGGTCGATCGCCGCGCCTCGGTCACCACCGGCTTGGCGTCGACGGTGTTCGTCGGTGGCATCATCTTGTTCGACCAGTTCATCTCGGCCTGGACCCCCGGCCGCACGATCGGCACGATCGGCCCCCAGACCCCGAACCTCACGGGAACGTACTGGGAACGCATGGTCGATTACGCCGGCCACCAGATCCTGCCGTCACTGGCGCTCGCACTGATCGGCTACGCCACGTTCATGCGCTTCACCCGCTCGTCGATGCTCGACACGCTGAAGTCCGATTACGTCCGCACGGCCAAGGCCAAGGGTCTGCCGGCCACCCAGGTCATCCTGCGTCACGCGTTCCGCACGGCGCTGATCCCGGTGATGACGGTGGTCACGATCAGCTTCGCGACGATCATCGAAGGCGCCGTCATCACCGAGACGGTCTTCGGATGGCGAGGCATGGGCTTGCTCTTCGTCGAAGGTCTCGCCGAGGTCGACCCGTACCCCGTGATGGGCTTCCTCGTCGTGGTCTCGGTATCGATCGTGCTGCTCAACGCCATTGCCGACATCTTGTACGCCTACCTCGACCCGAGGATCCGCCGATGACCGCTCCCATCGCTGACAACCTTCCGGCGTCTGACGGCCCGCCCGACTCCTTGCTCGATTCGAGCGAGGGCATGTCGGTGAAGGCTCGCACGCAGTGGCAGTTGATCGCTCGCCGATTCTTCCGCCATCGGCTCGCGATGAGTTCGCTCGCCGTGCTGATCGGCGTGGTGATCCTGTCGTACGTCGGTCTGTGGTTCTGGGATCTTCCGTACAACCGGAGTGGCACCGTGCAGAACCGTGGTCGCCCCACCCTCGACCTCATCCCGTGGCTCGACGGTGATGGCCTCATGATGGGCAAGCACCCGTTCGGCCAGGATGACATCGGCCGCGACTACTTCGCGGTCACGTTGAAGGGCGCGCAGGGCAGCATCACGATCGCGCTGCTGTCGGGATTGATCGCGACCACGATCGGTACCGTCGTCGGGGCCCTCGCCGGGTTCTACCGCGGTGCGGTCGACTCGGTGCTGATGCGCATCGTCGACGTGCTGTTCACGATCCCGCTGCTCGTCGTGGTCGCCGTGCTCGGTCGTCGGATGGACCCCGAGGGCAACCTGCTGCTCGGTGCGTTCATCATCGCCTGCCTCGCCTGGCTGACCACGGCTCGGGTCATCCGAGCAGAGTTCATGTCGCTGCGCGAAAAAGAGTTCGTCGAGGCAGCTCGCGCGCTCGGAGCGTCCAATCGCCGGATCATCTGGAAGCACATCATGCCCAACGTGATCGGGTCGGTGATCGTGTCGGCGACGCTGCTGATCTCGGCAGCGATCCTCGTCGAGGCGGCATTGTCGTTCCTCGGGTTCGGCGTGTCTGAGTTCTCCCTCGGCCGCCTCGTGCAGACCTATCGGGCGGCGTTCAACGTGCGTCCGTGGCTGTTCTGGTGGCCGGGCCTGTTCATCATCGTGGTGGCGCTGACGATCAACTTCATCGGTGACGGTCTGCGCGACGCGTTCGACCCCAAGCAGACTCGAGTCCGCCAGTGACCGCCGACGCTCTCGACGCGACGAACCCCGATGAAGCGATGGGCGACGACATCTTGTTGCGCGTCGAAGATCTCTCGGTGTCGTTCCCGACCGAAGACGGCGTCGTCGAAGCAGTCCGCGGCGTGTCGTACGAGGTTCGACGCAACGAGGTGTTCGCGATCGTCGGGGAGTCGGGAAGCGGCAAGTCGGTGTCGTCGATGGCGCTGCTCGGCCTGCTTCCGCGCACGGCGCGGATCTCGGGGCGGGCTCGGTATCTCGGCGACGACCTGCTCGGACGGCCCGATCGTGAGGTCCGCAAGTTGCGCGGCAGCCGGATCTCGATGATCTTCCAGGATCCGATGACGTCGCTGAATCCGGTGTACACCGTGGGACGCCAGTTGGCCGAAGCGGTGCTGGCGCACCATCGGGTCGCTCCCAAGGTCGCTCGTGCCCGCGCGGTCGAGATGCTCGACCTGGTCGGCATTCCTCAGGCGAGTCGCCGCGCGAAGAGTTACCCGCACGAGTTCTCCGGCGGGATGCGCCAGCGCGTGATGATCGCTATGGCGATCATCAACGACCCCGACATCATCATCGCCGACGAGCCCACGACGGCCCTCGACGTGACCGTGCAGGCACAGGTGCTCGAGACCCTGCTCGAGGTGAAGGATCAGGTCGGCGCGGCCATCGTGTTGATCACCCATGACCTCGGCGTCGTCGCCGGTGTCGCCGACCGTGTGGGTGTGATGTACGCCGGTCGCTTCGTCGAGACGGGCGCGGTCGACCAGATCTTCAGCGAGAGTCGGATGCCGTACACGGCGGGGCTGCTCGGGTCGATCCCCGAACTCGAGTCGGACGCCGAGCACCTGATCCCGATCCCGGGTGCGCCACCGACGCTCATCAACGTGCCGTCGGCGTGCATGTTCGCGCCGCGGTGCCCGATCGCGACCGATCGGTGTCGCACGGAGGAGCCGGCGTTGATCGAGACGGACCAGCCCGGGCATCTGGCCGCTTGTTACCACGTCGATCAGGTGATGGCCTTGCCGGATCCGCGCTCGCTGTTCGACGCTTCGCATCGGGGAGGTGAGCGATGAGCAAGCTCGTCGAGGTCCAGGACCTGGTCAAGGAGTTCCCGATCAAGGGTGACGGTCTGTTCCAGCGAGTCGTCGACCGCGTCCAAGCGGTGTCGGGCGTCTCGTTCGAGATCGATCGTGGCGAGACGCTCGGACTCGTGGGTGAGTCGGGGTCGGGCAAGAGTACGGCCGGCCGTGCGATCCTGCGTCTGCACGAACCGACGTCGGGCTCGGTGCGTTTCGACGGCCGCGAGGTCACCGAGGTCGACGGCAAGGAACTGCAGTCGCTGCGCCAGCAGATGCAGATCGTGTTCCAGGATCCGTATGCCTCACTGAACCCGAAGCTGCCGGTGAACGACATCATCGGCGAACCGTTCGTGATCCATCGCCGTTCGATGAGTCGTCAGGAACGCAAGTCGAAGGTCGCGGATCTGCTGTCGGCTGTCGGGCTCCAGCCCGAGCACGGCAACCGGTATCCGCACGAGTTCTCCGGTGGGCAACGTCAGCGCATCGGTATCGCCCGGGCGATTGCGCTCGACCCGGACTTCATCGTGCTCGACGAGCCGGTGTCGGCGCTCGACGTGTCGGTACAGGCCGGTGTCGTCAACCTGCTGCGCGACATCCAGCGCGAGCGCGGGATCGCGTATCTGTTCATCGCGCACGACCTGTCTGTGGTTCGCCACGTGTCGGACCGGATCGCCGTGATGTATCTCGGCAAGATCATGGAGATCGGCGATCGCCAGCCGCTGTACTCGCAGCCGGCGCACCCCTACACGAGGGCGTTGATGTCGGCGGTGCCGGTGGCCGACCCGACGCGTGAGCGTGAACGTGAGCGCATCGTGTTGGAAGGTGACGTGCCGTCACCGATCAACCCGCCGTCGGGCTGTCGATTCCGCACTCGCTGCTGGCGTGCGACCGAGTTGTGTGAGCGCGAAGAACCGCAACTGGTCGAGCACGTACCGGGTCTGCTCACCGCGTGTCACCATCCCATCCTGGGCGACGACGTGCGATCGGTGTCAGTCGCCGGTGCGACCGCCGAGTCGGCCGACGACGAGTCGTGGTCGGCGCCGAGCTGACCTGCTGACCGTCGCCGCACATGACACGGTGGATGGCGTGAACGCGACGCCGTCTCCCGACCCGGAGGTCTTGACGATCAGGGCGTCACGGCGTGGCGTGCTTGCGCCGACTGCTGGTGTCGTGGTGGCGTTGGCGGTGGGGTTGGGGCTGTTCGTCGTCGACGGCGTGTCGGCTGGCGCGATCGTCGTGAGCGTGCTGGCGGTCGGCGCACTGGCGGTGGTGCTGTTCGACATGCCGCTCGCGACGGAGTTCGACACGGACGGATTCGTGCGGGTCACGCCGCTGCGCCGAGCGCGACGCTCGTGGGACGACATCGACCGACTCGAACGCGGGCGCAGCGGATGGTACCGGCGTCGTGCTGCTGCGGGCGTCGGCCTGGTCGCGATCCGTGGAGGGTTCAGGTATCTCCTCGTCGACCGGACCGAACGCCCGAGTGAACACGAGCGATTGCTGGCGATTCTGCGAGCGGCAGACGCCGACTGGGTCGCCACCAACCTGGCGCCACCGCCGAACATGCCCCGGCCCCGTTGACGGCGTATCGGTTCGTCTCTGAGACAAACCGATACGCCTTGCTCCGGTGTCGGTCAGTTCTCGACGACCGAGGCGCGGGCGGCATCGATCTTGGCGGTGGTGAGGCGCGGTGCGGCGAAGGCGAACAGCAGCAGATGCAGTCCGGCGGCGATGAACCAGGGGAGTCGAAGTGCCAGGCCCCGGTCGACGAACTGGTTGGCGATCGTGACCGACAGTCCGCCGAGGATCGAGCCGATCGGCATCATTCCCCACGCGAAGAAGCGGTAGACGCTGTTGACCCGGCCGAGGAGATGATCGGGGATGATCGCCTGGCGCAGGCTGACGGTGATGACGTTCCACAGCGTGCCGAGCAGGGCCGACACGCCGAACATCAGCCAGACGACACCCCACCACGTGCTCACACCGATCACGGCGAGGGCCGTACCGCTGCCGAGCATCGTCAGCCACAGCGACGGTCCGGACCCGATGCGTCGGGAGATCGACGAGGCCGTCCAACCGCCGATCACCGCGCCGAGCGCTCCGCCGGTTTGCAGCAGCGCGAACTCGGTCGGGCTCGTGTCGAGCACTTCCTGGGCGAACAGCACGAGCACGGCGAAGGTGAGCATGCCCAGCGCATTGAGACAACCGAGAATGATCGCCATCGGTCGGAGGAGTTCGTGGTGCCACAGCCAACGGAAGCCGTCGGCCAGTTCGGTTCGCCACGGCTGACGCTCTGCGACGGCCGCAGGCGGCACCTTCGTGGTGGTGATCAACGCGATGAGCGCAGCGGAGACGGCGAACGTGGCCGCGTCGACGAAGAAGGGCATCGAGAACGACACGACGAGCAACGCCGCGCCGAGCGGTGGGCCCACGAAGGTGTTGGCGACCTGCTCGGCCGACCACAGCCGACCGTTGGCCTTCTCGAGGTCGTCGCGATGGACGATGGCCGGCATGAACGTCTGGCCGGCATTGTCGTAGAACACCTCCGCGATGCCGAGCAGCAGCGTGGCGAACAAGACGAGGAGGTACAGCACGATGTCGGTGTCGACCGAGGCGAGCGCGGCGTCGAGCATGTCGGGGCTCGGTAGATCGGAGCCACGAGCGAGAACGAACACGGCGACCGCGAGCGTGATGATGGTGCGAGCGACGTTGGCGCGGATCATCAGTGTGCGTCGGTCGACGCGGTCGGTGATGACGCCCGCAGGCAAGCTGAACACGAGCCACGGCACCCGCTGGACCACGAAGACGAGCGCGATCAACAGCGGCGAGCGGGTGACGGCGGAGGCCAACCAGGGGTAGGCGATGGCCCCGATGCCGTCACCGAGGTTGGAGATCCCGGCGCTGGCGAACAACTTGACGTAGTCCCGCCCGAGCCGCCCTGACACGGCGGCAGTCGGAGCGTCAGATCTGGATGGGCCGTGGGACATCGGCCGACATCATTCCAGGTGCGAAGTCCGAATCGACACCGGGTTGGTCCGCTGTCGAAATCGGGCGGGCGGCTCCGTTCGTCGCACAGCGGGCGATAACCTGGATGACCGTGCGTGACGTCCTGCTCTACATCACCCTGGTCTTGAACGTGGTCTCGATGATCGCGCTGATCGCGGGCATCCTCATGCACAGCGGTCGTGGCGGCGGTCTGTCGGACATGTTCGGTGGCGGCGGCGGAGCGGCCCTCGGGTCCACTGCGGCCGAGCGCAACCTGAATCGGATCACGTTCGTGCTTGCGCTGGTGTGGATCTTCACCCTCGTCGCCGTGAGCTTCTTCCTCGACGCGATCTGATCGCGGACGGACGCGGTGGTTGCGGCGTTCGTTTCGGATATCATCAACTGCCCGCACGTCGAGTGCGGTCCACTCGTCGAAGTGGCGGAATTGGCAGACGCGCTAGCTTGAGGTGCTAGTGCCCTATTAATGGGCGTGGGGGTTCAAGTCCCCCCTTCGACACCAACGAATGATTCAGTTGACCAGGGCTCCGGCCCTGGTCAACGGCTTTTTCGGCTCGTGTCGAAACGCCGAAATCGGCCACTTGCCCGCTGCTTGTCAGGACGGGCTTCGTCGGCGTCCAGCAAAGGGTCACCGTCACGGCGATGACCCGGCACGCGCACGACGGTTCTTCCGAGGCCACAACGAGTGAACTGACAGTCCCCGATCATGCGTGGATCACGAGGGCAGGTGCCAGCGCCTTCACGTTCGGCACTGCATGGTCGTGAACTCGCTAGCGGCCCGGTGATGTGGGCGGTATCTCGGCCCTGGAGTGGTTCGGGTGGCTTGGTTGGTGATCGGCTCGGAAGGCCACCGGAACCGTAGGGAGCGGCGAACGGCTTGCAGGTGGTGCCAACGGGTCGACCGTCATTCAAGCGACGGGCTCCTCTTTCCGATGACAGACTCAGTGACTGTTCGACCCGGCGCGCCTCGACCGCTCGACGCATCGTCACGGCGCGGGCAGGCTCGTTTCGACCGGGTCCAGTTCTGGGCTCGGGTTGGCGTCGTGTACCTGTTGACGTCGGGAGCGCTCGTCGTCGAGAGTGCCGGTCCTGCTCGGTTCAGCGTCGCTGTGTTCCTTGCGGTCGTGGTCGGGCCGGCCCACTTGGTGGTCCGGCGTGTCGTCGGCGTGCCGAATCCGACGGGGTGGCTGGATCTGTTGGCGGTTGCGAGCGGCGTCGTCGTGGCGATCATCGAACCGACGCTCTGGCCCGCTGCCCTGCTCTTCCAGATGTTGACGCTGGGCGGTGCGGTTGCGTTCCTCCGCCCGGTGTGGACGGCCTGGCTCGGCGGCGGCTCGGTCGCAACGATGGCGCTCCTCGGGTATCTCAGCGATGTTTCGGTTGCTCCGCAGATGACGGTGGTGGCGGTGATCTTCCTGCCGGTTCTGATCGGCGGCTCGAACCGCAAGCTCGCGAGTCAGCGGCGTGCTGGGATGCGCATCGACGCCGCCGTCGAGTCACTCCCGATGCTGGTGTGGGAAGGCGAGCGGACCTCGGGCCGGATTCGTGCGATCACCGGGCGCACCGAGGCGATCCTCGGCCGCTCCTTTCGAGACGTCGTCGAGCGCGGCATCGCTGCCGATGTCCACTTCGCCGACCGCGACGAGTACCTCTCGAGGTTCGGTGCGGCCGACCTCGCCCAGACCGACCACGTCTACCGCTACGAGCGCCCCGACGGGTCACTCGTCTGGCTGCGTGACCGGGTGGTACTGGCCGACGAGAGCGGTGGTGGTGACGTCGTTCGCGGCGTCACCGTCGACGTCACCAGCCAACTCGCGAATGAGGTCGGTCTTCGCCGCCAAGAGCAGATCGTCGAGCGAATGGCGGCGGTGACCGTCGTCGTCGAACGGCGCGGCGACGAACTGATCGTCGCCCAGGTCACCGACCCGATCGACTGGGGGCTCACGGTCGCCGAAGTCGGGCTGCCTTTCGCTGCCGTCCTCCCCGAACTCGCGGACCGAGCCGAACTCGGGGAACTCCTCCAAGCGGGAGGCGGTGACGACGTCGCGACGCTCGGCCCGTGGCCGGTGTGCGACACCGCCGGAACGGAACGAACCGTCGAGGTCGAGGTGTTCGACCTGCCCGGCGACGCGACCGCGGTACTCGTCACCGACGTGACCGAACGTGAGCAGGTGCTGTCACTGATCCGGCACCGAGCAACGCACGACGACCTCACCGGGCTCGCCAACCGCACCACGCTGATGGAGGCAGCGAACAAGGCGATCGCGACCGGCACTCACGTCGTCCTGCTGTTGATCGATCTCAACGAGTTCAAGGCGCTCAACGACACGCTCGGCCACCTCAGCGGCGATGCCTATCTCAAGCAGCTCGCCGAGCGCCTCGCCGAGGTCGGGGCGAACACCGCACTCGTCGCCCGGCTCGGTGGCGACGAGTTCGCCATGCTCCTCGTCGACCCGCCCGACGCTCGGATCTCCCACATGATCGACCAGGTCGCCGCCGCTTGTCGCACCCCGGTCAACCTCCACGGCGCAGCGATCGCCGGGAGCGCCAGCGTCGGTGTCGCCCGCGCGCCGGATCACGCCGCCGACGCCGAGACGCTGCTTCGCTGTGCGGACCTCGCGATGTACGACGCGAAGCGCAAACACGGCGGAGTTCGGTTCTACCACCGCTCGCTCGACCGCAGCGCCGAACAGCTCCACCTGCTCGGCCAGATCGGCGATGCGTTCGACGCTGGCCAGTTCGTGATGTGGTTCCAACCGAAGTACCGGTTCGGCGACGGGGCACTGGTCGGCTTCGAGGCGCTCGTGCGCTGGGACCACCCCGAGCGAGGCATGCTCGCGCCGGCCGACTTCCTCGACATGGTCACCGTGGCCGGCTGCGCCGACGAGCTCGCCGACACCGCCATCCGTGGTGCGGCCGCCGCCCTCGCGCAACTGCCAGAACACCTGACCGTCGCCGTCAACCTGACCGTCACCGACCTTCGCAACCCGGACCTACCGGCGCGGTGCGAGACGATCCTGTCGGCCGCCGGCGTCCAGATGTCGCGCCTCGTCGTCGAGATCACCGAGTCGCAGGTACTCGACGCCAGCAGCGTCGCACGCGACGTCATCTCCGAGCTCGCGGCATCGGGCGCCGTGCTCGCCGTCGACGACTTCGGCACCGGGTTCTCATCGCTCAGCCACCTGCGCACCCTTCCGCTCGGCGAACTGAAGATCGATCGACGATTCGTGTCGGAGATGCTCGACAACCCCCAGGACCTGGTGATCGTGCGAACGATGATCGAACTCGGGCACCACCTCGGGCTCACCGTGACCGCCGAAGGGATCGAAGACCAGCCGACCGCCGACCGCCTACGTGCACTCGGATGTGACGCCGCTCAGGGCTACCTGTTCGGACGGCCCGGCCCGCTCGACCTCGGCGACGCGACGCCGAGGTCTCGTGACTCAGCCCGCGCCGGTGTCGACGTCGAACTCGCGGAACGGAACGACGAGTCCGAGGGCGGGCCGGTCGACATCATCCAACGGCACTCGACGTGACCTCCCACTAACGGAGTTGAAGTCTTCGACACACCGAACGTTGCGGTGGAGCCGGACTCCGGCTGTGGTCAACGCCCTGTTCGGCCGTCGTGAGGTGACGGGTTCGAAGACGACGTGAGCGATCAGGCCAGCCGTTCGGCCCGAGATCGCGACGCTCACCGCGTCGCAGCCGCGTCGCGCCGTCCCCCGATCGGGCGAGCGGTCGATGTGCTCTCTGACTCGAACCGGAGCATCGAGCATCTCGCCGGAGGCCCCGGTCGGGCCAATGCAGCGCTCGCCCGAACCAGAGGTGGTCAGGATCAGTCGGTGAAGTCGCGTAGCGCCTTCGGCGGATGGAGCTGTTGGACGATGGCGGATCCGATCAACGCAACCGCCCCGACCAACAGCGGAACGATCACCACGATCGCCACGATCGACAGCCACGGCACCGATGCCGTTCCCTCGCTCACCCGTGTCACGACCCACACCGGGAGCAGGCCGGTGGGGACGGCAAGCACGCCGCCGGTCGCAGCGAGCACTGTGGCGGTGGTGGCCGATCGGCGTCGCAACGTGGACGGTGATGCTCCGATGGCGATCAGCGTGTTGCGTTCGTCGCGGCTCTCGACCGCGGCGAGCGACAGCCCGATGGCGACGACGAGCAGGACCAGCAGCAACGTCGCGCCCACGATCGCTCCCTGCACGAGCGTCGCGGACGGAGTCCAGGTCACGTACTGGTAGTTGATCCAGAAGCGCCCGCGGGTCTGCTCGCTCGGGAACGCAGCGGCTTCATCGCCGACGATCCACACATCACTGAGAACGGTGTCGCCGAAACGGATCTGGTCGAGCGCCCGCCGTTGAGAACTGGTGAGGTCGTCGCCGGCGGTGAATCGGATCCCGGTGGGGATCACGCCGATGCCGAGGTCGGCGGCGTACTCCTCGGTCATCAGGTAGCTGTTGACGCCGTTGCGGCTGGTGTAGGGGTTCTGCAATCCGACCGCGTCGAACTGGAAGTCGCCGTCGCCGGCGACCAGGCGGGTCCGAAAGACCGGTGATTCGATCGGCGACCGGATCGGCGCGCCAGGATCGTCACTCACGAAGGTGGCCCACACGGCCATCGCGCCGACCTCGTCCAGCGCGGCCCGATCGGATGCCGACAATCCCATCCCGTCGATCAGGTCGTCGTCGGCGACGACGATCTCACTCGGCGTGATCAGGTTGGACCCGAGCGCGGGGTCGGCGTTCGGGGCCGATTGTTCGGCGTAGACGGCTTCGAGTCGTGCATCGGTGGGCGGAGCGAGATCGAGTCCGTACACCATCGATTCGGTACTGGGCCCGATCACGTCTCGCACGTCGTTCAGTACCGCAGCGTCGACCATCGACACGTCGGAGTTGTTGTTCGTGGTCACGACCACGACATCGCGAGGGAGATCGGTCGGGCTTTCGCTGGTCGACTCGAGGTTCGAGGCGACCGACGCTCCGGCCACCGCGAATGCCCCGGCGACACCGATGGCGGTGACGACGGCAGCGGAGCGCCAGCGGGTGCGGTACAGCGACCTTCCGGAAAGACGCCATGATGCGCCGAGCTTGGACGCGGCGGCGGTGGCCCCGGTGATCGCCAGGGGTGAGGCGAGGCACATCCCTGCGAGTACGCCGACCCCGCCGAGAACGGCGACCGCGGCGAACAGGTCGGTCTCGCCGCCGCCGACGGAACCCTGGGCAGCGGCGGCGGCGACAGCGAGGAGGAACAGACCGCTCACGAAGCAGATCACGCCGGCGGTGACGGTGCGGGACTGCACCGGTCGGATCGGGCGTCGACCTGCGAGCGCGGACAGTACCGACGTGTTCGCCAAGCTGCGCGCAGGCAGCAACGCAGCGATCGTCGCAGCGGCGACGCCGGTGACGAACAGCACCGCGATGTCGACCGGGGCAACGGTGGAGCCGTTCCAGCTGCGGTTCGCGATGCGTTCGAGCACTGGAGTGCCCCACATGAACATCGAGAGTGCGAGCACGATGCCTCCCGCAGCACCGACCGCTCCGGACCATGTTCCTTGTAGCGACAGTGTCCGACGGATGAGGCGGGGCGACGCTCCGTTGGCCGCGAGTTGCCCGACGGTCGCGAGTTGTCGACGGGCGCTCGTTGCGAACGCGGCGGCGATGATCACACCCAGCGCGGCCAGCGACAAGACCCCGGCCACCCATCCCCACGCCAGTCTCGCGGCTTGTGCATCTCCGGTCGTGTACGACCCTTCCGCGTACCAGTAGCCATCTGGAGTGCGAGCGCTCAGGACCTGTAGCTGGTCGGGGGCAAAGGCGCCCGACCGTGCGATCGAGTCGAGGGCGGCGCTGGCGGAGCTGCCGGGCGGCAGGTCGACGAGCGTGAGCAGTTGCCATGCGCGCAGCTGGTTGCGCTCGAGGTCACCGAACAGCATCAGTGGGCGACGGTGGTCATCGCTGGTTCGACCCAGGCCGACCACCGTCAACGCGTCGTCGGGTCGGGCGAGTTCGAGTCGGTCGCCGACGTCGACGCCGAACCGATCAGCCAGCTCGGGATGCAGGAGCACCTCGTCGGTGCCGTTCGTGGGCAGACGTCCTTCGGCGACGTCGATGAGGCCCTCGACGATCGCGGAGGCGCTGTCCAGATGCGTCGCGGTGACGTCGACGTGGCTGCCGTCGGTGGTCGTGACGGACGTGTAGACGCTCAGCACATCGGTGGAGGCGGTGCCGGTGGGAAGGGTGCCCGCCGGCAGATCGGCGACGGTCAGGGGCTCCTGGGACTCGCCTGCGTCGTCGATGCTCGAGTACTGGATGATCGAGAAATCGGAGGCTCCGTTCGATCGTGCGTAGGCGGCGCGGTCGGTGTCGGAGCGGGTGATGATCGAACCGACGGCCATCGCGCAGATCGGGATCGCCACGAGCAAGGCGACCAGCAGCGTGCGGCCCGGCCGCCGACGCACCTCTCGGCGTGCGAGGCGAGCAGCCAGACGCCACGAGGCCGTCGGCGCCCAGCTGTGGCCGAGAGACGGCGACGGCGCCCGCTCCGACTCGGTGGTCGGGCGGTCGTCGACGATGGTCACTGCAGCGCTCCGATGGTGTTGGTGCTCGTCGCGCCGATCGAGCGGTCGACGTCGGTGATGTCGCCCGAGTCGTCGACGATGCGACCATCGCGGAGGAACACGGTGCGGTCGGCCCATGATGCGAGACGCGGTTCGTGGGTGACCATGATCACGGTGGTGCCCTGGTCGCGGCACAGGCCAGCGAGCAGGGCGACGATCTCGTCGCTCGAGATCGTGTCGAGCGCGCCGGTCGGTTCGTCAGCGAGGAGGAGGCGTCGTTCGCCGATCACCGCTCGTGCGATCGCGATCCGCTGACGCTGACCTCCCGAGAAGTCGTCGGGATACCGGTCGATCTGATGGCTGAGATCCACGCGCCGCAGCATGTCCGCTGCGCGGATTCGAGCCTGCTTGGTGGGCACGCCGTCGAGTTCGAGGGGGAGCATCACGTTCTCGATCGCCGTCAGTGCCGGGATCAAGTTGAGCTGCTGGAACACGTAGCCGACGTGGCGACGGCGCAGTTCGGCCTGCCGGAGGGGCGACATGGTCGACACGTCGAACCCATCGACCAGCACTCGCCCGGCGTTGGGTGCTTCGAGTGCGCCGGCGAGATGCAACAGCGTCGACTTGCCGCAGCCCGACGGTCCCATCACGGCACAGAACTGGCCGGCAGGGAACGTGAGGTTCACGTCGGTGACCGCTCTGACCTCGGTCGGCCCCGAGCCGTAGCTCTTGACGACATCACGGAACTCCAACATCGGTGTGGCGGTCGGCGCGGGGAAGGGTTGGGTGGCGGTGTCGATGGCGGCCATGTCACGTTGCTGCTTTCTGGCCGGAGGTGGCCGTGGTGTCGTTCGAGTGATGCTTCGATCTGCTGGTGCCGGTGCCGGTGCTCGTGTGCGTCGAGCGCCTTTTCGCTGCGAGGAGTCGCGCTTCGCACAGGTCGAGCCAACGAAGGTCGGCTTCCGCTCGCACGATGAGCGCGTCGGCCACGAGCGCGGCGGCGAGCCCTTCACCGGCATCGGATCCGTCACCGTTGGACGAGCCACTGCCCGAGGCGGCGCGGCGTCGACGTTGGAGCAGCGACGTGAGTGCGGTGCGATGCTTGGTGATCACGTCGAGACCGTGCTCTGCGCTGTGCTCGATCGCCATCAGCATCTTGAGCATCAACTCGTCGCGAGGGGGAGGATCCTCAGTGGGAACGGCATCCCACCAGGCGCCGAGTTCTTCGACGCCGGCGAGGGTGATCGAGTACAGCTTCTGCTCGTCACGCTCGTCGAGGGTCACCAGCCCGTCCCGGTTGAGGCGCTCGAGCGTGGTGTACACCTGGCCGACATTGATCGTCCACACCCCGCCGGTCGCCGCCTCGAACTCGGTCTTCAGCTGATATCCGTAGCGCGGTCCGTCCCGCAGGAGTACCAACAGTCCTTCGCGAACAGCCATAGTTACTGAGTATGCATACTCAGTATGCGTTTGTCAACGCCGTCGTCGAATGCGACGACGGCGCTCGCGCTGTTGGTCGGCTGTTACCGACCCCTGCGTACGTTCGACGCATGTTGCACAGCAGGCTTGCCATCCACTCGTCACGTCATCGGTCGCCGACCCAGATCGCCGCCGGCCTTCTCGCGGTCGTGGCACTCGCACTGGGGGCCCTCGTCGTGCCGGACGTTGCGTCGCCGGTGTACGCCGACGGCGACCGTTCGAGCGGGGTGAGCTCGCGGACCGGCATCCAGTACTGGGGCAACTTCAACTGCGTCGGGCAGCGGCCGATCTTCAGCTGGATCGAGCCAGCCGCCGAAGCCGAGATCCAGATCGCCCACATCGAGCCCGGCAGCGACGAGTCGGCCGTCAGCCGCATCGCCCAGCCGTTCGACCCGCGGTTCGGGCCGGCCCCGGGTCCGCAGGTCACCGGTTTCGCAGGGCAGAACCGTACCTACCCCGACGGAACGGTGTTCATCCTGCGTGATCGCCGACCGGGTCAGGCGACGTACCAGGAAGTGCTCCGCTTCGGACCGAGCGACTGCCAGGACTACGACGGCGGGGGAGTGCGCGGTGCGTACCGCTCCATCGATCCGACGCGTGCACTCGACACTCGTCCGTCCGAGCGAACCAATCACACTGGGGCACGTCCGGCCGCCGGTCAGTCGGTGGTGATCACGCCGGCGATGCAGCCCGATCGCCCCGACGGCGTGATCGCCGTGGCGGTCACGGTCACCATGGCCGGAGCCGCCGGTCGCGGGTTCGCGCAGGTGTATCCGACGGGAGCGGTCACACCGGGTGCGACGGCGAACGTCAACGTGAGCGGGCCGGGCGGCGCCGTGGGCAACTTCGCCGTGTCGACGGTCGGCGACGACGGCTCGATCTCGGTGTTCACGTCGGTCGCCACGCATCTCATCGTCGACGTGGTCGGCTACTTCGTCGACACGTCGTCGCCGTCCGCCTCCGACGCCGGGCTGTTCGAGAGCCGGGCACCGATCCGGATGCTCGACACCCGTCCGTCCGAACGGGTGAACTTCAGCGGATCGAAGCCCGGTGCGCGCTCGACCACGACGCTCGACCTACGAGCCCTCGACTCGGGGCTTCCCGATGATGCGACCGCAGCGGTGGTGAACGTCTCGGCCCTCGACGCGAACGCTCAAGGCTTCATCCAGGCAGCGGCCGGCGGGACGCTGGTCGCCGGCGAGTCGGCGGTCGTCAACCTCGGGCCGGGACAGGCGAGCGGCGGACTCACCATCGTGCCGGTGTCGCCGGAGGGCACGATCGATCTCTACACGTCGGCGGGCGCCAACCTCATCGTCGACCTCAGCGGATGGTTCGTGCCAGGCACCGGGACCTCTGGCGCCTACGTGCCGCTGCAACCCGAGCGCGTCACCGACACACGCGGCGCAGCGGCCACGACCAACGTCTACTGGAACGGCTACTTCCGGGGCAACCGGTACAACAGCGCGATTCCGATCCACGCCGTCGTCGAGCGAGCGTCCGCGGTGCTGATCAACGCCACGGTGATCTCGCCCGACTCACGCGGCTTCGTCCAGATCACCGACAGCAGTCCGGACCTGAGTACGTCGAACGTCAACTTCTCCGCACCGGGGTCCGTCACCGCGAACGCCGGCGTGATTCCGGTCGATCGCTCGAACCACCTGTTCCTCGGATGGCCGTTCGGCACGCCGTTGCGCGAGGTGAGAGCGACGATCGACATCTCGGGCTACTTCACCACGTGAACCTGCGGGCGCGTCGCCCAGCGCAGGCAGCGCGGCGGAAACCCCGCAGCACGCCGGGCGATGACCGTGCCAGGATGCGGGCATGCCGACGCTCGAGCTGCGCACCGAACGACTGCGGCTCCGGCGTTGGACCGACGCCGACCGTGACCCGTTCGCCGCGCTGAACGCCGATCCCGACGTGATGGAGTTCTTCCCGGCACCGCTGTCGCGCACCGAGAGCGACGCGTTCGTCGACCGCATCGAGGCGCACTTCGACGAGCACGACTTCGGGCTCTGGGCGGTCGAGTCGGCTGCGACCGGCGACTTCACCGGCTACGTGGGCCTGTGGCCGGCGACGTTCGAAGCGCACTTCACGCCGGCGGTCGAAGTGGGCTGGCGGCTCGCTCGGCGATGGTGGGGATCAGGGATCGCCACCGAAGCCGCGCGAGCCGCCATGGCCGACGGATTCGAGCGTCTCGGCCTCGACGAGATCGTGTCGATGACCGCCCGCGTCAACGTCCGATCGCGCCGAGTCATGGAGAAGCTCGGCATGACCAGCGACGCGGCCGACGACTTCGAGCACCCGAGGGTCGCGGTCGGCCACGTGCTGCGGCCACACGTGCTGTATCGGCGCTCAGCCGAGGAGCACGGTCAGGAGACCTGGAAGGTGTCGACGATCAACTGACGAATGCCGGGCTCGTTCGTCGGATGGATCAACATCACCATCGCGTAGAGCGATTCGTCGGCGGTCGTGCCACCGAGGAGTCGAACGTCGAGTCCTTCGGTACCGCAGTCGTAGGTGCGCTCCTGGCCGATGTAGAGCCCGTCGTCGTAGTCGACCTGGTCGAGGAGCTGGCACCCGATCTCCAGGAGGTCGGCCTCGAACTCGAGGACGCGGCCCACGAAGCCGCCGTCGCGGAAGCCGCCTTCGCCACGCAGCACCAAGACACCGGGTGTCGCCAACCCGTAGAACGTGTCGATGTTCGATGACGCGACGAGCTGATCTCGGCCGCTCTCGAGCGACTCCTCGGTCTGCACCCAGTCAGCGGGCACCGACAACGTGATCGTCGACGCGTCGTTGGCGATCGCCGTGCCCGGCACCGCCTCGGCGGCGACGGTGGTCGGCGGCACCTCGAGCACCTCATCGGCAGCGATCGCGGCGGCCTCGGCGGCACCTCGGGCCTGAGTGTCGAGGACCTCCGTGTCGGCGCCACAGGCATCCAGGAGGAACGAGCGCAACGAGGCGACCGTCTCCGTGAGCTGTTCGATCGCTTCCCCGAACGCCTGCAGGTCGGACAATTCGGCGGTCCGTTGGCGGTCCCAGCCGATCTCCTGGAACCCCGGCACGATGACGGCCAGCGCGTCGCGCGCGGCGATCGGCTGGGTCGCGAACTCGTCCGAAGGAGCGGCGTCGATCGCGAGCGGCGCGAGCGCACCCAGGGCGAGGAACAGTTGTTCGGCGGAGCGACTCTGTTGCACGTCGAGGAAGTCGAGGCCGCGGGCGGCGATGTAGAACGAACGACTCGGCTCACAGAACGCCGCCAGTTCGACGGGCAGTTCGAGTGGGCCGGTGTCGGACTGGACGGTCACCAGCTCGCCCGACGCCCAGTCGGGCAACGCAGGACCCGGTGGTTCGGTCACCGGTGGGTCGGTGGCTGGCGGTTCGGTCACCGGTGGGTCCGTCACCGGTGGGTCGGTGGCTGGCGGTTCGGTCACCGGTGGGTCGGTGGCTGGCGGGTCGGCGGGCTGCGTGGTGGCAACGGCGTCGTCGGTGGTGAGCGACGCATCGTCGCCGCCACCGCACGCTGCGAGCGTGACGACGCTGACGAGCAGTCCAGCAATGAGGTGCCTGTGTTTGTTCACTCGTGCAACTTCTCAACGGGCCGTGAACCACACGCGAACCAGCTGCCGATGCGGCGGTGCGATCCCGCGACGAACCGGGACGGCCTGGCAGAATTTCGGCGACGTCACGTGATCGGACGCACGGGAGCATTCATGCATCATCGATTCCTGCTGGCCACGGCTGCGGCCTTGCTCGTCGCGGGGTGTGGCGGGTCCGCCGGGAGCTCCGGCACCCCGCCGACCTCCTCCGGACCGCCGCCGAGCGACTCGGTCGTCTTCGATGCGTCGAACACGATTCGATTCACGGGGCTCGACGTGCAGCCGCTGCCCGCCTCCGATCCGAGGCCGGGTTTTCTGCTCGAGGGCATCGCGACCAACCACGCGCCCGAGTCGGTCGTCGCCCTCGGCGTCACCGTGGAGATCAGCGGTGGCGCATCGGTCCTCGACCGCATCGATCTCGACGTCGACTTCACGTACGCGCCGGGCCACAGCGGTTCGGTCGCGGCCTACGCGCCCGGCGATCGAGGTTTCCTCGAGGTGTCGGCCACGCAACGCGATGCGTTCTACGCAGCCGACGTCCGCCAGCTCGGCGCGACGATCAGCGTGCGCTCGATCGAGTTCGCCGACGGGTCGGCGTCGGTCACTGCGCCAGCCGGGACGGCGGTGGCGATCGTCCCGCCGATCGCCACCGACCGGGTGTGCGTGACCGCGATCGACGATGCGGTCGAGCAGGCAGCCGCGATCGTCGGCGTAGCGGACCCGAACGGCGAACGCCGAGCTGAGATCGTCGACCGGGTCGACGTGTGTCGTCCCGTCTTCGACTGGATCGAGCGGTACACCGCGTACGCGGGTGACGCGTTCACCGATCAGCACTTGGTTCCGCTGCTCGACTGCGCGTCGCAGGCGTCTCTCGGTGGGGCAGGGGAGTGCGCGGTGTTCCTCGATCGCATCTCGCAGCAGTCGTTCTCCGAGTTCATCGACGACATCATGGCGCGTGGCGCATCGGCGATCCCGCTGCCGCTGAAAGGCTCGACCGCGCCCACGATCACCACCACGACGACGTTGCCGCCGGCCACCACCACCACCACGACCACGACCACGACCACCACGACCACCACGACGACCACGACGACCACGACGACGACCACCACGGCCACCACGGCGACGCTGCCGCCACCACCACCAACTCCTGCTCCGACGGCACCGCCACCCGCGCCGACGCCGCCGCCGACGCTCAGCCCGTGTCCGAACGGCTACATCGTCAACGAGAGCCCGCCGTTCCGTCTCTGCCAACGCGGCGAGACGATCCGATCGATCCAGCAGGTGCTCCGCTCGCTCGGCTATGCCGTGACGGTCGACGGCGAGTTCGGGCCGGGCACCGAGGCGGCGGTCATCCGACTCGAACGCGACAACGGCTGGCCGGTCACCGGTCAGGTGCCGTGGGAGACGATGACCGCGCTGTTCCCCGACTTCTGAGCCTGGCGGGATTGGAGCCGAGTCAGGCGTCGGGATTGAGAAAGACGCGTAGGCCAGCCTCGGCGACGGCCGCGACCTTCGGGAACGTGGCTTCGAGGATCTCGTCGGTCACGCCCGACGGCGTCGCGCCGAGGTGGAGTTCGGCCTGATAGGTGACCGAGCAGCCCGATTCGTCGCCTGCGGTGACATCGATCGTGTCGTGTGCTCGAAACGTCGGATGTGAGCCCTCCATCACGAAGTGGCTCGGGCGTTGCACCTCGAGCAACTCGTAGACGACCTGGGTGAGCGCTCCGTCGAAGCCGGTCACCGTGACCTCGTAGCGCGCACCGACCTCGCCGGGCTCGCCGTCGACGTGGCGAGCGTTGCTGATGCCCCGGTCCCACTCGCCGACCCTGGTCAGGTCGATCAACCGCGTGAACGCGTCGTCCGCGTCGAGGCTGGAGTCGATCGTGAACGCCTGAGTAGCCATCGAACAAGCCTCGCATACGGCTGGCGTCATGAACGCAGTGTTACGGCCGTGAGATTTTCGACGCACCAGTTGCGAGCTGGACGCATCTGAAATTAGGTTTCGCCAGATGCGCACAAGTTCTCGCCGCCTCGTCGGTGTTCTGATCGCCTCGACCCTCGTTGCAGCCGCCTGCGGCAGCGACGACGATGCCGCCGACGAACCGGCCGGTGACGACGAACCCGCCGCCACACAACCGGCCGACGACGCCGACACGGCGACGACCGAGCCGAGCGGCGATGCCGCCGAGGAGCCGTCGGGTGCAGCGGTCGAGCAGATCGTCATCGCGATCGGCGGTGACGAGTCGAGCCTGAACCCCTACACCTACGTCACCGGCTATCCGGGTTTCAACCTGCTCGGGTTGCTCCACGACAGCCTCGTGCAGCTCGACGAGACGAACTCGCCGCAGCCTCTGCTCGCAACCGACTGGACGGTGAGCGACGACGGCCTCGTCTGGACGATGAACCTCCGCGACGACGTGACCTGGCACGACGGCGAAGCCTTCGACGCCGACGACGTCGTCTTCACCTTCGACTACGTGGTCGACAACACCCATCCCCGCTGGACCCCTGGCGTCGCTGCCGTCGAAAGCGTCGAGGCCACCTCGCCGACATCGGTCGACATCACCCTGACCGAAGCGAGCCCCGACTTCGCCGTGCGCCCGCTCGCCGACATGCCGATGCTCGCGGAGCACGTCTGGTCAGCCGAGGCCGACCCACAGAACTCGGGCACCGACGTCAACATCGGCACCGGCCCGTACCGCCTCGAGTCCTACGAAGTCGACCGTTCCTACACGCTGACCGCGAATACCGACTACGCCATGGGCGCACCGGTCGCCGACACCGTCGTTCTCGCCGTCATCCCCGAACCGGCCACGGCGTTCGCCGCCTTGCGCGCCGGTGAGGTCGACATGGTGTCGAGCATCGTCGAGCCGCAGCTCGTCGCCGAGTTCGAGGCCGATTCGAACCTCGCCGTCTCCGCCGGCCCGGGCTTCGCCGCCACGATGCTCAACCTCAACAACGAACGCCCGCCGTTCGACGATCCGGCCGTGCGCAACGCCATCGGGCTGGCGATCGATCCGCAGGAACTCATCGATGCCGTGCTGTTGGGGTCGGGCACCGCACCGAACCCCGCTTTCCTGCACCCCGATGGGCCGGTCACCGTTGCAACCGCCACCCACGAGTTCGACCCCGATGCCGCGGCCGCAGCGCTCGATGCTCTGGGCGCCACGCTCGGCGACGACGGGACGCGGGTGCTCGACGGCGAGCCGATGCAGTTCGAGTTGATCGTCTATGCCGACAACCCGTCGCGGATCCGTTCCGCCGAGATCATCAGCGAGCAGCTTGCCGCGGTCGGGATCGACGCGCAGGTCGCTCCGCTCGAAGCCGAGACGGTCGACGAGCAGGTGTGGCCCGGCTTCGACGTCAACAACGGTCGTGACTACGACATGGCGATGTGGGGCTGGAGCGCACCGATCCAGCTCGACGCCGGACGATTCGGTTCGCTGCTGCATTCCGATCCGGCGATCGGCACACTCAACGTGACCGGCCTCGCCGATCCGGCGATCGACGCTCTCATCGCCCAGGTCAACGAGGCGGCAACGGTCGAGGAGCGGGCCGAACCCCTCGGTGAGCTCGAGGGGCTCGTCGCAGAGGCCCGCCCGTTCGTCATGCTGTACTACCAAGACGGTGTGTACGCCTACCGCTCCAGCACGTTCGACGGCTGGGTCTACCAGAACGGTCAGGGACCCCTCGGCAAGCTGTCGCTCGTCAGCGCTGTCTGATCGCTGCACGAGTCCTTGCGAGCGGCGATCGGTCGAATCGGGCTCACGCTCGGGGTACTGCTCGTCGCCGTCGCGCTCAACTTCGTCATCCCTCGCCTCATGCCGGGGTCGCCGATTCGGGCGATCGCCGGCGGAGGCGACGTGGGGGAGTTGACGTCTCGGCAACGTGACGAACTCCTCGAGCGATATGGCCTCGACGATTCGCTGTGGACGCAATTCCGTGACTATCTGACCGGGCTGCTGCGCGGCGACCTCGGCACATCGCTCGGCGACGGCCGCCCGGTGACCACGCACATCGCAGAACGCATCGGCTGGACGCTGCTGCTCGTCGGGACCGCACTCGTGGTGACGACCGTCCTCGGGGTGGTGTTGGCGACGGTGCTCACCACCCGCTCCGGGAGCAAGGCCGACACCGGCGGCCTGTCGACCAGCCTCGCGCTCGATTCGCTGCCACCGTTCTGGGTCGGCATGTTGCTGATCCTGGTCTTCGGCGTCAACCTCGGCTGGCTGCCGACGTTCGGCGCGACCTCGCTCATCGACGGGGGAGGAGTACTCGATGTCGCGAAACATCTCGTCCTGCCCGCGTCGACACTCATCATCACCGGCTTCGGGCAGACGTATCTCGTCACGCGATCGTCGTTGATCTCGGTGATGGGATCGACGCACCTCGCGCACGCTCGCGTGCGGGGGATCCCCGAACGTCGGCTGCGCTACGGCCACACCCTGCGCGCAGCTGCGTTGCCGATCCACACGCTGGTGATGCTCGAGATCGGCTGGTTGATCAGCGGCGCCGTGGTGGTCGAAACCGTGTTTGCGTACCCGGGCCTCGGCCGGCTGGTGTTCGAAGCGGTGTCGGCTCGTGACTACCCATTGCTGCAGGGTTCGTTCCTGCTGCTCACCGTGACCGTCATCGTCGCCAACCTGATCGCCGACCTCACGTATCCCCTGATCGATCCCCGCACCCGATCGGCGGCGTCGTGACCGCCCTCGATCGCAACGTGAGCGCTGAGACCATGCTGGCGGCGCCGATGCTCTCGCCCGGTCGACTGCGGCGAATCGGTCGTGACCTCGGGGTGATCGGAGCAGTCGGTGCCGTGCTGCTCAGCGCATTCGTATTCATCGCGATCGCCGCCCCGTGGCTCAGCCCGTACGATCCGTCGGTGCGGTCGGGAACGCCGTTCGAACGACCGTCGAACTCGCACCTGCTCGGCACCGACGACGTCGGCAAAGACCTTCTGTCGCAGCTGATCACCGGCACGCGCACCTCGTTGATCGTCGGGCTCGGCACCGCAGCGCTCGCCGTCGGCGTCGGAACCCTCATCGGGGCGCTCGCCGGCCTCGTCCGGGGCTGGGTCGACACGCTGTCGATGCGCTTGGTCGACGTGGTGCTGGCCCTGCCGTTCCTGCCGCTCTTGATCGTGGCGTCGACGTTCGCAGGCCGAGGCATCACGACCCAGATCGCCTTGATCGCCGCACTCACGTGGGCGCGCCCGGCCCGACTGATCCGTTCGGCGACGCTCGAGGCGAGATCGCGTGGTCACGTGGAGGTCGCCGAGGGGATGGGCGCTTCTCGATGGCGGTTGCTGTGGCGGCACCTGTCGGTCGGCGCGGCGCCGCTCGTGATCCCGCTGTTCCTGCGCGCGGCGATGGGCGCGATCCTGCTGGAGGCGTCGCTGGCGTTCCTCGGGCTCGGAGACCCGTCCCGGGCCTCGTGGGGCAGCATGTTGTACTGGGCCAACGTCCGCAGCGCGTTCCTGACCGACGCGTGGCGCTGGTGGGTGGTTCCGCCGGGTCTCGCCATTGCGCTGCTCGTCGTGTCGTTCGGGCTCGTCGGCGTCGCGATCGAGAAGAAACTGAACCCCGAGGGTCGCCGTGGGTGACATCGTGGCGAACGGGGCGGCGACCAACGCGGTGCCCGCATTGTCGGTCGCGGACCTTCGAGTCGAGTACCACTCCGACCGAGGACCGTTGCCCGCCCTTCGCGGCGTCGACCTGTGGGTCGAACGAGGTGAGCGCGTCGGCTTGATCGGCGAGTCGGGTTCAGGCAAGACCACACTGGTCTCGGCACTCATGGGGCTGTTGCCGTCGTCGGCGGTGGTGTCGGGGCGGCTCTCCATCGGTGACGTCGAGATCGACGTCGATCCGACGGAGCCGACGGCAGCGATTCGATGGCGCGAGCTGCGAGGTCGTCGGATCGCCGCGGTGCCGCAGGGCGCCATGTCGGGTCTGCACCCGACGCATCGCGTCGATCGAGCGGTTGCCGAGGTGATGATGGTGCACCGTGGGGATCGATCGCTGGAGCGTTCGGAGGCTCTGGAGGAGTCGCGTCGCCTGCTCGCGGACGTCGGCCTCGACGCGCGAGCCTCACGAGCGTTCCCGCACGAACTGTCGGGCGGCATGCGACAACGCGTGGCGTTGGCGGCGGCGCTCGCATGTCGACCCGACGTCTTGATCGCCGACGAACCGACGGTCGGCCTCGATGTCGTGATCGCTGCTCGGTTCATGGAGTCGTTGTTGGAACGACAGCAACGCGACGGGTTCGGTCTCCTGATCGTGTCGCACGACTTGACCACGGTGCGGCGGGCGACCGATCGTCTGGCGGTGATGTACGCAGGCCGCATCGTCGAGTCGGTGCCCACCGCGTCCGCTGCGAGCGACGCGTTGCATCCGTACTCGCAGGGGCTGTTCGCCGCCTCGCCGTCGCTGCAGACGCAGACCTGGGCGACGATCCCGGGCACCGCGCCGTCATTGCTCGATCTCGGGCACGGGTGCGCGTTCAGTGAGCGGTGCCCTCACGCTCATGACGAATGCACGACGCAGGTGCCGCAGCCGGTTCGATTCGGCCAGCGCACCGTCGAGTGCGCGCTCTACTCGCCGACGAACGGTGCGGTTCCGAAACCCGTCGTCACCGAGTTCCCGACGGTGCGCGAACGATCCGAACGCGACGCGCTCGGAGACGTCGTCGTCACGGTTCGAGGCGTGTCGAAGACGTATCGTTCCCGGCGCTGGTTCTCGACGACCGAAACGGTCGCGCTCGACGGGGTCGATCTCGAGGTGCGGCGCGGGGAGATCGTCGGGCTCGTCGGTGTCAGCGGCTCGGGAAAGTCGACGCTCGCTCGCACGTTGTTCGGTCTCGTGCGACCCGACGCCGGCTCGATCGAGGTGAGTGGTCAACAGTTGATCGGCTCGTCGCGGCGACGCCTTCGCGGCGCGCGCCGCCGACTCGCCCTGATCCACCAGGATCCCTATGCGTCGTTGCATCCGGCGATGTCGATCGCCGACCTGGTCGCCGAGCCGCTCGCGATCGCCGGGGTCGATCGGGCGACCCGTCGCCGTCGTGCCGCCGAGGCGTTGCGAGTCGTCGGGCTCGGCGACGACGATGAGTTCCTGCGCCGACGCGCCGGGCAACTCTCCGGCGGGCAACGGCAACGGGTGGCGATCGCACGGGCCTTCGTGGCCGAACCGGCGCTGCTCGTTCTCGACGAACCGATGTCGATGCTCGACGCCTCGGTGCGGGCGGGCATCGCGTCCGCACTGCTCGACATCCGAGACCTGCTCGGTGTGTCGGCGGTCCTGATCACGCACGATCTGGCCGAGGCAGCCGTGATCTGTGACCGCATCGTCGTGCTCGCCGACGGGGCGATCGTCGAACAGGGCCCCACCGCAGAGTTGTTGGGCGCGCCGACGCACGCCGCGACCAGGTCGCTGCTGGCTCTCGTCGACGGCGCCGTACCCAGCAGTGCGGAACCGCACCCACCATCACCGAACGAGGACGAACGTGTCTGAACTTCCCGATCGCCCGGCGTTCTCGACCGGATTGAAGATCATCGCTCGACTGTGCCGTCCGGCGAAACGGGCGATGATCGGGTCCAGCATCCTGGCGGTGGCAGCGACGCTGCTCGAAGTCGTTCCGTTCATCATGCTGTTCGTCGCCGTGAGCGATCTGGTCGACGGCGACGCGACCGCTGGACGCTTCGTCGTGCTCGGAGCGATCGCTGCGCTGTCGTCGGTCGTCCGATTCGTCGTCTGGGGACGGGCGCTGCACATCTCGCACGTCGCTGCTTTCGACGTGATCCGAGACCTGCGCCTCCAGGTCGCCGAGAAGCTCGCAACGCTCCCGCTCGGCTGGTTCACCCGCCGACGCAGCGGTCAGGTGCAGCGGGCGCTCACCGAAGACGTGCAACGCCTCGAGGTGCTGCTCGCCCACGCCATCCCCGAGTTGGTGTCGGCGCTGTGTTTCTGGGTGGTCGCCGCGATCGCGCTGATCGTGATCGATCCATGGCTCGCCCTGGCATCGCTGGTGTTCGCCCCGGTCGCGTTCTTCGTGCTGTGGCGAGGGCTTCGCGACACGTCCGACGACGTCCGCCGCAGCACGTCGGCGTCCGACGACCTGCACGCGAGCGCAGCCGAACTGCTCCGCAACCCCGACGTGCTCCACCTCTTCGATGCCCACGGCGCAGTGTCGGCACCGACTCGCGCCGGAGCCGACGCTCACACCGCCGCCGAAGTGCGTTGGTCGCGGCGTTACGCCACGCTGGGTACGGGATTCCGGGTGCTCGTGACCGCCGACTTCGTCGCCGTGCTCCCGGTCGGTGTGTGGCTGATCGCGACCGATCGCACCGACGTCACCTCGTTGCTCCTCGTGCTGCTCCTCGGCGCGGGGATCCATCAACCACTGGAACGCGCGTACCGACTCGGATTCCGGTTGTCATGGGTGAGCTACGGCGCCGCGGTCGTCGACGAGATGCTCGGTTCGACGTCGTTGCCCGAACGCACGCCGACGCAGCGGCCGGCCAGCAACGACATCGAGTTTCGCAACGTCACGTTCTTCCACGAGCCCGGCACGCCGACGCTGCGCGACATCTCGTTCCGCGTCGACCCGGGCGAGGCCGTCGCGCTCGTCGGACCATCGGGCGGCGGCAAGTCGACTCTCGTACGTCTGCTGGCTCGATTCTGGGACGTCGACAGCGGCTCGATCTCGATCGGCGGCGTCGACGTTCGTGAGATGGCGGTGAGCGATCTGCTGTCGCGGCAGGCGCTCGTGTTTCAAGATGCGTTCTTGTTCGCCGACTCCGTCGCCGACAACTTGCGCGTCGCCCGCCGAGACGCGACCGACGACGAACTGGTCGCAGCGTGCCGGGCGGCGCAGATCCACGACGTGGTGATGGGGTTGCCCGACGGGTACGACACCGTGCTGGGCGCACCGGGTGCCGGGCTGTCGGGAGGCGAGCGTCAGCGGCTCACGATCGCCAGAGCGATGCTGCGCGATGCGCCGATCGTCGTGCTCGACGAGGCGACAGCGATGGCGGATCCCGACAACGAAGCCGCCATCCAGGCGGCCATCTCCGAGCTGATCGTCGGGCGGACCCTGATCGTCATCGCCCATCGACTGCGCACGGTCACCGGAGCCGACCGCATCGTCGTGATCGACGACGGTGAGATCGTCGCCGAGGGTCGCCATGAGCAGCTACTCGATGACGGCGGGCGGTACGCGGAGATGTGGGACGACATGATCGCTGCTGAAGGCATCGGGCTCGGAGCGCCCGTCGCCGGCGCCGTGGCGATCTCCGGGGTCGAACCCGAGCGTGGAGAGATCGGAGGCGCCCCGTGATCGACTCCGTGTTGCGACTCCTGCGGATCTGTGCGCCCGAACGGCGCCCGCTCGCGATCGGCTTCATCGCAACGGCGATCGCATCGCTGCTGCACGTGGTCCCGGCGTTGGTCGCCGTCGTGGTGGTCGTCGACCTGGCAGAGGGCGAGCCGGTGACCACGGGTGACGCGTCGACGGTCGCCGCGATCTGCGGCGGCTCGCTGCTCGTCCGGTTCCTCGTGGCCAGGTATGCAAACGGCATCCTCTGGGTCGTGTCGTATCAGGCGACCGCTCGGATCCGACACGAACTGCTCGATCGGATGCGCGCGGCGCCACCCTCGGCGCTCTCGGGCGACGACGCGGGACGTGCGCTCACGGTGCTCACCTACGACGCCGGCAAGATCGCCGGTTTCATCTCCTGGGAACTCCCGGTGTTGATCAGCGGGATCGTCGTTCCCGTCGTCGTCACGATCTCGTTCGCGTTCCTCGCCCCGTGGCTGGCTGTGGCGGCGCTCGCCGTGACCTTGCTGGCGGTACCGGTACTGCGCTTCGGGCTCGGCCGCGTGCTCGCCGTGTACGAGGAACGGCGACGGTTGCAAGGCGAAACCACCGAACGGCTCCTCGAGTACGTCCGAGGTATCGACGTCATCCGGGCGCACGACATCGCAGCAGACCGTCGAGACGGACTCGCTCGTTCGGTCGACGGGATCCGAGAAGCCGACGTGGCCAGCGTCGACCGGCTGACGGCCGCCTACTCCGCGTTCCAGGCGCTGATCGATGCAGGTACCGCGGCGATCATCGTGCTGGCCGGGTTCCTCGTCGTCGACGATCCGTCCGAGTCGTCGGCGATGATCGCTGCGCTGCTACTCACGACGGTGCTGTTCCGACCGCAGCTCGACGTCGGAGCCCGAGCGCTTCATCTGCCCGAACTCGGAGCCTCGTTGCGTCGGGTCGAGGAATGGCAGCGACTGCCGGTCGTCCCGGATCGCCCGCTCGCCGACGTCGCTGCGGACGACACCGGGTCGATCGGCGTGGAGTTGGTCGGTGTGACCGCCGGGTACGGCGAGCACGACGTGGTCATCGACCGAGTCGACCTGTCGGTTGCGCCTGGCTCCGTCACGGCGCTGGTCGGGCCCAGTGGTGCCGGCAAGACGACGTTGCTGAAGCTCGTCGCCGGACTGGTCGATGCTCGCTCCGGGTCGGTGCGCATCGGGAGGATCGACATCGAGTCGATGTCGATGGCACAGGCGGCCGGTCTGGTCACTGCGGTGTTCCAGGATGTCGGGGTCATGAGCGGCACCGTCACGACCGTGATCGGCTCGGGCGACCCGACGGCGACGACCGAGCGCATCGTCGACGCGGCACGTGCCGCTCGCATCCACGACCGCATCCTGGAATTGTCCGACGGCTACGACACGGTGCTCGGCGAAGGGGCGCGCGGGTTGTCGGGCGGGGAGCGGCAGCGTCTGGGCATCGCCCGGGCGTTGTGCAAGGACGCGCCGATCCTGCTGCTCGACGAAGCGAGTTCCGCGCTCGACCCGACCAACGAGCGGCTGTTGCGTGAAGCGCTCGCCAACCTCGCCGAGCGGCGCACGACCATCGTCGTCGCCCACCGGTTGGAGACGATCCGTCGTGCCGACGCGATCCACTTCGTCGACGGTGGCCGCATCGTCGAGTCGGGAACACACGACGAACTGCTCGCCGCCGACGGTCGCTACGCCGACTACTGGCGGCTTCGGACGCAATCGGCCGGCTGGACGATCAGTCGCTCCTGATGGTGACCGCCGCCTGACTGCGGCGGGACGACCGAACAATCTGCACGATTTGTTCAAGATGTGACGTCCGGCCGCCGACGTGAGTCCGTGCGAGTTCATATCTCCGGTCGGTCCGCCATCGCGATGTTGCTCGGCATGGCGGCCATCGTCACCGGACTCCCCATCGGTGCATCCGCTTCCGCCGAGCCGACGCCCGCTGAGCTGCCGGTATTGGAGCAGGCGGCACTCGAATCCTCGGTTGCCGAGACGACCGTCCCGACCGCGCCATCCGAGGCGATCGAGACGTCGCGCAGCGGCATCACGCCCCTGGTTCCGGCCCGACTGGTCGACACCCGCGCCGCCGACTCGACCATCGACGGGAAACAGTCCGGCGGCGGCTCGCTGCCCGCCGATCACGAATTCGTCGTCGACGTGGCCGGTCGCGGTGGCGTCCCGAGCGACGGCGCCTCTGCCGTCATGCTCAACGTCTCGATCGTTCGTCCGTCCACACCCGGTTACGCAACCGTCTATCCGGCCACGGCCGATCGTCCGCTCGCCGCGAGCTTGAACCACGGCGTCACCACTGCGGTCGCCAACCAGGTACTCGTCCGCCTCGGAGATGACGGTCGCGTCGCGATCTACCACCGGGCGGCGGCGCACCTCGTCGTCGACGTCGTCGGCTGGGTCGACGCCACCGGCGAAGCACCCACACTCGTTCCGGCGCGGCTTCTCGACACCCGGCCCGGCAAAGAGACCGTCGACGGCAAGATGGCCGGGATCGGTCGAGTCGGAGCGGACCGTTCGGTGCCGGTCAGCGTCATCGGCCGGGGCGGGGTTCCGGTGATCGGCGCGGGCAGTGTCGTGATCAGCGTCACCGCCGTCAATCCGTCGGCGAACGGCTTTTTGACCGTGTACGCCGACGGCGACGAGCGCCCGAACGCCGCCAGTCTGAACTACTCGACCGGATCGGCGGTCGCCAATCAGGTCGTCGCCGAACTCGGTGGCACGGGTCGCTTCCGCGTGTACACCTCCTCGGAGACCGACATCGTGGTCGACGTCGTCGGTTGGCTCCCCGACGACTCCGACGTCGCATCGCTGGTACCGAGCCGCCTGCTCGACACGCGGCCTGGCATGAGCACGATCGACGGTGCGCAGGCTGGCGCTGGTCCGATTCGCGGCGGCACGGTCCTCGACGTGCAGGTCGGCGGTCGCGCCGGTGTCGCGGAACGAGCCGGTTCGGTCATCCTCAACGTCGCCGCCGTCCGCCCCTCAGCTTCGGGTTTCCTGACCGTCTACCCCTCGCAAGACGAACTCCCCGAAGCGTCCAGCCTCAACTTCGCCGCCGGGCAGAACATCGCGAACCAGGTGCTGGTGCAACTCGGCGACGAGGGCAAGGTCCGCATCTACAGTCCGGTCGATACCGATGTCGTCGTCGATGTCGTGGCATGGCTGCCGCCAGGCGTGAACCAGTTGAGCTCCCACGTCGTGGCCCTGACCGAAGGCGACGCGCAGGTCGAGCTCGCATCGGGCGGCTACCAGACGGGTTCTGCGACGTTTGCCATGCCCGACGGAGCCGACCTCGACGTCGACGAGATCGTCGTGCTCGAAGACACCGACGGCCTTCCGTTCTACGGCCGTGTCAGCGCCGTCGACGGCTCGATGGTGACAGCCGACGAGGTGACGCTCGGCGAGGTGATCCCGTCGGGTTCGTTCGACTTCGTCGCCGACGCCGAGACCGGGATCATCCAGGAGGATGCCCGCGGGGTCACCCAGTCCGCTCGCCAGGTCAACGAAGCCGCCATCGTGGCGGCCAACTCGTTGGGCATCTCCGCTGGCAACACCACGGTCGACTGTGCAGGCGGCGACGTCGACATCGACTTCGACGTGAACGGCTTGTCGTACAGCGGATCGGCGAGCTGGGGTGCCTTCTACGTCCGCGCCGAAGCCTTCTACACGCCGAGCATCTCGCTCGACGCGACCGGCACGCTGCCCGACGGCGGCTCGTGCAACCTCACGCGGCGGCTGTTCAGCAAGGACCTCCCCAAGATCAAGTTCTCCATCGGCCCCGTGCCGATCGTCATCACCCACAGCCTGGGGCTGGAAGTCGAAGTGAGCGTCGAGGCCGACGGCGACCTCGAGATCTCCGCTGGCGCGACCGCGTCGGCGAAGATCGGCGCTCGATACGACGGCGGGCTCAAGACGATCAACGAGTTCGACCTGAACCGTCGATTCAACCTGGACACCAAGGGCAAGGCGACGTTCGAGGTCGGTTTGATCGGCTCGTACAGCGCCGCGTTGTACGGCGTGCTCGGCTTCAAGGTCTGGGTCAAGCCCAGCATCAAGGCGGTCGTCAACCCCGACATCGCCAAGTGGGTGGTCGTGACCGCGCAGATCGACGCCGGGATCGACGCCGAGCTCACGTTCGAGTTCGACCTGTTGCTGACCACGGTCGGCTTCTCTGCGTCGACCAGCCTGGCTCGCGGCACGCTGTGGGGCCCGGTCGAGGTGTTCTCGCGCGACCGAAATCGCACCGTGCCGATGACGCACACCTTGCCCGCCGAGGGCGTCGAGGGACAGCCACTCTCCGGCACCGTCTCGCTCTCGAACGTTCCGGCTGGCTCGGTCGTGAAGTGGAGCCACGAGCTTCCCGCCGGATTCTCCTTGTCGGGTCGTGGCAACACCGTCACGATCTCGGGCACCCCGGCCTCGTCGGCTCCGCTCACGTTCGCCGTCGACGCCAGCATCGTGCCGCCCGGCAAGTTCGCCAGTGACCTGTACAGCGAGAAGGTCATCGGCGTGAAGGTGGTGCCCAAGTTCGGCCCGGGACCCGCAACGGTCGGCGTCGGCGAAGTCGGTCGATCCTTCGAGGGCACCGCGCTCGCCGTGGGCGGCAAGGGCCCGTACACCTGGTCGGCGACCGGGCTGCCCGAGGGGGTCTCGCTCGCGGCGACCACCACGACGACGCCGGTCAACGCCTTCGTCGGCACGACGCCGACGGCGAGTTCGGGAACGATCCAGGTGTCGATCAGCGACAGCTCGGTCGCGCCGGACGTCTCGTTCCAGGTGCCGTGGACGGTCGTCCCCGCCGTGAACATCCCCGACGTCACCTTCCCGGCGGGCGACGTCGGTCAGCTCTACTCCCACTCGATCACCATCGCCGACGGTGTCGACGCCGTGACCCATCGCGCCACCGGCGTGCCGTACGGCCTCGAGGTGATCCGATCCGGTCGCACGATCACGATCGCCGGCACTCCCCTCGTCGCCGGCACCCAGGCGTACCGCGTCGACGTCGAATCACGGCTGGGTGCGAAGGCGGCGACCACCCGGTACTTCCCGATCCGCCCGCCACTGGTGCTCGACACGACGCTGGTCACCGTGCCGGTCGGCTCGGCCGAGATGCAGCCCGCCGACGGTTGGATGACCGTCGTCGGTGGCACGGGCCCGTACACCTGGACCGTCACCGACCTCCCGTCGGGTGTCACGTTCGACGCGTCGCAAGACGGTCGCCGTGTCCGCGTCGTCGGCTCTCAGCCGACGGCCAGCGTGCTCTCGTTCGACGTCACCGTCACCGATTCGATCGATTCGACCCCTGCCGTCGCCGCGGTGTCGCTTCGCTCGGTCGCGGGCGCGTCGATCCTGACCACAGATCTCCCGTCCGGTGCCCTCGGCGGCACCTACGCCGGCGAGGTCCAGGTCGGCGGCGGCCGCGCACCCTACGACCTCAAGGCGGTCGGACTCCCGCTCGGTGTCTCGGTCGCCAGCGGACCGGACAACAGCTTCGCGTTCACCGGTACACCCACGCTGGTCGGTAGCTACCGCGTCACGCTCGAGTTGAGCGACGCAAGTGGCCGTCCCGCAGTGCGCCAGACCGTTCCGGTCGTGATCGAACCCGCCTTGGCACTGGTCGACGGGACGCTCCCGAACGGCGTGTCCGGAACCTCCTACGCAGCGAACTCGACGCTCTCCGTCACCGGCGGCGTCGCTCCGTACAGCTGGGACGTCACCGGACTCCCGGATGGACTCAGCCTCGTCGGCGACGAGGACGGCCCGACCCGCACGGTCACCGGTACCCCGACGGCGGCCGGCGAGTCGACCGTGTCGATCTCGGTCACCGACTCGGCGGGCTCGCCTGCAGTGACCGGCACGCGCACGTTCACGGTCACCGGCCCGCTCACCATCGACGCAACGGGTGCGCCGACCACGGCCTACACCGACCTCGACGTGACGGGCACGATCACCTCCACCGGCGGCAACGCGCCCGTGTCGTACTCGGCGACGGGGCTTCCCGACGGGATCGTCCTGAACGCAACCACGGGTGCATTCTCGGGACGCCCGACCAGCGGTGACCAGACGGTGCAGATCCCCGTCACCTACACCGTCACTGACGCAGCGAACTACACCGTGTCGTCGATCGTCAACCTGCGGGTGATCCCGGCAATCGTCGTCGACGTGTCGAGCGCTCGCACCACGCTGGGCACGGGCAACCTCTACGACGGCAGCGTGTCGGCGACGGGTGGCGTGCCGCCCTACACCTACAGCATCGCCACCACCGATTCGTCGCCGGTGCCCGACTTCGTCGAGTTGAACGCGACGACCGGCGTTTTCTCGTCGGCGAACCTTGCGACGACGGCAGGAACCCACCCATTCCGGGTGACGGTCGCCGACAGCGACAACCGCTCCGCAACGGCCGACTTCACGCTCGTCGTCGGCGACACCGAACCCGTTGCGGTCACGGTGACCGCACCCGCCAACGGTGACAACGGCGCAGCGCTTTCCGGCGCCGGCGCGTCGGCGACCGGTGGCATCGGGGCACACACGTTCTCACTCGAGAACGCGCCGTCATGGCTCAGCATCAATCCGACGACCGGGGTGCTCTCCGGCACGCCGACCGGCGAGAACGGGCCGGTCACGTTCACCGTCAAGGCCGTTGCCGGCATCTTCGAAGGAACTCGGAGTCACACCATCGACGTCCGCGACCCGCTCGCCGTCGATGTGAGCGGCATCGCGACCACCGGATCGGCCGGCGTGAACTACACCGGTTCGTTCTCGTGGTCGGGTGGCAACAACCCGACCGTGACCGTCTCGGGCCTCCCGACGACGCTCACCGCAGCGACCGGAGCGTCGCCTCGTGCGATCACCGGCCGTCCACTGACCGGTGGCACGTACCCGATCACCGTGTCGGCAACCGACAGCACCGGCCGCTCGGCGTCGGGTACCGCGACGATCACGATCGCCGCAGCTGCCACCCTGGCCCTCGACGTGACGTCGATGCCGACGAGTCCGAACCTGTTCGACCCTGCCGCGAGCTACAGCGGCACGGCGACCGTCTCGGGAGGCGTCACGCCGTATGTCTGGTCCGCTGCGACCGGGCTTCCGGCCGGCGTCACCATGACGACAGACGGAGCGACGGCGACCTTCTCCGGTCGTCCGCAATCGTCCGGCAACTACGAGGTCGGGTTGACCGTCACCGACGCTGCCGGCACCGAGGTGACGCGGACCGTCACGATCGAGGTGCTGCTCGAGCCGCTCACGCTCTCGGCCACCGACCTCTGGGCGATCGGCCACCGGGGCGTCACCGAGACCCTCGGCGCGGCGGTCGCGGCAGGCGGCAAGGGGCCCTACACGTTCACCGCGTCGGCGAACCTGCCGGCCGGTCTGACAATCGACTCGAGCACCGGTGTCGTGAGCGGAACAGCCACCACGGTGGCGGACGCCGTCACGGTCACGATCACCGTGACCGACTCGCTCCTGAACACCGCAACCGCGACGTGGGCGATCGAGATCAAGGAACCGGTCGTCATCACCCCGCCGAGCGTCCCGAGTGAACTCTCGGCGACGGCGTTCGTACCGATCCAACTTCCAGCCGTGTCCGGAGCACCGACCTTCTCGACCGTCGCGAAGTACCCGGGCGGCAGCTCGTCGACGATGTTCGACTGCAAGCTCTACGCCACTGGGCAATGGGGCTGCTACGGCCAGGCCCGCACGCTCGTCGGCGGGCAGTGGCAGTATCACGCCACCGTCACCGTCGACATCTTCGTCACGGTGGGAGAAGCACACGGGGCGGTTCGCAAGGTCCTGAACTTCACCACGGAACGCATCACCGACATCTCCCTCGGCCGTGACCATGGCTGCGCCATCTACACCGACAGCACCATGAAGTGTTGGGGCGGCAATGCCTCGGGACAGCTCGGACACGCGTTCTCGACCACGACGACGGTGTCGACCGAGCCGGTGTACGTGACGGACTCGAGTGGTGTGCCGATCACCGGATGGAGCAACGTCGAAGCATCGGCGAACGCTGCGGAGGGCAAGGAGTTCACCTGTGCCCTCAAGAAGGAACTCCGCGACGGCGTCGGCACCCCTGACCCCTGGAACGAACTCCACTGGACTCGATCGACCTGGTGCTGGGGCTACGGTCTCGACGGCCAGCTCGGCAACGGGCAGGGCCAGTCGTCGCCAACGCCGGTTCGGGTACGCGAATCCAGCATCGATCGGCTCTACAACTACGACGCGTACGACCTCGTCGTGGGCGGAGAGCAGGCCTGTGCGCAGACGATCTTCGGGACCTACTCCCCGAACTCCTCGTCGCAGAACCGTGCGGCGGGAAGCTGGACCAACGACTCCGTCCTCGATGCACACTGCTGGGGCAAGGGCGCAGGAGTGGGTTCCGCCTCCGACCGTGACCTGTGGGCGACCACGCCGTCGAACTTCAAACAGCACAGCGTCGACATCGACATCGATCGGTTCGGCGACAACTTCACGATCGGCGGGAGCCACACCTGCCTCCGCCAGAACGAGCAGTACTACGGCGACCCCCTCATCTCCTGCGTCGGCAACGCAGCGGCCGTTGGAGACAACGGCGGGGCGGGAACCGGCCTGCAGATCTGGGCGCCGAGCAAGATCTCGGCGGGCCGTGCCCACACCTGTGCGGTGCTCGGCGGAATCCGCAACACGGGCATGGCGACGACGACCAACTCGATCGGCGAGATCCGGTGCTGGGGTGACAACTCGCAGAACCAGCTCGGAAGCACCTCGACGGCAACCAACGTCGCCGCAGCCACGGGCGGGCCGACGGGAACCTTCGCGAGCGTCAACTACAGCATGGACTTCAACATGCTGGCGGGTGGCGACACGACGTGCGCCAACACCTCACCGCCGACCGGCTCGACACAGATCCAGTGCTGGGGCAAGCACTATGCCGGTGACACCGCCGGTGCACTCGCCACCGTCACGATCGACGCCAACTCGCGACTGCGCACCGTCGGAGCGACCGCTGCATGTGCCCAGAACTTCAACGTGCTCGCCCGACTCTGCTGGGGCTCGAACGCCAACGGCCAGATGGGGCTCGGCAGCAACTCACTCCTCGGCGGAACGACCGTCGCCTACCCGGCGAACATCTGAGCAAGGTCAGCATCATGAACTCTCCACTCCCCATCCTCCGAGCGAGCGTCCGTACGACGGCAGCGATCGGGCTCGTCGCCGGGTTGGCCGTGGTCGTCCCCGCGGCCACGGCGTCGGCGGCGACTGCCGTCACGGCTCCGGACACCATCTACTACGGCGAGTTCGGCCCGGAGACGCCGGTGACGGTCGGCTTCACGACCGACTCGAACGCCGCGATCACCCACGTCGAGGTCGAGGGCACCGTCGTCGGAGCCTCGTGCACCAGCGGCGGGAGCGACCTGGCGACGACCGTGATCGGCGGCGCCGCCGTCATCGAGGCCTTGCTGCCGGCGACGACCGTCGTGTCATGCGACCTGACCCTCGGACTGGCGCTTCCTGCGAGCCCGCCCGCGAGCGGTGACATCGACGTCATCGAACACGACGTGTTCAGCAACGAGACGGCACGCGGCACGTCACCGGTCGACTTCGAGCCGGTGGACGTCGACTTCGTGGCGGGTGCGCTCCAACTGAACGGGGGAGCGTACGTACCGTTCACCCCGCGAGCGATGAACGACGAGTTGTCGTACACGCTCGGTGTCGCAGCAGACACCGCCGTGCTGCTCTCCGTCGGTTCCGTTGCCGGGACGACGGTGGGTGGCTGCCCACCCGCGACGACGACGGCCCTGAACTGCACACTCACCCGTTCGCTCGGCGCCGCCGACTTCATCGACCTGGCAGCGCCGATGTCGGCCACCGTGTTCGCCGACGGCTTCCCGATCGCCGTGTTCGAACGCTCGGTCGACGTGTTCGTCGAACGGCGTCTCGGGCTCGACATCACCGTCGACCCTGTCGCCCCCGCCGTCGGCGACCAACTCTCGATCTCACTCGATCTGGAGAACCAGGGCACGATCGAACTGACCGACTTCGTCCTCACCGGCGGCAGTCTCGGCAACCTCGACTGTTCCGGATCGTCCGTCGCTGCGCTCACGCTGGCGCCCGGCCAGACGGTCACCTGCACATCGAGCCGAACCTTGAGCAACGCCGACCTGGTGGCCAACACCCCGATCCTGGTGCGAGCGACGTCGCTCGTCCCCGGCGACAGTGACCTCGTCGACGACGACCTGACCTTCCCCGACGACGTCGACGCCAGCTTGCCCATCCCGTTCGAGGTCGCCGAGCGCTACGTCGAGTTCGTGGTGGAACTCGACGACGACATCGTCTGGTTGCCGACCCCGGCCGTTGCCGGCGCGTCGTCGACGGCCAGCACGACCGGCAGCGTCACCATCAAGCTCGACCAGGTTCCTGCGTGGGGGCGTTTCGAGATGCCGCTGTACCCGGCACCGGGCGTGACCATCACGGGGTGTGACGACATCATCGGCACGAACGTCTGCCGCTTCGAGAACAACCTCCAACTCTGGAACACGGTCACCGAGGCCGGGTCGGTTCGTGGGTTCGGCGTCGACATCGACGCTGCCGCCATCGAACCCGCCGGGCTGGTCGACGTGGAGTTGGGCGCCCGCCTCATCGCGGATGGTGACATCGACCGTCAGGCGGACCCCGCACTGCTGTCGGCGTCCGGCGTCGAGTTCGAGCTGCTCACCACGGGCTTCGACGTGACCGGCGAGACGACCGAGGCGACCATCCGACTGTCGACCCGACCGGGACCGCCGATCGGCGTCGTGCTCGAACCGATCGCCGGCGCGACCGTCGACTCGTGCACCGGGCCCGATGGCGCCCTGACGATCGCCGCGGGAATCGACACGTTCGGGCTCGGCACGCTCGCCGCGTCCTCGGACTACACCTGTGACCTCACCCTCCCCGTGACCGCCGCCGACCGCTCGGCGTCGACGTTCGCCGTCGATCTGGGCATCACCCTGCTCGACGGACTCGCAGCGTTCGACGACGAATGGAGCGATCAGGCGCCGTCGCGGTCGATCACCGTCACCGCGTTGGCGCCCGCGGCCACGCCGCCCAACGGTTACGACGTCGAAGGCGACCACGGTCGCCCGCACAGCGTCGTGCAGGGCTTCCAGGTCAAGATGCTCGGTGCTGCCGCGACATCGACCGGCCAACCGGTCGTCGATTCCGACGACGCAGCGACGTGTGTGTCGACCGCTGCTCGGACGTGGCGATGTGACATCGAGCGCGACCTGACGCAGGCCGATCTCGACCTCGGGCACGCGGACCTGGGGCTCGACGTCTCCCTGGTCGCCGACGGCATGACGTTGTCGGGCGAAGCGAGCGCGCGGGTCGAGTTGCCGTTCGAGCGCTTCGAGGTGACGGTGACCGAGCTGTCCAGCCCGTCGAGTGCCGCCGGGTACTGGGTCGACGAGACGATCCATGTGTTGGTGCAGGTTCAGAACACCGGCACGATGCCGGTCTCGTTCGACGGGGTCACCGTCGACGGAGCGGCCTCCGCGGTGCGCTCCGCCCGTTCCGCACCGATCGACACCGTCGTGACGCTGCAGCCCGGTGAGACCTACGACGCATCGATCGACATCGTCGTGTCGGCGGCCGACCTGGTCGCCGGCGAAGCAGCGCTGTCGATCACCGTCGGCAGTGGTGCCATCGACCAGACGGTGGTGCTGCGCATGGCGATGACGCTCGACCCGCCGCCACCGCCGGCACCTCCCGTACCTCCGGCGCAACCGCAGATCCCGCTCGGCCAGCCCGGTGGACCGGTCACCCAACTCCCGGCGACCGGAACGCACCCGATGACGATCGTCAGCGTGGCGGGCGCCCTGCTGCTCGTCGGGCTCGTGCTGCGCTCACGCCTCCGACCGCGGCTGCGCGTCGAGTTCACGGCGAACTGACGCAGCGGGTCGTGTCGAGCGACGACCGACTTCTCAGGCGGTCTCGCCGAGACGTCGGCTCGCTTCGGCTTCGGCGCGAGCATGGCTACGACGCACGCGACTGATGGCGTCGAGGAAGGCGACGCCATCGATCCAGTACACGTCGGCACCGTCGGGACCGGCGTCGACGTCGGCGGACCGCTCGGCGTTGCGGAGGACGGCGATCTCACCGACGATCGAGCCGCGTCCTCGTTCGACGGTGGCCCCGTCGTCGAGGGTCACGGTCACGCTGCCGCTGTCGATCACCCCGACGTGGCGCCCGCGGCCACCGCGGCGCAGCATCGACGATCCGGCCTCGTGGTGCGTCAGGTGGAACCGTTGGCTCAGCTGCTCGATCACGTACGGCGGCAGCGCACCGAACACGGCGGTGCTGCGAAGCAGGTCGTACAGGGGTAGCGGCGCGACGTGTCGTTCGCGGTCGATCGATGCGAGCCGACGCCAGGTGGTCATCGCGACCACGGCGACAGCACCTGCCACGCCAGCGAACGCAGCGGTGGGGCCGAACGCAACCGTCGCCATCGACACTGCGAACCCGCCAGCCGCCAATCCGAGCGCCTGTGTCCCTTCCAGCACTCCGAAGAGTCGCGACAGCGTGTCGTCGGAGGTGAGCCCTTGCATCATGGTGCGCGCGGCGACCTCGGCCAGTGAAACGGCGAGTCCGGCGACGACCAACAGCACGACCGTCAGAACGAGGATGCTGCTCGCTCCCACGATCGCGAGGGATGCACCGGCAGCGCCGACACTCGCCGTCAGCGTCCGAGCGAGACGTTGACGTCCGACGAGGGCGACGCTGCCCACCGATCCGAGGACGGCGCCCAGCCCGAACATCGTCGTCAGAAGACCGGCAACGGACTCGTCGTCCCCCAGTACGTCGAGGGCGAGGATCACCGCCCCGACGTCGACGGCGCCGATGAGGACCGACGTGGCGCTGATCGACACCACCAACGACGAGATGCGGGCGTCCGAGCGCAGCGTCTGGAAGCCGTCGGCCATGGCGCGCAAGGGCGAGCCGAGGTCGGGGTCGTCGTCGGTCGCTTCGGGCTGCGCGGAGGTGCCTGCACCGATCGTCGACAGCCCGGCGACACCGGCGAGCCCGGCGAGCACCAGCAGCGCCTGTCCCGGCGTTCCCTCGATGACGATGAGCGCCGCCAGCGCTGGTCCGGCGAGTGCTCCAGCCGTGCCGACGAACCCGACAGCGACGTTGGCGGCCGTCAACTCGTCCGCGCTGCGCGCTTCGACAGGGATCAACGCACCCATCGCCGGCCTGGCGAACATGATCGACATCGAGAACAGGACGGCGAGTCCGTAGATGACGACGGCCGGCGCCTCGGCGACCACGGCCACTCCGGTTGCCCCGAGGAGTGCTGCCGTCGTGAGGAAACCGAGCGTCAACACCCGCTCGCGCGCCGCGAGGTCTCCGAGCGTCGCGATGAGCGGCGAGGCGACCGCTGCGGGAAGCAGCAGCAGCACGGCGACGATGCCGGCTTCGCCCGCGCCGCCACGCTCGTATGCGACGAGCATGATCGCCAGCCAGCCGCCGTACTCGGCGAGCGAGAACCCACCGAACCCACGAAGCGCGCTGCGCAGCCGTCGATTCGCGACGACACGCCGAACCGCGGCACGCCTCGACGATGCCGATTCGCCGTTGGCTGCCACGCCGCGACACTACCGACCGAGCGTCAGCGGAGCGGCAACGTCGCCGTCTCGACTGCCGCCCTCGGGTCGTGTGATGATGGTCACGCCGGGTGGTGTCTCCCGGCGCGAAACGGAGGTTGTCATGAACGAGCAGAACCGCACCCCGGACGTCGATCTCGACGTGATCGTCGTCGGCGCAGGTTTCGCCGGGCTGTACCTGGTGCACTCGTGTCGCCAGGCCGGTCTCAGCGTTCGGGCTTTCGAGACCGGCGACGGCGTCGGCGGCACGTGGTACTGGAACCGGTATCCCGGCGCCCGCTGCGACGTCCAGAGCATCGACTACCAGTACTCGTGGGACCCGGAGCTCGAACACGAATGGGAGTGGTCGGAGCGCTACGCGACCCAGCCCGAGATCCTTCGCTACCTGAACTTCGTTGCCGACAAGCACGACCTGCGGCGCGACGTCCAGTTCTCGACGCGCGTCGAGGGTGCGGTGTGGGACGACGCCGAGCGGCTGTGGCGCATCACGACCGACGACGGCGTCGAGACCACGTGCCGGTACTACGTGATGGCCAGCGGTTGCTTGTCGTCGATGAAAGACCTCGACATCGCCGGAGCGGAGCGCTTCGACGGCGAGACGTACTACACCGGTCGATGGCCGCACGAGGGGGTCGACTTCACCGGCAAACGCGTCGCCGTGATCGGCACCGGCTCGTCCGCAATCCAGTCGATTCCCATCATCGCCAGCCAGGCCAGCGAGCTCACGGTGTTCCAGCGGACGCCGAACTTCTCGCTGCCTGCCCGCAATGGCCCGGTCGACGACGCCAAGCGGTCCGCGGTCGAGTCCGACCGCGACGCCTACCGGCACTCGGCTCGCTGGTCGTCGGTCGGCGTTCCATTGGAACAGGCGACCGACAGCGCGCTCGCGGTGTCGGACGAGGCCCGCTTGGCTCGCTACGAACAGGCCTGGCAAGACGGCACCATCTTCTCGCTGACCAGCGCGTACAACGACCTGCTGCTGAACCCTGCGTCCAACGAAACCGCCGCGGAGTTCGTCCGGAGCAAGATCCGCTCGATCGTCCAGGATCCGGCGACCGCCGAGGCGCTGTGCCCGACGTCGTATCCGATCGGCACGAAGCGGTTGTGCCTCGACACGAACTACTACGAGACCTTCAACGAAGCGCACGTGCGCCTCGTCGATCTCCGCTCGACGCCGATCAGCGAGATCACCGAATCGGGGATCGACGTCGTCGACGGCGACGGTGCGACCTCGTACGAGTTCGACGCGATCGTGTTCGCCACCGGGTTCGACGCGATGACCGGGGCGATCGTCGCCGTCGACATCGCCGGACGCGACGGTGCGCAACTCCGCGACGTCTGGGCCGACGGACCGCAGACCTACCTGGGGCTGATGTCGCACGGCTTCCCGAACCTGTTCATGGTGACCGGGCCGCAGAGTCCGTCGGTGATGTCGAACATGGCGGTCTCGATCGAGCAGCACGTCGATTGGATCACGGCGGCCATCGAGCACCTGCGCGCCAACGGGCTCGACACGATCGAGCCGACGCAGTTGGCCCAAGACGGTTGGGTCACCCACACGAACGACTTCGCCGACATCACCCTGTTCCCGCAGGCGAACTCCTGGTACATGGGGGCGAACGTCCCCGGCAAGCCGCGGGTCGTGCTGCCCTACCTCGGTGGCGTCGACCGCTACCGGGGCATCTGTGACCAGGTCGTCGAGCGCGACCATCTCGGCTTCGAGTTGCGTGGTGCTGATCGCTCGGTCGTCAACGACGGTGTGGTGTGTCGAGTGCAGCCCGACGTGATGATCCTGCTCGAGATGATGGCGGAGATGGGGCTGCCGTCGTTCGACACGATGTCGCCGGTCGAGGCACGAGCGTTCTCGGAGGCGATGTCGGCTGCCAATCCGCCCGGCCCAGAGGTCGGCGACGTCGTCGACGGCACCCTGCCCGCGGCGGACGGTGTGACCGAGCTCGCGTATCGGCTCTACCGGCCGGCGACACCGGGACCGCACCCGGTCACGGTCTACTTCCACGGCGGCGGTTGGGTGATCGGCAACGCCACCTCCGACGACGCGCTGTGCCGCGACCTCTGCAACCAGTCGGATTCCGTCATCGTGTCGGTCGACTACCGGCATGCTCCCGAAGCGAGGTTCCCGGCGGCGGCCGACGACGGGTTCGCCGCAACACGATGGGTCGCCGAACACGCCGAGGCGCTCGGCGGGCGCCCTGGCGAACTCGCGGTCGCCGGCTGGAGCGCCGGCGCGAACGTGGCGGCCGTGGTCGCCCAGCGTGCACGGGACGAAGGCGGCCCGTCCCTGTGCGGACAGGTGCTGCTCTCGCCGGTCACCGACTGCGACTTCGATCGCGAGTCGTACCGAGAGAACGGCGACGGCTACATCCTGACCAAGGCCCTGATGACCTGGTTCTGGGATCATTACGTCGACGTCGAGGATCGCAGCGATCCTCGGGTGTCGCCGTTGCGCGCAGAGTCGCTGGTCGGCTTGCCGCCGGCGATGATCGTCACCTGCGAGTTCGACCCGTTGCGCGATGAAGGCAACGCCTACGCCGAAGCGCTCGCCGACGCCGGCGTGTCGGTTCGACACGTGGTGGCTCGCGGGCAGATCCACACCTCGATCGTGGCCGTCGGAGCGTTGTTGACCGGCGCGCCCTACCGAGCCGAGATGGCCGAGGCGCTCCGCGGATTCTTCGCTGCCACCGTCACCGCGTGACACTGCGGTGATGGAGAACGACCGATGAACGAGCCGTCGGGTGACGCCGCGTCGATGAAGCCCCTGGAGGATGTGACCGTCGTCGAGGTCGACAGCTGGATGGCGGCGCCGAGCGCCGGGGCGATCCTTGCCGACCTGGGTGCCACGGTGATCAAGGTCGAACCCCTCGAAGGCGATGCGATGCGCGGGACGGGTCGTCCGGCCAAGGTCGACGGGGACCTGCGTGGCTACGACTTCGTGTTCGATGTCGACAACCGGGGCAAGCGCTCGATCGCAGTCGATCTCGGCTCGACGGGAGGCGCCGATGTCGTGCGCCGGCTCTGCGCCGACGCCGACGTGTTCATGTGCAATCTGCTGCCGCGGCGTCAGGCGAAGTTTGGGCTGGACCCCGACACGCTGTTCGAGATCCGCCCCGGCCTCGTGCACGCGACGCTGACCGGGTACGGCACCGACGGGCCGGAGGCTTGGCGCCCCGGTTACGACGTCACCGCGTTCTTCGGCCGATCGGGCCTGTACGACTCGATGCGGGAATCGAGCGATGGGCTGGTCGCGATGGCGCGCCCTGCTCAGGGCGATCACACGACCGGGCTCGCGCTGGTCGCCGGGATCCTGGCTGCGCTTCGCCTCGCCGAGCGGACGGGGGAGGGGCAGGTCGTCGAGACCTCGCTGTTCGAAACCGCTGCGTGGACGCTCGCCAGCGACTACGCGGTCACCGCTGCTGATCATGCACCCGTCCGGCACAGATCGCGACGTCAGCAGATCACGCCGCTGACCAACCGCTACCCGTGCGCGAACGGCCAGTGGGTCGTGTTCAACATGCCGCAGGCCTCGGCGTTCCCGCGTTTCTGCGCTGCGGTCGGCCTTGACCATCTCGTGGACGACCCGCGCTTCGACTCGGTGAAGGCGCGTTTCGACAACCTGTCCGAACTCGTCGACATCATCGACGAGACGCTGGCGCAGAAGACGCGCGACGAGTGGGGAGCGATCTTCGACGAACACGGGCTGATCTGGGGGCCGGTCCTCGGTCTCCACGAGGTCGCCGCCGATCCGCAGGCGGAGGCGATCGGCGTGTTTCCCACGATCGAGCATCCTGCGCTCGGTTCGTACCGGTCGGTGCGCGCACCGATGCGGATTCGTGGCGTCGATCTCGCCCCTTCGACCCCGGCGCCCCGTCTCGGTGAGCACAGCCGGATGTTGCTGGCCGAGGCCGGGCTGACCGAGGAGGAGATCGAACGGTTGATCGCCGAGCGAGCGGTCGGTGCGGACTGACCGGCCGCGTCGGAGCGCTGGCCGGGCCGCCGACGATTCGGGTCGAGCACTATCCTGACGCTCGTCATGTCGTCGACCAACGAACTCGATCGGGCGGTCACCCAACAACTGGCCGATCACGACCTCCGCTACACCACCGGCCGTCGTGCCGTCGTCGCCGGACTCCGTCGAGCGGGCGGCCCGGTCACGCTGCCGGAGTTGCTCGAGATGTCGGACGATCTCGCGCAGAGTTCGGCGTACCGGAATCTGTCGCTGCTCGAAGAGGCCGGGGTGGTTCGTCGGCTCAGCCACGGCGGCGACCATTCGCTCTATGAGTTGTCGGAGGCGCTGACCGAGCACCACCATCATCTGATCTGTGAGTCGTGTGGCTCCGTCGCCGACGTCGTGTTCGACGACGCAGTGGAACAGGCGCTGGCCGTGGCACTCGCAGCGCTCCAGCGTTCGGATGGCTTCGTCGCGGCGCATCACAACCTCGACGTGTACGGCCACTGCGCGAACTGCGCCTGAGTCACACGCGTCGCTGCGCCTTGTTGCGGCTTTGCGCGCTCCCGACGTTGGCGATGGTGGGCTGCCGACCTACCATGTGGTTATGAGAAAGAGTCTCACTATCAAAACCGGTGTGGCCAAGAAGAGTGCGGCGTTGGCATTCGCTGTTGCGCTCGGGCTGACAGCGTGCGGCAGCGACGATACGACCAGCGAGTCGCCCGCTGAGACCGACGCGGATGCCCCGGCCGACACTGCGGCACCGGAGCCGAATGCTGAGCCGGAGCCCGAGCCGGTGGCCACGGAGAGCGCCGCGCCGACGACCGTGGCCGAGGAGGCTGGCGACATCGAGCCGCTCTCGGTGGTCGTGACCGCATCGATCCACGGCGACATCGTGCGAGCCGCGCTCGGTGACGCCGTGCCGACGCTCGTCGAGGTCGAGGTCGTGATGCCGCTCGGTGCCGATCCCCACGACTTTGCGCCCTCAGCGCGAGACGCCGAGGCGATGGAGCAGGCCGATCTGCTCGTGGTGAACGGTCTGGGCCTGGAAGAAGGCCTCGCCGGAGTGATCGACGCCGTCGCCGACAGCGGAACACGGGTGTTCGCGTTCACCGATCATGCGGGACTCAGCCTCGAGGCCGACGAGGGTCATTCGGATCATGACCATGGCGACGAGGATCATGGCGACGAGGATCATGGCGACGAGGATCATGACCATGGCGACGAGGACCATGGCGACGAGGATCATGGCGACGAGGATCATGGCGACGGGGATCATGACCACGGCGACGAGGATCATGGCGACGAGGATCATGACCATGGCGACGAGGACCATGGCGACGAGGATCACGGCGACGAGGACAAGGCGGTCGAGGACGACCACGACCATGACCATGACCATGACCATGGCGGTGTCGACCCGCACGTGTGGATGGATCCGATGGCCATGGTGTCAGTCGTCGAGGCGCTGGGGGACGAGTTGATCGAACTCGGTCTCGATGCCAGCACCATCGAAGCGAACATCGCCGACTACGTCGAGGCCCTCCAGGCCAAGGACGACGAAGTCCGCGCCACGTTGGAACCGATCCCTGCCGAGCGTCGTGTGCTCATCACGAACCACGACGCCTTCGGCTACTTCGCCGATCGCTACGACCTCGACGTGGTGGGAGCGATCATCCCATCGCTCACCACGTCGGCTGACGTGTCCGCATCCGACCTCGACGATCTCACCGGCATGATCCGAGAGCTCGGGGTTCCGGCGATCTTCGCCGAGACGACCGAGTCGGATCGCCTGGCACAGGCGCTCGCTGACCAGGTCGGCGGCGATCTCACCATTGTGCAGTTGTACTCGGGCTCGCTCGGCGAACCCGGTTCAGGTGCCGAGACCTATCTCGACTATCTGTCGCTCAACGCCACGTTGATTGCCGACGCGCTCGCGTGATCTGACACGATCGCTGCGATGTTCGATCTCTTCACCGACGCGTTCGGTTCACAGATCACGCAGCGAGCGCTCATGGGCGGTCTGCTCGCCGCCACCACCACGGCGCTGATCGGCACCTGGGTGGTGGTGCGCGGGCTCGCGTTCTTCGGCGACGCGATGGCGCACGGTGTCCTGCCGGGAATCGCGCTGGCGGTCATCTGGGGATTCGACGTGACGCTCGGAGCGATGGCAAGCGCCCTGGTGATGGTGTTCGGCATCAACGTCGTGCATCGGACGACCCGTCTGTCGGACGACACGGCGATCGGGTTGTTGTTCGTCGGCATGCTCGCCCTCGGCGTGGTGCTGATCAGTCGTGAGGTCACCTTTGCCGGCGACCTCACGTCGTTCTTGTTCGGCGACGTGTTGGGCGTGCGCAGCGGAGACCTCTGGCTCGGACTTGGCGCGCTCGGGGTGACCATCGCAGGCCTCGTCATCGGTCACCGTGCATTCCTCGCGCTTGCCGTCAACCGAGAGAAGGCCGAGGTGCTCGGCATGCGTCCGGGCGTCGCTCATGTCGCGATGCTGATGCTGCTTGCGCTGTCGGTCGTGTCGACCTTCCGAGTCGTCGGGACACTGCTCGTGTTCGGCCTGCTGGTCGCACCGCCCGCCACGGCCGTGCTGCTCGTGCGGCGTATGCCGATCGCGATGCTCGTCGGCGTCGTGTTCGGTTGGCTGTCGGTCGTGATCGGGCTGACGATCAGTTATCACCTCGACACGGCAGCGTCAGCGTCGGTGGCGTTCGTCGCCGTTGCCCAGTTCTTCGTCGTCCTGACGATCATCGAAGTGCGCGACGCGATCTCGCGTCGCACGATGACGTTCGACGCGGCGTAGCCGCGCTGCGGGAACCACCCGCTGTCGGGACGTCTGGCGGTCCGCCGTCTCAGATGGTCGGCGCGATGGCGTCGCCCGGGAGCACGCCATCGGGGTGGAGCGCGTTCTGGAATCGGCGCATCCCCGTGAGCCAGCGATCGCGGTCGGTAGCTTTGCGCTCGACGTAGGTCTGCACTTCGGGGTGAGGAAGCACGAGGAATCGCTCGGCTCGGATTGCGTCGATGCACATCGCTGCGACGTCTGCCGGATCGAGGACACCGTCGCCGCTGGCCACGCCACCTTCGAACGTTTCCGGGTCACTGCTGCCGTCGAAGTCCGGGCTGTTCTGCACGATGTTGGTACGCACTGCCTGCGGGCACAGCACCGACACCCGGATCCCCTGATGATGATGCGAGATCGACAGCCATTCGCCGAGGGATACCGCCGCGGCCTTGGTGATCGAGTACGTCATCGAGCCGATCTGGCTGAGCAGTCCGGCTGCCGACGCCGTGTTGAGAAGGTACCCCTCGCCTTGGGCGATCATCGACGGTAGCGCGGCGCGGGCGGCGTAGATGTGGGCCATGCAGTGGACCTCCCACATTTTCTGGATCGCGGCGTTGGAGTCTTCGAGCCCTGCGCTCGTCACGAAGCCTGCGTTGGAGGCGAACAGCCCGATCGGGCCGTGTGCCGCTTCGGTGTCGGCGACCAGACGCCGGACCGCCGCCTCGTCGGCCACGTCGAGTTCGGCCGCAGTGCCGCCGATGTCGTCGGCTACCCGAGCGGCGCCGACACCGTCGAGATCGGCCACGACGACGTGGCGCGCACCCTCCGCTACCGCTGCGCGCGCGAGCGCCTCGCCGATTCCCGAACCGGCTCCGGTGACGACCACGACCTTGTTGTTCAGTTCCATGTGCCGACCGTACGGGACGGCTCGCCTCCGACGGAAACGTGACGGTCTGCCATGATCGTCCCGATGAGCACGACCTTTCCGAACCGAGTCACCGAGATGTTGGGCGTCGAACTCCCCATCGTGCAAGCGCCGATGGGATGGATCGCCCGGGCGCAGTTGGCGTCGGCGGTGTCGAACGCCGGCGGCATGGGCATCATCGAGACGTCGTCGGGGGAACTCGACGCGGTTCGTGGTGAGATCGCCAAGATGGCCGATCTGACCGACAAGCCGTTCGGGGTCAACATCGCTCAGGCGTTCGTGCGCGATCCCGACATCGTGCAGTTCGTGATCGATCAAGGCGTTCGGTTCGTCACGACCTCCGCGGGGAACCCGATGAAGTACACGGCCACGCTCAAGGAGGCGGGGCTCACGGTGTTCCATGTCGTGCCGACGCTGCACGGGGCGCTCAAGGCGGTCGAGGCGGGCGTCGACGGCCTCGTGGTCGAGGGCGGCGAGGGCGGCGGGTTCAAGAACCCTCGTGACGTGGCGCTGATGGTGCTGCTGCCGCTGATCGCATCCAAGGTCGACGTGCCCATCATTGCGGCGGGCGGCATGATCGACGGCGCGTCGATGGCGGCTGCGTTCGCGCTCGGGGCGGAAGGCATCCAGATGGGCACGCGGATGGTGTCGGCGGCTGAATCGCCGGTGCACGACAACTGGAAGCAGTCGATCGTCGACGCCGCCGAGACCGACACCGTGTTCTTGAACCGCCACACGTCGCCGTCGCTGCGCGCGTTGCGCACCGAACGTAGCGAAGCACTCGAGTTCGACACCGAAACCAACGCGATGTCGGCGCTCGTCGGTACGGCACTCGACCTGTACTTCGGCGGCGACATGAACGCGAGCTTGGCGCTCACCGGACAGGTGGCGGGTCGTATCGAATCGGTGGAGCCCGTTGCCGAGATCCTGGCGAACTGTGCACGCGAGTGCCGCGAACTCCTCGCCCATCTCGCCACCCGTTACGCACCGCCCCAATAGGCCATGGTGCCAGGCACGATGACCTTTCGCCGGAGGTCATGGTGCCAGGCACGATGACCTTTCGCCGGAGTCGTCCCGGGTGGTGTCTCCGGGGTCACCCGATCGCGTCGTCGGCTCGTCGGAGTCGCCCGGCCCCGTCGACGGGGAGTCCGGTGAGCACCAGCACGGCCGTGGTGGAGCAGAGCAAACAGGCTCCGATCGCCCAGCGGTAGCTGTCGGTCGTGTCGATCAGCCAACCGGCGCTCGGCGGTCCGATCAGCCCGCCGAGTCCGGGACCCGTGTAGAGCAGACCGAGGATCGAGCCGAGGCCGGCGACGCCCATTCGGTCGGCGATCACGATGGGACCGAGTGCGACGAATCCGCCGTAGCCGGCGCCGAGCACGAGCACGAACAGCACCATCAGGGCATACGACGACCCAGCGACGAACCAGATGGCGAAGCTCGCCGTGTGGATGATGAAGCAGGAGCGATACAGCCGGTACGAACCGAATCGGCGCACGAGCGAACCGAACCCGATCCTCGACACGACGCTCGACCCGCCGAGCACGCCGACCAGCACTGCGGCAGCGACCGGCGAAACACCACGTTCTTTTGCGTACTGACCGACGAAGACGAACGGGACGAACAACGCGAGGCCGAGAAAGAACGCCGAGATCAGCAACCGGCGGAACACGGGGCTCGCCGCCGCAGCTCGGAATCGGGACGGCTGCGGGGTCCCGTCGTTCGGGGGGCGATCGACGAGCGGAATGCACGCCAGCAGCACGCCGGCACCTGCGAACGCGAAGACGACGTAGGTGTCACGCCATCCCCACCGATCGATCAGGGCCGCCGACAACGGCGACAGCACGAGCGTCCCCACGCCGATCCCGGCGACCGCCACGCCGACCGCCAGCGCCCGTTGACGGACGAACCATCCACCGACCACTGCGACCATCGGCACATAGCCACAGGCTGCGGCGACACCGACGCCCGCGCCGTAGGTGACGTAGCCGAGGCCCAACGAATCGACGCGACTCGTGGCGAGGAGTCCGACGAACATCGCCGTTGCGCCCAACGCCAGGACGACCCGCGGTCCGAACCGGTCGGCCATACGGCCGGTGAGGATGCCGAGCCAGAAGAACGTGAACGTCGTGATCCCGAAGATCACGGCCGTCTCACCCTTCGCGGCACCGAACTCCTCGCTCATCGACTCGAAGAACGCGCCGAAGCTGTAGGCGGTGCCGAGGGTGACCGCAGACGAGAAGAACGCAGCGACCACGGTGAGCCACGCTCGCCAGGAGTCGAGGCCCGCCGGTCGAGACGCAGGCTGACTCAGATGACGAGCCCTTTGGCCGCAATCGGAGTCATCAGGGTGATCTCGGGGCGTCCACCGAGGAAGCCGCCGAGCTTGCCCATGGCTTCCTTCATCTCGTCACCCTTGCCATGGACGGCGAGTGCTTCGCCGTCTTGGTACATCTCGAAGAAGTAGTAGACACCTTCTTCGTCGTTGGCGCGATGCGCGCTATAGACCTCGAGACCATCTTCGGCATCGGCGGCGGCGCAGAGTTCGGCGAGTGCTGCTTCGAGTTCGGCGCCCTTTCCTTCGGCGGCGGTCAGCTTGGCAATCAACGTGATCTTCGACATGCCGCGACAGTACCCAGTCGGGCTCGTTCGACCTGCTTCGAAGCGTTCAGGTGAGTGCGCCGAGCAGCCACAGCGTGCTCATCCCGACGACGAACGTGAGCACGAGATTGCGTCGCCAGATCGTGACGATGCCGGCCAGGGTGAGCGCACCGACTTCGGCGAACTCGATCGATCCGATGCCGTCGCTGCCGACAGCGAGGTTGATGGTGAGCGCGGCGAGCACAGCGGGGCCGACGAATTGCAATGCTTGTTCGACGCGTGTCGGCAGCGTCCGGTCGGCGAGGAGCAGGATCAGCCCGCTGCGAGCCAAGTAGGTGCCCAGGGCCGCGACAGCCAGCACGGAGAGCGCAGCAGCGGTCGTCACGACGTCGTCTCGCTCGACGGTATCTCGGCGTCGCCTCGCCCCGGTGTCGTCACAGCTGAGTTGATGCGCCCACCCAGGTACTGCTCGGCGACCACGCCAGCGACGACACCGGCGAGCGCGCCGATCACGATGCCGAGCCGATCGCGCAACCCGACGGTCGCGAGCGACGTCAGCCCGCCGACCACTGCCGCCGCAGCCGCGGGGACCCGGTTGATCGAGTAGAGGACGAGCCCGGCGAACATGATCGGGGGAGCGAAGTCGAGGCGCCAGTCGTCGGGAATCACCGGGCCGATCAGCATGCCGAGCGGTACCACCGTGTTCCAGACGAGGAAGAGGAAGATCGCGATGGTGGAGTAGTAGCGACGGAACGACGCCGGGTCGCGTTCTCCCTGGAGGACGGCGAGGGCGAACACCTGGTCGACCATCAGGAAGGGCCCGAGCCAGCGCATCCACCGAGGCTGGGTCCGGAAGATCGGTGCCATCGCCGCGCTGTACATCACGTGTCGGGTGTTGATCACCAGCACCGCGGCCATGATCGCCCAGACGGAGGCCGTGCCAGCGAGCGTGACCATCGCGAGTTGAGCGGCGCCGGCGAACACGAGCGGTGCGGTCAGCCACGCGATCCAGGTCGGCATCGCGGTCTCGGTGATGGCGAGACCGATGACGAACCCGAACGGGATCGCCGGGATCGCCAATGGCACGATGTCGCGCAGCGCTTGGCCGTCGATCGATCTCACCACACGTCGAAACACGAGCGTGACGGTACCGAGCGTCGCACGCCGGACGACGGTGCCCGGCGCCCGGTACGGGTGGCACCACCACCGGTCTGCTGGCGTAACGGTTTGTGTCAGACACAAACCGTTACGCCTTCAGGGGGTCAGCGGACAGCGAGCTTTTCGGCGAACCAGTCGAGGATGATCTCGGCTCGCTGCACCCGATGCACCGGCGATCCGCTGCGCGACAACTCGTGGTTCTCGCCGGGGAATCGGTAGAAGTCGACCTCTTTGTCGAGCAACTTCAGTGCCACCCAGAGCTCTTCGGCCTGCACGATCGGACAGCGCCAGTCTTGCTCGGAGTGGATCAGCAGCATCGGCGTGTCGATGTTGCGGACGTTGCGGATCGGCGACGACGCCATGTAGACGTCGGGGTCGTCGATGTGCGACGGGCCGTGTTCGGTGCGGAAGGCAGTGGCGATGTCGCTCGACCATTCCTCCGACAGCAGGTTGTTGACCGCCCGCTCGGAACACAATCCGCGGAACCGTTCGCCGTGATGGGCCGCGAGCCATGTGGCCATGAATCCGCCGTAGGACCCGCCGAGCATGCCGACACGATCGCGGTCGCAGAACGAGAACCGATCGAGGGTGCCGTCGATGATCGCCAGGACGTCGTCGACGTCGAGTCCGCCCCATCCCGAACCGGGTGTGACCGGGTGCTTCGGGCCGAGGATCGCCTGTCCCCACCCGGTGTGGCGCCCACTCCCGCCCCGAGGATTGCCGAGCACGGCGACGAAGCCGGCTGCGGCTTGCATCTGGATCTCGTCGAAGAAGACTTCGCCGTACTGCGTGAACGGTCCGCCGTGAACGTTGAGGAGCACCGGGTATGTCTGTGTCTCGTCGAAGTCGGGCGGCCGCATGATCCAGCAGTCGATCTCGTCGGTTCCGTCGGTCGTCGGAACCGTGAACTTCTCCCAGCCCACGGCGTTCGCCGCGTAGGCGGCGGAGACGTGTGTGCGTCGTTCGTCGCCGATGAACACCTCGCTCGGATCGGTGACGGTGCTCCTCGTCGATGCGAGCACACCTCCGGCGGTGTCGAACGAGGTGATCGACAGCGGGCCGTGCGTGACGGGCTCGGGCGGGCCGGAGCCGTCGACATCGAGGCGGTACAGGTGAGTGTCGCCTCGATCTTCGGCGCTGGCGAGCAGCGTCGTGTCGGTCTCCCAGACCGGCGGTTGCTCCGAGGCGAGCGCCTGGAACGTGCGGTCGAGGCCGGTCGAGATCCAGGTGATGCCGGACTCGGCCACGCCGTCGGCATCGATCCCCAGGATGCCGACCTTCGCGTTCTGTGGGTAGGTCAGCAGATCGCCGTAGCCGACGAAGGCGACCTTCGTTCCGTCTGGTGACACCGCGGGAGCACCGTACGTGCCGTCGTGCGCGGTGAGACAACGAATCGTGTCGGGATGTTCGTCGGCGTCGAGCGGGATCAGGTAGATGTCGTTCGCGAGGTCGAGATCCCACGTGTCGTGGCGCTGTGCGTCGGTGACGATGGCGGTGGAGTCGGCGGTCCAACTGATGCCGTCGTGCTGGAACTCGCCGGGTGTGAGGTTGCGTGGCGGAGCGGAGCCGTCGGCGCGCACGACGTGCACGTGATTGGGCCGGTCGAAGACCCAGCCCTCGTCGTTGAGCCGGCTGAAGAAGCGCTCGATCTTGCGTGGCGCCTGCCACGACTCGTCCTCCTTCGTGTAGCGCTGGTCGCGGGTGCGGCTCGTGAATCCGATCCACGTGCCGTCGGGCGACCAGGCGACGTCGCCGATCCCGTCGGGCATCGAACACACCGTGCGGGTCTCACCCGGTCCATGGATCGGCAGGACGTGCAAGGTCGTGTCGCTCTGTTTCGCTCCACGCTTCGACGTGAACGCCACGAATCGGCCATCGGGAGACCACGCCGGGTTCGAGTCGTGATCGCCAGCGGTGAGCGGAGCGTCGTCGAGCCAGATCCGCTTCGTACTGGTGTTCCTCGCGAGATCGGTGGTCGACACCACGAACGCGACGTGTTCGCCATCGGGGGAGAGTGCCACTGCACCGGCGTGGCTGCGGCGGTCGACGAAGCGCTCGGCAATCGAACGATGCGCAGAGACGGATTCGGCTGGATCAGGCATGACCGCACGCTATTCGCCGCATGCTGACCTGACGACACGGTTTCGAGCGGGACTCGTCGCTGGCATCATCGTGGGCGTGTCCGTCGCTGCCGGTGCTGTCGAATTGCTTGCGCCCACCCACGGCGCGCGGATCTTCTCGGATCGGACGAAGGTTCGGCTCGGCGATGTGGATCGTGTGGGCCGGCTTCGACTCGACGCCACCGCTCGGTTGCTGCAAGACATCGCCACCGACGACGCGGACGATGCCGAACTCGACCGTGCGTTCGGATGGCTGGTGCGTCGCACGAAGATCGTGATCGGGCAGGCGGCCAAACTGGGTGAACGGCTCGAGGCCTCGACCTGGTGCACCGGCATCGGGCGCAGCTGGGCGGAACGGCGATCACGCTTGGTCGGCGAACGGGGCGCCGAGATCGACGCGGTGAGCTTGTGGGTCCAGATCGACGTCGCAACCGGTCGACCCGCGCGCGTCGGCGACGATTTTCGCTCGGCTTACGCTGCATCTGCGGCCGGTCGAAGCGTGTCGTCGCGGCTGGCGCTCGCTGGCCCGACCGATGATTGCGAACGGCGTGCTTGGACGATCCGCCGGACCGATCTCGACCCGTTCGACCACGTCAACAACGCGTCGACCTGGGCGTTTCTCGAAGAGGTCGCACGGATCGACGCAGCACACCAACACAGCGGGAGTGGCGAGATGGAGTACCTCCAGCCGGTGACCCACGGAATCGACTACGACCTGCTCGTCGACCGTCGAGGCGTCGGCACCGAGCGCTCCGAGTCCGCTGGTGCGACCGACGCATGGCTCGTGCACGGTGGCGTCGTCCACGCAGCCGCCCGCTGGACCCCGACGGTCTGAGCCGCAGCGTCGGTCGTCAGCAATCGGTCGACGACGAGAAGTCGCCAGCTTCCCACATTTCGCGGAGTCGAAACTTCTGGATCTTCCCGGACCCGGTGAACGGGAAGTCCTCGACGACGATCCAGTCCTTCGGGGTCTTGTGCGGGGCGAGGCGCTCGCGGACATACGCGAACAGTTCGCGCTGGTCGACGGTCGCGCCGGCAGCGGGCCGAACGAATGCGGCGACGGTCTCACCCCACTTGTCGTCGGGGATGCCGACCACGGCCACCTCGCCGACCGTGGGATGCTCGAACAGGAGCTCCTCGATCTCCTTCGGGTAGATGTTCTCTCCGCCGCGAATGATCATGTCCTTGAGGCGACCTTCGACCGTGCAATAGCCGCGCTCGTCCATCGCGCAGAGGTCGCCGGTGTGGAGCCAGCCATCGGCATCGATCGCCTCATTCGTGTGCTCGGGCATGTCGAAATAGCTCGACATGACGTGGTAGCCGCGGGTGCAGTACTCGCCGACCGAACCCATCGGGAGCGTCTCGCCAGTGTCCGGATCGATGACTTTCACCTCGACGTGCGGCATCGGCGGCCCGATGGTCTGGGCCTTGTCAGTGAGCGAGTCGAAGGTCTGGGTCATGGACGCGACCGGTGAGCACTCGGTCTGGCCGAAGACGATCGTGAACGGCGCGCCGAGCTCGGCTTCGAAGCGCCTCACGAGCTCCTCGGGAACGAGTGAGCCGCCCGACACGATCGCCTCGATCGACGACAGATCGACCTCGGCGAACCTCGGGTGTTCGAGCAGCGCGATCAGCATCGTCGGTACGCCCATCATGGCGGTGCCTCGATACGTGTCGAAGAGCTCCAGCACGAGGCCGGGTTCGAACGCTTGCACGAGCACCAACGTCGAATGCGTCGAGACGGCGCCGAGGACGGTCAGGACGCTGCCGCCGGTGTGGAACAACGGCATCACGGCGATCGCCACCGACTCCTCGCGCATTCCCATCCGGTCGGCGACGTGTGCTCCGTTGTTGGCCAGACCTCGGTGATGCAGCAGTGCTCCTTTCGGAAAGCCCGTGGTCCCCGAGGTGTACTGGATCATCATCGAATCGTTCGGGGCGACCGCAGGGAGCGTGACGGCGGGATCATGACCGGCTGCGACGAAGTCAGCCCAGTCGTCGAAGCTGATGACCTCGCGGAGATCGGGGCATGACGGATGGACCTGGTCGGCGATCGCGCGCATCGGTGAGCCTCGGAACTCGTTCATCACGAACATTCCGGCCGAGCGGGACTGGCAGAGCACGTACTGGACCTCGTGTTCGCGCAGCGCCGGATTGATGGTGACGAGCGTGACGCCGGCGAGCGCACACCCGAACTCGAGCAGGATCCACTCGGGGATGTTCGGCGCCCAGACCGCGACCCGCTCGCCCGGTTCGAATCGCTGTGTCAGGGCCCGTGCGACGCGTACCGATTCGTCGTAGAGCTCCTGGTAGGTCCAGGAGCGACGAGCGTCGCGGTCGGGGAGCCCTTCGACCAGCGCCGTCCGATCGGGGACCGCCGCTGCCGCTTCGGCGAGCAGGTCACCGACCGTCACGTCGCGGAGTTCGGGCTCCGAGGGTCCGATGGCGTACGAGACCGTGTCAGTCATCGCTCCAGAGTAGAACGCTCGATCCGTCGGGCCGTACGTGGGAGATGTACCTCGAGCGATCGACTGCTGGTGCGTGCCGGCGGGCAGATGGCGGTCAGCGGAGGATGATCGCGGCGCCACCGGCACGCAACGCGGCGCTGCGTCCGATGACGGCAGCTCGATGTCCGGTTGCGGCGAGCTCCGCGAGGACCGCTGCCGACATGCTCGGATCGACGCCGAACACGAGGCCGCCCGATGTCTGCGCGTCGGCGATCAAGAGCTGATCGACCTCGCCGTGGTCGCCGGCGTCGAGGTGCTCGGCGCCCCACGCCAGGTTGCGACGGCTTCCTCCCGGCATGATGCCGGCGAGCGCATGCTCCCGGGCACCGGGAAGGAACGGGATCGCGGCGAACGAGACCTCGATCTCGACCGACGACTCGATCGCCATGCGGCCGAGATGCCCGAGCAGGCCGAATCCGGTCACGTCGGTGCACCCGGTCGCGCCGTTCGTCGAGGCCAGACGCGCGCCGACGTCGTTGAGTCGGGTCATGGAGTCGACCGCGCCGGCGGCTTCGTCATCGGTGGCCACGCCGGCCTTGATCGCCGTGGTCAGCACGCCGACGCCGAGTGGCTTCGTGAGCACGATGTCCTGACCGGGACTCAGCCCGGCATTGGTGAGGATGCGGTTCGGATGGACTTCGCCGGTGACGGCCATTCCGTACTTCGGCTCGGGATCGTCGATCGTGTGCCCGCCGGCGATGACGAACCCGGCCGCGGTTGCGATGTCTTGGCCTCCGGCGAGCAGTTCGCTCAGCAGGTCGGTCGACAGCGCATCGGTGTTCCACCCGACGAGGTTCAGCGCGAACAGGGGCCGACCGCCCATCGCGTAGATGTCGGACACGCTGTTCGCAGCGGCGACACGGCCCCAGGTGCGCGCGTCGTCGACCACCGGGGTGATGAAGTCAGCGGTGGACACGATCGCCCGTTCGTCGTCGAGCTTCCAGACCGCGGCGTCGTCGCCGGTGTCGGGCCCGACGAGGAGTTCGGCGGGATGTGATGATGAGAGGTGACGCACGACGTGCGCCAGCTCGCCAGGGGCGAGCTTGCAGCCTCAACCAGCTCCGTGACTGAATTGCGTCAACCGTGTTGCGTCGGTTCCCATGCTCGGCTCCTTTCCATCACTGGTCATGTCGTCATCGGGTGCGGCGATGGGAGCATCGTACGGTCGAGTCGGCGAGGCGTGACGGTTTGTGTCTGACACACACCGTCAGGGTCAGGCTGATGCGCCTCCGCGGCGGCGGTCGAGGCGGTCGGAGCCGCTGTCGAAGCCGGGGAGTTGCGGCTCGAAGCGTCCGGCGTGGGCGGTGGCCAACTCCGAGACGATCTCTTCCACCTCGACCCAGGAGCGGGCTCGCGGGCCGTCGACGCCGGCATTGTAGGGCTGGTCGAAGACGATGACGGTGTTGCCGTGCGCTCGCAATTCGGCGACGTTGTGCGGCGCATCGTCGATGTAGGCATTGGCCTCTGCCTGGGGTTTCGCGCCGAGGAAGCAGAGATCCCGGTAGGGAATGCGGTTCGCGTCGAGCCACGCTGCGGTGTCTGCGACCGCCTTCTCGTGCCCCCAGTGCACGTACAAGCGGTGGGTGATGATCCGGATCCACACGCCAGCGTCCGACAGGCGCCACAGCGCGTCCGCTGCGCCCTCGATCATCGGCATCGTGCGGAACATGTCGTGCTCCATCACCGCGATGCGGTGGTAGTCGGCGTACTCATCGGGGCCGAGATCCCATTCCCCGAAGTCCCAGGATCGTTGCAGCGGGTAGATCTCGGGGTCGACGCCGCGGATGTCGGCGAGGATGTCGCGGAAGCGGCGGGTGTGGTCGGCGACGACACCGTCGAGGTCGACGCCGAGGATGAACTGGTCGGGGGTCCGCTGCGCCATGGTCAGATCATCGCCCGGGTTCTTCGGCGAGCGCACGCGCTGCAGGCGAGACCGTCGACAGCGGATCGTCGACCGGCTCGTCGGTGTCGTTCATCATCGAACGCTGTTTCGGTCCGGCGACGATGCGCCGGCGAATCGCACCCGACACGGTGTCGACCGCGATCGTGCCGACGATCACGACGATCAGCGCGAGCCCGGCCAGACCGAACTCCTTGAAGCGGATCGCATCGGCGAGCGCCCCGCCGATGCCTCCAGCCCCGACGATGCCGAGCACCGACGACGCTCGGATGTTGATCTCGAAGCGATACAGCAGGAACGACGTGAGCTCGGGGGCGACCTGCGGCAGCACACCCCACCGGAGGCGCTGCAACGCGTTGGCGCCGACGGCGTCGGTCGCCTCGATGGGTCCGGCCTTGATGTTCTCGATGATCTCGTAGAAGAGCTTGCCGAGGCTGCCGATCGAGCCGACGCCGATCGCGAGCACCCCGGCCATCGGTGACAGCCCGAACACGGGGATGAACAGCAGCGCCAGAATCACCTCGGGAACGGCGCGCAACACGTTGAACACTTGCCGGGTCACCCAGGCGATCGGTCGCCCGACGAGGTTCTCGGCGGCGAGGAACGAGAGCGGCACGGCGAAGATCGCGGCGATCAGTGTGCCCATCCACGCCATTGCGATCGAGTCCCACATGAGCCCGATCAGCGACGAGAGTTGATCCCACGCCATGTCGCCGAACATGACCTTGGCGAGGCGGTACATGTCGGCGGGAGCTTCGAGCAGTCGAGACCACTTCAGCTCGACCGAGATCGCCGACCAGCCGAGCAGGACGACGAACGCCGTCGTCAGCACGAGACGGAACGTGTCGCGCGACTTCGATGGCAGTTGGATCGGGGGAGGAGCAGCAGCGGCGGGCATCGGTGCGGACGTCATACGAGACGCCTCCGGATGCTGACCGAGATCCGTTCGACGACGAACACGACGAGAAAGAACATCAGCACGAGGCCCCAGAGGCTGTCCCACTGGCCACGGTTGCGGAAGAAGTCGAGCCGCTGCCCGATGCCGCCAGCACCGACGAGACCGAGCACCGCTGAGGCTCGGAGGTTGAGTTCGAAGTCGTACAGCGCGTACGAACTGAACGCGGGGAGGATCTGGGGGATCACCGCGGTCCGTAACATCTGTGTGTGCGTCGCGCCGGCGGCGTTGGCGGCCTCGACCGGGCCCATGTCGATGCCGTCGAGCGTGTCGGCGGTCAGCTTCACCATCACGGCGAGCGAGAAGAAGAACAGCGCCAACAGGCCAGAGAGCGCACCGATACCCACGCCGAGCACGAACAGGCCAGCCCACAGCAGGTCGGGGATCGAGCGGATCACGTTGTTGATCGATCGCAAGATGAGCCGCGGGACGACGTAGGGATTGCCGACCTCGGTCGACCAGAGAGCGAGTGGCAACGCCACGATCACCCCTGCGGTCGTGCCCAACACGGCGAGTTGCAGCGTTTCGAGGAAGGCCTTGCGCGATCGAGCCGAGAACATCTCGTCCCAGCGCATGTCGAAGAGGCCCTCGAGCACGGGGTTGGTGCGCGTGAGGTTCTCGACGAGATCGGAGAGTGAGAATTCGACGCGCCGTGCGCTGACGACGGTGAACGCAATGGCGCCGAGCGAGATCGCGATGACCAGAAGAGATGGGCGTGGCCGCGGCGGGAGTCGGAGATCGTCGCTGCCGGCTCCGCGCTCGCCGCGGCGAGCGCGGTCGGAAGTGTCCGCCCCGAGGAGGGTCACAGGGCGGCCTGCTTGGCCATCGTGTCGTCGGCCGTGAGGCTGCGTCCGTAGATGTCGCGGAAGGTGTCGGCATCGGCGTCGGAGCCGGGGCCGTCGAAGACCAACTCGCCGTCACGCAGGCCGATGATGCGGTCGGCGTAGGCCGTGGCGAGGTCGAGGAAGTGGAGGTTGACGATGGTCGTGATGCCGAGCTCGCGGCTGATCTGCTGGAGGTACTTCATCACGACGTGGCTCGTCGGCGGGTCGAGTGAGGCGACCGGTTCGTCGGCGAGAATGATCGAGGGTTCCTGTGCGAGCGCTCGGGCGATGCCGACCCGTTGCCGCTGCCCGCCCGAGAGGTTCGTCGCGCGGACGTACGCCCGGTCGAGGATCTCGACACGGTCGAGTGCTCGCGCCGCGATCTGGACGTCGGCGGGCGGGTACCGACCGATCAGGGTGCGCCAGGTCGGCACCCGATGCAGGCGTCCCATGAGCACGTTGTTCAACACGGTGGTGCGGTCGACGAGGTTGAAGCCCTGGAAGATCATGCCGACCTCGGAGCGCAGCGCACGGCGCCCTCGCCGATCGAGGCCGACGACGTCTCGACCATTGACCTCCAAGCGGCCACCTGTGAGCGGGACGAGCCCGTTGATCGCTCGGATGAGGGTCGACTTACCCGCGCCGGACAGGCCGACGATCACGACGAACTCCCCGTCGGAGATCTCGAGGTCGAGGTGCTTCATCGCGGCCACCCCGCCCGGGTACGTGACGCTGGCCTGTTCGAATCGAATCATGTGAAGGTTGGTCTTTCGTCGGAAAGGCGGTGACACGTCGAGTCGACAGATCGACGCGGACCGGGCCCCGCTCGCAGTGCGAACGAGGCCCGGTCGAGCATGGTTGCGTCGCGTGGCCGCTCAGCTGAGCAGGTCGGCGAGTTCGGTCTCGAGCGAGCGGATGATGTCGTAGGAGCCCTCGGGCACCGGGACGAGACCGTCGATCTCGTACAGCTCGTCCAACAGCGCAGCGCCGTCTTCGGTGTCGGCGATCGTGACGAAGGCGTCGGTGATCGCTGCCTTCAGATCCTCTGGCAGGTCGCCGGCGACGGCGAACCCGTCGTTCGGGATCGGCGAGGACCAGCCGAACACGACGACCTTCTCACCGACGTCGGGCACGGTTTCGAGCAGACCGCCACGGGCGTCGTTGAACGACACGCCGACTTCGGCGTCACCGTCGTAGACGGCCTGCACGGAGGAATCGTGACCACCGGCGAACAGCGACTCGATGTCGTCGAGTGGATCGACACCGGCTTCGAGGAGGCCGAGCGACGGGATCAGGTAGCCCGAGGTCGAGCCTTGATCGACGAACGACACGGTCTTGCCGGCGATGAGCGGGAGTTGCTCGGCGCCGATCGGTCCGTCGGTGGGTCCGGTTGCGTCGGCGACACCGTTGCAGAACAGCAAGCCGTCCTCGTCGGCGACCGGTTCGTCGGTGCAGAACTCGTCGGGGTTGTTCGTGAACCACTGGGTCACGTACTGCGAGTCGCCGAAGCGGACCGATTGCAGGATCAGATCGGCACCGGCGGTGTCGGCCGCCTGCACCATCTGTGACGGGCCGAGGCCACCGGCGACCTGTGCCTGGCCGGACTGCAGTGCGACGATCACGCCGGCGTAGTCGGACGGCACGAGGGCTTCGACGCCGATGCCGAGTTCGGCGGACAGCAGTTCGGCGAGCGGCTCCGCCGTCTCGATGAGGCCACCGGTCTCCTGCGACGGCGTCAGCGTGAAGATGATGGATTCGGGCCAATCGGCGGGGACTTCAGCCGGCGGGGCTTCGGTGTCTGCGGGTGCGTCGGTTTCGACCGGGGCCTCGGTGTCTGCGGGTGCGTCGGTTTCGACCGGGGCTTCGGTGTCTGCGGGTGCTTCGGTCTCGACCGGAGCGTCGGTGGTGTCGGCTGCGTCGTCGTCGCTTCCGCACGCTGCGAGCGCAAGAGCTCCCGCAACGCTCAGGGCGACCAGGTGTCGTCGGTTCATGTTCACGTCTTTCGTAGTTGGGCGACGCCGTGGCTGCTGACACCGAAGCGTCGCTGTGCGGAGCGCCCCGAGCACGACATCGCCGGCCCGAGACCATCCTGACCTTAGGGTCACTCCGGCTCTCGAATCCAGGGCCCTCGTGAACGGACGTCGACGATCTCGTAAAAACCAGACCAACTGGAGATGTCCACGGCGCCGTCCAACGCTACGTTCCAGGGGCGGACGAAGCGGCAGATCAGTCGATCGGCATGGTGCGTCAGCAAGTCGGGAAGCACCGTCGGGGAGTCGTCGAGGTAGATGTCGCAGTCGACCTCGTGTTTGTGATCGGTGATGTGGACCTCGCGGGTCGGAATCTCGTTGTCGGCCAGCCAGCGGAAGGTGTCGTTGACCGCCCAGGACGGCTTGGTCGTGACGATCACGACGTGATGCCCGTCTCGGCGGAGTCGGCGCAGCGTGTCGAGCGCGGTCGGATACAGCTCGAGGTGACGGAAGATCGACGGTCGAGACGCGCCTCCTTCAGCCCAGCGCCAGAAGGCACGCATGTCGGCGAACCCGCCGAGTTCAGCGAGGCCGTCCCACGTCTGGACCATCGACGGATGCAGATCGCTGCCGAACTCTTCTCGATGTAGACGAATCCAGCCAGCGTTGAAGTCGGCGACGACGCCGTCGAGGTCGATGCCGAGACGCAGCGCCTGGCGGCTCGCCCTGCTGCCCGACCGGCTTCGCCGTGCCGTCATCGGCGAGCAGGACCTGGAGGGCGCTTCCCTGACGGCCGGGCGCCGGGATCCTGATACGGCTTGGCGCGGAACCAGAGGTTGCACGCCCACTTCTCGCCGCCCCACACGGGCGATCCACCGTGCAACGACTTCGGGTGTCGCGTCAGGTCGGCCAGTTCGGGGTCGACCACGTTGTGGAAGATCACCATCCGGCCCGGTTTCGCGTCGACCTCGAGATCGAGCTTCGGGAAGATCGTGCCGCCGCCGTCGTCGACTTCGTTCAGATAGCACAGTGCAGTGACCAATCGCTGACCGCCCTTCGCGGTGCGCTGCTTGCCCTTCTCACTGTTCATGTCCCAGCCGTCGAAGTGCGGGCGGTACTGCTGGGTCTCGGCATAGTGCACGACCTGCAGCGACTCGGCGTGCTTGACCGGAATACCGACGAGGTTGCTCACCCGCTTGACGAGACCGCGCACGATCGGTGTCTGGTCGTGTTTCACCCAGCACACCGACCCGGTTCGGCCCTCGCTCATGGTGGCGGCGCCGACAGCGCTGACCAGGGCCTGCTTCATGTTGCCCTGTGCTTGCCCGATGATGTGCAAGCGTTCCGTCTCGGTCAGAAAGTCGTCGATCACCTGCACGATCGGATCGCCCGAGATCTGCTCGCCGATGTGATAGCGCTCCTTCAGCCGCATCCCCATGGGCGCCAAGTATGGCCGACTCGTCGCGAGGACGCGCGACGGCCAGACACGCCTCACCCCATGCGGATGGTCGAGATGCCCCCGTCGACGGGAATCACCGCGCCCGTCGTGAACGCGCCAGCCCGACTCGTCAGGAAGATCACCGTGCCCGCGATGTCCTCTGCGGTGCCGATGCGCTGCCGCGGGACCTGATCGACGACCATCTGGCGCGAGGCGTCGTCGTCGAGGAGGTACTCCATCATCTTCGACTCGAAAGGTCCGGGAGCGATCGAATTCACCGTGATGTGCTTGCCGACGACATGCGCTCCCAGGTGCCGGGCGAGCATGTGGATTCCGGCCTTGGCAGCCGAGTACGAGTAGTTGTCGCCGATCGGCACGCGGATGCCGTCGATCGATCCGATCATGACGACGCGGGCGGGATCGGCAGCGGTCGCGCGAGCTTCGAGCCGCGGAAGCAACGCCTGCGTCAACATGAACGGGGCCTTGACGTTGATGTTCATCACCTTGTCGAAGCCGATGTCGGGAAACTCGCCGAGTGGTGCACCCCACGCGGCCCCGGCGTTGTTGATCAAGATGTCGATCGCTGGCTCGCGCTCGGCGATCTCGCGCACGAAGGTGTCGAGCCCCTCGGCCGACGCCAGATCGGCCGGTAGCGAGATGCACTCGCCGAACTCCGACAGTTCGGCAGCCGCGTCGTCGCACGCGGACGCCTTGCGCGCGGTGATGTAGACCTTGACGCCGTTGACGACGAGTCCGGCGGCGATCATGTAACCGATGCCGCGCGAACCTCCGGTGACCACAGCCACCTTGCCGCGCAGTCCGAAGAGGTTGGCCACGTCGAGATCGCCGGGGGTCGCCGACCGGTAGGTGTTGTCGCTCATGTCTGCTGTGTAGTCGTTCGGCCGCGCCGGTTTCGAATCTCCTACCCGTCGTGATGCGTCGCGCCACGTCGCGTCACGTCGCGTCGCGGCGTGTCATGGCGTGTCGCGGCGTGAACGGGCCCGGGGATCGGGCATGCTTGCGAGATGACTGCGCAGCATCAGACGCTCGAGGTTCGACGCGACGAGATCGGCACGACCCGGCTCCTCGTCGAGGACGTCGAGTTGAAGGATGGCCAGGTGCGCTTCCGAGTCGATCGGTTCGCCATCACCGCCAACAACATCACCTACGCCGTGTTCGGCGACATGCTCGGCTACTGGGACTTCTTCCCGTCGTCGCAGCCCGACGCCGACGACGGCCGCCCCGGTTGGGGCCGCGTCCCGGCGATGGGCTGGGCAGAGGTCGTCGAGTCGCGACACGACGAGATCGCGGTCGGGCGCCGCTTCTACGGTTGGTATCCGATGGCGTCGCACGTCGTGTTCACGCCGACCACCACCCGCGAAGGATTCCGCGACGACGGCCCGCATCGGCAAGCGCACGCACCGGTGTACCGCGCCTACGTCGACGTCGAATCCGACGGCATGTACGACGAGGCACCCGATGGCGAAGACCGCCACGCTGTGCTGCGCGGCCTGTTCCTGACCGGTTTGCTCGCGGAGGAGTTCTTCGCCGATGGCGGCGGAAGCGGAGCGGAGTACTTCGGGACGACGCGGGTGGTCGTGCTGTCCGCATCGTCCAAGACTGCGATCGGTTTCGCCCAACGTGCTGCGCTCCGCAAAGGCGTCGACGTCGTCGCTGTGACCTCGACGAGCAACCGCGAGTTCGTCGAGAATCTCGGCTTCTACGACCAGGTCGTGACCTACGACGAGATCGACGAGATTGCGACCGAAGGCGGCGCTGTGTCGATCGACATGGCCGGGAACCCGACCTCGCTCGCAGCGGTGCACCGAGCGTTCGGCGATCGCCTCGCCTACTCGATGACCGTCGGTCGCAGCCACCACGATGCTCCGGCCGCTGCGTCGAACGATCTCGATGGGCCGAGCCCGCAGTTGTTCTTCGCCCCGACCGAAGTCGGCCGTCGCCGAGAGCAATGGGGGACCGAGGCCTACGACGCTCTCTGCGCCTCGGCGCTCGACGAGTTCGTCGACGGAAGTCGGTCATGGCTGCGCATCGACCATCGGTTCGGCGCCGACGCCGTCGAGGCAGCGTGGCGCGAGGTGTTCGACGGTGCCGTCGAACCGGCGGTCGGTGTCGTCGCAGCGTTCGAGAGTTTCGACGAGACCACCGGGTCGTCGTCGTGAGCGGGCTCGACGCGCTCCCGTCGACGAGCGACCAGCGGGTCGCGGTGCGGATCACGCCCGACGCACTGCGCCGCGTCAGAGCGGGGCATCCGTGGGTGTACGACCGTTCGATCGAGTCGACCAATCGTGAGGGAGCACCCGGCGATCTCGCCGTGGTGTTCGACAAGCAGCGAGAGTTCGCAGCGATCGGGCTCTGGGATCCGGCCTCGGCGATCCGACTGAAGATCCTGCACGCCGGACGTCCGGTCACGATCGACGCCGAGTGGTTCGCCACGACGATCGAGACCGCAGTGGCCGCTCGAGCTGCGCTCTGGGAAGGCGCGCCACGTCACCGGCTCGGCTATCGGGCGGTGAACGGCGAGAACGACGGACTCCCGGGCCTGATCGTCGACTGCTACGCCGACGTCGCCGTCATCAAGCTGTACAGCGACGCGTGGCTGCCCCACCTGCGCGATCTCGTGCCATCAGTGCAAGCAGCCACGCGTGCGGCGCATGTCGTGCTCCGCCTCGCTCGATCGATGGCGGATCGGCCGACGTTCGGTCTCGACGACGGCGACGTCATCGTTGGTGACCCGCCCGATCCGGTGCTGTTCCAGGAGGGGCGACTCACGTTCGAAGCCGACGTTCGTCGCGGGCAGAAGACCGGGCACTTCCTCGACCAGCGAGCCAACCGTCTCCAGGTCGGAAAGATGACCAAAGGCCGCTCGGTCCTCGACGTTTTCGCCTCGACCGGCGGGTTCAGCGTGCACGCGGCAGCAGGGGGAGCGACGTCGGTCCACGCGATCGATCAGTCCGCCCCGACGATCGCCGTCGCGAAGCGCAACATGTCGTACAACCATGACCTCGACACGGTCGCCGCGTGCGAGTTCACGACGCAGTGTGCGGATGCCTTCGATGCGCTCGGGCACCTGGGTCGTTCCGCTCGGCGCTTCGACATCGTGATCATCGATCCGCCGTCGTTCGCGCAGAAGGCGGCCACCGTCGGGCGGGCCAAGGCCGCGTACGCGAAGCTGACCAAGCTCGCGATGGGCGTCGTGGAACAGGGCGGAGTGTTGGTGCAGGCCTCGTGTTCGAGTCGGGTGACCAGCGACGACTTCTTCGACACGGTCACGGCTGCCGCCGTCGAGCACGGCGCCCGACTGACCGAGATCCGTCGTACCGGTCACGACATCGATCACCCGGTCAGCTTCCCCGAAGGCGCGTATCTCAAGGCGGGCTACTGGCGCGTCGACACAGGTCGCCGGGCTCGTCGCTGAGTCGGCCCCATGCGACGGCGTCAACGAAGTCGCCGAAGTCCTCGTAGTCTCCGTCGTCATGGCGCAGATCCAGGCGAACGGCATCACCCTCGAATACGAACAGCACGGCAGCGGTGATCCGCTGCTGTTGATCATGGGGCTCGGTGGGCAGCTGACCGATTGGCCGGCGGAGTTCATCGGTGAACTCGTTGCGGTCGGATTTCAGGTGACGACGTTCGACAACCGAGACATCGGTTTGAGCACCGAGTTCGAGTTCGAACCGCCCAAGCCGGTCCGAGCGGTCCTCGGCACGCTGGCGAAGCGGCCCCCGTCCACGGAGTACACGTTGGTCGACATGGCCGTCGACACCGCCGGTTTGATCGAGGGTCTCGGCCTCGGCGCCGTTCACGCCGTCGGGATGTCGATGGGCGGGATGATCGCCCAGCAGTTGACGATCGATCATGCCCACAAGGTCCGGTCGCTGACGTCGATCATGTCGAACCCGGGTGACGGCAAGTCCGGCCGCATCGCCGGCAAGGTCATGGTCAAGATGGCGCGAGCGCAGCGCCCGACCCGCGACACCGCAGCCGATCGCTCGGTGGAGAACTTCTTGCTGTGGAGCGGTCCGCATTTCGACCCGAACGAGCATCGAGCTCGTACCGCCGCGTCGGTCGCCCGCAGCTTCCGGCCGCTCAGCACCGAGCGCCAGACCGCCGCGATCATGGCCAGCCCGGACCGGACCCCGGGGCTCGCCAACGTGACCGCACCGACGTTGGTCGTGCACGGTCTCGTCGACAAGCTCGTCAAGCCGTCGGGCGGCATCGCCACGGCGGCGGCGGTTCCGAACTCGCGGCTCGTGATGTATCCCGACATGGGACACGATCTCCCTCGGCCGCGATGGGCCGAGATGGCCGACGCGATCCGACGCAACGCAAACCGCGCCGGCTGAACGCTCGCTGTACTTGCCTTCCGAACTCTCCTGCTGAACCCGCTCGCCGAACGAGCGTGCGCCGCGTCTCGCGTCGACGGCGAGGCCGCGATACCGTCGCGGCGTGGCACGTACGGCGATGCTCCATCGACGTCGGAAGATGACCTCGCGGCGTTCGTCGTGCGACGACGACGCGATCTGGCGGGGAGAGATCCCCGACGATCGAATCATCATGACCGACGCGGACCGAGCCGAGCTCCGGCGATCGCGCGAGGCCCGTCGCCGTACCTTGATCGACGTGTTCGGGGCCCCGGTGCCGCTGGTGGCCTCCGATGGTCCTGCACTCGTCCACGCTCGTCGCGGTGAGGGCACGCGCACGGGAGCGCCGCTCGACCAGCGCCGAAGCGCGGGCTGTCGCGAGGAGATCCAGGTGACGTTGCTCGCGCACCCGGCCGTCACCGCCGACGTCATCGAGGAGTTGAGACTCCTCGATGCGTCATCGCGACTCGTCGTCGACGTGTCCACGCTGCGGCGGATCGATCGTGAGATCACCTGGACCGCTCGCGTGCGCACGACGCCGTGGAGTCGACGTCCGGCTCGCTTGCGGCTCTACGGCTCGCCGTCGGCCAACATCACCGTCTTGACGCTGACGCCCATTCGCTCGCGCCGATGGGGCGTTCGTCTCTTCTTGCGTTCCGGGTTGCGATCGATGTTCGAGCTGCGAGACGCCGCCGAGCAAGCGATCGATCGGTCGAAGGTCGTTCAGTCGGGGAGTACGTGGCCGATGGGCGTCGCCTTGCGGACGTAGCCGAGGATCGGCGTGGCCCGCACCACGGCATCGACGTCTTCGGGCATCGCCGTTCGCTCGGTCGCTCTCCACGCGGTGACGACCTCGGAGCGGCCGTCGTCGATCGCGACGTACAGGCTGTAGCGGTCGCCTTCGATCCGTCGGATCACCGGGCGGGGGAGCGGCGAGATCTCAGCTGGGCGCCGAGTGCGGATGACGACGCCGGTGCGATCGACCGTGTTGAACATGTCGGCGGCACCGGCGAGCGCGGTCCACAGGCCGAACAGGATCGGGATCAGCGTGATCGCAGTGATCCCGGTCGCGACGTCGCCGATCAGCCAGTCCTGTTGTGAGAAGCGCTCGTACAGAGAGTCCCACGCTTGTTCGCGGGCGACATCGGAGAAGAACCGACGCAGCCGGAGCCCGATCAGGAACGCCGCCAAGCCGCCGCCCAACGCGACGGCCGGATGCAGGCCGTAGCCCGGCCGCCACGGATACCGGACTCGGACCAACCGGCCCGTTCCGCCGACCGAACTCCAGACGAGGTGATGGTCTTCGCGAGCGAGCGGGAGTTCGACCGCCGCTCCGTCGGCGAGACACAGCGCCGTGGCGTAGCCCAGGCGTCGGTCACCGATGTCGTTCGAACTGGGCGCCATCGGCCCGAGCCCAGCCTCGACGAGCTTGGTGCGCACGGCCAGCCAGCGTCCGGCCGCCGCCACGCCGGCGTCGGTGAGGGTGACCTCGCCTCGAACGATGCGCAGCACGATGCGGGCGACCAACACGACGAGCGCGACCAGGACCGAGAGCGCGACGAGGCGGCGTTCGAGCGAGTCGACGACTGCGACCTCGGGTTGGCCTCCGTCACGTCCGGCATTCCAGGCGAGCAAGGCAAAGAAGGCAACCGCGGCCGGGCCGGCGACGATGAGCGGTGTCCAGCGTCGGGTGAGGAGCCCGGCGCGGCGACCCTCCGCGTAGACGAGACGGCGGAACCGGGCCCACCACTGTCCGGAGATGTCCACAGCCAGATGCCGGGCGGGAATCGCCCGATCGGTCGTGAAGCGAGCGAGCGTGTGTTGCAACACCAGCCGTTCGTGCGGGAGCAGCGAGTCGCCGTCGAGCGCTGTCGCGGCGGGTCGCACTCGGCTGACCTCGTCGTCGTCTTCGGGCGGCAGGATCCGCAACCAGCCACGTGCCGCAAGGTCGATCATCGTCGCTCGCATACCCTCAGCGGTGAGCGTCGCGTCGTTGAGGAGCACGTTGACCACCGCGGGAGACTCGCTGCGCAGCGCACCCGACGAGCCGACCACCTCAGGTCGGCGGGGCGCGCTCAGGCGCTCGGCGAACCAGAACGCGGCGTAGGCGCCGAACGTGAGAATCACGGCGACGCCGAGCATCGCGCCGCCGGGCGTCGGCGCGAAGAAATCCCAACTCAAGCCGATCATCGAGGGCACATCATGTCACTCGCTCGGAGGATTTCGCATCCATATCGTTCGTTGCGGGAAGGGAATTTCGATCCCGGCCGCATCGAAGGAATGCTTGAACGCTTCGCGCAGGGCGCGTTGCAGCGCCCACTGGGCTCCGGGCGCCGTCTTCACCACCATGCGGAACGTGATGCCGTCGGCGCCGAGCATCTCGACGCCGAGCACCTGCGGTTCTTCCAGCACGTCGTCGGCCCATTCGGGCGCAGCGCACACCTCGAGCGCGGTGTCGAGCAGGAGTTGGCGCACCCGGTCGAGATCCGCGTCGTAGGCGACGTCGATGTCGATCAGCGCCGTCGACCAGAGCTGTGACTTGTTGCCGACCCGTACGATCTCACCGTTCGGGACGTGCCACACGGTGCCGTCGATGCCGCGCAAGACGGTCGTGCGGAGGGCGACGGCTTCCACGGTGCCGATCGCTTCGCCGAGATCGACGACGTCGCCGATCCCGTACTGGTCTTCGAGCAGCATGAACAGCCCGGTGATGCAGTCCTTCACGAGGCTCTGCGCGCCGAAGCCGAGCGCGACTCCGACGATGCCGGCCCCGGCGATGAACGGGCCCAGAGCGAGCCCGATCTCGCCGAGGACCAACACGATCGCGATCGACCAGATCAGCACGGTCACCGTGTTGCAGACGACGGCGCCGACGGAGGTCGCGCGCGATGCTCGGCGGGCGAGCACCCGCGGGTCGACCTGTTCGCCGACGAGGATCGGCGGGGCCTCGAACCCGAGGCGTTCGATGCTGCGTCGCGCCTGGTCACGGGTCGGCGCCATGAGCTTCTCGATCGTCCGCACCACGTAGCGGCGTGCGAATCTCGAGACCACCCAGGCTCCGAGCAGGATCAGCACGATCGTCAGCGGGCGGCCGACGAGCCAATCGGCGGCACCGGCGGCGGTCTCGTTGCCGTCGGTCCACTCCAGGACCCGTTCGCACAGCCAGTTCGGGGTCTCCCCGCAAGCGTCGAGCAGCGGGGCGTCGACGTCGTTGGTGCCGTCGGCCTGTCGTGCGAGCTGGAGGGCGACCGGCTGGGCGACGGAACTGATGGCTGTCAACACGACCCCGACGGTACCGAACGCCTTCGGGTGACGCAGGCCATACCCGACACGCGACGAGTGACGCGACCAGCGTGCATCGCCGCGGCTTGACGGAATCCAGCCGATTCCTTGCCGGAGTCTTGGGTCAAGACGACGTCAGCGTGACCGATGCACACGCGAGTGATCGAAGGTGGAGTGTCGAAGGGGACGCTTCCGGAACGGTCGCCGCTCGCCTCGATGCACCTCCCGACCTCACGCTTCTCCGCCCACGCGTCACTCGTCGACATGTCGATCGACGGTCGTCGTCGCCGGAGGGCTGTGCTCGCCGCGCTCGCGCTGCTGCTCGGGCTGGTCGTGGCTGAGTCGACGTCGGAGGTGGCCACTGCGTCTCGGATCTGGCATGTGTCTCCGGACGGCAGCGACCAGGCGACCGGGCAGGCAGGAGATCCGCTGGCGACGATCGGGCGCGCCGTACAACTCGCGCACTCCGGTGACACGGTCTCGATCGGAGCCGGCCGATATCACGAATCGGTCCAGGTGTACCGCAAGGCGCTCCACCTGCGAGGAGCACCCGCCGCGGGAGCCGGTGGAGCCGATGAAGCCGATGGAGTGGTGCTCGACGGCGCCATTCCGGTCTCCGGCTGGGCCGCCTCGGAAGGCGCCTGGTTTGCTTCCTGGTCGACGGACTTCGAACGTGTCGAAGCGCCCTTCACCACGCCGGAACGGCCGGAGGCAGCGTGGCCGGAGATGTTCTTTCTTGATGGGGTCGCACTTCGTGAGGTCGCGGCACGCAGCGAGGTCGGACCGGGAACGTTCCATCACGATCGGGTCGCGGACCGCGTCTGGTTGGGTGACGATCCGACCGGCAGACTCGTCGAGGGCAGTGCGCTGAACTGGGGTCTGTATCTCAACGAGGCGCACGGTTCGAGCGTCGAGCACCTCACGGTTCGGCGCTACGCGACGCAGAACCGGAACATGGCGGCGGTGCGCGCCTACGCCGACGATCTGAGCGTTGCCAACGTCACGGTCGAGTCGAATGCACGCATCGGCCTGTCGGTGATGGGCGCTCGCGTTGCGGTCTCCGATGTGACCGCACACCGCAACGGCCATCTCGGCATCCACGGGCATCGGGGGACTGCGCTGGCGTTCGAGCGCGTCGTCGTGACGCAGAACAACGCGGAAGGCTTCGACCCGAAACACTCCGCGGGCGGGATGAAGATCACCGACACCGACGGCCTGACGGTCACGAGAGCCGTGGTGACCGACAACGCGGGTCCCGGAATCTGGACCGACCTGGACGTGATCGGTGCTGTCGTGCGTTCGAGCGTGGCGTCGCGCAATGGTCGTTCGGGTATCGAGATCGAGCTGTCGACCGACGTCGTCGTGATCGACAACGTTGCTGAAGACAACGGCGAAGCCGGGGTCTGGGTGCTCGAGAGCAGCGACGTGGAGGTCTGGCACAACAGCTTGTTCGGCAACGTCCGCGACGTCTATGTGCTCGACGGCGATCGTGCTGACCTGACCGACGTCGCCGTGATCAACAACCTGTTGGGCGGTGGACGGCCGGGCGCGCCGGCGCTACTCAACGTCGACGACTGGACAGAGCAGCGATCGGCCGAGCAGATGCGAGTGAAGGTCGACGCCAACCGGTACTGGATGTCGCCCACCTCGGCAACTCCGCTGGTCTCGCGTTGGGCGCGCTGGCCATACTCGCTGGCGTTGTCGCCAGATGTCGAGACCCACCGATCCGTCACCGGTGCGGGCCTCGACGACGTGGTCATCGCCGATGCCAACCCCTTCGTCCGGTCGTCATCCGACGCTCGCGTGATGCCAGGAGCGCCGCTCGGTCTGCCACTGACGGATCGAGTCACCGCGGCATCGGCACTGCTCGACACCGCCTACCCGGCCGGCGCGGTGACGCGGCCGGCCGATCTCGCCGACGACGGCGTGACCGTGACGACTCCGCCCGGCTCGACAGCCACTCCGCCACCCGGCTCGACCGTGCCTCCACCGACGACGACACCGACGACACCGACGACCACGCCGGGTTCCGGCGGTGGACAGGGCGGGATCGACACGCGCGCGGTGGCGACGCGTCCGGCGTCTGCCGAACGTGTGCAAACACGCGCCGAATCCGCGACGCCGACGGCGTCGCCATCCAACGGCGCTCGTGCAGCAGCGGACCAGCCGCCGGCTGCCACAACCGGAGCCGGAACCGCAACCGAAACCATGACCGCTGTCTCGCCTCGTCGTGGGGGATGGTCGGTCGTGGTGCAGAGCGTCGAAGCCGCGGTCGCGAGTGCGGCCGAACGCTCGGAACCGGTGAGCTGATCAGACCGCCTGCTCGTCAACGATTCCTCAAGATCGGTGCTCTCGGTGCCGATGAAATTGCGAGTGTCTCGGACGCCGATGACCGCTCACCAGATAGAACGACCGCCAGAGACCCGAAGGGGCCCGCAATGTCCACCGTCATCAGCCAAGGATTCACACCCATGCCAGACACCTCGATCCGATTGGGCGTAGTAGGAACAGGATACGTGGGCCTCACCACCGGTGCCTGTTTCGCCCACCTGGGGCACCACGTGGTGTGCGGCGACATCGACCCGCGCAAGGTCGACCTGCTCAATGCCGGACACATCCCGATCGTCGAGGACGGGCTCGAACAGCTCGTCAACGACTCGCGTTCGCTCGGCCGTCTCGAATTCGTGATGGGATCCGTGGCAGCCGCCCGCGATGCCGACATCGTGTTCCTCTGCGTTCCGACCCCACAAGGTGACGACGGATCCGCCGATCTGTCCTACATCCAACAGGCCGCACGCGAAATCGCTCCGGTTCTGAAGCCCGGTGCCGTGGTCGTGAACAAGTCGACCGTGCCGGTCGGCTCGACCCTGGCCGTCGAGAACGAACTCCAGCGTGACGACGTGTTCGTCGTGTCCAACCCCGAGTTCCTCCGAGAGGGCACGGCGGTCCGTGACTTCTTGCAACCCGATCGCGTCGTCATCGGCGCTGCAAATCGCGAAGCGGCCGAGAAGGTCGGTGCGCTCTACGACTCGATCGACACGCCGATCATCATCACCGACCCGGCATCAGCCGAGACGATCAAGTACGCCGCCAACGGGTTCCTCGCGATGAAGATCAGCTTCGTCAACGCCGTCGCAGCGATGTGCGAAGCGGTCGGCGCCGACGTGGCCGCGGTCGTCGACGGCATCGGATCCGACTCGCGTATCGGTTCGCAGTTCCTGCGGCCCGGACCGGGCTGGGGCGGATCGTGCTTCCCGAAGGACTCGCGAGCGCTCGTCAAGATCGCCGAAGAGCACGGGTACAACTTCTCGATGATGAAGGGCGTCATCGACGTCAACGACGAACAGCGGACGCGCATGGTCGACAAGGTCGCCAAAGCCGTCGGCCGGCATCATTCCAACCTCTCCGGTGTCACCGTGGGGGCGATGGGACTCACGTTCAAGGCTGGCACCGACGACCTGCGCGAATCACCGGCGATGGCGATCATCGCCCAGCTCCGCAAGGCGGGGGCGCACGTGCGCGCCTTCGATCCGACGACCTGCGGTGATCTGTCGCCGCACCAGGAAGCCACGCTGGCCGGCGTCGAGTTGAGCAGCGAACTCATCGACATCGCCGACGGGGCCGACGTGATCTGTGTGTTCACCGAATGGCCCGAGTTCGCCAAGCTCGACCTCGACCAGGTCGCCGAACGCGCGGGCGCCGGCATCACGATCGTCGACATGCGCAACCTGTTCGCTCCGAGCGACGTCAAGGCAGCGGGTCTCGGCTACGACGGCGTGGGCCGCCGCTGATGCACGTCGCGGTCGCCGGAGGGGCCGGCTTTCTGGGGTCGCACCTCTGCGACGCCCTGCTCGCGCGGGGCGACTCGGTCGTCTGCATCGACAACTTCGTGACCGGTAGCGCCGACAACATCGAGCATCTCGAGGGTCATGACCGCTTCGAGTTGATGAAGCACGACGTCACCGAGCCGATGGTCGTCGACGGTGTCGTCGATGCGGTCATGAACCTCGCCAGCCCGGCCTCGCCGAAGGACTACTACGAACTCCCGATCGAGACCCTCGACGTCGGCAGCATCGGCACGCGCAACCTGCTCGAACTGGCCCGGCACCACGACGCCCGCTTCTTCATGGCCTCGACGAGCGAGGTCTACGGCGACCCGTCGGTGCACCCGCAGACCGAGGACTACTGGGGCAACGTCAACCCGATCGGCCAGCGGAGCATGTACGACGAGGCGAAGCGCTTCTCGGAGGCGCTCACGTTCGCGTACCACCGAGCGCACGGTGTGCCGATCCGGGTCGTACGCATCTTCAACACGTACGGGCCGCGCATGCAGCCCGACGACGGACGCGTCGTGTCGAACTTCGTCACGCAGGCGTTGCGCGGCGAACCACTCACGATCTACGGCGACGGAACCCAGACGCGCAGTTTCTGCTACGTCGACGACGAGATTCGCGGGTTCCTCGCGCTGCTCGACAGCGACGAGACCGGACCGATCAACATCGGTAATCCGGGAGAGTTCACCATGCTCGAGCTCGCCGAGCTCGTGACCGAGATGACGGCCAACGAGGCTGGCATCGTGTTCGAACCGTTGCCGAGCGACGATCCGAAACAGCGCAAGCCCGACATCACGATCGCTCGCGATCGGCTTGGTTGGGAACCGACGGTCGATCTGCGAACCGGACTCGGTCACACCATCGAGTTCTTCCGCTCCGCGCTCGCGGGCTGAGCCGTTCGCCCCTGCTGACCCGCCCCGGCTATCACGCCTGTTCGGTCACGCCTGTTCGGTCACGCCTGTTCGGTCACGCCTGTTCGGTCACGCCTGTTCGGTCACGCTCTGCTGGCCTGATGGTGGAGCCCTTCACCTCGGTTGGCTTGACGGTGACGGGCGCCGGGCGTCGAGGTTTCGGCTCCTGACCGGATCAGATGATCTGGGCCGCATCGTCGCGGCGAGGGACCTCGCGCTGGTGCTGCCATGTGACGTCGACAGCCGGGGGTTCGATGGGCACGGACGCTCGTCGGATCGTCGAGATCCAGGCGACCATCAAGAACAGCCAGATCGCGCTGACGTTCACCCCGGCACCGAGGCCTTCGGTCGTCACGCTGTTGATCATGCTGGCGACGAACATGCCGAGAAGAATGCTGCGATCGGCACGAAGTGAGCCGCACGCTCCGGACATCGGCGTGTCCGAGCGAGACAGCGGACCGAGTCGCCCGATGCCCACGCCGACGGCGACCAAGAGCGCCGTCCACCAGACCAATCCGGCGAGGCCAGCATCGATCATCACGTTGATCAGAGCGTTGTGTGCGCCGCCGAGCCCGGTCTCGTCGAAGAACACACCTTTCGCCGAGGTGAAACCGAGCCCGTGCAGGGGTCGACTGACGAACGCGTCCCAGGCGAGCGTCCAGATCTCGGTGCGCCGGTTGAACGTGCCGATGCTCTCGACGGTCTCGCCACGCGTGAGGAACTCGATGATCACGGCTCCGAACGCCAGCAGGAACGCACCGGCGGCGACGAGACTGCCGAGCACCAACTGCGGCTTGGCCTTGTGGCCCGACATGATCCAGGCCATGACGGCGAGCGCGATGAACGCTCCACCGATCGAGCCGCGGGTCCGTGTCAGCAGCAAGAACACGATGTGCACGGCGAGCAACGCGCCGTAGGCCCACCTCGGCCATGGAAGCACGAGCCGGTTGTCTCGTCGGGCCATCGTCATCCAGAGCCCGAAAAGCATCGGCACCGACAGGGCGAGCATCGACCCGGCGCTCACGCTGTGGACGAACAACCAGGTGAAGCGACCCTCCTGCGCCCGCGTCGTGGGCGCAACGTAGGCGAGACCCGCAGCGATCGAGATCGTCAGCAACACGATCCACCCATGGACCAACTTGGTGATCTGACCGAGTCGACCGTCGGTCGCGACCACGTGGATCACCGCGCCGATGATCACGAGCTGGACGGCTCGCGCCAATGCCAACATCGGGAACGTCGAATAGAGCGCGCTCGCTGCGGTGGTCAGGATGTAGCCCCACATCACGACCGTGAGCGGTGTCAAGCGCGGTCTGGTCGGGGCCAGGCGGTACACGGCCCAGGCTCCGACGAGAGCGTAGACCCCGAGTTCGGCCGCGATCATGATGTCGATCGAGCCCCCCAACGCGTCGTCGATGGCTCGCCGGCGGAACTTGTACTCGGTCGCGACGATCAGCAACAGCGGGAGGAGCCAGAGGTACCGATCGATGTCGCGCACTCGACCGATGGTCGCGAAGGCGTGCGCGGCTGGGCGCCAGACGCGATCTGTCCGCTGCGGAACCGGCGTCGACGACCTGGCGGAAGCTGTCGGTGGTGACCAGCCGGCGGGAGCCGCCGATGTCACCGCCCCGACCGCCGGAGGCGGGAGCGGATCGGCACGTCGCGAAGCGACAGGCGTCCAGACGAACGCGGTCGAATCGTCGGGTGCCGGATCGAGTGGCGCATCGATCGATGCGACGGGGGAGATCTCGACGAGCGTCGCCGGCGCGTCGGGAGCAACGCTCGCGAGGCCAGGCGCAGCGAACACGGTGGCGGAACCGGCTTCGTCGGGGACTTCGGTGAGTCGACGCAGCAGGAGCACCGCGCCGATGAGCGTGCCGATTGCGAGGCCGAACGGGACGCCTTCGACCCAACCGACGACAGCGAACACCGTCGCAGCAGCGACGCCGACGGCGGCGTCGATCACGCGCACCCCGAACGCAGTGCGCGAGCGACCGCGAGCGACCATTGCGTTGCCGGCGGGCACCCCGGCTCCGAAGCCGACGGAGTAGGCCGTCCAGGCCAGAATCGCAGCGATGGTGATCGCGGCTGGCTCGTTGGTCAAGATCTCGGTGAGCGGTACCCGCAGCACGACGGCGAGTGCGCCGTACAGCGCAGCGATGCCCCCGACGGCGAGCATGGCCACCGGAACGGACGGGCGGAACCTCGTACCGGACTTCGCCTGTGCTGCGTACGTCGGCAGCAGATACACGCCGGCGCCGTTGACGACGGTGAGCACGGGAGCGAGGAGGAGGCGAGCGGCCTCGAGCTGGCCCAGGGCCTGGTAGGACGCAGCACCGACAACGATCACTCGCACGAGTGCCTGACTGCCGGGACGGAGCCCGATCTGGGCGGCCCGCCAGACGGCGAACGACGCCACCTCGCGCATCCGACTCGGACCGAGTATGCCTCGTGACAGCTCGACACGAGGCAACTGGACCACGCCCACACCGGTCGCGACGGTCGCTCCGGCGAGCAACGACACGATCAATGTCTCGAGGGTGAACGATCCGCCGGTGACGATGACGAACCCGACGAGACCGAATGATCCGACGGCAAAGGCCGCATCGTTGACCACGAGCTGCCAGAACTCGCGGCGGGCGATCAACAAGCGGCGCAAGGTCTCCTCGAACACCCAGGCCACCGACGCCAGTCCGAAGAGCAGCGCCGTGGTGGCGTCGACACCAGCGATGGGCAGCGACAGCACGCTCGACCCGACGAACACGAGCACCAAGATCGCGAGCTGCGACCGGACGAGCGCGCGGCGAATGCCGGGGTCGAAACGATCGAGCACCGTGAGGGAGTCACCGAGCCAGCCGCTCTGGACCGAGTTGATCGTGACCAGGATGCCGAAGAGCACGGCGAACGCGCCGAGGCCCTCCGTTCCCAACTCGCGTAGAGCGATCAGTTGGAGGACGAGGCTGGATCCGGCGACGATGCCTTGCGACAGAACTGCCGCGAGCGGGCGCGATCGCCGGTCAGCGGCCATTGTCTCCGCGGTGATCGAAGACCACACCGATCGTCGGCGTGCGCAGGACCTCCAAGCGCTGTCGCACGGTGTCGAGGTCGTGCGTCTCGGCTCCACTGTCGACGATGAGCACGACGCCATCGGCCGCGCTGGCCAACGCGGATCCGTCGGCTGCGGTCAGCAGCGGCGGAATGGAGACGAGCACGAGGTCGTAGCGGCTCTTGAATGACGCGAGTGTCTCCCGACCCTGATGGGACCGGAAGAGGCTGGACGGATCGTCGATCGGTCGACCACAGGTGACCAGATCGAGCACGGCAGCGCCGCCGACGCCGACCGAGCGGCGGACGTCGTCGAAACTGACGAGTCCGGCGAGCAGTTCGGTGAGCCCGCCGTTGGTCTGTTCGACACCGAACAGGCGACTGAGCCGACGGCCATCGGTGTCACCGTCGATGACGAGGACGCGGCGACCTTCGCGGGCGGATGCGGTGGCCATGCGGGCCACGGTCTCGGGTGCGTTCGCGCTCGGGCGAGCGGACCCCGCGAGCACGATGCCGCCGCTCGGATGGACCGCACCCAAGCTCGTTGCGAGGAGCTGGTATGCCGAACCGGGAGGCGTCGCTGCAGCGAATGCTTCGGCTGGGTTGGCCACGATCTCCCCGAGTAGCGGCGAGCGCAGCGTGAGCGTCGCGTCAGAACCCGACGTGACGACGGGTCGACGGCCAGCCCGGAACCAGGCCAGCGCCGCCATCGCGAACCCGGCGAAGAGCAGACCTGCGAGGCCGAACTGGACTGCTGGGATGATCCGCGAATCCTCTTCGACCTTCGGTGGCTCGACGAACTCGACGCCGCTCCCGAACAACGCCGCATTCGACCGGATCTCGCTGATTCGGAAATCGATCGACGCGATGGAGCTGGCCTGTGCGTCGCTGTCGGCGATCAACCGGTCGCGTTCCGCGAGCAGCGTGTTGATCTGCAGCTCGGCTCGCTCGTCGATGTCGGCAAGCGTGAGCGCGACGTACTGCGTGACGATCTCACCGCAGATGCGCAGCGCACGGTCGGGTTCGACCGCCGTGCAGTCGACTCGGACGTCGGCACTGGCCGTGGTCGACGCTTCGACCACGGCGTCCAGCGAGTCGAGGTCCTCGGATGGAATCGAAGGGTCGGCAGCGCGAAGCGTCTCGATCGACGACACCACGTTCGCGAGGACGTTGGCCGATTGCGCGAACTCGGCACGCTGGCGCGCGTATCGGCTGAGGTCGGCCGGATTGCTCGACGCGTCGCCTCGGAAGATCGAGGTGCCGCGTGGATCGGTGAGGTAGAGCGTCGTGGTGGCGGTCGACGTGCCACTCGTCGCGAGCGCGGCGAGGCCGGCGAGGACGCCGATCACGATCGTGATCGGAACCGTCCAGGCGCGAAAGCGCCAGAACGCCTCGACCGGACCGATGCCGGTCGGCCCGCCGGGCGCGCCGGTGGAGAATCCGGAGTTCGGAGACGTCGACACAGAAGAACTCATGGTGACATGTGATCGGTCGAAGCGGGGGACATCTTGAGTGTTCGTTGAGGATCGGAGAATCGGATGGCGGTGAACCACCCCGGGTCGACGGCGTGGACGGGGCCGAGCTGCAACGTACCGGTTTGCCAGGTCGTGCGGCTGGCGGACGAGTCGGGTTGACGCGCATCGTGAGATTCCTTGCAGGATCTTGACCGAACGTGGTGGTCCGCCGCACGAATCTCGATCTAACGTTGACGCAGCGCAGCTCGGGGTGTTGGCGGACCGGGCGAGGAGGGCAGCACGATGCACACCAGAGCGGGAATGTCGATCATCGGTCTCGTCGTCGCGCTCGGTCTGGCAGCGACGATCACTCCATCGGCGGCACGGGCGCAAGGAGAGCCCGAACCGGCCACCTCCACGCTCGACGGCAGCAGCGCCGATCACGCGGCGGCATCATGCTGGGAGATCAAGCAGGTGCACCCGGATTCGGTCGACGGCGTGTACTGGCTGCGGACGGAATCGTTGGTGCGACCCGAACAGTTCTACTGCGACATGACCACCGACGGCGGAGGCTGGCTGCTCATCGCCCGCGGACGCGAAGGATGGACGTTCCGTGACTACGGGCAGCTGACCCCGCAGGATCTCCGCACCAACGTCGACGGCCCGGCGGCGTTCTCGCCCGCAGCACTGTCGACCGAGATGATCGACGCGTTACTGAACGGTGGCGATGTCCGTTTGGTGCCCGATGGGGTTCGCCTGCGGCGAGCGATGGATGTCACAGGGACCACGTGGCAAGAGATCCGATGGGAACCTCTCGATCTCACCTCGTGGTCGTGGGCGGTCGGAGCGGGTCATCGGCTCGCGTCGTTCTCGGTCGACGGTGTCGTCGGCACGGGCTCGAACACCCGAGATTCCAACGAGCAACTTCCCGGGGAAGTCGGTGCCGGCAACGGCGGCCAGAACGGTGCCGGCCGCTGGTTCACGTACCCGTGGAGTGGACACGGCGGGCTCGCCGGGTTCTCGTTCGGCGGGAGCGTGTCGGGCTCTGGCGATGCCGCGTCGTACCTGTGGGAGTTCGCCGACGAGAACCACGCGATCCCGTTCACGCAGGTCTACCTCCGTCCGCAGATCTCGACGCCACCGCTCGACCTGATCGCCCCGACCGGTACCGCGGAACAGACGCTCAGCCCGTTCCTGAGCGATCATCCCGAGGAACTCGCAGGTGGCGTACTCGGCGTGCGCAAGGTCGAGGACTCCGAACCGCAGGTCGATGCACCGGTACTGGCGATCGCGACGCATGGCGACACGGTCTACGTCGGCGGCAAGTTCGACGACGTCCGCGATGCTCGTACCGGCGAGCTCGTCGACCAGAACTACCTGGCCGCGTTCGACCGCGAGACCGGTGTGTGGTATCCGGACTGGCGTCCGACGCTCGACGGGACGGTCTGGGATCTTCGAGTCGTCGACGACAAACTGATCGTGGCTGGTCAGTTCAGCAACGTCGACGGCGAGCCGTTGACCGCAGGACTCGCTGCGCTCGACCTCGACACCGGAACGCTCGTGCCCGGCTGGCGCGCTTCGATGGAGCTGAGTGGCTCGACGGCGCGGCCGATGGCGCGTGCGCTCGACGTGGCCGACGTCGACGGGGTCACCTGGATCTACGTCGGCGGCAACTTCACTCAGATCGAGTCGACGTCGGCCACCCGCAACCAGGGTCGTCTCGGCCGAGTGCGAGCCAGCGACGGGTTCCCCGACAACCAGTTCCTTCCCGATGTCGGCGGCGTCCCGTACGACGTCGAGGCGAACGAGGGGCGCGTGCACGTCGTCGGCGCGTTCCAAGGCGTCAACGGCAACGCCGACCAGGGGGTGTCGACCCTCGACTGGACGACCGGAAACGTCCTCGCCGCGTACGGCCCTGCCGAGTACACGACCCCGAACGTCTCACGCCAGTATCAGCAGGCGGTCATCGCCGTCGACGACGAGGTCTGGCAGGGAGGTTCGGAGCACAACGTCCACGTCTACACCGACTCCGACTACTCGATCCTCAAGCGTCACGTCACCTCCGGACGCGGAGGCGACACCCAAGCGTTCGCCCGGATCGGTTCGACGGTGTTCCAGGCCAGTCACGGCAACTCGTGGATCTACGAAGATGCTCGGACCTGGCCGCAGCTCGACGAGTTCTCGCGCGCCGATGACTACAAGTGGGTCGGCGCGTTCGACGCGCTCGATCGCACGTACGAGACCACCTGGGTGCCGTCGCTGCGGTCAGCCTTCACCGAAGGAGTGTGGGAACTCCACGCCGACGTCGACGACTGTCTCTGGTTCGGGGGAGACATCGTCGGAGGACCGTTCGTCGGCGGGCAGCGCCAGTACCTGGAGAGCTTCTCCAAGTTCTGTCCGCGTGACACGACGGCTCCGTCGGTTCCGAGCGACGCCGCGGCCACGGTGTTGAGCAGCGGCGGTGTTCAGGTCGACTGGGATCCGTCGAACGACGACCGTCCCGGCTTCGTCGGCTACGAGATCCTCCGCAACGACCGCGTCGTCAGCCCCCTCGTCTACGGCACCAGCTACGTCGATCCGAACGGGTCGATCGCCGACCGCTACTTCGTTCGCGCGGTCGATCCGTCCGGCAACCGATCGGCGAGTTCACCCTCGATGACACCAGGCGACAATCTCGCCCCGACGATGCCGACGAGCCTCGCAGCATCGGTCGATGGCGACGGGCTCGTCGTCTTGAGCTGGGATCCGTCGTTCGACGATGTCGGCGTCGACGTGTATCGCGTGCTGCGCAACGGTGTCGAACTCGCATTGGTTCCCGGCGACGAGACGTCGATCGAGATCGACGACCTCGCGGCCGGGCCCCACTGGCTGCAGGTGCAGGCGGTCGACGCCGCGGACAATGCATCGTTCCGGACGCCCCCGGTTCGTATCGACATCGCTGGCCCGGACACGCAGCGGCCGACACAACCGGGGACGCCGAATGCCACGGTCGACCCTGCGACCGATGTCATCAGCTTTTCCTGGCTGGCGTCGACCGACGACACCGCCGTGGAGGGCTATGTCGTTCGTCGAAACCTCGTCGAGGTCGCGGCCGTGGACTCGTCGACGCTCACGGTCGAGCTCGATCTCGGCGTCGGCGGGCATTTCCTCCAGGTCGAGGCCTTCGATGTGGCGGGCAACGTGTCGGCGCGCACCACGCCGGTCTTCGTCGAGATCGACGACGGTGTCGATACGCAGATGCCGAGTACTCCGACCGATCTGGTCGCGACCGAGGCCGCCGATGGGACGATCGATGTGTCATGGAGCGCGTCGACGGACGACGTCGGGGTGACCAGCTACGAGATCCAACGCAACAACGTCGAGGTGCTCGTGGTCGACGGCGCGACGACGTCGGCGAACCTGGCCGGCCTGGGCGGCGGGTCGCACTGGATTCAGGTGCGGGCCATCGACGCTGCGGGAAATCAATCGTTCAAGACGTCTCCGGTGCGTGTCGACGTCGTCGGGCTCGACACGACGCCGCCGTCGCCGCCGGGCGAACTCGACGTCACGGTCGAGGCGGATGGCACGCTGAGCGTGTCGTGGACGGCCTCCACGGACAATGTCGCCGTCACCGAGTACCGAGTGCTTCGCAATCTCGTGGAGGTCGCGGTCGTCGACGCGGCGACGCTGACCACGTCACTCGACCTCGGATCGGGAACACACTGGATCCAGCTGCAGGCGGCCGACGCCGCAGGCAATCTCTCGTTCCGTACTGCTCCCGTGATGGTCACGGTCCTCGAGCAGGCGTGACGGCGGGTTGGCGGGTTGGCGTGATGTGCTGTTGCGGGCGCTGTCGATCTGGCGGTGGTCAGTCGTGGCCGACGCCCGACGTGGCGAGGACGCTCAGTTCGCGATCGAGGACGCCGATCGACGCGTCGCGGGTGTAGCGCTCGAGGAATCGGCGTCGGGCGGCGTCGCCGAATCGGCGTTGTGCCTCGAGGTCGGCGGCGCGTCGGAATCCGTCCGCCAGTCCGTCCGGTGTGGCCTCGGTGGTCCAGCCCGTCACGCCGTCGTCGACGAGGCTCGCCACGCCGCCCCCGTTGCTCACCAACGACGCGCGACCGCGTGCCGCCGCTTCGATGACGCCGCGGCCGAACGGCTCGGGCCAGGTCGAGGGCACCACGGTGACCGCCGCGGTCCGGACGACGTCGAGGATCTGCTCGTGCGGTACGAGCCCGAGCGGCACCACACCGCGGTCGGCGTGTTCGCGCACGAGTTCGTCGAGCGGTCCCGTCCCGGCGACGTGCAGCGTCTGGTGCCTCCACACCTCCGAACGAACCCAGCCGTCGAGCATCGGGGCGACGCCCTTGTCTTCGGTGAGGCGGCCAGCGAAGAGGAACCCGTCGCCCGGTGACGAATCGGGCGGACCCGGGTCGTCGACGAAGTTCGGGCGAACGACGATGCGTTCCGCGTCGAATCCGGCGTCGATCAACTCGTCACGGACGTAGTCGGACACGGCGAGATAGCGGTCGATCGAGGCGAACGTCGAGCGATGCAGCGCGAGGCTCAATGCCATCGGCGCCGTCTTGATCGGCGAACTCTGGTAGCAGCCATGGCGGATGGCGGGCAGGTTCCAGCGCGAGGTGAGGCACGCTCGACACGCTGCGCCGTCGCGGTACAGCGTCGACTTCGCACACAGCATCCGATAGGAACGCACGCCAGCCGCAACCGGCACCTGCGCTTCGTGCAAGGTCTTGACGACCCACGGAGAGTGCAGCGGGAACAAGTTCTCGACCAGGGCGACGTGCGGCCGGAAACGACGGATGCTCTCGCGCACGCGACGGACGCTGCGTCGGCTGTAGATCGGTCGGATCGCGAGGTCGGCGAGCGGGACGTCGCCATCGGTGATGACGTCGCTGTCGGCCGACAGCACCTCGACGTCCCAGTTCCGGTTGCGGAGGCCCTCGATCTCGTCGAGTACGGAGAGGTTCTCGCCCGATGCGTTCTCGGATCGATAGAAGTTGTGGATGACCAGGACGCGCATCGTCAGGCTCCCGGCTCGCGGGCGGGGGAGGCCGGTGTGGCGGGTGAGGGGAGTGGCGCGTGCTGTTGCAGCAGCGCCCACCACGGTCGGACGCTGTCGCAGGCGCGTCGATAGGCGGCCAGGTCGCTGCCACGCGGTCCCCATCCGGCCGACTCCCAATCGAACAACGCGAGGCCGTGTGAGGTTCGACGAAGGTTCCACGGGGTGAGGTCGCCGTGCACCGGAACCAACTCCGAGGCGCTGTCCGCATGTTCGGCATCGTGCGCTACCTCGCGCGGAGGCTCAGGCAACGACGACAGACGGGTCGCCAGGTCGCGTTCGAACGTTCGTAGTGGAGCGTCGATGGCGGGGCGTTGCCGTCCGAGCGAGATCGACGTGGTGACCAGGTAGGTGGACACCTGGGTGGCGCCGGGCAGCGTCAGCGCGCCGACTGCGATCGGTGCGGGCGTGGCGATTCCCGGAAGTGGGTGTGCGGCCAACAGGTCGAGCGCAGCGGCCTCGCGTTCGAGTCGATCATCGCCGTCGCCGAGCTTGATGACGACCGGGTTGCCGGTCAGGCGGGCGAGCATCGACAGCCGTCGACGACCCGATTGGCGGGGTGAGACGAGACCGATCGGGCGCAGGCCCGGGAGCACCGCCCGAAGCGCTCCGGTGAGTTCGTCGTAGGAGACCGGAGGCCAGTCGAGCGGCGGCGCCACCGGGAGCGCTCGTGCGCCGAGCACGCCGAGCGCGGTCATTCCCGCGCGATCGACGAGGTCACGTCGCCAATCCGAACTGCCGGCCAACGAGCGAAGGCGTCGCGCCGAACGCCCAGAGTCGGGTGCGATGAGCATTCGGTGAGATCCGGGGACGCGCCGCCAGTCGGTCGAGGAGCTGGGCGCGGAGACGAGCCGCGTCATCGTCGACTCCGTCGCTGGGAGATCGTCGACTCGTAGAGCGCTTCGAGATCGCGGACGCCGGCCTGCGCGGTGTACGTCGCCTCGTAGCGGGCACGCGCGGCTCGACCTGCCGTGTCGACGAGGTCGTCGTCGAGCGCGCCGAGGGCGGCGGCGAACGATCGTTCGTCGCCGGCAGAGGCGACGAGTGGGGGTGGCGTTCCGGTGATCTCTGCAGCTGCCGACGCTGTCGTCGCGACGATGGGCAGCCCGGCGCTCATCGCTTCGATCAACACCATCCCGAAGGGTTCGTACCACTCGGATGGGAACACCAATGCTCGTGCGCTCAGCATCCGCTGCTGCACCTGGTCGTAGGGCATCCAGCCCGCGAAATCGACGTCACGAGGTGCGCCCTCGTGGAGCTCGGATGCGAGCGGGCCGTCACCGATCACGGTGAGTCGTAGTTGTGGATCGACTCGTCGGTCGCGGCGTTCCCACGCGCGCATCAAGACCTCCAAGCCCTTGCCCGGCGCGAGCCGACCGATGAACAGCAACTCGTGCGAGGCCGACGGGGGAGCGGTTCGCTCGCCGACGTCGGCGGTGAAGTGCGGCTTGACGATGAGCCGGTCCGCGGGCACGCCGATGTCGATGAGTCGGTCTCCCATGAACGCCGACGGGGCGACGAACCGGTCGACGGCGTCGAGCGCACGCCGACGTCGCGCCGACATGACCTCGACGGCAGCCACGGCCGACAGCATCCGCGAGTCCCGGTAGCACCCGTGAACCACACCTCGTATCGGCGTTCGTCCGACGCAGGCCGTGCAGACGGTCGATCCCCGGAACAGATCGACGCTCAAGCAGCCGAGGCGGTAGTTGTGTACCGTCATCACCACCGGGACATCGCAGGCTGCGGCCGCCTCGAACACCGACGACGACAAGGCGAACCACGTGTTGTGCACGTGCACGACGTCGGGCCCGAACTCGACGATGCGCTGTCGCACCGCAGCTGCTGCGCGGCGGTTGTTGCGGCTTCGGGCCAGGGCAACGACGGCGCCGGCTGCGTTTGGCGGGTTGTGCGCGATGTGCTGCTCGACCTCGTGGCCGGCGTCGCGAAGCGCAGCTGCCTCGGCGTGGACGACCGTGTCTTCGCCCGCGGGCGTGCGATAGCCGGCGTGGAGCTGCAACATCTTCATCGTGACCGCCATCTCGCCGTGCTGATCGCGGGAACGATCGCGATGCTGGGCGACGTGTTCATCGAGTCGTCGTTCATCGAGTCGTCATCGGCAGCGAGTCATGAGGTCTGGAGTGATCTCTCGTGTCGAAGCAGCATCAGACCGGCGACGGGCCTCCGAAACGCGGCCACGGGGGCGGGTCGCCGAGCAGCTCGGCGACCCGCTCGACGTCAGGCCGGAAGCGTTCGATCAACTCGGTTTCGAGGTCGTCGTCGATCGTGCCAGGCCGGGGAGCGGCATTGCGATGACCCCCGACCGGTTCGTCGAACGGCGCGATGCCGAGCCGGTCGGTGATCCGACCGATCACCCGCATCGGGTTGCCGTAGTAGCGCTCCGAGAAATCGACGAGGACTCGGTCGGGTCCGGCCGAGTCGAACCAACGCTGCAGCGAGTCGGCGTACTCGCTCTGCGCGGCGTAGCTCTGCTGCTCGTGAGCGTGGCTCGTCGCCAGATCACCCGATCGCAGCCGGTCAGCGTCGTTGCCGACGCGTTCCGCTTCGGCGCACAATGCCTCACGCAATCCGAGAGTCTCGACCCCGTTGCGGGTCTGCTCGGCCCAATGCGAGATCGTGCGCTCGACGGGATCGCGCAAGAGCACCACGAACACGGCGTCGGGGAGTTCGGCAGCCACGCGACGTGCCGCGAGCGGCTGGAAGAAATAGTAGGGACTGGCTTCGGCGGTGAACGCGGCCCCGACCGAACGTCGGTGCCTGCTTCGGGTCAGTTCGGTCACGAAGTGGCTGCGGTACCAGCGGCGGCCGCGGTGCAGGTTCGAATCGAAGTAGTGGACGCCTTTCTGGTTCTCTCGCAGCGGGAGCCGCTTCGCCGACGGAACGAGTGGGAGCATCGCCCGATGTTGCTCCAGATCGCGGAACAGCGACGTGGTCCCGCCGCGCTTGACGCCGATGATGACGAGTTCGGGCATCGGTCGCAGGTCGGCGGTGGCCATCGCCGCAGCACGAACGCCGCGCTTGCCGAGCTCTCGAGCAGTTCGCCCCACGTTCACCACGAGTCGATGGTAGCGAGGTGGTCATGGCTCGGTCGGGATGCGACACGGTTCGGTTCGAGGTCCGGCGATCGGCTGACAGATGTCACGTTCCGTGGCGCGTCAAGGTTCGGTCAACTGCCTTGCCTATGGACAGTTTCACTGTCACACTGGCGTTCAGCAGCACGGGAAGAGCGGACTCCCACTGCGCTCGGGCGGTGCCCTCGCATGGCGGAAATCGCTCACGTTCGGTGGAGAACGTGTCGATGTCGCGAGGGTGAGAATGGAAGCAGGCGGTCACATGGCGGAACGAGTACGAATCGAATCGGTCATCGAGGCGCGGCACGCCGAGCCGGATCATGAGAGCGAGCACCGGACTCGACTGTCGGTCGTCCCGCAACTCGAGTCGGCCTCGCCACTCGAGCCGATGCGCCCCGTCACCTTCCGGCCGTCGCTCTACACGCGGGTCGTGAAGCCGTCGTTCGATCGTACGGCAGGGTTCGCCGGGCTGGTCGTCGCTGCGGTACCGATGGCGATCATCTCGATCGTCATCCTGGTATCGATGGGGCGACCGGTACTGTTCCGGCAGCGACGGGTCGGCCTCGACGGTGAGGTCTTCGAGGTCCTCAAATTCCGCACGATGCGTCCGGATCGGCGGAACTCGGCGCTCGACGTCATCTACGACCGACGCGAGACCCACAAGACGGTGCACGATCCTCGCCACACCGCTGTCGGCCGGGTGCTTCGCCGCTACAGCCTCGACGAACTGCCACAGTTGATCAACGTCGTGCGTGGCGAGATGAGCATCGTCGGACCGCGTCCTGAACTCGAACACGTCGTGGCGAGCTATCGGCCGGGTCTGGAACAGCGCCATCTCGTTCGTCCCGGCCTGACCGGACTCTGGCAGATCTCTGCACGTGGCGAAGGCCCGATGCACGAGAACGGCAGATGGGACCTCGACTACGTCGAACAGGTGTCGTGGCGCACCGATCTGAAGATCTTGGTCAAGACGCCTGCAGCGATGCTCGGCGACAACGCCGGCAGCTGACATCCGGTCGATCGCTCGCCGCATGACGGCGAACGACCCGGAAGCGCGACGAGGCGCCGCTCGTTGGCGGGGCCGTTGCCTGGCCTGTTGGCGAGGCCGTTGCCTGTTGGCGGAGCCGTTGCCTGTTCGCGGAGCCGTTGCCTGTTGGCGGAGCCGTTGCTCGTCGGAGTCAGCTGTAGCCGATGTGGGTCGGCTCGGTGCCGGTCGTGGGGGAGTAGCGACCGAACTTCTGGCGCACCGCCGCCCACACGTACCGAGGGTTGAGGATCAGATACCGGCGCCACAGGCGCATCGGGTTGGCGATGAGCCGTTGCGCCCACTGCAGCCCTGCCCGTTGCACCCAGGCCGGTGGTTCGGCCTGGAGTCCGGCGTGGAAGTCGAACGCAGCGCCCACGGCGAGCGTCGGCATCGAGAGGCGCTGTGCGTTCTCGTAGGTGAAGACTTCCTGGCGTGGGCATCCCAGTCCGACGAAGCAGATCTTGGCCCCGGTCGCCCGGATCTCGGCCGCGATCTCGTCGAGTTCGTCCTCGGTCGAAGTCGCGAACTTCGACGGGCGCATCCCGGCGATCTCGATACCCGGCGTCAGCGTGGGCAGACGTTCGGCCAGATGATCGAGGGTGTCTTGGGTGCTGCCGTAGAAGAACACCGGCACGCCGACGGCGGCCGCGGCTCGGCAGACCTCGAGGGTCAAGCGAGGGCCATAGACACGGTCGGGGAGCCCGGTGTCGTGAATCGCGTTCATCGCCCACCGGACCGGTTGGCCGTCGGGGGTGATGAGATCGAACGTGTTGAGCCGGGTGATGTGTTCGGGATCGTCGACCCCGGTCATCACGCCGTGAACTGCGAGGGCTGACACCGCGTACGGTCGCCCCTCCTCGGCCGCGGTCATGATGCGTGCGACGGCGGCCTCGTAGTCGACCGCGTCGACCTGGACGCCGAGCACCGAGACTTTGCCACGGTCGATCATCAGGTCCAGCGATCGGCGTTGGCGGCGAACATCTCTTCCAAGATGGCACGAACGTCGTACTCGAGCTTCCACGTCGGATAGTGCTCCTCGAAGCGCGCGTTGCTGCCGATCCACCAGATGTGGTCGCCGATGCGGTTGTCTTCGACGTAGGTGTGATCGAGTTGTTTTCCGGTGATGTCCTCGCACATCGCGATCGCCTCGCGAACGGAGCAGTTCGAGAATCGCCCGCCGCCGATGTTGTACACCTCGGCCGAACGCGGTGCCCGCCAGACGTGTTCGAAACAGCTGATCAGGTCGGACGAGTGGATCGCGTCGCGCACCTGCTTGCCCTTGTAGCCGAACACCCGGTACGGCGTGCCGCTCATCGTGCACTGCATCACGTAGGCGAGGAACCCGTGGAGTTCGGCCGCCGAGTGGTTGGGGCCGGTCAGGGTGCCACCGCGGAAGCAGGACGTCTTCATGTCGAAGTAGCGGCCGTACTCCTGCACGACCACGTCGGCGGCGACCTTCGACGCACCGAACAGGCTGTGCTTGGTCATGTCGATCGACATGTCCTCCTTGATGCCGTCGGCGTACTCGTGGCCGGGGTCGATCTCCCAACGCGTCTCCTGCTCGACGAGCGGAAGCCGGTTGGGTGTGTCGCCGTAGACCTTGTTGGTCGACGTGAAGATGAACACGGCCTCCGGGCAGTGCTGGCGGGTGTTCTCGATCATGTTGAGCGTGCCGACCGCGTTCACGTCGAAGTCGGTGAACGGGTCGCGTGCGGCCCAGTCGTGCGACGGCTGGGCCGCGGTGTGGATCACGAGTTCGATGTCGGTGCCGTACTTGCGGAACAACGACTCGACCCCGTCACGGTCACGGATGTCGAGGCTGTGGTGGGTGTAGCGCTCACCGAGCTTTTCCTCCAGCGCGGTCGCCATCCACGCGGTCGAGGAACTGTCGCCGAAGAACACCTTGCGCATGTCGTTGTCGACGCCGACGACGTGCAGGCCGAGACCGGCGAAGTGTTCTGCGGCCTGTGAGCCGATGAGACCGGCCGAGCCGGTGACCAATGCGATTGCCATGCCCTGTTCATCGTACGTTTCGGCCGAAACTGAAGCGCTGATGCTCCCAGCCGTCGGGGATTCGAGCTTCTTCGACGAGAAGTGTCCGAGTTGCCGGGCGAGTGGACGCACTGGGCGTAGGATCGACCGACGTGTGGACGGCCGGGGTGATCAAGGGTTTTCGTCCTGGAAACCTCGAGCTGCGCGCTGGCGAGCTCCGAAGTCTCGTTCGTCGCTCGCGCGAAGTGGTCTTGTTGGCCGCGGTCACCGGCGCGATCACCGGGCTCCTGGTGAGGTTCTTCGAGTACGTGGTGGCCGAAGTCGCGTTCCACGCGCTGCTCGACGCCGACTGGCGGTGGGGCATCATCGCCCCCGGCGTCGGCCTCGCGGCGTCGGCGATCCTGCTCCACACCGTTGGCGCCGGTGCCTCACCGGCGACGTCGGACGAGTACCTCCGGGCCTTCCACGACCCGGAGTACCCGTTGCGATGGCGGGCGTTCGTCGGGCGCCTCGCAGCGGCGTTCGCGACGCTCGGATCGGGCGGCGCGATGGGCCTGGAAGGCCCGTCGATGTACAGCGGCTCGGCGATCGGTGCCATGGTGCAGCGTCGTCTGCCTGCCTCGTTCCGCGGAGCCGACTATCGAACGCTGCTCGTCGCCGGAGCGGCTGCAGGTGTTGCTGCCATCTTCAAGGCGCCCGCCACGGGGGCCATCTTCGCACTCGAGGTGCCGTTCCGTGACCAGATGGCACGTCGCATGCTGCTCCCCGCACTCGTCGCCAGCGCGTCGGGATATCTCACCTTCGTCGCGCTGAGTAGCACGCGACCCATCTTCTCGTTCGCGGACGACGAGCGAACCGTGTCGCTGTTCCAGTACGTCGACTTGTTCGGTGCCATCCTCATCGGTATCGGGTGTGCGATCGGAGCTCGGCTGTTCTCGAAGCTGATGCGTACGGCGAAGGCGTACACCCTGCGACCCGTCGTCATCCGGATCGTCGTGGCGAGCACCCTTCTGGGCGCGTTGTTCCTGGTCACACGCATCTTGACGGCCGACGGATGGAATCCCGCCGATGGCGAGAGCCTCACGCTGGGATCGGGTTACGAGGTCTTCTTCTGGCTGGGCGAGGAGCAGGCGTTGTGGCTGCTCGTCGCGGTGTTCGTGCTCCGCATGTGCGCCACGGCGGCGACCCTCGCCGGAGGCGGTGTGGGTGGCGTGTTCATCCCGCTCGTCGTGGGTGGGGCGCTCGTCGGACGGATCGTCGGCGAGGTGTTCAACACGGTCGACCCGACGCTCTACGTGCTGCTCGGCATCGCCGCATTCCTCGGCGCGGGCTATCGCGTGCCGCTCGCGGCCGTGATGTTCGTCGCCGAAACCACCGGGCAGCCGGGGTTCATCGTGCCAGCGCTCTTCGCGGCGGTCGCCGCCGACCTCGTGATGGGTGAGGTCTCGATCACCACCTTCCAGCGCACGCCGAACACCGACACTTAGCCCCGCTGTCAGCAAGGTCGATTCGCCCGTCTCGTCAGAGCGTCGAGCCGGCTCGCGTGCGCTGCGTGGGACGGTCTCGATCCCGACTCGCCAAGCCGGGGTCGGTAACTTCGCTGGCATGCCGGAATCTGACACTGCTGCTGCGTCGCCCTCTCAGGTGGAGGTCGTCACCGAACTCCAGGGCACGATCGTCACGACCTACGTGGAGGTGGGCCAGTTCGTCACCGCGGGCACCGTGCTCGCCTTGATCGAGTCGATGAAGATGCACCACGAGATCGTCGCTCGAGTCGATGGGACGATCGAGGCGGTGGTGGCAGGTGTCGGGACGACCCTGATGCCCGGCGAGGTCGCCGTGCGGATGGCGACAGGGGAGAGAGCGCGCTCGACGCACGACCTTCCTCCGCCGGGGAGTGACGACGACCGACACGCCCCGCCAGCTGTCGGGCTCGACCGTCCGGATCTACGCGAAGTGATCGAGCGTCACGAACTCGGCCTCGACGCCGCCCGGCCGTCGGCCGTCGACAAGCGCCGCGCCCGCAATCGACGAACCGCTCGCGAGAACGTGGCCGACCTCGTCGACGCCGGAACGCTCGTCGAGTACGGGCCGACGGTGGTCGCTGCGCAGCGGCGGCGTCGAGATCTCGAGGATCTCGTTCGCAACACACCCGCCGACGGCATGATCGGCGGGATCGCCGAGGTCAACGGCGATCTGTTCGGCGCCGGGGAACGAGCGTCGAAGGCGGTCGTGATGTCGTACGACTACACCGTGCTCGCCGGCACGCAGGGTCATCAGAACCATCGCAAGAAGGACCGCCTGATCGACGTCGCCGAGCAACTCCGCATCCCGGTCGTGTTCTTCACCGAAGGCGGGGGCGGTCGGCCTGGTGACACCGACACCACCGGAGTGAGCGGCCTCGACTGTTTCGCCTTCTGGTGGTTCGGGCGTCTCTCGGGCACCGTGCCGCTGGTCGGAATCAGCTCGGGCTACTGCTTCGCCGGCAATGCAGCGATTCTCGGGTGCTGTGACGTCGTCATCGCCACCGAGGACTCCAATATCGGGATGGGCGGTCCGGCGATGATCGAGGGCGGCGGGCTCGGTGTGTTCGAACCGAAACAGATCGGCCCGATCGAGGTCCAATCGGCAAACGGTGTCGTCGACATCGTGGTAACCGACGAGGTCGAAGCCGTCGCCGTCGCGAAGCGCTACCTGTCGTACTTCCAGGGTCACATCGACGACTGGGAGGCTCCCGACCAGACGGTGTTGCGCGACGTCGTACCGCTCGACCGGCTGCGGGCCTACGACATTCGCGAAGCGATCGACGGACTGTTCGACGTCGACTCGGTCCTCGAACTGCGAGCGGGCTTCGGCACCGGGATGATCACGGCGCTCGCCCGCCTCGAAGGGCGTCCCGTCGGCGTGCTGGCGAACAACCCCAAACACCTCGGTGGGGCGATCGACAGCGACGGCGCCGACAAGGCCGCACGCTTCATGCAACTCTGTGATGCGTACGGTCTGCCGCTCGTGACGCTCTGCGACACGCCCGGCATGATGGTCGGCCCCGATGTCGAGGAGACCGCACTCGTACGACACTGCTCGCGCCTGTTCACCACGGGAGCGAACCTGACGGTTCCGACGGCGACCGTCGTCACCCGCAAGGCGTACGGCCTGGGCGCCCAGGCGATGATGGGCGGCTCGACCAAGGCACCGCTCGCCTGCATCGCGTGGCCGACGGGCGAATTCGGAGGAATGGGATTGGAGGGCGCCGTTCGGCTCGGCTACCGCAAGGAACTCGAAGCGGTGACCGACGATGCCGAACGCGAGGCGTTGTTCCGCCAGATGGTCGACCGGATGTACGAGCACGGCAAGGCACTGAGCGTCGCCACGTACTTCGAGATCGACGACGTCATCGACCCCGTCGACACGAGAGCGTGGCTGAGCACGCTCTTCGCAGCAGCGCCCGACACCCATCGCTCGGTGCGCAACGAACCGGTCCGATCGCACATCGACACCTGGTGACCGCCCGGGCAGCGGACGGCGTCGCTGTCGGTCAGGCGCCGCAACCGGCGACGATCACCTCGGCGGTCGTGGTGCCGTCGTAGGTGTACACCGACACGCCGGCGCCTTCGGAGTACCACCAGCGCACGACGATCTCCATGAGTCCGTCACCGTTGAGGTCGGCGACGTCGAGGACGCGGTAGGTGTCGAATACCGGCGCCGTGCCCTCCTCGAACGTGAGCGGGATGAAGCTCTTCGTGATGGTGGTGGCGGCTCCGGTGTCGGTGTCGATCAGCAGCAGCCCGGAGAACCCCGGATCGATGGTGTCGCCTTCGCTCAGCGACTCGTCGCCGAACACGACGAGCGCTTCGCTGTCGCCGTCACCGTCGAGGTCGGCCACGACGATCTGGTCGATCTCGCCCGCCTGGGTTTCGACGTCGTCGTCGGCGAACGCCGCGACGCCGGCGGTTTCGTACGACGGGACGTCGGCGTCGACGTCGGCGACCGGTCGGGGGCGCAGGGGCCCGTCACCTTCGGCGGCGATCGCCGAGTAGCCGAATCCGGGCTCGTCGGGAACACCGGCGTTCGGGGTGATGACGGGGCCGATGCGCTCGTCGAAGCAGGCTTCGCCGGCACCACCGACGGTGCCCTCGCGGGTTCCGGCCGTGAGGTCGGTGATTCGCAGTGTGTCGCCACTGCCGACCGTTGCGGCGATCGGGCTGGCGTCGGCGGCAAAGGGGCCTTCCCACGCTGCACCGGTCCATCGGCCGACGTAGAGCCATGGTCCGAGGTCGCTGCCGGCGAACAACTCGACGCTGTCGTCGGTGGGAATGCCGCTCGGCGGGGGAGGAGCGGTCGTCGCAGGGGTCGTCGTGACCGGTGGCATCGTCGTGCCGGGAACGGTCGTGCTGGTGACGGCCGGTTCCGGATTCGATGTCGTCGACTCCGGCGCAGCGGTCGTCGATGTCGCCGGTGCCACGGTCGTCCCCGATGTCGCCGTCGTGTTCGGTGCGGCGGCCTGTTCTTCCGAGCACGCCGTCACGGCGAGTGCGGCGATGGATCCGAGAGCGAGCAGGCGTCGAGAGAACATCGACATCATTGTTACCGCTCGCTCAGCCGAGGTCCGGCCAGCGACGGGCGCGGCGGCGACGGATTCCGGCAGTGCTGAGCCGACGGCGTTCGCCGAGTTGCCACTGCCGCCGCCAGCCGCCGTGATCGGGGCCCGACAGCGACGGGCTCGATCCGTCGGCGGCTCGCTGACTCGCCGTCCAGTAGTCGGTCAGCGCTTCGTCGCCGAGACGCGTGACCGCCGCCTGGATCCGGGCGTTGAACCGGCGCGTGTTCTCGTCGTCGCGCTGTACGAGCGGCGATCCGAACACGACCTTGGTGCGTCCGCGACGCAGGCGTGACGCTCCTTTGCCGTAGATCTCGCCGGTCCCGTCGAGGAACACGGGAACGACCGGTGCGCCGGTTCGCGCCGACAGGTACGCCGCGCCGCCCTTGAACTCCTGGCCCCACCCGTCGGGAGAGCGACCGCCTTCGGGGTAGATGATCAGGCTGTGGCCGTCGGCGATGAGGTCGCGCAACTGATCGGCGGTCGCTCGGCTCGTCGCGTCGCGGTCGATCGGGATCGCATTGAGCGACAGCGCCGACAGCGCTGCCTTCCAGTGTGCGTCGAAGAAGTAGTCGGCAGCCGCCGCGACGATCAACTCTCGCCGCCACAGCGCCGGAATCGCGCGGATCATCAACCCGGTGTCGATGTGACTGTGATGGTTGGGGGTGAAGATGACCGGGGTCGGTTCGTCGGCGCGCTCCAGGTCGGCGAGCCGATCGAGTCCGGTGATCGTCGGGCTCGCGACCGTCGAGACGGCGAGTCGCAGCGGCCCTTCGACGATCAGTCCCCGTGCCGCTCGGGCGACGGGGGAGCGGGCCCACTCGGTGTCGTAGTTCGGTCCGAGCCGGCTGGGTTCGCTCGGTACCTCGACGCCTCGGGGCACCGTCGGCGCACGAAGTGGAAACGTCGCTCGGCGCAGCGGCATCGCCGCCGTTCGCACGGCGCGTTCGACCGACCCCGCGACCTGCTGCGCTCCACGGATCGCGGCGGTGCCGCCGTTCGACTGCTGCGCACGTCGGATGTACTGGCGTCGTGTCCTGCTCGACATCGATCGACCTACTTGACGTCGGCGACCAAGACGCCTGGCACGTGCAGGTGGGTGATGGTGGGGGATCGGCCGACGGTGTCGGACGCGATCTCGAGTGCGTCGTTCATCGTCGACGCGGGCGTGAACCCGAGGCGGCGAACCGCGTCGGGGTAGCCGCCGACGATGATCACCTTGCCCGCGTGCTGTTGGCCGTGTGCGCCCCAGTACCAGGCGTAGAACGGGTGGACGCCGTGGTAGGCGTAGCTCGTGCGATACAGGTGGCGGTACCAGTCGTCTTCCGCGTACTTCTTCTCCCACTTGGCCGACATCACGGCCGGGTCGGTGGTGTCGGCGAGCACCTCGTCGAAGAAGTCGATGTAGCTCGGATGATGCACCGGGTGGAACTCCTCGTACGTCGGGTGCGTCATGATCACGACGCCGCCTTCACGCACGAGCGGCTTGCCGCGGTACATGTTGAACAGGTAGCCGAGCCCCATGCACATCACGAGGATCGGGTTCATGATCGACTCGGGGTTGTACGGGCTGATGAACGGAATGCCCATCGTGAGGATGTCGGTCTGGCCTTCGACCTCGACGAGGTGCTGGGCGTAGACGTTCTGGAGCGTGACCTCGTGCACGGTCTCGGTGAAGCCGGCCTGCACGCTGGTGGTTCGGTATGGCGCCTCGATCGAGTGGAAGATCTTTCGCTTCGTGCGGTTCGGGAGGCGATTCAACGACTTCGACGTGCCGAGGAACAGCGCGCGGTCCTTTGCGGTCCACTCCCATTCGCGCTTGGCGAGGAACTCGAACGGCGACGGGAACGCCTCGGTGTTGATCGTGGTCTCGACCTGGAAGATCTTGGGGCCGGAGTCGCGCAACAGCTTGCCCATCCGCCAGATCGACTTGTGGAGCGCCGAATGGTGGCGGTCCATGAGACTGCGGGTGTTCTGCAACGACTCGGGATTGTGGTGCTCGCTGAGGCAGCGATAGCTGGCGAGGCCGGTGGTCAGCGATTTCCATCCGCCGTCCATCGCGACCTGGTTGACGTTCGCGTAGACGACGAGATCGGAGTCCGCGGCGCGCTTGTTGATCTCGAGGATCTCGCCGTGATCGGTCGTGCCGATCACCGCCAGGTTGTCGGGGTCTTCGGCGTCGTGTTGGTAGAGCAATCCGCGTGGCAAGAACGCGTCGACGACGCGATCACCGAGCACGTGGCGCAACTCGTACTCGTGCATCCGGCGATGCAACCCGAGGGCCGCGATGATGTGGACGTCGTCGACGCCGGCGGCCGCTGCCATGTCGAGCACCGCTTCGACGATCCGCTGGCGGTTGTCGGGGCGCTGCATCTTGGGCAGCGAGAGGCTGGCGTCGTCGAAGCAGATCGTGAGCTTCATGCCGGGGTGCAGCAGCGTCGGCAGCGGATCCATGTCGAGCGGGTTGAGTAGCGCGTTGCGGATCTCGCCGTCGAGGTCGTCGAGGCCCGCCAGAGGCTCCGGCGGGTAGATGATCCGACTGCGGTTCGCAGGCAGGCGTTCGAGGCTGAACCCTTCGCCGCGCCAGAACAGCGTGGGCGGTGTCGAACGGTCGACGTCGAGGACGAATCCGGGCCGAGGCATCAGCGGCTCACTTTCGACGGGGTGCGCCACGGCGCTGACGGGATGGAATGGTTCATGCTGGCTCCTGCTGCGTGCGGAGATCGAAGGCGATCTTGACGGCGCCACGACGGCCGGCGTTGGCGGCGTGGGCGATCGCGTCGACGTGATCATCGAGGCGATAGGTGGCGTTGACGAGTTGTTCGGCGCGGACTGCGCTGACCGTGTCGATCGCCAGGTCGAACGTCGCCGCTCGGGTGCCATCGGACAGTGTTTCGGTGCCGTAGGTGTACGCGCCCTTGAGCTCCACCTCGCGATGCCACAGCCCGGTGAGGTCGAGTGCGACGTCGGCGGGCATGCCGAGCAACACGACACGCCCGCGGGGCCGAGTGATGCGCAGACAATCGGCGATCGACTCGCTGGAGCCGACCGCGTCGATGGTGGCGTCGGCCCCGCCTGACAGCAATCCCGACTCGGGGTCGCCGATCATGTGGCATCCGACTTCGCGACGTACCGCCCGGTCGAGTTCCGCCGCATCGACGACCACGTCGGCACCGAACTCGCGCGCCAACTGGCGCTGGTGGGGGTAGCGGGCTCCGACGATGATCCGCACGCCGGGGACGTAGCGACGCAGGCCAGCGACCGCGGCGAGGCCCATCGTGCCGGCGCCGAGCACCGCGACGACCGGTGCATGGCCCTCGGAGCGCACGGTCGCAGTGAGGAGTGCGGCGTGGATCCCGCCGGCGAAGGGTTCGACGAGCACGGCTCGCTCGTCGGGAAAGGCGGCGACGTCGTTCGAGATGCGGTGGAGTTGCGATTCGTGCGCCCAGAACCACGGAGCCCAACCGCCGCCGGTCGAACAGCAAAAGCCGGTCTGGATCGCCGGCTCGACGCCCTGTGGCGACGTGGTGGCGAGGTGGGCGTAGTCGTTGCCGTCCGCTGGGCAGGCGCCGTCGAACGGAAGGTCGACCCCGCGTGCTGCGTGCCCGAGGACCGGTTCGAGCACGACGCGTGTTCCGGCCTCGTCGCCGTCGGCCAATTCGCCGACGACCTCGTGCCCCGGCACGAACGGAAAGCTCACCCAGTGCTCGAAGTACGTCGACGCATGGCCGTCGACGAGCGACAGGTCGGATCCGCAGATGCCGGACAAGCGGGTCCGCACGCGGTGCCAGCCGTTGCCGGGTGAGACGGGGTCGTCGATCGTGCGGAGTTCGAGCGGGCCGAGCCGTGTCGCTCCGCTCGACGACACCGCCGACAGGATGCGGGCGGCACCGAAGCGGCCGACGTTGCGGGAGATCTGGAGCGCCTTCATCACGCGAACCTCCGAGTGCGTTCACGCTCGACCATCAGCTCGCCGATGGGCAGGATCGGACGAGGTCCGCCGTTGGCCTTCGACCAGTTCTCGACCAACCAGCCTCGCTTGCGGGCGATCGTGGCGAGACGCGTTTCCGGGTTGACCGCGACGGGGAACCCGACCGCTTCGAACAGCGGCAGGTCGGAACTGGAGTCCGCGTAGGCGACCGAGTTGGTGATGTCGAGCCCTTCGGCCTCGCAGTAGTCGCTGAGGATCTGGGCTCGGGCTTCACCGGTCGGTGGCACGGTGACCATCTCGCCCGAGAGCGTGCCATCGGGGCGCACCGACATCTCGGCGGCGACGATCTCGTCGAACAGCGGCGCCAGCCCGGCGACAGCGAAGTCGAGCGCGCCGGTGATGAGGATCGTGCGATGCCCGAGCGCTCGATGCTCGCGAACTCGGCGCAAGCCGTCGGGGAACGCCTTGGTGACGATGAGCTGGGTCAGCATCTCGCGCGCGTCGATCTCGATCTGTTCGACCGGTGCGTGCTCGTAGCGCCGATAGAAGTGGCGAAGAAAGTCGGTCCGGTCCTGACGATCGAGACGCAGCAGCCCTGGCGCTTCGGCCATCGTCCGCAGCACGTAGCGCATCCGCTCCGGGGTGCTCAGTCGGCGGGTCGCCAACCACGAGAAGCTCTCCACCACGTTCGAGGCGATCAGGGTGTTCTCGAGGTCGAACGCGGCGACCTGTCGCTTCGGATCGAGCACCTGCGAGCGCATCCGCGCCATCCGGTCGATCGACTTGGACGGCCCCGGCGTCGTCTTCACCCTGGCGTGCTGGATGATCGACGGCAGATGGATCTCGTTGACGTACTCGATCCAGTCGACCGAGCGCGGATCGAAGTTGAAATCGCGGCGATCTGACTCGCCGAGTGACTCCCACACCGACATCAGGTTGTCGACCTGATAGATCGCTTCGCATTCGGTGTAGAGCCCGTACAGCTCGACGTACTCCAGCGCCGTTTCCACTTCGATGCGCTTCTCTTCGAGTTGTGCCGTGATCTCTGCTTGCTTGCCGCGCAACGGGAGGGCTTGCAAGACCCGGTCGGTGGTCGACAGCACGGTCTTGGCCTGGCGGAGTTGCTTCTGCACGCGCCCGCGGCCGGGGAACCGCCATTCGGGCACGACGATCGGCTGGCCTTTGGGGTCGTACACCGGGTTGCGGGTGAACCACGCGGTGACGTTGTCGACGAGCACCCGGTACTTGAGCGCGTTGATGCCACCCGATGCGATCTGGGTGATCGCGGGTGCGTCGTCGGGGCCTTGTGCGGCGATGGCGATGATGCTGGCCACGACGAGATCGACGGGGATGACGTCGACGGTGCCTTCCGGGACGCCCGGGAACTCCTTGAGGAGACCGCGAGCGAAAGAGATGATCACCGGCTCGGCCATGCGGAACCCGCGGATCCATCCGGGCTTGGGCTCGGCGAGCGCGGACTCGATGATCGAGGGACGAACGATCGACACCGGGACGGAGCCCTTGGAGTCGGTGAGCGCCTGTTCGCCCAGCGCCTTGGTGAACGCATAGGCGTCGGGCCAGCCCACGCTTGCGGCGCGAGCCCGACCCGCAGCGACCAGTTCGGACTTCACCCACTTCTGGCGCAGGTCTTCGGTCTTGGCGGCGAGTGCCGGAGCGCCGGCTGCGCCGATCTCGGCCCTCGCGGCTTTGCGGAACGTGACGAGTTGCTTGGGTGTGCGGCTCGCCGCGTCGAGGTCGGAACGGATTCGCTTCGTCGCGGCGACTTCGGAGCGCCAGTCGATGCCGACGTCGAAGGGGCCGTCGCTCACGAGTATTTCGGGCGCGTTGCCGCGTCGATTTCCGGCGACGTAGCAGGTGGAGACGGCGACGAGGTGGGGCGTGACCCCCATCTCGTTGCAGAGGTTCGCGATGCGCGTGGGTCCGAGGAGGTTGATCTCGACCGCGGAGTCGAGCGGTGAGTCGAACGACACGGCGGCTGCCGAGTGGATGATCACGTCGGCCGTGCCCCAGAGCGAGCGATCGGCCTCGTTCAGACCGAGCCCGTCCCGGGTGACGTCACCGGCGACAGTGGAGACGCGCGAGGCGACGGCGGTGTCGAAGTCGTCGCCGTGGGTCTCGCGGAGGCGGTCGAAGGCATCGTTCTTGAGGATCTCGCGCTGCGTGCGTCGAGCGGCTGGCGTGCGCTTGCCGTCACGAACCAGCAGGATCAATTCGCACTCTGGGACGCTACGCAGCAGCCGTTCGACGAGTGCCGTGCCGACGAAGCCGGTCGAACCGGTGATCGCGATGCGTTTGCCCGCCAGCGATTCGGGGATCGAGTCGGCCTTCATGGTTGACAGTTCTACCACGTTCCTCTACCAATTGGTAGAGAGCGCGATGAACATACCCCCGACCTCGAATCCGTCGACACGCGAGCGCATCCTCGCCGCGTCGGTCGACCTGTTCGGGCGGCGCGGTGTCGACGCCGTGTCGCTCGACGAGATCGCTCGGGTCGTCGGCGTGCGCAAACAGACGGTGCTCTACTGGTTCGCCTCCAAGGACGCGTTGATCGACGGCGTGCTCGAGACCGTCGCTGCGGAGTTGTTCGTGGTCATCGATGCTGCGGTGCGCGCGGCACCCGACGATCCGCTGGAACGCATCGACGCCGTGGTGCGGGCGGTCTTCCGCCCTGCCGTTCGGCGCCCGGCGTTGCTCGGCCTCGTTCGTGAGTTGAGCCGGCTCGACGTCGCTCACGCCGATCGGCTGCGGGTCGGCATCCAACCGCTGGTCGATCGTGCGGTTCGCTATCTCGGTGACGAGATGGACGCTGGCCGGCTCCGTCGCGGCAACCCGGGGCTGATCGCTGCGTTGGGATACGCCACGGTGACCGGCATCGCCACCGAGCCCGAAGCGCTCCGCACCGTCGGCTGGACGGCCGACGCGTCGGGACTCCGCTCGCTGAGAGACGAACTCCGCTCGTTCCTCCGCGCCGCATTGGCGCCGCTCTGATCCTGCGGGCGGGCGCGTTCAGCGCAAGAACGCGGCGATGAGCAGGGCGGCGATCACTGGGGGAATGGCGATCTGGAACCACCGACGAAGGCGCGGTCCGCCAGCACCCTGTGCGAATCGCCCGATCGCCTCGACCTGCCCCATCGGCGAGAGATGGTTCAGGGGTGGTTCCTCCCAGGCGCGCTCCTCGGTGATCGCCTCGGGATTCAGGTCGTCAGGCGTCGCCCGGTCGGGATCGGACGCGTTCATCTCAGTGCTTCGTGTTGCGGCGGCGGCGGCCGTGTCGCTCGATGGCGAGGTCGACCAGGCGGTCGATGATCTCGGGATACGAGACGCCGTCGGCGATCCACATCTTCGGAAACATCGAGATCGGCGTGAAGCCCGGCATCGTGTTGACCTCGTTGCACAAGAAGCCCCGGCCGCGTCCGGTCGGTTCCGTCGGGTCCTCGTAGAAGAAGTCGACCCGAGCGAGGCCCTCGCAGCGCAAGGCCCTGAACGTGCGAATCGCGAGCTCCCGTACCTCGTCGAGCACAGCAGCGTCGAGCGGCGCCGGGATGATCGCGTACGACTGATCGCTCAGGTACTTGTCGTCGTAGCTGTAGAACTCGTCACCGGGGACGATCTCACCAGGCGTCGCTGCCTGCGGATCGGTGTTGCCCAACACGGCCACCTCGATCTCCTTGCCGACGATCGCCTCCTCGACGACGATCATCTCGTCGTAGGAGAGAGCGACGGCGATCGCGTCGCGGAGTTCGTCGGCCGATGACGCCTTCGAGACACCGACCGAGGAGCCCATGTTCGCCGGCTTGACGAACATGGGAAAGCCCAGAGTGTCGATCAGTTCGTCGATCAGCGTGGGCGTCATGTCGTGTTCGGCGAACGCCTGGTAGGCCGCCTGCGGAATCCCGGCGGCGGCGAGTACCTGCTTGGCCATCGCCTTGTCCATCGCCACCGCTGACGCGAGCACGCCCGCGCCGACGTAGGCAACGTTCGCCAACTCGAGGAGCCCCTGCACCGTGCCGTCCTCGCCGAGTGGACCGTGCAGGAGCGGCATGACGACCGTGCGACCGGGCGTGGAGGTGGCAGCGGCGAGCACCGGCGTGGGTGAGACGTTCGAACCCGAGGGGTCGAGACGTCCGGGAAGGGGAACGCCGACCGTGATCGCGGTGAGCGCCTGATCGGCGATCGCCCACTGGCCGTCGGTGGAGATGCCGATCGGGGTGATCCGATACCGCTGCGGATCCGCGGCGGCGAGGACGTGCGCCGCGGTCGTGCACGACACGTCGTGCTCCGCCGACTCGCCGCCGAACAGCACGATCAGGTGAATCCGTTCGTCGTCGGAGTCGGGTTGCAGCGCAGCGATCGACGTGTCGACGTTCGTGTCGAGGTTCGTATCGTCGTTCGTGTCGCCGTTCGGGGGGAGCGTCCCTCGTGCGGTCATGTCGCGACGGTACCGTTCGAGGTCGTGGAGTTGCAGGCATCCTTGGCAGCGCAGGGGATCGGCGGGCGTTTGCTCGGGCCCGACCTGTCCTTCGACGGCGTCTCGTTCGACACTCGGTCGATCCGGACCGGGCAGTTGTTCGTTCCGATCGTCGCCGAACGCAACGGTCACGCGTTCATCGGCCAGGCCTACGCAGCCGGTGCAGCGTTGCATCTGACGAGCGAGGCCGATCCGTACCGGCGCGACCACACCTGTATCGAGGTCGCCGACACCGCTCGGGCGCTGATGGACCTGGCCCGTTGGGCCCGCCCGCAGATGTCCGCCACGGTGGTCGGGATCACGGGCAGCGTGGGCAAGACCTCGACGAAGGACCTGATCGCCGCAGCGTGCGCAGCATCGTTGCGTACGACCGCGAACGAACGGAGTTTCAACAACGAGCAGGGGTTGCCGGTGACGATGCTCGGCGCGCCCGACGACACCGAACTCCTGGTCGTGGAGATGGGGATGCGCGGGTTCGGTCAGATCACGGCACTGTGCGAGATCGCCCGCCCCGACATCGGGGTCGTCACGGCGGTCGGTGAATCGCACACCGAACTCGTCGGCGGGATCGATGGCGTCGCTCTGGCGAAGGCCGAGCTCGTGCAGGCACTCCCGCGCTCGGGGATCGCCGTGCTCAACGCCGACGACGAACGGGTGGCGGCGATGGCCTCGAAGACCGGCGCCGCCGTGCTGACGTTCGGAACGACCGGCGACGTGCGCGTTCGCGACCTCGTGCTCGACGAGCGCGCTCGGCCGCGGTTCGTCATCGACACGCCGTGGGGATCGCAGCCGGTCGAACTCGCCGTCAGCGGACGGCACATGGCGCTCAACGCGGCGGCAGCGATCGCCGTGGCCGGAACCGTCGGTGTCGACCTGGCGACCGCTGCGGCGGCGCTGGCGACCGCCGGGGTGTCGGGGATGCGCATGGAGGTGATCGAGCTGGCGTCGGGCGCGCGGATCGTGAACGACGCCTACAACGCCAATCCGACGTCGATGACCGCGGCGCTCGAGGCACTGGCCGCGATGGACGCGGGCCGCCGCATCGCCGTACTCGGCCGGATGGGCGAACTCGATGATCCCGAACTCGGGCACCGGACGGTCGCCGGCCTCACTGCCTCGCTCGGGATCGATCTCGTGGCGATCGGCACCGATCTGTACGGCACCGCGCCCGTCGACGACCCGGTGGCGGCGATCGGCCCGCTCGGTCCCGGCGACGTGATTCTCGTCAAGGCCAGCCGCAGCGCCGGCCTCGAACGCATCGTCACGGCGCTCGTCGCCACCCACTGAGCTCGGGCCGCGATCTTCTCCGAGTGCCGAACTCGACCGGATCGATCACGTGTCGGATCGATCACGTGTCGGATCGATCACGTGTCGGATCGATCACGGAGCACGACGGCGTCGTGGGGCAGATTCGTTCGAGCGGCTCGGAGGTACGCGTAGGGCGTGCGGGGGCCGAGGTTGGCCACGCGGCTGGTGTAGACGTCGGCGTACTTCTCGACCTGGCGAGCGAAGAGGCTCTTGTCGTTGCCGGCTCGCATGAGTGGACCCCAGCTCGCACTGCCGAGACGACCCGATCGGATGGCGAGCGGGGTGATCCGCTCGTCGAGCCGGGCGACCTCGGCGTACAGCCGATCGACGTCGTGGGACCGGCGGCCACCGGAGCGAGCCGACTCGAGCCGCGCCTGGGACAGCCGCGTCTCCAGATCGATCTTGGCGTTCATCAGGTCCCGCAACTCGGCTTCGGAGTCGGCGAAACCGAGTGCGTCCTGGACCTCGGCCTCGAGCTCGCGCAGGATCAGCGCCGTCCGCCACCTCACCAACGACTTGGTGACGTGGACGTCGCCGAACAGGTGGTCACCGACGTAGAGGATCTGGTCGCCGGCGAGATCGAGGCTCTCCTCCACGACCGCTGCGCACCCTCCGTGATACACCTCGCCGTCGGAGTACGGACCGTGATGCGGGACGAACCACCCACGTTCCGGATCGACCATGCGGAACGACGGAGCCTTCGACTCGAAGAACGTCGGTTTGGCAGCGGCCACGACCACGATGTCGAACAGGTCGCGCCACGTGCCCCCGGCGATCTCGCCGTCGACGGCGCGGTCGAACGCGTACCGCATCATGGGCTGGGTGTAGGTCCATTCGCTGTTCGTGATCAGCAGCAGCCGCTTGCCGGCCAACCGTTGGTCGAGCAGCGTTCGGGCCGTGTCGTCGTCGAGTGAACAGAACCGGTCGGGATCGCTGATGATCTCCGCCTTGAGCGCACCGGTTCGATGCACCTGGTCGATCGAACCGGACACGAGCCGGTACAGCTCGTCGTATCCCATCGGTGGGCCGGGTCGCGACAACAGTTCGCCGGCGTCGAGACGGTCGACGAGTTGGGCGTACAGCGACGCCTCCGAGATCGAGAACAGGGTGTTCAAGAACCGAAAGCGCGGCTCGGCCAGGTCGACCACCACGTCGGAGTAGGCGCGCCGGAGTTCGTCGAACGACAGCTCTCGGGTGCCGTGCATCGCACGAATCACGTAGCCGAAGCGCGTCGCCTTGATCAGATTTCCGAGATCGAGGTCGATGACCAACCCCTGGATGTGCGCGTCGGGTTCGAATTCGAGGCCTTCCACGTCGACGCCATGATGCCCGAGGACCACTCGGGCGTGGGAGAACGCCGTCGACTCCCATTCGTCGGTGCGGTACGGGATCAGGGTGTAATCCATGTCGTACCCGATCGCCTCCACCGACCGCAGGTTGAGCGTGCGGTTGGCGAACACGCCACGTTCGGGCTGCACGTCGGAGATCACCTGGCGAGTGTGCCATGTCGACGTCTCGAACCGTCGCCGCGCCGCGCCACGACACGCCGGTCTGACGGTCATCCCGGCTTCATCCCGGCTTCATCCCGGGTCCGTCACTGCTCCCTCATCGCTCCGTCACGGCGTCTCGCCGCCGTCGGCTTCGCTCAGGAAGGCCTCCGGTGGCTGGCGGCGCAGGTCGAGCCACCAGGCGAGAAACAGCGCCCAGCCGGCGCCGATCAGCAGCACCGGGCGGACGCCGATCGCCTCGAACAACACCCCGCCCGCCAGGTTGCCGAGCGGCACGGTTCCGCCGAAGACCATGAACCACAGCGGCATCACCGAGGCCCGCTCGCCATCGCGCATGTTGAGCTGCAACGAGGTCGTGATCGCCGTTGCCGTCATGAAGTAGAAGAATCCGAGCGCGAACCCGACGAAAAACGGCGACACCTGATCGCGAAGCATCGCGAAGACCGCGAGGGAGACGGCGAAACCGGTGAAGCCGCGCACGATGAGCACGCGACGATGAAAGCGGGAGAGGAACGTCCCGACCGACAGCGCACCGGCGAACGCGCCAGCTCCCCATGCGGCGTACAGCCAGCGGTAGCGCGAGGAATCCGCGTCGATCCCGAAGTTGAGCTCGGCGACCGACGGAAAAAGCCCGATGTAGGCGAGGCTGATCGCCGAGAAGGAGAACATGCCGAGGAGCAGTCGATTCAGCACGAGCCGCTCTCTCGCGATCTTGAGGCCGACGCCCAACTGGCGCCACCCGCGGGCGGTGACCGCCGCCTTCACGTCGGGCATCGGCACCAACAGGAGCGCAGCGATGAACGTCAGGTAGCTGAACGCGTTGACGAGGAAGATCTGAGCCAGCGACAACCCGAACACACCGAGCAGCGCGGCCGTGACCGGACCCATGACTCGGGTGCCGTTGATCATCGCCGAGTTGAGGCTGATGGCGCCAGCGAGGTCCTGTCGATGCACGAGCAGCGGCATCGACGACTGGAACGCCGGGGCGTTGAGCGCGTTGGCGGTACCGATCAGGAGCTGGACCCCGAAGATCGCCCAGACCGTCGCGTCCTGCCAGACCAGCCAGGCGGTTCCGAGCGTCAGGATCGCCGAGGCGATCTGCATCGTCAGCATCAACTTCTGCTTCGACACCTTGTCGGCGAGCACACCGCCCGGAATCGACAAGAACAACAAGGGGCCGAGCTGCACGAAGATCGACACCCCGACGAGCGCCGGCCGTCCGGTCCGTTCCTGGATGTACGCCGGAAGCAGGAAGTTCTGCATCCAGGTGCCGATCTGGGAGATCGCCAACCCGATGAAGACGATGCGGAACGACCGATACGACAACGCAGCGCGCGCGGTCCCCGGCGTGAAGCCGTGGTCGGGCGGGGGCGCAGGAGTCGTCGTGGTGCTGGTCATGGGGAATGCGAGTCGTCTGCTGGTCGAAACGGTGCGAGCGCGACGGCGGCTCAACCTACCCCGGCGTCCCGATTGGAACGGTGTGACAATTCAGCGGAACTGGCGGAAGAAGCCGCGCAGCTCGTCGACGAACACGTTGGGTACTTCGAACGCGGCGAAGTGCCCACCTTTGTCGTACTCGGCCCAATGGCAGAGGCCGGGGTACGACGGCTCGACCCACGAGCGGATCGGCGGAACGATCTCGGCAGGGAAGACGGCGAATCCGACGGGCACCGTCACGTCGAGCTTGGTGCGAGTGCTGAAGCTCTCCCAGTACAGCCGCGCCGACGAGGCGCCGTTGCCGTTGATCCAGTAGAGCATCACGTTGTCGAGCATCTCGTCTCGGCTCAGCACGTTCTCGGGATGGCCGTCGCAGTCGGTCCACGCCCAGAACTTCTCCAGGATCCACGCGGCCTGAGCCGCTGGCGAGTCGACGAGGCCATACCCGACGGTCTGCGGACGCGTCGATTGCTGCTTGGAGTATCCCGAGTCCCAGTCCCGGTAGTACGCAGCGCGTTCGAGCGTGTGCACCTCATCCGGCGTCGGGTTCGACAGGTCGCCGGGCCGGGCACCCATCGCCAGCGTCAGGTGGATCGCGGCGCAATGCTCCGGATCGACCGCGCCGATCACGTTGGTGATCGCGGATCCCCAGTCGCCGCCCTGTGCCACGTAGCGGTCGTAGCCGAGGCGAGCCATCAGCGTCGAGAACGCGTGGCCGATCTTCTCGACGCCCCAGCCGGTTTCGGTCGGCTTTGCGGAGAAGCCGTACCCCGGAAGGGACGGAGCGACGACGTGGAACGCGTCGGATGGGTCGCCGCCGAACTTCGTCGGGTCGGTGAGCGGTTCGACGACCTTGTGGAATTCGACGATCGATCCGGGCCAGCCGTGGCTCAAGACGAGCGGCATCGCGTCGTCGTGAGGGGAGCGTTGATGGACGAAGTGAAGGTCGAGTCCGTCGATCGTGGTCGTGAACTGATCGAAGCGATTGAGCGCGGACTCGCGCGATCGCCAGTCGTAGTCGTCAGCCCAATAGCCACACACCTCCTGCACGTAGGAGAGCGGCGTGCCCTGGGTCCAGTCGTCGACCAGTTCGGCCTCGGGCCAGCGCGTGGCGTGGAGTCGCCGACGCAGGTCGTCGAGGATCTCGTCGGACACGTCGATGCGGAAGGGCCGGATGCTCTCGTCGGTCATGGGTTCGAACCTACGCGATCGGCTCGCGCATTCGTCAGGCGGTCGGGCCGTCGGTGGCCCCGCCGGCGAATGCCTGTGCCATCGCCATCCATTCGCAGGCGGCATCGCCGATCACGACGAGGTCGGTGGCGTCGACGTGGCGGCATTGCGTGACCACGAGGCAGAAATCCTCCGCGCTGCCGACGACGGACTGCTTGGCGTCGTCGGGCCCGAAGCTCCAGACCGCGCCCGACGGCGCGGTGAGCTCGACCCGTATGGCAACGGCGGGCACCTCGAGCCCGCGGTTCATGTACGTCCAGCCTCGCGTGATGAAGCCGAGCTGCGCGATGTGCTGCAGACGGTCGGTTGCCTCGCGGGTCGCTCCCAGTGCGTCGACGACGTGCTGTCCGTGTGCCCAGCACTCCATCAGCCGGGCGGTGAGAAACGATTTCGCGCCCATCGACGGCCCGTACCAGATGACGCGAGTGTCGTCGGCCAATGTCGCAGCAGCCGCAGCGAGTTCGGCTCGGTTGTCGCGCCATGCGGCGAGGAGGTCACTCGGTGACATCGCCCGGAAGCGACCCAGCGTGAGGTCGTCGACCTCGGCCGGAGACGCCTCGCCGGTGAGGCCGGCCATGAGTTCGTGCAGCGACTCGGTGAATCGTGCCTCGTCGACGATCGCCCACGCTGCCGTCTGATCGAAGTGCGCCAGGTGTCCGATCTGGTCGGCCACGCTCCAGCGTTCGCTCGGGGTCGGCGTGGCCCATCCCGCATCGTCGAGGTCGGCGACGATCAGGTCGAGTGCTGCCTGCTCGGCGAGGAGGTCGGCGAGCACCGAGGCCACGGTCGGTCGGCCCGGCGTCGAAGTCGTTGCGGACGTGGGGGTATCGGTCATCGAGCTGGCTCCTGATCGTCGGGCATCTCGATCGAATCATGCTGTGCGGCTGGCGACCTCGGCGAATCGGCGCCGTGGCCGGCACTCGATCCGGCACTCGATCCGGCACGGAGCGATGCGGTGATCGACGGCAAGACGAGGTCGAGGATCTGCTCGATCGTGTCGGTGCGGGTGATGCCGAGGCGTTCGGTCATGTCGGGTTCGTCGATGAAGAGCGAGGCGCCGGTGATGGCCGCGGCGACGATCGCCGGGTTGACCGGTCGGAACTCGCCGGTATCGATGCCGAGCGAGACGAGGCGCTCGATCACCGTCATCACGAAACGGTAGTGGTGGTCGACGAGGCGACGAGCGGGGGCGTCGTCGGCGAGGTCGTCGGCGAGCGGCGCGTGCCACACGAACTTCACCCCACCACCGAGATACGCGCGGATCTGACGGTCGAACGAGTCGGTCGGGTCGATCGAGTCGAGCGCCGATCGGCCCTTCTTGTGGAGGAAGCGGTCGAGCACGACGAGCACGAGTTGGTCACGCGACGGCGCGATCTCGTACAGGGTTCGGCGCGAACAGCCGACGCCGGCGGCGAGGTCGGCGATCGTGAGCGACGAGAATCCGCTGTCGAGGAAGATCGTCTCGAGCTGCTCCAACACGTCGTGCTGGCGTGGGCCGAGTCGAGCCTCCGCCGAGCGTGACAGCAACGGTCGAGGCGCACCGGCTCGCAGCAGGCGGAGCCGATCACCGGGCTCGGCCATCGCGTCGCTCGCGCCGTTCATCGAACCCGACGATACTCGACGCTATTGGCGGAGTCGTCCGGCCCTGGTACCGAAGAGGTCGATCGAGTACCGTCGACCCGATGGGGATGCATTCACCGGGCGTACGCCGGGCCAGCACGATCGGCACCGTGCTGCGCTCGAAGCTCGACACGAAGTCCGACGAGTACCGGGCCAACCTCGCACAGATGCAGGCACTGTGGGACGAGGTGGCGGCCGAGCTCGACAAGGTGCCCACGATCGGCGGTCAGCGCTACGTCGATCGCCACCGCCAACGCGGCAAGATGCTGGTTCGTGAGCGCATCGAAGCGTTGATCGACCCGGGCACGCCGTTCCTCGAGTTGAGCCCGCTCGCCGCCTGGGGCACGCAAGATCCCGTCGGGGTCGGTGTCGCCAGCGGCATCGGGGTGATCGAAGGGGTCGAGTGCGCGATCACCGGCACCGACATGAGCGTGCGAGGTGGGTCGGCCAACCCGACCACGTGGAAGAAGGGTCACCGCTTCTATGAGATCGCGATGGAGAACCGTCTCCCCTTGATCAACCTGAACGAGTCCGCGGGAGCCGATCTGCCCCGGCAGGCCGATTTGTTCATCGGAGGCGGACGGAGCTTCCGCGACCTCACGGTGATGTCGAAGATGGGCATCCCCACGATCACCGCCGCGTTCGGCCCGAACACCGCCGGTGGTGCCTACACGCCGGGCATGAGCGACTACACGATCTTCGTCAAGGGGCAGGGCACCGCCTACCTGGGTGGTCCGCCGCTGGTGAAGATGGCGATCGACGAGATCGTCGACGAAGAGACGCTCGGTGGCGCCGAGATGCACAGCCGCACGAGTGGGCTGTCCGACTACTTCGCACACGACGAGATGGACGCCTTGCGGATCATCCGCCAGATCGTCCGACACCTCGGGTGGAAGAAGCTCGGCCCGGGACCCACCGAGCCCGACGACGACCCGCTGTACGACCCGATGGAGTTGCTCGGCTGCGCATCGGCCGACGTGCGCATTCCGTTCGATATTCGCGAGGTCTACGCCCGGCTGCTCGACGGCAGCCGTTTCGAGGAGTTCAAGCCGCTGATCGGCGACAAGATCGTCGTCGGCTGGGGATCGATCCACGGCTTCCCGGTCGGCGTGATCGGTAACAACGGCATTCTCTTCTCCGAGGAAGCACGCAAGGCAGCGCAGTTCATCCAGTTGTGCAACAAGCGCGACATCCCGATCGTCTTCTTGCACAACATCACCGGGTTCATGGTCGGCTCCAAGGCCGAGCAGGGCGGCATCATCCGCAACGGAGCGAAGATGATCAACGCCGTGTCGAACTCGACGGTGCCCCACTTCAACCTGATGGTCGGTGCGAGCTATGGCGCTGGCAACTACGGCATGGCTGGCAAGGCGTACGACCCTCGGTTCATCTTCTCGTGGCCCAACCACCGCGTGGCGGTCATGGGGCCCAAGCAACTGGCCGGGGTGATGGACATCATCGCCCGGAACTCGGCTGCGGGGCGAGGCGTCGAGGTCGACGAAGCGGCGCTGGCCGCACAGACCGGAGCGCTCGAGGCGCAGATCGAACAGGAGTCGACGGCACTGTTCTCGACCGGTCGGATCTGGGACGACGGGATCATCCACCCCGCGGATTCACGAACAGTGCTCGGCATGGCCTTGTCGGCGGCACACAGCAACGTGGTGCGCGGCGCCACCGAATACGGCGTCTGGAGGCACTGATGTCCACGATCCCCTCACCGGTGGACGTGATGGTCCGCCCGATCACGAAGCTGCTCATCGCCAACCGTGGCGAGATCGCGGTACGCATCGCTCGCACCGCGCACGCGATGGGCATCTCGACCGTCGGCGTCTACTCAGAACCCGACGCCGACGCGATGCACGTCGATGCGGTCGACGTGGCCGTGGCGCTCGGCGGTTCGTCTCCAGCCGATTCCTATCTGCGTGCCGGCGCGATCATCGAGATCGCGCAGCAACACGGTTGCGATGCAATCCATCCGGGGTACGGCTTCCTCGCCGAGAATTCGACGGTGGCCCAGCAAGTCGCCGACGCCGGACTGATCTGGGTCGGCCCGACGCCCGAGCAGATCACCTTGCTGGGTGACAAGATCGCCGCCAAGAAGGCAGCGATCGCGGCGGGCGTGCCCACCGCGGCGTTGATCGAGATCGTCGACGGCGTGATCCCCGATGACGTGCCGATGCCAGCGCTCGTGAAGGCCGCTGCCGGGGGCGGCGGTCGCGGGATGCGCATCGTGCGCACCCCCGACGAACTGGCCGATGCGGTGGCGGCTGGCTCTCGCGAGGCGGCCGCGTCGTTCGGCGACGGCACGGTGTTCGTCGAGCCCTACATCGAACGTGCGCGCCACGTCGAGGTGCAGATCATCGGCGACATGCACGGCAACGTCGTGCACCTGGGTGAGCGCGAGTGCTCGATCCAGCGACGCAACCAGAAGATCGTCGAAGAGGCGCCCTCGGCAGGCATCACCGCCGAGACGCGCCGTGCGCTGTGCGACGGAGCGGTGGCGCTGGCTCGCAGCGTCGGCTACCACGGCGCCGGCACGGTCGAGTTCCTCGTCGGCGAAGACGGCGGCACCGACTCGATCAACTTCCTGGAAGTCAACACTCGGCTGCAGGTCGAACATCCGGTGACCGAGGCCGTGACCGGCGTCGACCTCGTCGAACTGCAACTTCGCGTCGCGGCCGGCGAGATGTTGCCGATCGCCCAGGAGTTCATCTCTGCTCGTGGGCACGCGATCGAGGTGCGCGTCGTGGCCGAGGATCCAGCGGCCGGTTGGTTGCCGTCGACCGGCACGATCTCGTCGTTCGATCTCGGTGGCTCCGAGGCCGACCTGGTTCGAGTCGACACCGGCTTTCGGGCCGGCGCGGTCGTGTCGGCCGACTACGACTCGATGCTCGCCAAGGTCATCGCTCATGCCCCGACCCGCGAGGGGGCGGCAGCCAAGTTGCGTCGAGCTCTGCTGCACTCGCAGATCACCGGGGTGACGACCAATGTGCCTGCGCTCGTCGAGATCCTGGGGGAGCCCGACTACCTGGCGGCTGCCACGCCCACGGCCTATCTCGACGAGCATCCCGATGTGGTGTCGTCGACGGGGCCATCCGGCGACGACCGCCTCGCGCAACTGCTCGCTGCGGTGTTCGCGACCGAGCGTGCGGCGCGAGCGGTCGATCGTGTGCTGGGCTTCGCCCCGTCGGGGTGGAGGAACCTTCGTACACAGGGACAGCGCGAGATCTGGGCACAGGTCGGCGCTGACGGCGTGGAGCACGTGGAGTACACGGTATGTCTCGACTCGGCGGTGGTTCGGCTCGGTCCGTGGCCAGTGCCGACCGCCGACGGATCGTTGAGCGCCGACGAGCGCCGACGCGTCGCGATCCGCTTGTTGTCGATGTCGGACGACCGCATCGCCATCGAGATCGACGGCGTGCGGCGTGTGATCGGCATCGAGGCCTCCGACGCCGGGCCTGCCGAGGCCGAGGTGCGCACGCGAAGTTCTGCGGGCACGGCGACCTGGAACCTGCAGCCACGCTTCATCGACCACGCTGCCGAGGTCGGCGGCGGCGGACCGGTGTGTCCGCTTCCGGGCACGGTCATCGCCGTCAATGTGTCGACGGGTGACACGGTCGACGCCGGCGCGGTGTTGATGATCGTCGAAGCGATGAAGATGGAGCACAAGATCACCGCCGGTGCGGCGTCGACCGTCACCGAGGTCCACTTCGCCGTGGGTGATCGCGTCGACCAGGGTGACGTGCTGGTCAGCCTCGAGGAGGTCGGCGGCGATGACTGATCCGATTCGCATCGCCAACTGTTCGGGCTTTTTCGGTGATCGGCCCAGCGGCGCTCGCGAGATGGTCGAGGGCGGCCCGATCGACGTGCTGACCGGCGACTGGCTTGCCGAGTTGACGATGTTGATCCTCAGCCGGATCCGGGCCAAGCGCCCAGGTGCTGGCTACGCCCGCACCTTCGTCGGTCAGATGGAGGAGGTGATGGGGAGCTGTCTGGAGCGGGGTATCAAGGTCGTGTCGAACGCTGGTGGACTCGATCCGGGCGGCTGCGCCGAGGCCGTCAAGGAGATCGCCGACAAGCTCGGACTCAACCCGACGATCGCCTACGTCGACGGCGACGATCTGATGTCTCGACTCTCCGATCTGGCCGCTGCCGGTTCGATCACGCCGTTCGACGACGGCGTGACCTACGGCGACGGATCGCTCGGCGACCCGGATCGCTTTCTCACCGCGAACGCCTATCTCGGCTGTTTCGGCGTCGTCGAGGCGTTGACGCAGGGCGCCGACATCGTCATCACCGGTCGCGTCACCGACGCTGCCGTCGTATGCGGGCCCGCGGCATGGCATCACGGCTGGCAGCGCACCGACTTCGATCAACTCGCCGGCGCGGTCGTCGCTGGGCATCTGATCGAATGCTCCGCTCAGGTCACCGGTGGCAACTACTCCTTCTTCACCGAGATCGAAGGTCGAGAGGAGATCGGTGGTCGTGCCCGCTTCGGCTTCCCGTGGGCCGACATCGCGGCCGATGGCTCGTGTGTGATCGGCAAGCACGACGGCACCGGCGGCCAGGTGTCGGTCGGCACCGTCACCACGCAACTGCTGTACGAAATCGGCGGCCCCGAGTACCTCGGCCCCGATGTCACCGCCCGGTTCGATTCGATCGAGTTGGCCGAGGTCGAGCCCGACCGGGTGCACGTGTTCGGGGTGAAGGGTCAGGCGCCGCCGTCCACGCTGAAGGTGGCGATGAACGAACTCGGCGGACACCGCAACTCGTTCTCGGTGGCGCTCACCGGGCTCGACATCGACGACAAGGCGCGCTTCGCCGAGGCGACGTTCTGGGACGCGTGCCCGTACGGGCCCGACGACTTCGAATCGATCACCTCGACCATCGTGCGCACCGACCAGCCCGATGCCGCCACGCAGGAACAGGCGACGGCAGTGTGGCGAGTGACGGTCAAAGATCGTGACGAGCGCAAGGTGGGTCGAGCGTTCAGCGACGCCAACGTGCACACGGCGCTGTCGTCGATCCCGGGCATGTACGGCTACGGCAGCCCCGGCCCGGGCTCGCCGTTCGGCGTGTATCGCCCCGCCACGGTGCCGAACGATCTCGTACCGAGCTACGTCCACATCCTCGGTGGTCGAACCACCCAGGTCGACTCGGTCGCCCCGACCGGGCCCGCGGTCGACATCGATCTCGAGCAGTCGGACTCCGCGCGCTTCGACCTCGACGTCGCGACCGTCGCCGCGCCGCTCGGCACGATCATCGGGACCCGCTCGGGGGACAAGGGTGGCAACGCCAATCTCGGCGTGTTCGTTCGTACCGACGAGGCCTGGCCGTGGCTCGATTCCTGGCTCACGGCCGAACGCCTCGGCGAACTGCTCCCGGAGGCGGGCGCGCTCGAGATCACGAGGTACCGATTCCCCAAGATCCGGGCACTGAACTTCGTGATCCACGGACTGCTCCAGGAAGGCGTGGCGGCATCGACCCGCCAAGACGGCCAGGCCAAGGCAGTCGGCGAATGGTTGCGCTCGCGAGTCGTCGAGATCCCCGCTTCCCTGCGCTGAAAACGACAGAGTGGGTCAGACCCACTCTGTCGCTCAGACCTTCTCCGGCGCCGCGAAGTACGCAGGTATCGGCTTCGCCCAACGAACTACCGGTTCGCCGGCTGGCTCGGGCAACCCAGCGGCCTCGATCGACCGGTCGTGGTACTCGACGAGCGTCGCTGCGTGCAGCGACCAGGCAGGGTGATCGACCGGGTGGTGACGTAGCCGTCCGCGCCCGTCACGTGGGGCCCCCGGTCGACCCGGCCAGCGGGCCACTGTTCCCCAGCGGGCGGTGAGGAACACGTCGAGTGGGGACTGCTCGACGATCGGCTCGCCGACCTCGAGCTCGACGACGGTGCTGGATGCCGGCCGGCTCGGCCAGCGTCGCCGACGGGTCTCGTAGCGGCGACGATCGCCGCCGACCTCGATCGACATCTCGCTCCAGACGTACGGAAAGCCGAGCGCAGCGCGGGCGAACACGACGATCGGGAGGCGGGCGGCTTCGAGCGAGAAGAACCAGATCGCACGGTTGCCCGCCGAATCGACCACGTAGGTACGCACGTTGGTCTCGGCGAACGACGACAGCCACGGGATCGCCGGGACGAAGCGAGGCGACGCATCGGCCATGCGGAACGGGATCAACGACACGAACGCCGCGCCGTCGATCGTGTCGACGCGCAGGCCGTCGGGCAGCAGCGACTGGACGACGTCTGGGTCGTAGCGCCAGTGGACGAAGGCGAGTTCCTCCCACCGGTTCCGCAGCCACGTCCGCCTCAGCGGCACCGGCCGTTTCGGCGACAGGGTCGCGAGCTCGCGTTCGCCGGTCATCGTCGGTACCCTGCCCGACAATGGGCACGCATCAGATCGAGTCGATCGAAGTCGACCGCACCTCGCACGTGTTCATCGAGTTCGCCGATGGTGTCACCGCTCGGTTTCGGTTGGCGCCGCTGCGCCTCGCCTGCCCCTGTGCGGAGTGCAACTCGCGACGTCAACGAGGTGCGAGCGTGTCGATCCTCGCCGAAACCGATCCGGACAAGATCACGATCACCGAAGCGGCGATGGCGGGCGCGTGGGGCCTCAACCTCGACTGGAGTGACGGCCACTCGACGGGGATCTACGCGTTCGAGAAATTGCGGTCGTGGATCGACGAACACCTCGTCGAGGCCGACGTCGGCACCGCGGATCACGACGGCTGAACCGTCACTCGGCGACATCCGGCCCGATCCGCAACCAACTGGTCGCTCAGCCGTTGATCAGTTCGGCGTAGATCGGCAGCATCATCGCTGGCCCCGACAGCAAGAACTCGGTGATGCAGGTTTCGCGCCACTTGTCGAGCTCGCCCTTGATCTTGTCGGCCGGCCCGACGAGTGCGACGTCTTCGACCATCTCGAGCGGGATCGACGCAGCTGCTTCTTCCTTCTTGCCGTCGAGGTAGAGGTTCTGGACCTTGTCGGCGACGTCGCCGTACCCCATCCGCTCGAACACCTCGTAGTGGAAGTTGGCGCCCTTCGCCCCCATGCCCCCGGCGTACAGCGCGAGGAACGGGCGCACCATGTCGGCGCACTTCTGCACGTCGTCGCCCGGGATGATCATGACGCCGGACGACACCTCGAAGCGGTCGGCCTTGCCGGGATCGCCCGAGGCGGCGAAACCCGCGGCGAGCTGCTCGCGGTACCACTTGTCTTCTTTGGGCGAGAAGAACAACGGCAGCCAGCCTTCGCAGAGTTCGGCCGACAGCGCGACGTTCTTCGGGCCTTCGGCGGCGAGGTAGATCGGAATGTCGTTGCGCAACGGATGCACGGTCGACTTGAGGGGCTTGCCGAGATGCATGCCGCCGTCGACGGGCATGTCGAAGAACTCACCGTGGAACTCGACCGGCGCATCGCGGGCCCAGATCTTGCGCAGGATCTCGATGTACTCGCGGGTGCGGGCGAGCGGTCGTGGGTACTCCTGGCCGTACCAGCCTTCGACGACCTGCGGGCCCGACGCGCCGAGACCGCAGATGAAGCGCCCGTTCGACAGGTGGTCGATCGTGATCGCCGCCATCGCGGTGGCGGCCGGCGTGCGGGCGGCCATCTGGATGATGCCGGTGCCGAGTTGCACCTTCTCGGTGTGCGCGCCCCACCACGACAACGGGGTCAACGCGTCGGAGCCGTAGGCCTCGGCGGTCCAGATCGAGTTGAAGCCGAGTTTCTCGGCCTCCTGGATTGCTTCGAGCGCACCGGCAGGTGGACCCGCCGACCAGTATCCGGTGTTGTATCCGAGCTTGATGTCAGCCATCCGCCAACCGTAGGCCGACAACGCGACGCGGACGCAGTCAAGCCGTGCGCCATGATGGCCCCATGGGAGCGACGAACGATCCGGGGCGTCACGACGACCGTCTCGTCGTCACCGACGCGATCCGGATTCCGTCGTTCGAGTTGACCGAGACATTCACCACGTCGGGCGGGCCCGGCGGCCAACACGCCAACAAGGCGGCGACTCGGGTCGAGTTGACGTTCGATCTGACCACGTCGTCGGCGTTCCGCCACGAGGCGCAGCGGGAGCGAGCGATCGCCCGACTCGGCCCGATGATGCGGGTCGTGGCCGACGACGAGCGGTCACAACTCCGCAACCGCGAGCTGGCCCGCCAGCGTCTGGTCGAGCGCATCCGAGCGGCGGTGTCGGTGCCTCGGGTCCGCCGCCCGACTCGCCCCACCCGCGGTTCGCAGCGACGCCGGTTGGACGACAAGTCACGCCGGAGCGAGATCAAGCAGCAGCGCCGACGCCCTCCGCCCGACTGACGCTCCCGAAACGACAGAGTGGGTCAGACCCACTCTGTCGTTCACTGCGGGGTGAAGGTGACCGGCAGGCTGTCGGGACCGAAGATGGCCGTGGTCGGGGGCTTCCAGGTGACGACGCCGTCGACGGCGAGGTCGGGCATCCGCTGCGCGAGGATCGGGAGGGCCTCCTGCAACTCCGCGCGGGCGAGCGAGGCGCCCAGGCAGTAGTGGATGCCGGAGCCGAACGTCATCTGCACGCGACCTTTGACCGGCTCGCGCGTGATGTCGAAGCGCAACGGCTCGTGATCCTCCACGACGTCGACGTCGACGTTGGCCGACGCGAGCGACGGGAACACGAACGTGCCAGCGGGAAAGAGGATGTTGCGGTACACGATGTCTTCGCTGGCAAATCGGCCGGTGCCGCGCACGGCTCCGAACACTCGCATCACCTCTTCGACTGCGCGGGGCGCGAGGTCGGGCTGCTCGGCGAGCAGTTTCCACTGGTCGGGGTGTTCGGCGAACAACCCGACGGCGCACCCGAGTTGGTTGCGGGTCGTGTCGGTGCCGCCGACGATGACCGCGTTGACCATGGAGACGAGTTCCTCGGTCGACAATCGATCGCCTTCTTCCTCGGCAGCGATCAGGTGGGTGATCAGGTCATCACGCGGATCGTCGCGCCGCTTGGCGATCATGTCGACGACGTACTCGTTGAGTTCGAGTTGCGCCTGCTTGATCACGTCGAGTTCGTCGGCGGCGGTCCCGTTGAAGATGCGCAAGACATCCTCGGCCCACCGAGAGAACAGCTCCCAGTCCTCGCGCGGCGCGCCGAGCAACTCGCAGATGATCGGGATCGGATAGGGGTCGCAGATGTCGGTCGCGATGTCGGCATGGCCGCTTGCGGCGACGTTGTCGACGAGTTCGTTGACCACCTCGCGCATGAACGGACGAAGCTGATCAGCGTTGCGGGGTGAGAACGACTTCGCGACGAGCCGGCGAAGCCGCGTGTGGAGGTCGCCCTCGGCGGCAAGGATCGACGGCGGGCGGTCGAGGAAGTCGGGATCGGTGATCCCCATCATCTCCGGGATCTTGGCGACGGCGTTGTGCCAGCGCTTGTCGCGCAGGATGGCGGTGACGTCGTCGTAGTGCAAGATGCTGTAGCCGATGACGCTGCGCACGATCCAGTGGTCTTTCGCCAGGTCACGGTAGATCTGCGTCGATTCGCTGCGGTCGAGGGCGCGAATCTCCGGATCGAGCTGCGGGAGGTCGAGGTCGTGGACGCTGACCGGCTCGCTCGCCGAGTCGTCGATCGAGGTTTCGTCGGTCGCACTGTCAGTCATGGCCCGATCCTACGCTGCCTGGGCGTATCGGTTTGTGTCTGACACAAACCGTTACGCCTCGTTGGGGTGGGATCAGGCGAGTGGGTCGACGCCGGAGGCGCCGAGCGACGCAGCCACGATCTCGTTGGCGAAGTGTCCGCCGAGCGTGTTGATGCCGTGAGCGAGAGCCGGATTGCGGCGGGCAGCGCCGAGGGCGCCGTGCACGGCGACGTCGAGTTGGAACGGCAGCGTCGCGTTCGTCAGTGCGTAGGTGCTGGTGTGCGGCACCGCTCCAGGCATGTTGCCGACCGCGTAGTGCACGATGCCGTGCAACTCGTACACCGGGTCGTCGTGCGTTGTCTCGCGAGTGGTCGCGATGCATCCGCCCTGGTCGACAGCGACGTCGACGATGACCGCACCGGGCTTCATCTGCGCGACGAGCGCCTCGCTCACGACGACCGGAGCGCGCCCTCCCGCGACGAGCACGGCGCCGATGACGAGATCGGCATCCATCACCGATCGTTCCACGGAGCCCTGATTCGACGCCAGCGTCGAGATGCGACCCTTGTGGATCTGATCGACGTAGCGCAGTCGCTCCAGGTTCTTGTCGAGCACCGTGACCTCGGCTTCCATGCCGGCAGCGATGACGGCCGAACTCCAGCCGACGTTGCCCGCCCCGAGCACGACCACCTTGGCCGGGCTGACCCCGGGAACGCCGCCCATCAACACGCCGCGTCCACCGGCATGTCGTTCGAGGAAGCGCGCGCCCATCTGTGGAGCGAGGCGGCCGGCGACTTCGCTCATCGGCGCGAGCAACGGCAGGGAGCCGTCGGACAACTGCACCGTCTCGTACGCGACGCCGGTGGTGCCAGCAGCGAGGAGCGCATCGGCCACCGCGGGGTACGCGGCCAGATGCAGATAGGTGAACAACGTCAGATCGTTGCGCAGGAACCCGAATTCCTCCGCCTTCGGCTCTTTGACCTTCACCACCATCTCTTGCGCCCATGCGTCGGCGGCGGTCGGGGCGATCCGGGCTCCGGCCGCGATGTACGCGTCGTCGGTGATGGACGCGCCTTCGCCAGCCCCGGTTTCGACGACGACCTCGATCCCGGCGCGTTCGAGTTCGCGCACGCCGTCAGGGGTCATCGCCACGCGATGTTCGGAGTTCTTGATCTCCCGCGGCACGCCGACGGTACGAATGGCGGGCTGGTTGACGTGGCTGTCGCTCGACATGGACGCCATCTTGCACGACGGCGTGCCTTCGGTCCTGGGGAAGTCACGACGATTGCTAGGCTTTTGCCGTGGAAACAACGGCACTCGATCCTGTCGACGCCCGAATCATCGGAGTTCTTCGTCGAGACGGTCGAATCAGCTGGCGGGAGCTCGCCGATCGTGTGCATCTTGCTCCGAGTTCGGTCGCCGATCGGGTGCGCCGCCTCGAGGAGCGAGGGGTCATCGTCGGCTACGCCGCTCGGGTCGACCCGTCGGCGCTCGGGCGAACGGTGCGAGCCGTCATCGACGTGAGCCTGATTCCCGGCGACGAAGCCGACGGATTCGAACAGCGATTGGTGGAGCGCGACGAGGTCGTGCTCGCTGCCTATGTCACCGGCTCGGCCGACTACTCGATCGTGGCAGAGTGCGCCGGCGCCGAGGGCTTGGACGCGTTCGTCCGGTGGGTTCGTGCCGACCGAGCGGTGGCGCGCACCGAAAGCAAGCTGATGTTGCGGTCGATCGTCGGCTGACCCGGCGTGCTCGATGCTGATCCGATGCGCGGACGAGTGGTATCCGATCGCTCCGGTCCTTATCGTGGGACTCGGTGACGACCAGAACCCACTATCACGTGTTGGGTCTCGAATCGAGTGCGTCGGCCGACTCCATTCGAGAGGCCTACCGGCGACTCGCTCGTGAGTACCACCCCGATCGCGTCGCCGGCTCGGCCGCTGGCAGCGACAAGATGTCCGCGATCAACGAGGCGTATCGGGTGCTGTCGGACCCTGGTCGCCGGGCGGTGTACGACGCCACGCTCCGAGGGGCTGGACACGCTTCGACGACCACGACGACGGCCGAACCCGCGTCAACGTCGGGTTTTCGGCCCGATCTGCCCGGCGACGAGGCGATGCAGGAATGGCGGTATCAGCATCCCGACGGACCTCCGCGTATCCCGTGGCGGGTGTTGTCGATCTGCAGCCTGCTCGCGATCATGGCGATCTTCGTGCTGGCACAGTTCTCCACGCCGGGAGATCCAGCCGCTCCGGACGGCATCTTGCGCAATGGCGACTGCGTCGAGATCCTCGCGAACAACGACGCCCGCGAAGTGCGCTGCACCGGAAACGGTGATCTCGTGGTGCGCCAGTTCATCGGCTTCGATCGAGTGTGCGCCAATGCCTACGCAGCGCACCGCGACCGTCAGGGCATGGGCGTGGCGTGCATCGAGACGATGCCGACCGTGGCTCCCACCGAGTGACACACCGTGATGACAACCGATGACAACCGAGTGACACACCGTGATGACAACCGAGTGACACACCGTGATGACAACCGATGACAACCGATGACAACCGATGACAACCGATGACGGCCAGAGGATGAACCGCCTGAGGAAGACGGCAGGAGGAACGGCCGGGTGGGCGCAGAGGGATTCGAACCCCCGACCTCTGCCGTGTGAAGGCAGCGCTCTAACCAACTGAGCTATGCGCCCGGCGGCGAGGACTCTATCCGTGTCGAGCAACGCGGCACACCTCCACCGTCGACTTCTGAGCGCAGCGTGAGTTGGCGGACGAGGCGTGTCGGCCGACACCAGCGCCGGGCGGCTCAGGCGACCAGGTGCGCGGGAATGGGGACCTCGTCCTCGGCGATCTCCACGCGATCGCGGGCGGGGCGACCCCGACGGCGGGCGAAGCGAGTCGGTTCGCCGTCGATGAGGAGCGTCCCGCCCCACACGCCGTAGGCCTCTTTGCGCTCGAGCGCAGCGGCGAGACACTGCACCCGCAGTGAGCAACTCCGACAGACCGCCTTGGCGCGGGCGATGTCGACGTCGTCGTCGGAGAAGAACAGCGGCGCGAGCGTGCCGGCGCCGTCTGCGCAGCGAGCGCGGCGCGTGGGGAGCGGCTCGAAGGCGATTGCGGAGTCGAGGGCGACGGGTTGGGGTGCCACGGAGTCCAACGTAAAGACCCACCGTCAATCGAGCGTTGCTCAATCGGCGACCGCCACTACTCACCGCGATACTCAGCGAGCGACGATGCGATGCTCATCACTGACCGCTCGGCTCACGTCGGACTGCGCTGCTCACGTCGGACCGCGCGGCTCGCACCGCGTCGCCTGTTCCCGGTTCCGCGAACCGTCGCCGGAGCGGTGCGGAGGGTACAGTCGTCGTCGATGGCGAGACTGTGCGAGCGACCGGGATGCTCCGAGGTTGCCGCCGTCGCCTACGGCATGCAGCCCGAAGACCTCGTGTTCTGGCTCGACGTCGTCCGTCCGGGCCAAGAGGACGAGGGTGGACGTCTGTGCAGCATGCACGCCGATTCCATGGTCGTTCCACGCAACTGGACGCTGAACGATCTCCGTGACCCGGACCTGCATCTGTTCCGACCGCCGCCGATCAAGCGGGCGCCCAAGCCGCGTGCGCGTCGCTCGCATCGTGACGACACGCCGACCGGCGTCGAACAGCTCAGCCTCGCCGCCGTCGAGATCACCGAGATCACCGAGCCTGTCGAGCCTGTCGAACCGAGTCCCTTGGCCGACTCCGATGATGACGAGGTTCGCGATCGTCGTGACGCAGCGCCAGACGTGCCCGTTGGCCCGGACCCTGGCGCCGCCGACGAGAGCCGAACGGGGGCGGCCGGCGGCGGCCAGCCGACTTCATGGCGACCCGACTTCGATTCGGCCGACGACCTCGACGGCCTGCTGTCGGCGCGAAGCCCGTTGCTGGCACGCGCCTTCCGCGGAAGTGAGCGTCGACGTTGACTCGAAGCGTCCGCTGATGGAGATCGTTCGAACCCTGGTCGCACCGTGCAGCGCGGACGCGCTCTACCCGTACGTCGAGGACCTTGCGGTGTACCCGACGTGGATGCGACTCGTCCACCAGGTCGAACCGGTCGACGTCGGTGTCTGGGACGTCGAGCTTCGAGCGCGCGTCGGACCCTTCGCACGTTCGAAGCGGCTTCGTATGGCGCGTACCGACCATGTGCGGCCGACGTGTGCGGTGTTCGAGCGGGCCGAAGCCGACGGGCGCGAACATGCGCCGTGGACGCTGCGAGCCGATCTGCAGCCGGACGGCGAGTCCAGCACGACCGAGCTGACGATGACGCTGCGCTACGGCGGCGGCTTGTGGACGGGTGCCGTGCTGGAGCGAGTGCTCGATGATCAGGTCGCCGCCGGGAGCGCCGCGTTGCTCGACATCGTGTCGACGGCCCGCTGAGCGAGGCGGCCTGCGGAGTCGGGCGGTAGCAGGGCGAGGTGTCGAGTGGCGGCGTGCGGTCAGCGCGGCGCCCATGCCGAGTAGCGGCCGTCGGTGCGTCGATCGAGTCGAAGACCGAGCCCGAAGCATTCGCTGAGCGCCGCAGCGGTGAGCGTCGACTCGATCGGGCCTGCCGCGTGGATCCGTCCGTCTCGGAGGAGCCCGACATGGGTGACACCCGGCGGCACCTCATCGACGTGGTGGGTGACCATCACGAACGGGGGAGCGGCGTCGTCGGTCGCCAGGTCGGCAAGAGTGGCCACCAGTTCCTCGCGGCCGCCGAGGTCGAGTCGTGCCGAGGGCTCGTCGAGCAGCACGACCGCCGGATCGTTCATCAGCGTCCGGGCGAGGAGGACTCGCTGTTGTTCACCGGAGGACAACGTCTCGAACTGACGATCGCGCAGGTGACCGACGTGCATGAGCTCCAGACACCGGTCGGCCTGCTCGTCGTCGGCGGCGCTGTAGCGATGCCACCACGGTTCGAGCGCGGCGTACCTCGCGGTGCGCACGACGTCGTGGGCCGGGAGATCTCGACGCAACTGATCGGCCAACGCAGCCGACGCATAGCCGACATGCCGACGGAGTTCGCGGACGTCGGTGTGGCCGAGTCGACGTCCGAGCACCTCGACGGTGCCGCTGGTCGGATGGTCGTACATCGCCATGATGCGCATCAGCGTGGTCTTGCCCGAGCCATTGGGGCCGAGGATCACCCATCGCTCGTCGTGCCCGACGCGCAGCGTGATGCCGTCGACGAGCGTGCGGCCATCGCGTCGCACGACGATGTCGGACACCTCGAGCGCCGCGACGGGCTCGAACGAGGCGGCGGAATCGCTGCGGAGCTGCTCAGGCACAGCCGACATCGTGCCGATACAGAAACCGATGCAGCATGCCCGTAACGAAACTGCAACGAGGGATACGATCGGCGTGATGCGCGCCGAGCTGCCAGATCGCCTTACTCAGCGCGCCCACGTGTCGTCGCGGCGGTCGAGTTCGCGGCGCCGGGTGCTCGCTCTCGCCCTGGCTGCGGTCTTGGCTGGGGGAGCCGCATCGTCGGTCGCCATGGCACAGAGCGAGACCCCGGCCGAGCAGGCCGCTCGCGAGATCCAAGAAGCTCGCGATCGAGCGAACGATGCCGCTGACGAGTACTTCAAGGCCGAGTCGACGCTGCAGGTGCTCGAAGACGAGTTGATCGCGCTCGAGCGGCAGGAGACGATCCTGCAAGCCGAGGTCGACAGCCTCCGGTCCGAGGTCGAGGCGGTTGCACTGGCGCGTTACGTCAGCAGCGGGACCGCAGGGATCCCGCTCCTCACCAACGTGACCGATCCGCAGGATCAGATTCAGGCCAAGGTCTATGTCGACGTGTTGACCAACACCGGCGCCGACGTGATCGACCAGTTCGACGCCGCGGAGAGCGCGTTGCGTGACACGCAAGACGACGTGGCCGAACGGCGCCGGCAGGTCGAGGACCAACGGGCGCAGCATGCGGCGTTGCGAGACGCCGCGAATGAGGAAGTCGTTCGGTTGCGTGCGATCGAAGAGGAGCGGCTGCAGGACGAAGCCGTCCAGAAGGCGCTCGACGCACAACTCCAGAAAGAGCGCGCTCGGTTGGAAGAGGTCGCCCGGCTCGAGGCCGAAGCGGCAGCGCGCGCTCAGCCGAATCCGGGCATCGTCGTGCCCGAGACGACGGTGCCCCCGTCGACCACTGCGCCAGCCGACGGCGATGCGGTCGCCACGCAAGCGGTCGGTGATGAACCTGCCGGCGATGCATCGGACGCGTCAGCGGACGGCGAATCGAGTGATGCGCCTGCCGATACGACGCCCGCCACGACCGAGCCACCCGTGTCGACGTTGCCCGAGAACTCCGGCGGGTCAGGCGGCACGAGCGGCGGTCGTACCGGTGGTGGTGGCGGTGGCAGCAACCCCGGCGGGATCTCGACCGGAGCCGGCTACATCGACAACATCGTGTGTCCGATGCCCGGCTCCGCTTACGGCGATACCTGGGGCGCGCCACGGTCGGGTGGGCGCCGTCACCAGGGCGTCGACATGATCGCACCGCGTGGTGTGCCGATCTTCGCCGTCACGAGCGGGTTCGCCACGTTCAAGTTCAACCGCCTCGGTGGTAACGCCGTGTCGCTGGTCGGCGACAACGGCAACCGGTACTACTACGCCCACCTCGACCGCTACGAGGGAGCGAGCCGTCGGGTCGCGCAAGGTGAGCTCATCGGCTACAACGGCGACACCGGCAATGCGATCTACTCGACGCCACACTTGCACTTTCAGGTCCACCCCGGCGGGGGGCAGGCGGTCAACCCGACGCCGACGGTGCGGGCTGCCGGCTGCTGATCTGCGACGATCGAGGAGATGGATGATCTGGCCACACTTCTCGCGGCGAGGCTCGGTGTCGAGCGCGTCGAGCGACTGACCCGACTTTCCGGCGGTGCGTCTCGCGAGACCTGGCGCTTCGAGGCCGACGGACGGGCGAGGGTCGCGCAGCTGCAACGTCCGGGCGATCAACGCGACATGCTCAACGAAGCAGCGGTCGTTCGCCTCGCTGGCGGCGGCGGTGTGCCGGTGGCCGAACTCCTGCACGCCGAACGCCGCGATGACGGATCGGCTTTCATGGTGCTCGAGGCGATCGAGGGCGAGACGATCGCCCGAAAGATCCAGCGTGACGAGGAGTACACCGACGCTCGTACCGTCGTGGTGGGGCAACTCGGCGCAGCGCTCGCACGGATCCATGCGCTCGACCCGGCCGAGGCGACCGGTCTCGAGCCGGTCGATCAGATCTCGTTCTACACCGACGTGCTCGACGATCTCGGCCAGCCGCATCCGGTGCTCGAACTCGTGCGACGGTGGCTGATCGACCATCGCCCTGCCACGGTCGACCAGCGCGTCGTGCACGGCGACTTTCGCCTGGGCAACGTGATCGTCGGGCACGACGGCCTCCGTGCGGTGATCGATTGGGAACTGGCGCACCTCGGCGACCCGATGGAAGATCTCGGCTGGTTGTGCGTCAAGGCGTGGCGATTCGGTCAGCGGCCGCCGGTCGCCGGACTGGGCGAGTACGAGGAGTTGTTCGCCGCCTACGAAGCAGCCGGTGGGCGCCGGGTCGATCCGGACGTGGTGCGATGGTGGGAGGTGCTCGGCACCTGGAAATGGGGAATCATGTGCATTCTGCAAGCGTCGGCGCACCTGAACGGTGCGGTGCGCAGCCACGAACTCGCGGCGATCGGTCGACGTGTCTGTGAGAACGAACACGACTTGTTCCTCGCGTTGGAGGGACGCTGGTGAGCGCGCCGGTGAACCCACACGACGTTCCGAGCGCCGCACAGCTCGTCGAAGCGGTCCGCGAGTGGCTGGAGCGTGACGTCGCCGCGGCAACCGACGGGCGACTGCGATTCCACACGCGCGTCGCGGTCAACATGCTGGCGATGGTCGAGCGCGAACTCGAGCTCGGGCCGTCCCAGGCCGTGGCGCACGGGGATCGTCTTGCGGTCCTCGAGATGGCCGACGACGCGGCGTTGGCTACAGCGATCCGCGCTGGCGATCTCGACGACCGACTCGACGAGGTTCGCGCGCTCCTTCGCGCAGCGGTCGAGGACAAATTGCGCGTGGCGAATCCGAAGTACCTCGACGCGATCTGACGACGGTCACGACGCGGTGCGGTGGCGGCGCCGTGCCGTCAGCGCTCTTTGGGTGAGAGCGTGACCGGTTGGCCAGCAGCGAGCTGTCCGCACGCCGCGTCGATGTCGGTGCCACGGTTCTGGCGAACGGTGGCGTTCGCTCCGAGTTCTTCGAGGCGGTCACGAAACTCGTACACGCGCTTCAGCGGGGTCCCGCGAGTCGGGTAGCCCGGCGTCGGATTCAGCGGGATCAGGTTGACGTGAGCGCTCGGCCGCAGCTTGCGGCACAACTCGGCGAGTTCGTCGGCGTCGGACCGACGGTCGTTGACCCCGTCGATCATCGCCCACTCGAAGCTGACCCGGCGGTTCTTGACGTCGAGATAGTCGGCGCACGCGTCGAGCAGATCGTCGATCGGGTAGCGCTTGTTGATCGGCACGAGTTCGTTGCGCAACGTGTCGTTGGCGGCGTGCAACGACACGGCGAGGTTCACGGGAAGTGGAAGATCGCGCAGTGCCCGGATGCCAGGAACCAGCCCGACGGTGGAGATCGTGATGTGGCGGGCCGAGAGGCCGATGTCGCCGTGGATGCGCTCGGTCGCCGCCCAGACCCGATCGAGGTTCGCCATCGGTTCGCCCATGCCCATGAACACGATGTTGCTCACGCGTCGTCCGGTGTCGCGAGCGCGCTGCGCGGCGCGGACGACTTGTTCGACGATCTCGCCGACGGTGAGGTGCCGAGTGAAGCCAGCCTGCCCGGTGGCGCAGAAGCCGCACGCCATCGCGCAACCGGCTTGACTGCTCACGCAGACGGTGGCGCGGTCGGGATACAACATCAGCACGGTCTCGACACGGCTTCCACCGTCGAGTTCCCACAGAAACTTGATCGTGTCGCCTTTGTCGCTGACCGATTCGGTCACCTTCGTCAATGCGGTGGGCAGTTCGGCGGCAAGTCGGCCGCGTAGTGACTTCGGCAGGTTGGTGATGTCGGCGGGGTCCGCGAGCTGCGCGTAGAGGCCGTCCCAGAGTTGGTCGAGCCGATAGCGAGGCTCGCTGTCGAGCAGAGAACCGAATGCGACTCGGTCGAGGTCGTAGAGCGTGGTGGACATGGGAGTGTGGGGCCGTTCAGAACGTCGACGCGAGGTCGACGTAGTCGTCGATGCGGCCGCGTACGACGTCGAGCGATGCGGTCCAGAACGCCTCGTCGGTCACGTCGAACCCGAAGGCGGCGCCGAGCTCTTCGGCCGTGTCCATCCCGGCGCGCGAGAGCAACGTGTCGTAGCCCTCGCGGAACCGCTCGGGGTCCTCCTGGTACTTCGCGAACAACCCGAGGCCGAACAGCAGCCCGTAGGTGTACGGCCAGTTGTAGAAGTGCGAGCTGTAGTAGTGCGGCTTGAGCAACCACATGTACGGGTGAGCGGTCGCCTGGTCGATGCCGTCGCCGTATGCGTCGGCCTGGGCCTCGTTCATCATCTCGGACAATTCGGCGGCGCTGAGCGTGCGGCGCTGACGGCGTGCGAAGACTTCGGTCTCGAACGTGAAGCGTGACCGGATGTCGACCACGACCTGGTTGGTGCCCTGGAGGTCGACGTCGAGTAGGGCCAGTCGCTCGGCTCGGTGTTCGTCGCCCGCGAGTCGGGCGAGGCCAGCTTCGACGACCAGTGTCTCGCAGAAGATCGAGGCCGTCTCGGCGAGCGCCATGGGGAGCCGGCGCTGCAGCGAGGTGCGATGCGCCAGCGTCGTGTTGTGGTAGGCGTGACCCAGTTCGTGCGCTGTCGTTTGCGCGGATTCGGCGGAACCCGACCAGTTGAGGAGCACGAGCGATCGGTCGTCGACGAAGGACATGCAGAACGCCCCGCCGGTCTTGCCGTCACGAGGGGCGGCGTCGATCCACTGCTCGTCGATCGCTCGGTCGACGAGCCCGCCGAGGGTCGGGCTGTAGCCGCCGAACGCGGTGCGTACGACGTCGATGCCCTCCTGCCACGAGAGTTCGCCCGGAGCGACGGGCGACGGGGCGACGAGATCCCACCACGGGAGCCCGACGTCGGCGCCGTGACCGTGGAGCTGCGCCTTGGTGCGCATCCAGCGGCGGAAGTCGGGCAGCGAGGTCGTCACCGCAGACTGCATGGCCTCGAACGTCGGGCGGCTGACCGAGTTCGCGAACAGCGACGCGTCGAGTGGTGACTCCCAGTGTCGACGCCGGTTGATCGCGTTGGCCTCGCCCTTGATCGCGTTCATCGCCGATGCGACCGGTACTTCGATGGTGGGCCAGGCTCGGCGCTCGGTGTCGTAGGCGGCGCGGCGCACGGCGGGGTCGGAGTCGGTTGCGAGCCCGCGCACGGCGGGCATCGGCATCGTGTGTGCGCCCGACGGGAGCTCGACCTCGGCGGACAGCTGCGAGGTGACTTCGCGCTGTAGTCGCCCCCATGCCCCGCCTCCGGTCGAGGCGAGCTCGGCATACAGGTGCTCTTCGGCTTCGGACATCTGATGGGCTGCCCGATCGGCCAGGCGCTGCAAGGGCCCAGCGTGCTCGGCGGCTTCGTCGCTGACCGTCGTGAGCGAGTCGGGTTCGAACGAGCTCACCCAGTCGGCAAGCCGCGCGAGGAGCGGCGTCAGCTTCGCCTGCATCGGTTCGAGCTCGCTCATCGTCGCCTGCGCCGCCGCATCGCGAGAGTCGGTCGAGACCGTGGCGTACACGTACGCCCAGAGCAGGCTGACCTCGGCCATCACGCGGTTGTACTCGGCGATCACCTCGTCGGCAGCGGCGCCGTCGACATCGGCAGCGGCACGCCGCTCGGCGCTTCGGATGCCGTGGTGATCGAACAGCGAGACGAGGCGATCCACGTCGGCACCGGTGCGTTCCTTCGCATCGAGGAACGACCGAGAGTCGAAACTCTCGTGAAGGTCAGCGACGCTCCAGCGGGGAAGCTCGTCGGGCGTCTCGGCGCTGTCGGTCGTCGTGTCGACGGAAGTCATCCCCCCATCATGGCCCGAGCTTGGCAACCCCGCACCCGCGTGCGCACTCCGAACTACGTCGAGACCGGTGGCGAACGAATCCGGCGCGGCCGGCTCAGTCGATTCGAGCGGTGAACGCAGCGTTGGTCGAGTAGACCTCGAAGCCGAGTCGCCGATACATCGCGACGGCCGACTCGTTGCTCGCGTCGACGTAGAGCAGACCGGTGCCGATACCGGCTGCTGCGAGGTGATCGAGCCCCGACAGCGTCATCTCGGAGCCGAGGCCGAGGCCGTGGAAGTCGGGGTCGACCGCGATGACGTAGATCTCGCCGAGTTCTTTGTCCCCCTCGACGGTCGGGTCTGGAGTGTGCACCTTGGTCCAACAGAAACCGGCCACCCGTCCATCGCGCTCGTGGATGCGGAAGCCGTCGGGATCGAACCAGGGCTCGCGCTGGCGTTGACAGAACAGCTCCATCGTCCAGCCGCCCTGCTCTGCGTGATCGGCGAACGCTCGGTTGTTCACCGACAGCCATGCTTCGTCGTCGTCACCGGGTACGAACGAGCGGGTCGCGATGGTTGCGTGCCGCTCGGTCGGCAGCGAACGGCGCATCTGGTACAGGGTGCGGCTCTGGACCATGCCGGCGTCGTCGGCGAGCGTCGTGTGGGCACTCGTCGGCTCGTACACCCACCAGTTGACGTTGCCGCCACCTTCGCCACGAACGACGTCGAGTGCTGCGTCGATCAACTCGGGCCCGATCGTCGCCATCTCGTAGCGGTGATGCGGGTGGACCACGAGTTCGAACGCGAGCGCATCGTTGCCCTTGGAGATCTGCGCGTAGGCGACCGGGTGGTCGTGGCCGGGCTCCCAGGCGACGAGCCCAGCGAACCCGTCGGTTCCGCCGCCGACGAGGTCGAGGTAGAGGTGATCGGACAGCGGTCGCCGGCCGTCGGCCCGGGCGGCTGCGTCGAGGAGTTCACCGACGGAGGCGATGTCGGTGCGTTCCATCTGGCGCTTGATCTCGAGACGCCGCATCTCGCCACGGTATCGGCTCGGCGCGGCTTCGAACGGCCTCGGTCGCGCGGCGTGAATGGTCATGACGTTCCGAAACGTCTTGGCTGCCCGCCGACGGTGGTGAGTGGGTTAGGGTGGGCTCTTACCAGGTTCCCGCCACCTGGTATCGGCGACTGCTGGGATCCGCCGCCCGGCGTCGCCCGAGCGACGGCCTCTCTTCGTGAGGGGCCGTCGCCGCGCTACCGGCCGCGTTCATCGCCGACGCAGCGGTTCACCCGGCGCTGCGCACGGCGCGGATGAGGCCACGCTCTGCGCTCCGAAGTTGACGTTCGGCTTCGTGGATCGCCATGACGAAGTCGTCTCGGTCGTCGCCGACGTGGCGATCGGCCAACGCAGCGACCCGGCTGCGGTACTGCGCGATGTTGTCGGCGATCGTCGCCAACTCGTGGGCCGTCGATTCGGTCGTCGGGTTCGAGGCGGACATCGAAATCACCGTACCGGCTGCGTGGGCCGCGTCGATACGCTGGCCCATCGTGATTCCGGTGCGTGACGATCTGCGAGCGTTGGAGGGCTACCACTCGGCGCAGGTCGACGTGCGCGTTCGGCTCAACACCAACGAGTCGCCGTTCCCGCCGCCCGCCGGGTTCCGCGACGCCGTCGCCGCCGAGGTCAGCCGGGTCGACTGGCACCGCTACCCCGATCGAGCGGCCACCGAGCTGCGTCAGGCGATCGCCGCGCTGCACGGAGTCGACGCCGACCAGGTGTTCGTCGCCAACGGATCGAACGAGGTGCTCCAGACCGTCCTGCTCGCCTATGCCGGTCCGGGACGTACCGTCGTGACGTTCGAGCCGACGTACCAGATGCACGCCCAGATCGCCCGGGTCACCGGCGCCGCAGTGGTCGAAGGCGACCGCGGCGACGATTTCACGCTCGACCCCAGCGAGGTCGAACGGGTCCTGGCCGAGGCGCAGCCCCACGTCGTGTTCCTCACCTCTCCGAACAACCCGACCGGCCTCGTCGAGCCTCGCGAGCGCGTCGAACAGTTGCTCGCGCTCGCTCCCGGACTCGTCGTCGTCGACGAAGCGTACGCGCAGTTCGCGTCGTGGAGCGCGCTCGATCTCGTCGATGAGACCCGGCCGCTCGTCGTGACCCGCACCTTCTCCAAGACCTGGTCGATGGCCGGCGCCCGACTCGGCTATCTCGTCGGGCCGCGGTGGCTCGTCGCAGAGCTCGACAAGGTGGTGCTGCCGTACCACCTCGACGCCGTGAAGCAGATCGCGGGCTGTCTGGCGCTGCGCTACTCGGACGAGATGAACGACCGGGTCGATCTCCTGGTCTCGGAGCGGAACCGCATCACCGCCGCGCTACGCACGTTGCCGATCGAGGTGTTCGACAGCGGCGCCAACTTCGTGCTGTTCCGCCCTCACTCCGTCGGCGGGCGAGCCGTATGGCAGGGCCTCGTCGACCGCAGTGTGCTGATTCGTGACTGCTCGAGCTGGCCGCGCCTCGAGAACTGCTTGCGGGTCACCGTCGGCACGCCCGAGGAGAACACCGAGTTTCTCGACGCGCTCGCCGAGACACTGGCGAGCGCGCCCGCCACCACCAACGACTCCGGCACCGCAGCCGCCAATGACTCCGCTGTACCCGCCGACATCCCGACCGCCTGACGCCTCGAAAGAGTTTCGATGACCCGCACCGCCACACGCTCCCGCTCGACCAAGGAAACCTCGATCGAAGTGTCGATCGACCTCGACGGCACCGGGGCGACCGACATCTCGACGGGCATCCCGTTCTACGACCACATGCTCGATCAACTCGGCCGTCATGGCGGTTTCGACCTCGTCGTGAAGGCGGTCGGTGACTTACACATCGACACGCACCACACCGTCGAGGACGTTGCGATCACCGTGGGGGAGGTGTTCGCCGAAGCGCTCGGCGACAAAGCGGGCGTGCGGCGATTCGCGAGCGGCCGCTACCCGCTCGACGAGGCACTCGTCGACATCGCGCTCGACCTGTCGGGTCGTCCGCACGTCGAGTGGCACGTCCCGATTCCGGAATCGCTCCCGCTCGGTGACCCCGCGTTCGACCCGCAGCTCGCCGAGCACGCCGTGTCCTCGTTCGCGACGTCGGCCAACATCACGTTGCACGTCGAGTTGGTTCGAGGGCGCAACACGCATCACATCATCGAAGCGACGTTCAAGGGTCTCGCACGCGCCTTGCGCGACGCGGTGCGCATCGACGACGCCTCGGGCGTGCCGTCGACCAAGGGCGTGCTGTGAGCGGAGTCGACGCGCGAGTCACACGATGACGCGGCCGCGCATCGCCGTGATCGACTACGGCATCGGCAACCTGCACTCGGCTCAGAAGTCGCTGGAGACCTGCGGCGCCGACGCCGTGCTCACGAGTGACCCGGGCACGATCGCCGCCGCGGATGGGGTCGTTCTGCCCGGCGTCGGGGCGTTCGGGGCGTGCATGGATGCGTTGCGCTCGACGGGCTTGGAAGGTCCGGCGCTCGACGCCGTCGAGTCGGGCCGACCGTTCCTCGGCATCTGCGTCGGGATGCAGATGCTGTTCACCTCGTCGCAGGAGACTCCCGACAGCGCGGGCCTCGATGTCATCCCGGGCGTGGTCGAGTGGATTCCGCCGAGCGCTGACCTCAAGATCCCGCAGATGCAGTGGAACCGGCTCGACGTGGTCGGTCGCGGCTCGACCGACCCCATGCTGCACGGGCTCGACCACGATGCCTGGCTGTACTTCGTGCATTCGCTGCACGGCGTGCCGAGCGATCCGAGCGTCGTCGTCGCCACCGTCGAGTACGGGTCGACGATCAACGCCGCGTTCCGGCTCGACAACGTGTTCGCGGCACAGTTCCACCCGGAGAAGTCGAGCACGCCCGGGTTGCGCCTCCTGACCAACTTCGTCGAGATCTGTGGAGGAGCGCGATGAACGAAACCACATCGAATGGATGGCCGGAGCTCTACCCGGCGATCGACCTGCGCGGCGGACACGTGGTTCGCCTGCGCCAGGGCGACTACGCCGACGAGACCGTCTACGGTGACGACCCGGCCGCTGTCGCCAGCGCGTTCGCCGATGCCGGGTCGCCGTGGATCCACGTCGTCGACCTCGACGCGGCGAAGTCGGGAGACCCGGTGAACCGTCCCGTCGTCGCAGCGATCGCCTCCGCTGTCGACGGTCGCGCTCGGGTGCAGACCGGGGGTGGCGTTCGCACCCTCGACGACGCTCGCCAACTCGCCGACGCCGGCGTCGCCCGAGTGGTGATGGGCTCAGCGGCCGTTCGTGATCCGGCGCTCGTCGAGCAGGCGTCACAGGTCGTGCGCGTCGCAGTCGGCCTCGATCATCGTGACGGCGAGATCGCCGTGCACGGCTGGACCCAGGGCAGCGGTCTCCAACTGGAGGCCGCGTACGGACTGTTCCCGACCGCCGACGTGTTCGTCATCACCGACATCGGTCGCGACGGCATGCTCGCCGGCCCGGACCTCGACGGACTCGCCCGCTCGGCGGCCACTGCCGGAGCACCGGTGATCGCCAGCGGAGGTGTCGCCACGCTCGACGACGTCACCGCGCTCGCAGCGATCGACGGCCTTGCCGGCATCATCACGGGCAAGGCGTTGTACGAAGGTCGGTTCACCGTGCCCGACGCCCTGGCGGTGCTCGCGAGTGCACGCCGAGCCGCTGGGGAGCGGTCGTCATGAAGGTCGCACGAGTGATCCCGTGCCTCGACGTCACCGAGGGCCGCGTGGTGAAGGGCATCAACTTCGTCGATCTCCGTGACGCCGGCGATCCGGTCGAATTGGCTGCCCGCTATGACCTTGAGGGTGCCGACGAGCTGGTCTTTCTCGACATCACCGCGTCGAGCGACAACCGAGACACGACCATCGACATGGTGCGTCACGTCGCGGAGCAGGTGTACATCCCGTTCACGGTCGGCGGCGGGATCCGCTCGCTCGAGGATGCGCGTGCGATGTTGCGCGCTGGCGCCGACAAGGTGAGCGTCAACACCTCCGCGGTGCAGCGTCCGGAGGTCATCAGCGAGATCGCCAGGGAGTTCGGTGCGCAGTGCGTCGTGTGTGCGATCGATGCGAAGCGACGCACTCCCGACGACGGTTCTCCCTGGACGCAAGCAGCGGGCTGGGAGGTCTTTCTCCACGGTGGACGGACCCCGACCGGCATCGACGCCGTCGACTGGGCGCGTGAGGCGGTTCGCCGCGGCGCCGGTGAGATCCTGCTCACGTCGATGGATCGCGACGGCACCCGTGAAGGCTTCGACATCGAACTGACCAGCGCGGTCGCCGATGCCGTCAGCGTGCCGGTGATCGCGAGCGGGGGCGTCGGCACGCTCGATCACCTGGCGCGCGGCATCGTCGATGGCGGTGCCGATGCCGTCCTCGCAGCGTCGATCTTCCACTTCCGTGAGCACACGGTGGCGGAGGCCAAAGCGGTGATGACCGCAGCCGGCATCACCGTGCGTCCCGTCTGATCGCCGCGTCGCGTCCGGCGGTGCATGCGGGCGGACGAGTCGACGAAGTGGGTGCCACCGGGCCGTGGGATCTACCGTGTGGCGATGGCCAGTGTGCGTACCGATCGACTCGACGGCGTCCTCGTCGTCCACCTCGACGACGGCAAGGCGAACGCCCTGTCGAAGGAGATGATCGCAGGGATCAGCGACGCCGTGTCGGAGGCCGAAGCAGACGAGTCGCTGCACGCGGTCGTGCTCCACGGGCGAGAGGGCAAGTTCTCCGCTGGCTTCGATCTGTCGGTGATGCGCGGTGGCGACATCGCGGCGATGGTCGATCTGGTCGCCGATGGCGGCGACCTGGTTCGTCAGTTGTACGGCTCGGGCATCCCGGTGGTCGCGGCATGCACCGGGCACGCGTTGGCAGCCGGCGCCCTGATGCTGCTCGGTTGTGACGTGCGCATCGGTGCCGACACCGACTGCAAGATCGGCCTGAACGAGGTCGCGATCGGCATGGTGCTGCCCGACTGGGCGTTGACCATCGCGGTCGAACGCCTCAGCCGTCGGCACCTGCAACTCGCTGTGCCGACCGCCCGCATCACCGGCGCGCACGGTGCCCTCGATGCCGGCTACCTCGACGAGGTCGTTGCGGTCGATGACGTGCTGCCCGTTGCCATCGAGCGTGCATCGGCGATGGCGGGGCTCGACCGTCGCTCCTACGCCGGGACGGTCGCGAAGCTGCGCGGCGACGTGCTGGCCACGATGGCGGACCAGATCGCTGCCGACCGCGCCGCGCTGGGCTGAAACTCGATACGTGTCCCGGCGCGGCCGGGGCACGGCGCCATCGACTCGCTACGTTGAGTGCATGGCTCAACCGACGATCAATCCCCAGATGGAATACCGACGCCTCGGCAACTCGGGTCTGCGCGTCAGCGTGCTCAGCTTCGGCAGTTGGGTCACCTTCGACACACAGATCGACGACAACGCGGCCGTCGAGTGCATTGCGGCCGCGGGAGACGCCGGCTGCAACTTCTTCGACAACGCCGAGGCGTACGCCGGCGGCAAGAGCGAGGAGATCATGGGACGGGCGTTCCGCGAGCTCGGGTGGCCGCGCTGGTCGTACGTGCTGACCACCAAGGTGTTCTGGGGCATCCACGGCGAGGTCCCGAACATGCGCAACACGCTGAACCGCAAATACCTGATGCACGCGATCGACGGTTCGTTGGAGCGTCTCGGGCACGACTTCGTCGACGTGCTGTACTGCCACCGCGCCGATCCGAACACGCCGATCGAGGAGACCGTCCGGGCGATGAGCGACATCATCGATGCTGGCAAGGCGCTGTACTGGGGGACGAGCGAGTGGAGCGCGGATGAAATCCGCGCGGCGATCGAGATCGCCGACAAGCATGGCTGGCACAAGCCCGTCACCGAGCAGAGCCAGTACAACCTGCTGGAACGCAAGGCGGTCGAGCGCAGCTACGCCCGCATCACCGAGGACTACGGCTACGGCAACACGATCTGGAGCCCGCTCGCCTCCGGTCTGCTGACCGGCAAGTACCGCGACGGCATCCCCGAGGACTCGCGCGGCGCGCTGTCGGGCTACGAGTGGTTGCAGGGTCGGCTCTCCGACAAAGAAGCGATCGAACGGGTCGAGCGCCTGCGTCCGATCGCCGAGCGTCTCGATTGCTCGATGGCGCAGTTGTCGCTCGCGTGGGCGACCAAGCACAAGATGGTGTCGTCGGTGATCACCGGCGCCTCCAAGGTGAGCCAGGTCGTGCAGAACTTCGAGACCGTCGACGTGATCCCCGCGATCACCGACGAGGTGCGCGAGGAGATCGAAGCGGCGATCGGCTGACCGGATGATCGGCAGCGATCGACGCCGGGCCGGTCGAGCGCAGCAGCGTTCAGTCGGCGAGTCGGTCGTCGATCCACTCGACGATGCGCTGTGCGACGATCGCTGTTCGTCCGGTGAGGAAGTGATCGGTCGACTCGACGACCTCGAACACCGATGACGGCCAATCGGCCACGATCGGACGCGCCACATCGGGAGGAGCGAACTGATCGGCAACCGGGCTGAGCACGAGCGTCGGCGTGTCCATCGCCGGCGCTGCGTCCATCGCGCCCAACGGAGGGGCGACCAGGGCCTTGCCGTGGAGTCGATCGTCGCTGAGCGACAGTGCGACCATCGCGCCGAACGAGTAGCCGATCGCAAACAGCGGTCGTTCGAGATGTGTCTCGTGGAGGTGGTCGAGCGCAGCGATCGCATCGAGTCGCTCGTCGATACCGCCGCCGAACTCTCGGCGGAAGTCGAACCGGAGGGCGCCGACGCCGGCCCCCGGCAGCGCGCCGAAGATCGCCTCGACGACGTTGTTGTATCGGTTGCCGCCGTACTGGGGATGCGGGTGGCACACGATCGCCGCCGCTCGACACGTTGCTGGCTCGGCGAGATCCCCGGTGATCTCGACACCGTCAGCGGTGACGAAGCGAACCTGGGAGATGTCGACATCGGTTCGGTCGTTCGGGCTCACGGGTTCCGACGGTACCCTGCCGAGCCATGCCGGTCGCTGACGACAAGCTCCCGATCAAGATGCTCAACGACCGCGTGCTCGTTCGCTCCGACGAGGACGGCGAGCGAAAGTCGTCCGGTGGCATCTTGATCCCGGCGACTGCACAGATGGCCAAGCGACTCGTCTGGGCGACGGTCGTCGCACACGGGCAGAACGTGCGGGCCTGCGAGGTCGGCGACAAGGTGCTGTTCAGCCCCGACGACCGCTACGAGGTCGAAGTGCAGGGTGAGGACTACATCATGTTGCGCGAGCGCGAACTCCACGCCGTGGCCGCTCAACGCATCGAATCCAGTACCGGGCTGTACCTCTAGCTGAGGCTGGGCCGCCGCGAGGCGGCCCGGCGAGACCGCGGCATCGCCGAAGTCGGCGACGCTTCGACACGGTCCCGCCGGGAACCTGCTCGGTTGTTCGGGGCGACCGTTCAGCTCACAGGGTTGGGAAGACGAACCCGACGGGCGCGTAGCTGCGCGGGACGTACGTCGCAGAAATGTGAGCGTTCGTCACACTGATCGTGTCGCTTCCGGCTCGCTGGCAGTCGAAGCCGATCGCTTGCCCGGTAGTGATGAACAGCGGGTTGTCGGCAACGCTCACCGGCAGGACGCGATGAGCGGAGAATCCCGAGATCTGGGCGCCACTGGCGCCGAAGTCGCTGAGGGTCGTGTACGGCTCGATATCCGAGCCGATGATCGGGATCGCGCCGGCGGTGCCACCCTTGGTGATCCGGCAGAACGCGAGTTGGCCACCTGCGCCATCCGTGGAGAAGGTGCCGCTGACGTTGACGACGAGGAACCCGTCGGCTGGGACACGGATCGACGTCGACACGACACGTGCCACGGTCCCGCTGAGCGTCGTCGACTCGTCCTCGGTGTTGCTCACCACCCCGGGGGCCGGGAGGATGTCCGCGGAGTTCGCCTTGGCGTCGAGCGCCGCGTCGATTTCGGTTTCGGTGTAGTAGCGGTCGTCGTGGTTGTGGTCGATGTAGTAGCCGAACACGTCGACGGCGGCGTGTGCGCTGCCGTCGTTGTTGAAGATCTTGATCTTGCCGTCGGCGGAGAGGCCGACGTCGACCTTGTTGGGCGTCGGCGGTTGCCCGTCGACGAAGTTCAGGTTGGCGGTGGTGGGCAGGGCCACGTCGGCCGGGTAGATGGTGAAGAACGACCGGCCCGATGGCGCCGACGGTGCGATGGCGGCGACGTTGGTGGCTACGGCGGTGGCCTCGGCAGGGATGGCGAGGCTGCCGGTGCAGTTGCCGTTGGCGCCGGTGACCTGGATCTCGTAGGCGTTGGTCTCGCCGGCCGAGATCGGTGTGTTCTTGGGTCCGATGTTGGTGGTGGGTCGGGTGTCGACGAGGCGGCAGGGTTCGGCGAGTGCGACGAACACCGGCTTGTCGCCGGACGTGAGCGCGGCTTGGGTGAACGACACCCCTCCGGCTCCGAGGGTGACGGCGACGGCAGCACCGATCGCTGCCCACGTGGACTTCTTGCTTGCTTTCATGGCATTGCTCCTTTGTGACGGGTAGTGACGTGAACCCAGCGTGACAGGAAGCGGTGACCCGGATCTTGGAATATTCGGCAGGGTGTGCTAGAGCGTCGAGGTGCGGCGCTCTGGACACGGGTGCCGGCGGTCGACGCCGCCTCGGAATCGTCTCGCGACATCAGGTGACTGATCTCTAGGCTGTCGGCCATGCCCGAGGGGATCACGATCGACGCAACCGCCGACGAGTTGGCGAGCATCAAGTACAACGACGACGGGCTGGTGACCGCGATCGCACAAGACGTCGAGAACGGCGAGGTGCTGATGCTCGCCTGGATGAACGAGGAGTCGCTCAAGATGACCTTCGCCGAAGGGCGGATGGTCTACTGGTCGCGCAGCCGCCAAGAGTTGTGGCGCAAGGGCGATACGAGCGGTGATCGCCAGTTCGTCAAGGCAGCGTTCTACGACTGCGATGCCGACGCGCTCCTGTTCAAGGTCGAGCAGGAAGGTGCGGGCGCGTGCCACACCGGCGCTCGCTCCTGCTTCTTCCGACAGTTCGGATCGTGAAGTTCCAGCCGTCGCGCGAGGCGTTCCACGCGCACGCGACCGCGCACACGGTGGTGCCCGTCTGGACCGAGTTGCTCGCCGATCTCGAGACGCCGGTGGCGGCGTTCACCAAGCTCGTCGGTGATCAACCGGGGTTCTTGCTCGAATCGGTCGAGGGCGCCGAGCGTTGGGCGCGGTTCTCCTTCGTCGGACGCAATCCCTCGGCGACGATGGTGCTGCGCAACGGAACGGTCGAGCTCGACGGGCCGCTGCCGGCTGGCATCCCGACCGACCGGGGGATCCTCTCGGCGATCGAGGCGCTGCTGGATGCACACAGCAGCCCGGCCTTCGACGATCTGCCGCCGCTGCACGGCGGCATCGTCGGCTTTCTCGGCTACGACGTGATCCGCGAAGTCGAACATCTGCCCGACACGCCCTCCGATGATCGGCAGTACCCCGATGGCGTGATGTCGGTGATCGGGTCACTGGCGGCGTTCGACCATTGGCGACAGCGTGTGTACCTGATCGAGAGTGTGTCGACGCTCGGGCTGTCGACGAGCGAGATCGATGCCGCATATGACGCCGCGATTGTTCGGGTCGAGCAGGCGGTGGCCGATCTCGCCAAGCCGCTGCCGTACACGCCGGTCGAGCCTCCGTCGTCCGACGACGTACTCCCGGAGTTGCGCTCGTCGATGGACGACGGCGCGTACCAGCGGGCGGTGAACGTGGCCAAGGATTACGTCGTCGCCGGCGACATCTTCCAAGTCGTGCTGGCGCAACGTTACGACCTCGAACTCGAAGCCGATCCGTTCGACGTGTACCGCGTGCTTCGTCAGGTCAACCCGTCGCCGTACATGTACTTCGTGAGGCATCCGGAGTTGACGATCGTCGGGTCATCGCCCGAGCCCATGGTGCAGTTGCTCGACCGCAAGGTCATCTCGCGGCCGATCGCGGGAACGCGCCGACGCGGCAAGACCGACGAGCACGATCGACGAATGGCCGCTGAGTTGTCGGAGCATCCCAAGGAGCGTGCAGAACACGTGATGCTGGTCGATCTCGCCCGCAACGACGTCGGCCGGGTCGCGAAGTTCGGATCGATCAACGTCGACGAACTGATGACCCTCGAGCGGTACAGCCACGTGATGCACCTCACGTCGCAGGTGTCGGGCGATCTCAACGACGGGCTCGGTCCGATCGACGTCCTGCGTGCCACGTTGCCGGCGGGAACGGTGAGTGGCGCTCCGAAGGTGCGTGCGATGGAGATCATCGACGAACTCGAGCCGGTCAAGCGCGGTCCGTACGCCGGTGTGGTCGGCTACATCGACTGGTCGGGCAATCTCGACACGGCGATCGCCATCCGCACCATGTTCGTCACCGGTGATGGCGCGACCGCCAGCCTGCAGGCAGGAGCTGGCATCGTCGCCGATTCCGAACCCGATGAGGAAGATCTCGAGTGCCGCAACAAGGCCGCCGCGCTCCTCGCAGCGATCCCGGCGGCCCGCCGCATGACCACCGCCCGCCGCGCCACGGGCACCCCCGCCTGACGATCACGCAGAGTGACGTCAACGTGGTGTCTGACACCAGGTTGACACACCAGGTTGACGTGGTGTCTGACACCAGGTTGACGTGCTCTCGGTTGACGGTCAGAGGGCGAGGGAGATGGCGAAGATGACCCCGAGGCCGAGGAACACGAAGCTGACCAGCGCGGCGATCGCCATGAGGCCGGGGAACGTGGTGACGGCGGACAGCGCCGAGGTGAGCGCCCGGAACTGCTGAGCGCGGTCGCCGATGGCGCTCCGGAATCCGAAGAATTCTCTCGACAAGTCGGCGATGCCGTCGTCGCTTCGCTCCTCGGTGACGAGCACCGTGTCGATCACCGTTCGCTCCGTGGTGCGATCACCGCCGATGAGCGCTCGCACCTCTGCGACCAACGAGTCGGCTGATCGGCGCACGGATCGAAGTCGCCACATCGCGATCACCACCGACCCGACGCCGACGACGGCGAAGAACCCGCCGAGCGCGACCCAGACCGTCCTCATGCCGTCACTCAAGGCTGCCAGGCCGAGTAGGAAGCCGCTGACGCACGCGAGGACGGCGAACATCAGCACGCCACCGGCGAGCGCGTTGGCTCGCCGAACGAGGTGGAGGACGCTGTCGATGGCCCGCCGGGCAAGTCGGTCGAGGTCGTCGAGCCCGAAACCGTCGTCGTCGTCGGGGATGTCGTCGCGGGCAGCCATGGTGATCGCAGTGTGCCACGCCAGACTGGACATGTGAACCCCGACGACGCCGTTGCTTCCACCGCCGACTTCATCGACGACTCCGCCAGAGACAGAGTCACCGTATCTGGTGCCGATGCGCAGACGTACCTGCAGTCGCAGCTGGCGCAGGAACTCCGTGACCTCGCCGTGGGTGCGGCACGATGGAGTCTCGTCCTCGATCCGACCGGCAAGGTCGACTCGCTGGCACGTGTTCGACGCAGCGCCGATGTGGTGTTCGTCCTCGACACCGACGCCGGCTTCGGCGAGGCGCTGATGGCACGGGTCAACCGCTTCAAGATCCGTGTGGCTGCCGACGTGACCCTCGAGACCGCCGAATCGCCATCACCGGCGGCGGAATTCGAGCAGCGGCGTGTCGAAGCAGGTTGGCCCCGCATGGGCGCGGAGATCGAACCCGGCTCGACGATCCCGGCAACGACCGGGCTCGTCCCGGTGGCTGTCAACCTGAAGAAGGGGTGTTATCCGGGCCAGGAGTTGGTGGAGCGAATGGACAGTCGTGGAGCAGATGCCCCGCGGTCGCTGCGGGTCCTCGAGGTCGGCGTGGCAGTCGCCGACGGCGTGCGGCCGGGCGACTCGGTCGTCGGCATCGATGGCACCGACGTCGGTGTCGTCACCAGCGTCGCTCCTGATGGCTGTTGGGCGCTCGGTTACGTCAAGCGCGGCGCCGATGTCGGCACCGCACCGTTCCAACTCGACTGAGCCGAACGAGCCGGGCGCCCCTCAGCCAGGGGTCGCCAGAGAGCGCCGGATCGCAATGACGTCGGGATGGTGTCGGACTCCGGTGAGCTCCGGTGCCCGATCGATCGTCATGGCGAGACCGCTGTCGGAGGTGCCGGCGTCCGCCCCCGACCGAAGCCATCCGATCGCGGTGGAGTGATCGCCGAGCGCGGCCGCGGCACGAGCGACGATCGTTGCGCTGAGCGTGTTCGGGTGCCGGTCGAACGACCCGGCGGCGTAGTGCGCTGCGGCGTCGAATCGACCGGTCATCATCAACAGATTGGCGAGCACGTACTCGTTCCCGGCGTCGCCGTGCGGATACGGGTCGGGGAGCAGATCGATGAGCTCATTCGCTCGAGCTGGCGTCATCGACAGGTTCGACGTCGGCGGTATCGGCTGCGGGTGGCTCAACGCGGCGGTCAACAGCCGGCGCGCCTTGGCGGGCTTGTCGGCATCGAGCGCGCGCCCCGCGAGTTCCCATGGCGACGCGGGCGACGGCCTGGGCTTGGTGGCATTGAGGAGTTGCAGTTGGGCGATGATCAAGAAGGCGATGAAGATCCCGAAGCCCTGGTAGCCGTTGAGGAACATCCAGATCGCGCCGCCAGCGGTAGCGGCGATCGAGAAATAGATCATCGGCTTGTCGGCGCGACCGGGCAGCACTCGGTCGAGCGCCGTGTTGACGATGTGGCCGCCGTCGAGCGGCAGGACCGGGATGAGGTTCATCAATCCGATCGCCGGCCCGGCCCACCAGATGGCAAACGACGCAGGCGAGTCGTCGAAGGAGTCGCGGCTGAGCGGATTGACCCCCATCGCCAGCAACACGGCAACGCTCACCGAGATGTGGACGAACGGTCCGGCGAACGAGATCCACGCCTGGCGAGCCCGGCTGATCGGACGGGTCGGTCGGTAGGAGGCGTACCCGGCGAGGAACCCGAGTGAGATCTCGGCGTCGGCGCCCGCGCTTCTCGCGGCGAAGGCGTGGCCCAGTTCGTGGAGCAAGGTGAGCACGGCGATCGCACCGGCGAGCCACCAACCGAACTCGCTGCCGTACAGCGCGACGATCAGCACCATGAACACCACGAAGCCCGATTGCACTCGTACGTCGAACCCGAACAATCGGAACATCGATGGACCATCGTACGGTCGCCGGCGGGTCCGCGCCGTGCCGTGAGGCATCGACCCACGATCCGTCACGACAGTCGTAGACTTCGACGCCGTATGTCACTTGTCTACAGCTTCGACCATAAGCATCGCCGCCCTCCGATGGAGTACAAGGATCTGCTCGGGGGCAAAGGTGCGAACCTCGCCGAGATGACGTCGGTCCTCAAGCTGCCGGTTCCGCCGGGCTTCACGATCTCGACCGACGCATGCCGTGCGTACATGCACGGCGGCTGGCCGGCCGAGCTCGACGACGAGATCGCCGCGCAGGTCTTCAAGCTGGAAAAGGACATGGGCCGCAAGCTCGGCGATCCGCACGATCCGCTGCTCGTTTCGGTGCGCTCGGGCGCCAAGTTCTCGATGCCGGGCATGATGGACACGGTCCTCAACCTCGGCCTCAACAACGAGAGCGTCAAGGGTCTGGCGACGATCACGAACAACGAGCGGTTCGCGTACGACTCGTACCGCCGCTTCATCGCCATGTACGGCCGGATCGTGCTCGGCGTCGACGGGCATGTGTTCGAAGCCCCGCTCGAAGCCGCCAAAGAAAAGGCCGGTACGACGAACGATGCCGACCTCGACACCTCGGTGCTGAAGTCGCTGTGTACGACCTACCTGAAGGCGGTCAAGAAGGCGACCGGCGAAGAGTTCCCGCAGCGGCCGAGTCTTCAGCTGCGCGGCGCGGTCGAGGCCGTGTTCAAGTCGTGGAACGGCGCGCGGGCGATCGCGTACCGCGTGCGCGAGAAGATCAGTCACGAACTCGGCACCGCCGTCAACGTCCAGGCCATGGTCTTCGGCAACCGCGATGACAGCTCTGCGACCGGCGTCGGCTTCACGCGCAATGCGTCGACCGGGGTCAATCAGCCCTACGGCGACTTCCTGATCAACGCGCAGGGCGAAGACGTGGTGGCCGGCATCCGCAACACGCAGACGCTCGAAGACATGGAGCGTGCGTTCCCGGAGATCTACAAGGAGCTGCTCGGCATCTTCCTGCGGCTGGAGCGCCACTACGAGGACATGTGCGACACCGAGTTCACCATCGAGCAGGGCAAGCTCTGGATGCTGCAAACTCGTGTCGGCAAGCGCACCGGTGCTGCAGCGCTGCGGATGGCCGTCGACATGACCAAGGGCACCGGTCGCGGCGATCAACGCTGGAAGATCACGCGCGAGGAAGCGTTGATGCGTGTGAGCGAAGAGCACCTCGACTCGGTTCTGCACCCGCAGTTCGCGAAGGCCGGCAAGGCGCTGGCCAAGGGCCTAGGCGCATCGCCGGGGGCCGCTGTCGGCAAGGTGTACTTCACCGCCGACGACGCGTGTGACGCTGAGGAGCGGGGCGAGAAGGTCATCCTGGTTCGCAACGAAACGAGTCCCGAAGACGTTCACGGCATGATGGTCGCGCAGGGCATCCTCACCGCTCGCGGTGGGCTCGTGAGCCACGCAGCGGTCGTCGCTCGCGGTTGGGGCACCCCTGCTGTCGTCGGCGCCGAGGCGATCAAGATCAGCGGCAAGCAGTTCTCCGTCGGCGACGTCGTGGTGAGCGAAGGTGACGAGATCTCCCTCGATGGCACGACGGGCGATGTGGTGCTCGGCGCGATGGACCTCGAGGATGCGAAGCCGCCGGCCGAGTTCGACATCATCCTCAAGTGGGCTGACGCGGTTCGGAAGGGCAAGATGTCCGTCCGTGCGAACGCCGATACCGGCGAAGATGCTGCCAACGCCCGTGCGCTCGGCGCCGAGGGCATCGGCCTGTGTCGCACGGAGCACATGTTCCTCGCTCCGGACCGCCTGCCGATCGTGCGCGAGATGATCCTCGCGTCGACTCCCAAGCAGGAAGAGGTCGCGCTCGAGAAGCTGCGGGTCGCCCAGCAGGCCGACTTCGAGGAGATCCTCGAGGCGATGGACGGCCTGCCGGTCACGATCCGCCTGCTCGACCCGCCGCTCCACGAGTTCCTCCCGTCGGTCGAGGAGCTGCGCGTCAAGCAGGCTGCGAAGGGCAAGCTGTCGAAGAAGGACGGACAGATGCTCGAAGCGGCCGAGCGTTGGGCTGAGCACAACCCGATGATCGGCACTCGCGGTGTTCGACTCGGCGTCATCAAGCCGGGTCTGTACGCGATGCAGGTGCGGGCGTTGCTCGATGCCGCTGCGAAGCTGCGCGAAGCCGGCAAGAAGCCGGTCGTCGAAGTGATGATCCCGCTGACCGTCACCCGCGAGGAACTCGCGTTGGCACGCAGCTGGGTGCAGACCGAGATCGACGCAGCGCTCGCCGGCATGAAGAAGAAGCCGACGATCACCATCGGCACGATGATCGAGACGCCGCGTGCGGCGATTCGCGCCGACGAGTTGGCTGAGGTGTCGGACTTCTTCTCGTTCGGCACCAACGACCTGACGCAGTTGACGTTCGGCTTCAGCCGTGACGACGTCGAGAGCCGCATGATGCCGGCGTACCTCGAGCAGGGCCTGCTGAAGCGGAACCCGTTCGACACGATCGATCAGAGCGGCGTGGGCGACCTCGTCGAGATCGGTGCGCAGCGTGGCAGGGCGACCAAGCCGGATCTGAAGCTGGGCGTGTGCGGTGAGCACGGCGGTGACCCGGAGTCGATCGACCTCTTCTACCGGGTCGGTCTCGACTACGTGTCGTGCAGCCCGTTCCGAGTGCCGATCGCTCGGCTGTCGGCGGCGCAGGCCATCCTTCGTAACGCCTGACGACGGGCGCCCGATCGGGCGTCTGCGTCAGGGTGAGCCTCCACGAGTCCGGAGCCGGCTGGTCGCCGGCCCGGACTCGTGTCGCGTTCAGCGGACCGCGAAGAAGTCGGGGTCGCCCTCGAAGGCGTTGCCGTTGGCGTAGAAGAGCAGCGAGTCGGTGTCGGCCTCGTCGACGACAAAGCAGAGCGTGCCGGTGAGGGCGCCACCGGGGAACACGTCCGCGAAGCGATCGATTTCGTTGTCGAGCCCCGACACGAAGCAGTCGGTCGCCGAGACGTTGGAGTCTCCGACGGCGCCGGTGTCGACCGAGAAGCCCGAGCTCGACGTCTCCGAGCCGTCGTAGGCCAAGGTCACGTCGATCAAGACGTAGCTGGTGCCAGGCGGAGGCGGGTTGTTGAAGTCGCTGGCTGCGGCGACGGCGGCGTCGGCGTCGAGATCAGCGCTGTTCACGGTGACGGTCCAGCCTTCGCCGACGTCGACGGCGGTACCGAGAGCGGCGGGTGCCGTGCGGTCGTCGGTGGCGTCGCCGTCGGCGGCGGGGCCGGTCGATCCGGTCACGGTCGTCGGCGTGGCAGCCTCGGTGGTCGGTGCGAAGAACACGGGGCGATTGCCGAAGCCGACCTCGACGCTGAGTTCGGGTTCGTCGGGGAAGCGGTCGGGTGTGGCGCTGAAGCAACTCACCACCGAAAGCGATGCTCCGGAGAAGGCTTCGCGATTCGAGAAGTACAGCGTCTCGGTCATGTTGCCGCAGCCGGCCTGGTCGATCGCGACGCCGTCGCTGCCGACGAGTTGGAGTTGGAGTTGGCTGAGGTTCGTCGGTTCTTCGGTGCCGCCGTAACCGACGTCGAGCGACACCATGGCGATGATCTCACCCTCGTCGAGGAACGGCTCGGAGCCTCCGCGTTCGGTGATGGTCGCGGCGGCGTCGGCTTCGTAGCCGGTGATCGCGACGACGAAACCCTCACCGACCGGTGTCGCCAGGTTCGCAGGAACGGGATCGTCCTTCGTGCCAGCGAGACCGAGTGTCTCCAGTTCGGCCTCCAGGTCCTCCAGTGAACGGCCCGACGTGTCTTCGAAATCGCAGTCTTCGCTGACCCACTTCCCGTTCTCGTAGATGACGTCGATTTCTTCGTCGGAGAGCCCGAAGCCGTCGAGGTCCACACCCTCCGGTGGAATCAACTCGACGCTGATCGTGGCCTGGTCCCCGTCGAACGAGGTGGCGGTGCCGCGGACCTCGAGGTCGGACAGGTTGAGTTCGTCGCTGCTCATGAACGCCTGCACCAGAATGAGCGCGTCGCGGATCTCGTCACGGTCGACCTTCTCTCGGCACTCGGCGCTCATGAACGCCATCACGTCGTCGATGTCCGCGGTGTAGGTCCCGCGCAACGCCCGCTCAGCGGCCGCGACCGCTCCCTCCTCGGTTTGCGGTTGCGTCGAACTGCCGCCACCGCCGCCGCACGCTGCGGTGACGACGGCGAACACGACGGGGATGGCGATGAAGGCCCTGCGGATGCGCATGGCGAGAGTGTAGGAATCGGAGTCGGCCGCAGGCCGGTATTTGGCGATGCGGCGTGCCAGGGCCGATCGGCGTTCGCTGCCGTAGTGTGACGGCGATGGGGATCGCGGACGACGACATCGAGCGGTTGCGTTCGACGGTGTCGATCATCGACACGGTGCAGCGCTACGTCGCGCTCAAGCGTGTGGGGCGCAACTGGGTGGGGTTGTGCCCGTTCCACGCCGAGAAGTCCGGGTCGTTCAACGTGAGCGAAGAGCGGGGTCGCTACAAGTGTTTCGGTTGCCAGGCAGGCGGCGATGTCTTCACGTTCATCCAGGAGATCGAGCATCTCGATTTTCCTGGAGCGGTGGAGCATCTGGCCGCCAAAGCGGGTGTCGATCTCACGTACACCACCACCGGGCAGTCCTCGGAGCGGGCTCGGCGCAAGCGCCTCACCGAAGCAATGGGCGACGCAGTCGAGTGGTATCACCAGCGCTTGTTGACGAGCCCGGACGCACGCGCGGCGCGCGATTACCTGCGGACACGTGGTCTCGCGGGTGACGTCGCCCGGCATTTCAAGCTCGGCTGGGCTCCTGACGACTGGGATCTGCTGTCGCGCGAGTTGGGCCAACCCGCCGACGTGATGCAAGACGTCGGGCTGGCGTTTCGGAACCGTCGCAACCGGATGCAGGATTCGTTTCGGGCGCGGGTGATGTTCCCGATCTTCTCCGACTCTGGCGAGGCGTTGGCGTTCGGAGGACGCGTGCTGCCCGGCTCGGACGATCCGGCCAAGTACAAGAACTCGTCGGAAACCGCGATCTACGCGAAATCGAAGACGTTGTACGGCTTGAACTGGGCGAAGGCCGACATCGCCAAGGTCGATCAGGTGGTGGTGTGCGAGGGCTACACCGACGTGATCGGATTCCATCAGGCCGGCGTGCCCCGAGCGGTCGCCACGTGTGGCACCGCGCTCACGGAAGAACACGTCCGCATCCTGAAGCGCTACGCCCGCCGTGTCGTGCTGTCGTTCGACGCCGACGCGGCCGGCCAGGGCGCAGCGGAACGCTTCTACGAGTGGGAGGAAAAGCACCAGGTCGAAGTGTCGGTGGCGCGCCTCCCGGCGGGGAAGGACCCCGGTGACCTGGCACGATCCAATCCAGAGGCGTTGGCGAAGGCGGTCGAATCGCCGATTCCGTTCCTCGGATTCCGGTTGCAGCGAACGCTGCAGAGTCGGCGCATGGATTCCCCGGAGCATCGTGCCCGTCTCGCCGAGGAGGCGATGACGGTCGTCAACGAGCATCCGAACGCCAACGTCCGCAAGCTGTACGCCGGGGAGGTGGCGGCGAAGGTCGGCCTGCCGGTGACCGATCTGGTTCGGCTGGCCGAGCGCGGCACCCGTCGCCCGGTCGTCGAGGTGCGTGCACCGCGGCGGAACGGGCCGATGGAGAACGCCGAGTTCGCTGCGCTGGTGTTGCTGATCGACGACTGGGACTCGATCGCCGAATGGTTGGTCGAGGCTCTCTTCTACGACGACGCGAATCGGATGGCGTTCCTGGCCTTGGCGGAGGCCGGCGACTTCAATCGGGCCCTCGAGATCGCTCCGCCCGACGCTCGTGAGGTGCTCGAACGCGCCGGGATGGCCGACCTGCAGCTCGATCCGATGGTCGAGGCCCGCCAGCTGATCGAGGCGGCGGTTCGGCGTGAGTTGCGGCAGCGAACGAGCCTCACCGACCCGGTCGACCTGGAGCAGAACCGTGTGGCTCGCCTCGATGTCGAGGCCTTGACGAGTTCTGATGCCGAGCGGTCGCTGGCGGCGGCCGAGTCATTGCTAGGTTGGCTGCATCGACGCACAGAAGAGCGGACCGCTGGTGACACCTGACGCATCCGACGATGCGGCCGAGGCTCGTGATCTCGTCGCGCCATTCGACGGCGTCGATCCCGACGAGTGGGCGCAACTGCTCGCCAAGGGCCGCCAATCCGGTGAGGTGCACGCCGATCAGGTGAGTCACGTGTTGCGCCACGTCGAGTTGTCCGCCGTCGTGTTGACCGAGGTGCACGACGCCATGTCGGTGTTGGGCATCGAGATCGACGACGCGGTCGATCACGACCCCGACGACACCCCCGGTGGCGTGACGCGATCGGTGATCTCCGCCGAGCCCGACGCCGACGACGCCGACGAGCAGTTGCTCAGCCGCCGTCGCAAGCATCGCACCAAGAAGCAGGCGCCGCGCGGTGAGGGCGGCACGGCCGACGCCGTGCGGATGTACCTGCGTGAGATCGGACAGGTCGACCTGCTGACGATCGACGACGAGCGCCGCCTGGCCCAGCTGATCGAAGAAGGCAAGGTCGCCGCCGAGAAGATCGACGCGGCGAGCGAGGCCGGGTCGCCAGCCGAGGGTGTCGAGGCCCGGATGCTGATGCGCGCCGTGAACCGGGGTGAGCGCGCGAAGAGCGAGTTGACGCAGGCGAACTTGCGCCTCGTGGTCTCGATCGCCAAGCGGTACTCGGGGCGCGGCATGCAGCTGCTCGACCTGGTGCAGGAGGGCAACCTCGGGTTGATGCGTGCGGTCGACAAGTTCGACTACACCAAGGGCTTCAAGTTCTCGACGTACGCGACCTGGTGGATTCGCCAGGCGATCACCCGATCCATCGCCGATCAGGCGCGCACGATCCGCATCCCCGTGCACATGGTCGAGCACATGAACCGTGTGACCCGTGCGAAGCGGACGATGCATCAGGAGCTCGAGCGGGAGCCGACGATCGACGAGCTCGCCCAGCGGGTGCAGCTCGAACCCGACCGTGTCCGTGAGCTGTTGCGGATCTCGCAGGATCCGTTGTCGCTCGACTCGCCGGTGGGCGAGGAGGACGAATCGAACCTCGGTGACTTCATCCAGGACGATTCGGCCGACAGTCCGGCCGACGCGGCGACCAAGGCGATGCTGTCCGATGCCGTCAGTGAAGTGCTCGGCGAGCTGTCGGAGCGCGAGCAGGACATCGTGCGCCTGCGTTTCGGGCTCGACGGTGGGCAGGCCAAGACGCTCGAGGAAGTGGGCAAGGCGTTCGGCGTGACGCGTGAGCGGATCCGCCAGATCGAGGCGAAGACGCTCGCCAAGTTGCGTCACCCGCAGCGCAGCCAGCGTCTGCGGGAGTTCCTCGAAGCCGAGTGATCTGGCTGGGCCCGGATTCCGACGATTCTCACCGACATCACAGACATCGCGGCATCGAGACGTGTGATGCGGCGGAGCGCCGCGATATCATCGGCACTCGCAATCCGGGATAGCTCAGCTGGCAGAGCAATTGACTGTTAATCAATGGGTCGCAGGTTCGAGCCCTGCTCCCGGAGCTCAGACGCCCACCGTCCACGCGGTGGGCTTCTGTCTTTTTCGGCGCCGACGCGCTTGACTGAGAACACGCCGATCGGTCCCGGTCGGCGATGCGGGGTGTTAGCTCAGTTGGTCAGAGCAGCGGACTCATAATCCGTCGGTCCCGGGTTCGAGCCCCGGACGCCCCACGCACGCCTCGGCGACGCGCACGCTCCCTTGGGCCAAGGCGGCGGACGCCGTCGAGCGCGACGGTCAGGCGTCGGGTTGTTCGATGGCGTCGAGGAACGCGTTGACGTCGCCCTCTTCGCCGCCGACGAGCCAGATCGTGACCTCACCATCGGCGATCTCGTTGCCGTCGTCGTCTTCGGCGTCCTGCCACGGGAGCACGCCGTCGACGAAGTAGCGGTCGACGGTGATGTCGTCGGTGGAATCCTCGACCGGCGCGATGACGGCCAGTTCGACCTCGGCGTCCGGTGGCTGGTCGTTCAAGATGTCGATCAATTCATGCACTCGCACGGTGGGTCCTCGGTTCTTCGGAGGTGGTCAGAGATCGTCGAGCCAGGCGGGTGCCCGATCGAGGAGATACAGGCTCACGTACTTGCAACGTTCGAGCGCCGCGCCGATGGCGTCGTCGTTGGTGAGATAGACATCGGCGAGGTCGACGGTCATCTTGGCGACGATCGACAGACTCCGTTCGGGAGCATCGGTGACCGAGGGGAACGAGTCGATCGCCGACACCTCGACCGGGAGATCGATGCCACCGATCCCAGCCAGGTCGGTGGCGAGCACCAGGAGGTCTGGCGGTTCGGGAAGTGGCGGCAGCGTCCAGGTGAAAATGAGTGCGAACGTGAAGCCGGTCGGAGGCGGATCGTCGAGCTCTTCGAGCCGGATCACCTCGTCTTCGAACGCGAGCATCGCCCGCGGGTCGACGTCGAGCGACAGATGCAGGTCGATCGGGCCGGCGCACGCCTCCTCCGGATGCAGGTCGACTTCCCAGAGCTGCCGCAGCGAGTAGGTCTCCACGAAGTGGCGTTCGTCGTGGACGTGGAACCCGTGGTCGATGGCCTGACTCTTCACGTCGGCCACGAAACCAGCTACATCGATGACAGCCATCAACCCCGGACACTACCGTCCGCTGAGTGAACGAGACCAACGATCTGCGGGCGGGCGACGTCCTCGACCTGTTCCGGTCGATCAGCGAGCGCACCGCCGACCTGGTGGCAGCGAACCTCGATTGGTCGGAATCGGGTGAGCGGGTCGGTCAGTACGCGGTCGATCTCGGTGTCGACGAGGTGTGCCTGGAGATCCTGCACGACGCGGGCTGGGCGGTGCTGTCGGAGGAGAGCGGGATCACCGGAGCCGACGGTTCGTCGTTGGCTGCTCCACCGAATGCGATCGTGGTCGTCGATCCGCTTGACGGCTCGACGAACGCGGCGCTGGGCCTGCCCTGGTGTGCAACGTCGCTGTGCCTGGTCGTCGACGGGGTACCGACCGTCGCACACGTCGTAAACCTGCGGACTGGCGCACGATACGAGGCCGTGGCGGGGGAGGGGGCCACGTCCGACGGTGGTCCGATCAGCGTGGACGCGGGCGACGGGCAGCGTGGCGTCGTGCTCGCGGACGCGATCGTCGCGGTCAATGCGCGTCCGCCGGCCTCGTTCGTGCCGCGACAGTTCCGGGCGATGGGATCGACGGCGCTCGATGTCGCCAGCGTCGCTGCGCCGGGCGGGTTCGACGGCTACGTCGACTTCGACGACGAAATGATCGGTGTGTGGGACTACCTGGCGGCGATGCTCATCGTGGTCGAAGCGGGCGGTGTGGTCGCCGACGCCCTCGGCCGTGACCTGGTGACGCTCGATCCGACGGAGCGCCGTCGACCCGTCGCTGCTCGATCGGCGAGGTTGTTGGACGAGCTGCTCGTAGCAGCGAAGGTCGACCGCTGACGTCGACGCGCTCGCTATCGTCAGGTCGCAGATCGACATGGACCGCAAGCTCGTCATCAAGATCGGCGCCGCCCTCGCCGTGATCGCACTGTTCGGCGGACTGCTGTTCGTCCCGACCGGAGACGAGGCGGCTGCCCCTGGTGTGGAGGGGCCCACGTTGACGATGACGCCGTTCCAGGCGCCGAGCGGCTCCGAAGTCCGGGTCACGCTGACCGGCGCGGACGCGGAAACGACCTACGACCTGCTGTTCGTCAATCGGGGATCCGACGGGGCAGCGCAGAACGAGCCCGATCTGATCGAGGTCGTCACCACCGACGGCAACGGCAACGTCGGCATCCCGGTTCGACTGGAAGGTTCGCCGACCGACATCATCGAGGCCCGAGCGCTCGATGCCGACAACGTCGTGATCGCTCGTGCTGGCTTCCTCGTGACCGCCGGCCCCTGAAGCGGGAGCACCCGTGCCCGATAGGCTCCCCGCCTGTTCGGGCGCATAGCTCAGTTGGCTAGAGCGCTTCCCTTACAAGGAAGATGTCGGGGGTTCGAGTCCCTCTGCGCCCACCGATCTACCAGGCACTTTACAAATTTGGCCTGTCTGTGTTTCTTCGCGGTGGGCAACGCGGTGGGCAACACGATCTCAACGGATCCGCGGTGGTGATGGGCAGACTGCATCTCGCACATCGGCCGTGCAGGCGCAGCTGCGGCTCACTCCTTGTCGCCGGGTTGGCGCTCGGTGACGAAGCGCTCCAACTGCTCGATCGAGAACCGGACACTTCGACCGATGCGAATCGGAACGAGCTCCTCGCTCCACATGAGTTGGTACATCGACGAGCGGCTCAAGGAGAGGATCGCTCCTGCCTGCTCGACGGTCACGAGCAGCGGCCGCACCGAGGTCGACGTGCCATCTTCGTCTGCGGGAACGATCGAGAACGACTTCGCTGCCATACCAGCGTAAAGGCGCCCGGTCTGATCGTATGGGACACGAACCTGACGATCACAGCGCCGGACGATGCCTCGCACGACAGTCGACACGATGTCGTGTGAACGCCGCGGCTTCGATCAATTCGTGCCCGACCGCCGGTCTGGCTCGGCGCTGATCTCAGCCTTCTGACCAGCGGCGATCGTGGGAGCCCGTCATGTGTGATTGACCCGATCGACCTGTTATCACCGGCCGACTACGATGTGAACATGTCTGATACGGCGAAACACGACGGGGCGGGCGAGGACCTGATCGTCGTGCCGCTCGATGAGGCGCTGCGCCTCGCCAAGCCATGGGCGCCGGATCCGACCACGGGGATCGAGGATGTCACCGACGAAGAGTGGGACGCCTTCATCACTGCGCTCGAGCAGAGGTGAACAGTTCAGCGGCTGGTCGTGCTGTCGTCGACGACACGATGGCTGCCTCGGCGCTGATCAACTCTCGCCGTCGGCCGGGCGAACCCAACCCGTTCGAGAAGTTGATTGCTGGTCGGCGAGTCGTGATCTCGTTCGCAACGGTGACCGAACTCCGCTGCAGAGCGATCAACGGGAATTGGGGCGAGCTTCGCCAGCGGAGCCTGGAGCGCAACCTGCGCACCTTTGTCGTCGTTCAGCCCGACGACAAGTTGATGTCGACGTGCGCCGAGTTCCGGTCAGCGTGCGAACGTCGAGGGCATCCGCTGGGGCAGAAGCTTCACGAAGCCGATCGCTGGATCGCCGTCACCGCAATCGCCGGAGGCCTCGACTTGGTCTCCGACGACAAGGCGTTTCGTTCGGCGCCGGGACTCTCGTTACTCTCCACGCGCACAGCCTGACGACCGCGCCTCTTGCCTCGTGGTCAGATCGGGTTCGGCCAGCACTTCGCTGACCCTCCACTTCGTCACGTAGATCTGTTTCGTCCGGGTGCGGGGCGGTTGCGGCTTTTTGTGCGTGGCGGTTGTGGTGCGACTCCGTTCGTCCAGGGGAGTGCTCGTGAGGTCTCCCCCGTCCTGTACAGGCGGCTCGCTTTGGGTTGGTGGGACATCGCCGCCTCGCCAGATCGTGCGCGGCCAGAGATCGGGTGAGGCAGCTCGTCTGTCCTGGTGGTGGGAGGGCATATACCTTTGCAGGTTTCCCTCATCGGGAGACCTGGGGAACCGGGTCGGTAGCATTGGTGGCGGCCTCGGCCGTCGAGAGCGGTTGTCCGTTCGATGGTGTCGGCGTTTCTGCTTCCGTCGGCGGAGCGCATTGGACGGGTGAACGACACGTCGAACGGAGCGCTACTGGCGGTTGCCGTGTTGAACGATCGGACCGTGAAATCGACGCGCCTGGGGGAGCCAAGGAGTCGAGCACGACGGGCTCGTCGATGTGGCGGTCGCTCTCGTCGCTGCACGCGACCGAGTCGTAGAGCCAGACTGCTGTGGGATGGAACTCGGCGACGAGGTCGGCATTGAGCACCTCGGTCCATTCGGCTCGGCGTCGACCGTCTCAGACCGCCTTCCGGCTACGACAGCCCAGTTGCTCGACGCGGTGTGAACGGGAGTCGAAGCACCGCAGGTTGTGGGGCGGGGACAGGCCGCGAAGCGCCCACGGCAGGTTCCCGAAGGGAACCTGCAAAGGTGCATGCCCTCCCACCACTCGGACACACGACCTGCCTGACCCGACCGCCGATCACACACGATCTGGCGAGGCGGCCGTTCACTCAACCAGGCCAGGCCTCACCCGGGGATGACGAGAACAATGCCGGAACTGCGACGAACCCCGGCTGACACGCCAGCCTCACGCAGGCTGAGACGCACGCCGGCCGACCCGCGGTATCAGCCGTGTTTGCCGGCGGATCTGGTCACACGATCTGCGACGAGATCTCATCTGTGAGCCGGCGTGATCGGGTGTCGTGTCGGTGTTCGTGGGGTGCGCTCGACGCAGCTCGAGCGAAGTTGCAAGCGGACGCCCCTGCTCTTGCTCGTGGCGTGCAGTGGTCGGAGGCTCGTTATGCGTCCATGCTCCGGCATTCGACGGCACCGGCGGCTTGCGTCATCGAGCATTTTGGAGCGCTTGGCCGAGCGCAGAAGTGCCGCTACGCGCTGTTCGAGAGTCTGAATGTCCACGCTGATATGACGCTCTCCTGCTGGATCTGTGGGTCAGGTTCGGCCTGGGAGGGCGGGTGGGTGGCTCCCGAGTGCGAGGAGGGCGAGGGCGATGAGGGGTTCGGGTCCGTGGAAGCCGAACGCGATGCGGGTGAGGAGTCGGATCTTGGTGTTGGTCGACTCGATGAGGGCGTTGGAGAGCCCGGAGTCGAGTGCGTGATCGATCGCCCCTCGGTGCTTCACGATCTTGCGGGCGAGTTCGATGAAGGCCGGCATGCGTGATCGGCGCGCCCACGACAGCCATCTGTCGAGGGCGTGCTTGCCGGCGTCGCCCTTGACGGCGAACACGAATCGCAGTCCTTCCTTGAGGAGGTAGGCGCGATGGAGGCGAGGGTCGATCTTGGCGATCCAGTCGAGCTGGGCGCGTTGGTTGTCGGTGAGATCACCAGGGTTCTTCCAGAGCGCGTAGCGGGCGCGTGCGATGCCGAGCGAGGTGCCTCGGGCTCGTCCTCGCTGGGACATGACGGTCGTGATCGCGTTTCGTCCCGATGCCTGGTTCCAGGCTCGGCGACGCTCGACGTCGAGTGCTTCGATCGCCCACGCGACGACGTGAAACGCATCGGCGCAGCGCACGGCGTTCGGGGCTCTCTTGGCAACGACGCGGGCGATCCAGCCCGCCATGTCCGCAGAGATGTGGGTCAACTCCGCAGCGCGTTCGTCGCCGAGTTCGTCGAAGAACACCTCCAAGTCGGCGTCGGTGCGGCCCGGGCCGACCCACACCAGATGCCCAGTGTCGTGATCGACCACGACGATCAGGTAGCGGTGCCCGCGCTTGTAGGAGATCTCATCGATCCCGATCCGTCGCAGCCCGTCGAGACGATCAACACGCGCCTCGACATCAGCATTGACCCGCGTGACAATCGCCCCGATGGTGCGCCACGCCACCCGCAACAACTCACACGTCGCGGACTTCGAGGTGCGCACCGCCAACCAGGCCGCCAGGTCGTCGAAGTCGCGGGTGTGGCCGACACCGTGACGAGCCCACGGCACCGCCGCCACCGTCGGGCCATGAGTTCGGCACCGGACCCGTGGTGCGTCGGCTTCGATGAACACCTTCGTCGTGCCGGCGTCCAACGCCCGCCACCGCCGACGACCATCACCACGGTCGTAGCGAGGCGAACGTCGATGGCAGTGACCGCAGCGGCCACGAGCCTTCGCATCAGGTCTCACCGACACCACGATCGAACCATCGCTGTCGTCAACGCAGACCCCTTCCACGACCGTGCGCGTCAACCCGCACGCCTTCTCCCATACCTTGGTGTTCAGCACCCCGTCTGCCGTCCTTTCAGTTTCGAGCCTTCGACAGCGCGAAACCTAGGAATCAGGCGGGGTGCACCCGCGGATAGGCCCTCAACTCACCCACGGACAGAGCAGAAGAGCGTGATATGAG
>NZ_JBKAGH010000004.1:0-397503 GCF_046290335.1 Ilumatobacter sp. | reverse complement strand
CTTGACCCTGCACCTTGACCCTGCACCTTGACCCTGCACCTTGACCCTGCACCTTGACCCTGGCGCGGAGGTCATCGTGCCTGGCACCATGACCTTTGGGCGTCGTGACCTTCGCGCTCCTCGACGAACTCGTCGCAGGGTGTCGCGGTCGATTCGTTGATGGCGCTGGGTTCCGGTGGCGTTCGGTGCGGGGGTGCCAGACTGAGCCGATGCCCGACGTCGACTACCTCCGACGGATCCTGAACGCGAAGGTGTACGACGTCGCGATCGAGACACCCCTGGATCCTGCACCCGACCTGTCTCGGCGGCTCGGCAACGAGGTGCTGCTCAAGCGCGAGGACCTGCAGGAAGTGTTCTCGTTCAAGTTGCGCGGCGCGTACAACAAGATGGCCAACCTGACCGACGCCGAGCGCGCTCGTGGCGTGATCGCAGCATCGGCTGGCAACCATGCACAAGGGGTTGCGCTGGCAGCCAACCGACTCGGCTGCCGGGCAGTGATCGTGATGCCGTCGACCGCGCCGAAGCTCAAGGTCGACGCGGTCGCCGCCCGCGGCGCCGAGATCGTGTTGCACGGCGAGTCCTACTCCGACGCCAACGCGAAGGCACAGGAGATGATGGTCGAACGAGGCCTCACTTTCGTGCACCCGTTCGACGATCCCGATGTCATCGCCGGGCAAGGGACGATCGGGATGGAGATCCTGCGTCAGCACAGCCGTCCGATTCATGCGATCTTCGTGGCGATCGGCGGTGGCGGGCTGATCTCGGGTATCGCCGCGTACGTCAAGCAAGTGCGGCCCGACATCGCGATCATCGGTGTCCAGCACGAAGACTCGACGGCGATGCTGCAGTCGGCCCAAGCCGGCCACCGCGTGGAACTCGCCGACGTCGGTCTGTTCTCCGATGGCACCGCCGTGAAGCTGGTGGGCCTCGAGACGTTCCGGCTCGTCGAGCGCTACGTCGACGACATCTTGGTGGTCGACACCGACGAGACGTGCGCGGCGATCAAGGACGTGTTCACCGACACGCGCACGCTCCTCGAACCGGCCGGTGCGCTGGCGATCGCGGGGGCCAAGCAGTACGTGCGCTCGACCGGCATCGGGAGCGAGACGTTGGTCGCGGTCTCGTGCGGCGCGAACATGAACTTCGACCGGCTGCGTTTCGTCGCCGAGCGGGCGGAGATCGGTGAGGACCGCGAGGCCGTGTTCGCCGTGACGATCCCCGAGACGCCGGGGAGTTTCCGACGATTCGTGGGCTTGGTCGGTGATCGCAACGTCACCGAGTTCAACTATCGGATCAGCGGGGAGGCCGACGCGCACGTCTTCGTCGGCGTTGGCATCCAGCGCCGCGCCGAGGCGGAGGCAATCGCTGCAGCGTTCGAAGGCGCCGGGTTCTCGACCATCGATCTCACCGACGACGAGTTGGCCAAGGTGCACCTTCGCCACCTCGTCGGCGGCAAGTCGCCGCTCGCCCGTGACGAGGTGCTCTACCGCTTCGATTTCCCCGAACGCCCGGGCGCGCTCATGGCGTTCCTCCGTCAGATGCAGCCGGACTGGAACATCTCGCTGTTCCACTATCGCAATCACGGCTCCGACAATGGGCGGGTGCTGGTCGGCATGCAGGTGCCGCCGTCGGATCACGACGAGTTCGAACAGTTCCTGTCGACGCTCGGCTACCGCTACTGGAACGAGACCGAGAACCCGGCCTACCGGCTTTTCCTGTAGCAAGGCTGTTTCGGAGTCGAGTCGTCGAGGCTGCCCTAGGGTGACGCCATGCCGCTGCTGCATCGACTCGGTTGGATCCTGTTCCTCGTCTGCGCGGTGTTGTACTCGTGGGCCGGCATCCGCGACGGTGACCCGCTGATCGTCGTCGGCAGTTTGACGTTCGGTGTCGCCTGCGTCTTCTTCCTCATCCCCACCCGCACCACCAACACCCAGGGTCTGACCCCAGGTGTTGATCCGCTGGGGTCTGACCCCAGGTGTTGATCCGCTGGGGTCTGACCCCAGGTGTTGGGCGTCAGTGCGAGAGGAGGTGCCCGGCGATGATCATCTTGCGGACCTCGGTCGTGCCAGCACCGATCTCGAGCAGCTTCGTCCCGCGGAATAACCGGTTGATCTCCGATTCCCAGATATAGCCGTTGCCGCCGTGGATCTGCACCGCGTTGTCGAGCACCTGGTTGCACATGTTCGCGGCGTACATCACCGCCGCCGCAGACCGAGCATGGATCTCTCCCTTGCCTGCCTCGCCGTGTTCGAGCAGGTCGCACTCGGCGAGCACCTGCCAGCAGAAGGTCCGCATCGTCTCGACCCACACGTACATGTCGGCGAGACGTGACTGGATCATCTGGAAACCCGAGATCGGTTGTCCGAACTGCTCTCGTGTCGACGCGAAGTCGACGGAGAGTTCGAGCGCCCGCTCCGACATGCCGACGTTGATCAGTGCGATCATCGCCCGCTCGAGATCGAGGCCGCTCATCACGACCTTGTGGCCCTGATCGACCTCGCCGACGACGTTCTCGGCCGGGACGACCATGTCGTCGAACACCAACTCAGCGGTCTGGCTGCCGCGGAAGCCCATCTTGGTGAGCTTCTGAGCGACCTTGAAGCCGGGGGTGTCGGCTTCGACGACGAACGCGGTGATCCCCTTCGATCCGGCGTTCGGCGTGGTCTTCGCGTACAGCAGGCACACGTCGGCGACGGGACCGTTGGTGATGTAGAGCTTCGAGCCGTTGATGATGTACGTGTCGCCGTCACGCACCGCGGTGGTGCGCATCGAACCGAGGGCGTCGGAGCCGGCGCCGGGCTCGGTGAGACCGAGCGAACCGATCCACTCGCCGCTGCACAACTTCGGCAGGAACCTGCGGCGAACGTCGTCGTTGCCATTCGCGTAGATGTTGTTCGCGCACAGGTTGTCGTGGGCGACCCAACTCAGCCCGAACGCGTGGTTGTAGCGGGAGAACGCCTGCAGCACGAGACCGGACTCGAGCATGCCCATGCCGGCGCCGCCGTACTCCTCGGGAATCGTGGCGCCGAGCAGCCCGTTCGCGCCGAGCGTTCGCATGATCTCGGGCGGCCACCACTCGTCGTCGTCCATCTTCTGGGCGAGCGGCGCGAGCTCGTTGCGACCGAATCGGTCGGCGACCTCGAGGAGTGCCTGCTGTTCGTCGGTGAGTCCGAACTGGGTGACGGCCATCGCGTCAGACTAGATCGGATCGGGGGTCGAGCGGTACCGGAACGGCGGTCGCGGTACCGTCGGCAACCAACCGACGGGTGTTCTGCGACGGTTCGCCTCGGCGGGCCGAACTCAGTCGAAGCGCAGGACCGGCTTGATGACGGCGCCGCTCGCGCTCGCCGCCTCGGCGTCGTTGATCTCCTCGATCGAGAACTCGGTGATCAGCTCGTCGAACGGGAACCGCCCGTCGGCGTTGAGCTTGGCCAGGTAGGGGATGAACTCCTGGGTCTTGGAGTCGCCCTCCATCACGCCGGTGATGGTGCGTCCGCCGATCATCGAGAGGAAGTCGAAGGTGACGTCGCCGAACCCGACGCCGGCCATCCCCAGCGTGCCGATGTTGTTGAGCCCGTCGTAGCAGCCGCGGACGACGCCGGCGTTGCCGGTCGTGTCGAAGGCGTAGTCGGCGCCGCCGCCCGTCGCGAGCTGGATCGCGCCGGCGAGTTCTTCCGGCGGCACGCTCAGGGTCGTGGTCGCGCCGTATTTCTCGGCGAGCTCGAGGCGGTTGGCGTGGCGGTCGACAGCGATGATCGTGCCTGCGCCGGCGACCTTGGCGGCCATCACCGCGCTGAGCCCGAGCGCCCCGGCCCCGGCGATGACGACCGCCGAACCGGGTTGGACGTCGAGCGTGTTGAGGATTGCCCCCGCCCCCGTCTGCACGCCGCAGCCGAGGGGACCCAACTTCGCGATGTCGTACGACTGATCGACCTTGACCACCGAGTCGCGTGCCGCAACCGTGTGCTTGGCGAACGACGACTGGCCGAAGAAGTGTGATCCGACGCGATTCCCGTCGGCGTCGGTGAACGCGGAGGTCCCGTCGGGGCGTCCGCCGCTCATGTTGTGCATCGTGAGGTTGAAGCAGTAGGGCCGACGGTCGAGCGTGCACGCCGGGCAGTCACCGCAGGACGTGAACGACAGCACCACCTTGTCGCCGACTGCGATGTCGGTGACGTTCGCGCCGACGGCTGTGACGACGCCGGCGCCCTCGTGGCCGTAGACCTGGGGACCCATGAAGAACTCCGGTGGAAGCTCTCGCGACAGCAGGTCGGTGTGGCACATGCCAGCGGCGATCATCTCGATCGCGACCTCGTCGTCGTTCGGGTCGGCGACGCTGAGTTCTTCGATGGTGAACGGGCCGGAGCCCGTGCGGAGCACGGCGGCGATGGTGGTCATCGGATCATCATCGCAGGCTCGTTCGGGTCGATCAGAGTCGCGACCAGAAGTCGAGCAGACCGGCCGCGGCGCCGAGCGGATCGCTGACCATCCACCAGTGACCTTGCCCGTCGAGACGGAGCTCGTCGGCGCCGAGTCGCTGAGCAACGGGTCCGGCGAGGTCGGCCGACACGTAGGCGTCGTCGACCGCCGTGATGATCAGCCCGGGCGACAGCGTGGTGGCGGCGAGACGATCGGCCAGCGCTTGCAGTTCGGGTTCGGGCGCCGACCGGTACAGTGCGAGGACGGCTCGACCCATGTCGGCATCGAGCGCTGGCGCCATTTCGGCGGCCATCGAATTCGGGAGGCCCAAGCCCTCGAAGAGCGCAACGCGTTCGTCGAGTGGCATCGTCACCATCATGTCGATGACCTGCTCGCCGACCTCGGGGGTCTGCCATGCCTGCGCAGCGTCGTGCCACACGTAGTCGGGATGTAGTAGCCCGCCGATGTCGGCAGCCCAGGAGCGCACCGCGTCGGGCCGGTCGGCGAGCAGGCCGTACACGTGGCCGGCTCCCCAGTCGTGACCGACGAGGTCGACGGTGTCGCCGCCGGATCGCAGTTCGTCGAGCTCGTCGGCGAGCCAGGAGCGATACGACTCGGCCACCGGCTCGAAGTCGTGTGGGAGCGGTGCCCCGAACCCGGGCGGCGACAGGCAGACGATCTCGTCGGACGAGATGCCGCTCGCGACGAGCGCATCACGCAGCGGCATCCACACCGCCGCGGTTTCCGGATTGCCGTGGACGAACACTCGCTTGATCCCCATGGCCGAAGTGTGGCACAGCGAGCAGCGCCCGCCGACGCCGTCGGATGGTCGTCGTTCAGGCGGGCGGAGAGATCGTCGCGAGCCCCTTGGCCAGCGACTTGCCGAGCGCCTTGGGCGTACCGTTGGCCCGGCCCCAGCGAATGATCATCGCTGCCAGCACGCCGAGCGCGGCTGCCGCCAGCGCGTCGTCGCGGAGCCCTGGGCTCGCCTTGCCTCGTCGCGTCGCGAAGAACTCGGCGACCGCGTCGCGCTGGTCGAGCAGTTGACGTTCGAAGGCGTGGACGAGCGGGGGATTGGCCACGACGATCCGCATCTCCTGCGCGACGTCGTCGGTACCCCACACGTCGAGTGCGGCCTGCTCGAACGCGGCCAGTGGTGTGGACGTTGCCTCCGCGGCGCGCAGCTGTTCGGCGAACGTGCTGGGTCGGTCGGTCGAGATGACGAGTGCTTCTTTGGTGCCGACGTAGCGGTACACGCTCGACGGTGACACCTGCGCATGCCGGGCGATCTCCTCCACCGTGACCGAGTCGAACCCTTGGGCGGTCATCAGGTCGAGGGCCGTGCGTCTGACCCGTTCGACCGCCTCGGCGCGCCGCAAGCTGGCCCCACTGGGAGTCACCACCATTCCGCCAACCTACCCGCCTCGATCCCGCGCCCGCCGACCTGGTGCCCGCGATCTGGAGCCCGTCAGCAGAACGGCACCATGTCGACGCCGCGACGGATCACCACGGAGCGTGGCGTCAACGTGGTGTCTGACACCAGATTGACATGGTGCTCGTGACGGCTGTCAGAGGACGAGGGGAACCGTGCCGATGGCGCCGTCGAGGATCGCGCTGAGCCCGCCGGTCCCGTGGGTGGCCATCTCCTCGAGGCCGATCGCGTCGAGGACGGCGTTCGCGAACTCGTGGTGAGGCGTCGTCCCCATCAAGTCGAACAGCCGGACCCCGCCCGGGGCGGACGTCGCCGGATTGGGGGTCGTGCCCCAGTCGATGAGGAACGGGACGAAGCCGTCGGCAGCCAGCGTCGGCAGCGTGAGCGTCCACTGCAACTCGACGCCAGCCGGTGTGCGGCGGCTCATCGTCGTCGCCGGACCCGGATCGTGCCCAACTCGCCGCATCGCCTCAGCGACGTCGCCGAGCGACTCGACCTGGCTCGGCCGCACGGCGAACGTGACCAGCCGCGGTTCGCTCAATTCGTCGATGCCGAACGGTCGGGCTGCCGACGGCTCTGGTTGTTCAGGGTCGGGCGCGAGCAACTCCAAGTAACAGTCGCCGAGTGACACGAGGGCGTTGTGCGTGCCCATCCCGGGGTGCGAACCTCCGATCGACGGACGTACGCCGAGTTCGTCGTCGAACCAGTCGATGGCCGTGTCGAGCCGAGGAACGAAGTAGACGAGATGATCGATGACGGCCATGGCGCATCATCTCACTACGTTCGCGTGCATGAGCGCATCAGAGACCAGCACGGAGATTGGTACGGAGTTCGAGGGCCGAGTCGCGATCGTGACCGGATCATCGAGCGGCATCGGTGAGGAGACGGCGCGTCGTCTGTCGGCCCTCGGGGCCACGGTCGTCGTCAACTCGTCGTCGTCGGTCGAAGCGGGACAGGCCGTTTGCGATTCGCTGCCGGGGGAGTCGACCTACATCCAGGCCGACATCTCGGTGCAAGAACAGGGCCACGCGCTGATCGACCAGACGATCGAGCGCTACGGGCGCCTCGACTATCTCATCAACAACGCCGGATGGACCACCTCGATCCCGCACCAGAACCTCGACGACCTGACCGACGAGATCTTCAAGAAGACCTTCGACGTCAACGTCTTCGGTACGTGGTGGCTGACGAAGCGGGCGATCCCGCACCTGTTCGAATCCGACGATCCGAGCATCGTCAACATCACCTCGATCGCAGGCGTTCGCCCGGTCGGTTCGTCGATGGCCTACTCGATGACGAAGGCGGCGCTCAATCAGATGACGCAGCTCCTCGCGAAGTCGTACGGCCCGATCCGTGTCAACGCAGTCGCCCCCGGCTTGGTGGCGACGCCGTGGACCGAAGACTGGACCGAGATGCACGCAGCGGTCGCCAAGATGGCGGCGATCCCGCGGTCGGCGACGGCTGACGACTGCGCCGAAGCCGTTCTCGCCTTGCTGCGCAACAAGTACACCAGCGGCGAGATCTTCGTCGTCGACGGCGCGCTGACGCTGAGGTCGTGACGCGACACTGGTGACGCGACGCCCCGGGGGTCGTCACTGCGCGAGGCAGGCCGCAAACGAGTCGGTGATCTCAGCGGGGAGCGATGCCCCCTCGGCAAGCGCGAGTTCGGCTTCGATGTACTCCGTCAGCGACAGTCGCTTGGCGACCTCGTCGATCGTGCACGTGCAGGTCTCGGCGTCGCCGCCTCCTCCGATGCAAGCGTCGATGAAATTCGTGCGGAGCTCCTCCGGGTAGACGCCCCCGGCTTCGGGCTCGGTGGGAGACCCGGAATCGGCCGCCGGTGCTTGATCTCGGACGTCGATGGTGCAGCGGGTCGTGACCTCGCCGGCTCCGATCCAATCCACCAGGTCGTCGGCGGTTGACGAGACGTCGACCGAGGTCGTGCCGGTCAGCAAGATCACGATGTCGTCGACCGTGACCGAGTTCGCACACACTCCCTCGATGAATGACGCCGGATCCAACGATTGGCCGACACGGAGCGCCGTCGCGGGGTCGACGAACTGGAGGCCGGTGTAGGTGTAGCCCAACCCGGCGCCTCCGCAGTCGGCGTAGTCGACGACCTCGTCGACCTCGAAGTCGAGGAGGGCGCTCATGAACGCGGCGGCGGAGCGTGTCTGCTGGGCATCGTGCTGGCGGTACTCGCGGCAGTTGCCCGTCAACGTCGACACGAACGCCAGCGCTCGTTCCGGCGGGTCGTAGCTGGCGTAGTCGACGTCGGCCTCGGACTCGGGGAAGGTCCCGAGGACGCGGCCGAGTTCGTCGGTCTCGACAGGTGCCGGCGCCGTGGTGGGCGGGATCGTGGTCGGCGGGATCGTGGTGGGTGCTGCGGTGGTCTCGGGTGCGGTGGTCTCGGGTGCGGCGGTCGTGGGTGCCGCGGTGGTCTCGGGTGCGGTGGTCTCCGGTGGTGCGGTGGTGGTGTCGGCGCCGGTCGTCGTCGACTCGTCGAGCGCTGCGGGCTCGCCGTCGGAACCCCCGCCGCCGCAAGCGGCGAGAAGCAGTGACAGGGCGGCGAGGGCGGGTACGATGCGCATGCCGTGACGGTTACACCATCCCGTGAACCAGCCGTGAACCGGCCGTCAACCGGCAGCGAGGCGTGTTGGGCCGCGACGGTGTCACGACTGCCCGCCGCCGCTCGTCAGGCCGCGCCGAGGCCGGACTTCTCGAGGACGTGGATGCCGCAGGCGGAGCCGAGGCCGATCACGTGCGCGAGACCGACCTTCGCCCCTTCGATCTGGCGAGGGCCTGCCTCACCGCGCAGGTGATGGCAGACCTCCCAGATGTTGGCGATACCCGTCGCCGAGATCGGATGCCCCTTCGACTGCAGACCGCCGGACACGTTGACCGGGGTCGAGCCGTCCCGCCAGGTCGCGCCCGACTTGAAGAAGTCGACGGCGTTGCCTTCCTCGCACAACATCAGGTTGTCGTAGTGGACCAACTCGGCGGTGGCGAAGCAGTCGTGCAACTCGACCAGGTCGAGATCCGCCGGGCCGACGCCAGCGGTCTCGTACGCGGTCTTGGCAGCGTTGCGGGTGAGCGTGTTGACGTTGGGGAGCACCTGGCAGGCCTCCTCGTACGGGTCGGTGGTGAGCACCGACGCCGACACCTTGATCGCGCGGCGCTGCTGTTCGAGTGACAACGTGCGCAGCTTCTCGCCGCTGACCACCACGGCCGCCGCGGCACCGTCGCAGTTGGCCGAACACATCGGGCGAGTGTTGGGGTAGGCGATCATCATGTCGCCCATGATCTGCTCGAGGCTCATCGCCTTGGTGTATGCGGCGAGCGGGTTGAGCGTGGAGTGCGAATGGTTCTTCTCGCTGATCCGGGCGAACAACTCGAAGTCGGCGCGGCTGCCCTCGCCGCCGTACTTGTGGTCGTACTCGGTCCCGATCTGTGCGAACAGAGCGGGCATCGTCGCGCTGCCGATGCGGCCGTCGACGCCGGTGACCGCACCCACGCGCCCCTTCGGCGTCCACTCGTGCTTGCCGTCACCCGGCGAGTTGTCGCTCGATCCGAGCAGGCCCGCACCGGCCAATTTCTCGACGCCGACGGCGATGCCCATGTCGCACTCGCCGGCCTTGATCGCCATGATCGCCGTACGTAGCGCAGTGGCACCCGTGGCGCATGCGTTCGACACGTTGTAGACGGGGATGCCGGTCTGGCCGACCTGCTTCTGCAGCTCTTGGCCGATACCGCCCGATCCCATCAGGTTGCCGGCGGCCAAGATGCCCATGTCGGCCATCGTCACGCTGCCGTCGGCGAGCGCGGCCATCATCGCTTCGGCGCCCAGATCGACGATGTCTTTGTCGAAGTGCTTGCCGAACTTCGTCATGTTGATCCCGAGGATCCAGATGTCCATCATGATGTGTCGCGCCTCCGTGCGGTCGTGTGGTGTCGACGAAACGTCGGCGGGACGCCAGCGTTGGTCGCTGGCGCTCCCGGCGGCGGCCGGTGATCCGGTTGGAGGCGGCTCCTTTCTGAGTCGGTGGTCTGAGTGGGGCGTCTGAGTGGGGCGTCTGAGTGGGTCGTCAGACCGGCTCGAAGCCGTAGCCGATGGCCTCGACGCCGTTGTCGTCGGTGCCGAGTGAGTAGGTGGCCAGGCGAACCCGCATGCCCGTCGAGATGTTCGCTGGGTCGGGGTCGACGTTGATGATGTTGCCCTTGACGCTCGTCCCGTCGCAGTCGACGACGGACGCAACGAACGGTACGGGCACTCCGGGGGCCGCGAACGTGACGATCGTGAACGCCGTCACCGTGCCCTCGGTGGCGACCGCCGTCGTACGGAAGTCGGTCGAGAAGCACGCCGCACACGCGTTGCGGCGGCCGAAGAACCGGGCCCCGCACGAGGTGCACTCCTGTGCGATCAGATGGGGTTCGCCGTCGTCGAGGACGAGATAGTCGACATGAGGAATCTGCGAGGCAACGGCGGCGTCGGACATGAGCCGACCGTAGCCAACCTCACGTCGCGGCTTCGACTCCGAGCACGCGGAGCTGGCGTGTGACTCCGGCCGTCACGACGACGGCGACGACGGTGATCGCCCCCAGCGCCGCGGCGGTCGAGGTCGGTCGTGCGAGCAGCGTGATCACGACCGGCATGGCCATACCGCTGTACGCGGCGAGATAGAACGTCGCGCTGAGTGCTCCGCGGTTGCTGTCGTTCGAGATCTCCTCGGTCAGCACCAGCCCGCTGCTCATCAGCACGCCCGAGGCCGTCCCGAGCAACACCGCAGCGCTCGGCGCAAGCCACCAGGCGTCGGTGACGAACGCAGTGCCGCCCACGAGGTAGCCGGCGACGCCGCTCCACATTCCGACCGGGATGGCCCGCCGGGCGCTGCCCATCCGGTCGAGGATGGGGCGAGCGAGCAGCACCGACAGCGCGGTGAGCGAGCCGATCGCTCCGGCGACGAGCACTTCGGCGTCGCTGCCGACCGCCTCGCGTAACACGATGGGTAGCAGTGCGAAGCCAACGGACGGAAAGCCGAAGACCCAGACCGACGACGGGGCGAGCACTCGTACGAAGCCTGCTCGCGCCTCGGCCGGTACACCGAGTCGTGGTCGTAGCGAGACGCTCGGGTCGCGCGGTTTGGTCTCGGGGAGCGTGATGAGGACGGCGAGGACGACGACGCACGCCACCGCGTGGAGGAGATACGGCACGACGAGCGGGGCCTCGCCGAAACGGTCCCACAGCGCTGACGTGATCGGTCCGAACCCGAACCCGGCGTAGATGATCAGCGTCGTCATCGTCGCGAGACGCAACCGATCGATCCGGTCGTTGGGAAGCTCGTTGAGCCAGGCGGTGCCGACCGACAGCATCGATCCGCTGACGGCACCGAGCAAGAAGCGGCCGGCGAACAGCACGACGAGCGAGTCGCGCCCGGCGAGCATCACGAGTGAACCGATCGCCGAGAGCAGGGTGAATGGCAACACGACCGGTCGTCGCCCGAACCGGTCAGATGAGCGGCCGGCGAAGAGCAGCGCGAGCAGGATGCCGGCGACGTACACGGTGAAGATGCCGACTGCTCCGGTGTCGGAGAGGTCGAGGCGGTCCTGATACCGCAGGATCAACGGCGTCGACACGTTCGTCCCCCATGCCACCACGAACAACCCGGTCGCCAGCCGCCACTGCGCGCCCGTCACTGCCCGCACCCCGCCGTGACACCTGGGGTCTGACCCCAGGTGTTGACCACGCAGCGTGGCGTCACCGTGGTGTCAGACACCAGGTTGACGTTCGGGGGTTCGGCGGGCGGCGAGGTCGACGAGCCAGGCGGGGAGGCGGGTGGGCCGTCCGGCCGTGGTGGTGCAGCCGTGCACGGTGACGCCGGTCGAACGCGGCTCGCCGTCGACCGTGATCAGGTAGTTCATCTGGAACGTCGCTCGTGTCGCGGAGGCCAGTTGGAGATGCACGGTCATCACCTCGTCGAAGCGGCAGGGTTGGCGGTAGGCCACGAACGACTCGAGCACGGGCGACTCCAGACCGGCGTCGCGCCACTCCGTGAACGGATGCCCGACGTGTGCCAGATACGCGACCCGCGACTCCTCGAAGTACGCAAGGTAGTTGCTGTGGTGCACGATGCCCATCGCGTCGGTCTCGACGAACCGCACCCGAATCCGGTGGGCGAACTCGTAGTCGCTGGGGTCGGTCGTCGGTTCGGATGACAGGCGCACGTCGCGAGTCTGACGCAACCGACCATGCCCGCGCCCCATCCGATCGAACAGACTGGGCTGGTGACCCCGGCGATCCGTCTCCTCCAAGCTGCGGGAGTCGACTTCGAGATCCACGAGTACGACCGCGGCGACGAGCTTCGTGACTTCGGTCGCGAAGCTGCCGACGCGCTCGGTCTGCCCTTCGAGCAGGTGTTCAAGACGCTCCTGCTCGACGTCGAGGGTGGTGACGCACCGGCCGACCCGATCGTCGTGGTCGTGCCGGTGAGCTGCATGGTCTCGATGAAGCTCGCTGCCGCGGCGGTCGGGTCGAAGAAGGCTGCGATGTGCGACCCCGAGCGAGCCGAGCGCATCACCGGATACGTCGTCGGTGGGATCAGCCCGCTCGGCCAACCCAAACGGTTGCGAACGGTGCTCGACGAAACGGTCGAACTCTTCGACCTGATCTACGTGAGCGGCGGCCGCCGTGGCCTCGACATCGCCGTGTCGCCCGCCGATCTGGCCCGACTCCTCGACGCCATCATCGCCCCGATCACCGCCTGAGGCAGTGCGAGCTCAGCGAGACGGATGGCGCAAGAGCGCCTCGATCCGGGCGACGCGTGTCCGCGCCGGGGGGTGGCTCGCCGCGATGCGTGCTCGCCAGCCAACCGGCCGCGGCGCCGAGCCGTTCGCCAGCACTCGCCGCAGTGCGCTCGCCAGTTCGCGTCCGAAACCCATCCGGACGGCCCGCTGATCGGCTTCGAACTCGGCTTCGTGCCCGACGATGTTCGCAAGCGCATCGCCGGCTCGAATACCGAACGTGAAGATCCACGAGACCCCGCGGATCACCGCCGCAGCGACGGTGCCGAGCGCGTCGATCAGCGGCGAGTTCGTGCCGAAGCTGCGCGCCGCTGCCGTCGCCACGTTCTCGAGAAAGAACCCGATGCGGGCGATCAGCAGCACGGGTGCCGAGAGCCAGTGCCCGACCGTGATGGCGATGGTGTGCAACCCGAGGTGGTGACTGAGCTCGTGCGCCAACACGCCTTGCAGTTCGGCCGTACTCAGGTTGTCGATCGCGAACGTCGTGACCACGACGAGGTGGCCGCCGCAGGCGAAGGCGTTGAGCTCGTCGGAGGGCAGGATGCGGATGACGTAGCGGTCGGCGGGAAGGTGATTGGCCTGTGCGATGGCTGCCCACAGTGGCTCGATCGCTGCGGCCTCGTCGCTGCTCGGCCGCCTCGCTCCGAGCAGCGGGGTGAGGACCCTGACCTGAAACGGACGCACGAACAGCAATGGGCCGACCGCGAGGTAGGCGATGGCTGTCGCGAGAAACGTCACATCGGTGGTGAGGCCGATCGGCAGCCAGAGCACGAACAGTGCGAGTGCGGAAAACGGCAGCATCGCCAGCACCGGCACCATCGACCAGACCGCGCTGCGCTCGACCCGCCGACCCGAGGGCGTCGTTGCAGTCGCCCGAGTGGCCATCGGCCCAGGATACGAAGTCGTTCGCGTCAGTTCTCCCCGAACTTCGCCGATCGCCCCCGGCGGTTCGTCGACGGATTCTGGAATGACTCAAGTCTGCTCGTGTCAGCGTCGATACTGCTCACATGGTCGTACTGTGTGCTGGGGCGCGTCGTGGAGAACGCTCGAACGGCCCGGCCACTACGAGGACGTCAGCGTGCACGATCAGATGACCACCGAGCAGCGTCGAGTTCGCAACCTGCTCGACGACGCCGCCACGCGGCGGGCGACCGATCCGACCGGAGCGCGCAAGACGGCGCTCGACGCTCGCGTGGTCGCTCGTGCAGCCGGGCTCGTCGGTGAGGAAGCCGAGGCGCTGTATCAGTTGGCGTCGATCTCGCATCAGTACGGCCAGACCGACGACGCGTTCGCGCTCGCCAGTGAGGCCGTCGCGCTGTCCGAGGAGATGGACCCGTCGCTCACGCTCGCATGGTCGCTGCATCTGATCGGCGTCGTGCACTACCAGGCCAGCAACTTCGCCGCCGCGCTCGAGCGGTGCCTCAGCGCGCTGCAGGTGTATCGGGCGACCGACGACCAGATCAACGAAGGCAAGATCCTCCACACGATCGCCGCGATCTATCAGTCGATGGGCGACTACGACCGGGCGATCACGACCTACGAGAGCGCTCTGGCGATCAACGAGCCGGTCGGTCGTCGAGACCTCGACGCGATGGTGATGGGCAACCTCGCCCGCATCCGCGGTCGCCGCGGCGAGTATCTGCCCGCTGTCAGTCTCGGTCGTGACGCCGTCGACCTCGCCCGCGAGCACGCGCCGCATCTCGTCGGAGGGCTCCTCGCCGACCTCGCCGAGGCGTATGTGGGCCTCGCCGACCACGCGAGCGCAGCGCTGTGCTTCGCGGAGGCTCGCGCCGACTGGGAGTACCGCAGCGCCGACGGAGCCGACCTCTCGCCCGCCGAACAGCTCGGCGTGATGGTGTCGGAAGGCCGTGTCGCCTTGCGCAGCGGCCAGGTCGACGAAGCAATCGCCTCGCTGGCCGCCGCCCTCGACCTCGCGGACCGGACCGACATGCGCGAAGTCGAGCTCGAGATCCACGATCATCTCGCCACCGCGTACAAGCAGGCCGGCCGGTACGGCGAGGCGCTCGAGCACCGCGAACGTCACTTCGCACTGCACCGTGAGATCTTCACCGATGCGGCCGACCTTCGGCTCCGCACGCTGCAAGTCGCTCACGACAACCAGACGGCGCGCAACCGAGCCGAGATCACCCGGCTACAGACCACCGATCTGATCGCGACGTTCGCCGCGGATCACGCCGACGCCGACGCCTATCACCTCGAGGCGTTCGAGCGCCTCGCCGCGCTTGCCGAGTTCCGCGGCGGCAACACGACCAAGCACACCAATGCCGTCGGCGACCTCGCTGCGGAGATCGCCCATGCGATCGGCCGGCCGCCAGAGTGGTGCGAACGGCTGCGTCTCGCCGCCCGACTGCACGACATCGGCAAGGTCGCGATCGCTGACTCGGTGCTGCTCAAGCCGGGCCCGCTGACGATGGACGAGTTCGAGCAGGTCAAGCAGCACACGGTGCTCGGTCGCCGGCTGCTGTCGGGCGTCTCGACCGATCTGTTCCAACTCGCGGCCGAAGCGGCGTGGTCACATCACGAGTGGTGGGACGGCACCGGCTACCCCAACGGTTTGACCGGCGCGTCGATCCCGCTGTCGGGTCGCATCGTCGCGATCGCCGACGTCTACGACTCGCTCGCCACCCGTCGCATCTACAAGCGCGAGTGGGAAGTCGCCGAGGCCGTCAAGTTCGTGGCGTCCGGCTCGGGAGCGCAGTTCGACCCGTCGCTGGTCGACGCGTTCGTGCGGGTGATGGCGGCCCGCCATCCGGGCGTCGACGCCAGCCCCCTCTGATCGTCGTGGCGTCGACCGGTGAGTTAGCGTCTCGCCGATGAGTTCGACTCGGGCGACGCGCATCGAGACTCGCGAGCGGAACGAGAAGTGGCAGAACCCGCCGCTGCGCATCGAGATGCTCGAGTGCATCAACTGCGACGCCTGTTTGCGACACTGCCCGCCCACCTTCGGCGCGATCTTCAACCACGGTGCCGACGTCGTGATCATCCCGGAGCTGTGCAGCGGCTGCGACAAATGCCTCCCGGTGTGCCCGGTCGACTGCATCTATCCCGACCCGGACTGGAACCCCGCCCAGGTCCCCGACGACTGGTGGAGCCTCCCGTTGTCCGAGCACGACCCCTACTGACGATCGCCGTGGACGTGCCGACGGAGCCGCCAGAGTCGAGTGTGGTGCTGTTGGCTGAGGTGCAGGTCGGGTTCGAACAGGCCGCGACTCTGAGAGCGGAGTTGTCGAGTTACTGGTAGCTGATGATCGGGTTTGCGTTGGTGCCGATCGCCGCCGGGGAACAACGCCAGGAATCCGCTTGCTGTGGGGCGGATGGCGACGGTGTTGGTTGCGAGAGCGGTTGCGGTGGCGGGGATCTCGCAGGTCGAATCGCTGTCGGCACCATCGCGACGAACACCGAGGCGTCACCGGGGTACCGCCCGAGGCGGTGGCCATCTGAATCGCGCCGGCACCCAGGCTCACGGCGGCCGCTGCTCCGATCGCCGCCCAACGGATTCGGAGACGTGTCGACGGGACGCGGGAATGCTCGACATGGTCGGCTCGCTTCTGCGCAGTGTCCGAGCCGGGTGCCCGAACGGTCTGCGCCATGATCGAAGAGTCGCCGCAACGACGCCCCGATGCTGGTCCGCGCCAGCGTCAGCACGGCCGCGAAGTTACGCGAGGAACGGGACGAGCGCGGCGTAGACCACGACGAGGCCGATGCCTTCTGCTCGACCCACCGTCTTTCTCGTCATCATCGCCACCAACGCCAGCAGTGCGATCACGATCGCCGCGCCGGCTCCGATGACGGTCAACCCGCGGTCGTCGAGATCGCTTGCCCCGATCAACCCGATCAACCCGCCGACGCCGAGCGCGTTGAACAGGTTCGAGCCGAGCAGGTTGCCGACGATCAGGTCGGTCTCGCGACGGCGCGCCGATTGCACCACGGTGACGAGTTCGGGCAACGAGGTGCCGATCGCAACCAGTGTCGCGCCCACGAACCCTTCTTCCAGGCCGGCTCGATCGGCCAGATCGAGCGCTCCAGTGAGGAGGAGCTGCGCTCCGGCGACCGTTCCGACGAGCCCGAGGATCGTGCGGACGACTTCGCGACCCATCGAGTGCGTCGACGGGTCGGCGAGTTCGACGGTCTCGACACCGAGCGGATCCGCCGCCGAGCCACCTGCCGAGCCCGAGGTCGTGATGAACCAGAGTGCCGCACCGAGCGCGACGAGGAGGAGTACGCCCTCCCAGATCTGGATGCCGCCCTGCAACGCGGCGGCGATGGCGACCATCGCCCCGACTGCGATCGGCGCCTCACGCTTGACCGTGCTCGACGCGACGCTGATCGGCACGATGATCGCGCCGACTCCGAGGAGCAGCGACAGGTTCGCGATGTTCGATCCGACGATGTTGCCGACGGCGACCTCTGCGTCACCCGAACCGGCGGCGATCGCGGAGACGAGCAGTTCGGGTGCGCTGGTGCCGAAGCCGATGATGACCACACCGACGACGAGCGGCGACCAGCGACGGATGAGCGCGACGCGTGCGGCGCCCAACACGAACTGGTCGGCCGAGTAGGCCAAGAGCGCGGCGCCGAGCGCCAACGCGACAACTGTGAACACCATGACGAACCGTCCTCGACGACTCGATGTGCCCCGCTCGAATCGGCGTGCGCAACGTGACCGACGATGCTACGGCGAGCGAACGGTTTCGCACCGGACGCAAATGCTTCACGGAACTCGGCGCGTCGTTCTTCCCGTCTCGGTCGCCAGCTTGTAGACAATGGGGATGACTGATCTCGAGGTGATGCCGGGTTGTGAGCCGTTCTCCCACGTTGGGGAGCGATCGGTGGGGGTGTTGGTGGTGCACGGGTTCACCGGCAACCCGTCGTCGATGACGTACCAGGCGCGAGCGTTCGCCGACGCCGGGTACCACGTCGAACAACCTCGCCTGCCCGGCCACGGCACCACGCTGGCCGATATGCAGACCACCGACTGGGCCGATTGGTCGGCCGGCGCGGCTGCGGCCTACGACACGCTGGCCGAGCGCGTTGACGCCATCGTCGTGATCGGCCTCAGCATGGGCGGCACGCTCACACTCTGGACCGGCTTGCAGCGGCTCTCTGACGAGCGGCTCGCCGGGTTGATCTGCGTCAATGCGGCCACGGCACCCCAGCCCGACGACGTGATGGAGATGCTGCGCGAGATGATCGACGAGGGCACCGACGTCATGCCGGGGATCGGTTCCGACATCGCCGACCCCGACGTCGCCGAGATCGCCTACGAAGGCACGCCGCTCGCACAACTGGTGTCGCTGAACGAGGACGGGCTGCGACCCATCGCCGACCGGTACGGGGAGTTGACCGTGCCGATCCTGATCTTCGTGTCGCCGAACGACCACGTCGTGCCGCCGGAGAGCAGTCAGCATCTCGCCGACACCTACGGCGGCGAGGTCGAGATGGTCACCCTCGAACGCAGCTTTCACGTCGCCACCCAGGACTACGACCGTGACCTCATCAACGAGCGCAGCCTCGCCTTCATCGAGCGGGTGACGAGTTGAACGCCGTCGCGGCGACGCTGGCGTCGATTCCGAGCCCGTCGTTCAACTCGATCGACATCGGACCGCTCAGCCTCAACCTGTACGGGCTGTCGATCGCCATCGGCGTCGTCGCCGCCGTGTGGCTGATGGGTCGACGCTTCGTCGAGCGCGGCGTGGGCACGACCGACGACGCCAGCTCGATCGCGATCTGGGCGGTGATCGCCGGCGTGATCGGTGCCCGGCTCTATCACGTCGCCACCGACTGGGATCGCTTCGACGACGACTACGCCGCGATCCCCAAGATCTGGGAGGGCGGTCTCGGCATCCCCGGCGGTCTGCTCCTCGGCATTCCCGTCGGGCTCTATCTGGCACGGTCCAAGGGTGTCGGGGTCGCCGCGGCGGCGACGTGCGCGGCGCCGGCGATCCCGCTTGCGCAGGCGATCGGGCGGTGGGGTAACTACTTCAACCAGGAGCTCTACGGCCGACCGACCGAACTGCCGTGGGCGCTCGAGATCGACGCCGACCATCTCGTCACCAACCCGGACACCGGGCAGTTGTTCGAACTCGGCACGACGTTCCATCCGACGTTCCTCTACGAATCGCTGTGGAGCTTGGCGCTCGTCGCGCTGCTGCTGTTCATCGACCGCAACCGGCGTCCGGCCACGGGCGCCCTGATGGGGTTGTATCTCGCTGGCTATGGCCTCGGGCGATTCTGGGTGGAGGGGCTCCGTGTCGATCCAGCCGATGAGCTCGGCCCGTTCCGCTGGAACCAGTGGGTCGCACTGGCGGGCATCGTCGGTGGACTCGCGCTCTGGGCGGCACTGCGCAACCGTGTCGTGGACGCCCCCGCGGGACCCGAGAGTGATCCCGAGGGCGACCCGGAGATCGACGGCAGCGCCGACCAGGCATCCGACGATGGCCTGGAGCCGGGTGACATCGACACCGACTCGTCGCTGCTCGACAGTACGCCGAGCGAGAGCTCGGCCAGTGAAAGCACCGATCGCGAAAGCAAGGCAAACGAAAGCAACTGAAATGAGTTGACAACGGAGCGAAACCGTATGAAAGTACGGTGGCGATGGGGGAGATCACCACACGTTCGTCGATGCACGACGTTCCCGACACCGAACTGCCGACGGCGGTTCGTCAGTACCGCGTCCGTGATCTCGTCGAGAGTCGCGGCTTCGTCACGGTGCGTGAACTCGCCGAACGATTCGCCGTGTCGACGGTGACGGTCCGCAACGATCTCGACCTGCTCGTCCAACAGTCCGCCATCCAACGAGTCCACGGCGGGGCGATGGCCCCCGAGCGACCCCAGGTCGAGCGGACGTTCGAAGAGGTCAGTACCAGCCACGCCACGGAAAAGGACGCGATCGGTCGTGCCGCCGCCGACCTCGTGAAGTCCGGCGAAGCGATCACGCTCGACGTCGGTACGACGATGATGGCCTTCGCCACTCGACTCGCCGAACGCAACGATCTCGTCGACGTCACGGTGTTCACCAACGGACTCAACATCGCTCTGGCGCTCGAATCCGCCTACCCGCGCATCACCGTGGTCGTGAGCGGCGGAACGCTGCGGCCGAAACAGCACTCGCTGGTCAACCCGATGGCGTCGGAGATGTTCGACGGGCTTCGCGCGGCGAGCGCGTTCTTGGGATGCAACGGCGTCGACGTCGTCAAGGGTTGCACCAACATGAATCTCGCCGAGGCCGAGGTGAAGCGATCGATGGCGAAGGGTGCGGCCCGCCGGGTCGTCTTGGCCGACGCCTCCAAGCTCGGGGTCACGACGCTCGCCCCGGTGATGAGCTGTGACGAACTCGACGTCCTCGTGACCGATCACCGCGCCGACGAACGCATCGTCGGCGAGCTGAGGACCTTCGGAGTCGACGTGGTCGTCGCCGAGTGATCGCCCGGCGGCGCGACGCGTCGTCGACACACATTCGAACCAGGTTCGCCTGGAACGACATCGAGTCCCGCATCTGCGGTGCTCGGTGCATGACACTCCGGGTCCGCCCGGACAACACCAATGAGGGGAAGTGCAGCGTGAAACGAACACGAGCAGTATTCGCCGGGCTGACCGCCATGGCACTGATCGCAACAGCATGTGGGAGCGACGACGCGGCCGATGATTCGGCCGACGATGCCACTCCGACCACCGAAGCAGCAGCGGACGAACCCGCTGCCGACGAACCGGCCGCCGATGGTGACGTCACCGTTCGGTGGCGCACCCGTCCGGACAACGACGCCGAGGCGCAGGTGTACGCGAACGTGAGCGAGACCATCGACGCGGCCAATGACGGCTTCGCCTTGGCCTATGAGCCGGGCGGAACCGACACCGCCAGCTACCAGGACCAGTTGGTCACCGAGATCGGCAACGGTACGGCGCCGGACGTGTTCTGGATCCCGGGCACCGACATCGCTCGCTTCCAGTCCGAAGGCCTGATCCTCGACCTCGGCGAACTCGCCGCGGCCGACGGATTCGACACGAGCGCCTTCTACCCGGAGCCGATGTTCCACCTCACCTACGACCCCGAGGCGGGAGCCCCGGGCGACAAGCTCTGGGGTCTGCCGCGCGACGTCTCGACGTTCGCGCTGTACCTCAACCTCGACCTCATCGCCGAGGCCGGAGCCGACGACCCGCGTGTCCTCGCCGCCGAAGGCGCCTGGGACTGGGACGCGTTCGCCGAGGTGACCGAACTGGTCGCCGAGACGGGAGGCGCCAACAAGGGCTTCGCCATGGACGGATGGTGGGGCCCCTTCGGTGCGTTCATCAACGCCGCCGGTGGCAGCTTCTTCACCGAGGACCGCACCGGTTGTGCGCTCGACACCCCGGAGACGATCGCCGGTCTGGCCCAGGCGCAGACGCTCTACGCGACCGGCGCCACCGTGCCGTACGGCGAAGACAGCGAGACCCCGTGGAAGGCCGGCACCGTCGGCATGTTCATGAACGGCCGCTGGGCGACCCCGGGAGCGCGCACCGATGCCGCGTTCAACTGGGATGTCGTCGAGTTGCCCACGGGCCCGAGTGGCACGCAGGGCAACTGGCTGTTCTGGGGTGCGTACGTCGTCAACGCCAACACCGAGCACCCGCAAGAGGCGTGGCAGCTCGTGCAGGAGCTGACCACCGCCGAGACGCAGGCCACGATCAGCGAGCTCGGAGCCAACATCCCGAGCCGCGTGAGCGAAGCGGCCATCGACGCGTTCCTCACCTTCACCCCGCCGGAGAACAACCAGGCGTTCATCAACGGACTCCAGGACTCCCCGACGGCAGAGGGTCCGCTGTGGGCCGGCTCGTGGCCGGACTACAGCGAGACGATGTCCAACGCGGTGACGGCGCTGTTCAACGGCGAGCGCACCATCGAGGACTTCGAAGCGAACATCTGCTCCGAAGTCGCCGGAGCGCTGGGCTGACCAGCCAGCCTCGGCTGATCGATCAGCCGAGATGACCGTCGGTCGGGCGCTGCATCACGCAGCGGCCGAACGCCACCCCGCGACTGACATGATCGGGATCGCACCGACGCGGACCAAGGGGGACCGATGCTGGCGCGGGTGAGCGATCGGCACCGTGATCGACGAGGGGACACATGGGGACACCAACCGATGCGGAGACGGAACCGCTGGCCGACGCGGCCATCGTCGTACCGGACAGCACCATCACGCCCTGGGCGCGAGGGCGACTACCTCGCCACCACTACCGGATCCCGCTCGCCACCGGCCAGCGACTCGTCGTCGGCTGGCACCTCGTCGCCGTGTTGGCGGCGCTGCTCGCACTCTTCGCGACGCTCGATCCCTCCAGCGACGACGACGGCCTCCCGGGTGCCATCAAATTGCTCGTCCTGGTGCTCAACGGCCTCGCCGTGTTCGGGCACGCCTACTCGGCATTCGGTGTACGTCGCGTCGTGCGGCGCGCTCGAACCGTCTCGCTCATCACCAATTACCTCTTCTTCGTGCTCGCCGCAGCGGCGGCGCTGCACCAGTTCGGGTTCTTCCTCGGCATCGGCAGCTTCGGGGAAGGGCTGAACAAGGCGTTCCTGCCGTTCCTCGTCGTCCTCGTCGGAGTGCTGTGGATCGCCTTCGCCCGAACGATGATCGAGCGGGCGCCGACCTCGCTCGCCGCGGTCCGTCTCCGCCTCGCTGGTCGAGTGCTCGCCGTGGTCGGCGGTGTCTGGTTCGTCGTGCGAGCCGATCCGTCCGGGATGATCGGTGCGATCGGTGACGGTCTCACCACGCCGATGACCCTGGCCACGCTCGCTGTCGCGATCGGTTCGGCGCTCAGCGTCGCCCACATGTGGAACCCTCGGGTCGCCGCGCACTTCGGCACCAGCGCCGCCGAGTCCCAGGCCTTGTCGGGCCTCGCGTTCCTCTCGCCGAACATCATCGGCTTCATGTTCTTCTTCGCCGGTCCGCTGGCGTTCTCGTTCGTCGTGTCGTTCTTCGACTGGAGCACGACGAACACGACCAAGGACTTCGTCCTGTTCGACAACTACATCCGGGCCTTGTCGATCGATTTCGCGTCGGCACCGCAGGCGAACGCCGGCACCGAGGTGCTCAAAGACGGCTACCAGGTGCTCGCCAATCTCGACTGGTTCGGGCAGAACTGGGTGATCGGAGCGCGTGACATCGAGTTCTGGATCTCGCTGCGCAACATCGCCGTGTTCTTGGTGCTCGCCGTGCCGTTGTCGGTGCTGCCAGCGCTCGGTCTGTCGACGGTGTTGGCCTCGAAGCTGCCCGGCATGAAGGTGTTCCGAGCGATCTACTTCGTGCCGTCCGTCGCCGGCGTGATCGGCGTGTCGATCGTCTGGGGGCAGCTGTTCCAGAGCACGGTCGGCTGGATCAACTACCTCATCTTGCGCGCCGGGGAGATCCTGCCGTTCCTCGACCCGCCAGCCGAAGGGCAAGCGTGGCTGTCGGATCGCAGCACGGCGCTGTTCGCGATCGTCGTGGTGTTCGCGTGGATGAACTTCGGGTTCAACACGGTGCTGTACCTGGCCGGTCATCAGGGCATCGCGAAGGACTTGTACGAGGCCGCCGAGATCGATGGCGCGTCGCCGTGGCGAACGTTCCGGCGGATCACGGTGCCGCAACTCGCGAACACGTCGTTCTACGTCGTCAGCCTCACCAGCATCACGGCGTTGCAACTGTTCGACATCGTCTGGGTGCTCTCCAGACCCGAACCGGGAGGTCCGAACAACGCGACGACCACGCCGGTGATCGCGCTCTACGAGGAGGCGTTCGTGAACAACAGCACCGGATACGCATCGTCGCTCGCGTGGATCTTGTTCATGTTGATCTTCGGCCTGACGTTCGGCCAGTTCCGACGTCAACGCAACACGGTGGGGGCGTCATGAGCGTTCGTCGCCGAGGAGTGCGTGCGAGCCTCGTGCGCGGTGGCACCTACGCATTGTTGGTGCTCGTCGCCGGCATCGTCATCTTCCCGTTCGTCGTCGCCGTGTCGACGGCGTTCAAGGCGAGCACCGACATCTTCACCTACCCGCCATCGCTGGTGCCGAAACAGAACAGCACGGTCCCGGCGACCGCGGTGGGGGGATCCGCCGACGACGATCCGTTGGAGGTCTACACGCTCCCGGAGCGCGACGGGGACTTCGCACTCGTGCAGAACGGTGTGTCACTCGGCGTCTACGTGGCGCTCGACGACCTCGACTCGGATGCTCCGACCGAGATCGTCGCCGACCTCGACGCTGCCGAACCGGTCGGCACATCGATCGTCGTCGACGGCGACGAGGAGGCGATCGTCACGGTCGCGACGGCCGACGGCCCGGTCGAGGCGATCCGCATACGGACCACGGTCGGCGCGCGCTTCCAGTCACTCGACGATCCGACGGAGACGGTCGACTCCCTCGTCAACGCGGCGTCACCCGCCCAGGAGTTCGGGCCGCGATTCGCGAACTTCCCCGACGTCCTCGACGGCAAGGATCTCGGGCGCAGCCTGACCAACACGGTGCTGGTGACGCTCGGTGTCGTCGCCGGTCAGGTGCTCACCTCGATCCTCGGTGGCTACGCGTTCGCTCGCCTGAAGTTCCGCGGTCGCGACAAGCTGTTCTTGCTCTACCTCGGGTCGGTGATGATCCCGTTCGTCGTGTTGATCGTCCCGCTCTTCCAGTTGATGGTGCAGCTCAACTGGCGCGACAACCTGGTGGCGCTGATCATCCCGTTCATCTTCTGGGCGTACGGCACGTTCTTGATGCGCCAGTTCTTCATCGGGATTCCGGTCGAGATCGAAGAAGCGGCCCTGCTCGACGGGGCGAGCCGCTTCAAGATCCTGTGGCGGATCATGGTGCCGCTCGCACGACCTGCGATCGCCTCGCTCGCCACGTTCGGATTCCTCTATGCCTGGAACTCGTTCTTGTGGCCGTTCGTCATCATCAACTCCGGCAACCCGGACAGCTTCGTGTTGCCGGTGAGCCTGGCGCAGTTGGGTGGGCGTTCGAGCACCGACACCAACCTCGCCTTCGCCGGCGCCGTCATCGCGATGACACCGCCGATCATGGTGTTCTTGTTCGCGCAGCGGTACTTCGTCGAGAACTCCGCTTCGAGCGGCATCAAGTGAGGCGACCCATGCACTCCCACCTCCACAACGCCGCCGACGCGGCGAAGATCCGGCCCAGCACATCGACAGGAGCATCGCCATGGCGAGCGTGACGTTCAACGGAGTCAAGAAGGTCTACGACGGTGACGTCACCGCGATCGAATCACTCGATCTCGATATCGCCGACGGCGAGTTCATGGTGCTCGTCGGGCCGTCCGGATGCGGCAAGTCGACCGCACTGCGGATGATCGCCGGGCTCGAGGAGGTGAGCGGCGGCGAGCTGAGCATCGGAGAGCAGGTCGTCAACCATGTGCCGCCGGCCGACCGCGATATCGCGATGGTGTTCCAGAGCTACGCGCTGTACCCGCACATGACGGTGCGCGACAACATGGCGTTCTCGCTCGAGGTCGCCGGGATCAAGAAGGACGAGCGGAACCGACGAGTCGAGGAGGCGGCGGCGATCCTCGGGTTGACCGATTACCTCGACCGTCTCCCGCGTGCCCTGTCGGGCGGTCAGCAGCAGCGAGTGGCGATGGGACGCGCCATCGTGCGTTCGCCGAAGGTCTTCTTGATGGACGAGCCGTTGTCGAACCTCGACGCGAAGTTGCGCGTCCAGATGCGCTCGGAGATCATCCAGCTCCAGAAGCGGCTCGGCACGACGATGGTGTACGTCACGCACGATCAGGTCGAGGCGATGACGATGGGGAGCCGCGTCGCGGTGATGCGGGGCGGCGAACTCCAACAGGTCGCCGCACCCCAGGAGTTGTATCGCGACCCGGCCAACCTGTTCGTGGCGGCCTTCATCGGCTCGCCGGCGATGAACCTGATCCATGCGACGATCGAGGCCGAGGGCGAGCAACTCGTCGTGGCCTTCGGCGGGCACCGTCTCCATCTCGCGGCGCGCACGATCGAGCGGTATCCGCGGCTGCCCGACTTCGTCGGCGAGGCCGTCGTCGTGGGGATCCGACCGGAGCACTTCGACATGGCGGATGACGTCGACGACTCGTCCGGACGCGAGATGTCGATCGAGGCGATCCTCGTCGAGTCGATGGGTGCGGAGAACCACATCCACTTCGAGATCGAGGCGCCGTCGGCGAGCACCGACGCTCTCGAGCAGACCGCGGACGGACTCGACGAGTCGTCAGCGGCCGTCTCAGCGGCGATCGCCCGGGTCGACGGAATGCACGTGATCGGGAACGGCGAGCGGGTGACGTTGGCGGTCAAGACCGACCGCATCCACTTCTTCTCACCCGCCGACGGCGCGCCGTTGCGTTGACGTGCGGCCAGCGTGTTCAGACGGCGTCGAGCGGCACGATCGGAGGGTCGGGTCGCAGCGTCGGGCCGGTGACCAGGGTCTCGCTCGAATCGGCGACGAGGAACCGCGTGAGATGCTGCGCGTGCGGCGACAGGCGTCGATGATCCTCGTAGGTGATGGAGGGACTGACCGGTTCGCGGTACCACGGGGCGTAGAACTCGAGATTGGGGATCGACCGTGCCTCGTCGGACACGTTCGGGGTGCCGCCGTGCCAGGCACGGACGTCGCGGATCTGGACGGCGCCGGCAGGAACCGGGCACACGGTGCTCAAGCGCATCCACTCCGGCTCCTCGTCGAGGGTCGGCATCGGAGCGCGGGAGTGTTGGGTGCCGGGAATCTGTCGGGTCGGCCCGTTGAGGCGGGTGATGTCTTGCGGCAGGAAGTTCACGCAGACGTATGGGCACGGCAGGTCGCGCAGTGTCAAGTGGCCACGCGGATCGCTGAAGGAGTTGTACGGCGTCGACGAACGGCTCTCGAAGTCACGCGTGTCGGCGTGCAACGGTTGGTACTCGACTGCGCCCGGCAGGCAGAAGTCCCCGCTGGCGGCGCGCAGCATGTAGTCGCCGGAGCCGAAGATCGCGGCCAGGATCGGCGTCACGGTCGGGAGGTCGAGGAGCATCTGCCACTCCGGCCGATGCAGCTGACTCCGGGTGATGCTCGATCCGCCGAACGAGTATCGGTGCGAACCGCGATTGCCGAACCGGTCGTCGTCGAGGGCGATGATCTCGTCGATCACCTCGTCGCATCCGTGGCGCAAGATCTGGGTCTGCTCCGGCGTGAGCGCGTCGGCGACGACGACGAAACCATCTCGTCGGAACAGCGTCACGGCACGATCGATCTCGCCGGGCTCGAGGATGTCGAGACCCGCGAGACCGTTGTTCGCTGCGAGGTGTTCGCGCAGCGCGACCACCTCCGGATCGTTCCGATCGCGCCCGGCCCAGCCGAGGTCGTCGCGACGCTGCAATCGGGTGGAGGCCGTGTCGGTCACGACGTCGATCGTACGCGGCGCGCCCCGGTCGAGTGGCACCGCGAACGGGTGCCGCGAGCGCTCAGTCGATAGCTTGACACGACTCAGGGGGAGCGATGTCGAAGATCGTCAGGTTGGTACGCGAGCAGGTCGAGGTGGTGGTCGACGCGTCGACCGGCGCACCGACGATCCTCCACTGGGGTGCGCCGCTCGGCGAGGGCTCCGACATGCACGCCGACATGGTTGCGATGGTCTCGGCCCTCGATCGTCCGCTGGTGCACGGGACCTTCGATGCGGTCGCTCCGGTGAGCGTGGTGCCCGAACACGGGTCGGGGTTCACGGGGCGACCCGGCGTCGCCGGTCGACGCGGCGGCGGGCGAGCCTGGTCACCCCGATTCACGACCGTCTCGCATTCGGCGGTCGAGCATCGTCTCACCGTCGACGCGGTCGACGAGGCCGCCGGACTGGCATTGACGACGTCGATCGCGCTCGGCGACGTGCTCACCGTGTCGTCGACGATCGAGAACCTCGGCGATCGTCGCTACTCGCTCGACGGCCTGACCGTCACCGTTCCACTTCCCGAGTTCGCCGACGAGTTGCTCACCTTCTCGGGTCGGTGGGCACGCGAGTTCCAGCCGGATCGAATCGACTGGCGTCACGGTGCTCACCTGATCGAGAACCGGCGCGGACGCACCTCGCACGAGGACCCGCCGTTGTTGTTCGCCGGGCCGCGTGGATTCGGCGAGTGGCAGGGGGAGGTGTGGGGCGTGCACGTCGCCTGGAGCGGCAACCATCAGCTCGTCGCGGACCGGCTCGCCGACGGTCGCCGCTACGTGCAGGGCGGCGAACTCCTGCACTCCGGTGAGGTCGTGCTCGAACCGGGCGAGACCTACACGACCCCCGACCTCGTCGGCGTGTTCTCTGCGAGTGGGCTCACCCCGGCGACGTGGGGGTTCCACCGTGCGGCGCGCAGCTACCGGGCGCATCCCGACACGCCCCGTCCCGTCCTGGTCAACACCTGGGAGGCGGTGTACTTCGATCACGACCTCGACACGTTGCGCTCACTCGCGTCGAGCGCCGCCGACCTCGGGGTCGAACGCTTCGTGCTCGACGATGGCTGGTTCGGGTCGCGACGGAACGACTCGCGCGGTCTCGGCGACTGGTGGGTGTCGGAGGAGGTGTACCCGGACGGACTCCGGCCGCTGATCGACCACGTCGTCGGGCTCGGGATGGAGTTCGGCATCTGGGTCGAACCCGAGATGGTCAACCCCGACAGCGAGCTGCACCGGGCTCATCCCGAGTGGGCGCTGGTGACCGACGGGTACGAGCCGGTGCTCGGCCGTCGTCAGTTGGTGCTCGATCTCGCACATCCCGACGCGTACGACCACATCCACCGGCACCTCGACGCCTTGCTGCGCGATCACGACATCTCCTACGTGAAGTGGGACATGAACCGCGATCATCTCCAGGCGAGCGGCATCGACGGAGCGGCCGGCACGCACGCCCAGACGCTGGCGGTGTACCGCCTGTTGGACGAACTACGAACGGCGCATCCCGAGGTGGAGTTCGAGTCGTGTGCGAGCGGTGGCGGGCGGGTGGACCACGAGATCCTTCGACGTGTCGAGCGCGTCTGGACCAGTGATTGCAACGACGCACTGGAGCGCCAGACCATCCAACGCGGCGCTTCGATGCTGGTTCCGCCCGAGGTGATGGGCTGCCACATCGGGCCACCGACCTCGCACACGACCGGTCGCACGCAGACGCTGGCGTTCCGAGCCGCGACAGCACTGTTCGGTCATCTCGGCATCGAGTGGAACATCACATCGCTGAGCGACGACGAGCGCGCCGCGCTGCGCGCCGTCGTCTCGCTCCACAAGGAGTACCGCGGGCTCTTCCACGGTGGCGACAGCGTGCGCTTCGACACCGCGTCGGAGTACTGCGCGCACGGCGTGTACGCGCCTGACCGTTCGGCGGGAATCGTCTCGTTCGCGCAACTGACGTCCGCGGCGAGCTTGACACCCCCGCCGCTCCGTCTCCCGGGCCTCGACCTGGCGGCGTCGTACCGGGTCGAGCATCTCGGACTGCCCATGGAAACCCGTGGCCCGGGTCGTACCCGCCCCCACTGGATGGCGGAGCCCGGCGGGGTGGTGCTCACCGGACGTCAACTCGCGATCCACGGGATCCAACCACCGAGCCTCCACCCCGAGTCCGCCGTCCTGTTCTCCCTGACCCGCCTCTGAGCAGCATCGACGTGGTGTCTGTCACCACGGTGTCCGACGCCGGTGTTGGCGGCCACTGGGGTCTGGCCGTCGCGATCTCATCGCTGACGGACTGGCATCGGGCGAAGGGCGCGAAGTGACCGACGACGTGTTTGCCGAGTTGCACGAGCGGGCACTCGGCGCTGATGCGTGACGCGTTCGATTCTTCGCCCGCAAGCCGAAGTCGATCTCATCGAACGAGCCCACTGTTACCGAGCTGAGGGCGGCTCCGACCTCGGCGAACGATGCTTCGACGCAGCGACGACGGGGTTGGACGAGATTGGCCGGATGCCAGGTGCCGGGTCGCCGCGTGTGGGCGAGTCGTGCGGAAGGGTTGCGTGTCCGCCGGGTCCCGAACTTCCCGTGCCGCTGGTCCTCCTTCGCCAGCGGCGATCGCGTCCATGTCGTCCGTCTGCTCGCTGACGCTCACGACATCGCAGCCGTCCTCGCTGATGTCGACCAGGAGTAGCGATCGAACGTGAGGAGATGTGGGTAGGGAGCCGCGCCGGCGTTGCGCTCGCAGCAGCGGTCCGCAGTCACGACCTCACCGAATCCGAAGCGTCCGCTGCAGCAGACGAATGGGAGATCTTCTGGTCGTCGATGCGTCCAATCGAACTCGAGGCCCTCGAGCATCTGCTTCCGGGCCGGCCGATCGCTCCGCCCGCCACCTGAGACACGCCTCGCCGATCTGAGCATCCAGGCCGAGACGCTTGCGTGGCAGATACCTCTTCGTCGAACGGTTCATCTGCTCGGCGAGTTCATCGAGCGCTGCGGTTCCCCGCTCGGCGTAGGCCCCGGCTTCTTCGGAACTGAGGACGATTGTCACCGAGTAGTACTGGCCTGACATCGGCCCCTGGGCCAGGATCGCGGCGTCGAAGACCAGGTCATCGCCATCGGCAACGAGCGTCCAGTTCCATGGAGACTGAGCGAGTACTTCCATCGGGCGAAGGGTATGTCGCTGACCGCCATGCTCAGGTACGTGAAGCGACAGTGGAACGACGTCGTCGCCAAGCTGACCGGTCGCTTCACGAGAAGCAAACGCAGCATGATCATCCACATCAACCCCGTCCGTCAGACCGGGGGACTTCCACGGCAGCACTCGAGCAGCGAGGAGTGAGACCCCCTTCAGGCGGCATCTGACCTGATCAGAATGTTCGAGCGGTTGCGTCGTTGGGCCAGCGCAGAGCCGGCAGGGAGGATGTTGGTGGGTGCCTCGATGTGCCGTTGATCGACATACCGAACACCGGCTGACGCAGCACTAGGTTGGCGGCGATGGGGGAGCGTCGGGGGCCGAGACGATGGTGGGCGACCGCTGCCCTCATCCCGCTGGTGCCCTTCCTGCTCATCGGGCGCTACGTCGACAGCGAGTATCTGATCCGCCTGTACTTCGCCGGCGACCCGTGTCGCTGGCTGCTCGCCGCCCGCGACGCCACCGACTCGGTGGAGTTCTGCGACGACGGCATGATCGTCCTGGCCGCCCCGGATCTCGCCGACCAACGCATGGCGCTCCTGCTCGATCTCGCGTTCGCCGCGTCGTTCGCGGTCGTCGGCTACCTGCTGCTCACTGCAGGCCATCGGCACTGGGCGCCGCTGCGGCGTCGTGGCGATCGATGGCTGTGGTCGAAGATGCCGTGGATCGCAGTGGTCGCCGGAACGCTCGACCTGATCGAAACGAGCGGTCAGTTGATCTGGCTCGACGACGCGACACCGCCGACGGTGGCAACCCATCTCATCGCTGCGATCGCGTGGTGGAAGTGGGCGGCGTATCTGCTTGCGTTCGTCGGCTGGTTCGGCTTGGTCATCGGACCGATCGCGGCCGGAGCGGTTCGCCCAGGCATGACCCGACTCCTCGGCGACGAACCCCAGCCCCCCGCCAAGGACCCCGTCGACGAGCGATACGCCGGCGAGCAGACCGTCGACGAGCAGACCGTCGGCGAGCAGACCGTCGACGAGCAGCCGGACGGCAGCGCCGAATCGACCGCGAGCGACGTGCTCGGGATCACGGCGTCCGGTGGAGGTATTCGCTCCGCGTCGGTGGTGCTCGGCGCGCTGCGGGGACTGTCACGTGACGGCACGTTCCAGCGGGCCAGATGGTTGCATGCGGTCTCGGGCGGTGGCTTCGCCGCCGGCGGATGGCGGGCCTCGAGCTTGCCGTGCGACGACATCGAGTTGTTCGAGCCCGACCATCCGTGGATGCGATCGGTGAAGGCGCGTCTCCGCTACCTCGACAACGGATTCGGCTCCCTGCTCGGAGGAATCGTCGGCGCCATCGTGCGCACGGTGATCGTGTTCGGATCGGTCGTGTGGGCGGCGATGCTCACCGGCTGGGTTGTCGGATGGTCGACCGGAAGCTGGGCGGTGGTGCCCGGGTTCTCCAACAAGGAACGCGTCGTCGACGGCGAGGTCGTGGCGGCGATGGCGTTCTCCGACGTCGTCTCGTGGCGCCAGGTGCTCCCCGGAGCGTTGCCCGCTGCGCTCGGCCTGGTGGTGCTCGCGGCGAGTCTGCTCTCGGCGGATCCGTCGCTGCGTCGTCGCGCTCGATCGGTCGCTGTCGCGGTCGGCGGGCTCGGACTCGCATTGCTCATCGCACTCGTCGGACTCCCGGTCGCGATCTGGGCCGGTCGGGACGTGATGTCGATCATCTCCGGTGAGGCCGAGACGAACGTGACGATCCTCGGAGTGGTGACGGGCGCCGGCCTCGCCGCTGCCGTGTGGCGGGTGCTCAAGTCCGAACTCACCAAGCGCTGGTCGCGACTGGGAGGGGTCTTCCTGCTCGTCGGGATGTTCGCCTTCGCCGGCAAGGTCGCCGACGACCGCGCCAACCTCGATGGAGTGTTCGCCGGGCTCTGGGTTCCGGTGATCGGCATCGTGTGGCTCGTCGCCACCGATCTGATCCCGTCGCACCGCCTCACCCTCAACGGGATCTATCGCAAACGGCTCGCCGGGACGTTCTTGCTGACCGCCGAGACCCATGGCGCCGGGCTGAGGGTGCCGATGACGTACTGGGGCGAGCCGACCTGGGAGGGTTACGTCGGCGCCCGCGGCCCGGAACTCGTCCTGTGTGGCACGGCGCAGTCGACCGTCACGCAGCACGGGGGCCTGCCCGCCCTCGGGTTCGCGTTCAGTCCGGTGGCGATGAGCTTGTACGACGAGACTCCGGGGCTCCCGGCGGCGCGGTACATCCCCGGTTCGTCGTGGCAGGGATTCCCGCGTCGGTGGACTGTGTCACGATCGATGGCGCTCGCCGGTGCGGCGTTCTCGTCGGCGATGGGGCGTCAGTCGTTCGGTAGCACCAACTCGCTGTTGGCGGCGGTCAACCTGCGACTCGGGATGTGGGTGCCGAACCCGAATCGGCGGACGTGGTTCGCCGAGGAGCACCCACCGCCGCGGGTCCACCTCGGTTACTTCGCCAAGGAGCTGTTCAACCGCTACGACCCCGACGACGATGCGTTCGTCTACGTCACCGACGGCGGACATCGCGACAACCTCGGTCTCGTCGAGCAACTCCGTGAGCGTCCGGATCGGATCATCGTGCTCGACGCGAGCGGCGATCGCAGGGGGAGCTTCGCGACGCTGCGCCAGGCGATCGCACTCGCCGACATCGAACTGAACGTGCAGATCGACCTCGAGTGGGACCCGATCACGTGGCCCGAGCACGACGTGCCGACCGACTGCGCCACGACCGGTACGGCGACGTTTCGCGACGGCAGCGAGCACGTCACGCGACTCGTCTACGCGAAGGCACAGATCAGCGATTCGGCACCGCACGATCTTCGACTGGCAGCGGGCCGCGACCTGAAGTTCCCCGACTACTCGACCGGTGATCAGTTTCTCACCCCCGAGCAGTTCGACGACCTGGTCGCACTCGGCGAGCATCTGGCGACGCGCATCACGCGCCTGCTCTGAGCAGACGGCCCCCGGTTCGCTCCGTGCGACCTGGACGTCGGGTCAGACGCCGAGGGCGGCGGCCATCGCGTTGGTGCCCGCGATCAGCGCCGCGGCTTGTTCGTCGCTCAGCGCGGCGAACGCCGGCTCGAGGATGACGTTCGTCGCGGCCTCGGCTGCTTCCATCCGCTCGTTGCCGTCGATCGGGGTGGCGGGGGCCTCTTCCCAGCCGAACATCGCGACGTCGCCCGGGCGCTTGATCGCGTGCGCCTGCGCATCGGTCAGACCACAGGCGAGCACGGCACAGAGGTGCGCGCTCCCGCGCAGTTCGCGCAGCACCGCGGCCTTTTGGATCGCGCATGCCGCTGCATCCTCGGCGCAACGCAGGTCGGCGATGCCGGCGAACAGCGCAAGACCGGCGGGGCTCGCCGACGAGATGACGACATCGGCAGCAGCGACGTAGTCGGCGAGGACGGATTCGTCGATGTCGGCGAACGCGTCACGGCCGACGGCGCCGCACATGTCGAAGTACGCCTGCGCGGCCTCGAGCGGCGCGACGATCGACTTCGCCTTCTCCCACGTGCCGGCGATGACCGCAGGATTGAAGTAGCCGAACGCGGCCGACACGACCGACGCGGGCGCGTCGCCGAGCACGCCGCCGCGCCCGAGGATGTACATCTTGAATCCGTCGAGGCCCATCTCCTTGCTCGCGGCGACGGTCGCCGGATGGAAGTAGAAGCTGGCTCCGATGTTGCCGGTCGGTCCGGCGATGGCGGTGATCGTGCTGATGGTGTCGAGTTCGCTCATCGCCGTATTGTGACCCGCGGTCGTCGGCCGGGACGAAACGGGTCGCGGGTGGCGAGCACCGACGTCGGTATCCTCGGCGTGTGTCTTCACGCATCACCCCGGACGCCGTGTCCAAGGTGGCATCGCTCGCACGACTCTCGTTGAACGACGACGAGTTGGCGATCGCCACCGACGAACTCGGCAACATGCTCGACCACTTCGCCGACATCGATGCGCTCGACCTCGACGGCGTCGAGCCGATGATGCAACCGATCCCGCTCACCAACGTGATGCGCGACGACGTGGTGGGCGACACGCTCGATCGCGACGAGGTGCTCGCTGCTGCTCCGGTTTCCGAAGACGGTCGCTTCCGTGTACCGCCGATCATCGGTCTGGACGACTGATGAGCGACACGTCCGACACGAGCCAGACCGGAACCAGCAACGGGCCGACGTCGGCCACCGACATCGCGTGGAACGTCCGCAACGGCGTCGTCAAGGCGGCCGATGTCGTCGAGAGATTTCTCACGACGATCGATGCCCGTGAGAGTGACATTCATGCGTTCAATCTCGTGCTCGCCGACGCAGCGAGAGAGCGAGCCGCAGCGATCGACGACCTCGTCTCCGTCGGTCGCGATCCCGGACCGCTCGCCGGAGTGACAGTCGCTCTCAAAGACAACCTGTGCACCCGCGGCATCCCGACGACCTGCTCGTCCAAGATCCTCGAGGGATGGACGCCGCCCTACGACGCAACGGTGGTCACTCGCCTCCGCGATGCAGGCGCCGTCGTCGTCGGCAAGACCAACCTCGACGAGTTCGCCATGGGATCGAGCACCGAGAACTCCGCATTCGGACCCACTCGCAACCCGCACGACACGACGCGGGTGCCGGGCGGTTCGTCGGGCGGATCCGCCGCAGCGGTCGCAGCACGATTCGCCGCTGTCAGCCTCGGCTCCGACACCGGCGGTTCGATCCGTCAGCCCGCTGCGCTGTGCGGCGTCGTCGGTGCCAAACCGACGTACGGCGCGGTGAGTCGGCTCGGGCTGATCGCGTTCGGGTCGAGCCTCGATCAGATCGGGCCGTTCGCCCACACGGTCGCCGACGCTGCGCTCACCCTCGAGGCGATCTCGGGTCACGATCCCGGCGACAGCACGAGCATCCAGCAGGGTCCGCTCGACCTCACCCGCCAACTCGACTTCGGCGTGGCGGGGCTGAGAGTCGGTCGCATCACCGATTTGCCGGCCGGCGCCAGCCCCGACGTGGAGGAGCGTCTCGAGGTCGCGTTCGACACGTTGCGTGCCGCCGGTGCCGAGATCGTCGACGTGGAGGTACCGGCGTTCAGCTACGGGCTCACCGCCTACTACCTGATCGCTCCGGCCGAGGCGTCGAGCAATCTGGCCCGCTTCGACGGGGTCCGTTTCGGGTTGCGCGTCGACGCCCCCGACACCAACGCGATGTACGCGGCCACGCGCACCGAGGGCTTCGGCGCCGAGGTGAAGCGGCGGATCATGCTCGGCACCTACGCACTGTCGGCGGGGTACTACGACGCCTACTACGGCCGAGCGCTCAAGGTGCGCCGACTGATCGCGAACGACTTCGCCGCCGCCTACGAACGCGCCGACGTGCTGCTCACCCCGGCCTCGCCGACGGTCGCCTTCGAACTCGGCGACAAGGCGTCGGATCCCTTGTCGATGTATCTCTGCGACACCTACACGATCCCGTCGAACCTGACCGGCGACCCGGCGATGAGCGTGCCCTTCGGGACGGGCGACCTGGGCCTGCCGGTCGGCGTCCAGGTGCTCGCACCAGCGCTGCACGACGACGTCATGTTCCGAACCGCCGCCGTCCTGGAAGGAGCCGTGTCATGAGCATCGTCTACGCGAACGACGATGGGTATCACCCGTCCAACGCCGACCACGAACGTTGGACGCACCGCGTCGGTGAGAGCGTCTACGAGATGGTCGTCGGGCTCGAGGTCCACGTCGAACTGGCCACCGCGACGAAGCTGTTCTCGGCGTCGCCGAACAGTTTCGGTGACGAGCCGAACACGCACATCGATCCGGTCACGCTCGGCCTCCCCGGCGCTCTTCCGGTGCTCAACCGCCAGGCGGTCGAGTTGGCGATGCGGCTCGGTCTCGCGTTGAACTGTCGCGTCCAGCGCTCGACGTTCGCCCGCAAGAACTACTTCTACCCCGACATGCCCAAGGCGTATCAGATCAGTCAGTACGACGAGCCGATCAACGTCGACGGGTGGCTCGACCTACCCGACGGGTTCCGCGTCGGGATCGAACGCGCACACCTCGAAGAAGACACCGGCAAGTCGACGCACGTCGGCGGAGCGGGCGGCCGCATCCATGGGAGTGACTACTCGCTGATCGACTTCAACCGGGCCGGGGTGCCCCTCGTCGAGATCGTGAGCCGCCCCGACATCCGCCACCCCGAGCAGGCCAAGGCGTACGTGTCGGAACTGCGTGCGATCCTCGTCGCCGTCGGTGCCTCCGACGCGAAGATGGAGGAGGGATCGATGCGAGTCGACGCCAACGTCAGCGTGCGGCGGCCGGGCGATGATTTCGGCACACGGTGCGAGATCAAGAACGTCAACTCGGTCCGATCGGTCGGTCGGGCGATCGAGTACGAGGCGAAGCGTCAGATCCTGCTGATGGAGCACGGCGAGCGCGTCGTCCAGCAGACGCGCCACTGGGACGAGAACGACGGCAAGACGCATACGTTGCGCTCGAAGGAAGACGCCGACGACTATCGGTACTTCATCGAGCCCGACCTGGTCGTCGTCGACCCCGACCCCGCGTGGATCGAACGCGTGCGTGCAACGCTCCCGGTGCTCCCGGCGCAGCGACGCGAGTCACTGTCAGCCCTGAGCGGCATGGCGGCGAACTCCGAGGCGGTGATGGTGATCGTCGACCGAGGGCAAGACGCCTTCGTCGGTGAGGTCGCGCGGCTCGGCGGCGATGCCGCGATCGCGGTCAAGTACGTGAAGGAGTCGCCCGAGGCCGCCCACGTCGTGGCGGCCCAGCGAGTCGCCGACCTCACGACGATGGAGGCGGGCGGGGACCTCACGGCAACGCAGGCCAAGACCGTGCTCGCCGAGTTGATCGTCCGCGACGGCAAGGTCGACCCGGCGGACATCGCCGGTGAACTCGGCTTCGAGGCGATGGCATCCGACGATCTCGCATCGTTCGTCGACGCTGCCGTCGCCGAGCTCCCCGACGCCTGGGCGAAGTTCTGCGCCGGTGAAGGCAAGGCGATGGGGGCGCTCGTCGGCGCCGTGATGAAGGCGTCGAAGGGCCAGGCCGACGGCAAGGCCGTCACCGCACTCCTGAACGATCGCAAAGCCGCTATTTCGTAGCTGCGGGGCGCGAGACGACGAGTGGCTCGGTTGCCGGTCAGCCGAGCTGTGCGTCGAGCCAGCCGAGGATTTCGGCGAGCACCTCGTCGCGCTCGGGCTCGTTCAGGCACTCGTGGCGCAGGCCAGGCCAGACGGTCCGGGTGACGTTGGGGAGTTCACCGAGTGGTTCGGACGCTGCCGGCGGTACGAGCGTGTCGTCGGCGCCGTGGAAGACGTACGTCGGGATGCGGAGCCGGTCGAGCGCTCGACCGGTGGCGGCCATGGTGCGCAGCGTTTCGCGGCCGAGTCGAGCGGTCGAGAACGGAACGCGCAGCGGATCGTGCTCGTAGGCCGACTGGACTGCCGGGTCGCGTGACAACACGGTGCCGTCGAAGTCGGCAGGCACTTTCAGCGTCGGGAGGACGGTGCCGAGCGGCGGGGCGAACAGCCGCTGCCACGACGGCACCGACGCGGCCAGCGCCGGGGAGCTGAGGATGGCGAGGTCCGGCTGGGGGCGGTCGCTGACGAGGTACGTCGTCGAGACGAGCCCGCCCAGCGAGTGTCCCATCAGCACGACGGGCACGTCGAGCGAGCGGCGCTCGGCGAGCAGCGCTTCGACGTCGTCGAGAAAGTCGGCGAAGGAATCGACGTAGGCGCGGCGGCCCGCCGTCTCTCCGAATCCGCGCTGGTCGTAGGCCAGTACGTCGATGCCGCGACCGGACAGCGTCGAACCGACGTACTCGTAGCGCCCGGAGTGCTCCCCGATGCCGTGGACGACGAGGAGCGCTACCCGCGTCGTTCCCTCGGGACGCCAGCGTCGGCGGAGCTGGCGACGGCCGTCGGCGGCGGTCGCGAAGTCGGTGGTCGATGAGCGCACGCGGCAAACGTAGACGCTGGGCCGCGGCGAGCGGGCGCTCGACCTCCGCCGCTGCTCTCGGATCGCTCGGCAAGAAACCCTCAAGCCTTGTGTCACCCGTGCCGAAGCAATCAGCCGAGAACCTTCGCGACCCGTGAGGGACGGATTCGCACCCCTGCCACCGACTCAGAACCGGACGACCATGCACACCCTCCCCCGAATCTCACTGGCAGCGACGCTCGTCGCTGCCGCGCTCGTCGTCACCGGCGCGTCGATACCCGGCTCCCCGGTGCTCGCTGATGGCGACCCCGACGTGCAGTTGGCCAAGTCGTCCCCCAGCGAGGTGCTGTACGGCGATCCGATCCCGGTCACGCTCACGGCGTCGAACGCGATCACCGAGAACGACGGCTACAACCTGAGCTTCACCGACACGCTGCCGGCAGGAGCGTCGCTGGTGTCGGCCGATCCGGCGCCGACCAGCACGATCTCGATCGGGGGCACCGGCGAGACCGTGATCATCTGGGAGAACGTCGCCGATCTGCTCGCCGGTGCGTCGGTGAGCATCGACTACTCGTTCACGATCGACGAACTCGTCTGGTCGATCGGCGACAGTGTCCCGAACACGGCGGGCGCATTCGTCAGCCTCGATCCGCGTGACGTTCCCGATTTCGACCCGGTGACGGGTGCCAACGTCGCCAACGGCCAGACCGACGGCTTCGCGACGGCGAGCTCACTGACCGAACTGCTGCCGTTCCAGCTGACCAAGTCGGAGAACTCCGACGAGGGAGAACTGCTGCGCGGTCTCCACGACCACAAGAACGTCTACACGCTGACGATCGAGAACAACCAGTTGCTCGCGTCGAGTGGTTTCACCATCGTCGACTACCTGCCGGCCGGTCTCGAGTTCCTCGGTTGCGTCGCGCAGGACAACTCGTCGCCGGGCGTCGTCGAATACACCGAGTCGGGACCGGGTGTGCCGCCGGGAGCCGATCGTCGCATCGACGCCACCCCGCACCCGACGCTCACCAACTCGTGCCCCACCCCGACCTCGGTCACCACCGTCACCGACCCGGTCGAAGGCGGCACGCCGCTGCCCGCCGGGGTCTACACCCGCGTCGAGTGGGACGCGGCGAGCCTGATCGCCGCCTCCGGCGCGGACGCGCTCACGCCGGCCGGCCTCGCCCCGGGCGCCAGCGTCAGCTTCGACTACGCCGCGGCGATCCCGCTGCGCGAGAACGTGCAGGCGTCGCTCACCGACCCGACCGCGAACCTCGACAACAACACCGGTCCGCTCACGATCGACGAGCAGCCGCTCACCAACTACGCCTTCCTCGGCGGCGTCACCGACACCGAGTCCTACGTCGACTCCGACGAGGAGACGGTGACCGCGGAAGACCTGAGCATCCACAAGACGGTGAACACCGAGACGTTCGTCCAGGGCGCATCGGCGACGTGGACGTTCGAGATCGAGTCGAGCGAGTACGCGATCTCGACCGACGACGTGATCACGGTGACCGACCGGATCCCGAACGGTCTGGAGTACGTGTCGAGTTCGCTGCCGCTCTCGAGCGGCCCGACGAATGATCCCGTCACGGGCGAACAGATCGTCGAATGGGAGATCCCTGCCTACAGCTCACCCAACTCGTCCACCGTCTTCACGATGTCGACGAACGCGCTGACGGTCTACCGGGCCCCGGCCACCGGACCGGTCGCCTCGAACGACTCGTGGGAGAACAACGTCTCGATCTCGGCCGAGATCACGGTCATCGACGACGGTGCTGGCACCACGACCTCGGGCGTGTCGGTCACCGACGTGTCGTCGGCCCGCCAATCGGCCGGACCGGTCACGATCGACAAAGACGTCGCGGCGCCGCAAGCCGGTCCGGTGTCGTGTGGTGACGGCTCGTCGATCGGCACCTGGGAAGACACGCTGGGCTTCGACTACCGCGAGGGCGACCGTGTGTGCTGGCGCCTCGCAGTGGACTTCCCGATCAACCTCGACACGTTGAGCCCCTTCGTGAAGGACTTCCTGCCGACCGGCTTCGACTACGAGAGCTGGGACTTCGGTGTCGGCAACGACTTCGGCGTACCCCTCGGCGGCGGCGCACCGGTCGGCGTGAACTTCGTGTCGACTCCCGCCGAGGAAGCTGCGGGCGTGCTCATCTGGGATCTCGCCGACGCCGATCCGACCGGTATCCGCTTCGAAGTGGTCGTGTCGTCGATCGTCACCAGCGCGGCCGGATCTTCGAACGCCGACATCGCAGCAAACCTGATGAAGTTCAGCTTCATCAACACCGACGGCAGCCTGTTCCAGCTCCGCGACCAGGCCGACGTTCGCCTGATCGAGACGGTGCTCACCGCGTCGAAGCTGGCGACGCCGGACTCGAATCTCAACGGTGGCGAGATCGTCACCTATGACATCACGTTCACGAACAACGGCTTCCTGCAAGCCGACAACGCCACCGTCGTCGACACGTTGCCGCCCGGCTTCGACTGCGTCGACGTGACGAATCTCGGCGGTGCGACGTGTGCAGACAACGGAGCGGCCCGCGCCACCCTCACGTGGACCGGTGTCACCGTTCCGGCCGCGACCGAAGCAGCTCCGATCCCGAGTGGTGTCGTCGACACGGCAGGTGAGACCGTCCTGTCGTACCAGGTGACCATGCCGAGCGACTTCAACCCGGCCTCGACGCACACGAACGACGTCGAGATGACGAACTACCAGACCGCCACCAACTCCGGTGGCCCGCCGATCGACCATCCCGGTCCGTCGGCGACCGAGACCGTGAGCGTCACCAACGCCAGCCTCACCAAGACTCGCACCACCGGCGTCAACGAGACCGGCAACAACGCAACGACCCAGGCCACCATCGGCGAGACGATCACCTATACCGTCACCGCGACCGTCCCCGAAGGCACCGAGATCGACAACGCCGTCCTCACCGACGTGATGCCGGCTGGCCTGCGTCTCGACTCGGCGACGGCGACCCTCGACACCGACGGAGCCGGTGGGGCCGCCCCGGTGGCACTCCCCGGGACCTTCTCGCTCACCGGAACGACGGGGCAGTTCACGGTGACGTTCCCGTCGGTGTACACGAACCCGCCGAGCAGCGGTGACGACATCGTCACCGTCACGGCCGTGGCGACGGTGCTCGACGTCGTCGGCAACTCCGCTGGTGTCACGCGGCGCAACAACGCCACACTGACCTGGTCGGGCGGAAGCCGCAACGTGGGCGTCAACACGTCCATCGTCGAGCCGAACATCTCGCTGGCCAAGTCCCAGAACTCCGGTGACGACCTCGTCGACCCGGGCGAAGAGGTGACGTACACCGTCACGGTGTCGAACTCCGGCTCCGTCGCCCACGACGTCGTCGTGACCGACACCATCCCGGAGGATCTCATTCCGCTCACGGGCCCCGGCGGCACCGCCGTCCTCGACGGCGGCACCGTGTCGAGCGGCGGCGTGTGGAACGACACGCTGCGGACGATCACCTGGACGATCTCGTCGGTCGGAAGCACCCCGGTCGCGCGCTCCTACGAGACCCGCGTCCGCAACCCGCTGACCGGTGGCATCACGATCACGAACGACGTCGCTGCCACCGCGACCTCGATGGCCGGCACCCCGGCCGACGAACGCACCACCTACACCGCGTCAGCCAGCGAGAGCGTCGAGGCGCCCGTCATCTCGATCATCGACAAGGTGGCCGACGTCACCGAGGCGACGGTTGGCGACCTGATCACGTACACGGTCAACGCGCGCATTCCTGCCGACGTCGTCGCCTTCGACGTCACGATGCTCGACGTGCTCCCGGCTGGCGTCGCCTTCGAGGCACTGTCGTCGGTCAACTGTGTCGAGCCCGGCCCGACCGCATGTACACCGGCCCGCACCGCCACGTCGCTGAACACTCCCGGCGACACCGGGACGATCGGCTTCTTCATCGGCGATCTGCCGCCCGGCTCTCCCGAGGACCAGGAGATCGTCGTCGTCTACACCGCTCGCGTCCTCGACGACGCGGTCAACGTCACCGCTGGTGCCGACCTCGACAACGTCGTGCGGATGTACTACAACACCACCGACCTGCTCGGCACGCCGACGTCGCCGCCGCCCCCGGGTGGTTTCGACATCGTGTCCGACCCCGAGATCGCCGAAGTCGACGCGATCGAGCCGAACCTCGTCATCGACAAGGACGTCAACGGTCAGGTCGGCGACTCCGACCAACGTCGCGCCAAGCCCGGTGAGACGCTGACCTACACGGTCCGCGTGACGAACACCGGCACGTCGCCGGCCCACGACATCGTCATCACCGACACCCCCGACAGCCGCTTGACCGGCTTCACCTCCACGCCGCCCGTCGGCGTGACGGAGATCGACACCGACCCCAGCGACGGCACGCTCGAGTGGATCACGGCGGGTCCGATCGCGCCGGGCGCCTCGATCACGATCACCTACTCGGTCACCATCCCGAGCACGCTCGACGAGACCGACGAAGTCGTCGGCGCCGAAGTCGTGAACACCGCGGACGTCCCGAGCTACTACGGAGCCTCGGAGGCGACGCGCACCGCGAACCCGACGGTCACCTACCGCAACTACACCGACGTCGCCGACGACACGGTCAACGTCGAACTCGACCTCGCGACGATCGGTGACCGCGTCTGGTACGACGTGGACGGCGACGGCGTGCAGGACCCGGGCGAGCCGGGCCTCAACGGCGTCGACGTCACGGTGACGTTCCTCAACGGCCCGGGTGCACTCGACGACGAAACCGTCATCGTGACGACGAATGGCGACGGCGACTGGCTGGTCGAAGACATGCCGGGCGGCAGCTACACCGTCTCGGTCGACACCGGTGACGTCCCGAGCGGCCTCGCGCCGTCCTACGACCTCGACAACCTGCTCGTCGGCGCCAACGGCGTCTGGAACGGCAGCCTCGGCGAAGCCGAGGTCAAGCTCGACGTCGACTTCGGCTTCGACGGCACCGGCTCGATCGGCGACACGATCTGGTTCGATCAAGACCTCAACGGCACGCAGAACGGCACCGAACCCGGCCTCGGCGGCATCCCCGTCACGCTCGTCTGGGCTGGCCCCGACGGCGACCTCGGCACCGCCGGCGACAACATCACCTACACGACCACGACCTCGACGAGCCCTGGCACCGTCGGGCAGTACCTGTTCGACGACCTGCCGGCCGGCAACTTCTCCGTCACCGCGGACGGTGCGAGCCTGCCCGCCGGGATGGCGTTCGTCTCGGACCCCGATGCGGGCCCGGCCGACGGCATCGCCCTCGTGACCCTCACCGCCGGTGAGAACGATCTGGCCCAGGACTTCGGCGCTGCCGGCATCTTGTCGATCGGCGACACCATCTACCTCGATCGCGACGGCGACGGCAGCCAGGCGGTGAGCGGCGAGCCTGGACTCGAAGGCGTCACGGTGACGCTCACGTACGCCGGTGCCGACGGAACACTCGGCACGGCCGACGACGTGAACTTCACCGACGTCACCGATGCCAGCGGCAACTATCTGTTCGAGAACCTGCCGGAAGCGGACTTCCGGATCACGGTGACCGGACCGCTGCCCGCCGCATCGACCAACACCGACGACCCCGACACGCCGGGCACCGGAGACAGCACCAGCGTCGTGACGTTGACGGCCGACGACTTCGATCAGGACTTCGGCTACGACGTGAACTCCTCGCTCGGCGACCGAGTCTGGTGGGACCTCGACAGCGACGGCGTCCAGGATCCGGGCGAGCCCGGGATCAACGGCGTCGGCATCTCGGTGACCTACCTCGGTCCCGACGGCGTCGTCGGCGGCGGCGACGATCTGGTGTTCACCACGACGACCTCCGGCGACGGCGACTGGTCGCTCGGTGACCTGCCGGACGGCAACTACGTGATCGCCGTGACCGGCGGTGTGCCCGCCGGATTCGCGGCGACCTACGACCCCGACGACGGCGTCACCAGCCCCGACTCGAGCTCGGCGATGACCTTGACGACGCTCGATCTCGATCAGGACTTCGGCTTCGCCGGTGACTCCTCTATCGGCGACACGATCTGGCTCGACCAGAACGGCGACGGCATCCAGAACGCCGGCGAACAGGGCATCGGTGGCGTCACCGTCACGGTGACGTGGGCAGGCCCCGACGGCGACATCGGCACGACCGGCGACAACGAGTCGTTCGTTCGGATCACCGACAGCGACGGCGAGTACTCGGTCATCGGCTTGCCGGCCGGCGCCTACGAGGTGGAGGTCGACTCCTCGACGCTGCCCGCGAACATGACCGTCACCTACGACGTGGTCAACGGCACCACCACCCCGAGCAACTCGGCACTGGTGCCGCTGGCTGCGAGCACCGATCGCACCGACGTGGACTTCGGCTACCAGGGTGATTCGTCGATCGGCGACACGGTCTACTTCGACCGCAACGCCGACGGCGACCAGGACCTGCCCGGCGACGACTCCGACGAGCCCGGTCTCGAAGGTGTCACGGTCACCGTCACGTGGGCTGGGGTCGATGGAGACCTCGCGACGACCGGCGACAACGTCGTCGTCACGACCACCACCAACTCGGCCGGCCAATACCTCGTCGTCGGCTTGCCGCAAGGCGAGTATCAGGTCGACGTGACCGCTGGCCTGCCGACGGCGATGACCAACACCGACGACGAGGACGGAGACAACGACTCCTCGACGCCGGTGACCCTCGGTGCAAACGACGATCATCTGACGGCCGACTTCGGCTACGTCGGTGCCGCGACGATCGGCGACACGATCTTCCTCGACCTGAACGGCAACGGCACCCAGGACGTCGGCGAACCCGGCGTGCCCGGCCAGACCGTCACCTTGAACTACGAGGGTCCCGACGGGACCCTCGGCAACGCCGACGACATCGTGCTGACCACGGTCACCGATGCCAGCGGTACCTACACCTTCGACAACCTGCCGGACGGCGACTATCGCGTCACCGTCGTCGGTGGGATCATCGACGACGCGGTCAACACAGCGGACCCCGATGGTGCAACGCCCAATCAGTCGAACGTGACGATCACGGGCGGCGCCGACGACCTCGACCAGGACTTCGGCTACCAGGGCGACAACGGCCTCGGCGACACCGTGTGGTGGGACGTCGACCGCGACGGAGTCATCGACCCCGTCATCGTCGAACCTCGCCTCGAAGGCGTCCAGGTGCGAGTCACCTACGCGGGCGTCGACGGCGTGCTCGGCACGAGCGACGACATCGTCGTGACCACCGACTCGACCGACGCGAACGGCCAGTACGGCGTGACCGGCCTGCCCGACGGCGACTACCTCGTCGAGGTCGTCGGCGGCGTGCCCGCCGGCATGGACAACACCTACGACGCCGACGACCTGCTCGTCGGCCCGGATTCGGCCAGCGTGGTCAATCTTGCGGGTGCCACGATCGACCTGATCCACGACTTCGGCTTCGCCGGAACCGGTGCGATCGGTGACCTCGTCTACTTCGATCGTGACGGCGACGGCGTTCGCGGCGACCCGCTCGAAGAAGTCGGCATCGCCGGCGTCGAGATGACGCTGACGTTCGCCGGGTTCGACGGCGTGCTCGGCACCGCCGACGACATCGTCATCGTCCAGAACGCGAACCCCGACGGTGGCTACCTCTTCTTCGGCCTGCCGGCCGGCGAGTACACCGTCGCCGTGACCGACGGCCTGCCGCCGGGAGCGAACAACACCGACGACCCCGATCTCGCGGGCGCCCCGGATGCCGGCGACTCCATGTCGTCCGTCACCCTCGGCACCGGCGAGACCAACCTCGCCCAGGACTTCGGTTTCGACGTCGACGCCGGCCTCGGCGACCGGGTCTGGTGGGACTTCAACCGTGACGGCGTGCAGGATCCGGGCGAACCCGGTGTCAACGGTGTCGAGGTGACGGCGACCTTCCTCGGCGCCGACGGCATCCTCGATCTGGCACCCGGTGGCGACGACGAACCCTTCGTCACCGTCACCTCTGGCGACGGCGACTGGTTCATCAGCGAACTCCCGGAGGGCAACTACCTCATCGAGCTGACCGGCGGCGTTCCTGCCGGCTTCACCAACACCTACGACCCCGACAACGGCGTCGTGACGCCGGACGGCAGCGCCGACCTCCCCACCCACTCCGGCCTGAACGTGGCACAGGACTTCGGCATCGCCGGCAACTCCTCGCTCGGCGACACGGTCTGGCTCGACCTCGACGGCAACGGCGTGCTCGACGGCCAGGAGGTCGGCCTCGCCGACGTGACCGTCGAACTGACCTGGGGTGGCCCCGACGGCATCGTCGGCGGCGCCAACGCAGCTGACGACATCGTCTTGACGACCGTCACCGACGACTCGGGCAACTACGTCTTCATCGGCCTCCCGGCCGGTGAGTACGTGGTCGCGGTCGATCCGGCGTCGCTGCCGGCCGGACTGGTCCCGTCGTACGACGAAGACGGCACCACCATCTCGCCTGACGGCTCCACGCCCGTGACGCTTCCGGCCAACACCGACATCGACACGATCGACTTCGGCTATCAGGGCACGGCTCGCATCGGCGACACGGTCTTCTTCGATCGCGACCGCGACGGGGAGCAGACCGTCGGTGGCAACGGTGACGAACCCGGCCTCGCGGGTGTGACCGTCGAGCTCACCTGGGCCGGCGAGAACGGCGTGCTCGGCGATCTCGACGACGAGACGTTCACCACGACGACGCTCGCCGACGGCACGTACGAGTTCACCGGCCTTCCCGCCGGCGAGTACATCGTCGCCGTCGACACCACGCCGACCGGTGGCCTGCCGGTCGGCGTCGACAACACCGTCGACGAAGACGGCGACAACAACTCCGTCACGCCGGTGACCCTCGGTATCGGCGAGGATCACGACACCGCGGACTTCGGCTACGCCGGACTCGCCAGCATCGGTGACACGATCTACCTCGATCTCGACGGTGACGGCACGCAGGGTCCGAACGAGCCCGGCATAGCGAACCAGACGGTCACCCTCGACGGGCCGACCGGCACGTTCACGACGCAGACCGACTCGGACGGCACCTACAGCTTCGACAACCTGCCCGACGCCACGTACACGGTCACGGTCGTCGGCGGCATCGCCGTCGCTGCGGTCAACACCGACGATCCCGACACGATCGGCACCGGCGACAGCACGTCGTCGGTGACGATCACCGGTGGGGTCTCCGACGACCTCCAGGACTTCGGCTACCAGGGGACCGCCAGCCTCGGCGACACCCTGTTCTTCGACGTCGACGCCGACGGCATCGACGACGGTGCCGCCAGCGAGCCTCGCCTGGACGGCATCGACGTCACGGTGACCTGGCACGGCCCCGACGGGGTGTTCGGCACGGCCGATGATCTCGTCATCCCGGTCACCGCGACCGATGCCGACGGCGAGTACCTCGTGACCGGTCTGCCGACCGGCACGTACACGATCACCCCCGACGCCGCCGACCTCCCGGCCGGGCTGGCACCGAGCGTGGATCCCGATGCACTGCCCGGCAGTGGTGACACCGCCGACGGCACGACCATCGTGACCCTCGTCGAGGCCGAGACGAACCTCGACCAGGACTTCGGATATCAGGGAACTGGAAGCATCGGCAACACGGTGTGGCTCGACCTCGACGGCGACGACGTCGAAGACGCCGGCGAACCCGGTCTCGAAGGCGCCACCGTCACGGTGACGTGGCTCGGCGAGGACGACGTGGTCAGCGCCGACGACATCGTCTACACGACGACGGTCGCCGACGACGGCACGTACCTCGTCGAGAACCTGCCGGCCGGCGAGTACACGGTGGAGATCTCCGGCCTGCCGGCGGGTCTCGTCCCGACGGCCGACCCGGATGGTGGCGACGACTCCATGTCGACGCTGACGCTGGCTCCCGCTGAAGAGGATCTCGCACAGGACTTCGGCTACGTCGGCACCGCTGGTGTCGGTGACACCGTGTTCCTCGACCTCGACCTCGACGGCGAGTTCGACACGGGTGAACCGACCGTTCCAGGGGTCACCGTGACCGTCACCTCCGCGGGCGTCGACGGGGTGCTCGGTACGCCGGACGACCTCGTGATCACCACGGTGACGGGTCCGAACGGCACGTACTCGGTGTCCGGTCTTCCCGCCGGTCCGACTCGCGTCGTGCTGAACGCGGCCACCCTTCCGGAGTCGGTGACACCCTCGAGCGATGCCGACGGCGGCAACCCGGCCTCGTCGACCGTGACGCTCACCCCCGGTGAGAACAACGTCGACCAGGACTTCGCCGTCGCCGGACCCGGCTCGATCAGCGGCAACGTCTTCGACGACGGTGTGCCGGGCAAGGACGGCTTCCCCGGTGTCACGGTGACGATCACCTACGACGGGCCCGACGGCGTCATCGTGATCACCACGACGACCGACGAGAACGGCGACTACTCGGTGAGTGGTCTCCCGATCGGGGACTACACGGTCGAGGTGCTGCCCGGCGATTGGCCCGACGGGTTCATCCCCGCCGGTCCGACGATGATCGATGTCGCGATCCGCTCGAACGACCTGGACAAGACGGACGTGGACTTCCCGTTCGTCGAGCCGGCGACGATCGGTGAGAACGTCTACATCGACATCAACCGCAACGGCACGCAGGACGCCGGCGAGATGGGCGTCCCCGGCGTCACGGTGAACCTGCTCGACGAGAACGGCAACGTGATCGCCACACAGGTCACCGACGACAACGGAGACTTCCTGTTCGTCGACCTGCTGCCCGGCACGTACACCGTGGTCCTCGACCCGACGACGTTCCCGAACGACGTCGTGCCGACCGGCGACCCTGACGGCGTCATCGACATGCGTTTCGAGATCACCGTGGGTCCGGGCGATGACATCCGCACGGCGATCTTCGCGCTGTCGCCACCGGTCCTGCCGACCACCGGCGCCGGCGTGACGGCAATGCTGTGGATGGCAGCCCTGCTGCTGTTCGCCGGCCTGTTCCTGCTCGGAACCCGCCGTCGCCGCGACGACGGCCCCGTCGTACCAGCAGCCTGGGCGCCGCCGACCATCTGAGAACTGAGCGGGGGTCGGCATGGAATGCGTCGCGAGCGATGGCTCGGGTGCGTATCGTCATGCCGACCCATGATCGCCAACATCTTCACCGAGGTGACGGATCGTCTCGACGAACTGTCTGCCAACTGGTGGTTCATCCTCGTCATCTTCGTCATCGCGCTGCTCGACTCGGTCGTGCCGATCGTGCCCAGCGAGACCACGGTCATCGTCGGTGGGGTCGCCGCGGGGCAAGGCAACCAGAACATCGCCCTCGTCATCTTCGCCGGAGCGACGGGTGCGTTCATCGGTGACAACCTGGCCTACCTGATCGGATCGAAGTTCAAGGGCCCCGTCAATCGGTGGGCGGATCGCAAGGTCGAACGTCGTGCACGCCTCGACGCCGCCGGCCGTCAGATCAAGAAGCGTGGCGGGATGCTGCTGATCACCGCTCGCTTCATCCCGGGTGGTCGAACGATCCTCACGGTGTCGTCGGGCGTCACCCAACAGCCTCGCGTCTGGTTCTCGAGTTGGATCGCCGTGGCGGTTGCGGTGTGGGCGTCGTACGCGGCGTTGCTCGGGTTCTTGTTCGGCCAGACCTTCGAAGACAACCACACGATCGCGTTCTACCTGGCGTTCGCCACGGCGCTGAGCATCACCGGTGTGATCGAGGCGGTTCGTTTCGTCCGTGAACGACGCAAGCAGCGGGCCGTCGTCGCCTGACGCACGGTTGCGGATTCACGGCGTCAGTCCGGATCGAAGTAGGCGGCTCGCGCGACGCGAGCGGCCGACGCGAGCAGGTTCGACGGAAACGCTTCGACCCGACGGTTCAGATCCGCCACCTTGAAGTTGTAGAAACGTCGCGCTGCGCCGATCCGGTCCTCGGTGAGCGACAGTTCTCGCTGCAGGCTCAGGAAGTTCTGGGACGTGTTCAACGCCGGGTACCGCTCGCGCAGCGCGACGACGGCGCGCGCCGCCGCGGCGAGTTCTCGTTCCGGCCCGGCGCGCTCGGCTGGACCATCGCCGGTCAGGGCAGCAGCCCGCTCGATGCGGATCAGGTCGTCGAGCAACTGGCGTTCGTGCGCGGCGGCTGCCTGGACGCTCGCAACGAGGCCTGGGATCAGATCGTGGCGTCGAGCGAGTTCGCTGTCGATCACGCCCCACGCCTCGGCGACCGCGTTCCGATCGCGAACGAGCCGGTTGTACGACAATGCGAGCGCGGCGAGTACCACGATCACGACGACGCCGACGAGGGACAGCGCGCTCATCGAGTCACGCCAGCGGGTGGATACAGCGACGTGAGGACCTCGGGGAGGTGCGCAGGGATGCCGATGGCCCAGTCGTGGTAGCCGAACACCTGCTCGCGATCGAGGCGATCGACGATGCACAGCATCCACGTGCCCCAGAGTTCGAATCGAGCGACGCTGTTCGCGCTGAGGAACCAGTCGATGGCCTGCCCGTCGAGCATCGTGATCGCGAACCGCTCGTCGTCGCTGTTGACCCGGTACCGCTGGTTGAACGTCGGCGATTCCACCTCGATGTCGCGGATGCCGAGTCGCTGCCCGATCTTCGACCAGAACCCTTCCGGTCCGATCTTGGTGTGCGGCGCCGCAAACGGAAGTGCCACCAGCGCGCAGGTATGGCGAAAAGTCTGGCTGTTCTTGCCCGAGCCGGTCGTGTACTGATAGTCGAACACGGAGTCGTGCTCGCCCGGACGCCAGAACTGGAACGAGACCTTCTTGGAGTGCCCGCGATCGAACAGGTCGAAGCGCAACTCCGGTGGCGGCTTCGTGGTGACGTCGACCTCGAAGCCGTACTTGGCGGCCAGTGCCCGGGCCTGCTCGATCTGTCTGCGCTTGGTCCGCTGCGCGAACAGATACGTGACGGCGATGGCGGCGATGGCCACTGCGAAGACCGCGAGGGGAAACAGCGACGCGAGCGACTCGTTCACGTGGCCAGTTTGGCAGCCAGCGGACCGACGATGGCAGTGACGAGCACGTACCCAGCCGCGAGGGCTCCGAGTTCGGGTCCATCGGCCAGGTCCGCGCCGAGCGCGGCGATCACGATCGAGAACTCACCGCGTGCGATCAAGGCGGTGCCGACGCGGAGCCGACCCTTCTTGCCGACGCCGATCCGCTGGCCGGCGTACCAGCCGGTGGCGACCTTCGTGCCAGCGGTGACGACCGCCAGTGCCAATGCCGGCAGCGCGACGTCGACGATGTCGGCCGGGTCGATCTGAAACGCGAAGAACACGAAGAACGTCGCGGCGAAGAGATCGCGCAGCGGCTCGATCAGCCGGTTGGCCCGCTCGGCCGCCGATCCGGACAGCGCGATGCCGACGAGGAACGCACCGATCGCGCCCGACACGTCGAGCGACTGGGCGCCGCCGGCGACGAGCAGGATGATCCCGAACACCGCGAGCAACAACGACTCGTCCGACCCGCCGCCGAGCAACTTGCTCAGGTGTCGTCCATAGCGAAGTGCGGCGAGCAGGATCACCGAAACCGTCACCAGCGCGATGCCGACACTCGTGATCGTCGCCAGGGTCGAACCTCCGACGATCAGCGCAGCGACGACCGGCAGATAGACCGCCATCGCCAGATCCTCGATGACGAGCAGGTTGAGGATCGCGGGGGTTTCGCGGTTCGCGAGACGGCCGAGATCGGCCAACACCTTGGAGATCACGCCCGACGACGAGATCCACGTGACGCCGCCGAGCAGTGTCGCTGCGAGTGGATCCCACCCGAGCAGCAGACCGAGCGCGACGCCGGGAAGACCGTTGGCCAACATGTCGACGAGGCCAGGGGGGACACCGGTTCGCAGCCCGTCCTTCAGTTCCGACTCGGTGTATTCGAGTCCGAGCGCGAACAGCAACAGCAACACGCCGATCTCGGCGGCGAGCGAGATGAAGTCCTCGCTGACGTCGATCTGTGCGATCCCGCCGTCGCCGAACGCGAGCCCGGCGAGCAGATAGAGCGGAACCGCGGTGATGCCGATGCGTCCGGCGAATCGGGCGAGGATCGCCAGGCCGAGCACGACGGCGCCGACCTCGAGGAAGGCGAGGGCGGCTTCCGAACTGCCAGCAGCGATGATCACGAGTTGTCGTGCCTCAGGCAGGTTCGATCAAGGCTCGCATCGAGGCGAGACCTTCGACCGTACCGACCGCGACGATCACGTCGTGGACGAGGAGTCCGAATTCCGGACCCGGCGCCGGGATCGGGGTTTCGTTGCGCAACACGGCGACGATCGACGAACCCGTCTGGGTGCGGTACATGCCGTCACCGATCGTGTGGTCGACGGCAGGCGAGCCCGGCTCGACGGTGATCCACTCGATCGCCAGTCCTTCGATCTCCTGCTGAACCGCGCCGACGGCCTCGGTGACCCGGCTCGTGCCGAGAAGTTCGCCGAGGGTTCGGGTGTCCGCAGGAGAGAAGGTCATGCGTGCCGAGCAGCGATCCGGGTCGTCGGCGTCGTACATCACGATGTCGCGTCGACCATCGCGATGGACCAGGACGCCGACTTCCCGACCGTCTTCGGTCTGGAAGTCGTGCTTCACTCCGACGCCGGGCAGGCTGGTTTCTCGTACGACGGCCATCACCCCAGTCTGCCCCGTCCGACGGGTAGCCGCACCACCAGGATGCGCAGCACCAGGACGCGGGTCAGGCCGACCGCTACTCTCCACGCCATGAGCGAAGACGCGATGAGTGAACCGGCCGTGAGTGAAGCGGGCGTCGTCCCTGTCGATGTGAAGCCGCGGTCGCGCGACGTCACCGACGGGATGCAGAAGGCCCCGTCGCGCTCGATGCTGCGAGCGATCGGCATGGGCGACGACGACTGGGAGAAGCCCCAGATCGGCATCGCGTCGTCGTGGAACGAAGTGACGCCGTGCAACATGACGTTGCGCAAGCTGGCCGAGCACGCGAAGGCGGGCGTGAACGCGGCCGGCGGCTTCGGCATGGAGTTCGGGACGATCACGGTGTCGGACGGCATCTCGATGGGCCACGAAGGCATGCGAGCCAGCCTGGTGTCGCGCGAGGTCATCACCGATTCGGTCGAGACGGTGATGCACGCCGAGCGACTCGACGGGTTCGTGGGCTTGGCCGGCTGTGACAAGTCGATCCCCGGCATGTTGATGGCGGCGGCGCGCCTCGATCTCGCATCGGTGTTCGTCTACAACGGGTCGATCATGCCGGGCGAGCACAACGGCAAGGCGCTCGACATCACGTCGGTGTTCGAAGCCGTCGGTGCTCGTGCTGCCGGCACGATCGACGATGCCGAGCTCCACGCGATCGAGATGAAGGCGTGCCCGGGCGAAGGCGCCTGCGGGGGCATGTTCACCGCGAACACGATGAGCTCGATCGCCGAGGCGATGGGTATGAGCCTGCCGGGCTCGGCGTCACCGCCAGCGATCGACCCGCGCCGCGAGGTCGACGCTCGTCGCGCTGGCGAAGCGGTCGTCGGCATGCTCCGTCTCGGGATCACGGCGCGCCAGATCATGACCAAGCAGGCGTTCGAGAACGCGATCGCGGTGACCTCGGCCCTCGGCGGGTCGACCAACGCGGTGTTGCACCTGCTGGCGATCGCCAACGAAGCTGGTGTGGCGCTCGAACTCGACGACTTCAACCGGATCGCCGATCGCGTGCCCCACATCGCCGACATGACGCCCGGCGGCAAGTTCCACATGAGCGATCTCGACAAGGTCGGCGGCGTCCCGGGTGTGCTCAAGCACCTCCTCGATCACGGACATCTGCACGGCGACTGTCTCACCGTGACCGGCAAGACGATGGCGGAGAACCTCGCGGAGATGGATCTGGCGGAGCCGGACGGTGTCGTCGTCCACTCTCTCGACGCGCCCATCCACCAGGAGGGTGGGATCAACATCCTCACCGGCTCCCTCGCACCGAAGGGCTCGGTCGTCAAGGTGGCCGGGTTGTCGGCGAATCAGATGCACTTCGAAGGTCCGGCCCGCGTGTACGACGACGAGAAGTACGCGATGGACGCGATCCTCGCCGGTGAGATCAACGCCGGCGACGTGATCGTCATCCGCTACGAAGGCCCCAAGGGCGGGCCCGGTATGCGCGAGATGCTCGCCATCACCGGGGCGCTCAAGGGAGCCGGTCGCGGCGGTGACGTCGCACTCATCACCGACGGTCGCTTCTCCGGCGGCACGTGGGGTTTCTGCATCGGCCACGTGGCACCGGAGGCGACCGACGGCGGTCCGATCGCGTTCGTGGAGAACGGCGACCGGATTCTGATCGACGTGCCGTCGAAGCGACTCGACCTGCTCGTCGACGACGCCACACTCGCTGCCCGCCGTGATGGTTGGACGCCCAACGCCCCCCGCTACACCACGGGTGTGCTCGGCAAGTACGCCAAGCTCGTGCAGGGTGCCGAGACCGGCGCCATCACGAACACGCTGTAGGCGCATAGCATCGAGGCATGCCAGACACCGGACGGGTACGCAATCTCGGGGCGACCATCGTCGGATGGCTGCTGGTCGCCGTCTTGGTGTACGTGCTGTTCGGGTTCCTCATCGGCACCATCTTCTGGCTGCTGCGAACGTTCCTCGTGTTCGTCGTGATCGGCGCGCTCGCCTGGCTCTACTTCCGCCTCAAATCCGACTGACCGCTGGGCGTAACGGTTTGTGTCAGACACAAACCGTTACGCCTTGTCACACCGCACGGTCAGGATGACGCGATGGGGCATCGTCGACGCATCATCGTTCCGGGCGGCACATATCACGTGGTCAACCGCGGAGCAGCCAAACAACCGATCTTCTTCTGCGACGCGGACCGGGTCGAATTCGGCCGGCTACTCGCCGAGGTGTGGGAGCGATTCGGCATCGAGGTCGAGTCGTACTGCCTCATGGGCAATCACTACCACCTCCTCGTTCGCTGTCCGGAGGCGAACCTGTCCGAGGCGATGCAGCACCTCGCGTCGGTGTTCACGCTGCACGTCAACGCCCGGGTCGGCCGTGACGGACCGCTGTTCCGAGGCCGCTTTCGTTCCGTCGCAGTTGACACGCCCGAGCACCTGTTGAGCGCCGTTCGATACATCCACCGCAATCCACTCGATCTGATGGGAGTGCACTCGCCGGATCAGTACCGCTGGTCGAGTCACCGTACGTACCTCGGGCATCGGAAGGCTCCCGACTTCCTCGTGACGGACCGGATCCTGTCGATCTTCGGCGGTGACCGCCAGCGGTTCGCCGCGTACGTCGGTGATCCGAGCACGCCCGCCGATGCCGCGACCTCGGTGGGCGAGCAACACATGCGCTCGATGGCGAAGCTGGCCGTCCTCGTCGCCGACGACCTGCTCGACGAAAACGACTCGGCCGATCGCCGATCGCGTGCGGCGCTCGAGCGCACGGTGCAACTGCTCGTCGCCGCTCGCCTCGGCGGCCCGCTCGGCGATCGCATCGTCGCGTCGTTTGGTTTCCCGAGCGCTGCGGCCCGCCGCAACGCGATGCGCCGGGCACGCCAGCGCAGCGACACCGACCCGATCGTGGACGAGGCAGTCGCCATCGTGCTGCGACAATTCGCCAACCGACGAGTCGCCTGACCCGCCGACGAGGCGTATCGGTTTGTGTCTGACACAAACCGATACGGGTCAGTCGGTGAGGGCTTGGTAGACGAGTTGTTGGAGGTACGGGCGCAGGGGGTAGGTGCTGCTCGGGAGGAGTTGGGTGAGGAACACGACGCTCAGGTCTTCGACCGGGTCGTTCCAGAACACGGTGCTCGCTGCGCCGCCCCACGAGTACGAGCCGGCGGAGCCGAGCACTCGGTTCGAGGCGGTGTCCATCATCACGGAGAAGCCGAGTCCGAACCCGACGCCGTCGAAGGTCGTCTCGGCGAACAACGGCCGCCCGTACTCCTCGAGGTCGGCGTCGCCGGGCAGATGGTTCTGGATCATGTAGTCGACGGTGCGTGAGCCGAGCAGTCGCACCCCGTCGAGTTCGCCGCCGTTGAGCAGCATCTGGCAGAACCGGAGATAGTCGTCGGCGGTGCCGCACAGGCCACCGCCTCCCCCGAGCATCGTCGGACGCGACGAGAGCGACGCCGCTGGCATCGGCGTCGCCTGCTTCGACTCCGGGTGACGGAAGTACAGCTGGGCGAATCGTTCGCGCTTGTCGCCCTCGACCCAGAACTCGGTGTCGACCATGCCGAGCGGCTCGAAGATCCGGGTGCGGAAGAACTCGTCGAGCGGCATCCCGGAGACGACCTCGACGACACGGCCGAGGACGTCGGTCGACACGCCGTAGTTCCACTCGCTGCCCGGCTGAAACACCAGCGGCAGCTCCGCCCAGCGATCACAGCACGCGGCGAGATCGAGACCCTCGGGGATTCCCCACTCGAAGCCGTTGTTGCGATAGATCGCGTCGGTCGCGTGCGCGTTGTGGAAGCCGTACGTCAACCCCGAGGTGTGGGTGAGCAGGTGCCAGATCCGCATCGGTTCGGTCTGCGGTTCGGTCACCGGCGCGGTGAACGAACCGGAGCGATACACCGGAGTCGACTCGAACGACGGGATGAACTTCGACACCGGATCCTTCAGCTGGAACGCGCCTTCCTCGTAGAGCATCATCGCGGCCACCGAGGTGATCGGCTTCGACATCGAGAACATCCGCACGATCGTGTCGGTCGTCCACGGCGACGAGTCGGCGAGCACGCGATGGCCGTAGGTCGAGTGGTGGGCGAGTTGGCCATCGCGCATCACCGCCACCTGCCAGCCGGCGAGGCGGCCGTCGTCGACGTAGCCAGCCAGGTGTCGATCGATCCGCTGGAGTCGGTCGGGGTCGAATCCGAGCGAGGACGGGTCGGGTTCGGCGGCGAGAAAGCTCATGGCGACAGCGTCGCAGATCGAATCGGCAGATCCGGGAACCGGAGCGGCCCGAGGATCGTCCAAGTGCGGGATGGAACGGCGTAGCGTCACGCGTACAGGGGGTTGTGAACGATGAGCACACGATCGACACGCACACGATGGACACGGTGGGGAGCCATGGTGGCGGCGATGGCGTTGGTCGCTGCCGCGTGCAGCGGTGGCGGATCCGATTCCGACACCACGCCGACCGATCCGGCCAGTCCCAGCACGACCGGACCCGGGGGCTCGACGAACACGCCGTCCGGCGGGTCGGCGACAGGAAACGGAGGATCGGTGACCACAGCGTCCGGGCAACTCGGGTTCCGCCTGAGCGAAGGCACGTCGCAGGCTGTTCCCACGGAGCCGGTGACGGTCGCTTCGGGCGAACCCTTGACCGACGCCGAGATCGACGCCGCGCTCGCGCGCCTGCCCGAGTGGGTGGTGCCCGCCGGCGACGAGGTCGATTTCAACCGGCCGGTCGACACGCTCGGCCCGCCGCTCGTCGGCGACACGATCGATGCCGCGTTCCCGCCACCGATCGACGCGCCGGCTCCGGACGACGTCGTCGCCGACGGGCCGCTCGAGGTCGTGCGATTCCAGCCCGAAGGTGACGTCGACATCGCGCCGTTCCTGTCGGTCACCTTCGACGAGCCGATGGTGCCGCTCGGGACGCTCGACCAACTCGACGCTGCCGACGTTCCCGTGCAGCTCACGCCGGCGGTCGACGGCCGCTGGCGTTGGATCGGGACGCGCACGCTGCGCTTCGAGGTGCTCCCCGACGCCGAGACCGGCATCGATCGACTCCCTGCCGCCACCGACTACACCGTCACGATTCCCGCCGGCACGACCTCGGCCAACGGCGCCGTGCTCGCCGACGACGTCACGTTCGAGTTCTCGACGCCGGTGCCGCAGCTCGTCCAGGGCCTCGGGCTGTCGGAGTCGATGTCGCTCGCGCCGGTCATGGTCGCCGTGTTCGATCAACGCGTCGATCCGGCCGCGGTGCTCGACGTGATCGAGTTCGAGTCGGGCAACGTCACGAGCGTGCGTCTCGCCACCGATGCGGATCTCGCCGCGCTCGACGATCGCACCGGGTTCGGCCCGTACGACAACGGCGACACCGTTCGAGCGATCCTCGACCAGGCGCTGCCCGACCGGGCGTTCGCGTTCGTGCCCGCGTCGCCGCTCTCGCCAGACACCGCGGTGCGCGTCACCGTCGGCCCCGGGATTCCGTCGCTCGAAGGGCCTCGCACCAACGACGACCCGGTGACCGAATCGGGGCGCACGTTCGCGCCGCTCCAGGTGACGCGCGCCGAGTGCGGCTTCGGTGGCGGTTGCGAACCGTTCAGCCCGTTCGGCTTCGAGTTCAACAACGCGATCGACGAGTCGTTGTTCGATCCGACGCTGATCCGCGTCGAGCCGGCCGTCCCCGGTCTGCGAGCGCAGCTCAGCGGTTCCAGTTTCCTCCTCGTCGAGGGCATCACGTCGGGCAACACGACCTACACCGTGACGATCTCGCCCGAGTTGACCGACGTGTTCGGCCAGACACTCGGCCAGGAGTACCGCGCCGAATTCGACGTCGGCGACGCCCGGCCGCTGCTCAGCGGTCCGAACCGTCAGTTCGTGACCACCGACCCGTTCGCGCCGGTGCCGTCGCTGTCGTACGCAGTCGTCAACCACGACGAACTGAGCGTCACCGCGTGGGAGCTGTCGCCCGACGACCTCGCCGGCTATCAGCGCTACCTCGACGAGTTCTTCCGTGACACCGCACCGCAGGAGCCGTCGTGGCCCGTCGTGCTCGACACGACGATCGAGACGGGGGTCGCACAGGACGTGCTGACGGAGGTGACGGTCGATCTCGGCGACGCGTTCGACTCCTCCGACGGGCTGCTCGTCGTGCGAGTCCAGCCCGATCCGCAGGTTTCCCCGCGGTCGGACGACTACTGGCAGAACCAGCCGCTCGTCACGCTGGTGCAGAGCTCCACACTCGGCATCGATGCGTTCGTCGGCGAACGCGAGGTCGTCGTGTGGACCACCGACCTGCAGACCGGCGAACCGGTCGCTGACGCGACGGTGGAGTTGCTCGGTCGTGACGACACGGTGACCACCGACGCCGACGGCCTCGCCCGAGTCGAACTGACGACACAGGGCCTGGTCGGTCTGCGCGCCACCGACGGCCAGCGTTCCGCGGTCCTTCCATCGAGCTGGTTCGAGGGTTGGACGCTGCAGACGCGCGGCGACGAGGGGCGCTGGTACGTGATCGACGATCGCGGCATCTACCGACCCGGTGAGACCGCTCGCATCGCCGGCTACGTCCGCGAGTTGACCGCGCAGGACGCGCAGCTCGCACTGTTCGAGGGCGACCTCACGGTGAACTACCAGGCATACGACCCACAGGGCAACGAGTTGGCGACCGGCACGGTGCCCGTCAACGCGCTCGGCGGGTTCAACCTGTCGGTCGACATCCCGGAGGAGTCGAACACCGGGTTCGCGTTCGTCGAGATCCAGCTCGCCGGTGCCGAGACCGCGACGAACCCAGCGCCGTTCGTCGCGACGAGCCACGGCTTTCAGATCCAGGACTTCCGCACCCCCGACTTCGAGGTGACGGCGCGCACCGAGTCCGCCGGCCCGTACTACGTCGGTGAGCCCGCCACGGTGGCGGCCGAGGCCGAGTACTTCGCGGGCGGGCCGCTGCCTGACGCCGAGGTGAACTGGCTCGTGTCGACGTCTCGGACCTCCTACACCCCGCCGAACCGAGACGACTTCAACTTCGGCATCTGGACGCCGTGGTGGTTCGACGGTGGGTTCGACGGTGGGTTCGCGGGTGACGTGTTCTTCGACGAGTGCTTCGACTGTTTCGGTACGCAGCCGAGCTTCCGCGAGTTCTCGGGCCGCACCGACGGCGCCGGCGTCCACTACCTCCAGATCGACTTCGAGACGACCCAGCCGGCCCAGGGCGACAGCCAGGATGACAGCCAGGACGACAGCCAGGACGACGGCCAGGAACCGGTCGATCAGCCGACGTCGGTGACGGCGGAGGCGACCGTGTTCGACGTGAACCGCCAGGCGTTCGCGTCTCGCACGAACCTGCTCGTGCATCCCGCCGAGTTCTACGTCGGGGTTCGCAGCGAGCGATCGTTCGTCCGCCAGGGCGAACCGATCGAGATCGACGCGATCGTCACCGACGTCGACGGCGAACTCGTCGCCGATCGCACGGTCGCGATCACCGCCGGGCGGGTCGAGTGGAGCTACCAGGGTGGGCGCTACACCGAAGAACTCGTCGACACCCAGACCTGTGAGATCACCTCGACGACCGACGACGATGGCGTTCGCTGCGAGTTCGCGAGCGAGGTGGGTGGCGAGTACCGCATCACCGCGATCGTCGCCGACGACGCCGGCCGGACCAATCGTGCGCAGTACACGCAGTGGGTGAGCGGCGCGACCTCGGTGCCGAACCGCACCGTCCAGCTCGAAGCGGTCACCATCGTTCCCGACGCGGAGACCTACGAGCCCGGCGACACCGCCGAGCTGCTCCTCCAGGCGCCGTTCTCACCGGCGACCGCGCTGGTCACCGTCACCCGGGCCGGCATCGAGTCGTCGACGGTGGTCGACGCCCCGGACGGCAGTGCCGTCGTCGAGATCGCGATCGCGGATGACGACGTACCCAATCTCGACGTCCGCGTCGACATGGTCGGCTCGACCGTCCGACTCGCCGACGACGGCACCGTGCTCACCGACGCACCGCGCCGACCGGCGTTCGCGGCAGGCGTCATCGGTCTCTCCGTGCCGCCGGTCCGGCGAACCCTCGATGTCGCCGTCACCCCGGCGGCGACCGAGACCGAGCCGGGGTCGTCGACGTCGGTCGATGTCGCCGTCACCGACGCATCGGGCGCACCCGTCGCCGACGCCGGGGTGGTGCTCGTGGTCGTCGACGAAGCGGTCCTCGCGCTCACCGGCTATGAACTCGCCGACCCGCTCGACGTCTTCTACGGTCGAGTCGGCACGCAGTTCTGGCCCGAGTTGCTCCGCCAGAGCATCGTGCTCTCCAACCCCGAACTGATCGGCAGCGACGGAGCAGGAGGGTCCGATGATTCCGCCGAGGACTCCGTGGAGTCGCCAGCGGCGGAGGAGCCGGCGGACGAGATGGCCGCCGAGTCGGCGGATGCGCCGGACTTCGCGGCGGCCGATGACGACTCGGCCGGCCGAGCGAGCGCCGCACCTGGTGCGACGATCGACGTCCGCAGCGATTTCGACGCGCTCGCGGTGTTCGCCGCCGACGAAACCACCGGCGCCGACGGCACCACGTCGGTCGCCTTCGACCTCCCCGACAACCTGACCCGCTATCGGGTGATGGCGGTCGCCGTCGACGGCGTCGACCGGTTCGGTACGGGCGAATCCACGATCACCGCTCGGCTCCCGATCAGCGTGCGCCCCTCGGCGCCCCGCTTCTTGAACTTCGGCGACCGATTCGAACTGCCCGTCGTCGTCCAGAACCTCACCGACGCCGCACTCGACATCGACGTCGCGATCGAGTCGGCCAACCTCGAACTCACCGACGGCTCCGGCCGGCGCGTCACGGTCCCCGCGAACGACCGGGTCGAGGTCCGATTCCCCGCGGCTGCGGCGGAGGCGGGCACCGCTCGGTTCCGGGTCGTCACGGTGAGCGGCGAGCTCGCCGACGCGGCCGAGGTAGCGCTGCCGGTCTACACGCCGGCGACGGCCGAGGCGTTCGCCACCTACGGCGTCGTCGACGGCGACGCGGCGATCGCACAGCCGATCCTCGCGCCCGAGGGGGTGTTCGGGCAGTTCGGTGGGCTGGAGATCTCGACGTCGTCGACGGCGCTCCAAGCGCTCACCGACGCGGTGCTCTACCTGTACGGCTATCGCTACGACTCGGCCGACGGTCTGTCAGCGCGGATCATGGCGGTCGCCGCGCTGCGCGACGTGCTCGACGCGTTCGATGCCGCGGGCCTTCCCGACGCTGCCGCACTCGACCGCCAGGTCGGCGCCGACATCGACGCACTCGTGCGGTTGCAGAACGGCGACGGCGGATTCCCGTACTGGCAGCGCGGCCGCCAGTCGGTCCCGTGGGTGTCGGTCACCTCCGCGCACGCGCTGGTGTTGGCCCGCGACAACGGCTACACCGTCGATCAGAACGCGCTGGCCAACTCGCTCCAGCACCTCGCCGACATCGAGAACTACATCCCGGCCGACTACGGCGAGTCGGCTCGTGACGCGATCCGTGCCTATGCCATCTACGTGCGTGACCTGGCGGGGCAACCCGACCCGGCCAAGGCACTCGATCTGTACCGATCCTCCGACGTCCTCGAACTCGACAGCATCGCCCGGCTGTGGCCGGTCATCGACGACCCGGGCGCCCGTGACGAGATCGAGCGGTTGATGACGAACAGCGCGGTCGAGACCGCGGGCGCGGCGACGTTCGCGACGAGCTACGGCGAGGACGCGTACCTGATCGCGCATTCCGATCGACGGACCGACGGGATCGTGCTCGGCGCGCTCGTGAGCGAGGTTCCCGACAGCGACCTGGTGCCGAAGGTGGTCGCCGGACTGCTCGGCAACCAGATCCGTGGCCGCTGGAACAACGCCTACGAGAACTCCTCCATCCTGCTCGCGCTCAACGACTACTTCGACACGTTCGAGTCGGTCGATCCCGACTTCGTCGCTCGAGCGTGGCTCGGTGACACGTACGCGGCGGAAGCGGAGTTCCGCGGCCGCTCGACCGACACGTCGCTGTCGACCGTGCCGATGAGCGAGGTGATCGCCGCCGGCGACACCGACCTGATCATCGACAAGGACGGTGCCGGGCGGCTCTACTACCGACTCGGGTTGCGCTACGCCCCCGACGACCTCGATCTCGACCCGCTCGACGAAGGCTTCGTGGTGGAGCGCACCTATCGCGCGGTCGACGACCCCACGGACCTGCAACGACTCGCCGACGGCACGTGGCAGGTCCGGGCCGGGGCGTCGGTCGAGGTGACCCTCACCATGGTCGCCGATGCTCGCCGCACCCACGTCGCGCTGATCGATCCGCTGCCTGCCGGCTTCGAGGCGGTCAATCCGGCGCTCGCCTCGGCCGTCACCGTGCCGATCGGCAACGACGACACGGATGACGCAGCCGACGAGGTGGCCCGCAGCGGCTGGTGGTGGTGGCAGTGGTACGAGCACCAGAACCTGCGCGACGACCGCGCCGAGGCATTCACCTCGTATCTGCCGGGGGGCACCTACGAGTACACCTATGTCGCTCGGGCGACGACGCCCGGTGAGTTCGTGGTGCCGCCGACCCGCGCCGAGGAGATCTACGCGCCCGAGGTGTTCGGCCGTGGAGCGTCGGATCGAGTGACGATCATCGACGAGTGAGGCGGCGGGCGGCGAGGCGCCACCCGTTGAGGAACACGCCGAGGAACGCTGCCGCGACGATCATGAACGACAGCGCCGTGCCGTCGTCGAACACGAACCGGCGCAGCGCCATCCCGGCGCCGAACGTGACGATCCAGACGATCAGGCCCGTCGTCGCGCCGAACGCGTCGCGCCAGACTCGCGCCGCGAGCCAGGCGAGCAGCAGCCCGATCACGAACGGTGCGGCGGCGCCGACGAGTCCGGCGATCCCGGGGTCCTCGTCGTGATTTCGTCGTCCGATCGCGACGAAGGCGACGACCACGAACGCGTCGAGGCCGGCCGCGATCGGGACGAGACGGTCAGCCGTCTGCGGCGAAGCCACCGAGGGTCCCTTTGAAGAACAGCAGCGGGACGGGGGGCTGGCCGTCGTGGTCGGCGTCGGCATCGAGTGCGCCGACCCGTCCGAGGACGAAGTGGTGGTCACCCATGTCGTAGACCTCCTCGACCGAACAATCGATCCAGGCGACTGCCCGATCGAGCACGGGCGACCCCGACGGGGCCGGATGCCAGGCCACGCCGTCGAAGCGGGTCGCGTCGGTACCGCTCTTCGCGAACTTCCAACACAGATCGCTCTGCTGATCGCTGAGCACGTTGACGCAGAAGCTGCCCGACGGCGCCATCAGCTCCCACGTCTCGGAGCCGATCTGCGGGAGGAAGCCGACCATCGGCGGGTCGAGCGACACCGAGGTGAACGAACCGATCGTGAACCCGACCGGACCATCGTCGCCCATGCCAGCGATCACCGTCACGCCGGTGGGGAAGTGGCCCATCACCGTACGGAAGTGGCCGGCGTCGAACGGGTGCTGGTCGGCGGTGTGGCGCTCGGACTCTGTGCTCGCGGATTCACTCATGTCGTCGACTGTACGCTCCGCCGTCGATGGAAGCCGGAACGATCGCCGAACGCAAAGCCGTGCTCCGCCGCGAGATGCGAGCGCTTCGCCGCAACCTCCCCGACCGGCCCGAGCGGTCGCAAGCGATCGCTGCGCATCTCGCGGGTCTCGCCGAGTTCGCTGCGGCAGCACGTTTGCTGCTCTACGACGAGATCGTCGGCGAGGTCATCATGGCGCCGGTGCGTGACTGGTGTGCCGCTCGCTCGATGGAGGTCGCCGTGCCCGAGGACGACGTCGACCCCGCCTGGCCGGACGTGATCGTCGTGCCGGGACTCGCGTTCACCACACTGGGCGAGCGGCTCGGTCAGGGCGGCGGTTGGTACGACCGCTTCCTCCCGCACCGGCGCGATGATGCTGTCACCATCGGCGTGACGTTCGCGCCGCAGATCGTGGAGTCGATCCCGCTCGACGTGCACGACGTGATCCTCGATTGCATCGTCACGGAGGACGGGGCACGCTGGGGCGATGCACATCGCCGCGGATGAACTCGACCTCGCCATCCAGATCGTTCGCCGACACGTTCCTGCCACGCCGCAGTACCGCTGGACGATGTTGGAGGAGGTCGCCGGCTCGCGGGTGACCGTCAAGCACGAGAACCACACCCCGGTCGGAGCCTTCAAGGTCCGCGGCGGCCTCGTGTACTTCGATCGGCTCGTGCGTGAACGGCCGGAGGTGACCGGCGTGGTGAGTGCGACGCGCGGCAACCACGGACAGAGCCTCGCCTTCGCCGGACGCGTGGCGCAGCGATCGGTGACGATCTTCGTCCCGCACGGCAACAGCGTCGAGAAGAACGCGGCGATGCGTGCGCTCGGTGCCACGGTGATCGAACACGGCGACGACTTCCAGGCTGCGCGAGAGGCGTCGGTCGAGTACGCCGCAGAGCACGGCCTCGAGCCGGTGCCGCCGTTCCATCGCGATCTGGTTCTCGGCGTGGCGACGTACGCGAAGGAACTGTTCGACGCGACGGCTGACGACCCGATCGACACCATCTACGTCCCGATCGGGATGGGCTCGGGCGCCAATGCGATCATCGGCGTGCGCGATCTCCTCGGACTGTCGACCGAGGTCGTCGGCGTCGTGTCGGACCGCGCCGATGCGACGAAACGCTCGTTCGAAGCGGGTGAGGTTCGGACCACGCCGAGCGCCGACACGTTCGTCGACGGCGTGGCGACGCGTTCGCCCGACCCCGAGTCGATCGCCGGGATCATCGGCGGTGCCGCTCGCGTGATCTCGGTCAGCGACGACGCGGTCGCCGAGGCGATGCGGATCGTGTTCCGCACGACGCACAACGTGGCCGAGTCGGCCGGAGCGATCGCGTTGGCCGGTCTGTTGTCGGAGTCGCCCGCCGGGCGAGAAGCGCACCGGGCGTTCGTGCTGTGCGGTGGAAACGTCGACTCCGACCAGTTCGCGACGGTGCTGGCCGGGGAGACTCCCGTCGCGAAATGACCCGCGCGGCGATGCAGGTGCTGCAACACTTGGCGCCATGCTGCGCAACGCACCGATTCGCTCGCTCGCCACGCTGACGGCGCTGACCCTCGCGCTCGTCGCGTGCGGCGGTGGTGACGACGACACGACCGGTGACACGCTCGCCGACGTCGAACCCCCCGCCACCGAGACGACGACGACCGAGGTCCCGACCGTCGCGACGGCTGCGCCCGAGACCGCGCCTCCAGCGACGGAACCTCCGCCAACCGAACCGCCGGCAACGGAGCCGCCTGCCACCGAACCGCCGGCGACCGAGCCGCCGGTGACGGAGGCCCCCGAGCCCGACGACGGGAGTTGCCTCGAAGGTTCGTACCTGATCGATTCCGAACAGCTCAACGGCTACTACAACGCGCTCGCTGCCAACAGCGGTGCGGGGTTGACGATGAGCGCCGACGGCGTCGTCAACGTCTCCTTCTTCGACGGGGCGTACCAGTACGCGGCCGACTTCGTGCTGTCGCTCGAGGTCGCTGGAACCTCCGGCACCGGTACGGCGACCGGCAACGTGAACGGTAACTACACCGTCGAGGACAACGTGATCCTGGCCGACAACGAGACGAGCAGCCTCGACATCCAGATCACCGTCGCCGGCGTGACCATCGACGGCAGCGACCTCGGCAACGACCTGATCACCTCAGCGCCGATCAACGGTGCGCCGTTCACCTGTGACGGCGGCGTCGTCACGCTGTTGTTCCAGTCGGGCCCGACGCCAGACGTCCGTCACCCCGTGGTGCTCACCCCGTTCTGACCGCGCCCGCGCTGACGGCGACGTCGGATGTCGAAGCGCGCTGGAGTCGCAGTGCGAGTTCGTCGACGACCGGGTCGTCGATCACCCCGTCGCGACGTACGAGCACGAGTCGACGATCGATCAGCGGTGCGTGGTTGAGTCCGTCGCTGCCCTGGCTGCGGGGCAGGACGGTCCAGCCGACCCCGAGTCGCACCATCTCGCGCAGCACGTCGGGTTGATGTGACTCGGCGGCCACCGTGATCGGCGAACCGAGGGAGCGGAGTCGTCGTTCGACGATGTCGCGTGTGTGCGATCCCTTCGGGAACAACACCCACGGGCCCCAGTCGGCAGGGGTGCCGATCGCCACATCCGGCGGGGCGTAGACGACGAGATCTTCGTGTAACAGCGGCGTGGTCGTCACGTCCGGCGTCGGGGTCGGCGATTCCACGCACACGGCCAGGTCGATCGCTCCGATCGCCAATCGGTCGAGCAGCGTGCTGGACGGCGCGACCGTGAGGGTGATCTCGACGTCGGGATGTTCGGTTCGAAAGTCGCGTAGCACCTGGGGGAAGTGCACGACCGCTGCAACGTCGACCAAGCCGAGCCGGACGCGTCCGGCTCGCCCTTCCCCGATGCGCTGTGCCCACTCGACGAGGTCGTGTGTGAGCGCGATGACGCGTCGCGCGTGGTCGAGCACTGGGGCGGCCGTGACGCGCAGGACGCGTCGTCGGCCAACGGCGTCGAAGAGCGGCACACCGACGCGCCGTTCGAGTTCGGCCAATCCCTGCGACAGCGCCGACGGGCTGACTCCGACCGAGTGCGCCGCCGCGGCCCACGTGTCGGCGTCGGCGACGGCGACGAGGTACTCGAGTTGTCGCAACGACAGATCGGGCAGCGCAGGAGACGTGACGTGAGCTACCGAGGCCATGAGGTCCGTCAGCATAGTTCAGACTTGCTTCACTATTCGATTACATCGTTCGAGATCGCTTATGATCATCGGATGACTGAACGACAGATCGCTCCCGCCACCGGCAAGCTCGGCGTGTTGACGCCCGGCATGGGCGCCGTGGCCTCCACCTTCATCGCCGGCGTCATCGCTGCTCGCCAGGGCATCTCGCCGCCGATCGGATCGGTGTCGCAGATGGCCCACATCCGCCTCGGCACCAAGGAGGAGAACCGCAACCCGATGATCCGTGACTTCGTGCCGCTCGCCAGCCTCGACGACATCGTCTTCGGCGGCTGGGATCCGATCTCGCCGAACGCCATGGAAGCGGCCAAGACGGCCGGCGTCCTGCAGGGCAACGACCTCGATGCGATCTCCAAGGAGATGGAAGGCATCGTGCCGATGGAGGCCGTGTTCGACCAGCGCTGGGTGTCGCGCCTCGACGGGGTGCGCGTGAAGGACATCGCGAACAAGTGGGACCAGGCCGAAGCGCTGATCGCCGACATCGCGAAGTTCAAGGAAGAGAACGGCTGTGACCGCCTCGTCATGGTGTGGTGCGGTTCGACCGAGGCCTACCAGGAGCCGACCGACGTCCACAGCAGCGTCGCCGCGTTCGAGCAGGGCCTGCGGGACAACGACGACAACATCTCGCCGTCGCAGATCTACTGCTACGCCGCACTCCAGAGTGACGTGCCCTACGCGAACGGCGCGCCGAACCTGACCACCGATCTCGACTGCATGATCGAACTGTCGAAGACCAATGGCGTGCCGATCGCCGGCAAGGACTTCAAGACCGGCCAGACCTTGATGAAGACGATGCTCGCTCCGGGCTTCAAGGCCCGCATGCTCGGTATGCGCGGGTGGTACTCGACGAACATCCTCGGCAACCGCGACGGCGAAGTCCTCGACGATCCGGAGAACTTCAAGACCAAGGAGATGTCGAAGCTCGGCGTGCTCGGCGGGATCTTGCAGCCCGAGGTCTATCCCGACCTGTACGGCAACATCGACCACGTCGTGCGGATCAACTACTACCCGCCGCGGGGCGACAACAAAGAGGGCTGGGACGCGATCGACATCTTCGGGTGGCTCGGCTACGAGATGCAGATCAAGGTCGACTTCCTCTGCCGCGACTCGATCCTCGCCGCGCCGATCGTGCTCGACCTCGCGCTGTTCATGGACCTGGCCCACCGCGCTGGTTCGTCGGGCGTCCAGGAATGGCTGAGCTTCTACCTCAAGGCGCCCCAGGCCGCTGGCGACGCCGACGCGGAGCAGGACCTCTTCATCCAGCAGACGAAGCTGAAGAACACCCTGCGCGAATGGATGGGCGAACAACCCGTCACCCACTCCGAGGCCGGCTGACCCGCCTGGATCCGAACCGTATCGGTTTGTCTCTGAGACAAACCGATACGGTTCGCCGTATGAGCGCGGTGGTGATGGATGGCAATGCGTTGCGCGACGAGATCGTCGCGGGGCTCGCGGCGACGATCTCGGCGGCTGGGTCGCCGGAGATCTGTCTGGCGACGGTGCTGGTCGGTGACGACGGCCCGAGCCGGCGCTACGTCAACAGCAAGCACAAGAAGGCGGCCGAGGCCGGCATGGTGTCGCGCCATGCCGAACTCCCGGCAACGGCCACGCAAGCCGAGGTCGAAGCGGTCGTCGCCGAACTCGCCGCCGACCCGAACGTGCACGGCATCCTCGTCCAACTCCCGCTGCCCGACGGCCTCGACCCCGAACCGGTGCTCGACCTGGTTCCGGCCGAAAAGGACGTCGATGGGTTGACCGAGCGGTCGATGGGGCGCCTGGTTCGCAACCGCCCCGGGCTGGTGTCGTGTACGCCGCTGGGCGTGATGCGACTGCTCCAGAAGTACGACGTGCCGACTTCGGGTCGCCGCGCCGTGGTGATCGGCCGATCGACCCTGGTCGGTCTTCCGCTGTCGTTGCTCCTCAACCGCAAGGGCGCCGACGCCACCGTCACGATGGCGCATTCGCGTACCTCCGACATGGCGTCGGTCGTGCGCGAGGCCGACATCGTGGTCGGTGCCGCTGGCCAGGCGCGGATGATCACTGCTGACATGGTGAAGCCGGGCGCCGCGGTGATCGACGTCGGGGTGTCGCGGACGGAGGCGGGCATCGTGGGCGATGTCGACTTCGGGCCGGTCGCCGAGGTCGCGGGCTGGATCACCCCGATGCCGGGCGGAACCGGGCCGATGACGATCGCGTGTCTGCTCGAGAACACGCTGACCGCCGCGCGACTGCAAGGCGCGTTCCCCACTCACTGAGCGCAGTGTTGTGCGGCCTGCCGTTCGGTCACCTTGGGTGACCCGCCACCGTTCTGCGTGACCATCGCCTGATCACGGTGGGTGGCGTCGCTGTCGACGCAGCGTGATTTGCAGGTCAAGAGTCGGTCAAGTTGCAGCCGCAGGGGCACATCCGAGACGCCCCGCAGACCGCTGTTCCCTAACGTTCCGATCTGGCGGGAGAATTGAGCGGAAGGCTGTGTCATGCGGCAAGCGAATCGGGCCCTGGCGGGACTCGCAGCAATCGGATTGTTCGGCGGATCGGTGTTCACGCTGTCATCTGCCGGTGCACGAGGCGCGGATGGTCCTTCCGCCGCGCCCGCAGTAGCAGCGCAGTTCGACGACGGTGACTCCACCGTCGGCACCGACCCCACGACGACGGTGCCCGACTCGACGGTTCCGGACACGACCGTGCCCGACTCGACCGTCCCGGATACCACCACAACCGTTCCGGACACGACCACGACGGTTCCGGACACGACCACAACGGTTCCGGACACGACGACGACCGTTCCGGATACCAGCACGACGGTTCCGGATACGACCATGACCGTTCCGGATACGACCACGACCGTTCCGGATACGACCATGACCGTTCCGGATACCAGCACGACCGTTCCGGATACGACCACGACCGTTCCGGATACCAGCACGACCGTGCCGGATACGACCACGACCGTGCCGGATACGACCACGACCACGACGGTCGTCCCCGGGACGTTCTGTCTCGGGGATCGAGTCTGGATCGACCTCGACGCGGACGGGGTGCAAGACGACGGTGAGCCCGGCCTGGTCGGGGTCTCGATCACGGTGACCAACACGGCGACCAACGCGGCGGCCGAGACCGCCACGATCGCCGATGGCGCCTGGCAGGTGTGTGGCCTCGACGCCGGCACCTACGTGGTCGCCGTGACCGGTGGCGTGGCCGACGACCTCGTCGCGACGTACGACCTCGACAGTGGGCTCGCGGCTCCCGACGAGACGGTCACGATCGTCGTGGGCGACGACAACGCCGCCGTGCTCGACGACGTCGACTTCGGCTACACCGCCATCGACCCGGCACCCACGGGGGCGATCGGCGACACGGTCTACTTCGACGCCAACCGCAACGGCACCCAAGACGACGGCGAGCGGGGCGTCCCCGGCGTGACCGTCGACGTTCGCAACCTCGACACCGACCAGGTGCAGCGGGTGACCACCGACGACGATGGCCGCTACCTCGTCGACGAACTCCCGGCCGGACGCTACGTCGTGATCGTCGTCGGCGAACTGCCCGACGGGTTCGAGTTCGTCTCCGACCCGCGCGGCGAGACGCCCGCCGATGGCCGCAGTTCCGTCACGCTCGGGACCGACGAGGTCGTCCTCGACCAGGACTTCGGTATCGACGAGTCGGCACCGGCACCCGATGGGATCATCGACGTGGTCGTCTACCTCGACCTCGACGGCAACGGCTCGCGCAGCGACGGTGAGCCACCGGTGGGCGGCCAGACGGTCACGATCACCTCGCCCGGTCTCGATGGTGCGTTCGGGACGCTCGACGACGTGGTCGTCTCCGCGACGACCGACGACGACGGACGAGTCCGCACCGACCCGTTGCCCGACGGCCCGTACCGGGTCGACATCGTCGGCGGTGTCGCTGTCTCCGGCACGAACTCCGACGATCCCGACGGAGGGACGCCGAACCGCTCGTTCGTGACGATCGTGGACGGCGCGAACCCGCCGCAGCAGGTGTTCGGCTACACCGACGTGCCCCCGAACGGTGACAACGCGATCGGCGACACCGTCTGGAACGACGTGAATGCCGACGGTGTCGACGACGGCCCCGGCGCCGAACCGCGCCTTGCCGGCGTGCACGTCACGATCACCTGGCTCGGCGCCGACCGCGACTTCGGCGGCGGCGACGACCGCCTGATCGGTGTGTACACGACCGACGAGAACGGGCGCTATCAGGCCACCGGACTGCCCGATGGACGCTTCTCGGTCGTCGTGACCTCGGGTGTCCCCGCTGGTTTCGAGATCACCGTCGACCCCCAGGGCACCACCGACCCAGACGGTCGCAGCACCGTCACCGTCGTCGGCGGCCAGACCAACCGTGACCAGGACTTCGGCTACGTTCGCACAGCGCCCGAGGGCACGTCGTCGATCGGCGACCGTGTGTATCTCGACACGAACGGCGACGGTCGACCGGGCGATCCGGCCGACGAACCCGGGATTCCGGGCGTCACCGTCGTTCTCACGTTGCCGGGTGGCCAGACGGCAACCGCCGTCACCGATGGCAACGGCAACTATCTCTTCGACGGCCTCTCGGCTGGTACCTACCTGGTCGAGGTCGACGAGAGCACCCTGCCCGACGGGCTCGTGAACACCGACGACGAAGACGGCGAACCCGACTCGTCGACGAGCGTCGAACTCGGTGACGACGACGCGCACCTGACCGCCGACTTCGGCTACTCGACCGAGCCGGAGCCGCTCGGCTCGATCGGCGACCGCGTGTACCTCGATACCAACGGCGACGGCTCGCAGGGCGACCCGAGCGATGAGCCGGGCATCCCCGGCGTCACGGTGACGCTCACGTTCCCCAACGGTTCGACCGAGACGGCCACGACCGACGGTGACGGCAACTACCTCTTCGACCGTCTGCCGGCCGGTGACTACACGGTGACGGTGTCGGGCGGCTTGCCGGCCGGCGCGACCAACACCGACGACCCCGACGGACCCGCTGGCGCAGGCGACTCGACGAGCGAGGTGCGCCTCAGCGGCGGCGAGAACGATCTCGATCAGGACTTCGGCTACGACGCCGGAGCCCCGGGCGAGTCGGTGCTCGGCGACCGAGTGTGGCTCGACAGGAACGACGACGGCGTCCAGGATCCGGGCGAGCCGGGTCTCAACGGGGTGACGGTCGTGCTGACGCTTCCGGACGGTTCGACTCGCGAGGCCGTCACCACGGGCGACGGCGACTACCTGTTCACCGGTCTCGACGATGGCCGGTACACCGTGACCATCGCGGCGGGCATCCCCGGCGACCTCGGCCAGACCTACGACGCCGACGATGGCGTCGCTGCCGTCGACCGGTCGTCGACGACCGACCTGGTCGGGGCCGACCTCGATCAGGACTTCGGGTTCGTGGGTGGCTCGTCGATCGGTGATCTCGTGTTCGACGTGACGACCGGCGACGGCATCGGCGGCGTGCGGGTGACGATCATCGGCAATGGCTTCGAGATCGTCACGACGACCGACGACGACGGCAACTACCTCGTCGATGGTCTCCCGGCAGGCCGCTACACCATCGTGATCGATCAGAGCTCGCTGCCCGACGGCGTCGACCTGCTCAGCGATCCCGATGACGCCACCGACCCCGACGGCTCGTCGACCATCGTGCTCGGTGTCGACGACGACCGTCTCGATCAGGACTTCGGTGCCGGTCCTTCCGGTGCGATCGGCGACCGCATCTACCTCGACACGAACGGCGACGGCGTGCAAGGTGACCCGGCCGATGAGCCGGGCATCCCCGGTGTCACGGTCACGTTGACGTTCCCGGACGGCTCGACGCGTCAGGCCACGACGGACGACGACGGCAACTACCTGTTCGACCGCTTGCCGGCAGGCGAGTACACGGTCACCGTCACCGGCGGATTGCCGGACGGCGTCGACAACACCGCGGACCCCGATGGATCAGCGAGCCCGGACGGCCTCGGGGACTCCACGAGCGAGGTCACGATCGGAGCCGGCGAACGGAATCTCGACCAGGACTTCGGTTACGCGGCCGGCGCCCCCGGCGAGTCGCTGCTCGGCGACCGCGTCTGGTGGGATCTCGATCGTGACGGCGTGCAGGACGCTGGCGAGCCGGGGCTCAACGGCGTGACGGTCACGCTCGAACTCCCCGACGGTTCGACCCGCGATGCGGTCACCACGGGCGACGGCGACTACCTGTTCACCGGTCTCGACGACGGCACCTACACCGTCACGGTCACGGGCGGTCTTCCCGAGGGCCTCGTCGCGACGTACGACGACGACAGTGGCGTCGCCGATCTGGACGAGACCTCGACCACCGTGCTCGACGGCGTCGACCTCGAGCAGGACTTCGGCTACGTCGGCACGGGATCGATCGGCGACACGATCGCCCTCGATCGCGGCGACGGCGACCTCCTCGGCCTGCCGGGCGTCACGGTCACGGTCACCTACCTCGACGCGGGCATCGACATCGTCGTCACGACCGACGACGACGGTCGCTACCTCGTCGACGGCCTGCCCGCCGGCGACTATCGCGTCACCGTCGACACGTCGACGCTGCCCGACGGCGTCGTCCTGGTCGGTGACCCCGACGGTGGCGACGACTCGACGAGTCGCACGACGCTCGGAGCGGGCGACGACGACCTCGACCAAGACTTCACCTACGCCGGTACCGGCTCGATCGGCGATCGGGTCTATCTCGACACGAACGGCGACGGAATCCAAGGCGACCCTGCCGACGAGCCGGGCATCGACGGCGTGACCGTGGTGCTCACCTACCCGTCGGGAGCGACCGAGACGGCGACCACCGACGAGAACGGCAACTACCTCTTCGACGATCTGCCAGCGGGTGACTACACGGTGACGGTGACGGGCGGGTTGCCCGACGAGATCGCGAACACCGATGATCCGGACGGGCCCGACGGCGCCGGCGACTCGACGAGCGCCGTGAGTCTCGACCCCGGCGAAAGCGACCTGGACCAGGACTTCGGCTACGCAGCCGGCGCCCCGGGTGAGTCGGTACTCGGAGATCGTGTCTGGCTCGACCTGAACCGCGACGGTGTGCAGGACCCGAACGAACCCGGCCTCAGCGGCGTCACGGTGACGCTGACCCTTCCCGACGGCTCGACCAGCGACACCGTGACGGTCGACGACGGCACCTACCTGTTCACGGGCCTCGACGACGGCACCTACACGGTCACCGCGACGCCCCGGCCCGGATCCGGTCTCGCGGCGACCTTCGACGCCGACAGCGGCATCGCGAATCCGGACGAGACCTCGACGACCGACCTGGTCGGTGCGGATCTGCAGCAGGACTTCGGCTACGTCGGCACCGGCTCGATCGGCGACCTCGTCTTCTTCGACACCAACCGCAACGGCACCCGAGATGACGGGGAAGTCGGCCTCGGCGGTGTTCGGGTGACGATCTCCGGCAACGGGTTCGAGATCGTGGCGACCACCGACGACGAGGGCCGGTACCTCGTGGAAGGACTCCCTTCGGGGACCTACACGGTCGTGGTCGACCCGGACTCGTTGCCCGAGGGCGTCGAGTTCGTCAGCGACCCCGATGGGATCGACGACGGTGCGGTCGACGGGACCTCGGTCGTCGTGCTCGGACCCGGCGAGGAACGCCTCGATCAGGACTTCGGCGTCGCGACGCTCGGTGCGATCGGTGACCGCGTCTACCTCGACACCAACGGCGACGGGGTGCAGGGCGACCCGGCCGACGAGCCAGGGATCCCCGGCGTGACGGTGACGCTCACCTTCCCGGACGGTTCGACCGAGAGCGCGACGACCGACGACGACGGCAACTACCTCTTCGACCGGTTGCCGGCCGGTGAGTACGTCGTGACGATCATGGGTGGCCTCCCGGACAACGTCGACAACACCGACGATCCGGACGGCGCTGCTGACCCGGACGCTCCTGGCCGTCTCGGCGACTCGACCAGCACGGTCGACCTCGGACCCGGCGAGCGCGATCTCGACCAGGACTTCGGCTACGCGGCCGGCGCTCCCGGTGAGTCGGTGCTCGGTGACCGGGTCTGGTTCGATCGCAACCGCGACGGTGTGCAGGATGCGGGTGAACCCGGCATCAACGGCGTGACCGTGACCGCGACCGACGAGAACGGCGTCGTGCTCACGACGGTGACCGCCGGCGACGGCGACTACCTGTTCAGCGGGCTCGACGACGGCACCTACACGGTCACGGTGACGGCCGGTGTGCCGGCCGGGCTCGGCCCGACCGGCGACGCCGATTCGCCCGCCGACGGCAGCAACACGGCCGGCGACGAGACCTCGTCGGTCGACCTCGTCGGCATCGATCTCGACCAGGACTTCGGCTATGCGGGCGACGCATCGCTCGGCGACCGGGTCTGGCTCGACACGAACCGCGACGGTGTCGAAGACCCGGACGAGCCGGGAATCGGCGGCGTGACCATCGTCGTCACCTGGTTCGGTCCCGACCAACTGCTCGGTACGGCCGACGATCTGAACTTCGAGACCACGACCGGCGACGACGGCCGCTACGCCATCGACGGCATCCCGGCCGGCGCGTACCGCGTGACGCTCGACCAGACGACGCTGCCCGACGGTGTCGCACAGACCTACGGTCTCGCTGGCGGTGCCGATGACCCGCAGCCGACCGTGCAGCTCAATCTCCCTGCCGGTGCGAGCCGCGACGATGTCGACTTCGGGTACACCGGGAGCGGCGTGATCGGCGACACCGTCTACCTCGACTTCGACGGCGACGGCGTGCAGGGCGACGACGAGCCGGGCGTGCCCGGCCAACGCGTCACCCTGGTCGGCGACAACGGTGTGGTCGACTCGACCGTGACCGACGAGAACGGCAACTACCGCTTCGAGGGCCTGCCCGACGGGACGTACACGGTGACGGTCGACGGTGGAATCACCGACGCGGCGACGAACACCGGCGACCCCGATGGCGGCGAGACGAACACCTCGACCGTCGTGCTGGACCAGGGCGCCCGCGAAGATCTCGATCAGGACTTCGGCTATCGCGGTGACAACGGCCTCGGCGACACCGTCTGGTTCGACGAGAACGCCGACGGTAACGACGACGCGACCGAGCCCGGCATCGACGGTGTCGACGTGATCGTCACGTGGTTCGGCCCCGACGGGACGCTCGGCACCGACGACGATCTCGTACTACCGACGCTGACCACCACCAATGGCGGCGACTACGGCATCGACGGGCTCCCCGACGGGAGCTACTCCGTCGAAGTCGATCGCTCGACACTGCCTGGCGGCTTCGACCCGAGTGCCGATTCCGGCGACGGGCCCGGCGAGCCGACCGACGGCATCACCGTCGTCGGGTTGAGCGACGGCACCACCGACGACGGCATCGACTTCGGTTTCACCACCGGTGGGTCGATCTCGGGCACCGTCCTGCTCGATCAGAACGCGAACGGCACTGGCGATGTCGGTGAGCCAGGTCTCGGCGGCATCCGAGTCGTGCTCACCGGCCCGGATGGCCTGGAGCGCGAGACCTTCACCGACGACGACGGCAATTACACCTTCCCCGGCCTCTCTGCCGGCGAGTACATCGTCACCGTCGACGAGTCGACGCTTCCGGGTGGGGTGTCGATCACGTTCGACTCCGACGGCAACGACGACGGATCTACCCCGGTCACACTCGGCGACGACGAAGACCGCGAGAACGTCGACTTCGGGTACGTCGGCGAGGGGGAGATCGGAGGCACGATCTTCCTCGACCTCGACGGCAATGGCACGCAGGACCCCGGCGAGCCGAGCGTTCCCGGTCAGACCGTGACCGTCACGTCCGCCGGCCCCGATGGTCAACTCGGCACCGACGACGACGTCGTGCTCACCACCACGACCGACGACGGTGGTGACTACCTGGTCGACGGCCTGCCCGACGGCGAGTACGCCGTGACGGTCGGCCCGGGCGGTCTGGCAGATGCAGCCGACAACACCGCCGATCCCGACGGCGTGCTCGATGGCACGACGACGGTGACGCTCGGACCCGACGACGGACGCTCGCAGACCGACGAGGACTTCGGCTATCGGGGCGACAACAGCATCGGTGACACGGTCTACCTCGACGCCAATGGCAACGGTGTGGACGACGGCGCCGCCATCGATCCCCGCGTCCCCGACGCGACGATCACCGTCACCTGGGCCGGCGTCGACGGACTGCCTGGCACCGACGACGACATCGAGTTCACCACGACGACCGACGACAACGGCGAGTACGGCGTGTCGAATCTGCCGGACGGCACCTACACCGTCGTGCTCGACCCGACGTCGTTGCCGACGGGCACGGCACCGCTGAACGATCCCGACGATGGCGCACCCGACGGCGTGAGCGTCGTCGAACTGAGCGGTGGCACGATCGACGACGACCAGGATTTCGGCGTCGGAGGTCTGGGTGTCATCGGTGACAGCGTGTGGCTCGATCTCGACGGTGACGGTGTCCGCGACCTCGGCGAGCCTGGTCTCGCCGGGGCAACGGTGACCGCGACCTTGCTCGGCGCCGACGGCGAACCCGGCGGTGGCGACGACCAGGTCTTCACGACCACGGTCGACGAGTCGGGCAACTACCTGTTCGAAGGGCTCCCGGCCGGCGACTACATCGTCGAGGTCAGCGGGTTGCCGGGCGGCCTCGTGCCCACGTTTGACTCCGACGGCGGCAACGACGGGACGTCGCGGGTCACGATCGGTCTGGACGAGGTGAATCTCGATCAGGACTTCGGCTTCGCCGGAACCTCCGGACTCGATGGCACGGTCTTCGACGACATCGACGACGACCAGACGCAGGACGCCGGCGAGCCCGGCGTTCCCGGTGTCGACGTCATCATCACGTGGGACGGCCCCGATGGGCCGATCGTGATCCGGACGCAGACGGATTCGAACGGTGACTGGTCGGTGGACAACTTGCCGTCGGGTTCGTACACCGTGACGGTCGACCCGACGTCGCTGCCGGCGAACACGACGGTGTCGATCGATCTGCCGATCGCGATCGAGTTGCCGGTGGGAGAGGTCGTCACCGTCGACATCCCCGTGGGACTCGACATCGACCTCGGCCCCGTCGATCCGGCACCGACCACGACCGTGCCCGCCACGACCGTGCCTGCCATCACCACGCCCACCACGACGCCCACCGGGACGGGGGTGTCGCCGACGACGACCGCGCCAGCAGCGCCCAGCCGATCGCTGCCCACGACGGGTTCGGCCTACGGCGATCTACTGGTGCAGATCGCCCTCGCGGCGCTCTTGGTCGGCGCGGTGCTGCTGATGGTGCGTCGACGTGACGATCAGGGGTTCAACGTTCCCAAGGACTGATCGGCCTGGTTGGTGCCGAGCAGCAACAGCACGTCACCGTCGATTTCGCTGGACTCGGTGGGTATCTCGTCGGGCATCGGCTCGACTTCGACCCCACCGAGTGCGGCGGCGAGCGCTTCGGCATCGGCCTGGGCGCCCTCGGCGTCGGTGTAGTGCACGACCGAGTCGGCGAGCTGCACGACGGCGTTCGTCGCCTCGCCGACCGTGAAGCCGGCGTTGTCGAGCGTGGTGGACATGCGGCCGGCCGAGCCGCTGACGCCGCTGGCGTTGGCGACCACGATCGTCAGTCCGTTGGTCTCGACGTCGGGCGTTGCGGTTCCGCTCAGCTGGTCGATCGTTCGATCTGCCTGGTTGTTGCCGAGCAGTACCAGGACCTGCGCGCCGGCGATGTCACCCGACTCGGTGGGGACCGTCTCGGGGAGTGCCTCGACGGTCACCCCGCCGAGCGCACGACCGACCGACTCGGCCACGGCCTGAGCACCTTCGGCGTCGCTGTAGTAGACGATCGAGTCGTCGACCTTGTCGATGCCGTTGGTCGGGGTGGCCGTGGTGAAGCCGGTCAGGCCCAGCTCGTCGGTCATCCGCCCGGCTGCTCCACCGACGATGCTCGAGTTGGCGACCACGACGGTCGCCCCTTCGGTGACGAGCGGCGGCAGGGTCGTCGTGGTGGGCGTGGTCTCGGGAGGATCGGTCGCCGGTGGCGTCGGCGCAGCCGTAGCGACCGGGACGTCGGTGGTGGTCGTGGCCGGCGCATCGTCGCCGCCGCCACACGCGGCGAGAGCGAGCACGCCGACCAGCGCGACGGGAGCGACACGAGGGAACATGTTCACAAGTCTTGCCGATCCGTCACCTCCGAACGCGCCATGGAAGCGTCGAACCGCCAAACCCGCCCAGCGATGAGAACCGCCGCGAACACTCCACGCCGGTTCTCATCGCTGGGGAATGGGCGGGTGTGACGCAGCGCACCGGGCTCGTCGCAGCGGCATGGCGTCGTTTCGTGGCACGATCAGACCATGGCGAACATCGAGTTCACGGTTCCGTATCGCTTCGAGGCCCCCGCGAAGCAGGTGTGGGACGAACTCGTCGACTGGGCGGGTCATGCCGCGTGGATCCCCGCAACCCGGGTCGAGGTGGCACCGGGTGATCCGACGGCGCCGGGCGCCACGTTCACGGCGTGGACCGGTATCGGCAAGTTGTCGCTCGAGGACCGAATGCGCGTCGTGTCGTGCGACTGGGACGATGCGTCTCAGTCGGGGGCTTGCGAGGTCGAGAAACTCGGACCGATCCTGCTCGGGCGGGCCGCCTTCACCGTGACCGCCGACGGTGACGGTGCACGTCTGGAATGGGTCGAAGATGTGAGGGTGAAGCGGGTTCCGCAGTTCGTTGCGCCCGTCGCGGCGAAGATCGGGGCGCTCGGCTTCAAGCAGGGGATGCGCAAGCTCGCCAAGCTGCTCGCCTCACGATCCGAGCGATGAGAACGGCTGCGGACGGGTCGCGCAGATTCTCATCGCGTTGGGAACGCGCTCAAGACTTGCGTTCGACGGTACGATGATGGTTGTATGAACCCCGTGAACGCGACGACTCGTTTCCTCGTAGTACTCATCCGGTAGCACGCCCGGATCCGATCTGCGCGTGCCCTGACCTCCCAGCCGGGAGGTCTTTCGCTTTTTCGGACCTGTTTCCCCATCCCGAACACTTCCCCCCGACACTCACGCAAGCAAAGGCATACGACGATGGCTTCACCAGCTGATCAACCCACCGGAGGCCCAGAGCGCCTCACCGGCGCGCAAGCGCTCATCCGTTCGCTCGAGAAGGAAGGGGTGGAGGTGATGTTCGGATACCCGGGAGGCTGCATCCTGCCGGCGTACGACCCGTTGCTCGAGTCGTCGATCCGCCACGTCCTCGTCCGCCACGAACAGGGCGCGGGCCACATGGCCGAAGGCTACGCGCACGTCTCGGGCAAGCCCGGCGTCGCGATGGTCACCTCCGGCCCCGCGGCGACCAATCTCGTCACCCCGCTGATGGATGCGTACATGGACTCGATCCCGATGGTCGCGATCACGGGGCAGGTGCCCACCGCAGCGATCGGCTCCGACGCCTTCCAAGAGTGCGACACCGTCGGGATCACCCGCTCGTGCACGAAGCACAACGAACTGGTGATGAACGCACAAGACGTGCCGATGGCCGTGCGCCAGGCGTTCCACATCGCGACGACCGGACGTCCCGGCCCGACGCTGATCGACGTCCCCAAGGACGTGCTCATCAACCAGATGGACTGGTACTGGCCGACCGACGAGGAGGTGCTCGCGAGCCTCCCCGGCTACCGCCCGAACGTGAAGGGTCATCCCCGGATGATCAAGGAGGCAGCCAAGCTGATCCTGCAATCGGAGCGCCCGGTCGTCTACGCAGGCGGCGGCATCCTCAAGGCTCGTGCGGCGGAGGCGCTGGCGGAACTCGTCGAGCTGATCAAGGTCCCGGTCGTCACCACGCTCATGGCTCGTGGCGCCTTCCCCGACGATCACGAACTCAACCTGGGCATGCCCGGCATGCACGGCAACGCCACGGCGATCACGGCCATGCAGAAGTCCGATCTGCTCATCGCGCTCGGCGCTCGCTTCGACGATCGCATCACGGGCAACGTCGACGCGTTCGCCGCCGGCGCAAAGGTCATCCACGTCGACATCGACCCGGCCGAGCAGGGCAAGGTGCGCCGACCCGATGTCCCGATCGTCGGCGACGCCCGCCTGGTCATCGAGGAGATCATCGTCGAGATCAAGGCGCTGCTCGCCAACGGTGTCACCCAGGCCGACACGTCGGCGTGGAAGAGCAAGGTGTCGGGCTGGCAGGAACAATTCCCGATGACCTACGCGCCGTCGGAGCCCGGTGAGGCCCTCAAGCCGCAGTACTGCATCGAGCAGCTCCGTGACCTGGCTCCGGAACGCACGATCGTCACGTCTGGCGTCGGACAGCACCAGATGTACGCCTCGCAGTACTGGCGCTTCAACCACCCGTACACCTGGGTCAACTCGGGTGGATTGGGCACGATGGGCTTCTCGATTCCGGCAGCGATCGGTGCCAAAGCTGCGTTCCCGGAGGCAACCGTGTGGGCCGTCGATGGCGACGGTTGCTTCCAGATGACCGCGCAGGAACTCGTCACCGCGACGTTGGAGAACCTGCCGATCAAGGTCGCGCTGCTCAACAACCGGTATCTCGGCATGGTCCGCCAATGGCAGGAGATGTTCTACGACGAGCGCTACTCGTCGGTGTTCCTCGACTCGGCATCGGTGCCCGACTTCGTCATGATGGCCGAGTCGATGGGCTGCGCAGCGATCAGGGTCGAGTCGCCCGAAGAGGTCGCGCCGGCCATCGAGAAGGCCAACTCGATCAACGACCGGCCGGTCGTCGTCGAGTTCCGCACCGAAGCAGCCGAAGGCGTGTTCCCGATGGTGCCCGCGGGGGCCAGCAACGACGACGTCATCCTCCATCCCAGCCAGCAAGACCGTAAGGACCACCTCAAGTGACCACCATCAACCTCTACTCCGGCCAGGCGGTCAACCACCACATCCTGTCGGTGCTCGTGCAGAACCGTCCGGGCGTCCTCGCCCGTGTGTCGGGGCTGTTCGCTCGCCGCGGCTTCAACATCTTCTCGCTGGCGGTCGCGCCGGCGGAAGACCCCGGGATGAGCCGGATCACGATCGTGGTCGACCTCGACTCCGCGCCGCTCGAACAGATCACCAAGCAACTCTTCAAGCTGATCGACGTCGTCAAGATCTCCGAACTCGATCCGCGCCGCTCGGTCGAGCGCGAACTGCTCATCGCCACGGTGCGGGCGACGGCAGATCAGCGCAGCGAAGTGCAGGGTCTCGTCGACATCTTCGAGGGCAAGATCATCGCCGTCGCCGAAGAAGCGCTCACCGTCAGCCTGGAGGGTCACCCCGACAAGCTCGACGATTTTGAGGAATTGCTCGATGGATATGGCATCGTTGAGCTGCAGCGCACCGGCCGGGTGGCGTTGCCCAAATTGGATCGTGGCGCGCGCTTGCGCGCCATCGGCAACACATCAACATCTGGCTCATCAACATCTGGAAAGGCTGGCTGACCATGGCCGTCACCGTGTACTACGCAGAGGACGCTGACTCCTCGATCATCCGAGGCAAGAAGGTCGCCGTCATCGGCTACGGGTCGCAAGGCCACGCTCATGCACTCAACATGAAGGAATCGGGCGTCGACGTCGTCGTCGGTCTCCGTGAGGGATCGTCGTCGGCCGCCAAGGCCGAGGAGGCCGGCCTCACCGTCATGTCGATCGCCGACGCGGCGAAGGCCGCGCAGGTCATCATGATCCTCGCTCCCGACACCGAGCAGAAGAAGATCTACGACGAGCACATCGCGCCGAACCTCGACCCGGGAGACGCCATCGCGTTCGCGCACGGCTTCAACGTGCACTTCGGTCGCATTCAGGCGCCCGAGGGCATCGACGTCATCATGATCGCCCCGAAGGGCCCGGGCCACCTCGTCCGGCGTACCTTCACCGAGGGTGGCGGTGTGCCGTCGCTGATCGCCGTGGCCCAGGATGCAACCGGGACGGCCCGCGCGGTCGCGATGTCGTACGCCGACGCGATCGGTGGCACCCGCGCCGGTGTCATCGAGACGACGTTCAAAGAAGAGACCGAGACCGACCTGTTCGGTGAGCAGGCCGTGCTCTGCGGCGGGCTGACGCAACTCGTCCGCGCCGGCTTCGAAACGCTGACCGAGGCGGGCTACGCCCCGGAGATGGCCTACTTCGAGTGCTTGCACGAAGTGAAGCTCATCGTCGACTTGATGTACGAAGAAGGCATCGCCGGCATGCGTTACAGCATCTCCGACACCGCCGAGTACGGCGACCTCACTCGGGGTCCGCGTGTCGTCACCGACGCCACCAAGGCGGAGATGAAGAAGATCCTCACCGAGATCCAGACCGGACAGTTCGCCGACGAATGGGTCGCCGAGTCGGAGTCAGGTCGCGCGAATTACCATCGGATGCAAGACGAAGGAAAGCAGCACCCGATCGAGGAGATCGGCGCCGAGCTCCGTGCCATGATGCCGTTCATCAACGCCGGAAAGCAGAAGGTCGCAGAGGCATCAGGCGGAGCCTGATGCGGCGACTGCGTCGCCAGCGGCTGGCGCCGCGCCTGATTCGCGACTTCGTGTGAGGTGAGTGCGTCCCTTTTCCGACCGTCAGATCGACGGTCGGGAAAGGGAAGAATCACATGGTTGCCATCGATTGGACACAGGGTCTCGAAGACGCCTGGAACGACGTTGCGACGTTCGTTCCGAAGTTTGCCGCAGCACTTGCGGTCTTCATCATCGGCTGGATCGTTGCAAAGCTCATTCGCAAAGCCGTCGCGAGAGTTCTGAACAAGATCAAGCTCGACAGCTACGTGGACAAGGCCGGAATCGGCGCTCCACTCGAACGAGCGGGATACCCGAACTCGGTCGACTTGATCGTCAAGATCATCTACTTCGGCCTGATGCTGCTCGTCTTGCAACTCGCAGTTGGAGTGTTCGGCGACTCCGACATCTCGAACGCCATCGATGACATGGTGGCGTTCATCCCGAGGCTCGTCGTCGCGATCGTGATCGTTGTCATCACGGGTGTCATCGCGAATGCCGTACGCGAACTGATCGCCCCGGCGGTCGCGCACCTCTCGACTGGCGACCTTCTGAAGAAGGTGGCCGTTGCGGGGATCTGGTTGATCGGAGCGTTCGCGGCGCTGGATCAGTTGCGGGTTGCCGAAGACGTCGTCGACGTGTTGTTCGAGACGATCGTCTACAGCCTTGGCTTCATCCTCGTCATCAAGTTCGGTGTCGGCGGTATCTGGGCAGCTCGCGACCGCTTCTGGCCAGCCGTCTACGACCAGGTCAGCCCCGAGCCGAAGACGGCCAGCATCGGTTCCGATCCAACCGACTGATGCACGCGTCGTCGATCGTGGATCTCGGGGCTGGCCCTCGAGTCGCTGCGACCGACGACTCACCATGTGCGGGAACCGGTGCCCATCGGCAACAATGTCGGTGGGCGCAGGTTCGCGTCCTGACCCGATCGAGCGCGACCACCACCTTGACGACCGACACCACCTCACTGCCGCCTCAACCGGCTGAGTCGACCGAACATGATTTCTCCGCGCTCGTGGAGGAACACAGCACGGCGGTGTATCACCTGGCGCGCTCGGTGGTCCGCGACGCATCGCTCGCCGACGACGTCACCCAAGACACGTTCATCAAGGTCTGGAAGCATCTCGACGACTTCCGCGGAGAGAGTTCGATCCGGAGCTGGATCCTGCGGATCGCGCACAACTCCGCCGTGTCGACGCTCCGCACGATCAAGGACAGCGCGACCGCACCATCGATGCTCCCGGAAGGGGCGGATCCGATCGGCACGACTCGGGTCGTGGAGGGGCGGCTTGCCGCCGATCACTTGCGTCGAGCGATCGAAGAACTCGACGAATTGAGCCGTGAGATCGTCGTGCTTCGCGAGGTCGAGGGGATGTCGTATGACGAGATCGCTGCCATGCTCGACATTCCGGTGTCGACGGTCAAGACGCGCTTGTTGCGGTCTCGGCGCTACCTGGCGACCGCTCTCGCAGCGTGGCGGGCGGGAGAGGACGAGCGATGAGCGGCCGTCCATTGACGCATCCCAAGCGAGCGCTGCTCGTCGCTTGGCTCGAAGGCGCGCCCGACGTCGACGACGCGATTGCCGAGCACGTGGGCCACTGCACGAAATGCGCCGGGCGACTGTCCGAACTGGCAGACGCCGACGGGCGTGAGGGCGGAGGCGACGAGGACGCGCTGGCGGATGCGTTGCGAGAGATCTACGCCCCGCCGCCCGACCTCACGCAGCGGGTGATGAACAAGATCGACGAACGAGAACGGGCCGACCGGGAACTGAGCCTGTTCCTGGGCTTGTTCTCGATTGGCAAGGACGCGGCGGAGTTGTTCCTGCCGCCGGATGGAGACGAATCATGAACATCTGGATCAGCGCGGTCCTCGCCATCATCGCCGGTGCCGCCGTCGGTACGATCGTGTCGCGAGTCGTCGCCGCGCAACTCGCCAAGAGCAAGATCGCTGCGGTGCGGGACTCGTCGTCGGCGCTCGCCGGTCTCGCGTTGTCAGCCGGGGTCGTGATCGGGCTGTTTGTCGCACTGGGCTTCGTGGCTCCTGACGAACTCGAGCAGTTGGGCGATGACACGATCGCCTTTCTTCCTCGAGCGATCTCGGCGCTGATCATCGTGATCGGAGCAAATGTCGCTTCGACCTTCGCGGCGGCCGCGGTCGCCAAGTCACTCGCCGGAACGGGCGCAGCGGCCCGGTTCGCGCCGATGATCGCGAAGGTCGCCATCCTCGGCGGTGGGGCGATCGTGGCAGCAGGTCAGACGAAGGTCGACACGGCGGTGATCAACATCGCGGTGGCCGCGCTGCTGTTGGGCCTGGCAGGTTCGATCGCGTTGCTGACGGGGCTCGGCGGGCGTCAAGTAGCTGGAGAGATCGCAGCGGGACGCGCCTGGCGCACTCAGTTGCGGGCGGGCGATCGAATCCGAGCGCTCGTGCGTTCGGGATCGCCGACGTCGGAATCGATCGTCGAGGGCGTCGTCGTCGAGGTGCATCCGACCGTGGTCGAGGTCGATGCGCGTGGCACCACGGTGTTCGTGCCGAACTCGCGTCTGCTCGACTCCATCGTCGAACGTGAGCGTCCGGAACCCGTCGACGCCGAGGCCATGCTCGAAGGCGAAGCCACCGCCTGAATCGGCATCTCGGCTCCTGGCTCGATCCGTGCCCCGATGCTCGGCCGTTTTCTTGCTGACGCAAGTGTCTTAGAGGTCGTCAAAACTTTTTCTTTCGCGGTTTCGCGACTTTCTTCGGCGGATAGCGTCCTGTCTGAAACAACGCGGTGCAACGCATCGCTGCAACCGCCGCATCGGCTTCCCCGTCACCATCCCTCCCGTGTGATCGAAGTCGATGCGACCGGCAAACGGGGGACACCTTCGGGTGTCCCCCTGCTGGTTTTCGACACCCCTGCCGTTTTTCGACGCGGAGACGGCCACCGCAAATCCCGACTTGTCTGGTCAAGAATAAACGTCTAGATTCTCCGCTCATGAGCGATCAGTGGGGATTCGAGACCAAGCAGATTCACGTCGGAGGTGAGCCCGACCCGACGACCGGGGCGCGGGCGGTTCCGATCTACCAGACGACGTCGTTCGAGTTCCGCGACACCGACCACGCTGCGAACCTGTTCTCGCTCAGCGAGGTCGGCAACATCTACACCCGCATCATGAACCCGACCCAAGGGGCGCTCGAGGCGCGGTTGAACGCCCTCGAGGGCGGCTGCATCACGGCGATCGGGCTGCCGGGAGCGCTGGCAGTCAGCTCCGGCCAGGCGGCGTCGACACTCGCGATCATGAACGTCGCCGAAACCGGCGACCACGTGGTTGCGTCGCCGTCGCTGTACGGCGGCAGCTACAACCTGCTCCACTACACCTTGCCGAAGATGGGCATCTCGGTCACCTTCGTCGACGATCCGCACGACCTCGAGCAGTGGCGTGCCGCATCGACACCGCGGACGAAGTGCTTCTACGGTGAGGTGTTGCCGAACCCGAAGAACGACGTGCTCGACATCAAGGGCGTCAGCACGGTCGCACATGAGGTCGGCGTGCCGCTCATCGTCGACAACACCGTCGCCACGCCGTACCTCATCCGCCCGCTGGAGCACGGTGCCGACGTGGTGGTGCACAGCCTCACCAAGTTCATCGGCGGTCACGGCACCTCCATCGGCGGGGCGATCATCGACGGCGGAACCTTCGACTACGGCGATGCCGAGCGGTTCCCGAACTTCAACGAACCCGATCCCAGCTACCACGGCCTGCCGTACTGGCCCGGCCTCGGCCATGGCGCCTTCATCCTCAAGGCCCGTGTGCAGCTGTTGCGCGACGTCGGTATGGCCATCTCGCCGTTCAATGCGTTCATGTTCCTCCAGGGCCTCGAGACGCTCAGTCTTCGGATGGAGCGCCACTGGTCCAACGCGCAGCGTGTGGCGGAGTTCCTCGACGCGCACGACCGGGTCGTCTCGGTCAACTACGCCGGACTGGCGTCGAGCCCGTGGCACGATCGGGCGAAGGAACTCGGCGGCGGCAAGGGCTACGGCTCGGTGCTCGCGTTCGAGATCGTCGGTGGTATCGAGGCCGGTAAGAAGTTCGTCGAGGGTCTGACGTTGCACAGCCACGTCGCGAACATCGGTGACGCTCGCAGCCTCGTCATCCATCCGGCGTCGACCACGCACAGCCAGTTGACGCCCGAAGAGCAGGCGGCGTCCGACGTGACCCCGGGGCTGATTCGTTTGTCGGTGGGGTTGGAGTCGATCGACGACATCCTCGCCGACCTCACGCAGGGTTTCGCCGCAGCCGGATGACGTTCACCGGTTGGCGGGCGACGTCATGCGTCGTGGTCTCCAGCCACTGAGCGAACGACTCCGGTGCGAGCGGGCGGGCGATGCCGTAGCCCTGCCCGGTGTCACAACCGAGCGCGGCCAACCGGTCGTACACCTGCATGTTCTCGATACCTTCGGCCACGATGCGCAGGCCGAGGTTGTGGCCGAGGTCGATGGTCGAACGCACGATCACGTCGTCGTTGACGTTCAGGAGCAGATCGCTGACGAAGCTGCGGTCGATCTTCAGCTCTGCGACCGGGAGTCGGCGCAGATAGCTCAGCGACGAGTAGCCGGTGCCGAAGTCGTCCAGGGAGAGTCGCACGCCCAATCGGTCGAGTTGGTCGATGGTGCCCATCGTTCGGTCGGTGTCGACCATCAACGCTGACTCGGTGATCTCGAGAATGAGCCGGCTGGCATCGAGCCCGTGGTCGGAGAGCTTGGCGTCGATGCGTCGAGCGAGGTCTTCGTCGTGCAGGTCGAGCGCCGAGAGGTTCACCGCGACGTCGAGGTCGTAGCCGAGGCGCTGCCAGAGTGTGGCCTGTTCGATCGACTTCGTGAGCACCACGTCGGTGACCAGGCGGATCAAGCCGCTGTCCTCGGCGACGCCGATGAAGTCGTCGGGAGCTACCCAGCCGCGATCGGGGTGCTGCCAGCGCACCAGCGCCTCTGCACCGATGACGCGAGACGTCGCGAGTTCCACCTTCGGCTGGAAGTGGACCTCGAGGCGATCACGCTCGATCGCCGAGCGGAGATCGCCGAGCAGCGACAGCCGGGCAGGTGTCCGTCGGTCGATCTCCTCGCGGTAGACCTCGATACCGATGCGCTGGTTCTTCGCGGCGTACATGGCGATGTCGGCTCGACGCAGGATGCTGGCCGGCAGCGTCTCGCTGCCGACGAATGTGATGCCGATGCTGGACGTCACCACGGCATCACACCCGTCGAGGCGCAGCGGGGTGTACGACATCGAGAGAATCCGTTCGGCCAACTGGCGGACCTCGTCGACGTTGGCCCGCCGGATCAGGATGGCGAACTCGTCACCGCCGAATCGCGAGAGCATGTCGTCGTCGTCGAGGACCGAGCGGACGCGTCGTGCGAACTCGACGAGCACCTGATCGCCGACGTGATGGCCGAGCGTGTCGTTCACTTCCTTGAACTGGTTGAGGTCGAGCACGATCACGGCCAGATGCGTCGAGTGGTCCGCAGCGATCTCTCGGCGCAGACGCGCCTCGAACGCCGACCGATTGGGTTCGCCGGTGAGGGCGTCATGTGTCGCTGCGTGCTCGACGGAGGCATGAAGCAGTCCGTTGCGGATGCTGGAACCGAGTTGCTCGGCCAGATCGGTCGCCCTGGAGACGTCGGATTCGTCGAACGAGAAGGCGCCTTGGGAGCGTCCGGCCACGGCGATCACGCCGAGGAAATTGTCGTCTGCGACGATCGGCACGATGAACGAGCCGCACCGAGCGAGGCTGCTGCCGGCGACGATCTCGTCGTCGGGGAGGAACGCGCCCCGCCGACTCGCCGGCACCTCGTCGACGTCGATCGGTGCGCCGTGGCTGAACAACTGGTCGCCGGCCGTGTTCGTCAGGCGCAGGGTGACCCGTTCGGCGTGCACGAGGCGGGCGATCTCGTCGAGGGCCCGCGGTGCGAGGTCGTCGAGGTGCAGCGACTGATCGAGGATCGTGCTGAACGAGTGCAGATCCGTCAGGTCGCGATGGGCCTGCGACAGGGTGCCGTGACGCCGAAGACTGACCCAGGCAGCGACGATCGGCAGGATCGACAGCGCTGCGTACTGCAGGCCGAACAACGCCGGAGCCACGGCGACCGCCCCGATGAGCGCGCCCGTGCCAGCGGTTGCCATGCTCGTCAGCACTTCAGCCTGGAAGCGGGTGCGGAAATCGCCGGCGAAGAAGGCGACCACGATGCTGATGGCGAGGTAGCCAGCCAGCGTGGCGATCGTGACCGACGCGGCGGCGGCCAGCATGAACGAGCCTGCATCTGGCTCCGTCGCGCCGGACAGGCGGCGCACGACGGCAAAGGCGAGTGCGGACTCGAACGCGAACATGGCCGCGTTGAAGACCAGCTTGAACCGCGGTGGTCGCCGTCGACTCAGCATCGCCGCCAAGGCGAAGGCGATTCGTGCGGTCATCGCCGGGATCGGGCCGAGGAACGCGAGCGCGAAGACGGTCGGGACTTCGGTCAACGAGAACGCGATCGTCTCGCGGCGGAACTCGATGGTGAACGGGAACCGCTCGGCGAGGAAGTAACCCATGCCGATCGGGAAGATCAACCACCACGGGCTGTCGAAGGCGGCTGCACCGAGATTCGGTGTCGTGGCGGTGAGCCCGACAGCGGCGACAGCGATGGCCGCTGCGAGCGCATACACCGCGGGAACGGCCCAGCCTGGCGGAGCGGATGGTGAGGTCATCGTGACCTCACCAGGACCTCCTGGTGGGCCGGCCGGGGTGGCGCGCAGCAACGGTGGCGTGGCGGGCGCATGCTGAGCGCCGAACTCGTTGTCCGAGTGTCCACTGCCGTCCGCGTGACCACGGGCACTCCTTTCCGTTCCGACGACCATTCAAGATGTCGAGTGTCCGCAGTTCAAGTGCGCAGGCTCATGCTTGACCAAGTCTTGACCTCTGAGAGTGGTCAATTGACCACAACGTCACCTGATCGGCGTGTGAACGGGGTCGTTCAGTCGTCGGCGGGGCGGTCGCGCTGCTGGCGGAGAAACGTCTCGAAGTCGTCGGCGAGGTCGTCGGCGCTGGGGATCGACGCTTCGGCTCGCCGGTCGAACTCGGCTTCGAGCATGCGCACGTACATGCGGAGCTGATCGTCGTTGCCGACCACTTCGTCGTGGATCTCGCGCCACGACGCCATCTGATCGCTCATCCGCTCGCCGATCGCCGCGCCGGCGGGAATTCCGAGCACATGGCTCAGGTGTCGCGCCAACGCTGCGGTCGCCTGCGGGTGTTCGGCGTTCATCAGATAATGCGGAATCCCCACGCGCAGCGAGACGGCGGGGAGGCCAGCGGCTTCGAGCGTTGCTTGCAAGACGCCGGCGACGCCGGTGATGCCCTGGTACGACGGAGCCACGAGGCCCAGCGCTCGTGCGAGATCAGGATTGGCGGTACTGCCGGTGACGGGGGGCGTGCGTGTGTGAGGGATCGCCTCGGCCGCCGACCCAACGGTGACGACCGCCTCGCAGCCGAGCGCACGCGCCACCGTCACGATGCTGTCGATGTAGGCCGGCCAGTGAAGGTGCGGCTCGACTCCGATCAGCGCGACGACGTCACGCTCGCCCGGATTTCGTTGGACCACGAACTCGTTGGTCGGCCACGAGATCGTCCGGATGTCGTCGTCGACCGACACGTGCGGACGCTGCTGGGTGAAGTCGTAGAACGGGTCGGGGTCGATCGAGCCGACGACGAGCGATCGGTCGGAGTCGGTGAACGCCTCGACAGCCTGGGTCGCTGCGCCACCGACGTCGAACCAGCCTTCGAGCCCGACCAGCATGACCGGTCGCTGCAGCTCGCCGACCTCGTCGGCGCTGAACTCGAGCACGGGTCCGAGATCGATACTCATCCCAGTTCGGCCACCACATGGTCGATCGAGTGAGTGAGGGCTTCGACGTCGGCCGGCTCGATGGCGGGGAACATCCCGACGCGCAACTGGTTGCGGCCGAGCTTGCGGTAGGCGTCGGTGTCGAGGATGCCGTTGGCGCGCAGCACGGCGCAGACGTCGTTGGCGTCGATCGAGTCGTCGAGGTCGATCGTGCCCACCACGTTGGAGCGCTGGGCCGGATCGGTGACGAACGGGGTCGCCCACTCGCGTGCGTCGGCCCAGTCGTACAACGTCGTCGCCGACGCGGCGCTGCGTCCGGCCGCCCATGCGAGGCCGCCGTTGGACAACATCCAGTCGAGCTGAGCGTCGAGCATGATCAGCGTGGCCAGGGCCGGCGTGTTGTAGGTCTGGTTCTGCACCGAGTTGTCGAGGGCGATCGCGAGGTCGAGCGACGCCGGCCGCCAGCGGTCCGACGACCCGATCTCGCCGATCCGCTCGATCGCTGCAGGCGAACACGCGGCGAGCCAGAGTCCGCCGTCGGACGCAAAGCACTTCTGCGGGGCGAAGTAGTAGACGTCGACCTCGTTCGGGTCCCACAGCAGGCCGCCAGCCGCCGACGTCGCATCGACCGCGACGAGGCCGGAGTCGGCGGTGGTGCCGTCGGGGCGCCGCAGGTCCATCGCGACGCCGGTGGAGGTTTCGTTGTGCGTGAGCGCGTAGAGGTCGATGCCGTCCTCGGCGTGCAGGGTCGGATGGGTGCCGACCTCGCTGCGCACGATCGACGGCTCACCGAGATGGGGCGCGGCCGCACACGCTTCGGCGAACTTCGACGAGAACTCACCGAACACGGCGTGCTGGCTGCGCTCGCCCACCAGGCCGAAGGTCGCCACGTCCCAGAACACGGTCGAGCCACCGTTGCCGAGCACGATCTCCCACCCGTCGGGCAACCGGAACAGGTCGCTGAGCTTGGCCCGTACGGCGCCGACGAGTTGCTTCACGGGGGGCTTGCGGTGCGATGTGCCCAGCAATGTGTCGCGAGCGGCGACGATCGCGTCGACCTGCTCGTGACGAACCTTGGACGGACCGCAGCAGAAGCGGCCGTCGCCGGGAAGCAGTTCGCTGGGGATGGTGATCGAAGCGGGGTCGAGACTCACTCCCCAAGCATGCCGCCATCGACGGTCGTCGACACGTCTCGGCTTCCGGCTCGAATCCACCCTCATCAGCGTGCGGGCCCGGGAGTAACCTCGCGGGCGTGAAGCGCACCTCCCAACGACTCTCCGCCATTCAGCCCTCCGCCACGCTCGCCGTCGATGCCAAAGCCAAGGCGATGAAGGCCGCCGGCGAGAACGTCATCGGGTTCGGCGCCGGTGAACCCGACTTCCCGACGCCGCAGCACATCGTCGATGCCGCCATCGCGGCCTGTGCCGACCCGAAGAACCACAAGTACACGCCGGCCGGTGGACTCCCGGAGTTGAAGCAGGCGATCGCGGCCAAGACGCTGCGTGACTCGGGATTCGACTGTGATGCCAGCAATGTGCTCGTGACCTGCGGCGGCAAGCATGCGGTCTACACGGCCTTCGCCGTCCTGTGCGATCCCGGCGACGAGGTCATCTGCCCGGCTCCGTACTGGACCACGTATCCGGAGGCGATCACCCTCGCCGGCGGTGTGCCGGTCGTCATCGACACCGACGCCGAATCCGGGTTCCAGGTCACGATCGAGCAACTCGATGCGGCCAAGACCGACCGCACCAAGGTGCTGCTGTTCGTGAGCCCCGACAACCCGTCGGGTGCGGTGTATCCGCCCAAGGCCGTCAAGGCGATCGGTGAGTGGGCCGTCGCAAACGGCGTGTGGGTGATCACCGACGAGATCTACGAGCACCTCACCTATGGCTCGCACGAGTTCTCGTCGATGCCGGTGCTCGTTCCCGACCTGGCCGAGCAATGTCTGATCGTCAACGGCGTCGCCAAGACCTACGCGATGACCGGCTGGCGAGTCGGCTGGATGATCGGTCCGGTCGACGTCATCAAGGCGGCCACCAACTTCCAGAGCCATGCCACGTCCAATGTCACCAACGTGGCACAGCGAGCCGCGATCGCTGCCTTGGAGGGCTCGCTCGACGACGTGGTGATGATGCGCGAAGCGTTCGCTCGTCGCGCCGGGATCATGCACGAGATGCTCAACGCGATCGACGGGGTGACTTGTCCCGAGCCGCAGGGGGCGTTCTATTGCTATCCCGACATGCAGGGGCTGCTCGGTCGCGACATCAACGGCAAGGTCGCGACGACCACGGTCGAATTGGCCGACATCGTGCTCGAGGAGGCCAAGGTGGCGTTCGTGCCCGGTGAAGCCTTCGGGCTGCCCGGCTACGGACGGTTCAGCTTCGCGCTCGGCGACGACGACCTGATCGAAGGTATCCGGCGACTCGCCGACCTGTTCGCCTGAGCGTCGTCCGTCGATCCCCGATAGGGAATCAGCTGGCGACGACGCGTCGACCGAGCCGTTCGACGGCCACGACGACGGCGAGACCGACCACGAACAGGATCACCGGCACGATGACGTCGCCGCTCGGGGCTTCGAGGCGTGTCGTGTGGGTGCCGTTCGGCCACGGCCAGAGGACCCGGGTCGAGCCGATCATCAAGCCGATCATCGCGGCGATGACCGCGTGGTGGTAGTGATCGAGCAGCCAACTCAACAGCGTCGAGAACAACGCGAGGCCGACCACGCATCCGAGTGCCAGCGCGAGCAGTGAGGCGATGTCGCGGTCGTTGACGGCGCCGAGCACCTCGGTGTACATCCCGATCATCACCAAGATGAACGACCCCGAGATGCCGGGGAGGATCATGGCGCAGATCGCCAATGATCCCGACAGGAAGAAGATCCACAGCGGCTGGGTGACGATCTCTTCGGCGGTGTCGGCGACCTCGGTGTCGGAGCGCAGCCCCAAGACGAAGAACAGGGTGACGGCGACGGTGACGATGATGGCGATCGCCGCAACGTCGATGCGGTCGAGGAGTTGCCAGGCGACCCAGACCGAGCCGAGGACGAGGCCGAGGAACAGCGCCGACATCGCGATCGCCTCCTCGTCGAGCAATCGTTCCAGGATCGATGACAGCGTTGCGATCGCCAGCAAGATGCCGCCGAGCAGGGCGATCAGCCAGAGCCATTCGATGCGGGTGACGGTGGAGCGGAATGACGCCATGTCGCCGGTGAGCAGTTGCTTGAGCCCGCGAGCGCCTTCGCGGACGTTGTGGATCAGGCGGTCGTAGATCCCGAGGACGAGTGCCACCGTGCCTCCGGAGACGCCGGGCACGATGTCGGCAGTGCCCATCGCGAATCCGCGACCGAGCTGCGCGACGTGCGCGATCGGTGACGTACGAGGTGGGGGAGCGTCGGACACGATCGGCAGGCTACCGAGCCCACCAGATCGGATGGCGGAGGGCGAGCCCGGTCACCACGATGAGCACGAGGCATTCTCCGACCTGTTCGACGGCGCCGAGGATGTCGCCCGACACGCCACCGAACGCTCGGCGGGCGAGCCGTGCGACGGCAGCGGCACCGACGGCCGCTGCGGTAGCGAGGGGCACGACCCACCAGCCGACCGCGAGCGCTCCGACGGCGATCGCGGCACCGACACCCACAGCGGCTCGACCGCGTGACAGGGTGCGGGTGTAGTCGGCGCCGAGGCCCTCGGTCGGAACTGGTGGAGCGGTCGCCATCACCGCAACGGCCGCGCCCCGACCCAACGTGTGCGCCGCGACCAGACCGGCGAACGCCGCTGCCGGCGTGAGCGCTGCGATGCACACGATGCGGATGACGATCGTGGAGCACATCGCTGCCACGCCATAGCTGCCGTGACGCGAGTCCTTGAGGATCTCGCGCCGTCGCTCGGGCGTCCAGCCTCCCATCGCGTCGGCGGTGTCGGCGAGCCCGTCTTCGTGGAACGCCCCGGTGAGCACCAGGCCCAGCGTCACGGCGACCGCAGCGGCGACCGTGGCCGGCACGAGTTCCATCAGCCCGGCGGCGACCCCACCGAGCACGACACCGATCAGCGCGCCCACCGCCGCGAACCAGGGAACGCACGCCGTGAGGTCGGGAGCCGCCCGCAACCGGATCGGCACCCGCGTCAAGAATTGTGCTGCGCCGAGCAGTCCGTTGGGCCGGAATCCGTTGGATCTCACTGCACTGCTCGCATCGGCGTCAGGTGGACTCGCCGAACCATTCGCCGAACGTGGCGACGCCGACCACCCCGGCGCAGGCCATCTTGACGAGCGGAACGGCGGCCATCGCGCCGGAACCTTCGCCGAGGCGCATGTCGAGATCGAGCAGCGGCGCCTTGTCGAGCCGCTCGAGCAGTTTGCGATGGCCGGGTTCGGCCGAACAGTGACCGACGATGCAATGGTCGAGCGCGGTCCGCTCGGCCAGGTGCAGCGGCACCATCGAGGCTGTGCAGATGTAGCCGTCGAGGACGACGGGAATCGAGCGGTGTCGAGCGGCGACGGCGGCCGCCGCCATCCCGACCAACTCCGAGCCCCCGACTTCGCGCAGGATTTCCAGGGGGTCGATCACCCCGGCGATGCGACGGACCGATTCCTGCACTGCAGCGCGCTTGCGGTCGAGGCCCTCGTCGTCGATGCCGCTGCCGCGACCGACCCACACGGCTACCTCACCGCCGGCGATCGCCGCTGCGACCGCTGCCGCCGCCGTGGTGTTGCCGATCCCGAGTTCGCCGAGCACCAGCAGGTCGCAGTCGAGTGCGTCGACGGCGTCGAAGGCGAGCCGGGTGACCTCGTCGAATCGCTCCGGCGAGAGCGCGGCCTCGTGGCGCATGTCGTGGGTCGGCTGGCCGACGCCGACGTCCACTGCCGTGACGCTCGCCCCGATGGCGTGGGCGAACGCGTTGATCGTGGCGCGGCCCTGGCGGGTCGCATCGAGCATCACCGCAGTGACGTCGGACGGGTAGTTGCTGACGCCGGCCGCGGCGACACCGTGGTCGCCCGCGAACACGAGCGCCGCTGGCCGCTCGACCGACGGCGTCGCGGTCCGCTGCCATCCGGCGAGCCAGGCGGCGACGTCATCGAGCCAGGCCAGTGCGCCGGCCGGTCGGAGCACCTCGGCGGCACGAGCGGCCACGGCGTCGCGTGCTGCGTGGTCGGGCTCCGGAAGGCCGTCGAGACGATCGCGAAGCAGGCTCATCGACCGAGAGTCTCCAAGGGGTCGTGGAGCGGGATCGCTTTGCCTGCGACCAACAGCAGCGCGGTGCCAGCAGCCGCAGCCCACGTCTGGTTGACCCAGCCGAGGGTGTCGCGGTAGCGGCGACCCAACTCGGTGTCGGGGTGCACGCCGAGCCCGACCTCGTTCGTGATCACCACCACCGGGTCGCGACGCTGCGCGCACTGTGCAGCCGTCGTCGACGCGACCGAACGAATGGCATCGTCGTCGAGCCCGTCCCACATCAGGTTCGAGGTCCACAGCGTCAAGCAGTCGATGATCACCAGCCCCGACGGGACGGACTCGACCGCCGCGGCGAGGTCGTGCTGTTCTTCGATCGTTGCCCACGTCGTCGGCCGCTCGGAGCGATGGCGTTCGATCCGCTGCTCCATGTCGTCGTCGACGGCCGGGGCCGTTGCGAGGTAGGTCACCGCATCGCCAGCTGCGTGGTGACGATGACCGATGTCGACGGCCAGCGAGCTCTTGCCGCTGCGGGCACCGCCGATGAGCAGGGTCAGCGACATGGGCACAACTTCAGCGACATGGGCGCAGGCTCGCAGGAATCACGGCGGGCGTTCAGAAGTCGAGGCCGCGCATGGCGCGAATGCCCTGCGTGTAGGCATGCTTGATCTCGGTCATCTCCGTGACCGTGTCGGCGAGTTCGATCAACTCCGGAGCAGCGTCGCGGCCGGTCACGATCACGTTGACGTGGCGCGGTCGGTCACGGATCGGCTGCACGATCTCCTCGATGGCCAGCCATCCGAACGACGACAGATACGTCAGTTCGTCGAAGATGACGAGCTGGTGCTCGCCCGCGTGCATGAGCTCGACCGCCTTCGCCCAGCCGGCCGCGGCGTGGGCGATGTCGTTGGAGAGATCGGCGGAGTCCCACGTGAACCCGTCGCCGAAGGCGTGCCAGTCGACGCCGAGCTGACGTCCGATCTTCTCCTCGCCGACGTTCCAGTTCCCCGACTTGATGAACTGCACGACGGCGACATTCCAGTCGCGGGCCACGGCGCGGATCATCATCCCGAACGCAGACGACGACTTGCCTTTGCCGTTGCCGGTGTTGACGACGACGAGGGAATCGGCGCGGCGGAGGCCGTCGGGGCGGGGATCCTCGATGGGGGCGTCGGAGGAGGTCATGAGATGAGGGAGACTAGGCCGACGTCCACTACAGTGCCGAACTGTCGTCAGTGGAGCGAAGTTCGGTGAGAATCCGACGCTGTCCCGCAACGGTGATGTCAGCCTCGTGCTGACCAGCCCGGTCGCCTGCACCGACGCCGCGAATATCCATCCCTCGAGGCAAGGGAAGGTTCGCCCTCGGGCAGACCCCGCTTGTCCTCCATGTTTCCTTGGAGGAACCATCATGAAGAAGTACCCACTGCGCAGATCTGTCGCGCTGCTCGCCGGGATCTCGCTCCTGGCCGGAGCCTGCGGCAGCGACGAAGCGCCTGCTGCAACCGACGCTCCGGCTGCGACGCAAGGCCCAGCCGTGACGGAGGCTCCGGTGGCGACCGACGCCCCCGAGCCCGACGGCCCGCAGCGGATCGTGTCGCTCAGTCCGACGCACACCGAGATGCTGTTCGCCATCGGCGCGGGCGATCTGCTCGTCGCCGTCGACGAGTTCTCGAACTACCCCGCCGAGGCGCTCGAGCTGCCCAACGAACTGTCGGGCTTCGAGCCCAACGTCGAAGCGATCGCCGGGTTCGAACCCGACCTCGTCGTGATCGGCGGCGACTTCACCGGGCTGGGTGACCAACTCGCCGAGCTGGGGATCGAGTCGTGGGACGGGCCGGCTGCGACCAGTTTCGCCGACGTGTACGCACAGATCGAGCAGCTCGGTGCGGTGACCGGCCGAGTCGGCGAGGCGGCCGAGGTGGTGCTCGACATGCAGACCCGCATCGACGCCGCGATCGCCGCCGCCCCCGAACTCGCGACGCCGCTGACCTACTACCACGAGCTCGACCCCAGCTACTTCAGTGCCGACTCCACGACGTTCATCGGTGCGGTCTACAGCCTGCTCGGCCTCGTCAACATCGCCGACGCCGACGAATCCGAGAGTTTCGGGTTCCCGCAGCTCAACGCCGAGTTCCTCATCGACGCAAATCCCGACCTGATCTTCCTGGCGGACACCAAGTGCTGTGGCGAGACGGCCGACACCGTCGCAGCTCGCCCCGGTTTCGACGCGATCGCCGCGGTGCAGAACGGCAACGTGATCGAGATGGACGACGACATCGCGTCCCGCTGGGGTCCGCGCATCGCCGACTACCTTGAAGCAGTGGCCGCTGCCGTGCAGCAGGCCGCGGTGCCCGCCTGAGTTCGGACTCGACGACATGACCGACTCCCGGGACGCGCGCTGGTTCGCCGGCGCCGCAGCGCTGCTCGTCGTCGCGGTGCTGCTCGGCGCGTCGATCGGCCCGGCCGGGCCGGATTGGTGGCGCGTCCCGTTGGAGTTGGTCAACCGACTGCCGTGGATCTCGTTCGACACCGGCGTCACCGACGCTGAGTGGGCGATCGTCTGGAAGGTGCGGATGCCGAGGGTCGTGCTCGGCGGGCTCGTCGGCGGGATGCTGTCGATCGCCGGCGCGAGCTATCAGGGCGTGTTCCGCAATCCGCTCGTCGATCCGTATCTGCTCGGCGCGGCGGCGGGTGCCGGGTTGGGAGCGACGATCGCGCTCACGGTCGGTCGTGACGTCACCGCGACGTGGCCGGTCGACCCGGTTCCGACGGTGGCCTTCATCGTCGCCGTCGCCACGGTCTTGGTGACCTACACGGTCGGCGCGGCGTTCGGCGGCGACCGTTCGGGTGTGACGCTCGTGTTGGCGGGGGTCGCCGTGGTGTCGTTCGTGACCGCGGTGCAGACGTTTCTCCTGCAGCGCAACCTCGAGGTGATCCGCGAGGTGTTCCGCTGGATCCTCGGCAGCCTGTCGCAGTCGACGTGGGCCGACGTACGCCTCGTGCTGCCGTACGTCGCGGTGAGCTGCGTCGTGCTACTGGTGCATCGCCGTCACCTCGACGTGTTCCGCGTCGGCGACGACGAGGCGACGACCCTCGGGGTGTCGGTGACACGGACGCGGTTGGTGATCGTCATCGCGGCGACGCTCGGCACGGCGGCGGTGGTGTCGGTGAGCGGGCTGATCGGCTTCGTCGGCCTCGTCGTGCCGCACGTCGTGCGTCTCGTCGCCGGTGCCGGGCATCGCCGACTCCTCCCGCTGTCGCTGATGGGCGGCGCCGCGTTCTTGATCCTGGCCGACGTGCCGGGCCGCATGCTGTCGAACCCGGCCGAGACACCGATCGGTGTCGTCACGGCGTTCATCGGTGCGCCGTTCTTCATCTACCTGCTGCGAACCCGTCGGGTGGCGCTGTGACCTCGCTGCAACTGAGCGACGTGGGGGTCGCGTACGGCAGCGGCAAGCGGCGCCGCGAGGCGTTGGCACCGTTCACCCATGACGTCGAGCCCGGGGAGTGGGTCGGCGTGATCGGCCCGAACGGTGCGGGCAAGTCGTCGCTGCTCCGGGCGATCGCCGGCTTGACCCCGCACTCGGGTGAGGTGTTCGTCGACGGACATCCATTGTGCGAGCTCTCGGATCGTGAGCGCTCCCGGCTCATCGCCTACGTCGCGCAGCAGCCGCTCCTGCCGTCCGACATGACCGCCGCCGACTACGTCCTGCTCGGTCGGACGCCCTACGTCTCCTATTTCGGTGCGCCGTCGTCGGAGGATCGTCGCATCGTCGACGACGTGCTCGACCGGCTTCGGCTCGGTGACTTCGCTGGCCGCCTGCTCGGCGAGTTGAGCGGCGGCGAACGCCAACGCGTCGTACTGGCCCGAGCGCTGGCGCAGCAGGCGCCGATCCTGCTGCTCGACGAGCCGACCTCCGCGCTCGACATCGGGCATCAGCAGCAGGCGCTCGAGTTGGTGACCGAACTGCGGTGCTCGCAGCAGCTCACGGTGATCTCCGCGCTGCACGACCTCACGCTCGCCGGCACGTACACCGACCGGCTGGTGATGCTGCACGAGGGCGCGGTGGTCGCGGAGGGAAGCGCCGCCGACGTGCTCACCGCCGAACGTCTCGGCGAGGTGTATCACGTCTGCGTCACGGTCGACCTCGATCCCGACGACGGCACCGTCATCGTCGTCCCCCGCCGCGGCTTCCCCGTCTGACGCACCGATTTCCCGCGGCTCATCGGTGACTCATCGGTGGTGCGTAGGTTGCGGCTGGTGGGCATCTGGGTCTGTCGTGATGTGAGGGAGTTGTGATGTCGAAGTCTGGTGTGGGCCGTGGTCGGTTGGCGTTGGTGGGGTTGGTGACGGTGGGGTTGTTGGCTGCGGGTGTTGCGGTGCGGGCGCAGTCGGATGGGGGGTCGGGGTCGGTGTTCGTGCCGGTGGTGCCGTGTCGTTTGGCGGATACGCGTCCGGCGCCGGTGGGTGTGGGTTCGGTGTCGACGTTGGGTGCGGGGGAGTCGTCGACGTTCGAGGTGTGGGGCGACAACGGTGAGTGCGAGGGGATCCCGTCGTCGGCGACGGGGGTGTCGTTGAACATCACGGCGTTGGGTGCGTCGGCTCCGAGCTTCTTGACGGTGTGGCCGTCGGGTGATCGTCCGACGGCGGCGTCGTTGAATCCGTTTCCGGGTCAGCCGCCGGTGCCGAATGCGGTGGTGTCGTCGTTGTCGGGTTCTGGGTCGTTCGATGTGTTCAACAATGCGGGGTCGGTGAATGTGGTGATCGACGTGAACGGTTATTACATCCCGTCCGAAGGCGGCCCAGCTGGCCCAGCGGGCCCAGCCGGTCCGCAGGGCGAGATGGGCGAGGCCGGCGCCGTGGGTGCACAGGGTGACACTGGAGAGGCCGGCACCACTGGCCCGAAGGGCGATCAGGGAGACGTCGGCGATCCCGGTCCGAAGGGCGATCAGGGAGACGTCGGCGATCCCGGTCCGAAGGGCGATCAGGGAGACGTCGGCGATCCCGGTCCGAAAGGCGATCAGGGAGACGTCGGCGATCCCGGTCCGCAGGGCGATCAGGGAGACGTCGGCGACACCGGCCCGAAGGGCGATCCCGGTCCGCAGGGCGATCCCGGTGCGGCCGGTGTCGATGCGGAGTCGCCGGCTCGGGTGATCTGGGTCGCGGACGACGGCAGCGGTGACTTCCTGCTGTTGTCGGCGGCGTTGGCGTCGATCACCGATGCGTCGGCGAGCAACCCGTACCTGGTGAGGATCGCGCCCGGCGCCTACACGGAGACCGCGTCGGTGGCCCTGAAGAGTCACGTCGACGTCGAAGGTTCTGGTCAGGGCGTCACCACCATCGGTTGTGCGTGCGCCAGTGACTTCTCGACGCCTGGGGCGACGATCCATTCGGACGGGGTCGTCGCCGCACAGATCCGTCACCTCGCGATCGCCAACACGGGTGGCGACCTCGGATCGGTCGGGATCTACAACACCGGATCGCTCACCATGCTCCACGTGACGGCCACCGCAGCCGGCGGCACGATCAGCAACGTTGCCATCTTCAACACGAACTCGACGACGATCATGTCCGATGTCACCGCAACCGCGAACGGCGTCGGCGGTGTGGCGGCCGTGGGCATCACCAACGTCGACTCGACGGCGACGCTGACCGACGTGGTCGCAACCGCCACCGGCGGATCAGACACCCGCGGGGTGCAGATCGACTCCTCGACGGCGACGTTGACCGACGTCGTCGCGACCGCGAGCGGCGGGCAGTGGGCCATCGGCGTCGAGATGATCCAGGCGACCGCGACGATGGCCACCGTCACGGCGTCCGCCGACGGCGCGGAGGACATCAATCAGGGGGCCCGTCTCATCATGGACTCGTCGATGACCGTTCGGAGTTCGTCGTTCTCTGGCGCCGGGAGTACGGATCCCTTCTTCGGTAGCTCTGATACCAGCGTGAGTCTCGCCACCGGATCCACGGCCAGGGTGGCTGATACGACGCTCGCCGGCGCTGTTCAGGGTGTCGGCATCACCTGCGTCGGTGCTCACGACGATGCGTTCGTTGCGCTGTCGGACACGTGCGGCCCGATGGCTGCGCCTGGAAGCCTCCGCTGGGCAAAGGTCGATGCGGACACCGATGGTGCGACGTTGTTGGCGGGATCGGGTGTGAGCTCCGTCGCGCGGCAATTCGAGGGAAGCTTCAGCGTCACCTTCGACTCGTCCGTGGTCGGATGCGGTTGGACCGCGTCCCTCAACGACAACGCTGCGGGTTCTTCGGTGCCCGGCGAGATTTCGGTCGAACTCTTCTCCGGCGCTGTCGCCGAACCCAGGCTGTGGGTCAGGATTTACGACAGCGCTGGAGTTCTCGTCGACCCGTTGGGCGACGACGGTTTCACCGTGATGGTCACCTGTCCGTGAGCGCGACCGGTCAGATCTGCTTCATCGGCATCGGCTCGCCGGGCGGGAACGACACGGCGATCTCGTCGCCGGTGGTGATGTCCCCACCGTTGACCACCACCGACATCACCCCGGTCTTGCGGAGCAGCGTGCCGTCGTCGTCCCGGCCGAGCATCGCGCCTTGCAGACCGTCTCGGAACGAGTCGAGCTGCACGCACGGGTTGCGTAGCCCGGTGAGGACCAACAGCGCCTCGCCGATGCGCAGCGTCGTGCCGACCGGCAGGCGGATCAGATCCAGCCCGCTGGTGGTGATGTTCTCCCCGATCTGGCCGGGCGAGACGTCGAAGCCGGCGGCGTTGACCTCCTCGAGGAGTTCGGCGGCGACGAGGTGGACCTGCCGCAGGTTCGGCTGACTCGGGTCACGTGCGACCCGCGACCGGTGCGTCACCAGCGAGCCCATGTGCGCGTCGCCCTCGACGCCGAGACCTGGGACCACCGAGATCGACGGACACGTCCGCTTGGAGAACTCGTGCTCGGCGCTGCGATGTACGGCGACGACGTGACCGGTGGGAGGTGCCATACCCCCGAACGTAGCCACGCCGGATGAGCATCCGGGTTGACAGATTCCGCTCGGCGGGGGCACGGTGTGGGCATGGACGACAGCGAGTATCCGAGCTTCGACGGGGTCGAGCCATATGGAACGTCCCGCGACGTCGACGCCGAGCGAGCGCACCGCAAGCGCATGTGTGCGCTCGGTTACCGCATCTTCGCGGCGATGCGCTGGGGACAGCTCGGCGACGGGCACGTGTCGGCTCGCGATCCGGAACAGCCCGATCACTTCTGGTTGCTCGACTGGGGTGTGCCGTTCGGTGAGGCGACCGTCGACCGGCTCGTCCTCGTCGGGCCGGGCGACGGCATCGAGGCGGTCAACACCGCCGGCTACAACATCCACGCGCCGGTGCTGGCGGCGCGCCCCGACGCAGTGTCGGCGGCGCACACGCACACCCAATTCGGTACGCCCTGGTCGGCCAACGTCGAGCCGTTCCGGGCGATCAGCCAGGAGTCGTGCGCGTTCGTGTTCGATCAGGCGATGTTCGATGACGAGGAGGTCGAGGTGCTCTCGATCGACGGCGGCAAACGGATCGCCGCCGCGATCGGTGAGCACAAGTTGTGCATCTTGCGCAATCACGGGCTGTTGACCGTCGGCCAGACCGTCGAGTCAGCGGTGGGGTGGTTCGTGATGGCCGAGCGGGTCGCCGAAGTCCACGTCAAGGCACCGAACGGGCGAGCGATCAGCGACGAGGCGGCTCGGATCGCGGCGTCGACGCTGTCGCCCGAACACACCGGCTGGCGCATCTTCCAATGGCTGCAGCGCAGCGTCGTCCCCGACCCGACCGTCGTCGACTGAGCACCTGGCCGGTCGCTGGCCGTCAGCCGAGGGCGACGACGCCGACGACGCCGAGCATCACCAGGCCGCTGGCGAGGTACTCGGCGCGGCGGTGGCGTTCGTGGAGCCAGAACGCCGAGATCGCGAACGCCAACACCAACTCGACCTGGCCGAGGGTGCGGACCTTGGCAGCGCTGGTCAACGTGACGGCCAGTGCCCAGCACGCGGAGCCGGCCAGGCTGAGCACGCCGACCGGGAGCGCCGGTCGCCAATGGACGGCGACCGAACGAAGCGCAGCCCGGTCGAACAGCGCGAGTTGCGCGCCGTTGATCAACGCCTGGATCGCCAGCATCGCCGTGAGCGTCACGAGCGCGCGGTTCCACGTCGGGGCGTCGCCGAGCGAATTCGACGCGCCGCGGATCCCGGCGGCGGCGAGGGCGAAGCCGAGGCCGGCCGCTACGCCCATCAGCGCCGCCGGGTCGGCCGCGCTGCGGGCCACGTCGGAGAGCTTGTCGGGCGCAGCCAGCCACGCGACGCCGACCATGCACACGATCGCTGCAACCCAACCGAGTGGTGCAAGCGGCTCACCGAGCGCCACCGCCGAGACGATGGCGACGAGGATCACCTCGGTCTTCACGTAGACGGTCCCGATGGCGAAGTCACGCAGTTGGAACGACCGCAGCAGCGCGAGCGTGCCGAGAATCTGCGCGACACCGGCACCGGCGATGATCGGCCAGAACCGCCAGGGCGGAGTCGGCAGCTCGGCGCGGAACACCACGAACGTGATCGCGAACGCCACGAGTGCCATCGGGAACCCGTACGCGTAGCGGACGAACCCAGCGGCGTTGACGTTCAGGTAGCGGCGCAGTTCGTGTTGGCGAGCCGTGCGCAGGATCTGGAACGTCGCGGCGAGCAGCGTGATGGGAATCCACGCCACGGTGGTGTCGGAGCTATCTCGTCGGCGACGGCGGATACCACACGTCGCCGTCGGCGAGGAGGTGATCGGCCTCGGACGGGCCCCACGACTTGCGGAAGTACGGGTAGATGGGGCCTGGCTCGTCGAGGGCTGGCTGCACGACCCGCCAGGTGCTCTCGACGACGTCCTGGCGGGCGAAGCGGCGCAGCGATCCGAGCAGCGCATCGCCCAGCAGCCGCTCGTACGCGTCCTGTCGCTCGCCGAGCGCGGCCGCGAAGTCGACGTCGATGTCGACCTCCTGGCTGTCGAGATTCGGCCCCGGGGTCTTGGCCTGCAGGGCGAACGTGACGCCGTCGTTCTTGCCGAGCCGCAGCCGGATCAGGTTGCGCTCGGGCGGCGGGCTGCCCGCCTCGTCGAAGAGCATCCGTGGGGGCTCGCGCAACTCGACGACCGCCTCGGTCGCGTTCTCGGCGAGCCCCTTGCCGACCCGGACGTACCAGGGCACACCCGCCCATCGCCACGAGTCGATCTCGAGCCGTGCCGCGGCGAAGGTCTCGACGTCGGAGTTCTCGTCGACGCCGGCTTCGTCGCGATAGCCGACGTACTGGCCGCGCACGAGCGCGGAACAGTCGATCGGGCGCATCGCGTTGATCACCTTCGCCTTCTCGTCCTGCAAGAACCCCGAGTCCGGCCCGGCGGGCGGCTCCATCGCCAACAGTGCGACGACCTGCAGGAGGTGGTTCTGGAGCACGTCACGGATCGCGCCGACCCCTTCGTAGAACGACCCGCGGCCTTCGACGCCGATCGTCTCCGACATCGTGATCTGCACGCTGCGCACGTAGTTGCGGTTCCAGACCGGCTCCAGCAGCGTGTTGGCGAAGCGGAACACGAGGAGGTCCTCGACGGCTTCCTTGCCGAGATAGTGGTCGATGCGGAAGATGTGATCCTCGGGGAACACCGAGTGCAGCGTGCGGTTGAGTTCGATCGCCGAGTCGAGATCGCGCCCGAACGGCTTCTCGACGACGATGCGGCCGCGCTCGTTGAGCCCCACCGACGCCAGTTTCTCGGCGACCATCGGGAAGATCGTCGGCGGGATCGCCATGTAGAACACCGCAGTCTTCGAGCCGTGGCGATCGAGCGTGTCACGCAGTTCCGCCCACGTCGCCTCGTCGGCGTAGTCGCCTTGAATGAGATCGAGGCGCTCGCGCAGCGACGCCATCACCGGTGCCTCGACATCGTCGACGTGGGTGTCGATCGACTCGGTCGCGTGGGTTCGGAAGTCCTCGTCGGACCAGTCGCTTCGGGCCACGCCGATCACCGGCACCTTCAGCGACCCCGAATGTTCGAGGTGGTAGAGGGCCGGGAACAGCTTGCGTTTCGCCAGGTCGCCGGTGGCGCCGAACAGGACGAGCGCGTCGGCCTCCGGTTGATGAGTCTGGATCTGGGTCGTGTCGAGATACGCACCGCCGCGGAGTTCGCCCACGTTCACCGTGTCATTGCCAGCGTCGCTCACTGGGCCGAACCCTTCGTCTCCTGGTGCCCGCCGAAGCCGGCGCGCATCGCCGAGAGGACCTTGTCGCTCACGTCGGAGCGGCCGCGCGAGCTGAAGCGTTGGAACAGCGCCGCCGACAGCACCGGCACGGGGACGCCTTCGTCGATCGCCGCGTCGATCGTCCAGCGGCCCTCGCCGGAGTCACCGACGTGACCGGCGAACGCGTCGAGGTTCGGGTCGGCCAGATACGCCTCCGCAGTGAGGTCGAGCAGCCACGAGGTGATCACCGACCCGCGTCGCCACACTTCGGTGACCTTCGCGATGTCGAAGTCGAACTGGTAGTACTCGGGCTGGTCGAGCGATGCGGTCTCGGCGTCGGACTCGTGTCCTGGCTTGCCGATGTCGGCCTTCGCGAGGATGTTGAGCCCCTCGCCGAACGCCGACATCAATCCGTACTCGATGCCGTTGTGGACCATCTTCACGAAGTGGCCGGCGCCGGCCGGGCCGCAGTGGAGCCAACCCTGTTCCTCCGGCGCCGGGTCGCCCGAACGTCCGGGCGTGCGCTCGGCCGCTTCGACGCCCGGCGCGAGGGTCTCGAAGATCGGCACCAAGCGCTCGACGGCGGTGTCGTCACCGCCGACCATGAGGCAGTAGCCGCGCTCGAAGCCGGCGATCCCTCCGCTCGTGCCGACGTCGACGTAGTGGATGCCCTGCGGCTCGAGCACCTTGTTGCGATCGACGTCGAGGTGGTACCACGAGTTGCCGCCGTCGATCACCGTGTCGTCGGCGTCGAGGAGCGGCACCAGACGGTCGAGCGTGGCGTCGACGTAGGCGGCGGGGATCATGATCCAGATCGACCGCGGTGGCTCCAGAGCTGCGACGAGTTCGGCGAGCGAGTGTGCGCCGACGAATCCCTCGTCTTCGAGTTCGGCGACCGCCGCGTCGTTCACGTCGAACACGACGCAGTCGTGGCCTCCGTCGCGCAGTCGTCGCACCATGTTGGCGCCCATCCGGCCGAGTCCGATCATGCCAAGTTGCATGCGTCCAGCCTGCCACGAACCCGACGAGCTCGCGACCCGCGCTGGTCGCATGAGCGAGCACGTCACGGGTCGGCGCCGGCGGCGTTGACGACCGTGACCAACCAGTTGCGCACGCGGGCCTCGTCGGCGGCGGGCAGGTCGAGTTCGACGAGGAGCCGCTCGAGGCTCGACGCATCGACCGGCTCGGACGCGCCATCGGGGTCAGCGAGCTCGCGGAGCCGTCGAGCGGCCGGGTCCGAGAGCGAGTCGAAGCCGGCGAGGCGCCAGGTCTCATCCGACGCTGTCACGTGCTGCAGGGCCAGGAGCGCGATCACGCCGTCGAGGCGCTCGACGGTGTTCGCATCGGGCACCCGTTCGGGACCGTCCGTCAGCAGGTGCCCGCTGGCGAAACGGAACAGCGTTCGAGTGACGAAGCGCACGGTCGCCGATCCTGGAGCGAGCCCGATCAGGCCGTCGACGATACCGATCTGGCCCGATGCGTGCCGGAGGTGCGCAGCGAACGCTACGTCGAAGCGACGCTGCGCGACGTATCGCCCGTCCGAGAAGATCAGCCGCACGAGGTTCACCGACGCGGCGAGCTCGGACCCCAGCGCCGTCGCTGCGCCAACCGGGTCGCCGGTCACCGCACCGGCGATCGACAGTCCGACCGGCACCGCCCGATCGACGACCTCGGCCATGATGCCCACGAGGGTGTCGTGCGCGACCTGATCGACCACGATCCGCGAAAAGAGCGCCACGAGGTCGTCGTGGTGGACCGAGTCGTCGACGATGTCGGCGACGTGATTGCCGTGGTCGAGCTGCGGGGCGAGACCGGACGCGACCGCCGCGAACCCGACCGCCAACCCGCGGGACACGCCCGGCGGGAAGTCGCCGCGCCCGGCCCACGGCAGAAACGACAAGAAGCGTTCGCGGGCGTCGACGGCGTCGATCACGGCGGTCGCGACGAGGCTCGCGACGACGTCGGTGTCGAGGCGGGAGTCGGTCATGATCGCCCCCATCGCCCACTCGTCGTCGAGCAGCAGATCAGCTGCACCGGGACGGGTGGTGAGATAGGCGAGCGCCGTCGACGTCACGTCTCCACGTTCCGCGGGGTCGCCGTCCCCCCGGGTCGGTTCGGCCCCGAACCGGAAGGTGAGCATGTCGAGCAACCATGCAGCCGGTGCGCCGCCCGCCACAGCGGCAAGGACGACCAGGTCACGATCACCGAACTCGACGAGTCGCTGTGCGACGTCAGGGTCGTCGTGGGCTCGTAGGACCATCTCCGCAGCAAGGTCCTCGAACTCGCTCTGATCGACCGGCACGAAGGTGCCGCCGTGGTCGACGTCGAGCTCGAGCAGACGATCGATCAACCAGTCGGTGTCGCGGCCACGCAGCGGTCGGTACGTCGCCAGGTGTCCGGCGAGCGGGTCGTGACGTTCGATCGCCGTCAGCACGGGCATCCACTGGCTTTCGAGCACGACCCGCAAGGCCGAAGCGGCGTCGACGTGCGACAGCGGCCGGAGTGCATCGATCGCCACCAGCGTCTGGCGCCGGAGGTGGCGCACCCGATCGAGGTCGTAGCCGACGGGCGCGCTCACCCGAGCACCCGCGCCAGGTACTCGAGTTCCTCGGCGCGCAGCTCCAGCTCCCACGCCTCGCGGCGCAGCTCCTCGGCGGCTTCGTGAACGCGTCGCTGCGCGTCGATCAAGACTCGATAGCAGGCGGCCGGTCGCGGCCCGCGCCAGGTGTCGATGCCGGCGTCTCGATCGAGGTGCATGGCTGGCGTGGTCTCGATGGCGGCCGCCAGCGCGCGCAGGCTGGCGGCACGGCTTCGGAGTGCGTGAGTTGAGTTGGACATGCACGCACGCCGTGGGTCCCGGGCCCGGCAATCGGGAAGTCAGTCGAGGTCGAACCGCACGACTCGATGGGGAAGCCCGGTCGTCGCATCGACGAACTCGCCGCCGACCAGGCTGAACCCGTGACGCTCGTAGAAGCCGAGCGCCGTCAGGCGAGCGTTGGCCCAGACGTGTGTCGCTCCCGATGCCCGCGCTCGTTCGATGCCGGCGAGGAGCAGCAGCGACCCGAGCCCGGATCCGGCGAGCCCCGGTTCGGTTGCCATGCCCCGCAGCTGTACGCCGTCGTCTCGCTCGATCCATGTCGAGACAGCGACGACCTGGTCGGCGTCGTCCACCGCGGCGAGATGCGTCGAGGCGCGGTCGTCGGGCCAGTCGACTCCGGCGTCCGGATCACCGTGACGCAGGACGCGCCGACGAAGGTCATGTGTCGCTGTCGACTCGACCACGACGACCCGGTGATCGCCGCCGGAGAGGTCGTGCAACTCGGCGACACGGTCGGCGATCGCGCCGGCTTCATCCGGGTCGTGGGTGACGAGGATGGCGGTGATGTCGGCATCGGCGAGCAGCGCCGCCAGATCGACGACCAGTTCGTCGTGGCGGTCGCGGTCGAGTCCGGTGAGCGGTTCGTCGAGGAGGACCACCGCAGGTTCGACGATCAGCGTCCGAGCGAGCGCGACCCGCTTCGCCTCACCACCCGACAGCTCGGTGACCCGCCGATCCCCGATGCCGGCGAGCCCGACGCGCACCAGCCACTCGTCGGCACGTGCGCGCCGTTCTTCGCGGGCGACACCGGCCATCTTGAGCCCGAACGCCACGTTGTCGCGGACTGAGCGGTGCGGGAACAGTTGGTTGTCCTGGAACACCATGCCGACGCGGCGGCGATGGATCGGCAACCTCGTGACGTCGACGCCGTCGAGGTGAACCGTGCCGGCGTCGGGCAGCACGATGCCGGCGATCACGCGCAGCAGGGTGCTCTTCCCGGAACCCGACGGCCCGAGCAGCGCGACGACCTCGCCGCGTTGCACGTCGAGCGAGACGTCGCGCAGCACGTCGACACCATCGAACGACACCGAGATCCCGTGGAGGGCGATCACCGCCGACGTCCGGTGGCGAGGTCGTGTGAGCGATCGACGAGGAGCACGACCGCCATCGTGGCACCAGCGAGGATGGTCGCCAGCGCATAGCCCTTGGCCTGGAGCAGCGAACCCGTTCGACCGAGGAGCTGCTCGATCGCGATCGGCAGCGTCTCGCCACCGCTGCGCGAGAGGAAGCTCGTCGCCCCGAACTCACCGAGGGAGATCGCGGCGGCGAGGGCGGCGGCGACGGCGAGCGGACGCCACAGGTGGGCGACGGTGATCTCCCACCAGGCGCGCACAGGCGACGCTCCCGAGGTCGCCGCGGCGTGTCGCAGGCGTGGGTCGACCGACCGCAGTACGCCCAGACACGTCCGCACGACGAATGGTGTAGCGACCAGCGCGTGCCCGACCGGAACGAGCCACCACGACGAGCGCCAGTCGAACGGTGCGGTGTCGAAGGTGATCAGCATGCCGAAACCGATCGTGACCGCCGACGTACCGAGCGGGAGCATCAAGCCGGCGTCGAGGAACCGGCCAGAGCGTCCTGCGGCGGCGATGGCGAGGCTTGCGAGTGCTCCCGCGATCACGGCGAACGCCGTCGCCCACGCAGCGGTTCGGATCGAGTTGACCAGTGCGTCGAGCGGGGCCACGCCGACGCTGATGCCCGGTCGCACCTCGGCCGATCCCAGTGTGGCCCATGCCTGCCAGGTCCATCCGCTGGGAGACGAGACCGATCTGGCCACGAGGGCGGCAAGGGGGACGACGGCGACGAATGCGGTCGCCGACGCGACGACGCCGACCGTCACCCGTTCGCCAGTCCGGCGAGGCCGCTGCGGTCGGGTCAGCGGCCGGAGCGCCAGCGCTCGGCTGTGGCGACGTTGAGCGACGGTCGACCACGCCGCGACGGCCCCGAGCACGCCGAGCTGCAGCATCGCGAGCACGGCCGCCTCGCCGATCGCTCCGAGCTGTGTGGCTCGCCGCCACACCTCGACCTCGATCGTGCGCGTGCCGGGGGCGCCCAGAATTCGGATGACGCCGAACGACGTGAAGGTGAACAAGAACACGATCGCCGCGGCGGCGGTGAGGGCTGGGCGGATCAGCGGCAGGGTGATCTCGCGGAACGTCGTGAACGGCCCGGCATGCAGCGTTGCGGCAGCGTGTTCCATGTCAGCAGGCAGGTGTTCCCACACCGCCCCGACCGTGCGGACGACGACCGCGAGGTTGAACACGACGTGCGCTGCCAGGACGGCCCACACGGTCCGGTCGAGCGAATCGGGGAGCAGCGCGAGGAACGCCGCACCCATCACGACCGTCGGCATCACGAACACGGCGGTGAGGACGCTGACGAGCGTCCGGCGGCCCGGGAAGTCGAACCGGGCGATCACCCACGCCGGTGCGAGACCGACGAGCAGGGTCAGCGCTGTCGACACGACTGCCTGCCACGTCGTGAACCAGACGATCTGCCACGTGCGCCCTCGAGAGAACGTCGACCGAACCGACTCGACGTCGATCGCCTCGACGATCAGCGTGACGAACGGCCAGAGGTAGAAGACGACCAACGCCGCGGCCGGGGTCGCCGCGAGCGCGACGACCAGCCGTGGCGGGAGTTCGTTCAGCCGATGACCAGGTCGGTCCACGCGTCGATCCACCCCGAGCGGTTCTCGTCGATGACGGCCGGGTCGAGCGAACGACTCGTCTCGGGGATCACCGCGAAGTCCGTGAACGCTGCGTCGAGTTCGACCTCGGAGTTCGCGGGGAACACGAAGACGTTCATCGCCAGCTCGGCCTGGAAGCGCTCGTCGAGCAAGAAGTCGACGAGCTGGCGGGCTTCGTCCGGCGCGTCGGTTCCCGCGAGGATGCCGGCGAACTCGACCTGGCGAAAGCAGGTCGACTCGACCACGCCGGTCGGCGCAGCGTCGAGTTCGGTCTCGGCGAACAGGACCTCGAACGGCGGTGACGAGCCGTAGCTCACGACCAGCGGCCGGTCGCCGCCGGCGTAGCTGAACGCTTCGTAGTACGCCTGGGTCCAGCCGTCGACGACCGACACGCCGTTGTCGACGAGGCGCGACCAGTAGTCCTGCCAGCCGTCGTCGCCGTACTCGTCGATCGTGGCCAACAAGAACGCGAGGCCGGGTGACGAGGTGGCCGGGTTCTGCACGACGAGCATGTCGGCGTACGCGGGGTCGGCGAGATCGTCGAGCGTGGTCGGCGGCTCGACGCCGCGAGCGGCGAGTTCGGCGATGTCGTAGTTGATGCACACGTCGCCGAAGTCGACCGGTGTCGCCTCGCCGTTCGGGACCAACGCCGTGAACTCGGCGGGCACGGTGTCGAGGCCCGCCGCGGTGTACCGATCGAAGATGCCGGCGTTCACGGCGCGGGAGAGGAACGTGTTGTCGATACCCCACATGACGTCGCCTTCCGGATTGCCGGCCGTCAACTCGGCTTTGGCGAGCATCGTGCCGGTGTCGCCGGCGACGAGGATCTCGACCTCGATGCCGGTCGACTCGGTGAAGGCGGCGAGCTGTTCGTTGATCGGCGTGTCGGCGGTCGGGAACGACTCGTACGTGACGAGCGTGAGCGCGCGGGGATCGTCGCCGCCGCCGCACGCGGCGAGCGTGAGTCCGGCGATGACGAGGGCGGCAAGAGGGCGTCGGTTCATGTCGGGGTTCCGTTCGTGAGGGAGGGTGCAGGGACGTCTCGACGTGGGCGGTCGAGGATGGTGAGGACGCCCGAGGAGATCGTCACGTCGACGACACCGTCTGGATCGACGACTTCGTTGCTGACGCCGAGGCCGCTCACCGACGGCACCTGTGCCTGATCGAGTGGCCAGCGAACGCCGGTCAAGCCGACTTTTTCTCCGGGCGCACCCAATGCGAGCACCGACATCGTCGAACCGACCTCGAGGTGCAGTCGGCGACGACCCGGTCCGTGGACGACGTCGAGATGTTGACCATCCCACCAGCCATCGACGATCGGAACGCCGGTGAGTGCCGGCGCGCTCAGCGCCCCGATCGCAGCGAGCGTGTGATCGAGTCGGTTGCCACCACCGACGAGGGTGATGCGCTCGGGGCGCATGTCGGCGGCGAACGACAACGCCAACTCGGTGTCGGTCAGGTCCTTGTCGGGCGAGTGTTCCGAGATCGTCGCGTGTTCCCGCGCCCAGGCGAGTCCGTCGGCGCTGACCGAGTCGAGGTCGCCGATCAGACCCGAGGGCCGTAGACCGGCGGCGAGGGCATGGTCGAGGCCGCCGTCGACGCCGAGCACGATGGCGCTGGCCGGGATGAGTTTGGAGATGTCGGGAGGGAGCGGAGCTGCTCCTGTCACGACCACGATGTGTTCGTTCACGGTGACTTCCTACGCCGGCATGATCCGGATCAGGTTCTCGGGTCGGTGACGGCGTGTCACCCTCTCAGCTCGTCGTTCCACGAACTCCCCGTCGGGTTGTGCTGACGACCCTACACGGTCAGGCGAAGGTCTTCACACCGAGTGCGACGATCGACACGCACAACATCGCGATGATCGCCAGGTCGAACCCGCGAGCGCTCACGCGATCGCGCAGTCGCGTGCCCACCGGAATCGACGCCATCACCGGGACGCACGCGAGCAGCGACGCTGTGACACGGCCCGAGAGCTCACCGGTCGCCACGAGTACGACGAACTGAGCGAACGCGCCGACGAAGAACAGCGAGGTGACCGAGAAGATGTGTGCGCCGCGAGGAAGGCGGTACGAATGCACCCACGACCCGGCGATCGGGCCCGAGATCCCGATCGCCCCTTGGAATCCACCGGCGAGGAGGCCGACGCCCGGTGAGAGTCGGCGGCTGCGTTCCGGCCCGACGCGCAGATCGGGCTTCGCGAAGAACATCGCGACGTAAGCGACGATCGCCACGATCAGGATCACGACCAGCGGGGTCTCGGGCAGATTGACGAACGCGATCGTGCCGACGACGGCACCCACGACGCCGGTGACGGCGAGCACGGGCAGGTCGCGCGTCTCGGCGATGTGGGAACGCTCACGGAACGCGAGGGTCCCGTTCGCCAGCACGTTGGCGAACGCGATCGTCACGACGGCGTCGTCGAGGTCGATGAACAACGCTGCGATCGGGATCGCGATGATCGGCAGTCCCATCCCCGTGACCGCCTTGACCAGCGCTCCCGCCACCACGGCGACGAGGATGATCGCCAACTCGGTCGTCGTCATCGCAGTTCAGGCCGCCGCTCAGTGGCGGGTGTGTGCCCGGATGAACCTGGCGGCGTGATCGAGCGCGGCGTCGGCTTCGGGCATCACTCCGGCCAGCATCGGGAACACGTGCCACATCCCGTCGGCCAGATCGAGTTGCGCATCGACGCCGGCCTGCTCCGCGCGGTCGGCCAGTCGCGTCGAGTCGGAGAGGAGCACTTCGTCGGTGCCGGTCTGGATCAGCATCGGTGGCAGCTCGCTCAGGTCGGCGAAGAGGGGGGAGAGTCCGGGGTGGTCGAGTGGTGTCTCACCGGCGTACAGGGCGGCGCTCGCCGGAAGCAGGCTCGGCTTGATGACCCGCTCGACGTCGGCCTTGGTTCGCATCGAATCTCCCGACCCCGTGAGGTCGGTCCACGGCGACAGGAGGTACGCGCACGCAGGGAGCGCGTCCCCGGCATCTCGCAGCGTACAGAGGGTCGCGAGGGCGGCGCCTCCGCCTGCCGAGTCGCCGGCGATGACGATGTGTCGCGGATCGATCCGACCAGCGAGGTCTCGATACGCGGCGACGCAATCGTCGATGGCCGCCGGGTACACGTGCTCGGGCGCGAGCCGGTAGTCGAGCACCGTCGCCCCGGCACGAGACTGACGTGCGAGTCGAGCCACCATGGCGATGTGACTCTTCGGTGAGCCGAGGCTGTACCCGCCGCCGTGGAGGTAGAGGAGGTGACGGTCGCCGTCGACGGCATGGGGCGTGGCGACGATCGCGGGCACACCTCCGACCAACTGGTCGGCGTAGGAGACCTTGCGCGGCCGCGGCACCTTGTCGAGGCGATCCATCGACGCTCGCCGGACCTCGATCGGCGCCTTCTCGTCCTTGATGAACGAGGAGATCGAGGAACGGATCACGCGCGCTCGCAAGCTCAGGCTCATCGGTACACGTTACGCCGATCGGCCGTCGGTTGCCGCGGGGTTGGCGGGGCTGTGGAACACTCGTGCAGGTGACCGACCAGACGGCCCGCCAGGTGTTGATCGGCCAGTTGACCGACACCCACGTGCTCGCTCCCGACGATGACACGACCGAGGTGTTCGTCGACAACAACGCTCGCCTCGCCGACGCGGTGGCCTCGATCAACGCCGAAGAGCCGGGCCTCGATCTCGTCGTCGCGACCGGTGATCTGACGAACGACGCCCGTGCCGACGAGTACGACGAGCTCTGCGACCTCCTCGGCGGCGTCACCGTCGATCTGTTGCCGCTCCCGGGCAATCACGACGAACGAACCGAGTTACGCGGCCGATTTCCCGACGTGCCGTGGGCCGGGGCCGAGCACGCGAGTTGGGTCGCCACGGTCGGTCATGTTCGAGTGATCGGCCTCGATTCGACGCGACCAGGCCACCACGGCGGCGAGTTCGATGACGACCGGGCGGCATGGCTGAGCTCGGTCCTCGCCGAGGCGCACGACGGCGTGACACTCCTGGCGATGCACCACCCACCGTTCCGTTCCGGTATCGACTGGATGGACGCCAATGGCTTTCTCGGCCTCGACCTGCTCGCCGAGGTGGTGCACGGTCAACCGATCGCTCGGATCATGTGCGGTCACCTGCATCGGCCGATGGGCTCGTCGTTCGCCGGCATCCCCGCGCAGGTGGGCATGTCGACCGTGCAGCACGTCGCGCTCGACCTCCGAGGCGTCGGTGCGATCGCCGTCATCGACGATCCGGTCGGCTATCAGATCCATCAGGTCGTCGACGACGCGGTCGTGACCCACAGCCGCTACATCGGCACCGGTCTGCCCATCGTGCCGAAGTGGGCCGCCACGTTCCGCTGACACACCGTCGGGCGAGAAGCGACAGAGTGGGTCTGACCCACTCTGTCGTGTCAGGTGGTGGGGCGGCGGTGCGCCCAGGGATGCGCCGCTTCGAGTTGCGCCGCGACGCGGATGAGGAGGTCCTCGCGTCCGTACTGAGCGACGAGTTGGACGCCGATCGGCAGCCCGCCCTCGTTCCAGTGCAGCGGGAGGCTGATCGCGGGCTGACCGCTCGCGTTGAACGGCGGCGTGAACGCGATGAAGCGAGCGGCGCGCCGCATGCCGGCCATCGGGTCGTCAGGGAGCGCGTCGTGTTCGCCGATCTCGACGGGCGGCTCGCACAGCGTCGGTGTGAGGAGGAGATCCCGGCCCTCGGCCCACCAGCCCTGCACGCTGCGGCGGAACTCCGACACGGCGGCGAGCGCGGCGCCGTACTCGACACCCGACACTCGCTTCGCGTACTGCGCCTGGGCCCAGTTGACCGGTTCGACCTCGTCGGCGGTGAGGTCGCGCCCGAGCGTGGCGCCCATGTTGGCGATCCCCAACGCCATGTTGGTCGCCCACATCGCCATGAAGCGCGAGCGAAACGAGGTGTCCTCGAGCGCCGCCGGATGGCCGTGCGTGACGTCGTGGCCGAGTCCTTCCAGCATCGTGGCCGCCGCTCGGACGGCGGTGACGCAGTCGTCGTGCAGGAAGTCGCCCTGCGGATGCGTGTCGAGGAGCCCGATGCGGAGACGCTCGACGGGCGCTCCGACCTCGTCGAGGTACGGACGGCTCGGGGCGGGCGCGATGACGTTGTCGCCGACGCCGGGACCCGCGACCGCGTCGAGGAGGGCGGCGGTGTCGCGAACGGTTCGGGTCACGGCGAAGTGGACGCCGAGCCCGGACTCGTCGCGTTCGGGGCCCATGGTGATGCGGCCTTGCGAGGGCTTGAGGCCGACCAGTCCGCAGCACGATGCCGGAATCCGGATCGAGCCGCCGCCGTCGGATGCGTTCGCCACTGGCACCATGCCTGCTGCGACGGCCGCTGCGGCACCGCCGCTCGACCCACCAGGGGTGTGCGCGGTCGACCACGGATTGCGTGACGGCCCCCATGCCGTCGGCTCGGTCACCGGCAGTGAGCCGAGTTCCGGGCTGTTCGTTCGTCCGAGCGTGACGAGCCCGGCGTCGCGGAATCGGGCGACGAGTTCGGTGTCGTGATCCGAGATCGGCATCGCGTCGCGCAGCGCGGCGTTGCCGTTCGACATCGGGTGTCCGGTCGAGTGGGCCCAGAGGTCCTTCAGCAGCGTCGGCACACCGGCGAACGGGCCGGTTCCGGCGTGGGTCGCAGCGGCCGCACGGGCGTCGTCGAACCAGCGGATGTTGACCGCGTTCAACGATCCGTCGAGGCGTTCGATCCGCTCGATCGCCCCGTCGACCAACTCGCTGGCGCTCACCTCGCCACGCGCTACGAGGGCCGCCTGATCGGTGGCGTCCATCCACTGGGTGTCGTCTGCAATCGAAGCCATGACAGTTCTCTAGCAGACGTGACCAGCACCACAGCGCACGAGTCGCGCGCCGTCGTGGCCGTCGATACGGTCACGCCACGTGAGATTCTCCCCGATCACGGCCATCGCAACCACTGCCAGTCGGCGCTGGAAGGTGACGATGGCCGCGCTCGTGGTCGTCGTCACGGCTGGCCTGTCGGCGTTCGGGTTCGGACTCGACCGGGAAGGTTTCCCGCCGATCAACACGCCGATCTCGATCGTGACCGGCACCTACTTCGTCGACGACGCCGAACGCGTCGACGCTGATGTCGTCCAACCCCTCGTGGAGGAGTTCGCCGCCGTCGACGGGGTCGTCGAAGTGTCGAGCCAGGCTCGCCCGAGTTCGTTCGGGATCACCGTCGAGTTCGAGGACTCGATCGATTCCGGCGACGGCACCCAGCGACTGCTCGACCTCGGGGCGCAGCTCGATCCGACGGTGGCGGAGTCGGCGACTGTCGACTATCTCGCCGTGAACGCGGCGAAGTTCGCTGGGCAGTACGACGCGCTCGTGTCGATCGTCGGACCCGAGACGGCAACGGCGGACGAGTTCCAGGAGCAGGCGGCGTTGTTGGCCGACTACCTCGTCGCCGACACCGCGATCGAGGTCGCGGAGGTTCGTGATCTGCTGTCGGAACAGATCAACCCCGGTACTGGTGAGTTCGAGCAGCGCGTCACCCGTTTCACGCGCGTCGCGCTCGAGCCCGGTCCGTATCGCGACGCGATCGCCGTCGGCCTGATCCGCCCTGAATCGACCGACCTCGACGTGCTCGACTTCAGCGATCGGGTCGACGGGTTGCTTTCGGCCGAGGCGAACCCTCTCGGCGATCGCTTCGACGCCGAGATCACGCTCGACTTCGCCGTCGGGGTCCGCCAACAGCTCGGCTCACTGTCGAGCAACTTGCTCACCGGTCTCATCGCCGTGGCGCTCGTCAGTCTCGTGTTGATCGGGTGGCGTGTCGCGATCATGACGGCGCTGTTCATGGGGCTCGTGCTCATGGGAGCGCTCGTCGGCCTGTGGGCCGTCGGCTACACCCTGAACACGATCACCCTGTTCGGGCTCATCCTCACCCTCGGGCTGCTCGTCGACGACGCGATCGTGATCTCGGAGTCGATCGACGCCAATCGAGACGACCCCGACGAGTCCGAGTCCGACGAAGCGGTCGGCGTCGTGCGCCGCGCCATCGGCCGCGTCGGCAGCGCGTCGTTCGCCGGCACGCTGACCACGGTCGTGGTCTTCTCGCCGATGTTGTTCATCGGCGGCATTCTCGGCGAGTTCATCCGCCCGATCCCGTCGACGGTCGTCGTCACACTGTTGCTGTCGTTCCTGTTCTCGATCGTGTTCATCCCGATGCTGGCGCGTGTGATCCTGCTCCGGTCCAAGCCGTCGGGTCCGAATCCGATCGTTCGTGCCGAGCGGGCTGCGGCGCGTGCGGCTGGCCGGGTCGCTGCGTACCCGGCGGGCAACGGGTGGCGGGGCCGGGCGGCCGGCTTCGGGCTCGCTGGTGTCGCCGTGGTGGCGGTGATGGCAGGCGGTCAGGTAGCCGGTGGCCTGGGCTTCAGCATCTTCCCGTCGGGCAGCGATTCGAACGGCCTGTCGATCGTCGCGGAGTTCCCGGCGGGCACGACGATCGACGAGGCCGACGAACGTTCGCGCCAGATCGACGACATCGTGATCGACGTCCTCGGCGACGAACTCGATCGGTCGCAGTACCTGCGCGGCAACGAACGGCTCACCGAGACCTTCGTCGACCTGACGCCCATCGATTCGCGGTCGACGACCGCGCCGGAATTCGTCGAGGAGATCGAGGCGCGAGCGGCCAGCGTCGACGGTGCTCGCATCACGATCGGCCAACTCGAGAACGGCCCACCGCCCGTCGAGTTCCCGTTCGCCGTGCAGATCTCCGTCGGCGACGACACGGTCGCAGCGGGTCAGGCGCTCGCCGACGACATCCGTGCCGACCTGATCGGCCGTGAGTTCATCGTGGGCAACACCGTCGTGACCGTCACCGACTCGATCGTGTCGACCGATGGCGAGGTGTCTCGGGTCGACGGCCAGCGGATCATCGAAGTCCGCGCCCAGTACGACGAAGACAGCGGGATCTCCGGGTTCCTGAACACCACCGAGTCGTACGTCGGCGACGCGTTCCCACCCGCGGATGTCGAGGCCCGCGGACTCTCTGCCGACGCGCTCGCCTTCGACTTCGGACTCGAATCCGACAACCAGGACGATTTCGCCGCACTCGGCGTGGCCGGTCTCGTCGCGCTGCTGTTGATGCTGGTGCTGATCACGATCCAATTCCGGTCGCTGGCGCAGGCGGGACTGATCTTCCTCGCGATCCCGTTCGGGTTTCTCGGCGTGGCGTCCGGTCTCGCGCTGACCGGCAACCCCTTCAGCTTCCTCGCTGCGGTCGGCTTCATCGCGCTGATCGGCGTGGCGGTCAACAACACGATCTTGCTCGTGGACGCGGCCAACCAGGAGCGTCGGGCCGGCTCGTCGCCGGGGGAGGCGATCAGGTCGGCCGTCGAATCGAGGTTCCGCCCACTGGTGGCGACCACGATCACGACGATCGCCGGTTTGCTGCCGCTCTCGATCTCCGACCCGTTCTGGGAGTCGCTCGGCTTCACGCTCATGGGTGGACTGGTGACGTCGACGATCCTCGTGCTGATCTCGTTCCCGGCGTACTACCTCGGACTCGAGGCCGTCCGCACGCCGGTCCGGAACTGGGGGCGCCGCCTGCGCGGTCGCCCCGAGATCGTCTGACCGTCGCGGCGGATCGGTCGAGGCGTGCGCCTCGCCGGGGTTCGAGACCGTGTGCCAGGGTTCGGCGATGGAGTTTCCCCATCACCAGATCTTCCAGGTCGCGTACCTCGTCAACGACCTGCGAGCGAGCGTGCAGGAGTGGGACGCACTGTTCGGCGCCGGTCCGTTCGTGATCACCGAGCATCACCAGACCGACACGTTCGACTATCGCGGCACGCAGCACGAAGCCGACGTGTCGTACGCGTTCGGCTACCTCGGCGACATGATGATCCAGTTCATCGTGCAACACGACGACACGCCGTCGATCTACCGCGACATGTACGAAGCCGGTGAGACCGGTTTCCATCACGTCGGGTTGCTGTGCGAGGACGTGCGAGCCGAGGTCGATCGTCTCGGCGCCGCGGGGTTCGAGTGCGCCACGTTCCTGCACGCCGACGGCGTCGATGCTGCGTACGTCGACACACGTGCCGTCAACGGTGGATTCACCGAGTACCACGGCACGCCGCCACGGATCATCCAGGCGTTCACGACCTGGCGCGAGGCGCACGCCCGCCGTCAGCCCGGCGATTCCCCGTTCATGGAACGCTGACGGAGGTCTCCACTCGGCCGTCGGCGTGGCGGGCGAACCGTTCCTCGGTGTATCCGTGGGTCGGGTCGGGGCGATCCCACGGCCAGCCACCGAACTGGGTCCGGCGGTAGTCGTCGAACGCCTGGCGGATCTCGGCCTCGGTGTTCATGACGAACGGACCCTGCTGCGCGACCGGCTCGTCGATCGGCCGGCCCTGCATCACCAGCAACTCCACGTGGCCGGTTGTCGTCAGCACCGCGTCGGAGCGGGCGTCGACGACGGCACCGGTGGACGTGCCGACCGGCGTGTCGTCGACCACGAGTCCATCACCGTCGAAGACGTACAGCACGCGGACGGTGTCGTCGAAGTTCGCCGCTGGCATGGTCCAACGAGCGCCGGGTTCGAGCACGACGTGCCAGAGCGCGACGTCGGCGTCGGGACGTGACGCCCACGACGCAGGCGGCGGGTTCGGCGGGGTGAGTCCGGCGAGTTCCCCGGCGATCACGGTGACCGTGGTGCCGTCGGCCTCGTAGCGCGGGATGTCGTGATCCCACAGCATCGTGAAGTGGGGCTCGACCATCTTGTCGCTGGCCGGCAGGTTGATCCAGATCTGGAACAGTTCGGTCGTGTTCGGGCTCTCGGTGTCGAGGAGCGGGAACATCTCGGCGTGCTGGATGCCCGATCCGGCGGTCATCCACTGGACGTCGCCGCGCCCGTAGCGAGCGGCCGCACCCATCGAATCAGCGTGATCGATCAGACCCTGGCGGACGAACGTGATCGTCTCGAAGCCGCGGTGGGGATGCTGCGGGAAGCCGGGCACCGTGGAGCCGTGGTACATCCGCCACCCGTCGAGCGGCTCGAAGTCGTTGCCGATGCTGCGGCCGGCGAGCGACGCGGCGGGAGCGAGCTCACCGTTGCCGGCGGGGTAGCGGTCGAGGTGATGCACGCAGAACAGGAACGGGTCGATCGTCGGCCACTGGAATCCGAGCGGAACGGTCTGATGGATCGTCATGCCACCACGATACCCGATCCCCGCCAGATACTTGCGATGTCAAGGAGTTGCGCGGTGGGCTCAGCTCTCCCATGTGTTCGGTGTCCACGACGTGTTGGTGATCACGACGAACTTCAGGTCATCGGAGTCTTCATCGACGTGGCTGATGATCGGAACGGTGTTCGAGGCGATGGCGAGCGCCGACTGACGTCCGTCGTTTGTCGGCGTCGCGATACGAGTGAACGTGGCGGTGACGCAGCCCGGATCGTCGCAGCTCGCCACTTTCAGATCGGAGTTGACTGCGTCTCGGTAGCTGATGATCGGGTTGCCGTCGGTGCCGATCGTGATCGACGACTCCCTCCCGACGAACGAGCTGGAATCCACGGTCCGGACCGTCGCAGTCGTGCAGGTCGGATCGTCGCAGATGGCGAGCTCCAGCGTCTGGTTGGTGAAGTCCTGGTAGCTGATGACGGGATTGCCATCGACGCCGATGGTGATCGACGTGTCATACCCGACGTCGCCGACATCGTCGAGGGTGCTGATCGTGGTCATGGCAGGGTCGCACGAGGGATCACCACATGCTGCGACGCGCAGCTCGTTGAGCCCAGGCCCCCTGCGATAGCTGATGATGGGGTTGCCGTTGGTGCCGATCGTGATCGACGTGTCTCGACCAGCAGTGCCGATCGAGCCGTCGAGTTCGCGCAGGGTCGCGGTCGTGCATTGAGCATCGGAGCACGCGGCAACCTTGAGCGTGCCGTCGGTTCCGTTGTGGTAGCTGATGACGGGGTTGCCGTCGGCACCGATCGTGATCGACGTGTGGAGACCGGTGTTTCCGGCAGCATCGAGTTCGCGCAGCGTTGCGGTCGTGCACGTCGGATCATCACATACGGCGACTTCCAGATCCCCGTTGAAGGCGTCGTGGTAGCTGATGACGGGGTTGCCGTCGGCCCCGATCGCAACGGAGTTGTGCCAACCGACGATGTCGGCGTCGTCGACGACGTTGATCGTCGACGTGGCGCACATGGGGTCGCTGCAGACGGCGACCTTCAGATCGCCGTTGTTGCCGCCGACGTCGTGGTAGCTGATGACCGGGTTGCCGAATGCGTCGATCGCCACCGAGGTGTTCTGCCCGACGTCGGCAGCCGAATCGAGTGTTCGCTGTCCCGTTATCGTCCGTCCATGTTGGCGCCCGCTCGGGCCGGGTGCCCCGTCTTGCCCGTCGGCGCCGTCTTGGCCGGGTGCTCCGTCTTGTCCGGGTGCTCCGTCTTGTCCGGGTGTTCCGTCTTGTCCGGGTGTTCCGTCTTGTCCATCCTGCCCGTCTTGTCCGTTGGCGCCGGTGGGTCCTTGGGGTCCGGGTGGGCCTTGGGGGCCGGGTGTGGTGGTGGTGGGGAGGTAGTAGCCGTTGACGTCGATGACGAGGTTGACGTTGCCGGCGTTGTTGTAGATGTTGAAGGTGCCGTTGGGGGAGAGGGCGACGGTGACGGCGTTGGGGGTGGGTGGTTGGCCGGGTGCGGGGTTGAGGCTGGCGGCGACGGGTTGGGTGCCGTTGGGCCAGATGGTGAGGAAGCTGTTGGCGGTGGCTCCGAGCGCGGTGATGTTGAGCGAGACCGCTGTGGCGGTGGTGGGGATGTCGTTGCATCGCCCGTTGTCGCCGGTGGTGGGGAAGGTGGCGGTTTGTGCGGGTCCGAAGGTGGTGTTGGTGCCGACTTGGTTGTCGCCGGGTCGGGTGTCGGCGAGTCGGCACGGCACGATCGGGACGAAGGCGGATGTGGGTTCGCTGGTGCTGGTGGCGCGTGTGGTGATGACGGTGCCGATCGTCAGTGCGGCGACGGCGACGGTCGCAGCGATCAAGGTGCGCGAGCCAGAACGAGTGTTCGCCATGATGGATCCTCCTGTGGTGCGGCGGGCCATCAGAACGGCCAGCGCTCCAGATGTTTTGTAGTCGGCGGGGTGCGCCGGGTCAAGCGGAGTCAGCCGCTGGGGTGGGGGTGACGAGGGGGCGACCGGGTTCGGTCGACCAACCCGACCAGGAGCCGACGTACACGCGCGGGAGCGGGAGTCCGGCCGCTTCGATCGCCAGTGCGTTGCGACACGCGGTGACGCCGGATCCGCAGTAGACGATGGCCGGCTCGTCTGCCGCGAGGGCGTCGAATCGTGTGGGATCGGTGTCGTCGAAGGGCAGGTTGATCGCACCTGGTACGTGGCCGGCGACCGCATCGATCGGCTCGACCTCGCCGCGAAAGCGGGCCGGATCGCGACTGTCGATGACGATGCCGCCGGCCGCGACGGTCGCCGCGACGGTGTCGCTGTCGGCGATCGCGTGGTCGGGCCACGGGATCGCCGGCCGCTCGACGGGGTCGACGACGACGGGACCCGATTCGGTCGGGCCGGTCCACCTGCCGTCGAGCACGGCTGCCGACTGGCCGATGATCCGCAGCATCCAGGCAAGGCGGCTGGCGAACGCACCTCCCCGCTCGTCGATCGCGATGACCGTGTCGTCGAGCGTGACGCCGATTCGGCCGAGCACGGTAGCGAACTCCTCGGGTGTCGGCAGTGGGTGGCGCCCGAGCACCGGTGCGGGCGCTGCGGCGAGGTCGTCGTCGAGCGACACGTAGCGTGCGCCGGGCGCGTGCCCGTCGAGGTAGGTGGCGGACGGGTCCGCGCCGGTCATCGTGGTGCCGACGTGCACGACGACGACCGCGTCGCGGTTCGCCGTGAGCCAGTCGCTGGTGACGATCGGTTCCGGAGCGACGGCAGCCATGTCGGCAGTGTCGCAGATGTGGCACGACGGGCCCGGATGACCGGCGCGGATGTCGGGTCAACTCTGTGACAGGGCATCTCTATGGTGGGGTGCATGACGTCGATCGAACGGGTGTCGAGCGGGTTGCCGGTCGGTGCGACCGTGCCGCCGCTGCCATGCTCGGAGGCGGCGCCGGGCGTCGACCCGTTCGTGCTGCTGGCGCAGGCGCACCAGGCGGTCGCCGAGTTGCAGCGCGCGGAGCTGTCGCTGCTGGGTGGTGACTGGTTCGTGCGGTTCGCACAGTCGTGCAACGAGTTGTTCGCTGCGGTCGATGCCGTCAACATCGGCGTCGCGGACGAGGTCGAGCGTCGCGGGCACGATCGCTCGGCCGGCTTCTTCTCGACGAGAGCGTGGCTGCAGCATCACCTGCGGATCTCCGGCGCGGACGGGCGGGGTCGCATGCAGGTCGTGCGGCTGTTCTCGTTGTTGCCGGAGTGGGCCGAGGCGGCCCGAGAAGGGCGAGTCGGTGTCGAACAGACTCGGTTGATGGCGCGGGTCGCCGCCAACCCGCGGATCGTCGAGGCCGTGGTCGAGTGCGCCGATGCGTTGCTGACCGATGCGATGGTCGAATCGTTCGACGTGTTCGAACGGCGCGTTCGCCTGTTCGCCCGGGCGGCCGACGCCGATCGTGCCCGTCGCGACGCCGAATCGGCACACGACCGGCGCAACGTGTCGGTGCGGCAACTGCCCGACGGGTCGTGGCGTGTGTCGTGCCGGTTCGGGTCGCTCCAGGGAGCCGAGTTCAACGAGATGCTCGCCGCCTTCGTCGACGCCGAGTTCCAGGCCGACTGGAGCGAGGCGAAGGCCGAGCACGGCGACGAGGTCGATGTCACCGACCTTCGTCGCACGGAGCCGCAGCGGCGTGCCGACGCGCTCGTCAACGCGCTCGCTGCGGGGGCGCACAGCCCGGCCTCGTCGATCGGATCGGTGCCGACCTTGAACGTGATCATCGACGAGGCGACGCTCGAGTTGGAGATCACCGGCGGCAGGCACGATCCGGCCCGCTTCCGTGACATCGAGTGCCGGACCCAGAACGGCGACGTCATCGACTTCTCCGAAGCCGCGGCGCTCGCGCTGTGGGGTCGGATCCGGCGGGTCGTGCGCGACGGGTCAGGAGCGGTGATCGATCTCGGACGGGCCCAACGTCTGTTCACCGGAGCGGCTCGCGAGGCAGGCATGCTGCTCGACGATCGATGCATCTGGCCCGGCTGCTCGCGGCCGGTCCGTCAGTGCCAAGCCGATCACTCGATCGGGTGGAAGGCGCACGGTGCGACCGTGCCGCGCAACTGCGGTCCGATGTGCGGGCCGCACAACCGGCTCAAAGATCGAGGAGCCTTCACCGCCCGGCGGATCGCGCCCGGGGAGTGGCGCATTCGCAACGACGTCGGCGACTCGGTCGGGCTCGACCCGACCGGTGGCTGGTGAGCGCGCCTCGACCGGTACCGTCGCGCCGCATGGCTGACATCGCAAGCGACCGACTCGACGGCAAGGTGGCCCTGGTCACCGGCTCCACGCGCGGCATCGGCCGAGCGATCGCCGAGCGTCTCGCCGCGGCCGGAGCCACCGTCGTGGTGCACGGACGTTCGGCCCCCTCGACCGCCGAGGTCGCGGATCAGATTCCGGGGGCGATCGGTGTCGCGGCCGAGCTCGACTCGGCCGACGCGGGCGATCGACTCGTCACCGACGCCCTCGCGGCTGCCGGCCGCATCGACATCGTGGTCAACAACGCCGGCGTCGCGCTCGACAACTTCATCACCGGCATCACCGACGAACGATGGGAGGAGACGCTGGTCGCCAACCTCACCGCGCCGTTCGCCGTCATCCGTGCCGCGACCCGAGCGTTCAAGGAGCAGGGGAGCGGTGGGGTGATCATCAACCTCACGTCGACCTCGGGTGAGCGCGGCAACGCCGGGCAGGCGGCCTACGCAGCGAGCAAGGGTGGGCTCCACGCGGTGACGCAGACGGCTGCGCGTGAACTCGGCAGGTTCGGGGTCCGCGTCAACTCGATCTCGCCGATGGCGGCGACCACGATGAACGGCCTCGTCGATCCCGAACGTCGCGCCGCCGTCGCCAAGTCACTCCCGCTCGGCCGCGTCGCCGACCCGTCCCAGGTGGCCGAAGCCGTGGCCTTCCTCGTCAGCGACCGAGCAGCGTTCATCACCGGTGAACTCCTCCACGTCGACGCGGGTTTCCACCTGAGCTGAGGGATGTGAGCTGGGAGACTGGCCCCGATGACGTTCTTGAAGTCGGTGGCGGTCTCGCCGAAGCCCTGGGCGAAGCTCGGCGAGCATCCGTTCGACGTCGCGGCCATCGCCGCGATAGTCGGCAGCGAGGCCCCGCTGCGATTCGCCAGCGGGATGACGATCTTCGTCGGCGACAACGGGTCGGGGAAGTCGACGCTGCTCGAAGCGCTTGCGGTCAACCTCGGGATGAACGCCGAGGGCGGAACTCGGGGAATGCAGTTCGCGACCCGTGACGACACCACGTCGGCGCTTCACCACCATCTTCGGGTCAGCCGCTCGCACCACACGCCGCAGGACGCGTTCTTCCTTCGTGCCGAGAGTTTCTTCAACGTGGCCACCGCGATCGAGGACTATCGCTCAGAAGAGTTCTACGGTGGCCGGTCGCTTCACGAGCGCTCGCACGGTGAGTCGTTCATCGATCTCGTCGTCCACCGTTTCGCCAGACGCGGGCTCTACCTGCTCGACGAACCAGAAGCGGCGCTGTCGGTGCACGGTCAGTTACAGCTGATCGTGCGCCTCCACGACCTGGTCGCGGAAGGGTGCCAGTTCGTGATGGCCACGCACTCGCCGCTGCTCATGGCGTTTCCTGGAGCGACGATCTACCAGTTCGGCGCTGCCGGGCCCCGACCGACGACCTGGGCCGACATCGACACCGTGCACATCACCACCGACTTCCTCGACGACCCGGCCGGCTTCCTCGACGAACTGCTCACCGACGACTGATCACCCGATCAGGGCGATCGGGTGCACGGCGGTGGCGCCGGCGCGGCGGAGTTGGGCGCCGACTTCGGCGAAGGTCCAGCCGGAGGCCGACTCGTCGTCGACGAGGAGGCCCGGTGAGGAGGGCGCCTGCTCGGTGGCCATGAACGCGCCGCGCACGTTGGCCTTCTGGTACGCGAAGTTCTGCATGTCGGCTTGCGGTGGCCGGTCGTCGATGCGATCGACGAGGTCGACGAAGGGGAGCCCGAGCCGGTCGGCGATCCGGCGGGCGAGCGACGGCACGAGGTCGCCGGTGCGCCACGACGGGACGGCGGCGACCCATGCCGCCGCCGGGGTGGGTCCCCACTCGGTGATCATCGCGACGACGGCGTCGACCACGTCGTCGCCGAATGCGCCCGACGCCTTCTGGCGCGTGACGATGTCGCCCCAGCCGCCGTCGGCGCGGCGCCCGAGCGCCCGCCCGACCTCGTTGCGCTCGTTCTTGCCGACCCCCTGCTTCTTCGGTTCGAGGATGATCGGACGGTGCTTGAGGAACCGTTCGGCCTCGGCAACGAGGTCGTCGGGGAGCGCTGCCGTGATCGTGGCGGCGAGCGTCGGGTCGCAACGGTCGCACACACCGCAGTCGGCGCCACCCGGGTCGTCGAGCTGGTCGGTCAGGTAGCGCATGCGACATCTTTCGACGTGGAGGTAGTCGAGCATCGCCTGCTGCTCGCGCTCGCGTGCGCCGGTGACGTTGGCGACCCGCACGGTCGGATACGTCCAGGCGGCGCCCGTGCGAGCGTAGGTCTGGCCCTTCACCCGCTCGACCGCACCTTCGACGTCGAGTTGCTTGAGCGCCAACTCGATCTGGCCCCACGACAGATCGACCGCCTCGGCGATCTTGCGCAGCGTGAGCGGTTCGTTTCCGGCGGCGTCGAGCGCGGCGAGGATCTGCTCGATCGCTCCGGCGCTCGGAAAGGCGTTGTCGCGGAAGTGATCGAGGATGCGGACGTCTTCGGCGCCGCTCAGCAGGATCGCCCGACTCTCGTCGATGGCACGGCCCGCCCGCCCCACCTGCTGGTAGTACCCGATCGGTGAGCCCGGCATCTGGAAGTGCACGACGAACCCGAGGTCGGGCTTGTCGTAGCCCATCCCCAGCGCCGTCGTGGCGACCAGCGCCTTGATCTCGTTGCGCTGCAGCCGACGCTCGAGTTCCTCGCGGTCTTCGGCATCGGTCTGCCCCGAGTACGACTCGGCGGAGATGCCCCGCGAGCGCAGCCAGTCGGCGACGATCTCGGTATCGCGGATCGTCAGGCAGTAGACGATGCCCGATCCCGGCATCGACTCGATGTGCGTGGCGAGCCAGGCGAGCCGGTGGGCACGCTGAGGGAGCTCGACGACGCCGAGCCCGAGGCCCTCCCGACCGAGCTGGCCGCGCACGACGGTGAGGTTGGTGCCCAACTGCTCGGCGACGTCGGCGACGACGCGGTCGTTGGCCGTCGCCGTGCAGCCGAGCACGGGTGTGTCGGACGCGAACGTGGCGAGGAGGCGACCGATCCGTCGGTAGTCGGGTCGGAAGTCGTGGCCCCAATCGGAGATGCAGTGCACCTCGTCGATCACGACGAGGCCGGGTCGCGAACGCAGGATCGGCATGACGGCGGACGCGAACTCGGGGTTGGCCAGCCGCTCGGGCGACACGAGCACGAGGTCGATCGAGTCGGAGCGCACGGCGGCGGCGAGTTCGTCGACGGTGGTGGCCGCCGAGGAGTTGACGGTCATGCAGCGCAGCCCGAGCCGCTCGGCGGCGTCGATCTGGTTGCGCATCAACGCCAACAACGGAGAGATCAACAGCGTCGGGCCGAGCCCGTCGGCGCGCAGCACGCTGGTGGCGACGAAGTAGACCGCGCTCTTGCCCCAGCCGGTCCGCTGCACCACCAGTGCCCGCTCCCGTCGCTCCGCCAGCGCCTCGATCGCCTCGCGCTGACCGTCACGGAAGTCGGCGTCGGGTCGGCCGGTGAGCGTGCGAAGGGAAACGAGAAGATCGGTCATGGCCTCACGAGTATGACGGGCCCGTGTGACGACGTTCGCGTTACCGTCTGAGAGATGGGACTGTTGAACGCACGAAATCTCCGCAAGGCCAAAGACCTCCTCGACAAGAACCGGCACAAGGTCGGTGATCTGGTCGACAAGGCGGGCACGAAGATCGACCAGGTCAGCGGTGGCAAGACCTCGAACGTCACGTCCAAGGCCGCCGAGGCGGCCAAGAAGTACTCCGCAGGCGGGGTGTCGCATCACGGCATCGACACGCCCGTCCAGCAACCCGGCCAGTCGGGCCAGTATCCGGCATCGGGCGTCGATCCGGCCGCGGCGAACGCAGCGGCCGCGGCGATCACCAATGCTGCCAATGCTGCAGCGAACCTGATGAACAACCCCGCGGTACAGGCGCAGATGGCCGAGGCGATGAAGCAGGCCGAAGCCGGCAAGCACGACGACAAGCACGACGACGGCGCGTCGTGAAGATCGGCGCGGTGCTGCCGCACAACGAGATCGGCACCGATCCCGGAGCGATCCGTGCGTACGCGCAGGGGATCGAGGAGCTCGGCGTCGACCATCTGCTCGTCTACGACCACGTCCTCGGCGTCGACCGCGGCCGCCCGGGTGGCTTCGAAGGCCCGTACGACAAGGACGTCGCGTTCCACGAACCGTTCGTGTTCTTCGGGTTCCTCGCCGCGGCGACCACGACGGTCGACCTGGTCACCGCCGTGGTGATCCTGCCGCAGCGCCAGGCCGTGCTGGTAGCGAAGCAGGCCGCCGAGTTGGCGGTGCTCTCCGGCAACCGCTTCAAGCTCGGTGTCGGTGTCGGCTGGAACGAGGTCGAGTACGAGGGGCTCAACGAGGACTTCCGAACCCGCGGGCGTCGCCAGGAAGAGCAGGTCGACGTGATGCGACGACTGTGGTCCGACGACGTCGTCCACTTCGACGGCGAGTTCCACTCGTTCGCGCACGCCGGGATCAACCCGCGGCCGTCGCAGCCGATCCCGGTCCTTTTCGGCGGTGGAGCGCCCGCGCTCGTCGATCGGTGCGCGCGAGTCGGTGATGGGTTCATCCCGCTCGGATCGCCCGGGTCGAAGTCGGCGGCACAGCTCGCCGGGATCGCACGGATCCGTGCCGAGCACGGCAAGTCGATGGACGACTTCGAGGTCTACGCCCAGGCGCAGTACGCGAACGGCAGCCCGGAACGGTGGAAGTCGCATCACGATGCCTGGCGTGATCTCGGTGCGACGCACCTCGCGATCGCCACCCACAACGCCGGCCCGACCGATGTCGACGGTCACCTGGCACGCATCGAGGAGTACCAACGGTCGCTTGCGTGATGGTATCGAAGTAGATACCATCAGGGAGGTGGACGCGGCACACCTCCTTCGAAGCGCTCGACTCGATGCTGGCCTCACGCTGCGCGAACTCGCGGCGCGCGCCGCCACGTCGCACTCCACCCTGGCCGCGTACGAGTCGGGTCGTACCGTCCCGACCGTCGACACGCTCGACCGTGTGCTCCGAGCCGCCGGCTATGCGATCGACGTGGAGCTGACGCCTCGATCCCGTGACGGTCGCGGACGTGAACTCGAAGAGGTGCTCGACCTGGCCGAACAGTTCCCGGCCCGCCACGCTCCGACGATCCAGTTCCCGAAGTTCGCCGCCGCGTGACGCGCCTCGTCGACAAGATCGTCGCCGTCCACGCCGCGCTCGACTCCGCTGGCATCCCGCACGCGTTCGGTGGCGCACTCGCGCTCGCCTGGTGCACGCAGCGCGCCCGCGGCACGATCGACATCGACGTCAACGTGTTCGTCTCGGCGGATCAGACCGACGCGGTGCTCGCTGCGCTCCCGGCGGAAGTGACGTGGTCACCAGCCGAGCGTGACCTGCTCGAACGTGACGGCCAAGTGCGGATCTGGTGGGGCGAGACCCCCGTCGACGTCTTCCTCGACACCACCGACTTCCACCACGATGTCGGCAACCGGGTGCGCCACGAATCGTTCGCGGGCGCGCAGGTGCCGTTTCTCGCGTGCCGCGATCTGGCCGTGTTCAAAGCGTTCTTCGACCGGACCAAGGACTGGGCCGACCTCGAGGAGATGAACGCCAACGGGTCACTCGACATCGACGCGGTGACCGGGGTGCTGGTGCGCTACCTGGGTGGCGCGGACGAGCGGATCACGCGTCTGCAGGCACTGCGGGCTCGCGGCGCGTGAGCCCGCGGGTCGCCGCCACGTCGTCGTCGTCGAGGAACCAGCTGGCGATCGCGGCGGGGAGGATCACCAGCCCCATCGCCAGGAAGCCCCACTGATACGCGGGCAGGCGGTCGATCGCCGCAGCGCCGTCGCCGCCGACCGACGAGACCTGGGCGGTGATCACGGTCGCCGCCAGCGCGATGCCGACGGTCGACGCGATCTGACGTTGGGTGTTGAACACCGAGGTGGCGCGGCCCGTGTCGCCGTTGGACGTGGTCGCGTACACGGCGGTCTGGATCGCGACGAACACGAGGCCGATCGACGCACCGCGACAGAACGATCCGATCGCGATCTGCCACAGCGGCGTGTCCAGGTCGACGAGGGCGAACGCTCCGGTGAAGAATGCGGTGGCGACCGAGCCGTACATCATCAGTCGACGCGGACCGACCGCTCGATAGACCCGTTTGCCCAACAGGTTCGAGAGCAGGAACACGGCGAGCGCCTGCGGCGCTTGAACGAGGCCGGACTGCGTCGCCGAGAACCCGCGCAGCGTCTGCATGTACAGCGGGAGCACGAAGATCCAGCCGAAGAACCCGGCGTAGACCATCGGCGCCGCGATGTTGACCGTGCGGAACAGGCGATCGGAGAAGAGACGCAGCGCGAGCATCGGACGTTCGAGGCGCAGTTCGAGCACCACCAGCGCGACGAGACACGACGTACCGAGTCCCGCGAAGCCGAGGGTCGACGCGCTCGCCCAACCCTGTTCCGGGCCGGTCGACAACGCGTAGATCACCGTCGAGAGTCCGACCGCCGACAGCACGAGCCCGCCGCCGTCGAATCGTCCCGGCACCGGTTGGCGCTCCTCGCGGAGCCACAGCACGGCCAGCACGACCGCCACGGCGCCGATCGGCAGGTTGATCAGGAAGATCCAGTGCCATGAGATGTTGTCGACGATGACACCACCGAGGATCGGCCCGATCGCCGGTGCGACGACCGCGACGCTGAGCACACCGACCGTCGCCGTCGAACGCTCCGACAGCGGGAACGCGCGGAACAGCATCGCGCTGCCGATCGGCGTGATCAGCCCGCCACCGATGCCCTGCAGCACCCGGAACACGACGAGTTGCTCGAGCGTCTGCGACAGGCCACACAGCACCGACGCTGTGACGAACAGCACCAGCGAGATCGTGAACATCCGTTTCGTGCCGAAGCGGTCGCCGAGCCAACCGGCGACGGGGATCACGGAGGCCAACGCGAGGAGGTAGGCGATCGCGACCCACTCGATGTCGGTGGAGGGCACGTCGAAGTCGCGGGCGAGCGTCGGCAACGCCACGTTGACGGCGGTGCCGTCGATGATCGTCATGAACAGACCGACGATGTAGGTGATCATCACCCGGTAGCGGTACTGCACTCCGGCGACGCTACCCCCACGTTCTCTGCGGGTAGCGTTCGAGGCGATCCTCGGGAGGGACGACATGAATGTGCTCATCTTGGTGCCAGTGCTGATGTTGACGATGACGATGGTCGTGATGGCGATGGTGCGCCATCGTCGAAACAGCACGTGGTGATCGGCTGAGCTGACGCCATGCTGAGCGGATGTCCCCTGCGTTGCGGCTCGACATCCCGGCGTCGTTGCCGATCGCCGCGCGCCGCGACGAGTTACTGGAGGTCATCGCCGACCACCAGGTGGTGATCGTCGCCGGCGAGACCGGGTCGGGAAAGAGCACACAACTCCCCAAGCTGTGTCTGGCGCTCGGCCGGACGATGATCGGCCACACTCAGCCGCGCCGCGTCGCCGCCCGCACCATCGCTGAGCGGGTGGCCGACGAGGTCGAGGTGACGCTCGGTGAGGAGATCGGCTACTCAGTTCGCTTCAACGACCAGGTGGGGGATCGCACCCTGCTCCGAGTGATGACCGACGGCATCTTGCTGGCCGAGATCCAACGCGACCGGATGCTGCGCCGTTACGACACGCTGATCATCGACGAGGCCCACGAGCGCAGCCTCAACATCGACTTCATCCTCGGCTACCTCAAGCAGCTGCTGCCGAAGCGGCCGGACCTCAAGGTGATCGTCACCTCGGCGACGATCGACACCGAACGCTTCGCCGAACACTTCGTAGGGTCGGACGGCGAGCCGGCGCCGATCATCACGGTGTCGGGGCGGACGTTTCCGGTCGAGGTTCGCTACCGGCCCTATGGCGCGGACGCCGACGATGAGTCGGACCGGCGCGATCAGGTCGATGCGATCGTCGACGCGTGCGACGAACTGCGGTCGGAGGGGCCGGGCGACGTGCTGGTGTTCTTGTCGGGCGAGCGCGAGATCCACGACACCGCCGACGCGCTGCGCCGGTTGAACGAACCCGGCCTCGAAGTGCTGCCGCTGTACGCGCGGTTGTCGTCGCAGGAGCAACAGCGGATCTGGCAGCCGCATTCGGGGCGCCGGATCGTGCTGTCGACCAACGTCGCGGAGACCTCGATCACCGTGCCCGGCGTTCGCTACGTCGTCGACGCCGGCACCGCTCGCATCTCTCGGTACTCGCGGCGACTGAAGGTGCAACGCCTCCCGATCGAGGAGGTGTCGAAGGCGTCGGCCAACCAGCGCGCCGGTCGCTGTGGCCGCGTTGCTGCCGGTGTGTGCATCCGGCTGTACTCGGAGGAGAACTTCGAGCAGCGCCCAGACTTCACCGAGCCCGAGATCCTCCGGACGAATCTTGCGTCGGTCATGTTGCAGATGGCCAACATCGGCCTCGGCGACCTGTCGCGCTTCCCGTTCGTCGAGGCGCCCGATCACCGGGCGATTCGCGACGGCGAACTGCTGTTGGAAGAACTCGGTGCGATCACGCCGTCACGAGACGACGGTGTTCGCCTCACGAAGCTCGGTCGCCGTCTGGCCCGTCTGCCGATCGACCCGCGCCTCGCCCGGATGGTCGTCGAATCGGAACGGCTCAACTGCGCGCGCGAGGTGTTGATCATCGTCGCCGCACTGTCGATCCAGGACGTCCGCGAGCGGCCCGACGACAAGCGTGAGCAGGCCAACGAGATGCACAACCGCTTCAAGGTGAAGGGGTCGGATCTCCTGTCGCTGGTCAAGTTGTGGGACTACGTCCGCGAGCGCCAACGCGAGCTGTCGGGAAATCGGTTCCGACGGATGTGTCGCGACGAGTTCATCCACTACCTGCGATTGCGGGAGTGGATGGATCTGCACAGCCAACTGCGGCGAGCAGCGGGCATCACCGTCACCAACGCGGAGGCGCACCCCGATCACGTTCACCAGGCGTTGCTCACCGGCCTGCTGTCGCACGTCGGGATACGCGACCGTGACCGGCGCGTGTTCAAAGGTGCGCGCCAGGCTGAGTTCGTCATCGCGCCGGGCTCCGTGCTCACGCGGCGACCACCGGAGTGGGTGATGGCCGCAGAGTTGGTGGAGACGAACCAGATCTACGCGCGCCGCCTCGCCGAGATCGACCCTCGCTGGGCGGAACGAGCGGCGGAACACCTGGTCAAGCGCTCGTACGGAGAACCGCGTTGGGATCTGAAGGGTGGCCGTGCGGTCGTGGTCGAACAGGTCACGCTGTACGGGCTCCCGCTCGTCACCGACCGCGTGATCGGCCTCGAACGCATCGATCCGGCGGCGGCCCGAGCGTGGTTCATCACCAAGGCGCTCGTCGAAGGCGACGTCGCCGTGCACTGGGCCGACAAGCATCGCTTCCTTGCGTTCAACGCGGCCGCCGTCGATCGGCTCGGCGCGATGAGCGCCCGTACCCGTGGCGTCGACCTGCTCGACGACGACGCGCTGTTCGAGTTCTACGACGGACGCGTCGGTCGCGACGTGACGAGTTCGCAGCACTTCGACCGCTGGTGGAAGCAGGAGCGTCAGCGTGACGGCAAGCGGCTCGATCTGACCGATCGAGCCATCGCCGACCTCGTCGGTGGGCACGCAGTCGCGGCCGATCTGTACCCGGACGTGTGGCGCCAGGGCGACATCGAGTTGCCGCTCACGTATCGCTACGCGCCGGGCGAGCCGCTCGACGGCGTGACCGTGCACCTCCCGCTGTCGGGACTCAACCAGATCACCGACGACGGGTTCGACTGGCAGATTCCGGGGCACCGCGAGGACCTCGTCGAAGCTCTGCTGCGGTCGCTGCCCAAACAGATCCGGCGCCATCTGATCCCGTTCGCCGACACGGTCGACGCGGTGCTCGCCTGGCTCGGCCCTCCGTCGGGTCGACTCGTCGATCGTCTCGCCTCGCTCGTCGCCGAATTCACCGGTGAGCGGGTGGCGGCGTCGGACTTCACCTGGGCGGCAGTGCCCGACCATCTCCGCCTGAACATCGTGGTCTCCGACGACGCCGGGGAGGTGCACGACGTCGGGACCGATCTGGCGGCGATCAAGGCCCGTCTGGTGGGGGCGACCCGAGCGTCGGTCGCCGCGGCCGCGCCGATCGAGGAACGCCGCGGGATCACCACGTGGGACGTCGGCGATCTCGACCGGGTCGTCGAGTCGACCGACCGCGGCTTCGACGTGCGCGCCTACCCGACGCTGCTCGACGTGGGCGACAGCGTCGCGCTGCGAGTGGTCACATCGCCGGAACTGCAGGAGCGGGCGATGCGCGGTGGGGTGCGGCGGCTGCTACTCCTCGACGGTGCGCCGACGCACGCGTCGATTCAGCGTCTCGTCACCAACGCCGGTCGGCTCGCGCTCGCCGGTGCCGACATCGAACTGCATGCGCTCGTCGACGACTGCATCGCATCGGCGATCGATCAGATCATCGCCGAGCACCCGACGCTGCCGTTCTCCGAGGCCGAGTTCCGTGCACTGCAGGCCGAGGTGCGGGCGAAGGGAGCGAACCGAGCGGGGACTGCGCTCGGTTCGGCGGTGGCGGTCGTCGCGGCGGCCAACGCTGTCAACGCCCATCTGGCCGGCCTCCGGGCTCCGAGTGTCCGCCCGTCGGTCGACGACGCCAACCTCCATCTCGGCCGACTCGTACGCCCAGGGTTCGTGTCGAGCCACGGCATCGGGCGTCTCGCCGATGTCGAGCGTTACGTCCGTGCGATCGCGTACCGCCTGCAGCACCTCGCCGGTGCCGCCGACCGCGACCGTGCCCGGATGGACGAGGTGCTTCCCTTGGAGCAGCGTTTCGCAGCCTTCGTCGACCGTCTGCCACCCGGTGACGCCACACGCGAGATCGCCGAGGTGCGCTGGTTGTTGGAGGAGTTGCGCGTCCAGGTGTTCGCTCAGCCGATCGGCGTGCACGGCAAGGTGAGTACGAAGAAGGTCGCCGGACGCCTGACTACCATCGGCGCGTGATGAACCAGACGGTCGAGTTGTTGCAGGCCATGATCCGCAACGAGTGCGTCAACGATGGCACGCGTGAATCGGGATTCGAGACGCGCAACGCCGATGTGCTCGAGGCGGTGATCGCCGGTCCGGGGGTCGACATCGAGCGTTTCGAGCCGGTGCCGGGACGCACGTCGATCGTCGCGCGTATCGCCGGGTCCGATCCGACGGCGCCGAGCTTGTGCCTGATGGGCCACACCGACGTCGTGCCGGTGCACGCCGACGGCTGGCTGCACGACCCGTTCGGCGGCGAACTCATCGACGGCGAAGTGTGGGGCCGCGGCGCGGTCGACATGCTCAATCTGACCGCGTCGATGGCCGTCGCGTTCCGTGAACTGGCCGACACCGGCTTCCGGCCGACGGGCGACCTGATCTTCTTCGGCGTGGCCGACGAGGAGTCGGGGAGCGCGCACGGCGCTCGCTGGATGGCCGACCATCACCCCGACGCGATCCGGGCCGACTATGTGCTGACCGAGAACGGCGGCCTGCACTCCGGGCCGTCGGATGCTCCCTACGTCGGCATCAACGTCGCGGAGAAGGGTGTCGCCTGGCGCAAGCTGACGGTGCGCGGCACGCCGGGCCACGGCTCGATGCCGTTCCGTAAGGACAACGCACTCGTCAAGGCAGCGGGCGTCGTGCAGCGGCTGGCTGACTACCGACCGGCACCGAAGCTCGGCGAGTTGTGGCGCACCCGGGTCGACACGCTCGGCCTCCCCGACGAGATGCGAGCGGCGCTGCTCGACGAAGCGACCATCGACGGGTTCCTCGACGAGTTGCCGTCGGTCGCGGCCGCTGCGCACCTCCACGCGTGCACGCACACGACGTTCTCGCCGAACCTGCTCGACGGCGGGCAGATGAAGACCAACGTCATCCCCGACCACGTCGAGATCAACGTCGACGTCCGCACCCTGCCGGGGGAGGGACCCGACGAGGTCGACGCGCATCTGCGTGCAGCCCTCGGTGACCTGGCCGATCACGTCGAGGTCGAGATCATCATGAACGATCCGGCGTCGACGAGCCGGGTCGACACGCCGCTGTGGGACGCGCTCGCCCGTGCGATCAACATCCCGTTCCCGACGGCTCGACCCACCCCGCAACTCGTCGTCGGCTTCACCGATGCGCGGATCTACCGCGAGATGGGTGCGGTCGCGTACGGCGCCGGTCTGTTCAGCCCGTCGCTCGACGCGGGTGAGTTCGGCTCACGGTTCCACGGTCACAACGAGCGCATCGACGTCGAATCGCTCGACCTCACGACGCGGCTGTGGGGCCATGTCGTGCGTGACCTGCTCGGCTGAGGAAACTGCAAGAACCCGCCGAGTGCCGTCTCTGGACGGGCATGACGATCACGCGAACCTCACGAACCTCCCACCTCCTGTCGACCGGCTTCGGTGCGGCGGCAGCCGCTGTCGGTCTCCTCGTGCTGAGTGCGTGCGGCGCCTCCACGACGACCGCGAGTCCCGCGGCTTCGGCCCTGCCCGCCCCGAGCGCGCCGGTGACCGTGCCGGTGACGGTGCCGCCGGCGACGGTGTCGTTGCCGCCGGTCACGCCGCCGCTGGCGACGGTGCCGCCCGCGTCGGTGTCGTTGCCACCGGTGACGGTGCCGCCCGTCTCGTTGCCGCCGGTCACGTTGCCGCCGGTCACGTTGCCGCCGGTCACCCTGCCGCCGTTGCCGCCTCCGGTGGCGACGTGTGGGGTGGTCGGTGACGAGCCGCCCTTCGCCGCGATCGTCTCGGAACAGTTCGTCGACGTCGTCGGCGACGGGTCGGCCGACGATCGGGTGCTGTCGCACACGGTGGGCGGCTGGACGCTGCGGGCCACGGTCGGTGGAGTCACCTCGGAGCTGACGATCGACGATGTCGGACCGGGTGCCGTACGCGTGCTCGGGGTGGCCGACGTCGGCGAGCTGACGGCCGGCAACGAGATCCTCGCCACCACCGGCGCCGGCGCCTCGACCACCGAGGTCGGCATCTTCGGGATCGATCCCTCCGGCTGTCTGTTCCACTTCGCCGACCAGTTCGGCGAGGACCTGGTCATGCCGGTCGGAGCGTCGATCGGCTTCGGCGACCGCTTCTTCTGCGGGACACACCTCATCGGGGCCAACAGTTGGTCGCTGTACGAAGACGGAACCTACGACGTCGCCGGTGCCGCCTACTACGAGTCCTCGCCCGGCACGTTCACCTACCTGCCGGCCTCCGACGACTACAGCGAAGGCGTTCCGGCCGACGAGCTCCCGTCACCGCTCTTCGACTGCTTCGGCCTGAGCCTCTGAGCGACCGTCGTGAATCAGGGCGTGTCGGAGCCGAGGGCGGAACGGGTGACCGAGCCGCGGAACGTGGCGCCACAGGTGGCACAACGGCCACGCTGTACCTTTCCGATCGACGCAGCCTTGAAGCGAAGCCCGCCCATGTCCCAGATCGACGTGACGTGGCCCGCAGGACACGTCATCGTCCACTCCCGAGATTCGCGTTCGGCGTCGGCCCGACGCGATGCCGGGAGCAGCCGGAGTGCGACGCTGCGCAGTCGGCTCATCGACGGGTCCGCTGGTAGCGGCCGGGGTCGACTTCGGCGGCCTCACCTCGGCGCAGCATCCGCTCGACGTGCATCTGTGCGCTCCGCCGCTCGACGGAGGAGACGAACGGCATGTCCACGTGCGGCCGGTAGATGAAGCGGTGCTCGGCCATCTCGTCGATCGAGCGAGGCTCGGCGAGGTAGTCGAGCATCGCCTCGTGGCGGCGCCCGATCACCGCGTGGAACCCGTCGAGCAGTTCGAGGAACGCAGACCGTCCTTCGATGACGCCCTTGTGGTGGAACGTGACGTAGAAGTCGGCGTCCTCGTCACGGACCTTGACGAGGCTCTCCTCGAAGTGTTCGAGATCGCTCCACACGTCGCCGTAGTACGGGCCGAAACCGGTCAGGTCGATGTCGGAGAGGAAGAACACGTTCCCCGTGCGGAACCCGCTGTGACCGCGGGTGTGTCCGGGCAGGTGCACCGCTTCGACGGTGGTGCCGCCGCCGAGGTCGAAGACGTGCCCGTCAGCGAAGCCGTGCGCATCGGGTCGAGGGGTGTAGTGGAACTCGTCGAGCACCGTCTGTTCGAACTCGGCGCGAGCTGAGCCGTCGAGGCCGTAGACCGCCATCAGCCCGTCCATCGACGCGATGCCGGGGAGGTCGTCGCTGTGGACGTGCACGCGTGCGTCGGCGAAGAACCCGTTGCCGGCGATGTGGTCTTCGTGGCTGTGACTGTTGATGACGGCGTCGACGGGAGCCGGGGCGCCGCCGCGCGACACGACGTCGATCGACGGGTCGATCAGCACCGTCTCCCCGGCGCCTCGCACCAGCAGCGAATTGCCCGACGGGTACCCACCGTTGTTCGCGCCGACCAGCACGCTCACCGTGTCGGACAGCTTGCGTTCGTCGGCACCCCAGTCAGCGATCATGGTGCCAGTCTCGCGTCGGGCGGGGCTACGACCCAAGGTCGAGGATCAGCCGAACGCTGCGTCGCGGATCGACGAGGGCAGGCAGCGTGCGGTGTACTCGCTCGTGCCAGGGCCGAAGAATTCGTCGGCCATGGCGACCACGGCACCGTAGGCGGCCCACGCGACGAGGCTGCCGACCGACACCCGCGCCACGTCGAGCATGGCGAGCGCCGGGATCGGTGGCGTGCCCGGCAGGGCGAGCACGTTGACCGGTGCATCGACGGCGGTGACCACGCGGGCGATGTCGTCGAGGCTCGTCACACCGGGTGCGTACAGCACGTCCGCGCCGGCCTCCTGATACGCCACGAGCCGTTCGATCGTGTCGTCGAGGTCGCCGAGGCCGTACAGGAGGTTCTCGGCGCGGGCGGTCAAGACCAGATCGCCGCCGGCGTCCTTCGCCGCGCGAACCCGCTCCGCGGCGTCGCGCACGGTACGGATCGACTCGGTTCGCGGGTCGTAGTCCTCGATCGAGAAGCCGGCTGCATCGGTCGCCGCGAGCAGCGTCGCCGTCTCCGCCACTCCTGCCGGCGTGTCGGCGAAGCAGTCTTCGCTGTCGACGTTGAGGGGCACGTCGACGGCCAGCGCCATCGCCGTCGCGTGTGCGATCACCTCGTCGCGGGCGACGTGCTGGTCGAGGCGCCCCAACGTCGCGGCGTGTCCGGCGCTCGTCGTCGCCAGCGCCCGGGCGCCCGCTGCGGCGAGCAGCTTGGCCGACCCGATGTCGAATGGATTCGGCATGACGAGGATCTCGGGACCGTGGTGGAGATCGAGGAATCGCTGTCGGAGTTCGCTGGCGCGTGTCATGCGATTGTTCTACTCAGGCTCGCAGCGCGGTGCTGGCGGGAATCGGGTGTCGATCGCACCCCTCTGTCCCGCGCCGTTGCGCGTCGCGCTGGTCAGCTCATGGCGGACGTGAAGGTCGCCAGGTCGAAGTAGTCGCGCCACACCTTGATCTTGCCGTTCGCCATCTCGAACACGCCCGTGCAGGGCAGGTCGACGGACTTGTCGCCGGCGCGAGTGCGATCGAGGCGCTCGGCGATGACGACGTTGCCGTCGCCGACGATGGTGAGGAGATCCCACTGCGTCTCGGTCCAGTCGGCGGTGAACGCGGCGATCATCGCTCGGACGTTGTCACGACCGGCGACCGGACCGACCGGGATGTTGTGGTAGCAGCCGTCGTCGGTGAAGTAGCTCGCCAATTCGTCGGGGTCGAGCCGTGACCACGCATCGATGAACTCGGTGACGACCTCGATGTTGTGGCCCGTGATGTTGTGCGCAGTGCTCATGGAATCCTCCGTGCGGGTAGTTGCATGAGAGACCCTTGTCCATTGGTCACGGTAGCGACGACGCTACCGCGCTCGTCGAGTACCTCCCCAACGCCGCTCTCGTCGTCGATCACTTCCACGCCATCCAGCTCGCGAACACCGCAATCGATGACGTGCGCCGACGCCTGCAACAAGAACAAATCGGTCACCGGGGCCACGAGGGCGATCCGCTCTACCGAGGCCGCCGGGTGTTCTTGACCGGATGGGACCGGCTCAGCAATGAGCGCATCTCGTGGCTGTTCGACCTGCTCGCCGCCGGCGACGCTCGCCGCTGCCTGGTCGTGTTCTTCCAACACTGCGCAGACGCCGAGGTCCCCGAACTCTCGCGTCTGGCCCGCACGATCGACCGATGGGCCGACCTCATCGGCGCCTGCCACCACCCCGGTCGAGCATCGAACGGACGCGTCGAGAACATCCACATGCTCGCCGAGAAGACCCGCCGCAACGCGCGCGACGTCCGATCCCACCACAACGATCGGCGCCCACTCATCGGCCGCCTCGGCATCCAATGGGCTGCCATCCCAACCCGCAGAATCCGAGGCCGTCAACCGCGCTCAAACGCGTGCGGCCCATTTCACTGCACACATTCGGTGCCGCCGTGGTGTATGGGTAGACGTATGTCTTCGACTCGCACTCAGGTGTATCTCACCGACGAGCAGCGAGAGAGAATCAATCGCGTCGTCGCCGCCGTGGTCTTTCCATGGCGCCAACCGAGTTGAGCCGAAACGCCATCGAGTCCACTACTCGGTCGTCACGCGAGCCGAGCTCTTCCCCGGGAACTCCGTGACGGAGCTGTCCTCTCGCCTGCTTGGACCGGTCGATCGCGGAGGCGGGCCGGACGTATCTCCCGGGAGACCGGCGCGCGACTTTCGATGCGCTGATCGCTGCGGCAGCGTCAACAGGTCAGTCCCGACAGACGGACGTGACCGCTGTCGTACCACGACCCGATCCGCTGTGTTGCGATGTCCGAAGCGAATACCCCCGTGTTGCCCGGTGCTGTTGAGCTTGCCCAGTTGCCGACGCTGTACTCGTAGTCGGTCGATCCTGGGAACACGCCTCCCCCACTTGCATAGTGCACGCGAGTGCTGATCCTGTGACACGGTACGGAAGAGTTGAGCCCGCCGTACTCGAACAGCATGTTGGAGTACGCCCCGCCAAAGTTCCCGTGTTTGTGTCCGTGGCGGCAGTCGTAGCTCGTGATTGGCTGAGAGATGTAGTGCGTGTAAAAGCTGTACTGCATCACGTTGACCGTTCCGCAACTCGGGAGCAGAATTGCATATCCAGGGATGCCTGAAAGTAGGAATGCGACCGTGGATACAATGAAAATCCGAAGCACACTTGGGGCCCGGAGGCGTGGAGAAAACGCTGTTCCATCCTTGCCCATGTCATGCTCCCTGGGGCCGATTGGAGACGAACTCGTCGATTTCCGTTCGGTACTGTCCGATGAACTCATTGTCCAGTTCATCGCCGACCTTCCTGGCAGTATCTTGGAAGTCGGCGGATGACTGACAGAACTCGACAGTCGCCGGCGACGCGGTGTCTGGTGATTCCCCGGCATCGAATATGCAGACCTCTACCGCCTGAGTTGCTTGTATCACGCGCGGATCGGAGTAGAACGCCTCCCTAAATGGCGCGTACTCCGCTGCGAAAGCGTTGATCACGAAGACTTGTCTCACAGCCTCGTCTTCACACGTGATTCCGCTCGGCGGCAGTTCCGGTACTCCGTAGCGCAGAGACGTGAAGCCGACTCGGTCCTCATCGCTCGCAGACTCCAAGTACGCGACGTTGGGATCCTCGCCGCCTTCAAGTGGCAACGTGATGTAGTCGTATCCGTTTGTTGACATGCACTCCTGGATCGCGGCCTCAAAGATCTGGTGGTTCCATTCGACCGCCGTCTCGAAATCCTCCGGAACTCCGATGTATCGCTCGAGTCCTGTTCGAAAATCGTCGTCCGACGCCGCAGGTGGGACGAACTGTCCTGGCCGCACCGATGTAACGGGCACCGTTGTCGTGTGCGCTAACTGTGCAGGTCCTTCGGGAAGAATCGAGCCTTCATCTGGACGGTCCGCCAAACCGGCTACTGATACACGGGTTCCTGACTCGGACGTCCCGCAGGACGCGAGCCCGATGGCTGCGACACCAATGGTGATCGCGAGAGCGTTCTTCATGCACCCAAACTACCCCCCCCGGAGAGATGTCAAGGGTGGTACCACTTGTCGGCACGTCGTCAAGCCAGGTACAGAGACGGCGGGATTGCATTCCTGGCGCAGGGAAGTCAGCTGGATTTGAGGTTGAGGCTGGCGGAGTTCATGCAGTAGCGGGTGCCCGTGGGCGCCGGGCCGTCGGGGAAGATGTGGCCGAGGTGCGCTCCGCAGGTCGCACACAGCGCCTCGGTGCGCACCATGCCATGTGAGCGATCCTCGCGGATGGTGACCTTGCTGTTGTCGACGGCGTCGTAGAACGACGGCCACCCGGACCCGGAGTCGTACTTCGTCTCCGACGAGAACAAGACCTCGTCGCAGACGATGCAGTGGTACATGCCGTCGTCCTTCGTGTCGTGGTAGATGCCCGTGAAGGCGCGTTCGGTGCCGCCGTTCTGCGTCACCTCGTACTGCTGAGGGGTCAGGCGCTCGCGGAGTTCGGCGTCGGTCGGGATGCTCGTGTCACTCATGCCTACAGCCTGGCGCACTTCTGGGCCGACGCGCCATGTTTCCGGGTTGTTCTCGGCGGCGTTCGTCGTCGGACCGCGGTGGATTCGTACCCTCGGGTCATGCGCCGACGACTCGGTCTCCTGGTGGCGGCAGCGGTACTCGTGGCCGCCTGCTCCTCCGCCGATGCCACTCCCGCCGACACGAGCACCGACACGGCCGCCGGTACCCGCGAACCGGGCGACACCAGCGAACCGGGCGACACGACCGCCGTCGAGCGGGTTCGGTTCGTGTATCCGGATCCGCCCGAGTCACCGGCGACCGCCGTGCCCAACGCTGCGGCCGACGAGGCCATCGACCGCATCGTCGAGGGAATCGGCGGTGGGTTCTTCGACGCCGGAGGCGTGACGTTGCTGGCTGAGGGCGGAGACGTCCGCCACGCCTGGTTCGTCGCCGACCTCCTGCGCTTCTTCGCCGGGCCGGACGCCGACGTGCTCGTCGACGCGTTCGAGACGTTGTCCGGGGTGTCGATCGCCGACGATCCCGACCTGCAACGCAGCCCGTGGCTGAGCGTCACCAATCACCTCATCACGTGGGACACGCCCGCCTACGACGGGTACCAGGAGGACAAGGCGTTCATCTTCGTGTTGCTCGAAGACGGGTGGGCGCCGTTCTTCGGCGACGCCGATGCCGACATCGACTGGCGGTACCTGAGTTGGGGAGGCGTGTTCATCGACGACCGTCTGCTCGGCGACCCGAACACCTGCCCGGGCGGCTGCATCCCGGCGCTCGACGATCCGGCCACCACCGACGCTGCGGGCGGTGACTGGTATCCCGACGAGCGGGTCGTGTTCGGCATCGAGGTCGGAGGCGAGGCGCTCGCCATCCCGCTCAACATCGCCGAGATCCACGAGATGTTCAACCTCACGCTCGGCGACCGTCGCCTCGGGATTCCGTACTGCACGCTGTGCGGGTCGGCGCAGGCCTACTTCACCGATGACCTCGTCGGCGTGGCCGACGCACTCGTCGAGCCCGGGGTCCTGCGCACCTCGGGTCTGCTGAGCCGGTCGAACAAGGTGATGTACGAACTCACGACCGAGTCGGTGTTCGACACGTTCACCGGTGCAGCCGTGTCGGGTCCGCTGCAAGACGCCGGCGTCGTGCTGGAGGAGACGACGGTCGTGCGCTCGACGTGGGCGGAGTGGAAAGCCGAGCATCCCGACACGCGCATCATCGCCCGCGACGGCGGCCTCGGACGCTCGTACGAACTCGATCCGCTCGGCGGTCGCGACGACGACGGACCGATCTTCCCGATCGGCGAGGCCGACCAGCGTCTCGGTGTGCAGGAGTTCGTCGTGGGCGTCATCGTCGACGACGGCAGCCCGATCGCCTTCCCGTCCGATGCGGCCACCGCAGCACTCGAGGCCGGTGACTCGGTGGAGCTCGGCGGCATCGCGTTGCGCACGTCTGGCGACGGGCTCGTCGCCGTCGATGCGGACAGTGGTACGTCGGTGGCCGCGCACGAGGCCTTCTGGTTCGCGTGGAGCCAATTCCACCCCGACACGTTGCTCTGGGAGCCGTGACGCGCCGTCCCTGAGGCGGAATCAGAAGTCGGGGCGTTGACCGATCTGATCGAGGAACGTCAGCGAGTCCCACGTATCGGTGCGCCGCACGATCTCGCCATCGCTGACGGTGAACCACATCACGCCAGGGATCTCTATGTGTCGCCCGGATTCATCGTGGACCGCAGTGAACCGGTAGCGGACCACGACGTCGGTCTCGGCGTCGCGTCGCTGTTCGACGAGGTCGTCGATGGAGTACATGCGGTCGGAGAACGCCTCGAGAAAGTGAGGGATTCGGCGCCGGTACTCGTCGCGCCCGACGCAGCTCGACCCCAACTCGCTCAGGTGCTCGTTGCGAAATCCCTCCGAGACGAACGCCGCGATCGCATCCGGGTCGTTGCCGGTGAACGCCCCGAGGTAGCCGGTTGCGAGGTCGGTGGCGGGCGTCATCCGACCTGACGCAACAGTGAGGCGAGGGCTTTGTCGGCGTGGGCGAGGTCGGGGCGATCCTCGTGCACCAGGCGCGAGAGGTACGTCACCGACACGTAGCCGGTCTCGACGAGCCCGGCATCGGTGTCGGGATCCAGGTCGAGTTTCTCGCCCCACTGCATCGTCACCTTGAACGCGCCGTCACGCCCGTCGATCGGCTCCAACTCGGCGGCCGCCACCGTCCGGGGTGGCTGCATCCCGACCTCGGCGTGGCGCCACCCCTTGATCTCCTCGACGGTCACGTCGGGCACGTTGAGATTGACCACCACGGTCTCGGTCGGCATGTCGTCGACGAGCGCCTGGGCCATCACCTTGGCGCACTCGGCGGCGGTCTCCCAGTGCTGGTCGATGATCAGCTCGTCCCATGCCTGGCCTTCGACGCTCCACCCGGAGACCGCCTGGCTCACGGCGATGCCCGACACGTTGCCGTTGCGGCCGGTGAGACACGCGCCGATCGTGCCGGAGTGGTACACGGCGCGGCCGACGTTCGCTCCGGGGTTGATGCCCGACACGATCAGATCGAACGGCCCGCCGAACGCGCCGAGCCGGGTGAACATCACGCACAGCCCGGGCGGGCCGTTGACGGTCCAGGCCTCCACGTCACAGTCGGGGATCGACGCGCGAACGATTTCGGGCTTGAGTTCGTGCAGCGCGCCGAGTGCGGCGCCAGCCCCGGAGTACTCCTTGTCGGGGGCGACGACGATCACCTCGTGGTCGCCGTCGAGATCGCAGATCGCTCGGGCGAGGACGTGAAGTCCGACCGAATCGATGCCGTCGTCGTTGGTGACCAGAATCCGCATGTCTGCATCCTGGCAGTTGTCACCTCAGGTCTGCAGATCGGAACCGGTCAGATCGAGTTGCATGATGATGAAATCTCGCCACGTGTCGAACGTGAAGCCAACAGCGGGTAAACGCCCGGTTTCCACGTACCCGCGCCGAGCGTGGAAACGGATCGACGCTTCGTTCGACCCGTCGATCGTGGCGAGCATCATCCGGATGCCAGCGGCGCGCGCACGCTCCTCCAACTCGTCCATCAACAGGTCGGCTGCACCCGACCCCTTCGCCGAACGGTCGAGATACACGGAGTGCTCGGCGGTGAACCGGAAGCCCTCCCGACACGTGCTGTCGCGGAAGTCGCCGTAGCTCGCCACCCCGATGACGGCGTCGTCGCGCACCGCGACCAGCACCGGTCGCCCACTCGACACCCGTGCTTGCCACCACCCGCGGCGCTCCTCGACGGGGTGCAGGTGCTCGGTCCACTCGGCGTTACCGTCGGGGATCGCCTGATTGAAGATGTCGGTGATCGTCACGATGTCGTGATCGACTGCGTCTCGGACCTGGATGCTCGTCACGACAGAAAGGCAACCACGTCGACGGTCAGATGCGTGCGTCCGCTGTTGAACAGACAGATCTCACCCTCGGCCGACAGTCGAGCGACGATTTCATTGCCGCCGTTGACCGCGGTGACGTGGTTGAGCGACGACGCCACCGGCGGGGTCGCCAGACACGGGTGCACGGTGACGAAGCCGTTGCGTTCCGGCTGAACGGCGGTCACGTTGACGATCACGGCGGTTGCTCCCTCGGCGACGCCCGCTCGACCGGCGACGTCGAGGGTGAACTGCGTTCCCTCGGGTCGCTTGCCGATCCCGGGATCGCGGGTATCGAGCAGCCGAGCCGGCGTGACCGGCGTCAGCGAGGTTCCCGCCGGGATGTGGCCCACGACATCGACGGTCAGATTCGTGCTGCCGGACGTGAAGATGCACACCTCCCCGTCGTCGCTCAACTGTGCGATCAGCTCGTTGCCGCGACTGACGTTGGCGGTGTAGTTCAGCGACGCGGCGGTCGGCACCGTCGGCCCACAGGGGAACACGGTGACGAAGCCGTTCGTCTGCGGGCGTACCGCCGTGAGGTTGATCACGACGGCGTCGGCGCTCGTCGGCACGTCGGCCTGACCTTCGATCTTCAACGTCGTCGTCGAGCCGGCAGTTGTCGGACCGTCGCCCCCGAACTGCTGGCGAGTGTCGAGCACTCGGGCGGGTGACACCGACGTCAGGTCGCTGCCGCGCGGGACGTAGCCGACCACGTCGACGGTCAGGTGTACCGCCGCCGACGTGAAGAAGCAGGTCTGGCCCTGCGCGTCGAGGCCGGCGATGATCTCGTTGCCGAGATTGACGCTCTGCGTGTAGTTGAGCGATGAGGCGGTCGGTCGTTGTGCCAGGCAGGGATGGACCGTGACGAAGCCGACGCCTTCGGGTGCCACCGCCGTCACGTTCATCACGGCGCCCACCGCGTCGGCGGGCACGTCGCCACGCCCAGCGATGTCGACGAGGTACTCGGTGCCGCCCGCTCGCTTGCCGTCGGCCTCGAATCGAGTGTCGATGGTGGAGCCCGTCGCACGGGTGTCGACGAAGCGAGCCGGATCGGTCGGAACGATCAGATCGACCGTGTCGACGATGGTGACGGTGGCGGTCGCGCCCGCCGCCGAGACGGTGAACGTCTCGTCGTCCTCGGCGAAGTCGTCGACGATGATCGGGATGGTGACGAACTTCGGCGAGGTGTCGCCGGCCTGCCAGGTCACGACCTCCGTCGTCTCCACGAAGTCGAAGCCGGCGCGTGCGGTCCCTTCGACCGTCGTGACTTCCACGGCCAGAGCGCCGGCGTCGCCGGTGCGTGTGACGCGGACATCGACCGAGCCTTCGCTCTCGGCGACGGTCGCATCGGAGACCCTGACGCCTTCCGAATCGAGTTCGACGGCGCCGATGTCGCAGGTGTCGCCGACCGGCGCGGCGACACCGCGTTGGTCGGTTGTCGCAGAGCAGGGGATCACGTCCACGAGGGCACCTGCGAGCAGCGGGATGCGGGTGAGCCCGACGCCTCCGTTGTCGGCGAGCGCGCCGAGGTCGGTCGAATCGGTCGTCAGGTCGTCGTCGTCGGTGAACTGGCAGGTGTGGCCGTTGCCGTTCGCGGTCGCCTCGAGGTTGAAGCCGTTGGAGATCGTCGTGACGCCGATCGCGTTGCAGTTCTCCGACTGCGAGTTCGGGGCGTCGCCGACGACGTTGCCGAGGAACGTGTTGGTCACCGCACGCGTCAAGATGTTGACGCCGTTGAGGCCGTCGTTCGCGGTGATCGTCGACTGGGTGATCGTCGCGCTGCGCGTCGGCGCGACGATGAACAGCCCGCCACCGTCGCCCTCGCGAGTGTCTCCGACCGCCGCACCGCCGCGGTTCGCGTGGATGGTCGAGCGTTCGACGCGGACGTCGCCGGGGCTGTTGCCGCCAGCGCGCAGGTACACACCGCCGCCCGCTCCGCCGTCGCTGTCGCGAGTGGCGCCGTCGCCGAGCGCGCCGGCGCCGGCCCGATTGTCGACGACGCTCGTGCGCGAGATGACGATGCGGCCGCTGCCCGGGTTCGGCAGGTCGGGGGTGACGATGCTGCCGAACCGGACGTCGAGCCCGCCCCCGACCCCGGCGAAGCCGGCGCGGTCGTTCGCCGAGGTGCCAGCGTTGCCCGCGTTGTTGTCGGCGACCGAGGAGCCCGTGATGGTGAAGGTGCCGGTGGGGACGGCGCTGCCGTCTTCTGCGTAGACGCCGCCGCCGCTGCCGCCGGCGCCGCCTCGTTCGCCGTCTCCGACCGTCTGTGTCGCAGCGCCGCCACTGCCGGCGACGTTGCGCTCGATGGTCGACGCGACGATGTCGATGTCGGCCTGGTCGACCGAGACGAAGGCTCCACCGCCTGGTCCGCCCGGACCTCCGTCACCGTCGGCGCCGGAGTTGCCGGTGCCCGCGGTGTTGTCGGACACGTCCGTCGTCGAGATCGACACGTCCGCTCCGGTGGTGGTGACGTCGATGAAGAGCCCGCCGCCTGCGCCGCCCCGCCCGCCGGTCGTGGCGCCGGCCCCGCCGAAGCCGGAGGAGTTCGCAGTGACCTCGCTGTCGGAGATGACGACCTCGGCGCCGCTCGTCAGGCTCAGCCCGCCGCCGTTTCCGCCACCTCCGCCGATCGAACCCGACCCGGTCCCACCCGAGCCGGCCGTGTTGTCGGTGATGGTGCTCTGATCGATCGTCAGCGCCGCCCCGGAGACGGCGAGCCCGCCTCCGGCGCCGCCCTGACCGCCGGAGGTGCCGCCGGTCGCACCGTCGCCCGCGGTGTTGCCGCTGATCGTCGACCCGCGGACGACGACGTCGGCAGCATTGACGTACACGCCGCCTCCGGCGCCGCCGGCTCCACCGATCGTGGCGCCCTCCGAGCCGAATCCGGCGCTGTTGCCGGACACGACCGAATCGATGATGCTGACCGTGGGGCCGGTCGAGGCGCCGGACGCCGACAGGTGCAGGGCGCCACCGTTGCCTCCGTTGCCCGAGTCGGCCGAGAACGCGCCGTCGGCGGTCGAGTTGCTGGACGCGGTGACGTTCTGGATCGTGATGGAACCGGCCGGTGGTACGGGGAGTTGCCCGTTCGCCACGAAGCTGTTCGCGTAGATGCCTCCACCGACGCCGCCGTCGTTGCTGGTGATCGTGCGGTTCCCGGTGATCTGGGTCCCGTCGACGACGATGGTCCCGCCGCCCTGTTGTGTTCCCGCGGTGAGGAACGCCCCGCCGCCGAAGGCCGCGTTGAAACTCTCCACACCCGCGCCGGTCCGGCCGTTGCGAATCGCTCCACCGGTGAGGGCGATCTCGCCGGGTGCGACGTCCTCGCTCGTGCCGGCGAGTTGCACGTACAGGTTGCCGCCACTGCCCGGGTTGCCGCCCGTCGTGAGCCCGGCCCCGTTGTCGCCGGCGGTGTTGGCGTCGAAGGTGTTCCCGACGAACTCGACGGTTCCGGTGACCGCCGCGACGTAGACACCCCCGCCGCTGCCGCCGACCGGTCCCGTCGCACTCGTCCCGGTCCCGGCTGGCCCGATCTCGTTGCCCGAGATGGTGTTCCCGAGCAACGACACGTCGAGCGGTGCGGGGGAACCGAATGCCGGGGTGATCGCGACGCCGCCGCCGTGACCGCCTTGGTCACCGTTGCCGGCCGGTGCGGTCTCGTTGTCGACGATGTCGGAGTTGCTGATCGTGACGTCACGATGATTGAGCCACATGCCGCCTCCGCCGCCGAAGAAGCCGTTGACGAACCCGTTGCCGCCGACGTTGTCGGAGATCGTGGAGCCGCTGATGACGGCGACGCCGCTGTCGGCGGTGAACGCTCGCGAGGCGATGCCTCCGCCGGCGGCGCCTCCGCCGACGGCACCGTTGGCGGCGTCACCCAGTCCGTTGCGGGTGATGACGGTGTCGACCACGGTGAGGTCGGCGCGAGCGTCGATGTAGATGCCGCCACCGTCGCCAGCGGCGCTGGTTCCGCCGCTTCCGTCGCCGCTGACGTTGCCGGAGACCGTGCTCGCGGTGATGCTCAGGTCGGCCGTCGCCGTGACCATGGCGATTCCGCCGCCGTCGCCGCCTGCGCTGGTGCCCGTGGCATCACCGGCCAGATTGTCGGTGATCCGGCTGCCGTTGCGGATCACGACGGGACCCTGCGAACTGATACCCCCACCTTCCGCGTTCGGTCCGGCGTGGTTGTCGGTGACGACGACGTCGTCGATCGTGAAGCCGGTCGAACCGCTTCTGATGCCGCCGCCCCGCCCAATGCTCGACGACGCAGCTTCGCGGCCCCCGGTGATCGTCAGGTGTTCGAGCAGCACGCTCTGCCCGCTGCCTTGCAAGAGGTCGATGACGCGCTCGCCGCACGCCGGGTCGATCGTGATCGTGGTCGTGCCGGTCGTCGATCCGCTGATGGTGATGGCACGCGTGATGTCGAGGTCACCCCAAGCGTTGCCGTTCTCGGGGGCCGGGGTGCCCGGCGTCGGACAGTCGAGGGTGTACGTGCCGGCGGGGACGATGACGACGTCGTCGAAGTTCGACGCGGCGACCGCCTCCCGGAGCGAGAGCAGGCCGTCGCCGCCGTCGGTCACGTCGTTGGTCGTCGTGACCGTCCGGGTGGCAGCGGCCGCGGGCGTCGACGACACCGTGGTGATGACGGCCGTGACGGCAAGGAGTCCTGCGGCAAGGAGCAATCGGTTCATGGGGTCCCTCCCCCGTCGACCCTAGACCACCTGACCCGAGACGACGTTCGTACGACGCTGGATGGTGAGCGTGAACAGCGAGATCCCGACGATCACCAAGCCCATGCCGATCACCTGCGGCCAACGAACCTGTTCGCTCAGCAGGAAGAACGCGAACAGCACGGCGAGCGCTGGTTGCGCCGTCTGCATGACGGTGATGGTCTGGATCGGGAGGTGCTGCTGGGCGAACGCGATGCAGCCGTGCGCCACCATCCCGGTCAACACCGCCAGCCCGGCCGCGACGAACCAGCCTCTCGCCGCCATCGAGAAGATCTCGTCGCCGGCGAGGACGAGCGCCATCGGGATGGTCGTGAGCAGGCCGGTCGGGACCATGCAGGCCATGAACGTGATGGTGTCGACGCCGTTCGCTCGCGCCCGCTTCGTGAACATCAGGTAGCAGGTCCACACGAACACGACGGACAGCACGATCAGGTCACCTTCGAGCGACGACGTGCCCGAGTCGGGCCCGAAGAACAGCACGAGCGCCACGCCGACGATCGAGATCACGCCGAAACGAAGCGCCGACCAGTTCGGCCGTTCCTTGAAGATCAATGCGCTCGCCGGCACGGCCACGAGCGGGGTCATCGAGGTGATGAACTCGAGGTGGGCGATGCTCGTGCGAGTGACGGCGGTGAACAGCAGCGAGATGTTCATCCCGAAGAACAGCCCGGCGGGCGCAACGAGTTTCCACGTGCGTGCATCGGGGAACGGGCGCCGCATGGCACGCATCACGATCCACCACAACCCGAGCGAGAACCACATTCGCCAGAACGCGACGACCACGCCGGTCTCGCCGGCCCATTTCACGATCGGTGTGCTCAACGCGAAGCTGACCACCGCCGCCAGCATCGCGATGATGCCGACCGGGCGCGGCGTGCGGCTCACTCGGGTGACGTCGTCGACGGGGCCGCTCACCAGCCGTCGATGGACAGCCAGGCATCGGCGGCGGCCTGGTCCCCGACGATGTCGAGCCCATCACGGCTCGACCGACCCATCAGCGTGAGCAGGATCTGTTCGGCCGGGCCGCGTAACGCGGCGTCGCCTTTGCGGTGCACCGGCTCCATCCGGTACTCGCCGTGCTCGTTCCACACGAGCCATTCACCGGCTCCGTCGGGAAGGGCGTCGTCGGTGCAATGGATGTGCAGGCTCGCCTCGGGCACGGACGCGTCGCTGCGAGCCAGGATGCGCGGCGCCCCCAGTTCCCAGTACTCGTGGATCGCGTCGGCGGCGTGGATCGGATCGATGGTGGCCTCGATGCCGACGGCGGTCTCGCCGTCCCAGCGGTGGACCAGGGTTTCGTGGGCTTGACGACGTGCCCATACCCAGGTCTTGGGCTCGAGACCGAACGGATGCCACGTCGCCTCGTCGGAGCCGCTCGTCGCGAGCAGATCGGCAAGCCGGTCGGCGCCCTCCACCAGCCAGGTCTCGATCTCTGTCGACGTGGCGTCGGCACCGGGGCCGGCCGGTCGGGTGGTCGGCGCCGTCGCCGTCTCGATCGCGTTCGCCGCCCATCGATGCACTCCGCCGGTGTGCTCGATCAGTGTGCGGACGGTCCAGTCAGGGCACGACGGCACCGGCGCGTCGAGGTCGATGGTGGCGCACGCAGCCAGTCGGCGTGCATCGCTGCGCAGCGCGGAGATGTACGAATCGTGATTCACGACTGCGACGGTAGCCTTTTCGTGTATGAGTCCTCTCGAAGCCGTGTCCGCCGAATCCGGGGAGACCGACCGGAGTGAGCCGATCATCACGGTCACGCCCGAAGCGATCGAGAATCTGCGCGAGCTGAAAGACGACGAGCCCGACGGCGACCTGCTCGGTCTGCGCCTCGCGATCGCCTCCAAGCCCGGCGAGGACTTCCGGTACGACCTGTCGTTCGAGGAGTATCTGAAGGCCGCGTACACCGACGAGGTGCGCACGCATGACGGCATCAAGGTCATCATTCCGGGCGCTGACGTCGAACTGCTGACCGGGGCCACGCTCGATTACACCTCGACGCAAGGCCTCGTCATCCGCAATCCGAACCGGCCCCAGGCACCCAGCATCGAAGGGCTGACCAGCGGCGATGCGCTGTCGGCTGAGGTCGAGACGCTCGTCGCCACCGAGGTCAACCCGGCGCTCGCCGCGCACGGCGGTTTCGTCACCTACGTCGGCCACGACGGAGAAGGCACCGCGTATCTCACGATGGGCGGCGGTTGCCACGGTTGCTCGATGAGCAAGATGACGATGCTCGACGGCGTGCAGACGATGCTCGTCGACGCGATCGCCGAGATCGAGCGGGTCAAGGACCTCACCGATCACACCACCGGCGAGAACCCGTTCTACTCCTGACGCCGGATCCGCCGCAATGGCGGTTCGGTCCGGGGAGGTTGCCTGCGGGGCGGGAGTTCGCCGAGCAAACGAGTGGTCACGGCGGTGATCTCGGCCACGGCACGCTCGAAGGCCCCCTCGGTCGCGGCCGACGTCGACTGGACGCCGCTGATCTTGCGGACGTACTGCCGAGCGCCCGCCTCGATCTCCTCGGACGTCGCGGCCGGTTCGAGGCCTCGCAACGTCGTGATGTTCCTGCACATCTCCGAAGACTAGAACCATCGCTGCGGGTCGAGCGCGGGTGTGGTCGCGTGGCACGCTAGGGCCATGTTCGGCATCGTGGGCTACGGCTCCTACCTTCCCTACTGGCGACTCGACCGTGCCGCGATCACGTCGGTGCTCGGCTCGGGAGGCGGGCGAGGGACCCGCTCGGTGGCCGGCTACGACGAAGACACGACATCGATGGGCGTCGAAGCTGCTCGTGTCGCGATGCGTGCCGTCCCCGACAGCTGGCAGCCGAACCTGCTCGCGTTCGCCACCACGGCGCCGGGCTACCTCGACAAGACCAACGCGACGGCGATCCATGCGGCGTTGCGCCTCGACGCGAGTGTCGGCGCGTTCGACGCCGGGGCCAGCTGTCGATCCGGCATCGGCGCCGCCTGGATGGCGCAGGCCGCTGGCGGATTGGCCGTGCTGTCCGACATCCGCACCGGGCGTCCCGGATCGAGCGACGAATCGGCCGGTGGCGACGCGGCGGTCGCGCTCGCCTTCGGGCCGGATCCGATCGCCGTGCCGGTCGCCTCCGCGTCGTCGACCGCCGAGTTCATCGATCGCTGGCGCGTGCCCGGCGAGGCCTACTCGCGGCAGTGGGAAGAACGTTTCGGTGAGCACGCGTACGTCCCGCTCGCCACCGACGCGGTGACCGACGTGCTCAAGCAGGCGGAGCTGACCATCGACCAGATCGACAAGGTGATCGTCACCGGCGTGCACGCACGAGCGGTCCGTGCGGTCACCGGTCGGCTCGGCGCTCGTTCCGATGCGGTCGTCGACGACCTCGCCGGTTCGGTCGGCAACACGGGTGCTGCGCACTGGGCGCTCCTGCTCGCCGGTGTGCTCGACGAGGCCGAACCCGACCAGCACGTGCTCGTCGTGCATCTGGCCGACGGGTGCGACGCATGGCTACTGCGCACCACCGAGCAACTCGTCGGCGATCGCCCGCGGCGCTCGACCACCCTCGCCGAGCAGTTGGCCGCGCCGACCGGTTCGCTCGACGCGGCGTCGTTCATGACGTGGCGCGGGTTCCTCGAGCGCGAACCGCCGCGCCGCCCCGAACCCGACCGACCGGCGGCACCCCCGAGCCTGCGCGGCACCGCCTGGAAGTACGGATTCGTCGGCGCACAGGACGACGGCGGTTTCGTCCACCTGCCGCCTGGACGCGTCAGCGTCGGGTCGGGCGCGATCGACGAGATGACCCCGGTGCCGATGGCCGACCGTGCCGCGACGATCGCCACGTTCACGATCGACCGACTCGCGTTCAGCCTCGCGCCACCGGTCGTCGCAGCGATCGTCGACTTCGACGGCGGCGGCCGCATGCAGGTCGAGTTGACCGACGTCGACCCCGACGCCGTCGCCATCGGTGACCGCGTCGAGATGACGTTCCGTCGGCTGTACACCGTCGACGGCATCCACAACTATTTCTGGAAAGCACGACCGGTCCGAGGAGGATCCTGACATGGCATCACACGGCATCAAAGACCAGGTGGCGATCGTCGGCATGGGGTGTACCCCGTTCGGCGAGCACTGGGATCGCAGCGTCGACGACATGCTGATCGAGTCGTCGTCGGCGGCGCTCTCGTCGGCGGGTGTGGCCCTCGACGACGTCGATGCGTTCTGGTTGGGCACGATGGGTTCCGGGCTGTCGGGGCTCACGCTCAGCCGACCGCTCAAGATCGACCACAAGCCGGTGACTCATGTCGAGAACTACTGCGCCACCGGCTCCGAAGCGTTCCGCAACGCGTGCTATGCGGTCGCGTCGGGTGCCTACGACGTGGCGATGGCGATCGGCGTCGAGAAGCTGAAGGACTCCGGCTACTCCGGCCTCGTCGTGCCCAACGTCGCGCACGACGGCTCGTCGGCGCAGATCACGGCACCCGCGTCGTTCAGTTTCCTGGCGCCGGCGTACGCCGCCAAGTACGGCGTCGACAGCCAGGAGATGAAAGACGTGATGACGCGCATCGCGTGGAAGAACCACCGCAACGGTGCGCTCAACCAGCGCGCGCAGTTCCGCAAGGAGGTGTCGAAGGAGACGATCTCGTGCGCGCCGCTGATCGCGGGTCCGCTCGGCATCTTCGACTGCTCGGGGGTGAGTGATGGCTCGGCGGCGGCGATCATCGTGCGCGCCGAAGACGCGTACCGCTACACCGATCATCCGATCTTCGTGAAGGCACTCTCGTTCGTCGCCGGACCCGCGACCGGAACGGTCGATCCCGACTACGACTACACCACCTTCACCGAGGTGGTGCACTCCGCCCGTGACGCGTACCAGCAGGCGGGCATCGAGAACCCGCGAGACGAGTTGGCGATGGCCGAGGTGCACGACTGCTTCACCCCGACCGAACTCGTGTTGATGGAAGACCTCGGTTTCGCCGAACGCGGGATGGGGTGGAAAGAAGTGCTCGCCGGCACGTTCGACCTCGACGGCGAACTGCCGGTCAACCCCGACGGTGGTCTCAAGTCGTTCGGCCATCCGATCGGCGCGTCGGGCCTACGGATGTTGTTCGAGGCGTGGCTGCAGCTGCGAGGCGAGGCCGGAGACCGCCAGATCGCGTCCATCGGGGTCAACGGCGCGGAGGGCAAGAACAAGGCGCTGACTCACAACCTCGGCGGCTCGCCCGGCTCCTGTGTCAGCTTCGTCTCGATCGTCGGCTCCGAACTCGACGCCTGACCGCTCGACCGGCCGCCTCAGGCGCGCAGCGCGTGTTCGATGTCGGCGAGGAGGTCGGTGGTTTCCTCGAGGCCGACCGAGAGGCGCAGCAGGCCGGCGGTGACGCCGGTCGACGCCTGTTCGTCGGGCGTGAGGCTCGCGTGGGTCGACGTCGCGGGGTGACACACCAGGGTTTCGGGGCCGCCGAGGGAGGTCGCCACCCGGCACAGCTGGACTCGATCGAGAAACGCCGCTGCGGCGTCGCGTGAGCCGACGTCGAACGACAGCACCGTGCCGTACTGGAGGAGCTGTCGTGCGGCGAGGTCATGCTGCGGGTGCTCACTGAGCCCTGGGTAGTGAACGGCCTGTACGGCCGGATCGTCGGCGAGCATGACCGCGATCGACCGAGCCGACTCGTTCTGTTGGCGGGTTCGCACGGCGAGCGTGCGGATGCCTCGGAGCGCGTTGAGCGCGTCGAACGGTGACGGGGTCGCACCGTGCAACACGGCGTATGACCAGATGTCGGCGAGGAGGTCGGCGTCGCCGGAGATGACGCCCAGCGTGGCATCGTTGTGCCCGGCGAGCCCCTTCGTCGCGGAGTGCAGCGAGACGTCGATGCCGTGATCGAGCGGACGCTGACCGAGCGGTGTCGCGAACGTCGAGTCGACCACGGTGAAGGGGCCCTTGATCGCTCCGAGTTCGTCGAGGTCGGCCAGCTCGAGCCGCGGGTTCGACGGGGTCTCCGCGAGTATCACCATGGTACGGCCGGGCTGCACAGCGGCCGCGAACGCTCCGGGTGTCGCCACGTCGACGAAGGTGGTCTCGATACCGAGCCGGGCGCACGGACCCTGCAAGAACGCGAGCGTCCCTGCGTACAACTGGCGTTGCGCGACGACGTGACTTCCCGTCGAACACAATGCGAGCACGGTCGCCGCGATGGCCCCCATGCCCGACGCGAACGCCAACGACTCCTCGGCGCCTTCGAGATCGCGAACCGCCTCCTCGAACGAACGAACGGTCGGGTTGCAGTAGCGGCTGTAGAAGTCGGTGTGGCGGATCGACGTCGCACGGCGATTCGCGTCGTCCAACGACTCCGACTCCCACGTGCTCGACGCCCACAGCGCCGGCGCGAGCGCTCGGCCCGACGCGCCTCGTCCGGCGGTGATCGCAATGGTCGCCGGTGAGAGTTCGTCGTCGTTCACGGCCCGGAACGATACCGACCGGTCGTCGGTGTGCTCACGGCTGCAGGGACGCGATGACCTCGGCGTGCAACCTGCCGTTGGTGCTCACCGCGGTGTCGTGGAGGTGCGTCATCTCGCCGAAGCGGTCGGTGAACGTCCCGCCTGCGGCCTCGACGATGGGCTTCAGCGCCGCCAGGTCGTAGGGCTCGACCCCGACCGCGTCGACCGCCACGTCCATCGCCCCTTCGGCGACGAGCATGTGTTGCCAGAAGTCGCCGACCCCTCGGCTGCGCCGGGCTGCTTGCTGCAACGAGACCAGGTTCGAAGTGAGCCCGAGTTCGTCCCATCCGGAACTGTGCGTGATGCTCACCTGCGCCTCGGCCAGATCGTCGACGTTCGACACGTGGATCTCCCGGTGAACGCCGCGGCGCTCGACGTGCGCGCCGATGCCGACGCCACCCCACCACCGAAACCCGAGGGCCGGCGCCGAGACGACGCCGAGCACCGGCACGTCGTGATGGGTCAGCGCGATCAGCGTCGCCCAGACCGGAATGCCGCGGACGAACCCGGAGGTGCCGTCGATCGGATCGATCACCCACCGCCACGGTGAGGTCGCGTCGCCGGCGAGGCCGTGCTCCTCGCCGAACACGCCGTGGTCGGGTCGAGCGGTCACCAACGCCTCGACGATCAGTTGCTCGGCGTTGCGATCGATCTCGGTGACCTCGGTCTGGTTCTGTTTCCAGTCGACGGTGAAGTCGCGGTCGTCGAAGTGCGGCAGCGTGAACCCGTCGGCCGCATCGGCGACCGATTTCGCGAGGGCGAGATGCTGGGAGAGAACCGTCACGTCGGATTCCGGAAATCGGGTGACCGCTTCTCCTGCAGCGCGGCGAGACCTTCGGCTGCGTCGGGCCCGAGGAAGTTGAGCATTTCGTAGGCCAGCGACGCTTCGAAGTTCGGAAGCGCTTGGCGCAGCCAGTGATTGAGCGCCCGCTTGGTCAGCCGCGTCGCGTCGACCGGCCCGGCCGACAACTTGCTCGCGACGCCGAGCGCCGTCGACAACACCTCGTCGGCGGGTACCGCCTTCGAGACGAGTCCGATGCGCTCCGCCTCGCGCCCGTCGAGGAAGTCCGCCGTGAGCAGGTAGTACTTCGCCTTGGCCATCCCGCACAGCAGCGGCCAGATCGCCACCGCGTGGTCGCCGCCCGCGACGCCGAGGCGGATGTGGCCGTCGGTGAGCTTGGCGTCTTCGTTGATGATGCTGACGTCGGCCATCAATGCCACCGCGAGCCCGGCGCCGACGGCCACGCCGTTGATCGCCGACACGATCGGCGTGTCACAGTCGATCATGGTGCGCACGATGTCGCCCGCTTCCTTCATCACCCGCATGGTCTGCGTGTAGTCGCCGACCTGTTCGGCGATCCAGCCGAGGTCACCGCCAGCGGAGAACGCCCGACCTGCGCCGGTCACGACGACGGCTCGCACCGACTCGTCGTCGTCGATCGTGCGGAACACGCGTGACAACTGCAGGTGCATGTCCGCGTCGGTGGCGTTCATCTTGTCGGGATCGTCGAGGGTGATCAGCAGCACGCCGTCGGTGTCGGCTGGCCGTTCGAATCGCAGCCGGGTGTACTGGTCGTAGATCTCGTCGCTCACGGCGCTCGACACTAGTGCCGTGTCGCTCCAGGTCAGACGGTGAGGTGGGCGGCGAGCGATGCGCTGTCGAGGCCGAAGCGAGCGTGGATGTTGCTCGGTTTCGGATCGTGTGGCATGAACTTGGTCGGCAGACCGAGGACCTCGACGGGGACGGCGGGATCGATCGCCGCGATGTGGTCGGCGATCGCCATGCCGATGCCTCCGTCGCGGATGCCGTCTTCGATCGTGACGACCTTGGCGTGCGTGGCCGCGTCGGCGATCATCGCCGGATCGAGCGGAGCAGCGCAGCGAGCGTCCCACACCGTGACCTCGACACCGTACTCGGCGACCTTCGCCGCAGCCTTCTCGGCGGTTTCGAGCATCTTGCCGACCGATACGACACACACCGAGGTGGCGTGGTCGGCGGCATCGAGCACCTTGCGGCCGAGGAGGCCGCTGCCGACCTCGTGCTCGCTCACCTGTCGAGCAGCGCCGCGGGCGTAGCGGATCGTGACCGGGCCCTCGTCGGTGAGCGAGGTCGCGTCGTGCATCATCTGCGCCAACTCCTGCGCCGACGATGGTGCGAGCACGCGCATCCCCGGCACCTTCGACAGCATCGCCATGTCGTAGACGCCGTGATGGCTCGCCCCGTCAGGGCCCGTCACGCCCGAGCGGTCGAGACAGAACAGCACCGGCAGTCGGTGCATCGCCACGTCGTACACGACCTGATCCCACGCTCGGTTCAGGAACGTCGCGTACACGGCGACGACCGGTCGAAGGCCGCCCATCGCCATGCCGGCAGCGCTGGTGACCGCGTGCTGCTCGGCGATGCCGACGTCGTAGAAACGGTCGGGGAACCGAGCCTGGAACGGGAGCAGCCCGGTCGGTCCGGGCATCGCCGCCGTGATCGCCACGATGCGCGAGTCGGCCTCGGCCTCTTTGATGATCGACTCGGCGAACGCCTGGGTGTACCCGCTCGAGACGGCTTTGGGTGGTCCGGTGATCGGGTCGAACACGGGTGCGTCATGCAGGTTCTTCTCGTCGTCGTCCTCGGCGGGGGAGTAGCCGCGGCCCTTCTGCGTCAGCATGTGTACGACGATGGGGCCCTCCGCGGAGAGTTCGATCGCATTGTGCAGCGCCTCTTCCATCTCGGCGACGTTGTGACCGTCGAACGGTCCGACGTAGCGGGCGCCGAGGGCTTCGAAGAACGACGGTGGCTGGAGAAACTCGCGCACACCCGCCTTGAACGCTTCCATCGCCGAACCGGCCTGGTTGCCAACGACCGGGAGGCCTTCGAGGAAGTTCTCGAGGCGGCGTTGCCGGCGCACGTACACCGGGTTCTGGCGGATGTCGGTGAGCGCGTGGGACAGCTTGTCGGTCACCCGGTCGGTGAAGCTGGGATGTGCCTCGTGATCGTCACGACCTTGGGAGTTCGCGGACAGATTGGAGATCGTCGGAGCGTACGAACGGCCGTTGTCGTTGAGCACGACGATGACCCGGCGGCGATGATGGCCGAGGTTGTTGAGCGCTTCGTAGGCCATGCCGCCCGTCATCGCGCCGTCGCCGATGACTGCGACGATGTGGCGACGAGCATTGGTGCCGAGTTCACGGGCGACGGCGAGGCCGTCGGCGTACGACAGAATCGTCGACGCGTGGCTGTTCTCGACGAGATCGTGCTCGGACTCCTCACGGCTCGGATACCCCGAGAGGCCACCCGCCTGACGTAGCGTCTCGAACGCGGACTGGCGTCCGGTGACGATCTTGTGCACGTACGCCTGGTGGCCGGTGTCCCAGAGAATCGTGTCTCGCGGCGACTCGAACACGCGGTGCAGGGCCAGGGTCAATTCGACGGCGCCGAGGTTCGAACCGAGGTGTCCGCCGACCTCTGACACGGCCGCGACGATGAAGTCGGATCTCGCCGAGATCGCGACTTCGCCATACGACAACTGCCGCAGATCGTCGGGTGAGTGGACGCCTTCCAGGTACATGCGGTCTGAACGGTACCTGGATCGGCGGGGGGAGATTCAGCGGTGGTGACGGTAGATCGTCACATGCGCCGCGCTGGTCGGGCCGAAGTCCGCCCCGGCCATGTCGGCGAACCGGTCGACGAGTGCGAGTCCGGCGGCTTCCGCCATCGCATCGAGTTCGCCCGGTGTCGACCAGCGGATCGCCCACGGCCGCAGCCGAACGCCGCCCGTTTCGGTGAACTCGACGAACTGGCCGTGGGTTCGCCGTTCGTCCGGGCGGTGGTCGGAGATCGACAGGACGACGCGGTCGGCCGCCATCGACTTGACGGTGACGTCGCTACCAGCCGGCGCGTCGTCGTCGGGCACGACCGCTTCGACCACGAACGCGCCGCCCGGCGCGAGGCGTCGCGCGACGGCGTCGAAGCAGGCCTGCTGCTCGCCGTCGGCGAGCAGATTGAACAACGTGTTGTATGCCACGAGGACGGCGTCGAACGGGCCGTCGGGCAGTTCGGTCACCATGTCTCCGCAACGCAGGTCGAGGCTGGGGTCGGCGCGGTCGAGCATTGCCTGGCTGGAATCGATGCCGATCACTCGTAAACCGGCAGCGGCCATCGGGGTCGCCAGCCGACCGGTGCCGACGCCGAGTTCGAGTACTCGGCCACCTGGGCCGGCCACCTCGACGAGACGTGCCACCGTGGCCTCGACGTCGGTGACGTCGGCGTACCAGTCGTCGTAGACGTCGGCGAATCCGGTCCCGTACGAAGTCGAGTCGTAGCCGCGCATCGCGGCAACGATACGGATGATCCATGATGGTGGCGATGGAATGGTGCCGATGAGCGCGATCCGGCTTCGGCGCAGCAACCGGCCGACGTTGGCGGCACTGGATGGTGGCGGCGCGATCCTGCAGCGACGCCTGCGCGACGTGATGCTCGGCGCGGCGATCATCCTCGTGCCGACGGTGGCGATCAACCTGTGGGCGACCGTCGTGTCGTTCGAGCGCTTCGACCCCGACGACTCGTTGCTGCCGACGATGTCGACCGACACCATCGGCGCGGGCGTCGAAGACGTGGCGGCATGGCTCGGCGTCGTGTTCGTGAGCGCAGTGACCGCAGTGCTCGGCTTTTTCGCCGCGCAGATCCTGCTCGGCGAACGGTTCGTGAATCCCGTTCCGCTTCGCCAGGCGCTCCTCGCCACGTTGCGTCGGGCGCCTGCCGTGCTGGCGCTCTGGGTCCTCACCCACTGGTGGGCGCCCCTGCTCTCGTGGCTGATGTTGACCGGCGACAACGACGACCTCGGTGGGTACGTCACGCTCTACCTCCTCGCTGCCTGGTTCGCTTCGGCGTTCACGTTGCTCGCCGTGCCCGCGATGGTCGGTGAACGACTCGGACCGGTTGGCGCAGCCGTCCGGGCGTTCCGGCTCGCTCGGATGCGGTTCGGTTCGTGTCTCGGGTTCGTGCTGCTGTCGACGGTCCTGGGCGGCGCCTTCCTCTTCGGGCTGGCAACGCTCGCCCCCTTGCTCGAAGTGACCGGCTTCATCGGCTTCGGCGACTTCGCCTGGCTGGTCCAGGGCGTGCTGGTCCAGTTCGGGGTCCTGCTCGTGATGCCGTTGATCGCCTTGGCGACTGCGCAGCTGTACCTCGAGGTCCGCCTCGATGCCGAAGCGCTCGATCTCGTGATCGACACCGATGCTGCGTTCGGGTTACGAGCGTGAGCGTCGACCCGGACGAGGCGCGCGAGGTCGCCTGCGATGCGACCGCCAGCCCCGAGTTGTGCGACGTCCGCGAGATCACCGAGCCGGTCGACCCGATCGTCATCAACCCGCCGGCCGGCGGTGCCGGAATCGGACTGCTCGGCACGATCCTGGTCGTCATGTTGGTGCTGGCGATCGTCGCGGCGCTGGCATGGCTGGTGAAGGCGTGGCTCGCCGATCGGGAATCGGACGACGACGATGACGACGACGATCTCGACGATGACCTGGGCGAGCGGGATCGGGCGGTCGGCGAGCGGATCATCGACCACGAGACGCCGCCCGCCCGCTGGCGACGTCTCGCCGGGGAACATCGATCGGCGGGGCGCTACCGCGACTCGATCCGCTGCGAGTATCGAGCGCTCGTCGGCGATCTCGCTCGTCGCGGCCACGTCGACGAGATCCCCGGTCGAACGTCGGGTGAGGAACGAGCCCAGATCGCCGCGCTGTCGCCGGTGGTGGCGATCGATTTCGACGTCGCGGCCGACCTGTTCGACCAGGCATGGTTCGACGACGCGCCGGTCACCGAGGACCACGATCGCCGCTTCGTCGCGTCCTCGGCGGCCGTGCTCGGGGCGGTGGCAGCGTGAAGCGCGTCGCGGCTCGCTCCGACGACCCGGCCACCGGTCTCAAGTCGATCGGTGCGCTGCTCGTCGTGCTCTTGATGGCCTTGGTCGTGCTGCTGCTGGTTCGAGCGCGCCCCGCCCCCGAACCCTTCGATCCGCGATCGGGGCAGCCCGACGGCGCCCGCGGACTCGTCGTCACCCTGCAGCAATTCGGCGCGACGGTGATCGAGACGCGCGTCGCTCCATCGCGCGGTGCCGACACGATCGTGTTCGTGCTCGACGATCGTCTCGACGACGATCAGCGCACCGCCGTGGTCGAGTTCGCCGAATCCGGCGGCCGCCTCGTCGTCGCCGATCCCGACAGTTCGTTGCACGGTGGATCCGGCGTCGACGGTGGGGCGGTTCAGGTGATCGGGTTCGATCTGCCCGATGCACGCCGCTCGGTGGAACAGGAACGCAATGTCGAGCCGGGTCGATGCTCGCTCGATGCGCTCGCGCCGGTGCGCGGCGTCTACGCACCCGACGGTGTGCTTTTTCCCGTCGGACCGAACGAGCCGGCGTGCCTCGCGACCGAGGGTCACGCCTTCGTCATCGAGCGCACCATCGGTTCGGGGTCCGTCGTAGGCCTCGGTGACAACGAGCCCTTCGTCAACCGCCATCTCCGACGCGCCGACAATGCTGCGCTCGCGGTCGCGCTGCTCGCGCCGAGCTCTGACGCCGAAGCGAATCGAACGGTCACGTTCCTGGTCGGCAACGGCGCCGCGCCCACCGTTGCCGACATCGGCTCTGGCGAGGAGCGGTTGTTCGATCTGATCCCGACGTGGGTGTGGATGTCGCTTGCGCTCGGTGCACTCGCCGTGGTCGTGTTCGCCGTGTCGCGAGGAGCCCGCGTCGGCAAGATCGTCGCCGAGCCGGTGGTCTCACCGCGGCCGGGCAGCGAACTGGTGTCGGCCACCGGCAACCTGATGGCGAGAGCGGGGCACGCCGGGCACGCGGCCTCACTGATCCTCGGCCGCTTGCATCGCGATCTGTGCGAACGCCACGGCATCTCGCCGTCCGCGCCGCTCGCCGACCTCGACCGCGCGGTCGTCGAACTCTCCGGAACCCGACCGGGTGAGATCGAGCGACTGCTCACCACGGTCGTCACCGACGACGCTGGGCTGCTCGCCGTCACCCGTCACGCCACCGAGATCCGTCACCGCCGAGAAAGAACTCCCACATGAACCAGCCGTTCCAGCCCCCCACCCCCGGTCAGCCGTCGAGCCCCAACGAGTCATCGGCTCGCCAGGCGATCATGAGCGTGCGAGACGAGGTCGGCAAGGTGATCGTCGGCCAGCAGGGCGTGGTCAGTGGTGTCCTCTCGGCGCTCCTCGTCAACGGGCACGTACTGCTCGAAGGCGTGCCCGGCGTCGCCAAGACGCTGATGGCCAAGACCCTCGCCGCTGCGTTCGACATGCGGTTCTCCCGAGTGCAGTTCACACCCGACCTCATGCCGTCCGACGTGGTCGGGCTCTCGGTCCTCGATCACGTCCCGGGGCAGGCGCCGACCTTCCGGTTCCGCCAGGGACCGGTGTTCACCAACCTGCTGCTCGCCGACGAGATCAACCGCACGCCGCCCAAGACGCAGGCTGCGTTGCTGGAGGCGATGGAGGAGCGTCAGGTGTCGATCGAAGGGACCACGCATCCGCTGCCCGACCCGTTTCTGGTGATCGCCACGCAGAACCCGATCGAGTACGAGGGGACCTTTCCGCTGCCCGAAGCGCAGCTCGACCGGTTCCTCTTCAAACTGGTGGTCGGGTACCCGAGCGAGGAGCAGGAACACGACATGCTCGTGCGGCACCACGGCGGCATGAACCCGCACGCGACCGCCGACCTCGTTCGCGCCGTTGCCTCGGCCGACGATCTGCGTCGAGCGCGAGCCGAGGTCGACGCGATCACCGTCGATCCGGCGATCTTGCGCTACATCGTTCATCTCTGCCGGGCGACGCGTGAGTCGCCGAGTCTGCAACTCGGCGTGTCACCGCGTGGCATGACCTGGCTTCTCCACGCATCGAAAGCGTGGGCCTGGCTCTCCGGTCGCGGGTTCGTCACGCCCGACGAAGTCAAGGCCGTGGCCAAGCCCACGCTGCGTCATCGAGTCCTCGTGCGGCCCGAACTCGAACTCGAGGGCACGACCTCCGACCTCATCCTCGACGGCTTGCTCGCCACCGTCCCGACGCCGCGCTGACTCGGCCCGACCGTCACCGCTCAACATGCAGCGCAGCGTTCCGATCCCGACCGGCGCCTTGGCGGTCGTCGTCGCGCTCGTCGCCGTGCCGCTCGCGCTGGTGCGGTCAGACCGCTGGGTGTTCGCCGGGCTCGGTGTCGCTGCGGTGCTGGTCGTCGCAGGGGTCGACTTCTTCCGAGCGGTTCGGCCGAGTGCCGTGGAGGTGGAGCGGGAGTTCCCGGCGACCCTGACCGTCGGCGACGAGGCGATGCTGACCTGGCTCGTCACCAACACGTCGTCGTCGGCGGCGCGCGTGTCGGTGGCCGACGCCATCTGGCCGAGTTTGCAGGCCACGAGGCGCTCGTCGAGCTTCGTGCTCGGAGCGCGCCGCCAGCACCGGTTCGGTGCGCGCATCCGGCCGAAGCGTCGCGGACGATTCCCGTTCGGTGCCGTCACCGTCAGAACGACCGGTCCGTTGCGTCTCGTCCAACGCCAACAGTCCTGGGTCATCGCCGGAACACTTGCTGTCCTGCCTGCCTATCCGTCCCGCGAGGCGATGTCGCGTCGGATGCGGATACCGCTCGAGACCGGCCTGCGCAGCGTGCGAACCCGCGGTACCGGCACCGACTTCGACCAACTTCGTGAGTACCGGCCCGGCGACGACATCCGCCGTGTCGACTGGGCCGCGACCGCTCGCCAGCAGCAACCGATCGTGCGCGAGTACCGCGCCGAACGAAATCAGCACGTGGTCGCCCTGCTCGACAACGGACGTCTGATGGCGGGTACCGTCGCCGGGGCGCCCCGCGTCGAACACGCGATGGATGCTGCGCTCGGGCTCGCCCAGGTCGCCGCCGGCCTCGGCGACAACGTCGGGCTGGTCAGCTTCGACCAGCAGGTGCGCAGCATCGTCCCGGCGTCGAATCGGCGGTCGCAGTTCGGACGCATCGCGGAGGCCATGTACCTCCTCGAGCCGTCGTTCGCGGAGAGCGCGTACGGCGCGGCGTTCACGACGGCCGCCTCGCGCTTTCGTCGGCGTTCGCTGTTCGTCGTCTACACCGATCTCGTCGAGAGCGTGATCGCGGATTCGCTCCTCCCTGCATTGCGGGCGCTCACCAAGACCCATCTGGTCATGGTGGCTGCCGTTCGCGATCCCGATGTCGCAGCCTGGGCCAGTCCCGTGGGACGTGGCGCGGCGGACGCGGCCCGTGTGGAGGACGCCTATCGTTCGGCAGCGGCAATCGCGTCGCTCACCGCCCGTGAACGAGCCGCTGCTCGGCTCACGGCGGCCGGCGTGATCGTCGTCGACGCTCGACCTGGCGAACTCGCGACCGACGTCGTCGACCGCTACCTCGAGCTGAAGGCGAGCGGGAGACTCTGACCGTCGGAGGCGTAACGGTTTGTGTCTGGAGCGTCAGCGGATAGGGCGGTAGTTGGTGTTGCGGTGGTCGATGAGTCGTGCGGTGATGAGGAACACGGTTGCGAGGCAGAGGGCGGCGTGGCGGTGTGTTGCTCGGCGGTCGGTGTTGCGTTGGATTTGGCCGTAGTTGGTGAACCAGGAGTGGGTGCGTTCAGCGACCCAGCGGCGCCCGAATCCGACGAGTTGGATGCGGCCCTGACCTGGCTGGTTTCGTGGGATCACGTTCACGTCGCCGATCGTGTAGTCGGCGAGTCTGTCGGGGAGTGATTTGTAGCCGAATCCTCGGTCGAGGTGCAGGGTGCCGATCCGTGCGGTGACGGGATGTGCGGTGATCGCGTTGAGGGTGGGTTGCAACAGTCGGTAGTCCTGGCGGTTTGCGCCGTCGATGACCCAGCCGATCGGGATGCCGTCGGCGTCGACGCCGGCGCACCACTTCCAGCCCAGACGACCGTGGGTTTTCGGGCCTGCAGCGGTTCCTTCACCCCCGCACGGGGCAAAGTGTTCGCTGCCGTCGATGGTGACATGGGTCGGGTCCAGACCGATGATTCGGTCGTACGCGGCCAGTGCTTGCTCGAGCAGTTGATCGAACACCCCGGCGTCGATCCACTCGTCGCGACGGGACCGCAGGGTGGTGTCGGACACGGTGTAGCCCATCAAGAACTCGACGGTCTCCCACGATGCGCCCGTCACGAGACGAATCAACAGACCCCGCAAACAAACCAGGTCGTCGATACGGGGCCGATGACAACCCAACGGATGTTCGGGCCGGTCCGGGAGCAAGCCTCGGATCGTTTCGAACACCGCATCGTGGACTTCAGAATCGAGCGCGCGCATCATGTGGGTGACCTCCCCGGTCGGTTAGTTGGGTCGCACTCGGTATGAAAACCGAGCCAACCCACCGACCGGTGGATGGTCACCTATCCGCGCGACCTCCTGACACAAACCGTTACGGGTCGGCGAGTTCCCGGTCGATCTGGGCGGCTGCGGCACGGCCGTGCACGATCGTCCATCCCCAGAAGGCGACGAACGCGAGCACGCCGATGCCGACGCGCAGCTCGGTGGGCCACGGTCGCCCGGTGACGAAACCCTCGATCAGCCCCGCGACCAAGAACGCGATCACCAACCCGATCACGACGTTGCCGACCGCTCGGCCCTGCGCGGTGACGGCGTCCCAGCGCGACAGATCGCCCGGCGCGATGACCGACCAGCCGAGGCGGAGTCCCGCGGCGCCCGCCACGATCACCGCCGAGATCTCGAGGAGTCCGTGCGGAAGGATGAGGCCCCAGAACCGCTCCCATTCGCCGACGTGGGTGAACAGGCCGCCGGCGACGCCGACGTTCGCTCCGTTGTAGATCAGGATGAACACGGTGAACACACACAGCAGGATCCCGGCAGCGAAGGCCAGCACGGCGACGCGTACGTTGTTCAAGAAGACCTGGCTGGCGAAGTTCTGCGCTGGCTGACTCGAGTAGTACGCCTCGAAGTCGTTCTGGATGTACGCCTCGGTCACCGCTGGCTCGGCGGTGAGTTCGAAAGCCGTGGGCGAGACGCCGATCCACACCTGGAACACGAGCCAGGGAGCCAGCATGAAGAACGCTGACACCGCGATGAACCAGCGGATCTGCCAGGTCGCCGCCGGAAACGTGGTCGTGACGAACCGGAGCACGGCGCGTACGGGATCGGTTTCGCGGCGCCCGTGCAGCACGCCGTGTGCATCGGCCACGAGTGATGTGAGCCGACCGACGATGGCCTGGTCGCGGCCGTAGGTGATCCGTGCGTGCGCCAGGTGGCTGCCGGTGCGCTGGTACAGCCCGACCAACTCGTCGAGTTCGTTCGGCGACACCCGCTTGATGCGCCGAGCGCGTTCGGTCAGTTCCCCGAGGCGGGCCCAGGAATCCTGGTGCGTCGCGACGAACGCATCGATGTCCATCCGCCGCCTACGGTAGTGGGCTGATGAGCACCGCCGCCGAGCACACCGGGATCATCACCCCCGACGCCGTCGTGCTCGACATCGAGACGGCCGGGTTCGCGTCGCGGATCCTCGCCGGCGTGCTCGACACGCTCCTCATGTTGCTCATCTTGATCGTGTCGATCACGGTGGGGTCCGTCGCCGCCGGGTCGACGATCGGTGGCGGCGAATCGACCACGACGACGGTGATCGCGTTCGCATCGTTCTCGGTGATCTTCGGCTACCCGATCCTGTTCGAGACGCTCCGGCGTGGTCGCACGCCGGGCAAATCGGCACTCGGATTGCGCGTCGTCACGCTCGACGGCGCCCCGATCCGCTTCCGCGAGGCGACCCTGCGTGCGATGGGAGGCATCGTCGACCGCTTCCTCCCTCCCGGTGGCATCACCGGCGCCGTCTTCGTCACGATCACACCGAAGAACCAGCGCGTCGGCGACCTGATCGCCGGCACGATCGTGATTCGCGATCCGGCCAAGTTCGCTCCGAGCCCTGCGCTGTGGTTCAGCGCGCCTGCGGGGCTCGAGGCGTTCGCCGAGACGATCGACCCGACGGCCATCACCGTCGACCAGTACACCGTGATCCGGTCGTTCCTCACCCGTGGAGCGAGCCTCTCGCCGACGATTCGCCACGCGCTCGGCGTCGATCTCGCAGCGCGACTCGCTGCCACCGTCCGTCATCCGAATCACACCGCCGTCGCGCCGGAACACTTCTTGATCTGTGCGATGGCGCGCTACCAGCGTCGCAACGGCCCAGGCCGGCACGCGTCGCAGGGATGGGTCTCGGCGTAACGTTGACCTCATGAGCGTCACGTACCTCGATCACGCCGCCTCGACGCCGATGCGGCCCGAAGCCGTTGCCGCGATGCTGCCCTTCTACGACCAGGTGTACGCCAATCCGTCGGGGTCGCACCGCTTCGCCCGTCAGGCTCGCAAGGCGATCGACGAAGCGCGTGACCGGGTGGCCGAGGTGCTCGGCTGCCGCCCCAACGAAGTGGTGTTCACCGGCTGTGGTACCGAGAGCGACAACATGGCGATCACCGGTGCCCTCGCTCGGTCGGGCGGTGTGGCGATGTGTCCGGCGGTCGAGCACCACGCAGTGCTCGAAGTCGTCGAACGCAGCGGCGGGGTGATCGTCGGCGTCGACGGATCGGGTCGCGTGGACCTCGACGGACTCGCGTCTGCACTCGACGCCGTCGCCGCGGATTCCGGACACGTGTCGATCGTCAGCGTGATGGCGGTCAACAACGAGGTGGGCACGGTCACCGACATCGCCGAGGTCGCACGCGTCGTGCGTCGCCATGCGCCCGACGCACTGCTGCACACCGACGCGGTCCAGGCCGCGAGTTGGCTCGACCTGCGCGACGTGACTCCGCACGTCGACCTGCTCGCGCTCAGCGCCCACAAGTTCGGTGGACCGAAAGGCGTGGGCATCCTCGTCGAGCGGGGCGGCCCCAAGGTCGACCCGCTGATCGTCGGGGGCGGACAGGAGCGTGAGCGTCGCAGCGGCACCCACAACGTGGCGGGCATCGTCGCCGCCGCGGAGGCGCTCGTGTTGACCGACGCCGAGCGAGCCGACGAGCAGCCGCGCGTCGAAGCGTTGCGCAACCGTCTCGTCGACGGGCTGCTGGCCGAACTCGACGGCGTGATCGAGACGGTGCCCCGCGCCGACAAGGTGGCCGGCTCCGCCCACGTCTGCATCGCCGGGATCGAGTCGGAGGCACTGCTGTTCGTGCTCGACGAAGCCGACGTGTGTGCATCTGCTGCGTCGGCGTGCGCGAGCGGTGCGATGGAGCCGTCGCACGTGCTCGCGGCGATGGGTGTCAGCCGCGACGTGGCGCTCGGATCGCTGCGCCTCAGCCTCGGGCACACGACCACCGACGCCGACGTCGACCGCGGTCTCGACGTGATCTCGGCGGCGGTGCGCCGACTGCGCCGGTGAGCACCCCTAGCCTGGTCGTGTGAGGAACCGGCCATGAAGGTGATGTGCGCGATGAGCGGCGGCGTCGATTCGTCCGTTGCCGCGCTCCTCCTCAAGCGGGCCGGCCACGAGGTCGTCGGCGTCACGATGAAGCTCTGGGGTGGCGACAGCGACACCGGGTGCTGCTCGGTGTCGGATGTCGACGACGCTCGACGCGTCGCGCAACAACTCGACATCGATCATCTCGTGTTCAACTTCGGCGACGACTTCGACGAGCACGTCGTCGAGCCGTACGTGCAGGCGCACGCGCAGGGCATCACGCCCAACCCGTGCATCGAGTGCAACCGCTCGGTCAAGTTCGCCCGGCTCGCCGAGCGCGCCGATCTGCTCGGCTTCGACGCGATCGCGACCGGACATCATGCCAACGTCGGCCAGACCGCCGACGGCGTGTTCACGCTCGAACGCGGGCACGACATGAACAAGGACCAGAGCTACGTCGTCCACATGCTCGACCAAGCGCGACTCGCCACCACGATGTTCCCCGTCGGCGGCCTCGACAAGTCGGAGGTTCGCGCGCTGGCGGCCGAGATCGATCTGCGAACCGCGGACAAGCCCGACAGCCAGGACGTCTGCTTCATCACCTCCACCGGAGGTCGCACAGCGTTCCTCGGCGAGCGAATCCCGTTCCGCTCGGGCACGGTCGTCGACACCGGCGGCACCACCGTCGGCCACGTCGAGTCGGTCGAGATGGTCACGGTCGGCCAGCGCAAAGGGCTCGGGTTGCCCGGTGGCGGCCCGAAGCGCTACGTCGTCGATGTCGACGTCGCGAACCAACGGGTCACTGTCGGCGACGATGCCGACCTGCTCCGGCCGGGCATCGAGGTCGCCGCAACCACGTGGATCCATCAGCCCGTGTCGGGTCGGGTTCGAGTGCAGTGCAGCGCGCATGGCGAGACCCGCATCGCCGACATCGCACCCGGATCGGCGCCCGACTCGGTCGATGTGATCTGGACCGAACCGCAGCGCCGGATCGCGCCGGGTCAGAGCGTCGTGTTCTACGACCTCGACGATCGCTGCGTGCTCGGCGGCGGCATCTGCTGCTGACCCGCCGACGGCGCCGGCAGCTCAGGTGACCGGGAGGCCGCGTTCGGCGGCTCGACGCAAAGCTGCGCCAGGCCGACTGGGAGCGACCAGGAAGCTCGTCATGTGAATGGCTCGACCGTTGGGCTCCTTGGGCGTGAAGGCAAAGACCGTGGTGACTGTCTCGTTGGTCATCACCTCGACGGCGTAGCCACTCGCCGGGCCGGTGAGATCGGCCGCTTCGGTGTCGACGCGGGCGAGGCCGATGCCGATGAGCTGGTGGGATCTGACCATCACCGTGTCGGCGAGGACGACCGGGTCGTGGACGACGAGGCCGGCTGGCACGAGCACCAGCCAACGCTGTGCCATCCGGAACCAGCGGGGGCCGACGTACACCGACGCGGCGACGGCCACGATGGTGAGCGGGAGACCTGCGAGCAGGTTGCCGGCCGCGAGCGCCAGCGGGCCGATCAACAGCGACGATGACCACACCAACCACGTGACGACCGCAGCGGTGCCCGCCGGAACGGGGGTCCGCAGCGGCAGACGATCCTCGTCGCCGTAGGCCGACGCCTGCACCATCCAGCGGCCGACCTCGGGGGTGAACAGGGCACCGACGGCGACGAGCGATGGCATCGCGAGCAGAGCGACGTCGACGGCGTCAGCGCCGCCAACGATCGACGCGACGACAGCGACGAGTGAGAGCGGTGCAACCACGCGAGCCCAGGTCAGTGACAGCGTCGACGGGATGAGGAGCGCGACCAACACGGTGCCCCACACCGTCCACCCGCCGATGCCGACGAGCCAACGAACCGGATCGGAGCGCCCGTCGACGGCAGCTTCGAGGGCCGCGCCACCGGCGACCACAGCGAGCCAGGCGAGTCGTGCGATCCATGGCAACACACGAGTGATGGTCGATGTCGTCATCTCCCTCAGTATCGCCCGATGCCGTGCAATTTGTGGCAGAGGTGGTGAACCGGGCAACGTGACACGATGGAGATGTCCAGTCGGCCATTCTCCGATGGTCGCGTCGTCGGCATCGGGAGTCTGCCGCATCGCGACGCGGACGCCGCTGCGGCATTCGCGATCGGTGAGTTCGACATCGCCACGATCCCGACGCTGCCGAAGCGATCTCCCGCGGAGACCATGGTCGCACAGGCGATCGTCGGCCTGCCCGGTGTGTCGCTCGGGCAGTACGGCAGCCTGGCGGTCGATCCGACCCACCTCGCCGACGACGTCCCGATCGTCACCGACCTCGACGGCGATGCGTTCGTCGGTCTGCGGGCGTTCCTCGATCTCGCCCGCAAGGTCCGACTCGACGGCCAGGCGATCAAGTGGCAGTTCGTCGGTCCGGTGACGCTCGGCGTCGCGTTGCAGCGTGCCGGATTGCGGTCGGTGTCGGCGTTCACGATCGCCGCCGAAGCGGTGCGCCAGCATCTGGTCAACATCTCCGATCTCGTCACGTCGGTGCTGCCGTCGAGTCCGCAACTCGTGCTGCTCGACGAGCCGTGGCTGGTCGAACTCATGTCGGACGGGTTTCCCGTGCCACCTGGCGAGGCGGTCGATCTGATCTCGACGGCCATGGCGGCGCTCTCGTCGCGGGCGACGGTCGGTATCCACTGTTGTGGCCCCTGTGACGTCGCCACGATGCTCGCATCGGGGCCGTCGGTGATCTCCGTGCCCGTTTCCGACGACCTGCTGAACTACTCCGGCTATCTCGCGAGGTTTCTCCGCGACGGTGGCATCATCGCGTGGGGTGCGGTTCCGACCGGGGGGCCGGTGATGACCACAGCGACGCGCTTGACGAGATCGCTCGACGACCTGTGGGTCGACCTCGCCGAGCGTGGTGTCGACCCGGTGGCGCTTCGCCGGCAGAGCTTGATCAGCCCGGTGTGCGGTCTCGCTGGACATCAGGTCTCGGTGGCGCGTCGCCTGGCGCGACTGGCGGCCGACGTGAGGCGGTCGTTGACCATTCCGCCGACCATTCCGCCGACCATTCCGCCGGGCGTCCGTTGAAGCGGCCGGCGCTCTACCCTGTGCCCGGATGGCCGATGTAGAGGAACGCCTCGTCGAACTCCGAGCGCTGGTGCGGCACCATCTCGAGCGCTATCACACCCTCGACGATCCCGAGATCAGCGACGCCGACTACGACGAACTGATCGCCGAGCTTCGGTCGCTCGAGGAGCAGTATCCCGACCTGATCACGCCGGACTCGCCGACGCAGCAGGTCGGTTGGTCGATCAGCGCGACGTTCGACCCCGTCGAGCACGACGTGCCGATGATGAGCCTCGACAACGCGATGGACCGCGACGAGTTGCGGGCCTGGGCCGACCTGGTCGTGAAGGGGCTCGACGGGACCGTGCCGACCTTCGTGTGCGAGCTCAAGTTCGACGGGTTGGCCATGAGCCTGCGCTACGAGCAAGGTCGCTTCGTACGCGCGGCGACACGCGGTGACGGGCGCACGGGCGAAGACGTCACGGCCAACGTGCGAACGATCGCCGACGTGCCCAAACGCGTCGGAAGCGATGAGATGCCGGCCCCCGAGGTGATGGAGATGCGCGGCGAGGTCTACATGACTCGGTCGGCGTTCGATCGACTCAACGAGCGGGCCGCAGCGGCGGGGGAGAAGCCCTTCGTCAATCCCCGCAACTCGGCGGCAGGCAGCCTGCGTCAGAAAGACCCGGCGAAGACGGCGGAGCGCGAGCTGTCGTTCTGGAGCTATCAGCTCGGCCAGTTGATCGGCGGCCCGACCTTGACGAGCCACCTCGCCGAACTCGAGTACGCGCAATCGCTGGGGTTCCCCGTCGACTCACACGTGACGTCGGTGTCGACGATCGATGCCGTGGCCGACCACTGCCTGCACTGGCAGGAGCATCGTCACGACCTCGACTACGAGATCGACGGCGTGGTCATCAAGGTCGACGACATCCGCCAGCGGGAGATCCTCGGCTTCACATCGCGGGCGCCGAGATGGGCGATCGCCTACAAGTTCCCTCCCGAGGAGCGCACGACCAAGCTGCTCGACATCCTCGTGTCGGTCGGCCGGACCGGTCGGGCCACGCCGTTCGCGGTCCTCGACCCCGTGTTCGTCGGCGGATCGACGGTCGGGATGGCGACCCTGCACAACCAGGACCAGGTCGCGTTCAAGGACGTGCGCCCCGGCGACACCGTGATCGTCCGCAAGGCCGGCGACGTCATCCCCGAAGTCGTGGGCCCGGTGCTCGCCGACCGCGACCCGAACTCGACGCCGTGGGTGTTCCCGACCGACTGCCCGGTGTGCGACACGCCGCTGGTACGTCCGGAAGGTGAAGCCGACACTCGCTGCGTCGCTCCCGACTGCCCGGCGCAGCGCAACCAGAAGATCGCGTACTTCGCGTCGCGTGGTGCGATGGACATCGAAGGGCTCGGCGAGCAGATGGTCGAGAAACTCGCGTCGGCAGGGCTCATCAAGGATCCTGGCGATCTCTACTCGCTGACGGTCGAACAGCTCGTCGAGCTCGAACGCGTGGGCCAGACGAGCGCGCAGAACCTGGTGGCCGAGATCGAGAAGTCGAAGCAGCGACCGCTGCCGAAGTTCCTCACGGCGCTCGGCGTGCGGCATTTGGGCCCGGCCGCCTCGGCGGCGCTCGTCGCCGAGTTCCACACCGTCGATGCGATCATGTCGAAGTCGGTCGAGGAACTCGCCGCAGTCGACGGGGTCGGCGACGTCATCGCGAACACGGTCGTCACCTGGTTCGGGCTCGACGCCAACCGGGAGTACATCGAGAAGTTCCGGGCGGCCGGAGTGAACTTCGGCGACCCCGATGCGGCGCGGCTGGCCGCCGAGGCGCGTGCAGCGATCCCGCAGACGCTCGAGGGAAAGACGGTCGTCGTCACCGGGACGCTGGCCGGGTTCAACCGCGAGGCGGCCGAGGAGGCGATCACGTCGCGGGGCGGCAAGAGCCCGGGCAGCGTGAGCAAGAAGACGTTGGCGCTCGTCGTCGGCGAGTCGGCCGGTGCGAGCAAGCTGACCAAGGCCGAGTCGCTCGGGGTGCCGATCATCGACGAGGCCGGGTTCCTCACGCTGCTCGAGACGGGCGAGTTGCCGACGACGCCGGAGTAACGGGCGTCGAATCGTGCGGCGCTAGTTTCGGCGCATGGCAGAACGAGCCGATCGCCAGATCTCCCATCGCAGCTTCGTCAGCTACATCGACAAATCGCGCGAGTACTACGCCGCACACGGCTACGACCAGCCGTATCGGTGGGCGGCGTTCGACGACGTACCGCTCACGCCGCTCGCCAAGCCGCTCGCCGAGTCGACGGTCGCCGTGGTGACCACCTCGTTCCTGCACCATCACGACTCGCAATTCGGGGCGCCGGCGACCGGAAAGCAGGTGTATCACCACCCGGTCGCCGAGGTGCCGGAGCGCATGTTCACCGACGACCTGTCGTGGGACAAGGGTGCGACCCACACCGACGACACCGAGACGTTCCTACCGTTGCGCAGCCTGCATGCGCTCGCCGCCGCCGGCCGCATCGGCTCGCTCAACCATCGATTCTTCGGCGTGCCGACCGAATACAGTCAGCGCAAGACCGGGCTCGATGCCGAGGCGATCGCCGCGTGGTGTGCGGAGGACGGCGTCGACGTCGCGTTGCTCGTACCGCTTTGACCGGTGTGTCACCAGACCGTGAGTCTGGTCGCACGTCATCTCGAAGCGCAGGGGATCGTCACCGTGGTGATCGGGAGCGCCCGTGACATCGTCGAGGAATGCGGTGTCGCTCGATTCCTGTTCGTCGATTTCCCGCTCGGCAATCCATGCGGGAAGCCGGGTGACACCGAGATGCAGCGGTCGATCGTGTCGACGGCGCTCGACGTGGTCGAGTCGGCGGTGCTGCCGCGCACCACCGTGCAGGCTCGTGTGCAGTGGGGTTCGAACGACTGGCGCGACGCGTTCATGCCGGTGACCGACGAGAATCGCGCCGAGTTGTTCGCCGTCGGCGAGCGGCGTCGTGCCGCTCAGGCCGCAGCGAGCGCCGACCGATAGGAGCGGCTCGCGGTCGGCTCACACGACGTTGAACGTCCAGCGGTAGCTGCGGGCGCCGTTCTCTCGGCCGTCTTCGATCCGCCAATAGATCACCTGCGCGGTGTGCAGTCCTTGTGAGAACGACTCGATCGGTGCGCCCTCGGTCGGCTGGAAGCTGATCCGGGCGTTGCCCGGGTCGAACACGGCGGTGCGCGGGTCGGTCGTCTGCTGCTGCCCGGGTTCGAGGTCTTGGGTCGACTCACCGATACGGCTGGTCTCGAGTTCGATGCCGTCGATGATCAACACGGCCTCGTAACCGAACTGCAGATCGACGATGACGCTGCTCTGCTGCACCACTTGCACGGCGTTCTCCACCGGAACGAGATCCTCGATCGCGTCGGGTCGTTCGACGCCGTCGCTCCCGGTCAAGGCCGAGGTCATGCCCCAGATGATCAGGGCGAGGCCTCCGGCGATCACCAGGCACGCGATCAGCAGACCACGGTCGAACCGACGACGCACAGCGGGCTGGACATCCTCCATCAGGTCGCTCACGCTCTCAAGTCTGCCTGGCGGTGACGCCGATCGCGCAGGCGGTAGCGTTTCCGATCTGGTGGCGAACATGGATGACAACGACGACGTGCTGGCGGGTAGATACCGGGTCGCTCGGGTGGTCAGCGAGGGCGCGAACACCGTCGTGCTCGACGCCGTCGACCTCCAGACCGAGCGTCAGGTGACGGTGAAAGTGGTGCGCGCCGAGCACGCCGCCGACGATGAGTTCCGACGCAAGTTCGTGCGGATCGCGGAGTTGTCGAACGCGCTGACGCACCCGAACATCGCCTCGGTGCTCGACTTCGGTGACGTCGACTACGAGGGCGAGCCGACCGTGTATTGGACGGTCGAAGCGCTCGGCGGCGGCAGCTTGCGCGACCTGCTCGATCGGGGTCGGCTGCTTGCGCCGGGCCAGGCGCTCGTCGTCGGCCTCGAAGCGTGTCGGGCGCTCGACGCCGCGCATCAGAAGGGGCTGTTCCACACCGAGTTGACCCCGTCGAAGATGGTCTTCGGTGCCGACCGGCGCCTGCGGGTGGTCGACTTCGGTATGGCCCGTCTGCTCGGCGAGGCGGCGTGGGGCGACATGGCGTCGGTGCCGACCCATGTCGCGCGCTACGCATCGCCCGAACAGGCACTCGGGCTCCCCGTCGACGCGAAGACCGACGTGTACGCGCTGTCGCTGGCGCTCGTCGAAGCGGTCACCGGCAGCGTGCCGTTCGCCGGTGAATCGACCCAGTCGACCTTGGCGGCTCGCATCGACAAGCTGCTCCCGGTGTCGGCCGACTTGGGCTCGCTCGCCGCGGTGCTCGAACGCGCCGCCCGACCCGAGTCCCCCGATCGTTTCACCGCGGCCGAGTTCGGCCGGGCGCTCGTGCAAGCCGCCGGCAAGCTCCCCAAGCCCGACCCGATCCCGATTCTCGCGACCGGCTTGTTCGACACGACCTCGATGCGCCAACCCGGTGACCCCACGGGCCCGGTCGAGCGTCCCGAGCCGGCAGTCCCCGAGCCGGAACCCGCGTCCGAACCGGTCGTCGTCCCCGAGCCGGTGGTCGAGCCCGCACCCGAGCCGGTGGTGGATCCCGCACCCGAGCCGGTGGTGGAGCCCGTACCCGAGCCGGTGGTGGATCCTGAACCTGCCGACGCTCCTCTCGCCGCAGCCGGACCGCACGGGACGATGCAGATGCCGGTCGCGCCGGCGGCCGCCGTGTTCGAGGATCCCGACTTCGTGGAGCCGCGAGACGGCACCGGCGAGATCTACGACGACCGTCCGCGGCGTCGACGCGGCCCGATCGTGGCCCTCGTGCTGTTGTTGCTCGCTGGCCTGGGTGCCCTCGGGTACGCCGGGTCGCTGCTGTTGCAGACGAAGTCGTTCGAGATCCCCGAACTCGCGGGCGTGCAGGAAGGCCCGGCTCGCAACCAGATCGAAGGCAATGACTGGACGATCCTGGTCGAGCGTGAACGCAGCGACGAGTTCCCCGAACCCGACACGGTGATCCGAACCGATCCCCCTGCTGGCGTCGAACTCGACGAAGGGGAGACGATCACGCTCGTGCTGTCGGACGGCTTCGAGTTCCGCACGCTGCCCGACGTCACCGGTATGACCGTCGAAGCAGCGCGGGCCGAACTCGAGTCGTTGTTGCTGAGTGTCGGTGAGGTACCGGACCGCGTCTTTTCCGAGGAACTCGCCGCTGGCGTCGTCGAGTCCTGGCAGGTCGTGGGCGACGCGACGCTGCGCGAGGGCGCACAGATCCTTCCCGGCGAGACGATCCTGCTCACGCTGTCGGCCGGGCCGGAGCCTCGGGTGGTCCCCGACCTCGCGGGAGCGACGCTCGACGAGGCGACGAACACGCTCGCCGCCGACCAACTCGGGATCACCGTCGGCGAAGAAGCGTTCAGCGAGGACGTCCCGGTGGGCAGCGTCGTGAGTCAGACGCCCGCTGCAGGCGAGACGATCGAGCGCGACGCCTCGGTGACCGTGCAGATCTCCAAGGGGCCCGACATCATCGAACTGCCTCAGCTCGATGGGCTCAGCTACCGCGAGGCGGAAGCGCTCCTGATCGAGACCGGTTTCCAGATCGGCACGCTGTTGGGGACGAGCGACGGAACGTTCGTCCAGTTGACGGTGGGCGGCGAACCCGTCGAGCCGGGCACACAGTTCCGCCGCGGTCAAGCGGTCGACGTCGTCTTCCTCTGAACCGTCCTGTGAACCGCGGCGGCGCTGCCACTCGACACGACGCTTTCGTTCGCCGAGGTGCGAGTCGGTACGGTGGCGAGATGACGTCACTGGAAGGCAGGGTCGCAATCATCACCGGCGCGGGTCGCGGGATCGGGCGCGAGCACGCGCTCTATTTCGCCGAACTCGGTGCGCGGGTGATCGTGAACGACCTCGGGGGTGCCAACGACGGGTCGGGGTCCGACGAGACGCCCGCTGAGTCGGTGGTGGCCGAGATCCGTGCGAAGGGCGGCGAAGCGATCGCCAACGCCGACGACATCGCCGATTGGGGCGGTGCCGAGGCGCTGGTCCAGATGGCGATCGACGCCTACGGCGACCTCGACATCCTCGTCAACAACGCCGGCATCCTGCGGGACCGCACCATCGTGAACATGACCGAAGCCGAATGGGACGACGTCGTCAAGGTCCACATGAAGGGACATTTCGCCCCCACGCATCACGCCGCCGTGTATTGGCGCAGCGAGCACAAGGCGGGACGTGTCAAGCGTCGCAACCTCGTCCACACGTCGAGCACGTCCGGATTGTTCTCGAACCCCGGGCAGGCGAACTACGGCGCCGCCAAGTCGGGTATCGCGACGCTGAGTCAGATCGCTGCGAAAGAACTCGACCGCTACGACGTCGTCAGCAACTGCATCGCGCCGGGTGCGCGCACTCGGTTGACCCTGGCGACGCCCGGCCTCGAAGACATCATGACCCAGCAGTCGAATGGATTCGACGTGTGGGATCCGGCCAACATCTCGCCGCTCGTCGCGTACCTGAGCACCGCGGACTGCCCGTTCACCGGCGAAACCTTCTTCGTCCAGGGCGGCGTGGTCAAGCGGGTCGAGTCGTGGGAGATGAAGGAGACCGTCGAGCAGTCCGAACGCTGGACCGTCGACGACCTCGCCCGAGCGTTGGCCCCGATGGCAGGGATCGACGTCGACAACGTGGGCTGACCGCTCGGGGGCACTACCCTCAGCGAAATTATGGCGCACCCGTTTCTGTCCGAAGAGTGGATGACCGCAGCGCGGGCGATCCGTGAGCAGTACTCGAGCGAGGTGCCGCCCATCGAGACGGTGCTGCGCATCAACCAGGTGATCCAAGACGTCCCGTTCGGTGACGGGGAAGTGCAGAGCTTCCTCGACACCTCGTCAGGATCCGTCGTGATGGAACTCGGGTCGCTCGACGAACCCGACGTCACCATCACGACCGACTACGACACGGCCAAGGCGCTCTTCGTCGACCAGGACCCGGCGATCGCCATGCAGGCGTTCATGAACGGCAAGGTCAAGATCCAAGGCGACATGATGAAGCTGATGGCGATGCAGACCTCGATCCCATCGAACGACTTCACCGAGAAGATCGCAGCGGAGATCAAGGACATCACGGCATGACCGGGCTGCGCTCGCTGCTCGCCCTCGGCATCGCCGGTGCGCTCGCGTTGTCGGCCTGCGGTGCCGACACCGAGGAACTGAGCGACACCGACGTCGAGTTCGCGGATGATGAGTTCGCGGACGACGAGTTCGCGGATGATGAGTTCGCGGACGACGAGTTCGCTGACGAGACCGAACAGATCCTCGCCGAGTTGCAGGAGGGCGGGTTCTGCGACCCGGCCGACGTGGAGGACCTCGGCGAGGTCACCGCGATGCACTTCGTCGTCGGTGGGCAGATCCAACCGCCGTGCTTCGTCGACGGTGGCGTGGAGAACGACCCGCGTTTGCTCGACGCCTGGGAGTCGATGACGTCGATCACCCCGACGTCGCTCGTGTCCGACGTGAGCCTTCTCGCTGGGTTCGAAGCGTGCGCCACCTGCGACACGCTGGCCTTCGTGTCGGCGCTCGACGAGCAGGGCAGCTTCTTCCTCATGGCCGTCGACGTGGTGGCCGGCGACGCCGATCCCGACGAGTTGCGCTTGACGATGCAGCATGAACTGGCGCACGTGTTCTCCCAGGTGCCCGACGAGCAGTTGATCGTCGGCGACGATGGCGAGTGCGCCACGTACTTCAACGGCAGCGGCTGCTTCGTCGAAGGTTCCTACGTCGACCAGTGGATCGACCAGTTCTGGACCGCAGAGATGCTCGCCGAGCTGCCCGACGACGGCTCGCCGAACGATGACGAGGTCGCCGGCGAACGCTGCTCGCTCGATCCGGCGTTCACCGGTTCGTACGGTGCGACACACCCGGAAGAGGACTTCGCCGAGACCTATTCGGCCTACGTCTTCGGCGTGACCCTCGACGAGGCGATGGATGACAAGCTCGCCTTCTTCGACCAGTTCCCCGAGTTCGCCGAAGTCCGCGACAACGCGGCTGCGGCGGGCCTCGTCGACATCCCGAACAACTTCGACGGCTGCGGCTTCTAGGCTCGCCTGCGGCTCAGCCGTGGACGAGGGTGGTCGAGGCCGTGACCTCGTCGAGGAACGACTGATCGATCTCGAAGCCGAATCCCGGTGACGTCGGCACGGTCACGTGACCGTCGACGATCACGATCGGATCGGTGACCACATCGCGGGCGTAGAAGCGTGTCGATGCGCTGATGTCACCGGGCAGCACGAAGCCGGGAAGCGCTGCGAGCATGGCGTTCGCGGCTCGACCGATGCCGGTCTCGACCATCCCGCCGCACCACACCGGAATGTCGCGGGACCGGCACACGTCGTGGATGCGGACCGCTTCGAGATAGCCGCCGACTCGGCCGGGTTTGATGTTGGCGATCTCGCAGGCACCCAACTCGATCGCATCGACGGTGCCCGACGCCGAGACGAGCGACTCGTCGAGACAGATCGGCGTCACGACCTCGGCGGCGAGGCGAGCGTGTCCGATGATGTCGTCTTCGGGCAGCGGTTGCTCGATCAGCAACAGGTCGTAGTCGTCGAGCCGGGCGAGGTGGGCCCCATCCGTGCGCGTGTACGCCGTGTTGGCGTCGACCTGGAGCGGCATGTCGGGTCCGATCATGTCGCGAACGGCGGCGACGTGCTCGACGTCGGCGCCGGGCTCGATCTTCAGTTTGATCCGGACGTAGCCATCGTCGACGTAGCCCTGCACCGTTGCGAGCAAGCTGTCGACGTCGTCGTGAATCCCCACGCTGACGCCGCTCGGGATCGTCGTCGCGCTGGCGCCGATGTGCTCGCCGAACGAGATGCCCGCAGCGCGAAGCTGCGCGTCGAGGATTGCCATCTCGAGCGCGCCCTTGGCCATCGGATGGCCGTGGATCGGAGCGAGCAGCGTGCCGACGTCGGTTGCCGAGAGTGACGCGGCGCTGGTGAGGCGGGGCAGCAGATGTGACGTCATGACGTGTTGGGCGCCGTCGACGTACTCGGCGGAGTAGGTCGGCTCGGCGAGCGCGACGCACTCGCCCCAGCCTTCGGTCACCGCACCGCTGGCGGACTGCCATTCGACGCGCACGAGCAGGATGTCTCGGTCGGCCTCGACACCGAAGCTGGTGCGGAACGGCGAGACGAGCGGCAGGTCGATCCGTCGGAGTTCGACGCGGCGCAGCGAGCCGGGTTCGAGGGTCATGACGCCGGCACCAGGACGTAGTTGCCGTCGCGGGTGAACCCGACGACGCGTTCACCTCGGTCGAGTGCACCCGTGAGCGCCGCTCGACTCTCCTGGCGCCATCGGGCCACGTCGGCCGGATCGGTGCGCCGCATCGTGACGATGTCGGCGGGGGTGGGCACCAGCGTGTGCGGACGATCCGTCCCGATGATGTCGGTGCCGTCGCGCAGGGCCGCTTCGGGATCGGTGTCGACGCTCCACGCCACGAGCAGACGATCGGACTCGTCACCCTGGTTGATGGCGTCGTTCATCCTGCCGTAGAACGACGGGAGGTACTCGTGGACCTCGGCGCCGAGCACCGCGATGTTGAACCACGCGTTGCGGCGCACCAGCGGATCGTAGGTCCAGGTGATCCAGTCGATGCCCTGCTCGGCGGCCCAGCTTCGCTGGTGGAGCTTCATCGCGCGTCCGAGCCCGGTCTGGCGGGCGCCCGGCAGAAGACCGGTGATGTGGCTGTGCAACGCGGGCTGGTCGAGGTGGCGAGCGAGGATCGCAACCGACGCACCGAGGATGCGCTCGCTGCCGCTGCGGGATTCGTATGCGGCACTGACATAGCCGTTGGAGTGCGCGACGGCCATGAGCATCTCGATCGACACGAGCTCGGTGAGCGATCCCCACACCTGGCTGAACACCTCGACGAGTCCGACCATTTCCTCGGCGCGATGCAAGGTGCGGATCTCGACGCCGGGGTCGAGGTGGATGTCGGCCTCCAACTCCGGACCGGCGTCTTCCTCCGGCGCGCGAACGGCCGTGTCGGCGGCGGGTCGTGCCTGATCGTCGGGGACTGGTGGCGTGGTCATGCTCGTGGAACCTCGTTGTTCGTCGAGAGCGGGTGTGTTCGTCGAGCAATACGGTAGGCCGTGCGTACCGCCAGCGCCTCACGAATCTCGGGGGCGAGGTCGTCGGAGAACTCGCTGCGGTACGTCTCGTCGGTGGTGAGCACGACCGTGAAGTACATGCCCGAAAAGGCGCCGAGGAACACCGCGACGCGAAGCAGCGGTTCGGTGAGCACGAGTTCACGATCGCCGAGGCTGGTCGGCAGCCACGTATCGAGCATCTCGACGCGGGTCCAGGCGATCGTGGTCGCCTCGGTGATGCCGAAGAACCCGAAGCCGATGAAGAAGACGGTGAGGGCGACGGTGACGAGCGTGATCTGCAGCGCTTGCCCGAACAGGACGACGAGGCCGATGTTCAGTCGTTGGCGAGTTCGTAGCGGGTCGAGTGTCGGTGTGCTCGACGCACGACCGGCATCGCCGATGCCGAGCCTCTCGGCGGGCGTCCCAGCGAGCGACCGGCGGACCTCGTCCCACGACTCGAAGGTGTTCACCTGGCGGATCACCCCGGGGACGCGGCTCACGGCGAAGGTCGCCCCGAGCAGGAAGAACGTCACGATCACGATCACGTACGGCCACCCGTCGAGCGTCCCGGCGACCTCCCAGACTTCGGCGTTGATGAACAAGAACGTGTTGAACAGCAGCAGCAGCGGCAGGGCTCGTGCGACGAGCGAACCGAGCGCAGCGAACTGGTGACTGCCGCGCTTGGCCGCCCAGCGCAGCAGCGGCCCGACGCCGTAGGCGGACCACGCGTAGATCAGCGCGAGCAGCACGAGCGCCGTCACGACGTTCTCGGCAGCGTCGCGCAACTGTCCGACCAGCAGCACCGGCAGCGTCGGCCCGATCACGAACAGAGCGAGTTCGGGCGCATCGATGTCGGTCGGTCGAGCGAACGTCGGCACGCCTCGGAGACGGTTGGAAATCGCCCATGCCGACACCAGCGCAAGGATCACGATGACCGTCGCTCCGAGGTTCTGTGCGACCGACCAGTTCGTCAGGTCGAGTGCGTTGAAGCCGAGGAGGAGATACGCCGCGACCAGGAGCGGCAACGCCCGAGTCCACGCGTCGAGCATCGATCCGTCGCTCTTGCGCTCGACGAAGTGGGGGACGCCGCGCCCCACGAACCAGCGCTCGATGTTCTCCAGGTCTGTCGCCTTCGCCTCGTGCTCCGACACGATCGAGACCGTACCGTGTCGGCTGACCACTGAACGGTTCGTCAAACGGCGTGGAACGTGCGCTCGCGATCAGATAGGAACTGCGGGGTATGGCACGCATCTTGGTCACCGAAGAGATCGCCGACGGGGGCCTCGACCGCCTCCGCGCCGCAGGGCACGACGTCGACGTCTGCCTCGGGCTCTCGCCCGACGAACTGCTCGACGTCGTCCCCGGTGCTGCGGCGCTGATCATCCGGTCGGCTACTCAGGTCACCGACGAGGTACTCGCCGTCGCCACCGACCTGATGGTCGTGGGTCGCGCCGGGATCGGCCTCGACAACGTCGATGTTCCGAGCGCCACGGCGCGCGGCGTCATGGTGGTCAACGCCCCGCAGTCGAACATCGTGTCGGCAGCGGAGCACACGATGGCACTGCTGCTCGCGTCGGCTCGCAATGTGCCGCAAGCGCACGCAGCGCTCGTGGAGGGTCGTTGGGAACGCAGCAAGTGGGAAGGCGTCGAACTCGTCGACAAGACGCTCGGCGTCGTCGGTCTGGGTCGGATCGGCAAGCTCGTCGCCGACCGGGCGAAGGGCTTCGGTATGCGTCTCGTGGCGTACGACCCGTTCGTCTCCGACGACCGCGCCCGCCAGATGGGCGTCGAGTTGCTCCAACTCGACCAGCTCGTTGCGGAATCCGATTTTCTGACGGTGCACCTGCCCAAGACCCCGGAGACGCTCGGGCTGATCAACCGCGACCTGCTGGTCAAGGCGAAGCCGTCGCTGCGCATCATCAACGTGGCTCGCGGCGGCATCGTCGACGAGCACGATCTGGCGGAGTGCCTCAACGACGGCATCATCGCCGGTGCCGCCCTCGACGTGTTCTCGACCGAGCCGATGACGGAGTCGCCGCTCTTCGCGATTCCGTCGGTCGTGGTCACCCCGCACCTCGGTGCGAGCACCCGTGAAGCGCAGGACAAGGCGGGCGACACGATCGCCTCGATGGTCGAACTCGCGCTCGCGGGCGAATTCGTTCCCTTCGCCGTCAACGTCAACGCCGCCGAAGCGAACGAGACCATCCGACCGTATCTGCCGCTCGCCGAGCGCCTGGGCAGCTTGTTCGAGTCGCTGGTCGGTGGTGCGCCCGACGTGCTCGAGGTCTGCATCGAAGGCGAGATCGCGGGCTACGACACGCGGATCATCGAACTCGCGGTACTGAAAGGCTTCTTCGGCGCCATCTCCGACGAGGCGGTCACGTACGTCAACGCGCCGCAGTTGGCGAAGGATCACGGCGTCGAGGTGCGTGAAGTGTCGTCGGCGACCTCGCCCGACTACGTCAACTTGCTGACGATCCGCGGTGGCGGGCATTCGATTTCCGGCACGCTGTCGGGCCCGAAGGCCGAGCAGCGAGTGGTGAACATCGACGAGGTGCCCTTCGACGTGCCGCCGGTCGACGAGATGGTGATCGTGACCAACGACGATCGCCCGGGGGTGATCGGTACGGTCGGCACGCTGCTCGGTCAGGCCAACGTCAACATCGCCGACATGGCGGTGAGCCGCTCCGACGACACCACTGCCGTCATGCTGATCGCCCCGACGATGCCCGTGCCCGACGAGACCATCGCTGCACTGCGCGCCGCTCCCGGCGTCATCTCCGTCGAAACCCTGTCAGCCTGACGCCTGCGGCGCGTCAGCTGGGGAGAACGTCGGCGGTGCGTCGGGCTTCGGCTCGGGCGGCGTCGGCGAAGTCGTCGCCGCTGCTCGCGTAGAGAATCGCTCGCGACGAGTTGACGATCAGCCCGCGTCTGCCGGCCGACGCTCCGTGTTCCATCACGGTGGCCGCATCGCCACCTTGCGCCCCGACGCCGGGCACGAGCAGCGGCAGGTCGCCGACGATCGCACGTACGTCGGCGAGTTCGGTGGGATACGTCGCACCGACGACGAGCCCGCAGTCGCCGAGCTGCGACCACTGGTGGGCGACCCGTTCCGCGACGTGGACGTAGATCGGCTTGCCACCAGAGTCGGCGTCGGTGACGAGGGACTGCAGATCGTCGCCGCCCGGGTTGCTGGTGCGACACAGCAAGATGACCCCGCCACCTTCGCTGTTGTTGGCCGGATCGAAGAACGGCTCGATCGAGTCGGTTCCGAGGTACGGGTTGACCGTGACCGCGTGGGCTCCGTATCGACCGAACGCTTCGCGGGCGTAGTGGTCGGCGGTCGAGCCGATGTCGCCGCGCTTGGCGTCGAGGATCAGCGTGACCTCGGGATAGGTCTCGCGGATGTACGTGCAGATCCGCTCGAGTGCCGGCTCGGCGCGCTGACTGGCGAAGTACGCGATCTGGGGCTTGAACGCGCAGGCCAGATCGGCCGTGGCGTCGACGATCTCGCGACAGAACCGTTCGGTCGCATCGTGCGCGCCGTCGAGAATGCGCGGGTATCGCGCCGGGTCGGGGTCGAGCCCGACGCACAGCATCGAGCCAGCAGCGGTCCAGGAGCGCTCGAGTTGCGCGTGGAATCCCATTCGGGGCCGTTCAGGAGACGGTGATGGCGGCGGTCGGGCACATGTCGGCCGCCTCGTTGACCTTGTCGGCGAGTTCTTCGCCGGGCTCTTCCTGGAGGACGTAGAGGTAGCCGTCGCTGCGGACCTCGAAGACCTCGGGGCACACCTGCATGCAGGCGCCGGTGGAAGCGCAGAGATCGAAATCGACGGAGACCTTCATGATGTTGTTCCTCACTGCACGCGGGCGTGCTCGCTAGTTCTTGGCCTGACGGTAGCCGTCGGCGGTCGCCGCTGCTGCGGTCGAGTAGCACCGTTCGGCCTTGGTCCGATCGTAGAACCTGCCTCCGGGCACGTGAAAGATGCCGGAGTTGTCGTTGGCCTTGATCGGATGCGACAGCGGGCAGCCGCCTCCGTCGAGTGGCTCGACCCATTCGGGCAGCTCCACGGCCGGGACCGCCTCGACCGGCACCGCCGCGACCGGTTCGGGCTGCAGGGGTGGCCACTCGGGAGGCGCGGCGGGTTCGGGAAGCGAACGATCGCGCCACCACGAGTAGGCGGCTCCGCCCGCGGTCGCGACGAGCAGCAGCCAGAGTGACCTGCGCAGGGAGACGATGAGCACGCTCATGCTCGCACCCTACTGCCGTACGGTTTCGGCGCTGTTTCCGTTCAGGGCATGTGTCGTTCGAATGCAGCGAGCACTGCGCGCAGCGATGCGGTCGTGATGTTGGGGCTCTTGCCGACGCCCCAGCGAACCTGGCCGTCGTTGGCGACCGTTTCGAGGTACGCGACCGCCATGGTGTCGGCGCCCTGCCCGATCGCGTGCTCGGCGTAGTCGAGGACGTCGAAATGCCCGTCGACGCGATCGCCGAAGGCGGCGAGCAACGCTGCGACGAACGCCTCGACCGGACCTTCGCCTTCGCCACGGATCGAGGTCGCCGCGCCGTCGACGTCGACTTGCGCCTGGATCGTCGTCGTGCCGGTGTCGTCCTGGGAGTTGGTGATCAGTTCGTGTGATCGCAACACGAACGACGGTTCGCCCGGCAGGTACTCGCTCTGGAACTGATCCCACATCACGCCGGGGTTGATCTCCGTGCCGGAGTCTTCGGTGATGTGCTGGATCGTCTTGGAGAACTCGATCTGCAGGCGGCGCGGCAGGTCGAAGCCGTGCTCGGTCTTCATCACGTAGGCCACGCCACCCTTGCCGGACTGGCTGTTGACCCGGATGACGGCCTCGTACGAGCGGCCGACGTGCTTGGGGTCGATTGGCAGGTACGGCACGCCGAACATGTCGTACTCGCCGGTCTGCGGGTCACGCTTGCGGTCGAGCGCGTCGAGGCCTTTCTTGATCGCGTCCTGGTGGCTGCCGGAGAACGCCGTGTAGACGAGGTCGCCGACGTAGGGATGGCGCGGCGACACGGGCAGACGGTTGCAGTATTCGGCGACGCGGCGCAACTTGTCGATGTCGGTGATGTCGAGTTCGGGATCGACGCCGTTCATGAACAGGTTCATCGCCAGGTTCACGACGTCGACGTTGCCCGTCCGTTCTCCGTTGCCGAACAGGGTGCCTTCGACGCGGTCGGCGCCCGCCATGACACCGAACTCGGCGGCGGCCACGGCACAGCCGCGGTCGTTGTGCGGATGCAGCGACACGATGACCGAGTCGCGGTCGCGGATGGTGCGCCCGAACCATTCGATCACGTCGCCGTACACGTTGGGGGAGTAGCACTCGACGGTCGCCGGCAGGTTCAGGATGATCGGGTCGTCAGCGGTCGGGTCGATCACGTCCATCACGGCCTCGCAGACCTCGACGGCATAGTCCGGTTCGGTCAGCGTGAAGCTCTCCGGGCTGTACTCGTAGCGAATCTCGGTGCGGCTGCCGTCGGCGCGGTCGGGCAACGCGACCTCGGCGGCCTTGCACATCTTCGCCCCGGCGATCGCGACCTCCTTGATCCCGGCCTGATCGAGGTTGAACACGACCTCGCGCTGCAGTGGATTGGTCGAGTTGTAGAAGTGCACGATCGCGCGCGGCGCGCCGATCAGCCCTTCGTACGTCCGCTCGATCAACTCGGCGCGGCACTGCACGAGCACCTGGATCCAGACGTCGTCGGGGATCAGGTCTTCCTCGATCAACTGGCGCAGGAAATCGAAATCGGGCTGGCTCGCGGACGGGAAGCCGATCTCGATCTCCTTGAACCCCATGTCGACGAGTTCTTTGAACATGCGCATCTTGCGCGTCGGGTCCATCGGATCGATCAGCGCCTGGTTGCCGTCGCGCAGGTCGACCGAGCACCACAGCGGTGCCTTGTCGATGGTCACGTTCGGCCAGGTGCGGTCCGTGAGCACGAGCGGCACGAACGGCTGGTACTTCTCGAAGGGCATCTTCTTGGGGGTGACGGGTGTCGGTGGCATGTCGTGCTCTCTGTGCTGTGTCGCTGGTCGTGTTGCTGGTCGTGTTGCTGATGTCTGTATCGGTTGCTGGCCCGAAAAATGAAAGCGCCCCCGGCCGGGCGGCGGGGGCGAGGGCGAACGCGTCGAAGTGCGCTCGCCCTACATAAGGAGAAGCAGTCCGATCTGGATCACGTCGTCGAGCGTACCACCACGAGCACCGTCACACCAGGTGTCGGCATTGCACGGATACGATGGGAGCAACATGACACATGACACCTCTCGGCGGGGAGCGCCCCGCCGTCGACGTACGCGGCCCGATGAGCCCCATGACCGCGACCACGTGAACACGTCGAATCTCACCTCGTTCAACATCTTGCCCCCCGTCGAAGCGCCGACCGGGTTCGCCGAGCTCGGCGTGCCTCCTCGTATCGACGACGGCCTCGCCGCCTGCGGGTTCGCGCAGCCGTTCAACATCCAGACCGAGGCGATTCCGGTTGCGATGACCGGCGCCGACGTGTGCGGTCGCGCCAAGACCGGTTCTGGCAAGACGCTCGCATTCGGCGTGCCGATGCTCGCTCGGATCACCGACACCGCAGCGCCGATGAAGCCGCTCGGCCTCGTGCTCGTGCCGACCCGTGAGTTGGCGGTCCAGGTCGCCGAAGTGCTGCAGCCGGTCGCCGATCACGCTGGCATGAAGGTCCTGCCCGTCTACGGCGGCGCCTCCCGGCATCACCAGGTCGAGGAGATGGCCAAGGGCGTCGAGATCGTCGTCGCCACCCCGCTGCGCCTGATCGACCTGATCAAGTCGAACGAGATCGATCTCGACGACATCCAGATCGTCACACTCGACGAAGCCGACCGCATGGCCGACGACGGGTTCACCCCGCAGGTCGAGTGGATCCTGCGTCATTGCGTCAACCGCAACCAGACGATGCTGTTCTCGGCGACGCTCGACGGCGACGTCGGCCACCTCATCCGTGCGTACCAGGTCAACCCGCAGACGGTCGCGATCGACGAAGCGACCGACACCGTCGGCGAGATGAAGCACCTCTTCCTCGGTGTGCATCACATGGATCGTGACAAGGTGATCGGCACGATCGCCAAGGGCATCCCGAAGATCATCGTCTTCTGCCAGACGAAGCGTCAGTGCGACCGCGCCACCGAGAAGCTGCAGGATCTCGGCATCGACGCCGAGGCGATCCACGGCGACCTGCAGCAGAAGTCGCGCGAGCGTGTGATGCGCAAGTTCGCCGAGAACAAGCTGCAGATCCTCGTCGCCACCGACGTCGCGGCACGCGGCATCGACATCGACGACATCGGCGCGGTCATCCACTACGAGCCCGCCAAGGACGTCAAGGACTACCTGCACCGGTCCGGTCGCACCGCGCGTGCGGGCCGGACGGGCTGGGCGATCACGTTCGCCGAGTACAACCAGACCACCCAGGTCCGGATCCTGCAGCGGATGCTGAGCATGGCGCCGACCAAGCCGGTCGACGTGTTCTCGAACGATCAGCGCCTGCTGCGCCTCGACGAGTTCGGCGACGACGTCAAGACGTCGGCAACGCACCCCAGCAACGCCTGAGACACAGACCGACGTCGCACGGGCCGGTCATGCCGGTCGACTGAGGCGCCAGATGAGTTCGTAGCCGACGTCTTCGTTGTTGACGTTGGCGGTGCCGACGCCGACGGTTCCTTCCCAGTCGCTGGCGGACACGTCGATACGGATCTCGAAGTTGCTGAACGGCGTGTCCTCGTAGCGAAAGCCCGCCGCGGCGATGATGCCGCTCTCGAAGAGTGCTTCGAGTTCGTCGAAACGCTCGAGCGGGTAGAGCAGTCGGAGTTCGACGAAGCCGTCGTTCGCGAGGGTGCCGAAGTCCTCGACCAGCCCGCGGCCTTCGCGCAGCGCGATGAGTTCACCGCCATCGAGGACCGGGAGCCCGTCGAGCCAGGACGGCACGGGGATCTCCGTCGCGGCGATCTCGAACGCAAACGACAGCGGCGGCTGGCCGGGCTCGAGTTCGGTCTCCGACGACAGCAGCAGCCGATCGGTGGTGCCGCTGCCGTCGAGGGCGTCGGCGGTGAACAGGTCGTTGACGAACGCATCGCGCTGCGACGACGATCGGCTCCACCTCGACGGGCCGTCTGGCGGGAGTCCGTCGCTGATGGCGTCGAACGTGGCGGCGAACGCGGTGCCGTCGTCGGGTGCGTCGATGCCGACGATGCGTTCGTCGGAGATGTCGACGGCGTCGGTGATGCGGATGTCGCGGTCGAACGCGCGGAACGCACCGACGATCGTGCCATCCGGGTACGGGAAGTCGCCTGGGATCTCGAACAGCGGCGCCACGCCCTCGGCGGTCGCCGGCTGCCCGAACACTGCGGCGATCTCGTCCATGCGAGTGTCGACCAGCGCCACGAAGTCGCCGCCGTTCCACTCGGCCGTGGGTGCCGGCTCGGTCGTGCTGGTCGTGCTGGTCGTCGTGCTGGTCGTCGTGCTGGTCGTCGTGCTGGTCGTCGTGGTGTTCGTCGCGGTGGTGGCGGGGACGGTCGGGTCGGGGTCGGTCGTCGCCACCGGCGATTCGGGCACCGGAGTGGCCTGGGTCGCGTCGGACGAGTCACCGCACGCGGTTGTTGCGCTGGCCAGGGCGAGCGCGAGCAGTGCGCAGGCGGAGAGGGGAGGGAATCGGTGGTGTGGACGCATCGGGTGCCATCGAAGCAGGCGTCCGTCGTCCCAGCATCAACCTCGCCCCGATCGCGGTGCCGAATCAACTCGTGTCGAATCAGCTCGCGCAGATCTCCCCGCAGCGTGAGCGAGCGTGCATGAGTAGTCGATCGGAGCGGATGGGACCAGATTGAGTACTGCCGGGAGCGTTGCGGCGTCACTCGATGTGATGAGATGGCCAGATGAGCAGCAGTGTCGTGGTTTGCCCCAGTCGCGCCCCGAAGGGGATGGCGCGGATGGCGCGCGCGGTCAAGGCGACAGCGGTCGCCGGCGTGCTGCTCGGCGCAGGCCTGGCGCTCGATTCGTCGTCGGTGCAGGGCGCGTCGTTCGTGGTCACCTCGTCGTCGGGAGACCCGGCGGTGGCCGGCAGCCTGCCGTTCCAGGTCGCTGCGGCCAATGCGCTGCCGGGGCCCGACGTCATCACGTTCGATCCCTCGGTCACGGGCACGATCACCCTCGATGCCACCCTGGCGATCACCCATGACCTGACGATCACCGGGCCGGGGAGCGACACCCTGGCGCTGACGGTGGCGTCCGGACCGATCGTGACGATGACCCTGGCCAGCCCCTTGACCCCCTCGTACTCGATCTCCGGGCTGGAGTTGACCGGCGTGACGGGCCCCGCGATGACGGCGAACGCCTCCGGGGGCAGCGTCGCTCTCGACGACGTGGACTTCTCCGCCAACGAGATCGGGTTCCAGTCGAACAACCTCGCTTCGCTGGCCATCTCGAACTCGGTGTTCAGTGGGAACACCGGGCGCGCCATCGACCTCGGTCAGTTCCCGGGCAAGGCGCCGACGGTCGACTTCGACGGGGTCGTGGTCGACAACGGTGGTGCCCCTTCACCGATCGGTGACGGGATCCGGATCGAACGCACGACCGACATCGACATCTCCGACACGACGGTGACCGGGCAGGCCGGTATCGGGATCGAGGTGTTCATCGGAAACAACGGCACCCTGCCGGAGCCGGTCACGCTCTCCGGCGTCACCGCGACCGGCAACGAACAAGGCGTGTCGATCGTCGCGGTGAACGGCCCGATCACGGTCGACGGCAACTCCGTGTTCTCGAACAACGTGCGCTGGGGGCTGATCGCCAGTGGTTCCACCGACACCGCACCCGACCCCGACGACCAACTCACCAGCCTGGTGCTGTCCGACAGCGTGGCGGATGGCAACGGCGAGGAAGGTTTCCGCCTGGGTGCTTTCGACAGTGTCGACATCGACGACATCAGTGCCACCGGCAACCTCCTCGGAGCCGCGATCTCGAGCGTCGACACGATGGTCACCGTCGATTCGTCCGTCTTCGACGACAACGGAACGAATCCGACACAGGACGGGCTCCAGTTGTCACTCATCAGCGGGACCACGACGATCACCAGCGTGACAGCGTCGGGCAACAGCGGCGCCGGGGTGCGATTTCGCCAGCCGCTGTTCGGGACCCCGCTCGGCGCACTCACGGTGACCGGTGTCGCAACGACCGCCCCGACCGTCCTGACGAACAACGGGGTCGGATTGAGCGTGATCGACTCGATCGACGTCGACGTGTCGAACACCGTGGCGACCGGGAACGGCATCGGTCTGACGTTCACGCAGACGGGCCCGGTGGCCTTGACCAACGTGACGGCTGACGGCAGTGTCGGAACCGTCAATGGTTCCGGGGCGCAGATTCTCGCCGCTACCGGAGCGGTCGAGGTGACCGACTCCAGCTTCGACGGCAACGCTGCGTCCGGGCTGATCGTTCGCCCGAACGGATCTCCGCACCCGACGCCCAGTGTGGTCGTCGACGGGTCGACGGCGGACGGCAACAGCCTCGACGGGATGGAACTGAGCGCGCTCGGCGCGGTGACGGTGCGCAACGGGTCGTCGGCGTCGTCGAACGGCGAACGAGACCCCGGTGACGACTCGCCGATCACGCTCGCCGACGGCCTGACGGTGAACGCGGCGTCGAACTTGGTCGTGAGCGGATCGACGTTCGACGGCAACACCGCAAGCGGTGCGCGGCTCGGATCCACCTCGACGCCCGTCACCGGTGTCACCGTCTCCGCCTCGACGTTCGACGACAACACCGGCAACGGGGTGGCGATCGTCGGCCACACCGGAGTGGCCTCGATCACCGGTGGCAGTGTCTCCCGCAACGCCGGCGAGCCACTCGGCTCCGGGTACGGCGCCGGCGTGCTCGTCGGCCAGTCGGCGGCGACGACGGGTTCCGTGTTGGTCGACGGCGTCGCCATCGTCGACAACCCGGTCGGTGTGAAGACGTTCGGCGCGAGCGCGGCAACGGTTCGAGATGTCGACATCGACGGGCACACGGGCAGAGCGATCGAGATCACGCAGGCCGGAACCGACGTGACGCTGACTCGCATCACGGTCGACAACGGGGCGGCACTCGTGCCGACCGGCACCGGCGTGCTGCTGCAAACCGTCGGCTCGGTGGACGTCAACGAACTCGCAGTGACCGACCAGACCGAGACCGGCCTCGACGTCGACGGAGCGTCGGGCACGGTCGACATCGCCGGGTCCGACCTCACGGACAACCTCGGTGCGGGTCTCCTGATCGATTCGACGGGCGGCGACGTGGCGATCGCGTCGACCGATGTGAGCCGCAACCGGACCGTAGGCGTGCGGGTCGACACGACCGATGACGTCACGGTCACCTCGGTGACTGCCAACCTGACCGTGATGACACCCGGCCAGAGCGGCAACGGCATCGCGATCTCGACCTCGGAGAACGTCGTCGTCACGAACAGCGTGGCCAACGACAACGACGGGATCGGCATTCGCGTCGATCCACCCTTCGCCGGCACGCTCGACGCGGTGACGGTCAGCGGAGGCTCGTACTCGCGCAACGGCGGCCAGGGTGTGGTGGTCAGCACGGCGACCGGGCTGACCAGGGCCGGCGGCTTCTCCGCGAATGCCAATGCCGAGAGCGGGTTGCTCCTGTCCAACGTCGGCGACGTCGAGGTGCTCGCCGGCACCGTCGTCGACGACACCGACGCCGTCGGCGTGTCGATCACGACCTCGGGGTCGGTGAAGGTGACGAACACGACGGTCACGGACTCGGCCCAGACCGGGCTGCGGGTCGCCGGCGCGACCGATGTCACGGTCACCGGTTCGACGTTCGACCGCAACGGCGACTTCGCCGCTGGCGCCGGCCTCGACCTCGGCGACGTGGCCGGGCCGGTCAGCGTCCAGTCGTCGTTCTTCCGATCCAACGATGCTCTCGGGCTGTCGCTGAGATCGAGCACCGGCGCGGTTCGACTCGACGGGTCGACGTTCGCGCTCAACGTCGGGGCGGGAGCCGACCTCGGGACGATCTCGACCTCAGTCGGCAACGTGTCGTCCGTCGGTTCCACGTTCCGCGACAACGGCGAGACCGGCCTGACGATCGAGGGTGCGGGCAACGTGAGCCTCACCGACCTGACGGCGATCGGCAACTACCGCGCCGATGGCCCCGGTGGGGCGGCGGCACCGGTCGGCAGCGGCGCCGGACTGGAGCTCCGCTCGGTCGGTGACGTGACGATGGTGCGCCCGACCGTTCGGCTCAACGGCGGGCTCATCACGACCTTCCCGGGTGGCCCGGCTGTCGACATCAACACGGCCGCCGACGTCTCGATCACCGGTGGCTCGATCAGCGACAACCACGCCGGCGGTGTCCAGACGTTCTTCACCGGCGACATCTCGGTCAGCGAGACCGTGTTCGCCGACAACGACAGCGTGGGATTCCTCATGGTCATCGGTGGCGGGGTCGACCTCGACGGCGTGACCGTGGCGGGCCATCCGGGCAACGGGGTGGTCGTGAACAGCCCCAGCGACGATGTGTCGGTCTCCGGCTCCAGTTTCAGCGACAACGGGTCGACGGCACTCGACGTGTCGGGGCTCACCGCTGCGGAAGGTTCGCTGACGATCGGCGACACCGTGTTCACCGGCAACCAATCGGGCTTGCGGTTCAACGCGTCGAGCGCCGCGACGACGGTGACCGGCTCCACGTTCACGTCGAACCCGTTCGCACTGTATGGCGAGGTGGTCGGGGGCCTGACGGTGGTCGACAGCACGTTCGAGTCGAACGGGACCGCCGTCCGCTGGTACGGCGTGTCGGGTGGCCTCGACGTGTCGTCGTCCACGTTCAGCGACAACGACGGGCGTGCGTTCGAGTTCGTCGGAGCGACCGGCGGTGTCTCGATCGCCCGAACGACCGTGACGGGCGGGAATCAACCGTCGCTGTTCGACACGGTCACGGGCGCGGTCACCGTCGATCGGTCGTCGTTCGTCGAGAACGGCTCCCTCGCACGCGGCACGCCAGCTTCGGTCGGCAGCGGGGCGGCGTTCGAGTCGGCCGATCCGTTCTCTGGGCTCCTCGTGGCGATCGACGTCACCGGCGGGGTCGAGATCACCACATCGACCATCACCGACAACGAGGTGAGCACGCCGCTCATCGCCGCCGAAGGCACGGACATCACCGTGCGGCACTCGACGATCGCCGACAACGCCTCCCAGACCCAGATCGGCAGCGACGGAGCGGTCGTCGTCGATCACTCGATCGTCATGGGCCGAGCCGACCGGTCGAGTTTCGATGCCACCGACGTGACGGCGACGTACTCGGTGCTCGCGCCGGGCACCGGCCTCGGCGGATCGACCGTCGAAGCGCCCGATCCGCTGCTCGCGCCGCTTGCGCCCAACGGGACGGGAACGCCGTCGAGGTACCCGCTGGGGGTCTCACCAGCAGTCAGCTTCGGCGATCCGTCGATCACGGGCGCTCCGGCGACCGACCAGACCGGGGCGTCTCGCATCGAGTCCGTGATCGACGCGGGCGCGGTGGAGTTCGACCCGACTCGCGTGCAGCCCGACGACTCGATCGAACCGCTGTCGCCGGCTCGCTTCGTCGACACCCGCGACGTCGGCGACACCGTCGACGATCGCTTCGCCGGCGACGGCAAGCTCGATGCGGGCGACGAGTACCGGGTGACGATCGCCGGGCGCGGCGACGTGCCCGCGGACGCCGCCGGCGTCATCGTCAACGTCACCGCCGTCGGCGCCGAACGAAACGGCTTCGTCACCGTGCACCCGTGCGTGACGCCCCGACCGGTCACGTCGTCGCTCAACTACACCGCAGGCGTGAACCTCGGCAACGAGATCGTCGCCGGACTGTCCGACGCCGGCGAGCTGTGCTTGTTCACGAGTGGACCGGCCCATCTCACCGTCGACGTGACCGGCTTCATCCCGGCCGACACCGCCATCGAGCTGATCACCCCGATCCGCATGATGGACACCCGGCCAGGGGAGTCGACCTTCGACGACATCGGAGCGTTGGGTGCCAAGACACAACCCGGGTCCAACACGTTCCTGCTGCTGGCGACGCGCGGCGAGATCCCGCGGGGCACCTCGGCGGTGATTCTCAACGTGACGGCCGTGGGTGCCGAGTCCAATGGCTTCGTGACGGTGCATCCGTGCGTCGACCCGGCGCCGACGGCGTCGTCGCTCAACCACGTCGCCGGGGTCAATCGGGGCAACGAGTTGGTCGCCAGCCTGGACAGCGGTGGACGCATCTGCATCTTCACGAGTGCGTCGATCCATCTCACGGTCGATGTCGTCGGCTACGTCCCGCCCGACATCGGCGTCGAGCCGGTCGATCCGGCTCGTGTGCTCGACACACGTCCCGGCCTCGACACCGTCGACGGCGTCAGCGAGGGGGCCGGCAAGCTGGCCGCCGGCGAGGAGGTGACGCTGCAGATCGGTGGACGTGCCGGTGTGCCCGCCGACGCTCGCGCCGCGATCGTGAACGTGACGGCGATCGGCGCCGAGTCGAACGGTTTCGTCACCGTGCATCCGTGCGTCGACCCTCGCCCCCTGACGTCGTCACTCAACTACGTGGCCGGTGTCAACGGGGGCAACGAGATCATCGCGCTGCTCGACGACGACGGACGCATGTGCCTGTTCTCGTCGGGCGCAGCGCATCTCGCTGTCGACGTGGTCGGCTGGCTGCGCTGACCGGCACGGCCTCGCAACTCGCTTCGTTCATCGGTGGGTTCTGTGTGACACTGAGCCGATGTCCGCTTCGGCTCTGATTTCGGCGCGCTCGCTCGTCAAGCGCTTCGGCGATGACCCGGCGACCGCCTTCACCGCCGTCGACGGCATCGACGTCGAGGTGGCCAAAGGCGAAGCGTTCGGGTTTCTCGGCCCGAACGGTGCGGGCAAGACCTCCACGATGCGGATGATCGGCTGTGTCTCGCCGGTCACCGAGGGGGAGTTGCGCATCTTCGGCCTCGACCCGGCCACCGACGGTCGTGCCATCCGAGCCAGGATGGGAGTGGTGCCCCAGCTCGATCAGCTCGACAACGAGCTGACCGTGATGGAGAACCTGATGATCTACGGCCGCTACTTCGACCTGTCGCGCAAAGAAGCGAAGGCGAAGGCCGCCGAGCTGCTCGACTTCGTGCAGCTCAACGACAAGGCCAACAGCAAGGTCGATCCGCTGTCGGGCGGGCAGAAGCGTCGGGTCAGCATCGCGCGCTCGTTGATCAACGATCCTGAACTGTTGCTGCTCGACGAGCCGACGACCGGCCTCGATCCGCAAGCACGTCACGTTCTCTGGGATCGGCTGTATCTGCTCAAGGAGCAGGGGTCGACGCAGGTCATCACGACGCACTTCATGGACGAGGCGGAGCAACTCTGCGACCGTCTCGTGGTCATGGACGCCGGTCGCATCGTGGCCGAGGGGTCACCGCAGGGCCTGATCCGAGAGCACGTGCGCCGTGAAGTCCTCGAAGTCCGATTCGGATACGGCAAGAACGAACAGCACCTGCCGCTGCTCGACGGCGTCGGTGGCCGCATCGAGGTGCTGCCCGACCGGCTGCTCATCTACGACGACGACGGCGAAGCGGCCTTGTCGGAACTGCACCGACGCGAGATCGTGCCGGAGAGTGCCCTGGTGCGGCGCAGCAGCCTCGAGGACGTGTTCCTCAAGCTGACCGGACGGACCCTGATCGAATGAGTGAGATCGAGTGAGCACGCTCGCTCCCGTGCGTGTGTTCGCACGCGACTGGGTCTACTTCAAGCGGATCTGGCGGGCGGTGCTGATCGGCTCGGTGCTCCAGCCGATGATGTACCTCCTCGGTGTCGGTCTCGGCGTCGGCGCGCTCGTCGACGCGGGGGCCGACTCGGCCGAACTGCTCGGCGGCGTTTCGTACGCGGCCTTCTACGCGACGGCCGTGATCGCCACGACCGCCATGTTCGTCTGCGGGCAGGAGGCGCTGTGGCCGACGATGGATGGCTTCACGTGGTCGAACGCCTACCGGTCGATGATCGCGACGCCGATCGAGCCGCGCGACGTCGCGTTCGGGCTCATGCTGCACTACGGGCTGCGGGCGCTGGTGTCGACGACCGGCGTCGTCGTCGTGCTGTTGATGTTCGACGAGACCCGCACGCTCGGCCTGCTGGCCGCGATCCCGGTCGGCGTGCTCACCGGCTGGTCGTTCGCCATGCCCTTCGCTGCGTGGACGGCGACGCGCCAGACCGATTCGTCGTTTCCCGGCATCATCCGCTTCGGCATCATCCCGATGTTCCTGTTCGGCGGGGCGTTCTACCCGATCGAACAGCTCCCGGGCTGGCTGCAACCGGTGGCGTGGTTCACGCCGCTGTGGCACGGCGTCGAGCTGTGCCGTGGGGTCGTGCTCGGCGGCCTCGGGGCTGCGATGGCCGTCGTCCACGTGACCGCACTGTGCGTGTTCGTCGCCGGTGGTCTCGTCGCCTGCACGATCACGTTCGAGAGGCGGCTGCGGGTATGAGCGTGTCGACGAATCCCGCCGCCGTCACGCGGATCGTGCCGGCCGTCGTGTTCGACGTGCGGCGGCCACAGCGGATGATCGAGCGCAGCGCGTTCGTGTACCGGCGCACGTGGATGGTGCTGGTCAGTGGCTTCTTCGAGCCGTTGTTCTACCTGTTGTCGATCCGCATCGGCCTCTCCGCGCTGATCGGCGACGTCGAGACCGGTGGTCGCCTCGTACCGTACGACCAGTTCGTCGCGCCGGGCCTGATGGCGGCGTCGGCCATGAACGGTGCGGTGTTCGATTCGACGATGAACGTCTTCTTCAAGATCAAGCACTCCAAGCTCTACGACTCGGTGCTCGCCACGCCGCTGTCGGCCGGGGACGTCGCAGTCGGAGAGATCACCTTCGCCGTGATCCGCGGCGCGCTGTACTCGACGGCGTTCATGCTGACGATGTGGGCGATGGGCATGGTGTCGTCGCCGTGGATCCTGATGGCGGTGCCGGCGTGCGTGCTGATCGGATTCGCGTTCGCGTCGCTCGGCATGGCGCTCACCACGTACATGCGCTCGTGGGAGGACTTCGAGTACGTCCCCGCGCTCACGCTGCCGTTGTTCTTGTTCTCGGCGACCTTCTACCCGCTCTCGCAGTACGGCGACTACGCGTGGATCGTGCAGTTCAGCCCGCTGTACCACGGGGTCGAATTGGTCCGAGCGGCCAACCTGGGCGAGTGGGATCCCACGATCTTCGCCCACGTCGGCGTACTGGTGGGCCTGACCGTGGTGGCGATGACGGTGGCGGCACGACGCATCGAGTCGCTGCTCTTGCGCTGACCGGCGGGGCTGGTTTTCCCACGTCGCGGTGTCTGCGATGATGGAGTCATGGAGGCGCCATTCGCCATCACACCGACGCTGACCGGGACGCAGGTCGCGCTGGTTCCGCTCGGTCCAGAGCACGTCGACGGGGTGATGGAGTTGAACGCCGACGCCGAGGTGGGTCGACTCACCGGGACCCACGCCTCGTTCGAGCGAGCGGCGATCGAAGCGTGGTGCTCGAGCCGGGATGCAGCGACCGATCGACTCGACTTCGCGGTGCTCGAACTCGTCGGGACGTCCGCCGAGTTCGTCGGGGATCTGGCGGTGGTCGACCTCGACGTCGACAACGAGTCGTGCGCGTTCCGGATCGCGCTGCTGGCCGCGGCCTCGGGACCGAGGCGGTGCTGCTGATGGTCGACCATGTGTTCTCGGCCGGTCTGCACCGCATCTCGCTCGAGGTCTACGGGCACAACCCGCGTGCGCGGCACGCGTACGAACGTTGCGGCTTCGTCCACGAAGGAACGTTGCGCGAAGCGCTGCTCTGGGAGGGTGACCGCATCGATGCCCACGTGATGGCACGCCTGCGTGATGATCCGTTCCCGACGTGACCGCACGCTCATTCGGCGAGCCCCCCACCGAGCACATCGAGGGCGCAGCGACCGCACCGGAGCGGGGCAGCGGTCGCGACATCGCGTGCCTGCTCGTGACGGCGCTGCCCGCCCTCGCGATCATGCTCCTCGCTGCAGCACAGTGGGGTGACGACTGGACGCCTTCGCACGACCTGGCGCTGATCGACCTGCGGCTTCGTGATGTCGGTTCCTCCGACACGCCGCTGCTCGGCGCCTATTCGCGTTTCGGGTGGAATCATCCCGGACCGCTGATGTTCTGGCTGCTGGCGCCGATCATGCAACTCCTCGGGGGAGGTGCCTCGGCGGGGCTCGCGGCGGCTGGCCTGCAGAATGCGCTGTTCGTCGTGCTGTTCGGATGGTTGGCTCATCGCGTCGGGGGCAGACGGTTCCACCTCGTGTCAGGGGTCGCCCTCGCCGTGCTGTGCGCCTCGCTGGGCTCTGAGGCGCTGCTGTCGACGTGGAATCCCTGGCTGTTGGTGCTGCCGTTCGCAGCGCTCATCGTCGCGACGTGGGGCATGGCGAACGGCGATCTGGTGCTCGTGCCGGTCGTCGTCGGTGTCGCGTCGTTCGTGGCGCAGACGCATCTCGGGCTGATGCCGATCGTCGCAGGGCTCGTCGCGGTGGGAGCGGTGCTCGCGATCGATCATGCCCGATCGGCGGGGCCGACGACGTCGAATGTCGAGCCCGGTCGGCGTCGGCTGTTGGCGGCGAGTCTCGCCGTGCTGACGGTGGTGTGGATCGGGCCGGTCGCACACGAACTCTGGGGCGGGCCGAGCAACGTCGGGGCCGTCGCCGGTCATCTCCTCGATGCCGACGAACCCGCGGTCGGATGGAGCACGGCGTGGGGGATCACCACGCGTCAACTCGCTCCGATCGGTCCGTGGGCGGGTGGGTCGGAGCCGGTCGACTTTCTCGGTGCGGTCGAAGCGGGGTCGACGATCTTGGCCGCGCCGTTCGTCGTCCTCTTCGGCTGGGCGGGCTGGCGTGTGCGGCGTCGCGGTGACCAACTGCGCTCGCTGTGGATCCTCGTCGCCACCGGTCTCGTCGTCGGCGTCGTGGCGACCAGTCGGATCACCGGGCTCGCCTTCACGTACCTCGTGCGGTGGTGGTGGGTGCTGGCGATGGTGGGCTGGGTCGTCATCGTGCTGGTGGCCGGTAGGGAGATCTCGAGGCTGGTCGGCCGCGCGCCGCGTGGTGTGGGCGGCGGCGAGTACGCAACCGTGGCGGTGGTGGTCGCGGTGGCGATGGCCGCGGGGGTGCTGGTCGCGACGTCCTCACATCCGTCCGAGAACCAGGCGGCCGACGAGATCGTCGCCACGCTGGCCGCCGATGCGGTCCCACAGCTCGTCGGCGGTACATACGCCGTGCGGTATGCGGGGTCGACGTGGCCGCCGTACTTCTACGGGTTCGCGAACGAACTCGACCGGGCTGGCGTGCGTCTCGTCGTGTCCGACGAAGACACGCCGGCATTCGGACACGCACGTACGGCAGCCGCCGGATCGGAGTCAGGGTCGCGGGCGATCGACGGGGTCGTCATCGTCGCGACCGGTCTGGCGATCGACGATCTCGCTTCGCGGCCCGATCGCGAACTGCTCGCCGAGTACGAACCGCTCGCGGCCGACGATCGCAGCGAACTGATCGCGTTGCAGTCGGCCGCCATCGAGGCGCTCGAGGCGATGGGCCGTGACGATCCGACCGCGATCGTCGAGCGATCTTCGGTCGGGGCACTGGGCTGGCTCTACGAGGAGTTGGATCCGGCCGTCGTCGAACGGCTCGCCGAGTTGCTCGCGCCGGGCGATCGTGTCGCCGTGTTCCTGGTCGTCAGCTGAGCGCGTCGCTCGTCGGCACGGGGAGCCACATGTAGGTGGTCGTCGCGCTCGCTGCTCGCTTCCCGTCGGCGAGGTAGAGGTCGATCTGGCCGAACACCAGTGAGCGCCCCGGCTTGGTGACGAACGCGTCGAACGTGACCGTGCCGGCGCCGGCGGGAACCGCCCGTTCGAAGTTGGTGTTGAGCTGCACGGTGGTGAACGGTGCCATCTCGCCGTCGTTGAGCGACATCATCACGAACACCATCCCGGTGTCCATGCCGCCCATGATCGCCTGGCCGCACAGCACGCCGCCGCCGTGGACGACGTGGGGCGTGACATCGAGTTCGAAACGGACCCGTCCATGCATCGCCTCCGTGACGCGGAGACCGAGGTTGCGCATCATCGGCGGTCCACCCGCCTCGAACTGGGACTGGATCGACCCGACCAGAGTCGCGTCGGTGTCGAGTGGCTGCGTGACGGGCATGGTGACGTGCTGCATGATGGCCGGAAGTCTGGCGGGACTGCACCGCCCATGTCGACCCGCAGGTCACGGAGAGGTCATGGTGCCTGGCACGATGACCTTTCCGCAGTGAGCTCCCATGGTGGCCGTAGCCTGGGGGAATGCGGATCGTGGTGGTGGGGGCCGGAGCGGTCGGTGGCGTGATCGCAGCGAACCTGGCGTTGGCCGGGACGCCCGTCGTGGCCGTCGCTCGAGGCGAGCACGGCCGGGTGATGCGTGAGTCGGGGCTGCGGTACGAGTCGCCGAGCGGCACCAGAGTCGTGACGTTGCCGGTGGTGGCGGCGATCGATGAGCTCGAGTTCCATCACGACGACATCATCGTGGTGAGCGTCAAGAGCCAAGACACCGCGCAGGTGTTGGTCGACCTGCGCGCCGGCGGAGTCACCGATCAACCGATCGTGTGTTTCCAGAATGGCGTCGACAACGAACGCCAAGCGGCCCGCCTGTTCCCCAACGTGTACGGCGCCGTCGTGATGCTCCCGGCCGACCATCACGTTCCGGGTGTCGTGCGGGTCTGGACGTCGCCGAGTTCGGGTCTGCTCGATCTCGGACGGTATCCGTCCGGCATCGACGACGTCGCCGTGTCGCTCGCCGCGACGCTCGAGGCGGCGACGTTCGGCTCGATCCCGCGTCCCGACATCATGGCCTGGAAGTACCGGAAGTTGCTGATGAACCTCGGCAACGCCATCGAGGCGGTGTGCGGTCGATCGGGTTTTCGCTCGCTCAGCGACAGGGTGCAGGCCGAAGGTGAAGCGGTGCTCGCCGCGGCGGGCATCTCGGTGGTCAGCGCGGAGGAGGACCTCGCTCGACGCGGCGCCGCGCTCACCATCCAGCCGGTCGAGGGCGAGGAACGCCGCGCCGGTGGATCGACCTGGCAGAGCCTGCATCGCCGGACCGGCGCGATCGAGACCGATCACCTGACCGGCGAGATCGTCCTACTCGGTCGTCTGCACGGAATCCCCACGCCGATCAACGCCGCCTTGCAGTCGCTCGCCGCCGAGATGGCACTCGCCGGGGAGGCGCCCGGCTCACGTTCGGTCGACGACGTGCTGCGCGCGGGCCGCCCGAGCTGACGACCACGAACCGGTGACCGTGCGACAACGGCACGGCGTCGACATCCGTGGAAGGATCTGCGGGTGGACGCTGAGCCGGTGTTGGCGGCGATGTTTCGGCGGCGATGCCGATTCGTCGTGGTGGGTTCGGTCGCGCGTCAGTTGTCCGGCGAGGCAGTTCGGTCAGCTGACCTCGACATCGTGATCGACACCGCGCCTGCCGAGCGGGTGAAGATCGTCGCCGCACTGGCCGATCTCGAAGCTCGCGTCGTCGTCGACGGTCGCCTGCGCCCGGTGACGGCCTCCACGGCGTTGCCCTGGCGATGGTCGTGGACTGCGGTCACCGTGTTCGGCACGATCGACGTCATCGGCCAGTTCGTCGACGGGACCGGGTTCGCCGAGCATCGCGGCGACGCGTCCTCGGTGCCGATCGGGTCGGGAGCGACCGTGCTGTTCCATCCGACGAGGCACGTGGCGTGAGCGCAGTCACGGGGCTCGGGCCGATCGAGACGGGTCTGCTCGAGGCGTACGCAGCGGTCGGCGCCCGAGCCGGGCAGACGATGGTGAAGAACCAGCGCATTCTCGAGCACCTCTACCGTACGCAGCGGATCTCCCCGGCGTTCGGCTACCGCGCGCTCTGCGACCTCGCCCGCCCGTACGTCGGGGAGCTGCAACTGGTCAGCTTCAACGGGAACCACGGGTCTCCCGACTTCGGGCCCGCGTCGGCGAAGTACACCGAGTCGCGCCTGAGTGACCTCGGTGAGGCGGCGCTCTTGGCCGAGCGGGGCGAACGTCCGGCGCTTCCGATCGGTCTGATCAACGGCTCGACCCACCACGACGGGCCGACCCCGCCCTTCGACCCGCGTCGGATGGTCGCCGCGCTGCTCGCTGCGGCCGATGGAGCGTCGGACGCCGCGCTCATCGAGCTCGTCGGTCTGCCGAGCTTCCCGACCGGCTGTCACGTCGACGTCGATCTGGCAGCGTTGTTCGCAGGGCATCGCACCACGATCCGCTGCGAGGCCAACATCGAGGCCCGCAGCGACGGCTCATTGGTCATGTCGAAGCTGCCGCCGGGGTCGAGCGCATCGGACGTGGCGGAGATGATCGTGCGCCGACACCGCATCGTCGGTGGTGAGGTCTTCGGGCTGTCCGATGTCGACGACGCGTCGATCGGTGGACAGACGATGATCGTGGTGCGGCTGAGCGCGGATGCCGACGTCGAGGCGTCCGTCGCCCAACTCAGCGATCTGTGGGGTGTGCACACGACGATCGAGGTCCCACTCGACGCCCCGCTGCCGGCGTTGCTGCGCTCGTGGATCGAGACGCACGGCGACAGGCGCGAGGGCGTCGATACGAAGCGGTCGCTCGAGGCGCAACTTCGACCGATACTCGACGCGGCGTTGGGCGACGGTGAGGCGTGACGATGAGTCCGGGTGCTGCGGAGTTCGAGCAGGTGCTGTCGGGCGGGCATCCGAACTCGCTCGGGCGCACGCGGACTGGATCGTGTTGAACACCACGATGAAGGTCCTTGGAGCGTGGGCCGCCGGTGATCCGGAGCTCGCATCCTGGCTGCGTCCGCACGCTGCCCGTCTGACCACCGACGCACGCCGGTCCGTGGCGTCGCGCGCCCGCAAACTCCTCGACACCCTCGACTGACGGCGTCGCGCTCGCGGCGGTCGTTCAACGGTGGCGTGGATGGTTCGCCCGGTCGCGCTCGTTGCCGCGCTTGTAGTTTCCGGTGACCCGCGCCATCAACTCCTGGTCGTCACCCGCGTCGGCCTCGGCGACGAACTCGTCGGCTCGACGTCCGCGCAGGGTCGTGGCATGGCGGCCGTGATGCTCGATGACCACGTCGCCGTTCTTGCGACGTGTCCACGAGAACCCGTCGGGATCAGCCACGGTGCCCCGGATGCAGCCCATGGGGATGGTCCATCCCCGCAACGTAGCCCGCCCGCGTAACGGCTGGTGCCTGACCCTGGGCGTTACGGGTGGTCGTCGATGGCGATGAGGGCGGCGTTGACGATGCTGCCGGTGTCGATGCCGGCGAGTTCGTGGAGGTCGGTGATCGTGCCCGACTCGCCGAAGCGGTCGACCCCCAACGTGTACTGGCGCGTCCCGAGCGCGGAGCCGATCCAGGCGAGACTGTGGCTCGCGGCGTCGTGGACGCTCACGACCGGCCGACCCCGCTCGTCGGCGGGCACCAGTCGATGGAGATGGCTGGGCATCCGCACCACCCGGGCGGTGGCGGTCGACAGCGCGAACCCGGACCGCCAGCTCCGATACACCCGGTTCGGACTCGTCAGATGCACGACGCTCGCCTGGACGCCCTCGGCGTCGAGTTCGGCAGCTGCGCGCAGCGCCTCGGGTGCCATCACGCCCGTCGTCACGATCGTGACGCCCGGTCGACCGTCGGGCGGCGCGTCGAGCAGTCGGTAGCCGCCGGCCAGGACGTGCCGTCGCAACCGCTCCTCGCCCATCTCGGCGAGCACCGCGGCGAAGGGTGCCTGATCGATCGGTCGGGTCGACAAGCGGAGGTACCCGCTCGTCCCGTCCGGCTGCGAGAGCTGATCGAGCGCGTCGCACAGCAACCAGTCGACCTCGGTGGCGTACGCCGGCTCCGAGTAGTCGATGTTCGGCAGTTCGGCGCCGACCGACGCGGTGATCGTCGACTGGTGCGCGCCGCCCTCCGGCGCGAGGGTGACGCCCGCCGGCGTGCCGACGACGACGAAGCGGGCGCCGTTGTAGACGCCGTAGATCAACGCGTCGAGGCCGCGCAGCACGAAGGGGTCGTACACCGTGCCGATCGGGAGCAGATGCTGGCCGTGATGTTCGTGGCTAAGCCCGAGTTGGCCGAGCAGCATGAACAGGTTCATCTCGCTGATGCCCAACTCGATGTGTTGCCCGGACGGCCCCGGCGTCCACTTCAACACACGCTTCGATCCGCCGTGATCGGCTCGTTCCACGTGGGAGTAGACGCCGCGCTTGTTGATCCACCCGCCGAGGTTCGTGGAGATCGACACGTCGGGTGCCGTCGTGACGATCCGCTCGCCGACCCCGTCGACGTCGGCCAGGCTGGCCAGGACCCGCCCGAACGACTCCTGCGTGGAGTGGTACCCGTTGGTCACCGGTGGACGCGCTGCGGCGGGCACGGTCGGGATCGGACGCGGCGGGTCCGGCTGGTTGTTGATGTCGCCGCCGATGGCCGCGCAGAGCCGGCCGGCCTCGGAGTCGGGATCGAAACGATCCCACTCGGTGGTCGCATCGAGGCCGATCCGGGAGCGGAACTCGTCGATCTGATCCGGTGTGAGCAGCGCGGCGTGATTCATCGGGTCGCCCGCCATCGGCAGGCCGTACCCCTTGATCGTGTAGGCGAACACGACCGACGGCCGGTCGGGGACGGCATCGCACTGGCGGAACGTGTCGATCAGGAGCCCGAGGTCGTGCCCGCCGAGGTCGGTCACCAACGCGGCGAGTTGCGTGTCGTCGAGTTCGTCGGCGAGTCGTACGACGGCGGGATCGGCGCCGGTCAGAAACGCGCGACGCAGCTCGGCGGGGGTGAGCGTGAACAACTCCTGGTACGCCTCGTTGGAGAGCGCGTCGATGTGGGCCTGCAGGCAGTCGCCGCCGTCGCGTTCGAATGCGGCGGTGAGCCGGGACCCGTACTTGGCTTCGGTGACGTGCCAGCCGGCGTTGGCGAAGAACTGTTGGAGGCGGACGGCGGCGATGTCGGGGATCACCCGGTCGAGGCTCTGGCGGTTGAGGTCGATGACCATCGTGAAGTTGCCGAGGCCTTGCGTCGCCGGATCCGCGATCGCTTCCCACACGTTGCCCTCGTCGAGCTCCGCGTCACCGACCAGCGCGACGAAACGAGCGGGCTCCTGTGCCCCGAAGCGGGAGTCGGTGTAGCGGCGGGTGAGCGCGGAGAACAGGGGGGCGACCGCACCGAGCCCGACCGAACCGGTCGAGAAGTCGGACACGTCGGGATCCTTCGTGCGCGACGGGTAGGCCTGGAGTCCGCCGCGCTGTCGCAAGGTGGTGAGATACGACCGGTCGAGTTCGCCGGTGAGGTACTTGATCGCGTGATACACCGGTGACGCGTGGGGCTTGACGGCGACCTTGTCGCTGCCGCCGATGTGGCCGAACCACAGCGCCGTCATGATCGACACCATCGACGCGCTCGACGCCTGATGGCCCCCGACCTTGATCTGGCTGGCCGGGTCGTCGCTGTTCGGAACTCGCCGGTTGGCGTGGTCGATGATGCGCGTCGCCAACCAGAGCACGCGTTGTTCGATCTCGCCGAGGGTGCCGAGATCTGGCGTGCCGAGATCTGACGCGGGTTGGCTCATCGGGCGACCTCCTGTGATCTGAGGAAGCCGACGATAGACGCGGCTGCGCCGGTGAGGTGCCGGTCGAGCACGTCGAGCGCACGTTCGGCGTCACCGGCCCGACACGCGTCGAGCAGCGCGACGTGTTCGGCATCGGAGTCGGCGGCGGCACCGAGCCCCTGGGTGTAGAGCGCGACGTACGGAGCGACCGCCGCGTTGAGCGTTTCGGCGAACGCGAGCCCGCGCTGCCATCCCGACGAGCGATACAGCGCCCGATGGAAATGCCAGTTGGCCTCGGTCGGTGCGACCCGAGCGATCGGCCCGGTCAGCGCGAGCTCGGCTTCGGCCAGATCGACGACGTTGAGGTGGGGGAGTGCTCGTTCGAGCAGCAGGGGCTCGATCGCGCGGCGTAGCGAGAAGTGCTCGTCGGCTTCGGTCGCCGACAGTTCTGCCACGACGACGCCACGGTTGGTCTCGAAGCGAACGAGTCCGATCGCGGCGAGACGCTGCAGTGCCTCGCGGACCGGGATCTTGCTGACGCCGAGGCGGTCGGCGAGTTCATCCTGGCGAACCCAGCTGCCGGGGGTGAGCGCACCGCGCAGCAAGTCGGACATCACGAGCTCCTGGACCCGATCGACAGTTGACATGTTGATAATCGTATACGATTATGGCATGCGATGAAACTCTCCGATTTTCCCCGCACGCCCCTGCTTTTCGGTCCGTCGCCGATCCACCCGCTGCCCCGCTTGAGCGAAGCGCTCGGCGGCGACGTCGAGATCTGGGCGAAACGAGAGGACTGCAACTCCGGCATCGCCTTCGGTGGCAACAAGGTGCGCAAACTCGAGTACCTCGTCGCTGACGCGCTCGCGCAGGGGTGCGACACGCTGGTGTCGATCGGCGGCATCCAGTCGAACCACACGCGCCAGGTCACCGGCGTCGCGTGCCATCTCGGCCTGAAGGCCGTGACCGTGCAGGAAGGCTGGGTCGACTACAACGACATGGTCTACGACAAGGTCGGCAACATTCAGCTCACGCGCATCATGGGCGGCGACGTGCGGATCGACCCGGCGGGCTTCGACATCGGGATCCGCGACAGTTGGAAGCGGGCGATCGACTCGGTGATCGAGGCCGGCGGCACGCCCTACCCGATCCCCGCGGGCGCGTCCGACCATCCGCTCGGCGGACTCGGTTTCGCCAACTGGGCCGTCGAGGTCGAAGCGCAAGAGGCCGAACTCGACACGTTCTTCGACACGATCATCGTCTGCACCGTCACCGGCTCCAGCCACGCCGGCATGATCGCGGGCTTCGCGCTCAGCGACCGGCCGGGCCGCCGCGTGGTCGGTATCGACGCGTCGGGCACGTTGGAGCAGACGATCGATCAGGTCACCCGCATCGCCACGAACACCGCCGAGAAGATCGAACTCGGACGGCCGCTGCGCGACGACGAGATCACCGTCGTACCCGGCTACGAGGGGCCTGCCTACGGGGTTCCCGACGCCGGAACGGTCGAGGCGATCCATCTCGCCGCCCGCACCGAAGCGATGCTGACCGACCCGGTGTACGAGGGCAAGTCGATGGCCGGCTTGATCGGGATGATCCGCAGCGGCGAGATCCCGGCCGGTTCGAGAGTGCTCTACTGCCACCTGGGTGGTCAGCCTGCGTTGCCCGCCTATGCCGGTTTCCCCGGTCTCGGCTCACCCGAACGAGACCTGTCGCACTGAGTCGCCCGGAGCGTTTCGGCGCCGCGATTGGCGAGCGCTCACCGTGTTCCGTCAGCGCTCGGCGTGGCGGTGAGCACCTCCATATTCAGGATGCGCTCAACGTCCGATCACAGTGTCGACAAGATCCGAACCGAGGTCTTCCCCTCGATGTCTCGAAGTGTCAGAGTCTCCGTCACCACGAATACCGGAGAACGAGAGACACCCCCATGCACCGCTCCTTCATGCGAATCCTCACGGCGAGCGCCATCGCGACGACCAGCATCGTCGCTGCCAATGCGGCGACGATCAACGCCGACATGCCCTGCCAGGCTCGATCGACGCATCAGGCGTTCAAGCAGTGGGGCGACCACGGCGACTACTTCCTCGCTCAGAACGGTGATTTCGAGCAAGGCACCGCAGGATGGACGCTCGACCGGGCGAAGCGGGTGAATGACCAGGCGCCGTGGAAGGTGAACGGCAACCGACACTCGAAAGCACTGGAGCTTCGACCTGGTGGTTCGGCCACGGTGCGCATGTGCGTCACGGAGATCGAAGACGTGATGCGGTTCTTCTACGAGACCCCTGCCGGTGGCGGTGGACTCACGACGAAGATCACCGCAGCGACGACGAACGGATCGGGGAGCAGCAGCTGGGCGATGAGCACGTCGTCGAGCGGTTGGGATGTGACCCCGACGATCAGAATCCCCTCGGTACGCGACGGCGACGGCCGCGTGTGGATCACGATCGAGATCAGCAACTCCGGCATCCGTCCGATCATCATCGACGACGTGATGGTCGACCCCTGGCGGCCCCGCTGATCCACGCCACACGGCGACGTCGACCGGCTCACCTCGCGGGCGCGTCGGGCAACTCCGCGTTCGTCGCGGCGCCGTCGACAAGGGCTTGAGTACCAACGCCCCGGTGCCGATACGAAGTGGTGGACACCGAGACACTCGTCGATGAAGCTCGGGCGACGTCCGAGCTGCGCGATCGGCGCCATGACGTGTCTCGCTCCGACACTGTCACCGCTGTGATGCTCGGTGGCGGATTTCTCGTCGTGGTCCTTCTCGGGCTGCTCCGGACGCCTCAGCTCGATCCGGCCGAGTTCGGATTGCTGGCGGCCCTCGTGGTCGCACATGTTCTCGCAGGACGCGTCGTGTTCGAGTCGACCGCCGGCATGGCGGTCGCGACGCAGCCGATCCTCGTCGTTGCGCTGCTGGTGCTGCCGCCGCTGCTGGTCCCTGTCGTCGTCGCCGCGGGGATCCTCGTCGAGCGGCGACCACAGTGGTCGATCGACTGGTGGCATCAGCTCCTCGTCGGCGCCACGGGCGGATGGCACGCTGTCGGCGCCGCAGTCGTGTTCTGGACGGCCGACCCGGAGCTGTCGCTGTCGAGCTGGCGTTGGTACCTCCTTGCCCTCGTCGCGCAATTCGCTGCCGACTCGGTGGTCGCTGCGATCCGCTGCGCTGCGGTCGGTCTCTCGCTCGGGGTCCTGGTGCAGCCGCTTCGTTGGACCTACGCCATCGACTCGCTCCTGGCTCCGGTCGGTCTCACCGCAGTGCTCGCAGCCGGTGCGACCGGCTGGGCGGTGCTGCTCGCGCTGCCGCAGGTCGGCGTGCTCGCACTCGTCGCACGGGATCGAGTCGAGTCGTTCGAGCGGGTGGTGACCATCGGTTCGGCGTTCGAAGGTGAGATGACCGTCGCCCGCACCGACCCGCTGACCGACCTCCCCAACCGTCGCGCATGGGACGAGGCCGTTGCCGCCGCCGCGACCGCCGTGGCAGCCGACCCGTCGATCGAGGTCGTCGTGCTCATGAGTGACGTCGACGGGCTGAAGGCGCTCAACGACACCCTCGGCCACGAGGCCGGCGATCGCTACCTGTGCGCGGCCGCACGTCTCCTCAGCGAAGCCGCTCCCGACGATGCGCACGTCGCACGACTGGGCGGTGACGAATTCGGCATCCTCGTTGTGGGTACCGGCACCGGCAGCGACCGTCTCGATCTCGACTCGATCGTGGGCCGGATCCGATCAGCGCTCGTCGACGCGCCGGAAATCCACGGACGGCGGCTCTCGATGTCGATCGGCGTCGCCACGAACCGGGAAGTCGCTGGCCGGGAAGTCGCGAACCGGGACGACACGAACCGGGACGACACGAACCGGAGTGTCATGAATCTCGACGCCTTGCTCGCGCTCGCTGACGAGCGCTCCCTGGCCGAAAAGTCGGCCCGACGCGCCGGTCGTTGACGCGGCGCTGCCCGTGCGACCCCGTCGAACGAAAGCGTGTCAGCGGAACGAGAAGACCGGGGCCTCGGCGTTGCTGCTCGACGGTGCGACGATCCCGCGGCGCCGCAGTTCCGGGAGGAGCCCTTCGCCGGCCCACTGGGCCTCTTCGAGGTGCGGGTAACCGGAGAGGATGAACTCGCTGAAGCCGTGGTCGCGGTACTCCTCGATCCGGTCGGCGACCTCGGAGAACGATCCGACGAGCGCGGTACCGGCGCCGCCGCGAACGAGTCCGATCCCGGCCCAGACGTTGGGGTGGATGACCAGGCGGCCGCGTTCGGAGCTGTGGAGCTCGGCCATCCGGCGCTGGCCCTCCGACATCGTGGTCTCGAAGTCGGCGCGAGCCGCCGCGATGTCGTCGTCGCTGATGCCGGCCAGCAGTCGGTCGGCTTCGGCCCAGGCCTCCTCGGCGGTCGGGCGGCAGATCACGTGGAACCGGATGCCGAACCGCAGTGTGCGGCCGAATCGCTGGGCGCGGGCGGCGATGTCGTCGGCCTGGCGCTTCGCGCTCTCGGGCGGCTCACCCCACACGAGGTACACGTCGGCGTGGCGTGCGGCGACGTCCTTGGCCTCGTCGGACGCGCCACCGAAGTAGATCTCGGGCATCGGGTCGGGCACCGCTCGCGTGGTGGCACCTTCGATCGAGTAATGCGCCCCGTCGAAGTCGATCGGCTCGCCGCTCCACGCTCGACGCATCACGTCGAGGAACTCACCGGTGCGTTCGTAGCGGGTCGCCTTGTCGGCATGGTCGCCGAAGCGCTTGAGCTCGCGCGGCTCGGCGCCCGTGACGACGTTGACGAGCATCCGCCCACCGGACATGCGCTGGTAGGTGCTCGCCATCTGTGCGGCGAGCGTCGGTGACAGCAGTCCGGGTCGGAACGCGACGAGGAACTTCAGGCGCGTGGTGATCGGGATGAGCGATGCCGTCGCGATCCACGCGTCTTCGCAGCCGGTGCCGCACGGCGTGAGCACCGCCTCGAACCCTGCGGCTTCGGCAGCGAGCGCGACCTGAGCGAGGTACGCATGGCTCGGTGGGCGTGCCGACGTCGACGAGCCCGGGAGAACGTCTCGGCTGTCGCCGCCGGTCGGGAGGAACCAGTGCATCTTCACCGGTGACGGTGCGGCGGAGTCGGACATCAGTGGGCCTCGATCGGGGGTGGGTCGGGAGTGGACGTGCCGGGAGAGAACTCGTGGGAGACGGCGGGGTCGAGGGCGGGGAGCACCGTGATGAGCAGTTCGACGATGCGCTCGAAGCTCTCGTCGTTGTCGAGTGGGTGCGGATGGCCGTCACCGGCTTCGAGGTGGGCAAACCCGTGCAGGAAACTGCGCAACAGCCGACTGGCGTCGACGGCGGCCGCCTCGGGGAGGCCGTAGCCGCGCAACGCGGCGGCGAGGACGCCGACGACCGTGTCGACCGCGGCTTCGAGGTCGGGATCGCCGGCGCAGGGATACCGGTCGGTCGCCGCGTACAGCGCTCGGTGTTCGCGCGTGAACGTGAGCCACGCATGAGCGACCGATCGGATCGCATCGGCCCCGCTCCGACCGATCGCCGCGTGCATCAACGACTCGGCCAGTTGCTGGCGACCGACGAGTCCCAGCCCTCGCCAGACGTCGTCCACGCCGTCGACATGACGGTAGATGGCCGGCTGCGTCACCCCGAGTTCGTCGGCGATCCGCGTGCCGGTGAGCACGTCGAGGCCGTCCTCCTCGATGATCCGCAGTGCCGCGGCGACGATCGCCTCGCTGCTCAGGTCGCCACGAGTCGCAGTTCGGGTGTCGGCCATGCGCTGACGGTAGTCGCTTGTGATAGGCCATCACCAACTGCGATGACACTTCACGGCGCCCCTAGAATCCGGTCGTGCCGCACAGCGATCCTCCCCGTACCGGTGTCCCTCGTGCTGATCCGGTGCGAATCGGTCTGCTCCAGTGCGACCGTCTCGATCCCGAGGATGCGGCGGTCGACGGCGACTACGAGGTGCTCTTCGATCGCTTGCTGTCCGGCCGAGGTCTCGACCTCGTGCGATACCGCGCGGATCTCGGCCAGCTGCCGGCGTCCACCACGGAGGGCGACGGCTGGATCATCCCGGGGTCTCGCCTCAGCGTCTACGACGACGTCGAGTGGATCCACGGCCTCGCTCGCTTCACGGAGCGGGTGCTCGCCGACGATCGACCGCTCGTGGGCGTCTGCTTCGGACATCAGATGATCGGTCGGGTGTTGGGCGCGGCGGTCGAGCGAGCGCCGGGCGGCTGGAACATCGGCGCCATCGACTACCGGCTCCACCGCCCTGCCCCGGGGGAGTCGGTGATCGACGACGCCGTGCGTTCGGACGGCGGACATCTGGACGGGTTCCGGTTGGTGGCGAGCCATCGGGACCAGGTGCTCGAACTGCCGTCGGGCGCCGAGTTGCTGGCGAGCGCACCGACGTGCCCCGTGGCCGCGTTCACCGCAGGTCGAGCGCTGGCGATCCAAGGGCACCCCGAGTTCACCGCGGCGCTGGCGCGGTCGCTGCACCGCAAGCGCCTCGACGCGGTCGGCCCGCAACGAGTTGCCGACGCCGATGCGTCACTCGAAACGCCGCTCGATCGTGATCGTGTCGGCGCTTGGATCGCGGCGGCGCTGACGGGCATCGGGCCGGTCGAGTGAACTCAGCGGGCCGCTTCTGTAATGGAGAAAGTGTTGTAATCATGTAATTGGCTCGTAGGCTCACGGCATGACCGCCCACACGGAACCGTCCGCCATTCGTTCCTGGTTCGCTGCCCGTCTTCCCGACGAGTGGACCGCTACACCTCCGACCGTCACCATCGACCGCGACGAGATCACGGTCGACGTCACCATCTCACCCACACCGCTTCCCGACGACGCCTCCGACGCCGACCGGGCCGAAGCCTTCGACGGCGCGGTCACTCGCTTCCGCGAAGACACCCGCGAGCGTCGCATGGCGATCGCCCGGGAAGCCGAGCACCGCTTCGAGCGCAAGGTCGCGTGGGCGGTCACGATCGACGGACGCACCGCGCTGTTCACCCACCTCGCTGCGCCGGTGATGACCCGCCTTCGTCAGCCTGAGCGCCTGGTACTCGACACGCTCGTCGAGGCCAACATCGCTCGCTCTCGCGCCGACGCCGTCGCCTGGTGCGTTCGCCTCGTCGGTCGCAACGCCGAGGAATGGCTGACCGAGCTGCGCGACGCCTTGCGCAGCGTCGACGACATCCGCAACGCCGGCCCGGACGTGGCGTGACGCTCGTCGACGCGAGCAACTGACGCGACGCAAGGCTGCTGACGATGGCCGTTCCCCTTCCTTCCCCGTCCGACACCGATCTCGAACCGCCCGGCCCCGACGAGGTTCACTTCATCAGCCGGGGACTCGCGAGCGCGGTGCGAGACGGCGACCACCTCACCGAGCTGCAACGGCGGTTGTTCGAGGCGGTGACCTCGACGATCTCGACCTCTCCGCGTTCACCCCGCTGCGCACGCACGACGACAAGATCTACGCGTGGACGTCGACCGTCGACCACCCTGCGTTGGCCGACCGATGGCGCTCGCTCGCAGACCTCCCCGTCGGCACGGTCGGGCGAGGTGTCCACGACTTCTACGTCGCGCGCGGCTTCCGATTCCCTGGGGAGCCGGGCTCGGCCCCACCGCTGCTCGCCCAGCACGACTGGGTCCACGTCCTCGCCGACTACGGCAGCGTCGTGGCGTCGGAGTTGGAGGTGTTCGCCTTCATCGCGCGGGCCAGTGACAACCCGCAGGCGTTCACACTCCTCGCCATGGTCGTCAACCTGTTCCAGACAGGAGCGCTCCCCGGCGCAGCGGGAATCTTCGAAGCCGACCCCGGCCACCTCTCGTCGAAGGGGATGACCGATCGCTTCGCCGACGCGCTCCGGCGAGGCGCGCTCTGCAAGGGCAGTGTCGACTTCCTCGCCGTCGATTTCTGGTCGCTGGCCGACGAGCCGGTCGACGACGTGCGCGAGCGGTTCGGCATCGTCCCGAAGTCCGCGGCGGCCTTGGCAGCCGGGTCGCCCGGACCTTGGACCGCCGGAGGGATCAGTCCGTACCAACTCGATGCCGGACGGATGCTCGCCGCCGAACGAGGACGCCCCTACGACACCTTCGGCGCCTCCCTGTGAATCGTCGGCGCCGGCAACGGTGTCGCGGTCAGGCCAGACGGCGCAGCTCGGCGTTGCGTACGTAGGTCGTCGCGACGATCGAGAAGCCGAGGAGGCCGGCGGTGCAGATCGCGACGCCGGTACCGAACTTCGTCGCTGCGACGCCGATGATCAACGCTCCGAGCGGGAACAGACCGTTCGCGACCAGCGTGTAGACCCCCATCACTCGGCCCATCAACGCATGCGGCGTGTTGGCCTGGATGAGGCCCTGGTTCATGTTGATGAAGAACCCGCCGGCGAGTCCCATCACGCCGGCGAGGGCGACCACCTGCCAGAAGCTGTTGCTGAGTCCGGTCAGGAACGTGATCGACGTCCCGGCCATCATCGCCCGCTGGAACACAGCGCCCTTGTTGGCCATGTCGCCTTTGCGCATCAGGAAGAACGACGAGATCGCCATACCGAGCCCCATCGCCGCGAACGGGATGGCCGCGTCGCCGGCGCTTCGACCCAGTTCGTCTTTCACGTGCGCCTGCAACGTCACCATCACGGCCGGGTTGATCGTCAGACTGGCGGTGAGCAGGAGTCCGAACAGCGTCTTCAGGTGCCGGTCGTCGAGGATGTGGCGAGCGGCTTCACGGGTGTCGGCGAGGATGGACGCTCGCTCACGTTCGGCGTCGTGGGGCGGTACGTCGAGCCGGATCAGGAACATCGAGCCGAGCACGAGCAGACCGGCCTGGAAGAAGAACGCACCGTCGAATCCGAACTGGTCGCCCACCAGCTTGACGAGCACCGGCCCGAGGATCAGCGACAGGGTCATCGCGATGGCGTTCAGCGCGATCGCGCTGAAGAGCTGCTGACGCGGCACCAAGGCAGGGATCAGCGACGAGCGCACCGGCTGGCCGATCGCCGTCGCTGAGCCGGCAAGCAGCGTCGCGGCGACCAGCCAGCCGAACTGGAGGTCGCCGGCACGGATCCAGAATCCGGTGGCCGCCATGACGGCGGCCGACGCGAGCTGCGTGGCGATCAGCATCCGGCGACGATCCCATCGATCCGCCCACGCTCCGGCCTGCAGGACGAGGAGCGCGGTCGGCGCGCCGAGCGTGAACACGATGATGCCCTGGCGGCTCTCGTCTTCGAGCAACAGGTCGAGCACGACCCAGCCGAACGCGAAGCGTTGTGCGTTCATGACCAGGAAGAACGCGACGTTGCACGACCACAGCGCACGGAACGCCGGCACCGAGATGGCGTTTGCCGTGTGTTCACTCGGTGTTCGTACGGACGTCACCCGGAGAGTGTTGCAGCGCGACGAAACCGATCTCGTGTCGGCGCGCGCTCCCACGCGACGACCCAGGACTGAAACCGTCGCCACCACCGACCGAGTCGATACCCGTCACGGAGGTCAACCGATCTCACGTCGAAGACGAGGAGGCCGCCGACGACGGGAGGAATCGAGACGCACCACACCTGGATCAGAAACCGGGGCTCACTTCAGGGTCGCCCGCGCGCTGCTGCCTCGGCGGTCACCCGCTGGCGGTAGCGCCGAAACTTCCAGACCAAGAACACGGTCATCACCGCGGCGAAACCCGCCCAACCCCACGCGCCAGCGAGCGAAGCGACCACCATCAGCACCGGGCCGATGAGCACCAGCAACCAGTTGAACCTGAAGTCGGTGTAGCGGCTCGCCGCAAAGAATCCGCCGATCGGATGGCGGGCCTGGAAGCCGAGATCGTCCATCTCGCGGCCGTCCCTCAGGATTCCCATTGCCTCACCGGCTCTCCATCTCAGACATCGGCCGCCCCGATTCGGGCACCCTCGGCGATCGCCAGCAGCTCGGCATCGGACAACGTGCCCGGTGGGGTGTCGTCGCGCAGGTCGACGATGACCCCATCGAGCAAGAAGATGTAGCCGCGGGTCGGCGAGGTCTCGTCGTAGCGGAGCGCAGGCACACCGTTGACCTCGGCGTCGACCACGCTGCCATACCGATACAGGGTCATGGCGCCTGCGACCTCGGGGTTGGCGTAGATCGTCACCTCGCCGTCGGCGATGGGGTAGCGGGTGACGAAACCGTCGTCGAAGACCGGGATGGGCACCGAAGCAAGGACATCCCATCCGGCCCGGTCGAGCTCGAGATCGCTGCCGTCGATCGTGACCTGGCCGACCAGTGCGATCACATCGTCGAGATCGATGTCGGGATCGCTGGATCCGAGGTGGACGTACTCGCCGGCTGGTCCGAGGAAGGTCGCTTCGCGTCGGCGACGGGGCTCGTCGACGCTGTCGAGTTGCACCCACGCCCCGTCGTCGAGTTGGCGGTCCTGTCGAGGAACCTGGGCGCCGGCATCGAAGAACACCTCCACCAAGGCAACCGGGTCGTCGTCGCCGGCCGGCCCGAGGAGGTGCATCACGCCGCGTACCGGATCGATCGGGAGCTCGTCGATGGTCGGCTCGATGTCGGCGACGACGTCGGCGTCGGACACCACGGCGCGAAGTGGTGCGGTCTGCTCGTTGGCCTCCGATCCGCACGCAGCGACGACCGAACCACCGATCGCCACAGCGACCGCCAGGCGCCTCCACTGCGCCGACAACAGTGCGGTCACGAATCCGGTGCGTTCTCGGGATAGGCCGGGTACCCCGGGTAGGGCTTCCACTCAGCGCCTTGGTGTTCGAGGCGCCAACGATCCTCGTCGCGAACCTCGAGGTCGGGCGAGAGCGGCACGCCGTGGGTGTTCATGTGCGGCTGCGTCGGGCTGCGCGAGTCTTCGTAGACCATCGTGCCCGACCCATCGAGCACCCGTCTGGTCGAGATCGGCGCGCCCGACCCGAGTTCGAGTCGGCACAGCCCCAGGTCGGCAGCGGTGGCCGCCCAGCCGGCCGGACTGAGCAGCTTGAGCGGCGTGGCGCCTCCCTTCGCAATCGTCCACCCCATCATCCCCGCGTTGGCCGCGACCGCAGCACCACCGACCACCGACGGATCGGGCCGGGAAGGAATCAGCGAGATCGCCTGAATCGCCGTGCACGCCACGTTCTCGGGCATGAACGCAATCCCGCCTCCCTCGTTGTGCGGGTCTGCTCGCACCACGGCGTCGTGATCGGCGCCGACGGACGTGGCGGGTGGAATGGGCTGGCCGAGCCAATCGGTGTCGACTCCGGTGGTCGGCACCCGTGACCGGTATGGCGGGTGGAGCACGGCCACGGGTTGGACGAGCAGGGCGAGTTCCTCGATCTCGTCGAGGACGAGTCGTCCGGCCAGCACCTGGTCGCTCACCGAGCCGGGTTCGACCTGGATGACGGCGAACCGCTCGTCGGCGCCCAGCAGATCCCAGTAGTCGGCCACGAAATCCGGATCGAGCGTGTCGAGGACGACTGCGGTGACGGTGGCGGCGCTCCAGGCGTGGGAGCCGCCGGGCGCGAACACAGGGGGTTCGGGCACCCCATCGGGGAAGACCAGCGTTTCGATGAACCGCCGGCGGTCGTCGCCGGCACCGGGTCCGATTTCGTTGGCGAGGCGACGATCGAGATCGTCCAATGTGGCGTCGAGTCGGCTCATCAGATGCTCGACGCTGCGAACCGATCGTCCGGAGTCGGCGGCCTCGATCAGGTCGGCTTTCAGCTCGAGGATGACGGCCGTCGAATCGAGCTCGTGGATGACTTCCACCGAGCGCAACTGCGCCGCACTGGTCAGGTCGTGCGCTGCGACGCTCGACGCGATGCGGTCACACAACGCGCGGACGTTCTCGACGTGCTCAACCGCCGCTCGCAGTCGCTTCGCCACCCAACGGGCCTGGCCGGGGTCGGCGCCGACGAAACCGGTCGCGTCACCCACGGGTGACCCACGGCTCGGGTTTGGACGGTGGCGTCGGCATCGGCCCCGGGTGGCTGGCGCCGTCGTCGCCGTCGGCGAACCGCTCGTAGCGTGCGGCCCAGTTGCTGCGGGCGTTCAGGTAGTTGTCGTAGGCGAGGTTGTACTGATCGCAGACGGTCGCTCGGGCATCGAGTTCGATGGCCAGTGCGGCGCAGTCGTCCGCCAGCGACCGGGCGTTGAAGACCGACGAATCGAAGGCCCACTCGACCGACTCGCGGACGCGGCCACCGATCAGGCCGGTGTCATGGCGATACAACCTGCAGATCCGTTCGGCATCTTCGGCGTCAGCGATCGCCGAACGGGCGTCGTTTGCCGCCTGTCGGAACTGATCTGCCGTCGCCACCGGTACACCCCTTCGGTCTGCTCGAAACGATATCTCGACGGCGACGAGTCGTGCGGGCGTCGACGATGTCAGACGGTGACGTCGAGGCGGGCGACGCCGCGGAGCACCACGCGCGGCTCGAATTCGGGCTCGGCGGCGAGTGCCAGATTCGGGAACCGGCGGATGATGCGCGGGATGGCGATCTGGCCCTCCAGTCGGGCCAGCGCGGCGCCGAGGCAGAAGTGCGGACCGCCACCGAAGGGTCTGCTGCACGGTTCGGTGACAGGTTGGGTTTGTTGGGCAGCGGGTGCTTCGGGGGGTCTCCTCACCCCAACCGAATACGCTGACAAGTGGCGCCACGACCACGGACAGCCGAATCTGCCAGAACCCCGTGTCCAAGAAACCGGTGCAACATCACGCAGTCACCAACACCGAATTCGATCACAGATCAGCCTGGCAGGACACTAGGTTCTGACCGATGTCACCGGCATCACCCCCGCCGTCGGCGCGCTATCTCGCCGCGTTGCGCGAGTCGGCCGAGTCGATGCTCGGTGAGCCAGTCCGCCCCGGGACGATGGTCGTGGTCGACCGCGATCGAGCCGGAACCGGCACGGCGACGTGCTATCCGACGCCCGGCGCGTCGATCGTCTGGTGCGACGCCGACGTCGCAGAGCGGCTCTCCTCGGTCGCGTCGTCGAGCCCGCTGTCGGCAGCGGAGTTCGTCGCAGCGGCCGAGCGCCTCGGAGCCCAGCTCGTCGGGTACGGCCACAATCGCGTGCTCGACGCCGCGCCGCGCCGACCGGACGCCGACGCAGACGAACTCGTCGTCCGCCACGTCACCGGTGACAAGGCGATCGACAAGGCGATCGACGAGGCGATCGACGAGGGGATCGGCGGGAACGTTGGCGCCATCGAGCCGATCGGCGAGGAGGTGATCTCGATGCTGGCTGCGCTGATCGCCGACTGCGACCCCGACGACGTCGACGAGGCCGACCTCGACCTTGACCAACTCGATCCGGCGATCACGTTGCTCGTCGCGTCTGACGGCACGATCGCCGCGTACGCCAGCGGTCGGCCTCAAGAACTCGACCCGCTCCTCGACGACGTCGCCGTGCTCACTCATCCCGAGTGGCGGGGCCGGCGGCTCGGAGCGTTGGCCGTGTACGAGTTCGTCCGTCGGCGTCAGTCCGAAGGACGTCGCCTGCTCTATCGGTGCAACGTCGACAACCTGGCGTCGAACCGTGTCGCCGAGACGCTCGGCTTCACGCTCTCCACCACCATCGGCGCCGTCTCGTTCCCGACCGAGTGAGTGCTGGGCAGTCGAGGCGTCGTTCCAGCCGTCACCGATGAGATCCGGTGCGGACGGTTCCCACCGATGCTCATCGCAGCGGAGTGTCAGCCGAGGTAGCTGGGGCGGGCGGCTTCGTAGGCGTCGATGGCGTCCGCGCTGGCGAGGGTGATGCCGATGTCGTCGAGGCCGTTGAGGAACCGATGCTGGGTCGCGTCGGCCATCGGGAAGTCGGCGACGAGACCGGCGGCGGGCACCTCGACGGTTCGGCGTTCGACGTCGACGACGATCGCCGTCTGCGGGTCGGCTTCGATGGCCGCCCAGATCGCCTCGACGACGTCTTCGGGCACCGTCACCGGCACGAGGCCATTCTTGGTGCAGTTGTTGTAGAAGATGTCGGAGTAGCTCGGTGCGATGACCGCGTCGAAGCCGTACTGCTGGATCGCCCACACCGCGTGCTCGCGTGACGACCCGACACCGAACGCGGCGCCGGCGACGAGGATGTTGGCACCTGCATACCGTTCGTCGTTGAGGACGAACCCGGGCTCGTCGCGCCACGCCGAGAACAACCCCTTCTCGAAGCCGGTCCGCTCCACCTGCTTGAGCCACACCGCCGGGATGATCTGGTCGGTGTCGACGTCGCTGCGCTTGAGCGGCACCCCCGTTCCGTTGATGATCTGCACGGCCTTCATGACGTCACCCCTTCCAGGTCGGCAGGTGTACAGAACGTGCCCTTCACCGCGGTGGCGGCGGCGACCGCGGGGGAGACGAGGTGGGTGCGCCCGCCGGGGCCCTGGCGCCCTTCGAAGTTGCGGTTCGACGTGCTCGCCGCCCGCTCGCGCGGCGCGAGCTTGTCGGGGTTCATCGCCAGACACATCGAGCAGCCGGGTTCGCGCCAGTCGGCGCCTGCCGCGATGAAGATCTGATCGAGGCCTTCGGCGACGGCCTGATCCTTCACCCGGTGACTGCCGGGGACGATCATCACGCGCGGCACCGTGACCGTGCGCCCCTCGAGCACCGCGGCCGCGGCGCGCAGATCTTCGATGCGGCTGTTGGTGCACGAGCCGATGAACACGGTGTCGACGGCGACGTCGCTCATGGAGGTTCCGGGCTCGAGGCCCATGTACTCGAGTGCGCGCTGCACGGTTTCGCGAGTCGTCGGGTTGTCGAAGCTCGCCGGGTCGGGGATCGGCGTGTCGATCGACGACACCTGGCCCGGGTTGGTGCCCCACGTGACGTGCGGTGCGATCGTCGAGGCGTCGAGGACCACCTCTTTGTCCCAGGCGGCGCCTTCGTCGGTGAACAGCGTCGACCAGTCGGCCACGGCGGCGTCCCAGTCGGCGCCCTTCGGAGCGTGGTCGCGGCCCTGCAGGTAGTCGAAGGTGACCTGATCGGGTGCGATCAGCCCGGCCTTCGCCCCCGCCTCGATCGACATGTTGCACACCGTCATGCGGCCTTCCATCGACAGCGACGTGATCGCCGAGCCGCGGTACTCGATCACGTGGCCGATGCCGCCGGAGGTGCCGATCTCGCCGAGGATCGCGAGGATCACGTCCTTTGCGGTGACGCCGGGCTGTAGTTCGCCGTCGACGGTGACCGACATCCACTTGGGGCGTTCCTGAGGCAGCGTCTGGGTGGCGAGGACGTGCTCGACCTCGCTCGTGCCGATGCCGAACGCAATCGCTCCGAACGCGCCGTGCGTCGCCGTGTGTGAGTCGCCACACACGATGGTCATGCCGGGCATCGTGCGGCCCTGCTCGGGGCCGATGACGTGGACGATGCCCTGGTCGGGGTCGCCCATCGGGAAGTTGGTGATGCCGAACTCGGCGGTGTTGGCGCGCAAGGTGTCGACCTGCTTGGCGGAGATCGGATCGGCGATCGGCTGATCGATGTCGGCGGTCGGCACGTTGTGGTCTTCGGTCGCGATCGTCAACTCCGGCCGGCGGACCTTGCGTCCGGAGAGCCGAAGGCCATCGAACGCCTGTGGGCTCGTGACCTCGTGGACGAGGTGGAGGTCGATGTAGAGCAGGTCCGGTTCGCCCGGCGCGCTGCGCACCAGGTGGCGCTCCCACACCTTCTCGGGAAGTGTCTTGGCCGTGCTGCTCATTGGGTCCTCACTCGTTCCGTTGCGTCGTCTCAAATAATGGGATACTATTCCCTGGATATGGACATCGTAACCGGCGTCGGGGTTCTCGACAAGGCGATGACGGTGATGCGCTCGGTCGGTCGTGGGCCGCGCTCGCTCGCCGATCTCCAAGCCGACACCGGATTGCCCCGCGCGACCGCGCATCGGCTCGCGATGGCCCTGGAAGGACACGGTGTGTTGCGCCGCGACCTGGAGGGTCGCTTCGAGCTCGGCTACGCACTCGTCGCGCTGGGGCAGGCGGCGCAGTCGCGCTTCTCGCTGGTCGACACGGCCCGCCCGATCCTGGCCGAACTGCGCGACGAGACGGGTGAGAGTGTGCAGCTGTTCGTCAAGGAGGGGGAGCAGCGTCGGTGCCTGCTGTCGCTCGAGACGCCGCACGGGCTGCGGTGGATCGTTCCCGAGGGCGCGCTTTTCCCGCTCGACGCAGGATCGGCCGGCCGCGTGTTGACCGGTTCCGCGACCCGCATGGGCTGGATGCAGAGCGTCGGTGAACGCGAGTCCGGCGTGGCGTCGGTGAGCGCGCCGGTCACGAACGGCTCGGGCGTCGTGGCAGCGGTGTCGGTGAGCGGCCCGATCGAACGTCTCTCGAAACAGCCCGGCAAACGCTTCGGTGTTGCGGTCGTCGTCGCAGCGAACCGACTCGCTGATGCCCTGGACTGACCGGATGCGCGGCGTATCGGTTTGTGTCTGGAGGTCGCGCGGATAGGTGACCATCCACCGGTCGGTGGGTTGGCTCGGTTTTCATACCGAGTGCGACCCAACTAACCGACCGGGGAGGTCACCCATATGATGCGCGCGCTCGATTCTGAAGTCCACGATGCGGTGTTCGAAACGATCCGAGGCTTGCTCCCGGACCGGCCCGAACATCCGTTGGGTTGTCATCGGCCCCGTATCGACGACCTGGTTTGTTTGCGGGGTCTGTTGATTCGTCTCGTGACGGGCGCATCGTGGGAGACCGTCGAGTTCTTGATGGGCTACACCGTGTCCGACACCACCCTGCGGTCCCGTCGCGACGAGTGGATCGACGCCGGGGTGTTCGATCAACTGCTCGAGCAAGCACTGGCCGCGTACGACCGAATCATCGGTCTGGACCCGACCCATGTCACCATCGACGGCAGCGAACACTTTGCCCCGTGCGGGGGTGAAGGAACCGCTGCAGGCCCGAAAACCCACGGTCGTCTGGGCTGGAAGTGGTGCGCCGGCGTCGACGCCGACGGCATCCCGATCGGCTGGGTCATCGACGGCGCAAACCGCCAGGACTACCGACTGTTGCAACCCACCCTCAACGCGATCACCGCACATCCCGTCACCGCACGGATCGGCACCCTGCACCTCGACCGAGGATTCGGCTACAAATCACTCCCCGACAGACTCGCCGACTACACGATCGGCGACGTGAACGTGATCCCACGAAACCAGCCAGGTCAGGGCCGCATCCAACTCGTCGGATTCGGGCGCCGCTGGGTCGCTGAACGCACCCACTCCTGGTTCACCAACTACGGCCAAATCCAACGCAACACCGACCGCCGAGCAACACACCGCCACGCCGCCCTCTGCCTCGCAACCGTGTTCCTCATCACCGCACGACTCATCGACCACCGCAACACCAACTACCGCCCTATCCGCTGACGCTCCTGACACAAACCGATACGGGTCAGGGGCGGGCGGCGGCGACGTCGGCTGCTGCGCCGGCGGCGAGCGCGGTCAGGTCGGACGTGACCGTGACCATCCGGAACCCTTCGCTCAGGCGCTTGCTGCCGAGGCCCGGCACGGCGTGGATGCCGGCGACGATGCCGCGGGCCTCGCACGCCGCACGGACCGTTGCAAGCGCGTCGACGAAGCGCGGATCGGCGTGGTCGCTGCGCGGCGGCAGGCCCAGGGTCAGGCTCAGGTCGGCCGGGCCGACGTAGGCGGCATCGATGCCGGGCACGTCGAGGATGTCGTCGAGGTTGCCGAGTGCCTCGGCGGTCTCGATCATCGGGATGCAGGCGATCTCGTCGTTGGCGCGTTCGGCGTAGTCGGCCCCGAACAGGCGCCGAGCCCGGATCGGACCGAAACTGCGCGCGCCGTCGGGTGCATAGCGGCATGCTGCGACCGCACGTCGCGCGTCGTCTGCGGTGTTGACCATCGGCACGATCACGCCCATCGCTCCCGCGTCGAGCACCTTGCCGATGATGCCCGGTTCGTTCCAGGGCACGCGGCACACGAGCGTCGCCTCGGCCGCCTGCAGCGACTGGAACACGCGGACCGCGCCTGCATAGTCGACGACACCGTGCTGGAGGTCGACGGCGATGTAGTCGACGTCGAGGTCGCTCAACGCCTCGGCGTTCATCGGTGCGTCGCTCGACAGCCACGCACCGATCGCGGGGCGCCCTGCGTCCCACGCCTGTCGCAACCGCGGGCGTGCGCTCTTGGTCATGCCGTCGGATCCTGACCGGTCTGGCGCAGGTAGGTCAGCGAATCCCACGTGTCGAGGCGGCGCACCACGGCGCCGTGCTCGACGCTGATCCACATCACGCCGGGAATGTCGATGCGCACGTCGTCCGCGTCGGCGCCGAAGCGGTAGCGGACGATCACCTCGACGCGTTCCGAGCCGTCGGCGTGGGGGCCGACGAGCGCTCCGACGGCGGTCTCGGTCACTTCGTATCGACGATTCGGGAACGTCGCGAAGAAGCCGGGAAGGCGACGCCGGTACTCGTCCTGGCCGACGCAGCCGCTGCCGAGTTCGGCGTGGTGCTCGTTGCGGAAGTCGACCGAGACGAGATCGGCGACCGCGTCCGGATCGTCACCTCCGAGGGCGCGCAGATAGGCGAGAGCCACCTCGATCGCCGGGTCGCTCACGGCGTCAGCCCCAGACTTCCCGGACCTTTTCGTACACACCCTGATCGAAGGAAAACTCGACGAGGTTGCCGTCGGGGTCCTCGAGAAAGCAGATGTAGCCGATCGGGTCCGGCATCTGGCGCGCCGGCATCGCCAGGCAGCCGGCGGCTGCGCCGCGCGCCGCGATCTCGTCGACGTCGGCCTTGTTCGGCAGCTCGATGCCGAAGTGGTTGAACGGCGCCATCTTGGCCAGCGGTGTCGGCGCGAACGGGTCGCGTCCTTCGAAGAACTGTGCGAGCACGAGCACGAAGGGGAACTCGCCGGCGTCGGAGTGGCCGAGCCACGCGCCGTAGCCGTCCTCGTCCTCGCGCTTGTCGAGCAGTTCGAGCGTCGTGAACTCCTGGTACCAGGCGATCGTGGCGTCGATGTCGGAGACGCGCAGCGCGATGTGGGTCCAGCGCGCCGTGGTGGGGCGAAGGCTGTGCGTCGCCGACGCGGAGTCGTCGATGGCGGTCATGTCACTCACCGGTCCAGCCGTCGGGGATCGTCGGGTTCTCGCCGGCCTTGCCCCACAGGACGAACGTGTTGCCCCACGGGTCCTTGAACGCCGAGTTGAACCCGTTGAACTCGGCCCAGTAGTGATCGCGCCACAGGACTTCGCCGCCTCGTGCGTTCGCTTCGCCGAGGATGCGATCCATCGAGTCGTCGTCGCTCACGAGGATCCAGACGCGCGTGGCTCGGCCATCGGTGGCGAGGTGGCGGGGCTCGACGCCGTCGGGATCGGGATGGGGTCGGGCGTTGGCGGCGTTGTGGATGCCCATGTGCAGGTTGCCGGTGGGTCCGGAGGTGCCGTCATCGAGTTGGAAGCTGTCGCCGGGCACGATGCGGTGGAAGACCCCCGCTGGTCTGGGCTCGACCTCCCACCCGAACACGGCGGCGTAGAATTCGGCGCTCGCTTCCGGGTCGCTGGAGGGGAAATCGACGAAGATCAAGGTGTTCGGGTAGGCCATGGGCATACCGTAGCAAAGGTCTGATGGTCAGACCAGTAGCACCCTGTCGGGCCGGTCATCCAGTCGGTATGGCGACAGGGGGTACAGTTTGTCGATGGTCTGACCAACGGGCCGCCGGACCAAAGCGAGTGACCTCTGGGATGACCTCTGGAATGACCACCGACAGCATCACGACCGAGAGCCCCGCCTTCGCGCCGATGACCCGCGAGACGTTGAGCTCGCAGATCCGCGACCAATTACTCGAACGCATCACGTCGGGCGGGCTCGAGCCAGGCGCCAAGGTGCCGTCCGAGCGCGACCTGTCCGAGCAGTTCGGCGTCGCTCGCACGTCGGTGCGCGAGGCGATGCAGGGGCTCATCTCGCTGGGAGTCATCGTGCGGCGCGGCAATCGTTCCTACGTCGCCGAGCGCCTGCCCGATGTCTCCTTCGACGCGGTCGACGACCGCAAGGAGTTCGTCCGTCAACTGTTCGAGACCCGTCGTCTGCTGGAAGTGCCGATCATCGAACTCGCGACGCAACGGGCGACCGACGAACAACGTTGTGAGATCAGCACGATCGCGGCTCGATTCTCCGTCGACATGAGCCTGGAGACGTTCCGCGAGCTCGATCGTGCGTTCCACACCGCCATCTCGTCGGCGTGCGGCAACCCGCTGCTCGTCGAGGTGTACGGCAAGGTCATGGCCCGGCTGTTCCGTTCGGAAGGCATCGATTCGATGCTGTCCGACGATGCGAACCGCAGCGAGGTCGGCGTGATCGTGAGCGAAGCCGCTCGCCAGCACGCTGCGCTCGCCAGCGCGGTTGCCTGTGGTGACGTCGAGGCGGCCGCGCGTGAGGGTGTGGCGCACCTGCAAGCCGTCGAGCGCAGCCTCATCGACCGACTCGTCTGACCCCGTCGGCTCGATTCGAGCCGGACGTGTGGCGCGATCGCGCCGGGTGCGTTATGGTCTGACCATCAGACCGAACGAAGGGCTCACCACATGATCACCGGGATGAACCACGCGGTGTTGTACGTGCGCGATGCGCGCCGGCAACAGGCGTTCTACGAAGAGGTGCTCGGCTTCGAGACGATCGTCGCCGATCCGGCCGGCGGGTACGTGTTCATGCGGGCCCCCGGCTCGTCCAACCACCACGATCTGGCGTGCTTCACGATCGGTCCCGACGCCGGGCCGAGCACCGCCGGTCGTGCCCAGGTCGGGCTGTACCACCTCGCCTGGGAGGTGTCGACGCTGGAAGACCTCGAAGCGCATCGCGTCCGTCTGCAAGCAGCCGGAGCGCTGCACGGCATGTCGGATCACGGTGTCAACAAGAGCTTGTACGCCAAGGATCCGGACGGGATCGAGTTCGAGGTGATGTGGCTGACTCCGCCCCACCTCTGGGGCGACGAAGAACACCAGGCGATCATCAGAAGCCTGGACATCGCGAGCGACATGGCGCGCTACGGGGGCGACCTCGTGTCCACGACGCACGCTGCACCGGCGACCGGCACGAATTCGGAGGATTCGCAATGAAGCTCGATGAGCTGACCAACCAGTACTGCTACTTCTTCGAAGAGGACGCCTTCGAGGAGACGACTCGGGACGGGTTCCGTCGACGTGTGATCACCGGCGACCGCTTGCAGCTCTGTTTCTGGCGCATCGCCGGCGGGGCCACCGGCTCGTACATGCATCAGCACGACGCGCACGAACAGCTCGGCATCATCATGCGTGGTTCGCTCGACTTCCGAATCGGGGACGTCGCCGACGACACCCGCCAGGTCCTTCGCGCCGGCGAGATCTATCTCGCGCCGACCGGCATCTGGCACGGCGACTCGATCTTCGTCGGCGACGACGAGTACGACGAATGCTGGATCCTCGACGTCTTCTCGCCCCCGCGTGACGACCTGCGCGATGCGCAGGCCGAGCCCGAGGTCATCCGTCTTTCCGGAGAACTCTCTGGAGACGAGTCATGAGCGCGGACTGGCGCCTCGCCGTCGACATCGGCGGCACGTTCACCGATGTCGTCCTGCTCGACGCGGCGACCGGCGACGTCGTCGTCGACAAGACGCTGACGACGCCGTCCAACCCGCTCGACGGCGTGCGAACGGGTGTCGGCCAACTCCTCGCCCGAGCCGGCGTACGCCCCGCCGACGTCACGGCGCCGATCGTGCACGCGACGACGCTGATCACCAACGCGCTCATCGAAGGCAAGACGGGTCGCGCCGGCCTCGTGACGACCGCCGGATTCGGCGACACCTTGCTGATCCGCGACGAGCACCGCTACGACATGTACGACCTGCAGATCGAGTTCCCGGCCCCGCCGATCCCTCGTGACCGCACGATCGAGATCGTCGAGCGCACGAGCGCCGCCGGTGCGGTGCTCGCGGCGCCGAGCGACGACGCGATGGCCGCGGTCGTCGAGCAGTTGCGGGCGCTCGAGGTCGAGTCCGTCGGCATCTGCCTGCTGAACTCCTACGTCGACGCGACCAACGAGCGAACACTGGCCGCCTACATCGAGCGGGAGTTGGGCGTGCCGGTGTGCATCTCGGCCGACGTCTCACCGCAGATCCGCGAGTATCCACGCATGGTCACCACGGCCTGCAACGCGGCGACGATGCCGGTCATCGGCCCGTACCTCGACGAACTGCAGAAGTGGCTGTCGGGCGAAGGGTTCGGCGGCTCGGTACTGATGATGCTCTCCAACGGGGGTGTCGTGTCGGCCGACGACGCGGCGCGAGTGCCGATCCGTCTGGTCGAGAGCGGCCCGGCGGCCGGTGCGCTGGCGGGCAAGTGGTTCGCGGAGCGACTCGGTGAAGACCGTCTGTTGTGTTTCGACATGGGCGGCACCACGGCGAAGGCGTGTCTGATCGACGAGGGTGAACCCGAGCTCACCAACGTGTTCGAAGTGGCGCGCGCCTACCGGTTCAAGAAGGGCTCCGGATTCCCGGTGTCGGTGCCGTCGGTCGACCTCGTCGAGATCGGCGCCGGCGGCGGGTCGCTCGCCTGGACCGACCAGTTCGGTCTGCTCAAGGTCGGGCCAGAGTCGGCAGGGGCAGAACCGGGCCCGGCCTCCTATGGGCGAGGTGGCACGGTGCCAGCCGTCACCGACGCCGACGTCGTGCTCGGCATGCTCGACCCGGCCGCGTTCCTCGGCGGCGACATGCCGCTCGACGCCGACGCAGCGACGGACGCCGCGGCCGGCCTCGGTGAGCGGCTCGGCCTCGACGCGATGGCGGTCGCCGCCGGTATCCACGAGATCGTCAATCAGAACATGGCGGCGGCGGCGCGCATGCACGCCGTCGAGCAGGGCGTCGATCTGCGCGGCGTGTCGTTGCTCGCGTTCGGTGGAGCCGGACCCGTGCACGCCTGCGGTGTCGCCGAGTTGCTCGAATCCGATCGGGTGATCTTCCCGGTCAATGCGAGCGTGCTGTCGGCGTTCGGCACCCTGGTGTCGCCGGTGCGTATCGACCTCGCTCGGTCGATGCCGCGCCGTCTCGACGCGATCGATCCGGCCGAACGCGACGCGTTGCTCGACGACTTGCGCGACGAGGGCCGCCGCGTCCTCGCCGCAGCCGGCAGCAGCGCGGAGGCCGTCCGGTTCCGCTACGGCCTCGACGCTCGCTACGCCGGGCAGGGCAACGAGGTGACGGTGTGGATCGGCGAAGGCGACGACTTCCCGGCCGACGACGCGGCGGTGCTCGACGCGTTCGAAACCGAGTACCGGCGGATCTTCGGCCTCACGATTCCCGACGTCGCGATCGAGATCGTGACGTGGCGCCTCGCCGTGTCGGCCGACGGTGATCCCGTCGAGCCCGAACCCGTGGCAACCGGCTCGGGCGCCACGCCGATGGGTCGGCGCCCGATCGTGTTCGGCCGAGGGCTCGAACCGATCGACACGCCGGTGTACCGACGCGCCGACCTCGGCTCGGGAGCGAGCTTCGAGGGCCCGGCCGTGGTCGAAGAACGAGAGACCACCGCAGTGATCCGTCCGGGCTGGTCGGTCATCGTCGGCCCGGATGGCAGCCTGATCGCAACACGAGGAGCACGTTCATGAGCACGTTCGACCCGATCGAACTCGAGATCTGTTGGCAGAGCCTGATCGCGACCGTCAACGAACAGGCCAAGGCGCTGCAGCGCTCCGCGTTCAGCCCCATCGTGCGAGAAGCAGGCGACCTCGCCAACGCGGTGTTCGATCGCCGCGGCCGCATGGTCGCACAGGCGGTCACCGGCACGCCCGGTCACATCAACAGCCTGGCGATGGCGGTCGCCAACATCCTCGAGGAGTATCCGATCGACTCGCTCGTCGAAGGTGATGTCATCATCACCAACGACCCGTACAAGACCGCCGGGCAGTTGCTCGACGTCACCGTGCTCGTTCCGGTGTGGAAGGGCGGTCGGCTGATCGCACTGTTCGGGTCGACGATCCACCACACCGACGTCGGCGGGTACGGCATCGGGGCGGGTGGCCGCGACGTGTTCGAAGAAGGGCTGTGGATCCCGATCTGCAAGCTGATGAAGTCGGGTGAGCGCAACGACGACGTCTGGAAGTTCATCCTGTCGAACGTGCGCCAGCCTGATCACATGGCGGGCGACCTGCACGCGCAGATGGCCTCCGGTCAGATCGGCGCCCAACGGCTCCTCGCCCTGTGTGAGCGCCACGACCTCGACGACATCGAAGGGCTCGCCGACGAGATCATCGAGCGCTCGGAAGCCGCCACGCGTGCGGGCATCCGCGAGTTGCCCGCCGGCCGGTACGAGTCGTCAGCACTGCTCGACCTCGCCGACGGCAGCGAGATCGAGATCAAGTGCGCGCTGATCGTCGACAGCGACAGCGGCACGATCACCGTCGACTACACCGGGTCGGCCGACGCCAGCCGGTGGGGGATCAACGTCGTGCGGAACTACACCCACGCCTACACGACCTTCACCGTCCGCTCGGTGCTGAGCCCCGACATCCCGAACAACCACGGCAGCCTCGCGCCGATCGAGATGATCGCTCCCGAAGGCTCGATCGTCAACGCCGTGTCGCCCCAGCCGTGCACCGCTCGCCACGTCGTCGGGATGTTCCTGCCCAACGCACTGCTCAAGGCGCTCGCCCAGGTCCGTCCCGAAGGAGCGATGGCCGAGGGGTCGGGCGCCGTGTGGACGATGCAGGTCAGTGGCAATCACGACGACGGCAGCCCGTTCATCACGGCGATGTTCACCTACGCCGGCGGTGTCGGCGGACGGGCCACCAAGCCCGGTCTCGATGCGTGTTCGTATCCGACCGGCGTGGCAGCGGTCCCGATCGAGGTGGTCGAGGCGTCGGCGCCGATCCGTTTCACGACCAAGGCGTTGCGGCCCGGATCGGGCGGCGCCGGTGCCAACACCGGCGGGCTCGGCCAGACGATCGAGTTCGAGGTCGACACGACCCGCGAGTGGCAGCTCAACGCCGTCACCAGTCGACTCGCCGAGGCGCCGCAAGGGATATTCGGCGGCGAGCCGGGTGCGTCGGGTGCGTTCAGCGTGAACGGCGAAGCGGTGCGTACGCAGGAACGCATCACCTTGCAGCCGGGCGACAGCGTCCGCCTCGATCTTCCCGGTGGCGGCGGCTACGGCGCCGCGAACTGATTTGCCGCCATCTGACGCATAGCCATCTGATTCATCGCGAAGCCCACACAGCAGGAGCCGACACCATGACCCCGACCGCCTCTCTCCCCCCGTCGTTGCTCGATCAACTCGAGTCGTCGATCGTCGACGTCTCCGATGCGGCGACGATGCCCGCCGAGATGTACACGTCGCCGGAGGTGCTCGACGTCGAGCGCGAGGCGCTGTTCGCCCGCGAATGGTTGTGCGTCGGTCGCGTCGAGCGGATCCCGAACATCGGCGACTGGTTCACCGTCACGATCTGCGACGAGCCGATCATCGTCACGCGCGACAAGGCTGGCGAGATCCGTGCGATGTCGGCCGTCTGTCAGCACCGTGCGATGCAGGTGTGCGACGGCGAAGGCAACGGCACGACGTTCAAGTGTCCGTACCACCACTGGAACTACGCGCTCGACGGTCGGTTGCTCGGAGCGCCGGCGATGGAGCGCACCGCCGATTTCGACAAGTCGGAGTTCGGCCTGCCGCCCTTCGCCGTCGAGGTGTGGCAGGGGTTCGTCTTCGTCAACCTCGATGTCGACGCTGCGCCGTTGGCGCCCACGCTCACCGACTACGAGCCGTTTCTGGCGAACTACGACCTCGCCGACGCCGTGTGTCCCGGCACGTTCACGCTGGAGAACCTGCCGTGGAACTGGAAGGTGATGTTCGAGAACTTCAACGACGGCTACCACGCCAACCGACTCCATCAGTACGTGCAGGACTTCTGCCCGAGCGATCTCAGTGAGTTCCCCGTCGAGTGGAGCGATGACTCGAACGTGATCTTCCGCGCCGGCGGCTACACGCACATCGACGGCGGCTTCAACGCGACGCACCAGGCGATCATGCCGGTGTTCCCGAAGCTGACCGACGAGGAGCGGACGCGTTCGACGTTCGCGTTGGTCCCCCCGACGCTGTGTTTCGGCACGGCGCCCGACCAGTGCTTCTTCTTCCTCGTCCGCCCGACCGGCCCCGAGACGATCGACGTCGAGATCGGCTACATCTTTCACCCGTCGGCTCTCGAAGATCCGCTGTTCGAGTACAAGCTGAAGCTCGCCGACGTCGGCGTCCAGGTGTTCGTCGAACAGGACCAGGATGCGACCACGAAAGTCCAGCGGGGCCTGCGCTCGCGCTTTGCTCCTCGCGGGCGGTACTCGTGGCAGGAGGAGAGTCACGTGCGGTTCAACCGGTGGCTCGTGCAGCGCTATCGCGCACAAGCTGCGCGCTCGTAACACGCCGGAAATCTGGGGTGACTAACATCCGGTAAATGGTCTGACCATCGGACCAACTCAGGAGGAGGAACCGAGCTCATGCTCACCACGACACATGACCCAGCCCGCCGCTCACGGTTGCGGCGGTCCATCGCCGGACTCGCTGCGCTCTCGATCATCGTTGCCGCGTGCGGCAGCGACGACGAAGCCGAACCGGCAGCGACCGAGGCACCCGCCGAGGAACCAGCGGACGAGCCCGCCGAGGAACCAGCGGAGGAGCCCGCCGAGGAACCAGCGGGCGAGCCCGCCGAGGAACCAGCGGAGGAGCCCGCCGAGGAACCAGCCGGGTTGGACGCGAATGGTGACGGAGAGATTCGCATCGGCATCGCCGCCGCCGGTCCGCGCAACGACGGCGCCTATTACCAGGCGGTCGTCGACGCAGCGGAAGCCTTCTCCGAGGAGAACGGCTGGGGCGAGGTCATCGTCGTCGACAACATCCAGGCCGCCGACGCAGCGACGGAGCTCGCCAACCTCGCGCAGCAGCCGATCGACATCATGATCGTCGGTGCCAGCGAGATCGCCGAGCCGATGCCGGATCTCGCCGAGCAGTTCAGCGACATCTTCTGGTACTGCAACTGCGGCGCCGGTTTCCCGGAGTCGGAGTTCTACCTGCAGAGCCAGGACAACGGAGCCGGCATCGCCTACACCGCCGGCGTCGCGACCGGCATCCTCCTGCGCGACAGCGGCGGTGACGCCGTGTCGTTCATCGGCTGCTGCGACCTCGGCTTCGAGATCCAGCACTACCTGGCCTACGAGCTCGGCCTGAAGGCCGTCGACGAGGCGCTGACGTTCACGTACGTGCCGTCGGGCGACTTCCCGTTCGACTTCGACAACATCCAGAACGCCTCGGCCGCCTACGAGAACGCCGTCGCCGAGGGCGCCGACGCCATCTACCCGTACCTCGGTGGCGCTCACGAACCCGTCGTGCAGCTCGCCAACGCGGGCGGCCAGATCGTGTTGAGTGCCGGTGCGTCCGACGTGTGCACCCGTGACGGTGACCTCTCGTGGGACATCGCCGTGCGCTTCGACGGTGGCGACTACGTCCGGGAGATCTTCCCGCAGATCCTCGACGGGTCGGCCAGCGAAGGCGACATCATCGTGTACTCGCCGGGCGAGGAACCCGACGTTGCCGGTGCGCGGATCTGCAACGCTACGCCGGAGCAGGAAGCCGAACTCCAGGCGGCCTACGACCTGGTGGCGAGCGGTGAACTCGACGGTGAATTCGGGCGGATCGCCGGAGAGGCGTTCGGTGGCTGATGACGACGCCACATCGTTGACGCACGTCGGTGCGGCGTCCGGGCCCTCGGGTCCGGACGCCGCCCTGCGGACGCCGGCGATCTCGTTGCACGGCGTCTCCAAGACCTACGGCGCCGTCCGGGCGTGCGCCGGCGTCGACCTCGAACTCCATCGGGGTCGAATCCACGGGGTGCTGGGGGAGAACGGTGCGGGCAAGTCGACGTTGATGAAGATCATGATCGGCCTGGTCGCACCCGACTCGGGCTCGATCTTCATCGGTGGCGAACGCACGCATCTCTCGGATCCGACGGCGGCTGCTCGGCACGGCATCGGCATGGTCCATCAACACTTCAGCCTGGTCGAACCTCTCCGCGTGTGGGAGAACGTCGCGTTGGGTGACTCCGGAAAGCTCCGGCCCGCCGATGTGCGGACCAGAGTCGGGGAGATCTCCGAGCGGTACGGACTCGACATCGATCCCGACGCCGTGGTCGGCGATCTGCCAGTCGGTATGCGTCAGCGTGTCGAGATCATCAAGTGTCTTCGTCGAGATCCGTCGATCCTGATCTTCGACGAGCCGACGTCGGTCCTCACTCCGGCCGAGAGTGAGCAACTCTTCGAGACGCTGCGCCAGGTCGTCCACGACGAAGGTCGCGCGGTCGCGCTGGTCAGTCACAAGCTCGACGAGATCCTCCGAGCGACCGACGAGGTGACGATCATGCGTCAAGGCGTCGTCGTCGACGAGGTCGTCACGGCACGGACCACTGCGTCAGCGCTCGCCGCTGCCATGGTGGGTCGCAACGTGTCGTTGCGCTCCGAACGCGTGGCGCTCGGCGTCGTCGACGTGAGCCTGGACGGGACCGAGGTGCCCGACAACGAGCACGAGACCACGCCGATCGTGCTCGAACTCGAGTCGGTTTCGGTGCGCACCCGTGACGGGCGTGCGTTGCTCGACGACCTGAATCTGCACGTGCGGGCGGGTGAGATCGTCGGGGTCGCCGGCGTCGACGGCAACGGTCAGCGTCCACTGGCCGACGTGCTGTCGAGCCTCCTGGCGATCGACGGTGGCGCGGTGCGCGTCGACGGTGACGTCGTCGCTGCCGGCCGAGCCGGGGCGATGGCGCGTGCCGGTGTCGGCGTGATTCCGGAAGACCGACACGACTCCGGCGTCGTGCTCGACATGTCGATCGCCGAGAACCTCGCGCTCGTCGACCTGCACGAATCGAGCCGTTGGGGAGTCATCGACGTCGGCGCATTGCGCGGGCGCGCACAACACCTGATCGACGACTTCGAGATCTCGTGCTCCGGGCCGGACGCGCCACTCTCGTCGCTGTCGGGTGGTAACCAGCAGCGCGTCGTGCTCGCACGTGAACTGTCCCGTGAGCCGACGGTGCTGGTGGCCGCGCAGCCGACCCGTGGACTCGACGTCGGCGCGATCGAATACATGACCGATCGGCTCCGCCGCGTCGCTGAGAGCGGCGTCGGGGTGTTGCTGATCTCGAGCGAGCTCGAGGAGATCCTCGATCTCGCCCACCGGATCGTGGTCATCTCCGATGGCCGGATCATCGGGGAGATGGACCGCAACGACGCCGATCTCGATCGGATCGGATTGCTGATGGGAGGGCAGGCGGCATGACCACCGAGATCGAGTCCGACGGCACGCCAGCGGCGCCCGACACGACACCGGCCGAGCCGACCTCTCCGACGACCTCCCCCGCTCCGGAACCCGGCGAAGCGACGGCCACGTCGGGTCGACGCGTCGGCGCCAAGCTCGCGAAGCTCGGGTCGGTCAGCGAGACGTTCAGCCTCTACGCGGTCTGTATCGCCTCGGCGCTCGCGCTGTCCGCGATCCTGGTGGAGGCCACCGGCGGATCAGCGACCGAAGTGTTCTCCGCGCTGCTCGACGGCAGCCTTCGCGGGCCCGGTCGCATCGGTTCGTCGATCGGCGTCGCCGTGCCACTGCTGCTCGTCGCGCTCGGCACGATCGTCTCCAACCGGGCGGGTCTGGTCAACATCGGCCAAGAAGGCCAGGTGTTCCTCGGCGCCGCATTCGCTGCCTACGTCGGGGCCGAACTCGCCGGACCCGGGCCGCTCGTGCTGGTTGCGTTGCTCGTCGCCGGTGTCGTCGGCGGCGCGGTCTGGGCGGGCATCGCGGCAGCGTTGAAGTACGGCCGAAGCGTTCCCGAGGTGTTGAGCACGCTCCTGCTGGTCACGGTCGGTACTCAGTTGGTCGGCTATGGACTCAAGAACCAGTGGCTCCTGTTGGCGCCGAGCGAAGGTCGGGCGAACCGCCAGCAGATCTCCGAGCAACTGGCGCCCGACACCCGACTGCCTCGCATCACCTGGTTCGGCAACGAGTTCCCCACGTCGCTCTTTCTGGCGCTGGTGATCGCCGCCGCGCTGGCGTTCGTGCTGGCCCGGACGGTGTGGGGATTCCGACTCCAGATGCTCGGTCAGAACCCGCGCACTGCCCACCGCGCCGGTGTCGCTGCGCCGAAGTATGGCGGCGCTGCGCTCGTCGCGTCGGGAGCGTTCGCCGGTCTCGCCGGTGCCGTCATGCTGGCCGGCGGCGACTTCGGCAATTACACCCTCGTTCCCGGCTTCCCGGCGTCGATCGGCTGGACGGGCCTGCTGGTGGCGTTGGTCGCTCGCCAACGGGTGTCGGCGGCGATCGTCGTCGCCGTGGTGTTCGCTTGTCTGCGGACCGGCTCCGGGTTCTTGGCCGCGACCGGGGTGGAACGACGGGTGACCGACGTGGTCCAGGGTTTGTTGGTGCTCGCGTTGCTCATTCCGCCGGCGCTGTTGTTCTTGCGTCAGCGTCGTCGTCAACAGTCGGCAGCGGGAGCGGCGACGTGATCGTCGACGCCGTGACGGCGATCTTCGACGTGCTCACTTCCGAGGCGGCCTACATCAACGCGTTCACGTTCGCGGTGTTCCTCGCGTTCGGTGCGTCGGGGGAGTGGGTTGCGGAGAAGTCCGGGACGCTCAACATCTCGATCGAAGCGATGTTCCTGGCCGCAGCGTTCGCGGCTGCCGTGGGCTATGACCGATCCGGTGGCAATCAGGTCGTCGCGCTATTGGTCGGCGTGTCGGCGAGTCTGATGGTGGCGCTGGTGCAGGCGCAGATGAGTCATCGTCTCGTGGCGAACCAGTTCGTCGTCGGACTCACGCTCAACATCTTGGTGCTCGGCCTGGCGAGCTTCCTTGCGTCCGAACTGACGTTCACATCGAGCAAGTCCTCGACCATCGCGATTCCGTTGCTGTCCGATCTGCCGCTCGTCGGGACCGCACTGTTCGACCGGGCGTGGTTGTTCTACCTGATCTATCTCGTCGTGCCGGTCTGCTGGTGGATCGTGTTCCGTACTCGTTGGGGGTTGGAGTTGCGCTCCGCGGGCGAGAACCCGCAGTCGGCCGACGTGTCGGGCATCGACGTCAACCTGCGTCGCCGCCAGGGGATCTACGTCGCCGGCATCACGTCCGGCATCGGGGGCACGTACCTCGTGCTCGCAGCGGTCGGGCAGTTCGAGGACTCCATCGTCGGCGGGCGCGGTTTCATCGCGCTGATCGCGGTGATCTTCGGCGGTTGGACGCTGCGTGGCACGATCGCGGGCTGCGTGTTGTTCGGTGCGGTGCTCTCGTTCCGATTGTCGCTGCCGGCTCTGGGTTACGAACTCAACGGCGATCTCCTGGCGTCGCTGCCCTTCGTGGTGACCATCGTGGTGATGGCGGTGTTCGCGTCACGCGTTCGTTCGCCGAATGCCTTGGCGCAACCGTTCATCCGAGGGTTGAAGTAGCGGTGGCGCGCTCAGCCGAGGACCTGTTCGACGGAGAACTCGAGGTTGTTGCCGTCGGGGTCGGTGACGATGCAGATGTAGCCGACCACCTCGTTGCGGTACATCGGGCCGAGCAGCAGGCAGCCCTCCTCGCGAGCCATCTCGGCGATCGCGTCGACCTCCTCGCGAGTCTCGAGCGAGAGTCCGAGGTGGCTGATCGAGGTGAGGAACCCGTACGACTCTTCGATGTCGCCGGTGATGTTCGTCGGCAGTTTGCCCTCGATCAGCACGATGACGAAGCGGGCCGCTTCGTCGACCGTGCGGTCGCGTTCGTTGGCCAGCCACGCTGTGCGCATCTGCGTTTCGTCGTCGAATCGCTCGTGGATGACCGCGAGCGTCGTGTACTTCTCGTAGAACGCAAGCGTCGCGGAGAGGTCACGGACGGGCAATGCGATGTGGGTCAGCAGCGAGTTCGGAGTGGCAGGCATGTGCCGATCGTACCGAACTGGTGTCGGACGGCTCATGGAGTCGGCGAACTGGTGTGTGGAGGCGCTGCATGAGGGTCGCGTCGATCGAGCCGGTCGCGTGCAGCGTCGGCACCGATCGCGAACGCATGTCGTTCCTCTTCGTCAAAGTGACGACCGACGATGGGCAGATCGGATGGGGTGAAGCGTGCGACAGCTACGGCTGTTCGTACTCCTCGGTGTTGGCGACCGTGGTCACCGACGTGTTCGCGCCGTTGCTCGTCGGCGAGGACCTGGTTGCGGTCGACCCGCTGATCGACCGTGTTCGACTGTTCACCCGCCGTCGTCTCGGTGACTCGTGGGTCAGTGCCCAGGCTCGCTCAGCGGTCGAGATCGCGCTGTGGGATCTGCTCGGCCGATCGACGGGTCGATCGATCAGTTCGATGATCGGCCGGGTCCGCGACGACGTCGAGGTGTACGCCTCCTCGGCGTTCCTCGAAGAGGGTCCGGTGGAGCACCACCTCGCGATCCTCACGCCGTTGCTCGACCGGGGCATCCGCAAGGTGAAGGTCCGCACCGGACCCGAGTGGCGTGCCGATCTCGACACGCTGCGCGACCTTCGTCGTGCGCTCGGCGACGACGTCGAGGTGATGGTCGACGCCAGCGAGACCTACACGCTGCCGACCGCTCGGATGCTCGCCGCCGCCCTGGTCGAGTTCGATGTCCAATGGATCGAGGAGCCGTTGCCGCAGTTCGAGCGCGCCGGGATCGAAGCGCTGGTGGAACACTCCCCGATACCCGTGGCCTATGGCGAGCATCTCTTCGGCCTCCACGAGGCGATCGAGGCGATGCGTCGCCGCCAACTCGACGTGTTGCAGCCCGATGCCTCGACCGCTGGCGGGATCTCCGAGGCTCGACGCATGGCCGAGGCAGCGGTCTCGTTCGGGGTGCGGGTCGTGCCTCATGTCTGTTCCGGGCCGGTGTCGCTGGCAGCGAACTTGCACCTCGCGGCCACGGTGCCATCGATCCGCCTGATCGAGTATCCCCCGACCCTCGTCGACGTCTGGAACACGTTCGGTTCAGGGGCAGCGTTCGGACCCGAGACGATCGTCGACGGGCGCCTTGCGATTCCGGCGACCGACGGGCTCGGTGTCGCCGTCGACGAGGCCGCAGCGGCCGCCCACCCGTACGAACCGCCAGCGGCCCGCGTCGCTGGGACCACGGGCGGTCTCCCCGACCGCTTCGTCGGCGACCGATGAGCCAGGCCATCCACCAGAGCATCCATCAGAGCATTCATCAGGACGGAACCATGAGCGAGACGAGTACCACACCGGCGAACATGATCGACGAATCGGCCGGCGCCGCCGGGTTCGATGGCGAGATCGGCCCGAGCATGTCGACGTTCTCTGCCGAGTACATGAGCTACGTCGAAGGCCACCTCGACGAGGACCTGCGCCGCGTTCCCGACCGCATGCTCGCCTTGTTGCGTTCGATGGACGAACTGCACCAGGGCTTCGCCGTGAGCCAACTGCAGCACTGTCTGCAGACCGCGACGCGTGCCGAGCGCGACGGCGCCGATGTCGACATGATCGTCGCGTCGTTGTGCCATGACGTCGGCAAGACGTTCTCGAACATGAACCATCCGGCGATCGCCGCCGAGATGTTGCGCCCGTGGGTGAGCGACGAGGCGTACTGGGTCGTGAAATACCACCAGGACTTCCAAGGCCGTCACTACTACGGACGGATCGGAATGGATCCCGAGCTGCGGCGCCGCCATCTGGGCCACTCGCACTATGCGATGGCCGAACGCTTCGCCGACGTGTGGGACGAGACGGCGTTCGACCCCGACTACGACACCGAGCCGCTCGAGCACTTCGAACCGCTCGTGCGTGAGGTGTTCAGCCGCACGCCGCGGCGCAGCTGATGCCAGAGGGGAAACTGATCGTCCGTGGTGGCGATGTCGTCACGATGAACGCTCGCCGCGAGGTGCTGGTCGGTGGTTCGGTCGTCGTCGCCGGTGGTGCGATCGTCGAGGTCGGGTCGACCTCGGACCTCGACGCCCGGCATCCGGACGCGCGCGTCGTCGACGCCACGGGGTGTGTCGTCACGCCCGGGATGATCGACGCGCATCAACATCTGACCGGCGATCCGCTGATCCGCAGTTGCATTCCCGATCTGCTGCCACCCGGCGCGTCGATCTTCGAGTGGTCGGTACCCGTACACGGCGCGCACACGCCCGACGACGACCGAGTCGCCGCGGCGCTGTCGGCGGTCGAAGCACTGACCAACGGTGTCACGACGGTCGTCGAGGCCGGCACGGTCGCCCACGCGTCGGCGGTGGCCGAGTCGTTGCGCGAGGTCGGCATCCGCTCGACGCTCGGCGTGTGGGGCTGGGACATCGAGCAAGGGCCGTTCGCCGCACCGGCCGACGAGGTGCTCGATCGTCAACGCGCCGTCGTCGAACAGTTCGCAGCGGACGATCTCGTCGACGGCTGGGTCACGTTGGTCGGACACGACCTGGCCTCCGACGCCCTGCTCGCCGGTGCGGCCGACCTCGCTCGACGCCACGGCACGGGCCTCACGATGCACATGTCGCCGACGTCATCGGACCCCGAGCGCTACCTCGAACGCACCGGGAAGCGTCCGCTGGTACACCTCGGCGATCTCGGTGTGCTCGGCGACCACCTGCTGATCTCGCACGGCGTATGGCTCGACGACGCCGAGGTCGACCTCGTGCTCGACACCTCGACGTCGATCGCCTACTGCCCATGGGCGTACCTACGACTCGGGCAGGGTGTGTGCGGACACGGTCGCCACGCCGAGATCGTCGAGCGCGGCGGACGCGTCGCGCTCGGTTGTGATGCCACGAACGCGGGCGACGCGATGGACATCTTGCGGACGGCTGCGCTCGCGGCCGGTCTCGCACGCGACACGCGGATCGATCCCACCCGATTCGGGGCCCACGAGGTGTTCGCGTTGGCGACCATCGACGGCGCCCGTGCGATCGGAATGGGTGACCGCATCGGGTCGATCGAGGTGGGCAAGCAGGCCGATCTGGTCATCCATCGCACCGACACGCCGGGCTGGACACCGCGCGGCGACGTCGGTCTGCAGTTGGTCTGGGGGACCGACGGCCGCAGCGTGCGCGACGTGTTCGTCGCCGGACGCCAAGTGGTCGCCGACGGTCGGGTCACCACGATCGACGTCGTGGACCTGGCCGCCGAAGCCGCGCGACGTCAGGGATCGCTGCTGGCTTGCGCCGGCGTCGACAAGCGGCCGATCTGGCCGGAAATCGATGGGAGTTGAACGGGATGGAATTGCGAACGCTCGGCCGGACCGGCGTGAAGGTCTCACGTCTCGGACTCGGCACGATGGTGTTGGGTGCGTGGGGCAACCAGGACCACGATGCCTGTGCCCGGATCATCCACAAGGCGCTCGATGCCGGGATCAACCTCGTCGACACTGCCGACATGTACGCCCTCGGTGAGAGCGAGGAGATCGTCGGGGCCGCGCTGCACGGCCGTCGCGACGAGGTGGTGGTGGCGACGAAGTTTCACAACCCGATGGGTGACGATCCGAACCGGCGAGGGAACTCGCGGCGCTGGATCACCCAGGCGGTCGACGACAGTCTGCGCCGCCTGCGCACCGACCGGATCGATCTGTATCAAGTGCATCGTCCCGACCCGTCGACGGACATCGTCGAGACGGTGGACGCGCTGACCGACCTCGTTCGGGCCGGCAAGATCCTGGCGTGGGGGACCTCGACGTTCCCGGCGGAGGAACTGGTCGAGACGTGGCGCGCCGCCGACCGGCGCAGCGTCGCCGGGCCCCACACCGAGCAGCCTCCCTATTCGATCCTGTGTCGGGGGATCGAGCGCGACGTGTTGCCGGTATGCCGCCGCAACGGCATGGGCGTACTGGCCTGGAGCCCGCTGTCCGGAGGCTGGCTCACCGGCAAGTACCGTCGCGATACCCCGCCGCCGGCCGACTCGCGTGCCGTCAACAAGCCCGACCACTTCGACGGTTCGAACGAGACGAAGCTCGACGCCGTCGAACGGCTCGCGCAGATCGCCGACACGGCAGGGATCACGCTGACCGAACTCGCGCTCGCCTGGGCGGTCGAGCATCCCGGCGTCACGAGCGCGTTGATCGGACCACGCACCGAGGAACAACTCGACGACCTGCTCCGCGCCGGCGACCTTCGCCTCGACACCGACACGCTCGACGCGATCGACCTGGTCGTGGCGCCGGGCACCGACATCAATCCCGCCGACCGCGGCTGGACACCCCCGTCCCTGGCGACCGACCAGCGTCGACGACCTGTCGGGTCGCCGGTCCGGTCGCCCGACTCGTCCCCCGAAGACAGGAGCTGAACATGAAAGCCATGCGATACACCGAAACCGGAGGCAGCGAGGTACTGGAGTACGTCGACGTCGCCGATCCCGAGCCCGGCCCCGTCGACGTCGTCGTACGCGTGGAGGCGTGTTCGCTGAACCGTCTCGACGTCGTGCAGCGCAACGGGTGGTTCGCGCTCGACGGGTTCACCCTGCCTCACATCGCCGGCATGGACATCGCCGGCACCGTCGTGGCGGTCGGTGACGCCGTCGATCCCGCACAGTCGGCCGTCGGCGATCGAGTCGTCGTCGACCCGTCGCTCGCCGGGGTCGACGACCGATCGGTGCATGCCGGTCGGGGCGATCTGTACGGCGCGCTCGGCGTCCTCGGAGCGACCGCCGACGGTGGGTATGCGGAGTTGTGCGTCGTCCCGGCGTCGCACGTGTACCGCGTGCCCGCCTCGATGCCGATCGAACACGCGGCGACCTTCCCGACCGCGTACCTGACGGCGTCGCACGCGATGTTCGACGTCGGCAAGTTGGTGGCGGGGGAGACCGTGATGATCCACGCCGCTGGCAGCGGGGTGTCGGTCGCCGCGATCCAGCTCGCCAAAGCGGCGGGGGCGACCGTGCTGGCGACAGCCGGTTCGGAGGCCAAGCTCGAGCGGGCGGTCGAACTCGGCGCCGACCACGTGCTCAACAACCGGACGGGCGACGTGACCGGCTGGGCCCGCGAGGTCACCTCCGGTGCCGGCGTCGACGTCGTGCTCGATCACGTCGGTGCGGCCTTGTTCGCGCCGTCGCTGTTCTCGTTGGGGATCGGCGGTCGACTGGTCTCGTGTGGCAACACGTCGGGCGACGCTGCCGCGGTCCCGAGCCTCGGGTTCATGTTCCATCAGCGGGCCTCGATCCTGGGCTCCGATGCCTATCGTCCCGAGGAGTTCGGACCGGCGTGGGAGACGTTCTGCTCGGGCGACTTCGTCGTGCCGATCGAGCGGGAGTTCGCCCTCGCCGACGCCGCCGAGGCCCAGGAGCAGATGCTCGCCAACGACGTGTTCGGCAAACTCGTGTTGCGGCCCCAGACCTGATGGTCGACTCGGCCTACCCCGAACTGAAGAAGACGCACTCGATGGCCCGCAAGGGCCGACCGTTCACCGACTACAAGCCGCCGGTCGCCGCGCCGGTGTGGGACGTGATCGAAGGCTTCGGCCGCTTCCACGTGCTCGTGTCGGCGATCGAGCTCGACGTGTTCGACGTGCTCGACGAGATGGGTCCGTCGACGTCGGACGCGCTCGCCGAGCGGATCGGTGCGTCACCGACGCATCTGGCGACGCTGCTCGAAGGAGTGCTCGCCCTCGGCCTGCTCGACAAGCATCGTGGCCGTTTCGAACTCAACGACACGGCCCGTCGCTACCTGGTGTCGTCGTCGCCGGCGTCGATGGCGGCGCTGATCCCGGTGTCGCCGGGGCCGCTGTCGAACTGGACGTCGCTGACCGAGACGGTGCGCAACGGGATGCCGTCGGATCCGATCGAGAACGACCCGGCGAGCTTCTACGTGCCGCTCGTCGAGGGGACGTTCACGACGATCAACCGGTGTGCGCAACGCGCCGACCTGCAACTCCGCTACAGCGCACTCGACGCGCCGCGGGTGCTCGACCTCGGTGCCGGAGGTGCGCCGTGGGCGATCGCCGTGCTGGACGCGAACCCGACCGCCACCGCTGTCGTCAACGACCTCGACGGCGTGATCGACGTGGCCCGTCGCAAGGTCGCCGAACGCGAGCTCGACGGCCGGTGCGAGTTCCGGCCCGGTGACTTCCACGAGATCGACATCGAGCCAGCGGGCTACGACCTCGTCGTGCTCGGTCACATCTGTCGCACCGAAGGCGTCGACGGGAGCCGGCACCTGATCGGTCGCGCCTTCGACGCGCTGAGGCCGGGCGGGCGCGTCGTGCTCGGCGACTACTTCGTCGACGACGCACGCTCCGTCGCCACCCACTCGCTGATGATGGGCGTGACGATGATGGCGAGCACCCGGGTCGGCTCGACGTTCACGGCCGGCCAGGTGAGCGAGTGGCTCACCGCCGCCGGATTCGAAGCAGTCCGCCTGATCGAGCCGATCGGATACCAACAGGTCTTCGTCGCCACCAAACCCGTCGCCGTCACACCCGTCACCGCCAAACCCGTCTCCCCTGTCGAAAGGACCACCCCCGATGTCTGAGATGCAGCCCACCCCCGTCGATCTGATGATCGACGCCTGGTACGTCGTCACGATGAACGCGACCCGTGACATCATCCACCGCGGGTCGATCGCCGTGCACGACGGCCGCATCGTCGACGTCGGCAAGACCGTCGATCTGTCGCAGCGGTACGCCCCGGTGCGCCGTGTCGGTGGGGATCGTTTCGTGCTCACTCCGGGCATGGTGAACACGCACATCCACATCACCGGCGAGCCCCTCACCCGCGGGTACGTTCCCGACGACACCCCGTTCGAGGAGAACGTGTTCGTGTGGTTGACCAACCTGTACGCAGTGCACAACGCCGGCGACGAGCGGTGTTCGGCCCAGCTCGCCGCCACCGAGATGCTCCGCAGCGGCACCACCAGCTTCCTCGAGGCGGGCACGATCCTCTTCCTCGACGAGGTGATCGACGGTCTCGCCGAAGTGGGGATCCGGGGCAAGGTCGGGTCCTGGATCTGGGACCTGCCGCCGGAGCCCGACGTCTACAAGCAGACGACCGACGAAGCGATCGCTCGGATGCAGGATCAGCTCACCAAGTACCGCACCGCGGCCGACGGACGCATCGGTGCGTGGGCGACCGTGGTCGGCCACACCACCGCGTCCGACCCGCTGTGGAAGGCGACGCGTGAGCTCGCGGACGAACACGACGTCGGCGTGAGTTTCCACATGTCGCCTGCGAAGGTCGACCCCGACGGCTTCATCGCCGAGTTCGGGCAGCGTCCGATGGTGCACCTCGAGGAACTCGGCATCTTGCGCGACGACTGCGCGATCACGCATTGCGTCCACGTCGACGACCGCGAGATCGACATCATGGGTGGGCACGGACTGTCGGTCGCGCACTGCCCGACGACGGCGCTCAAGGTGAGTTATGGCGTGACCCAGATCGGCAAGATGCCCGAGATGGTCCAGCGTGGGGTCAACGTCACCATCGGCACCGACGGCAACAACGCCTCGAACTACTCGGATCTGATGCGCGCGACGTATCTCGTCGCCGGTCTGTTCAAGGACGGCCGCATCGATCCGCAGATGTTCCCTGCCGAGAAGGCCTATGAGATGGCGACGATCGGCGGCGCCAAGGCGATCGGCCTCGAGGACGAGATCGGGTCGCTCGAGGTCGGCAAGCGCGCCGACGCAGTGCTCCACGACACCGACCGCCCCGAGTGGCGGCCGTTGCTCAACGTGATCAACCAGCTGGTCTGGTCGGCCGATGGCCGCGGTGTCCACACCGTGGTGGTCGACGGCCGCGTCGTGGTGGAAGACGGCCGTATGACGACGATCGACGAGTCCGCACTCTGGCGCGAGGCGCAGCGACGCGGTGAGGCGATCGTCGCCCGGTCCGGGTTGCCGGACAAAGCCAAGTTCCCGATCGTCTGATGACGTTCTGGGAGGCCGTGCTGCTCGTCGTCGGCGGGACGGCAGCAGGCGTGATCAACACGATGGCGGGTGGCGGCTCGGCGCTGACCGTGCCGCTGCTCGTGCTCGCCGGCGTACCCGGCAACGAGGCGAACGGCTCGAACCGGGTCGGCGTGCTCGCCGCGAGCGGTTCGGCCGTCGCGTCGTTCCGGCAGTCGGGCGTCGACGGACTCACCGGCGTTCGGCCGATCCTCGTGCCGACCGTGATCGGCTCGCTCGTCGGCTCGTTCGGCATCAGCCAGATCGCCGACGAGACGTTCGAGACGATCTTCGGGTTCCTGCTCATCCCGGTGATCATCCTCACGATCTTCAAGCCGAAGCCCGCGCTCGACGCCGAGCCGTGGCCGCGGGGCGTGACGATCGCGGTGTTCTTGTGCATCGGGCTCTACGGCGGCGCCTTCCAGGCAGGCGTGGGGTTGGTGTTGCTCGCCGCGCTCACGCGTGCCGGTTTCGACCTCGTCACGGCGAACAGCGTCAAGGTGTTGATCAACCTCGTCGTCACCTGCTTCGCCCTGCCGGTGTTCATCGCCCAGGGCAACGTCGTGTGGCTGCCGGCGCTGGTGCTCGCGGCCGGTTTCCTCGCCGGTGGCTGGTTCGGTGCCAAGCTCGCCGTGAAGGGTGGCGAGCGACTGGTGCGTATCTTCATGGTCGGCGCCGCCCTGTACCTGGCAGGCCGCCTCATCGGCATCTGGTGACACGCGACGCCGGGTGAGACGCGAGTTCTGCCCTCGGCAGAATCGGGGGATTCGCCAGCGCGTCGGCGGCAAGCTCGCTCGATGACCTCTCTCCTGGATGGCCGCCTCGACGAGCGGCTGCTCGAGCATCGCATCGTGGTGCTCGGCGACGAAGTGACCGACGAACTGGCGAACCGGATCGTGTCGCAACTGCTCGTCCTGTCGACGGACGATCCCGAGTCCGACATCTCGCTGTTCGTCAACTCGCCCGGCGGCTCGGTGCTCGCCGGGTTGGCGATCTACGACGTGATGCAACTCGTCCCCAACGACGTCGGCACGGTCGCCGTCGGCATGGCGGCGAGCATGGGGCAGATCATCCTGTGTGGCGGCACCGCCGGCAAACGCTGTGCGCTGTCGAATGCGCAGGTGTTGATGCACGAGGGGTCGGCCGGCCTCGGCGGCTCGGCGGCGGATGTCGAGATCCAAGCGGCACACCTGTCTGCGACGCTCGATCGAATGCGAGCGATCATCGCTCACCACACCGGACGGTCGATCGACACGGTGGTCGATGACGTCGGACGAGATCGCTGGTTCGACGCGCGCGAGGCCCTCGAGTACGGCTTCGTCGATCGGGTGGTCACCTCGCTCGACGAGATCCGTCCGACACTCCGTCGTCGCCCGGTCGGACTCGGGGTGGCCCTGTGAGCAGCTACACGATTCCCTCGGTCATCGAAGCCACCGCACGCGGGGAGCGAGTCACCGACATCTACAGCCGTCTCCTCGGTGAGCGGATCGTGTTCCTCGGGACCCCGATCGACGACGGCGTCGCGAACGTGGTCGTCGCGCAGTTGTTGCATCTGGCGGCCGAGAAGTCGAATGCGGACATCCACCTCTACATCAACTCGCCGGGTGGTTCGTTCACGGCGATGATGGCGATCTACGACACGATGCAGTTCGTGGCGCCCGACGTGGCGACCATGTGCGTCGGCCACGCGGTGTCCGCGTCCGCGGTGCTCCTCGCGGCGGGAGCCCCCGGCAAGCGGGCGGTCCTTCCGCACGCTCGGGTCCTCCTCCACCAGCCGCACACCGACGTGCGGCGGGGAGCGATCAGCGACTTGGCGGTCGAGGCGTCGGAGTTGGCGCGCGTGCGGTCCGAAGCGGAGGCGATCGTGGCCCGCTGCACCGGCAAGGCGACCGAACAGATCCGACACGACACCGATCGTGCGCTCGTGCTGACCGGGCAGGCGGCCGTCGACTACGGCATCGCCGACAGCGTGCCGGATCCGTCAGGCGGCCCGGAGCTGGATGCCCGAGCCGCGCTGCGTCCGTAGGCGATCGAGGCTGCGTTCGAGCACCCGATCGAGCGGGAGGTCGAGCGCCTCGGTGACGGCGGCGAGCAGATCGCTCGAGACCTCCTTGCGACCGCGTTCGATCTCTGAGAGGTACGGGAGTGACACCGCTGCGCGCTCCGCCACGTCGGCGAGCGTGCGCCCCTGTGCCTGGCGTTCCTCGCGGAGCACGTCGCCGATCAGTGTCCGCAGCCGAGGGTCGGAGCGCCCCGGGCCGGGTTCGGTGTCGTTGCGCCGACCGTTGGAGGGAAACGCCAGCACGTCGGCTGCACGTTCGTCGTCGTTCGCCACGACCGCGAACGTAGCCGGTGCGGCGTCCGGCCGGAGTTCCCGCCACGAGCGGAGCGAGACAAAACCTCGCAGGAGTCTTGTAATACGAACGTATGTTCGCTATTATGTGTTGATGAAATTCTCGTCGGTGGTCGAGCAGGTGATGGAGTTGTCGCCTGACGAGATCACGGCGCGGTTGCGTGAGGTCGAGCTGGCGGAGCGGCGTCTGGCGGTGGAGAAGGCGGCGTTGGTCGCCGTTGCCGACGCCGTCGGCGCTGCGGCGGTGGACGGTCACGCGTCGACGATGGGGTGGTTGGTCGCCAACACGAATTGTTCGAAGGCGTCGGCGGTGCGGGTGCGTCAGGTGTCGCGTCTGTTGAATCAGATCGAGCAGATCGCCGATGCATTCGCCTCCGGTCGTTTCGGTGTGTCGCAGGTCGAGGTGCTGGCACGGGCGTTCGCGAAGCGTCGTGGTGGTGATCGGTTGGGTGAGGTCGCGGACACGTTGGTGACCGTGGCCGAACACATGGACGTCGAGGCGCTGCAGACCTGCGTGCGCCGGTGGGAGAGCAACGTCGACCCCGACGGGGCCTTCGACGACATCGACGCCTCGGTGGCGGGCCGGCGAGCGCACGTGGTCGAGTTGGGCGGCTCGATCGACATCGCAGCGTCGGGCGGCGACCCGATCGTGGCAGCGGAGATGGTCGCGATCTTCCAGCGCTACGTGCAGGCCGAGTTCGACGACGATGCCCGTGCGGCGCGTCGCGAGCACGGCCCGAGTTGTCCGGTGTCGTTGTTCGCCCGGACGGCGGAACAGCGTCGCTTCGATGCGTTGGCGGCGATCTTTCGTGACGCGGTCGTGGCGCGGGTCGGTGGTGTGGCGTCGTCGGCGTTGGCCGCCGTGATGGTCAATGTGGTGATCTCGCAGGATCGGTTCGAAGCGGCGCTGGCCGAACACGGGTTGTTCGACGTCGATGCGGTGAGCGCACCACTGCCGTTGGCCGAACAGCGGTGCGAGACCTCGACGGGCACGGTGATCCCGCCCTCGATGGCGATCACCGCGGCGTTGACCGGGCGGATCCGTCGGGTGCTGCTCGATCGGCGTGGCCGGGTGGTGAATCTGGGTCGAACGCAACGGTTGTTCACCGGCGCGGCGCGCGAGGCGGCGGCGTTGCTGCCGGCGAGTTGCTCGTGGTCGGGCTGCTTCGTTCCCGCAGAGTTGTGCGACATCGATCATCTCGAGGAGTGGGAGCGTGATCACGGTCCGACCGATCTCGACAACGCGGCGCCGACGTGTCGACGCCACAACCGGTTCAAGTCCGCGAAGCGCTACACCGCGAGGGTGACCGACCTGGCGACGATCGTGCACACCAGACCCGACGGCACCGACATGATTCCCGCCGGCGTCAGGCCCTTGCCCGATGTGTTGGTGGAGTCGTTCCCGGTCTTTCGGCTCCGCCTTCCCAATATCGCCTGACCCGCCCGCTGCTCTGGACTGATGGTCAGACCAGTTTGCTACGGTCTTGCCATGGCAACCCTCGACGACACGATCGTTCCGGTCATCGATCTCGCCGAGGCGCTGGCCGGCGACGAACACGCCCGCCGACGGTGCGCGCTCGAACTCGACGCCGCCGCGCAGGGAAGCGGATTCTTCGTGATCACCGGACACGGCATCCCGGACGCGCTGATCGACGACGCGGTGCGCGTGGCTCGAGCGTTCTTCGCCCTGCCGGTCGAACGCAAGCTCGAACTGACGACGCCGATGTCGTATCGCGGCTACCAGGGGATGAGCGCCACGGCGTTGGCCCAGACGCTCGGCGACGAGTCGTTGCCCGACTTGTCGGAGTCGTTCAACATCGGCCGCTACGACGACGAACCCGACGTCGACGGCAACCCGGACGCGGCCGCCATGTGCCACCCGAACCTGTGGCCCGATGAACCGGTCGAACTGCGCAGCGTGTTCCGGAGGTACTTCGAGGCGATGGATGCGTTGGCGGCCGAACTGCTTCGACTGCTCGCTCAGGCGCTCGGTGCCGCTCCCGAGACCTACGTGTCGCGCAACGAGTTCGCGAACTCGTCGATGATGCTCGTCAACTACTACCCGGCGGTCGACATCACGCCGCCGCCAGGGCAACTGCGTCGTGGGGCGCACAGCGACTACGGCACGATCACGCTGCTGTTCGCCGAGTCCGAACCCGGCCTGCAGATTCGCAACGGGGACGAGTGGTTCGACGTCCCTGCCGTCGAGGGTGGTCTGGTGGTCAACATCGGCGACCTGTTGGCCATGTGGAGCGAGGGCCGCTGGACCTCGACGGTGCATCGCGTGCTGGTTCCCGAAGGTCGAGCGGATCGTGACCGCGTGTCGATTCCGTTCTTCGTCCACCCGGACTTCTTCACCGATGTGCGCGGTGTTCGCGCCGGAGAGTGGATCGCTGCGAAATCCCGATCGATGATGGCGGACGACGACTGACTCGCGATGACTGACCCGCGATGACCGAGCTGTGACGCAGTGGAAATCTTCCGTTCACAGGATGGTCTTATGGTCAGACCATTATGAGCGATCTTCGACTGACTGCGACGCCGGACACCTGCTACTGGGGATATCTCGATGCCACGCAGGCACCAGTGCTGAGCGTCGACTCGGGGCAGACCATCACGATCGAGGCGGTCAGTCACCATTCCGGCGACGCGCCCGACCTGTTGATGGACGACGGGGTGCGGGCGATCTGGGACGGCATCGACCCGTCGCTGCGTGCACCCGGCGTCCACATCATGACCGGGCCGATCGAGGTGCGCGGCGCGATGCCCGGTGACACGCTGCGCGTCGAACTGCTCTCGATGCGGCCCCGGCTCCCGTACGGCTCGAACTGCGCGGCCAACTGGGGCTTGTTCCACGAGCGCTTCGGCAAGGAGCGCATCACGATCTACGAGTTGATCGACGACGCCGGTGCCACGGCGACCGGCGGTGAGTTCCCGGCGCTGGCTCGCCCGATGTTCGGCTTCGACTTCACCGCCCTCGAGTTGTACGACCAGCCCGGCATCATCTCCGAACCGAACCCCGCCGAACGCCAGCCGTTCGGTCGATCGGTGGAGGTGCCGGTGCGCCCGCACCTCGGCGTGATGGGCGTCGCGCCGGAAGGGGGCCGGATCAGCAGCATCCCGCCGGGCGTGTTCGGCGGCAACGTCGACAACTGGCGTTTCGGGCCCGGCGCGACCGTGCACTACCCGGTCTTCCACGAAGGAGCGGGCTTCTACGTCGGGGACCCGCACTTCGCCCAAGGTGACGGCGAGATCTGCGGCACGGCGATCGAAGCGTCGCTCGACGTCACCCTGCGCCTGTCGGTGGCCGACGACGTGTCGACGACGGCGCCACTCCTGCGCACCGACACGCACTGGTACACCCACGGCTTCGGCGCGGGGCTCGACGAGGCGATGGCCATGGCCGCCGAACAGATGCTCCAGCTGATGGTCGATCGGGGAGGGTTCACGATGGACGAGGCGTACTCGCTCGCGTCGGTGGCGATCGACCTCGGGATCACCCAGGTCGTCGACGGCACCGTCGGCTGCCACGCCGGAGTGGCGCACGCCCTCCTCGGCTGACGTACGGTCCGACGCATGCATCTTTCACCGCACGAGCAGGAACGCCTCCTGATCCACGTGGCCGCCGATGTCGCCCGGGCCCGACAGGCGCGAGGGCTGAAGCTCAACCACCCCGAAGCGGTTGCGATCCTCACCGACTGGGTCCTCGAGGCCGCCCGCGACGGACGGACCGTCGTCGACTTGATGGAAGCCGGGCGCCACGTGCTGACGCGCGACGACGTGATGGAGGGCATCGCCGAGATGATCCACGACGTCCAGGTCGAAGCGACGTTCCCGGACGGCACGAAGCTCGTCACCCTGCACGACCCGATCGGCTGGCCGGCATGATCCCCGGTCAGATCGCCGGACCCGACGACCCGGTCGAGATCAACGCCGGTCGTCCGGTCACGACGCTGCGCGTGGAGAACACCGGCGATCGGCCGATCCAGGTCGGCTCGCACTACCACTTCGCCGAATCCAACCCGGCCTTGTCGTTCGACCGAGACGCCGCGCACGGTCTGCGCCTCGACGTGCCCGCCGGGACGGCCATCCGCTTCGAACCGGGCATCGTCGCCGACGTCGACCTGGTGCCCTTCGCCGGTCAACGCATCATCGCCGGACTCCGCGGTGCCGTCGCCGGCCCCCTCGACGAGACAGCAGCAGACGCATGAGCTTCATCGACCGCAGCCGATACCGAGCGCTCTACGGGCCGACCGCCGGCGACCGAATCCGCCTCGCCGACACCGACATCTGGATCCGCGTCACCGAGGACCACTGTGTGGGCGGCGACGAGGCCGTGTTCGGCGGTGGCAAGGTCATCCGCGAATCGATGGGACAGTCCATCCGCACCCGCGCCGAGGGCGCACCCGACCTGGTCATCACCGGTGCGGTCATCCTCGACCACTGGGGCGTCGTCAAGGCCGACGTCGGCATCCGTGACGGCCGCATCGTCGGGATCGGCAAGGCCGGCAACCCGGAGACGACCGACGGCATCCACCCGGCGCTCGTGATCGGACCGTCGACCGAGATCCTCGCCGGCAACGGCAAGATCCTGACCGCGGGAGCCATCGACAGCCACGTGCACCTCATCTCGCCGACACTGCTCGACGAGGCGCTCACGTCGGGCATCACGACGATCATCGGCGGTGGCACCGGCCCCGCCGAAGGCACGAAGGCCACCACCGTGTCGGGCACCTGGTACCTGGAGCGGATGCACGAAGCACTCGACCACTGGCCGATCAACGTCGCGCTCATGGGCAAGGGCAACACGGTCAGCCACGAGGCGATGTGGGAGCAGTTGCGTGCCGGCGCGGCGGCGTTCAAGCTGCACGAAGACTGGGGCACCACGCCGGCGGTGATCGACGCCTGCCTCACCGTGGCCGACGCGTCGGGCGTGCAGGTCGCCATCCACACCGACACCCTCAACGAAGCCGGCTACGTCGACAGCACCCTCGCCGCGATCGCCGGACGTTCGATCCACACGTTCCACACCGAGGGTGCCGGCGGCGGGCACGCGCCCGACATCATGACGGTCGCGTCGCACGCCAACGTGTTGCCGTCGTCGACCAACCCGACCCGGCCGCACACGGTGAACACCGTCGCCGAGCACCTCGACATGTTGATGGTGTGCCATCACCTGAACGCCGCGGTGCCCGAGGATCTGGCGTTCGCCGAGAGTCGGATCCGTCCGTCGACCATCGCCGCCGAAGACATCCTCCACGACATGGGAGCGATCTCGATGATCGGCTCCGACTCGCAGGCGATGGGGCGCATCGGCGAGGTCGTGCTGCGGACGTGGCAGACCGCGCACGTGATGAAGGCCCGACGCGGCACCCTCGAGGGTGACGACGCCGGATCCGACAACCTGCGGGCTCGCCGCTACGTCGCCAAGTACACGATCTGCCCGGCGATCGCGCACGGCCTGCAGCGCGAGGTCGGCTCCGTCGAGGTCGGCAAGCTCGCCGACCTCGTACTGTACGACCCGGCGTTCTTCGGGGTCAGGCCCCACGTCGTGGTGAAGGGCGGCATGATCGCGTGGGCGCAGATGGGTGATGCCAACGCGTCGATCCCGACGCCGCAGCCGCAGCTTCCCCGGCCGATGTTCGGAGCTGCCCCCGGTGTCGCGCCGGGCCTGTCGGTGAGTTGGGTGTCGCAGGCGGCGATCGACGACGGGCTCGCCGATCGGCTGAACGTGCGGCGCTCGCTGGTGCCGATCGCCGACACCCGATCGGTCGGCAAGGTCGACATGGTGCTCAACGACGCCACCCCCGACATCGCCATCGACGCCGACACCTTCGCCGTGCACATCGACGGCGAACTGATCACCGAACAGCCCGCCGAGTCGCTGCCGATGGCGCAGCGCTACTTCCTCTACTGATGAGCCGGTTGGGATGAACGCGGCGCTGCTCCTGCTCGTCGACGGTCGGTTTCCGGCGGGCGGACACACGAACTCGGCGGGTGTCGAAGCGGCCATCCAGGCCGGTGACGTCGTCGACGAAGCGACCCTGGAGCGCTACCTGTACGGCCGTCTCGCCACGACGGGCGTGACCGAGGCGGCGTTCGCCGCCCACGTCGTGGGCCTCGCGAGCGAGTCGACCGCTGCGCAGCGAACCCTCGTCGTCCACGCCGACGCCGAGTACGAGGCACGTGTCCTGTCGCCGCACTTGCGTACCGTGAGCCGTCGCTTCGGCCGGCAGCTCGCTCGTGTCGGTCGACCCATCTGGAGCCATCCACTCGTCGGCGCGCTCGACGCCGTGCCGGGGGGTGCGCATCAACCGATCGTGCTCGGCGCGCTCGTCGCGGCCGCGGGTGGTTCGCCCGCCGACGCAGCGGCGATCGCGATGCACCATCTCGCGGCCGCCGTGACCACCGCCGGGGTGCGTTTGCTCGGCCTCGATCCGCTGGCCGTCGCTGCGATGCAGGCCCGGGCCGGGGTGGTCGCCGACGAATTGCGTTCCGACGCCGAGGGGTGGGCGACCCTGCCAGCCGCGTCGTTGCCTGCCGACGGCGGCTCGTTGACCGAGATCCTCGCCGAAGACCATGGGCGCTGGAACGCCCGCTTGTTCGTTGCCTGACAGGAGATCCCGATGCCCCCGCACGACGTGTCCGCCCCGCCCTTCGACAACGCACACGGCCGTCCGTCGGGTGGTTCGGCCCCGACCCGGCGCACGCTGCGCGTCGGTATCGGCGGCCCGGTCGGGAGCGGCAAGACCACCCTGGTCGGCTCGTTGTGCCGGCTGCTGCGCGACGAGATCTCGATGGTCGTCGTGACGAACGACATCTTCACGTCCGAGGACGCCGACGCGTTGCGGGCTGCGAACGTGTTGCCGACCGAGCGCATCGTCGCGGTCGAGACCGGCTGTTGCCCCCACACCGCGATCCGCGATGACATCGCGGCGAACCTCGACGCGGTGGAGGAGCTCGAAGCCCGACACGGCGACGTCGATCTCAGCCTGATCGAGTCGGGTGGCGACAACCTGACGGCGATCTTCAGCCGTGGGCTCGTCGACGTGCAGATCTTCGTGCTCGACACCGCCGGTGGTGACGACGTCCCGCGCAAGGGCGGGCCCGGCGTCGCGATGGCCGATCTGTTGGTGATCAACAAGGTCGACCTCGCGCCCTACGTCCGAGCCGACGTCGAGCGCATGCTGCGCGAGGCGGGGGAGCGTCGCAGCGGCGGGCCGGTCCTGCCGACCTCGCTGGTCGAGCCCGAGGGAGCGAGCGCGGTCGCCGGCTGGATCCGCGAGCAGATCGCTGCTCGCGTGGCGTCGCTCGGCTGACGCGATGCGAGGCCGCGGGGAGATCGTGGTGGGCGCGCCCGACGTGTTGCGCGTCGCCCGTTCGGAGCCGCCGTTCAGCGTTCGCAAGTGTGCCGATCGGATCCTGTTGGCGGCGTCGGCGGCCGGTCCGCTCGGTGGTGACGAACTCGAACTCGACGTCGTCGTCGAAGCCGGGGCGCGAGCCGACATCGGATCGGTCGCCGCGGTGATGATCCACCCGGATCCGACCGGTGCTGCGTCCACGCAACGATCTCGGCTGACCGTCGGGGCGGGCGGTCATCTCGATTGGCGACCGGAGCCGGCGGTGTCGATCGCCGGATCCGACCACTCGGTCGACACGACCATCGACCTCGCGGCTGATGCGACGTGTCGGATCGTCGAGGAGGTCTCCCTCGGACGGTCGGGGGAGCCGTCGGGTCGTCTCCGCCTCTCGTTCCGCGTGGTCCGCGCGGGCGTCACGCTGGTCCGTCACGCCGAGTCGTTCGGCCCCGACGTCCTCGGCGCCGGCAGCGTCGTGTCGGTCGGTGCCGGTCGACACGTCGTGTCGTGCGTCCTCGTCGGCGTCGACGCGAGCGACTCGCGAGTCGCCGCCGACGGTGCGTGCCGGGCCGCCTGGTTGCCGGTCGCCGCCGACGCCGCCGTCGTCTTGGTGGTGGCCCCCGATCGCCCGGCCGCGATCCGAGCGCTCGATACGGTCGCCCCCGAACTGGCTGGCGCTCAGCGCTGACCGAGGCGGGCGGCGGCGACGAGGCGATGGTGGCGTTCGGCCGCTTCGGCCGCGAGCGCGCGGCGATCGACGAGGGTCGGCTCGCCGTTGCGGACGATCACGCGTCCGGAGACGACGACGTCGCTGACGCTGCGGCCGTCGCTGGCCCAGATCAGTTGCAGGACCGGATCGGGGGAGCGGGGCACCCATTCGGGTCCGCTGGTGTCGATCAACACGACGTCGGCACGCTTGCCGACCTCGAGCGACCCGATCTCGTCGCCCATGCCGATCGCCTGCGCGGCGCCCAGGGTGGCGTGATGCAGTGCGTGGTGTGCGCCGAAGACGGTCGGGTCGCCCGACATGTCCTTGGCGAGTCCGGCGGCCAGGGCAGCGACGCCGAGGATGTCGATCGCGTCGCCGGCGTTCTCGGCGTCGCAGCCGAGCGCGACGCGTCCGCCGCGTCGGATGAACTCGACGTGGCGACCGGCCCGGGTCACTCCCTGGCCGAGGCGCAGATACGCCCACGGGCAGTACGCGATCGCGACGTCGGCGGCGAGGAGTCGATCGAGTTCTGCGTCGTCGAGGTGGACGCCGTGGCCGAGCAGGACGTGCGGGCCGAGTGCTCCGATGTCGTCGAGGTGGACCGCCGGTCGCTTGCCGGTTCGGGCGAGATAGCTGATCGGGTCGCTGTCGGTCGGGGCGAGGTGGAACGTCATGCCGGTCTGGCTGGATCGCGCCAGATCGCTCGCCGCGACGACCAGTTCGTCGCTCATCAGGTCGTGGCCGACCAGGGTGACCCAGCCGTCGATGAGTGGATGGTCGGCGGTGAGGTCGAGCACGTGGCGCTGCCGGTCGAGCACCTCGTCGACCGTGCCCGCCCACGGCTCACCCGCGACGTCCCATCCCCAACTGCCGAGCGTCCCGGACGCGCCGACCGCGTCGAAGCCGGCGAGCACACGATCGGGATGCGCGACCGTGCCGGCCTCGACGGTGAACGTGATGCCGTTGCACACCGCTTCGACGAGCGAGAGCGTGGCGGAGAGCTGGTCGTCGTCACCGGTGTGCGCAGCGTGCGCTGGCACGGCCCACTCGAAGATCGCTCGGCCCGATTCGAGGTCGTCGGGGATCATCGAGCGGATCAACCGGTCGCCGGTCAGGTGCTGATGCGCGTTGATCAGCCCAGGGATCGCGAGGTGCTCGGTGCTGCCGATCTCGGCGGTGCCGGGGTGACGCGACCGGACGTCGTCGAGTGGCCCGATCTCGACGATCCGGTCACCGCCCACGGCGATCCCCGTCGCCCCATCGATCGGTGCGACGCCGGGCACGAGTGTCAGCACCGTGCCAGCGACGACGATCAGTTCGGCGTGCGAGTCGGGCGAGGGAGTGTGCATGAGACGGTTGTGGGTAACGAACGCCGGGCCGTCGTATCGTCCTGCGCCGAGCCGAGCGGCGGGGCCTCGACTGCGGGTGTACGTTACAACGATGACGGTCCTGCCCGGTCGGTGGATGGTGGTCGGGTTGGTTGGGGTGCTCGTGGTGGTGGGGTGTGGGAGCGATGGTGAGCGTGCGTCGGGCGAGTCGTCGGGGGAGGTTGAGGTGACGTTGTCGTCGATTCCGTTCTGTGCTCCGATGGATCTGTCGCGAGGGAGTGATATCGGTCGGCCCGCCAATGTCGACTGGCCGTCCTCTGAGTTCGCAGGGCGGTACTCCGAGGCGTTGTGGGAGATCGGGGAGCGGTACGGGTCGAATCCGGCGTTCGCCGTGGTGGGGAATCGGCCGTTGGGCGACAACGTGATGGAGATCGTGGTGGGGTTGACCGGTGAGGATGCGGATCTGGAGGCGGAGATCGAGGCGTTGATCGCGCGGAAGGTGGGTGCGGAGTTCGTCGAGTTCGTTCAGGTGCGGTTCGAGCCCACCCGTTTCAGTGCTGTTGAGATGGACGCTGCGTCACGGCAGCTGTCGGATCGAAGCACCTGGGATCCACCTCTGCCATGGTCGGGCGGGATCCGACCGCAGGTGCTCCCGAGCGGCAGCATCATGGACGTGTATCGCATCGAGTTGTACGACGTGACCGATGCCGACAAGTTGGCTGAGCGGTTCGACATTCCTCCGCCGTATGACATCTACTGCATCGAGCCGGAACCACAATCCTTGGCCTCTGCTGAGTTGGGCGATCTCTCGGACGGCTGATCCCGCCGAATCGTGACGGTGACCGGGCCTGAGATTCGGTGAAGGGGCTATGGTAAGACCATCAGACCACCTGAAGGGACCACCAGCCTCATGTTGATCGAACAGGATGCACTCCGCCATCAGTGGTATGTCGTCGCGGAGTCCAACGACGTCGCTGGCGCGCCGGTGGCGGTGCGCTTGCTCGGGGAATCGTTGGTGCTGTGGCGCAGCGCCGACGGTGCGGTCGTGGCGGCGCCCGACCGCTGCCCGCATCGCGAGGCCCCACTCAGCGGTGGCACCGTCGACGACGGGTGCATCGTGTGTCCCTACCACGGCTGGCGCTTCGGCGACGCCGGACGCTGTGTCGAGGTCCCGTCATCCGGTGCTGGCCGACCGGTCCCGCCGACCAGCCACCTCACCACCGTGCACGTGGCGGAACGCTACGGCCTGGTCTGGGTGTGCCTGGACGAACCGCAGGGCACCATCCCGGCGATGGCGGCCGACGACGACCCGGCCTACCGGCGCATCAACACCGGTGTCGACACCTGGACCGTGTCGGCCACCCGGATGACCGACAACTTCCTCGACATCTCTCATTTCCCGTACGTGCACATCGGCACGTTCGGCATCCAGGAGAACCAGGACGTCCCGAAACTCGATCTCGGCCCGCTCGACGACGGCTACTTCGGCTACGAGTACGAGGTCGACGTGCGCAACGAGGCGGGTGCGGTCGCATCGGGCCTCGACGGCGACGTCATCACCCGTCGGATGACCACCAGCTTCCACCTGCCCTTCACGGTGCGCAGCACGATCCACTACGAAACCGGCCTCGACCACCTCATCTTGCTGTGTTCGACGCCGATCGACGACGTCACCTCGTACTTCACGTTCGTGGTGTGGCGCAACGACGACTTCTCGGTCCCCGCCGAGGACATCATCTCCTTCGACCGGGCGATCGGCGCAGAGGACAAGGCGATGCTCGAACGCATCCCCGGTGTGCTCCCGCTCGATCAGAAGGCGACGGTGAGCGTGCAGTCCGACAAGCCGTCGGTCGAGTGGCGCCGCCAGTTCGCGGCGATGCTCAGCCTGGTGTGACCGCTCAGCCGGTGAGGTAGCCGGTGGTGTCGACGACGAGGTGGGTGCCGGCTTCGGAGAAGAACGAGATCTGATCGCCGGTGCCGATCGGGAGGATCGCCGCGTTGGGTCGCGTGTCGTCGGGTCCACCCAGGTTGAGTGTGGCGCTCAGCGGCCGGTCGGTGCCGGTGGGGTAGCCGGTGACGAACCCGCGGTTGGTGGCTCGTACGCCGGCGACGTTGAGGATCGCGCCGGATGCGTCGTCGGGGATCCCGACGGCAGCGTCGACGAGTGCCTGGATCGTGTCGCCGGCGTCGATGAATCCTTTGGGTCCGGCGCCTTCCGAGCCGGGGCGGGTGTCGAAGACTCGTGTGGGTGTGAGTGGCACGAACAACCCGTCGAATCGGAGTGGCCCGCCGTCTGCGGTGACGTAGCCGGTGACGTCTCCTGACAGGTGCGCGCCACCGCTGGTGAACAGGCTGATCTTGCCGTCGGTGCTGACCGGCAGCATGACGAGGTTCGAGTTGGTGGCGCCGGGTTCGGTGAGGTTGAGTACTGCGGCGAGCGGTCGTGCTGCGCCGTCGGGGAAGGCGGTGACGAATCCGGGACCTGTGGCTTGGATGCCGGCGAGGTTGATGACGACGGCGGCGACGCCGGTGGACGGGATGCCGGCGACGCCGGTGACTTGGACGTCGATCGTGTCGCCCGCTGGGACTTTGCCTTTCGGACCGGAGCCCGGCTGGGACTCGCGGGTGTCGAACAGGCGTTGTGGATCCACCGTGACGATGCGGCCGTCGTCGGAGCCGAGGCCGACCTCGACGTAGTACCCGGCGACGTCGCCGGCGAAGTGCGCGCCGCCTTGGGTGTAGATCGACACCTTGCCGCCAGCCCCGATCGGAACGGTGACGAGATTGGGTCGGGTCTGGCCGGCCGCGACCAGGTTGTGTGTGGCGGCGAGCGGTCGATCGGCGCCGGTCGGCCACGTCGTGACGAACCCGGCGCCGGTCGAGTTGATGGCCGCGACGTTCATCACGACGGCGACGGCGTCGCTCGGGATGCCGGCGACCCCGGTGATCTGCACGTCGATCGAGGAGTCGGGAGCGACCTTGCCTTTCGGGCCCGGTGCCGCCTCGCTCTCGCGGGTGTCGAACAATCGCTCCGGCGGCAACGGCACGAACTTCGACGCCCCACCCGAGCCCGGAGACCCCGGGGGCGTGGTCGGTGGGCCGATGATGATGATCGGGTCGTCGGGATCGGGCGGGGGGTTGCGGATCCCGCCGATCTCGATGGCGCCGGGCTCGCAGCCATCCCCCGACGGTCGAGCGGTCCCCCACTGGTCGTTGGAGACCGGTCCGATGTTGAAGCCGGAGGTGCAGGCCGACACGGGGATGTGCGAGAACAGCGCCGAGCCGAGTTCGGGGCCTCGCCCGATGCCGTCAGAGTTCGGTTGGACATCGCCGTCTGGTCCGCCGACGATGGCGCCGAGCCCGGTCGGGCTGTTCGTCAGGTCGGTCGGCGCGCCGAAGCCGCAGGAGTCGCCCTGCTCGACGTTGTAGCCGCCGGACTGGGTCACGAAGGGGTCGGCGCAGTTCGCCCCGGCGTTGTCACCGATCACCGATGCGGTGACGAAGTCGAAGCCTCCCAAGCCGTTCCCGGTGAAGTCGAGCGCGGCGGGACCGCCGTTGTTGGTCATCGTCACGAACGTCAGGGTCACGTTGTCGGCGGCGACCGCCGCACCCCGAGCGCCGCCCCCGTCGCCGACCTCGTTGAACATGAAGGTCGTGTTGGTCGCGTCGAAGGCGCGGTTGAAGTTCGATTCGCCGTACACCCCTCCGCCGTGTCCGGCCGCTTGCCGGCCACCGAAGAGGGAACCGACCCCGCCGTCGCCGGTGACGTTGTCGTCGAACACGGTGGCGGTGACCGTGGCCGTCGCTGCGGGCGACACGATCGCCGCACCGCCGCCGTTGCCGCCGACGCCACCGGTCGTTCCGTCACCGCCTCGGCCGCTCCGGTTGTCGTGGACGTAGGAGTCGTCGAGGTCGAGGCGGCTGGTGATGTGCAGCCCCCCGCCGTCACCTCCTGCACCGCCGGTGCCGAAGCCACCGACACCGGCCGCCCCAGCACGGTTGTTGTCGAATTCACTGCCGGTGATGTCCGCACTGAACGCGGTCACGCCGCCGCCGTTGCCACCTCGTCCGCCGACCGCGGAGAAGGTCCCGCCGCCTGCACCGGCCGACGACGAGCTGACGTCGACCCCCGACAACGTCAACTCGGCGGCGCTGATCGAGCCGCCGGCGCCGCCCAGACCTCCCCCCGACGTGACGGACGATCCGCCGGCACCGGCACGGTTCGACCGGAAGATGCTGTCGGTGGCCGTGACCTCGTCACCCCTGATCGCGCCACCCGATCCGCCGAACCCTCCGGTCTGGTCGTTGCCCCCTCCGCCGTTGCCGGCATGGTTGGCCACGAACTCCGAACCGGAGATCGTCAGCGAGGAGAACCGTGTGCTGATCGCGCCACCGCTGCCTCCGCCCGACGGGACGTCGCCGTTGTCGTTGCCGTCGCCGCCGTTCCCCGCCCGATTGTTCGTGAACTCGGAGTCGATCACGATCACCGGGCCGGCGGAGAACACCGCCCCGCCGTCGCCTGCCACCTGCGCGTTGCCGAACCCGGCGACCGCGTCCGCGGCATCGGATGCCGCGTTGTCGCTGAACAACATGTCGACCAGTTCGAGGGTGCCGACCGCCGCGCGTACACCCGCGCCGGAGAAGTCACTCGTCAGCGCTCCCGTCCCGATCGGCACGTCGGCGAGGTCGTTGTCGCTCACGTTGAGATGCTCGAGCCGCAGCGTTCCCGAGCCTCGGTGGTCGATGGTGCGATCGCCGTCACACGACTGGACGATCACGGTCCGCGCTGCGCTGTTCCCGACGACCGTGAGGTCCTGGTCGCCGGTGAAGTCGAGGTCACCGGAGACGTTGGCGTTGTCGGGGTCGACCCCGAACGGCGGCACATTGCACCCGCCGATGGTGACCGACGAGGCGTTGATCACGATGCGATCGATGCTCGGGTTGCTGTTCGCCTCGCTGAACGCTGCGCGTAGCTCGGTGCCGTTCGTGACCGAACGGGTGACGGCATGGACGGGTGACGACGGAGCGATCACCGCGATCGAGGCGGTGACCAGCGTGACGACGGTCAGGTGGCGCAGCATGCTCACATCTTCGACGAGCCCCCACGGGAACGCATGAGTAGTCGCTACTCAGGCGCACGCCTACGATCGGCACATGGCCGAACCCGTGGACGTCCTGCCCTCCGACTGGCGCGAGCAGGTGCTCGAACTCGCTGCGCAGCGCGATGCGGTGATCCTGGCGCACAACTATCAGCTCCCCGAGATCCAAGACATCGCGCATCACACCGGCGATTCGCTCGGCTTGTCGAGAATCGCGGCCGAGGTCGACGCGTCGACGATCGTGTTCTGCGGGGTCCACTTCATGGCGGAATCGGCCAAGATCCTCAGCTACGACAAGACGGTGTTGATCCCCGACGAGCGAGCGGGCTGCTCACTCGCCGAGACGATCACCGCCGATCAGCTCCGAGCGTGGAAAGCCGAGCACCCCGGTGCCGCAGTCGTTTCCTATGTCAACACCACTGCAGCGGTGAAGGCCGAAACCGACATCTGCTGCACGTCGTCCAATGCGGTCGACGTCGTCGCGTCGATTCCGGCCGACCAGGAGATCCTGTTCTGCCCCGACCAGTTCCTCGGCGCGCACGTGCAACGGCTCACCGGCCGGGAGAACATGCACATCTGGATGGGGGAATGCCACGTTCACGCCGGGATCAACGGGGCCGACCTGAAGGATCGGGTCGACGCGGAGCCCGACGCCGAGTTGTTCGTGCATCCCGAGTGCGGCTGCGCCACGAGCGCGCTGTACCTCGTCGGCGCAGGCGTCGTGCCCGAGGAGCGCACGAAGATCCTGTCGACCGGCGGCATGATCCGAGCCGCTCGTGAGACCACGGCCTCGACGGTGCTGGTGGCGACCGAGACCGGGATGATCCATCAGCTTGCCAAGGCCGCCCCGCACGTCGACTTCCAACCGGTCAACCGCGCCGCCGTCTGCAAGTACATGAAGATGATCACGCCCGCCAAGCTCCTGCGATCGCTGCGCGACGGGCGCGACGAGGTCACCCTCGATCGAGAGATCGCCGATGCCGCCCGACAGTCGGTCGAGCGGATGATCGCGATCGGCACGCCCTCGCCGACAGCCGAGTGACGGATCGATGAGCCTGCCCCGGCAACTGGCGGCACCAGCCTCAACGTGGGAGCGCGACGTCGACATCGTCGTGCTCGGATCCGGCGCTGCCGGGTTGTCGGCCGCGCTCGCGGCGCGCCCGGTCCGCAGCGTGCTGGTCGTCACGAAGGACGTGCTGTCGGCCGGGTCCACGCAGTGGGCGCAAGGTGGACTCGCCGGCGTGCTCGACCCGGCAGACTCGCTGGAGCATCACGTCCGCGACACGCTGGAGGCGGGAGCGGGCCTCTGCGACGAGGCAGCGGTCCGGCAACTGGTGGCCGACGCGCCGACCTCGATCCGCTATCTGATGCGCCTCGGGGCGGCCTTCGATCCGAGCGCGACGGGCCAGCTCCGTGACGGCCTCGACCTCGACATCGCCCTCACTCGGGAAGGCGGACACAGCCACGATCGCATCGTCCACTCCGGTGGCGATCGTTCCGGAGCCGAGGTGCAACGCACACTCGACGAATCCGCGGTCGCCGCGGGCGTCGACGTCATGAACCACGCCTTCGCGCTCGACCTCGTGGTCGGCGTCGGCGTCGACGGCGTCGAGCAAGTGGCCGGCGTGCGTGTCGCACGCACCGACGCACACGGCGTCGTGCAGTCGGTCGGCACGATCACGGCTCGGGCCGTCGTGATGGCGAGCGGCGGCTACGGGCAGGTGTTCGCGTCGACCTCGAACCCGCCCGCGGTGACCGGCGACGGCATCGCGATGGCGTTGCGCGCCGGCGTCCCGGTGCGCGACATGGAGTTCGTCCAGTTCCATCCGACCGTTCTCTGGCGCGGACCCGAGGCACGCGGGCAGCAGGCGCTCGTGTCGGAGGCGGTGCGCGGAGAAGGCGCGATCCTCCTCGACGCAGCCGGCGACCGGATCATGACCGGGGTCCATCCGCAGGAAGATCTCGCGCCGCGCGACGTCGTCTCCGCGGCGATCAGCGACCGCATGGCGCTGGCGCCGGGTGGTGTCGACGACCACGTCTACCTCGATGCAACCCACCTCGGCGAGCGGTTTCACGAGCGGTTCCCGTCGATCACCGACGCGTGTCGCGAGATCGGTCTCGATCCGGCGACGGATCGGATCCCGGTCGCTCCGGCCGCGCACTATTCCTGCGGCGGCATCGTCGCCGGTCTCGACGGCGCGACGGCACTGCGCGGGCTCTACGCGGTCGGTGAGGTCGCCTCGACCGGCGTCCACGGAGCGAATCGGCTCGCCTCCAACAGCCTGACCGAATCGATCGTCGCCGGGACGCGAGTCGGCAGAGATCTCGCGTGGGAGTTGCCGACCCGGGCGCGGGTCATCCCCGATTCCGCCACCGACTTCGGCAACGTGCTCTCGTTCGAGTCGGTGCTCTTCGACCCGATCCGGTTGCGTGAGGTTCGGGCCGCGATGTCACGCCACGTCGGTGTGCTGCGCAGCGCATCCTCGCTTGCCGCCGCACTCGGAGCACTCGGGTCGATCGCTCGGCAACTCGGGCCAGACGTCGAACCCGACCGCCGGTCGTGGGAGGCGACCAACCTGCTCACCGTTGGTTCTGCGGTGGTGTCGAGCGCCCTCGCTCGCACCGAGAGCCGCGGCTGTCATCGACGCAGCGACCATCCGGCATCCGACCCGTCGTGGGTACGTCACCTCGGCGTCTGGCTCGACGCGACTGGTGCGATCGACGTCCAGCCCGGGTCCGCTCGACCGAGCGCGACCTAGGATCGCCTCGTGTTCGTGCTGCATCCGCTGTCGGAATCGACCCGGTCGATGCTCGGCGAGGCTGGTCTCGATCCGGATGCGGTGGCCTTTCTGATCCGCTCGACGGTCCAGGAGGACCTGCTGGGTGGCGTCGACGTCACGTCGATGGCCACGATTCCCGCACACCAACGAAGTGTGGCGACCTTCGGAGCTCGATCGCCGGGCGTCATCGCCGGCCTCGCAGTGGCCGCCGCGGTCATCGAGACGGTGTGCGGCGACGCAGCCAGTGAGTTCGAGCTCCTGGTCGACGACGGTGCGCGGGTCGACGCCGGCACCGACATCGCTCGTGTCACCGCTCCGACGCGGTCCATGCTCACGGCCGAGCGGACGGCGCTGAATCTGCTCTGTCATCTCTCCGGAGTGGCGACGCTGACGCGCCGTTGGGCCGATGCCTTGGTGGGCACGTCGGCGAGCGTCCGTGACACGCGCAAGACGATGCCCGGGCTGCGCGCACTCGAGAAGTACGCCGTGCGCTGCGGGGGTGGGGTCAATCACCGGATGGGTCTGTCGGACATGGCGTTGGTGAAAGACAACCACATCGCTGCGGCCGGCGGCGTCGCCGAAGCGTACGCACTGGTGCGTGCGCTCGTCGGCACGATGCCGGTCGAGATCGAAGTCGACTCGCTCGACGGGTTGCGTGAGGCCATCGCCGCCGGGGCCGACGAGGTGCTCATCGACAACTTCTCGCTCGACGCCATGCGCGAGGCGGTCGCGATTCGCAACGAGATGAACCCGGACGTGCGGCTCGAAGCGAGCGGCGGGCTCACGCTGGAAACGGCCCGGCGGGTCGCCGAGACGGGCGTCGACCTGATCGCCGTCGGTGAACTCACGCATTCGGCCAGCGTGCTCGACATCGGCCTCGACCTGCATTCGGTGTTCTGACAGTCTCACTCGCTCATGTCGGAGCGGGTTCGCGCCGATACCAACGCCGTGCCCGTTCGAACGTCACCGCCTTCGCAGGGTGGTGGCGCGCGCCCGCACACGAACGAGCTGCCCAATCCGTGGGAGCGGCGAGACCCGACCGTGCAGCGAGTGGTGCTCACGGTCACGATCTGCATGCTCGCGATGGTGCTGCCGCTCGGGCCGAATCGGTTCGCGCTCGCCGGGATCATCGTGGTCGTGCAGGTCGTGGCGACGCTGTTCATCAACCGTCGCACCGATCACGTCGTCGACCGCCTCGGCTTCATGCTCGTCGTCGAGCATTCGCTGGCGTTGCTCGCCGGGGTGCTGACCCCCGCCGCCTACGTGGGCGCGAACATCGTCACCGTCGGGTCGCTCGGCGCCAACGCGGCGTACCTCGATCGCCGATGGCTTCGCCGTGTCGCGATCCCGACCGTGCTGGCGGCCGTCGTCCCGCCGATGGTGACCGAGGTGTCGAACGCCGGCGTCGTCGTCTGCCTCGGGCTGGTGTTGTCGATCCACACCGTGCGCAACCGGAGCAGCGCCGTCCTGCAAGCCGAGGAGATCGCCAAGTCGGCACAGTGGCAAGCCGAGCACGACGCACTCACCGGACTCCCGAACCGGCGAGTCCTGCGCGCCGAACTCGATTCGCTCGGTGAGGACGACGACGTCGGCCTGCTGCTCGTCGACATGGACAACTTCAAGGAGATCAACGACACGCTCGGCCACGACTTCGGTGACGAGGTGCTGTGTTCGATCGCCGATCGCCTGGCCGGGCTCGACGACGACGTGCTGGTCGCGCGTCTCGGTGGTGACGAGTTCGCCGTGGTCGTGCCAGGGGGACGTCACGTCGCCGAGCGCATCGCCGCCGACGTCCACCGCATCTGGCGTGAGCCGATGATGGTCCGCAAACTGTCGATCGTGGCCGAAGGATCGATCGGCATCGCCCACACGACCGACGTCGACCACGAGCACCTGCTGCGGTGCGCCGACATCGCGATGTATCACGCCAAGCGGTCGGGCGTCGCGTCGTCGTGGTATCAGTCGAAAGACGACCCGCACAGCCGCCGACGTCTACAACTCGTGCTCGACCTTCCCGACGCGGTCGTCAACGGTGCGGTCCACCCATGGTTCCAGACGCAAGTCGACCTGCGAACCGGTGACGTCGTCGGCGTCGAAGCGCTCGCCCGATGGGAGCATGACGAGTTCGGCCTCGTCTCGGCCGGCGAACTGATCGACCTGGTCGACCTCACCGGTCTCCATCGTCGACTGACCGAGACGATGATGTCGCAGTCGATCCGTGCCGCCTGCGCATGGCCCGAACACCTTCGTCTGTCGGTCAACGTCGTCGTCGGCGACCTGTGCGACGCCAGCTTCGCCGCCCGGCTCACCGCGCTGCTCGGCTCGACCGGGTTCGACCCGTCGCGACTCACGATCGAGATCGTCGAGGTCGACACCGACATCGCGTCACCGATGGCGTTCGAGACGATCGCGATGGTGCGGGCCCTCGGGGTGTCGGTGTCGCTCGACGACTTCGGCACCGCGTACTCGTCGCTCGCCAGACTCGGTCTCTTCGACGTCGACGAGGTCAAGATCGACCGACACTTCATCTCGCGCATGCTCGACGACCATCGAGACGCAGCGATCGTCGATGCGATCGTCGCGCTCGCGCATCGACTCGGCATGCGCGTCGTCGCCGAAGGGGTGGAGACGGCGAGACTCGCGAACGCAGCCCGCCAGGCCGGTATCGATGTCGCGCAGGGCTACCTGTACTCGCGTCCGCGACGCGAGCCACGTTTCCCGATGGTGGCAGCGATCTGGCCCCTGGTCGAGCCCCGAGGAGCCGACGACCAGTAGTCGCTGGTCAGTACGTGCCGACGAGTTCGACGACGAAGATCATGTCGGTGTTGGCGGGCAGGCCGCCCTGGGGGTTGCCCGCATCGCCGAAGCCATCGGACGGCGGGATCGTGATCGCCCGCCGACCGCCCACCGCCATTCCGTCCATCCCGCTGAGCAGCCCGGGGATGAGCTGATCGGTGTACGGGATCTGCAGGGGATCATTGCTCCAGTTGGATTCGATGGCCACGCCGTTGTCACCGCGGAAGTTGACGTAGCGGATCAGCGCCGTCTTGCCGAGTTCGAGGACCGCACCGTCGCCGACGACGAGATCTTCGAAGGTCGTCTCGAGCGCACCCTCGGACAGTTCCACGCCGGGCTCGGTCGGGGCGTCCGCCGGGTCCGCCTGGCGGACCACGGAGCGGACATCGATCACGAACGTGAGGTCTTCGTTGGCTCGGATCACCTCGCTGCGCTCGGCGTCGCCGTACGCGAGTTCGCTGGGGATGTCGAGCTGGACTCGCTCACCGGGCAGCGCACCGAGGAGACCGTCTTCCCAACCGGCGATGACGCCGCCAGAGCCGAGAGTCACCGGGAACGGCGCGCGGTCGTAGCTGTTGTCGAACTCGACGCCATCCTCAGACCGGACGCCGATGTAGTCGACGATGAGCGTGTCGCCGGTTTCGGCCGGATCGCCCGCACCTTCGATCAGCACGGTGCGCACGAGTTCGGTCGGAGCCTCGGCGGGGATCTCGACCTCCGGCTTGTCAGGGCTGGTGGGCGGCGGCCCGACGTCTTCGAACGTCGTCTCGGGAGCCTCGTCGGTCGTGGGCGACTCGGCGCTGGATTCCTGGCCGGCCGATTCGCTCGTGTCGACGGGTCCGTCGTCGGCCGTCTCGCCGCCGTCGCTCCCACAGGCCGTCACAGCGAAGAGTCCGATGATGACGAAGTGAGCAGTTCGGCGCATTGCGACGACGCTACTGGCGACTTCGGCGTCGGCGGTGTCACGCGGGACGTGAGGCCAACCAGGCTGCCTCGGCTCGACCGAGTTCGGTACTCGGCGCCGCGTCGACGAACGGCCAGAGTTCGGAGGCGATGCGCCGGTAGTTGCCGGTGGCGCCGAGTTCGCCGAGGAGCGCGTAGAGGCCGAGGTTGATGCGCTGGATGAAGACGAACGCTCGCGGCACGGTCGCGTACTGACTGATCGGGCTGGTTCGGTCGAACGTGTGGCGCACGACCGAGTTCGCATACTCACGGGTCCAGGTCATCTCGGCATCGGTACGGACCGTCTCGTAGAACAGCGAGAAGTACTCGCCCACAGCGTCGGTGTCGACCGGAGCGTCCGCCAAGAGCATCCCCACGCGTTCGAGGATCCGTCGGAACTCCTCCGGATCGTGGTCGACGGCCGCCGCCTTCACCATCGACCCGAACGTGGTGAGCTCGTCGGGGGTGAAGTGTTTGACGAGCCCGAAGTCGAGGAACGTGACGGTGCCGTCGTCGTGGAACAGGTAGTTGCCGGGGTGCGGGTCGCCGTTGAACGCGCCGAAGCGGTACAGCGACCGGAACACGAATCGGAAGATGATCTCGCCGACGTGGTCGCGCGTCGCTTGGCCGCGCTCGAGCATCTCCGACCAGCGGTGCCCGGTGGCGAGTTCGGTGGTGAGCACCCGCGTCGTCGAGTAGGCGGCGACGACGTCGGGAACACGGATGAACGGGTGATCTCGGTAGTAGTCGGCGAAGCGCTGCTGGTTGGCGGCTTCGAGCGCGTAGTCGACCTCGTCGGCCAGGCGGATCTTGATCTCGTCGACCATCTCGGACGGGTCGAGGCCGCCGAACCCCTGCTTGAGCAGCAGGCCGAGCATGTCGGCGTTGCGCAAGTCCGAAGCGATCGCCTCACCCACGCCCGGGTACTGCACCTTGACGGCGACCGCCCGCTCGATCACCCGCCCGTCGGCATCGGTTGCTGCGATCAACGCACGGTGCACCTGCCCGATCGACGCGGCGGCGATCGGCTCGTCGTCGAACTCGATGAACAACTCGTCGATCGACCGACCCAACTCGGCCTCGATCGTTGCTCGGGCGAGGTCGGTCGACATCGGCGGAGCCTGGGACTGCAACTGAGACAGCGCGAGTCGCAGCGGCTCGGGCAACCCGTCGTCGAGATAGCTCGCCATCTGGCCGAGCTTCATCAGGGCGCCCTTCATCTGACCGAGTTCGGCCGCGACCTGCTCGGCGGTTCGGAACTCGCGGGCACGGTCGAGCTCGACGCGTCGCTCGGCCGACGCGAACGTCTTGCGCGCCGCCGTGGTCGCATACGTGCCGCCGACGCGGGCGCCCATCCGGGCGAGTCGAGCGCTTCGCCGAGTCCACGACCGGTCGAAGTGGCCAACGGCGGTAGGGCGGCGAGCGAGGGCGACGGCTCCGGCCGCGGCGCCGAGCACGCTCGCGGTGAGGAGCAGCCGGCGCCCGGCGGTCATGGCGGGCCTGGCGGTCATGGCGAGGTCGATCGTTGCACGACGGAGCCGACGGCGCGCAACAGTGCCGGGACGAACGCGTCGGATCCGGCGACCACGGCGTCGTGATCGCCGGGCACGCGGTGAACCTCGACGCCCGGGATCAACTCGAAGAGTTTCGTCTGTCGCCGCCGGCTGACCACTTGGTCGTCCATCGTGACGACCATCGACACGGGGACGTCGATCTGGCCGATCCACGGCACCGAACTGAAGTTGCCGATCTCGGTGCCTGCTTCGAGCAGCATCCGCCAATCGTGGGTCGCCGCCTGCTCGATCGCCCAGGGCTCCCACTGCTCGGCTTTGCGGTTCAGGTACAGCTGCTCGGTCAGCCAGGAACGCGCCTGTTCGGGCGTGACGCGAGCCAACGCTGCGAGCCCGGTGAGGCCGAGGAACGACCATCGTTCGGCTCGGCGCGAGCTGAAGAATGCGGCGGTGGCGCACAAGACGAGTCCGTCGACGCGAGCCGGGTGCCGGTGCCCGACGAGTTGTGCGATCGGACCACCCATCGAGTAGCCGACCGGGATGAACCGGTCGATGCCGAGTGCGTCGGCAACCGCCACGGCATCGTCGGCACAGTCCTCGAGTCGAAACCGCTTCTTCGTGCGCAGGCCGCTGCCGTGTCCACGATGGTCGTAGGAGACGACGCGGTACCGTTCCCCGAGCGCGTCGTAACACTTGAACCAGTTGAGGTCGCCAGTCGCCGTCCAGCCGTGCAGCAAGATCACCGCTGGCCCGTCGAGATTGCCGAATTCGCGCACGACGAGGTCGCCGAGGTCGGCGAGTTCGATCCGCCGCTCCGGCGGCAGGTCGGGGACCACGACGGGCGACGTGGGACGAGCCGGACGCGGCGATCGGACGTCGGTGTCGGCCACGTCAGGTGGGGCGCTCAGACGGATTCGACCTTCAGGACCTTGACCGTCAGCGAGCCGTTGGGAGCTTCGTAGGTGATCGTGTCACCGACGGACGCGCCTTCGAGCGCTGCGCCGAGCGGTGAGGTCGAGCTGATGACATCGGCGTCGGGTGCGTGTTCTTCCATGTTGCCGATCATGTAGCGCTCGGCCATGTCGTCGGAGTCGCCGTCGTAGACGATGGTGTAGATCGGACTCGCGTTGACGATCTCGGCGTTTTCGATGAGGTGCTCGAGCTGACGGATTCGGCCTTCCATGTGGCCTTGCTCGTCTTTGGCCGCGTGGTAGCCGGCGTTCTCCTTGAGGTCACCTTCTTCGCGGGCCCGCTCGATCTTGTTCGCCACCTCGATACGGCCACGAGTCGTCAGGTCGGTGAACTCCGCCTGCAACCGGTCGTACGCGGCTTGGGAGAGCTGCGGGTTTGCCATGACGAGCAAGGCTACCGAAACGTAGGCTCGACTCGGTGGGAGAGCTGCCAGACGAGTCGACGCGCTGGCCGCCGCCGGTCGGCGAGATGCAGCCACCCCCCGTCGTCGGTGCCGCGTTGCCGTTGCGTCGTCGCCGAGTCGTCGGTGGGGCACTCGCCGTCGCAGGAGCGCTCGGCGTCACCGGGCTGCTGTTGCTCGGTCTCGGGTCTCGTGCCCCGGGCGACTCGAGCCAGACGGCCGGGCTGGCATCGTCAGAGGTCGTGGTCACCGGCGACGTGCCCGTGACCACGACCTTCACGGCGTCGTCGAGCGCCACGTCCGTGCCGCCGACCGTCCCGACGAACGCGGCGCCCGTCGTGGCGAGCGAGGTCGAGCAGCCGGACGCCCGGTCGACACCTGTGACGGCGCCGGCGCAGGACGATGCTGCGCCGGCCGTGGTCGCCCGGCCGATCCCGGACGAACCTCCGCCACCGCCTCCGCCGGCCGCGCCGCCGCCACCATGGGCAGCGTCGAGAATCGTCAACGCTGCGGGCGACGTCTCGACCGATGTCGGTTGTGCGGCTGACACGTCGGCGGCCGGACTCGATGCGTTCTTCGCTGCTCGCGTCGGACCCGTGCTCGGTTGGGACTATCAGCATGTCTACGACCTCGGCGGCGGACGAGCGCTCTGGCTGTTCCAAGACACCTTCATCGACCAATCCGGCACCGCCGACTCGCTCGGGGGCGCGTCGTTCGTCCACAACGCTGCGCTGGTCCAGGACGGCGCGTGCTTCCGTCTCGTCCACGGCGGCACCCCCGAGCGTCCGGCCCCGTTCGAGGACGGGACCGGCACGACGACGTTGTCGCGATGGTTCTGGCCGATGGGGGGTGAGCGGCATGGGGATGTGCTCCACGTCTTCTGGGCCGAGATGCGCAAAGACGCCGACGATCCCGTCCCGCCCGACGGCCTCGGCTGGCATCCGGTTGCCACCCACCTCGCGACCTACGACCCGGTGACGCTCGCTCGCCTCGACTTCCGCCCGGCGCCGAACGCCGGCGCGGAGCCGATCTACGGGTACGCCGTCGTCAGCGACGACGAGCACACCTACCTGTTCGGCAACACCTTCGAACAGAACCTCGCCCGAGGCGGCGGCTGGGCGAACGGACCGCACAGTGGGACGCTGATGTTCTTGGCCCGCGTCCCGAGGGGACAGCTGAGCGTCGCCCCGGAGTACTGGCGAGCCGAAGGTTGGGATCGAGACCCGGCGGGCGCGCAACCGATCCTCGCTCGTCACTGGGCCGAGTTCCCGATGCAACCGCGCCTGATCGACGGGCAGTGGGTGGCGACGACTGCAGTCAACGGCTACTGGGGTGACGAGTTCACGCTCGACGTGGCTGCGCAGCCGTGGGGACCGTGGACGACGGTGGAGTCGCGTGCGCTCCTGCCTCGCGGCGCCGACCCGACGATGAACACCTACCACGCGCATCTGTTGCCGCAGCGCGACGCTGCAGGGAATCTGATCGTGACCGTGTCGAACAACGCACGCGACATGCTGCGCGACGCTTGGCCGAACCCGCGTCGATATCGACCCGAGGTGTTCACGTCGCCGTGGCAGACCGTGCCGCCTCCGACGACGACCACCAGCACCACCAGCACCACCAGCACCACCAGCACCACGACCACCACCAGCACGACCAGCACCACGACGACCAGCACCACGACGACCACCAGCACGACCGTCACCCCGACCACGAGCACGACGACGACCACCAGCACGACCGTCACCCCGACCACGAGCACGACGACCAGCACGGTGCCAACATCTGCGACCACCGTCGCCGGCACGACGATTCCCTAGGCTGTGGCGCCTATGGCGCACAACATTGCAGTGATCGGTGGAGACGGCATCGGACCGGACGTGACGGCGGAGGCGATCAAGGTCGTCCTCGCCGCCGGGGTGGACGTCGCCACGACCGACTTCGATCTGGGCGGCAGCCGCTACCTGCGCGACGGCGAGATCCTGTCGGACGACACGCTCGACCAGTTGCGCGAGTTCGACTCGATTCTGCTCGGCGCGGTCGGCCATCCCGACGTCGCTCCCGGTGTCATCGAGCGAGGACTACTGCTCAAGATGCGCTTCGACCTCGACCTGTACATCAACCAGCGGCCCTTCGTCGGCACCGCTCCCGGCGGCGACACCCCGCACGACTTCGTGGTCGTGCGCGAAAACACCGAAGGCCCGTACGTCGGCGAAGGCGGTTCGCTGCGCACCGGCACGCCCCAGGAGGTCGCGACCCAGGGTTCGTTCAACACCCGCTTCGGCGTCGAGCGGTGCATCCGCTATGCCTTCGACCTCGCGCAGCGCCGTGACCGCAAGCACCTGACGCTGGTGCACAAGACCAACGTGTTGCAGTTCGCCGGTGGACTGTGGGAGCGCACGTTCAACGAGGTCGCCGCCGAGTACCCGGACGTCAGCACCGCCTACAACCATGTCGACGCGGCCTGCATCTACTTCGTGCAGGACCCGCACCGCTACGACGTCGTCGTCACCGACAACCTCTTCGGTGACATCCTGACCGACCTCGGCGGAGCCGTGTCGGGCGGCATCGGCCTGGCGTCGTCGGCCAACCTCGACCCGACGCGTACGAGCCCGTCGATGTTCGAACCGGTGCACGGGTCTGCCCCCGACATCGCCGGCCAGAACCTGGCGAACCCGACCGCGGCGATCTTGTCCGCGGCGCTGATGCTCGATTTTCTCGGTGAAGCCGACGCCGCCGAACGAATTCGTGCAGCGTGTGTGGAGCCTGTCACCGGCAGCACCACAGACGTAGGTGACGCCATCGCCGCCCGCGTGCGAAACTGACCCGACGTCCACCCGTATCGGTTTGTGTCAGAGACAAACCGATACGCATCACCACCTGCGTACGGAGCCACGATGCCCATCACCCCCACCGACAAGATCTGGATGAACGGCGAACTCGTCGACTGGGACCAGGCGCAGGTGCACGTCCTGACACACGGCCTGCACTACGGCAGCGGTGTCTTCGAAGGCATCCGCGCGTACGAGACCTCGCAGGGTCCGGCGATCTTCCGGCTCACCGAGCACATCAACCGCCTGTTCAGCTCGGCGAAGATCCTCGGGATGGAGATCCCGTACACGGTCGCCGAACTCATCGACGCCACGAAGCAGGTCGTCGCGGTCAATGGTCTGCCGTCGTGTTACATCCGCCCGATCGCCTACCTCGGCTACGGCGAGATGGGCCTCAACACGCTGCCGTGCTCGGTCGACGTGTCGATCGCCTGCTGGCCGTGGGGCGCCTACCTCGGCGACGAAGCGGTGACCAAGGGCGTGCGGATGAAGATCTCGTCCTGGACCCGCCACGACCACAACACGATGCCGCCCGCGGCCAAGACCACCGGCAACTACGTCAACTCGTCGCTCGCGAAGGTCGAAGCGCTGAAAGCCGGCTATGACGAGGCGATCATGCTCGCCCCGAACGGCCTCGTTGCCGAGTGTTCGGGTGAGAACATCTTCGTCGCCCGTCACGGCAAGCTGATCGCCCCGCCCTTGTCGGCGGGCGCGCTCGAAGGCATCACGCAGAACACGGTGATGACGATCGCCCGTGACCTCGGCTTCGAGGTCACGCTCGACAACCTGGCGCGCAGCGATCTCTACATCGCCGAGGAGGCGTTCGTCTGCGGTACTGCGGCCGAGGTCAGCTCGGTCAACTCGGTCGACGACCGCTCGATCCCGTGCCCCGGACCGATGACGCTCGCGATCGCCGAGACGTACATGCAGACCGTCACCGGTCAGGACGACCGGTACAAGGATTGGTGCGAACTCGCGGTCTGATGGGAGCACGCCGCCGATCGGTTGCCAGACTGATCGTCATGACGGCGACAGAATCCGAACACGTCACCCCGGTCGAAGTCGGACACGCCCGGAGCGCGGGCCCGTCGGTGCAGGACTTCCTCGCTCGTGACACCCGGCCGGTCCCGGCGTCGATGCTCGACAACAGCGCGGCCCCGCAGGGGGCGGCCGACGTCCCCAAGTCTCGCTATGTCGACGCGCGCTTCGCCGAGTTGGAGAACGAGTACCTGTGGACCTCCACGTGGCAGATGGCGTGCATGGAGGTCGATCTCGAACAGCCGGGCGACCACGTCGTCTACGACGTCGCCGATCAGTCGCTGATCGTGGTGCGGACGAAGGCGGGCGAGATCAAGGCGTATCACAACGCGTGCCTGCACCGCGGGACGAAGCTGCGCGTCGATGATGGACGCGTCGCGTCGTTCCGTTGCCCGTTTCACGGATGGCGGTGGGACCTCGACGGCACGCTCACCGAGCTGCCCGCCGAGTGGGACTTTCCGCAGGTGTGGGAGCAGCCCGACTCGTGTCTTCCCGAGGCGGCCGTCGCCACCTGGCAGGGCTTCGTGTTCGTCAACATGGCCGAGGATCCGCAACCGTTCGACACCTACGCCGACAAGTTGATCGAGCACTTCGAACGCGATTTCGACATGACCGGTCGTTACCGCGCCTTCTGGGCCACCAAGGAGGTGCCAGCGAACTGGAAGGTGTGCATGGAAGCGTTCGGCGAGGGCTACCACGTGATCGCCACGCACCCGCAGATCCTCGAGTTCACCGCCGACGAGAACAGCGAGTACTCGATCTGGCCCGAGTCTCCCCACGTCACACGCTTCGTCAACGGCTTCGGCGCGCAGAGTCCGCACCTGTCCGAACTCACGCCGCAGCAGGTCGTCGACGCGTACCTGGCCTTTGCTGCGAACTCGCCGAAGGGCAAGGTGCCCGACGGCATGCGCATCGACGTTCCCGACGACGCGAACCCGAGGGCGGTCGTGGCCGACATCTTCCGAGCGGCGATGTCCGATCGATTCGGCGTCGATCTGTCGGATCGATCCGACACGGAGTTGCTCGACGCGACGCTGTACCACCTGTTCCCGGCATTTGCCCCCTGGGCGGGGATCGGCCAGTCGCTCGTCTATCGCTGGCGACCGGGGAGCACCCCTGACACCTGTTTCATGGACGTCATCCGCATGGCTCCGAATCCTGACGACGGCTCGGTGCCCGAGCCCGCACCCCAGCAGCGGCTCACCCTCGAGCAGCGGTGGCACGAAGCGGAGGGGATGGGTCAACTCGCGGACGTCTTCCAGCAGGACATGGACAACCTGCCGCGTGTGCAGGCCGGGTTGAAGTCGCGTGGCAAACGCGGGGTGAGCTTCGGCGTCTACCAGGAGACCCGGATGCGGATGCACCATCGGATGATCGACGCCTACATCGACGCCGGACTCGCCCGCGACGTTCGTTCGGCCGACGAACTCGACCCGTGGCGGACCCCGGCGGGCTGACGTACCGGTCGCTCGCCGTCGGTCGGTCGCCGTACAGTTCGCTCCATGGCGGTGCACGAGTTCACCTTGAGCGGTGACGCGGACGACGCGAAGCAGGTGACGAGCGACGCGTTCGTCGAGCGCGGCTTCGCAGTGTCATGGGACGACGAGTGGACGTTCGTCGCGACGCGTGGCTCGCGGATCAAGAACATCCTGTTCGGTGGCTTCTCGCCGTATGTACGCGTCGACGTCGCGTTGCGTTCGTGGGACGACGACACCACGGTCGTGCGTTTCGACCGTCGCACCGGCGGCTGGGCGGGTGGCATCGCCGGCATGAAGAAGACCCGCGATGCGTCGTCGGACGTGCGTGAGCATCTCGCCGACACCTTCGAACGAGCGGGCGTGCTCGTCGATCGACGAGACGGCGGTCGTTGACGCGCGCACCGTCTCGCGGCAGCACCCGAAAAAGGCGAGAGCTCCGGCGGCGCTGCCAGACCGAAGTCGGCGCGCCTTCCGGAGCCCTCTTGGGACGTATCCACCATCGGTCGTTCGCTGGGCGTTAGCCTGCTGCTCGACCTGTTCACATCGCCCGTCTCGCTGCCCCGAAAGGCGGCGCGGCGGGCGATGTCCGTTTGTCAACACCATTCACGCTGACCCGGTTGCCCGTGCCGTCGATCTCGGCGCCGACCGAAACGTCGTTCCTGGCGACCAGTTGGGGTGGTCACCGCTCACTTCGCTCCGTGCCACGTGCGCTGCCAGCTCCGGTTGCCCATCGCCGCCAGCAGGTCTCCGTCGACGCCGGTTCCCCGTCGCCCCGGTCTGACCCGACGCCGCCGCAGTTACCTGCGTCGATCGTCGCCTCGCCCGCACCGATCCGGTTGCCCGATTCGGGTGGCCGAGGTGGCCGGTGTACTCGTCCCTGTCCCGATGCCGCTGTGACTTGCGCCATGCGCTCTTCGGAACAAACATCAGTCAAGTCGATGCAAAACCCCAGGTCAAGAGGTATTCACAAAGTCACAGACTTACCCACAGAACTTTTCCGTTATCCACGGAGTTCACCTCGTCATCCACCACGCGTCCACTGATTTTCACTCGATGTTCACCACGACCACACAGGTTTTCGCACATCTTGCACGCGTGCAATTCGCTCCAGCGGGTGATGCGACGCGTGATGTGACCGGCGACCCGACGCGGCCGGCACGCGTCTGGCGCCGGTGATGACTGCGTCGTGGCGGTCGTCACCCGGCAGACTTGTGGGATGCGACGCGTCGAGATCTTCGATACCACACTCCGAGACGGGCTCCAGGTGGAGGGCGTCACTGCGACGGTCGACGACAAGCTCCGCATCGCGGAGCAACTCGACCTGCTCGGCGTGCACTACATCGAAGGCGGGTGGCCAGGAGCGAACCCGAAAGACGTCGAGTTCTTCGAACGCGCGCAGCGCGAACTGACGTTGAACACCTCGACGCTCGTCGCGTTCGGCTCGACGCGTCGCCCGCGCGGCAAGGTCGACGACGACGCGACGTTGCGTAACCTCATCGAGGCGAACACGGCGGCGGTCTGCATCGTTGCGAAGAGCGCCGAGTATCACGTCGTCGAGGCGTTGCAGACGACGCTCGACGAAGGGGCCGCGATGATTGCCGACTCGGTTCGGTTCCTGCGCAACGAGGGCCGCCTGGTGTTGGTCGACCTCGAGCACTTCTTCGACGGCTACCGGCAGAATCCCGAGTTCTCGCTTCGTGCGATCGAGGCAGCCGTCGTCAACGGCGCCAGCCACCTGGTGCTGTGCGACACCAACGGCGGCACGCTGCCTCACGAGGTCGCCGCGATCGTGCGAGACGTCTCGGCGCACGTGGGTGGTGACGCCACGATCGGTATTCACTGCCACGACGACACCGGATGTGCGGTCGCCAACTCGATCGCCGCGGTCGAAGCCGGCGCCCGCCACGTCCAGGGCACGCTCAACGGGCTCGGTGAGCGGACCGGCAACACGAACCTCACCACCGTCATCCCCAATCTGCAGTTGAAGATGGACTACGAGTGCCTGCCCGAGGGGCGACTCGAACTGCTGACGTCGGTGAGCCATCACGTCGCCGAGACCCTGAACCGTGCCGTCAACCCGCAGGCGCCCTACGTCGGCTCGTCGGCGTTCGCACACAAGGCCGGGCTGCACGTGTCGGCGATCGCTCGCGCGAAAGATGCCTACGAGCACATCGCTCCCGAGGCGGTCGGCAACGGCACCCGCTTCGTCGTGTCGGAGATGGCCGGTCGCGCGACGATCCAGATGAAGGCCGACGAGATCGGCATCGACATCGACGGCCAGCAGATCAATGCCGTGATCGACGACCTCAAGCGCCTCGAGCACGAGGGCTACCAGTTCGAGGCCGCCGACGCCTCCCTCGAGTTGCTGATGCGTCGCACGGCCGGTTCGGTGCCGGAGTTCTTCCGCGTCGAGTCGATGCGCGTGATCACCGACGAACTGCCCGGCGATGTCGTGCCCGGCAAGTTCAGCACCGAGGCGACCGTCAAGGTGTGGGTGGGGCCCAACGGTCCCGACGGGGCCGACGCTCAGCGTCACGTCTGGACGGCCGAGGGCAACGGCCCGGTCAACGCCATCGACACAGCGCTGCGCAAGGCGATCCAGCGATCGCTGCCCCACGTCGCCAACATCCATCTCACCGACTACAAGGTCCGCATTCTCGATGGGGGAAGCGCAACGGGGGCAACGACGCGAGTGCTGTTGTCGGCCACCGATGGCACGCGTGACTGGACCACGATCGGCGTGAGCCCGAACATCATCGAAGCCTCGTGGCGCGCCCTCGAAGACAGCCTCGTGTTCGGACTCCTTCACGAGACGAGTTGACTTCTCGAACGGCCGACTCACGTTCCGTGTCTGTCTGGTGACCAAAGGTGGGTTTCTTTCCTGCTGACATCGAACTGGTGAACACGAACTGACAAACTGGCCGAATGGGAGAGATGGATGGAGACTCACTTGATGGCCGTACGCTGCGCCGAACCAGAAATCGAACGGCCGTGCTCGACGCGGTACTCGAATTGTTCGAAGGCGGCTCGATCGAACCGTCGGTCGACGAGGTGGCGGCTCGAGCCGGCGTCTCGAATCGGTCGATCTATCGGTATTTCGAGGATCGAGACGGACTCGTTCGAGCGGCGGTCGCCCACGCACTGAACCGCTACGGGCCCGAGATGTTGCTCGAGCAGTCGGGCGTCGGATCGTTCGAAGAACGCGTCGACCACTTCGTCGATCATCGTTTGCACGTCTACTCGGCGATGGCACCGATCACGCGAGCCGCGAAGGTGGCTGCGTTCAACGAGCCGACGATCGCGCACCAGTTCGAGATCGGCCGGCTCAACATGCGTCAGCAGTTCCTCGACCATTTCGCCGCCGAGTTGTCACCGCTCGCGCCGGGCATGCAGACCCGGGTCGTCACCGCAGCGGAACTGCCGTTCCAGTTCGAGTCGTTCGAGTTCTTGCGACGATCGACCAACGGCATGTTCGACGAAATGCGCACGATTCTCGTCGACCTGCTCACGATGTGCCTGGGGCGCTTCCGGGCGTCGGTGGCCTGACGCGTTCCGACCCAGCCGACAACGCCAGCAACACCGGCACCGCCGAAACCGACGGAGTGGCCTCGGACGCGCTTGACTAGGGCCATGGCAGCTCCCAAGTTCAGCCCGACGGCCCCGACCGCTGTCGCGCGCGCGTACACGTCCCCCGACCACGTGCCGTCCGCCTGGATGCCCGATCGTCCAGCGGACATCGAGGGATTCCAGCCCGTCGGTGATCGACTCGGTTCGCAAGGGCCCGATCAAGGGTTCGCCATCAAGATCGCCAACTCGCTGCGCTCGAAGCTGCACCTGCAGCCCGGCGAACATCCCGACGACGTCATGCGCGGTTGCCTGGGCGTCGGCCTGCGCCGAGCCTCGCTGTTCTCTCGGGCGCCCGTCGTGCACGATCTCACGATCGCCTACACGGTGTGGGGGTTCATGGATACCGCACCGGCGGCCGATCTGGTGGCGATGCGTTCGGCCATGTTCGAAGGCCTCCGCCACGTCGGCCATCACTACGTCGAAGCGCGACAGGTCGTCGACGCGGTGCGCGAGTCGACGCTGCGGATGACGCCAGCCCAGGTGCAGGACGCGTACGCGTCCGACTGGCGCTCGCTGCTCGACGTGTGAACCGAACCCTCGAGGTCGGCGACATCGATCTGCGCTCGACGCTGCAGATGATCGGGATCTACGGGGCCGATCCGACTTTTCGCTCGGCGGGTCGCGAGTTCGCGAAAGCGGTGCTGACGCCCGACGGCCCCGGGACGATGCGGTTGCGCTGGGACGACCGCGGCCGTGTCGAAGCCGAGGCGTGGGGAAGCGGGGCGTCGTGGCTGCTCGACCGGGCCCCGCACTGGGTCGGTTTGCACGACGATCTCGCCGGATTCGACCCGTCGTTGCACCCGCGTGTGGCGGAATGGTGGCGGCGCCATCGCGGCGTGCGTCTCGCAGCGTGCGGGGTCATCTGGCAAGAACTCGTGCTCGTGCTGCTCGGCCAACGGGTGACGACGCAGGAAGCGTCGAAGAGCTGGAATCGCATGTGCCGTACGTGGGGCGCGCAGGCGCCAGGACCGTGCGAACTGCTGGTGCCGCCGACCCCGACCGCCATCGCCACGCTGTCATATACCGATCTGCACCGGATCAACGTCGAGCGGCGTCGCGCCGAGGCGATCCTGCTGGCGGCCAAACGTGCGAATCGTCTGGAGGAGGCAGCGACGATGCCCGCCGACCAGGCGATCGAACGCTTGTCGGCGCTGCCCGGCCTCGGCATCTGGACGGCGACCGCAACCGTCATCGCATCGCACGGCGATCCCGACACGATCGTGCTGCGTGACTACGGGATGCCGACGCTCGTCAACTACGCGTTCACCGGCGACGCCACGCGTCTCGATCCTGATGACGGTGGTGATGCCAGGATGTGCGCGCATCTCGAACCCTGGCGCGGTCATCGACAACGCATCATCCGGCTGCTCTACGCGGCGGGTGTCCATGTGCCCCGCCGTGGCCCGCGAGCGTTCAACCCCGACATCCGACGTCTCTGAACGCGCGTCCGAGACGACCGAACCTGACGCAGGCGCCGACGCCGTGCCTCTTGATCCAATAGCCTCGGCGACGATGAGTGACTACCTGCCGCCAGTCGAGGACATCCGATTCGTGATGAACGAGGTCGCCGACCTGGGCGATCTCCTCGCGACCGAGCGCTTCGCACACGTCGACCCCGCCACGCTCGCCGAGGTCGTTGCCGAGGTCGGGCGTTTCATGGCCGAGGTGGTGGCGCCGACGAACGTCGACGGTGACCGGATCGGCGCTCGCCGCCAGGACGACGGATCCGTCGTCGTTCCGGAGAGCTTCCAGCGAGCATTTCACGGCTGGGTCGAGTCCGGTTTCGGCGCGATGCCCTTCGAGAGCGAGTTCGGCGGTGCCGACTTCCCGTGGATCTCGGCGATCGCGGTCCAGGAACTGTTCACCTCGTCGAACATGGCACTCTCGCTGTGTCCGCTGCTCACGCAGGGCGCCATCGACGCGATTCTCGCCCACGGCTCCGACGAACAGAAGGCCACGTATCTGCCCAAGATGCTCACGAGCCAGTGGACGGGCACGATGAATCTCACCGAGCCGCAGGCAGGGTCGGACGTCGGTGCGGTGACGACGAAGGCCGAGCCCAACGGCGACGGCTCGTACGCGATCACCGGCCAGAAGATCTACATCACGTTCGGCGAGCACGACCTCGCCGAGCAGATCGTGCACCTCGTGCTCGCGCGAACCCCCGGTTCGCCTCCCGGCACCAGGGGCATCTCGATGTTCCTCGTGCCGAAGTTCCTCCTCGACGGCCAGGGAGCCCTCGGCGAGCGCAACGGTATCGAGTGCGTGTCGATCGAACACAAGGTCGGCATTCACGGCTCGCCGACGTGCGTGATGCAGTTCGAAGGCGCCACCGGTTGGCTCGTCGGCGGCGAACACGAGGGCATGCGCAACATGTTCACGATGATGAACAACGCCCGGCTGTCGGTGGGGCTGCAGGGCCTGGCCGCCAGCGAGCGGGCGTACCAGCAGTCGCTGCAATACTCGCTCGACCGAGAGCAAGGCACCGCGATCGGCGCGCCGAAGGGCTCGTCGAGTCCGATCATCGAGCACCCCGACGTTCGCCGGATGCTCATGACGCAGCGAGCGTGGCTCGACGCGATGCGCTGCCTCGTCTACACCAATGCTGCCGCGCTCGACCGGGCCACCGCAGCCACCGACCCCGACGATGTGACCGCCTGGCGGGAACTGGCCGACCTGCTGATCCCGCTGTCGAAGGGGCTGTGCACCGACGTCGGCAACGAGATGACGTCACTGGCGCTCCAGATCCACGGCGGCATGGGCTACGTCGAGGAGACCGGCGTGGCACAGCACTACCGAGACATTCGGATCGCCGCGATCTACGAAGGCACCAACGGCATCCAAGCCGCCGACCTCGTCGGTCGGAAGCTGGCGATGCGTCACGGTGCGGTGATCACCGAGTTGCTCGACGAGTTCGCGCAGCGAGCGGCGACGTTGTCGAGCATCGAGGGGCTGGCTGGCTTCGGGGCGCATCTCCAGGATGCGCTCGGCGTCGCACGGACAGCGACCGAGCACCTGCTGTCGATCGCTCGCACCGATCCCCGATCGCTACTCGGCGCATCGACCCCATATCTACGGTTGCTGGGTACGACGGTGTGCGGAGGCCTGCTCGCCAAGTCGGCGATCGCTGCGACGGAGGCAACCGGCTACGACGCCGGGTTTCTCGCCGCACGACTCGAGAGCGCCAAGTTCTTCGGCGAGCAGATCCTGCCGACCGTGGCCGGACTCCTGCCTGCTGCCACGGCCACGGCTGATGGTTTGTACGCGCTGTCGCCGGCGCAATTGCGCTGAGCCCCGATGTCCGCCACCTTCGATCCGACGCAGCATCCTCACCGACGGCGCAATCCGCTCACCGGCGACTGGGTTGTCGTGTCGCCGCAGCGCACGAAACGCCCGTGGCAAGGTCAGCTCGACGACGCGGCTGCCGACCAGACGCCGCGCCATGACCCGGAGTGCTACCTGTGCCCGGGCAACGAGCGCGCTGGCGGCGTCCGCAATCCCGACTACGAGTCGACGTTCGTCTTCCAGAACGACTTTTCCGCGCTGCTCCCCGGCGTGCCCGCGCCGATCGGCGATCCGGCAGACGACCTGTTCGAGATCGATGCGGCGGACGGCGAATGCCGGGTGATCTGCTTCTCGCCGCGTCACGACCTCACCCTCTCGAAGATGTCGCTCGACGAGATCGCCGTCGTGATCGAGCTCTGGCGCGACCAGCTGGCCGACCTGTCGGCGACCTACGAGTGGGTGCAGCTGTTCGAGACGCGCGGCGCGATCTCCGGTGCGTCGAACCCCCACCCGCACGGCCAGATCTGGGCGTCGAAGTATCTGCCCGACGAAGCGATGCGTGAGGTCGAGTCGCAGCAGCGTTACCGGTCCCTGCACGGCTCGTCGATGCTGCTGGACTACGCCGAGCGTGAAGCTGTCGACGGCTCACGAACGATCGTGGCCAACGAGCACTGGATCGTCGTCGTGCCGTACTGGGCGTATTGGCCCTACGAGACGCTGGTGCTGCCGCGGACGCCGGCGAGGACGCTGCTCGATCTCGATGACGCATCGTCACAGGCGCTGGGGGAGGCGCTGCGGGTGATGCTCGGTGCCTTCGACCGGCTCTTCAACACGCCGTTCCCGTACTGCTCGGGTTGGCACAACGCTCCGACGTCGTCGACGACCGACTTCCAACTCCACGCGCACTACTACCCGCCGCTGCTGCGTTCGGCCGACGTCGCGAAGATCCCGGCGAGCTACGAGCTGCTTGCGAATCTGCAACGCGACCTCACGCCCGAGACCGCCGCCGCGAATCTCCGCGACGTGCTCTGACCCGGGACGTTCGTGCTGCGACCCGGGACGTTCGTGCTGCGACCCGGGACGTTCGTCCCTGGTCGCCGCGGCTCGTTCGACGTAGGTTCGGCGAATGGCCCCCGGATTTCGCGAGCCGCTCTCTGCGACCGATGCCTCGTTTCTCCGGATCGAGACCGAGCACGAGCCGCAGCACGTCGGATCGTTGTCGATCCTCGAGGGAGCGCCGCTTCGCGACGAGCGAGGTGCGCTCGACATCGATCGACTGCGCCGGCACGTCGGGAGCCGGCTGCATCGGGTACCGCGGCTACGCCAACGGATCATGGAGGTGCCGCTGTCGCAGGGGCGCCCGGTCTGGGTCGACGACGACCGCTTCGACCTCGACTATCACGTTCGGCTCACGGCGCTCCCACGGCCCGGCGACGACGAGCAGCTGTCGACGCTGATGTCTCGGCTCCAGTCGTTGCCGCTCGATCGCCGCCGCCCGCTGTGGGAGATGTGGCTGATCGACGGTCTCGAGGGCGACGAGGTCGGTCTGATCATCAAGACGCATCACGCGCTCGGCGACGGCATCGCCAACGTCGATCTGGCGATGGCACTGGTCGACGTCGAGCCACACCCTCCGGCAGCTGAGCGCGACCCCAGCGATCGGTCCGACGTCGTCTGGGAACCACGCCCTGCGCCGTCGAGCCGCGACCTGCTCGGCGATGCGATCGGTCGCCAGCTCACTCGACCGCTGCGGGTCGGTCGCGACGCGCTCGCGTCGGCCGTTCGGCCTCGCTCGCTCGTCGACGCGGCCTCCAATGTCGTGCGGACAGCGGCGAGCTTCTCGAAGCGGCCCCCGAGTGCCCCATGGAACGTCGCAGTCACGCCTCACCGGCGCTGGGTCCACGCCGACGTGCCCTTCGACCTGGCGGCAGCCATCCGCGAACGCGTCGACGTCACCTTGAACGACGTCGTGCTCGCGGCCTGCACGGGGGCGCTGCGGCGATTCCTGCTCGCCCGAGGCGACGACGTCGAACACCGCACCCTACGCGCGATGGTGCCGGTGTCGAAGCGAGGCGATGACGAACACGGTGACACGCTCGGCAACCGGATCTCGCTGATCATCGTCGATCTCCCGGTTGCCGAATCAGATCCGGCGGTTCGTCTCGAGCGCCTGCACGAGACCACGAGGGCGCTCAAGCGCGACGACGGACTCATGGATGGCGCGCAGCGAATCGTCGAACTGGCCGATGCCGTCCCGATCCTGGCGACGGCGCTGACCAGATTCGTGAGCCGATCCATCCCGATGAACCTCGTGATCACCAACGTGCCGGGCCCGCCGATTCCGCTGTATCTGCTCGGCGCGAAGATCCTGCGGACCTATCCCTACGTGGAAGTCATCGACGGCGAAGGGCTGACGATGGCCGTCGTGTCCTACGACGGGCAACTCTGCTTCGGTGTCACGTCGGACCGCGACGTGCTGGCGGACCTCGACGACCTCGCCCGAGCCGTCGAGGAAGAATTCGAGGCGCTCCTCGCTGCCGTCGACGATCGGGTCGACGATCCGACCAGTGTTCCGTTCAGCGCGGACTGACGCCGGTGGCGTCGAGCGCAGCGAGAAAGCGATCGTTGCCCGCTCGATCGCTGATCGTGATCCGCACGCCGACGTCGGGGAACGGCCTCGCGACGACGCCGTGGCGTTCGAGCGCCACGCCGAGGTCGCTCGCAACGTCGCCGACGGGAAGCCACACGAAGTTTCCCTGTGGGTCGGGTGTCGTCCAGCCGCGGGTTCGCAGCGCATCGCGCACCCGTGCTCGCTCTTCGATGACCATCGCGACACGGACACGCATCTCGTCGACTGCCGCCAGGCTCGCCAGCGCCGCACGCTGAGCGAGTTCGTTGATCGCGAAGGGGACGAGCGTGCGGTCGATCATCGCGATCGCGTCGCGGTGGCCGACCGCGTAGCCGACCCGCAACCCGGCGAGGCCGTGGGCCTTGCTGAACGTTCGGGTGATCACGAGGTTGGCGTGCTGCTGGAGCAGCGGTGTCGAGTCGGCGACGCGCGGGTCGTCGACGAACTCGTTGTACGCCTCGTCGAGCACGACGAGACACGTGTCGGGCACGGCCGCGAGGAAGGCGGCGATCTCGTCGGTGCCGACGACCGTACCGGTCGGGTTGTTCGGGTTGGTGACGAACGCGACTTTCGTCTGTGGTCCGATCGCGGCGGCGAGCGCCGGGAGGTCGAAGACCTCGTCGCGCAGCGGCACGCGGATCTGTTCGGCCTCGACGAGCATCGCGAACACCGGATACGCCTCGAACGACGGCCAGCACATCGCCACCTCTTCGCTCGTGTCGACGTACGCCAGGACGATCTGCTGCAGGATGCCTGCCGACCCGGCCCCGATCGCCACCTGGTCGAGGTCGACGCCGACGTGCGCGGCGAGCGCCTGGCGGAGCGCGGACGCTCCGTGGTCGGCGTAGAGGTGAAGGTGTTCGATGCCCGCCGCGATCGCACCGGCCACCGACGGCAACGGCCCGAACGGCAACTCGTTCGAGGCGAGTTTGATCGCGTCGACCACGCCGTGGTCGGCTTCGGCCGCGGCGGCGGAACGTCCGGGGCGGTACGCAGGCAGCGCGGCGATGGCGGGTCGAGGTCGTCCGGTCATGGGCGCAGTCTGCCAGCACGTACCCGCTGGCGCGGTGCTTGCCGGCTGGCTGTCTAGACGACGCTGCCGAGCCACGAACCGATCAGCCACGTGACCGCACAGGCTGCAACCGCCCAGGTGACCTGGCGGAGCGCCGTGCGGAACTTGGAGCGTTCGGTGAAGGTGGCGAGCACGATGCCGACGATCGTGGCGGCCAGGAGCCCCAGGAGCGCCGACGCGATCACCGCACCGTTGCCTTCGGTGAAGAACCAAGGGAACAACGGGATCATGGCGCCGATGGCGAACGCGAGGAACGAGCTGATCGCGGCGGCGACGGCGTTGCCGGTCTCGTCGGGGTTGACGCCGAGTTCTTCGCGAGCATGGACCTCGAGGGCGACCTCGGGGTCGAGCATGACCGCTTCGGCCATCTCACGAGCTCGCTCCTCCGAGAGACCTCGACTGCGGTAGATGGCGGCCAGCTCTCGCGTTTCGGCGGCGGGCTGGCGGGCCAGCGAGCGACGTTCGATCGCGAGTTCTCGTTCGACGAGTTCGGCCTGGGCCTTCATCGAGACGTACTCGCCGGCGGCCATCGATGCGGCGCCGGCGAGGAGCCCGGCGACACCGGCCACGAGGACGCTCGATCGGTCCGACGCGGCGGCGGCCACGCCGAGGATCAACGCCACGTTGGAGACGAGCCCATCGCTGACACCGAACACGGCGGCACGCGCCGTACCGCCCGTGACATCTCGGTGTCGGTGAACCATGTGTGAATGCCGGTGATCGTGATGATCGTGATCATCGTCCGGGTCGTGTTCGTGTTCGTGCTCGATGAGCTCGTCGGACATGAACCCCACGGTACCCAGCTTCGACGGGGTCCGGTGAGCCGAGTGAGTTCGGATCTCGCACCGACTTGGTTCTGGAAGCGAACTCACTCTAGGTTGTCGACGTGTCCGATCCCGATCCGTCGTTGCCCGCTGTCTCGGCGTGCTCGATCCAGGCCAGTCTCGACGTGCTCGGCGACCGCTGGACGATCTTGATCCTGCGCGACGCATTTCGCGGCGTGCGTCGCTTCGACGACTTCCGCAAGGACCTCGACATCGCCCGCCCGGTGCTGACCGATCGACTGAAACGGCTGGTCGAACACGGCGTGCTGATACGTCAGCTCTATTGCGAGCGACCGCCGCGGCACGAGTACCGCCTCACACCGAAGGGCATGGCGTTGTCGCCGACCCTGGTCGCGCTGATGCGGTGGGGCGACGACTGGCTGTCGTCGGACGGCCCTCCGACGGTGCTGACGCACGAGGCGTGCGGCCATCCCCTCGACCAGCAGTTCGTCTGCTGGCACTGCGACGAGACGTTCACCCCTCACCAGATCGCCAGCCGCCCCGGCCCTGGCGCCCCCACCACGTGAGCCCACCCTCAGCCCACCCGATCCTCCCGGAGCCCCGATGACCCACCACCACGAACTCCTCGACGCGTCGCTCGCCGACCTGATGGCACTGGCTGCTGCTCGTCGCGATGAACGCTTCGGCACCCGGGTGACCTACAGCCCGAAGGTGTTCATCCCGCTGACCTTCCTGTGCAACGACACCTGCGGCTACTGCACGTTCGCGCAACCTCCGGCACGCGTCGAGACGCCGTACCTCGAGCCCGAAGCGGTGCTGCGCATCGCTCGCCAAGGCGCACGCAACGGGTGCCACGAGGCGTTGTTCACCCTCGGGGAACGGCCGGAAGACCGCTACGAGGTGGCGCGTGCCTGGCTGCGTGAACGGGGCTACGACTCGACGGTCCACTACGTCGCGGCGATGGGTGAACTGGTGCTCGCGGAGACCGGACTGCTTCCGCACGCCAACGCCGGGGCCTTGTCGATCGACGAACTGCGTCAACTGCGGCCGTGGAGCCCGAGCCAGGGGATGATGATCGAGTCGGTCGCCGACGATCTCGAGGCGCACCGTGGCGCACCCGACAAGACCCCGGCACGACGCCTTGCCACGCTGGAAGCCGCCGGCGAGCTGCAGATCCCGTTCACGACCGGTCTGCTGATCGGAATCGGCGACACCCGCGCCGACCAACTCGCCGGGCTGGAGGCGATCGCCGCCTCGCATCGTCGCCATGGCCACGTGCAGGAAGTCATCGTCCAGAACTTCCTCCCCAAGTTGCGCACCTCGATGAAGGGCGTGCGGGCGTGTCCGAGCGACGACTACCTCTGGGCGATCGCAGCGGCGCGCCTCATCCTGCCGGCCGATGTGCACCTGCAGGCACCACCGAACCTGTCGGACGACTTCGGATCGCTGCTCGACGCCGGCATCGACGACTGGGGAGGGGTCTCGCCCGTCACCGCCGACCACGTCAACCCGGAACGGCCCTGGCCGGACCTCGATCGACTGCGCGAGGTGACCGAAGCCCGCGGCTTCGCCTTGGCGCCGCGCCTCACGGTGTATCCCGAATTCGTACGCGATCGCGCAAGGTGGATCGACGAGTCGCTGCACTTCGCCGTCATCGATCGTGCCGACGCCGAATGGCTCGGGCGCGACGATCCCGGCCAGTTCTGGCCCGAGAAGACCACCGCCGCCGACACCGTCGCCGACGGTGCCGAGTTCGTGCTCGTCGGCCATCGGTCGACGGCGTGGTACTCCGGATCGGACAGCACGCCGCCGACGCTCATCCCGGCGCCCCCGTCGCCGGCCCCGCTGCGCGGTGCGGTCGCCGACGTGCTCGCCGGCATCGAGTCCGGCGACGAGATCGGCATCGACGAGATCACCACGCTGTTCGGCGCCCGCGGCCCGGAGGTCGGTGCCGTCGCCCGCGCCGCCGACGATCTTCGTCGCGAACTCGTCGGCGACACCCTGACGTGGGTCAACAACCGCAACATCAACTACACCAACGTCTGCACGTTCAAGTGCAAGTTCTGTGGGTTCTCGAAGGGCCCGTTGTCGCTCAATCTGCGCGGGACGCCCTATCTGCTGACGCTCGACGACATCGCCCAGCGAGCACTCGAAGGCTGGGAGCTCGGCGCCACCGAGGTCACGCTCCAGGGCGGCATCCACCCCGATTTCGACGGCGACTACTACATCGACGTGACGAAGGCCGTGAAGGACGCCGTGCCCGACATGCACGTCCACGGCTTCACGGCGCTCGAGGTCACCGAAGGGGCCAAGCGTCTCGGCGAGGATCTCCCGACGTACCTGCGGCGCCTCGAAGACGCTGGCTTGGCGTCACTGCCGGGCACCGCGGCCGAGATCCTCGACGACGAGATCCGAGCGATCCTGTGCCCCGACAAGGTCGACACCGAAGAGTGGCTCGAGGCCCATCGCGCAGCGCACTCGGTGGGGCTGCACTCGAACGTCACGATGATGTACGGCGCCGTCGAGGAGCCGGTCCACTGGGCGCGACATTTCGTGCGGACCCGCGAACTGCAACGCGAGAACGCCGCCGCGGGGCGGGTCGGTTTCACCGAGTTCGTCGGCTTGCCGTTCGTCCACATGGCCTCGCCGATCTACCTGCAACGACGCGCTCGGCGCGGCCCGACGTTCCGCGAGAACCTGCTCGTCCACGCGGTCGCTCGCCTCGCATATGGCGCACTGATCCCGAACATCCAGGCGAGCTGGGTGAAGGTCGGTCTCGTCGGCACCGCGCAGATGATCAACGCCGGATGCAACGACCTCGGCGGCACGCTGATGGACGAGAACATCTCCCGGGCCGCAGGTGCCAGCCACGGGCAGTCGATGACCGTGCAGAGCTTCCACGACTTCGCCGCCTCGGTCGGGCGCCCGATCGAGCAGCGCACGACCGGCTACGGCCGCGTGGTGGCGCCGGCGTGAGCCTCGTCCAACGGGTCGGCGACGCTCGCCTGCCGACCGAGCACGGCGAGTTCCGAATCGTGTCGTATCGGGCCGTCGACGGCCACGAACACGTCGCCATGGTCGCCGGGGAGATCGCCGGTGCGGGCGTGCTCGCCCGGCTGCACAGCGAGTGCCTCACCGGTGACGTGCTCGGCTCGCAACGGTGTGACTGCGGACCACAGCTCCAGGCGGCGTTGGCGCAGGTCGCCGACGCCAGCCGCGGCGTCGTGCTGTATCTGCGCGGTCACGAAGGCCGCGGTATCGGCCTGGCGAACAAGATCAAGGCCTACGAGCTGCAAGACAGCGGCCTCGACACGGTCGATGCGAACACCGCGCAAGGTCTGCCCGTCGATGCTCGCCAGTACGACGTCGCCGCGGCGATCCTCGGAGATCTCGGCGTCACGTCGGTGCGCCTGCTGAGCAACAACCCGGCGAAAGCGGCGGGTCTCGTCGAACACGGCATCGCCGTCGACGAACTGGTCGCGCTCGCGGTCGAGCCGCATCCCGAGAGCCTCGCCTACCTGCAGACCAAGGTCGCTCGTCTCGGTCACCTCACCCGGTAGCCCGCAGGCCCACGCGGTCGGGCGACGACCTCGAGTGGTGGGTCCCGTCGGGGAGGGTGACGGTGAGGTGACGGGTGGCGGCGTCGAGGTCGACCCGCCATCGGCCCTCGTGGAGTCGATGGTGGTGGAAACCGCAGACCGGGAGCAGATTGTCGAGGTCGGTCGGGCCGTGGTGCTCCCATTCGTGGATGTGGTGCACGTGACAGCGATCGAAGTGCTGATCGCAGCCGTCGATGGCGCACGTTCGATACATCGCACGAAGTGCGCTTCGTTGAGCTGGGGTCGCCAACCGGCTCGCCCTGCCGACGTCGAGGACGTCGCTGTCGGCGCCGAGGACGACGGGGATGATCTTCGCCTCGCAGGCATGCCGGCGAGCGGTCTCCGCCGGGATGGGCGAGCCGTCTGAGTACTCGCACACGGTGGCGGCGTGTCGGCCATCGGTGAGCGTGCGGAGGTCGATGAGCACGGCCACCTCCGCCGGACCCATTCCTTGGGTGACGGCGTCGCCGACGACGATGTGCTCGAGCGCAGTCGCCAGCAGCTGGTCGCGGCGGAGCCCGGCAGAGCGTTCGAGCTTGGCGAGCGCCGCCGCTTCGTGATCGAGAGCCCGCCGGATGCGGTTGCCGGCTTCGGGGGTGAGTCGTGCGTACAGCGTGTGCATCCCGGTCTCGTCGTCGATCTTCATCGACACGGTCGCGTCGGCTTGCTGGCGGGCGGCTCGGTCGAGTCCGTCGTCGTCGGTGATCTCGTCGACGATCGCGTGCAGCTTGCGGCGAAACGATTCCGGCGACAGCGAGGCCGCGAGTTCGGTGATCTCCTGATCGCGTCCGAACAACGCGGTGCGCTGCTCGTCGTCGAGCCGACCGGCGGCTCCGGCGAGCGCGTCGGCGTGTTCGGCGCCGACCTTGCCCTTGCCGAGTGCCTCGTTCAGCCGAGGTACCTCGCCGAGCGCCTTCGACCGTCGATCGGCCTTCTCTGCCGATCGCCGGGACGCTCGCCCCTGGCGACCGAGCACGTCGGCAGCCGGGACGGCGTCGCCGATCTCGTGCAGCTCGCTGATGCGTCGGGCGATGGCTGCTTCCAACTGGTCGGTCTTGCCACGGACGACGGCGAGGTCACGGAGTGCCGCGATGGCGGCCCCTGCCGACAACGCCGACACGTCGAGTGCCTCCAACCTCTGGAGTCGTATTCCCACTGACATGACATCATGGTAACGAACGTGTGTTCGATCATCAAATCGAAGATCATGCAGGATTCTGATGGGCTACGTTCCGGTGATCGCTCCGAGCGATACCTCCCGTCACTCGGGAACCGGCGACGAACCGAGGACGTCGAATCAGGTATGAAATCTCTGCTGCGGCCCGCCCTCGTCGCGATCGGCGGGCTGACGCTGGTGGCGTGCGGGGGCGCCGCCGTCGTGGAGGGGCCGGCTGACGCGGATCTCGCCGACCGACCGCCGTACGGGCCGGGGGTCGAGGTCGGCGAGACCTACGACTACGTGCTCTACGTTCATTGCGGAGTCGAATGGGCTCGTGTCGACGGTGTCTGGTGGCGGACGATGCCGATCGACGACGGCAACGCCAACCCGCCAGCGGGTTGGGGCAATCCGTACGACGCCGGCGAACTGCTCGTCCTCGACGACGTCACGGCGGTCTATCGCGGCGGGCCTGACGTTGCGGTCGAGTTCGCGCGAACCGACATCGTCGAGGCGCCGGACGCCTGCGAGTGACGGTGAGTCAGTCGAGGACGACGTCGAGGCGCAGGTCGTCGCCGATTCGGCGGACGTCGACGAAGCGGCCGCGACGCAGGTCGTCGATGGTGGGGCCGCCTTCGCCGACGAACATCGGCTGGGCGTCGTCGCCACCGAACATCGCCGGGGCGATGTAGATGACAAACCGGTCGACCAGCCCTTCGGCGTGGAACTGCGCGACCGTGCTGGATCCGCCTTCGACCATGAGCTGCAGCACGCCCTCGTCGCCCAGCCGGTCGAGCAGGTCGGTCAGCTCGCCGCGCCATTCGAGGCACGGGTGGACCTTGGCATCGGGGGCCGCCGCGCCGAGCACGACGCGGCGTGGATCGGGACCGTCGACGAGGCGGGTCGTCAACTCGGGGTCGTCGGAGCGGATCGTGCCGGCGCCGACCAGGATGGCCTGGCTCTCGGCGCGGAGTTGGTGGGTGTCACGGCGAGCGTCGTGGCTCGTGATCCAGCGGCTCGACCCGTCGGGAGCCGCCGTGCGCCCGTCGACCGTCGTCGCCAGCTTCACGATCACGTAGGGGCGGCCGGTCCGGCGATGGTGGAGGTACGGCGTGAGCTGTTCGGTGATCGCGTCGACGAGGATTCCCGTCTCGACCTCGATGCCAGCGTCGCGCAGCGTGGCGACACCGCGCCCTGAAACCTGATCATCGGGATCGAGCACGCCGACGAGCACACGAGCGATGCCCGCCTCGAGAATCGCTTCGGAGCACGGCCCGGTGCGACCGGTGTGCGCGCATGGTTCGAGCGTCGTGGCCAGGGTGCCGCCTCGGGCCGCCGTGCCGGCAGCGGCCAGCGCGACGACTTCGGCGTGGGCCCCGCCAGGCGGCTGGGTGGCGCCGGTGAAGACCTTTCCATCGACCGTTCGAACGGCCGCGCCGACCCAGGGATTCGGCGCCGTCGACGTCCGGACGGTGGCCGCGGCCTCGTAAGCGGCCTGCATCAGCGCATTGTCGTCGAATACCACCCTGCCATGATGGCCGCTCGGAGCCCGTGGGTAAAGATGAGTGCATGTCCGACACGCCGCACACCCCGCTCGACAACCCGCCCGACACCCCACCCACCAGCCCGGCCGACTCGACCTTGGAGCTTCGATCCACCGTCGCGGGCGACGGCTCGGTCACGCTCGCGGTGCATCGCGCCGACGTCGCGGCGCCAGCGCCGGACGAGGTCGTGGTGCGCGTCGAAGCCGCTCCGATCAACCCGTCCGATCTCGGCATGCTGTTCGCCGGCGCCGACATGGCCAGCGCCACCGGTGTCGCATCACCGTCCGACGAATCGCTGCCGGCAGTCCGAGCGATGATCCCGACCGGTACCGCTGGCCTCGAAGGTCGCCTCGACACCGCCATGCCGACGGGCAACGAAGGCGGCGGCACCGTCGTCGCCACCGGTGACTCCGACGACGCACGCGCCCTCGCCGGCAAGGTCGTCGGGTTCCTCTCCGGCAACGCGTACGCCGAGTACCGGACGATCAAGGTGTCGAGTTGTCTCGCGATGAACGACGGCACCGACCCCGAGGACGCGGCCGCCTGTTTCGTGAACCCGCTCACCGCGCTCGGCATGGTCGAGACGATGCTGGACGAAGGGCACCGCGGGTTGCTGCACACGGTCGGTGCCTCGAACCTCGGGTTGATGCTCAACCGCATCTGTCTCGCCGACGGGGTGCCCCTCGTCAACATCGTCCGTCGCGCCGAGCACGTCGAGTTGCTCCGTGGGGAAGGCGCCGAGCACGTCGTCGATTCGAGCGCCGAGAGCTTCGTGAGCGACCTCACCGATGCGTTGCGGGCGACCGGCGCGACGATCGCGTTCGACGCCATCGGGGGCGGCGATCTGGCGAGCGTCATCTTGTCGCGGATGGAGAAGGTCGCGAGTGAGGGCGATCAGTTCAGCCGGTACGGGTCGAGTACGCACAAGCAGGTCTACGTCTACGGCGGTCTCGATCGGAGCCCGACGATCCTCAACCGCAACTTCGGGATGGCGTGGTCGGTGGGCGGTTGGCTGCTGACTCCGTTCCTGATGAAGGTCGGCCCCGAGGCCGCTGAACGACTGCGCCGCCGCGTCGCCGACGAGATCACCACGACGTTCGCGAGCAGCTACGGGATGCGCCTGTCGCTGACCGACGCGGTCGACCCCGAGCAGGCTCGCCGCTACGCCCGGATGGCGACCGGCGACAAGGCGCTGATCACACCACACGCAGCCGATGCGTGAGTCTCGACATGGGTTTGGGAAGCTGACCGGATGGAAGATGAGCGAATGAACGTCACCGAAGCCGTCAACCGTCGCAAATCGATCCGCGCGTTCCGACCCGATCCGGTCGACGACGACGTGTTGCGCGAGTTGTTGACCGCGGCCTCACGGTCGCCGTCGGGCGGCAACGTGCAACCGTGGCGGATCTACGTCGTCAACGGCGAGTCGATGGCACGGTTCCGCGAGTTCATCGCCACCCGCCAGCCCGGCGCGCCGGCGTACGACATCTACCCGCCCAGCCTGCACGAGCCGTACCGGTCGTCGCGGTTCAAGATCGGCGAGCAGATGTACGCGTCGATCGGCGTCGGTCGTGACGACAAGGCGGGTCGCCTCGCCCAGTTCGCGAAGAACCTCGACTTCTTCGGCGCGCCAGCGGCGATCTTCTGCTTCGTCGACCGAGTGATGGGGCCACCGCAGTGGTCGGATCTCGGCATGTTCCTCCAGACCTTCATGCTGCTCGCGCAGGAGGCAGGCCTCGATACCTGTGCCCAGGAGGCGTGGGCGGTTCACGAAGCAGCGGTGAGCGAGTTCGTCGGTGCGCCCGAGGAGCAACAGATCTTCTGCGGTGTCGCGATCGGCCAAGCCGACTGGGACCATCCGATCAACTCGGTCGACTCCGAGCGCGAGCCGTTCGACGTCTTCGCCCGCTTCGTCTGACGCTCCACCTCAGGCCGCGGCGACGGCCTGAGGTCCGGGGAGACGAGCGAACAACCGGTCGAACACGTTGACTCGATCGAACTGCATGCCGTACTCGCGAGCGGCGGCTCCCCAGCGGGTTCGTTCGCCGGGCGACAGACCGAGGACGATCTCGTTGAGCGCGTTCGCGATCGCGTACGGATGCGACGTCGGGACGATCTTCGCGTGCGGCCCGACCGCCTCCCCGATGCCGCCCGTGTCGCAGGTGATCACCGGCCCGCCGCCGGCCAGCATCTTTTCGACCAGCGCGATGCCGAACGTCTCGACGAACTCGGGTCGCGGTTTGCTGGGGAGGGCATACGCCGCTGAAGCGGCCATCAGGTGCGGCTTCTCGTCGTCGCCGACGTCGTCGAAGAACACGATCCGGTCGGCGTGCGGGGTCGATGCCGCGAGCGCTCGCAGTTCGAATGCTTCCGGGCCGTTGCCGCAGATCACGAGCTTGGTCCGTCGGGCCGCCGCGCTCATGGCGAAGCCGTTGATCAGATCGTCGACGCCTTTCGCCTTGCTGAGTCGCGAGAGGAACATCACGTAACCGTCGCGCTCGAGGCCGCGCCGAGCGAGGACCGCATCGGTGTCGGCCGGGTCGAGCGTGGTGTAGGCGCGGCTGTCGATCGCCGGATACGAGATGTGGACTCGCTCGCTGCAGGCATCGGCGAACGACGTGCCCCAGCGCGCATCGACCTCCGTGGCCGCGGCGACGATGAGTTCCTTGGTGTACTCGGAGACGGCGACGCACAGATCGTTGGACAGATAGGTCGTGAGCACCTGTGCAGCGGCGCCGAAGCGGCCTTCGTCGACGGCGGTGCGCACGACGTTGGTGATGTCGGAGCCGACCGCTTCGGCGATCGTGGTGAGCGGCGCGCACATGCCGGTCGCCCGGGCGATCTGAGCGGCCTGTGAGACGGCGGTGTCGTGGGGCGTGAGGTACAACGACATCGCGGTCGTCGGGACGCCCTCGGTGAAGAGTTCGACGAGGCGACCGACGATGCCGCCCAGATGGCGGCCATCGGGCACCTTGTAGTCGCCGACCGGTTCGGGTCGTTCCACGGTGATGCCGGGGGAGTAGGGCAGGACGGCATCGAGGGGCTTGAGCGGCAGGCCGGCCGCTTGGAGGGTCGGGATCGACCAGGTCACGATGCGAACGTCGTCGTAGCCGCGGGTGAGGGCCACCTCGGCCAGGTTGCGGGCCTCGCCCGAGTGCCCGCAGATGACGGGATCGGCGCGCACCACGATGACGAGACGTTTCGTCGGATCCGACGGCGGCGCCTCCGATTCGGCAGGTGGCAGGCCGGGGCCGGTGTGCTCGATGTGATCGGTGAGCATGGTCATCGGGTGTCCTCCATGTCGTGGTGCGGGTCGTGGCGGTTGTCGCGGTGTGGGTCGCGGTGTGGGTCGCGGTGAACAGATGGCGGTCGCCCGGTGGTGCCCCAGTCGGATGGGGTCGGCCCGAGTTCGATGACCAGGCGGCCACCTCGGTGCAGTTCGTGCAAGGTCAGCCAGGTCCGCTCCAGCGGTACGCCGTCGAAGGTCACCGATTGCACGTACTGGGGTGGGAGGTCGGGTTCGGGTTCGACGAATCCGACCGTGTCGATCGTCAATGCGCTGGCGCCGGTGCGGAGCCGGACGTGAGCGAACGACGGTGTGTTGACGAACACGATCTGCTGCCCGGCGACCGGAAGCAACCCGATCGATGCCCAGACGTACCAGGAGCTGAGTCCGCCCGAGTCGTCGTTGCCGGGCAGCCCACCGGCACCGATTCCGAACTGGTTCATCACGATGGCGTGGACCATGTCGGCGGTTCGGTCCGGTCGACCGATGTAGTGATACGACCACGGCGCTTCCATGTCGGGCTCGTTGTTGAGGCCTTCGAAGCGGTCGAGCGCATACCCGGCTGCGACTTCGTCGGCGCTCGGTGCGTGGCCGAGTTGCTTCACGGGCTCGGCGCCCACGCCGAAGAACCGGTCGAGCAGTTCGCCGTAAGCCGCTTCGCCGCCGGCTAGTTCGATTCGCCCGGCCATGTCGTGTCCGAGGCGGAACGAGTAGTTCCACTTGCCGCCCTCGTAGAACCCCGAGTCGTGGACGAGCCCGGTCGCCGGATCGTACGCATTGCGCCAGCGCGTGGCGAGGGCTTCGAACTGCTCGGCCAACGCGTCGTCACCGACGTGGCGGGCGACGAGTGCCGTGCAGCGGTATCCGAACGCGAGGTCGAGCGTGTGCGTGATCGGGTGGGCGACACCGGTTTCGAGGAACTCCTCGCCGTACTGGCGGCGCAGGTCGGTGTCCATGTGGACCAACGCCCAGTCCCAGTCGATGCCCGGCAGGCCGAGATCGCAGACGTCGGCGAGGAACGTGTGGGCGAGCGCACTGCCCTGCCGGAAGAAGCGGTCCGCTCCCTTGGCCATCCGATAGCCGATCGGCAGGTTGCCCTCCTCCTCGCAGATCCGGACCAGCGCATTGGCGAGCTCCACGGCACGGTCGGGGAACAGCACCGTGAGGAGCGGCAACTGCGTCCGGTAGATGTCCCACATCGTGCAGATGTCGAACACGTAGGGCCCCGACGCCGGCCAGAACGGGCTCTCGTCATTCGCGAAGCACGGCTTGATCATCGAGTGGTACAACGCGGTCGAGAACACCGTCTGGCGCTCGGTCGCCAGCGCCGACGACCCGGCATCGACACGGATCCGGTCGAGGTGCTCGGCCCAGACGGTGCGGGTTTCGGCGCGCCGCTGATCGAAGTCGAACGTGTCTCGCGCCAGATTGGCGGCGGCCTGCTCCCGGCCGCGCATCGAGAAACCGATGCGTAGCTCGATCGTCTGGCCCGCTTCGGCCGGGCCCGCCCAGATCGTGCCGAAGGGGCGCAGGGTCGTGGGTCGGATCGAGTCGAACTGGAGGCTGGTACCGCCCGCCATGAGGCGTCGGTCGTACCAGAGCATCTGGCGCCAGTCGGGTGTGTCGCACTCGATGTGGAACGCGAGCGGCACGCCTTCCATCACGACGTCACCTGCGACCACCCCGGGTTCGATCGCCTCGAGGGTGGCTCGCAGCGGGACGGTCGCGCCTCGGTCGATCGCCAAGCCGCCGTGCGACGCGTCGAGCACGATGCGCGCGTTGCGATGCGCCGGGAACGTGTAGCGATGGACCGCGCTCTTGGGCCCGACGGTCACTTCGCAGCGCACACCGTTGCCGAGCGTCGCGGCGTAGTAGCCAGGCTCGGCGACCTCGCTCGTGAGTGCCCAGTTCGTCCCGAGGTCGTCGAGCGGGTCGAGCATCGGCGTGACGCGGAGGTAGTTGTAGTACTTGCGGATCGCGCCGGTGCCCGACTGCTGGAAGTGGGTGAACCCCGATGCCACCGGGCGGTCATGCAATTGCCCGGGGATTCCTTCGGTCGAGCGTTCGTAGAGCCCGTAGCCCGTCGGGTACGCGCCCGAGTAGGCGCACGCCGAGACCATCCCGAACGGGTAGGTCGCACCGGGATGGGTGTTGCCGACGGCCGGCTTCGGCCACCACCAGGTCGCGGCGAGTCCGTCGGGCGTCGGCAGATCGGCCGGACGACTCCCGATGAACGGATCGACCGCGTCGATCACGTCAGCCGGGTGCCCTCGCTCTGTGCCACCGGTGCTGCCGGTGTTGCCGGTCGTGGCGTCCTCATGACGAAACCGTACGAAAGCGATGTGTTCGCAGTGTTTCGACGCCATGAACGCGTCGTCAGCGCTGCCGTTCTCGCGATGGTTCGCGGTCGCGCCGATGCCCTACGGTCGGCGCATGACGTTCTCGATCCGTGCGACGGTGATGCAGACGCCCGATCCGTCGACGCTCGAGGTGCGTCGCGACATCGTGATCACGGTCGACGACGCGGGCATCATCGCCTCGATCGATCCCGCGTCGGAACTGCTGTCGGACACCACGCCGCCGGGGATCCCGACGGTGACGCTCGAGAGCGGCGCGGTGCTGATTCCGGGGTTGATCGACACCCACCTTCACGCGCCGCAATGGCCGCAGCTCGGCACCGGGCTCGACTTGCCGCTGGAACGCTGGCTGTTCGACAACACGTTCCCGCTGGAGGCGCGTCTCACCGACCCGGAGTTCGCGTCGGTGGTCTGGCCCGCGATGGTGTCGACGTTGCTCGCGCACGGCACGACGACCGCGGTGTACTACGCGACGATCGACGTCGAGACGACCACGATGCTGGCAGCCGCGTGCGCAGCTGCCGGACAACGCGCCTTCGTCGGTCGCGTCGGAATGGATCACCCGGACGGGACGCCCGGGTGGTATCGGGACGCGTCGGCGGCGGCGGGCGTGGCGGCATCGCAGGCGTCGATCGATGCCATCGACGCGTTGGGTTCGCCACTCGTCGCCCCGATCATCACCCCGCGATTCGCGCCGGCCTGCACCGACGAGTTGCTGCGCGGCCTCGGTGAACTCGCGGCTGCGACGGGGGTTCGTGTTCAGACGCACTGCTCCGAGAGTGACTGGGAGCACGGCTACGCGTTCGAGCGCTTCGGCTGCTCCGACACCGAGGCGCTCGACCGTTTCGGTCTGCTCGCCGACCACACGGTGCTCGCTCACGGCGACCATCTCGGCGATCAGGACCTCGCGACGCTCATCGCTCGGGGCGCCGGCGTCGCGCACTGTCCGCTGTCGAACGCGTACTTCGCCAACGCCGTGTTCCCCGCCCGCCGAGCGCTCGACGCCGGCCTGCGACTCGGCCTCGGCACCGATGTGGCCGGAGGCGCACAGCCTGGGCTGCTCAGCCAGTGCGCCGACGCTGTCACGATGTCGCGGTTGCTCGACGAGGGAGTCGACGCGCGCCTCCGTCCCGACGAGCGTGGAGTCGCGGGGTCGCGGATCTCGATCGTCGAGGCGTTCTGGATGGCGACGGCAGGCGGCGCGGAGCTGTTGGGGATCCCGTGTGGCGTGCTCGAAGTTGGTCGTTCGTTCGACGCGGTCGCGGTCTCGACGCAACGGCCCGGTTCGGCGTTGCGGGTGTGGGATGAGATCGACACCGACGAGCGGGTCTTCGAGAAGATCGTCCGACTCGCGTCGCCCGCCGACATCACCGACGTCTGGGTGGCCGGCCGCCGAGTCGCCGGCTGACACGTCGCGCCGGGGAATGCGATCCACGGCGGCCGGCGCGTACGGTCGGGGGATGGACTTCGCGCCCGATCCCGATCACGAGGCGATCGTCGACGCCGTCGACGCCGTGTGCTCCCAGTTCGCCGACGCCTACTGGTCGGCATGTGATCGCGAGCACCGCTTCCCGTGGGAGTTCTACGAGCAGATGGCGGCGGGTGGATGGATCGGCATCGCCATCCCGACCGAATTCGGCGGCGGTGGGCAGGGGATCACCGAAGCGGCGCTCGTCCTCAACCGCATCGCCGCGTCGGGCGCCGGCATGAACGGGTCGTCGGCCGTGCACCTGACGATGTTCGGCCTCAATCCGGTGGTGAAGTTCGGCAGCGATCGGCTCAAGGCCGAGTTCCTCCCGCGGGCAGCGACCGGCGACCTCCACGTCGCGTTCGGCGTGACCGAACCCGACGCAGGGACCGACACCAGCCGGATCGCCACCCGGGCGGTCGACGACGGCAGCGGCGGATTCGTCGTGACCGGCCGAAAGATCTGGACCACGAAGGCACTCGAGTCGGAGGTCTGCCTGCTGCTCGCCCGGACCGACGGCGAACCGGGCAGCTTCGACGGACTCTCGCTGTTCCTGGTCGATCTCGACGAGCGCCACGTCGACATCGCACCGATCCCGAAGCTGGGGCGCAACGCGGTCGCATCGTGCGAGGTGGCCTACGACGAACTGCCGGTGGAAGGCTGGCGGCTGGTCGGGGAGCGGGGGCGAGGTTTTCATCACATCCTGCACGGCCTCAACCCCGAACGGATCCTGCTCGCCGGCATGGCGTGTGGCCTCGGGGAGGTCGCCATCCGGCGCGCCGTCGCGTACGCGAAGGAACGGGAGGTGTTCGGTCGTCCGATCGGAGCCAATCAGGCGATCGCCCATCCGCTCGCCCAGGCGCACATGGAACTCGAAGCGGCCAAGACGATGATGCTGCTCGCGGCGTGGCGCTACGACCACGGTCTCGACTGCGCCGAACACGCGAACACGGCGAAGTATCTCGCTGCGGAGGCGAGCTATCGCGCAGCCGACCAGGCGTTGCAGACGCACGGTGGGCTCGGCTACGCGGAGGAGTATCACGTCGAGCGGTATTGGCGAGAGGCTCGGCTCCAGCGACTCGCCCCGGTGAGCCAGGAGATGACCTGCAACTTCATCGCGCAGAAGGTCCTCGGCCTCCCTCGCAGCTACTGACCGCGACGCCCGGGATCAACACCTGGGGTCTGACCCCAGGTGTTGATCACCTGGGGTCAGACCCCAGGTGTTGGGGCGGGCTACGGGGCGGGAACGATCACCAACGAGGGTGATCCGTCGGTGGTCTGGACGTCGATCTGGGCGGCATCGAGCGCTTCGGACACCTCGGGATCGACACACAGCGGCAGTCCGTAGGCCGTCGCGGTGTGGTCGCCGCTGAGCGGCCGCTCGACGAATCCGAGCGAGATGCCGGCATCGTCGCCAGCTGCCGGCGCGACCCGCAGCACGGCATCGTCGGGTATTCCTTGCTGCGAGCGCGACTCGCTCAGCAATGTGGCAGCATTTTCGGAAAGGGTCAACAAGGTGATCATCCTCCAGGACGGTCGTGGGTGGACGTTCGAAGACGTACCCCTTCGAGTCGGGTCAAAACCTGTAGTCCGGTTCGGTGACCGCCTTTGCGCCGATCACCCGGCCCGGGATTCGATCACGCTGAACGCGTGCGGAACTCGTCGACCGGGACCCAGCGGTTGGGGAGCTCGCGTTCGATCGCGGCGCGCAGCGTCGCGGTGTCGTCGTCGGTGAGCAGGCTCCAGACCAGTTCCTTCGTGTCGAGGTGGGTCGTGCCGTCGAGCTGGCGAGCTTCGACGAGAAACGCTGCGACATAGAGACTCTCGTTGTGCGTCGTCTGCACGAACGAGCCGTTGTAGAAGCTGAAGTTCGCGGCACGCGGGAACGTCGTCCACTTGGTGACCTGCCCGATCGGTACGGCGGTGCGTTTGTTGTGCCGCAGCACGTCGCCGTCGCGGGTCAGAACCGGGTTCGACGAGCGGCTGAACCCGTCGATGAACACCCAGCCACCGAGCAGTACGCCGAACAGGCCGAAGAAGATCAGTACGCCCAGCGCGCCGAACGGCTCGGTGACGACGCCGACGATCACGGCGAGGACGAGGACCGGAACGCAGTACCAGAGGTAGAACTTCCTTCGGCGCCCGGCGATCGCGGCTCGATCGATCGTTCGCTGCCAGATGACCTCACCCGCCTGACGTTCTCCCATGTCGCCGCAAGTTACTCCGCCGACGTGAACCGATCGTGATCCGCTCGTTCGTCGCCGAGCGGGTCGATCTGGGAAAGTGGGGAATGGCCATCGACTTCTCGCTGACACCCGAACTCGAAGAGATCCGGTTGCGGATCCGATCCTTTGTCGACGACGTGATCAAGCCGGTCGAGGCGCGGATCGACGGAACCGGCGGCACCGAACCGCTCAGCGGTCGCGAACGGATCGAGGAACTCATCGCGCTCCGCAAGCTCGCGTACCAGGCGGGTATCTGGCTGCCGCACATGCCCGAGGAGTGGGGCGGCATGGGGCTCGGGCACGTCGAGCTGGCGATGGTGCAGGCCGAAGCCGCCAAGTCGCACTACGGGCCGTGGGTGTTCAACTGCCAGGCCCCCGACGAAGGCAACATGCACACACTGCTCCACTGGGCGACCGACGAGCAGAAGCAGAAGTACCTCAAGCCGCTGTGTGACGGCACCGCGTGGTCGTGCTTCGCGATGACCGAGCCGGAAGTCGCCGGTTCCGACCCGACGCTCATTCAGACCCGCGCGTACCAAGACGGCGACGAGTGGGTCATCAACGGCCACAAGTGGTTCATCTCCAACGCTCGCCGTGCCAACTTCGCGATCCTCGTGTGTCGCACCGAGGACAACCCCGACATCCCGCAGGCGGCGAACTCGGCGTTCATCATCGACCTGCCGAGTGAGGGTTGGAACGACGTGCGCGAGGTCGAGACGATGCACGGCGGCACCGGCCACTCCGAGATCGTCATCGAAGACCTGCGGGTCCACAACGATCAGATGCTCGGAGGCCGCGGGCAAGGCCATCTCCTCGGCCAGTACCGGCTCGGTCCGGCGCGTCTCGCGCACTGCATGCGCTGGATCGCGCAGGCCGAGACGGCGCTCGACATGATGGTCGACCGGTCGCTCAACCGGTACTCGCACGGCTCCCTGCTGGCCGAGAAGCAGGGCATCCAGTGGATGATCGCCGACTCGTCGATGGAGCTGTACCAGGCCAAGCTGATGGTGTTGCACGCCGCCAGCAAGATCGACAAGCAAGAAGACTTCAAAGGCGAGGTGTCGATGGCGAAGCACTTCGTCGCGAACATGCTCAACCGGGTGATCGACCGGTCGATCCAAGTGCACGGAGCGCTCGGATACTCGACCGACACGCCGCTCGCGCACATGTATCAACATGCTCGCTGGGCTCGGTTCGCCGACGGCGCCGACGAAGTGCACCAGATGCGGATCGCACAGCGCACGATCGCCGCCTACACCGACGAGGGCTCGACCCGCCGGGCGACGGGCAACCTACCCATCTGAGCGAGAACGACGCAACGACGACCATGACACGAACGCTCGTCGTCACCGGCGGTCACCCGTTCGAGCCGGCACCTTGGAACGAGGTGTGGGCCTCGATGCCCTTCCCAGTCGAACACATGGCGCAACCCGAGGCACTCGAGCGGATCGTGCCGGGGCGCGTCGACGCGGACGTCGTGATCTTCTACGACATGCCCGGGCTCCGGTTCACGAGGGATCCGTCGGACCCGCTGGAGCGGATCGATCCACCGTCGGGCTACCTCGACGGTCTGCGTCGACTGCTCGCGGGTGACGGATGCGAGCGCGTCGGCATGGTGTTCCTGCATCACGCCGTCGCGAGTTGGCCGGCATCGGAGGAGTTCGCGGAACTCGTCGGCGGACGATTCCACTATCAGCCGGGGACGCTGCGCGGCGTCGAGTATCCCGACTCGGGGTACGTGTTCGACGTGCGCCACACCGTGGAGGTGCTCGATACCGACCATCCGATCTGCGCTGGCCTTCCCGCGTCGTTCGAGCTCACCGACGAGCTGTACCGATTCCCGGTGTTCGAGGAGTCGGTGACCCCGCTGATGCGCACCACGTATCCGATCAACGCGTCGACGTTCTTCTCGGCCGATCTCGCGATCCGAGGCGAACGCAACAGCGACCGAGGCTGGTCGCATCCCGACGGCAGCGACCTCGTGGCCTGGACCCGCGACGTCGACGGCGGGCGACTGGCCTACCTCCAGTTCGGCGACGGACCGGTCACCTACGCCGACCCGACGTTCCGCCAGATCCTCGCCAACGCCGTCGCCTGGGCCGCCGCAGCCTGAGGCGTATCGGTTTGTGTCTGACACAAACCGATACGGTGTCGGCAGGTTCAGCTCGACACAGCGTGTTGCTGCAGTTCGGCGAGGTCGACGTACTCCAACGTCGAGACGTGCGTGGATTCGAGCACCACGTCGCACGCTCGGCCAGCGTCGAAGGCTTCTTTCCACCGCATCGCGCACACGCACCACTGATCGCCGGGGTTGAGACCGGCGAACCCGTACTGCGGCATCGGCGTGGACAGATCGTTGCCGCGCGACGCGGAGAACTCGAGGAAGTCCTCCGTCACCCGGCAACACACCGTGTGCATTCCGGGGTCGTCACCGTGATTCTCGCAGCATCCCGTTCGGTAGTAGCCCGTCATCGGGTCGTAGGAGCATGGCATCAGTTCGGTGCCGAGGACGTTGATCTGCTGCATCGACCCATCTTGGCCGACCCGGCGTCAGCGTGGTGAAACCGTGACCGGCAGCGTCGTCAGACCCCGACCGAGGATCGTGGCACCCCACGACAAGGCCGACTCGTCGACGGCGAGTCGCAGCCCCGGGAGCCGGTCGACGAGTCGTCCGATCGCAACGTCGGTCTCGAGCCGGGCGAGCGGTGCGCCGAGGCAGAAGTGAAGGCCATAGCCATAGCCGAGATGGCGATGTGCGTTGGGTCGTGCGAGGACGAGATCGTCGGGACGCTCGAACACCGCCGGATCGCGGTTGGCGGCACCGATGCCGAGAAACACGGTGTCGCCAGCAGAGATCTCGACGCCGCCTCGTTCGTGGTCGACAGCCGAGCTGCGAACCATCACCTTCGAACTGCCGTCGAACCGATGGAGTTCTTCGAGCGCTCGACTGCGCCCATCGCGATCTTCGAGGAACGTCGCGTGGGCCCCAGGGTGCGTGAGCAGCGTGTGCACGCTGTTGCCGATCAGGTTCGTCGTGGTCTCATGGCCGCCGAACAGCAGCAAGGTGCAGGCCCCGACGAGCTCTGTCGCTTCCAACGGTGGATCGGCGACGGCGGCGGCTTCGATCAGCGCGGATACGAGATTGTCGCCGGGGTCTCGGCGGTATCGCTCGATCAGGTCGGTGAAATACGCCGCGAACCGAGCGCTTCCAGCCGCCGCGGTCGCTGCCTGGTCGGGACGGTTCGATGCACCGAACACGATCCCGGCGAGCTGATCGCTCCACGTCTTGAATTCGTCGCGGTCCTCGCTCGGCACGCCGAGGAGTTCGGCGATGACGATGGCGGGCACCGGGAATGCGAACTCTTCGATGAGATCGACGGTGTCGCCGTCGAGCAGCCGTGCCTCGAGTTCATCGAGGTGCTCGTCGACGATCTCGATCACCGGATCTCGAAGCCGTTCGACTGCCTTGGGGGTGAACGCTCGACGGACGGGCCCGCGCAGGCGCTCGTGTCCGGGCGGATCGTGGAACACCATCCAGCCGCGCAGCAAGTCGAACGTGTTGCCGAGGAGTGCCTGGTTCGTCGGCGACAACCGAGCCTCGAGCGGTGAGAGTCGATCAGACGACAGTCGCGTGTCGCGGAAGGCCGCGTCGACGTCTGCGTGGGTCGCCACGAACCACGCGTGATGCTCGGGAAGCCAGGTGATCGGCGCGTGCTCGCGCAACCCGCGGTACACCTCGTACGGGTCGCTGATGGCCAGAGGGTCGAGCAGATGGGTGATCACCGACGCCCGTTGTAGTGCATCGGCAGCTCGTCGGCACGACTCGTCAGGTCCACCAGCCGGTGAGGTCGGCGACGAGATGGCCTCCCGCGGAGCTGAACAGGCAGGCCTGATCGCCGTCGTCGAGTGCAACGATCGCACCGTTGGCGGTCACCGTTCCCGGCACCGGGTTGAGCGCGGAGGCCTCCGGCATCGGTCCGCACTGCCAGGCGGTCACGAACCCGGGTCCGGGGTGTCCGATCGACGCGAGATTGAGGCTGGCCGCAGCGGGACGCTCGAGCCCGGTCGGCCGTGGAACCGCCACCGTCGTGACGCCACGGGCCGAGAGCGACCCGGTCTCGCGAGTGTCGAGCAGGCGTGTCGGTGTCGCCGGGACGTAGCGGCGTCCGCCCGGGGCGAAGGTGCCGGTGATGTCGATGGTGACGTCACTCGCGGTCGAACTCGTCACGCACAGTTCCTGCCCGGATCCGAGTTCGAAGATGCCGTTGTTGCCACGTGTCTGGCCAGCTGCGAACGTGAGCGACGCAGTGTTCGTGTCGCCGTTCGTGCAGGCGTCGATCCGGAGGAATCCGTTGGACAGCGGCTTGATCGCAGTGACGTTGACGGCGACGGCGGTCGCGTCCGCATCGACGATGCCGCGCAGGTCGATCGTCTGGGTGACGCCGGGTCGCAGAGCGCCATCGAGCCCGAGCCCGCTCCGAGAGTCGGCGACACGTCGCACGTCGAGGTCGCTCAGGCCGATGGCGCCGCTCTCTGAGATCACGCCCGTCATGTCGACGGCGAGGTCGGTCGCCGTCGAGGTGAACACGCACAGGGCCCCGTCGTCGTCGAGCGTGGCGATCGTCGAATTGGAAGTGTTGCCGCCCTGAGCAAAGTTGAGCGAGGAGGTCGGCGTGTCGTCGGCGGTCGTGCTGCAGGGGGTGAGACTGAGGAAACCATTGCTCGCCGGGCCGATCGCTGCGACGTTGACGACGGCTGCTCGAGCATTCGTGGGAATGCCGTTCGTGCCGGCGACGGCGAGGCGAATCGTCGCGCCAGCGGTGAGGCGAGCGTGGGCGGCCCCGGTCTCACGAGTGTCGAGGAGTCGGGTCGGTCGGATCGGATCGAGGTAGAGCATCCCGCCCGCGGGGGTGATCGGCGGCTCGGGCGGCTCGGGCGGCCCGGGCGGCTCGGTCGGCGGGGTGGTCGTGCCCGGTGTCGTCGTCGGCGGCGGCGAGTCACCGGTGCCGCCGGGATCGACCGTCGGCCCGCCCAGCGCCGCCACCGACACCCGGTACGAGCCGATCGATGCGTAGGAGCTGAAGCCGGTGGAGGGCGTCTGCCAGCCGATGCTGCGGATCTCGACGTCGTACTCGCCGGGATCGAGGTCGTCGATGCGCAATGTCCAGCCGGTCGGGGCCGTGGGGGTCACCGTGATCGTGTCGGCCGCAGCGGTGCTGCCCGCGCGACGCACGGTCAGGCGGGCGAGCAGGTTGGTGGTTGGTGCGTCGGGTTCGACGAGGATCGACGCGTTCGTGCCCGTGACCGTCAGCGTGTAGTCGGACACGCCGCCTCCGGTGCCGATGGTTCCGACCGTCGTCGAGTCGACGTCGAGCGGAATCGGTGCAGCCTCGCCGACCGTCGAGCCGCCGACCGTCGAGTTGCTGTCACGGCCAGGGAGGAAGTTGTCGATGATCGCCAGGTCGTCTTGGGTGTTGTTGGCGCCGGGGTATTCGCCGCTCGACCACTGCGTCACCGGCCGGCTGTAGCCCGACCCCATGATCGGAGCCCAGTCGCCGTGGCCGGAGTAGTACGACGATCCGCCCTGTACACCGTCGTGTGACAGACCCAGCGTGTGGCCGGCTTCGTGTGACGCAGCCTCTGCGACGGACTTCGGACGTCCTCCGACGATCTGGTTGGTCGCTGGATCCTGTTCCTGGAGCCGGTTCGAGAAGACGAACGCAGGGGAGTAGTAGGGGTTGCCGAAGCCGCCGACGTAGGCGACTCCACCCGCATTCCCGTACCAGGCCGAGTCGTGGGTGATGACGATGCGGGTTCCGTACTGCTGATCGCTGCTGTTGCTGCGCGTCAGCGCGGCTTCGCCGGGATCCTGGGTGGTGACGTTGACGTGCCACGGTGCGAAGTCCTCGGCGACTCTCGCCCAGATCTCGACGATCGCATCGAGTTCGCGTTGGGTGAAGCTGTCGACCTCGAAACCCGGTCGCTCCCGGGAGTACGGCCCGACGTCGAAACGCGCATTCGACCCGTTCCACGCCGTGTCGGTGACGGAGTGGCCGTTCACATCGAGAAAGATGACTCGATCCGCGCCGGGGCGAGAGTTGAGGCTGAGCGCCTGCGCTTCGGTCACGGACGATCCCGCCTCGGCGATCTCGATGCCATCTCCGATGTCGGGTGGCAACACGAAGGGATCATCCGCAGCCGGTGCTGGCGGTCCGATGGGGACCGGTTCCTCGACGAGGATCGCACCGTCGATCAGACCGAAGGTCGGGTCGTCGTCGAGGCTGTCGAAGAGATCGTCGCGGTGGTCGTCGCCATGTGGTTCGAGAAGTTCGAGGTACTCCGGGTCGAGGAGCGGGACATCGGTTGCCGCGAGGTCAGGTGTCTGGGTGGCAGCGAACCCGATCGTCGCCAGCGTCACGACGAAGACCGCCGTGCCACCGCTGCGAAGCGCTCGAACTGCCATGTACCAGACCAGTCCGACCGGCCACGCTCTGTGCCGAGCGCGTCACGAAGCTTGACGAACTCTTCATCGCCGTGCTGATCGCCCAGACGCTCGTTCGGCGTCGCTGTCACGTCGAGATAGCGTCGCCGTGGCATGACCTCCGGCCCTCGTTTCCGTTTCGCCCCATCACCCACTGGGATGTTCCACGTCGGAGGAGCGCGTTCGGCGCTGCACAACTGGGCGCTCGCCCGACGCCTCGGTGGCACGTTCGTGCTGCGGATCGAAGACACCGACGAAGCCCGCAACAACCCGGAGTGGACGCAGGGGATCATCGACGCATTGGCGTGGATCGGCATCTCATCCGACGACCCCCACTTCGAAGGCCCCAAATTCCAGAGCGCCAACGCCGACGCTCATGTCGCGGCAGCGCAGCGGCTCGCCGACGCCGGCCACGCCTACTACTGCGATCTGACCGGCGAGGAGGTGCAAGATCGCGCACGCGAACTCGGCATCACCGGCTACGACGGGTACTCGCGCGACCGAGGCCTCGAGCCCGGGCCGGGCCGGGTGTTGCGCTTCCGGGTGCCCGACGGCGAGACCGTCGTCGAGGACGCGGTGCGAGGTACGGTCACCTTCGACAACTCGACGATCGAGGACTTCGTGCTGCTCCGCGGCAACGGCTCGCCGGTGTTCGTCCTCGCCAACGTCGTCGACGACATCGAGATGGCGATCACCGACGTCGTGCGCGGCGAGGAGCACCTGCCGAACACGCCCAAGCAGCAGATGTTGTGGTCGGCGCTCGGTCACGAGCCACCGCGCTGGGCGCACGTGCCGGTGCTGGTCAACGAGCAGCGCAAGAAGCTGTCGAAGCGGCGCGACAAGGTGGCGCTCGAGCAGTACCGAGCCGACGGCATCCTTCCCGATGCGATGGTGAACTACCTGATGACGCTCGGCTGGACGATGCCCGGGTCGGAAGAGGCCGGTAGCGAGATCTTCCCGTGGTCGGAGATGGAGGCAGCGTTCCGTCTCGACGACGTCACACCATCTCCGGCGTTCTTCGACGTGAAGAAGCTGATTGCTTTCAACAAGCAGTACATCAAGAACATGGGTGTCGACGCGTTTGTCGCAGCGGTCGACAGCGAGCTTCCCGCCGAGTGGGATCGGGCCCGGTTCCGCGAGATCGCCCCGCACATCATGGAGCGACTCGAGACGCTGCGCGACGCTCCCGCGCTCGTCGACTTCCTCTTCCTCCCCGACGGCAGCGACCCCGTCGTCGATGACGCGTCGTGGGACAAGGCGATGCAGCCGGACTGGGCACCGGCGCTGCTCGCCGAGGTGACCGATGCGTATGCCGAACACGACGCGTCGTCGTGGAACGCGGACACGTTGAAGGCGGCGATCGAAGCCGTGATGGAACGCCACGAGGTGAAGCTCGGCAAGGCGCAGGCGCCGGTTCGCGTGGCCGTGACCGGCCGTTCGGTCGGGCCGCCTCTGTTCGAGTCGCTCGAGGTGCTCGGCCGTGACGAGACGTTGCGTCGATTGCGTGTCGCGTTGACGCGACTCGGCGACTGAGCTGCGACAGACTGTCAGGTGATGTCATCGACGTCGCCGCCCCATGAGGTCTCGTCACCGAGCGCCACCAGCCCCACCGGCGACGCAGCGACCGTCGACGCCGATCGCGACCGATCCGTGGGCTCGCGCTGGCGGCGTGTCCTGCTCGGCGCTGGTCTCGCCGTGCTGCTCGGTGTGGTCTACTTCGTCGTGTCACTCGTCCAGGTGTGGTCGGTCGGTCGGGCCGATGAGCTCGATCAGGTCGACGCCATCGTCGTGATGGGTGCGGCACAGTACGACGGCCGACCGTCTCCTCAGCTCGCCGCGCGGCTCGACCACGTCGTCGAACTCTGGCCGCAAGGCCTCGCTCCGCTGGTCGTCGTCACGGGCGGCAACATCCCGGGTGATCGCTTCACCGAAGCCGACGCGTCTGCGGCGTATCTCAGCGATCGCGGCGTGCCCGACGACGTCATCTTGCGAGAAGACCAGGGGTCGTCGTCGTTCGAATCGCTGCGTTCGGTCGCGGAGATGCTGCGCGGACGCGGCCTCGACCGCGTGTTGATCGTGACCGACCCCTACCACGCATTGCGGAGTCGTGAAACGGCCGAAGAACTCGGACTCGACGTGCGCGTGTCGTCGACCGACACGTCGGTCGTGCGCGGCAGTGATTCGTTGCGACGTCACGTGCAGGAGGCGGCCGGTGTCGCCGTCGGGCGCATCATCGGTTTCGAGCGCTTGGCCGACCTCGTCGACTGATTTCGTGTTGTCGGACGCGCCAGCCCGGACAACGACGAACGGCCGCCCCGGAGGACGGCCGTTCGAGTGGCTGGGGTGAAGGGAATCGAACCCCTAATAACAGAACCAGAAACTGTCGTGTTGCCAATTACACCACACCCCAAAGTGTGAGCGACGAGCACGATATCGCCAATCCGGCGTCGCTCCGACGCACACGACGCGCAACCTCGACACGTGCCAGGTCCGCAACCTCGTCGCGGGCGCGTGGGAAGCGATTCGACGGGCGCTATCGTCAAGGTCCGCATCGGCGTCAGCCGCTGCAGCAGCTTGGCCCGTTCGTCTAGAGGCCTAGGACACCACCCTCTCAAGGTGGCGGCACGGGTTCGAATCCCGTACGGGCTGCCAAGAAAAAACCAGGTCAGAGCCACCCTCGGGGGTGGCTCTCCTGGTTTTCTGGACTCGTTGCCAATCCGTTGCCAATCCGTTGCCAATCTCTCACCGAGGAGGAATCGGATGAAGGGCTTCATGAGGCAACGAGGGCGTCGTGGGAGCTGAGGGTGTACACGGGTCGCGATCCGGTCACCGGCAAGAAGCGGTACTCCACCAAGACGGTGCGGGGTGGGAAGCGCGAAGCCCAGTCGGCGCTGGCATACGAAGGTCAGAGAATCGGAGCATGAGGAGGCCGACGGCGTCGAACCGCATCGTCCGACATCGCCGCGAGGTCGACGCGCTCTGCCGACGGTTCGGCGTGGCACGGCTCGATGTGTTCGGTTCAGCCCTTGGTGAACGTTCGATCTCCGGGTCGATCTGATCACCCGACCGCGCTCCTCGACCGGCTCGATGCCTTGCTGCCGGCCGACCGCACGTCGTAGCTCATCGCTGGCCCCGCACGCTTCCCTCGTCCACGCCCGCATCGCCGACCGCACCGTTGCCGAGTCGGATGAAGGATGGGTTCGCCTCCGCGGTGCGTCAACGGTGGGGATCGTCGACGAGGCGTCGGATGAGTTCGGAGAGCTGGTTGCGGACCCGGGCGCGGTCGTTGTCGGTGTAGCCGGCGGTGCGGAGCCATCGGTCTTCGGTGAACGCCCATCCGGTGGTGAGAGCCATGAGGGCGACGGTGAGGACGTCGAGGTCGATGTTGCCGAGGTCGCCGCCGATCGTGGTGCGTTCGAGCCGGCCGCGATGGACGCTGAACGCGTTGAACGGGCCCTCGCTGGACGCGGGGTGGCTGCCGTCCATGAGGGCACGCGCCATCGTCTGGAAGCTCGCCGGGTGGCTCGCGACGTGCTCGAGGCCGCGCATGAAGCCGTCGACCGGGTCGTCGGTGTCGCGCACCGCGTCGGCGTACTGCTGCATCGTTCGTTGCAGGACTTCGGCGACGAGTTCGTCCTTGGAGCCGAAGTGGCGGGTGATGAGTGAGTGCTGGAAACCGCCGTGACGGGCGATCTGCCGGAGCGTGACCTCGGAAGGTGCTCGGGTGGCGAGCAGATCCTCGGTTGCTCGGAGGATGTCCTCGCGTACCTCATCGCGCTTGCGGTAGGGAGCCCGTTCGACCATCGTGTGGACCAGGGTACTGCGGGGGACGCTGCCGACTTCGGGGAGGTCTCAGCTCGTCATGCCGTTGAGGCCCACGAGCGCTCGGGCGTGTTCGATCTCGCCCATGTGACGCAACCCGTGCTGGTACCACCAGCACTCCATTGCGTCCAGCAGCGTGATCCCCACGTCGCCGGCGACGCGGGCGGAGTAGGTGTCGGCGATGACCGGAGGAAACGGACGCGGGACGATCACCGTGTCGAGCCGGTCGGCCTCGAGATCGGCAAGGAAGGCTTCGGTGCGCGACCACACGGCGTCCATGTAGGCGACGAATTCGGCGTAGTCACCGATGCGCTGCTCGACCATCTCCTCGGGTGTGTGCTCCTTGCCGTGGTCGTCGATGGAGAGCTTCACCCGGGACGCCCAGTCGTCGTCCCAGATCGGCGAACCGCCGCCCGAGATCACCGCGTAGGTGACGTCTTCCATGTTCACGTAGTGGAACAGCGAGAACGCGATCGGCAGGACGGCGTCGCGCTCGACGTGGTTGACCTGATCGAGGTCCATCGTCGCCGTCGCGTCCTCGTACAGCGAGTGCATGGCTCGCATCCGTCGCCGAAGCGAGTCGAGGATCAGTTCGCCACTCATGGTGTCATCGTCTCGGTCATGTCATCGACACTATCATATTTGTATACAACTGGATACAAATATGGTACGGTGCTCGGATGAGCGCCGACCAGAACGCCACGCCCTTTGCACGCCGCCACGAGTCCGGCCTGTGGGAGGACGAGTTGGGTGGGCTCGGCCCGGCGAAGCCAGGGCACGGACCGCGGCAGGACCCGACCGGGGAGTTCCCGACCGGACCCGATGTCGGCGTGCGTTTCCCCGACGTTGTCGCCACCTCGCCCGCCGGCGAGATGATCGACCTCCACCCGCACCGTGGCGATCGGGCGGCGGTGTTCGTCTTCTACCGGTCCGCCGTGTGGTGACCGCCGTGCCGCACGCAGCTGGTCGAGCTGCAACAGCACGCACACGCATTCGCCGACGCCGGCATCGCTCTCTACGCGCTCAGCTACGACGAGGCCGATGCGCTGGCCGACTACGCCCGCGCCCACGCGATCACGTTCCCGTTGCTGTCCGACCCGGACAGTGAGGTCATCGAGCGGTTCGGGATCCTCAACACCTTGATCGACCCCGACGACCATCCGTGGTACGGCATTCCGTTCCCCGGCACGTACGTCATGGACGCCGGCGGCACCATCACCGCGAAGTTCTTCGAGTCGAGCCTCTTGCTGCGACCATCGGCGGAACAACTGCTCCACGCCGCGCTCGGCGAGACGATCACCCTTCCGCCGGTCGACGCACCGCCCGGTCAGGTGGCGTTCGACGTGACCTTCGACGGCGAGGTGCTGCGAGCCGGCGTGATGCACGACCTGGTCGTGCGGTTCGTCGTCCCCGACGGACAGCATCTGTACGGAGAGCCCGTTCCTGCGGGGATGGTCGCCACCTCGGTCGAGATCGCGTCCGACGTCGGGCTCGTCGTCAAGCCAGCGATCCTTCCCCCGACCACGCCACACACCCTCACCGGCACCGGTGAGACGCTCCAGGTCTTCGAGGGCGACGTGCTCGTGCGAGTTCCGCTCACGCACCTCGGGCGGTCGCTGACGCGGCTCGACGACGGCGCCCTCGTGCAGCGCGTGACCGGCACGGTGACGTGGCAATCGTGCGACGACGACGTGTGCCACCTTCCGCGCCGGGAGCGCTTCACCATCGACATCCCCGCCGCCCGATACGACGGCCCGGGCAGCGAGCTCACACAGCCGAACGGCATGGACATCCCGGCGCACCTGACCAGGATGGTCGGCCGCCGAACCGACAAGGCGCTCGCCCAGGTCCTCGCCGAGATGGCTGGCGACGCGCACCCCGACGAATCACCCACACCGGAGAGCTGACGACATGACCGACCTCCTCGACATCACCACCCACGATCGGGTCCGCATCATCCGGCTCGACCGCGCCGACCGGATGAACGCCCTGAACGACGAACTGGCGTGGGGGATCATTGCGGCGATCGACGAGGCCGCGCACGACGACGACACCTGGGTCATCGGGTTGACCGGGACGGGTCGAGCGTTCTGCGCCGGGCTCGATCTGACCGGCGTCGCCGGCGATGGCCCACACCCGTCGGGTCTCTCGGACCAGGACCTGCTCCTCGACGATCTGCACTGGGTGGGACGGTTCTGCCGCGACCTGCGCGAGCGATGCGACAAGCCGATCGTCGCCGGCATCAACGGGGCCGCGGTGGGTGCCGGACTCGCACTCGCCCTCGCTGCCGACATCCGACTCGCGGCGCGCGGCGCCCGGCTCGTGGCCGGCTACCCCGCATCGGCGGCTCTCCCGACGGCGGCATGTCGTGGACGCTCGCCCAGCTCATCGGCTACGAGCAGGCCATTCGATTCCTCCTCGAGAACCGAACCGTCACGGGAGAGGAGGCGGCACAGCTCGGGCTCGTCGGCGAGGTGGTCGACGATGACCAGTTCGAGCAGCGGTTCCACGCGTATCTGCATCAACTCGCCCAGATCTCACCGATCACGTCACGCTCGACCAAACGCGTGATGCGGGCGGCGACGGCGCATCCCGATCTCGAGGCCCATCTTCGCTACGAGCTCCAGACCATCAAGCGGGCCTTCGCGAGCGACGATGCGCGAGAGGCTCGCACAGCGTTCCGGGACAAGCGTGACCCTGCCTTCCAGGGGCGGTGACGAGCATGGACACAACTATCGACGACGCTGCCCCCGACGGCACGATCGACTGGATTTCGCTCACTGGGCGTGCCGGTAGCGCCGGCCACGACCTGGTCGGCTGGCTGATGTGGGACCCGGACGCGATCGGCCGCTTCGAGGCACTGGGGGTGCCGAACGGCGCAGGCTGGTTGCTCTCGTGGCGGATAGCCCCGCTCGGCAACGTCTCTCCGGCCGCGGCAGCGGCCGCCACCTACTCGGTCAACGCCGCGGTGATCGAGTTCGTGATGGGCCTCTACAGCGACGTCACCGACGTCGACGCCATCTGCGCAGTGCGCGACGAGTCGGTGGTATCGGGCCTCGGGTCGATCGCCCCAGGACTCCTGGATCAGATCGCGCCACTCGCCGATGATCTGTGGCGCGGGGTCGACTCGGTTCACCACGGTGGCCGGCCGATGTTCGCCGCCTTCCGGGCCAGACCTCGGCCACCCCGCGACGAGCGCGCACTGTCGGCATGGTTGGCGGTCAACTGCCTGCGCGAGCTGCGGGGCGACAACCACTGGGCGCTGTGCGCCGCCGCCGACCACGACGACGTCGAGGTCGGCCTGCTCCATTCGGTGATGGTCGACGTCGACGAGTACGGCAGCGAGGAATGGATCGCCCGCAGCCGCGGCAACGACGACGCAGCGATTCGCCGAGGGTGGGATCGTCTGGAGGCCAAGGGTCTGGCCACCGATGCCGCGGTGAACGCCGCCGGGCGCCGGTTCCGAGTCGACCTGGAGCGGCGAACCGACGAGCTGACCACTCCAGCGTGGCAGGCTGTGGGAGACACAACGACCCGCGCCCTCTGCGTCGCCGTCGAGGCACACCACGACGCCCTCCTCGCCCGCATCGACGCCACGGCCGGGCCCCGCTGGATGCCCGCTGCTCGTCAACGAGCGACCGAGCGACATCGCTGACCCGCCGTCACGCGGATCGCCGAAACCGGCTTGAACAAGCAGCGCTCCGAGTTCGTTGCGGTCCGACCCGAGGGTCCGTGATTCATCGTGAACCTTCGGACGCCGCGTGTTCAGCGCTGGGTTCTTGTCGAGGATGTCTTCGGTCTGGCAATACCGAGAGCACGATGACAACGTCGACGACCGCCGTCCGATCGTGGAGGCCATCAGACCCTCCTGTTCCATCCACGCTCGATCGACGAAGTGCCGAGCTGACATCGTGGATCCTGAGCGGGATCAGGCCAGGGCGCGTGCGGCGTCGGGGATCGAGGTCCGGCCGGACACGACCTCGACGGTGACGTCGGCGCCGCGCTCGGAGTCGATGAGTTCGGCGAGGACCTCGGCGACGTCGCCGCGAGGGATTTCGCCGCGACCGGTGTGCTCCGCCAGTTGCACCGACCCAGTTGGCTCGTCGTCGGTCAGCGCACCGGGCCGAACGATCGTGTGGACGAGTTCGCTCCGTTCGGAAGCGGAGCGAACGGCCTCGTCGGCGTCGTGTTTCGCCCGCAGGTAGACGCTGAAATCGTCGCTTTCGTCGGATGGGTCGTCGGGCGGATCGTCGGCTCCCATCGAACTGACGATGACGAAGCGCCTCGCTCCGACTCTGACGGCCGATTCGACCGATGCGATGGCCCCGTCACGATCGAGTGTCTGCTTGCGGTCGGGTCCGCTGCCCGGTCCCGCCCCCGCCGCGAACACGACGACATCGGTGCCCGTGAACGCGTCGTCGAGTGCGTCGTCATCGACATCTTCGAGATCGCACAGCACTGGTTGGGACCCGTCGTTTCGCAGGTCGCTGAACTGATCCTTCGAACGCACGAGTCCGCGGACGTCGTGACCGCGATCGACGAGCTTGCGTGTGAGGAGGCGCGCGATCTGGCCGTGTCCGCCGACGATGCTGACGAGTTGCGACACGCTCACGACTCCGCGGTCGTGGCGTCCGTGACGCTGCCGGACGCACTGGAGCGCTGCTGTGGACGCTCCCCGCCGTCGCCGCCGGGACTGATGCCGACGGTGCTCGGGTCGTGCAGAGCCAGATCGATGTTCGTCGTCGAAGTCATGACGACGGCGTACCCGTCCGCACCGGATGGCCAAACCGATCCGCTCCGATGTCGAACCCGCGAAACCCACTTGATCGACGCCCCTGCGATGGGGCAGTGTCTCGCTCCACACGAAAGGAGGTGCCCATGTCGATGTTCGACACCAACGTGAAGATTTCCGGCCCGGCGCCTCGCGCCGTGTGCCCGCTCGCCCTCTGACGACGCGGGATCTCCTTGCGCCGGCGGCGCTCTCGTTCGTGGATTCGTAGGCCCTCGTGGCCCGCGTCTGCACCGCGATCTGCGTCGTCGCGCGCTCCCATCCACGCCCCGACACGGGGCAGAAAGGACATCGAACGATGTTCCATGGACTGCAACCCGAGATGCTGCGCGCCGAGATCCGTGCGCGCCATGCACAGATCCGTGCCGACTTCGAGCGGTCGCGTCGTTTCCGACTCGCTCGCGGTCGGCCTCGGTTCCGCTCCAGATCTCGACATCCGTAGATGTCGGACGAGTGTGCGTGGCGGATGCCGTCGTGGGCGTCATCCGCCACGCACTCCGCACGCTCAGGCGGTGACGAGTTCGACGACGGTCCAGAGCGCAAGCGAGGCGAAGACGCCGGAGGCCACGTAGTTGATCCGATGCACGGGCACGCGGGCGACGATCTGACGGCCGAACGTCGCTGCCAGCGCGGCCACGCTGGCGAGAGCGGCCAAGGCCCCGATCCACACGGCGACCGGCTCGTCGGATCGTGCCGCGAGGCCGGCCGTCGCGAGTTGGGTCAGGTCGCCCCACTCGGCGAGCACGACGAGCCCGAAGCTTCCCAGCACCGCGGCGCGCGCCGACGGGGCTGTCACCGGCGCGGCGGCGTCGTCGATGCGATCACGTCCCGCCCGCGCGGAGCGGAACAGCACGACCGCCCCGGCGGCGAACATGACGGCGACGACGGTGCCGACCACCGCATCGGGCAGCAGGCCGATCGCACTCCCGGCGGCGACGGCGATCGTCACGTGGATCGTGAACGCCGCCACCGCTCCGACCCACACCCACAACGGGCGACGAAATCTGGCGACGAGCACGACCGTGGCGATCATCGTCTTGTCGGGCAACTCGGCGGGGAAGACGGTGGCGAATGCTCGCAGTACGTCGGTGATCGGCATGTGGCTCCTGGTCGATTCGGCTGGTCGTGCGGCGACCGCCGTGACCGGAGAAGACCTCGGCCGCGACAGACGTCGATGGCCGAAGGTCTCGCCCACCCACGATCACATGGGCCCACCGACCGGGCCCGGGTATCGGGGCCAGTGTGTCGACCGGTGGAGAATCGGGCTACTCCCCTTCGTCGCCCCCCAGGCTAGCGGCAGCTGCGCGGGGCCTCACCAACTTCTGCGGGAGTCGCGATGCGAGCAGCACCCCGCCGAGGGCGACCGTGGCAGACAGCACCCAGGCCGTCGCGGTTGCGTCGCCGCTGCGCCACCCGGCCCCGTCGCCGAACGTGACGATCGCCCCGACCACGCCGGTGCCGAGCGCGATGCCGAGGTTGTCGAACAACTGCAGTGACGCGGTGGTCGCCCCCACGCTGTGTTCCTCGGCGGAGCGCAGGGCCAATTGCGAGTGCGCCGCATACGCGAGCCCCATGCCGAACCCGGCGAGCCCTCCACCGAGATGGATGAACCAGAACGGCACGAGACCCGGGAGCGCCCCGGCGGCGGCGGTCACGATGCCCGACGCCAGCACGCCGAAACCGACGCGGATGAACAGCGCCTCACCGAGTCGCACGATCCAACGGTCTTGAATCCACGTCGCCACCGTCCAACTCACCGTGACGACGGTGACCGCCACACTGCCGGCGAGCGTCGAGCGGTCACGGCCGTTGGTCAGCGCGAACGGGATGAAGGCGTCGAGGCCGAAGAACGCAAACGTCAGCACGCCGCGGGACGCGATCGCGGCGGGCAGGCCGGCTGCGCCCCGCAACGTCCCCGGTGGGGTGAGGCGTGACAGCGGGCGAAGGCCGACGATCGCGCCAGCGATGGCGCCCGGGAGCAGGAGCCACAGATCGGCGGTGAGCGCGCCGACGACGATCGCGGCGCCGACCGCCACCCGGATGGCTTCGACCAGACGGAGCCGGAGGAAGGGGGTCGCGAACGCGCCCTGCTCGTCCGGGTGCTCGGTCCGGTCGACCGGTCCGAGACGCATCATCGCGGGCAACACCAACGCTCCGGCGCCGATGACCAGCGGCAACAAGGCGAGAAACACCCAGCGCCACCCGACCGCGGCGGTGATCCGTTCGGCGAGCACGGGTCCGATGAGGCCGGGAACGACCCATGCCGTCGACAAGATCGCGAACATCCTCGGCCGTTCCTCGACGGAGAACGCCCGCCCGATCGCCACGTAGCCGATGGCCGGCACGACACCGGCGCCGAATCCCTGGACGAAGCGCCCGACCACGAGGACCGGCATGCTCGGCGCCAGCCCGGCGATCACGAGGCCGATCGCGAACAGCACGAGGCCGAGAAGGTAGGGCGGCCCGGCGCCACGCCGATCGGCTTGCTCGCCGGCGAAGACGATGCCGATCATCGTGCCGAGGAAGAACGCCGTGGTCACCCAGCCGTACCAGGCGATACCGCCGAGGTCAGCTTCGATTTCCGGCAGGATCGTCGTGACGGCGAGCGCCTCGAATGCGACGAGCGTCACCACTGCGACCAGTCCGATCTGCAGTGAGCGTCGCCCCGCGAACACGGGTGGCGGTTGCGAAGCCGACGGTGATGCGCCTGCCGTCACAGTGACACGTCCGCGGGACTTTGTGCCCTAACGGCCCGCGGAGAACTCGGAACAATGGGAGGTGTCCACAACGACGACACATCCTCCCGAAGCAGGCGCCGTGCACCCCAGTTCGAATACCTCGTCATCCCGACCGACTCGTGCCGCTGACCGGCGGCGGCCGGAAGGGGTGCGCTGATGGACGCACTCGATCTGGCTCGATGGCAGTTCGGCATCACGACCGTCTATCACTTCTTCTTCGTCCCCATCACGATCGGGCTCTCGCTGATCGTTGCGATCATGCAGACCCGCTGGTTGAAGACGCGCAACCCGGAGTGGCTGCGCCTCACCAAGTTCTTCGGCAAGTTGTTCACCATCAACTTCGTGTTGGGCCTGGTCACCGGCATCGTGCAGGAGTTCCAGTTCGGGATGAACTGGTCGGACTACTCCCGCTTCGTCGGCGACATCTTCGGCGCGCCGCTCGCGATCGAAGCGTTGCTCGCCTTCTTCCTCGAGAGCACGTTCCTCGGACTCTGGATCTTCGGCTGGGGGCGCATCCCCGAGCGGTTGCATCTGAGTGCGATCTGGATCGTGCACATCGGCACGCTCATCTCGAGCTATTTCATCCTGACCGCGAACTCGTTCATGCAGAACCCGGTCGGCTACCGCAACAACCCCGAAACCGGGCGGGCCGAACTCACCGACTTCGTCGCGGTGCTCACCAACAAGGTGCAGCTGATCACGTTCCCGCACGTCATCGCGGCGGCGTGGATGAGCGGCGGTGCGTTCGTGCTCGGCATCGCCGTGTGGCACGTGTGGCGCAACGCGACGCCGAGCGACGACAAAGCGATGTACCGCCGCGCCGCTCGCATGGGCGCCGTGTTCGTGCTGGTCGGCGGGATCGGCACCGCGATCACCGGCGACTTCCAGGGCAAGGTGATGACCGAGGTCCAGCCGATGAAGATGGCGGCGGCCGAAGCCCTCTACGAGACCTCGCCCGAAGGTGAAGGCGCTGCGTTCTCGATCATCACCATCGGCACCCCCGACGGTCAGACCGAGAAGTGGGCGCTGACCGTTCCCGACCTGCTGTCGTTCCTCGCGACCGGCACGCTCGACGGTGAGGTCCAGGGGATCAACGACCTCCAGCAGGAATACGAACTCGCGTACTCCGACCAGGCGCTGACCGCTGCTGACAACTATCGCCCGATCATCCCGGTGACGTACTGGACGTTCCGTTGGATGATGGGCACCGGTGCGGTCGCCGCCGGCCTCGCAGCGCTGGCGCTCTGGGCGATGCGCAAGGATCGTCCGCTGACGCATCGGGCGTGGCCATGGATCGCGGTGGCGGTCGTGCTGATGCCGATGGCCGCCAACTCGTTCGGGTGGATCTTCACCGAGATGGGGCGCCAACCCTGGCTGGTGTTCGGCGTGATGACGACGGCGACGGGGGTGAGCCCCGGCACGACCGCCTGGGAGGTCGGTATCTCATTGGCAGCGTTCACGCTGCTGTACAGCGTGCTCGCGTACATCGAGGTCAAGCTCATCTTGCGCTACGGGCGGGCCGGCGCGGAGCCCGCGCCCACCGAATCGCTCGATCCGTCCGAACGCAGCGACGACGAACCGTTCGTCTTCTCGTACTGAAGCACTGAAGGTCTGACATGGAACTCACCACCGTCTGGTTCATCCTCATCACGGTCCTCTGGACCGGCTACTTCGTCCTCGAAGGCTTCGACTTCGGTGTCGGCATGCTGTTCCCGATCCTCGGACGCGGCGACGGCGGCCCCGACGACATCGAACACGACGGCGAGACACGTCGGCGCGTCATGCTGTCGACGATCGGGCCGGTGTGGGACGGCAACGAGGTCTGGTTGCTCACCGCGGGAGGTGCGACCTTCGCTGCGTTCCCCGAGTGGTACGCCACCCTGTTCTCCGGCTTCTACCTGCCCTTGCTGTTGATCCTCGCGGCGCTGATCGTGCGAGCGCTCGCGTTCGACTACCGCGGCAAGGTCGACGATCCCGTGTGGCGTCGGCGGTGGGACCTGGCGATCATCGTCGGATCGTTCGTCCCCGCGTTGCTGTGGGGTGTGGCGTTCACCAACATCGTGCGCGGGGTCCCGATCGACGCCGACAAGGAATACACCGGTTCGCTGTTCACACTGCTCAACCCCGCAGCCCTGCTCGGAGGGGTGGCGATGGTCGCGTTGTTCATCGCCTACGGCGCGATGTTCCTCGCGCTCAAGACCGACGGCGCGATCCGACATGACGCTCGCCAACTGAGTCTGCGTGTCGGCGTGGTTGCCACCGGGCTCGTCGCCGTGTGGCTCCTGATCATGCAGGGGTCGACCGGTTCCGGCTGGTCGTGGCTACTGACGCTGGTCGCCGCCGGGTTGCTGATCGGTGCGCTCGGCCAGGTGCGTCGGGCTCGCGAAGGATGGGGCTTCTCGCTGACCTTCGCAGCGATCGGCGTGGCGGTGATCTCGCTCTTCGTCGCCCTGTTCCCCGACGTGATGCCCAGCTCGACCGACCCGGCCTTCTCCTTGACGACGACCAACTCGGCGTCGACCGACTACACGCTGCGGATCATGACCTGGGTGGCGGTCATCTTCACCCCGGTCGTGTTGCTGTACCAGAGCTGGACCTACTGGATCTTCCGGCGTCGGGTCTCGGGCCATCACATCCCGACCAAGGTCGCCGCCGCTGCTCGCAACCAGCCCGTGACGGAGCGGACCGAGGTCGAGCGCTGATGGGGCCGGTCGACCCGGCCTTGTTCCGGGCCGTTCCGAGTGCGCGGCGAGCGGCGATCCGGCTCGCGGTCGTCGGGGTCGCGTCGGGCGTCGCCTCGCTCGGCCAGGCGTTGAGCGCGGCGTGGGCAGTCGCGTCGCTCGTCCGCGGCGACTCGCTCGTCGGGCCCCTCGCGACGCTTGCGGTGCTGATGCTCGCCCGGGGCGTGCTCGCAGCGATCGGCGAGATCGTGGCGCGACGAGCCGGGCACGACGTGAGTGCTGCGGTTCGTGTGCATCTGGTGCGCCATTGGTTGTCGAAGCCGGTCGAGGAGCGGCCGTCGCACGACGAGGCGATCAGCCTCGCGGGCGCAGGCGCGACGAGTCTGGAGCCGTACGTTGCGCGCTACCTGCCGGCGCTGGTGACCGCCGCGATCGTGCCGGTGCTGGTGATCGTCGTGCTGCTGTGGGTCGATCCGTGGAGCGCGCCCATCCTGATCCTGACACTGCCATTGCTGCCGTTGTTCGCCGCGCTGATCGGACAGCACACCGCCGACGAGAGCGAGCGGCGCTGGTCGGCAATGCACGTGCTGGCCGGGCATTTCCTCGACGTGGTGCGCGGGCTGCCCACGCTGGTGTCGTACGGCCGTGCCGAGCACCAGGTGGAGCGAGTCGAGGCGGTGGGGGATCGGCATCGGCGGGCGTCGGTGTCGGCGCTGCGCACGGCGTTCACGTCGTCGACGGCGCTCGAACTGCTCGCCACGATCTCGGTGGCGATGGTCGCCGTCGCCGTCGGGTTGCGCCTCGCCTATGGCGTGATGGACCTCCAGGTCGGCCTCGCCGCCATCCTGCTGGCGCCGGAGGCGTACTGGCCGATCCGCCGCGTGGGCCAGGAGTTCCACAACGCCGCCGACGGCGCGGCCGTGCTCGAACGGGTCGGGCCGACGCTCGGGTCGGATGCGACGCTGCCGCGCGTCGACCGCGTCGACGACAGCCGTCTCGACCCGGTGCTCGTCGAGGACGTGACGTTCGGGTACCCGGATCGTGCCGACCTCTTCGACGAGCTCACGTTGGCAACGCCCGCGGGGCCGGGAATGACGGTGTTGGTCGGCCCCTCGGGGAGTGGCAAGAGCACGGTGCTCGACCTGCTCGCCGGCATCCGGACACCCGGCTCGGGTGTCGTCGTTGCGCCCGCGTCGCATCTCGCGACGCAGCGACCGCTGGTGCTCCCCGGCACGGTCGCCGACGCGTTGCGGCTCGCCGCACCCGATGCTTCCGACGTCGAGTGTTCTCGCGCCCTCCAGTCCGTCGGCCTCTGGTCGGCGCTCGCAGAGCGTGAGGGTCTCGCGACGCGCCTCGGCGACGACGGCGTCGGACTCTCGGCAGGTCAGCGAACGCGACTCGCGCTCGCTCGGGCGATGCTGACCCGTGCCCCGCTCGTGCTGCTCGACGAGCCGACCGCACACGTCGACCTCGACGACCTCGACATGCTGCGCGACGCGATCGTCGCGATGGCGGTGACCCGACGGGTGATCGTCGCCACACACGACATCGAGTTGATGACCCGCGGCGACAGTCGCTGGGAGATGCCGGTCGAATCCGTGCACGACACGTCGGCACACACCGCGACGACGCAGGATCCGGAAGGTCGTGGTGCGGGGTCCGGAACCTCTGCGTCGACGGAGCCGTTGAGCGGTTGGCAGCAACGCAGCGTGCAGCGACGCCTGGTGATGGCCAGCGCGCTCGGTGGGATGTCGATGAGCGCCGGCGTGGCGCTCACGGCGACGTCCGGATGGCTGATCGTGCAGGCCTCGACCATGCCCGTCGTGCTGACGTTGCTCGTCGCGATCGTCGGAGTTCGTACCTTCGGCATCGCCCGACCCGTCCTGCGCTACGCCGAACGCGTCGTATCGCACGATGCAGCACTCGAGACGCTCGCGCAGCGCCGAGTCGACGTGTACCGACGGCTGATCCCGCTCACCCCGGCCCGACTGGGTCGCCGCAACCGGGGCGACGTGTTGACGGCGGTCGTCGCCGACCTCGACGATGCGGTCGACGAGCAGGTGCGAGTGCGAGTTCCGTGGTGGTCGACCGTGATCGCGAGCGCGAGCGCGGCGGCCATCGTCGCGATCTTCGTGCCGTGGGCGGCGGGGATGATCGTCATCGGCGCGTTGCTCGCGTTCGCTGCGGCGCGGCGCGGCGCGATCGCGGAGCGCGCCGCGCACGACGATGCGGTGCGAGCTCGTGGAGCGGCCCAGCAGATCGTCACGGCGCTCGTGGATCGCCTCGATCAGGTCCGCGCGGTGATCGACGACCGCTCCGGCGACGCAGGTCCGGCATTGCTCGGCGGGGTCGACGCGGCGCATCGTTCGCAAGCGGTGGCCGAAGGGCGTCTGATTCGCACCCGCGCGATCACGCTCGTGGCGCTGTGGAGCGTGCTGGCGACGACCACCGTCGTCGTGTCGATCGTCGCGGCGGCGGCGCTCGGCGCTGGCACGATCTCGGGTCCGGTGGCTGCGCTCGTCTCGCTGTCTCCGATCGCGCTCAGTGACGGGTGGGTCGGGCTGGCCGAGATCGGCGGCGCACGCGCCCGAGCGAACGCCGCCGAGGCTCGCCTCGCCGCCGTGCTCGATCAGTCGCCCGCGGTCGACGACCACGGGGAACGGTCGCTCCCCGACGGCGTGTTGCCCGTCGTCGCCACCGACCTCTCGGCGGCGTGGACCGACGAGCAGCAGCCGCTCGGCCCGTTCTCGCTGCCGGTCATCGAGCCGGGCACACGTGTGCAGCTGACCGGGCCGAACGGGATCGGCAAGTCGACGATGCTCGCCGTGCTGGCACGCCACCTCACGCCCGTTTCCGGGACGCATCTGCTCGCCGGGGCCCCGGCGTCGGAGGTTCGCCTCGCCGACGCTCGCGCCGACATCGCGATCGTCGACGACGAGCCCCACGCGTTCGCCGGCAGCATCCGCGCCAATCTGGTGTTGGCCGCTCCCGGTGCGAGTGACGACGAGCTGCTCGCCGCGCTCGACGCAGCCGATCTGACGCGCTGGTTGCGTCGCCATCCCGACGGCCTCGACGCCACACTCACCGGGCTGAGCGGTGGCGAACGCACCCGTCTCGCGATCGCCCGTGCCGTGCTGTCGCGCCGTCGGCTGGTGTTGCTCGACGAACCAGCCGCCCACCTCGACGAGGCGACGGCGTCACGTTCGCTGCGAGCGGTGATGAACGATCCCGATCGAGCGGTCGTCGCCGTCAGCCATCAGCCACTCCCGATGGTGGACGATCTCTCGATGACGACGCTCACCTCCATCACGCCGTCCGCCGGCCACACCATCTCTCCCCGGTAGACAGCGGACCCCGGCTGGCCGGATGGCGTAGCGGCGGCGGGCCCCGCGGTGACTCGACGCGGGGACTCGACGCGGGGACTCATCGGTGGCTCATCGGTGGCTCATCAGTGATGCGTAGGTTGCGGCGTGGTGGACATCTGGGTCTGTCGTGATGTGAGGGAGTTGTGATGTCGAAGTCTGTTGTGGGTCGTGGTCGGTTGGCGTTGGTGGGGTTGGTGACGGTGGGGTTGTTGACCGCTGGGGTAGCGGTGCGGGCGCAGTCGGATGGGGAGTCGGGGTCGGTGTTCGTGCCGGTGGTTCCGTGTCGTTTGGCGGATACGCGTCCGGCGCCGGTGGGTGTGGGTTCGGTGTCGACGTTGGGTGCGGGGTCGTCGTCGACGTTCGAGGTGTGGGGCGACAACGGTGAGTGCGAGGGGATCCCGTCGTCGGCGACGGGGGTGTCGTTGAACATCACGGCGTTGGGTGCGTCGGCTCCGAGTTTCTTGACGGTGTGGCCGTCGGGTGATCGTCCGACGGCGGCGTCGTTGAATCCGTTTCCGGGTCAGCCGCCGGTGCCGAATGCGGTGGTGTCGTCGTTGTCGGGTTCTGGTTCGTTCGACGTGTTCAACAATGCGGGGTCGGTGAATGTGGTGATCGACGTGAACGGTTACTACATCCCGTCCGAAGGCGGCCCAGCGGGCCCTGCCGGTCCGCAGGGCGATGCCGGTTCGCAGGGCGATGCCGGTCCGCAGGGCGATGCCGGTCCGCAGGGCGATGCCGGCCCGCAGGGCGAGAAGGGCGACACGGGTGATGCTGGCGCTGTCGGCGAGAAGGGCGACACGGGTGATGCTGGCGACACCGGCCCGAAGGGCGACATCGGCGACGCTGGCCCGCAGGGCGACACTGGCCCGCAGGGAGATCAGGGAGATCCTGGTGCGGCCGGTGTCGATGCCGAGTCGCCGGCCCGCGTGATCTGGGTCGCCGACGACGGCACCGGTGACTTCCTGCTGTTGTCCGCAGCGCTGGCATCGATCACCGACGCATCGTCGAGCAACCCGTATCTCGTGAGGATCGCGCCCGGCATCTACACCGAGACGTCGGTGGTGGCCCTGAAGGACCACGTCGACGTCGAAGGTTCCGGCCAGGGCGTCACCGAGGTGACGTGTGCGTGCGGGACGGCTGGGTTCCCGGGCGCTGCGGTGACGGCGGGGAATCTCACCGCCGAACTCCGCCAGATCACCATCACCAACACCGGCGGCAGCACCTTCGCGACAGGTGTGTATGTGACAAATGCGTCCGACGGCACACTGAAGCTGAGCGACCTGACCGCCACTGCGTCGGGCAGCACGAACCTCATCGGTGTCCGGAACCAAGCGTCGTCGCCGGTGATGAGCAACGTCGTTGCCACGGCAACCGGCGGCGCGGCCACTCAGGGTGTGTCCAACGACTCGTCGTCGTCCCCGACGATGAACGACGTGACCGCGATCGGTACCGGCGGCACCACATCCTCCGCTGGCGTGGCCAACTCGACAGCCTCGTCGCCCACGATGAACAACCTGACAGCGATCGCCTCCGGCAGCCCCGTCAACAACGCCGTGAACAACTTCGCATCCTCGCCGACCATTCGCAACTCGTCGATCACCGGCGACGTTCTCAGCAATTTCGGGTCCGTGAAGATTGCCGACACCGTGCTCGATGGTGCTGCGCTCGGCATCGGATTCGCCTGTGTCGGTGTGTACTCCGCAGCGTTCGTCGAGCTCGACGCGGCCTGCACCTGAGCTGGATCGCGTGAGCGAGCCGAGCGACGATGCCGTCGTCGCTCGGCTCGGGGACCACTCCGAGTACGTCAGCCGATGCGCGGGAACTTGGTGGTCTTGCCGGAACGACGTTGCGAGCGGATCCATGCGAGTCCGGCGCCGAACACGCTGACGAGCACGAGGAAGACGATGGCCCCTTCGAGGGTCAAGGTCGACCCGTCGTCACCGGTCATCGCGGGATCGAGAGCAGCCAGCCACATGGCAACAGTCTGGAACAGTCGACGTCGGCGTGGCTCGTCGCGCCGGACGATTCCCGAAGCGCGGGATCGCTCGGGCCGTCTACGAGCTGGCTGATCGACCCTGTTCGAGGTCGGCCGTCATCGATGTGAAGGCGTGGTTGCGGTCGCCGATCACCTCGTTGGCCTGATCGACGACCAGGGTGTGCCCGAGCACGAAGCTGGCCTCGTCGGAGGCGAGGAACAGCACCGCGTCCGCGATCTCTTCCGGGCGCGCACCACGACCGAGCGGGCCGCGTGTGCCGATTCGCTTGCTGGCTCCTTCGACGTCGTCGGCGTCGCCGGTCGCGAGCTTGGAGGTGAGCGCCGTGACCGTGCCGCCGGGTGCGACGGCGTTGACGCGGATGCCGTGGCGCCCGAGTTCGGCGGCGACCGATCCGGTCAGGCCGACCACGCCGTGTTTGGCAGCCGTGTAGACGTGCGGTCCGAGCCCGGCTCGCAGCCCGGCCGTCGAGGTGGTGCTGACGATCGCGCCAGAGCCCTGCGGGATCATCACGCGCGCCGCGTGCTTGATCCCGTAGAAGACGCTCGACAGCAAGACGTCGATCGTTCGCTGCCAGGCGCCGCCGTCGATGTCGGCGATCGGGCCGACTGCGCCGAGGATGCCGGCGTTGTTGAACATGATGTCGAGCTTGCCGAACCGCTCGACCGCTTCGTCGACGACCGCAGCGATGTCGGCTTCGACCCCGACGTCGGCGCGGTGGAAGTGCGCCGCCTCGCCGAGTTCGTCGGCGACGGCTTGGCCGCGTTCGACGTCGAGGTCGACGATCAGACACTGCGCGCCCTCGTCGATGAATCGACGGGCAGTAGCCCGCCCGATCCCGTTGGCGCCACCGGTCACGATGGCTGCTCGTCCACTCAGTCGTTCACTCATGACCGCGAAGCTACGAACCGCGCCGACGCGAGTGCGAGTCGCGTGGCTCGGCGTGCTGCTGAACCGGAAGGCCCGGCCGCACGACTACTCGCAGCCCGGAAGCTGATCGAAGACGAAGACGCCGTCGATCCCCTCGAAGCGGACTGTGGTGGATCCCGACATCATGAAGCCGTCCTCCAGGAAGAACGCCTCGTCGAGTGTTGCTTCGCCGTTCAACGTGACCGTACCCGCGCCGAGTAGCTCCGGTTCCGCGTCGGTGGTGTCCCAATAGCGGCCTGCGAAGTCGAGAAACGACCATCCGCCGTCGACGAACTCGACCTCGATCGGATGCGAACTGCCGACATCGACCGGCTGGCTCTGGGGGTTGAAGTCGTCGCAGCCAGATTCGTCTCCGCACCCCGCTGCGAGGGCCAGTGCGCCGAGGTGGACCAGCGCGATGAAGCGAGCTCTAGCTCGGCGACGTGCAGAACTCGACACCGGTACCGGCTGCATGGTCCTCGAACTCCTCATCTGCTGAAGGGCACTTCGCGATGCTGACCACGAGCGTGGTGGTGAGCGCGTCGACTGCGCCACCAGACAGCTCGACCAGGTTGTCTCCGTCGCGAGACGGCAGGCTCCCGATTTCGATCGACGCAACCGGCGTCATCGCGTCCTCGCGTGGAAGCGTTCCTCGAAGGTGAACGATCTCAATAGTGGGACCGGCGTGCTCGTAGGCGGTCAACGGGACGCCCCCGAGTAACTCCGATGCTGGAACGCAATCGCCCAGGACACCGCCAGACGCAACACAGACCAGCGAATCCGGATCAAGTGGTGGAATCTTGGTCGACACGATCAAGCTGATCGGGCGGACGGGCGAGTCCGTCGGGTTGGACTCATCTGACAGACCGGGTATGTACTGGGGCACGGTAGCGAGAGCCGAACCAGATGAGGGCAGCGGAGCCATCACCGCTGCGAGTTCGGCGCCGCTCAAGCCAATGATCTCTCGCACTCCCAAGATCCCGGACCGAGAGAGTTCCGCCTCCAACGGCAATGTGAGTGCGTCGGTCGTGCAGAAGCCTACGAACGCAAAGCTGTCCTGCGATACCGCTAGAACGAACTCGGCCCTTTCGACATCACCGCCGTGGGACCGGTCGGCGACACCGATGAAGACGTCGACGGAAGGGTCGCTGGCAGCCAGTGCCGGCGCGAATGAGGGGTGCATCGCGATTTCCCGGTTCGTGGTTGCCCTGAGACGACCGTCGTCGGCAACCGCGACATCGAGGACGACAGGCGTCGTTCCCGCCGCCTCCGCAAGGGTGGCCGCCACCGCTTCGGCGTTGCCCCCTACCCGAAGCCACTCTGTTGTCGAACTCAGAAACGGTACGAGGGGAGCATGGTCATAGTGGGTGAACTCGTCCCCGGGGCACCGCCCTCGTTCGCGAAAATCGGCGATCGGGTCCCCCGAGAGGGAAGCAGCGGACGTCACCGGCTGCTCGCCCAGAGGTAGGAGCGGACCGTCGCCAGCTTCATCTGCAATTCCGCAGGCGGACAGGGCGATCAATGTCAAGAAACACCAAGACATACTCCGCTGTCTCTTGGGCATCATGTTCCCTCCATGGTCAGGTTGTCCACGTAGAGCCAACCCCACGTAGTACCAGATACTGACTGACCTCGAGCTCGAACAGCGAAATCGTATGCGTGTGCAGATGGAGGATTGAACCACGTTGTGTCAACGAACGAGTAGGTGGTGGTGAGCGGTTCAGGTGCCGTGAGCCGCGCTCGTGTCCATACACCGGCGCTCGGCGTCGGGTCGTTGGGGTCCGTACTGCCCAATCCATCCTCGTACTGGCAGGAATTGTTCCCATCGAAGTTGATCGTCCGATACCACGCCTCGACGACCCCGGTGCTTACGTAAGGCGACGAGTGCTCGCGCATCCAGACCGTTCCGCGATACTGCTCATCGTCGTCCCCATTGAGCAGTCGCACATTTTGCTGTATGAAATGACTCTGCTGCGTCACGTGAGAGTTCATCGTCGGGTTGATTCGTACGTGCCGCACTCCGTCTTGCGAACCTGGTCCGTAGAAGAAGTGATTCAAGCCGTTGTAGAAGATCCAGGCGGGGTCGGTCCCGGTCTCGAAGCCAGAGTCCGCCATCATCTGGCGGTTGCTCGGGTTGCCATGAAGCCAGTTGAGGTACGCAATATCGTCAAACGCGAGCGCCGCCGAGTTGTAGTTGAGCGAAGGTTCGGTGCAGGTCGACATTCGCGTCGGGGTCTGCCATTGCGCGCTCAAGCCGTACCACGAGTCGTAGCGGCCACCATGCTCTGCTCCGCCGAGATGGAACATTTCGTGTGCACCGGTCTTCCAGAGAAACTTGTTATCCCAGGCCCAGTTCTCGTTTACCCACATCCTGGCCTGCGCCAAAGGTGAGCAACTCGAACTACCATACGTACTCGAAGGCGTGTCCAGAAGGTGGACCTTGACGTCTGCGGACTTGTGCTTGCCCTTGTTCGTCAGCGAAAGGAGGAAAGTCCCGTCCTGAGCTTTGTGCTTTCCAAGCTCGCCGAACGTTTCGCACATGCGAGACGCTTCCCACGCGTCCCATGCTGTGGAGTATTCGATCCCGTAGTCCCACAGCGAATACGTCATACTGCTGTCGTTGCAGTTATTCGGATCTTGGGCGTACGCCTGTGCGGTGGGTTGATCCGGACCGATCATGAGCAGAGCAGTCGTCACTGACAAGACGAGAGCGGCAGTAGCGCAGAGTCCTGAACGGTGGGGGCACGAAAGAGGAATCTACTCCGGTGACGAGTGAGAGTCAATATGTTGTTGGATATTCATGGCGCTCTCATCTGGATGCAGAGCGATCTTCCTGCCCGCGTCGGTCCTGAATCCTATTGGAGAATGTGGACTGGTCGATATCGAAGAATAGGAATGCGAAGTCGCTCGTTGAAATTGGAGATGACGAACGTGGTCGTTTCGGCGAGAGGGCTCGGGTGCGTGGTCCGCGTGAGATCTGCTCTCGTCAGAGCTCTCGCAGCGCCGGCCCGCCGGGGATGATCTTGATTCGAGACGAGTCGCGCCACGAGTCGCAGTCTGCTCAGTCGTCTCGCCAGCTCGGGGGGCGCTTCTCGACGAAGGCTCGGCGGGCTTCGTCGAGTTCGCCGGTACCGCTACACATGATCTGGGTGCGGTTCTCGATGTCGAGCGCATGTCGCAGCGACGGTGCGTCGATCGTCTGCCACATCGTCTCCTTCGTCATCCACGTGGCGAACGGCGGATTCAACCGGATCAGTTCCGCCGTCACCAGCGCCCGGTCGATGACGGTGCCGTCGTCGACCAGGTCGGTGACGAGCCCGATCCGGTCCGCCTCCTCGGCGTCGAAGATGCGCGCGGTGAGCATCAGTTCGGCGGCGCGTGACGCGCCCACGAGGCGGGGTAGGAAGTAGCTGGTTCCCATGTCGCAGTTCGACACGCCGAGCTTGAGGAACACCGCGCCGAAGGTGGCCGAGGTCGCGGCGATTCGGATATCGCAGGCGAGTGCCATCGCGAACCCGCCACCGACGCACGGACCGTTCACCGCGGCGATCCACGGCTTGCGCGACCGGTGGATCTTCTCGTGCAGGGTCGCCAGATGGTCTTGCCACATGAACCCGGCGACGGTCGCCGGGACGCCCTCGGCGCCGGGCGCCGTGCCGCCGCCCGACAGATCGAGGCCGGCACAGAACCCTCGGCCTGCGCCGGTCAGGATCACCGCTCGCACGTCGGGGTCGCGGTCCACCGCGGCCACCACCGCCTCGAGTTCGGTGATCATCGTCGAGGTGATCGCGTTGAGCCGGTCGGGGCGATCGAGCGTGACCAGCACGATCTCGTCGGCGGGCTCGCTGAGTTGCAGGGTGGTGAAGTCGTTGGTCTCGGTCAGCTCGATGTGGCCGTGTCTAGTCGGATCGACCCCGACGCCACGTGTTGACGCGTCGCCCGCCGACCGGCTCAGATGACACGATGCCGACGAGCGACCCGTCCACCATCCACGACCTTCCGACTCCGGCGCTCGTCGTCGAGCGGTCGGTGTTCGAGGCCAACCTCGCGGCGATGGACGCCGTCTTGCCCGGCCCGCGGCTGCGGCCGCACGTCAAGGCGTTCAAATCGACGGCGCTCGCCGCTCGACTCGCCGCCGACGGACACACCTCGTTCTGCTGCGCGACGCCCAAGGAGGTCGAAGGCATGGTCGCCGCCGGACTCGGCGACGACCTGCTGTTGGCCAACGAGTCGCTCGACGTCGCCCGGCTCGGGGCGCTCGCCGATCGAGCGAACATCACGGTGGCGGTCGATTCCGACGTGACGCTCGACGCGGCGATCGCAGGCGGCATCCGGTCGGTGCTCATCGACGTCGAGGTCGGACTCCCGCGCTGCGGGTGCGATCCCGCCGACGCTGGCCGCCTCGCTGAGCGTGCCCGGGCTGCCGGCCTCGACGTTCGTGGCGTGATGGGCTACGAGGGACACCTGATGATGGTGCTCGACCGGGACGAGAAGGAGCGCAAGGTCGAACGGTCGATGAGCCTGCTCGTCGCTGCGGCGGCCGACGTCGGTGGCGACGTCATCTCGGGTGGTGGCACCGGCACGTTCGACCTCAACACGTGGTGCACCGAGATCCAGGCGGGGAGCTACACGCTCCTCGACACGGACTACGCCAAGCTCGGCCTCCCGTTCGAGATCGCGCTGAACGTGCTCTCGACCGTCGTCTCGGTCAGCCCGAAGGGCTGGATCGTCGCCGACGCCGGACTCAAGTCGATGGGCATGGACCACGGCAACCCGTCGTGGGAGGGCGGTGACGTGTTCATCATGTCCGACGAACACGTGACGCTCGTGCCCGGCGACGAGCGTCCGATCGGCTCGTGGTCGGTCGGTGATCGGGTTCGTCTGCAGTCGGCGCACGTCGATCCGACCGTCGCCAAACACGAGCAGATGTGGGTGGTCGACGGCGACGACGTGGTCGACCGTTGGCCGGTCGATCTGCGCCATTGGTGATTCGAGCGTCGCTGTTGACTACGTTTCGGTCATGCGCGAAGCAGTATTCGTTTCCTACGCCCGTACCGGACTCGCCAAGGCGGGACGTGGCGGGTTCAACATCACCCCCGCGATGTCGATGGCGGCCCATGCCATCAAGCACGCCGTCGCCAAGTCGGGCGTCGAGCCCGAGGCGGTCGAAGACGTCGCCCTCGGCAACGGTGCGCACGGCGCCGGCAACCTCGGCCGCCTGGCCGGGCTGCTCGCCGGGCTGCCGGTCACGACCGGCGGCAACACGATCCAACGGCACTGCTCGTCGGGTCTGAACTCGATCGCCGTCGCCGCGAACTACATCAAGGTCGACGGCGCCGATGTCGTGGTCGCCGGTGGCGTCGAGTCGATCTCGATCCCCAGCCCGGGCATGGGCGGGTCGGTCAACATGGACCCGGCCCTCGAAGAGCAGTACCCCGCCATATACATGGCGATGATCGAGACCGCCGACATCGTGGCGCAGCGCTACAACGTGTCGCGCGAGTATCAGGACGAGTACTCCTTCCAGTCGCAGATGCGGATGGCGGCCGCGCAGGAGAACGGGCTGTTCGAGGACGAGATCGTCCCGATGGAGACCAAGATGAAGCTCGTCGACCGCGAGACGAAGCAAGAGTCGATCGTGGACTACACCGTCGATCGCGACGAGTGCAATCGTCCGACCACGACCCTGGAGGGGCTGTCGCAGCTCCAGCCGGTCCGCGGTGAGGGCAACTTCATCACCGCCGGCAACGCCAGCCAGTTGTCCGACGGCGCTGCCGCCGTGGTGATGATGTCGGACGAGGAAGCGTCGCGTCGTGACATCGAGCCGTTGGGTGCGTTCAAGGGGTGGGCGGTCGCCGGCTGCGAACCCGACGAGATGGGCATCGGCCCGATCTACGCCGTGCCCAAGCTGCTGGCGCGTCACGGCCTCACCGTCGACGACATCGACATCTGGGAGCTGAACGAGGCGTTCGCCAGCCAGTGCTTGTACTCACGTGACAAGCTCGGCATCGACCCCGAGAAGTACAACGTCAACGGCGGCTCGATCGCGATCGGTCACCCCTTCGGCATGACGGGCACTCGCTGCGCTGGCCACCTGCTGCAGGAAGGCAAGCGTCGCGGCGCGAAGTGGGGCGTCGTCACGATGTGCATCGGCGGGGGCCAAGGCGCCGCTGGCCTCATCGAGATCTACTGATCGTGGGCATCCTCGATCGGTTCGCCCTCACCGACGGCGTGGCCGTGGTCACCGGTGCCGGTCGCGGCATCGGTGAAGGCATCGCGATCGGGCTGGCGGAAGCGGGCTGCGACGTCGTGCTGACCGCTCGCCGCGAGCACGAGATCGACGCGGTCGCCGATCGGATCCGCGAGCTCGGTCGTCGTGCCCTCGCGATCCCGGGTGATATCACCGACGGCGAGTTCGTCGACCGCCTGGCCGATCAGGCCAAGGCCGAGATGGGCAAGGTGACGCTGTGGGTGAGCAACGCCGGCGGCGCCGACGATCGCACGCCACGGCACCTCGCCGACATGCCTGACCGGCAGTGGGACTACCAGCTCGACCTCAACCTGCGAGCCGTGTTCACGGGTGCTCGCGCGGCGGCGCGCGTGCTCGACGACGGCGGATCGATCATCAACATCTCGTCGGGCGCTGCGCTCAAGCCGTCGCCGAACAACGGTCCGTACGCGGTGGCGAAGGCCGGCGTCGACAGCCTCACGCGCACGCTCTCGACGGAGTTGGCACCCCGCGGCATCCGCGTCAACGGTGTTGCCCCCGGCCCGGTGCCGACCGAGGTGTTCCTCGAGTTCTTCGGCGCCTCCGAAGACGACATCCCGACGCTGGGCAAGAAGCTCGGCATCCCGCTGGGACGCCTCGGCACCGCCGACGACGTCGCCAACGCCGTGGTGTACCTCGCCTCCGACGCCGCCTCGTGGGTCACTGGCCAGACCCTGCTCGTCAACGGCGGCAACCGTTAACGCCCGACCCGACGCGATGAGGACCGTCCGGTAGCGAGCGGATCATGCTCATCGTTTCGGGTTTGGGGGAGACCTCGGTAGCCTCGGGGCACTGTGCTGATCGACATCGTCTTGCTGGTCGTCGGCCTGGTCGTCCTCGTCTGGTCTGCCGACCAGTTCGTGCTGGGGTCGTCGAGGCTGGCCACGCTCTTCAAGCTGCCGCCGATCGTGATCGGCGCCGTCGTGATGGGATTCGGTACGTCGGCTCCCGAGCTGCTCGTCTCCACGTTGGCGGCCGTCGGCGGTGACCGAGACCTCGGCGTCGGCAACATCATCGGGTCGAATGTCGCCAACCTGAGCCTCGTGCTCGGTGTCGCGGCCCTGGTCACCGCCATGCCGATGCAGGGCAAGGTGCTGCGTCGGGAGGGGCCGCTGTGCATCGCGGCGACGCTGGTGTTCGGCGCAGTCGTGATCGACGGGGAGATCGCCCGCTGGGAAGGCGCGGTACTCGTCGGATTGCTCGTCGGCGTGCTGATCTACCTCATCCGTTCGGGTCGCCAGGAGACGCTCGAGGACGTGCTCGGCGATGTCGAGGTCGAAGCCATCACGACCGGACGCGAGGTCGGCCGGACGTTGATCGGCCTCGTCGGCACCGTGCTCGGCGCGCAGTTGGTGGTGTGGGGTGCCGTCGACATCGCCGACTCGCTCGGGGTCACCGGCGGATTCATCGGGTTCTCCCTGGTCGCGCTCGGCACCTCGCTGCCCGAACTCGTCACCACGGTGGCGTCGGCCCGCCGCAAGGAGACCGAGCTGATCATCGGCAACCTGTTCGGCTCGAACATCTTCAACGGGCTCGCCGTCGGCGGGTTCATGGGGCTGTTCGGTCCCGGTGCGATCGGTGATGATTCGCTCACCGGCTTCGGGCTCATCGCCGTCGTGGTCATCACGGTCCTGGCGTTCGGGATGGGCGTCGTGGGCCGCAAGGTCGGGCGCGTCGCAGCCGCCGTGCTGTTGACGCTGTACGTCGGGGTGATGGTGGTCCTCGGTTTCAGCGACGGGTCGGACGACGACGAGACGGCAGTCCACGCGGAACCCAGCGCATCGGTGCCGATCAGCGTCGAGTCGCGTCGCTGAGCACCGGCCACGGCAGGAAGCCGAGTCGCACGATACGACCCTGGTGGGTCACGTCGAAGCCTGCGTCCGTGAGCATCGCTCGCATCCGCTTCCTCGGCACGGCGCGAATCGGCCGCCCGGCGAGCGTGGAGGCCTGGCGCAGCGCGTTGTCGCCGACCCCGGTCACCGTCGCGATCGATGCGATGAGCAGCCGGCCGCCGGGTGCGAGCACCCGGTGCAGCTCAGTGAGCGCCGCTTCCTGGTCGGCGTACCAATGGAACGACTCCGTGCACACGACGACATCGACCGAACCCGACGGGAGCGGGAGCCGTTGTGCATCGGCCTGTGCATACGACACCCCTGATGCCTCGCCAGCATCCCCAGCGTCGTGGTCGCCATCGTCGCTCGCCGAGGCGGCACGTTCCAGCATCCCGGTCGACAGGTCGACGCCGAGCACGGTGGTGCTGGCAAACGTCGCTGCGAGGCGTCGGGTCAGTTGACCCGTTCCGCAACCGAGGTCGAGCACGACGCGAGGCGAGAGGTCGGCGATCCGATGCAGGATCGCGTCGTGCACGGGCCGGTAGACCGCTTGCTGCAGCCCGGCTCGGTCGTACGTCGTCGACCAGACGTCGAACAGGATCGAGTCGGCCGAGATCGACATCCCACCACTCTGTCAGATCGGCGACACCGACCGCGCCAGGTGGCGGAGCGGCTACTGATCCTTCGCCGGCGGCCGGTAGAACACGGCGAGCAGCGCCGCTGCGGCGACGAGTCCGCCGCCGGCCGAGATCGCCAGTCCGACGTAGCCGTCGAGGTCCTCGGCGAAGCCGAACGCATCGTCGAGCGAGTACTCGCCAGGGCCGAGCATCGCGATGGTCACGGCGATCACACCGAGCACCATCACGTACTCCCAGCCTTCTTTGATGATGAAGAACCCGGCCCGCAGATGCGAGGTGTACCAGGCGACCGTCATCAGACCGACGAAGCCGAGCGCCGCGAACGATGTGAGCAGCCCGGCCGCGAGGAACACGCCGGCGAGGATCTCACCTCCGGCGGCGAAGCGAGCATGCAGCTTGCCGGGCTTCATGCCGATGCTGTCGAACCAGCCAGCCGTTCCGCCGAGGTTCTTCGCCTTGTTCCAGCCGTGCGCGGCCATGGTCAGCCCGATCACGACGCGGATCAACAGCAGTGCGAGGTTGGTTTCGTCCGACACCGTCGCTCAGCCTTTCGAGGCCTCGACCTGGGCCTTGAGGTTCGACAGCGCGACCTCGAGCTGCTTGGCCGCTTGCTTCCAGGCCAGGCTCATCGCCCAGCCGAGGAAGCGGCGACCGCTGAGACCCTGTCGATAGACGATGCGGCAGCCGTCACCCTCCGGGACGAGACGAACCGACTCGGCGAGGGTTCGCAACATCGGGATCGGAGACGACGTGACGGCGAACGCGAAGTGTTCGTCGTCGTCCCACGCGGTGAACTCCTCGACGATCGAAATCCGTTTCACGGTCACGGTTCGACCGCCACCCACCCCGGTTGGTCGGCCGGTGACCTCCACCGTGTCGAGGCTGGTGAACCAGTCGGGCCAGTGCTCGTGGTCGGCGATGCGTGACCACACCTCGGCCGGGGTCGCGTCGATGACGATCTCGCGCTCGACGAGGATGGGCGCCGAGTCGATCCACTCGGGAGGCTGGACGACGTTTCGAGGCATGGGTCAGGTTACGTCTGCGGCCGCGCTCTCGTCGATGTAGCGCCGCACCGTGTCGTGGAGGTGGCGAGCGCGCACCTCCTGATAGTTCCCGAGGGTCTGACCGCGCTTCTTGCTCGACCGGAAGCCGCGGGTCTGCGCTGCGAGGTTCGCCGTGTCTTGGTCGAGCACGACGCCGAGCGAGCCGGGGATGCCGGGGACGGTCGTGTAGCTGTCGTCGACGTCGAGGTCGAATGGCTCGGCGGGCAGCGGAACCTTGCCGGACTTCGGCTTCGGCCGCAGGAACAGCACCTCGTAGATGGCGCGGTCGACCCCGCCGTCGCGCGCGTCGCCGTCGGGGCGGAACCGATAGGTCATCGGGATCTGCAGGCCGGGGAAGAAGAACGCGTTGGGGAACGCGTAGTACTCGATCGAGTCGATGGTCTCGGCGACCGACAGGTGGGAGAAATCGTTGTCGTACGCCTTGCCGAGGACCTGCTGCATGTGGCGTGCGTAGACGTCGCGGGCACGCTCACCTTCGGGGATCTCGGGCACGGGATCGTCGGGGTTCTTGCGGCTCATCAACATGGTGAGCAACGCCTGCTCGTCGGGACGCTTCTCGGCGGGCACGTGCGGGCTGGTCGTGGCGATGCTGTGCTCGAAGCGGCTGATGTGTTCGCCGAACACGTCGTACTGCGCGTTCGCGTCGCCAGCGGTCATCACCGACTGACTGTGTGTCTCGAGGATGTGGTACGCCTCGAGGAACGCCTCCGCCGCTGCTTTCCAGTTGGCCGGAAGCTTCTTGCGGATGTGGACCTCGACGTAGCGATCGGACAGATCCCATCCGGCCTCGTCGAAGTGGCGGGGCAGATCGCCGAGGTACTCCTCGAGGGTGCCGGCCATGAGCTCGGGTGCGCAGTCATCGAAGTTGACGAAGACGAAGCCGCCCCACAGGCCGGTGCGGATCTGGGGGAGCGCGAACTCCTCGGCGTTCACGTGCGGGAAATCCCACTCGCACGGCAGATCGACGAGGTCGCCATCGGTCGACCAGGTCCAGCCGTGGAACGGGCAGCGCAGCTTGGGGCTGAAGCCCGACGACGCCGGCGGCTTGAGTTGCGTTCCCCGGTGCAGGCACGCGTTGTGGAACGCCTTGATGTCGCCCTCCGGGCCGCGCACGATCAACGCCGAGTAATCGCCGACGTCGTAGACGTAGTAGTCGCCCGGTTCGGGGATGTGTTCCTCGCGGCATGCCCACTGCCACGTGCGCGACCACATGTGGTCGAACTCGGCTTGCAGGTAGTCGGGCGAGGTGAACTCGTCGTACGGGATGTCGTCGTCGCCGCGGAACGCGTACGACTGTTCGAGGATCGGCGCGGGCGGCGGCACCGAGTCGTCGACCACGATGTCGGCGTAGTTCGGCCCCGGGCACCGGGCGTCGCCGGGGCGAAGCCTGACAGGCACCGCATCGATGGCGGGGTCGGTGCTGACGTCGTCGATGGTCATGTGGTGGCTGCTTTCAGGGTGGGGCCGGCGAGCGAGGTCTGCTCGAGGGAGAACGGGATGCGGGGTTCGAGCACTTCTTGGAGTTCGATGATGTTGCCGTCGGGATCGCGGCCGTAGATCGCTCGCAACGCGCCGCTCCCGCCGATCTCCTCGGTCGTCGGCGGCGGCCGATGAAAGGTCATGCCCGCTTGGGACAGCCGTTCGTACTCCTCGTCGATGTCGACGACGTCGAGGCAGAAGTGGGTGTAGCCGTGGTTGCTCGCCGGATGGTTCGGATCTTTCGCGACGGGCGTCGGCGACGTGTACTCGAACACCTCGACGTAGCAGTTGCCGGCTTTCAGCATCGCCTGACGGAACTCGATGCCGTCGAGTCCGATCATCTCATCGACGATCGGTCGGTTGGCGATCTCCGATTCCATCACCACCTCGAAACCGAGTCCGTCGACGTAGAACGCGACGAGGCGATCGAGGTCAGGTGTCGATAGCGCGACGTGATGGATACCTCTGATCATGCTGCTTCGATCATTCGGGAGTGCTCCGTCTCCGGCCCGATCCGATCAGGGCCTCACGGGTACGTTAGGTCCATGTCCATCATCGAGACGACCCGAGTGGGAGTCCGCGGGACGCCCCGCGACAAGGCCCCCGAGCCGACCCTGTCCGACGCGACGATCACCAGTGAGCGCTACTGGTCGCCCGAGTTCGCCCAACAGGAATGGGATGCGTTGTGGCCGCGCGTCTGGCAGGTCGCGGGGCGTGTCGACCAGATTCCCGAGCCCGGCGACTACATCACCTACGAGATCGGGCGCGATTCGATCATCGCCGTGCGCGGCGAGGACGGCAAGGTCCGCACGTTCTACAACGTGTGCCAGCACCGCGGGAACCGTCTGGTCACCGCGGAGGTGGGTTCGCTCTCGGGCGGCGAGTTCGCGTGTGCGTATCACGGGTGGCGTTTCGGTGACGACGGCCGTCTCAACTGGGTGCCCGACGAAGACGACTTCCGCGACGACTTCCAGGGCGGGTCGCCTTGCGGCAAGCGCAACCTGGTCGAGATCCAGAGCGACACATGGGCCGGGTTCATCTGGTTCAACATGGACGACGGTGCGGCCCCGCTGCGCGAGTGGCTGTCGCCGGTCGCCGATCATCTCGACGTGTACCGCATGGAGGACATGAAGCGGACGCATTGGGTCACGATCGTCGGTGACTGGAACTGGAAGTGCGTGCAGGACAACTTCAACGAGAGCTACCACCTGCCGTTCGTGCATCCGCAGACACTGGCGTCGATGAACGAGCACCACAGCGGCTGTCAGTTCGACCTGTACGAGTCGGGTCATGCGCGCATGCTGATGCCGGGCGGGGGCCCCGGGCCGCAGTACCGAGGCAACCCGGAGCGCACGCTCAAGTCACTCAAGGCCGATCTCGACTTCTGGGGCGTCGACCCGGAGCCGTACCTCGACGACCTGCCGTCGATCCGTCTCGCCTTGCAGCGCGCCAAGCGCGAACAGGGCGAAGCGAAGGGCTACGACTTCTCGCAGTACTCCGACGAGCAACTGACCGACAACTACCACTACACGGTGTTCCCGAGCATCTCGTTCTCGATGAAGCCCGACGGGTGCATCTGGCTGCGCGGTACGCCGCATCCGACCGATCCGCAGAAGTGCATCTTCGACATGTGGTACCTCACGCTGTTCCCGAAGGACACCAACGAGTACTTCTCGAACTCGATGAAGGACTGGGTGTCGATCGATCACCAGGCCGAGCACCAGACCGGCCTCGCCGGTGAGGTGTCGTGTGGTCCCGGCATCGACCAGGACGTCGCGATCTGGTCGACGCAGCAGCAGGGTCTTCGCTCGCGCGGGTTCCGTGGCGAATACATGCCGTGGCAGGAGCGGCGGATCAAGTTCTTCCACGACGAGATCGACCGCTACTTGACGATGGGGCCTGCCTGATGGCAGGCGACAGCGTCGACACCGTCGAACTCGGTGATCTCAGCGATCTCGCCGACGGCGAGATGCGCTGCTTCGAAGACGTCGGCAAGTACGGCATCGTGGTCTGCCGCGTCGCGGGCACGCTGCACGCGCTCGAAGACAACTGCAGCCACGCCGACACTCCGCTCAGCGAAGGCCGTTTTCGCGGCAAGATGATCACTTGCCCGCTCCACGGAGCGCAGTTCGACGTCACCGATGGCTCGCACTCCGGCCCGCCCGCGTGGGAAGGCGTGCCGTGTCACACGGTCGTCGAGACCGAGACGGGAGTGTCGGTTCGTCTCGACGGGAGCGTGCGCGACGACCGGTCCGAAGGGTTCGGCGGCGCGGGCGGCATCATCCAGACGCGCTGACGGCGCGACGGTCCGACTCGTGGCGGATGTCACCGCGTCCGTACGGTTCTCGGTCATGAATGGCGCACTCCCCACCACGACCTCGCAGATCACGACCGACTGGCTCACGGCGGTCTTGCAGGAGTCGGGAACCATCCCGGCGAGTGTCTCGGTGGCGACGGCGACCGTCGATCCCCAAGCTGGTGGTATCGGCTTCATGGGCGAAGTCGGCAAGCTGACGCTGACCTACGACGGTGACGCCGGCGCTGCGCCGACCTCGATGATCGCGAAGTTCGCCACCCAGTCGCCCGAGGTGGCTGCGTTGATGCACCCGACGCGCGTGTTCGAGCGCGAGCACCGTTTCTACGAGCGCATCGCAGCGACGTCGCCGGTGCGCACGCCCGAGGTGTACCACGTCACCTGCGACGTCGCCGACACCGCCGCCGACGAGCAGTATCTGCTGCTGCTCGAAGACCTCGGCGGGTTGACGCTGGGCGACCAGTTGGCGGGCGTCTCGCCCGAGCAGGCCGAAGCCGCACTCGTCGGCTTGGCCAAGCACCATGCCCGTTTCTGGAACGGTGCCGGGCTCGAGGACGCGCCGTTCATCCCGGTGATCAACGGTCCGCTGAACAAGGCCGGCCAGGGGATCTACGAGGCGTCGCTGCCCGGCTTCACGGCCGTGTTCGGTGATGTGCTGCGGCCCGAGATGGTGCCGATCGCGGAGGCGTACGGGAACAACCATCCCAAGATGCTCGATCGCTTCGCGGCGATGCCGCACACGCTCGTGCACTTCGACTACCGAGCGGACAACTTGTTCTTCGAGGGTGGTGCCGGTGAGCCGACCGGCGACGTCGTGGTCATCGACTGGCAGTCGATCTCGGTGGGCGGTGGCGCGGCCGACGTCGGCTACTTCATGGGACAGAACCTCTCGACCGCCGACCGTCGCGAGCACGAAGATCGGCTGCTGCACCGCTATCACGACACGCTCGTCGACAACGGTGTGACCGACTATCCGTTCGAGCAGTTCTTCGACGACTACCGACTCGCCGTGGTGTACGGCTGGGTGATCCCGGTGTTCGCAGTCGGTTCCCTCGATTCGTCGAGCGAGCGGGCGGTCGCGCTCTGGACCGCCGTGATCGAACGGGTGCAGGACGCGATCTTCGACCACGGCGCACAGGAGTTCATCGAGCGGTGATGAGTGCCACGGCCGAACTGTTGAACCTGTCAGGCAAGCACGCGGTCGTCACCGGCGCGGCGACTGGCATCGGCGAGGCGATCGCTCGTGTGCTCGCCGCGGCGGGCGCCTCGGTCACCGTGGCCGACGTCGACGTCGAGGGCGCGCAGCGGGTCGCCGACGACATCGGTGGTTCGGCGGTTCACCTCGACGTCACCGACCCGGCGCTGTGCCGCGACGTGGTGTCGAGCGTGGGGGAGCGACTCGACATCCTCGTCAACAACGCCGGGTCGTACCACGACGCGGGCAGCATCCTCGATCAGTCGGTGGCCTCGTGGCAGCGCTCGCTCGACATCAACCTGGCGAGCGTGTTCAACTGTTCCAAGCCCGCCGCGACGCGCATGGTGGAGCAGGGCGATGGGGGAGCGATGGTCAACATCGCGTCGGTCGACGGCATCGTGCCGTGCCTGGGGACCGGCTACGACACGGCCAAGGCCGGGGTCATCCACTTCAGCAAGAGCCTGGCGCTCGACCTGGCGCCGCACGGGATCCGCGTCAACTCGGTGAGCCCCGGAGTGATCCCGGTGCCGACGTTGGCGAAGATGCGCACCGGAGAGATCGAGCACTTCTGGCCCAAGGACGCGTCGACGAGCGGGCTGATGGGTCCGATCACCACCCAACGATCAGCCAACGTCCCGCTGGGTCGCACGGGTCGCCCGGACGAGATCGGCAACGTGGTGCTGTTCCTCGCGAGCGCAGCATCGAGCTACGTCACGGGTCAGAACATCGCGGTCGACGGCGGCTGGACGATCGTCTGAATCGGTCGTCGTGAGTCGCCTGATCTCGATCGCCGCCGGGGTGTGCCCGGAGACCGATCCGGCGTCGTTCGTGTCCGCCGCGGCAGCGGCGGGATGGCCCGCGTGTGGCGTGTGGTTCGATCCCGAGACCTGGTCCGATGTCGTCGCGGCCGAGGTGCGGCGTCGACTCGACGACACGGGCGTGGTGGCGCTCGACATGGAGCCGATCTTCGTGCTGCCCGACGGGAACGGCGGCATCACCGATGTGGGCGACCGACTGGTCGACGCCGCTGCGGCCGTGGGGGCGCGCAACGTGCTGGTCGTGAACCGGGGTGCCGGCGACGAGCAGTTCGTCGAGCGGTTCGCCGAGTTGTGTGACCGGGCCGCGCCCGCGGGCATCACGTGTGCGCTCGAGTTCCTCGCGTTCATGACGGTGCGGTCGTTGAGCGGGGCGGTCGCCGTCGTCGACGCGGTGGCCCGTCCGAACGCGGGTGTGTTGGTCGACGGCTTGCACCTGGCCCGGACCGGCTCGACGCCCGCCGATGTCGCAGCGTTGCCATCGTCGATCTTGCCGTACGTGCAGATCTGCGACGGACCCGCCGAGATGGGACCCGATCCGATCGCGGACGCGCTCGACCTGCGTTCGATCCCGGGCGAGGGCGGCCTGCCGGTGCGGGAGTTGATCGCCGTGGTCGATCCGGCGACCCCGCTGTCGCTCGAGGTGCGCTCGGCGCGCCTGCGCACCGACTTCCCCGATCCGACCGACCGAGCCCGCCACCTCCTGGACGGGACTCGCCGATTCCTGGAGACCAGCACGACATGACCAGCACGACCCCAGCGAGCACGACCGTCGAGGATCTGCTCGACGAACGCGACATCGTCGCTGCGGCGATCCGCTACACGTGGGCGCTTGACACGCACGATTGGGCCATGCTCGACACCGTGTTCGCCAGCGATGCGACGGCCTATCTGACGCGACCCAAGCTGCTCGAAGGACGTCCGGCGATCGTGGAGCGTGTGACCACCGCGCTCTCGCCGCTGGATGACAGCCAGCACCTCGTCGGCAACCACGAGGTCGCGATCACGCGGGGGAGCGACGGTGCGCCGGACACGGCGACGCACCGGTGCTATCTGCACGCGCAGCACATCCGGCGCGCCGCGGCCATCGACGGTCGCTCGCCGCACTATGTCGTGGCCGGTCGCTACGAGGATCGCTTCGAACGTCGCGCCGAGGGGTGGCGGATCGTGCATCGCGAGTTGGTCACGATGTGGACCGACGGCAACAGTGAGGTCGTGACAGGAGGACCGCGATGACCGAAATGCAGCCCAACACCTATCCCTTGCCGAACGTGTCGAACGACCTGGCCGGCCAGGTCGCGCTGGTGACCGGCGCGACGTCCGGACTCGGATGGCGTTTCGCCCAGGTGCTCGCCGCAGCCGGCGCGTCCGTCGTGGCCGCCGGTCGGCGCCAGGAGCGCCTCGACGAACTCGTCGCCGAGATCACCGCGGCGGGCGGTACCGCCGCGGGTGTGGTGATGGACATGACCGACACCGACAGCATCCTGGCCGGCGCGGCCGAGGCAGCCGCGGCGTTCGGCACGATCACCATCCTCGTGAACAACGCCGGCATCCCCGACGCACAGCGGGCGCACAAGATGTCGATCGACCTGATCGATCGCGTCTTCGACACGAACCTGCGCGGCCCGTTCGTCCTGTCGTGCGAGATCGCGCGGCATCTGATCGAACAGAAGCTGCCGGGGCGCCAGATCAACATCGCCAGCATCTCGGCGACGAACTACGACGGCCACGGCGCTGCGCTGTACTCGGTGACCAAGGCCGGGATCGCACGCATGAGCGAGGTGCTCGCCGTCGAGTGGGCGCGCAATCACATCAACGTGAACTGCATCGCTCCCGGAGCCTTCCATTCCGAGATGATGGACGGGATGCTCGAGCGGATGGGCGACTTCAGTGGCGCCACGCCGCGCAAGCGTCTCGGCGATCCGGCCCAGCTGGACTCGACGCTGCTCTACCTGTGCTCACCCGCCTCCGACGCGGTCACCGGCGCCATCATCAAGGTCGACGACGGCCAGAGCTCCCGCTAGCGATCTCTCGGTCAACTCGTTACCGCAGGCTGACGAGTTCTGATCTGGCGAGGTGCGCTGGGTGCTCGTCCTGCGTCAAGTGCCTTTGCGGTCGGACAGCTCCGAGCGTGGGCATGGCGTTCCGGTGGTCGAGACTTCCAGCGCAGCTGTAACGCATGACCGGGGTAGCGGCGTCATCTTGGGGTGGATGTGTGGGAGCCGAACGTGAGCGGTGACGCGCGTGCTGCTCGCGTCGATGCGTTCTCTACCGAGTACCGGCCCCGGGCGGTTGCGTGGGCGACGGCGTTGACTGGCCGGGTCGACGTCGGCGAAGAGCTCGCCCAGGATTCGTTGATCAGCACGGTCCAGCGCCTCGACGATACACGCAATCCCGGCGGGTACTTGCGGGTGACGGTGGTGAATGCGTGCCGGTCCTGGCATCGTGCGACGACACGGGAACAACAGCGACTCGCCGCAACGCGTCGGGAGACATCGGATCACTCCATTTCCGAGAGTTCGATGGAGATGCTCGATCTTCTGACCGAGCTTCCGTATCGACATCGTGCTGCATTGTTGTTGCGGTTCTGGGCGGGGTGGTCCGATGGCGAGATCGCCGAGGCGTTGGGGTGTCGACAAGCAAGTGTGCGGGTGTTCGTTCATCGCGGCCTGAAGGCGCTGCGGTCCGTGATCGATAGCAATGAGGAGGCGTGGTGATGTCGGATCAGATCATCGAGAGAATCCGGATGGCCGCCGAGGAACTGACCGGCGTGCCATCGGCTGCAGATCCCGTCGAGGAGGAGCGCTGGCGGCCCGGTCGGGCGATCGTGGTCGCCAGTGCCGCTTGCCTTGCGATGCTCCTGATCGGATTGGCGGCGGTCACGAACGTGCGCCGCGAAGATGCAACCACGTCATCGGGGCCGGCGTGGTCGTCGATGACGGTTCAAGCCGATGCCGGCGAATGGCTCGATCTTCCGGCGCCACCCGACGGGCTTCGCCAGGAAACGAACCTGTCGCTCGCGTCGACGGTCGTGTGTACCAGCGCAACGATCGTCGAGGACTCGCTGACCTGCACGGAGCTCGAAGGACAGATCGAATCGCACTACCTGCCAACCGCCGCTCCGCCCGGCGCCGACCAGTCTGAGAACGAGATCTCGGTCCGCTTTCTCTACATCGATGCCAAACCTGCTGACATCGTCCAGTCCATGGACGGTCGGTCTCCAACTCAGCTCTCGGTGAGGGGGACCGACGGGTTCATGGTCAGTGACGATCGAGAGACCACGGTCGTGTGGAGCGAACGGCCCGGCACGATTTCGAGGCTCACTACGAAGACCGGAACGGGACATGACCCTGTTGCGCTGGTTGAGAGCCTCGTTCCAAGGTCGTGGCCGGAATCGGTGCGCCCGCCGATGATTGCCGTCGAACTGGGCGCCAAGTGGAGTGCGGTCGACGACAACCACCCGTATGCCCTCGCCACGACCCGTCCCGACGGCGACTGCATCAGCATCGGCTACGTCCCCTCCGAAGCGACGGGAACGACGTCGGTTGCTGGGGAGAACCTCGCCTGCACAGCATCGGATCAGCAGGCGTGGACGGTGGGCACCATCTCGGGTCAGGCCGGTGCCGACGATCCTGCCGGAGCCGAACAGGACGTGTTCGCCGGCCTCGTCCCCAACTCGGTCACCCGGGTCTCAGTCGCTCTTGATGATGGACGAGAACTGAGCGTTGACACCGTTGCCGTCCCCGGGCTCGAGACTCGGGCGTGGGCGACGCTGACGGGCGCACCCCAGGGAACGATCGCGGTCGGCACGATCACTGGCATCGGCAACGACGGCGATGAAGCGTTCACCGAACCGTTCGTCGCTCTGATGCCAACGGTCGTTGTCGACAACGTCTGCTTCCAACCCGGAACGACCGGCATCGTTCCCGATCTTGTCGGCCAGGATCTTCGAGCAGCTGACACCGCACTCCGCGCTGCCGGCTTGATCATCGCCCTTCCCGTCAGCAGCGATCGACTCCCGATCATCATCGAACAAGACCCAGCCAGCGGGACCAACGTCTCATGCGGCGACGTCGTCCTCACGTACGAGGAATAGGACTGCACGCGGCGACGTGCTGCCGTACTAACCGCGAGCTTTGGAGCATCGTGTGGACGCTTCCTGATGAGTTGATCGTGTCGGGCGGCAAGTGCGGCGCAATCGTGGAGAGGTCTCGTTTCTGATCTCTGGTGGCTCGACTCGACGCTGCTCTACTGGTGCTCACCCGTGTCTGACGCGGTCATCGGCGCCATCATCAGAGTCGACGACGGCCGGAGCTGCCGCTAGCAGGGTGCTGAAAAACCCGGATTGGTGCTCGCGTTCTGTGTCTGGATGGAAAAGAATGGGGTCATGCGTGGAACGCCTGATCGTCAGCTTGCTCTGTTGTCGTCGTTGAGCACCGAGGACCTGATCCCGGCCGAGCACCCGATCCGGAGGATCCGTGTGGTGGTCGACACCGTGCTTGCCTCGATGGACACTTCGTTCGAGGCGATGTATGCGACGTCGGGACGTCCGTCGGTGCCGCCGGAGCAGTTGTTGAAGGCGTCGGTGTTGATGGCGATGTACTCGATGCGTTCCGAGCGGGCGTTCTGCGAACGCCTCAACTACGACATGTTGTTCAAGTGGTTCCTCGACCTCCCGATCGATGCAGCTTCGTTCGACGCTTCGACGTTCTCCAAGAACCGCCAACGCCTCCTCGACGCTGACATCGCCGACGAGTTCTTCGCCGCCGTGGTCCGCCAGGCGAAGCTGCGCCGGTACATGTCGTCGGATCATTTCTCCGTCGACGGCACCTTGTTGCAGGCGTGGGCGTCGCACAAGTCGTTCAAGCCCAAAGACGACTCGGGCAGCGACAACAACGAGGGCCCAAAGGGCCGCAACTCCGAGGTGCAGTGGCACGGCCAGAAACGCTCGAACGACACGCACGCGTCGACGACCGATCCGGACGCACGCTTGTATCGCAAGTCGAACAACACCGCCGCCCAGCTCTGCTACGCCGGTCACCTCTTGATCGAGCACCGCTCGGCGTTGATCGCCGATGCCGAGGTGACAGCGGCGACCGGGTTCGCAGAACGTGACTGCGCGATCGACATGTTGAAACGACTGCCGAAGAGTGGTCGGCGAAGAACGGTGGCGGGCGACAAGAACTACGACACGAAGAACTTCGTGAAAGACGTTCGCGCCGCCGGGTTCACGCCGCACGTCGCGCAGAACAACACCAACCGAAGATCGGCGATCGACGCCAGAACGACCCGCCACGCCGGCTACACCGTGTCGCAGCGGATCCGAAAGCGGGTGGAGGAACCGTTCGGCTGGATCAAGACAGTCGGCCAGGGCCGCAAGGTCCGCTACATCGGCAACGACCGGAACCGGGCCTGGTTCAAGATGGAAGCCGCCGTCTACAACCTGATCCGGATCACGGCCCTCGACGCCGCAACCGGATGAAGATCACCTCGGCAAGGTCGCCACCGGCCGCCTCCGGAGTCGGGGATCAGTGAGCGATCACCCGAAACCGACAACGGAGATCCCCGAAAACTGACATCGAAGACCAAGCCAGCGCAATGACAACGAGGCGGGCCGCCCTCGATCCGGGCGTCCCGCCCTCAGACCCCGAATTTCAGCACCCTGCTAGCGCCGCCCTCGGCCAACTCGTTCCCGCATGTGCGCCGCAGGCTCAGCCCGCAAGAGCGAAGAACTCGAGGGCGAGGTTGTCGGGATTGCGGAACGACGCGGCCGAGCCGTAGCTCGCGTCGAAGCCGAACTCATGCCGAATTGGCGCCCGACGGCACCGTATCTCCTGAGAAATCTTGCATGCTGTGGTTGCAAGCGAACAAGTGTTCGATATAGTTCAACACATGGGGTTCGCTCAGGTGGTCGAACAGGCGATGGGGTTGACGCCCGACCAGGTCACCGCACGCCTGCGCGAGATCGAACTGGCGGAACGTGCGCTGGCGGTGGAGAAGGCTGCGCTGGTCGCAGTGGCGGACGCGGCCGGTGTTCCGGCGATGGACGGCCACGCGTCCACGATGGGGTGGCTGGTGGCCAACACGAACTGCTCCAAGGCGACGGCGGTTCGGATGCGGCAGGTCTCGCGACTGCTGAACCACGTCGAGGAGATCGCTGATGCGTTCGCCGCTGGCTCGTTCGGTGTGTCGCAGGTCGAGCTGTTGGCGCGGGCGTTCGCGAAGCGTCGCGGTGGCACCCGGCTCGGTGAGGTGGCCGACACGTTGGTCTCGGTCGCCGAGCACATGGACTTCGACGCATTGTCGGTCTGCGTGCGCCGATGGGAACTCAACGTCGACCCCGACGGCATCGCGGACGACATCGCCGCGGCCGCCGCCGGTCGGCGAGCCCACGTCGTCGAGCTCGACGGAGCGGTCGACGTCTCGGCGCGGGGCGGCGATCCGATCGCCACCGCCGAGATGGTCACGGTGTTCCAGCGTTATGTCGACGCCGAGTGGCGGATCGACGCGGAGCGGGCTCGCCGCGAGCACGGAGCGTCGTGCCCGACCTCGCTCTTCGCCCGGACCGCCGACCAACGACGCTTCGATGCGCTCTTGGCGATCTTCCGTGATGCCGTCACCCTTCGCGTCGATGGCAAACGACCGGAGGTGATGGTCAACGTCGTCATGTCGCAGGATCACTTCGTGTCCGCCCTGGCCCGACACGGCCTCTTCGACTCCGACCGGGTCGTGGATGCGATGCCGCTCACGCAGCAGCGTTGCGAGACCTCGACCGGAACCGTGATCACGCCCGACCTGGCCATCACGGCGGCGCTCACCGGCCACGTTCGCAACGTGTTGCTCGATCGCAACGCACGAGTCACCGACCTCGGCCGCACGCAACGACTGTTCAACCGGGCGGCACGCGAGGCGGCTGCGCTGCTCCCGACGAGTTGTTCGTGGCCGGGATGCTTCGTGCCCGCCGAACTCTGCGAGGCCGATCACATGGACGAGTGGGAACGAGACCACGGTCTCACCGATCTGGCAAACGCCGATCCAGCGTGCCGGCGCCACAACCTGTTCAAGACCAACAACGACGTCACCGTCACGCCCACCACATTCGGCGCGACCCTGCACACCAGATCCGACGGCACCCACCTGCTGCCGACCGGCGCGTCGCCGCCACCAGTCGACACACCGCTCGACACCGTCGAGTGGCACGGCTGGACCGTCGAACGACTCGACTACCGCGACCTTGCCGACTCGGCGTGAACGCCGGCGGCGGAACGTCCCGCGAGTGCGCCGAGACCTACCCGGCGGGGATGATGCGGGCGAGCTCGAGGATCTTGCTGGGTGGGAGGTACTGCGTGGTGACCGTCGCTCCGAACGGGGCGAGGGCATCGGCGATCGCGTTCGTGATGGCCGCCGGCGCACCGATCATGCCGCCTTCGCCGACGCCCCGGAAGTCGTTCTCGCCACCCGCCGACAACGTTTCCAGGTGATGCACCTCGATCTCGGGGATCTCCATCGCGGTCGGCACCAGGTAGTCCATGTACGTCGCGGACTGCAGGTTGGCGTCCTCGTCGTAGGTGGCCCGCTCGTACAGCACCGCGCCGATCCCTTGGGCCACACCACCGCGGACCTGCCCGTCGACGATCGCCGGGTTGATGATCGGACCGCAGTCCTCCACGACCAGGTAGCGGGGGAACGTGACCATGCCGGTGTCGAGGTCGACGTCGACGATGCACGCATGGGTGGCCACCGACCAACCGCCGTCGCCCTTGCCGGCGTAGCTCTGCGTGTAGTCGAACGCCGCCGCCGACGACCCGGTCGCCCGTTCGTCGGCGACGGCCTTCGCGATCTCGGCGAACGTTGTGCCGCGGGCCGGGACGCCCGCCACGTGCACGTTGCCGTCGACGATCTCGATGTCGTCCACCGACGCTTCGAGCAGGTCGGCCGCCTTCTCGACGAGTTGACGGCGGACCTCACGAGAGGCGTACTTCAGCGCGCCGCCACCGATCGGGCCGCCCCGACTCCCGCCGGTGCCGAGCAGGCCGAACGGTGTCCGTCGCGTGTCGCCGTACACCACCCGCACGTCGCTCATCGCCACGCCGAGCTCGTCGGCGACGACCTGCGCGTAGGTCGTCTCGTGGCTCTGACCGTGCGGCATCTGCGACGTGTAGACCACGACGGATCCGTCCGCCTCCACGGTGGCGCGGGCCTGCTCGGCGAGCAGCGTCTCGGTGCCGGGGCTGATGCAGTCCCAGTAGCCGGGCGGGCCGGGCGCTGCCTCGTGATAGGTACAGAAACCGAGTCCGAGCGCGTGGTTGCGTGCCCGTGCCGCGTCCCGGTCCCGTTCGAACTGGTCGAGGTCGAGGAGTGCGACGGCGCGGTCGAGCGTCTTTCGTGTCGACATCGTCTCGTCGATCATCGGACCCGTGATCATGGCGGTCGGCACGTGCTCCTCGCCGATCATGTTCTTGCGTCGAAGCTCCACCGGCGAGATCGCGAGTCGGTGGGCGACGATGTCGAGCATCCGCTCGCGCGCCCACGTCTCGTTCGCCCACGGACCGCGGTAGGCGACGTACTTCCCCTTGTTCGTCGCGGCCACCCTCGACCGGATCCGGAAGGCGTCCCAGCGGTACGAGCCGGGGAACATCACCTTCATCATCCGGGTGATCATCGGCGCGCCGACGGGGAACCCGGGGTAGGCGCCCTGATCGAGGACCAGGTCGACCGACATCGCCCGCAGCGTCCCGTCCGCGTCGACCGCGATCGACACGGTCAGGTCCTCTTCGCGAGCTTGTCCACCGTCCATCAGGTTCTCGACGCGGTCCTCGATCCACTTGACCGACCGGCCGGTCTCGATGGCGGCAGCGATGACGGCGACGTCCTCGCGTGCGACCGATCCCTTCGAGCCGAACCCGCCGCCGATGTCCTGGGCGAGCACCGTCGGATAGTCGTCCTTGCCGAGCAGCCCGATCCCGATCGCGTTGGCGTGCTTGAGGAACGACGTGTCGGCCTTCAGTTGCGACACCATCCCGGCGTTGTCCTGGGCCTTGAGGCCCTCTGCGTTGCTCGACACGAACTCCTTGGCTCCTGCGAAGAACCCCGAACGACGGTCCTTGTTGGTGACGAAGCCCTTGAGCGCGGATCGCATCGTGCGTTTCTCGGTGAGCGCGGCACCGGTCCAGCGCAGCATGTGGCTGGACTGCGTCGCGTTGTGGATCGTGAGATGGCCGGTGTCGGCATCGACCTCGACCACGCTGCCTCGGGTCTCCATCGGTTGGTTCGACTGGCGAGGGCACGTGAGCCGCTCGGTGATGACGTGATCGGCCGCGGCGAACGCCGCGTCGACGTCGCCGAAGACGTCGGTGTGGTCGTACAGCACGTTGCCCTTGGCCTTCTCCCACAGCTGGGGTTTCGACGGGGAAAGGGCGTCGGCGATCGAGGCGACCGAGTCGAGCGGCTCGTAGTCGACGTCGATCAACTCGAGCGCGTCCTCGGCAAGATGGCGTGACTCCGCGAGCACCAGTGCGACCGGGTCGCCGACCATCCGAACCTTGTCGGCGCTCAGGCAGTGGTACAGCGGCGTGTAGAGGTCGGGCAGCATCGAGAACGGCGGGAACGGGTGCGTGAGTCGTTCCATGTCGGCACCGGTGAACACCGCGACGACGCCGGGAGCGCGGCGAGCAGCGCTCACGTCGATCGACGTGATCGTCGCGTGCGCGAGTGGGCTGCGCAGGAAGACGGCGTGGGTGACGCCGGGCGGCGACACGTCGGCGACGTAGCGTCCGGTGCCGGTGAGGAGCCGGTCGTCTTCGACCCGCCTGACGCTCTGGCCGACGAGGCCGCTGCGGTTCGACTCGCTCACTGGTCGCCTCCGTTCATCACGCGCACGGCGGTCTCGACACCGGCGACGATCGACTGATACCCGGTGCAACGGCACAGGTTGCCGCTCAGCTCCTCGCGGATCTCCGCGTTGGTCGGGTTCGGGTTGTCCTCCAGGAGTGCGACGGCGCTCATCAGGAAGCCCGGCGCGCAGAACGCGCACTGGAAGCCGTGCGCGTCCATCATCGCCTGCTGGATCGGATGGAGTTCCCCGTCGGGCCCGGCGAGTCCTTCGATGGTGGTGACATGTCGACCGGCGATCTGACCGGCGAGCAGCAAACACGATCGGGCCGGCTGGCCGTCGATCAACACCGTGCAGGCACCGCACACGCCGTGTTCGCAGCCGAGGTGCGTGCCGGTGAGGCCGCAGTCGTCGCGGATGACGTCGGCGAGGGTGCGTCGCGCCTCGACGGTGACGGTGTGCTCGGTGCCGTTGACGACGAGCGACACGTCGATGACACTCCCGCCGGCTGCGACTTCCGCATCGAGTCGGTTCATGCGAGCACTCCGATCTTCGAGGTGGCGGTGCGGAGCCCCCGCCGGGTGAGTACCCCAGCGAGGTGCTTGCGATAGGCGGTCGTACCGTGGATGTCGGCGGGTGGTTCGAGCTGGGCCGCCACGATCTGCGCGGCGGAGTCGAACGCGTCGGGACCGGCGATCGAGCCGACGAGCGTCGCCTCGGCGTCGGGCACCCGGATCGCCGTCGACGCGGCACCGAAGTAGGCGAGCGCGGCGTCGACGATCGTGTCGCCGTCGAGATCGAGGCGCAGCGCCAGGCCGACGAGGGCATAGTCGCCGTGGCGTCGGGCGACCTCGGTCACCGAGCCGACCGAGTTCGGCGCCCAGGTCGGGAACGTGACGGCGGTCAGGATCTCGTCGGAGCGAAGTGCAGTGTCGAGGTACCCCTCGAAGAACTCGTCGGCGGCGATGATGCGCTCACCACCGATCGAGGTCGCGGTGAGCGTGGCACCCGTCGCCAGCACGACGGCGGGCATCTCGGCGGCCAGGTCGCCGTGCGCGATCGAGCCGAGCACCGTGCCCTGTGTGCGGATCGCTCGGTGAGCGATCCACGGCATCGTCTCGTGGACGAGCGGCGCCTTCTCGGCCAGCACCGTCGATCGTTCCGCGGTCGCGTGCCGCACGAGCGGGCCCAGGGTGACCGAGTCGTCGTCGCCGACGGTGATCGCGTCGAGTCCGGCGATGCCGCCGATGTCGACGACGTGCGCGGGGCGCCCCATGCGCAACGCCATGAGCGGGACGAGGCTCTGCCCGCCCGCGAGGATCTTGGCCTCGTCGCCGTGTTCGGCGAGCAACGCCAGCGCGTCGTCGAGCGAATCGGGACGGTGGTAGATGAACGGTGGAGCCTTCACTCGTTCAGTGTCGCGCAGACGCCCGGTCGGCGAGGTCGTGCGGACCCGACGACAGGTACCCCTTCGCCTCGCGCACCGCGGCTCCCCACGGTGTGAGCAGGTCGACGAGTTCTTCCACGTCGTCGCCGAGCCGGTCGAGCACCGGTCGCATCATCGCGTCGGTGGTCACCTCGATCTGTTCGCGCAGTTCGCGTCCTGCGTCGGTGAACGTCGACGCCGCCGTCAGCAGGCCGCGCGAGCGCAACCGTTCTTCGGCCGCGTCGAACTGCTCGTCGGACCATGCTCGGGTTCGGCTGTAGCTGCGCGCCGGAAGACCCCAGTACAGCTCGGTGAGGATGCCGATCTCGGTGGCATCGAGGTCGGCGCCGATCCACGCGGCCGTGTGGTTGTCCCCGCGGTACTCGCGGAGCAGGTCGCCTCGGCGCCAGATCACACCGAGCGGGTGATCGGGGTCGGGGAGTCCGCTCACGCCGGCGGCGAGCGGCCGCCCTTCGACCTTGAGTCCGTCGGTCGCCCGGACCAGCAGCTCCGCCACCCGGTCACGCCCTTCCGGTTCGTTGCCGAGTATCCGCTCGAGCTGCCCGATCGCACCCCGATCGCGGGCGTCGCAGATCGTGGCCGCGTCGGTCAGTTGCCATCCGTAGGTCACCGACGGCACCACCGCCTCGGGGTTGAACACCGCGAACGCCGAGGCGACGACGTGACCGCTGACCTGGCCCATGACCGAGCCGCGGCTCGTGAAGTACGCGGGCCCGTCCGGCAGCGCGACGCCGTCGGCTTCGTGCTGCGACGGCGAGAAGCCCAACTCGGCGTACGCCGCGTGGCATTCGGGAGAGAAGTACACCTGTCCGATCACGGGCTCGAGCGCGCCGCCGAGCCGTCGTTCGATCGTGGGTCCGTCGTGTCGATCCATCGGCTCGGTGTAGCCGATGTCAGCTCAGTCGTACGAACCCTGGACGTTGACCGTGACGTTGATGCGGCGTGAGTCGCCCGTCGGGCCAGCGGCATCGGCGAGTCCGAGCCAGGCGACGAGACGATCCTGATCCTCGACGCGCAGTCGGGCGCAGCCCTTGCTCTGCGGTGTGGTCGGCACGTTGTTCGAGCCGTGGATCGCCTGGCCGCCGTCGAAGTACAGCGGTTTGTACATGTTGCCGTTGAGCGGATTGTCGATGGCGACCGGATACGTGGTGCTGTTGTGCCAGCCGCCGTTGCCGAGCGCCGGGTCGAAGCGGAACGCCCGCGAGCGGTCCTGGTCGCGGGTCTCGAAGCCGGCTTCACCGGTCGACGTCGGGAAGATGAACGTGATGCCATTGTCGCCCTCACCGGCGAACATGATCTGGCAGGTGCGATCGATCAGGATCCACCGCTCTGAGTTGAGCGCCGAGGTGAACGGCTGGCGGATCGCCTCGGTCGACATCAGCAACTGTTCTTCTTCGCTCCCGGCCTCCATGTCGGCCCGCGTCACCGGCAGATTGAGCGCGAGTCGGGCGGCGCAGAGCCGCTGCTGTGTGACCGGGCCGGACACCCCGTCGACGAGCAGCTCTCGAATGCCGTACCCGGCGAACAGCTCGTTGAGTTTGGTCTGTTGCGCCTTGACCGCCTCGGTCCGGGCCGCGTCGACGATCGCCTGATTCGGTGCCGTCTCGGCGCCCGTGCGGTCGTCGAGGCCGTTGTCGACGCAGACGTCGAGCAGCTGTCCGGGGTAGATGACGTCGTCGGTGAGGCCGTTCTCGGCCTGGATCGTCGGGATGTTGACCGTGGGATCGTCGAACTCGTCGGCGATCCCGCCCAGCGAGTCGCCCGGCTGCACTTCGACGACACAGCGCGGTTCGAACACGTCGAGTTCCGGCACCGTGCTGGTCGTGGTGCTGGTCGTGGTGGTGGTCGTGCTGTCGGGCGTCGTCGTGCTGCTCGGGGCGATCGTACTGTCGGGCGTCGTCGTGACCGCGGTGGTCTCAGGTGTCGTACCAGACGGCGTGTCAGGTGTCGCATCGGACACTTCGGGCTCGCTCTGGGATGCAGCGGCGCCGGGAATCGGGACCGATTCGGCGCGACTGTCGGTTGCCGACGCGCATGCGGATCCGACCAGGCAGAGCCCCATCAGCATCACTCCGGCTCGCTGTCCACGCATATCGGTACGGTACCGACGCTGTTGGTGCGAGGGTCGTCGCGCAGCGTGGTCGACGAGAATGTTTCGTTCTCCAGCCTCAGCCAGCATCAGCAACCCGACGTGACGAGGTCGAACGGGACCGCGGTGCTCGACCTGACGAAGTCGCCTTCGACCCAGACGGGAGAATCGGTGGCGGTGCGGCCGCGCCACTCGATGACGCGGACGTTGTCGATCGCCATCGACGCCCGCAGAGCGGGCGGCATGTCGACGAGCAACGTGGCGGTGTTCGGTCGACTTCCTGTCGGCCCCGGTGCCAGCAACGAGTCGGGAATCGGGATGTGGACGCGGTGCCATTCGCCATCGTCGGGCGCGTCGATGTCGAGCACGACCTCGTTGAGCCGTTCGCTCTCCGGGTCGGCAGTCGGATCGGTGTCGTCGAAGTCGAACGCGACCATCCGGATCTGAGGCGACTCGCCGCGTTGGCGCTTGACGTCGAGCACCACCTCGTAGCTGGCGGGTGGGTCGAGCGGAGTGCCGTCGGCGTCGAAGTGCCGATGCGCACTGAGGTCGACACGAGCAGCGATCTGCGATGTCGTGCCGCTGTTGGGATCGGAGAACATCTCGAGTGAACGGTCGAAAGGCTCGTCGCTCGCGCCGCGGCCGAGCTGCCACCGTTCGGTCAGCGCTGACACTCTCCAATGCATCGGCCAGCGTTGCCGGTCGTCGGCGAGATCGTCGTCGAAGTGTCCCCAGTCGAACAGGTCGGTTCCGACGTCGATACCGTCGGGGAGGAGATCGCTGCGCACCAGCGCGCACGCCGCGAGTTCGGTCGGCTCGGAGTTCGCCGGTATGCGCAGCGGTGCGGTGAGACGTCGCGTCGTGATGAGCCCGGAGTTGCGGTCGAACATGAATGCGGCCTCGTTGCCCGATGAGGCCGCAGTGTCTGTGTTTGTGTTTGTGTTTGTGTCGGTGTCGGTCTCGGTCTCGTCCGAGCGGATCACGGCACCGACGTGGAGGCCGCTCACTCGTTCGCTGTGCGCCTGGATCGCCGATCGGGCGTCGAGGGTCCTGATGATCGTTCGTGCGGATCGACCGGTGACCGGAATCGGACGGTAGCGATCGAGCATCACCGGGAGCATGCGGGCTTCGAGCACGTCGTCCCCGTCCGTGATCACCCGAAGGATCGCACTCGGGAACGTTGCGAGGAAGTCCTGATCGAACACCAGGTTGCCGAGGCTGTACGCGATCAGCTTGTCCCGATACCACTCGACGCCTTGGAGCACGTGCGGGTGATGGCCGATGACGAGATCGGCGCCGGCGTCGATCGCACGGTGGGCGATGCTGCGAACGAAGCTGCTCGGCACCGCTGCGAACTGAAAGCCGCCGTGGATCTGGACGATCACGGTGTCGGCCCCGGCCGAGCGCAGCCGCTCGATCTCGGCTTCCATCTCCGATCGTCGGTACGGAGCGGCCCCACCGTGCCCTCGACGGGCAACCCAGTCCTGGAGTTCGGGGTACGTCTCGACGAGCGCGCTCCAGAGGTCGCCGGTCGCATCGTCGTCGCTCGCGGGTCTGAGTTCGTCCTCGATCTCGCTGAAGAGCCGCCAGGCCTCACCGATTCGTCGCGCCTCGACGGGCACCACGACGGTGCCGTCGTCGAAGCCGAACTCGCGGAGTTCGTACTGCCATCGCTCCGACTCCTCGAGATCGGGGGGTAACGGGTCGTCGGCTGCCGGAAGTTGATCGTTGACGAAGCTGCCGTTGACCGTGGTGAACGAGATCGTTCCGATCGACAGCGACCCCACGTTGCTCAGCACGCCGCGCACGGCGTCGGCGCGGGTCGCTGCGGCCCCGACGTGTTGCAGCCCCACGTCGTCGAGCAGATCGATCGTCGCATCGAGCCCGACCTCACCCCAGTCGTACGCGTGGTTGTTGCCGAGTGTGATCAGGTCGGCGCCCATCTCGTCGAGCGCGTCGATGGTGTGTGGAGTGGACTGCAACAAGAACCGCTTGCCGGCGAGCGCGAGTTCGTCGCCGAACTCGCCGATCACGCTTTCGAGGTTGACCACGGTCCAGTCGGCGGCCGACGACAGCGGTGCGAGGTCGCGCACGACCCGGCGGGCCGATTCGGCGTCGTCGACGAACGACACCGGACGTTCCGGGTCGAGGTAGCGACGTCCGAGCATCACGTCACCGCCGAAATGCATCGAGACGCGTTCGCGTCCATCTGCGCCGGTCCGATCCCACAGGTGGACGGTGGTGACGGCGTCGGTGGTGTCGATCACCACCGGCTCGACGAGCGATCCCTGAGCCGACACGTTCGCAACGACCGGATCGGTCAACGACAGCTGGACCGACCCACCGCCGTTCGTCACGGAGGTGACGTCGCCGATCGTGACGTTCGCACCGGCCACGGGCGCGCCCCGCTCGTCGCGGACGATCAACGTGACGGGCGCCGGTGCTTCGACGACTTCGTCGGACTGGGGGCCGAATGCGCACGCACTGACCACCGTCGACGCGGCTACGGCGGCAGCGAAGAGGCGCGTCGATCGGCGATGCATACGTTGACGTATCGGTCGGTCTTGCCGGTTTCTTGAGAATTCGCCCGATCGGTCAGAAGCCCAACAGCGGCCGCTCCATTTCTCGCGTCTCGCTGGTGTGGTCCGAGACATCCGACGCGGCGAGTTGTGCCTCTCGTGCCGCATCGGATGTCTCGGAGATCGGGGTCGACGGTGCCGGCGATCGAGGGACGCGGCGTTGGCCGCGTTGTTCGTCGAGCGCGGTGAGCAACACCGTCGCAGTGAGATCGTGAGCGATCGCCGGGCTCGGTCGAAGCGGAGCGGACGCGAACTTGGCGAGCTGCGCCGAGAGCCAGATCTCGGCCTCGTGAGCGGCCCGAGGATGCTGTTTGGCCCAGGCCGTCCACGGGGCGAACCAATCGGTCGCCGGGGGTTCGACGTATTCTGCGCCGGCCTCGGCAGCGGGTACGAGTTCGGTCTGACGTCGACGAAGGCGTCGCGCGAGCGCCGTCGGGAGGGCCACGAGTTGTTTGGCGAAGAGCGAGCCGAAACTCGCGAGCGAGAGCAGTTTCCAGCCGAGATGCAGCGTTTCGTCGGTGATCGTCGTCTGGATCCACCAGGTCGTGGTGACGGCGAAGGTGCTTGCCATCGTGACGCCGAGCAGCACTCGCGCCGGCGACGTGCGCTGCGCGTCGTTGGCGAGTAGACCGGGCAGGAGCAGGGGGGTCAACGCGAGCGAGCCCACGGCGAAGTGTGATTCCCACCCGTCTTCGAAGATCCGCCCGCCGATCCAGAGCCCGCCCCAGGTCAAGACCGACGACACCAGGAGCATCGCGGAGAACTTGCGTCGCCCGAACAGGATCATGTGGTGCATCAGCACCTTCGAGACGAACGCCCACGTGGCCGCGGCGATCGCCAGCGCGGCGACGACCTGCCAAGGGTCGGCCATGAACATGCCGACGAAGGCCGCACCGACGAAACCTCCGCTGCGCAATCCATAGTTGATGGCGACAGCCCACGATGCAGCCACCGACAGAGCGACAGCGACCGGCAACCACTTGACGTCGATCGCCGTCGTGCCGAAGCCGTCGATCGGCGCGAGTTCGTTGACGCCGGGAAGGTCGAGGATGAGCGCCAACGCGATCGGCGTCGCGACGATGACGCCCGCCATCACGACCGACTTGGTGGTCTTCCACACACCCTGGCGGGCCATGTCGTGCGCGATGAGCGCCGGGACGATGTAGCCGACGCCGATGAACAGTGGGATGTCGTGCTCCCACAGCCATTGTCCGGATGGCGTGATCCGGAGCATCGCCGTCTGGATCATCGTGGAGATCACCGCGAGCAGCGCGAACTTGGTGCGCCCGTACAGCAGAAAGTATCGACGCAGCACCTTGTTGACGATCGCGTAGGTCAAGAACGCGTTGAGGAACGTCGCGACGATCACGGCCGGATGGATGATGAACACGGCGATGTAGCCGGGCACCACGATCGAGCCGGTGGTCAGGTGACGTTTCTCGTACATGACCATCGACACCACGACGCCGAACACGAAGGCGAAACGGATCCACTCCGAGGAGAGGAGATAGTCGTGCATCAGCCGGTGTCCGCTCCCACGACCTGTGCGAACTCGATGTCGTCGCTCGGTGTCCACGGCGCAGCTTCGTGCTCGAAGTACTCGAGCATCTCCTCGGCTTGATGGGTGTGGATGTTGACGAAGCCGACGACCAGGACGTGCGACGACGGTTGCTGCACGATCATGCGCTCGATGATCTCGTCCTGGTCGACCTCGTGCTCGTCGCCGAGATTCAAGATGTGCTCCGGCGGATAGCCGTTTTGCTTCAAGCGCTCCGTCACGAGACCTTCGTAGGCGCCGAAGGTGACGAGACGATCGAAGTCCAAGTCGTTGACACCGACGTCGGCGAACTGGATGGCCCGTCGTTCCCGGTCGGCTCGATTGTTGAGGATGCCGACCAGCAACGTCTCGTCGGTGGTGAACGGATCGAGCTTCAGCATCGCAGCGACCATCGACTCGCGGTCGTTGACGGCGAACAGGTTCGCCCAGGTGACCTTCTTCGCCTGGCCCGGTTCGGGCCCGATCGGGCCGGTGCCGATGCGCAGTTCGTTCATCCGCAAGACACCCGGGTCGGGTGCGGCGTCGACCATCCCCTTCATCGCCACGTCGCGGGGAATTCCGATGATGTCGGCGATCGTCAAGGCGATGGTGATGTTTTCCTTGAACGCGATGTAGTCGAAGGCGTTCACCTCGTCGTCGGTGACGCGTTCGGGGTCGCCGACGATCAGTCGAGAACCCTTGGACCGCGCGACGTCGCTCATGATGGCGAGGATTTCGGGGTTCTGCTCGGACGTGACGAGGATGCCGTTGGTCGGACACGTCGAGAGCAGCGAACGAGCGATCTCGGGCAAGGTCTCGCCCATCACGTCTTGGTGGTCTTCGCGGACGTTGGTGAGCACGCCGATGTTGGAACGAACGATCATCCGCTCCGAGACCTCCTGGTACTCGGGTTTGAGTGCCATGCACTCGATGACGAGCGCGTCGACGTCGGGCGTCACGTACCGCTTCGCGGTCTCGATCTGCTCGAGAATGGTCGGCGGACCTTTACGTTGGATGGGTTCGTCGATTCCGTCGCGGTTGATCACCGCAGCGAAGGTTCCCGTCGACTTGGCGACGGTGACGAGTCCGTGTTCACGCAACATGCCCGCGATGATGCGAGCGACCGTCGACTTGCCACGGATTCCGTTGACGTGGATACGCCAAGCGAGCCCGTCGACACGACGACGATGAGCGAGAGTTTCGAGTCTCCAGCGGAGGATCAACGCGACGCTGACGAGAACGCCAGCGATCACTATGAGAGGCACGCTCGTCTTTCGTCCGTTTCTCAAGAGACCTTGAGAAACCATCACCGAAAGAACGTCAAGATCTCGTCAAGTTGGTGGCCGGGGGTTGAACTCTTCGGAGTGAGCAGCCGAAACGAGAGGGTCTATGTTTCGCGCTCGCTCCCGATCCTCGTCGTCCATGGTGTCGCTCGTCATCGCCATGGCGGCCGCGGCTGGAGCCGTCGGCGCCTCTCCGACCGCGCTCGCGCAGTCCGAGGGCGACGATCCCGAGCCCGTCGAGATCGAGACCGTCGACGACGAAGCGCCAGACAGCGAGCCAGACAGCGAGCCAGACAGCGAGCCAGACAGCGATCCGATGCCGTCCGAACCACTTGCGGCCGACCCGGCCTCTGAGAGTCCGACAGCGGAGCGCGACGGTGGCTCCGACGATCCAGCGGCCCCGAGCGGGCCGCGGCCGGCAACGATCAGCGGACCCGCGACGATCTCGGCGGTCGACCCGACGCCCGACGGTCTGGTCCAGGCCTCACGAGTTGCCGTGGAGGGTGCCCCTGACTTCGATCAACTGGCTCCGACGTCGACCCAGCTCGCGGTCATCACCGAGGTGATGTACAACCCGTCGGCGGTCTACGACTCGCGCGGCGAGTGGTTCGAGGTGTTCAACCCGAGCAGCGCTCCACTCGATCTGACCGGCTGGACGCTCGGAGACGAGATCTACGACCTGCATACGATCACGTCGTTGACGATTCCGCCGGGAGAACACGCGGTGCTGACCCGATTCGGCGAGACGGCGCGCAACGGTGGCGTGGTCGGCGACTACTCCTACGGCGACTCCGTGCTGTTGTTCAACGTCGGTGATCGCATCGTGCTGCGAGACGCCGACGGTCTCGTGGTCGACGTGGTCGACTACAGCCAGCCCGGTTTTCCCGATGCGGTCGGGCGATCGATCTCCCTCGCCGACGGATCGTGGTGCCTGGCGACGACGCCGATGCCGCAGGGCGACCTGGGCTCACCAGGGCGCCCCAACCAGTGCGAGGAGCCCACGGCACGACTCGTCATCACCGAGATCCTTCAGAACCCTGCTCGCACGTCTGACTTCATCGGCGAGTGGTTCGAGGTCACGAACGTCGGATCGGCGTCGGTCGACATGCAGGAATTCGGCGTGCAGGACGACGACGGCGAGTCGTTCGTCATCGACCGCTCGATCGTGGTCGACATCGGCGAGTCCGTGTTGATCGGTATCAGCGACGACCGGACGGTGAACGGCGATGTCGAGGTCGCGTTCGCGTACGGGGACCGGATGCGGCTGCACAACTCCTTCGACGAGCTCGTGCTCACCGACGAGCGCGGGATCCTCGTCGACGCAGTGCGCTGGGACGACGGTCGTTCGTTCCCCGATCCGAACGGCGCGTCGATGACGCTGCTCGACCCGGAACTCGACAACTCGCTCGGCGCTCACTGGTGCACGTCGGCGCGCCGATGGGCGGCCGGCGACTTCGCTTCGCCACAGGCTCCCGGGGACTGCACGCCGCCGTCATACCCCGATGTCGTCATCACCGAAGTGATGTTCGACCCGGAACGTGCGTCATCGGAGCGGCAAGGTGAGTGGTTCGAGATCGCCAACGTCGGGACCGAGACGGCCGACCTCGCCGGCTTCACGATGCGGACGTACTCGACGCAGCACACGGTCGGAGAACTCTCGATTCTCGCCGGTGAGCGCGCCGTCGTCGCCGTGGAATCCGACCCGGCGCGCAACGGTGGCGTCGACGTCGACTACGTCTACGGCGAGTCGCTGCCGCTCTACAACACCATCTCGACGCTCGAGATCGTCGCCCCGGACGGGACGCTGATCGACCGGGTGAAGTGGAGTGCGCCGCTGGGGTTTCCGAACGAGAAGGGCAGTTCGATCGAGCTGCGCGCGACGACGGCCGACAACTCGCTCGGAGCGAACTGGTGTGTGTCGACGCAGCGATATGGCGACGGCGATTTCGGAACGCCCGGAGCCGCTGGAACCTGTAGCGATCCGCTTCCGCCGCTGCCGCTGGTGATCAGCGAAGTGATGCGCAACCCAGCGGTCGTTGTCGACTCGCGTGGCGAATGGTTCGAGGTCTTCAATCCCACGCCCGACGCGGTCGACCTGCGGAACTGGAGTGTGAGCGACGACGGCTCGGAACATCACGTCATCGCCGGATCGGTGGTCGTCGAGCCGGGCGGATACGCCGTCGTCGCCCGCTCCGGCGACACGTCGGCCAACGGTGGAGTGGTGGCGGACTATGTGATCGGCAACGGCATGGTGCTCATCAACACCGTCGATGAATTGGTTCTCAGCGACCCGTACGGCCGAGAAGTCGACCGGTTGGAATGGAACACGACGAACTTGATGCCGCGCCCGAACGGCGCGACGATTGCCCGGATGGAGTCGGCCATGCGGTCGTTCGCGCCGAACTCCGACGTGAGCAACTGGTGTGTCCCGACCGGCCAGTTCGGCTCGGGCGACCGCGGGACGCCAGGCGCACTGAACGACTGCACCGATTCGCGGGCACGCGCCATCGTGATCAACGAGATCCATCGCGATCCCGACGCCGTGCCCGACGCGCAAGGTGAATGGCTCGAGTTGCACAACGCGTCCGACCTCGACGTCGACATCAGCGGCTGGACCCTGCGCGACGACGACGTCGACAGTTTCGTGTTCGACCCGACCCAGCCGGTCGTGATCGAAGCCGGTGGCTACCTCGTCGCCGGTCGCAACACCGAAGCGCTCAACGGCGGGGTCGACATCGACGTCCAGTACGGCGTCGAGTTCATCCACTTCAACACCGCCGACGAGGTCGTGCTGCTCGACCGTGACCTCGCCGTCGTCGACCGCGTCGCCTGGACCGCGAACAACGGCTTCCCGAAGGTGCCGGGTGCGACGATGAGCCTGCGTTCGCCCGAGCTCGACAACTCGATCGGTGCCAACTGGTGTGCTGCGGTCACCGACCAGGGCAACGGCGACCTCGGAACCCCGGGTGGCGCCAATGTGTGCGTGGTGCCCGAACCGGCACCGGCGAATGAGTTGACGCACTCGCTGTTCGCGATCGCGGATGCGTCGTGCAGCGGCGAGATCAGGATGAGCGGATCGGAGCTCGTGATCCACGGCGACGTTCGCTCGAACGACGACATCCGGCTTTCCGGCGCAGTCATCGGACTGAGCGGGTCGATCTCCTACGGCGGCGAGTTCCGTGCCAACGGCTCGAGCGTGACCACCGATCAGTCGCCGGTTCGAGATCCACTCGCCCAGCCGTCGCCGTTCGACTGGCAGCTCGCCGACTTCGCACCAGGTGGTGTCCACGCGCTCGCAGCGTCTGCGTACACGTATCACCCCGACGGGTGGACGGTGACCGGCTCGGGGAGCGCCATCACCCCCGGGCTGCACTACGTGAACGGCGACGTGAGGATGAACCCGGAGTTCGCTCACCTCAACGGCGTCACGGTCGTGGCGACCGGAACGATCAGGATCGGGTCCGGGGCGATCAGCCTGTCGCCGTCGGCGCCGGGTCTGCCGGCGCTCATGGCGGGCGAGGACGCGTGCTCCAAGGCCGGCATCGAACTCAACTCGTCGAACATCTCGATTCGCGGTGCGGTGTACGCACCCGGCTCGCAGATCAAGGTGGCGGGTTCGATGCTGCGCGGAACCGACGCCGCGATTGTCGGCACGTCGATCAAGATGTCGGGGGCGAGCACGATCATCAACGCCGAGGCGTCCGGCCCGACACCGTGACCTGACCGCCATACTTGACGGAGATGAGCACCAACGACGACCATCCCGCCGCTGCGAACTTCGTTCGCGACCTGGTGATCGCTGACGGTGAGCGCCAGACGTTCGGCGGTCGCGTCCAGACCCGCTTCCCGCCCGAACCCAACGGGTATCTGCACATCGGCCACGGCAAGGCGATCACGATCGACTTCGAACTGGCACGCGAGTTCGGCGGCATCTGCAATCTGCGCTTCGACGACACCAACCCCGACACCGAAGACACGTCGTACGTCGACGCGATCATCGACGACCTCGCCTGGCTCGGGTACCCGATCGAGACAGCGCTCTACGCGAGCGACTACTTCGAACAGCTGTACCGCTGGGCACAGGTGCTCGTCGAGCACGGCCTGGCCTACGTCGACGAACAGGACGGCGAGACGATCTCGGCGCAGCGCGGCGGCTACGGCAAGCCCGGCATCGAGAGCCCGCACCGCGATCGCCCGCCCGCAGAGAGCTTGGAACTGTTCGCTCGCATGCGAGACGGGGAGTTCTCAGATGGCGGCCCGGTGCTGCGCGCCAAGATCGACATGCAACACGAGAACATGCAGTTGCGCGACCCGATCATGTACCGGATTCGCAACGCCGAGCACCACCGGACCGGGTCGGACTGGAAGATCTATCCCACCTACGACTGGGCGCACGGGCAGAGCGATGCCATCGAGGGCGTCACCCACTCGTTGTGCACGCTCGAGTTCGACAGCCATCGTCCGCTGTACGACTGGTACCTCGACCGGATCCGAGAGCTCGACGGCCTGCCGTTCGATCAGCCACGCCAGACCGAGTTCGCCCGTCTCGAACTCACCCACACGGTCACGTCCAAGCGCAAGCTCCTGCAGTTGATCGACGACGGCATCGTCGATGGCTGGGATGACCCGCGCCTGCCCACGCTGCGCGGACTGCGGCGACGGGGCTATCCGCCCGAAGCGATTCGTGAGTTCTTCGAGTTCATCGGCGTGTCGCGCACCAACAGCCGCAACGAGATCGAATTGCTGGAGTCGTTCGTGCGGCGGCGCCTCAACGCGATCACGCAGCGCCGCATGGCCGTGCTGCGACCCCTCAAGGTCGTGATCACCAACTGGCCGACCGACGAATCCGGCGCACCGGTCGTCGAGCAGATGGAACTGACCAACAATCCCGAGAACGACGCCGACGGCACGCGACTCGTGCCGTTCACGGGCGAACTGTGGATCGAGCAGGAGGACTTCGCCGCCGACCCGCCGCCGAAGTACTACCGGCTCTCGCCGGGTCGCGAAGTACGCCTTCGCGGGGCGTACTTCGTCACGTGTACCGGGTTCGAGATCGGCGACGACGGCAACGTGGTCGAAGTGCACGTCACCTACGACCCGGCGACCACGGGCGGCAACGCGCCCGACGGCCGCAAGGTGAAGTCGACGATGCACTGGGTGTCGACTGCGCATGCCGTCGACGCAACGGTGGCCCTCTACGAACGGCTCTTCACGGCGGAGGTGCCCGGAGAGGCGACCGGCGACGCGATGGACGATCTCGACCCTGCATCTCGCGAGGTGCTGTCCGGCTGCAAGCTCGAACCGGCGCTCGCTGACACGCCACTCGGTGAGGTCGTCCAGTTCGAACGCCTCGGCTACTTCGCGCACGACCCGGCGATGCCACTGCTGTTCCATCGCACGGTCGGCCTGCGCGACGAATGGGCCAACATCCAGAAACGCAAGGGCTGAGCTCGTGAGGCGGCGTCGTCTCGCCGCGATGGTGGTCGCCGCGTCGATCGCCGTCGCAGGATGCGGCACCGGGAGCGACGACGCCGACACCCGCTCAGCTGGCGACGACCTCGCTCCGCGTGTCACCTTGGGTGCGCCGATCGACACCGGCCCGGCGACGATCACCGTGGTCGCGCCCACGACGGCTCCACCGTCGACTGCGATCCCCACCACCACGAGTCCCGCCAACGCGGCCGCCACGACCACCACGACCGCAGCGTCCACCACGACCGCAGCGACCACCACGACCACGACGACCACCACGACCACCACGACGACGATCACCACGACGACCACGACGACGACCGTGCCGGAGCCGCTCGTCGTCACGACACCGACGAGTGCGGCGGTGTCGACGTCGTGTCGATCGGTCGGGTTGGTGGGCGACTCGACCGCCGTGGGACTCGATGGTGCCAACGGCGTCCTCACCGCTGCGGAATCCGTGGTCTCGACCCTCGGTGCCATCGGAGTGGAGACGGTCCGCCTCGACGTCAGCGGCGGTCGATCCGTCGTCGAGACGTTGCCGGACCAGACCAACGGGCCCGCAGCGATGACATCGATGGTGGCCGCGGGTTTCGATGGATGCTGGGTGATCCTGCTCGGCACCAACGACGCTGCCAACATCGCCGCTGGCTCGAATGCCGGTGTCGCCGATCGGGTCCAGCGGGTGCTCGACGCGGCGGCCGGACTCCCGGTGCTGTGGGTGACGGCGTCGACGGTCCGAGGCGACGGATTCTGGGCGCGACCGAACACGATCGCCTGGAACAACGAACTGATCGGGTTGCTGTCGGGACGCCCCGCCGTCGCCGTGGCCGACTGGGACGCACTCGCGAGTCAGAACCCGTGGTTCGTCACCGACGGCATCCATCCGAACACGGCCGGCCTACGCGCCCGAGCAACGTTCATCGCCGACGCCCTCCGAGCGAACTACCCGGCCTGAGGGTCTCCCGCCCGGAAGTGTGAGTTCAGCGCGCCGATATCGAAGCGGAGAACTCACACTTCTTCGGATCAGTCGGTCGAGGGGATCGCGGTCGGTCATGGTCGTCTGCACTCGAAGGGGTGGCGATGACCGTTGACGACGTCAGCGGGGTTGGATGATGAGTGACTGGACGCTGCGTCCGAGGCGTCCGTCGGCGTCGTAGAGCGCCGACTCGGCGTATCCCGCGCCGGTCGACTCGATCGGGGTGCCGTACAGAGAGTGCGTCACCATCCCGACCCAGTCGCCGACCGGTGGTCGCGCGAGGTGGACGGTGAGATCGGGATTGATGTAGGTGAAGTCCTCGGCCGGGATCGAGCCGCTCACCCCGTTGCCGAAGTCGGCAGCGGCTGCGACGCGCTGGACACCGGACGGCGTCTCGCCGGGGACCACGTCGACGAGCAGGCGAATCCAGACCGAGCACGGACCGAACTCGTCCCACGATCCGGTGACGAAGCGGTGCTCGCAACTGTCGCGGTGGAACGCCGTCACGTCGTCGCCGCCGTCGAAGTCCCACTCGGAGGTCACGAGTCGGCCGTCACCCGGCAGCCCGAGCTCGTCGTCGGCGATGCGAGGATGAGGCGGCAGGGGCATGGCCTCGCATCGGACCCGCAGCGATCGCATCCGCGCGACTTCGGTGTCGCCGTCGAGAAGTCGCGCCGCGACCAGCGACACCTTGCGCCCGGGCCGTTCGACCTCGGTGATCAGATCGAGCGGCCGGCCGACCGGCACACCACGAACCAACTCGACGGTCAGCCGGGCGATCTGCCAATCGACGGGATCGTCGGCCTCACCGGCTCGCTCGGCAGCGCGCGCGAGCAACGCCGACGTCGGGCCGCCGTGACAATGCGTCGGGTCCCACGGACCGCGCGCGAGCTCCGTCGGCACCCAGCGCTCCGCGCCGGCCGGTGCTCCGTCGGCGGGGACGAACAGGGTGTCGCGCCCGCCGACGTCGCCGGTCGAGCTCACCCCACCTCCAGAGGACGCAGCGCGTCGGCCGCTTCGTCGAGGTGCGCGACCCAGCCGTCGGCGCCGCCGGGCTCGTCGAGCGGGAGCACCACGAACTTGGTCGTACCGACATCGATGAAGCGCTGGATCATCCGCTGCAGTGCTTCCCACGAATCGGGGACCAGCTGTGCGACGTCGTCGAGATCGGGGCGACGCTTGGCGAGCACCGCACGCAGGACATCAGGAATCGGACCGAACGAATACGGGATGAGGACGCCGTAGTGGTCGTCTTCGATCTCGCGGTCGTGCTCGGCTGCCACCGACTCGATCACCACGCGACCCGCCTCGGCGTCGGTGGGCAACACGAACGACGGCAGCCAGCCATCCGCGAGTCGACCGACGCGCTTGAGTTCGCTGGGCGCGATTCCACCCAACCAGACGTCCATGCGCTTGGGTGCCGGCTTCACGATGACTCCGTCGTAGCGGAACCGGGGTCCGTCGTGGCTGAACACCTCACCCGACCAGCACTTGCGCATCACCGCGAGCGTCTCGTCGAAGATCGCGGCGCGCTCGGAACGCTCGACGCCGAAGGCCTGCTGCTCGATGGGGTCGACGGCGCCGAGTCCGAACGCAGGGAGCAGGCGACCCCCCGACATCGTGGCCAGGGTGGCGAGCTCCTTGGCGAGCACGACCGGGTTCCGGCCCGGCAGCACCATGACCGACATGCCGAACTTCAAGTTGGTGGTACGGCCCGCGCCGTACGCCATCGCCACGACCGGGTCCGGCGCCTCGCCACTGATCTTCTCCGACAGCCACAGCGAGTCGAAACCATGTCGTTCGAGCGTGTCGACGACCACGCCGTAGCTCTCGTCGTGGAGGCGGGTGCGCGTGCCGAGGCCGTAGCCGATGCGAACCTTCATCGTGCCGCTCCGGCGCTGACGTCGGCGCTGACACCGTCGATGACGTCGTCGATGACGGTGGCGAGATCGTCGATGGCACTGACGAACGGGGAGTGGTCGGTGTCGAGGTCGATCCGGTTCGTGCAGCGGGCTGCCATCGTTGCCTGATGGGCGGGATGCACCGCACGATCCTGCTCGCACAGGACGTATGTCGATGGGATCGTCGCCCTCGGCGAGCCGCTGACCGTCTCGGTCATCGTCGAGATCGGCTGCGGACCGAGGCGGGGGAGCGCCGCGTCGACCACCGGCTGTGGACAGCTTCCGTAGAGCGCTGGCACCGCGGCGCCGGGGTCGAGTGTGGTCGCCGTGCCGTCGTCGCTCGGCACCATGGCGGCGCCGAGCGCGACCTCGTGTCGATCGAACGAGCCGAGCGCGCTCATCACCGACTCGCCGTCGTCGAGCGCGAACGCGGCGACGTAGACGAGATGGCCGACATCGTCGCGGCCCGCAGCGGCCTGCGTGATGACCGCGCCGCCATAGCTGTGGCCGACCAGCACGATGGGTCCGGTGCCACGCGAGGCCAGGAGGTCGAGGACGCCGACGACGGCGGCGGCGTCACCGTGCAGCCCGGTCAGTGGTGCGGTCGACGCACCGTGCCCAGGCAGGTCGACCGCCAGCGACGGGATACCGCGGCGATCGAGTTCGGCCTGGAAGCCGGCCCAACACCACGCGCCGTGCCAGGCGCCATGCACCAAGACGACGGTCGACGGGGGAGCATCGGGGGAAGGGATGGTCATGGCGCGATCGTGTCACAGCGGCAGCCACCGGCCCGAAGCGTTCGATGCCCCGGCGTGATCGCGGGCTGGATGCGGCGCTGTCAGCGGCTGCCGACGAGCACGCGGTCGTCGACGACGGCTTGGCGAACCCGCCCCGTTTGGATCCAGCTGGCGACGAACGCCACGACGATGACCGGCAGCACGATGGCGGCCTGGGGCATCTCGGTGAAACGGCTGGCGAGGACCGCGATGACGACGCTCACCACCGACACGACGGCAGCGAGCTTGACCGCGGCGGTCCAGGTGCGGCGGGTGACTTCCATGTGATCGATCATGCCCGTCCTGAGTTCCGCGCGTCGGGGGAATTGCACTTTGGGCGCGAACTGTCACGGTTTCGCGACAATTGTCAAGCAACCGCGCGCTCCACACGCCGCCGATCAGGTCTGCCCGGGGCGCGCGTCATAGTTTGCGCTGCATGAACACATCTCCTCTCGACCCGCTCGCCCTCTTCCGCCTCGACGACCGCGTCGCGATCGTGACGGGCGCGTCGGCGGGGCTCGGTGAGCGGTTTGCCCGTGTGTTGCATTCGGTCGGCGCCCGCGTCGTGCTCGTCGCTCGCCGACGGGAGCGACTCGAGGCGTTGAGCGACGAGCTTCCCGGTTCGCTGGTCGTCGCCGCCGATCTCTCGTCGGAGTCGGATCGCGAAGCGGTCGTCGCGACGACGCTGGAGCACTTCGGTCGGGTCGACATCTTGGTCAACAACGCTGGCGTCGGTCAGAAAACCGCGGTGGAGGATGAGACACTCGATCAGTTCCGGTTTGCGATGGAGGTCAACGTGACCGCGATCTGGCATCTCTCCAAGCTGTGCGCTCCCTCGATGATCGAGATCGGTCGTGGATCCATCGTGAACGTGGCGTCGATGCTCGGCCACGTCGGCTCGACGCCGGTGAAGCAGGCGCACTACTGCGCGACCAAGGGAGCCGTCGTCAACATGACCCGCGAGCTCGCCTTGCAGTGGGCACGCAAAGGGATCCGGGTCAACGCGCTCAGCCCCGGATGGTTCAAGTCGGAGATGACCGGCGACATGGACACCGACGACTCCAGCCAAGCATTCGTCCGGTCGAACACGCCACTGCAGCGAATGGGCCACGAAGACGAACTCGACGGGGCGTTGCTGCTGTTGGCGAGCGATGCGGGTGGGTTCGTCACCGGGCACTCGCTCCTCGTCGACGGCGGCTGGACCGCTCGCTAGTGCGTCGCCCCTCGCCGGCGCGGCTGGTCACCCGTTCGACCAGGAGGCCCACTCGTTGCTGGCTGGCTGACGCTGTTCGCCTTCGTCCATGCCGGTGACGTCGGGAGGGCCGACGATCGCCGAGTTCGGCGAGCCGACGACCGACTCGTCCTTCTCCGGGTAGTCGAGTTGGTCGAGCACGAAACGCATCGCCTCGACACGACCTCGCTTCTTGTCGTTCGAACGCACCACGGTCCATGGCGCGGCGCCGGTGTGGGTGCGCGCGAACATCTCGTTCTTCGCTGCCGTGTAGCTGTCCCACTTGTCGAGCGAGGCGAGATCGACCGGGCTCAGCTTCCACTGTCGCACCGGGTCGATGTGGCGGATCGTGAACCGGTTGAGTTGTTCGCGTCGAGACACCGAGAACCACAACTTGACGAGCTTCGTGCCCGATTCGACCAGGAGCCGTTCGACTTCGGGTACCTGCAGCATGAACTGTTCGTGCTGGTCGGGCGTGCAGAAGCCCATCACCCGCTCGACCACGGCTCGGTTGTACCAGGAGCGATCGAACAGCGTGATCTCTCCGGCGGTCGGCATCAGCGAGACGTAGCGCTGGAAGTACCACTGGCCTCGCTCGCGTTCGGAAGGAACCCCCAGTGCGACGACGGTCGTCCCGCGAGGGTTCAGGTGTTCGGTGAAGCGCTTGATCGTGCCGCCCTTGCCGGCTGCGTCGCGCCCTTCGAACACGACGACGAGGCGCTGACCGGTTTCTGAGATCCACGCCTGGGCCTTGAGCAGCTCGATCTGCAGCAGCCGCTTGGTGCGGTCGTACTCCGCTCGCGACAGGCGCTCGTCGAACGGATATCCCTCGCGCCATGATTCGATGGGCAGCCCGTTCGGGCCGATCAGGACCGGGTCGTCGACTTCGTCGAAGGTGCCGTGCACGGAGAATCCGCGCTCGACGAACTCCTCGGGCGACAGTTCGCGCAGCCATCTGATCAGCTCCGGTGCGTCGACGGTGCCGTACTGCACTTCTTGGGCGTGTGGCGGTTGCTCAGACATCGTTCCCTATCGAACACGAACCTGCGCTGTTGCGCCACCGGTCCGTCGTTGTTCCGCTCGCGGATGGTCCGGTGTTCAACCGACCCCGACGAGTGTGCTTGACTCTGCGCCGGGGAGGGGAACCACCTTCAAGCGAGCGAGTTCAGGAGAACACCATCATGCTCAAGGAATTCAAGGATTTCATCACCCGAGGCAACCTCATCGACCTCGCGATCGCCGTGGTCCTCGCGACGTTCTTCGCTCCGGTCGTCACAGCGATCGTCGATGGCGTCATCCTCAACCTGATCGCTGCGATCTTCGGTAAGCCGAACTTCGACAGCGTCGCACGTCTCAAGATCAACGACGGCGACCCGATCGCCGGAGATCCGCCGACCTACCTCGAGTTCGGCACGGTCATCACCGCGTTGGTCACGTTCGTGATCGTGGGCTTCGTCTGCTTCCTGATCGTCAAGGCGTACAACAAGCTGCTTGCCGAGAAGGAAGAGGAAGCTACGGGTCCGAGCGAGGTCGACTTGCTCACCGAGATCCGCGACCAGCTCAAGTCCAACAACGGCTGACCGGCCAGCGCCAGCGAGGTACTCGCGCGTTCTGGCGTCGTGACGTCACGAGGGCCCCCAAAGGCGCTTCAATGTCGGGATGCGTTTTCGTCTGCCGCTCGCGCTCGCTCTCGTGCTGGGCGCGTGCGGCGGTGGAGCCGGCGCTGACGACGAAGTGACGGTCTCGCCGACGCCGGTGCCGACCGTCGCCGGTGTCGGTCGGCTTCCCGACACCGTGCCGGAGGACGAGCGATCGGTCACCACCACCGAGCCGCTCGTCGTGGTGACTCGCCCCGTCGACGAAGACACCGGCGCGCTGCTCGCTCCGATCGCCGAGCAGGTCGCGGGCAACCGGCTGCTGGTCATCGGTGATTCGATCATGGCGTCGACGGCGTCGCGGTTCGGTGGTGAGATGTGCGAGGAACTCGCGCCGCTCGGCTGGGCGACCGCCGTCGAAGCCGAGCCGGGTCGGTTCGTCGGGTTCGGCTTACGCGTCCTCGATCGGCTGCTCCCCGACGAACCGAACCCCGATCCGAGCGAAGACTGGGATGCAGCGGCGGTGCATCTCGGCAGCAACTACGACGGGGACCAGGAGATGTTCTTCTCCGACCTCGCCCGGGTGCTCGACCGCCTCGCCCCTCGACCCACCCTGCTGTTCACCGTCACCGAGTTTCGCCCATCGTGGAGCGAGGCCAATGCCGTCATCCGAGCGCTCGCCGACGCGTTCGACCATGTCACGCTGATCGACTGGGAGAAGGCCGCTCGCACGCCCGGGGTCTTGAGCGGCGACGGCTTGCATCCGGGCGACGCTGGCGAACAGGTGCTGGTCGAGTTGACCTCGGCGGCGCTCGGGTCGTTCACGGGTGTGGACGGCGACTGCCTGCGTGCGCAGTTCACCGACGACTCGGCGATCGGTCGAGGCGGCGGCACGCCGAATGGCTCGTCATCGTCGACCGGAGGCGGCTCGTCGTCGTCGACCAGCGGTGGCTCGAGTTCGTCGTCGACCGGCGGCTCCACGACGACTACTGGCGGTTCCACGACGGGGTCCGACTCGACGGGTGGGTCCGACACGACCGGGACCGATACGACGGGTGGGTCCGACACGACGGGGTCCGACTCGACGGGTGGGTCCGACACGGCCGGGACCGACACCACGAGTGGGTCCGACACGGCCGGGACCGACACCACGGGTGGGTCCGACACGACCGGGACCGACACCACGGGTGGGTCCGACACGACCGGGACCGACACGACCGGTGGGTCCGACACGACCGGGACCGACACGACCGGTGGGTCCGACACGACGGGGACGACCGGGACGACGGGTGGGTCCGACACGACGGGGACGACCGGGACGACGGGTGGGTCCGACACGACCGGCACCACCGGTGGATCGACGACGGGGACCACGGGCGGCACGACGTCGGGCACGACCGGGACGACCGGGACGACGGGAACCACGGGCGCCACGACGTCGGGCACCTCCGGCACGACCGGTGGATCGACGACGGGGACCACGGGCGCCACGACGACCGGCTCGACCGGCGGGACCACCGGCGGTGATGCTGCGACGTCCACCACCGGCGACCCCTGAGTGGAGCGGTCGGTGCGGTGTGGCGCGGCTTTCGGGGTCGTGCTTCGTAGCCTGATCGGATGCTCCAAGCGCAGGCGGTGTCGGTAGAGGTCGGAGGTCGACTCGTCGTCGACCGCGCCTCGTTCACCGTCATGGCGCGCGACAAGGTCGGGATCGTCGGGCGCAACGGTGCCGGCAAGACCAGTCTGTTCAAGGTGCTCGGCGGCGCCGTCGAGCCTGCCGCCGGCAAGGTGATGCGTAAAGGCGGGTTCGGGTATCTGCCACAAGATCCCAAGATCGACACCGCGCTCGACGGCCGCACCTGCGTCACCCACATCCTGTCCGGCAAGGGGATCGACGACGAGATCGTCCGCATGGAGAAGCTCCGCATCGCGATGGAGGAAAATCCCGACGAGCGCAACGTCAGCCGCTACATCAAGGCCGAGGAGATGTTCCGCACAACCGGTGGGTACGCCGCGGAGAGCGAAGCGCGGGCGATGGCGGTCGGCCTGGGGTTGCCTCAGGACCGACTCGACCTGCCGCTGAGCGTGCTCTCGGGCGGTGAGCGCCGTCGCGTGGAGCTGTCGCGCATCTTGTTCGCCGGCACCGACGTGCTCTGCCTCGACGAGCCGACCAACCACCTCGACATCGACGCCAAGACCTGGTTGCTGCAGTACATGCGCCAGTACAAGGGCGCGTTGCTGGTGATCAGCCACGACCTCGACCTGCTCGACGAGGCCATCACCCGCGTGCTGCACCTCGATCGTCCGGCCGAAGACGCCGTGGGGACCGTCATCGAGTACCGCGGCACCTACTCGCAGTACCTCCGCGGGCGAGCCGAAGACGAAGCGCGTCAGGCGAAGAAGGCGGCGCAGCAATCCAAGGAGATCGCCCGCATGCAGGGAGTCGTCGACCGCTTCGGCGCCAAGGCGACCAAAGCGGCGATGGCGCACTCGATGGAGAAGAAGATCGCCCGACTCGAATCGAACCGGGTCGACGCACCGCAATCGAAGAAGACCGCCAACGTGCGCTTCCCGCCGCCACCACCGTGTGGCGAGACGGTGATCACCGCCGAGATGCTCTGCAAGGGGTATGGCGGCCCGCCCGTGTTCGAAGACATCGCGTTCGATCTCGGCCGTGCCGAGCGTCTGCTGGTGCTGGGCCTCAACGGTGCGGGCAAGACCAGCCTGCTGCGCATCCTGGCCGGCGAGACGCTCGCCGACCTCGGACACTTCGAGTTCGGCTACCGCGTCCAGGCCGGCTACTACGCCCAGGAGCACGACAACCTGCGTGTGCACGAGAACCTGCTGACCAACCTGCGTGACTCCGTGCCGCCGGGTGTCGAGATGGGCGACTCCCACCTGCGCGGTCTGCTCGGCATGTTCGGGCTCTCCGGCGACAAGGTGTTCCAGGAATCCGGCACGCTGTCGGGCGGCGAGAAGACGAAGCTCGCTCTGGCGATGCTGATGACCGGCAAGAACAACATGCTGTTGCTCGACGAACCGACGAACAACCTCGATCCGCCGTCACGCGAAGCGATCGCCAACGCCCTCATCGACTGGCCCGGTGCGATCATCTTCGTCAGCCACGACACCGACTTCGTCAAGCAACTCGCGCCGACGAAGGTGTTGCTCATGCCCGACGGCGACGTCGACTACTTCTCCGAAGAGTGGCTCGACCTCGTCGAGATGGCCTGAACCGACCCGACCTGACCGGATGGTCGGGCCCGTGTGCACATGGCGAACTACGCTCGACGTCATGCGTATCGGATACTTCGGTGGAACCATCAACGACGGAACGGTCGACGACGTCGTCGCCGAGGCCAAGCAGGCCGAAGCGGACGGGTTCGCCACCTATTGGGCGCCGCAGATCTTCGGACACGACGCACTGACCGCGCTGGCGGTGACCGCCCGCGAGGTGCCGCGCATCGAGCTCGGAACCTCGGTGGTGCCGACCTATCCGCGCCATCCGATGGCGTTGGCGCAGCAGTGCCTCACCGTCAACGCAGTTGCCGAAGGGCGCCTGACGCTCGGCATCGGCCTCAGCCACAAGATCGTGATCGAGAACATGATGGGCATGAGCTACGACAAGCCGATCGGGCACATCCGCGACTACATGAGCATCCTCGGGCCACTGTCACGCAACGAACCGGTGTCGTACTCGGGCGAGCACTACTCGACGCACGCGGCGGTCAACGCGGTCGGCTCCCAGCCCTTCGGTACGGTCATCGCCGCGCTCGGCCCCCAGATGCTGAAAGTCGCCGCCGAACTCGCCGACGGCACGCTCACCTGGTGCACGGGTCCGATCACGCTCGCCGAGCACACCATTCCGACGATCAACGCGGCCGCCGACGCCGCCGATCGCCCGACACCGCGGGTGATCGCTGCGCTCCCGGTTTGTGTGACCGACGATTTCGAGGGGGCCAAGGCACGAGCGGCCAAGGTGTTCGAGATCTACGGTTCGCTGCCGAGCTACCGGGCGATGCTCGACCGCGAAGGCGCGGCTGGGCCGGAAGACATCGCGATCACGGGATCGGCTGATGAAGTGGTCGAACGGATCGGACGTCTGGCCGAGATCGGCGTGACCGACTTCGCGACGGTCGAGTTTCCTGGCAATCCCGACGAGGCCGCTGCGACTCGGGCCGCGGTCAAGCAGTTGCTGTGACCGCTCCCGACCATTCTCGGCCCGCCGACTCCCCGGCCGTCACTGTGTCGGTCGACGAGCGCGGCGTCGCCGTCGTGCTCGTCGATCATGCGCCGATCAACCTGATGACCTTGGAGGTGTTCGCCGAGATCGCGAACGTCACCGCGCTGCTCGCCGATGACGAGTCGGTCCGGGCGGTCGTCCTTCGCTCGGCGAACCCGGAATGGTTCATCGCTCACTTCGACGTGGAGGCGATCCGCGGGTTCCCGCCCGATCAGCCACCGCCCGTCGACCTCAACGGGTTCCATCGGATGTGCGAGACCCTCCGCACGATGCCGAAGCCGACGATCGCACAGATCGAGGGCCGCGTCGGCGGTGGCGGGTCCGAGTTGGCGTTGAGCTGCGACATGCGATTCGCGACGCCCACCGCCGTGTTCAACCAGCCCGAGGTGGCCTTGGGGATCCTCCCTGGCGGCAGTGGAACCGTACGGTTGCCTCGTCTGATCGGCCGAGGCCGGGCGCTCGAGGCGATCCTCGGCTGTGACGACATCGACGCCCGGACGGCGTGCGACTGGGGTTGGATCAATCGCGTGCTGCCCGCCGACGAGATCACCGCATTCGTCGATCGTCTGGCTGAGCGCATCGCGTCGTTCCCGGCGCATGCCGTCGCCGAGGCGAAGGCGTCGGTGTTGCGCGCCGAGCGCGGCGTCACCGGCGACCTGTTGGCGGAAGGCGCTGCGTTCAACCGCACTCTCGGTTCCGACGAGACACAGCGGGCGATGGCGACGTTCATGCACTCCGGTGGGCAGACCCCTGATGGCGAGCGTCGCCTCGGAGCGCTGGCGGGCGAACTCGGGTGAAGCACCGTGCCCTGCTCGTCGCCGTCGCGGCGACGGTCGCGGCCTGCTCGCCGTCGCCGGACGTCGATGTCGAGTCCGCCGACCTGATCGCCGGTCCGCTGCGACCGGATGGCCAGGCCGGCCTCCCCGATGCGACCGACGGTCCGTCGGACGACGACCAGGCACCGACCGGCGCGATCGCCTGGGGCCCGTGTGACGACTTCGGGATCCCCGAGCGCACCACGCAGCAGACCCCGAACTGGGAATGTGGCCGCCTCACCGTCGACATGGATCCGTTCGGCGTCGACGCGTCGCTGGGCTCCGTCGAACTCGCACTGACCCGTCATCGCGCGACCGGCGACCGCCTCGGATCGTTGTTGATCAACCCAGGCGGCCCGGGTGCTGCGGGTCTGCCGACGGCGTGGGGACTCCGGTCGGCGATGCCCACCGAATTGCTGCGAGGGTTCGACATCGTGAGCTGGGACCCGCGTGGTGTCGGGCGCTCGATGCCGGTGATCGACTGCGGCGGCGCGGACTCGTTCGACGTCGGCTACATGGCGACGTGCGTCGCGCTGACGGGAGAACTCAGTGCGTACCTGGCCGCGCCGTACTCCGCCGCCGACATGGAGGCGATTCGCGTGGCGCTGGGAGAGCAACGCCTGGACTACCTCGGCTTCAGCTACGGCTCGATCTTGGGCTCGGAGTTCGCTCGGGCGCACCCCGACCGCGTCGGGGCGTTCGTGCTCGACGGGGTCACCGATCCGCTGGTCGGTTCGACCGACGGGCCGTTCGAGGGAGCGTTCGCCGTGTTCGCCGACGACGGCCGAGACGAGGCGTTCGACCGGTTGATCGAACTCTGCGACCTGACCGATCGCTGTCTGCCCGGGCGCAGCGCAGCGGTCGTCGTCGACCTCTTGTACCTGTCGGTCGGCGATCTCGCGACCGACGACTTCGATGCCGATCCTGCACGGGTGACCGTCGAGGACTTCCAGAGACTTCTGGATCAGTCGCTCGGGTTCGCCGGGGACTGGGAGCTGCTCGCGACCGCGCTCGACGACGCCGACGGCGGCGACGCGTCGGCGCTGGCCTCGATGATCGCCGGCCCCGACGGCGACGGTCCGGGCGGCGAATCGGTCAGCAACTTCGCCGATGCCAACTTCATGATCTACTGCGCCGACCTCGGGCGGTGGTCGGTCGACTCGACGTTCTGCGACGGGCTTCCCGCGAACGAGCGCGCCGTCCAGCAGGTGAGCGCCGTCGACATCGACGTGCCGATGCTGGTCATCGGAACCGAGTACGACCCGCTCACGCCCGGCAAGCACGCACCGGATTTCGCCGCGGCGATCGGCGATGCCTCACATCTGATCTGGGAGGGAGTGGGCCACACCGCGTTCCCGGGATGGACCGACTGCATCGACGACGCCGTGGCGGCGCAGTTCGTGTCGAACGTGCGTCCCCCCGACGGCACGCGCTGCTCGATGATCGAGGACGCGGTCGACGACACCGAACTGGCCGACGACCTCTTCGGCTACGGCGAGAGCGAGGCGATCGACTGGCTCACCGACGCCATCGAAGTACACGAGCGTGTCGATGGAGACGCTGCATGTATCGCCAGCGGGATGATCGTCGACGGTGTCGTCGACGATCGGATCGTGAGCCACATGGTCCTCGACGTCACCTCCGACGCGTCGACGGTGGCCGCGACGGCTGCCGCCGCACGCTGCTGATCAGCGGATCGAGACCGGCATCGAGGCTGGCATCGAGGCGTCGGCACGCACCTGTGCGTAGAAGTCGTTGCCCTTGTCGTCGACGACGATGAACGCCGGGAAGTTCTCGACCTCGATCTTCCAGATCGCCTCCATACCGAGTTCGGGGTACTCCAGCACCTCGACCTTACGGATGTTGTCGAGTGCCAGCCGCGCGGCCGGCCCGCCGATCGAGCCCAGGTAGAACCCGCCGTTGCGTTCGCACGAGTCGGTCACCTGCTGGGACCGGTTGCCCTTCGCCAACATCACCATCGACCCGCCAGCGGCCTGGAACTCGGCGACGTAGGAGTCCATACGGCCCGCCGTGGTCGGCCCGAACGAACCGGATGCGTAGCCCTCCGGGGTCTTCGCTGGGCCCGCGTAGTAGACGGCGTGATCCTTCCACGACTGCGGCATCTCCTCGCCGGCGTCGAGGCGTTCCTTGATCTTGGCGTGAGCGATGTCGCGAGCGACGATCATCGGCCCGCTCAGCATCACCTGGGTCGTGACCGCCAGCTCGGACAGCGTTGCTCGGATCTCGTCCATCGGCCGGTTGAGGTCGATGTGCACGGGCTCGCTCCCGAGCAGCGCAGAGGCGTCGACGGCGGGGAGAAAGCGCGCCGGGTCGGTTTCGAGCTGTTCCAGGAAGAGGCCCTCGGCGGTGATCTTGCCGAGCGCCTGGCGGTCGGCCGAGCAACTCACGGCCATGCCGACCGGGCACGACGCGCCGTGACGCGGGAGGCGGATGATTCGCACGTCGTGGCAGAGGTACTTGCCGCCGAACTGCGCGCCGACTCCGGTGCTCTGTGCCAACTGCAAGACCTTGGCCTCGAGTTCGAGGTCACGGAAGGCGTGGCCCGACGGCGAACCCGACGTCGGCAGCGTGTCGAGGTAGCGCGCGGAGGCCAGCTTCGCGGTCTCGACGGCGATCTCGGCCGAGGTGCCGCCGATGACGATCGCCAAGTGGTACGGCGGGCACGCCGAGGTGCCGATCGCCTGGATCTTGTCGAAGATCCACGGCAGGAGCGTCGCCTCGTTGAGCAGCGCCTTGGTTTCCTGGAACAGGTAGCTCTTGTTCGCGGACCCGCCGCCCTTGGCCATGAACAAGAACTTGTAGGCGTCACCGTCGATGGCCTGGATCTTGATCTCGGCCGGCAGGTTGGTGCCGGTGTTCTTCTCGGTGTACATGTCGAGCGGTGCCATCTGCGAGTAGCGCAGGTTCGAGGTGAGGTACGTGTCGGCGATACCGAGCGCGATCTGACGCTCGTCGCCGCCGCCCGTGAACACGTACTGACCCTTCTTCGCCTTGACGATCGCCGTGCCCGTGTCCTGGCACATCGGCAGGACCCCGCCGGCGGCGATCGACGCGTTTTTCAGCAGGTCGAGCGCGACGAAGCGGTCGTTGTCGGATGCTTCGGGATCGTCGAGGATGTTGCGGAGCTGCTGCAGGTGGCTCGTTCGCAAGAAATGGGCGATGTCGTGCATCGCTGCCGCGGTGAGCGCTCGGATGGCTTCGGGCTCCACATTGAGAAACGTGCCCTCGGGTGTCTCGAACGTCGACACACCTTCGGTCGAGACCAGCCGATACTCGGTGTCGTCGGGCCCGAGCGGGAACATCTCGGTGTAGTCGATCTCGGGGATTTGTTCGTCGGACGCCATGCGCAGAGCCTACGCAGCGGCGGTCGCCCGCTACATTTTCTGGTGATGACGTCCAGTGCCGACTCCGCCGAACGCCCCTCGTGGCGAGGGCGGATGCACGCGGCAGCGTTCTTGCTCGCGATTCCCGCTGGCGTGTTGCTGATCGTCGCTGCTGATCGAAGCGCCGCTCGTGCCGCAGCGTCGGTGTATGCAGCGTCGCTGCTGGTCATGTTCGGGATGTCGGCCGCGTACCACACGCTCGCCAAGTCGGACGCGGCTCGACGCCGCATGCAGCGTCTCGATCACGCCGGCATCTACGTCCTGATCGCTGGAACGTACGTGCCGATGACGATCGTCGCGATGCCCCGGAGCTGGGGCATCCCGCTGCTGTCGGTCGTGGGCGGGGCGGCGTTGCTCGGGGTGCTGATGAAGGTCGTCGCATTCGATCGCCTGCAGTGGCTGTCGTACATGCTCTACCCGGCGATGGGGTGGGCGGTGGTCGCCGCCGGCCCGGTGCTGTTCGACAACTTGACAGGGTTGCAGTTCTCCCTCGTCGTCGCCGGTGGGCTGATCTACACGCTCGGCATCCCGGTGCTCTTCCTCAAGCGGCCCGACCCGTGGCCGCGTACCTTCGGGTACCACGAGGTGTGGCACAGCTTCGTCGTGGTGGCAGCAGCGCTGCATTTCGCCGCCGTTGCATCGTTGGTCGCTTGAACCTCTCGCTGATCCGTTCGCCGGCCCAGTTGATCCTCGCGTCGTTCTCGGCGCTGATCGTGCTCGGCATGTTGCTGCTGACGCTTCCCCTTTCGAGCGACACGTCGGCCGGTCTGGCGTTCGAGGACGCCCTGTTCCTGTCGACGTCGGCGACGACGGTGACCGGGCTGTCGACGATCGACATCGCGGAACTTTCCGTGTTCGGCGAGTTGGTCGTGCTCGGGCTGATCCAGGTCGGTGGGTTCGGGATCATGACGATCGGTTCGGTCATCGCGCTGGTCGCGTTCCGCCACGTCGGACTCCGCCAGCGCAAGTTGGCGCAAGCCGAGATCGGTGCCGTCGACTTCGGCGAACTCAGTCGCTTGCTCTGGGCGATCGCCCGGATCACGTTGGTGGTGGAGGGCACGCTCGCTGCTGTGCTGTTCGTGCGGTTCTGGCAGAACGATGTCGAAGACGGCGTCGGGGCATCGCTGTACTCGGCGGTGTTCCACTCGATCGCCACGTTCAACAACGCCGGGATCTCGCTCTACTCCGACAGCATGGCTCGCTTCGTCGGCGACCCGTTCGTGACGTTGCCGGTCACGTTCGGCTTCATCATCGGCGGACTCGGCTTTCCCGTGATGGTGGAAGCGGCCCGCCGGCTGCGTCAGGAGCGGCGACGGAGAAACCATCGAGACGAGTACCTCGCTCGGGCGGCGCCCTGGAGCCTGCACCTGCGCCTGACCATCGCCGCCACGCTCGTGCTGCTCGTCATCGGGCCGGTGATGGTGCTCACGTTCGAGTGGACCAACCCCGAGACGCTCGGTGCGCTGAGTCTCGGCGACAAGCTCAACGCGAGTTGGTTCCACGGGGTCACCCCGAGAACGGCAGGCTTCAACACGATCGACGTCGGGTCGATGAACGAGCCGACGCTGTTCGGGACGTCGGTGTTGATGTTCATCGGTTCCGGTCCGGCGTCGACCAGCGGTGGGATCAAGGTGACGACCGTGGCCGTGCTGATCGCCGTGCTGTGGGCCGAGGTGCGCAGTACGCCCGACGTCAACGTGTTCCGGCGGCGCATCCCCGAATCGATGATTCGCCAGGCGCTCACCATCACGGTGCTGTCGTTGGCGTTCGTCGTGGTCACCTCGCTCGCGCTGACGGCGACCGACGGGTTGACGCTGTCGTCGGCGCTGTTCGAGGCGACGTCGGCGTTCGGAACCGTGGGACTCTCGACGGGGGTCACCGGGGGCATCGGTACGTTCGGGCACCTGCTGCTCGTCCTCGTGATGCTGGTCGGTCGAGTCGGACCGACCACCTTCGTGGCTGCGATCGCGCTGCGGAGCCGCGAACGGCTCTATCGTCACCCGGAGGAGCGTCCGATCATTGGCTGAGAAATTCGTCCATCACATGCTGCGAGGCCTCGGCCAGCGCATCGAGCACCGCGGCGAAGTCGTCGTCATCGGTCTGGGTCGATTCGGGTCGTCGCTGTCGAGCACGCTCATCGACATGGGCCACGAGGTACTCGGGCTCGACGAATCTGCCAAGCGCGTGCAGGAACACACCGAGCTCCTGACGCACGTCGCGCAGGTCGACACGACCAACATCGACGCGCTCCGCCAGGTCGGGGTGGCCGACGCGACGAGCGTGGTCGTGTGCATCGGCGCAGACGTCGAGGCCAGCGTGCTGACCACAGCGGCGCTTGCCGACCTCGAGATCCCCAACATCTGGGCCAAGGCGCAGACCGAAGCGCACGGCCGGATCCTGGCCCGTGTCGGCGCCCACAACGTCGTGTTCCCAGAAGCCGAGATGGGCAGCCGGGTCGCGCACCTGGTCACAGGCGGATTGCTCGAGTACGTGGCGCTCGACGCCGATTTCGCGCTGGTCGAGATGGCCGCCCCTCCCGAGTTGGTCGGGGTACCGCTCGGCGACAGCGACCTGCGCCGCCAGTACAAGGTCACCGTGGTGTGCCACAAGCCCGTCGGCGGCGCCTTCACCTACGCCGACCGCGAGACCGTGCTGAGTGCGAACGATCTTGTCGTCGTCGCCGGTCACCGCCGAGATCTCGATCGCTTCGCCGCGTCGACCTGAACCCCGTCTGACTGCGCCTGACCGGCGGGATCGCTCGGTTCCGGGACCGTTTGGTCGACGTTTCTAAGAGATCTTTCATCTGGTTCTCAGCGTGGCTTCATCGGGGCGTGCGCAGATGCAGGGCCATGAGCAGCGCCACGCGCCCCCGCCCCTCGTCGGCCGTCTCGGGTTCGTCCGGCGCCGTCATGTCCAGCGCCGTTGCGATCGAGCCGACGTGGCCGGCTGCGCTGAAGACGCTCCTCGGGCGCGATGCCGCCGAGATGTCGACCGAGTACTTCCGGATGCTCGACGCCGACGCGCTCGCTGTTCGGCCCCGCCAGGTCGCCTATCGCTCGGGAAGTTCGACCACGGTTCGCTACGACGTCGACGTGCGCTGGCCGAGCGGGACGACGACCACCGAACCGCTCGTCGCGCTGCTCGGTCGGAAACTCCCCGAGCACGCCATCCGCATGGGCCGCGGCGACGACACGGTCGCACTGTGGCATTGGCCGAACGATCCGATGCTCCCGGGGCTCGCCGCAGCGATCGATCCGGGCCACGTCGGTCGGCTGTTCGCCGACCTCGGCCTCGGCGACGACCCAGTCGTGCTGCGAGTTCGCGCCTACCGCCCCGGGCGACGAGCGGTCGTCGAGGCCGACAACGGCACGGTCCGCGTGTTCCTCAAGGTCGTCCGACCCCACCGAGCCGAAGCGCTCCACGAAACGCACCGCTCGCTCGCCGGTCGGCTGCCGGTCCCCGACAGCATCGGGTGGACGAACGAAGGCATCGTCGTGTTGCCCGGAATCGGTGGCGCCACGTTGCGCGAGGTGCTGCACTCCGACGGGGACGTTCCCGACCCTGCCGAGATCGACAGCCTGCTCGATCACCTGCCGGCGGAACTGGCCGAACGAGCGCTTCGCACGAACTGGCTCGACCTCGCCCGCCTCCACGCCGACTCGATCGCGACGACCGTGCCGGGTGCAGCCCGGCGGGTCGGCGAGGTGATCGGTCGGCTCGACGCGGCGTCCGACGCGGCGGTCGAGCACCCGGTCGTGCCGATTCACGGCGACATGTACGAGGCGCAGTTGATGGTCGAGGGTGGTCGCGTCGTCGGCCTGCTCGATGTCGACACGGCGGGCGCTGGTCACCGGGTCGACGACATCGCCAACTTCTGTGCGCACCTGTCGGTGCTGGCCCTGGTGTCGCGGCCCTCGGCGCCGATCCGTCGCTTCGGCGCCCGGCTTCTGGCGCACGCCGAGCAACGGCACGACCGGGCCGATCTGCGGTTGCGGATCGCCGGTGCCGTGGTCGGCCTCGCGACGGGCTCGTTCCGGGTGCTCGAACCGGACTGGGAGCGCCACACCCTCACCCGCCTCGATCTGGCGGGCGACTGGATCGCGAGCGCACGACGCGACCGCCCGCCCGACTGAGACGGGGCAGGGGCCACGGTGAGAGAAGTCTCATCGTCGTCTCCTCAGGGTCTCATCGACGACCCGCACCATGGATCTCATCACCACGACAACCGGACACCCGTCCGATCACCTCAGGAGGAACACGACATGCGACCCACACGTTGGAAGATGATCATCGGCACCACCGCAGCCGCCAGCCTCTCGGTGGGAGCCGCCGCTGCCGCCGGCAACACCTCGGGGATCTCGCTCAACGATCTCCGCCAGCCGACCGAACTGCTCGAGTCCGGCGACGACAGCTCGTCGACCACGGTTCCGGAGAACTCGGTTCCGGGCAACTCGGTTCCGGGCAACTCGGTTCCGGAGAACTCGGTTCCGGAGAACTCGGTTCCGGAGAACTCGGTTCCGGAGAACTCGGTTCCGGAGAACTCGGTTCCGGAGAACTCGGTTCCGGAGAACTCGGTTCCGGAGAACTCGGTTCCGGAGAACTCGGTTCCGGATTTCGATCCGTCGCCGGAGTCGTTGGATTCCCCGTTCGAGAGCGTTCAGGATTCCTTGGACTCGCCGTTCGACAGCCCCGACGACCCGTCCCCGATGTCGGTGCAGACGCCGGTCACGCTGGACTCACTCGACACGCCGGCCCCCGCACCGGCGCCGGCACCCGCTCCGGCTCCCGCTGCGGACACCCCCGACGAGCCGGTGTCGGTCAACACCCCGGCCGATCCCGTGTCGATCGATACTCCGGCCGATCCGGTGTCGATCGATACTCCGGCCGATCCGG
>NZ_JBKAGH010000003.1:0-780591 GCF_046290335.1 Ilumatobacter sp. | reverse complement strand
CGACAGAGTGGGTCAGACCCACTCTGTCGCACGCACCCAGACACCCCCGCCCCGGCACCCAGACGACAGAGTGGGTCTGACCCACCCTGTCGCAGGTTCGTTCACGCTCCGCTGATGCTCGTCGTCTTTGATCTCAGGCATGAACATTCGACGCATCCTCGTCGCAGCGGCCGCCGTGGTGGCCGGAGCGATCAGCGTGGTTCCCTCCAGCGGAGCCCCTGTCAACGCAGCGCCTGGCGATCCGATCGTGCCGGTCGCCGGACAACGAACACTCTCGGGCGACTACGACACCACCTGTGTGATCCTGGCCGCCGGCAGCGTGCAGTGCTGGGGTGAAGGGTCGTCCGGGGAGATCGGCGACGGCGGCGGCGGCGACCGCCCACGTCCATCGACGGTGACCGGATTGACGAACGTCGTCGACATCTCTGCCGGCGACGACATCACGTGTGCCGTCACGTCCGACGGGCGACTCTGGTGCTGGGGGACCGACAGCAACGGCGAACTCGGCAACGGCCCGGGCGCGACCGGCGACACGTTCACCCCGCAGCCCGTGCCGGGTATGAACGGCACGGTCGATGTCGCCGCGGGCTACGACCACGTGTGTGCGGTCAAGGCCGACGGTACCGCGTGGTGCTGGGGTGAGGGCGACGGTGGCGAACTGGCGTCAGGCACCATCGACGACCAGGTGTCGCCCTTCCAGATCCCGGGCATCACCGACGCCCTCGCCGCCGCGGTTGCCCAGGAAGGATCGTGCGTGCTGCACCGCGACGGCACCGTCAGCTGCTGGGGGAACAACTCCGAGGGCGAGGCCGGGAACGGGACCACCGATCCCGTCGACGTCCCCACCAAGGTGGCCGGCGTGACCGGAGCGATCGACATCGAGAAGGCCGACGACGCCACGACCTGCGCGCTGATCGACGACGGCACGGTGCGGTGCTGGGGGGATGCCAGTGCAGACTGGCTCGACGGGACGAGCACGCCGGTGACCTTCCCGTTCCTCGACGACGCGATCGGCCTGCGCACGGGCGACGAGACCATCTGTGTCATCCGCAGCGACTTCAGCCTGTGGTGCGCCGGCGACGACTCGGATCGCCTTCCGAACGATCATCCGGAAGATCGAGAGACACTCGACCCGACCGGCATCACCGGCGTCGCCGACGCCACGATCGGGGAGAGCCACGGCTGCGTCCTCCTCGCCACCGGCACGGTCGAGTGCTGGGGACGCAACGGAACGAACGGAGCGCTCGGCGTCGGCGCTCCGAGCGAGACCGACCCCGTCGAAGTGCCGGGGATCGGAACTCCGACGGCGATCGACGCTGGCGGCGACACCACCTGCGCGATCGTGAACGGCCAACTCTGGTGCTGGGGCAGGAACGACGACCGACTCATCGTCGACTCCGACGCGAACTTCGTCGCCGACCCGACCCGAGTCGGCACCGCAACGAATCTCGTCGACGTCTCGCTCGGCTACCGTCACGCCTGCGTACTCGATGCGAACGACAAGGTGGCGTGCTGGGGCCGCAACTTCGACGGCGAACTCGGTGTCGGCGACACGACCGATCGCCCCGCAACGCCGACACAGGTTGCTGGCAACTTCCGCGAGGTGTCGGCCGGCTTCCAGCACACCTGCGCCATCCGACTCAACGACGCGGTTGCGTGCTGGGGGCGGAACTCGTTCGGAGAACTGGCGACGGGCGGAACCGGCCCCGACGTGCTGGTCCCGACCACCATCGTCGTTCCGGACGCCGACTTCACCACGATCTCGACCGGCTGGTACCACACCTGCGCGGTCACGGTGAACGCACGTGTCCGCTGCTGGGGACGAGGCAACGCCGGGCAACTCGGGCAGGGTTCGACCAGCGACGAGACCTCCCCGACCCTCGTCGACGACCCGAACACCGACTTCGTGGGAGTCGCAGCCGCTGACGGCGCGAGCTGTGCGACTCGAGGGACGATCGTGACCTGTTGGGGTGGCAGCAACATGGCCGAAGGGGCCGGCACCATCGCCACCACGCCTGTGGACAAGACACTCGTCGGGCCCTGGACGTCGCTGGACGCCTACGACGAGCACGCGTGCGCCATCAGAGAGAGCGACGACGTGGTCCACTGTTGGGGCAGCTCATGGAGCCTGCGTCTGACGAGCGCTGCGGGAACGAACTCGCGAATCGCTGAGCCGCTCGCTGCTGCGGGTGTCGGCCCGGCGATTGCGGTCACCACCGGCTCGGAGCACTCGTGTGCCATCGAGACGAGCGGACGCGTCATGTGCTGGGGCGCCAACGGCTACGGCCAGGCAGGTCTGGCATCGGAGTTCGAGACGCCGCAGACCGTGACACTGTCCGGGCCCGCACTCGTCGACGTCGTCCCCACGCCACCCCCGACTGCGCCGCCGACCACGGCCCCGCCGACCGGTCCTGCGCAACCGTCCGGATCCGACGTGTTCGTGTCGGTCAGTCCGGCTCGTTTGGTGGAGACCCGTATGGGTCCGGGGCTCACGACGATCGACGGGGTGCAGGAGGGAATCGGGCGTCTCACGGCGGGGGAGGAGTTGACGGTCGCCGTCGCCGGTCGTGCCAACGTGCCAGCCGATGCGGCGGCCGCGGTGCTGAACGTCACGGCGATCGGGCCCGACTCGGCCGGGTTCGTCACCGCACATGCGTGCCTGGATCCGCGACCGCTCGCATCGAGCCTCAACTTCGCCGCGGGCACCAATCTCGGCAACGAGATCATCGTCGAACTCGACGACTCCGGCGACGTCTGTTTGTTCACGTCCGCAGGGATGCACCTCGCTGTCGACGTCGCCGCCTACCTGCCGGCCGGCGCCGAGTACCGTCCGGTGGGCCCGGCCCGACTCGCGGATACTCGCACCAACGGAGCCGCCGACACCGTCGACGGCCAGTTCGAAGCCGACGGCATCCGCCAAGCCGACACCGAGTACACGATCCGCGTCGCGGGTCGAGCCGGTGTGTCGACCGACGCCAAGGCGGCCGTGATCAACGTGACCGCCATCGGTGCGACCGGTCGTGGTTTCTTCACCGTGCACCCGTGCACGGCGACTCGACCGACCTCGGCCAGCCTCAACTACATCGCCGGCGTCAACCGCGGCAACGAGATCATCGCCCCGCTCTCCGCGAACGGTGACGTGTGCGTCTACACCTCCACCACGACGCAACTGTCGATCGACGTCGTCGGCGAAGTCACCGCCGACCGTTACGTCCCGATCGTGCCCGCCCGCTACCTCGACACTCGCCCGGGTCAGGCAGCCATCGACGGCGCTGTCGAGGACGACGGCGTCCGCACCGCCGGGCAGACCACCGTGCTGTCGATCGCCGGCGTCGGCTCCGTGCCGAACGACGCGACGACCGTGACACTCAACGTCACGGCTGTGGGGCCGGAATCGGTCGGCTTCGTCACCGTCCACCCGTGCCTGCCGAGCGCACCCAACACCGCCAGCCTCAACTACACCGCTGGCGTCAACGGCGGCAACGAGATCATCGCCGAGCTCGATGCGAACGGCGACGTCTGCCTCTTCACGTCGTCGCCGACCCACCTCACCGTCGACGTCGCCGGCTACACCCGCTGACCAGTGCGACAGAGGGGTCAGACCCACTCTGTCGCACCCGTCGCCATGATCGTCACATGCCACGACGACCACGCATCGACCTCGAAGGCGGCATCCACCACGTCATGAATCGGGGAACCGACCACCGGCCGGTGTTCCTCTCCGATCACGACCGTGTGGAATTCGGCCGTCTCCTCTCGGACGTCGCCGACCGCTTCGGCGTCACGACACTCGCCTACTGCCTCCTCGACAACCACTACCACCTCGTGGTGCACTGCCCCGAGGGCAACCTTTCCGCAGCGATGCAACACCTCGGGTCGGTGTACACCCAGCGGATCAACGGACGGGCCGAGCGCGATGGTCCCCTGTTCCGAGGGCGGTTCCACTCGATCCCCGTCACGACCGATCGATATCTGCTCATCGCCGTGCGGTACGTGCACCGCAATGCGCTCGACGTCTCGGGCGTCGACGACGTCGCCGCCTACCGATGGTCGAGCCACCGGGCGTACCTCGGTCATCGCCGGGCCGCCGACTTCCTCGACACCGACCGGGTCCTCGCCTACTTCGGTGGCGACGCCGACCGCTTCCATTCGTTCGTTGCCGGGCCCGAGCGGCCGGAACGTGAGCGCCTACCGGCGGCGGACCTCGACACCGTGCTCTCGGTCGTCGATCTGTTCGTCGCCAAGGCCTCGCTGCGCACCGATGGGCCCGCGAAGTGGTTGGAGCGGATCGTCCTCACGGTCCTGCTCGATCTCATCCCGCCCGACGAACACGATCGGCTCGCCACTCGGATCGGCGAACCCTCGAGCCGAACGCGCCAACGTGCCCGTCGGCGCGCCGCAGACGATCCGGTCGTGCGCCACCTCGTCGACGCTGTCTGTGCCGAGGTGGAACTCGCCGTCTACCGGGCAGCGTGAACCACGCGGCATGCGACAGAGTGGGTCTGACCCACTCTGTCGCTCAGGTGCGCCATTCGGCGACGAGGAAGTTGCCGAGGCCGGCCGGGTCGAGCAGCGCTTCGGCTTCACTGACCCGGCTGCGCATCTTCATGGCCTCGAGTCCGGGTCGGGCGGCTTGTTCCTCCCACACTCGCTTGCCCTCGGCGACCAGTTCGTCGATGCCGTGCAACTGCAGGAATTGTGCCTGCGAGCGAACCGAATCGGGTGTCGGCAGCTGATCGAACGGCACATCGGTCGTGATGTCCTGGCTGCCGGGAGCCGCGAGATAGTGCTCTCCGCGCTCGTTGCCGCGATAGGTCCGCAGCCAGTCCCGCCACGGTCGACGAGCCATGTCGGCCGTGTGCGGCGCGCCATAGTCGACGGCCAGGACCGTCCCCGATCGCACCAGCGATCGGGCCTCGACGATCCACGTCGCAGCCCGGTCGATCAGCGGTGCTCGTGCTCCGAAGGGGGCCGAAGGCGGCAAGACCGACGGCGCCGGATCGAACGGCGACGACAACACCTCGATGAGGCGACCATCGGAGCCCATGTCGACGTAGGCCTCTCGCCATCCCCCGTCGAAGACAGCCAGCCGGAACGGGAGGTTGTCGAGCAACTCGTTGGCGATGACCACACCGTCGAACGGTTCGGTCGGCATGGTCTCCGCCGACGTGACCGAGTCGGGATGACGTTCGCGCTGGACCGCTGAGATCTCGACGGCGACGTAGCGAAGCGCGGCGCGACACGCGGGCGCTGCCGCCAGCACCGAGCGGGCCAGCGTGCCGGGGCCGGCACCGACCTCGACGACGGTGAACACCTCGGGTTCACCGATGCGCCGCCACTGCGCATCGAGATACCGGGCGACCACCGCACCGAACAGCGGTCCGACCTCGGGCGACGTCAGGAAGTCGCCGCGCCGGCCAGCCGATCCTCCGCTCGTGTAGAACCCGCGGGGCCCGTACAGCGCCTCGTCCATGAATCGGTCGAACGGGATCGGTCCAGTCGTCACGGCGCACAGCCTGGCAGCTGGCTGGGTGGATGCGACAGATGACGGTCGGGGCGGTGACGATGCGGCCAGAGCGACAGAGTGGGTCTGACCCACTCTGTCGCTCTGGGTCAGGCCGGGAGATGGCCGACGACGTCGATGGTGAGATCCGTTCCGGCGCTCACGAAGACGCACACCGTGCCGGTCGAGCTCAGCTTGGCGATCACCTCGTTGCCGACGACGACGCCGGCGGCGCCGAAGTTCAGCGACGACGCCACCGGCTGATCCCCACACGGGAACATCGTGAGGAAGCCACGACCGTCGGGATTGATCGCCGTCACGTTCATCACGGCGGCACCGACGTCGGTCGCCGGCACGCCACCACGACCCGCGATCTGCACTTCGATCACCTCGGCGGCCGCGACGCGACCCTCACCTTCGAACTGACCGTCGATGGTCTCGAGGCCTGGCCCGGTGCGGGTCTCGAGGAGGCGGGCCGGGTCGAGCGACACCGTCGTGCTCCCGTCCGGCACGTAGCCGACCACGTCGACCGTCAGGCCGGTCGACGCCGAGGAGTAGATGCACACCGTGCCGGCGTCGCTGAGTTTCGCGATGATCTCGTTGCCGACGACGACGCCAGCGGCGCCGAAGTTCAGCGACGACGCCAGCGGACGGTCACCACAGGCGTACGCCGTGATGAAGCCGCGACCGGACGGGTTGATCGCCGTCACGTTCATGATGACCGAACTCACGCCGGACGACGCCACGCCACCCCGGCCGATGATGTCGATCTCCACGAAATCATCCGGGCCGACGTTGCCGCCACCTTCGAACTGGCCGTCGACGGTGTCCAACCCGGGCCGCGATTCGAACAACCGCGCCGGATCCAACGACACCACCGGACTGCCCGACGGCACCGCGCCGACGACGTCGATCGTCAGATCGGTCTCGGTGCTGGTGTACACGCAGACGCTGCCCGATGCGCTGAGCTGCGCCACCACCTCGTTGCCGACCACGGCGCCCGCAACACCGAAGTTCAGTCCGGAAGCGACCGGGCGAGGACCGCACGAAAACACCGTGAGGAAGCCGCGTCCGGACGGATTGATCGCCGTCATGTTCATCACCACGGCGTCGACACCCGTCGCCGGGACCCCCGCTCGGCCGACGATGTCGACCTCGATGAAGTCGTCGGCCGCGATGCGACCGGTGCCCTCGAAGTCACCGTCGACGGTCGACTGACCGGGACGGGTGTCGAGCACACGACCCGGAGTCAGCGAGATCACCTCGGCGTCTGGCGACGACGGTACCGGAGTCGGCGCGACCGGTGTCACCGGCGCCGAGGCCGAGGACGGCTCCGACCGTCTCGATGCCGTGCTCGCGACGACGGTGAAGGTGTAGGACGTGCCGTTGGCGAGACCGGTCACCGCACACGACGTCGCCCCGGTCGTCGTGCACGTGGCGCCACCCGGGGAAGCGGTCACGGTGTAGCCGACGACCGGTCCACCGCCATCGTCAGCGGGGGCGGTCCACGACACGGTCGCTCGCCGGTCGCCCGCGACGCCGTTGACCCCGGTCGGCGCGTCCGGGACCGGACCGAGATCGAAGCCGATCGGCTCGACCCCGGAGTCACCGAACGAGCCCGACCCGTAGATGACCTCGTTCGTCAGCACCATGCGCTCACGGGCGTCGAAGCCTTGCGCCACGAAGTCGACCACGACCTCGGCCGAGTTGGCAGGACCGGACGTCCGCAGCAGCGCGGGCCCGGTCGGTGTCGTCAGCGCCGACGGCCGACGAATGCCGCCACCCTTGCCCTCCTCGAACGGAGCGGTCTGGACGTACAGCTGTCCTGCGTGCACGCCGACGATGCTGATGACCCGGTCGGGCACCGACTCGAGCGTCGTCATGACACCATCGTGGATCGACACGAGTTGTCCGACCGGGTCGCCGGTCGCTCCGGCCAGTCTCGAGCCCCCGCCGCCGCCGGCCTCACCCCGAGCGATGGTGAAGACGAGGCCGTCGTCGAAGACGACCGGCGCGCCCGGTCCGTCGAAGCTGTCGAACTCGACGGAGGTGATCGGATCACCAACCGGCACGACGACGGGCGTCACGGTGCCATCCGTGGCGATCGAATACCAAGCATCCTCCGAGCCGAGGCTGTGCAGACTGATCTCCTCGTCGTCGCCGCTCGATCCTTCGACGGCTGCGACGACCTCCCCCGAACCGGCGATGAGCTCGTAGATGTCCACGCCGTTCAACGCTGGAAGGACGACCGGGGTCGCCGTCGGCGACGCGATGCGGAAGGTCTGGAACTGTTCGGTCGGGGCAAACGACGCGGCGCCACCGCCGCCGCCGCCACCGACCGCCTCGACGCTGACGAACAAGGCGCCGCCGACCGTCGCGACCTCCGCTCGCCGGACGTCGTCGATCAGCGGGGTCGTCGATCCGGTTGCAGGGTCGACGAAGACCAACCGATCGACCATCTCGTCATACACCACAGCGAGCCCCTGGTACTCGCCGAGAATGTCCGAGACGGCGAACGGAAGACCGAGCGACGTGGCCACGCTGGCACCCGAACGCACGATCCACACCTGGCTCTCGCTGATGTACAACAGGTCGTCACCGACCACGGTGAACCCGTACGGATTGCCACCCGAGCCCGGCACCGAGTCCGCGAGCAGCGTCGTGCCGGCGGAGGTCCCGTCGGTGATCCACGCCTCGCGGCCGTACGGCTCGACGTCGGCCTCGAAGACCACCCGGTCGCCGAACGCCATCGGATCTCGCGGGCTCGACGACTCCGGCCCCGGCGCCAGATCAGCGACCAGCGCGACCTCACCAGTGAGCGGATCATGGCGCCAGAGTTCGCGCCCGACGGCATCGTTGCGAGCTTCGAACACGGTCATGCGTCCGGCCGAAGCGAAGTCACGTGGGAACGATGACGCCGTGCGATCGGACCCCAGGTCGGTGATTCGGTCCGTTCCCGCCGCTGTGCCATCGCTGAACCACAGTTGCCGGGCGGTGACTCCGTCGTCGGCCACGAAGTACCAGCCGTCGTCGACAGCGACGACATCGTCGGGGTTGCTCGAGGCAGCGCCCGGAAAGATGTCGGCCAGACGCCGTGTGCTTCCGGGCGACCCCGCGGTGACCCAGGGTTCCGATCCGGCTCCATCGGTTGCGCCGCCGAGTGCAGACGACCCGTCGGAATCCGCCACGAACGCAGCGCCGCTCGACAACACCACTGCATCGCGTTGCGTGCCTGCTGGAGTTCCGTCGGACACCCAGATGTCGCGTCCGTTGGCGCTGTTGTTGAAGCCGAACACCGCCCGGTCGTCGAAGGCAGTCAGTACCTGAGGACTGGTTCCGGGCACCACCAAGTCCCGGGCGCCGGATCCAACGGTGCGATACACACCTGCCGGCGCGCCGTACTGGCCCTCCCAGATCGTGTCGCCGTCAACGGCGATCAACGACACGCCGGGCGACACGAGCTCCACCGTGTCGTCGGCCGGATCGGCCGACACCGCGGGAAGCCGGAACGAGGAGACGTTGGTCCCCTGCGCGACGAAGTAGAGCCCACCGTCGTCGGCAAGGTCGTAGCCGCCCGGCCGGCCGGAGGCCGATCCGGGACGAACGTCGTACGACGTGATCGTCGACGGCGGATCGAAGCGAAACAGTTCGGTTCCGATGGTCGGTGTGCGGCCGCTGAAGAACGCCGCCTCTCCTCCGCCCTCGACGGGCACCACGATGGGACGAAATGGGCTGAGGTCATCGGTTCCCGGCACGAAGTCGACCACCTGCACCGTTCCCGCTGTCGTCAGGTCGGTGGTCCACAGTTCGTAGCCGTCACCGTCGTCCCCGGAGAAGTACACCGCCCCGCCGAGCTCGAAGAACTGGCCCGGCCACTGCCCGCTCACGGGATCGAAGGACTTGATCAGGGTCATCGACCCGTTCGATTCGTCGAGCAGGTGCAGTTCTGGGTCGCCGTCGGGTCGCTCGGCGACAACCAACACCCCGCCAGAGGTCTGCAACTCGACCGACAAGAACCGGAAGCCGGCAGCAGTGTCGACCACCCGTTCGGATTGCTCCGTCACGCGATCGACTCGCCAGAGCTCGACCCGCTGCTCGCTGAGCTGGTTGCCGTCGCCCACGATGACGGTGAGGTACACCCACGTGTCGGTCACCAACAACTGGTTCGAAACGCCCTGCTCGCGATTCGTCGAGAGGTCGGCGAGCAGCTGGGGCGAGCGATCCTCGATCGGGACGGCGTGCACGGCGGAACCGTCGGCGACGGCGAGCGAGCCGACGACGAAGGCTCCGGCACAGAGATGGGCAAGTGCGGAACGAGAACGCATTCCCCCACTCTGACAACCCGCCGTCAGCCGAGCGTGAACGACAGAGTGGGTCAGACCCACTCTGTCGTTCAGGCGGGCACGTAGCCGACCACGTCGACGGTCAGGTCGGTCTCGTTGCTGGTGACGATGCACACCGTTCCGGACGGCGACAGCTTGGCGATCAGCTCGTTGCCGACCACGACACCGGCGCCACCCATGTTGAGGCTCGAGGCGATCGGCACCTCGCCACAGGGGTACACCGTCACGAACCCGCGCCCCGAGGGGTTGATCGCCGTGATGTTCATCACCGCTGCGGCGACGCCGGTCGACGGGATGCCGACGCGTCCGGTGACGTCGATCTCGACCACGACCCCGGGACTGGTGCGCCCCTGCCCGGCACCGTCACCGTCGGCGGTCGTCGATCCCGGACGGGTGTCGAGCAACCGGGCCGGCTCCAGCGACGTCACCGAACTCGTCGACGGCACGTACCCGACCACGTCGACGGTGACGTGCGTCGCCGCGCTGCTGAAGATGCAGACCTGGCCGGACGGACTGAGCTTGGCGACCAACTCGTTGCCGACCACGGCGCCGGCCGCGCTGAAGTTCAGCGACGACGCGACCGGCCGCACACCACACGGCGACACCGTGATGAAGCCACGACCGGACGGGTTGACGGCCGTGAGGTTCATCACGACCGAGTCGACGCCGCCGGCGGCTACATCACCGCGCCCGACGATGTCGAGCTGGATCTCCTCGCCGGCACCGAGTGGCCCCCCGCCAGCGAAGCGGTCGTCGCTCGTTGCTGCGCCCGGACGAGTGTCGAGCAGACGCGACGGGTCGAGCGACACCACACCGCTCGTCGCCGGGACGTACCCGACGACGTCGATCGTGAGATCGGTCTCGGTGGAGGTGAACGCGCACACGGTACCGGTCGGGCTGAGCTTTGCGACGACCTCGTTGCCGACCACGGCACCGGCGGCACCGAAGTTCAGACCGGAGGCCAGCGGCATCGGGCCGCACGGGAACACCGTGACGAAACCGCGACCGGACGGGTTGATGGCCGTGACGTTCATGATGACAGCGGCCGCGTCCGACGCGACACCGACGCGTCCGGCGATCTTCACCTCGACCTGTTCGGCGGCCCGGACACGCCCGATTCCCTCGGACACTCCGTCCGCCGTCGTCAGACCGGGGCGTGTCTCGAGCACCCGCGCCGGCGTCAACGACACGATCTCGACCATCGCCGGATCCGGGTCGGGGTCGGGGTCGGGATCCGGGTCGGGGTCGGGATCCGGATCCGGGTCGGGGTCGGGGTCCGGGTCGGGGTCCGGTGACGTCGTGTCGAGATCGAGCACCCACGGCTCGGCGCTGAACGCCGGCGCGTCGCGGCGACCGATCAGACGATCCCCGAGCCGGGCGGGCTCGAACGAGTCGAACGTTCCGGTCGGGAACGAGTCGATGAGCCGCTGCGTGCCTGCGCCGGTTCCGTCGGTGACCCAGATTTCGTGGTCGCCACCGACGTCCCGCCGCACGCCGAAGTACGCGAGACCGTCGTACGACTCCGACCAGATGAACGTGCCGTTGGCCGGCATCGACGGGCCGCTCGGAACGATGACCTCGCTCGTGCCGCCGTCGCTCACGACGAAGCCGAGTTGTCCACTGACCGCGGTCGAGAACGGGATCACCGAACCGGCAGCGATGTCGATCGCCAGATCGGTTCGGACCGGATCGATCCCGGGAAGCGCCCCGAGGTCGATCAGCGAGGCCGTGCCCGGCAGCGATGACGTGAACCACAGTTCGGTGGAACCTGGCGCCGACGACGAGGTCACGAACAGCCCGTCGTCGGTGGAGTGCACGCCGTTCACCGCCGTCGGCCCGACGAGGTCTGCCCCGTCGAAGGCACCGACGGTTCCGTCGGTGGTGAAGAGTTCGCCGTCCACCGCGATGTAGACGAGCGAACCGTCTTCGCCGATCACGGTGGCGGTACTCAGCCCGATCGGAATCTCGACCGTGCCGGCCACCGTCCCGTCCGACATCCACAGGGCTCCCGTCGACGACTCGATGACCGCCCGGTCGCCGATCACGGCGATGACCTCCGGATCGATCGCCGCCAGCTCGATGGTTCCACCCTGCGTGCCGTCACTCGTCCACAATCGTCGGGCGAACGTCGCATCCATGTGCTCGAAGTAGACACGGGTCGCCCCTGCCGTCATCTCGTCGAAGGTCGACGAACCTCCGGAAACGATGTCGCGCACGAGGCGTGTGCCCGCAGCCGTGCCGTCGGAGGTCCAGAGTTCGCGGTTGAAGCTCTCCGTACCAGAGGCAGCGAAGAACAGCGCATCGCTGGTGGCAACGATCTGACCGACACCGGACCCCGACTCACCGGGCAAGACGTCGGCGGCCAACGTCGTCACCCCGTCGCCATCGGTCCGCCAGAGTTCCTGACCGACCGCTCCGTCGTCGGCGGCGAAGTAGACGCGGTCGCCGAGCGTCACGAACTCCGACGGGCCGGACGGCTCGGTGCCGGTGTCGATGTCGGCGAGCGGCTCGCTGCCATCAGGCGTGAGGTCGGTGATGGCGAGTTCGTCGTCGAGCACGACCAACCACGATCCGGTCGCCGTCTCGGCGGGGCTGGTGTTGTCTGCAACACCATCGGCCGGATCGGTGACACGTGTCGTTCCCGACGGTGTGCCGTCGGTCGCCCAGAGTGCACCGTCGTCGCGGAACAGCAACGTGTTGCCGTCGGCCGACACCACGAGGCTGCCGATGTCGGGATCGACGTCGGCGATCTCCTGGGTGCCCAGCGCGGTTCCGTCCGAGAGCCAGAGACCGCGGTCACCCGAGTCGTCGCCGACCATGGCGATGCCGGTGCCGAACTCGACCATCGAGTAGAAGTCGATGCCACTGGAGATCACCGACGGTGTGCCGCCGACGGCCGAGAGCACCTCGAGGGCGGGGGTTGCACCATCGTCGACGCTGAGGAAGATCCCGCTGCTGGACGTTCTGATGTTTCGGACCGAGCCGGTCGACGTGTACGCCGTGACGTCGATGGAGGTGGCCGGTGAGCCCGAGACGACGTGCAGCTGCGGTTCGGCTCCGACCGTCGCGACGAAGGCGACGCGATTGCCCAACCGCTGGAACGAGTAGAGGTTCGATCCGGTCGGACCGGGGTTCACGTCGACGGGCACGATGCCGGACCCGGATGTGTAGGCGAACAGCTCCTCGCCGATGAGCGGGCCGTCGGCATCGAAGTACAGCACGTCTCCGCTCGGCGGCTCCACCACCGTGAGGTTGCTCACATTGGCCGCACCGCCGGGGTCGATCGACGACAGTCGGCTCGTCCCTCCAGCGGTGCCGTCGGTGGTCCAGAGTTCCCGCACGAAGGTGCCGGCCGATGCGACGAAGACGATGTCACCGTCGAACTCGGTGAAGTCCTGGGGAAAGGAATGACCCGGCCCCGGTTCGATGTCGACCACGAGCTGCGTGGTGGCCGCCGTGCCCGCCGACGACCACAGTTCGCTGCCGGCCGCCGTCGTGTCGGCCGAGAAGTAGAAGGTGCCGTCGATGATCCGCCCTCGACCAGGATTCGACGACCCCGGCCCGGGCTCGATGTCGGCGACGAGGCGCACCTCGTCGGTGGTGTCGTCGAAGACCCACAACTCGCGACCGTGGAGACCGTCATCAGCACTGAAGTAGACCAGTGGGCTGCCGTCGCTGTGGGCGTCGGCGGTCAGGAACCTCGGTTCGCTCACGCTGTCGACCTGGTTGACATCCGCGAGCAGCTCGAACGACGTGGGCGGCGCGTCGGCTCGAGCGGGATGGCCAGACGTCGGCCCGACCGACACGATCGCCGTCGCTACGACCGCCGCGACGACTCCGAACCCGGATCTCCGCATCTGCATGCAAGCAAGCATGGCAGCACACCGTCAGCGCAGCGCGAACGACAGAGTGGGTCTGACCCACTCTGTCGCTCCCGGCACGTCAGGCGGGCACGTAGCCGACCACGTCGACGCTCAGATCGGTCGCCGCACTGGTGAACACGCACACGGTTCCCGAGGCGCTGAGCTTGGCGATCAACTCGTTGCCGACCACCGCACCCGCTGCGCCGTAGTTCAAGCTGCTCGCCAACGGACGATCACCACACGGATACACCGTGATGAACCCACGACCAACCGGATTGACCGCCGTGATGTTCATCACCACCGCCCCCGCACCGGTGCCCGGAACACCGGCCCGACCAGTGATCTCGACCTCGACGACACCACTCGCAGCGATCTGCCCCATCGCCTCCTGCTCGCCGTCGACCGTCTCATCACTCGCACGCGTCGCGAACACCCGAGCCGGATCCAGCGACACCACCGCGCTCGACGACGGCACGTAACCGACCGCGTCGACCGTCAGATCGGTCTCCGCCGACGAATACACGCACACCGTCCCGGCAGCACTCAGCTTCGCGACCAACTCGTTGCCGACCACCGCGCCCGCCGCACCGAAGTTCAACGACGACGCCAACGGACGATCCCCACACGGATAGACCGTGATGAACCCACGACCCGAGGGGTTCACCGCAGTGATGTTCATCACCACCGCGCCCGCCCCACTCGCCGGAATACCGGCCCGACCGGCGACGTCGACCTCGACGAACGAGCCCGCGCCGACGCGGCCTGTCGCCTCCTGCCGTCCGTCGATCGTCTCGTCGGCCGACCGCGAGGCGTACACCCGAGCGGGATCCAACGGAACCAACCCGCTCGTCGCCGGCACGAAGCCGACCACGTCGATCGACAGATCGGTCTCCGCCGACGAGAACACGCAGACGGTCCCGGCAGCACTCAGCTTCGCGACCAACTCGTTGCCGACCACCGCGCCCGCCGCACCGAAGTTCAACGACGACGCCAACGGTCGGTCCCCACACGGGTACACGGTCACGAACCCGCGGCCGCTCGGGTTGATCGCCGTCACGTTCATCGCCACCGAACGGGCGTCACCGTCGACCCCGGCACGACCGGCAACGTCGACCTCGACGAACGAAGCGGCAGCGATGCGGCCGCCGCCCTCGAAGCGGCCGTCGACCGTCTCGTCGGTGGCGCGCGACGCGAAGATCCGCCCCGGGGTCAGCGATTCGATCTCCGACCCCACCGGGTCAGGATCCGGATCCGGGTCGGGACCGGGGTCGGGGTCCGGGTCGGGACCGGGGTCGGGGTCGGGGTCAGGATCGGGCTCGGGATCCGGGTCGGGGAGATCGAACTGCCACAACTCGTTGCCGACGGGGCTCGCCGACGCCCTGAACGCCGTGTAGAGGCGGTCGCCGACGAGTTCGAATCCTTCTGGCGCCGCCGCCGCCACATCGATCGGTCCGACCAGCGCCGACGTCCCATCGACCGTGCCGTTCGTGCCCCACAGCCACGCGACGTGCTCATCGGACTCCGTGACGAGGAAGTAGCCGACCCCATCGAACGACTGCGAGTACTCGACGTCGGCGTCGGCGGCCACGCTGATCGGGAGGAAGGTGCTGTTCGTCGTCGATGCCACGCGGAAACCCTGGAGTTCGGCCTCGTCGCCGTCGTACTCCGGGAGGACCAACCGGTCGTCGATCACCAGGGCTGCATGTCGCTCGACGTAGCTGAGGTTCGGGTCGAGCTCGACGATCACCGTCGGCGGTGTCGGGCCATCCGGATCGAACCAGACGTACATCCGGTCGTCGCCATCGGTGTTCTCGGACTCACCGAGGATGAACCGGCCGCCGCCGACCTCGAAGACTTCCGACACCGAGTTGTCGGCGGCGAAATCCAGGACCTGCTCGGTGCCGGCGATCGAGCCGTCCGTCACCCAGATCGAGCTCGGCGTACGGATGTGGATCCGTCCGTCGATCACGTCCGAGACCGGTTGGCCCGAGGCGAGGCCTGCGACGAAGGTGGCGGCGGGTCCGGTTCCGGATGGTGTGCCGTCGCTCATCCACAACTCAAGCGCGCCACCCGGGTCGTCCGCAGCTCGTCCGCGGAACACCAGGCCGTCGGCGACGACGTGCGGGCTGGCGAACGACGCGAGGTCGACGAGCTCGACCGTTCCAGCCGGTGTGCCGTCGGAGAACCAGAGCCAGCCGTCGTTCGTCGTGAAGAACACTCCGTCGTGCGTCGCGTCGATCCGAGTCGGATACTCGGCGGTCCCGTTCGGAAACATGTCGACGAACTCGACCGTGCCCGCCTCCGTGCCGTCGGAGACCCAGATCTGCCGACCGTTCACGCTGTCCTCGCCGATGAAGTAGACGACGTCAGCGGATGCTGTCAGCAACCGGGGGGCGCTGCTCGGCGGTCCTGGCCAGATGTCCGACACGAGCGACGGTACGCCACCGGGTTCGAGCGTCCAGAGTTCCTGGCCATGGTCGTACGTACTCGCCGTGAAGAACAGGCGATCGCCAGCCGAGGTCAGTTGCCTCGGCGATGAACTCTGCGTCGTCTCGTTGATGTCGTCGACCAAGGTCACTTCGGCACCGACCTCGTCGACGACCCAGAGTTCCTCGCTCCGATCAGGGCCGAACTTCATCAGGAACCGACCGCCCGTGGTCTCGATCCACCGCAAGTCGTATTGGCCGACGTCGGGATCGGTGAGCAGGTCGAAAGCCGCACCGTCGACCTTGACCGCCAACAGGACACGATTGTCGACACCCTGCAGCCGTGCCGGCAGGATCAGGAAGTCCCCCGACGCGGTCATCTCCATCGAGCCACCCAGGAACTGGATGCCGGCAGGCTTCTCGCTCGCACCGACCTCGTTGGTCCCACCGGGGGTACCGTCCGAGATCCACAATTCATCTTCGGCGGTGTCTTCGTTGACGAACAGCAACCGATCGCCGTCTGGCGTCGTGTGGAAGAAATCCAGACCGGCAGCCAACAACTCGAAGTCACCCTCGGTCGCGTCGAACCACGACAGCGAGTACGCACCGAAGGTCCCGGAACGGACGAAGAGGTTGGTGCCGGCCGGATACGCGCCGACGATGTCCTCGGTGGAGCCGAACGACTTCACGTCGCCGGCGACGGACTCCGACCCGCTGGTCGTGTGGAGCTCGTACATGCCAGACGCTCGAGCGGCGACGAACACGAGCATGTCGTCCCACGCCGCCAGCGAGAACGGCATGGATGCGTCGGCGCCGGGACGAAGGTCGAAGAGTCTGACGCCGTCGGCGACGGTGTAGCGGTAGAGCTCCTCGCCCGTGGCGCCATCATCGGCAGTGAAGTACAGCCGGCTCGGTCCACCGGCGGTCGGCACCACGGTGACTGCTTGCACGTCGGCATCACCGGTGGGATGAATGCTCGAGAGCCGGACCGTCCCGGCAGAGGTTCCGTCGGTGCGCCAGAGTTCGCGGCCATGCCCGTCGCCCTCGGCGGTGAAGTGCAGCACACCATCGAAGACGACGGCCGATCTCGGCAGCGAATTCGCCGTCCCCGTGTCGATATCGGCGACGAGGCGGACGTCGACGCCATCGAACGCCCAGAGTTCGGTTCCGACCACACCGTCGGATGCCGACAGGTACAACTCCCCACCGACCACAGCGAGCGGGGTGGCCGCCGACGAGAGGGGACCCGGGTTGATGTCGGCAACCATCTCGGCCGTCCCGCTGGTCTCGTCGTAGGCCCAGAGTTCGCTGCCGTGGATGCCGTCGTCGGCGCGGAAGTACGTGATGTCACCGTCGACCAGGAAGTTCGTGATCGAGCTCTCTTCGCTGCGATCCTCGATGTCGGCGACCAACTCGAACGTGACCGGATCGAGCGGCGCCGCCGCAACCGTGGTCGGAGCGGCGACGAGGGCTGCGCCGGCAGCGAGCAGCAGGCTCGTGGGGATGGACCACGGACGAGGTGAAGCGCTGCGGTTGGATCGCATCCGTCCAGGTTCGCGAACGACCGTCAACGCGGTGTGAAACGACAGAGTGGGTCTGACCCACTCTGTCGCTAGCCGAGGGCGCCGGTGAGGTCTTGCAGTTCGCCGAAGCGGGCGAGGAGGCCGGGCAGTACGCCGACGACGATCGTGCCGATCACGGTGATGCCGAGTGCAGCGATGATCGGCTGCGGCGTGTTGATCGGGCTCGTGTCGCCATCAGGCGCATCGTCGACCCATACCGTGCGGAGCACCTTGAAGTAATAGGCGGCCGCAATGACCGTATTGACGGCCGCGATACATGCCAGCACGTACGCCGCGGAGCTTCCAGCGTCGAGCACCGCCTTGAAGGCGTTGAACTTCGCGAACCAACCACCAAGCGGAGGAATACCGGCGAGCGACGCCATGAACACCGTCATCGCCACCGCCATGCCGGGGGCGTATCCGAACAGGCCGCCGAACGAGGAGATCTCACCCGAGCGGGTCTTGCGAGAGACGGCGATCACCACGGCGAAGGCGCCGAGGTTCATGAAGGCGTAGACGAGGAGGTACACGACCACGGCGTTGAGCGCCGAGCCCGACGCATCGGGATCACCGGCGAAGGCGAGTGGCATCAAGATGAAGCCGCCTTGGCTCACCGACGAGTAGGCGAGCATTCGGACGATGTTCGTCTGACGCAGTGCGATCACGTTGCCGACCGTCATCGTGAGTGCGGCCATCACCCAGATCATCGGGCCGTAGATGTCGTCGGCACCCGGGAACGCCACGTACACGAGCGTCACGAGCGCCACGAAACCCGCCGCTTTCGATGCAACCGACAAGAACGCAGTGACCGGTGTCGGCGCACCCTCGTAGGTGTCAGGCGCCCAGGTGTGGAACGGCACTGCCGACACCTTGAACGCGAACCCGACGAGCACGAACGCGACACCGACGACCGCGAGACCGTTGAGATCGCCAGCCGAGAGGACGGCACCGATCTCGGTCAACTTGGTCGACCCGGTCACGCCGAAGAGGTACGACATGCCGAACAGCATGATGCCCGACGCGAACACACCGAGCAGGTAGTACTTGACGCCTGCCTCGTTCGACTTGGACGACCGCTTGCGCCACGCGGCCATCATGTAGGCCGGAATCGACAACAACTCGAGCGCCACGAAGATGCTGATGAGATCGCGAGCTGAGGTCATCATGACCATGCCGAGCACCGAGCACAGCATCAGGACGTAGAACTCGCCCTGGTAATAGTTGCCCTCTTCGAGCTCGTTCTGGCTCATCAAGATGACGACGTAGGCCGTCAACAAGAAGAGCGCCTTGAGCACGAGCGCGTAGTCGTCGATCACGTACCGGCCGTCGAACAACTCCCGCGCCGGACCGTCGTCGAGGGCCAGCGTCACGACCGGGATGAAGGCCGCGAGCATCACGAAGCCCGACAGCGTCGCCATCGTCCACTTCTTCGATTCGCTCAGATTCAAGTCGATGAACAACACCAGGTTGATGCCGACCACCAAGATCAACTCGGGTGCGATCGCATGCCAGTCGATCGGCGGTGCCGTCCACTCCGCCTGCGCGAGCACCGATGAGAGGGCTGCGATCACTGCGGAATGCCCTGACCGATCGTGCGGACCAGTTCGGTCACCGCCGGGTCCATGACCTTGAACATCAGCTGCGGGTACACGCCGAACACGACGATGGCAATGATGAATGGCGTCCAAGCGATCCACTCGGTGAGCTGGACGTCGTGGATGTCCTCGTGGTCACCATGATCGTCGGCATGGACGTTGGCCGCCGAGCTCAACGAGTGCGCGACGCCGTGCGAGCCTCCCGCTGCGTGTTCCGCATCGGAGTGTCCGGCGAACTCGTCGGTCGGCTCACCGAAGGCGGTGCGCTGGTAGAGCCAGAGCAGGTAGCCCGCAGCCAGGACGGTGCCCACCGCAGCGATCACCATCAACGTGCGGAACAGGACCTCGCTGAGCCCGAAGTTCGGCTGGTAGGCCGACAAGATCGCAGGGAACTCGCCCCAGAACCCGGCGAGGCCGGGCAGACCGAGCGACGCCATCGCTGCGAAGCCGAGGATCCAACCCATCCGTGGCATCTGGATGAGCATGCCGCTGAGCCGCTTGATCTCGAGGGTGTGGTACCGATGCTTGATCGAGCCGGCGAGGAAGAAGAGCATGCCGGTGATGAGTCCGTGGGCGACCATGCCGAACAGCGCGGCGTTGATGCCGAATTCGGTGAGGGTGGAGATGCCGAGCATCACGAACCCCATGTGCGCCACCGACGAGAACGCGATCAGGCGCTTCATGTCGGTCTGGGCGAGACATCCGAGGGCGCCGTAGATGATGCCGACCACGGCGAGGATGCCGATGACCGGCGCCCACGCCTTGGCACCCTGGGGCAGCATCGGCAGGGCGATGCGCACGAAGCCATACGTACCGAGCTTCAGCAGGATGGCGGCCAAGATGACCGAACCCTGGGTGGGCGCCTGCGTGTGAGCGTCGGGCAGCCAGGTGTGGAACGGGAACATCGGCACCTTGACCGCGAACCCGAGGAACATGCCGGCGAAGATCCAGATCTGCACGTCGCGGTCGATCGACGCGCCCGCTTCGACCAACTGGGCGAAGCCGAAGCTCTCCGCGCCGGTCTGGAAGAACAACGCGAGGAAGGCAACGAGCATGAACGCGGAGCCGAACATCGTGTAGAGGAAGAACTTGAGCGAGGCGTACTTGCGCTGCTCGCCGCCCCATACGCCGATCATGAAGAACATCGGCAGCAGCACCACTTCGAAGAACACGAAGAACAAGATCAGGTCCTGCGCGATGAACGAGCCAGCCATACCGGTCTGCAGGATCAGCATCAACGCATAGAACGCCTTCGGGTTGCCCGCATCGGGCATGTTGTCCCACGTGTAGATCATCACCAGGAAGGTGACGACCATGGACAGGAAGTACAGCGGCAGGCTGATGCCGTCGAGGCCGATCGTGTAGTTCGACGAGATGACCGAGATCCACTCGACGTCGACGAAGAACTGGAGCTTCTCGGACTGGCCGTAGTCGAAGAGGACCAGCGTGATGATGCCGATCACCATCGTGACGGCGGCGGTGACGATACCGATCACCTTGGGGGTGCGGTCGTCGTCACGGCTCGTGCCGAACATGATGGCGAGCGCACCGAGCAGCGGCAGGAAGGTGCCAACGCTCAGCAGCCAGTTGTTGTCGGTGAGGTTGTTCATGATCTCAGTTCTCTGGGTTCTCTGCGATTCAGACGGTGCGTCAGTTGATGTTCAAGATGACGAGGACGATGGCGCCGACGGCGGCTGCGCCGAAGATGAGTGCGCCGTACTGGTTGATCTTGCCCGACTGCACACCCTGGAGGCCGTGGCCGGTTTCGGAAGCGACGGTGCCCGACGCGTTGACGGCGCCGTCGACGACGCGCTGGTCGATGTTCTTGTAGATCCAGTCGCCGGTCTGCTTGCCACCTCGACCGACGGCGTTGACCGTGCCGTCGAGGACGTTCTGGTTGACCCAGTACGCCGCCTTCGAGATCGGGTAGGCAACCGCCTTGACGATCACGTTCTCGTAGAGATGGTCGAGGTAGTACTTGTTCGCCAGGAACTTGTAGCCACCGCGAGCGATCTTGCTGCGCTCGGTGAGCCCCACGAGGCGCTTGTCACGGCGTCCGTAGTAAGCCACGCAGAACGCAATGGCGAGGGCGTAACCGATACCCACCACGAGCAACGAGATCGCGATCTTCCCGTAGGTCGGTACCGCGTGGCTGACGGCCGGGAAGAAGCACACCGTGCCCGCCTCGGGGACGTCGTAGCCGCAGCCCGACTTCTTCTTGCCGGCCTCACCTTCCTCGGCGGCGAGCGCGTCGGCAGGGACGGTTTGGCCATCGACGACGAAGGCCGGAGTGGCTTCGATGAGTGACTCACCGGGGCCGGACGCGACCAGCGAGTCGATCGCGACCGGCTGCGAGCGAGGCTCGACATAGATCAACATGCGCTCGGCGCTCTCGTCGACGATCCCGACCGGGTTGACCAACGGTGTGGGGTTGGCAAAGCCCGAGACGACGGCGAGCGCTGCGAGGATCAGGATCGGGATCAACAGCAACTTGCCGGACTCGTGCGGTCCGTGCGACCCGTGATGATCGTCGTCACCGTGATCGTCGTGACCGTGATGATCGTCGTGACCGTGATGATCGTCGTGACCGTGATCGTCATGGCTGGCAGCGGCGGCGCTCAGCGACTTCGGCGCCGGGGCCCCGACCGTGGCGTCCTCGAGTTCGTGGGCTTCGGCTTCGATGACACTGCCGTGCGCGTCATGGTCGTCGTGGTCGTCGCGGTGCTCGCCAGCAGCCGCACCGCGCGGCTCACCGAAGAACGTGAGGTACGTGGCCCGCGTCATGTACATCGCGGTCATCGCCGCGCCGACCAGGCTGACCCACATCAGGAACGTGTAGCCGTTGTTGCCGACGTTGTCGATGATCTCGTCCTTCGACCAGAATCCGGCGAACGGCACCACGCCGGTGAGCGCGAGCGTCGAGACGATCCATGCCCGGAAGGTCCAGGGCATGTGCTTGCGGAGTCCGCCCATGTCCTTCTTCATGTCGAAGCTGTGATGCGACCCGGAGTGGCTGATCGACCCGGCCGCGAGGAACAAGCAGCACTTGAAGAATGCGTGCGTGAAGATGTGGAACACCGCGGGCAGCCAGGCACCGGTGCCGAGCCCCAGCATCATGTAGCCGAGTTGCGACACCGTCGAGTAGGCGAGCACCTTCTTGATGTCGTCCTGCACGAACGCCAACAGCGCGGCGATGATGATCGTGATCGCACCGATGATCGCGATGAACGACAGGCCGCCGTTCGCGATGTTGAAGCCTTCCCAGAACACCGGGTAGATCCGGGCGACGAGGAAGACGCCAGCCACGACCATCGTCGAGGAGTGCAGCAGCGACGACACCGGCGTCGGGCCGGCCATGGCGTCGGGCAGCCAGGTGTGGAGCGGGAACTGACCCGACTTGCCGATGCAGGCGACGAACAGCGCGATCGCGCCCATCAAGATCAGCGTCGAGGAGGCCTCGCCCGACAGTGCCCACGCCTGGATCGCCGGGATGTTGAACCCGTTCGAGTCGAGGTTGTCGACCGCCCACTGATTGGCGCCGAAGAAGATGATCGCGGTACCGACGAGCAGGCCGATGTCGCCGACACGAACGGTGAAGAACGCCTTCAGCGCCGCCTTCGAGTTGGCCTGCTCTTCCCACCAGTGCCCGATGAGCATGAACGAGCAGAGACCCATGATCTCCCAGCCCAAGATGAGCTGGACCATGTTCTCCGACATGACCATGACCAACATGCCCGCCGAGAACAGCGTGAGGGCACCGAAGAACTGGGTGTAGCGGCGATCGCCGCGGACGTATTCGAGGCTGAACACCTGCACGAGCAGCGAGATGAACGCGACGAGCCACAGCAACAACACCGACAAGCCGTCGGCGAACGAACCGATGCCGAACTCGAGGCCCGAGTTCTGCCACCAGACCCACGTCGTGACGACCGGCTCGATGAACGGCTGAGCCTCACCTTCGACGGCACGCGGAACGGACCGACCGAACGTCGCGAGCAGACCGAGGCCTTCCTCGCTGTGCTCGGAGCCGGAATCGACCCGACTCATCCACTGGATGCCGGCACCGGTCGCGACGACGAGCGAGGCCGCCATCGAGGCGAGCCCGAACTCGGAGCCCTTCATCGGCATCTTCTTGCCGAACAGCATGATCAGCGCGAAGCCGATCGCTGGGATCAGCGCGACGAGCCAGAGGTTCTCGAGGAACCAGCCGGACGACAGTTGGAGTGCTTCTTCTGCGGCGAGCACGTCAGCCCTTCATTTCCGAGAGTTCGTCGAGTGAGATCGACTTGCGGTTGCGGTAGATGAGCAACACCATGGCGAGCCCCACGCCGACCTCGGCGGCCGCGATGGCGATGACGAACAGGGCGAACACCTGCCCGTCGATGTTGTCGTTCATCAAGCCGAAGGCGATCAGATTCAGGTTGACCGAGTTGAGTACGAGCTCGATCGACATCAGCACCATCACCGCGTTGCGGCGGGCGATGACGCCGTACACGCCGATGCAGAACAGCACCGCGGCGAGAAGAAGGAAGTTGGCAGCAAGCATGTGAGGTCAGCCTTGGTCGGCCAGAGAACGGTGAAGGAAGTTGGCAGCAAGCATGAGCGGTTCCCGTCAGTCCTTCCGGGCCAGGACGATGGCGCCGATGGCAGCCGCGAGCAGGACGAAGGTCATACCGAAGAACGGCACCAGATACGGCGACAGGATCCGGTCGGCGATCTCGAGTGTGGCCTCGTTGTTCGCGCCGGTCAACTGCGGTTCACGGATCGTCGTGTCCTCGACGGCGTCGAGGACCACGTAGGCGAGGAGTCCGAGCAGCAACGCGGCGACCGGGATGCCCAGCGCCCAGGTCGAGTTGTTGAGCCCCTCGTCGGCGCCGATGCGAGCCCGGGTCAACATGATGCCGAACAAGAACAGCACCATGACCGCACCGATGTAGACCATCACCTGCGACACGGCGACGAACTCGGCCGCGGCGAGAATGTACTGCGCGGCGACGCCGCCGAGCACCGTGACCAGCCACAGCGCGGCATGCACGACGTTCTTCGTCGTGACGACGCTGAGCGCAGCGAAGATCATGATCGCCGCGATGATGCCGAACGCGACGTTCTGGGCGACGTTGACGTCGTCCGCGGCCAGGAGGGCGAGACTCACTTCTTCGCCCCGGCTTCGAGTTCGGGTGCCTCCGGCACCGTCTCCATCCACTCACCGAGCTTGGTCTTGTCGTGCAGCAGGTCGGCGATCTTGGGCTCGGAGTACTCGTACTCGGGGCTCCAGAACAGCGCGTCGAACGGGCACACCTCGACGCAGATACCGCAGTACATGCAGAGCGCGTAGTCGATGTCGAAACGGTCGAGGTGGTTGACCTGACGCGGCTTGCCACCGGCGCGACGAGGCGGCGCGAGCTGCTTGTGGCCTTCGATGTAGATGCACCAGTCGGGGCAGCTGCGCGAGCACAGCATGCACGCGGTGCAATTCTCCTCGTGCAGCGCGATCACGCCGCGCGCACGAACCGGCGGTGCTTCTTTCTCGTGCGGGTACTGCACGGTGTTCGCGCCGTCCTTGACGGTGCGGAACATGGTGCCCATCGTGACACCGAGACCTTTGACGAGACCGGGAACCTTGGGCATCAGATCGCAACTTTCAGGATCGCCGTGACGGCGATGTTGGCCAGCGAGATCGGGATCAGGAACTTCCAGGCGAAGGTCTGGAGTTGGTCTTCACGGAAGCGCGGGTAGCTGAAGCGCACCCACATGATGATCCCGACGAGGATGAACATCTTCGTGGCGAGGATGAGCGGGCCGACCAGGTTCATCCACCAGGCGACCTCGTCGAGGTTCTCCCAACCGAACCACTGGAACGGAACACCCCAGCCGCCGAGGAACAACACCGAGGCGATGAAGGCGAACACACCCGCCGTCGCGAACTCCGCGATGAAGAAGATCAGGAACCGGAACCCGGTGTACTCGGTCATGTAGCCCGACACGAGCTCGGACTCGGCGATCGGCATGTCGAACGGGGCCTGGGTCAATTCGGCCTGCACGGCGATCATGAAGATCATGAAGCCGACGAACTGGGTGAGGATGAACGGGTTGCCGAGGAAGCCCACACCGAAGATCTCACCGGTGTTCTGGACTTCGACGATCCGGTTGAGGTTCATCGACCCCGCCTGGATGACGACGCCGAGGGTGGCGAGCACCATCGGCAGTTCGTAGGCGATCAACTGGCCCGCGGCTCGGAGACCACCGAGCAGCGAGTACTTGTTGGCGCTCGCCCAACCGGCGAGCAAGATGCCGAGCACGCTGATCGAGCCGACCGCGAGGAAGTAGAAGACCCCGGTGTCGAAGTTGGTGAAGTAGGCGTCGGGCCCGAACGGCACGACGACGATCAGCAGGAACGTCGACAGCAAGACGATCAGCGGCGCGATCTTGAAGATCGGCTTGTCGGCGTTGTCTGGCGCGATGTCTTCCTTCTGCATCCACTTGCCGACTTCGGCGAGCAGCTGCATCGACCCGTACGGGCCGGCTTCCATCGGGCCGAGACGGCTCTGCATGAACGACATCATCTTGAACAGGAACAGGTACACGATGCCGCCCGCGGGGAGCAGCACCGCGACGAGCCCACCGACGACGCGGAAAATGGATTGACCCCAGTACGGGATCTCAATGGCGAGTTGACTCATCAGCGGTCGATGTCTCCGAGGATGAAGTAGAGCGAGGCGAGAATCGTGATGATGTCAGGAACGTAGACGCCCTTGAGCACCCACGGGGTGATCGAAATGTTGTTGAAGCTCGCCGAGCGGATCTTGACACGGAACGGGCCGAGGTCTCCCTTCGACACGACGTAGTAGCCCATCTCCCCGAGCGGGTTCTCGGTCGAGACATACGCCTCGCCTTCGGGCACCTTGATGATGCGCGGCACCTTGGTCATGATCGGACCCGCCGGGATCTGCTCGACCAACTGCTGCACGATCTTGCAGGACTCGCGCGTCTCCTGGAGACGGACCCAGCAGCGGGCCCACGAGTCGCCGTCGGGGTGGGTCCAGACCTTCCAGTCGGCTTGGTCCCAGGCGAGCCCGACGGGCACGTCGCGGCGCAGGTCGTAGTCGACGCCGCTGGCACGCAGGTTGGCTCCCGACAGGCCGTAGCCCTTGGCGACGTCGGCAGGGATCACGCCGATGCCACGCATGCGGCTCTGGAAGATCTCGTTGCCGAACAGCAGGTCTTCGATCTCGTCGCAGAAGCCGATCAGCTTCTGCATGACCTGCTTGGTCTCGTCGATCCAGCCCTTCGGCAGGTCGTCTTTCAGGCCCCCGATGCGGTCGAAGTTCGGATGGAACCGACCGCCGGTGGCGCCTTCGATGAGGTTGAGCACGTACTCGCGGTCACGGAAGGCCAAGAACACCGGCGTGATGGCGCCCATCTGCACACCGAGATCGCCGAGGAACAGCGACACGTTCGCGATGCGGCTGAGCTCGAACAGGATCGTACGGATCATCTGCGCACGCGGCGGCGCTTCGATCTCCATCAGCTTCTCGGCAGCGAGGATGAACGGCACCTCGTTGGCGAAACTGCCGAGCCAGTCGATGCGGTTGATCAGCGTGGTGACCTGGGGGAACGTGCGGACCTCGGTGAGCTTTTCGTACCCGCGGTGCATGTAGCCAGCCGACGGCTCGGCCCACACCACCTGCTCGCCGTCGAGGCGGGCGATGATGCGCAGCGTGCCGTGGGTGGCGGGATGCTGCGGGCCGATGTTGAGGGTCATCCCCTCGGTTTCGAGTTCGACGTTGAGGCGCGCGTCGGCGGCCTGGCTGGCGATGTAGCTCAGTTGTTGACGGTCGGACATGGTCGACGCCATCAGGATTCCTCACCTTCGGGGGTGCTGCTCGCGTCGGTGCTGCCCGCGTCGGGGTCGGCGGCCGGGGCGTCGGTATCGGGTTCGTCCTGCTCGGGCATCGGCTCGACGTCGACGATGCCCGGCCACGGCTTCACCATGCGCGCCAGCAGTGGGAAGTCCTTCTTCAGAGGATGGCCTTCGAAGTCGCCCGGCAGATACATGTTGCGCAGATCGGGGTGACCGTTGAAGCCGATACCGAACATCTCGTGGCACTCGCGCTCATGCCAGTTGGCGCCGGCGAACAGCCCGGTCCACGAATCCATCACCGGCGACTCGCCGTCTGCGGGATCGGGCACGTCGGCCTTGATCGTGATACCGACATGGCGGTCGATGTCGGTCAGGCGAGCGAACACCTGCATGCGGGTCTCGCCGCCGCAGATGCCCTGCTTGATGGTCATGTCGATCGGTTCTTTGGGAACGGTCGGATCCTCTTCGCCCTTGCCGTACGGCGACGGCATCCAGTCGATCGCCGACAGGAAGCCGAACCAGGTGAACCCGGCCGCCTTGAGCGCAGCGCCGGTCTCGACCCACGCGTCGCTCGCGACCCGGACGAACAGATCGTCGTTGGGCACGATGTGGAACTCGAGCAGGTGATCGCCGATCCGGTTACGCAGGTCGTCGACGATGCCTTCGCGCAGTCCGTCGCCGGGCAGCGCCTGTGGCGCGTCGCTGGCGTCGGTGTTCGGGGTGCTGGTGTCACTCAATGGGGCCACCGCCCACCACGATCGGCTCGGGCCGGTTTCGCGCCGGAATCGGCTGCGGATCGGTCGAGATGTCGTGCGTCGTGGCCCCGGTCGGCACTCCCGCCGAGAGTTCGCCGCGCTCGGCGGCTCGCTTGGCCTGCAACGTGGTGAACTCATCGCCCTTCCACTTGGCCTGCATGTCTTCGTTCTTGATGCGCTGCTGGAGCAGCACGATGCCTTCGAGCAGCGCCTCGGGGCGGGGCGGGCAGCCCGGCACGTAGACGTCGATCGGGATGATCTGGTCGACGCCCTTCGTCACCGAGTACGAGTCCCAGTAGGGGCCGCCGCAATTGGCGCACGAACCCATCGAAATGGCGTACTTGGGCTCGGGCATCTGTTCCCAGAGGCGCTTCACGGCGGGCGCCATCTTGTCGGTGACCGTGCCCGACACGCAGACGAAGTCGGCCTGGCGGGGGCTCGCCGGCAGCGGGATCACGCCGAGACGCATCACGTCGTAGCGCGGCGACCCGAACGCGGCGCCCATCTCGATGGCGCAGCAGGCGAGACCCCATTGGTACACCCACAAGCTGTACGAGCGGCTCATGTTGAAGAGCTTGGTGAGCGGTGCCGGCATTCGACCTTTGTCGACCAGACCCATGTCAGTGCTCCATCTCTGCGGTTCGTGCGGCGGTTCGTGCGGCGGTTCGTGCGGTGGCTCGCGCTGCGACAGGCTCGACGGTGATCGTCTCGCTGAGCTGCAGGGCGACAGGTTCCAGTGTGGCGTCGATCCGAGCGATCACACCCACCGGAGCAGCCCTCGCTTCCACGCGTAGAACAATCCGTCGAGCAGCAAGAAGATGAACACCAGCATCACGACGAGGCCGAAGGTGCCATAGCGCTCGATGTTCGCAGCCCACGGGAACAAGAACACCGCCTCGATGTCGAAGATGACGAAGAGCAGCGCGAACACGTAGTAGCGGATCTGGCTCTGTGACCAGCCCATGCCCACCGGGTCGACACCCGACTCGTAGGCGATGTATTTCTCGGCCGACGGCTTCGTCGGACGCACGGCGGCGGCGAGGCCCAGCAAGAGCCCACCGATCAGCAGTGCGGCCGCTCCGAACCAGACGACATTCAGATAATCGCGGAGAAAGACCGACATACGAGCCCCGAAGATACCAGGGCTCGTGAATTCATTCCCAAACTCGCACCGTCGTTCTTGGGCCTCATGTCACGTTCGACGTGTCCGGTTCCTCGTCGTCGAGTCTCGGGTCTCGCCCCCGGACCAGGCTGTCAGGGGCGCCGCAGCGCGCCGGGGTGATCACCGAGCTCGAGCGCCGCGAGTTCGTGGCGGCCCGACACGTCGAACATCCGGTAGACCGCCGCCAAGTGGTTGTCGACGGTTCGGACCGAGACCACCAACTCGGCGGCGATCTCCTTGCTCGCTCGTCCCGACGCTGCCAGCCGGGCGATCTCCAACTGACGCTCGCTCGGCATGTCGCAAGCAGCATCGACGTCAGCGAGGCGTGCGGCGAGCCGCGGTGGCAACCCCGGAACGATGCGCGCGGCGAGCGCTGCGAGTTCGAGCACGAATCGCCGAACTTCCGAGCTGGCGGGTTCGGTGCGGCTTCGGATCTCGGCAGCAGCGAGCAACGCGTCGAAGCTCGGCGTGACGAAACCGATCGCGAGCAGTGCGTGAGCAGCGGCGCGAGCCCGACGCCAGTCGTCGTCGACGACGGCCATCGCGTGCTCGGCGAGTGCCGTCACCACGGGGCCCTCGACGTCGTCCGCCCAGTTCTGCAGCGCCGACGAGCAACGCGGCGCCGGGCCACGGCGCACTGCCTCCCACGCCACCCACGGCGCCCAGAGCCCATATCCCGACTCAGCCGTCTCGTTCGCCAGCCCCGCCGCGAGGTCGTCGGCGTCGGCCACATCGGCGAGTCGAACCTGCGCACGCGCAAGGCCGATACGGCTCGAACCGTCGCAGGTCTCACTGGTCGCGCCGAACTCGATCTCCAACGCACACAAATCACCGCGGACGAACCCGGCCGCACCGAAGTCGTCGACGAGATCTCCCGCACGTACCGCCTCGCGAGCTCGTCGCTGCGCCACCTCGAAGTCGCCATCCAACTGCGCGAGCTGCGATGCGAGGCCGAGCCAGACCACGTGCGCCGGTCGTACACCGGCGAGATCGGCGAGCGCGAGGGCGTCGGACACCAGCGCCCGACTGCGCTCGGTCCGTCCCGACAGCAGGCACCGCAGTGCCTCTGCGATCTCGAATCGCACGATGATGTGTCGCTCGCTGCGCTGCTCGGCCAACACCAACCCTCTCCGGATCGGGTCTTCGGCCTCGTCGAAACGTCCGCCGAACACCTTGTCGAAGGCGGTGCCGAGCAGCACTGCTGTCACCGCGGCGTCGTCGTCGACACGTGCCGATGACGCAGACTGGGCCGACGCCGCGGCGAGGTGGCGATTGCCCGTCATCCGCGAATAGAGCGATGTCGCGGCATCGATCTTCGCGAGCAACGCCGGGTCGTCGACGCGACCGCGCAGGTCGGCCAGCATGGCGTAGGCCTCGTTGCGACGATGGAGTTGGAGCGCCCACAACTCCGCGGTTGCGAGACCGGCGGCGACGATCTCGGCATCGGTGGACGCCACGGAGCGAGCGTGCTGCGACGCCGCGACGGCCTCGTCGAGGTTGCCGACGTTGGCATGCGCCCAGATCAACTGCACGAGGTCGCAGGTCTCCGGCTCGGCGATCGACAGGATCAAGCGACGTGCGAGGTCGTTCTCCCAGCGGGCGAGCGCGAGCGCAGCGCCGCGCCGAGCAAGACCCGGATCGAGTTCGTGCTCGGCGCGCAACAACCACGATCCGAGGCGAGCGGCATCGACGGCGTCGTCCGGGCCGATCGCCGAGACCAGCTTGGAACACACCCGACGGATCTGTTCCGGCGAGAGCGAATCCAAGATGACCTCTCCGTAGAGCCGCTGGCCGATCACGGTCGGGTCGCTGCGCAGCAATCCGACGCGTTCGAGATGCTCGAGCGACTCGACGTCGATCCGGGCGGCCACACGCCGCGGCAGGGTTTCGGCCACCGCAAGACATCGCAGCAGCTCCCATTCGCTCTCGCTGAGACGATCGAGGTGCTCTCGAACCAGGCGATCGATCGAATGACCCGATGCCCGGAAGTCCTCGAGATGCCACAGGCCGTCGCGTTCCACGACCGCTCCTGCCGCCTGCGCCGCTGACACGAGCTCGCGCAGCACCATCGGGTTGCCCTGGCTGCGCGCGCCGAGCCGGCGGATCGAGCTCAACTCGCCGGGCCCGAGCCATCCGACGACCATCGACATCACCTCGTCATCGGTCAGCGGCGGTACCTCGACGACTTCGGCGTGCGCCCGCAGCGCGCTCGACAAGTTGTGCTCGTGGACCTCGCCTCCCAACAGGGTGCGCTCGGTGGCGAGCACCACGACGTCTCCCTGCAGCATGACGCTCTCGATCAGCCCGGCGGACTGATCGTCGAGGAGTGCCACGTCGTCGACGACGAGGACTGCCGTCGCTGCTTGAGCGATCAGGGCGGAGCGCAGCCGCTGGATCAACTCGAACTCGATCGAGATCGGCGTGTCGTCGACATCGAGGAGATGCACGAGTGCGCCGAACGCCAGGTGTCGTTGCGCTGCGCCGCCCGCAGCACGCCGGACCGGGACTCCTGCCGTTGCCAACGACGACGCAACGGCTCTCGCGAGATACGACTTGCCGATGCCAGCCGGGCCGCGCATCACGATCGAACGACGCTCGGCCCCGGTTTCGGTGAGGTGGCCGGTGAGGCGCGCGACGACATCGTGTCGCCGCCACTGCTCACTTGGCATGTATCCCTCCCGACCTTTCCTGTGGTCTGTTCGCCGTCGTCGATGTTCGCAGCGTTCTTCGTTCCCGTCGACGGCCATGCGTCGTCATCGATCACGCGGGTCGCCGGAGCACGCTCACCGTAGCAATGCAGACCTGGAGTCTGAGACCCGGCGGCACCGCGATCTCCCTGGCGGTCTCGCTGGCGATGTCGCTGGCGATGTCGGGCCTCGCCGTGACCGCCGGTCCGGTGTTCTGGTCAGACGGTGGCCGACGGACGGCGACCCGCGGTAGCATGGTCGTGCACGCCTCCCAGAGGGGTCGACCCAGAGGGGTCTGGCGATGTGGATCTTCCAACCGTTCCGCAACGCGGAGCAGGGTGGCCACACGCGGCTGCCCTGTCCTCATCCTCTGGGGGTGCTCACATGAGCGACGACAACGTCATGCCCGGCGACGACGACATCGATCTCGCCACTCTCGACGACGACGATCTCGTCTTGCAGATGCACGACGACCTCTACGACGGACTCAAAGAGGAGATCGCCGAAGGCACGGCGATCCTGCTCGACCGAGGCTGGAGCGCCGAGAAGGTCCTGAACGTGGCGTTGGTCGAAGCGATGCGCATCGTCGGCAACGACTTCCGCGACGGCATCCTCTTCGTCCCCGAAGTGCTCCTGTCGGCCAACGCCATGAAGGCAGGCATGGAACTGCTTCGCCCGCTGCTGGCCGAGACCGGGGTCGAGTCGATCGGCAAGGTCGTCATCGGCACCGTCAAGGGCGACATCCACGACATCGGCAAGAACCTCGTGGCGATGATGCTCGAAGGTGCCGGGTTCGAAGTCGTCGATCTCGGCATCAACACCGACGTCGACGAGTTCCTCGCAGCGATCGACGAGCATCGTCCCGACATCATCGGGATGTCGGCACTGCTCACGACGACGATGCCCTACATGAAGGTCGTCATCGACACGCTGATCGAGCAAGGTCGGCGCGACGACCACATCGTGTTGGTCGGCGGCGCTCCACTCAACGAGGAGTTCGGCGTCGCGATCGGCGCCGACGCATACTGCCGAGACGCCGCCGTCGCCGCCGAGACGGCAAAACGGCTGGTGCTCGCACGTCGCGGTGTTCCCGAGCCTGCCGGGCCGTCGGTCTCGGCCTGAGCGGGTGACGTTCGCGTGATCTCGTCACCGCACCGGTCGCCCGACGAACGGCCGGGCGGGGCGCTGCGCGACCTGTCTGCCGATGTGTCCGAACGTGCCGCTCCCTCATCATCTCGCACCTCCAGCGAGACACCTGGCGTGCTGGTGATCGCCTGCGGCGCGCTCGCACACGAGTTGAAAGCGATCGTCGACCTCAACGGGCTCGACGATCTGACGGTCGAATGCCTCCCGGCCAACCTCCACAATCGCCCGAGCGAGATACCCGACGCCGTGCGAGCTCGAATCGATCGAGCCCGGGCCGTGGCTCCCGAACGACCGATCCTGGTCGGCTACGCCGACTGCGGTACCGGTGGGCTGCTCGACACCGTGGTCGCCGGATACGACGGCGTCGAGATGCTCGGCGGCGCTCACTGCTATGAATTCTTCGCCACCTCGCCTCGGTTCGCCGAGATCCAAGACGCCGAGATCGGGTCGTTCTACCTCACCGACTTCCTCGTCAAGCACTTCGATCGCATGGTGTGGGAAGGCCTCGGACTCGACCGCCACCCGGAGCTGTTGCCGATGTACTTCGGCAATTACACGCGTTGCGTCTTCCTCGCACAGAGCGACGACGCGACGCTCGTCGCCGACGCCGAGGCGGCCGCGGAACGACTCGGGCTGTCGTTGCTGATCGAACGAACGGGCTACGGCGAGTTGGAGACCACCCTCGTCGAAGTCGGACGGAGGCCAAGATGACCCACCGCGAGATCGACGGCGAGATCGACGACAACACGCTCGACTCGTCGGCACGGGATCAGGGCGAGTTGCGCGAACGTCAGACCGTGGCGCGGCGCGGTCGTCGACGCAGTGCGTCGTCGCTGTCGATCATCTCGTGGCGTGACATCCCGGCGCAGTTGAGTGCCCGGGCCGGCGAGGAGTCGAGCAAGCTGTTGCTCCACGCTCGGTTCCAGCACGCCATCGATCGCGCTGCCGCCGTTGCTGGCCTGACCTCCACCGATGACTACGTGCAGCAGTGGCGAACCTCGTCGCAGCCGATCGGAGACGGCGACGTCGCGGCCCAACTCGATCGCTGGTGCGCCGAGATCGAGCACGAGTACCCGCGAGATCGCCTCGAAGCACTCGTCGCCAACGGCGGACTCGAACCATCCTCAGGTGACGGCCGCGCCGTCACCACATCGGAACCGAACTCCGACCCGAACCCCGGACCGAACGTCGACCCGAACTCCGATCCGAACTCTGGCTCGTCGACGCCCAACGGTGCCGGCGACGCCAGCATCACCGCTCCAGTATCCGAAAGCGACACCCCATGACCGACACCGTCATCAGCAGCGCCACCCGCGAGGTCGTGATCGGCTTCGACCGACCCTTCGTCATGATCGGCGAGCGCATCAACCCCACCGGCCGCAAGTTGCTGGCGGCCGAGATGATCGAGGGCAACTTCGATCGAGTCGTCGCCGATGCGATCGCCCAGGTCGAGGCCGGGGCCCAGATGCTCGACGTCAACGCTGGCATCCCCCTCGCCGACGAACCGGCGCTGCTCGCGCAGGCGATCCAACTCGTGCAGGCGGTCACCGACGTCCCGTTGTCGATCGACTCCTCGATCGTCGAGGCGCTCGAAGCCGGATGCGCGGTCTATCAGGGCAAGCCGCTGATCAACTCCGTGACCGGCGAAGACGAACAGATGGAGCGCGTCCTCCCGTTGGTGAAGAAGTACGGCGCGGCGGTCGTCGCCATCTCCAACGACGAGACCGGCATCTCGGAGGACCCCGACGTCCGTTTCGAGGTTGCCCGCAAGATCGTCAACCGCGCCGCCGACCACGGCATCCCCTCCTCCGACATCGTCGTCGACCCGCTCGTCATGCCGATCGGCGCCGTCGGCCAGGCCGGCCAGCAGGTGTTCCGACTCCTTCGTCGCCTCCAGACCGAACTCGGGGTGAACACCACCTGCGGCGCGTCGAACGTGAGCTTCGGGCTCCCGAATCGACACGTCATCACCGGCACGTTCCTGGCGATGGCGATCTCCAACGGCATGACCTCCGCGATCATGAGCCCGCTGCATCCCGAGGTGAAAGCTGCGGTGAAGGCCGCTGACGTGCTCGCCGGACACGACCGCGATTGCGGCGCCTGGATCGGCGAGTACCGCGAGGGCGGCACCGCTGCCTCCGGCTCGTCCGGCGGCGACGGCGGCGCCCCGCGTCGCCGCGGTGGCCGTCGAGCCCGCGTCGAAGGCTCCTGATTCATGCTCCGCCTGCGCTCACCCCGGCGCTCCCACCGCACGTGCTGCCCCACCGACCCGCCGACACGGTCGCAGACGGGGGGTCGGCGATGACGTCCGGGTCGACGCATCGGGTGGTGTTCGCGCCGTCGGGGTTGAGCGTGACGGTCGACGACGGAACCACGTTGCTCGATGCCGCCCGCACGGCCGGAGCGGATCTCGACTCGACGTGCGGCGGACGCGGCCTGTGCGGACGCTGCCAGATCGTGCCGTCGGTCGGAGCGTTCTCGAAGTGGCAGATCGAGTCCACGCCCGACTCGATCACGTCGTGGACTTCGACCGAGGACGCCTACACCGGCCGGCGGCCGATCGCCGAGGGGCAACGGCTCGGGTGCGCTGCCCACGTGCTCGGCGACCTCGTCGTCGAGATTCCGGCCGCCAGTCAGGTGCATCGCCAGATCGTGCGCAAGTCGGTCGATGTCGGTGACATCTCCATCGACCCGATCGTCAAGCTCCACTACGTCGAACTCCCGACGACCGATCTCGACAGCGAACGAGGCGGGCTCCACCAGCAGATCGCCGAGGCACTCCAGCGCGACTTCGAGGTCTCGGCCACCTCGATCGACGCCAACGTGCTTCCCCAACTGGCGCCCGCCGCCAAACGCGGGAGCGGCGCCGTCACGGTCGCCGTTCGCGACGGGGCGCGGATCGTGGCCGTCTTCCCCGGCTACACCGACCGAGCGGTGGGGATCGCCGTCGACGTCGGGTCGACGACCATCGCCGCGCACCTCGTCGACCTCGCGACCGGCGAGGTGCTGGCGACGAACGGGGTGATGAACCCGCAGATCCGCTTCGGCGACGACCTGATGTCGCGCGTCTCGTACGTGATGATGAATCCCGGCGGGGAGGTCGAGCTGACGCGGACGGTTCGCCAGGCGCTCGACACGATGATCGGCGAACTCGTCGGCGACGCCGAGCTCACTCGCCGCGACGTGCTCGACATCACGCTGGTCGGCAATCCGATCATGCACCACGTGCTCCTCGGCATCGACCCGACGCCGCTCGGTCAAGCCCCGTTCCTGCTCGCCACCGATGCCGCCGTCGAGGCCCGCGCGACCGACCTCGACCTCGACGCTCCGAACGCGTCGGTGTATCTCCTCCCCTGCATCGCCGGTCATGTCGGTGCCGACACCGCTGCTGCGATCCTCGCCGAAGGGCCTCATCGCAGCGACGAGTTGCAGTTGCTCGTCGACGTCGGCACCAACGCCGAGATCGTGTTCGGCAACGCCGGGCATCTGCTCGCTGCCTCATCGCCGACCGGCCCGGCATTCGAAGGAGCGCAGATCTCCGCCGGGATGCGTGCGACCGCGGGCGCGATCGAACGGGTCCGCATCGACCGCGACACGCTCGAACCACGCGTCAAGGTCATCGGCGCCGACGTGTGGTCGGACGACCCGCTGTTCGACATGCAGACGCGCACGCTCGACATCGCCGGCATCTGCGGCTCCGGGATCATCGAGGTGATGGGCGAGCTGTTCCTCGCCGGGTTGATCGACACCGACGGCACGATTCGACCCGACGGCCCGACGAAGACCGACCGCGTGTTCGCCGACGGTCGGACGTTCTCCTACCGCCTGTTCGGCGACTCCGACGACCCGGCCGACAACGTCAACGTCACCCAGGACGACGTGCGCGCCATCCAACTCGCGAAGGCTGCGTTGCGTGCCGGCATCGACCTGCTGTGCGAACACGCCAGGATCGACGACCCGAGCCTGATCGGGTCGATCCGCCTCGCCGGAGCGTTCGGCGCCCACATCGACCCGCTCTACGCCAAGGTGCTCGGGCTCGTCCCCGACACCCCGGTCGACCGGGTCCGCTCGGTCGGCAACGCCGCCGGCGCCGGCGCGGTGAGAGCACTCGTGTCAGCGAGCCAGCGCGCCGAGATCGAAGCGGCCGTGCGACGCGTCGAGAAGATCGAGACGGCGATCGAACCGCGGTTCCAAGAGCTGTTCGTGGCCGCGATGGGGTTCCCGCACTCGGCCGTGCCGACGCCGCACCTGGCGGTCGAGACGACGCTGCCGGCTCCCCAGGAGAAGTCGAACGTCGCCGGCACGCGCCAGCGCACCGGTCGCCGTCGACGCCCCTGAACCGACGCGAGCTCACGCAACGCCCCGAGCGGCCAGCATCGCACCACCCCGGCCGGACCGTGTTCGAACCGGGCCGGCGGCGCTGCGTCGCGCACAATTCGGAGCCGACGCCGAGACGATCGCGCGACACTCTTCCCATGAGGGACGCCAGAACCGCCCGCCTCATCCTGTCGACCGTCGCACTGGTCGCCTCGCTCCTCACGGTCACGTCGGCACCCGCACCTCGTGCTGTCGCCGTGCTCGCTCCCGACGCGTCGGCCACGCTCGCCGGCGGGATCTTCCACCAGTGTGCGGTGCGCTCCGACCAGACGGTCGCGTGCTGGGGAGGCAACGAGGTCGGCCAACTCGGCGACACGACGCTGAACGACTCGAGCGTGCCCGTCGCCGTCGACGGTCTCACCGACGTGGTCGCGCTCGACGCTGCGACCGCCACCACCTGCGCGCTGCGCTCGAACGGAACGGTCGGGTGCTGGGGAAGCAACTCGAGCGGCCAGATCGGCGACGGCGCCGCCGTGCCGTTTCGCTCGGCACCCAGCTCCGGCAACGGCCTCATCGACGTCGTCGACATCGCCGTGGGAGACGGGCATGCCTGCGCGGTCATCGCCGACGGCACCGTCTCGTGCTGGGGGCGCAACAACGCCGGCCAGCTCGGCAACGGCTCGACCGTCGACTCGAACACCCCGGTGACCGTGACCGGTCTGACCGATGCGGTCGCCGTCAGCGCCGGCGGCAGCACGACCTGTGCGAGGAGCAACGACGGTGCACTGACCTGCTGGGGCAGCAACGCGAACGGCACCTTCGGCAACGGGACCACGACCGGTTCGACCACGCCCCTCGCGATCACCCCGACCGGCACCTCGACCGGCACCTCGCTCGGTGCGATCACCGACGTGTCCGTCGGTCTGGGCGCCACCTGCGTCATCACGATCGACGGACAGGGCTGGTGCACCGGTGCCGGGCCGTTGGGAGACGGCACGGACGAGTCGAGTTCGTCGTTCGTTCCGATCACGCTCCGCTCCGTGCTCGACATCGACGTGTCGAGTCGGGCCTGTGCGATCGCTCCCGATTCGACGACGTGGTGTTGGGGTGCAGGAGAGACACTGATTCCCTTTGCTGCGCTCGAATCCGAGAGCCTCGTTCCGACGTTGGTCCAGGGCAGCAGCGGCACCGTCGCGCTCGACACCAACGACGCTCACACGTGCATCGGGGTCGCGGGTGGATCGGTGCGGTGCTGGGGCACTGACATCGATGGACAGCTTCAACTCCCGGTCGGGGCCAGGACCGCCGACCCCGTGCCGGTCGACGGGATCCAAGCGAGCGCCGTCTCGACGGGGTATCGGACCTGCCTGGTGACGCTGACCAACTCGGTGTCGTGTGCCGGCGTCGACCTGACGTTCGAGAGTGTCGCATCGCCCGTCCCGTCTCCGTCGTTCCAGTCGGTGCCCGAACTCGACGGCACGAGCTCGCTGAGCGCCCGCTTCTTCCATTCGTGCGCCGTGCGTGTCGGCGGCACCGTGACCTGCTGGGGCGTCAACCTGGCGGGCGAGATCGGCGTCCCCCCGTCGAGCGAACTCGAAACGGTCTCGTTCACCGACGTAGCCGGCCTCAGCGGCGTCGTCGAGGTCGCGGCCGGAGGCAGCTTCTCGTGTGCGACGACCGGCGCAGGCGCTCGATGCTGGGGCATCGACGACAACGGCCAGCTCGGCAACGACGCCGCCCTCGTCGACTCGGCCTCGCCGGTCGCCGTCCAGGTCCCCGGCAGCACGACCGGTGTCGACCTCATCGGCGCCGGAGCGGGGCACGCGTGCGCGCGCATCACGAGTGGGATCGGCAGCTTCGTCGGCTGTTGGGGCCGCAACAGCGACGGCCAACTCGGCGATGGGACCACGAACGACCGCCCGACCCCCGCCTCGGCGGGTGTCATCTTTCCGAAGGCGCTGGCCGTCGGCAACCAGCACTCGTGTGCGATCGACAGCGTCGACGGCCTCTACTGCTGGGGGTACAACGACGACGGCCAGCTCGGGATCGGGTCGACCGTCGACCAGACGACGAAGCAGCAGGTGACCGGCTTGCCAGCGCTCCCGATCGACGTCGCTGCCGGAGCATCACACACCTGCGCGTTGCTCGCCGACGCCACGGTTGCCTGTTGGGGCGACAACTCGAGCCGACAGCTGGGCCAGGCTGGCGGTGACATGTCCACGAGCCCGCTGGTCGTCCCGGGGCTGTCCGGGGTCGCCCAGATCGAAGCTTCCGGCGCGACGACCTGCGCGATCCTGATCGACACCTCGGTTCGATGTTGGGGCGACAACCTGGTCGGGCAGCTGGGCTCGAACCCGCAACGGTTGGCTCCCGCCACCATGGCCTTGGGCGGCACGCTGCTGGCGCCGGCCACCGCAGCCACCGAAGCCACCGTGGTCCCGGTCGAGCCAGCACGGCTCCTGGAGACCCGCGACGGGCTCGACACGGTCGACGGCGCCTTCGAGGGCGGTGGGGCCATCCGACGCAACACGCAGATCGAGGTCGACGTCGTCGGCCGCGGCGGTGTCCCGGCCGATGCCGACGTCGTCGTCGTCAACATCACGGCAGTCCGACCCGAGACGAACGGGTTCATCACGGCGCATGGCTGCCTGCAACCACGACCCGTCGTCGCCCAACTCAACTTCACGAGTCGACCCGACGTCGGCTCGATCACGCTCGGCAACGAATCGATCGTCGAGTTGTCCGAGAGCGGATCACTGTGCATCTACACCTCGGCGACCACCGACATCACGGTCGACGTCACGGCCTACGGCACCACGGCCGGCGGCTATCGCCCCACCACCCCCGCTCGCATCCTCGAGACCCGAGACGCGGCGTCGACCGTCGACGGCGAGGCGCAACTCGGCGCGCCGATCACCGGGGGCACGGAAGTGACCCTCCCCGTGGCGGGCCGCGCCGGAGTGCCATCGACCGCCAGCGCCGCCGTGCTCTACATCGCCGCCGTGCAGCCGACCGGCGTCGGTTTCCTCACCGCGCATCCCTGCCTCGGCACGCCCCCGCAGGCCAGCAGCTTGAACTACGGGACGTTGCCGGGTGGTCAACGAATCAACCGAGGCAACGAGATCATCGCCCCGCTCGACGACGACGGCAACGTCTGTCTCTTCGTGTCGACCACGACCGACCTCACCGTCGACGTGATGGGCTCGATCGATGCATCCACCACCTACGAGGTGAAGACGCCAGCCCGCATCCTCGAGTCGCGCGTCGGGCTCGAGACCGTCGACGGCGAGTTCGAACTGGGTAGGCCGATCGATGGCGGCACCGAGGTCGCCGTGCAGGTCACGGGTCGGGCCGGGGTCGGGAGCGACGCGCGCGCCGCGGTGCTGAACATCACCGCCGTCCGGCCGTCCGGCGTCGGCTTCGTCACGGCGTACCCGTGCTCCCAGCAGCGTCCGACGGCGAGCAGCCTCAACTTCACCAGCTCGCCGTCGACCGGAGCGATCAACGGTGGCAACGAGGTGCTGGCACCACTCTCCTCGTCGGGATCGGTGTGCCTGTTCGTGTCGACGACGACGCACCTGACGGTCGATGTCGTCGGCTCGGCCTGAGCGACGTCTCACACACCCGATCCGCAACGGACCCGCACGCGGCTTCCCGGATCCGCAAGCGACTGGCCGCCACCGCCGGGATCCGACCCGCACGCGACTCGTCGGGAGCCGCACGGATCCGACCGCCGAGGCAGAGCGTGAGGCGACGACGGCACGCGGTTCGCTAGGTTCATGCAATGGCAGCGAACAATGACACCATCGTTCTCGGCGGCGGCCCGTTGGTCGACGCCGCCGCGCTGACGGACGCGCTGGGCTGGACGCTCAAACCCGAGGGTCTCTGCAAGGACGACACCTGCGTCATCGTCCCCGACCCGGCAGCGATCCGCAGCGGTGAGCACATCGATCTGCTCGCGGTCGCCGACCTGCTCGACCGCCCGGCGGTACACGACGAAGCGTCCGGTCTCGTCGCGATCGGGGCGCCTCGGGCGCAGCGGCGCGCCGCACTCGACGATCTGCAGGCGCCCGACTTCACGTTGCCCGACCTCGACGGCACGTCGCATTCGCTGTCCGACCATCGCTCGAAGAAGAAACTCCTCGTCGCCTTCTCCAGTTGGTGAGGGTGCATCTTCGACCTGCCAGGTTGGCAGGTACTCCAAGACGAACTGGCCGATCACGACTTCCAGGTCATCGCGGTCGCGATCGACGAAGCAACCGACAAGGTGCGTGAGTTCATGGCCGGCATCACCTACCCGGTCCTGATGGACGCCGACCACGTGCTCACCGAGCTGTACGCGATCTCGAACGTGCCGACGGTGCTGATGATCGACGAGGACGATCGGATCGTGCAGCCGAACTGGAACGCCTACTCGACCGACACGTTCAAGGAGTTCACCGGCGTCGATTCTGCCGAGCAGGTCGACGCGGTCCGGCGGTGGGTGCTGCACGGCGAGACGATGATGTCGCCCGAGGAAGCAAAGACCGCCGTCGGCGATCTCAGCCCGGACGAGGAACAGGCTCGGCTCCATTTCCGCATCGCCACGCGGTTGTTGCACGACGGCGACGTCGATGGTGCCGAACGCAACTTCGAACGGGCCGGGGCGCTCGCACCGAACGACTGGACGATCCGCCGAGCGGCGATGCCGCTTCGCGGGGACGACCCCTTCGGTGCCGGATTCATGACGTTGTACGAGGAGTTCTCCGCTGCCGGGCGCCCGTATCACGGCGTCCCCGCCAAGCGCTCCTGACCACCCGTAACGCCCAGGGTCAGGCACCCGCCGTTCGCGGCCGCCACCGAGCTCCGTCGCGTCGATTCGCGCTGGCCGAACGGCGTCCTCGGGACTGTCGAGACTCAGGCGGGTTCGACGAAACAGGTGAGCTCGTCGCCGAAGACGAGTTCGGTGCCGATCGGGATCACCATCGGGATGCCTGGCGCGAGCGCGCCCGACTCGCCGCCGGGCAGCATCACCTCGGTGCCGTTCGTCGAGTGCAGGTCTTCGACGACGAGGGAATCGCCGTCGATGCGGAACTCCGCGTGCGTTCGCGACAGTCCCTGGCCGGGTCCTTCGTAGCGCATGATTCGTGGCATGGGTCCGTCCACGACCTCGGTGACCTTCGGACGCCGCCCGATCAGGACCGAACGGTCGACCGGCACCCGCTCGCCGTTCCCGAACACGAGCACCGCGACGACCGGGCCGACCGACGGTTCCTCGACGAAGAGCGATTCCTCGTCGGCAAAGATCAACGTCGGCACGGCGTCGGGCTCCGCGACGAGCGGCGGCTCGCTGTCCGACATCGCATCGAACTCGACCGTCGACCCCGGCTCCGGCTCGGGCTCCGGCTCCGGCTCCGGCTCCGGCTCGGGCTCGGGTTCGGGCTCAGGTTCGGGTTCCAGCTCCGGTTCGGGTTCGGGTTCCGGCTCGGGTTCCGGCTCCGGCTCCGGCTCGGGTTCCGGCTCGGGCTCGGGCTCCGGCTCCAGCTCCGGCTCGGGTTCCGGGTCCGGTTCGGGTTCGGGCTCCGGCTCCGGTTCGGGTTCGGGTTCGGGTTCGGGCGGGGCCGAGCCGGTGAGGGGACTCTCGACGTCGAATCGGCGGATCAACGAAGCTGCGGGCACGGACCCCGCGAGCACGAAGAATCCGTCGCGGTCGCCGAGGGTCGCGACCTCGGCCCCGTCCATCGTCATCGCGAGCGACGCGACATCGGGCATGGCCTCTTCGATCCAGGTCCGGACCTCGGCAGGGTCGATGGTCCGGACCTCACCCGACGCCGCATGGGCATGGACGACGACACGTCCGCGTACGACCACCCGCACCAGCGACCCTTCGACCTGCGCCAGGCCGAAATCCGGCAGCGCCTTGATGCCATCACGAGCCAACTCGTCCAAGATGTCGTCGAGCGAGGCATCGGTCGCGACCAGCGCCCACAGTCGTTCGCGAGTCGACGCGTTGTCGCGTGCGACGAGACCGATCGTGTGGCGTGCCACGAGTCCGACGTCCGATCCGGGCACGAAGGACGTGGCACCCCATGCAAGCTCCGCTGTTCCCGTGGTCGACTCCGTTGTCATGGCCAGAACTCCTCGATGATGTCGATGATGTCGATACGCACGCTGCGCCCATGATGGCGCATCGACGGCGTCCGACACGGGAACCCGGTGGGATCTGCATGCCATGATGATCGTGATGCAACGGTCGCCTTGACCACACCGTGACCACACCGGGACCACACCGGGACCACACCAGCGGCTACGCCGAGACCACACCGGGACCACACCAGCGGCTGCGCCGACCACGAATGCGGGAGAACCACCTTGCACTGCCCACACTGCGAGACGTACAACGTCGACTCCGCCCGCTTCTGCGCCAACTGTGGACGCCCGCTGGTTCCGGCACCAAGTGACGGGTCTCCCCTCGACCGAACAGCGCTCGAGTCCACCATCGACCGATCCACGCTCGACCCCGCCGCACCCGACCCCGCCGCGCTCGAGTCCACGATCGACCGATCGACGCTCGGCGCGGCGTCGTCGCCGAGTTTCACCGGTCCGAGTTTCAGCGACCCGAGCTTCGAGAATCCGGCGCCGCCCAGCGATCCGACGCCCGGAGGTACGTCGAGGTCGGCCGCAACGGGCGGCGCGTCGTCATCGACCGGCAACGCCCTGTTCGATCAAGACGCCGTCTCGACGACGAATCGAGGCGCCCTCATCGCTGTGGCGATCGTCGTGGTCGCCGTCTTGACGGTCGCGGGCATCTTCATCACGACCTCGCGATCCGATTCCGACACGACCACGCCGTCCCTGCCCACCGTCAGCTCGGTCGGCGACGATGCCGCCGCGACCTCGAACCCGGTGACCCTTCCACCCGCGACCCTTCCGCCCGCGACCACCACACCCACAACCACCACACCCGCCACCACGACACCCCCAACCACCGCACCGGCCACCACGACGCCCGCCACGACGACGCCCCCGACGACCTCGCCTGCGACCACGACACCCGCCACCACCGCCGCACCGGCGCCGCCGACCACCGCGCCACCGCTCTGGGCGGTTCCGACCATCCCGCCACCGCCCCTTCCGACCAGCGGTCCCGGTAGCCCGCTGATCGCGGCCGAGGTGTTCCCCGGCGGTGTTCGTGCCGTCGACGCGCAACCGTTCTTCCTGCGCGTCCAGGCACTCGCCGACGCGCTCGCCGCCGGCAACTACGGCGAAGCTCGCTCCATCCAACTCGAGTCGCTCGGCGACGACTCGGCCTACGCGGCCCGCTATGGCCAACTCGATCGGTCGTCGCTGCTCCTCGTCGACGCAGGCGTCGCTGGCGGCAGCTACGAGTTGTTGACGATCGAGATGAATCTCGAGGAAAGCGCGTCGTTCACCCGGGTGCTCTGCACGCAGTTCGTCGCCGACGGTGCGCAAGGTCGCGTGACTCGGCGGGGCGGCTTCGAACTCGAGCGCTGGCCCGAGAACATCACGTCAGAACAACTCCGCAACAACGCCGCGCTGTTCGACGGCTTGCGCACGCGATGCACGTTCGGTTCGGTCCGTCCGTCGCTGGAGTCCTGAATGCCGAGTCCGGGCGCACGCCGAGGCGGGCTGTGCTGGACACTCGCCGCCCTCACATTCGCAACCGTCGCGTGCAGCACCGACGAGGCGACCACGACGGAACCGGCCGCGACCGGCCGCGCACCCGAACCGGCCACCGGCTCGATCGCCGACATCGACCCGCCGGCGGCCGCGACTCGACCCACCAGCACGACCACCAACGCCGTCAGCACCACGACGGCGACGAGCGCCACCACGAACTCCCCGACCAGCACGTCGAGCACGATGGCGCCATCCACAGCTCCGACCATCGACGCGACGGGATCGACGCCTGCAACGCCCGGCCGTTGCGTCGAGTCGTTGACACTTCGCGAGCAGATCGCGTTGACGGTCTGGCCGGCGGTGTATCCAGCGGACTGGGCGACGGCGATCGAGGTCGTGGGGACCACCGGTGTCGGCGGCGTGCTGTTGATGCGTCCGGCGTCATGGACGGCCGACCAACTCCGCGATGCTCTGCGCGACCTCGAAGACGTCAGCCGCCACGGCCTCATCGTCGCGACCGACGAAGAAGGCGGAGACGTGCAGCGACTGGCCCTCCTCGGACGGCTGCCATCCCAACGGGAGGTGTCGACGACGATGACTGCCGGCGAGGCCGCCGACCTGATCGCCGCCCACGGCGCCGCCGTGCGCGCCGCCGGCGTCGACATGGTGCTCGGTCCGGTCGTCGACGTGGAACCGAACGTGGGCGACGTGCCACTGCAGCCGTCGCGCTTCTTCTCCGGGCCTCCCGACACGGTGGCCGAGTTCGCGGCGGCGTATCTCGAGGGTTGGCAGCGGGCTGATCTGTTCGCGGTCCTCAAGCACTACCCCGGCCACGGTGCGGCATCGGGAGACACCCACATCACGGCCGGCGTCACCCCGTCGTTCGACGACATCGCGGAGTGGGATCTCGCGCCGTATCGCTCGCTCGCCGAGCGCTACGCCGCGTCGAACACGGCCGACGCAGACGCCGACCCCGCGGACGCGGCGCTGTCCGTGATGATCGGACACCTCACCGTTCCCGGGCTCACCGACGGCGTCCCGGCGACTCGGAGTGCCGCGGCCGTCGATCACCTCCGCGACGACCTCGGCTACGGCGACGCACTCCTGATCACGGACGCGCTCGGCATGGCAGCCGTCGGCCTCCCCGAGCCGGAAGCATCCGTCGCGGCGATGGCAGCAGGCATCGACGTCGTGCTCTTCACCCAGACGTCACAGACCGAGGCGGTCATCGACGCGCTCGTCGACGCCGTGGAGCGCGGCGAGGTCGCTCGGGAGCACGTCGACTCGGCCGCGAGCAAGGTGATGTCGAAGCTCGGACGCGACGGCCACACCTGCCATCCGCAACGGTGAGCATCATCCGGCCTCCGACGGATCTCGCTCATCGCGACGCGGGTGGCGACCCCAGCGGTGAGCATCATCCTGTCCCCGACGGATCTCGCTCATCGCGACGCGGGTGGGGTCTCAGTCGAGGAGGTCGGCGATGAGGTCGAGGTGGTCCAGATCGGCGAGATCGAGCACCTGGAGATGGAGCCGTTGCGCGCCGCCTTCTCGCCAGCGCTCGATCGTGGCCCGGAACTCGTCCGGCGTTCCGGCCGCGCCGTTCTCGCGCAGTTCGTCCGGCTCGCGTCCGATCGCGGCCGCACGCGCCTCGAACTCGGCCGCGTCGCTGCCGACACACGCCACGAGCGCAGCGGAGAACGTCATCGAGGCGGGATCGCGATCGATCGCACGGCACGCGCCGCGCACGCGCTCGGCCTGCTCCTGGAAGAACGACAGCGGGACGAAGGGAGTGTTGAACTCGGTCGCGTGCTTCGCCGCGAGGCGAGGTGTGCGCTTCGGGCCGCCACCGCCAACGACGATCGGCATCGGGTGCTGCACCGGCTTCGTCAGCGCCGGCGAGTCGGTGACCGTGTAGTTCGCGCCGTCGTAGCTGAACGTCTCGCCATCGGGCGTCGCCCACAGCCCGGTGATGATGTCGAACTGCTCCTCGAGGCGATCGAAGCGGTGACCCAACTCCGGGAACGGAATGCCGTACGCCTGATGCTCCTGCTCGAACCAGCCAGCCCCGAGACCGAGTTCGACGCGCCCGCCCGACATCTGATCGACCTGGGCGACGCTGATCGCGAACGGGCCGGGATGGCGGAACGTCGCGGACGAGACCAGGGTTCCGAGGCGGATCGTCGACGTGTCGCGAGCGAGTCCGGCGAGCGTGATCCACGCGTCGGTCGGACCCGGGCGGCCGTCGGCGTCGCCCATCGAGAGGTAGTGGTCGGAGCGGAAGAACGCCCCGAAGCCGAGCGCCTCGGCACGCAGCGCGACGGTGAGCAACTCGTCGTAGGTCGCCCCCTGCTGCGGTTCGGTGAAGATCGTGGTGTCGCTCGTGCTCATCTCGCAAAGCGTACGGACGGCGGCCGGGCGATCCCGCAACCTCGGCGAGATCGCTCGGCCGCCCATGCAAGACTCGATCCGTGCCGGCGTTCGAGACGATCACCACCGAGCGACTCGTGATCCGGCCGACGACGTTCGCCGACGCCGAAGCGCTCTGGGAGCGGCGCAACGACCCCGAGGCCGCCCGCTACCAGAACTGGACCCTGCCGTTTCCACGCGAGCGCGCCGACGCGATGTGTCGAGCCGCGGAATCCGTCGACGGCCCGGAGAACGACACGTGGTGGATGGCGGCGGTCTGCGATCGAGCGACCGGCGACGTGATCGGCGATCTCGCGCTGCAGCTCACCTTCGACGAGCGCTCGGCCGAGATCGGCTACACCTTCGCTCGGCGCGTCTGGGGCCGCGGCTCTGCCACCGAGGCCGCCGATGCCCTGGTGGGCTGGTTGTTCGACTCGGTCGGGGTGTCACGGGTCCATGCCCAGACCCATCCGGAGAACCTCGCGTCGGTCGTGGTGCTCGAGCGGATCGGTCTGCGCTTCGAAGGCCACACCCGCAACTCGTACTGGGTCGGCGACGAGATGTCCGACGATTGGATCTTCGGCATGACGGCCCACGATCGGTCGGTCTGGACGAGTCGGCCGCGGACTCCGCCAGCGAGGGTCGAACTCGTCGAGATCACGTCACAGATCAGCCGTGAGGTCGAACGGCTCGAGACCCACAAGTCACAGGAACGGCTGGTCGCGCCCATGTCCGGGTCGTTCGCGGACGCGTTGTTCCCCGGCCAGCACCACGGCGCCCAGGTGGTGCCGTGGCTACGAGCCGTCGTCGCCGACGATGCCGTCGTCGGTTTCGTGATGGTCGCGCGGACCGACGACACACACCACGCTCCGTACCTGTGGCGGCTGCTGATCGATCGGCTCCACCAGCGGCGCGGCATCGGGTCTCGAGTCCTCGACCTCGTCGCCGAGCAGGCTCGCGCCTGGGGCGCCGACCGCGTGGAGGTCAGCTGGGTGCCGGGTCCGGGCTCGCCCGCGCCGCTGTACCTGCGGCACGGTTTCGTGCCGACCGGCGAGGTGGAGGACGGTGAGGTGGTCGCGTCACTCGCCGTGTGACGTGTCGACCTCACATCTCGCCGAAGCCGCCGCCCGACGCCACTCGCACGTCGAGTCGCACGTCGAGTCGCACGGCGAGCAGCGTGCGCGCCGGGTCAGGAACCGACGATCGTCACGACCTTGCCGTGCGTCTTGCGGTCGGCGAGATCTTGCAGTGCGGTCGCGGCGTCCTCGAACCGGTACGGCGGATACAGGGGAGGGTCGACCGTGCCCGCGGCCGCCATGTCGAGCAGGGTTCGCATCTGCTCCCCCAGCGACTCGGGGAACTTGGCGAGCGACGCTCCCCAATGCACGCCGACGATGGAGTAGCTCTTGAGCAACGCATGGTTGGTCTTCACCTCGGGGATGCCGGCGACGAACCCGATCACCAACAGCCGTGAATCCCATCCCATGCATCGACGCACCTGGTGGAACGTGTCGCCGCCGACCGGGTCGTACGCGACGTCGACGCCCCCACCGCTGGCCTCGCGGACGGCGTCGACCCAGTCCGGGGTCGCCTGGTGATCGATCACCACGTCGGCACCGATCTCCTTCAGCAACTCGACCTTCGTGGAGCCGCCGGCGATCGCGATCGTGGTCGCTCCCATCGCCTTGGCGAGCTGGATGCACGCGGTGCCCGTGCCACCGGCCGCCCCGGTGATCAACACCGACTCGCCGGGCTGGAGCCGAGCGCGGTCGCGCAGGGCGTACAGCGTGGTGCAGTAGTTGATGGGGATCGCCGCAGCGGTCTCGGCCGACACGCCGTCGGGAACCGGGAACACCCCGGCCGCCGGATGCACGACCTGCTCGGCGAGTCCGCCGTTGCCCAAGAACGCGACGCGTTGGCCGACCTCCAGCCCCTCGACGCCGTCGCCGAGTTGGGCGACCCGACCGCAGCACTCGCCGCCGGGCGTGAAGCCCGGCCCGGTCTTGACCTGGTACATCCCGCGGCACTGGAGCACGTCGGGGAAGGCGAGGCCGACCGCCTCGACGTCGATCAGCACCTGTCCGGGCCCCGGCGACGGAGCGTCCTCCTCCACCAGCCGAAGCTGGTCAGCCGGGTCACCGAGTTCCTGCAAACGCCAGATACGCATCCCCCGAATCTAGAACGTGGCCCGCTCCCCCGATCAAGCGACAGAGTGGGTCAGACCCACTCTGTCGCTCTGCGAGGACGCGTTCGGGGAAACCATCGAGACGACGAAGTCGCCCCGGCCGTCAGGCCGGATGGTGGCAGGCGACCCAGTGGCCGGGCTCGGTCTCGACGAGGACCGGTTCTTCGACCGCGCAACGTTCGCTCGCCCGCGGGCAGCGCGTTCGGAACCGGCACCCCGACGGCGGGTCGAGCGGGGACGGGAGCTCACCGCTGATCAACTCGCTCGCCAGCGGGAGGTCGAGCGTGTGCCCCGGGATCGACGCCAACAGCGCCCGCGTGTACGGATGCGTCGGGCGGTCGTAGAGCTGATCCGTCTCGGCGATCTCACAGACCTTCCCGAGGTACATGACCATCACGCGGTCGCTGATGTTCTTCACCACGGCCAGGTCGTGGCTGATGAAGAGCATCGTCAGTCCGAACTTCGACTTCAGGTGTTCGAGCAGGTTGAGGATCTGGGCCTGCACCGAGACGTCGAGCGCCGACACCGGTTCGTCGAGGATGAGCACGTCAGGATCCATCACGAGCGCCCGGGCGATACAGATCCGCTGGCACTGCCCACCGGAGAACTCGTGCGGACGTCGGGCCCCGACCCCCGGGTCGCCGAGGCCGACCGACTCCATGATGTCGTCGACCCACCCCTCTCGGAACGCCCCCTGCGTGGTCCCCCAGATCTCGAGGCCTTCGCGCACGATGTCGCGGACGCGCCGGCTCGGGTTGAGCGACGACACCGGATCCTGGAAGATCATCTGCATCGCCCGACGGGCCTGTCGCAACTTCTCACCCTTGAGGTTCGCGAGGTCGGTGCCGTTCAGCTCGATCGATCCGGAGGTGACGTGTTCGAGTTGCATCACGGCGCGCCCCGTGGTGGTCTTGCCGCACCCCGACTCACCGACGATCCCGAGCGTTTCGCCGCGGTCGAGATCGAAGCTCACGCCCGACACGGCGTGAACGACCCGACGACGCGGTGCGGGGAACTCGACGACGAGATCGACCACACGCAACACCGCCTCGTCACGCAGGTGCCCGGTCCCCGTGCCTGCCATCAGTGCTCACTTCCCGTCTCGTTCTCCGACCGGACCGGCGCGGACACCGGCGTGGCGTCGGCCGGATGATGACACCGGAACCAATGCGTCTCGCCACCCGACCGTTCGGGCGACTCCGTTCGGCAGCGGTCGTCGGCGGCAGGACACCTCGGCGCGAAACGACAACCCAGGGGCGGGTCGATCAGCGACGGCGGAGACCCTTCGATCGTGGTCAACTCCGAATGGCTCGGCAGATCGAGGTTCGGCATCGACTGCGTCAACGCCACGGTGTAGCGATGACGAGGCGTCGCGAAGATGTCGACGGTCGGACCCGACTCGATGACCTCGCCGCCGTACACGATCGCCACGCGGTCGGTGAAGCCCTTCACCACGGCGAGGTCGTGCGTGACCAAGACCATCGCCATCTGACGGTCCCGTTGCAGTCCGGAGAGCAGGCGCAGGATCTGATCTTGCACGGTGACGTCGAGCGCGGTGGTCGGTTCGTCCGCGAGTAACACGTCGGGTTCGTTCGCCAACGCGATCGCAATGGTGACGCGTTGGCGCATTCCACCCGACAGCTGATGCGGATACTCGCGGAGACGTCGCTCGGGCGCCGGGATCCCGACCTGGCGCATCAGCTCCAGCGCTCGTGATCGAGCATCGGCTTTCGACATCTGTCGATGCACTCGCATCGGCTCCATGATCTGAGCGTCGATCCGCCGCACCGGGTTGAGCGCCGTCAGGGGATTCTGCGACACCATGCCGACCTTCGTACCGAGCGCCCGACGAACGACCTCGGGGTCGGAGCGCAACATGTCGATACCAGAGACGTCGACCGTGCCCGACCGCGTCACATCGGCGAGCGCGAACGCACCGACGATCGACCGCAGGATCATCGTCTTGCCCGACCCCGACTCGCCGACCACGCCGAGCGCTTCACCGGGAGCGACCGACAGCGAGACGCCATCGACGGCACGAACATCGCCCATCGGCGTGTGCAGCGTCGTGTGCAGATCCTCCACATGCAGTGCCGCACCCGACGGGCTCGGTGAGTGCTCCCCCTCCGTCTGCACCCGACGCTGCGTGGCGACTTCGCGCGGCGAGTAGAGCGACCGGATCCCGTCGCCGACGAGGTTGAACGCGAGGATCGTCAAGAACATGACCGTCGCCGGGATCAACGCCACGTGCGCATGCCGACTGATGTCTCCGGTACCTTCGGCGATCAGCTTGCCCCAGGTGATCTCGTCGAGCGACAGTTCGATGAACGCCAGACCTCCTTCGGCGACGATCACGACGGCGAAGCCGATGAAGGCGAACGACAGCACGGGAACCGCGATGTTCGGTGCGAGCTCTCGCCACAGTACGCGCCGCTTCGTCGCTCCCATCGCCGCGGCGGCATCGACGAATTCGCGTTCGGAGAGCGCAAACGACGCGCCACGCACGATGCGGGCGTACGCCGGAATGCTGGTCACGGAGAACAGCACGATGAAGACGAGCATCGAGTTGCCGTACGTCGCCCGTACCGCGATCAACAGCACGAGCCCGGGAAAGGCGAGGAAGATGTCGATCACGATCGTCGTGACCGTGTCGATGCGTCCCCGCAGGTACCCGGCCGTCACGCCGACGAGGCTGCCGAGGAACCCGCCCAGCAACGTGACACTGATGCCGAGGAGCAACGCCGGCCGTGCGCCCTGGATGACACGAGCGAAGATGTCACGACCTTGGCCGTCGGCTCCGAACCAGGCGTTGAAGCCGGGGCCTTCGAACTTTTCGACCTCGCGAGTTCGGATGCCGAGTGCCGCGGGGTCGCGCAGCGGCAGGAGGTCTCGGAAGATCGCTGCGAACACGAGCGCGGCGATCCACGCAACGGAGAGCCAGAACACGAGGCCGAGCCGACGCGACGACGCGTTGAGCGCAGCTCGGCCGATCGCGCGCTCGGCGTCCGACCCGCCGCCGCCTTCACCGAGTCCACCCGACGAGGCCGCCGAGGTGGCTTCCGATGCGGTCTTGATGCCGGTCGGGCCGGGTTCAGCGAGCGCCATGGCGGATCCTCGGGTCGAGCACGGAGTAGAGCAGGTCGACGACGAAGTTCAACGACACGTACGCCACCGTGAGGATGGCGACCGCTGCCGCGACGACGTTGAAGTCCTCGAGGATCACCGACTGGATGATCAAGCGACCCATCCCGTTGATCGCGAACAACACCTCGATGATCAGGGTGCCGCCGATGAGGCCGGCGATGTTCAAGCCGACCGCCGTCGTGAAGTTCACTGACGATGGCCGCAGCACATGACGCCACATCACCCGACGCTCGCTCAGCCCGCGCGCTTGCGCGAGCATCACGTAGTCCTCCTGCAACGTGTCGATCAGGTCGCTGCGCAGCAACCGGAGGTAGACGGCGACCAGGTTCAGCGCCAACGTCAACGAGGGCAGGAACATCTGACGGAGGTTCTCGATCGGGTCGTCGTTGAAGCCGGGCAGGTTGTCGACGATCGTCGGGAACCATCCGAGCTGCACGCCGAAGATGAACGACATGTAGATGCCGAGCACGAACGACGGCAACGCGAGCAGACCGAACGCCGTCGTCGAACTGAGCTTGTCGATCACGCCGCCCGGATGACGAGCGGATGCGATCGCCAGTGGCACGGCGATCGCGATGGCGATGATCTCGGCGAGCACCATGATCTCGAGCGTCTTGGGCAGCGACTCGCGAATGAGGTCCCATGCGCTGAACCCATCGATCACGATCGAGTCACCGAAGTCGAAGCGCAGCGCGTCACCGAGCCAGCGCAGGTACCTCTCGACGAGGCTGGCATCGAGCCCCAACTCGATGCGTTTCGCTTCGATCGTCTCCGGCGTCGCATTCAAGCCGGCGGCGCGCACCGCCGGATCCCCCGGCGACTGGTCGAGCAGGAAGAACGTGAAGAACGTGACGACGAAGAACACGAACACCAAGCGCCCGAACCGCTTGAGGTACACCATCGCCGAATGCTCGCCGGTTCCCGTTGTTCAGTCGCCCGTCGGGCGGGTCACTGCTCGAGCCAGACCAGCGGCCAGGCGAAGAAGCTGCCGTCGGTCATCGCCAGCGACGGCGAACCGTCGCGCAAACGGCCGGGCGTCCCGATGCCGTTCAGTTCGGGAATCGTCACCGCTGCCTCGACGCCGTTGAGGTGATCGATCCACAGCATCGGCACCTCCTCGCCGAGCGCTTCGAGGAACATCGCATAGCCCGCGCGACGAGTTTCCTCGTCGGCGTTCTGCCGCCCCAACGCGAGCCCCTCGTCGATCTTCTCGCTGACCAGGTTCGACCAGTTCAGCAGGCCACCGGTCGAGTGGAAGAACGTGTAGCTGCCATCGGGATCGGGCGAGCCGAACTGGAACCAGGAGAAGGCCTGGAAGTCGTCTTGGATCGCGGTGATCGCCGACTGACCCTGACCGATCTGCTTGATCGTGCCGTCGATGCCGACATCGGCGAGGAAGGACATCATCACCTCGGCAACCTCGATCACCGACGCGTTGGGTTCGATCGAGAGCTCGAACTCGATCGGTCCGACCTCGGCCTCGTACTCGTCGACGAGCGCCTGTGCGGCGGCCGGATCGAACTGCGGATAGTCGTTGGGTGAGTACCACTTGTCGGACGGGTTGAGCGGTCCGTTGGCCGGAACGGTGAGGCCCGATCGGAAGTTCTCGATGATGAACTCCTTGTCGAGCGCGTGGGCCATCGCTCGGCGCACCCGGATGTCGTCGAACGGCGCACGCGTCGTGTTGAGCAGCCAGAGATACTCGTTGGCTCCGGCGGTACCGATCCACACGTCGACGGCGTCGTCTTCGAGGAAGTCGACGATGTCCTCGTCGTCGGGGCTGACGTACCCCTCGACGTCGCCGGCCTCGAACGCCTGGCGCTTCACCGTCGCGTCGACGAGGAACTTGAAGTTGATGGCGTCGAGGTAGGGCAGCCCTTCGTCGGCACGCCAGTAGTTCGGATTGCGAACGACGCGGGCGCCGTCACCGGGCGTCCAGCTCTCGAGCATGAACGGGCCGGTCGACACGAACGTCTCGTTGGTGCCGATCGTCGACGGTGACACCATCCAGCCGAACTGCCCGACGAGTGAGAACGGGAACGTCGCCCACGGGCTGAGCATCTTCACCTCGACGGAGAGGTCGTCGATCGGCGTGATCGACTCGACGTTGGCCAAGCCGAACCCGACCGTCGGGCTCGCCTTCTGCGCTTCGATGTTGGCGGCGACGGCCGCCGCGTCGACCGGTTCGCCGTCGTGGAAGACGAGACCCGGTCGCATCGTGATCGTCCACGAGGTGAAGTCCTCGTTGGGCGTGAGGCTCTCGGCGAGGTTCGGTGCCCAATCTGCGTTGACGTCGAGTCCGACGAGTCCGTCGACCATGGCCGTGATCACGCGGATCGAGCCCGGAGCGATCGCGTTGGTCGTGTCGAAGCCGGTTCCGTCGTTGGTGAGGCCCCAGGTGATCTCACCGCCGGCGACGGGGTCGCCGAGCGCCGCGAGGTCGCCGCCTTCGCCGACGCTCGTCAACTGCTCGTCGTCTTCGAGCGGCGCAGCGGTCGTCTCCGGCGCCTCGTCGCCGGATGCGTCACCAGTGTCTCCGGTGTCGCCCGCATCTCCGGCGTCACCGTCGGTGCTCTCGGGCTCGTTGCCGGTGTCGTCCGGGGCTTCGGTGGCCGCCGGCTCGTCGGCCGGTTCGGTGTCGCCGTCGCCACCGCCGCATGCTGCGGCGATCAGCGAACCGGTGACCAAGATGGCGAGCAAGCCTCGACGGCGCTGGATCATGACGTTCCCCCGAATCGGTTGTTCGCCCGGAAACCCCCTTCCAAGCGATGTGACAAAACTTACACGAGCCGCGCCCGTCGGCCGATTCGTACGACGCGTCACGACGGTCGATCGACGGCTCAGCTCACGCCGTCGGCGACGGCCTCGCGCCGAAACGCACCGGTGCCGTCATACACCGGGCCACGGTCGGCGACGGCGTAGAGCCGGTTGTCCGACGCGACGAAGCCGCCAGAGGTACGCAGCACGTCGACCATCTGCGCGTAGTTGCGATGGTCGAAGTGCGCGGCGAGCCGGTCGGCGTCGTCCCAGAGTTCGTAGACCTGGACGTGCGTGGGCTCGACCGGGTCGGCGGCGAAGCAGTACGCCAGGCACCCGGGCTCCTCGTCACGCGTCGCCCGCTGGACGTCGGCGGTGGCCGCCACCGCACGGTCACGATCGGCTTGGGTCTCGAACGACAGCGTGGCGGTGATGATGATCATCGACGATTCCTACACCGACCACCCGACGAGCTTCGTGTCGAGGTACTCGTCGAGGCCGACGTGGCCGCCTTCGCGTCCGATCCCCGACTCCTTCACACCACCGAAGGGAGCGGCCGCCGAGGTCGGGTTGATGTCGTTGATGCCGATGATGCCGAACCGCAGCCCTTCGGCGACTCGCCAGGCTCGCGACACGTCGTTGGTGTACACGTACGCAGCGAGACCGTAGGTCGTGTCGTTGGCGAGTTCGACGATGTCGTCCTCGTCGTCGAACACGATCACCGGTGCGACGGGACCGAACGTCTCCTCGCAGTGGATCGCCATCTCGGGCGTCACGTCGGCGAGCACGGTCGGTGCGTAGAAGTGGCCGGCGTCGAGACCGTCGGCCGTCAACCGTTGCCCGCCGGTCAGCACCCTCGCTCCCTTGTCGCGGGCGTCGCTGACGTGACGGTCGACCTTGGCGACACTGGCTTCGTCGACGAGCGGACCGATCGACACGCCGTCGACGAACCCCGACCCGGCGCGCATCTTCGACACGCGATCGGCAAGGGTGGCGAGGAACTCGTCGGCGATCGCTCGCTGCACATAGATCCGATTCGGCGAGATGCAGGCTTGGCCGGTGTTCAAGAACTTCACCATCGCCGCGCCCTTGGCCGCATGGACCGGATCGGCGTCGTCGAACACGATGAAGGGAGCGTGACCACCGAGTTCCATCGACACGCGCTTGACGCTCGCGGCAGCGCCAGCCGCGAGGTGCTTGCCGACGTCGGTCGAACCCGTGAACGACAGCTTGCGGACGCGCTCGTCGGCGAGCCAGGCCGTGCCGACGGGTACCGGGTCGGCGGCGTTGACCAGATTGACGACCCCGGCTGGGAGTCCGACGTCATGGAAGATCTCGAACACGGCCCGTGCGCACAGCGGCGTCTGCTCGGCCGGTTTGAGCACAACGGTGCAGCCTGCAGCGAGCGCGGGCCCGAGCTTGCGGGTGAGCATCGAGATCGGGTAGTTCCACGGCGTGATCGCGGCGCACACCCCGACGGCTTGACGCATCACGACGAAGCGCTGATCGGAGCGCGCCGACGGGATCGTCTCGCCGTAGATGCGCTTGGCCTCCTCGGCGTACCAGAGCAGAAAATCGGAGGCGTACTTGACCTCGTTGCGGGCGGCGCGGATCGGCTTGCCCTGCTCGGTCGTCATCAGGTCGGCGAGATCGGAGGCGCGTTCGGTCATCGACCGCCAGGCCGTATAGAGCGCGTCGGCGCGTTCATAGGCGGTGGTGCTCGACCACGCCGCGAACGCCGCGTCGGCCGCATCGACGGCGGCTTCGGCTTCGGCGGCACCTCCGTCGGCGACCCGACCGATCTCGTCGCCCGTCGCCGGGTTCGTGACCGCGAACGTCCCAGCCCCGTCGAGCCACTCTCCGTTGATGTACTGCATCGTCGAAGTCTGCCCGGCCGACCCCGACTCATCGGAATCGTCGAAAGGCCACCCGACCGCGAGCAGCGTCGAGTCAGGCTCGGATGGGGTTCTTGTACTGGTCGAGGTAGGTGATCTTCGCGACGTCGTCGCGCCGGGCCGGCTTGAAGTCGGTGCCCTTCGTGTACGCCACCGGGATGAGGCCGGCCTGGGTCATGTGATCGGGGATGCCGAGCAGATCGGCAGCTTCTTGCTCCTTCGCGAGATGCAGGGTGGTCAGACAGCTCCCGAGTCCCCGACTGCGCAGGGCGAGCTGGAAGCTCCACATCGCCGGCATGATCGAGCCCATCAGGCCGGCCGCCGCATTGGCGCTGTTGTCGGGGAGCCGCCCGATGATCAGCGGGATGACGAGGACCGGGACCTCGCCGAGCTTCTGTGCCAGGAAGTTCGCCGAGTCGAGCACGCGGCCTTGCTGGCTCGCCTCGTCGACGCTTTCTGCTGCGGCGGCGAGGTAGTCGCCACCCGCCTCGCGGTACAACTCGGCCAACGCCTCCTTCTTCTCCGCGTCACGGATCACCATCCACCGCCACCCCTGCTGGTTCGATCCCGTCGGAGCTTGAACAGCGAGCTGGAGACACTCGAGCAGGACGCCGTCCGGCACGTCGCGATCGAAGTCGAGTCGCTTGCGCACGGCGCGCGTGGTCGAGAGAAGTGCGTCGGTCTGTTCGAGGTCGAAGTCCATCACCGCATCCTTGCCGATCCGGTTCGCGATCAACTCAGCCGTCGACTCGGGGGCCCGTGCTGCGGACCGTTCCATCGGGGAATCGCACGGTGAGTTCACGCCGGCTGCCGAGCTCGACCTTCCAATCGTCGTGGTGGATTCGAGCGTGATGCTCGACGCACACCGGCACCAGATTGTCGAGGTCGGTGAGACCGCCGTGTCGCCACCAGTCGATGTGATGCACCTTGCAGCGATCGAAACGAACGCCGCAACCCGGGATGGCGCACGAGCGATACATCGCGCGAAGCGCTCGCCGTTGGTCGCGGCTGGCCAGTCGGGTCGAACGACCGAGGTCGAGCATGCCGGGGGCGTACAGGACCACCCCGTTGCGAACGACCACGGCGTTGATCTCGGCCTCGACGGCCAGGTGAGCGAGCACCGAGGCAGGGACCTCGACCGGAATCGGCCATTCGGCGACCGGCCCCGGCTGATCGGCTGCGTCGGCGTCGATCACCACGACATACTCCGGGGAACCGACGCCACACCTTGCTGATGACCCGGCTGATGACCCCGCTGGCGAGTCGGCTGATGACCCGGCTGGCGAGTCGGCTGATGATCCGGTCGACGAGACGCTGGCTGCGCCACGGACGAGGCGGGCCAACGCGTGGCCGGCGAGGAATCGCTGCTTCTCGATCGCATCGCTGGGGCAGAGCTCGGGCGTCGTCTCGGAGAACAGTCGCTGCACGGTTCGATCGAGCGCCGCAGCCAGTTCGACACCGGTGATCGGATCGAATCGCCCGCGCAGGTTCCACATCCCCTCGGCGTCGGTCCAGCTGGAGGCTCGAACGCTGCGACGCTGTCGGGTGAGTCGGGCGTCGCCGTCGTCGGACTGCAGTTGTCGGATCTCCAACTTCACGCGCCGCTCGAACTGCTCGGCCGTGGCCGCAGCCGCCACGTCGACCAGATCGTCGAGCCGCTCGAACAACTCCTCGCGACGACGCTCATCATCGAGTTGCTTGGCGCCGCGGGTCACCGCGTCGACGTGCCGAGCCGTGATGTCACCATCGTCGAGCGCTCCGGCGAGCCCCGGCGTTCGCGACAGCGTCTCAGCTCGCTCCTTCGTGCGGTTCGCATCGTGCAACGAGCACTTGCCGGCATCGGCGATGGCACCAGCGGGGAACGACGACAGCTCCGTCAACCGGCACACCAGGGCAGCCTCCTGCGCATCGGCCCACGCCCGAACCCTGCGCACGGCGACCAACGCCGACTCGATCATCGGAGCCGCCGCCGACGCATCGCCGCGTATGGCGGTGATGTGCGCCACCTGCTGCGAGACGACCGGCGAAGTCATACGAACAAGTGTACGATTCCCCTGTCACAGAGTTGGGTGACGACCCCGCTCACCTCACCCCGACCGAGCTCGCCATCACTCGCGCCATCACCGCGCCATCACCCGCGCCTTCACCCGCGCCTTTGCGGTTGCGACCGGACTCTGGCAACCTCGCGCCCCCAGGGGGAATCATGCACAAACTTGCCGTCATCGTCGTTGTCGGGCTCGTCGTCGCTTCATGCAGCAGCGACGACGCCTCCACCGACACCACCGCCGCACCGGCCGCGTCGGACGTCGCCACGCCCACCGAACCAGCGCTGACCGAGCCGGCCACCACCGAGCCAGCCACCACCGAGCCCGACGACACCGAGCCCGACGACACCGAACCGGCACCGACCGAACCCGCCGAGTTCGAGTTCGCCGGCAGCATCGACCTGGCCGTCGACGACGCGGATCGGTGCGAGGTCGTGGGCGTGGAGTGCCTGCTCCCGTTTCCGTCCGACGCGCTGACCGTCGAGGATCCAGCTGCCGCAACCGGACGGCGCGTCGCGTTCGCGGTCGAGTCGATGCCGGTCAACGCCGACGGCGTCCCGATCGATCCGTCCCGCCAGAACCGCAACGACGGCTTCAGCCCCGGTAGCGCGGCGCTCGTGCTCGTGCCGGGCGTCGACATCGAGGCGTCCGCGCTCGCGCCGATCACCGACATCGCCCGGTCGCTCGACGACGCCTCGGGCAGCATCGTGCTCGACGCCACGACCGGCGAACGGTGGCCGCACTGGGCCGAACTCGACGCGAACGCCACCGACCCCGACCGCCAGGGACTCTTCATCCGGCCGGCGACGAACTACGCCGAAGGGCACCGAATCGTCGTCGCGCTCCGCAACCTGGTCGACGCCACCGGCGCCCCGATCGAACCCACCGATGCGTTCCGAGCCTTCCGCGATCGTCTCGAGACCGACGTTCCCGAAATCGAAGCGCGACGCCCAGCGATGGAACAGGTCTTCGCCGACCTCGAAGTGGCTGGCGTCGATCGTGACGACCTCACCATTGCGTGGGACTTCACCGTCATCTCGACCGAGAGCCTCACCGGTCCGCTGCTCCACATGCGCGACGACGCGTTCTCACGACTCGGCGACGCGGCCCCCACCTTCACGGTCGACACCGTGGAGGTCGAACCGGGCGACGGCGACAGTGCCAGCCGCACGGTCATCGACGGCACCTACGACATCCCGCTCTACCTCGAAGGTGACGGCTCCCCCGGCACGGGCCTGTCGCTCACCGACGACCCGGACCTCCCGAGCGTCAACGGTACGTTCACCGCGAGGTACCGCTGCCAGGTCACCGATGCGTCGAGCGGCGCCGATCCCGGCGCCGGGCTCGTGTACGGCCACGGCTTGCTCGGCAGCGAGCGACAGGTCACCTCCGCCGGCCCGACACTGCTCGCGCAGAACCACAACTACGTCGTGTGTGGCACCTCGCTGATCGGGATGTCGGAGGACGACACCGGCAACGCCGTCGACTCACTCGTCGACCCCGGCAACTTCTCGACCCTCGCCGACCGACTCCTGCAGGGCCACCTGAACACCCTGTTCCTCGGTCGGCTGATGAAGCATCCCGAAGGTCTCGTTTCGGACCCGAACTTCCAATCGGAAGCGGGCGAGCCGTTGATCGCCCTCGACGAGCTCTACTACTACGGCATCTCGCAGGGCGGGATCATGGGTCCGGTGTCGACGGCGATCTCGACCGATTGGGACCGCGGCGTGTTCGGCGTGCCGGGCGTCAACTACTCGACACTGCTGAACCGCAGCGTCGACTTCGACACGTTCCAGCTCATCCTCGACCCGGCGTTCCCCGACAAGCTCGACCAGGCGGTCACGTTGCTCCTGATCCAGATGTTGTGGGATCGCGGCGAAGGCAACGGCTACGTCAATCACTACGGCGACGATCCGCTCCCGGGGGTCGACCGCAAGGTCGGGCTGATCCAGGGCGCGCTCGGTGATTTCCAGGTCGCCAACGTGGCGATGGACGTCATGGCTCGTTCGATGGGCGCCTCGGTCGGTGGCGCCGCGGACGAGGTGCGTTCGACCGACGTCGAGCCGTTCTGGGGGATCCCACGGATCGAGTCGTACCCGTTCGACGGTTCGGCGACGATCACGTTCGACTCCGGCACCGCGTTGCCGCCGATCACGAACACGCCACCCCGAGACGGCATCGACCCGCATGAGGACGTGCGGCGGGCGGCGGCGGCCTACGACCAGATCGCCGCCTTCCTGGCACCCGACGGCATGGTGATCGACACCTGCGACGGCGGGCCCTGCATCATCGAACCGCGCGAGTGACGGCGAGTGACGGCGACCGCGTGGGTCTGCCCCACGCAGCCGTTCAGGCGGCGATCGACGGGTGGAGGAGTTCCTGCAAGGTGCGCAGCGTGCCGTTCAGGATGCATTCCGACTCCACCGAGTAGTGGTTGCCCACGATCCATCTCCCCAGCCAACCGAGCGACACGTCGTCGATCGCGGTCATCGCTCGAAGCGCGGTGATCCGGCTGGTCCACTCCGGAGTTCTCGCCTGCTCACTGCGATGGGAGTCATCGACGAGCAGCACCTGGACCACGAAGTCGCGCGACCCGGCGAGACCGGTGACCCGAACGACTTCGTCGAGCAACTCGATCGGTGACCAACCGGCGACCCAGAGCCGCAGGCTGCAGTCACGCAACGCCGCCTCGACCTCGAACAACTCGACCAGCATCCGACACCCCGGACACTCGAGATCGATGTCATGGTCCACGCGATCGATCTCATGACGGTGATGAACGCCAGGGCCGTCATGGCCGTCGGATGGCTCGGAAAGGTGATGTGGCATGTGATGCTCCGTCCTGGCGGTGCTGACGCAGGTTGCCGAAGCAACGATCCCGAACGACGCGTGCGTTCGTCTGATCAGTGGGTGCCGCCGAGCGAACGAGGAAACGCTCAGCCCACGGCGAATGCAGCGGTCTGTTCGGGGAGACACGAACGACTCGGTGGCGTCGAGGCCAGTTCGAGCAGCCAGGTATCGCGCGCCGACAGCGGGCCCGGCAGCAGCGAGCCGGACAGCTCGACGGTCCCTCGGTCGGTGAGTCGCACGATCCCATCGGCGACCGCGAACGTGCCATCGGGATGGTGCAACTCCCCGACGAAGCGATCGCTGTCCGACGTCGTGCGCCGCGTCAGCGTCACACCGTCGTGCAGCGTGAAGATCTCCGCGAGGGTCGAGGCCGGCTCGTCTGGGGCACGGCACGCGTCGACCAGACCGTAGGTTCGGAACTCGGCGGTCGAATCGACGACCAGCGCCGAACACAGCGTCGACGGCTCGGCCAACTCCCCGAGTTCGACTCGACGAACGAGCGCGCCGTTCGGGACGGTATAGATCCCGTCGCTCGGGGCCACCGAGAATTCGACCAACTCCGTGCGCCGCGGTCCGACGTCACCGCTCAGTTCGGCGACACCGATGGCGCCACCGACGTCGTAGCGCCATCGTTCGAGAGAGAGGCGGGCACCCGTCGCCGACTGCATCTGGTGCAGCGCCACGCGAATCCCGGCGTCACCGCTCCCGGTCACCGGGTTCGACACGGCAAACGCGAGGCACTGGTACGTCTCGATGAACGTCTCCCCGTCAACGCGAATCGAACCGGGCGCCAGTGGCTCGAGCACCGGTGGCACGGAGACAGCAGTAACCGAAACCGCAGCCACGGTGGTCGCCACCGCCGGCTCGTTCGAAGTGCTCGCGTCGCCCGACGGACTCGCGGTGGTGGTCACGACGGGGAGCACCGTGCCGGAGATCGACGTCTCCGTCGGGTCGGCGATCGAAGATGCATCGCCCTGCTGCATGATCCCCACCGCGAGCCCTGCTCCGACGAGAAGTGCGGCGAGTCCGACGACGAGCGGCGCCAACCAGGCGGGACGCCGACGGCGTGGTTCAGGAGGGGACATGCGTACCTTTCATCATGGCCGGTCGATCATGGCCGGTCGATCATGGCCGGTCGATCATGGCCGGTCGATCACGCGGGACGATCAACCGCCGACGGTGGCCATCGTGAGACATCGCAGCAACGACCGCAATGGGGAGGTTTCCCCCGCATCGCGTGCAGCCAGAACGGGCGGTCGCGTGCAGCAGGACCGAGCGAGCCGGATGGAATACGGTGAGCGGCGATGACCTTGAGTCTGGACTACTGCGGCGAGGCGATCGACATCGACCGGCTGCCCTTCACGATCGGGCGAGACGCCGACTTCGTCATCGACGACAACCCGTACCTGCATCGCCGATTCCTCGAACTGCTCACCGACGGCCACGGCGAGCCGATGCTCCGCAACGTCGGTTCGCAACTCGTGGCCACCATCGCCGATCCGGAGGGTCGCATGGAGGCGATGCTCGGCCCCGGCGCCGTGATGCCACTCGTGTACGGCGAAACGCTCGTGCGGTTCCAGGCCGGATCGACCACCTACGAGTTCATGATCGAGCGAGCATCGGCCGCGCCCGTTCCCGATCTCACCGCGCCCGACGACGACGGCACCGCAACGATGGGACGAATCGAACTGACCCGAGATCAGAAGCTGCTCGTCTTGTCGATCTCGGAGTCGGCGCTGCGCGTCGGCGGCAACGCAGCCGCCCACATTCCGACGACTGCCGAGGCTGCTCGGCGGATCGGTTGGAAGACCACCAAGTACAACCGCAAGCTCGACAACGTCTGCGAGAAACTCGCCAACCTCGGCATCCGCGGCCTGCACGGCGACGCCGGATCGCATGCGTCCAACCGCAAGGCGCGACTCGTCGAGTACGTCTTGTCGTCTCGCATCGTCACCAAAGACGACCTGTGGCTCCTCGATGACGAACTGGCCGCAGCGAACGGCGACCGGTGACACCGACTCGGGTCCACGGCGGCGCTCGACGGGGATCGAGCGGCCCATGAACGTCGTGGGGTTCGACGACCTCGTACGCGTCGGGAGCGGCGGGATCGGCGACGTGTACCGAGCGACGCGCGCGTCGACCGGCACGGTCGTCGCCATCAAGGAGCTGCGCGCCGACGGCAACGCCGACGCCCGCCTCCGACGAGCCAACCGCGAACTCACGGCACTGGCGAGCCTGCGCGGGCATCCGTATGTCGTCAATCTGGAAGAGGTCGTGCGAACACCGGCAGGCGCGGTGTTGCTGGTGATGGAGTACTCGCCCGGCGGGTCGCTCGACGATCGCAGCGCTGCCGTCGGTGGCATGCTGCCGTTCGCCGAGGTGCTCCTCGTGGGGTCGCACGCATCCGACGCGCTCGCCGCTGCGCACGAGGCCGGCATCGTGCATCGCGACATCAAGCCACAGAATCTGCTCGTCGGCACGTTCGGCCAGGTCAAGGTGTGCGATTTCGGTATCGCCTCGATCGCTTCGTCCGACGACTTCGCCACCAAGACCAATGCGGTCTCGTACCGCTACGCGAGCCCGGAGGAACTACGCGGCGACGCCACCGTCACCCCGACGACCGACGTGTACTCGCTCGGCGTCACGCTGGCCAAGCTGCTGACCAACCGCCACTTCAACCACGAGACGGCGATCCATCTCGCCGATGTCGACGCGACCCCCGGACTCGCTGGCGACGCGACCACCGAGGCCGAACGCGAGCTGCGACGCCTGCTCCAACGGTGTCTGGCCCATCGAGCGACGGCGCGGCCGACGGCCAACGAACTGCAGAGCGCGATCGACGACCTCGCGGCATCGCTCGGTAGCGAACGTCTTCAGCGCCTCGACTCGGTCGAGCGGCCCGCAGCAACGCACGTCGCAGCCGGGCCGCCCACTCGCGACGAGGCCGGCCACCAGCCCGGACAGGGAGCCGGGCGCGCTGGCGACGATCGCTCGTCGTCGGCGCGTACTCGCTCGACGGCGTGGATGTGGTCACTTGCGATCGTGATGTGGCTGGTCGTCGCCGTGCTCGCCGTGATCTACCTCAGCGGATCCGCCGACGCTGCCGGCGAGCCGATCGGCGCACCGCCGCACGCGACCGTCGACCTCCGTCACGGGGTACAGCCTTCGTCTGTGTGACCGCCAAGGATCGCCCATGGATCGGCCATGGATCGGCCATGGATCGGCCGTCGTCCGGTCGTCGGCGGTCCGTCAGCAATCCCGGAGGAGGGCGTCCGAGATCGTGATCTCGAGGGTCCGCGTCATTCCGGCGTAGCTGCCGGCCGGATTGCCGACCGCCGTCGCATCGATCCGCAGGCCGGCGTCGACCTCGGAGGGTTGCGCCTCGGGGTCCGAGCCGCCGAACGACGCGTCGGGAGCGGAGTAGGCCACCGCGAGTGACGCACCGGCGTTGGGGAGGGCCGTGACGATGCCGAACTCGGCGGTCACCGCGCGATAGCCGACCGACTCGCGCATCTCACCGTTCTCATCGGGTGCGAAGACGGTGCCGAAACACACGTCGAGCAGGGCGCGTTCGGTCGGAAAGTCGGGGTTCGCCGGGTCGGTCTCGACGATCGTCCCTGCGCACGGCCCCGACTCGGTCCCGGTGGGGTTGACCGAGACCGGGAAACCGCCGTCGCCCTGGAACACGATCGCGCCGAACCCGTCGGCGCCGAAGTCGACGAGTTCATCGGCCTCGCCGTCGAAGAATTCGACTCCGCTGACCCCACCCTCGTCGAACCAGCGCTCGATGAAGCTCGGCAATCCACCCTCCTCGTAGACGTAACTCGTCACCGAGTACCCGACAAACGGCGTCGACTGGCACACCCGAACGATCGGGTACTCCACGTCGAAGACTCGGACGGTGCCCGGCGATGCGGCCGCGATGCCGTCGGGGCTGGTGGTCGGCGGCGGCTCGGTGGTGGCGGGCTCGGTGGTGGCGGGCTCGGTGGTCGCGGGCTCGGTCGGCGGCACCGTGGCGCTACCGGGATCGATCGTGGTCTCGGTCGGCGAGATCGTGGTCGTGGCGAGCGGCTCGCCGAGCGTCGTGGCGACGCCGGGCACCGTCGACTCCACCAGCAGGGTCGACGGCACGAGCACGTCGTCGGCGGACGGTTCGTCATCACCACCGAAGGCGAACACGGCGACCAGCGCGATCACGAGACCGGCGACGAGGCCGACACCGGCGGGCAGGAGCCAGGCGGGGCGGCCCGGTGTATCGCCACCCGGGCCACCGAACTGGCCGGGCCCCGTGGGGCCGCCTGGCGGAATCGAGCCGGGCGGCAGCGACCCCGAGCCGGTCGCTGTCGCGAGCGGGAGCAGTGTGGCATCGCCGTGAGGGTTCGGGAGCGTGTCGTCGTCGCGTCCCGATCCGCTGGCCACCGGGGGCACCGGTGGGAGATCGGAGCCACCGTTGCCCGTCGCAGATGCTCCACCAGCGGCGTCGTCATTCGAAGTCATGGTCGGATTCTCGCAGGCGGCTCGTCGTCGCAGCGTCGATGCTCCAGCGCGATGCGGGTCGGTCTCGTCGTACATGTCATCTCCTGTGCTGCTCGGCCAGCGCTCGGGCCGGCCGTCTGGCCGCTCGTCGGGCCGCTCGTCGGGCCGCTCGTGGGGACCGCGAGCGGTCGCTCGGGTCGTGATCGATCCTCCACGGAACCGGCAGTCGACGACATGGGGAGAATTCCCCGGTCGAGACGCCCGGTTGCGTGCCCGTATGTCCGGAGATCCGTCTCGGCCGACCTCATCGGAGCACCCGACGGGATCTACGCTCCCGCTCATGCGTTCCATCCTCGCTCTCGCCGCCGTCGCAGCTCTCACGCTCGCAGCGTGCGGTTCCGACTCCGAATCGAGTTCCGGCGCCGACACCACGGCGCCCGCCGCCGAGACCACCGACGCGCCCGCCACCACCGAGGCACCTGAGACCACCGAGGCACCGGCGCCCGAGACGACCGAGGCTCCCGCCACCACTGCGGCGCCTGAGACGACGACCACGGAGGCACCCGCGACCACGGTGGCCGAAACACCCGCAGTGACTGCCGCCGACCTGGCGGCGACCGGACCGTATGCCGTCGGTGTCACCACCCGAGCGCTCCCCGAGGGGAACCCGGTCGAGGTCTGGTATCCGGCGACCGACGCCGCCCGAGGCGGGGTCGATGCCTATCGCGTCCGAGACTTCCTGCCGCCGGCGATCGCCGACCTCATCCCCGCCGACGTGAACGACAGCCGCTCGATCGACGCCACCCGCGACGCCGCCGTATCGACCGACGGCCCGTTCCCGGTGGTGCTGTTCAGCCACGGCGCCAGTTCGTTCCGCCTGCAGTCGAGTGTGCTCGCGCAACACCTTGCGTCATGGGGCATGGTCGTGGCGTCGACCGACCATCCGTCGCGAGATCTCCTCAACCAGTTCGGCGGCACGAGCGAGGGCCAGCCGCCGTCGGTCGACGACTTCCGTTCGATGCGCACGTACCTCACGACGCTCGATGACGACCCGATCGTCGGCGGCGCGCTCGACAACGACCGCGTCGCCCTCGGCGGCCACTCGGCGGGCGGCGGCACCGTCGTCCAGATGGCCGGCGACGACGGAATCCTCGGCTACGTGTCGTACGCGTCGGGACTCGGCGACGAGGCCCCCGGCGTCCCGTCGCTGTTCATGGCCGGTGAGCTCGACGCGATCGTCTCGCCGACGGAACGGACCGTCCCGGCGTTCGAGCGGGCCCCGGCGCCGTCGTGGTTGTGGTCGTTCGCCGACTCCGGCCATCTCGCCTTCTCCGACCTGTGCGCGGTCGGTGACGGCAACGCCACGCTGATCGACCTGGCCGAAGCCGCCGGTCTCGGTGCCGTGATCGACGATCGCCTTCGCACGCTCGGCACCGACGGCTGCGAAGATCCGAACCGCCCGGTGGAAGAGGTCTGGCCCGGCATCCACCAGGCGACCACCGGCTTCTACCGCTGGGTGTTCGGGATCGACGAGGCCCCGATCGGCCTCGACGCCTCGGTGGTCACCGATGGTGTGACCGTCACCGAGAAGCTCGCCGCCGCCGAGTGACCTGAACGTCTTCGTCGACGACCGGGGTGGCGACGCTGCGCTGGCATTCGTCCCGGATGTCGTCACTCGTGTCGTCACTCATGTCGTCGCGGGCATCCGGCGCGCGTCGGCTGCGGATCTTCCCGGAGCGAGCCGTCGTGCTGGGCTACGTTCTCACCCAGCCGCGAGCGTGCGGCGACGAGCGGAGGGAACCCGATGAGAAGTCGAGCAGCAGCAATCCTCGCGATGATCGCAGCAGGAGTCGGATTCGTCGGCGTCGCCGACACGGTCGAGGCGGGCGAGCCGACCGAGGCGAGCATCGACTTGATCGTCGAAGTGAGCCCGTTCCGAGTCGACCCGGACTCGGCCGCTGCCGGAGACGCACTCACGCTGCAGCTGACCGATGAGGGGACACCAGTCGCCGGATGTATTCCGTCGGGCGCTGGCGCCGAACGTCGCCTGACATGCGGCGAGAACACCGCCAGCCTGCAAGACGGCGGCACGTACTCCCTCGAGGTCCTCGGCATCTCTCCCGGCTACTACGTCAGCACCGTCGAGTGTCTTGCCAACGAGACACCCATCGTGACCCCCGATGAACTGCCGATCGACGTGACGTTCCAATCAGGGGCCGATGTCACCTGCTTCGTCGAGATCGAACGCGGACCCGTGCTCTACATCGACAAGGTCGTCAGCGGCGGGCCGCTCGGGTCGAGCGACTTCCCGCTCGAGATCTACGACGCCGACGGCGCCCTCGTCGAGACCGGCGCGATCACGGACCCGTCCAACGACGTGTGCTCCTTCGAACCACTGATCCAACTTCCGCCAGGGCTGATCGACACCGATCTCTGCGCGGGGGTGCGGTTGGCTCCGGGCACCTACACGCTCGGCGAGGTCCTGCCCGACTACGGCTACGAGGCGGTCTTCGTGACCTGCGAGATCGACTCGCAGGGCGGACGCGAGGTCCTTCCGTCTCCGGCGTTCGACGTCACGCACGGCGAGATCCCGTTCGCCGACACCCTCTGCACGCTGCGCAACGAATACGTCACGGAACTCGTCCGAGCCGACATCGAGATCGTCAACGATTCGGGCGGCTCGGCAACCGGCGCGGACTTCACGATCGAGGTGTACGACTCGGCCGGCACGATCGTTGCGTCCGGCGTAGATCCCGCACCAGGCGTCGGCAACGCATCGTTCGAAGCCGTCCTTCCCATCGGGGCGTACACCTTCGGTGTGGCGGGCCCCGAGGGCTACGAGGCGAGCGCGACCGTCACCCCCGTCGTCGACGACGACCAGACCGAGGTGATCGACGACGCGTCGGCCCAGTTCTCGCTGAGCCGCGACCTGGGTGTCGCCGGCGTGATCGTCGTCGACGACCAGGTCGCTCCGACCACGACGACGACCACGACGACGACCACGACGGTTGCGCCGACCACCGCTGCCCCGACCACCGCGGCGCCGACCACGACCATCGTGATGTTGCTTCCAGAGACCGGCCAATCCGATTCGATGCTGCCGCTGATGCTGGTCGCGTTGCTCCTCATCGGCTTCGGAGGCGCTGCGATCGCATCGACCCGGCGCACCTGATCGCACGGCTCGCCGCCACCACCCCAGCCACCCGATGAGAACCCACGCGACCTGGTCGCACCGGTCCTCATCGCTCCGTGGGTCAGACGGTGAGGCGTTTGCGACTCGCGGCGGAGGGGGCGAACAGGAACGCTCCGGCGGCCATCACGACGAACATCACGATCACCGTCATGTTGCTGCCAGCCGGGGCTCCCTCGTCCTGCTCGAACACGACGGCGCGCACCTCGCTGATGGTCTCGCCGTCGCAGCGCACCTCGATGACGTGGTCGCCGAGTCCGAGCGCTGACGGCTCGATCTGATCGACCCGCTGCTGAGGCACCCCATTGACGAGGATCATCACCTCGCCGTCGCAGTCGATCTCCACCGGGATCGGATCGCCGATGTCGACGAAGACGTCATCGGGACCGTCGGTGGTGATCATCGCCGACGGTGGCTCGTCGTTCGTGCCGGGCTCGCCAGGCGGCTGACTGCTGGGTGGCGCATCGCTTGGCGGATCGCCAGCGGGCGGATCCTCCGACGGCGGCAGCGTGGTCGGCACCTCGCCGTCCGGAGTGGTGTCCGGCGTCGTGTCACTCGTCGGCACTGTCGTCGGCGTCCCACTCGGCGGGGCGAACGGGGCCGGCGGCAGCGCCGTCGTCGGCGATGGCACGGTGAGGATCGGCGTCACGCCGGGCGTCGTGGTCGCCGGCGTATCGCCGGGTGTCGTGGGCGGCACCGGACCGGGGAGGGAGCCACCCGGCATCGTCGTCGGTGTCGTGGTGGGCGGTGTCGTGGTGGGCGTGGTGGATGGCGTTGTGGTGGATGGTGTCGTGGTGGATGGTGTCGTGGTGGGCGTGGTCGTCGGGGTCGGCGGGGACGTCGTGGCGTAGGTGCTGACGAAGGTGCAGGTCACCGACGAGCCACCGCCGAGCGTCACGCTCTGCGAGGTGTCGAACAGCGCGGCGAGCAACGGTCGATGGTGCAAACCGACCGAGCCACCAGGCGTCAACCCTCCCGCCGGTCGCGGTGTGGTGATCGGACCGCACGAACTGTCCACCGTCGCGGCGCCCAGCGTGCTCGTCTGCGTCATCGTCACGAGCGAGTCGACCGCGACCGCTACCGTCACCGATCCGGTGCGTCCGAGCGAGGGGGTCGACGGCCCCGCGACGACGTTCGAGATGGAGAACGGCCACGCCGTCACCGTCGTCGGGCCGACCACCGAGTTACGCAGGGTCAGGTTTGCCGCCGTGTTCGTCATCAGGCAGGTCACGCTGGCGGACACGCCGGAGAGCGTGACCGACCCGTCAGCATTCGTCGCGCCACCGGGGCACGAGATCGACGTCGCGAAGGCTTCGGACCCACCTCGAGCAGCGATCGTGACATCGCCGCCTCCGGTGACCAGCACCGATGCCGATCCGTTCGTCGGCACGGTCACGGTTTCGATCAGGTTCGACACCGGTCCGACGACCGGCGGCCGGGCACCCAACGCCCCACCGGTGGCCACCGACGGACGGGGACGTTCCAGGATCGGGCCCCCGTCGCCGCCGCGGGCGAGATCTCCGTCGAACTCCACGTCGATGCCGGGGAACTGCGCCGGGATCTGGACTTCGCCGAGATCGAGTTCGCTCTCCACCACGACCTCGTAGCTCGACACGAACGTCGCGCTGTTGACGATGAGGCACTCATAGCTGGTGCGGTCGCCGGGCAGGGTCACCGACGCTCCGGCGAACGGTCCGGTCGGCGGGACCACCGCCGCGCCGCCCGCGTCGAGGCGCGTACACACGGTCGTGGCGTCGTAGGGACCCGTATCGAGTTCGGTCACATCGACCGTCTGGGCAGGGGGAATCACGAACGTCTCGCGGTCGCCGTCTTGCAACGAGACCCCGTCGGTGCCGCCGACCGTTGCGTCGACCTCGATGTCGAACGTGTCGAAGCCACCGATCACGGCCGGCTCCACGGACTTCTCGACCGTGACCGTGCGAGCTTCGAAGCTCAAGGAACAGTCGGTGTCGGCGCTCGGCGTGAACGTGAGCGGCTGGTTCACCTCCGACAGCGCACCACAGGTGATCCGGTACTCGAAGCCATCGAAGCCGGAGAACCCGTCGATCCGCTCGATCGTGATCTCCGGTGTCGCCTGTTCCACGCGGAACTCGGGACGGTCACCATCGCTGACCCAGATGCGCTGCTCTGCTCCGATTCCATTCGGGCTCTGCAGGCCGTCTCCGGACACTCGCATGAAGAACTCGTACTGGTCCGACAGGTCGACCGGACCGGTCGACACGTCGACGTCGACCGAGACCGTGTGACTCGGGCCGGCCGGAACGTTGCGGAAGCTGCAGACGATCTCGTCCCCCGGGTTCGGCTGGGGCGTCGCGACGTTGCCGGACTCCCACACGGTGGTCGGGTCGCCGATCGTCGTGTCGAGGCACGAAGTGAACGTGAGGAAGCCGGGAACGGGCGTCTGCGTGATCGTCGGATCGGCGACCAACGGATCGAGTTCGAGCTCGGTCAGATTGCCATGTGACTGAGCGAAGGCGTCCGGCCCCACGGTCACCGACCCCGCCGGGTCGACGGTGTAGTCGAACACCTGGGGCAGTCCGGCCGGCACCGTCTCGGTGAACACCGTGATGCTCGGGGGCGTGTTCCCGTTGAGGAACGAGCAACTCACCACGCCTCCAGCCGCCGGGGTGGTGAACGTCTGGCTGAGCGAGGTCGTGTCCGGATCGAAGCCGCACGACGACTGCGTCCGGAAACCGGTGAGCGTTGATTGCGTGACCGTGACGTCGGCGTCGTTGTCGAGGATGAAGCTGACGCTTCCGCTGCCGCCGGTGATCGTCCGCACCGACGGGCCGGACGTGACCGCGGATGCCGGTTCGACCGTGATCGTCACCGACTCGGTCCCGTCGGACGGGTCGATGTCGACGTAGACGTCGAGCGCCGTCGGCGGTTCGACCAACTCGTTCGTCAGCGAGCAGGACACGGCGGCGCCGTCGGCGATGGTGACGGTGACCTGGTTGCGCCAGAAGTAGTTGCCGTCGACACCGAACGGGGTCCGGGTGATCGTCGAGGTGGCAGCCGGACCGCAGTCGATGCCGGTGAGCTGCGTGTCGAACGGCGTCGTCTCGATGACGACGTGCTCGCCGACAGCGAGGTCGTTCACCGTAACGGGACCGCCGTCGACGCTCAGTTCGAACTCGGCGATCGGGTACGCACCGAGCAACACCTCGACGTCGTAGTCGTAGAACTGGTCCGGGCTGGTCGCCTTCGTGAGGGTGAGCGAGCCGGAGCCGGTCGCCGGATTCTCGTCGGCCAGCGCCTGGCAGCTGATTCCCTCGCCGAGCAGCAGGTCGAACGTGGTCGTGTTGCCGATCTGGGTACCGCAGCTCCATGTGATGTCGAGACCCTGATCGTCGACGACGGTGAGCGAGTACTGCCCGCGGTCGGGCAGCGTGATCCCGACACCACTCGGATCGCTGGCCGTGGTGAAGTCGATGGTGTCGAGCAGCGCGTTGGTCGTGGCGTCGCGAAGCTCGACGGAGAGATCCGCATACAGCGCCGGGTCGACGACGAGGAGCCGCTGCGACACGGTAACGGTCGGGGGCCCGGCGGGCACCGACGTGAAGGTGCACACCACGTCGATGCCGGGGTTTGCCGCGACACGAACGAACGACGTGCCGGACGCACTCACCGACGACGCGATGATCGATGCCGGCTCGGTGCCGCCGCCGTCGAGAAGTCGGACACAGTCGAGCGACTCGAGCACGTACTCCGGCACCGCTGCGCGCTCGACCAGCACCGACTGGTTGAACGCCACGCCGAGCGTCTGTGTCTGTCCGTCGGCGAGCGAGAACGCCGACGGCCCGGTCGAGATGCTCGATGTCGGCGATGCCGTGTAGTCGGCCGGCGGTGCGCCGGCTCCGTCGGGGTCGACGTCTTCGACGATCGTGACGGTGCCGAGCGTGTCGTAGACGAACTGGCAGGTGGTGGTCTCGCCCGCCCGCATCCGGAAGTTGGAGATGGTGGCGTCGGCCCGGAAGGGATTCCAATCGAGGAAGAAGCCCGATGCGACGGCGTTGCTGCAATCGACGTCGACGAGCCATCCACCGACCACCGACGCCCCGGTGATGAACAGCGACTGCCCCTGCCACGTCGTCAACGTCGTCGACTGGCCATGCGACAACGTGCCGCCCGCCCCCGGGGTCATCGTGGTCGGGTTCTGTCGGGTGCCGTACACGATGTCGTAGGTCGCGGTCGCGGCCGGCATCTTCGGGAACACGTGCTCGATGACCAACGTCGACGGGGTGGGATTCGTCAACGTCAGCGTGCAGTCCATCCGAGTGTCGTCGGGCGTGACGAACACCTGGAGAAGCGAAGCGGTCGAAGTCTGTGGCACCGTCGAGTCATCGCCGACGCACGACCAGAACGTGTCGAGACCGAAGGGCGTGACCTGCACGATGTAGTCACCATCGTCGGGGCGGATGACGTCGGGCGAACGTTCACCATCTCGCAGCTGGAACGTGTCTCGTGTCAGGACGGTCTCGCTGATCGTGAGGGACCACGGCACGTCGTATCCGAACGTGTCGGTGACCTCGAGCCCCACCGTCCACGCCGTCGGCTGACCGGCCGCGTTGGCGACCGGCAGCCCCGGAGCGCTGTTACGACCTGGCGCAACCGTCGTAGCGGGCGCCGTCGTGGCCGCCGGCACCGACGTCGTCGTCTCGACCGTCGTGGCCGCGGGCACCGTCGTCGTCGTCTCGATCATCGTGATCGCCGGCACCGTCGTGGTCGTCTCGGGAACCGTCGTCTCCGGGATGGTCGTGGTCGTCGCCTCGGGCACCGACGTGGTCGTCTCGACCATCGTGATCGCCGGCACCGTCGTGGTCGTCTCGGGAACCGTCGTCTCCGGGATGGTCGTCGCCTCGGGAACCGTCGAGCTCGTCTCCGGGACGCTCGTCGTCTCGGGGGCCGTCGTGGTCGTCATCTCCGCAGCGCTCGTGGTGGTGGTCGTGACGGGGGTCGTGGTCGTGACGGGGATCGTGGTCGTCGTGGTCGTCGTCGAGTCGCCGCTGGCAACGGCGAAGCCGACAGGGCCGAGACCGACGGGGAGCACGGCGGCAGCAGCCAACAGCCGCGCGAGGCGACGATGCGCTGCCCCGCTGCGATGTGGAGTGCTCGACATGGACGACATGCTACGAAGTCGCCGTCAACACGCCGTGAACGTGCAACGCAAATGCTCCGTCGAACAGCGACAGAGTGGGTCAGACCCACTCTGTCGCCGACCGTCGCCGCCACCCCAAACCCTCGATCTTCACATGAGGTTCGCGCGGAACGACGTCGTGCCGGGTCCACGTCACGCCTGGTTGACGTGGGTTGGGTACGTTGACGGTCGTGAGCGGAACACCAACGGGCGACCAGCCTGACCGAACAGCGGGCGATTTCGCGGCGCTCGACGCACTCCTCCCCGAATATCGCATCGAACGCGAACTCGGTCGGGGCGCGATGGGGGTCGTGTACCTCGCCCGACACCGCAGCCTCGATCGGCTCGTCGCCGTGAAGGAGCTGCAGGGCTCGCTCGCCGCCGACCGAGCGACCCGCGATCGCTTCTCCGTCGAAGCCCGGGTGCTCGCCACGCTGAATCACCCACACGTGGTCCCCGTCTACGACTTCATCGAGCGCGACGACCACTGCGTCCTGATCATGGAGCAACTCCCGGGCGGCACGGTGTGGGACCAGTTCGTCGCGACCGGTCTCACGATGCCGCAGGCGACGGCGATCACCCTGGCGACCTGCTCGGCGATGCAGCACGCACACGACCAACAGGTGCTGCACCGAGACATCAAGCCCGAGAACCTGATGTTCGACGCCGACGGCGTCTTGAAGGTCACCGATTTCGGGATCGCGCGCATGGTGAACGGCACCAGCACCAAGGCGACGATCGCCGGATCGGTGCTCGGCACCCCGGCCTACATGGCCCCCGAACAGGCCGAGGGCAACCACGTCGGCCCGCCCGCCGACGTCTACGCCACCGCCACGATGTACTACGAGATGCTCTCGGGTCGGCTCCCGTTCGACCGCGCCGACTCCCTCGTCGCCATGCTCACCCAGCGGATCACCTCCGAGCCGCTCCCACTCCGCGACGTTGCACCCCGCGTCCCAACGCAACTGGCCGAGGTGACCATGCGCGGACTGGCCCGTTCGACGTCGGAGCGCTTCGGACAGGCCGAGGAGTTCGGCACGCGGCTCGCCGAGGCCGCCGTCGACGCGTGGGGGCCGGGATGGCTCGACGCGAGCGGGTTGGTCGTTCGCGGATCGGAACGAATCGGCCGGGCGGCCCGCACGCTTCGACCCGACGAGGCGCGCCGTCCCGAGATGCCGACGACCGACGGTGCGCGAAGCACCGTCGTCCGCGGATCCACCACTACGGCCGATGGCGCAGTCGATGGCGCGTCGTCGACGGTCATCGGGTCACCCGCAGACCGCGATCATGACCACCGCGATCGCGACGGCCGCGATCGTGACGGCCGGGCGGCGGGCGAGTCCTCGCCGCAGCCGCACGATCAGCAGCCGGAACCGACGCCACCGGAAGCGTCGACCGACCCGACGCCTGCAACCCCGTCGCCCCAACCGCCGCTGTCGGACGCGCCGGTCAAGCCGTTGCCGTCGGACCGCGACGTCGGCCGAGCCAAGGCGGCCGACGTCGATCGACTCATCGACATCTCCGAGGTGTTGGCTGCACCATCACGGCCGATCGCGCAATACGCCATCGCCGCCGCGCTGTTCGTCGCCGGGCTGGTCTGGGCGCTGGTCGGAGGCGGCACCGAGGAACCGGAATCGACCGGGTCCGGAGCACTCGCTGCGATTCTCGTCGAGGGAACACCCGTCGCGAACCTCGACGATCCCATCGAACTCGACCTCTCCGACACCATCACGGTCGACCGGGTGCTGCCCGGGCTTCGTGTATCGATGGCCTTCACCCAACTCGGCGTCGCGGTCGGATCGACCGACAGCATCGACGTCCAGGCCGGTGAAGCGGTCGAGCTCGATCCCGGATTCCTCGGCAACGTCACGTCGGGCGCATTGACGGCCTCGATCGATCTGACCGACACGGCGACGGGAGCCGCGCTCGGCTCGTCGACGTTCGCGGTGACCGCCACGAACCCGTGGTTCCTCACCGCAGCGGGCGTGATCTCGATCCTGCTCGCGCTGTTCGCCGTCGCCGGCATCGAGTCGAACCTGCGAGCGTTCCGTCGGGGTCGCAACGGCGTGACGTCGTTCGTCGGCCTCGCACTGACCGGCGCGCTGTTCGGCGCTGCGGCATCGGCCGGGCTCACCATCATCGCCGGCACCGCTCGCGGTCAGGCCGCCGTCATCGGGCCGGCGGCGCTGTGCGGGATCGGCGCGATCGCCCTCGGGCTCGCCGCCCGCGCCAACCGGCGCCGCCGCCGAGCAGCGAAGCAAGCACTCCGTCACACCGCGATCAAGGCGCTCGCCTCCCGCTGAGCACGAGGCGTAACGGTTTGTGTCTGACACAAACCGATACGGGGATCAGCGGTGGCGGGCCCAGTCCATCGGGTAGACGACCGCGTCGCCGATGCCCTTGAGATGCGCCTCGCGGCCCGGTTCGAAAACGACGTCGCCGCGAGAGGCGATGATCTCCTTGGTCAGCGACGACACGAGGATCTCACCACCCGCTGCGAGGTTCGCCACGCGAGCCGCGACCACGACGTGCTGACCGAAGAGGTCACCATCAGCGTCGGCCAACACCTCGCCGGTGTGCATGCCGATCCGGATCCGAACCGCTCGTTGTGGGTGCTTGCTCGAATGCTCGGTCAGATCGCGCTGCACGGCCATCATGCAGTCGAGCGCCCGACGAGCACCGGGGAACGACAGCATGAAGCCGTCGCCTTGGTTCTTGATGATCGTCCCGCCGAACTCGGTGACCCGCTTCGCAACGATCCGATTGTGGATGGCGAGCACCTCGAACCACGCCTGGTCGCCGAGCGCGACGTTACGTTCGGTCGACGACTCGATGTCGCTGAACACGATCGTGAGCGTTCCCTGGTCGGCGGGGAGCGACGCCAGGTCGAAGCCGTCGTCGACAGCGCTGGCTGCGACCATGTCGATCGAGGTGCGACGCATCTCGTCGTCGACCGAGACCGGGCGCTGCGGCGCCCAGATCGAGTCGTCAGATGGCGCAGATGGCGCAGGCGGCGCAGATGCTTCCGGCGGCGCCGGGACCGCGCCAGATGACTGGGGGGTGGCGACCATCGTGCGGGTCGGCTCGTCGGCCGGTCCGGCGACCACGGTGCCTTTCCCGTGACCACTTGGCGCCACCGATGCGGGGACGGGCGCATCGAGCCGAATCGTCGTCTCGCCGCACCGGACGACTTGGCCGGGTCCGAGCAGCGTCGGCGCCCGCAACGGCACCCCGTCGATCGTCGAGCCGTTGGTGCTCCCGAGATCGGCCACCGACACCGCGCCGTCCGCCGTATCGATCACCAGGTGCCGACGAGACACCTGCGGGTCGGCGAGGAGGACTCCTCGGCACTCGCGTCCGATCTCGAGTGGTCCGCGAACCGACACGAAGAGCGGCGGCTGATCGGGTTGGCGGATCTCGACGACGGGGTGCACATCCCGCAGCGTAGAACGCCGAGACCCGCCCACGTCGGACGCCGCCCGCGCAGGGGCTCCGTTCAGATGGGCCGACGATTCACGCATCGCTGACGTCGATGCGTCATGCTGGTGACAGACTCGGTGCTCCCGCACGACAACCGAGTGCCAGCGACCCGAACCTCACCATCTGGAACCGACCTCGACGATCGCCATGCAGCCGACCATCTCCTCTTCTCACCCGCGAGGCGGACACCCCGGCGCCACGCACCGACGCGCCTCGCGAACCGCTCGGCGTCGGTCGGTGCGCGCCGCTGGCATCGGTGTCATCGCGATGCTCACGTTCTCGGCGTGCGGCGAGAGCAACGAGCAGGTGATCGAGATCGAAGCAACGATCGACGAGATCGACCTCCGCGACGCCGACGCTGCCGATCCGCTCCCGCTGTCGATCGTGGAGTCCGAACTCAACATGACGATGGTCAACACGAGCGACGTGCCACAAGCGGTGCGGTACCTGCGCCTCGAGGGCGAGATGCTCGGGCTGACGTTCTTGACGTACACGACTCGGATCGCCGTCGAACTCGATCCTGGCGAGACCCGAGAGGTCACGGTTCCGCTCGACTTCTTCGACATCGACAGCCAGGCCCACGGCTACCTGCGAGCGAAACTCGCATTGTACGCACCGGGCGCCGACCGGGAGTTGCTCGCCACCGAGGACTTCGCCGTCGACGTTCGGGGGTCGGTCACCTCGACGATGGCGCTGTTCGCGTTGTTGCTGTTCGCAGCCACCGCCGGGTCGATCTACCTCAACCTGCAAGGGCTCGCGCGCCGCACGCTGCCGCCCAATCGATTTCGGCGAGCGCTGCGCTTCGCGGCGTCCGGGCTCGGGGTCGGCATGCTGCTCACCGTCGCGTTCTCGGTACTGCGGATCTTCCCGCTCCCATCGGTTGCCTGGTGGCCGCTGGTGATCGTTCCGACGGTGCTCGCCTTCGCGGCCGGCTACGCCGCCCCTGGCGCGACCGACGAGATCGATGTCGACGAACTCGACGACCTTCGCGAACTCGACGACACACTCACCGCTGTGGCAGCGGCCACCGCCGAGACCGAACTCGCCACGCCGAGCGAGCACGCCGACGAATCTGACGGTTCTGGCGATTCCGGTCGCTGAGCGCCTCGACTGTGCGTCACGACAACACGCGACCGTGACGCCGCGCTGCAGCGTGATCATGCACACGCCGCCACCCGATCGTGACCGAGGTGTTCATCGGGATGCCGCCAGACGACTGGTCAGATGGCTACACGGCGTGCATCTCGACGAAACATGGTCGACACGTCGGGCGGACAGCATCACGGTATGGAAATGATGTCAGCACTCGGACGGGTGACCGTTCCTGAACCGATCGTCGTGGCGATCGACCATCCGAGCCTGTTCGGCCTCGTGCAGCCCTTCCTCGATGCCCTCGAGGGTGGCGTCGACGGTACCGACACCGATGTCGTCGCCGACCTGTTGGGCCCGGCCGCAGCACGCTTCGGGATGATGCTCGACGGCACGCTGGTTGCGATGGCCACCGTGACCGCCGACGCACGGATCGCGATGGTCGCGCTGGCCGAGCACCGCGGTCGCGGCTTCGGAAGTCGACTGCTCGCGCACCTCGCCGAATGGGCTCGTCAGGAAGACGTCGGGCGACTCGTCATGCCGGCGAGCCGCCGCAGCCGTCGCGTCCGGATGCTTGCTCGACGCCACGGATGGACCGCCGTCGACATGGGCTCGGGCCGCATCGACCTCTTCTTCGACCGCCCTGCCCGACGTACCGGTTGACGCACCGAGTGACGTGACTGCTGGCTCGCTTGCGTCGACAACCGACGATGCAGGCGGTTCGCCCCTAACCTGGAATGGCTTCGAAACCACGGGGCACCAAAACCCCAGGGATCGAAGCGATGCACCAAGACGACACACTCGAACACACGGGCCATGACGCGTCCGACGACCTGGATGCCACGCCGGCGTCCTTGCCTGCACCCACCGCCGGCGAGCATTCCGTGCTCGATCGACTGCTGCTCGACGAGTCGCTCGACGACCCCGAACACGACGTCACGCACATCGAAGTCGACACGGACGAGATCGACACGGCGAGCGACGCAGACGCAACCGACGCAGACGCGATCGATGACGAACTCCTCGACGATGAAGTGATCGACGACGACGAACTCCTCGACGATGGCGTGATCCGGTTCGCGGACCTGGGTCTGTCGGAGGAATTGCTCGGCACGCTGGTCGCACTCGGGTACGACACTCCGACGCCGATCCAGGCCGAGTCGATCCCGCCGCTCCTCGACGGTTTCGATCTGCTGGGTCAAGCGGCGACCGGCACCGGCAAGACCGCCGCGTTTGCGTTGCCGATGCTCGACCGCGTCATCGGCGCGGGCAAGTCGAAGACGCCGTTCGGGCTGGTGCTCGTCCCCACGCGTGAACTCGCCAACCAGGTCGCCGAGGCGATGAAGCAGTACGGCGCTCAGCGCGGCGTGCGGATCGCGGCACTGTTCGGCGGTGCCAGCATCGGACCACAGTTCAGCCTGCTCAACGCTGGCGTCGACATCGTCATCGGCACGCCGGGACGCGTCCTCGACCATCTCAAGCGGGGTTCGCTCGACCTGGGTCGATGCGGCATGGTCGTGCTCGACGAAGCCGACGAGATGCTTGACATGGGGTTTGCCGAAGACCTGGAGGCGATTCTCGACGCTGCGCCACCGGAGCGTCAGACCGTGCTCTTTTCGGCCACGATGCCGAACCGCATCGACTCGATCGCCTCTCGTCAACTCAGCAACCCCGTTCGCATCAGCATCAAGCGTGCGACCGAGACGGCGGGCACGATCCCGAAGGTTCGCCAGACCGCGTACCTCAGCCACCGCGCCCACCGCGCTGCAGCGCTCGGCCGCATCCTCGACATGGAGTCGCCGGAAGCAGCGATCGTGTTCTGCCGCACTCGTGGCGACGTCGACGAACTCGTCGACGTGATGAACGCCCGCGGGTACCGGGCCGAAGCGCTCCATGGCGGCATGAGCCAGGATCAGCGCGACCGGGCGATGGGCCGCCTCAAGAGCGGGATCGCCACGCTGCTGATCGCCACCGACGTCGCGGCGCGCGGCATCGACGTCGACCACCTCAGCCACGTCGTCAACTTCGACATCCCTCAGACCACCGAGGCCTACACGCACCGCATCGGCCGAGTCGGCCGTGCCGGACGCGAAGGCATCGCCATCACGCTGGGCGGCCCGAAGGATCACCGCAAGATCAACAACATCGCACGACAGACCGGCCAGTCGATCTCGATCGAGAAGGTGCCGACGGTCAACGACCTCACGGCCAAGCGCATGGAGATCACGCGCGACGAAGTCGCGGCGAAGATCGGCGACCAGGATTCGATCGAGCTCTACCGCTCGATCGTGGAGACGCTGAGCGCCGAGCACGATCCGATCGACGTCGCGATCGCCGCCGTGCGCCTCGCTCACGAGGCGTCCGGGCGAACGAGCACGGAGCAGGACATTCCCGAGGTCAACGCTCGTTCGGAGAAGGGCGACCGGTACGGCGACCGTGACGACCGAGGCGATCGGAAGGGCCACCGAGGACAGCGCAACGACGGGCCGCGGGCAGATCGCGGACCGCGCGGTGACCGCGGTGAGCAGCGAGCGCTCCGCAATCCTGATGGCTCGCACCACGTCGAGGCGGGCTTCGTCAGCCTGCAGTTCAACCTCGGTCGATCCGCAGGTGTGCGACCCGGCGACCTGGTCGGCGCGATCGCCAACGAGGCGAGCATCAGCGGCAGCGACATCGGTGCGATCAAGATCAACGACAAATCGGCCTTCGTCCAGGTTCCCGAGCAGCACGCCGGCAAGGTGTTGCGCAGCATGGACGGCGCCAAGATCCGCAACAAGTCGGTCCGCGTCCGCCGAGCCAACAGCTGACCGTCACGCTTCGCCGCCGACGAGGTCCCGGACGAGCCGGAGGCCGAACGAGCTAGAGTCGTCGCCATGTTCGGCGGCAACATGGGGAATCCCAACCCGCTGAGGCAGCGATATCGGTGCCAGACCTGTGGCGAGCCGCGCCCTCCGTATCAGTTCTACTGCGACCGTCATCTCGACGACGGAGAGAAGCGGGACAAGCCGTTGCTGATCGATCGCCTCATGCGGCGGATGTTCGGCCGTTCCTAGCCAGGCGACTGCATCACCTGGTCGGGATCGATGCAGCGGCCGGCTCGCCAGCATCCATCACCGTCGACCGGCCCGCCGTTCGAAACGGGCGAACCGCACGACCTACGCTGCCGCGATGACCGATGCTGCAGCGACACCCGACTGGACCCTCGTGATCGACGGGATCGATTTCGGCGAGGGACCGCGGTGGCACGACGGCCGACTGTGGTTCAGCGACTTCTTCCAGCAGACGATCTCCTCGGTCGAGATCCACGCCGACGGGAGCGGCACTCGCCATGTCGAACTGGAGCATCACGAGCGTCCTTCCGGGCTCGGTTGGCTGCCAGACGGTCGGCTGGTGTTCGTCTCGATGATCGAGCGCAAGGTCCTGCGCCGCGAGCCCGACGGATCGGTCGTGGTCCACGCGGAGCTCGCCGACGCTGCCACCGGCAACTGCAACGACATGGTGGTCGGCGTGGATGGAACCATCTACGTAGGCAACTTCGGGTTCGACTTCGAAGCCGGCGATGAACCGCGCCCGACCCGGCTGTCGGTCGTGCGCCCCGACGGTTCGGTCGACGTGCACGACCACCTCGTGTTCTTCCCGAACGGAGCGGTGATCACACCCGATGACACGACGCTCATCGTCGGCGAGACCATGGGCGCGAAATACACCGCGTTCGCGATCGACGCCGACGGGAACCTCGGCGCGGGCAGCACGTGGGCGGAGGTGCCGGGGATGTTCCCCGACGGCTGCACGCTCGACGCAGCGGGCGGCATCTGGTTCTCCGACGCGCTCGGCAAGCAGGTCGTGCGAGTGATCGAGGGCGGCGAGATCACCCACCGCCTGGCGACGCCCGACAACACCTATGCGTGCATGCTCGGCGGCGATGACGGCGCAACGCTGTTCGTCCTCACCGGCGCCGCCGCCGACCCCGAACTCGCTCGAGGCACCGCGACCGGCACGATCGTGTCGACCCGCGTCGAGCACCCCCGCGCTGGCCGCCCCTGAACCTCCCACGCCAGACCGGCAGCGCCTGGATCAGGGTGCGGGGTGACGGTGCCGGGTTCACGGTGCTGGATTACGGCGCCGGATTGCGCGTCAGAGCACGGTCATGCCGTACATCTCGCCGAGCGGATCGGAGATGATCTCGATGCGTTCGCCGTCGGGGCCGGCGAAGTAGATCGACGTGTCTCCCGCCTCGAAGGTGGGGATACCGGCATCGGCGAGGCGCTGCTTCAGCACCAGCCAGTTGTCACGCGGTACGGAGATGGCGAGGTGATGATGCCCCCCGAGCACCTCGGCGTACTCGGTGAGGCCGAGGCCGGGGAAGTCGAAGAACGCGAGCGCGTTGCCGTTGCCGATGTCGAAGAAGAAGTGCGTCGACCCTTCGTAGTCGCGATTCTGGAACAGCTTGGTCAACGGGAACCCGAGCAAGCCTTGATAGAACTCGATCGTCTGCTCGACGTCGGAGGAGATCAGCGCCTGATGATGCACGCCGCGCGCGGTCGACGCCGGGCGTTGATCGGCGGGCAACAGGTACGTCGACCGCAGGCGCTCCCACTCGTCGGTGCGGTCGGGGTGGTCGCCGTCGTGGTCCGATCCGAAGTGCGGGGTCGCGGTCTCGGAACTCGCTTCATTTGTTGCCATCGCAACATTCTGCCACGTGATGGCCGAGTTGCAGCGTCGAGCCGGGACAGGCTCACGCAGCTTCGACGTGGCTGATGAGCGCGTCGAGCGCGAGCCGGTAGCTCGTCGCGCCGAAGCCGCCGATCACGCCGAGACACACCGCCGACAGCATCGACGTGTGCCGGAACTCCTCGCGAGCGTGCACGTTGGACAGGTGCGTCTCGACGACCGGCAACATGACCCCCGAGATCGCGTCGCGCAGCGCGATCGACGTGTGCGTGTAGGCGCCCGGATTGAACACGACCCCGACGCAGGTCGTTCGCGCTGCGTGCAGCGCGTCGACCAGTTCGCCTTCGACGTTCGATTGCACGGCCCGCAGGGTGTATCCCCGAGCCGCCGCCAGGTCGGTCAACTCGAGGACGATGTCGTCGAGGGTCGTGGTGCCGTACACCTCGGGCTCCCGTGTTCCGAGCAGGTTGAGGTTCGGCCCGTTGAGCACCAGGATCTCGCGCGACATGCGCCGAGCGTAGGCCCCCGTCGCCGCCCAGACCGTCAATCGAGAAAGTGCTGTCGCAGGAACTCCCAGCCATCGACCGTCGCGTCGACATCGGACGTGTGGAAGTCACCGCCGGGCAGCCCGTCGGCCGTCGGCGAGTTCGGCCACGTGTGGCCGCTCCCCGGGAGTTCGTAGAACGTCATCGGCACGCCGTCGGCACAGTCGAGATAGTCGTAGCGGATCGCCTCGGCGGTCTCTTCGACGCGTGAGGGTTCGACGGCGCAACCGTTGGTCGCGGCGAACTGTGCGAACTCGGCGGCAATGTCGTTGCTGAAGAACTCGTCGCTCACGATCCCGACGAGCGGGGAACGCCCGTTGCCGTCGAAGGGGACGATGTCGTCGTCGGTGCCGTGGAACGCGAGGAACGGCACCGGCCGGGTGGGCGTGCAACCGTCCGGGTGAGCGAGGCCACCGACCGCCACCGCCGCCGCGATGCGGTCCGCGAGGTGGCACACCAGCGACGCGGTGAAGAACCCTCCGTTCGACATCCCGGTCGAGTACACGCGTGCCGGATCTCCGCACCAGTCGGCGACGACCGAGTCGATCAACGCATCGACGAAGGCGATGTCGTCACGATCCGGGTCGTCGAACCCGTCGAACTCCCACGACGTTCCGGGACTGTTTCCACCCGCGACACCGGTGGCGTGGACGACGACGAAGCCCGCCTCTTCCGCCAGCGCCTCGTAGCCGCTGTAGACGGCCTGCGACGCACCGTCGGCACCGAGGCCGTGCCAGTTCAACACGACCGGCGCAGGCTCGACCGACAGCGAGTTCGGTACCACGATCCGCACGTCGCGAACCGCTCCTCCGGCATCGAGTTCGAAGGTGTCGAGGCCGCGCGGGACCTCCGCGCACGGCTGGCTCAGCTGACTGGTGGACGTCTCCTGCACCGGCTCTCGTCCCACCGTGCTCTCGACGGTCGCTGGTCCGGTGATCACGAACGGTGGCCTCGTCGTCGTCGATACCGTCGCGCCGTCGGTGCTCGCCGGGTCGATGGCGCCGGGATCGGCGACGGTGCCGACCGGATCGTCACCGTCGAGCTCGCCGATGACGGCGGTCGTCGCCGCAGAGTCCAGGGTCACCACCGCAGAGCTCGGCGTCGTGGTCGAGGGGGTATCCGGCACGGTGTCGCCACCCGAGGAGCTGCACGACGCAACGGTCAGGACGGCGAGCACGACCAGGAAGCGACGCATCATCGGGGGAGTCTGCCAGTTCCCCCGTTCACCCGGCCCGACACAGCGATCGACACCCACGCCGACGCAGACGCGAGCTCAGAGCACTGCGACGAGCAGCGCGATCGTCGCGGCAGCCGCTGCACCGGCGCCGGCGACCAACGCCGCCACGTGCCAGCGCACACCTGACTCGCCATCATCCGCTCGCACATCGAGCGGGGACGAATCGATGGTCGTCCCGATCGGCGGATCGATGGTGCCGACACGCTCGATCGTGTCGGGAAGGGGGTCCTCGAGCCGCAGCGGCCACGCCGTCTCCACCGAATTCGCCGGTGTCGTTCGAGAGAACGAACCGTCTGCGACGCGAGCGTCGAGACTCGGCGGGGGCAGCGGAGTCATCACCGCTACGACCGGACCGGACGGACGGGTCGGCTGAGCGAGGATCGAGTCAGGATGGGCCGCCAAGGCCCGCAGCGCGGCGAGTGCACGGTCGACATCAGGCGAACGAGCCGGAAGCGACAGCGTCGGCGGGGGAAGCACTGCCGGCGGAGCCGCCATCCAGGCGATGCGCGCCGTGGCCCGGGGGGCGGGCCACGGCGACAACGACATCGATGCGATCGGCTGACCGCGCGGTGGCGCCCACGGATCGAGCACGATCGCTCGCGGATCGGGCGCCGACCACATCTCCGTCCGGGAGCGACGCATCGGCGACGCGACCGCCATGCCCGCGGGCATGGGGAGGTGGTGGACTGCGGTGTTCATGCGCCAGACAGTTTCTCAGCCCACCTGACGCAACTGGTGGATGGTCGGCGCCGGTGGACGGTGCGCGTGATCGCGGTTGCGGGTTGCAAGACTGACCGAGTGCGACCCCGACTGCTCTCCACCCTCCTGATCGTCGGCGCGCTCGGACTCACGTCGTGCGGTGATCCCGATGCACCGGGATCCGGCCCCGCTCGCGACGTCGACCTCGAGGCGATCGAGTACGCGTTCCGATCCGATGACGTCATCACGATCGTCGCCGGCGACACGATCTCGTTCAACGTGCGCAACGCCGGACAGATCGATCATCAGCTCGAAGTATGGACCGCCGAGAACAAGGTGCTCGGTCGCACCGAACGGATACCACCCGGAGCGACTCGAAGCGTGACCGTGACCTTCGAGGAGGCAGGCACCTATCGCGTCATCTGCGACATCGACGACCACTTCAGCCGAGGTCAACAAGCTCGCTTCGACGTAGCCGACGCCTGAACCGCCGCAAGGCTGAGCGGGCCAACGATCCGATCACTCGTCGTGGAAGTGCAGTGCGTCGTCGGGGAGTTTGCGCACCCTCGCTCGACGCTTACGACGAGCCGGGATCATGTCGCGCATCTCGTCGAGCTTGCCGAAACACAGCAGACGGTCGTTCGCCTCGAGCACTCGTGACATCCGCGGGTTGGGGATCACGGCACGATCTCGATGCAACGTCAGCACCGTGATGTCACGCTCGCGAAGCCCGGAATCACCCAGCGTCGTGCCGACGAGTTCGGCACCTTCACGCACGAGCAGCTCGGCGACGCCGTACCCGGTGCTGACCGTCAGCCGCTGTCGCACGTCGAGTTCGGGGAAGGCCACCTGGTTCGCGATGTAGTCGACGATGGCACCCGCGATGTCGAGATCGGTCGCCCGTTCGATGCCTTCGAGTCCGGGCGACGAGTTGACCTCCATCACCAGCGGGCCATCGTTGCCTTCGAGCATGTCGACACCCGCCACTCGCAGCCCCATGATCTGCGCCGCCCGAACGGCCGTCTCTTCATACTCGGCTGTCAACTGGACCGCCTCGACCGATCCACCGCGGTGGACGTTGCTGCGAAACTCGTCGCCCTGCGCCGTTCGCCGCATCGCACCGACGACACGGTCACCGACGACCAGCGCGCGGATGTCGCGGCCCTTGCTCTCGGTGATGAACTGCTGGATCAGCACGTTCTGCTTCGTCGACTGCAGCGTCTCGATGATCGCCTCGGCGACCTTCTTGTCGGGGGCGAGGATCACACCGATGCCCTGCGTGCCTTCGAGCAACTTGATCACGACCGGCGCCCCGCCGACCAGTTCGATCGCGGGCAACACATCGGCTTTGTCGCGCACGAACGACGTCGCCGGGATCCCGATGTCGTGACGACTGAGGATCTGCGTCGCGCGCAGCTTGTCGCGCGAGTTCGCGATTCCGTTCGCCGTATTGGGCGTGTAGACGTCCATCTGCTCGAACTGGCGGACGACCGCGGTGCCGAAGTAGGTGATCGAGGCGCCGATGCGCGGCAGCACAGCGTCATAGTCCGACAGCCGCTTGCCCCGGAACTGGAGGTCCGGTTCGCCGCCGGCCAGGTCGATCGCGAAGCGAAGCGTGTTCAGCACTTTGCATGTGTGCCCGCGTTCGAGCGCGGCCGACTTCAACCGGTGCGTGCTGTAGGAGTTCGGGGAGCGAGAGAGCAGTGCGAGTTTCATTCGGGGTTCGTTGCCTCGGGGATGCGACGGCCGACGTCGGCGATGTGGATCAGAGCGTCCCCCTGGTTGACCAGAGGTTGCTGAATGTGACCGATCACGGTGCCGCTTCGCGGAGCACGTGCGGAACTGAGACGTCGACCGACGGAGTCGCGAATGGTAGCGATCGTCTGCCCGCGTTCAACGTGGTCACCGAGTTCCACATCGAGGAGCGCGATGCCGCTGCGTCGCGCCCTCACCCAACCGCTCGAGCGCGACTCGGCCGGCACCACCCCGCCGACGAACTCGTCGGGCAACGACGAGAGCAGTCCGAGTCGCCGCAGCACACGACCGATGCCGGTGACACCGACTTCGATCGCCTGCTTGTCGAATCGCCATGCCTCGCCACCTTCGTACAACAACACCGTCGACCCGGTCGCCGTCGCCGCCTCACGCAACGAGCCGTCTCGCAGCCGAGCGTGCATCATCAACGGAGCCCCGAAGGCGATCGCGAGATCGCGCGTCTGCGCGTCGTCGAGGTCGGCGCGGATGTGAGGGAGGTTCGTCCGATGATCGGAACCGGTGTGCAAGTCGATGCCGACGTCGCTGCGCGACACGATCTCGGTCATGAACAAGTGCGCGATCCTGGCCGCCAACGACCCCGTTGGCGAACCCGGGAACGACCGGTTGAGATCGCGGCGATCGGGCAGGTAGCGATCGCCGTTGAGGAATCCATGCACGTTGACGATCGGAACGGCGACGATGGTGCCCGCCAGCGTCGAGGGCTCGATCGCCGCCAGGGTGCGGCGAATGATCTCGACACCGCCGATCTCGTCACCGTGCACCGCGGCGCTCAGCCACACGACCGGACCATCGTGTCGACCGTGCACCACGCTGATCGGCAGCGAGATCTGTGTGCCGGTGACGAGGCGCGAGATGGGAAGTTCACCGATCTCGCGACGGCCGGCGCGCACCTCGAGTCCGCCGATCGAAAACGACGGGCGTCGAAGGATCCGGCGAGACCGTGGTGGCGCGTCGATCGGCTCGGGGGCCGGAGCGTCGGTCATGGCCGATCTCGGTTCTTTCGTCGAAGCTCTTTCGACGGTCTCCCGGTGAGGTACGAGCGTTCCGGATCGACCACGAAGTGGCCGCGCAACGCTTCTCGACCGATCAGCATTCGAAAGCCCATGTCGTCGCGGCGGGTCAGGGTGACTTCGATCAAGCGAGGGACGTTGTCGAGTTGGATCGTCGCCGCGACCACAGTGCGCAGCGACGTGGTTCCCGACGAACTCGTCACCTCGCGCTCATCGACGACCGGCGCCTCGACCCTGGTGGCGTCGTCGTCGGTGGCCTGCCAGGGATGGACCACGAAACTCGTCCACGCTGCGCCGTCTCGTTCGAAGTGTTCGAGGTCGGTCGCGTGCAGCGCCGACGTGCGTGCGCCGGTGTCGATCTTCGCCTTCATCGCGGGCACACCCCACTCGGGGAACGCGACCCACTCTCGCCAGCCGACGGTGACCACCGCCCGCAGCGTTGGGCCACTCGGCGGCTTCCAAGGACGTTGCACGGTCACAAACTACTCGGGCACCGTCGACCACCGGCATGGCTCACGACCGCGCACCCCGACGCGCCCACGGCCATCGACACGACCATCGACACGGCCCTGACCGGGTTGCCGCCGGGCCGGCGAAGGGTCGCCGATGGACGGCAAGGTAGGCCGGACGTGCTGGAATGGCGACCATGACGGCAAGCACGAGCGACACGACGGCCCCCGATCCCCTCGCACCGAACGACGCCTCGGAGTCCACGCGCCGACGCAACTCTGCCGCGGTGGTCGACTTCGACGACGAGGTCGACTTCGAGGCGGCGAGCCGCGGACTCATCGCTCAGCACGACACCGGCCGCATCGAGAAGAACGGCCGACCGGTGTGGGACACCGCACACCACGATTTCCTGCGCACCGACGAGGCCGCCCCCGACACCGTCCATCCCGGCCTGTGGCGTCAGGGGAGGCTCAACGCGATCCACGGCCTGTTCGAGGTCGCTCCGAACGTCTGGCAGGCGCGCGGCTACGACATCTCCAACATCACGTTCATGGCGGCCGACAACGGGTGGCTGATCATCGACCCGCTCACGTCCGAGGAATGCGCACGTGCCTGCCTCGACCTCGCCAACACCCATCTCGGTGAGCGTCCGGTCACTGCGGTGATCTACACCCACAGCCACCTCGATCACTTCGGTGGCATGCTCGGGGTGACGACCAGAGAGGCCGTCGACCGTGGCGACGTGCGCGTCATCGCTCCCGAGGGATTCATGCGCGAAGCGGTCGCCGAGAACGTGTTGGCAGGCCCGATCATGGGTCGCCGCTCGATGTATCAGTTCGGGCCGCTCCTCCCGTTCGGACCCCGCGGCCAGGTCGATGCCGGACTCGGCAAGACGGTACCGATGGGCACGTCCGGGCTGGTCGCTCCGACCGAAGTCATCACCGAAACCGGAACCGAACTCGACGTCGACGGCATCCGCATCGTGTTCCAGAACACGCCCGACGCCGAAGCGCCCTCGGAGATGAACTTCTTCTTCCCTGACCACCGACTGCTGTGCATGGCCGAGAACTGCACACACACGCTCCACAACCTGTATCCGATCCGGGGTGCGCAGGTTCGTGATCCGCTCGCCTGGAGCAAGTACATCCATGAAGCGATGCAGCTGTGGGGTGACCACACCGACACGATGTTCGCCAGCCACCATTGGCCGCGCTTCGGGACCGACGACGTGCGTGGGTTCCTCACCTTGCAGCGAGACGTGTACCGCTGGATGCACGACCAGACGTTGCGGCTCGCGAACCACGGCTACACGCCCGACGAGATCGCGGCCGAGCTGACCGAGCTGCCGGATGACTTCACCAAGCAGTCACACGTGCAGGGGTACTACGGCACCGTGTCGCACAACGTGCGCTCGGTCTACAACCGATACCTCGGGTGGTACGACGGCAACCCGGCCAACCTGCATCCGCATCCGCCGGTCGACGCGGCGCACCGCTACGTCGACATGATGGGCGGCCCGGACGGGGTGATGCGTGGAGCGCGCTCGGCATTCGACCAAGGTGATTACCGGTGGGCGGTCGAGGTGCTGAAGCATCTGATCTTCCACGATCCCTCGCACCGCGAGGCGCGGCAGCTCTCGGCCGACGCGATGGAGCAGCTCGCCTATCAGGCGGAGTCGTCGACGTGGCGCAACGCCTACCTCATGGGGGCGCACGAGCTCCGCCACGGCACGATCCAGTTCGGACGGAGCGGCCCGCCCGCGATGGCCAACGGCTTGACGGGCGAGCAACTGATCGAACTGATGGGCGTGCGTTTCGATCCGGCCCGCTTCCCGCAGTCGGCATCGATCGTGTGGCACGTCACCGACTTGGGAGACGGTGGCGAACTGCATCGCCTCGGCATCGAGAACTCGACCGTGCATCACGACGACCTGAGCCGAAACGCGGACGTCGACGATGCTGGTGTCGCCGATGCCGGTGTCGCCGATGCGGTGGTGCGCCTCGATCGACCGACGCTCGTCGAGGTCGTTGCGTACGCCGAGCGCTGGAACGACCTCGTCACCGCCGGCCGGATCGAGATCGTGGCTGGTGATGCCTCGGTCGTCACGTCGTTCCTCGCCGCGCTCGACAACTTCAACAGCGCCAACCTCGTCGAACCCTGACAACAGCTGGGGTCAGACCCCAGGCGTTCAACACCTGGGGTCAGACCCCAGGCGTTCGACAGCTGGGGTCAGACCCCAGGTGTTGTCAACGGTGGGCGAGTTCGCGTTCGACGGCGCGGCGTTCGTAGGCACGGAGCGCGTCGTGGCCCGTGCCCAGGCGACGCTTGGAGCGGACCACCGACGAGTCGACGGATCGGTAGCCCCAGGCAACGGCCGGCGCGATGAAGACAGCGACGAGCACGGTTCCGAGGCCAGCAGGGCCGCCGAGTCCGACGCCGAGGATGATCCAACTCAACTCGATGACCGGGCGAACCCTCGACTCGGGTCGACGAATCCGGTCGGACGCCGCGCCGGCGAACAACTCACCGGATCCGGCACCGAGTCCTGACACGATCAGAGCGCCGGCGCCGACGCCGATTCCGGCGATCGCCACCAGATGCAGACCGACACGCACGAGCAGCGACGACGGGACGTCGAACGAATCGAGCACTGCCAGCGCGGCCTGCAGCATCGGACCGATCAGGAACGGCGACACGATCGTGCCGAAGCCAGGCCGTCGTCCGAGCATCCACGCCGCAGCGATCAGCGACCCGACGGTCAGCCACACGGCGAGCGACATCGGGAGACCGGTGTGGACTCGAACTGCTCCGATGAACACGTCCAGCGGACCGGGACCCAGCTGATTCCAGATGGTGACCGAGACCGAGACCGAGATCAGCGCCGAACCTGCGACGAGTAACAGCAAGCGGCTCGACATGCCGAGCACCCGACGCGGCACCCCGGAGCGCACCACGGCAGCGACAGCGCCCGCGCGAGACCACGCCCGACGGGCGAAGCGCGTCCAGAGGGCACGCATCGCTCCCGACAGTCGGTTGCGGGTCGTTCCGCGGTCGTCACGAGAAAAAGGCACACGTGAGTATCGACGCAACCAGCGCCGAGGTAACCGCGAGATTCGGTGTCATCGGGCACGCCAGCGTTCCACATCTGGTTCGACCCACAGAGACGCTGATCAGGTGAAGATGATCAGGTGAAGATGATCTGACCTCCTGCGGCCATGTCGTAGAACTCGCCGACGGTGATGATGTCGTCGAGTTCGTCGATGAGGTCGTCGCGTTCCATCCCGAACAGTTCCACCGAGGCGAGGCAGGCATACAAGCCAGCACCCGTGTCGTGGATCATCTCGACGAACTCGGCGATACCCGGGAAGTCGAGCTTTTCGATCTGGCGTTCCATGTACTTCGTCATCAACGCCGAGGCGCCGGGAATCACGCCGGCGAGCGTCGGAAGGTGCAGACCCGGGTTGCCGACCGTCGCGACCTTGATGTGATCGTGGCGTTCCTTGTGGACGGCGTCCATGCCGAAGAAGGTGAAGAACAAGTTGGCCTCGATGCCCTCGTTGCGGGCACCGTTCGCCATGATCAGGGCGGGGTAGATGCCCTCCAGGGACCCCTTCGACACGATGATCGACACCTTCTCGATCGGAGCCGCGACGGGAGCCGTCGGGAGCGGGTGGGAGTCGGTCATGTCAGATGCATCCCTTCGGCTTCGGTATGCCAGCAACGAGCGCAGCGAGCTTCGCCGGGCCTTTCGGGAACAGCACGAAGAGTTCTTTGGTACTCACGTCGGAGAGCTTGCTGATCTTGCGCACCGTGGGTCCGGTTCCCTTGTCGAAGTACTCCGAGCGCATCAGGTCGATCACCGTCCAGTGACGATCGGTGAGTGGCGTCGGCACCCCGATCTCGGCGGCGATCTCCGGTGCCATCTCCTTGGTCCACTGATTCGCGTCGACGAAGAACCCCTCGTCGTTCACTTCCACAGGGGTCGAGGCGAGTGTCTTGGTGGGCATGTACGTGGTTCCTTTCGCTTCAGCCCGCGATGGGCTGCTTCTTTCCGAGCGTGGGCATGTCGGGGCCGATGCCGGGGATGTCTCGACCCGGGAGCAAGCCATGCCAATAGAACGACTGGAACATCAACTTGCCGAGATGGTTCGCTCTCGACTCCTTGAGCAGCGGCAGCCCGACCGGGCCGGGATAGTGGCCGCCGACCGGTTCGTTCTCGTAGTTGAAGTCGATCAGCAACGCTTTCGAGAACCCGGTCTCGATGAAACAGTTGGCGTGACCGTCATAGGTGTGTTCGATCGGGCGGCCGACGAGGAACGCCTCGATGTTCTCCACCAGCACCTCCCCTTCGAAGTGGGTGACCGATCCGGCCTTCGACGTCGGAACGTCGGCGGCGTCGCCGATCACGAAGATGTTGTCCTTGACGGTCGATTGCAGCGTCGCGTTGTCGGTGGGGATGAAACCGAGCTCGTCGCCCAGCCCCGGTGAGTTCTCCACGTACGACGCTCCGCCGTGCAGCGGGATCACGACCGCCAGGTCGAACTCGACCTCGCGACCGTCGAAACTGACGAGCGTGCCAGCCTCACCGTCGACCTCACCGGTGTTGAACTCGGTGACGATCTCGACGTGCTTGTCGTCGAGCAACGACCCGAGCGCCGCCGACGCTGTCGGCTTCGTGAACGCCCCGTCGAGCGGTGTGACGTAGGTGATGCGAACGTCGTCCCGAATGCCCCGGTCGGTGAAGTACCAGTCCGCGAGAAACGCGAACTCGAGCGGGGCCACCGGACACTTGATCGGCAGATCGATCACGTTGATCACCAGATGGCCACCCTCGAAGTCGTCGAGCGCGCCGGCGAGCGCCGTTGCACCCTCCATGTCGTAGAAGGTGTGCACGTTCTGGCGCCAGCCCGGACCGGTGAGCCCCTCGGTCTCGTCGGGAAGCAGCACCGCACCTGTGGCGACGAGCAGGACGTCGTAGTCGAGCACCGTGCCATCGGCGAGCGCCACGGCGTTCGCCTCGATGTCGACCGTGTCGATCGGACTCTGGTGGTAGTGGATGCCCTTCTTCAGCTGGCGATCGCGCCCGCGCACGATCTCGTCGGGTTCGGCCAACCCGAACGGCACGAACAGCAGGCCCGGCTGATAGACGTGACGATTGTCCTGATCGACGATGTCGATCCGCAGCCGATCCTCCTTGAACTTCTTGCGAAGCCGGTTCGCGGCCAGCGTGCCTCCGGTACCGGCACCGAGGATCACGAGCCGTTGTGGTGCGGTGGTCATCTCTGAACACTCCGATCGTGGTGGCCGCAACCGCTGCGGCCCATGAACTCGACGGTACGTACGAAACGATCGGGCGAACACGGCCTTTCGTCCCAATCTCGGGCAGGAACCACGCGGCCCCGGGTGATCGTCGATGCGCGCCTCGCGTGGATGCACGTCTCTTGCGAGTCGATCGTCGACGTGGCAATCTGCCTTCCCGCGTCTCGAAGGACCGAACGTCATGGCCAAGCGCTCACCATCCAGATCGACGGCCAGACCGACGGCCAGACCGACGGCCGAGCCGCCGGTCGGATCTCCTGCTGCACACGGCGAGGTGACACTGTTGTCGGGCGGGAACCCACAGATCGCGAAAGGCGATGGCGACGAACCGGTGCAGGCCTACATCGCGGCGATGCCCGACTGGAAAGCGGCGATCGGCCGCCATCTCGACGGGTTGGTCGCCGACACCGTGCCGCACGCACATCGGGCGGTCCGGTGGAACTCGCCGTTCTACGGAATCGAGGGAAGCGGCTGGTTCCTCAGCTTCCACTGCTTCACCAAGTACGTGAAGGTCACCTGGCTCAACGGCGCGTTCCTGAAGCCTCCGCCACCCGTGGAGTCGAAGCAGCCCGAAGTCCGGTACTTCCACATCGGCGAAGGCGACGACGTCGACGACGCACAGTTCGTCGACTGGATTCACCAGGCGGCTTCGATCCCGGGTGAGCAGTTGTTCTGACCGTGAACCCGATGAGAGGCAGCGCCGCCACATCGTGGGCCCCCGATCTCTTGCCCCGGGAGCCGGTCAATCGAGCCGGGTCGCATCGAGCCGGGTCGCATCGAGCCGGGTCGCCGCGATGATGTACCGGTTCGACGCCGAACTCTGGGAGTGGGAGGCGAAGGCGTCGTGGTTCTTCATCAGCGTGCCGCACGAGGTCGCCGACGAGATCGAGGAGCGGTTCGGACGCGTGGCGGGCGGCTTCGGGTCGGTTCGCGTCGAGGTGACCGTCGGAGCCAGCACGTGGCGGACGTCGATCTTTCCGTCGAAGGTGGAGGCGACCTACGTGCTCCCGATCAAGAAGGCGGTGCGCGTCGCCGAACGACTCGAGCCGGGCTCGAACGTCGCCACGGTCCTGACCGTCATCATCGAGTGAGCTGCCACGGGTGAACGTCCTCCACTGGGCATCCTCGACTGGGCGCGAGTCGGGGACTTCCACCGAGGCGGTCGGCTCTGCGATGCTGTGGGGATGACGACGCTCGAGGACGCTCCCACGACCGGCACGACCGATCCCGAACTCGCCCGGGTGAACGCTGCGCTCGATGCGCTGCTCGCCGAACACGACCCGGCGACGATGGACAACGTGGAGTTCCGCGGCGCTCGCTTCGACGCCGGGCTCGCGTGGGTCCACTTTGCCGAGGGCGACGGCGGCCTCGGCGTGCGACCCGAACTCAACCGGGTCGTCGAACGCCGCCTGAAAGAGGCGGGCGCGCAGCCGACCGATCCCCGTACGTTCTTCATGCAACTGGCGGGTCCGACGATCGCGACGCACGGCGACACGGCGGTGAAGGCACGGTTCCTGCGGCCGATGTTCACCGGCGAGGAGAAATGGTGTCAGCTGTTCTCCGAGCCCGGCGCCGGCTCCGACTTCGCCGGACTCGGCACACGCGCCGAACGCGACGGCGACGAGTGGATCGTCAACGGCCAGAAGGTATGGAACACGCTGGCCCATCTCGCCGACTTCGGCATGCTCGTCACCCGCACCGACCCCGACGCCCCGAAGCACAAGGGCATGACGTACTTCGCGCTCGATATGCGAGCACCCGGCGTGGAGGTGCGCCCGCTGCGTCAGATCACCGGCGAGGCCGAGTTCAACGAGGTGTACATGACCGACGTCCGTATCCCCGACGCCTACCGGGTCGGCGACGTCGGCGAAGGCTGGCGTGCCAGCCTCACCACGCTCATGAACGAGCGCAACGCGATCGGTGGAGGTGGTGGCGGTGTGGTGCGGCGCGGTGGTGCGGCCAACGACGCCGTCGAGGTCTGGAAGGCGATGGACCCGTCGAAGCAGACCGCGGCCGACAAGGACACGCTGATGAAGTGGTGGGTGCAGGCCGAAGCGGGTCGACTCACGAACATGCGCGCCGCGCAGAATGCCAAGGCCGGCAACCCGGGCCCGGAGATGTCGATCGCCAAGCTGGCCTACTCCGAGCTGAACAAGGGGCTGTACGAGTTCTGCATCGACTTGATGGGCGCCGACGCGCTCGTCGACTACGACTACACGTTCCGTCGCCCCGAAGACCTCGACGTGTCCGGAACGGCCCACGGGCTTCGCTACGCGTTCTTGCGGGTGCGGGCGAACTCGATCGAGGGCGGCACGTCGGAGATCATGCGCAACATCCTCGGCGAGCAGGTGCTCGGACTTCCCGGCGAACCTCGCGTCGACAAGAACGTCGCCTGGAACGAAGTCCCCCGCAACTGACGCGTCGCGCCGAGTTGCCGACGCGCTCGACGAGATCCCGGGCTCAGCGCATCACAGCATCACAGCGCGCGGCGAATCATGGTGACGCCGTCGCCGACCGGCAGCATCACCTGGCGGACGCGTGCGTCAGTGGCGACATGATCGTTGAACTCGCGAAGTGCCACCGTGTCGGTGGAGGTGTCGGCGTCGTCGACGACCGCACCGCTCCACAACGTGTTGTCGACGAGGATCACGCCGTTCGGTGCGAGCCGACTCAGGATCTCCTCGTAGTAGTCGCGGTAACCGGCCTTGTCGGCGTCGATGAACGCCAGGTCGATCACCGTGTCGGTCGGCAGCGCTCGCAGCGTGTCGATCGCCGGTGCGATCCGCAGCTCGATCCGATCGGCGACTCCGGCCTCCTCCCAGTGGCGGCGAGCGATCGAGGTCCACTCCTCGCTGACGTCACAGCACAGCAAGCGGCCCGATGGTCCGAGTCCCTTCGCGATCGCCAACGCCGAGTAGCCGGTGAACGTGCCGACCTCGACGACGAAGCTCGGCTGGAGCAACGACGTCAGGATCGTGAAGAACTCCCCCTGGTCCGCGGAGATCTGCATCCCGCCCGACGACATCGCCTGCGTGGTGTCGATCAGCTGCTGCTGGACGGTGTCGGGCGTCGTGGTGTGCTCGACGACGTACTGGTTCAAGGCGTCAGACAACCCGATGGTGCGTGGAGACATGCCACCATGCAATCACGTCACGCGTTCGGCGCGCCGGCGCGCGTGTCAGGATGTGCGCCATGACCGAACTCTGGCAGCGCTCCGCGCTCGAACTCGCCGAACTGATCCGTTCTGGAAAATCGACCAGCCGCGCCGTCGTCGAGGCGCACTACGCCCGCATCGACGCCGTGAACGGTGACCTCAACGCCATCGTGCGGCGGCTCGACGAGTCCGCCCTCGCAGCCGCGGATGCAGCCGACGCGGCCGTCGCCGCCGGGGCCGAACTCGGCCCGCTCCACGGTGTGCCCATCACGGTGAAGGAGAACATCGACCTGGGGGGCAGCCCGACGACGCAGGCGGTCGTGGCATTCGCCGACGCGCTGCCGTCGCTCGACGCGCCGGTGACCGAACGGATGAAAGCCGCCGGCGCGATTCCGATCGCGCGGACGAACCTGCCCGATCTCGGTCTGCGGGTGTCGACCGATTCGTCGCTGCACGGACTCACCCGCAATCCGCATCATCCCGGTCGCACCGCGGGCGGATCGAGCGGTGGCGAAGCCTCCGCGATCGCGAGCGGGATGAGCCCCCTCGGACTCGGCAACGACATCGGTGGTTCCCTGCGCAACCCGGCCCACTGTTGCGGCATCGCGTCGATCAAGCCGACGGTCGGCGTCGTTCCGGCGGCGTCGTCGCTGCCACCCGAAGACAGCGGTCTGTCGTCGCAACAGATGCTGGTCGAGGGTCCGATGGCGAGACGCGTCGCCGATGTTCGGGCGGCGCTTCAGATCCTTGCCGGGCCTCATGTCCGTGATCCGCTCAGCCTTCCGGTCTCGTTGACGTCGTTGGGAGATGGCGAGCGGTTGCGAGTCGCCGTGTGCGCGGACCCTCCCGGCGGAGCGACGCACCCGGAGATCGCCGCGGCGATCCGATCGGCGGGCGATGTCCTCGCTGACGCAGGCCACGATGTCGTCGAGGCGACACCGCCGTCGTACGAGCAGGCGATCGACATGTGGGCGGCATTGCTGAAGCAGGATCTCGTCGTCATGCGACCGCTGCTCGACCTGGTCATCGGCGCCGACGGCCAGACGGTGCTGGACGGATTGTTCGCCACCTCGGCCGACGTGACGCTCGAGTCGGCGGTCGTACTCCAGGGGGAACGGCATCGAGTGCTGCGCGAGTGGCGCGCGTTCTTCGCCGAGCATCCGATCGTGCTCAGCCCGACGTGGGGGATGCCCGCGTTCGAGCACGGTGCGGATCTCGGCACGGGAACGACCGGATTCGAGTCGCTGATCCGTGACACGCTGCGCCCGGTCACCCCGATCAACCTGCTCGGGCTTCCCGCCGCCGTGGTCCCGCACGGCCGCGCCGACGGCCTGCCGGTCGGCGTGCAGGTGATCGGCGACCACTTCACCGACCTGCGCTGCCTCGACGTCGCCGCGCAGATCGAAGCGGCGAGCGACCCGCTGCTCCCGATCGACCCCGTCACCGCCTGACCGAAACGGACCGGCGTAACGGTTTGTGTCTGACACAAACCGATACGGGTGGGTGTCGTAGCGTTCGGGCATGGCAGATCTCATCATCCGGAACGGCACGGTGGTCGACGGGACCGGTGCGCCTCGACGACAGGCCGACATCGCGATCGACGGCGACCGCATCGTCGCGGTCGGCGACGTCTCGGCGCACGAGCCAGCGGTGCGAGAGATCGACGCCAGTGGAACGATCGTCACCCCGGGTTGGGTCGACATCCACACGCACTACGACGGCCAGGTCACCTGGGATCCCGACCTCGCGCCCTCGTCGATCAACGGCGTGACCTCGATCGTGATGGGCAACTGCGGCGTCGGGTTCGCACCGGCACGACCCGACAAGCACGACTGGCTGATCCGGTTGCTGGAAGGCGTCGAAGACATCCCCGGCACGGCACTCGCCGAGGGGATGACGTGGGGATGGGAGAGCTTCGACGAGTACCTCGACGTGCTCGACCAACTCGAGTGGACGGTCGACGTCGGCGCGCAAGTTCCCCACGCTGCGTTGCGCACGTACGTGATGGGCGAGCGCGGCGCCGACCATCAGTCGGTGGCGACCCCCGAGGAGATCGAGGAGATGTGCCGCCTCACCGAGTCGGCGCTGCGCAACGGCGCGCTCGGCTTCACCACCTCTCGCACATGGGCGCACCGCACCTCCACCGGTGAGTCGATCGGCACGTTGAAGGCAACGGCAGACGAAGTGGTCGGGGTCGCGCAGGCGCTCAACCGCGCCGGCACCGGGGTCATCCAGTTGATCTCCGATGCGTACCAGTCGAGCGACGACGAGTTGGTCGCACGAGAGCTGGAACTGCTGGGCCGGATCGTCACCGAAGTCGGACGACCGATGAGCTTCACCGTGCAGCAGAACGACGAGACCCCGCAACGTTGGCGCGAGCTGGTCAGCCGCATCGAGGCGTGGAGTGCCCAAGGTGCCGACGTGCGAGCCCAGGTCGCCGTCCGCCCGATCGGCGTCTTGCTCGGGCTGTCGGCGACGGCCAATCCGCTGCGCCGCTGCCCGACGTATGCTCGCCTGCACGATCTGCCCGTCGCCGAGCGCGTCGCGCACCTGAGCGATCCGGCGGTGCGAGCCGACATCATCGCCGAGCATCGCGAGGTGCGAGTACGCGACTTCCCCGCGCTCATCCACGGCGCTTTCGATCGCATGTACCCGCTGTCCGATCCGCCGAACTACGAGCCGACCCCCGACGACAGCGTCGCCGGACTCGCTGCGGCCGAGGGCGTCGAGCCGATCGAGAAGATGTACGACCTGATGCTCGCCGAAGACGGCCAGCAACTGTTGTACATGCCGCTGATGAACTACGCCCACGGCAACCTCGACGACGTGCGCGAGATGATCCTGTCGGAGCACTCGATGTTCGGGCTCTCCGATGCGGGCGCCCACTGCAACGTCATCTCCGACGGCACGTTCCCCACGACCGCGATCACGCACTGGACACGCGACCGTGACCGTGGCGAACAGATCGATCTCGAGTACATCGTCCATCAGCAGACGCAGCGGACGGCCGCCCACGTCGGATGGCACGACCGCGGCGTGATCGGCCCCGGATATCTCGCGGATCTCAACGTGATCGATCATGATCGTCTCGCACTCAAGCCACCACGCCTGGTCGACGACCTTCCGGCCGGCGGCACACGCCTGATGCAGCCGGCCGAGGGATACGTCGCGACGATCAAGCGTGGCCGGGTGGTCGCCGAGGAGGGTCGCCTGACCGGTGAACGACCGGGTCGACTCCAGCGCGGCACGCACAGCGCTCCCACGCTGGTTCGCTGAACGGGCATCGCATGACATTGTCGATGGGTGTCCACGTCGGACAGCAGAACACGACCATGCTCGACCTCATCGAACTGTGGCAGCGGCTCGATACCACGGTCGACTGGATCTCCGTGTGGGATCACCTCTACGAAGCGCCACCCGCTGGCGGGACCACGCCGCACTTCGAGGCGGTCGCGACGCTCGGTGCGCTCGCGTCGGTCACGTCCCGGGCTCGACTCGGATGCCTCGTGTTCTGTGTGCCGTATCGGAATCCGGCGTTGCTCGCGAAGTCGATCATCGCCATCGACCACCTGTCGGGTGGCCGCTTCGAGCCCGGCTTCGGTGCGGGCTGGCACGAGCCCGAGTTCCGCGCGCACGGCTACGACTTCGATCCGATCGACGTGCGGTTCGACCAGCTCACCGAAGGTCTCGAGATCATCTCCGGGATGCTGTCCGACGCGCCGACGACCACGTTCCGCGGCGACTACTGGCATGTCGACGAGGTGACCTGCGTGCCCGGTCCGATCGACGGGCCGATCCGGCTGTGGACCGGCGGCCGTGGCCCCACCCGCACGCCCGACAACGCTGCTCGCTACTGCTCCGGTTGGAACGTGCCCTACGTCGGCCCGGCCGAGTACCGCCGGCTCAACGATCGTCTCGACGCCGCCTGCGAGGCGATCGGCCGTGACCCGGCCACGTTGGAGCGCTCGGTCAACCTCGCGTTCCACATCGGTGCCGACGACGCCACCGCCACTGCCGAACGACAGCGCATCGTCGATCAGTGGGGCCCCGAGATGGCCGAGCGCGTGACCGAAGGGGCGTTGACCGGCACACCGGACCAAGCCATCGAGCGGATCGCGGAGTACCGCGATGCCGGCGCCGACCTGGTGAACATCGCGCTTCGGTTTCCTGTCGACGGCGACGCGCTCGAGGCCTATCTCACCGATGTCGTCCCCGCCGCCCGACGCCTCTGACCCCGGCATCGCTGACGCCGCTCAGCCCGACGCCGCTCAGCCCGACGCCGCCGAGGCCGACGCCGCTGATCGTGTCCGCTCGACGGACACCGGCAGCGCGGGTGTGGGCCCCCACCGGCTCCCCTGGCCCGTCGACGATCGCCTCGACCCCGAACTGTTGGCGGCAGGCGACCACCGCAACGTCGCCGACCGCTACCGCTACTGGAGCGTCGACGCCATCGTCGCAGATCTCGACACACGGCGCCGGCCCGTCCACGTGGCGATCGAGAACTGGGAACACGATTTCAACATCGGCACCGTGATCCGCAACGCGAACGCGTTCAACGTCGCTGGCGTGCACGTCGTCGGCGGCAAGCGATGGGATCGGCGCGGCGCGATGTCGACGCACCGCTACCTTCACCTGCACCATCATCCCGACATCTCGGGCTTCGCCGCCTGGTCTGCTGCGGCGGGCGTGCCGATCGTCGCGATCGAGAACTCGGTCGACGCCGCGCCGATCGAGACCGCCTCGCTGCCGTCGGCGTGTGCGCTGCTGTTCGGACAGGAAGGTCCTGGGCTGTCGACAGCGGCGTTGGAGGCCGCGGCGATGGTCTGCGAGATCACGCAGTACGGGTCGACCCGCTCGCTGAACGCCGGCGTCGCCTCGGGCATCGCGCTGTTCGCCTGGTCACAGCAGCACCCGCTCGGCACCTGATCGACCGGCGGGTCGCGCGTGATGACGTCGAGTCGGCCGTGTTGGAAACAGCTCGATGGAGATCGTGTTCCGCCAATCCGCCGGCGAACCTCGCCACCTCGATGCTCGGCCTCACCGAAACCGAACGCACCTGCAACCTCGAACGCCACGGCGCACGAACCGAACCCGGCGTCTGCGCTCGCGTCCTGCAACGACTCCTCGCGCTCACCGCCGCCATCTGGCACAACGACACCACCAATCGGCGCGGGTTCCCGCGGCGCAAGCGAATTTCCGGGTGGGTGTTATCGAGTGTCGTCGACCGGACATCGGCACTGGGGTTGAGCTGTGTAGGTGCACCCTTGTCTCGGGCGGGTGATCAGTGCTCGAGGGTGTGGAGCCGTTCGGTGACAAGTGAGGCGACCCTGTCGTCGCAACAGTCCGCTACTGCTGCGACGAGTCGGGTGGTGACGTCGTCAATGAGTCGTTCTGCACCAGCCCGCGCGAACCCCCACCGGTGGGCTTCGGCCACGAAGTCGTCGCGCGTCACGTCTTCGTGCTTGCCGTTGACCGACATTGCGGCCGTTGGACGTAGCGTCGGCCACAACGCGGTCGGGACGGTGTCGTACAACGGTGCGAGATCGACATGGCCGGTGCCGATGTCGATCAGCAGCGACACGTTCTTGCCGTGAGCGTCACCGTTACCGATCACCCAGGTGAAGACCGCATTGGCGAGCAGGTCCGGGAATGCCGTCGTTGGGTCGCCGTAGCGGTCACACAGTTCTGCGATCTGGGCGAACGTCGGCCCACCGAACCGTTCGTACTTGCCCCGGCCATGTTGATCGTCGATGTTCACGCCGAGTGCTTGGCAGCTGTCCTCTTGATGGATGCGCTCGATGACGCCGTCGTCCGTTCGACGGCGGTCGTACCGCTCGACGACGAGCACGTCGAGCCCGTCCACGTTGATCAGGTTGCTGTGCGCGGCACGCAGCCCGGCATCGCTGGCGAGACGAAGGCAGGCGTGTTCAGCGGCGAGCAGTTCGTCGTAGCGGCCGTCGTCGAGTTTCATGATGTGCGATGACGGTTGACCGTTCACCGGTCGACCCCACTGGCCGTCGTCGCGTGCACAGACGAGCAGCTTGTTCTGCAGGCCAGCGATCGAAAGTTCGCTGTCGTCACGTATTGCGAACCCCGGCGCATCGGCGACGGAGCGGAGCTCCGCGGCAAGTTGCTGGTCGTCATACGGCTCGACCGCCCATCGTCGTTCGTCGGGCTCGTCGACACTGATGGTGAACGCACCTGCGATATCTCGGCCGTATCGGGCGAGGAGGTCGGCGTAGTAGTTGGTGGGCACGCCGGCGGTCGTCGCTACCGCAAGTAGATGCTCACCTTCAGGCAGCAGGCCCCTCACCCACGGTGTCGCCCGCTCCTTCTGACGGGTGACCGGTAGCGAACACGACAGGAGCGGGCGGTTGGCGTCACCGGCCTCGATCGCAGCGGCCGAGTACCGGCAGCGCAGATCCCACGGTCGCTTCGCTTGGAGTTCAGCAACGAGTACGTCGTCGTGCCAGACGCCGAGGTGCGTCACGGCCAACGGAACCCACCCCCATCTTCATCTCGACGATCATGGTCGCGATCATCTTCATCTCGGTCTTCTTGCTCCCCTTCCCCTTCCCCTTCCGCTTCCCCTTCTTCAGTGTCAGCGCGGTCATCGAGGTGGGTGCGCTCATGGTCGTTCGGATGGGCGGGTTCGGGAACCGTTGCATACACCTCGATCCCGAGTCGTCGCAGCACCGAAAGCGCACGGTCGAGCGACTGAAATCCTTCGCCAGCCTCGATTCGGGCCAGACGAGTCCGGTCGAAGCCGAGCTCGAGCTGGTCCACCAGCTGCTGTTGGGTGAGCCCTTGTACGGTGCGTGCGTCACGTAGCGCTCGGCCGAGATCTTCACCAGAACGAACCCGATAGTTCCGTGTGCTCATATCAACACATAGTACATGAATGCGTAGATGTGTCAATAGTCGCACAATCACGCCCGTGCGGTAAGTGTGTGGATATCGGCACACCCTTGATGATCACTGAGCCGCATGCACCCTGCCCGGGGCTCGCCGACAGCGCACGACTTCAGCCCAAGTCGCCGCCACGAATGCCGACTGCGACTGTCCCAACGCCTGGCTGTGGGACGAGATGACCGGGGCCCCGCAAGTGCCCACGAGGACGGGGATGGCGTACGTGTGCTTCATCGTCGACGCGTTCTCCCGCCGCATCGTCGGGTCGCGTCGCACAAGCGCACCGACATGGTCCTCGACGCGCTCGAGATGGCCCGCCGCTCCTGCGGCGGCCGACGGTTCGTCGGGCTCGTGCCACACGCCGATGCCGGGTCGCAGTTCACATCGGTTCGTTTCACCGAGCGGCTCGACGAGATCGGCGCCCGACCCTCGATCGGAACGGTCGCCGATTGCCTGACAATGCCCCCGCTGAGACGACCAACGGGTTGTTCAAGGCCGAGTGCGTACGAGGGCCGGATGCGCCAGCGGTGTGGGCCGACGTCGACGAGCTCGAGCTCGCGACATTGTCGTGGGTGCACTGGTTCAACGAGGATCGCCTCCACAGCCACTGCGGCGATGTTCCACCAGCAGAGTTCGAGTCAGCGTTCTACGCTGCCCAACAGACCGACCCCGCCGGGGTTGGAAACCAATAGCCCGAGCCTCCAACGAAGCCAGGGCGGCTCACACAGCAGCTTTGCAAGGGGCAGACTCGTCGCCCTCGACCAGTAACGCAACAGCCTCACCCGCTGCAGCAACGGTCGACGCCGCAGCCGCCGGCGCGGCGCACGCTCCACTAACCCCAGCCGTGAACACGAGAGCCGCAGCACACGCACCAGCGATCACACCGCTCACATTCGCTACCACGCCCAGCACCGTCGATACCTTCGGCACGCCTGCGATCGGCATCTCGTAGCGCGGGCCGCGCGCCAAGCGCTGGTAGTAGAGCCGGTCGTGCGAGGTCCAACTCTTGGCCCCCAACAACTCCTGGCGCTGCTCCATACCCGCAGCCACCTGCGCGTTGTACTCGCGCTGACGAACAGCCGTCGCACCCGGCGGGTCCTGCCCAGTGAGCTCACGCACCACCGGACCCAAGAACTCCCAACACCCAGGATCCGGACACAACCCCGACGGATCCGACAACGTCACCGGGTTCGCTGCCCCATAGATGTACGGCTGCATCGTCTTGGAGACGAGCGGATCGACGGACACGAACACACCTGTGGTTGGGTCGTAGTGGCGGTTGTTGAGGTAGACGAGGTGTTGGTTGGGGTCGTGACGTTGGTCCAGGAAACCGTGATCGTTGACGGTGGAACCTTCACGAATGTCGCCGTACGGCTCGTATCGAACGCGGTTGTAGGTTCCGTTCGATGTGTCGAGGTGAGCGGCGATCGTGCCTTGGTGGTTGACCGCGTTCAACGTCACGGTTCCGTTGGGCAGGCGGGTTGCTCCACCGACGTAGGTCCGCGTTGCCGCCAAGGTTCCCGCTGACTTGTCGAACACGATCGTGGCGTCTGGGAAGTACGCAGTCCGGTCTCCGTTGGGTTCGACGCGCACGATGCGGCGGCCGTTGGCGTCGTAGATGTTGCGTGATGGGGCGGTCGTGCCGACCTTGACTTCGGCGAGTCGGTTGCGCTCATCCCAGCTGTATGTCGTGGTTACTCCGGCGGCGGTGCGGGTCTTGATCGAACCGTTGCAGTCGTAGGGATAACTCCGCGCCGCGCTCACCGCCGAACTCCCCGGCTCCCACCGCAACTCCGTCGCACCCAGATACAAGGTCTTGGAACCGTCCGGATCGATCCGCATGACCCGCTGCCCCGCATGGTCATACACGTTACGCGACACCTCACTACCACCCGTCGAAACCGTCACGTTGTTGATGCTCGAACCAGCGAGCATGAACGATGTATCAACCCGAGAGCTCCCCGACCAGTCCCATCGCCCGACAGGCAGCCGCGGTCAACACCGGAGCGTTCATCTCGAATTCACTCAATTATCATTACTTCAATTCACATTGAGTGATTGAGTGGGGCCGTGATCCACGGCGACGACGACCTGCACCAGCGAGCGGCGAAGCATGCCGCGCTCGGCGAGCCCAGTCGGCTGGCGATCGTCGACGAACTCGCGGCCAGCGATCGCTCCCCCAGCGAGCTGAGCCGACGCCTCGACATCCCCGGCAACCTGCTCGCGCATCACCTCGACGTGCTCGGTGACGCCGGCCTGATCGAGCGGTTCACCTCCAGCGGCGACGGGCGGCGCAAATACGTCCGTCTCGTCCCCGACGCACTGCCGGTCACGTGTGTGCCCGCCGGCCGACTCGCTCCGGTCCTGTTCGTGTGCACCCACAACTCGGCCCGATCACAGCTCGCCGCCGCACTCTGGCGACGGTGGGCGACGACGCCCGCCGACTCCGCCGGTACGCATCCCGCCGAGCGGGTCCACCCCGGCGCCGTCGCCGCGGCGCAGCGTCATGACCTCGATCTGTCCGGAGCCACCCCAGTACTCGTCGCCGTCGACGACTTGGAGCCAGCGCTCGACCGATTGATCATCACGGTCTGCGACCAAGCACACGAGGAACTCTCGCCGGCCACCGACTGGCTCCACTGGTCGATCGCCGACCCGGTGCGCACCGCGTCGGACAGCGCCTTCGACGACGTCGTCGACCAGATCGAAGACCGCATCCGTCGCCTCATCGCGACCGGCTCACTTCCGCAGCACCAACCATCACAGGAGATCACCTGATGACCATCCGTATCGGGATCAACGGGTTCGGCCGCATCGGCCGCCTCGTCGTCCGCGGCCTACAAGGACGAGAGGACGTGCAACTCGTCCACGTCAACGAACTCGGTGGCGACGTCGCAACGGCTGCGCACCTGCTCGAGTTCGACTCGGTGCACGGCCGCTACGCCGGCGAGGTCGGCGTCGCCGATGCCGGGATGGTCGTCGACGGGCAGCCTGTCGCCTACACCTCGGAGGCGACGCCCGGCGCCGTGCCCTGGAACGCGAGCGACGTCGACATCGTCCTCGAGTGCAGCGGCGTCTTCAAGACCACCGAGGTGCTCGAGCCGTACTTCGATCGCGGTGTTCGCAAGGTGATCGTCGCCGCACCGGTCAAGTCCGAGGGAGTCCTCAACATCGTGATGGGCTGCAACGACGACCTCTACGACCCGTCGACGAACCACATCGTGACCGCCGCCTCGTGCACCACCAACTGCCTCGCTCCGGTGGTGAAGGTGCTGCACGAACAGATCGGCATCGAGCGCGGCGCCATTACCACCATCCACGACGTCACCAACACCCAGGTCATCGTCGATGCTCCACACAAGGATCTCCGTCGCGCCCGGTCGGCGCTGATGTCGCTGATCCCGACCACGACCGGCTCCGCGACCGCGATCACGATGATCTACCCGGAGCTCACCGGCAAACTCAACGGCACCGCGGTGCGGGTGCCGCTGCTCAACGCGTCGCTCACCGACGCCGTGTTCACGATGCAACGAGACGTCACCGTCGAGGAGGTCAACGACCTGTTCCGACACGCCGCGGCCAACGAACTCGCCGGCATCCTCGGCTTCGAGGACCGGCCGTTGGTGTCGTGCGACTACACCAACGACACGCGTTCGAGCATCGTCGACGGCCCCTCGACGATGGTGATCGACGGCCGCATGCTCAAGGTGCTCGCCTGGTACGACAACGAGTACGGCTACGCGTTCCGCATGGCCGACCTCGCATCGAAGGTCGCGGCGGCGCTCTGACATGCGCCTGAAGAACTACGCCCTGGTGACCGCCGGCTACTGGGCGTACACCATCACCGACGGCGCGCTGCGAATGCTCGTGCTGCTGTACTTCCACGACCTCGGCTACTCGCCGGTGTCGATCGCCTTCTTGTTCCTCGCGTATGAGTTCATGGGGATCGTCACGAACCTGATCGGCGGATGGGTCGGCGCTCGCACCGGGCTCAATCGCACGTTGATCGCCGGCCTCGGCCTCCAGATCGTGGCGCTCGTCGCACTCACGCTGCAGCAGGTCGACTGGCGCGAGTGGGTCACCGTCGTCTACGTGATGGCGGCGCAAGCCCTGTCCGGCGTCGCGAAGGATCTCACGAAGATGAGTTCCAAGAGTGCCGTCAAGTTCGTGGCAGGCGACCAGGAAGGTGCCCTGTTCCGCATGGTGGCCATTCTGACCGGCTCGAAGAACGCGCTCAAGGGCGTCGGCTTCTTCATCGGCGCGGCGCTGCTGGCCTGGCTCGGCTATGACGCTGCGCTCTGGACGCTCGCCGCCTTGATCGCCGTGACGCTCGGCGTCGTCGCCGTCATGCTCGACGAAGACATCGGCAAGTCGAAGAAGAAGCCGCCGCTGCGCTCGATCCTGTCGAAGTCGGACGCCATCAACCGACTGTCGTTCGCGCGGTTCTTCCTGTTCTCCTCGCGCGACATCTGGTTCGTGGTGGCGTTGCCGATCTTCCTCGACGAGCGGTTCGGCTGGTCGTTCTACGGCATCGGCGGATTCCTCGCCGCGTGGATCGTCGGCTACGGCATCGTGCAGTCCGCGGCGCCGAAGTGGCTGCATCGCGGCCAGGCCCGCGGACGGCCGCGAGCCGACGAGATCAAAGCGGCTCGAACGTGGGCCCTCGCGCTCGGGATCATCTCCGCGGCGATCGCGACGGCGGTCGGCCTCGACATCGCGATCACGTTCGCCGTCGTCGGTGGCCTGATCGTGTTCGGCGTGGCGTTCGCTCTCAACTCGTCGCTGCACTCGTACCTGATCCTGGCGTATGCCGACGACGACGACGTCTCACTGGACGTCGGGTTCTACTACTCGGCCAACGCCGCCGGGCGCCTGGTCGGGACGATGCTGTCGGGCGTGCTGTACCTGTGGGGCGGCCTCGAGTTGGCGTTGTGGGGATCGACGGCCTTCTTGGCGATCACGTGGCTGCTGACGTTGCGACTGCCGGCGATCGAGGTCCGCCGACCGGCGCTGGTCTGATCGGTCGCCCACGGCGTGGCCGTCAGCGGCCACACTGAACGGTGATGAACCGCCCGGCCGCTGCGCTCCACGTCGCGCTCGGCGCCATCGTCGGAGCAGCACTTCGGTGGGTCGTCATCGAGACGTTCGAGACGAATGACGGCTGGCCGTGGGCGATCCTCGGCGTCAACCTCGTCGGTTCGTTCGCGCTCGGCGTCGTGCTGGCAGCGACACACCTGACGACCGATGCGCACGTCGACGTCGCATCCGGATCAGATCCACTGCCTCGATCGGCCCGCCTGCGACTCGGTGTGGGGACGGGGTTCTGCGGTGCGCTGACGACGTTCAGCACGTTCGCCGTCGACGCCGCAGAGATACTGCGCGACGGCGACACCACGTCGAGCATCGGCTACGTCGGAGTGTCGCTGGGTGCCGGCATCGTCGCGTTCGTCCTCGGTCGCACGTCGGGCCCACTCGTCTCAGCGACATCGAACGTGGCGTCGGCACGAGCAGGGGACGCTCGATGACGATCTTCACGGTGCTGCTGTTCGCCACCGCCGCAGCGCTCGGCGGGGTGACCCGATGGCAGATGACACGCCTCAACTCCGGCGGCTGGCCGATCGGAACGCTGGCCGCGAATCTGCTCACGGCGTTCGCGGCGGGGGTCGCATCGAACGTCTCGGCGACGGTCGCCGTGGTCGTCGTCACAGCGCTCGCGGGCTCGACGTCGACGTTCTCCACCGTCACCGGCGAGTTGGTCGACCTCTGGACGAGCGGACGGCGTCTCGCGTCGCTGACCTACGGAGTGCTCACGGTCACCGGAGGCATCGGTGTCGCACTGTGCGGCCTCGCGATCGCTGCGTGACCGGCTCCGTTGACGATCGAGACAGCCCAGCTGACTACGTTGCCGGTGTGACCGAGAACACTCCCACCACCTGGTTCGGCGATTCCGAGATCGGCGAACGATTCCCAGCGTGGACGCGCGGCAACGCCGCCGACGTCTTTCCCGACCCGTTCAGCCCGCTCGGCCAAGACCTCGTGCTCAAGCAGGCGATGTGTCACGGCCTCCGCGACGCGTACATCGACATCGGGGTGCTGGACTGGGACGAGTTCGAGAACCCGGAAGCTCCCGATCTGTTCAAGATGTTCGGCGGCTACGTCTACAACCCGCTGTCGTTGACTCGACTCCTCGGTGCTCGCATGCCGGGCGTGACCCCCGAGGCGATCGACCTCGCCTTCTTCGACGATCGCGACGACGTCCCGGCCTACGAAGCGCAACCGTGGCACGAGTCGGAGCGACACGAAGCGAAGCTCGCCGGGTCGATGGGCTGGGCGATGTCGACCGACGCGCTCCCCGAACTCGACGCCGACAAGGCGTTCGCCGAGAAACTCCGCCACTCGCGCCCCGACCTCGGCGAACTCACCGACTCGGCGCTGCTGGCTCGGGCGCGGTCGCTCGTCCCGGTGATCCAAGGCTTCTTCGAGAACGCGATGCGGATCTCGTCGCTCGCCTCGCTCGGCCCGGGTGCGCTCGGCGCACTCTGCGAGGCCGTCGGCGATCCGAGCCTGTCGATCCGTCTGCTCGCCGGCATCGACGTCGACTCCGCTGCGCCATCACACGCCATGTGGGATCTCGGGCGCGTCGCTGCCGCCTCCGACGTGATCCGTGCGGCCTTCGACGCCGGCCCCGACGAGGTACTCGACCGCCTCGCCGCATCCGACAGCGACGACGCTCGCGACTTCCTCGCGCGATTCGACCAGTTCTTGCTCGCCTACGGCGCACGCGCGCAGAACGAGTACGACGTCATCTCCGCGTCGTGGGAGGTCAAGCCGCGGATCGCGCTCGCCGCCATCGACCTGATGCGTCGCTCCGACGAATCGCAAACACCGCAGGTGCGCCACGAGGCCTCGGTTGCCGAGCGCGACCGCGTCGCTGCGATCATGCGCGAGAAGTTGGCGGGCGACGCCGAAGCGATCGGCACGTTCGAGGCGGCGATGCAGTCGTCGCGTCTGTTCCTGAGCGGCCGTGAACGCGCCAAGACCAACGTCGTCATCGCGATCAACGAGCTGCGCGTGACGCTGCGCGAGTTCGGACGTCGCCTCGTCGAGCGCGGCGTCATCGACCAGATCGAGAAGGTGTTCATGGCGACGAACGACGAGCTGTCGCTGCTCCGCCACGATCCCGAACCGCTCACCATGGTCTTGGATCAGCGGTGGACGCAGTTCCGGTCGTTGTTCGACCGCGAACCGGTGTTCATCGTCAACCACCGAGTGCCCGGTCTCGACGAGATGACGCAACGCAATGGTCTCAGCGTGACCCAGGCGGCGGTCGGCGACGTGCTCACCGGCGCGGCCGGTTCAGGCGGGGTCGCCACCGGCCGAGCTCGCGTGATCCTCGACGCCGCCGACCCGATGGCGCTCGAGCCCGGTGACGTGCTGATCGCGCCGCAGACCGATCCGTCATGGGTGCCGCTGTTCGTGCCGGCCGTTGCGGTGGTCGTCAACGTGGGTGCGCTCGGCAGCCATGCGATGATCGTGTCGCGCGAACTCGGCATCCCGTGCGTCGCCTCGGTGGCCGATGCGACACGGCTGATTCCCGACGGCGCGACCGTCGAAGTCGACGGGTCGGCCGGCACCGTCCGCATCGTGGCACTCTGAACGGCGCTGGGCGCGCTCCGTCATCCGGGCACGGGCCGAGCGTCAGTGATTCACGAGCTTGGCGAGGCGTGGCAACACGCACGGGCGACCCGAGCAGGCGTCCCACGTCTGCAAGCCGCCGCCGAGCACGCGGTGTCCGCGAACGGCGTTCAGGTCGCGAGCGAGCATCAAGTCGGCCGCGAGTTCTTCGGTCGTGTACGCCATCCAGAGGTCCTCACGGTCTGCCTCGGCATCGTTGATGCCTGCACCGTCCGCACAGTTCCAGCCGTTGTCGAGTTTGTTGCGCGAGCGCAGGATCTTGATCTGTCCCGTCCGACTGACGAGGATCGTGCCCGGCTCGATCTTGCGCGCGGGCACCTCGGTGTCGATGTCCGCATGGTCGATACTCATGCCTGACCCTTCGGCATCGCACTCGCACGACTTGAGGATTCGCAGAATCGCGCCGCGACGTCGACGAACCCGGCGACATCGGTGAAACCGGCACGACGCTTCGCCGGCAACCGTGTCGGGTCGCTCCGAGGAGTATCTTCGGCGAGGTGAAGCGGGTCCGATGGTGAGCTCGAAGGCCGGATTCCCCGACGGCGGTCGGCGACGTGGCACGGTTGCGATCGCGGTGATCGCCGTGATCACGACAGGGCTGCTGTTGTCGATGCAGCTACCGGTCGTCGCACAGTCGGACGAGGCCACCGCGGACGAGGCGACTGCGGCCGAGGCGTCTGCGGCCGAGGCGTCTGCGCAGATGCAGGAACTGGCCGAGCGGTACGCGCCGATCATGATGCTCAAGGCGCAAGATGCGCCGTGCGACGACGACGGTGAGCCCTACGGCCCGACGGCGGTCGACATCGTGCTCGACAATCCCGAGGTGCTGCTTCGCCAGGTCGGCAACGGCGATCCGGTCGTGCGGGCGGCGCCGTCTGCGTCCGATCTGTTCGGCCTCGGCGAAGGCTTCTTCCTCGACTTCCCGGGCACGTCGCTGGCACCCGGATGCGTCTACGAGACCGACTTCGACAAATACCGAGGCGACGACGGCGCCGTCGTCTACGCGCACATCGTGCAGCAGCCCGACGTACCCGACCGCGTCGCACTCCAGTACTGGTTCTACTGGTACTTCAACGACTGGAACAACACCCACGAGAGCGACTGGGAAGGCATCCAGTTGCTGTTCGACGCCTCGACCGTGGCGGAGGCGCTGCGCACCGACCCGATCAGCGTCGGCTACGCCCAACACGAAGGGGGCGAACGAGCCGATTGGGAATCGTCGAAGCTCGAACGCGACGGCTCGCGCCCCGTCGTGTATTCATCGGCCGGGTCGCACGCCAGCTACTTCTCGTCGGCGGTGTATCTCGGTCGCGGTCCGAGCGAAGGGTTCGGCTGCGACACGACCGACGGCCCCTCGCAACGAGTCGACCCGAGCGTCGTCGTCCTGCCCTCGTCGGTCGACACCCCCGATCACCCGCTCGCCTGGCTCGCGTACGACGGCCGATGGGGAGAACGCCAACCCGGCCCGTTCAACGGCCCCACCGGACCGACGTCGAAGGAGCGCTGGACCGAGCCGGTCGACTGGCACGACGACCTGCGTGACGCGTCGGTCGTGATCCCAGCCGGCGACGGGGGCGCCGCCGGCGTGATCGGATTGTTCTGCGACGTGGTCGAATCCGGATCGGGCGCGCTGATCCTCTTCACCACGTCGCCGACGCGAGTGCTGATCGCGCTCAGCCTCCTCGCACTCGCGGCGCGCTGGCTGATCGGACGCACGTCGTGGGGCGCCGTGCCGCTGCTGCCGATCGTGCGACGGCGGCGCGCCGGACAGATCCTGCGATCCGGTTGGCGACTCTTGCGACGATCGCCGGCCCTCTGGCTCGTCGGTCTGCTGTTCATCCCCGCGGCGGTACTCGTCGCCGCGGTCGCCCGCATGCTCTCGGCACTTCCGCTGATCGGCGACGTCTTGAACCTGGTGGGTTCGGCGAGCGGGACCGGCGTACTCTTTGCCACCTTCCTCGGCGGTGTCGTCAACCTCGCCGCGTTCGTCGCGGTCAACGCGATGGTGGCGGCCCACTTTGCCGACGTCACCGCCCCCGATCAGCAACCGTCACCAGCGATCGCGTTGCGGACGGTGCGGGCACGATGGCGCGATCTCGTCAGCGGGTTCCTTCCCGCCTACGCGATCGTGCTCGGTCTCGCGATCACGGTCGTGGGCATCCCGTTCGCGATTCGACAGGCCGTTCGGTACCAGTTCATTCCGCACGCGGTGATGCTCGACGGGCTCGGCGGAGCGGCCGCTCGACGGCGCAGCAGCGAACTCGTCCGCGGGCGCTGGTGGCACACGGCGACGATGACGGGGGTCATCAACGTCTCGGTCGCAGCGATCGGCATCGTCCTCAGCCTGCTCGCACTGGTGGCGTTCCCGGGACTGCCGCTGTGGGCATTCTCCGCGCTGATCACCGCGATGTACGCCGTCATCGCGCCGGTCACCGCGATCATGCTCACGTTGCTCTACGGCGACGAGCGCGAGCGACTCGACGACGCGCTCGACGAAGCTACGGATGACGTGCTGGACGTCGCGGGAGCAAGCTCCACATGACGACGTCGGGTTGCTGGTCGCCTTTCGTCGGTTGCCACGAGCGCAGCACACCTTCGCGTTCGAACCCGCACCGCTGAGCGACCCGATGCGACGCCTCGTTGTCGAGGTGCGTGACGAGTTGGATCCGCCGGATCCGGTCGTCGTTCGAGATCCAGTCGACGACGAGTTGCAGTCCCTCGGTCACGAGCCCGCGACCTCGGACCCGCGCGTCGAGCCAGTAGAAGACCTCGGCTCGTCGATGCTGCGGGTCGATGTGCGCGCCGATCTGGCCGACACAGCGATCCGACGACGGCGTCACGACCGCGAACCGGGCGAGGCCGCGCGGCCACCACTCGATCGAGCGCTCGATCCACGCGTGAGCGAGGTCGAGCGTCATGTCGTCGGGCATCATCGTGTACCGCATGATGTCGCCCGAGCGGCACGACTCGACGATCGCCGCAGCGTCATCGGGACGGAAGGGACGCAAGCGAACCCGCTGTCCGGTCAGCGGCGGATCGGGTGGGAGCAGGTCGTCCACCGCCCGAGTGTCGCGCAACGCCACCGACCGAAGCTTGTCATCCGGAGCGGTCATCCGGCGCGGGTTATCCGGCCGCGTCGTCCGGCGCGCACGGAGTCGTTCATGGCCTGATGGCCAGGTCAACCCTCGACGAACTCGTACATGCGGGCCATCTCCGCGACACCGTCGGCGACGATCGCCTCGAGGACGGCGAGGTCGACGTCGACGAGCTTGTTGATGTAGAGGCAACTCTTCGACGAACGGTGTTTGCCGAGCTCGGCGAGTTGCGCCTCCAGACGCTCGAGTCCAGACATCACGTAGACGACCTGATGCGCCTTGCGCGGCGAGAATCCGGTGACGAAGTACTCGCCGCGATGACCGGAGTCGTACTGGTACCGGTAGTGGCCGAACCCGATCATCGTCGGACCCCACATCGTCGGTGTCCAACCGGTCACCCGCGCCATCAGCTCGACGAGCGCAAGCGCGTCGGCGCGTCGCGTCGGGTGCTCGATGCCCGCGATGAACTCGTACGGGTCGACGTCCGTCGCGGTGGTGAGGTTCTCGGCCATAGGTGTCGCCCAGGGTAGTGCGACCCGAAAACGCCAGCGGCCCCCTCCCGAATCGGGAGGGGGCCGCCGGAGTGTGGATCTCGGAGAGATCTCGTGGAATGGGTCAGACCATCTGCTTCTCGATCACCGGCTCGGTGTGGAAGGCATCCGGCACCGTGTCGGGGATCGTGACCTCGTTCTCGTCCTTGCCCTTGGCGGCCCAGACCATTCCACCGCCGGTCATCATGAAGATCAGACCGAGGCCGGCGAGGAGTGCGGCGAGTCCGAGTCCCATCTGCAGCGTGGAGTGGGTGACGGTTCCGACGCCCAGTTCTCCGACGAGGCCGTGCACCGTGCCGGTCCACGCCATCTCACGTGCGGGACCTTCCAGCGGGTGCTGGCGATCGAAGCCGGTCCAGTACTTGCCGTCGACGGCGACCTCATAGGTGCCGGCGGCGAAGGTCTCACCGTTGTACTCGACGTCTTCGGCGAGCGTCACCTCGTGGGTGCCGGCGAGGACGTGATGGACGACGGTCGCCATCTGGTACATGTACTCGGTGCCGGTGTTGACGAGCGGGTCGCTCGGGTCGAGGTCGCCCTCGACGACCGGGTACTGCCAGTCGTCCTTCAGCATCTGCAGGATCGCATCGGCGCCTTCGGTCGTGCCACGGTCGATCAGCTGACCGTCTTCGTTGTAGCTGAGTTCGACGTTCTGCGCTTCGCTGAATGCCTGCAGTGAGTCGTACCCGGCCTGCACCTTCGTGTAGGCGACGCCACCGGCGACGACGAACACCAATCCGATCACGGCGAGTACGTAGCCGAGCTTGATCAGTCGCTTTCTCATGATGAGCCCTTTCGCTCCCTGGACCGCTCCCTGCGATCTCTGAGGTTCATGATCACGAATCGAGCCCGAGCCCGTCAGGGCCCAAGGTCCCTTCGCGCGAACCCCGCAACCCGGGCGTATCGGTTTGTCTCTGGAGGTCGCGCGGATAGGTGACCATCCACCGGTCGGTGGGTTGGCTCGGTTTTCATACCGAGTGCGACCCAACTAACCGACCGGGGAGGTCACCCATATGATGCGCGCGCTCGATTCTGAAGTCCACGATGCGGTGTTCGAAACGATCCGAGGCTTGCTCCCGGACCGGCCCGAACATCCGTTGGGTTGTCATCGGCCCCGTATCGACGACCTGGTCTGTTTGCGGGGTCTGTTGATTCGTCTCGTGACGGGCGCATCGTGGGAGACCGTCGAGTTCTTGATGGGCTACACCGTGTCCGACACCACCCTGCGGTCCCGTCGCGACGAGTGGATCGACGCCGGGGTGTTCGATCAACTGCTCGAGCAAGCACTGGCCGCGTACGACCGAATCATCGGTCTGGACCCGACCCATGTCACCATCGACGGCAGCGAACACTTTGCCCCGTGCGGGGGTGAAGGAACCGCTGCAGGCCCGAAAACCCACGGTCGTCTGGGCTGGAAGTGGTGCGCCGGCGTCGACGCCGACGGCATCCCGATCGGCTGGGTCATCGACGGCGCAAACCGCCAGGACTACCGACTGTTGCAACCCACCCTCAACGCGATCACCGCACATCCCGTCACCGCACGGATCGGCACCCTGCACCTCGACCGAGGATTCGGCTACAAATCACTCCCCGACAGACTCGCCGACTACACGATCGGCGACGTGAACGTGATCCCACGAAACCAGCCAGGTCAGGGCCGCATCCAACTCGTCGGATTCGGGCGCCGCTGGGTCGCTGAACGCACCCACTCCTGGTTCACCAACTACGGCCAAATCCAACGCAACACCGACCGCCGAGCAACACACCGCCACGCCGCCCTCTGCCTCGCAACCGTGTTCCTCATCACCGCACGACTCATCGACCACCGCAACACCAACTACCGCCCTATCCGCTGACGCTCCTGAGACAAACCGATACGCCTTGCGGATCAGATGACGGTGACGTCGGGGAGACCGGCGGCGCGCACGATCTCGGCGAGTCGGGCCAACTGCTCGGCTGACGGCTCGGCGAGATCGGCCGCTTCCGGCCGGGTGCCGTGGCGACGGAAGCCGATGACCTTCACCGGCGTCCGCGGAGCGACCTCGGCCAGCCATGCTCCGGTTCGGGCGATCGTCTCGGTGTCGTCGTTGAAGCCGGGCACGATCAACAGTCGGACCTCGTGCAGGAGTCCGATCGACGCGAGATGCCGGATCGACTCGAGTACCGCCTCGTTACCGACCCCCGTCATCTGCAGATGTGTCACGGGGTCGAGCGCCTTCAGGTCGACCATGACGCCGTCGGTGACCGGAGCCAGTTCGTCCCAGACGGAGCGAGGCGCCGAGCCGTTGGTGTCGACGAACGTCGTCAGGTGCGCGAGTTCGGCGTCCGATCTGATCGCTTCGAAGAGCGCCCGCACGAACGCCGGCTGCTGGGTCGACTCGCCACCCGACACCGTGACGCCGGAGAGGAACGGCGCGACCGTCCGGATCTGCTCGATCACCTGCTCGACGGACACGTACGTGCTCAGTGGGGTGCTGCTCTCGACGCACACGTCGATGCACGCGTCGCAGTCGGTGCACCGCGCCGGATCGAGACGGGGCGGCGCGCCGGCGTTGACCAGCAGTGCGCCGGTCGGGCACGCGTCGACGCACAACCCACACCCCGAGCACGAGTTGATCGTGTACGGGTTGTGACACGCGATGCAGTCGAAGTTGCAGCCCTGCAGGAACAGCACGAACCGGTTGCCCGGACCATCGACCATGCTGAACGGGAGACACTCGTTCAGATGTCCGAGCGTGGCGTCGCGCACCCGGGCGCGCACAGTGGCGGACACAGGGGCAGACACGGGGACGCGGGCGGGCACGGCGACCAACTCGACGGGACCGCCGTCGTCAGCGGGACGGCGATCGCTCACGCACACCGACTCTCTTGATCGCTCGCTTCGTCACATCGCCGTGGTGCATCGAACCGGCCGCGAAGGTCGTGCTGCCGTGACGCGCCCCCGACTCCGCGAAGCACTCGAGATCGGACACTCGCACGAGGTATCCGGTGATCCGCACGAATCCGTTCGTGGTGAGGTTGAACGTGAAGTCACGCATCCCGCGACGAAAGGCGCCGCGAATGATGTCGACCAGGGCCTCGGGGTTCCGTCGTGCCGTGTCCTCGACGTGAAAGATGTCGGACACGCCCGACGCGAAGTAGCGATGGTGCGGGGCGACCGCATCGATGTGCTCCCACATCGGCGGCTCCGTCCCGATCGCCACGCGGGTGCCAGCGGTCGTTCCCGAGTCGGTGTCGATGCCCGACTGGGAATGCAACCAGCACCGCCCTCCGTTGGCGTTCGAGTACGGCATCGGGCGTGCTGCGACGAGCTCGGCGACCGCCTGGATGATCCGGTACGAGAGTTCGTTGGCCTCGGTGTCGCGGCCGTACACGCCGTGCGTGTCGCCGGTGTCGGTGCCGTCGCTTCGCCCGGCGTGATGGTCGAGCCCGGCGTGATGGTCGAGGAGGGTGGCGACCGCCTCGGCGAGGCCGAACACCCCGAACATCGGAGCGAACTCGTCGAGCGTGATCAGGCCGTCGACGGCGAGCGGTTCGTGCTCGAAGAAGCGCGCCTCCTCGACGAGGAACCGGACGCGCGACTCGATCAGCTCCGCGGTCAGCTCGACGTAGTACGGCAGCGTCTCGTCGAGGAACCGATCGAGCGGCCCGGCGTGCTGCAGCGCGGCCGCGTGGAGATCGAGCCGGTTCAACGTGTGGGCACCGCCACCCACTCGGAGCGAGTTGTAGCAACTCACCACGCCGTATCGATCGCCGAGATCGCCGACCATCATCGGATGGTTGACGAAGTGCGGCTTGCCGCACTCGAACACCGTCCGGACGGCGTCGAGGACGAGGTCGTCGGGTGTGACGTCCGGATCGACCTTCAGGGTCAGGTTCGGAACGACCTGGAGTAGTTCTCGTTCGAGATCGAGAATCGTACGCGCCACCCGGTTGTCGGTCGGACCGATGTTCGCGTGCACGAACGCGTCGGGCAGCATCCGGTCGAGGGCGATCCAGAACCGACGCAACGAGCTCCGCATGTGGTCGTCGCTGACATCGTCGACGTAAGGCGACAACAGCGCGTCGAGGTCGCCGAGATACACCGGATACCCGGTGATCGACGGAACGTGCTGATACAGGATCAGCAAGAAGTTCAACGCGTCGTCGAAGTCGGTCGGAGGTTCGAGTTCGAGCGAGGGCGATCCCTCGGCGAGTGCCTTCGCATAGTCGGGCAGGATGTAGCGAGCACGGTAGGGCGCGTTGCCCTCGAACATGTTGCAGATGATCCGCTTCTCCAGCGCGTCGCGACACGCGTCGCTGACGGCGGGAGGGTCGAGCACCGACTCGGCCGCTGCCGCGAGGTGGTGGCGTCGCTGATGGAACGTGAGCGTCGGATCGCCGATGATCCGTCGGACCATCTCGCTGAGTTCGTCGTGTCGCATGTCGTGTGCTCCGAGAGTGTGATGGTCGTTCCCCCAACACCTGGGGTCTGACCCCAGGTGTTCAACACCTGGGGTCTGACCCCAGGTGTTGGGGGTCAGTTGCGGAGGGAGATCGGCGAGCGGCCGAGGAAGTTGCTGGTGTAGCTGGCGAGGTTGCCGATGTAGTTCGCTCGTTCGTAGGCCGACGGGTCGGCAGACGACGCACGTGACACCGCACCGCGCATCTGCGTGACCGACTCGTACTCGTGCTCCGACATCCAGTCGCGCAGTTGCGCCTCGATCGTCGCGAGGTGCGCAGCGCCGTTTCGCAGCAGCGCCGAGGTCGTCATGGCGACGTCGGCACCGACCAAGATCAACTTGGCAACGTCGTACCCGCTGTGCACACCCGTCGATGCAGCGATCGACATCGACAGATGCTCGCGAAGAATTCCGGTCCAACGCAGCGGCAGCCGCAGCTCCTCCGGCGTGCTCAAGGCGATACGCGGCATGATGTCGAGCGTCTCCAGGTCGAGGTCGGGGAGGTAGAAGCGGTTGAACATCACCACCCCTGCGGCGCCCGCCTCTTGCAACCCGACGACAAACGACGACAGCGACGAGTAGTTCGGGGAGATCTTGACCGCAAGCGGAATCGTGAGCTCGTCGGCGAGCAGCGCCACCAGCCCGAAGTGCTCCGACTCGAGCGCCGCCCCCGAGACGATCGGATCGGCCGCCACGGCGTACAGGTTCAGTTCGATGGCATCCGCACCTGCGTCCTGCAGCAGTTGCGCGTACCGCAACCATCCACCGATGTTGGTGCCGTTGAGACTGGCGATGATCGGGATGTCGACCGCCGACTTCGCCGCCTCCACGAGGTCGAGATAGCAGTCGACACCGCTGTTGTAGTCGTCGATCTCGGGCAGCATCGACGTCGCCTCACCAAAGCTGTCGTGGTGCAGTGAGAACAGCCGGTCGATCTCGTTGGTCTCGTGTTCGATCTGCTCCTCGAACAACGACGGCAGCACGATCGCCGAAGCGCCGTGCAGTTCGAGGTCCTTCATCCGGTCGGCGTCGCCCGTGAGCGGCCCCGCCGACGCGACGATCGGCGAATCGAGCTCGAGGCCGAGGTAGGTGGTGCGTAGATCCGTCATCGTTCGTTCCTCCGTTCGGTGTCACTCCCGGTGTCGCTCCCCGGGTCGTTCGTTCGCTCGATCGGGCGCTGGATACCGACCGCGACGACCTCGCCAGGGTCGGGCACGGTCGGGACCGCCCGTTCCATCGAACCGAGCTGCTCGTAGTAGTGCCAGCGTTCGTCGATGCTGGCTTGCGCCATGTCGAGCAAGTACGCCGAACGCTCCGGATCGGATCTGGCGAGCATGGCGTACCGCGCTTCGGCGAGCGCGAACTCGCGCACGGGGATGCTCGGCGCCGCAGAATCGAGCTGGAACGGATGCTCGTGCTCCTCGACGGTCGGCCGGTAACGGTAGAGCGGCCAGTAGCCCGACTTCACGGCGTTCTTCTGGTGCGACATCGACGTCGACATGTCGATCCCGTGGGCGATGCACGTCGAGTAGGCGATGATCAGCGACGGCCCGTCCCAGGCGTCGGCCTCCTGCAATGCCTTCACCGTCTGGACCTCACTCCCGCCGATCGCGATCTGCGCGACGTACACGTTGCCGTAGCGTCGGGCGATCGCGCCGAGGTCCTTCTTTCCTGTCGCCTTGCCAGCCGACGCGAACTTCGCGACCGCTCCGATGGGGGTCGCCTTCGACGCTTGCCCGCCCGTGTTCGAATACACCTCGGTGTCGAGCACGAGCAGATTGACGTTGCGGCCACTCGCGAGCACGTGGTCGACACCACCGAACCCGATGTCGTACGCCCAGCCGTCGCCGCCGACGATCCACGTGCTCGAACGGACGAGCTCGTCGGCGATCGCGTCGAGCGCGCGAGCGCGCGTGTCGTCGATGACGGCGAGCCGCTGACGCAGATCGGCGACGCACTCGCGCTGTACGCCGATGTCGGCTTCGGTCGGCTGCGAGTTCGCGAGGAGCGACACCACGAGGTCGGCACCGACATCGCCGGCGAGTCCGTCGAGCAAGCGCCGCGCCTCGCGTTGATGGTGCTCGACACCGAGGCGCATGCCGAGACCGAACTCGGCGTTGTCCTCGAACAGCGAGTTCGACCACGCTGGGCCGAGGCCGTTCGCGTTCGTCGACCACGGTGTCGTCGGGAGGTTGCCGCCGTAGATCGACGAACAGCCCGTCGCGTTGGCGATCACGAGGCGGTCGCCGAAGAGTTGCGTGAGCAGCTTCAGGTACGGCGTCTCGCCACAACCGGCACACGCTCCCGAGAACTCGAAAAGCGGCTCGAGCAACTGCGAGTTCTTGACCGAGTCGTGCGAGATCGCGGTGCGATCCAGTTCGGGGATCGACGTGAAGAAGTCCCAGTGCTCGCGCTCGAGGTCGCGGTGGTCGAGCGCATCGGCCATGTTGATCGACTTGCGCTTCACCTGGGTCTTGTCCTTCGCCGGGCACACGTCGACGCACACACCACAGCCGGTGCAGTCGTCGGGCGCGACCTGCACCGTGAGCTGGAAGCCGTCGAGTTCACGCGAGCGGAACGACTTGGTCTTGAACCCGTCGGGCGCGTCGCCGAGCGCCGACGGCTGGTACGCCTTCATCCGGATCGCAGCGTGCGGACACACGACCGCGCACTTTCCGCAGTCGATGCAGAGGTCGGGCTCCCAGATCGGGATCTCGGTCGCCAGCTTGCGCTTCTCGAGCTTGGTCGTACCCGTCGGGAACGTTCCGTCGATCGGCATGGCCGATACCGGCAACAGATCCCCACGACCGGCGATCAACTGCATCGTGACACGATCGATGAAGCTCGCCGCCGACCCGTCGAGCCCCGGATCGAGCACCGCGTCGAGCCCGGCGCCAGCGCTGACGACGTACGACGTGGGGACGACGACCTCGACGAGTTCGCCGACGGCACGGTCGACGGCCGCGTGGTTCTTCTCGACGATCGTGCGCCCTCGACGTCCGTAAGACTTCGTGATCGACTCCTTCATCGCGTCGATCGCCGCCCCCTGGTCCATCACGTCGGACAGCGCGAAGAAGCACGGCTGCATCACGGTGTTGATCCGGCCCGGCATGCCGAGTTCGGCGGCGATTCGCGCTGCGTCGATCGTGAACACCCGCAGGTTCCGCTCGACGATCTCGCGGCGGATCGGCTCCGGCAGATGCGACCACACGTCGTCGGCCGGATACGGCGCATTGAGCAGGAACGTTCCACCGGGCTTGGCGTGTTCGAGGACATCGAACCGGTCGAGCAGGCCGAACTGATGGCAGGCGACCAGATCGGCGTCTTGCACCAGGTAGGTCGAGCGGATCGGCGCGTCACCGAATCGCAGATGCGACACGGTCATCGATCCCGACTTCTTGGAGTCGTAGACGAAGTACCCCTGGGCGTACAGGTCGGGCTGCGAGCCGATGATCTTCACCGTTGCCTTGTTGGCGCCCACGGTGCCATCGGAGCCGAGCGCGTAGAACACCGCCGAGCGTCCGCCGGCTTCGACGCGGAAGGAGTCGTCGACGTCGAGGCTGGTTCCGGTGACGTCGTCGACGATGCCGACCGTGAACCGACGCTTCGGCGCGTCCTTCGCGAGTTCGTCGAACGCCGCCTTGGCCATCGCCGGGGTGAACTCCTTCGAGCCGAGGCCGTACCGGCCGCCGATCACCCGGACGGGATCGCGATCCGCCTCGGCGAGCGCGGTGACGACGTCTTGGAACAGGGGTTCGCCGACCGAGCCGGGCTCCTTCGTGCGATCGAGCACGGCGACGGAGCGAACCGAGTCGGGCAGCGCGGCGAGGAACGCCTCCACCGGAAAGGGCCGGAAGAGCCGAATCGTCGCGACGCCCACGCGCGCTCCGTCGGCGACGAGCGCATCGACCGCTTCCGCAACCGCGCCAGTCCCCGATCCCATCAACACGATCACGCGTTCCGCATCGGGATCGCCGTGGTAGTCGACGAGGCCGTAGCGACGCCCGGTCACCGCTTCGAGTTCGTCGAACACGTCCGCAACCGCTGCAGGAACCGCATCGTGGAACCGGTTCGCTGCTTCACGCGCCTGGAAGAACACGTCGGGGTTCTGCGCCGTGCCGCGCACGCTCGGAGCGGTCGGTCGAAGCCGGCGCAGCTTGTGCGCGGTGATGTCGTCTTCGCGGACCAACAGACGGAGCGAGTCGTCGTCGAGCAGATCGATCCGGTTGATCTCGTGGGAGGTCCGGAATCCGTCGAAGAAGTGCAGGAACGGCACCCGCGTCCGCAGCGATGCAGCGTGCGACACGGCTGCGAAGTCGTGCGCTTCTTGTACCGACGACGCGCAGAGCATCGCGAAGCCAGTGGTACGAGCGGCCATCACGTCGCTGTGATCACCGAAGATCGACAACGCGTGCGTCGCGAGCGAACGCGCCGCGACGTGGACGACGGTCGGCGTCAGCTCGCCCGCGATCTTGAACATGTTCGGCAGCATCAGGAGCAGGCCCTGTGACGCCGTGAACGTCGTCGCCAGCGCACCGGTCTGCAGCGCTCCGTGGAGCGTTCCGGCCGCGCCGCCTTCCGACTGCATCTCGACGACCTCGGGCACCGCTCCCCAGAGGTTGGGCTGCTCTGCGGCCGACCACGCATCGGCATGCTCCCCCATCGGCGACGCCGGAGTGATCGGATAGATCGCCACCACCTCCGACAACGCATACGCAACTCGCGCTGCCGCCTCGTTTCCATCCAGACAATCCGATCGCATGTCTCGATCTTGCGCCTCGCGTCGTGCCACTGATCAGGGCCAAAGTCCCCAGATCCACACATCTCGGATCCCGATCCGCTGCGACGGGCCAGCACCGCCCCGCTCGATGCACAGGGCCAGTGCACTGGGCCAGCGCGCCGGTCGAGCGGTGCAGTGACCATCGACTCTGTTCGCGCCGGGCCGAAGCGTGGACGCTGACCCCATGGATCTCGTCGAACAGCCTCCACCTGCCTTGATCATGTCGCCGGTGGCGGCGCGACAGTTCAGCTACCACGTACGCCTCGCCGCGTCGACCGCCGTCGCCGGCAACGTCGAGGAGAGCGCGGCCGAAGCGGTCCTGGCCTGGTCGATGTTGTGCTCGTGCTGCCCGACGGCGATGGAAGGCGCCCGCGGTGTCGCCGCAGAACTCGTCGATCCGGATCGGATCACTGCGACCGATGCCGATCACCGACGAGCGCACGCTCGGGCTCACGACCTGGCGCTGTCGCTCGAAGCACACTTCGTCAGCGTCGGCCAGCACGAGGCCGCCGACCTCTACGAGCAGGTCGCCGACGACCTCGACCAAGCCATCGACGCGCTCGCGCAGCGCTGATCGAGCGCTCGCGCTGTCGACGGGTCAACGAATCGTCGAGGCGGTGACGACCGGGCTGCCGCGGCCGAGGAAGAAGATGCCGGGGAAGCCGGGCGTGCCGAACCGTTCACCGGTGTTGCGGCGCAGCTCCGATCCGGTGATCCGAAGCTCACCGGATCGATCGTTCGAGACGAAGAAGATGGCGGGGCCACCCTCGCTCGCCGTGTTGTCGCTGATCGAACTGTCGACGAGATCGAGCGTGAAGCGATTGCCGTCGAGGTAGATCGCGCCACCGTTGCCCCCACCGGGGGTGCCGGGTCGGGCCGGGTTGGCTCCCGAGCCGCTCGCTCGGTTGTGGCTGAACTCCGAGTCGTAGATCTCCCACGACACCCCGATGCTCGAGATCGCGCCGCCGTTCGAACAGACGTTGCCGGAGGCCGGCGATCCGCCGAACGTGCTCCCGGCCACGATGACCGGACCGCCCTCGAACTGGCTGAGGATCCGAAGCGCGGCGCCGCCGACGTCGGGTCCGGTCGGGTCGCATCGGTTCGAGGTGAACACGCTGTCGAGAATTCGGACCTGCCCGCCGCGGACGTAGACGGCTCCGCCACTTCCCCCGCCACCGCCGCCGTCGATCGTGAGCTGTCCGGTCGCGTTGCCGCGCGTGAACGTCAGGTTCTGGATCGTGAGCCGAGGGTGGTCCTGGTTCTGGCAGTGCGGCGTGGTCCAGATCTGCGCGGGATCGCACGTGTTCATGTAGAGAATCCGGCGCGTGTCACGTCCGCTCAACGTGACGAGACCGCCCCCGTCGAGGACGACCGTGGGAGAGGTGTTGACCACCTTCGCGGTCTCGTGCATCTCGATCACGACCGGGTTCGGCCCACAGTCGAACGTGATGATCCCGCCCGCTGCGACCGCGGCGACGACCCCCGTCGACGTGCAACTGGCCGCGGTTCCGGTTCCGATGATCCGATCGGGCCGAGAGGTGTCGACCGGCTGGGCCGACGGAGGCAGTGCCGGGGTGATCTGGCGCCGACCGAGGCGGTCCGCCGTTTCGGACGCCGACGCGCCGCGCTCGATTCCGTGGCCGGTCGCCGTCACCGAGGCCGTCACGAGCGGAGCCACCGCCACGATCAGCGCGAGCGCGGCGATCGGTCGCAACGTTGACCAACGCGGGCCGCGCACGGAACCGGGCCGGTCGAGCAGCATTGCGGTGTTCGACGCGACGCAACCCTTCACACTCCCAGTATCGACCGCCCACCACCTCCGCTGGAGTCAAGGTCGTCTCAGCGGTGGCGCCGACGGACGCGGTACGAAGAGCCGGGGCCGATACGGAACCAACGCCCTCGGTGCGATAGAGAAGAGTCCATGGGTTCCATCGATGCCGACGAGCTCGCCACAGCGATCGACACAGCGGGCGACTACCGCGTGTTGCTGATGTCGCTCGTCCATCTCACCGGCGACACGACCTGGCTGGACCCACCGTTCACACCGGTGCGCGACGTCAACCTCGTCGCCGATCCCCACGCTGGCCTCGACGATTCGACGAGAGCCCGGATCCGAGAAGCGCTGATCGCCGAGCTGACCGGCGATCGGTTCGAACCCGCGATGGCCGATCCAGGCAACGAGCTGATGCTGCAGATGATGAACACGTGCCTCGGCGAGCAGGTCGCCGAGGAGTACGCGCTGATGATGCGCGAAGACCTCGGATTCGTCGGGCGTGACGTCGAGATGCCGCCGATGCCCGATGAGCTCGACGGCCCGATGGTCGCGATCGTTGGCGCAGGCGTGTCCGGCTTGGCACTCGGCGCCGTGCTCACCCGGCTCGACGTCCCGTACGTGATCCTCGAACAGAGTGACGACGTCGGCGGAACCTGGTGGGACAACCGCTACCCCGGCTGCGGAGTCGACACCCCCAACCACGCGTACTCGTTCTCACACGGCAGCCGCTACGACTGGTCGCGCTACTTCTCCCCTCGCGACGAGATCGCCGACTATCTGCACCGCTGCGCCGACGAGTTCGGTGTACGCGATCGCATCCGGTTCCGCAGCGAGGTCGTCGGGGCGACGTGGGACGAGGACCGTCGCCGCTGGGACGTCGCCGTACGCCGTGACGGCAACGTCGACACCGTCAGCGTGCCGGTGTTCGTGAGCGCGATCGGCGTGCTCAACGTCCCGAAGCCACCCGCGATCGACGGCTTCGGCGATTACGCCGGCACGACCTTCCACACCGCTCGCTGGCCTGACGACACCGACCTCGCCGGCAGGAACGTCGCCGTGATCGGCACTGGCGCTTCCGCGATGCAGCTCGTGCCGTCGATCGCCGAGGAGGTCGGCCACCTCACCGTCTATCAGCGCAGCCCGCAGTGGGCTCGTCCGGTCGACGGGTACGGCAGCGAGATCCCCGAGTCGGGCCGCTGGCTGCTCCAGCACGTGCCGTTCTATGCGGAATGGTTCCGCTTCTCCATGTTCTGGCGCTACGGCGACGGGCTGCTGCCGTTCTTGCGTCGCGATCCGGAGTGGAAGCATCCGGAACGGTCGATGAACCGGATCAACGATCGGCACCGTGGCGAGATGACGCAGCATCTGCTCGACGAACTCGAGGGTCGACCCGACCTCGTCGAACGTTGCCTTCCGACATACCCACCGTTCGGCAAACGCATCCTGCTCGACAACGGATGGTTCACGACCATGCGGCGTCCCGATGTCGACCTGGTCACCGACCCGATCGAACGCATCGTTTCGGGCGGCGTGGTCACCGCCGACGGGACGACGCGGGCCCATGACGTCATCATCCAAGCGACGGGGTTCCAGACGACGCAGATGACGGCCCGGCTCGGTGTCGTCGGCCGCGACGGTGCCGATCTCGCCGACGTCTGGGCCGACGACGATCCGCGAGCGCATCTCGGGATCAACGTGCCCGGGTTCCCGAACATGTTCGTCATGCTCGGCCCCAACACCGGGCTGGGGCACGGCGGATCGACCATCTTCATGTCGGAGTGTCAGGCGCGCTACATCTCGGCGTGCATCGCGGAGATGCTGCGTGGCGACCTCGACGTGTTGGAGGTTCGCAGCGACGTCCACGACGAGTACAACCGACGCGTCGACGCCGAACACGCCGAGCTGATCTGGACGCACCCCGGCATGACCAACTGGTACCGCAACCAGCACGGCCGGATCACGGCGCTGCTCCCCTGGCGCCTGGTCGACTACTGGTCACTGACCCACGACGTCGACCTCGCGCACTTCGACGTCTGAACGACAGAGTGGGTCAGACCCACTCTGTCGCCGTTCACGATCGCCGGCACGCTCGAGCGACAGAGTGGGTCTGACCCACTCTGTCGTCAGGTGGAGCGGGGGGTGGGGGTGAAGCGGACGGGGAGTCGCTTGATGCCACCGACGAGCGGGAGCCCGGCGACGTCGAGGGGCACTGCGTCGCCGACGACTTCGATGTCGGGCAACCGCTCGAAGAGCTGGCGGAACACGACGGCGAGCTCGCGGCGAGCCAGGTTCGCGCCCAGGCAGAAGTGAGGACCGGGGCCACCGAAGCCGAGATGCGGGTTCGGAGTGCGGCGTACGTCGAACACTTCCGGGTCCTCGAAGGCCCGCGGGTCGCGGTTGGCGGCGCCATACAGCATCACGACCTTGTCACCGGTGACGAAGTCGTGCCCGGACAGTGTCAGGTCGGTCGTGAGCGTGCGACGCATGAACGTGACCGGCGATGCGTAGCGCACGATCTCCTCGACCGCCGAGGCGCTGACACCGTCGACATCGGCCTGCCAGATCGCTCGCTGCTCTGGGAACTGCGACAACAAGTTCATCCCGTGGCTGATGGCCGTGCGCGTCGTGTCGTTGCCGGCGACGGCGAGCAGGATGAAGAAGGGGGCGACCTCGCTCGGTGCCAACATCTCCCCGTCGAGATCATGGTGGACGAGCTTCGTCGTGAGGTCGTCGGTCGGGTTCTGACGGCGGGCCTCCGCGAGTTCGTTCATCAACTCGGTGAGTTCGATCCCGGCACCGAACATCGCGGTGAGCGGATCGCCGTCGCCGATGAACTCCTTGTCGCCGCCACTCAGGATGATGTTGGTCGCGTTGAGGACCGTGTCGAACTCGCTGCGCGGGATCCCCATCATGTCGCAGATGACGAGCAGGGGGAACGGCTGCGACAGTGCCTCGACCAGGTCGACCTCGCCCTGCTCGCAGAAGTCGTCGATCACTTCGGTGGCGATGGTCTCGACCGAATCGAGCACCTTGGCGAGGTCGGTCGGTGTGAACGTCTTGGCGACGATCGCGCGCTGGCGCTGATGACGAGGGTTGTCCATGTTGATGAACGACCCGAAGAACTCCAGCGCCTCAGGCGGCAGGTCGGCGATGGAGATGGCACCCTGTGCCGAGCTGAAATCCTTCGCGTTCTTGCTGATCGCGACGACATCGTCGTACCGGGTGGCGACGAAGAAGCGCTCGACCTGGCCGATCAGTTCGTTGTGAAACTCGACCTCGGCGAACGGCGCCGCCTCTCGGATGTCGATGATCTCGCGCATTCGAGTGTTGAGGGGCTGCTTCCAGAACGACGGTTCGATGAGGCGATTGATCATGTCTCCGATCGTACGGTTCGCGACCGGATGATCACAGCGCCGAGCCCGAGACCGAAGCGGCTTCGGTGCGCAGGGTGGCGCTGAGGGCCTCACCGGCAGCGAGTTGTTCGCGCAGTCGCAGGCACCGCTCCTCGGCCAGGTCGGCAAACATCGACAACCGTTCGACGAGCTCGCCTCGTTCGGAGTCGGGCGTCGCCTGGTCGGTCAACCGATCGCGGACCTCCAGCAACTGGCGCATCTCGTCGATGGTGAGATCGAGCGGCTTCATCTGCTTCACCAGCCGGAGCCGATCGACGTCGGCATCGGTATACAACCGAAAGCCACCTGCCGAACGGTCACTGGGTGGCACGAGCTGGGCTTCTTCGTAGTAGCGAATCGTGCGCAACGACAGCCCGACCGCTTCGGCGACGTCTCCGATCTGGAGCATCGGCGTACCGGGATCTGCGGTCGTCGAATCCGGCATGCTCGAGTCGGACATGCTCAGTGACCGGCGCCCAGATTGCCGCTCAGCTCGTGCCACTTCGCACTCGGTTCGTTCATGCCGATGATCTCGACGTGCTTGCCCTTGTTGTGATATTTCAACACGATCGCGTCGAGTGCGGCCACGGTCGACGAGTCGTAGATCTGCGCGTCGGAGAGATCGATGATCACGTTCTTCGGATCGTTCACGTAGTCGAACTGGTATACGAGGTCGTTGCTCGACGCGAAGAACAGCACGCCGCGCACCGCGTAGACGCAGGTGTCGGCGTCGGGGTGATCGATGCAGACGACCTGGGTGAAGTGGGACACGCGGCGTGCGAAGAAGACCATCGCCGTGAGCACACCGGTGATGACGCCGTAGGCCAGGTTGTGCGTGAGGACCGTGACCGCGACCGTGACGCCCATGATCGCCGTGGCACTGAACGGCATCTGTCGAATCGTCCGAGGGTCGACGCTGTGCCAGTCCATCGTGCCGACCGACACCATGATCATGACGGCCACGAGCGCCGCCATCGGGATGCGGGCGACGACGTCGCCGAGGCCGACGACGAGGATGAGGAGGAACAGTCCGGCGGTGAAGGTGGAGATCCGGGTGCGCGCACCCGAGGTCTTCACGTTGATCATCGTCTGACCGATCATGGCGCAGCCGCCCATGCCGCCGAACAGGCCGGTGACGACGTTGGCGACGCCTTGGCCCCAACCTTCACGGGTCTTGTCGGAGTGGGTGTCGGTGATGTCGTCGACGAGCTTGGCGGTCATCAGCGACTCGAGCAGGCCGACGATCGCGAGTCCGAACGCGTACGGGGCGATGATCCGGAGCGTCTCGAGATCGAACGGCACGTCGGGAATGAACCACGAGGGAAGGCTGCTCGGAAGTTCGCCTTGGTCGCCGACGGTCGGGACGTCGGAGCCGGACAGGACCGTGAAGATGGTGAGCAGGACGATGACGACGAGCGGTGCCGGCACCGCGTTCGAGAATCTCGGCAGGAACACCAGCACCGCGAGACCGACACCGACGAGGGGGTAGACGACGGCCGGAACGTCGATCAACTCGGGAATCTGCGCCATGAAGATCAAGATCGCCAGCGCGTTGACGAAACCGACCATGACCGAGCGCGGAACGAAACGCATCAGTTTGGCTGCGCCGGCGAGGCTCAGCGCGATCTGGATCACCCCTCCGAGGAGCACCGTTGCGATGAGGAAGTCGAGCCCGTGATCTTCGACGACCGGAGCGACGACCAACGCGATCGCGCCGGTGGCACCCGAGATCATCGCTCGACGACCGCCGACGATCGAGATCGTCACCGCCATGGTGAACGCGGCGAACAGCCCGACCTGCGGATCGACGCCCGCGAGGATCGAGAACGAGATCGCTTCCGGGATGAGCGCGAGCGCGACGACGAGCCCGGCGAGCAGTTCGACACGCAGCCGCTTCGGTGAGCGAAGTGCGCTCGCGACCGAGGATTCGTCGAGGAGCGACGGGGCGCCGGGCGCGAGGACGGGTGAATCGGATGACATGGGACTCCGTGACGTGGACTTCGGGACGTGGACTTCGGGACGTGGACTTCGGTTGGGGTCGACCTTGCAAAGGCACAGGGACCCGGCAACTCGTCAGACGTCGTGATGACGGCCCGGTGACCCTACCCTCACGTCACGGTAGGGATGCCGGACTCCGACGCGAGACATCGGTCACCCCCGCGATGGAGCGCCGCTGACATCACCGCGCAGATCTTCCCCTTCGGCCCGGCGCTGCCTCGCCGAAGCCATCGTTGATCGTCGAAGAACGATAGGTTGAGGGCGTGCAGCGCCCTCGGAGCAATCGACCAGGCGCTGTCCCACACATCGCGAGAGGCGAATCCATGAGCGACAACGACCGCGTCTCGGGCGCGACGAGCACCATCGACTCCGCCGACACGCAGACGGTCACGAAGCAACTGTCGACGCTCGACCGTTTCCTCCCGATCTGGATCGGCGTCGCGATGGTGGTCGGCGTCGTCCTCGGCAAGGTGTTCACCGGCCTCGACGACACCCTCGATCGCATCAAGATCGACACCGTGTCGCTCCCGATCGCCATCGGGCTCCTGGCGATGATGTATCCGGTCCTCGCCAAGGTGAAGTACCGATCGATCAATCAGGTGCTCGACCGACGATCGCTGGTCTTGTCACTCGTGCTCAACTGGCTGATCGGACCAGCGTTGATGTTCGCGCTGGCATGGACCCTGCTCCCCGATCTTCCCGAGTATCGGACCGGGCTGATCATCGTCGGCCTCGCCCGCTGCATCGCGATGGTCCTCATCTGGAACGACCTCGCCTGCGGCAGTCGCGAACTCGCCGCTGTCCTGGTGGCGATCAACTCGGTGTTCCAGATCGTCGCCTACTCGATCCTCGGCTATTTCTACCTCGAGTTGCTCCCCGATTGGCTGGGGCTCGACTCGGATGGGATCGACGTCACGGTCTGGGAGATCACCAAGTCGGTCCTCATCTTTCTGGGCATCCCGCTGCTCGCCGGATTCCTCACGCGACTCATCGGCGAGGGACGCAAGGGCACCGAGTGGTATGAGGCACGGTTCCTCCCTCGGATCGGCCCCGTCGCACTGTACGGCCTGCTGTTCACGATCGTCATTCTCTTCGCACTCCAGGGCGATGCGATCACCGACGAGCCCTTCGATGTCGCTCGCATCGCGATTCCGCTGCTGATCTACTTCGCGGTCATGTGGAGCAGTTCGTTCGCCATCGGGCTGAAGATGGGATTGCCTTACGAGCGCAACACGTCGATCGCGTTCACGGCGGCGGGCAACAACTTCGAACTCGCGATCGCGGTGGCGATCGGAGTGTTCGGTGTGTCGTCCGGGCAGGCGCTCGCGGGTGTGGTGGGTCCGCTCATCGAGGTGCCGGTGCTCGTCGGACTCGTCTACGTCGCGCTCTGGGCTCGGCGTCGCTATTACCCGTCGATGGATGAAGCGACTGCGGCCAGTCCGGCCAGTCCGGTCGCTCCGGTCACGGGAGTCGACGAATGACGTCGACGACCGACGACGGCACTTGCGTCACCCCGCCCGTCATCGACGGACCGGTCGAAGTTCCCGACGACGAGACCCTCGCGGGGCTCGCCAAGGCGATCGCTCATCCGGCGCGGATCGCGATCCTCCGGCTGCTCGCCAACCGAGCGACGTGCACGACTGGCAATGTCGTCGCCGAGTTGCCGATCCCGTTGGCCCAGTCGACCGTGTCGGAGCACCTGCGGATCCTGCGCGAAGCGGGTCTCGTCGTGGGCGAGATCGAAGGGCCGCGCACGCGCTACTGCGTGAATGCCACCGGGCTCGAAGCGCTCCACGCCGGCGTCGCCACCCTCTGACCGCGAGACCCGAGACGACCCAGGGTGCGACCGCCGCGGGAAACGCCTCCCGACCCGTCAGTTCGGTCACTCGGTGGAGCTTGCGTGCACTCGTGACAAGTCAGCTTGTCACGACGACAAGGCATCTTGTCACGCGCACCAACGGGGCCCTCCGAGAAGGAGGCTCGACCGACGATGCACCGTCGAACTGCACCGCGTCCCACCTGACGATCGGTTGCCGACTCAGCCGGTCAGGATCAGCTCGACGATACGAGCGACGGCAGGCCCACCCGTTGCCACTCGGGGAATCCGTCGACGAGGCGTCGGGCGGCGCGTCCCCGACGCCGTAGTTCGCGGACGGCGTCGTCGGCAAAGACGCAATAGGGCCCGCGGCAGTAGGCGACCACCTCGACGTCGGGAGGCAACGAGTCGATGCTCGCGGCGAGTCGATCGATCGGGATCGATCGTGCGCCGACGATGTGCCCGGCTGCGTACTCGACGGTCGGCCTGACGTCGACGACGACCACCTGTCCGGTTGCGATTCGTGCGGCGAGTTCGTCGCGATCGATCTCTTCGAGTTGAGTTCGGTCGCCGAGATAGGCGGCGGCGAGGTCATCCAGGTTGGCGTGGTGGGCAGCGGTGACGTCGCGCAACGCCGCCCACAACTCGGCGACGCGCGGCGACGTGAGGCGGTAGTAGATGCGCGTGCCCTCACGGCGCGTGATCACCAACCCCGTGGTGGCCAGCACGCGGAGATGGAACGACGTGTTCGCGACGCTCTGGCCGATCTCGGAGGCGAGTTCGTCGACATGGCGTTCGCCTTGCACGAGCACGTCGATCAGTTCGGAGCGGCGACCGTTCGCCAACGCCTTGGCCACCTCGCCGAACGCGTCGAACAACGCATCCTTCGCGTGCCGATCACCCATCTGTGCTCCTTCTCTGTGGCACTCTCCGCGCCCGTTATCAAAGACCTGCTTGAATTTATCGCCGTTGGTCGGCCTACTCTTCAAGTATGTCTTTGAAGAGCCGTCGTTCGAGCGCTGCCGAGGCCTCAGCGTCCGAGCGCGGGCCCGTCCGGCTCGGATTGCGCGAGAACCTCGCGTAGTTCAGCCTGCTCGTCGGCGTCAACGCGCTCGTCGGCGGCATGATCGGCCAGGAGCGGACCGTCCTGCCGCTGCTGGCGACCGACGAGTTCGGGCTCAGCAAGTTCACCGCGACGCTCACGTTCATCGCCGCGTTCGGCATCGTGAAGGCGGCCACCAACTTCTTCGCCGGAACGCTGTCGGACACGTACGGCCGCAAACCGGTGTTGATCGCGGGCTGGATCATCGGCGTGCCGGTGCCGCTCCTACTGATGTGGGCTCCGACCTGGGAGTGGGTCGTGTTCGCGAACGTACTGCTCGGCGTCAACCAGGGGTTGACCTGGTCGACGACGGTGATCATGAAGATCGACCTCGTCGGCCCGGAGCGACGCGGGTATGCGATGGGCCTCAACGAAGCCGCCGGGTACGGCGCGGTGGCCATCACAGCGCTCGCCACCGGATGGATCGCGGCCGAGTGGGGACTGCGTCCCGCACCGTTCTACCTCGGCATCGCCTACGCAGCGCTCGGTCTCGGCCTCTCCACGCTCGTGGTGAAGGAGACGATCGGTCACGCTCACCACGAAGCCGCCAACCACGTCACGACCGACGAACGTCATCAGCGGGATCTCACCAACGGTCAGATCTTCCGCCTCACCTCGTTTCGCGACAGGGCGCTGTCGTCGTGCTCGCAGGCCGGCATGGTCAACAACCTGAACGACGGCCTGGCCTGGGGTCTGTTCCCGATCTTCTTCGCCGCTGCCGGCGTGTCGGTCGGACGCATCGGCATCCTCGCCGCCCTCTATCCCGCCGCCTGGGGGCTCGGCCAGCTCTACACCGGCGGGCTCTCGGACCGGATCGGCCGCAAGCCACTCATCGCCGGCGGCATGCTCACCCAAGCGGGCGCACTCGCGTGGATGGGCACGGTCAGCGGCTTCTGGTGGTGGGCGGCCGGTGCGGTCGCGCTCGGCATCGGCACCGCCATGGTCTACCCGACGCTGCTCGCCGCGATCGGCGACATCGCCCACCCGACCTGGCGAGCCCGCTCCGTGGGCGTCTACCGGCTCTGGCGCGACGGCGGCTTCGCCGTGGGCGCGCTGCTCGCCGGCCTGCTCGCCGACCTCGTGTCGATCGAGGCGGCCATCTACGCCGTCGCCACACTCACCGCCGCATCCGGCGTGGTCGTCATCGTCCGCATGAACGAAACGCATCCTTCGCGCTGACACCTCGCGTCGCCACGTTGGAGTTCTATACCCATTAGGGTATATTGTCCGTACTTGCGGACAAGGCGTCCGCCACGACGAAAGAGGTACCGACATGGGACTCCATCTGGGCGACACCGCCCCCGACTTCACCGCCATGACCACCGACGGCGAGCTCTCCTTCCACGACTGGAAGCAGGGCGCGTGGGCCGTCTTCTTCAGTCACCCCGCCGACTTCACACCGGTCTGCACCACCGAGCTCGGCCGCACCGCTGCGCTCAGCAGTGAGTTCGCCAAGCGCAATACGAAGGCGATGGCGCTCTCGATCGATCCGATCGAAGACCACCACGAGTGGGCGCCCGACATCGGCGAGGTGACCGGCACGGCGCTCAACTTCCCGATCGTGGCCGATCCCGATCATCGCATCGCCGAGCTGTACGACATGATCCATCCGGGCGAGGGCGACACGTCGACCGTGCGCTCGGTCTTCATCGTCGACCCCGACGACAAGCTGCGCCTGATGCTGACCTACCCCAAGTCGGTCGGGCGCAACTTCGACGAGATCGTCCGAGTCATCGATGCCCTCCAAGCAACCGACAAGGATCCGATCGCCACTCCCGCCGACTGGCGCCCCGGCGATCGCGTGATCGTGTCGTTGGCGGTCTCGACCGACGACGCCAAGGAGCGCTTCGACAACGTGGAGGAGTTCAAGCCGTACCTCCGCTACGCCGACGCCCCGAAGTGAGTCGATGACGCAGTGCCCCGTAGGTCACGCGGACCCGCACGTCACGCGGAGCCGGCAGCCGACCGTTCCTCGAGCGCGTCGGACAGGCCGGCCCGCGTGCGAAGCGGGCGCTCGGGGAGCACGAGCGCTACCACGAAGGCCACCGCCATCACCCCCGCACACACGAGATAGATCCGACCGACGCCGATCGCGAGGCTGTCGATCACGGCTTGGCGTTCGATCAACGGAAGCGCCTGGATCTCCTCGGGCGACCGGATGAGATCGCTCGCCTCGTTCGGCGCGACGTCGAGACGCGACGGAATCTCACTACGGATCGTCGAGTTGAGGATCGTGCCGAACACGGCGAGCCCGAGCGAGCCGCCCAGCGATCGGAAGAACATGATCGTCGACGTGACCACGCCGAGATCGCGGAACTCGACGGCATTCTGCGCCACGATCGACGAGGTCGTGAACACCGACGCCATGCCGAAGCCCATGGCGACCATCGGGACGACCAGGGTCGCGTAGCTCGTCGATCCCGAGATCTGCGAGATGACGAGCAGTCCCGCGACCGCGATCAGGCTGCCGATGATCGGCCACGGTCTGCACCGACCGGTCCTGGCGATGAGGCGGCCGATCCCGAACGTCCCCGCGGTGACGCCGATCATCTGCGGCAGCATCCGAAGGCCGGATTCGGTCGGCGAGACGAACAGCGAATCCTGGAAGTACAGCGGGAGGAACTGGCCGGCACCGAACGCGATGGTGCCGGCACACATGCCGATCACGGTCGCCGTGACGACCGCTCGATCGGAGAAGAGGCGCAACGGAATGATCGGCTCGTCGGCGCGACGCTCGACCGCCAGGAACATCGTCGTCACGCATCCCGCCACGGCGAACAAGACGAGCACGTGCCGTTGCGTCCAGCCTTCCTGTCCCTCCTCGAGGCCGATCATCAGCGCAGCGATGCCGATCGACAACAACGCGGCGCCAGCCCAGTCGATGCGCGCGCGGCGACGACTGAACGGCAACGTCAGCGCCACGTGGGTCACGCCCATCGCGATCAACCCGAGCGGCACGTTGATGAAGAAGATCCACGGCCAGGTGAAGTGATCGATGATCACCCCACCGACGAGCGGGCCGAGCAACGCGGCACCGACGAACGCCAGCGTGAAGTAGCCGATGTAGCGCCCACGCTCGCGCGGCGGAAGAATGTCGCCGAGCATCGCGAACGCCAATGCCTGGATCGCGCCGCCCCCCAGACCCTGCACCGCCCGGAACGCGATGAGTTGTCCCATCGACTGCGCCAACCCGCACAGCAGCGAACCGACGATGAACAGCGCCAACGTCGACTGGAACACGAGTTTGCGACCGAAGAGGTCGGAGAGCTTGCCCATGATGGGGGTGCCGATCGCCGAGGTGACGATGTACGCCGTGCCGACCCAGGCGAAGCTCTCGAACGACTGGAACTCACCGACGATCGTCGGCAAGGCGGTGGAGATGATCGAGATCTCCATCGAGGCCAGCAACACCGACAACATCAGCGTGCCGAGCACCAACCAGAGCTGGCGGTTCGAAAAGCCCGGCACGGTCGACGCGGTCATCGGCGAAACCGTATGCCCACCACCTCGACGGCCCGGTATCGAACCGTCCACCGCGATCGAACCGATCTCGCGATCGGACCGGCGACACGGTCGGGCCGACGAGGTGGGCGCTCGATGTCACCCCGAGATCACGGCCGTGTCGGGCTCGGCGAACTCGACCGGCGGGCCGACGTAGCGCGAGGACGGGCGGATGAGCTTGCCAGCCGCCGCCTGCTCGACGACGTGGGCGCACCAGCCGACCGTGCGGCTGACTGCGAAGGTCGGCGTGAACATGGAACGAGGCAGGCCGGCGGTCTCCATCACCACCCCCGCGTAGAACTCGACGTTGCTCGGCAGCGGGCGGCCGGGCTTCAGTTCGGCGAGCGTGACGAGGATCTCCGCTTCGACGGCCGCAGCGAACTCGACGAGATCACCGCCCAAGCCGTCCGCGACCTCGCGCAACAACGCCGAGCGCGGGTCGGGTGCTCGGTAGACGGCGTGCCCGAATCCCATGATCCGCCGACCCGCGGCGACCTCGCGACGCACCCACGCGGCTGCGGCGTCGACCGAGCCGATCTCGTCGAGTGCATCGAGTGCTCGGCTCGGAGCGCCACCGTGCAACGGACCGGCGAGCGCGCCGAGCGCCGCACAGACAGCGTCGATCGGATCGGCGCCGGTCGATGCGACCACGCGTGCAGTGAACGTCGACGCGTTGAAGCCGTGGTCGATCGTCAGGATCATGTACTGCTCGACCGCACGGGCGGCCTCGAGTGTCGGCACGACACCGGTCGTCTGGTGGAGGTAGGACGCAGCATGGCCGAGCGACGGGTCGGGGTCGACCGGCCGCTCGCCCGAACCGACTCGATGCAGCGCGGCCAGGATCGACGGGACGAGGGCCGCGAGCCGCAGTGTCTGCGCGCGTCGATCGACGTGGTCGACATCGATCACCGGGTCGAGTCGGAGTGGACCCGACGCGACCGAGAGCACCGAGCGCAGCTTGGACAACATGGACGCGTCCGTCCGACCGACCGTGTCGATCACGGAGTGAAGCGCGGTCGGAATGTGCCGCAACGATGCGGTCCGCTCGCGAAAGGCTGCGACCTCGACCGCGTCGGGGAGTCGACCGTTGTGGACGAGGAACCAGACGTCTTCGAACGAGTGGCGTCGGGCCAGTTCCGTCGCATCGTGGGCGCCGTAGTGGAAGAAGCCGCGGTCGCCGTCGACGGCGCCGATCGCGGTGTCTGCGGCGACGACACCATTGAGTCCGGCTGGTACTTCGATCCGTTGAGTCATGTGAGCCAGTGTTCGCCGTCGGTCGCACGCGATCAACGTTGATCGAATCAACGTTGACTCGATCAATCCGATCGAGCATCTTGGCGGTATGAGCACACTGATCCGCTCGACGGAGGCCGCCGAGATCCTCGGGATCTCCAAGCCGACCCTCTACGCCTACGTCAGCCGGGGGCGGCTGGGTCGCACGACGGCGGCGGACGGTCGGACCTCGCTGTTCGCCCTCGAGGAGGTGGAGCGCCTGAGCGCGAAGCGGCGTCGAGCGCTCCCCGGACCACGCCCGACGATCGACGTGCAGATCCGCTCCGACGTGACGACCATGCACGAAACGCACCTCGAGTTCCGAGGCATCGACGTGACCGAGTTGATCGGGCGTCACCACTTCGAGGACATTGCGGAGCTGCTCTGGACCGCCGAACTCGCGAGCGGGTCGTCGTGGCCACCTGCCGCCACCGACGACCTCGACGCCATCGCCCGTCTCGCGACGATCGACGCGACGCCGATCGGCCGCCTCGCGATCGCCGCCCACGTGCTCGATGCCGTCCACACCGACGACCCGCCGACCGCCGCCCGCCGGCTCCTCCTCGTGACGCCCGCACTCCTCGGATCTCGACGACGCACAGGCGGCTACGCCCATCGCCTGGCCGCCGCGTGGCGTGCTCGCCCGTCATCGGAATTGGTCACCGCCGTCGACACAGCGCTGGCGCTCCTCGCGGACCACGAACTCGCCACCAGCACCTTGGCCGTTCGCGTCGCGGCGTCCACCCGAACGACCCCCTACGCAGCGTTCGCTTCCGGTCTCGCCTCGATCGAGGGAACCCTGCACGGCTCGGCATCGGCGATGACACATCGCTTTCTCGACCGGTGCGCCGCGCACGGCCCGGCGGCGGCGATCGCCGAGCTGCGATCATCTCGCCAACGTGTTCCGGGTTTCGGTCATCAGGTGTACCGGGGCATCGATCCTCGCTTCGCCCCGTTGATGAACGCCGTCCGATCGCTGGACCCCGAGGCGGTGACGCTGGTCGACTCGCTCATCGGGGAGGTCGGTCGAACCCTGCCCCACCTGCCGAACGTCGACCTGGCACTCGGTGCGCTCACCTGGGCCGCGGGCCTGGATGCCGACACTCCGCTCTTCGCGGTCGCTCGAATCGCGGGCTGGGCCGCTCACTACGGGGAGGAACTCGACGAGGCGCCGTTGCGCTTCCGCGGCGTCACCCGACCTCGGTGACGACGCGCGAACGACATCTGGTCGACCGCCCGGCCTCGGCCGACCGACCAGATGTCACCCGACGGGCGTCCTCAGCCGCGGGCGGCGAGGACGCTGGCGACCACAGCGACCGAGGCCTCGTTGGCGCTGTCGAACACGACCGTCTGCCATGGCGACTCGCCGACGAGCTCGGCGGTGACGCCAGCGGCCTCGAAGCCGGCGGCGAGCGCTGCCACCTCGGCATCGCGGGCGGCGATCTGTTCGTCGCTGAATCCACGGTCGATCGGAGCGGGCTCGATGGTCAGTTCCTCCGCCGGGTCGACCGCGACCTCCTCGACCGCGACCTCCTCGACGGCGACCTCCTCGACGGCGACTTCCTCGACGGCGACTTCCTCGACGAGAGGATCCACGGCGATGCAGTCGATGATCGGGTCGACGCTGATCGGCGGGTACAGCTCGTCGAACACCGCCGCGACCTGTTCGCCGATGGCCGGATCCTCGTAGTCCCACTCGACCCAGGCCCACCCGAGCTCGTCTTGGACCAACTGGTACTGGATGCCAGCAGCATCGAAGGCTGCCATCAGCTCCGTGTTGTACTCGTCCTGCTGCGCCAGTACCTCGGGGCTGGGCGGCTCCGGTGGGTAGATGACGAGCCAGGCGGCGTCGACCGCGGCCTGCGCTGCGGGATCTTCGTAGTCGTACTCGATCGACTCCCAACCGCTGTCGTCGGTGGTCCGCGTGTAGGCCACTCCGGCGTCGTCGAGTGCGGCGGCGATCACGTCGTTGTTGGCTCGCACCGCATCGAGTTCCTCCTGCGGGATCGGCTCGGCGGGATAGCGAACGCTCCAATAGCTGTCGACGACCGATTGCGCCACGACGTCCTCGTAGTCGTAGGTGATCATCACGTATCCGAAGTCGTCGGTCGAGCGTTCGTAGACGATGCCGAACCGATCGAGTTCGGCGGCCAGTGCCTCCGACTCGGCGTTGGCCGCGTCGATGTCCTCCTGCGTGGGCTCGTAGACCCCACACTCGTCGGCGACCATCGTCGAGTCCGCCGACGCGGCTTCGGCACCGACCCGGCCGTCCGACACCGCACCGAACTGGGCCTGACGGCCGCGGGCGGCGACGCCTTCCTCCGCCGAGACGACCCGAGGCTCGACACCGGACTCCTCTCCATCCTCGCCCGCGCCGGTCTCGTCGCCGTCCTCGCCAGCCCCGGTCTCATCGCTCGCCTCGTCGACCGTCGACGTCACCGCCGAGTCGACCGGGTCGGCACCCGGTTCGTCCGAACCGCACGCCGTCATCCCGACACCCGCAAGGACCAGCGCCACCGAGAGTGCCGAGATCCGCTGAGAATTCCTACGCGACTTCATCTCGAGTTGTCTCCTGTTCACATCTGCCGCAACCGTTGCGGCGAGGTGTGGATGAGACGTCGGCCGTGCCCCGTCGGTTCCCGGACCGAGCGAAATTTTCCGGCGAGCCCGACGGCGGCTGACTCAGAGCGGGCAGGTCACCGTCGCGGTGAGATCGATCGGGTCCCCGACGACCTTGAGCGGGCTGTCGTGCATCCCGACCGTGATCGTCAACGTGGACCCGTCGGAGACGGCCGATGCCTCGATGGCGACGTAGAACTTGCCCGCCGCGTCGTCGACCAGATCCCCGACGATCACCGTGCCGTCGTCGGCGGGATCGGGGGGATTGGCTTCGAACAGCGTGAGCTGGCCATCGGGATCCAACGTCGCCGAAGCCGCCCAGAGCTGCGCGAACGGTCCAGTCTCGTCGGGGGTGTAGCTGCAGCTGAACACCTCGGTCGTCCACGACTCTCCGAGGTCGGTGGAGATGGTCATCACGCGGCTTGCGGCGTCGGCAGGCTCCTCGTCCGGCGGCTGCGCTGCGGCGTCGTCGAGGGAGGCCTCCCCGACGCCGGGGTCGACAACATCGTCTGCGGGCTCAGCCGGCTCGCCGACCGGCTCGGGAGCGGCAGCGGTGTCGCCGGCGGATTCGTCGCTCGACGAACACCCGACGAACAGCGCTGCTGCGGCCACCGCGACGACGAACGCCCTCGGCATGCCACCACGACCGACGGACGGATGATCGCACTGGCGGACGAGACGACGGAGCGAGCGCATCGCTCCAGGTTCCTCCTCTCGCCTCGGGCATGCCATACGTCGATCGACGTAAGGTGACACGTCGATCGACGTAGGGTGACGGGAGTGAGCCTCGACGCGGCCGACCTCCATGCCGTGCTCGTGCTGGCCGAGCAACTCGCTGCCGATCCCCCACCGTCGTTCGCCACCGTCTGCGATCTCCTGCGCGAGGTCGTGCCCAGCCAGAGCGCGTCGTTCAACGACATGGCGCTGGCCTCGGGCGACTTCCGGTACGTGATCGCTCCGCCACAGGACGAGGCGCTCGCGGAACGACTCAAACCGGCGTACGACCGCTGGTTTCACCAGCACCCGCTGATCACACATGCGCAGATGACGCCGCTGGGAGGTGCCCTCCGCTTCTGCGATGTCCCCGCCGCCGACGGCTTCGCCGAGACCGAGTTGTACCGTTCCTTCTACGAGCCGTTCGGGCTGCGGTACCAGATGGTGATCCAACTCCCTGCGCCACCTGCCGTCATCGTCGGTTACGCGCTCAACCGCACGCCGGCTCAGGGCGAGTTCTCCGATCGGGACCGAGCGGTCGTCAACGCACTGGCAGCGCACCTCGCGATGCACCATCGCGTGGTCCACGACAGCGAACGAGCCAAGGCAATGGAAACCGAAGCCGACCGGTCCGGTTGGTCGGTCGTGACGGTTCGCTCCGATGGGGTCGTCGTCGGATCCTCGACTCCCGGCGGGGCGGCCGGACTCCACGAGGGGGACACCGTTCCTGCCGCCATCGCCGACCTCATCGCCCCCGACGCCGGCTCGGTGACCACCGGAGCGGACCGGTTCACCCGGCACGCTCCTCACGACCAACACGACGTGGTGATCGGATCGGACCGTTGGCGCTGCGTCGTGTACCCGGTACCGATCGGGCCGGCCGTGCTCCTCGTGCGACCACTGAGCGCAGAACCCACCGACACGACGCCACTCATCGACGCCGGACTCACCCCACGTCAGGCCGAGATCGGCCTGCAACTCGCCCGGACCGGCGCCTCCAACGGCGCCCTGGCCCGCTCTCTCGGGATCTCCGAAGGCACCGTGAAGAAGCACCTCGAAGCGATCTTCCGAGTTCTCGGCGTCGACAACCGTGCCGCCGCCGCCGTCGCGGTCAGCGAGCGGATCGCCGCGGCGAGCCGGCCGAACGATGCCGCTGCTCGCGCGTGACCAGCACGACCATCCGCACCGCCGCAACCACGAACGCCGCCATCGTCGCGAGCTTCGGGGTCACGGGGCGACGGGGTGCGCGGCGGCGATCACGCGGTCGAGGAAACGCAGCGCAGCATCGGAGAACTCCGATCGCCAGAGCAGCACGGCGTCGCCGGGCTCGTCGTCGACCTGCGCTGCGATCACGTTCGACAGCTCGGCGATGTGGTCGCGCTGCGCGACGAGCATCGCCGTGATGTCGATGCGGCACACGTCGGCGACGATCATCTTGAGCAACAGCTCGCTGCGGAGATCGCGGAGGTGCTCCACGGGCGTCGCCAGCCATCGCCGAAGCTGTGCCCGCCCCGAGCGGGTCGCCGCCAGGATCGTGCGGTTGCCGCCGGCGATCCCGGGTTCTTCGCCCACCGGTTCCACGTACCCGCGGACGGTGAGCTGTTCGATCGAGCGGTACGTCAGCGCCCGCGACAGCGACCAGACACGCCCGACGTCGCCGCTCGGCTTGAGTCGCCCGGCGATCGCGAAGCCATGACTCGGCGCCGGGTACAAGATGCCGAGACACGCCCACTCGCCGAGCAACAGGTCGTCGTCGCGGGTTCGTGCCACGTCCCCATCGTCGCAGCTCTCACTCGGCCGACCGGCACTCGTCGAGCCGCGACGCGTCTCCCTAGGCCGGGTACACCTCGATGTCGGTGGCTTTGGCGGTCGCGTGGATCTCGTCGCCCGGCCGAAGCTCGAGCGCGGCGAGCGCATCGACGGTGATCTCGGCCGTCAGCGGCAACGGGCCGTCGATCCCGACACGCACCCGATCACCGAGTCGATCGACGTCGACGATGGTGCCATGCCACGCGTTGCGCGCGCTCGTGCCGCGCGGCAGGTCGCGGACGAGGGAGATCGACCGCGGTCGGATCACTGCGAACGACGGCCCCGGCGCAGCATCGGCGACGACGACCTTCGCGTTCGCGTCGGTGACGAGGACGCCATCGTCCACCCGTCCGGTGACGAGGTTGACGCCGACGAGATCGGCGACATATCGCGAGCGGGGGTGGGCGGTGACCTCGGCGAGCGTGCCCGACTGCACGATGCGGCCGGCATCGAGTATCGCGACGCGATCGGCGAGGGCGTACGCGTCGACCGGGTCGTGCGTGACGAGGATCCGAATCCCCTCGAACGACTCGAGGTGGTGACGAAGATCGCGCCGCACGCTGGCCCGCGTGCCGACGTCGAGCGCAGCCAGCGGTTCGTCGAGCAGGAGCAGCCGAGGGTCGGTGGCCAACGCGCGAGCGAGCGCGACCCGCTGCGCCTGGCCACCCGACAGCGCCGGCGGACGAGCGGCGGCGTACTCGCTCAGCCCGACGCGGTCGAGCCACTCGGCGGCGCGGCGACGAGCGTCGGCTTTGGCCACCTTGCGGGAGCGCAGCCCGTAGGCGACGTTCTCCAGCACGCTCATGTGCTCGAACAGCAGGTAGTCCTGGAAGACGACCCCGATCGGGCGGTCCTCGGGCTCGACGAAGATGTCGCTGGCGACATGCTCCAGCTCGCTGTCGCCCGCGACCTGGTCGAGCACGATTCCGTCGAGCGCGATGCGACCGTCGTCGATCGACGCCAACCCGGCGAGACAGCGCAGCACCGTGCTCTTGCCCGCACCGTTGGGGCCGAGCAGCGCGAGCAACTCGCCCGGCTGCACCTCGAGGTCGGCGCGCAGGTCGAGCGTGCCGAGGCGCAACGCGAGGCGAGCGGACAGGCTCATGGCGCAGCGACCGCGGGCACGGGAGTGGACCGGAGGGAGCCTCCGAACCAGCGGTCGCGAAGCCCGACGAGCACGGCGAAGGAGATCGCGATGAGCACCAGCGCGAGCACGATCGCCTCCTCCGGGTTCGTCTCGAGCGAGAGGTAGACCGACAGCGGCATCGTCTGTGTCGTCCCGGGGAAGTTGCCGGCGAACGTGATCGTCGCGCCGAACTCTCCCAACGCTCGCGCCCAGGCGAGCACCGCGCCGGCGACCAACGCCGGGCGGATCGCCGGCAGCGTCACCCGCCGGAACGTGTACCAACGCGATGCGCCGAGCGTGCGCGACGCGTCCTCGAACCGAAGGTCGAGCTGACGCAGCGATGCCTCGACGGTGATCACGAGGAACGGCATCGCGACGAAGGTCTGCGCGACGACGACACCGGCGGTGGTGAACGGCAGCGTGATGTCGAACCACCGATCGAGGTACTGCCCGACGATGCCGCGCCGACCCAATGCGAAGAACAGCGCGACGCCGCCGACGACGGGAGGAAGCACCATCGACAGTGTCGTCAACGCCCGCACCGCGGATCTCCCCGGGAAGTCGACGCGGGCGAGCATCCAGGCCAGCGGCACCCCGAACACGACCGACAGGGCGGTCGCCCACAGCGAGCAGATCATCGACAACCGCAGGGCGGTGAGCGCGTCGTCGTCGGTCAGGTATCCCCACGCGTTCGACCACGGTGCCCGCCACACCAGCCCGAGCAGTGGCAGCGCGAAGAACAGCACGGCCACGATCGCCAGGACGAGCACCGGCCACGGCAGGCTCGTACGCCTGCCTCGTCGACGACGCTCGCTCACGGGCCGACGAACCCGTGGCTTGCGAGGATCGCCTGCCCCTGCTCACCGAGGACGAACTCGACGAACGCCTGCGCGCCGTCGGGATTCGGCGCGTCGGCCGTGACGGCGATCGGGTACTGCGCGATCACATTGACGTCGCCACGGATCTCCACGCCGTCGACGGCGTCGCCCGCTGCGATCACGTCGGTCACGTAGACGATCCCGGCGTCGGCCTCCCCGAGCGACACCTTCGTCACCACGCCCTTCACGTTCTCCTCGAACGATCGAGGCGTCACCGCGACCCTGGCGTTGGCGACGACCTGCTCGGCGTAGTTGCCGCAAGGGACCTCGGGAGCGCACTGCACGACGATCACATCATCGTCGGCCAGGTCGGCGACCTCGGTGATCCTCAGCGGGTTCCCACCGTCCACGACGATCTGGGCGAGGTTGGTCGTGAACACGACCGGCTCGGTGGCGTTGTCGCCCGCTTCGACCAGTTTCGACATGTTGCTCTGGTCTGCGGACGCGAACACGTCGGCCGGCGCGCCTTCGCGGATCTGGGTGACGAGTGCTGACGAGCCGGCGAAGTTGACGACCACGTTCACATCGGGGTTGTCGGCCATGAACGCGTCGCCGATCTCGGTGAACGCAGCAGTCAACGAGGCGGCTGCGAAGACGGTGACGTCGACGCTGTCGGTCGACGCGGCATCGTCGGAGCCGCACGACGACGCGACGATGCCGAGGACCGCGAGCGCCGTGATGCACATCGAAGACCGCGCCCGCATGAACCCACACTATAGTCATCGGTAAACTATTGAAGCGAGATCGACGGGCTCTCCGGATCGACTGGCTCGACGTCGGTACGGTCACCGCCCGGCTACGGTGCCGACGTGTTCGAACTCAGCGGATCCGAACTCGTCGGCTATCTGGCCTCGGCGCTGGTGGTCACCTCGCTCACGATGACCTCGGTCGTGCGGTTGCGGATCATCTCGCTCGTCGGGTCCGTCACGTTCGTGGTGTACGGGGTCCTCATCGACTCGGTGCCGATCATCGTCACCAATGCACTGATCGCGTGCATCAACGTCTGGTTCCTCCGCAAGGAGTTCGCGCCCGACAGCGACCGCGGCGTCGGACTCGGCGCCTCCCGCATCCGCATCGACTCGCCGTTCCTGCGCGACTTCGTGGCGTTCCACCTCGACGACATCCACCGCTTCCAACCCGACTTCACACTCCCTGCTGACCGCGACGCTTCCGGTGACCGCGACCCCGCCGGTGCCGGTGCCGGGGATCACGGTGATCACGTCGCCGGTTCCGCCGACCGCGCGCCGTTCGCGGAGTCGTGGCTGTTGACGCGTGACGGGTTGCCGGCCGGTTTGCTGATCGGTCGGCGCGTCGGTACGACACTCACCGTCGACCTCGACTACGTCCTCGGGCCCTATCGCGACTCGCGCCTCGGCCAGTGGCTGTTCGGACCCGGCGCCGGCGTGTTCCGCCACGACGGCATCGACGTGCTCCGCAGTCACGGCTCGACCGACACGCACCGCAAGTACCTCGAGCGCATCGGCTTCCGACACGCCCACGACGACGTCTACGAACTCACCCTGTAGCCCGAGTTGTCACACCGCCGGCCCCACGCTGGGCGCCCGGATCTGTCCGCGCCTGGCATCAGGGAGATCGACGCCAGCCGAGGAAGTGCGCATCCGAACGCCACGTGACTGGGCGCGGCGCCGCAGGTCGTTCTGGGTGCGGCGCGGCCCCGTCGACGAGATGCCTGCGGGCGTGTGGTCAGCGCCGCGCGACGATCAGCCGCATACCGACGTCGTACTCGGCGAGGTCGCGAAGCTCGCCGTTGCGTCGGTCCCACGTGCCGTCTCGGAGGTCGCTGTCGACCGCCGCAACCACACGGTGCAGTACCGCCGGCTCCATCCGAGCGAATGCCGATGTCGCACGGCGCGCCGCCCCGTCGAGAACACGTTCGGGGTGAGCCCAGAACGAACCAAGCGTCCAGTCGGGCGTGTCTCGAGCGTTCAGAACCGGTTCGACGGCCACGGTGCCACCGAGCCACATCGTGAGATCGTCGATTCGCGGAAAGGTCGCCCGGTCGAGCGCTGCGGCCTCCGGAAGGTAGTCGCGGTACAGCCACATCGTGGCGCAGACATCCGGGTCGTAGGTCACGATGACGACCGGGCCGCGCGCAACTCGGCGAAGCTCACGCACGCCGACCTCCTGCTCTGCATCCCAGTGGTGAACGGTGAGGACGGCCATCGCTGCATCGACGGTGCCGTCTCGTAGGGGAAGCGGGGCGGCCGTTCCCCGCAACGCTGGTGCGAGGTCGGCTGACCGCTGATCTGCCATGACGTCGCTGGGCTCGATCGCGATCACATGGCGGTCACTCGGCTCGTAGGAACCGGTGCCCGCTCCGACGTTCACGAGCGTCCGGCTGTCGCCCAGAGCGGCCTCGATGCGCTCGCGCAGTCGCGGGTCCTCGCGGCGGGTGGTCGAGTAGCCGTGTCCGATGGTGTCGTAGCGGGGATCGACGGTCACGCATTCGAACGTACTGCGCGCTCGACGCGGCATCCCGCTCACATTGCGGTCGACCTCAGACGTCGGCGAGGCCTCGCAGGGCCAGGCCGACGCCGACCACGAGCACGAGCAGCGCGGTGGCGTGCGGCATCGCCGCCGACCACCGGCGGCCGATCGACGCGAGTCGGCCCCCGCCGGCGGCGACGAACCGCTGCGCTCGATCACGGAACGTCACGAGCAGGATGCCCGCCGCGGTCAGCGTCATCGCCATGCCGAGGCCGTAGCCGACGACGAGGAGCACGCCGAACCAGGTTCGTCCGAGCGCGATCGCCGACAAGAGGATGATGAGCGCCGACGGACTCGGCACGAGCCCACCGGCGACGCCCATCCCCACCAGTCCCCGCCGAGACACCGTCGTCGTGCGATCACGACCAGGCTGGTCATGGTCATGGTCATGGTCATGGTCATGGTCATGGTCATGGTCATGGTCGACGTGCACATCCGGCGCGGCGACGACCGTCTCGGGTTCGAGCAGCGCGACCCCACCGCCCGTGGAGTGATGGACGTGCACATGACCAGCCGGCCCGTGCGAATGGCCAGCTGGGCCATGCGCATGACCGGCAGAACCGTGCGAATGACCAGCCGGGCCGTGGGAGTGACCGCCGGGGCCGTGATGGTGGCCGTGCCCGAAGAAGCCCACGTCTCGGTGGCGGACCGCGCTGACCAGCAGGCCGACGCCGAGCGCGGCGATGAGGAGTCCGCTGATCACCCCGAGCCACGCCAGCACGCCCTCGCCGGCCAGCGAACTCGACACGGTGAGCGCGGTACCGAGCAACAGCACCCCGCCGGTGTGCGTCGCGGTCACCGTCGCGCCGACGATGACGGCGTCACGCGTGGAACCCTGCCGTCCGGCGATGTAGGCGGCCATCACCGTCTTGCCGTGTCCGGGAAGCAACGCATGCGAAGCGCCGAGAACGAGCGCCAAGCCGAGGGCGAGCAGGCCGATGCCCGGCGTCAGGTCGCGCCGTCCGACGAGATCGTCGAAGGCATCCTGCACTCGGCCGACGGTGCCGTCGAAGACGCCAGGACGGGCCTCGACGAGGTCGCCCCGAGCCGACGCTGCCCCCGAGCCATCGGCGCCGGCGCCATCCGACGCGTCGGAGATGCGCTCCGGCGTGGCGCCGCTCGGGTCGACGGAGAGCGTCACCGAGCGGACGTCCAGCGGCGACTCGAGCAGGTCGACCGGATAGGTCCGCAAGCCGTCGGTCACGCTCGACGTCGGAACGGGAGAGCCGACCAACGTCACCCCGTCACCGATCGCGTTGATCTCGTTCCAGCCCACTCTGCCACTGTCGTCGGTGTCGGCGAACGCGACTGCCACCGGTGAGGCCGTCGACCCCACTGCGAGGTCGACGCTCGCTTCGAGGCGGCAGTCGAGGCGGCTGGTGTCGAGCCCGGCCTCGCCCGGCTCCAGCACGAAGGTCGACGAGATCGGGGTGAGTCGGGCCGCGACGGCATCGACGAACAGGGTGAGTTCCGACGCGACGGACGCACAGCGGATCTCGGCATACGCCGCACGTTCTGCTGCATCGACGTCACCGTTGCCGTCGGCATCGACGGCGGATCGAAGCTGCGCGGTCGGGATCTCGGCGGCGTCGATGACGAGGTCGTCGACGATGCGGTCGGACGAGATCGTCAAGCTGTGCAGCCGGTTGACGCTGAAGTTGCCGAGCGGATGCGCCGAGGCGGCGGACGGCACCGCCAACAGGAACACGAGTGCGCTGATGATGATCATCCACCCAGATCGCGATGCCCGTCGCGATGCTCGTCGTGATGCTCGTCGTGGCCCGCGTCGAGGGGCTTGTCGCGAGAACGGCATCGTGCTCACCGGTCCGTCGAGTCGGTCAGGTCAGCGAGCGTTGCAACCGCGACGGGCGCCGAGAGCGGATCGAAGTACGGATTGAGTTCGAGGGCGGCCGTCAGGTCGGCGATCGCGCCGTCGGCGTCGCCCAGCGCCTCCTTGATCATCCCGGAATGGAAGAGGAACGACGCGTGCCGATACCCCGTGGCAGCCGCTCGTTCCGCGGCGGCCAACGCCTCGACGTGGCGGCCCGACCGATGCAGCGCCCAGGCGTGCGCATCGTGCATCGCCAGGAACGGATGCGCCGCCACTCCGGTTTCGGCGGCCGCCAGGGCGGTGTCGACGTCGCCGTGGTCGGCCTCGAACAGGATCGGACCGGCATCGAGTTGCACGCCGTTGTCGGCGAACAACGCTCGCGTCGCGTCCACGATCGCGAACTGCGCTGCTGCTTCGTCGCTGCGTCCCAACGACTCGAGCAGGATGCCGTACGCCGCGAGGTACGCCGGGTCGGGAGCTTGCTCGACGAGCTGCGCGTAGTGGTCGAGGGCGGTTTCGACCTGGCCGAGCGCCGCCTCGGCCTTGGCCTTGCCGGCGAGCGCTGCCGGATCCGACGGTGCTGCTCGACGGGCTTCGTTGTAGAGGTCGAGCGCATCGCCGGGCCGGCCATCGTCGAAGGCGAGCTCGCCGAGATGGAAGAGGGCGAACGCTCGATCCGTCGGCGTCGGTGCCGCCTCGAGCGCATCGGTCATCCATGCTTCGGCGAGCGGTGCGTCGCCGCGCAGTTCGGCGGCGTAGGACGCTCGTGCGAACGATGCCGTGTCGGGCGACAGCTCGATCATCCGATCGATCGCCGCGAACGCAGCGGGATAGTTGCCGAGTTGGAGTTCGGCGTCGCTGAGCGCACCGTGGAGGATCGCGCTGAAGTCGTTGATCCCCAGACCGCGTCGAGCGTGGTCGCGTGCCGCGACGAAGTCGTGACGGGCCGAGGCGAGCGCCGAGAGTCCTGCGTGCACGAGGAAGTTGTCGTCGGCGGGGCCCTGCGCGACGGACCGCTCCAGCGACTCGGTGAGCGCCCCGTCGGCCAGGGCGTAGAACGCCGGGTTCACCGTCACCTTCGCTTGCTGCACATAGGCCAGCCCGAGGGTGGCCCAGGCGGTCGTGTCAGCGGGGATTCGATCGAGCCGCAGCTGCAACGACTCGATGAGTTCGTCGAGCGTGTCGGGCGACGGATTCACCGGCGAACTCACCTGTGTGGCGACGACGGCAGCGGCCGGCCCCACCACCGTCGCCGTGCCGTCCAGGTCGCTCGTCGCATCGAAGCGAACCAGACCCAGCGCGCTCGCCGTCAGCAGCACGAGGGCCAGCAGCACACCGACCGCGACGAGACGGCGGGCAGAGCGCCGAGCAGGGCGGTCGGGATGATGTTCGAGATCGGGTTCGAGTTCGGGTTCGGTCGCAATGCTCATGATGAGGCTCCGCTGGGGTCAGGTGATCGGACGAGATGACGGTGATGGACGAGATGACGGTGATGGACGAGATGACGGTGATGGACGGGAACGTCGGCGGGGAGATGGACGGCAAGGCCGACGAGCGGCCGGCCGCGCCAGGACGAGATCGGGGCTCCGCACATGCAGGCGATGCGGGAGCGCCGGGCCGGTGTCGGCGAATCGAGATGACTCGCCGACACCGACCCATGCCGTTGCGACGGCTCAGGGTGAGGTCAGTTCCCGACCAACTGCGTGTTCGGGAAGAACCCCATGACGTCGGCGGTGATGTGCGCCGCCGCCGAGGTGTAGACGCACACTCGTCCGCTGTCGCCGACCGACGCTGCAACCAGCATCGAGTTGTTGACACCTGCCGAGTAGACACCGCTCGCCGTCTCCGGCTGCGTCGTGCCACACTCGAACACCGCGAAGTACCCGTTCGTCTCGGCCTGGATGGCCGCGAGGTTCAGGTACACCGTGCCGGCGCCGGCTGGGACCATGGTGCTTCCGGTTCCGGTGACTCGCACCTCGATGAGTTCGCCCGCGATGGGCTTGTCACCGCTGTAGCCGATGCGTCCACCGGCGACACCGGCGCGCGTCTCGAGCAACCGTTCGGGCACGACGGCGACGTAGCCGGATCCCGCCGGGTACGAGCCTTGCAGGTCGGCGACCAGCTCGGTCCCGACGGTCGTGTACAAGCAGACCGTCCCGTCGGCGGAGACCTTCGAGACGAGCAGGTTGCCGCGCACGTCACCACCGGGCATGTTGAGGTTCGCCGTCACCGGGCGGTCCTCGTCACAGGGGTAGGCGGTGACGAAGCCGGTGCCGTCGGCACCGATCGACGTCACGTTCAACACGACGGCATCGACGTCGTCGGGGAGCGCGGCACCCGGCGTTCCGGTCACTTCGACGACGACGACGTCGTCGGCCGATGGCGTTGCACCGCTGAAGCCGACCGGGCCGCCTGCGACGTTGGCTCGGGTCTCGAGCACCCGCTCCGGCGCATTCGGCACGAACGAGGACGAGGTCGGGTGATACGCCGACACATCGACGATCAACTCCGTCGACGTCGACGTGAACACACAGATCGTGCCGTCGTCACCGACCTCGGTGATCGCGAGGTTGCCGATGTTGCCACCGGCGATCGGATTGACCGTCGCGGCGTTCGGGAGATCGTCGTCACAATCCGCGTAGACCGTGACGAATCCGTTCGCCTCGGTCTGGACCGACGAGACCGTCACCACGATCGCCGAGGCATCCTCGGGAACGACGTCGTTCACGTCCACTTCGATCTGCTGTCCGGCGACGGGCTTCGTCCCCGAGTAGCCGACCTGGGTGGCGGCGCGAGTGTCGAGCACGCGCACCGGATCGATCTGCACGATCTCCGGTGCCCGAGGCGTGCGCTCGGTCCCGTTGGTCACGCTGTCGAGGTGCGGCAGCGCCACATACGGGAACGAGTCGGAGAACTCGCGGTCGTTGCGATCGACGGAGTCGAGCGTCGCCAATGCGCTGACGTCGGCACCGCCTTCGTAGACCGCACCTTCGACCACCCGCAGGGCGATGTCGACGACGTCGTCGGTGAGACGGCGACCGTTCGGGAAGCCCTGCAGGTCACCGGCGAGCACACCGAGCGCCTGCGGCGACGCCGTCGGCGGCACCGCCATGTTGAGACGGAGCATCTCGGACGGGACGATGTCGGCCTGATCCACACCGGCGTTCAGCGCCAGACTGTTCAGGTCGGCGGCGAGAGCGGGATGCTGGTCGGGATCACCGAGGCCACCGTTCGCGACGCTGACTCCCTGGAGGAAGATCTCCACCAGATCGGTTCGTGGCTCGTCGCCCGGATCCGAATTGTCGCCGTCTCCGTTGTTGTCGCCCGGGACCGGAAGGCCATAGATCGCCGACACGAGCGGCGGCAGGATCGGCATCGTCACCGACTCGACGACGGCGGGAACGGTCGCGTCGACGGTCGGATCCACGGCGTTGAACGTGTCTTTCAACGCCAGCGGGATCACCACCTCGTTGACGAGCGGGTTCCCGAGTCGTGAGACCTGCGTGAACTCGGCGCTGTTCGACGACCCGTCCGCGTTGCGCGACGTCGGGCGGTCGGTGGTGCTCCACACGCCGATGACCGGATTCGCGGTCGCGTCCTGCCCCAGCGCCACCAGATCCTTCGGCACTTGCACGGCGATCGTGTTGACGTTGTACCCCGCCAGCGTGTCTTCGCCGACCTCGCTGGCATCGGCACCGTAGAGCAGGTCGAAGACGCGCAGATCGAGGAAGAACGGATCGTCGGACTGACCGGCGTACGACCTGAGGTCGCCCGCGGTTCCCGACGCGACCGCTTCGTCGACGAGCGCCTGATAGTCGGGCGTCGACGCTGAGCCCGCCGCTGACGGCGCTGCGATCGCGTCGCTCAGCAGCGGTGTGACCGCGTCGTCGGTCTCGTCGAGCAGTGTGCCCATCAGGTCGCGAACCACGAGGTCATACGTCTGGTAGACGTTCAACTCCGGATCGGTCACCGAGTCGAACGGACCGGTGTTGTTGAGGAACTGGCCGGGGTCCTTGGTGATCGTGGTGAACGTCCACGTGTAGACGAGATCGGCAACGGCATCGCCGTCGTGGTCGATGTTGATGTTGTATCGAGTGTCTTCGGCCCAGGGGTAGAAGTTCGGCCCCCCGTTCGGTTCGGCGAACGGCAGCCAACTCGCGATCATCGTCACCGTGTCCGGATCGTCAGGGCTGACGAAGGCATAGACGTCGGTGTTGTCGGCGCGAGGGTCGCCGGCGATCAGCGGGGCCTCTCGGTGGCTCGACGCGGAGAGGCCGGTGGGCCCGGTCTGGACGACGGCGATGGTGGCCAGCATCGCCACGCTCGCTCCGAACGCGACCGCCGGCTTCCACCTCCCCGTTCGTTCGGTAACTGCGTTCATCGATCGATGTCCCTTCGTTGGTTTCCGTGTGCGGCCGACGAAGTCGCCAGCCGTGTGCCGGTCGGCACAGGGCTGGTTCGCACCGAAGGGTCGGTTGGATCACCTCTCGTCGCGTCGATGTCGACCGACGACTCGACGGACAGTTCGCGGGACGGCTCGACGGACCGTCCACCGGCGGTTGGGAGTGGTCGGTTGACAGCGGAGGACCAGCGGTCCAGAGTGAGGGCATGCAGCCCCCGTCCTCGCCGGCGATCACGTCGCTCGGCGTGCATCACGTGTCGATCAACGTCACCGACGCGGCGGCGTCGGTCGACTTCTACACCCGTGTGCTCGGCCTGAGCGAGCGCACCGATCGTCCCGATTTCCCGTTCGCGGGGGCCTGGCTCGACGTCGGAGACCAGCAGGTTCACCTGCTCGAGGTCGACGTCCCTGACGACAAGGGCCAGCACTTCGCCATCCGAGTCGCCGATCTCGCCGCCGCGGTGGCGTCACTGCGAGCCCGCGGTGTCGCCGTCACCGACCCCTCGCCCGTCGGCTCCAGCCTGCAATCGTTCCTCCACGATCCGTCCGGCAACCGCATCGAACTGCATCAACCTGCGTGACCGCTCAGCTCGGACACGGTGCCACTCTGGCGCGGCGTCACTCGGCGAGGGTGCCGATCCGGAGCGTGGCGAGCCACTGCTCGGGTTCACCCTGGCCACCGTGCTCGCCGAGGAAGTCGTCGCTGGCATCGGCCCCACACATCTCCTCGACATCGCCAGCACCGGCCGGGTGGCGGGCGATGAAGGTGGTGACGTCGTAGACGGATCCGTCGACGACGGTCCAGCAGTCGCCGGGGGTGGCATGGCGCTCCACTTCCTCCATCGACAGGGTCAGGTCCCCCGGGGCGATCGGTTGCTGGGCCTCGGCGTACTCCTCCTCCCAGACCGCTTCGGCGCCGGAGTGGCCGGCGAGGTACACGAGGGGCAGCGCAGCCAGCGCAGCGACGGCACTCGACGATCGGGCCCCGATCGCCACCGTTCGATGCGGTCGCACGAGCGAGAAGAAGCCGACCACGAGCACGGTGGCGGCCATCGCGATCGACACGGGGATGAGTCGGTTGCCGGCGTCGGCGTGCGCGTTCGGGAGCCCGACCGCTGCGGCGAGTGAGTCTCCGGACGACTTGGCTGCGACCACACCGAGCACGGCGAGCACACTGAGTCCCCACAACGCGGTGAAGGTACGGGCGAACAGCGCTGGCTTCCACGCAGAGACGAGCAGCCAGATCGCGGTGACCGGAAGCGCCACGATGACGCCGTGCACGATCAGCGGGTGCATCGGCAGCGACGAGATCGACGCCCACGTCCCCATCGGGAGCAGCAGGAAGACGATGATGGGGACGATGCCAGCGAGCGCGAGCACCGAGAATCGGCGAATGTTCATGGTGATGTCGACTCCGAAACCAGGGTTCGTGGGTCGGTCAGTCCTCGTCGTAGCCGTCTTGGTACGGACGGACGTCGACGACGTTGCCGGCGAGGCCGAGGTCGACCTCGAAGACCTGACCGTCGGCGGCGCGTACCTCGACGTCCCAGCCCGACCAGCCGTCCTCGGTCTCGCGATCGACGTCGATCGCGACCGACCCGGCGCCCACGGCGTCCTGGGCAGCGGCGACGATCTCGTCACGAGACGCTTCGGAGCCCGCTGCTGCCGTCTGCCACGGCGCCGCACCGCCGGTCGCGTCGCGGTACGCGAGGCCGTCGACCGTGAACACGTCGGCGTCGTCACGATCGTCGTCGATGTCGTAGCGGACACCGAGGGTGACCTCGCGACCCTCGAGGTCGCGCAGCTCCGTCAGCAACGGCTCGGCGGTTCCGTCACCGTCGTAGTCGGCGAAGGCCGGCGCCGCCCACATCCACGGCTCGGGACCGAAGTCGACCTCGACGCCGAGGACGTACCAGTCGTCGGCGTCCTCGCCGGAACGCAAGACACCGCTCAGCTGCTCCAGCCCGTCGACTTCCTGCACCACCGCGGCGGACCCGCCCGGCGCGGAGGTCGCTGCGACGTCGCTCCCTGCGTCGGTGTTGGCGGTCGTTGCCGAGGTGCCCGAGTCGCCGGTCTCGTCCGCCGCGATCGGCGGCGATGCCGTCGGCTCGATGACCGTCGGCTCGGCGGCGGCTTCGATGTCGACCAGTTCGACGGTGTCGACGCCGACATCGGGATCGTTGATCGCGGCGCCGATCGCCACGCCGCCGACAGCGGCACCGACGACTCCGGCGGTGATCAAGATGGTGGTGCGGGTGCGCATGACTCGTTCTCCTCATGTGTTGGGGTCGCCCCGTCGGGGGCGTGATTGACGATCCACATCGTGGCGACGTGGTCTGACGGCGAGCTGAGCGCTTCCTGAAAGCTCCCTTCAGGTTCGAATCAGCTTGCGGTCATCTCCGCGCTCCACAATGCTGCACACGAGCTGCAACCCGGGCGACGGCCGGCGGCAGCTCGGGGCGCCGAACGGTCGGCGCCGCTGCGGACCCGAGGTACCGACGATGGCCATCTTGCTGATCGAAGACGAAGAAGGCATCCGGACCTTCGTGCGACGCGGGCTCGAGGCGGCCGGCTACCAGGTCCTCGTCGCGTCGGACGGCATCGACGGACTCACGATGGCGGTGTCCGACGACGTCGACCTGGTCGTGCTCGATCTCGGGCTGCCAGGCCTCCCCGGTGAGGAGGTGCTCACACGACTCCGTCAGCGCCGTCCCGGCGTTCCCGTGATCGTCTTGACCGCGAAGGATGCCGTCGCCGATCGTGTGGCGAATCTCGAAGCAGGAGCCGACGACTACGTGGTGAAGCCGTTCAGCTTCTCCGAGCTCCTGGCCCGAGTTCGGGCTCGGCTCCGCCACACCGGACAGCTTCGCTCCGACACGATCGCCGTCGGTGGCCTCGTCCTCGATCTCGCCGCGAGGACGGTGAGCGTCGACGGCAAGGTGACCGACCTGTCGGCCCGCGAATTCGAGTTGCTGGAGACCTTCGCTCGCAACGCCGGCAACGTGCTCTCCCAGGTCCAGCTCCTCGACCGAGTGTGGGGATACGACTTCGACGGCTCGTCGAACGTCGTCGAAGTGTACGTGGGTCATCTCCGCCGCAAGATCGGCTCGGCTCGCATCCAGACCGTTCGGGGCGCCGGATATCGCCTCGTCGAGCCGTGAAGCTGACCACCAGGATCGTCGTCCGTTCGCTGCTGGTGATGGCGGTCGCGCTCGGCTCGGTCAGCGTGCTCACCTACGAGTTCGTCCGCGTGTCGGGCCGAGAGGACGTCGACCGGTTCCTTCGCCGCGAGAGCGACCAACTGATCGCCGGGTTCGCCACCGCGGCGCCCGATGCCGCCGGCGCGGATGGTGCGCTGACCGGCACCGAGACCATCGCCGCGGCACGTACGGCGCTGACGATCCATCCGAGCGGCCCACAACACGTCGCGACGATCACCGTCGACGGCATCCGGATCCAAGCGACCGGCGGGCCGCCCGCGGTGTCGGCACTCGCCCGGGGCAGCGACGCCCCTGCGCAGGAGCCCGGTCGTCTTCGCACCATCGACACCGCTGTGGGACCACTTCGGGTGCTCGACGTCGCGATCGTCGATGCCAAGGCGGAACCCCTCGCTGTCGCCACCCTGCTGGCCCCGCTCGATCCGAGCCGGTACGCCGCCTCGAACGCACTGCAGCGCACCGCGATCGCCGGGGTGATCGCGTTGATCCTCGGAGGCGCCCTGCTCGCTGCGATCGTCGGCCGGTCGCTGCGCCCGCTCCGCGACCTGTCGACCGCTGCAGCCGGCGTCACCCCCGAGACGCTCAACGAGCGCATCCCCGTCCCGGATTCGCACGACGAGGTCGAGCAGTTGGCACGCGAGCTCAACGAGATGCTCGAGCGCATCGACGACGACGATCGAACTCGTCGGCGGTATCTCGCCGCCATCTCGCATGAGGTGCGCACCCCGCTCACGGTGGCCGAGGGGCACCTGGAGTTGCTCGAGCACGGTCAGATCGAACCGGCCCAGGCGGCGGCGACCGTCCGCCACGAACTCGACCGGCTCGGTCGCGTCCTCGACGACCTGCTGTCGGTCGCTCGCGGTGTCGACGACGTCGACATCCGTCCCGGCCCGATCTTCCTCCCGGATCTCTTCGCGGCGATCCTCGGGAGAGTCGACGCGCTCGGGCTGCGCCATCGGGTGCAGATCGAACCCGCTCCGCCGACCGCATTCACGGGCGACCAGGCTCGCATCGAACAGTGCGTGACCAACCTCGTCAACAACGCGATCGACCACAACCCTGTCGCGACGAAGGTGATCATCGACGCGACGAGCGACGACGCGACCGTCACGATCCGCGTCGTCGACGACGGGAACGGCATCGATCCTGCGATCTTCCCCCACGTTCGCGAACCGTTCGTGACGACGAGGTCGTCAGGTCATCGACGCTCGAGCGGACTCGGGCTGGCGGTGGTCGACTCCCTCACGCTGGCCCAGCAGGGCAGCCTCCATCTCGACACCGGCCCACACGGGACGACCGCCACGCTCACCTACCCGATCGAACCGCCGATGGAGTTCGAGCCGGTCTGACCGGCCCGAACGAAACGCCCACGCCGTGCTGACGGCGTGCTGTACTGACGGCTGACGGGACACCGCTGACGGCGTACGGGTGACATGCGAACGGCTCCCAGCCGGTGCGCAGACGCAGCCCCTCACCGCGGCGTCGAACCGGAGCTGTTCGCCGTGTCGCTCGTTCAGGCAATACCGTCACGGCGTGGCACGCTCTCCTGACCAACCGACGTCCACGCCCAAGAGCCAGCGCCGCCGCGCCGAGATCCTCGACGCGGCGCGTCGGGTGTTCGAGGCGCAGGGGTACGTCGACACCAACGTCGCCGACGTCATTCGCGTCGCCGGCGGATCGCGCGCCTCGTTCTACTCGTACTTCACGTCGAAAGACGACGTGCTCAGCGTGCTCGTCCACGAACTCGTCGACGACCTGTTCGCCGCCGCTACTCACCCGCTCGACACGTCCGCTTCCGCTGCCGCTTCCGTTGCCGACGGCGGAGGCCGCCTCGGCGACACCGGCCCCGGCGACGCACACCAAGACATCGCACCACGAGCCGTGTCCGAGCGCCTGGCCGGGCTGGAATCGTCGATCCGGCAGTTCATGTACGCGTATCGCGATCGGGCTCCGCTACTCAACGTGCTCGATCAAGCGACGACGACCAACGCCGAGTTCCTGGCGCTTCGCATCGAGATCCGCACCCGGTTCGGCGCTCGCCTCGAGGCCCTCCTCGCGGAGCGTGCAACACGCCGGGCCGACCCCGACGACCTCGAACCACGAACGACGGCGATCGCCCTGGGCGGGATGGTCGAGGACATGGCTCGCGGCTGCTATCTGTTCGGACTCGACGTCGACGAAGAGCAGGCCATCCACACCTTGGCGGTGCTGTGGTCTCGCTGTCTCCGACTCGATCGCGAACGCCCAGCGCAGCCCTGACAGCGCCGGGCGCCTCCTCGACATCCAGGAGTTGACACCCCGTCACCTTTACGCCACGATGGCGCCGTGGATGCCATGACCCTCGTTCCGCTCTGTTCGGTACACATCGAACTGGAGCGGCCCATCAACATCGGGCGCGGCCCGGCCGGACACCGCATGATCGCCGGGATCACCGGCATGACCCTGAGCGGCGATCGCCTGAACGCCTCCCTCGTCGGCTCCGCCGCAGCGGATTGGCTGACCATCGTCGACGGGGTCGCCACGATCGACGTGCGGGCCACGGTCGCCACGGCTGAGGGCGCCCACATCTACGTGCAGTACACGGGTCGATCCGACGCAAGCGCCGGCATGGGGTCGGCGCCGGTCTACGTCAGCGCCCGATTCGAGACCTCCAACGTGCGCTACGACTGGCTCAACCGCGTCGTCGCCGTCGGCAAAGGCGACATGAACGAGATGCGTTACGAGTGGGCCGAGCTCCGGTGACCTCTGGCCGCTCGGAGCCCCCGAGCGCCATCGAGACACCATCGTCGGACGCGGCCGGTCGACCGCGTCCGACCGGCACACGGAGCCCGACGGCAACACCGCGATAGTCTCGGCGCGTGCGAGCCGACCGGCGTCCCAACGTCGTGTTGGTCACCTTGGACCAGTTCCGAGCGGATCATCTCGGCGTCGCCGGCCACCCGTTCGTCCGAACCCCACACCTCGACCGACTCGCTGCTCACGGCGTCCGTTTCGCTCGGCACTACAGCCAGGCCGCGCCGTGCGGGCCGGGACGCGCGTCGCTGTACACCGGGATGTATCAGGCGAATCATCGAGTTGTCGCCAACGGCACCCCGCTCGACGCCGGCTTCGACAACGTGGCACTCGCCGCCCGGCGAGCGGGCTACGACCCGGTACTGTTCGGCTACACCGATCAGGCGGTCGACCCGAGAACGGTGACCGATGCGTCCGACCCGCGGCTCGCGTCCTACGAAGGGATCCTGCCGGGCTTCGAAGCCGTCATGCCCGTCGTCGACGACCAGCGACCCTGGCTCGACTGGCTCGTCGAACAGGGCCATGCCCGCCCGAGTTCGGGGGCGGAGGCCTGGGAGACCGAACCCGATCGCCCAGCCGGCCACAGCCTCGCGGCCTTCCTGACGGGCACGGCGATCGACTGGCTCGAACATCGGCGCATCGAGACCGACCGGCCGTGGCTGCTGCACCTCAGTCACCTTCGTCCTCATCCACCGTTCGCTGCGGCGGGCCACTTCGCCACGATGTACGACCCGAGTCAGACCGAGCCGCCGATCACGCCGCTTCCGGCTGGCGAACGCCATCGGCTGCACGACTCGATGCTGCGGCATCCGCTGGCAGCAGCACCGGACGATGTGGACGAGATCCGATGGCTTCGAGCGCAGTACGCCGGCATGGTGAGCGAGGTCGATCACCAACTCGGTCGGCTGTGGGCGGCGCTCGAGCAACTCGGCTGGTGGGACGACACCGTCGTCGTCGTGACGTCGGATCACGGCGAGTACCTCGGCGATCACGGGCTCATCCAGAAGGGCGGCTGCTTCGAGCCGTCCTACCACGTGCTCGGCATCGTCCGCGATCCTCGCCACGCTGACCAACACGGCACCGTCGTCGACGAGTTCACCGAGAACGTCGACGTGATGCCCACCCTGTGCGACGCGATGGGCATCGCCGTGCCCACCCAATGCGACGGCGTCCCGCTCACCCCGTTCCTGCGCGGCGATGATCCGCCGTGGTGGCGAGACGCAGCGCACTGGGAGTACGACTGGCGCGGCGATCTGATCGAGCTCGGTACCGACGAAGACGTGGCCGCGTGGCCTTGGGACCGCCGTCTCGAGCGCCAACATCTCGCGGTGCGACGCGACGCGGAGTCGGCGTACGTTCACTACGGAAACGGCACCTGGGAGTGCTTCGACCTCGCGGCCGACCCGACCTGGCGCACTCGGATCACCGACCCGGCCTCGATACTTCCCAAAGCGCAGGCGTTGCTCGCGTGGCGTACACGTCACGCCGACCGGCGACTCGCCGGCACGCTGATCGACCACGGTATCCACGGCCGCCCGCCGCCCTGACCACCCCGAGCGACAGAGTGGGTCAGACCCACTCTGTCGCTTTTCTCGGGTCGACCGGCAGATCGATCGAAATGGACGCCGTGCGAGGGTGATGACTCGCTAGTTTCGTCATCCATGTCAACGACACTCCCACGCCGTCGCGCCACCACGCTGCTCGCCCCCGCCATCGCCGCCACGCTCGCACTCGCTGCCTGCGGAGGCGACGACGACTCGGCAGGCGGCTCCATCGAGGACTGGTGCGCCTACGCGGCAGAGGCGGAAGTGGTCGACGCCGTCTTCGACGGATTCAGCACCGGCGGCGACGTCGAGGCCGGAGTCGGCCAGGTCCGCTCGATCGTCGATCGGATCGACGACCTCGCGCCGGCCGAGATCGCCGACGACGCAGCAGCCCTGAAGGACGGCACGCTGCGCCTGCTCTCGGCCATCGAAGACGCCGACTACAGCCTGTTCGACGCCGACCTCTCGTTCATGGCCGAGGACGGCCTCGAGGAGCGCATGGACAACGCTTCGGAGAACATCGACGCGTTCACGCTGCGCGAGTGCGGGCGCGCATTCGGCACCGAGGACAGCAGCAGCGATGACAGCAGCGATGACAGCAGCGATGACGACGACAGCTTCGACCCGGCAGCCGGCAGCATCCGCGACCAACTGCTCGCCCAGTTCGAGGCGATCGGCCTCACCGCCGATGAGTCGAGCTGCATCGCCGACAACCTCGACTTCACCGACCCGGCCCTCCAAGAGGGCGACATCTCCGCGGTGTTCGACGTGTTCAGCACGTGCAACATCCCGCTCGAACGCTTGGCCGAGATCGGCGCCGGCGGCTGACGCCACGCAGTCGCCGCTTCCGACGTCCGTACCAGCGCCGAATCCGGCGGACGGGCCTCGGGAGCGGCTCAGCGGAGCGCGGCGTCGGCGACCCAGTTACCGTGCGCGCCGTAGGGAACCCGCTGCGGCAGATGCACGGTCGCGACCGGAGCAGCGGTGAAGTCCTGGGCATCGACGATGATCAGGCGGCTGCGGTCGCTGGACGTATCGTGCGCCAGCGAGATGATCCAGCCTTCGTCTTCGCCGGCATCGTCTGACGCGGGCACGAACACCGGCTCCGCGCCGCGGACGCCGTCGCCGAGTTGGTGCTCCCAGCACTGCCCGCTGCGCAGGTCGTACTTCCACAGCGCCGATCCGTACACCGGCTCCTCGGCGTTGCCTTCGCCGGCCATGGCCATCAGGTAGCCGTAACGGGCATCGAGTCCGACCAACCGATCGTCGACGCGCCCGAAGTCGCCGGGTCGATCGTCGACTTGTTCTTCGGTGACCGTGCCAGCCGCCAGGTCGATCGTCCAACGCCAGAGACGACCGACCTGGGCGTAGTCGTCGTTGCTGGTTCCGAACGCCTCGGGCTGACGCGACACGTGCAGCACGATGCGACCATCGCCGTCTTCGTGGGCGTTGACGGGGTGGAACACGTAGCAGGGGTCGATCTCGAACCACCGCACGTCGGCGTTCGTGCCGCCCTCACGGGGCATCACGCCCAGGCGGGCGCCGGCGCTGCGATCGAACGCGAACGGCAGGCCGCTCTCGATGGCTCCGAGATCGAACACCACGGGCAGATCCATGAACACGACGTGGTGCCGCGTGACGTTGAAGTCGTGCATCATCACCATGTTGGGGATGTCGATGCCCTCGAGCTGCTTGAGCTGCCCGTCGGCGCCGATGCGGATGTAGTGGAGGTACGGCGGCTCCATCCCGAGGTAACTGAACGCGAGCAGGTCGCCGGTTTCCGCGCAGATCTTCGGGTGCGCAGTCATCGAAGTCGTGAGCGCACCGCCCCAGTTCTGGACGCCGACCGTGTTGAGTTCGCGGTCGATACGCCACGGCCAATGTCCTTCTTCCAGGCAGAGGATCTCGCCGTTGTGGACGTGCACCGACGTGTTCGCCGTCCCGCGGGTGAGATCGCTCATCGACGACATCGGGTCGCCGCCCGGATCGGTGATGTTCGGCGTCTGGATGAAGCGGTTGCGGTACCACTCGGCCTTGCCGCCCGACAGCCGCACGCCGTGGACCATGCCGTCACCGAAGAACCAGTGCGCCGACGAACCGGACGCCGGATTCGGTCCGGTCCGCAGGTACGTGCCTTCGAGTTCGGTCGGGATCACGCCGTCGACACGCAGTTCGGTGTCGGTGATCTCGTCGAGCACGGGAGCCCAATTGCCTCGGAGATGCCAGGGCAGGTCGGTGTCGGTCATGGTCATCGCAGTCCCCTTCGATCGGTGGCTGCGAGTCTCCCACGACTCGCCCACCGTTCCGTGCCCGAGCGGCACGGCGTCGCGTCCGATTCGTCCCGCTCAGCGCGCCTGGTACTCGTGCCTGCAGCTCCGACCGGTCAGCGCCGACCGGTCAGCGCCGCACGAACGCGTCGAAGAGCACGCCGATCAGGCGGTGCAAGCGAACGTCGGGACGCTCGGGAGGCGCACCCAGGTTCTCGGCGATCTTCGACATCACCCCGTCGAGTTCGACGAGGCCGTGGATCGACGACCACGCGAGGATCGCCGCCGCGTCGACGTCGAGTCCCGGGTTCACCTCGTCGCGCACGGCTTCGACCGTCGACACCAGATGCATGAACGCGCGCAAACCTTCCGCTTGGAGATGCGGGTCGTCGGGATCGTGCAGCGTCTCGTCGAGCATCACGGCGTAGTGGCCCGGGTTGGACCGAGCGACACCGACGTAGGCGACCGCGCACGCAGCGAAGCGTGACCGAGCGTCGAGACCGGCCGACGACGTCGCGTCGCCGAGGGCGTCGGCGAGCGCTGCGAGCCCTTCGGTTGCCACCGACGTGAGCAGGCCGCGCGAATCGCCGAAATGGTGTGCCGGCGCGGCATGCGACACGCCCGCTCGGCGCGCCACCTCACGCAGGCTGAACCCGCCCGGGCCGCGTTCCGCGACCAATTCCGCGGTGGCCGCACGCAGCGCGCTGGGCAAGTCGCCGTGGTGATAGCTGTCTGGCATTCGGTTCACCTCTCAGACCGTCGTGTCGACCGTCACGCCGGTTGTCCTGTCGCATGCGGCGCAGACCGTCCGTGCGGTCGTGCGGTCGTGCGGCAGAGGTCACACGACCGACGGTTGACATTGGCAAGTTTGATCTTTACGTTGTCATCTTGCCAGTGTCATCTTGTCACTGTCACCGTACCAGCTGGTGCCACGCCAACCGGCACGCCATTCGACATCGCACAGGACGGACCACTCCATGCTCGACCCCACCCCGAACCTCGTTGCCGACACCGCTGCGGAGTCCGAGCAACGCCTCGGCTCGCCGAGCCACGAGGTGTCGCCGTCTCGCCACGCTGGGCGCAGCACTCGTGTGGTGGCGTCGCTCGACGCCCGGCTCGGCCGCACCCTCGTCGCCGTCGGCATCCTCACTGCGCTCCTCGTCGTGCCCTTCCTCGCGATGGCACCCGAAGAATCGGCCAGCACCGAGCCCGCCGGTGACGTGTTCACCGCTCGCGACCGCATCGACGAGACGTTCGCGTCGACGGTCCGCGGCATCGGGTTCGTCGTCGAAGATCCGGGCGGCGACCTCCTTCGTGCCACGCCGCTCGGCGAACTGTTCGACGCCCAGCAGCGGTTGCGCACCGACCCCGACCTCGGCCCGACGTTGTTCACCTACTTCGACGTCGACGCAACGGTCGACGCCGTCGGCATCCTCAGCCTCGCCGATCTCGTCGACAGCGAACTGCGATCCACCGACGGCATCGGGCTCGCCGACGCCACCGACGCGCAGGTCAAGCAGGCGGGCGCGGCGGTCATCGAGCGGTACGGACCACGGTCGGATGTCTTGGGCCTGTCCAGCGAGTCCACCCAGACGGCCGACGGCACCTGGGTCGTGCCCGCGATCAACTCGATCGTGCTCGCCGACGACACGATCCTCGGATTCGGGGCTACGTCCGTCAACCTCGGCGGAGACACCGAGCCGGAGAAGTACGACCGCGAGATCCAAGAGGTGCTGCGCACCGCCAACGACCTCCAAGTCAACGGCATCGCGATCGACGTCAACCTCACCAGCCAGGAGCAGGGGGCGATCGCCGGGCCGTTCATCGGCTTCACGATCCTCGCCGTGCTGTTGATGGTCGGACTGACCTTTCGGAGCTACTGGATTCTCGCCACCGTCAGCGCAGCGTTCCTGCTGCTGATCATCTGGTTGAAGGGCATCACCAATCTGATCGGCTTGAAGGACGACCTCGTGCTGTCGCTGATCGTGCCGATCGCCATGGTCTCCTTCGGTGTCGACTTCGCGTTCCACGCGATCGGCCGCTACCGCGAAGAACGCGCAACGGGAGCGTCGGCGACGCCAGCGATCGTCACCGGTCTCGCCGCGGTCTCCGGCGCACTGCTGTTGGCGCTCGCCTCGGACTCGATGGCCTTCCTCGCCAACGTCACCTCGGGCATCGAGTCGATCACCCAGTTCGGTATCGGAGCCGCCATCGCGTTGGCCTCGGCATACGTACTGCTCGGCGTCGTCACCCCACTCGTCGTCGCTCGGATCGAAGCCGACGTGGCACCGCCCACGCCAGGTCGTCGATCGACCGCGTGGCGGATCGGCGGCTCGATCGCCGCTGCCGCGATGACGATGGGTTCGGTGCTGCTGATGGTGTTCCTGCTTCCGTGGCTCGGCATCGTGCTCGCAGCGGCGACGATCGGCGCAATCATCGTCGTGCCGTACCGCCGCCAACGGGGCCGGCTCGGCGACAGCCTCGCTGTCGGCGAGACGCCGGTACGCGACGCAAGCCACGGTGTGGCCGCGCCGATCGGGCGCGCCATCAGCGCGATCGCCAGGCGCCCCCGCCTCGTCGTACCCGCGGCCATCGTGGTGACCGCAGCCGCCGCCACGCTCGCCGTCCAGGTCCCGGCCGAATTCGACGTCGAGGACTTCTTCGCCGCCGACACCGACTTCGTCGTGGGGCTCGATCAACTCGACATCCACGTCGGCGACCGAGGTGGCGAACCCGCGCTGCTCTACGTCGAAGGCGACCTCGGCGACCCTGCCGCACTACGCGCCGTTCGGACACGTCTCGCTCAAGTACAGACCCTCGACACCCCGTCGCTCGCCCGCACCGAATCGGGCGATGTCGACATCGATGGCGGCGTCTTCGAGGTGTTCGCTGCCACGTGGGAGTCGCCGGCCATGGTCGCCATCGTCGACGATCTCGCCGGCGTCACGCTCACCGACGAGGACGGCGACACCATTCCCGACACCCGCGAGCAGGTCGAAGCGCTCATCGCCGTCGCCTCCGACACCGGCATCCCGTTCGACGCCGAACGTTCGATCCTCACGCCCGACGACGTCCGGACCTCGATCGTGCTCGACGGGTCCTCTGGCTCGACCGTGTTCGAGCTCGGACTCGTCGACAGCCGGGCACAGGAATCGGTGGCGGCTGCCAAGGCCGATCTCGAACCGATCGCCGACGCGATCTCGGCCGACCTGGGCGGCACGTTCGTACAACTCACCGGGAGCCCGTTCATCCGTGAAGGCTCGCTCGACGGCACCAACCGGGCGCTCCAGGTGTCGCTGCCGACCGCTGTGTTGCTGTGTCTCGCGGTGGCAACGACGTTCCTGCGCTCGATCCGCTACGGACTCGCGAGCATCATCCCGATCCTCATGGTCGTGGCGTGGCTCTATGCGTTCATGGAAGTCGCCGGGTACGCGATCAATCTGGTCACGGCCACGATTGCTGCGGTGTCGATCGGGATCGGCATCGACTTCGCCATCCACTTCATCGCCCGCTACCGCGAGGAGTTGGAGCGCACCGGCAACCGGGCGACGGCCGTGTCGATCACGGGCGAGGGCACCGGGGTCGCACTGGTGGCGTCGGCGGCGAGTTCCGCGGTCGGCTTCGGCATCTTGGCCTTGGCACCGATGCCGCTGTTCGCTGCCTACGGCTTGTTGACCGCGCTGATGATCGTGATGGCGTTGGTGGCGACGCTCGTGGTCCTGCCCAGCGTCTTGGTCCTCGTCACTCGCGACGAGCCCGGGAGCGCGTGACCGGCGGGATCACGGGACGGCGATGTCGTCGGGAACCCATCCGAGCGTGTGGTCGACATCGTGTCGATCCGCCGCTCGGGTGGTGAGTCGGGCGCTGCGAATCCGGTCGAGACGGAAGATGCGTCCCCCCTCGCGAAGGTGGCACCAGCCGATCAGAAACCATCCTTCGGCCCCGTTGTAGAAGCCAACCGGATCCACGCTCCGAGCCGTGGCCGTCCCGTGCGCGTCGACGTAGTCGAGGTTGACCACGACCTGCCGTCGAACCGCCTCCTCGACGGTTCGACGCGCCCGACGGGAGGCCGCGGGCTGCTGTCGCACTCGAATCCGCTGCCGAAGGTCACCGACCGCGAGACGAGTGTCGGTTCCGAGCGAATCGAGCAGACGTTCCGTCGCGGACGTGCCCGCGTCGGTGTACGGCATGTCGGGTCCGGCCGCGGCCACCGCGATGAGGAGCGCTGAGATCTCCGAGGTCGACAGGGCGACGACGGCGGTGGCGTTCGTGTCGAGGCTGACGTGCCCGCCATTCCGGCCGCGCTCGGCGTAGAGCGGGACGCCCGCAGCGCGCAACGCGGCGATGTCACGCTCGATCGTGCGGCGGGTGACTCCGAAGCGGTCGGCCAATGCCCCGGCGCTCACCGGCCGCGTCGCCGAACGGCGGATCGCTTCGCTGAGGGCGTGCAGACGCTCGAGCCGATTCACACCGGCACCTCAGCACCCCGGACGAGTCTCGTCAAGAAGATCCTGCGATATCCGACACTCGGCTGTCGCACCGCTTCCGTACGGTCGAGCGCATGCAGACGACACACCTCTCCCCCACGGTCGAGCGATGACCGCCGAGTCGACGGCGCCCCGCTCCGACATCAGCTTCGGCTACACGATCGTCTACGTCGACGACGTCGACGCGACGCTGCGGTTCTTCACCGACGCGTTCGGCATCGAGCGCGTCTTCCTCACGCCGGAAGGCGACTACGGCGAACTCGCCACCGGGTCGACCGCCTTGGCGTTTGCCTCGACCGACCTGGCCCGAGCCAACCTGGACACGGCCGGGGGCTTCGCCGCGCTGACCACCGACGGGCCGCCGCCCGCCGTCACGATCACACTGCTCGCCGACGACGTCGCCGCCGCGGTCGACGCAGCGCTGGCCGCGGGTGCACATCGCTACGTCGACCCGATCGCCAAGCCCTGGGGCCAGACGGTCGCCTACGTGCTCGACCCGAACGGGCTCCTCATCGAGCTCGCCACGCCGATCGAGCACTGAGACAACGACTGGCGACAACGGGATCGGCCCATCGATCAGCCTGGGGCGGTTGCCGAACGAGAGAGTGCCAGCTGCAGGAACCGGCCATGATGGACGAGGCGGAGCAGCGACGGACCCGGCATACACGAACCGGCACGCACGAGCCAGCATGATGGACGGAACGTGAGGTGGGTGTCGTGAGCTCGTTCGATGCGGTGATGGCCGCGGTGCCGATCGTCGCGGTGCTCGTGATGATGGTCGGCCTCGGCTGGTCGGCGATGCGGGCCGGCCTCGTCGCGGCCGCCGGGTCGGTGGCGATCGCTCTTGTCGTGTTCGACTTCGGCGGAACCGACGATTCGTTCGGACCGGCCGCCGGCGTGATCGGCGTGGTCGCGGAAGCCGCGTGGGTCACGTTGACGGTCGTCGCGATCATCGGACCCGCGCTCGCCGTCCATGAACTCCAGCAACGCACCGACGCCACCGCCACGCTCCAGAACGGCCTGGCGCGGCTCACCCCCGACCCGCGCGTCGCTGCGCTCCTGATCGCGTGGTTCTTCTCGTTGTTCCTCGAAGGCGCCGCCGGCTTCGGCACCCCGATCGCACTCGCCGCGCCGTTTCTCGTCGCCGCGGGGTTCCGCCCGATCGAGGCGGTGAGCGCGGCGCTCGTCGGGCACGCCGTCGGCGTGTCGTTCGGCGCGGTCGGCACCCCCGTGCTGGCCCAGGTCGCGGAGACCGGATTCACCGCCGCCGAACTCGCTCGCGCCACCGTGCCGTATCACACGATCCTCGGCTGGGTTCTGGCGGCGGTGGTCGTGTGGTTGATCGGCAAGGCGGTCTCGACGGGAGGGCCTCCCTGGGCATGGGGTGCACTCGCTGCGGCCACGTTCCTCGGGCCGTACTACCTGATCGGTCGGTTCGTCGGCCCGGAACTCCCGACGCTCGGTGGCGCGCTCATCGGCGTAGTGCTGTTCGTGGTCGTCGTGCGCAGCCGTACCGCGAATGCCAGCGCCGGGTCCCTCGGCGCAGAATCGATCGACGGCGAGTCGACACCATCGTCATCCAGCGATCTGCTGCGCGCCGGTGCGCCCTACCTGGCCATCGTCGTGCTCGTGTTGATCACGAGACTGGTGACGCCGGTACGCGATCCCCTCTTCGACGTGATCGTCGACTGGACGATCTTCGAGCGGTTCACCGGTGCGGTCCGGCCGCTCTATCACCCCGGCGTGCTGCTACCGATCGCGTTCGGGCTCGGAGCCCTGGCACAGCGAGCGTCAGCGGCCGACATCCGCCACGCCATCGCCACGACCAATCGACGCCTGGCGCCGGTCGTGGTCGCGCTGTTGGCGATGGTGACGATCGCACGCACGATGTCGCAGTCGGGGATGACCGACGAACTCGCAGCGGCCGCCGCTGGTGCCGGCGCGGCATGGCCACTTCTCGCACCGGCCGTCGGGGCGCTCGGCACGTTCGTGACAGGGTCCGCCACCGCGTCGAACATCTTGTTCACCGACTTCCAGGTCGCGACCGCCGAAGCGACCGACCAGCCGGTGCTCCCACTCCTCGGCGCGCAGGGTTTCGGAGCCGCCGTCGGCAACATCATCTGCCCGCACAACATCGTCGCGGCCGCAGCGACCGTCGGGCTGTCAGGCAAAGAAGGTCTCGTGTTGCGACGCACTCTGCCGGTCGCCGGTGTCTACGTCGTGCTCGGCGGCGCGTTGGCCTGGATCCTCACGCGCTGACGCGCCCAGTCGAGCGAGCCGTCGATCGGACCGAGCGGTCAGTCGTTGGCCAGACCGGAGCTCTCGGCTCCGTCCGCAGGGAGCGGGCGGTCACGTTCGCGATGGAAATCGATCGAGAAGGTGACCGGCCCGACCACCTCGACGTGATGCAGCCGCTGCGGCGGGATCACGATCGAGCTTCCCGCGGCCACCTCGATGCGCTCATCGGGTTCGTCCTCGAACACGAAAACCAGTGCGCCGGTATGGACGTCGAGTCGCGCCCAGACGCCGGCGGCGACTCGATGCGCTCGTCGGAGCCCACCGGGGTGGTCGTCCTGATCGAACGTCGCGGTGGTCCGCACGTACTCGATCGCGGCCGGCAGTTCGTCACCCATCGATCGCACCCTCCATCATCTCGGTCTCGCCCGACCGTATCCGGCTTCGGACATCTCGAGTCGCCGGTGACAGCGCAGCGACCATTGGAGCAGTTGTGCCCTAGTGAACGTAACCCTCGGCCGACAGTGTGGTCACTGCATCGTTCGTCGCTAACAAGCTCGTCGGCGAACATCAGACCACCTGAAAGGGGTCGCAATGCTCAAGAAACCACTCGGACTACTGGGAATCTTCATGATCGTCGTCGGCATCGGATACTTCGTCGGCGCAGGTGTCGCCTACAGCAAGGTACAGGGCGGCTACGGGTCGCTCCAGTCCTTCAGCGAAGTGCAAGACGTCGAGCTCAGCTACAACGAGGACGGCCAGTTGATCGACCGAGGTACCGTCGAGAACGCGCAAGCGATCCGGTCGCTGCTCGCCGACGACTGGAACTTCCCGATCGTCAGCGGAGATCTCGATCCGAACGATCCGCTGGTCAACACCGCCACGGAATACATGTTCCAGATGGCGACGATCTCCTACCACATCCTCAACGGGACGCAGACGGTCACGTTGATGGAGTCGGACCTGACCGACGCCGACGGCAACGTCGCCACCGAGTTCATGTGCAACGACCAGACCGTCGCCGTGCCGACTCCGTTCCCGGAGGAGGGAATCAGCTGCGAGTTCGAGGTAGACGGTCGCTACTGGACCGGCTTCGACCGCATGGACCCGGTGGAGGGACAGGCCCGTGACATGGCATGGAGCGGCACCGCTCACGCACTCGTCGCCGAACTCGGCGTCGGCGCGGCAACGCACAGCACCCTGCAGCTCGCACTCGGCGTGGCAGCGCTGCTCGCCGGACTCGGCGTGGTGTGCACGGTGATGGGCGGCGCATTCATCTGGCACACCCGCCAGACGATGGCGCTGGCAGCTGGTGCATCCACCGGACCGGCGAACGAACCGGCTTCCGAGTCGACCGACGCCTGATCACGCAGCGACTTGATCACACGGCGACAGAGTGGGTCAGACCCACTCTGTCGCCGAGGCGCGTTCGCTCATCCGACGACGATCGCCACACGTACGAGGTCAGATCGCCACGACCGCCTCCAGCGCATGATCGGTCGCCGCCGTGTACTGGCCGCCGAACTTGACGGCGTGGGCCACCAGCGGCGCGAGTTGGTGGAGCGGCACGCGTGTCTGCCAGCCATCGGCCAACGGCCACTCGTCCTGGTAGCCCTCGAAGCTCTCCGGGCCGAACCCGCCGAACAGGCGCATCATGGCCAGGTCGTACTCGCGGTGGCCGCCGTGGCACGCCGGGTCGATCAGCCACGAACGGCCGGATCCGTCGATCATTCGATTGCCAGCCCAGAGATCGCCGTGGAGCCGAGCGGGCGGCTCGGGCGGTCCGCCGACCTGATCGAGTCGTTCGATCACCTGGTCCAGCGTGGCGAGCGTCGAGTCGGGAAGGGCTCCGCGACCTCTGGCGATGATGGCCAATGCCCTCAGGCGTCGCTCCCCGTAGAACTCGACCCACGATCCGCAGGGGTCGTTCGACAACGCGAGCGACCCGGTCGTTCGACGATCCTCACGACCGAACGACGCGAAGCCCACTCGATGCAGCCGCGCCAACGCTCGTCCGAACGCGCCTTCCCCCTCGGCGGTCGAGCGCGTGGCCGGCTCGATCCATTCGAGGACGAGCCGAGGCGGCGAGCCGTCGTCGCCATCCGACACAGCGAACACCTCCGGCACCGCGAGCTCGTCTGGCTCGCGGAGCCATCGAAGCCCGTGCGCCTCCGTCGTGAAGAAGCCCGGCGGCGGGTCACGGTGCGTCTTCGCGAACACGGTCCGTCCGTCGACGAGGTCCATGCGAAACGACTCGGCCACGTCGCCGCCCCCGAGGCGGTGCGCGTCTCGAACGTCGCTGCCGAGGTCGTTCGACACCGCGTCGACGAGAATCCGCATACGCCCAGTGTGTCAAGACGTCGCCGGTTGCGGTGACGGCAGCGGCGAGGCCACCGCGTCGACGACGCTGGAGCGAGTCTGCGCCGCTCTGGCGATTCCGGGTGCGACTCCGCTAGACCAGACGGAGTGAGCGAACTCCCGACCGGAACGGTGACCTTCCTGTTCACCGACATCGAGGGTTCCACGGCGCGTTGGGAGCAGCAACCCGCCGAGATGGACGTCGCGCTCGCCCTGCACAACGAGATCTTGCGCGACGCCTTGCATCGACACGGTGGCGTGCTCTACGAGACAGCGGGCGACAGCTTCGTCGTCGCGTTCGCATCGGCACCAGCAGCGCTCGAGATGGCCGTGTCGAGCCAACATGCGCTCACCCACGCGACATGGCCCGCCGGTTTCGAGGCGCTCCGCGTCCGAATGGCGATCCACACCGGCGCAGCCGAACTACGCGACGGCGTCTACGTCGCACAGCACACGCTGTCGCGTCAGGCACGCATCTTGGCGGTGGCGCACGGCGGACAGGTGCTCGTCTCACGACCGTCCTTCGACCTCGTCGCCGATCACCTGCCACCCGATGTCACACTGCGTGACCTCGGGGAACTGTGGCTCAAGGATCTCATCGAACCCGAGCACGTCTTCCAGGTCGTCGCGTCCGAACCGACGTGGTCGATGCCGGCGGACTTCCCGCCGTTGCGGGGCCGTGATGCCCGACCGGGCAATGTGCCGATCCCTGCGCTGCCGTTCATCGGCCGTGCAGACACCGTCGAAGAGATCGCTCACATGGTCACCGAAGGTCCGCTGCGCGCCACCACGTTGCTCGGCTCGGGTGGCATCGGAAAGACGCGTCTCGCGTTGCGCACCGCGGAGCGGGTCCAGCACCGCTTCCCCGACGGCGTGTTCTTCGTCGACCTCGCGTCGGTCACCGAGCCCGAGATGGTCGCCCCGGCCATCGCTGCGGTCATCGGGCTCGACCAACGCGACGGTCAGGCGGCGGTCGATGCGCTCGAACACCACCTGTCGGATCGCGAACTGCTGCTCGTGCTCGACAACCTCGAGCAGGTCGTCGATGCCGCGCCACGCATCGCCTCGCTCCTCGCGGCTGGACGGCGACTGCGGATCCTCGCGACGAGTCGCATCCCGCTCCAGATCCTCGGCGAAGCGCAGTATTCCGTGGCACCGATGCGTCTCCCCGATCCGGACGGCCCCGTCGTCGTCGAGCAGCTCGCCAAGGTCGAAGCGGTCGCCCTGTTCGTCGAGCGCGCCTGCGCAGCCAAGCCGTCGTTCGCACTCACGAGTGACAACGCCGCCACCGTCGCGGCGATCTGCCGGCGTCTCGAAGGCATCCCACTCGCGCTGGTGCTGGCCGCTGCTCGATCGAAGGTGCTCACGCCCGCGTCGATGCTGGCTCGACTCGACGACCGTCTCGGCGTCCTGACCGGCGGTGCCACAGATCTGCCGGCTCGCCACCAGACGCTGCGCAACACGCTCGAGTGGAGCTACGACCTGCTCGACGACGATCAGAAGTCGTTGTACGCGCAGTGGTCGGTCTTCGATGGTGGCTTCCGGATCGAATCGGCCGATGCGGTCCGCGTCGGCGATGGCGACGGGGCACTCGACGTGCTCGACGGCATCACTGCGCTCGTGGACAACAGCCTGTTGATCCCCGACGACACCTCGGACGGCGACACGCGCTATCGCATGCTCGAGACGATCAACGAGCACGCCAGCGAGCGATTGCACCAACAGGGTGACGCAGAGCTCGTCGAGCAGTTGCACGCACAGCACTTCCTCGAACTCGTCGAGCAGGCTGCACCGCACCTCGAAGGCGAACACATCGAGAACTGGACGCTCCGTCTCGAAGAAGAGCACGACAATCTGCGGGCAGCGCTCGCGAGAGGTGTCGCCCGATGCGACCGTGGCGACCCTGCGGCGGCGCCACTCGTGGTGCGCCTCACCGCAGCGCTTTCTCTGTTCTGGCACGATCGCGGCCACCTCACCGAAGGCGAGGAGCATCTCGAACGCGGTCTGGCGCTCGTGCCGATCTGGAACGACAACGCCGCCGACGCCGACGAGCGACGCCAGGTCGCCGAGGCGTCGGCCGAGATCTGCGACCGGCTCGGTTCGATCGCCCGACGCCGAGGCGACCGGGCCAGTGCGCGCCACTTCTTCGAAGCGTCGCTCGCGACCTACCGCGAGCTCGGCGACCTGCGAGGTCAGGGCCGGGTACTGGCCAGCCTCGGCACGGTGTCGTTCCACGAGGATGATCTCGAGGACGCGCGGCGCTACTACGAACACAGCCTCGAGCTCTCACGAGCGGCTGGTGACCGGTTCAACCAAGTCAACCTGCTGCTCTCGCTCGGCAACCTCGACCGTGACGGCGGTGACCACGAGAGCGCCCGATCGCTCTATGAACAATGCCTGAGTGTGTCGCGCGAGATCCACGAGATCATCGGCGAGAGTGTGGCGTTGAACAATCTCGCGAACCTTGCGCTCACCACGGGCGACCCCGTGCTGGCACTCGACCTCCACCGCCACAGCTTGGAGATCCGGCATCGCATCGGCTTCCGGATCATGCTCGCGGAGTCGATGGTCGGCATCGCATCGGCAGACATCGCGCTCGGGCGAACGCAGCGGGCGGCCCGGCTGATCGGCTACGCGGAGTATCTCGCCGATGCGGTCGGTGGCACGTTCGATCCGATGGAACGACGACTCCACGAGGAGGCCCGTACGACGCTCGACGCCGAGTTGGGCGAGGAGCGCCACGCGGCGTTGCGCGAGGCGGGTCGCTGGCTGCGCTTGGACGCTGCGGTCGCGCTCGCGCTCGAGCCCGACGACGGCGAGCCGGTGGGCTGACGCACCGCCAGCGAACGGTCCGTGTGTGTCGCGGTCCGGACACGTCCAGGTGCGGGGTCGCGGTTCGCGTCAGGCGACGACGAGTTGGCCTCTGCCCGAGCGTTTGCCGCACAGCATGGCCAGGTCGGCTCGCTCCACGCAGTTGCCGGGGCTCGACGTCGACGTCGCGAGCCCGGCGCTCGCCGAGACTCGATCGGGTCCGAGGCCGACCGGCAGCGGCGCGACGATGGCGGCGAGAATGCGCTCACTGATGGACGTGGCCGCGTCGGTGTCGGCCTCCACGAGCAGCACGGCGAACTCGTCGCCGCCGAGACGCGTCACGACGTCATCGGGCCGGCACACCTCGGTGATGCGGCGTGCGACCTCGACCAGCACCTTGTCTCCGACCACATGGCCGAACGTGTCGTTGACCAACTTGAAGTCGTCGAGATCGATGAACAACACCGAACCCGAGGATGTGCAGGTATCGAGCGCTTCGGCGAAACGCGTGCGATTGACGAGACCGGTCAAGGGATCTCGTTCGGCGGCATGCGTGAGGCGTTGCTCGCTCTCCTCGCGACGCAACGCCATCTCGATCGTCTGCATCGAGTCGCGAAGAATCACGTCGATGTTCCCCTCGAACACATACTCCATCGGAGCGAACGAGAGCACCGCGAGTTTCGGCTGGCCATGCAGATGTGCGACAGCGAGATCGGCACTCGCGAGGCCAGAGGCAAAGGCGACCTCGGCCAGTCCGCCGGGAAGGTCGTCGATCCGAAGCACGGTGTGCACAGCGTCGACCGGCCGATTCCACTGCACCGCGACGCCGGCCAGTGAGGCCACCAGCCGACCGAGGTCGTCAGCGATCGCTCGCCCCGGTTCGGTCGCAGACGCGAATCGGTGTCCGTCGAAGTCGGCGAGCAAGAACGACCGGATGGTGAACGCGTCGTCCCATTCCATCGACAGGCTTCTCGCCACGGATGCGGCGACGTCGAGCGACGACGCGCTGGCACCGTAGGCGTGCAACGCTCGCGTCGACGCCGACTCCAACTCATGCGGCATCAGCGTCACGATCCAGACATGTCCATCGTCGACGCGGACGCGTTCGGCACAGCATTCCGCGTCGTGACGTTCGCCGTTGCGGTCCAAGAGGCCGAGCTTGTACGGCAGATGTTTGGATCGGGCACGTCGATCGTCGGGCCAGAAGAACGCGGAGAGCATGGCTTCGTAGTAGGCGGGCGCCACGTAGTCGAGGGCGTTGTTGCCGACCAGTTCGCCGGGCTCGTAGTCCAGCGTGCCGAACGAGGAGCCCATCTGCTGCAGGATCGTGCCGTCGTCGGCGATCACGAGAACGGTCTGGCGAAGGTGCGCCAGCACCACCTCTGCGCTCAACACGGACATCCCCGAGGCGCTCGTATCACTCCGGGTCCCATACAGAGGTGATCGGCCGACTCGCCTGCTGTCTTGAGTACCAACTCGGTGACGAGACGCCAAGACGCCTCGACGCTGAGGTCACCGACACCGCCGGGTGCGGCCGGGTCAGTCCAGGCGGTGGAGCGGGTGATCTGCGACGATTCGCACGGCGCAGGGGGCACCGACGTCGACCAGGTCGGTACCGGCGGGCGCTTCGGCCACCAACGTCACGCCGTCGGCCCGTGCGACCTCGTATCGCCAGACCGACCCCAGATAGTGATGCGCCAACACCCGATCGGGTCCGCCCGGCTCGACACGGAGGTCGTGCGGACGGGCCATCACCACGCCGCCGTCGCCATGCGGCAGGAAGGCGACGTCGCCGAGGAAGCCCGCCACGAACCGGTCGGTCGGCGCCTCGTAGACGCGTTCGGGGTGATCGACCTGCAAGATGCGGCCGTCGCGCATCACCGCGACGCGATCGCCGACGAGCAACGCCTCGTCGCGGTCGTGCGTGACCAAGACAGCACTGGTGCGCCGCGCCCGCAACGCCGTCACGACGTCGGAGCGCAACGAGTCGCGCAGCGTGGCGTCGAGGTTCGCGAACGGTTCGTCGAGCAACACCACCGGCGGCTCCGGGGCGAGTGCGCGTGCAAGCGCTATGCGCTGCTGCTCGCCGCCGGACAACTCGTGCGGGTACCGCTTCGCGACGTCGGGCAGACGCACCAGGTCGAGCAACTCGCCGACGAGCGCGTGGCGGGCCCGACGGGACAGGTGGCGAACGCCGAAGGTCAGATTCTGGTCGATTCGAAGATGCGGGAACAGCGCATGATCCTGGAACACGAGTCCGATTCGCCGCCGCTCGGCGGGCAGCGCGCTGACGTCGACGTCGCGCAACAGCACTCGCCCCTCAGCCGGCTCGAGTCCGGCCAGAATGCGCAACAGCGTCGACTTGCCGCAGCCGCTGGGGCCGACGAGCGCCAGAAGTTCGCCGTCCTCCACCGCGAGGTCCACCGCGTCGACGATCGCCCGACCGCCGATCGTCTTACGAATGCGTTGGGCTTCGAGCGCTCGGACGCCCGGTTCGATCACGACGTCGGCGTCGGGAACCAGCGTGTCGGTCATGTCGTCACCTCAGCGCCGCGTTCCAACGCCCACAGCAGTACAGCGACCGGCACCATGCCGATTCCCACGATCGCGAGTGATGGAACCGCTGCCTGCACCCAGAAACTCTCCGACGTCGCCCGCCACACCCACACCGAGAGTGTGTCCATTCCGAACGGCCGAAGCAACAGCGTGATCGGCAACTCCTTCATGGCATCGATGGCGACCAACGCCGCGGAGGCGAGCAAACCCGTCCGGATCAACGGGAGTTCGATTCGGGTCGCGACGCGCCACGGCCCCGCACCGAGCGTGCGAGCGCCAGCAACGACGTTGGGCGGCACCTTCGACAGGCTGGCATCGACCCCCTGGTAGCTCACAGCGAGGAACCGTACCGTCAGCGCGTACACGAGACCCACGAGCGAGCCGACGAGGAGCAGGCTGCCGGGGATCCAACTGAACCGGTCGAGCGCGGCGAGTGTGATGACGACCCCGACGGCGACCACCGGGCCCGGCACCGCGTACCCGAGGGTGGCGACGCGAGCGACGACCTGGCCGGCGATGCCGCGGCGACGAGCGAGCCACGCCAGCGTGACTCCGGCGACGAGACACACGATCGTGGCGGCGCCCGCTACTTGTAGCGACGAGCTGACGTGGTGGCCGAGATCGCCCTCCATGGCCACGTTCTGGCCGGTCGCGCGGGCTTCACGAACCCATCGGATGAGCTTGACGAGCGGAATCCCGACGGCCACGGCGACGACACCCCAGCCGACCGCCATCAACGCGAGCGTGCCACCGAGACCGGTGGGTCGCGGGGCGACGGTCTGCATCCGTCCGCCCTGCGTGTAGCGCGCACGCCCACGCAGCAGTCGCTCGACGAGGATCAACAACACCGCGGCGCCGATCAGCAGTGTCGCCAACTCGGCGGCAGCATTGCGATCTCCGGTACCGAACCAGACGCGCAAGACACCGTCGGCGATCGTGCTCACGTTGAAGAGCCGCACGGTGCCGACATCGGTGAGCACCTCCATCGCCACCAGCGCCGCTCCCGCGGCGATCGAGGGTCGCGCCATCGGCAGCGTGACCCGCCACCATGCGGCCCACGGCGTGCAGCCGAGGCTGCGGGCAACGGCGATCGAGCTCGCCGACTGATCTCGGAATGCGGCACGGGCGAGCAGATACACGTACGGGAAGTACGCCATCGTGAGCACGGCGGCACACAACCAGATGCTGCGCACGCTGCGCGCACCGAGTGGGCCCTGCAGCGTGTCGAGCCAGACGAAGCCGAGCACGTAACCGGGCATCGCGAGTGGCGTCACGAGCGCCCAGCCCAGCAGACGCCGACCGGGGAAACGATGCGCGGTGACCAGCCAGGCCAGGCCCGTGCCGAGCACGGTGGAACCAACCACGACGGTCACGAGCAGCGTGACCGTGTCGCGGATCATCCCCGGAAGCCGGGTGTTCCAGAGTTCGCGCCAGACCGCGGTGTTCGGCTCGAGGATCGAGGCGATCGTCACGACCACCGGGACCGCGACGATCGACGCGACGGCGACGATCGCTACCCAACCGGGCAGCGATCGTGCGCGTCGTCGCAGGTCGATCGACGAGTCGGCGGCCGGACTCGTCGTCACTCGTATCCGGCGGCGCTCAGCACCTCGACCGCGGTCGGGTTCAGCTCACCGAGCTGTTGGACGACGGCGAGGTCGGAGGAGAACTCGCCCCAGGCAGCGACGAGATCGCTCGCCGGCACGTTCGGGTCGGCCGGGTACTCGGAGTTGGCATCGGCAAACTCCTGCTGGCCGTCGGTGGCGAGCCACTCGAGCAGCACTTTCGCGGCGTCCGGGTTCGGTGCGTTCGCCGTGACCGCACCGGCACTGACGTTCACATGGGCTCCACGACCGTCCTGCTCGGGCCACGAGATCGCGACCGGGAAGTCGGGCTCTTCCAACTGGAGACGACCGAGGTAGTAGGTGTTCGCAAGGGCAACGTCGCACTCGCCTGCGGCGACGGCGCGGTAGATGTCGGTGTCGCTGTTGATGTAGAGCGGGTCGTTCGCAACCCACGACTCGACGATCTCGGTTGCACGCTCTTCGCCCTCTGCCGCGATGATGCTCGCCACCAGCGACTGGGTGTACGGGTGCGTGCTCGGGCGCAGGCAGACGCGGCCAGCCCACTGGGGATCGCCGATGTCGGCGTACGACACCGGCGGCTCGGTGACGCGCTCGGTGCTGTAGATCGGGACGCGAGCGCGGCGGCTGAGGGAGAACCACAAACCGTCGTCACTGCGCAGCTCGTCGGGGATCGAGGTGGCGAGCGCTTCGCTGTCGATCGGGGCGAGGATGCCGGCTTGGGCGGACAGCTCGATGTTGGCGGCGTCGGCCGTGAGGACGAAGTCGGCGGGGGTGTTCTCGCCTTCCGCGATCAGGCGCTCGCGAAGTTCTGGGTCGCCACCGCTGGTGAATCGCACCTCGATACCGGTCTCCTCGGTGAAGCGTTCGAAGACGGGCTCGATGCCGTACTGGCGACCGATGTAGACGGTGACCGTGCCCGACGCCTCGGTCGCTTCGTCGGCGGGAGCCTCGGTCGTGACCGCTTCATCGGCGGGAGCCTCGGTGGTAGCTGGCTCGTCAGCGGGCGACGCTGCGTCGTCGCTGCCACATGCGGCCGCGATCGTTCCGACGGCGACGGTGAGGGCGGTGAGGCGGATGAGCCGGCCTCGGTGGGTGTGCTTCCTGATCATAGTTAGGTCATCTTAACTCACGACTTATAGGGCGCCAACTCCTTTCGTGGGGAGCGTATCCGGCAGGAGTCGGTGCGCCACGAGCCCGGTGACGACGTGCCGAGTCGAGCGCGACCGAGCCGAGTGTCGCGACCCCTGGCGGCCTCGGTCAGCCAGCGTCGACGACCATCGCGGTCTGGCGGGCGATCTCGCGTTCTTCGTCGGTCGGGATCACCAGGACGGTGACGCTCGCACCATCGGGTGAGATGACGAGTTCGTGCGTGTCGTTTCGCTCCGCGTCGATCTCGATGCCGAGGCGGCCGAGCCCGCTCAGCACGGCGGCGCGCACGCGAGCGCTCCGCTCGCCGATCCCTCCGGTGAACACGATGGCCTCGCAGCCGCCGAGCACCGCGAGGTACGCGCCGACATACGTGCGAATCCGGTGGCAGAACACGTCGAAGGCGAGTTCGGCAGCAGCGTCACCGCGTGCACTGCGCTCGAGGACCTCACGCATGTCGGACGATCCGCTGAGACCACGCAAACCCGAACCGTGGATCAGCTCAGCGATGACGTCGAGCGGGTCGCGCCCGGTGGCATGACTGACGTGCGCGATGACGGCGGGATCGATGTCGCCTGATCGGGTCCCCATCACCAGCCCTTCCAGCGGCGTCAGACCCATCGAGGTCTCGACCGATCGACCCCGAGCGATGGCCGCCATCGACGCACCGTTTCCGAGATGCGCGGTGATGAGGTCGATCTCGTCGAGTGGGCGACCCAGCAGGTCGGCGGCGCGCCGAGCGACGTACTCGTGCGACGTGCCGTGGAATCCGTACCGACGGACGCCGAGATCGGCGTACCACGACTCGGGTACGGCGTAGCGAAAAGCCGATGGCGGGAGCGTGCGGTGGAACGCCGTGTCGAACACCGCGACGTGCGCGACGTCAGGCCAGCGGCGTCGCGCCGCTTCGATGCCGAGCAGATTCGCCGGGTTGTGTAGCGGAGCCAATGGAACCAGTTCGCGCACCTCGGCGACGACGGCGTCGTCGATCAGCGTCGGCTCGGAAAACCGCTCACCGCCGTGAACGACTCGATGCCCGACGGCGTCGACTGTCGCGTCGGCCAGTTCCTCGCCGATCGCCGCCAACGCCGCAGCGTGATCGGCCACCTCTTCGATCGCACCGCCGGCGAGGCGTTCACCGCTGGACGTGTCGATCAGTTGGTACTTGACCGAGGAGCTTCCGGCGTTGAGGACCAGGACGCGCAACGCTCAGCTCCGCCCCGCCTGGATCGCGGTGATCGTGATCGTGTTGACGATGTCGGGCACGAGTGCGCCGCGCGACAGATCGTTCACCGGCTTGTTGAGTCCTTGCAGGATCGGTCCGATCGCGATGGCATCAGCGGACCGTTGCACCGCCTTGTAGGTGTTGTTGCCGGTGTTGAGGTCGGGGAAGACGAACACCGTCGCCCGGCCCGCCACTTCGCTGCCGGGCAGCTTGGCCCGGCCGACCACCGGATCGATCGCCGCGTCGTACTGGATCGGGCCCTCGACGAGCAGATCAGGTCGGTGCTCTCGGACGATCTCGGTGGCGGTCCGCACCTTCTCGACGTCGGCGCCACCGCTCGAGGCGCCCGTCGAGTAGCTGAGCATCGCGACTCGCGGCTCGATACCGAACATCTCCGCGGTGTCGGCCAGTGAGATCGCGATGTCGGCGAGTTGCTCGGCGTCGGGATCGGGGTTCACGGCACAATCGCCGTAGACGAGCACGCGATCGCTGAGCAGCATGAGGAAGCAGCTGGACACGATCGAGGTACCCGGCCGAGTCTTCACGAACTCGAGCGCCGGGCGGATCGTGTGTGCGGTCGTGTGGACGGCGCCTGACGCCATCCCGTCGACGAGGCCCTCGTACACCATCATCGTGGCGAAGAAGCTGACGTCGGTCATGATGTCACGAGCGCGCTCGAGCGTGATCCCCTTGTGGCTGCGCAGCTCGTGGTAGCGGCGAGCGAACCCATCGAGCAGGTCGGAGTCGAGCGGATCGATCACGGGGACGTCGAGGTCGAGGCCGAGCGAGTCGATGCGGGCACGAACCTGTTCGACCGGCCCGAGCAGGGTCACGTCACACACCCGGCGTCGAACGATCCGATCGGCCGCGATCAGGATGCGGTCGTCGGTGCCTTCGGGAAGGACGATGTGCGCGTTGGCCGCCTGCGCTCGCTCGACCAGGTCGTATTGGAACATGATCGGCGTGACGGTGTCGGAGCGGGCGAGTTCGATCCGCTCGGCGAGCGCGGCCACGTCGATGTGCACTTCGAACAGACCGAGGGCCGCCTCGATCTTGCGGATGTTGTCGGGGGTGATCGACCCCTCGATCTGCGCCGCCCGCACCGCCGTTTGGAACGAGTCGGTGTCGACGGCGAACATCGGCAGCGTGGTGCCTCGCCCCACTCCCTCGACGAGCCGGAGGACCCGATCGTCGGGAACCAACCCGCCGCTCAACGCCACGCCGACGACGGCCGGATAGCCCTCGGATGCACGCGTCAACGCGGCGCTCATGATCACGTCGGGCCGATCGCCAGGAGCGATGAGCAGCGTGCCTTCGGTGATCCGGTCGAGCAGGTTGGGAACGGACATCGCGGCCACTCGCAGGTCGCGCACCGGTCGTTGCAGGTCGTCGGCGTCGCCGGTGATCCACCGGCCACCGAGCCGCTCGGCGAGTTGCTCGACCGACGGCTGACGAAGCGCGGGGTCCTCCGGGACCGCCCAGGCAAGCGGCGTCGTGGCGTCGGACGAACCACTACTCGCCAGGACGCGAGTGAGCGCCGCGGTCACCTCATGGATCGATGCCGGGTCGGCACGGTTGACGATGGTCGCGATCAACTCGCCGCCCAACGACTCCCGCCCGACGGCAGTGGCGTCGACGATCTCGTCGACGGTCCGGTCGTGACCATTCACGACGGCGACGACGGCGGCGCCGAGGTTTCGGGCGAAGCTGGCGTTGGCTTCGAGTTCGACCGGTGCGTCCGGCCCGGTGAAGTCGCTGCCCTCGATCACCACGATGTCGCAGTGCGCTTCGATCTGCTTGTAGCGGCGCAGCGCTCGAGCCATGGCCGCAGCGGAGCCGTGCTCGGCGACGATCTGGCGGTACTCCTCCGCGGTGAATCCGTACCCGACGCACTCGTCTGGCAACCGGTAGCGGGCTCGGATGAGCTCGAGGTCGTTGTCGGGCGATCGCGGCACCACCGGCCGGTAGAAGCCGACCGACTTGACGCGCCGTGCGAGCATCTCGACGAGCCCGAGCGTGACGAGGAACTTCCCACTGGCCGCGCCCATCGCGGTCACGTACACCGATCGTGACACGCTTCGACGCTACCGCGAATCGCGGCCCGCCGGCCTCGAGGTCATCGCCACCTCTACGACCTTCGCGTCACCCGACACTCACCAGTGACGCAGATCGATGGGCCACCGGTCGATGATCTGGTCGCCGTCGATCAACCACATGTCCTGGTGCCGCACCACCGTCGAGTCGAGATGCGCCGGCTGCAGTCTGATCAGGTCGCCAATCGACCACGCGCCGGGGTCGTCGGGCGCCAGCGTCATGTGTTCGCCCGAACAGCCTCGCACCGTGCCGTGCGCCCAACTCGGATTGCCGTGGTCCGTGCCCAAGGCAGTCAGCCCGGCGTCGGCGATCAGCATGCCGTCGGGACGCACAGCGATCACCGTGGCGAGGAGTTCGAGCGCGATGTCGAAGGGCAGATCGAGTTGGGCGTCGTGCGTGTCCATCAAGCAGTAGCTGCCGGCTCGTATCTCGGTGCACCAGGTGTTGGTGTCGAACGTGCCGGTTCCACCTCCGGAGATGACGTCGCCTCCGACCGCGTCGGCTGCGGCCAGGAGCGTCGCCATCGATGCTTCGACGAGTTCGAGCCGCGTCGCCCGATCCGTCACCATCATCACGTGAGCCTCGTGGCTCATGACGCCTCGCACCTCGAGGCCAGCCGTACGCGCGCGTTCGGCGAGACGCCCGGCATCATCGGGTCGGCAGCCGCCACGAAGCGCTCCGACGTCGACGTCGATCAAGACCGAACGAATGCCACCGACGATCGCTGCGTCGAGGGTGGCGTCGCTGCCGACGGCGACGGTGATGCGGGCCTCATCGGCCAGCGCTCCGAGCCGAGCGGTGTCGAGCGTCTCGTTGGCAAGGAGCAGATCATCGTCGAGGCCAGCTTCGACCAAGCCCTCGATCTGTCGTGGCGTCGCCGCACAGAGGGCCGTGTGTCCGTCCGCTGCCAGGCGCTTCGCCAACGCGGTCGACGCGAACGCCCCCACGTGAGGACGCAACTCGAGGCCGGGACGCCGGGCATCCATCGCGGCACAGTTCGCAGCGAAGACGCCAGCGTCGACCACCAACGCCGGCGTCGACAGGTCGGCGACCCGGGCGGGATCGCCCGCTCCACGACGTCGACGCGCCAACACGGGCGGCAGGCGACCCGAGCCGAGGGCTTCGTGGATCGTCAAGGCGACGACCGGGTCCTCGAGGTAACCCTCCACCCGGTGATGGTTCGGCGACGGGTTGACCACCGCGTCGTGGTCGAGGATCGGAGGCGAGACGTCGAAGTAGCGCTGATCCAAAGGATGCAGCGCCACGACGTCACGATCGTCGTAGGCGTTCAGCCAGTTCGCCACCGCGGCGGGATGCACCACTGGGCTGACCGCGTCACGGATGGCGGAGACGCCGAGCGGCGACCCGAGCGTGACGAAACTCGCGATCGAGCGCTCGGACGAGAGGCCGCCGTGGGCGAGCAGTTTGTATGCGATGACCGATCCCAGCGAGTGCGCCACGACGACGATCCGATCACCCGGAGAGCACTGGTCGAACGCGGCGGCGACGACCGCGTCGATCTCGGCGTGGACCTGTTCGTTCTTCAGATACTGGGCGACGTCGCCCGCCGCGTACGCGACGCTGGCTGCACTGGCACCCGGGACGAGGCGATCGAGGATCGACAGGCCCGCCTGCACCCACTCCCAGCTCAACGCGCCGCCGACTCGTGCGCCCCCGGGCTCGTTGTCGGCCGGGGGCTCGGCGACGGCAGGCTCGAGATCGGCCGGCTCGGGATCGATCTCGGCTTCGATCGTCTCGGCGGACACACCCGACGCTCCGAGGACCTCGCCGACCACTTCTCGGCCGAGGCGGATGGTGGCCTCCTCGTCGTCGGAGACCCCGGGTGCGACGTCGTCGCCGATCACGGCTTCGGCTTCGTCCAGGGAGTCTTCCCGAGTGAGTTCGAACAGCGCGTCGCCGAAGAACGGGAAGATCACGTCGTCGTCGACGATGGGGCTCGTCAGGCCGAGTCGATCGAACCCCCGTTGCAGGGAGGCGATCCAGTGCGCGCGCAGTTCGTCCGGATCGCGGCCCTGCTGGTTACGACCGTGGATGAAGATCAGCTTCGCCGCCACGAGGCCCAGTGTCGCGCAGCCATCGACGTCATCGGTGCGTCACGGCGGCGCAGCATCGGCCGACCCGGCGGAACGGTTGACGGGAACGGTGATCCTGACCTGGGTGCTCGCCTGGAGCTTCGTCCCGACCACGGCGCGCCTGATCGACCGGGGTTCGACGACCGGCCGCGGGTCGACAACAAACGCGAAACAGCTCACCTGGGGCGACCAACGGTCCGATGACACGTCATGTCGCTCAGGACGGGGGCTCGCATCTGGATCGTCGGCGTCTGGATCGTCGCGCTCACCACCCTGCTCCTGACGAGTGTGACCACCGACGTGGTCTGGTATCAGCCGGTGCTGTTGTTCTGGGTGGTCGTGATCGGCGCTGGAGCATGCGCCGTCTTCGCTGCCGTGCTCGTCGTTCGAGCGTTCGCGTCCGCGACGGCCGAGACGGCGCTGTTCGGATCGTTCGTCTGGGCCATCTCGATCCTCCCCTTCGCGCACGGCCTGCTGACGCCCGGCGTGCTGTACGACGCGAACGAGGCCTTCGCGTTGTCGGTGCAACTCGCGATCCCGGTCGGCGCGATCAGCATCCTCCCGCTCGCCCTCCCCCGCAGTCGCCGAGCGAACCGCATGGCGGCCCGCTGGCGCACTCTGGTCCCCGCACACATGGGCGCCACCGCCATCTTGACCATCGTGCTCCTCGTGTCGCCGGACTCCATCCCCGCGGCTCCCACCGGCAGTCCGGCAGCCATCGCCATCGCGGTGGCATCGATGGCGGTCGCCGGCGGACTGTCGTGGCGACATGCCGGCCTCGCGATGATCTCGGGCAGTTGGGCTGCGTTCGCGGTTGCGGCCGGTGTCGTGCTCGTCGGGTCGGTACCGAGCATCTTCTTCGCCGCCGACGGCTTCGGCGCGGCATTCTGGCTCGCCCACGTGTTCGACATCGTGGGGGTGTTCCTCGCAGCGATCCTCGCCATGGTGGCGTACCGGCGCTCCGGGACGCTCACACAGCTGCTGGAGACCGTCGAAGCAGTCACGCCACTGCATTCGCTCGAGGTCGGTCTCGACGACATCGTGCATCGCTTCGTCGCCGAACTCGACCGCAAAGATCAGATCACGCGAGACCACGTCGTGCGAACCGCGCGGCTCGCGGTCGAGGTGTCGACCGAACTGCGACTGCCACCCGCCGACGTTCGCCTCGTCGGTATCGGAGCGATCCTGCACGACGTCGGCAAGTTGATGGTGCCCGGTGAGCTCCTCGCCAAGCCCGGAAGCCTCACCGCCGACGAGTTCGCCGTCATCAAGACGCACGCGCAACTCGGGGCGGACCTCGTGTCGACGTCGCCCGTGCTCGGCCCGGTCACCGAGATCGTTCGAGGCCATCACGAGCGGATCGACGGCGCCGGCTACCCACAGGGACTGTCCGGCGACCGCATTCCCCTCGGCGCGCGCATCGTGTCGACCTGCGACGCCTTCGACGCGATGGCGAACACCCGCCAATACCGCGAGGGCATGGGACGCGATCGAGCGTTGACCATCTTGCGCGAGCACGCCGGCGCGCAGTGGGATGCCGACGTGGTCGCGGCGCTCGAACGTGTCGTGGGCCGCCACGACCTGCTGGATGCCGGGGTGCTCGACCGTGTCGGTCGCGACGTCGTTCTCGACGATGCGCACCACTGGTGCAGTTGCCGCGACGCTCTCCCGAACCAGTTCGCATCAGCGGGCGCCGACGCCGCCGGTTGATCGCAACCGGTCGGCATCCACCCGACAGCGATCAGCGAGCGGTGACCTTCAGGCCGATCTCGCCGAGCAGGGCGATGGGCTCGGTGTGGTGACCGTTGGCCGGAAGGTCGAGGGTGAGGCCGTCGAGACCGGCGTCCATCACCGCTTGGAGCCGCTCGCCGACGGTGTCGGCATCGCCGAAGATGAGCATCGACTTCACCATCCCGGCGATCTCCGGACTCCAGCCCTTCGCTGCGGCCATGTCGGCGACGTCGGCCTCGGCCGCTTCCACGGTCGCCGCGACGATCACCATCTGCATCGCGGTCACGACGATCTCGGATCGGTCGCGCCCGACCTGTTCGCAGTGGCGCGCGAGCGCGTCGAGCTTGCGGGGAACGTCGTCGGGGCCGACCCGGACGAGGTTCGACTCGTCTGCCTACTGCGCCACCATCCGCAACGTCTTCTTCTCACCCGAGCCCCCGATCATGATCGGGATCTTCGACACCGGAGCGGGCGAGTTGACGGCGTCGGTCACCTGATAGTGCTTGCCGTCGAAACTGACCGGCTCGGCGCGCAGCATCGGACCGATGATCTGCAGCGACTCCTCGAGCTTTTCGAAGCGGTCGGTGAACGTGCCGAACTCGTAGCCGAGTGAGTCGTGTTCGAGCTCGAACCACCCCGCGCCGATTCCGGGCAGTTGATAGAAGTGGTCCATCACGAAGATCCGGTCGAACCCGGCTGCTTCGGCGGCTTTGGCCTGGGCGACGACGTTGTCGAAGATGTCGCCGCCGCTGATGCCGGGGTAGGTGAAGTTCGGGATCTGGTAGCCGAGTCGGGTCATCGGAACACTCCTGCCCCGGGAGACGGCTGACGCTTTCGAGACAAAACGTCAGGACGCAGAAGCTGACACATTCGGAACCATGTGTCAAGCTGTGGGATGCGGCCGGTACGGAAAGCAGTGACGAACGCGCAGCACCCGGCCGCAGTCAGGCAGCGATCCAACGGCAAACCGGATGGGCTGAACTCTTGGCGCTCGCACCCAAGGGCTTCAAGTCCGACACCCCGACCGTCGCCGCGGACATCGCTGCTGCCGCACCCACCAACTCGACCGACATCCAGCGGTAGATCCTGATGGAGCGATCGTTCTTCGATCAGGTGCAGGACGTGTTCGAGGGCTTCGTTCTCGACGTCGACGGCGTGCTCCACTCGAGTACACATCGGCGCGGCATCAAGGTCTGGTACGACGACTCGGCCCGCGAGCACTACGAGGCCCAACTCGTCCGAGTCGGCGGCAAGGTCGTGCTCGAAGTGGGGTTCCACGCGGAGTATCCGAAACCCGACCAGAGCCAGGCCGCGCTCGACCGGCTTCTCCGCGACGAGGTCGCGTGGCGTGGTGAACTCGGCGACGAACCCGAAGCGGGCGTGTTCATCGGCGTCGACCGATGGCGCCGCATCTCGGAGGTCTGGCAGGAGCCCGACACCGACGACGTCGACGCGGCGATCGAGATCGCAGCCCGCCTCGCAGACTACGTCTCGGTACTGGAGCCGCTCCGACGTGCGTGATACCCGAGCGCCCGCCGTCGCCGGACCAGCGCAACGACGCTGGCGACGAGAACACCGAGTCCGATCAGCGTCAGGAGCGGCGACCGGAAGAACAGGGTGTAGATCACCCGTTCCGCCCAGGATGTCGCCGACGCGTCGGTGATCACCGCGTCGATCGAGAAAACCGAGCCCGTCTGCGTGCACCACGATGTGTGCCCGATGTTCGCGTCCTCCACGGTCAACACCCCGTCGTCCTCACGGGTTCGCACCCGTTGATCCGAACCCGTGAGGATCCCGGTGCGGGTCTGGTGCACGATCTCGCCGCCGTCGAGGAGGTACTCGGGCGTGATGATGGGATACGGCCCCTCCGGGGTTCGCCTCGGCGGCGTGATGTGGTACCCGAGGACGGCCTTGATCTCAGCGTCGGACAGAGTGGACACGGCGTCGCCGAGCTCGGCGAATGCCGCATCCGTCGGGGCCCACACGGTCTTGTCCGACAGAACCGGGTCCGACAGGATCTCGAATCCCTCGGAGTCGTACCGGCTCAGCTGGTCGAGGAACGTGTCGTGCTCGCCGGTCGCTCGGAGCACGTCGACGACGCTCGCGCCGCTCCCGCCGTCTTCGCAGACGAAGCGATAGTCGCCGCCGGCGGCGACATTGTCCGCCGATCCCGGTGCGCTTCCAGCCTGCGCGACCGGGACGGTCGAGAGCAGGCAGAAGACGGCGCTCGCCAGCGCAACGCAGGCGCGTGTACCGGTCGATCTCGGTTGGTCGGCCACGTTGCGATTCCTCCGGTGGATGGCTGCGGCGAGTTCCGCAGCAGTACCACCGATCCTCGTCAACCGACAACTTCGTGTCGTCAGCCTGCGAGATCGATCACCTCATCTTCTCGGCCAGCCCGAGTCAGAGGAAATGGCGGCCGTGAGCAAGGACCACGATCACGTCGATCGCCCCACCGCCGCGACAGGCAGGGTTGACGAGGTCGAAGCGGGTCACGCGAAGGCGTTGACCGCCGGAATCAGCACGACGAGGAAGACGCACGTCATCACGCTGCCCGCCCGGAGGTAGTCCGACACTCTGTACCCGCCGGGGCCCATCAGCAACGCGTTCACCTGATGCGTCGGGAGCAGGAAGGCGTTCGACGCTGCCAAGGCCACGATCAGGCCGAATTGCGCCGGATCAGCACCGACGCCGACCGCGACGTTGGCGGCCAACGGCACCAACAGCACCGTGGCACCGACGTTGGACACCACCAACGTGAACACGGTGGCGAGCAGCGCGACGACGAGTTGCACGCCCCAGACCGGGAACCCGTCGACCGCGTCGATCACGCGCTCGGCGATCCACGCCGCCGTACCCGTGTCCTCCACCGCCTGGCCGAGCGGGATCAGCGCAGCCAGGAGGAACACCGTCTTCCACGACACGGCCCGATAGGCCTCGTCGGGAGAGAGCACGCCGGCCACGATCACGACGACCGCGCCGGTCATCAGACCGAGCGAGAGTTGCAGGTTGCCGACGATCACGAGGCCGAGCGCGGCGACCAAGGCACCGACGGCCCACCACCGTTTGGACGAACGAGGCGGCTCGGCTGGGTGCTCGGTGAGCACGACCATCGAGGGGTCGTCGTCGAGTTCGGCGAGACGATCCCAGGGGGCGAGCACGATCATCACGTCGCCGCCACTGAGCTGCCGGTTGCGGAGGTCCGAGGTGACGACCTCGCCGCGCTGGTAGAGACCGAGCAGCACCACCCCGTAGCGGTGGCGGAGTCGCAACTCCTCCACCCGACGGCTCACCGCGTCCGATCCGGGCCGAACGACGACCTCGGCGAGACCCGTGCGTTCGTCGTCGTCGAGCACCGAGAACCACTGGCCGTCACCGGCGAGCAGGCCGTTTCGTTCGACGAAACCGTCGACCTCGTCATCAGGTCCGACGAGCGCGACCGCCATGCCCACTGCGAGATACTCATCGCGCGACGGCCCGACTCGCACACCGTCGGGGTCACTCATCGCGACGAGGCGCACGTTGCCCGACTGCGCCTCGATCTCGCCGATCGTGTCGTCGAGGAGTGGGCTGCCAGCAGGCACGACGAAGGGTTGCAGTTCGTCGTCGAGGCCGTAGGTCGACGCAACGTCGGGGAGTGCTGCCCTCGACCCGCGTTCGGCGGACACGACAGGCAACAGCCACCGGCCGAGCAGCGCGAACACGGCGATCCCCGATGCGAGCAGGGCCAGCCCGATGGGCGTCGGGGCAAACAACCCGTAGGGCTCGAAGTCGGGTTCGGCGCCCGCCGCCGACGCCGCAAGCAGATCGTTGAGCAAGATGAGCGGCCCCGAGGCGACGAGGGTGAGTGTCCCGCCGAGGATCGCGGCGAACCCCATCGGCATCAACAATCGGGACGCGGCGAGCCCGGTCCGCTCGGCTACACGTTCGACCACCGGGAGGAACAGCGCCGCTGCGCCGATGTTCTGCATGAAGGCGCTGATCGTGCCGACGGCGGACGACACCGTCACGAGGACACGTCGCTCGGTCGCCCCGCCGATCCGCAGGATGAATGCCGCCACCGACCGCATCACCCCCACCCGATCGAGGGCAGCGCCGAGGATCATCACGGCAATGATCGAGATCACGGCGTTCGACGAGAAGCCGGCGAACACGTCCCCGGCCGGGACGAGCCCGGTCAGGCCGATGACCACCATGATGCCGATGGCGGCGACGTCGATGCGTACCACCTCGGTCACGAAGAGCACGACGGTGCCAGCCAGCAACGCCACCACCAGCACCATGTCGGCCGTCAGACCTGCCATGACGGCATCCTAGAACGAAACTCGTTTAAAGTACGTACAATTGACCCGGTCGGAAGGACCCCGGAATGCACGTGATCACCATCGAGACCGCCTCACTCGGCGACCGGTCGTACCTCGTCCACGATGGAGCCGTCGCGCTCGTCGTCGACCCGCAGCGCGACGTCGATCGACTGCTCGACGCCGCCGATCGGGCCGGGGTCGTCATCACCCACGTCGCGGAGACGCACGTACACAACGACTACGTGAGCGGCGGGCTCACGCTCATGCGTCTCACGGGAGCGACCTACTTGCACGCGGCCGCCGAGCCTCTCCGCTTCGACCACCACGAGGTGTCCGACGGTGACGTCGTGCAGGTCGGGTCGATGCGGGTCGAGGTTCGTCACACACCGGGCCACACACCGCACCACCTCTCTTACGTCGTCACCGTCGATGGCAACTCGCCAGCGGTGTTCACCGGCGGGTCGATGCTGTACGGCACGGTCGGGCGCACGGATCTGATCGGCCCCGAGTCGACCAAGGAGCTGACCCACGCCCAGTACCGGTCGGTCAACGCACTCGCCGCATCGCTGCCGGACGACACGACGGTCTACCCCACCCACGGCTTCGGGAGCTTCTGCGCGTCGGCCGCCAGCGAGCTGGAGTCCGACGGCACACTGGGCACCGAACGCACGGCGAATCTTGCGCTCAGGGCAGCCGACGAAGACACGTTCGTCGACCAACTGATCGCCGGTCTCGACGCGTTCCCGAAGTACTACGCGCACATGGGGCCACTGAACATCGCAGGTGTGGCCGCCGCCGACTTCTCCCCGCCGGCGGAGGTCGACCCCGTCGAGCTGGCCCGCCGAATCCATCGCGGGGAATGGGTGGTCGACCTTCGACCACGGCGGGCGTTCGCCGAATCGCATCTCGCCGGCACGATCGGCATCGAACTGTCGGACAGCTTCTCGACCTATCTCGGCTGGCTCGTCCCGTGGGGCATGCCGGTCACTCTCCTCGCTGACCGTCACGACGACATCACCGAGGCACAGCAACAGCTCGTTCGCATCGGGATCGACCGGCCTGCTGGCGCCGCCGAAGGTGGGCTCGACCGCTGGGCCCCCGACGCGGATCGCAGCTCCTACGAGGTCACCACGTTCGCCGGGCTCGGGCAACTCGACGAACCAACGGTCCTCGACGTTCGTCAACACGGCGAGTTCGCTGACGGTCATCTCGCCGGCTCGACCCACATCCCGCTGCACGAACTCCTCGATCGGCTCGACGAGGTACCGACCGGTCGGGTCCATGTGCACTGCCAGAGCGGGTACCGAGCCTCGGTCGCCTCCTCGCTCCTCGACCGCGCCGGCCGCGAGATCGTCCTCATCGACGACGACTTCGGCCGCGCAGCCGACTCGGGTCGCCCGATCATCGTCTGACGTCCTGCGCTGGCGAGATCACACGAGGGGTTCGCAGGCCGACGTAGATCGCTCCCAGAACCAACAATGCGGTGGCGACGGTCATGGCTTGCGAGAAGCCGTCGGCCAGCGACTCACGCACGATGGTGACGATCAGTGGAGCGTCCGGTCCGCTCTGCTCGGCGACTCCGAAGCCCGCTGCCGCCGAGTTGCGTACCGCGTCGAGCGTTTCGACGCGAAGCAGTGCGGCTGCGTCGTCGATCGACGCGCGGTAGCCCGCGGTGAGTGCTGATCCGATGATGGCGATACCGATCGCGCCTCCGAGTTCTCGTGCGACGTCGTTCATCGCAGAAGCAACGCCTTGTTTGGCGCTGGGAAGCGCTTCGACGATCGCCTCGGTTGCGGGAGGCGCTGCGAGCCCCATGCCCGAACCGAAGACGACGAGCGCTGCAGCGAACACCCAGTACGGCGTCGAGATGTCGACGAGCGCGAACGTGCCGGTGCCGATCGCCATCAGGACCAGACCCGACGCGCCCACGGCGCCTCGTCCGAGTGCGATCGACCAACCCGGCGCTTTGGTCGACAGATACGGGAGCAGCACACCGACGGGCAGCAACGCTGCGGCGATCTGGAACGGGCTGTAGCCCGCCACGAAGCCGAGATATTGCGCGGCGACGAAGAAGAAGCCGAACACCACCAGGAACTGCACGAAGATCGACGCCGAGCCCGTACTGAACCCGCGCAGCCTGAACAACCGGATGTCGAGCAACGGCGTCGGTGTGCGCAGTTCCCACCAGGCAAAGCCGACGAGGCCGACCGCAGCAGCGATGAAGCCGCCCACGGTGACCGGATCTGCCCATCCCTTCACCGGCCCCTCCGTGATCGCGATGACCAGTCCCCCGATGCCCACCAGGGACAGCAGCGCGCCAGGCGGATCGATGTTGGCGTGGTCGGGGTCGTTCGTCTCGGGGACGAACATCACGGTCATCAGCCCCACCACGGCAGCGGCGATCGCCATGGCGAGAAAGATCGATCCGAACCAGAAGGTTTCGACGAGCGCACCAGCGACGAGCATGCCGATGGTCCCGCCCAGCGAGGCGCTGGCAGTCCACATCCCGATCGCCATGCCACGCCTCGCGGTCGGCATGGCTGACGTGAGCGTCGACAATGTCCCCGGGAAGATCATCGCGGCACCCACACCACCGACCACGCGCGCAGCAATGAGCACTCCGACCGAGCCCGCAAGCGAGGCCCACAACGATCCCGCGATGAACACGGCGAACCCGATGAGCATCAAGCGGCGACGTCCGAACTCGTCTCCGAAGGCCCCATCGGGAGCAGCAGTGCAGCGAGGCTGATGGCGAAGGCATCGACGATCCACTGCAGGTCGGATTGAGTCGCACCGAACTCGCGACCGAGCGACGAGATGACGACGCTGAGACTCGCGACCCCGGCGATGATCAGCACCACCGACAGACACATCGATGCGATCACCCAGTTGGTTCTGATCGGTGCGCCTCGACGACCTGACCGAGCTCCCCTGCGAACCCGCCAGCACCACCGTCACCGGGCACCCATCGTCACCGGGCACCCATCGTCACCGGGCACCCAGCCATTGCTCGACCACGTCGCCGACCTCTCGGAGCCACGGGTCGAAGACGATGAAGTGGTCGGCTCCGTCGAGGTATTCGGTGGTGACCGCTGCACCGTTCGATTCCAGAGCCGCACTGAAGTCGTCGGATGTCGCTATCGGGACGATCCGGTCTGCTCGTCCGTGGATGAGCAGTGCATCGAGTCCGTCGGCCGACTCCAGCTGTTCGAACGGGTTGAACGTCTGCCAGCGAGCAGCTTCGTCCTCGGAGCCTGGGGGCGGTTCGGCGCCATAGACGTCGTAGGTGCCAGCGAGACCGATGAAGCCGTCGGGAGTGGCGGCAAGGGTCTCGTCATTCGAGCACTGACCGGAGATCGAGTCTCCGTTCAGGCTCACCGTTGCGGCAACGACACCACCCGCCGAGTATCCGACGACCACGACGTCATCCGGGTCGCCTCCGTACTGCTCGGCGTTCTGCCGCGCGAAGCGGACGGCGCACGCCGCCTGGAAGTTGCTTCCCGACGAGTTGGACGACTGGTTGAACTGCCAGTCGGTGTTGAACACGACGTTGCCTCGCGCAGCCAACTCCGCGGACAGCTGCGTCGTGATGCTGCGACCTTGGGGGACACCGTGGAGCACGACGATCACCGGGGCCTGTTCGATCCCGTCGATCGCGAACACGTCGAGTAGTGGGGTGTCGGCAGCGTCGCTTGCCGCATCGGCTCCGTAGTCGACGTCGACCGCCACCGGCCGCAGCGCTGCTTCGGCGGGGAGGGTCATGCCCGCCGTGCCGACATCGATGGCGACGAGGCCGGGTCCCGGTGTGGCGCCAGCCTCGACGCTGCCGCCGGCCAGATTGGCGGCGTACATGGTCGATGCAGTCGCACCGACCCCGAAGGCAATACTGGCCGGGCCGTCGAAGCCGGCGTCGGCCCCTCCGGCGATGGGGACGATCGAGCCATCCGGATCGACGCGGACGACGCCGTTGGTGATCACATCGGTCACGTAGACGCGACCCGACTCGTCGAGCGCGATGCCGTCGTTGATGAAGGCCGCGTCGGTGATCGCGTACGGCACGATGTCGCCGGGGCTGCCGTCCTCGAGCACCGGGATGCGGATGATCGACGTCTGCTGGAGGATGTTCACGTACAGCAGGCCCGCCCGGTACGCAATGCCGTTGGCTCCATTCGGCTTCGCGAGCCCGAACCGGTTCGGGCCGCCCAGTTCGGTGTTCTCGAGCCACTTCTCGGAGGTTCCGTCGGGCGTGATCCTCCAGATCGCACCCAGCGGTACGTCGCCGTCCATGCCGGAAAAGGACTCGGTGACGTAGAGGTTCCCGGCGTCGTCGAACGCCATCGCATTGGCGAAGAGCATCCCGTCCGTTCCGGCGAACCGGGTACCCTCGCCGGTCCGGCAGTCGAACTTCCACACACCGGCCCGGCCGGGGCTGTCGACCGCTGCGTACAGGTGGCCATCGGCATCGAACGCCAACCCGAGGATCCCGAAGTGCTCGACGAAGTAGGCCTCCGGGGCCAGGTCCCAGTCCGGGATCTGCGCGAACACCTCGTACTCTCCCGAACCGGGAGCGAGCCTCACCACCTGGCCGAGCGCGGGCAGCGACACATACACGTTGCCCGACGGATCGACCGCGAGGCCCTCGGCGACCTCGAGCGCGGTCGGGTCGAACGACGCGACGATGCCAGCCGGCTGCGACGTCTCGTTGGGAATCGGGGCCGGGCAGACGTCATCGGCCGGTTCCTCGGGAATGATCGCGGCGAGGCTGGTCGCGGGAGCGATGTCGACCGTGGTGGTCGAAGGTCGCGGCGACGTCGACTCGTCGATCGGCGTCGACTCGTCGATCGGCTCTGCGCCTGCCGGGCCGGAATCGGGCACAGCCACCGATGCGACCGAATCGGGTGTCGCCTCCGACGACGGATCGCTGCCTGAGCACGCTGCCACCACCACCATGGCAACAGCGACGAGGGACGCCTTCGCCCGCCGTGTCGTCGCCCGAGTTCGTGCCGAGCCGATTGCGCCAGTGGGGTTCTCTCGTGTCATGGAGACACCATCGCCCGCGCCACTTTCGAGTCGCTGACGAACCGCTGTGCGAAACTTCGACCCGTGCCAGTCCGACCGGGGCGAGTCGTCATTCGAATGCTCGGCCCGATCGAGGTCCGATCCGAATCAGGATCCGCAGCCACACTTCCCAGAGCCCAACGGCGCATCATCGCGGTACTCGCTGCCGAGGAGGGCGGCGTCGTTTCCCTGGACCGGCTCATGGACGTGCTCCACGTCTCGAAGGCGGCGATCCAGACCGCCGTGTCCCGGACGCGCGACTCGATCGGAGTCGACTCGATCGCGACCAGGCCCGACGGGTACGCGCTGGGGGAGGTCGACCTCGACGTGGACCGCTTCTGCGAACTGATCCAACGAGCTGCTGGCGCCCAGACGCTGGATCGCGAGATCATCTTGGGCGAGGCACTGGCGCTGTGGCGTGGGGAGCCGTTCGCCGAGTTCATCCATGAGGACTGGACTCGACCGGCCGCTGTGAGGCTCGGCGAGATCCACTCGACGGCCACCGAAGACCACGCCAAGGCGCTCCTCGATGCAGGCCGCCCTCGCGAGTCGGCAGCCGCGATGCGCGCGCACGTGGAACGGCACCCGCTCCGCGATCGCCCTCGCGAGATCTTGATGTCGGCGTTGTCGGCACAGGGCCGATCGACCGAGGCGCTGCGCGTCGCCCGCGACTACCGGAGGTATCTCGACGAGACGGTCGGAACCACGCCGTCCGCCACGTTCGACCACCTCGAACGATCGATCGCCTCGGGCACTCACACCGCAGCGCCGCTGCCGAGCCAGAGCACTCGGATATCGACGACCAATGTCGGCCCTGAACCGAATCGGTTGGTCGACCGTCCCGAGATCGACCAGGTGGTCGAACTGCTGGCGTCTGCCCGGCTCGTCACGATGGTCGGGCCTGGCGGCATCGGAAAGAGCCGGTGCGCGATTGCGATCGCTCGGCGGTTCGTGGAACGACTCGATGCTGCTGGCCCGAGTCACCGGACCAGCGGTGTGTGGTTCGTCGATCTCGCCAGCACGGACGATCGATCCACGGATCTCACCGTCGTCGTGAGCGAGGCGATCGGGCTACGACGTCAAGCCGGGCTCACCCGAGGCGAAACGATCGTGCAGTTCCTGCAGGACCGTTCGACGCTGCTCGTCCTCGACAACTGCGAACACGTCATCGCGAGTGCTCGCGATCTCAGCTCGGCGTTGCTCGACCAGTGCCCTGGACTCGTCATCTTGGCGACCAGTCGGCTCCGAATGCGGACCTCCACCGAACGCGTCGTCGACGTCGCGCCGATGGCGCCCGAGTCGGCGGCCGAGTTGTTCGAGGCGCGTGTCGCCGAATGCGGAGCAGGTCCGTTTCAAAGGACCGACGTCGCCGCGCTGTGCGAGCAACTCGACAACTATCCCCTTGCGCTGGAACTCGCGGCTGGTGGCACGCGGGTGCTCTCGCCCGCCGAGATCCTCGCCCGTTTCGTCGCTCATCCGGCCTCGCTCGACTCGAACACCGTCGACGGGCCGTCTCGTCACACGAGCCTCGCAACGGCACTCGAGTGGTCGCTCGCCCAACTCGGCCCCGAGGCGACATCGATCCTGCACTCGATGACGGTCTTCCGCGGAGCGTTCGACCTTGCATCGGCACTGGCGGTCGTCGGATCCGATGTCGAGACCGAGGTGTTTCTGGGGCTCCTCGAGACGCTGGTCGAACACCACCTGCTTCGACGTGACCATGCGACGGCGAGGTTTCGAATCCTCGAGCCGATTCGACAGCACCTCGCCAGCGCAGCGCCGCTGACCGCCGAACTCGAAGAGCGCCACGCTCGATACTTCGCGGCGTTCACGCGCCGCGCCGTCCGCGACAAGTTCACGGAGGCCGAGGCGGCCGCCAGCCGCGCGCTTCGACGGTCGTTGCCTGACGTCCGAGCAGCCGTGCAGTGGGCGATCGCCAACCAGGACCCGACGCTCGTCGAGTTCATGATGGAGCGGATGGCGATGACGGTGAGCGCCGAAGTGTTCATCGAAGGCGGAGAGTGGGCCGAGCGAGCACTTGCGGCGTTCGAAGCCGACGCTGCCGAGATGCCGGCGACGGCGCTTGCTGCCGCGGTCGGTTGTTTCTGGTTGGAGCGATTCGAGGAGTCCGAGCGGCTCTTCGACCGTGTGGCGACGACGACGACGGGTCCGTTGCAGCTGGGCATCCTCGAAATGGTGCAGGGCTTCGTGGCGATCTTCAGCGGCGACTTCGCTCGAGCTGCACAGTGTGCTCGCCGGTGCGGCGAGATCGGTCGCACGATCGGCGAGCCGATCTTCGAGCTGCAGCCCTTGATCACCGAGATGGACCCGGCAGCGATCGAGGTCGCGGATCGTCTCGGTTCGCCGAGCAGGTCGGCCGTCGCCCGCTGGTTCGCATGGCTGTCATTGGACGTGAATCTGCGTGGTCAGAGCAGACTTCCCGACGAAGGCGTCGCCTTGGCGTTCGAGTCCGGCGACCCCTACGTGATTGCGCAAGGGCTGTCGTTCTTGGCGTCGCGCCTGCTGCGATCGGGCGACACCGCACAAGGCGCTGGCGAATTGGCGAACGCCGTGGAGCGGATGCTCCGGTTGCGCTCGCCCACGCTGGTGTGGGCGGCCGTGGATCAGTCGGCGAGCGCGCTGGCGATCATCGACGGCCAACAAGATGGTGCGGTCACGCTGTGGTCGGCGCTCGAAGGGGCAGGACGCGCGAGCGCGGCGCAGACCTACATGGTCCCCGGCACGGTCGAAGCCGCTCGAGCTGCGTTGTCGTCGACCGAACTCGAGATGGCCACCCTCGCCGGGTCGGTACTCAGCATGGACGCTGCTGTGGCCTTCGCCCTCGAACGTCTGGACCAGGTGGCCAAGAGCTGAGAGCCCGTCACCGCTGGGAGTGCGTCGACGTGAGTCGAGCAACTCTGATCGAACGAATCTGCTGGACGATCAGGTGACAGGCCGGTCACGGAGCAGCTGAACTTGCGTGACCGGCCACGCCGGTCGCCACAGTTTTCGCCGAGCTGACGCGTTCGAGGTGAAGGTCGCGCCGCTCGGTCAGGCTCGAACCGAGTCGAGGTGATCGAGCAGCTCGTCGGCCGCCTGCTCGACCGCATCGTGACCGTTCTGCGCAGCGCGCTGCTTTGCAGCGATGAGGCCGCTTCGCACGACCCGATGGAAATCGCCGTACGGGAAGCCGAAACGATCCTTGGTGTCGTCGGAGGCGTCGGCGTCGACCGCCAGGTGCCATTCGCCGAAACCGTCGTAGCCGTCGCGGTCGATCTTGCCGTTCTCGTCCTCGGTCGAGGGTGCGGCATCACCCCACTCGGTGTCGAGGTCGTACTGGTTACTGTCGATCAGTGCGCGCGCCTTCGCGACACCGTCGTCGTTGACTCGATACGTGGATGTCATGGATGAGCTGTACCCGCACGACGATCGCGACGAACCGTGGTCGTCAGGCGCGGACCCGCAGCGAGCCTGCGAATGCACCATTCACGCCTCATGCGAGCCCGCCTGCCACGGCCAACGCCCGCTGATCTCCACCTCCAGGGTGAACGAGAGGAACGTACGGATCAGCACGACGATGCCGAGTACAGCGACCGACGTGAACGTGGGGTCCAGTGCGACGGTCCGAATGATGTCTCCGGCGACGAGGACCTCGAGCCCGAGCAGAATCGACCGACCGATCGACCGACGGGTGTCTCGATACGCGATTTCGCGTCCATCGTGCCGCCAGCGCAGCAACAGCATCGCGAGCGACACCGCGAGTCCCACCACGATGATGGCGACCCCGACCAACTCGACGACTTCACCGACGCGCTCGACCAGCGACTCGAAGCTCATCTGATTCACGTCCCCCCGAGAACGCAGCGGGTCGGCACGGACATCGGTTCTCCTCGCATCGCGATCGTTCCCGAGCAACTACCCGGTCGATCACAGGTCCAACCCTGTCCCGTCTGCCCATCGGACGCCGCGGTCCAGGAGATCCAGCGCACCACGCGACGCCGTGTCCCGATCGAACGCTTGCCACCTCGGTTGACAGCCGGCGGCTCCACTCGTAATGTCGCATCTGGTTAATTAACCAATCATGAAAGCAAAGAGGGGATGCTGGCAGGAACCGCAACGCTGAACGACGACCGCCTGGACGAGACGTTCGCTGCGCTCGCCAATCCGACCCGTCGAGCGATCCTGGCTCGCCTGGCCCAAGGCGAGGCAAGCGTGAACCAACTGGCCGAACCGTTCGATCTGAGCCTTCCGGCAATCTCCAAGCACATCAAGGTGCTCGAACGCGCCGGCCTCGTCACACGCAGCCGGCGCGCTCAATCCCGACCGTGCACCATCGCGGCAGCGCCACTCGCCGAACTCGCGAGCTGGACCGAGCAGTACCGCCACATCTGGGACGAACGCTTCGACCGCATGGACGACTACGTCCGACAACTCCAACACGGCAACCACTCACCAGACAAGAAAGCGGCACCGCAATGATCGACTCCAACGACGTCCAGATCGACCGCACGTTCGACGCACCGATCGAGGTGATCTGGTCGATGTGGACCGACCCTGAGCACTTCGCCAAGTGGTATGGGCCGATGGGCTCCAGGATCCCGACCGCGGAGATGGACGTCCGAGTCGGGGGTCGCCGCCACATCGCCATGGAGATGGACACTCCGAACGGTGTGATGGCGATGTTCTTCGTCGGCGAGTACCGCGAGGTCGAGCCCATGATCCGCCTCTCGTACACCGAGAGCATGGCCGACGCCGATGGGAGCGCGCTGACCGCCGAACAGATGGGCATGCCCGCTGGAACGCCGATGGAGACCTCGGTCGTGGTCGACCTCGAAGACCTCGGCGACCGCACCAGGATGACCGTCACCCACATCGGCGTCCCCCGCGACTCGCCCGGTGGTCAGGGTTGGGCGATGGCGATCGACGAGCTCGAAGCACGAGTCGCCGAACGCCAGAGTTGACCGCCCTCGCTCCAAGGGCGATCCACGTCGCCGATGACGCACCCCCCGAGAACGTCGAACGCCCAGGCCAGGCGACCCGAGAAGCGTGGGTGTGGCCGGGCAGCGCCAGAGTGCGTCGGTCCAGATCGAGCCCGGCTGTTCAGCGTGGCGTCAGCCCGCTGGTCAGGCCGGCGAAGCTGAGTTCGGCTTGGAGTCGGAGCATGTCGCGGTCTTCGCCGAGCGCGACCTGGATGAGCAGCGCGGTGAACTGGTTGTCGATGAAGGCGGCGGCAACCGGAGTGGAGACACCTGGGTCGATCTCGCCGCGTGCCTTTGCGCGTTCGACCCAGTCCGCGTAGCACCCTCGGGCTTCGTCCCGAAGGCCGTCGGCCCGGGTCTGCGTGGCCGAGCCGAGCTGCGATGACAACACCCGCATCTTCGCGAGCAGGCAACCGGCGGGCATGTCCCGGTTGATGTCGAGCATGATGTCGATCATCGCCGCGAGGACTTCGGCGAAAGGCGCATCGTTGGTCGTCCTATCCAGCATCGGCGCAAGCACTGTCTCGGCGTAGCGCTCGAGGGTGGCATCCATGAGGCCGTCCTCGCCGCCGAACTCGCGATAGAGGGCGGGCTTGGACACGTCGGCTCGGCGACACAGTTCGTTCAGCGACACGGCGTCGGTTCCCTCACGCCAGTAGGCGTCCATCGCGACGTCGATCACACGCTCCCGATCGATCGTCTTCGGCCGGCCCCTCCCGCGACCACCGCTCGATTCGACCACCATGCCCGACCTTTCTGAGGTTGCTTCCCTCTGAGACTGGCCCTTGATCGTACCAGGCGGTACTCAACTCGAACTCGCTCGAAGATTCCGCCGTGAATATTTTCGTACCTTTCGGTACGTTCGGGTTGGTAGTAGCGGCCGGGCGGTCTATCTTGTTTTCGTACCGCATGGTATGAAACACGAGAATCCATCGCCACCCACGAGTCGGAGAGCCCCACATGAAGATCCTCACCCCGGTCCTCGTCGCCTCAGCGATCGCAGTCGCCGCGTGCAGCGATTCGACCCCGACCGCCGAGCAAGCCAGCGGTACCGAACCAACCGAGACAACGATTCAAGAACAGGAACAAGCCACCATGACAACGACCGAACTCGCCACGGCAACCCTCGCAGCGCTCTTCATCGACTTCGACCCCGACGCCGCCGCCGAACTGCTCGCCCCCGACTACATCCAGCACAACACCGGAGTGCCGACCGGGGCGGCTCCCGTCCTCGAATTCATCCCCGCCCTGGAAGAGAGCGGTATCTCGGTGACGACGCATCGCGTCTTCACCGACGGCGACCTCGTCGTGTTCCACAACACCTACGAGAACGCAGAGTTGTTCGGCGCCCCGACCCTGGTCGCGTTCGACGTGTTCCGCATCGAGAACGGCAAGGTCGCCGAGCACTGGGACAACCTGCAGCCACCGGCGGAACCGAACGCATCAGGGCGAACGCTGACCGACGGCCCCACCGAGGTCACCGACCTCGACCAGACCGAGGCCAACAAGGCCCTCGTGGCCGAGTTCACCCAAGCCGTGCTGATCGACGGCGACTTCGACCGCATCACCGAGTTCATGGCCCCCGACCTCATCCAGCACAACCCGTGGTGGGGCGACGGCCTCGAGGCCCTCGGCGCGGGCTTCGCGGCCCAGGCCGAGCAGGGCAACGCCCTTCGCTACGACACGGTCCACCAGATCATCGGGCAGGGCAACTTCGTGCTGTTCATGTCCGAGGGTGCCCTCGGCGACACCCCGACCGCCTACTACGACCTCCTTCGTCTCGACGACGGCAAGATCGTCGAACACTGGGACGTGATCTCAGAGATCCCCGCCGAGATGGCCCACGACAACGGGAAGTTCTGAGGAACCCATGAACAACGTCATCATCACCGGAACCAGCAACGGATTCGGCCACCTGTCGGCCCTCGCATTCGCCGAAGCCGGGTACCGGGTCTGGGCCACGATGCGCAACGCCAACGGCTCGAACCGTGAACCCAAGGAGCTCCTCGAAGCGGCCCCCGGCGACATCCGCGTACTCGACATGGACGTGGCCGACGACGCGTCGGTCGAGGCTGCGGTCACCCAGGTGATCGACGTCGACAGCAAGGTCGACGTGCTGATCAACAACGCCGGAATCATGTACATCGGCCACACCGAGGCCTACAGCGTCGAGCAGGCTCACGAACAGATGAACGTCAACTACTACGGCGTCATCCGCACCACCCAGGCCGTGCTGCCCGCCATGCGGCGAGCCGGCGGCGGCCTCATCATCAACACTTCCTCGACTGCCGGTCGTGTCGCCTATCCGTACTTCGGCACGTACGGCGCAACGAAGTTCGCCGTGGAGGCCTACTCGCAGAGCCTGAGCTACGAGATGGCGCCTCACGGCATCGACATCGCGATTGTCGAGCCCGGACCGTTCCCGACGAACCTCATCAACTCGGTGCAACCGGAGGCCCGCCGGCACGTCCTCGACGACTACGGCCCACTCAAGGACGTACCCGCCGGCATGCTCGCCTACTTCACCGACTTCTTCACCACCGACGCGGCTCCCGACAACCAACTCGTCGTCGACGCCTACCTCGCACTCGTCGCCGCCGAGCCCGGCGACCGGCCGACACGAACACACGTCGGCATCGAGCACGGGGTCACCGAGATCAACCGTCTCACCCAACCGATCCAGGACAACATCGTCGACGAACTCGGCCTGACCGCCGTCCTGGCACGCCCATGATGAGCGATCCGAGCACCTTCACCCACCCCTCTCTCGACAAGGCCCCGGTTTCACATGAGTGACACGACCATTTCTACGATTGCGCTCCTGGTGTGCCTGGCCCCGGGGCTGTTGCACCTGGTCGAGGCGGCGTTCCCGATGCTGTCGCGCTGGATCGTGAACTACGTGCTCGTGCTGTTCGGGCCGGCACGGCCGACCAGAGCGGGATCGCTCACCAACGACGAACAACTCGAAATGCTCGACGCGGCGCTCGACGCCGCCCCCGAGGCGAAGAAGCGGGCAGGAGCCGACTACGTCTTCTTGCTGCTGTTCGAGCAACGCCAGGGCTCGCTCGCGTTCATCTCGGTGGTCGTCGGCGTGATCTACGGGCTGACGTTGACCCTGATCGAGCGCAACCCGCTGCACCTCGTGTTCGGCGTGATGTCGGTGCTGTTCATGCTCGTCAATGCCAACCACGCCGGCATCGGGTTCCTCGGCCACCACCCCAGGGTGTCGCGCAACGGACGCAACGTCGGGATCGTGTTCGCACCGTTCTGGGCGGTCGCTGCGGTGCTGAACCTGCTGGCGTTCTCGTCGTCGCTGCCATCGTCATGAACCGCTCGGCTCTCACCAGGAGTCGCGGCTGGCCCGTTCTCGCTCTGCCCTTCGTGTTGGCAGTCGGCCTCGCGTGTGCGAGCGACGACGATGCGGCAACGCCGCGATCCACGGAGGTCGACACCGTGGACGAGGATGCTGCGATGACGGCCGACGCGGTCGGCGACGTCACGATCCACTCTTTTCTGGGCCCGAGCCTCAACACCGGGACCTACGTGATCGAGTCGTCGGCGTCGGTCGTCGTCGTCGACACCGGGTATCGAAGCGGCGACCCGGAGACCTTCCGGGCCGCGGTCGATGCGCTCGACAAGCCGATCGCGACCGTGCTGATCACCCACGACCACCCCGACCACGTCGGCGGGCTCAACACCGCCTTCGCCGATGCGCCGGTGGCCACCACGGCGGCAGTCGCTGACCTGATCGACGCGGGGGACCGTGACATCGAGATCCTCGAAGGTCCGTTCATGATCGACGGAATCGAGTACGTCGCCGACGAATACCTCGACGTGGAGGCACGCGCCCAGATGGTCGTCACCCTGCCCGACCACGATGCGATCTTCACCGGCGATCTGGTCTTCAACGAGACCCATCTGTTCCTGACCCCACACCTCGACCGATGGATCTCCATCCTCGAAGAACTCCAACTCGACTCGCCCAGTCGTGTGTATCCCGGCCACGGACCACCGGACGACCCCAGCGTCTACGCGGCAACGATCGAGTACCTCCTGACCGCCCGAGCCGAGCTGGCCAGCGCATCGAGCGGCGAGGAATACACCGCCGCCATGATCGACGCGTACCCGGACTGGGAGGAACCGAGTCTCATCGAGTTCTACCCGAGAGCGCTGCTGTCCCAGCCGGCCCCGCCGACCACTGAGCGTTGATGGGTACTCACGTCGACGCTCTCCTTGGGCACGCCAGAGGACCTGCGGAGATTGGCCGGTCGAGACGTCCCAGATGATCGTGTCATGAGCTGAGCGTGTCTGGTCTGTTCATCGGCGGGTCGAGCGTGGGCGACCGATGAGGACCCGCCGGCAGACCGCACACAGTTCACACTCCAAGAGCACCAACGACGTGGTCGCACCCGGTCGTCCTCACTCGAGTTGACGAGGCGGCACGCGTCGGGCGGTGGCGCGTGGCCTGCGCAGCGGTTGCCAGGATCGGTAGGTGCCGCATCGCCACGCCCACTCGAAGGGGCCGTACCGGAATCGTTGCAGCCACCAGGTCGACCACCAGAGCTGCAGGGCCCAGACGGCGAGGATCCAGATGGCGATCATCGTGCGGGTGAGGCCGATGTCGTCGAGCAGCCACCCGAGCGTGGTCAGCCCGATGATGGTCTGGGTGACGTAGTTGGTGAGCGCCATGCGCCCGGCGTTGCGGAACCGCTCGAGGTGGCGGCTGCCGCTGCGATTCCAGAGGATGATGACGGCCAGGTAGCCGAGTGCCATCGGGATGGTGCCGAGCCCGGTGGGGACGGTGCCGGTGAGCGCGGTGTCGGCCGACCAGTCGGTGGCGATGTGGAGCACCGGGCCGGCTGCGGTGACGGCGCCGCCGATGCCGATGCCCCAGATGGCGAGGCGCCGGTAGTAGGCGGCGTTCCGTTCACCTTGGACGATGCCGAGCCGATACAGCGCAACACCGATGAGCATGAGACCGAGCGCCCGGCCTCCCGCGTTGAGCAGGAACCACGTCTCCACCGTCGACCCCATGGCGGCGGCGTCAGCGAACCAGAAGTCGCCGAACTCTGCAGGGTCGTCACCCACGGCGGACTGGAAGAACGGCGCGGTCACGGTGCCGACCAGGGCGAGCGCCACACCGACCGTGGCGAGGATCCGGGCGGGGAGCTTGCGCAGCAACAGCACGACGGGGGCGCACAGTGCGTAGAGCGTCAGGATGTCGCCGAACCAGAGTGCGGCGTGCGCGAGGCCGACGGCGAAGAGCAGCGCGAAGCGCCACAGGCTGAGCCACACGACGCGCCTGCCCTTGACGGCGGCGCGCTCGGCGAAGATCACGACGCCGACGCCGAAGAGCAGCGAGAACAGCGCCATCATCTTCTGGTCGATGACGACCATCGTGAGCACACCGACGACCCAGTCGAGCGGCTGCTCGACGCCGTCGGCGGACACGTTGAAATACGCCGCCCGGTCGAGCCCGAACGCCAGGGCGTTCATCGGCAGGATGCCGAGGATGGCGACTCCACGGATCAGGTCGAGTGACGTGATGCGTTCCGCCTTCACCACGGGACCTGATGCGGGGTTGGTCGTGGCGTCGGTGGTCGGTGGTGCTGTCATGGCGGTTCCCGTCGAAGTGTGATGGACGCGCCGGTCAGCGCTGCTGTTGGGGGTGCCAGCGGAATCCGCGCAGCGCCACGAAGGCGACGGCGGCGACGGTCCACGCCCCGAGGATGGCGAGGTTGCCGATGTCGAGGTCGATGCCGGAAGCGTCGGTGACGTACTGCGACTGGTAGCCGTTGGCGAGCGGTTCGAGGGGAAGGTACTGGGCGGCCGAGCGCACCGACTCGGGCAGGATGTCGGGTGCGAAGAACACGCCCGAGATCATGGCCAAGATGATGCCGACGCCGTTGGAGATCCCCTGTGCGCCGGACTGGGTGCGGGTGATCGACGTCGCCGCAAAAGCCAAGCAGGCGAAGGTGATCGTGCCGGCGAGCGTGTACACGACGATGCCGGCGATCGCACTCACCGGGGTGCTGACGCCGAACGCCACCGATCCGAGCACCGCGATCAGCACCACGCCGATCGTGGTGATCAACACGGCGATGGCGAAGCGGGCGGCGACGAATGCAGGTAGCGGTAGTGGTGTGCCGCGGAGACGTTTGAGCATGCCGCGTTCGCGGATGTCGACCACGTCGGGCAGGAGTGCGACGAACGCGGTGTAGATGACGGCGTAGGCCATGAACCCGCCGACGTAGAACGTGCGCAGGTCGGGGGATTCGCCGGCGCCGCGAACGTCGACGGGCGTGTCGCCGCCGATGGCGTCGGAGCCGAACAGTGCCGACGCTCCGAGGAAGAACACCACGGGCATGACGATGCCCAACGCGATGGCGGACCCGGCGCGCGCGGTGGCCAGCAGGTGGTAGCGGGTCTGGCTGACGAAGATCGTTGCTGCGCTCATTGCGGTGCTGCTTCCTGCTCGCTGGCGGTGCCGGGGTCGGCGGCGGTGGCGGAACGGGTGTCGTCGTCGGAGCTGCCGATGGAGAGGAACAGGTCCTCGAGCGAGCTGCGCTGCACCGTGAGGTCGTCGAGAGCGATCCGCCGGTCGTCAGCCCATGCGAGCAGCCGGTGCAGGTCTCGCTGGGGGTGGGCGCTGGAGAACGCCGCGTGCCTGCCGTCGACGCGCAGTTCGGTTTCGATCGATCCCGCCAACGCGACGACGTGATCCTCGATGTCCGTGCCGGTGCCAGTGCCGGCGCCGGTGGACAGTCGGAACGAGATGCTGGTCGCGGCACCGTGGCGTTCGAGGAGTTCGCCGAACGTGCCCTCCGCGGCGACGACGCCATCGTCGAGGATGACGAGGCGGTCGGCGAGGGTCTGGGCTTCGTCCATGTAGTGGGTGGTCAGCACGATCGTGACCCCCAGTTCCTTGAGGCCCTCGATCATCGTCCACGACGCGCGCCGAGCCGCAGGGTCGAGGCCGGTGGTCGGCTCGTCGAGGAACAACAGCTCGGGGTCGCCGACGAGGCCGAGTGCGACGTCCAGGCGCCGCTTCTCTCCGCCCGACAGGCCGCCGACCCGGGAGGACGCAAGCCGTCCGAGGTCGACGAGGTCGATCGTCTCATCGACCTCGCGGGGCCTCGGGTACAGGTCGGCGAACATGCGGACGGTCTCGGAGACGGTGAGCGTCGGGAAGACGTCCATGTCCTGGAGCACGATCCCGATGCGGGACCGCCACTCGCTGCTCGGGTCGGCCGGGTCGGTGCCGAGTACCGACACCGACCCGGCGTCGCGCGACAGATATCCCTCGAGGATCTCGATGGTCGTGGTCTTGCCGGCACCGTTGTGACCGAGCAGGCCGAAACACTCCCCGGCGGCGACGTCGAAGCTCACGCCACGGACGACCTCGCGGTCACCGTAGGACTTGCGCAGACCGCTGATGCTGATCGCCGGCGGCTCCCGGCTGTCGGTCGCCACTGCTCAACGCTTCGACGAGAAGCCGAACCCGAAGGCGGAGAAAACGCCGCCGAGCACGCCCATCATCCACCACATGCCGGTGCCGGCGCCGATGGCCGCTCCGGCCGCGACCCCGACCAAGCCGCTGAAGAACGGTGCCTGCCAGGCCGGTTTCGTCGTCTGATCGCTCTGGTTGCTCATGTGTACTTCCTCTCGCTGATCGCCGCGGACGTGTTCCGCAACGGATGTCCCCAGTGTCGAGGGAGTGCACCGACATGTCGTCTGCCCGGGAACTGATCGGTGTCATCTTCCGAGCCAGGCCGGATCATCTCCGCGACCGATGCGACGTGGTCTGGCGTCTGGGAGGATTGGGTGATGGACTCCGACCTCACGCTCGACGACGTGTCCGCCGACCAGCGGCAACGTCGGCGGGCACGGTGGTCGGTGGTCGCCGGGCTCGTCGTCTGGTCGGCGGGAATCGCACTGTGGGAGCTCACCTGGGCCGGAGGTCTCACGGCGAGCGTGCTCGGCGGGTTCGCGCTGACGTACGGGCTGAGTGCACTGGCCCAGGCCCCGGACGACGCCCACTCGCCCGGATGGGTGGTCGCCGTCCCGGTGGCGATCGCGCTGGTCCTCATCAGTCAGGGTGTCGGTCGGGAGGACTTCAGAGAACGCGTCGCGCTCGTCGGGCTCGGCGCACTCCTCATGGTGATCGCCTTCCTCCGGATTCTCGACGACCGGTTGGCGGTCGAACGCCAGCTCGCCGATGCCGCGCTCGCCGACGAGCGCCGCCGACTCGCCGGCGACGTGCACGACGTCGTCGGCCACACCCTGTCCGCGTCGATGCTGCACATGTCGGCGGCCCGCTTGTCGGTACGGTCGAACCCCGACGCAGCGATCGCGTCGTTGGAGCTCGCCGAGCAGCAGGGGCGCCGATCGATGGACGACATCCGCAGCGTCGTTCAACTGTTGCGCGACGATGGTGGCGCGAGTCCGCCGACACCGTCGGCCGGCGACCTGCCGGATCTGGTGGAGAGTCTTCGCGACGCTGGTGCCGACATCGCCGACAGCATCACGGGGTGTCTCACCGACGTTTCCGCCCCGACGGCGCTCACCCTGTACCGGGTGGTGCAGGAAGGGCTGACCAACGCGGTACGCCACGGCACCGGCACGATCGATCTGACGGTGCGAGTTGGTGCTGCCGACGTGGAGGTCGGGATCGCCAACGACCGACCCGTTCGCCGCGCGACCACGAAGCCCGGCAGCGGACTCGTCGTCATGCGCGAGCGTGTCCACTCGATCGGCGGAACGGTGGATGCCGGTGTGTCCAACGCTGATGGTCGGTGGACGGTGCGAGCGAGGATCCCGACATGATCCGCATCCTGCTGGTCGACGATCAGGAGGTGGTGCGAGCGGGCCTGCGGAGTCTGATCGCCACCGATGCCGGGCTCACCGTCGTGGGCGAGTGCGCCGACGGGGACGAGGTCGTCGAGCAGGTCGAGCGGAGCACCCCGGACGTCGTCGTGATGGACGTCCGAATGAAACGCGTCGACGGCGCCACCGCCACCGCCCACCTGCGTGCGATCGATGGACCGCCCGTGCTGGTGCTCACCACGTTCGACGACGACGACACGCTCGCCGCCGCACTCCGGGCGGGTGCAGCAGGGTTCGTGCTGAAGTCGGCGCCGGGTGAGGACATCCTGCGCGCCATCGCCGCCGTCGCTGCCGGTGACGCGTGGATCGATCCGCACGTGGCGGGCCGCGTGCTCGACGCGTTCCGGGACCAGACCCCCCGAGAGCCGATCGACCTCTCGGCTCTCACCGAGCGGGAGTTGGACGTGCTCAAGGTGATCGGACGCGGGCTCAACAACCGCGAAGCCGCCGCCGAGTTGTTCGTCAGCGAAGCCACGCTCAAGACCCATCTCAGTCGCGTCCTGACCAAGTTGGAGCTCCGCGACCGCAGCGCCGCCATCGTCTTCGCCCACGACAACCACATCCGGTAGATCTCTCGGCGTCGAAGATGCGCTCGCAGCGCCGTGATCGCTGCACCCCGGCAGGCAAGATTCCACCGTGGCTTCACCCCCGGGTGACGACATCGGCACCAGAGAAAACCGCTCGGACGTCGGGCTTCGTTGTCGACGGGCCCGAGTACGTGTTGGCGATCGTGCCGGTCACGATGCCGCCTCGGAGGTGTCGCGATCACGCAGGAGGGTGACACCCACGCCGACGAACCAGACGATCGATCCGAGTCCGAAGACCATCTCGATCGCTTCGAAATCGGGCACGACGGTGACCACCCCGGCCACCGCGGTGACGATACCGACGATGTTCAGCCAGCGAGGAAGCGCTGCGGCGAGCAGCCCAGCGATCGAGACGAGGAGGATCCAGATGCCACCGACGAGTTCGTTCCCGCCGCCAAGGCCGTTGGTGACCGTGTCGATCGCCGACCAGACGGTCACGGCCCGGTCGGGGTCGGACTCGGCGAGGTCGGCGACCGCCTCGATCCCGATGTTCGAGATCATGCCAGTGGCGAACATCAACGCCGCCCAGATCGCAGCGAACACCATCCCGGCGTTCGCCAACAGCGGGGCAGTCGTCGCAAGGCGTTGACGAAGCGCGAGTCCCATCGGCACGAGTGCTGCGCCGAACACGATGAAGATGCCGATGTACCAGGCGAGCAGCGACCCTTGATGGTCGACGAGGAAGTCGACCGATTCGACCGGCGTGGCATCGGGGTCGGTGTAGTCGGCGAACGTCGTGGCGAACATTGCGATGCCGTAGCCGAACGTGCCCGCGGCGAGGGCTGCTGCGGCCCCACCGATGCGTTGTAGCTGGGTGGCGGAGTGTCCTGGTGCAGACCTCGTCGTGGAAGAGCTGGCTTGGATGGTCATGGCTGGGTGCCTTTCTGCTGGTTGTGTTGTCTGGGTTCGGTGGTCGAAAGAAGGTGCGGGTCGACCGAGTCAGCGTCGAGCCGGCTCAGGCTCACGACTTCGGCGTTCATCGAGGTGAAGTGGGCAAGCAGCCCGTGAAGGTGTGACGGATCGCGGATCTCGCCGGTCAGTCGGGTGTCGCCGGCCGCGGTGGTGTCGATGACGAAGTCGTCGGTGACGGGCCGGAGGAGCCGTTCGGTCGCTCGACCCCGGATCTCGATCTGGTAGCGGTGGGACATGACGCCAGACTCGATGCTGTCGGGGTGAGGTCGCCTCGCTCGGTCGGCGAAGTCACCCGGGTGACCAGCTGGGTGGGGTTGTGGTCGTCTCGCGGCAGGTCACCTACTGTTGAGGCATGGCCGATGCTCGAGCGGCCGTGTCCGCGACCAAGGTGCTTCCACCGCGGCCACCTCACCGCTACCTCTCCCGTCATCGACTGATCGATGGCATCGAGGCGTCGGTCGCCGCAGGCCGGGGCTTCGTGCTGGTGAGCGCGCCAGCAGGTTCGGGGAAGTCGACGCTGATCAACGGATGGCTCGACGCGAACGATCGACCGAGCGGTTGGTTGCAGGTGGACGAGGGCGACGACGACCCGATCCGTTTCTGGAGCGGGGTCGCTTCGTCGCTCCAGACCCACGTGCCGGGGATCGGTGAGGCCATCGGGTCGGCGATCGGCGACGGCCTCGACGCCGTGGTCGCTGCGATGGTCAACACGTTGTCGAGCGTGGGTGGGGAGGTCGTGCTGGTGATCGACGACTACCACCTGATCAGCAACGACGACGTCCACGACAGCGTCGAACGGCTCGTCGCCCAGCGACCGGCGAACTGCATCGTCGTCGTGTCGACGCGTCTCGATCCGCCGTTCCGTCTCGGACGGTTACGTGTCCGAGACCAGATCACCGAGATCCGGGCGGCCGATCTCCGCTTCAACGTCGACGAGGCAGCGTGGTTGCTCGACGCCGACGTCGCAGGTCTCGGCAACGACGACGTCCGACGGCTCGCCGATCGAACGGAGGGCTGGGCTGCTGGGTTGGTCCTCGCTTCGCTGTCGATGCGCGGCGGAGATGACGCGGCCCAGTTCGTTGCGTCCTTCCATGGTGACGATCACCTGGTCGCCGACTACCTGAGCGACGAGTTCCTCGACTCGGTCGACAGAGCCGAGCGCCAGCGCCTGCTCGACGTGTCGGTGCTCGAGCGACTCTCCGGGCCGCTGATCGACGAGGTGTGTGGCACCGACGACGGCACCATTTGGCTCGACTCGCTCGCAGCCAGCAACCAACTGGTGATCGCCCTCGACCGAACCGGCACCTGGTACCGGTTCCACCACCTGCTCCGAGATCTTCTGCGCGTCGAACTCGTCCGTTCCTCACCGCAGCGGTCGGCCGAATTGCACGCCGCGGCCGGGCGGTGGCATGCAGAGTCGGGCGATCTGATGGCTGCGGTCGAGCACCTGATCGAAGCCGGGTGCATGGTCGAGGCCGCCGACATCGTGGCCGACAACGCGACGAAGCTGTTGAACGTCGGGCGGACCTACACCGTGACCCGGTACATCGAACGCCTCGGCGACCTCGTCGACGAGCACGAGGGCCTGGCGATCGTGCACGGATGGGTGTCGTTCGTGACCGGCCGCTTCGCCGAAGCCGAACGAGCGCTCGACGTCGCACGCCGACTCGACGTCGATGGCGTCGACACCGGACTGATCCAGTCGTTGACGGCGATGATCCATCTCGCGAAGGGCGACGTCGCAGCCGGACTCCGAGCCGTCGAGGAGCAGGCGCCCACGACCGAGCCGACGCACCCCATGGTGCTGGGAGGCGTGAGGGTGATGGGCGGCCGATTCGACGAGGCCCGACCGTTTCTCGCCCAGGCGAACGAGATGGCCGCAGGCAGGCCCGATCACTTCGTCGCCGCAGTCACGCCGGTGTTCGAAGCGGTCGCCGAGATCGAACAAGGTCGGGCGGGTGCGGCCCGCGACCTCGCCGAGGCGGCCCTCGCCTATGCCGAGGAGCACCGGATCTCCGAAGCGCCGCAACTCGCACTCGCACACAGCGTCATCGCTCGGACCGACGACGACGGCGCGTCAGCGGTGCCGGCGGCGCTGCGCGGCGTGCAACTCGCCCGGCGGTCCCCGGAGAACGTCATGTTGACCTATGCACTCGCGAGCGCTGCCGATGTCGCCTTCGACCACGCCGACACGAACGCCGAGCATCTGCTCGGCGAGGCGCGAGCGATCGTCGACCGGTGCGTCGACCCGGGCATCGCCGGTCGCTATCTCGCTCGCGTCGAGTCTCGACACGGCCTCGCCGAACGGGTGACGTCTGACGAATTCGTCGAGGAACTGAGCGACCGTGAACTCGCCGTCCTGCGGTACCTCCCGTCGCAGCTCTCCCAGCGTGAGATCGCGAGCGAGTTGTACGTCTCGCTCAACACCGTGAAGACGCACTGCAAGGCGATCTACCGCAAGCTCGGCGTCGACGGCCGCAAGCCCGCCGTCCAGGCCGCCCGCGACCACGGGCTCCTCTGATCGCCCGGCACGGCAGGGTCGGACCCCTCGTTGCCGTCGAGTCGTTTCTCCTCGGTCTCGGTCTCGGCAACGAGAGCGAGGAGAACGTCGGCCGGTCGGGGTCACCGCCTCTGAATGGCGGCGGCCACGCGCGGCAACAGGCGGAACGGGCGAGCCGGGTCGGCGAACTGGTTGAAGCTGCCGGCCACGTGGCATCCGAGGTCGGGGATGTGGAACAGGAACGACGCCGTGGTCCCCGAGTGGCCGAACATCTCGGGCACTCGGCGCCCGGTCAGCCAGCGCGGCAGCCGGTAGCGCATCACCCCGTGGCCGTACCCGATGGCGAAGTTCTGCACACGGTTCCAGTGCGGCGCGGCTCGGTCGCACCCACCGGCGAACAACTCGCCGTCGTGGAACGCTCGGCTGAAGCGCAACTGATCGTCGAGCGTCGACACGATGCCGCCCGCCCCACGCTCTGAGGCCAGCCCGTGCGGGATCGCGATCGCCCGGTCGCCGCTGCGGAGCACCAGCGGAGCGGGACGATCCACCCCGCCGGGGACGACGTACGTGCCGGCGAGACCGAGTGGCCCGACGATCCGTTCGTCGACGGCCTCGGCGTAGCCCTGGCCGGTGACGGCTTCGATGACCGCCGTCAGCAGCTGATAGTTCGTGTCGGAGTAGAGCGATCGCCGACCGCCCCGGTCACCGAGTGCGAACGCAGCGCCGGCCCGCTGCGCGACCTCGACGGTGTCCTGGATCGAGTACGCACGGTCCCTGCCGTTTGCGAGCTGATCCTCGATGCCGTCGTCGAAGTAGTCGGCCAGGCCCGAGGTCTGGTGCAGCAGATGATGCACCTCGAGGCGACCGGTCGCGTCCACGCCGTCGTACACATGGAGGCCAGCGAGGTCGAGATCGGGGAGGAGAGGAACCACGCGGTTGTCGAGGCGCAGCCGACCCTCGTCGACGAGCTGGAAGACCACTGCAGCGGTGAACATCTTGGTGATGCTCGCGATGACGTAGCCGGCGTCGGGCACCGCATCGCCCGCAGCGACGCGTGCGCTCGTCGAGCCGTCATCGGAGTCGACGCCGAGCAGGAGACCGTGGACGCGGCGACCCTGCACCGCACGATGGGCAAGTCGTTGCAGGTCTGCGGTGAGGAGATCGTGCGCGGCGACGAGGGTGGTGGCGTTTCGGTGGGACATGGCGGTTCCTTTCGGTTGGATGAGCGAGCACCACCTTCTCGGTCATCGGAGTGACTGCGGATCGCTCCCTCGTCGGTCTCACCCGGGTGACTCGCCGTCGACTCCGGGATCCGGCATGTCGTGATCAACCGCGGCGCACGGTGAGCGGGGTCTGTCCGGGCCAACGTTCGAAGGCCCGCTGGACGGCGCTCCGATCGGAGAACCCCGCGAGCAAGGTGACGCTGCTCCCTCCTGTCGCCCGGGACCGCGTGAGCCGGTCAGCGGAGGTGCTCGATCGCTGCGTCGACGGCGGCGTCGAAACGGGTCACGACGTCGACCGGGAGGCCCACTGCTTCGTACCCGCTGCCGCCGAGGCCGGTGTACACCTCCATCGACATCGTGAACTCGATGCCGTTCGGGAGTGTCCAGTCGATGGCGTCGGAGAACTCGCCGAACGACCGGTTCCCGATGACCGTGGCGTCGGCGACTTCGATCATCGCCAGCGTGAAGACCTCCGCGGCACTCGCCGTGATCGGCGAGGTGAGTACGACCACGTCGCCGTCGAAGTGAGCGACTCGCGGTTCCACGTCGATCGTCTGGACGAACGGGTCGGGTTGGGCGTGCGGCCACTTGCGGTACGCCGGCGTCGTCTCCTCGACGAAGTGGCCGGCGGCCAGCACGGCGAGGTCTTCATACCCGCCCTGGTTGAAGCGGACGTCGACGACGAGCCGGTCGACCCGGCCGCTCAGGTCGGAGATCGCCACCTCGAGCGCACCGGCGAAGACGTCCCGATCGGCGACCGGGTCGTCGTCGCCGCTCATGCCCTCGAAGCCGGCGATGAGCAGGTAGCCGACCGACTCATCGAGCGTTCCCCATCCGACCGATCCGGTGGGATCGCTCTGCAGTCCGTCGAGGCGGGCGAGCGTGGCGTCGAGCTCGGCCTGCATCGCCGCTCCGGCCTCCTCGACGGTGGTCAGCTCCGGCATGCCGAAGCCGTCGACGTCGGGGTCGATCGACAATTCGTCGAAGGTGGTGTGGCCGTCGCCCAGTTCGATCATGAACTCCGCGACCACGTGCTCGAACGCCGACGGGTCGGCCACGAGGGCTGTCCGGATCTCCCCGAACGCCGCCTCTCGGTCGATACCGCGCTCGGCGAAGTACGGATAGTGCGCGCCGAACACCTCGTCGAGCGCAGTCCCCGACTCGCCGGCGCCGCTGTCGCACTCCAGGGGGCCGGCAAGCGGGAGCAGCCGGTAGTCGGTGGTCGGCCCGACCAGGTCGAGCACGACCACACCGCCGTCGTCGCCGGCGTGATCGACCGGTAGCTCGTTGTCGACGTCGTCGCCGACGACACACGTCGACGCCGTGACGTGGTGCATCGTGAACTCGTCACCGTCCACGTGCAGCACGGTGCCGTACCCGGACATCTCGAACCAGCCGTCGGGCAGCGAGAGCGTCCCGTCGACGACCGGGTCGATCGGATCGCGCGACTCGCCGGCGTCGACCGAGACGGAGCCGGGCTCGGCGTCGACCGAGACGGATGCGTCCGCGGCGCTCGGATCGGCTCCGACGGTGATCTCGACGCCATCGGAGCCGCAGCCGCCGATGACGACGGCGGTAGCAGCGCTGATCGTCACGACGCGAACGATCGACGAGCGAGTGATGGGAAGGGGGTATCGATTCATGCCGCAACCGTCCCGGCCGACCGTGTGAACCGACATCGCTCCAACGCCCGACTCACCCGGGTGATGTCGCTGGTGACGGCAGTCAACGGGCTGGCGGAGGAAGCCAGGACCCACGCCCCGACGCATCCGCGCCGTTGGAACACCGTGCGGACGATCGCCAACGTCGGCGCCTTCTCCTTCGTCGCGGCAGCTGCTGCGGTGACCGAGCGAACCGACGGAACAGCCCGGCCGGCTCGTTCACCCGGGTGAGGTTCCCGCCGGCGGGAGGCGGCCTCACCCGGACCGCGCCGACGCTGGTGCCGAACCCGATCACACCCCATCGATCCATTCACCAACCCGCCCCACCAACCCACCCCACCAACCCACCCCACCAACCCACCAGCGAGGTATCCGACATGACCACCACACTCCCGCTCCCCGCCCCGCCGGCGCCGACGGACACGCCCGACCCGTCAGCAGTCGCTGCCGCCGCCCGCGATGCCGTGAAGACCTACGGCTCGGGTGACGCCGCCGTCCACGCGCTCGACGGCGTCAGCGTCGACTTCAGCCGCGGCCGGTTCACCGCCATCATGGGGCCGTCCGGCTCGGGCAAGTCGACGCTCATGCAGAACGTCGCCGGCCTCGACACGCTCACCTCGGGCTCGGTCTCGATCGGCGGTGTCGAGCTGTCGTCGCTCTCGGACCGACAGCTCACCCGACTCCGCCGCGACCGCATCGGCTTCATCTTCCAGTCGTTCAATCTGGTGCCGACGCTGACCGCGAAGGAGAACATCGAGCTGCCGCTCGATCTCGCCGGACGTCAGCCCGATCAGGCCTGGTTCGACGAGCTCGTCTCCACCGTCGACCTCGGCTCCCGGCTCGGGCACCGTCCGGCCGAGCTGTCCGGCGGCCAGCAGCAGCGCGTCGCTGTCGCGCGCGCCCTCGTGAGCCGACCCGAGATCGTGTTCGGTGACGAACCGACCGGCAACCTCGACAGCCGCGCCGGCGGTGAAGTGCTCGCATTCCTCCGTGACGCGGTCGATCGACTCGGCCAGACGGTCGTGATGGTGACGCACGACCCCGGGGCTGCGTCCTACGCCGACCGAATCGTCTTCCTCGCCGACGGTCGGATCGTCGACGAGATGACCGACCCGACGGCCGACCGCGTTCTCGACCGCATGAAGCGCTTCGGTCACTGAACCGGCTCGCGACGTTCCGCCCCGATCACCACGACTCACCGACCGGAGACCCACACCATGTTCCGCATGTCCGCACGCAACCTGCTCGCGAAGAAGCTGCGACTCTTCACCACTGCGCTCGCCATCGTCCTCGGCGTCGCGTTCACCACGGGGACGATGATCCTCACCGACACGATGATCGAGTCGCTCGATGGCGCGATCGCGGACGTCAACGACGGCGTCGACGTCGTCGTCCGCGGCCTTCCGGTCGGCGAGGACGAGGTTTTCACGCTTCGCGGCCCGGTCGATCTCGACCATGTCGACCGCATCCGTGCGATCGACGGCGTCGGCGCTGCCGAGCCGTACTGGGTCGGCTACACCCAAGTCATCGGCGTCGACGGCAAAGCCCTGAACATGACCCAGAGCGTCGGCCTGAACTGGATCGACGATGCCGAACTCTCGGCGTTCGAACTCGCCGACGGACGACCACCGGGCAACGACGGCGAGATCGTGCTCGGCGCGGAAGCAGCCGTGGAGGCAGGCGTGGAAGTCGGCGACTCGGTCGACCTCATCACGCTCGCCGGTCTCGAACGCTTCGTGATCTCGGGGCTCGCGTCGCTCGACGGCGTCCCGGGTGCCGCCAACTCGGCATTCACGTTCTTCACCGTCGATGCCGCCGAACAGCGTCTCGGCGATGTCGGCACCACGAATCAGATCCTCGTCCGCGGCGACTCGCTGACGCCCGACGAACTCGCGGGCCGCGTTGGACTCGCGCTCAGCGATGCAGACGTCGTCACCGGCGCCGAACGCATCGCAGAGGAGCAGGACGATCTCGGCTCGGCAATCGGCGTGTTCGAGACGATCCTGCTGGTGTTCGGCGCCATCGCACTGTTCGTCGGATCGTTCACGATCGCGAACACGTTCACGATCACGGTGGCCCAACGCACCAAGGAACTCGCACTGGTCCGGGCGATCGGCGCGAGCCGGCGTCAGGTGCTCGGCTCGGTGGTGATCGAGGCGGCGATGATCGGGCTCCTCGCTGCCGTTGGCGGCCTTGCCGCCGGTCTCGGCGTCGCTCGGGGCCTCATGTCGGTGTTCGCCCGCTTCGGCCTCGACTTCCCCGACGCCATCCTGGTCATCGAGCGCTCCACGATCGTCGCCGCCTTCGCGGTCGGTATCGGCGTGACCGTCGCCGCCGCCATCGTGCCTGCCCGGCGAGCATCGACCGTGTCGCCGATCGACGCGATGCGCGACGCGTCGATCGAGTCGACCGAGATCTCCCGCAAGCGCCTCGCGATCGGCGGCGTGCTCGCAGCGATCGGTACCTACGCGCTCGTGCGGGGCGTGGCCGTCGCCGAGGCGCCGCTCGTCGGGCTCGGCAGTGTGGCGATGTTCCATGCGGTCCTCGCACTCGGCCCGGTCCTCGTCCGGCCGACCACGCGCCTCCTGACCTTCCCGCTTCGTCGGCTCGGTTCGGCGGGCCGCCTCGCAGCTGCCAACGCCAGCCGCAATCCGCGCCGCAGTGCGTCGACCGCTGCCGCGCTCACGATCGGAGTCACCCTGGTGGCCGGTGCGTCGATGTTCGCCTCCACGGCCAGCGCATCGGTTCGCGGCGACCTCGCCGACGTGCTCGTCGCCGATGCCGTCGTCCGCCCGATCGGCTCCAATCCCGGCCTGCCCATGGACGTCGCCCTCCAGGCGGATGCGGTCGACGGTGTCGATGTGCTGCCGCTGCACCATGTGCGGGCGGAGGTCGACGGCTCGATGGAGTTCGTCGGCGGCATCGACCTGGTTGGATCCGAGCGGTTCGTCGACGTGTCGGTGATCGACGGCTCGATCAGCTCGGCGGCCGACTCGGCCGTGGTCGGCGACGATCTCGCCGAGACGCGGAACTGGACGACCGGCGAGCGGATCGCCGTCGTGTTCCCCGACGGAACGCGATCGAACTTCGTGGTCGCCGCCGTCATCGAGCAGACCAATGCACTCCCGGCGATGGTGCTGCCCTACGCCGCCGTCGCCCCGCACGGAATCGGGCTCGACCGAGCCGTCTTCCTGGCTGGCGATGCCGATGCTGTCGCGGCGACCGAGACGGCGCTCGCCGGCCAGCCGACCGCCATGGTGAGCACGGTCGACGACTTTGCCGAGTCCCTCGTCGGTGCGCTCGACACCGTGCTCAATCTGGTACTCGGCCTGCTCGGGCTGGCGGTGGTCATCGCCGTGCTCGGCATCGCCACCACGATCGGGTTGTCGGTACACGAGCGCACCCGCGAACTCGGCGTGCTCCGTGCGATCGGAATGGAGCGCCGACAGGTACGGCGTTCGATCCGACTCGAGGCGGTCGTGATCGCGCTGTTCGGCACCGTCCTCGGCCTGGTGATGGGGCTCGGCTTCACCGCTGCGGTCATCTCCACCCTCAGCGACGAGGGCTTCGGCTCGCCCACCGTCCCTGTCTCGACGCTGATCGCGATCGTGGTCGGCGCCATTGCTGCGGGCACCGTCGCCGCCGCCCTGCCTGCCCGCACCGCCGCCCGCCGGCCAGTGCTCGACGCCATCGCCATCGACTGAGCACCCACCACCGTCTTCGAAAGGAACAACATGAACTCTTCATCGACCGATCCCGACCAGCGCACCGTCGTCGTCTGCGGTGCCACCGGCTATCTCGGCGGCCACGTCGCTCGAGCCCTCCACGCCGACGGCTGGCGCGTGCGGGCCCTCGTCCGCGATCCATCCCGCCTCGGAGACACCGCCGAGTACTGCGACGAGGTGTTCGTCGGCCACCCGACCGACCCGACCACCATCGAGGGACTGTTCGACGGCGCCGACGCAGCGTTCTCGTCGATCGGCATCCGGTCGTTCCGGCGGAGCCCGAGCTTTCGTGACGTCGACGAGCTCGCCAACCTGCATCTCGTCGATGCGGCCGAGCGGGCAGGCGTCGACCGGTTCGTCTTCGTGTCGATTCTCCGTGGCGACGAGTTCCGCGATCGTTCGCCGCTGATCGACGCCCGTGAACGCGTGGTCGACCGCCTGCGGGTCGCCTCGATGTCGTCGACGATCATCAGGCCGACCGGATTCTTCAACGACATGGCCGCCTTCCGGCAGATGGCCGAGCGTGGACGGGTCTGGCTGATCGGCGACGACCAGACCCGGATCAACCCGATCCACGGTGCCGACCTCGCCGACGTCATCCGGCAGGCAGCCGCCTCCGACGACACGACCGATCGCAACGTCGGCGGACCCGACGTGCTCACCCAATCGGAGATCGCCAACCTGGCGTTCGACGCGGCCGACCGGCCGACGAGGGTGACCCGGGTCCCGAGCCGATTGGTCACCGCGATCGGTCGGTTGATCGGGCCGCTCAACCCCAACGCCGGAGCGAACCTGCGGATGTTCGCCGTGATGGGCGAAACCGACATGGTCGGCGAACCGGTCGGATCCCACCACCTCGCCGATGAGTACCGGCAGGCCCGTGGAGATGCGACGGTCGCAGCTGGCCCGCATCGGGGAGGTCATCGGCTCGGGCATCTCCCGGCGGGTCAGGAATAGCAATGCGGAACATCCACCTCTCCTTCAGCTCCGGGCCGGCGAACCTCGCGGGGACGCTGGTGACCGACGAACAGGCCGGCCCCGGTCCAGCCGTGCTGCTGCTCAGCGGATCGGGTCCGATCGATCGGGACTCGAACTCCGAGCAGCTCTCCATCGGCGTCATGGAGCAGGTCGCCGGCCACCTGGCGCTCCACGGTCTCGCGTCCTTTCGCTACGACAAGCGCGGCGTCGGCGAGAGCGGCGGAGACTTCATGTCGAGCGGTCTGCACGACAACATCGACGACGCTGCGGCGGCCATCGAGACGCTCAGAGCCAGGGCCGACGTCGATCCGGAGCGAATCATCGTGGTCGGGCACAGTGAAGGTGCCGTGATCGCCACCGAGTTGGCAGCGGCGGATCCGGGTTTGGCCGGTGTGGTGCTGCTGGCCGGGACGGCCACCCTGGGCGCCGATCTGCTGCGTTGGCAAGCGGTGCAGGTGAGCGCCTCGCAGGCTCGCCCGGTCCGGCTGCTCTCGCGCGTGCTCCGACGAGATGTCGTCCGCACCCAGTGCAAGCGGCTCGAACAGATCGAGGAATCCACCGGCGACACCGCTCGGATCCACCGGGTGGAGATGAACGTGAAGTGGTTGCGAGAGTTCATGGCCCACGACCCGGCGCCGTCGCTCGAATCGATCCGAGTTCCGGTCTTGGCCCTGACCGGCTCGAAGGACATCCAAGTCGATCCCGACGACGTGAGACGCATCGGCCAGCTGGTCCCCGCCGACTGCTCGGCTCGGATCGTCGACGGCCTGACCCACCTGCTGCGCACCGAAGCCGGCCCACCATCGCTACGGGCCTACGACGAGCAGGCGAAGCGCCCGGTCGACGCCGGGTTGCTCGCCACGGTGACCAGGTGGGCGCGACAACGGGCGACGCAGGCCTCCTCCGAGACGACATCGTGACCATGAGCCGGCACGCTGGCTCGCGCACGGCCTCGCTGCTCCGTCATCGTCGGCTCGGATCCGTTCCCAGCTCGGCCGGACGGCTGAATCCGTAGCGGACGAGCTCCAGGTCGAGGGCGAGTTCGAAGAGGCCACCCGGCAACGTGAACACGACGGCGAGTGACCGCTCCGTCAGCAGCTCGAGTAGCGCACCGATGCCGAGTGCGGCGTCGCCGACGCCCGGCCCCTCCCACGACCGAGCGTCTCAGAGGTCAGCGCCTGGAGGGCGTGGTGGATGATGGATCGCTGCCGTCATCTCGACAGCTCCTTGTCGATCTGTCGTTGTTCCCAGGTCGACGAAGATCGCGACGGTCGGTTGAGGAGGACGACGAGTCCGTGGACGGCGACTCCGAAGCCCCAGCTGATGAGTGCCCAGGCTGACCACCATGCCCTCCACTCGCCGGCGATGCCCGCTGCTGCGTTGGTGGCCAGATTCACGAGGACGATGATCATCATGCTTCCCGCGAAAACGCCGGTGTGGACGTAGAACGCTCGCAGCTGCTGCACGTACCGCCGTGCCGATTCGACGCGTTGATCCTCAGCGGGCCGATCAGCGGGCGGATGAGGGATTCGGTCGGGGTGTGTCATTGCGGGATGTCCTTTGTGTTGGGATGGTTCGCAAGCGCGACCGCTCGGGCCGACTGGCTGCGTCGGGCCCGGGTGAGGAGCCAGAGCCCGAACCATCCTTCGGCGACGACGGATGGCACGGCGACCATCACGAGGAAGGCGTCGGCGTGGTCGGCGTAGTCGGCGAGGACGGTGTGGGCCGTCGTGTCGACGAGGTACGCAGCGCCGGCCGCGATCATCAGGTGGCCGAGCCAGCGTGGTGTGTCGACCGATCGAGCGACGAGGAAGCCGAGCACGATCAGGTGGAGTCCGAATGCGGCGAGACCGATGAGCCAGGCGGAGTCGAAGAGCTGGAGTCCGATGAGTGCCTGGGCGTTGCGTTCGGCGGAGCTCATCACGTCGGCGACTGCGGCGGAGTCGTAGAGGGCGAGGGCCTGGAAGAAGAAGATCGCGGCGACGCCGAGGAACACGGTGTACACGAGTCGCGACCAGGCCGCGACGAGTGACAGGTCGCGGTGCTCGGTTCGGAACACGATGTGGAGCGCCCAGGCGACGACGATGTCGATGAGGAAGATGGCGAGGAACGCGACGAGGCCGATCCGGAACAGCGTCTCCGATTCGACGATGTTGGTCGCAGTGGCCTGGGCGTCGTCGGCGACGACCAAGCCTTCCTTGACGAAGAAGTTGGCGAAGATGGAGAGGCCGAAGAGTAGGACGTAGCCGATGCCGGCGATCAGGGCGGCTCGTCGAGGCGAGACTTCGGGGCTCGTCGGACTTGGGGGGCGGATGTCTGGCGCGAGGATGGTGGTCGTCATCGGTTGCTCCTTCGGAGTTGCGGATCGGAATTCGGGTCGAATCGAGCCTTCAGTGCGGTGAGCGGGCCGACGGTGGTCGCGATCCACAACGCGAGCGGCCACGCCAGCTGATCGGTGACGAAGATCACGACGGCCCAGGCAGCGCAAAGCCCGAGCCACAGCCACGGCAGCGCCTTCAGCAGATGGGTTCGGTGCCTCGCGCCGCCAGCGGTCCGTTCGTTCGGCGCTGGCTGTTCACTCGACACGGTCGCCTCCGTCCTTGCCGACGATGATGGCGGTCTTGCCGGTCGCCTCGCCGGCGTCGAGCCGCGCAATGGCATCGGCCGCGTCGGCGAGCCGGTAGCTGGCTCCTACCGCAGGCGTCACCGCCCCGGCGGCGATGTGGTCCGCGAGTCGCTCCATCGAGGAGTGGTGCTCGGTGCTGATGAACGTCGTGAGCCGCTGCGCCACGAATGGTGACAGCATCATGGCTCGGAGTTGGCGTCCGACGCCGCCGGTGATGCGGTTCGCGTCCTCGCCGCCGACGATGACGAGCGTGCCGGTGGAGGTCAGCACGCTGCGGAGGCGATAGATGCTGTTGCGACCGCCGATGTCGATGATGAGATCGAACGGCTCGTCGATCTCGGTGAAATCCTCGGTGGTGTAGTCGACGACGTGATCCGCGCCCAGCGAGCGCACGAAATCGATGTGTCGGGAGCTGGCGACCGCGGTGACCACCGTGCCGAGCGCCTTGGCCAGCTGGACTGCGAAGCTGCCGACACCGCCGGAGGCGCCGACGATCAGCACTCGCTGGCCAGGCTGAACGCCACCGACATCGGTCAGTGCCTGGAGCGCAGCGATGCCGGACACAGCGGAGACTGCGGCATGCTCGAAGGACAGCGTCGCCGGCTTGACGACGAGCTTGTCCTCTTTCGCCACGGCGAACTCGGCCAGCGAGCCGTTGGCGATGCCGAACACCTCGTCGCCCGGGGTGAATCGGGTGACGTCGGCTCCGACGGCCACGACTCGACCGGCGACGTCGAGGCCGGGGACGCCCTGCTTCGGCTTGGTGAGCCCGAAGCCGGCGAGGCGGACCAGGTACGGGGTGCCGGTCATGAGGTGGCAGGTGCCGCGGTCGACGCCTGCGGCGACGACCTCGATGAGGACCTCGTCGGGCTTCGGTGTGGGGCGGGCGACACGCTTGAGCTCGAGCACGTCGGCCGAGCCGTATCGGTCCTGGGTGATGGCGCGCATCTGCTCGTCGGCAGCTGCGGCGGGGCAGGTGGCGGTGACTTGTTCGTGAGTGGTGTTCATGATGTTCCTTTGCTCGTGGTGTCGTTGTGTGGTGGGTGTGCCGGGGTGATCGAGACGATCTCGAGGTTGACCGAGGTGAGGTGAGCCACGATCCCGTGCAGGTGGGCCGGGTCACCAACGATTCCGATGAGGCGCGTCGTGCCATCGGCAACGGCATCGATCGCGAAGTCGTCGACGAGCGGCCGCAGGAGCCGAACGCTGGGATGGCCTCGCAAGACGATCTCGTAGGTGGTTCGTCGGGACATGCCTCCACCCTGATTGCTTCAGGTGCCAGACGGCCTCATACACTTCGTCATCTCACCCGGGTGAGATCAGCCGCCGGCTCGTCCGGCCTGTCGGCCGACGACGAATTCGCGGCGACCAAGCTGGTTCCGTCGACGCTGCTGAAGCAACACGCCGCCGCGCGACGTGGCAACGATCGGCAGCGCGATCCGGCGACGATCAGAGTCGCGGTTGCGGTGAGCGGTCAGATTCCGCTGAGCGGCTGAACGGACCAGGTCGTCGTGGCGGCTCGCCGCGATGCGGTCAGCCACAAGGCAGGTATGCAAGGTCATGTCGATCTCCTCGATCTGAGTGGGTTCGGTGGATGCCGTTGGAGCTGCTGGACGCGCTGTGCGTGGCCCGCAGGAGACAGCGGCTGGGTCGACCTCGCATCGCGGTCGCATCTGCGGATCGTGTGACACGTCTCGACCTTGACGGCTTCGAGTACCAGATGGCTTCGTCGGATTCGTCTTCTCACCCGGGTGAGATCGCTGACCGGTCAGGAGCTGCGTTTCGCCGGCGACGTAGGGTCGACCCCATGGCCGGGCAGTTGGGCAGCGGATTGGCAGCGACGAAGTTGGTTCCACCGACGCTGCCTGACCGTCTGGTTCAGCGGTCGCGTCTGAGCGATCGGCTCGATGCCGGTCTGGCGGGCCGAACCCGGTTGGTGCTCGCCAGCGCCCCGGCCGGATCCGGCAAGTCGACGCTCCTCGCGTCGTGGCTGGCGGGGCGCCCTGAGTCCTCCGCCTGGTTGCAGGTCGAGGACGGCGACTCGGATCCGGCCCGGTACTGGACCTACCTGATCGCATCCATCGCCGAAGCGGTTCCAGCGATGGCCGGCTCGCTCGAACAGCTTGTGAACGGTTCGGACAGCAACGAGCAGATGCTCGTCACGGCCATGGTCAACCAGTTCACCGACCTCGCCGAGCCGTTGATCATCGTGGTTGACGACTACCACCTGATCGAGCATCGGTCGGTGCATCGCGGAATGGAACGCCTGATCGACTTCTGCCCGCCCGCGGTGACGATCGTCGTGTCGACCCGGGTCGATCCTCCGTTTCGGCTCGGACGACTCCGAGTCCGCGGTCAGGTGATCGAGATCCGGGGAGACGACTTCAGATTCGCGGCGGCCGAAGCCTCCGGCCTCCTCGCCCAGTACGAGGGACAGATCCTCGATCAGAGCGTCGTCGACCGGCTGTGTCGTCGGACGGAAGGGTGGGCGGCCGGCCTGGTGCTCGCGGGTTTGTCGTTGCACCGCTCCGCCGACCCCGAGCGATTCATCGAGACGTTTCAGGGCGACGATCAGCTCGTGGCCGACTACATGACCGACGAGTTCCTCGCCGGAGAGAGCGACGAGCAACGCCGGCGGCTGCTCGAAACGTCGGTGCTCGAACAGTTCAACGGCGCGCTCGTCGATGCCGTCACCGACAGCACCGGTGGCGCGTCGTGGCTGCTCGATACGGCGAAGAGCAACCAACTGCTGATCGGCCTCGACCGCACCGGCTCCTGGTATCGATACCACCATCTCCTTCGCGACATCCTCCGGCTCGAAGCCGAACAGGTGCTGACCCCTGAGCATCTCGACGAACTCCACGGGCGAGCCGCGGCCTGGTTCGAGACGGAAGGCGACACGCTGCGAGCGATCGGACACCGCCTCGCAGCGGCCGATCGAGACGCAGCGGTCCGACTGATGCGCGTGCTCGGACCGCAGTTGATCTCCGACGGGCAGATCGACACGCTCCGCAACCTGCTCGAGCGGATCGGCGAACCAGCCACGAACGACGCTGCGTGCGCGCTGACGTGGGGCTGGTGTGACTACATCGGCGGCAACTACCGACGAGCCCACGAGTGGGTCGAGACGACCCACCGCCTCGCATCGCCCGACTTCGATCGCACCATCACCGCGCCGCTGCGTCTGAACCTCGCCGTCGCTCACGGCGACGTCGGCACCGCGCTGGAACTCGCACGCGAGCTGTCGGCCACCGACCAGTTCGCCACGCACGGCCCGGAACTCGCTACCTCGGCCGGAGGCGTCTTCATGTGGGCCGGCCATGCCACCGAGGCACGAGCAGTGCTCGCGGTCGCTGTTCAGCGGTCAGTGGCCACCGACTTCCGAGCAAGCCACGTGCTGAGCTGCATCTATCTGGCGATCAACGACTTCGACGATCGCGCAGACACATCGGGGGGCCAACGTGTACTCGACACCGCCGACGAGTTGGGGATGAGCTCGTACTACCGGATGGCACCGGCCTACGCGCTCAGAGCGCGGAGCGCCGACGATGCCGTGTCGGCTCGGGCCGACGCCATGAAGGCGGTCGAGCTCGCGCGGCAGACTCCCGGCGATCTCGCCCTCGCCTACACCCTCACCATCTGCGGCGACACGCTCCTCGACGCAGGTGACGACTCCGGCCAAGGGCTGCTGACCGAGGCTCGTTCGATCATCGATCGCTGTCCCGACCCCGGAATCGCCGGCCGCTACCTCGCTCGCATCGAGGCGCGGCACGGTGTCGCCGACCGAAAACGACCGATACGCGGCGGCTCTGCCCGAGTCGCCGACGGCTTGGTCGAGCAACTGACCGAACGGGAGACCGCCGTGCTGCGCTACCTCCCGACCAAGCTGTCGCAACGCGACATCGCGTCCGAGTTGTACGTGTCGCTCAACACCGTGAAGACCCACTGCGCTGCGATCTACCGCAAACTCGGCGTCGGCGACCGCAAAGCCGCTGTCCAGGCCGCCCGCGACCTCGGCATTCTCTGACGCGAGATCCACCGCACCTGCAACAGATCGGGGCCCCTTTCGCGGCTGCGGTCAGCGTTTGGCTGCGGGTGGACGGTTCGGGAGCCGCTGGGTGAGCAGCGTCACGGCGTCGGCGACATCGTCGGGCGCGATCGCGGCGATGGGCGCGTTGAGCGCGACGCGGACGATCGACAGGGTGAGGTGGTCGACGTCTTCTGCGTTGATGCCGATGACGCACGAGTCGGTTGCGGTGTCGACGACGTGGTGGTCGACCCATGACAGCACGGGTTCGAGCTGGGCGTAGGCAGCCTCGACGGTGACCAGGGCCTGGACGTTGCGGGGTATCGATGCGATCGACGCGGTCAGGAAGGCGCCGGCATCGCCGCCCGGGATCTCGCGGTCGGCGAAGCGGCCGCCGGCAAGTTTGGTGTCGCTCAGCCGGTCGACTCGGAAGGTCCGCCAATCGTTGCGGCGAAGGTCGAAGGCGAGGAGATACCAGCGTCGTTCGGCGGTGACGAGTTGATGCGGTTCGACGAGTCGTCGGCTGCGGTCGCCGTCTCGTCGTCGGTAGTCGAAGCGGACTTCCTCGCGGTCGCGACACGCTGCGGCGAGCACGCTGAGTGCGTCGGGGTCGACATCGGTGTCGGGGCCCGTCCAGCGCAGTTCGACGACGGCGGAGTGCAGTGCTGAGACTCGGCGCCTGAGTCGGTCGGGAAGGAGGTGCTCGATCTTCGCCATGGCGCGTAGCGAGGTGTCTTCGATGCCGCCGATGGCCGCACTGGCGGCCGAACGCAACCCCAGGGCGACCGCGACGGCTTCGTCGTCATCGAGGACGAGCGGTGGCAGATGTGCGCCGACAGCGAGTCGGTATCCCCCGTCGGTCCCCGTCGTCGCGTCGACGGGATAGCCGAGGGTGCGGAGCCTGTCCACGTCGCGGCGCACCGTCCGTTCCGTGACCTCGAGGCGCTCGGCGAGTTCCGCAGCACGCCACAACCGATGCGTCTGCAGCAGCGACAGCAGGTGCAGCGCCCGGCCGGTCGGATCGTTCGTCACCGTCTCAGATTGTCACGCGTTGCGGACAGATGCTGTCCGCAGTGGTTCGTACGGTGATTCGACATCACCAAGAACCCCCACCAGAAGGAGCAAACCATCATGTTCAACCCCACCGACTTTCCCGAGCCAACGATCATCCCGGTCGATGGCATCGAACTCGAAGTCTTCGAAATGGGCCGCGACAACACCACGCCCATCGTGCTCTGCCACGGTTGGCCCGAGCACGCCTTCTCGTGGCGTCACCAGATGCCCGCTCTCGCCGCAGCGGGCTATCACGTCATCGTCCCCAACCAGCGGGGCTACGGCAACTCGTCCCGACCGGTCGACGTCACCGACTACGACATCGCCCACTTGACCGGCGACCTCGTCGCGCTGCTCGACCACTTCGGATACGACAACGCCACGTTCGTCGGCCACGACTGGGGCGCGAACGTCGTCTGGGGTATGGCGCTCCTGCACCCGGACCGGGTCGACGCAGTGATCAACCTCGCCTTGCCGTACCAGGAGCGCGGCGAGCAGCCCTGGATCGAGATGATGGAACAGGTCTTCGGTCACGACTTCTACTTCGTCCACTTCAACCGCCAGCCAGGCGTCGCCGACGCCGTGCTGGACGACAACACGTTCCGGTTCCTTCGCAACCTGTACCGCAAGAACCAGCCGCTCGTCGCTCCCGCTCCGGGCATGATGATGATCAACATCGCACAGGCCGAATCGCCATCGGGCGAGCCGATCATGAGCGACACCGAACTGGCCGTGTTCGTCTCGGCATTCGAAACATCAGGATTCGCCAGCAGCATCAACTGGTACCGAAACCTGGACCGCAACTGGCACCTGTTGGCCGAGGTGGATCCGATCGTCCGAATGCCCGCGCTCATGATCCGCGGCGAGCGCGACCCGATCCCGAAGTTCGAACGGCTGTCGGAGTTCGTACCCGACGTGGACGAGGTCGACCTCGACTGCGGCCACTGGATCCAGCAGGAACGACCGGACGACACCACCCGCGTGATCCTGAACTGGCTGAAGCAGCGGGCCAACGCCTAGTTCGAACGACCGGGCCGGGGGCGGGTCGCCGGACCAGACCGGAAGCCCGTTCGTCCACAGCGTGGCAAGTCGCTTCGCGCGGAGACGCTCGACCAGTTCGACTGCGACGACGAGCCAGCTTCGCGCCGACGACCCGAAGGTCTGCCAGCAACCACTGGAATCGCCCCGGCTCGTCTCGCGAGAGCTCAGCGTGTGGGACTCCGGCAGTACAGCACGAGGCGAGGCCACACTGATCGGAGCGACGACCCACCCGCCGGCGGTCACCGCTGCAACAGACCTCGCACGCACCTGGTCGAGCGCGGGTCCGCGAACGAGGCAAACATGAACTGTAGTACAGTTACATATCATGGTTGATGCATCGCCGTCCGCACCCCGTATCCGGCCACCGAAACAGGAGCGAAGCCGCAAAGCGTTCTCAGCGGCGCTCGACGCGTTCGAGGAGCTACTCCGGCAGCGATCGGTTCACGACGTGAGCATGCAGGAGGTCGCGGACCGAGCCGGGTTGTCGCTGACGTCGGTCTATGCACGTTTCGATGGCAAGGCAGCGCTCGTTCTCGGTCTCCACGAGCGAGTCATCGCCGACGGCACAGCGCTCGCCGATCTCGCCGATGCCGACGAATCGCTGGCCGACCTGACACTGCACGACCTCGTCTCCAGGATCGTCCACTCGGTCGGAGCCTTCACCGAATCGAACGAGCACGTCTTCCGAGCAGTCCTCGCCACCGCCGATCGAGAAGCGACCGACCGCATCGCCGACTTCGTCCGCAGTTCCTCCGAGCGGGTCGCAGCGTTGCTTCGAGACCGCATCGACGGAGATCGCGACACCGTCGAACGCGACCTCGACTTCGCCTGGCGATCCGTCATCGCCATGTTGCAGCAGCGCTGGATGCTCGACGGCGCCGACCCAGCCCGCTTTCCGCTCGAGACGACCGAACTCCGCGACCGCCTCACCGCCCAGTTCCTCGACACCGTCTCCACCCCTCACTGAAAGACATCGCATGACCGCCAACACCAGGTTCATCGGCCTCGGGATTCTCGCCTCCCTGACTGCGTTGGTCGCGCGTTTGCGGCGGTCGAGATCTGGGAGCGATCGCTTCTTCAAGGACCAGCACTTCCACTACGAGACGCTGAGAGTCGTGGCGCACACACCGTATGGCGGCGCAGAGATCGGCGAGGTGTTCTCGATCGTCGGCAAGATCCGCGAGGGCAACACCGAGGACTGGTATCGCGAATGGTACGCGATGGCCAAGTTCGTGGAACAGAAGGCCGACGACATCGACGACCCGCGCGGCAAGGGCCTCGCACTGATGCGGGCTCAGAACTACTACCGAAATTCCGAGTTCTATCTCTCGCCGACCGATCCGAGGCGCGACGACACGTTTGCGAACAGCGCACGGACCTATCGCGATTCCCTGAACCAGCTCGGCGTCGAATTCCACGAGTTCCCGGTCCCCTACGACGGCGCACAGTTGAACGCGATCTACTACCCGTCTCGAGCCGACGGCGCCGACGACAGACCGCTGCTGATCGCTCACGGCGGGTACGACTCGACGCTGGAGGAGTTGTACTTCTGGTTCGTCGCACCCGCCTTGGAGCGCGGGTATTCGATTCTGACGTTCTCCGGGCCTGGTCAAGACTCGGTGATCCGCCAGCACGGCATTCCGTTCACACACGAGTGGGAACGGCCCACGACTGCCGTCATCGACGCGCACCTCTCCCACCACGACCAACCTGAACGGTTCGTTCTGCTGGGACTCAGCCTCGGCGGACTGCTCGCCCCGAGAGCTGCAGCGTTCGAAAAGCGCATCGACGGTGTTGTCGCCATCGACGCGATGTACAGCTTCCAGGACACTCTGTTCACCAGCATGCCCGCTCCGGCACGGCCCATTGTGCGGTGGCTCTACGACAACGATCACGCCAGAGCCTTGAACCTCGTCGTGAAACTCAAGGCGCGGGTCGACGTCGGCGCCGCGTGGGGCGTGAGCAACGGCCAGTGGGTGATGAACTTCCAAGGCCACGGAGAGATCTTCAACGCGTTCGAGCCCTATCACCTCGAAGGCATTGCGGAGTTGATCCAATCCGACGTTCTTCTCCTCTGGGGCGAAGACGACCACTTCGTCGACGACGATCAACTCACTCGAATGCAAGCGGGCCTCGAGAACGCTCGCAGCGTGACGACCAAGTCCTACAGCGCATACGAGGGCGGAAAGGAGCACGCTCAGACCGGCATCCTGACAAGTGTTCACGCCGACATCTTCGACTGGATACATCAACGCTTTCTCCAAACAGAAAGCTCCTGAAGGTGTTGGTCGTTCGCTACCCAAGGGGCAGTCCCAGATCCTCCGAGGGTGGTTTCTGATCGCGCAGTACGCGCAGAATGCCGGACCCGGACGGGTCGCAGGTGACCGCTGTTTCGAAGATGGAGCACCGCAGTCAGGCGGCACTGCACTGCGGATTGGTGGGTTCTCCCGGGGCTTCGGTCTCCGTCAGTTTCTCGCGTTGGCCAAGCTCTGGTCGGGTGTCACCGGCTGCGAATCTCCGCGATCGTGATGAGTCCTCGACAGCTCACACCGAGAAAGCTGGGCGAAGACTCGTGCAGGATGACCGGATCGATCGGGTTCGAATGGAGGAACCGGCGTAGGCGCCAAGCGTGCAACCGTCCCATGATCGTGTCGCTGGCCGTGAGGGCCAGGATCAGTACTCGACCTTGCGGTGCGAGGGCATTGGTTGCGGCTGCGATGAGAGCTGCCGGGTCGGGATGATGCGACAGCACCCATGTGATGACGATGAGGTCGTGCTCGCCCTCGGTGCCCAAGGTCTCGATCGCATCGCCGCACACGAACCGGGCACGACTGTACGGGTGGTTCATTGCCGCGCGCTGCAGCATTCGCTCCGACGTGTCGACGCCGACGTAGTTCTCGATGTCAATGCCGGTAGCGGCCAGCCGTTGCAGGTTGCGGCCTGTGCCGCACCCGACGTCGAGAACGCGCAGCGGGCGCTTCGGGAGCGAACGCAGCCGATGTTCGAACGAGGCGAGCGCGTCGCGGCACGTCAGCCGTTCCCACAGCTGGGCACCGAGGTCGTATCGGTCGACGAACCGCGATGCGTACAGGTCGTGGACTCGGTGAGGGTCGGGCGGCTCAACCGGACGGCGCTGCTGGTGAGCAAGAAGCGTCACACCAGGACCTCGTCGCGTGACTCCCGGGCAGTTGCCACTGATTCCATTTCCGGTGTCGGGAGTCCGGATTCGCCTTCGATGTCGATCTTCGGGAGGAGTCGGTCGAGCCAGGCCGGGAGCCACCAGTTCGCGTCGCCCATGAGCTTCATCGTCGCGGGGACGAGGACCATTCGGACGATGGTGGCGTCGACGAAGATGGCGGTGGCCAGGCCGAGGCCCATCATCTTGATGATGGGGTCGTCGCCGAGGACGAAGCCGAGGAACACCGAGATCATGATGAGTGCGGCTGAGGTGATGACCCGTGCGGTGCTGGCGATGCCGTGGATGACGGAGGTCTCGTTGTCGCCGGTGATGAGGTACTCCTCGCGGACTCTCGAGAGGAGGAAGACTTCGTAGTCCATGGAGAGTCCGAAGAGGATGGCGAACATGAACATGGGGATGAACGCGAGGATCGGCACGGTGGATTCGAGGCCGATGAGATCCTTTCCCCATCCCCATTGGAAGACCATGACCAACACGCCGTAGGCGGCGCCGATGGAGAGCAGGTTCAGCAGGGCGGCCTTGAGGGGCACGAGGATCGAGCGGAACACGAGCATCAACAACAGGAACGACAAGAGAATCACGGCGGCGAGGAAGGCCGGGAGTCGTTCGGTGACGCGGCCGCCGATGTCGGCGAGGGTGGCGGTCTCTCCGCCGATGTGGGCAACCGCAGCACTGTCGTCGAGGACTGAAGGCAACGCCACGGTTCGTAGTCGTTCGATGGTGTCGAGTGTTGCGTCGTCTTGGGGTGCGGTGGTCGGAAAGGCGATCAGTGTCGCGACGCCGGATTCGGCGTTCACGGTCGCTGGCTCGACGGCTGCAACGCCGAGGTCGGAGGCGATTGCCGAGCGCAGTGGTTCGACGACGTCGGGATCCTGTGAGATGTCGATGGCGACGATGAGTGGTCCGTTGATGCCGGGACCGAATCCGTCGGCGACGAGGTCGTAGGCGACGCGTTCGGTGCGTGACGTGGGGAGTGAGCCGGCGTCGGGGAATCCGAGGCGGAGCGACAACACCGGAGCGGTGAGCGCGAGGAGTAGCGCGGTGACGCCGATCGCGTATGTCCAGGCGTGCTTGGACACATGGGTTCCCCATCGTTGCCAGCCGATCCCGATCTCCGAGCCATCGGTTGGCTGGGCGCCGTTTTCTGGGTATCGGGGTGCGAGGCGGCGCAATCCTCGTCGGTTGATGTGGTGCCCGGCGATGCCGAGGAACGCCGGAAGCAGGGTGATGGAGGCGACCACCATGATCAGCACGGTGACCGAGGTGGCGACCCCCGCAGCGGTCATGAACGGAACACCGGCGACGGCGAGTCCGAGAATGGCGATGACGACGGTGCCGCCGGCGAAGATCACTGCTTGGCCGGCGGTGGCGACTGCTCGGCCGGCCGATTCCTCGATGGTCATTCCTCGAGCGAGGTGCTCGCGGTGTCGGGTGACGAGGAACAGTGCGTAGTCGATGCCGACCCCGAGCCCGACCATGCTGGCGATCTGCGGCGCGAAGCTCGGGATCTCGATGACGTAGGTGATCAGTGACATCGAGCTGACGCCGAGCGCAAGACCGAACAGTGCCAATCCGATCGGGAGGCCCATGGCGATGATCGATCCGAACGCGAACAGCAGGATGAAGACTGCGGCGATCAGGCCGACCATTTCACCGGTGCCGGTCGGTGATTCTTCGAAGGCGAGAAACAGGTCGCCGTTCAACTCGACCTGCAACGGAGAACCGACCGGAAGGTCGGCTGCGAGTTGTTTGAGGTTGTCGAGGTCGCCGGAGTCGAGTTCGTCGATCACCTCATACTGAACACGGATGAGAGCCACCCGTCCGTCGGGTGACACCGAACCACTCGCGGTCGGGTCACTGGCATCGATCACGTTCGGGAGCTCGGCTGCAGCTGTGTGAACGTCGATGAGTGCGGCCTGGGCCTCAGCGGACGAGCCGAACGTCGAGCCGTCGCGTGGCGTGAGGACGATCTGGGCTGTTGGTCCTGCTGAATCGGAGCCTGTCGAGGTCAGTAGATCGAGCGCATCCGCCGAGTCGAGACCAGGTGCTCCGAATGAGTCGTCGAGGTCGCGACCGAACGACACGGACGCCCCGACGACGACGAGCGCGACGACGAACCATGCCCCGATCACCGTCCATGGGCGGCGGGCTGCGAATCGTCCCAATGTGTACAGGGCATGTGACATGGCGGTTCCTCTTCTCGAAACTGGAGACCTCGGCGGCGAACCATCCGGCTCTTCTGGTCGAGTTCGAGGTTGACGACGACGGGTCGAGCCGCAGCCGAGGAGTGGACGGGTGGTGGTCGTGTCGTCGGGCCTCGACTCGACCCGAGCGCAACCGACGTGCCCCTCGACCGATTCATCGACGCGAACGCCGGTCGAGGAGCAGTGGAAGCGTCACCACGTCGACCCCACCCGACCTCGACCAGGGTCCGGACCAGGCTCCACCCGCGCCCTGCACTGTTCATCCGGACAACAGATCCCACCGAACGGAGCACCCGAATGAGCGCAATCATCCACGTCCGAGGACTCATGAAGTCCTACGGAGCACTGAGAGCGGTCGACGACCTCGACCTCACCGTGCAGCAAGGCACGGTCCTCGGCCTCTTGGGCCCGAACGGATCGGGCAAGACCACCACCGTCTCCATCCTCGCCACCCTGCAGCAAGCAGACGCAGGTACGGCGACGATTGCGGGCGCCGACCTCACGACATCACCCCAAGATGTCAGGCGCCAGATCGGCCTGTCCGGTCAGTTCGCCGCCGTCGACGAGTACCTCACCGGCTTCGAGAACCTCGAGATGATCGGCCGCCTCTACCGGCTGGGCCGACGACCCGCGGCTGAGCGGGCACGCGAACTGCTGGAACGACTCGATCTCACCGATGCGGCCGATCGACCCGCCACGACCTACTCGGGTGGCATGCGACGACGCTTGGACCTCGCAGGTGCGATCGTCGGCAACGCACCGGTGATCTTCTTGGACGAGCCGACCACAGGCCTCGACCCCCAGAGCCGCAACACCATGTGGGCACTCGTGAAGGAACTCGTCGCCGACGGGACCACCGTGCTGCTGACCACCCAGTATCTCGAAGAAGCAGACCAACTCGCCACCGACATCGTCGTCATCGACGACGGCCGCGAGATTGCCCACGGATCACCCGACGAACTCAAGGCGATGGTCGGAGGCGAACGAATCGAGCTGCTTCTCGACACCGAGAGCGACGCCACCACTGCGCTCGCCGTCCTGGGCTTGGTCGCAGTCGGCCCGCCTCGATGCGAGGGCCGCGCACTGAGCGCTCCCGTCGATGGTGGTGCTGCGAGCCTGGCACTCGTCCTGCAGGCACTCGACGCGCACGGAGTTGGCGTCTCAGATGTCGGACTGCACCGACCCTCGCTCGACGACGTTTTCCTCTCGCTCACCGGCGAGACACCCCCGGCCCCATCAGCCGAGACCAACCAAACCACCCACGTCGATCTGCAGGAGGTCTCATGATGGCGACCATCAGCAACACGTTCGCCGACGGGATGACGGTCGCCCGCCGGAACGTCATCAAGATCCAACGAGTCCCCACGATCCTCGTTGCCGCCCTCGTCCAACCACTGATGATGATCGTGATCTTCGGCTACGTCTTCGGCGGTGCCATCGACATTCCCGGCGACTCCTACCGCGAGTTCCTCATCGGAGGCGTGTTTGCCGTGACGCTGACGTTCGGCTCATCCTTCACCGCCGCCGGACTTGCCGACGACATGCAGAAGGGGATCATGGACCGGTTCCGATCACTCCCCATGTCCAGATCGGCCGTCGTCGTCGGACGCACTGCAAGTGACCTCGTCCTCACGACCATCTCCCTCGTCGCGATGGGAATCGCGGGACTCGCTGTTGGCTGGCGTGTCCCCAATGGCATCGATGGCGCCCTCGCAGGTTTCGCCCTGCTGTTGCTCTACGCCTACGCGCTCTCCTGGGTCATGGCCTACGTCGGCCAAGTCGTTCCCAGCGTCGACACGGTCAACAACGCGTCGCTCGTGGTTCTCTTCCCGCTGACCTTTGCGGCCAACACGCTCGTGCCGAGCGAAACGATGCCCGGCTGGCTGCGAACCCTCGCCGAGTGGAACCCGGTCTCGGCCGTCACCCAAGCCGCACGAGAACTCTTCGGCAACATCCCGGCCGGAACACCCGAGCCAACCGCATGGTCGCTCCAGAACCCCATCTTCTACACCCTCGCCTGCGTCGCAGCGATCCTGACCGTGTTCGTCCCGCTCGCCGTTCGACGCTTCGGCACGTAACTCACCATGTAGGTCGAAACATCACGCCTGAACCAACAGACCAAGCCCCTCATGAGACGCCGAACGCAATTCACCCTGATCACCGGCAAGATTCGAACCGCGGGTCGCTTCTCAAGAGCGCGAACGTCCACTACCTCGGCGTCCATTTCCCCAGCACCGTCGGCTTCCTCGCATGGGCGTGACGCAACCACCGCTCCGAGTTCGCACGAGTCCGCAATGCGCTCATCGCGACGACCAGCGCCGGTCTCGTGATCCACGTGCTCTCTCCCCCCAGCTGTCCAAGTCGGCGTTCGCTGAGGGACTTGGGGCTTGGTGTCGGTGGACTCGATGAGAGTCCGGCCAGCCGCACCACCACGGCGATGCAAGACTTCAGGTAGGCCCTCCACCGCTTCTCCACCGGCGCTCGACCCACGCCGGACACAGTCGTCTACGTGTACAAATCCCGAAGTGAGTGCGACGATGACGAGATGATCGATGCGTCCGCACCCACTGCGCAGTGGCGTATCTCGCTGCTTGGTGGCGTGCGGATCACCGACGCGTCCGGCGCACAGGTCGATCCGGGCCCCGCGAAGTGTCAGGAGCTGCTGGCGGCGCTTGCCCTGGAGCCGCAAGTGGCGATCACGGTCGGGCGGCTCGTCGGGTTGCTGTGGGGAGAGAGCCCGCCGAGAACGGCCGAAAAGACATTGCAGACCTACGTGGCGCGTCTACGCAAGGCGATTGGTTCGGAGGCGATCGTTCGCACCGGTTCCGCGTATCGACTCGACGTCGACCCAGCGTCGATCGACACGTTCCGGTTCCGGAGTGCGTTGAAGCGTGGCGACATCGAAGTGGCGCTTCAGGAATGGGCGGGCGAACCGCTCGCCGGTGTCGACGCCGATGGTCTTCGACCACTCTTCGACGGCCTGGTCGAGGAGTGGTTGGACGCCGTCGAGGCCGCCCTGGAACAGGCCGTAGAAGCCGATCCGGGAGCGGCGACGGGTCGGCTGACCGAACTCGTCGCCGCGCATCCGTTCCGCGAGGGGCTCTGGGCCCTCTTGATGACCGCGCTGTACCGAACGGGTCGACAGGCCGAGGCGCTCGGTGCGTATCGACGGGCACGCGCGGCACTCGTCGACGAACTCGGTGTCGAGCCCGGCCCACGACTTCGTGAACTCGAACAACTCATCCTCGGCCAGGATGAACAACTCGTCGCAGGTGTCGAACCCCGCCACGGTCGACGCGCCGACGGCCCGGTTCCGACCGGCACCATCACGTTCGGTTTCGTGGAACTCGACGATGCCGCCGCGTTGTGGTCGGAGCATCCCGACCACGCTGCCGACGTCATCTCGACCTTCGAGGAAATCGCCAAAACGGTCGCTGGCGACCACCGGGGTCTGGTGTTCGCCGGAGGCGCTGAGACGATCGGCGTCGCTTTCGATCGCGCTGCCGATGCAGCCGGCTGGTCGATCGCCCTGCACCGCTCGCTCTCCGCCCATGAGTGGCCCGACAGAGCGCCGATCGACGTTCGCGTCGGACTGCATACGGGCGACGCGGACGAACGCAACGGCTCCTACTACGGACCAGCCGTCACGATGGCGAAACGCGTCGCCGCTCTCGGTCACCCCGGACAGACGATCGCAACGTCGGTCGCGGCAACGCTGTGCGGGCTCACGGAGCAGAGTGAACTGGGCACATTCGCGCTCGAAGGCGTGCGAGCCGAACATTCGCTCCATCAGATCGGGTCGGGTTCCTTCCCCCCGCTACGAATCGCGACGCAGCGACACGATGAACTGCCACGACCAGCGAATCGACTGATCGGCCGCGACGGCCTGGTTTCCACCGTCTCCGCCGCGCTGGCCGATGCCCCGATCGTCACGCTCGTCGGCCCCGGTGGAATCGGCAAGACCAGGCTCGCGCTCGAGGTCGCACGACGTGACCGCAACGTGTCGCTCGACGGCGTGTGGTTCGTCAGCCTCGCGGAAGTCGCTGAGTCGAAAGACGTCGCACGAGCGCTCGCCGACGCCCTCGGCGTACACGAGTCGTCCGAACAGTCCGTCCTCGACGCAATCGTTGGGGCTCTACGAAACCGAACGGGCCTCATCATCCTCGACAACTGCGAGCACGTCGTCGACGGGACCAACCAGCTGCTCCTCACGCTGGTCGAACGTTGCCCACATCTCACCGTGCTCGCCACGTCGCGAGAGGGCCTCGGCGTGCCGGCCGAACAGCTGATCGTGGTTGGTCCACTCGACATCTGCGACGCCAGCGTCGAGTTGTTCGTTCAACGTGCACTCGTCAGCGATCACACATTCGACGGCGAGCTGCACCGCAACACGATCAATGCCGTCTGTCGCCGGCTCGACGGTGTGCCACTGGCGATCGAACTCGCCGCCGCCCGCGTCAGAAGTCTCACTCCTGCGGACCTCCTTGCCCGGCTCGACGACAGCTTCAGTCTCCTGACCGGACCTCGCCGCGGCACGATCGAGCGGCACCGGACGCTACGGGCCACGATTCAATGGTCCTACGACCTCCTATCGGAGCAGGAACAACGACTGTTCCGCCGTCTCGCCGTCTTCTCCGGACCCTTCGACCTCATCGCCGCCGAACGAGTCGTCCCCGATGAGCACTTGCCGGCCGCCGACGTCACCGCACTGATTGGAGACCTCGTCGATCAGTCGATGTGCACAGTCGAGTCCGGGACCGCTGGCCGCCGATTCCGACTCCTCGAACCAATGCGACAGTTCGCGCTCGACGAACTCGCGCTCGATGAGTCCGACCGCGACCTGCGGCGACGCCACGCCGATCATGTTTGCGACCAGATCGTTCGCATCCGACGTCTTCTCGCTGGGCCCCGTGAGATCGATGGCGTCGCCGAACTCACCGAGATCTGGCCCAACCTCCGCAGCGCCGTCGACTGGGCCATCGATCGGAACGATCTCAGCCTGGCGACCGACCTCGTCGGGCCGATCGTCTCCCAAGGCTTCCTGAGGCGCGGGCTGGGCGAGCTTCGCGACTGGATCGAACGGATCATGGAGATCGCCGGTCCCGACGACGAAGATGCCATCGCCGACGGCTTGCTCTGGACGGCCACCTTCTACCTCATGACCGAAAGCCGTTCAGATTTTGATCGCCTCATCGACCGGTTCGGCGAACCGGACCTCATCCTCGCGAGGTTCGCTCGGCTTGTCATGGACCGTGACGAATTCGCCGTCGTCGTCGCAGCCCCCGAGGCGATCGCCGAGGCACGGCGCCGAGGAGACACTCTGCTGGCCCACCTTCTCGAGGTCTTCGTTGCCGGCAACCTGATCAGCTCCGGCCGACTCGATGAAGCCGAGTCCTATGCGAACGGCGTCGTGCAACGCGTCGAGGGCACCATGCCGCCGACGTTCCTCAACTGGCTGCAGTACATCATCGCGACCGTCCGAGCGATTCGCGGTGATGCTGCCGGCGCCGACGCCATCTACGACCGAATCGCCTCCATGCCGTTGCCTCCGCGGACGAACTCACCCAACGAAACCCTTGCCGCCCGGCGAGCGTTCCGAACCGGTGACCACCAGAGCGCCTACGCCATTCTGGCCAACTACATCGACGAACTGCTCGTCGTCGGCAACCTCAGCGGGGCCGGGGTCGTGGGCTTGGAGTTCGTGAACATGATGGTCGGCACCGAGCAACTCGCTGAAGCGGCATTCATGCTGGGCTACTACGAGAGCAACGGCGTCCTCGACGTCGACGGCGACGGCTTCAAGGTGCTCCTCGTCGAGCCAGGCATGCTCGTCGATGCCGATCCACGAGCATCACAGCTCCGTTCCGAGGCTGCAGCTCGGCAGCTCACGCCACGCGATGCCCTCGAGTACATGGCCGACACGCTCGACCGACTCACGAAGGTGTAGGGGTTCCACCGGCGCTCGGGTCGTCCACCGACAACGCTCGACCCGATTCGGTGACCGTGGTCGACATGACACGAACAACGAACCCCACCACCATGACCGCAGTCGTGCAGAGCGCCTACGGGCTCGATGCGATCGAGGTCGACGAGCGCCCGGTTCCATCGCCTGGGCCGGGACAACTACGGATCAAGGTCGCTGCGAGCACTGTCAACCCAATGGACCTGCACCTTGCCACCGCAACGCCAGGCATCGTGCGATTCGTCGAGGGCTTCCGGCGCCCAAAGCACGAGATCCTTGGCCGCGAAGCATGCGGCGTGGTCGACCAACTCGGGCCTGGCGTCACTGACTTCGAGATCGGCCAGACCGTGTTCGGCTGGATGACCGGCGCATTCGCCGACTACGCCATTGCCGACGCCGACCATGTGTGGCTCGCGCCGACAGAGATGACCGAGTTCGAGTGCGCCGCGCTGCCGATCGCCGGCGCCGCTGCCCTGCAGGCAATCGAAATCGGCGATGTCGCAGGCAAGCGAGTCGTCGTCAACGGCGCATCTGGAGGAGTCGGCCACTACGCCGTGCAGATCGCCAAAGCGAGAGGAGCACGGTGGGTTGCTGGAGTGTGTTCCTGCAAGAACGCGGATTTCGTGCGCGGTCTCGGCGCCGACCAGGTCATCGACTACGACTCCGAGGACTTCGCCTCCGAGCGCTGGGATGTGATCCTCGACTGCATCGGGAACCGGACCGACGCAGAGATCCGGCAGGCACTCGTCGACGACGGCCGATGGGTGGTGATCGGCGACTCCGACATGGACGGAGTATTCGGCCCGCTTCCTCGCCTGGTGGCACGGCTCGCGCGCTGGCGATTCGGGTCGCAGTCGTGTCATTGGTTCGTCCAAGGCGAGGACGTGCGGTACCTCAAGGAACTCGCAACACTCGTCGGCGAAGGCGGAGTCCGCTCACAATTGACCGAGACCATCAGCAGGGCTGATGTCCGAGCGGGCTACGACCGAATCGAGAGCGGTCGCACCGTCGGCAAGCTCGCGGTCGATGTCGCAGCGGCACGTCGAGTCGATCCGATCGAAGCGAGCGGCCAAACCAGAGTCCCCTCGTGAACACCGCAACGACAAGCAAAGAGTCCGCGGGCGGTCCGAACGAGCGCATCGACCGGTTGGAGACAAGGGCGTTGCTGTGCGCCCTGTGGATGTCCACCGAGCAGCCCGGCATGGTCGTGTGGGTCAGCACCGCCGGCCTCTATCCGCTCGACCATCTCATCGAGATCATCGAGAACACGGTCCCTCTCGACGCGGCCGGCTTCGTCGCGTTCGGCGCCGATTCGTCGAACTATCGACGCAAGGCGAGCGACATCAGCTCAGCATTCACTGGCACGAATACGTTCTCGCAACCGCCCCACGGCGACGTTGCGGGAGACTGTCCGTGGTCGTACCGATTGCGATCGGACTCGGATGTATGGTCTGGCTCGACTCCGGCGACGCCGGCACTCTCACGTGGGACGACATCCAGCAGCGGTTCGCTGACCGCCGCGCCCAGCGCGGCACGTGAGCCTTCGCGTCGAGTTCCACGACCTCGTCGACCTCGATCTCTTGAATGCCTGGAACTGGTACGAGGACCAAGAGGACGGTCTCGACGACCGCTTCCTTGGCTCGATCAACGCAACCGTCGTTCGGGTGTCGCAATGGCACCAACGCGGGGCGGCCCGTCCTTCGTGACGACCACGATGAGATCATCGAGCGGACGGTCCCAGCCGACGGCTTCCCATACGCCATTCGCTACCGGATCCTGGGTGCTCAACTTCTGATCATGGCGGTACTACACCAGAGCCGCCACCCCAACCTCGGTGCGGTCCGCCAGCCCTGACGCCTCCCGGGAGGCACGTAGCGCTCTCCGTCCGCCGAACCCTTGGACCTTCGGGTTATGAGTCGCAGAAAGTCACTGTCAGTTGATGACGGGCCGTGACGTTTTGTTGCGTCTAGCTGGGGTTTTGCCGCTTCTTGATGACGGGTCGTTCCTGTGGATTACGGGCCGTGACGACTGGTCCGTTAGAAGAATCGTTAGAAGTTTGGAGCTGCCGCCGAACCTCCGCGCACGGCGCCCATAGTTAAATCGAAGCGTGCCGAAGGTTTGACGGGCCCCGTGCAAGTTGAACCCTGGCTCAATCCCTCGCCCCAGAGTCGTCGGGCGAGAATCGCTCGACAGGGACACTCAAGACCGGCGCATTGGCGAGGCGTCCGTCAGCGGTCGCCAGAATCGCGTTGCCGTCGTGTTCGTTCATCAGCTGCTCGGTCGCTGCGACGTACATCGCGTCGTACGGCGTGATGTTGTTGCGCATCTCCCAGACACGAACAAGCATCGGCTGAGTGAGTTCGATCCGTTGGAACGGCCAGCTGGCCATGCTTCGGATTGCCCGGTCGCAGTGTTCCTCGGTGAGCACCGGATCGCTGCCAGCGCGGAGCAGCTTGTTCCTCAACGCCGCGGCCACTTCCAGCTTCGTCAGAGTTCGCATGACATACGCACGATCGTCGCCGACGAGCTCGGTGAGCCGCTCTCGGTAGCGACGCCCGATGTCGCCTTGGACGTCGACGAGCGTTCCAGCGAGCAACGGTGCGTCGACGACGACGTGCACGTCAGGCGTCTGGTCGTTCGCGGTCCGAACGCACAGCAGCAACGAGGTCGCGATGGTCGTCGGCCGTCAAGCTCGGCCCATCTTCAGATTCGATCTCCGCGAAGAACTCCGCCAAGGACTTCTCCGGGGCGTCAATGGGACCGGCAGGCGAGGACATTCCTCAATACTGCCCCATGGGGGTCGCAGAGTTCGCGAACGAGGAGGGAATGACGCTGCGAGCTGGTGCTCAGCGGCCGTCGAATTCGGAGAGCTCGACTCGCAGGTCTTCAGCTTTCGACCGAACGGCATCGAGTTCGAGTTGCTCAAGTTTCGTCCGCTTGCCCGGCCGCGACTCGATGTTGCTGGCCGCTTCGTCGAAGCGGGCGAGGTGTGCCTTGGTCGAGCTGTACTGGGCTTCGTTGGTGATCACGATCGGTCTTCCTTCGCAACGTCGATGCCGAGGTTGCTCGCTTGGTTCATCAACGGCCGATCGGTCATGCACCTTCGAGGATGCCAAAGAACTTGTCCTCATCAGCACTGGTGAGATCACCGATGAGCAGCTCGTCGAGGTTGCCCATTGGATTGCAGCGTTCGATGATCTGCTCAAGAGTCAGCTCGGCCGGAGCCGACTTGGTCTCGCCGTTGCCTGACACAGCCACCTCCTCGGAGAGCCTCAATCGTACGTCGTCGACCAAGCGGTGCCAGCGGAACTGACGACCCGAGTTTCGCGCTCGACTGCAACACTGTCGTGATGAGCAGAGCTGTCGTGAGCAACGACAACGCTGTTCGAATCAGCATGCGCCTGTCGTACGTCCTGCGTCATCGACCGGACACCGCGGGCATTGAACTGGATGCGAACGGTTGGGTCGACGTCGAGTCGCTCGTGGCCGCACTCAGCGCCAACGGAGATGCGGTACTACTCGACGAGATCGAGCACGTCGTCGCCACGTCGGAGAAGCAGCGCTTCGAGTTGGTGGACGGACGAATCCGTGCGGCACAAGGTCACTCGGTATCAGTCGACCTCGACCTCACGCCACTCGCTCCTCCCGACGTTCTGTTTCACGGAACGGTCGAGCGATTCCTGCCACTGATCGCCGAGCAGGGACTCAGATCGATGGAGCGCAGCCACGTCCACCTCTCCGCCGATGAGACGACTGCGACAAAGGTGGGGCAGCGACGCGGCGTTCCCGTCATTCTCCAGCTGCGAGCGCTTCAGATGAACCAGGACGGCCATGACTTCTTTCGCGCCGCGAACGGCGTATGGCTCACCGTCAAGGTTCCGCCGAACTTCCTGGTGTTTCCGTAGCGATGTCGCTCAGAAAAGAGACAACCGTTTCATTTGCGAGCAATGAATCCTCGCACGGTGTCGCCGTGTCGCTTGCTCGCCTTGGTCTGTCTCGCAGGAGGACCCGACCGTGCTGACCGTCCACGCCACGAAGAAGCTTGCGCAACGCCTCGGCGGATTCACGAAGAACGCGCCGTCGGCCGACGGCGTGCCGCTGGCCCCTTGGTACGCGACTGCGATCTTCTGGCGACCGCAGGTCGCGCTCTTCGTCGACGAGTACACGCTGCTGCCAGCGCTGCTCCCGCTTGCGCCGGCATCGACTCTCCTTGCTCGATTCCCTCACACGCTGGCGGAGACGCTGGCTGCTCACGATGCGCCTGCCGAGTTCATTGCGAGCGCGCTTGATCGAACCAGCGACGATGCGGTCTGTGTTCCCACGGAGAGCCGCAGCACGCTCGGAGTGGTCAACGAACTCGTACGCCACGCTGGCTACGCGCTGGACGATGCCGGCGGCGACATCGATCTCGTTGGCCTCGCGGTGTGGCTCTCCAACACACCGATGAGTCCGCTGTACAAGCGGCGCATCAGTCCCGACCGGGAGCTCACTGCGCTCATCGAGAAGTCCAGTTCCTGACCATCGACCTTCATGTCGTAGCACGTTCGTGCCGATGTCTGACCATGAGTCAGCTCATCGAGACGCGTTGGACCCGCTACGGGAACGACCGCGTGTACGTCCGAAACCAAGCTGGCGACGAGATCGGCCACATCGACCTCAAGGAGCACAAGGTCGTAGCCAAGACGCCGGGCTACGAGTCGAGCCTCGAAGAATGCTTACGCCGGTGGACCTCGGAATCTCAGAGCAAAACGCCTCACGAATCGCCCACCGAGGTCACGGAGGGCGTCGCCCCATCTGAACTCCCACCATCAGCACCGGCTCTCACGTCGCCAAGCCTGCACCCCTACCCGACCCCTCAGCCAATCCCGGCTCCGACGGACCTCGCAGACAACGTGGCCGGCGCCGCCGCATGGGCGGAGCGGGAGCGCGTCAACAGCCTGGCTCCCGCGCTCAACCTGGTCGCCAGGGTCCTCGGCGTGAAGACCGACGAGCGATCCTGGCGCGTTGGGGCGAAGGGCGAGGAGAAGATCGCTCGGGAACTCGCAAAACTTGGCCCCGGTTGGCACTGCCTCCACGCCATCGAAGTGGGTGATCGAGGCAGCGACATCGACCACGTCGGGATCGGTCCACCCGGCGTGATCACCATCAACACAAAACGCCATCCGCGCGGCAAGGCGTGGATAGGCGAACGGATGGTCATGATCAACGGCCAGAAGACGGACTACCTCCGCAACTCACGCTTCGAAGCCGAGCGAGCTGCCAAGTTGTTGTCCGCCGCATGTGGCAGATCGATCGAGGTGCGGGCTGCGATCGCGTTCGTCGACCTCGACGACTTCAACGTCAAGCAGATGCCGTCGGATGTCCACGTGACGACTCGACGCCGGCTGCTTGGGTGGCTTCGCGACCTGCCCCGCGTGGTGTCAGACGAACAGGTCGAGGAAATCTTCGCCGTCGCTCGGGTCAGCAGCACTTGGTCTGCTTCGCCCAAGGCCTTCGCCAGTTGAACCGACAGTCAGCTGTGTAGCAGAGCCAGAAAGTCGCGCTCCGCAATGATCTCGATCTCGTGGCCTTCGTCGCTGAGCTGGGCAGCTCGCTTCATCTTGCCGGTCCGCATTCCATCGGCAAATTGGACGAAGTCGGCGTCGCCAATGACCAGCGTGTCCACTTTGGTCGACACGTTGTCCTTGAAATCTGCCCCAAAGGCGGTGATGCGTTCGGCCGCTTCTCTGCGCACCATCGAATACATCGCTCCGGTGAAGCAGAGCGTGCGTCCGAATAGTGGGTGGTCCGGGTTCGCGTCCTCTGCGGCTTCGAGATTTCGGAGGCCGGGCAGGGCGTTGCTGTTGAGACCGATGAATGAGGAGGGGTCGAGTGTGCCGAACATGAAGTCCAGCCGCTGGCACATGTCGCTCAGACTCGTTGCCTCTGAATCTCGGATTGCAGCCAGGACGACGCCTGCACACGCTGCCGCATCCGAACCTGCCTCGTGGTGGTCGAGAGCCAGGCCCAGTTCGCCACTGAGATAGGCGAGTCCGTAGGACGGATACGCCTTCCATGCCCGCTTCGCAAGTCTCCATGAACACATCGCCTCGGCATCGATGCCCAGCAATTCGTACCGCGCCACTGACTGCCGAAGCACTCCAAGGTCGAAAGTCGCGACGTGTGCCGCCACGACTTGGCCGCTCAGCAGAACCGAGAGTTGCGGCCACAGCTCCGCAAACGTTGGCGCATCGGCAACGTCGTCGGGGCCGATGCCGTTGACCGCCATGTTGTAGCCGTCAAAGAATGTCTCCGGATTGATCAGCGCCGAGCCATGTTCAACGACGACGCCAGCACGCACGACTGCGACGCCCACGGAGCAGGCGCTTGCACGTGAGGAGTTCGCTGTTTCGAAGTCGATCGCGACGAAGTCAGCCCCTTCTGCCGAACGAGGGAGTCCACCTGTCGTCGAACGCCGACGCTCCAGTCCTATATCAAGGCCCGCCATTGGCGCTGACATTAGTTCGATCCCGCGGCCTGCGCCTTCGAACAGGAGCCCCATCGCCGTGTGCGGAACGACGCACAGTCCGCAATGATCTGTAGATGAGCGGTGCTACGGATGAGCGAAACGACGTGCTGGCGCAAATCGGTGCCGAACTCTCTGACAAGTTCCGCCCCTTTCAAGCCGGCGCTATCCCAGACGAGTCGTGGACTCTCCACAAGGCGGTGCGCGAGGTCTTTCAGACCAACTCACCGTGGGGGTTGATCGCCTACGAGAACCATGAGGAGCTTCGTTCTGAAATCGGGGCCGCCTACGCAGCGCTCGACCAGGCTCTTGGCGAAATGGGCGGCTCCGGCCGCGCTGAGCCATGGAGCCTGGACAAGGACCGCAAGACCGACGAGATGGTGGAACTCTGCGAGCGAGCATCGATTCTCGCCGGTCCCGAGTCGCCGCGACCGACGGTTGGCCTGCAACGTGAACCGATCAGTGGCCTACGAGGTGTCGGCAAGTACCGAGGAGCGATTTGTGCCGTGATCGCCGAAGTCGCCACCGCTCGTGGCGTCAGCTTTGAGGAGGTTGTCGACGAAGTCACGGAACTCGGCTCAATCACTGACGCGGCACTGCTCGATCATCTCGAGCGCTTGCCACGAACCGCCCCCGATGCGGATGCAGCGTCGGCCGCTGCGGTGACATCAATGTGGTCGGGAAAGTGGCTCGGCTCGCGCGGCAACCTGATGAGCGACTATTTCCTCAAGGTGCAGACCTTGTCGGGCGCCTGGCGTGATCTTGAGGCTCTCGACACCACCCTCGAAAAGATCGATATCAGGCTCAAAGCCTGACGACAGATTCGATCGCACAACTCTTTGCCGGAGGACCGGCATCACCGGCCCGGCGGCTGCACTGTCGGCAGCTTTCGCCGGGTCAGCCGCTCTGGCGGTTCAGGTGCTTGCTGCCATCTGTCTCCAACGGGCTCGTAGCCGAATATCTCGGCGCGGTACCGCTCCGTGTCCTCCATCTCGTCCCACGACTTGGTGGGTCGGTTCGGGTCTCCGCCCCCTTCGGGGATGTAGTCGGCGGGTCCGCGTCCCGCCCACTTGGCGAGAACGAGGTCTGTGTCGTTCAGCTCGCTCCACTCGTTGGTCGGCCGGCAGGGCGGGGCAGGGGGCGGGACATTGCTGGGGTCAGTCGATCGGCCCACCCATCCGTCGACAGCTTGTCGCGTGGTATCGAAGCTGAGGCGCTTGTTCCGCTGCTCCACGATCTCGGCTTCGGTCTCCGACGCCTGCTTCAACTTAGCTTGGCGGGCGAGGGCGGGTCGGTCGATCCAGTCCGTGGCAATCGAGTGGGCAACGACGTCGAGGGCACGCCACGAGCCGTCCTCGAGCGCACGCATGTGATCCTCGTGGATCCGGAGTCGGACGTCGATGTTCGGCTGCGATCGTTGGCCGGTGTGTCGAAGCGTCGGTTCGAGGAGAAGAACGTCTCGCCGATCGAGTCCACTCCGGCCCAGACCTCACCCCAGCTCGGGCTGGCGATGAAATTCATCAGCGCCCGCACTTCGGGCCGGTCGGTCAGTGAGGTCGCTCGGAGGATCCCCACGTGGACGGGTGCCGGATCACCGGCGACGAGGGGCGGCAGCATGAAATAGTCGACGTCCTCGCCGAGCAGGCCCGACCGTTGATCCTCGGGCGGGCCGAGGATGTCGATGAGACCGGACAACCCGTGGACGAACCAGCACGGAGGTCCGATGGGATCGGGCAACGGATTTCCGAGCCGCCGGCACCTCGATCGATCCACACGTCGCCGGCCGGCTCCTCGCCGCCTCCCGCGACCACGCCCTCGCGAACGCGCCGACGTGTCGATGCTGACCGACCGGGAACTCGACGTCCTTCGTCCGGTCGGGCGAGGCTTCTCCAACCGGGAGGTCGCCGCGGAGCTCTTCGTCAGCGACACCACTGTCAAGACTCACCTGAGCAGGGTGCTCACCAAACTCGACCGTCGCGACCGCAACGCCGCCATCGTCTTCGCTCACGACAACCGCATCCTGTCGTCGTGAGCTGACGGCGTGTCACACGGCACGCAGGTGGCGGCCGAACACCACGCTGTCGCTGTACGGGAAGTCGAGGGAGTGGTGCTGCACGATCGGTGCTTCGACCGGCGGCGTTTCGACCGAGGTCGGAGCCGCCACGGCGAGGGCCCCCACAGCAAGCGCGGTGGACAACCCGAGCGAAGCGGCCGACACGAAGCGGCGACGCCTGGTGGAGAACATCGACAATGCAATGCGGCGGCGTGTCGAGACGGTACCGATGCCAGCCGCCAACTCTCGCTGAGCAGCCGAACGGATCAGGTCGTCGTGGTGGTTCGCAGCGATGCGATCGGCCAGATGGTGGGTATAGGTGTTCATGTCGATCTCCTCGATCTGTTCTGGGTTTCGTGAACGACCTGAACACTGCGGACTCGGGGTTGCACGCCGATTGCACGATGACCTCCTCCACCTGGAACGCGGCAGAGAATTGCGGCGAACAACCGGCGTGATCCCTGTGGACTACGCTTGTGCGCTGGGGCGGAGCGGCAGAGACGGTCGTGCAACCGAGACGCAACCCTGGCTCAGGAGGCTTGCGACATGACCGCATCCGACGACAGGAACTCAGCGTGCTGACCGTGAACGTGCTGGGTCCGATCCGGGCCGACATCGACGGTCGAGCGGTCGTCTTGAAGGGCGCTCACCAGCGGCGGCTGCTCGGCATGCTGGCTGCTGCCGACGGACGAGTGGTGTCGACCGACCGCCTGGTGGATCAACTCTGGGTCGATGCGCCACCCGATGCTGCGACCAAGACGTTTCGAACGTACGTCGCACGGCTGCGACGCAACCTCGAGTCGTCCGGCGCACCCGATGGAGCACATCTCGTCGTGACCGAGGCGCCGGGCTACCGGTTGAGTGGCGACGTTGCGACCGACGCCAGGGTGTTCGCAGATGCCGTGGAGCGAGCGAGCGGCCGCCTTGCGGCCGGTGAACCGGCTGCCGCCTGGGTCGTCCTGAACGAAGCGCTCGCAATGTGGTCGGGCGACGCGTTCGACGAGTTCGCTGGCGAGGAGTGGGCCTCGGCGTCAGCCATCCGCCTCGACGAGTTGCGACTCGTGGCTCGTGAACTCCGTGCCCGAGCCCAGGTGGAAGCGGGGCGCCACACCGAAGCGATCGCCGAGATCGAGTCGTTCGTCGCCGAACATCCGCTGCGAGAAGCGGCACGGCGTCAGTTGATGATCGCTCTGTATCGGAGCGGCCGTCAGGCGGAAGCACTGCGCGCCGGGCGCGACTACGCGCGGTTCCTCGCCGATGAGACCGGTCTGGAACCTTCGGGCGCGATCACCGAGGTCGAGTCGATGATCATCGCGGAGGACCCACGCCTGGATGGCAGCCCTCACGGGCGACCGCTGCGGGGTTACCTTCTACGCGAACCGATCGCCGAGGCGGGGCAGAGCACGATCCATCATGCGGTCCAGCCCTCGATCGATCGCGACGTGATGATCACGGTGATCTCGCCGGATCTCGCCGACGACCAGGCGTTCGTGCGTCGGTTCGAGGGCCGAGCTCAAGCCGTTGCGGCACTCGAACACCCCGGCATCGCTCCCGTGTACGACTACTGGCGCGAACCAGGCGGCGCCTACCTCGTGACCCGCCACTACGCGGGCGGCACGCTCGGTGCGCGCCGCCGCACTACCTCATTCACCGCCGCCGAAGCATGGGACACGGTCACCAGGGTCATCGACGCACTCTGGGCCGCACACCAGCGCGGAGTCGCACACGGCGACGTCGGACTCGACACGATCTGGTTCGATGATCGGGGGAGCGCCGTGGTCGGCGGATTCGATCTCGTCACGACTGACATCTCACCTCAGCGAGACCTGGCCGACCTGGCCGACCTCGTCGACGACCTGATCGCCACAACCAGCGCCGACGCAATGTCCTCCTCGACGCTGTCGCATCACCGTCAGCTCATCGCCCTCGCCGAACGGCTCCGACACCGTGGCGAGAGCGCCGTGTCGGTGATGGCCGATCTGTTGCTCGACGACGGTACCGGCTCAGGCGGGACGAGCAGCGTGGCGACTTCGGTCGGCCCCAACCCGTTTCGAGGACTGGCCGCATTCACCGAGGCCGATGCCGATCTGTTCTTCGGGCGCGCCGAGATCGTCGACGAACTGGCCGAGACGATTCGTCACCGCAGCGTCGCCGCGCTGGTCGGTCCGTCCGGCTCGGGCAAGTCGTCGGTGGTTCGAGCCGGGCTCCTGCCCCGGTATCGAGCGGCCGGCGCCCTCGTCGCGACGATGGTCCCGGGTGTTTACCCACTCGAGGAACTCGAGATCGCGCTCACTCGCATCGCTGCGACGCCGCTCACCGGGTTCGCCGCCGAACTGGGGAGCGACGACGCTCGGTTGGCAACCGCGCTCCGATCGATCACCCGTGATCCCGACAGCATGCTGGTGCTCGCCATCGACCAGTTCGAAGAACTGTTCACGCTGTCCGACCATGCGCAACGCGACCGGCTACTGACCGCAATCGGCGATGCGTTGGATCACCCGGCGATCGACTTGCGTGTCGTCATCACATGTCGGGCCGACTTCATCGGTCGCGTGTTGGATCATCCGACGGCCGGCCCCCTCCTTCGCAACCGAACGGTGCTCTTGACCCCGCTCTCGATCGAAGACCTACATGATGCGATCATCGGCCCAGCCGAACACGTCGGCATGGCGGTCGAGCCCGGATTGGTCGCACAGATTGTCGGTGATGCTGCCGGTTCACCGGGCTCGCTGCCGATGGTCCAGTACGTCATGACCGAGGTCTTCGAGGCCGGCGCCGACGACGGGGTGATGACGCTCGCCGACTATCGCCGGCTCGGCGGCGTGACCGGCGGGCTTGCGCAGCGCGCTGAAGAGACCGTCAGCGCACTCTCACCTGCAGACCAGGACGCCACCCGTCGGCTGTTCAACCGCCTCGTCACGGTCAGCACGCCGTCGACACCGATGCGTCGGCGCGCTCGACGTTCCGAGATCGCCACCATCCCGAACGACGTCGTCGACGCGTTCGGTCGGGCACGACTCCTCGCCTTCGACCGCGACCCGACGACCCGCGACCCGACGGTGGAGGTGAGTCATGAAGCCCTGCTTCGCGAGTGGCCACGCCTTGCGGGCTGGATATCGGAGGAAGCCGACGGTCTCCGTCTGCTCGACGACCTCGCCGCCGCGGCGAACGCCTGGTCGGAAGCAAACGACGACGCCAGCCTGCTCTACCGAGGGAACCGTCTCGCCGCTGCAGCACAGTGGAGCGCCGGACACCCGGGCCAACTCTCCGATACCGAGTCGCGATTCCTCGCCGCCTCGACCGCCGCCCACGAGGCTGACATTGCACGCGAGCGTTCGCGCCTGACCCGCCTTCGCGCGCTCGTCACCTCCTTGGCAGTGCTGCTCGTCGTGGCCCTCGGTGCGACGGGTCTCGCGCTCTCAGCCAGCCAGCGCGCCGACGATCGCGCCGCCGAAGCCGACGAGGCGCGAGCCGAGTCCGATGCCACCCGGCAAGCGGCGGAAGTCGCAGCGGTCGCCAGCACGGCCCGGGTGCTGTCCGGTAGCGACCCGATCACTGCCATGCTCCTCGCGGTCGAAGCGAGCGCTCGGAGCACCCCCGATTCACCCGACGTGGCCGCAGGATTGTTGGAGTCGCTCTCGGCGGACCCTCGGGCCACACAACTGCTCGCACCACGCCCTTCCACGGGCCTCGTGCTCCAGCCCGCGAGTGGGCCTTACTACACGTACGTGTCTGACGACGCCAGCGTGGACGTCGTCGATGTGGAGGCTGGCACCACCCGCTCGGTACAACTCGACACGGCGCCCGGGGCTGCAACGACTGACCCTCGGGGCGAGTTCCTGTATGCCGTCGACGACGACCGGCTCCTGCTCTACGACATCGACACCGGCGACCTGCTCGCCGACCAGCCGGCGCGTGACTTCTTTGTGACGGCGCCGGGCCCGACCGCTGACGGCATCGGCGACCTCGCCGCCGCCTACCCCGACGGCCGGCTGGTGGTGCATTCACTCCCCGACTTCGAGGTCCGGTCATCGGTCGACATCGGACCAGGTGTCTTCGCCATCGCGCGATCCGGCGATGGCACCATCGCAGCGCTGCTCGACGACTCCGGCTCGCTCATCATCACGCCGGTCGACGGGTCGAGCGAACCACAGCGTTTCCCTCGTCCGGCGCAGACCGACGTCGTCGCTGTCGACGAGACCGGGACGCTCCTCGCGCTATCGGATCGCAGCGGACCGACCTACGTGATCGACCTCACGGCCGGCGAACCCGAACCGTTGATCATCGAGGCGAGTGTGAACACCAGCCTCGTGTTCAGCCCGAGCGGACGATCGATCGCCGTCGGCACGGCTGATGGCATCGAGATCTTCGACACCACCACGGGTGAACCGCTCACCGAGCCGATCGAGTTCGCTACCGGTGTCACGCTGCAGTACACAGGCGAACGCACGCTGCGTGCATTCGCCTCCAGCTTGGGCGTCATCGCACTCGACCTCGACGCGCCAAGCCGAGTCGTTGCGCAGATCCCGATTCCCGACTGGGGTGTCGCCGGCTTCGTCGCTCCCGACGCAAGCGGTGCCGTCAGCATCGTGGCGGTCGAAGACGGGTCGATGCGAGAGCAATGGTTCGCCACTCCGACCGCGCCGGGCGGCGCCGACCCCATCGACATCGGACCGTCACTCCCCACACGCGACAGCCGACCCATCGGCGATGGCCGCTTCATCACCGCCGACATCGAGGCCCTCACCTACGTGGAATCGAACGGTCGTGAGACGATCCAGACGATCGACCTGTCCGAACTGGTCGCACCCGGCATGCAGAGCTTCATCGCTCCGCGGGTCGGGAAGACGAGCGACATCCTCGTCCTCGCCGAAGGCGGCGAAGCAGTTCGCCGGAGTCAAGTGGTCGTGATCGACCGCATCGCCGGTGAGGCCGATGTCCGGGTCGATGCGACCGGCATCACTGTTGCCGAGTTCGCCGACCGCAACGAAGGTGTGATCGCGGTGGGTGACATCAACGGCGACGTCCGCTGGATCAACCCAGGAAGCGGCGAACAACCCGACACCGTGACGGTTGGTGCGTCCATCGGCGCGATCGCCGCAATGCCCGACGGATCGCGAACCGCCATCGGTGACTGGTCGGGCACGATCACCGTCGTCGACGCCGACCGCTCACCGATTGCCGAACTGGACAACGATGCGCCCTTCCCCATCCGCATGGCCTTCGTGGCCGATGGTGCCCGACTGATCGTCCAGTCCGAGGACGGCTCGATCGTGCTCTGGGACGTCGACTCCGCCACCCGGATCGGAACACTTCACCGCACCGCTGGTCTCCGCGGCGCATTCGAAGTGGCCGCCGACGGCCGCACCGTGCTCGTCGCCGACGACCGAGGCCTGCTCGAGATCTCGATCGATCCAGACAACTGGGTGACGCTCGCCTGTCGTTCCGTCGACCGAAGCCTGACCGAGGCAGAACTCCAGTCGGTCGTGCCTGGTGTGGAGATGATCGACGACCCTTGCGCCGCTGAAGGCTGACGCCCCTCGAGCTCACGACACAGTCTTCGGCAGCCTGATGCATGGCCGGTACACCGAGAGGCTACGCCCGGCAATGGTCGCATCCCGAAACCGGACGACTGGTCCGTTCGAAGAACCGCGAGAAGTTCCGGGCTTCGTCCGACCCTCCACGCATGACACCATCGATGAACCGAATCGCACCGACGGTTTGTCGGACCCGTCTCAAGTTGAACCCACGAGCGATCAGGCAGATGTGGTCAGTTCTCCACGCTGGGCGATGACGACGCCGAGAGTGTCGGCGATGTCGCAGAGCCGGGCAAGGCTCGTCGATCGATAGTCGTTGGCCTCGTAGCGCTGGATCTGTTGCTCAGCCACGCCAAGCTTCTCGGCGAGTTGACGCTGAGTCCAGCCGCGTGCGATTCGCGCCCGCACGAGCACGGTCGCCAGCTCCTCGAGGGAGCCTGCCTCGAACGTCGAGAGCGCGCCAGCTCGCAGCTGCTCGAAGTCGGCCAACTCGGTGCGCAAGTCGTCGGCTTGCGATCGCACGGCGTCGAGTTCCAGTTGATCGAGCTTGGTCCGCTTGCCAGGCCGCGACTCGATATTGGCCGCGGCCTCGTCGAAGCGGTCCAGGTGCGCCTTGGTGGCGCGGTACTGCACTTCGTTGGTGATCATGATGCGTCTCCCTTCGAGAGATTGATGACAACGATTCCCTTGCGACTCGTGTCGCGTTCGTTCCGAAAGAACTCCGAGAACGACAGGCCGGACTGGGTCTCGACGACGTTCGGGAACAGCTCCCCAACGAAGCGTGACTTCTGTGCTGAGCGGTGATCGGACAGGTCGAGCAGCACCGGGTCGAGAGCGCCGAGATCGACTCCGTCGGTGTCCCAGCAGGCGTCGAAATCGCCGGGCTCGTCCTTTGCCGTGACGAAGCTTCCGTTCAACCAAACGCGCCGACAACCCGCATCAGCGAGCCACTCGATTGCGGCGGCAAGACCATCGAGTTGCCGTCGGCGGCGCTCCGTCCAGCCGAACCGCTCGACCACTTCGTCCCACGACGCAACGTGCTCGCCCGCTGCCAAGACCGAACACAGGAATCACACCACAACAATATCATTGTGTAGCGGAGAAAGGGCCTGGCAACGGACCGAGCGCAGTTGAGATGAGATGGTGATGAGTTCGATTGGGTCTGCTGCGCGAGAATCGGCGAAGCCGTTCCGGTGAAGCGGCTCGTTCGGCAGCGCCTCATCAGGCATCGGAGTGCGTGATCGGACACCGTTCGGGATCGGCACGGCCGCGAGCGCCGGTCCGTGAGTTCGTCATGGCAGGCTGCGCTCCATGAACCGCCAGTCGTGGTGCAGCTCACTCGGTACTTCGGCACCGTCGTAGATGGGTCGATCCCGGAACCCCTCGGCTTCGTAGAGCCGGTGCGCTGACGTCATGAATGGACCGGAGTCGAGCCGCATGCTCGCATACCCGAACGATGCCGCGTCGGCGATCAGACGCCGCACGATGACGGCTCCCAGCCCGCCGCCGCGTTGGTCCGGGCGTACGAAGACCCGCTTCATCTCTGATGCCCCATCGCCGGTGCGGCGCACGCCGCCCATGCCGACGACCGAGCCGTCGCGACGCACGAGGTAGAAGACACCCTCGGGCGGCTCCGCTGAGCACAGCTTGTCGAGCGTGGCGGCCACGTAGTCGGCGATCGGCTGCCCCAACAATGCCGGCAAGTCGACCCCGAAGGCCTCTTGGATGTTCGTGTCCAACCAGGCGAGGTAGGCGACGTTGAGCTCGGTCAGCACTGTCCGGTCGCGGCGGGCGTCAGCAGGTTCGAATGTGATCGCCACCGGCGCCCCTCTCTGTCTGGAACGTCGAACCCTATGCGACATGGCGCACGCGAGGTCCACCGTTGTCGGAACCGCTCGGAGCGTCGCCTCGAGTCGGAGGATCACACGGGGTGACGCATGAACCTTCGAGGGTTGGGCTCCATCGGGATCGATGTCTCGGACCTCGATCCCTGACGCTCGTAGTCGGAGCTCCTGGGAACCCAGGTGATCTCCCACGACGACGGAATCGCAATGAAGGTCCACGACCGACCCTTCCGCGTGATCGTCCGACCCACCGACGCTGCAGACGGTCTGGCGTTCGCCGGCTGGGAACTCCCCGACGCCACCGCGCTCGAGTTATGTTCCACCGAACTCGAAGCGGCCGGGCTCACCATCGTTCGGGGCTCAACAGGCGAGCGCGAGCAGCGTCGGGTTCGGGGAACCAGCGGTCGAGGATGGCGAGGCATCGCCGACAGGTGGGTGTTCGGTCTTCGTCGGTGTCCGCACCAGTCGACGCGATTCCGGCCATCGTGTTCCATCGGATTCCGCACAGGGTCTTTGGTGTCCAGCGCCGGTCGGTCAGGTGCGTGAACCTGTCGTTGGTCGGCGAGTTCGGCCGCGTGCGGGATGGGACGGCTGGGTTCGTGTCGTCGGTGCCAGCCTCGTTGCGTTCGCGCTCACCGTCATCGCGTTGTCGCGCTCGAACGTGCAGAGTCTGCGCCGGTGGGTGCCGGCAGTCAGCTTGGCCGACGGCGGCTGGGTCGCCGCGTCGATCGCGACGATCATCGCCGGCTGGTACTCGAGCAGCGGTGCAGCCATCATCGGAATCATCGCGGTCATCGTCGGAACGTTCGCCATCGCCCAGATGCGACTCTTGCGAGCCCCTTCCGCACCCGTCACGCCGCCAGCAGATCTCACTGCTCCGCGAGAGCGCCTTCGATGAGCACGGATCACGCCCGAGCGATAATCCTGGGGCAAGAAGCACGCCAACGCGCCGCATCGCCGGCGAAGTCGCACGCCCTCTGACCGACGGAGGCCACTCGATAATCGCGCAGTTCGAGGGCAGTCCCGAACCTCTCGTGCAATCGGTGAGCCTCATTCCCCTTCATGCCTGGCGCAACGGCCCCCGAAGCCGGCACAACATCCTCGGCGGCCCGCCAGGCGTGATGACCGGACAGGCGTCCGCCTGCGAAACAAGCCCGCCGGCGGATCCAACGCTCTGTGCTCTGACCTTCCGGGTCGAACCCGAAGGTCAACTCTGTTGTACGGATGTTGTACGAGCAGGCGAGTTTGGAACGTCAGAGGCCCTTCCCGATCTCCCGAGAAGGGCCTCTGAACTGGTGTTCTTCGTTCGTGGCGGGGGCAGGATTCGAACCTGAGACCTTCGGGTTATGAGCTGGCTCGGGGTGGTGTCGGACTGTGACGGGTTGTGTTAGTTCGTGCCCTCTAGCACGGGTTTCGCGGACTCGGAATGATGGACTGTGACAGCTGATATCGGCCCGTGACGACCAAATGGTTAGAAGAATGGTTAGAAGTCGTGCGTGACACGACAACTTGCCTGATTCAGGCAAGTTGACGATCTGAGCAAATAAGTTCAGACTGGAACTCGATCCCTCCTCACGATTCAAACGATTCTCACATGGCCCGCAAACCGACTCCGAAGGTGATTCAGAAGCTGCTCGCCAGCGCCGGCGGCGAGATCGCGGACCGGCTCCCGTCGAGCTGGCAAGTGTCGGTGGCATCGCGGACGGCTGACGGCGGGATCATCCGCTTCGTCTCCCCTGCCGGTGACCGTTTCGAGGTGCAAGCGTTCGTCCGAAGACGGATGGATCCTCGGGCAGCCGCGGCGCTTCCGGACTTCGACGAGCCGACCGTCGTGATCTCCGATTGGCTCAGCCCTCGCACGAGGACGATCCTCGGCGATCGCGCACAGAGCTACGCCGACTCCACCGGAAACCTGTCCATCTCTCTCAATGAACCGCTGGTCGTCGTCCAAGCTGACGGGGCTCCGCGCGACCCAGCCCCGCGTTCCAAGACGCTGAGCAGTCTCCGCGGCCCGCGAGCCTGGGCGCTCCAACGCACCCTGGCCGAAGTGACACCGCCCTACGGTCTCGGAGATCTCGCCCAGGCGCTCGACATGGACGCTGGCTACGTCTCGCGACTCCTCACTGGGCTCGGCCAAGAGTTGCTGATCGAACGCCAGCCACGCAAGCCGATCGAGCGCGTTGATTGGGAAGCGATGATCCGTCAGGTCACGCGCACCTATGGCCTGCTCGCCGACAATGAGACGACGAGTTGGATTGCGCCCGCCGGCCCGGAGCAGTTCCTTAGCGACCTCTCGTCGTCGAAGCTCAAACGCTGGGCAGTCACCGGCTCCTACGCATCGAACCGCCTCGTCTCGGTTACCGCCCCCGAAATCGCCGTCGTCTATACCGATGACCCAGAGCGACTTGCCGACGCCCGTCGGCTCCGCCCGACCAAAACCGGTGGCAACGTCGTCATCGCCGTTCCCTGCGATCCGATCGTGTACCAGCGCACCTGGGAAGACGACGGGGTTGTGTTCGCATCGCTCGCGCAGGTCGCCATCGATTGCCTCACCGGATTCGGCCGCATGCCGGCAGAAGGTGAGGCGCTAATCAACTGGATGCGACAACGCTTGCCTCGGTGGCAGTGGGCGTCACTCACATTGGAGCCTGAGCTCCCGTGAGTAGCGAGATCGGGAGCGGGTACGTCGACTCGAGCGTCCAACGTGGCGTCAGCTTTGCATGATTTTTCGACGACTCTGACCGGGCTTCACGGGACAAACGAGTTGGGGCGCCGAGGGCAGTTCCGTCGTAGAGTCCGCTTCATGCCAATCACCCTTCCGCTCTTGCCGTTGGGCTCCTGGTTCCCGCAAGGAAACTGGCCTCGGCTGCCGTGTGGCGAGTGCTCGACCGGTGAACTTCAGATCGGCAAGCCCACCGAGATCGACATCGCAGCGGGTTACCAAGATCATGAGGGTTGGGAGCCGGAGTGGATCCATGGGCACTTCACTGTGCAGGCAGAATGCAGCAATCGTAGTTGTCGCTCGATCGCACTCGTCGCAGGAAAGATGAAGGTCGATGCTGACGTCGATGAGGGCGGCCACTGGTACGGCGAGTACGACACCTTCTACGAATTGAGATACTGCGATCCCCCGTTGCGTCTGCTCACCGTTCCGGACGGAACGCCTGAGGATGTGAAGCGAGCGATTGAGTCGGCCTCGCAGGTCGTCTGGATGGACCCGTCGAGCGCTGCCAATCGACTCCGAGCTTCGATCGAGTACCTCCTCACAGACCTCGGCGTCCCCAAGCGCGGAACGACCCACACACGGATCCAACGACTCGCTGCTTCACGACAGGACGTCGCGACGGTCCTGGAAGCTGTGAAATGGATCGGCAACGATGGCAGCCACACCGCTGCGCTACCGCTCAAGGATGTGCTCGAAGGGGTTGCGTTGCTTGAGCGAGCACTCCACCTGGTGTACGACCGCACCGCAGAAGAACTCGATCAGCTAGCCGACGAGATCAACCTTCGCAACCGCAACCGTGGCCAGCAAACGGCGCCAAGATCGACGAGCCAGACTCCTGACAAGTAGCCGAATCGCACAAGTCAGCCAGATAGCGCACATCTAAGGAACGATTGTTTCATTTATGATGCACGCTTGCTACGGTTCCGGGTGTGGATTTTGTCCGACCGATTGAGGCTGTGATTCCCGGTGCTCAGGGTCGGATCCTTGCTGCTCTTGTAGAGACCACCGCTCCATTGAGCCTGCGCACTCTTGCTCGTCTCGCCAGCGTGAGTCCGGCACAAGCATCGAGAGTGATGCCAGGTCTGGTGGACCTTGGCCTCGTCGAGCGCTACGAGGTTCCACCTTCGTCTCAGTTTCTCCTCGCCCGCTCGAACGTTGCTGCCCAGGCAGTGATCGAGATCGCTCATTCCCGCAACGCGGCGGCGGAGCGAATCGGACTGGCGGCCGCCGCGATGACGACTCCACCCGAGAGCGTCGTCATCTTCGGATCGTTTGCGCGTGGCGAAGCCGGCGCCGACAGCGACATCGACGTGGTGGTGGTCAGGCCGGACTCGATCGAAGACGACGACGACGATTGGGCCACCGCTCTGGAATCCTGGCGAGATGAGGCGAGAGCGATCACTGGCAACTCCGTCGAGGTCGTCGAGGTGAGCCTGAGTCAGGCTGGATCAAAGCTGCGGGGCCGGACCGAGTTCTGGCGGAACGTTCGTCGCGAAGGCGTCAGCATCCATGGCCTGAGCCTCGACAATGTCTCTGGAGTGGCGGTTACCTAAGCATTTGAAACGAAGAACGTGTCGGCGGGCGGGTTAAGCGACCGCAGTTGAGTAGTTCGTTTCGGTTCGGCGTGGACGTATCAACTTCGCTCTCAACCACCAGCGATCCGGATCGAAGCGGTCATAGGTGCCAGCGTCAGCGTTCCAGGATCTGAAGGACTCGGTCGCATCGGAAAACCCGATCGTGCCCGCGGCCGGTCGTCTCGACGAGAAGGCCGAGGTCCACCAACTTCGCGACAGCCTTGTTCGCCGAGACGAAGCTCACGTCGTACCGCCTCGCAGTCGACGCAACATTGAGGACCGGGCGCTCGACCAGGTCGCCGGCGATATCAACCGCGACCGAGTGCCTACCGGTTCCGCGCACGGTCGACATTGCTTCCTGCTGGAATGCAAGGAGGGCGGTGATCTTTTCGACAGTCGCTTGGGCCTGAGCTCGGATGCCTTCGCAGAAGAACGACACCCAGCGATCGACGTCGCCGGTCATGCTCATGTTCTGGAGCTCGTCTTGGTACTGCGCTCGCCTCGCCTCGAACCACGGCGAGACCGCAAATAGCGGTTCACTCAGCACCTTGCCGGCCAACAGTTGAAGAACGATCAGGAGACGGCCGATTCGTCCGTTGCCGTCGTGGAACGGGTGAAGTGTCTCGAATTGGTAGTGCGCAAGTGCGCTGTCAACGACGGCTTGCGCCGATCTCGTCTTCGGGCGATCGATCCAGTCGAGGAGATCGGTGAGGCCGGTCTCCAATTCGTGGCCCGGCGGGGGCGGGACAAAGCGCGCCTCTTGAATGCGGCCTCCTGACCCGATGACGACCTGGATGTCGCGAATCTCCCCAGCGCGATCTGCATCGGCGTCAGAGCCGTGCATCAGGATCGCATGAAGCTCGCAGATCAAACCGCGGGTGATTCGGCCACGTTCACCGACCCACTGGTAGGCGTACTCTGCGGCAGCTACGTAGTTGAGAATCTCCCTGAGTTCCGGCGTCTTCGCCTCAGCGCTGTCCTCTACACCAAACACGTCAATGAGCGGTGCGTAGGTACCTTCAAGCGCTGACGTGCTCTGCGCCTCTCGACGAAGAGTCGGACGACGAAGAAGCGCAGGATTCGGAATCTGCATTCCTGCCTGGTCGAGCCGCCCAAGGGCGAGCGCTGCCTCGGTGACAGCGTCGCGAGCGGCCGGCGAAAGCTCCACTTCGTCGGCGAGAGCGGCGGGCACGAACGCCCAGTGCTCGTACGTTTCGCCGAACCGGGCGTCGCTCCCGCTGATCGGCACGACGCTTCCGACCGGACTCTGCGCAAACCGCTCAACCTCCATGCGTTTAACTATAACGCACCAAGATTCAACGTGACGATGTGTGTTGAAGTCAACTTTCATCGCCGCTCAGACATTGAGTCGAAGCGCCCCCAAAGCTTAACTACGTCACTGCAGTTTGAACCCAGCCGGACTCGCCGTGCCACCGGCTTCACCAGGGTTATTGAAAATGGGTTGCTTTGTGGTTGATAAGTCGCGAAACTCACTGGATGTCGAACGACCTCACCAAAACGATCAACGATGTTGAGGTTCAGATCGGAGGCCTCTCACAATCGGTCGCTGAGCTGAGAAATCTCATCGAGCGGGCCGGAGGTCTCGCACCTGGCGCGAGCGCCGGACCCATGACTCTCCACGAGGCCATGGCCGCCGTCCTGCGTCAGCGTGGTAACGAATGGACGAAAATTTCTGATCTAGCCGAGATGATCAACGCACAGGGCCTCTACGCCAAAGGTGATGGAAGCCCGGTCGAATCGAATCAACTTCACGCCCGCGCTAATCGCGATACGTATCGGAACCTGTTCGAGAAGAACGGCCCGATGCTGCGGCTCCGGCAGCCGGCGGTCGGCGAGCAAGGACGGATCGGAACGGGGCGACGGGGCCCGATCGGCTACGAGGCGCGTCTATCGAATGACCTCACAGAGTTCCTTGCGGCTTGCGCCGAACTCTGCCGGCTCGGGCGAGATTCGTACTTTGAGGCGAACAAGGCTGGCTTCAATGCACATCCTGAGACGGAAGCGCAGTTTGCTCAGGCGGCAACTGAGTTGGAGACTTGGCCAGGCGGCGCATGGCCAGCTTCCGGCCCTGCCGAAACTCTTCACCAGGTGGGTTTGATGTTGGCGAACTCTGCTGGAGGCCGGCTCGGAGAAATGGGATCGATCCTCGAATCCGGCGAGGTCGCCTGGTCGCTTCCCACTCACAGTCGCGGCGTGCTCGAGGTGTGCTCAAACATCTTCCGCATCTACGTCCAGCCGTTCGTCGGCCACTTCGGCACCGTTCTCGTTGGCGAGGCCATCTCCAATGAACTGCTTCTCCAAATGTACGCAAGCGCGCACCTCCTTATTCTGGACAGCGCCTTCAATGGGAAGGCACTCGCTGCCAGCTACCTTGACCTTGACCCGTCCGACCCTCAGCGACAGGCCGATCTGCTGCGTGCTGAGTCCGAAGTCGCACGAATCACCGGGGCGTACGTTCAGCACCACGATTCGGCCACTTCCGACGTCTCAAGCCCGCGCCGGCTACGACTGAGCGGCACCTCACTAGGTACAACGACGGCGCTGGTCGACCAGCTTGCGGAGTGGATGTGGCCCGATCCGAGCCAACGACCGAAGTCGTTGTACAAGGTGCTGAGTGGTCATGCCCACACATCCCTCGACTCCGACCTACAGCTGTACAAGATCGACGATGAACCCGGGCGGCGAGAGATGACGCGCTTCGTGACTCGCGACTTCATCGCCAACAGTGTCTTCGTGCCCGTTGTGGTTTTCCAGGGCGTCTTCGCCCGACTCGTTGGCTACTACGGATGGAGCGAAGAACCCTTGCATGCGTTCAGTGAGCGAATCGCCGAGGTGTTTCCAGCACACTTTCGCTACGGCGACCAACGGCTCTGAGACAAAGACAAGCGTGCCCCTCACCGCTTGACGTCGAGTTAGTCACGGCAGGTCCAGATCTTCACACCGGCCGTGGTGAGTTCATTGCGGCGGCGTTCGTAGTCGGGCATGCCCCGGGCGACTTCGGCCCAGTAGCGGTCGGTGTGGTTCAGCTCTCTGAGATGGGCGAGCTCGTGGACGATGACGTAGTCAATGAGGCTCGGCGCAAGCTGCAGGGTCGCCCAGTGGATATTGATGTGCGTGTCGCCCTTGGTCGAACCCCAGCGGTAGCCGAGGTCACGCACAGCGACATCGACACCAGCCGCTCCCATTCGCTTCGCCCACGGTTCGACGCGGCGCTGAAGCCACGCCTGACCGGAGCGGACATACCAGCGACGCATCGCAGCATCACCCTCAGCCGCGGTCGCGGTCGACATCAGAAACCGCCCGCGGTCGAGGCGAACGCCGTCGACCATGTCGTCGATCTTGAGCCGGTAGTTGCGCCCGAGGTAGGCGAAGCCTTCCCCGTCGACGAACTGCTTGCGGATGGGCGGTGCGACGAGTGCGTCTTTCTCGGCAAGCTTGCGATATACCCACGGTCGCTTCGATTCGATGAACCGCTCCACGCGCTCACGTGACGCGCAGGTCGGTGCCCGGAGGATGAGCAACGCGTCGCGGTCAACCGTGATCTCCAACGTCGTCCGATCGGTCGGCGGGGCGATCGTGAAGACGAGGTCGCCGGCGGTCAGCGAATCGAGTGAGTGGATGCCTGCGCTCATCGCAACCTCTGGCGATTCGCGTTCGCCAGTGCGACGAGATCGACGGCGAGTTCGTCGAGGTCGTCGTACCTGAAGAGGTTGCTGTCGTCGAGCTTGCGCTTGACGGCCTTGCGGAGCTCGTCTTGTTTGGTGCTGTTCTCCCAGAACCCGACCACGGCGATCTGACCTCGCACGTCGGCGACGAGCGAACGGGTGAGGGCCGTGAGCCCGTCGGCGGCGGCACCGTCGGAGCTCGAGACGCGTTCGGCCATCAGTCCGTGAAACGGCAGCTCCGTGGTGGGGTCGAGGCCGGTGTCCTGTTCGTCGATGCGTCCGGCGTTGATCTCGCTGATGATCTCTTCGAACATCGCAATTTGTTCCCAGCGGTCTTCGAGCTTGTCGAGGATCTCGTCGACACGCTGCGAGAGCCGGTCGTAGTAGGCGGGGTCCTCGTCGAGGTGCTCGCGAACGTGGTGGCGAATGGCGTGTTCCATCTCCGACGCCTTCGTGCGCGGCGACACGATGCCACGCACGTGCTCGGCGAACTCAGCGTCGGTCACCTTGATCGGCGCGATCCGCTGCGAGAGGTCGAGCACGGTGATGTGCTGGTCGATGAGGCGACGCACCTTCTCCTTGTACTTGTGCGGGTCGAAGTCACCGTCGACGTCGTCTCGATAGCGGCGGCGGGTGAGCACCTGGATCTCGCCGTACAGGTTGACCGCGTCGACGAACGGCAGCGCCTCGGGCCGCGGGAGCACCGTGTCGAAGGTGGACATGAACTGCTTGAGCCCGACATCGAACTCGGCCCGCAGGCGCTCGTCTTCGAGGAGCAGGATGCAGTCCTCGATGGTCTCGGTTGACGGGTCGACGCCTCGCTGCACGAAGAGCTGGCGGATGCGTTCGCGTTGGGGGTCGAGCTTGGCGATCTCGGCGACGAGTGGGCGGAGCGCGCCGTCGACATCAGGGTCGCTCTCGCCGTCGGTGCTCGTGTAGGCGGCGAGCGCCTGGGTGAGTTGGCCGGCGACGCCGTAGTAGTCGACGACGAGCCCGTACGACTTCTTCGGGGCGGTGCGGTTGACCCGGGCGATCGCTTGGAGCAGTTCGGCTTCCTGGATGAGCCGATCGAGGTACAACACCTGAGCGTGCGGCGCGTCGAAGCCGGTGAGCAGCATCGACTTCACGATCAAGATCGCGAGCGGGTCGGTATTGTCGGTCACCGGGCCGAGCGGCCGCTTGAACAGGTTGGTGCGCACCTTCTGGCGGAGCTTGTCGCTCCACAGATGGTACTCCGGCGGATCGTTGTGGTCAGCCGAGATGACCGGCGCGAAGTCCAGATCGCGCAGCAGGTAGAGCTGCCCGGCGGCGCTGCGGAGGAACTGCTCGTCGACGTCGAGCTGGTCGTACGGACGGCCGTCGTCCTCTGAGGTGAAGGCTTCGATCTCGGCGACGAGTTCGTCCCGAGCCATGTTGAGTGCGTCGAAGTAGCGGATGCAGGCTTTGCGGCTGGTGGCGACGATCATGCCCTTGAAGCCGTCGGGCATGACGGTGCCGACGTAGTGGCGGAGGATGTCGCGTGCCTTGGCGGCGATCATCTCGGGCGCTTCGAGCACCTGGGCGGTGGTGGCGTACTTCTTCTGGAGGAGTTCGCGCTGGTCGTCGGTGAGCCCGGAGAACCAACGGGCGAACACGTCGTCCATCTTCGATGCGCCGGCGACCGCGGCGTCGGTGGTCTTGCCCTCGTAGAAGATCGGCACGGTCGAACCGTCGGCTTCGGACTCGGTGAGCGTGTACCGGTCGAGGTAACCGCCGAAGATCTCGAGGGTCTTCTTGCGCTTACCCATGATGATCGGCGTGCCGGTGAACCCGATACGTGCTGCGTTGGGGAGCGCATTCATCAGGTTGGCGTGCAGCGCCGAGCCGTGCGAGCGATGCGCCTCGTCGACCATCACCAGGATCGAGTCCGACTCGTTGAGCGTCCCGAACGCTTCACTGCCCGACAGTCCGTCGCCACCGCCGTTGTCGGTGTCGCGGTACTTCTGGATCATCGCCATGACGACGCCGGGGCCGGGCTGGCTCAGGAGTGCTTTCACCTCGTTGGCGTTGCGGGCGACCTTGATCGTCTCACCGGTGAGCGCTGCGGTGTCACTGAGTTGATCTTGCAGGTCGGTGCGGTCGGTGACGAGCACGATCTTGAAGCGGCGAAGCTCGGGGTGGCTACGCATCGCCCGGATGAGGAACACCATTGTCAGGCTCTTGCCCGATCCCTGGGTGTGCCACACGATCCCGCCACGCCGATCGACGTGCCCATCGACCGCCCTCGTCGTGCCGGTGAGCATCCGGTTGATCGCCTTGCTCACGCCCCGGTACTGCTGATAGCGAGCGACGAGCTTGACCGTCGGGCCCGAGTCGAGCTCCATGAACAGCGTGAAGTGCCGCACGATGTCGAGCAGCCGCTCGGGCGCCAGCATCCCGGCGCTCAAGACCTCCTGTTGGCTGACTTCGTCGACCGACTTGCCGAGCGACACGGCCAGCTCGTCGACCTTCGTCGGGTACGGGTCCTTCCAGGCGAGGTAGTGCTCGGCCTCCGCCGAGAATGTGCCCGCCTCAGCCCGCTCACCGGTCGTGGCGACCGTGAACTGATTGGTCCAGAACAACTGCTCTGGCCCCTCAGCGACCTGACCTCCACGCTGGTTCGCGTAGCGACGGAGCTGATCGATGGCGTCGGTGATCGCGCTCTCCTTGCCCGGCGGTTTCGCCTCGATCACCACCAGGGGGATGCCATTCACGAACAACGTCACGTCAGGCCGCATGTCCTTCGCTTGCCCCGGCGTCGCCACCCGAAACTGCGACACCGCCAGGAAGTCATTGGCCGACCAGTTGTCCCAGTCGAGGTAGTTGATCGTCTGGTCCCGACCACCATCCCAACCATCGAGGCCGGGCACAGTCACCCCGCCGAGCAACAGATTGGTCGACAATCGGTTCGCTTCGAGCAACTTCGCCCCAGCTGGCATCGACCGCAACTCCGCGACGGCTGAGTTGATCCGAGCCTCGTCGAGCCACTCGACGCTGTCGGGACCGAGGTTGATCTGCCACAGCGCCACCCGGAGCCGCTTCTCCAGCAGAACATCGCGCTCCGATGACCGATCGCAGTCGTCGCTCGGGAGGTGCTCGCCCCAGATCAGGGTGTCCCAACCAAGCGATGCGAGCTGATCGAGCAAGGGCCGCTCGACCTTCTCCCACTCGGGACCAAGACTCACGCTTTCACCGTCCGCACGCGGCCCGACAGAAGGTCCGAGGCCAGGCCCCTTCGTAGCTCACGGAGCTTCGAGTGCTGGTTGCTCTCGGCTTCGAGACGCTGCTCGTTCGAGCGGAAGGCCGCCATGAGTTGCTCGGACTCCTCCGTCGGCAGCGGCACAAGAAGCGAACGAATAAGTCCGCCACTCAGATTGAGCATCGTGCTGCCCACCGCTCGCCCGAGGACTTGTCGCTGGACATAGTCGTGTCGATAGACGAGGGCCAGCCAATCGGCGGCAATCACGTTGTTCGGAATCCTGACGAGCAGGCAACCAGTGCCGCACAGCCCGCCTGCAGCTCCGTCTGGGACCACGGCGCAACGAGAGAGATCGCCCCTTCGACCAAACAAAAGATCGCCCGAGCGCAGCCGATGACGCCCCAGTTCGTTCGCCTTCGATTCGGTGATCTTGGCGGCTCCGGCGATATCAAGGCGCCCGTTGGCGATGTCAGTGGGCATGAACGTCGGCACGCCCTCACTTACGTAGTCACTCGCGTGCAGTTGGCTTCCAAAGGGGCCCGTCTGGACGAGCGAACCGGGCGCTCCTTCTGCGATCTGACCGATCGATCGGATACCGGGGCCCGCGAATGCTGCGGCTACGGCGGCCGATGCAAGACCGGATGCCGTCACCGACAGCTTGTGTGAGCGATCAGGGAAACCCGACATCGGGGATCATCGAAAACCGACATGGGGTCGGTGTTCTGGTCGGTGGGTGGTGAGGTTAGTTGGCGCCTCGGTCGCCGGGGTTGGTGGTGGCGATCTCGAGGCCGTTGTGCTCGCGTAGACGCCAGGACTGGCCCTTGATGTTGAAGACGATCGCGTTGTGCATCAACCGGTCGAGAACGGCTGCGGCGACGACGGTGTCACCGAAGATGGTGCCCCAGTCTGGGAGTCCTCGGTTCGTTGTCACGATCGTGGGGTGGCCTTTCTCGTAGCGGCTGTTGACGACTTGGAAGAACACCGCCGATGCTTCGGTCCCGCCGATCGGGAGGAGTCCGACGTCATCGATCACGAGCACGGTGGGTGCGGTGAAGGTCTTCATCTTCGAGGCGAGGTTGCCTTCGATGGAGGCGCGCACGAGGGTGCGGCAGAGGTTGTCGGCGGTGCTGAAGTAGCCGCGGTAGCCGGCCTCGACCGCCAAGGTGGCGAGCGCGACAGCGAGGTGGGTCTTGCCGCACCCGGGTTGGCCCAAGAAGAGGATGGGCCGGTTCTCGTCGATGAAGCGCAGGGTGGCGAGGTCCTCGACGAGCTTGCGGTCGACGGAGGGCTGGAACTCGTAGTCGAAGTCGTCGATTGTGCGTCGGTAGGGGAACCGGGCGTAGCGCAACCTGGCCGTGAGGCGGCGGTCTCGATCTGCGGTTGCCTGCTCGGCGACGAGGCGGGCCAAGTATTCGATGTGGGACCAGTTCTCGGTCTTGGCTTGCTCAGCGAGCATCGCGAACGCGCCCGCAGCGGCGTCGAGTTTGAGGTAGCCGAGGTCGGCTTTGATCTGTTCATAGACGCTCATGCCGACACCTCGCCGTCATCGATGGCGACCGGGTAGCGGTCGTCGAGATCGGGCGGTGCGACGTCGTAGTCGCCGCCCAGCTCGAGTCGCTCGGCCGAGGGCGGGTCAACCTGGTTGGCGACGACGCGCAGGTCCGGACCCGACGGGTCCCAACCCAATGCGAGGGCCTCGGCAGCGAGCTTGTGGGCCGGATCCCACACGTCGACACGGCGACCGTCGACGAGGCGGTGCGTTGCGATCAGGCGACCGGCGAGACGAATCTCGACAGTGGTGCCGTTGACCTTGCGTCGGATCTCGACCTTGTGCCCCAACGCTTCTGGCGGGACCGAGTATCGGTTCGCGTCGATCGACACGAACGGCAACACGTTGTGCACCCGACGCACCTCCACGTAATCCGAGTCGAACCGCACCCGCGGCAACGCGCCGAGGAAGTCACGCTCGACCGCCAACCGATCCAGCGGTGTCTCCCCGGTCGTTCGTGACTCGACCGCGTGCACCCGGTCGGTCAGCCACACGACTGCTCGCCGGTTCAGATCATCGAGACCTGTGGGGATGCCGTCGTGTTCGACCTCGGGCAGGAACGTCTCTTGCAGTTGGCGGAACGGACGCTCGACCTTGCCCTTCCGTTTCGCGTCACCGGCCTGGCACGACGCGATCTTCGTCGAGTGGTGCGCAGCGAAACCGACCGTCGGAGCATGCAACTCGAAGCGCCGGCCCTGAGACCGGCCGAGTGCTCCCATCCGGTCCGTGCGACACACCGTCGGGACACCACCGATCTGGTCGAAGAACCGGGCGATCCCTTCGAAGGTGTGATGACGATCCTCCGACGTGGTGAACCACCACATCCGCCAACGCGACCACGACAAGATCATCCCGAACGCCACCAGATTGATCTGCCACCCGAACCGTGCCGCCCACGACCCCAGGTCGCAGAAGTCGAACTGGGCTTCCTCACCGGGATCGGTGTGGATCGGCACCGACACAGAGTTCGCTGCCTTGAACCGAGGACCCCGGATATCGCGCACCGCGCGCACCACCGTCGGATACGAACCTTCGAAGCCGGTCGCAGCGAGCTTGTTGTGAATACTCACCGCCTGCATCCTCGGCCACTTCTTCACCATCGTGTCGACGCGCTGCTGCCAGTGCTCGGTCATCACCGACGCCTCGCCGGCTCGAGCCTCGGGAGGCGGGCCGTTCTTCAACCGATCCGACACCGTCGTGCGGTGCCATCCGGTGTGCTCCGCGATCTCTTTGATCGTCCATCCCTGCGCATGCAGGTCGTTGATATTCACGTAGTTCTCCTGGGTCATCATGGAGAGCGGCACCTCCGGTCCGTGTTGTGGCTTGGTCGCTCAACACGCTGGAGGTGCCACCCCAACGGGTGGTGGATGCCGGCCAGAAGACCCCGACACCCATGTCAGTTTTCAATGATCGTGAATGTCAGTCTTCAGTGATCGCTCACAGCTTGGCGATGACGCGTTCCGTGGCTTGGATCGTTTCGTCGATCGTGTCGAGGATCTCTGCGATCCGCCGCTGCTCTTCCAGCGGCGGCACCGGTACTCGGATCTGCAGATAGTCGCGAACCTTGAGGTTGATGATGCCGGTGGTCTGTTGCTGGACCTCCCAGATCTTGGGCTGTCTGTACAGATGGTCGAGAAGGTGGTGCGTGAATCGGGGGTCGGTTCCGGTCGCCGGCCTCAGCGTGCGAAAGAAGTTGGACACGACGTACAGCCGATCATCCGGTGGATCGAAACGCGCAACGCGACCGACCGGTACGCCAGGCCCACCACCCGCTGCCTCCAGAATGAGGTCACCTCTCTGCAGCCGCTTCCGGGCGACCTTGATCGAGGGGATGAACCTCCGAGCACCACTTGAATAGTCGAGCCCGCCATCGATGAAGTTGGTCGCTCGCAAGACGAACGCTTCACGGAGGCCGTCTCCAGCATCCTGATCGCCCCACTCTCCAGGAAATTCGTCTGCAATGAGCGACGCGACACGCTGCTCACGCATATCCGAGTTCCTGCAGGTGCTTGTCGAGGCGGGCCGCCGCCTCGTACCTCGTCTCTTCGAGTGCTCGGAGCGTGATGCCGTACTTGTCGGCCAGGCTGTCGTACCAGGCGATGACATTGCGTTCGATGCCCGAGTAGTGGCTGCCGAGGTGCCGTTCGATGCGGCTTCGCAGTTCGCCGATCACAACGTCGGTGGAGGCATCGGCGTTCATACCTGCGAGCGCTGACCGGGCCGTCGCAAGAAGTCCGGCGTCGATGGTCTTGAGGTCCTTCTTGGCCTTCGTCCGGGTGGCCTTGAGTTTCTTCATCGCGTCGGGGCTGATCGTGTCTTCAAGCTCGGGGTCTTCTTCGTCCTCGTCGCCGGATGCTTCGCAGGCTTTGATCTCGGCGTCGATACGGGCTGCTTCGGTTGCGAGATCGCGGCGGCGGTCGAGGGCGTCGCCAGCGAGGAGTCGGATGGCCGCTTGGTCGGCGAGGTCGGGGGCGTTCTTGTCGTCTTGGGTTGATTCGGCGGTGGTGAGCCAGCCTTCGAGGACGGCTTTCCATCCGCGGCTGGCGGCGGCTTGGAGGTCGAAGACGCTGTCTTCCCACCAGGTCGCTGCCATGCCGGCTGCGGCGAAGCGGTCGATGTCTTCCGCCTCTAAATGAGCGACGAAGGCGTCGACGAGTTCGGGACGGAGGCCGACGAGAGTTCCGTTCTCGGGGAGAGCGAGCAGCGCTGGGCGTGCGGCTTCGTGCCACCACTTGTCGAGCCCCGCTGCGGTGCTCTGCTGAGCGACGGCGCGTCGGATCGCGTCCTTGGCGGCTTCTCGACCTGCGTGCGTCTGGATGTCGTGGTTCCAGTCGGCGTAGCCGTCACCGCGGGCGGTGAAGAACGTGTCGACATCGACGCCGGCTTGGGCAAGCAGCGGCGCAGCATCGTCGAGTTCCGTGATCGGGACGCCGCCGTGGAGGTGTGCTCGGACGTCGTGCGGTTCGGGTCGTGGAGCGTTGTCGGCGTAACGACGGATATTGCAGTTGAAGTCGTTCTCAGCGAGTTCGGAGGCGGCGACGACGTTGGCGAAGCCGTCTACGTCGGCGAAGTCACGGTAGGTGGCGACGATCTTCTGTTCGTGTTGGGGGCTGAGCATGTTCTGGGCTCGGCCTTCGGTGTACTCGCGGTCAGCGTTGATGAACAGCACCTTGCCGCGGCGTTCGGGCGGCTTGGATCCCTTAGCCCGCAGGATGAGGATGGCGGCAGGGATGCCGGTGCCGTAGAAGAGGTTGGGGCCGAGCCCGATCACGGTGTCGAGCAGGTCGTCTTCGATGATGCGCTGGCGGATCTTGCCTTCCTCGCCGCCGCGGAACAGCACGCCGTGGGGCATGACCGTGGCGACGATGCCGTCGGTCGTCAGCACGGCGAGCATGTGCTGGAGGAACATGAGGTCGGCCTTCTTGCCGCCCTCGGGGGTGTAGCCGTAGCGGAAGCGTTCGGTGTGGGCGAGCTGGCTCTTGTCGTAGTTCTGGGAGAACGGCGGGTTGGTGATCACCCGGTCGAACCGCATCAGCTCGCCGTCACGGATGTGTTCGGGGTCGGTGAGGGTGTCGTTGTTGCGCAGGTCGGCGTCGCGGATTCCGTGCAGCAGCATGTTCATCTTCGAGATCGACCAGGTGGTGCCGTTGGCCTCCTGCCCGGCAAGGAACAGGTCGGCCGGGTTGCCGCCGTTGTCGGCGACGTGGTTGCGGGCGTAGATCAACATGCCGCCCGAACCCGAGCACGGGTCGTAGATCGACATGCCCGCCTGCGGGTCGACGAGGCGGACCATGAGCTGGACGACCTGGCGGGGCGTGTAGAACTCACCGCCCTTCTTGCCGGCCGAGTCGGCGAAGTCACGGATCAGGTACTCGTAAGCGGCGCCGAGCAGGTCGGGAAACTCGAAGTCCTCGTTGCGGAGCCGGTACTTCGAGAAGTGGTCGATCAGGTCGCGCCACTTCTTGTCGGTGACCGTCGTGGTGCCGACCCGCCTGTTGAAGTCGATGTGCTGCAGCACACCTTCGAGCGGCGGGTTGTGGGTCTCGAGTGCGGCGAGCGCCTTGTTCAGCCCGTCGCCGACCTGGTGGTGGACGTTGTCGCGGATGTGTTCCCACCGGCCCTCCGGCGGCACGAAGAACGCTTCGCGGTAGTAGTCGGGGTCGTCGGCTCGTCGCTCTGCGTCCTGCTGACTGCGGCCTTGGGCGAGTTGGTCCGCAATCACCTTCTGGCGTTCGACCTCGAAGACGTCGCTGGATCGCTTCAGGAACAGGGCGCCGAAGATGTACTCCTTGAACTCGGAAGCATCCATCTTCCCGCGCAGGATGTCGGCGGCGGCGAAGAGATGCCGCTCGAGTTGGGGAAGGGTGAGCACGCCCTGAGAGTACGCGGTCGGTCAGCGGAACACCGAGAAGCGTCCCCCCGTTCATCGACCGTGGATCAAGCGGTGGCGCCGGAGCGAGGACTTGCTCGGCCGATCGCGGACGACGGTCGGTCGGAGAAGCTTGCGCCCGTCGTACTGGGCGTACTCCGAGCCCTTGAGCTCGGGTGCCACCCGAGTCTTGAGATCCGCGTCGATCCAGATCAGGCCACGATCGAACAGGTTGTGGATGTCTGCCCGCAGCAGAAGACCGTTCGCAACGCCATGGTCGCCACCGTCTCGAACGCCGCGGATGTGTGCCGCCTGAAGCACCGTCTCTACCTCGCAGCCGGTGATCGCACAGCGGTTGTCGTACGCCTTCATCAGGTTCGAGCGGAACTCTCGCTGGCCCAGCCGCGCCTCGACCTCTCGCGCGACGAAGGTCACGGCGGTGTCGCTCGTGCGGGAACGAGTCGACTGATTCGCATCGAGCCACCGACCAAGCACGACGAGAGTCCGAGCGTTTGCTTCGTTCACGGCAGCCTGAACTCGCTGCCCGTACTCCTCGTACCGAATCGGATCCTTGGCGAGACGCTCGGTGAGAGTCCTATCCCAGTCGATCCATATCGCCCATCGACCCCAGTTCGAGTTCCAATGCGGATCCTCCCGCACGCGCCCGACGGCACGTATCGCTCCCTCCGGCTTCGCGAAGTAGGCCCACATGAGGTCTCGCGCCCGCACCTTGCGATGTCCGGTGGCGAGGCCCCATTCGGCGGCCTCGGCGTAGTCGAGTGACTTCCGGAATTCGGCGTAGGAGGTCGGCACTTCTTCGCCATCCGCGCCGATGAAGACGTACTCGGCCCCTGGGTTGAGCGGGTAGAGGAAGTGTCGAACGGCGGAGTCCTGCGCTTTGGTCGATGCCACGGATGAAAGCTACGCGACGCAGCGGAACAGCGTCCGAACGGCGGTGAGAACTAGCCCGATCCCTATCCCCGAGGAGATCACGGCTCTTCGAATCACAGCCCCGGAAGGTCGATCCCAGGCAACTCCGGCCGGGGTGCTTGCCGCCATTCCCCGGCCGTTCGTCGCCCATCGCGCGCAGACGCGTAGCTCGACAGCTCGGCACGGAGTCGCTCGTTCTCGCTCATCTCGCTCCACGGCTGCGACGGCTGGCTGGGTTCGGCACCGGGCTCGGGGAGGTAGTCCTCTGGTCCGCGTCCGGCCCATCTTGCGAGCGCTCGCTCGATCTCTCGCAGCTCGCTCCATCGCTTGGTCGGTCGGTGCTTGGGCGTTGCCGCAAGGTCGATGCCAAGTTCGGGCTCAAGCCGGTCGACGTCGCGGCGCCGGCTCTGGCGTGAACGTGCGATCTCGGGTCGGATGTCCTCGACCTTCCTGAGTTCCGCCCGGCGGGCGAGGGCGGGGCGGTCGATCCAGTCGGTGGCGATGGACTGGGCGACAACGTCGAGAGCGGTCTGCTCGCCGGTCGTCGCGACGAATACGTCGTTGGTCGAGCGCCCTCGGGTCATTGGGACGTAGAGGTTGCGGACGTCGGTGGGTCCGTCGAGGTAGAGGATGGCGACGTCGACGGTGCGGCCCTGTGCGCCGGCGCCGGTGCGGGCGTAGGCGAGGTCGACGTGTTGGGCAACGTACTCCTTCGGCAGTCGGACGCAGCCGCTGCGGCCTTCGGCGCTGATCGAGCCGTCTGGATGGATGGCGGTGACGGTCCACTCGGCTCGGTTGCGGACCATCCTGCGTCGGTCGGTGAGGAGGCGTCGGTCGTTGTCTCGCGTTGCGATCTCGTCGCCGATGAAGATCGTGTGGGCGCCGGCTCGGACGCTCGGCGACATCGGGTCGAGTTGGCCTTCACCGATGCGGACGAGCTGGCAGTAGTGGTTGAGCTCGTCGACCGCGTGGTTGGTGGGCGCCATGAGGAGGGCCGTTCGGCCGGCTTCTCGTTCGATCCACCAGCGGGTGATCGCGGCGGCTCGCATGCGGTGCTCGGTTCCGCCGTGGAGACGGCCGTGGTGGTCGTACAGCTCGGCGACGTCGGTGTCCCCGCGTCGGAGTCGGAGGCTGGCGTCGCGTTCCCAGTCGTTGTCGAAGCGGTGGACTCGGTCGAGTTCGACGGCGTCGTAGGTGTCGACGAAGAGGCCGAACATGCCGCCTCGGCCGACGGCGGAGAACTGCATCGGGTCGCCGACGAGAACGACTCGCCAGCGCTTCCGGTCGGCGAGGGCTGCGAGTTCGGCGAGCTTGCGGGTGGAGGTCATGCCGGCTTCGTCGACGATGAGGGTCGTCCCTGCGGGCAGGTCGTAGCGGTAGTCGGGTGGTCGGTCGAGGCGATGCTCGATGAGAAGCTTGTCGAGAGTGTCGGAGACGACGCCGGTCTCGTCCTCGAGTACCTCGGCTGCTCCAGCGGAAGGGGCGACGCCGATGACGGGTCGTCCGTCGGCGCGGAGTTGGGCGACGGCGGGTCGGAGGGCGGTGGTCTTGCCGGTGCCGGCGGGGCCGACGACGAGGACGAGTTGCTCGTCGCCGGCGACTCGGGAGGCGGCGTCGGCTTGGGCGATGTTGAGGTCGACGTCGGCTCGGTCGATCGCGGCGGGTGCGACGTCGCCGCCAGCGTCGAGGCGGCGCTCGGCCCAGTCGAGGAGGTCGTGCTCCTGGTCGAGGATGGCCTGCGTAGTCAACGCCCGGTCGACTCCCGACTCCGAGACCGGTCGACCATCGCGACGGAGCAGCGCGTCGGTCGGGACCGGCGCGGAGATGTCGACGCAGCGGTGTGTAGCGATCCAGTCGGCGAGTTCATCCAGCGCGTCAATGACACGTGCGGCGTCGATGCCGAGATCGGTCGCCAGCAGGCCGGCGAGTTCGCGCTGTAGCTCGGTCGGCCGCCACGTGGATTGGCGTTCGCTGATCGCTGCGATCGCTCGGTCGATCAGCGCTGCGGTCTCGTGCTGGTCGAGCGAACGACGTGGGGCAACCTGGCCGACGGCGTCGGCCACGATCTCCTCGGGTGTGGTGCCGAGTTGTCGTGCCTGCTCGCGCCATTCGGCGTGGAGGACGGCGGCGTTGACGTTCGGCTCCTTGCCGGGGCGGGTGTCGAGCACGGCTTCGCGTTCGAGTCGCCACCGTTCTCTCGGCGTCGGGTCGCGGTGCATGGTGGCGACGAAGCGGTCGAGCTTGGCGTCGATGCGGTGGAGGATGTCGTTGGTGCGGCCCGAGTATTCGGTGAGCACGATGTCGGGAACGTCGGCCATCTCCGCGATGCCGTTCTCCGGTGTGCGCCAGCGGACGCCGAGGTGCTGGGTGAGTTCGGCTCGGAGGGCGGCGTGGTAGAGCGCCGAGAGGGTGCGCTGGTCGCGCTTGATGAGTCGGGCGTCGAGGGCGAGCCAGCGGCCGTCGGGTGACTTGACCCGGTTCGGGATGACGACGTGGGTGTGGATCTGCGGGTCGAGGGCGCGGCTCGTGTGTTGCCGGAAGAGCGCGGCGACGATCCCGCTCGCGTCGACGACAGCGACTTCGCCGCCGATGCGGTAGCGGGTGTGGGCGTGTCGTTCGATCCAGTCGACGAGCGCTTCGACGGCACGGTCGTGTGACTGGAGGACTCGCTGGCGGACTTCGTCGTCGCCGAGTGCGAAGAGTACGGACACCGACTTCGGTGCCGAGCACGTGACGTCGAATCCGCGGACCGATGTGTCGCCGTACGCCCGGCCAAGGTTGCGGTCGGGCCGGTTCGGGTCGCGCCCGTCCATGATGGTGAGGAACTCCTCGTCGTCGAGTTCGCCGGCGAGGCCGAGTTCGTGGGCGGCGATCCCAACCCACTGACCTCGGGGCTCGTGGGCGTCGAGGTAGTAGCGAGGAAGCTTCTCGACGTAGTAGCGCCCGGCTCCCAGGCCCTTCAGCGTCGACACCCGGACGGTCATCACCGGCTCCCGGATCGGTTCCCAGACGCGACTGTGCACTCGTCTGTTTTGGTTGGGTGGAGGGGTTGGTTGGTTCGGTTTGTGGTCATGGTGTGGTGAGTGGGAGTTGTGGTTGGTGGGGGTGGGTGGTGGTCGTGTTGGTGTTGTTCGGTGTGGTGGTTCGGGGGTGGTCGTTGTTGGAGGTGGTGGTCGGTGTGGTGGTCGTGGGTTCGGGTGGCGGCGGATCGGTGGGGAGGGTGATGGGTCCGCCGATGAGGTCTTCGAGCTTTCGGCGGGGGATGCGGAGCTGCTTGCCGAACCGGACGGCGGGGAAGTCGCCGTCGCCGTGGTCGGCGGCGCGCCGGGCGAGTTGGTACGCGGACGTGCGGCCGATGCCGCACACGGCGGCCGTCTGCTCGACGGTCAGGAACTCTTGCCGGGTATCGCTCACGGCCGCCTCCTGCAGTCCGACGCAGGTGTCGAAGCGGACGGCCAGTGCACGATCGCTGCGTGGCGCACGAAGGAGGCGACGGGTTCAACGCGAATTGACAACATCACCCTCCCGACACTCCGCCGAAGAGCGCTTGCGCTACACATCGTTTCGATTCGGCCCATCGGAACTCCTCGTGGTTCACCCCACTCACGAAGGCCCATCTCCGCTCCGCGCGTTACATGAGAAATGCGACCACTTCCCTCGGCGGCCTGACGTCTGTACGTTGGGCTGAGGGGCGCGCAAGACCGATCGGAGAGGTCCACATGGCTCACATTGCGCAGAAGGGCGACCGCTTCTACGTCGTCGTGTACGGCGGCATCGACCCCGCGACCGGCAAGGCGAAACGCGACTGGCACGACGGCTACGCCACGCGCAAGGAGGCCGAGCGTGCCGCTGCCGAGATCACGAAGCGTCAGCACGACGGCGAGTACCGGTCACCGGATCGCATCACGCTCGCCGAGTACCTCACCGACCGGTGGCTGCCGCTGAAGAAGTCGCAGCTGAGCCGATCGACGTTCGACTCGTACCGCAACAACGTCCGGCTCCACGTGGCGCCGAGGATCGGGGCGATCCAGCTGCGTCAGCTGCAGCCCGAGGACCTCGACACGCTGTACGCCGAGCTGCTCGTCGACGGCAAGCTCAACGGCGCCGGCGGTGGGCTCGCACCGAAGACGGTGCGCAACATCCACGGCATGCTCCGCAAGGCGCTCGCCGACGCGCACCGCAAGGGCACCGTCCACCGCAACGTCGCCGACCTCGCCGACCCGCCGACCGTGCGCCACGCCGGAGCGAAGGAGCAACAGGTGTGGTCCACCGACGAGCTGCGATCGTTCCTCGACGCCATCGAAGACACCGCCTGGTTCGCCCCGGTCTACCTCGCGGCGAACACCGGGATGCGGCGCGGCGAGCTACTCGGGCTGACGTGGCGCAAGGTCGACCTCGACGAGGCTCGACTCGTCGTCGACCAGCAGCTGCTATCGGTTGGCTACGGCGCCGAGGTCGGCGTCCCGAAGACGTCGACGAGCCGCCGCACGATCGATCTCGACCCAAGGACCGTCGCAGTGCTGCGGACGTGGCGCCGGCTGCAGCTCGAGCAGCTGATGGCGAACGGGACGCGCAACGATGGTGACTTCGTATTCACCCATCCCGAGACCGGCGAGGCAGTCCACCCCGACCGCTTCTCGAAGATGTGGGACCAACTCGTCGCCGAACACGGCCCGCGCCGCATCCGCCTTCACGACCTCCGCCACACCCACGCCTCGATCCTGTTGAAGGCGAACGTCCCCGTGAAAGTCGTCAGCGAACGCCTCGGCCACAGCAGCCCCGCCTTCACGATGACCGTGTACCAACACGTGCTCCCCGGCATGCAGGCCGACGCTGCGGCGGCATTCGGCGACGCCGTGTTCGGAATGTCAACGCAGCTTCCTTGACACGGCGCTTCCGGAATCCCGACTACGGATCTTCGCCGAAGACCAACCACCAGACCCCAAGGAGGATGTACGCAGCCGCGGCGATTCCAATCGTTTGAGCGGTCGCCCACCCAAGATCCCGCACGAGATGGGTCCTCATCGGAGTACCTGTGCCCGACGGGAGGTTTGGATCCGTGTGTGCGATCTTGGCGAGCCGTGTGAGAGTCGCATCACGACCTCCCCACAACTGCGAAGATCTTCGGAGCAGTCCGGCTCGAACGGACGCTGCAAGGAGGCAAGCCTTCGCCGTCCCACCAACGTGGGGGTGTCACTCATGGCAAGCATCTCAGCGTCCCCTGCGCTGTCGCCGTAAGCGTATGCGATCCTCGGAGTCCCGAGATAGGACCGCAGGAGCTCCGCCTTCCTGGCACCTCGAACGTTGCCACCCACGAGCGCGCCCGTCAGGACACCTTGCGAGTCCACTTCCCATTCCGTCGCAATCACACGCTCTACTCCGAGGTCGTCAACAGCCACTCCGACATAGCGTGCAAACGAAGCCGACACCACGACCACTCGGTGCCCCGATCTCACGTGCCACGCGAGTCGCTCTGCGACGTCGGCTCTCAAGAATTGCGCCGCCATTGCACGCCCAACCGCTGTCGCAACGGCATCGACTTCGGCGGCACGTCGGCCAGACAGCAGCAGCCGCGTGATCTTCTCTCGAGCACGGTCTCGTCGCGTTCCGCCGAGAGCCAAAGCAGACATCACCTCCGGCGCGGACCTCATCACCGCGAAGGCGAGCCGGGGCCATCCGGCAATTGCCACCAAGAACCGAAGAAGGGAGTCTTTCGTCGTCAGTGTCTTGTCGAAGTCGAAGGCAGCAACGGCTTCTGCCGTGTCTCTCGCAGGCTCAGCTAGCACGAAGCCTCTTTCGAAGACTCTTGTACGTGACCCCCGACTCAAGGGTTACAAGTGCCCTCCCGGTCGGGTCCCGTCGAATGTGTATGAGTTGCCCAATCTCTTGATGGCCCTCGGCCGTCTCGATCACGGTCAGCTTCTCGTTTGACTCAATCATCCCGAGCAACAGCCGCGGAAGGTCATGGTCGTCATCCCACGATCCCGCGGTGTCCAGGGTCAGGTAATCGTGTGAACGGATCACACTCGACACCCGCTCCATCAGCGTAGTAAGCGACAAAGCAGCCAACCCTGAGAGCACCCAAATTGCGAACGTGGAGGAACTTCCAGCCGTGATGGCTTCCAGAACTCCGACGCCGCCGAAGAGAAGGACGAGTCCGACAACACGTTCAAGCCTCCCGAAACGCGACTGCGAGCGGAATCGGAGAGCCTCTGCCTGCGCCCGCCCGTAGCTGCTCAGGAGTGACAGCAGCAACACCACAGCCGAAAGAGCGGCAGCGGTTCGACTCTGATCAACCATGTAGACGCAGAATGCTCCGAACAACATGACGTCTGCGGCGCGGTCGGACAAGTAGTCGATGAACACGTCGCGCCGATCGAAGACGGACTTCCTCGCTGCAACCGCGTCGACAGCTTCAAACCCTCCAGCCGCAAGCAATGCTGCCGTTGCCCAGCCGAATTCGCCGAGCAACACCAACGCACTCGAAATGGCGGCGAGGGCCGTCGCGAGAGCAGTCAGCCGCAGGGCAGTGAATCCGAGGTGGTCAACGAGGAAGTTGCCGGCAGTCTCCGCACGACCTGCGCACCATTTCACGAACCTGGTGTACTGGTTGTAGTTCTGAGATCGGCCAGTCCGGCGAGCGACTGGGGCTGCCTCCTCGACGTGCAGTTCTGTCGGCCTGATCAGCCCGAAATTGTCGCAGACGGCGTTGACCGTGTCGCGAGCCTCCTCGGCGCTCGGCTCTCGGAACCTGACGCCCTTCGGATGAAGGTCAAAGATGTTCTCAGCTTCCATTGTTGCTGCCTCCAAGCAGACGGCGCAGGACACTTGCCTGCGCACTCGTGATGCGTTCGATTCGCGACTCGCACTTTCGCTTGCTCCACGGAGCCGATCGCGGGTACCGCGAATTCATCTCACGGACAACGGCGCTCCAAGGCAGCCCACCGATCCCCTTGAGGATCGCAATTGTCGCGGTTTCCGGGTCGACATGGTCGGCTAGCCAACGGAGCATCCGACGCGCGTCGTACGCTTCAAGAACGCCCTCAGCCGTGACTCCTCGAAAGAGATCCTCACCGCCATAGTCAGCGTTGTCGTCAAGCTCATCAGCTTCGCGAAGCCGCTCGCTCTCCCGTATTGCGACGTTCTGCAGTATCCGCGTCGTCCACGTCCGAAAGTGCCTCGGCTCACGCAAAGCTGGCAGCCCGAGCAGTACCTTCTCCCAAGTCAACTGGACGAGGTCAGCTGGAGTCGCCGGGAGAGTACCGGCGAAAGAGCTGGCATATGCGAGCAGGTACGGCGTCTCACGTTGCACGACGAGCGCCAGGGCCGATCTGTCACCAGCCTGCGCCATCATCACAAGTGATGTGGTGTCGTGATGCCCGTAGTGCCTCATCTTCTTCTCCGAAATCGTCGGTTGCTGTGGTCTTTCTTCCTTCAGATCGTCGCGTTCGACTTCGTTCGTCGGATCTCCCCAGAGAAGCCGATAGCTCTCGCTCAGGACGAGTCCGAGCAGCACGAGACCCCATGCGCCTGCCTCATAGGTCACAACGGCAACCATGGCGAGAATCGCGATGAGCACTAGAACGGTTCGCGCGGGCAGGACCGGGGCTCGACGACTCTTCACACTTACTTAGATACGGCGCTGCGCGTAGGTGCACGAACTTTCTCAGCAACCGGTCCCGGTCAGCTCTCGGTTGCGAAGGCGACCTAGGCGACGTTCGCAATCGAAAGGTCCGACGGCAGGACTGTTCGGCGCCACGAGCTCCGCCCGACAACAACGCTACGAAACTCCTTGCGAATCGCCTTTTCGCGCACTGATCTTCTAACCACATGGTTAGAAGAATGGCTAGAAGATCGACCCCGAGACGCGAAGAAGCCCTGGCAGATCTTGCGATCTACCAGGGCTTTCGTTGGTGGCGGGGGCAGGATTTGAACCTGCGACCTTCGGGTTATGAGTGCGCCGAGGCCCGTGGGAGCTAGGCCGCGCTCATCGGCGTTCTTCCTGATCAGGATGCACTTTGGGCCCGGCGAGCAGGCTCGTTGTATGCGCTGGTGGGATCCCGTTGGTGGCCGTCGTGTTGTACGACTGTTGGTCGGGACAGCTCCCGAGAGGCCCTGCACGCTCGGTTGCCTTGGTGGGTGCGAGTTGCGCTGACGCGGTGCTGACAATGTCCGGTCAGGCTGTGCCGTCGCTCCGAGAGGAACCGGCACCCGGCGGTCTCGTCGTCGAACACGGCCACGAGCTCGAGGCGCGCCCGTTCGACGTAGACGTGGTGCTGCCTAGGCTTTCACCGATGCCACACAGGTTGCAACTGCTCTACTTTCCGGATTGTCCGCATTGGAGACTGGCGGAGCAACGCCTGGGCGAGGTCGCCGCCCGCTTTGGTCTGTCGATCGAGCATCAGTTGGTGATGACCGAGGAGGAAGCTGAGCGCGTCTCGTTCCGTGGTTCGCCGACGATCTTGATCGACGGTGTCGACCCTTTCGCCGAGGGTGACCAAGCGATAGGTCTGTCGTGCCGCATCTACCTCACACCCGACGGCTACGCCGGATCACCGACGTTGGAGCAGATCGCAGCAGTGCTCGACCGCGAGTGAACTCGGCGATCTAGCGTGGCCAAGTGCCCCTGACACGTTCCTACTCGACGGTGGTGACGACTGGTGATCGCACACGCGTCATGGTGCCCGTGCCGTTCGATCCGGACACCGTCTGGGGCACCAAGTCAGACCATCGAGTCAGCGGCACCGTGAACGGAATGAACGTCCGGGCCTCAATCGAACCGCTTGGTGATGGGTTCGGGATCGTGCTCGGTCCTGCATGGCGGCGCGATTGTGGAGTAGCGCCAGGCGACGTCGTCAACGTCGTGCTCTCACCGGAGGGACCTCAGCGTGAGGATCTTGCCGACGATATTCGGGCTGCGCTCGATGCCGAACCTGCTGCGGGAGCGTTCTTCGATGGGTTGGCGCAGTTCTATCGTCAGGCGTTCCTGCGCTGGATCGACGCCACGAAGCGACGCCCTGACGAGCGGGCTCGACGGATCGCCGAGATGGTCGATCTGCTCCGGCAGGAGAAGAAGCAACGAGTATGAGTTGATGCGGGTGGTCAGCCGCCCATCATCGGGCCGTTCATCTGTTCGTCCCAGTGGTCCCAGTCGCCGTTCATGTGGGGCCACATGCCGCGCATCATGTTCTCGCACCACTCCGCAGGGTGGCCGGAGGCCGGGTCAGCTGCTATCCAGGCTTGGCAGGTCGACAGCATCTGGTCAGGGTCGGACCACATCATCGAGCCCATCATCGAGCCGTTTGTCATCTGCTGGCCCATCCAACCCGTCATGTCCTGACACCAGCCCGCCGATGTCGGCCCCCACCGGGCGTCGTCATTCATCCACGTCGCGCAAGCCTGACTGATATCGGCGAGCTCGCTGCTGGTCGCCCCAGCCGACTGCGACGTGTCACCGCGGTTGGCGAGCGCGACGCCGACACCGATTCCGGCGAGTGCCACGGCCGCCACCACCACAGGCAGAACCCAGCGACGTCGGCGCGCGGGTGGCGCAACAGGTGACTCCTGCATTTCGATCATGGCTTCAGTGTGCGACGAAGAGCCGCTCGGCGATAGGGCACTCCGACCCAGTCGGGCCGGGGCCGGTCAACCTGGCGACTTGAATGGTTCGAGGACCTGTTCGATCTCGGCCGGAAGTGGTGCCGGTTCGGTTCCTGGTACCGCCCGGTGGATAGCGGCCGACGAAGGAGCCCGGGCCGATCTACGGAAGCCGGCTTCGACGTTCGACATCGCGCTCACCCTCTATCATCGGTGTTGACAGATGTATCGGTGACTGGCGATACTTTGCGGATGCCCACACGCACTTCCACGGTGCCGGATGTACAGGTCGCCAGCAAGCTGTTCAACGGCTTCGCCGATCGCACGCGTCTCGCCATTCTCCTCCATCTCGCGGACGGCGAGCGTCGCGTCACGGATCTGGTGCACGCGTTGGACGGTTCACAGGGCAACGTCTCGGGCCACTTGGCCTGCCTCAAGGAGTGCGGCCTGGTCGTCGACCGACCGGCAGGCCGGCAGGTGTTCTACCGGATCGCCCATCCGGAGGTGTACGACGTGCTGCGATCGGCGGAGGCACTACTGGCTGTGACTGGCCAGGCGATCGAGCTGTGTTCGAACTTCGAGACGAAGTCGTGACCCAGTTGCACGACCGCGACGCCGACGACCGCGACGAGGGCGAGTCGCCCGAGCGTCTGTGGCAGAGCCCGGCGGTGCGATGGTCAGCCCTGTCGGGCGTCCTGTTGGCTGTCGGCTTCGTCGCCGAACAGGTCGGTGACGCGCATGGTTGGTGGCTGACCGCTGTCTTCGTCGCCTCGATGCTCGCTGGCATGCGCTACTTCGCGCTCGAGGCACTGAGGGGGCTGTGGCGAGAGCGCGAGATCGACATCGAACTGCTGATGACGGTGGCAGCGCTCACCGCCGGCGCGCTCGGTCTGTGGGAAGAAGCCGCTGCGTTGGCGTTTCTGTACTCGATCAGCGAAGCGCTCGAGGAGTTCACCGAGGACCGCACACGCGGTGCGATCAGAGCGCTGATGGACCTGGCCCCAAAGCGTGTCAATCGGTTGGTCGACGGGCGCGAGGAAGAGATCGATCTCGACGAGTTGCGCGTCGGCGACCGTTTCGTGGTTCGTCCCGGCGAGGGCATCGCCACCGACGGCGTGGTGATCGAGGGCCAATCGGCGGTCAACGAAGCCGCGGTGACGGGCGAGTCGGTGCCGATCGAAAAGAGCGTCGGCAGCAAGGTCATCGCCGGGACGCTCAACGCCACCGGATCGTTCGTGGCCGAAGCAACGGCCACCGCCGAGGACAACACCCTCGCCCGCATCGTGCATCTGGTCACCGAGGCGCAGGAGGAGAAAGGTCGCGGCGAACAGTTCATGTCTCGGTTCGCGCGCGTGTACTCGCCGGCGGTGCTCGCCCTCGGTGTACTCGTCGCGCTCGTTGGTGGTCTGGCCACGGATGATTGGTCGAAGTGGCTGGAGCGGGCGGCGACCGTGCTGGTGGCCGCAGCACCGTGCGCGTTGGTGATCGCGATCCCGATCTCGTACGTCGCCGCGATCGGCAACGCCAGCCGCAAGGGCATCCTCATCAAGGGCGGGATCTACCTCGAGGAGCTCGCCCAGATGCGGGTGCTCGCCGTGGACAAGACCGGCACGATCACCCAGGGCAAGCCTGCAGTCGTCACCGTCGAGGCGCTGAACGGCCACAGCGACGACCAGTTGCTGTCGATCGCTGCTGCCGTCGAACAGCGCTCGGAACATCCGCTGGCGCACGCCGTGCTCGCCCACGCCCACGGCGCCGGCCTCGCGATTCCGACGGCGACCGAGTTCCAAGCCTTGACCGGCGCCGGTGCCGTCGCAACCGTCGACGGTCGCGAGGTCATGGTCGTCTCGCCGAGCTTCGCCGCGAAGCGCGGTATCGACGACGGTGCGCTCGACGACCTGATCCCGCGACTCCAGGCGGCAGGTCAGACCGCCGTTGTCGTCGCGTCGGACGGGGTCGCCGTCGGGGTCCTTGGTAGCGCCGACGTGGTCCGGCCCCAGGCCGCAGCGGCCGTCGCCGACCTGCACCGCATTGGGTTGGGCCACATCGTGATGCTGACCGGTGACAATCAGCTGACCGCCGATGCGATCGCCCGCAGCGTCGGCATCGACGAGGTCCGAGCCGAGCTGTCTCCCGAGGACAAGTCGACGATCGTGCGTGAACTCACCGCCCAGTACGGGCGGGTTGGCATGGTTGGCGATGGGGTCAACGACGCGCCGGCGCTCGCCGCCGCGTCGGTCGGCATCGCGATGGGGACCGCGGGCAGCGACGTCGCCCTCGAGACCGCCGACGTGGCGCTGATGGCCGACGACTTGACCAAGCTCACCGAAGCGCTTCGGATCGGCAAGCGCACCAGGACGATCGTTCGCCAGAACCTCATCCTCAGCATCGCGATCCTTGCCGTGCTCGTTCCCGGTGCGCTGGTCGGCGCGCTCACCTTGCCGGTGGCAGTTCTCGCCCACGAGCTCTCCGAGCTGATCGTCATCAGCAACGGCCTACGGCTTGCGAGGCGCTAGATGACATCCCGACAGTGGTACCGATTCGCAGCGATCGCGCTCACCGTCGCCGTTGTCGATCTCGCCAGCAAAGTGTGGGCAAGTGGAGCGCTGCGGAATGATCCCAAGGATCTGCCAGGTCCGCTCGACCTACGGCTCGGCTACAACCGGGGCATTGCGTTCAGTTTCCTCACTGACGTACCCGTCGCTGTCATCGTGATCCTCACCGCCCTCGTCGCCGTGGCCCTGGTCGTCGCAGCCGCTCGCGGATCGGCACCCCCGCTGCCAGCCAGCCTGATACTGGGCGGCGCACTCGGCAACCTCATCGACCGGACGCACAACGGCTCGGTCGTCGACATGCTCCACACCAGCTTCTGGCCGACCTTCAACCTCGCCGACGTCGCGATCTGCGCCGGAGCGGCCCTGTGGGTGTTGCAGTCCAGTCGATCGAGCCGTGCATGCGGGGAATCAGGCGCTGCCAGCCCGGCTGACCAACCTCTGTTTCGCGTGCCTGAAGCGCAGGAGTAGGACATCGGCGTCAGTGTGCACAGAGCGCCATCAGCAGACGCTCCCGGTGATGGAGCTGATAGATGCTGAATCCGGCGATGACGGCGAGGCTGGACCAGAGTGCGACGAGTTGGGCGCGATGCGGGTTCGGGATCGGCGGTTGGAGCAGTGTGCCCATCCGCGACCCGACCCAGAGACCGGAGAACCTGGCGACTGTCGCAGGTTGGGTTTGGAGTGCGACCTTGCCGAGCGCCACCGGCCACCCGCTCGTGTGGGCCGCCGGCGTACATCGCCCCGCCGCCCACGCCACATCAGGTAGCGCTCGCCGCAGCCGATCGCTCCACTGCCGCCATCGCCATCCACAAGGCCTTCGTTGCGCAGGCGATCGGGGTGGCCCGGCCCGACGTCGGCTCGTAGTCCTGCTCCGCGTGGTCCGACCACCTGACCTTCGGGTCAGCGAGTGCACCAACGCCTGTGGGACCTCGTGGGCGCTCATGGCGTTCTTCCTGCTCACGCAACGATTCAGCCCAGCCTCAGGCATTTCGTATGCGCTGGTGGGATCCCGTTGGTACTCGTCGTGTTGCACGACTGTTGTACGGGAGGCGCCCCGGCGACGAGGTGCTCCAGCCCGAACGATGCCGGCCGGGACCAAAATTGGCTTGCGAGCTCGAGTTACCAGTCCCAGTCGGACAGTGAGCCATCTGTGTTGACCAGGACGACGGGTTGATTCGCCCACTCATCTGAGTCGCCGCCCATGCCGGGCGAGTCGACGGGCATGCCGGGCAGGGCGAGGCCGATGGCGTCGGGTCGTTCGGTGAGGAGTCGTTGGATCGCTTCGGCCGGGACGTGGCCTTCGATGACGTAGCCGTCTACCTCCGCGGTGTGGCAGGACGCCACCTGGTCGTCGATGCCGAGTTCGGTGCGGTAGGTGGCGCGTTCGGGGTCATCGGTGACGTCGACCGTCGCGCCGTGCGTTCGCAGGTACACGACCCACGAGGTGCAGCAGCCTCAACCGGGATCCCGGTGCACGTCGAACACGAAGCCGGTCAGCGTCGCGTCACCCGCCAGCGACGAGTCGGGCAGGCCTGCCGGGTTGGCGGTGGTGTCACCGTCGGCGCAGCCTGCGGCGGTGAGCGTGACGATGGCGGCGAGTGCGATGCCGGCGAGGTGGGCGCGGGAGCGTCGAGTCATGGGGTGGTTCCTTGGTGTAGCTCGTCGAGAACGATGCGCAGGTCGTGTTCGAGGTCATCGGTGGTCATGTCGGCGGTCCAGGTGACGATGATGTCGCCGTTGGTGTCGACGAGGTAGGTCTGGTCGGTGTGTCCGACGTCTGTGGTGGCGCCGGTGTGGTCGTGTGCGGTGTCGTAGGTCGCACCGAACGCGTCAGCGATCTGGCGGAGTTCGTCGGTGTCGTCGGTGCGGAGTGCGATCCCGTGGTCGACGAACCCGCGAACGTAGGAAGTGTGGACATCGGGGGTGTCGCGGGTCGGGTCGACGGTGAGCATCGCGACGTCGATCGGTTCAGCGTCGTCGCCGAGTCGGTCGATGGCCTGGCGGACTTCGGCGAGCGCGGTCGGGCAGGCATCGGGACAGTTCGTGAACCCGAGGAACACCACGAGCAGACGGCCCGGGTCGGCGCGGATCGGGAACGGTTCGTTGCCGGCGGATGCGGCCTCGACGGTGAAGTCGGCGACGTTGCGGAGTGGTTCGATCCGGTACCCGACGAGGGTCTCCTCGTCGTCTCCACCACCGCATGCCGCGAGCAGCAACGCGGCGCCCGCGACGCAGGAAGTGGCTCGCCGAATTCGACGCGACGTTGGGGCGGTCATCGGTCGAGCAGGTCGGCGAGGTTGTCGGGGATGGGGCCGTGCTCGGTGAGGCCCATCGTGGTGCGTCCGTTGTTGCCGGGCGGGTAGCGGTTGGCGAGTGAGCCGGGTCCGGCAACGACGAGTCGGATCAGTTGTCCGGTGACCTCGCGTCGATCGCGTTTGCGCCATGCGAGGCGGAGCATCGCGGCGTGGACGCGTGTGTGGGGCCACGCCCAGGGTTGCGACGCGATGTGGGCCCGCTCGAGCGCTGGCCACGCGTCGTTGCCGGTGCGGGCGGCGGTGATGGCGTCGTCGATCAGCCGGGCGAGCTCGGTTGGTGGCTGGCGGCGAGACGGTTCAGGCATGGACGACCTCCTGTTCGGATGCGGTGACATGGGTGCTGGCGGCATGGCGGTGGAGGCGGCGGCGGGCGCGTAGGCCGTTGGCGATGACGGCGATCTCGGCGATCTCGTGTGTGGCGACGACGGCACCGAGGCCGAGCCAGCCGAACGCAGCGATCGGGATGAGCACGGCGATGATCAACCCGGACAGGACGAGGTTCTGGATCATGATTCGCCGGGTTCGGACGGCATGGTCGAGCACGTCGGGGAGGTGGGTGAGCCGGTCGCCCATGATCGCGATGTCGGCGGCTTCGATCGCGACGTCGCTCCCTGCGGCGCCCATCGCGATGCCGACTTGCGCTGTGGCGAGTGCGGGTGCGTCATTGATCCCGTCGCCGACCATCGCCACCCCGCCGTGCGCGGCGAGTTGTTCGACGGCGCGAGTTTTGTCGGCGGGGAGAAGTTCGGCTCGGACGTCGTCGATGCCCGCCTGCGCGGCGAGGGCTGCGGCAGTGGCGGCATTGTCGCCGGTGAGCATCGCCACCCGCACCCCGCGACGGTGGAGCGCTGCGATGACCTCGGCGGCTTCCGGGCGCAGTTCGTCACGGACACCGATGACAGCGATCGTGTCGCCGTCGACCTCGACGAGGACCGCTGTCGCGCCACCTGCCTGCAGTCGGGACACGTCAGCGGCGAGTGTCGCTGCGTCGATGAACCCGGGTTTGCCGACTCGTACCGCCCGGCCTTCGACGGTGCCGGTGATGCCGTGCCCCGCAACCGCATGAACGCCCGTCGCCGCGGCAAACGAGTTCGACGCCGCAGTGATCGCTCGGGCCAGCGGGTGATCGCTCGATGCTTCCAGCGAAGCAGCGAACGACACCGCCGTCGCCCGGTCGGTGCCGGCGGCGGTGATGACGTCGATCACCGTGGGCCGGTTCCGTGTGAGCGTCCCGGTCTTGTCGAGCGCGACCACGCGCACGGTGCCGAGCGCCTCGAGCGCGGCGCCACCCTTGATCACCAGACCGGCCTCGGTCGCGGCGCCGATCGCGGCGAACACGGTGACCGGCACCGCGATCGCGAATGCGCACGGCGACGCCGCGACCAAGACCACGAGCGCTCGTTCGACCCACACGGCCGGATCACCCAACGCCGACCCGACGACCGCGATCGCGGCGGCAATGATCAAGATCCCTGGCACCAGCGGACGGGCGATCCGATCGGCGAGCCGCTGCGCGCGGCCCTTACGGTCCTGTGCTTCCTCGACCGCTCGCACCACACGTGCCAGCGTGCTGTCAGCCGTCGGCGCCGTCGCCTCGATCTCCAACACACCGCCACCATTGATGCTGCCCGCCAACACCACACTGCCCAACTCGACATCGACCGGCATCGACTCGCCGGTCACCGCCGACACATCGACACTCGAGCGGCCCTCGACCACGACCCCGTCGGTCGGCAGCCGTTCACCCGCCCACAACACGATCCGATCACCAACCCGCAACTCGGCCGACGCAATCTCGACCGTGGATGCACCACGTCGCACCCGTGCCGTGTCAGGCACCAGCGACAGCGCCGCCCGCAAACCGCGACGAGAGCGGGTGACGGCCCACTCCTCCAACGCCTCGGAGATCGAGAACAAGAACGCCAGCGACGCCGCCTCACCGAACTGGCCGAGCACCACCGCACCCACGAGTGCGATCGACATCAACAAACCGACACCCAACCGCCCGCTGGTCAGGCCACGCACCGCGCCGGGCACGAACGTCGCCCCGCCGGCCACGATCGCCACCACGAACGCCGCCGACGCGGCGGCCTCAGCGTTGGTGAGCTCGAAGACGATCCCGACCAACCACGCCACAGCCGCAACCGCCGCAGCACCGGTCCTCCACCGCCCATCGCGCTCGTCCGCGACATCGGCACCGCCCGAGGTCGGTGTCACCGAACCGCAGCAGGCGTCACCCATCACAGTCCTCCCCACAACCGGTCTCCATCAGCGGGTTCGTGCACAGTCGCACCTCGTGGCCCGCCTCGGCCAGGAGCCGCTCCGTCGCCGCCAACACCTCGAACAGCTCCGGCCGGGCAATCGAATAGAACACCTGCCGACGCTCCGCCGGCCGATCGACCACCAGCCCACACTCACGCAAACAGGCCAGATGGTTCGACACGTTCGACTGCGACGACCCCACCGCCGCCACCAGATCCGTCACGCGACGTTCCCCGTCCAACAGCGCCAACAGGATCGACAACCGCGTCGGATCACTCAACCCGTGGAACAACCGGGCAGCCACACTCAGGTCGACAGAGCTCGCAGTCACAGCCATAGTGATCATTATCGACATTGGATGATGACATACGCAACCCCGAATGTTGCCACGTGAATTCCGCCTCGATATTGCGCCGGCTGTCAATGCGCCGACGTGACCTTCGGGATCGAACCCGAAGGTCAAATCTGTTGTACCGATGTTGTACGAACAGGCGGATTGCAACGCCAGAGGCCCTTCCCGGCAATCCGGAAAGGGCCTCTGAGCTGGTGTTTCCAATTGGTGGCGGGGGCAGGATTTGAACCTGCGACCTTCGGGTTATGAGTGCACCGACGGCCGTGGGAGCTGGTCGGCGCTCATCGGCGTTCTCCCTGATGAAGGAGCAAATCGGGGACCGGTGCGTCGCTTCGTCGTATGCGTTGGTAGGAGCCCGTTGGTGCTCGTCGTGTTGTACGCCTGTTGTACGGACAGAGATCGTCCCGAACTGCGCCACCACGCGAGGATGCACTGGTGGGCGCGTCCTGCTGGCACGCTGCTGGCCCTTCGACGACGAAAACACGGCAACGACGCCGCGGCGAGGTCCTGACGACGTGAGTGGGCTGACGTGTAGCGGCCGCAAGCAACCTTCCATCGGATCGAGTGACGCGAGCTGAGCGTTCATCGGACGTTCACCACCAGCCTCATTGGTGGTGACTTGTCGGCTGACAGACTTGTCACATGTTCGAGGCGCTGAGCAACTTCCGCGATGTCGGTGGTTACGTCACCGCAGACGGACTCAAATTGAGGCCTGGGCTGGTGTACCGCAGTGACTCGCTCTGCTTCGTCACCGAGCGCGACCGTGCTCTCTTGCGTGAGACGCTGCGGATCCGGACGATTGTCGACCTGCGGACGTCGATGGAGCAGGACCGCATGGGACGCTACGACCTCGCTGATGTCGGCGAGGTCGTGCATCTCCCGGTGCTCGACGGCGCGTTGATTCGCGAGAAGGCGAACGATGGGTCGCTCGATTTGACGTCGATGTACGAGGCGATCGCGTTCGAACACTCGGACGAGATCGCCGCCGTGTTGACATTGCTCGCCGACCCAGATCGATTGCCAACGGTCGTCTCGTGTACCGCCGGAAAGGACCGCACCGGAATCGTGGTTGGTGTGCTGCTCGCCATGCTCGGCGTTCCCGACGAGACAGTTCTGGCCGACTATCGGGAGTCGGCAGCGGGTCTCGCTACGCTGCGTGACCGCGTCATGGCCCGACTCGTCGGCGACGACATTCCGAACATCCCGGCCGCCGCGTTCGCGCTCGAGCCCGCGGCCCTGGCACAGGTTCTCCAGGATATTCGGCTGCGCCACGGCACCGTCGCCGCGTACCTCATCGCCGCGGGTGCGCCAGTCGACATCGAGCAGCGGCTGGGCGCACTTCTCGACGGCTCGAGTCCCGAGACGACACGCTGACAGCTCGGGCGGGTTCGAGTGCGGAGGTCCGTAGAAGGTCCCACACGTCCTCGCTCCCGCCGATGATGACGATGCGACCGGAGGCCGACCCAGTGAAGGGTTCGGGCATCGGCGACAGCTGCTGTTGACCGAGCGTGCTATCTCGAGCTCGGCGCAAACGTTCTCACCTACCTGCCAGCAGGCCAAGCGAGACGAAAGCGCCGTCGCCGCAGTGGCGTGACTCCGCCGAGGTTCACCCGCGCCTCCTATCGCCGTCGACCGGTGCGGCGATGGCGGAGTGGAGACCTCGATGTCAGGCGTCGAGATGACCCGAGAGAGCGGTGAGGGTGTCGATGAATTCTTCGACGATCTGGAGTACGACCCGGTCGGCGGGACGGACGGTGTTGATCGAGCCGACGACTTGTCCGACGAAGTAGGTGGCGAGTTCGTGCGCGCCGGAGCCGGGCGTCGTGGCCGACCGGTTGATGCGGTTCAGTGCAGCGCCGACAAGCAGCGGTTGAAGGGGCATCGGTAGCGGCTTCGGTGAGTCCTCGCGTTCCCATTCGTCGGTCCACGGGGTGCGCAGCATTCGCGCAGGCTTGCCCGTGATCGATCTCGAACGAACGGTGTCGCTCGACGTTGCAGCGAGAAACTTCTGTTTGACCACCGGTTCGGTTTCTGCCTCGGCGGTGGTGAGCCAGACTGAACCCGTCCAGACCCCCGCTGCCCCCAATGCCATCGCTGCGGCCATGTGTCGCCCGGACGCGATGCCGCCCGCGGCGAGCACGGGCACGGGTGAGACGGCGTCGACGACCTCGGGGACGAGCACCATGGTCCCCACTTCGCCGGTGTGCCCTCCCGCCTCGGAGCCTTGGGCGACGATGATGTCGGCCCCTGCTTCGGCATGCTTGACCGCGTGCGCCGTCGTGCCGGCGAGCGCGGCGACCTTGACGTTGGCTGCACGAGCTCGGTCGATCACGTCTGCGGGAGGCGGGCCGAGTGCAGATGCGATGAGTCTGATCGGGTGTGCGAACGCAATGTCGAGCAGCGGCTCGTAGCCGGCCGGAGACACGTTCATGCTCATGCCACGCGGTCGCTCACCTTCGGGGAGGTCGGGGACACCGAAACGCTGCAGGATGTCGTCGACGAACGCCTGATGTGCGGGCGGAAGCAGTTGGCGTAGTTCGTCTCGATCGAGACCGCCTTCTGTGGCACCAACGTACTTTTGTGGCAGCAGGAGATCGACGCCGTAGGGACGGCTTCCAACCTCGGCGTCGATCCACGCAAGATCGATCTCGAGTTGCTCCGGGCTGTGAGCAACCGCTCCGAGCACACCGAAGCCGCCGGCACGAGACACGGCGGCCACAACGTCTCGGCAGTGGCTGAAGGCGAGGATCGGAAATTCGCACCCGAGTAGTTCGGTGATCGGTGTTTTCAAGGTGATCAGGCCTTCGGGAGAACGATGGTGACGGTGCCTTGGGCGGCGCAGACAGCCTTGTCGTTGTTGGTGATGTCGATGCGGGCGACTCCGCTGCGCTTCGTGAGCGAGATGATCTCGGCGACAGCGACGCACACTCCCGACGACACCGGTCGGAGCAGGTTGAGTTTGAACTCGGTGGTTGCCACCCAGGCGCCCTTGGGGATCACTGGGTAGAACACCACGCCGAGGCAGTGATCGACGAACGCCGAGAGGCAGCCACCGTGAAGGTTGCCGAAGGGGGTCAGGAGATCTTGTCGGGCATCCATCTCGGCCTCGAGCCGGCCGGCAGTGAGCGCAGCGTGCCGGAAGTCGAGATATGTCGAGATTCCTCCGGTCGCCGTGGCAGCACCGAGCATCCGCTCGGCCGTTCGCTCGTCGAACAGTTCAAACTCCATCAGACAACCTCCGCGATCCTCGTCTCGACTTTGTGGATGAGACACTAGTAGAGTTGTGTTTCATCGAGCGAGTCGGACTTGCACGAACACCACCCACCACCATCGGAGCCACTCATGACCGAACGCACCGCCGGCGACTTCCCGATCTCGCCCACCACGGACTGGGGTCGCGATCTTGACATTCTCGATCCGCGGTACGTCGCCGACCCCTTCGGCGTGTGGCGCGAACTGCGCGACGGCTGCCCGGTCGCCTTCTCTGAGCGCCGTGGGCGCGCTTGGATGCCGGTCAACTACGACGACATCTCGACGGTTGCTCATGACACCGATCACTTCTCGTCGAGGCGGATCGGTGTCGTCGATCTGCCAGAGAACGAACGGGAGGGACGGCCGCTGCTGACGGCCCCGCCGATCACATCGGATCCTCCGGAACACACCTGGGCGCGACGGATCCTGCTTCCGGCATTTGCGCCGGGGCGAATCGAGACGATGACGCCCATCACCCAGAGCCTTGCCCGGGAGCTGCTCGACTCGATCGCGGCCGGATGCCAGGCGGATGCGGCGCGGGACTATGCGCAACACATCCCGGTGCGGGTCATCGCACACATGCTCGGCGTGCCCGCTGCCGACGAGGAGATGTTCACGAACTGGGCGGTTCGCATCCTCCAGGAGGGCTTCAACGATCTTCAGAAGAGCCTCGATGCGATCATCGAGACGTTGGAGTACTTCGGCGCACGCGTGGACGAACGGGCAGCACTGCCCGCCGATCAGCGGCCCGACGACCTCATCACTCTCCTGGTGGAGACCGAGATCGATGGAGAGCCGCTCGACCGGCGCCACCTCCTGGGAACCTGTTTCCTCTTGCTGCTCGCGGGCATCGATACCACCTGGAGTGCGATCGGTTCGTCGTTGTGGCACCTCGCAACCCACCCGGAGGATCAGGCACGACTCCGCGCCGAGCCGGACCTCATCGACTCCGCCGTCGAGGAACTCCTACGCGTCTACAGCCCGGTGACCATGGCGCGAGAGGTCATCGCCGACGTCGATGTCGCGGGGTGCCCGATGAAGCCGGGCGACAAGGTGCTGATGTCGTTCCCGGCCGCCAACCGCGACCCGGCACAGTTCGAGAACCCCGACGAGTTCATCATCGATCGTGAGCGCAATCGTCACGTCGCGTTCGGCTCGGGTATTCATCGTTGCCTCGGGTCCAACCTGGCACGGATGGAGCTGAGGGTGGCCATTCAGGAGTGGCTCACCCGCATCCCGACCTTCGAGCTCGCAGATCCTGCCGCGGTGACGTGGACAGGCGGTCAGGTGCGGGGACCTCGCGCGATTCCTGTCCGATGGTCGGCCACCAAACCATGACTTTCCCGTTCGCCAGTCATGATTCGGCGATGATGGGTGGGAGCAGAAATCGACGAAGGTAGGTGTCGAGCCCGTCGCGGCTGCGACGTTTGGGACCTCCGACCGTCAGCAGGCTGAGGATGCAACGAAGGATCCACTCTGTCGCATCATCGATCGGCAACCCCGGCCTGTGCTGGCTCGAATGCGCGACAAACAGTGGGCGGAGAAATTCAGCCACCATCTCGAACAGCGCGACCGAGGTGCCTTGGATGATCCCCACGCTGTTGAGGCTGTCGTCGCTCTTGAACAACAACGCAATCGTTTCGTCGCGATGTGCGGCGCGAATCGTCACCTCGACGAACTCCAGGATCGAGCTGCCCAGATCCGGTTGAGCTTCGACTCGCCCACGGACCCGGTCGAGGTATCGCTCGGTTGCGCGCAGGATGACTCCCGACACGACGGCATCTCGACCTGCGAAGTACCGGTACACCGTCGCCCGCGAGACACTGGCCTGCTTGGCGATGTCCTCGACAGTCGTCTTGGAGATCCCGGATCGTTCGAAGCAAGCCTCTGCAGCGTCGAGCAGGCGATCCCGGGCCGTGTCGGGATCGTTCGGGGCCACGGCCCCCCATCGAAGCGATGCATTCGTCACGGTTCCCAGTATGTCTCACGCACGGACGGCTGCACACGTTCTGCTGGATCAGCGTTGCTCGGGCTCCGTCCGCCATCCGTGGACACACGCCGGATGAGAGAGCTGGATTCCTACGACTACGAATCCACGGATGATATGTGACATGATGTCGATGTTGTCTCATGCTGTCGGCCGTCATCAGACGACGGCGCGAGCAGAGGACAGGGGATCAACGGGGCTTGGGGGTCGATGATGGGATTGCTCGATGGGCGGGTGTGCGTAGTGACCGGCGCCGGTCGCGGACTTGGACGCGAACATGCGTTGCTCCTCGCGGCCGAAGGCGCCCGAGTGGTGGTCAACGACCTCGGCGGAGCCATCGACGGCTCCGGCGAAGACGCTGGCCCAGCGCACGAGGTCGTCGACGAGATCCGAGCTGCGGGCGGCGAGGCGATAGCGAACACGGACTCAGTGACGAGTTGGACCGGAGCTCAGCAACTCGTGCTCGACGCGACCAACGCGTACGGTCGACTCGACGTGCTCGTCAACAACGCCGGCATCCTTCGCGACCGGTCGCTCGTCAATCTCGAGGAAGCAGAGTGGGACGCCGTGATCGCCGTCCACCTGAAGGGTCACGTCGCGCCGACACGTTGGGCCGCTGCTCACTGGCGCGAGCGAGCCAAATCCGGGGAGACGGTCAAGGCGAGCGTGATCAACACCGCCTCCGGGGCGATGCTCGGGAACCCCGGACAGACCAACTACAGCGCCGCGAAGGCCGGGATCGCAGCGATGACGCTGGTCGAAGCGATGGAGCTCGGCCGGTACGGGGTCCGCGCCAACTGTCTCGCACCGCTCGCACGAACCCGTTTGACCCTGCAGACACCCGGCGTCGGGGATCTCGTCGGTCCACCAGCTGACGAGTCGTTCGATTTGTTCCATCCCGGGAACGTCTCACCTTTGGTCGCGTACCTCGCGACCGCCGACTGCCCCTTCACCGGAGGCGTGTTCCACGTCGGCGGCAACGAGGTTGGCTTGTATTCGGGATGGAGCCTGAGTGAGGAGCGGATCCTGACCACAGCCGGCCGCTTCTCGGTCGCCGATCTGATCGATCTGGCACCAGCCCTGTTGGATGACCGGTCGGCCCCGGCATCGATGGCCACCTCCGTCGCGGACACGATGTCCAAGTTCGGCCGCCGGGGCGAGGGCTGACTTACGTGGGAGCGATCCAGGTGCCCACCGATCCTCGACTGTTCCGTCTCGCTGAAGGCGACGAGACCCGTCCTCGTTTGCTCGGATCCCATGCGCCCGAGTCAGGTCTGTACTTCTGGCCGCGACGCCTGCGCTGCCCCGTGACACGGACCCCCGTGACAGATGTCGACTTGAGCCCCGAGGGTGTGCTGTATGCGTGGACGTTCCTCTATGTCCCGCGCATGGGAAGCATCTCCTTCGGCGACACCGGAGGCTACGGCGTCGGGCAGATCGATCTCCCGGAAGGGGTTCGAATCCAGACGCCGCTGCTCGGTACCACCGACGACTGGCAGATCGGTTCGCCGATGGGTCTGACGACGTTCCCGGTCGGCCGCGATGACGACGGCAATGACCTCGTCACCTTCCGCTTCGAAGCGGTGCGCTGATGGCAACGAAACTCGCCCGCGACGTGTACGTGATCGGTGTCGGAATGCACCGCTTCAACAACGAACGCCTCGCCTCAGCCGCGATGGCCGACGTGGCTGGCATGCAAGCCCTCGACGATGCAGGGATCGGCTTTCCCGAAGTCGGCGCCCTCTACAACGGGTACCTCGGCGGCGGACTCACGAGCGGGGTCGGCATCGCGAAAGAGTTCGGACTCACCGGCATCCCGGTCACCCACGTCGAGAACGCCTCAGCGACCGGATCATGCGCCTTTGGTGAAGCAGTCCACGCGGTTGCGGGAGGCCGCGTCGACGTCGCGATGGCGCTCGGCTTCGACGACATGAACCGCATGGGCGGTCTCGGACGCAGCGGTGGACGTCGTATGGGAGCCGAAGACGTGATGCTTCCGGCCGCGTTCTTCGCGATGTGGGCGACACGGCGGATGCACGACGTGGGAACAACTGCTGAGACGTTCGCCGCCATCGCCGCGAAGAACTGGAACCATGCACGCGCCAATCCCCTCGCGCAACGCCAGGCCGATCACGAGGTCACCATCGACGAGGTGCTCGGATCGACGATGATCTCCTATCCGCACACCTCGATGATGGCGTGCGCCGCCGGCGGAGGCGCAGCAGCGGCGATCGTCGCGACACGAGAAGTCGCCGAACGCCTCAGCTCGGGGCGCGCACTGGTCCGCGTCACCGCCTCGCAACAGCGCTCCGAGACCTACACCGATGGCCACGTCTTCCTCGGCGCCGTCATCGGCCCGGCACAGATGACTCGCGACACGGCCGGCGATGCCTACGAGCAGGCGGGCGTGGGACCCGACGATCTCGATCTCGTTCAGGTGCACGACGCGTTTCCCGTCGAGGAACTCGTCTACTACGAGTTGCTGGGGATCTGCGGCGACGGCGAAGGAGACCGACTCGTCGCTGAGGGTGCAACCCGTCTCGGCGGGCGGATCCCATTCTCGACCGATGGCGGTCTCACCGCCCGCGGCCACCCGGGCGGACCCACCGGTCTCGCCCAGATCCACGAGACGACCCTGCAGCTCCGTCACGAGGCCGGCGCCCGCCAAGTGCAACGGGCACGTACCGGTCTGTGCCACATGGCTGGGGCGGGGTCGGTGTGCGTCGTCCACATCCTCCAACGAACAGAAGGTTGAATCGATGAACAAACTGCCCATCAACGGCGACCTGGTCGGACTCTCGATCGACCCGATCAGTCACTCGTGGACCAACCGCGACACGATGCTGTACGCGCTCGGTATCGGATGCCGGCCACCGGACGACCTCGATTTCATCTACGAAGGCCGCGGACCGAAGGTCGTGCCGACGTTCGCCGTGATTCCCGGCCTGCGGGCGATGGGGTCGGCGATGCAACGAATCGACATCAACCTCGCGGCCCTGCTGCACGGAGAACAGTCCGTCACCACTCATCGCCCACTACCCGCCGCTGCCGAGGTGACCGTCGAAGGTCGGATCGCTGCGGTCTGGGACAAGGGCAAGGCCGCCGTCATCGAGTTCGAAGGCATCGGCTACGACACCGAGGGACCCCTCTTCGCCGTCCGTGCCAGTCTGTTCGTGCTCGGTGGCGGCGGCTGGGGAGGCGAGCGAGGCCCGAGCGGCTCTGCCGCCTCGAACGCCGCACCGGCACGAGATCCCGATGTCGTCGTCGAACGCGAGACCAGACCCGAACAGGCTGCGATCTATCGGCTCTCCGGCGACATGAACCCGATGCACATCGACCCCGATTTCGCCACCAAGGCCGGGTTCCCCGGCCCGTTCAACCACGGACTGTGCACGTTCGGCACCGTTGGCCACAGCGTGCTGACCGCGTGGTGCGATGGCGACGTCGGCCGGTTCGCATCGATCGAGGGCCGCTTCGCCGATCAGGTGTGGCCGGGCGACACCATCGTCACCCGCATCTGGGACGAAGGTGATCACGCCATCGTCGAAGCTCGCACGCAGCGCGACAACGTCGTCGTCTCGAACGGGCGCGCCACCAGACGATGACCATCGACCCACGAACCCCGGTACTCGTCGCTGTCGGAGAGGTCACCAACCGCTCCGCGACCGTGGTCGACCCCATCGAGCTCGCGACCGAAGCGACCCGCCGAGCATTTGCCGATGCGGGCGTGCCGATCGGGCACCGCATCGACACCGTGGCCACACCCGGCATTCTGATGATCGGCCGCGATCACCCGGCGAGCCGGATCGCAGAGGCGGCCGGCCTTCGGGCACACCGGCGGATCAGCTGCCCGGTGGGTGGGAACACCCCGCAGTACCTCGCCGGAATGCTGGGCCAGGACATCATGTGCGGGCAGGTCGATGCCGCCTTGATCGTGGGTGCCGAGGCCGGCAATTCGGCACGTCGCGGCCGCGCCGCCGGCACGCTTCCGGTGGCAGGCCCGGTCGAAGGTCACGACGAAACCCTGGGCGATGCCCGTCCCGGGTTGAGCGCGATCGAGATGGGCGCAGGACTGCACTGGCCACACGAGGTGTACCCGATCTTCGAATCTGCAATGGCCGCACGAGCCGGACGCACGCTCGACGAGCAGCGAGTGTGGCTCGGCCGGCTGATGGCACCGTTCACCACCGAGGCGGCGCGCCACCCCGACCACGCATGGTTCCCGACCGAGCGCACACCAGAGGAGCTGTCGACGGTCACCGCGGACAACCGGATGGTGTGCGAGCCATACACCAAGCTGCTCAACAGCATCCTCACCGTCGACATGGCCGCAGCGTTCGTGATCATGGCCGCCGAAGTCGCGCAGGATCTGCAGATTCCTCGCGATCGTTGGGTGTTCAGCTGGGCCAGCGCGACGTGCAACGACGTCTACTTCCCGGTGCAACGACCCGACCTGTCGCGCTCCGCCGGTATCCGGGCCGCAGGATCAAGGGTGCTTGCCGCGGCAGGCATCGGCCTCGACGACGTGAGCTGGTTCGATCTCTACTCGTGTTTTCCGGCAGCCGTCGAAGCCGCGGTCGACGCGCTCGGGCTCGAGGCGACAGATCCGCGCGGGTTCACCGTCACGGGTGGCCTGCCCTACCACGGTGGTCCGGGCAACAACTATGTCAGCCACTCGATCGTCGAAATGGCCCGACGGTGCCGGGCGGATCCGAAGGGCGTCGGGATGGTGTCCGGGCTCGGTTGGTACATCACCAAGCACTCGGTCGGGTTGTGGTCCGCCGCTCCCCCACCGAAGGGCTGGCAGGCGCCCGACATGTCGAGCACACAGGCGTCCATCGACTCGACCGCGCTCCACGTCGTCGAGGCGAGCGCCGCAGCAGGGGTCGCTCGGATCGACGGGTACACGGTGGTGCACGATCGCGACACCGGGCCGGCGTCGGTCCCGGTGTTCGCCAGCACACCGGACGGGCACCGTGTCGTTGCTCGCAGCGACGACCCGGATCTCGCAGCCGCGATGTCAGGCGGCATGTTCGTCGGCCACGAGATCGACCTGAAGCCATCCCATGATCATGCGAGGTTCGAACTTCGATGAACCCAACAGCCGAAGCGCTCGTGCTCACCGGACCGAACACGCTCGAGCGTCGAACGTTCGACCTCCCCGACGTCACCGCCGACACCGCGCGGCTCCGCATCGAGGCCTGCGGTCTGTGTGGCACCGATCACGAGCAGTACAGCGGACACATCGCCGCCCCGTTCTCGTTCATCCCCGGTCACGAGATCGTCGGCATCATCGACGAGATCGGCGACACCGCCGCCGGGCGATGGAACGTCGGAGCAGGCGACCGGGTTGCCGTCGAGGTGTTCCGCTCATGCCGGCAATGCGAGCCGTGCGCACGCGGCGAGTACCGGCGCTGCGTCCGTAACGGGCTCGCCACGATGTTCGGCTTCGTCGACGCCCAGATCGCACCGGGCTTGTGGGGCGGGTATGCGACGCATCTCCACCTGCCGTCCGATGCGATGCTGCTCCCGATCCCCGACTCGCTCGACCCGGTGCTGGCAACTGTGTTCAACCCGCTTGGTGCAGGTATCCGTTGGGGAGCGACGATCCCTGAAACGAAATCCGGTGATGTCGTTGTCGTCCTCGGCCCGGGCATCCGCGGTCTCTGTGCCGCCGTTGCTGCGAAAGAGGCGGGTGCGTCGTTCGTGGCGCTGACCGGTCTCGGCCCTCGCGATCGTGACCGTCTCGACATCGCTCATCGATTCGGTGTCGACCTGGCCATCGATGTGGCCGTCGACGATCCAACGGCCGCGCTCAAACGAGCGACGGGTGGTCTCGCGGACGTCGTCGTCGACGTCACCGCGAAGGCACCCGCCGCCTTCGCCCAGGCTGTGGCCCTGGCTCGCCCAGGTGGGACGATCGTGGTCGCGGGGACACGTGGCGGCGGTGGTGCGCCAGGATTCGAGCCCGACCATCTCGTCTACAAGGAGCTGCGGATCATGGGGTCGCTCGGCGTCGACTTCCACGCCTATCGCGCGGCCATCGATCTGCTCGTCGCCGGCCGTTGGCCGTTTGCCGATCTCTCTCGCCGCGTGGCCGGCTTCGGTGACCTTTCGGCGTTGTTGGACACGCTGTCAGGCGCCGACCGTGACGCCATCCCACCGTTGCACGGCGTGTTCTCGCCGTCCGCTTGAAGAATCCTCGACCGTACACAGCCTGATTGAAGGAGTGCAGCTCATGTCCACCGGATCACGGATCGCAATGCTCGACATCGATGAGGCCAAGCGCCGAGCTGCCACACGCGGGATTCCGGACACGATGGCCGAGCTGTCCGTGTTCCGGATCGCCTTGCATCAGCCTGGCGTCGCCGCCGGCTTGAGCAACATGTTGCACGAACTGCTGTGGAAGGGCGTGCTCGACGCCAGGCTGCGCGAGCTGATCATCATGCGGATCGGATGGTCGACAGGCTCGGTGTACGAGTGGACGCAACACTGGCGAGTCGCACGCCTGCTCGATGTGCCCGAACGAGATCTGCTCGCGGTACGCGACTGGCGTACTTCCGAGCACTTTGGCGACGCAGAGCGGGCTGTGCTGGCAGCCACGGATGACACGTTGCAGCACGGCACGATCACCGACGAAACGTGGAGCGCCTGCCGTGCAGCCTTCGACGACGACGCCGTCCTCGTCGAACTGGTTGCTGCCATCGGTAACTGGCGGATGTTCTCCGCACTGCTGCGGTCCCTCGACGTCCCCCTCGAGGACGGCGTCGAGCCGTGGCCTCCGTCGGGTGAGGCACCTGCAGCGGTCGACGGAGGTGAGTGACGTGTCGGGGTGGACCTTCGCGGAGATCTGGGAGACGGCCGCGGCACAGCTCCCCGACGCGCCGTTCGCCAAGCAGGGCAGTCGCACAGTGACGTGGTCGGAGGCCGAACGACGAGCCGAAGGCCTCGCCACGTTCCTCCTCGACCGGGGTGCTCAGCGACAGGACAAGGTGGCGCAGTACCTGTACAACTGCCCCGAGTACCTCGAGTCCGTGTTCGCTTGCTACAAGGCAGCGCTGGTCCCGGTGAACACCAACTACCGGTACGCAGCAGACGAACTGGTCTACCTGTGGGACAACGCCGACGCTGTCGCTGTGATCTTCCACGGCACCTTCGCCGACACGATCGAAGCCATCCGCGCGCGAGTGCCCCGCGTGGCGTCGTGGTTGTGGGTCGACGACGGCTCGGGAGACTGTCCCGAGTGGGCCACCCCGTACGAGCAAGCCGCTGGCGCCGCGGGTCAGCCGGTAGTCGACCGGGTCGAGCGCAGTGGTGACGACCTGTACATGCTCTACACGGGCGGCACCACCGGGATGCCGAAAGGCGTGATGTGGCGACAGGACGACCTGATCGTCGTGTTGAGCAGCGGTCTCGGGCTCAGCGTCCCCGAAACCTACGACCCCGACTTCGTCGCCGGCGCGCTCACGCGACCCGGCCCCGTCCAGATGCCGGCATGTCCGCTCATGCACGGCACCGGCGCACTCACTGCGTTCGGTGCTCTCACATCCGGCGGCTCCATCGTGTGTCTCGAGTCCCGCCACTTCGATCCGGGCGAACTCCTCGACACGATCGACCGTGAACGGGTCAACGTCATCGCCATCGTCGGCGATGCGTTCGCCAAACCGATCCTGGCCGCGCTCGACGCCGACCCGGATCGTTGGTCACTCGACTCGGTGATGGCGTTCGTGTCGTCGGGGGTCATGTGGAGCGAGGAAACCAAGCAGGGCATGCTGGGCCATCAACCGAAGATGCTGTTGATGGACGCGTTCTCCTCGTCGGAGGCGTTGGGGATGGGGCAGTCGGTGTCGGGCGGTGGCGCGGCGGCGAAGACGGCTCGCTTCCAGGCGAGCGTCAACACGATCGTCGTCGACGACGACGGGCAGAGTGTCGAGCCGGGCTCCGACACGATCGGTCGGTTGGCTGTCGGCGGCCGCCAGCCGATCGGGTACTACAAGGACCCGGAGAAGTCGGCTCGCACGTTCATCATCGTTGACGGCAAGCGTTACTCGTGCCCAGGCGACTATGCGACCATCGACGCTGACGGGACCGTGAAGGTTCTCGGTCGCGGGTCGGTGTGCATCAACAGTGGGGGCGAGAAGATCTTCCCGGAGGAGGTCGAGGAGGCCCTCAAGACCCACGGCTCGGTCGCCGACGCGGTTGTCGTCGGAGTACCGCACGATCGGTTCGGCGAGATGGTCGTCGGTGTGGTGGAACGCCGGCCTGGCGTGGTCGCGACCGAGGCCGAGTTGATCGAGCACGTCCGTGCACGACTGGCTGCCTACAAGGCCCCGCGGCGAATCGTCGAGGTCGACACGATCGGCCGTGCGGCGAATGGCAAGGTCGACTACAAGCGGCTGCGAGACCAGGCGAGCGACGGATTGTGACTGGGTCGACTCATGGGCACTGAGCTCTGGGGCACCACGGCCATCGTCGGGGTCGGCGAGACCGACTACGTGCGAGGAAGCGACCGCCACGTCTGCGATCTCATCCTCGACGCGGCGATGGAAGCGATCACCGACGCCGGGCTGAAGCCAGCGGACATCAACGGCATCATCCCGCCGCCGGGCTACATGAGCACCGAGGAGATCGCGGCTCACCTCGGCGTACCCGACGTCGCCTACCACGTGTCGGTGCTGATGGGCGGGGCCTCACCGACCGCCTCCCTGCAAACCGCGGCCATGGCGATTGCCGGTGGTCTCGCTGACAACGTGCTGGTGTGCATGGGCTGGAACGGGTACTCGGCGCTTCGACCCAAACCAGACGCACGACCAACCAAGCGCGTGATGAACCTCGGCCCGATGGGCGAGACCGTCAGAAACCACTATGCACCGTATGGGCTGATGTCGGCCGCACAGCACTACAGCCTGTATCTGCGCCGGTACGTGGAGACCTTCGACATCACTGAGGATGCCGCCGCTGCGGTGGCAATCGCGTGCCGCAACCATGCGCAGCTCAACCGCAAGGCGTTGATGCGAGGCACCCCTCTCAGCCGCGCCGACTACGACGCAGCGCCGTTCATCGCCGAACCCTTGCGGAAGTTCGACTGTTGCGTCGAGACCGATTGCGCGACCGCGGTCGTGATGACGAGCCTTGAGCGCGCCCGAGACCTCGTGCATCCGCCGATCGTCTATCTCGGCGGAGCCGAAGGCCATCCAGAGCCTGCGGACGAGATCGCAAACCGCGCCAACCTCCTCGAACTCGGCATCCACCGAGCAGCACCTCGCGCCTTCGCACGAGCCGGCGTGTCGCCCCACGACATCGACGTGCTCGAGATCTACGACTGCTTCACCTATGTCGTGCTGCTCCAACTCGAAGCGCTCGGCTACGCCGAGCCCGGCGGAGCCCCTGCGTTCGTCGCCGACGGCAACATCGAGCTCGGCGGCAGGTTCCCGCTCAACACCCACGGCGGGCTGCTCTCCCAGGGGCACTGTTGGGGACTCAACCACGTCGTCGAAGCCTCGCGCCAGCTGCGTGGCACCGCCGACGCCCAGGTGACCGATGCCGAACTGGCCTTGGTCACCGGGTACGGCGACCTCGGCGACGGCAGCGTCGCCATTCTGGGGAGAGACCGATGAGAACCTACGTGCCAACACCCGAATGGATCGTCCTGGACTGGCATCACGCATGCATCGCCGCCGAACTGCTCTGCATCCAACGGTGTACCGGGTGCGGGCGCTGGCGTCACCCACCGCGCCGGTTCTGCCCTGCCTGCCAATCCGACGAGGCAACCTTCGAACCGGTCACAGGGAGCGGCTCGGTGCTGTCCTTCGCCGTCAGCCATCGCAGCCTCGACCCCGGGTGGCAAGCGCACGCACCATATGCGACCCTGCTCGTCGAACTCGACGAAGGCCCGCGCCTGCTCGCCGCGACGACAACACCACCTGGCGAGATCCGGATCGGCCAACGCCTCGCCGTGGCCACCGAGGCGCTCAGCGAGAACTTCGTGCTCGTGTGGGCCGACCCGGCCTCCCACGACGAACCGACATCGATGGCACCACGAGCGAGAGGCAACCCTCATGACTGACAGCACAACATCGACCCGTCCCGACGGCCACGACGACTTCGATGTCGAATCGTGGCTCGACGAGCACTGGCATCCCGATCTCCCGGTCGGTGAATGGTGGTCACGCCTCGCCAACGCCGGACTCGCACACCCGATGCTGCCGGCCCCCTACGGGCGGGGATGGCAACGAACCAAGACCGGTGACCTCGCCCGAGCGATGATCGCCCGCGGTGTACTCGGGCCGCCCTCTGGCCTGGGCATGATGCTCGCCGCGCCGACCTTGTTGGCACATGGGTCACCGAAGTTGATCGAGATGTTCGTCCCCAAGATCCTCGACGGGCAACACGGATGGTGCCAGCTGTTCTCCGAACCGGGTGCCGGTTCCGACCTGGCCGGGTTGCAGACGCGCGCCGAGCGCGACGGTGACGAGTGGGTCATCTCCGGGCAGAAGGTGTGGACGTCGATGGGGCAATGGGCCGACTACGGAATCCTCATCGCGCGCACCGACCCCGATGCCCCCAAGCACCGAGGCATCACGTACTTCGCGTTCCCGATGAAACAGGACGGCGTCGACGTTCGGCCCTTACGCGAGATGACTGGGCACGCGTTGTTCAACGAAGTGTTCATCGACGAGGCACGCGTGCCCCACGACCACATCATCGGCGACCTCAACGACGGATGGCGAGTCGCCAACACAACACTCATGGTCGAACGCAGCGGCATCGGCGGCGAGAACGTGGCCGCTCCGAGTGCAGCGATCGCGGGCACGATCGCCGGCCACCTCGACCGGTCTGCCGGGTCGTTCGGGAACGACGCCGCCGTTCTCGGCGGTGGCATGGTCGGCCCAGGCCGGGTACGACAGTTGATGGTCCTCGCGCTCGACAACGGCAGCATCGGCGACCCCACCATCCGACAGGACCTGATCCGACTTCACTCGATGATCGAGATCACCGGATGGCACATCCGACGGATGAAGTCCGGTAACGCCGCCACCGGCGCGGAAGGCAACCTCGCCAAGCTCCGCAACAGCGACATCACCCGACTCGCCAGGGACGTCGGGTGTCGAATTCTCGGGGCAGGGGCCACCATCGTGGGACCGGACAGCGCGAGTGGCGGCGCGGTGCAGGAACTCGCGCTGTTCTCACCGGCTCCGTCGATCTACGGCGGCAGCGATCAGGTGCAGCGGAACATCATCGGGGAACGAGCACTCGGTCTCCCCAAGGAGCCCGGCCCCGATCGCAACACTCCGTTCCGCGACCTTCCTCACAACGGCTGATCAACCCGCACGCTCACCCCGTCGGCCGTCGCTGAGCACCGCGAACGAGCTGACCCGGTAGCTCACCTGTCGCCCGACCCGATTCGTACACCGGTATACCTGACACCACGGTGTGGAGGTAGCCATCAGCCCGCTGCAGCAACCGCCGACCGCCGGCCGGTAGGTCGAAACGCATCTCCGGGGCGGACAACCGGAGGTTGTCGAAGTCGATCACGTTGACATCGGCCTTGTAACCAGGAGCGAGCACACCGCGATCGAGAAGTCCGAGCGCACGGGCGGTGTCACGGCACTGGGCCTGGACCACGAACGGCACGGTGAGGCGCTCACCGTTTCGGTCACGGCACCAATGCGTCAGCAGTGTCGTGGGGAACGAGCCATCGCAGATGGTCCCGACATGCGCGCCACCGTCGCTGAGCCCCGGAACGGTCAGAGGATGGATCAGCATCTCCCGAACGCTGTCGAGGCACCCATCGACGTAGTTGAGCGCAGGGAGGTACAGGAACGAGCGGCCGTCGTCGGCGAGCAGCACGTCGTAGACGAAGTCGAGGGGATCCCGACCGGCGCGGCGCGCCTGGGCGCCGATGCTCGTGGCCGGATCAGGTTCATAGTTGGGTGGATCGCCGAGCACGAACATGTTCTCGAACGCACGCACCACCCCACCGCCGAGCTTGGTCTTGTCGCGCTGACCGGCATCGGCGGCGAACACGCGTGCCCTGAACCCCTCATCTCGCATCGCGCTGACACGCTCGCCCAGCGCCAGATCTGCGATCTCGCGATACACCGGATTCGCCATCAACGGGTTCAAGGTTCCCTGCAATCCGAGCAGCAAGCCGACCGCCCGAGTCGCGACCTGGCCACGAATCTCCAGACCGTCGGCATGGGCTTCGTCGAGCAGGTCGAGCATCCGCCGATAGCCACCAGGATCACGGGGCGACTGGACCAGCGAGAACGACGCGGGTCGACCTGAGGCTGCGACCATCGCTCGCAGCGTCGCGAACTCATCCTCGACATCGATGAAGTCGGAAACGAGCTGCAGCACTCCGGTTCCCTCGCGGCCGACACCGATCGCGATCCCGACGAGCTCGTCTCGGGATGCCTTCAGCGTGGGGGTCGGGTCGCCCCGACTGGTGCGGTGATTCAATGTGCGTGAGGTCGTGAAGCCCAGCGCGCCGGCACGAATCGCCTCACCGGCGAGCAGTCCCATCTGTTCGATCTCACCGGGGGTTGCGCTCTCGCCGGCGGCGCCGCGGTCGCCCATCACGAACAGCCGAAGCGCTCCGTGCGGGAGCTGCGCGGCGACATCGATGTCGTGCGGAATCGCATCCAGCGCGTCGAGGTACTCGCCGAAGCTGTTCCATCCCCACGGCAGACCCTCATGCAGCGCCGCGCCGGGGATGTCCTCGACTCCCTCCATCAGCTCGATCAACCGCTCATGGTCGCTGTCGTGCACCGGCGCGAACCCAACGCCGCAGTTCCCCATCACCACCGTCGTCACCCCGTGCACCGACGAGGGCGCGAGACGTTGATCCCATGTCGCCTGTCCGTCGTAATGAGTGTGCACATCGACCCAGCCCGGCGTCACCAGCGCCCCGTCAGCGGCGATCTCCCGTCGACCCGTCACATCGACATCGCCCACCTCGACGATCCGGTCGCCGACGATTGCGACGTCAGCTCGGCGTTCGCCGGCACCGGTGCCGTCCACGACGGTGCCGCCGCGGATCACCAGATCAGGCCTCGCTCCCGACACGGCGTCACCCGGCCGTGGGCTGCAATGCGGTGACGTCGATGCCGTACAGGTCGGCGACGTTGCCCGACAGGATCGCCCGCGTCTGCTCCGCGGTCAGCTGCGCCGTTTGCTCGGCGAGCATGCCCTGCGACCACGGCCATGTCGAGTCCGAGTGCGGGAAGTCGTTGGCCCACATCAACCGTCGCCAGTTCATGTCGTTGGCGTGCGAGAACGCCGTCCAGTCGTCCTGGAAGGTGACGAAGATGTGCTCCGCGAAGTACTCCGACGGCAACCTGCTGAGGGCCACACCGGGCTGGAGCCAGTTGCGGTGCCGCTTGTAGGCGTGGTCCATCCGATACATGTAGTGAGGCACCCAGCCGGCATCGGCCTCGACACAGACGACCCGAAGATCGGGATGACGCTCGAACACGCCGCCGAACACCAGGGTGCCCATGATGTCCTGGATGCTACGGATGATCGACAGGAAGCTGTTCAACCGGGGCCCTCGCCAACCACCCCCACGGGCGGTGAGGATGTGGAAACTGAGCGGCAACCCGAGCGACACCGCCGCCTCCCAGAACGGGTCCCACATCGGGTCGTCGTAGTCCGCCTCCGTGCCGGGATTCCCCGGCATCATCACGCCACGAAGGCCGGCCGCCTTGATCGCCTCGAGATCGGTGATCCCTTCCTCGACGGTGCGCAGCGCGGTCTGACCGCACCCGAGGAGCCGATCCGGAGCTTCGGCGCAGTACTCGGTGATCCACCGGTTGTAGGCGTTGAAGCACGCTCGCTTGTAGTCGACGTCCGGGTGGCCGCACAGCACCATCCCCACCGTCGGGTACAGGATCTCCGCGGCGACCCCGTCGCGGTCCTGGTCGGCGAGCCGCACGGTCGCGTCGTAACCGGACTTGTGGAGCTCGTCGAACTTGACACCCTCCTGGGTCAGTTCCCCTGCCGGCTTGCCGGCGGCGGCGACCAGCCCCATCGGCACCGTCGACTTCATGCCGGGCACCACGAACACGTCGCCTCGTACAGGATCCTCGACCATGTTCGGCGCTGTGTCGCGGTACGCCGGGTCGATGTGAGCCGAGTAGCAGTCAGGTGGTTCCGTGATGTGCGAGTCAGCGCTGATCACGGGAAAGTCGAACGACATGCAGATCCCCTCTCGTCTGCACCGACACTACGCCAGCCCCATATACGACACAATGACCAATTCGTCTCATTCCAGCTTCTTCGGCCGAAGGGTCACGTGCCGGTGAAATGCGGGCTGCGCTTCTCGATGAACGCACGCGGACCCTCCATGGCGTCGGCCGACGCCATCACGACCCCGGCTGCACGCGACTCGATGCGATACGCCTCGTCGAAGGGCAGGCCATTCGACGAGACCATCACCTCCTTCGCCTTGCGCATCGCCAACGGCCCGTTGCGGGCCATTCGCCGGGCGAGTTGCATCGCCTCGTCCAGCACGTGCACGGATGGCACCAGCCGGTTGACGAGACCCATCTCCGCGGCCGACTGCGCGCTGATCCGGTCACCCACGAGCACGATCTCCGCTGCTTTGGCCCATGGCACCTGACGTGCCAGCCTCGCTAGCCCACCGCCGGCGGGGATGATCCCGCGTGTCACCTCTGTGAGTCCGAACTCGCTGTCCTCGGCTGCGATCCGCAAGTCCGTTCCGAGCAGCAGTTCCATGCCGCCGGCGAGCGCGAACCCGCGGACGGCGGCGATCACCGGCACCGTGTAGTCGGTACGGCGCAGCAGTGCCTTGTCGAGCAGTCGGGGATCGGCCTGCAGTCGCTGGTCCCACTCATCCTGCGGTGGTCGCGCACCGGTGAACAACGGGATCAGCCGCCCGAGGTCCGCACCGGTGCAGAACGCCCGGTCTCCTGCACCGGTCACGATCACCACCCGAACAGCGGGATCGGCTGCCATCTGCTCCCATGCGTCGGCGAGTCTGCAGACGAGTTCGGGATCGAGGGAGTTGAGCTTTGCCGGACGATTGAGCGTGAGGGTCGCGATGCCCTCGTCCATCTGGACACGCAGCACCGGCTCCTGTACTCCTACGGGTGGCGTTGTCGGGTGTGGCATTCGGGGAACCTCCGCGTCCGGGCGCTGCCCGGCGGCAGCACGATACACATCGTACGCCTTGTCTCACCCCGGCGTTCGTCTGGTCATGTCAGTGGTGATACGCATCCAAGTCGGGTTTTGCCATGACCTCGCGGAATCGGCGGAACGGCCACGGCCACGCTGCTGGTACGCCGCGAGCGTCGAGGTACCAGCTGTTGCATCCGGTGACCCACACGGTCGCCTGCGCCGCTTCGATGCGCCGGGCCTCGTGCTCGTGCATGGCCGCCTCAGTCGCATGGATCTCCGTCGAGAGGCCTGCCTGGAGTCGATGCACGAGTTGCAGGATGTAGTCCATCTGGAGCTCCGCGACCTGGATCAGGGAGAAGTTGCCGACGGGGCCGTTCGGGCCGTTGAGCATGAACAGGTTGGGGAACTCGGGTATCGAGACGGACAGATAGGCAGTGGGGCCGTCGGCCCAGGCCTCTTCGAGGGTTCGTCCGTCGAGGCCGTTTATCACGGTGGGCCGCATGAATCGGTCGACCTCGAACCCGGTTGCGAGGACGATGACGTCGAGCTCGTGAAGGCGTCCGCTGTCGGTTCGGATGCCGCGACGTTCGATGCGAGAGATGGCAGCGGTGACGAGTTCGGCGTTGGGCTTCTGGATCGCGTCGTAGAAGTCGGCCGACACGACGAGCCGTTTGCAGGCGGCGCGGTAGTCGGGCTCCAAGCGGCGGCGCAGTTCCGTGTCGGTGACGTGCTCGTACAGGTTCGCCCGACAGGTTTCCTCGATCCGTTCGAGACGCTCGGACTTCGCGTCGACAACGGCATCGGCGAAGTTCTCCGCGAACGCCGACTCGAGGAAGTCCCGGAGCTCTCTGAGTCGATGCGGCTCGCTCCGAAACGTCGCCCTCTGGTCGTCCGAGAACAGCTTGTTGTCCATCGGCATGATCCACTGCGGCGTTCGCTGAAAGAGGCTGAGGTGCTCCACCCGATCGACGAGCGCGCCGGTGATCTGGACCGCCGTCGACCCGGTGCCGATGACGCCGACGCGACGGCCGTCGATCGGCACATCATGGTCCCATCGTGCGCTGTGGAACATCGCCCCCTCGAACTCGTCGAGGCCATCGATCTCCGGCATTCGGGGATGGTGCAGGACGCCGCTCGCAGCGATCACCACGTCGAAGTCTGCTCGATGTCCGCGTGCGGTCTCGAGGCGCCACACACCGCGGTCGTAGGTGGCGGCGACGACTTCGTCGCCGAGGCGAAGATGCGGGACGACCCCGTGGTCGACGGCCACCTGTTCGAGGTACGCCTGGATCTCGTGCCCGGGCGAGAACATGCGGGTGAAATCGGGATTCGGAGCGAACGAGTACGAGTAGACGTGCGACGGGACGTCGCATCCGATGCCGGGATAGGTGTTCTCGCGCCACGTGCCGCCGACGCGGTCGGCCTTCTCGAAACAGACGATGTCGGTGATGCCGGCCTCGCGCAGCTTGATCACTGCGAGGATGCCGGCCATGCCTGCCCCGATCACGCCAACGCGCAGCGATCGGTCCCCGACGAGACGCGAATCCGGCACGGCGTCAGCCATCGGTCTTACGTTGAGTGCCGACCAGCAACTCGCTGAACGCGACGCCCTTGTCGATGCTGGGCTCTCTTGGCAGTCCGAGCACCCGTTCACCGATGATGTTGCGTTGGATCTGGTCGGTCCCACCGCCAATCGAGATGAGGTATGAGGAGAATCCGATGTCGTGCATCCTCCCGCCGAGCGGAGCGTCCTCCCCCCAGAGCGTCGCGTCGGCACCGCAGATCCGGAACATCGTCTCGCGCAACGTGCGCAGCAAATGACTGGCGGCCAACTTACCGACCGAGACTTCTGGACCCGGTCGCCCACCTCGTTCGACGGCCCCCTTCACCCGTAGATCGGTGAAGCGGGCGATCTCGAGGAGCGAGTAGATCGTTGCGTACTCCTGCCGGATGAGCGGATCACCCGAACGGTCGTACTGCTCGACGAGACCGCGGAGCAGCGCGCCGACCCCACCAGACGGAACGCCCTCGCCCGACCCACTCTCACGCACCAGGTCGCCCACCCGGCCCGCGAGGTCCGGCTTGGTGATCGACATGCTGCCACCGGAGCTCCCGAACGAACCGGCGCCGAGCATCGTGCGCTCGTTCGCCAACGTGGTCAAGGCAACCCCCCAACCGGAACCGACCTCGTCGAGCCGATTCTCCTCCGGGACGACGGCGTCGGTGAGGAAGACTTCGTTGAAGATCGAGCGACCGGTCATCTCCCGGATCGGTCGTACTTCGATACCGGGCTGGTCCATGTCGATCACGAAGTAGGTGAGGCCTTGATGCTTCGGGAGTTCGGGGTTTGTCCGGGCGACCAGAATGCCGTAACGGGCAATGTGGGCACCCGACGTCCATACCTTCTGCCCGTTGATCACCCACTGGTCACCGTCACGAACTGCCCGGGTCTGCAGCGACGCGAGATCGGACCCCGAGCCCGGTTCGCTGAACAGCTGGCACCAGATCTCGCCGTTGACGATTCCAGGCAGGAAGCGGTCTTGCTGGCCGGCGGAGCCGTGAGCAAGCAGGGTGGGACCCGCGAGGTTCGGCCCGATACCCGCCGGTGGCCCCAACGCCCCCGCCGCGCGACGAGCGCCGTTGACCAACGGGGCTAGGTGAGGGTCGAGACCGCGGCCGTAGCGGTGTGTCGGCCATGTTGGGAAACCCCACCCGGACTCGGCGAGGACTGCCCACCAGTCACCGAGTGACATGTCGGGGTTCCAGTTCGCTTCGAACCAGGCGCGAGCTTCACCAGCAACCACTCGGGATGCGTCATCGTCGAGCCCTGCAACAACATCTGGAGTCATGCAACACATCATGACATATGTCTCGTCAGGACGACAACTGCGTGGGTCTCGTCTTCAGGCCGGTTCGATCCGGCCGAACTCCTCGTACGGAATCGCGATGAACAGCCCCTCCGCCTCCGCGAAACGCTTGCCGGCCACGATGGCTTCGCCGTCGATCCACAGCTTGCGTCCGTCACGCACTCGCAATCGTGCACGAAACTCGAGGTCGACGGCCAGCGGGGTCGGCGCGAGGTAGCTCACGGTCAGCCGGCCGGTGTACGCAGGCGTCTGCAGCATCGACAGCACGAAACCCATGACATCGTCGAACACCGCTGCGACGATTCCACCGTGGGCGCGGCCAGGGGCACCCTCGAACGCAGCACCGAAAGACACCTGAGCTACTGCATCATCGCGGTCGCGATGGCAAGTGATGGCCATCCCCATCGGGTTCGCCGGACCCGAAACGACACAGTCGGGGTAGTGCTCCATGCTGTCACCGTCGAGCGGTGCGACCTCGAACAGCCGCCGCTTCATGTCGTCGACCGGACGTGACCGCAACCCAGCGGACTCGACGTCGGGGAGCATGTCGCGGACGAATGCAGTGATTCGGTCGAGAACATCGTCGGCGACGGCATGGCCGACGATCGAGTGACTGAGCTCACGTACGGCGGTGGCGCACGCCACTCGACTCGGGGACGCGGAAACCTGATCGGAGAACGAAGTCATAGGCGACGTGATACTACAATGAGGCTCAGTTGTCTCATCCAACGGACGTCACGGCGGGTGGAATCGACCTGTGTTTGGTTGACGTTGAAGATGTCGTAGTGGTCGCGGAGCTCGACGAGGCTTGCGCCGCGCGTCATGTGGTCACTCGATGATCTCGATCGCGCGTTCCGGACAGTTGCCTTCGGCGCGTCTGGCTGCCGCTTCCAGATCGCGTGGGACGTCGCCCGCGATCAATACAGCCGCATTGCCAATCTCGTCGCTACCGAACAGCTTGGGCGCGGCGATCGCGCACATCTGGTGCCCATGGCAGCGAGCTTGGTCCACCTGTATCCGCATCGCCATCTCCTTCTCCTGGCCGCGACGCTGCGAACGCAGCGGGAATCGCGTTCATGGCCGACGCAAACCGCGCCTCGCCCCTGTCCGAACACTACACATGTCTACAATCGTCTCGTGAGTTCCAGCAGCCACCAGCATAGCCTTCAGATTTGAGAGCAGAATGGGCTCACCCTAGCTCGTCCCCCTGATGCGACATTTTGTCGTTTCTGTCTTGACGTGTCGAGATCGGGACGGTCAGACTGTGGACTTCACGAGGGTCGAGAAGGGGGCCTCGACGGTCGTCATCACATCTCACCGCCGAGGCCCTGACAACGTCTGATCATCGAGAGTCGAGCCCAACGAGATGCGGGCGGAGGAGAGCGATCGTGTACCCAGGGGCTCATGCGGCAACCCGACCGGACCACCCAGCGGTGGTCATGGCTGGTTCTGGCGAGGTCGTGACCTACCGGCAACTCGACGACCGATCGAATCAACTGGCTCGACTGTGGCAGGGGCATGGCTTGGTCGCGGGTGACCACGTCGCCATCTTCAGCGAGAACCAGCCGCGGTTCTTCGAGGTGATGTGGGCGGCGCTGAGATCTGGTCTGTACGTGACGACCATCAACAGTTACCTGTCCGCAGAGGAGGTCGGCTACATCCTCGATGACTCCGGAGCAAGGTCGCTCATCACCACTTCGGAGAGAGCGGAGATCGCCGCATCCGCTCTGCAACACGCCCCCAACGTCGCGCTGCCGCTACTGATCGGAGACGTCGACAAACGGTTCGCCTCCTACGTCGAATCGATGGATGCGATGCCCACCGACCCGCTCGCTGAACAACCAGCAGGCGAGATGATGTTGTATTCCTCGGGAACGACGGGGCGCCCGAAGGGTGTCAAGCGTCCGCTCAGCGGCAAGTCGGTCACCGACGGAATGCTGATCGCAGGCTTGGTGAATGGCGTGTTCGGGATGAACGCCGAGTCCACATACCTGTCACCCGCTCCCTTGTACCACTCGGCACCGATCGGGTTCAGCCTTGGCGTTCAGTCGCTGGGAGGGACGGTCGTCGTGATGGAGAAGTTCGACCCGGTCGCGGCGCTTCACCTCATCGAGACGTATTCGATCACCGATTCTCAATGGGTGCCGACCATGTTCATCCGGATGCTGAAGCTCGACGCCGAGCAACGATCCGGGTTCGATGTCTCGTCGATGCGGGTCGCGATCCATGCCGCGGCACCGTGTCCTGTGGCCGTCAAGCAGCAGATGATGGATTGGTGGGGTCCGGTGCTGTGGGAGTACTACGCAGGCACGGAGTTGAACGGCTTCTGCCTGGTGCGTCCCGACGAATGGTTGGCCAGGCCGGGCACTGTCGGACGGCCGTTGATCGGATCGATCCACATCCTCGACGAAGCCGGCGACGACCAACCTGCGAATGTGCCCGGCACCATCTACTTCGGTGACGGGCCCGCCTACGAGTACCACAACGCCCCGGACAAGACCGAGAGCGTCAGGGACCCACAGGGCCGCGGCTGGACCACCCTGGGTGATGTCGGATACGTCGATGACGAAGGATGGCTGTACCTCACCGACCGCCAGGCGTTCATGATCATCTCCGGCGGTGTGAACATCTATCCACAGGAGATAGAGGACTGTTTGGTGATGCACCCCAAGGTTGCCGATGTCGCCGTGTTCGGAATTCCCGACGACGAGATGGGCGAGGCGGTGCATGCCGCGGTGCAACCTGCGGAGGGCGTGGTCGGCGACGAGGCACTCGCCGTCGAACTGAGGTCACACGTGCGCGAGCACATCGCCCACTTCAAGTGCCCGCAGCGCTTCGAGTTCCACGACGAGCTCCCCCGGCTCCCCACCGGCAAGCTGTACAAGCACAAGCTGAGGTCACCGCACTGGGATAACCGCGATCGCGATATCTGATGATCCGACAACACACCGTGACCAAACCCGACGAGGAGACCCACCGATGAAGTTCGACGTGATGACCGGAGGCCTGCCGCTGCGCTCGATGGCTGCATTCGCCCAGGACGCCGAGCGCGCCGGCTTTTCGGGAATCGTGGTCACCGAGGGCGGGCGCACCGCATACCTCGGCTGCGGCGCCGCTGCACTCGCCGCCGACATCGACATCCTCACCGGTGTCGCGGTCGCCTTTCCCCGCAGCCCGATGGTGACCGCGGAGATCGCGTGGGAGTTGGCCGAGGCGACCGGCGGTCGCTTCCGGCTGGGGCTCGGCACACAGGTCCGCGCCCACATCACACGCCGCTACGGCTCCGACTTCGAGCACCCCGGCCCACGACTCAAGGAGTACGTGCTTGCGATGCAGGCGATCTTCCGTGCGTTCCGGGGCGACGGGCCGCTGGCGGTCGATGGCGAGTTCTACCACCTCGACCTGCTCCCAGCACAGTGGTCACCTGGGCCGATCAGCACACCGAACCCGCCGATCGACGTCGCTGCCGTGAACCCGTGGATGCTCCGCATGGCCGGCGAGGTCGCCGACGGTGTGCACGTCCATCCGCTCAACCACCCCACCTACCTCCGCGAGACGGTGATCCCCAACCTCAACGAGGGTGCCACCAAGGCGGGCCGCTCCGCCGAGGATCTGGAGATCATCGTCCCTGCGTTCATCGTCCCTATCGACGACGACGAAGCGCGCTGGCGCAACTTCGCACGGATGCAGGTCGCGTTCTACGGATCAACACCCAACTATGCGTTCATCTTCGAGAAGTTGGGTTTCGACGGAACCACCGACCGCATTCGCGAGCGGCAACGCGCCCGCGACCTTGCGGGCATGGCCGCCGAGGTGTCCGACGAACTGCTCGACCACTTCGTGGTCACAGGCCCGCGCAGCGAACTCGCCGACAAGATCCTGGAGCGCTACCAGGGGCTCGCGACGAGAGTCGTCAGCTACTTCGGGGGCCTTGACTGGACGAACGACCCGTCGGCCTTGAACGCATGGGCCGATGTGGCTCGAGGTGTCACGAACCCATGACGGCACCACATGGGCTCGATCATGACGTAGTGGTCGTCGGAGCCGGCTTCGCGGGCCTGTATCAGTTGCACCGGCTGCGAGCGTTGGGATTCTCGACGGTGTTGCTCGAAGCCGGCTCCGGGCTCGGTGGAATCTGGCACTGGAACTGCTACCCCGGCGCCCGGGTCGACTCGCATGTGCCCGTCTACGAGTTCTCCGACGAAGAGCTGTGGAGGGACTGGTACTGGGACGAGCGATTCCCGGACTGGACAGCGCTTCGTCGGTACTTCCAGTACGTCGACGACAAATGGGATCTGAGCCGCGACATCCGCTTCGACACCCGGCTCGACACGGCCACGTGGGACGAAGCGGCCACCTGCTGGAACCTCACCACACGGAACGGGCAGTCCCTTCGAACCCGGTTCCTGGTGCTCTGCACCGGCTTCGCATCCAAGGCCTACATCCCCGACCTGCCCGGGCTGGACGATTACGAGGGCCAATGCCATCACACAGCGCACTGGCCTCAGGAAGGTGTCGACATGACGGGACTGCGCGTCGGTGTCATCGGCACGGGCGCCAGCGGAGTCCAAGTGATCCAGGAAGCGGCCAAGATCGCCGCGTCGGTCACCGTGTTCCAGCGAACGCCGATCCTCGCGCTCGCCATGCAACAACACCGCCTCACCCGAGCAGAACAAGACGAGGCGAAAGCTCGATACCCGGAAATCTTCCGAACCCGCACCGAAACCTTCGCGGGCTTCGACATCATCCGGCGCGACGAGTCAGCGCTCGCGGTCTCCGACGAGGATCGTCGCACCGGCTTCGAACAGATGTGGCAAGCGGGCGGATTCAGCTTCTGGGCCGGCAACTTCGCCGACATCATGACCGACGAAACCGCCAACCGCACCGCCTACGACTTCTGGCGCGACAAGGTCCACGCCCGCGTGCACGACCCAGCAGTCGCAGAGCTGCTCGCCCCGACCGAACCGCCCCACCCGTTCGGCGTCAAGCGGCCTTCGCTCGAGCAGACCTACTACGACGCGTTCAACCAGCAGAACGTGACCCTGGTGGACCTCAAGACCTCACCCATCCAGCGCGTCACGACGACCGGGGTTCGGACGACGCACAACGACTACGACGTTGACCTGATCGTCATGGCCACCGGATTCGACGCGGTCACGGGCGGTCTCACCAGCATCGACATCCACGGCCGCGCCGACACCACCTTGAAGGACTACTGGGCCCGCGGAGTCCGCAGCCACCTCGGCCTCGCGAGTGCCGGGTTCCCGAATCTGATCTATCTCTACGGACCGCAAAGCCCGTCAGGTTTCTGTAACGGGCCGACGTGCGCCGAGGTACAAGGCAGTTGGGTCGTACAGCTGCTCGACGACCTGAGGCACCAAGGTGTCACACGCATCGAAGCAACATCGCATGCAGAGGACTCGTGGCGCGACCTGGTGCGCACGATCGGCGACATGACCCTGTTCGACAGAGCCGACTCGTGGTACGTCGGCGCCAACATCCCCGGCAAACCGCGCGAACTGTTGAACTTCCCCGGCGGTGTCCCGTTCTACGCGGAGTCGTGCCGGACATGCGCAGCAGACGGGTATAGCGGCTTCGAACTGGTCTGACGATGGGGCAAGCACGTCGAACTGCGAACGAGTACCGCCTCGTCGAGCCCTGCAATGAACCGTTCCAGCAAATCGGCGAGCCGTCGCCGGTCGCCGCTGTCGAAACCCTCGAGCGCCTCGACCACCGCGGCGAGTCGTCGCAATGCAAGCCGCTTCTGCACAGCGCGCCCATCCTGGGTTGCACGGACCACTGTCATTCGCTTGTCACTCGGATGCGTGCTCCGATCCGCCAGCCCAGCGTCGACGAGCCGGGCAATGGCTCTCGTTGCCGTGGACGGCTCGATGCACAGCGCCATCGCAAACTCGTGCATCGTCCACGCACCATGTTGGACGAGGAGATCAAGGGTGTCCATCTGCCCCACGTCGAGTTGCGGTTCGTTCGGTGCCCACGCGTACCTGCGCATTCCGCGGGCCGCGGGACCACGGCGAAGAGTTCGCCAGGCGATGGCAATGCGCTCCGCGTCCTGCTGACGACGAGTCGGACGGATCCTGCGCCTCGCGATGAGAGTTGTCCGGGTGGTCACGTAGCCCTCCGTTGCGCAACGCATCACTTGATCCCGTAGCTTAGACGTGTCGTCCAATCGTCACGTTCAACCACCGGGAGTCATGGATGCAAGAGTCAGCGATCGTCGGCACGGCCACAGCGACGGACGAGCGATTCGGAGTGACCGAGGCACGGATTCGTGCTGCCGCGCTGCTCCGCCGACTTGGTCATGGCTTCGTGCGCCACGATGCCCCGGATGAACTGTTCGATCAGTTGATCAAGGCGATCCTGCCGGTTGTCGAGCAACTCGAGACTGGTACCGAACGCGATCGCTCTTTTACGAGCATGGGTGACGGGCCGTCAATGTTCAGCGAACCGCCCGCCGACGGCGAACGGCTCTCGCACTTTCCCGACTGTGTCGTGTCAGGCGCCGCGAATCCGATGGGTGTCGCGATCGACGTTCACTGTGACAGCGGCGATGCGGTTGCCGAGACGGTGTTGGGTGCTGCCTTCGAAGGCGCTCCGGGTCGAGCTCACGGTGGCGTGGTCGCGGCGATCTTCGATGACGTGATGGGGTACGTGTTGTCGATCCACAAGGTGCCCGCATTCACAGGTCGGTTGGCGGTCACCTATCGGGCGCCGACGCCCATCGGCGCGCCGCTCATCTTCCGTGCACGTCTGGATCAGCGCGAGGAACGCAAGCTGCACATCTCCGCGACGGCGCACACGCGCGACGGCCTGGAGTTGATCGCCGAGGCGACCGCGACGTTCATCGTCATCCCGATCGAGCGATTCATGCCGGGCTTCACGGAGGTACAGGAATGATCAAGCACTCGACGAACGCGATTCGGCCGCTACCCGACGAGTTGGCGGATCGGATCGATCTCGCCGCTCCTGTGTTCGCCGACAACGGGCTGGACGCGACCCGGATCGACGATCTCGCCAAGGCGACAGGTATTCCACGAGCGACGCTCTACTACTACTTCCCTGGCAAGGAGCACATCCTCGCCCACCTGCTCTCGCGAACCCTGCGTCAGATGACCGCCACGCTGTCCGATGTCGCAGCCGAGCCAGGCACAGGACGCGAGCGGCTGGCTCGACTGGTGCGCGCACATCTCGTGTTCATCGGCGAGCACGGCCCGACCTACCGACTGCTGTTCGCCGAACTGGGGCGAGCGGCCTCGCTGGTCGACATCGCCGCAGGTGTCGACCTGGCGATCCTGTCACCAATTCGGCAGGCGCTACGTGACGGTAACAACGACGGGTCGCTTCGAGTCGACGATGTCAGCGCCGCCTCGTCCGTGGTCTACGGCACCGTCCTAGTGACCGGCATGCAGCACTTGCTGCTCGGCAACAAGGGAGACCTCGGCGACCGCGCTGAAGCGGTGTCGAAGGTCATTCTGCACGGAATCGGCGGGCAGCGCGGGCTGCGGCAGAGCCGACGAACGACCACTGGAGGGACCTGATGAACACGACCGACAACCAGACCACGGCTGCACCCGACGACGTGCTTGTCAGCCTGTTCAGTGACCCAGCCGTTCGTGCTGATCCGTACCCGGCTTACCGCCAGCTGCGCGAGACGGCGCCGGTGCACCACAGCGCAGTCCTCCCGCTGTGGGTCGCGACCCGCTACGACGACTGCGGCACGGTGCTGCGCGATCCCCGGTTCGGCAAGAGCGAGGAAGTGCAACGCATCTTCGGGTCGGCTGCGCAGAGCGCCGATCGGGAGGTGCCGATCATCTCGCGGTACTCGATGCTGCGGATGAACCCACCCGATCACACCCGGATGCGAAGTCTTGTCGCCCGGGAGTTCACCCCCCGACGGGTCGAGGAGTTGCGGCCGGCGGTCGAAGCGATGGTCGATGAGATCCTCGATCAGCTCGCCGACGCCGGCGGCGGCGATGTCATGGACCTGCTCGCGTTTCCGTTGCCGGTGCGAGTGATCGGTGAACTGCTCGGTGTCCCGGTCGAGGACCGTGAGCAGTTCCGCTGGATCGTGCGTGACGCGGCCGCTGCGCTCGAGCCGATGGCGAGTGCGGAGGCGATCACCGCCGCCGAGTCCGCGAGCAACACGATGAACGACTACTTCCGGTCGCTGATCGCCGAGCGCCGGAATCGGCCGACCGACGATCTGATCGGTGGGCTGATCGGGGTCACCGATGGCGGGGACCGCCTATCGGAGAACGAGTTGGTCGCCACGATCGTGTTGTTGTTCGCGGCGGGGTTCGAGACCACCACGAATCTGATCGGCAACGGTCTGATCAGTTTGCTGCGCAACCGCGAGCAGATGGAGATGCTGCGCGCCGACCCGTCCCTCGGCCACAGCGCGGTGGAGGAGATGCTGCGCTACGAGAGCTCGGTGCAGCTCGACGCTCGGACCGCGCTCGAGGACGCCGACATCGCGGGTCACCGCGTCGCCGGCGGCCAGGTCGTGCTGACGTTGCTGGGCGCAGCCAACCGGGATCCGGATCGCTACGAGGACCCGGACCGGTTCGACATCACCCGCACCGGCACCCAGCACCTGAGCTTCGCTGCCGGCATCCACTACTGCCTCGGCGCGCCGCTGGCGCGTCTCGAGGGTGACGTCGTGTTCCAACGGCTGCTCGCCCGGTTCGCCACGATCGACGCCGACACGACTCCGGTGTGGCGCCCGAGCCTGACCTTGCGTGGTTTGGAGACGTTGCAGGTGAGTGTCCGGTGAACGTGCCCGCTTCGACGGTGACGATGCCGGATCTGTCGCATCGCGAACGCACCATCGTCATCATCGGGCTGATGACCGGCCTGCTGCTCGCGGCGCTCGACCAGACGATCGTGTCGACGGCGTTGCCGACGATCGTTGACGAGTTCGGCGGCATCGACCATCTGTCGTGGGTCGTCACCGCCTACCTGCTGGCGTCGACGGCGAGCATGCCGTTGTGGGGGAAGTTTGTCGGACCTCTACGGCCGCAAACGCATCTACCAGACCGCGATCGTGCTGTTCCTCGTGGCGTCGATGCTGTGTGGTCTGTCGCAGACGCTGGGGCAGCTGATCGCATTCCGCGCTCTGCAAGGCGTCGGTGGTGGCGGGTTGATGTCACTGACGTTCACGATCGTCGGCGACATCGTCCCACCACGCGAGCGGGGCCGCTACACCGGCTATCTGACCGGCACGTTCGCGTTGGCCAGCGTGCTCGGTCCGCTCATCGGTGGAGTGCTCACCGATCACTTCTCGTGGCGTTGGGTGTTCTACGTGAACATCCCGATCGGGATCGCCGCGTTGTTCGTCACCGGTGTCGTGCTCCGGCTGCCGTTCCACAGGACCCGGCATCGAATCGACTTTGCCGGCTCCGGGCTGCTGGTGTTGTCGGTGCTGGCGTTGTTGTTGGCGACCGCGTGGAGCAGTGACGAGTACGGATGGAGTTCACCGCTCACGGTCGGGCTCTACCTGGTGTCGGTGGTCGGCGGTTCGGTGTTCATCTGGTGGGAACGCCGAGTCGCGGAGCCGGTCATCCCGCTGCGCATGTTCAACCGGCCCGGGTTCAGTTCGTCGGTGGCGATGGCGTTCCTCGCCGGTGCGGCGATGTTCGGCGCGATCGTCTACCTGCCGTTGTTCTTCCAAGGCGTCCAGGGACGCCAAGCCACCAACGCCGGGCTGCTGCTGTTGCCGTTGATGCTGGCGCTGATGGTTGCGTCGCTCGTGGTCGGTCGCCTGACCACCCGAACCGGCCGCTACAAGATCTACCCGACCATCGGCACCATCGTCGCCGCTGGCGGACTGTGGTTGCTGTCCACCATGAACCCCATGACCGGGCGGGTCGCGTCGTCGCTGTGGATGATCGTGCTCGGGGTCGGTGTCGGCGCGACCCTGTCGGTGCTCACCATCGCAGTGCAGAACGCGGTCGAGATGCGCGACCTCGGCGCCGGCACCGCGTCCGTCAACTTCTTCCGCACCCTCGGCTCCACGATCGGTGTCGCGGTGTTCGGCACCATCCTGGCCAGCCGCCTCGACACCGAACTCGCCGACCGGCTCGTCGGTGTCGACCTGCCACCCGATGTCACCGCCGACACACTCGCTCGCAGCCCGCGAGCCATCGCCGCGCTCCCCGAACCACTCCACAGCGCGGCGACCGGCGCGCTGTCGGCATCGATCACCACCGTGTTCGCCGTGGCCGCGGTGGTCATGGTCGGCGCGTTCGTGATCTCGATCCGGATGCGCGAACTCCCGCTGCGCGATCTGGCGGCGATGACATCCGCACCACCGATCGTGGAGCCCGCATGAGCGTTCGCCAATCAACCATCATCACAGGCCACCACGGCGTCACCCTCGTCACCGACGTCTACCCACGACCAGCCAACCAGAAGCCGCCGGTGATCCTGCTCCACGGTGGCGGACAGAACCGTCACGCCTGGACCAAGACCGCACGCACCATCCACGCCGCCGGCCACCACGTCATCGCCTACGACACCCGCGGTCACGGCGACAGCAGCTGGGACCCGACCGGACGCTATGACACCGACGACCTCGCCCACGACCTGCTCGCGGTCCGCGACCATTCCTGCGGGTCACGAGCTGCCGTCGTCGTGGGCGCGTCGATGGGCGGCATGACCGCGCTCACCGCGCACCGCATCGCACCCCCGACACTGTGGGCCGGGGTCGTGCTCGTCGACGTCACCCCCCGCATGGAGATCGACGGAGCCCGCCGCGTCGTGCAGTTCATGTCGGCCCACCCCGACGGATTCGCCACCCTCGAAGACGCCGGCGACGTGATCGCCGCCTACAACCCGCACCGGCCCCGACCCGACAACGTCGACGGACTCACCAAAGTGCTCCGCCAACGCAACGACGGCCGCTGGGTGTGGCGCTGGGACCCGGCATTCATCACCTCCAAGACCGATGTCATGCACGCCGACCCCGCCAGCAGCGAACAACGTTTCCGGCAGATGGCCGAACAGCTCCTCGACGGCGCCCGACGCATCACCGCCCCCACACTGCTCGTGCGCGGCGCCATGTCAGATCTGGTCAGCCCCGACACCGTCGACGAGTTCCTCACCGCCGTCCCCCACGCCACAGCCGTCGACGTATCCAACACCGGACACATGGTCGCCGGCGACGACAACGACGCGTTCACCACAGCCGTCCTCGCCTTCCTCGACCGCATCCCCCCGATCCCCCAACCCAGACAGGCCCCCGACCGATGACTCACCACCTGCCCGACGACGCCGTGCTGCTCGACCCGGTCGACCCGCACACCGACGACGAGGCCGTCGCCGACGCCCGACAACGACGCCTCATCTTGATCACCATGTGCATTTCGCTGATCGCCGTGATCGCGTCATCGTCGGGGCTCAACGTCGCCCAACAGGCACTCGCGGCCGACATCGGCGCAACACAGTCCCAACTGCTGTGGATCATCAACGGCTACACCCTCGCCCTCGCCGCACTTCTCATGCCCATCGGCGCGATCGGTGACCGCTGGGGCCGCAAACCCGTCCTCGTCAGCGGACTCGTCCTGTTCGCCGCCGCCAACCTCGCCTCCGCGTTCGTCAACACACCCGAACCACTCATCGCGCTCCGCATCGTCGCCGGGATCGCCGCCGCGATGATCATGCCCGTCACCCTGTCGGTGATCACCACCAGCTTCCCCGCCGCCGAACGCGCCAAAGCAATCGGAACCTGGGCAGGCGTCGCTGGTGCCGGCGGCATCCTCGGACTGTTCGCCTCCGCAGCCATCATCGACAACGCCACCTGGCCCTGGGTGTTCTCCGTGCCCGTCATCCTCGCCGCCGTCTCGCTCGTCGCGACACTGTTCGTCGTTCCCCACTCACGCGAACACATCGAAACCGGGTTCGACATCGGCGGCGCCGTCCTGTCCGTGCTCGCCGTCGGTGGCCTCGTCCTCGCCGTCCAAGAAGGCCCCGAACAAGGCTGGACCGCCACCATCACCATCATCGGCTTCATCATCGGCGTCGCCGCCGCCATCGGGTTCGTCCTCGTCGAGCTCCGCCGCGACCACCCCCTGCTCGACGTGCGACTGTTCCGCAACGAAGGACTCACCACCGGATCGGTCAACCTGTTCGTGGTGTTCGCCTTGATGTTCGCTCTGTTCCTGATCCTGGTCCAGTTCCTCCAAGCAGTCCTCGGCTACACCGCCCTGCACGCTGCCACCGCCCTGCTCCCGATGGCAGTGATGATGATGCCGCTGTCCACCGTCGCCCCGACCATCGCCCACAGGATCGGCTACCGACGGACAGTTGTCACCGGCATGCTCACCCTCGCCGCAGGCCTCACCCTCCTCGCGTTCCTCGCCGACGCCGACCGCGGCTACCTCTCCATCCTCCCCGGCCTGCTGCTCATCGGCGCCGGCGTCGGCCTCGCGATGAGCCCCTCCACCACCGCCATCACCTCGTCGCTCACCGAGGACAAACAAGGCGTCGCCTCCGCGCTCAACGACACCGTCCGCGAAATCGGCGCCGCGATGGGCATCGCCCTCATCGGCTCGGTCCTCAACTCCCAGTTCCGCGCCAACATCACCGACGTCGCCAACACCTTCACACCCGAGACCGCGGACCGCATCAAAGAAGGCATCGGCAGCGCACTCAGCACCGCCGCACAACTCGGACCCGACGGACAACCACTCGTCACCGCAGCCCGCAACGCCTACGTCGACGGCATGACACCCGCCCTGCTCATCGCCGCCGCCCTCGCCGTAGCCGCCGCCGCCTACACCGCATGGACCGGACTACGCGCCCACCGCGGCACCACAACGCCCTGACCGGGCGACTCCCGACCCTGCCGCGCCACGTCGATCACATCTCGCGCACTGTCCGACATATCTCCCAGCAAATGCACGCAAAACCGCACACGCGATCCGGAGAACCCGCCGGCGACCAAGCTCCAACATCCCCGGCCGCCTTCGGAGTGCGGGGCTCCGCCGACCAAGCCGGCGCCCCGAGGCAGCAGACTCGTCAGGGAGCCGATGTCAAGCCCTCACAGATACCGAACACCAGACCGGCGGGTCGACGACCCGAAGGTCAGCTCGTCGTTCGCCTGACGATCAGCGGCTCCCAGACGGCCTCCGCTGCGAAAGTCCTGGTCAACCAGCTGTCGGTCGTCGGAGCGGGCCCGATGATCGTCCTCAACCGCTGGTCGGGGGACCTGCTGTACAACAGCTGGTGTTGTACAGCAGACCGAAAACGGCAAGAGACCCTCCCCGACGATCTCGTCGGAAAGGGCCCCTGACCTGGTGTTTCCTTGGTGGCGGGGGCAGGATTTGAACCTGCGACCTTCGGGTTATGAGCCGACAGCGTCACGTGCGCTCTCGTCGGTGCCCGGATGCGTCAGCGCAGGTAGTGAGCTACTTTCTCGCTCGGCTGGAGTGCGGCCGTGTGCGTCCGTCGGCTCCCGTGTGCGCCCGTCGTGTTCGCGTTCTGTTCGCGCCAGAACCGTCCCAGCCGCCAACGCATGCACGAGTTCCCGGTGGGCCGTGTCGAGCGGGATGCGCTCCTGCTCGATGCGGCGAGGCCCCTCCCACGCCGGATCTGTGATTCGTTCGAGGAGGTTCCGTTCGGCGCCGGTCAGGAACGGCGTGGGCGCTGGAGCGCCCTGTGGGAGAGGGCTGCCGTCGGCGAAGGTTGGCGAGGCGTAGGGCGCGTAGCGGTCGAGGCTGGCTTGGTCCATGAGAATCGATTCGGCGTCGATACCGGTGCTGCGGAGCCGGTCGAGGATGACCAGGCCATGAGCGTCGAGGTCACCCCAATAAAAGATGCGGGGACATGCGACGATCCAGGGGATCCTGGCGAGTCGGGTCACGGCGTTGCCATTGCCTTCGATGACGATGCCGTCGGCGATCTCGGGGAAGAAGAGGGCTGAGTCCTTGTTCTCGGTGATCAGGATCACTTGCGGCTGATAGCCGGGGGGCTGGTGCGGTTCGTCGAGGGCGGCCGAGTCGCGGCGTCGGTTGCCCTGTCGGATCCAGCCTCCATCGAGGTAGCTGAAGTGGACCCGTGAGGGACGAGTGACGAGCCCAAGTTCCGTCCGCCCGGAGAGACCGGTGACGACGCGCATGTTCCGGTCGAGCCACTTGGCGTGGAGTCCTGCGATTGGGACTTGTCGGGCGGTGAGACCTGCCGCGTTGTGCTGGCGGAACCAGACGGCCGCTGCACGTGCGAGATCGAAGTCGACATCGCTGAGTTGGGCCGCTCCGCGCAGCAGACCACTCGTGAGGGTTTCGGGGAACTCGTCGTGCAGAACCCGGGCACGCCTACGCGCGGCACCGAGCCGTTCAGGCCAGTCGGCGTCGGATGCAGCGGCAGCCGTCGCTATGTCCGGGATGGCAACGCGAGTGGGGATCGAGCGTGTGGCGCCACCGACACGTCGGTTCGCGACCGTGAGGGTGCAACCGTTGGCCTGGGCCCAGGCGTTCCAGGCAAGAATCCAGCGCCAGACGTCGCTCCATTGTTCGTTGAGCGTCTGGCCGCTGAGGCTGGTGAGGGTCACGGTCCACGGCCATCGAGGGTCGACATCGCCTCGGGCCTCGGCGAGGACGCTGTCGGCCCAGTGCTTCTCGAGGCGGTGAGTGATGAGGCCTTGAACGTCTTGGACCGTCTTCATGCGCGCTCGATGACTCGGACCAGGCTGCGGCCGGTGTTGGTCTTGTCGATGAACAGGGTGCGCGGAACGTGGGGCTCGAGGGCTTGGTACTTGTCGACCGGGGCGGCGACGACGAGTTGAAACCCGAGTCGCTTCCAAGCGTTGACCGCGCGACCAGCGAAAAGTGCGTCGGCCTTGATGAAGGCCTCGTCGAGGAGGACGGGAGCGAAGGCCGGTCCGTGCGTCGGCTCGCCACCGAGCCGGTAGCGGAGAGCGGAGCCGACGATGAAGGCGATGAGCTCTTGCGTTTCGCCACCTGACTTGCCGCCGAGGGTGTCGAACTGGGCGACGACCGTCCCATCGGGGGTGACGCGCTCGGCGGTGATGTGGATGTGCCGTCGAACGTCGAGGAGCAGGGCTCGCTCCGAGCTTTGGAGATCAGCGTTCAGGCGCCGGTAGGCCTCGAAGCGACGGGCGGCGTGTGCTGCGTCCTCGGCGACGACCGGGGCGGAGAGCTCGGTGAGGCGCTTGCGGAACTTCGAGACGGTGTCGGGCTCGAAGCGTCGGGTTCGGATCAGCAAGTGGTCGTTAGCTGTGCCGTTCGGTGCGTTCGGATGTCCGAACGGGATGCCGGACAGGATCTGGTTGATCGCACTGATTCGCGTGGTGATCTCGTCAACGGCGGTTTCCATCGCAGAGCGGACGGCGTTGACGTCGTCGCCGCTCCAACGGTTGACGGCGTTGAGGAAGGCATCGCGGACCTGCGCGAGTCCGGCCGTCTCGAGCGCGTCCAGGATGGCGAGGTACTCGCGGGCCGACGCGATCCCTGTGCCACGGTTGGGATCCGGCCATCGATTGGCGTAGGTCTCGAAGGTGGCGGTCAGTTGGCGTGCTCGTTGATCAGCTTCGCCTTCGGCGCTTCTACGGCGTTCGCGCAACGCGCCGCATACACGCTGACTGCTGGTGTCGATCTGCTTGAGATCAATCGAGCCGACGACCGAGCAGCTCTCCTCGAGCAGAGCCGCTTGTTCAGGTTGGAGTTCCGGCGTCGACGCAGCGAGGGGTCCGTAGTCGACGAGCAGCTGGGTAAGTCGGCCAACCTCGTTCCTGGCGTCCGTCTCGCGATCGGCAGCCTCGTGCGCCGCAGTGTTAGCGATCTTCCACAGGCGGTCGGCCTCTTGAGCCGCGTCCTCGAGCCGGGCGAGATCCGGGTTGGCGGTCTTGGCTCGTTCGACCTCTTCCTCAGCGGCTTCGAGGAGGCCGCGCGCAAGTTCGACGTCAATCGAATCCCACGTGACGCCCCGGACGCTGAGGAACGCGTCCCGGCGGTCGTGTCGCAGCTTTCGTGCCGCTTCCACATCGCGCACCTCGTTCGCGAGTTCGCCCAGCCGCGTGTCGATCTGCTTGATGCGTTCGTCGAGTTCAGCGATCACCTGCTCGCTCCCGAAGCCGATCAACGGACGTGAGTGGCCACCGTGTGCGCCGCGTTGGCCGCGTCGGGTCTGACCGCTTCGTGTGACGCGTGGGGTGTTGTCCCCAATGAGTGCGGTGACATCGTCGACTCGGAGGTGGTTGGCCTCGCGGAGAAGCTGCTTGTGGAGCCACCCTGCCCATCGGCTTGCGCGGTCGACGATGAGGGCTTCGGCGAGTGTGCCTGGGCTGGCGTCGAAGCGGCTCTCGACGCCAGTGTCGGCGCCGACGAAGCGGAAGCGTCGTGCGAAGCGATGCGGGTTGAGGGTGTCTCGCACGCGGTCGTACGTGGTGCTGTCGATGACGAGCTGGGTCGCGAAACCACGCAGGACGACATCAGCGGCGACTCGCCAGTCTTCGTGTTCAGGCGCGAGGTCGAAAATCTCGGCCGCGAAGGGAAGTTCGTTGGGTGCAACTCCGATCAGCGCGGCGATCTCGCAGCGAAGTCGGTGATCTTCGCCGCTGATCTTGCCGCCGCGTCTGGCGAGGTCGTCTCGCTCCTCAATCAGTTCGTTGCGATCCTTGACGAGATCGCTGCCCTCCTTGCGGAGGTCTGCTGCATCGTCGTCCAGCTTCTGCGCGACTTGGTCGGTGCTGTTGGTCAGACGCTCCGCCTCGCGCTGCGCGGCAAGGAAGCCCTCCATCGTCGAGATGTCGATCCCGGCAGGCGCGACGGTGTCGGCGAGTCGCCCGGCAGCGGCTTGTGCCTTGCGGAGGTCATCCCGGAAGTCGGCCACCTCGGCGAGGAGTCGTGGCAGATCGCCGACTGCGTTCTGCAGATCTGTCCTGGCGTCGTCTCGCCGTTGAAGCGCTGCCTTCTCCTTGGCTGCTGCGGCACGGGCCTCTGCTCCGGCTGTTGCCAGAGAATCCGACGCGACGTCCAGTTGCGTTTCGGCGCGTTCGACAACGGTGCGCGCCTGCCAACGGGCGAACGGACCATCGGGTGAGTCCAGCTCGAGCGCGCCGATCGCCCGTACACGATCAAGCGCCGCCTCCCGAGCGGCGTATGCCTCACGGATCGGAGCGAGGGTGGTTTGCTGGTTCTCCGCATCGACCATCGCTGCGTGGGCGGCTTCGAGGGCAGTGAAGTGGTTCACAGCGGACTCGGCCGCTGCGAACGTTGCTGGTTCCTCGAGGACGAGATCTCGGTACAGGCCGACGACGTCGTGGACCGAGCGGCCGGCTTGGACGCTGGCGAGCAGGCTCATGGCTTTCTCGCCGTTGTCGGCCTTGCCGATGTGGAGCCGCTGGTAGACGCGGGCGACGAACGAGCCCGGCTGGGAGTGGACTGACAGACTGGGGCCGTAGATCGTTCGTAGGTTTGCGAACTGCTCGGCGGCGTCGGTCTCGGCTGTTCGCAGGTCGAGCGGACCGTCGGCGGTGACCAGTCGGGTACGGACATCTTCCATGCTTCGGGCGCAGCGAGGGATGTGCCACAGGCGCGCGGCGGTGAAGCTGTCGTCAGCGCCTTCGGGGCGGGAGCGTTCGAACATGACAGCGACGGCGCCCCAGGCGTTCGTGTTGCCCCGGAGGGTCCGGTCGACGGTCTCGCCGTCGACGACTGTGGAGTCGATCTTGCCTCGGACGTAGGTCAGGACGCTGCGCTGGCCGTCGCCTCGAGCGCGTCCTCGTCCGGCGTTGGAGGCGTTGTTGAATGGGACCTTGGCGGACATCATGACGGCGATGTAGGCGTCGAGCAGCGTGGACTTGCCTGCTCCTGACCCGCCGGTGAGGATCGTTCCGGCCTGGTCGAACAACACCTCGTGCCATCCGTCGAATCCGCCCCAGTTGACGACCTGCATCCGGGCTATTCGCCAGCCTTGAACCGGTTGCGTCGCTGATTCGTCGGTGTCGTCGAGCGAGTCGATGATCGGGTCGTCGGTTGCGCTCACTGATCGCCCTCGTCATCGAACTCGCCGGGCTTTCCGTTCGAGTCGGGTGCGTTGTACAGCACTTCGTGGAGGGCGAGGAGGGTGTCATAGGGCAACGCAGCCTCGATGACTCGGTCAATCGTGTAGGCCTCCTCGTTTGCGTCTCGGCGGAGGATGCCGATCTCAATCATCTTCCTGATCGCTCGTGCCTCCTTCTCAGCCTTGGCCTTCTCGTCGGCGACATGCGCGGGTCGGTACTCAGAGAGTGTCGTCAGCAGGTCTGCGTGGTCAACGCGGGCGACGCGGTCAGCAGTGTCCATCGTCAGCGACCTGAGCAGGACGAGGAGTGCGGTCTCCTCGAGGCTGTAGCTCACGTCTCGGAGCAGTGTTGGGGCTCCGTCCTCGATCGGCGCCTGCTTCTTGAACATCACCTCTCTCGTGGTGTCGATCACCAGCGTGAGGTTGTGGTTGTTCAGGTCGGCGCGGACCAGTGGGAGATTTCGGACCAACGGGTCCCAGTGCTGCGGATGCTGAGCTTTCGAGATGAAGCGTCGTTTGTAGAGATGCACGACTGCGTCCCTGAGCGCAGGGGCCCAGGTCCCTTCGTCGCCGGCGAATCGCTCCGAAGCATCAGCGTTGGCGTCGTCAGCCGCATCCCAGTGTGAGCCGTCGCCGCCAAGGGCGTCCGGCGTCTCTGCAAACGCCGCGAGGTCCCGTGATTCGTCGGTCATGGCTGGTTCTCAAGGTGGGTGATCAACAGATCTGTGGTGCTGAGACTGACCTCGCTGCCGTCGGGGCGGACCGTCCGGTGCGTCATCCGCCCGCCTGCCGGGGCTTCGGCACCGGCGAGCTGAAGTAGCCCAAGCAGATCGACGGGCCGTCGCATCTCGGGATCGAGGTCAGCGAACACCTCGGCGACCGACACGATCCCATGGTCGGCGAGACGGCTGGCGATGGCATCGTGAAGCGCCTTGTAGCTCGGTCCTCCATAGCGGCGCAGGTCCTCGAACGACGGCCCGCTCCCCTCATGTTCGTCGAACTCAGCGTCGTGCAGCGGAGGCGGCGGGATGTGGTCGTTAGGGTCGTGGAACCGGGTCGGCAAGTGGCCCACCTCGACCTCCGTTGGAAGGACGCCGGGCGGCGAGTTCCAGCGTTGCCCACTCCGGCCGATCTCGATGAGCCGATCCCGTATGTCGTCGAGGAGGGCTCGGACCTCGCCGTCTCGGTCAGTTCGCTGCTCGATACGAGCACGGAGCGTCTCGCTGGCGCGGCGGCGGCGCGCCAGAACCTGATCGACACCTGACTGCAGCAGTAGGACTGCACCCCGTGCTCGCGCCAGCAGCTCGGGACGAGCTTGCCGAGTGAACGGATGCGAGAGAAACACGTCGAGGTCATCGCGCAGCCCTTGGCGAGCTGCGTCGTTACGGAACAGTTCCGACGCCCCCACGAACGCTGCCGCTCGGGCGTCCTCGCCGAGCGCCTCTAGCCGATTGAGGTACTCGCGGATCACGGTTGACGCAGGTCGGTCATCCGCTCGGAACGCGTCGGCCAACTCACGATGGATCTCGTCGATCGCCTCGGCTGCGGCAAGGAAGTCAGCGGGCAGGTCGGCGAGCAGCCGGTTCAGGTTGGCGAGTCGTTCGAGCATGCGAGCATCAGAGGCCACATCGATTTCGCCGCCTCCCGCGACCCGATCACGCTCGGCCTGCAAGACCGCGATCTGCTCATCCAGCCGAGCAAGCCGGACCTGCGCATCCGGGTTCGCGTCCATCGCACATTGACGAGCAGCGTGAAGCACCGTTGCGATCGTCGACTCTGACAGCTGCGGCCGCTCCTGCATGTTCCGCTCGATCGTCGTCAAGGCATCCTCGGCGTGGGCCGTCTTGACGTACACCTCTGCGTCGTCGCTGGACGTGAGCCGTCGAATCCATTGGTCGCGCATCCACCCTCGACACACCTCCCGGCCAGACCCTGCGGGTACCTCGAGTCCTTCGGCGGCGAGCTCTGCCTGCGCCTGTTCCACCCAGAGATGCAGCACGTGCGTCTGAACCTGAGACACGTCCGAACCGAAGGCAGTCCGGAACACGGCTACGAGAAACGCTGCCTGCTTTCGTGCGAGGAACCGCACGGCAGGCGCCTCAAGCGCACTTGCGGCCTCACCGTACGCGAGCAACAACGCATCCCGCGTCGTCACCGCCTCACCTGCACGGCATCTGCGGCCCTGTCGACACCCGCAAGGCTTTCCACGTACCTGACTCTAGGAAATGGGTGTGACACTGTTCCGCCCGCTCCTCGACGGGATCTCGACACGAGCAGACTGGCCAGGCCGCCAGATCAGCACGCGGGGTTGGTCGATAGGCGCGCATCGCCGCCTCGGCGGGGTTCATCATGGCTATCGGAACGCAATGAAGTGGTGCCCGCCACCAGCCGCGCCTCTGGCGTGACTGGACTCGATGAGGTGTGCGCCGCTTGTTGTGGACGCGAGGTGAGCTGCGAGGAGACTGACGAGGGAGCCGGCCAGGCATGCGAGATCCGCTGAGGATCCGTGGAAGGTAGGGGTTGAACAGCCGAGCGCTGGCACGAGCTGGTCGGCCTTGGTCGGCGTGGTCCAAAAGCCATGGAAGCGTTCCAGCGCTGGGTCATCGCGGATTGCGGTCCAGGTGGCGTCGTCGATCGTGGCGGGTCCGACGCAGATGTCGGACGCGGCGACTATCAGAAGCCCGAGGGTGGCCGTTCGGGGGTCGGTAGCGACTTGGGCGATCTGTGGGGCCGAAGTTGCTGCGCGCCGCCACTCGTCGAGGCGGGCGGCGACAGTGACGTTGATCGTGGCGTCGATCAGTAAGTCGGCGTCGGCCGTGTACCCGTCGGCCAGGATGTCAAGGGCGTTCGCAGGACCGCTTTCGATGTCGATGTCGTCACTGATCGCTCGAAGTCGGATGGCAAGCTGATCGGCCTTGGACAATCCGATGTCGTCTTCGACGTAGTTCTGACGGACGAGCAGGCCACCGGTGACGGCGCCGGTGTCGCGGAGAACGATGCGCCGGGCGCCAGCGCGGGCAATGAACTCGGCCATCCATGAACCAAGTCCCCCGCAGCCCCAGAGCTCGATGGACTTGCCCGTGAAGGCTGCGGTGGGTCGTCGTGAGTCGCGGCGTGTGGCCACTTCAGGTCGTTCGTCAGACACGTTGGTCCATCCGATCGGTAGGGCAGGAAGCTGGTTGAGGAACTGGGGCTGCAGGGCGACGGCGAGGGGGATTGGCGCGACAGCGGCAGCGGACGCGATGTAGCTGAGGCGCGGGTCGGTCGGATGTGCGACGTCGACGAAGATGCGAAGTGGGTGCTTACCGAGGCGGGCGATGAGGCGTTGTGCTGCCGCGAGTGCGTCGGTTGCCGCAGGTCCGTCGGCGTGCTGTACGCGGGTCAGCAGATCACCCAGGGTTTCAACTCCGATCAGCCCGAAGGGCATGGCCGCGCTGGTGCGCAATACCAGTGCTTCGGTCGTGTCTCGAGGATCCTCAGCGCTTCGGGACGACCAGCGGACAAGGTCGGCGCGGCGTGGATGTCGGAGCTTGATCGTTGCTCGCCCGATCTGGGGTCGCGCCGGACTGTGGTTGGACTGGCGGATGACGACGGTGCCAGCAGCTCGTGGGCTTGGAGGTAGACCGCCGATGGGATGGTAGAGAGCGGTGCGGGCGTCGAACAGGTTCGCTGCGGCGTCTTGGAGCCATTGCACGAGACTGGCAATGACACCACCTGCTCCGAGGGCGGGATGCCATTCACGGTCCGTGTCGAGATAGATGCAGAGGATTCGGCCGAGGAGAACGTGGGGGTGCCCGAGGAATCGATCGTGAGTAACGAGTGCGATCGGTGGCCTGTTGGGGTAGTTGCCATCGAACCACAGCTCGATGTCCTCATGATCAGTCGCGATCGGCAGCCCGGCAGCGACTCGCTCGATATGTCTGGTGTCGATGCGCACTCGAGCGTTGAACTCCCCCTTGCCGACGTGGAGGTCCGTCACGCTCAGGATGGACGGGTGGCGGTCGGCGAGTTGAAGGAGTTCGGCTCGCGCTTGTCGTTGTCCGGTCGTGCGTTGCTTCGCGGTTGCGGCTTGGGCGTGGGCCCGACGCCTCTGGCGACGCTCCTTCGCTTTGCCGGACACGCCCGGCTCCTCAGCCGCCGCGACTCGACGAGACCGTCGTGAGCCCGGCGGTGCCGGCCGCGGCGCCGCCGGCGCCACTCGCCCCAGAATTTGATTTTGGTGGAAGCTTGAAGTCAGGTCCTAGGACCTTCTGCCAGAGCTCGAGGCTGCGCTCGATCGACGTGCCGTCTTCGTATGCGGTCTTGGTGGCAGCTGCGAGTACCTCAATCTTGGAGCGGAAGGCGGCGTAGGTGGCGTTGCTCCATCGATGGTCGAACGTGACGGGGTTACCGTCGGGATCCGTCGCACCGGAGGGGTCCTCAATCGATGGCTTGGTCGGGTTCGCCTGGAGCCAGGTGTTGAGGTCGGTGATGAGATGGAAGAAGGCAGTCGGCAGATCGCCGTAGTAGTCGGGATCGGCGACGAGCTTGGAGGATTCGACGCGCTCGCCGAGCATGGCCGTGAGGAGTACCGAGCGGGTGAGGGTGAAGTTGTCCTCGTGGTCGCGCAAGTACTTGAAGAGTCGGATGACCCGCTTGAGGTGTCCACCGGTGATGTCGTTCTTGTCCTTCATCCAAGCTGTAAACCCGGCGGGATCGGTGTCCTCCCACGTGTCGTCGTCGCCGTTGACGATGACCTGGCGGCCATCTGCGAGCACGATGTAGGGGACAACGTCGACGTGGTAGTCGCCGGCGTAGACGACGCGCACGCAGCGGCACTTGGGCGGTTGGACGAGTTCTCTGTACGTGCCGTGACGAGCTAGCGCGCCATGGACTGCGGTGATGTACTTCTTGGGGCTGTCAGCCCAGTCGGCCTGCTCCTTCATCACGAGCATGAAGTCAGCGTCGAACTCGACACCATCGGCGGGCTTGATGATGGTCTCGTGTGGCCACGAACCTTGAGGTTCGTAGTCGAGCACGATCAAGCCGATCTCGGTGTCGGCCTGCAAGGCGTCGAAGATGGCTGTGACGCTGACGTCGAGGCTGTTGAGGCGCGTCTGGTTGATGTTGACGGTGTTCCTCATGAACGCGTTGAAGCTCGCGGTCATTCTCATGGTGTGGTGACCTCCAGGGCGGGGCGGTAGGTGCCATCGTCGAGCCGGTCGTAGACGACGAGGCGGGGGTGTATGCCCCAGCCGACGGATCGACCGAGGGTGACGCCAACCGACACGGGTGCGGCGGCGAACACATGCAGAGTGCGGATGCTCTTATCGTCCTGTTCGAGCTGGCCGAGCATCGTGCGTATCGCGTACTCGATTGAGTCGCGGGTGGTTCGCGATCGAACGGTGTCAGTGTGCGGCACACCCTGCTCGACCTCGATGACGTAGGCAGGTAGCTCGTAGGTTGACACTGGCAGCTCGGACCGGTGGATCGTGCCCGAGGCGTTGATGATGAGCACCGCCTCGGTTGCGGGGTGGTCGTTCGCGTCATCGAGCGGTGGGTCACGGCGCACGGCGAAGGTGGGGTCGTCGGCGGCAGGTTCGGGCCACACCCAACTCTCGGTGGCCCGGTGGCGCTGGAACACGTCGACGGTCAATGCGTCGTCGACCCGTGAGCCGAGGTAGATGAGCAGCGGGAACCTTGCGATGGCGAAGATGCTCAGGTGCGACACAGCCCCGCTCTCGACGGCGGGACGCAGGAGCTGGTTGACGACCTCGTCGATCCGGGCAGTAGCCGCCTTGTAGTACGTGTCGTCGGCGGAGGTTTCGCCAGCCACGTGGCGGAGGTCGATCTCGACGCCTTGACGGTCGAACGAAAGCGGCAGCTCGGGGAACCGGTTCGAGGATCGGAGCACTGCTTCGGTTGCTGCCTCCAGTCCGACATCAACGGTGGCCCCGCGGATGTGGCCTTGCATCCGCAGGAGGCCGGTCCGCTTGCGGCCGACGCTCTCGGTGGCTTGCCGAACTCTACGTTCTTGGTCTGATTTGAGGGCCTGGAGTTGGTCCACGGTGAGCAGGTCGAGCTGAGCGCGCTTGTCGGAGTCCGGGTGATGAAGCCCGCACAGCAGCAGAAGGTTGTCAGCCGAGTTGCGCAGCTTGGCCGACAACCGTGCGTCGCCACGGGGTCCGGCGTCGCTCGCCGCGACATTGTGGGCGACCTCGCCCAGCAACACAGGCCGCCGAGTCAGCTCCGACTCGAGGAGGTAGACGTTGCAGAACGCGCACCGACCGCCTGCCCGGACCCAGACCTTCAACCTCTCATCGGGCGACACCTTGCCCACTCGTCCACTCACTCTGTGCACCTCCGCGAGTATGCAGAAGGGGTGCGACAGCGAGCCGGCGTCATCATCTCGCGTCGAGTCTTAGTGCCGGGTGTCGCGGGGCGGGTTGGGGTCTCGGCCGGGGGCGACGGTGTCGGAGTCGCGGATGCGGCCGTCCTTGCCATGGATACGGACCTCGCCGCCGGCCCTGGTTAGAGACGATCGCCTTCGCACGCCGCTCGGCCTGAGCCTGGGTCGGGGCGTGGGCCGACGCTCGCTTGGCGCCGGGCGCCTTGACGTCCCAGCCACCCTTCGGGTTCGGGACGACGTGACGGTTGTTCGATGAGGCCATCGGGCACCTCCAGGGGAAGGATCATGCTTACACGCTTGTGATTCGACTATACCCCTTGTTTCGAACGCGCGCGCTGTTGCGAATGTTTCGAATAGCGCGTATGATTCGAACAGAGACCAACCCTGCCTACGCTGCTAGGAGACCCGACCGTGGCGCCCGCGCTCCTCGACCACCAGCTCACCGTCCCCGACGAGGCCACAGCCAATCAGGCTGCTGAGGCCGTCGATGTCCTCGAACGGTTCCTCCGCCAACACCCCAACCTTCCCGGGATCGCCGTCTCGCTCAATGCCGACGACTCCGACACCACCCTGCAGATCCCGGGCCACGCCTTGCGGCTGCTGGTCGACATCCTCGCCCAGATCGCCAACGGCAACGCCGTAACCGTCGCACCGGTGCACGCTGAGCTCACGACCCAGCAGGCTGCGGACATCTTGAACGTCTCCCGGCCGTACCTGGTGAAGCTCCTCGAGGAACGCAAGCTCCCCTACCGACGTGTCGGCAACCGTCGCCGCGTGCTGCTCGCCGACCTCCTTGCCTACAAGCGCATCGACGACGCCGACCGGCGGGTCATCGCCGACGAGCTCACCTCCGAAGCGCAGCGTCTCGGCCTGGACTACTAGCGAGCCGGGCAGGCGGGCGTGGCGTTCGATGCAACCTACGACGCGTGCGTCTTGCACCCAGCCGGGCTGCGAGACCTCCTCGTCCGGCTCGCCACCACCGGCATGTTCCGCGCTCACTGGAGCGCAGACATCCTCGACGAGATGGTCCGCTCCATCCTGCGACGTCGACCTGACCTCACCGAAGCGCAACTGGCCCGCACCCGCCAACTGATGTGCGACGCAGTCCCGGACTGCCTCACCACCGGCTACGAGGAACTCATCGACGGGCTCCACCTACCCGACCCCGACGACCGCCACGTCCTCGCCGCCGCCATCCGATCCGGCTCGCAGGTCATCGTCACCGAGAACCTCAGCGACTTCCCGGCCCACGTGCTTCAGACCTACAACATCGAAGGCCAAACCCCCGACGTGTTCCTCCTCCACCTCGTCGACCTCTCACCGAGGACCGTCTTCGGCGTCCTGGAAGCACAGGCCTCAGCTCTTCGGAACCCGCCCATGGACATTGACGAGCTCCTCGATCACCTCGCCCAGTCCGGGCTCCCTCGTTCGATCGCTGCGCTGCGAGCCCAATGAGCGTCCGACCGTCCCTTGCCGTTCCGCTACGTAAACGAGTCGCGCCACACGACGAAATCGCACGGCACCGCGGCCCGATGCTCGGGCGATGCGAGAATCAACCGGTGCGAACGACCGACGGAGCAAGCCTGTGACCCCAGTTGAGACGCTTCTGGAGGAGCTCCGCTCGATCGCCAAGGACGAACGCGACAAGGGCGCCCGTTTCGAGGAGCTGATGCTGCACGCGTTCCGCACGGACCGCACGTTCCAGCAGCAGTTCACCAACGTCTGGAAGTGGATGGACTGGCCCGGGCGTTCCGGCGCAGACATCGGCGTGGACCTGGTCGCTACCGATGCCGAGGGCCGGCTGGTGGCGATCCAGTGCAAGTGCTACTCCCCGAACACCACCCTGACGAAGGAGGAGATCGACTCCTTCGTCGCACTGTCCGGCCAGAGGCAGTGGGGTCGACGGATCGTCGTGGCCACCACCGACCTGTGGTCGACGAACGCACTCAAGTCACTTGAGGGGCATGCGATCCCGATCGAGCGGATCGGCATCGACGACCTCGACGCGATGACCGTCGAGTGGTCCTCGTACGACCTCGCCAACCCTTCCGGTCTCCGGCCAAAGGAGCGGCACACGCTTCGACCCCACCAGGTCGAGGCGCTCGACGCGGTCCGCCGTGGCTTCGAGGCGAGCGACCGCGGCAAGCTGATCATGGCGTGCGGGACCGGCAAGACGTTCACTGCGTTGCGCATCGCCGAAGAGCACGCTGGGGCCGGCAAGTCGGTGCTGTTCCTCGCCCCGTCGATTGCGCTGGTCGCCCAGTCCCTCAAGGAGTGGACAGCGGAGTGCGAGGTCCCCATCCGGCCATTCGCTGTGTGCTCCGACAACACGGCCGGCAAGCCCCTCGAAGGCGAGAACGCCACCCCCCACGACCTCGTCGTGCCACCGACCACCGATCCACAAGCGCTCATCGGCGCCGGCGTCAATCAGCTACCCGACGCCGAGATGACGGTCGTGTTCTCCACGTACCAGTCGATCGAAGTGGTCGCCGAAATGCAGGCGACGACCGGCCTTCGATTCGATCTCATCGTCTGCGACGAAGCTCACCGCACCGCCGGCGTCGCGAGCGTCGCTGGGGACGACAGTGCCTTCGCGCTCGTTCACGACGACGCCGTCGTCCCCGCGGCGAAGCGCCTCTACATGACCGCCACGCCACGACTGTTCAAGCCGGTCGCTACGGACGCCGCCCGTGAGGCCGACGCGGTCCTCGCCTCGATGGACGACCCCGAGTTCTTCGGTGAGGAGTTCCACCGATTGGGCTTCGGAGAGGCGGTCGAGCGAGGCCTGCTCGCCGACTACCGGGTGCTCATCCTCACCGTCGACGAGCGCGCCGTCAGCGAATCGTTCCAGGAGCTGTTGTCCACCAACGGTGAACTCAGCCTCCCCGACGTCGCCCGCTTCGTCGGATGCCTCTCCGGGCTTGCCAAGCTCCCCGGCGCTGCTGGCTCGACCTTCCAGGACGGCGGCGCACCAATGCAGCGGGCCGTTGCGTTCTGGTCGAAGATCGCTGAGTCGGAGCGCTTCGCCGAGCAGTTCGAGCAAGTGGCCGAGTCCTACTTCGACCAGCTCGAGGCCGGCCCGCAAGGCGACGACACCATCCGGCTCGCCGTCCCGACCCGCCATGTCGACGGCACCAGCAAGATCAGCAGTCGTCGCGCCGACATCCGCTGGCTCAAAGAGACACCACCCGACGGCGAATGTCGGGTCCTCACCAACGCCAAGTGCCTCACCGAAGGCGTCGACGTCCCCGCCCTCGACGCCGTCATGTTCCTCACCCCCCGACGTTCCAAGATCGACATCGTCCAAGCAGTCGGTCGCGTCATGCGAAAGCCGCCCGGCAAGCAGCTCGGCTACGTCATCCTCCCGGTCGCCATCACCGCCGGGCTCGACCCCGCCACTGCGCTCGATCAGAACCGCGACTACGACGCCGTCTGGGAAGTCCTCCAAGCCCTGCGGGCGCACGACGAACGCTTCAACGCCTACATCAACCGCATCGCCCTCGGATCTACCAAGCCAGGCTCAGGACCCGACGACCCGATCAAGGTCATCCCCGTCGACATCGACACGCCCAAGACGCCCGACGAACTCCAAGGCCGCCTCTTCGAGTACGAGGAGTGGACCGGCGCGATCTACACGAAGATCGTCCAGAAGGTCGGAACCCGCGCCTACTGGGAGGACTGGGCTCGAGACGTCGCCGCCATCGCGGCTCGGCACGAAACGCGCATCACCGCCATCCTCGACAGCAGTCCCGTCGCGGCATCGGCGTTCGACGAGTTCCTCGGCGAGCTCCACGCAACACTGAACGACAGCATCAGTCGCGATGACGCCGTGTCAATGGTGTCCCAGCACCTGATCACGCGCCCCATTTTCGAGGCGTTGTTCGGAGACGATGCGTTCGCCGCCGCCAACCCGGTCTCCCAAGCGATGTCGGCCATCGTGGCCGTTCTCGATGAGCACAGCCTCGAGACCGAGACCGAGAAGCTGGAAGACTTCTACGCCTCGGTCCGTCGACGAGTCGAAGGCATCCACCCCGACGACGGTGAAGCACGCCAACGCATCATCAAGGACCTCTACGGCCGGTTCTTCAAGATCGCATTCCCACGCGTCGCCGACTCACTCGGAATCGTCTACACCCCCATCGAGGTCGTCGACTTCATCATCCGAGCGACCGAAGCAGCGCTCGCCGAGCACTTCGACGGCGCGAGCCTCTCCGACGAGGGGGTGCACGTCCTCGATCCCTTCACCGGCACCGGCACCTTCGTCACCCGCCTCCTGCAGTCCGGGTTCATCCGCCCGAACGATCTGGAGCGCAAGTTCACCAACGAGCTCCACGCCAACGAACTGTTACTCCTCGCTTACTACATCGCGGCGATCAACATCGAGACCACCTACCGCCAGGAACGCGCCCGCCTAGAGGGTCTCGATCCGGGCTACCAGGCATTTCCAGGCATCGTGCTGACCGATACGTTCCAACTAGGTGAGGTCGGCGAGGGCACGGGCAGTTGGGACGTGTTCCCGATCAACAACCAGCGCGCTGCTCGGCAGAAGGGCCTGAGCATCCGAGTGATCCTCGGCAACCCGCCGTACTCCGCAGGTCAGGACTCTGCGAACGATCAGAACGCGAACCTCAAGTACGCACGTCTGGACGCATCGATCGCGGCTAGCTACGCCAAGCGATCAAGCGGAGTACTCCAGAACAGCCTCTACGACTCCTATGTCCGGGCAATCCGCTGGGCATCCGACCGCCTTTTGAGTTCAGATGACGGTGGCGTAGTTGCCTACGTAACCAACGGCGGCTACATCGACGCCAACGCCGCCGACGGACTGCGCCGCAGCCTCATCGACGAGTTCCATCACGTCTACGTATTCAACCTTCGTGGCAACCAACGCACTGCAGGCGAAGTGTCGCGCCGCGAGGGAGGAAAGATTTTCGACGCCGGAAGCCGCGCGACGGTCGCCATCACTCTGCTCGTGAAGCAGCCCGGCAATGCTCCCGAGACCGGGGGCGCTCTTCACTATCGCGACATCGGCGACTATCTGACCCGAGCGCAGAAGCTGGAGAGCCTCGCTAGCGCACTCCCCTCTCCGGCCGAGGCTCCTCCCAGGTTGTCCGGCATCGAATGGACAACCGTCGTTCCCAACGAGCACGGCGACTGGATCAACCAACGGACGAGCACGTTTGCCGAACTTGTTCCGCTCGTGTCCGACGACGGGCTCGCGATCTTCGAGTTCCACACGCACGGATTGAAGACGAATCGAGATGCCTGGAACTACAACAGCTCTCAAGGCCGCCTCGACTCGAACGTGCGAAGGATGATCGAGTTCTTCAACTCGCAAGTCGATGCCTTCTCGAGGGCCGAGCGTCTCGCCGGCGGGACGGTGAAGGAGAGGGCCGAGCTCGTCAAGAGGTTTGTCGACTTGGACCCGACGAAGTTCAGCTGGGAGCGGGCGAACTTCAGCCAGCTCGCACAGGGCCGACGGCTTGATGTCGCCGATCGGTTCGAAATGGTCGGCGCCTACCGTCCGTTTCACCGTCGGTGGGCCGAGGGTGGTCGGAAGCTCAACAGTGTTGTGGGCCAGCTCCAGCGCGTCTTCCCCCGGCCTGACGCCGCCAACTACGTGATGGCCCTACCGCCCCCCGGATCTAGCGCTCCGCCCTTCAGTGTCCTGATGTCGAACACGCTCATCGACTACGGCTTCTACGCCTCGAGTGCTACTGCCATCTTTCCGCGGTACGGCTACCCGCCAGTTGGCCAAGCGACCGGCGAAACGCTCCTTGATCTCCTCGATGGCAATGGAGCCACCGAGGAACAGCGTCTACACAACGTGACAGATCACGCACTGTCCCTTTACCGCTCCATCGATCCGACGGCTGAGAAGGACGACGTCTTCTTCTACGTCTACGCCGTTCTGCACTCGAACGACTACCTCCGTGCGTTTGCAGCAGACCTGAAGAAGTCGCTCCCACGGGTGCCGCTCCTTCCTACAGCGGAGGGCTTCCGGGCCTTTGTCGCCGCCGGGCGGGAGTTGACGCGCCTCCATGCCGAGTACGAGACCGTCGAACCATGGCCGGGCCTGACACGGGTCCACGCCTCGGGATTTCGGGATGACCACCCGGACGCCTATCGAGTGCTGAAGATGAAGCACCCGAAGGTGACGGACCCGGCGACCGGACAGAAGGTCGAGGACCGTACCCGCATCGTCTACAACGACTGGATCACGATCTGCGACATTCCCGAGCGCGCCTACGACTACGAACTCGGCTCACGATCGGCAATCGGGTGGGTCATGGACGCGTGGCGTGTTCGCACCGACAAAGCGTCGGGCATCGTCAACGACCCGAACGACTGGGCGATCGAACACGATGATCCGACGTACATCGTCGACCTCGTGGGACGCGTTGTGACCGTCTCGATGCGCACGCTCCAGATCGTGGACTCGTTGCCGCCGCTCGAACTGTGAGACTGCGCGCCCTACTCGACCCCGATGGCCTGTTCGACGAGGTCATCCCGGATGTCGACAACGATCCCGACGGCTGGTGCGACGGGCGTGGGCGAGGGGTCGGGCAGGCCAGCAAGGAACGAGTGAATGAGGAACTCGAATCTCTCGTCCGCTGGCGCTCGAAGTTCGGCCTCCGCGAAGTCGGTGATCAGGCCTCGACTTCCCGACGGTCCCGCCGACAGCCGTTGGCGGATAGCGATCAGTGACTGCTCGCGGGCGAGCCAGCCAAGGAGGACTGAGTTGAGGGAGTCGTACACGCGCTGAGCCATCGGCGGTTCAAAGCCGACGTCGGTGAGCAAGAGCAGGACGTCGTGGTTGAGCTTCTCAGAGTTGTCAAGCGTTCGGAAGCGCCGCAGGCCGGCGGCGGCGAACCCTGGCGTCTCTTCCGCGAGGCGGCGAACGCTGTTGGCGTAGGAACGAAGGGAAACGCGCCAACTTGCCGGGTCGGCTGGCGGCTGGATCTCGATCCGTGCGATGAGGCGGTCCGACACCAGGTCGATCAACTCATCGCGATCCTGCACCCACCCGTAGAGGGACTGGTGAGTTACGCCGAGGCGCTCGGCCACCGCGGCCATGGTCAAGTTCTCGATTCCGACTTCGCAGGCAGCATCGACGATGTGGTCGCGGCTGATACGCGGCGGGCGACCCCGTCGCCGCTGCCCATCCGCGGCGTAGGTCATCAACACCACCATACGCTCATCAAGGGACGAGTAGGAATTACCTGCTCACACATTTACTTGCGGGTGCAGTTTTGGGCGCTATAGCCTGACGTCAGCTGTCGCTCCCGCGGCGGTCGGGATGGGGAAGCGCGACGATGCTCAGCCAACTCGATCGGAGTGCAGTCCTCGGACTGCCGGGACCATTCCCTAGACCGCCGCGGTCCGGAAGCCGGCTCCGTCGACCAAGTTGTCGCGCGTTGGACCCGAACGGGGTGGGTTCCCTGGTGTGCAGACGACACCCCTCCGCCCAGCGCGCCATTCCGTCGCGCCGATCTGTCCGGTTCGGGTTGGGTCAGAGATGGGAACTGGCCAAGCGCTGACCGTCCCGGCCCGCCGGCGGCTCGACCGCCGCGCCTTCTGGGCCCCGGTCGCCGCGGCCTCAATCGCTGCGACCCTCGCACTGAACGCAGGACCCCACGAACCCAACCTGACCTCGCTCATCACTGGCGCTGGTCTTGCTGCCCTCGCGACGACGGATGCGACCACCCACACGCTGCCTGCGACGCACGTGAGGGTGCTTGCGGGTCTGACTGCAGTCACCATGATCGGCGCAGCCTGGTGGCACGACGCTTGGGCGCCACCGCTTCGAGCACTCGTCGGGGTCGCGCTCGTCGCGGTCCTTCTCGTCTCGCTGTGGCTTGCGCTGCCGGGGGCGATCGCGTTCGGCGACGTGAAGGTCACGGTCATTGCTTTCGCCGCAGCCGCTGCCGTCTCGTGGCGTGCAGGTGTGGTCACGATCATCGTGGCGTGCGTGATCGGTGGCGTTGCCGCCGTGATCGCCCGTAGGACTCGTCGGCACCTCGCGCCCGTGCAGCCGACCATTCCGTTCGTGCCCGGCCTTGCGCTCGGCTTCGTGGTGGGGGTGATGGTCCCATGGTGAGAAATCGACTCGCAGCAGTCGTGTTGGCGCTCGGTGTACTGGCGAGTGCGTGTTCGGGTGACGACGACGACGGCGCCGCTTCGACGACCGACGCGGCTGCGCCGACCACGACGGTTGCGCCCACCGCTGCCACATCATCGACGGCCGCGCCGAGTACCACACCCACGACTTCGAGTGCCCCGTCGACATCCCCGGCGCCATCGACGTCACCGCCGAGCACCGCCCTGACCAACGAGACCCTCAAGCCGATCGTGGAGCAACTCGTCGACTCCTACGACACCGTTGTCGCAGAGATACTCACCGATCCCAGCGTTGCATCGGATCCGGGCAACGAGTTGGTGCGTCAGTACCTGGGGCTGTTCCCACAGGACAGCACGTTCGCCAATGGCGCCCTCGGCTTCTGGGCAAGCGAGGCCTCCGCTGGCCGCTTCTACCGACCGGGACCCCGGGGCGTGATGTACGACTCGACCGTTCAGTCGGTCGAACTTCGCGGCGAGGCCGAGGCGGTGGCGAAGGTGTGCACCGTCACCTCGATCCAGATCGTCGACAGCGCCGGCGCTGCGCTCGAGTCGCAGGGTGGCGTGAATGGCGGCGAGGTTGTCGTCGTACGGGTCGGTGACGACTGGCTACTTCGCGACCTGACCGAGGCTCCGCCGGATGATTGCCCGCGGCCCGGGGACTCGTGATGCGCACGCGTACGCGCGTCGCTGTCATCGGGGCGGCAGTCGCGCTGTTGGTGCTCGAGCCCACGACGGCGATTGCTCAGGACGTGACGCAGTGCGTCGAGTGGTCACCTCGTGGCTATTGCGTGGAGTGGGATGTCCCGACGCCCGGTACCCCTGGCACGCCTGGCGGCTCGGGTGGAGGCCCGGCGCCCGAGTGCTACTGGGTCAACCTGTCGGACGACCTCGGCGCAGATGACCCGACGATCTACGCCGACTTCGGACTCGAGCGTCCACCGGAGGGAGTCGATGTCGTCTGGCAATCGTGGGAGTGTGCCGACGGCCGCACGACCTTCAACTTCCGTTGGGTGATCGCAGCCACGCCCGGAACGCTGGCGAGCATCGCACGAGGCCGACTGGTGGGTGAGCTGCCGCAACCGGTCGTCGAGACATCCCCAGCAGCCGGGACGGCGTCGATCATCGGAGTTCCAGCGTTCGTCGCCGTCGTCAATTGGACCGGTGTCGTCACCGAGACCGAGTGCGCTGGCGGGCTCTGCGTGACCGTCACCGCGACGCCACAACTGACGTTCCGGCCGGGCGAGCCAGGGGCGCCGACGGTCCAGTGCGCCGGTGCCGGGACACGCTTCACGCCGAGCGCAGGCACGCCCGAATCGCAGGCGAGCTCACCCGGCGCGTGCACGTGGACCTACGCGTCGCGTACCGGAGCAAACGGTCGTCCATCGGCGTGGCCGGGGCAGGCGTCGGTGTCGTGGTCGATCTCGTGGACGGCGACGACGGGCGCGTTTGGGTCGCTTGCCTCAGTGACGCGCTCGACCGACGTGCCGCGACCAGTAGCTGAGGTGCAGACCGTGATCGAAGGTGGGGCAACGCCATGAGTACGACGATGACTCGGCGCAACGGATCGGCGTCGCCGGAGTCGGCGAACCGTGCTGCGCGACAGGCGACCATGGTCGCGCAGAAGAAGGATCCGGTGCGTCGGCGGTGGGGTCGTATCGGCGGAGGGGTGCTCGCAGCAGTAGTGGGTGGCTGGCTGTTCGCCTCGCTCTACCTCTCGGCCGACGACCGAGTCGAGGTGTTGGCTGTCGCGTCGGACGTCGCTCGGTTCGATGTGATCGAGCGGAGCGATCTCAAGGTCATCACGATCGCGGAGGGCACGGACGTCTCGTCGATTCCGGCGTCACGGCTCGAGGATCTGGTCGGTCGGGTCGCCTCCACCGACATCGTCGCCGGCGCACTGCTCGTCGACGGCCAGCTGCTGCCCAGTGGTGACCGGCTGGTCGCTGCCGACGAGGCCGTCGTTGGGGTTCTGGTGGGGCCGGGCGACTCTCCGACGACGGGGATGAATCGTGGGGCGCAGGTGTCGGTGGTCATTCGGCCGGCCGCCGGCACGAACGGCACGGTCGCCGAGGTGCCGGGCTGGATCGCCGGAATCGGCGGAGAGGTGTCGTCGAATGGTGACCGCCCCGTCGAGGTCGTCGTCGCGCGAGCTGATGCCGCACGTGTCTCGGCCGCTGCCGCCGACCGTCGGGTCACGATCGTGGTCCTCGGGGAGTGACGATGCGTCTGGGGCTGGTCAGTGCGAAGGGGTCACCTGGTGTGACAACGCTGGCGCTCGGCGCCGGAGCGATCATGGACGCGATCGCCGTCGAGCTCGATCCGTCCGGTGGTGACGTGGAGTGCTGGTTGGGGCCGGTCGGTGAGCCCGGGCTCATCCGGGTCGCCGGGGCGCTGCGCCACACAGCAGATCCGTCCGGCGTGCTCGCGGACCACGCGGTGGAGGCCCATCCCGGCTTGCGGGTCGTCCTGGCTCCGACTGGGGGTGAGCAGGCGGCGTCCACGTTGATGGCGATCGGCAATCGGCTCGCCGCTGCCATGCGGGGCGAGGACAGCTCCGTCGTGCTCGATGGCGGACGGTGGAGCCGCACTCAACCGACCGCAGGGCGCCTTGCCGGATGCGATGTGGTCGCGGTGGCGCTCGCTCCGACGCTCGGGGGCGTCGCCCACAGTCGCGGTGTCGTTGCGGCACTGCGTGACTCGTTCGGCATGCCGGTCGTCGCCGTGTTGGTCGGCGACCGTGGGTACAGCCCGCAGGAGATCGCCGGCGAACTCGATGTTCCTGTCGTGGGCTCGATCGCGTGGGATCCGCGGGGAGCACACGCATTGGCCACGGGGGGCGCTTCGCGGTGGTGGCGTCGCTCGGCGCACGGTCGATCGATCCGCTCGTTCGTCGACGCTCTCGCCGCATGGGCGCCCGGGGAGGTGGGGGCTCGTGCCTGACCTGGGTGTGGAACGAGTCGAGGTGACACTGCGGCGGCTCGTCGCGGACGAGATCGGCGACTACCTACGCCGATGCTCTGACGAGGGCCGGAGGCCACCCGACGAGGCCGATCAGCGGCAGATGGCACGGGCGATCGTTCGGCGCGAGCTCGATGTTCGGGCGCGAACCGCGCTGCGACTCGGCGAGCCACAGATCTCCGAGATCGAAGAGGATGAGATCACCGAATCGGTCCTCGCCGCCGCGTTCTCCACTGCGCCAGCGATCGATCGGCTGCTGGAGCGTCGCGATGTCACCGACCTCCACGTCAATGGTTGCGACGACGTGCGGCTCGTCACGATCGATGGAGTCGTCGAACGTGCTGCACCGATCGCCGCATCTGACGCTGAGCTGATCGCGATGATTCAGGCGCTGGCGCGGCGCGGTGGTCACATGGAACGCGAGTTCACGCCGGCGCATCCGCGTCTCGATCTCCAGCTCCCCGACGGCTCGCGTCTCGCCGCGGCGGCATGGGTGACGCCTCGGCCCTACCTGACGATCCGCCGTCATCTCCTGGTCGACGCCGACCAGGACAACCTGGTGCGCAGGGGGATGTACGACAGAGGGGTCGCCTCACTGCTCAAGGCCTTCGTCAGCGCCCGATGGAACCTGCTGATCTGCGGAGGTCAGGGCGTCGGGAAGACAACACTGCTCCGGGCGCTGCTGCACGATTGCGAGCGATCCGAGCGTGTGGTCGTACTGGAGCAGGAGCCTGAGCTGCACCTCGACCGGATGCCCGAGCGTCACGACCAAGTTCTCGTGTTCCTCGAACGGCCGCCGAACAGCGAGGGGGTCGGCGGCATCACGCTCGCCGACCTCTCACGAACCATCAAGCGGTTCACCCCCGATCGCATCGTGGTCGGGGAGGTTCGCGGCCCCGAGGTCATCGACATGTTGGAGGCGATGAGCCAGGGCATCGCCGGTTCGATGTGCACGATCCACGCGGACTCCTCGTGGTCGGTCTTCCCTCGCATGTCGGTCTACGCCCGGGCAGGAGGACGCGACTGGGCGACCCGCGATGTGATGCAACTCGCGTCGCTCGCGCTCGACGCAGTCGTCTTCCTCTCGAAGACCCGCGACGGCCGACGGGTGGTCTCGGAGATCCGACATGTCGACCACTACGACCCGGACACCGCACAGGTGGTGACCGATGTCTGGTTCGGAGCCGGCCCCGACGGGGTGGCCACACCGAACCCGACCTCGCCGATCCCCGTCAGGTTGCTCGACGAACTCGTGGCCCACGGCTACGACCCGTCGCTCCATGAGCGAGGTGCATGGTGACCGCGCTCGCAGCCCTGTGCGGCGCGCTCGTCGTCGGAGGGCTCTGGCTCGCGATGAGCTCGTGGCGGCCGGTGCCCGTCGTGAGGACCGAACGCCAGGCCCAGGCCCGCTCCAGCGCCCTGCTGCAGCGCGATTGCGTTATCGCAGCCGTCGGTTCAGGGCTATTGGTGCTCGTGCTCACGCGCTGGCCGGTCGCTGCGATCGGTGCCGCCGTTGCCGGATGGTCGATCGCTGCGATGCCCCGTCGAGCAGATCGCGAGCGTCACGAGGCTCGCACCGAGGCCATTGCACTGTGGACCGAGATGCTGCGCGACTCGATGGGCACCGCGCGAGGCGTCGAGGGGGCCCTGGTCGCAACCGCCGCAGCGGCGCCCGTTGCGATCCGTCCCGAGATCCAGCGGATGGCGCAGCGACTCTCCAGCGAGCCGCTCGGCGACGTGCTCGACGACCTCGCCACTGATCTCGACCACCCGCTCGGCGATCTCGTCGTCACGGCGCTCCGGCTGACCTCGACGACTGGCGGCAGGCGCGTACGCGAGGTACTGGCCGACCTCGCCGCGGCCGCCTACGCAGAGGCCGAGTCGCATCGGCGCATCGCCGTCGCCCGCCAACGCCCTCGCGCAGCGCTCAAGTACACCGCGCTGATCATCGGCGGCTTCGTCGGGCTGCTTGCGGTGTTCTCCCGCCGCTACCTCGAGCCCTACGACAGCGCGGTGGGACAGGTAGTGCTCGCCGCAGTCGGCTTCTACTGGGCGGCCGGTCTGTGGTGGATGCATCGGATGGGCCGTTCCAACCCGGTGCCGCGGTTCCTCACCAACGCGTCAGGTGGTGCCGCGTGAGCGCGCTCACGGCCGTCGTCCTTGCAGGTGCTGCGACCGGAGGAGGTCTGTGGCTGATCTGGAACGGGTGGTCGCCGGCCCGACCACCGCTCGCCCAGACCCTCACCCGCCTCGGTCAGCCAGTGATCGAGATCGCCCCCGAACGCGACAACGTCGACGTGCGCGTCGGGATGTGGGCACGTCGGCTCGGCCCGGTCGAGCGCATCATCGCCTCGATGCGCACCGACCTGCGCGTGCTCCGCCGAGCCCCAGACGAACAGGCCGCTCTCATCGTCGTCTACACGCTGTGTGGCTTCCTCTGGGCACCCGTCGTCGCAGCCGGCGGCTACTTGGTCGGCGTCCACCTCCCGATCGGCATCCCCTTCTGGCTCGCCGTTGCCGGCGGTGCGATCGGCGGGCTCTCATCGGTTCGCACCGTTCGTACGCAAGCGACCGAACGGCGTCGCATGTTCTCCCATGCGTTGGGCTCCTTCTGCGACGTGACCGGCATGTGCCTGGCGAGCGGGCGTGGCATCGACGCCTCGATCCAGACCGCTGCCGCGGCCGGCGACGGCTGGCCGTTCGCAGAGATGCAGGCGACCCTTCGAACGGGGTACGTCCGCGGCGAGACGCCGTGGGAAGCGCTCGCGCGTCTCGCCGACGAATGCGACCTCACCGACCTCACCGAACTCGCTGCCGCCCTTTCGCTCGCCGGCGACGAAGGCGCCGCCGTGCGCGACACGGTCTCGTCCAAAGCGAAGTCGATTCGCGAACGACTCACCGCGAACGCCGAACGAGACGCAGCGTCGATCACCGAGCGCATGGGCATCCCGGCGACCCTCCTGCTCCTCGGCTTCATGATCTTCCTCGGCTTCCCCGCGATCTACGTCCTCTTCCAATGACAGAAAGGCCGGCTCACAACCCCGGTACGGAGAAAGGCAACAGCAGTGACAGTGATCATCGTCTGGTTCCAGGCACAACTCATCGAAGCACGAGCACGCGCCGCCGAGGAGGCGGAGCGCGGCGAGATCGTCGAGAAGGTGATCATCGTCGCGGCCGCCGCGGCCATCGCCATCGCAGCGATGGCAGCAATCGCAGCAGCTGTCGACATCAAGATCGCCGGTCTCGAGCTCTGACAGGGCCAGCGGTGCGACGGCATCGCAACGGCCGCGGACTCGATCCGCCGCGTGACGAACACACGCGCCCCGACATCCCCGTCGAGCAAAGGTCACCACGTGACCGAGGCTCCTCGACGGTCGAGTTCGTCATCGCGTCCGCCGCGATGGTGCTGCTCTTGCTGATGGTCGTGCAGGTCGGCGTCTGGTACCACACCCGCGCGGTCGCGCAGACCGCCGCACGCCACGGGCTCGACCACGTCCGCACCATCAACGGATCACCGTCGGAGGGCATCGACGTCGCGTCCGAGTTCCTCGACCAATCCGGCGGGGGACTCGAGAGCCGCATCGTCGACGCAACCCGCACCGCGGCAGTGTCATCCGTGACCGTCTCGGGCCGGGTCGTGTCGATCCTGCCCGGCGTGTCGTTCACCGTGTCCGTCACCGTTGACGCACCGACAGAACGGATCGAGCCATGAGCGCCCGACGATCCGATCGCGGCTCGGCGTCGGTCGAGCTTGTCATCCTCGCTCCCCTCTTCGGGCTGCTCCTCCTCGGCGTGATCGCCGTCGGGCGGGTCAGCAACGCCCGCGCCGACGTCGACGCTGCGGCACGGATGGCAGCACGAGACCTGTCGATCGCTCGGGACCCACAGAGCCGGCTCGCTGACGTGGAACGCGCCGTCGCCGAGACACTCGACGTCGGCTCGGCATCGTGCCGTTCGATGTCCATGACCGCGTCGGTGGCCGATGACGTGATCGAAGTGACGGTCACCTGCTCGGCCGACCTGCAAGAAGCGTCCGTGCTCCCTCTCCCCGGCAGCCTCACCATCTCGGGATCGGCGAGTGAGGTCCGCGACGCGTTCCGGGAGCGAACGCCATGATCGCCACCGGCCAACGTCGACGCGTCGACGTCCACGACGACCGAGGCTCGGTCACCGTCTGGGCCATCAGCGCAACCGTCGCGTGCGTGCTGATCATCGGCCTCGTCATCGACGGCGGCACCATGCTCCGTGCCCGAAGCGACGCGTTCGCGTTGGCCAGCTCCGCCGCCCGGTCTGGAGCACAGGAACTTGACTCCGCCTCAGCAGTGCAGGGGCTCACAGTTCTCGACCCCGTCGCAGCCGAACGGGCCGCACTCGACTACCTCGCCGCACACGGCGCAACCGGCACCGTCGCGATCACCGACGAAACGATCACGGTCACGGTCACCAGCGCGACCAGCCTCCAACTCCTCCGCCTCGCCGGCGCGGAGACCGCCAGCTTCACGGCCACCTCGACCGTGAACATCGTGAAGGTTGAGTTGCCATGAATCGCCTGCGAGCGCTCACTCGCGGAGTGGCGAGCCTCGCTGCACTCGCAGCCTTGCTCGTCGGACTGCCCGTTCTTCTCGCGTCGTGGGGGCGCCTGCCCGGTTCACCGAGCAGCGACTGGTGGGACCGACTCAGCGACACTGCCGTTTCGGACACGACGGTGTTCGTCGTGCTCACGTTGGCGGCGTGGGTCGCATGGGCGACTTTCGCTGCTGCGGTGATCGTCGAGTTCGTCGCCGGTATCCGGGGATTCCAAGCACCGCGAGTCGCCTTCGCCTGGCCGTTCCAACGATCCGCCCGAACACTGGTCGCCGGGGTCCTCCTGATGTTGAGTCTGCTCCAGAGCGCGGGGCCCTCGTACGCCTCCGTCCCCCGAGCCGCCGCGACCGCGTCAACTGCCACCCCAGTCTCATTCGGGCACAAGCCACCCCATCCGGGTCATGTCATCGCGATCACCATCGCCCCCGACGGGACCTCCGCCGACACAAGCACACCAGACGAGTCGGCCCCACCGGCCATCCCGCAGGACACGGCACCCGTGATCGAGGTCGAACGCGGCGACAGCCCGTGGAGCCTCGCCGAAGCACACCTGGACGATGGGCTGCGGTGGCGCGAGCTCTACGAAATCAACCGCGGACTTCCCCAGCCGGACGGTCGATCGTGGACCAATCCCGAGCTGATCATGCCGGGCTGGCAGCTGCGCCTGCCCAGCGCCGCGAACCTTCCGACACCCCAGTCGCCGATCGAGCCGACAGACGCAGCAGACGTCGTCCACGTCGTGCAACGAGGCGATACGTTGTCCTCGATCGCTGACCAGTACCTGGGCGACCCATCTCGGTACCCAGAGCTCTTCGAGGCCAACTGCGACCGCATCCAACCCGACGGCAGACGACTCACCGACCCCGACCTCATCGTCGTGGGTTGGAACCTCGTGATCCCGGCGACGCAAGAGCCCGCCGAGGTGGAGCCGGTCGATGCTCCAGCCGAGCCCGACCAGACGACGGATGTCGGCGAGCCCGACGACTCGCCGGCCGCCACCCCTACGACCGCCACCACCCCACCGCCGACCACCGCAACGCCAGCTCCGAGCACAACGACCCCGCAGCCACCGCCGCCAACCACAGCGCCGGCTCCAGCCGTGACGGTGCCGAACCCGCACACCGACACGGAAGCAGCAACAAGCGACCATGGAGGAAGTCCAGCGCCAATCCTCGTGGGGCTCGCAGGAGCCACCGCGCTGAGCACCGGCCTCGCGCTTCGGTTGCGGTGGCTCAGGCGTCGGCGGGCAACTCGTGGATCAGCGGCTGCTGCCGTGATCCCGAGCGATGCCGAGATCGTCGTCGTCGCAGCGGCCGACGTCCCCCTGGTCCGATGGGCCGGCCAGGAGATGGCCACGCTGATACGAGACCTCGACCCGCGCAAGGTCACCGGCGCTCCTCTGGCCGTCGAACTCTCCGAAGAGGCCGGCATCGAGATCCTCTGGGACGCGCCGCAACATTCGCCAACGGTTGGCGCGTGGCGCGCCGCCGACGGCGGGTGGGCGTGGCGCTTGGACTACGACCCGGAGAGTCCTGTGCCACCCGATGAACTCCCCGCAGGCATCCCAGCACTGGTCACCATCGGCCAGCGCGAAGGCCGCCAACTTCTCATCGACCTCGAGGCCTTCGGCACCCTCTCAGTCACGGGTCCTCCCGACTGCACGTCTGGCCTTCTCCGCTCCGTCGCACTCGAGCTCGCCTGTGGCAACGATCTCGCCGACGCGTACGTCTCGATCGTCGACATCGACGTCGATCCCCTCGTCGCTCCCCGCCATCGCCTGACAGTGCAGACACTCACGGAAGCGATCGAGGCAGCAGAGAACGCCATTGACTCCGTCAGCGCAGCAATGCGGCACGACTCACGAGCCGACTCCTTCCGGGCCCGCGTTGGAGGCGGAGCCCCCATCGAGGCCACCGTCATCGTCGCCAGCGGCCGCCAAGGGTCCATGGACGCCACGTTCTCGCCGCGGCGAGGTGCGGCACTCGTGATCGCATCGGACCGCGCCTCAATCGGGGATGGCGGAGCACGAATCGAGATCTCAGGCGACGGGACGTCCGCACGGATTGAGCCCCTCGGTATTGACTTCACACCAGTCCGGCTCGACGCATCGACTGCCGATGCGCTCGCCGCTGCAACGGTCGCCGTCGTAGATCTCCCGGAAGTCGAGCCGGACACTGTCGACCCGTCGGCGCTCGGACCGCATGCGCGAGTTGAGGGCGTTAGCAGCCAAGCGCAGCCCACCATCGAACCCTTCATTGTCAACAGCCATCGCCTCAACGGACACGAGCACGATGTGAACACCACCAGCGTGTTCACCGTCGACCTCAGCGCCGAGCAGACAACCGACGACGCGCACTCGAACGCACTAGGCGAACCCAACACCGAGTCGGACGGCCGCTTGTTCGCGACGGAGTCGACCGGGCCGGAGCTCGTCGTGCGGGTGCTCGGCGTGCCTTCGATTCCGGACCGACCCGACATCGGCCGGCGCGAACTCATCCTGGCCGTGCTGCTCGCCTGCCGAGGTGGGACGCTCGCCGCATCGGCTGCGCAAGACGCGCTGTGGGGCGGCAAGCCAGTCGAGCCGAAGACGGTGTGGAACTTCGTCGCTGCAGTCCGGCGGGCGCTCGGCGACTTCGACGACGGCACCCCAGTCATGCCTGCGGCCGACCGCGCCCGCGGCACGCTGCGGGTGCACCCTCGTGTCACGACCGACCTCGACCTGCTCCGCAGAGCCGTCGCTGCGGCGGATGAGATGTCGTCCACCGAGGCGATGTCCGCGCTACGCCATGCACTCTCTATGGTCGAAGGTCCTCCGTTCGACGCCGTCGGCTACGACTGGGCGCACCGGGACCAGGACGTCGCCGAGGCGGCCCGCGTCATCGAGCAAGCCGTCGACCGCCTCGTCGCACTCTCGGTGGAAGCCGGACAGCACGACCTCGCCCGGCACGCGATCAGTCGAGGGTTGCGGGGACTCCCGGGAGACGAGCACCTCTACCGGCTCCGCATGCGACTCGAAGCGCACGCCGGCAACACACGAGGCCTCGTCGCCGCCTACGAGGAACTGTGCGTGTACCTCGCCGACCTCGAGGTCGAACCGTCGCCCGCGACCACCGCGCTCTACAACGAACTCCGATCGCAGCGAATCTCCAGCACCGTCAGCTGAGCGGCGGGACGGCGGTGGCGACAATCGTCCAGTCGCCCGGATCTGCGAACGCGGCAGCAGCCTCGAATAGTGCGATCCGCTCGTCTGCGACCGTTCCGCCGACCGTTACGGTGACGTACTCGGCGTTCCCGCGGACTCGGACCCACTCGCACCCGGCAGCGAGCCGACGCAGCTGCTCGTAGAACTCAGAGAGCCGCCGCGAGGCCGCAACATCGTGGGGGTCACCATGAACGATCGTCAGGTGTCGACGTCCGTGAGCGAGCTCGACTGCCTCACCGATCAACGCCCCGCAGCCCGTCTCCACGCAATGGCCTGTGCCGCCAGCTACGCAATGTGCACCGAAGGGATCGGCCTCATCCAAGTCATCAATTCGCATAGCCCCGCTCCAAGGTAGGAAGGACCGTGGACCCACGAGCACGGCGATTCGGTGGAGTGGGCTATCCGAGGGTACGCCGAGTCGATTCTCGAAATCAGGGGTGAAGGAGCGGACACTCTCGCAGTCCTCCCACGAGTCCCTGGCGTCCGACACTTCGCACTTGTCTGTAACAATCGGCGAGTGGAGCTGGGATACCAGGGCAACGTCGACTGGCAAGACATGAGCGACTACCTCGTGCACTTCGTGGGCGGACGCGAGGCGACACCCGATCGACGCTTCGACGTCTTGCGTAACGTGTTGCAGGACCGGGAGCTGAAGCCCGGCATCGGGGGTTTCGGGTTCGCAAAGGGCTGGGCCTCCCCGCAGCACACCCAGCGTTCAATTTGCATGAGCGAAGTGCCGCTCACCTACCTCGCTCGGCTCGTGAGTCGTCACGGCAGCTTCGGTGTGGGCCTCGCTAAGACCGACGTGCGCGCCGCAGGTGGACAGCGCGTCTGGTATGTCGATGACTCGACCGAGCCCATGAACGTCCTCGACGGGTTGCTGGCCGAGGTGACCGATGCACGGCGTTGGGCAGACCCTCTGTGGAAGCTGACTCGATTCATCGATCGCGTCACTCCCGATGGCGATGGTCGGGCGAGGTACGAGTTCGAGTGGGAACGTGAGTGGAGAGTGCCGGGCGGGATGCATCTCTCCGAGGTGAAGTTCTTGTTCGTTCCATCGACATGGCACGAACTGGCACGAAGCAGTCTTGGGGTCTATCGACTGATTGACCCGATGTGGGGCTCAGCACAGATCGCGACAGCGCTCGCGTCGTAGGGCGAGAGGTTGAGCAACCTCCCGGTGGGCGGAGGAGCCGTAGCAACTCAGTACCAGCAGCCGCTGGCAGCGAGCTGACTCGTCGGTGTTCCAACGCCGTCATCCCGTAGCGAGCGAAGGAGTGCTTGCGGGCAGCGAAGAAGGCCGTCATCGGTGCGGATCTGGAGGTGGAGGTGGGGGCCGCTGGAGCGGCCGGTGTTGCCGGACGTGAGGATCTGGGTTCCGGCGGCGATGGTGGTGCCGGCTGCGACGTGGGCTGCGTTGCCGTGGCAGTAGGCCCAGCGGGTTCCCTCGTCGTCCTCGATCGTGACGCCGATGCCGCAGGTCTGGCACCCGGCCCCGTTCTGGCCGCAGCCGTGGTCCCACCAGTTGTACGGCCAGTACTGGACGTTCACGACCCGCCCTCCTCGGATGGCGTAGATCGGGGTTCCGGTCGGGAGCATCCAGTCCCAGGCCGGATATGTGTGATGAGGTTCGTCTACGGGTGCTGTCGCGAAGAGGTCAGCCGGGCCGGGGATCGCGTAGCCGTCGGCGAACGGGATGATTGCTTCGCCGGGAATGCATGACCCTCCTGAGGCGGTGCCGTCGCCGCCTGTGAGTTGCCGGTCGTACTCGGCGAGCCATCGCTGTTGGTACTGGCGAGGCGTGAGGACGTTGCCTGCCGATGGCACGGGCACCTGGTCCCACGTTGGCGATGTCGGGCCGGGGAGGTGGCCGATGTACCAGACGACGGGCACGGCGCTGACGTCGCCATCGTGGTCGTCGAGGACGCGGCGGACGTTCTCGGCGGCCTTCGCGTCCTGCACCGCTGGTGGTGCTTGCCATGCCTGTGCGTAGCCGCCGTAGTTGGCCCAGGTGGAGTCGATGAACTGGTAGGCGCCGGATGCACTCGACCCTGCGGCACGCGCGGTGTAGTCACCGCCGGACTCGAGCGTTCGGATCGTTGCGAGGATCGGTGCGACGTCACCGCCGGCCGCGCATCCGATGCCGGGGTTGTCCCCCGTCGCGAAGACGACGGGGAATGCGACGAGCGCGAGCACGAGTCCGACGATGGGGACAGCGAGGAGCTTCATCTCCTCTGTCGCACCCTCGAGACGGCCGCTCCGTGACAGTCGCAGGTCTGATCGGCCCGGTGTGGTCTGGGTGTCGCGATCTGCTGACGACGTGGGTGGGTTCACCGGTGATCGAACACGCCGAGCAGCGGTGTGTCGCAGACACCAAGGAGGTGTGCCATGCCGGTGAGGCATCGAGCGCGTCTGTCGGTCGGGCTGATGCTCGTCGCCAGCGGAGTACTGATGGGCGCGTCGCCCGCGTGGGCTCAGGTGCCGGACCCGGCGCCTGACAGCTCCCTGCCGGGCGGGACACTGATCACCCAAATGCTGGGGTGGTTGAAGTACGCGAGCATCGCCGCTGCGGTCGCCGGGCTGTTGATCGGTGGCATCGCAACTGGCGTGGGCCACTTCGGCTCGTCGTACAGCGCGAGCTCGGCCGGTCGGAAGTGGGTGCTGGGCGGAGTGGGAGCGGCCATGCTCGCTGGGCTGGCGCACACGATCGCCATGACCGTCTACAACGCGACCTGACATGCGGCGCGTGATGGTTGTGGGCGCAACGGTGCTCGTCGCAGCAGCGGCAATCGGACTTCGCACGTGCGCCGCTGCGGGCCGGGAAGCAGCGCCGCCCGCGAGTCCCAGCACGGCGGCCGAGTCGGCCGACGAGCGTCCGGCGACCGGTCCGCGCACCGAGGAGCTCGGTGTCCCGGTCGGCTGGAGTCGCGACGCCACTGGTGCTCGCGCAGCAGCGGTCTCGGCGGTGTCGTTGACCGGAGAGCTCGCACGCGCAGGCTTCATCACCCGCTCCGACATGATCAGGGTTCTGGCCTCGCGCCGCTACGGGCCGACCCTTGCGGATCTGTCTGCCGCTCAGCTCGACGCCTTCATCGACGACCTGGCCGGCGAGGGTCTGACGCCTTCACAGCTGCTGCTCCAGGAGCTCCCGCTCACCGCCGTCGTCGAATCGGCAACGGCGAACTCGGCGACTGTTCAGGTGTGGGCGCTCCTCGTCGCCGGAGGGGACCGCCTCGGAGCGCCGAGGCAGCTGTGGCGAACGGTGACCGTCGAATTGGTGTGGGAGGAGGGCGATTGGCAAGTCGACGGATGGACGGTCCGCCCGGGCCCGACACCGGCGCTGGCCACCAACGCCCCGGTCGCCTCGCTCGCTGAGATGCGCGAGGTCACTGCGTGGCCACCCGTGGGAGGTGCGTGACATGTTCGATTGGGTCATCGGTGGTCTCGGCGACCTGTTCGGGTTCGGTCTCAACGCCATCGGAGAGGCGGTCGGCTGGGCATGGGACAAGGTCGTGACCGGCATCTACACGTGGCTCGCCAACGGCTTGGCGCTGCTGGTCGAGTGGGTGTGGTCCGTGCTCGACTCGGGGACAACGCCGCGCGTCACGGCCAGCTGGTTCGCCAACGACCTTGCCGTCCAGCTGGGCGTGCTCGCTCTCGCTGTCACGGTGGCGATGATGCTCGCCTCGGGCATCCAGGCGGCGCTCGCCGGCCGTCCCGAGCAGATCCTCGACGCCGTCCGCCAGGGGATGTGGTCGATCGTTGCGTCAGCCCTTACGGTGACCGTGATCGACCTGCTGTTGGGTCTCGTCGACGAAGCCTCGGCCATGGTCTGGCAGTCGGGTCGAGCCGACCTCGTCAGCATGATCGAAGGGATCGTCGTGGTCGCGACCACGACCGGACCGCTCGCCACGACGTTCGTCGGGCCGCTCTGTCTACTGGTCGGGTTCGTCGGGCTGATCGGCCTGGTCGTGTCGTTGATGATGCGATCGTCGCTGATCTACCTCGCCGCAGCGTTGGCGCCGCTGGTGTGGTCGGCGAATGTGCTGCCGCTGTTCCGGGGCACGGCCCGCAAGCTGATCCATCTCACTGTCGCCTTGATCGTGTCGAAGCTGGCGATCGTCGTCAGCCTCGTCGTCGCGGTGAACCTGATTGCGCATCCATCCGGTGACCCGGACAGTGCCTCGATCATCAACGACGGAGCGGCGGCGGTCGGAACGCTCATGTCCGGGTTCGTGTGCTTCTTGATCGCGGCCGTGTCGCCGCTGGTGCTCTACAAGCTGATGCCGACCGTCGAGGGTGCGATCGTCGGCGCAGGCGTCGCTGGAGGCTGGACACGCGGAGCGACGACGGCGGCCCACACAGCTCTGATGGTGAAGAGTCTCGGTGCGTCGGCCGCAGGATCCGCAGCCACCAAGGGTGTCGCTGGCCAAGCCGGTGCTCGGGGCGCCGGGGGCCCGTCGGCACAGCGGGGAGCGATCCCCGGCCTGACCGACGCAGCATCCGGAAGCGGCCCGTCGTCGGCCGGGTCCGCGTCACCCAACCCACAGGGGCCGACCACCGCAGGATCGAGTTCGAGCACGGGCGGATCATCGACCCCCGACAGCGGTGCTGCTTCTCAGTCGACCCGAGCGTCGTCACCGACCCTGCCACCGAGACGCGACCGCCGGCCAACACCTCGTTCCGCTGGCGTAGCTGCGGACGACGCTGCATCCGGAGACGACAACGATGAGTGATGCACGGGCCTACCGGTTCGCCGACTCGAATCGGCCAGGGCTGCTGCTGGGACTGAGCGCGCGGCAGGCGGTCCCCATGATCGTTGGTGCCGTCGTCCTCGCCGTCGCCCTCCAGACGCCACTGCACCCTCTCGTCGGGCTGATCGGTCCGGCTGTCGGTTCCGCGTTGGCGTTCGGGCGCTGGCGTGGTGCCCCGATTGCCGAGACGCTCGTGCCTGGTGTCCGGCTGTATGGCCGACGGGCGATCCGTCGTCGGCGTTGGGTCCGGCCGTCACTCGTCGGGGACAACACCAGCGACGTGCTGCCGGACGCGCTTCGCGGGCTCGAGCTCATCGAGCCATCCGACCGTCCGTTCGGGGTTATCCGGGACAAAGCGGCCGGCACGGTCACTGCGGCGCTCCGGGTGCGCGGCTACGGGTTCCCGTTGGCAGGCGCAGTCGAGCAGGACGCAATGCTCGGCGCATGGGGAGCTGCGCTCTCGCCGCTCGCACGCGAGCAATCACCGGTACGTCACGTCGTGTGGCAGGAGTGGAGCCATCCCGTCACCAGTGACACCCACCGGGCGTTCCTCGACGCCGTCGGGATCGATCAGCGGCTCCGCGACCCTGCCGTGGCGGACTACCTGGCGCTTGTCGACGAGCAAGCCCCGGCGACGATCGCGCACGAGGTTCTCGTCGCAGTGACGATCGACCTGCGCCGCGTCCGAGCACGACGCTCGCTGAAGTCTGCACTCGGCGCCGCCGTGGACGCACTGTTCGACGAGTCACGACAGTTGGCGTCACGGCTCGAAGCCGCGGGGCTCGACGTCGACCCTCCGATGTCGGCCTTGGAGTTGTCGAGTGCGATCCGAGTCCGCAGCGCGCCAGCCCGCGCAGCACAGGTGCTGACGCTGACGCGATCACTTGCGGCAGCGGCGCGGCGAGGGGCGTTCGAGTGGGGCCCGATGGTCGTCGAGCCCGACTGGCGTCACGTGCACGTCGACGATGCGTTCCACCGCAGCTATCGGGTTGCCGGTTGGCCGCAGCTGCCGGTGCCCGCCGACTGGCTGTCACGGCTGCTCGCCGACACCCACTGCATCCGCACGGTCACTGTCGTGATGGAGCCGGTTCCGATGGGCCGCGCAGCGCGGGCCGCTGATCGTGAGGTGATGGCTCGCGAAGCCGACAGCGACCTCAAGGAACGCAAGGGGTTCCGGGTCAACGCGCGCGAACGCAAACGGCTCGCCGACGCCGAACGCCGCGAGCACGAGCTGTCCGAAGGGCACTCGGAGTTCCGCTTCGTCGGGCTCGTGAACGTGACCGCGTCGACGCTCGAAGATCTCGATGACGACTGCACCGTGATCGAACAGGCGGCAGCCCAATGCCTGCTCGATCTCCGGCCCTTGGATGCACGACACGATCAGGGCTGGGTGGCGTCGCTCCCGCTCGGACGCGCCCTGACTCCCGGATTCACGTCATGAACGCGACCATCGACGAGGTGCCCGACGCCGGCCGGCCCGGTTGGCGCAGAGCACCCGGACTGCACATCGAACGCCACCGGGCGACGATGGCACACCTCGCGTCGGTGTACCCGTGCCACACCGACACCGGGTTCGGCGAGCGAGGCCCGTACATCGGGGTCAACGTCACCGGCGGCGGAAGCGGGTTCTTCTTCGACCCCTTCGAGCTGTACCCGACACATCTCACCAACCCCAACGTCGCGATCGTCGGCGACCTCGGCTTCGGCAAGTCCGCACTCGTCAAGGCGATGCTCGGCCGCGAGCTCGCCGTCTACGGGTCCAAGCGACAAGTCACGATCCTCGATCCCAAGGGAGAGTACGGCCCGTTCGCCGCCGTCCACGGGCTGCCGGTCATCCAGCTGCGGCCCGGTGGCACCGACCGGCTCAACCCACTCGACGCGCGCGGCGACCCCACCGAGACCGTGCGCCGACAGTCACTGGCAGCAGCACTCGTCGCAGGTGTCCTCGGCCGCGGACTCGACCCGATCGAGGACGCAGTGCTCGGGTGGGCGATCACGACCCTCGCGCGCCAAGCACGTCCCTTCACGTTCGTCGACGTTGCCGCGACACTGGCGAACCCTGCCGAGGAGCTGGTCGCCCTATCGCGACGGACACCACTCGAACTCACGCACGCAGCGACACCGGTGATCTTTGCCGTCGACAAGCTGCTCTCACGGACCCTCGCCGGCATGTTCGACGGCCCGACCACCGTGAACATCGACTGGGACAACGGGCCAGGGTTCGTCATCGATCTTTCCGCCGTGTGGGGCGACGACGAAGCGCTCCCACTCGTGATGCTCGCCGCCACCTCTTGGCTGGCCGCCACACTCCACCGCGACTCACCTCGGCGAGTCCTCCAGGTGATCGACGAAGCATGGGCAGCGGTCCGACACGGTGCCCGCCACTTCCAAGCAGCGATCAAGCTGTCGCGCACCTTCGGCGTGTCCACCTGGCTGATCTGCCACCGGCCGGCGGATCTCACCGCACAGTCCGACGACGGCACCGCCACCGCCAAGATCTCGGCCGGCCTTCTCTCCGACGTCCAGACCCGCATCATCTTCCGCCAACCGCCCGACCAAGTGAACACCGCCGCCGAACTGTTCGGGCTCTCCGAGCGTGAACGCGACTGGGTGGCCACCATGGTGCGCGGTCGAGCACTGTGGCGGCTGCAGCGTCGCGGCGCGGTTGTTCACACCGTCCTCACCGACGCCGAACGGCAGGTGTGCGACACCGATCGGTCGATGTCGGCGTAGAGCCATGGGCACGGGCGAGCGCGATCGGCAGCCCCGCTGGGAGATCGCTGATGTGCTCGCACGCACCGACCTCTCCCAGCTCCTCGACGAGCTGGCAACCCCCGCCACCCAAAGCATCCGCAGTCGTCGTTGGCACTGCCCGATGCCCGACCACGACGACCAGCACGCCTCTGTCACCATGCACACGGACCACCGCGGACACGAGCGATGGCGCTGCTGGTCCGGAGACAACACCCACCGTGGCGACGCCATCGACCTCATCGTCGCGACCCAACGCGTCAACCGTGCCGACGCCATCGCATGGCTCGCCAACCGCGCCGGGATGATCCCTGATCAACCGCTCCCACCCGCACGACGCAAACCGCAACGTGCCCGGCCGAGCGTGGTTCCGCTCGATCCATCGGTGGTCCGCTACGTCCACGCCTGCGAGAAGATCCTGTGGGGACACACCGGCGCTCCGGTGCGCGACTGGCTCCACGCCCGCGGCTTCGATGACGACCTCCTCCGGGCCAACCACGTCGGTGCCGACCCCGGCCGAGCGATGATGTCCCGCCAACGAGGCCTCCCCCACGGCCACTCCCTCGCCGCCACCTTCCCCGCACTCGATCCCGAGGGCAACGTCCAGTACGTCCAAGCCCGCTACCTCGAGCCGATCGGACCCGACAAATACGACAACCCGGCTGGCAGCCTCGGATCGAACCCACGCCTCGCCTGGACCCGCACGCCCGACGGTCGCACCACCGCCGGCGTGCTACTCGTCACCGAAGGCATCCCCGACGCCCTCACCGCCGCCGGGGCTGGCTACGCCGCCGTCGGAATCCTCGGCTCTCAGGCGCCCGATGATCGAGTAGCTGACGTATTGGTTCATCGCACCCGAATCGTTGATCAACGAGTCATTGCGGTGATCGACGCCGACCCGGCCGGAAGGGCGTGGGGCGACCGCCTGAGCGACCTTCTCGAGAGGCGCGGAACAGCGCTGGAGGTTGTCGAACCACCAAAGGACCTCGATCTGAACACTTGGGCAAGGTTGACTCCCGACTGGATGAACGCACTTCGGTCCGACGTTCCACTGTCCCGTTCAGGGAGCTCTCTGATGGCGCGATCAACGGCTCGGAGCATGCACGATGTGCTGGACAACTGACTCGAGTATCGGCCACTGGTCGCGCACCAGGACCACTTCTTCGAAGGCTCGTTGGACTGCGGCCTTACCATCCCGCTCCAGAGCACCCTGATAGCCGCCCGCCGCTCCGTGGTCGTACGAAAGGACCAGCGGAGCCATCACCTCCAGTTCGATCGCCAGGTACGTTTCGATCGCCGCTCCCCAGGAATTCACGTCGTGAGGCTCGACACCGGTCGGAGTGAGGACGGGGTACGTCTTGAGTTCGGGTCGTTCCGGGAGCGTCAGCACGGTGAAGTTCGACGGCAGGCCAGCGGCTGCAAGTCGATTCGCCTCGAGCACACCAGCCCTATCAGCATCGAACACGGCAATGATCCGAGGCGCGTCGTCCAGACCGCGAGGACCCGTTGCCGCGACGTCTGCGAGTCCGCGGACGAGTCGGGTGAGGGCCGAGGAGGAGCCCTCACGATTGAAGTCGAACCTAGCGACGAGCAGATGGTCGGTCAGGTGAGGATGCGTCTTCTTTATGGCGTGCTCGATTACCCGTGAGTCGAACACCCCCTCGCACAGCACCGACGCCGGAGTGAGTGAGATGAGCTCGAGCGGAACGAAGTCCCTTAGGAAGACCTCGCCATCCTCGCGCTCGGCCACCCAGTCGCTGTCGGACAAGTCAGCTTGAACAAGCGTGTTCGGAGGAAGACCGCCCAGAGCCAGCGACAGACCGTGAAGCATCGGGAACACGCTCCCGGGCTCGAATAGCCCGTCCATTAGCTTCAGGAGAATCTCGTTGCCGCGCTCGCTGATGTCGCTCCTACGAGAAGGATCAATCATGGACGCAGTCAGGCGTCGACCAGCACTTGCAGCGTCGCACCGCTCTCAAGGCGCGGATGGAGACCTGGGTAGTTGGTCGGTTCGTCCAGCCCTGCCTCCGCGGCGTGCATCGACGCTCGAAATCCGAACCCGTAGCAGGCTAAGCGATCGACTGCGACCCGAGCGGTCGTCTCGTAGACGAGGCGACTCCGTTCACCATCGGGGTCGTGTACGTCCTCGATGCAGTCTGCAACCGTGAACATCGCCATTGCAGCGTCGTGTCCGTATCCGCTGCCGACGAACTCCCAGGTCGCTCGACCGGCGTCAGCAATCGAAATGGTCAGCGTCAGGCGGCTACCCATAGGTCCTCCACCTTGCCCCAACGCCCGATCTGGTCAACGGATGCTTCGTAACCGCACCCCAGTTTGCTGCCAGACGACGGCCATCCGTCTCCGGATGTCGCGATGCAGGAGCGCCTGGGTGCGTTATGCAGCGTGGAGGTACTGATCGACAAGTGGCTGGAGTCGCGACGCTGCTCTCGAGGCCAGCTTGCGCTGGACAGCGGTGGAGGTTGGGCCCGATGGGTCGAGCGCTCGTTGGAGGCGGTGGTCCCGGTACGCAGCCCAGACGTTCGGGGACAGGGTTCCACTGTCGACGGCCTTGAGCACGGCGTCGTTGAACCGGGCAAGCGCCAGCCGGTCGGTGACCCCGTCGGCGATATCGGCAGCGCCAGCCCCATCGCTCGCCAACATCCGCTGCGGATCGACTGGGGCGATCTGCACGATGTGCACGACACCCCGGTGCTCGACTCTGCGGGCGGCCTTGTACACGCGAGTGTGGGCCCGGTTGACGAGCCGGTGGGCGAGTCGTGGTCCGTCGAGCGGCGAGTCGAGGATGACCATGGCGAGTTCCGTGAGCGCGTCGGTTCGGTACTCGGTGGTGACTGCCCGGCCGAGGCGGGCGCCGAGCAGTGGCGCGAGTGCGTAGAGCACGACGACGACGGCTCGGTGATCGGTTCTGGCGATCGTCGCGAGGTGGCGGGTGAGGTCGTCCGACCGTCCCTGATGCTCTCGATGATCGCGGATGGCTTCGACGACGTCATCGAGGGTGGCGTGGCCGGTGCACCACTGGTCGGGGAGGCCGTCACGGGCGATCCGTCGGTAGTCGGCTTCGATGTGCCTGAAGAGGTTCATGGGATTCTCCTTGCGTTGGTGGCAGTGGGTGGAGAATCCGAAATGCGGGTCCCGGAGAAGGTCCCGGTGTCACTCCCGATCAAGGTCCCGAGCGGCCATGGAGACTCCCGATCTCGTTCGGGAGGGTGGGCGTGAGTCAGCCCGCGGGCCGCACCGGGGCGGGTGCTGGCGGCGACGTCGTCCTCGTTGCACTGGGCGGGGTCGTGCTTGGTTCAGCGGGCATCGTGTGGGGCGGCGCCTGGCTCGCCGCCCTACTCGGTGGCGGGACTCTCTCAGGAGGCGTCGGCGACGCGGTCGCAGCCATGGGACCGTTGGCGTCATCGCCGGGCGATCCGGCGACCGCCTGGGGTGACGCAGCAGAAGGGCTCCCCGGCCCGGTTCTCTACTGGGTGTGCACGGCCCTGGTCGCCGTAGTCGTGGTCGGCTTGGCGGCTGGGGTCTATTGGTTGTGGCGTCGGTGGTCGGCACCGTCGCGAGTTCGTCTGGGTGTGCCCGCCGAGGCGCGCCTCGCTCGCCGGAGGGATGTGGCGCCGCTCGTGGTGTCGTCGACGGTGCCGCCGACGGGTCGCCTCCTGCTCGGGCGGCTATCGAAGCGGGGTCCACTCTTGGCGACCGAGGACCGCGAGCGACACCCGTTGCATGGTCGCCGTGGCGCTGCGATCCAGGGTGATCGTGGATCGGTGGCGTTGATCGGCCCGACGCGTGCGGGCAAGACGGTGCTGGCGTCCGCTGGCATCATCGGCTGGGATGGGCCTGTCGTTGCGCTCTCGGTGAAGCGAGATCTGTACGACTCGACCGCTGCAGCTCGTTCGGCGCGCGGTGAGCTCGCCGTGTTCGATCCTGGTGGTGTCACCGGGCTCCCGACGGCACGTTGGACGCCATTGCGTGAAGTGACCACAACGTCGGGTGCGCTGCGGGCCGGCCGAGCGCTCGCAGCGGCGATCCCCCGGCAGGGAGTCACCGGCGGGGACTTCTGGGCCACCCACGGCGAGACGCTCACCTCCGCCTACATGTGCCTCGCCGGCCTGTCCCAGCTCCTTCCCGGCGACCAAGGCACTGACCGCGAACCGCTGACGATCAGCCGACTCGCCTCGTGGGCGTACATGCACGTCGGAATAACCGACCCGACCGTGAACGACCTCGTACGCGCCGGCCTCGCAGCGAACCAGCCACTCGAGATCCGCCTGCTCGCCAAGGACGCTGTGACGAAGCTGATGGCGTTCGAGCAGGAGGACCCGCGGATCCGGGCGAGCATCTACGCGACGGCTCGTCTGGCGTTCGACGCATGGACCGAGCCGTCTGTCGCACACTCCGCTTCACTCGACCCACGCGACGCCTACTGGTCTGATGAGCTGTGGGACCGAACCCCGCGATACGTCGACCTGGACTGGCTGATGGAAGGCGACCAGGGCCGGGCGAACACGCTGTACCTGACCGCACCCGCGACTGAGTTCGCCCGACTCGCCCCGGTGCTCGGCGGGTTGCTCGGCGATCTCCGCGAGCAGATCCACGCCTGGGACATAGCCGGGCGCCGTCTGACCAAGCCGCTGCTGATCGTCATCGACGAAGCCGGACAGCTGGAGCTCCGCTGGCTACCCGAGGAGGTGTCGACGATCGCCGGCTTGGGCGGCATGTTCGTGACAGGTTGGCAGTCACGCGCCCAGATCAACCATCGGTACGGGTCGCTCGCCGATGCGGTCCTCGGCGGTCACCGCTCGAAGGTGATCTTCAACGGAACCGACGACCTCGCGACTCTCGAGTACGTCTCGAAGGTCGCCGGAACCGAACACGTCGCGCAACGCGGTTGGTCGGCCGACACCGGGGGCGGGCGACGGACCGTGTCGGAGCACCTCCAGCGTGAGGACCTCCTACCGGCCCACGTGATCCGCCAGATGCGTCGCCAAGAGGCGGTTCTCCTGCACGGCACCCTGCCGCCGATCCACCTGCACGCGGTCCGATGGTGGGAGGACAAGACGCTGGCCGCCCTCGTCCCCAAGGGTGTCGACGGCAAACCCGTGAGCCCGCCCACCACCGGAACGTGCCCAACTCGGGAGGGTCCCCGTGGACCTGTCGCCCCCGTGCTCGACCCCGCAGTGGTGGAGGAGTCGGTCAACCACCTTCCACGACCCCGGGACGCCGCACCCGCGCAGCAGGTTCCACGCTCACGACCTGCGGCCCGACCTTCATCGCCCGGGCAAGGGCGGCTGCCGCTCGATCCGCCAGGCGGGTCTGGCCACGGCGAACACGACCGGAACCGGGTCGCCGCGTTCTGCGACCGCTGCGCCGCCCGGCTGCCGGTCGGCGCCGGCCGGGTCGAGCGGGTCGGCACGCGGGAAGTCGTGCGATGCGACCCCGCCTGCCCACCGGACGCTGCCCACTGAGGCAAACTCGCAGGTACAGCCCGAATCGGGAGCTTCATCGGGAGTAGGTCCGGGAGCAACCCAGGGAGTATCACCCCGCACGATCAGCGCATGGCGCACAACGGCCAGCGCATCGAGTTCCCCACCCTCCAGGCGATGACCGCCCACCTCGACCGGTGGGCCGCCACGTCGCTCACCTCGCCCGAGCAATGGGAGGACGCGCTCACCGGCACCCGCTCATGGCTCGACTACTCGGCACGCAATCAAGTGCTGCTCGCCTCCTACGGCATCGACGGGCCGGTCGCCGGACCAGAGACGTGGCGGCTCGTGCCCTCGACAACCGAAGGTCGCGGATGCGCTATTCGCGCGGGGGAGCACGGCTACCCCGTGCGAGTTCCGATCACCAGCGGCGGAACCGAGCCCGACCCCTACCTCGGCGGCCACCGCCCCACCCGGGCAGCCGTCGAACGATGGGAGTGGCGACCCGTGTTCGAGACCGCACAACTCGCCCGCCGCCCCTCGCCCGGAGCGCTCAGCGCGATCGAACTCCCCGAGCACCTTCGCGGGCCAGGCGGGCAGAGAGATCTCGCTGCAGCGGTCCGCAAGGTCGCCGGTGCAACCATCCGCGGACCGCTCCCTCGCACGAACGACCCGACGCGACTCCTGAGCGAGGCCGCCACGCGACTCCGCCGGTCGCACAAGCGGCCTGCACTCGACGAGGCCCTCGCCGGCCAAGCTGCGTGGCTCGTGCTCGATCGCGTTGGCCACGCACCAACCGACGCTGCGCCGAGGGTCGACCCGGCGGCCCTGGACTCACGAGAGCGATGGGAGCGACTCCAGGACGTGCTCGAACCGGCGCGCAAACTCACCGCTGCGCTCGGGGTGACCGTCGGTGTCGACCTCACCGCGTCGCCGCTGCCGCGCATGGAGATCCTTGACGACCGCGTCGTCCCGGCCGGACGCCGCCACCGTCTCCCGGCTGCATCTCTCGAACAACTCCCGGTCGGTAGATGGGTCACCGTCGGCCCGTACACCTCGGCCGAATGGTCAGCCCGGGGCGAACATGCTTCGGGCAGCGGTGCGTTCCTTCGCCTCAACAAGACCGCCTACCTCGCCGCGGTCGAAACCGGCGACGGCGCTACCTGGCGCCTCGAGGACATCGCCGCCAGGACCGGCAACGGCCTCCTCGTCACCGGAAGCGCCCGCACCCTCAACGACGCCCGCGCCGAAGCGGTCGCTGCTGTCCGCGACCGATACCCAGCGCTGACCGCACCGACCGTCGACACCGGCCCCTCCCCCGCAGGTGCCGTCGAAGGATGGGAACAGATGCCACGAGCCGGACGCCCTGTCGCCGCCGAGCTGTGGCACCTCACGAACGACATCACGCTGTACGTCCTGCCCGCGCCCGGCGGCCGCTGGCAGCCCGCGCTCCAGACACCGTCCACCGACGGCATCGAGCTCCTGCCGCTCCAACCGACCCAGCAAGACGCCCGCGATCAAGCCGAGCTCGCCGGGCGTCGCGTGGCACGCATGGCGATGATCGCCGACCCTGCCACCTCCGACCGGAACCTCGCAGCGTTCGCAGACGACGGCCTCTACAACCGAGCTGACCTCGCCCACCTCATCAGCGGTCGCCTCACCGACGCCGACACCGCACGCGTGATCAACGCCGACCCTGCCGACCTCGTCGAACTTCTCGGCGCCGCCGGGTTCAGCCCCGCCACGACCGTCGCCGTGCTCGCCGCCGAGGGTGTCGACGCGGCGACGGCCGCCACGCTCCTTCCCTCGGCCGGCGTCCCGATCCCCGACGGGATTCGGGTGCTGCACGAACGCTGGGACCTCCCCAACACCCTGGCGGCCGAGCTGCTCGACGCCACAGCCACGGAGATGCGTGCTGCGGGCTGCACGGCGACCGAGATCATGGCCGTCCGCCCACGAGACGTCCTGCGCACGCTTCCCGACGATCCACATCTGTGGGAGCTCGCCGCAGGATCGATGGCCACAGCAGGACATCCCACGACCTCGATCGTCGACCATCTCGTCGCTCACGCGCCCACCCCCGAAGCTTTCACGACCGGGCTCATCACGGTCGTCGAGCCCGACGAAGCGCTTGCCATCGCTGCGAGTCGCCGTGCACACCCCGACCAGCTTGCAGCCGTGTCCGAAGCGGCCGGCCTCTCACCAGCGGACACCGCGACAGCACTCGCAACGAAGGTCAACGACCACATCGTCCTCGACGTCATCAACATCCGATGCGATGGTGACACCGAGAGCGTCGCAGCGACAGCGACGGAAGCTGGCATCGACTCGTCGACCGTGCAGTCGTGGCTCCATCCCCCGGCGCACGGCAACGTCACGCCCATCAGATCTGCCATCGACATCGACTCAGCAGCTCTGCTCGACCGACTCCCCTCGGCCGGCCCCACCTCCGTCGACGACCCGATCCGCAGCCTCGACGCGCTCATGCTCAACATCGACTCATCGGGACTGGAGCCAGCGCAATGAACGACCTCTTCACCCCCGATTCGGACACGAACGGACCAGAGCCGCTCGACGAGGGTGGCACCTGGCTCCTCGACCTCGTCTCCGCCGTCGACCACCTCCGCCGCGGCTACCGCCCAGGCTTCACCGTCTGGGATGCACTCGCCGAGGCGATCGAATGGCCAAACGTTGTCGAGGTCACCGGACCTACCTCTGCGGCCGCAGGTCCCTCGCTGAACGAGGGGATGCATCGTGCCGTTCGGAACTGGGTGTGTGCCATGGCTGAGCGATACAACGCCGGGCATCATTGGCCGCACCCTCAATGCCGTCGGACCTTTCCGCCAGTGCGGATGGCCGATCTCGAGAGCAGCTACTTCGAGGCGTAGCGACCGAAGGGGATCGGATCGACTCGTTGGAGTTCCTCGAACTCACCAATGTCGTCCGCGGCTGGCGGATCTAGTTCGCCTGATAGTCAGGGTGCAGATCGCGCCACAACTTCGCAACGCGCTCGCCCTCCTCCGTCATGCGGACCTCCTGGTCGTCCCTTCTTGCAGTGCCGAAAGGCGTCGTGCGGTGGAACAGCGCCCCCGAACCCTTGACACCGAACAAATTGGCGGTGGAGCGGACGTTCTCGCCGTACAGCTGGCGGCGGATCGCCAGCGAATCTCCGAGCGTCATCGAGCCGTGATCTTCGATGAACTTCCAGTGCCGGTACGCAACCTCCCCGACCTTGTCGATTCGAGCAAGCTCTTTCGATGAGAGCACGGATCGCCCATCCTCACCACCGCGCAATCGGGAGACGAGACGTTGTGCCTCTCCGAGTCGCACCGCTGCCTCATCGAGCAGTCTGACGATCTCATCGAGCCCGTCCGGGGTTGAGCTGTTGTCGGCACCCATTCGCTTGGCCATCGGTCACTCCTTCGTAAGTCACGACGTAATCTGCGTCGGCATCTACGATGCACCCTGCTGGCCACGAAGTCAAGACGTAACTTTACGACGACGCTACGATGCAAGAGGTCCGCCTCTACGCTGAGGCCCATGTCCGCCCAAAGGGTGCCCGCCTTCTCCGGCCGGGTGCGCGCTGAACTAGCCAGCTGCATCGAGCGGTGCTACTCGCACAGCGAGATCAGCGTGCTCTACACGCGTTTCGACGTCGCCGACAGGGACGGCGGCAACAAGCTTCATCGCAGCACCGCGCTCATTCGCGTTCTTCATGAGTCAGCCGAGGGCGACGGAGCACCCGTCCTCGACCTGATCAGGTCCGTCGTGGAGGACCGATTCGGCGGTGACGTTCTCGATCGCAACGGCAACCCCAATGCGAACCTGCGACCGCTGATCGCCGCACTGCGAGTCGATGGATACGAGCTGGTGGATGGCCGGCTCGTCGCTGCCGGGGCCGGCTCGATACCGATGACGGCGGAGGTTTCCCTGCTTGAGTCGCGGCTACGCGAACGACAGTTGGCCGTTGCGGCACGCCACTACCGACAGGCAGTCGACAGCTTCACCGATGGCCGGCTCGAGGCCAGCAATGGGCAGTTGAGATCGTGCCTCGAGAACACCCTTATCGAACTTTGCTCTCGTCACGGAAAGCGCACCTCGGATCCGAAGGGCGCTGCAGAGTTGCTCCGAACGGCCGGCCTCCTCGATGGCGACGAGACGAAACTCCTTCAAGGCCTGGTCGGGGTCAGTAACGAGCGCGGGGCGCACCACGGTACGACGACTGAGGAGGAGGCGACGTTTCGCCTTCACACCACGACCGCCGTCATGCGTTACCTGCTCGCCCGCATTCGCGATCCTTCGTAGGTCGCACCGGCCATCAGGGTGGCTCAGATCATCAGCTCATCGACCGCCGCTTGGGGGTCCGACCCGACGGTCGCGGCGCGAAGCGCTCCGGTGACGTCGCCCACTTCCACGACGTGCGGCCAGTGCTCGAGGATCCAGTGTTGGCGGTCGCGATGTGCCGACGTGAGACCAGCCAGGAGATCCTCGAGTTCATCGAACGGCAGCGGTGCCATGGACTGCATCTTCTGGATGAGGCCTCGGACATCTGCCGGCGCAGTCGCGAGGATGGCGTCGAGTTCGACCTGGCGCTGCTGCAGCTCGTCGAGCGTTCGCGCTCGCAACGTTGGCGTGAGGGTCGGGTCGGCGAGGTCGTCGAGCCAGGCTTGTGCGGGAGCGACTGTGGCTGAGATCGCGGGCCACACCGTTTCGTCGCCCAGGTTCCGGGGGTCGATGATGCCGGCACGGAGACGGTGTGCAGCGACTTCTCGTACCGTGTCCTCCCAGACCTGCGTCGCCGCCGGGTTGTCGACGGGGCGTGTACCGAGCAGTGCAACCAGCCAGGCGGGCTCAGCAGCGCGGAGCGACGCAGCGGCGCGATCGACGGCGAGCGTTGCCGCCTCGGTGTACACGTGGGCATCGTTGGGTTCCACTCCTGCGGCAGCGAGGTGTGCGTCCCATCGGTCGAGGCGGTCGTGGATGTCTGCGGTGGTTCGCTCGGTGGTGTCCGCCGCGACGTCGGTGAGTTGGCGCGGCTTCGGGTGTGGCGGGTCGACGATGGTGATGTCATCCCAGTTGAACGTCCGAACCGCCGCCGTGCCTTTCGCTGAAACGAACTCAACCTGGGCGGTGCCGACGCTGTCGTCGACGGCCGTGACAGTGCCGATGTTGCGTCGATCCCACGCCTTCACCCGATGGCCAACGGCGACGTGGCGAGCGGTGTGAATCAGGCGGGCGAGGCGCTCGTTGGCGTGAGCAGGGTCGCTGCCGACGAGGTGGGTGGCTCGCGCCTCGACGACTCGTGCGTAGGCGGCCCACCTCTCCAGAGACGACAGGTCGAGCGTGGTGGCCTTGTGATGGATCTCGGGCGCGTGTGGGTCCCGGGTGATGGCGAGCGCCTTGCTGCGGGAGGCGCTGAGCCGGTCGTGAAGGAGGTCGTCGATCGTGTCGGGTTCTTCGTCGAGCAGGCGCAGGGGGCTGTCGTGTCGGCCGACGTCGGGGTCGAGACTGTCGAGTTCGGGCTGGGTGAGGACCAGCCAGTTCGACTGTCGTCCGCGTGACAGCACGAGGTAGCCGGCTTCGCGGTAGAGCCCGTCGAGGCCGACTGCGATGGCGAGGTCCCAGGTGCCGCCCTGGGCTCGGTGGGCGGTGGTGGCGTACGCGTAGTCGATGCCGCCTGCCGCGACGTAGTCGGTTTCGATGCGGACGAGGGTGTCGTCGTGGTCGAGGCGGACGACGAGTCCGCTGTCATCGATCGCCAGCAGCGTTCCGGTCTGACCGTTGAGGACTGCGGTGTCGTCGCCGTTGATGGTGCGGGCTCGGTAGTCGTTGACCCGCATGACGAGTCGCTCCCCGACGGCGAGCCCGTCCACGTCAGTGTTGAGGATGCCAGCGTTGATCAGCCGTTCGCGCACGGCATGGTTGAGCGCGGCCACGACATCGTTGGTTCCGGCGAGGAGTACGGGCACGGACCCGGCTTGGTGGGCGTCGAGCCAGCGGTCGACGGAGGTGGCGATCATGTCGGCGCGGTCGTCGGCGACGACGATCCGGTCATGCTCCCGGTACGCGCTGACGGCCGCCGCCACATGGCCGTCGCGGAGCTCCGCGAGGGCGTCGCGCTCCCATTCATTGAGTTGGCGACGGTTGACGGTCAGTTCTGCGATGGTGACGTAGGAGTCGGTCGCGAGTGCTGCGAAGCCTCCGCCGGCGGTGATCTCGGGAAGCTGGTGGTGGTCGCCGACGAGCACCACGCGTCCGCCTGCGGCGGTCACTGGTCGGATGACCCCTTCGAGCTCGCGGATGCCCGCCATGGCAGCCTCGTCGACGACGAGCACGGTGCGCTCACTCGGAAGGCCGAGCCCGCGGTCCCATGCACCGAGTTGGCGGTGAATGGTTGCCGATGGGATGTGGGCGTCGGTCGCAAGTTCGTGTGCGGCTCGAGCGGACGGGGCGACGCCGACGACATCGTGGCCAGCGGCCTCGAAGACTCGGCGGACGGCGTCGAGCGTGAAGGTCTTGCCCGTGCCCGCCGGGCCGACGAGCACGGTGACTGCGTCGGGCGAGGTCGTGATCGTTCGGACCGCGAGGTCTTGGTCCGCGCCCAGGGTCGGGCCGTGGCCGATCAGGTGGCCGACCATCGCTTCGTCGATCGGGGTGCGGCTGTTGCGGTTGCCGTGGACGGCCGCAAGGAACCGTTGCTCGATGTCGAGCATGCCGGTCGTCGTCCATCGAGGCATGCGGTCATCTGAGATCGGGACGATCTGTGGAGAGGCGAGAACGAGGGCAACGATCCGATCGACGGTGGCGACCGATGCCCCTTCACCGATTCGGGCGGCGACTACTTCGACGAGCTGCGGCCGGGTGAAGGTCGTGTCGTGTTCGGTGAGCGCCCGGCCGAGATCCTCGATCCAGTCCTCGGCAGTGACCGTCTGGTCGACGGTCGCGCCGCTGCTCGGATCGACGGTCACGAGTCGCCAGACCTCGTCGTAGGTGACCGTGCGGCCAGCGGTCGCCGACAGCAGCGCCTCAGCCTGCGCTGGACCCCAACCAGCCTCGACCGCTGCAGCCTTCCACGCGGCGTCGAACCGTTCGCCCTCGACCTCGGGCTTCCCACGTCGTGTCGCTAGTACCGCTGCCTGCCGGCCCTCAGGGGTGTTCGGGGTTCCGGTGGCCTCCAGCCAGGCGTCGATCTCGGCAGCCCGCTTGGAGAAGACCTCGCACAGACGGTGCGAGACGCCAGCGACCTCGGGGACGTGACGGCCTGGACGCCATTGCAGCCCCAGGCGATCGGTCAGCTCGTCGCGCAGCGCCGTCTGGAACAGCTCGCCTGCGGCGCGGACCGCTCGGTAGAGCTCGGGATGCACGAACGCACCCCAGCGGGCGTCGGGTCCTTCCACGAGGTTCGCGAGCAGGGTGTGCCAGTGCAGAAGAGGGTCACCAGCGCGGCTGGTGCGATGCCGGAACACGGCGGCCACGACGCCACGTCCGGGGAGCACACGGACCTTCGCGGCCTCGGCCGCTGCCGGGTCGCGGGCCGCGAGATCGTTCAGGTACGCGGCGTCCCCGGACCCACGCCGCACTCGAATCGCCTCTCGTTCCAACCAGGCAACCGTCTGTCGGACGGCGGCTTCGCCGGCCTCGATGATCTGCCCCTGGACACGAGGATCGTCCGTCACCGCGTACAGCACTGACACCGACTTCGGCGCCTTGAACGTGAGGTCGAACCCTGGCACCCGACGCGGATGCGTGCGCAGCGTCTCGCCGTTCGGGGTCAGGCCACCCGTGCCTGGCGCGATGCCAGCGAGCACCGCTCGAAGGTCATCCGCCGACACCGGACCGTCGAGGCCGAGGCGTTCCGCGCCGACACCCATCCAGACGCCGTCGGCTTCGCCACGGCCGGTGTAGTAGTCGTCCAGACTCTGGGCGACACCGGCGAGGGTATAGGCCTCCTGCCCGACCCGCAGCTTGGCGATGCTCAACATGCACCGCAGCGTGCGCTCACACACTCCCGGGCACGCTCCCGAGGTCACTCCCAAACTCCCGAAATCCGTGCACACCGTCCCGGTGATTATCTGTGAGTCCGACCTTGGCTCACTCCCGATCGCCTGGGCGGGTTCGCAGGGGCGGAGGCGAGTACGGATCGCTCGTCTACGGGCGTCGGTGGTGACGGTGTCGTGGTTGTCGGCCGGTCCGGTCGCAGGGCATCGACTCCTCCGGCGGTTCGGTTGGTAGCGCGGGGAGGAACCGTTCGAGTGCGAGGAGGCGCTGCGCGTCGTGCCACGCGTCGGTCGGGGTCGGGTACGGGCCTTGGATCGTGGCCCAACGGTCGGGCTCGTAGGAGTCCATGATTCCGAACCATCGCACCGGTCGTGCCGGCGTGTCGGCACCGAACTCGATCACGTCGCCAGCGGCGAGCTCCATCGGGAGACGCCAGCCACGCCGCGATGGCTCGGGCTCCCAGAGCGCTCGAGCCCAACCTCCGGCCCGGTCGTCGGGCCAGATCGTTGCGACCCACAGGTGAGCATCGGAAGCGGCCGGCACCGGCAGGTCGATCACGATGGCGGCCGGCGCTCGCAGCCGATGTCGGCCTCGCCGGTTCCAGTCGTACGTCGTCGCTCGTGGGGGTTCGTCAGGTTCCATCGCAGCTTCCTTCCGGCATGACCGCCGAAGGTAGGAGGCGCCGTCTCCCGAGATGTCGGTGCCCAGCAGGATTGCCCACCATCGCCACATGCGACGACGGATCGACCGTCACACTTCGTGGCCGAGTTGGAAGCTGCGGTCGATGCGGCGGGTTGTGATGACCGGACCATGGCACGGTGGTGTGGGCTGTCCATCCTCGAAATGCTTGCCACCCGGGCGACGCGGCGCCCGATCCGCTCGGCGGCGTGGCGGTCGAAGGGTCCACGTCACAACCCCTCCGTACGATGGAGAGATGGCACGCGATGACGTGAGGTTTCACCGGGGTGACATGCGCAGCGTGTTGGTCAACCAGCTGAAGAAGGCGGAGGAAGACGTACTGGGCGTCCCGGCTGACTACGTGCTGGTGATGTCGGTCGAGGACCTCGTCGACGAACTCTTCGCTCGATGGGTCGTGAACCCGCTTGTGGTCCACTTCGACCAGCGCTCATCTTCAGGCACGAAGGACATCGACTTCTATGTCGCTGGATGGGAGGGCGACCGCATCAAGGTGGCAGGTTCGTGCATCAAGTTCCTCTATCCGTTCGAGGGCGACGCTGTTCTGTTCGACGTACGTCCAAGCACGGGCACCATGAACCCTCCGCGATTCGAGCTTCGCGACGGCTTCGTCCTGGTCGCCTACGAGGGGCGAGCACCGCTCGATCCGAATGCAGTGAAGTCATACGTCGACTCGATGGAGGAGACCATCCGCAAGTACGTGGGTTGGTCCCGGAACGACATCGACCCCTGGAACGAACGACTGCGTGTCGAGCTGCGCCGGTGGGTCGAAGAGCGTCGCACCAAGGTGATTGCAGATCGGGCACTTGATGCCTTCCTGGAGGTGCCGGTCGTCGATCGTGCGAACCCGTCGTCGTCGTTCACGGTGGACCCACCCCGCAAAGTCCGGCCAGTCGCCGTGCAGCCGATCGCGCCAACCCCTGCGTTCGCCCCTGAGCCGGCGATCTCGGACGACGGCTTCGCCGCAATTCTTCGTGAGATCGAGAGCGTTACAACGGCCGTGCAGCGTCTGCCGAAGACGTTCGCCAAGATGCCCGAGGAGTCGCTGCGCGACGTTCTGCTCGTGGTGCTCAACAACCACTTCGGCCCAGCGACGGGTGAGACGTTCAGCCGTCGCGGCAAGACCGACATCTTCATCCCCTACGACGGCGACGAGCGCGCTGTGTTCATCGCTGAATGCAAGGTGTGGAAGGGACAGAAGGCATTTGAGGACGCGATCGATCAGCTCCTCGGATACCTGATCTGGCGAGACTCTCGAGCCGCGCTGATCGTCTTCGTGCGAGCTGGCTCGCCGACAGATATCGGGACGAAGGCCATCGACGCGATCCGTCGGCATGAGTCGTTCAAGCGAATGGGCAGTTCCGCTGGGCGAGAGACCTTCACGCTCGCCAATCGCAATGACGATCGGAAGGAGATCCACCTTGCGCTCCTCGTCGTGCCCGTCATCGAGTGACGCTGTGACGAAGTGACGGCACCCGCCCGAAGGGCGGTCACGGCACACGCGCCGACCGGCGGCCGGCGGCCGGCCGCCGGTTTGGCGGCCGACCGGCGGTGAGGTCAGAGCGGCTGGTGGCAGCTCGTGCAGGTGTCGCCGGGGGTGAGCCAGTCGAGGAACACAGGTTTGGGGAATTCGCTGGTGTCGTAGGTGGTGTCGTCGTCTCGGTTGATGGCGAGGGCGTCGGCGCATTGCTCGAGAACGTCGTCGGTGGGCATGTCGCGGGCGGCGGGGGCGGCGATGCCGTCGGCGATCAGGGTTTCGATGAGGCAGGCCGGGCAGTAGATGTCGGCTTGGTAGGTGTAGGCGGTGATCTCGTCGCTGCGGCGGTAGGGCGGGCGGTTCATGCGGCGACCTCCTCGGCGGTTTCGGTGGTGGTGTGTCCGGTGTGGGTGTTGAGCCAGTCGACGGCGGCTTGGGCTCGGCTGGCGACGGTGACGAGGGCGCGTGCGTCGTTGCGGAGGATGCGGAGCCATCCGGCGAGGTAGGCGGCGTGGTCGGCTCGGGTGATGGTGGTGAGTCCGGTCTGTGCGCACCACATGGCGGCGCCGAGTTCGGCGACGAGTTCTTCGGCGGCGTAGGCGTCGTCGCCGAATCGGCCGGTGAGGTCGCGGTTGAGCCGGTCGGCGTGGCCGGTCCAGTGGATGGTTTCGTGGGAGCGGGTGGCGTAGTAGTGGGCAGCGGTGTCGAACTGGGCGAGGGTCGGGAGGTGGATCGAGTCGGTGGCGGGCCGGTAGTAGGCGCGGTTGCCGCCCTCGATGACGGTCGCGTTAACGGCGGTGAGGTATTGCTCGGCGGCGTCGATGCGGGCGGGGGTGTCGCGTTCGGTTCGTTGCTGGTTGCGGCGGGTGATGATCTCGTCGGCTCCGTCGCATTGCTCGGCGGCGAACACGGCATAGGCGCGGGCGATGAGGCGAGGCCGACCGGCGGGCGTGTCGTCGCTGTCGTCGGTCTTGCTGTCTGCGTCGGTGGTGTTGGTGGGCTTCCAGAGCACGACTTGGGTGGCGCGTTCGCCGCGTCGGACTTGGGCGCCGTGGCGTTGCCATGCTCGGTAGGTGCCGAAGGTGCCTGAGGTCCAGTCGTGGGCGGCGGTGACCATGGCGAGCCAGACGGCGTTCATGCCGCGGTAGGGGCGGTGGTCGATGCTGGTGGGTGTGCCTGCGTCGGCGAGGTGGTGCCATGGCATGCGCCAGGTTCCGGCGGCGCCGGTTTCGATGTCGTCGATGAGTTGTGTGGTGATGGTGGCGAACAGGTCGTTGGCGTGCATCGGGTGTGTCCTTCCGGTGTCGGGTGGGCGGCTTCGCCCTCCGGGCGTCTGGCCCGCCGCCGGAAGCGGCCGTGTCAACCCGAAGGGCTTGGCCCCGAGGAACGAGGGGCTTGACACGGCTGCGGGCGGCGGGCAGCACGGCACCGCCGGCCCACGAGGCCGGCGCCACGGCACACCCGCTGAACCAGGCCTTGACCGGTGCTCCCGCGGTGACGGCACACGCGGCGCCGGTTCCGCGCCGGTCGAGGTGCGGGACCGGGCCTGGCGGGTCAGCGGCGGACGGGGTAGAGACCGCGGCCGCGGTGTTCCACGACGCCGAGGCGCACGGCGCGTTGCAGCGCGGTGTAGGCGGTGGCGTTGGGGAGCCAGATGTGGGCGAGCAGTTGGTCGAGCGCGGCTTGGTCGGGGTCGGCGTCGTAGAACAGGTCGTAGAGCTCGTCGTCGCTGATCTTGGGTGCCGGGCCGGGTGCCGGCGTGGTGTCTGGTGACGGTGCGGGCCGTTCGTCCGCGGCGAGTCCGCCCCACACGCCGAACGGCTCGGCGGTGTCGAGGGCGTGGGCCCGGCAGGCGTTGCGCACCGGGCAGACGTCGCACACGGTCTTGGCGGCGGCGACCGATGCGGGGTGCGGGTCGTAGAACAGGGCGGGGTCGGTGCCGCGGCATGCGGCGTGTGTCCGCCACTTCGGCACGGCGGGTGCGGTGGTGGTGCTCATCGCTGGGCGAGGTGTTCGGGGTAGGCGGCGGCGAGGTAGGGCGGAAGTTGTGCGATCTGGCGTTGGGTGAGCGGGGCGAGCCAGAGTCGGACGGCGATGCGGTCCCCGGTGCGGTGGATGATCCCGAACCGGTCGAGCCGGTCGAGGCTGCGCCACACGCGGGCGGCGGAGTTGCCGATGCCGAAGGTGAGCGCGATGTCCTCGATCGTCCACAGGCTGGGTCCGTCGGTGGCGTGGCGGGCGAAGCGGTGCGCCATCGCCATGCCGATGGTTCCGATCGAGGGCGTGTACCAGACGAGCGCGTCGTCGGTGTCGGTGCGCACGGCACCTGCGGCGGCTTCGACGATCGGGTCGTGCCAGGCGTCGACGGTGAACGTGACGTGCTCGGCGGTGCTCGTGATCGTGGGGGTCGGGTCGATGGTGGGTGCGTTGGTGGACATGAGGGCCTCCGTGGTGTGCGAGTGACACGGCGCCCCGGGGTCGGTTGGGCTTCCCCGACCGTCCCGACCCCGCAGGCGTCGTGCCGTGCCCGACCGGGTGGCCGGGCTTCGCCCTCCGGGCACTGGGCCACCGGCGACGGCGGCGTCAACTGTCAGGCTTGGCCCCGAGGAACGAGGGGCTTGACGCCGATGGCGTGGTGGCCCAACACGGCACCCGGCCCGCAGGGCCGGCAACGGCACCCACCCGAGCGGTGGTCACGGCACCCGCCGGTGGTTCGCTCAGCACATCGACGTCCCGGAGTTGCTCCCGAGATCACTCCCGACCGGGCAACAACCTGGTCCGGTCTGCCCGCCGATCGGGTGGCGGGCCGACCGGACCCCGTGGTGTCAGTCGCGATCGGGTCGGTCCGTGAGCGTGGCGGCGGTCCACTCGTCGGGTGTCCAGCCGGTGGCGATCAACGCGTCGAGGTAGTCACGGCACTGGCTGGCGGACGCCGACCAGTACATGCGGTTCTCGGCCAGCCCGAGCGCGACCGCCCCGGCGACCCGTGTCAGCGCAGCGACGGTGTCGGCGCCGTCGAGCAGGTCGGTCGCGGTTGCGTCGCGGGGCTGGTCGTGGCCGAGGATCGTCGCTGCGAACACGACGGCGTCGCGTCCGGCTTCGAGCACCACCGACCGAAGAGCGAGCCGTGTCAGGTCTGCCTGGGCGAAACCGCCGCGAGTCTTCGCGAACGTCTCGGTCGCGTGGCCGAGGCGGGCCAGGCGGGCCTTGCGCTTCGCGTGGGAGTCGTCGTGGTTGGTGGGGCGGCTCGGCGTGCGGTCCGACGCGAGGTCGCTCTCGCTCTTCGCCGCTGCGATGCGCTGCGGGTCATGGCGGCGCGGGTCGACGCACACGTCGAACGCCTCGACCCCCTCGCCCCACGACGTCGCCTTCACGACCACGGCGTGGCACGGCTCGCTGGCGTGGACACGGCAGCCGTCGGGATCGAACAGTTCTCCGAGACGGCGGGCCTTGTCCGGTGCCGGGTGCTCGTCGCTGTGCACGACCGGGTGCGTGGCGATGGCACGGTCGAGGGCCTCGCGGTAGTTGTCGCGACGGCGTTGCGTCTCACGATAGGCGGCGACGACACGGGTGGGGTCCTGCCAAGTGCGTCCGGTGAGTTGCCCGCAGACAGCGTCGAGATGCTCGGGGCCGAGATCGGCGAGCGATGCTGCGGCCTCCCCGGCCGCGATCGACAACTCACCCGAGTCGAGGGCATCACGCCACCGGGCGGGCAGGATCGTGACCGCCATCCGAGCACGCACCCACGACTGCGACCGGCCGATCCGTCGGCACAACTTCGACGGGGTCAGGCCGCCCTCGAGCGACATCAACCGTTCGATCGCTGCGACCTCTTCCGAGAGCGTGAGGTCGGTGCGGTTCGAGTTCTCCGACAGACCGGCCTCGATCACCTCCACCCGTGTCATCGGCCGCACCACCGCCGGCACCTCGGTCACCCCGGCCTGCAGACCAGCGGCGTGGCGGCGACGACCGGCAACGATCAAGTAGACGCCATGGTCGTCGGCGGGTAGCACGACGAGCGGTTCGATGATCCCGTGCGCCCGGATCGACCGGGCCAGTTCGGTCAGATCACCGACGGTGTGCCGCGGGTTGTCCGGATGCGGCGCCATGTCGGCCAGGTTCAGCCAACACAACTCCGGTTCGAGCTCGACCGGGTCGCCGTCGGCGACGGTCTCGGTGGGGTCGGTGATGGTCATGGGGTTCCTCCTTGCTGAGACGCCGCGATCGTCTGGATCCACGGACGCGACGGGGTGTCGGTAGCGACCCGGTTCGGGTCGATGTGGGCGCAGGTGTCATCCGAGGCGCAGACCCACACCTCGCCCTGCTCGATCAGCACCCGACGGGCAGCCGTCATCGCCACACCGAGCGATCCGGTGTGCACGTGCTCGACCCCGCAGCGGTCCACGACCACATACGTCGGGACCCCCTCGGTGGGGGCGTGGAACAGCACAGGCTGCCCACCCGGAGCGACGCACGACTCGACCACTTCGACCGTTGCCACGACTGCCTCCCTTCGGTGCGCTGAGCGGACCCCGACCGAGCGGCGGGCGGGGCTTCGCCCTCCGGGCGCAGGGTCGCCGGCGTGCGCCGTGTCAACCCGAAGGGCTTGGCCCCGAGGAACGAGGGGCTTGACACGGCGAACGCCAGCGACCCCCACGGCACCCCGCCATCCGGCGGGCAACGGCACCCGCCCGAAGGGCGGCAACAGCACAGGCCGTCAACCAGGTGTCACGCCGAGCGGGGCTCGAGGGTGCGATCACTCACATGGAGCCGCACGACGACAACCGGAGCACGCCGTGATCCCCGACCCCGCCACACGCGCCTGCATCACCGCCGACGAAGCCTTCGCCGAGCTCGGCATCGACCGCACCACCGGATACCGCGCCATCAAAGACGGCACCTTCCCCGTCCCCGTCATCCGCGTCGGCCGGCTCATCCGCGTCCCCACCGCCGCACTCCGCCGACTGCTCGACGCTGACGATGACCTCGAGAACCCGACGGTCACCGACCAGTACGATGACGACCCCACCACCGAGCCGCCGGCAACGCCGGCACTCCGACTGGTGCCTCGGCCCGAGATGGCCCACCAACGCACACAGGCCGCACCGCGGCCCGAACGCAACGGGGGCCACCCATGAGCCAACGAGGATCGATCCACCGTCGAGGCGATGTCTGGATCGCGTATTGGCGCACCGAGACGGCCGAGGGCCGCAAGCAGCACACCAAGTCGTTCCGTACGAAGAAGGAAGCCCAGCAGTTCCTCACCGACACGATGGCCGCGATCCGCGGCGGCGTGTTCTCCGAGCCGTCGAAGGTGACGCTCGGAGAGTTCCTTCTCGAGCGGTGGCTGCCCACGAAGAAGATGGCTGTGCGGGTGAGCACGTACGCGAGCTACCGAGGGCTCGTCGAGCGTCACGTGGTGCCGGCGCTCGGACACGTGCAGATCCAGCAGCTCTCGGCCGATCGCCTCGATCGCTTCTACGCAGACCTCGTCTCGCAAGGCCTCGCCACCAAGACGGTCCGCAACATCCACGTGCTGATCCATCGCGCTCTCACAGACGCCACGCGCAAGAACCTGGTACCGCGCAACGTCGCCGACGCCGCCGACCCACCCAAGCTCAATCGCGCCGACCGGGAGGAGATGAAGACGTGGACGCCGGAGCAGCTCCGGCAGTTCTTCGCCGGCATCGCCAACCACCGTCTGGCGGCGGCCTACATCCTCGCTGCCACCACGGGCATGCGGCGCGGAGAGGTTCTCGGCGTCAGGTGGCGCGACATCGACTTCAACGCGCGGCGTCTGCACGTGCAACAGACCGTGCTGACCGTGGAGTACCAGATCGTCATCGGCCGCCCGAAGACCCTCCGCGGCGAGCGCAAGATCGCACTCGATGACCAGACGATCCAAGTGCTGCGGAGCCATCGAGCAGCGCAACGGCAAGAGAAGGCTTTGCTCGGCGACGGCTACCACGACCAAAGCTTGGTGTTCGCCCGCGAGGACGGTGCCCCGGTGCATCCCGACTACTTCTCGCAGACCTTCGACCGCACGGTGAAGCGGCTCGGACTCCCCAAGATCCGGCTGCATGATCTACGACACACCCACGCCACGCTCGGCCTCGCTGCCGGCGTCCACGTCAAGGTGATCTCGGACAGGCTCGGCCACGCGACGACAAGCTTCACCCAGGACGTGTACATGCACGCGATCCCTGCGGTCGAGGAGGATGCCGCAGATCAGATCGCGCAGATCGTGTTCAACGGAACCAGCGTCCCCGAACGATCGGACGAGGCCACGACCGGTGAGGGCCATGTCTCGCAGCCCGGCAGCGACGCTGAACGCGCCGACCCTTCGCCCGACGAATCGTACGATGAGTCCGATGGTCGCTGAGCGAGCGACGGTACTCATCACCGTCAAGGCATCTCCTGAGATCGGACGCACACACGGCGAGACGGTGTGCGTCGCCGGCATCCGCCTCGACGGCGACGACTATCGCTGGATCCGACTGTTCCCGGTGCAGTGGCAGTGGTTCTGGCAGGGCGAGCATCCCAAGTACCAGGTGATCGAGCTCGAGATCGACAAGCACGACAAGGACCAACGACCGGAGTCGTACCGGCCACGACTCGATACGACGGCCGTGCTCGACCAGCTCCCCGCAGGCAAGCGGCGCGCCGAAGTGCTCAACCGGTTGCCCCAGTACAGGATGTGCGACCTCGTCGCGGCGAAGGGTTGGGCGCGCCCGTCCCTGGGGTTGGTCGTCCCGCGCGAGATCACCGGCTTCACCCGCGAGGACCACACCGGCGACACCGCCCACGCAGCGAAGATGAACCGGGCCGCACAGGGCAGTCTTCTGGCTCAGGGCGCCCCGAAGCTCGAGTTCTCGCCGTTCACGTTCAAGCTTGCCTACCGCTGCCAATCGGCCTCGTGCCGCGGTCACGAACAGAGCATTGTCGACTGGGAGATCTCCGAGGCGTGGCGGAACTGGCGTCGCAGCTACCCGACCGACTACCTCGATCGGATCGAAGAGAAGTGGCTCAGCCTGGTCGACCCAGCGCGTCTGCCGGCGCTGTACGTGGGCAACCAGCACCAGGCACCGCAGGGCTTCCTTGTGCTCGGCATCGCCCGCGACGTCACGCCGGTCGAACCGACGCCAGTGGGTCCCGGTCCAGGAGATACCGCGCCACGATCGAGCGATGGCACGAGCACGGATCCGCCTCGAAGCACAGAAGGCCGACTGTTCGATCTCTGAGCATCGCGTCGACCCGGTCGAGCGCCGCTGACCCGTTGCGGTCAAGGTGGGCTTCGAAGGCGGCGACGCTGTCCGGGCGTTGCTCTCGGAAACCGTCACGGTTGTCTCGGGGGTTGCCGAGCGTCGGCTCATGCACGTAGGTGATGCCCCGCGCCTGCAGCTTCTCCGCCAGCGCACGCTTCGACAAGCCGCGCTTGCGGCTGATCGCGTTCTCCCGAACATCCACCAGCACCGCGACCCCTGCATCGACCAAAGCGTCGACGAGCTCATCAACGCTGCGGCCCTCGTAGCCGACGGACACGATCGTCGAAGGTCGCGTCAACTTGTGCGCGGTCCCGAGGGACACATCCGCCGCTTCGGCGAGGTCGGTGAGCGTCTCGCGCTTCGAGCGCAGCGCTCGGATCAGCCGATTGCGCTCGATCTCCGCCTCGTTCAGTCGCCGTGCCGCTTCCCGAAGGGGATCAAGGGTGGGTCGTGCTGCCATACACCGTCCACACTTTCAGAAATTGAAAGCCAACGCGAATCGGCGCGAGAAGTTGGTGTGCGAGCTACTCATCGAGCACCCAAGTCTGCCAGGCGACGCCCAACCGGGGTCGATCAACGATGGCCTCGTCATCGGTCGGTTGCTCCACCACGCCCATCCGCCGAATCGCCTGATCGATCCAGGTCGCCCGCACGGTCGGTTCGATCGCCTGCAGCGCGTCGGCCGACATCACATGCAGCACTCCGCTACCGACCATGGTCTGTGATCGCCACCCCTTCTGGCGCAGGTGCTTGCGGATCGCCTTGCGGAGATCCTCGAGGAACTCGCCTGGCACACCGGTCACCCACGCAGACCCGAAGGCCTCGACCTTCTCGCCGATCACCGAGACGAGCACGCCGATCCCGGGCAGCGACCCAGACCGCGGGAACCAGGTGTCGACCACCCGAAGGCATGACCGACACGTCGGCGTCAGCTCGACCTCCTGCCAGCGCCGGAACGTACCCGCCTCGCCGGCGGCCATCTCGTCCCACGCTCGACCGCACAACGTTGTCGGCTTCCACGCCGTGTCCAGGAGACGGTCCAGCAAGGCATCGAGACGGTCGTCGTCACCGCCTCGTTCCAACGCTTCCGCCAATGAGTCCGGCAGCGCCCGGCGAGTATCGAGGGCAGCGCGGGCGGCCGAGTCACTCGTCGCTTCGCACAGGTGCGTCTCGAACCCACCACCGACCTCGACGAGCAACAACCGGTGACCAAGCACCACCAATGTGTTCAAGACCTCATCGGTCATCGCTGGCTCCTCCACAACCATCGTCGCACCTCCAACAGCGACCGAACGCGACAGCGACCACAACTCCCCAGCCCGGCCGTTGGAGGTGCTAGCGGCTTCGATTCGCCTCGTCGGCGATCTCGTCACGAGACACTGGGCCCCTACTCGCCGGCGGGCTCCGGCCCGACAACGTCGCCGAGGCAATCCACCGAGCACGCCAGTGGGGGCGTCGACGTCGCACCGTTGTCGGGGCATCAGGTGGACGCAAGGACTCCGACGCCCTCGTCTACTCGTGACCAACGAACGTCGAGCCGGTTGCCTTGACGTCACTCGATCTCGACGATTCCCCACACGAACACACGAGCGCCGACGACGGCCTACAGACGCCCACGGGAACCCACGCCGACGGCCGTTCGCGGCTCGTGTTGTAGGGATGTTGTACAGGAGCCTGAAAAAGCCGCAGGCCCGGTCCTAGGGACCGGGCCTGACCTGGCATTTCCTTGGTGGCGGGGGCAGGATTTGAACCTGCGACCTTCGGGTTATGAGCCCGACGAGCTACCGAACTGCTCCACCCCGCGGCGAATGTTTCGGACCCTGAACACTACAGCGATCCCACCCCGGAGACAACCGGCCCGCAGTTTGGTCATCCCATTCGGGTTCGTCTTTCTCGAACATATGTTTGCCTCAGGTCGATTGAGCTGCTACCCTGGGAGTTACCGACTCCCCCTCGTTGTCTCCAACTCTTCGAGGGAAACATGATGCACTGCGAAGAACCAGCGGGCACCGTCCGACAACGGGGCCCCGATTCGATCGATCTGTCCATGCTCGACGACGATCTCGATGCGCTCGACCGAGACGAGGTCGTCGCTGCGCTCCGAGCGGCGCGTCTCGTGCGTTCGAGGCTCGACGCCTTCGAGCTGCGAGCTCACCGGCGTCTCCGAACGCTCGCTTCGGCTGGACGGTCCGAGCCAGCCGAGGCGGCCATCGCGGCCGCCTCCGACGGCGACGGTCGACACGGCCGTTCCGTGTCCGAACGAGACGAGCTGTGTCTCGATGCTCCTGAGGTCGAAGCTGCCCTCGACAACGGCGAGCTGTCGGGAGCGCACCTCGATGCCTTCAACGCAGCATGTCGTGACCTTCCGCCAGAGGTACGCACCGAGTTCCTCGAGCACGCTGCGGGCCTCACCGAGCGCGCCGCCAAGCTCTCGATCGACGCATTTCGGCGGGAATGCCGCCGGTTGGCCAAACACCTGCTGAGCGTGTCGAGCGGAGGCAGCGACGTCGACGAATTCGAGCGCCAGCGGGCCGCGTCGAAGGTGACACGCTGGACTGATCGAGCGACGGGGATGTGCTCCACGCTCATCGAGGTCGACCCGCTGCGCGACGCCGAGATGTCCAGCGCCGTGCGCGCCGAGATCGCTCGACTGCGCCAAACCGACGGCAATCGCGATCTCACGTGGAAGCAACTCGAGCTGCAGGCCTGGGTCAACTGCGTCAGCGGCGCCCGCACCGACACGGCGTGCTCGACGTCGACATCAACCTCGACGTCGACATCAACCTCGGCATCGACGCCGACATCGCGCGAGACCGGCCGGTCATCGGGTCGGCGCAGCGTCGATCGGACACCACAAGTCATCGCGGTCGTCGACGTCGAGATGCTTCGGGTCGGCGCTCACCGCAACGAACTCGAACTGCGATGCGAAACCAGCGAGGCGGTCGACCTTGCCGCCGCGACGCTACGGCGACTCTGCTGCGAGGCAGAGATCATCCCCGTCGTGATGAACGGCCCATCGCAGGTGCTCGACGAAGGTCGAGGCGAGCGGACGGCCACGGTCGAACAGCGCCACGCACTACGAGCCATGCACACATCGTGTGCGTTCCCCGGCTGCACCGTCGGCTTCGAGTCGTGCCGGATGCACCACGTCGACTGGTGGACACGCGACGTCGGCCCGACCGACCTGGCGAACCTGTTGCCGCTGTGCGAACTGGATCATCATCGAGTCCACGAAGGCAAATGGTCTGTCACGCTCGACGCCAACCGGCACGCAACATGGAGGCGCCCCGACGGGGTCGTTCACCACGTCGGCCCGACCGCCAATCGACACGATGAGTAGCCCAACACGGCGGCGGCTCAGAGTGATGGCGAAGCGTTCCACTCGTCGGCGTCACCATCCACCGAGCGCCAGCGCGACGAACTGCACACGCTCACAGACCGGAACTCGCCGCGACCGCGCCCCGGCAACCGCTCAACCGCATGCCGACGACCTCGACGCAGGCCACAACCATCGGGCCGCACGTTGCGGAATCGGGCGCGTCAGCACCCGCTGCCACGACCACGGCTGCGACTGCGACCACGGCTGCGGCTGCGGCGGCGGCTGCGACCTTGGCTGCGACAGTGACCACCGCCCTGGCACCATCCGGACCGCAAGAGGGCGCCCGATCGGAGCGCGGATCCAGCGTTCGACGGCGGGCCAGATCGTGATCGCCCAGCCGAGCGGAACCTCGACGAGCGAGCGGCGCTCGCGGTCAACTCGAGCCGGTGAGGGCTCCTCGAACCTCGACGGACGTCCCACCGGAATGCGCCAAGTCGCCAGCCGCGGTGTCGAGCCGATCGAACAACTCGCGGTCACGGTCCTCACCCGGATTGTCGGTCGTCAACAGCTTGTCACCGAGGAACACCGAACTCGCACCAGCATGCAGACACAGCGCTTGCAGCTCATCGCTCATACCGTTTCGACCGGCCGACAACCGCACGACCGAGGCCGGCATCATGATCCGAGCCGCGGCGATGGTACGCACCAACTCCAAGCCATCCAGATCGTCGACCTCGGCCAGCGGCGTGCCGGGCACCTTCACCAACAAGTTGATCGGAACGCTCTCCGGATGCGGATCGAGCTGCGCCAACTGCACGAGCAGACCAGCACGATCACGACGACTCTCGCCCATGCCCACGATGCCACCCGTGCACAACTTGATGGGCGTGGTGCGGACGTTCGCCAAGGTCTCGAGACGATCGTCGTAGGTTCGAGTGGTGATCACCTCCCCGTAGAACTCGGGCGACGTGTCGAGATTGTGGTTGTAGAAGTCGAGGCCCGCGGTGGCGAGCGTGTCGGCCTGCGCGGCGGTCAGCATCCCGAGCGTCACACACGTCTCCATCCCCAAGTCGGCGACGGCCTGCACGGCCTCGGCGACACGGCCGACCTGACGATCGTTGGGCGAACGCCATGCCGCACCCATACAGAACCGAGTCGCCCCGTTCGCCTGCGCCGCCCGCGCCGACTCGATGATCGATGCGGTGTCCATCAGCGGCTCCGGGCCGAGGTCGGTGTTCCACGTCGCCGCCTGCGGACAGTACGCACAGTCCTCCGGACACGCACCCGTCTTGATCGACAGCAAGATCGCTGCCTCGACGACATGCGGATCGAACCGAGCGCGATGCACGGCGTGCGCATCGGCGAGCAGGTCGTGGAACGGGCGGGCGATCAACGCTTCGGCCTCCTCGACGCTCCAGTCGTGGCGCAGATCGATCGAGATGTCAGCTGGGGAATGGTCGTCATCCACGAGATCAGTGTCCAACACGACCGCCCCGACCTCCAAGCGCGGTCGTGATCAGTGCACCAGCACCGGCGCACCGACCGGCACCCGTACCGTGGCCCGTGCCGCTGCCGGCTACTCGCCCCATCGGCAGCGTCGCTGCGAACGATCGAGGTTCGACAGGCCACGGCGCGGGAGCGGCCCGCTCGGTCGGCGGCGAGCCGTCATCGACACACCTGTCGGTAGGCGGTTCCCACCAGGTCAGTTGGCGGCGATGATGCCACCGGCAACGGTGCGCAACATGTCGACGAGCCGCGGGCCCCACCGCTGGCGAATGTCGTCGCCGACCGACACCACAGCACCGGACTGGACGGCGGCGATGTCGCTCCATCCGGGGCGAGCAGCAACCACATCGAGGGTGACGCCACAACACTCGGCGTCGCCGAGCACGATCACGTCCGGGTCGGCCGCGACCACCGCATCAGGGGCCACCTGCACGAACGGATCGCCGTCGGTGACGATGTTCACCAGCCCGAGTTCTTCGAGCAGGTTCGACACGAAGGTGTCGTCGTTCACCGAGAACAACGACGGGTCCAATTCGAAGAAGAACGTCCCCCGCGTGCCATCGGCGTCGGCTGGCGGCAACGACGCGATGATCTCGTCGATGTCAGCACGCATCGCCGCGACGACATCCTCGGCGAGGTCGGGGCGACCGACGATCTCGGCCAGATCGGCGAACTGCTGGAACACGCCAGCGAGATCGGCGGGCATCGGCCCGGAATACGTCGCCACGCCCTGCGCCGACAACCGGGACGCGATATCCGTGGGGTCGTCGCCAAGGACCACGACGTCGGGATCGAGCGCGAGGATCGGATCGATCTGCGCGAGATCATCGGCGATGTCGTCGCGTTGCAATGCGACCGCCTCGGCCGGAAAATCGGACTCGACGTCGACGGCGACGATGCTCTCCCCGAGACCCATCGAGAACAGCATCTCGGTGTGGGTCGCCGACAGACTCACGATCCGCGAGATCTCCTCCGCTGGCGGCGGTGGCACCGGGGCCAGCGTCGTCGAGGTCACCGACTCGTCAGGGCGAGCGTCCTCGCCCGTTCCGGCAGGCTCGAGCGTCGTGGTCGGGATCTGCCCGTCATCGGTCGCGATGATCGTCTCGTCGTCGATCCCGACGCCGGCCTCACCCTCGGGGAGCGTCTCGCTCGACGTACCCTCCAACTCGTTGAACAACACCGTCGTCGGACCGCCGGACGAATCACTCGTCGTCACTTCGGTCGTCGGAGCCGATTCGTCGTCGCCGTCGCTACACGCCACGAGTCCAGCCGCCGCCAGAGTCAACACCAGAGTCAGCGTGGGCAGTGTTCGTGATCGCACATCGCAGACGGTACCGACTCCGCAGCTTCCGGGCCGGTCAAGTTCGCGTCAAGGACGCGCATCGCCCCTCGACGCTGTCTCAAGCGATCGTTACGATCCAGGATCGTGACGTTCCAGCGTTGGCGGCATCGACTGCGCGGAGCGGTCGACCGTCCGGCACGTCCGTACGAGCACGACACCAGCGACACGAACCCCCCGAACACACGCACTACCCGAACACCAGGCACCACCCGAACAGCACGAACAGCACGAACAGCACGAACACCAGGCAACGACGTCGAGCCCACCGGCACGACCAGACGAGCCAGCACCACCCAGCACGACAACAACACCCCCGGCGACATCGCCGTCGGGACCCACCATTGAGGGCGGACTCAGATGGTCATCACCCACACGGCGTCACCTCGTGGCGTCTTCTCCAGCGCTGCCCGACTCGTGGCAGCCCTCGCCCTCGCGGCATCGCTCGCGTTCGTGACAACCGGCGCCCAGCCGGCCCAGGCCGCCGGGGAAGTGCTCCTGCGCGTCCAGCACTCGAACAAGTGCGTCGACACCTCCGGGCTCCAGGCCGGCGCCACCGTCGTCCAGCAGACGTGCGACGGCCGCGACTCGCAGGTCTTCCAGTTCGTCCCGTCGGGCAGCGGCAACATGATCCGCCAGATCGAGTCGAACCGGTGCATCCGCGCCACCGACGGCGGCAACGGATCCGCCGCGCCGCTCGTCCTCGCGAACTGTGACGGCTCGAGCGACCGCGTCTTGACGAGCGGCGCCAACGACACCCTCGTCTTCTCGCACTCCGGCAACTGCATCGACGTCAACGGCGCGGCGGTCGCCGACGGCGCGCTCTTCATCCAGTGGCCCTGCCACGCCAACCCCAATCAGCGCTTCACCGTCACCCCGATCGCCGGTCCCGATCCCGAGCCCGACCCCGGCCCCGCTGGCGACCCGATCCCCGACGACGGTCTCCCCGCCCAGGCGATCTCTGCCAGCCCGCTCGTGTCGGAGCGCACCGAACCGTTGCAGGCCGGTGTCGTCGGCGTCAACAAGGCGAACGACACGTTCCCGCAGATCGACATCATGGTCGCCGGATTCACCGAAATCGGCGACACCATCTATGTCGGCGGCAAGTTCACCGGCGTACAGCCGAACGGCAACGCCGGCGGCACCGTCAACCAGTCGTACCTGGCAGCGTTCGATCGCAACACCGGCGCATGGATCGACACGTTCCGACCGGTGCTCGACGGCAACGTGTGGGACCTCGACGTCGCGCCTGACGGCGACCTGCTGATCGGAGGCCAGTTCTCCAACGTCAACGGCGCCGGACGCACCGCTGCCTTCGCCAAGCTCGATCCGATCACCGGCGCCGTCGACACCGACTTCACCGTCGGGATCCGCCTCACCGGTTCGACGCGACGCGCACTCGTGAAAGCACTCGACGTCGAGAACGGATCGATCTACCTCGCCGGCAACTTCACTCGCATCTCCGGCAGCGACGGCCAGGAGCGCAACGCCGCGAACCTCGCTCGCGTCGACGCCGACACCGGCCGCGGCGACGGCACCTTCCTGCCCAACATCGACGGCATCGTGTTCGACGTCGACGCCGCCGGCGACCGCGTCTACGCCGCTGGCAACTTCTACTACGTCAACGGAACGTGGTCGGTGGGCCTCGGCATCGTCCAGGCCTCCAACGCGCAACTCGTCCCCGGCCTCCAGCCCTTCGTGCGTACCTCGGTCAACCGCGTCGACCGCTCCTACCAACAGGGGGTCCTGGAAGTCGGCAACGACGTCTGGCTCGCCGGCAGTGAGCACCTCTATCAGGCCTACCGGCGCAGCGACTTCGGCTTGATCCGCTCGTGGGTGAGCAACCCGTACGGCGACGCCCAGGTCATCGACGACCTCGACGGCGTGGTGTACATGGGTTCGCACGCCAACGGCGACACGTTCCTCTACCGAGACGCCGTCCGCTGGCCAGGGCTCGACGGATGGACGTCGCGCCAACCGGCGCGCTGGCTCGTCGCGTTCGATCCGGCGACCCACGAGCAGATGGACTGGTATCCCCAGATCGGCACCCAGTTCGGCGAAGGCGGCTGGGCCCTCTTCGGTGACTCCACCGGCTGCATGTGGGCAGGCGGCGACTTCAACCGCGGCAGTTTCGACGGCAACGTCGCACGCTACGTGGGAGGGTTCGCCAAGTTCTGCGCCACCGACACCGTCCCACCCGAACCGCCTACCGATCCGAACGCGACCCTGTCGGGCAACGGCGTCAACCTGACCTGGACCGGCTCGGAAGACGACCGCGATGGCCGCGTGCGCTACGAGATCCTGAAGAACGATCGCGTGCTCGCGTCGTTCATCAACATCACGTCGTTCCGCGACGCCGACGGAACCGCCACCGACCGATACTTCGTGCGAGCTCGCGACGATGCCGGCAACTACTCCGCGACGACACGCGTGTTCACCGCAGCCGGCAACGACACGTCCCGTCCGTCGACCCCGCAGGATCTCACGGCGGTCGTCGAGGACGACGGCGACGTGACCCTCACCTGGACGGCAGCGACCGACAACATCGGCGTCGTGGGCTACTACGTCTTCGACACCGGCGAGCGCATCGGCGACATCACCGAGACCACACTCACGATCAGCGCTCCCGAACCCGGCCCACACTGGTACCAGGTCCGCGCGTACGACGCTGCCGGCAACGAAGGGTTCAACACCCCATCGGTGCAGATCATCATCGACGGGCCCGAACCCGACGACACGACACGCCCGACGTTCCCGACCGACCTGACGGCCACCATCGACGACGACGGCGACGTGGTACTCACGTGGACGGCGTCGACCGACAACGTCGGTGTCACGGGCTACTACGTCACTGACGCCGGCGTGCAGATAGCCGACGTGGTCGACACGACCCACACCGTGATCGACCCCACGCCGGGACGTCACTGGTACCAGGTCCGCGCGTACGACGCGGCCGGCAACGAGAGCGTGCGGACCCCGTCCGCCGAACTCGAGATCGCCGGCCCCGACACGACGCGCCCGACCACCCCTGCCGACCTTGCCGGCCTGCTCGAGGCGAACGGCGACGTCACCCTCACCTGGACCCCGTCCACCGACAACATCGGCGTGGTCGACTACCTCGTGTACCGCAACGGTGCGGTCATCGACACCGTCACCGACCCAACCGCCGTGATCCCGACACCTCCCGAAGGCACGAACTGGTATCAGGTGCAGGCTCGCGATGCCGCCGGCAACGAGAGCTTCAAGACCTCGCCGCTGGCCTTCGAGGTCGCCGGCCCCGACACCGCTCGACCGACCACCCCTGCCGACCTCGCCGCGACCATCGAGGCGAACGGAGACGTCACCCTCACCTGGACCCCGTCCACCGACAACATCGGCGTCACCGGCTACATCGTGTATCGCAACAACGTCGAGATCGCCACGGTCACCGAACCAACTGCGGTCATCGCAACCCCGGCCGCCGGCGATCACTGGTATCAGGTCCGAGCGGTCGACGCCGCCGGCAACGAGAGCTTCAAGACGCCGTCGCTGCGGGTCACGATCGATGGTCCTGACGTCACGCGCCCGTCGACACCGCAGGATCTCGCTGCGGTCATCGAGGCGAATGGCGACGTCACGCTCAGCTGGGATCCGTCGAGCGACGACGTCGGGGTGACCGGCTACATCGTCACGCGCAACAACGTCGAGATCGCCACGGTCACGGAATCAGCTGCGGTCATCGCAACCCCGGCCGCCGGGAGCCACTGGTATCAGGTCCGCGCCGTCGACGCCGCCGGCAACGAGAGCTTCAAGACCCCACCCCTGCGCGTCGATATCTGACCGGGATCACCGACCGGGATCACCGACCAGGACATCGCACCAGCACGACTCACGAGGGAACCGACCCGCGCGCCCTGGGCAGATGGCGACGACCGATGCAGGCCGCCGACGGCGTCGAGGAAACTCTCGGATGCGCCCGAGACTCCCGGGGACATCACCGGCCGTCCGAGCGTCGCCGAACTGTCGACTCTCCTCCTCGCGCGAACTCAACCACCCAGAGCGGTTGCACTGACCGCACCCTGTGCAACTCTTGTCCGCACTGCCTCAAGCTGGATCGTAGAATTGCCGAAGCACGATGCGGATCGTGCGCGCAAAGCGCGGAGGGCGGAACACCGATGAGCGGACGGACGATGACGGCGAAGAACGCGGTACAGCGCCACGCGACGACGAACAGCCACGCAACGACGAACAGCCACACGGCGAACCGGTCGGGCGAGCGGTCGCCGAGCGGGTTGCCATCGTCCACGTCGCGTCGGTCGACTCGACGCCGGGCGCTGTCAACCGCGATGTGTGCGGTGGCGCTCACGTCGACCATGGCGCTCAGCGGTGCTCCCGCCGCCGCGGCCGACCCGATCCCCGACACCGGCCTGCCAGCGCAGCCGGTCGCTGCGAGCCCAGTGGTGTCCGAACGCACCGAGATCCTCGCCGCTGGTGTCGTCGGCGAGAACTCGAACAACGACTCGTTCCCCAACACCAACATCCGTGTCGCAGCGATCGCCGAGTACGACGGCATGATCTTCGTCGGTGGCAAGTTCACCCAGGTCGAGATCGCATCGACACGTCAGCGATTCGACCAGCCGTTCCTCGCTGCCTTCGACCGCGAGACCGGCGCCTGGATCGACACGTTCCGACCAACGCTCGACGGCAACGTCTGGGATCTGAAGGTCACCGACGATGGCCGACTCATCGTCGCCGGCCAGTTCACCAACGTCAACGGCGAAGCCAACACCCGCGGCGTCGCCGCGATCGACCCGGTGTCAGGCGCTGTCGTCGCGAACTGGCGCGTCAACCTCACCCTCACCGGGAGCACCCAACGTCCGATTGCCCGGGCGCTCGACATCGAGGGCGACTTCCTCTACATCGGCGGCAACTTCACCCGCATCACCGGCACCAACGGCGACACCAAGAACACCGGCCGGATCGCTCGGGTCAACCTGGCGACGGGCAACGCCGACGGCGCGTTCTTGCCCAACGTCGATGGGATCGTGTTCGACGTCGACGCCACGCCCGACCGCGTCTACGTCGTCGGCAATTTCTTCTACGCCAACGGGGTGTGGTCGATCGGCATGGCGCCGTTCTCCCCGAACAACGGGCAGCTGATCACCGGCCTCCAACCGTGGGTCCGCACCTACACCCAGAACGTGTTCAACTCGTACCAGCAGGCGATCCTGTCGCTCGGCGACGAAGTGTGGCAGACCGGTTCTCAGCACAACACGCAGGCCTACCGGACCTCGGACTACCAACTCCTGCGGAGCTACGTGACGCACCCGTGGGGTGACGGCCAGGCCCTCGCCGAACTGAACGGGGTGGTGTACCAAGGAAGCCACGCCAACGGCGACACCTACTCGTATGCCGACACGATCTTCTTCCCGGCGCTCACCGGCTGGACCTCGCGGCTCCCGACCCGATGGATGGCGGCGTTCGATGGCACGATCGGCGCCAGCCACGATCAGTACGACTGGTACCCCCAGATCGGGACCCAGCGCGGCGAAGGCTCCTGGGAACTGTTCGCCGACTCGGTGGACTGTCTCTGGACCGGCGGCGACTTCAACCGCGGCAGCTTCGACGGCAACGTCGCCCGCTACGTCGGCGGGTTCGCCCGCTTCTGCGCCACCGACACCACGCCGCCCGAACCGCCGACCAACCCGACCGCCGAGCTCGTCGGCGACGGCGTGAACCTCGCATGGACGGGTTCCGTCGACGATCGTGGCGGTCAGGTCCGCTACGAGATCCTGAAGAACGACTCGGTGTTCGCCTCGTTCATCTCGATCCAGACGTTCCGCGATCCGAACGGCACGGCCGACGACCGCTACTTCGTGCGGGCGATGGACTCCACGGGGAACCGCTCCGCGACGACGCAGGTGTTCCGAGCCGATGACGGCCCCGACACGACACGGCCGACCACGCCCGGCGACCTCGCCGCCGACATCGAGGCCAACGGCGACGTCACGCTCACCTGGACGGCGTCGACCGACAACCTGGGTGTCGTCGGCTACCGCGTCCTGCGCAATGGCGCTCAGATCGACGAGGTCGTCGACATCACGGCGACGATTCCGACGCCGGCCGCCGGCGACCATTGGTACCAAGTACTGGCCTTCGACGCTGCCGGCAACCAGAGTTTCCGGACCCCGCCGGTCCAGGTCACCATCGACGCAGGGGACACAACAGCACCGACCACGCCACAGGATCTCGCAGCCGACATCGAAGCCAACGGCGACGTCACGCTGATCTGGACGGCATCGAGCGACGATGTCGGCGTCGTCGAGTACGACGTCTACCGCAACAACGTCGTGATCGCCACGGTGCCCGGACCGACCACCACGATCACGGCCCCGGCGGTCGGCGACCATTGGTATCAGGTGCGAGCCCGAGACGCTGCGGCCAACGAGAGCTTCAAGACCCCACCGTTGCGGGTCACGATCGCTCCCGACCCGGCGGTCGACACCTCCGCGCCCACCACGCCACAGAACCTCGCAGCGACACTCGACGGCAACGGTGACGCCGTCCTCACATGGACCGCATCGAGCGACGACGTCGGTGTGGTCGACTATCTCGTCTTCCGCAATGGCGTCGTGATCGACACGGTGACCGAGGCGACCGCGACGATCCCGACGCCGGCGGCAGGCAGCCACTGGTACCAGGTCCGGGCCCGAGACGCTGCGGGCAACGAGAGCTTCAAGACCCCACCGATCGAGTTCGTCGTGGAGGGCGCCGATTCGACGCCGCCGACCACGCCGCAGAACCTCGCCGGAGTGGTCGAGGCCAACGGAGACGTCACCCTCACCTGGGGCCCGTCGGCCGACGACGTCGGCGTCGTCGACTACGTGGTGTACCGCAACAACGTCGAGATCGTGCTGGTCACCGATCCGACCGCGGTGATCCCGGCCCCAGCGGCGGGCAGCCACTGGTACCAGGTGCGAGCCCGCGACGCGGCGGGCAACCAGAGCTTCAAGACACCGCCGCTGCGCATCGACATCTGAGCACGACCCGAGGGTGGGTCCCTGCGCTTCGAGCTGGGTCGTCGACGGGTCGGTGAGTAGCCTCGCCGCGTGACCGCGACCGTCGAACAGCGAGTGGACCCGCGCGAGGTCCCACGCGGCCTCGTCGGTGCCGGCATCGCCGTAACGGCATGGTCGACAGGAACCATTCTCGCCAAGTATCTCGACATGGACGCGCTCGCGATCGGTGCGTACCGATTCGGGACCTTCTTCATCCTGCTCGTCATCTGGATGCGCGCCCGAGGCGTCCGTCTCGATCTCGGCATCATCCGCAAGTCGATGTGGGGAGGCCTGGCGTTGGGGGCCGACATCGTCCTGTTCTTCTCGGCGGTGAAGGAGACCAGCGTCGTCAATGCGACGATCATCGGCTCGTTGCAACCGATCGTGGTCGGTGTCATCGCGGCGCGTTTCTTCGGCGAGAAGATCCGGGTGAACGACGCCATCTGGTCGATCGTGGCGCTCGCCGGCGCGTTCGTGGTCGTGACGTCGGCGGCCAACGACGACATCCGCAGCCTCCGAGGCGACCTCCTCGCGGCGGGTGCGATGTTCTCCTGGAGCGCCTACTTCATCGCGTCGAAACAGTCGCGTGGCCGGATGTCTTCGACGGAGTTCACCGCGGGCACCTCGATCTGGACCGCGGCGATCTGCATCGCGATCGGGTTGCCGATCGGCCAAGACCTGTCGTTTCCGAACGCGTCCAACTGGGGTTGGTTGGTCGTGATGATCATCGGGTCGGGCATCGTCGGACACTCGTTGATGAACTGGTCGTTGCAGCGAATCCCGCTGTGGGTCGGCTCGACGTTCACGTTGTTCATTCCGGTGGCGTCGACGGCGCTCGCCTGGCTCGCGTTGGGCGAGACGATCACCTGGCTGCAGGCGCTCGCCATGGCCGCCGTCATCGCGGCGCTCGCGATGATCGTCATCGGACAGACGAAGTCCGTTCCGGCAACGGTGGCCGAGCCCGCTCCCGTCGAACCCGCCAGCGGATGACCTCAGGCTGGCGCTGTGACGTCGGCGAGCGCTCCACGTTGCGTCAGATGGTCGGAGTCGGCCCGTCGATCACGCCATCGGTCAACCGTGCTCGTGAGCTGAGCGCCGATCGCCGTTCCTTGTCGGCGTACGCCCGGAGATCCGCAGCGGTCATCAGTTCGTCGAGGTCACCTCGACCTCGGCAGTCGACGAGACCCAGACTGAAGTCGGGCACGATCACTTCGGCGATGCCGTCGACATCGAGCGTGAGCGTTTCGCTGCGGGCTTGCTCCAGGTAGGCGTGCACGACATCGAGCGGCACCTCGGCGGCGGCATGGAGCGCCAGCAGGAACTCGTCGCCGCCGAGCCGAACGACGGCGCCGCGACCGCCCGGCGTGGCGGCGGCGATCGTCTCGACGATGCGTTGCAGACGTGCACTGACCTCGACCAACACGGCGTCGCCCGATGCATGTCCGTAGACGTCGTTGACCATCTTGAACCGGTCGAGGTCGACCATGACGATGACATGATGCTCGAGGCCGCTCGCCGAGAGCGCCGACCTGACCGTCTCGTCGAGGGCGTGGCGATTTCCGACGCCGGTCAGTGCGTCGCGAAGGGCGAGGTCGGAGAGTTGGCGAGTCGCTCGGCGGACGGCCCACAGTCGCGCCACGCCGACGGCAGCGACGACGATCGCGACGGCCATGAGACCGATGGCCGCCATCTGGAGCCGTCGATCGGACTCGATCGCGGCGTCGAGCTCGGCAACGGCAGCGTCGAGTTCGGCGTCGAGGACAGGATCGACGACCGCGACGACGTCGGTACGCACGTCGTCCACCATCGCCAGCAGTTCGTCGGTCGCCAGCGGAGGCGGCGCAGTCGATTCCCCGAACTCGCGCATCCAGTCGTCGAAGCCGACCAGCTCACTCGTGGCGATCAGTTCCTCGACCGCGGCGGTCTCTGCCGGAAACGCCGATCGAGCGTTCTCGATATCGAACCACTCGGACTCCGACAACGGTGCCGGCGGGTCGGCGGCGAGCCAGCCCCCATCGACACGAACGACGTCGAGCACGACCTCGTGGAGTGACGTCAGCTCGGGATCGATCGGGAACGACTCGACGTCGGCGAGCGCCACGAGTCCCTCGACGAGGATGTGATCCGGCAAGGCCGCAATGAAGCCGAGTTCGTTGAGCGCATCGAAACGCGTCGCTGCAGGCACCGACTCATCCGCCCAGCGCACGGCTTCGACGGCCCAGTAGAGCTCGACGAGATCAGCGTCGGTCGCGCTGAGGGCGATGTCGTCGTCGAGCGCCTCGACGACGACGGTGGCTCGCGTCGCTGCCGGCCCGTCGGTCGCAGCGACCTCCACCAGTGTCTGGTAGGCGACACGAATCCGATCCGCCGCCGACTCGCGGCGCTCGGCGGGCGCGTCCTCGATGCCGAAGCCTTCGAGCATTCCGGCGATCAGCAGATCGAGTCCGGCTCGCTCGAGGGACCATCGAGCATCGATCAGGCGGTCTTCGTCACGCACGTTCGTCAGTTCGCGCTCGCTGGCTTCGGAGTTCGAGGCGACATACGCCCACGAGCCCGCGGCTGCCAACAGCAGCGCGACGACCACGCCAAGCCATCCGGTCCTCGACCCTCGCCTCGATTGCGCCGCCCGCATCAGACTGTCATCGACAGCTGGGGGCCGCAGCTCGACTCAAGGCTGGCTCAACATTTCACCCGACGACCACTGCGAGCAGCGATGCCTCGCAGTGTGCAGCTGGAACCCGCGGCGACCAGCCGATGAACTCAGGCGAGAACGGGCACCGATTTCATCGCCTCGGCAATCGCCGAGTCGGGCAGGTCGTAGTCGACCATCTCGCCGCTCAGGTACTTCTCATAGCTCGCGAGGTCGAGGTGACCGTGGCCGCACAGTGCGGTGAGGATGACCTTCTCCTCGCCGGATTCCTTGCATGCCAGCGCTTCGCGGACGGCTGCCGCGATCGCGTGGGTCGGCTCCGGCGCAGGAACGATGCCCTCGGTCTTGGCGAAGTCGATCGCCGCGGCGAAACACTCGCGCTGCGGGATCGCGATCGCCTCGACGAGGCCCTCTTCGTAGACGTGCGACACGAGCGGCGCCATCCCGTGGTAGCGCAGACCGCCGGCATGGATCGGCTCGGGGATGAAGCTGTGACCGAGCGTGTGCATCTTCATCAACGGTGTCATGCCGGCGGTGTCGCCGAAGTCGTAGCGATACTCGCCCTTCGTGAGCGTCGGGCAGGCAGCGGGCTCGACGCAACGGATCGTCGGGTTCATCTTGCCCGCCAGCTTCTCGCGCAGGAACGGGAAGGCGAGGCCGCCGAAGTTCGAGCCGCCACCGGTGCAGCCGACGAGGAGATCGGGGGTTTCGTCGATCTTCGCCAGCTGCAGCAGCGCTTCTTCGCCGATGATCGTCTGATGCATGAGTACGTGGTTGAGCACTGACCCGAGGGCGTAGCGAGCTTTCGGGTCGGCAACGCACATGGCGACCGCCTCGGAGATGGCGATGCCGAGCGAACCGGGGTGATCAGGGTTCTCGGCGAGCAGCGACCGACCGAACTCGGTCAGCTCCGACGGGCTCGAATGCAGTGTTGCGCCCCAGATCTCCATCATCGTCTTGCGGTGTGGCTTCTGCTGGTACGACGCGGCGACCTGCCAGATCTCGCACTCCATCCCGTACTGCGCGGTGGCGAACGCGAGCGCACTGCCCCACTGGCCAGCGCCGGTCTCGGTCGTCAGCTTCGTGATGCCTTCCTGATGGTTGTAGTAGGCCTGCGGCACGGAGGTGTTCGGCTTGTGCGAGCCAGCCGGGGAGACGCCTTCGTACTTGTAGTAGATGCGCGCCGGGGTGTCGAGCAGCTGCTCGAGCCGCTTCGCCCGGAACAGCGGACTCGGACGCCAGATGTTGTAGACGTCGAGCACCGCACCCGGAATGTCGACGTAGCGCTCGGTGGTGACCTCTTGTTCGATCAGCGCCATCGGGAACAGCGGTGCGAAATCGTCGGGGCCGGCTGGCTGATGGGTGCCCGGATGCAGCGCCGGCGGTGGCGGCGTGGGCAGATCGGCGACGATGTTGTACCACTGCGTCGGCATCTCCGACTCGTCGAGAAGGATCTTCTTCGGGGTGTCGTATCCAGCCATCTCCGAACAGTAGTCAGCTACATTTGTCCCAGGTACATCTGAGAACAGGGATTCATGGGACTCTTCAACAAGCGCAACGAGGCAGCCGAACAACTCTCGGCACTACAGGCCGAGCTGCGTCAGGTCTACGAACGCCTCGACGCAGCCGATGCCGCAAAGGCCGATCTGGCCCGACGGCTCGAAGACCTCACGACCACCGTCACGACGCCCCCGGCCGAGCCCGCACCGGCGCTCGTCGACGAACGCCGACTCGGCGACGTCGAACAGCGGCTGTCAGCACAACTCGACGCGTTGTCGGCGAGCGTCGACGATCAGCGAACACATCTCGCCGACCTGGCACTGGTCGCTGGCGACACCGCCCGCAAGACCGACGACATCGCACAGCTCGCGGAGAAGATGGCCGCCATCGACGGACGCGTCGACCGGGTCTCGGTCGAGCTCACCAATCAGCTGACCGAGATGGGCAACGAACTCGACGAGTTGCACCGACGCAGCACCGAACTCGAGATCGGCGTGTTGGAGCAGCGGCTCGACGACGTCACCTCCGGCCAGGAGCGCTTGGCGAACGAACAGGCACGCTACGAGATCCAGTTCCGCGAAGACCTCGCCGAGATCGCCGAACGCTTCCGCCGCCCGACCGTTCGCTGAGCGGTCGACACCGGCCGACCGCTGGTCGACTGACTGCCCTGTTGCCGTCTCAGTTGCCGTCGTCGCTGGCCTCACCGTCGCTGGCGTCGTCGTTGGCGTCGTCGTTGGCCTCGTCGTTGGCGCCGTCGTTGGCGTCGTCGGCTGGCTCCTCGGCGTCTGAGCCCGTCTCGCCGCCGAGCGTGGCGGCCAGGCCGAGCGTCGAGATCGCTTCGTCGATCAGGGCGTTCGCTTCCTGGATCCGCGCCTGGTACAAGCCGAGATCGCCCGACGACAAGGCGTCGTCGGCAGCGAGGAGCACCGAGTCGATCTGCAGCAGGATCGCTTCGGCGTTGTCGTCGAGCACGATCGCGGTGTCACCGCCGTCTTCGGTGGGATCCGCAGGCGCGAGGTCGTCGCTGTCGTCACTGACCACGACACCCGACAACCGATCGCCGGCATCACCGTCGAAACCGGGGAACAGCTGTGCGAGCGCTCCACCGATCGTCTCGGAGATGACCGACCGCTCGTCGTAGGTGACGATCACGCGGCGGTATTCGGTGGTCTCGGTGATCCGACGACTCTCCTGCGCCACGCTGACGTAGTACGGCCTGACGTAGATCAACCCGTCGGCGACCGGCACGGCCTGGAGGTCACCGAAGCGAACCTGGGTGCCACCGTCTTCTTGGTTGTCGAGCGAGATGCGTCGCGAGATCTCGGCGCTGGACTCGGCACTCGAGGCCACACGGAGTGGGCCATCGGGCAGCTGCCCGTCGGCACCGGCAGCGACCTCATAGGTGATGAGGCGACCGTACGTGTCGGGTTCGGAGGAGGCGACCATGTACGCCTGCAACTGCGTGCGCTGATCGGCCGTCGAGAACTCGACGAAGGGCCGGAAGATGACGAACTCCTCGTCGCGGGGCTCGCCTTGCTCGCTGGTGTCGAAGTAGGTGTAGTACGGGGTGAAACGCTCGGTGTTGGACTCGCGTGCGAACGTGTTCGACGCCGCGGTCGGCGTCGCGGTGGTCGCCGGCGTCGACGACCGCGCGTTCGGGCTGATGCCGGGAGCCTGAGCGACCGACCACGCCCCCTGACGCTCGAAGAACAGACCAGGGTCGATGCGGTACTTCGAGTACCGGTCGGTCTGCACCCGGAACAGGTCCTCCGGGTAGCGCAGGTGCTCACGCAGTTCGGACGGCATCAGTTCGAAGTTGGTGAACAGGTCGGGGAAGGCGCTCTGCCATGCCTGGATGATCGGGTCGTCGGGGTCGATCACATAGAGCGTGACCTCGCCGGTGTAGGCGTCGACGACTGCCTTGACGCTGTTGCGGATGTAATTGTCGCTCGCCGACAGGCCCGAGTTGCTCGAGAGTTGCACGTCACCGACGCTCTCGGAATACGGGTACCGAGACGTGGTGGTGTACGCATCGACGACCCAGACGGCTCGACCATCCAGTTCGGCGGGATACGGGTCGGCGTCGTAGCTGAGGAACGGCGCCAGCTTCTCGAGGCGATCGTTGACGCTGCGCACCCACAGCATCTGCGAATCGCTGCTGATCGCACCGGACGCGAGCAGGTTGTAGTCGAGGAACGCCAGAGCGAACGCGGCCCGTCGAACGATCGAGCCGACGCGCACCCCGAGGTCGCCTTCATAGGTTTCGTCGGTGGTGCCGTCGCAGGGGTCTTCGCGCACCTCGGTGTTGGTGATCGCGTAGCCGGTCAGCGACGGGCTGAAGTAGAGCTCCGGGCGATCGAGGTCGAGCAGCTGATACGCGGGACGATCGTTGGCTTGCACGATGCTCGCCGGGGCCGTGATGATGCCGCAGCCGTGCGTGTTGATCAGATGGAGGCCCTGCCAGCTCCGGTTGGTCACACCCGTGAGATCGAGTTCGAGCGCGGCGACCAGCGTCTGCTCCGGGCCCGCCTCGGGGGTGAGCCCGAATTCGTAGCGGTCGACGTCGAGGTCGTCGATGGTGAGCCCGGCCTCGTCACCACGGTCGAAGATGAACCGGTTGAGCATGCGCGCCGGGTTCAACAGGCGCACGTTGTCGAACGCCTCGATGTCGGACTCGACGTCGGCGGCGGTCAACGGCTGGAATTCGACCTGGCGGACCTCGACCTCGGCCAGTCCGTAGGCCTCACGGGTCGCGAGGACGTTGCGCTCGATGAACTCGGCTTCACGGGTGCCCTGGTTGGGGTTGACGACGAGCCCTTGCACGGCAGCCGGATAGATGACACCGCCGACGATCGACACGACGAACCACAACGCCGACGCGATGACCGGCAGTCGGAACGAACCGGTCTTGGCGACCGAGAAGTACAGCAACGACGTCAACAACGCGATGAGGATCAGCAGCATGATCGCAGGGATCTGCGCGTTGACGACCGAGTACGTCGCTCCTTGCACGATGCCGGTCTGTGCGTTGGTGAGCTCGTAGCGGTCGAGCCAGTAGTCGCCGGCCTTGAGTACAGCCAGCACCGCCAGCAGCACGGCGACATGGGTCTTGGTGGCAGCGCTCACCACCGGTGCGGGCGACACGAACACGACCCCGCCGTTGAGGACGTGCGCAGCGATCGTCAGGAGCAAGACGATGACGACGGCGGCGAACATCCAGTCGAGTACGAAGGTGAGGAACGGCAGCTCGAACACGTAGAAACCGACGTCGTTGCCGAACTGCGCATCGGCGATGCCGAAGTCCTGCGAGTTCCGGAACAGCAGCCACTCTTCCCATCGAGCGATCGCCGGGATCGCCAGCAGGATCGCGAACAACAGCGCGACCAGGTAGCGGAGCAACCGCAGTCTCCGGCCGAACACTTCATGGAACCGCTCGACGTACGGGTGCACGTTGGCCGGAAACGACTCCGGCGCCGTCCTGTCGGCCACGAACAGGTTGATCCCGGCGAGGATGGCGAAGATCAAGAAGAACCCGACGAACAACACCACCTTCGCGCCGATCACGCCCCAGAACACGTCACCGCGCCCGAGCGCGTCGTGCCAGAGGAAATCGACGTAGAACCGGGCGATCGCCCGGCCGAAGAAGAGGACGAACAAGAACAGACCGCCAAGAGCGATCAGGACGCCACGGCCGGTGAAGCCGCGACGTGGCAAGTCGACCGGAAGGTCAGAGGAGCGCCGCATCGACGCAGATCTTACGGGACGGCGGGAAGCAACATGCAGCGGCACCCTGGATGGGCGGGGGCAAATGTGTCACCCGTCGGGAACGCCTGCCCAGCCGCGACGGGGCCTTCCAGCGCGTTGTCGTCGCAGTCGGGGCACGAACCGTGGCGCGGGTCCGGCGTCCAACACACGAGCGCTCCGGTTGGGGTGGCTGCGAGAAGCCCATGGCCGTGCGCGGCGCGCAAGATGTCGTCGAGCTGTTCGTCGATGTGCTGGGTCTTCCACTCGCGGTAGACGGAGCGGACCATCTTGGTGATGGCCGTGCTGTCGGATGCGCCGTCACGGATCGCTCGATCGAGGCGGTCGCGCAGCGGGCCGACGAGCCACTCCCTCATCATCGCCGACGCCTGATCGACCGAGGCGCGACCGTCGGCTTTGGTCAGGCGGGCGGTCCGGGTCGGACTCGCGATCTGTGCACCCGCATTGGCCGCCATCAACATGTCGTCGGAGATGGCGCTCGCGTACCGGTGACCGTGTTCGTCGGCCGATGGCAGGATCTGATCGAGCGAGGTGATGGCGTCGTTGCGACGAAGTTGATCGAGGACGTCGTTCTGCTCGTCGGCGAGCACCCGCTTGAGTTTGCGCGCGCTGGCGACGATCAGCGGTGTCAGGTCGGCGTCGCGCTGCTCGAACTCACTCGCCTCGACAACAGTCGCCTCGACATCACTCGCCTCGACGACGAGCATCTCGTCGTCGATCTCGGTCGGAATCGCCGCTCGGGACGCTGGGCCAGATGAACTCGCCTCGGTCGCGAATCGGTCGGGATCGGCAACGTCGTGCTCGCCCAACAGGTGCTCCGTCGCCACGATGGGAACGCCTTGCGCCGGCTCGGCCGCGCCGGCATCGTCATGTCCGGCTTCGTGATGTCCGGCTTCGTCATGTCCGGCATCGTGATGTCCGGCTTCGTGATGTCCGGCATCGTGATGTCCGGCATCGTGATCGGGGGGCGCAGCCGCACGCTCGGCACGGCGGAGCCGAGCGAACAGATCCACGACGACGTCATCACGCACCGGCTCGACCTCGAGTTCGGCCTCGGTCTTGGTCTCGGTCCCGGTCCCGGTCCCGAACACGGCCTCGGTCTCGGTCTCGGACTCGGACTCGGTCTCGGTCCCGAACACGGCCTCGGTCTCGGTCTCGGACTCGGTCTCGGACTCGGTCTCGGTCTCGGTCTCGGTCTCGGTCTCGGACTCCAGCGCCGGTGGGGATTCGGACTCCACCGTCTCGAGTACGCCATGAGGCTCGTCCTCGAGTCGGTCGTCGACCGGATCCACCTCGGCCGGATCCACCTCGGCCGCATCCGCCTCGGCCGGATCCACCTCGGCCGCATCCGCCTCGACCGGATCAACCTCGGCCGCATCCACCGGCTCCGGCTCGACTGATGTGCGTACGCCATCGGGCGCGCTCACCTCGTCGGGCTCGCGGGAGTCGACGCGGGCGACCATCACCGGCACCGGGCCGGTGGTCGGCTGGAGGTTGACGTATTCGTCGGGCTCGCCGATCGGTTCGAGTTCGGACACGACGTCGACGGCCACCAACCGGGCACGCTCGAACGCCTGCATCAACCGATCCCGTCCGTGGATGAGCTGTTCGATCTGCTCTCGGGCGAGCTCGCGCCGACGAGCGAGTTCGGTGAGCACCCGCTCGCGATATGCACGCGCCTCGTTGACCATCTCGCGGCCCTGCTGTTTGGCCATCGAGAGTTCGGCTTCGGCGTCGTTCGCTGCGTCGGAGCGTCGACGTGACGCTTCGATCTCTGCTTCCTCGCGACGCCGGGCAGCCTCGTCGCTCGCCTCGTTGAGGATGCGGGCGGCGGCCTGTTCGGCCTTCTCGCGGATCTCGGTGGCGCTCTCTCGCGCTGCGCTCAACACGCGGGCGGTCTCGTCGCCGACGAGACGCATGAGGGTCTCGTCATCGAGTCGCGCCGTGTCGAGGTTCGGTGATGCCTGCGCACCACGCAACTCTCGTTCCAAGAAGCGTTCACGCTCGTGGAGACGCCCGAGTTCGGCGGCGACCATTCGCAGGAAATCCCTGACCTCGCCTTGATCGAAACCGCGGCGGCCGGTCGAGAACGTCGCCTCGGCGACCTGCGACGGCGACGCCGGATCGGGACGTGAGAAAGACATCGCCATCACTCCAACGCTACGCGTCCCAGTAGGTGAGATGGTGGAGGGTCATGCGGGTTCTTGGCCGACGGGAACCAACGGGTCACCGCCGAGCAACCGCAGCGCTTCGAGCGCCTCGCCGAGGTTGGCGACCGGCACCAGCACCACGTCGCCGCCCGCCACCTCGTTGAGGCATTCCCAACGACACACCGAACCCGGCTCCTCGTCGGGGGCAGGGTCACCGAGCTCGAACTGCGATGCCGGGATCAAGAACACCTCGACGCCGTGTTGCTTGACCGCGCTGACCTTCTGTTTGAGCCCGCCGATGGGTCCGACGTTGCCCTCGAGATCGATCGTGCCGGTCACCGCGACGTTGCGTCCGCCTGTCAACTCCCCGACGGTGAGTTCGTCGATGAGCGCAAGCGTGAACGCGAGACCCGCCGACGGGCCTCCGATCGCGCCCGAATCGATCGATACGTCGAAGGGCAACGCCACCGTGGCCGTGTCGAAGGGACGGAAGCCGATGAGCGTACGATCGGGCTCGTCAGGCGAGGCCGACAGCTCGACCGTGACGTCGAGTTCGCCGACCTCCGGACGCCGGATCTTCAGGTCGACCGTGTCGCCGGGTGCGAGCCCGTCGAGTTCGGCCGACAGCTCGTCGAGCGTCGACACCGGCACACCGGCGACCTCGAGGATCGTGTCGGCCGGATCGAGCTGCTCGTCGGCGGGGAACCGCTCCTCGCAGTCGGGACTACCGATGCTCGGCACGAGACACAGCACCTCCTCGACGACGACCTCGCCACGCTCGATCGTCGGCTCGTACCCGGCTGCAAGCAGCGCGACGTATTGCGCCTCTTGCGTTGCGGTCCGCATCTGCTGCAGGCTGATCTGGCGGTTCTGCGTCGGGGTCAGGTTGCCGAACTTGCCCTCAGGTGTGAGCGGGTCGACGACCTCTTCGGTCTGGCCGATGAGCCACGACAGCACCGACTGGTCGGGCGCGCTGACCGTGACGAAGAAGAAGTCCCCGTCGGTCTCGTACACGTCGACGTCATCGGGCAGGTCGTTGTACACGACTCGGTCGTTGACCGACTCGGTCGATGCCGGAATTCGGGCGAACGGGGCCGGTTCGACCTCGTCGCGGAACGGATTGTCGGCTCGAGCGAAGGTCTGCGCCGGGATGATCACGGCAACGGTGACGGCCGACAGTACGAGCAGGGAGATCACTGCGAGACCGACCGCCCACCACCGCTGGCGTGGTGCGACGAGTACGATGTTGTTTGTTGTGTCGGTCACGGATCTCACTACTCAGGCCGGGTGGATGGCAGCGCTGGCCATTGCCGCGCTGGTGTTCGCCGGCTGGCGAAAGAATGCCAGAGCGATGCCACGAACGCCACGCGTGGAACCCAAGTTTCGTCGCCCGCGCGTGCCGATCGGCATCGCCGAGGCGACCGTGCCGCTCTACAAGCGACCGAACATCTTCCGACGCGTCTGGGCCGCTGTCGCCAGCGCTGGCATCGCCGTCGTGATCGGCGCAGTGCTGGCGATCGTCATCGCGTTCGGTTCTGCGTACGTGGTCATCACACTCACCGACTTGCTCAAGTCGTGAACGCTCGCCGTCGCGCCGTTGCGGCTGCCGGGCACACCGGCGATGTCGGCACGGCGCGTGCTGCGCTCGGCGACCCCGACCCGTCCGTTCGAGCGACAGCGCTCGGGGCCCTCGAACGACTCGGCGTGCTACGCGACGACGAACTCGCCGCGTCGTTCGACGACCCCGACCCGGGTGTCCGGCGACGAGCGGCCGAGGTCGCAGCCACGCACCGCGAGGTCGACCTGACACCGTTGCTCCACGACGACGACGACCGGGTCGTCGAGGTCGCGGCGTGGGCATGCGGCGAGCACGAATCGAACTGTGATGAGGTCGTCGAACGTCTGGTGCACCTCGCGACGACCGCCGAGGATCCGTTGGTACGCGAATCGAGCGTGGCGGCGCTCGGCGCGATCGGTGACGACCGCGGCCTCGACGCGATTCTCGCTGCAACCGCCGACAAGCCAGCCATTCGTCGTCGCGCCGTGCTCGCCTTGGCCCCCTTCGACGGCGCTCACGTCGACGACGCGATCGAACGAGCGCTCGACGACCGCGACTGGCAGGTCCGCCAAGCCGCCGAGGATCTGATCCGCGCGTCGAGTTGAACCCCGCCCGGGCCCGGCACCGGGCCAGGGCGTGTCCGGTGTCGAGGTCCGGTGTCGAGGTCCGGTGTCGAGGTCCGGTGTCGCCGCTCAGAAGTCGTAGCGGTACAGGTTCGTCTCGCGGATCTGGAAGCCGATGCGCTGGTAGAGGCGGTTCGCGGCTTCGCGCGACGGGCGACTCGTCAGGCTGACGTTCTTCGCGCCGCGTCGTTGCGCTTCGTCGAGCGCCGCTTCGTTCAACCGTCGACCCAGCCCGTGACCGCGTGCGTCATCGTCGACCACCACGTCCTCGATCCACGCCTTCAACCCGGTCGGGATGAGATAGAACGCCAGCGTCAGACTGCCGACGATCACCTCGTCGACCCGAGCGAGAAACACCACCGTGTCGTCGCCGTGCACGAGCGCCGACAATGCCTCGGCGTCCGGCGGTGGCGACGACGACGACAGTTGCGGAATCAGTCGGGCGAAGGCGTCGACGAGTTCATCGTCGACGGTCGTGGCGATCTCGATCGTGCTGGACACGACGACGACGATACGACGCTCAGAAGACTCCGCGCATGACGATCACCCCAGGTCCGTCACGCCGGCCCGTCACGCCGCATCGCGGTGGCCGATAGCGTGACGCAGGTGGGAACCGAGCACGTGCGATGGAAAGCGGAGACGACGCTCGAACGCCCCGTGCTCATCGCCGCATTCACCGGCTGGAACGATGCGGGTGACGCAGCATCCAGCGCCCTGAGCACGATGATCGAGTCGTGGGGAGCGAGCGCGCTCGCCGACATCGACCCCGAGCCGTTCACCGATTTCGCGACCGTTCGGCCCCAGGTTCGCCTCGACGCAGAACGCAACCGCTCGATCGTCTGGCCGACCGTCGGCGTCTGGTCGGCGTCGCTCCCCGGCACCGATGTCATCTTGCTCCTCGGACCGGAGCCAGCGCTTCGCTGGCGGCTGTTCTCCGAACAGATCGTCGGGATCGCCGAACGCTTCGGCGCCACGATGGCGCTCTCGCTCGGAGCGCTGCTCGCCGACGTCCCGCACTCGCGAGCGGTGCCGTTGATCGGCACGGCGACCGACACCGACCTGATCGACCGGTTCGAACTCGAACGATCGCACTACGAAGGCCCGACCGGCATCGTCGGGGTGCTCCACGATGCGCTCCAGCGAGCCGGGTTTCCGACGGCATCGTTGTGGGCCGCGGTACCCGGATATGCGTCGCAGGTGCCGTCGCCGAAAGCGGCGATGGCGCTCGTCGATCGAGCGTGCTCGATGATCGGCACGCCAGCGCCGTTGTCGTCACTCGCTCGTGGCGCAGCCGCCTACGACGCACAGGTCGCCGCGTTGATCGGCGACGACGACGACATGGTCGACTATCTCGAACGGCTCGAGCACGCATCTGACGAACAGTCGCCCCGAACCCCCGGCCACGAGGACGGGCCGATTGCCGATGCCGCGGACGAAATCGATGTCAGTGATGTCGACCCCGACGCGTTGATGGACGAAGTCGAGCGGTTCCTGCGCGACAACACCGACGACTGAATCGACGACTGCACCGACGAGTGCATCCACGAGTGCATCCACGGCGGCATCGCGGTCGAGCAGCCCCGACGCGAGGGTCAGTCCGGCGTACCTCGCCACACGTTCGGCCGCACCGGATCGAACGTGGCCGGCCCGAGATCCCCGTCGATCGCGGCGAACGCCATCGGACCCCACCAAGCCGCGCCAGCTGTCGCCTCGGGCAACGCCTCGCGCGCGAACCAGCCCACGTCGCCGGTCTCGAGCGGATGCGGTGTCAGCGTCCCGCCCGTGGCACGACAGTGGAAGAGCAACATGTACATGCCGAAGCGGCTGAACCCCATCCGCTGTCCGTCGACCACGCCGAGCAGACGCTCGACCGTGCACTCGATCCCCGTCTCCTCACCGACTTCTTTGACGGCGACTTCGGCCGGCGAATACCCGACGTCGGCCCAACCGGTCGGATACAGCCAGATGCCCGAGTCCTTGCGTTGGACGAGAAGAATGTGGTCGTCGTCGTTGCCGACGATCGCGCCGATCGCGATCTTCGGCGTCACGTATCCGGGAACGCCTTCGCCGATCGATTCGAGCCACTCGGCGACGAAGTGATCGGTCTCGCGCTCCACGGCGACGGCGTCCTCGGCCTCCGCTGCAGCCGCCTTGATGTCGGCGGCGACGTGCAGCACCTCTTCGTAGCGCTCGCGTTCGTACAGATTCTCGGTGAAGGCCATGCCGGTGCGAGCGATCCCTGCGAGGGTTTCGCTCCATCGGGCCAGGTCTCGTGCGTCAGCAACCACGAGCACAACCTACGCGAAGGTCATCGCACCGCGTGCAGTAGTGCCTTCTGGATTTCCTTGCGGTGCGGTGCGCTGGTGACGAGGCCACCGGCGCGCGTGCGCACGTAGAACGTGTCGACGACTTCCATGCCGATCGTGTGCACGGTGGCGTGGCGGATGTCGAGGCCGAGTTCGGCGAGCGCTTTGGTGATCCGGTGCAAGATGCCGATCTTGCTGACCGCGCGCACCTCGATCACCGTCGCGTTGCTCGAGCCGCCTTCGATGAACTTGACCTTCGGTGGCCCCGGCATGTCGGCCTGCGTTCGCCGACGACGTCGATAGGTCTTGGCTCGCTCGACCAGTCGGGCTTCGATCGCGAGTTCGTGGTCGAGCGCTTTGCGCAGGTCGGCCTTGAGCGATCGCCAATTGATCTCGCCGGCGGGCGCGCTGACCCGGAACTGTGATGCCGCCATTCCGTGCTCGTCGGAGTGAGCGCGCGCGGTGAGCACGTCGAGGCCGTGCAACGACAGCACCCCGGCGACCTGACTGAACGAGCCCGGGGTGTCAGGGCTGACGATCGTGACCAGATCACCATCGCGTGTCAGATCGACCTCGCCGAGCGCCATGCGCTCCAGGGTCGCCTCGTCGGGAAACAGCCGCCAGGTGACCTCCGAGGCGTTGCCGCCTCCGAGGACGTGGCGAGTTCGAGACACCAATTCCTCGACGAGTTCTTCTTTCCAGCTGCCCCACGCCGACACGCCGGTCGCCTTCGAGTCGGCTTCGGTCAACGCGTGCAACAGTTCGAGCTTGTCGACCGAGCCGACGAGTCCGGCGACGAGATCGATCGTTGCGGCATCGGTCAGATCGCGACGCATCGCCACGTCGGGCAGCAACAGATGATGCTCGACCATCGTGACCAGCGCGTCGACGTCGCCGGGTCCGAATCCGAGCCGTGGTGCGATGTCACGCACCATGTCCATCCCGACATCGGTGTGATCTCCGGGGTAACCCTTGCCGATGTCGTGGAACAGCGCGCCGATGACGAGCAGGTCGGGTCGAGCCACGCCGTCGGCGAGTTCTGCTGCGTTGGCCGCTGCCTCCCACAGGTGTCGATCGACGGTGAAGCGGTGGTACGCGTTGCGCTGTGGCTTGGACCGCACCGGCTCCCACTCCGGCAAGAACCTCGACACGAGCTCTCGTTGATCGAGCGACTCGAGCACCTTGATCGCCCGATGGCCTTCGAGCAGGAGTGCGACGAGTTCGTCGCGTGCGCCGACCGGCCAGGTGCCAGGCCACGGCTCGATCTCGGCGTGGAGGCGATCGAGTGTCGACCGTGCGATGCGGCAGTCGTTGCGGGCGGCTGCCACTGCGGCCTGCAACGCGAGCGTCGGATCGGCGACCGGGTCGGCCGACTCGGCGAGGCGGATCTCTCCGCCCTGCAAGAGGACGCCCGGAGCAATCGCTCGGTCGGCGGGACGGTCGTGATCGACCGCTCGCGACCAGGTTTCGTCGCAGACCCACGACACACGGCGACCCGCTGCAGCGACGTCGGCCATCAACGCGTCAGCATCGGACCAGCCGCCCACCGTCGCAATCGCGTCCTGGTCTTCGAGGCGCATGATCTCGCCGGGGCGCCCGGTGGCCTGGTGCAGGGCGACGCGAGCTCGCAACAACGTGTCGTAGCAGTCGTCGAGCGCGGTCAGGTCGTCGTCGATGACGTCGAGACCGCTGGCGATCGCCCACCACACCGTCTGCACGTCCCGCAATCCGCCGTGCCCGGCCTTGAGGTCGGGTTCGAGTCGGTACGCGACGTCAGCCGAGGCCGCCTGGCGCTCGTGCATGCGGCCATGGAGCGCCGTCAGATACGTCGATCGCTGCACCTCCCACGATGTTCGACCTCGGTGGATGACCTCCTCGGCGAGCGCTCGATCACCCGCCAGGAATCGAGCGGTGAGCAACGCCGTGGCCGAATCGAGATCACCGTCGACGAGGTCGAGTTGTTCGTCGACACGACGCACCGCGTGGCCGAGCTTGACCCCGGCATCCCACACCGGATACCAGATGGCACTGGCGATCGGCTCGATCTCCTTGGCGACCTTGCGCGGTTTGGCGTCGTGCACGAGCAGGAGATCGAGGTCGCTGTAGGGCGCCAGCTCGCCTCGTCCGTACCCGCCCGCCGCGAGGATCGCCACACGGCTGTTCGTCGGGCACGTTCGCATCGCCGCTTCGAACAGGCCGATGACCCACTCGTCGGTGATCGTCGACAGCGCCTGGCAGTACGCACGGCCACGGCGTGGTTCGGGCGACGCCGGATCGATCGCGGCAGCGACGAGCTGCGCTGATCGATCGTCGGGAGTCACTGCGCCAGATCGACGGTGAGCGCGAGGACGGCGATGCGAACGCCGTCCCTGTCGGACGTCGCTCGGAGAGGGAGGTTGCCGTCGGCGGTATCGATCATGAGATCATAGACGCCGAGGCCGACTCCGAGATTGTTGTCGTAGCTCGGCGAGCGGGGGCCGTCGATCGAACTGTCGAAGACAGCGTCGCCACCGATCGCCTCGTCGCCGATCACCAGCGCCTCAGGTGCGAAGCCGCGCTCACCTTCGAACGTGAGCAGCGACACCTGTGCGGGTGCACCCTCGACGACGGGCACCGGGAAATCGGCGTCGTACTCGAATCGAGGTTCCGGCGCGATCCACTCGAACGGCCGGGTGATCACGCGCTGCGCTCTCGGCATCGCCGGATCGTCGTAGACCACGACCAGTGACCAGCCGGCGTAGGAGCCTTGCACCTCGACCGACTGGACGTTGCCGACGAGGTAGTCGCCTGCACCGCCCGCTCTGACGATGTCGGTCACGTCGGCCGACCCGAGGTACTGCGTGGCGTCGATGTCGCCGAGCGAAACCCGGTCGGCGGTGACGGTGACGACGTCGCCATCGGGGCGCACCACGGTGACGTTCGCGTTGCGGCCGTCATCGGGTACCGACTGTTGGCGCTCGTCGAGATCACCCGACCAGTACAGGTGTGCAGCGGTCACCGTCGACTCTGGAGAGAGCTCGAGCGTCGCCGTCGACGAGTTGACGAGGCCGAAGCGCGGGGCGGCGCCGACGAACTCCATCGGCACGTCCCAACGATTCACCGCGTCGCCGACACCGGCGCGAACGTCGCCGCAGTCGATGTCGACCGCAACAGCTGAAGTCTCGGAACACGACATCAGCGTGTTGCCGATCATCTGGATCCCACCGCGCGCCACCGAGTGGTGGACCAGGTCGGCGAGCGAGGAGATCGCCGTCTCGAAGGGCTCGCTCAGCAACTCGCCGCTGACGGTCAGTCGACCGACGACGCTGCTCTCGAGTCCGAACCGCATCGTGAGTTCCAACGCACCGTCGGCGGGAACGACGACGTTGCAGAACGGCGAGTCGTCGGGCGGGTCGATGCAGGTGGCGTCGCCCTCGACGAGCGCCTCGAAGACGACGCCACGGGGCAGCACGGTCTCGACCGATGCCTCGGTCGGCGAGTCGTTCGTGTTCGTGATCAGCAGATCGAGCGTGCCCGAGCCTCCAGCCAACACGGGGGCGGGAGCAGAGACCGACACGGCGAGTTGTGCGGCGACGGGTGCAACCCCGAGCGGGCGAAGTCCGGGCTCGACGAGCAGTTCGATGTCGTTGCGCGGACCGCTCACCGCGGGACGCAGATCGACCGTCGTCGTCGTGGCGGAGTCGGTCGCGTCGCCACCATCAGTCGGGCCGGGCACCTCACGGGGATCGATGTCGGTGGTGTCCGCTGGGGGAGGCTGCGTGATGGTGGCGAACGTCGAAGCGTTGTCGAACGGACGGCGGACGAGGAACACCGCACCGACCAGCACCACGACGACCGCGGCGACGGCGCCGAGCATCGTGGCGCGCCGGACGCGACTGGAGCGGTCCGACGACAAGACGTCGGCGCCGAACGTGCGCGTCGCCGTCCCGATCGCTCGGCGTTGCTCGTCGACGCTCACACCGGTGACCCCCGGCGAAACGGCGGGAGGGAGCACTGCGTCGATGGCCGAGATCATCTCGACGAGGCGTCGACTCGAGGCCCCCTCATCGCTGGCGAGGTGCACCTCGACGCGACCTTCGTCGTGGCGAGGTAGGGCTCGGCGAACATAGCCGCCGAGCAGCGGGACGAGCTTGGCGACATCCGCGTCGAGCGGGCGGGCGGCGACGTACTCCAAGAGGAACGCGTCGATGAGGCCACGCTCGGCGGTGTGCAACAACTCGGCGACGTCGATGGCGGTCCGCCCGACGAGTGGGGAGATCTCGGCGGCGGTCAGCCGCTCGACGTGGGTGTGCCACAGCACGGTCTGCCACGGCTCCGGGAGACGAGCGAACGCAACGGCGAGCAGCATCTCGTCGGTCTCGTCATCGAGATCATCGAGATCATCGAGACACACCGCTCCGTCCCGGTGCTCACGGTTCTGGTCACGGTCCTGGCCGTTCGACCGTCCGCCCGGGCCGTACTGGCCACCCGACAGTGCAGCGAGCACACGGGGCCGAAAGGCGCGGACGGCGGGGTCGCCTTCCGCGCTGTCGTCGCCGCGCTCGATCGCTGCTCTGAGGTCGGCGAGACGCTGGTCGATCATGCGGCGGGCCCGACGGCCGCGGACGATCGCTCGAACCGACGGCACGTGTCGCCCCGTCAGCTCGTTCCATGCCGCGTCGCTACCGCTGCGCACGGCGCCGACGAGTTGTCGATCGCTGGGAAGCGTAGGGATGCTGGTCATTCGGAAACCTGTCAGGGCTGGATCGGCCATTCGAGACGGTTTCTTGAATGAAATCCGCCGGTCTCCCGACGGCGGTACCGTGATCGGATGCGTGCGCAGCGGTGGATCAGCCCGGCGGTGGCGTCGGCATTGATCGTTGCAGCGTGCAGCGGCGGCGATCCTGTCCCGCCCGACTCCACTGTAGCGACGACCACCACCCTCGCTCCCGCGGAACGAGACAGCGACGGGGTCTTGCGCCTCGGAGCCCTGCTGCCCCAGAGCGACACGCGCATCGGCAGCGCGCTGCTCGATTCGATCACCGCCGCCGTCGCCGACGTCAACGCCGCCGGCGGGGTCCTCGGCAACGACGTCCAACTCATCACCCGCAACGAAGGAGAGAGCACGACGGCCATCTCCGACGCTGTCGTCGCGCTCATCGACGAGGGTGTCGACGCGATCGTCGGGCCGTCGTCGAGTGTCACAGCCGTCGCTGCGCTCGACGACACCGTGCGCGCTGGCATCGTCACCTGCTCACCGACCGCGAGCGCCCTCACGCTCGACGATTACCCGGACCAGCGCCTCTTCTTCCGTACGATCGCCAGCGATTCGCTGCAAGCCGTGGCGATCGCGGACGCCGCCGAACGCACCGGTCGCCGCGACGTGGCCATCGTCCACGTCGACGATGCCTACGGTCGCCCGTACGCGGCCGAGGTGTCTGCCGCGCTGCAATCCCGACCGCTCACACAGGTCACGACGATCGCGATCCCCGTCGGCGACGACGACGTCGACGACGACGCATTCGAACTGGCCTCGAGCGGCGCCTCGGTTGCGATCATCGTCGCTTCGCCGAGCGACGCAGCCCGGTTCCTGACCGCCCTCGGCCGCCAGGAGTTCGAGTCGTTGAGCAACATCATTCTCAACGACCAGGTCCGAGATCCTGCGACGGCTGCGGTGATCGCCGGGTTGCCGGACCTGCTCCGATTGCGGATCACCGGCATCGCGCCACAGATCACCGTGATCGACGACACCGGCGGCGACGACGAATCGCCCTTCGCTCCGTTCGCGCCGCAGGCGACGGACTGCGTGCACCTCGTCGCGCTCGCCGCCATCCAGGCCGGCACCGACCTTCCCGAGGCGATCGCCAGCCAGATGACCTCGGTGTCCGACGGCGGCACCCGCTGTCGGACCTTCGAGACGTGCGCGACCAACCTCGGCGAAGGCCGCCAGATCGACTACGACGGTCCGACCGGACGAACCGAACTCAATCGAGAGGGCGAAACGGTCCAAGCCATCTTCGAGACGTTCCGCTTCGACGAGTCGGGAACCGCTGTGGTCGTCGACCGCGTGCCGGCTCGACTCTGAGCCGCGCCCGACACCCGGCAGCCGGGTGAGCGTCGGTCAGAGGATCGAGTCGACGTCGGCGAGATAGCCGACGTAGAACGCGCCGAACTCGCCATACAACGCGGATCCTTCGTCGAAACGCATCGTGTAGACCACGTCCTTGATGACGTCGGGGCTCTTCGCGAACAGTGTCACGCCCCACTCGAAATCGTCGAGGCCGGTCGAGCCGGAGATGACTTGCGCGACCTTGCCAGCGAAGGTGCGACCGCTCTTGCCGTGCTCCATCATCATCTCCTGGCGGCGCTCGTACGGTGTCGCGAACCAGTTGGCGTGGCCCTCACGCCGCTTGCTCATCGGATAGAAGCAGAACGCGTTCAATCCTTCGGGCGGGATGACCGGATGCAACCGTCCGCGTAGCATCTCCTCCGACATCCCCTTGGCGTACTCGCTGACCTCGGTGATCGACACGTAGCTGTCGGCGATGTCGAGCCCGCAACGCTGCAATGCCGTCTGCAGTGTGCGCAGCGTTCGCCAGTCGGCGCACAGCGCCATGAAGCAGATGTCGGCCTTGTGGCCGAGCATGGCGGCGGTGATGACTTGACAGTCCGCGGCCTCGGCCGCTTCGACGGCGGCGATGACCGCACGTCGATCGGTCGAGGGCGTCACCTTCGCCAACAGGTGCAGGATGCTCAGGCCGTCGTCCATCAACATGACGATCAGGCTAACGATTGTCGGGCGCCGGCGAGTAGATGTTGAACGACGCGCCGCGCACGAACCCGGCGAGCACCAGACCTGCACGGCGAGCCGCATCGGTGGCGAGCGCGGTCGGCGCACTCACCGCGACCAGCGTGTGGAACCCGGCCGCCCACGCCTTTTGCACCATCTCGATGCTCGCTCGACCGCTGACGAACAGCCCGAGCGACGATCCCGGCTCCGTCGGGTCCTCGAGCCCGCCCTGCATCGCGAGCGCACCGACCACCTTGTCGACGGCGTTGTGGCGTCCGACGTCTTCGCGCACCACCAGGAGGGCACCATCGGCGTCGAACGCGGCTGCGGCGTGAACGGCGCCCGTGCGGGCGAACAGCCCTTGACCACCGAGCACCCGGTCGGGGAGCGCGGCGATGAGGTCGAGGTCGGGTGTCGGCGCCGTCTCGATCGGCGTGAGACGTTCGACGAGCAACTCGATCTGCTCGCTCCCACACCACCCGCAGCTCGACGACACGTTGCCGAGGCGAGGCGCCGCCGGCGGTGCCAGGCACCCGGTGTCGACGGTGATCACGTTCTCACCGTCGCAGTGCCGCACCTCGAGAATCGGCGCGCCGCCGAGCAGACCGTCAGTGAGGCAGAAGCCCACAGCCAGTTCGGCATCGTGGCCAGGGGTACGCATCGTCGTCGTGACGAGCACGCCGTCGAGCTGGATCGACAGCGGCTCCTCGACGATCAGTTCGTCGTCGAGGGCTCGTGAGGTCTTCGCACCCGGGGCACCGTCGACCCGAACGACCGATCGTCTACCCGACGGTTCGAGCGTCATCGGCCTGACGTGCTGTCGAGGTGCCGGGCGAGGCGAGCGAGCAGCCGATCGGCGAAGAGCTCTGCTGAACCGGGAGCGGTGTGGAGATAGAAGGAGGGCTCGATCAACTCGACCTCCAGCACGACGAACGACTCGGTGCCGTCGGCAGCTCGATGCGGTGCGATGTCGATGCGGGCGAACGCGACGTCGTCGAAGCGAGACACGACGTCGAGCACCGCGTCGGCGACGACGAGCTCGGCGGGTTCGGCTCGCCGATCGGAAATGTCCTCCTTCGCGAACAGATCGCCTTCCTGCTCGACGTCGACCGTCGTGAGGATCGCTCCCTTGCGGAACACGTGGCTCAGTTCGAGTCCGCCGTCGACGCCCGGTACGTAGCAGTACGCCGACTCGCCGCGCTCGTCGAGGAGGTCGAGGTACGGCTGGACCATGGCCGTGCGCCCCTCCCGATGCAGCGCGGCGACGTGGTCGGCGACCTCGTCCGCCTCACAGCGGCGAGCGCCACTCGACCCGGCGCCGACGGTCGGCTTGACGACGTGGACGCCCTCGACGACGGGCGGCGACTGCCCCGGCTCGACGAACGTGGTGGGAGCGATCGAGATGCCGAGCGTGGCGAGTTCGGCGAGGTACCGCTTGTCGGCGCTCCACCGCACCGCGTCGGGCGAGTTGAGCAGGCGCGCCACGCTCGACGTGCGCTCCACCCACGCCAGGAACTCGTCGAGGCGATCCGTGTAGTCCCAGGTCGATCGGATGATCACCGAGTCGAACGACGCCCAGTCGACGTCGGGATCGTCCCATGACACGATCCGGACGCCATCGGCACCGACGCGGTGAGCGCACGCCGTTGCGAAGGGAACGAGATCGGGGTCGAGCGGAGCCGCCACGTCGGCGGTCACGAGTCCAAGCACCGTCTCAGGCTACGAGTACGGTTCCGGCGATGCCGAGCGATACACGCAACCTCGTCACCGAACTGGTGGGCACTCTCGTCGTGATGCTCGCCGGTCCCGGCGTCCTCGTGCTCTCCGACGGACGGGTCACCGACCTCGGTGCAGCGGTCGCATTCGGGGCCGGCCTCGCGCTCGCGATCGGCGTGATCGGCGCGGTGGCGAACCCGGCGTTCACCCTGGCGCTGCTCCTCGTCCGAGAGATCAGCCCGCGCAATGCGGTCAGTGACTGGATCGGTCAGCTCGCGGGTGGAGTGTTGGGCGCGGCGATCATCTGGGCGATCAACGACCAGACCCGCGTGGCCGTCGGATCGAACGGCTGGGACCGCGGTGGCTACCGAGAGCTCGGCTCGGTGATCGCTGCCGAGCTCGTCTTCAGCGTGATCATCGTCGTCGTGTTGCTGTCGACGATCAGCCAGGGGTACTCGACGGCGGCGATCGCCTCGTTCACCGCAACGGCGTACGCCCTCGGTCATCTCGTGCTGATCGGTCTCGATGGAGGAGGCCTCAATCCGGCGCGATCGATCGGGTCCGCGATCTTCTCCGATGCCGACCCGAGCCCGCTCGGACAGCTCTGGGTGTTCGTCGTGGTGCCACTCGTCGGTGCGGGTGCCGCGGTGTTCGTGTGGCTCCTGATCGACGACGCCGAGATCGATGACACCCTGTTCGACGACACGTTGATCGACCGCGACTGACCCGGACTGATCCGGTCGCCGCCGGGTCAGCGGGTCAGCCGCCGGCGACCGCGGGGATGATCGACACGGTGATGCCGTCGGCGACCGGGGTCTCGAGGCCATCGAGGAACCGCACGTCGTCGTCGTCGACGAACACGTTGACGAACTTGCGCAGACCGCCCTCGTCGTCGAGGAGGCGCTCGCCGAGACCAGGGTGCTGAGCTTCGAGCGCCGCGATCACATCGCTCAGTGACCCCGGCTCGACCGAGACCTGCTTCTCGCCGCCCGTCAGAGGTCGCATGGTGGTCGGGATTCGTACGGTCGCTGCCATACGGGAGAAGCTACCGGCAATCCCTAGTCATCCGGTCGGGATTCGCAGGGCCGCCTGCGCGTCGCACGACACATTGGCGCGGTGCGCGGTCAGCGAGCCGGACCCTAGATTGGCGGCGTGCCGTCGTCGATCCGCAGAGTGCTCGCCGCGCCCGACAAATTCAAGGGCACCGCCTCCGCCGCCGACATCGCCGCGGCGATCGGACACGCCTGCTGGGAACTCGGTATCGACTGCGTCGAGCGGCCGATGGCCGACGGCGGCGACGGAATTCTCGACGTGCTCGGCGGAGCAAATCGCCACACGACCGTCACCGGTCCGCTCGGCGACCCGATCCGGGCGGGATGGCGGCTCAGCGGCGACACCGCCATCATCGAGATGGCCCAAGCGAGTGGATTGGTCGCTGCGGGTGGGGCGGAGCGCAACCGGCCGCTCGATGCGACCACGACGGGTACCGGTGAGCTGATCGATCACGCCCTCGATGCAGGCGTCAAGAGGATCATCGTCGGCCTCGGTGGTTCGGCGACGACCGACGGCGGGTTCGGGGCGATCCGAGCGATCAATGCGATCGCCCGGATCAAACAGGTCGAACTCCTCGTCGCCTGCGACGTCACCACCACCTTCGTCGATGCCGCCGCCACGTTCGGCCCGCAGAAGGGAGCGACGCCGGCGGAGGTCAAGATGCTCGAACGGCGCCTGGAGCGGCTGGTGCAGATGTTCGCCGACGACTTCGACATCGACGTGACCACGATCGAGGGTGGCGGCGCTGCCGGCGGGCTCGGCGCCGCGCTGGCCGCGCTGGGCGGCCGGCTCGTGCCCGGTTTCGAGCTCATCGCCGAAGAGGTCGGCGTGTTCGACCTCCTCGATCCGGACGCCGACGTCGAACACAGCGAGACGGGCGCCGTCGACTTGATCATCACCGGAGAGGGCCGACTCGACGCCTCCAGTTTCGCCGGCAAGGTCGTGGGTGGCTTCGTCGAACTCGGCGCCGACTACGGGTTGCCGGTCGCGGTGGTGGTCGGCTCGATCGACGATGCGGCACTCCAGATGCTGCCCGACTACGTGACCGTCGTGGCACTCGACGAACTCGTGGACGAACAGGCAGCACGAGCCGAACCGAAGCGACATGTCGAAGCGGCCGCCCACCTGCTGCTCGAACGACTCCAAGCCTGACGCACGACATCCACGTCCGAATCGACGTCGGCGTGCCGGTATGCCCGCAGTGGGATGGTGCGGGACTACTCGCCGGATTCTTCGTCGGTGACGGCGTCGCCGGTGCCCGTTTCGCCGGTGACCGCGTCATCGGTGCCTGCGACCGGTGGTGCTTCCACCGTCGAGGCCGCATCCGCGGCGTCGGCCACAGGAGCCAGTTCTTCGAGCGACTTACCGGCTTCGTTGTTGCCGAGCATCACCAGCACACCCGCACCGCCGAGCGTGGCGCTCTCGGTGGGTACCGGCGTCGGGGCTGGCAGCACAGCGAGCCCACCGAGGTCGTTCGCCACGGAGTTCGCCACATCCTGCGCGGCAGCCACCGTGGCGTCGTAGTACACGATCGAATCGTCGACGTTCGGGCCCGTGGCGTTGACCGGGTCGGTCACCGCGTACCCGGCGATCTCGAGCGTGCGGGTCATCTGGCCAGCAGATCCGCCGACCGTGTTGGCGTTCGCGACGCCAACGGTCGCACCGTCGGTGATGCGCGGAATCGTCGTCGTGGTGGTCGTGGTCGACGCATCCGACGGCAAGGTCGTCGCCGTCCCGTCGGGCAACGTGGTGGCCGTGATGTCGGTACCCGTTTCGGGCACCGCGGCCGTGCCGCCTTCGTCGGTGATGTTCTGCAGGATCAAGAACCCGGCCACGACTGCGACGAGCGCGAGGACGATGCTGAGCGTCGAGCCGATCGGCGATCCGCCGACCCCCTGACGCGGGACCCGGCGTGACGCGACCGCGGCGGCCGCCATCGACTCTTCGTTGCTCATGCGTGGTGTCCTTCTCCAGCCCCTGACGACGCCACGTCGACGTCGCCCAGGCGCAGTTTGCGTGCCCGCAGACGCAGACGCTTGAGACGGCGCACGACCAACGGGTCGTGGTCCATCGCGGCGGGATCATCGAGCACGGTGGTCAGTTCCGCATGATATTCGTCGGGCGAACACTGAAAACGCGCGCGGATCACAAGGTCACGCGGTTCGTCGTTGCTCCACCATGAACGTTCGAAATCGAGCATGGCGGCATGGCGTTCGCTGAGCATCACCGCACAGGTTGGCCTGATCGCGCGGCAAATTACAAGCATCGGAGCAAATCTCTCCGCACGATTAGGCTGCACGGCGTGTCACGACCGTTCATGATCGGCGTCGCCGGCGGCAGCAGTTCCGGCAAAACGACGATCTCGGAGCGCCTCGTCGAGCTCACCGGGGCCGAGCATCTGTCGCGAATCGAGCTCGATTCGTATTACCTCGACCGCACAGATCAGCCGATCGAGGAGCGCCGTCAGGCGAACTACGACCATCCCGACGCGTTCGACTGGGCGCTGCTCAACGACCATCTCGCCGCGCTGGCGAACGGAGCGTCGGTCCCGGTGCCGATCTACGACTACGCCGATCACAACCGCTCCGGGCGCACTCGCGAGGTGGGCCCGAACCCGATCGTGGTGGTCGATGGCATCCTCGTCCTCTACGACCGGGCGCTGCGCGATCGCTTCGATCTCAAGATCTTCGTCGACACTCCTGCCGACGTTCGACTGATCCGACGGCTGCAACGCGATGTGGCCGAACGGGGTCGCACCGTCGACAGCGTGATCACGCAGTACCTCACCACGGTCAAGCCGGCCCACGAGCGCTTCATCGAGCCAAGCAAGCGCCACGCCGACGTGATCATCCCCGAAGGCGGCCTCAACCGCCCCGCGCTCGACGTGCTCCTGGCCCGCGTGCGACAGATCGCCACCGAAGGCTACGACGCAGACTGAACGCGGACCGAGCGCGACGCGGTCGCCCTCACGGATCCCGTTGCTCGCACGGTGAGCCCATCACGCGCGCCGGGGATTTTGTTCACTTCGCAATAGTTGTGATCACAAAGAAGTCCGGTACTCTCTCCCCATGAGCAACAGCACCTCTCTCCCCCTCTCGACCGGCACCTGGACGAACGACGCCGCTCACACGACGGTCGGGTTCACCGTTCGCCATCTCGGCCTCGCCAAGGTGCGCGGACGTTTCGACGGCGTCGTTGCGACGATGACGGTCGGCGACGATCTGGCGTCGACCTCGATCTCGGCCGTGATCGACATGAGCACCGTGTCGACCGGCAACGCTGATCGCGACGGCCACCTCCGGTCATCCGACTTCTTCGACGCCGACACCAACCCGACCATGGCCTTCGAGTCCACGTCCATCTCGGGCAGCGGCGACGAGTACACGCTCGCCGGCAACCTCACGATCAACGGCGTCACCCGGGCGATCGAGTTCGACGTCGAGTTCTTCGGGACGTCGGTGTTTCCGATGGATCAGTCGACTCGGGCCGGCTTCTCGGCCGAGACCTCGATCTCGCGCAAGGATTTCGGCATCGAGTTCAACGTGCCGCTCGGCGGCGACAAGGTGATGATCTCCGACAAGGTGGCCATCGAACTCGACCTGCAGTTCGTCGCACCAGCCTGATGACCAGCTGGTGACGATCAGCTGGCGATGACCAGTTGGTGACGATCAGCTGGCGATGACCAGTTGGTGACGATCAGCTGGTGACGGCAGCCTGGCGGCGCAGCCGGAGCAGGTGGTCGACGAGCGCGATCAGCGAGTGTTTCACCGAGTCGCGATGGCGGGCATCGACCGACACGACCGGGATCGTCTGAGCGATCGCCAACGCGTCACGCACTTGCTCTGGCGTCCCGCTCGGCGAATGAGCGAACTGGTTCGTCGCGACGATGAACGGGATCCGCTTGTTCTCGAAGTAGTCGATGGCGGCGTAGCCGTCGGCGAGTCGAGCGGTGTCGATCAGGACGATCGCTCCGAGGGCCCCGAGCGCCACTTGATCCCACATGAACGCAAACCGGGACTGCCCAGGTGTGCCGAACAGGTAGATGACGATGTCGTCGCTCACAGCGATGCGACCGAAGTCCATTGCCACGGTGGTCGACGTCTTCGTGTCGACCCGACTGGCGTCGTCGAGACCGGCCGCTGCGGCGGTCATCGACGCTTCGGTGCGCAGCGGCTGGATCTCCGACACCGCCCCGACGAAGGTGGTCTTGCCGACGCCGAAGCCTCCGGCGATCACGATCTTCGCGGACTGTGTCGCCGACGTCGACCGGACACCGGGGTGCCCGGCGGCGTTCGGTGTGGGCGCGGCTGGAGATGTCGGTGTCGGTGTCGGTGTCGGTGCAGTCATCGTTCGTACTTCCTGGCGATCACAGCAGTTGGAGTGCCGAGCGGATCTTCTCGAGCAGGTCGGTGTCGCCGGAGTCGAGCGAGTCGCCGGCAGACAATGTCCCCGCGGCAACCATCTCGCTGACGAGCACGATCGAGGCTCGGAGTGGAATGGACAGGTGGGCAGAGATCTCGGCGATCGACAGCGGGCCGACGAGGATCTCGACGATTCGCCGGTGATCGACCTGCAGCCCGCCCATCGACGAGCGCACCATCGCGGTCGGCGTCACCACGGTCTCGATGGCGAGTTCGGGGACCGAAGCGCGAGTTCGCCCGCGCGTGAGCATGAACCCGCGCACGACGTCGCCACCAACGGTGACGTCGTCGTCGTCGAGTCCGAAGCCGGTCACAGCCGCAGCGAGCCCTTCAGGCGATCGACGACGGCCGGCGACAGCGCCGGGCCGAGTTGCTTGGCGAGGCGGGTCATCTCATAGCCGATGAGGCCGAGGTCGGCCTGGCGCCGAGCGACCACTCCGAGGCTGGCCGTGTTCGAGATTCGGCTGAGCAGAATCCAGCCGTCGGTCGCTTCGACGATCTGGCGGGTCACGGCCCCGAGTCCGAACAGCTCGATCGAACTATCGGTCAGGCTGGCCATCCCCGACGCGATCGCGGCGAAGGTGTCGTGGCGTGCCGAGTCGAATCCTGCCGACGAGGCGAGGTGCATGCCGTCGGCCGAGACCGTCTGGGCGAACAGGACGCCGTCGGTGTCGTCGACGAACCGATTCAGGATGAAGTCGAGATCCAGAGCCTCCGCTGCGACGTTCGGTTCGGGGCTGGTGCTGGGCATGGCGCTCATGAGGTGGTTCCTCCGTGTTCACGATCGGCTCGATTGATTCCCTGTTGGAATCCGGAGAGGTCGAAGCGGACTTGGTTCTCGTCGCCGAGATCGGGCAGGGGGCGCTCGGTGCCAGCGCCGAGACCCGATGGTCGGTCGGGAGCCGAACCGGACGCGCCGAGACCCATGCTTCCCGAGATCGACGCGAGGAGATCGGTCTCCGGGAGTTGCGCTCCCGGCGTGCGCCGGGCGCTTCCGAAGACGCTGAGTGCACCGTTGACGGCATCGTCGGCAGCTCGGTTGAGATCCTGCGTCGACACCGCCGCTGCAGGCGACGCTCCGGCCGGGGCAGCGTCGGGAATCGACGCTGGAATCGACGGACGACTCGACGACGACGTGCGATGGTCGATCGACAACGGATCGACTTCCGACGGCGAGGGCCATTCGAAGGTCGCCGGATTCGGCGCGGTCGGCGTCGCATCGTGAACGGCCGGTGCCGGTGCAGCCGCCGGGGCCGGTCTGGCATCGGCCAACGACGGCGCCGGTACGGGCGGGTCGGCGGGAAGCAGCGGCAGACCGATCACATCGAGTGGGTCGGGGTCGAAGTGCATCGTCGGCTGCGGCTCCACCGTCGGCGCCACCGGGGCGACGGGGTGCAGGGTGGGCTGCAGCGGCGACTCGATCGAGGGGGCTTGAGCAGGGCTCGTTTCGGTGTGTGCCAGCGGTTGCGGTGTGCGCGGCGACTGCTCGGACAACGACGACGCGACCGGCGTCGGCGACACGGCCGGACTCGGTGACGACACGGTCGGCATCGATGCCGCCGGACTCGGCGACGAGGCCGGCTGCGCCAATTCGGGAGCGTAGGCCGGGTGTCCTGTCTGGGGTGACTCGTCCGCAGCGACTGCCGACGATGGCAAAACCACCCGCGCGGTGACCCCGCCGGCGGGTCCGGCGAGCAGTTCCACGAAGATGCCGTGGCGTACGGCGAGTCGGCCGACGACGTAGTGGCCGAGGAACTCCGAGGGCGTCTCGTCCTCACCGGCCGCCTGCATGATCTGTTCGTTGGCGGCAGCGAGTCGCTCCGGCGACATGCCGACGCCGTGGTCGCTGACGGCGATGACGAGACCGCCGTCCGCGTTGCGAGCCACGATCTCCACCGGCGACGACGGCGGCGAGAACGACAGTGCGTTCTCGACCAGTTCGGCGAGGAGGTGGGTCAGGTCGGCGACGACACCACCGTCGACGCGTGCGGTGTCGGACGCATCGATCTGGACTCGCTCGTAGTTCTCGACCTCGGCGAGCGACGCTCGGGCGATGTCGTACATCGGCACCGGCTGATCCCACCGACGCGACTGTCCGCTGCCGGCGAGGACGAGCAACGACTCGGCGTTGCGACGCATACGAGTCGCAACGTGGTCGATCTCGTAGAGCGACGCCAACTTGTCGGGATCCTCCTCGTGCTGCTCGAGCACGGTGAGGCCCTTCAGGAGACGGTTGACGAGGCGCTGATTTCGTCGACCGAGGTTGACGAACATGTCGGCGACCACGCGACGCGAGTTCGCCTGCTCCGCAGCGAGCTCGACGGCGGTGCGGTGCATGTTGTTGAACGCATGGACCAGCTCCCCGATCTCGTCGTCGGATTCGGCCACGATCTCGGCGACCTGCGGGAGTTCGTCGATCTCGCCGCGACGCATCTGCGACACGATCTCTGGCAACTCGATCAGTGCGATCTGGTGGGCGTGCTCGGTGAGCCGCTCGATCGGCGACTTGATCGCCCGGTACAGAACTCGCAGCACGATGCCGACGAGGATCAACAGCCACAGACCGATCAACCCCGACAGGATCAGCGAGCGGTTGGCGGCAACGACGGAATCGTCCGACTCGATGGCGAGCGATGCGATCGTCGCGTTGCCAGCACCATCGAGGGCGATGTCGAGGCGAGACGCCGTCGATTGCAGGTCGTCGGTGTCGACGTCCGGACGCTGTCCCGGACCACTCGCATCGATCACCGTCCGCACACCCTGATACTGGGCCGCCGGCGCTCCTTCGAGGATCGGGCCGACCGAGGACAGCAGGTCGGAGGTTCCGAGATCCCGGAGCGTCTGTTCGCTCTGGTCGGTCGAGGCGATCGAGATACCGACGGCTTCGACGGCAGTGGAGTCGATCAGGTTGGCTGGCAGCGACGCGACGCGCACGAGGGTGGTCACCTCGCGGGCGAGGTCGGCTCGATACCGCTGCAACAAGAAGTAGTCGTCGAGCAAGGCCGACGTCGTGGTGGTGGTCTCGACGGAGACGTCGAAATCGGCGAGCACGGTCGCAGGGAGCTCGCTGAGGGCTTCGAGCGCCGGGGTGATCTCGCCGGTCATCGTGAGCTCGCCGGAACGGAGCTCGCTCTGCGCGGTGAGGCGAATCTCGAACGGTCGGTCGCCGATGGTCGAGCGCAACTCGCGAAGCTGCGCGTAGCGCTGCTCGATGACCGCGAGATTGGCGTCGCCCAGATCCAACTCGGGCGAACGAAGCAGGTCCATGACGGCGTCGGTGGACGAACGCGCCTGCGCGAGGCCCGCCTCATCGGTCTCGGTGTCGAAGATGACCAGGTTCTCGACGCCGATCGCGTCGGACAGTGAGGCGATCGCGACGAATCGGTTGACCTCGGTCTGGGCGGCGAAGGCGTCGCTGCGCTGCTCGATCGAGTTCCGGATGCTGACGCCGAGGTATCCGGCGACAACGAGCATCGGCAGCACCAACGCTGCAACGAGCTTCAAGCGGAGTGGAATCGATCTGAGCGACAACGGACTGCCTCCTCGGCGACTGGTTCACTGCGAGTTCCCCGCGGTGAGATGTCCGAGTAGTGCGTCGGCCCGATTTGCCGAAACCTTGATGTGACCTAAGTCACAGTAACGCTGCCCGGGCGTATCGGTTTGTCTCTGGAGGTCGCGCGGATAGGTGACCATCCACCGGTCGGTGGGTTGGCTCGGTTTTCATACCGAGTGCGACCCAACTAACCGACCGGGGAGGTCACCCATATGATGCGCGCGCTCGATTCTGAAGTCCACGATGCGGTGTTCGAAACGATCCGAGGCTTGCTCCCGGACCGGCCCGAACATCCGTTGGGTTGTCATCGGCCCCGTATCGACGACCTGGTCTGTTTGCGGGGTCTGTTGATTCGTCTCGTGACGGGCGCATCGTGGGAGACCGTCGAGTTCTTGATGGGCTACACCGTGTCCGACACCACCCTGCGGTCCCGTCGCGACGAGTGGATCGACGCCGGGGTGTTCGATCAACTGCTCGAGCAAGCACTGGCCGCGTACGACCGAATCATCGGTCTGGACCCGACCCATGTCACCATCGACGGCAGCGAACACTTTGCCCCGTGCGGGGGTGAAGGAACCGCTGCAGGCCCGAAAACCCACGGTCGTCTGGGCTGGAAGTGGTGCGCCGGCGTCGACGCCGACGGCATCCCGATCGGCTGGGTCATCGACGGCGCAAACCGCCAGGACTACCGACTGTTGCAACCCACCCTCAACGCGATCACCGCACATCCCGTCACCGCACGGATCGGCACCCTGCACCTCGACCGAGGATTCGGCTACAAATCACTCCCCGACAGACTCGCCGACTACACGATCGGCGACGTGAACGTGATCCCACGAAACCAGCCAGGTCAGGGCCGCATCCAACTCGTCGGATTCGGGCGCCGCTGGGTCGCTGAACGCACCCACTCCTGGTTCACCAACTACGGCCAAATCCAACGCAACACCGACCGCCGAGCAACACACCGCCACGCCGCCCTCTGCCTCGCAACCGTGTTCCTCATCACCGCACGACTCATCGACCACCGCAACACCAACTACCGCCCTATCCGCTGACGCTCCTGAGACAAACCGATACGCCTGGCTGCGGGGGTCCGCTACTGGAAGTACTCCGGGCGGCTGACGTTGGTCTCGCTGACGAACACCACGCCGTGGTGCTCATCGAGCAGCTTGCGGATGCCGGCGACCACGGCCTCCACTCGTTCGAGCGACACCACGCTGATCAGCATCGACAGGCTGTTGCGATCGTTGAACAACAGCCGGCCCTCGTGTTCGCCGTGGTGCCCGAAACCCGACACGCCGTGGAGCGCCGTGTAGCCGGTGGCACCAGCGGCGAGCAGGAGGTCGCGAACGGTCGGCACGTGTTCGCCGTCGATGACGACTTCGATGCGAGCCATGGGCGTGAACCCGGTCCAGGTGGTCATGTTGTCTCCGTCATGTTGTGTCTTGTGTCGAGTGTCTTGTGTCGAGGTTGTTGTACTGGCGATGTCGTCAGGTCGTCTCGAACGCCTGCGACGGGTCGAAGGCGCGCTCGAGGTCGGCGCCGGGCGATCGAGGCGCCGTCAGCCACGTGCCCTCCGACGTTCGAGTCGACCACGGCTCACCGGCCTGCGACCGGGCGGCGATGCGCAGCCACGATCCGCGCGTCAGCGTCTGCAGGATGGGGTTGGCCTGAATGATCCGCTCGATCCGGGCGATGTCGGCTTCGATGACGGCGAGCAGTCGCACGGCCTGATGATGGCGCGCGCCGTCGACGTGCGTCGACTGCAACGGCAGCCCGACCCGAAGATCGCCGCCTTCACCGCTGAACACGCCGGCCGAGCCGATCGGGTTGTGCAGCAGTTTGTCACCAGCCCCAAAGACCTCCGGGTCGACGGTCGAGAAGTAGTACTGCGACGAGATCCAGTGTCCGACGACGAGCGGCGCCGTCATGATCGTCTCGAGCACCTTGCCGGTCGGATCCGCGTGCTGGTCGTAGCTGTGCAAGAAAGCTCGGCCACCGAGGTCGAGACCCGAGGTGAGCGAACGAGGCCCGATCACGAAGGCCGCGTTGCGAGCCAGCCCCCATTCGGGGCGCACCTGCGCCCAGTCGATACCCCGGTCGCGCACGGTCGCAGCGGGACCGGGAAGGTGCCCAGCTCGATCGGCGGCCTGCAGCGCTCCGGCCTGATCGAGTCGGCGTTGGAGTTCGTCGATCTTCGCCAGGTGCTCGCCCGACGCTGCGACCGTGTCGACGATCTGCAGACGATCGGACACGGTCTCGTGGAGGCCGGCGACGAACCACGTGTCGTCCGGGATCTCGATGCCGCGCTCGATCAGACCGTGGCGGACGTCGGGCGAGTTGAGCAACGAGGCCACCGCTCGGGCGTTGCCGTCGCCGGCGGCACCGGCGCAGGCGCCGCATTCCAGCGCGGTCGCGTGAGCGTTGTTGGCCGTGCGGCTCGTGTGCCCGCACAGCGCGACGATCGGCGCGAACCCGTCGACCAACCCCATGGTGTTCAACACCGACTCGGCGAAGAACACTCGCTGTTCGACCAGTGCTTCGACCTCGTCGATCGCAACCGTGGTCGGCGGCGGCGTCGACGGCTTCGCCGAGCCGGGAAGGAAGGTGCGCGCGGCCGCGAGCGGCCCGAGTAGCCAGCCGACCGTCTCGGCCATCACGAACGGAGCACCGACGGCGTACTTCGACTGCGAGTGGGCGGCGTGCACGCCGGCGACGGCTCGGTCCTTGGCCAAGCGCCGAGCCGCTTCGGCGACGCCGTCGACCTCGGCGCGTTCGACGGCCTCGACCGCAGGCGCGACCAGCACCGGACACCGCGCCTCGGCATGTTCCCATCCGAGTTGGCGGACTTTCATCGGGATCCCGAAGAAGCCGGCGAAGCCGATCGTCTGGTCGCGACCGAACGACTCGAGATGGCGGCGGAACCCTTCCGACCGCACGTCGATGCAGAGCACGATCTGAGCGTCGGGTCGGTCGACGACCGGACCAGGCTCCGGACGATCGAGCAAGGAGAGCATCTCGTCGTCGACATGAACCTCCTGGGCGGCGAGCCACACCGCCCGCCGTTCGTCGTCGGGCAGTTCGGTGAGCAGTTCACGCAGCCGGGCGCGTTCCGACGACGTCGAGGGGCCGACACCCAGGTGGGCCAGGACGGCGTCGACGCGAGCATGCACCACCGCATCCGCCCGCTCGGTGGCTGCGTCGGCGCCATTCGACGTGTCTGCGACCGTCGCGACGGTCGCGACCATGGCCGCTTCCAGCATCGCCCTGACCGCCACGATGTCGACCATCGACAGACGCTGCCGCGGGTCGTCGGGCTGCGCCCATTCCGTGCGCCACTTGGCGTAGCCAGCCCATCCCTGGACTGCAGCGAGATGACCCGACATCTCGCTGACTCGATCGTCGTCGGAGATCCGGAGCGAGGCGAAGGCCGAGTCGATCACATGCGCCGGCTCACTGTCGAGCGAACCGATCCACACGACGGCGTCGTTGGAGAGATGAGGACGCAGCCGCGCATCACCGGCGAGGCGCTGTGCCATTGCAACCAGCGTCTCGTTGGGCTGCGCCAGCGGCCAGTGGGCGGGTTCGACGAACCCGGCGATCCAGGTGCCGAGGACGTCGTCGAGTGCGCTGACAGCGGTGGAGTCGATGCCCGCGCGGCGCTCCAGTTCGGTGCGCGGCACCGCGGCTGGTTCCCCTTCCGGGCCGTGCAGGAGGTCGGCGATGACGACCTCGGCGATGTCGAACAGTCGGCCGTCGAGGTCGATCGGCGTGCGCGCACAGAGTTCCATGAAGCGGTACTCGACCGCTCGACGAAGGTCGCCAGGGGTGGTGAGCCCACACTCGTGATCGGCCCGATACTCGGCGAGTGACAGATGCGTCCGACCGCGCAGCGTCTGGCGAGCACGAGCGGTAGCAGCATCGAACCCGAGACCCTCGAGCCCATTGAGCGGGTTGACGGCGACGAACGACGACAGGGGCCATTGCGGAGCGATCACCGAGCCGGCTCGCGAGACGTCAGCGCGGATCTCGGCCCGCCGCACCGGCTCGTCGGTGGCCGTGACGAGGCCGCCTTCGCCTCCAGCCGGACGACCTGCGACCAAGGTGCTCACCGGAACTCGGGTGGTGGCGAGCACGGCCTGGCGGACGCTCAGAGCCAGCATCGACCCGCCGCGCTCGGCAGACCAGAGCCAGGCGCCGGCGGCCGCCAGCACGGCAGCGACGACCGCCACGGCGATCGGCCCGATGATCGTGTCGGACGGCGTGAACGAGAACGAAGGAGCGACGTGCCGTTCGACGAGGCGGAGTCCGGCGAAGTACGCGAGCGTCGCGAGAGCAGAGACCGCCGTGCCGCTCGCGACGGCGGCGGCCGGCAGCAGCGGCCCACGAGCGAGCCATCCCCACAGCGCGGAGGCGACGCTCGCCCAGGCAAACGCGTAGATCAACACCTGTCCGCTGTCGCCGACCTCGGGCGTGACGAACCACCCGACCAGGGCGACCGACGCGGTCGCCACCACGGCGCTCACGGCACCGCGCGCGGGCACGGACAGCGCCCTCGCCGCAACGGGGCGACGCGTCGAACGCACCGACGCCGAGACGGTGTCGCCCGACCCGAGGAAGAGCGCCGCTTTGTACATGCCGTGTCCGATGATGTGGAACACCGCACTACTGAACGCTCCGACGGCGCACTGCACCACCATGAACGACATCTGGGCGACGGTCGACCAAGCGAGGCCGCCCTTCACGTCGGGGCGTGAAGCGCTCGCGACCGTGGCGACGACCACGGTGACGAGACCGAGCACGAACGCGAGCACGACCGCCACGTCGGAGGCGACGAACACACCCGAGAACCGGATGAGGAGGAGGCCGGCGCCGCTGACGAAGCCAGCGTGCACGAGTGCGCTCACCGGCGTCGGCGCTGCCAGCGTGGCGATCAGCCACCGATGGAAGGGGAACAGCGCCGAACGCGACGCTCCGGCCACGACGAGCAGGATGGCGACGAGATCGAGTGCGCTCACACCGACGATCGACGTGTCGGCCAGTTCGGCGGCGGCGATCGGCGACCCGAGCGCGAGTTCCGCGCTCGACGCGGCGACGCCGATCACGACAGCGGCGACGAGTGCCACGTCGCCGATCACCAGCGTGCGAGCGATGCGCCGCCCCGAACGCCCGGTGATGGCGGCGAGCGCCCATCCAGAGATCAGCCAGCCGACGACGAGGGCGACCGGGCCACCCGGAACGACCACCAGCGCGGAACCGGCGACGACCACCCCGATGAGCGCGAAGTAGCGGGTGGAGTACGGCACGTCGTCGAGGTTGCGCCGCGAGAACGCGGCGATGACCGCCCCCGTCGCAGCCACGAGCAGCAGGAGCAACGAACTCGCACGATCGATCCGCAGGTCGACGCCATCGAGTCCGGGCAGTTCTCCGGCCACCCCGGCCTCGTCACGGGCGCTGGCAACCGCCAGCCACAGCGCCGCCACGAACGCAGCTCCGCAGCCGATGGTGGCCACTCGGCCGGCCAGGTGCCCGGTGGCCGAGGTTGCGAGGACGACTGCGGAGGCGACGAGCGGAGCGAGGACGCCGAGAAGAATCATCAGGGAATGCACGACCCGCAATCTACGCATTCCATTTCCGGTATTGCAAATCTTTCTTTCTATTTCATGAGACAAGACGCAGGTGTTGCGCTACGATCGAGTCATGGCAGCCGAGTCGGAGCGCCGGTCGTGGACCTTTCTCACGAATCACTCGCACGTCTTGCTCGCGATCGCTCGAGCGCCAGACCTGCGGCTACGAGAGATCGCCGATCTGGTCAACATCACCGAACGCACGGCCATGCAGATCGTGGTCGACCTCGAAACCGACGGCTACATCGAGCGCGAGCGGCGCGGTCGGCGCAATCACTACCTGATCAACCGACACCATCCGTTGCGCCACCCGCTCGAAGACCACCACGAGATCGCAGCGTTGCTCACCGCGCTCGAACACCGCTCGCCGACTGCCGACACCGGTTGACGGCCGGCCAGCTCACCGTCACCAGCTCACCGTCACCGGCTCGACGTGACCGGCGATGCGCCGGTGAGCAGCAGGTAGCCGTCTTCGACGGTGGCGTCGACGAGTTCGACACCCGGAGGTGGCGTGCCCAGGCAGCGGTGACGCCCATCGGCTTGACGCCACGAAGCGCGCACGCCGGGCGGCGGCAATCCAGCGGCGATCCATGCTCGCCCAGCCGCCTGCGCCGCGAGTAACTGGGGCGACCCGCTGAAGACGACTCGCCCGTCGTGGAGGACGATGACGGCGTCGCCGAGGGCGGCCTCGTCGGTCAAGTGCGTCGAGACGACGATCGTCGCGGTCGACCGCCGATCCGCGACGAGCGAGCGGAGACGTTGCCGCTCGTCGGGGTCGAGCCCTGCCGACGGTTCGTCGAGGACGATCAGGCTCGGTGTCGCGAGCAACGCGTGCGCGAGCCCGAAGCGTCGTTGCATTCCACCCGACAGCGAACCGATGTCGTCGCGGAGACGATCACGCAAGCCGACGCCGTCCAGAGCATCGACGACCAGGTGGCGACGACGGCGTTCGTCACGCAACCCTTTCAGCACCCCGAAGTAGTCGAGCGCGTCGAACACGGTTGCAGATCGACTGAACCCGATCTGTTGCGGCAGATAGCCGAGCCGGCGACGAACCTCGATTCGCTCGGCTTCCGACGACGGGTCGAGGCCGTCGATGCCGATCGATCCTCCCGACGGCTGGATCGCCGTCGCCAGGCAGCGCAACAGGGTGCTCTTGCCAGCGCCGTTCGCGCCGAGCAACGTCGTGATGCCGCCGCACAGCGAGAGATCGACGTCGCCGAGGACCGACCGTGACCCGAAGCGATGATGCAGCGAGCTGACGACGACGTTCGACGGGTTCACGTCGCCTCCATCAACCGATCGAACGCGTCGCGGCGACGGATCGTCACCGCGATCGCGCCCGCTGCGACCGCGACAGCGACGACTTGGCCGGCGCTCGTGAACACCACCAACGGGTCGCTCCCGACTTGACTCGCGAGCACGATCGAGCACCACCCGACGGCTGCGACCGTCGCTGCGCGGCGCGGTGACATCGTCGACATCAGCGCGAGCGCGCAGGCGGCCACCGCGATCGAGGGCAGCAGCCAGAGGAGCGCGAACGGACGAGTCACCGGACTCAACGCTGCGCCGCCGACGATCGCGACCGACGCGATCACCATCACGACCAGCGTCCGGATCGCGACGATCCGCAGACCCGGCATCGGGGCGACCAGTTGGAGTTCGTGGGCAGGATCGGCGTTCGGCCCATAGGCCATCGCGACACCGGCGACCCCGACGAGCGGCGCGAGCGTGAGGAACAGCGCCACGCTCTGGCGAGGCGTCTCGGAATCGGCGACGGTGAGCGCGATCACGACCGCAGCGGCGACGGCGAGATACCACGAGCGGCGCAACGCCGGGGTCGCGACGATCAGCCGAGTGACGTCTGCGGGAACACCGACCGAGCGGAGCAGCCGCTCGGGCAGCGACTGCCTCGGCGCGTCGAGTTCGATCTGGATGGCGCGCCAGTTGGCCTCGAGCCGATGCTGGTCGATCCGGTGCGGGTCGATCGGCGCGCCGGCGGCGTTCGAGTCGGGCGGCGGCGTGAAGCCGGTCATGTCAATGCCTCCTGCATGTGTTGCCGCGCGCGCATCAGTCGCGTCTTCACCGTTCCCTGCGGCACGCCGAGGAGACGTGCAGCTTCTCTGGTCGACAGGCCGTCGACGGCGGTGGCGACCAGCACGGCGCGCAGATCGCCCGGCAGCGCTCGAAGCGCTGCCTCGAGTTCGCCGTGGGCACCGCCGAGCGCAAGCTCCTCGAGCGACGACGGATCCACATCGCCCAGACCGAGCGCGACCAGCCGAGCGGGATCGACCGGCGTTGCGCGCCGCTTGCGCAGCACGTCGATCAGCCGGCGGATCCCGATCCCCCACAGCCAGGCGCCGACGTCGCCCTCACCACGGAACTTCTTCGCCGACTTCCAGGCCGCGAGAAACGTGTCTTGCACGGCGATGTCGGTGAGGTCCGGGTCACCGCATCGACGTTGCAGGCGCGCCGTGAGCCACCCTGCATGGCGTCGATACAGCTCTTCGAGCGAATCACGATCACCATCGGCCATGCGGGCGAGCAGCGCCCGGTCGTCGGCGATCGTGGCCATCATCACCATCCTGTCGTTTCCGGATGACCAAACGGTTCATGGTCGGTCGAACTACCGGTCGTCGACCATCACCGCGAACCGGCGGCGCCGTTCGAGACGACAGCAGTTGCATGAACGTCGACGTCGACCAACGACCACTGTTGCTCCTCCCCGCTCCGACGCCTGGCGAGACGCCGGAGCGATCCCTTCCCGATCCTCGCACCGCTCGCTCACGGCGCGCTCGACGGCTGATGCAGTTCGGCGCCGCCGCGCTCATCGCAGCGTCGTTCGCGCTCGACCGTTCGGTCTGGCTCGCGCTCGCATTCCTCTTCGTCATCGTCGTACCGTTCGAGAAGCTGTTCCCTCGACACCGCGGCCAGCGGATCCGCCGGCCCGGCGTCGGCACCGACGTGGCCCACGGACTCGCCGCACCCGTGCTCGCCACCGCAAGCCTCGCCGTCGCGGTCGTGGTCGGAGTCGCGAGCCTGGCGTGGCTGCCGGGACTGCTCCTGCGCCCAGTGGTCGAGATGCTGCCCGCCGCTCTGTTGCCGTTCGTCGGCATCATGTTGTTCGACCTCGCGACCTACTGGGTGCACCGCTGGTCACACGAGGTGCCGTTGCTCTGGAGATTCCACGCGGTGCATCACTCGACCGAACACCTCGACTGGGTGAGCGGCTTTCGCAACCATCCCTTCGACGGCGCGATCCTCGCTCCACCGTTCGTGCTGTTGATGGCGGCCGGATTCGACGCGCAGTTCACCGGCATCCTCGCCGTGATCCAGATCGCGTCCGGGTTGTTCCTCCACGCCAACGTGCGGTGGCGCCTGCGTCCGCTCCATCGCATCGTGATCACCCCGGAGTTCCACCACTGGCACCACACCAACGAGCGAGCGGCGCACCACTCGAACTATTCGGTGTTCCTCCCGCTGTGGGACACGCTCTTCGGGACCTACTTCATGCCGAGCGACCGCCGCCCGCAGGTCTACGGCATCGACGAACCGATGCCGCTCACGCTGGTGGGGCAGCTTCGTCAGCCCTTCGTCGGTACCGGGCCGATCCGTTCGCTGGCGTGGCGGGCGCTGCGCCATCCCGTCACGACGACCCGCGAGTTGGCGCGCCACGTCCGCGCCGTGCTCGGCGACATCTGGCGCTCCACGACTCGCCCGACACGTCGCACCGAACTCTTCGGCGAGTGACACGATGCTCGACCGGACCGAAGACGCGCCGATCGGCGGCCACGTGCAGTGCTCGCGTCGGCGATCGATCCCGACCGTGCCGCAGGAGCAAGGTCGTGATCAAGGCGTCGTGGCGGTCTCGTCGGCGGGATCAGCGCTCGGCGGGTCGAGGTCGCCGGTCAGCACCAGCGACAGGTAGTGCCGGAGGTGTTCGATCGCGTCGTGGACCAGCTTCGGATCGTCGGCGGCCTTGCTGAGCACGAACGCCCCCTGCAGCACGACCTGCGTGTGCCGAGCGAGCCCGGCTGCTGCGTCGGCGATCTCGCTGGCGGCTCGCCCGCCGTCGCGGATGGTGAGCGCAGCGGCGAGGTCGGCTTCGAGGGTCGCGACGTGCCCGAAGATGCTGGTGGCACACGCCGCTCGAACCTCCGGGCTCGTGTCGAACGCTTCTTGCACCATCGTGCCGGCCAAGCAGGAGTATGACGCGGGCGGGCCCGAGATCAGCGCCGCTCGAAGGTCGAGGTAGCCGAAGACGCGGTCGATCGGGTCGTCGAGGTCGTGAAATGACGCCGACGCGAACATCGCGCTCGTGGTCTGCGTCCAGTGGTCGGCAGCCGCGACCGCCAGCGCCTCCTTGGACGGGAAGTGATGGAAGAACGCTCCCTTGGTGACGCCGGCCGCAGCACACAGATCATCGACGCTCGTCGCGTGGAGGCCCTGGGCTCGGATGACGTCGATCGCGGCGTCGAGCAGCACCGTCTTCGCCGTGCCGTACCCGGGCCGCCGCCGGGCGTCGTTCATGCCGATGCCCCGTCGGCGGCGGCTCGCATCACCGTCAGGTCGATCTTGCGCATCTGCAGCATCGCTGCGACGGCGCGGCCCGCGCGTTCTGGGTCGGGATCGCCCAGCAGCTCACCGAGTTGGCTCGGGACGACCTGCCATGAGACCCCGAAGCGATCCTTGAGCCAACCGCACTGGCCCTCTTCCCCGCCGTCGACGAGCGCGGACCAGTAGCGATCGACGTCGTCTTGGCCGTCGCACGGGACGACCAGCGACACCGCCTCGTTGAACCGGAACTGCGGCCCGCCGTTCAGCGCCTGGAACGGACGGCCCATCAGCGTGAAGACGATCATCATCGGTGTGCCGTCGGGTCCCGGCGTGACCGCGTCGATGCTCGACTCGGGGAACAGCGACACGTAGAACTCGGCCGCGTCCAATCCCGCGCCGTCGAACCACAAGCACGGCGTGATGGTGGGTCGATCGGCGGCGTCGAGGTGTGCCGAGCCGGTGATTCCGGCGGTGCTGTTGGCGTCGGTCGTCATCTCGTCAACATACCAACTGGTCGGTATGTCGATCCAGCCCCACGTTCCCCGCAGTCATTTCACCACTTCCTTGGAATAGCTATTTTCTAAAGGGTACGTTGTGGAAATGTCGACGACGATGGAGGCCGTGTCCGTGACGCTCGCCCGGGGTGACGGCATCGGGCCCGAGATCACCGAAGCGGTGCTGCGCGTGCTCGACGCGGCCGACGCCCCGGTGCGATTCGAGCCGATCGAGATCGGCGAGGCGATGTACCGAGCCGGACACACGTCGGGGATTCCGCCGGAGGCGTGGGAGACGATCCGGCGCAACCCGGTGTTTCTCAAGGCGCCGATCACGACACCGCTCGGCGGCGGCTACAAGAGCCTCAACGTCACGATCCGCAAGACGCTCAACCTCTACGCCAATGTGCGCCCGACGAAGTCGTACGCACCGTTCGTCGCGTCCGCGCATCCGGGGATGGATCTCGTGATCGTCCGGGAGAACGAAGAGGATCTCTACGCCGGCATCGAGCATCAGCAGACGGCCGAGGTCACCCAGGTCCTGAAACTCATCACCCGGCCGGGCTCGGAACGCATCGTGCGCTACGCGTTCGAGTACGCGAGGGCGTACGGACGCCGCACGGTGACGTGCATGACCAAGAACAACATCATGAAGTTGACCGACGGGTTGTTCCATCGGGTGTTCACCGAGATCGCCGAGGAGTATCCCGACATCGAGTCGAACCATCAGATCATCGACATCGGCGCGGCGCGGCTCGCCGCGCAGCCGGAGATCTTCGACGTGATCGTCACCCCGAACCTCTACGGCGACATCTTGTCCGACATCGCGTCGCAGATCGCCGGGTCGGTCGGCATCGCCGGTTCGGCGAACGTCGGACCCGGGGTGGCCATGTTCGAGGCCGTGCACGGGTCGGCTCCCGACATCGCCGGCAAGGACATCGCCAACCCCTCCGGCATGCTCGTGGCCGCGACGCAACTGCTCGTCCACGTCGGTGCTGCCGACGTCGCCAACCGGATCAAGAACGCCTGGCTGACGACCCTCGAAGACGGGATCCACACGCCCGACATCCACCGAGAGGGACTCAGCGCGAAGCGAGTCGGTTGTCAGGAATTCGCCGACGCCGTGGTCGAACGACTCGGCCGAGCGCCCCGACAGCTGCGTCCGGTGTCGTACCAGACCACCGGCATCTCGGTCGACGTGGCACCGTCGCCTACGTCGACCAAGGAACTCGTCGGCGTCGACGTGTTCCTCGACTGGAGCGACGCCGACCGGAATCCCGAGTCGCTCGGTGAGGGTCTCGAGCAGGCGTGCCCGGCGCCGTGGAAGCTCAAGATGGTGACGAACCGCGGCGTGAAGGTCTATCCCGACGGCGCGCCCGAGACGTTCTGCACCGACCACTGGCGATGCCGCTTCCTGCCCGCCGACGGGTCCGTCGAAGCGTCGGTGTCAGGGGGCGACATCGTCGACCTGCTGCGGGCATTGCTCGACGCCGGCTTCGACACGATCAAGACCGAGAACCTGTACCGCATCGACGGTCAGGCCGCGTACTCGCTCGGCCAGGGCGAGTGAGACCGCAACACCAGCCGTCACCATGAACGAAGGAACCGTGAACGAAGGAACCATGTCGTCAACACCGCAACTCCTCGCCGACAAGCACCTGCTGATCACCGGCGTCGTCAACACCGAGTCGATCGCGTATGCGACCGCCGCAGCCGCCGTCCGGGCGGGCGCCGACATCGTCCTGTCGGGCTTGGAGCGAGACATCGAACTCACCCGCGGGGCCGCCGCCGCGCTCGAGGCCGACGTGGGGACCTCTGTCGACGTCCTCGTCGTCGACCTGACGGTGCCCGAACAACTCGACGCGCTGGGTCATGACCTGCGCGAGCGTTGGGGTCGCCTCGACGGTGCGCTGCACGCGGTGGCGTTCGCGCCGCGCGAAGCGCTGGCCGGCGACTTCCTCGAGGCCGGGATCGACTCGGTGGCTCGGGCGTTCCACGCCAGCGTGTACACCTACTCGGCGCTCGCACGGTTGCTGGGTGACCTCGCTCCGGCCACCGGGGCTGCACTCGTCGGGCTGGACTTCGACGCGTCGCGGGCCTGGCCGAACTACAACTGGATGGGCGTGTGCAAGTCGGCACTCGAGTCGACCAACCGCTACGTCGCACGCGATCTCGGGCCTCAGGCCATCCGGTCGAACCTCATCGCCGCCGGGCCGCTCCGCACTCGTGCCGCTGGCGCGATCAAGGGGTTCGACCTGCTCACGTCGGCGTGGGAGCACCAGTCACCGATGGCGTGGGACGCCGAAGACGCGCGTCCCGTCGCCGATGCTGCGATCTTCTTGCTCTCCGACCTGTCGCGGATGGTGACCGGCGAGATCCTCCACGTCGACGGCGGCTTCCACGCCATGGCCGCTCACCTGTCCTGATCAGCGCGTCGCCGACGGCGAGCCCGAGGTCAGGTCGCAGTAGCCCGGCGTGGAGAGCCGGGCGTCAGCGCGCTTCGACGAGACCGGCGAGTCCGTCGAGGTTGCGCTCCATGTTGGCTGCGTGCTCGCCGAGCCGACGTTCGATGATGTCGTGTTCGCGTTCGGGGAGTCGCTTGATCGCCGGAGTGAGTCCGCTGCGGCCGGGACCGAGTTGGCACCACTGGGTGACGCGGGTCCCCCCGTCGACCGCCTCGAGCGTGAACCTCCAGCGCGCCGCCGGGTCGTCGGGATCTTGCACGGCCCAGCCCACCGCCCGCTCTGGCTCGTACTCGACGATGGTGCACTCGACCTGCCAACTGCCGACGGCGGGATGCTCGTTCGACCCGCGGAAGCGTGCACCGAGCGCCGGCTCCGTTGCTCCGTCGAGCCACTCGGCACCCTGGAACTCCGTCGAGAACTTCGCCGAGAGATTGATGTCGGTCACGTGCTCCCACAGATCGGCTGGCGACGCCGCGATCACCCGTGACACCTCGGTCGTGGGACCCTCGGCATAGCGCAGTCGCCGCATCGGTGCCTCGGTCATCGGTGTCTCGTCATCGGTGTCTCGTCATCGGTGTCTCGGTCATCGGTGTCTCGTCATCGCGTCTCGTCATCTCTGGGTCGTCTTCCCGGTCGTTCGCTCCCGCCGCGGTCGAAGCCACCGCCTACTGTCGATCGTATGCAGGTCGGGGTCAGCGCGGTCGTGTCGTCGGCAGACGACGTCGAGTTCGTCCGTGACTGCGAGCGGCTCGGCGCGACCTCGGTCTGGGTGCCGGAAGCGTGGGGATACGACGCTCTGACCCCGCTCGCCCATCTCGCCGCAGCCACGTCCACGATCCGGCTGGCCACCGGCATCGTCCAGGTCGGTGCCCGTTCGCCGGCGATGCTCGCGATGCAGGCGATGTCGGTGCAGCAACTGTCGGGCGGTCGGCTCGTGCTCGGGTTGGGGTCGAGCGGACCGCGCATCATGGAGGCATGGCACGGGGTGCCGTTCCGCAAGCCGGTCGCGACGATGCGCGAGACGATCGAGATCGTGCGCCGGATCGCTCGCGGTGACCGCCTCGAGCATCACGGCGAGGTCTACGACCTCCCACCCGAGGGTTCGGGTCGCGGGATCCGTTCGCTGGTGCCACCGGTCGACGAGATCCCGATGGTGATCGCCGCGCTCGGCCCGCGCAACCTCGAACTCACCGGCGAGATCGCCGACGGCTGGCTCGGCAACGCGTTCCTCCCCGAACACGCCGAGGTGTTCCTCGACCCGATCCGCGCGGGCTGCGAGCGAGCCGGTCGCACGATCGACGAACTCGACCTGGTCATGCCGGTCGCCGTCGAGTTCACCGACGACGCCGAGGAGGCGGGTCGCCGCCACGCCGACGGGTACGCGTTCACCATCGGAGCGATGGGGGCACCCGGGAAGAACTTCTACAACCGGGCGTTCTCGGCGCAAGGGTTCGGTGACGACGTCGCTGCGGTGTACGAGCTCTGGCAGGCCGGCAAGCGCGACGAGGCTGCTGCCCGGGTGCCGTTCGACATCGGGTTCAAGACGAACCTGCTCGGCCCGCCGGAGGTGATCCGTGAGCGTCTCCGTCGGTACCGCGACGCCGGCATCACGACCCTGCAGGCGAAGGTGTCGGGTCCCGATCGCCTCGACACCGTCGCCCACCTCGTCGACCTCGTCCGCGAGGCCGACAGCGAGGTCGCCAGCGAGGTCGACAGCGATGCACCCCGAGCCCCCGCCACCTGACCGACCGCCCCACGTCTTCAACACCTGGGGTCAGACCCCACGTGTTCAACACCTGGGGTCAGACCCCACGTGTTCAACACCTGGGGTCAGACCCCACGTGTTGAACGCCTGGCGTCGGACACAGGCTGGTCCCCGACCGGCCGCTTCGGCCGAGGCCGTGGCCCGCGCTGTCGGCACACTGGTGTGATGGAGCCGGTGGTGATTCGAACCTTCGAGGAGCGAGACCGGGCGTCGGTGATCGATCTCTGGCGCCGCGCCGACCTGCTTCGGCCATGGAACGACCCCGACGCCGATATCGACCGCAAGCTGGCGACGAGCGACGACCTGTTGTTCGTCGCGACGATCGACGACGAGCTCGTCGGCACGGTGATGGTGGGATACGACGGACACCGCGGCTGGATCAACTACCTCGCCGTCGACGCGAACGTTCGGCGGGCTGGTGTCGGACGCCTCCTCATGACCCACGCGGAACGGGTGCTCGCCGATCTCGGCTGCGCGAAGGTCAACCTCCAGGTCCGAACCTCCAACGTCGCGGCTGCCGACTTCTACGAACGGCTCGGCTACGAGCACGACGACGTCGTCAGCATGGGCAAGCGCCTCATCGACGACGAGCAGTCGTAGACGCCACCCGCGTAACGCCCGGGGTCAGGCACCAGGTGTCGCCCTGGGTTCGTTGGCGGCTCCTGAGCTTGGAAACAAGGATGGGGTCATGCCGAAAGAGAAGTCACCGGGGAAGGCGACGACGCGCCGCTACACCGATGCTGAGAAGGAGCGGGCGGTCAGGCTGTGCCGACAGCTCGCCGACGAGCTGGGAACAACTCACGGGGTCGTGTCGCGTATCGCGAAGCAGCTCGACTACGGATCGGAATCGATCCGGAAATGGTGGGCCGATGCTGATGTCGATGACGGCCTCGCTGGGCCGGATGCGCAACGGGTCCGCGATCTCGAAGCAGAGAACAAAGAACTCGGCCAGGAGCTGCGCGAGTTGCGCCGGGCGAACGACATCTTGAAGAAGGCGTCGGCTTTCTTCGCGGCGGAGCTCGACCGCCCACAGAAGTGATCGTCGAGTTCATCGACGCTCATCGTGACGAGTTCGGAGTCGAGCCGATCTGCACCGTGTTGCAGTTCGCTCCGTCCGCGTATCGCGCAGCCAAGCACCGTCAGGTCGCACCGTCGGAGCGTGCGGTGAAAGACGCGGCGATGATGCAGGTGTTGATGGTGTTGTGGATCGCGGACCGCAAGGTCTACGGCGCGCACAAACTCTGGAAAGCCGCCCGACGTGCCGGCCACGACATCGGCCGCGATCAGGTCGCCCGGTTGATGCGTGAGTTGGACTTTCGCGGTGTCAGCCGGCGTCGCAAGAAGGTGTTCACCACCGTTGCCGACCCTGACGCGACGCGAGCACCGGATCTGGTCGACAGGAACTTCACCGCGGATCGACCGGACGCGTTGTGGGTCACCGACCTGACCTACGTCCCGACCAGATCGGGGATGGCCTACGTGTGTTTCATCGTCGACGCGTTCTCCCGACGCATCGTCGGGTGGACCGCCGCGTCGCACATGAAGACTGAGATGGTCCTCGACGCGCTCGAGATGGCTCGCCGATCGCGAGGGTCGAAACGCCTCGTCGGGCTCGTGGCTCACAGCGATGCCGGCAGTCAATTTACGTCGGTGCGGTTCACCGAACGTCTCGACGAGATCGGCGCCCGACCGAGCATTGGAACTGTCGCAGACAGTTACGACAATGCCCTCGCTGAAAGCGTGAACGGCCTCTACAAGGCTGAATGCGTCTACGGTCCCGACGCCCCGGGAGCATGGGACGGCGTCGACCAACTCGAGCTGGAAACGCTGAGCTGGGTCCACTGGTTCAACGAGAACCGGCTCCACTCGCACTGCGGCGACGTGCCACCAGCAGAATTCGAATCAGCGTTCTACGCTGACCAACAGACCGCCCCGACCGGGGTTGGAATCAAATAGAACGAGCCGCCAACGAACCCAGGGCGATTCACGGGCGCGGGCAATGGTCTCCTTGGTGATTTGGTTGTGATGGTTCGGTTGGTGTTCATGGGGGTCAGGTGGTGAACAGTTGTGGGGTGCTGTTCGTGGGGTTTGGTGGGTGAGTCGTCTTGGTGGTGGTGGACTCGGTGGGAGGTGTGTCAGTGGCGGTCAGGGAGTGTTCGTCGTGGTCGGGTGCGTCGGGATGAACGAGGGGCCACGGGATTGGTCCACCGATCAGCGCCTCGAGCGCGTGGCGCGGGAAGCGGAGCTGCCGACCGACGCGGACGCACGGGATGCCGTCCTCGCCGCCGGTGGCGAGGAACCGGTTCGCCGACTCGTAGACGTTCGAGCGCCCGATGCGGAGCACGAGCATCGCCTCCTCCGCGGTCAAGAGCGGCGGGGTCTGGATGTAGCCGTCGGCAGCGGTCATGGCATGCACCTCCACCTCCCGACACACCGACGGGTGGCCCCGCCGTCACGTCGATCAAGGCCTGGGCGCCGTCGTCCGAAGTACCCGCAGCCCCAGACGACTGACCGACAACTCGCCGCGGCGGCGGGCGATCGTTACCGACCCAGTTCGGGGTGAGCACGCATGCAGTAGCGTGGAATTCATGAGCGATCTCGCCCACAGCGATGACGATGCCCCTCGTGGATTGAGCACGCTGCCTCCGGGGCTCACCGAGCAGCAACTGCGTGACGCCCCGGTGCTGGCGTCGGCGGATCAGCTCATCATCGAAGACCTCACCGAGGAAGAGTCCGAGGCCTTCGACCGAGCACTCAACTCGTGAGACTGGTCGTCGACACCGGCGTCTTCAGCGCGTCGCTCGACCCGAGACGTGCGATCCAGCTCGCATTGCACGTCAAGCACCTCAGCGGCAATCAGCTCTTCCTGGCGGCTACGAGCGTCGCCGAGTTGCGGTTCGGGGTTCTGCTCGCCGAGTGGGGTGACCGTCGTCGTACCGAACTCGAAGATCGCATCTCGACGACGGTGATCCCCGTCGACGATTCGCTCCTCACGACCGTCGCCGAGCTTCGACACGCCTGTCGAACGGCGGGCCATCCACTCGCCGACGGAATCCATGCGAACGACCTGTGGATCGCCGCCAGTGCGATTCGCATCGATGCGCCTGTCGTGAGTGCCGACAAGGTGTTCCGGGACGTCCCCGGCCTCAGCCTCCTCGACTAGCGACGGTCACTCGCAGAAAAATCCTGCGATCTTGTCGGCGCTGTCGCGTCGCACGGCTTGAGGTACGTGGCTGTGGTTGTCCAGGGTGACGACGATCGCCGAGTGGCCGAGCTGTTCTTGCACGACCTTCGGGTGCACACCTGCTTCGATCGCAAGTGACGCCATCGTGTGGCGGAGGTCGTGGAGCCGGATCTTCGACGCACCCGTTCGCTTCAGTACCTCGTCGAACAACTTGGTGACGCGTTGCGGATGGATCTCGACGCCGGCGAAGACGGCGGCGTGGACGTAGAACACCCGCAGCTGCTGGACGTATCGTCGGGCGGCTTCCGCGTGCTCGTTCGCCGCTTGACCGATTCGGCTTTGGTCTTCGGTTGACGTGGTCATTGTTTGCTGCCTTTCGTTGGCGTTCGTATCGAAGTAGGTGGGTGCTCAGTCCCCTTGGCGACAAGTCTTTGGGTCGAATCGGTCTTGAGCGCGGTGAGCGGGCCGACGGTCGCCGCGATTCACAGCGCCAACGGCCACGCCAGTTGGTCGGTGGTGACGATGACGGCGGCCCAGACGGCGGACACGCCAAGCCACAACCAAGGAAGGGCGTTGGGAAGGTGATGAACCGCCCTGGCTTCGTTGGAGGCTCACGATGTCGTCGTCGCTGCGGCGCGGTTTCAACGCTGCGCACGTGCGGGCGAGCTTGATCGGCGACAGGTCGAGGAAACGGGCGCGGATCTCGTCGGGTGCGCAGAACACGAGGTGGCGCATCTGGTTGATGATCGAGATCCACTCATCGCCGGCCGAACGACGCGCGACGGTCAGCACACGGATCGCTTCGATTTTGCCGGTCCGCGATTTGGGCACGCCGGTTGCTGTGCCCGACAACGCAGCGCGTGCTGCTGCGACCGCGTCGACGGAGTCGGACTTGCCGCCACGATGACGGGCCTGGCGGTTCGGTCGGTCGACCTCGACGACTGCGATGCCCTTGCACACAAGATGACGAGAGAGACCGGCGCCATAACTGCCGGTCCCTTCGACGCCAACCAAACTGATGGTGCCGAACCCGGCGAGCCACGCGACGAGTTCGCGGTAGCCGTGGGTGGTGGTATCGAACGTTTCGACACCCAGCACACCCCCGTTCGAATCGACCGCAGCTGCGACATGGAACTCGGAGTGGGTGTCGTTCCCGAACACGGCCGACCGGTCATTCAAAAGACAGCCAGAAGCGTCAGCCGGTTCTCGAGTCAGACCAGGTCGGGAACGACGCCGAACCTACGTGGAAGGCTCAACGGTGATCGAGCCCCACACACATCCGGTGCACCCAACAACATCCTCCCTGCCGGATCTGCTCGGCCAGGCGTCTGGCTGTCGACCTGATCTCACGCGCCTACCATGAGTCCATGGCGTTCCAAGTTGCGACGACTGGCACTTCGGTGGCCGTCGAGCTGAGCGGCTGGGACCGAGCGATGAACCGGCGGCGGCGTGTCGAGTTCGATACGGAAGGAATCAGTGAGGTCTCGGTCGCCGATCGATCGTCACTCGAGATCATGATCGATCACCGGGCATTGGGATGCGGAACCCACAATGGATCGAAGCGACCGGGCCGTCGCCGAATTGGCACGATGCTCGGGCGCGGCGTCCCCGGCAAACAGTTCTGGGCGGCGCGCAAGGGGCCTTGCTCGTCGCAGCTGGTCGTCCTCGACCTCGTCGGCCATGAGTTCGTTCGAGCGGTCCTCGACGTGGAAGAACCAGAGTCCTTCCTGGCCTCGATCGCGGAGGCATTGGATCGGACCTGATCGCAGCACATCGGACGACCGCTCAACTGCGGTTTCGCTGGCGAACTGGCTACCGCGACTGGTCACTCCGAGTCACACAGATCGGCACGTCCTGAGCGTTCTTGCGAGCGTCGTCAGCTGGTCTCGATGACTGCGCCGTATCGCTGCTGAGCAGCTTGGGCTGAGGTGCCCAGAAGCTCGCCGATGCGCTGCCAAGGGACACCCTTGGCACGGGCGGCGGTGACGGCGTCAATGATCTGGCGCTCACCGCGGGCTCGGGCGAGGGCGGCGCGTTCGAGCAGGTACTCCTCGACTGGGCGCTCGTCGCCAGGCTGGGGTTCGTAGTCCTCGAACCGCTGTGCGAGTTCGTCGGCGTGGTCGAGAATCTCTTGGATCGATCGGGGCATCAGGTCTCCAGGAACTTCGGTCGGGCCGCCATGGCATGGACGATGAACTCGACACCCTCGGCGTCGGTCACGCCGATCTCGAGCAGGCCAGCGGCTCGGTCGGGGCCGATGAGCATGGTGAGGTCGTCGAGGTCGAACACTCGGATCGGGTTGCGGTAGGCGTGGAGCATGTCTTCGTCGTCGATCCCGTGCTCTCGTGCGCTGGCCAAGAACACCGGATCCACATCCATCAACTTACCTTGATGCGGCTCTGCTCGGGTGATCGGCTCGGTTCTCTATCCATCTGAAGGAGAATCATCATGCACACCACCACTCATCGCAGCGAGTCGGTCGGCCAGCTCGTCCTGGTCGACGTCGATCCGACCCGTCAGCAGGTCAACCGGGCGATCGCCGGGTTCCTGGCCGGCTACTCCGGCGCCACGCTCAAGGCCTACCGCCTCGACCTACGTCAATGGGTCGGCTGGATCGACACAGCCGGTCTCGGCGTGTTCGTCGTCGAGCGGGCCCACATCGAGCTCTACGCCAGATGGTGCGAATCCGAAGGCAAGGCACCCGCCACGATCGGGCGTCGGTTGTCCACGACGGCACCCGCCGCCTCGACCGCCACGCCTCAGCCAGGATCGTCCGCCGACTCGCCAAGAAGGCCGGCATCGACAAGCGCATCTCGCCGCACTCGCTACGGCACTCGTTCATCACCGCCGCCCTCGGCGCCGGAGTCCCTCTACGCGACGTCCAAGAAGCCGCGTCGCACGCCGACCCGAGAACGACGATGCGCTACGACCGAGGACGAGGATCACTCGACCGCCACGCCACCTACATCGTCTCCACCTTCGTCGCCGGCGCCAGCCGCTGACCCCACCGAGCGGTCGCCGGACCTTCCGACCCGGGGCCGGCGACCCGCTCGGATACTGCCGGTTCTTTCGCTGGGTGGTGGAGTCTGCTACGCCGTCGATATGCGTGGCTCTCGAGGACCCGCTGGGTTGCGCTGTGTCGGCTCAGGAATCAGACTTTGGCTCATGTCTTCAGATCAAGACCGTGTCCGGCCAGTTCAGCATGGTCCCGAGCGTCAGATGCTCGAATCGATGCTCGACTTCTTCCGATCGACAGTTGTCAGCAAGGCGATGGGACTGACCGACGAGGAGGCAGCCGCCGCAGCGGTGCCGACCACGACACTGACCATCGCCGGTCTCGTCAAGCACCTCACTGCAACAGAGCGCTTCTGGTTCAGCATCGACTTCGCCGACCGTGACGTCGATTGGCCCTGGACCGACGACGATCCACATGGTGCTTTCACACTCTCGACCGATGAGACAATCGGCGATCTCATCGCCCGGTACCGGGACGAGTGCGACAGCTCTCGACGCGCCGTGCTCGACAGTGATCTCGATGACACGGCGCTTGGGCAGGACATGACGTTCACTCTGCGGTACGCCTATCTCCACATGATTGAGGAGACCGCACGTCACTGCGGCCATCTCGATCTCATTCGGGAAGCAATCGACGGGAGCGTCGGTCAATAGCTCGATCGCTACCCGCTCAAGAACCGCATTCGCTGACGCGGTTGTCCACCACTCAGGTACGGCACGTACCGCTCGGTCGCCACGTGCCGGGACCCGAGCGATTGTCCCGTTGCGTAACGCACATCGCCGCGCTGTATCGCCGGCGAAGTGTTTGAGGTTCGACCGCCAGGTGGGTAGCGCACAATCAATCGTTCCAGGAGGCGTCGGCGCCGCCCGACACGACGGGACGCACGATCACGGTGGAGATACACGATCAGACCTCGTCAGGCGCCTCGGGCATCCGCCCATCACTACATCCGGCTCCTCCGCTGTCCGGCCGCACAGCACCCGCGCCGTCCGCTCGTTCCGGGGAGCCTGGACCTCGCCGCTGAGGCGCTGGAACTCGGCTTTGCAGGGCGGAGACCTCCCCTGCCCCTGCCGAAGGCGGCCGCGGCCGCTTCCATGCGTCGTTCGAGTCGGTCCGCCTCGGCGGTTGCGGATCGCTCTCGGGGTCGGGGCAGCACCTCGTGTGCGAGAGCGGTGGGACGGCGACAGCGACATCGACCTGCTCGTCGTGCTCGATTCATTCGACACTCGCGACGCCATCGATCTCGAGGTTCGAGCCTTCGACATCGCGACCACCAGCGCACCGTTCGACGTGTCGTTCACCGACCCAAAGCGCTACCTCGAACGCTCCCGGGTCGCCGGCACCATCGAACGGGCGACGGTCCTCGACGGCCGTTGCCTGTACCAACGTGACTGAGCCAGCGGATCCGTCGGCTGCAACGGCGCTCAACTGGCTCGCCAAGGCCGCTGACGACCGCACCATCGCCGAGTTGGTTCTGGACTCCGACGTCGGCATCGAGTGGGCGGCCTGCTTCCACGCGCAGCAAGCCGCCGAGAAGGCGGTCAAGACCGTGCTCGTCCACCTCGGCGTCGACTTTCCGAAGTCGCCTCCGCCTCGCCGAACGAAGCTCACGGCACGGGCAGCCGTACTTTGACGATCGACCGAGAGCGCTACTCGTAGAGGCCCGCAATGTGGCCCGGCACCGTCCCGGCGAACAGCCTGCGGAACGTGCGAGTAGATGTCCATCGTGACAGCGATCGTCGCGTGTCCGAGCTGCTCCTGAACGACCTTCGGATGGACACCGGCGGCGAGCCCATTCGTCGCCAGCGTGTGTCGCACATCGTGCAGCCGGATCTTGGGGACGCCGGCTCGTGCGATCGCTGCGGCGAACATCTTCGTGAGGCGTTGCGGCAAGAGCGGCTCGCCCGATTCGTCGACGAACACGTAGCCGGACTCGATCCAAGCCACCCCCGCAGTCGCTCGTTCCAACACCTGGCGATCGAGGTGCTCGCGAAGCAAGGCGACGGTCGGATCGGCGAGAAGGAGCTGTCGTTGGCTTCGCGCCTTCGGCGTCGTAGTGACGGTCTTGCTGCCCGCCGTCGTCCGCTGCTGCGAGACCGTCAGCGTCCCCTCATCCAGATCCATGTCGCTCCACCGGAGGCCAGCGAGTTCACCCCGGCGCGTGCCCGTGTGCGGGGCCAGCGCCCACAGCCCACGCAACCGGTCCTCGGCAAGCGAGTCGAGAAAGCGACGGGCCTCATCGGACGTCCACACCGACATCTGCTGGTGCTCGCCCTTCGGGACCCGCACCGAACTCGCAGGGTTGGCCGGCATCACGTTCCACCGGACAGCGTCAGCAAGGGTCCGGTGAAGAACCCGGTGCGCAAGCTTCACCGAGTTCGCTGCGAGCGGTGTGCCGTCACGGCGACCATGATCGAGCAGTACCCCATGCCATCGCTTGAGATCCATCGGCGACAGTTCGGCCAATCTGATCGACCCGATGTGTGGCATCACGGAGTTCTCGAGGACTTCGCGGTGGTTGGTCCAGGCCGTGAGAGCAAGTTCCGGCTTCACCGTGTCGATCCACGTCTCGAGGAAGTCACGAACGGTCTGCTTGGACGGTGTGACGTACGTACCCTTCTGCAGACCTGCGAGCGCCTCGTTCAGCGCGGCCTGCGCTTCACGCTTGGTGGCGAAGTTCCCAACCTGCCGTTGGCGCCGCTTGCCCGCGTCATCGACGCCGAGGTCGATCCGGTACCCCCGGGATGCGCCCGGCGATCGTGGCTTGCGAAGTGCACCCTTCTCGGGCCCACGCGACTGCATGGTGGACACTTCGTGGACACCAGCCCGGCCTGAGAGCGGAAGCCTCATCCGGAAAATGCCTCTGAGCTGGGGTGATAGTGGAGCCGGGTGCGAGAGTCGAACTCGCGACCACATGATTACAAGTCAAGTGCTCTACCAACTGAGCTAACCCGGCGAGATCGGGTCACGATATCGGCGCAGAACGCGACGGGTCAGTTCGAGACCGGGATGGTGTCTTCCCAGCGGACGAGGCGCAGGCGCACGATGATCCGATACAGCAGACTCGTCGGCGCCCACGGATCGGGGTACGCCGCCTTCGACGAGTCGTTGCCGACCGTGCACGCGATCAAGGTGAGGGTCTCCTCGTTCGACCGGAACTGCGACGCTCCGAGGATCTCGTCGGGCCGATCGCTGGTCAGCACACGGTCGACGTACTCGTAGGTGTACTTGCGTTGATCGTTGGTGAAGATCGCCACCTGGTCGCCAGCACGCATGGTGTGGATCTGGCGCCACGGGCCGCCGGCGTCGGTGCGATGCGCGAACGTCGCGATGGCGTGCCCTTGGCCGACGAGGCCCGTACCCGTCCAGTGCCACACGTCGCCTCGGTTGACGACCACCTCCGACACGCCGTCGGTGACGTTGCGTCCGAGGCCGAGCCGCGGGATCGTCATCCAATACGGCGTCGGCGCGGCGGGCGGATCGGGATCGACCGGCGGGAACGCGTAGTCGGCCTGCACCGGGCCGGACGGCGACGCCTTGAACCAGCCGACCACGTCGCAGATCACATCGCCACCCGACGACGAGTAGCACTCGACGCCTTTCACGCTGACCTGGGCGATCGCATGATTCGACAGCGTCTGGCTCGGGCCCGTCACGTTCAGGTTCGACACCTCGGCGCGCCGTGTCTGCGCACCGAGCAGCGTGAAGTAGCCCGGACCCATCGTGCGCGTGACCGCGAGGTTCATCGCGACCGCACTCGCCTGGTTCGCGTACGCCGATGGCAGCGTGAACGCTCGGGTCCAGCGCGGCCACAAGCGCTTCTTGCCGCCGTCACCACGACGTGTGTCGAGCAAGCGGGCCGGCTCGATCGGAACGAACTGTCCGGTCGTCGACCTCGCAGCTCCCGGCCCGGTCATGAACCCGGCGATGTCGACGACGAGATGCGCGCCGCGCTCGAGGAACACGTTGAACCCGAGTCGACCGCCCGAGTCGGTGCCGAGCTTGACCATCGTGCCGATGCCTCGGGTCTGGTCGGTTTCGACGTTGAGCGTCGAGGTTCCGGGGTTGTCCTCACCGAACGGATAGGCGGTGATGAACCCGCGACTGGTTGCCTTGACCGCGGTGATGTTGGCAGACACCGCTTGCGCATCGCTGTCGATCGAACCCAGCGAGACGAGCGACGACAGGTCGACCCGAACGACCGAGCCCGCAGCCGGCTTGGAGCCACCGCGCGTGTCGAGGGCTCGCCGCGGCACCGGCAACAACCGATAGCGCCCCTCACGCACCGGTTCGCCACCGGTCGGGACGTAGACACCGACGAGGTCGAGGACGATCTCACATCCCTTGTCCGCCAGCACGTCGACGGCACCGCCCTGCCCCAACTTCACGGTCACCAGGTTCGGTGACACGTTGTTGAGCCCGGTCATGTTGAGGCTCGCCGTGCCCGGCCACGATGTACCGGTCGGGTACGCCGACAAGAAGTTGCCGACGGTCGACTGGTTGATGCCGACGAGCGTGAACACCGCAGCCGACGCTTCGGCGGGCACCGTGTCGGTGGTGCCGTTGATCGTCCGTCCGGTGACCTGGACTCGGATCACCTTGCTGTTCACACGGGTGTAGCCGAAGTTGCCGAATCTGGCACGCGTGTCGACGAGTCGCGTCGGCGTCACCACCCGGAACGCGGAGTAGTCGGTCGCGGCCGACGCGCGAGACGTCGGTAGCAGCGAGGAACCGGCGATGACTCCCACCGCTCCGGCGGCCCCGGCGATGAAGCCGCGACGGCCGACACCCAGCGCAGACGCGACGTCTGGAGCGGGGGCAACGTCGTCCATGCGTGCCTGATTCTACGATCCCGCCCGACGAACCCGGGTGATCTGATAGGCGGAAAGTGCCGCCGCGGCCGAAACATTCAATGAACTGACGCCGCCGAGCATCGGAATCGACACGATCAGATCGCACCGCTCGCGCACCAAGCGGGAGAGGCCGGCACCTTCGGCGCCGAGCACGAGGCAGATCGGCTCCTTCGCCAGATCGACCAACTCGAACAAGTCTTGATCGGCGGCGTCGTCGAGCCCCACGATCCAGATCCCGTGATCCTTCAACTGCTTGAGCGTCGCGGGCAGCCCGGGCACGAGCGCGATCGGCATGTGCTCGACGGCACCGGCGGACGCCTTGGCCACCGTCGGCGTCACATGCACCGCTCGGTGACGTGGGAGCAACACCCCCGACACCCCGGCGCCGTCGCAGCTGCGGATGATCGCTCCGAGGTTGCCGGGATCCGTGACGCCGTCGACGGCGACGAGGAACGGTGACGCTCCGTCACGGCCGATGCGCATCAGCTGGCCCAGATCGGCTTCGGGAATGTCCGCCGCGAACGCGACGACACCCTGCGGCGCATCGGTCCGCGCCTCGCGCTCGACCTTCGCTTTGGCGACGTACGCGACCGGCACCCGCCGTGCGTTGGCGATCATCACGATGTCCTCGACGCCGGGATCACCTTCGAGCTCCGCGCTGATCCAGATCTCGTGGACCTTGCGCCGCTCCCCCATCAGGAGTTCACGCGTCGGCTGGCGTCCCTCGACCTGGCGGCCACCGAGCGACTTCGGCCCGCCCACCTTGCCGCCGGGCTTCGCCGCGCCCGGAGCGTTCGGGCTCGACCCCGTTCGGGCCGCGCCCGGCCGACCGGAACCACCGCGGCCAGCACCCGGACGACCGCCACCCGGCCGCCCCGCGCCCGGCCGCCCCGCGCCCGGACGACCCGAACCGGGGTTCGAGCCTCGCGACCCACCGCCTTTGCCTCGACCTGTCGGCTTGCTCATCGTCGATTCCTACTCTTCTTCATCGTGGACCGTCCCCGGGCCGATGCGCTCGTCGTCGCGTTCGCGCACGAGCAGCGCGGTGGCGAAGCACACGATGCCTTCACCGCGGCCGATCGCACCGAGTTGTTCGGCCCGGTTGCCCTTGATGGTGACCGGGGCACCGACGGCGTCGGTGAGGTTGCGTTGCATCTCGTCGCGTCGAGGCGCCAACTTGGGTCGTTCACAGACCACGGCACAATCGATGTTCGCGACCGTCCAGCCGTCTTCGGAGACGAGCGCGACGACGTGGCGCAGCATCGCCATCGAGTCGGCCCCTGCCCAGGTCGGATCGGTGTCGGGGAAGTGCATCCCGATGTCGCCGAGCCCGGCCGCGCCGAGCAGCGCGTCGCTGCACGCGTGTGCGATGGCATCGGCGTCGCTGTGACCCGCAAGGCCGCGCTCACCCTCGAAGTGACAACCCGCGAGGATCAGTCTCCGCTCCGGGTCGTCGCTGAACTGGTGGACGTCGAAGCCCTGCCCGACTCTGATCGCGCTCGCACGGATCCTCATCCGTCGCTCCGTTCCCGACCGGACCGCATCTCGTGGCGCGTCGCGAAGCGTGCGCGGGTCCAGGCCAGGTCGTCGGGTTCGGTGATCTTGCGGTTGTCGACGTCACCAGGCACCACGACGACGCGGCCTCCCGTGCGTTCGATCAGCCCGGCGTCGTCGGTCGCGTCGCCGCCCGCGGCATGCGCGGCTCGGAGGCGGTCGGCGCGGAACGCCTGGGGAGTCTGCACGGCCACCAGTGTGCTCCGATCCGGAGTGTCGACCACGTCACCAGCGGCTGTATCGATGATCTTGATGGTGTCGGTCACCGGGATACCGGGCACGGCGGCGTCGGCTCCGTCGATCACCGCGTCGACGACACGTTCGTAGATGTCGAGACTGGCCAGCGGCCGGGCGGCGTCGTGCACGCAGATGATGTCGACGTCGTCGGGGATCGCCGCGAGCCCGGCGCGTACCGAGTCGCTGCGGGTCTCGCCTCCTGCGACACCGCCTTCGCGCTCGGCATCGTCGGCGGGAACGACGACGACCACGCCGTCGGAGAACGCCTCGGCCGTCGCACGAGAATGGTCGATGACGCGTCGGTCGTCGAGTAGCTCGTACTGCTTGAGGCGCCCGAAGCGTTGGCCGCGTCCTCCGCCGACGACAATCGTCCACACTTTGAACTCGCTACGCGGCACGCTGCCGGAGGGTAGTACCGTGACGGGCGTCATGGCCCACGAAGAGATCCTCGCCCGAACCGACTTCTTCGCCGACGCCGACCCTGAGGCTCTCAGGCTCGTCGCCGACGCGGGTCGCGAACGTCACCTCATCCGCGGTGACGTCCTGTTCAACGAAGGTGATCCGCCGAACGCGTTGTACCTCGTGCTGCGCGGCCGGTTGGCGATCGCCATCGCCAACCCGATCGACCGACGTGAAAGTGTCGTCGCGTTGATGGAACCCGACGATCTGTTCGGTGAGATGGGGATGCTCGACGATGGACCGCGTTCGGCGATGGCCCGTGCGCTGGAGCCGACCACGGTGCTCGAGATCCCGTTCGAACCGGTCCTGCACATGTTCGACCAGTACCCCAAGCTGCTGTGGAACGTCACCCGGCTCCTCGCACAGCGGATCCGGGTGACCGACGAGGCGCTGGCCGACTCGGTGTTCCTCGACGTCACCGGTCGGACGGCGAAGCGACTCCTCGAATTGGCCGATGGGGCCGATCAGTTCGTCCTCCCCGTCACTCAGGAGGAACTGGCCGGCATGGTCGGTGCGTCACGCGAGCGAGTCAACAAGGCCATCGCCAGCTTCATCCGCCTCGGTTGGCTCGAACAACACGACCGCACCTACACCATCACCCAGCGCGACCGCCTCGAACTCCGCGCCCGCTGACATCACCCCAGCGCGTCAACGTGCTGCAACGTGGTGTCACGTCAACGTGGTGTCAGACACCAGGTTGACGTCAACGTGGTGTCATCAACGTGGTGTCATCAACGTGGTGTCAGGAGCGTCAGCGGATAGGGCGGTAGTTGGTGTTGCGGTGGTCGATGAGTCGTGCGGTGATGAGGAACACGGTTGCGAGGCAGAGGGCGGCGTGGCGGTGTGTTGCTCGGCGGTCGGTGTTGCGTTGGATTTGGCCGTAGTTGGTGAACCAGGAGTGGGTGCGTTCAGCGACCCAGCGGCGCCCGAATCCGACGAGTTGGATGCGGCCCTGACCTGGCTGGTTTCGTGGGATCACGTTCACGTCGCCGATCGTGTAGTCGGCGAGTCTGTCGGGGAGTGATTTGTAGCCGAATCCTCGGTCGAGGTGCAGGGTGCCGATCCGTGCGGTGACGGGATGTGCGGTGATCGCGTTGAGGGTGGGTTGCAACAGTCGGTAGTCCTGGCGGTTTGCGCCGTCGATGACCCAGCCGATCGGGATGCCGTCGGCGTCGACGCCGGCGCACCACTTCCAGCCCAGACGACCGTGGGTTTTCGGGCCTGCAGCGGTTCCTTCACCCCCGCACGGGGCAAAGTGTTCGCTGCCGTCGATGGTGACATGGGTCGGGTCCAGACCGATGATTCGGTCGTACGCGGCCAGTGCTTGCTCGAGCAGTTGATCGAACACCCCGGCGTCGATCCACTCGTCGCGACGGGACCGCAGGGTGGTGTCGGACACGGTGTAGCCCATCAAGAACTCGACGGTCTCCCACGATGCGCCCGTCACGAGACGAATCAACAGACCCCGCAAACAGACCAGGTCGTCGATACGGGGCCGATGACAACCCAACGGATGTTCGGGCCGGTCCGGGAGCAAGCCTCGGATCGTTTCGAACACCGCATCGTGGACTTCAGAATCGAGCGCGCGCATCATATGGGTGACCTCCCCGGTCGGTTAGTTGGGTCGCACTCGGTATGAAAACCGAGCCAACCCACCGACCGGTGGATGGTCACCTATCCGCGCGACCTCCAGACACCAGGTTGATGCGCGTCGATGCTGGTGACGTCAGACGTCGCGGCGGCGGTTGGTGACCATGGCGAGACCGAGTAGCGCCAACACCACCACGGCGAAGAACAGCGCTCCGGTGACGCGGCCGTGACCGAACTCGCTCGAATCGGGACTGATGAGCCCCAAACCCGACTGGTAGGGCAGGAACAGCTCCGGTTCGTCGACGTCGGCGACCGACAGCACCCCGGCGATCACCGTCTCGACCAACAACGGCCACAGGATGGCGGTCGCCACCGCAGCCGGCGAGTTCCGCAACAGCAGGCCGAGTGCGTAGCCGAACAGTGCGAGGATCGTGAACAACACGGGGATGCCGAGCACGACGGCGAGCGATCCGTCGGACCCCGACAGCCCGATGCTCGCTCCACGAATGTTGAACACGATCACACCGACGAGGTATGAGCCGGCCCCGATCACGAAGCCGATCACGGCACCGACGACGGCGAGCACGATCGCCTTGGCCGAGAACACCGTCATCCGTGACGGCGTCGCAGCGAGGGTCGGACGGATCGTGTTGTGCGCGAACTCCGACGTGATGGCAAGCGCCGACACGACACTCACCAGCAACCCGGCCACGACCGAGGTCCCGCCGACGAGGCTCGCGAGGTCGGCGTTGTCGAACGTCTCGGGCTGACCGTTCAACATGGCGACCAGCAAGGTGATGACCAATACGAAGCCGCCGGCGATGCCCCACAGGATCAGGTGGAGTGGAATGGTGCGCAGCTTGAGCCACTCGGAACGGATGACGTTGCCCATCACCGACCACCCTGCGCTGGACCAGGCGGCATTCCCGGGGGCCCGGTGGGTGGACCCGGCGACTGGCCGGGCGGCTGTCCTGTCACCTGGCCGGACGGCTGTGCGCTCTGCGGTCGGCTGCGGTACTCCTGCGAGCTCGCCGTGGCGCGCAAGAACGCGTCCTCGAGCGAGTCCCGGCGCAGCATGAGCTCGTGGAGGACGATGCCGTTCGCAGCGGCGATCTCCCCGACACGGTCGATCCCGATGCCACGGAACGCCGCCGCTGCCGCAGGCGCGGCCGGATCGACGGGGGCAGCGGAGGCGCCCGACGAACGGACCAGTTCGACGAGCTGCGCGAGCTGCGGGCTCCGAACCTGGACCCAGGCGTCGGAATGCCGATCGACGAACGCTTCGACCGGACCCGCCTCGACGAGTCGGCCCTGACCGATCACGATCAGGTCGGTGGCGATCAACGACATCTCCGAGAGCAGGTGGCTGCTGACGAGGACCGCGCGCCCCTGCGATGCGAGATGGCGAAGCAGGTCGCGAATCCAGCGGATGCCCTCGGGGTCGAGGCCGTTCGCCGGCTCGTCGAGGATGATCGTGTGCGGGTCACCGAGCATCACGCCGGCGAGCCCGAGCCGCTGGCGCATGCCGAGCGAGAAGCCCTTCACCGCCCGGCCGGCCGCGTCTCCGAGGCCGACCATGTCGATCACTTCGTCCACTCGAGCGAGGCTCATGCCGCTGGCGGTCGCCATCCAACGCAGATGATCGCGTCCGCTGCGGGCCGGGTGGACGTAGCCGGCGTCGAGCAGCGAACCGACCTCGTCGAGCGGATTGGCGAGTTCCCCATAGAGCCGGCCACCGAAGCGCGCCTCGCCGGACTGCGCGTGGTCGAGGCCGAGCATGCAACGCATCGTCGTGCTCTTGCCCGACCCGTTGGGTCCGAGGAACCCCGTCACCCTGCCGTCGAGGACGTCGAAGCTCAGGTCGTCGACGGCGGTGAGGTCACCGAAGCGCTTCGTGATGTTGCGTACTTCGATCACGGGCTGGACTGTAGACGGAGGCGACGTTCGACACGGGCCCATCGCGCAGTTCCCCGCCTTCCGATTTCATATTGACATCGGTCGATATGTTGATATCGTATCGAACATCGCCGATATGAGAGCTGCGGCTCGAAGCTCGACGGACGCCAGCCCGCTCGCCACCGGCGAGCACCAACCCACGATGGAGATCCTGATGCGACTGCAACTCGCCCTCAACGTCCGCGACCTCGAGGCCGCGATCGACTTCTACTCGAAGATGTTCGACGCCACCCCCGCCAAGCGCAAACCGGGCTACGCCAACTTCGCGATCGACCAACCGCCGCTCAAGCTGGTGCTGTTCGAGACCCCCGACGGCGACGAACTCCAGCACCTGAACCATCTCGGCGTCGAGGTGCTATCGAGTGGCGAGGTAGCCGCCGCCGAGGCGCGCCTGTCGGCGTCCGGCCTCGAGACCACCGGTGTCGACGACACCATCTGCTGCTTCGCGGAGAAGACCGAGACCTGGCTCGAGTCGCCCGAGGGCGCTCGCTGGGAGTGGTACGTCAAGACCGGCGATGCCGAGACGATCGAGTTCGCCAGCGTCGGCGCTGCCGCGTCCGAAACGGTCTGTTGCGCACCCGACACCGCGACCTGATCGAGCAGCAGACTGTCACACGGTCCTGCGAAGATGAGCGCCACATGAGCGCCATCACCACACGACAACTCAAACGGGCCTTCGGCGACAACCTCGCCGTCGACGGCATCGACCTCGACGTCGACCACGGCGAGATCTACGGCTTCCTCGGGCCCAATGGTGCCGGCAAGTCGACGATGGTCAAGATGCTGTGCACGTTGCTCGTCCCCACCTCCGGGTCGGCGCGTGTCGCCGGCTTCGACGTGGCCGACGCCGCCGGCGAGATCCGGCTGCGCATCGGCGTGGCCTTGCAGGATTCGTCGATCGACGGCCGCCAGACCGGCCGCGAGATGCTCGAACTGCAGGCCGCCCTCTACGGCCTGTCCGCGAAGCACACCGCCCAGCGCATGGACGACGTGATCGGGCTCGTCGACATCGGCACGGCGATCGACGATCGAGTCGGCTCCTACTCGGGCGGCATGAAGCGCCGGCTCGATCTGGCCATGTCGCTGATCCACAAGCCGCAGATCCTGTTCCTCGACGAGCCGACGACCGGCCTCGACCCGGCGAGCCGTCAGGCGGTGTGGGACGAAGTGCGCTCGCTCAACCGCGAGGGGATGACGATCTTCCTCACGACGCAGTACCTCGAGGAGGCCGACGAGTTGGCCGACCGCGTCGGCATCATCGCCAGAGGCAAGCTCGAAGCCGAAGGCACACCGACCGACCTGAAGCGCTCCATCGGCAACGACCTCATCATCGTCGAGGTCGACGGCGACGACGCGGCCACGACGGCAGCAGCCGACGTCGTGCGTGCGATCGACGGGATCGAGTCGGTCGACACCCACGGCAACGAACTCCTCGCCGCCGCCGCCAGCGGCGCGTCGTCGATCGCGGCGGTGGCCGTGGCGCTCAACGCCAAGGAGATCGCCGTCCGAGGGCTCACGCTGCGCACGCCCACGCTCGACGACGTGTTCCTCGACGTCACCGGCGCAAAGTTGTCGGCCGGCACCCCCAGCACCGACGGAGAGGAGGCGTCATGACCGCAACGAACGACACCACGACGACCACGAACGACGAGCCACTCGCTCGGCGAGCGTCGATCGTGCACGACCTACGCACGATCGCCAAGCGTTCGTGTCGCAGCGTGTTCCGCGAACCGGAGTTCTTCATCCCGGCGCTGATCATCCCGGTGTTCTTCTTCGTGGTCAACATCGGCGCACTGCAAGACTTCGCGCAGTCGTCGGGCGTCGTCACCGACTTCAAGGCGTTCCAACTGCCGGTGGCGATCATCTTCGCCGTCACCGGGGTCTCGAGAGCGAGCGCGCTCGTCGTCGACATCCAGAGCGGCTACTTCGACCGGCTGCTGCTCACCCCGATCCGCCGCCCGATGCTGTTGCTCGGGTTGATGGTGGCCGACCTGATGGCCGTCATGATGCTGGCGATCCCGGTCACCGCGCTCGGCCTGATCCTCGGCGTCGAGTTCGGTACCGGCGTGCTCGGCATCATCGCGTTCTTGCTGTACGGCTCGGCGTGGGGTTTGGCGTTCGCCGGGTTCCCGTACGCCATCGCGCTCAAGACGGGGAACCCCGCGGCCGTCAACTCGTCGTTCGTCCTGTTCTTCCCGTTCGCCTTCCTGACGACCACGTTCCTGCCGAAGGAAGCGCTGACGGGCTGGCTGGCGACGGTGGCGACCTACAACCCGGTCACGTACGTGCTCGCCGGGCTCCGAAGTCTGCTCTCACCCGACTGGGAGTGGGGCGAACTCGGCAAGGGGATGCTCGCCATCCTGCTCGTCACGGCCGTCAGCTTCGGGTTGGCCTCGGCCGCCATGCGAGGCCGGGTCGCCCGACGCTGACGGTCACCCGTTGCGCAACTTTCATGACTGATACGTTGCATTAATGCTGAGTCGCTGCATATCATCTTTCTCAGCTTCGCCGCACCCACCGGGAGCGATCGACCGAAGCAGCAACCGATCCGGCCGCCTCGGGTGGCCCCGCAACGACAAGGAGATTTCGATGCTCGTCATGAACACCCCGTTCCGTGAACTCGATTCGCTCTTCGACCAGCTCACCGGTCGAGGCAGCGTCAGTGCCGCCGGCAACTCGATGCCGATGGACGCCTATCGCCGTGATGGCGACGTGTGGGTCCACCTCGACCTTCCCGGCGTCGCCGCCGACAGCCTCGACGTCGCCGTCGAGCGCAACGTCCTCACGGTCAGCGGCGAGCGCAACTGGCAGCGCCAAGATGGCGACCAGCTGTACCTCGCCGAGCGTCGGCGTGGCACGTTCCGCCGTCAGGTCACCCTCGGCGACGGTCTCGATGCCGAAGGCATCGAAGCCGACTACACCGACGGTGTGTTGACCTTGCGCATCCCGGTGGCCGAGAAGGCCCAGCCACGCAAGATCAACATCACCAACGGCGGCTCGAACTCCCAGCCGGCGATCGAGACCACGGCGAGCTGAGACCACGGCGAGCTGAGCTCGCCACCACATCCCCCCGAGTGAACGGGACCCGGTGCCTGGCACCGGGTCCCGTCTCGCGTCCCCGGGTGAACGGATCTCGGATCAGAACTCGAATCGCACCGTCGAGCCGTCGCTCATCGCCACGACCACGACGTTGCCGTTGGCGGCGACGGCGTTCGGCATCGTCGGTCCGTTCGCCGAGTCGACATCGGGCGAGATGACGTCCAACGACTCGTTGAGCCACACGCCGTCGTGGGTTGCCAGGACGTACATCTCGGGTTGGGCGTACTCCGCCTCCCCCTCGACGTAGGTCGTCGTCGACTGAGCTTCCGTGCCAGCCGGCGGGCTGGCGAGTTGGTCGGTGCTGAACGTCGTGATCGCCTCGCCGGTCTCGAGCGACACGATCGTGATGCCGCCGTCCGGCTGCTGGTCGATGCCGTCGAAGGGGATCTCCGAGGCGTTCACGTCGGCGCCCTCGACGGTCTCGGTCGCCACGGTCTCGCCGGTGGCGAGATCGACGAGCGCGTACGACTGCGAGTCCTCGCGGATCGTGACGTCGAGGCGGTGGGTGTCGTTCTCGAACGAGAGGTCGAGGTCCTCGAACGGAACGTCGACCTCGTACGACTCGTCGTAGATCTCGATCGAGTAGAGCAGTGCCGACGAGCCCGGGCTCCACGTCGACAACCCGTCCGGGAGGTCGAGGTCGACGGGCGACCAGGTGAGCGTCGTCGTGTCGAACGAGTACGCCGATGGCGACCCGTCGTTGCCGCGCAAGATCATCACCGGCCCGGTGTCCGCATCGATCAGCGCCATCGGCCACGCACCGGGAGCGCCCGGGTTCCCGACCGGCGTCCAAGTGACGAGGTCGGTCGACAGCGAGAACTCGGAGTCGTCGAACGAGAGCACCCCGGACCCGAACGCGAAGAGCTGGCCGTACCGGAAGGGTTCGAGCTCGACGGCCGTCGGCTCACCACCCCACGTCGCCGACCATCGGGTGACAACTTCGTTGCCGAGCGCACCGTCGAATGCGTCGAAGAGCGGGTCGACACCGAGGTCGTCCCACGTGTACGTCGCTTCGGTCCCCGTGCCGTCTTCGTCGAACGTCTGCAGCACGACCCCGTCCTCGGTCGGATACGTGCTGTAGCCGTACGGATACCGTTCCATGTCGAACCCGATCGTGTCGGCCAGCAACGCTTCCACGCGTGGGTACCGACTCTCGGTCACGTCGAGCACCCAACCGACGTCGTTGGCGACGAGTTGGCCCGGATACACCTCGCGTTGGACGTACGGCGGCAGCTCGTCGGTCGGCACCTCGACCGGGATGCGGACGTCGGTCCACGTCTCGAGGTCGGTGGTCGAGGTCACGATCACCGCAGTGGTCACGGGCGGCACGAACTCCGCTGCGGAGTCGAGCGGGTTGAACGAGCCCGAGGTCGCCCGGTCCGTCTCGAGCTCGTAGGAAACCAGACGGTCACCGGTGCTGACTGCGTGGTACTGCAACACCGGCCGGTCGACTTCGACGTCGGTCCAGGTGACGCCGTCCGACGAGACCCTGGCGTACGACCTGGGCTGCGGCAACGGCTGGCTGTAGATGAAGTCGTTGACCTCCGGGTTGGAGAGCACGACGTCGGCCACTTCGTCGAAGAGACCCGCGTCGGTGAGCAACTCGGTGGCTTCCTGGATCGTCGGGGGAAGCCCGCCGACCTCTTCGAAGAACTGGATGACCTCGTCCGGGAACAGCGCGGTGATCTCCTCCGGCAACTCCGACGGGAGTGGCTGCAGGAACTGCTCCTGTCCGACGATGAGGAATCCGTCCTTCCACGGCATGACCGTCTCCGAGGTCCACGCCGACGCCGACGCCGCGGCGGGCTGAACATCGACCGTCACCGTCGAGGCGTCGGACCCGGCCGGTGCCGCGGCCGGGCCAGCCGTCCCCGGCGCCGCCGCTTCCGCCTCGTCCTGCGTGGTGTCGGTCGCTCCGGGTTCCTCGACCGCGGGCGGCTCGGTGGCGGGAGCGCTGACGATGCGATCGTCCCCGTCGTCGTCGCCGACGATGTTCGTGACGACGACGCCGCCGACCACGAGCGTCGCCACCGCGGCGATGCCGACGAGTGCGGTCGACCGACGGCGCCGGCGGGCGGCCGTGCGTTCGACGACGTGGCGCGTCTCGTCGATCGAGCCGATGTCGATGCGCGTGGCTGCGGATTCGAGCGAGCGCCGGAGGGCGGCGGTGTCGGGCGAGCTGCCGGTCGAGGAATCAGATTCGGTCATGTCATGGGCTCCTGGTGTGCGAACGATGAAAGTGCAATGAACGTGCGAGCGGATCAGTCAGGGCCGAGCGTGGCGGCGAGTTCAGCCAACGCTCGGTGGAGACGGCTCTTGACGGTGCCCGCCTTGACGCCGAGGGCGTCGGCGAGTTGGGCTTCGGACCAGTCGAGGTAGAAGCGGCCCACGATGACGGCGCGGTGATCGATCGACAGCGCCTTGAGCGCCGGCGTCAACCGCGGTTCGATCTCGCCCATCATCGTGTGGGGCTCGTTCGGACCCGTCGCCGCGGACTCGGCGACCTCGCGCTGGGTCTTGCGAAAACGAGACCGAGCCCAGTTGAGCCCGACTCGGTAGACCCAGCCCGCCGGATTGTCGTAGCGAGCGACCCGACGCCACTTCTGCAGCGCACGGGCGAACCCTTCCGCTGCGGCATCGCGTCCGAGCGTCGTGTCACCGAGGGTGAGTGCGAGCGCTCGTACGACGTCGTCGTGGCGGGTTCGGAAGAACTCGTCGAACTCGAGGCCCCCGTCGACGGTGAGGTCGCCGACGAACATCGCGATGTCGGTGTCGGCGGAACCGACCTCCGGGGTACTCGAGGCACGCGACGCGGGCGGTTCCGAGTCGGGTTCACGAGCCTCGGTCGCCATCGCGGTCACCTCTCCAAACGCCTGAGGGCACCGTTTGGTTCCCTGGGTTCGCGATCTTGTCATGAACGCGGCACGAACCGTGGCGCCGCGAGCCTGCGGGGATCACGGTGAGGGCATCACGGTGGAGAGCAAGCGAGTTGGATCTGGCGAAGCGGCCCGGAGTCGACGACCCACGCGAGGCCAGGTCGCGCCGGGATCAACGATCGCCGCGGCACCGTGACGCCGAACACGTCGCCGTCGGGGTCGCCGCGCGACGTCATGACCAGGCCGCAGCGGCCGGCCGCGACACCACGGGTCCAGTGGCCATAGCCGGAGCGCACAGCGTCGGCGCGAGCACCGGCGAGCAGCGTCACGTGCGGATGGTCGCCGGCGATGATCGACGCAAGGAGCCCGTTCGAGTCACCGACACGGTGTGCGTCGTCGATCACGATGAGGAGGTCGGTGTCGACGTCGAGTTGTTCGGGTGTCAGCGCCTGGCGTCGGTCGACGCGCACGATGGCACCATCACCATCACCATCACCGTCACCATCACCATCACCGCGGGCGGCGGCTGAGCCGGTGCTGGCAGACGTCGCCGATCGCCATGCGGCGACGCATCGATCGAGCGCCGTCGACACGCCGGTCCTCGGCTGCCCGATGATCAACACCGCATCGCCTGGCCCGAGTGCGAGGCCGTCCGGCGCGAGGTGCTCGGCATCGAGTCCCAGGAGCAGGCGTCGCTCGCACGAACCCGACATCCAGCCCGACGTCGAGCCCGACATCCAGCCCGACATCGAGCCCCACGTCGAGCCGGAGTGCGCGAGCAGATCGGTGGGCGCGATCACGATCGCCGGGAGTGAGGCGATGGTGTCGGGCCCACCGCTCGTCGCCGAGTCGCGCCCTGCGATGCTCGCGAGCCCGGGGGCTCCCGCCGCGACCTGCGCGAGGTGGCCCGACGAGGCGACCACGAGCGAGCCCGGGCGACCCGACCCGATCGGCGAACGCGCGATGCCGAGGCCGCGTGCGATCGTCGGATCGGCGAGGTGGAACACCCACCGGTCGGCGACCGGGACCGCCGTCAGGGACGTGCCGCCGTCATCGGTCACGATCGTCACCACACCGACCGCGGGCCCGTCGTGCACCACGCGCCGCAGCAACTCGAACGTGTCCGTCCGCTCGACGCTCGACAACGCGGCGCGCAGACTCGACCAGCCGTCGATCATCAGCACGACGTCGCGGTCACTCCCCGCCGCGCCGTCGCAGCGCCGGTCGATCTCGGCGGCGAGGCGCGCCACGAGTCGATGGAGTCGCTCGCCGTCGGTGAGGCGCACGACCCCGCCGCAGTGCGCGAGGCCCGCCAGCGCCTGCACCACGTCGTCGCCCCGAGCGTCGATGACGTAGAGGTGCACGTCGTCGGGGGCTCGATCCCGGCAGGTCGCGGCGGCGAGCGCGATCAACGTCGACGTCGTGCCCGAACCCAGCGAACCGACGAGCGCGAGCGAACCATCGATGGGCCGCCATCGCAGCGGGGCGCGCCGTTGTCGCTCCGGCTGGTCGATGAGCCCGATCACGCCAGATCCCGGCGACTCCCCCAGCATTTCGGCCGGAAGTGGGTGCGGCAGCGGGTCGATCCACGGGCGGTGCGGCGCCGCGAGGTCGAGGACGAACGCAGCTTGCACGACACTGTCGACCGCGACCTCGAGCTCGGTCCGCCCGGTCCCGCTCGTCCCGGAGACGCAAGCGGTCGACGCGTCGCCCCGTCGCCGACGTTCCACCGTGAGGCCACCGGCCGACGAGACGATCGGGCCCGTGCACCAGGCACTCTGGAACACGACGAGTTCGTCGGGCCCGAGGCGCATCGCTGCGCGGCCGGGAACACTGCGCCCGAACGTGGTGGGGGTTGCATCGCCGATGACGTCGACGGCGTCACCACGATCGTTGAGACGCAACGCCAGTCGCAGGTTGGTGTTGGCTCGGATCTCGTCGCTCACCACGCCAGCTGGCCGTTGCGTCGCCAGGAGCAGGTGCACGCCGAGGCTGCGCCCGCGCTGAGCGATGCCGACCAACGCACTGAGAAAATCGGGGAGTTCGGCGGCGAGTGCGGCGAACTCGTCGATCACCACGACCAGACGGGCGATACCCGGCCGGTGACGACCGCGACGGTAGGCGGTGAGGTCGGCTGCTCCGACGGCTCGCAACAGCGACTCGCGTCGATGCAGTTCGGCCGTCAGGCTGGCGAGTGCTCGCTCCGCGAGCCCGTCATCGAGATCCGTCACGACACCGACGGTGTGAGGCAGACGCACACACGCATCGAACGTCGAGCCACCCTTGTAGTCGACGAGCACGAAGTTGAGATGCGCCGGGCTCACCGACACGGCGAGTCCGATGACGAGCGACCGCAACAGTTCGCTCTTGCCGGCACCGGTCGTACCGGCGATCAGGCCGTGCGGTCCGTCGCGGACGAGGTCGACGTCGACCACGCCGTCTGCACCGAGGCCGAGCACCGTCGCCGGTGCGGGGTCGTCACCGTCCGCTCCCCACCGACGTGCGATCGCCTCCGGTCGAGCGACCACGTCGCCGACGAGTTGGGTCAGCGAGACCGTCGTCGGCATGGTCACCCCACCCGAGCGGTCTTCGGGGTCGACGAGCGCGGCGAGACGACGCGCCACGCGGTCGGCCATGTCGATCGACAGACCGGCCACAGCGACGTCGATCCCGTCGCCGCTCATGCCGGTATCGCCGGAGTCGCCGATCCAACGTCCTCGCCCGGTTTCGCCGATGTGGTGCACGCGTCGACACATCGCTGGCACCGGCTCACCTCGCGTGACGACGAGTCCGCTCACACCCGGCCGGGTGAGGAACCGACGAAGCGGCCCGGTGCGGGTGAGCAGCAAGGTCGGGTCGTCGACGACGACGAGCGTTCGGCGGTCGGGGTCGACCTCGTCGAGTTCGTCGGCGAGTCGGGCACGATCGAGCACTGCCGCGTGGCGAGACCTGATCGCGCCGTGCGGCAGCCAGTCGGCCCACGTCCATCGGTCGGGGTCGTCGGTCGCGACCAGCAACTGCCAGTCGGCCGGGCCGCTGTGGACGGCGAGCTGGATGACGATCGAGCGGGTGAGCGCCATCGTCGACGTCGGCGATCCGTCGATCGCCACCGATTCGCCCGACTCGATGCCCATCGCCACCGGGACGCTGGGGAGGCGGCTCGCGCGTTCGACCGCCGACGTCAGCTCGAACTCGAGGTCGCCAGCCGAGTCGATCGGAGGAGTCCATCGAACGGTGCCGACCCCGATCGTGGCGGTCAACGGCGAGCCCTGTTCGTCGTCACGGCTCGGCCCACGAACCCGACGCGACCACAACGCTGACGGGTCGTCGTCGACGAGGCGGATCGCACTCAACAGGTCGCCGCGCTCGGCGCGCAGCTGTCGGGCGTGCTGATCGGCGAGTGTGCGGAGCCGGCCGAGGAAGTCTGCCGACGAGGCCGCGTGGTCGCGGCGGGAGCGCCGGCGCGCTCGGCACACAGCGATCGCGCTCACCGACCATGTCGCGGCCGCTGCGACCGCGCCGACTCCTGCGAAGATCACGAACAGCGCGCTGTCGACGATCGCCGCGATCACGAGTGCACCGGCGACCGCGACCGCTGCGCCAACGAGCCCTGTCATCGGTGGCATCCTCGGCACGTCGGCCCGGACCGGTGCCTGCAGTGTCTCGGCGTCGCTCCCGACATGGGGTCGATGTGCCCGCTGCACGACCCGCCGCCATGGATCAACCGGATGCGCGAGCAGACCGGCCGTCCCACGTCCGTGTTCGGCGAGCCCGGCCAGCTCGGCCGACGAGTCGGAGTTGCAACCGATGACACCGTCCCGGTGCGATGGCCGGACGACGACGACGCTCGACCCGAGGCGCAGTCGACTGCCGGGGGCGAGCTCGTGGTCGTCGTCGACGGGCGTCGAGCCGACGCGAGCGGAGACGGCGCCGGCGAGCTGGGTGAAGCGAACGGTGCCGTCGGAGGCGACGTCGAGGAGGCCGTGGTGGAGTTCGACGGCCGGGTCGCCGAGACGGACATCTGCGTGCGGGGCCCGACCCACCACGTGTCGGCCAACTGACAGTGACTGCCAAGGCGCGCAGTCGGGGCCGGCGACGACGGCGATCTCGACGACCGCCACACCGCCTCGCTCGACGACCGACTCCCCCGTCGAGTCACCCGCCCGGTCGCCGCCGAGACGCGCGCCGATGCGCAGTTCATCGACCGTGCAGATGGGCACGTCGTCGGCGACCCGACGCCCCTCGACGGTCAACTCTGCGAGCCCGATCGCGCCAGCGAGCTCGGCGGCGGTCGTGCAAGGCCCGATGGAGGAGATGGTCGTCGGCTCACCGTCGGGGTCGACGACGGTGAGCGGAGCGAGCGAACGTTCGTCCATGCCGATTCCGTGGGGCGTCGGAGGTCACGAGGGGAAGCCCGCGCACCGACGCCGCTGGATGGACTGACGGAGCCCGTCGGAGAATCTTCAGCGGCGCCGCTTTCTTCATGTCGACGCCCGTCACGTCCGTTCACAGCACCGCTGACCAGGGGCTGTGAGTCGGCGCCATGATGGAATGACGATGCGGTGAGCCCGGCGGTGGATGGCGGTGAGGCCGACATCGGTTCGTGGTGAGGACTGTGGTGAGGACTGTGGTGAGGACTGCGGTGAGGCTCGCTGTGAGCACCGATCGTCATGGTGTTCACCATGACCACAGCCCCGCGCCACCCAGCAACCCATGTCCCGGCCGCCGACACGGCGCCGCTCCCGACCAGCCGTCGGCCGAGGCTGAGCACGCCGGTGCTCGTCGCGCTCGACCACGAATGGAACGTGCTGCGCCGTCAACGGCGAGTGCTGCGGCGGGTCGCCGACTGGCCGACGCTGACACCCGAGAGCGAAACGCTCACCGCGGTCACTCGGTCGATCCGTGACCTCGACGACCTGGTCCGCGCCACCGATCGCGTCTGCCACGACGCCGACGCGGTACTCGCGGCACTCGTCACCATCGCCCGATCCGACGAGGTCGCAGCCCGCGTGGTCTTGCAGCGGATCCTTCCCGCAGTGATCTCCCGGTCCGCGTCGTGGCGTCGACGCGTCGGCAACGAGGCAGCGATGGACATCCTGATCGGCGCCGCAGGGCTGGCGATCGCGGCGTTCGATCCGGTGCGCCGTCCGCACCACATCGCGCCGGCGCTCGTGTCGGACGTCATCTGGATCGCTTACCAGCGCGCACAGCGGCGTCGGCGCCTCGACGTGGAACTCGTGCCGAGTTGGAAGCTCGCCGATTGGTCGGCAGCCGCAGTCACCCGCGACCCGATCGTGGCGCTCGCCGAGGTCGTCGCCGAAGCCGAGCGGGCCGGCGTCGCTGCACGCCATCTCGCGACGATCCGCGACCTGGCTAGAGCGGGCAGCCCGTCACGTGCCGCCAGCGACCACGCGGTGACCCCGAGAACGATCCGGAATCGACGCGACGCAGCAGCCGCCGACATCCGCGATGCGCTCGGACCCGCGTGGCGCGACTGGCGCACGCCGCTGGTGGCGTGATCGCAGGTACGCACGAGCGCCGAGGACAGCGCGTCCAGTTCAGACCGCGCCGAGGACGATGTCGACGACCTCAGGCACCCGCTGCGGGTCGAAGGGCTCGCTCGACATCAGCCGCTCGTAGAAGATCGGCCCGACCAACATCTCGGCGAGCAGGGTCGCATCGGTGCAGCCGGTCGACAGCTCGCCCGAGGCGAGACCCTCGTCGAGGAGGTCGACCAGCGCCTGACGCCGACCGGCGTTGAATCGGTAGTGGTAGGCGCGAACCGAGTCGTCGTACACCGAGGCGCTGATCATCGCGGGCAACGAACCCGAGCGATCGCGATCGGCGAGGTACTCGGCCAACCAGGTCAGCATCACCGTGACGCGTTCGCGCACGGTGCCCGACGTCGGGATGTGCATGCTGTCGCGGATCTGCAGCAACGCCGAGTCGATCAGGTCGAGCTTGCCGTCCCAGTGGCGGTACACCGTCGCCTTGCTCACCCCGGCACGCTTCGCGATCGACTCGATCGTCATCGCGCCGTATCCGACCTCGGAGAGCTCCGCGATCGCTGCCTCGCAGATGACCCGCTTGGAGCGCTCGACACGCGGATCGACCGCGCACGGCTCGCTGTCTGGTCCGGTCGCTGGTGTCGTGTCAGGCATCTCGTGGCATCTCGTCGTCGGTGCGCAGGAACGACGACTCCGCTTCGGTTCGGCGGCCGACGACGAACACGATCGAGCCGATCACGATCGCGACGATCGCCGACGACAGTAGCGACGACGAGAACGCCGTGGTGAACGCGTCTCGCGCACTGGTTGCCAGCGCGCCACCGACCTCGACCGGCAACCCGGCGGCGATCTGGATCGCGGCGCCGATCGACTCGCCCGCCGCGACCGACGCCTCGGCCGGCAGCCCCGCGAGCACCGCCGGGTCGACCTCGCTGCGATACGCCGAGTTGGCGATCGAGCCGAGCACGGCGATGCCGAGCGCGCCACCGACCTCTCGCGTCGTGTCGTTGACGGCCGATCCGACGCCGGCCTTGTTCAAGGGCACCGCCGCCATGATCGATCCCGTGGCCGGTGCGACGGTGATCCCCATGCCGATGCCGAGCAGGACGAGGGAGAGCGCGATGACCAGGTAGCTGGTGCTGGCCTCGACGGTCGACATCACGACGAAGCCGGCTGCCACGAATCCGAAGCCGACCGACATCACGTTGGTCGCGCCGACCCTGGCGGCGATCGCGGCGCTGCGCGGCGAGACCGCGATGAGCGCAGCGGCGAGCGGCAACGTCGCGACACCGGCGTCGAGCGGCGAGTAGTCACGGACGAACTGCAGGAACTGGGTGACGAGGAAGAAGAACCCGAACATCACGAAGAACCCGAAGGTGATGACGCCCGACCCGATCGAGAAGCCGGGGTTGCGGAAGAACGACATCGGCAACATCGGCGTCGGCGAGCGCAGTTCCCAGGCAACGAACCCGCCGAGCGCGATGGCGGCCAGCGCTGCCGAGCCGAGGACCACGAGGCTCGTCCAGCCCTTGACCGGCCCTTCGATGATCGCGAACAGCAACGCAGCGAAGCCGATGATCGACAGCACTGCGCCGACCGGATCAAGCGGAGTCGACTCGTCGTCCTTGGACCGCGGCGACCAGATACTCACGGCGACGAGCACGATGGCGACCGTGACGACGTTGAACAAGAACGCGGCGCCCCACCAGTACGACGGGAAGACCCACCAGTCGGTGAGGAGGAACCCGACGACGAGCGGGCCGAGCGCGCCACCTGCGCCGGCGAACCCGGCCCAGATCGCGATGGCCTTGCCACGCTCGTGCGGCGGGAACACCGCCGAGATGATCGAGAGCGTGGCCGGCATGACGAACGCAGCGCCGATACCCATCACCGCTCGAGCGACGACGACCATCGCCACCGAGTCGGCGAACGTTCCGACGAGCGATCCGACGCCGAACAAGATGAGCCCGCCCTGCAGCGCTCGCTTGCGGCCGAAACGGTCGCCGATCGCTCCCGCCGACAGCAGCAACCCGGCGAACACGATCGCGTAGGAGTCGATGATCCACTGCAGGTCGGTGCTGGTCGCGCCGAGCGCCGGCTGGATCGACGGGATGGCGACGTTGAGTCCCGACACGGCCATGACGACCAGAACGAGGCTGAGCGACATGATCCCGAGCAGGAACCATCGCCGAGCGTGGATCTCGGGGCGTTCGAACAATGGCAGTTCGACCGGTTGCGGGAGGGTGGTGGACATGAGATTCCTCGAGACGGGGTGGCGCAGCAACGACCACCGGTAGCGAAACGCTAGCGTTTCGCTACGAAACGCGTCCGTTTCATACTGTGACGTTCGCCCGCTCTGCACCCGCCGTCGGACGGCCGGTCGGATCGGTCGGTAACCTCGGTGGGCTGTGAATCCCTCCGACCCGCCGACCCCTGCACCGAAAGGCCCGATCGTCGCGGCGATCGCGCTCATCGTGCTGGTGGTGGGGATCGGCATCATCGGAAGCCGGGGCGATTCGGCGGGCTCGGCCGAAGCCGACTCCACCGTTTCGACGACGACCACGTTCGCCCACACCACGTCGATGCCGGCGACGTCGACCACCGATCCGATCACCGTTGCCGAAGCGACGTCGACGCCGACCACACCGCCACTCGATCGCACCCTCTCGCAGGGCCTCGCTGGCGAGGACGTTCGAATGGTGCAGCAACGCCTCGTCGATCTCGGTTTCGACCCGGGTCCCGTCGACGGCATCTACGGGTCGCTCACCACCCAGGCCGTCTGGGCGTTCGAGAAGCTCGTGATGCGCACCCCGCGCGGCGAGGCGACCGGACGCATCACCCCCGAGGCGTGGCAGGTGCTCGGCAACGAGTTGATCATCGCGCCGCGCCGTTCGACCAACGGGCAGACCGACCACACCGAGGTGTACCTGACCGAACAGGTGCTGATCGTGTTCCACAAGGACGTGCCGGCGCTGATCTCGCACATCTCGTCGGGCGAACTCGACGACGACGGCACGCCGGCGACGTATTGCGAGACCGCCACGTACGACACCGACGCGCAGGGTCGCGAACTCGAGGAACCGGTGACCAAGGAAGTGTGCGCCGAGGCGAAGACCCCCGGTGGCGTGTTCACCTACAAGCGACAGGTCCAGGGCAAGCGGGTGAGTCCGCTGGGCGGCATGTGGGATCCCGTGTACTTCAACTACGGCATCGCCGTGCACGGCGCCGAGAACGTTCCTCTCGAGCCGGCGTCGCACGGCTGCGTCCGGATCCCCATGCACATCTCGGAGTACTTCCAAGACGTCATCTCGCTCGGTGATCGCATCCTCGTCTGGAATGGCGACAAGGAACCCGAAGACATCAGCAGAACCGAGTCGCTGCCGTCGTTCGACTATCCCGACCCGAACGCCACGACGACCACCACGACCACGGTGCCACCGAGCACCACCACGACGACCGAAGCCCCCGCGCCGGAGACGACCGAGGCCCCGCCGACGACCAACGCTCCGGCACCGACCACGACCGATGCGACGCCTACGACCGATGCACCGTCGACCACCAGCACCCCGACCACGGTGCCGGCAACGACCGCGGCACCCACCACGACGCTCGCGCCGGACTGATCGGCCCGGCGACCCGGCCAGAAACACCAGCCTCACGCACCAGCCCGGCGAGTCAGCGGGGCGTGAAGCTCACGTGGAGTTCGCGCAACGCTCGCAACACGTAGTTCGGTGCGATCGAGAAGTCGTTCGCTTCGTCGACGAAACCCACGTCGTCGACGTGTCGCAGCAACGCCCGGAACGCATGGATGATCTCGCGACGCGCCAATGGCGCGCCCAGGCAGAAGTGCGTACCGAACCCGAACCCGACGTGCTGCTTGTGGTCGGTGCGCTCCAGATCGAAACGATCGGGCCGTTCGAACGCGGACTCGTCGCGATTCGCGGCACCCCATCGCAGCGCGACCATCGAGTGCGCGGGGATGGTGGTACCGGCCACCTCGACGTCGCGTGTGGTCCAGCGGAACAACGTCTGGACGGGACCTTCCAACCTCACCGCCTCCTCGGCGAGTACCGGCAGGAACCGCTCGGGGTCGGACCGGAGCAACGCCCACTGGTTCGGATGCTCGATCAGCAACTTGAGCGCCTGGCTGATCGCGTTGGTCGTGGTCTCGGAACCTCCGACGAAGGTGTCGGCCATCATCTCGCCGTGCAGTTCTTCATCGGTGAGCGTGCGACCCCACGCGGGGATCACGGTGTTCACGAGATCGGACAGGAGCGTGTCGTTCGGCTCGACGCGGAGTCGTTCGAAGATCGGCTGGAAGTAGTGCTGCGCTTCGATCTCCATCTCGGTCGACCGGACGACCTCATCGGGCGTCTGCATCATCCCGAGTCGTTGAACCCAGGCATCGGTCCACGCCTTGATGCGCCAGATGTCGTCGGGGTCGGCGCCCATCTGGATCCCGATCACGAGTAACGGAAGCGGCACCGCCATCATCTGGACCCAGTCGCAACGACCGGTGGAAGCCGACGCCTCGAGGCAGTCGCGCATCAACTCGTCGGCGATCTCGGCGATCTGCGGTTCGAGCGCGGAGATCCGTGAGGGGCGAAACGCGTGACTGAACAGCGCACGCATCTGCTTGTGTTCGGGATCGTCGCGGCCGCCCAGCGTGCGGCCCGGCACCCATCCTCGGTCGCGATAGAGCTGGAGGATGACGTCCGCGCTCGCTTGTGCAGAGCTGCCACGCGGTCGCTGCGACGAGAACGTCTCGACGTCTCGGGCCGCTTCGCGCACGTCGTGGTATCGGGTGAGCGTCCACATCCTGGTGCGCGGGTCCTGCCACACCGGTGCCTGTTCGCGCAGCGTCCGGTAGGCGCGATACGGGCACTCGTTGACCGCCGGATCGAAGAAATCGACGTCGTCGAGAGAATCGAGCGGTTCGATGACGGCTCCGTCGGACATCGCGCGATGGTAGGGCGATACCGTCCGACACGAACGAGGCGAACGACGTCACGTCACGCACGTCGCGTCACCGCACGTCGCGTCACCGCACGTCGCGTCACGTCACGGCAGAGAGGGAGCGAGGATCGATGGCACAGCAACGAGAACTCAGTGGCGCCGTGGTCGCCGTCGTCGGGGCCACGGGAGGACTCGGCTCGCAGATCGCCGACGCATTGACCGAACGCGGTGCCGTCGTGGTCGCCGTGAACAAGTCGGGTTCGAGCACGACTCGCCCCATCGATGTCGTCGTCGACGTGCGTGACGCGTCGGCGGGCGAGGCCATCGTCGAGTTCGCCACCGCGACGCACGGCCGTCTGGATGGGGTGATCGTCGCCTCCGGCATCGTCGCATTCGGAGCCGTGGACGACACCGACGACATCACCGTCGAGGAGTTGTTCCTCACGAACTCGATGGGGCCGATGTGGCTGGCGAACCGGGTCGGCGCATCGCTCGCGGAGTCGCAGGGCTTCTTCGTCAACATCTCCGGGGTCGTCGCCGCAGCGCCGATGCCGGGCATGGCGGCCTACTCCGCGTCGAAGGCGGCGGCGGCCGCTGCGCTCGAGTCACTGCGCAAGGAATGGCGCCGCTCGAAGGTGCAGGTGCTCGACGTGCAACCGCCGCACACCGAGACGGGGCTCGCCACTCGACCGCTCGCCGGTCAGGCGCCGTCGATGCCCGAAGGGCTCGCTCCGCGATCGGTGGCCGAACGGATCGTCGCCGCGATCGAAGCCGGCGAGACGCACGTCAGCGCCGACGGCTTCGGGGCCGCCTGACTCGCTGCGATCGTCAGTCGGGTTCGGGGATCGTGAGCGCGGCGCGGACCTGTGTGCGCAGGTACCGCTCGAGTTCGTCACGGCTGTGGCCGCGTTCGCGCATCACGTAATCCAGCGACTGGAAGTGCAGCGTCTGATCGATGGACGTGAGTCGCAACGTCCGCTCGCGAGCACTGAACTGGCTGAGTTCCTGGTCGAAGCGCACGTCGATCTGCTCGCGCAGCAAGTCTCGTGCCTTGCGCAACTCGTTGTCGATGTAGGGATCCTCGTGTGCGCGCATCAGCGCCGTGTGCAAGATGTCGGAGATCTGCGCGTAGACCTCGGCGCGAGCGTCGACGACAGCATCGATGCGGTGATCGAGGGGAGCGTCGTTGTCGACCGGGCCGGACGCGTTGACCAGCAGCGGCCGGATCCACTGCATCGACCGCTCGGTCGCCGCGGCCAGCATGTCGGAGCGGTCTTCGAAGTATCGGTAGACGGAGCGGTACGAGACGCCGGCTCTGTCGGCGATCTCGTCGACGGACGGATCATTCTGCCCACTCATGATCAACTCGATGAAGGCGTCGATGACCGCGTCACGATTGCGTGCGCGACGGGCCGTGCGCCCATCGACGTGTGATGCGGACTGCGCAACTGACATTTTGTAAGTCTAGTCGTATGGCCCTTGTCCGGTCGCACGCTGTGCGCTACCGAATGCGACACTTCGGGTCCGACCCACTCTGTCGCTCGATGAGCGAGGCTGCTCCGGAGGTTCCCCAACGTGTTCGACATCATCATCAAGAACGGCACGATCGTCGACGGGACGGGTGCGCCTCCGGTCACCGGCGACGTTGCCATCACCGACGGCACGATCGTCGAAGTCGGTCCCTCCGTCTCCGGCTCGGCTCGCCGCACGATCGACGCCGACGGCGCCCTGGTCACCCCCGGCTGGGTCGACGTGCACACGCACTACGACGGCCAGGTGAGCTGGGACACCGAGATCGCCCCGTCATCGCACAACGGCGTCACCACCGTCGTGATGGGCAACTGCGGCGTCGGCTTCGCCCCCGTCGCGCCGGGCGCGGAACGCGAACTGATCGAGTTGATGGAAGGCGTGGAAGACATCCCCGGCTCCGCCTTGCACGAAGGGATGGAGTGGGGCGAGTGGGAGTCGTTCCCCGACTACCTCGACTACCTCGCCGGGCGCGAGTACGCGCTCGACATCGGCGCGCAGATCGCGCACGGCGCCGTCCGCTTCTATGCGATGGGCGAGCGCGGGCGGGTCAACGAGGACGCGACCGCCGACGACGTCGCCGAGATGAGTCGGCTCGTGGGGGAAGCGATCGAGGCCGGCGCGGTGGGATTCTCGACCTCGCGCACGATCGGCCACCGCGCGCTGTGGGGCGAGCCGGTGCCCGGCACGTTCGCCGCCGACGAGGAGTTGCTGGCGATCGCAGCCGAGATGGGTCGCGTCGGCAAGGGCGTGTTCGAGATGATCCCGGCGGGCACGGTCGGCAAGCTCGAGAACCTCGGCGGGGAGCGCACGACGCAGCAGGCCGAGCACGATCTCATGCGCCGTTTCGGTGAGATCAGCGGTCGGCCGGTCACGTTCACGCTCGTCCAGTCACCCGACTACGAGCCCGACTTGTGGCGCGAGATCCTGGAGCTCACCGATCACGCCAACGCCGCCGGAGCCCGCCTGCACCCGCAGGTGTCATCGCGACCGATCGGGTTCCTGACCGGGTTGAGCGCCTACCACGCCTTCATGCGCAAGCCGACGTATCTGCAGCGGCTCGCCGATCTTCCGTTGGCGGAGCGAGCTCGAGCGATGGCCGACCCCGACATCAAGGCCGCGCTGCTCGCCGAGTCCGACATCCGGCCCGACGCTCCCGGCTCGATGGAGAACGTGGCCGGGTTGTTCCGCCGATCGGCCGCAGTGATGTATCCGCTGTCGGACCCCGTCGACTACGAACCGGGTCTCGACGACATGCTCGGTGCGCACGCTCGCGCCGAGGGCCGCGACCCGCTCGAGTACTTGTACGACTTCTTGATCGCCGACGGCGGCACGCGGTTCGCGTCGCTGAGCACCGTCGACGTCGAGGCTCGGATGAACGTGCTTCGCGAGATGCTGGAGCATCCGGCGACCGTGACCGGGCTGAGCGACGCCGGCGCGCACGTCACGCTGATCTGTGACGGCACGATGCCCACGACGCAGCTCACGTACTGGGCGCGCGATCGTCGCAAGGGCGAGCAGTTGCCGCTCGAGTTCCTCGTCCACAAGCAGACGGCGCGCAACGCTGCGCTGTACGGCTTCGACGATCGCGGGACGATCGCCGTCGGCAAGCGCGCCGACGTCAACGTGATCGACCACGACGCGCTGACCGTTGCGGCCCCCGTCGCGCATCACGATCTCCCCGCAGGGGGCACTCGGTTGATGCAGCCGGTGTCGGGTTACGTCGCCACGATCTGCAACGGAACGGTGACCCGCGATCACGACACCGACACCGGCGAACGCCCGGGCCGACTCGTGCGGAGCTGATCTCAGAACGGGGTTTCGTACGGGTTCGACGGCGGATCGTCGACGATCTCGATACTGATCACGTCGGCTTCGACGAGCTTCGGGGCGCCTTCGGAGAGGTAGCTGCCGCCCGGCGGGGGCCGCCACGTGACGACGGCGCGCACCCATTCGTCGTCGTCGAAGGTCCCGGTGACGCCGCGCACCGCCACCTGCAGCGGGAGACCGTCGGCGGCACAGCAGTTGACCGCGAATCGGGTGAGTCGGAAGCCGTCGGGTATGTCGGGGTCGTTGACGACGATGCCTTCGAGCGCGATCTCCTTGCCGGTCAGCGAGGCGGTCTCGTCCCACAGCGCGCGGCTGAGGAACTCGTAGACGCGCAGGTCGGCCGGGCCCTCGCTGTCATCGATCTCGGGGAGTCCGCGCGGTGGCGTCGATCGTTCGGTCGGCGTCAGCGGTTCGGATCGCTGCGCGGCGGCTGCGCCGAGCGCCGTCGGTGCGACGGCGGTCAGCACGACCAACGGCGCGGCGAGCAGCCAGCCGACGGTCGGGCTGATCGAGCGCCGAGCGGCGTCGCTGTCACGACTCTCCTGTCGCAGCGCAGCGACCCCTTCGATCACGCCGAACACGAGCAGGAGCAGCGCAGAGAGCGCGAGGGGGATCCGCATCTTCTCCTGTACGAACGATCCGTACCCGCCGCTCCAGACCAAGCGCGCCACGAACACGCCGATCGCCACCATGAGCGCAGCGCGACCCATGCGGTTCACAAGAGCACCTGTCCGACGATCACGGCGACCAGTATCGCAACGACGAGTGTGACCGGGGCGAAGATCATCGCGAAGCGGCGGCCGAACACCCCGGCGTGCATGGCGACCAATTTGATGTCGATGACCGGTCCGACGACGAGGAACACGAGACGCGACGTGAGCGAGAACTGTGGGAGGCCGACGGCGACGAACGCGTCGGCCTCGGAGCAGATCGACAGCATGACGGCGAGGGCGGCGAGCAGCAGGATCGACAGCAGTTCGTTGTCGGCGATCGCGTTGAGCGCCGAACGTGGCACGACGAGTTGGAGCGACGCTGCGGCTGCGGCACCGACGACGAGGTAGCCGCCGGCGTGCACGAAGTCACGCGAGGCGACGTCGATGAACTCTTGCCACTTGGGTCGGCGGCGTGTGGTGTCGGCCGAGGTGAGCCGTTCGAACATCTTGACGTCGTTGCGGCGCGCCCACCAGGTGCCGATCGCGATGGCGACGAGGAACGACGCGGTGAACCGGGCGACGACCATCATGTGGTCGTTGGGGAACGCGACTGCGGTCGAGACCAACACGACGGGGTTGATGGCCGGTGCCGCGAGGAGGAACGTGAGCGCGGCGGCCGGTGGCGTGCCGTGCGAGATCAGACGGCCGGCGATGGGCACCGACCCGCATTCGCACCCGGGGAGGGCGAGTCCGGCGGCACCGGCGGCGGGGACGGCGAAGACCTGGCGCTTCGGGACGATGCGACGAACGAAGTCGGGCGAGATGAACGCAGCGATGCCACCGCTGATCGCGACGCCGAGCGCGAGGAACGGCAATGCCTGCAGGCTGACCGAGACGAACAGCGTCGACCACAACCGAAGGTCGTCGTTGTCGAACACGCCGATCCGGTTGCGGACGAGCAACGCGATGAGCAACGGCACCGAGATCGCCAGCGGCCCCCACGCGAACCGGCCCCCGTGCGAATGGCCGAGATGTTGCCCGTGTTCGCCGTGATGATCGTGATCATCGTGGTCGTGACCGTGGTCGTCGGGCTCGACGCGCCCGCCCCCGACCGACTCCGACGTTGACGACACACCAAGACAGTAGTTGCGCATCAGACCGGCGAACCGACATGGCGACCGCGGCGCCACGCACGAACCCCTCGCCGCCGAGGCGTCCGAGTCGCAGCGTTGCACACCGACGCGTTGGCGGTGGGGAACAAACCTCTACGCTTGCTTCCCGCAACACCGGCCGAAAACCGGTTACGCATCACAACGGCCTCTCTAGCTCAATGGTAGAGCAGTGGACTTTTAATCCATTGGTTCAGGGTTCGAGCCCCTGGGGAGGCACGCCAACACCGCCGCTCGGCGTGCGCAGCCGATGCCAGCGTCGAGGACCAGGGGCATACAGTGGCAAAGATGCAGCGGATCTCGGCCTGGCGCTCTGCCTCATCTCGCCAGAGCGTCATCGGGATGCTGGTCGCCGTCGTCGTGTTCGTCGTCGCCGCAGCCTCTGCGCCCGGCTCGTCGGGCTCGCCCATCGTCGGCGCCGACGACACCGTGCCGAGCCAGATCGCGAACTCGGGCGCGCCCGCGACACCCGAGCTGGTGGCCGGTGAACTGGTGGGTGGCGCATCCCGGTTCGTGCCGATCCCGCCGACTCGGGCGCTCGACACCCGATCGAGTTCGAGCTACGCCCGCATGTTCGGCGGCTCGTCGATCTCACTGGACCCGATCAGCGGCACCGGTGTCGCAGCCGCGGCCGGAGTCGACCCCGACGACGTCACGGCCGTCGTCGTCAACACCACGATCGTCAGAGCCGACGGACGCGGGTTCGCCACGATGTGGCCGACCGGCTCCGAGCGGCCGACGGCTGCCACGAACAACACCGAGTTCGAGGGCCACACCATCGGCAATCTCGTCATCGCCCCGCTCGGCTTGGAGCGCAAGATCTCGATCTTTGCGTCGACCGACGTGCACGTGACCGTCGACGTGCTCGCGGTGTTCGTCAGCAGCGGCACGACGAGTGAGGGTCGCTTCGAGCAGCTCGGCCCGATCCGGCACACCGACACTCGCGACACCAACGACCCGATGGCCGCGAACGAACGGCGACGCTTCGACCTGACCACGGCAGGTGTGCCCGCCGACGCCACCGGCGTCGTGATGAACCTCACTGGATTCCGATCGAACGGCCCGGGCTTCTACCGGGTGTGGGCAGCGGGAGCGCCCGAGCCCGACACGGCCAACGTCAACCTGATCGGTACCGGATTCGCGGCCGGCAACCAGGTGATCTCACCGGTCACCGACGGCCAGGTCGACGTCTTCACCAACGTCGGCAGCGACATCACCATCGACGTCACGGGGTACTTCACCGGACCCAGCGCCGCGTCGACCACCGACGGACTGTTCGTCCCACTCGCTCCCGGCCGCCTGCTCGACTCGCGCGAACCGGGCGGCCCGACCGGGTTGACCGGCGGGGCGCGACTGGCGGGCGCGGTCGCGTTCGAGCTGCCCGTCGCCGGGCGAATCGGGGTACCGAATGGCGAGGCGATGGCGGTGGCGCTCAACATCACCGGGAACCAGACCGGCGGCCGCGGGTTCGTGAAGGCATCGGCGGCTGGCGCACCCGAGCCCGCAACCTCGTCGCTCAACTTCACTGCTGCCGGGCAGACCGTGCCCAATCATGCGATCACCTCGATCGATCCGACCAGTGGCGCCGTCGATCTGCTGCCGAGCGTCGACACCCACCTGATCGTCGATGCCTCCGGCTACTTCCTCGCCGACGGTGCGCCAGCGCCGCCTCCGAGCGCGTTCGGTAAGTCGGTCGACCCCGGCTCGTTCGTCCCTGCGCCACTCGGTGAGCCTCCGGCGGCCGGCCCGTACGACTTCTTGTTCGATCGGTCGCGCTACCTGTCGACCGGGGTTCGCCCCAACCCGACGATCGCTTCGCGCTACGACGCGTGTGCGCCGATCCGCTACGCGCTGAACGTCGACATCGCCGACGACGCTGCCATCGCCGACCTGATCACGTCGATCGAGGAAGTCGAGCGATACACCGGCATCGACTTCGACTACGCAGGAGTCACGTCCGCCGGCATGGTCATCGACGACGAGATCCTGTTGCCCGAGGCGTTCAGTCCGATGCTGCCGTACCGCTATCTGCCGCCGGGCGCCGACGTCGTCATCGGCTATTCGCAATCGAGCGACACCCCCGGCCTTCGTGGCGGGGTGATCGGCGTCGGGGGCGGGCTGCGCGTGCCGAGCAGTTCGCTGATGTTCCGCGGTTTCGCCATCATCGACCTGCCCGACCTACCGATGTCGAGCGAGCGGATCGCCACCACGACGCACGAGCTCGGCCACCTGATGGGTCTCGGACACGTGAGCGATTTCGATCCGCGAACCGGACTCCCGAGCGACCGGTTTCAAGGGCTCGGGCCGATCGCTGGGCAGTGGAATGCGAGTGACCTGCTCGAGCAGTTGATGTATCCGCAGCTCAATCCGTCGACCACCACGTTCTCTCCCGGCGACATCCGCGGGTTGTGGGAGCTGTATGGCACGCAGACCTGCGCCGCTCGCGGCACGCTCGAGACCCACACCAGCGCGCCGAACGACGTCCCCGACGAAATCGACTGGCGCGACGTCGAGATCGTCGTCGAGACCTGAGCGACAGAGTGGGTCAGACCCACTCTGTCGCTTCGGGGTAGGTTCGCTGGTGATGAACTCCACCGACGCTGCGCTCCTCCGACCCGGCTCCATCCTCGGCACGCGCGTCACGCGAACCGAAGACCCCGGGCTCCTCGTCGGCGGCGCCCGTTACCTCGCCGACCTCCAACTCGACAACCGCCTTCACGCGGTGTTCGTGCGGTCGGAGGTCGCGCACGGCGAACTCGGCGAGATCCATGTCGACGATGCCATCGCGATGCCGGGCGTGGTCGAGGTGTTGACCGCCACCGAGTTGGGCGTGAAGGCGCATCACGGCTTCGCGCCGGTGCACGGCGACTTCAAGCGGCCTCCGCTCGCCGTGGGACGCGTGCGCTTTGTCGGCGAACCGATCGCGGTCGTGCTCGCCGAGACGTTCGCCCAAGGGGTCGACGCGGCACAAGCGATCTGGGCCGACATCGAGCCGCTCGACGTCGTCGTCACGGCGGAGGACGCCTTCGCTGATGGCGCCACCGACGTGTTCGCGGCGCACGAGTCGAACGAGGCGCAGGTGTTCGCCGACGACGCTCCGGTCGAGTTCGGTTCCGGCGAACGGGTCGTGCGCGGTCGCTACGTCAACCAACGGATGGCGGTCGTTCCGATGGAACCCGACTGCGCCGCCGCCGAGGTCGATCCGGCCACGGGTCGCGTCACCCTGTGGGTGTCGAACCAGATGCCACACCTCGTCCACGGACAGTTCTGTTCGGCGCTCGGTCTGGAGACGTCGAACGTTCGCGTCGTGACCCCACAGGTCGGCGGCGGCTTCGGCGGCAAAGCCGGGCTGCACTCGGAGTACGTGGTGGTCGGCGCGTGCGCGCTGCGCACCGGACGGCCGGTGCAGTGGGTTCCGACCCGCAGCGAAGACATGGTGTCGCTGCCACACAGCCGAGGGCAGGTGCAACACGTCGAACTCGGCTGCCGCGACGACGGCACGTTCACCGGGTTGCGCATCCGCCTGCTCGGCGATGCCGGGGCGTATCCGACCGTGGGCGCATACTTGCCCGGTGGCACGCGTCGCATGGCGCAGGGGACCTACCGCTTCGACGCAATCCAATGCGACGTCGCCGTCGCCGTCACCAACACGACCCAGATGGGCGCGTACCGCGGCGCGGGTCGTCCCGAAGCGACGGCCATGCTCGAGCGGGCCGTCGACCAGGCCGCACTCGAACTCGGTATCGACCCGATCGAGATCCGCAAGCGCAACCTGCTCACCAACGACGTGTTCCCGTTCACGACGCTGACGGGAAACACCTACGACTCGGGTGACTACACGCTTCCCTTGGACCGAGCCGCCGAGGTGGTGGGCTACGAGGCGCTGCGCGCCGAACAGGCCGCTCGACGGACCGCTGGCGATACGACCCTGCTGGGTATCGGTGTTGCGTCATACGTCGAGATCACGGCCGGTGGCGGCCCGTCGGAGTTCGGCGCGATCGACATCCATCCAGATGGTTCTGCGACGGTCTTCGCCGGGACGCAATCCCACGGGCAGGGCCACCAGACGGCGTACGCGATGTTGGTGTCGGATCAGACCGGGATCCCCGTCGATCGGATCCGTCTCGTCGACGGCGACACCGACGCGGTGCGCACCGGTGGCGGCACCGGCGGGTCGCGGTCGCTGCAGCTCGGCGGATCGGCGGTGCGCGGCGCGACCGAAGTGATGGTCGAGCAGGCGAAGCAGGTCGCGGCTCGGATGCTCGAGGCCGACGTCGCCGACATCGTGGTCGACGTCGCGGCCGGCACGATCGGCGTCGCGGGCGTGCCGGCGCAGGCGCTCACGTGGGATCAGGTGGCGTCGACCGCCGCCGATCACGGAGAGCCCTTGCGCGGCGAGTTCGACTTCGTGCAGCAGGGAGCCACGTTCCCGTTCGGTGCGCACATCGCCGTCGTCGAGGTCGACCGTGACACCGGCTTCGTTCGTCTGGTGCGCCACGTCGCGGTCGACGACTGCGGCACGGTCGTCAACCCGCTACTCGTCGAAGGTCAGCAGCACGGCGGTGTGGCTGCGGGCGTCGGGCAGGCGCTGCTCGAGGCGGTCGGCTTCGACAGCGACGGCAATCCGATCACGTCGAACATGGCCGACTACGCGATCCCGTCGGCGGCCGAATTGCCGATGTTCGAGGTCATCTCGACCGAGACCCCGACCCCACTCAATCCGCTCGGAGCGAAGGGGATCGGCGAAGCCGCCACGATCGGCGCGACGCCAGCCGTGCAGAACGCCGTGATCGACGCGCTCGCGCACCTCGGGGTACGCCACATCGATCTGCCGTGCACGCCGCAGCGGGTGTGGCACACGATTCGCGCCGCCGACACGGGCACGCTCCCCGATCCGTGGGTCGAGCCGCCGCCGATCTTCGACCAGCTGCGCGCACGCGTCGCCGCTGGAGCCGAGTTGCGAGAAGACGCTGCCGGAGCCGCCGCAGCCGACGGCATCTGACCCAACACCTGGGGTCAGACCCCACGTGTTGAACACCTGGGGTCTGACCCCACGTGTTGAACACCTGGGGTCAGACCCCACGTGTTGAACAGCTGGGGTCTGACCCCAGGTGTTGAAGGGCTGGTCAGCGGGCGAAGTTGGCGGCGATGCGCTGTTGGAGGTAGTCGTGGGCGGTGATCGGCTCGTACGTGCCCGCCGGCGGGTCGATGACCGCGTCGCGATCCGCCTGCGCGAAGTAGGCGATCGAGTAGCGGGGGCCGAGGTACTCGTCCCGCGCTGGCATGCGCACACGATGCAAGGTGGACGGCAGTCGATCGTCCGACCAGCGCATCAGCATGTCGCCGATGTTGCACGTCACGGCACCGGCGACCGGCTCGACACTGGTCCAACCGAGTTCGCCGGTCGCCCCGTCCGCGCCCACGTCGGACCCCGGACACAGCTGAAGTCCGCGTTGGCCGGGTCGTTGGTGCAACAGGGTGAGGCAGTCGAAGTCGGTGTGTGCGCCGGCTCGCCACTCGCCACCGTCGAGTTCGTCGACGCCGACCCCCGGGTAGTGAAGGAGCCGCAAGGTCGATTGGTAGTCGGACGATCCACGGTCGTGGCGCTGCGCGAAGAAGTCGTCGTCGAACCCGAGCTTTCGGCCGAACGATGCCAACACACGCATGGCCAGCGCGTGGTTCGCCGCTTCGAAGGAACGCATCACGGGTTCGAAGTCGGCGAGTTCGTCGTCGGTCGGCCACAGATCGAGTCGCTCCATTCGCGGCAGCGTGACCTGGTACGACTCCTTGCGGTCGAGCGTGCCGGTCGACGGTCGCCGCTGCGTCATGTGTTCCCATCCGCTGTTCGTGCCCGCCGGCATCTGCCGTTTGGACTTGACGTCGGCCGGGAGGGAGAAGAATCGGGCGGCCATCTCGAAGGCGGCGTCGATGTCGCCGAGCGGGATCCCGTGCCCGGTCACCTGGAAGAAGCCGATGTCGGCCGCCGCCGACCAGAGTGCGTCGTCGATGTCGGACTGGGACGCCGTCGGATCGGCGAGATCGATCACCCGGATCTCGCGTTCGACCTCCACACCCATCGCACCGAAGGTTCGTTCCTTGGCAAGCTCGTGATCCGCCGATGCGGACCGTCGTGTCGCCGCCCCGTGAGTGCCAGCGTCTCGGGTGCCAGCGGCTCGGGTCGAACCGGCGCGGTCGTTGCCGTCTCCGGCGGCGGTCGGCGCGGTCGGCGCGGACGGAGAAGACGACGGAGACGACGGGGTGGGCACCATCACGGCGGGCACGTTAGCGAGCGATGGTGACACGGTCGTTTCGTGCAGATGACGGCACCGGTCACGCACATCACGAGGCGCGCCGTTCGAGCGGGGCTTCCCGCCACGCGCTGCGGCGCGGTCGCCGACGCAAGGGTGCGGAGGCGGTCAGTTGCGCGAGTGCATCGTCCGGGTGAGGACGTAGCTCCACATGTCGACCGGCTGGCCGTCGACCAGTTCCCAGTCGCGCAGGACCGCTTCGCGCTCGTAGCCGACGCGTTCGCCGGTGCGGATCGAGGCGGTGTTCCACGGCTCGATGAAGAGGCTGAGTCGGTGGAGTTCGTCGAGATTGGCGAACGCCCAGTCGGTCAACGCGGCGAGCGCCGACGACGCGTACCCGCGACCGCGAGCCGATTCGACGACCCAGTACCCGATCTCGGCGCGCCCTTTGGCGAGCTGGGTCACCCACAGTCCGATCGCTCCCACGGGTCGGCTGTGTCCGTCGTCTTCGGCGTCGTTGCCGGTCGGCACGATGGCGAGCGGCCAACCGGTACCGTTCGTCATGCGCTCGGCTTGGCGGGCGATGAAGTCCTCGGCGCCTGCTCGATCACAACCCGGTGGGACCGTGGTGACTCGCGGGATCGCCGGGTCGAGCGCCGCTTCCTCGATCGTGGCGGCGTCGTCGAGGCGGAACGGCCGGAGCAACACGTCGCTGGCTCGAACCTCGATCTCGGCGAGCTTCCCATCCCCCTCTACCTGCACGTTCTCGACTTTGGCACAGCGGGTCGAGCAAGTGTTGGCACAGCGCGTCCGCAGGCCGAGATGTGCCACACGACACGTCCCCGAGACGGCGTATCGGTTTGTGTCTGACACAAACCGATACGCGGACCGAGGCTCCGTCAGGCGAGGTAGCTGACGCCGCTCAGTTGGATGCTGATCTCCCAGAGACGGGCGGCGACCGCGTCGTCTTCGGCGCGGTCGGTCATGCCGACTCGCTTCGGATGGCCGCGGAACTCACCGAACCCGTCGGGGCCGAAGTAGTCGCCGCTGCGGGCATCCGGGTCGACGGCGGCGCGCAGCGTCGGGAGGGCGCCCATCGCAGCGCTCTGCGTGACGAAGCGGCCGACCAGCGGGCGCAACACGCCGAGCACCCGACTCAACAGGTCACCGGCCGACTCGTTGCCGAGGTTGGTGTCGGATCCGCCCGGGTGCGCGGCGAGCGACATGATCTCGAGGTCGGCGTCGTCGCAACGCTCGGCGAGTTCGCGCATGAACAACAGGTTGGCGAGTTTGCTCTGTCCGTAGGCGCGCCACGGGTTGTAGGAGCCGGAGCCGTCGAAGGTGTCGACGTCGATCTTGCCTTGGCGGTGCGCCTGACTCGAGATGGTCACGACGCGGGCGGGCACGTCGTCGGTGCCGCTCGCCGCGAGGACGTCGAGGAGATGCCCGGTCAGCGCGAAGTGGCCGAGGTGGTTCACCCCGAACTGCATCTCGTACCCCTGCACGGTGTGCTTGAGCGGGGTCGCCATGAGGCCGGCGTTGTTGACCAACACGTCGAGCCGGTCGTGGGTGTCGAGGAACGTCCGAGCCGCGGACGCGACCGAGTCGAGATCGGCGAGGTCCATCTCGAGGATCTCCGTGCTGCCCGACGGATCGGTGCCGGCGATGGTGGCGGCCGCCTCCTCGGCCTTGGGCACCGAGCGGCAGGCGAGCACGACGTGCGCGCCGTTGGCGGCGAGTGCGCGTGCGGCTTCGAAGCCGATGCCGGAGTTGGCTCCGGTGATCAGGATCGTTCGCCCGGTCTGGTCGGGGATGTCGTCGCTCGTCCAGTCACTCATGCCCTCTGGTCTAGCTCAGATCCGAAACCCCCGCGGCCCGGCCACCGCGCAACGCCCGTCGTACGCTGTGCGGATGGGAGACAGCCAGAGTTGTTCGAGATGCCAGGGTCCGTCGACGGTCGGCTTCCTCGAGGACAAGGGCGAGCGCGGGTCCATCAACGCATCGCGCGTGTTGAGTTGGATCAGCGGGGCGGCCAAGACCGGCCCGCTGGGCGGCGCGAAGGTGCTCGGCAAGGAACGCCTCCCGGTCACCGCGTACCGCTGCGAGGCGTGCGGTCACCTCGACTTGTTCGTCCACTGAACGGCGCGGACGCCGGGCCGCAGGCGCGTCTCCAGTCAGCCGATGCTTGTCGGCGGCCTGTCACGGAGTCGCATCGACACCACCAGCAGCGCGATCCCGGCGGCGACCAGCACCAGCGGACCGATGCCGATCACGTCGGTGAACGATCTCGTACTCATCTGTATCGCACGATTCACCTGGATCAGAAAAAGCGCTCCGATCGACGTGATGGCGATGGCGGCACCGAGCAGCATCGTGCGGCTGGCGGACGTCCGGATCACGAGCGAGACGAGCGCCACCACCGACGCGATCAACACGAGCACTGCGACCTTGACGCCTCGGTCGGTGGTCTCGTCGCCGAGCAGGAACAGCGACGGCACATCCCATGCATCCGCCGAGTCGCTGGACGATCTCAACCATGGCAGGAACACGGCCACGATGGCGGCGACCGCCGATCCCACCTGCACCCGTTCGAGTCCGGTGAGCTGCTTGACGCGATCGACGAACCCCGACGCGGCTCCGGGCGCGGCTGGCGCGACGTTCACCGCGATGGGCGGCCCGGTCGGAGGCGGTGGCTCGACCAGCTCCGACGGAGATGCAGCCGGAGCTGGAACTGGAACCGGAGCCGGCTCCGCGGAACCTCCGGCAGCGACAGACGTCGTTGCTTCGACCGGTATCGGCTCGGCGGCGATCGCCGATTCCGTCGGGAACGCAGCGCCGCAATTGCTACAGAACTTGCCGCCGTCGCTACGCGGGTCACCACAGTTGGTGCAGAACTTGCCCATGTCGACTCACCGTCCTCGTTCAGGTCGCGGGAACCTCGGGATGAGGTTCCCGATATGGCCAGTGGACCACTTGTACGGGGGTCGTTTCCAGGGCCGAAAGCCACTGCCGCACCCTGCGAATCGGCTTCCGCCACGACGGGCCCGCCGCGATCGGCTCACGCGCATCACCTGCGCTGCGCCCGGCCGGCGCGTGGGTTCAGGAGAAGAAGCCGGCGTAGAAGTACACCGTTGCGAGGTCGCCAGCGAGGTCGACGGCCGTCGGGATGATCAGCGTCGCGGGATCGACCGGCCCGCCGGTTTCGAAGTCGGCAACGTACTGAACCAACAGCGGTGGCCCGTCTCCGGCTCGCCACACGAGCGAGAAGCCGTCGTCGCACGCGGCCGGCGGCGGTGAGAAACCGGTCGTCGGATCGTTGCGTGCGGCAGCCATGAGGTCGTACGGATCGGCGCCCGCCTCGAGGCCCGCCGTGAACGATCGGGTGTAGTCGGCCTCGAACGCCGAATAGATCGCTGCGAGGTCGGCACCGTTGCCTTCCAGCACGACCGGTTCGCACGCCCAGCCTTCGATCACCACTCGGACGGTGGCGTCGAGCGGCAGCGTCACCTCGCCCTCGCCGGGTTCCACTCTGCCGATCGCGTTGCTGCCGTACGGGCCGGGGCCGCAGACGAACTCGTCGTTCAGGACCGAACACGACTCGAAGCGACCGAGCAACAGGGTCAGCGATGCGCCGTCCTGCGCGACGTAGTCGACCCAGTACACGCCGTCGGGAGGCCCCATCGCCGGGTCGATCATCGGTGAGGGAACACCGCTCCAGCTCGACTCGAACGGCGGGATCTGCGACTGGGGGATCATCTCCCCCGGCCGCCATCCCGCCGGGACGTCCACGGCCGGCGCCGTGGTGGGCGGGGTCGTCGGCGCCGTCGTGGTCGGTGGCGACGTTTCCGGTGCCGCTGTCGCTGGTGGCGCCGTCGTTTCGGGAACTGCGGTTTCGGGAACTGCGGTTTCGGGCACCGCCGTCGTTGGCAGGGCAGTGTCGGTCGCCTCCGTGGAGGGCACGGTCGGCTCGACGACGATCGTGGTGGGGTTCGGGTCCGTGGCCACGGAGTCGCCGCTGTCGGAGCGACCGAAGAACCACAGGCCAGCTGCGACCAACAGGGCCGCTGCGACGCCGCCGCCGACGTAGATCGCCGTGCGTTGGCTCGACGACCCCGCCCCTGCGCCGGACGGTGCGGCGGTCGGTGACAGTGGCGGACCGACGGGAGGAGGCGGCTCGGCGGGAACGGAGACAGCTGGCGGCGGCTCGGCGGGCTCACCGCTGGAGGCAGGCTCGTTGCCGGCGACCGCCGTTCCGCACTCCCCGCAGAAGCGCTCGCCAGAACCGAGAGCGGATCCGCATTGACGACAAACGTCAATGATCGTCACCCTTTCGCCGATGGTCTTGTCACACCCATCGTCTCAAGCTCGACCACCTGCTGGCAGGGCCGATGGTCACGTCGCGGACACCTCTGCGGCCGCGTGCGCCCGTTCACGTCGCCGCTCGACGACCGAGGCAACGACTGCGACGACGGCACCCGCCGCGGCGAGCGCGAGTCCCCAGCCGATCGACGTCGTGGCGAGCCCGTCGTCCCCTGCGAGGTCGGCGACCTCGAACAGGTCGACGAGCAGAGCCCACGCGGTCAGGAACCCGACGACGATGCCGAGGAGATACCGGCGGGCGTACGCCGCGAGCACGACGACGGCGCCACCGATGAGCGTGTACATGCCATCGCCTTCGGTGCCGCTGATGTCGACGGTCAGATACGAAGACGACACCACCGCCCACGGCCCGAACGATCCGACCACGACCGCGCCGCCGCCGAAGGCCGCGAGCAGCCGAGCCGGCGACCAACCGGGGCTCGCCGAACGCGCGACCGGAACGGCCACCGCCGAACCGGGGTCGCCCACCGGCATCGACGACGCGACCGACGCGGCCTCCACCGCCGATGCGTCGAGGGTTCTCGGGGATCGATGCGCGGTCCACGAGGTGCCGTTCCAGTATCGGTAACTCGTGGGGTCGTCCGGGTCGTCGTACCACGCCGCCGGCGGCCCGACGTGTGACGGTGGGTTGGCCATCGCTCGCTCCTCTCGGTTGCGGTCGACCCGCCCCGGCGCGGTGCCATGGCGCGGATCCCCGTCGATCCCCGTCGACCTCCTCCGTCGAACGTAGGAGCCTTCGCTCAGCACCACCAGAGTCCAATGGACCTGACCGCCGACGCTGGTGACGAACGCGTCCCGCGCGCGGGACCTCCGACCCTGGCGAGCAGACCGTCGTGGTACTGCACTGGAAGGAGAGGTCGAGGAAGGAGCTGCTGGCATGAGCGAGACGCCCACCACGCCGACCGAGTCGGTGCCGATTCGCCATCCCCGCGCGATGCCGATCCTCGTCACCGGCATCCTCGGTGTCACGATCATGCCGGTGCTCGGACCGGTGGCGTGGGCACTCGGACGGTCGACGTTGCGCGAGATCGACGCTACGACGATGCGCTACTCCAACCGGACGACGGTGCAGGTCGGCATGATCCTCGGGGTCATCTCCACGGTGATCCTCGTCGTCGGCCTCGCCGTGGTCGTCACCATCGTCGTCTGGGTGACGACGGGCGACGGCATCAAACAGACCAACCACAACGCATTCGAGGCATTCGAGGCATTCGTCGCGACCGCCGCGACTGCCGCCGCGAACACAGGAAGGTGATCCACATGAGGACGTACACGTCGCGGCTCGCTGGTCAGCCGCAGGTTCGCGGGGCGTGCCGGACCGCTCGATGGCGGCATGTGTCGATCGGACTCATCGGGTACTCCGTCCCGATCGTCGCCGTTGCGTTGGGCGGCTCGGCACTCGTCGAGTCGATGGACGTGGAGCTGCCACCGCGGACCTCGATCGCGATCATCGCCGTGCTCCTCGCGACGGTGGTGTGGCGCGGGGCGACGGTCTCCGTCATCGCACTGCCCGACGGGATCCGAGTTCGCAACCGGTGGCGGCGCACGATCGTGCCGTGGCACGAGATCGAATCGGCCGCCATCGGGTCGTCGATCTCGTACGGACTGTTCGATCTCGTCGACGGCATGCGCGACATCGTGAACGACAGCGCATCCGAACTGAGCGTCGAGGAGGAGCTGCAGTTCAGCGACGTCCTGCTGCTCGTCCGTCGAGGGCGCCGACGCCGACTGCCGGTGTACGCGACCCTCGGTCTGACCCGCGACCTCGACGAGTTGCGGGCGTTTCTCGATGCGATCGAAGCGCACGGCATCACGATCGAGCGCGAACGGCCAGCCGAGACGACCGCCAGCTCACCGCCCGAATCACCACCCGAATCACCACCCGCCCCATCGCCCGGCTCGCCACCCAGCCCACCGCCCGGCGTCGACGTCCCCTGACGACCCGGCAGCAGGCGGGTCGTCACCGATGTCACACCGGCATCGAGGGAGCGAGTGACCAAGTGCCCTACGGCGCGACGGCGTGTGGCGAGACGATGAAGAGGTTCCACTCGTCAGTAGGACTGTCAGGAGGAGGATCATGGAAACCACGTCGGAAAGAGGCTGGTATGCCGACCCGCTCGGACGCCATGCCCATCGGTACTGGTCCGGTACCCACTGGACCGAACACATCGCCGACGGCGGCCAGGCCGGTGTCGACCCGCTCGGCACCGCACCCGGGGCACCACCGGTAGCAGCCGTCGCAACGCCGGCGACCGCTCTGGCGCCACCCGCCGCCGCGCCGCCCAGCGCCGCGCCACCCAGCGCCGCGCCACCCAGCGCCGCGCCACCCGCCACCGCGCCACCCGCCACCGCGCCACCCGCCACCGCGCCGCCCGTACGGTCGGCCAACCGCAGGCCGTTGTTGATCGGCGGCGCCATCGTCGGCGCTGCTGCGCTGGTGGTCGCCGGCGTCGTGGTGTTCACCGGCGGCTCCGACGACACGGACCCGGCCGCATCGGGCGGACAGACCGCGGTCGGGTCCATCGAGCGCGGCGAGACCGTGGTGCTCGACTCGGCGAACGACGGCGAGTTGCTCACCACCGACGGTGTACGACTGATGGTCCCGGCCGGTGCGATCCCGACGGCGGAGAGCGGTGCGCCCGGGACGGTCGCGTTCAGCGTCGACGTCGTGGACGATCTGGGCGCGATCGACACCTCGAACCTGCCGCCCGATGTCTCCATCGCGGACACGGTCTACGAGTTCGGTCCGACCGGGCAGTCGTTCGAGACGCCGGTGGAGATCGAGATCCCACTCGCCTCGGGCGTCGACCCGGCTGCCGTGGGTGGTCTCGCCTACTTCGACGCAGGGACGCAGCGCTGGCAGCAGGTGACCGGCACCGTCGACACCGAGGCCAACGTGGTTCGCGGCAACGTGATGCACTTCTCGCCGGACACCTACTGGTTCCACGACAACGCGAACGGCGCGGACCGTGAACGACTCGAACGGGAGCGCGGCGGGTACATCAGCGTGACGAACGAGGCGACCAGCTACGGCTGGCGTGACTTCCCGTCGAGCTTGTTCGGCTACGACCCGCCGAAGTATCCGTACACGACCACGTCGTACGGCGTGTGCATCGCCAGCTGGCAGTTGGACGACCCGTCCTACGAATCACAGATGAGCTGGTACGGCGGCGCCGAGCGGCCGTTGACCGTCGAGGCCCGTCCGGCTCGCGGCGTCCAGCCCGGTTCGGGAGGAACCGTCGACTTCTGGCTCCCGGCCGGCACCTACCAACTGGAGGAGGTGTGGTTCCCGAGCGAAATCAACTGGGGTGCCGATCCGTTGTACGTGCCGCTGGTCGGCTCGGCCCACCGGCCGTACGGTCAACTCGTCATCCGACCCGGTGACCGTCACGAGTTCGTCGAGGAAGCCCGGGTGCCGTTCCCGAACCCCGACGCCGACTGGCAGATCGGTCGCACCGAGTGCGTGCCGACCGTGACGCCGGCACTCGGTACCGGCAGCGTGCAGGTCACGCTGAACTGGCCCGAGGTCGGTGTCGATCTCGATCTCCACGTCACCGATCCGAGCGGCGAGGAGATCTACTACCAGGACAAGACGTCCGCATCGGGTGGCGTGCTCGACCACGACAACCAGGACGGTGGCGGCATCCCCGAGAACATCTTCTGGACCGACAACGCTCCCGCCGGCGAGTACCGCGTCGAGATCGTGAACTTCGAGAACTCGAACCCGACTCCGCCAGCGAGGTGGACGCTCAGCCTGCTCGTCGACGGCCAGCGCGAGACCTACAGCGGGACGATCGACTACGACGATCGGATCGAGGTCACGACGTTCCGGATCGACTGACTGCGCGGCGGTCCGCGGTGGCGAGGGTGACTGCGACTCGCGCGTTCGTTGCTGCGCTTGTAGTTGCCGGTCATCCTCGCCATCAGCTCCTGCTCGTCGCACGTGCTCACGTCGGCAACGAAATCTTCCGCCGTCCGCCCCGCAACACCGCTGCCCGCCGGCCGCGATGGTCGATCACGACCTCGCCGTTCTTGCGTCGAGTCCACGAGAAGCCGTCCGGCGCACCCATGCCACCACCGTACGTCAACACCTGGGGTCTGACCCCACGTGTTCAACAGCCAGGGTCAGACCCCAGGTGTTGGTGCGGTGCACAGCTGACGCGGGACGCGACAAGATGGGTCGATGACCGCTCCTCCCGACTCCACGGTCCGCACGTTGTTGCGATGGCTGCTCGGCGGCGCGCTCGTCGCCGCCGGCACCGGCCACCTCACCGTCCAGCGCGACGAGTTCCAGGCGCAGGTGCCCGACTGGTTCCCGCTCGACGACGACCTCGTCGTGCTCGGCTCGGGGGTCGTCGAGATCGCACTGGGTGCTGCGCTGATCGGCCTGCCGCGCCATCGGGTCGTCGTCGGGATGGTGGTCGCCGCGTTCTTCGTCGTGATCTTCCCCGGCAACATCGCGCAGTGGCGTGAGGGGACCGACGCGTTCGGTCTCGACACCGACGCGAAGCGTTTCGGCCGACTGTTCTTCCAGCCGGTCCTGGTGATCTGGGCGTTGTTCTCGACCGGAGCGTGGCACGCCTGGCGGACGGCTCGCGCCGCGCGCCCGTCGGATCGGATCGCACGATGACCCGCCGACACGTCTCCATCTTGCTGTTCGACGACGTCGACCTGCTCGACTCGGGTGGGCCCTATGAGGTGTTCCTCACCGCCAACCGGCTCGCTCGACGCGACGGCGCCGACGCGCCGTTCGACATCGACACCGTGACCCTCGACGGCCGACCCGTCACCGCGTACGGCGGCCTCGGGCTGATCCCCACCGCGTCGGCCGAGGTGTTGGCGAACACCGACATCGTCGTCGTGCCCGGCGCCGTCGACCTGGCCGGACCACTTGCCGACACCGACTTGCTCGCCGCGATCCGAACGGTCGCCCAGCGCGCCGACACCACGACGACGAGCGTGTGCACGGGCACGTTCCTCCTGCACGAGGCCGGGGCGCTGGCGGGACGCGCCTGGACCACCCATTGGGAAGACATCGAGCCGCTGGCCGAACGCGCCGGGGGCGACGGCGCACGCCGCGGTGTCCGGTGGGTCGACGACGGCCCGGTCGTGACCGGCGGTGCGCTCAGCTCCGGTATCGCCATGGCGTTGCACCTCGTCGAACGGTTCGCCGGGCGAGACCTCGCCGAACGCACCGCCAACCAGATCGACTACGTCTGGACCGAAACGAGTACCGCCTCGGTCACCCCCACCGCCGAGCGATGAGGTGGTCGAGGTCGACCGGGTCCGTCACGGGGTCGGTGCCGACCGGGGTGCGCCACCAGAAGACGCGCTCGCCGGCCTTGGTCTCGTAGACCGGGTGTGCCGACGGGTCGACCGAGATCCGGCAGACGTCGCGACCATCGAGGGTGAAGAACTCCCAGTCGACGAGGCTGGCCGCCGCGGCGCCCAATCGGTCGAGCAGGTTCTTGAGGTGTTGACCCCACAGGTCGCGGTCGCCACGCTCGCCTCGCTTCGAGAAGGTGGCATTCGAGAAGGTGGCATAGTCGTCTTCGAGTCCATGGATGCTCCCGTCGTCTGAGACTCCGACGAGCAGGGTGCCGCCGTACTTCGAGTTGGCGAACCCGGCGATCGTCTTGACGACGGCGTCTTCCATCACCTGCGACTTCTGGCCGAGCTTGACGTCCCAGCGGAGTGTCGACTTGTACTCGAGGAACCGGCTCTCACCGTCGGGGCGAATCAGATCGGCGACCGGGCACGTTCGCTGCCGTGCGACGCGGGCCCGCTTGTAGATGTCGGGCCGGTACTCCTCGACGAGGGCAGAGCGCAGTTCGTCGTTGTCGAGCAACTCGAAGGCGAACTTCTCGTTGGTCGAGAGCCGGCCGGTCAGCGCGCCCATCCACGTCTTGTCGAAGCCGACGCCGAACGATTCCTCGTCGTTGGCGAGCGCCTGCACCTGGACCTGCTCGTCACCGACGATGTCGTCGGCGACCTGGTCGACGAGGAGACGATCCGTGTCGGAGATGTTGCTTCCGTGCCGCTCGTTGATCTTGCGGATCACTTCCGACAGCGGCACCTCGTCGACGAGTTGGATGCGTCCGCTCCCGCCGTAGATCGTGACGACCTCGCCGTCGGCATCGTCGAGTGAGGCATCACCTTCCCATTGCTTTTCCATGCGAAGGTGCGTGAGTTCGACCGCGTCGCCGAGGTCGACGCTCGAGACCGACTCGGTGCGAACCATCTGCGACAGTCGGCGACAGAACAGGTAGTCGCGTTCGAGCTTGACGTCGGTGAACGACACCACCTGCGACAGGAAGCTGTAGATCCGGGTGAAACGGGTGAGCACGTCCCGGAACTCGTCTTGGCGTGCTTCGTCGAGCGCCTGGAACCGGTCGACGGCGGGGCCCATCATCATCAGGATGCGTTCGTGATGCTTCTCCGGATCGGCGAGGAGGAAACCGACCATGGTCTCCACTTCGTCGGCGCGCAACACGTCGAAGGGGCCCAGCTCGGCGTGTGTGTCGTACAGCAGGTGCGGGTCGGTCGGCGGGGCGTGAGTGCGCACGAAGTACGGCTCGAACGCTTCTTGGATCTGCTCGTGGCTGTTGCGGAAGTCGAGCACGAACGTGCCGGTCTTGTCCTTGTGCGTCCGGTTGAGTCGCGACAGGGTCTGCACCGCGGCGAGGCCGGTGAGCGTCTTGTCGACGTACATGGCGTAGAGCTTCGGCTGGTCGAATCCGGTCTGGTACTTCTCGGCGACGACGAGGATCTGCCAGTCGTCGGTGTCGAATCGTTCCGGGGTCTCGGAGTCGGGGAAGCCGTTGACCTTCGATTCCGTCCACTGCTCGCCGTCGTCGTCGAGTTCTCCGGAGAACGCGACGAGCACGTTGACGTCGCCGATGCCGTGGTCGCGGCAGTACTTGTCGAGCGCGCGTTTGTAGCGCAGGGCGTGCAGGCGCGACGCGGTGACGACCATCGCCTTGGCCTTGCCGCCGACCTTCGCTGCGACGTGCTGGCGGAAGTGGTTGACGATCACGTCGGCGCGCTGAGCGAGGTTGTGTTCGTGGAGCGAGACGAAGCGTGCGATCGCCGCGCTGGCGCGCGACTGGTCGAGTTCGGGATCGTCGGTGATCGCCTTGTCGATCTTGAAGTAGGTGTCGTAGGTGACGTAGTTCGCGAGGACGTCGTGGATGAATCCCTCCTCGACCGCTTGACGCATCGAGTAGAGGTGGAACGGCTCGAACTTGTTCGTGTCAGGGTTGCGCTGACCGAACAACTCGAGGGTGCGGCCTTTCGGGGTGGCGGTGAACGCGAAGAACGACATGTTCGCCTGGCGTCCGCGGGCGTCGACCTCGATGGCGAGCAGGTCTTGCACCGGATCGGGTACTTCGTCGACGACACCGGCTTCCGTGGCTTCGGCGCGCGCGAGTTCGGCGGCGTCGGAGCCTGCTGCGCCTGCGGGGCCGCTGCCGAGCACCTTCTTCATGCCCTTGGCGGCGTCACCGGTCTGCGACGAGTGTGCTTCGTCGACGATGACCGCGTACGTGCGCGTCGTCAACGAGTCGACGTGGCGCATCACGTGCGGGAACTTCTGGATGGTGGTGATGACGATGCGCGCCCGCTCCCCGGAGAGCGCCTCCGCGAGCTGCTTGGAGTCTCGGTCGATCTTCTCGACGACGCCGTGGGTGTGTTCGAACTGGTAGATCGTCTCCTGCAGTTGCCGGTCGAGCACGAGCCGGTCGGTGATGACGACGACCTTGTCGAACACCTTGGTGTCGTCGGCGGCATGCAGCGACGAGAGCCGGTGAGCGAGCCAGGCGATGGTGTTCGACTTGCCCGATCCGGCCGAGTGCTGCACGAGGTAGGAGTGCCCGGCGCGGTGCTCGCGGGCGTGTCCGACGAGGCTGAGCACGGCGTCGCGCTGGTGATAGCGGGGGAAGTACACCGCACGATCGGCACCGGTGCCGCGCACGAACACGAAGCGTGCGAGCAGGTCGAGCCACGAGTCTCGCGACCAGACGTCTTCCCACAGGTAGCCGGTGCGGTAGCCGCCGTCGCCGATCGGGTTGCCAGCCCGGTCGCCGTTGCCGCGGTTGAACGGCAGGAATTGGGTGGTGACACCGGACAGGCGGGTGGTCATGTAGACCTGTTCGGTGTCGACCGCGAAGTGCACGATCGCGCGGCCGAGGAGCGCGTTGCGAGGGTCGCGTTGCTTGCGGTACTGGCTGATCGCGTCGTGCGCGGTCTGTCCGGTGAGATGGTTCTTGATCTCGGCGGTCGCCACGGGAATCCCGTTGACGAAGAGCCCGAGATCGAGGGTCTTGGTCGATGCCGGGTCGTAGGGCAACTGCCGCGTGACGGTGAGGCGGTTCTTCGCGTAGTCGGCGACGTGGCGCTCGTTGAGGCCCGACTCGGGCAGCCGATACATCAGCTTGAATTCGGCCTTTTCGTTGCCGGCGTAGACGACCCCGTGACGGAGCACGTCCGTGGTGCCGCGGGCCGCGATCTCCTTCGACAGTCGCTGCGCGAACGCGCGCTGAGCCTCCTCCGGGGTCGAGTGCGAGCGCCGCACCTTCTCCCATTCCTCGCCCTGCGTACTCCCGATGAACTTGAAGAGCTCGGCGGTGTCGAGCGCGAGCTCGGCGGAGAAGTCGTCGCTGACGCGATCCGCCGCGTTGCCGACCTTGACGGCGTCGTAGCCGCCGGCATTGGTGAGCGACGCACAGATCGCCGCCTCGAACGCGTGCTCACTCGGGCTGCCCACAGGCCGAGTATCGCGCATGGTGGCAGCGAGGTGCCGAAACGCTCGACGGTGCGGCTGTTGGCGAACCCCGTCACATGGGATCCGTACGATGGCCCGAAGCGAGCTCGACCTTGCCCCTCGGTGACCGGGCGGTCCCCCTCAATCTGTTGACCACCGCTGTCGAACACGACGGGAGGGCTGCGTATGGCTGCCACGGTTTCGATCTTCACCCACACCGAGCGTCCGCTGACGCGGCATCTGAACGAGGCACTGACCACGTGGTCGACGAGCCAACGAGCGGTGGTCGGGTTGGCGGCCGACTTCGCGACGTCCGGTGAATGGGGCGCATCGGGAGCGGCCAGTGCGGCGCACTGGATCGCCGACGTCGCTGACATCGAAGTGGGGACGGCCCGAGAGTGGATCCGGGTGGGCAAGGCGTTGCGGCGGTTGCCGGAGATCGCCGACGCGTTCGAGCGAGACGAGTTGTCGTACAGCAAGGTGCGCACGTTGAGTCGTGTGGCGACGCCGGAGACCGAGATGTCGTTGATCGCGCTCGCCAAGACGGTGCCCGCAGGGCAATTGCCCCGAGCGATTGCAGCATGGCGGCACCGGGGCGATGACGGTGCGGCGCTGGAGCGGCATCAGTTTCTCCAGCGTGGCGTCGGATGGCGGGTCGAACCCGACGGGATGGTCGCGTTCACGGCGCGGCTGGAGCCGCTGGTCGCCGCAGCGTTGATCGCCCGGTTGACGTCGTGGGTGATGTCCAATCAGCCGGAGGTGCTGACGTTCGACGAGTGGCCGACGGTCGCGCAGCAGCACGCTGACGCCCTGGCCGCACTGATCGAGGGTGACGAGAGCGTGCGACGGCTCGTGACGGAGGTGGTGTTGCACGTACGTGGCGACGGCGCTGCGCTCGACGACGGGACGCCGCTTCCGTTGTCGTCGGTCATCCGGGTGGCGCCGGAGGCGTTCGTGCGTGCGCTGGTCCACGACGCGGCGGGTCGCCCGATCAACGCGAGCGCGAGGCGGCGGCATCCGAGCGTGCGACAGAAGCGGGTGGTGAAGGAGCGGGATCGAGCGTGCGTCGACTGCGGGGCGGCCACGTTGCTCGAGTTCGATCACGTGCCCGACTTCGCGATCACCCACCACACGGTCGTCGACGAGTTGCAGTTGCGATGCGCGCCCTGCCATCACCGCCGCCACGCAGAGGCAGGCGCCGCGTGACGTGCCGGTGTATGACAGTGTACAATTATTGTATGACAATGCTGAGCTTCCGGGTGGAGGACGAGGACGCAACAGCGATCCAGGGTTGGGCAGACGAGCTCGGCGTCGACCGGTCGGCGTTGCTGCGCGAGGCGGTTCGCCTGCACCTGAACCGGCTGGCATCGGAGCGCGAGGCGCGTACGTGGGTGGAGGCGCCACTCGACGACGGCGAGTCGGCGTTGGCTGCGATCGCCGACTGGGGGCCGGCCGAGGAGTGGGAGGATTGGGCCTGATGCCTCCCGTCCGGCACGGTGACGTCTGGTTCGCTTCGACCCCTGGCGGTGACCGCCCGGTGCTGGTGCTCACCCGCGACCCGGTCGCCGACCGCATCGGGTCGGTGGTGGTCGCAGCACTGTCACGAACGGTACGCGGCCTGGTGTCGGAGCTGCCGCTCACACCAGCCGACGGCGTCCCCACCGAGTGCGTCGTCAACTTCGACAACGTGCACACGATCCGCCGCGACTCGTTGCGCCGACGAGTCACCACCCTCTCGGCGCCCAAGCTCGCCGCCGCCTGCCGCACCCTCCAAGCCGCCACCGGCTGCTGAGCAGGCAGGCCGCCGTTGGGGCTGCGCACGACGATGTAGTGTTCGCCCGAGAGGCAGACCATTGGGGAATGGGGGCGGCGTGGCCGAGGAATCGACGACAGCGTCGAAGGCGGAAGCGCTGACGAAGAGCATCGAAGAGTTGAAGAAGCTGTTCGGTCTGCTTGCCGGTGACGACGGCAAAGACGGCGACGAGAAGGGGTCCGGCGGCGAAGTGCCCGGGAAACCGGAGCGGGGCGGGGACGACGTCTCGGCCGCCAACGAGATCATCCGTGCACAGGTGCGGCGTGCCGACGAGTCCTTCCGTGCGACCATCAAGTGGATGGTCGGCGCCGTTGCCGGTGTGGCGCTCGTCGTGTTCGGTTCGGGGCCGTTCCTCATCGACCGCAACCCGTTCGCGGAGCGGGACATCTGGGTGCTGGGCGGGATCGCCGCCGTCGCAGCCGGAGTAGCACTCGTGGTGTACGCATCGAGTCGCGTGACCGAGCCCGAGGACGCGAGCCTCGGCGAGCTCGTCCTGTCCTTCCGCCACCTCGACTCGCAGAGACAATTGTTTCCCGGCAAGCGGCGCTCCCTCGAGCATCTGCGGTCGATCCTGAGCGGCACCGAGCGGTCGGCACATCTCGGGCCGGGCCTCGATTCGGTCAACGACCTGATCGCGAAGCTGGCTTCGCTTCAGGAGAAGCGCCTCAGCACCGAGCGGCAGCTGGCGCAGGAAATGGCCCGACATGACGCCACGAAGTCACGAGTTGACGGACTCCGCGGGCAGCTGGCGGATCTTGACGAGCAAATCAAGGAGTTGCTCGATGTCGAGCCGAGGGAGACGACGCCGGGGCGGGCGGCTGAATCAGGCCACCACATCAGCGCCCTGCTCGCTGCGAGGATGGAGAGCCGAAGGCAGGTGCTCGGCAACCTGGCCGTCGCTGAGCGGATCCTGTTCGAACACGAGTCGTCGCTCACAACTGCGCAGGTAATGGTCGCCGGAATCGACGCAGAGCAGAAGGTCTACGACTTCCATCGGACGCTGGTCATCTCCGAGGCGTGGATCGCGGAGAAGCGGGGCCTGTTCCGCGGCGCTCGGCGCTTTCTGGTCCTCGGTGCCTTGCTGGCCTTCGTCGGTGGTACCGCCTATCTGTCCGGCGTGTCCGACGATGATCCTGACGACAATGGCGGTGGCACTTCGGACTCAGCCGAGGAGTCGGGACGCACTCTGTTCCTCCCGGCGACGGTCACCGTCCAGTCATCGGCCGCGGTGGCGAAGCTCCTCCCGGACGATTGCCTCGGGACACCGCTCGACGCCCGGTTCGAGTCACTCGAGGTTCCGGAACCCGGCACTGCCTTCACCGTCCAGGTCGTCGAGGAAGGGTGCGAAGGCGGCCTGAACATCACGAAAGGCGACGCCGAGCGATCGGGCTCAACCGCTCCCGTGGAGCTCGTGATTCTGCAGCCGTGACGGTGAGCACTGCTCCGGCGAGCCGTGTGTGACATCGCTCAATGCTTGCTGGGCGCGTCAGAGTTGGCCGGTGGCGGCGAGTTGGCGTTGCTTGAGGCTGACGCCTTCTGCGTCGAGCCATTCGATGCGGCCGTTCGCGGTTCGGCCCAGCAGCACGGCGGCCGCCGCTGACGGTGAGGCGAACAATGTGTCGTTCGTGAGGCGATAGCTCGAGCCGTCCGCGACCAGGTCGCCGGTCTCGATCAGCCGCCGCCGCAGCCGGGCGTAGGTGTCGCCGATCGACTGCACCTCCTCGAGTCGGGCCTTCGCACCGGCGAACACGAAGAAGCCGTCGGACCGCTCCTCTCCCTCGCCCGAAGCGTCCGGTCCCGTCAAGAAGTAGCGCCGAGCAACATCTGGTGGCTGGGCAACGGCCACGTCGAAGGCGTCGACGCCGAGCACCGGGAAGATCGCTCGCATCTCGGCGAGGAAGCCGCTGGCGACCGCATGGTCGGCGGCTGCCATGTGCGGGGTGCCGGGCTGGTTGCCGTTGGCGACCTTCGACCGTCGGGCCTCCTTGGCGAGGCGGACCAGCTCCGACTCCAGGAACGAGATGTGCGCCCGGTTGAGCGACTGGTTGCCCGACTGGAACACGATCGTCGTCCGCCACCAGTCCTTCGCATCGTCCTGCACGTGCTGTTTCAGCCGAGCGTTGACGTCCTCGGCCTGGCCGACGTACACCTGCGTGTCGAAGTCGCCGTCCGGATCGTCGCCGAGCAGCACGTACACCCCCGGCGAGGCGAGCCCCTGCTCCGACGCCACCGGCAGATCCGACCGGGCGAACACGATCCCCCGCCCCGTCCAGTTCGACTTCTCGACCACCCGCACCCCGTCGGGATCACCCGCCGTGACGAGGATCGTGATGACGTACGGCTGCACAATCACGCCGCCCCCGGCACCGCGAACTCGCCAGTCACTGCAGCCGTGATGAGCGCCTGGCGGTGTTCGACGAGGAGATCAATCTGACTTGACAGTGCTGCGCTCGCGGCGTCAAGCGTGCGCCAGGCGGCATGCACTTCATCCACGATCTGCTGCTGCCGATCGACCGGCGGAAGGGGGATGCGAAGCGACTTGAATATCTCGAGGTTGATCATCTGACGGGTCGACCCCTGAGCACTGAGACGAAACCGTTCAGCTGCGCCCTTAGCAGGGTGCTGAAATTCGGGGTCTGAGGGCGGGACGCCCGGATCGAGGGCGGCCCGCCTCGTTGTCATTGCGCTGGCTTGGTCTTCGATGTCAGTTTTCGGGGATCTCCGTTGTCGGTTTCGGGTGATCGCTCACTGATCCCCGACTCCGGAGGCGGCCGGTGGCGACCTTGCCGAGGTGATCTTCATCCGGTTGCGGCGTCGAGGGCCGTGATCCGGATCAGGTTGTAGACGGCGGCTTCCATCTTGAACCAGGCCCGGTTCCGGTCGTTGCCGATGTAGCGGACCTTGCGGCCCTGGCCGACTGTCTTGATCCAGCCGAACGGTTCCTCCACCCGCTTTCGGATCCGCTGCGACACGGTGTAGCCGGCGTGGCGGGTCGTTCTGGCGTCGATCGCCGATCTTCGGTTGGTGTTGTTCTGCGCGACGTGCGGCGTGAACCCGGCGGCGCGAACGTCTTTCACGAAGTTCTTCGTGTCGTAGTTCTTGTCGCCCGCCACCGTTCTTCGCCGACCACTCTTCGGCAGTCGTTTCAACATGTCGATCGCGCAGTCACGTTCTGCGAACCCGGTCGCCGCTGTCACCTCGGCATCGGCGATCAACGCCGAGCGGTGCTCGATCAAGAGGTGACCGGCGTAGCAGAGCTGGGCGGCGGTGTTGTTCGACTTGCGATACAAGCGTGCGTCCGGATCGGTCGTCGACGCGTGCGTGTCGTTCGAGCGTTTCTGGCCGTGCCACTGCACCTCGGAGTTGCGGCCCTTTGGGCCCTCGTTGTTGTCGCTGCCCGAGTCGTCTTTGGGCTTGAACGACTTGTGCGACGCCCACGCCTGCAACAAGGTGCCGTCGACGGAGAAATGATCCGACGACATGTACCGGCGCAGCTTCGCCTGGCGGACCACGGCGGCGAAGAACTCGTCGGCGATGTCAGCGTCGAGGAGGCGTTGGCGGTTCTTGGAGAACGTCGAAGCGTCGAACGAAGCTGCATCGATCGGGAGGTCGAGGAACCACTTGAACAACATGTCGTAGTTGAGGCGTTCGCAGAACGCCCGCTCGGAACGCATCGAGTACATCGCCATCAACACCGACGCCTTCAACAACTGCTCCGGCGGCACCGACGGACGTCCCGACGTCGCATACATCGCCTCGAACGAAGTGTCCATCGAGGCAAGCACGGTGTCGACCACCACACGGATCCTCCGGATCGGGTGCTCGGCCGGGATCAGGTCCTCGGTGCTCAACGACGACAACAGAGCAAGCTGACGATCAGGCGTTCCACGCATGACCCCATTCTTTTCCATCCAGACACAGAACGCGAGCACCAATCCGGGTTTTTCAGCACCCTGCTAGACGAGCACGCCAGCGCCACGTACTCCGCGTCAGCGACCCCAGAATCGATCCGCCCGCAAAAGCACTTGCCCTTCACGATCGCCGGTCCAAGATCGGGCGCAACGCAGGCTCGCCCTGGATGATTCCGCTCGTCACCGAGCGCTGCGACCAGCAAGTCACCGGGTCGCACCCGGTACCTTGCGAAGTCGAACCGACGCTCCGGTGGAAGGTGGACCATGGACTCTTGTCTGAACTCGGCGAAGCCGATGTTTCCAAGGCGGATCACTCCCAGCCCTTCATGCACGTAGTCACCCGAACTGAACGCGCTGCCGAAAGGACCATCGGTGAGGAATGTCAGCACCCGTCGCAATGGCACCCGGTCGGGTGTATCGGCTTCCGCCAATTCATCGAACGTCCTCCATCGACGCCTTTCGAGGAGGTGGATGAGTTGTTGCTTCTTGGTGATCAGGGCGTCGATGCGGGCGGTCTCGGCGTCCAGGTAGTCGGCGATCGCCCGCTGCTCGGCCAGGGGTGGGGCAGGGAGAACGAGGCTTCGAAAGGTCTCCACGTCGAAGGCGGTGGACCGCTCGCGGATGCCCTTGGCCAATGAGGTGATGAAGCCTCGCTCGGAAAGGTCTCGCAACAGGTAGGCATAGAACCGGGGCTCTGTTCCGAGTTCAGGCTGATAGCAGTGAACGACGGGCGAAGCCTTGCCGTCGCTGTCACTCACTCCAATGGCACCCGCAAAGCCATCCATGCTGTGGATGACGAGATCTCCCGCTCGCACACCTTGGTAGCCGATCTCCTGAACAGCGTTCGTGAACCCTTCGGTTCGGCGATTCGACCTCCTTGTCACCTGCCCATCTCGAAACGCGGTGACGATCTCGTCGTCCGCTCGAGGATCGCGCCTTACGCGGGCAAAGAGCCGACGAGCGGGCATCCTGTCCCAGTGCTGCACCGCCGGTAGCGGTACGTCGATCTTCACTCCGTCACCTCGGCGAGCAGCGCTTGGACCTCGGCCTCGAGTTGTTTGATCTCGGCGTCGATCTCCTCGAGCGACCTTGGCGGTGCGTAGACGTAGAAGTGTCTCGTGAGGGGGATCTCGTCGCCGATCTTGGTCCTGGTGTGGTCGACCCAGGCGTCACCGACGTCGGGGTGGACCTCGGCGTCAGCGAACCTCTGTGGCGCACGCGCCATCACACACCCCTGCTGCGAGACCGGGTCCGGCTGATTCACTGCTCGGACTCCAGTCCCTCGTGTGTGCCGTCGGCGGCGAGTCGCTGATCGAGTTGCGAGATCATGCTGTCGAGTTGATCGTTGGCAACCTGCCACACGACCTCGTCGTTGATGGTTGCGTAGCCATGGATCAGCACGTTGCGGAAAGCGACGATTCTCGGGAGCTCGGGAAGCACCTCGTCGAGGTTCGGATCGAGCTTCGCGGCCTGACTGAGCGCCTCTCCGACGCGAATGAACCGGCGTTCGACACGATCACGCAGGCCGACGTCGCTGCGGAAGTCGTCCAACGTCTGCCCGGCGACGTACTCGCGGATCGGCCGCGCCGACTCAGCCGCCTCCCACAGGTGTGCGGCGATCTCAGGCCGCCGCATAGAGCTCGCGAAGGCTCGTCTCCACCGATCTGGCGAAGTACGGGTTGTCGAGAGCCCTCGGGGCCACCAGGTCGACTGGGGCACCGAGGAGGAGTTCCAGGTCCTCCTTGAGCCCGAAGTAGTCCTCCAGAAGCGTCGTGGATGTCTCGTCGAATTCGACCAGGAAGTCGGCGTCGCTGCGACCCGGATCGAACTCGCCCGTGACGGCCGAGCCGAACACGGCGAGACGTCGAACATGGCGGCGCCGGCACACGGCATCGATCGCGTCGATGTCGAACTGCAGACGTGTCGCCATCCCGACATTCTGGCCGCGCCGAGCGATGATTGTCACGCCTCGATCACTCCGTCACCTCGGCGAGGAGCTCCTGGATTTCGGCTTCCAGCTGCTTGATCTCGGCGTCGATCTCTTCGAGCGGCCTTGGGGGTGTGTAGACGTAGAAGTGTCTGGTGAGGGGGATCTCGTAGCCGATCTTGGTCTTGGTGTGGTCGACCCAGGCGTCACCGACGTAGGGGTGGACCTCGGCCTCGACGTACTGCTCGACGGCGTTGGTGTAGGTGTCGGTGGCGAGGCGTCCGGTGGGGTCGGGTTCGTAGCGGACCGGGTCGGGCGGGAGCGGGACGTTCTCGTTGTCGCGCAGGTCGGCGTCGGGTTCGGGGTTGCCGTGCTTGTCGAGGATCGGGGCGGCGTCGGGATCGCGGACCGACAGGGCGTCGACGATGGCGGCCTCGATCGGCTTGCCCGAGATGTCGAGGTCGGCCATCCAGCGCTTCGCTTCGGCGCGGGCATCGGCTTCGGTGGCGAACGCCGTGCCGACGCGTCCGCTGGCGCGTTCGGCGAGTGCGTCGCGCTGGTCGTCGGTGAGCTTGGCGAGCTTCTTGTCGGCTCGCAGCGCGTCCGCGGTCTCGTCGGTGATCTCGTAGCGGAGACGAAGGGGGCGTTCGACGGTGATGCGGAGGAGGCCGAACGACTCGTTGGGGAAGATCCTGACCCGGGCGTCGGGCTCACCGGTCTCGGGGTCGACGTTCTGCTGATCGAAGTTGCCGTAGAGGCGGACGATCTCGGCGATCTGGTCGTCGGCCACCTGCTTGCGCTTCTCGCCGAGGCTCTTGCGCATCTTGGTGAAACTCTTGCGGGCGTCGATGAGTTGCACCTTGCCCCTGCGGGCCGGGCTCTTGCGGTTGGTGACGATCCAGAAGTAGGTGGAGATGCCGGTGTTGTAGAACAGCTGGTCGGGCAGGGCGACCACGGCCTCGAGCCAGTCGTTCTCGATGATCCAGCGGCGGATCTCACTCTCGCCCGACCCAGCGGCGCCGGTGAACAGCGGCGAGCCGTTGAACACGATCGCCAGCCGTGAGCCGCCCTGTTCGGGGGCTCGCATCTTCGAGATCATGTGCTGGAGGAACAGGAAGCTGCCGTCGTTGATCCTCGGCAGGCCCGCACCGAACCGGCCGGCGAAGCCCTGGGTCTCGTGCTCGGCCTTCACCGAGTCGGCCACCTTCTTCCACTCCACACCGAATGGTGGGTTGGCGAGCAGGTAGTCGAACCGCTCGGTCGGGTGCTGGTCGCCCTGGTCGCCGGGATCGTCGGGGCTGTACGTCTTGAGCGAGTTGCCGACCTTGATGTTGTTCGCCGACTGCCCCTTCAGCATCATGTCGGAGCGGCAGATGGCGTACGACTCCGAGTTCAGTTCCTGGCCGTAGACGGTGAGGGTGGCCTGCGGGTTGTGCTGGCGGACGAAGTCTTCCGCCACGCTCAACATGCCGCCGGTGCCGCACGCCGGGTCGTACAGCGTGGCCTTCGCCCCCGGCTTGGAGAGGATGTCGTCGTCTTCGATGAACAGCAGGTTCACCATCAGCCCGATCACCTCACGCGGCGTGAAGTGCTCACCCGCCGTCTCGTTGCTGAGCTCGGAGAAGCGGCGGATCAGTTCCTCGTAGAGATAACCCATCTCCAGGTTGGAGACCCGGTCGGGGTGCAGGTCGATCTCGGCGAACTTGCCGAGCACCAAGTAGAGCAACCCCGACTTGTGGAGCCGGGTGATCTGGGTGGCGAAATCGAACCGCTCGAGGATCTCGCGGGCCTCGTCGGAGAAACCGGCGACGTAGGCGAGCAGGTTGTCACGGATGTTGTCGGGGTCGTCGAGCAGCTTCGGAATGTCGAATCGGCTCGTGTTCCACAAGCCGTCGACGTCGGTGAGCGCATCGAGCAGTGGCGCGAAGTTCTCGACCCGGCCCTTCAGGCTCTCGTGCTTGGCGAGCATCTCCGCCTTCACGGGGTCGAGGACGCAGTCGAAGCGTCGCAGGACGGTGAGCGGCAGGATCACCTTGCCGTACTCCGACTGCTTGTAGTCACCCCGCAACAAGTCGGCCACCGACCAGATGAAGGCCGCATGGTTCTTGATCGTCTCGCTGCCGTTCGCCACTGCCCTCACCGTAGTTCGGTCACCGCCGTGGCACATCGGGGCCGGGCGCGCGGCAGCCGGCACCGCCGCCCGACATCGCTGGGCGCTCGCGTTCGGGCAACTCTGATACACCCTTGTCGTACACTTGTTCGCATGGAGGCCCGAATGATCGCCGAGGGCGTGGAGGAGTTGGAGCGGCTGGCCGACCCGACGCCCGCGGTCACGGCTGCCACTCGGGCGATGCGTCGCCAGCGCGCCGAGCAGCTCGACGAAGTGCACGCCGTCGTCACCCGCGGCGAGTTCTACCAACTGGGCTACCGGTCGCCCACCTCCTGGCTCGCGGTCACCACGGGTGAGGGGATCGGCCACTGCACGGGCACCATCCTGCTCGCCGATCGCATCCAGCACATGCCGATCGTCAAATCCGCGTTCGCTGGCGGCGGCCTCGCCGAATCGAACCTTCGCCTGCTGTGCGATGCCTGGTGCGCCGACCTCGCCGACACGTTCGCCCGCGACGAAGCGATGCTGTGCGGCTGGGCCACCTCGCTACCCCACCGCGATTTCAAGCTGGTGCTCGACACGTGGCGGATGCACGCCGACCCCGACCGCGAAGAGCGCACCGCCCAGGAGCGCTTCGACGCCCGCGCGCTCCACCTCTCCGGGCTCATGGACGGCATGGGCCGCCTCGACGGCACCCTCGACCCCGAAAGCCTCGCCCTGGTGCGCGAGGCGATCCGGGCGCTGTCGCAGCCCGCCGACGGCGAAACTCGCACCGCCGCGCAACGCCGCGCCGACGCACTCACCGAGATGGCCCGCATCACGATCGCCAACCTCACCCCCGAGCCCGGCAAGAAGCGTCGCAAGCCCAAGGTCATCGCCACGATCGCCTACGACGACCTGCTCGAGGGCACCAAGGGCGGCGTGCTCGACACCGACCTCGACGCCACCGTCGTCGGCGCCGAGACGATCCGGCGCATGGCCTGCGACTGCCACATCCACCGCTACATCACCAACCCGCTCGGCACGGTCATCGACTACGGCCGTCGCCGGCGGGTGGTCCCCGACACGCTGTTCGACACGCTCATCGTCCGAGACCACGGCTGTCGGTGGCAAGGCTGCGGCATCCCCGCCGGCTCCTGCGACGCGCATCACGCCATCCACTGGCTCGATGGCGGTACCACCAAGCCCGACAACCTCGTCTTGCTCTGCTGGTTCCACCACCACCTGCTCCACGAGCAGCACTGGAGTATCGAGCCCCTCGGGGGCGGTCACTTCACGTTGAAGAACCCACACGGCGAGTCGCACCCGCTGCGACCGCCCCTGGTCGGCCTCGCCCTCCCGACCTGACGACCGGCACGTACCGTCATGCGCGTACCACATTGATGATCGAGGTACACTTGTGACATGAGCGCGCTCGCAGCGATCACCGACGACCTTCCCGTTGCTCCACCACGACTCGACGCCGCGGCCATCGAACAGGCGCGCCTCGTCCGCCTCGCACGCGATCACCTCGCCACCACCGAGCCGTCGGTCGACTACGACGGGCTCGCCCGCGGCCGTGACTCCACCGTCCTCGCCGCCCGCCAATGGGTCAAACGCCAGCGCGGCCGCGGCCGCCTGTTCGTCGTCGATCACGGCAACGCCACGCTCATCCCCACGTTCCAACTCGACGAGGTGTTCGACGTCGACGACCGGTCCGCCCGCGTCGTCGAGCGGCTCACCGCCGGCGGGATGAGCGGCTGGGCCCAATGGCAGTGGTTCACGGCGATCAACCCGTGGATCGATGCCCGCCCGATCGACCTCGTCCGACGCGCCGACCGCGTCGACGACGCGCTGCGCGCCGCCGAGCGCCTGTTCGATGCCTGACGCGCCCTGCGGACGCGACGACTGCCCGATCGTGCGTCCGGGGCGCATCGACAAACGAACCCTGCACACCCACACCCTCCCGGCCGGCACCGAGTGGTATCGGGTAGCACGCACCGAACACGGCAGCACACCGTTCGCACCGCCCGAAGTCGGCAACGGGCGCTTCTCGCCGCTCCACGGCCGAGGCCACTGCTACCTCGCCGCGCAACGATCCGCGTCGCTCCTCGAGTCCGCGCTCCACGAAGCAGCCGGACCCAACCCGCGCATCTACGCAGCGCAGCTCGGCGCGTTCTTCCTCTACCGGCTGCGGCTCACCGACGACGTCCGCCTCCTCGACCTGCGCGACGACGCCCTCGGCGCGCTCCGCATCCATCGAGGCCAACTCACCGGCGCCGACGCACTCCACTACCCGTGCACCCGCTCCGTCGCCGAACAGCTCGCGGGCGCCAAGCGCTCGCACGGCTTCGTGTGGACGTCACGCCAAGGCCACCTGCACGCCGAACGCAACCCCGACGGCCTCGCCAGCGAAGTGCTCCACCACCAGCAACTCGACGTGGCGGTCGTCTACTCGCCCGACGCCGGCGACTCGATCGCCGTCGTCGACGACCAGCCACTCGTCGAGGGCACCGCACCCATCCGCTTCGTGGTCGAACTCGCCAACCTCCTCCGCATCGCGATCCTCTGACCGACCAGGTGTCCAGACGCGCCGGAGGGGCGCCGACATGCGACGCCCCTCCGGGTGAGAAATCGGTACGTGGATGGTCAGATCAGAGGTAGACACCCTCCACGTCGACGACGATGTGCGTCGTCGCCGACACGTAGATGCACACCACCCCGTCCGCACCGGGCTTGGCCGTGGTGTGGTTCGGCGTGGGCGTACCGGTCGTGAAGTTGAGGCTCGACGCCAGCGGACGCTCCGTCCCACAGGGGAAGATCGTCGCATAGCCGGTGCCCTCGGCCTGGACCGCCGCGACGTTGAGTGCGTACGAATCGACGTCTTTCAGCCCGCTCTTGGCACCGAGGTCGAGACGGAGGGTCTCGCCCGCTTCGACCTTGTCACCGGACCGGGTGTCGAGGACTCGCACCGGGACGTTCGCCACCAGCTGCGACGTGTTCCCGGAGGCCGACGCACCGTTGAGGTCGATCACCAGGTCGGTCGCCACCGACGAGAACACACACACGGAGCCGGATTCGCTCAGCTTCGCAAACGCTGCGTTGGAGCGAGTCGTGCCCTTGCCGTAGTTCAGGCTGGAGGCGAGCGGGAACTCCTCGTCGCAGGGGAACAGCGTCAAGAAGCCGCTGTCGTCCGGGTTGACCACCGCCACGTTCAACACCGCAGCTGCGGCACCGTCCGGGGCGAGGCCGTCACCGGTCACCTGTACCTCGACGGATTCACCGGCACCGACCCGTGTGCCGCCTCGTGTATCGAGGAGACGGGTCGGGGCGAGCGAACCGAGACGGTCGGACTGCGACGGTGCGAACGCACCGCTCAGGTCGACCACGAGATGGGCGCTCTCACTGACGTAGAGGCAGATCTCACCCGACTCGTCGAGCTCGACGATCGCGAGGTTCGACGAGTTGGCACCGCTGTCGAAGTTGACGGCCGATGCTTCGGGGCGCTCGGAAGCACATCCGAAGACGGTCACGAATCCGAGGCCGCCCGGCTTGACCGCAGCAACGTTGATCGCGACCTCGGTCGCCCCGGCCGGCAGACCGGATTCGGCGGCGTCGATCGCCAGTCGAGTGGTCGAACCAGCCGCCGGACGCTCACCATCGCGAGTGTCGAGCAGACGAACGGGGACCATCGGCATGTACCCGGTGTCGTCGGGGACGACCACACTGCGACCGTCGAAGTTCTTGACGACTCGGTCGGACTGGTCGACCGACGTGTCATCGACGGCGACCCCTTGCAACCCGACCTCATAGTCCTTCGATCCGGCAGGCGGCTCGACCTCGATGATCACGTTGCCGTCCTCGTCTGCGACCGTGGTGCCGACGACTTCGTCATCGACGACGATCTCCACCGTCGAGCCGGGCTTGAACCCGCTTCCCTTCACGGTCACCTTGTCGTCCTGCGAAGTCGGCGGCTCGACCGTCGTCTTGGGCGGGACGACCGGCGTCTTGGGCGGGATGACCTCGACGTCGACGGTGCCACTGACCACCTTCGTCACCGAACCGACCGAGTTGGTCGCCTTGACCGTGAACGAGTAGTCACCCGCCTTGGTCGGGGTTCCGGTGATCGCTCCCGTCGTTGCATCGAGCTGCAAGCCGGCAGGCAGCGCGCCCTCGATGACCGAATACGTCGGCGCCGGAACACCCGAAGCTGCCACACCATCCGACACCTGCACGCCCACCTTCAGGCTGGCGACGGTGCCGTCGGTGAACACCGGGATGCTCGTGACGGTGCCACTGATGACGATCGACGCAGTGGAGACCGCGTTGCTCGCTTCGATCGTGAACGAGTACGGACCGGCGACCACCGGGGTACCGGTGATCGCACCCGTCGTCGTGTTGAGCTCGAGGCCCGCAGGCAGCGAACCAGCAGCCACCGAGTACGTCGGCAGCGGGGCACCCGAGGCCGACACGCCGTCGGTCACCGCGACGCCGAGTTGCAGATCGCCAATGGTGCTGTCGGTGAAGACAGGTGCCACTGCCGGAATGACGGTCAGTACAGCAATGTCGCTGATGACGTTGCCGGTCGAGTTCGAGATACGAGCGCGGTACTGGTAGCCATCCATCTCATTGGTGATCGGCAGCGGGAAGTGCCCCGCCTCACCGCCACTGACGTTGGTCCAGGTCGAACCATCATCAGTGCTCACCTGCCACTGGGCAACCGGCGTCGGGTAGCCCGACGAGTGAGCGTGCAACATGATCATCGTGCCCGCGTTCACGGTCTGGCTCTCAGGCTGCTGCGTGATGACCGGCGGCGACGTGACCGTCAACGAACCAGTGCCGGTCGCTGTCTCGGTCGGCGAAGCAGGATCGTCGGCAACGGTGACCGTGAGCACCGAGGTACCCGCATCGGCCGGAGCGTCCCAGGTGAGGCGCGAGGCCAGCAGACCGGTGATGTCGGCGAGGCTGCCTTCGAACGCCAGCGTCGTCTGATTGCTGAAGCTCACGGTCGGTGCCGTCATGGACACCGTGTAGCCCGAGGTGTTCAGGCTCAGCGTGCCCTCGCCCACCGGAACGGAGACGGTGGCATAGACCGTGCCGGCGATGAACTCCGCCACCGTCACGGGCACGACCTTGCCGGTCTGGCTGGCGCCCTGCTCGACGTCGATGACATCGACGCGGGCGCCGGTCCAGCTGACGAGGATCGAGCGCGAGTCGGATGGAGCGCCGCTCGTGATCGTGGCCGTGACCGTGTCTTGGCCGCCGCTGGAACCGGTGTAGCAGTACTGGGCTGCGCCCGAGGCGTCGGTCACGTCGGAGCCGCTCGCCGGGCCGTTTGGCCCGTCGACGACGAACGAGATCGATGCGCCCTCGGTGGGCGTCTCGGTCGAGCCGTCGCTGGTGGCAGCGACGACGTCGATGCACACCGACGCATCGCGAGCCAGCGTTGCGGCGGGCGTCGCATCGATCGAGAGCGTCGACGTCGTGATCGTCGACGACTTGGTGCCCGTGCCCGGACCGGTCTCCACGGTGGCGGTCACGTCGTCCTCGCCCGAGGTGGCGACCGTGTAGCAATACACCGCCTCACCGGCAGCGTCGGTCAGCTCCGTGCCAACCGACTCGCCGTCGACGAAGAACTCGACGCTGGCACCCTCGACCGGGTCACCCGCCGAGTCGACGACCGTTGCGGTCGTGCACACCTCGTCACCCGGGCGAGGCTGCTCGGGTGTGGTCGCGAGCGACACGGTCGACGGCAGCGTCACCGAATCGCCGCCGAGGATCACCGTGTGCGTGCCATCCTGCAACGCCAGCGGCGTGAGCGGGAACTCACCCGATGCCGTGAAACAGTTGTGCCACGGTGCGGCGATGTTCGAATTGGTGAGACCGGGGAACTGAGCGAAACCGGCCGCCGTCAGCTCCGGCGTGCTGCCGCCACACGCCGTCGACGCAGAAAGGTCCGGGAACAGTGAGTTCAGCCATCCGTACGACTGCGACTGCGCAAACAGGGCGCCACCACGGTTGACGTGAGCAGCGATGGCCGGACCACGGGCGTTGACGGCGCCTGCCTCCGCGCTGTCCATGCCGTTGCCACACCAGCCCTGTTCGACGATCTGGATCATCTGGTAGTTCGCGGTGCCTGCAAAGACGTCGTCGAACAGCGTGCTGATCGCCGCTGCGCCCTCGAAGTAGTCGATCTCGACTGCACCCGAGGCGAGACGCTGGGAGACGTAGTGGGCGGCGCCACCACAGTTGTTGCTCGTGGCGGTCGAAGCCGATGCTCCGACGATCGCGACCTTGCCGTTGTGGTCGTAGGACGACGGCACCCCGGCCAGCAGGGTTTCCCAGGCCTTGAGTTCGTACACCCAGGTGCTCCGGAGCTCACTGGCTTTGGGAACGCCGCTGCCGTCGAGCGCGATCGACCCGTGGAGGCCCGAGTCGGTGCCATCCAGGATCACCGGACCGCCCTCTTGCACCGCACCGACGGGAGCGGCCGACACGCTGGGCGCCGGCCCGAACGGGTTCACCGCCGTCACGCTCGACGCCAGCGCGAGTGCCAAGGCGATTCCGACTCGGCGGCGCCGCTGGCCGTGGGGCCGAGGCGGCGGACCCGTCTCTGAAGGTTCCTTGAACATTGTGATCTACCTTTTCGATCAGATGGCATGGTGATGCCGGTCTGGTTGTCGGTCTGCGACGGGCCCGTGCCGCGACGCTCGACAAACCGTCCCGCCCGTCACCCCCCGCGCAAGGAGATGTTCAACAATCGCGGTCGGAACCGCGACGAGTCACCACTACGTCACACTGCGTCGGCGCGTTCGACGAAGGCGCAGAGCGACCCGATCAGCTTCATGTCGTCGACCGTCTTGGCACGCGTCGACAGCAGTGCGTCGGTGCAGACCAGGTACGCGAGACAGCGAGCGCGACTGATCGCCACGTTCAAACGGTTGCGGGAGAACAGGAAATCGGCGGCGCGCGGCATCAGCTCCGACGACGACGTGGTCATCGAGAAGAACACGATCGCCGCCTCACGACCCTGGAACTTGTCGACCGTGCCGACCTCGACCTTCGCCAAGCGCTTGTGCGTCGAGAAGACCTCGCGGATCGTCCGCACCTGGTCGTTGTACGGCGCCACCACCATGAAGTCCTTCGGACGGAGTTTCTCGACGTTGCCGTGCCGATCGGTCCAGGGGGTGTTCATCAAGCGCCGGATCTGCGCAGCGATCAACTCGGCCTCCACCGCCGACGAGGTGGAGCAGTCGTGATGCGTGGCCTCGATCCACCGCAACCCGGTCCCACCCACTTCGGTCGACTGGCCATCGCACGACGGGTCGACGTGCAGGCGCCCCTCGTAGAGCACGTCGGAGATGAAGTGGCTCACGTCGGAGTGCATCCGCCACGTGGTGTCGAGGAACGCGCCGCGATCGGGACTGATCGTCGCATCGCCGTCGAGGAGATGCGCGAGCGCGCTGGCACCCGAACCGTTGGGATGGCTCGCCTGCGACACCTGCGGCAACTGTTGCGGATCACCCAACAAGACCACGCTCTTCGCCGAGATCGCCGCTGCCATCGTGTCGGCCAACCCGAGCTGGCCCGCCTCGTCGACGACGAGCACGTCGACCGGTGCGTTGCGCATCGCCGTGCTCGCGAACAGCCACGGCGTCCCGCCGATGATGTCGTACGGGCCGTCGGCCACCCGACCGTTGTCGTTGACGTACGACACCGACTCGACCCGCCCTCCGCTGTGCTTGTGCACCGCGCGCAGCGCGTCGAGATCGTCGAGTTCGTCGAAGTGCTCGGCCACGGCACGCAGCAGGTTCTCGATCGCCAGATGGCTCATCGCGGTCACGCCGACGCGCTTGCCGCTCTTCACGAGCCCCCGGATCAGGCGGGCGCCGGTGTACGTCTTGCCCGTGCCCGGCGGGCCCTGCACCGGCAGGACGGTGCCGTCGAGGTGCTCGACCCAGTCGTCGACGTACGCGATGTCCGGAACGATCGCCGGCGGTTCGCGACGGAGCAGGGCGTGCGCCACCTTGTCGCCGGTGCTCGCCAGCAGTTCATCGGCCAGCGACTCGAGCGCGTCGATCTTCGCTCCCTCCCTGAACCAGACGTAGTGCGTCAGGCTCGTCGGCACGAAGCCCGACTCCTGGTGATCGCCGGTCCATGTCAACCGCAGCTCGCGGGCCTGCCGGTCGATCGAGTCGACCGTGAAGAACGTCCACTCCTGCTCGCTCGTCACGTGGATCAGGTCGGCACCGCGCTCGATCTCGGCGTCGACCGGCTGGGCGGGATACGTGAACACGGCGGCGGGCCACTTGCGCGGCTTGCCACGCTTGTCGAGCAGTTCGACGAATTCCCGGAATTCCAGGTCGGCGATCGCTCCGGGCGACTCGCGCCGGTCGGCCACGTCCGACGTGGCGAGCCGGTACACGTCGGCCGCCACGGCGCGCTTCTCGCGACGCCAGTAGCCGAGCAGATCGCCCATCAGGTGCTCGGGCGCGTCGGCACCGAACGCGTGCAGTGCGTCGATGCGCCGGTCGAGTTCTTCGTCGCGCTGCACGATGTCGAGCACCGGAACCCGCCACGCCGAACCGGCCGGACGATGTGCCACCAGCCAGTCGCGCACGGCGAGCGTGGCACGCACGTCGTCTTCGTTGTAGTCGGCTATCCGGCGGAGGATGTCGGGGTCGGCGTCGGTCATCCAGCGCTCGTATTCCACCACCGCGCCGGCGCCCTGGTCGATGTCGTGCCCGCGTTCGTAGTCGGTCAACAACTCGACGTGCTTGAGGCCGTACGACTCGGCGCCGAGCACGATCGAGCCGGTCACGATCGGATACAGGTCGACGAACGCGCCCGTCGCGACCAACTCGTCGAGGGCCACCTCGGCCACTGCGTGCTCGGTGGTGAGCGCCTCGAGCGACGACCGTTCGGTGTGGTTGTAGTGGTAGACGTGCATGCCACCGAAACGCTGCCGACGCGCCGCGAGATGATCGATCAGTGCCTTGGTCGCCGCAGCTTCCTCGGCGCGGTCGTGTGCCCAGAACTCGACGAACTCCCAGTCGCCGGCCTCGCTCCGCTGGATCAGACCGAGCAGGAAGAACAGACCCCGCTCGGGCGTCCAGAACGGGTGCCCCTCGAAGTCGAGGAACACATCGCCCTCATCCGGTTCGGGCAACTCCACCCACCCGGTGCCGGCGGCCAGCAACTCGAACGCAGGCGGTGCGCCGCCCGCAACACGTGACGCCAACTGGAGGCGGGCCTGGTCGACCAGCTTGTCGAAGCGGACCGCGTCGACCGCCGGAGGCGCGGTGGTCGCCTCGGCGAGCGCTGCGAGCGTCGTCACGCCGTCGGCCCGCAACGCGTCACGGTCGGCGCGGCGCGCGCCGGCGACGAACACGAGCGAGTCGGCGGCGCGCCACTCGTCGTTGCACACCTGGTGGAACTCGCAGAAGTCGCAATGGCTGCACTTCTCAGCGGTGGTGCGGGGCGGGTCGGCGAGCGCCGTCATCAGCGAGGAACGGATGCGTCGCCAGTACGGATCGACCTCGGCGAGGCGGATCGTCTCGGTGCGACCCGAGCCGAGCGCGAGGTGGACGTGCTCGCCGCGAACCCCGGTCAGGGCTTCGAGCGCATCGGCATAGAAACACAACTGCAGGACGTGACCCGGCTTGGCTTCCTGGCGGGCGAGCTTGGCGTCGACCGCTTCGTAGTGATCATCGACGCGCACGAGGAAGTCGGCGACACCGCGCACCCCGTCGTGCACCATCGGCAACTGGTAGATGACGTCCCAGCCATCGGCCATCGGATTGCCGACGCGTTCGACCCACTGCTCGAACGACTCCTCGCTCGACCGTTCCGCCACACGGAACACCGACCGGCCCTCGGCCACGTAGCGGGCGAGGACTGCGTCTTCGTGTGCCTGGCCCTTCGCCATCAGCATCTCGGCCATCTCGCCCAGCGGGCCTCGTTCGAACGTCAGCTCGCCGGATTCGACGAGATGGTGCAGCGTCATCGTGTGCGCGCACTCGAGCCAGGCCGAGATCTTGGACGGGGAGATCGATGCAGCCATCTGCGCAGTCTGCCGTGCCGCAATACTGGAGCCATGAGTACCACGCTCGAAGTCTTCGCAGAGATCACGTGCCCGTTCGCCTACGTCGGGCTCCAGCACATCGTCGAACACGTCGAGGCCGGTGACCACCCGACCGACATCATCGTGCGCGCCTGGCCGCTCGAATGGGTCAACGGCGCCGGACTCGCCGTCGACGGCGTGATCGAGAAGTCGGCCGCGTTGTGCGAACAACTCGACATCGACGCCTTCGCCGGGCTCGACGCCGACCAGTGGCCGACCACCACCGTGCCCGCTCACCGCCTCACGATCGCCGCCTACGACGTCGACGCCCCGACCGGACTCGCCGTCAGCCTCGCGATTCGTCACGCCCTGTTCGAAGAGGGGCGAGACATCAGCGACCCCGACGTGCTCGACGCCATCGCGTCCGCCCACGGCCTGTCGGTCGACGATGCTGCCGACGAAGCCGCCGTCCGAGCCGAATACGACCTCGGCGTCGAACGCGGCGTGAAAGGATCACCGCACTTCTGGCTCGGCGACGACGGCTTCTTCTGCCCCGCCCTCGACCTCGGCCGCGACGACGACAACCACCTGATCGCCCGCTTCGACCCCGAGGCGCTCACCGCGTTCTACTCCCGCCTCGACCGCTGACCCACGTTTCCGCCTCCCGCTCGATGGGAACCTCTGTTGGTGATGGACGCCACACGAGCAAGTCGCCGGTCGTTTCTCGGGCTCGGGTTCGCCATGGGGCTGGGCGCGCTGAACGCCGACAGCCTCGCCAATGTGACAGAGAAGGCGGTACGCGTCGACCCACCCGTGCACACGCCCGGTGCGTATGACCCCCAGGCGTTGTACGTCGCGCTGTACGGCTTCCCCGGGTCGTCGACGCTGGGTGCGCTGGGCGAGCAGCCGCTCCAGCAGACCGTCGACCGAGCCGTTCGACTCGCCGAGCGATACGTCGGCTTGGGCCGCCCGGTCGTGCCGGCGTTCGAGCTCATCGGATCCGTCGCCTCAGCGTTCGCCGGTTCGGACGGCGACTACTCGAACGAATTCCCGCCGGAGCTCTTCCTCCCCTGGATCGACGCCGCCGAGGACAACGGATTCCACGTCCTCATCGACCTCCAGTCGGGGCGCGCTCGATTTCCCGACCAGGCGCGCGAGTACGCCGAGCTCTGGCGCCGACCGAACGTCAGCATGGCGCTCGACCCCGAGTGGCGCGTCCGGGCACCACAAACGCCGGGCGGTGGCACCATCGGCACGGTCGACGCCGCCGAAGTCAACGAGACGACCTGGTACCTCGACGAACTCACCCGATCGGAGGGCCTGCCGCCCAAACTCCTCGTCCTGCACCAATTCGATCCGTCGATGATCACCGACAAGTCGTCGATCGCCGGCACCGATCGCGTGCAGGTCGTGATGCACATGGACGGCTTCGGCACGCTGGCGCGCAAGCGTGGATCCTGGGGCCGCATGGTCGCCGACCTACCGCCAGGGTCCCGCACCGGATGGAAGAACTTCTTCGACGAGGACTCGCCGACCCCGACCCCCGCAGAGACGCTCGACAACACGCCCACGCCGATGTGGGTCAGCTACCAGTAGCTGCCGCATCGCGGGTTCGGGCCTGCGCGAAGCGTTCGTGGAGGCGCACCCGCAGCTCGTCGTGCTCGGCGTCGACGAACTCGCGGCGCTTGCGCTGCACCGTCACCGTGCCCGCCGTGATGCCGACCGCAGCGACACCGACGATTCCCGCGAGACCAACCCACTTCCAGATGCGCATCGATCAGTACCGTAGGCGACGATGGACTTCGCCGAGGCCGCCGCCCTCACCCGAACCGGCGACGTCTGGCTGTTCCGCGGTCGATCGACGGCCGACCGGGCCATCCGTGCGGTCACCAACAGCCCGGTGAACCACGTCGGGATGGTCATCGCCCTCGACGACCTCCCGCCGCTGCTGTGGCACGCCGAGCTCGGCAAGACCATCCCCGACGTCTGGGCCGGCATCACCCACCGCGGCACTCAATTGCACCGCCTCGTCGACGCCGCCGGGCAGTGGCACCACCGGTACGGACAAGACGCGTGGATGCGCCAGATCGACATCGACGTGACGACGGAGATGGAAGACGCGATCCTGCACGTCGTCGACGAACTCGACGGCCGGACGTTTCCCGGCACCGGGTCGCTCGCGAAGGGATGGTTGAAGGGGCGAGTGAAGCGGAGCGCAGGGCTCGAGCAACTGTTCTGCGCCGAAGTCGTGGCGATCACCTACGAGCGGATGGGGCTGCTCGAAGCCAACCGGCCACCCAACTGGTACGACCCCGGCAAGTTCTGGAGCGGTGACCGCCTCGACCTGATCGGCGCGACGCTCGGCCCGGAGATTCCCGTCACCGACATTCCGCCGTTCGTCCTCCCGGAGTAGACGTCTCAGGCGGTATCGCTGAGCCAGGGGTCGACCATCACCGGGAGACGCCACGCCGTCGCGAACGCGTCCGCCACTTCACGGATCGCCGACACCACGCAGCCGGCGGTGATCGCGCTCGACGCCAGCGTCAACGCTGCCGTCAACTGCATCAGCGCGTCGTCGTAGGCACCGTCGGCCGCGAGATGACACGCGAGGTTGCAACGGTGGAACGGGTCGTGCGGAGCGTTCTCGACCGCTTCCCGGAGGCGTCCCATCTCGATCTCCGATGCGGTCATAGTCGAGGATCGGCGGGCTCGGGGTCCAGCTTGAGCTGAACCGCGGTCAAGAGTTCCACAAGCGACAGAGTGGGTCAGACCCACTCTGTCGCTCACCCGCGTCCGACGGTCTGGACCTCGTCGACGTCGTAATCGAACGCGACCGTCTGCGTATGCGACAACACCCCCGACCCCGACGACGAAACCCACGGCAACACCCACTCCGAAGAAATCGACAACACAAAGCCCACCCCCGCCGGTGACGGCTGCCGATACGTGTACCCACACACCGGCGACGCCTCCACCGTGTCGAGATCGACGATCGGATCACCCGATCCGTCACACACCACCACATCACCCGTCCCCATCTCGAACGACGTCACCGAATGCGCCGCGGTCATCGTCACCCACCGCGGACCCGCTTCCGCCGTGAGACGCGACGGCACCACCGGTGGAGCAATCGCCAACCACATCCCGAGGTTCACGATCCCACCCGCCTCCACCGACGGACTCACATCCGGCTGAGGCGATGGGATCCGACCGCGCATCAAGCCTTCGAGCTCATCGAGCAGCACCGTCGCATCGGTATCGATCGCTACGTAGACGAACTCGGCTGCCGCTCCCGGGCAGTAGACGCTGTAGAACGCATGCGGGATCACCTCACCCGCCTGACGCCACGGGATGTTCGTCGGCTGCGCACGACGAAGCTGCTCCAATCGAGCCGCCTCCGCACGACGCTCCACCTCCAAGTCGTACGCCTCCTGGGCCTGGTCGTGCTCCGCCAACTCCTGAGCTGTCGGCTCGCGAGCTGTCGGCAACGCCGGGACGTCCGGCAACGGCGGCTCGTTCAACACCACCGAGATGTCGTGGAAGTCCTCGTACTCACCCATCGAGAACTGACGCCACGAACACCGCGGACCACCCGAGCCGCCCTCCGAGATCGTCACCCCGTTGTACCGGGTCCGCACCTCGATCGTGCCACCCAAATCCACGGCCACCGGAGCCGGCTGATTGTCCCCATCGTCTCGCGTCCCGATACCTGCCTCCGTAGGAATTCCCGAGACCATGACGACTGCAATCAGCAGACCTCCGACTAGTCGTCGCAACTCGTAACTCCGTCCTCGGACGAGATCGTGCTGCTGGTGCTGAGCTTCCAGATGCCATCGGCCCAGACGACGGTTCCCCTGCTCCGGTACCGAACCGGACGATCGTCGACCGACTCTCCGACCGCGTTCACCAGAACCCCCGCATCAATTCGACAGAACAGAACCTCTGCCGACTGGGGCTCGCTACTGAGCACCTCAACTACCCGAATGAGCGACTCGATGTCCGCGTTCGGCCGCGCAACCAATCCATCGGAGGCGAGCCGATGGTAGAGGTCCCTCGCAGTCTCCAAGGCGCGATCCGCATTGAAGTCCTCAAGTCTCGAAAGTGCGTCCGGGTCCGCGGGTGTCGCAGCGCCGAGCAAGAAGGACTTCTCCCCCGCATCGAGGTCTGCTTCGATGTCGAGGCGGAGGTCTTCCAGAGTGGTCGTCGTCGGCGGCGGCTCGGTGGTACTCGTCGTGCTGGTGGTCGACGGGCTGGGGGACGTGGTCGTCGTCGCGACAACGGAAGACTCGACCACGATCGACTCGATCGACTCGGTCGGCTCCAACGGCGCCGCCGGAGCGTCGCCATCGCCGCCCGAACACGCGGACGCGACCACAGCAACAGACACGACGACCCCGACACCCCACCGGCCAGTCATCGGGAGGACATTACCAGGACGCTCCACACCGTCTCAGCGGGTGACAGAAGCTGCCAACCGGAAAACGACAGAGTGGGTCAGACCCAGACTGTCGCTCAGTGGCGCAGGGCGCGGGCGAGGGCTGCGATGTCGGAGGGGCCGACCTCGCAGCAGCCGCCGAGGAGGCGGACGCCTGCGTCGAGCCAAGCTGGGATCAGGTCGAGGGGAAAGGTGCCTCCGCCGACCCATTCGTGGGTCGAGGCGTCCCACGTCGACCCACGGTTCGGGTAGGCCACGCAGGGCAGTCCGGTGCCCGAGCGAGCGATGACGACGGCGTCGAGGACCTCGTTCGGAGCACAGCAGTTGACGCCGGTCGCCACGATCGAGGAACTACCTGCGACAACGGCGAACGCCTCCTCGAGGTCCTGGCCAGCGCGGGTCCGGCCGTCGGCGACGGTGTACGACAGCCACGCTGGGAGGCCGATCTCGTCGAGCAACGGTACGAGCACTTCCGCTTCGCGGACATCGGGGATCGTCTCGACGGCGAACAGATCGGGGCCTGCGGCCGCCAGCAGTTCGAGCCGCGGGAGATGGAAGTCGCGGAGTTGGGTGGCGTCGAGGCCGTAGTCGCCCCGATACTCGGAGCCGTCGGCCAGCACGGCACCATACGGTCCGATCGATGCCGCCACGAGCAGGCGGTCGGGTTGGTCGACGTCCGCTTCGTCCCTCGCCCGCTGCGCGAGCGTCACGCACGAGGTGATCAGCGAGGCCGGCAGGGTGGCGAGGCTCGCCTGGTAGCTCGCCGTCGTCGCGACGCGCGCGCCCGCGGCGAAGTACGCGGCATGGGCCGCCACGATCGCGTCGGGGTCGTCACGCAGCAGACGCGCCGTCCACAACGACGTTCGCAGGTCGGCGCCGACTTCCTCCAGTGCCGTCGAGAGTCCACCGTCGAGCACGACGAGATCGAGCGGACGCTGCTGCATCATCTCAGCCTCGCGGATCCGAGCCGTGCGAGTCGGCACGAGTAGCTTCGCCCCATGAGCGACGACGCGGCCGCACCGCCGATCACGTTTCCCCTCCAAGGCTTCCTCGGGATGGAACTCACCGGTGACGCGCCAGGTGCGGGAATCGCGTCGATCAGCATCGGCGCGGAACATCTCAACCCGAACGGCGTCGTCCATGGGGCCGTGCTGTTCGCGCTCGTCGACACGGCGATGGGCAAGGCGACGATGAGCGTTGTCGACGATGGCTTCTACTGCGCGAGCGTCGAACTGTCGTTGCGCTTCATCAGGGCAGCGGCGGCAGGGCACCTCGTGGCGGAGGCAACTGTGGTGAAGCGGGGACGCAACGTCGTCCACCTCGAAGCGCGGGTGCACGACGGCGACGAACGAATCATCGCCACATCCGCCGGCACCTTCGCCATCCTCGGCGGCTGAACGTGGCCGACTCGCCTGTGCTCGCGATCGATCGCCACCCGGCGACCCGGGTCGTGAATCTCGCGGTGAAAGTGGCGCTCGTTGCATCGTTCGCGATCGCCATCGGGTTGTCGCCCGACACCGTCGACGGCAAGGCGATGGGGTTCCGTGCCCCGCTGTTTCTCGCGCCCGTCATCGTGGTGCCGATCGTCGCTCGACTGCGCAGATGGGATCCGTACCCGCACACCGCCGACGCGTTGCTCGCTGCGCCGTTCCTGCTCGACACGCTCGGCAACCTGCTCGGCATCTACGACGACTACGCCCGAACCGACGATGTGCTCCATGCCATCAACTGGGTGCTGCTCGTCGGGGCGTACCACGCGTTCCGGTTCCGCAACGTCACCGATCGACGCGACGCCGTGCTGCTCGGCTACGGCTTCGGAGCGATCACGATCGTCTGGTGGGAACTCATGGAATGGGCCGTGTCGGAGGACGGATTCGGCGGGGCCGGCGGACTCGCACTCACCTACGAAGACACCGTCGGCGATCTGTTCCTGTCGTCGACCGGCGGGTTGATCGGTTCGATCGTCGCGGTCCGCTGGCTGTCGTCGAGGGCGAGCCGATCGTGATCTGTCTCCAAGGCGGCCACGAATTCACCCGCGACTGCGAGGAGATGGACACCGAGGTGCTCCAGCGGATCGGCGACGGCTCGGTGGCGGTCCTCGCCGGAGCGGCCCGCGTCGGCAGCGACTACGACAGCGCATCGGCTCGCGCTCGGCGCCACTACGAGCGCCTCGGCGCACACGTCGTGATCGTCCCCGATCCGCGCACCGACCTGGCCGATGCGGTCGCTGCGCTCGACGACACCGTGGCGCTGATCGTCCTACCAGGCGGATCGCCGGCGAACCTGCTCGAAGCGCTCGACGGCACCATCGGCGAACGACTCGTCGCGCTCCACCACACCGGGACGGCGATCTCGGGAGCGTCCGCGGGAGCGATGGTGCTGTGCGAACGCACCGTCAGGCCCGGAGCCGCGACGGGAACCGACGTCGTCGACGGCCTCGGGCTCGTCGGCGGGCTCGCGCTCCCCCACTGGACTGCATCGGGCCCACGAAGCTGGCCGATCCCCGACGACATCGACCTGTGGGGGCTCCCCGAGTGCGGCGGTGTGATCATCGCCGATGGCGCGGAGCCGCTCGCGGTCGGCCACGGCGAACCCGCTCGCCGCATCGCCGGCACCTGGACGCCGATCGATCGTTGAGCGACTCGACGATCAGCGGGCGAAGGCGGTGACGGTTTCGGTCGCGTCGATCAACCAGCCCGGCAGGACGCCGACAGCGATCGTGAACACTGCCGCTGCCGTGATCGCCAGGCCAGCGCTGAACGGCACGGAGACCGTCGGCGCATCGCTCTCGGCATCGTGCAGCCACATGCTGACCATGATCCGCAGGTAGAGGAACGCCGCGACGACCGCCGACACCATCGCGATGATCGCGATCGCGTAGCTGGTCTCCTCGACCGCGGCCTGGATCACACCGAACTTCGACACGAAGCCGCTCGTGAACGGCACACCCGCCTGCGCCAACAAGAAGACGGTGAAGGCGATCGCCAGCGCCGGCTTGCGCTTCGCAAGACCCTTGAACGTCGACAGCGACGCATCGCCCGTGCCGGCCACGACCGTGACGACACCGAACGAGCCGATCACCAGGACCGTGTAGATGATCAGGTACAGCGACACCTCGGGCACGCCGGCGCCAGGATTCGACTCGCCGGCCGTGTGAGCCGCCGCCTCGATGCCGACCAGCAGGAATCCGGCGTGGCTCACCGAGGAGTAGGCGAGCATGCGCTTCACGTTGTCCTGCACCACGGCGAGGAACGAACCCACGACCAGCGACAGCACCGCCAGCACCCAGATGATTGGACGCCAGTCGTCGCGATACACCGGCAGCCCGACGATCAGGACACGCACGATCGCACCGAAGGCTGCCGCCTTGCCGATCGACGCCATGAAGGCAGTGACCGGCGTCGGCGCTCCCTGATACACGTCGGGCGCCCACAGATGGAACGGCGCCGCAGCGACCTTGAACGCGAGCCCGACGATCAGCATGGCAATTCCCGCCAACGCCAAGGCGTCGTTGTTCTCGTCGAAACCGGATGCCAACGCCTCGAGCATCTCGGAGATGTTCGTCGAGCCGGTCGCGCCGTAGACGAGCGCGATGCCGTAGAGGAAGAACGCCGAGGCGAACCCGCCCAGCACGAAGTATTTGAGACCGGACTCGGCCGACGCGTCGGAGCGACGGTTCGACGCCGCCAGCACGTACAGCGCCAACGACAGCGTCTCGAGACCGAGGAACAACACGATGAGGTCGTTCGCCGACGACATCACGATGCCACCCGTCGCAGCGACGAGGTACAGCGCGTACACCTCGGGGCCGTCGTTGGGCGTGTCACGGATGAACGCATCGGTGAGCAGCACGACCAGGATCACACCGATCGAGATCGTGATCGTCGCCATCATCGAGAACGTGTCGAACGCCAGCGCACCGGCGACGAGGGTGCGGGTCCCTTCGTCGGAGATGTCGTCCCAGTTCACCATCGCCAACGCACCGGTCGCGCCTGCGGCCGTCGCAGCGGTCAACGCATACAGGCCCTTCGGCCACGTCGGCGTCAGCGCCCCCACGACGAGCAGGAACAGCGCGGCGCTGACCAACACGATCAGCGGCGACAGCGCGAACCAACCGACCTCGGGGTTCAGGTTCTCGGCCTGCTGCAGGAGAACGTGCATGCCGCTCACTCGTCGCCCTCCTCTCCCTCGCCGTGTGTGGGCTCGAAGGTGCCGCGCTGCGTCCCGATCTCGGGTTCGTCGAGCGAACTGTGCTCAGCCACGTGCGTGATGAGCACCTCGACCGACGGCTCGATGCGGTCGAGCAGCGGCTTCGGGTACACGCCGACGAACACGATCGCGAAGATGAACGGCAGCAACACCATCGCTTCCTTGGCACGCAACTCAGGGAACGTCTTGTTGTCACCTTCGGGCTCACCGTGGAACACACGCTGGTACGCCCACAGCAGATACAACGCCGCGAGGATCACACCAGCCGTGGCGACCACGGCCCACCAACGCGCCGTCTGGAAGGATCCGAGCAGGATCAGGTACTCACCGATGAAGCCGTTGAGCCCGGGCACGCCGATCGACGACAGCATCACGACCATGAAACCCGCTGCGAAGATCGGGGCGACCGACTGAATGCCTCCGAGTTCGCTGATCTGACGCGTCTTGCGCCGCTCGTAGATCCAACCGACGAACAAGAACAACGCACCGGTCGACACGCCGTGGTTGATCATCTGCAGCACCGAACCGGTGATCGCCTGCGACGTGAACGCGAACGTTCCGAGCACGATGAAGCCCAGGTGCGCGACCGATGAGTAGGCGACCAGGCGCTTGAGGTCCTTCTGCATCGTCGCGGCGATCGCGCCGTAGATGATGCCGATGACCGCCAAGGTGAGCCACAGCGAACGGCTCCACACCGCCGCTTCGGGGAACAGGTACAGGCCGAACCGCAAGAAGCCGTACGTGCCGAGCTTCAACATCACACCGGCGAGCACGACCGAGCCGGCCGTCGGCGCTTGCGTGTGCGCGTCGGGCAACCACGTGTGGAGCGGGAAGATCGGCACCTTCACCGCGAACGCGATCGCGAACCCGAAGAACAGCCATCGCCCGGTCGAGGTGGCGAAGTCGGCACCCTCGGCGATCTCGACGAGGTCGAAGGTGATCTTGCCGAGATCGTCGCGAGCGAGCATCGCGGTCGCGATCAGGCCGACCATCATGAACGCCGAGCCGAGGAACGTGTACAGGTAGAACTTCGTCGCCGCGTACTCGCGGTTCTCGTAGCCCCACCCGCCGATCAGGAAGTACATCGGCACGAGCACGATCTCGAAGAACAAGAAGAACAAGAACAGGTCGAGCGACAAGAACGAGCCCATCACGCCGGCCTGCAACATGAGCATCCACGCCAGGTACGGCTTCTCGTCGTGATGCGGATCGATGCCGACGATCACGAGCGGGAACAGCACGCCGGTCAGCACGACGAGGAACAGCGAGATGCCGTCGACACCGAGGTGCCAGCCGATGCCCCACTGTTCGATCCAGGTGTGCTGCGACACGAACTGGAAGCCACCGTCGGAGGTCTCGAACGACGCGAGGAGCCAGATGCTCATCGCTGCGGTCGACACCGACGTCAGGAGCGCGACGAGCTTCGCGTACTCAGGCCGCGTCTTCTGCGTCAGCAAGATGCCGACGGCACCGATGATCGGCGTGAAGATCAGCGCCGACAGGATGGGAAAGGCACCCGCGGCGCCACCAGCAGCAATCACAGAATTCCTCGAATCACGACGAACCAACCGAGGAGCAGCACGACACCGATCCCGATGACGCCGGCATATTGCCGCACGTAGCCGGTCTGGCCCTTGCGAACTTGATCGGCCGTGGCTCGCACCATCGTGCCGACACCGTTGACCGCACCGTCGACGATCTTGGCGTCATAGTCGGCCACGCTCTGGAAGCCGGCACGCCCGGGCTTACCCATGAACCAGGAGATCGCCTCGTCGTAGCGCCAACCACGAGCGAGGATCTCCGGCTCGAACGGTGTCGCGACCTTGCGTTGGTACACCATCCAGCCGGCGACGATGCCGATCACCGCGCAGGCGATGGCCACGAAGATCAAGGTGACCTTCAGGTCGTACGCCGTCGTGTCGGTGATCTCGGCCTCGTTCAGCCCGACCACCGGGTGCAGCCAGTCGAGCAGCTTGTGCTGCCAGTCCTTCGGGATGATCCCGAGCGACGGCAACTGGATCAGACCGCCGACCATCGACAGGCCAGCCAGCACGACGAGCGGCAGGAGCATGAACGGCGGTGACTCGTGCGGCTTGAACTCGCCGTGCGCGCCGTGCGTCTCGACCGGTTCGGCATCGGGCTCCGACTCCAGTTCGCCAGCTTCGGCCTCGTTGGCGTGGCTGCCCCACTTCGCGTCACCGAAAAACGTCATCACGACCTGGCGGGTCATGTAGAAGGCGGTGAGGATCGCCGTGACGATGCCGATTGCATACAGCACCCAGCTCTCGGCAGCCGCGAACAGCAAGATCTCGTCCTTCGACCAGAAACCGGCGAACGGCGGCACCCCGGCGATGGCGAGCCAGCCGATGATGAACGTGGCCGCGGTGACCGGCATGAACTTGAGGAGCTTGCCCATCTTGCGCATGTCCTGCTCGTCGTGCATCCCGTGGATGACCGACCCGGACCCGAGGAACAACAGCGCCTTGAAGAAGGCGTGCGTGATCATGTGGAAGATCGCCGCGACGTACGCCCCGGTGCCGACGGCCAGGAACATGTAGCCGAGTTGCGACACCGTCGAGTACGCGAGCACCTTCTTGATGTCGTTCTGGGCGAGTGCGATCGTGGCGGCGAACAGGGCCGTGATCGCGCCGATCCAGGCGATCATCATCGGCACCCAGTCGGCAGCCGCGCCGAGCACCGGGTTGATCCGCACCATGAGGAACACGCCCGCCGTGACCATCGTCGCGGCGTGGATGAGCGCCGACACCGGCGTCGGGCCCGCCATGGCATCGGGGAGCCACACGTACAACGGCAGCTGCGCCGACTTGCCGACCGCGCCGACGAACAACAACGCGGCGATGCCGGTGGCGGTTGCCTGGGTGAGGGTGCCCGCCAGCGCCGAGTCGTTGATGACGGCGTAGTCGATCGATCCGACCGCACCGAACGCGAGGAACATCGCCAGCATCACGCCGAAGTCGCCGACACGGTTGGTGACGAACGCCTTCTTGCCAGCCGTGGCATTGGCCTCTTTGGAGTGCCAGAACGAGATCAGGAAGTAGGAGCAGGTGCCGACGCCTTCCCAACCGAGGAACGTGACGAGCAGGTTCGAGCCGAGCACCAGCAGGGTCATCGACAACACGAACAGGTTCAGGTACAGGAAGAACTTCGAGAACTTCGGGTCACCGTGCATGTACCCGATCGAGTACAGGTGGATCAGCGAACCGATGCCGGTGACGAACAGGCACATCGTGATCGACAGCGGGTCGACCAAGAACGCCATGTCGATCGACAGGTCGCCGACCGGCACCCACGAGAACAGCGTCTCGGTATGCGAACGCTCCTCCTCCGACATCCCGAGCAGGTCGAGATAGATGAGCACCGAGACCACGAAGCTGGCCGCGACCATCGCGGTGGCGAGGAAGCCGGCGCGAGGCTCACCGAGACGGCGGCCCAACAACAAGATGAGCGTGAACCCGAGCAACGGAAACGCGGGAATCAGCCAGACGTACTCGACCATGGAATTCAGCCCTTCAGTTCCGCGAGGTCATCGGCGGTCGCGCCCGGACGGCGACGCAGGATCGACACGAGGATGCCGAGCCCGACGACGACTTCGGCGGCGGCCACGACCAACACGAAGAACACGGCGGTCTGCCCGTTGATGTCACGCAAGATCGTCGACTCGCCATCGACGTCGACGAATTTGGTGGCGACGGCGACGAAGGTGAGGTTCGCAGCGTTGAGCATCAACTCGATGCACATGAACATGACCAGCGGATTGCGGCGCACCAGCAGACCGAACGCCCCGATCGAGAACAGCAACGCCGAGACGATCAGGTACCAGGAGGGTTCGATGGCGGCGATCATGACGCACCGTCCATCGGCGTGTCCTTGGGCCACTTGCGGGTGAGCAGCACGGTGCCGGCAACCGCCACGATCAGCAGCACCGACGTGAGCTCGAACGCGAAGACATGGTCGTTGTAGAGGTTCTGGCCCAGCCGCTGGATGTTGCTGTCACCGTTGAACGCGTCGTCGGCGAGCAACTCACGCGTCGACGGCGACACGTTGTTCTCGGTGATCGAGCCGCCCGCCTTGGCGATCGCGGCGACGAGCAACGCAAAGAGTCCGACGCCCATGACAGCGGCGAGTGGACGCTGCACCTTGATCGGCTCGATCGACAGATCAGCAGCCTTGTCGACACCGAGCAGCATGATCACGAACAAGAAGAGTACGACGATCGCACCGGCGTACACGATGACTTGGACCGCCGCCAGGAAGTGCGCCTCTTGAGCGACGAACTGCACGGCCACGCCGAACAGGGTCAGGACCATGCCGAGCGCGGCGTGCACCGGATTCTTGAACAGGATCACGCCGAGGGCGCCCCCGATCATCATCACGGACGCGGCAAAGAAGACCAGGTACTCGATGAAGGTGGCGTCGGTCATCGTTCGACGACCCTGACGGATTTGTCCCGCTCGACCTGCTTGGGCTCCGGAGCACGTACACCGTGCCCGAGCTCACCGCTCCAGCCGACTTCTCCTTCGAAGGTCGCGTCACCCGACGGTGACGTGGCTCGCATCCAACCGGACGTGAGCAGATCGTCGCCCTCTCGCCAGTCTTCCCACGGCAGCTTTTTCGGCATCCCCTCGTCGTCGACGACCAGTTCGGCCTTCGTGTAGATGGCGTCCTGGCGGTTGGTGAAGCTGAACTCGAACAGCTTCGATTCCGTGATCGCCTCGGTCGGGCACGCCTCGACGCACAGATCGCAGTGAATGCAGCGGAGGTAGTTGATCTCGTAGATGTAGCCGAACCGCTCACCCGGCGACGTCGGGTTGACCGGATCGTTGTCGGCGCCGCGCACGTGGATGCAGTCGGCCGGACACACGCCCGCGCACAACTCGCAGCCGATGCACTTCTCCATGCCGTCCTCGTAGCGGTTGAGGACGTGACGACCGTGCAGCCGCTCGGGCTTGGCGATCTTTTCGTCGCCCTTCACCTGCTTCGCGTCGGTGCCCTTCTTCTTCGCCCGCCGGCCACCCGAGTACTCGGTGGTGACCTGCTTGCCGCCGAAGAGGCGGTGCTGGCGAATGGTGACGGCGAATCCCTCGAGGTAGCCCATCAGACGGGTGCTCCCTTGTTCTCGAAGACGGAATCGGCGGACTGGCGGTTCTTGTTCCCGACTCGCAGCGCCAACATGAACAACCCGATCGACGCGGCGCCGACGGCGACGGCGATCGCCGTGACGCGGAGGCTGTCTGCGAACGCACCGTCAGGCGAGAACTCACGCAGCGCGGCGAGCAGCAGGAACCAGCCCAACGAGATCGGGATCATGACCTTCCAGCCGAGGTTCATCAACTGGTCGTAGCGGAGTCGGGGCAGCGTGGCCCGGAACCAGACGAACATGTAGAGGAACAAGAACAGCTTGAGGACGAACCACAGCGTGCCGCCGACCGCGCCCGCCCAACCGAACAGGTTGAAGTCGCCGAGCATCACGGGCTGGGGTCCGCCCAGGAACAGGGTCACGACGATGCCCGACATCGTGATGACGTTCATGAACTCGGCGAGGAAGAACAATGCGAAGCCGATGCCGCCGTACTCGGTGTTGAAGCCGGAGACGAGTTCCTGTTCGGCTTCGACGAGGTCGAACGGCGGCCGGTTGAGTTCGGCGGTGACCGCGATGACGAAGATGACGAACGGGACGATGCCGGTGGCGACGATGTTCCAGTCGGCCAGGCTGCCCTGCGAACTCACGATGCTCGCCGTGCTCAAGCTCCCACTGCTCAGCAACACCGCAGCGAGGCTGAGACCGAGCGCCGCTTCATACGAGATCATCTGCGCCGAACCGCGCACCGCACCGAGGAGCGGGTATTTCGAGCCTGACGCCCATCCGGCGAGCATCACGCCGTACACGGCGATCGACGAACACATCAACACGAGCAAGATGCCGAGCTGCGGGTCGGCGAGCTGCACCCTGGTGACTTCACCGAAGATGGTGATCGTGCCGTCCTTACCGTCGGAGAAGTCACCGCCGAGCGGCAGCACCGACCAGATCAAGAACGCCGGCACGAACATCAGGTACGGGGCGAGCTTGTAGATGAACGGGTCGGACTTGTTCGGGGTGAACGTCTCCTTGAAGAACGACTTGATGCCGTCGGCCAGCGTCTGGAGCAGACCGAACGGACCCGCCTTGTTCGGGCCGATGCGGTTCTGCATGCCCGAGACGACCTTGCGTTCGAACCACACCATGAACATCGTGCCGAGCAACCCGACCACGAAGATGATCAGCACCTTGACGAGCACGATCAGCAGCGGTGTCCACAGCAGCTTGCCTTCGAGGATCGGGTCGATCGCGATCACGACACCACCTCGATACGGACGTCGGTGACGCCAGCGCTGGAGTCGATGAGGTCTTCGGCCTTGCCGCCGCCTTGGTTGAACGGCACCCACACGACGCCCCGAGCGACCGAAGGGTTGGCACGAATCGGGAGCACCGCGGTCGTGCGAGCGCCGACCAGCTTCACGTCGCCGCCTTCGCTCACACCGAGTTGATCGAGATCGAGCGGATGCACATGGGCCGCGGCGCCGGGCGCGAGTTTGGCGATCGAGTGCGACATGGCCGTGCCGATCGCACGGTCGTACAGCTTGCGGCTCACGACCAGACGGTAGTCGTAGCTGTTGCGCTGGAGCACGGACGGCGAGACATCGGGCAACGAGGCGCTCGGCGCAGTACTGAGCACTCCGTTCGGGTCGACGGTGAGCGCCGACGACGTCACGGCCTCGAACCCGGGGACGTGCGCCGCGATCGCCGCGGTCAGGTCGTCGACCGAGGTGACCTCGGCGATCGGTCCGTCGACGTCGAGCAGGATCGCCAACTCGGCGGCGATCATCCAGTCGGGGCGAGCCGTACCGGTCGTGGTGACCTGCTCCGCCAGCGTCGACACGCGACCTTCGATGTTGGTGGTGGTGCCAGCCTTCTCACCGTAGGCAGCAGCGGGCAACACGACGTCGGCGAGTCTGGTCGACTCCGAGAGGTGCGTGTCGATCGACACGATCCGACGGGCGCCGGCGAGCGCGCGTCGAGCCAGATCGGCATCGGGGCAATCGTTGATCGGGTCGGCACCGAGCAGGATCAGCAACTCGATCTTGCCGTCGGCGGCAGCCTGCAGCGAAGCCAGACCGTCGTGATCGGCATCGGCAGGCGCCATGCCCACCGACAACGCTCCGACCACGTTGCCGCGACGCAACGCGGGGAGCACCGTCGCTGACGGGACGGCGGCGAGCAACTTCGACAGGGCCGCAACGGTCGAATCGGCATGCTCGGCCAGGTTCGGGCGTCCGGCCACGACGACGACGTCGCCCGACTCGATCTGTGCCGCGACGGCGGCATCGGCGAGCAACGCAGCGACGGCGTCGGCTTGCAGGCCGGGCTGGTGACGCTCGCTGCGCCACGCGTAGCGGGTGAGACCGGTGTCGACCGACGAGATCTCGATGATCTTCGACGTGCCCTGCTGTGCGGCTTCGCGCAGCCGCAAGTACAGGACCGGGAGCTCCTCTTTGACGTCGGGTGCGAGCAAGATGATCGTGGCGGCCGAGGCGGCCTCGTCGATCGTCGCTCGCGGCAGCCCGAGGATCTCAGCCGGAAGGCCATCTCCGAGCTGTGCGTCACGATGGGTGATGTCGAGACCGTCGGCGAGTTGCGCCCAGGCAAACGCGTCCTCGTTGGAGCCACGGGCGCCGCCGAGCAGGGCGATGCTCTCCGCGCCGGCGAGGTCGCGCGCGGTCACGACCAGTGAGTGGACCGCGTCGAGTGCCGCGCTCCACGAGGTCGTGGTGAGGCCGGCGTCGGTGCGGACCATCGGGTCGGTGAGTCGCTGCTCGGAATTCACCGCCTCGAAGCTGAACCGTCCTCGGTCGCACAACCACCCGTGGTTGACCGGGTCTGAGTCGACGCCCTGGTAGCGCAACAGTTCGTCGCGGCTCGACTGGATGACGGTGCGACAGCCGACGGAGCAGGTCGTGCACGTCGATTCACTCTGCGACAGGTCCCACGGGCGAGCCTTGAAGCGATATGGCTCGGCCGTGAGCGCGCCGACCGGGCAGATCTGCACGGTGTTGCCCGAGAAGTAGGAGGCGAACGGCTCGTCGGGGAACGTCATCACCTGGGTCTGGTTGCCGCGTTGGGTGAAGTGGATGAGCTTGTCGCCGGCGACCTCGTCGGCGAAGCGTGTACAGCGGTCACAAAGAATGCAGCGTTCGCGGTCGAGCAGGACGAGATCGGAGATCGGGATCGGCTTTTCGTAGTGCCGCTTCTCTTCGATGTAGCGGCTCTCGCCCGGGCCGTGGCTGAAGGCCTGATCTTGCAGCGGGCACTCGCCGCCCTTGTCGCAGACCGGGCAGTCGAGCGGATGGTTGGCGAGCAAGAGCTCGATCATCCCTTCTTGTGCGCGCTTGGCCGTCGGCGACTCGGTGTCGATCACCATGTCGGGTGCGACGGTGATCATGCACGACGGTTGCAGCTGCATGCCTCGGCCCGTGTCGACCTCGACGAGACACTGGCGGCACATGCCGACCGAGCTCATCCGCGGGTGATAGCAGAAGTGTGGGATGTAGGCGTCGTGTCGCTGGGCCGCGGCGATGACGAGTTCACCCTTGCGAGCCTCGATCTGGCGGCCGTTCAGCGTGACCGAGACGGCATTCGGATCCGGTTCGGGCTCGGTAACCGGCTCCTCGACCTCTTCTGCGGTGGTGTCTTCGCTCATCAGCCTGCTGCTACGGGAATGGAGACGCGTCGTGGCGCCGGGACGACTTTGGCCTCGAACTCGTCACGGAACAACGTGAGGGCCGAGTGCAACGGAGCATAGGCGGAGGGGCCGACGAAACAGATGGTGGTCATCTTGTACGGGAACGGCACGGCGTCCAAACCGAGTCGCTCACTCGCCGCATGCGGCATGTCGCCGGGGCAGATCGACTGACCGACTTCCAGGATCAGGTCGAGGTCGGCATCGGTGCCGTGTCCCGAGCAGATCCGTTCCAGGATCCGCAGCAGCCAGGTGCCGCCTTCACGGCACGGAACGCACTTGCCGCACGACTCGTGCGCATAGAAACGGGTCAGCGTGAGTGCGGCCTGCGGGATGTCGGTGGTCGAGTCCATGACCATCACTGCGCCCGAGCCGAGCATCGAGCCGGCCGCTCCGGCCTCGCGACCTTCGAACGGGATGTCGAGCTGATCGGGGAGGAACCACGGGGCCGAACCACCGCCGGGCACGAACGCCTTGAGCTCGTTGTCGTCGCGGATGCCTTGACAGAACTCGGCGCCGTAGATGATGTCGCGGAAGGTCGTCGAACCGTTGACGATCTCGTACACGCCGGGACGCTTGACGTGTCCGGAGATGGCGATCATGCGCGTACCCGGCGAGGTCTCGGTGCCGATCGCCGTGTAGGCGGCCGACCCGTTGGAGGCGATGAACGGCAAGTTGGCGAGGGTTTCGACGTTGTTGACGATCGTCGGCTGGCCGTACAGGCCGACGGCGGCCGGGAAATACGGCGGCTTCAGCCGCGGCATGCCGCGTTCGCCTTCGAGCGACTCGATCAGCGCAGTCTCCTCGCCGACGACGTACGCGCCCGCACCCCAGTGCAGCACGATGTCGACCGAGAAGTCGGTGCCCAAGATGTTCTTGCCGATGTAGCCAGCGGCGTACGCGTCGTTGAGCGCGTCGGCGATGCGCTCGTGCGCGAGCGCCATCTCGCCGCGCACGTACAAGAAGCACTGTGACAGTCCGGCTGCGTAGCAGGCGATGAGACATCCTTCGATCAGCTGATGCGGATCACGCTCCATCAGCAGGCGGTCTTTGTAGGTGCCCGGCTCGGACTCGTCGCCGTTGACGACCAGATAGCGGGGCCACACGCCCTGCGGGGTGAACCCCCACTTGACCCCGGCCGGGAAACCCGCGCCGCCACGGCCGAGCAGCGTCGAGGACTTGACCTCGGCGCTCATCTCTTCCGGGGTCTTCGCGAGTGCCGCCCGCAGGCCCTCGTAGCCGCCGGTCGCGTGGTAGCGCTCCAGCGTGTAGCTGTCCTCGAACTCGAACCGAGACGTGACGATCTTGGGCCGGTCGCCCTGGTAGAAGCCGGGGGTGTAGTCGCGGGTGATCGCGGTGCTCATGATCAGGCTCCCTTGCTCTCGACGCTGACGCTGATCCACGCAGGCGGCTCGGTCACGTCTTCGGGCGGAACTGCGCCGACCGCACGGTCGACCGGGATGTGCTGACGGTTGCGGCCGAGCGTGCCGTGCGGCGGGATCTCGGCGTCGAGCTTGCCGGCGCGCAGATCGTCGACCAGTTGGTCGAAACTCTCCGCGGTGACCCGGTAGCGGTGGCGATAGTTGACCTGCAGTGTCGGCGCCTCGGTGCAGGCGGCCTGGCACTCGGCTGGCTCGAGCGTGATGAGCCCGTCGTCGGTGGTGCTGCCCGCCTTGACGCCGAGCCTGTGCTCGGCATGGTGCATGAGTGAATCAGCACCGAGGAGCGCGCAGCTGAGGGTCTGACAGATGTTGATCACGTACTTGCCGACCGGCTCGAACTTGAACATCTCGTAGAACGTCGCCGTGCCGATGACCTCGGCCGGGGTGATGTCGAGCAACTCCGCGAGGTGGCGCATCGCCTCGTCGGTCACGTACCCGTTCTGCTCCTGGCTCAGGTGCAGCAACGGGATCAGCGCGGACTTCTTGCGCGGATACCGGGCGATGATCTCACGCGCCAGCGCGACGTTGGTGTCGTTGAGACGGCTCATCGGTCGACTCCACCGAGGACCGGGTCGACCGACGAGATGACGGCGACCGCGTCGGCGACGAGGCCGCCGCGCATCATGTGCGGCAGGCACTGGATGTTGGTGAACGATGCGTCGCGCATGTGCATCCGATACGGGGTCGGGGAGCCGTCGCTGGCGATGTAGCAGCCGACCTCGCCGCGGGGGCTTTCGATGCCGACGTACACCTCGCCTTCGGGCACCTTGAAGCCTTCGGTGAAGATCTTGAAATGGTGGATCAGCGCTTCCATCGACTCGTCGATGCGAGCGCGCGGCGGAGGCGTGACCTTCTTGTCCTGGATCCGGTAGTCGCCCTCTGGCATCAGATCGACGATCTGTCGAACGATCTTCATCGATTCACGGATCTCCGCGAGGCGGATCGCATAGCGGTCGAACGCGTCGCCGTACGACCCGACGATGACGTCGAAGTCGACCTGCTCGTACTCGAGGTACGGCATGTCGCGACGGAGGTCCCATTCGACGCCGGTCGACCGCACGATCGGCCCGGTCGCACCGAGCGCCAACGCCTCGTTCGGCGTGATGACACCGACGCCCTGGAGACGCTCGCGCCAGATCGGCTGGCCGGTCATCAAGATGTCGTACTCGTCGAGGCGAGGCGGCAGCATCTCGAGCAGGTCGAGCACGCCGTCGCGCCAGCCCGCCGGCAGGTCGGCGGCGACGCCACCCGGGCGGATGTAGTTGTGGTTCATCCGCAGGCCGGTGACCTCCTGGAAGAACCGCAGCACCTCTTCGCGTTCGCGCCAGCCGTAGATCATCATCGAGACCGCGCCGAGGTCCATGCCGTTGGTGGCCATGAACAGCAGGTGGCTGGCGATGCGGTTCATCTCGACCATCAGCATGCGGATCCACGTCGCCCGCTCGGGGATGTCGTCGGTGATGTCGAGCAGCCGCTCGGTCGCCATCGAGAAGACGAGCTCGTTGTTGAGCGGGCTCAGATAGTCCATGCGCGTCACGTTCGTGCCGCCCTGCATGAAGGTGAGCGACTCGGCGGTCTTCTCCATGCCGGTGTGCAGGTAGCCGATGATCGGCTTGCAACGCAGGACCTGCTCACCTTGCAGCTCGAGCATGAGCCGCAACACGCCGTGCGTGGAAGGGTGCTGCGGACCCATGTTGATGATCATCGTCTGATCTTCTTCGGGGTCGTCGGGAAGGTCGCCGAGCTTGGCAGCGTCGGCTTCCGACATCCGTAACACCGACCCGACCTCGCGCATCAACTCGCGCGCGGTCGTCTCGCTGCGCGGCTTGAGGAGCTGCGCGCCTTCGTAGGTGTTCGGGATGAACACCGCAAAACTCTCGGCTGGCGGCTCGACTGTCTCGTCGGTCGCTTCGACCAGTTCGTCTTCGGTGGTGCTCACGCGTGGGCCTCCTTGAACTGGACCGGGATCCGGCCGATCTCGTAGTCCTTGCGCAACGGATGACCGACCCAGTCTTCGGGCATCAGGATGCGGGTGAGGTCAGGATGCCCGTCGAAGACGATGCCGAACATGTCGTAGGTTTCGCGCTCGGGCGCTTCGGTGCCGGGGTGGAGATCGAACAGTGACGCGACCGTCGGATCGCCCTCGGGCACCTGGACTCGGATGCGGGTGCGGCGGCGGTTGCCGATGTCGAGCAGGTTGACCACCACCTCGAAGCGCTCGGGCACGATGCCGTCCGGCAGGGGACGCTGAAGGTAGTCGAGGTAGTCGACCCCGCACAGGTCGACGCAGATCGTGTAGCCCTCGTCGGCGAGTGCCTTGACGACGTCGACGTACTGCTCGCGCGTCGGGTGGATCACTTCCTGGCCGTGCGAGTCGGTGACCGGGCAACCGTGGATGACCGTCATCAGCGCTTCGCTCCCAGCAGGACCGGCGTCGTTCGTGCGTCGATTTCTTGCACGTGGACGTTCGCACCGCCGCCGTTCTCGGCGCGACGCTTCATGATCTCCTGCGTCTCGATCAAGCCGTGCAGCTGCTCGATCGCATGAATGAGCGTCTCGGGCGTCGGCGGGCAGCCGGGGGCGTACACGTCGACCGGCACCACCTGGTCGACGCCTTGCACGATCGCGTAGTTGTTGAACATGCCGCCCGAGCTGGCGCACACGCCCATCGAGATGACCCACTTCGGCTCCATCATCTGGTCATAGACCTGCCGCAGCACCGGTGCCATCTTCTGACTCACCCGGCCGGCGACGATCATGATGTCGGCCTGACGCGGGCTGGCTCGGAACACCTCCATGCCGAAACGAGAGATGTCATAGTGCGCGCCACCAGTTGCCATCATCTCGATCGCGCAACAGGCGAGACCGAACGACGCCGGCCACGACGAGCGCGACCGAGCCCAGTTGACGAGATCTTCGAGCTTGCCGGTGATGACGTTGTGCGTGAGACCGCCCATTCCGTCGTCGAGCACATCGTTGACGATGCCCATGATGATGACTCCTTAGGCTGCTGCGGTGTCGGTCGAGTCGCCAGGCGACTCAGCGAGGCGCCCTTCGGTCCCGACGCGACGCACGGTGGTGGTCAGGGTCCGCTCGGGGCTGATCATCGACGCTTCACGCTCGAGGCTCCGGTACTGCTGCAACGGGCCCCAGTCGAGGCCACCACGGGCGACCTCGTACACGAACGTGAGGAAGAAGATGACCGAGAAGATCAGCACTGCCCAGAACCCGTACGCGCCGAGTTCACCGCGTGACACGGCGTAGGGGTAGATGAAGATGATCTCGATGTCGAACATGATGAACAGCATCGCGACGATGTAGAAGCTCACCGGGAACCGTTCCGGAGGCTCGCGAGTGGGGACGATGCCGCACTCGTAGGGCGCCTCTTTGGCGGCCGACGGGCGGCGAGGTGCCAGCAGCTTCGAGGCCAGAAAACTGAGTACACCAAAGACGATGCCGAGCGCCAACAAGACCACGATGGGGAGGTACTGACCCATCAGGCGGTAGCGACTGCCTTGCTCGTCGACAAGTTCTCACGGAGGATCTGCTCACGGCGATGCAGCAGGTAACACAGTGCCAGGAAGATGGCGCCACCACCCAGCGTCAGCACGACGGCGGGCTGACGGCGGGCGCCGAGATCGCGGATCATGTAGACGTACTGGCGCTGCCGGGTGTCGTCGACCGACGGCGGCACCGGCGCTCGGCCCGGCTCGGTGCGCACCTGGATGATCGGTGCCGCTTCGGCCACCACGTAGTGCGGGGTGTGCCAGAACGCGAGGAAGTCGAGCTCCTCGCGGCCAGCGATCAGCGGGAACCGCTCACCACCGATGTCGAACACTTCGATGATCTGATATTCACCCGGGCCGAACGCGCCCTGTTCCTCGATGTAGACCGAGGCGGACGCCTGGGCCTGACCGAAGGCGGGAGACGCCGGGTCGAGGACGATGTAGCCCTCGTCGACGAACTGCTGAGCGACGAGCTGAGCTTCCTCCACGACGGTTGCGTCGTCGGGGACCTGGGGGAGTTGCTCGAGCGCTCCACCAGAACGGAGCGCCTCGGTGTCTTGCAGCACCGTGGCGCCGGGCACCGGCTGCCAACTCGGGTCGGGTCCGCGGAGACCGATGCCGTAGATCCACCACGTGGCGCCCATGAGCACCATCCAGCCGGCGAGGCCGGTGAGTGCGACGAGGAACGCCAGGCGTGAGCCCATGTTCGTCGCCATGATCATGTAGATCGATCCGCAGAGGATCACCACGGAGATGACGACCGTGAGCAGGCCGCGAAGTTCCGGCTCCCAGCCGATTGCCAACAGATTCATTTCAGATCACAGACTCCGTACGTATTCGACCACAGCGCGGATTTGGTCATCGGTGAGTACCGATCCGAACCCAGGCATGCGGCCGCTGCCCTGGGCATTGAGACCATACTGCCTGCCGAACTCCGAACCGTTCTTGATGAAGTTGACGAGGTCGTCTTCACTGGCGAAGTGCGCGTTGGCGGCGCCACCGGTCAGGTTCCAGCCGTAGGCACCCTGCCCGGGGACTCCGGGGTTGTCGTAGCTCCAGCCGAGCGTGTGGCAGCGAGCGCAGCTGTAGGCGCCGGCACCGAGTTCGAGGTTGTAGATCGCCTCACCCTCGGAGATTCCCTCGGCTTCCATCGCCTGCGTGATCGCCGTCTGGATGTCGTCCTTGTCCGCTTGCGGCAGGGTTCCCGAGCCGCACATCTGGACGTCGAAGAACTCGTCCCCGCCGAGTTCGTCCTCGGCGCAACCCTCGCGCGGGATCTGGATGCTCTTCAGGTACTCGATGAGCGTGTCGATCTGCTGTGTGGTCATCGGGCCACCGCCGACGGTACCCCACGGCGACATCGGCGAGAACGGGCGGCCGTAGTTCAAGATGAACTCGACCTCGGACTCGTCGAACTTGTAGAACACCGTGTCGAGCGCCGGCGCTTTCCAGTTGACAGCACTCACCTGGTTGGTGACCGGGTCGGTGACCGTGAACGGAGCTTCGCCTCCCGTTGCGGCCATACCGCCGTGGCAGCCGGCGCAGTTGAAGCCGCCGTCGGCGGTCGATGCGAACAACTGTGAGCCCCACGAGGCGAACCGGCGATCCCAGCCTTCTTGGGCCCCTGCCTGGCGACCTGGCTCGAAGATCCAGTAGAGCGGCAACCCGATCGTGATCACGATCAGCATCAACACGCCCATCAGCTGCAGGCGTTCGAGACGCGGGCCTTCGAGTTCTTCGTCGTCGACGTACTTCTTGCGGTTCGCGGCAAGCTCGATCTCCGAGCCGACTTCGGCGCGTCCACCCACGACGTTGAACGTCGCGTAGATCACGAAGAAGACGCAGATGATGACGAGCGCGATGACAGCGATCGCGGTCGTGGTGAGAGCGATCATCAGTGAGTGCCCTCGCTCGTGCAGTTCGGGCCTTCAGCTTCCTGGCCGGTCGTGTTGACGCCGATCGCCGGACCCGGCACGGTCACGCCGGTATCGATGACGACGTCGCCGCTCCCCGAGATCGTGGCGGGGTGACGGTCCATACCGCGCGGTGCGGGCCCACCCTTCTTCTCCCCGACCCGGTTGTACTGCGAGCCGTGGCACTGGCACTCGAACCACTGACTGGTCGAGCACTCCGGAATTCGGCAACCGAGGTGTGGGCACTTCTGGCTGAGGATGACGATCCCGTTCTCCATCGCTTCGAGCAGGTTCGCCGGGTAGATCGTGCGAGCAACGGGCAGCGCTTCTGCGGGGTACTCGGTGATCCACGAACGGGCGTCGGGTGCGTAGAAGAAGCCACCGCCGCTCTTGATGCCGGCCTTGATGGCCTCGAGCTTGCCGACCGGCACGGCTCCGCCGAACCCGCCGGTGCCGGACGGCCAGAGGAAGGCGACGAACGAGGCCGCCGCGAACGTGCCGATGCTCGCCGTCATCAACGTGACCGTGGCGCGGTTGAAGAACTGGCGGCGCGACACGCCGATCACTTCGGGGTCGGGCGCGGTCCAGGGAACGAGCGCGACGTCGTCGTCGACGGTGGCGAGCGCCGTTCCCGAGCCGCGGGCAGCGGTGCCCTCGGCCTCGGCGACGGCGGCGGTGCGCGAGCTGGTCTCCGCGGCCTCGAAGGCCTTGGAGTCCTTTCGCGCGTCCTTGTCGCGACTCAACGTCTCGTTGGACAACGCACCGGCGCCGCGTACGTCGCTGCGTCGGGCGAGCGTCAGGAAACTGACGGCGCCCAACACGACGACCACGGCGATGGCGATGGCGATGACTGCTGCGGTACTCATGATGTGTAGTGCTCCTTTGCTCGCTCAGAGCTCGAAGAACAGGCCCTCCACCCAGGGGAAGACGAAGTTGAAACCAGGGCCTCGGAAGAACGAACCGATGATGACCAGAACCGCCCAGAACATCAGGTGCACCGTCATGATCGACGTGGCGAACTTGCGATCCTCGGGCTTGTTCGACGGATTGCGGTCGAGGTAGGGCGTGAGCACCAGGGCGATCAGGCCGACACCCGGCAGCGTGACGCCGGCCACCATCGGGTGGAAGTAGACGAGCAACTCCTGCAGTCCGAGGAAGTACCACGGCGCCTTGGAGGGGTTGGGGGTCTGGTTCGGGTCGGCCAGCTCGAGCAGCGGTGCGTGCACGAAGATCGAGAAGATGAAGACGAACGCCGTCATCGCCAGCGCGGCGACGAACTCGGCGGCGAGCAGGTGCGGCCACGTGTGGACCTTGTCGACCGGTGTCGCCTTGACGTCTTGGATCGTGCCGGACTTGACGACGGTCAGCAACCGTTGCGTATGTCCACCCGGCCCGGCACCGACAGGCACACCGCCACCCGCAGGAGCGGCGGCGACCACGGCGCCGACCTTCTCGGCCACGGCGACGGCGCCGCCACCACCGGCCTCGGCTGCATCGGTCTTGGACTTGGCGGCCTTGCTGCGCTGCAACAGGTGCTCGGGGATGCGCGAGTCGCCAGCGGGCGCGGCAGCCTCGGCAGCCGGCTCTGGTTCGGCCTTCGCCTTGTCGCGTGCTGCAGCTGCTCGCTTCAGCAGGTGCTCTGGGATTTCAGTCATCGGACAGCCCCTTCGATCTTTCTTCGTTGCCAGTCATGCACCCGGATCACAACGGACCCGAGATACCGCCGTCTTTACGAACTCGCCAGAAGTGGATCGCCATGAAGATCACGATCACGAACGGCAGGAACAACACGTGGAGGACATACCATCGCAGCAAGGTCTCGGCGCCGATCTCGGCACCGCCGAGCAAGACGAATCTGACCTCCTCGCCGAACACGGGCGTGTACCCCATCATGTTGGTACCCACGGTGACCGCCCACAGTGCCAACTGATCCCACGGCAGCAAGTAGCCGGTGAACGAGAGCAGCAGGGTGAGGGTGAGCAGGATCACGCCGATCACCCAGTTGAACTCACGCGGCGGCTTGTAGGCGCCGTGGTAGAAGACGCGGGCCATGTGCAAGAACACGGCGAGCACCATCAGGTGCGCTCCCCATCGGTGCATGTTTCTGACCAGCAACCCGAAGGTCACCGACGTCTGAAGATTGTTGATGTCGTTCCACGCTGCGGTGGTCTCGGGCCGGTAGAAGAACATCAAGAAGATGCCGGTCACCGTCAGCAAGATGAACAAGAAGAAGCTGAGGCCGCCCAGGCACAGCGTGTAGCTGACCTTGACCGCGTGCCGCTTCACCTTGACCGGGTGCAGGTGGTACAGCACCGAGTTCATGATGACGTAGCTGCGGTTACGAGGGCTGTCGGTGTAGCCCTTGCGGAAGATCGAACCGGGCCGGAAGATGGAGCTCCACGCTTGGCTGCCCTGGGTCGCGTCGACTGCCTGGTTGACGCGATCCTTGATGGTCGGGCGTGGTTTGTCGTCGATGATCTTTGCCATTGTTCAGAGTTGCCTTACTCAGAGCCTCATGCCATAGCCGTAGCCGTGGTTGTTGGTTCGGGTGTGGGAATCGCCGACCGCCGTGGCGGTACCGGCCTTGCCGAGAATGATGACGCCGGTCGGGCAGCGGTCGACACAGAGCGCACAGCGCGTGCAGATGTCGTCGTCGATGGTGAACATGAACGCATCCGACGGGTCGGTGCCGGGCTGCTCGGTGCCGATCGAATCGGAGATCGCGTCGAGCGACACCATGTGGATGCACTTCCACGGGCAGATGTCGACGCAGCCTTCGCACGAGATGCATTCCGACTGGTCGATGTGGATGAACTGCTTCGGCTTGACGGCCTTGGTCAGGTAGTCCGCGTCGACTTCCACCAACGTGTAGTCGTCGGTGTAGGGCATCAACGGGGGGTTGGCGTCGGTACGTGCCATTCGATCAGGCCTTCTTCACCAGCGGACGGCCGTAGGTGGACGTGGGGAGCTCCTTCGCCTTGACGTCGCCGCGCTTCTGCCACCAGACGGCCAAGAAGATGTGCAGACCGAAGAAGAGTGCGTGAAGGAGCACGACCACGGTGTCACGGACCGCCTCGTACTGCAGCGTGAGCGGCAACCATCCGCCTTCGGCCTCCGGCTTCAAGATGCCGCCAGGTCCGAAGATCAGCTTGTCTTTCGACCACCCGAGGTTCTTGTCGGCGTGGTCGATGAACTGGTGCGGCATGATGCCGTACGCCAGGAACAGCACCCAGAACAAGTACGTGGCGCCGAGCATTGCCTCGCCCCAGGAGAACGGCGCACCGACCGGGCGGCGCTTGCCGTAGGGGATGATGGCCAGCGAGAGCAGCAGCGACGCGATGAACGACGCGATGAACGCCTGGTTGAATCCAGGCCATTCGAGGATGTCGATGCCGATCATTCGGTGGTGAGTCTCTCTCGGTCGGGGAACGGGACGGGAGCCACCAGACTAGTGGTCTCCCGACAGGTGAATGAAGTTTGGCAGAGAGGCTCGCAACGCGCGCCAGGTTGTGCACAAGTTCTCAGACCGTTCCCACGAGTCACAGGAGAGCCACACGGCGGGTGTGCCGAGATATCCCGCCGAGAAATTCCTCATCGGGGCGTTCGGCATCTATCCTCGGCCGGGTGACTGAGATCCCCGAGCATCTGCTGAAGCGGTCGCGCGAGCGGCGCGCCGCCATCGGGCAAGGCGGCGACGAGGGCGCCGACGCGTCGAGCCCCGCCGAGTCGGGCGCGGCGAAGGTACCTGCGACCACCGCGGCCGCGAGCCCCGCACCTGCCGCTGCCACCGGCCCGGCGGGTCGCTCCCCAGCCGCCGCTCCCGACGCTCCACCGCCACCGAAGCCCGATCCGCACTACGTGGTCGCCGCCAAGCAGCGGCGCAAGGTGCCGTGGTGGGCGATGGCGACGTTGTCGCTCATGCCGGTGTGGGGCTTCATGTACGTCCGGGCGGTCACCGAGCCGCCCGAAACGGTCGAAGGTCCGCTCGGCATCGGTTCCGAGGTCTACAACAGCTGCGCGAGCTGTCACGGCGCCGGCGGTGGCGGCGGCGTCGGTTATGCGTTCTCCGGCGGCGAAGTCCTCGCCACGTTCCCGAACATCGAGGATCAGCTCCGCTACGTCGAGTACGGCACCGAGGGCTACAACCTCGCCGGCATCGAGATCTACGGCAATCCCGACCGAGAGGGTGGCCCCCACCTCACCGGTGGCCTCGGCAACATGCCGGGCTTCGGCGGGCAGCTCACCGGCTACGAGATCCTCGGCGTCGTGTGTCACGAGCGCTACACGCTCGGCGGCGCCGATCCGACGAGCGAGGACTACGTCGAAGAGTACGAACGCTGGTGTTCACCCGAGTCGCCGATCTTCGTCGGCCTCCAGGCGGGTGAGGTCGGCCTCACCGACGACGAGTTCGGGCCCTTCGTCGACGCCGCCGGCGAGACCTTCGAGGTCATGCCCATCGGATCTGAGCCGATCCCCGGATCACCCTGATCCGAGGCGCCATGGGTCGCCTCGCTACCGATACGACCCGACACACCGACGTGCTGGTCGTGGGCGGCGGCCCCGCTGGCGCGTCAGCTGCCATTCGTCTCGCTCGAGCTGGCCATGCCGTCACGCTCGTCGAACGACGGACGGGACGCTCGCCGTTCACACGCGGCGACCTGCTCGATCCGACCGCGGTACGCGAGCTCGGCGATGTCGGGCTCGCGCCGGTCGAGCTCGGTGCGCATCCGTTACTCGGGCTGAGGATGTGGGCTGGAGATCGATCGGTCGCCGTTCGGTGGCCGAACGGCGGATCGCATCACACGCCCGGGGTGGCCTGGCGGCGCTCCGACCTCAACCGCGTGCTCCTCGACACGGCCACCGCCGCCGGCGTCGACGTGATCCTCGGCTACGAGGCGACGACGCCGATCGTCGAACGCGGTTTCGTGCGCGGGGCCGTGGTGGTGCCCACCGATGCCGACGCGTCCGACATGGCGGCAGACAGCGCGTCGATCAACTGCCGGTTCCTCGTCGTGGCCGATGGAGCGAACAGCCGATTCGGGCGAGGTCTCGGCACCACCCGCGACCGCCAATGGCCCTACGCGATCTCGACGAGTGCGTACTTCGACAGCGAGCGCAGCGGCGACTCCTGGGTCGATGCCGTACTCGGACTCCCCGACCGCAACGGCAACCCGATCACCGGGCACGGCTGGGTCGCCCCGGTCGGCGACGGCACGGTCAACGTCGGGGTCACGGTGCTGTCGACCTACCGAGACGTGCTCGGCGTCAACGCACTCAAGCTCCTCGATTCCTTCGTCGACGAGGTGGCAGCGCGCTGGCACGTCGACCCGGCGTCGCGCCTCACCGACCCGGTCCGGCGGCGCACACCGCTCGGCGGATCGGTCCGACCGGTGATGGGCCCGACCTTCCTGGTCGCCGGCGACGCAGCCGGCATGGCCAACCCGTTCAACAGTCACGGCGTCGGCGCCGCGCTGATGACGGGCCGGGTGACCGCCGAAGTGCTCGACGAAGCACTCACGGTCGGCAACTCCACCACCCTGCAGCGCTACCCGGCTCGCCTCGACGAAGAAATCGGTCGCTATCACAAGGTCGGCCGGCTGAGCATGCGGTTCCTCGGCCGCCCGCGCCTGATGCGCGTCGCTCTGCGATCCGGTATCCGCAGCGAAGACGCCATGGGCGCGGCGCTGCGAATCGCGTCGAACGACCTACGCGACGACGGCGCCGGTGGGGCCGAACGGGCCTATCGAATGGCCCGCATGATGACCCGTTTCGCGCCGAGCTGGTGATCGGTCACGTCTCCGAACGGTGGCGGGCGGAGCGACTCAGGCGAGGCAGCCGCAAGGTGATCACCGACAGCGCCAGGATCACCGGATAGATCTCGAGACGACCGAGCAGCATCTGCACCATCGCGATGGCGCGTCCGAGAGCGGGGATCGCACGGAAATCACCCGCGTGATCGAGATCACCCAGCCCCGGGCCGACGTTGCCGAACGCAGTGGCCGACGCAGAGAACGAGGTGATCAGATCGGGGCCCGTCGCCGCGATCATGATCGATCCGCCACCGAAGATGACCAAGGCGAGCAACAAGAAGCCGACGACCTTGCCGGCGACGTCGTCGGGCAGCAGTCCGTTGCCGACACGGATCGGGCGAACCAACCTCGGGTGCAGGTGCTTGAGCGCTTCACGGTGCGCGAAGCTCGATACGGCGAGCACTCGGATGAGTTTCACGCCACCGGCCGTCGACCCGGCCATCGCCCCGATCGGCAAGGCGACGAGCAACAACGACTGCGCGGTCTGGCTCCACAACCCGTACTCCGCGGTCACGTAGCCGGTCGTCGTGACCGTCGACACCGTGGTGAACAGCGAATCGCGAAATCCCGAGGCCTGGCCGCCCCCGTTGCCGGAGGTGACGTACGCCCACAGTGCGATGGCAGCGACGACGAGCCCGTAGACGCGGAACTCGGTCGATCGCAGCAGCGGTGCAGGGTCTCGTCGTAGCGCTCGGTAGTACAGGGTGAAGCTGCCACCGGCGAGGAACATCCCGACGATCGCGACCCACTCGATGACCGCGGAGTCGAAGTGGCCAAGCGACGCCTGATACGGCGAGAACCCGCCGGTCGACACCGTCGTGAAACTGTGGCTCACACCGTCGTAGAGGCTCATCCCGGCGACGCAATAGACGGCAGCGAGCACGACGGTGAACCCGATGTACACCGCCCAGAGCCGCCGGGCCGTCTCGCGGACGCGAGGGGTGAGCCGCTCGCCGGTCGGCCCGGGCGCTTCGGCTTGCAGCAGGCTCATCCCACCCGAGCCCACGGTCGGGAGGACCGCGACGACGAGCACGATGACGCCCATCCCGCCGATCCATTGCGTCGTCGAACGCCAGAAGAGCAGACCGCGTGACGTCGCTTCGATGTCGGCGGTGACCGTCGCGCCGGTCGTGGTGAACCCCGAGATGGCCTCGAACAGTGCGTCGTCGACACGTCCGAAGTGCCCCGTCAGGAGGTACGGGATGGCGCCGACGAGCGCCATCACGATCCACGTCACCGTGACCGCGGTGAACACGTCGAGCACACGGATCTGCTTGGGAGCGATCGTGGTGCGCCAGAGTGCGGAGCCGAGAACGGTCGCGACGACGCCAGAGACGAGCAACTCCCACACGTCGGGTCCGCCGTCGAACAACTCGACCACACCCGAGAGCGTGATCCCGACGCCGATGACCGCGACCGTGAGGCCCACGATGTGGCCGGTCAGCGTCGGCCGACGGCGCTCGGCGAGCAGGCGTTCGCCGCGCCGACCGAACACGCTCGTGCGAGCACTGACCAGCCCGTGCGGGTCGGCGTGGCGAAGAGAGCGTTGGCGTTGTCGATCCTCGCTGCTCACGGCGAGAACGCTCTGCGGAGTGCCGGGATCGAGTCGGGACGAGCGAAGACCACGACGTTGTCGCCAGCGTGCAACGTGGTGTTGCCGCGCACGATCTTGCCGGGAGACCCAGGCCGGATCACGGCGCCGAGCACGATCGAGTGCGGGAGGTGCAGATCGGCGACGCGGACCCCGTCGGCGGGGGCGCCCGCTTCGAGCAGGAACTCGTCGACCTCGATGTCGCTCTCGAGGAACGTGGCGACCGACGCCGTGCCGCCGCGCACGTGCCGGAGCACGGCGTTGGCCGACGCCGTGCGAGGGCTGAGCGCCGCGTCGATGCCGAACTGGCGAACGAGCGGCAACAGCGCGAGGCGGTGGAGCACGGCGACGGTGAACGCGGTGTTGCCCGCCGCGGCGACGGCGCACGCCAGGACGTTGGCCGCGTCGTCGCCGGTCGCCGCGATGACGAGGTCCATCCGGGTGATCGACTCCTCGGTCAGCAGGTCGACGTCCTCGATGTCACCGTTGACGATCGTGACGCGGGGCAGCCGTTCGCTGAGCACTCGGGCACGCTCGGCATCTCGTTCGATCAGCACGACTTCGGCACCCTCTGCGGTGAGTCGTTCGGCCACGCGCGATCCGACGGCACCGCCACCGAGCACCATGACCCGCTTGGCTCGACGGTGAGCGGCTCCGAGCAACTCGAGGATCTCCCGGCGCGCCGACCGCGAGGTGAGCACCCGGACGTGATCGCCGGCTTCGAGGCGTTGATCGCCGCGCGGGATGACGGTTTCACCATGCCGGGTGAGCGCGCCGAACAGGAACCGCCAATCGGGTTCGTAGAGCGCCCCGATCTCGCTGAGCGTGCTGCCGGCGAGGGGCGAACCCTCGGCGATCACGGCGCCGATCACGAGCAGGTCGCCGTCCGACATCGGATAGACCTCGTCGGCACCCGAGACGTGGGCGAGTTCCATGATCTCGTCGGCGGTGTCGGCGTCGGGGTCGATGATCAAGTCGGCGCGCATCGCGTCGAGCAGCGGTTTGCCCGCCGGACCGCGCAGTTCCTCGGTCTGGATTCGTACGACGGTCTGCGCGACGCCGGCTTCCTTGGCGAGCAGCGACGCGACCAGATTCACCTCGTCGTTCTGCGTGACACCCGCGAGCAGATCCGCCTTGTCGATCCCCGCCGACCGCAACGTCGACGGCACCGTGGCACTCCCGATGACCACCTGGACGTCGAGTTCGTCACCGATCGCCGCAGCGATCGCTGCGTTCTGCTCGACGACCACGACGTCGTTGCCCTCGGCGCCGAGCCGCTGAGCCAGATAGCGGCCGACTTCCCCGGCCCCGACGATGATGACGTGCATTCAGACCAGCATGCCCGATGGAGTGGCGGACGGCGACGATCGGCAGGTCAGGCCGACACGGACACGCTGGCGAGCAGCGCGCCGGGAGCCGACCGCAACGCCGCCGTGGCCGGCGTGTCGGGAAAGCCATCACATGCAGCGACGGCTCGCTCGACGTAGTCGTTGGCGGTCTCGATCGACGAGGCGACGCCCTCGTTGGAGCGCACGATCGACAGCGCCTTGTCTTGCTGGGCCGCATCGAGCGGCGCGCCGAGCAGATCGCGGAGTTCGTCGGCGGCCGAGGAGTCGAGCGCCAGCGTTCGCAGCACCGGCAGCGTGTAGACGCCTTCCACGAGGTCGTGTCCGGCCGGCTTGCCGAGCTGCGCTTCGGTGGATGTCGCGTCGAGGATGTCGTCGACGATCTGGAACACCATCCCGAACGCGTTGCCGAACTCCGTCAAGGACTCGATGGTGTCGAGATCGTGCCTGCCGACGATGCCGCCGATGCGAGCCGCGGTGCCGTACAGCGACGCCGTCTTACCGTGGATCGAGGCGTAGTAGCTCTCCTCGGTCCGGGCGACGTCGTAGGTGTAGCGCAGCTCCTCGATCTGGCCTTCGCACAACCAGCCGATCGTGCTGGCGAGCAGCCCGGCGACATCGGTTCCGAGCGACGCGGCGATGCCCGAAGCGCGGGCGAGCAGGAAGTCGCCGGCAAGAATCGCCTGCAGATTGCCCCACTTCGCGTTGACGGTTTCGACGCCGCGTCGAGTGTCGGCCTCATCCATGACGTCGTCGTGGTAGAGCGATCCGAGGTGGACCAATTCGCACGAGACGCCGCCACGCACCACGTCATCGGTGGCTGGCGCGCCGTGGATCTGGGCTGCGACCGTCGAGAGCACCGGGCGCAGGCGCTTGCCGCCCGCCACGATGAGATGTGAGGCGATCTCGGTGAGGTACGCGTCGGAGGTGACCACGGCCTCGAGCATCGCGGCGTCGATCCGCTCGCGGTCGGCGGCACTCGACGGGACCGCAAACAACGGCGACGCCTGTGAGTTCGACGTCACGTTCTCCAGTGGCACCTCGACAGGCTAGGCCGATATCACGAGCGGGGCATCACACAGCATCGATGAGCAAGGCAACGAGCGCCCGACCGACCGTGTCGCCGTACAACGTCTCTCCCGACCGGTTCGGGTGGATGCCGTCGTCGGGCCACCCCTCGACTCTGGTGTCGTAGTCGACGAAAAACGACAATTCGCCCGATCCGTCGCCATCGGCGTCGAGGCCGGGGAACCCGTCGACGAGCAGGAACAGGTCGCTGTCACGGAGCGCGTCGCCGAGCGCTCGCAGTCGTGCGCTGAGTCCGTAGCGCTTGGGCTCGTCGACGAAGGTGTTCTTCACCTCGTCGTAGAGCTCGTCGTTGACGCCGAACGGCGCGACGAAGGCGACCGGCGCCCCGACTGCAGCGAACAGGTCACGCCACCGTCGAAGCTCGTCGACGATCTCGGTCAACAGCTCCTGCGATGGCAACGGTTCGTCGTCCATCATCACGATCACGTCGATGGTGCTCACCGCGAGCACGACCAGATCTCCAGGTCGGACGAGCTCGGCCAGCAACACGGGCAGGTAGTCGGCGAGCGTGTCGAGGTATTGGTTCACATTCGGGTTGATCGCATGCTTCACCGCCAACCCCGGCAGGGCGGCGTTGCGCACCTCGACCGCGCCGAGCCCGGGTGTCGCCGCGAGATGCCGGGCGATCGTCGGAACGATCTCGTTCGGGCGCCCGCCCGACAGGTCGCGCCCATCGAACAGCAGCGAGTCGCCGACGACGATCACCCGCTCGATCGGCTGCGAGAGCTCGTCCGTCTCGACGATCGGCTCGGGCGGGGTCGTCGTGGTCGTCGTCGTCGTCGTCGTGGTGGTCGTCGTCGTGGTGGTCGTCGTGGTGGGGGCCGCCTCGGCGGGCCACGTCTGGACGACGCTGTGCTCGCTCGCGCACGCGGCAAGGCAGCACACCGCCGCGACCGTTGCCGCCAGCGTCCGACCCCCCGACCGCACGGCGGGACGCTACTTCGCGGACGGCGAGAACGCGACAACGATCGTCGCCCACTAGGTTCTGCGAGCGTGAGCGACATCTCGATCGACGAGCCGACGGCCGACACCCCATCGAACACGACACTCGACCTCGATGGTGTCGAGTCCGATCTCGACGGCGTCGAAGCAGCGCTCGCTCGCCTCGCCGACGACACGTACTGGACGGACGAGGTGACCGGTGAGCCGATCGCCGACGACGTGCTCGCCGCCGATCCCCTCACCCGTCGTACTCCGAGCGGCACCGCACAGGACACCTGACGTGCAGAAGAAGGCCGTCGCGTCCCTCGCCTCGATCGCAGCGCTCGCCGCGGGCCTGGCAGCTGCGGCCCAACGCGCCAAGGCGTCGCCGCTGACCAGCCGGTTCACCCGGTCGGCAAAGGTCTGGAAGCTCTCGGCACGCAACTCGGCGCGCTTCGCGGTGTCTCGCGCTCGCGGCATCGGGAGCGCCGCCGAGCGACGAGCCGAACTCGACGAGCAGTTCGCGATCCGCACGGCCGAAGACGTGGCGAAGGAACTCGGCGAGATGAAGGGGGTACTGATGAAGGCCGGCCAACTCATCAGCTTCATCTTCGAGGCCCTCCCCGACGAGGCCCAGGATGCCCTCGCCACCCTGCAGGCAGACGCCGCGCCGATGGCGCCGAGCCTGGCGGCCGGCGTCGTCACCGACGACCTCGGCCGGCCACCCGAACGGATCTTCCTCGACTGGACCGATCTCCCCGTCGCCGCCGCGTCGATCGGCCAGGTGCACCGCGCCGTCACCCACGACGGACGCGACGTCGCGGTCAAGGTCCAGTATCCGGGCGTGCACGAAGCGATCGAGAGCGACCTCGACGCAGCCGAGGTCATGTACGCCATGTTCTCGGCGATGATGCTCAAAGGCCTCGACGCCAAAGGTCTCGTCGACGAACTCCGATCGCGGATGCGCGAAGAGCTCGATTACCGGCTCGAGGCGCGCAACGTGGCCGACTTCGAGGAACGCTTCGCCGGGCATCCATGGGTACGGATCCCCAAGCTCGTGCCCGAGTACTCGACGGCGCACCTGCTCACGACCGAGTGGATCGACGGCATGAGTTTCGACGAGTTCCGGCGCACTGAGAGCGCCGAGACCAAGCAGCGGGCAGGTGAGGTCATCTGGCGGTTCGCGCAGAACGCAATCCACCGTCACGGCATCTTCAACGGCGACCCGCACCCGGGCAACTACCGGTTCCATCACGACGGCAGCGTGTCGTTCCTCGACTACGGGCTGGTCAAGCGGTGGTCACCCGGCGAGTGGGACACGCTCAAGCCGGCGATGGACGCGATCATCGTCGATCGCGATCCGGAACTGCTCGTTCGTCGGATGGAAGCATCCGGCTTCTTGCGAGCCGGACACGAGCTCGACGCTCAACTCGTCTACGACTACGTCTCGAGCCCGTACACGCCGTATCTCACCGACGAGTTCACGTTCACCCGCGACTGGATGCGCGACACGCTGGCCACGATCTTCGACGTCCAAGGTCCGCATGCCCCGGTCATCGAACAGTTGAACATGCCGCCCAGCTTCGTCATCCTCGATCGCGTGATCTGGGGGGTCAGTGCGATTCTCGGCAAACTCGAAGCGCACGGCCCGTGGCGCTCGATGCTCCTCGAATACACCAACGACGGAGCACCCGCCACCGATCTCGGTGCCGCCGAGGCAGCCTGGGCACAGAGCCGCTCCGCTCGCTGAGCACGCGTCCGGCGCCGCGTGGGAGAATGGGTCGAGGCGACGAGCATGATGAGCGGTCTTCGATGACAGGAACGGGGCGGGATGGAGCGGCCGTGACGGCGCGGGTCGACGTGGTGCCGCGACACCGGCTCGTCGAACGTCTGAACGGCCGGTTCACCCACCGGGTGACGACCGTCATCGCCGAGGCCGGATTCGGCAAGACCACGACGCTCGCGCTCGCCGTCGAGAGCAACCGACTCGATCCGATCGGGCGTGACGCCTGGCTTCGGGTCGGTTCTGCCGATCGAGTCCCCGAACGATTCATCGGTTCACTCGCGAAAGCGCTCGACGTCGAGGCCGGCGCGTTCGACGAACGCACCGTCGACCGCCTCGTCGACTCGATGTGGTCGGCGGCGCCCGACGACATCGCGCTGATCGTCGACGACGCGCACGAACTCGTCGGGTCGGAGGCGACGAAGGTGCTCGAGGAACTCCTCGGGCGCTTTCCGACCAACGCCCACCTGGTACTCGTCGGCCGGCGGCCGCTCGATCTCCCGCTGGCTCGGCTTCGAGCCCACGGCGAGGTGCTCTCGATCGACGACCGCGACCTTGCGCTCGACGACGACGAACTCGACGCGCTCCGACAGCTTCGCGGCTCCGAGACCGTCGACGTGTCGTTGCCGCGTCACGCTGCGACCGCCGACCTGCGGCTCGCCGCGGGCACCGACGCGAGCTCCGAGTTCCTCTGGGAGGAGGTCCTCGCCCGGTACCCGTCCGACCGCCTTGCGCATCTGCGTCGCATCGCCGTGCTCGACGTCGTCGACGACGAACTCGTCGACGTCATGACCGATGGCGCGTTCGACACCTCGTCACTGCTCGACCGGACACCTCTCGTCGACCGAAGCGACGACGGCACCGCGCGGCTCCACGACATCTTGCGCGAGGCTCTCGTCAAACGCCTCGAGCCGGGCGAGCGCCGCAAGGCGCTGGCGATCGCCGCCGATGCCGAGCGGCATCGGTTCCGGTTGCCACGGGCAGTCGAGCTGTACCGAGAGGCCGGTGACAACATCGGAGCGCTCGAAACCGCTCGACAGTTCGCTCTCATCCCCACCATGTTGCAGACCTACGAGTCCGTGCTCGCCGTCCGTCGCACCGTCGCTCAGATCGACCCAGACTCGACCGTGCACCGCATCTTGGATGCGACGACCCATCTCGCCGGACTCGAAGGGCAGGTGGCCGAGATGTTCCTACGGGCCGCCGACGCCGCGGTCGCCGACCACGACGACGACCTTGAGATCTTGGCGTTGTACCGCGCTGCGCAGTCGCAACTCCTCCATCACGATCACGGGTACTACGCCACGTTCGAGCGATTGAGGCCGCTCGTCGAACGCAACCGGTTCGCGGCGGGCGTGCACGCCTATCTCAGTTCGATTTCCCATCAGTTCCGGGGGGAAGCAGCAGAAGGACTCGCAGTATTGGACGGGCTCGACCAGCTCGAACGGCCCATGGAGTTGGTGGCCAGGGCCGAGCGGCTCTACGACCTCGGTCGTCCGGAACGAGTTGCGGTGGGGATGACGATCGACGACTTCGTCGCGCTGCCCCAGGGGGCCGATGCCTTCATCGGGCTCGCCATGTGGCGCCGCGGCGATGCGTCACCGGACGACGCCCTCCTCGCGGTCGAGTCGTCGGTCCAGCGTTCGCTCCGACAGGGCTTCACACACCCGAGCGTGAGCACGCTCGGGTCGGCGGCGCTGATCGCGTTGGCGGCCGGCGAGAACGAACTCGCGCGACGCTTCGCAGAACACGCTCACGATCTCACGCGAAGCGGCGTCGGTGTCATCGTCGCCGAGATGGCAACGATTGCCCGCGCTGCGGTCGCGGCCGTCACCGACGGCGACGACGCAGCCGCCGGGATCCTCGCGGCCGCGACCGAGCCGACCGCGTTCTCGGAGGACGCGACGGCGTTTCCGTCGCGTGCTCAACTCGGCTCGATGACGATGGTGTACGTGTGTGACCCGTCGACGCGAGCGATGCTCGACGGCGTCGACGTCGGCCCCACACTGCGAACGGCGATCGCTGCCGGTCAGGCGATCGTCGCATTGCGCGACCTCGACGATGCGACCGGCGCCGCTGCGTTGCCGTGGCATCAGCCCAACGCGCTTCGCGCCAACGTGCTCCCTCCACATCTCGCGGAGTTGGCCGCGGCCGCTACGTCGCTCGGCAACACGGCTGCTCGCGAGCTCCTCGACGCGCTCCCTCATCGCCATCGACTGCTTCAGCGCGTGGCGACCGGCCCGTCCAGGATCGCTGCCCGGGCAGCGGTCGACCTGCTCGGCGCGATGCCACGGATCGAGCCGTTCACGCTCGAGGTGCGGATGCTCGGACCGCTGCAAATCGTGCGCAACGGGGAGCGCGTCGACACCGGCCAGATCGCGAAGCGGCCCAAGATCCGCGAGCTCCTCGGCCTCCTGCTCGAGCGAGGTCGGATGGACCGACGAGACATCGTCGCACAGCTGTGGCCCGACCACGACGACGACGACCGAGCCCTCGGCAACCTCCGCACGGCGCTGTCGACACTCAACGACGTCCTCGAACCGAACCGAGCCAAGGGTGCCTCGGCATTTCATCTCCTGGTCGAAGGTGACGCCATCGCACTCGACGAGCGCGTGACCGACGACGTGTCGGCGTTCGAACGGTTGACCACCGACGCGCAGCGTGACGACAGGTCGGGCTTGCCGGCGCGAGCACTCGATGCCTACATGGAAGCGGCGTCGCTGTACCGAGGCGAGTACCTCGCCGGACTCGACGCCCCCTGGCTCGTGCTCCCTCGACTGCGACTCCAATCGCTTGCCGTCGGGACGATGTGTCGCATCTCTGAACTCGTCGCAGCGCGCGGCGAACCCGAAACCGCCGCTCGCTGGGCAGGCGATGCACGTGCGATCGACCCCCTCAACCAACGTGCCGGCCGACTTTTCGTGGCCGCGCTCGATGCGATGGGCGCCAGGTCCGCAGCGGTCACGGCGATCGTCGACCTCCTCGACGTCTTGACAGCCGACGGCATCGAGCCGGAACCAGCCACCGAACGGCTCGCGCAGCGCCTGCTCGCCCCGTCGGCCGGGCAGCGATGACCGGCGGCGACCGAACATCGAAGACGGGGCTGATTCATCGGCCGCGCCTCGATCGTCTGCTCGTCGGACGGTTCGAGCACCGCCTGACCACCATCGTCGCCCCGGCAGGCGCCGGCAAGACCTCCGCCCTCTCACTGGCGATGGAGAACAACCGCCTCGACCCCCGAGGGGTCGACATCATGATCGAGCTCTCGAAGGCGCACGACTCGCGGCTCCGTCTGATCGCCGAACTCCTCGAGGCCGTCGACGTGGCCTACGAGCCGGAGCACACCGATGAGCAGTCCCTCCGACGTCTCGTCGATGCGGTGTGGACCCGCGCTCCCGACGAGGTGGCCCTGGTCCTCGACGACGTCCAGTTCCTGAGCGACCCCGATGCGATGGCGGTAGTGCGCGACCTGCTCGAGCTCCTGCCACGAAACGGCCACCTCGTGTTGGCGTCGCGACGCGCGGTCGACGTCCCCTCAGCCCGGCTGCAGGCACACGCGCAAGTGCTCGAGATCTCCAGCCACGACCTCGAGTTCGACGACGACGAACTCCACGAACTCCGCGAAATCCGGGCACGACCCGAGAGCACCGACCTTCCCCGGCACGCCGCGACCGCTGATCTCCGACTCGCCGCAGGGTCGAGCGCGAGTACCGGCTTCTTGCGCGAGGAGGTGCTGGCGGGCCTCCCGGCCGACCGACTCGAACAACTCAGGCGGGTCTCGTTGCTCGACGAGATCGACGACGACATCGTGCGTGAGCTCTCGGGCGGCGAGTTCGATGCCGAGATGCTGATCGGCTTGTTGCCGTTGGTCGAGCGACGCGCCGGCGGCACGTTCAGACTGCACGCGCTGTTGCGCGAGGCGCTCGCCGCAGACCACGAGGAGACGGAACGCCGGAAGGCCGCCACGATCTCCGCCGACCTGATGCTGCGACGTGGCGAGCACGCCGAGGCCATGCGATTGCACCTGTTGGCCGGCAACGAGGTCTTCGCGCGTGACATCGCCCGGGCGTTCGTCAGCGAACCGACCGTGAGCCAATCGACCGTACGCATCGCCGAGGTCGCCCGCCTGGTCGAGTCGTTCGACTCCCACGGTCCGCTCCTCGAGATGCTCCAGACCTCCCGACGATTCAACGGCCTGGTCGAAGGTCTCGTCGAACCGATCTTCCAGGTCGCTGCGTCGGCGCGTGCCTGCAATGACGCGCAGATGGAGGCGGTCGCGCTCCATCGCGGTTTTCAAGCGTTGTTCTTCAACATGATGCTGGAGCGCGTCGAGGGACCCGAGCTCGATCGGCTCGCCGAACTCGCGTCCATCGTGCCGTTCGCCCGGGCCTCGCATGCGCACGTGATCTCGCAGCTCGAGCAGCGGCGCGGGAACTCGGCGGGCGCGCTCGCCGCGCTCGCCGACTACGTCCACTTCGGGCCCGAGCACGCGACGATCGTGATCAATCAACGACTGACCGATCTCGGCCGTGTCGAAGAGGTCGGCGACGGGCTGAGCCCCGACGACCTCGCCAACCTGCCGGAGGGCGCCGAGATCTTCATCGCATACGCGATGTGGCTCCGTGGCGAGGGATCTCCGGAGTTCGCCAACGAGTTCGTGTCGGGCCTGCTGATCGACATGGAACATCGCGGCATCCGAGATGCTGTGGAGTCCGCACTCGGTGTCGCCACGTCCATCGCTCTCGCCGCCGGCGACGTCGTCGAGGCAACTCGACGGGTGCAGCGAGCCCGAGATCTCTCGCGGATGGGCACGCCGCGCCTCGCCAGCCTCTTCGCCAGCGTCGCGGCTGCGTCGTTGGCGGCGGAGCAACAGTCTGACGAGGCGGCCGCCGCGCTGCTCAGTGACGAAGCCACCGGCGCCGCGTTCGGGTTGTGGCCGCATCGGGCACACCTGCTCGCCATGCCGCTGCTGTACCTGTGCCGACCCGACACCCGGCCCACGCTCGATCGCATCGAGTTCGGTCCGTCGCTCACGACCGCTGTCGCTGCCGGTCGTGCGCTCGTCGCGCTCCGCGACGACGACGACCCGGTTCCGGCCGCAGAGCTGCCGTGGACACAGCTCCACATCCTTCGGGTCCACCTCCTCCCCCATCACCTCACCGAACTCGCGTGCGCGGCGGCGGCTCGCGGCGTCGCAGCCGCGATCGACGCCCTCCGCGAGATCCCGAACCTCGATCGCCACCTCGCGAGAACCGTCGGGACGGGTGGCCCGGCAGCAGCCCACGCGGCAGTCCTCCTCGGCAGCCGACCGGTGACGGCACCACACGCCTTGCGACTCGACCTGCTCGGGCCGATTTGCCTGTGGCTCGACGACGAGCTGGTGGTCGCCGACGACTGGACCCGCCGCGTCCGGCTCCGTGAGCTCCTCGCGCTCTTGGCCGAACGGCGCCGACTCAGCCGGAGCGACGTCATCGGGTTGATGTGGTCGGATCACCCCGACGACGCGAAGGCGAGCGCGAACCTGCGAGCGAACCTCTCGCGACTGCAGCGCGTCCTCGAACCCGATCGCGGACAGGGCGACGGGTACTTCCTGACGACCGACGGCGACGTGTTGAGCCTGCACGACGACGTCGCCACCGACGTGGAGCTCTTCGAGCAGGCGATCGAGACCGCTCGGCAGGCCGATGCTGCGGGGGCTCCGCTCCGAGCGCTCGAAGCGTTCGGGCACGCGATCGATCTGTATCGCGGTGACTATTTGATGGATCTCGATGTCGGTTGGGCGGTACTCACACGACTTCGGTTGCGGTCGCTTGCCGTCGGCGCGATGTGCCGCGTCGGCGAGCTCGTTGCAGCGCGCGGCGAGCCCGAGCAGGCTGCGCAGTGGGCAGAGCGTGCGCAACGGCTCGATCCCTTGAGCGAACGAGCCGCAGCGATCTTCGTGTCCGCGTTGGGGGCCATCGGCGACCGGACCGCAGCGCGCACCGCGGCCGAGACGATCACCTCCCGCTTCGAGGTAGCCGGGTTGGGCCTCGGTCGCTCCACCGCGCGAGCGTTCGAGCGGTTCCTCTGAGGCTGCGCCGGTTAGCGTCGTCGAGCATGGCTGACGAACACGACACGACCGAGTCCCCCGCCTCGACGGCGCGAGCCCCGTTCGCCCCGTGGGACCGGCGCGAGTTGCCCGGCTCGTTCGACGTCGCGGAAACGGCACGTCGCGTCGGCAACTACAAGTGGACCGAGATGAAGTTGTTCGAGGCGCTCGGCGGCTGGGTTGCGACCGTGCCCGAACTCGACGTGAAGATGCGTCTCGGCACCCACTGCTATCACCACGCGTGGCACGCCGAGTTGTGGCACAAGCGCCTCCCGGAGCTGCGCGAGATGAAGCCCGAACGGCTCACGGTTCCGGCGAACGAGGCAATGGAACGCTTCATCGCAGCGATGACCGAGCCCGAGGCCCCGGAGCTGACGATCGAGAAGCTGGTGGGCGTCTACCGGGTACTGATCCCGCGCTTCGTCGCCGCGTACACGTACCACATGAACCACACGAGCGAGATCACCGACGCTCCGACGATCCGTTCGCTGAAGCACGCGCTCGCCGACGAGTACGACGACTGGCGCGACGGTGAGATGATGCTCCAGTCGCTCATCACGACGCCCGAGCACGTCGAGCGGGCGGCTCGCCATCAGGCAACGCTCGAATCGCTGATGGTCGAAGCCGGCGGCATCACCGGCCCCGGCTCCATCGGCTGAGGTCACGGTGCCAGGCACCATGACCTTTGGGGCTACGGTGGGAGAGGGCTTCTTCAGGGGGTAGTCATGCGACAGTTCTTGCCGGTTCAGGATCTCGCTCGAGACGAGCGCTTCGTCCAGACCAACATGGCCGCGCGGATGGCCGACAAGCGTTCGCCGATCAAGGTGCGAGACGACGACGGTGCGCCACGCGCATCGTCCAAGAGTCGCGGTGCGACCAACCGACTCACCCCGCAGCGACGTGACGCGTCCGATGCCGCTCGAGGACTGATGCACGGCATCATGGTCGGTGAGATCCAGGCACTCGAAGGAGCCGGCCGCACCGCCCACGATTTCCCGGCCGGCGACGGCTCCGGCGACACGATTCCCTTCGAGTTGAAGCTCGACATGGCTCGCCAAGCGTGGGACGAGGCTCGACACGTCGAGATCAGTGCGAAGCTGGGCGACTGGATGGGCACCGAACTCGGTGAGTTCGCCGAGAACACGGTGCTGTTCGAAGCCGCCTGCTCGAACGATCCCGTGCTTCGCCTGGCCGGCGTCAACCGAGCGCTCGAGGGCCTCGCGATCGACGTCTTCACGCAGATGAAGGAGTTCGGTCAGCTCGCCGGCGACCCGTTCCTCGAGTTCTGTGAAGACTGGATGCTCGCCGACGAGGTGACCCACGTGAAGATGGGATCCGACTGGCTCCGCAAGGTGACCGAGAAAGATCCGGAGCGACGCACGAAGGCACTCGAGTTCCAACAGGTCGTCGACAAGCTGTTCAGCTTCGGTGGCGCTCGCAGCGACAGCGACGAGAGTTCGTTCCAGCTCGCACGGCGCTTCCGCGAACTCGCCGGGTTCACCGACGACGAGGTCGCGTCGATCGCCGAGATGGATCTCGTCGCCCTCGAAGAACGCAAGGCGGCGATCCGCCGACTGCAAGACGCAGCGAGCGCGCCAGCTTGAGCGCCGAGATCTCGATGACGAAGGTCTCCGTCACGCCGGAGGTGTTCTCGTTCGTCAGCTACGACTCGGGTGAGATCGCGGCGGTCGTTCGGGATCTCGCCGAACGGCTCGTTGTCGCGAATCCGATCATCGTCGCGGTCGACGAGACCACGCCGCTGTCGCGAATGTCAGCCATGCTGCTCGACGCCGACGGCGACGCGACGATCAGCATCCGGGTGCAGAGCGGGGCGCTCGAAGACACCCGGCGCTTCACCAACTTCAGCGCGACCAACGCTGCCTTGTCGCTCGGCCGGATGCTGCTGCGCGCCCGCGATCGTCTGCGCGACGATTTCGTCGACGCCCCGGCCGACAGCGACCTCAGCCTGGCCGAGAACGCGGCGTGGGACGCCTACTGCGCAGGCCGCCTCGAACGGGTCGGTCTGGCACCGAACGAGCAGCGGTTCCGCTACAACTTCCGCAACCGGTTCGGCTTCGCCGACGATGTCGATACGACCTTCGATCGCCTGTGGGCCGCCGACGACCTCGGCTGGCACGATCTCCCGCGCCCCACCTCTGACCTGGACTGACGCGCACGCAGAAAATCACAAGCGGGCAATGTGGTACTCCTGGAGATGTCGACCCACGACATCACACGACCAGGAGGAACCATGACCACCATCGACACCACCATCGCCCACGACGATTCGAGTGACCGCATCGCCGAACTCGAGGCCAAGATCGAGGCACTCACGCAGCGCCTGACGGCACTCGCCGACCCGGCCCCCTCCGCCGCCGTCGAGCCGGCGGTGGATCACCCGCCCGAGGTCAGCGGCTCGCGTCGCAACCTGTTCAAGCTCGCGGCAGGTGCCGCGGCGGGCGGCACGGCCCTGGCGCTCGCCACGACCTCCGGACGCGTCGCCGCCGCCGACGGCGATCCGCTCAGGGCCGGCCAGAGCACCACCCAAGGCGACGGCGGTCGCACGTCGACCGTGCTCTCGTACACGAACAGCGAGGCGCCACAGGTGCCCAACTTCCTCATCGGCGGGGACCCACTCGACGCGAACATCATGACGGTGCGCGACACGCCGGGCGGCATCATCATCTTCCAGTCGAGTTCGTCGTCGTATCCCGCCGCACTCGGCGGCTACGGCTACGACAAGGTGCCGAACGGGGTCTACGGCTACAGCAGCAACGACGGCTTCGGCGTCGTCGGCTGGGGCTCGGGAGGGGCAGGGGCCGGTGTACTCGCACGAGGCACCCGCGCCAACATCGAGATGTACGCCGACGGCGACGCTCCCGCGGCCCGCACGGACGCGCACGTCGTCGGCGAACTCCTCACCGACGCCAACGGCGACCTCTGGTACTGCGTCGTCGCCGGATCACCGGGACGGTGGCAGAAGATCGGCGGCGCCGACACCGCGGGATCGTTCCATGCCGTCACCCCGTTCCGTGTGTACGACAGCCGCGAGGTCGGCAGCGACGGACTCGCCGGCAGCACCGACATCACCGTGTCGGTGAAAGATGCACGCGACGTCGAGACGTATGCGGTGACGACCGCCGACGCCGTGCCCGACGGTGCCACTGCGATCTCTGCGAACGTCGTCGCGATCAATGCCGTCGGCAACGGCTTCGCCACGGTCAACCCGGGTGGCGACACCTCCGTCGGTGCGGCCGCACTGAACTGGAAAGCGGGTCAGACCATCGGCAACGCGGGGATCTTCCGAGTCAGCTCGTCACGAGAGCTGTCCGTGCTGATCCGCGGCGCCACCAACATCGACCTCACGATCGACGTCACCGGCTACTGGCGCTGACCGCTGTCACGTCGACCGCTCACCGCTACATGTCAGCAGCGGCTTCATGGATGGGATGATCGTTCGCGAGACGAAGCAGTCCCGCCTCGTCCCACACCATCTTGCCGAGGTCAACGAGACGGTTCACGAGGGACGAGCACAATGGCTCCAGCACCAGTTGCTCCAGTTCCGAGAGTCGGGCCGTGCCATCCAACCACACCGCCATCTCGAGGATGCGAGCCGTCGACGACATCGACGTCCAGTCGTGCTCCCAGACGAAACGAAGTGCTTGGAGCCGATCGGCGGTTCGTGCCGCGCCTGCTATCGACGCTTCGACAGCGAACTCCATGAACGGGGCGGTATCGATGCAATCACTGCGGTAGCGCCCGGTTGATGCGGACTGCGTCTGCTTGAGTGCTGAGACGTACCGAGGACGAGCGTCGGCCCAGATTTCCAGCGAGCCCCAGTCGACACGCGCCGGAACCTCGGACCCGGCAATGAGGTGGAAGAGCAGGCGTGCGGTACGCCCGTTGCCATCCACGAACGGGTGAATCGCCAGCAACGCCGCACACATCCACCCCGCACGAGCGATGGCGGACATCGGCGCGTCATTCGCAACGCCGACGGTTGCATCGAGCAAGCGCTGGCACTCCGTTCCGTCCGGAGGGCGGAAATCGGACTCCGTCGGGTCGAATCCCGCATCGGTCGAACGGACCAGGCCGGGGTTCGTCTCTCGACGACCCGGGTCGTTGCTCTCGGCCAGCGCATGCACGACCATCGGCGTGTCGGGGCCGACGAGCGCGTCGAGGTGGCCATCGCGCCACATGGCCGATCTCGAGTCGACGTGCCGGAACGCCACCGAACAGCCGCGCACTCGCAGTTCCATTGACGGCGACACGAACCTACGCCGGCGAGGTGCTCGCCGACCGTCGAACACCGGCCTGATGTTCGCCACCGACTCGACGAGCACGCGCCGCTGAACGTACCGGAACAGGTCGCGCACCTCCCCAGGCGCCTGTTCGAACCCTGCAGCGAACGATTCGTGAGCTGCCGCGTGCTGCGCCAGCAGATCGTCCGCGAGCGGCGGAAGTAGCGGCACCGCGAGGTCTGGCCGCGTCACTCCGGCACCTTCGCGAACATCAGTGCGACGTCGAAGCCGAGAATCCCCGCAGCCACCTCCGGCGGGACGAACGACCGCCCATCGGGATGCGGTTGCGTGCTGACGCCAGCTGCGTGCTGACGTTCGACGACCTCAGCGAAATCGCCCACCGCCGTTCCGAACACGAGTTGGGTGACCCGAGGTGTGCGATCCGCCAGGATCGAGGGACCACTGTCGGCAGGCTGGAGGAGCGTGACGGCAACCGCGCCCGCATCGATGACCGCCGTCTCGCCGGGGACCTCCTGCGCGGGGCCCCGATAGATCAACTCGAATCCCAGGACATCGACGAAGTAGGAGACCGCCGTGGTTATTTCGCTCACGAGAATCTCTACTCCGATTATGGTCACTCCTGCAGGCATCGGTCTGTCGTATCACAGGAGGCCAAAGAACATGAGCAACGGCGAAACGAACGAAGAAACAACACCGGAGTCGCCGAGCGCGTCGCGCCGAGCGATCTTGTCGAAGGGTGCGATCGCCGCTGCGGTCGGCGCAGCGGCCGGGATCGCGATGAGCGATCGAACTTCCGCCATCGACGGCGACGTCATGAACGTTGGAGCGACGGAGTTTGGCACGTCCAGAACCACGCTCACCGGCGGCTCGACCTTCGCCGTGCTCGGCGGTGGCCTCAGCGACGCATCGAACGCCTCGATCTATGGCCAAACGGCGAGCACCTTCGGCGATTACGGCGTGCGCGGCACCTACCAGGGGTCCTCGACGCAGCGAGGCGCCGGCGTGTACGGCGACTCCAACGGTGAACAATCCCCCGGCGTCTACGGCATCCATACCAGCTCCACGACATCCAGCCCCGGTGTGCGGGGCGAGTCGCAGAACGGTGCTGGCGTCTATGGCGTGAACACCGACACGCTCAGTGGCGGAATCGGCGTTCACGGTGTCACGGGTGGCACGTCGGGCGGCAACGGTGTCCGGGGCGAAGCTCAAGGCACCGACAGCATCGGCGTCTATGGCATCTCGACCGGCACCCGGTCGAGCGGCGTCGAAGGCAAGACCTCGTCTCAGGGATCATCGGGTGTCGTGGGTCGTCATGAGAAGAATCTCGACGGCGACACCGGAAGCGGCGTGACGGGTATCTCCGACAACGGCGCTGGTGTTCAAGGCAGCGGTACCAGTTCCGACTTCGTCGCTGCGGGATCCGGCATCATCCGAATCTCGGCGACGGTCACGCCGGCCATCGCTGCCACCACCACCGGCAGCGCTGGGTCGATCGCACGTAGCACCGATGGGACGCTCTGGTACTGCTACGAGCCGGACAAGTGGCAGCGCATCGGTGGCGCGGCAACGGCGGGTGGCTTCACAGCCGTCACGCCGTTCCGTGTGTACGACAGCCGCCAGGAGACCGACGGACGCTTCGCCGGCGGCACGAACCGGACGATCTCGGTCGCCGACTCCAAGGACGTCGACACCTATGCGACCGTCACCGCCAACGCAGTGCCCGCTGGCGCGACCGCGGTCACGGCCAACGTCGTCGCCATCGGCACCACCACCACCGGGTTCTTGTCGATCAACCCTGGCGGCATCACGGCCATCTCCGCGGCGACGGTCAACTGGGGCCCCGGCCTCAACATCGGTAACGCCGGCACGTTCGCCCTCAACGCAGCACGCGAACTCGAAGCGGTCTTCGGTCCTGGCGGCGGCGCCCACATGACCATCGACATCACCGGCTACTACCTGTAAGCCACGAGTACGCGACGATGGGCCGATGAGCGAATCATCGGCCCATCGTCGCGTCACGACCTCGTCCGATTTCGGCGGCATCGAGCTGGCCGTCATCGACGCCGGCCCCAGCGACGGACCGGTCGTCGTGCTCGCGCACGGCTTCCCGGAGTCGTCGCACTCTTGGCGTCATCAGATCGAACCGCTCGCTGCCGCCGGCTATCGCGTCCTCGTGCCCGACCAGCGCGGGTACGGCTTTTCCTCAGCCCCGCGTGACGTGGCCGCCTATCGATCCGATCATCTCGGCAACGACCTCCTGGCGCTGCTCGACGACGTCGAGGCGGAAGACGCGCTGTTCGTCGGCCACGACTGGGGCGCGCTGTTGACGTGGGATCTCGCTCGCGACCATCCCGAACGCGTCCGTGGGCTCGTCAACGTGAGCGTGCCGTACACGCCGTGGCCGATCGCACCGACCGAGCTACTCGGGCAGACGTACGGCGACCGGTTCTTCTACATCCTGTACTTCCAGACGGTCGGGCCGCCCGAGGCCGAGTTCGAGGCCGACGTCCGCGAGTCGATGCGACGCTGGATCTGGGTCGGCAGCGCCGAGGGCTACCGCGACCCACCGGCGATCGACGCGATCGTCCCCGCAGCGGGCAACGGGTTCTTCGATGCGGTGCTCGCGCACGGCGCGCTGGCGGAGGGCATCCCGCCGTGGCTCGAACCCGCCGATCTCGATCGCTACACCGAGCAGTACGAAGCGTCGGGGTTCTTCGGGCCGATCAGCTGGTACCGCAACCTCGACGCCAACTGGGAACGCACCAAGGACCTGGCCGCGCCGGCGATGCCGACCGCGTTCATCGGCGGCGACCGCGACATGGTGATCGCGCATCGGATGGATTACGTCGACTCGATGCAGGTGTCGCTGCCGAACTACCGGGGCGCCACGATCATCCCCGGTGCCGGCCATTGGACCCAGCAGGAGAAGCCCGCCGAGTTCAACGCCGCGCTGCTCGACGCCCTCGTCGCCGTGACGCCGTGACGCCCGTTCACACCGAGCCGAACACGTCGACGGCCAGGTGACTGCCACCGCTCTGGAACACGCAGACCGTGCCGGTCGGTGACAGCTTCGCGAAGACGAGGTTCGGCACCGTCTGACGGGCCACGAAGTTCAGGTTCGCCGCCAGCGGGCGTTCGCCACACGGGAAGACCGTCACGAAGCCGACCCCGGCTCCGTTGATCACCGCGACGTTGAGCACCACCGCCTCGGCGTCGACGGGTACACCGCCGCGCCCGGCGACATCGAGTTCGTACGTCGACCCGGCCGGGCGGGCTCCCTGGGCCAGCGACCGACCGTCGATCGTCGAGATGCCGAGGCCGCTCCGAGTGTCGAGCAAGCGGGCCGGAATCAACGGCGTGTAGGCGGTGTCGGGCTCCACGGCACCGAGCACGTCGAGGATCAGTTCCGTCGAGCCCCGCACGAAGAGGCAGACCTCTCCTGCATCGGAGAGGCTGACGATCGACAGGTTGGTCCGGCGACGACCCGCCGCGAAGTTGAGGTTGGCCGTCGTCGGTTGCTCGGCGTCGCACGGCCAGGCCGTCGCGAACCCGGTGGCAACGCTGCCGGTCGACGAGATGTTGAGCACGGCCGCCGTCGCACCGGCGGGCACTCCGGCCCGCCCGGCGACGAGCACACGCCGCACCTCTCCATCCTCGAACGGCCCGGTGGCAGCGTCGATGCCGTCGTTCGTCACGCCAGCGGGACGTGTATCGAGCAGGCGGGCCGGCTCGAGCGCCACGTAGGTGCTGTCGCCGGGTGCCAGGCCGTTCACGTCGACGGTCAGATGGGTCTCGGCGAACGTGTAGATGCACACGTCCCCACCGACCACCCCGGCGACCGCGAGGTTCGGGTTGACCTCGCGTTCCTGATACGTGAGCGTCGCCGCGTTCGGAATCGGGGTGTCGCATTCGTAGACGGTCAAGAATCCGGTGCCGCTCGGATTGATCGCCGTGACGTTGATGACGACCGCGGTCGCGTCCGTGTCGATGCCCCCGCGACCTGACACCGCGAGTCGCAGCGTCGAGTCGGCGGGCACTCGTCCCTCCCCGGCGAATCGGCCGTCGACCGTCTTCTCTCCGGGACGGGTGTCGAGGAGTCGAGCGGGCTCGAGCGGCACGAGCGTCGGCGCGTCGGTCGGAAGCGGGGTCACCGTCACGCGGTCGTCGGTCGGGTCACAGGCGTCACCGATCCCGTCATCGTCGACATCCGACTGCGTCGGGTTCGCGTCGCGGATGCAGTTGTCACTGCCGTCGAGCACACCGTCACCGTCGTCGTCTGGGTCGCAGGCATCGCCATCACCGTCACCATCGGTGTCGACTTGATCGGGGTTCGCGACGACCCGACAGTTGTCGTCGTCGTCGAGCACCCCGTCGTCGTCATCATCTGGGTCGCAGGCGTCGCCCTCGCCGTTGAAGTCGGAGTTCTGCTGGTCGGGGTTCGGGACGGTCGGACAATTGTCGTCCGCATCGGACACGTTGTCGCCGTCGCTGTCGAGGCCTTCGAACGCTCCGAGGTCGACGGCCGAGCCGGTGATGCGGCGGCCGAAACCGATGGGGGGAGTTGGTTCGACGAGGTTCGAGTCGGAGTCCACGTCGATCGAGTCGGCCGGCACCGCAACGTCATCACCGGCTTCGGCGCCGGGAGAACCGGCACGCAGGCGCCACGTCGCATCGAGCAGCGGAGGTGCGTCGAGGTTGCCGCCGAGGTCGGTCCCGTACGCCGTGTCCCACGCTCCGGAGCCGCCCGAGCCGTCCACCAGGTTGTGGCGCCATGTCGGAGGGCCGAACAGGTTGGTCTGCACGACGGGATCATCACCACCGTCGACGATCGAGTTCGCAATCGCCGGCGCCGAGTTCACGAGGTTCAACTGATCACCGGCACCCGACGCCGTGTTGTCGACGATCGTGCTGTTGACGATCGTCCCGTCGAACGACGCCAGGTCGAGCCCACCGCCGGCGACCGCCGTGTTGTCGGCGACGACCGAGTTGACGATGTCGACGGCCGTCTCGTCGATCCAGATGCCGCCGCCCTCGTCGGTGGCCGTGTTGTCGCGGACGATGGAGTTCGCCAGCGTCGGTGTCGCGGCCCCGACGAACGCGAGGCCCGCACCATCGTTCGCCTGATTGTCGCGAACCACGAGATTGACGAGTTCGACCGAGCCTTCGTCGACGTACACACCTGCACCCCGACTCCGCGAACCGGTCCCATCGGCGACACCGGACGTGATCGTGAACCCGTCGAGCCGGCCCGACGAGATCGCACTGGCCCGCACGACGTGATAGGAGTTGTCACCGGGAATGTTGCCGCTCAGCACCGTCGGGTGGAGCCCCAACGTCCGCTGCGCGATGCTGGTCTCGTCGCCTTCGAATCCGCCGTAGATGCGGACCCCGTCGAGCAGATCGAACGTCGCCGTGCGATCCGCCGTCTCGGTGGGGAAGTACGTGCCCTCGGCGACCCAGATCTCGGGCGGGCTGTCGCAGGTCGGAGCTTGCGCGAGCGCGTCGGTGAGTTCGCCGAGGGCATCGCCCCACGACCCCCCGAGTCCGGTACCGCCCTGCTGCACGTAGAGACGCGTCGCACCGACGGGGCAACGAATCCCCTCGTAGGCACCGGCGTCGACCTCGGCGCCCTGCACTCGTGCGAACCCGTCGAGATCGACGGGCAATCGCTCCGCCACGTTCAGATCGTCGTCGAGATCGAGGACATCGAGCGGAAGGGCCGTCTGATCGCCGACGTCGATCGCCGCCGACCCGGGGCGGAGGCGGTAGTCGGCGTTCGTTCCCGTCCCCGACAGACCGAGGACGAAATCCGGGTCCGCGTCGATGTTGCCACCTTGGTCGAGCCCGAGGTCGGTGTCCCACGAGCCTGAGCCCCCCGAGGTGCCGACGATGCTGTGGTTCCAGGCGAGCACCGACGGCTCCGGGATGTCCACGACCGGCACGTCGGACCCGCACGGGACGTCTTGGTTCCAGAGGATCGAGTTGGAGAAGCTCATCGACGAGAGCACGGCACCGCCGCCGACGCCACCGGTCCGGTTCGTCGTGTCACCGGGTATGCCGAGCACCTCGAGCGCCTGCGCACACGGGAACCCGTCGCGTGCGTTGTACGCGATCGTCACGTTGTGACCGATCAGATCGGCGCGGACGTTCCCGACGGAGCGTCCCGTCACCGTGATCGCGGGATGGTCGTTCGAACTCAACTCGGTCGAGTTGTTCGCGACGATGGTGTTGGTCATGGTCGCGGTCGTGGTGACTGCCCCGCTGTCGACGCGCAGCGCGCCGTAGCCGGCGTTGCCCACCACACGCGACTGCGCGATGGCGAGGTTTCCGGCGCTGAAGAACACGCCGTAGGTGTTGAGCCCGCCGTCGTTGTCGACCACGTCGGTTCCGACCAGCGTGAGGCTGGAGTTCCAGCGGATGCCACCGACACGATTCGGCCCGATCGTGGAGTCACGAATCGTGAGCGGGTTGCCGCCGACGTTGGACTGGATCGCGTGGACGGTGGGATCGAGATCGGGCACCGCTGCGGTGGGATCCCCGTTGTCGGTGATGAGCGATCCGATGATGATCACATCGTCGGCCGCCGAACCACGAAAGATCGCGGCGCCACCCGACACTGCGACGTTCGACCGGACGATCACGTTCCGCAACGTGAAGGGCGACCCGCGCACGAGGAGGATCCCACCGCCCACTCCGCTGTCGGCATCGCCGGTGCCGTCGGCGTAGCCATCACGAATGGTGAGCCCATCCAGCGACGTCGGCGGCCGAGAGACCGGCTGGGGCGTCCCGTTCGTCTGTCTGACGACGTGATAGGAGTTATCGGTCGGGTCACCGAACTGTCCGAGGTTTCCGGACAGGATCGTCGGATGAGCGGCCGGGTCACGTTGTGCGGCGACCTGCCCGTTCCGGAATCCGCCGAGCACGTCGACGCCCATCGGAATGACGAAGCTGATCGACCGGTCGAAGGTCGTCGTCGGCACGTAGGTGCCCTCCGCGACCCAGATGTCGTCGCCGTCGACCGCAAGAGCGAGCGCCGCCTGAAGATCCGTGAACGGCGACGCCCACGACGACCCGTCTCCGCCAGGGAGTGCAGCTTGATCGACGAAGTACGTCGCGCCCGCCGCGTCGACGACCGCCGTGTCGCCGAGCGTCTCGATGACGGTCGGCGCGAACGCGCAAGACAGGGCCAGAACGAGGCCGAGGGCCAGGTGACGTCGCATCCAGCCGACTCAACCAGTCGCCTGTGATCCAGTGGTGAACCATCACCCCCGCGATGAGCAACGTCCTGTCACCGCAGGGTTTCGCTCATCGGGGGCGGACGATGGCGAGCGGGCGACAGCAGGGGCGTCGCCAGCCGAAGTCGGCGACCTTGCCCTTCGGCGGCCAATAGTCGTCACGGCTGTACGCCCACCATTCGAACGGGTTGAGGAAGTACGCCGACGACTCGACGACCTCGGTGAAGCGGTCGCTGCGACGTGCCACCAACCAGATCACCGCACCGCCGACACCGCCGACGACCATCCAGCCGACATACAACGCCGGGAAGAGGGGGCCGAACCAACGAGCCTGCCAGCAGTGAACGTCTTCGTGATCGGTGATCAGCCGAGCCCGCCGGGGTCGCTCGACGTCACCGGCACCACTGATGACGTTGCCGAGCGTGATCGCAAAGCCCTTGCGCGGCATGAAACCTCGCCGGTAGACGTGCCGGTTCTGGCGTTCGGACAAGTCGGGGACGTACCCCGAGTTCGGATGAACCAGCCCGACCGTGTTGGCCACCAGTCCGGCCGTGGTCATCGGCAGACTCCAGGTGGAGTCGAGCGTGAAGGCGATCAGCCCACGGCTACAGCCCCACTCGTAGATGCCGCGCCAACCGGAGATCGCTCCGTTGACACCTCCGACGACCGCAAGCGGCACGGTGGCGCCAACGATCGAGCCGACCGCGCCGGCGAACAACGCGCCGCCAGCAGCGACGCCGAGGGCCTCCGCGAAGCGGCGTCGCCGCATCGATCAGCGCTGCTGGAGCTTCGAGAGCAGACGGAGCAGTTCGAGGTACAGCCACACGATGGTGACGACGAGACCGAGCGCTGCCACCCATTCGTACGCCTTCGGCATCCCCTCCTTCGAGCCTCGTTCGATGAGGTCGAAGTCGAGCGCGAGGTTCATCGCCGCCAGTCCGCAGACGAACAGCGAGAAGCCGATACCCAACAGGCTCGGGCTGTTGAGGAACGCGACGTCGCCGCCGAAGATGTTGATGGCGAACGACACCAGGTACAGCAACATGATGCCCATCGTCGCCCCGATGACGATGCGTCGGAAGCGGTCGGTCACCTTGATGATGCGAGTGCGGTACAGCACGAGCATCGCGAACACGACCGCAACCGTGGCGCCGGCCGCCTGGATGACGATGCCGTTCTGGAACGTCTCGTAACCGTGCGAGATCGCACCGACCGCGAAGCCATAACAGAGGGCGTAGATCGGGCCGAGGAACTTGGCCCACATCGGCTTGAAGGCCGAGACGATGACGGCGACGAAACCGACCACGATGCCCACCATGGCGATGCCGGGGAAGGTGTAGGTCTCCTGGCCGTTTTCGAGGGTGGGGCCCTCGGAGGCGAACCAGCCGAAGGTGGCGGAGATGAGGAGCAGGATGAACAGCGACGCGGTGGCGGTGATGGTGCCGTTGACGGTCATCACGCCCTTCTGCCACGGCGTGACCGGGCCGTCGTTGAATGGCGTCCCCGTTGCGGGCAAGGAGGGATCGGTGACGGTTTGACCGACGATCGGCGATGCCCAGCCGGCCCGGTCGGCTTCCATCCGCTTCTCGTTGAACAGTGGATTCGACATGCGCAGATGATATCGCCGCCCACTATCACAGAGGGCCGAACACACGCGAATTCGACGGTGATCGCTGCAGCGTGAACTGGGCTGATCCGCGCCTCAGGCGAGGTCGTGCGCCGAGGTGCCGTCCCACAGATCGATGTCGGGTGGTGCAGCGAGCAAACCGTCACAACTCTGCGCCATCTCGATCATGAGATCGGAGTCGAAGTGCGCCCGCTGCGCCGCGGAGTCGTCCCACTTCTGGATCACGAGGTGCCTGCCCGGCACGGTGACGCTTGCGCACAGGTCGACGTTGCGACAGCCAGCGACCATACGCGTCATCACCACGTACTTCGACAACACGGCCAACAGCGCTGCATCATCGGCCGAATCGAAGCGCATCGTGACAACAGCCAACTCGATCTCATCGCCTTCGGCAGCGGGTTGTTCCAGCTCAGCGACGAGATCCGACCCATCTGTCGCACCGATGTTGTCATCTGTCATTGTGATAGCTCCGCTCTGATCATCTCAACAAGCGATACGCGCGAGCCGAGGTGTGTTCGCGAGTTGGTCGCACCTGTCGCGTCGGTATCGTGACGCTTGTCTCCGGCGGGATGCTCTACGGCAGCCAGACGAGGCGCCCATAGCTCTCGCTGACATCATTGCACTTCTGCGCTTCGCAGCCCGCGATGGTTTGGCCAAACTGAAGGAGTTGCGATGGCAAAAGATCGAGTCGAACGTGACGACGAGGACCTCGTCCGTCTCTACCTCACCGACATCGGCCAGTACACCCTGCTGACCAAAGAAGACGAGGTTCGGCTCGCAAAAGCCATCGAAGCTGGCAACGAAGCGATCGAACTCCTCGACGCCGGCGGCAAAGATCTCTCGCCCGCCAAGAAGCGCGAGTATCGCCGCGTCGCTCGCAAGGGCGAAGAGGCCGAGCGTCAGTTCGTCCAGTCGAACCTGCGGCTCGTGGTCTCGATCGCCAAGAAGTACCAGGCGTCCGGGCTCCCGCTCCTCGACCTGATCCAAGAGGGCAACCTCGGCCTGATGCACGCCGTCGAGAAGTTCGACTGGCGCAAGGGCTTCAAGTTCTCCACCTACGCCACGTGGTGGATCCGCCAGGCCATCACCCGCGGCATCGCCAACACCGGCCGCACGATCCGGCTCCCGGTCCACGCCGGCGACACGCTCGCCCGACTGCAGAAGGCTCGCTCGCGACTCGAGCTCAAGTACGGCCGACCGGCCACGCTCTCGGAGCTGGCCAAGGAAGTCGAGATGCCGGAAGACAAGGTGACCGAAGCGCTGCGCTTCGCAGCCGAGCCGCTCTCGCTCTCGGAGCCGCTGCGCGAAGACGGCGATGCCGAACTCGGTGACGTCGTCGAAGACCGCTCCGCCGAGTCGCCCTTCGAGGTCGCCGCCACGGCTCTCCTGCCCGAGGAGATCACGCGGTTGCTGGCCCCGCTCGACGAGCGCGAGCGCGAGATCTTGAAGCTCCGCTTCGGACTCGATCGCGGTGAGCCGCGCACGCTCGAAGAGGTCGGCGACCACTTCAGCCTCACCCGTGAGCGCATCCGCCAGATCGAAGCACGAGCGATGAGCAAGCTGCGCCACCCCTCGAGCGACACTGGCGCTCGCGACCTGCTCGCCGTCTGAGCGGCAGCGCGCCAGCTCAAGTTCTGCGCATCGTCAACCGATACTCGGTTGATGATCTCCGTGCGACGAGCCGATCTCGACGACCTCGAGGTGATGGTTGCCGTCTACACGGCTGCCTGGCGTGAAGGCTTCAAGCACATGTTCTCCGCTGCGGTGTTCGCTCGCGCCGACTTCGATGCCGAGCGCCGAGCCGAGTGTCTCGACACGGTCCTGCGCGATGACGCCGACACCTTCATCGCGTTGCACGGCGAGCGCGTCGTCGGGTTCTCGGTCTCTCGGCGTGCGAACCGAACCGTCGAGGTCGACGACATCTGGGTCCACCCCTCGTCATGGGGCACGGGCGCGGCGGCCGCATTGGTCGCTCGCATCGAAGACGACCTGCGGGCCCAAGGCGGTCAGCAGATGGTGGCCTGGGTGCCCGAAGACAGCCCGCGTGGCCGGCACTTCTTCGACAAGATCGGCTGGAAACCCACCGGCGACATCGACGTGCTCACCGTGTACCCGAGCGACCACAACCGCATGCTCGAGTACTCACGCGAACCCCGCACGATCGACTACACCCGCGGGCTCCCCCGCCCGAGCCTGCCCGCCGGCCTGCTTCGCTGACGCCGGCGACGGTCACCCTGCGATCGTCAGCGATTCGAGCAACAGGGCCAGATCAGCATCGAAGTCACGATCGCTGTCCCACCAGGTTCGCAGCGTCACGTGCAGCAGTCGGTTCTCGTCGAGTGGCGCCACCAGGTTCGCCTCTCGGGCGACCGCCCCCGACGAGGCCGCAGCGCGATCCGTGATCACCAGGCGAGCCGACCCACCGGCCCACGACACGTCTTGTTCGCTCACGAAACTCCAGTCGTCACCGGGGTCGAGGAGTTCGGCGGATCGTTCGTCGACATCACCGGCGAAACGGGCGGCGACCGTGAGGATCGTGAGATCGCCGTCGCCGTCGAGATCGACAACCTGGCTGGTGCTGCCGTCATCGATCCGTCCGACGCTCCAGCCGGTTGCCGCCAACTGGACGACGTGCGCCGGGAGCTCGCGATCGGGCGGCACGCTGAGCGTGACGGTCACCCCGTCGTAGCTCGACGGAGGGAGGGCTTCGACCGGGGCGTCTGCTTCGACCTCGGCATCTGCTTCCACCGGGGCGTCTGCCGCAGACGCAGCGAACACGCCCAGGTCGGTGCACACCGCCGACGGCTCCGGCGGCGGCGAGGTCACGCTCCACGGCCCGACGACGACCGACTCGACGACACAGCGGGCGAGTTCGGCGACCGACTCGTCGGTCGGCACGCGCCCGTCCTCGGAGGTGACCCGACCACGAAGCCTCAACAGCCGCTCGTCGTCGAGGACGACCGCGCCACCGAACTCGTAGGAGTCAGCCGTCGCAGCGACGAACCATTCCGACCGCTCTGCGCCGGCTGCGCCCGACTCTCGGGCGATCTCCCGACCGCTCGGATCCTCGACGGTCACTGCGGCCTCGAACCGCTCGTCGAGCAGGGACGGCGGCATGGCGCTGGAGGAGACCTCGAACCAGGCCTCGCGGAACCCGGACGCCCCGGGCCACTCGAACTCGATCTCCTGACCGTTGGTGCGGGGCGGGTTGACGCCGACGGTCCACTCTGGTGTTGCGACCGCGACGGCGAGTGGCGGGAGACCGTCGATGGTCGCCGGGACCACCATCTGCAGCACGCCGTCGGCATGGGTGGCCGCGACCACGGTCGCTTCCTGGAGCGAGGCCCCGTCGGGGCAGATGACCGTCGCTTCGCTCCACGGCGGCAGCGACGGGTCGCCACCCGATTGCACGACGAGATCGTCGACGATCGCACAGATGGGGAGTTGGAACTCGACGGGAGCGCAGTCGCGCTCGATCGCTGCTCGCTCGACGGCGTTCATCGCATGCATACGGTCGAGGTGGACGAACTCGGGATCAGCCAGCTGTGCATCGACCTGGGCGACGTACTGCTCGGCCAGCACACCGCACGGTGCGGCGGGGTCGACGGCGACCGGCTCGGGCCCCACCACGCGTAGTTCGACGAGCGAGTCGACGGCGACGGTGCTTCTGTTGCCCAACACGAGGTCGCCGTCGAACGCGTACTCGTAGACGTTCACACCATCGACCGGCGCGAGCGGCAAGTCGACCACCCGGTCGACGTTGAAGACCGCCACGTCACTGAACTCGACTTGTTCGTCGTCGGGGTCGAAGCCGGTCAGCGCCTGGAATCGGCGGCGATCCTCGATCAAGGTCGTCGCCGAGACCGGCCGAGCGACGTCGATGCGCACGACGATCTCGCCCCCATCCGGGCCGATGTCCGCGCCGACGTCGAACGTCCCGTCGACGTAGTACATCCCGCGTTCGGGCCCGACGTTGCTGCGGCCGCTCTCGATCAGGTCGCCGTTGACGGTCGCGGTTCGACGCCCCTCGACGGCCACGTCGCCGACGTCGCCGGTCGCATCGAAACGCAGCTCCCAGCGCAGACCCGCATCGAAGCGAGTTCGTTCGATCGGCTCGACGTAGGAGAACTCGCCGCCGACCGGTTCACCGTCGATCGCCCAGACCAGTTGCGCGCTGGTCAACGACGCCGTTGCCGCCGCGTCGCCACTGGGCTCGGCGGACTCGACGACATCGGCATTCACCAAGGCGTCGCCGTCATCATCATCGCCACCGCACGCGACCGTCAGAAGAACAGCGCCGATGGACGCGGCAACGAATCGTGATCGTGGTCGCACCTGCATGGATGCGACCGTACGGGTCGGCCGTGAACCAGTCGCGAACCGGTGCGCCGATCAGGCGGGGCCGGAGAAGACGCCGTCTTTGACCTTGCTCTCGCTGGCCAGGTAGGTCTCCTTCGGGTTGTAGGTGGCAGCCTTCTCCTCGCCGTCACCGACTTCCTTGCGGCCCACGACCATCCAGTGCACCTCGTCGGGGCCGTCGGCCAGACGCAGCGTGCGCTGGCTCGCGTACATGTCGGCGAGCGGCGTCCACTGGGACACGCCGGTGGCGCCGTGCATCTGGATCGCCTGATCGATGATCTCGCACACGCGGATCGGCACCATCGCCTTGACGGCCGACACCCACACGCGGGCTTCGGCGTTGCCGAGTTCGTCCATCGCCTTGGCGGCGGTGAGCACCATGCGGCGCATCGACTCGATCTCGATGCGGGCCTTGGCGATCATCTCGGTGTTGCCGCCGAGCTTGGCGAGCGGCTTGCCGAACGCGTCACGGGTGAGGCCGCGAGACACCATCATCTCGAGCGCCTTCTCGGCTTGGCCGATCGAACGCATGCAGTGATGGATGCGACCGGGGCCGAGGCGGACCTGGCTGATCTCGAAGCCGCGGCCTTCGCCGAGCAGCACGTTCTCGTACGGCACGCGCACGTCGTTGAACGCGATGTGCATGTGGCCGTGCGGCGCATCGTCCTTGCCGAAGACGTGCATCGGGCCGAGGATCTCGACGCCGGGCGTGTCGATCGGAACGAGGATCTGCGACTGACGCTGATGCGGCGGGCCGTCCGGGCTCGTCTGCACCATCGTGATCATGATCTTGCAGCGCGGGTCGCCGGCACCGGAGATGTAGTACTTCTCCCCGTTGATGACCCACTCGTCGCCGTCACGCACCGCCTCGCAGCGAACGTTCTTCGCGTCGGACGAGGCCACGTCAGGCTCGGTCATCGCGTACGCCGAGCGGATCTCGCCGCGCAGCAGCGGGTCGAGCCACTCACGCTTCTGAGCTTCGGTGCCGACGCGCTCGAGCACTTCCATGTTGCCCGTATCGGGGGCCGCGCAGTTCATCGACTCCGACGCGAGCGGATTCTTGCCGAGCTCGATCGCGATGTACGCGTAGTCCAGGTTCGACAGGCCTTCGCCGGTCTCGGCGTCGGGCAGGAAGAAGTTCCACAGGCCGTTCTCCTTGGCCTTGTTCTTCACGCCATCGAGCAGTTCGAGCTGACCCGGCGCGTACGACCACGGGTCGGCGCGGCCGTGACCCAGTCGGAAGAACTCCTCCGTCATCGGCTCGACCTCATCTCGGATGAAGGCTTTGACCTTCTCGTAGAGCGGACGAACGCCTTCCGACATCCGGAGATCGAACATGTCAACGGTGGATTCAAGAGCAGCCATGGCCCGAACTTAGTGACCATCGGCCGGCATGTTCCCATCCGGCCTACCCGGCTCGCGTCACACTCAGGGGGTGCGATGCCAGGGGCGGTCGGGGTCGAACAGGTGCATCTCGAACTCGGCGGACAGTTCCTCGAACACACGCAGCCCTCTGACGCTGTTGCCGATCGGGTCGAGGCGGGGCGAGAACGCCGCGAGGCCACCCGCCCCGGGCAGCATGCCGACGATGCCACCGCCCACGCCGCTCTTGGCCGGGATGCCGACCGAGTAGGCCCACTCCCCCGCGTAGTTGTACATCCCGCACGTGAGCGCGATCGTGAGCAGGTCGCGGGTGACTTCGCGCGCGACGACCTGCGCACCGGTCACCGGATGCACGCCGTGGTTGGCGATGATCGCGCCGATCGTCGCGAGATCGACGACGTCGACGAGCACCGAGCACTGCGCGAAGTAGAGATCGAGCGTCGACTCGACGTCCGGGCCGATGATGCCTCGGCTGAGCATCAGGTAGGCGATCGCCCGGTTGCGGTTGCCGGTCTCGCGCTCGGATGCCCAGACGTCGGGATCGATCTCGGGGCGGCGTCCGAGATATCGCTCGTACATCGCTCGCATCGACTCCACCGGGTCGTCGACACCCGGGCCGCTGAGCAGGTCGGCGATCGCGATCGCACCGGCGTTGACCATCGGGTTCGGCGCGCGGTTCGTCGCGTCGTCGAGCACGATCGCATTGAAACGATCGCCGGTCGGGGCGACGCCGACCCGTTCCAGCACTCGGTCGCGGCCGTGGACTTCCAGGGCGAGACCGTACGCGAGCAGCTTGGAGATCGACTGGATCGTGAACGTCTGCTCCACGTCGCCCACGGCGACGCGCGTCCCGTCGAGGGTCACCGCGGCGATCGCGAACCTGTCGGGGTCGACAGTCGCGAGTTCGGGGATGTACGTCGCGACGTGACCGTCGGTGTCGGCCGAGTGCTTGCGATGCAGGTCGTCGCAGAGTTGCGCGAACCATCGCTGCTGGCGCTCGCGCTCGTCGGCGTGGTCCTGCGGGGCGACGTTCATCGCCACGACGGTAGGCGCTGGGGATCGCCCTTCGGCGCCGAAATCCGGCGTGGGTCGACCGTCGCGATCTGTGATCGTTGCGCATGGCACACCCGATCTGGCCGCTGTTCGATCTCGAGGTCCGTACGCCTCGTCTCACGCTGCGATACGTCACCGACGAGTTGGCGACCGACCTCGCCGAGCTCGCGGCAGGCGGAATCCACGACACGGCGACGATGCCGTTCTCGGTTCCCTGGAGCGATGTGGCGCCACCCGAACTCGGTCACAACACGATGCAGTACATCTGGCGCCGGCGCGCGCAGACGACGCCATCGGCATGGACGATCGAGTTCGCCGTGGTCGTCGACGATGTCACGATCGGCACATCGGGGCTCTCCGGTACCGACTTCGCTCGGCTGCGCCAAACGACGACCGACTCGTGGCTGGGACGCGAGTTCCAAGGCCAGGGGTTCGGCAAGGAGATGCGGTTGGCGATGCTCGCCCTCGCGTTCGACGGCTTCGACGCCGACCGCGCGATCACCAGTGCGTGGCACGACAACGCGGCGTCGATCGGTGTGACCACCTCGCTCGGCTACACCGAGACGGGCCGACGGTGGATGCTGCGTCGCGAGCAGCCCGACGTGCTCGTCGAGTTCGAGATGCCACGCGAGCATTTTGCGTCCCTGCGCCGCGACGACATCACGCTGCACGGCGTCGATGCCGCTCGCGAACTGCTGCAGACCGAACGCGTCAGGTCGGTCAGCGGATCTGTCCCACCACCGAGTTCGGCGTGATCGTTGCGAGCAGCCGGCGCTCGGCGACCATCGCTTGGCGGTACTCGTCCCAGTCGGGGTGCGCCTCGCCGGTCACGCCCTCGTAGTACTCGACGAGTGCGTCGCTGGTCGCGTCGCCCGGCCTGGTGGTCACCGCCGACAACTCGGCGATGCCGTCGATCGACACGTACGACCACGCTCCGGGATCTGACAGGTGGAGCACGACCCTCGGATCGGCGGCGATGTTGCGGGTCTTCGCTCGCGTCTCGGTGAGCGAGATGACGATCTGGCCGTCGTGGATCCGATACGCGATGTCGGACGACTGCGGTCGGCCGTCGCTGCGAATCGTGATCAAGGTGGCGACCGTGCGCTGCGCGATCCAGTCGAGTGCGATGTCGAGGTGCATGTCGCTCGAACTCACGCGCTCGCCGGTGCCGCGTCGGTCGTCACGACGGTGAGCGTTGCCAGGGCCGTACGAAGCGCCTCGTCGAGTTCGGTGTTGCGCAAGGCCCGGCTCTCGACCTCGAAGTTCTCCGGGAAGCTCGGGATCGCCAGGCTCGCCAGCACGTCGTAGCCGAAGAACTGACCCGAGGCGACCGCCGTGGCCAACACGTTGCGCCCACCACCGGGGCCCATCGAGGTCGACAGCAGCACGGCCGGCTTGTCTCGATACACCCGCATGTCGATGCGCGACGTCCAGTCGAACAGGTTCTTGTAGGCCGCGGTGTAGAAGCCGTTGTGCTCGGCGAAGGAGATCAGCACGGCGTCGGCCGCACCGATCTTGTCGTAGAAGTCGTGTGCCTGGGGCGGGATGCCCGATTCGTTCTGGCGGTCGATGCTGTAGATCGGCATCTCGTAGTCGTTCAGGTCGATCGTGTCGACCTCGAGGTCGACGTGTGTCTCGGCGAGCACGCGCACGGAGTAGTCGACCAGTTGCCGGTTGATGGACTGACGGCTGTTCGAGGCGGCGAAGGCGAGGAGTTTCATCGTGAGAGCTTTCTGTTGTGATCGCAAGTGATTGTTTGACTCGTCAACATACAGGACGATGCTTGATTCGTCAACTGATACCGTGGGCGTCGTGAACGACGTTCGCTGGCTCGACGACACCCAGCAACAGGCGTGGCGGGCACTGCTCGCCTTCGTCAACCGCGGGCTTCCCCGGATCGACCGGACGCTCAAAGCGCACGGCCTGCTCGGGGTCCACTACTCGATCCTCGTCGGGTTGTCGGCGGCGCCCGGCGACACCATGCGGCTCACCGACCTCGCCGACGCTGCCAACCTTTCGCCGAGCCGGCTCACGCATCGCCTCAAGACGATGATCGAGAGCGGCCACGTCGAGATCAGCGACGACGAGATCGACCGGCGCAGCAAGCACGCCACGCTCACCGCCGACGGGCGCGCCTTCCTCGAACGCCTCGCACCAATCCACGTCGAGGACGTCCGCCGACTCGTCTTCGATCACCTCGACCCGGACGAGACCATCGCATTCGCCAACGCGATGTCGAAGATCGCCTCACCCCTGTGCGATCACGACTTCGCGCCGCCCGCCCGCTGAGGGTTCGGCGGGCGCGGCGGCTCAGTTCGCGGTGATCGGGAGTGCGAGTTCGCCGAGCAGTGCGATGCGCTCGGTCTTGTGGCCGTTGGCGGGCAGGTTGAGCGTCAGGCCGTCGATACCGGCGTCCATGCACGCCTGGAGTCGTTCACCGACCGTGTCCGGATCGCCGAACACGAGGATCCCCTTGGCCATCTCGACGATCTCGGCGCTCCAGCCCTTGACGGCGGCGAGTTCGGCGAGGTCGGCTTCGGCCTCCTCCATCGTCGGGGCGACACAGACCATCTGCATCGCGGTCACCGTGATCTCGCTGCGGTTGCGCCCGAGACGTTCACAGTGGGCCGCAAGCGCATCGAGCTTGCGGGGCATCTCGTGCGCCGGCGTCCCGACGAGGTTCGACTCGTCGCCGTACTGGGCGACCATGCGGAGAGTCTTCTTCTCGCCCGACCCGCCGATCATGATCGGGATGCTCGATACCGGGGCCGGGACGTTGCACGCTTCGGTGACCTGATAGTGCTTGCCGTCAAGGGTGACCCGTTCGCCGCGGAGCAACGGGATGATGATCTGCAACGCCTCTTCGAGCTTCTCGAAGCGGTCGGTGAAGGTGCCGAACCCGAAGCCGAGAGACTGGTGCTCGAGCTCGAACCAGCCGGCGCCGATCCCCAGCGTCGCCCGCCCTCCGGACACGTGGTCGAGCGCGGTGATCGTCTTCGCGAGGAGTGCAGGGTTCCGGTAGGTGTTGCCGGTGACCAGCGCGGACAGACGAACCTTCCGGGTGTGTTGTGCCAAGGCCGACAGCATCGTGTAGCACTCGAACATCGGCTCATCCGGCGCCCCGATCCCCGGCAGTTGGTAGAAGTGATCCATCACGAAGACCCGGTCGAAGCCGGCCGCCTCGGCAGCCTGTGCCTGTTCGACGACGTTGGCGAAGATGTCGCCCTCGGGCACGCCAGGGTAGGTGAAGTTCGGGATCTGGTAGCCGAGTCGAGTCATGGGAGGCTCCTGCGTGCGCTTGGGGACGGAGCTGACAATTCTGTTCGAATTCGTCAGTGGGGGCAGACTGACATATTCGGCCGAATGTGTCAAGCTGGTCGGATGACGGCAGACGAATCGAGCGATGATCGACCCGGCCGACGCGGCGACCTGCAACGTCGCATCATCCACGCTGCAGCGATCGCCCAGTTCTCCGAGCGCGGGTTCTCGGCGACGTCGATGGCCAACATCGCCGACGCCGCAGGCATGTCCCGGCCTGCGCTCTACCAGTACTTCCGCAACAAGGGCGACATCTTCGCGTCGGCCTTCGTGGCCCTCTTCGACGACCACGTCGACCGCGCGCTCCAGGCGCTGGACGACGACGGGACGACCGCGCAACGCCTCGACGGCTACCTCCAGCGTTTCGAAGGCGACCTGTGGGAGCAGATGGCGGCCTCCGAGCACTCCGAGGAGATCATGAGCGCCAAGACCGCCGACACCGCCGAAGAGATCCAACGGGTGGTCGCACGACTTCGCCGTGGGCTCGCTGCGTTTCTCGCCACGGCACACCCCGGACGCAGCGAGGCCGTGCGCGCTCGACGAGCGGAATGGGCCGACGTGCTCGAACTCTCACCCAAGGGCTTCAAGTTCGACCAGCCGAGCGTGGCGGTCTACCGGCGCCGCCTCACCACGCTCGCCCGAGGAGTCGCCGCCGACATCGACGGGTGATGTCGCGACGCAGCGCGAGCTGGCGCACGTCAGCCCGCGCAGAGGTCGGGCATGACGAAGGTGTCGATGTCGTCGATGTGGACCCGGATGTGCACCAATTGCTCTCCGGGGTCGTCAGCAGCGGCGCGGCGCTCGAGGTAGGCCTGGTGGGCGGCACCGATCGGATCGGTCGGATCGGTGAGATCGAGAAAGTCCGGGGGCGGGCGCCCGACCGGAAGGACGACCGTGCCGTCGGGTCGTATCACGTACGCCCGCCGGTTCCGCCCACGTCGGACGGTGAGCCGTCGGGCGTGTTTGAACCGGTTGTGTTTCCCGCAGCCCACCGCCGCGTTCCAGAGGTCGGTGTGACCATGATCGCGTTCCCATTCGGCCATGTGGTCGATCTCGCACACCGCCGACGACAACCCACAGCCCGGATGCTCGCACCACGACGCGAGCAACTGCGCCGCCTTGCGAGCGGGACCGGTGAACAAGCGGCGCTGTCGCCCGTAGTCGATCGGGATCGACGCCGCGTCGAGCACCACTCGACCGACCTGCCCCGCCAACGCAGCTTGCAGGAGATCTCGCGGGTGCACCGCGATCCCCGTCGAGGTGACGCATCGCTGGCCGACGAGGTCGTCGGCATCGACCAACAGGTCGGTGACGAGGTCCCGACCGTCCAGCCCGGTATCGGGCAGCCAGCCGGCGCCCCGAAGCGTTCGCGTGAAGGTCTCGACGTCGCCGAGGATCGTGACCAACGGCTCCGGACGCTTTCCCTCACCCGCCAACGCCATCGCCGCGTGCACGAAGATCTCGTGGAGCGCATCGAAGCGGCGCTGCCGAGCGTCTCGCGCCAAGGGTTGGGTCGCAGCGTCGTCGCCGTGCTCGGCGGCCCGTCGCGCGACGTCACGCTCGAACTCGCGGTCGACGAAGCGACGGAACACCTCGATCATCTCCGCGGTCCGGACCGGGTCGCCACCACGCGCCGCCAGATGCACCGTGCCGTCCACCTCGGTCAGCGTCGCATCACGACGAGACGCCACGGCTTCACGCTCGTCGAACGCCAACGTCGCTCCCGCCTCCAACAGATGACCTGCGAACTCCGCGATGCGGTGACCGCACCGCTGATTCGCCCGCAACCGGGCGAGTTCGTCGGCCTGCGCCACGCCGAGCGCGCCCGACATCAACGCCTCACCCACACCGTCGACCGAGTCGACGAGTCGCGCCAACCGGCAGCGTCGCGTCGCCTCTCCACGTGACACCTCGGCGGTACCGCGCACGTAGTTGAAGACGCCACGGTGGCCGTCCGCGACGTCGGCCTGACGCTGATCGATCAACGCCGTCACCGCGGCGAGTCGAGCGTCGGTCTCCCGACGCAGCAACTCCAACCGCCGGAACTCGGCATCCAACCCGGCCGAGTCGAACTCCACCAGTTGATCGACGTATCCGGCGAGCATGAGCTCATACATAGCGAACCTGTGTTCGTTTTCACAACATCCTTGCAGATGATTTCTCGTGCGGAGTCGCCCGGGAGGGAACTCACCGAGCGAGGGTCAACCGCATTGCACTTCTGCGGGAGGGCTCGGGCGGTAGGTCGCGACGACGCCGACACCTTCGATGGAGAAGCGGATCGTGTCGGTGGCGGTCATCTCGATTCGACCGAAGAGGTAGCCGTCGGGCCCGTCGGAGGTTCCGGGCCGCTCGGGCCGCTCGGGCCGGTACGGCCAGTGCGGCGGCAGCGGGTCCGGCAGTGCGGTCTCGGGTTCCCAGAGCGAGTCGTTGATGTACATGCCGCCACAGAAGCCGGTCGGCAAGACGTAGCGGAACTCATCGCCGACGACGAGCGAGTCGCTCGGATCGAACAACTCGAGCGGCCTCGACGGGGGCGAGTAGCTCGGAGGATCGACGAGGTCGGGAGGCTGCGGCGACGACCACCGGTACGTATCGAGCGCTCCCTCGTCCTGCACCGCCGTCCAGAGCACGATCGACCCATCGTCCGCTGCGACCAGGCCCGGCTGCCCCCAGTACAGGGGGAGATCGAGGCCATCCACGTCGAACCACGCCGCGGGTTCGGTCGCAGCGGCCAGCACCATCTCGAGCTGTTGGCAGGTCGCCGCCTCGTCGTAGCAGTGGTGCGCGCTGGCGCGAAGCTCTCGGCCCAACACGACGTACGTCGAGCCGTCCGCGGCGCTCGCGAACGCTGCGTGTTCCGAGCCGCCGTCACCGAACTGGCCGACGTCGGGCTCGGTCGACACCCAGTCGGCTCCCGCCGCGAGGACGTCGAATCCCCGCGGTTCGGCGTCACGCGGCTCGAGACCAGAGCGCGACGGAAGCACCACCAAGGCGCCGTCGACCACGAGTCGGTCTCCTGCGATGTCCGGAATCGGTGGACGCTGCTCGAAGGTTCGTCCGCCGTCGCTCGACGACCACACCGCCACCGAACCCGCACCGCCCGACGGATCCTCGACGTACACCATTGCGAAGATCGACGACTCGTCCGCCACCAGGCCCGGCCACGCTGCCGGCTCGCTGCCGGGGAACTCGATCTCTTCCCACTCCACCAGATCCGACGTCCGGAACACCTTCGACTCGAAGCCGACGTCGGCGTCCTCGTCGACCAGTTGGACGATGACGCTGTCGCCGACGACCAGTACGGCATCGACACGATCCGCTTGCGACGCGAACGCCGGAAGTTCCGCATCGACCCACGTCGCGCCTGCGTCGTCAGAGCGCAGCACGGCACCGAAGGGCCGTTCGGACACGCCGTCACGCCCATTGCCGCCCACCAGCAGTGTCCCCTCGAAGTCCGCGATCGCTGTCGGATACACGGAGCGCTCGCAACACACCTCGTTGTACAGCGGCGTGAATTCCAGGAAGTCATCCGAACCCCAGATGGCGAGCGCGCCCGCATACACACCGGCAGCGACGAAACCCGACGACGAAGCGCCGACCAGCACGACCTCGGGAATGGCCGGCTCACCGCTCTGGGTCTCCATCCCGGCCGTCACGATCTCGACGCGATCGTTCTGCCAGCCAGACGTCGTCGCCTCGAACGGAGCGTCGGAACTCGCGGCACTCGCCGGCTCGGTCGACTCGGCCGCGGGCTCGGTCGAGTCGTCGATCTCGGTCGGCTCGGCTTCGCCCGCCGACCCTCCGCATGCCGCCAACCCGACGACCAGCGCACGAGAAGCGATCCTGGCGACTCGAGCAACCGAGCATCGAGACATGACCGGAGCATGTCACGATCGCGAACTCGTTTCCGCAGGCGACCGTGGCCCGTGGATGCATCAGCGGAGGTGGACGGGAATCCGCTCGGTTCTGAATCGCACCTGGTAGAGGACCTGCAGAGCCAAACATTCGTCCGTTTGAGAGTAACCGTGAGACTAACCGCCGTCTGATGGCTCCCGTTTTACTCAACGGTGGTCGCCGACAGCATCGCTCCGTCGACCGCGAATATCGAGCGCCCGATTACCCACATATTGCCGGCTATGTGCGGCTCGGTTCTGTACCTCGGCGGGAGATATCGGGCGGGCGGGGGCCGATGCGGGTGTGACGTTGAGTCTTGTGGTCCGTCGGGCGCAAATCAGAGTCTGAACCCCCGAGGCCGTCAGTTTGCATGAGAGGACGTTGGTCGCTGCCCGTTGAGGCCCGCGTCGTAGTCTGGAGCCTTGAGTGGTCTTGGACAGCTTTCACGGGAAGTCACAGTGATTGCCGCGCGAGGCGAGGTGGCCCTTCTCGCAGTCCGGCTATCGCTCGTCGTGTGTCCAGCGAGACGCAAGGCGGCACTTCGTTGAACCTCAAGCAAGCCGCGCATCGCCTTTCCGTCCACTACCAGACCGCGTATCGGTGGGTTCGTGACGGTCAGCTCGCCGCGGTGAAGATCGGCAATCGCTACGAGGTCAGCGAGGCAGCGATCGAGCAGTTCTTGAGTCAGCGGGCCAGCCTGGCATCGGTGCCGCTCGGGCCGGCGAGCGAGACCGTCCCCGAGGCAGCCGCTACGACCGGAGCAGCATTGTCGGAGATCCGTGTGCTGTCCCGTCAGACTCGAATGACCGCACAACCGTGTTTCGATGCAGCAACGGTCCTCGCAGGCAGCATCGTCGGAGACGCGGCCGTCCTGCGCCTGCTCGACGGTGCCGGTCGCGAGCTGTTGCCGGTCTCCTCGTTCGCGGTCTCGCCGGAGATCCGTGCATCGGTGGTCGGCGCTGTGGCCGCGGCCGGCAGCTTCCCTCGCGACACCCCTCACTGGTGGGCGGCCGAGCGCTCCGCCGAGGTCCACGTCGCGCATCATATGCCCAGAGACACGATGCGCGAGCTGTTCGGTGAAGAGGGCCGCTTCGTCGGACGCGGGGTTCCGGTCTTGGCGGCCGCAGTCGCTCCCATGTTCGTGGCCGGCGAGTACGTCGGCGGTCTGCTGGCGGTGAAGTCGCTGTCCTACGCGCCGTTCAGCGACGAGGAGACCGACCTGTTGCGAGAAGCGGCCGAGCTGTGTGCGACGAGCCATCGTCGGGCCGTGGTGTTCGGGCGTGCGTGGCGATCGAACGCGGAGCTGAACGAGCGAGTCGCATCGCAGCTCGCGGCCGGTACTGACCTGGCGGAGGTCGCACGCGACGTTCGCCTCCGGTCATCCGATCGGGCACACGCGCTGATCGCACCGGACGGATCGATGCTCGAATCCAGCAGTTCGTTCGACGATGCCGTGTCGGCGGCATCGTCTGGTTCGCGTCCGTCGGCGGTGCTCGACGGTCTGCTCGACGACGCGCAGGTCCGTGCCGTGATCGAGGGGATCTCGAACATGGTCGACGTCGAGGCCGTGGTGCCCGGTGGCCCCGGCGCGATCGTCTCCGCCGTCAGAGGAGCTGACGTTCAGTTGCGCGTGCTGGTGGTCGACCTCCTCATGTCGTGACGCCTGGAGCGACGCGTCAGGACGTCATGCCGCCGAGGCCCACGAGGCCGCGAGCGAGTTCGATCTCTCCCATGTGCCGCATCCCGTGCTGGTACCACCAGCACTCGATGGCGTCCAGAACGGTGACCCCGGCCTCCCCGGCGACGCGGGCGCTGAACGTGTTCTGCACCATCGGCGGAAACGGCCGCGGAACGACGACTCGGTGGAGTTCGGCGCGATCGAGATCACCCAGCCACGTCTCCGTCCGTTGAAACACGGTTCGCATGTACTCCTTGAAGGCCTCGTAGTCGCCCACGCGTTGGTGGATCATCTCGTCGACGCCACGTTCCTTGCCGTGATCGTCGACGGCCATCTGCACCCTGGATTGCCAGTCGTCGTTCCACGTGGGCTCAACACCGGCGAGCAGGCCGAACGTCACGTCTTGCATGTTCGGGTAGTGGAAGAGCGAGAACGCGATCGGAACAACGCCGTCGCGCTCGAAGTGGTTCACGTGCTCCGGGCCCATGGTGTCGACGGCGTCGTACCAGAGGGTATGCATGGCTGCCATGCGGCGCCGGAGCGAGTCGAGGAGGAGTGTGTCGGTCACTTCAGAATCCTGTTCTGTCATCGGAGTTCGGGGAGGACGTCGGAGGCGAGTCGCGCCATGCTCGCAACGAGTTCGTTCCGATCCGCATCGCGCGATCCAGGCACGAGCACGAGCCGATCAGCGCCGGCTTCGATCAGTTCGGACAGGCGCTCCACGCAGTGTTCGGATGATCCGGCCACGGCGAAACGGTCGATGAACTCGTCGGGCAACGCGGCTGCGTGTGCCGACCCGGCGGAGGCGTGGCCGGCCATGTCGTAGTCGGCGCCGAGCGACTCGTACACCGCCGCGTCGGAGGAGGACGCAGTCGGTGCGCCGTCCATACCGGAGAAGTGGGCGAACGTCGCCGTGCTCCCGCGAGCGAGTTCGCGAGCCACGTCGGCGTCGGGGTGTGCGACCGCGTTGACGTAGGCGCCGACGGAGATGCTGCTCGGGTCGAGTCCGGCCGCCTCTCGTTCCTTGCGGACCAGGGTGATGGCGTCTCGGAGGCGGGCCGGGTCGGCGCCGACGGCGAACGTGACCCGATCGGCGAGCCGGGCGGCGATCGCCGTCACCTTCGGGCCGGTGGCTGCGATGTCGATGGGAACCGGCGGCAGATCCTGCTCCGCGATCCACATGTTGCGGCTCGTGGCGTCGCCCAGGTCCACCTCCTCGCCGTGCAGGTACCCACGCACCCGTGTCACGTAGGCCTCGAAGTCGGCGACCTTCGCCGGCTTCCGCCCGAGGTACCCCAGCGACGAGTCACCGCGCCCGATGCCGAGGACAGCGCGACCCCTCGATGCCGCGTGGACCGCTGCGATCGATGATGCCGTGACCGCGGGGTGACGGGTGACCGGGTTGGTGACCCCGGTCGCGAGCGTCATCCGATCGGTCGACGCGGCAGCGAGTGCGAGCGACACATGAACGTCGGCAGCGAGGTTCTGCGTGTCGGCCATGTACAAGCCGTCCCAGCCGGCATCTTCGAACATCTTGGCGACGGCACCCGCACTCCCGGGCTGGGGGAAGGTGAGGATGTTGATCTCGGGTTTCATGGTGCGCTGTTTCCTCTCGCAGAAGTGGATCGAGGCTCGGGCCCCGCAGTGCGCACGGTAAGGACGACGGCTCCCTCTGTCATCCCCTTTGAGCCGATTCGTTTTACATGCTTTCAGCGCGCCCTCGACTTGTGCCCGGTCGATCACCACAATCGGGGCATGGACCAGTACCTCGTCTACGGCCTGACCCGCTCGTACTTCACTCGGAAGATCACGGGGTACCTCGACTACACCCAGCGGCCCTGGCTCCTCGAGCCCGGAATCAACAACCATCCGGCCGCAACCGAGGCAGGTTGGAACGGGGGGATCCCGGTGGTGACGAGCCCGGCGGGGGAGTTCCTCTGGGATTCGACCTCGATCATCGAACACCTGGAGAACTCGGCACCCGACGACGCCTCGGTCCTGCCCGCAGACCCGACGCTTCGGTTCTTGGCGTACCTGCTCGATGACTTCTCCGACGAGTGGTTCTACCGCCCGGCCGTGGGGAGCCGCTGGAGCTACCCGGCGAACACGATCACCGCCGGATGGCAGACGACTGAAGAGCTGTCGTCCGGGATGCCGGTCCCTGCTGCATTCCTTCGCGAGCAGGTCGTGGAGACGATGCAGGGCAGCCTCGCCAAGCTCGGTGTCAACGACGACAACATGGACGCGTGGATGAGCGAGGTGCTCGTCCCCTGGATGCAGGCGCTCGAGTCCCACTTAGGTTCGTCGGGGTACCTGCTCGGCGAGCGGCCGTGCATCGCGGACTTCGCCGTGTTCGGTGCGAACGCCGCTCACTTCATCGCTGATCCGTATTGCCGCGACCTGGCCGACGAGCACGGGCCGGGAGTCGTTGCGCACACCTATCGGCTGCTGCTGCCGCACCGGCAGAGCTTCGGGCCGTGGCTGCAGAGCGAGGCGCTGCCGGACTCACTGATCGCCGTGATCGCCCAGGCCGGCCGGCACTACCTGCCGTGGGTCGCGCAGGCGACGGTCGAGGGTTCGGCCTCCGTCGAACTGGCCGACGGGATCACCGCCGACATCGCCTCGACGCCCTTCCTCGATACCGCACGGGGGGTGATGCTCGCTCGATATGTCGCGGCCCGTACTCCTGAGCTCGATGCGATCCTCGAACGCGCCGGCGTGCTGCGCTACTTCGCCGACCACGTCGATCAGGCGACGAGTGTTCCCGACCTCGTTGCCGCCGCCCGACCCGCCGACAACCGGCCGTACGCGATCAACTGACCGCCGGGCCACATCCAGCCGTTCACTCACCAGCCGTTCACTCACCAGCAGGGACAACCACATGACACTCGAGCAATTTCCTGAGTACGCCGACGAATTCGGTCTGATCGGTGTGGTTCCGACCAGCCACGGAATCCGCCAACCGCTCGACCACGATGCGCCAACCGGTCCAGCGATCGGCGCGCGGCTTCCCGATTTCACTCTGCCGGCCGCGTCGGGCAGAACGATCTCGTTCCACAGCGATCGCGACCGCAGCAAGGCCGCGGTGGTGTTCTTCCGGTCGGCGGTGTGGTGACCACCGTGCATGACGCAACTGGTCGAGTTGCAAGCAGCACTTCCTAAGTTCGCCGAGGCAGGCATCAAGATCTATGCCATCTCCTACGACGAACTCGGCGCCCTCGAGGACTTCGCCGAGCATCACGACATCACCTACCCCTTGCTCGCCGACCAGGGGTCACAGGTCATTCGTGAGTTCGGCATCCTCAACCACCACGTGACCGAGGAACAGGTGCCCTACCACGGCATCCCGTTCCCCGGCACCTATCTCGTGGACGAAGACGGTGTCGTCACGGCGAAGGCATTCCACCGCTCCGTGGCCCAACGCGAGAGCGCCGAGGGCCTGATCGATGCCGCCCTCGGCGAGATCCTGCTTCGCTCGGAGGACCCGGCCACGACGATGTCGGACCAATCCGGCATCGAACTGTCGATGACCTACCACGGTGGCGGAGGAGTGATCCGAGGTGGAACGATGCGGCGACTCGTCGTCCGCTTCGACCTTCCCGAGGGGCTCCACGTCTACGACGAACCGGTCCCCACCGGCATGGTTGCGACGTCGTTCACGCTCGTCGGCCCCGACGGCCTGCGCAGCCTGCCGGTCGAGAAACCGCCGACGCAACCATTCGAACTGCCCGGTGTCGGTCAGCTCCAGGTGTGGAGTGGTCGCGTCGACTTCGAGATTCCGGTCTGGGCGACCGACGAGATTGCCAGCCTCGTGCGATCTGACAGCCCGGACCGGGTCACGATCGAACTCGACGTGGCCTATCAGGCCTGTGACGACGAAGTGTGCCGACTCCCACGAACCGAGCGTCTCGAACTCGACGTTCCGGTGGATTCCTACGTCGGTCCGGCGCTGCGAGGCGGTGGGATGGCCGGAGCGACGGCGACGTCGATGGACACATCGAAATGGTTGGGCGAAATGGTGACCCGTGGCCTCGACGCCGCGCCCGACCGGGACGCAGCGCTCGACTATCTTGCGCGGGCGGCGGAGGGCGTCGCTGCTGGTCCACTGAGTGACGAAGGAGATCAGGCAACACCGACGGCCTGACCCAGGCTGGTTTTCCGGCGAGGAGTGTCTGGCTCGTACGACACTCGTACAACGCGACCATCATCGCACACGAGACCAGCGCACCACTGAGCTGCACGCGGCCTCGGATCAGAGCGACAGCCGCCCTCTACCGCCGCCGACTCGCCAATATCTACATCTCCCGACGGGCCCGTGGGACCGTCCGAGATCGGCACGTCCGATCGGTCGCACCCGCTCGTAGACTCGCGGTCCAGCAACCTGACACGCGACCGGGCGGAAGGCGCTCTCCGCTGCCGGCTCTGCGCGGGCGAAGACTGTGGAGCCGCCGCGAATATCGCGCACCGGGACTGGGGTCGCGCAGCACTGTCGCTTCTGCGGTGGAGGCTCTGAGCGATCGATTCGGCAGGCCTCTTGACGCCAGTCTCTGGCAAGGCTCCCTGGTCATACGGGAGTCGCGGCGAAGATCACTCGTTCGATGGCGGTTCGGGCCTGGGTGAGGACAGTGGGGTCGTCGTGGAGGATGAACGCGGTGTTTGCCGCGATCACCAATGCGTTGAGCTCGAACACGAGCGTCGCCACATCGGTGTCACTGCGCACCTCATTGCGGGCAACAGCCTCGTTCGCCGCTGCGGTGAGCAGGCCGACCCAGTCCTTCTGGTTTGCTGCGACGCGTTCACGCAGCGGACCGGGCCGGCCTCCGAGTTCCGCAGCTGCGGCCGCGAAAAAGCAACCGCCCGGCAGGGTCCGGTTCTCGACGTAGGTCAAGAACGATTCGCACAGGGCCCGGAGACGGTCGAGCCCAACGAACTCCAGGACGGGCGCGACGACCACGTCGATGAACAGGGCGCGGGCACTGTCGATTGTGGCGAGCTGCAGCGCGGCTTTCGAGTCGAAATGCGCATAGACGCCGCTCTTGCTGAGTTGAGTGGCGTGGGCGAGTGTGCCGATGCTCAGCCCATCGAGCCCTTCGACGGTGGCCAGGCGTACCGCCGCATCGAGGATCAGCCGCTTCGTCCGGTCGCCGTCGGCGCGGGTCCGGCGTTCGGCAGAGGCTGCAACGTCATTCATCGCTTGACAAGTTAGCACGATCGGTCGTACTTTGATGATATAGCACGACCGATCGTGCTTTCTAAGGAGCCACTGATGACCGAGACAACGACGACCCTCCCGACCGATGCGGCGCACCGGGACAAGTGGATCGAGGCCGGCCGCGGCTGGGGCGCACGAGCCCAGGAATGGGCGTACCTGTTCGAGCCGTACGCGCTCCCAGCCAATCAACTGGTGTTCGACCAGTTGGGCGTCGGCGTAGGCAGTCGCTATCTCGATGTCGCCTGCGGATCGGGCTTCGCGGCCAACATCGCCCATCGTCGCGGGGCGAGCGTCAGCGGGCTTGACGCCTCTGAAGACTTGATCGACATTGCGCGGGCCCGGACACCCGACGGCGACTTCCGCGTCGGCGACATGTTCGCACTGCCGTTCGATGCGGGGTCCTTCGACGTGGTGACGAGCTTCAACGGCATCTGGAATCGATGCGACGACGCGCTCGATCAGGTGCGCACTGCGCTCACTGACGACGGACTGCTCGGGTTGACGTATTGGGGCGCGCACCAACGCATGGGCCTCATGCCGTACTTCATCACCGTCATCCAGCACTCACCACAAAGCCACCAAGCAGCGACCATGGAGCTCGGCGAGACCAGCAACGTGATGGCAGACATGCTCAGCGAAGCCGGCTTCGAACTGCTCGACCAGGGGACTGTCGAGGTGGTCAACGAGTGGCCCGACGTCGACACCGCAGTTCGGGCGATGGCCGCCGCCGGTCCCTCGGTCCCCGCAATCGATGCGGTTGGCTACGACAACTTCTGTGAGGCGCTACGCGAGGTCATCGCCCCGATGCGCGATGAGGGCCGCAACGTCGGCGTGCGCATCTCGTCGGAGTTGGGATGGGTGACAGCCCGCCCGACCTGATCAGGCAAACCGGGCCGTTCGCTCAGATCGCCGGTGTGTCGAGAGCGCGAGCCCCGCTCGCTATCGGCACGTATCCGCTCGGCCACCCGCTCCTGATTGTGCGGCAGCCAGCGGCGCTGCGAAGTGGAGTTCGGCAGTGATCGCGTCGACGGTACGGGCACGAGTCGGTTTGATTCTGGCTGCGAGAGTGATGATCGGCTGTGCTGGGATGGGGCCGTGGGACGAAGCGGTGTTCGATGCGAATGGGTCGATGTGCCCGTCCACATCCGAGCCGAAGTCGAACACCTCCTGGGGGCGAGCATCGTGGCCGCTCGCAACATCGATGGCGGTTTCTCTCCCGGTCCGGCGGCTCGTTGCGATCTCGACGACGGCCGCGTCGTCTTCGTCAAGGCCGCCGGGAAGGCGCTCAACCCGATCAGCCCGGCGGTGCATCGCAGAGAAGCCGAGGTGTTGGCCGTGCTGCCACCCGAGCTTCCTGCCCCTCAACTGATCGGCGTCGTCGATGACGGGGACTGGGTCGCGATCGTGACCACGTGGATCGACGGCACGATGCCTACTGCACCCCTGAGCGGGACCGACGTCTCGCGCGTTCTGCGGGTTGCCGACCGTCTTGCCGAACGAGGGCGTGGAGTCGGACGCGATGCGCTGGAACCGGCGGCAGTTGTTCACGCGGACCTGGCGGGTCATTGGCGGCACGTAATCGACGAACCCGTTGCGGGGCTCGATTCTTGGACGTCGGCGCACCTCGGCGATCTCGCCTCGCTTGAATCGGACTTCGCGAGCGTGGTCGAGGGCGACCATGTCGTTCATTTCGATCTGCGGATCGACAACATCGTGCTCGGCGCGACCGATGATGATGACGTTGTTGTCGACTGGCCCAATGCGTGCATCGGAGCGGGTTGGCTCGACCTCGTCGCGATGTTGCCGTCGTTGCGTCTCGACGGAGGACCCGAGCCGGAGGAAGCGCTGAGACGGAGCGCTGTTGGCAGCGCTGCAGCGCCCGCAGCGGTCGATGTGTTCTTGGCATCGATTGCCGGGTACTTCACTCGGATGTCGCTCCTTGCGTCGCCACCGGGGTTGCCGACGGTGCGCCAGTTCCAAGCCGCTCAAGGCGACATCGCTCGCACATGGCTACGGCAACGACTTGGTGCGAACTGAGACCGGCCGCTGAGATTCGACCCGCTCAGATCAACGCCGAACTTCGACACCCCGGCGGGGCAGTCACCCAGAGTCCCTCACCACCACTGAAAGCGGCGAGGATTACCCACATATCCTCACGTCCGCGCTCGGCCGGGTGCGCCATATCGTGCTCGGTCGGTGGACGGAGAAGTGCTCGATCGCCGCTGGCGTACTGTGTTCGGATGGGAAGGCCGAGCGACGGGGATCGCGTCGAGGCTCTGCGTCGGTTCCTTGTGGGGCTCGGGCGTGGTGATGATGCGAACCAGCTGGTCGCGGACATCGCTGATCTGCATGTGCGGCACGACACGTTCCCGGGCGAAGTGTTCATGGGACTCGCCGCCGATGCCCTCGCTGTCGCTGGCGTTGAGCGCGAACCCGGTGTCGTGTACCGGGAGCTGTTGTCGACGTATCTGCCCGAGGTCGTCCTTCGGGGCAAGGAACATCGGCGGATCCAGTACGCGATCCTGACTGCGTACGCGGTGCATGGCGGTCTCGAACCCGACTCGCTCGACGAGGTCACGTACTGGATCGAGCAGTACTGGACCTACGCCCTGCACGCCGCTGTGGCCATCGTCCGAGCGTCCGCACACCGTGCGGACATCCCGCTCGAATCGATGCTCGCTGAGTTGGCCGCCAAGCACGGCATCGACATCGCCTGACCGGCACGCCGACGCCGACAGTGTTCTGCGGGCTCGGTGGAGGTCATCGTCCCAGGCCTTGAGAGGGTCGGCGCGACGGATGTTGGAGTCGTCGCATGGCCGCGGCGGCGGCATGATCCGGGGGTTGCGCGACCGCGGGACTGTCGTGCTGCTCGGAACGCTCATGGGCGTCCTCTCTGAGTTGTCGGCGACGCCCGAGTGCGCTCAGCTGGTCGGGGTGTCGTCGAAGTGCTCGCGTCACGGCGTCCGTCGGTGTCCATTGCTCGGCGGTGTCAGTCGGCCCGTGTTGCTCGAGGTCGACCGCCGGCGGCGCCGCATGGACGTGGTTCGCGTCGCGGCCGCGCGTCATGGCGACGTACAACTGCTTGGAGTTGGTGCGCTCGTCGACGATCACGTGAGCCTCATCGACGGTCGCACCCTGCGCCCGGTTGATCGTGGACGCATAGTCGACACTCAGGTGTCCTGCCTCGACGTACTCGGCTGGCAGAGCCTGATGATCGCCCATCTCTCGATGCCGCAGATACAGCTCATCGCTCGTGCCGGCGAGGACGGTCCAACGGTCGCCGTTGCGCACCCACTCCCTCTCATCGGGCCCGTGGGTGAGCCGGCGGTCGTTCGCTCGGGTCGCGACCGGCTGACCAACGAAGAATCTGCAGCCTCCGATGTCGATCGCGTCGACCGGGTCGAGCTGGTCGGCAGCGAGGAGCCGTTCAGTCATCGCCTCGTTGATCTGCTCGACGACCCGGTTGGTCGGCGCCATCACGAGCACATCGCGACCCCCGACGTTGCCAACGAACGCGGCGTCGATGACTGCGTCAATCGCCGTGTGCTCGTCGGCGTACCCGTGGACGCGGTCATGACCCTCGTAGGCATCGACTGCTGAGTTCTTGCCGTCACGAAGCAGCAACGAGGTGTCGGCTTCCCACTGGTGTTCGAAGCGGTGGAGGGTGTCGAGTTCGACGGTGAGTACGTCGGTGTGTTCGACGAATTCGGCGAACATGCCACCGGCGTCGACCGAGTCGAGCTGACGATGATCGCCCACGAGCACGGTGCGCCAGTTCTTCCGTTGTGCCATCTGTGCGTAGGTGTGGAGGAGTCGGGTGTCGACCATTCCGGCTTCGTCGATGATCACGACCGATCCCGCTGGCAACCACCAGCGCCGATCTGGCGACTCGCGCCGTTCGATCCATTTCGTGTGGTGTTCGTGGACGAGTTTGTGGAGCGTGTCCGCAGACGTTCCGGCCCCGTCGGCGAGTTGCTGCGCCGATGATGCCGACGGCCCGACCCCGAACACCTCGACGCCAGCCTGTCGCCATGAGTCGACAGCGGCGGCGAGCATCCGTGTCTTGCCCGCACCCGCCGGACCGACCACCGCCACGACCGGACGCGTCGTGCCCAGCATTGCGGTCACTGCTTCGGCCTGGCTTGCATCGAGACCCGCCAGCGCATCGCCTTTCGGCTCGCGTCGCTGATGGCCTGCCATTGCCGGACGTGTTGCCCACTCGACCAGATCAATCTCGCGCTGGAGATGACCGCTGGTCGTGTACCGCACCGCCGACGGCGCCAGGGCGACCGAGCGACCATCCGACGCACGAACGACCTCACCCGGTCCCGCCTCCGGGCACAAGTCCACGACACCGGCCGAACCCATCGCATCAGCACGAACCGATTCGATCGTGTCCGCGATCGTGCGCGCATCGGGGCCGGTCGTGCGCATCGCGATCTGCTCGATCAGCTGCGCCTCGGACCACTCGCCATGTCGTGTCTCCACCGCTTCCAACACGACCTCGACGCTCGGACGCACGATCACCCCAGGTGAGACAGGGTGTGCGAGGACACGATCGAGGACACGATCCACATCGACGACCCAATCGGCCCGTGCACGCCACCCGGCACGCAACGTCGCCGTCGCCAGACCGGCCTCGTCGGGTTTGGCTGGTCGTGTGGCCAAGGTGATCGTCTTGTGCGCCTTGCCGAACTCAGCCGGAGTCGGGTTGCGGCCCTCGCGTTTCAGGAACCCGGCCGTCCACTCCCCCAACGCCGCCTCGATGTCGACGCCCCGAGTCGAGAACTCCTCCAGCAACTCCCGATCGATGCCGACGATGTCGGCCTGACCATTTGCGTCGACCTCCTCGAACTCGACACCCAGCCGGGCAGTCAGCTCCGAGCGGAGGAACGTCTGGAACTCGACACCCGCCGCCTTCGCATTCCGATACAAACCGCGGGCGTCGAGCGTGCGCCACACACCATCCGACACCGTGCGAACCGCATTCGAGACCAACACATGGTCATGCAGTTGCGGATCCAACGCCCGACTCGTGCGATGCCGATACCGCACACCGAACACACCCTCGGCATCCACCACTGATGTACCGGCATGGCCGGTACGGGTGTAGCCGATCCGAGACGAGATCGATGCGATCGCCTGCTCCACCGCAGCCGTCTGCGCAGCGTCGACCGCAGCCGCCACCACGGGTCCGCCCAGAGCGTGGAGCAGACTGACCGACTTCGGAGCCGAGAACGTCAGATCGAATGCCGTCACCGACCGCTCCGACACCGTCGTCTTCCCGAGCCGTGTCCCGTCGGGCGCGCACTTCGCTTCGAGCAACAGCTTGGAGTCAACGGCAGTCGCCAGACTACCGGCGACAGCACCCACCATGTCGGCTCGACCAACCCACACACCCGGTGCGTCACCGTCGCCTGCGTAGTAGTCCTCCACACCGGCCACGACTGCCGACTGGTAGTAGTCGGCGTTGCCGGGGAGGACCTTGCCGACCGTCAACACGACCCGACCCGCGCACGATCACCTTGGTGCAAATGTCTGAACTGCTCTCCCACACCGACCCTGCGGGCGGCCCGGCCTGGCGGGCGAGCCCACCCAACGACCGCCAACCGGCAACCCGGGCCGCGACGCGCCGGAGCGAAGACGCGCAACGACGACGGCGCCAGGAGGCCGGCGCCACAACAGCGACGACCCCGGCGGCCGACGGGCGGGCGACAAGCACTGGCACGAGAGACCAGCGACCACGACGCCGCGCCGGCCGGGCCGTCGGAGAGGGAGACCGACACGCTCAACGAGGCAGCCGAACGGCGTGCAAGCGCCGACCTGACAGCGGTGCCATGACACGCCGGAAGCTCGGCGACCGCGTCTCGACCGACACAGCCGGTTGTTTGCGATGACTCTCCCACCACCGAGGTAAAGGCACCGGCTGCCGAGAAGCGGGACATCGCACGGGCTCACTGCAACGACGTTCTTCGAGCTCCGAGTACGGCTCGGCCCGCTCGGCGAAGGGTCAACCCGTCCGTGCTCCGGCTGATGTCTCAACCCGCGGACCGGCGTCCTCGACGAGCACGAGGCCAGACACGACGCTCTACACGATCGTGTTCGGTACGAGACGGTGTGCCGATGTCCCCCTTCGTCCGGCTCGCCGCCCTTACACCGATATGAGCACAACACTCCCGAACGTCGAGCCAGCCACCGAGGACCGGATCGGATGCGCACGGCCCCTCCTCGTGAGCGTCGTCCAGGCCGCCGAAATGCTCTCGCTCAGTCGATCATCGATCTACCAACTGATCTGGAGCGACGAACTCACCCCGATCCGCATCGGACGATGTGTCCGGTTCTCGGTCGAGCACCTGGAAGCCTTCGTCGCCGATCGATCGGCCGGCCTCTGACGATCGCCGCGCAACCGCAGATCAGTGCCCTTGCGTCAGCCCGATCGCTTGCCGTCTACCGACAATCGACGGGATCACAGTATTATTTCGATCTCGCAAGTAATATGTGAGTGTGGCAAATGAGGCGATCACCACCGCGGAAGCATCCGAACGCCTCGGCGTGAGCGCTCAACGGCTGCGACAGCTGATCACGTCGGGCGACATCCATGCCGAACGGCATGGTCACGTGTGGGCCATCGATCCACGATCAGTCAGCGACTACGACCGTCGACGTCGGCCGACGGCCGGACGAAGCCTGTCGCCCACGATGGCGTGGGCTGCGATGCTGAGCGACTTCGGCACCGCCATCGACGACGAACTCGCCGTTGCGTTCGACTTGCACGGAACCGAACGTTCACGACTGGAGACGCTGCGCGACCGGCAGCCCGGTGACTGGCGGTGGCTCGCACACCGACGAGCGACGACCGAACGGTTCAACACCTTCGATGCATACCTCGATCGCATCGCATCACGAGGCGATGTCGTGCGGACCGGCGTGACCGCGCTCTCCGATCACGACGTCGATCTGATCGCCCACGAACGACACCTCGACGTCTACGTGCCGACCAGCGTGGCCAGTCAACTCACCAGGACGATGCGACTCGAACCGCGTTCCATGGGAAATCTGACGCTCCGTGCGGTCCCGGACCTGGACGAAGCGGACTTCATCATGCGACGCGACGTGATGCCCCGGTCCGTCGTCGCCGTCGATCTCCTCGATGACGCCGACGAACGGACCGCACGAGCTGGCGCCGACCTGATTCAGGACATCCTCGATGGACGCTGACCAACCGAGCGCAAGCCTGCGTCGATCCGACGCCGCCGAATGGAAGCTCTGGTCACTCGTGGCGGAACTGGCGAACCGTCTCGATCCGCAATCGTGGGTCCTCATCGGCGGACAGATGGTGGCATTGCACGTCCACCTCGCAGGAGGAACACCGCGCCGCACGACCACCGATGTCGACATCGTTGCCGACATCCTGACCGATCGAAACGCCTTCCATGCGTGCAAGACGGTTGCGATCGACATGGGCCTCGAAGCACAGCCCTCGATCACCGCCAAGTTCCTCCATCGATTCAGCGGGCCAGCGGGCCACCTCGATCTGATGGTGCCGGATCATCTCCCGACAAACCTGACGCGCCAGTTCCCGAGGCCGTTGCCGGTTTCTGTTGCCGGCGGACAGCGAGCACTCGACCGGCGAACGTTCGTGCACATCGACACCGAGGCCGGGCCAGCCTCGATTCCACTCCCCGACCTCGTCGGCGCAATCGTGATCAAAGCGAGAGCCGCAACTTCCGACACGCGAGACCGCGATCGTCACCACACCGACATCGCTCAACTCGCAGCGATCGTCAACGACCCGATCGAACTGCGCGACAGCCTCGACGCCAAGGAGAAGCGCTACCTCCGCCGCACTCGGCTTCCGGACGACCTCACGAAGTCACCCTGGCTCGAACTCGGTGAGCAGACCCGGCAGCGAGCCATCGACGCATGGCTCACGCTCATCGACGAGTAGCCGAACTCAATCATCCGAAGCCTCGGCAACTGACCAGTTGGGGTCGAGAAGTTCGAGGGCTTTCACGCTGATCTGACGCGGTCGGTCCCCTTCGTGCTGGACGTAGCCGCGGGTCGTTGCCGTGTCGGTGTGGCCGACGAAGCGGGCGACGTCTTCGAGGTCGAGTGACCCGGATGCGAACAGGTTCGTCACGACTGACCGTCGACCTGCGTGCGTGCCGAGACCTTTCGGGTCGACGCCCGCTTTCTCGGCGGCGGTTCGGATCGCCTTGTCGACCTTCTGTCGGAGCATCGGGTTGCCATTCGCCGCGGTGAACACGAGATCGAGTTGCTCACCGTCGTACTCGATGGTCGGCCAGGCGGCACCGAGCTTGTCGCGGTCCTCGTCCTGCACCTTGCGGCGCGCTTCGAGGAGGGCAATCACGGTCGGGCCGAGCATCTGCACGCCAGCGGTCCGTTCGGTCTTGGTCGGTCCGAGCACCATGCCAACGCCGTCGGCGTACGTGGCTCCGCGCCGGAGCCGAACCGAGCCCGTACCGAGGTCGATGTCCTGCCACGCCAGGCCGAGCGCTTCGCTCACTCGCCAGCCCTGGACGTAACACAGCGCGATCGCCGCAGCGAAGCGGGGGTCGGACGCCAGGAGGAGCTGGCGCGTCTCGTCGGGGGTGACCGTGCGCCGCTTCACCTTCGGCACCTTCGGCGTCCTCACTCGCTTCGCGACGTTCTCGGTGGCGAGCCCGAGTTCGACCGCCTGGTCCATCACCTGGACGAGCAGTGTCCGGATGTTGCGTGCCCGCGAGGCCGACCCTCGGTCGATGAGGTCGGAGACGAAGCCGGCGATCTGCTCGGGCCTGAGTTCGCGCGCCGGGATCGAACCGAGGCCTTCGTCGACCAACCGAAGCTGCTTGCGGTAGGTGGCGAACGTGGTTGCACGAACCCGATGCCGGGCGACGTTCTGGAGCCACCATCCGGTCAGCTCGGCGACGGTCGACTCGGCGGTGAAGCCACCGGCGAGCGACGAGGCGAACTTGGCATCGTCGGCCAGCTTGGCGATGTGTCGATCACGCGACGCGATGGCCAATGCGCGGGTCCGTCCGGTGGGTCGACCGACCTTGCCGTCGGGCTTTCGCCACGGCGCGACCCACACCTTGCGCGTCTTGTCGAAGTACGGCTCCGCCTCGCCGTTCGGCGCCTTGTTCACGACCGTGAACGCACCGGTTCCGGCGTCGACAACTCGCTTCCCTCTCGGGGATTTCGGCATCGGATCGGCCTCCTTGCGTCACTCTCAAGCTCCCTTTGAGAGTAACCCTGAGAGTAACGCTCCGGGAACACGACCGAACGTCAAAAGACAGATTCGGACATCATCCCTGTTCAGAGGACTTTCAGGACACATCCACGAACAGTCGTGGACGTATCAGCGGAGGTGGACGGGAATCGAACCCGCCGGATGGGGATCGCCCATCCCAACCGCTTTGAAGGCGGCGGAGCCCACCAGGTACCCAGACACCTCCCGGTAGCGCAGCGCCGACCCTACTGCGAACGTGGCCGATGTCGCCGTTCGTCGCGACGATGTTGTCGTTCCGGCGATCGTCGCTACCGTCCTCGGCCCGACTCCCTCCCAGCCATCACCGCCCGACACGGGCTCCACCTGGGGGACTTCATGCTCACGCTCTGCTACAGCGCCAAAGGCGGCAGCGGCACCACGGTCGTGGTCGCGCTCGCTGGCATGGCCTGCGACCGGCCCACCTTGTTGGTCGACCTCGACGACGAACTCGATGTCGCCCTCGGACTCGCTCCGCACGATCGTCCCGGTGTCGCCGACTGGGTGACGAGCGCTGCGCCCAGCGCACATCTCGACGACTTGCTGATCACCCTGAACACCTCGACGACCCTGCTGACCAGCCGAACCACGCGAGCCGGGCGGCCACGAGGCGGGCCGCTGCCCAGCGGCGGCGAACTCCACGCGCGATGGGAAGCGTTCGCCGAATGGAGCCGCTCCTGGGCGTCTGCCAACGGCGGCGTCGTGCTGCTCGATGCCGGCACGCAGCCGGTACCGGCGCCGCTCGCCGCCGTCCTCGACGAGCGATGGATGATCACACGACCGTGCTATCTCTCACTGCAGCGCGCGACTCGACTCCCGATGCGTCCGACCGGCGTCGTGCTGATCACCGAGCCGGGCCGGTCGCTCGTGGCCAGCAACGTCGAAGCCGCAGTCGGAGCACCGGTCATCGCCTCGACGCCATGGGATCCAGCGGTCGCTCGCGCCGTCGACGCAGGGCTCCTGGCGGGCGGGCGAGTACCACGCTCGATCGGCCGGGACCTCGCCCGCCTCATGCGAGCGCCACGAGCGTCGCGCGCCGCATGAGTGCAGCTCCCGACGCGGCGCTGGTCGATCTGGTCTGCGCATCGGTCGGCCACCAGCACGGCGACCTCGAACGACTCGTCGCCGACGAAGTCCGTCGGCGCGCCCCGCTCGCGACCAGCGACGAGCGCGCACGACTCCATCGATCGGCTGTCGCCCGGATGACCGGGCTCAGCGAACTCGACGTCCTCGTGAGCGATCCCACCATCGACGAGGTGATCGTCAACGACACCGAGATCTGGGTCGACCGCCACGGCGAACTCCGACGGGTCGGTACGTTGCACGCAACCTCGACCGAGCAGTTGATCGAACGCATCCTGGCGCCGATCGGGCGACGGGTCGACCGGACCTCGCCGATCGTCGACGCTCGGCTCCTCGACGGAGCCCGGGTGTGCGCTGTCGTGCCGCCGGTGGCGACCACCGGAGCACTGCTGTCGATCCGTCGATTTCCGAACGCGACACGCACCCTCGACGAGTTCACCGACGACGTCGGCATCGAGGTCTTGCGCAACGTGGTGGCTGCGGGATGCAACGCCGTCGTCACCGGCGCCACGTCGTCGGGCAAGACCTCACTGTTGGCCGCGCTGCTCGGCGAGGTCGACGACGACGAGCGCATCATCGTGCTCGAAGACACCGCCGAACTGCCGTGTCATGCGCCCCACCTCGTTCGCATGGAGGCGCGGCCCGCATCGATCGACGGACTGGCCGCGATCACGTTGGAGCAACTGGTCAAGACGGCGCTTCGGCTCCGACCCGACCGGTTGGTCGTCGGCGAGGTTCGCGGTGACGAAGTCGTCGCGCTGACCCAGGCGATGAACACCGGCCACGACGGCTCGTTCTCGACGTGCCACGCGAACAGTCCCCTCGACGCGCTGCTCCGACTCGAATCGTTGGTGCTGCGTGCCGCTCCACAGTGGCCGCTCGCCGCGATCCGCCAGCAGATCTCACGCTCGATCGACGTGGTCGTCCACGTCGAGCGACGCGGCTCGCAGCGCCGTGTCACCGCAATCGCCGAGGTGAGCGACGAACCCGCCGACCGCGACGGATCCCCATCGGTACGAGACCTCGCCGTCGCAGGAGCCAGCGGCGAGTTGGTTCGCCGCGCCGAGTTGACGAGGCGTCGCCGATGACGCTGACCTCGCCATCGGTGATCGGTGCGACGGTGTGCCTCGTCGTGCTACTGGCGGCACGCGCAGCACCGACGCTGGAACGACGCGTGACCGGCGACGAGATGCAGACGGATCGGAGCGCTCCGCGGAGCCGGATGCATCGTGCGACATCGACGCTGGGCCGCGTCCGCCAGTGGTCGAGATGGCGACGGCGAGGCGCCACGGTGTTCCCTGGAGCGGTCGCCGCGTATGGCGACGACCTCGCTCGTTCGATCCGTCGCGGTATCACCCTTCGCCAGTCAGTCCTCGACGTCAACGCCGCCGACGGTCCGCTCGACGCTGCGGTCGAGCGGCTGCGTTTCCGGCTCGAACGCGGAGAGGCACTGAGTCACGCGTGCACACGTTGGGTCGCCAGCATCGAGCGGGCCGGCCCGGGGAGTCGCCACCTGGTGGCGCTCGGCTCGGTCATCGCGGTCGCTGCATCGGTCGGAGGTCGCGCCGGTGAGCCGCTCGATCGGCTGGCGGCGACGATGCGCCAGTTCGCGGCCGACGATCTCGAGCGGGCCGCGCAGAGTGCGCAGGCGCGAGTCTCGGCACGAGTGCTGACCGTGCTGCCACTCGGCGTCCTCGCCGTGCTGGGGCTCTCCGACGACGACGTACGCGCCGTCGTTGCCTCACGCGCTGGAGCTGCGCTGGTCGGGCTTGGCCTCACGCTCAACGTCATCGGCGCGCTGTGGATGCGATCGATCGTCCAGCGAGGCGCGGTGACATGAACGGGCTCCATCCGAGTCTGGTCGCGCTGAGCGCAGTCGTCGTCAGCGGTGTCGGTGCGCGTCGACTCGTCTGCGGACCTCCACGACCGGTTCCGGCATGGAACCCCATGCGCGTCAACGCCGATACCGACGGGCCGGTCGCGTCATCGACGCATCGGATCCGGATGCTCGCGGCCGTATCGGTGACACTGCTCGTGATCGTCGGGCTGGTCGTCGACCTGCTCCTGACCCTGCTCGGGCTGGCGGCCGCGATCATGAGGCGACCACTCGCCAACCTGATGAGGTATCGACGCCAGCAGGCCGAGATCGAGCAGGCGATACCGGATGCGATCGAGCAGCTCGTGCTCGTCGTCCACGCCGGACTCACCCCGCACCAGGCGGTCAGGAGCCTGGCCTCCACGGCACCGCCAGCCACCCGATCCGGATTCGGCGACGTCGTACATCGACTCGATCGTGGCGACGCGCTCGCTGAAGCGCTCGTCGCGCTGCCCGGCCGGCTCGGGCCGTCGATGGCGATCGTGGCCGACACGCTCGCCATCGCCGAACGGCACGGCACACCCATCGGCGAGGCACTCGTCCAACTCTCCGCCGACGTCCGCTTGCGGAGACGCCGACTGGCGGAGGCAGAGGCTCGCAAGCTGCCCGTTCGACTCTCGTTTCCGCTCGTGTGCTGCACGCTGCCGTCGTTCGTCCTCGTGGCGATCGCCCCCGCTGTCATGGCCGCCCTCTCGTCGCTCGGCGATCGCGCCTGGTGACCATTCGACGTCACCGACGTCTCGAACCGTTCACGCTTCAGGAGGCCCTCATGTCCCATCCCACTGCCCACGTGATCCGCACCGCGCAACCATCGCTGTACGTGATGCTCGCGCTCTGGCTCCACCGATGCGCGCTGTCGATCGAGCGCGCGGCGGTCGACGCCGTGCGTTCGCTCGTCGAACGTCGCCGAGATGACCGCGGTCAGGCGACCACCGAATACGCGCTCGTTCTGCTGGCCGCAGCGCTCGTCGCGCTCCTCGTGGTGGCCTGGGCGACAGCCGGTGGCGGCGCCGCCAAGATCAGTCGCCTCTTCAACCGGGTGATCGACTCGGTCGTCGACCGAGTCTGACGATGCCGACGCCGACACGCCGGTCCGTTGATCGACCCGGTGAACATCCCAGTGAACGACGTGACCAACGCGGACAGGCAGCCGTCGAGTTCGCAGTGGCGCTGCCGCTCATCGTGATCGTGCTGCTGGCGATCACACAGGTCGGCGTGTCGGTGCGCAACGAAATCGCCGTCGAGACCGCCGCCCGCGAGGGCGCCCGCGCCGCGGCGGTGTCGGCCGACCCGGCGGGCGCAGCCACGGCCGCAGCGCGCCGGGCCGTGTCGCTCCCCATCGAGGTCGCCACGAGCACGAGCGGCGGCGCGGTCACGGTGATCGTCACGTACGTCGATCCGACCGACGTCGCGATCATCGGTGCAGCGATCGGGCCAATCACCCACACCGCCTCTGCGACGATGGCGCTCGAACCCCCGTAGACGCTCGTCGTCGCGCCGACATCGACGCTGGAGTTGCCTCGTCGCCCGATCTCGGAGACGATCACAGACGTGCAGACCGTCTGGGTGTTCGGTGATCAACTCAACCGTCGAATCGGCGCGCTCGCCGATGCCGACCCGGCGACGCATCGCATCCTGCTCGTCGAAAGCACGGCGAAGCTGGTCTCGAGACGCTGGCATCGACAGCGCGCTCACTTCGTGCTGGCCTCCATGCGACGATTCGCGAACGAACTCCGCGACGCTGGGTTCGAGGTCGACGTGCGCCGTGCTGCGACGCTGCGCGCCGGCTTCGACGCGCACGTCGCTGCACATGATCCCGACGAGGTGATCGTCACCGAGCCGGCGAGCTGGGATGGGCTCGAAGTGCTCCGGGCCCTCGATGTCACGGTCGTGCGATCGAATCAGTTCCTGTGTCACTACGACGAGTTCGCCGGCTGGGCAGGCGACCGCAAACAACTCAAGATGGAGGACTTCTACCGCTGGCAACGCCGTCGCCTCGGCTACTTGATGGAACCCGACGGCGAGCCGACCGGTGGGCGCTGGAACTTCGACGACGAAAACCGTCAACCACCGCCGAAGGGAAACGCGAACCCGTGGGCGCCACCCCAGAGGTCCGAGCTCGACGACCTCGACCGCGAGGTGCTCGCCGATCTCGACGCGCTCGGTGTCGACACCTGGGGCGCCGACCCCGACGGCACCTGGGCCACCTCGCGCCGCGCCGCGCTCAGCCGCCTTCGACACTTCGTCGATCACGTCCTGCCCCAGTTCGGTCCCCACGAGGATGCGATGGTGGAACGGTCATGGCACCTCGCTCACTCGGTGCTCTCGCCGTACATGAACATCGGACTGCTGCTGGTCGGCGAAGTCTGTGATGCGGTGCAGGAGGCGTACGAGCGCGGCGACGTGCCCATCAACTCGGCAGAGGGATTCATCCGCCAGGTGATCGGCTGGCGTGAGTACGTGTGGGGCACCTACTGGCTGTGGATGCCCGACTACCGATCCCGCAATGCACTCGGTGCCGATCGAGCGCTCCCCCCGGTGCTGCGAGGCGACGCCGACACCGACATGAACTGTGTCGCGAACTGCATGGCGACCTTGCACGACCACGCCTACAACCACCACATCCAACGGCTGATGGTGCTCGGCAACCTGACGATGCTGCACGGGGTCGACCCGTGGGAGGTGACCGAGTGGATGTGGTCGAGCTTCATCGACGGGGCCGAGTGGGTGATGCTGCCGAACGTGATCGGGATGAGCCAGTGGGCCGACGGCGGAATGATGGCGACCAAGCCCTACGCCGCGGGTGGCAACTACATCGACAAGATGAGCGACTACTGCGCGGGGTGCCGCTACGACCGAAAGGCACGCGTAGGCGACGATGCGTGCCCGTTCACGACGCTCTACTGGGACTTCCTCTCGCGCCACCACGATCGCTTCGTGAAGAACCCGCGAATCGCTCGGCAGGTGCGGGCGGCCGAGCAGCTCGGCGACCTTCTCGCGGTGCGCGAACGTGCCACGACCGTGCGAGTGCTCCTCGACGACGGCAAGCTCTGACCCGTGACCGACCGCTCCGCACCCCTTGTCGATGCTCCCCTTTTTCATGCAGCGCTGCCCGACGACTGGGCCGCCGCGTTCGAGCACGGCGTCTACACGATGTCGACTCGTGGCAAGACACTCGCGGAGGAGGGGTTCATCCACGCATCGACGCGAGCACAAGTCGAAGGGGTCGCCAACCGCTTCTACGCCGACGTCGACCAACTCGTCCTGCTCACGATCGACCCGCTCAAGGTCGGCGCCGAGGTCAAGTGGGAACCGCCCGCCCCGGGTGTCGACGAACACTTTCCGCACATCTACGGCCCGTTACCGATCGCCGCTGTGGTGATGACGAACTACTGGTTCCGCACGATCGACGGACAGGGAGCCGGCTGGCGCCTGAGCGACGTCATCTGAATCGCGTCACTGAATCGCGTCACCGAATCGCGTCACCGAATCGCGTCACCGAGCAGCGACGACGCCGTCGCCCACGCGGCCGAGAGATCTCGCCGACCGTTGATGCCGAAGCGCTGCGACAGGCGGTAGAGATGATTGTCGACCGTTCGCGGCGACACGCCAAGCCGGCGAGCGACCTCCTTCGATGCAAGACCGACCGCCGCGAGCAGCGCCACGTCCGATTCTCGCGGCGTGAGGTACTCGGCCGTCGCACCGGCGGAGAACACCGCGGACGGATCGGCTCGGCGGGCGGCATCGGCGTGGGCCAACAACGCGGCGAGCGAACCGGCCGAGTCACCGACACGACCGAGTTCGACGGCTGCAGCCCCGAAGGCGTCGGCTGCGCTCGCATCCCACTGCTGCGCGGAGAACACCGACCCCGCGCGCAGCAGCGAACTCGGCTCTCGTGTCGCCACACCGATGGCGTGATCACACATCGCGCCGAGCACTGCAGAATCGGTCTCCGCCGCGGCCACCTCGTCGAACAGTTCGATCACCGCGTTGTCGGGGCCACAACGCAGCAGATGATGTGCGATGGTGGCGCCGGTTGCCCATGACGCTGAGGCCAGATGCCGACGGGCGAGTTCGCTGGCCATGTCGAGTCGCTCCGTGTCACCGACCAGCGTGCCGTCGGTCATCGCCACCGCGACCGACGCAGCATCGACCCAGCGCGTCCAGACCCCACGGAGACGAGGGCCGAAGGCCGCCGATTCGCCGGGCGCGGCCGGCAACGCCTCCTCGTCGGTCGCGAGGATTCGCACCAGCGAGCCCAATTCGTCGAACCCAGCGCCCACGGGATAGTCGGTCGCCTGCAACCGGCGTGCGATCGCGCGAGCGTCGGCGACGGCCCCGCGCACCGCCGACCGCACCATCTCCGCCACCAGCTCCTGGGGTCCGAGGTCAGGCGTCTCGACTCCTTCGGCACCATCGCGCCGAACGTCCCACACCGCTCGATCTCGGTCGAAGAGCTCGGCGAGGGCACCGGCCAAGCCGACCACGCGAGCATCGCGAGACGCCGGAGCGGTGACGGACCGAGCAGCGATGCGCGCCCGCCGAGCCGTCGCCCGGGAGTCAGCCAGTTCCGCGCCCACCGCCACGTCGACCATGCGCCATGCAGCTGCGCCGTTGCGATCGAGCGATCGAGAATCGAACGACTGGAGCGTCGCACGCGCCACGGCAGGCTCGCCACTCAACCATGCCACCTGCGAGAGCGCGAGCGCGACCCGAGCCCGTTCGCGATCGCCTCGACAACGGTCCCGCTTGAACTCGACCAGCTCCGACGCTCCATCGATGGGAAGGTGACCGCGTCGCACCATGGCGATGACCGCATCGAGTACATCAGCACCGTCGTCGAACATCTGGACACGGCCCGAACCGTCGACCGGCTCGTCAGCGAGCATTCGGGTCAGTTGGGCAAGGGCCCGCTCGGGGTCGGCGGCGACGCCGATCTCGATCGAAACCAGTTCGAGGGCGCGCTGCGTCGACGCCAACGGTGTCGACGCAGCCGACGCGGCCCGATGCAGCTGTACAGCAGCCTCGGCGAGACCGGCGTCGAGCGCCCAGCGCGTCGCGGCGAGGTAGCGCGCTGCCGGGAAGGTCCGGGTCCCGAGCGAATCCCACGTCGCCAGATGGAAGAGTTCGACATCGATCGCCGAGCTCACGTCGCCGAACCGAGCGACCATGACCGAGTACAGCGCCCAACGGCGACGTTCGGTGAGTGACGCTGCGGTCACCTCGCCGACGAGCGGGATCGAGAGCCACACGGTCGACCCATCGCTCGCGACGACGCCGCGTCGCTCCAGCCCCGCGATCACCGACTCGTAGGAGGTCAGCAGCCGTGCGGGCACGCGACCGACGAACGACAGGAACTCGACGACCGTCTGCTCACCGGAGTTCAAGGCCCCGGTGACGCGTTCGACGGCATGTCGCAATCGAGGAGCATCGAGCCCCTTCGATGCCGAGCCGCCGGTCGTCGCCCGCTGCGCTTCGACCAGCTCGTGGACGAGCAGCGCCAGCCCACCGGTTCGTTCGTGGAGCCGCAGCGCCGCGTCTCGGTCGACCCGGGCCATGGTCTGGATCTGTTCCGCTCGCATCGGGGGCAGCCGCATCACCTCGGCGAGATCCGAACGCCACAGTTCCGCCAACCGATTCGTCACCGGGGCCCGCTCATCGAGCGTGAGCACCCACGAGACATCGACACCAGAACGCGCCAACACCGCATGAACCACCTCGATCGACACGTCGTCGAGCAGGTGCGCGTCGTCGATCACGATCACTCCGCCTCCGCCCCGGAAGCGACGCTCCAACGACGCCGCACTGCGCAACACGATGTCGTTGGTCGCCTCGGCGTCGGCTGGTGATGCCGGGAGCAGCGAAGCGAGCGCACCGAGCGCGACACCGGACAGCGCGCCTGACGCAACCGTCGTCGCGACGGTCGCGCGCGCATCGCGTGCGATCACCTGGCCGAGCTCTCGAACGAAACGGGATCGGCCCGAGCCGGGATCGGCCGAAACGATCAAGCAGCGGGCGCGAACGAGCAGCTCCGACGCGACGCCGAGTTCTTCGTCGCGTCCTGACCACGCCCACCGCACACCTCGTACCTTGTCAGACCGAGCGCGTCGGAGGTACCGGATTGTCGCAGGCCGTCACGAAGCCGGCGCGGCACCGACGTTGCGCAGCGTCACCAGAACAGCGTGCCGGGCGCGCCCTTGAACGGCCCGGTCACATTGGCGGTGATCCAACCGCCGTAGAAATCGCCGTCGTTCGCGGCGACGCGTTCGTCATCGACCCAACACTCGTCGACGGCCTGCGCGTAGAACGCCCAGTGCCCTCGGATCGGATCGAAGGCGGGCGTCGGCTCCCGGTACGACCAACACGCATCCGACGCTCCCCCATCGGTCCCGACCGCCACGTCGGCGTAGATCGCGGTCCCCTTCCACTCACACCTCGAACGCCGGATCGCCGGCTGCAACCGTTCGAGGTCCACCCACTCCGGCGCCACGTAGTACGCAGGCGCCTGGCTCGTCTCGAGCACACGGACCGCCGACGGTGCGTCGACGATCGTCAACCCGGCGTGCACCACCCGAATCCGCCAACCAACAGGTTCGACCGTTGGTGGCCGGGGGAAGTCCCACACCGACTCGACGGGTTTACCATTGGCGGCGATCGCACCACGGCCGCCCGCAGCTTCGAGTTCGGCCTCCCCACGACGCTGATCTCGGCTCATGACTCGAAGGTAGGCGACCGATGTCGCCGTGTCGCATCGTCCGCGATCAGGCGTCGGTGTCGTTGCGCATGCCGTCGTACTCGTCGGCGTCGGGTGCTCGCGTCTTGCCGCCCGAGCGACGGTCGGCCGCCTTGTCGCGCGCCCGCTGCTCCTCTTCGAGCGCTGCCTCTTCCTCGATGAGTCGCTCGAGGCTGGTGAGACGAATCGGATCGAGCGTTGCGTCGGCGATGGCCCGCTGCACCGCGCAGCCCGGCTCGCGATGGTGCTTGCAGTCGCGGAAGCGACAGTGGTCCATCAGGTCGAACACGTCCGAGAACGCCCGCTCGATGCCGTTACCCGACAGCCACAAGCTGACGGCACGGACGCCGGGCGTGTCGATCATCCAGCCTTCGCCTTCCAGGGGCACCAACTCGGCAGCCACCGTCGTGTGCCGACCCCGTTGATCGCCTTCGCGCACGGCAGAGGTCGCCTGCACCTCGACACCGACCAGCGCGTTGACCAGCGTCGACTTGCCGACTCCACTCGCGCCGAGGAACGCCAGCGTGCGATTGCCAGCGGCGAACTCGCGAATCGCCTCGATGCCGTCGCCGGTGATCCCGCTCGCGAGCAACACCGGGACGCCGAGCGCGACGTCACGCAGCGCGAGGCGGGCCGGTTCGGGATCGTCGACGAGGTCGGTCTTGGTGAGCACGACGACCGGGTCGGCCCCGGAGTCGTAGGCGAGCACCAGTTCGCGTTCGAGTCGTCGGGGGCTCGGCGGCGCGCCGAGTGCGTGGACGAGGAACACGACGTCGATGTTGGCCGCGAGCGTGTGCGACACGGCGCGCATCCCGTCGAAGGACGCTCGACGGGTGAATGCCGAACGACGCTCGAGCACGTGCTCGACCCGCTCGCCGTCAGCGCTCGGAACGATCCAATCGCCGACGGCGACATCGGCGCCGATGTTGCGAAGGCGAACCGGTTCGTCGTTGCCGAGCGCCTCGTTCAGCGTGCGCGCCGCCGTGCTCCATCCTCGGTCGAGTCGCGTCACTCGGGCGGGGGCACCAGGGCGGCCGAGTTCATCCCAGGCATCCTCGAACACCGACGACCACCCCAGACGGGTGAGGGAAGCGACGGAGTCGGACACGGCATCGACGGTACTCCGCACGTCGAGCATCGAGTGAGTGAGCTGCGGCAGGTCGGGCTCCTCGCAGCTCAACTCGCGGCGCCGTAAGCGACGACGTCGTGGCCGGCACCGCGGCCAGCATCGCGTGGCTCGACGCGCACGACGTACCCATCGCCGATCGTCGCCGGGGTCGCGTCGGGCAGCGCCCACATCTCCTCGCCGTCGAGATCGAGCGCGGCGAGCCGAGCACCCGATTCGGAGAACCGTCGAAGCACGAACCCGTTCCCGGCGAAGCGCAACCGCTCGCCGAAGCCAGGGGTGACCGAGACCGCGGCGATCGTCATGCCTGTTCGACCGTCGATGATCTCTTGTGCGGCACCGCCTCGCGACCCGACGAGGAGCACGACGCCACGTCGGGTCGGATGGAGGGAAAACAGCACACCTCGGCGATCCCAGACCGTTCGGAGATCAGCGCCGTCCAATTCGGCGCCGACGATCGATCCGGCGCCGCCGATGACCATCGCTGACGCCACCATCGGCAGGAGTGCGTCGACCACACCGGGCACGGGCGGCCCCTCGTTGGCGAGACGGACCACGTCGGCAACCGGCGTGTCCGTTCGCTCGCTCGCCGTTCGGAGTTCGCCACCGACGGCGACGAGCGGCAATCGCTTCACGGCACCAGCGACCGCGGCGTCCAGCCCGGCGGTCGAGCCGATCACCACCGACGACGCCTCGTCGCCGGCCAGGTCGTACTCGACGATCCGATCACCGTCGAGCGCGTACCAGTGGCCGAGGTGGTCGTCGGACAGCACCCGCCCGCGCATCGTGATCGCCTCGAACCCGACGCCAGGGTCGAACACGACCGTCGGGTCGCGGTCATCGACCGGGCGCCGCGCGACGAAACGCGTGCCGTGAAGTACCTCGAAGGCACGAACGGGTTCGGGGCGCACGTCGGCCTCGATCCGCCAGACGTTGGCACCGTCGTCGTCGTCGAGTCCGACGGCCGCGACGCCGAGTTCGGAACGCGTCTCGAGCACGATCGACCCGCGTGCGGCCCCGACGAAGCGAACCGTGTCGATCGCCGCGGCGATCGCGGTGCTCCACCGCCCGCGACCCGAGTCGGCATCGACGGCGGTGATCCGTGTCGTGGTCGGTCCGTCTGGCGCGGCGACGATCACGAGGCCGGCTCCGGCCGCATGGGCCCACACCGGCTCGCGCCCCGCCTCGCTCCGCCGCCAGCGCTCCTCGGCATCGGCGGGCAGACGCTCGCGTCGGGAACCGGCGAACGTTGCGCCGGTGCCTTGCAACGGATCGAGCACTCGGGCGGCTCGTGTCGACGCGCTCGTTCGATCGATGGCCGTCACCGATGCCGAGATCGACGAGGCAGCACGGCTGCGCACCGCGACACCGCCCACGACGACGGCAGCGGCGGCACCGACCGCCGCGGTCAGCAGTGAGCGCCGCGACGGGCGATCGGGATCGGAGGGACCAGCGAGACCCGACGGCTCCTCGACGACGTCGTCCGCCCAGGGCTGGGCCGTGGCCCGTTCGGGTTCGGGCCCGTCGTAGCCGGGCTTCCACATCTCGTGGTCGTCACTCGCCACCTCGCGACCCTACGCCAAGGTTTCTCGCCACGGTTCTCAGCACGATTCACGAGCGCACCTACACCGATGACATGTGGAAACGGCCAGGATCCGGCACACTCTCCCCCGTACCGGTCGTGCCGATCGGCTTGACAACCGTCCGCTCATCACCTAGCGAAAGGCCCTGATGCCAAAGCCACTCGTCGTCGTCGAGTCGCCCGCAAAGGCGAAAACCCTGTCGAAGTTCCTCGGCAGCGACTACGACGTGCGCGCCTCCGTCGGCCACGTCGCCGACCTCCCGTCCAAGGGTCTCAACATCGACACCGACAACGGGTTCAAGCCGACCTATGAGCTCACCGAGCGGGGCAAGACCGTCGTGAAGGAACTTCGGGCGGCGATGAAGGACGCCTCCGAGCTCTATCTCGCAACCGACGAGGACCGCGAGGGCGAAGCCATCGCGTGGCACCTCCTCGAGTACCTGAAGCCGAAGGTGCCGGTGAAGCGGATGGTGTTCCACGAGATCACCAAGGCGGCGATCGACCACGCGGTCAACAACCCCCGCCAGATCGACTACGGCCTGGTCGATGCTGCCGAGACGCGCCGTCTACTCGACCGGCTCTACGGCTACGAGGTGTCGCCGGTGCTGTGGCGCCGCGTCAACCGCGGGCTGTCGGCAGGACGCGTCCAGAGTCCGACCGTCCGCCTGATCGTCCAACGCGAACGCGAGCGGATCGCATACGTCACCGCCGACTACTGGGACATCGACATCGTCACGGCCACCGACCCCGCGTTCGGTGCCAAGCTGATCTCGCTGTCCGATCAGCGCATCGCGACCGGCAAGGACTTCGACGAGAAGGGTCAGCTCAAGCAGGGCGTCGTCGCGCTCGGCGAGCCGCGCACCCGCGGGCTCGCCGACAGCTTGGCGGAGTCGACGTTCACGGTGAAGTCGGTCGAAGACAAGCCGTACAAGTCGTCGCCGAAGCCACCGTTCATGACCTCGACGCTGCAGCAAGAAGGTGGCCGCAAGCTGCGCCTCTCGTCGTCGCAGGTGATGCGTGTCGCACAGGGTCTGTACGAACGCGGCTTCATCACCTACATGCGTACCGACAACGTCATCCTCTCCGACGAGGCGATGCAGGCCACCCGCGATGCCGTTGCCAAGGAGTACGGATCCAAGTATCTCAATGCGGCGCCGAAGCAGTACTCGACGAAGGCGAAGAACAGCCAGGAAGCGCACGAAGCAATCCGTCCCACTACGCCGTATCGCTCGCCCGGCGCCGTGTCCGCCGAGCTCAACAGCCAAGAGTTGGCGCTGTACCGGCTCATCTGGCAACGCACGCTGGCATCGCAGATGGCCGACGCCGTCGGTGTCACGGTGAGCGTGCGACTCGTCGCCCCAGCCACCGATCGCACGACCGGCGAAATCGTCGAGTGCGAGTTCGCTGCGTCCGGCACCACGATCACGTTTCCCGGCTACCGGGCCGTGTACGTGGCGTCGAAAGAGGAACGGGGCGACGACGACGCCGACCGCGAAGCACTGCTGCCACAGCTCAGCGTCGGTGATGTGGTTCCCGTGGCATCGATCGAACCCAACGGACACACCACGTCGCCGCCGGCCCGCTTCACCGAGGCGTCGCTCGTCAAGCGACTCGAGGAGCTGGAGATCGGCCGTCCGTCGACGTGGGCGTCGATCATCCAGACGGTCCAAGACCGCGGGTACGTCTGGAAGAAGGGGCAGGCCCTCGTTCCGACCTGGACCGCGTTCGCCGTGATCCGACTGCTCGAAGAGCACTTCGACGCGCTGGTCGATTACGAGTTCACGGCATCGATCGACACCGATCTCGATGCGATCGCCCGCGGCGAGCGTCGCAAGGAACAGTGGCTGGAGCGCTTCTACCACGGCCAGACCGATGACTCGACGATCCCGCCGATCACCGCCGAGGCGGGCGTCGGCGACGACGCCCTGCTCGGGTTGAAGCGTCTCGTCGAGGAAAACCTCGACGAGATCGACGCGGCGGAGATCAACACCTTCCCCCTGGGCCACGACGACAACGGCGAACTGATCGTCGTCAAGCCCGGCCGCTACGGCCCCTACGTCAAGCGCGGCGACGACACCGCCGGACTCCCCGACAACCTGCCGCCGGACGAACTCGACGTGACGAAGGCGATCGAGTTGTTGGCAGCGCCGAAGGGCGACGACCCCATCGGCGAGCTCGACGGGCTGCCGGTCTACGCGAAAAACGGTCGCTACGGCCCCTACGTGCAGTGGGGCGACCATGACAACCCGCCGCCGGGCCTCGACAAGCCCAAGATGTCGAGCCTGTTCCAGACGATGGTGCTCGAACGGATCACGCTCGATGAGGCCGAGAAGCTCCTGTCGCTGCCGCGCCACGTCGGCGACGACCCCTCCGACGGTGTGCCGATCTTCGCGAACAACGGTCGCTATGGGCCGTACGTACAGAAGGAAAAGGACTTCCGCAACATCGACTCCGAGGATCGCATCTTCGAGATCACGCTCGATGAGGCGTTGAAGATCTACAGCGAGCCGAAGGTCTACAAGCGGGGCAACCGCAACATGGCGGCGCAGGGTCCGCTCAAGGAATTCGGGCCCGACCCGGTCAGCGAGAAGAACGTGACCGCGAAAGACGGCCGCTTCGGCGTCTACGTCACCGACGGAGAGACCAATGCGTCGCTGGGCAAGGGCGACCGCCTCGAGGAGATGAGCCCCGAGCGAGCGTTCGAGCTGCTCGCTATCCGACGCGAAGCGGTGATCGCCAAGGGCGGGGCCCCAGCGAAGAAGGCCAAGGCCACGAAGAAGAAGGCCGCCGCCAAGAAGAAGTCCGCTGCGAAGAAGAAGTCCACTGCCAAGAAGACCGCGACGAAGAAGACCGCGACGAAGAAGACGGCAGCCAAGAAAAGCGCGGCGGCAGACGCCGACATCGTCATCACCGACCTGAACGACTGAGATCGGGCTCGTGTCGGCGTCGTACATCGCGTTCGAGGGGCCCGAGGGGAGCGGCAAATCGACGCAGGCCGCTCGCCTGGCCGACGCGCTCAGCGCGATCCTCACGCGCGAAACCGGCGGCACGGCGATCGGGGCACGGCTGCGTGAAATCCTTCATGACACGACGGTGCACGACATGTCCCCGCGTGCCGAGGCGCTGATCGCCGCCGCAGATCGGGCGCAGCACCTCGACGAGATCGTCCGACCCGCGCTCGCCGCTGGGCGCACGGTGGTGAGCGACCGATCGATCTACTCGACGCTCGCCTACCAGGGGTTCGGCCGAGAGCTCGACGTCGACGAGTTGCGCACGATCAACGCGTGGGCGACCGGCGGCACCTGGCCCGACCTGGTCGTGCTCATCGATCCGCCCGACGACGTCATCGCGCAGCGCATGTCGGAACGCGAACTCGACCGCTTCGAAGCTGCTGGCGCCGCCTTCCACGATCGGGTGATCGCGGGGTTCCGGACGATGGCGGCTGGCGACCCCGACCGCTGGATCGTCGTCGAGGGGCTCGGCTCGATCGATGAGGTCGGCGACGACATCGCAGCGCGACTCGCGCAGCGCGGCGTACGCATCGAGGGTGGCCGACGATGACCGTCGACACCGGCCAACCCGGCACGATCTGGAACGACGTGGTCGGGCAGGCCCGGGCGATCGAGCAGTTGCGCTCGGCGGCCGACCATGGCCCGGTGCATGCGTACCTGTTCGTCGGACCTGCCGGATCCACCATGCTGCAGGCGGCGCGGGCGTTCGCCGCGCGACTGATCTCGGGTGGCGAAGACGCCGACCAGCGCGACGCCCGTCTCGCCTTGCGCGGCGAGCATCCCGACGTTCGCGAAGTCCGCCGCAGCGGCGCGTCGATCTCCGCCGACCAGGCTCGAGAGATCGTCCGGGTGTCGTCGCTCGCTCCGTCGGAGGGCAGCCGCAAGGTGTTGATCCTCGACGAGTTCCATCTGCTCGCGCCCGCTGGCGCCGCGTTGATGCTGAAGACGATCGAGGAACCGCCGGAGTCGACGATTTTCATCATCCTCTGCGAGTTCGTCCCGCACGACCTCATCACGATCTCGTCGCGTTGTGCCCGCATCGACTTCCGCACGATCTCGACCGACGTGGTCGCCGCCCGACTGCTCGTCGAAGGCGTCGGCCCGGTCGAAGCTCAAGCAGCGGCGAAAGCGTCGCTCGGCGACCTCGATCGCGCCCGGCTGCTCGCCACCGACCCGACCCTGGCCGCGCGCCGCAAACTGTTCCAGAGCGCGGTGCGCGAACTCGACGGTTCGGGGACCGTCGCGATGCGGGTGGCCGCCGCACTCATCGCCGCCGTCGATGAGTCCGCCGAAGCGGTCAAGGCGCGCCATGAGCTCGAAGTCGAAGAGCTCGATGCGCGCATCAAGGAGTCGGGCGAGCGTGGCAGCGGACGCAAGCAACTCGACGACCGCCACAAGCGCGAGCTCCGCCGCGCGCGCACCGACGAACTGCGCGCCGGGCTCGCCACGATGGCCGGCACGTATCGCGACGCGCTCATCTCCAACGAACGCTCCCGCGACGTCGACGAACTCGCGGCAGGCGTTCACGCCATTCACGCAGCGCTCGAGGCGCTCGACCGAAACCCCAACGAGCGTCTCCTCCTCGAAAACCTGATCTGGTCGCTCCCCGCCCTCTGACCCGTAGTGGTTCGTGTCTGACGCAAACCGTTACGGACTGCGGTCGGGGTGGGGGTGCCTGCTTCCCCTTCGACACACATGCTCCGGCGGTCGCTCGACTCGTCGGAATCTGGTGGGGTGATCGGTATGCGCAACCGAACCGCCCCGACGACTCGACTGATCACCGCGGCGATGATCCTGGGCCTCGCGATCACGTCCATGCTCGTGTCCATCGCAGCGCCGACAGGCGTGGCCGACGCCGCCGACGACGGCTTCGTCGCGATCACGCCAACGCGCATGCTCGACACCCGAGATGGCACGGGCGGACGGGAAGGCCCTCTCGGTGCCGGCGAGTCGATGACCGTGCGGATCTCGGACACGACCGTGGTGCCGAGCAACGCGACGGCGGTCGTGATCAACGTGACCTCGACGCAGGCGACGGCCGAGTCGTTCGTGACGATCTGGCCGAGCGGGCTCGATCAACCCGTCGCGGCGAGCCTGAACCTCGACCCGGGCCAGGACACACCGAACCTCGTGATCGTCGGGCTGGAAAACCAGTCGATCGACATCTACAACCACATCGGAACCACGCACCTCGTCGGTGACGTCACCGGGTACTTCCTGTTCGGCTCCGACTTCACACCGCTCGCACCGGCTCGACTGCTCGACACTCGTGACGGCACCGGCGGCACGACCGGCCCCGTCGCGGGCGATTCCACGGTCACGCTGCAGGTTCGCAACGTCGCGGGCGTGCCTGAAACCGCCAGCGCCGTCGTCGTCAACGTGACCGCCGTCCGCGCGACATCGCCGGCGTTCGTGACGGTGTATCCGACCGGTTCCCAACGGCCGCTCGCCGCATCACTCAACACCGAGCCCGGCCAGAACTCGCCGAACCTCGTCATCGCCCGACTCGGCAGCGGCGGACAGATCGACCTGTATCTCAGCGCCGGGGCGTCCCACCTGACCGCGGACGTCATGGGCTACTACGGCAGCGGCGACGAGTTCGTCCCGGCGACACCGACGCGCATCCTCGACACTCGCGAGGGGGTCGGGGCACCACTCGCCCCGCTCGGCGAAGGCGAAGAGCTCGAACTGGCGGTGGCCGGGGTCGGTCCGATCCCCGACGACGCCGTCGCTGTCGTGATCAACATCACCTCGATTCGGGCGACGTCTCGGTCGTTCGTGACGGCGTGGCCCGCTGACGAGTTGCGACCGCTCGCCGCGTCGCTCAACACCGAGCCCGGCCAGAACACGCCGAACCTCGCCGTGCTGAAGCTCGGCGGCAACGGCGCCTTGAAGATCTTCAACAGCCGCGGTACCACCCATCTGACGGCGGACGTCGCCGGTTGGTTCGTCGACGCACCACCGGAGCCACGCGTGCTCGACCTCACCGACCGATCCCAGGCGACCCTCAGCGGAACCGGCTTCGTCGAGGACAGCTTCGGTTTCGCCGGCGGCAACTACACCTGGAACACCACCACGCGCCGTCTCGAGGTCGAGGCCGGAGCGTCTGCCTTCACGGTGGCGCAGGACTTCGACGCAGTCTCCCGGCTCCGCGCCGACTTCGCCCCCTACACGCCGACGGCGACGTTCGACATCGACATCGACTGGTGGGGCACGATGACATCCTTCGCTGGAGTCTCGGCAGCTGCCGAGATGACCTTGCTGGTACGACTGATCAAGCGCACCGGATCCGGCGCAGGCAGTTCCGTGTGGCAACACACGTTCGTCAGCGACGGCATCGGCTCCGGTCTCAAGGCGCTCGAAGTCCTCAAGATCGAGGACCGAGAGATCCGCACGTTCGATCTCCCCACGCTCGACCCGGACGAGTCCTACAGGATGGAGGTCGAGGTCCGTTGTCGGGCCAAAGTCGTGTTCAGCATCGGCGCCACGACGTGCGACGTCCGTACCGGTGACCGTGACGTCGTCGTCAACGACTGGTCGCTCACCTTCACCGAGTGACCCGTAACGGTTTGTGTCTGACACAAACCGTTACGGTCGGTCCGTCAGGTGGGGGCAGCGTTTGCGGCCTAGCCTGGGATCATGACGGATCTCGCCGCTGCAATCGAGCCTGCGACGCTGCCGAAGGCGAACGACGCCTGCTGGTGTGGGAGCGGTCGCAAGTACAAGCGTTGTCACAAGAAGCTCGAGGGTCGCGTGCTCCAAGGAACCGTCACCCCGATGCGATCGGTTCCCGACCACATCGCTCGGCCGCCGTACGCCGACACCGGCGAGTACGAAGCGTGGGACGAAGGCCGAGTCAAGAAGCCCGAGATCATCGACGCGATGCGCCACTCGGGCAAGGTCGCCGCCGAGGTGTTGCGCCTCGCGGGCGAGATGGTCAAGCCCGGGGTGACCACCGAGGAGATCGACATCTTCGTCCACGACGCATTCATCGAACGCGGCGCGTACCCGTCGACGATCAACTATCACGGGTACCCCAAGGCCTGCTGCACGTCGATCAACGAAGTGATCTGCCACGGCATCCCCGACTCACGGCCCCTGCAAGACGGCGACATCTGCAACATCGACGTGACCGGATGGATTCGCGGCGTCCACGGCGACACCAACGCGACGTTCTTCGTCGGTGACGTCGACCCCGAGAGCAAACAACTCGTCAAGGTGACCGAGGAATGCATGTGGCTCGGCATCGAGTCGGCGAAAGCCGGCCGGCCGCTGTCCGACATCGGTCGCGCGATCGAAGATCACGCCAAGCAGTACCGCTACGGCGTCGTCAAGGCGTTCGTCGGACACGGGATCGGCGAGCAGTTCCACACCGACATCCAGGTGTTGCACTACTACGACAGCCGGGCGAGCGTGATCATGCGGCCCGGCATGACCTTCACCATCGAGCCGATGATCACCCTCGGCACGATCAACTATCGGATCTGGGACGACGAGTGGACCGCGGTCACCGCCGACGGCAAACGCACCGCCCAGTTCGAGCACACGATCCTCATCACCGAAGGCGAGCCCGAGGTGCTCACCGGCGGCGAAGGTGCGGTCAGCCCGACCGCTCCGTGGAAGCGCTGAACACGAAGTCCCTCACTCCTGCTGTGCGGACAGTTCGTTGATGTACGCAACGATGTCGAGCACATCGGCTTCGGGCAGATTGTTGACCGGCATCCGCAGCGAGTAGCCGGGGCGGATCTCCGCTGCCGGATCCACGATCGCCCGGATCAGGTAAGCGTCATCGGCGACGACCGTGGTGCCGTCTTCGAGTTCGACCTCGCTCCCGGCCAGCCCTTCCCATCCCGGCCCGACGCCGCCTTGACCGTCGGAGCCGTGGCAGGACGCGCAGCCGTTGCTGATCGAGATCTGCTTGCCCCGCGCTGCCTGTTCGGACAGACCGGTCGTGTCGGCGTCACCGCCGCAGGCGGTGGCTGCCACCGCGATGGCGACGGTGGCGACCGTGGAGAACGTGAAGTGGAGCAGCCGGCTGGAAGTCATCTCGCACATTCTCGCAGTCGCCGCGAGCGGTCGAAGGGCCGTTCGGCCCGGTTTCGCGGGTGTCACGCGGCACGCCCGACTCACGCGCGTGTCATCAGCGGTCGGCGCGGTCGGCGCGGTCGGCGACTCGCTCGAGAATCGGGCGCCACCATCGTTGCATCGCTGCGGCCTCGTCGACGTCGACGCCGTAGGCCGCGTCGACCAGTTCGGAGCAGCCGACGACGTCGCCGGCACGCAGCACAGCGACCGCAGCGTCGAGCGGCCCGGTCGGCCAGGGAAGGGCGGCGAGCATGACCGGCCCGACGCGGATCGTGTCGGCCGACAAACCGGTTCCGCCGCGCTGATGCCACGCCCAGACCGACGCGCTGGCCGAGGTCAGCACGGCGGCGATCTCCCACGCGACCGCCGCCGCGTCCGGCCCGGTCGGGTAGATCGACACGACCGGCACGCCCGGCAGGCAGACGCCGTCGGGGTCGCACACCGCCTCGAGGATCGGCGTCTGATTCGCCACCATCACTTTCGGAACCAGGCGCTTCGCCGCCCACGCTCGCATCTTCGGGTCGAGCCGGTCGACGTCGATGCGCGGCGCCGCGAACTTCTGCTTCGCGAACCGGACGGGCCGACGTCCCCAGTGGTTGACACCGGGATCGATGAGTCCGCTGGTGATCAGCGCGGGACCGACGCCGTGATCTCCGACGGCGGACACCATCCCGTAATACTCGTCACGGAAGTTGGCGTTCAGCCAGGCTCGGTCACCGAGGGTGGAGACGGGCGCACCTTCGAGCACCGTCGGTACGGGCGGGACACCGAGCCGCTCGGTGACGACTCGTGCCCACGACCCGGTGCGTCCGTCGCCGGATGACGGCGACGCGTTCGACGAGAATTCGAAGACCAGCGCGCACGTCAGCACCTGAGCGTCGAATTCTCGCTCGCCGGTCCACGACGACCAGATCATCGCGGCCCGTTCGTCGACCTGTCGCCGGATCGGTTGGGCATCGCGGGCCGACAAGATCGACTGCGGAAGTACGAAGGCGACCCGCCCGCCGTCGGGACGTACGACGTCGGCGGCGAGCGCGACGAACTCGACCGCTGCATCGGCATACGGTCCGCCGCCGTGGCGACTCGCGCTCCCTCGCGTCGTCGCTGCCGCCATCTGCGACAGGAACGGTGGGTTGCCGATCACCACGTCATAGGCGAGCTCCGTATCGCCCCCGACGACACCGTGCGAGCCGAGCGCGTCCGCCACGACGAGATCGGCATCGCCGAGTCGCTCGCGAGCCTCGGTGATCGCATCGGGATCGATGTCGAACCCGGTCAGGTGCGCAGCACCACCGAACGCTTCGATCCGCGTTCTCGCTGCGTGCAGAAACCGGCCGTCGCCGCACGCCGGATCGAGCACCCTGATCGCACGTCCCGCGACACCGCTGGCGTTGCACCTCTCGAGGAACGCCGCATCGATCGCTGCGTCGACCAGCGTGGCCACGAGCTCCGGCGGTGTATACCAGGCACCACGCCGCTTGCGCTCGCTGATCGCCACCGACCCGAACCTACCCGAGCGGCGATCGGGAGTGCGCAGGGCGCGGGGTCTAACGTCGACGTCGTGGACCATGAACCCGATCGGCGGAGCGTGGGGGTCGGCGCGATCAGCGAGCAACTCTCCGATCCGACCTCGATGTCGAGATACCTGAGCTTCAGTCGTGACGACTGGGCCGAGCTCCGCGCCGCGACGCCGATGACGTTGCGCGAGCCCGAACTCGATCGGCTTCGTGGCATCAACGAGCGCATCGACATGGACGAGGTCGCCGCGGTGTACCTGCCACTCAGTCGACTCCTCAACCTGTACGTCAGCGCGACCCAGGATCTCCACAAGGTGTCGGCGACGTTCCTCGGCGCGATCGCCCCCAAGGTGCCGTACGTGATCGGCGTCGCCGGCTCGGTCGCCGTCGGCAAGAGCACCTTCGCCCGCCTGCTGCAGGCGTTGCTGGCACAGTGGCCCGACCATCCCAAGGTCGATCTCGTCACCACCGACGGCTTCCTCCACCCGAACCACGTGCTCGAGGAACGCGGGATCATGCATCGGAAGGGATTTCCCGAGTCGTACGACACGCGTTCGTTGATCCGAGTGCTCAGAGAGATCAAGAGCGGCCAGTCCCACGTCGAAGCCCCGGTGTACAGCCACGTCGTGTACGACATCGTCGATGGCGAACACGTGGTGATCGAGCAGCCCGACATCGTCATCATCGAGGGGCTCAACGTCTTGCAGACCGGAGGGACCGCGACGGAGTTCGTGAGCGACTTCTTCGACTTCTCGATCTACATCGACGCTTCCGAATCCGACATCGAGCAGTGGTACGTCGAGCGGTTCTTGACGCTGCGCGAGTCGGTGTTCCAAGACCCCGACAGCTTCTTCCAGTTCTACGCCGAACTGTCCGATGACGAAGCGATCGACACGGCGCGCGGTATCTGGCGCGCGATCAACGGCCTCAACCTGCGCGAGAACATCGCGCCGACGCGCGACCGGGCGTCACTGATCATCCGCAAGCGCAAGGACCACCGCGTCGACCGAGTGCAACTCCGCCGCCTCTGACGACGAAGACGCCGTCAGTCGAGGCCGAGCCAGGCCGGAACGTCGGCGATCGACCCGAGCTCGGTCACGTCGTCGTCGTGATCGTCGACGATCTCGAGCTCCCACGTCAGGTGATACGGGATGTGCACGGCGTGACCACCGATCGCGAGCACCGGCAACACGTCGCTCTTCACCGAGTTGCCGATCATGCAGAAGCGGTCGGCACTGACGCCGAGGCGCTGCAGGACTCGTTCGTAGGTCGACGGATCCTTTTCGAGGACGATCTCGACGTCGACGAAGTGATGTTCGAGGCCCGACGTCGTCACCTTGCGCGTCTGATGCACGAGGTCGCCTTTGGTGACGAGCGCCAAACGCGTCTCGCGTCCGACGCGATCGAGCACTTCGGGAACGTGGTCGAGCAGATGGACCGGGGCGACGAGCATCGACGCCCCGATCTCGACGATCTGTCCGATGACCGCGGTCGGAACCTCGGCGTTGGTCATCGAGATCGCAGCTCGCACCATCGAGAGCGTGAACGCCTTGACGCCATAGCCCTGCGAGGCGATGTCGAGTCGCTCGACGGCGTGCAACGCATCGAGCACGTCGATACCCCGCGGCGTGTAGGGCTCGACCAGTTCGGCGAAGCGTGCCTCGGCGGCCTGGAAGTGGTCTTCGCTCTCCCAGAGCGTGTCGTCGGCGTCGAACGCGACGACGTCGAAGTCGTCGACGCGACGACTCATCGCCGCATCGTTTCGAGGTCAGCGATGAATGGCATTCAGATAGTTGTACACGGTGATCCGGCTCACGCCCATTGCGTCGGCGACGTCTTCGACCGCTCGACGCAGGATGAACGCGCCGCGCTCGTCGAGCAACCGGATCGCTCGCTGCTTCTGTTCACGCGGCAGGAGTGGCAGCGAATTGCCGAGTTCGGCTTCCACCGAGGCGATCAACCGGTCGAGCGCGCCGTGGAGGGGCGGCAGGCGGACGGCGCCGACCACCTCGCCGTCCCACATGAGCGGAACGTCGGACGGCTCGGCAGATGACGCCTCGACGATCCGAGCACCGACAGCGTCGGCAACCGGTCGCACTGCGTCGACGAGAGGATGCGACGGTGGCAGAGCGGCGGACGGCACGGGCTGATCTTAGGAGTCCGCTCGACCTGCGCGCCGACGTCTCGCTCCGCCACGTCTGCCGCCCTGTCCGTCACCCGGTCCGTCGCGCCGAGTCAGCCCAACGCGATCCTCGCTCCCTCGGCGCGCTGCTCGCAGTCGGTGCCCGCCATCTGGAAGGCCTCGGTCAGACGAGCGAGCGCCGACTTGAAGTTGCCGTTCCACTCCTCGGCGAACTTCTCCTTCGCCGGCCCGGTCCAGGCGATCGATCCGAGGGGGTTGTCGACCGAGGTGATGATCCCGTTGACCACGTCGATCTGTGCCTTGAGCGTGCCGCCCAGTCGTGCGAGTTCATCCGGCGTGACGGCGTGAGTTCCAGCCATGGTTGCTCCTTCATGATGTTGATGTGGTTGGTGTCGTGCTTCGAGGTACCAGCGGGTGTCCAGATCGCCGAAGGGGAACGCCGACGACGTTCGATCCGCACGCGGCCGGGCGGTACTCTCGGCCCATGACGACGGTCCCCACACCTCACGGCAGCGAACGAAATGCGGATGAGACCGATCCGCAGATCGCGTCGATCCGCGAGCACGCGACCGAGTACCTCGACCGTGCGATCGCGATGCGCCGCCAACTGCATCAGTGGCCCGAGTTGGGCAACGACCTGCCGATCACACGCGACACGGTGCTCGCCGACATCGAAGACCTCGGGCTCGACATCACGCTGCACGAGTCGACGAGCGGTATCGCCGCGATGCTCGAAGGCTCCACGCCGGGGCCGACGATCTTGTTGCGCGGCGACATGGATGCGCTCGAGATGCCCGAAGACACCGGCCTCGACTTCTCGTCACGCGTCGACGGCTGCATGCACGCCTGCGGGCACGACACACATACGGCGATGCTGGCGACCGCCGCGCGTGTGCTGTCGGAGCGCAAGGACGAGATCGCCGGGCGCGTGTTGTTCATGTTCCAGCCCGGCGAGGAGGGTCACCACGGCGCGAAGTACATGCTCGAAGAAGGCCTGCTCGACGTCGGGCCGATGAGCGACGGCACGGAGTCACCGGTCGATGCGGCGTTCGCGATCCACGCGACGTCGTCGCTGCCGACCGGGTTCGTGTCGACCAAGGGTGGTCCGGTCATGGCCTCGGCCGACCGGCTGGTCATTCGTGTGGTCGGTCGAGGCGGACACGCGAGCGAGCCCTTCCGCGCCATCGATCCGATTCCGGTGGCGTGCGAGATCGTGACCGCCCTGCAGTCGATGATCACCCGCTCGATCGACGTGTTCGACCCGGCCGTGCTCACGGTCGGGCGGATCACCGCCGGCACGACGAACAACGTGATCCCGGAAACCGCCGAGATCGAAGGCACCATTCGCGCCGTGTCGGAGTCGACTCGCTCGAAGGTGCACGACGGCCTCAAACGCGTCGCCGAAGGGATCGCTGCGGCCCACGGATGCGGCGCCGACGTCACCATCGACTACGGCTATCCCGTCACGACCAACCACGACGAGTTCGCCGCGTTCTCGCTCGGTCTCGCCGCCGAGGTCGCCGGGCGAAACGCGACGGTACGGCTCCCCAACCCGGTGATGGGCGCAGAAGACTTCAGCTACGTGCTCCAGCAGCGGCCCGGCGCGATGGTGTTTCTCGGGGCCACGCCACACACGACGAAGCTGTCGACTGCGGCGCCGAACCACTCGAACCGCGTGTTCTTCGAAGAGGACGCGATGACCACCGGCATCGCGCTCTACACCGCCGCCGCACTCCGACACCTGCGCCCGGCCGGCTGACCGCGCTCGTCGACCGACCGACGCGTCAGCGGCCGTCGAAGTCGGAGGCCGCGAAGCGCAGCCGCAAGGTGACCAATTCGAACGGGCGCAGCGGGGTCGACACGACGCCGTCGCCCACCTCCTCGCCGCGTTCGGGCTCTTCGAGCAGGTTGCACCTCCACGCCATCGCGAGGCGACGACGACCTCGCAATGCGAGTCGGCACCGATCGCCGACCGCCTCGTGGAGCCGAACGATCAGATCCCCCGACCCGTCGTCGGCCAACTTGACCGCGTCGACCTCGACGCCGGACTCGCCTGTCCGATCGCTCGACACCGTGATGATCGGCTCGTGCAGGCCTTCCTCGTGCAGGATCGATTCGGTCGCCATCGTGTTCGAGCCCCACTCGACCACGCGCACCGGACGATTCAGCCGAGCTGCGGCGGCTCGCACGTCGGCGAGATCTCCGTCGTGCGGGCGCAACGCGAGGCTGACGCGGTGGCGCCCCTGATCGGCATCGGGATCGGGATACTTCGCCGCGCGGGCGAGGCTCACGCTGATCGCGCCGTCGAACACCGCGTGGCCGTAGCGGCCGTCGTTGATCACGGCAGCTCCGAACGACGGCTCGGCGACGCTGACGTACCGATGCGCGCACACCTCGAACTTCGCCGCGTCCCACGGCGACGACGGATGCGTGGGCCGGTGGGTCACTCCGAACTGCACGTCGCACGCGGCGGTGTCAGCTCGGACGTCGAGCGGGAACGTCATCGACAGCAGGTGCTCGTCGTGATGCCAGTCGAGGTGGACGTGAACGAGGAGTTGGCGCGAGCCAGCGTGGAGTTCGTACGTCACCGTCGCCGTCGACGCCCCGAACGAACGGGCAACGGTCGCACGGCCGACGAGCGGCCCACTGTCGTCGACGGTGACCGATCCTGCACCGACCGGGGTCGAGTTCGGGCGGGTCCACGACTCGAGATCCCACGCGTCGTACTCGACCGGTCGGTCGCGTCCGAGCATCAGCACGGCCGCCAACTCACCCTCGGGGATCAACTCGCGTCGCGTCGCCAGGTCGATGACCGACGTCAGTTCGCCCGTGCGACCCCAGCGGACCGCGAGATGGCCGTTGGCCATCGACGAATCGGAGACCACGACGCGATCGGTCGGCGGGCACAACCGAAGCGCTGTGACCGCGAGCGGCGGTGCGGCCAACCGCGCCGCCACCGAACCGTCGGAGAGCACCTGGATCGACGCCGGCTCGGCTCCGTCGAGCACCCGGCGATGCTCGACGGGCAGGACCACGACGCCGTCGACGAGAGCGTCGGCCGGATTCGCGATCGCGTGGCCCCCGACCGATTCGGCCAGCTCGGCCAGCGAGTTGGAGATCCTGGATTCGAGATCGTCACCGACTCGCTCGAACACCTCCTCCGCGTCGCGGTGGACCCAGGCGATCGACGAACCCGGCAGGATGTCGTGGAACTGTTGCGTCAGCACCTCGGTCCACAGCTCGTCGACGTCGGCCGGGTGACCGAGCGTCGCCGCCCACAGCTCGGCTTCGACGAGGAGCCGTTCGCAGCGACGGTTGCCGAGCTTCGTTCGGAGCTGGCTCGTCAACGTGCCGCGGTGCATCTCGAAGTACAACTCGCCCCGCCAGACCGGCACGGGAGCGCCGAGCGTCGCTTCACGTTCGATCGCGGTGAACACGTCGGCGGCGGAACCGATCTCGAGCACGGCTCGATGGTCGAGGTCGACGAGACGAGCGGCCCGTTCGAGCATCTCACGCGTCGGGCCGCCCCCGCCGTCGCCGTGCCCGAACGGCATCAGCGACACGCCACTCCATGCGTGATCCTGGAATCGTTCGATCGAACGCGCGATCTCCTCCGGCGTGATCTCGGCGTTGTAGGTGTCGACGGGCGGGAAGTGGGTCAACACCCTCGAGCCGTCGAGGCCCTCCCACCAGAACGTGTGATGCGGAAAGCGGTTCTGCTTGTTCCACGACAGCTTCTGGGTGACGAAGCGGTCCATGCCACCAGCGCGGAACAACTGCGGCAGACCAGCCGGGTAGCCGAACACGTCGGGGATCCAGACCTCGCGACAGCGCTTGCCGAATCGACTCTCGAAGTACCGCTGACCGAACACGATCTGCCGGGCGAGGCTCTCGCCTGACGGGAGGTTCATGTCGGCCTCGACCCACATCCCGCCGACCGGCACCCACTGGCCGCGCTCGACGCGCTCGCGGATGCGGCCGAACAGGCCAGGGTGCCGCTCCTCGATCCAGGCGTACTGCTGAGCCTGCGAGCAACTGAACACATAGGACGGGTCGTCGTCCATCAGCGCCGTCGCCGACGCGAACGTGCGCGTGCACTTGCGGATCGTTTCTCGGATCGGCCACAGCCATGCGGTGTCGATGTGCGCGTGGCCGGTGGCGACGATGCGGTGTCGACCCGGGCCCGCGGCGCCGGTCACCGATGGTTCGAGGAACGGACGTAGGGGTCGTCGCGCCACCGTGACGTCGACGACCGTGGCGACACTCGCATCGGGGATCGCGTCGAGCGCGGTGACGATCGCCTGGCGAATCCGCGCGCGGCGCGGCTCCGACGGCGGCAGTGTGCGCATGTGCCCGTCAAGGACGTCGAGGTCGTGCGACAGCGATTCCATCGCCAGGTCGACGAGGACGAGATCGGCGGTGCGGAAGCGGTACAGCGCTCGGTCGACGGCCGTGTCGAGGAGCCCGTCGGGCGACGGAGAGAACTGCGGGAACGTGGGGTTGGACGCCGCCTCGACCAGCACGGTCGCCGTGCCGTCGGAGGCGATGCGGTCCGGATGGATGACGAAGCCGGTCCGCCTCGGGTGGATGCCCTGCAGGGCGACGACCGTGCCGTCGGCGGCCATCCGCTCGCGATCGACGACGAGCCCCTCCGCCTGGAATCCGGCCGGTGAGCGCGTGAACCCCAGGTCGATGACCACTTCGATGCGCGTGCCCGATCGATGCAGCCACTGTTCTGGCACCTCGGCGGTCAGCTCGAACCAGGTGGTCTGCCACGGTCGGCCCCACTCGGCGCCGACCTCGAACGGCGCGAGCGCGTCAGGAGACGGACCCGCCGAGATCGAGCACCTGCGCCGGTCGAGATGAACCAGCGGCAGCACACGTTCCCAGAGCTCGCGATCGATCCGTCGCTCGATCAACTCGCAGTCGTCATGCACACCTGCGAAGGTACCCGACAGGCGTGGCGGCGTTCTCGATCAGTTCGATCGAGGAGCGGCCGCGATCAACGGATGCGGACGTCGAACGCTTCGAGGCCGTTGCGGCCCTCACGCACGCCGAACGACACCGCTGCGCCGGCATCGAGGGTCTTGAAGCCGTCGCTCACGATGTTGGAGAAGTGCACGAAGAGCTCGTCGCGTCCGTTGTCACGTACCAGGAACCCGTAGCCGCGGCCAGCGTTGAAGAACTTCACCGACCCCGACTCGTGGCCCTCGGGAACGGGCGACGTCGACGCGACGGCCTGCTTCGAACGATCCGATCGCTCGGCGCGAACCGGCGACGCGGATGGCGTCACTGCCGGCGCGGCGGGCGCGGTGGGCGCGATCTCGGCGAGGAGCGCGGCGACTTCGAGGTCGTCGAGATCCGGCGGGGTCACCTCGACCTGGATGCCGACTTCCTTCTGGAGCTTGCGCACGTCTTTGGACGTCCCAGGCTCGACGAACGACACGACCGTGCCGGTGGCACCGGCGCGAGCGGTCCGGCCCGAACGATGGTGATACGTCGCGCCGTCGGCCGGTGGGTCGTAGTGGATGACCGCCGACACGCCGTTGACGTGGATGCCGCGGGCGGCGACGTCGGTCGCGATGAGTGCATCGGCGCTGCCGTCCTTGAACGCAGCGAGCGCCCGATCACGCTGCCCCTGGCTGCGGCCACCGTGAATCGGCTGCGCGTTGACGCCGAGCTTGGCGAGTTGGCGAGCGACGCGATCGGCGCCGTGGCGGGTGCGGGTGAACACGATCGTCGGGCCGCATCGGTCGATGACACCTGCTGTGACGTTGTTGCGATCGGCGCGGTCGGTGTTCCAGAACACGTGATGGGCCGCGTGGATGTCGGGGCCCTTCGGCCCGACTTCGTGGCGGGCCGGGTCGTTCTGGAAATCCTTGACGAGCTTGGCCACCGGGCCGTCGAGGGTCGCGGAGAACAGCAACACCTGGCGGTTCGGCGAGGTGGCATCGACGATGCGGCGCACGGCGGGAAGGAATCCCATGTCGGCCATCTGATCGGCTTCGTCGACGACGACGGTGACGACGTCGCGCAGGCTGATCGCGCCCATCTGGATCAGGTCTTCGAGGCGGCCCGGGCAGGCGACGACGAGTTCGACACCGCGATTGAGCGCGTTCTTCTGATTGCCGTAGCCGACGCCACCGTAGATGGAGGTCGCCGCGTGGCCGACGGCCTTCGTGAACGGCACGAGTTCGGCCATGATCTGCTCGGCGAGCTCGCGTGTCGGTGCGAGGACGAGCGCGACGGGGCGCTTCGGCTTGGCGTCGGTCAGCTTGGCGACGACCGGCAGGCCGAATCCGAGGGTCTTACCCGACCCGGTCGGGGCACGGCCGGCGATGTCGCGCCCGGCGAGCGCATCAGGGATCACAGCGGCTTGGATGGCGAACGGCGACGACATGTTGCGCCGGTCGAGTTGCTCGATGATCGAGGCGGGGAGGCCGAGTTCGGCGAAGGTGACGTCGACGGAATGATCGGACGCGTCGCGCACGTCGACAGAGAGGGTGGTCATGGGGGGACTGCTTTCGATTCTGCTTCAGACAGCGCTACGGCCGGAGCAGAATTCCGATCAGCGCCCATCGGTCGAAACGACCAACGAAACGACCACGGTAGCGGCGTCTTCGCAAAACCGTCGCGAAGCGTGGTCGCGGCGACCCGCTGCGTCGCCTCCGGGCCGACTGCGGCAGGTCAGGGCGCGGTGCCGTCGGGATGCAGCATGTCCATCACCACGTCGAGGTTCGGACCGCGGCGGAGATGATGGCCGCCGTCGGCGCTGATGCACGTACCGGTGATCCACGCGCTCTCCGGGCCGGCGAGGAAGCGAACGAGTGCGCCGATCTCCGCGGGCTCGCCCGGCCGACCGAGCGGCATCTGGGCGGTGTAGTCATCGACGATCGCCGGAATCGACATCATCCCGGCCGTCGCGTCGGTCGGCACGAGCCCGGGCCGCACCGCATTGGCGCGGATCCCGGATGGTCCCAGCTCATCGGCGACCTGCTTCACCAGCATCTCCAGGCCCGCCTTCGACACCGTGTACGGCGTCATGAACCGATGCGTCTCGACACCGGCGATCGACGACACCGCGACGATCGACCCACCACCACCGCGCACCAGATGCCCGACGGCGGCGCGCATCGTGAGGAACGCGCCCGTGAGATTGGTGGCGATGATCCCGTTCCATTCGTCGAGCGAGGTCAAGTGGAACGGCGCCGCCGACCCATAGCCGGCGTTGGCGACGACGACCGAGAGGCGGCCGAGCTCGGCTGCGTGGTCGACTGCTGCGGTCACGCTCGCCTCGTCCGTGACGTCACACGCGACCGTCGAGACCGATGCGTCGGGAAGTGACGCACGGAGTCCATCGGCCGCCTCGTTCAGGCGGTCGAGGTTGCGAGCGGCGAGTACGACGTGAGCACCATCGACCGCCAGAGCACGTGCGCACGCGAGTCCGATTCCCGTGCCACCCCCGGTCACCAGCGCGACTTGTCCTGCGAACACACCATCGTTGTCGTCCATCGCTCCAGTCTCGTCCCTCCCCCGCCCTGCGGACGATCCCGGTTCTCCACTCGCACGCCGGGGACCTCGTTTCGCCGAGGGCGCGCCATCTGCGACACGATGGGCGGGTGAGCGCTCCTCTCGACGGCATCCGAGTACTCGACTTCACCCGCGTGCTCTCCGGCCCGCATTGCACCCGCATGCTGGCCGACCTCGGGGCGGAGGTCATCAAGGTGGAGCCACCGGCGGGGGATCTCACGCGCTTCTCGACGCCACGCCGCAACGGCGTCGCCACCTACTTCGCGCAGCAGAACACCGGCAAGCGCAACCTCAGCATCGACCTCGCCGCCGACGACGGGGCAGCGATCGTCCGGGAGCTGTGCGACCACGTCGACGTCGTCGTCGAGAACTACCGGCCCGGCGTGATGGCCCGGCTCGGACTCGGCCCCGCCGAGATGCTCGAACGCAACCCGCGCCTCGTCATCGCGTCGATCTCCGGCTACGGACAAGACGGCCCGTGGGTCTCGCGACGTGCTTACGCACCGGTGGTCGAAGCCGAGACGGGGATCATCGCGTCGCAAGGCAACGCTCGCGGCGGCGACCTCCGCAAAGACCCGCACAGCCACGCCGACGTGTACACCGCGCTCGAAGCCGCCTCGGCCGTGCTCGCTGCGCTCTTCCAGCGAGAGCGGACCGGGCGAGGGCAACTCGTCGACATCTCGATGGCCGAGACGATGATGTACGTCAACGAACACCTCCACGACGCGCTGTGGGACGGAGAGTCCGACCCCGAGTGGATCCGTTCGTTCCGCCCCGGCGACTACGTCGTGATGACGGTGGCGAACGGCGAGTCGTTGATCGTCAGCGGACACCCGGCCGAACGCGGCACGTTCGATCTGTTCATCGCGGCGATGCAGCGCACCGACCTCGCCGACGATCCACGATTCGCGAGCGTCGCGTCTCGCCTCGAGCACTACGACGAGTTACGCACGATCATCCTCGACTTCGCTGCCTCGGTGCCCGATCCGGACGAGTTCGAACGCATCTTCGCCCAGCACGGCCTCGCCGTCGGACGGGTTCGCCAACCGGGTGAACTGGCAGCGACCGAGTGGGCGAGGGCGCGCAACGCCACCGTCCAGATCGACGACCGATCGGGTTCGACCATCACCGTGCCGAACGCGCCGTGGCACTTCTCCGACGGGCCCGATGTCGGCGTGTCGGGAGTGCCCAAGTTCCGCGGGGAGGACAACCGGGCGATTCTCGGCGAACTGCTCGGGTACGACGACGAACGGCTCGACGCGCTCGAAGCCGACGGCGTGCTCTCGAGTCGCGTGCCCACGTGAGCGCGATCGAGCGGTCCACAGCGGAGGAACTCGATGCCGGCGATGCGCTTGCGCACTGGCGTGACGAGTTCGTCGTCGTCGATCCGGACCTGATCTATCTCGACGGCAACTCTCTCGGGATGGCGCCGAAGCGTTCGATCGCTGCGGTGCGCGACGCTATGGAACACGCCTGGGCGGGCGACCTGATCACCTCCTGGTGGGAGCACGAGTGGCTCGATCTCCCGCTCGCGGTCGGCGACCGGTTGGCTCCGGTGATCGGCGCTCGACCCGGTGAGGTGGCGGTCCACGACTCGACGACGGTGTGCCTGTTCCAGCTCGTCAACATCGCCATCGAACTCGCCGTCGAGCGCCGCGGCGTCGCAGCAGCGGAGTCACGTCCGGCGGTGGTCGCCGTGTCGGCCACGGAGTTTCCGACCGACCGTTACGTCGTCGACGGCATCGCCCGCTTGCGCACCGCGCCGGGCGGTTCCGACCGACCGGTGGTCGTGCGCCGCGGACTCGACGACCTCGACGGGGCCGACGTGGTGGTTCGCTCGCTCGTCGACTATCGCACGGCGAGCGTCGCGCCATTGGCCGAGGAAACGGCTCGGGCCGCCGCGCACGGAGCCGTCACGGTCTGGGACCTGTCGCACGCCGCCGGGGTCGTCGCGCTCGACCTGGAGGGCGCCGGCGTCGAGTTCGCCGCCGGGTGCACCTACAAGTTCCTCAATGGTGGGCCCGGGTCCCCGGCGTTCACCTATGTGCGCTCGTCGTTGCAGGCCGACATCCGACAGCCGATCTGGGGCTGGTTCGGACAGACGAATCAGTTCGCGATGGACAACGACTTCGACCCTCGCGTCGGGATCGGGCGGTTGCTCCACGGCACCCCCGCGGTGCTCGGCCTCGTGGCCGCCGACGCCGGAATCTCGGTGACCGCCGATGCCGGGATCGCAGCGATCGCTGCGAAGGCTCACCGGCTCGGGACGTTCGCCATCGACGTCGCTGCCTCGCTGGGATTGCGGTGCACGACCGAACGTCCGCCGGCATCCAGCGGTGGCCACGTCTCGATCACGCATCCCGATGCGGCCGCCCTGCAGCAGGCCCTCGTCGAGCGCAAGGTGATCGTCGACAAGCGCGACCGCGACATTCTCCGCATCGGTCTCTCACCACTCACCACCCGCTTCGTCGACGTCCACGATGGACTCAGCACCCTGGCCGCCCTGGCCCACTGACCCACTCCACGCTGCCGCGTCAATCGGGTGGTCAGTCTGGTGTCAGACACCACGTTGACGTCAGTCTGGTGTCAGACACCACGTTGACGCCACGCTGCGTGGTCGATCCGGCCGCCGGAGGGTCCTGTTGGTCGGCTGTTACCGGGTGCTCCGTACGTTGCGGAGCATGTTCGATCGCCAGCACCCGCTTCTTCGTCTCGCGCTCGTCGCCACACTGGCGGCCACCGGAGTGATCGTCACCGCCGGCGGGTCGTCGCCAGCGAGCGCGGCGGGCGGGTTCGAGTCGCTGGCGTCACCGCAGCGGATCGCCGACACGCGGCCGAGCGGCGACACCGTCGACGGCCTGTTCGAGAAGACGGGTCCCGTCGGTCAGGGGATGACGCTCCAGCTGCAGGTCGCCGGGCGGGCAGGCATCCCCGCTGACGCCGACGCCGCCGTACTCAACGTCACGGTGGCCAACAGCACCCGGCGCGGGTTCATCACCGCGTACCCCTGCGACCAACCTCAGCCGAACGCTGCGAACCTCAACTACGCGCAGGGGCAGATCATCGCCAACGCGGTCTTCGCCAAACTCGATCCGGAGGGCAAGACGTGCTTGTTCACGTCGTCGCAGACGAACCTGATCGTCGACGCGACCGGCTCGCTGCCCGATGGCGCGTTCGATGCGCTGGCCTCGCCGCAGCGCATCGCCGACACTCGACCGACCGGCGAGACCGTCGACGATCTGCTCCAGAAGTCCGGCCCCAACGCTGCGGGAACCGCGCTGAAGGTGCAGGTGACGGGCCGAGCCGGTGTGCCCGACGGTGCCGAGGTCGCCGTGTTGAACATCACCGTCATCAACCCCGAGCGACGCGGCTTCGTCACGCTCTACCCGTGCGACCAGGACCTCCCCTTGGCCGCGAACCTCAACCACGACGCCGGCGACGTCGTGGCCAACAGCGTCGTCGCGAGACTCGACCCGAGCGGAGCGACGTGCGTCCACACGTCCGCCCGCACGAACATCGTCGTCGACGTGACCGGCACCCTGCCGACGGAGACCTTCGTCGCGCTCGACGCACCGCAGCGACTCGCCGAGACGCGAGTCGGGCAAGACACGGCAGATGGCATCGCCGAGGGCATCGAGTTCCGCCGCGCCGGATTGACGCTGGAACTCCCCGTCGCCGGACGCGTCGCCATCCCGGACGATGCGAGCGCCGTCGTCCTCAACATCACCACCCTGGGGTCGGCATCGAACGGCTTCGTCACCGCCCACCCACGCAACTCCGACCGGCCCAACGCCGCGAACCTGAACTACGCGCCCGGTCAGGTGATCGCGAACACGGTCGTCGCGAAGCTCGGTGGTGACGGCAAGGTCTGTCTGTTCACGTCGTCCGACGTCGAGATGATCGTCGACGTCTCGGGATACCTCGTCGGCGACGCACCGGTCGACGACGGCACCCGGTGCCCGCTCGAGATCCGGCCGACCGACACGTTCCCGTCGGCGTCGTATCCGGTCGGACAGTTCCAGGTTCCGCCCGGCCGTTACATCAAGGCTGCGACGGACGGCGGTGTCTGCGACATCGACCGACGCGAGAACGCACCCCCGGGTCGCCCCGTCGACTTCCGCGAGACCTTTGCGACCACCGGCACGTTCTCCGGCGGCCAGACCATCATGGACATCCTCCCCGGCGACGCGTACATGGCGTTCGAAGGCTCCGAGAGTTGCGGGCTCCTGGTCCCCTACGTCCCGCCGACAACGCCGCCGTCGAGCTTCCCGTCGACGTTCGAGCAAGGTGACTACGTGGTCGGGCACCACGTCGCGCCCGGTACCTACACCGCCAACGTCGGGTTCGGTCAGATCTGCGTGGCGCTACGAGTTCGACACTGGGAGGGGTTCTTCAGCGCCGAGGGGGTCAACGGCATGATCGTCGAGCGGGTCGAACGCCTGTCGGAAGGTCCGGTGTCGATCACCGTGCAGCCCAGCGACCTGGGCGTGCGTTTCGGCGGCTGCGTCTGGAACCGGAGCTGACCCCTCGAGTGGCGTAACGGTTTGTGTCTGACACAAACCGTTACGGTTCGCGCGACGTGGCGGCGACGGCTCACGCTGGCATGCTGGAGCCATGAGTGTCGTCAAGATCAATGCCATCACGATTCCCGAGGGCATGGGCCCACAGCTCGAAGGTCGCTTCGCCGGTCGCGCCAAAATGGTCGAGGGCTTCGACGGATTCGAAGACTTCCAGCTGCTCCGCCCGACCCCCGGCCAGGAGGGTGGCGAAAGCCGCTACTTCGTCTACACCCGGTGGGCGTCGGAGGAGCACTTCCAGGCCTGGATGAACAGCCAGGACTTCGCTCACGGCCACGGCTCCGGCCAGGCCGACGGCAACACGACGCCCGAAGGCGAACAGGCCCGCAAGCCGGTCGCGCAGGGCGCGGACCTCATGTCGTTCGAGGTCGTCGAACACGTCGTCAAGGGCGGCTGATTCTCGCGCGACCGGCGATGAACCCACGCGGGTGCCGGCCCTACCGCGCCGCTAACCTCTCCTACCCGTGGCACTGATCGTTCAGAAGTACGGCGGCACCTCGGTGGCCGATCCCGATCGCATCCGCGCCGTCGCCGACAACGTCGCGATCACCAAGCGACGCGGCAACGACGTCATCGTCGTCGTCTCGGCGATGGGCAAGGCCACCGACAACCTGATCGCCCTGGCCAACCAGGTCGCCACCAAGCAACCCGGCCGCGAGATGGACATGCTGCTGACCACCGGCGAGCGACAGACCGCGGCGCTGCTCACGATGGCCCTCGCCGATCGCGGTGTCGACGCGATCAGCTACACCGGCAGCCAGGTCGGCATCATCACCGACACCGCGCATCGCAAGGCGAAGATCATCGAGGTCAGAGGCGACCGTGTCCGCCAGTCACTCGACGAGGGACGCGTCTGTGTCATCGCCGGGTTCCAGGGCGTCAGCACCGACAAGGAGATCACGACCATGGGTCGTGGCGCCTCCGACCTCACCGCCTCTGCGCTCGCTCAGGCGATGGGTGCCGACGCCTGCGAGATCTACACCGACGTGACCGGTGTGTTCACCGCCGACCCGCGCATCGTGCCGCAGGCCCGCAAGCTGCAAAAGGTCCACTTCGACGAGATGCTCGAGATGGCCGGCGCCGGCTCGAAGGTGCTCGCCATGCGCTCGGTCGAGTTCGCCCGCAATCACGACGTCCCACTTCACGTGCGATCGGCTTTCACCTGGGAGCCCGGCACGATCGTCAGCAACGAGGAGCCCTCCGTGGAAGATCCGATCATCTCCGGTGTCGTCACCGACATGTCCGAAGCCAAGGTCACGGTGCTCGGCGTTCCCGACCGACCCGGCATCTCCGCCGCGTTGTTCGAGCCGTTGGCAGAGGCCAACGTCAATGTCGACATGATCGTGCAGAACACGTCGACCGAAGGCAAGACCGACATCAGCTTCACGATGCCGATGGCCGACCTCCACGAGGCCGAGTCGATCGTGCAGCGCGTCGCGGAGGACATCGGCGCCGAGAACGTCACCCACGACGACGACATCGCCAAGGTGTCGCTCGTCGGCGCCGGCATGAAGTCGTCGCCGGGTATCGCCGCGAAGATGTTCCGCGTGCTCGCTGACGAGGGCATCAACATCCAGATGATCTCCACGTCGACCATTCGCGTGTCGATCATCATGAAAGCCGGCGACATGGAGCGTGCCGCCCGAGCGCTCCACACCGCGTTCGGTCTCGATTCGGGAGCGGACTACTCCGCGCCCCTCCCCATCCGCACGTGAGCGCGTCAACACCCAGGGTCTGACCCCAGGCGTTCAACACGTAGGGTCTGACCCCAGGCGTTCAACACGTAGGGTCTGACCCCAGGTGTTGAACGTTCGGTTGGTCTGATCAGTCCCCGAGCGAGCCGCCGTAGATCTGCCAGGCCAGCACGGACTTCGCCACCAGGCTCAGCACGAGGTACGTCTTCTCGCCGAAGAGATAGTTCGACCACTTGCCGACCTTGCGGTATTGCAGCCACTGGTTCAAGCCGAAGCTGAAGAAGAACACGAACTCGGCGACGACGATGCCGTAGACGAATCCCGGCACTTCCTCGGCCGTGATCACGTTGAACCAGATCGCGATCCACGGCGCCAGGCCGACGATCGTCCCGAACCAGAACGGCAGCATCGTCGTCTCGGTGCGACCGGGCGGATTGAACTTCTCCTGGAGCCAACCGAAGAGGATCATGGCGACGTTCGCTCCGGCGATGGCGATGACGGCGGTGATCTCGGTGATTCCCGAGTAGGAGGCGATGAGCAGCACCATCAACGTGGCGCTGATCGAGTACTCGATCCATCGGAAACGGTTGATGCCTCGTCGCAGATCCGACTCGTAGGCACCACGGCCGACGGTTGCCGTCACAAGGTGGTCGATGGCCGCCAAGGCGAGGAACACCGCAACCGCGGCACCGATTCGGACGTCCACCAACGTCTCGGCGTCGGGCAGCCGACTGCCGGGCGGCCCGGTCGGCGGCGCCGTGGTCAGCGAGATCGCGAAGTCGCTGGCGAGGATCAGGATCGCGACAGCCTGCACCGCGTGCAGCACGGTGAGACCGAGATTCCAGTTGCGGAGGTTCGTCGAGCGGGATTCATCGAGTTCGATCACACCCGACGTTGTACCCCCTGAAACGCCGACTGAACCCCTCGTGCTCACACTGAGGTCACCAGACGGCGGTCTCGTCGAGTTCGATCACCTTGCGAAGGTCGCGCCAGAGGTCGTCGAATCCATCACTGCGCAGGCGGCGATCGCCCCGATCGCCGACCGACTCCTGCCCGACGTCGGCAAGACCCCACCGTGTGAGGTCGCCCCGGATCGCCAGTTCCCATGCTTCGGCGAGTCGCTCACTCGAAGCGGTCGCAACGCCCTCGGCGAGGGCCGCCGACTCCCCGCCGGCCGGGGTCCAGAGCCGCCGAGCGATCGGGATGAGCCGCTCGATCGAGGCGAGAAGCTGTGGCGGGCGGCTGGCGGCGACTCGCGACATGAACTGCTCGGCGTGGCTCAGATGAAAGCTCTCCTCGCGCAGCGATCGGCGAGCGATCGCGGCGACGCGCTCGTCGGAGGAGTCGACCAGTGCATTCCAACGCAACTGCTCAGCTCGGTCGTAGAGCCAGTGCCGCACGAGCGAATCGTTCCAGTCGCTGCAGGCCATCTCGGCGAGTTCACAGCTTCGATACTCGCTCGGGTCGCGCAGCAACGCGAACGAGTCGAGTTCGTCGGTGGAACGTCCGTCGTCGACGAGCAGCAGTTCGTAGAGCGCGATCGCATGGCCGAGTTCATCCTGAGCGATCGAACAGAATGCGAGATCCTCTTCGAGAAACGGCCCGAGACCGATCCACGCCGTGTGGCGGGCGCCGACGACGTGCTCGTCGTCGGCCAACGCGAGCAGGTAGTCGCGGGCGCCTTGCGACAGACTCATCGATTCTCCGCCGCGCTGGCGGCGGCCATCGACTTCTCGCCACCCGATCTCAGTGACTTGCGCCGAGCGGCGACCGCGGTGCCGTCGTTGTGGCGGTGCGGCTGCTCGGCGGTGACGACGAGGTGCGCCTCGTCACCGACCAGGACGTGACGTCGATCGACCAACCACATCTCCGTGCCCTCACCGCGCCGACTATGGGTCTCGCGGGCGAGCAACAGCGCCATCTCGTCGTCGGGAGCGTCGAGCGAGCCGGCGTGACGGAACTCGTCACGACCCGCTTTCTTGAGGAAGACCTCGTAGGTGTTCATCGAGCCATCTCCAACCCTTGACGCGTCTCGTCGGATCGGCCGACTCGGACCTCGACGGAGGTCCAGGCGCCAGTGTCGCCGTCGACGCGCATCACCTCGATCGGGTTCCGACAGTCGGGGCACCAGGCGACCGATCGGCAGCGAGTCGGGCCGGCCATCGACTGGTCGACCACTGCGTGGCCGCCGCAGACGGGGCAGGTCAGCTCGCCGTCGCTGCGGCGAACGACCACGGTGTAGTCGTCGGCCAGCCTCCGGGCGGCAGACGAACTGATCCGATCGGTCGACCATGCCGGGGCGGACAGCCATTCGACCTCGCACCGCTCGATTCCCGGGACGGCCTCGACAGCGTTGCGAACGTCGTCGGCGATCATCTGCAACGCCGGGCATCCCGAGAAGGTCGGAATCAGGCCGATGGTCGCGACGGATCCGGTGACGGTCACACGTTCGAGCAAGCCGAGGTCGACGATCGAGACGTCGGGATACTCCGGATCGTTGACCGACGCCACGGCTCGTACGACGTCGCGTTCGACACCTGGTGCCTGACCCTGGGCGTTCTGCGGGGTCATGCGAGTGCCTCGCGGACCCAGGCGGTGTCGGCCCAGTTGGCGGCAGCGGTCGCGATGCGGCGCGCCGAGTCGGGGCCACCTTGTCGCATCGTCGCCTTCAAGGGCTCCCAGTCGATGTCGCTGGTCACCCACCTCCCGTCGCCGTCGAGATGCAGTCCGTCGTCGGGGATGTCGAAGCCGTAGCTGTGCAGCAGTGGCACGTATTTCTGTACGTACGCGTCACGCAGGACCTCGTTGCGTTCCGACTTGATCCTCCACCGCAGCAAGGGGTCGAGTTCACCCGGCGGCGAATCCGGCCCGAACAGTTGCACCGCCGGCCACCACCACCGCTCGAGCGCATCTTGGAACATGTCGTGCTGGATTGCGGTCCCGGTCGCGAGTCGAAGCAGCATCTCCTCCCCGTGACGCATGTGGAAGCCTTCCTCGGCGACGATGCGCTTCAGGATTCGTTTGTACGGCCCATAGCTGCACTCGGCGAACACCGCACGCTGGCTCGCGAATGCGGCGGCGTCGACGAGGAACGCGATCGCGACCTGATCGGCCCACGTGACCGCCTGGTAGTGGAACACGTTGTGGAATCGCGACCGACCGGCGAAGAGATCTTCGAGCATCTCGGTGCGCGACTTGACCCCCATGTCGGCCGCCACCATGTACAGCAGGTGCGCATGGCCGATCTCGTCTTGGGTCTTGGCGAGGAAGATCTGTTTGAGGCGGAGCCCTGGTGCGTGCGGAATCCAGTCGCGCTCGGTGAGCCCGCCCATCAACTCCGAGTTCGCGTGGAACTCGATGAAGCGGAACACCTCGTCGCGGAACTCGGTGGGCATGTCGTCGCTCGGCTCGACCATCCCGCCGTCGTCGATGAACCGTTGGAAATCGTCCAGATCGGTCCAGGTCCGTCCCCCCGACGGCGGAGCAGCAAGCGTCCTCATCGAGCCATGATCGCGCCGCGCACGAAGATCGTCAAGGCCTTAACGATTCTGGTTCAGCGCCGATCGCTCTTCACTCGTGCGAGGCGAAACCCTCGATCGGCGCAGCCAACAGGCGCCGCAGCGTCGAGGTGAACCGTTCGAGTTCGGCGGCGTCGAGCCCGGCGAAGATCTCGCGCTCGCGGCGGTTCTGCGCTCGATACGCCTCGGCGACCGTCGCCCGTCCCGAGTCGGTCAACGTGACGGTGACGAGACGGCCATCGGCCTGGTCTCGCCGCTTGCGGACGAAACCGTCGCGCTCCAACGTGTTCAGCACGCCCGACACCGCCGCACGCGACACTCCCGAGAGCGTCGCGATCCGGCGCGGTTCGAGCGCGTCGAACACCCACACCGTGAACAGCACGCGGAACCCGGCCGTCGAGAGGCCCACCGACCGATGGACCGACGCCTCCAGTTCGCCGATGATCCGCGACGACGCGCGGAACAGATCGAACATCGCGGCGAACGTGGTCAGGTCGATGTCGTCGCCGAGTTCCCGGACGCGATCGGCCGCTGCCGACTCGAAGGCGTCGGGTGGGACGCTGTCGGTGACCGCGTGCGAGTTCGCGTCAGCGTTCGAGGACATGGCGCTCAGCCCTCCTGGGTGACACGCCCGCCGAGCGTCAAGGTCTGCCCGCGGACGAGCGCCACCGTGTCGCCCGCCTCGTTGGTCACCACGATGTCGTGAATCGTGTTGCGGCCGCGCCGCTCGACCACTGCGCTCACGGCACGGAGCCGCTCGCCGACCATCGCTGGGCGAATCCACTCGATCGACGCCGTGGTCGACAACGTCCGCTCGTCACCGGCGTTGGACGCATGCGCCATCGCCGTGTCGGCCAGAGTGAACAAGACCCCACCGTGACAGACGCCCAGCCCATTGAGCATCTCGTCGGCCACCGTCATGCTCACCGTCGCCGACCCGACCGCCACAGCGTCGATCGCCATTCCCATCGCGTGCGCCACACGATCTCGACCATGCATCGACGCCGACACCGTCCGTGCGTCTCGAATCTCGTCGGTCATCGTGCGAACCATATGCGACCGGGCGAACGCCTCCTAGTGTGCGGTCATGCCCGATCTGGCGAAACAGAAATGGCGGAGCCGGCTCGAAGCGTGGTTGCTCGATGCCGGCGCCTCGGCCATCCACGAAGCGCTCGGCGACCGCAAAGCGGACGTGATCGGGTCGATGTCGGGCACTGTCGTCGAGTTCGGACCCGGCACCGGCTCGAACATGCGCTACTACGCGCCGGGAACCAAGGTCATCGCCATCGAGCCGAACCCGGTCATGCACGAACGGCTGCATGCACATGCCGAGGAATTCGGCGTCGACCTCGAGGTTCGCACGATCTACGGCGAGTCGGTCGACGTCGACAGCGAGTCGGCCGACGGTGTCGTCGGCACGCTCCTGCTCTGTGGCGTCGCCGACCCGAGCGCCGTCGTCGGAGAGATCCACCGCGTCCTGAAACCCGGTGGCACCTACTTCTTCCACGAGCACGTCGTCGCCCCCGAACCCGGTCGCACGCGCACGATGCAACGCGTCGTACGACGACCCCACTTCTGGCTGTTCAACGGATGCCGTGTCGATCAGGACACTGGCGACATCTTGCGCAATGGCCCGTTCGACGACATCGAGATCGACGAGATCGACCGGCGCTCGATCGACTACATCCGCTATCAGATCGTCGGCACGGCCCGAAAGGCGAGCGCTCACGCGACCGAGTGACCCGTCGGGTGAATCACCACCGCGTGGGTTGGGTCACAATGGGCCGATGAGTGATTGGCCCGAGGTCCCCCAGTTCGGAGCGCTGCTGCGCCAGCACATCGCCAGCGTCCCCGACGCAGCGCGCCCCGCATTCCTCGCTGGGCTCGAACGCTCAGCCGCCGCCCGCTATCGAGCGTGGGCCGAGGAGGCGCCGGAGCACGCGGAGGCCCTTATCGGCTGCGCCGATCGGGAAGACGAGATCGCCAGGTTGGTCGCCGACCTCTTTCCGATCTCCGCCGAGCTGCAGGCCGAAGTCGACGCGGCGCTTCCCGCCGCCGTCGCTCTGTACTACGACGTGTTCGCGCCCCACCCGGTGACCCACCAGCTGTACCTGCAGTCGGAGGCCGAACTCCAGGGCGCGATGGCGTGGGTCAACATGGCGGGCGTCGTCGACGACCCCGCCACCCGCAAGATCCTCGACCGCTGCACGTCGCTCGAACGGGAGAGTTCCGTCGTGGTCAAAGACCTGCTCGACGCGATGACGATCGACGCCTGAGCTCACATGATCTCCGTTGCCTCACTGAGGTCAGTGGCGTCCACGGGCTCGGTGCAGTCGATCGCCTCGACGGGCTCGATCGCCTCGATCGGCTCGGTCGGCTCGATGCTGTCGATCGGTTCAGCCGGGTCGATCCTCTCACTCGGTTCAGCCGGGTCGATCCTGTCGATCGGTTCGGCCGGGTCGATCCTGTCGATCGGTTCGGCCGGGTCGATCCTCAGCGCGAACAGCACCGGCAAGATCCTCTGCATCGACGAACGGCGGATGACGTCGAGCGACGTCCGACGTCACGTCGCGACGATCACGGCCGTCGTCGTCTCCGTCGGCCTGGTCGCAGGGCTGGTCACCGGGCTCGCTGCCCGCGTGCTCAGCTCTGCCGATCGAAGGTCGCGTTGAACCCACCCGGCGGCGCGTCGGGCAGATCGAGCACCAAGATGCTCAGCACGTCACCCTCGCAGGTGTAGGTGCCGTTTCCGGCGATCGCGTCGGTGCCCACCGTCTGCGTGCCGCCGATCGGCAGATCCTGCAACTGGCCGCCGACCTCGATCTGTAGGCGGACCGTTGCATCGCCACCTTCATCGGTGACGCTGATCTGGTTGCCGTCGACGCTGTAGGTGCCCGGGTCGTCGCTGTCGATCGTGGTGACGAGCGCGCCCTCGGGCGTGGCGATCCGATGCGTCCAGGCGATGCGCTGCCCGCGTGTCGATCCGTCGGCCCCCAACGTGATGAGGTACTCGCCGGACACGTAGTCCCAGTCGACGATCTGACCGCCAGTGAGATCGGCGGGCAACGAGGAGACGATCTCGTCGAGGAACTCCTGGCTGCGCAGACTCCACGTCCCGACGATGCAGTCGCCTGCGGCGGGAGGCTCCGTGGTGGTCGTCTCCGGTGGAACCGTGGTGGTCGTCTCGGGCGGCGCGGCCGTCGTTTCGGGAGCGTCGGTGGACGGCGCCACGCTGGAGGTGTCGGTCGAGGCGCCACCTTCCGCGATCGCCACGCTGGTGGTGCTGGTGCTGGTTTCGGCAACGCTGGTGGTTTCGGCAACGCTGGTCGTGGCGTCGGCCGGATCGGCCGCCGACCCGCCGTCGTCGGATCCGCAGGCTGTCAGCGTCAGCGCCGCTGCCGCCACCACGCCAGCAGCACGAGAGATCCGCCGACGTGAGCGCGTCGAAGCGGTCGTCTGGCGTGGGAAGGAGTCGTTCGCGAGCATGCAGCCCAGAGTAGGGGTCGAGCTTCGAACGATGCCGGGAAAAAGATGCCGGGCAAGAGATGTCGGGAAACCGAGCGGGGCGGCGACGAGCGACGGCGCTCAACCCACGGGTTGAGACTGCGGCGCACTCCACTGGGTCGGTGCCGGCATCGACGGCGGAGCGAATCCCGCCGACGGCGCGGCGGCTTGCGGAGCGGGTGTTGACCCCGGCGGAGCGGCGAAGGGTTCCGGGGACGCTGGTGTGGGAGCGGCCGACACCGCAGGCGCAGGCATCGCGGTCGGAGCGGGCGCGGGCATCACGGTCGGAGCCGGAGCCGCCATCGCCGCAGGAGCAGGCGCGGCCATCGCGGTCGGAGCCGGAGCGGCCAGTACCGCAGGAGCAGGCGCAGGCATCGCGGTCGGAGCCGGAGCCGCCATCGCCGCAGGAGCAGGCGTGGCCATCGCGGTCGGAGCGGGAGCGGCCATTGCCGCAGGCGCGGGCGCAGACATCACCGCAGCCGGGGCTCGTGGCGCGAGTGGCGTCGGAGACACCAGTGGCTGATCCGGGGCCGGGGCCGAAACTGCGACCGGTGTCGGCGGGGCGGGGCGCAGTTCGGTTGCAGGTGCCGCGGATCCGGCTTGGAACGCGGTGCCGCTGTGGGCGAGTCGCTTGTCGGCGTTCAACACGGAGATGACCGCCGGCCGTCCATCTGCAGGGGCGTGGAGTCGAGTCATCGCGAGGTACGCGATGCGTTTGGCTCGTTCGTCGGCACCGATACCCAGCACGATTGCTGGCGCCTCCCAGCCTTTGAAGCTGTGAACCGTGCATCCCTTCACCGCGGCCGCCCCGGGCCAAAAGCGATGCTTGCGTCGACGGCGCGGCGCGTCGGGGTCGCGGCTGAAGATGTGATGGACCGGAATCCCGGCCTCTTGGATCACGCGAACGGCGGCGACACCGTCATGGTGATAGTCGCAGAGGAACGCGACGTCACCGGGACGCAGTGTCGGGTTCTCGCGCAAGACCCGAACGACTTCGAGTCCGACGGCACGGCCGAGGTCGCTCACCCGCTCCACGTTCGTCCACCGCCGCACCGACGTCGACGAAGCGCCACCCGTCGTGAGTCCGAGTTCGTCGGGAGCCGGCATCGCTCTCAGCACCTCACCCTCGAGGTGTTCGGCAGCGAAGTCGTTGATCCATGGCGCGATGTCGTCCGGCAAGCGGAACGAGCCAGCGAGGTCGGTCCAGTCGCCGGAGAACCCGGCGCCGGCGATCGTGTCGTCGGCAGTCCACTCGAAGCGTCCGTAGACGTCCTGGGTGGGGTCGGCGACGACGAGTATCTCGCCGTCGGGCGCGACCACTCGCGAACGGAGCAGGTCCCACCAGGCGCGCTGGTAGTCCTGACCTTCGTCGATCAGCACGGCGTCGTACTGCTGACGGAATCCTTGGTCGAAGGCCTGCTCCACCTTCGCGACGATCGCGACAGTCCACGGTGCGCCGGGTGGTGATTGCAAGACATGCCCGGCCACTTCGGCGTCTTGCACGACCCGTGTACAGAACGTGTGAAAGTTCGAGCAGGTGATCCGCGTCGGGTTCGCACCGATCTCATGGCAACGCTCGGTTGCCATTTCTCGAAGGCGGTTCGGAAGCGTGACGTTGAACGACAGCAGCAGCACCTCTTTGCCCTCGGCAGCGAGGTGAGCAGCGCGCGCCGCGAGGGCGAACGACTTGCCCGACCCGACCGCGCCGCGGACACGTCGCGCACGCAAGCTGCGTGGGTTGGTCGCGATGTCGAGGACGCCAGCGCTCAGCGGCGCACGTTCGCTCTCGTGCATCGAGATCCGCTCGGAGGCGACGATGTGCTCGCGCAGCCGGGTGATCGACGGCGGAAACGGCGGCTGGCAGCCGAGCCCACGAACGACCTCGTCGATGCGTTCCAGCATGTCGCCGCCCCACACACCGATGAGTTGTTCGCCTTCGCTGATGCTCGGTCGTTCGAACAGATGCGTCGCCTGATCGGTCGTGAAGTACGGAAGGATGACCACGGCGCGAACGTCGCTGTTCGGACTCCCGCCATCTTCGGGCATCGCGAAGAACTGGTCGAACAGGGTCGAGCGATAGCGACTCGCCTCGAAACGCGGCTGCTGGGACGTCGGCGTCCATCCGTTCGCTTCGCTCGACAGCTCGAACTGGCCGGCGTCGTTCTTGCGTACGGCGTGCGGGAGCCAGGTCTTCACCTCGATCGCGCAGACGCCGTACCGATCGTGAATGGCGACGAAATCCGGGCGATCGAGGCCGATTCGCGGTTGCACGTAGACCGTCCAACCGTCGGCGAGCCGGCTCAGCGCTCGAGCCACCTGCGACTCGGCTTCGGTCAGCGGTTCGACGAGTTGGTCGAGGTCGCGCAGCGACGGGCGCAGCATCGTGTTCGGCGACCCCACGCCGCTACTCGGTGACTCCATGACCGGGTATCGGCACGTCACCCGTCGACCTTGACCCGGGAAAGACGACCCGGGAAAGGCGACCCGGGAACGACGCTCACGCCAGCCGTGGCGACATGTCGAGCGTCGAGTCAGCGCGGTGTGGCGACGATCCAGTAATGGTTCTTGTTGATCCCGTCGAACTCCTTGATGCTGGCCTGGTAGCCGGTCACCTTCGACTTGGGATTCCGCCAGACTTCGACGTCGCGCAGCAGTGGGGCGAGCGGCCCGATGATCTGGTCGGGACTCAATCGGTTCGCCTGCCAGCCGAGCCGAGCGAAGAACCGACGGCTCGCCAGCCAGCCGCCGAGCCCGGGCACACGGAACAGACCGCGTACGAGACCGCCGAGCGGCAGCACGATCACGTCGATGCTGCTGCGGCTCCGATAGTTGAGCACGATGCGTCCACCCGGCTTGGTGACGCGCACCGCTTCCGACGTGAGTTCGAGCGCGTCGTCGGGATCGCAATGCTGGAACGTGATGTAGCTGAACGCGACATCGACAGAATTCGGAGGCAGATCGAGCGAACGGCCGTCGGCGACATGCAGCGTGCGGAGTCGATCGATCTTGCCGAACTGCCCCACCGTTTCGTAACACCGCTCGAGGAACCCTGCATCGAGATCCGAGGCGACCACCGAGCCGTACTCGCGGGTGAATGCACAGGTCATCCGACCGATGCCGCACCCGATCTCGATCATCGACTGCTGCTCGGTGTCGGCATCGCGCAGCCCGAACACCGTGAGGTACGCCGGAACCTCCGAATCACCGGTCGCGACGAACTGCTCGAGCGTCAACGTCGACCCGGTCTCGTTGTTGAAGACCCATCCGGTGGTCTTGACGACCTCGTCGCCGCTCGTCTGGCGCTCGGTGATGCGACCCGCCGACTTCCAAGGAACGAGTTGACCGCGACGACCCACGACGTCGATTCTGCCAGTTCGCGACGTCGATCGCGCCAACAAGGGGCGCCAACACGTCGCGTCAGGAAGCAGCGGACGCTCATCGCGGCACGAAACCGCCGCCGTCGCGTTCGGGCGTCGCCGTTAGCCTGAACGCATGAGCAACGGGTCGTCGTCGGGATTGCGGGTTGGAGTCGTCGGTGCCACCGGTCAGGTGGGCAGCGTGATGCGGCGGCTCCTCGCCGAACGGAACTTCCCGGTCGCTGAGCTGCGCTTCTTCGCGTCGGCTCGATCGGCCGGGAGCACGCTGGCGTGGGGCGACGGCGAGATCGTGGTCGAAGACGCCGAAACGGCCGATCCGTCAGGACTCGACATCGCGCTGTTCTCCGCTGGCGCCACGTCGTCGAGGGCGTTCGCTGCCAAGTTCGCCGACGCCGGCGCCATCGTGATCGACAACTCCTCGGCGTTCCGCATGGATCCCGACGTGCCGCTGATCGTCCCCGAAGTCAACGGACATCTCGCGATGCAGGCGCCCAAGGGCATCATCGCGAACCCGAACTGCACGACCATGGCGATCATGCCGGTGCTGAAGCCGCTCCACGATGAAGCCCAACTCACCCGTCTGATCGCGTCGACCTACCAGGCGACCTCGGGCGCCGGACTCGCCGGGGTCGAAGAACTCCACGAGCAGACCCGCAAGATCGTCGACCACGCCGACCAACTCACCCACGACGGCTCCGCGATCGAGTTTCCCGCACCCGCCAAATTCGCTCGGCCGATCGCGTTCAATGCGCTCCCGATGTGCGGCTCGGTCGTCGACGACGGTTCGTTCGAGACCGACGAAGAAAAGAAGCTGCGCAACGAGAGCCGCAAGATCCTCGACATCCCCGATCTGCTGGTGTCAGGAACGTGCGTGCGCGTCCCGGTGTTCACCGGTCACTCGTTGTCGGTCAACGCCGAGTTCGCGCGTGCGATCTCCGTCGAGCGAGCGATCGAGTTGCTCGCCGACGCGCCGGGCGTCGAGCTCTCCGAGATCCCCACGCCGCTGCAGGCCGCGGGGCAGGACCCGAGCTACGTCGGTCGGATTCGTGCCGACGAAGGTGCGCCCGACGGACGCGGGCTCGCGCTGTTCGTCAGCAACGACAACCTGCGCAAGGGCGCCGCGCTCAACGCTTTGCAGATCGCCGAACTGATCGCTGCCAGCCGCTGACGGTCGCCGGCAGGCAGATCAACAGGCGCAAGGAATCGCTTCGCACTTCGGGCAGCCCCGCGCGAATCGCTGGATCGCCTCGTTGAGATCGATGCCCTGCTGATTGGCGAGCGTCGCGACCCACGCGACGACATCGCCGAACTCGTGCAGCTGCTGCTCACGCGAGCCCTTGCGTACCGCCTGTGCCAGCTCGCCGACCTCTTCGGCCAGCCACGCAACCGTCGCCGCCACCCCCCGCTCGTGATCCCTCGTGCCATAGGTCCGCTCGATGACGTCCTGCAGCTCCGCGAAATCCACCCTCTCGATCGTACGCGTCGATCCGGCATCAGGCACCACATCGGCGCGGTGGTGGTCGGCCGATGTGGGCCGTGACGGTGACGTCGTCAAGACTCGGCGGATGAACGAACTGAGCGGCAAGACCGCAGTCATCACCGGTGGGGCGAGCGGGATCGGACTCGCGATGGCGCACCGATTCGCTGCGGCAGGAATGCGCATCGTGCTGGGCGACGTCGAAGTCGGTCCGCTCGATGCCGCTGTCGCGTCGCTTGCCGACTCCGGTGCGTCGGTGATCGGCATGCCCTGCGATGTCTCGCTGCTCGATGACGTCCGGCGACTCGAAACGCTCGCTCGCGAGACCTTCGGCAACGTCCACGTGTTGTGCAACAACGCCGGTGTCGGCTCCGGCGGGCAGGTGGCCGAGCCCGACGACCTCGAGATGTGGAAGTGGGTCATCGACGTCAACCTGTGGGGGGTCATCTACGGCTGCAAGGTGTTCCTCTCCGCCATGATCGAACACGGCGAGGGTGGCCACGTCGTCAACACCGCGTCGATGGCCGGACACGCGTCGGCGCCGCTCATGGGCCCGTACAACGTGTCGAAGTACGGCGTGGTGGCGCTGTCGGAAACGCTCTCCAAGGAGATGCAGATGACCGGAACGGGCATCGGCGTGTCGGTGCTGTGCCCGGCCTTCGTGCAGACCGCGATCGGATCGAGCCACCGCAACCTGCCCGAGTCGTTGCGCCCCGACGGCGAGCCGGCGGTGCCGAGCGACACCCAGTCGCTGGTCGCCAAGTTGATCGCCGCTGGTCTCCCTCCGTCACAGGTGGCCGACGCCGTGCACGACGCCGTCGTCTCCGACACGTTCTGGATCCTGACCCACGACGAGTCGAAGCCCGCGATCACCGAGCGAGCTCGACAGATCGTGGAGGGCGTCAATCCGACGGCGACCGGCTTCGCCTGAGCGCCGCCGTCAGGGGGCGATGCGGTGGGTGCCGAGGTCGTGCCAGATCGTCGCCTCGGTGAACTGCTCGATCATCGTGTACGGATAGGTGGGCACGCCCGGCGCGCTCACCTGCGCCAACCGATCGAGGTCGTCACCCGACAGATCGAGCGTCGTGGCGTCGAGGACCTCGGTGAGTTGCCCGACGGTACGGGCACCGAGCAGCACCGACGCCACGCCCGGCCGACGCAGCAACCACGCGATCGCGACGTCGGCCATCGATCGCTCGTTGCGCTCGGCGACGGCGCGCACCACGTCGAGCACGTCCCAGGTCGTGTCGATGTTGCGCGTGTCGTAGGCCTCGACGCCACGGTCCGGGTCGTCGCCCAGCCGAGTGGCGCCGGTCGGACGCGCGTCGCGCCGGTACTTCCCGGTCAGCCAGCCACCGCCGAGCGGCGACCACGGCGTCATCGCCAGGCGCTCGGCGAGCGCGCACGGCAGCACCTCGATCTCGATCGTGCGATCGAGCAGGTTATACTGCGGCTGGATGACCGTGGGGACGACGTGACCACCGAGTCGGGCGGTGGTCATGATCGTGGCGAGCTGCCAGCCGGTGACGTTCGACCAACCGAGCGAGTGGATCTTGCCCTTGCGGACCTCGGCGCTCAGCGCGTCGAGCGTCTCCTCCACCGGCGTGACGTCGTCCCAGCCGTGGACGAAGTAGAGGTCGATGGCGTCGACCCCGAGCCGATCAAGCGACGCGTCGATCGAACGGACGAGTGCCCGTCGCGACGCGCCAGCCGACCCGGACGGCGGAGCGAATCGACCCTTCGTCGAGATGACGACGTCGTCGGGTCGCCGCTGATCGAGCCAACGGCCGACGATGCGCTCCGACTCGCCCTGGCCGTAGACGTCGGCGGTGTCGATGAACGTGCCGCCCGCCTGGTGGAACCGATCGAGCTGCTCGTGCGCGTCGGTTTCGTCGGTTTCGGCGCCGAAGGTCATCGTTCCGAGTGCGAGTCGCGACACGATCGGTCCGGAGGGCCCGAGTTGCGCTGACGGCATCGTCGCGCTCGGCACTGCCTCGGTGTTCGTCGTCGGGACGGTGGGTTCGGAATCGTCGGTCATGGCCACAGTCAACATCCTGGAGTGCACTCCAGGGCAACCCCCTACAGTGAGAAATCGTGAGCACGACGACCTCGTACACGATCGCCGCAGCCGCCGACGCGACGTCGACGACGGTCGACACGTTGCGCTACTACGAACGCGTCGGGGTGATGCCGCCGGTTCGTCGTGACGGCGGCGGTCGGCGGATCTACGACGACGACGATCTCGGTTGGATCCGATTCGTACGTCGTCTCCGGGCCACCGGCATGCCGCTCGAACGCGTCGCCGACTACACCCGAATGGTCCGAGCCGGCGAGGGCACGGTGCAGCAACGGCGCACGATGCTGGAAGAACATCGCGACACGATCGATCGAGCGATCGCCGAACTCGAGGTCGCCCGCCGAGCACTGACGTCGAAGATCGAGCACTACGCCGCTGCCGAACGCGGTGAGCAACTCGATTGCGACGACGTCCGACTCGACACAGCGACGACCATCTCCTGAGCAATCGGAGACCATGACGCCGGTCGGATCGTCGGCGATCAGGTGGGAACGACCACGATCTTCGCCCGGGCGTGACCGGTGCCGATCTCGGCGATCCCTGCGGCGACCTCGTCGAGCCCGATGACACGGTCGATGACCGGCGCGATCGATCCGTCGGCGAGCCAGTCGCCGAGCGTGGTGAGGTCGTCGTCGTTCGGGGACGCGGTGAACTGGTGGAACGACGGCTCGGCGAAGCGAAACCTCAGTGCAGTCGCCACGATGAACGGGACCGGACCGAGCCACCGATTCTCCTTGGGACCGCTGACCGCGACATAGCGGGCTCCCGACCGCAGCACCGACACGCATTCCTTCGCCGTGCGGTTGCCGACGTTGTCGAGCATCACGTCGAAGCGCTCGCCCCCGTCGACGACATCCTCGTGCTCGTAGTCGATGACGGTGTCGGCGCCGATCGCTCGGACCATCTCGACGTTGCGGCCGCTGCACACGGCGGTCACTTCGGCACCGAGGGCCTTGGCGATCTGGACGGCGAAGGTTCCCACGCCCCCGGCCGCGCCGTTGACGAGCACGTGGTCGCCCGTCTGCACGGCGCCGTGTGTTCGCAGGCCCTGCAGCGCGGTGAGTCCGGCGACCGGCGTCGCCCCCGCCGACTCGGACGACACCTGGCTCGCGATCGCCACGAGATGTTCGGCACGGACAGTCACGTAGGGAGCGCACCCGCCGCCGTTGGTTTCGCCGAACACCCGGTCGCCCGCCCGCAATCGCGTCACGTCCGCACCGATGGCGACGACCGTTCCGGCGACGTCGGCGCCGGGGATGGTTCGCTTCGGTCGACGGAACCCGTTCATGAGGCGCAGGAGGTACGGCGTGCCGGTGACGAAGTGCCAGTCGAGCGCGTTGAGCGACGTGGCCTCGACACGCACGAGCACGTCACCGGGACCCGGCTCGGGCACGGGCACCTCGGCGACCTCGAGCACGTCGGCGTCGCCGTAGCGCCGGCCGACCGCCGCTCGCATCGTCGTCGGGACGCCGGCGGTGTTGGTTTCGGTGGCGGTGGTCGTGGCGGTGGGTTCGATCTGCATGAAGGCTCCTGCGTGTGGCAGCGGTTCGGTCGGAAGCGTCAAACGTACATTGTACGTACGTGACGGCAGTCTGATACGTACGGCGTACGTTGTCAAGGGCTACGGTGGTGGCGAGCCTCCGAGACCGACGTGAGACCGACGTGAGACCGACGTGACACCACCGAACCAGACGCCAGATCACGCCGCGAACCAGACCGCGAACCCGGTACGGCGACCACCGCTCGACGCCGCCCAGATCGTGGCCGCCGGCATCGAACTCGCCGACGACGAGGGGGTCGACGCGCTGACGATGCGCCGACTCGCCGAACGACTCGGGTTCAAGGTCATGGCCCTCTACAACCACGTCGCGAACAAGGACGAGCTCCTCACGCTCATGGTCGATGCGGTCGCCGGATCCATCGAGGCGCCGCCCGAGGTGCGTTCACTCGCCGCCGTTCGCGCTCACGCGGTGGCGACCCGCGCCACCTTCGTCCGACACCCGTGGGCGCCGGCGCTGTGGCAGCGTTACCTGCCTGGCCCGAATCGAATCGACCACATGGAGCTCCTGCTCCGCCACTTCGACGAGAGCGGGCTCCCTCCCGACGTCGCTCACCTCGGGTTCCACGCCGTGACCAACCACGTGCTCGGCTACACGCTGCAGGAACTCTCGATGGGAGTCCACGCCGACGACCCCGACGCCCCGGCGATCGTCGAGCGCTTCCTCGCCTCGCTGTCACCGAGCGCCCACCCGCACACCATCGCCCACGTCCACCAGCACATCGACGGACACACCGGCAGCAGCTTCGAGATCGTCCTCGACCTCATTCTCGACGGACTCAGCACCCTCCCCGACCATCCGTGACCGCGCCGCCCGTGCCACTCGGTTCGCTCGGTCCCCGGTCGAGACGGAGCGGGGTACGGAGCAGGTCGGTCAGCGCCGTGGCGTCGGAGATCGAGACGTCGAGCAGCTCGACGCCACCGACCGAACCGGCGACATCGAGGCGGACGGTGGCGAGACCCAACCGGCGTTGGAACGGGTTCTGCAGGATGCCGACGCTCTGCACGCGTCGGATCGGTACCACCGTTCGCCGCCAGGCGATCACCCCGCGCTCGGTGACGATCGCCGTCGCGTTCCAGCCCGAACGCAGCCGGCGACCGGCGAGCCACCCCAGCAACATCGAGCCGAGCAGGCCGACCGCCGCTGCGACCACACCCGCCCACACGCCGGCGATGAACAGCCCGACGAGCGCAGCGACCGGCACCCCACGGATGACGTAGCGGACGACGGAACGCCGCACCGCAGCGGGAGGGTGGCGATGCGTGTCGGCGACGTCGACACCGCGGAGCAGTTCGGGCACCATCGCGTCGAGCTCGGCCCGATCGCCGATCGGGATCGACGTCGACGACTCGCCTTGTGCTGCGCCTCCACCCAAGTCGGCCGTGCGGACGTCGAGCGCTGCAAGACGAAGACGGCGCCGGATCACGTGCGCAGCGAGCACGACGTACTGCACACGATCCCGCGGGATGGTCACGGTGCGCTGATCGAGCAGGCCACGCCGTACGACGAGGTCGTCGTCGACCTCCTCCACCGTGAGGTCGTAGTGGCTGATCACCGTGCCGACCGCAGCGACGACGAGACCGACCACCAGCAACGCGGCGACCAGCAAGACCGGTGACGAGGCGGCGATGACGGAGCGCGCCCTGTCGGTGGAGTCGAAGGCGAAATCACTGTCGTTGGCGAACTGGACGAACGCGGCGACGGCGACGAACGGCGCGACCCACAGCGAGCGGCTCGTGAGTCCGGCGATGATCAACTGCTTGGTCGTCAGACGCAGCAGTGGCGGTCGAGGCGGCCGAGGAGGAGGCAACGGCCGGGGCGGAGGGGGAATCACCGCGCCGGAGGCGGTGAGGACCTGAGCGCGGGGAGCGGCGACGGCGGCCACGTCAGAGATCTGCGTCTGGCGTGTCCGCCACCGCTCGAGCGTCGCAGCCAGTTCGACGGCGTCAGGATCCGACAGCGCGTCGAGCTCGACTTGCGAGTCGGCGCCTCCGCCCGCGAGCCCGATGCGAACCACGGCCAATCCGGTGACGCGGTGTCGGAGTTGACGACGCACCTCGACTTGTTGCACCCGCTGCGGCGGCACCACCTGGACGTTGCGCCACACGATCCCCGAACGAACCGTGAGACCGTCGGACCCGATGCCGTACGTCGTTCGGAGCCACACCAGCGAGCGCCAGACGACGAGGCCCACGACCAACGCCGCCATCGGCAACCACGCGCCCCGGGCGATCGACAGCAGCGCGACGGGCCACGCTCGAGCCGCGAAGAACAGACCCGACACCAGTGGGCTGAGCGGGTGTAGTCGCCGAGGAACGACACTCGGGACCGTGTCGATCTCGCCGTCGGCGCCGTGCGCGTCAGGCACCGTCATCTCGACCGGCGCGCTGCATGAGGAGGCGCCGGAGATCCTCGACTTCGGCGTGCGACAGCCCCGGAATCGACGCATCCGTCGTCGCCGCCGCCGACCGCAGTTGCACGCTCGACATCTCGAACCAACGTTCCAGCGGGCCCTGTCCGACATCAACTTGCTGCAGCCGGTGGTACGGCATCGCGGACGCCTGCTTCCAGAACACACCGTGGTGGAGTTCGATCCCCTCCAGCGTGAGCCGATACCGCCACGCTCGATACGCGGCGCGCACGTACCAGGTGCGCGCTGCGACGCTGACCGCGACCAGGCCGATGGGCGTCCACGGCAGACCGAACGGCACCGAGGCCTCAGAGTTCGCCTGGATCATCACCGCAACGAACGTGAGCACGGCGATCAACACCAGGTCGGACACGACCCCGCCGATCCACCACACGACCCGGACCTTCGGGTGTAACCGACGCTCAGCTGAGCCGGCTGCCACGGGAGGAGCGAACACCACCCGTCGAGTCTGCCCGAACCGACGACGAGGACCACCGCGGGTCGGCGGGCTGGTCAGCTGCAGCCGATGTCGAACTCGATGGGAACGGACTCACCGAACTGCACCGCGACGTAGTTGTCGTCGGTGGCCTCGCCGCTGCCGCGCAGCCCGCTGCCGGTGAACTCCCAGTCCAACTCGAGGCCGAGGTCGATGACGTCACCGCCGTACGCGGACCACGCCGGCTGATCCTCGACGGATTCGAAGCGTCCGGTCTGGCCCACGTTGACCGACACGGTCATGTCCACCAGTTCGTCGGTGCCGTCCGGGAAGAGGAACTCGAGTTGCGACTCGTCCACGAACTCGGCCATGTCCTCCCTCGTCGTGATGCTGTAGCTGGCGTCGACCCAGGCCATCGAACCGTCGGATCCGGTGGCCGGCCCGTCGAGCGTGAAGTCGCCTGGGAAGACGAAACACACGTCGGCCTCGACGGTGTAGGTGACCTCGGCCACGGTGATCGTGCCGCCGCCATCACCTCCGAAACTGCTGGCGAAATCATCGAGGTCCGCGGTCAACTCGTCCAAGTCCAGGTTCTCGAGATCGTCCAGGTCCAGGTTCTCGAGATCGTCGAGGTCGATGCCTGCGTCATCGAGTGCCTGGTTCACGTCGTCGGGAATCGCGGCGGGGTCGTCGGCACCTGGCGCGCCGAGCGGCCCGGAACCGCCGTCGTCATCACCCCCGCAGGCAGCGACCAGGGCAGCGATCGACACGGACACGGCAAAGATCTTGGAGCGGCGCATGACGTTCAGGGTAGGAAATCTCTCGAGATCGTCGCCGGCCTTTTCGCCGAATCGAGGTCCGGCCCGGTCCGACACGTCGCAGACGCTCGGCGGGCGGCCCGAAAACGGCGAAACCCCCAGGTCACGACGGTGACCTGGGGGTTCGTGGTCGGGGTGACAAGATTTGAACTTGCGACCTCCACGTCCCGAACGTGGCGCGCTACCAAGCTGCGCTACACCCCGTAGCGTCGCCGATGTTATCCAGCGTCGACGGTTTCTTCCTCCGACGACGTCACATCGTCCGCGGATTCCTGATCGGTCAGCGGGATCATCGCCTCGACGGGTGCGGCGTCGGACGGCACGCCCTCGGTGTAGGTGCCGCCACCGACGATCGCCTTCGCCGCTCGCTTGAGCCGCAACGCATCGAGCGGCTTGATCAGCCAGCCTTCGGCACCGCAGCGACGGGCGAGGTGCAGGTCGGCGCGACGATCGACCAGCATCAACACCGGGACGTGCGGCAAGGCGCCCGCCGACTCGTCGAGGCGCAGCGACATCGTGATCGCCATGCCACCCATCGAGCCCACCTGCAGATCGAAGATCGCCAGATCCGGCGTGCGCGCCTCGATCTGATCGGTCACGACGCGGCCGTCACGGCACACCGTGAACGTGTCGTCGGGCCCGCCGAGTGCGTTGGTCACTTCGTCGACGATCCAGTCGGCGTCGGTGGCAAGGAGAATGTGCACGACGCAACGCTACCCGACTGCCCCTGATCACTCCCCGACCGTCCGCGCACGGCCTCGAGCGATCAGGCTTCCCGTCCTGGCCGTTCGCTACGCACGGGGTCGTCATGGAGCAACGTCCGACCCGCGCGATCAGCAGCATCCACCCCGATCGCACCCACCCCGATCGCACCCACCCCGATCGCAACCGACAGATCGCCGCGCCGCGGCCGTCGCCACCCCGCTCGAGCAAACTGCCCCTCGACACGCCAGAACCGACGCAACTAGTCTCTCGTGTCTCGCTGGGGAGCGAGGTGCTGCTGGGGGGCGGAGCTATGGCGGACACATCGCTGTGCACAGTCGAGAACGTGGGGGCCGAACCACCCGCCGCGCCTGGCACTCGCCCGACGTATCGCACCGCAGTGACACGCAGCACCCAGGCGCTCCTGGTCGCCGCGATGGGTGTCGCCATGGTCTGCGTCATCGCCGTCGCGACGCAGCAGGTCCCCATCGCTGCGGCCGTCGGCGTCGTCGCGTTGATCCCCCCGGCGCTCGTCGACGTCCAGGTGCGTCGGCTTCCCAACCGGATGGTCCTCGTCGCCGCCCTCGCGCTGATCATCACTCTGGCGATCGAGTGCGCCGTCGGATCGGTGGCTGACCCGGCATCGGCGACCAGCGACGCTGCGCTCGGCGCCGCACTGCTCACCGCACCGCTGCTGGCGATGCACCTCGTCTCACCGTCGTCGATGGGCTTCGGCGACGTCAAGGCCGCTGTGGTGCTCGGCGCCGCGATCGGACTCGTCCACCCTCAACTCGCGCTCGTGTCCCTGCTGGTGGCCTCGGCATCGACCGCAGTCGTCGGCTTGGCGGGTCGGCGTCGTCACCTTCCCTTCGGACCCGGACTCGTCGCCGGCGCAGCCCTGACCCTCGCGCTGTCGGGATGGCCCGCCCTGCGTTTCGACACGACCCCGCCGAGTCCGTCGACGAACCTCGAGATCACCGGACTCGGCGAGAGCAAGGCGGACACGTGAGCGAGTCGACTACCCGGACCACCGGCTTCCGACCGACGGCGCGCCGTCGGAACCGCATCGCGGCCGGTGTGGCACTCGGCGCGATCGCCATCGGCGGCAACGTGCTCGTCTACTCCTCGCTCGACGATGCCGAACCAGTCGTGCAGGCGGTTCGTGACATCCCTGCCGGCACCGAGATCACTCCCGGCATGCTCCGCAGTGTCGACGCCGACCTCGACGATTCGATCGACGCGATCCCGGCAAACCAACTCGAGGCGATCTCGGGGCGCTTCGCAAAGGTCCGCATCGTCTCCGGATCGCTGGTGAGCGCCAACTCGCTGCAGTCCGATCCGCTGGTGAGCGCCGGTCGATCCGTCGTTGCACTCCAAGTGAGTCGCGGCGCGTTGCCCATCGGCCTGCGCGAACGGTCACGGGTGCAACTCGTCGTGCCGCCCACCACGTCTGCGACGTCCGTCGACGGGCAGCCGACGGTCGTCGAGGGGCGCACCGTCGGCCTGCCCATCGATGCCAACTCGGCACTCGGCACCGTGTCGTTGTCGGTCGAAGTCGGTGCCCTCGACGCGCCGGCGATCGCCGCCGCCGACGACGTGCGCGTCGTGCTCCTCGAACAGCAGCCCGACCCTGCGTTCGAGTCGGAGGGTGGGTGAGATGACGGGGCTCGCCGTCGTCGGTGACGTGACGACCACGACGACGCTCGCCATCGCGGCATCGTGGCCCTCGTCGAACCCGACGCGGCAGTCCGCGATCGGCGTCGACGCCCCGACGGACATCGCGGTCGTCGAAGCCGATCCGACCGGTGGGTCGGTCGCGGCCTGGCTCGACATGCCGGTGAGCCCGTCGTTGTCCGCTGCGGTCACGGCGCTGCATCACGCTCGTTCCACCGGCGCGTCGGCCGGTCAGCTGTGGTCGACGGTGCAGCCGTTCATCCGAGCCGCACCGTCCGGCCCTCGGGTCTTGCCGGCACCGATTCGCTCGCTCGAGGCACGTCGTTCGATCAGCGAAGCGGCGACCACGCTGTTCCCGCTGCTCCACGCGACCGACACGATCATCGCCTTGTTCGACGTCGGCCGCATCGACGCCTTCGCGCCCGCCCCGACCTTGCGCTCGTCCGCCTGCACGGTCGTGGTCCACCGCCAAGAGTCGGCGTCCGCTGCGGCCGAAGCCGTACGTCTCGAGCGGCTGGCCGAGACGATGGCGGCGCTGCACAATGCCGGGCATCGGACGCTGCTCACCGTCGTGGGCGACACCCCGTTCGACGTTGCCGAGATCGTCGAGTTCGCTGCACCGGGCACACCGGCGGCACGACTGCCGGTCGACCCTCTCGCCGCTGCGGTGCTGGCCGGTCGGCGCGGCGTCTCGGAGCGACGCTTGCATCGCTTGCCACTGATGCGCGCTGCCGCCCACCTCGCTCACGCACTCGCGAGCGTCGCGTCCGACTCGATGGCGAAGGCAGCGACGTGAGGGTCGATGGCGCAACGCAGCGCACGAGGCCCGACCTCGACCCGACGGTACGACTGGTCACCGATCGCGTGGCCGTGCGCTTGATCGACGCGGTCGAACGCGACGAAGAACAGCCGCAAGCGTCGGGGCGGGTCCGACTCGCCCAGGACGAGCGACGCCAGCAGGTACTCGTCGGCGCCTGGATCGGCGACGAGGTAGCCGTCGTCAACGAGGACCGGCTGCGCTCGGGTCTCGGCCCGCTCGATGCGTTCGCCGAGGAGCTGCTGCGCACACGCGTCGTCGCCGAACTGACCGGTTCCGGCCCACTGGAGCCGTACCTGAACGACCCCGGCGTGGAGGAGATCGACGTCAACAGCGCATCGTCGACGTGGGTGACCTACGCCGACGGCCGCAAAGTCGACGTCGGCGCCCTCTGGGCGTCGGCGGCCGACCTCACCGCGTTCCAGAAGCGGCTCGCGCTACGGATGCGCGGCACCGGCGAGGGCCGGCTCGACACGTCGTCGCCGATGCTCACCATGCAGTCGAACGACGGCTCGCGCATCGTCATGGTGCTCGGCGGTACGACCGAACACGGCATCTCGACCCACCCTCGTCTCGCGATCCGCCGATTCGTCGTGCGCCATATGGGCTTGAGCGGTCTCGCCGACCTCGGACTGTTTCCGCAGTCGCTCACGCGCCAACTCAGCGCGCTCGTTCGGTGCGGCTTCACGATGCTCGTGTCCGGGCCGCCGGGTGCCGGCAAGACCACGCTGCTCACCGAACTGCTCGGCGAAGTGTCGCCGCTCGAACGGATCATCACCGTCGAGAAGAACCTGCTCGAACTGCGCCTGGAAGACGATCCTCGGCACCCGGACGCGCCAGCGTTGTTCACGCGCCACGCCAATGCGGAAGGGGAAGGCGAGATCACCACCCGTCAGCTCGTCGAGCTCACCCGCCGCCTCAACCCCGACCGCGTGGTCGTCGGGGAGCTGGTGGAAGACGAAGCCCTCGACATGTTGGATGTCGCGTCGATGTGCAAGCGCGGCTCGCTTGCGACGATCCACGCGCACACCCCCGACATCGTGTTGCAGCGCCTCGCCTACTACGTGTCGAAGTCCAACACGAGCCTTCCCGAGTTCGCCGTGTGGAGTCTCATCGCGCAAACCGTCGACTTCGTCGTGCACGTCGACCTCGTGCGCAACGCCGCGAGCGAGCAGGCTCCAGTCCGTCGCGTCACGTCGATCATCGAGGTCGGCGGGCTCGGCGAGGCGGGCGGCGTGTCGAGCACCGAAGTGTGGGGACTCGACGACATGGGCGAACTCGCGCAGGTGGCACCGCTGTCGCCGCGGCACCTGGCCCGCTTACGCCTGTCGGGATACTCCCCGGACGACTTCGCCGTGAACGGAGCCCGATGAGCGCCCCGATGCTGCTGCTCGTCGCGTCGACCGCCGCTGCTGTGCTCGCCACCTCGATCCTCCTGTCTGCGACCTCGCGGTCAACGCTCACCGCGCCCGACCCCCGAACGCCGCCCCGCGCACTCGATCCCGGCCTGCCGGCACGGGCGACGGGGGCCGCATCCGTCGTGCTGCTCGTGGTGGCGGTATCGGGATGGATCGTCCCGGCGATGATCCTCGGCGTGGCGTCGTGGCTGAGTGTTCGCGGCTGGCAGCGACGCGACCGGCGAGGAATCGGCGACGTCGAACGTACCGACGCGTTGGCGTCGTGGATCGAGAACCTGCGCGACGTGCTGCTCGCCGGCGACCAACCGATCGGAGCGATCGCCGCCACCGTGCCGACCGCACCGCCGCCGATCCGCCCGGCGGTGCGACGGCTGTCGACGTCGCTCGGTCACCAGGATCCCGACACAGCGTTCCGGCGTTTCGCCGACGAACTCGACGATCCGCTCGGCGACCTCGTCGCCGCCGGGCTACTCATCGCCGTGCACCGTGGAGCCCGCACGGTCGCCGTCCTCACCGCGCTCGCCGAGCAGGCCCGCAACCAAGCCGACCGACGCCGGATCGTCGACGCCGAACGCGCCCCGCTGCAACGCGAAGTGTTTCTGCTCTCCGGGATCATGGCGTCGCTCGTGATCGGCCTGCTCGTGTTCGGGCGGGCCGACTATCTCGCGCCGTACGACACCGGCGGCGGGCAGTTCTTCCTCGGCGTGGTGCTCGCGGTCTACGCCGTTCTCCTGCTGCGCGTCCAGCGGCTGGCGCGCTTTCCACGGCCGAGCCGTTTTCTGACCTCGACGTCAGCCAGGTCTCCGAGCAGCGAGGCGATCGCGTGAGATCGACCGGCCTCGTCGTCGCGTGTGGACTCGCTGCGGTGGTGGCGCTCGCGCTCGTCGTTACCGGATGGCGCCAGCCGCGACCCACCGTCGGGCAGGCGATGCGTCGCCTTCATCGCACACCGGTCGCTCTGGCGTCACCCGACGCGCATGACCGAGGGGTCGCTGGCCGGCTCGGGGCGCTGCCCGGCGTCGGACCACTCCTCGAGCGTTGCCTTCCGTCGACGACCGCGCTGCGCCTCATCGGCCGGGCTCCCGACACGCACGTCGGCTACCTCGTCGCCGCGGCACTCGCCGGGCTGGTCGTGCCGTCGTCGATCATCGCGGTGCTGAGCTTGGGTGGCGGTGTCGCCTTCGGTGTCGTCGTGCCGGCCGCGCTCTCGATCGCCGCGGTGTTCCTCGCTCCGACGATCGTGCACCTCGCGGCGATCTCGGCTGCCGACGACGTACGCATCGATCTGCGACACCAACTCTCCGCTTACCTCGACATGGTCACGATGCTGCTCGCCGGCAACACCGGCCACGAGGGCGCGCTCGATCAGGCGGCGAGTGCCGGCGACGGGTTGCTGTTCCGCGAGCTCCGTCGGCGTATGCGCGAGGTCGCGACCACCGGCGACAGCTTGGTGCGCGCGCTGTCACTCGTCGCCGCCGACTACGAACTCGCCGAGCTCGAACAGGTCGCATCGGCAACGGCGCTGTCGGCCGCAGAGGGCGCACCAGTCGCCCGAACGCTGGCCGCGAAGTGCTCGACGCTTCGTTCCACCCTCGCCGCCGACCAGGAGGCGCGAGCCCGCGTCCGCAACGACAAGGTCACCCCGCCGCTCGTCGGGATGGCGCTGTTGTTCATGGCACTGATCATCTACCCCGCCCTCGACCTCGGCTGACTCCGGCCCACAGCACCGACCCACGACACCGACCCACGACAGGAAGGCCCACCATGCACGACTCGCACCTCGCGATCCTTTCGATGATGCACGTCATCGTCGCCAAGCTGCGCGACCTCGGACCACCGTCCGACGACCTCGACGTCGGCGATGATCCTCGCCTCGACGCACGGCGCGATCGTGGCGCCGTGTCGATCGAAACCGTGCTCTGGTACGCCGCGGCGGCCGTCAGCGTCGCGGTCGTCGCCGCGATCATCTGGAGCCAGATCCGCACGACGGCCAGCACGAGCGTCAACACACCGTCCGCGCCCTGACAGCGGCCCCGACCCGAACGACCCCGTCGCCCTGCGATGCGCTGCCTCGACCACACCGTCGACATCGGGCGTGATCGGGCGCGGACGACGGCGGTTCGTGGTCGTGACGACCAGGGGTCGACATCGCTGACGGTCGCGCTGCTCACGCCGCTGTTCGTGGTGCTGATGTTCGCAGCGGTGCAGGCGGCGCTGTGGGGCCACGCTCGCACCGAGGCTCGCGTCGCCGCGAAGTCGGTAGCTGCGCAGGTCGCCCGTCAGAACGCGTCGCCTGGCGACGCGCAGGCGACCGCCGTCGCCAACCTCGCCGACTCCGGCCTCCGTGACGTCACCGTGTCGATCTCCCGCAACGAGGGTGTCGTCGTCGTCACCGTGTCCGGCGATGCACCCGGAATCCTGCTCGGCACCTCGCGGCCGGTGCGCGTGACCGAAGCCGTCCCGATCGAGGAGATCACGCCCCGATGATCGACGTCGATCACATCGACGCGCACCCGCTCGACGCGCGAGCCCGACGCGGTCGGCGCGCGCAACAGAGCGGGTCGACTGCGCGGCGATGGCGAGGCACGTCCGGAGCGAGCGATGCCCTCGGACTTGCGCTCATCGCCCCGGCGGCGATCGGCCTCGCGCTGGTGATCCTCTTCCTGAGCCGACAGGTCGACAGCCGAGCGACGGCGCAGAGCGCTGCGGAGGCAGCCGCCCAAGCCGCTGCGCAAGAACGCTCGCCCGCAGCCGCCGTCGCCGCCGCTCGATCGGTCACCGACGCAATGCTGATCGACGACACGACCTGCGACAACCCCTCGGTCCGGGTCGACGTGTCGGCCTTCGCCGCCCCGGTCGAGCCGTTCGTCAGCGTCGAGGTGTCGTGCAGCACCTCGCTCGCCGGCCTCGAGCCGATCGGCGCGTCCGCTCCGGCTGCGCACACCTACGTCGCGTACGCGACGGTCGACCCACTTCGAGGAGTCCGACCGTGATCGCACTGCGCGACGAACGCGGGACCGGGCTCGTCGCCGGCATCGCGATCATGTTCTCGATGACGTTCCTGAGCCTCGTCTGGCTCGCTCGAGACGTCGATCGGGGGATCTCCAACGAGTCTGCTGCGCAGTCGATCGCCTTCCAGGCAGCTCGGTCGGCAGCGCAGTCCGCGTCGATCGCCGACCTGCGGTCGGGGGTGATCGTGATCGATCCGGCCGCAGCGAACGGCGCGGCGAACTCGACGGCGACGCGACTGTTCGGCTCGTACGGCGTCACCGGCTCGGTGACGCGCTTCGGTATCGACCGAGACGGCACACGGGTGACCGTCGAGGTCACGATCGTCGACGGATCGACCGAGGTGCGCGGCACCGGCATCGTCACGGCGGTCCGAGTCGAATGACGCACGTGACGTTCCCCTTTCGGCGCGCGGGCACGCACGGAGTGAGGAGCGCGTCGACATGGCGCGCTGGGATGCAGGGCAGGGCGTACGACGGGACCGGGCGGGACCGCGCGCGGCTCAGAGTCGAGCGTGTGAATCGAGCGAGGAGGTGACGAGGTGAGCGCGATGACGACGTCGGGTCGAATGGCCAAGGGGCTCACGTCGATCGCGCTCGCGGTCGGACTGCTCGTCGCGGTTCCGACCGGACTCGGTGCGATCTCACGACGCCGCTTCGGGTCGATCAATCCGCTCGACGGCGTCGCGCCGCCCTGGCGGTGGAGCGGCCGACAGATCATCGATGCCGCCCGCCGCCCGCTCGACGACGACGCCGTGGTGGAGTTCTTCATCCGAGCCGCGCTCGCGGTGGTATGGATCGCCATCGTCGTCATCGCCGTGACGTCGATCGTCGAGATCGTCCACATGATCCGCCATCGCGGTCTTCCGGCGCCGCGTGTGCGGGGCATCGCGTGGGCGCAACCGTTGGCACGGACGATCGCCTCGGGATTGATCGCGCTGGGATCGTTCGCGTCCGCGAGCCCGTCGGTCGCTGCGTTCGTCGATGGTGGCGACGACACGACGCCGCGTCACGTGCTCGCCGCACTCGACGACCCGAACAGCGGCGCCACGATCGATCACGACGGCGACGCGTGGCCGCGTCGGCCTGCGCCGGCGCGACAGACGCTCGGTGCCGACCGCGAACGCGTCGACACCTCGACCGAGCAGCACGAGCCGGCCTCGCCGACTCGCGAGTACGTCGTGCAGCGCGGCGACTCGATCTGGGCGATCGCCGAGCAACTCGTGGGCGGCCCCAGCGATCCGGCACGAACGATGGAGGTTGCCGATGCGATCCTCGATCTCAACCTCGGCCGCGTCATGTCGGACGGCCAGCGATTCTCGAACCCTGCGCTCATCCGCGACGGCTGGACGCTCGACCTGCCGACCACCTCGACCGACCCCGCCGGTGATCTCTCGATCGACGACCCACCCGTCGCGGACGACGTCGACACCGCCCGAGCGGAGCCCGACGGAGCCGGCACCTACATCGTCGTTCCCGGCGACACGTTGTCGAGCATCGCCGCATCCGAACTCGGTGACGCCGACGCATGGCCGGACATCGTCGCCGCGAACGCCGGTCGCGAGGTCGACGACGACACGACCCTCGACGATCCGAACCTGATCCTTCCCGGGTGGGCACTCGCACTGCCCGATCTCGCCGAGTCGCCGGAACTCGATGTGATCGACGACCCGATCCATCCGCCATTCGTCCCCTCCACCGAGTTCACCCCGTCCGACGACTCGACGCCCGCTGACGAGCCCACCAACGATTCACCCCCAGACACCGACGCGGTGGCAACCGACACCGCCGTCGACGACAGCGATGCGGATGTCGAGCGGCCCGAGGATGCCGTCGCGACACCGACACCACATCTCGACGAACCGCTGACCAGCACACTGCCCACGACGACCGCGCCAACCGCCGCCAGCACCACGACGACGCCGGCCTCCACGAGCAGCACCTCCACCACCACCACCACCACCACCAGCACCAGCACCAGCACCAGCACCAGCACCAGCACCAGCACCAGCACCACCGTCGCACCGGTGACCGGCGACGGCGATGCCGGCAGCGTCGCACCGCCCGAGAGCCCCGCCGCGCCGTCACCGATCCGACTCGAACACGCCGGGCTCGTCGCGGTCGGCATCCTGGCGCTGGCTGCGGTCCGGCGACGCCAGCGGCTGCGCGCCGCACTTCCCCACGCGCGCATACCGGCACCGCCTCCCGATGTCGCCGCCACCAGGCGTCGGCTGCGATCGGTGGAGCCCGGCGAGGGTGCCGCTCGTCTCGACATCGCGTTGCGCGCGGCCGCACGTCACCTCGCCGAGACCGGCGCACGGGTCGGCCTGGTTCGGCTCGGCCACGATGGTCGAGTTGCGCTTCGTCTGACCGCAGATGCGGTCCTGCCGGCACCGTGGACCGGAACCGGCTGCGACTGGGAACTCGCCGGCTCGATTCCGATCGAGCTGCTCGCCGACGACGCGCGACGCGCTGGCGCGCCCTGCGTTGCACTCGCCTACATCGGCATCGACGACGAAGACGACGACGTGCTGATCGATCTCGAAGCGGCCGGCGTGTTCGCAGTCGAAGCTCGACCCGGCCAGGCCGACGATGTCGTGCGAGCGCTGGCGGCAGGGGTGGCGTCGTCGCTGCACGCCGAGGTCGCCCACCTGGTCACCGCCGGTCTGGGCACCGACTGTCTCCTCGGGCACCCGAACCGGCACGGAGCACCATCGGTGACGGCGGCGTTGGAGCTGGCTCGCTCGCTCGCAGCGTCGACGAACGATCCCGACCGGTCGACGTTCGACCTGCGAGCGCTACGAACCAGCGGTGAGGTCTGGGAGCCGGCGATCGTGCTCCTGGGTTCGTCGGACGGCGACGCAGAGCCCGACTCCAGGAAGGTCGCGGTCAGCGCGCCGACGGATTGCGCCGTGGCTGTCGTCGCGACCACCACACCTCGGGGTCTCGCACACGCCGGTGCTCGGCTGATCGCACATGCCGACCGGTGGGAGTTGATCGCGTTCGGCGAGGGGTCCGCCATCACGCCGCTCGGTGTGTCGAGCGACGACATCGAAGCCGTCAACGACGTGCTGATCGACGCGTCGACACCGATCGACCAGACCTCGATTCCCACCGATCTCGGGTCCGACGAGCACACCGTCGACGAACCGTACGTGTCACCACCGCACGAGATCATCGTTCGCGTTCTGGGCAGTATCGAGATCACGACACCAGCTGGGGATCGTGCGTCGTTCGAACGGTCGAAGACGGTCGAGCTCATCGCCTGGCTCGCCACGCATCGGCACCGTTCGACCCGCACGGCTGCTCGGACGGCGCTGTGGGAACTCGACGTCCGCGACGCGACGTTCGCCAACGTCGTGTCGGAGGCGCGGCGGGGCCTGGCCCGACTCGTCGATCCACCCGATGGGGAGGAGTGGGTCGCCAGGACGTTGAACGACACCCTGCCGCTGCACGACCTCGTCGTGACCGACGCCGATTTGGTCGCGGGGCGTCTCGCGCACGCGCGCTTGGCGGCGCCGTCCCACGCGATCGACCTGTTGCGGCCGGCGGTCGAGGCGATCCGCGATCTCCCGTTCGCCGGCACGAGCTATCTGTGGCCGGATGCCGATGGGCTCACGTCCGATCTCGTCGTACTGACCACGACCGTCGCCGCCGAGTTGGCCGGACACGCCTTGTCGATCGGCGACACCGACACGGTGTTCTGGGCCACGGGTCGAGGGCTGCGAGTGCTGCCCGGACACGAGGAGCTCGTGGCATTGCGGATGCGGGCCCACGCCCGGACGGGCGACCTCGCCGGGGTACGCCAGGAATGGGCGAGCTACGAACGCGTGATCATCGCCGACGCCTGGTCGGACGGAGAGCCCGCCCCCAAGCTCCTTGCGCTGCGCCGCGAACTCCTCGCCCCGTCCTGACCGAGGCGTATCGACCCGGGCGTAACGGTTTGTGTCTGACACAAACCGTTACGCCTGCGAAACGTTCGGACAACTGGACCCGCTGGGCGGCATCACCCGCAAGAATGCGGCGATGCGATCCGTGCGACTCCCCCTTCGCTCCGCTTCTCGGCGACGCGTCCTCCCCGTGCTCGTGGCCAGCGCCGTCGTGCTGGCGGCCTGCGGTGGTGGCGCTGCCGACGACGAGAGCTCGCTGCCTGCCGCCGACGCAGGCGACACGGCCAGCCAACCTGCGAGCGACGATGCTACGGCCGCCGATGCCGCAGTGGCCGATGGTCCGGTGGCGCTCACGGGTGTGCAGGTCGACCTCGTCGGCCCGGACGTGGTGCCGGCAGCGGAGATCGCCACGAACATGTTGCCGAGCGTCGTGCTCGACGACATCTCCACCGGCCGCAAGGTCAACTTCCGCAACCTGGTCCCGCAGGACAAACCGATCCTGCTGTGGATGTACGCACCGCATTGATCGGTCTGCCGTCGGGAAGCTCCCGACGTCGAGCAGTTCGCTCGAGATCACGCAGACGACCTCATCGTGGTAGGCCTCGGAACCCAAGACAGCTTGGGTGACGCCGAAGACTTCGTCGACGACCACGGCACCGACTCGTTCACCATGTTGTGGGACGAATCGTTCGAGACCTGGATCGAGATCGGCATCACGTCACAGCCGTCCGCCGTGCTGCTGGCTGCCGATGGCACGCCGATCACCGGATGGATCGGACCATTCCCCGAGGACGAGGTGCTTCGGCTCGCTGCGGAGTCGACCGGCGCCTGATCAGGCGCACATCTCGCCAGCGGTCACGGTGATCACACCGTCGACGGCGACATCGAAGTTGACCGACGGGCCGGTGAAGTAGCCGAGGTCGGAGAGTGTCTGCTCGAAGCGGTCGGCCCCGACCCCGGTCGGCGCGATGTCTTCGCGCTGCTCTTGGGCGAAGTAGCTCTCGACTGCGGTCAGGATGACACGCCGCTCGAGGTCGCAGGCGCTGTCTTCGGCTTGGCCCGTCGAGCCGCGCACGGCGAAGACCGTGACCGTGGCGAGGATGCCGAGGATGACGACCACGATCAAGATCTCGACCAGCGTGAAGCCGCGGGTCCGAAGCTGATCGGCGCGGCCGATGTTGTTGCTGGTCGTTTCGTTCACGGATGACGTATCGACACGAATCCACCCCGACTTGACAGAAAACCGAAGCACCTCGACGGCACCTATGTGGCGTCAACGTGGTGTCTGACACCAGATTGACGGCCCGATCGAGGTGGCCCGGGAACGCGAAAGGAGCCCCGCCCGAAGGCGAGGCTCCTCTCGATTGTTCAGGTAGCTGAGCTACTGATCAGGAGATCAGAAGCCTTCGCAAGCTCCACCGGCTGCGGCGGTCACGGGGACGTACGTGGCAGCGCCGATATCGTCGGCATTGCCAGCGATTCCGTCAGGGCCGTCGACGCTGACGAAGGTCCAGTTGTCGCTGTCCGGAGCGTCACGCAGGTACGCGGGCACCAGCGCTGCTTCGTTCGGCGGATCGACGAATTCCTGGGCGTAGTAGGCCTCGATGGCCGAGTCGAGGGTACGAGCCTCGATGGCGCAGGCGTTGTCCTGACCCTGGCTGGTGATGCCTCGGACCGCGAACACCGTGACGGTGGCGAGGATGCCGAGGATGACGATGACGATGAGGAGCTCGACGAGTGTGAAGCCCTTGTCCTGGTTCTTTTTCATGATTCTGCGTTTTCCTTCCGCTGTTGAATCTTGGGATTGTGGTTTCACGCTCCGTGACAGGTTGCTCCCGTAGCGCAGTTGAGATTTCGGTCCGTTTTCTTCCCGACTTGAGTGACAAATCGAACTTTTTCCGGAGAGACGAAAACTCCCAGCTCACGGCCGTGCCGGTGACGGTTCCCGAAACGCGCTCAAGAAGGTGTCTCGCGCGTCCGATGACCAAGTACAGGCGCCTGCGGGCTCTGCATCATCGGCGACACATCCGAGATCCACCGGGTCTCGCTCAGTACAGCGGGGACGCGATACATGTTCGGCAAAATCAAAGACACCGACGAGACCGACACCGATCTCACGGTCGAGCAGTTCTTCGGTGACGAAGCTGCCGCTGCGGAAACGGTCCGCGTCGACGAACTCCATCACCGGGTCACCCAGGTGGAAGCGCAGATCAGCAGCCAGTTCACATCGATGGCCGCCTACGCCCAGATCGCACAGGAACAGATCGAGACCGCCCGCTCCGAAGCCAAGCACGCCACCGAGCGCACCGAACGTCGCGTCACCGAACTCATCGAACGCGAACGCGCCGACCGCATCGAAGCGATGCACGGACAGACCGGCGTGTCGGGCTGGACCGCCCCCGAAGTCGAGAGCCGACTCGACCAACTCGAACTCGCCGTCCACCAGATCCAGCATGGCCTCAACGAGTGCCTCGCTCGCCAGAAGGCGCTCGCCGACGCCATCACTGCGCTGTTCGAGCCGCAGCGTCAGGCAGCGCCCGCGCCCGCGCCGGCGCCGGTCGCTCAGAGCGCCGGCGGATTCTTTCCGCCGCCCGCCAGCTCCCAGCCGATCAGCGACCTGTCGATGGTCTGACCCGTCGACCGACGCTCAGGTCGGCTCAGGTCGGCTCAGGTCGGCTCAGGTCGGCAGTTTGCTCATCGCGAAGCGGATCGCGCGTCGCGGCATCACGGTCAGCATCGCGGCGCCGACCTTGTTCTGTGCACCCGGCACGATGATCGCCGTGTTGGCATCGATGCCTCGCAGTCCGGCTCGTGCGACCTCTTCGGCCGACTGCCACATCATCGCCGGCAACTTCGACGTGTCGTAGTCGGCGCGAGTCTGGAACTCGGTGCGGGTGAAGCCCGGACACAGCGCCGAGACGTGCACGCCCGTCTGCTTCAGATCGGTGTGCAACGACTCGGTGAACGTCGTGACGAAGGCCTTGGTCGCCGCGTAGGTCGCGACGTCGGGATTCGACATGAACCCGGCCAGCGACGACACGTTCAAGATGCCGCCCCGGCCGGCGGCAGCCATCCGTCTTGCTGCGATCAACGACAGTCGATGCAGCGCGCCGACATTGACGTCGACGACCGACGTTTCCCGCTCGACGTCGAGTTCGTGCGCCGGTCCGGTGAATCCGAAGCCGGCGTTGTTGATCACCAGGTCGATCGGCTTGACGGTGTCACGGACGCGGTCTTCGACGTATGACAACTCGGTCGGGTCCGCGAGGTCGGCTCGCAGCACCTCGCACTCGACATCGACGTCGGCAGCCAGCTCGTTCAGGCGCTCTTCGGTGCGGGCGACCAGCACCAGCTTCGTTCCGTCGGCGGCGAGTTGTCGGGCCATCTCCCGCCCGATCCCCGACGACGCTCCCGTCACCAATGCTCGTTCCCATCGACTCATGCCACCACTCTCGCACGCCACCACCGTCCCCGCCACCGTGCGATGAGCTTCATCCGGTAGCGAGCGGACGATCCTCACTGGACTGGGGTGACGTCACCTCGCGATGAGCTTTATCCGGTGGCGAGCGGACGATCCTCACCGGAACGATCGGGAAGGCTCGTCAGCGGACGAGTTCCATGCGCATGCCCTCGGAATCCCATGTCGGGTCCAGCGGGAACCGCGAGATCGCTCGACCGGAGCCGCGCCGGGCCGTCCACAGCAGAGCACCCGCGTTGAGTAGGTGCACCGGGTGGGAACCTTTCGGTGGCGTGCGCGTGACGACGTCGTCGACGCCCGGCAACTGCTGCCGGATGAGTTCGAGCCGCTCGAGGCGACCCTCTTCGTGATACGGCGAGGTCTTCAGCGGCGTCTCCTCGTTCATCTGCGTGAACGAGACGTCCGGGTGGGCTGAGAAGAACCGACGAGAGTGGTACGGCGCGAGTTCCATCGCTGCTTCCCGCAGCCAACGGAAGCGGCGCTTGTCGTGCCCGTTCATCCATGGTTCGAGCTTCGACGCAGCCAGGCCGGTCGTCTCGGCGAGCGCCTGACGACTCGGGGTCCCGTAGATCGCGGCGGCGCGGGGCCACCCGACGAACTGACGAGCCTCGATCTCGCACTGGCGGAACTCACCCTTCGGCTCGTCTCGCAGTCCCATCGGCGCGTTGATCGCTGCCGCGTCGAACGTCGGTCGGAAGTCGAGCACGTCGAACAGGCGCGACACCACGAAGGCTTCCTCCGCAGCGACGGTGATGCCGGCCATGCGAGCAGGAAGGATCAACCAGCCGCCCGGGCACGGTACGACCCCAGCCAGATTCTTGTAGGGCAGTTGTTTGACGGCCATGTGTGCTTCCTCGTTGCTCTGTCGGCGTTGCGGTGTCGGCGAACCCTGCGGCGTTCCGGTGTAGGTGTCGGCGTCTCGGTGTCGGACGGAACCGTTCGAGTGTTTCGGTGTCGGACGGGACCGTTGGAGTGTTTCGGGTCAGCCCGATACGCCGACCGGCTGGCCGGCGTACGTGCCGGACCCGGAGGAGCCGGCCTGACCGGTCGCCATCGTGGCCTGCGCCTGGAGCTGTGCACGCGCAGTGGCGAGCTGCGCCTGGATCTCTTTCGGGTAGGCGCTCGACTCCATCGCTGTTTCCAGCGAGATCAGTCCGGCGGCGACGAGACGAGCCAAGTCCATCTCGATGGTCTGCATTCCTTCCGCGCCGCCGGTGGCGATCATGTTGCGCATCTGACGCGACTTGCCTTCACGGATCAGGTTGCGGATCGCCTCGTTCGCGACCATCACTTCGTAGCCCGCGACTCGGCCGCCACCGATCGACGGCAGCAGACGCTGAGAGATGACGCCCTGCAGCGCACCGGCGAGCATGATCTGGATCTGGTCACGGCGTTCGGCCGGGAACACGTCGATGATGCGGTCGAGTGCCTGTGCCGCATCGTTGGTGTGCAGGGTGGCGAACACGAGGTGGCCGGTTTCGGCGAGTGACAGTGAGATCTCCATCGACTGGAGGTCGCGCATCTCGCCCAGGAGGACGACGTCGGGGTCTTCACGCAATGCGCTCTTCAACCCGTCGCTGAACGATCGCACGTCGGTACCGACCTCGCGTTGGTTGATCATCGCCATCTTGTGGTGGTGGAGGTACTCCACCGGATCCTCGATGGTGAGGATGTGCAACGGCTTGGTCTCGTTGATCCGGTCGATCATCGCGGCGAGGGTGGTCGACTTGCCCGAACCTGTCGGGCCCACGACCAACACGATGCCGTACGGCCGGTTGAGCAGCGTGTTGCACGCCGGTGGCGCACCGAGTTCTTCGAGCGAACGCACGCGGAACGGCACGACACGCAAGGCGAGCGCCAGCGAACCGCGCTGGCTGAACGCGTTGGCACGGAATCGCCCGACCTGCGGCACACCGAACGAGAAGTCGACCTGACGGTTGCGTTCGAGTTCGTCTTTCTGCTCGGAGTCGAGCAGCGACATGACCATCCGGTCGATCTCCTCAGAGGTCAGTACCGGAACATTCTCGAAGCCGACGAGCGTGCCGTCGCGACGCACGGTCGCCGGGCGCCCGACGGTGAGGTGCAGGTCGGAGGCGCCAGCCTGCACGGTAGCGGTCGCCAAGGCGACGAGCATCGGATCTGGTTCTTGCATGGTGGTCTAACCTCCCGCACGTGCCGGGAGGACCCCGGCGTGGAACTGGTCCGGGTCGAGCCCGGCGATTGGGTGAAGATGGATCTGTCGTTGTTGCTTGCGTTGATGATCGTGTTGGGGCTGCTGATCGGCTCGTTCCTGACCGTGGTCGTGGATCGAGTACCGCGAGGCGGCTCGGTGATGGCACCGCCGAGCGCGTGTGGGAACTGCGATCTCCGACTGGGCCCGCTCGACCTCGTCCCGGTGTTCAGCTGGCTCGTGCTGCGCGGCAAGTGCCGACGCTGCAAGAACCCCATCGGTATCGAACCGATCGTCATCGAACTCGCGACCGCCGCGCTGTTCGTCGTGTTCGCGCTGAAGTTCAACGACGATCTCGTCGCTGCCCTGCCCGCGTACTGCATCTTCGCTGCGGCGCTGGTCGCGCTCAGCTGGATCGACATCCGTGAGCAGCGACTGCCCCGCGAGATCACCTTCACGGCACTCCTGCTCGGTGCGCCAGCACTCGCGATCGCCGCGATCGTGATCGACGAACCGGAGCGCATCTGGATGTCGGCGCTCGGCGCGGCGATCGCACTCGCGCTGATCGCGGGGATCTACTACGCCGCCAACTGGCGCTACGGCAAGGACGTCGCGTTCGGTTTCGGCGACGTGATCCTGTCGCCGCTGCTCGGCCTGTTCATGGGTTGGCTCAACCCCGGCATCGTGGCGCCCGGATTGTTCTTCGGCTTCATCCTCGGAACGCTCGGCGCGATCCCGGCGATGGTTGCCAGGAAGGCGACCGGGAAGACGGCGTTGCCGTTCGGCCCCTTCCTCGCTGCCGGCGCCGTGATCGCCGTGTTCGTCGGACAACATTTCGTCGACCTCGTCCTCGCTCGCTGATCACACCGACGGGCGGATCAGGCGTCGTCTTTCAGGCCGCCGAGCACGCCGTACATCGCCGAGACGAGCGCGAGGGCCACGAAGCCCACGATCACGCCGACGAACACGATCATGATCGGTTCGAACATGGTGGTGAACTTCTTGATCCGGCTCTCGAGCTCACGGTCGAAGTAGATCGATGCCACTTCGAGCTGCGCGTCCAGGGTGCCGGTCTCTTCGCCGACCTTGAACATCTGCTTGGCCGCACCGGGGAACAGTTCGGTCGCGATGAGGGGCCCGGCGAAGCCTTTGCCCTCGAGCATTTCGGCTCGGGCGACATCGAGGCGTTCTCGGTACACGACGTTGGACGTCGCGTCGGTGGTCGTCTTCAACCCCTCGGGAAGCGGCACGCCGGCAGCGACCATGGCGCCCAGAATGCGGCAGAATCGTTCGAGGATGGCGTAGTCGATGATGCCGCCGACGACCGGCAGCTTCAGCACGAGTCGGTCTTTCCAGATCCGTCCCGTCGGATGCTTCGCCAAGAACATGAACGAGGCGAACACCAGGAGGAAGAACCCGGCCGTCACGAACCACAGGTCGGTGAAGAATCGAGAGACGAACAGCATCATCCGCGTCGGGAGCGGGAGGTCGGCGCCGAGTTCTTCGAACAGCGGCTTGAACTGCGGCAGCACGTAGCCGGCGAGGATCAGCACGGTGCCGAATGCCATCACCATGACGACCATCGGATACGAGAGCGCACCGACGACCTTCGATCGGGTGTCGAGCTCACGCTCCAGGTACTCGGCGAGGCTCTCGAGCGCGGTGTCGAGCTGACCGGTCAGCTCAGCCGACTGCAGGATGCCGACGTAGTACTCCGGGAAAACCTCGGGGTGACCGGCGGCAGCGGCCGAGAGCAAGCCGCCGTTGCGGAGGTCATCGATGAGCTGCGTGAGCGCGCGTCGCAGCGCGACGTCTTCGGTCTCGTCACCGATCGTGACGAGCGCGTCGGTGAGCGGGATGCCGGCCTTGACGAACACGGCCAGCTGACGCGTGAAGTGCATCAGCTCCTTCTTCTTGACCTTCTCCTTGGTGAGCTCGAAGTCGAGCATCCCGCGGGATTCTTCGATCTTCGTCGGGAACAGGTTCTGCTCGACGAGCAACGCCCGCGCGGCACCGATGGTCTCGGCTTTGGTGACCCCCTCGATCGGGGCACCCTGCGGGTCGATTGCGGCATATGCGAACTTGGGCATCGGGTGTTTCCTCTGTTCAGAGAGAGTTCAAGATTCTGTTCAGACCTTCATCGGCATCTTCGGACGCCGACATGAGCGCCAATTGCACGAGATTTCGGCAAGATCGACCGCCGCCATCGCCACGAGCGACCGTCGACATCACGGCCAGCGACCTTCCACGTCGACGACGTGACGAAGACCAACAGCTGAGATGTCAGTGTGCGAAGAGCGTGCGAACGACTTCGGGGACGGTGGTGACGTCGTCCTCGACGAGTTGCATGGCCTCGCGCAACATCGTGCGCATGCCCTGAGCGACGGCGAGACGACGGAGTTCTTCCGTGGTCGCCCAGCCGACGATCAGGCGTCGGATCTCGGGAGTGATGCGGAGCAACTCGTAGACGCCGATGCGGTCGCGGTAGCCGGTGCCGGAGCAGTAGCTGCAACCTTCACCCTGGAAGAACTGCGTCTTTTCGCTGCCACCAGAGTGCTGACGGAAGACGGCGAGTTCTTCTGCGCCCGGTTCGTAGGGGACCTTGCAGTTGTCGCACATCTTGCGGATGAGTCGCTGCGAGACGACGCCGACGATGGCCGACGCGACGAGGAACGCCTCGATGCCCATGTCGAGTAGACGGTGCAGGGCAGCGACGGCATCGGTGCCGTGCAGGGACGACAGCACGAAGTGACCGGTGAGCGCGGACTGGATCGCGATGCGGGCGGTGTCGGCATCTCGGATCTCACCGACGAGGATCACGTCGGGGTCCTGCCGGAGGAGGGCTTTCAGGCCGGTGGCGAATGTGAGCCCGGCCTTTTCGTTCGTCTGCACCTGGTTGATGCCGGGGAACACGTACTCGACGGGGTCCTCGACCGTGGTGACGTTCTTGCCGGTCGAGTTGATCTCGAGCAGCGTCGCGTACAGCGTCGTCGTCTTGCCGGCGCCGGTCGGACCAGCGCAGATGACCATGCCGAACGGGGCATGCACGAGCTTGCCGTACGTGTGGTACATCTCTTTCGGCATGCCGAGCTCGCCGAGGCCGACCATCGACTTCGACTTGTCGAGCAGACGCATGACGATCTTCTCGCCGAACACGGTCGCCACGGAGGCAACACGGACGTCGATCTCCTTGCCGTCGACCTTGGTCGAGAACTGGCCGTCTTGGGGCGCACGCTTCTCGACGATGTTCATCTCCGACATGATCTTCAGTCGAGAGGTCAGGGCGTTGTGTGCGGACAGCGGAAGGCTGAACGCTTCGACGAGGTGACCGTCGACGCGGAACCGGATGCGCAGACGATCGTCGAGCGGTTCGATGTGGATGTCCGAGGTGCGGTCGCGCAACGCCTGGCTGACGATCTTGGCGACGAGTTGGACGACGGGTGACTGGTCGTCGAGGTTGACCTCGCCACCCTTCTTCTCCGCGGCCTGGCGCTGTTCGTCTTCACCAGCGAACGTCGCGACGAGCGAGTCGAGATTCGACGAGCTGCGGAACATCTGCTCGATGAACGACGTGACGGTCTTGTGGTCGGACGCCCGCCATGCGAGTCGCGTACCAGCCACTGCGGCTTCGACCTGCTGGCGACGCCATGGCGACGGATCGGTGGCGTAGACGACGAGCCCTTCGGGGCTCTCCGAGATCGGAATGAGCTTGTGATCGCGGCAGACCTGTTCGGGGAGCTTCTTCGCGATCTCTTCGTCGAGTGCACCGACGTTCGAGTCCCCGACCGGAACCTGACAGGCTGCAGCGACGGCGTGCGCGAGTTCGTTGCGGCCGACTGCATGACGGGTGAGCGCGTAGTTGCTGAACTCGATCAGGTCACCGTTGGCTTCCTGCAACAGCGTCGCGAGACGTTCGCCGTCGAGATAGCCGGCTTGAACGAGCGCCTGACCGGTTGCCATGCACTGCTCGGCCGACTCCCCCGTCTTCGGGCGATCGGCGAGCGCGACGCCGCCAGCTTCGGGTGCTGCTTCTTCGGCTTTTTTTCGTCCGAGTGCCATCGTGGAATTCCGTTTCGCTTTGGCGGATGAGGGGGTCGTGAGTTGGTTCAGCTACTCGACAACGAGGAGTCCGAAACCGGAGGCTGGAGTGACGGCGACGACGCCATGCTCGACGTCGCGTTGGTGGTCGCGTTGGTGGTCGCGTCAGGCGTCGCTGGGTCCGGGCCAGCGCTGGGAGGGGCGAGCGGGCTCGACGCCGATGAAGCGAGTGACGTCAACGACGGCATCGACACCTCGGACGCCAGCGCCTCGCCGCTCGATGGGGTGGAGTACTGATCGTCGTTCGACGACATGGCGCTCCCGAACATCGACGCCGCGCTGCTGGTCTCCGTGATCAACGAGGAGTCCAGCTCGTCACGACGCACGAACTGATCGGGGTCCAGCATGAGCACCGCTCGTTCGACCTCTTCGAGTCGTTCGAGCTGGACGGCGGTCTCGACATCCATGTTCTGATCCTGCACCGTGGTCTCGAGTTCGGTGAGTCGCACGGCGGTCTTGTCGACGGTTTCGCCGATCTCGACCTTGAAGCGATCCATCTCGATGCGTACGAGTTCGGCTTGACCGAGGGCCGATTGGATGCTGTCCTTCATCTCGTCGATCGCCTCGGCGTCGACGTTGCCGAGATCCTCACGGATCTTGGCGAACTGGCCTTCGACCTCGGCGAACTTGCTGTCGGCCTTGGCGATGCGATCACTCAACGTGACGACGGCGTCGTCGAGGCCTGCGCTGACGCGGCCGACGTGAGCGTCGATGTCGGCGACGCGCTGGCCGACCTGTTCGTTGATCCGGCTTTCGAGGCCGACGAGTCGCTCGTTGGTCCGGTCTTCACTGGCGTCGACGCGAGCGCTGACGATGTTGGCGACTTCGTTCTGCTGGCGAGCGGCGACTGCCGACAGTTCGTCGAGTCGCATCACCATCGCCGCATGACGCTCGTCGAACGTCGACAGGAGATCGCGGGTGGTCTGGTCGAGTCGAGCGTCGATCGCCTGCGTGACGGAGTTCATGTGGCCGACCATCTGGCTGGCTTGCTCGTCGAACTTGCGGAGGCTGCCACCGAGTGTCTGCACCTCGGAGTCGAGCTTGTCTTGTCGATGTTCGAGCTGCTTGATGATGGGTCGAGCAGCGGACTCGACGGCCGACGAGATGCCGACGTTGGCTTCGTCGACGACACGGCCGAGCCGGGTGTTCATCTCGTCGTGACGGCGCTTCGTCTTCTCGCTGAACTCGTTGAGCCGCTCTTCCAGCGCCCGCTGGAGGTCGGTCTGAAACTTGGAACTGGCCCCGTGCGACGTCTCGAGCGCGCCGGCGAGCGATCGAACCTGGTGCTCGAGCTGCGCGCGTGCTTGCGCTCCTGCGGCGAGTTCCTCACGGATCTGACGCACGGCGGCGTCGACTTCGCTGCTGAATCGCGACAGCTCCTGCTGGACCGCAGCGACGATGTTCGACTGCATCTGTTCGAGCTGATCGCTCATCGCTGCCCCTTCTGGTCCTGGTGCTGGATCCGGATCTGATACCGGTGTTGGTCCTGGTACGGACGCTGACGGTCGCCGTGCTGACGTTCGCAGTGCTGCGTTGAGAGTTCGACGTGGTTGGTCATGATGCTGGTGCCGTTTCCCGTGGCGGTCTGGGTGTCCAGGGATGTATCGACCCCGTGTCTCGCGATCTTGAGGAATTGCTGACGGTTCGCCAACAGCTCTCCGGATCGGGACGCGCTCGCCCTCGACTCGCAGCGCCGCCCAGGTTTCGCGTCTGTCTGCACCGTTCTGCATCACTCGGCTTCGCTCTATTGCCTCTCTCACCACCTGACGGGCTCTCGTGTTCAGATCGCGTTCGATCCAGATCGACCGTCCGTGACGACGGGTTCCGCGCCCGACAACCAGCAGCAGCATCTCCTCGCCACCGGCGCCTCCCTGGGCGCGGGAGGATCCCTGCATCGGCATGACGGCGAACGGTGGGTGCGGCGTAGTGTGCGGGCATGCGCGTCCACCTCGTTGATGGCACCTACGAGCTCTTCCGGCAGCACTTCGGTTCGGCGTCACGGCACGGCAACAGCCATCCGATGGCGGCCGCCGCTGGCGTGGTCACCTCCACCTTGGCCTTGGTTGCCGACGGTGCTACGCACGTCGCGATCGCGTCGGATCACACGATCGAGAGCTTCCGCAACGACCTGTACGCGGGGTACAAGGACGGCGCCGACATGGACCCCGCGATCCTCGACCAGATCCCGGTGATGGAGGAGGCGCTCAGTGCCGCCGGTTTCACGGTGTGGCCGATGGTGACCCATGAAGCCGACGATGCGCTCGCCGCCGCTGCCGCCATCGCCGCTGCCGACGATCGGGTCGAACAGGTCCTGATCGTGACCGCCGACAAAGACTTGGGGCAGTGCGTGATCGGCGAGCGGGTCGTGCAGTTCGATCGCCGCAAGCGCGAGATCGTTGACGAAGCCGGCGTGATCGCGAAGTTCGGCGTCGGCCCCGCGTCGATCCCGGACTACCTGGGCCTGGTCGGCGACACCGCCGACGGATTCCCCGGTCTACCCGGTTGGGGCGCCAAGAGCGCGGCGCTCGTGCTCGGCCGATACGGCCACCTCGAGCAGATCCCGGCAGCGCCGGGCCAGTGGGATGTGCCGGGCTTGCGGGGTGCGGCGAAGTTGGCGGCGACTCTGCAGGAGCGCTTCGACGATGCGGTGTTGTTCCGCCGAATCGCCACGGTCGATCCGACCGTCGACGTCGGAACGGTCGACGATTGGAAGTGGGACGGGCCGACGGCTGCCTTCGCCGAGATCTGTGAACGGATCGGCGCCCCAGGCCTCGTCGACCACGCCAACGACCTCGCGTAACGACTGGTGCCGACCTCGGGCATCACGCAGGGTCACTCACCAAGGGTTGCCGGGCGCCTGTCGAGTGAAGTGGCGACCAGGCGATCTGCGGCACACGAGCGATGCCGATGAAGGCTGCTACCTTCCGGTCCTGACCTGGTTCACGGGCGCCCATTGCACAGGACCCGGTCACCACCTCACCCGACAGGCGAACCTGTCGGCGTCAGCAAGCGTACCGCACGATACGATGCGAGACGCATACCTGGAGGGGTGCGAGAGCGGCCGAATCGGCACGCTTGGAAAGCGTGTGAAGGGCAACCTTCCGAGGGTTCGAATCCCTCTCCCTCCGCCAGATGGTCACCGACCGTGAACCGACTGACATCGCCGACGCGCTTCGCGAGTGGATGGCGGTCGCCATCGACGAAGCACGCGTCGCGCTCGACCACGACGACGTGCCGGTCGGTGCTGTCGTGGTTCGAAACGGCGAAATCATCGCTCGACGCCACAACGAACGCGAGCTCACCGGCGACCCGACCGCACACGCGGAAGTGCTGGCACTCCGCGACGCTGCTGCTGCAGTGGGACACTGGCGGCTCGACGACTGCACGCTGATCGTCACGCTCGAACCGTGCGCTATGTGCGCAGGAGCGATGGTCAATGCGCGACTCGGGTCACTCGTGTTCGGAGCCTCCGACCCCAAAGCGGGTGCTGCGGTCAGCCACTTCCGTCTGCTCGACGGGGCACCGCTGAACCATGTGGTCACGATGACGGGCGGTGTCGACGCCGAGATCTGCGGCGAGTTGCTCCGCGAGTTCTTCCGCGCTCGGCGGTGACGAGCAGCGCTCGGAGGCGTCGTCAGTCGCCGCGACGAAGGCTGCCGATGAGTCGGCGGAGCGCACCTTTTCGAGTCGACGAGTCGGCGTCTTCTTCGTCGAGGAACACGACCGACGCTTGGCCCGGCTCGGGCGCCGGCGCAGGAACGGCAGCAGCCGGCTCGGCGGCTACCTGCTCGGCGGCCAATCGCTCGTACACCGACTCGGCGCTCATGTCGGCCGTCGGCGGTGCGAACGACCCAGCGGCCGTAGCGACGGTGGCGGGCTCGACAGCAGGTGCGATGTCGACGGGTGGTGCGGCGCTCGGGGTCGGGGCCGTGTCGGCGGGCTGTTCGTCGCTCGGTGCCGGAGCCGGTGCGACGGACGATGGAGTGGGCTCGATCGGTTCCGCTGAGCGTTCGATCATCGGCTGAGCCGCGTCGGTCTCGGTCGATTCACCGAGCGTGGGGAGGCGGAGTTCGGGCAGCGTGATCGGAGCGAGGTCGATCTGCGGGAGCGGCCGCGGTTGTGTCGCTGCCTGCTCGATCGCCTGCAGTGCACGGCGCACCGCGTCGGCCACATCGTCGGGCACGTCCGCACCCGGCCCGGGCGGGGTGTCGATTCGCAACTGCGGCATCGCGAACGACACGTTCGCGTCATCCGAGACCTCAGCGCGAGTCTCCGCGCCGGGCTCGACACGAATGGCGTCGACCGCAGCCACCTCGGTTTCGTCGGCCGTCGCCGAGACCTCGACGGTGGTCGTCGGCATCAGCGGCGTGACACGACGAGGTGCCGGTGCTGCGAGTTCCTCGCTGCCGTCGGGCCAGACGATCTGGAAGTCGTCGAGCCACGCGTCGGCATCGTCGGCAGAGCCGTCTGGCGCCGAGCTTGCTGCGTCCGGTCCCATGTCGGTCGAGACATCACCGGCACCGATACCGGCATCGAGATCCGCGCTCGGGTCGACGGGTTCGGCATCGCGCAAGGCGTCGGCAGGCGGGACGGCGTCGGCGAGCCGACCGAGAGCTGGAGGTGCAGCAGCGTGGGCGTGCCCTGGTGGGGCGAGCCCACCGGCATCGGGCTGGTCCCACTCGATACGAACTCCGGACGTCGGCGCCGGCAGGCCGGGCAGGTCGTCGATGACCGACCGGTCCACCTGTGCGACATCGCTCACCGGACGAGACAGGCTCACGTCGATCGGTGCGACAAACCAACGGTGGACGCCCGACTGGTGGTGGCGGTAGGGATTGACCTCGACGGCAGCGACGACCTCGGCGGCCAACTCGGCGACCAGTGCTTCCGTCGACGACTCGACGACCACCATCACCGCATCGCGATCGACATCGGGATCGCGATCGAAGAGGCGACCGAGGTGCTCGGCGCCACCGACGCGAACGACGCCGCGCTCGAGTTGCTGCGGCGTGACGACCCCGGCGGCCAACAGACGTTCACCGAGCGGTGTGTCGCCATGGCGTTCTGCGAAGTAGACCGAACCGCCGTCGACGAAGACAGCGATGGCCGGAGCGGTCGCGAAGCGGAGTTCGCCGGTGAAGGCGCGTTCGCGGGCGATGTTGAGTGTGCGCCACGCGGGCTGGGGCGAGGCGACGGTCGATACCGCGTACTCGGCCAACGACACCTCCGGGGGCAGCGTCGGTCCCGGATTGGGCACACCGCTGGTTCTTGCCGAGGTCGAGGTCATCCACTGGCTCATCTCACGCCACCTCCGCCGGAGTCCGCTCTTCGTCGGCGACATCGAGGTGCTCGTCGGCTTCGAGCGCGTCGAGCAGCGTCAGTAGGATCTCGACGATCACCTTGCGACCCGATTCCGGGTCGACGAGCTGACACGGCACGACAGCTTCGGTGCCTTTGGCGCCGAGGGACCGCGCCATCTTCTCCGCCATCTCCTGATCGTCGCAGCGGTTGACGGCGACGACGGCGGGCACGCGCAGGTCGGCGAGCAGCGAACGCAGTTCGACGCCCGCCGAGGGATGGGTGTCGCGAGCTTGCGCGTCGATCACGAACGCGACGACGTCCACGTCACCTTTCAAGATGTTGGTCATGAAGCGGAAGCGAGCTTGACCCGGCGTTCCGAACAGCAGCAGGCGCACGGCGCCGTCGTCGAGCGAGTACGTGCCGAAGTCCATCGCGACCGTCGTGTGCGACTTGACGTCGGACTCGTCGCCGCTGGTGATCACGTCGGTCGACACGACCTCCGTCTGCGACACCGACTGGATGAGCGACGTCTTGCCGGCCGCGAACGGACCCGTGACCAGGATCTTGAAGGTCTGTTCGTTCATCGCAGATCGTCGGCGAGCAGTCGTGCGCGAGCGCGGACGAAGCCGCGCAGGCGAGCTTGGTCGACGGTCGACAGTGTGAGCATGGCGATGACACGGTCGTGGCCCACCGGCCAGAGCAGCAGGAGCCCACCGTCGTGGTCGACGACGAGTTGGCGCAGTTCGGTGCCCTCGCCCATCTTCACGAGCTGATGCGCCAGGCCGATCGCAGCGGCGAGCATGGCGGCGTGCGACGCCTCGTTCGGCATCGTTTCGGATCGGGCGAGCGCGAACCCGTCGACCGATGCGAGCAACGCGCCGCGAGCACCGGGGACGACCTCGATCATCTCGTCGAGCACTTCGGCTGCCGTCGTCGGGGTGCGTCGAGGCTGATAGCTGGCCGTCGGCGGCGGCGGCGGAGCGAACCCGGGCGTCGGCGCGGGAGCGTTCCAGGTGCCCGTCGGCGTCGCCGCTTGGCCGTGTTCCACGGCGCGTTCGTTCATGGTCGGGGCTCCGGAGCTGGGAGAGGTGTCGACCAGATTCATACATCCGATCATCGGCCGTGTCACGCGGAACCTTGAACCTTTCGTGAGAAACGGCAGCCACGTCGACCCCAGCTGGGCGGACGTTGCCGTCGGGGGTTCGCTCGCGTCGTTTCGTCGCTATCGTGGTCAACGGAAGGCTGCCAGAGCGGACGAATGGGACAGTCTCGAAAACTGTTGAGGTCTTCTGGGCCTCCGTGGGTTCGAATCCCACGCCTTCCGCCAGTACCTCGAAGGGCGTCCACGGAACTCCGTGGGCGCCCTTCGACGTTGTCGGCGCCATCACGGCGCCAGCACCTCACGAAGAGAGGTACACGCCCTGGACGTCGACGACGAGATGGGCTTCCTGTGACGTGAAGGCGCACACCTTGCCGCCCTCGCCGAGCTTCACGGTGACCAGGTTGCTGCGGGTGATGCCGGTGCCGTAGTTGACGCTCGCGGCCACCGGCTGTGGCAGACCGCACGGGTACAGCGTGACGAAGCCGGTGGCAGCGGGAGCCACCGCAGCGACGTTGAGCGTGACCGCACCGCCCGCTTCGACCGACGAGAAGTCGAGTTCGATCTTCTCGCCGGCCTCGAGCGCCTGACCCGACGACCGCGTGTCGAGCAAACGTCCGGCCACGAGTGACTGGAAGTTGGACTCGGTCCCGGCACTCGCCACACCGTTCAGGTCGACGACCACGTCGGTGTCGACCGAGGTGTGGATACACACCGTGCCATCCTCGGAGATCTTCGTGAGGGCGCTGTTGCCGATCGTCTGACCGGCGGCGTAGTTGAGGTTCGATGCCAGCGGCAGCGACTCGCCACACGCGTAGACCGTCAGGAATCCGGTCGCTGCCGGGCGCACCGCAGCGACGTACAACGCCGCAGCGGTCGCATCGGACGGCGCCAAGCCATCGCCGACGATGTCGACCACCAGCGTCTCGCCAGCGGCGAGTCGGGTCGTCGACCGCGTGTCGGTCAACCGGACCGGGGCCACCGCGTTCAGCGGATCACCGGACGCTTCGGCGTAGTAGCCGCCGAGGTCGACGACCACATGCGTCGTCGAGCGGCTGTAGATGCAGAGTTCCTCACCGACGCCGTACGGAGCGATCACGAGGTTCGCGACCGTCTCGCCGGCTCGATAGTTGAGCACCGCCGCCTCCTGACGCTCGCTGGCGCATGGGTACACCGAGATGTAGCCAGACGCGTGCGGCTTCGTCACGGCGAGGTTGAAGACCACGGCCGTCGCATCAGCCGCCAGCAACGTCTCGTCGATCGTGAGGCGATACGACTCGCCCGCCTGCACCTTCGTGCCAGCTCCGGTTCGGGTGTCGAGCACTCGAACCGGATCGATCGACGTGACGTGGTTGGTCGCCTGGCTCACATCGTCGGAGTCGTCGCCACTCGGCGTGGTCCAGCCGGCCGAACCCGACCAGTCGACGAACAGTCCGGCGGATTCCGAGATGGGGTCGCCATCGGGATCCACGCCGAGCACGACGATCTGGTGGCTCCCGGCCGGAACCTTCGCCGGCAGGTTCACGGTCGCGGAGAACGAACCGTTTGCGTCCACTCGGAACGTGCCGAGCACGATCGGGTCACTGCGCAACTCGACCGTGACGGTCGAGAACGGCTTCAGGCCATCACCGCTCACCTGCACCGGCGCGTTGGCCACGGGGCCACCGACGTCGATGCCGATACTGACGTTCAACTCCGGGTCCGGGTCCGGGTCCGGTTCGGGGTCCGGGTCGGGGTCCGGGTCCGGGTCGGGTGCCGGGGCCACGGTGAAGGATTGGTCGAGCGTGTCGGCGGCGAGCACGTTCGTGTTCCCCGCCTGGTCGGCCTGCACGACACAGGTACCCGCACCGACCAGCGACACCGTGCCCGCTGCGAGCGTGCAGACGGTCCCGGCACCGAGACCGAGGCGGTAGGTCGGAGTCAGGCCCTGACTCGACACGGCGACCGGCGTGTAGGTATCACCCACCGTCGGCGATGACGGAGGCGTCGACGTGAAAGTCAGCGTCTGCGTCGCCGGAGAGATGGTGACGAGCATGTCGCCGAAGATCGCCATGGTCGCGTAGTTCGCGGCGTCGGCTCCCGTGAGCACGTCTTCACCCGGCACCGACTCCAGCGAGACCGGTCGGTCGACTCCGGCGTCGGGACCGTCGATGGTCCCGATGGTCGCCGCAGTGTTGGCGGCGACGTCGTCGCCGTCGACGAAACCGTCGGCCGTGAACGTGAGCTCGACGACATCGGTGCCGTCGTAGTCACGGTCGAGCGCGTCGATCGTGTTCGTGACCATCTTCGGCGTGATCGCGATCTCGACGACCTCCGAACCGCCGATCTCCGCGCCCACGGCGTTCGTCGTGACCTGATAGTCGCCGACGTCGGTGGGAGCGGTCGTGCTCTCTGGATACTCGGTGCCGTCGATGCCGACGAACGTCCGCTCGAGCGCCAGCCCGATCGGCGTGGTCTCGCTGATCACCTCGACCGGCGACCCGGTGTACTCGTAGGAGAGTTCGGTCGTGCTGATGAGCGCCTCCGTCGAGAAGTCTCGTGTCGCTCCGTAGGCCACGCTGCCGAGATTGTCGTCGGCGAGCACCCTCACGAAGTACTCGGTGCCCGGATCCAGCCCGGTCACGTCGGCCGTCACCGCGGTGAGGCCGATGCCGGTGACCGCGGCTGGCGTCGCTGCCAGCAACTCGGCGTCGACGGTACCGAGCAGTGCTTCGGTCGGCGCGTACTCGAAGTACACGTCTGACCCGAGGCCGTTGGCGTCGGCGTCGCCGTGGAACGTCGCCGAGGTGGCGTCGATCGCCGCCACCGCTTCGGTGACCGCCACCGGCGGCGTGACGATCTCGAAGCCGCCGACACCGGTTGCGGACACCGCCGCGACTCGCACGGCATACCGTGCGCTCGACGATGGCACCGTGAACGTCGCCGTGGTCGAGGCCGATCCGGACGACGCGGTCGTCCACGTCGAGCCGTCGGCGGTGTACTGGACCAGGTAGCTGTCGATGGGTGACGTGTTCGCCGCCCCGGCCGTCCAGTCGATCTCGATCTCGGCGCCCGTCCGGACGACCGCGTCGATGGTCGGGTGCGAGGGAACCAGCCCCCCGACGATGCCGGTCGTGCGCGGCGTCGAGCGTGGGCCCGTGCCGGCCGCATTCGTCGCTTCGATCGTGAAGTAGTAGGTACCGGCGGTCAGGCCCGTCACCGTGTGCGACGTGCCGGCCACCGAGTAGGACTGGACGATCGAACCGGCGATCGCTCCCGACCAACGGATCAGGTTGTAGGAGGTGATCGGGCTGCCGTTGCTGTTGCCTTCGTCCCAGTCGAGCGTGACGCTGTTCGCAGTCGGGGATGCCCGGAAGCCGGTGACCGCTCCCGGGAGACCGAACGGTGTGGCCTCGACGGTGTTGGATGCGGCTCCACCACCGACGATGTTGACGGCGCGAAGTTCGACGTCGTACGCCTGTCCGTTGGTGAGACCGGTGATCGAGATCGGCGACGAGCTCGACGACGCGGTCGTCCAGGTGCCACCGTCGAGGCGGTACTGGTAGCCGGTCACGGAGGAGCCACCGTTGCTGGCGGGCGCCGTGAAGGCGACGCTGAGGAAGCTGCCGCCAGGCGTGATCCCGGTGATCGTCGGCGCGCTCGGCGCGCTGAGGGGTGTGGCGCCCGACAGCGACGACCACGAGCCGATACCGGCCGGGTTCACCGCTGCCACACGGAACACGTACGCCGTCGTGTCGACCAAACCGGTGACCGTGGCGGTCGTCGAGGTGGAGGTGCCGTCGGCGAAGGTGAGGAACGGACCGCTCGGGCTCGTCGCGTACTGGACCACGTAGTCGGTGATCGGTTGGCCACCGTCGGACACGGGGGCGGACCACGTCAGCACCGCCGACTGCGGACCGGATGCGGCGGCGAACGCCACCGGAGCGCCGGGAGCGGACGACGGCGTCGCCGTGACCGGATCCGACGCCGGACCGACGCCGGCTGCGCTCGTCGCGCGGATCCGGATCTCGTAGGCCGTCGCGAACTCGAGTCCGCTGATCGTGAACGGGTTGGCGCCCGAGCCGGTCGAGACCCAGTCACCTCCGTCGAGTTGGTACTCGTAGTCGGAGATCGCGGCACCGCCGAGGTCGTCGACGTCGGCAGTGATCGTCAGTGCGGTCTGGGTCGGCTTGACCGAACCGATCGACACCTCCGGCACGGCCAACGGTGTGACGGCCTGTCGGGGCGCGCTCGCCGGGCCCGAGCCCGTGGCGTTCTCGGCCGAGACGTCGACGTAGACGGTCACACCGTTGGTGAGACCGACGACGTCACAGCCGGTCAGATCGGTCGTGCTGCAGGATGCGATGGGCGAGCCACCGGCAGCCTGGGCGTACACCGATATCGTGTAGGACTCGACGGCGGCGCCGCCGTCGTCGAGCGGAGCGGCCCACGTTGCGGTCGCTGTTCCCGGCCCACCGGTGGCGACGACCGAACCCGGCGCACCGGGAAGGGCGCTCGGCGTTGCGGACACGGGGTCCGTCGGGTCGCCGTCGCCGATGGCGTTGACGACACGGACGCGCACGTCGTAGGACGTACCGTTGTCGAGGCCCGTGATCGTGAGCGGGCTGCTCAGCGAGCCGGCGGGCACCCACGCACCACCGTCGAGTTGGTACTCGATCGCGGTGATCGGGGAGCCGCCATCGGCACCGAGAGAGAAGGTGAGCGTCAGCGCCTCGTCGGCCGGCGAGATCGTCAGGCCGGACGGTGCGTCGGGCGCGCCGCGCGGGGCGACCACCTCGCTGGCACTCGCGGGTCCGGCACCCGCAGCGTTGACCGCTCGGAGCTGGACGGCGTACAGCGTGCCGTTGACGATCGGGGTCGCAGCGACACCGGAGACGACGGTCACGTCGATCGGCGACGTCGTGGCGGCCGCAGCGCTCCACGTGACACCGCCGTCGGTCGAGTACTCGTAGCTGGTGATGGCGTTGCCGCCGTCGGAGGCCGGGGCGTCGAAGGCGACGGCCAGGGTTGCGTCACCGGCGACGATCGAGGTGATGTCGGGCGCACCGGGAAGCGTGAACAGGGAGAACGGCGCGGCGGCGGTGGGATCGCTGGCGCCCCACATGCCGTTCTCGGAACGCATGTACAACTCGTAGTCGCCGTTGGCGAGTCCGTCGATGTCGAAGACCGTGTCGAGGGTTCCGATGTTGGTCCAAGTACCGCCGGCACCCAGACGGTATTCGTACTGCATGATCGGGGAGCCGCCGTTGGAACCCTGCGTGAAGTGCACCGTCACCCCACCGTCACGGCGCTCGATGAGATCGATCACCGGCGTGTCGGGCGACGAGGTCGGGAATCCATCCACGACTGCCGAGGCCGCGCCCGCACCGGCAGCGTTGACGGCGCGGATCTGCACCGGGTACGTCAGGCCTCCGGTCAGCGGCGTGCCGTCGGACGACAGCCCGGTGATGACGAGCGGCGACGAGGTCGACGTCACGTCACGTGTGCGCCACGTGGCGCCGTTGTCGGTCGAGTACTCGTAGTCGAGGATCGCACTGCCACCGTCGGACGACGGAGCGGTGAAGTCGACCGACAGTTCGCCGTCGGTGACCGGCAAGGGGGTACCGACGATCTCGGGCTCGGTCGGCGTGGTCCGCGGGGTCGCGGTGTCGACGGCGGCGACGCTGGCGCCGGCGCCGTTCACGGCGCGCAAGCCGACGGAGTACTCCGTGCCGTTGGTCAGGCCAGGGATCCGGAACGGGCTCTCGACCGACACCACCGACGTCCACGAACCGCCGTCGAGCGCATACTCGTACGACGTGATCGGCGAGCCACCGTTGGTGGGCGTGTCGTATTCGACGAGGATCGAGCGGTCGCCCGGAACCAGCGTCATCGACGGCACGGCGGGCACGCCGTTGGCGATGACCGTCGACGTGTTCGAGTTCGCGCTGGCACCTGCGGCGTTGAGCGCACGCACGACGATGTCGTACGACTGGCCGCCGCTGAGACCGGAGATCTCGAGCGGGCTGACGACGCTGGCAGGTGCTCGCGTCGTCCAGTTCTCGCCACCGTCGATGGAGTACTCGACGTTGGTCAACGGGCTTCCGCCGTCGGAGCCGACGTCGAACTCGACGTCGGCCGAACCGGCGTCGAGTGCGAGCGCGGAGATCGCCGGTGCCGACGGCACCGTACGCGGTGTGCCGGCCTCCGGGTCGGACGGCGAACTGACGCCCGCGGCGTTCGTCACTCGCACGACGACGTCGTAGCTCGTGCCGTTGGTGAGGCCATCGATCGTGAACGACGAATTGCCGCTCCCGGTCGAACGCCAGGCGTCGGCGTCCACCTGGTACTCGACCAGGGTGAGGTCGCTGCCACCGTCGAATCCGGTGACGTCGACGTCGAGCGCGCCGTCGGCCGGGGCCAGCGACAGCGACGGCGTACCGGGAACGGTGTAGGGGGTGACCTCGACGGTCGGGGACCAGGCGCTCTGACCCGCAGCGTTCACCGCAGCGACCCGAACGGCGTACGTGGTGCCGTTGTCGAGGCCGCTGATCGGCGTCGAGGTCGTGTTCTCGTCACCGGTGTAGGCGGACGTGAACTCGCCCGCCGGCTGCGGGGCCGTCTCCACGACGTAGCCGGTGACCGGCGAGCCGTTGTCGACCGTCGGTGCGAGCCAGTCGACCTCGATCGACCCGTCGGCGCCGACACCTCGCAAGCCAGTCGGTGCATCGGGGACGTCGCTCGGCGTCGCCGAGACCGCTGGAGCGGACGCTGGGCCGACACCGATCACGTTCAACGCACGGATCTCGACCGCGTAGGTCTGGCCGTTGGTGAGACCGGTGATGGTCAGGCGGGTGTCCGTCACGGAACCGGCGACCCACTCACCGTTGTCGAGACGGTACTCGTAGCCGCTGATCGGCGCGTCGGACGGCGCCGGGGTGAAGTCGACGTGGATCGTGCCACCGGCCGTCTCGGTACCGGTGACCGTCGGGGTGCCCGGCACGTCGCTCGGCACCGTAGCGAGCGCCGTCGTGGCGAACGCGCCGACGCCCTGGTCGTTCTCTGCGGCGACCCGGAAGAAGTAATTCGTGCCGTTCGTCAGCCCCGTCACCTGCGCGGACGTCTCGGTGGAGACGCCGTCGACGAAGGGGGTCCACGGACCGCCCGAGTTCGTCGCGTACTCGATCAGGTAGTCCTCGATGTCGGAGGCACCGGAGGAACCCGGTGCGTTCCACGCGAGCGCCACGGCGTCGGTCTGGGCGGTTGCGCTGAGATTGGTCGGTGTACCCGGGGCGCCGTTGTCGTAGATGATCGTGACCGAACCGTTGGCGCTGTTTCCGCTGTAGTAGGCGTAGCTGTCGATCAACCCGGGGAGCCCCGCGGTCGAGTTGAGGCCGGGCGCACCACCGAAGCCGAACCACTCGGTCGCGGTCGCACCGCCGTACTGGACGTCGCCGCGATCGCCGCCCTGGGCGCCGCCGCCGCCGGCGCCGGAAGCGCCACCGTCGCAGCTGCCGCCGCACGCATCGGACGTGTTGTAGCCGGGACGGCCGGTCGTCGACGTCGCGTCCGGACGAGGAACGTGACGATCTTCGGAGACACGCCCGATCAAGACGGAGAACTGCCCGTTGCCACCGTTGCCGCCTGCACCACCGGCGACGACGTCGACACCGTCGATCTGGAGCACCGTCGCAGCACCGGAGCCACCACCGGCGCCCGAGGAGCCTGCCCATCCGGAGATGCCGCCGACTGCGCCGTCGTAGCCGGCGAGCGGATTCTGACCGCCTGCGCCGCCCGGCGCGGACCCGCCGCCGCTGCCTTGACCGCCGCCGCCACCGACGGCGACCGTGATGATCTGTCCGGGTGTCACCTCGATGGTGCCCGTGACCACGCCCTGGTATCCGCCGAAGTTCGGCGTCGGGAAGTCGACTCCGCCTCGGCCCCCCTGCCCGCCCTGGAGCGTCACGGTGATCGAGGTGACGCCTGACGGCACGGTGAACGTCTGTGTCGTTCCCGTGTAGCCGAACGTCTCGGTGACCGTGGTGGTCGCCGCGACCGGGCTCGCGCCGGCCGTGATGGTCGCCGCGATCGCGAGGACCGCCGCGAGGAGAATCGTCAAGAACCGGCGTGGAGGCGCCACTGATGGTGCAGGCATAGCGACGGACCGTGCGGCCATGGCATGCCCGCGCCCGAGGCTGCGACCCCCTTTTCGTCTCCCGTCTCTGCGTCACCCATCTCTGCGTCGCCCGTCCGGCGGGGCGGGCGCGCGCTCAGCCTTGGTAGGCGCCCTGCACGCTTACGGTGAGGTTGATCGCGCGCTGGCTCCAGGTCGGTGCCGTGTCGAACTGCAGTCCGAGCCACGCGACGAGCAGATCCTGGTGCTCGACCGACAACCGCGCGCAGCCTTTGGATTGCGGGCTCGTCGGCACGTTGTTGGCGCCGTGGATCGCCTGGCCACCGTCGAAGTAGATCGGCTTGTACATGTTGCCGTTGAGCGGGTTGTCGATCGACACCGGGAACTCGCTCGAGTCGTGCCACCCACCCGTGTCGGCAGCCGGGTCGAACCGGAACGCCCGAGAGCGCTCGCTGGTCCGCGTTTCGTGACCGGGCTCACCCGTCGAGGTGGGGAACCCGAACACCAACTCGTCGACCGCGCCAGCGAAGATGAACTGACACGTCTGGTCGATGAGGAGCCACTGATCCTGGTCGACGGTCGCCATCGGTGGCGGCGGCAACTCGTCGGCGGCGAGCAAGATCTGCTCCTCCTCACTTCCCGCGGCCATCTCGGCCGTGCTCACCTCGAGCCCGAGCGCCAGCCGCGCCGCGCACAGACGTTGCCGGGTGACCGGTCCGGCGATCCCGTCGACGGCGAGTTCGCGTGCGCCGAGTTCGGCGAAGAGGAGGTTCAGCTTCATCTGCTGGACCTGCACGTTGGTGATGATCGCCGCCGACACGATCTCCTCCGATGGATCGACTCGCTCCGAGCCGGTGACGTCGTCGACGCCGTTGCCCGGACAGATGTCGAGCGTGTCGCCCGGGGTGAGACGCTCGTCGACCAGACCGTTCTCCGCGCGCAGCGACACACGGTTGATCGTCTCGCCGTCGTCGATGCGCTCGACGATGCCGACCAGGGTGTCGTTCACCTCGATCTCGATGACGCAGTCGTCGTTGTAGAACCGCGAGGCGGGCTCGGTGGTGGTCGTGCTGGCCGGCGCGACGCTGGTCGTGGGCGGCGCATCCGGCGAGCTCGACGACATGGCCGTCTCGTCGGACACCTCGACAGCGGCGCTGGCCGGTGCCGTGTCAGTGGCTTCAGCGGTGGATCCCGTCGCATCGGATCCCGAGTCACCGGAGCTCGCGACCTGCGCGGCGCACGAGGAGAGCAGCAGGGCTGACGCGGCAAGCGCAGCATGGGTGCGTCGGCGCTGCGGTCGTCTCATCCCGACGACGGTAGCGAGCCTCCGCCGCGCCCACCGGGCTCTTCGACGTGTTTCACCGGGAGTTTCGCTCCCTCAGCGACGAAGGAGCTTCGACATCAACGGTGGACGAGATGCAGCCGCGTCGCAGGCGCAACGATCGGCGACGGGCACATCACCGAGCACCTGCTCGACGTGGGCGCCGCACCCCTTCCATGATGGCTTCTGGCAATTCGGACAGGTGACTCGACGGCACATGGGGATCTCCTCGATTCGTGTGAAGGGTGAACAGCGTCAGTTCGACGCGAGTTCGCGGTAGGCGTTGAGGCCGCCGTCGATGTAGGCGGCGTTCACGTAGCCCATCGACTTGAGCGACGCTGCCGACAACGCGCCGCGGTTGACGGCGTTGCAGTAGCAGAGAATGGTGGTGTCGAGATCGGGGATCATCCCTTCGACGAGCATTTCGAGCTTGCCGCGGCTGAGGTGCTGCGAACCGGCGACGTGGCCGGCTTCGTGTTCGTCGGGATCACGGATGTCGAGGGTGACGGCACCTTGTGCGACGAGGTCGTCGACGTCGGCGGCAGGCACGCCCCGCACCTGGTCCTGGGCGACGTCGGCGAGGTGCTGGAACTTTTCGGAATAGGCCATGAGGCGCTCGATTCTTGAAACGGTGCAAGGGAAACGGTGCAACGGAAACGGTGCAACGGAAACGGTGAAACGGTGATGGGGGCTGCTGTCGGTGCCGTCCAGGGAGTTGACGGCACCGACAGCAGAGATCGTGCCGCAGAGGTCGGTCGGGTCAGACCACTGCGGGTTGAGCGTCGATCCAGGCGCCGTAGCCACCGAGGATGTCGGAGACGTCCTCGAAGCCGGCCTGGCGGAGCAGGCTCGCAGCCACCGATGAGCGGTAGCCGCCGGCGCAGTACACGACGGTCGGAGCCGACGGGTCGAGTTCGCCGAGACGGGTCGGGAGCTGTCCGACCGCGATGTCGACGGCACCGTCGATCGTGCCGAGCGCGACTTCGCCGGGGTTGCGGATGTCGACGAGTTGCAAGCCCTCGATCTGGTCGCGGCGACCGTCGAACTCCATTGCGGTGAGCCGGGACGCCTGACGGACGCGACCCGGGTTGTCGGCCATCACGGCGAGTGGATGCTGGAGGAATCCGACGACCCGGTCGAACCCGATGCGGGCGAGACGGTTCTTCGCTTCGAGCTCGAAGCCGTCGTCGGCAACGAGCACGATGTCGACGTCGGAGGGGACGATCGACCCGGCGAACTCGGCGTAGCGACCGTTGAGGCCGACGTTGATCGAGCCTGCGAGGTGGCCGCGAGCGAAGTCTTCGGGGTCACGCCCGTCGACCACGAGCGCACCGTCGGCAACGAGGCGGTCGAATGCCGCGAGGTCGAGGGCCGTCGGCATCGCGGTCTCGTCGAGCAGTTCACGATCCTTGCGGTTGAGGATCGCATCGAAGACGAAATAGCTCGGAGCGGGCGGCTGACCTTCGGTGACGAGATCGAAGAACTCCTGCTTGCTGCCCGCACGGAGCGCGTAGTTGGTCTCGCGCTGCACGCCGATCGTCGACCAGGTGTCGGTCGACAGGTTCTTGCCACACGCCGACCCGGCACCGTGACCGGGGTAGACGCGCGTGCTGTCGGGCAACGTCATCAGCTTGCCGTGCAGGCTGTCGTACAGCTTGTCGGCCAACTCCTCTTTGGTGAAGCCGATCGACGCGAGCAGGTCGGGCCGACCCACGTCGCCGATGAACAACGTGTCGCCGGTGAGCACGCCGTAGGGCTCGTCGTCGTCGGCGTGTTCCCACACCACGACGCTCAGCGACTCCGGCGTGTGCCCCGGCGTGTGCAAGAACTCGAGCACGACGTCACCGAGCACGAGGCGCTCGCCGTCTTCGAGCGGACGCGTGGCGAACTCCGGCGTGGCGATCGACGAGTAGCCGATCTCGGCACCGGTCGCCTCGGCGAGCTCGAGGTGACCCGACAGGAAGTCGGCGTGGAAGTGCGTCTCGACGACGAGTTCGATCGTCAGCCCCGCTGCGGCAGCGTCTCGGACGTATTCGTCGACGTCGCGTCGGGGGTCGACGACCACGGCACGGCCGGTGGTCTCGTCACCGATCAGGTAGGAGGCTTGCGAGAGGCAGTCGAGGTAGTACTGGGTGAACTTCACGGGAAGGTCCTTTCAGGGAGTGACCGAAGGAGCGGTCACGATCGGGTGAGAATATGTACGGTCATTATACCCCTAGGGGTATCGAACGTCAACCCCTCGTCACGGCGACTGCTCGTCGTGGTAGGCGAGCATTCCGCCAACCAGATTCACGACGTCGGTGAAGCCGACGCCGGTGAGAAACTCGGCGGCCTGGCCACTGCGACCACCGCTGCGACACAGCAGGACGACGCGGCGGTCGCGGTCGAGTTCCTCGAGACGGCCAGGGACCTGACCGAGTGGGATGTTGACCGCACCGGGAATCGTTCCCTCGGCGACCTCGTAGGGCTCACGCACGTCGATGAACTGCGTGGTGTCGTCCACGACGCTCGCGTACTCGTTGACGGGATGGTTGGTCACGGGCATCATCAGGCCGCCTTCCGGAGCTGGTCGAGCACACCATCGATGTCGCAGTTGTTCGACTTGTTGTAGGGGAGCTTGGCGAGGGCGTTGCCCATCGCGCAGGTGTTGGTCACCGCGGAGAACGTGAGCCCCGCAGCGACACCGCCCGCAAGCCACTTGGCCTTCGGCACGAAGATGCTCACCAGGATGCCGACGAGCGAGATCGACCCGGCGACGAAACGCACCTGACGATCCATTGCCCACTTGGTGCTGTTGCTGCGGACGACGTCGCCACCCGTCGATTCCCAGGCGTCCATGCCGCCGTCGAGCAGGTGGAGGTGCTGCTTGCCGGCGCCGGTCAGCTTCGAGTGCGCCTGCCCGGCGCGGGCGCCCGACTTGCACACCAACACGACCGGATGGTCGACATCGGCCAGATCGGCGACATGCTCGGCGAGGGTGTCGAGCGGGACGTTGTAGGCGCCGGGGATGTGCACCGAGTCGAATTCGCCTCCGGTCCGCACGTCGAGGATGCGCAACGCCGGATCCTCGCGCATCAGTTCGCGCAGTTGTCGAGCATCGATGGTGTCGGTGGCGGGAAGGGTGGCGTTGGTCATGTTCGTCTCCGTGGGTCTGAGGGTGGGTGATGCCGCTCCGACGAACCGTCGCCGCAGCATCTTGACTTAGAACGAATATACGTACAAAGTCGAGTGAACCACAACATACCCCGCCCGGTATTCTGTTCCCATGCGATTTCCCGATGAAGTCAGTTCCGACGTGTACAAGCGTCTTCGCCGCCTCGAAGGCCAAGTACGCGGCCTCCAGCGCATGATCACCGATGGCGAGGAATGCCGCGACATCGTCACGCAACTCGCCGCAGCACAAGGAGCGCTCGACCGCATCGGCTTCAAACTCATCGCTGCAGCACTCACCGACCCTGATGCTCGGCCCGATGTCGACGAACTGGAGCGCCTGTTCCTGAAGCTCAGCTGACCCGGGCGAATCCATCGAATCGATCCGGTCCCGATCCGTCACCGGACTCCGGTTCCACCAGCTACCGCGACCGGATCTTTGGGCTATACCGTCTGGTTGTACGGATGTACTCATGAACACGACGACCCGGTCGCGCCACGCGGCGAGGAGAGCACGAATGACACTCGACAGATCGAGCCCGATGCCGCTGTGGGCGCAACTCGAGGCGCTCCTCAAACGGCGACTCGAGTCGGGCGAGTTCAACGAGCGGTTTCCGACCGACACCGAACTCGTGAATGAATATGGCGTGAGTCGCCACACCGTTCGCGAAGCGATCCGCCACCTCAACCGGACCGGCATTCTCCGACGGGAACGCGGACGCGGAACCGTCGTCAACCGGGCCGAGTTCGAACAACCCCTCGGGGCGCTCTACAGCCTGTTCCAGTCGATCGAATCGTCGGGCGTCGAACAACGCAGTGAGGTGCTCGCGCTGCGCGAGGAGACCAACGACCTCGCAGCCGAGCAACTCGGGCTCGCCACCGACACACCACTCGTGTTCCTCGAACGAATTCGATGTGCCGGCGGAGAACCCTTGGCGATCGACCGCACCTGGGTGCCCGCCTCGATCGGCGCGCCGCTCCTCGCGAGCAACTTCGAACGCACTGCGCTGTACGACGAGATGGAGCGGCTGTGCGGCGTGCGTCCGAACGCCGGCTGGGAACGGATCGCCCCGCTCGTTCCGACGCCGAGCGAGCGTGACGTCCTCCAGTTGCGGCGAGGACAGGCCGCGTTCTTCATCGAGCGGCTGAGCACCGCGGGCGGCGCACCGATCGAATGGCGCACGACCACCGTGCGCGGCGATCGCTATCGGTTCGTCTCGGAGTTCGAGGCAGGGAGTGCCCCGGCACTGGTCGCGGCAGCTCGCGAATGAACGGCGAACCAAACGACCAGCCAAACGACCAGCCAACCAGCGAACCAGTCCAGGGCCGCCTCCGGCGTCAACGCCAACGGCTGTTCCCAGGCGATCCCACCACCGTCGGCACCGACCCCGACTACCGTTTCACGCTGGCGAACGAGCGGACGTTCCTCGCCTGGATCCGAACGTCGCTCGCCCTGGCCGCCGGCGGCCTCGGCGCGTTGACCGTACTCAACGACTTCCGTGGCGAAGAGGTCCTCGGCATCAGCCTGCTCGTCCTCAGCTTTCTGACGGCGGCGACGGCATATCGACGCTGGTCGCTGAACGAAAAAGCGATGCGGCTCGACGAACCCCTACCGTCGTCACGGCTACCGCTGGCGATGGCCGTCGGCGTGTCGATCGTGGCGCTGGTCGCCGCGATCGTGTTCGTCATCGACGCCGCGTGAATCCGACCGCTCGACACCCAGGGTCAGGCACCAGGTGTTGAACCCAGAGCGTCGAGTCCCGTGTCGACGCCCAGCGTGCCGGCGGCCAACGCATCAGCGGCCAACGCGTCGGCGGTCGATGCATCAGCTGTCACCGTGCGGAGCCGGCCGGTGACGAGATCGTGGAGTGCGCCGCGCACCTCCACCGCCCCCGAAGTGATCGCCTGGCCGACGGGCCCATCATGCGCGGAGAGTTCGTCCATCGTGTTCAACACGTTGAGCGCCGCCAGGTCGTCGACTGCCACGCCCGGATACCGGCGAGCGATCTCACAGATCGGCGCAACGATCGGAGCGAGGTGCCCACCGCATGTACCGGATGCAGCTGCGGTGACCGCCCCGCAACTCGTGTGCCCGAGTACGACGACGAGGTCGACACCGAGTTCGGACACCGCGTAGTCGAGGCTGGCCAATGCAGCCGGGCACGCCGTGTTCCCGGCGATGCGGATCACGAAGAGGTTGCCCGCTGGCTGATCGAACACGACCGACGGCGGCACACGAGCATCGGAGCACGCAAGGATCGCCGCCTTCGGTGCGTGACGCGGAGGCAGTTCGGCGTGTGCGGCAAGAGTCGTCGCCTCGACGCGCTGGTGACCCTCGGCGAGCGCGGTCCACGACGACTCAGACATGAGCGTGCGTCTCCTCGGTTGCCCCGCCGGGTTCGCCGAGCGGCTGCTGGTTCGTGCCATCTGCTGGGTCGGTGTGCTTCGTCGGCTCCGACGTGGGTCGCTCGTCGATCCCCGACCGTCGCTGGTCGAGCGGCCCACCTGCGCCACGCCGGATCGCCGCAACGGCGTCGTTGGTCGATGTGTGGACTCGATCGCCGAGCTCCTGCCAGAGCCCAGCATTGTGGAGCACATCTCGGACCGGCCCCTTCACATCGGCCAGGTGCAGCGCCACGTTGCGATCGGCGACCTCGATGAACACTTCGTGCAGCATCTCTGCGCCGGTCGCGTCCATGTCGTTGATCCCCGAGGCGTCGAGAATCAATGCTCGCGGGGCATCGCTGACGGCGTCCGCGTGCTCGATGACGAGCTTCTTGACGTTCGTCGCGTTGACGAACGACAGCGCCGCGTCGATACGCACGATGCGGATCCCGTGGACGGTGTGCGCCTCGGGGAAGCGCTCGACGTTGCGATAACTGGTGGTGCCGTCGACGTGGCCGAGCACCGCGCTGTGCGGCATCGACATGCGGGCGAAGACGACCAGCATCGAGGCGACGACGGCGACCAGAATGCCGAGCTCGATACCCAGCACCAGGGTGGCGACGAATGCGACGCCCAAGGCGATCAGATCACTCCGTTTCACCCGGGCGATGTGGCGCATCTCGCGGACGTCGACCAATCCGATGACCGCCATGATGATGATCGCCCCGAGCGCCGCGTTGGGCAGCGAGCTGAACAGCGGCGTGAGGAAGGCGAGTGTCAGCAGGACCACGCCGGCGGTGATGATCGACGCAAAGGGTGTGCGAGCACCGGCGGTGGCATTGACCGCGGTGCGCGAGAAGCCACCGGTGACCGGGTAGCCGCCGAAGAGGCCGGACGCCACGTTGGCGGCGCCGAGCCCGACCAGTTCGCTGTTGGGAACGAGTTCGTAGCGATTGCGACGGGCGTAGACCTTGGCCACCGCGACCGATTCCATGAACCCGACGATCGTGATGACGAACGCGGTGCCGACCAGGCTGCCGATGAGCGAGCCATCGAAGTCGGGGAGGCCGAATGCCGGCAGGTCGTCGGGGATGTCGCCGACGACGCCGACCCCGCGCGACTGCAGATCGAACAGCTCGACGGCCAGGATCGAACCGACGACGACGAGCAGGGCACTCGGCACGAGCGGCGCGTACTTCTTCAGCAGGAACAGTGCGGTCAGCGCGACCGCACCCAGGGCGAGTGTCGTGGCGTTGGTGTCGCCGAGGTTTCGGCCGACTTCGAGGACCGTCTCGTAGAAGTGATCTTTGCGCTCGGTCGAGATCCCGAAAAGGTGTTTGACCTGGGAGAACCCGATGATGATCGCTGCGGCGGCGGTGAAGCCGACCAGGACCGAGTGCGACAGGAAGTTGACGAGAAAGCCGAGCCGCCCGAGGCCGAGCACGATGTGGATGACGCCGACCATCAGCGCCAGCAGCGCCGCCGCACTGAGGTAGCCGGCGGTGCCCTCGTCGACGAGCGGCGCCAGCGCCGACGCGGTCAGCAGCGACACGATCGCCACCGGACCCACGGCGAGTTGGCGCGACGTACCGAACAGGGCGTAGATGATCACCGGGATCGTCGCAGCGTAGAGACCCACCTCGGGAGGCAATCCGGCCAGCAGGGCATACGCCATCGCCTGGGGCACGAGCATCGCGCCGACCGTGAGGCCGGCTGCGAGATCGCCTCGGATGTCCTCACGTCGGTAGCCGGGCCCCCACGACAGAATCGGGAGGAGTTGTCGAAGATCAGCCATAGGTCCGAATATACGTACTTTTTGCAGCGAGCACAACCCGGCGACCAATACCTCAGCGGGTATCCGGTACCGGGCAAGCAGGTATCCTCCCGACGTGCCTGGTTCAGCCCGTCGACTGCGCAACGGACTGCGTCCTGGACTCCGTGACGGACGAGCGTCGACGGCGATGCCACGACCCGATCGCGTCTTCGATCGCATGCTCCAGCACGAGCGCACGGCCCTCGCCTGGGAGCGCACGGCCATCGCAGCGATCGTCGCCGGCGCGCTGCTCGCCCGTCACGCCGTCGACGTGCACGTCGCTCTCGCCGCCGTCGGTATCGCGCAGCTCGCATCCGGTGCCGCACTCCTCGTGTGGGCGGGCTACCACTACGACGCGCTCCACGCCCCGCTTCGATCGGGGCAGAGCCCCGTGCACCCGCGCAGCGCTCGCCTCATGGGAATCACCACCATCGTCTTCACCGGCGCAGCGACCGTGATCGCGATCCTCGTCGCCGTACGTTGACGACCGCGTACGGCCGAACGCTTCTCCAGTTCCTCCACCCGCCCGTGCGGGCCGTCAGCTCGGGCAGCGGGCGTCGGTGCCGGGCACTTCCAGCCAGATCAGGTACTGATGCACCACGTCGTTGATGCATCCGCTCGACCGGTACGCCGTGTGCTGGTTGGCTTCGACCGTCACGAGGAAGCCCTCCTCGAGCTGCTCGGCCATCGCTCGGCTGCTGTCGAGGGGCGTGCTCGGGTCGCCGGTGGTTCCGATCACCATGATCGGCCCGGCGCGTTCGCCGGTGATCTCGGCGCGCGGGTCGGCCGACGGGGGGAAGAAGCCGCACGTGTACGAACCGGTCGTGTAGGGGAAGAGCCGGGGCGCAGCGTCGAGCAGCTCGGCCGCTTTGGCGTCGGCTTCGTCGGGAGAGAGTCGGTCGGCATCGTCGGCGCACGTGATCGCCTGGAACGACTCCAGCAGATTGGAGTACGTGCCCGTCGACGGATCGCGCTGGAAGTAGCCGTCGTGGAGCGCGAGCAGTCCGCCGCCATCGCCGTTGGCGGCGTCGGCGAGCGCCCGCTCGAGGGCCGGCCAGCGACGGTCGGTGTACATCGCCTGGATGACACCGTTGATCGCCACTTCGAGGTTGACCTCGGGCCGGCCTGCGACGGGGGCGGGTACGGGTGACTCGTCGATCGTGGACATGAGGTCGTCGAAGGCCGCTTCGGCGTCACCCTCGTTGTGGAACGCGCACGAGTCGTTGGCGCTGCACTCCGCGAGGAACGTGTTGAGTACCGTCTCGAAACCGATGCGCTGCTGTCGGAGCGGCTCGAGGCCGTCGGCGTCGGGGTGCGCTGCGCCGTCGAGGACAGCGGCGCGCACGGTGTCGGGGAACAGCGTCGCCCAGACCGCACCCAGTTCGCTGCCGTAGCTGTAGCCGAGATACGACGCCTGCTCCTCGCCCAGCGCCTGGCGGATCGCGTCCATGTCGCGCGCGGAGTTGTTGGTGCCGAGGTGCGCGAGCGCGTCACCGACCCGCTCGATGCACGCCTCGGCGAACTCCTGCGACAGCTCGATCAGCTCGTCGCGCTCGGCGTCGGTGTCGGGGGTGACGTCGCCGGTGGCGAAGAAACGGTCGTAGCCCTCGTCGTCGATGCAGTCGACGGAACCACCGCTCTCGCCAGTGCCGCGCGGATCCCACGTGACGATGTCGAATCGATCGATCAGCGGCTCCTCGAACCAACCGCGCACGTTCGCGGCCATCGAACTCGCCGGCACACCGGGCCCCCCGTTGTTGGAAAAGAGCACGCCGACGCGCTCAGACTCCGGTGCCTGGTGCCGAACCACTCGCAGGTCGATCGTGGCGCCTGACGGGTCGGCGTAGTCGAGGGGGACCGTCAGCAGGCCCGACTCCGCACCGTTGCCGATATCGGTCCACGCGATCGAGTACTCGAGTGGCTCGGGGGGCAAGGTGGTCGTCGTCGACGTCGGGGTGGGCTCGTCGGGTTCGTCCGGCAATGTCACCCGCGGGGGCTGGGTCGCTCGCGTCGCTGGTGGCGGCTCCGACTCGCCGTCGCCTCCCGAGCAGGCGCTGGCGACCAACACCATCGCGACGATCCCGGCCAGCAGCGCCCGCCCTCGACCACGTTGCGCTGTCGCCATCATCTTGTCGCCATCATCCTGTCGCCATCATCTTGTCTTCGTCATCCCGGCCATCATCTTGTCGCCATCATCTTGTCTTCGTCATCCCGGCCAAGCGTAGAGCGCTCGCGGCGGGACGGCGCCGCGTCGCCGACGTCGCCGTAACGTGGCCTCATGCGAATGTCCCCCCACTCGATGATGCCGGGCGACGCCGACTCGGTGAAAGGCGTCGAACTCGCCGACGGCACACTTCGGCGGGTCTGGCAGTTTGCTCGCCCGTATCGCGGCACGATCATCATCTTCCTCTCGTCGATCCTGATTGCGGCGCTCCTTGCGCTGGTCCCCCCGTTCGTCGTCCGGGAGATCCTCGACAACGCGATTCCGGATGACAACCGCACTCGGATCATCTGGCTCGCTGGCATCGCCGTGACGGCAGCGCTCGCCGACGCCGGACTCGCCATCGTGCAACGCTGGTGCTCGGCCCGTGTCGGCGAAGGATTGATCTACGATCTGCGCAGCTCGCTGTTCGCCAAGGTGCAGCGGATGCCGGTCGCATTCTTCACCCGCACACCGACGGGCTCCATCACCGCGCGCCTCAACAACGACGTGGTCGGCGCGCAGACCGCCGTCACCAGCACGCTCGGCAGCGTGGTGAGCAATGTCATCGTGCTCACGACGACCCTCGCCGCGATGCTGATGCTCGAGTGGCGTCTCACGCTCCTCACGCTCGTCGTGCTCCCGCTGTTCATCGTGCCGGCGCGTCGCGTCGGTAAGCGGTTGCAGAGCATCTCGCGCGAGCAGATGGGCCACAACGCGGCGATGAACACGCAGATGACCGAGCGCTTCAACGTCTCGGGCGCCACGCTCGTCAAGTTGTTCGGGTCGGGCCGACGCGAGCACGACGCGTTCACGTCGCGCGCTGCTGGCGTGCGTGACACCGGCATCCGGGCCGCGATGTACGGCCGAGTGTTCTTCGTCGCGCTCGGACTCGTCGGAGCGATCGGCACCGCGGCGATCTACGGGATCGGCGCGCTGATGGTCGTCGACGGCGACATCTCATCCGGCACCCTCGTCGCACTTGCGGCGCTCGTCACCCGCGTGTACCAACCCCTGACCGGTCTGACGAATGCCCGCGTCGACCTGATGACCTCGATGGTGAGCTTCGAGCGAGTGTTCGAGGTGCTCGACGCGCCCGAGGCAATCAAGGAAAAGCCCGGCGCGATCGACCTCGTCGGAGCTCGCGGCGCGGTCGAGTTCGACGATGTGGTGTTCCGGTATCCCCCGGCGAGCGATTCCGCGATCGCGTCGATGGAGCAGAACGCGGGTCTGGGCGTCGAGACCGATCCGGACGTCGACGTCCTGCGTGGCTTCGACCTGTCGGTCGCGCCCGGCGAGACCATTGCATTGGTCGGAGCATCGGGCGCCGGGAAGTCGACGACGGTCTCGCTGGTCCCACGGCTCTACGACGTCACGTCGGGTGCCGTGCGCATCGACGGCGTCGACGTGCGCGATCTGACGCTCGACACGCTGCGCCGTTCGATCGGCGTGGTCTCGCAGGATCCGCACCTGTTCCACGAATCGATCGGCGACAATCTCCGCTACGCGGACCCGGAGGCGAGCGACGACGCGTTGATCGCCGCTGCGATGGCCGCGCGGATCCACGACACCATCGCTGCGCTCCCCGACGGTTACGACACCGTGGTCGGCGAGCGCGGCTACCGCCTGTCGGGTGGCGAGAAGCAGCGGCTCGCGATCGCTCGGCTACTGCTGAAGGACCCGGCGATCATGATCCTCGACGAGGCGACGAGCCACCTCGACAACGACAACGAAGCACAGATCCAAGAGGCACTGGAACACGCGCTCGAGGGTCGAACCGCGATCATCATCGCCCACCGCTTGTCGACGATCCGCTCAGCCGATCGCATCGCGTTCATCGAAGGGGGCCGCATCGCCGAGATCGGCACGCACGACGAGTTGGTCGCGGCCAACGGTCGCTACGCCCACCAGCTCGCGGCCGGCGAACTCGTCACCCCCGCCTGAGCCGGAAAGGTCATGGTGCCTGGCACCATGACCTTTCACCATGGCCATTCACCATGACCTTTCACCATGGCCATTCACCATGACCTTTCACCATGGCCATTCACCATGACCTTTGCTCGTGACGTTCCTGCTCAGTCGACTCGCCACTCGAGCACGTGCGTCGACGCACCATTGCGTTCGTAGTACTCGAAGACCAGGTCGTAGGTGCCGCTGGTCAGCGTGAACCCGTCGACCACACTCGATGCATGCGCCTGGGCTCGCCACCGGTCGGCCGGCGTCACGAGCGCCCCGTCGACGTAGAGGCGGTACCCGTCGTCGGCGCCGACTCGGAAGTCGACCGTGCAATTGGCAGCGACGTTGATCGTTCGGCTGAACCGCGCCGAGTAGTAGTCGTTGGGTACCTCGACGGGCTGGTACCCGTTGCCGTTCTGGTTGCCGGTGTTGGCGTCGTTGCGCCCGAAGAAGATCTCGGGCACCGTGCTCGTCACGTCGGGTCCCGCCGATGGGAACGGGTCAGGCGGGGTGTCGGTGCCGAACGACGGCAGTGACCAGTACTCGGCCTCCCACACGCCCGGACCGAAGTCCCGCGTCCAACTTCCCGTTCCGTTGAGGCAGTAGTCGTACTGCGGCGGCCCGGGCGGCAACGTCGTGGTGGTCGTCGTGGTCGTCGTGGTGGTGGTGGTCGTGGTGGTCGTCGTGGTGGTCGTCTCCGGCACCGTGGTGGTCGGCGCAGGAACCGTCGTCGTCGTGGTACCGACCGGCGTGGTCGTGGTCGGCGGCGTCGTCGTCGTCGGGATCGTGCCGCCGGTGATATCGCTGCCGACCGTCCAGGAGTTGATCGCATATCGCTCGACATCGTCGACTTCGAGGTCGACCACCGAACGGAAGTCACGGCCATCGAACGACGTCGTCGCGACAAGCGTGACCCGCTGATACACGGTCGCACTCGCCTCGCCGATCACGAAGCTGGTCGCATCGCCACTCGGCAGGTCGAATTCGAAGGTGGACGCGGTCGCGCCACCCGCCAATTCGATGTCATAGTCGTCAGTCATGAGCGACGCATCACGCTCCACCGTGATCGCAGCGTTCGGAGTGAAGACGGCGCCACCGACCAGCAGGCGATTGCGTGTGGTCGACGAGCCGTCGAGCTCAACTTCGATGATCACGTCGTCATGGGTCAACAGGTTGGGCGAGTAGGACAGGACCGAACCGTTCTCGATCGGCGTGATCGTGTAGGTCGCGACGTCCTGCGCGCACGCCGGATTCGCGGCGACCTCGGAGCCGAGACAGCCGGGAAGCAGCACGCGATCGTTCTGTGGGATCTCGACGGCAGGGACCGTGCCGGCCGCAGGGGCAGGCGTCGCGAGGTTGATCGACATGATGCTGACGCCGGCACTCGCCCTGGTCGACGTCGTCGCAACGCGCTGATTCAGTCGGACCGACGCTTCGTCGATCTCGAGGCGACCGCTCGTGCCCGCTCCCGGGTTCCCGCCGAGTAGGAAGGTCACGCCTTTACCGGTGATCTCGTGGTTGCGGGGGCTGCCCGGAAGGAACGCCGCATCGGCGTCGAACGTGCAGCCTTCCCATTTGCCTTCGCCGCCGACGACGCGAGCCTCGTTGCTGATCTCGAGCACGTCGTCGAAGAGATAGACGCCCGAAGCGAAGTAGTAGTTCACGTCGTCGTCGAGACGAACCGGGCCCGAGTAGCGGCCCGGGTAGAAGACGAAACAGTTCGCCGTCGCCACGTTGCCGATCGGGATCGGCACGCTCGAGCGCTGGTAGGTCGGGATCTGCGGCAGCATCGGGTACTGGAACGGCGCCGCCGTGTCCGGCTTCCATCCAGCGCGATCCCACCACGACACCGGCTCGCACTGCAGTCCATCGGGCGCGTCGCCGGAGACGACCTCAGGGTCGATCAGCGGCGAACCGCAGAACGTCGCCGTGCTGGGGATCCAGGTGGGGTCGGTGGCCGGCACCGTCTGGTGACACACCGTGATCGAGGTGATCGTGTCCGACGGGCCGTTGGGCACGAGACGCATCGAACCGTCGGGTCGCACGTCTCGATCGAGCGAGATGGTTCCGTCGGCGCGGTGCACGATGACACCGAGGAGCGACGCTCCGGCGTCCGGCGTGACGTCGACCGGGTTCGCTGGTTCGGCGACCGGAGCCGCGGTGATCGGCGGGGTCGCGCCGAATGCGGGGCCGGCGAACGACAACTCGAGCACCTGCGACCCGAAGTAGGCACTGCACACCGGCGTGGCCGATGCGTCGATCACCGTCGTGGTCGGTAGCTGGTCGTAGCGATACTGCGGGGACGCGCCACTCGGCGACGCGATCGACGAGCCGAACAGCCCGGAGTTGTTCAAGGAGAGACCCGCGGTGTCACCGGCGACGGAGCCGCCGTTGACGAACACGTCGTTGAGAATCGTCTTGGGTGCCCCGGTCGCTGCGATGGCCGCGCCGTTGCGCGAGGCGTTGCCGACGTTGGTCGTGGCGAGCAACGAGAACCGTCCGCCGAGATCGTTCTCGATGTCTTGCACCGTGCAGTTCACGTTCACTGTTCGGCCGTTGACGTCGAAGGTCCCGTCGCTGTGCGGGAAGCAGCCATCAGGCCCGTGGGCGCGCTGCATCGTGATCGCCATGTTCATGCCGGAACGAACCGCTTCGAGCGAATCGCTTCGCGCCTCCAGTGGCGGTCGGTTGAGGAACAGCGTCGACGCGAAGGTCAACAACGCGAGGACGACGAACGAACCGAACGTGATGAAGACGAGGGTCATCGGCAACACGTTGCCCGGGTCACGCCCAGGCGCACGCTGAGTGTCGAACATGGTCATGGCAGCTTCCTGATCAGCTTTCGGGGGTCGAGACCATCACGCACGACACGGCTTCGTCGGGCGACAGTTGGATGGCGACGCCGGGGGTGCCGTCGGGGCTCTGGACGATGTCGCTCTCAGGCACCGGCACGCCGCCCACCTGGCAATCGCCTCGCACGAAGCTGTACCCGGCGCGAGCCTCCTCACGGATGAGTACCTCGCGGACGATCTGGTTGCCTTCGAACGAGAAGTCGAACGTGATCGAGCTGGCGGCCCCGGTGTCGAGGACCTGATCGCCGGTCTCGGTCGAGTAGTTCCAGCGACCGGTGTTGGTACCGGGTGCACCGTCGATGCTCTTGCGTACGGTCACCGTGCCGCCGCATTCCGCGATCATGATCGAGCGAAGCACACCACCGAGATCGGCGAAGGCACCGGAGAAGAAGTCTGCTGCGACGGCATTGCCGACGTTGATCGTTCCGTCAGGCGCGACGCTGCCGTTCCACACCGTGCCGCCGACGACATCTTGCAGGTAGCCGCGGTATGTCGCGTTGTTCGCCGCGTTGCCGACCATGACGCCGATCACGCGAGCGCCCTGAGACCGGCCCGCGTTGGCCACCGCCGCGGCTCGGTCGGTCGCCGTGCGGCCGTTCGCTCCACCAGGGGTCCCGTCGGCGTTGCGTACCAGCGACGGCTGGCCATCGGTGATGAACACGACGAGGTCGGGCTGGAACGAGTTGTACGGCTGGCCGGTCGCCCCGTCGAAGAACACCGAGTAGATGCCGTCCTCCCAGTTCGTGCCGGAGCCGATCTGGTCCCACATGATCCGGTCGCCGTTGGGGTCGCGAGCGGTGATGGCCGCTCCACCGCCGGGCCATGCGCCGTCGAGGTCGTCGAGTGCGGTGATGCGATCTCGCATCTGCTGCACCTCGGCGGTGTTCTCCAGCACCGACACGAACGGCGCCCGCTGGCCGTTGAGCGAGTATCTGGCGACGCCGGTGGCTCCGGTGTCGGGCACCATGCCGTAGCCCTCGCGGTCGAATCCGTTGATCGAGAATTCGGTCGGCGTGCCGACGAAGGCGTCGATGAAACCGACGGCGGCCTGCTCCGTGGGGATGCCCCCGTGGTTGATCGGGACCGAACCGGACGTGTCGATCACGAGCGCGATACGACCACCGCAACGCGAGGGCGGCGCCGTCGGATCGGGGAGGGTCACCGGGTCGTTGGGTGTGAGGTCCTGTTCCGCCGAGAGGCCGGCTCCTCCGGTGCGGAACGTGTTGCCGCTGTCGAAGAAGACGGTCACGTCCTCGCCGACCGGACGGAGTGCGGCTTGGTTGCGCGCGATGACCTGGAAGGCGAAGTCGACCGGGTCGCCTGGTACCCAACCAGCAGGGGGCGACGGCAGTTCGTGCGCCACGCCGACCGGTGACGACGACTCGATCTCGCCGTCCTCGCAGTGAGCGGTGGCGACGCCGGTGCAGCCAGGATCGGAGATGCGATACCGGACGAGTTGCCAGTTGTCGTTGCCGCCGTCGACGTAGCGGTAGACGATGATCTCGAGTTCACCGGTGGCGCCGTTCGGAACGACGAGGGTGAGTACGTTACCGCCCGGCAGCGTGCTGTTGTAGCTGATGTTCGGCGGATTCGCCGCCAGCTTCGCCTTGACGTCGGCGTCGACCGGATCGTCGTAGGAGTTGATCGCCGTCGCGAGGTCGATGGGGATCCAGGTCTGGAGGAAGGTGATGTCCTTCGACTCTGCGAGTCGCGCTTCTGCTTGGGGCGTGACCCGCAGCATCACGCTGATCGCCGACGCGATGACGGCCATGAGCGTGCCGGAGAGGACGACCACGATCAAGAGCTCGGGCAAGGTGAAGCCGCCGTCACGGCGAGCTCCGCTGCTCGCAGCATGCTGGCTGCTGGCGTACTCGGTCTGCTCGGTCTGCTCGGTCTGCTTGGTCTGCTTGGTCTGGAGTCGCATGATGGTGGCCTGTCGGTTCACGGGTTGGTGCCGGGGTCGGCGACGATCGGGCTCTTGACGACTTCGATGCTGCGTGACGTCGAGCCATCGGGAGAGGTGACGCTGATGGTGACGCGCTGCAACGTGCGCGAGGTCGTCAGGTTGATGTCCTGGTTGCACAGCCCGGAGCCATCGATGAAGCTGTTGGTCGCGGACCACTCGCCGTCGGCGTCGATCGGGTCGCCTTCCGGCGTGACGTTGCCGCCGGCGCTCGCGTCCCAGAAGAGGATCTCCTCGATGACGACCTGTTCCGGCTGCCAGTCGACCGTGTCGGCAGCGGCGGCGACGAGGTGGGCGTAATCGCCGTCGGTGAGGCTCGGGCAGGGCACGTAGTCAGCGCTGCTGAGCCGGTCCGAGGCACTCGTGAGGACTGCTTCGACCTTGGCCTGCTCGTCGCTCGTCGACGACACGAGGATCGTCATGCGGATGCCCGCGATGACGGAGGTCACGGCGAAGCCCATCAACACGATGGCGACGAGGATCTCGGTGAAGGTGTTGCCAGCGTCGCGCCGGGCGCGGCGATCCGCCGTCGTGCTCGGAGTCTCCTGCGCTCGTGCGGGTCGGTGATCCATGGTGGCTCCAACGGGAGTAGACATCGGAACACGGTGTTCCAACACTCTCCAAGGTAGAGACATCACTGTCAGTGGCGTCACCGCGATATGTCACGGTTGTGCAAAGACGTGCCGTACACCGACATCGTGCGGGCCATCTCGCGGCTCATCGTGAAGGTCATCGTGCCTGGCACGATGACCTTCACGATGGGCGTCAGAGGAGGCGCCACTCCAGGAGCGTTCGGGCGAACCCGCCACGCTCGTAGAAGTACGCGTAGACGTCGTGGTAGCCCCTGGTGAGGGTGAGGGTCGTGGTCGTCTGGGCGAAGGCCTGGTCGAACCAGCGGTTGATCACGAAGGTGCCGTCGACCTGGAGCGCGTAGCCGTCGTCGCCACCGTGGCGAATCTGGATCGTGCAGTCGTTGGCCACGTAGATGCGCTGATACCAGCGCACGCTGAAGTCGTCCGAGCGATTGCTGGCCAGCGGGTTGGACCCGTTGCTCCAGTTCTCGTCGATGTCGGGGTCAGACACGATCGTCGCCGGGCTTCCGGAAAGATCGCGGTTCGCGAAGTGCCACGCCTCCCAATCCCCCGGGCCGAACTGCGTCGACCACGAGTTGTTGCCCGCGGCGCACGGGTCCCAACTGCCGGGAGGCGGAGCGGCGGCGGTCTGATTGCGCACCCACACCTGATGGAACGTGCTCCGGCTGTTGTTGTTCGGATAGTCGTCGACTTCCCAGCGATACCCATTGCCACGGATGCCCCAATGGTTGTTGCCACCGCGGTAGTACGGGAAGTTCGTCAACGCGAAGTCACCTCGGTCGGAGAACCCCCAGTTCGCTGACGCCGGGACCGTGGAGTCGTGACCGGTCAACGGGGTGAAGTTCGTCGAGATGCCGCTCTGAAAGAATCCGGCGGGTGAGTTCGACTGGAACTCGCCGAGCACGGGAGATCGGAAGTGAATCGTCCGGCCGTGGCCCGACGTCTCGGCGAACCAGCGGAGCTCGAGGTTCCCGGCCGCATCTGGAATCGCTGCCGCAGCAGCCTGGCCGGTGTGGCCCCAGCCCGGGGTTCCCGAGCCGTTCGGTCCCACCGCGGGAGCCACCTCGAGCGGCCACGCTTCGCCCGGAGTCCGCACGTCGAGGTCAGGGTTGGTACCGCCCGCGTGCTGATACTGCGCGACCAGCACCCAGGCTCCACCTTCGTCGGCGTCGACCGACGCCTCGAACGGCCCGTCACCGAAATCGAACCAGTAGCGACCGTCCGCCGAGGAGGGCACCTCGCCGAGCGCGGTGAACGGATTCCCCTCGTCACCCGGCTCGGGCGGCAGCGTGGTGGTCGTCGTCGTGGTGGTCGTCGTCGTGGTGGTGGTCGTCGTGGTCGTCGTGCTCGTGGTCGTGGTGTCGGGGACCGACGACGTGGTCGTCGTCGTCCCACTCGTCGTCGGCGGCGCGAGGGTCGTCGTTGCCGCGGTTGTCGGCGCGGTCGTCGTGAGCGGCGGCAGCGTCGAGCTCGCTTGGCCTTGGTTGCCGGGCTCGGTACCGACCAGCCAGCTGTTGATGGCGTAGCGGTCGACGTTGTCGACTTCCAGTTCCACACTGGAGCGGAACTCGCTGCCGGCGTGGTTCGTGATGGCGTCGAGACGCACGCGGGTGTAGATGGTCTCGGCCTCTTCACCGACCGCGAAGTTCTCGGGAGCGCTCACCGGCGCGTTGAGTTGGATCGTCGCTGCGGTCACACCGCCAGCGATGCGGACGCGATAGTCCGTGTCCGCCACGGTTCGTTCGACGAGCACGCTGGCGTTCGGCGTGAAGATCGCGCCGCCCACCTCGAACGCGTTGCGCGACGCCTGGTTGCCGTCGAGGCGAGCTTCGATGATCAGGTCGTTGTGACCGAGCGTCGACGTCGAATACGTGAGCGCCGCGCCGTTGGCGATCGGCGTGACGCTGTAGGTGGCAACGTCTTCGGCGCACGCTGGATTGTCCGCGACTTCCGAGCCGAGGCAGCCGGGCAGTAGCACTCGATCGTTGACCGGGATCTCGACGTCGGCAACGTGCCCCGTCGCCGGATCGGGAGTCGCCAGGTTCACCGACATGATGTTGATCCCAGCACTGGCCCGAGTCGCGCTCGTCGCAACACGCTGGTTGATCCGCAACGACGCGTCGTCGACCTCGATGCGGCCGTTGCCAGCCAGCAGGAAGGTCGCGCCGCGACCGGTGATGTCGTGGTAGCGGGGGCTGCCGTCGAGGAACGCCGCGTCGGCGTCGAAGGAACAGCCTGACGCCACGCCTTGACCGCCGACGACACGCGAACCGTTGGAGATCTCGACTTCTTCGGTGAACAGGTACACGCCGGAGGCGAAGTAGTACCGGCCGCCGCTGTCGAGTTCGAGTTGCCCGGTGTAGCGACCCGGGTAGAACACTTCACAGTCGGTCGATCCGACCCGAACAGGTGTCGCCGAGCGAGGGTAGGTCGGGATCTGCGGAAGCATCGGATACTGGTACGGCGCACCGACGGCGGGGCGCCAACCGGCGACCTCCCACCACGACGCGGAGGCGCAGCTCGCGCCGTCGGCAGCCGCCGCCTGGGTGAACTGCTCCGGGTCGATGAGCGGCGAGTTGCACCAGGTGCGATCCTGGGGGATGAACGTCGGATCGGTGTCGGGAACGCTCTGGTAGCAGACGTCGATGTCGCCGAGCTGCGCCGATGCCGTCGATGGCTCGAGCTGGTACATGCCGCTGGCGTTCGGCGAACGATTCAACATCACGGCGCCGGAGTCGTCGTAGACGATGACGCCGACGATGCGGTTCGCACCGACACCCGACGCGTTGGCGCGATTCGCCGGCAAGCCGGCCCGGACCAGGTTGATCGGCGCGGTGTTGCTCTCCGCTCCCGCTGCGAAGTACTGCGATTGGACGTCGCCGCCGAACAGCGCCGAACAGGTCGGTGTCGCCGACACGTCGAGGTCGACCGCCGGGTCGAGGGTCATGTAGCGGAACGCTGACGACTGATCGGTGGTCGCGTCGGACACCTGCACGTTGCCGTCGAGCAGTTCGACGCCAGCCGTGTTCGCTGCGAGCGATCCGCCCGAGACGAACACGTCGCCACGAACGGCCTTCGTCGCGCCGCTCACGGCGATCGCCGCGTCACCGCGAGCCGAATTGCCGATGTTGGAGGTGGAGATGATCCCAAAACGCCCACCGGTCTCGTTCTGGGTGTTGAGCACCGTGCAGTTCACGACGACGTCGCGGCCGTTGACCGTGAAGCCGCCGCGTGACGACTCGTAGCAACCGTCGGCGCCGTGGTCACGCTGCATGGTGATCGCCATGCGCATCGCGGAGCGAACCGACTCGAGCGAGTCGCTGCGCTCCTCGAGCGGTGGCCGATTCTGGAACAACGTCGAGGCGAACGTGAGCAGCGCCACGACGACGAGACCACCGAAGGTGAGGAACACCATCGTCATCGGCAAGATGCTGCCGCGGTCGTTCACGCTTGCCGTCCGGTGACGGCGGTGGGAGAAATACGTCATGGGGGTATCCGTTCTCACTCGGCTCTCGAGATCATCTGGCAGGAAATCGCTTCGTCGGGCCCGAGTACCACGGCCACGCCGGGGATCCCATCGGGCTGCTGCACGACCTTCGGACTGGACGGGTCGATCGGCACGCCGCTCACCGAGCAGCGGCCTTCGACGAAACTGAATCCGTCCTTGGCTTCTTCGCGAATCGTGATGGTGCGTTCGATCACGCCGGGCTCGAAGGAGAAGTCGAACGTGATCGAGTCAGCGGTCGACGTGTCGAGCACCTGGTCACCGGTCTCGGTCGAGTACGTCCACAGACCGGTCGGGGTCCCCGACTCGATGCCCTTGCGGACGGTCACCGTGCCACCGCACTGGGCGGCCATGATCGAGCGGAGCACCTCCCCGAGTTGCGCGAAGCTCCCCGTGAAATAGTCGGCCGCGATGGCGTTTCCGAGGTCGTCCGGCCCGGTGCCGTTCCACGCGTTCGAGCCGACGACCGTTGCCAGGTTCGTTTCCAACGCAGCACCGCCCGGGCCGACGAGTACGCCGACGATGCGGGCTCCGGTCGACCGGCCCGCGTTCGCAGCGATCGCAGCAGCCTGCACGTTGTCGCCGGGCGAGGGAACCGGAAGGAAGGTGCTGCGCTGAGCGTTGGGTTCTCCGTCGGTGATGAACACGACCAGCTCCGGCGTCGAGGGTCGCAGCGCCCCGTCCTGCGTGAAGAACGGCGCGTGGAGGGCATCTTCCCAGTTGGTGCCGCCGGTGTTCGCCGGCTGACCGTTCTCGCTGGTACGCAGCTGCGTCCAGCCGATCGCCGCGGTGCGGCTGCCGTAGTAGTGCGAACCGCCCATCTGGAACGGGTTGCCACCGTTGGTCGGCGGGTAGGGCGTGTCGACGTTCGGGAGCGCCGTGATGTTGTTCTTGGCTTCCTGGATCTCCGGCGTGCCGTTGCTGTTGGCATCGAGCGTCGCGTCGAGGAGCGAGATGTAGGACCCGGGCGTGCTGTTCAGGTTCGGGTAGAGCTGGTAGGCGATGGCGTCGAAGCCCATGACGGTGAGCTCGGTCGGCGTGCCGGTGAAGGCGTCGATGAAGCCGGTCGCCGCCGACTCCAGTGCTGCGCCACCGTTGTAGCCGGGGACCGAGAACGACGTGTCGAGCACGAGGGCGATGCGGCCGCCGCAGCGCGACGGCGGAGCGGTCGGGTCGGGCAGCGTGACGGGATCGTTCGGCGTGAGGTCCTGTTCGGCCGACAAGCCGGCGCCACCGGTCTGGAACGTGTTGCCGCTCGTGAACTTGACGGTCACGTCTTCGCCGATCGGTCGCAGCACGACCTGGTTGCGCGAGGTCACCTCGAAGGCGAAGTCGACGGGTTGACCCGGGACCCAGCCTTCCGGTGGGTCGGGAATCTCGTGGGCGACGCCGACCTGGCTGCGCTCCTCGTCGGGCGTGCCCGGGTTGGTGATGCGCATGCGGATCAACTGCCAGTTGCCGTCACGATTGACGTAGCGGTAGGCGATGATCTCGAGCTCGCCGGTCTGCGCGTTGGGAACGACGAGCGTGAGCACGTTGGTACCGGGCAGCGCAGGTGTCGCGTTGTAGTTCACGAACGGGTCGTTGGCGGCCAGGTCGGCGCGCACCACGATGTCGCTCGGGTCGTCGTAGCTGTTGATCGCGGTCGCGAGGTCGATCGGAATCCACGTCTGGAGGAACGTGACGTCCTTCGACTCGGCGAGGCGCGCCTCGGCTCGCGGTGTCACGCGCAACATGACCGAGATCGCCGAGGCGATCACCGCGGTCAGCACGCCGGTGAGGACGATCGCGATCAGCACTTCCGGCAGGGTGAACCCGCCATCGCCGCGGCGAGGGCGCTGCCCGAGCTCGCGGCGCAGTTGACGACGACGCTGCAGTGTTCGGCGGAGCGACATCATGGGGTGCCTCCTTCGGTCGGGTCGGCAACGATGTTGCTCTTGACCACTTCGATCGTGCGGCTCAGGTCACCGTCGGGTGACGTGGCGCGGATGGTGATGCGCTGCAAGGTGCGCGACGTGGTGAGGTTGATGTCCTCGTTGCACTCGTCGCCGGCGAGCGTGTTGGAGTCGACCCATCCACCGTCGGCGGGCACCGAGTCGCCGGATGGGTTGCTCTGCTCGGGGTTCCAGTAGGCGATGTCGTCGATCTCGATGGTCGAGCCGTCCCAGCCGACCGCCGAGGCTGCGGCTTGAACGATCGGGACGTAGTCGCTGGCGTTCTCGCCCGGACAAGGGCGGTACGCCCAGTTGGCCAAGCGGTCGGCGGCGCTCGTGAGCACGGCTTCGACTTTCGCCTGACTGTCGCTGGTGGACGACACGATGATGGTCATGCGGATGCCCGCGACGATCACCGACACGGCGAACCCCATCAGGACGATCGCGATGATCACTTCCATGATCGTGTTGCCGCGGTCGCGTGGCGTCGCCTGGTCGCCGCGGTCGTCCTGGTCGCCGCGGCCGTCTCGGTCGTGGACCGTCGGCGCATTTGCCCTGGTCAGTGGTGTGTGTGCCCGCATCGCTACTACTTTCGACAGTTCCCATGTCATTCTTGAATGAACGCACAGAACGGTAGGAGCATCACTGTCAGCGCGTGTCAGGAGCAGGCAAAGTCAAGAGATCTTGACGGGGACCCTCGGGAGCCCATCGAGACCGTGCGGCGCCGTCCAGATCGCTGCACGGTGGGGTCGGCGGACAGATCTGGCATCATCACGAACATGTCGACGACGCTCGGACCGCTTGCCGATCTTCGGGTCATCGACATGTCGACCGTGCTCGCCGGTCCGAACTGCGCGCGCTACCTCGCGGACTTCGGTGCCGATGTGATCAAGGTCGAACGGCCCGACGGCGACAGCTTGCGCAACATGGCGTGGCGCGACCCGCGCGACGGTGAAGGGTTGTGGTGGAAGCTGGTCAACCGCAACAAACGCACGGTGGTCCTCGACGCGAAGAACGACGACGACCGCGACACGCTGCTGTCGCTCGCCGCAGAGGCACACGTGCTCGTCGACAACTCCCGGCCCGGGATCCTCGAACGACTCGGCCTCGGCCCCGATGTGCTGCACGAGCGCAACCCTGACCTCGTCATCACCAGGATCTCGGGATTCGGGCAGACCGGGCCGTACGCCACCAGGCCCGGGTTCGCCACGATCGCCGAGGCGATGTCGGGTTTCGCAGCGCTCAACGGTGACGCCGACGGCTCCCCGCTGTTGCCACCGATCGCCCTCACCGACGAAGTCACCGGTCTCGCGGCGGCATTCGCAACCCTCGTGGCCGTGCACTCCGGCGTCGGCCAGGTCGTCGACGCCAACTTGCTCGAGACGATGTTCCACATCATGGGCCCGCTCGCCTCGCTGTTCGGCGTGACCGGCGAGCAGCAACCGCGACTCGGATCGGGGCTCCCGTACACGGTCCCGCGGGGCACCTACCGCTGTCGCGACGGCGGATGGATCGCACTCTCGACCAGCAGCGACACCGTCGCTGCGAGAGTGATGCAGGTGCTGGGCGTCGCCGATGACGAGCGCTTCGCCAGCTTCGAGGGACGAGCTGGGAACCGCGACGAGCTCGAACGCCTGATGGCGCAATGGTGTGCCGATCGGACCCAGGTCGACGCCCTCGACACGCTCACCGCAGCCCAAGCGGCCGTCGGCCCCGTACTCGACATGGCCGACATCGCAACCGACCCTCACTACGCGCAACGGGGTGCCGTCGAGATCCTCGACGACACCCCGATGCAGAGCGTGATTGCTCGTTTGTCGGCGACACCGGGCGCGTTGCGCTGGGCGGGGCGCCGACTCGATGCCGACGGCGATCAGATTCGTGCGACCGGCTGGTGAGCCGGTGATGCCACGATCGCGTCGCCGTCAGCGAGGTCAGCTGGCGTCGGCCGGCTTCTCATCACCTTCGGCAGCCTCGGCGGCGTCAGATCCAGGGATGACCTTCTCAGCAGCGTCGCTGACCTTGTCGTAGACCTTTTCCACCTTGTCGGGGATCTTGTCGGAGTTCTTCTCGACGAGATCGTCGACCTTGTCCTTGGCCTCGCCAGCGGTCTTCTTGAACTTGTCCAGGATTCCCATGAGTGTCTCGCTTTCGTTCTGACCGGTGTCAGGGATGTTGCTGTGCCCGACCAATCGGCCGGGAATCAAGAAACAGTCTAGAAGCGTGACGCAAATTCACGAACGTGCAAGGTGCGAAAACGCCGACGAAACGCGGCTTTCACACTCCGCGAGCCGGATGCCGGTCAGGCGCCGAGGCCGATCGGGCAGCTCACACCGGTTCCGCCGATGCCGCAGTACCCGTTGGGGTTCTTGGCGAGGTACTGCTGGTGATACGGCTCGGCGTAGAAGAACTGGTCGTCGAGATCGATGGTTCCGATCTCGGTGGTGATGTCGCCGTAGCCAGCCTCGGTGAGACGCGTCTGGAACACGGTCTTCGAGGCCTCGACGGCCACTGCCTGCTCAGGGGTCGTGGTGTACACCGCGCTGCGGTACTGACTGCCGATGTCGTTGCCCTGCCGCATCCCCTGGGTCGGGTCGTGCTCCTCCCAGAAGATCTGCAACACCCGCTCGAAACTGATCTGGGTCGGATCGAACACGACCCCGACGACCTCGGTGTGACCGGTTCGCCCGGAGCACACCTCTTCGTAGGCGGGGTTCGGCGTGAACCCACCCGCGTACCCGACGAAGGTCGAGTACACGCCATCGGCCTCCCAGAACTTGCGTTCGGCACCCCAGAAGCAGCCCATCGCGAACACGGCGACCTCGAAGCCGTCGGGCCACGGACCCACGAGCGGATTGCCGTTGACGAAGTGGGCCTCGGGGACGGGCATCGTCTGGTCGGTGCGGCCGGGGAGCGCGTCGGCTTCGGCCACCATCTCTGCCTGCTTGCGGAAGAACATGACGCCAGGCTACGACGCTGCGAGCCTCCTGTCCGATCGTGCCGCGCGCCGGGCGGGGCGGCGGGGGTCGGGGGTCGGCCGTGGAGAGGGCCGGAATCAACCGGCCAGCGCGATGTCGTCTACGTTCCGAGCTGTGACCCTCCCCGCCCGCCCTCCGCTGATCCGTCCGGTCGTCGATGCCGACCTCGACGCGATCGTCGCCATCAACGCTGCGAACGTCCCCGCGGTCGGCCCGGCCGACTCGGCGCACCTCGCTCGCCTCGTCGACGAGGCCGCGCTGTCGTTGGCTGTCGTCGACACCGAGACACACACCGGCACGGGCGGCGACACCGGAACGAGCGAGGCGGTGATCGGGTTCTGCATCGTGTTCGCACCCGGCGCCGGCTACGACTCGGTCAACTACCGCTGGTTCATGGAGCGCTACGACGACGCGATGTATCTCGATCGGGTGGCGTTCGATCATCGCCGCCAGGGGCTGGGCCTCGGACGCGCGCTCTACGCAGACGTGTTCGATCGGCTGCAGCGCGACCACGCCGGTATGCGTCGACTGACGCTCGAGGTCAACGTCGACCCGCCCAACGAGCAGTCGCTGCGCTTCCACGCTCGTCACGGGTTCGTCGAGGTCGGCCGCCAGATGTCGAAAGGCATCGAGGTCAGCCTCATGGAACGGGCGATCTCGCCCGTCGCGGACTGATCCCGGCGTGCCGATTCCGGCTCGCTGATCCCGCTGACGCGGCCGGTCGAATCAGCGACGGTCTTGCAGGAAGCGGAAGTGGGAGCGCGTCGACGAAACGTGCGCCGGCTCGACGTCGGCCACGAGCGTGGTCTCGACGCCCGCACCCGTGGCGAGGATCTCACCGAGCGGATCGATGATCGCGCTGTCGCCCGCGTAGTCGAGTGATCCACCCGTGCCCACCCGGTTGACCCCCACCACGTACGCCTGGTTCTCGATCGCTCGCGCCCGCAACAGCGTCGACCAGTGGAGCCGCCGCTTCGCCGGCCAGTTGGCCACCACGACGTAGAGGTCGGTGTCGTGAGCGAGCGCCCAGAACTCGTCGGCGAAGCGGAGGTCATAGCAGACGAACAGGCTGACCCGGACGCCCTCGACGTCGACGGTCACGAACTCGTCGCCCGCCCGCACGTACTTCTCCTCCTCGGCGTGTGAGAACGGATGGATCTTCCGGTACCGAGACGTGCTGCCGTCGGGGGCGGCGAGCACGAACGAGTTCGACGGCCGCGGATCGTCGGCGCTGGCTGCGGCCGCGATCTCGGGGCACGATCCGCCGACCCACACGCCGTGGCGTCGGGCCTGCTCGACCAGGAATTGCGACGACGGGCCGCCCTCGGGTTCGCCGATGCCCGGGGTGTCGAACGAAAAGCCCGTCGAGAACGTCTCGGTGAGCAGAACCAACCGAGCGCCACCGGCGGCAGCCGCTGCGATCTTCGGTGCGAGCCGCTCGAAGTTCGCCGCACGATCGTGCCAGACGATGTCGTGCTGGATCGCGGCGACACGCAGCGCCGTCATGTCGTTGCTCCGAACGCTCCGGCGAGCTGCGAGGCTGCACGGTCGATCAGGTCGAGTTGCTTGCAGCACGCGAACCGAACGAGGTGGCGTCCGTGGTCGGGGTTCGCGTAGAACACCTCGCATGGCACGGCGACCACGCCGGCGACGTGCGGGAGACGTCGACAGAAGTCGGTGCCGCGCTCGTCGCCGGCGATCGGACGGATGTCGACGGTGACGAAGTACGTCGCCTCGGGCCGCAACGTGGTGAAGCCCGCTCGGTCGAGGCCGTCGACGAGATGGTCGCGGGCCGTCTGCAACGTGAGTCGCAGGCGCTCGAAGTGGTCGTCGGGCATGCGCAGCCCCGCCGCGATCGCCGGTTGGAAGGGCGCACCGTTCACGTAGGTGAGGAACTGCTTGGCCGTCTTGGCCGCACCGACGAGATCGGCGGGTCCCGACATCCAGCCGATCTTCCAGCCGGTGGTGTGGAAGGTCTTGCCGCCCGACGAGATCGTGAGCGTGCGCTCGAACATGCCCGGCAGGGTGGCGATCGGAACGTGCGCGGCCCCGTCGAAGACGAGGTGCTCGTACACCTCGTCGGTGACCACGATCAGGTCGTGCTCGATCGCCAACGATGCGATCAGTTCGAGTTCGGCCCGGTCGAAGACCTTGCCGGTCGGGTTGTGCGGCGTGTTGAGCAGCAGCAGCTTCGTGCGATCGGTGATCGCCGCACGCAACGCCGCCGCGTCGAAGCCGTAGCGCCCGTCGTCGCGGGGGCTGAGCAGGACCGGCTGGGCGACGGCACCAGCGAGCGCGATCCCGGCCTGGTAGCTGTCGTACATCGGCTCGAACACGACGACCCCGTCGCCCGCGTCGAGCATGCCGAGCAGCGCACCGGCCAGCGCCTCGGTCGCGCCGGCGGTGACGACGATCTGGGTGCGCGGGTCGAGTTCGATCCCGTACCACCGCTGCTGATGCTCGGCGATCGCGGCGAGGAGATCCGGATCTCCGGGTCCGGGCGGGTACTGGTTGACGCCGCCGCGGATCGCCGCGATCGCCGCATCGAGCACGGTCGCCGGGCCGTCGGTGTCCGGAAACCCCTGGCCGAGGTTGATCGCAGCGGTCTCGACCGCCAACGCCGACATCTCCGCGAAGATCGTCGTTCCGAAGCCTTCCAGCTTTCGCGTCATCACATCGCGCTGCACCCGCGCAGCCTACGACGCTCCCCGGGGCTCGGGTTACGCAGACTTGTCGACGTCGTCGCGGTGCGCGGACCGGTCGGCCGGCGGGCCCGCGGCGCTGTCGCTCCCCGTTCCGATGCCGTGTCGCAGTGCCGACTCGGACCCGGCGCGTTGCTCCGTCGACAGACTCGACGGGCGAACCACGACGGGCGGCAATGGTGGTGGCGGCGGCGGCACGGGTGAACGGCGCCGATCGGGGCCGGCATAGTCGGCGGTGTCGACGATCGGAACCGCGTCGTCGGGGGCTGCGGCGGTGCTCATGTCGTCGCCGAACAGGTCGTCTTGCGCGGCGATCGTGTCGGCGATGCGATGCCCCACTCCGGTGGTCTTCGCTCCGTACATCGCGACATCGGCGGCTCGCATGAGTGCGTCGAGAGTCGTGCCGTGTCGCGGGAAGATGGCGGCCCCGATGCTCGCCGTCATCATCGTGTCGCCGACCACCGGGGATTCGCTCAGCGTCCGCGAGATGCGCTCGGCACTGTTGCGAACCGCCGTACGATCTTCGAGACCCGGCAGCATGATGACGAACTCGTCACCGCCCCATCGGCCAACGACGTCGGTGTCGCGAACCGCCGCGACGAGACGCTCGGACGACGCCTTCAGGACGAGGTCACCGAACTGGTGGCCGAGCGTGTCGTTGATCTGCTTGAACCCATTGAGGTCGATCACCATCACGCACAGGCCGGTGCCGAACCGATCGGCCATGTCGAGGCCTTCGCTGGCCACTCGCTCGAACTCGCGGCGGTTCACGAGTCCGGTGAGTTCGTCGGTGGTCGCCCGCTTCTCCAACGACTTGCGTTCCGCGAGGAACGTCCAGCCGGCGAGCGCAAGCAGCACGGTGCCGAGCGCGAGGAGCGTGCCGTACCGGCCGGGAGATCCGGCGGCGAGTCCGACCTCGGCATCGATCGACGTGCGGATCGTGACGGATCCGTCGACGAACGGGTCGCCGATCGTCACCAACACCACGCGTTCGCCGTCGATCACGGTCGGGTCGTTGCGGCTGTCACCGGTGTCGCGGGACGCGACATCGATGACGACGGCGGCGCCCTGCGATGTCGCCAACTCGGTCGTGGACGCACGAGCGAGGGCGGCGACCGGCACGCGCAGCACGGAGGTGACCGCCGCGCCCGACACGGCCGGGCGGTACACGAAGAGCACGGCGCCACTCGCCGCGTCGACGGCGACGACTGCTCCGTCGGACGCTCCCGACTCCGACGACAACTCACCGGTCAGGTCGAGCGGAAAGAGGTCGGTCCCGCTGCAGTCGGTGCTCGAAGCCCCGACACAGGCGTCGGCTCCGTCGAAGAGGCGGGCGACATCTCGCGCCAGGCCTGCTCGATCAGCACCGTCGACGACGGCGCCCAGGCCTGCGAGCTCCACCGCGACACGCGCCGACTCGATGTTGGACGAGATGTCGACGGAGACGATGTCAGCGGCGGTTTCGACTCGGGTGAGCTGCTCGGTTCGGTTCTCCGCACGGCGGTTGACCAGCGACACCGTCGTCGCTGCGAGCAGCACGAGGCTGCCGAACAACGCGGCGAGCCTGACGAGCCTCATACGAAAGTATCGGCGCGTACCGGAGCGATCTTGAGGGATTTCTGAAAGAAATCTCTGCGCGGTCGGATACAGCCGCACGGCTGGGCCGACCACGACGTCGGTGTTGGGCCGAAAACGACGAAGTCCCCCGCAGGTGGCGGGGGACTCTGTCAGCGCGCTCGGAGAGAGTCGAACTCCCAACCGCTTGATCCGTAGTCAAGTGCTCTATCCATTGAGCTACGAGCGCAGCTGCCGTATCGGCGTGAGCGAGTCTAGACCGATTCGGCGAAAACGACCACGACCGGTGTCTGCGGCCGACGTGGCAGGTGCCACCACCGAACGAGGCTCAAAAGCCCCATGGCCCCCAGCCGCCAGCACGCTCATAGAGGACGAGCGCTGCGCGAGCGTTGGTCTCGGGGTCGTAGAGCTGTTGATCGTTGGTGACGCCGATATCGGCGAGCCAGCTGCGGTGCACGGTCCAGTAGATCTGGAAGAGGCCGTAGCAGCAGAAGTTCTTGGCCGTCGGTACGAATCGGCTCTCGCGGTAGGCGATCTCGAGCGCTCGATCTTCGAGGTCGTCGGGCCAGACGTCGCGGATGATCTGCTGGATGTCGGCGGGTCCCGGCGGCGGCGTCGGGGCAACGGTGGTGGCGGGCGACTGCGTCGTCGGCGGGGTCGTTGCTGGCGGGGTCGTCGCTGGCGGGGTCGTCGCTGGCGTCGTTGCTGGCGGGGTCGTCGCTGGCGTCGTCGCTGGCGTGGTCGCTGGCGTCGTCGCTGTCGTCGTCACGGAGGGCGGTGCCGGGGTCAACGCTCCGGCGGGCAGGCAGATGTCGCGGCCCGGGTAGAGCGGTGTGTTCACCGTGGCGGCGTTGGCTTCGAGCAACTCGGCCAGTTCGACGCCGGAGGCATCGGCGAGGCGGATCCAGAAGTCACCGGCGACGACCGTGTAGTCGATGGCGCAGACACGGCCGATGCGCTCGGCGTCGCTGCCCGCACCGGCACTCGACGCGATCTCGTCGACACCGGACGAGCCGGCGGACTGGCGGCTCTGTTGGGTCGATGCGGCCGACCCGATCTCGGCTGATGCGGCAGGGCCGTCGGACGACGATCCGTCGTCGGCCGACGTCGTCGTCGCCGAGTCGTCGTCGGACGAACCGGCGTCGACGGGTACGGCGGGAGGGAGGTCGGCGGCGACGAGGTACGTCACGCTCGGCTCGGCGGACGGTTGCGCTGCGGCCGTGCCGGGCGCGAGCCCTGCGTCGAGTTGGACGTCGAGACCGGTGTCGAGTGTCGGGTCCGACGACTCGGCGGCCGCTTCCTGCGCAGCGAGTTCGGCGCCGGCGAGCAGGTCGCCGCTCCCGTCATCGGAGCCGAAACCGACCACGAGCGGCACGAGCAAGGTGAGCACGACGGCAGTGGCACCCAGCTTGGCGAGGAGAGGGTCGATCGCGCCGGATCGGCGAGCCCTTGCGGCCACCGGCTTGAAGTGATCGTCGAGCGCCACGGCTGGTTCGGCCTCGGCCCGACTCGCGGGGCCCCAGTCGTCGTGTGCCCAGTCGTCGTGTGCCCAGTCGTCTTGTGCCCCGTCGTCGTGACCGGAGCCCGCGAGTTGCTCATCGGCGACGTCGACACGCGGGAGTGCGGTCGTGGCGTGCCGCTCGTCGGGGCGCGGCTGGGTTGCATCGAACACGCGGTGTTCGCGGGTTGCGTCGACGCCGGCCGACATCGCGCTCGACCACAGGCCCTTCACCGTGTTGCTCAGGCTCGCGGTGTTGAGCGGACGATGCGTCGACGAACTCGAGTCACCGCTGTCACCTGGAAGATCGCCGTCACGCCGAGCAACTCGTCGGCCCGCTCGACGGCTGTCGTGCTGGTTCCGGCGTCGCGCGGCGTCGGACCAATCCGGCGTGTCACCCCAGAAGTCGTGCTGTTCGTTCATGTCGTCACCTGTCGTCCTCTGCGGATGCGTCGCTCCCGCCACGGCCCGATCCGGACCGCTCCCGACGAGGCCCGACTGAGTCGGACGCCGTTCGAAGACGTAGGTCTAGTCGATTCGTAATGAAACCGCAACACGAGCGTCATCCAAGCGACACGCATGTCATTTGTTCGACGGTTTGAGCCGATGTCGCAGGCCGCCTCGAACGTCGTTCATCGGCGCCGTTATCGCACGGCACCACCGGGGCATGCCACTGCCATGAGCGACATCACCGACATCCACACCAACGACGACACCCCGACCGTGGACACAGCCGTCGACACCGCCGACGACACCGGATTCGGCTCACCCGTCAACTCACCGCGTCGACGCTTCTTGCGACGAGCCGGCCAGGCAGGCACGGTCGCTGCGGGGGTGGTCGCGGGCGGTGTGCTCCTCCCCCGCCCGGCCGCAGCAGCCGACGGCGACGCCCTCACGGTCGGCCAGGCGAACGACGCGGAGTCACCGACGGCGCTCGTCGGTGGCGCGGACTCGAACTCGAACGTGTTCACGGTGTCCGATGGCGCCACCACCTCCGATCGTCCCTCCGTGGTCGGGGCGTTCGCGCAGGGCGACGAGGTCGACAACGGTCTCTACGCGTTCAGCGCTGCTGGCCACGCGATCATCGCTCGCGGCGGCCCGAACGCTCGATCGAGTGTGTTACTGGTGCCGAGCATGGCGAACCCGACCACCCAACTCGAGGCGCACGAGACCGGCGAGGTCATCGCCGACGACGAAGGCAATCTCTGGCATTGCGTCGCCGCCGGACTGCCCGGGTCGTTCCGCCAGATTTCCGGTCCGGCGACGGCCGGAGCGTTCGTGCCGATCAATCCGGTGCGCGTGTACGACGCTCGCTTCCCGTCGAACGTGCCCGAAGACGGCCCCCTCGCAGCCGGCGAGAACCGGCTGATCCCGACCCGAGACGCGCTCGACGTCGAGGCGGGGACGGTCACCGCGTTCGACGCCGTGCCGCCCGGCGCGTTCGCGATCTCCTACAACGTCGCGGTGTTCACGACCACCGGGACGGGGTTCCTCTTCGTCGCCCCGGCCGACGAGGTCGCCGTCAAGGCTGCGTCGATCAACTGGAGCGAGCAGTCGCCGGGACCGCTGTCGAACGCGAGCACCGTCAAGGTCGAGCAGGATCGACAGATCCGTGTCTTCTGCGGAGGGAGCGACGATGCGAGCTGCCAGTTCACCATCGACGTCGTCGGCTACTACCGCTGACGCGGTGCTGTGAAAACGACGACGACCGGCACACCCGAGGTGTACCGGTCGTCGCGTGGCGGAGTGGGTGGGATTTGAACCCACGGACCCCGGAGGGTCAATGCCTTAGCAGGGCATCCCATTCGGCCGCTCTGGCACCACTCCAATCGGGCCGAGGCCCGGCCGGGGAGCCTACCGGCTCGGATCCGTCGGCGTGCCCGTTCCGACCGGCCGGATGACGGCGGGGATAGCGTGGGGAACGGAACGGTGGCAGAGCGGACGAATGCACCCGCCTTGAAAGCGGACGACCTTCACGGGTCCGGGGGTTCGAATCCCCCCCGTTCCGCCAATCAGACCCGCTATTTCTCGTGGTAAATCAACTCCGACGGGCCGCGGCACGCTGCGGGACTCATACTCGCACCACCACACCCACGTAACCATTTCCGAGGAGATCGGGCCGACCTGCTGTGACAGCGCTGCGAACAGATCCGACTCTGCATCGCACATGAAGACCCTTCCTTTGAGCAGCTCGCGCCACTAGCGACGTAAGCGGCTGGCATGGTCGACGGTACTCGCCGGGCAGTCGCCCCCGAACCCGCTCCAGCATCACCTTGCAGCCAAGTCGTGAACGTGTAGCGGACCCGAGCCTCAGACGGATAGTCCAGACATCAGGGACGCCCCAACCCCATCGTCGTCTCCAAGGAGTGCTTGGTCTCCTACGAAGCCCGCCGGTTCTGGCAGCTTGACGGGGTATCACTGGGCTGTTGGTTTGCTGTCCGCGCCCGGTCGCCGAATCTGTCCTCAGTCGTCGGAGGTGCGGCCGTCGCGTCTGCGACGGTCAGGTGCGTGCTGGATGGCAATCGCGTCCGCAAGGTCCGCGAAGTCGTCGACTACGACGTGTGCTCCAGCCCTGATCAGGTGGTCGGCTGGCCGGTATCCGGCGCCGTAGCCAATCGGGACGGCCCCAGCTTCGCGTGTGGCATGCATATCGTATTCCGTGTCGCCGACATAGATGAGATGATCGGCGGTGGCCGCTACCTTCCTCAGTGAGTCGGCTTTGTTGGGCGAAGGAGCCACAACGAAGTCGAACGGGAAGTCGACTCCCATGTGTTCGAGGTCGCAATCCACGGTGTGTCGGCTCGCAGCGGTAATGACGCCGACCGACACTGCGGCCGATCGAAGCTGTTGCAGGACATCGAGGGCGCCCGGTGCGAAGCTGGCTGGGCGCAACTGCAGCTCGGTGTTCCACTCATCGTCGGCAGCCTCAAGGTCGGCGGGCTTGAAGCCCAGCGTGGTGAGCAACGAGTTCATGGGGAGGTGGAACACCTCGCGGAAGGCCCCTACGTCGAGGGCTTCCATGCCGCGTCGTTCCATGACGACGCCGAGGGCGGCGACTGCGCGCTCCAAGTCGTCGAGCAAGGTCCCGTTCCAGTCGAAAGCAACGACAAGTCTCACCCGATCTCCGTCCAACCGTTGATGCCATGGATGTACTCGACCCGTGGCGGGAGTTGGACCGGTGGAACGTCGTGCTCGTCGCCGAGAAAGTCGACCGCAACTCGGGAGTTGGGCCCGTCGAGATCAATCGTTGCGAGCGCAAGATCGAACGGTGGCTCCACGAGGGCTCCGAAGCAGAGCTGCAGCATCTGGCCGCTCGATCTCGCGGCACGGAGGTGGAGATGACCAGACAGCACGACGACGGCGGACGGGTCGGCAGTGAGAACGCTCTCGAGTTCGCCCTGGTCGACAAGATCTCCGGCGTAGCGGAGACCGACGCTGGTAGCAAGGTCGAAGAAACTGATAGCCGGGAAGTGCGAGAGCACGACTGCGGGTCCCGAGCGGCTTGGATGAGCGCTGGACTCGTAACGATGTTCTCCGACCGCATCTGCTACTCCAACGCCGAGAACGGTGGTGGACTCGATCATCGACACACACGTCGTCGCCTCCGCCACGTGGAGCGGCGCTCGTCGCTGCAGCGCCGCAGCGAGCGCATTCGGCGACTCGAGGATGTCGTGGTTGCCGGGAACCGCTAGGACCGGTAGACCGACCGCGTCGCTTCGGTCGACGAACTCGTCGAGGGAAGTGTTGTCGCCGAGGTGGGCGAGGTCGCCAAGTACGACGATGGCATCAGGTTCGTGCTGCGCCAGAGTGCTGAGAGCGGTGCTGAACCTCTCGCCAGCTTCGCCGAGGCTGAGGTCGTCGTGCCACCGAATCGGCGGTGTACCGGGCTGCGACACGTGGATATCGGTGAGGATGCCAAGCGTGGTCATGACGTCACCTCGTTCCAGAACGCTGTCTTCTCGGACGAAGTGAGCGAGAGTCTGGAACCGTCGGAGTCGCGGAACGTGTGGACTCGGTCAGGCGAGCACGACACGACAACCTTGGCGCCTGCAACTGGGACGTGGTCACGTGGCGTCACGAAGTCGATTTCGGCTCCTCGCGCGAGCCGCGAGGTGACCAGCCAGTTTCCGGCGAACGGTTCAGACGAGACCGTCTCAACCGTTGCCTCAAGTGCTCCCGATCCCACCATGAGGTCCGTGGGACGCACCGCAGCGGTGATCCCGCGATGAGTAGGGAGCACTGCGATCCGTGGAACTCCCAGAAAGCGTGCCAACGGAAGCGTGGCTGGCGAGTCGAGCAGATCGGTGGGCGTTCCTTGTTGCTCGATTCGTCCGTCACGCATCACTGCGATGCAATCGGCTATCCCGAGTGCTTCGGTCTGATCGTGCGTCACGAACACTGTCTCGGCGAGTTCACCGAGACGATGGAGGCGGCGCATCTCGCGGCGCAGTTCGAGACGAAGATCAGCGTCGAGGGCTGCGAATGGTTCGTCCATGAGCATCAAGGCCGGTCGTCGCACAAGCGCTCGGGCAATGCCCACGCGCTGGCGCTGCCCACCAGACAGTTGGCTCGGGCGGCGGTCGAGGAGATCTCCGATTTGGAGGAGCTCGGCCACCGGTTGAACGGCTGTCCGGTCGGCACCCTTGGGGAGCCCGACGGCGATGTTGTCGGCTGCACTGAGGTGCGGGAACAGCGCACCGTCTTGGAAGACCATGGCGACGTCTCGCGCCGAGGGTCGCAGTCCGGTGACGTCACGCCCCGCGATCTCGACATCTCCGTGATCGAGAGCTGTCAGACCTGCGATCCCGCGCAACAGCGTGGTCTTGCCGCACCCGCTCGCGCCGAGCAGCGCGACGATCTCGCCGGATCGAACTTCGAGGTCGACGCTGTCGAGCGCAGTGACCTGGCCGAATCGCTTGGTGGCGGAGCTGACACGCAACCGAACATCGGTGCCACGCGCACCTTGGTCGACTGACAGTCGAGGTTCGCTGAGTACCGTCACGGCAGCAACCCTGCGATCTCGGCGGCAGCAGCGTCCATCACGGCGGTGGGATTCGACGACTGCTGGGTGGCTTCGACCCAGGCTTCGTTGAAGCGTGCGAGCGCACGCGGTCCGTCGTCTCCAGGGAAGTTCAGCCACGGTCCAGCGAGACCGAACTGGCTCCACGGGGCGGCGTAGGGAGCGCTGTCTAGGAGCCCTGGCTCGAGCGAAGACTCGATGTCGCTTCGCACGGGAAGATACCCGATGGTCTCGACTGCGTAGGTCGCCAGGATTTCCGCATCGAGAGCGCACTTGACGACTTCCCACGCAGCGGCTTGCCGGTCCGGGTCAGCGAAGATCGCGAGGCCGGCACCTCCTGCTCCGGTGACGACGTCACCGCCTTCTTCCACTGGCGGGAACGGGACGGTTGTCCACTCGAACGACGTGTCGGCGAACTGCTGAATGAAAGAGCTCGATGCGATGAACAGGCCAACTTCGCCGGATGCGAACGCCTCTCGAGATGCCGATTCGTCGCCCGGGAATGCTCCGCCTGAACTGTACAGACGGTTGATGTGCTCGATCGCCAGATCGCCGGCGTCATCGTTGAACACTGGCGCGTTGTCGCCGTCGATCAGTTCGGTTCCTGCCGTAAGCAGGTACTGCAGCGGTACCCAGCCCTCCTGTAGGGGGAAAGCGATGCCGTAGACATTGTCGGCGGACTCTGCAATCGCAGCACTGGCATCCTCGATGGCGTCCCAGCTCACGAGACTGTCGAGATCGACGCCAGCAGAAGCGGCGATGTCGGTGTTGACGAAGACCGCCGGGATGGAGATGCCCCACGGCACGATCAGCTGTTTGCCATTGATACGGCCTGCTTCGAGTACTGGAATCGTGTCGTCGTTGACCAGTTCGTCGCCGTTTGCGAGTGGGGTGAGATCGACGACGAAATCGTTGCTGTCGAGCGGGATGAGCTGATTGAGCCCCTGCAGCACGACGTCGGGTTTCGCTCCCGCCTGCGCATCGACCTGGACCTTGAGGTCGAGTTCCCCGTATGTCAGATCGAACGGCGTCGCCTCCACAGGAATGCCGCGCGAGGTACACAACTCGGCTGCTGCCTGCATCGGTGCCTCGAAGCTGCCAGCGAACGGCGACCACAACGAATCGGCGGGCCATCAAACTCGACGTCGGCGGCGCCGCCGTCCGACCCTTCGGTTGCTTCCGACTCGGGGGTCGTCTGGGACGTGGCATCGTCAGATGACGCTGTATCGGAACTTGTGTTGGCGTCGTCTGAGCCGCACGCAGCGGCAGCGAGTGAAGCGGCGCTCAGTGCCGCAAGGAGGCCAAGTCCGCGTGGGCGGACACGTGAAGTGGACATGGGGATCCCTTTCGAGGGTGGGGTTGGGGGTTGGGGTCAGTTCGCGGTGAAGCGAAGGGTTTGGGCGAACGAGCGCTGGAGCAATACCAGGAGGCCAGCGACCGGTATCAAGGTGATCGTGGCGGCCGCCATGAGCGGGCCCCAGTCAGGGAGGCCCGTGGGAGAAATCTCGAATCGGCGTACGAGGAATGGCACTGTTGCGAGCCGATCAGTGCGCAAGACGATGAAGGGCCAGAAGAACTCGTTCCACCAGCCCACAAAACTGAACGCAGCCAACGCAGCGACTCCCGGTCGAATGTTGGGGAGAAAGACCAGCCGGAATCGTCGCCACGGACCGAGTCCGAACGCACGCGCTGCATCGATCTGCTGGACCGGAACCGCTTCCACGTACTGGGTGAGGAGGAAGACCCCGAAAGCGGTCGCCACGAACGGGATGACGAGCGAAGCCCGAGTATCGATGAGATCGAAACGGGCCAGGGCGAGGTAGTTGCTGATCGCGATCGCCGGCACAGGAATCGAGAGCACCACAACGATCACTGCCCTGAGGTAACGATGTCCCCACGGTTGAAGGTGCCCGAGCGAATACGCCGCGCCAACAGCGAGGATCACCTGGAGCACCACGATCGAGGTGGTCGTGATCGCGGAGTTGACGAAGTAGGCGACAACGTCAGTCTCTCGCCATACCTGGCGGTAGTTCTCGAGTGTGAGCCCGCCATGGAGTGGGTTCAGTGGTTGTTCGCGGACGTCGGACGAACGACGGAACGAGGAGGCGAACATCGCAATGAACGGCAGCGCGAACAACACGCCAACAATCGACACTGCGGCGCTCACCCCGAGTTGACGGCCTGAAGCTCTGATCGGTTTACTCATGCGTACGACTCCGATGCGGAAACTCGTCGAAGAAGGAGGATCTGAGTCGTTGCAATACCCAGCACGAGAGCGACGAGGATCGCGGATGCGGCTGCGCCCTCGCCGAGGTCGTAGAAGCGGAAGCTGCGCTGCCACGCAACGAAGGCGAGGTTCTCTGTCGCGCGGTTGGGACCGCCCTCGGTGATCGCGAGGATGTGATCGAAAGCGCGCAGGGTGACGATCGTGCTGACCACCACAGCGACAACTGTGGTGCGCGAAACGAGGGGTACAAACAGTGCAAGCTTGGGGCGGATACCGTGCCAGCGGTCGTAGACCTTTGCCGCCTCGAACACCGCCGCGGGGATCTTTGCCAACGCAGCCTGGTAGAGCAGGAGTGCGAAGCCAGTCATGCTCCAGATGCCCACGAGGATCACGACGAGACGAGCGTTCCACGTTGAGTTGAGCCAGTTCACCCGATCGATACCGATGACACCGAGCGCAGCGTTCAGGGCCCCTCGTAGGTCGAACACGAAGCGCCACCCCACCGACGCCACAACCAGTGCTGTGGCGAGCGGGAACAAGACCACCGGTCCGACGAGGCGTCGTAGCACCGGCCGGTCGACGAGTGCCATGGCCAGGGTGAGGGCGAGCGCCACGCTGACTGTCACCGTCACGGTTGCGTAGAGCACCGTGAAACCCAGCGATGAGCGGAACGATTCGTCCGCCAGGAACGAGCGCCAGTTCTGCAAGCCCTCAAACGGTGCTTCGGCACGGGTCAAGCGGCGGTCGTAGAGCGACAGTCGAAAGTTGTCGGCCATCGGCCATACGACGAACAAGCCGAGGCCGACCATCGCCGGCACGACCAGGAGCGAACCTGCTCGGCGATCACCCTTCCGCTCCGACTCGATGGTCTCGAGTCCTGAGTGCTGTTGCTCGGAGGCGTCCACCGCCTCGATGTTTGAGATCGTCATCAGAATCGGTGCTCCGACAAGACATTTGCGGTCGCATCTTGTGCCGAGCTCGAACGATTCGGATCTCGCATCGCTACCGCAACGAACAGCGCATCGAGGACGCACATGTGGGCGACGCGACTCGACATCGCCTCGACCCGGTACGACAACTCACGGCTCCCAGCCACGAGTGCCACATCGACGAGTTCAGTGAGTGGGGACCGAACGAAGCTCGTGACGGCAACTGTTGCCGCACCCGCTTCGGCGGCTCCGCGGAGCGTGGCGAGCGTCTCCTGGGTCGCACCGGTGTGACTGATCGCAATGCAGACATCTTGGGCTCCGAGCAATCGGGCTCGAACGTGCTGGACATGCGCGTCAAGGGGCGCGTCCGAGTCGACCCCGATGGTCAGGAACCGATAAGCCGCGTCCTGCGCCAACGGCGCCGACGTACCCACTCCGGCGAACATCACGTGCCGAGCCGAGGCGACGACGTCGACAGCTCGCTCGAATGCCTCATTCGCCAGTGTGTCCCGCACGTGATGGAGGGCTTCTTCTCCGCCCGCGAGAACGGCCGCCAATACCTCACCCGGCGTACTGGACTCGTCGATCTCGTCGTGAAGACGCCGCATGGGTGGGATCGCCTCTTGGGCGAGCGACAGCTTGAGATCCTGGAAACCGGTAAACCCAAGTCGACGGCACGCCCGCACAACCGTCGAAGCAGACGTCCCCGCAGCAAGCGCAACCTCAGAGATCGACTGGTACATGACCGTCCGAGGATCGGCCAGGAACCGTTCGGCAACCTTCAACTCGCTTGGAACCAGATCTGACAACGCTGCTCGGATGGCACGCGTGGTTGGCCCTTCCCAGCTCACGTGGGCCAGTGGCTCAGCAGCCGCATCAACGAGCGTGTTCTCCATGGGTCTTGGTTCTAGACCCCCTGCTTGAACCCTAGGTGTCCGATACATGGAGCGCGGATGAAAATTCCGTAGATGAAGGAACGAGATTCCAGACGGCTCGATTTCCTCTCCTGTCGGCAGGAGCGGGCTCCCGGCGAACTCAGTCAGCGTTGCTCTGGCAACCGGATCGCGACTGCCGGCGGGCGCCCGTTCTCGAATCGATCATGGGATGCACCTCGCTCGCGAAGGGGCCCGATCGATACTCGGAGAGCGTTGCGGCGGTTGCGGTGTCGCTCGTGGGGTTGGCGTCCTGCATCGGTCGCCGAATCCCGGCCAGTGGTCAGTGGGCCAGCGGAGTTGACGCCTTGACGCCCACGACGCCACGTTCGCAACGACGCTGAACCCTGAGCCGACGAAGTTGTTGTCGATGATGTCACCGGTCAGGTCCAACGTCTCCCGGTAGCAGCCATCGAACGGAGCGGTCGCACTGGACTCGGCGACATAGCTGCCGGGCGGCACCTGATCGGGGCCGTCCCCGACCAGATACACACCTGATGGGAATGCAGGCAGGTGATGGGAATGCAGGCAGGGCGTCGTCGATGTCGAGCAGGTCGAGTTGGCGGTGCACCAACGAGTCGGTGCCTGGGTACGTGGTCAGCAAACCCAACCGCCAGAATGCCTCGCCCTCCGGGTCCGATGGAGGGAATTGGGGAAGGTCGCGGTCGCCGGTCGCTTCGGTCGCGCCGCTGCGGCCAACGCGTTTGAACGTGTCAGCGGACGCGCCCCCTCGGATACCGAGCCAAACACCGAACTCGTCGACTCACTGCCCGAGTTCGAACACCTCGACGAGTACGCAATCCTCGCCGAACCATTCGCCTCCGCACGCTCGGCCCCACTGAGTAGGTCCGCGCTCGGCCGTTCAGGGCCGAAGCACGACGCTGTCACGGGGTGGGTGTCACGGTACGAGCGTCACGGTACGAGCGTCACGGTGTGAGCGTCACGGTGTGAGTGCGGCGTGACACCCTCTGGCGCCTCGACCGACCACTCGGGATGCTCAGCCGTCGAGATCGTCGAACTGCTCGCCGATGCTGTCGTTGTACTCGTCGATCAGCGCGTCGGGGTCGAGGGTGGGCGCTGACATCGGTTCGTCGTACTGCTCCACGAATCCGTCGATCGCCATCACCTCGGCCGGGCCGGTGCCATCGGCCATGGGGTTCGGGTTGGCGTCGGCGTTCGCCCTCGCCCACACCTTGATGGCCCACTCCGTCGACAAGTCCAGTCCCGCCGGGGGCGGACCACCGGCGTCGGGATCGGCCGGCATCTCGGTCTCGGGAGTGTCGTCGGGCTTCTCGGGCGCCGGGGGAGGCGCCGAGTTGCCTGGATTTCCTGCTCGGCCCGCTTCAGCGCCTCGTTCTTCGGTGAATCGGACGCACCACCCATGAAGAAGTCGGCGAACTTCTTCCAAGCGGGTTCGTCCGAGTAGGCCGATTCCTTGCCCCCGGACACCCCGTCGTCGGTCACCTTCACCGTTCCGGCCCCAGGGTGCGACGACGCAGCGGTCTCACCACCGCCGTCGACCGCACCGTCACCCCCGGCATCACCGGTCGGCTTGAGGATGTACTCACCTTTGCTGCCAGCCCCCTGCTGACCCCACTCCGCTCCCCCCTTGTGCACACCGGGGCCGTACACCGGCTCACCGGTGAAGGCATCGTGGACCGTGAAACTGCCGTGCCCGAAATCGTCGATGCCCTTCTGCACCGCTGCGGCTGCATTGTGAGCGTTGGTCAGCCCCGCAGCTCCGTCGAGGGTGTCACCGCCACCCCACCCCGAGGTCGCCTGGAATCCAGAGGAACCGCCGTCGGCGCCCGCACCATAGGGGGTGCGGCCGTCGATGGTGCCGCCGACCTACCCGCCCGCGATGCCGTCGATGTCGACCATGCCGGTGAGGTCGGGGTCGGCCGCCGCCATCTCCGCTTCGCGATCGGCCCCGACGACGGCGGGGTTGTCGTAGAGGCTGGATGGAAGGTCGCCTCCGAGGCCGCCGTACGGGTCCGGAGTCTGATCCAGAGGCGACTCGTTCTGGTCGAGCGTCTTCTCGTCGTCACGCGGGCTGGAGCCCGGCAGGTCCAGCCCGATGTCCACCGGGTCGAGCCCCGGGGACGCGAGATCACCACCGGCGGACCCCGGAATCATGCTGCTGTCGACCGGTGCCTGGTGCCCGAGACCGTCGGGCATGTGGTCGTCCGACTCGGCGCGCATGCCCAGGTGATCGGCGGGACCTCCCGACATCGTGGCGTCCGTCAGCGTGCTGTCACGACGATCGCTGTCGTCCCGATCCACGCGGTCGCTGTCGTCGCGGTCGCGGTCGCGGTCGACGACGATCACATCGGATGCAGTTGCGTCGTAGGCGGTCGCCGTCGATCCATCAGCGACCACCGTCGTCGTGGAACTCTCTCCCGCACCGCTGTCGACGACGGCCACGTCGTCGTCGAGGTCGTGATCGGTCAGCCTCGATCGGTCGGGCGCCACGGTTGCGGTGTCGTCCTCCGGCTGCTTGCGTTCGGTCTCCCGCTCCGTGTCACGGTCCTCGCTGGGTCGATCAGCGCTTCGCTCACGGGTCGGATCGTTGCGGTCCGTCATCTGGAATCTGCTCCTTGGTGGGCGAGGGCCCGCCGATCGGTCCGGTGTGACCGTGACGACCCGCTCGGGGTGGGGGAGGGAGCACAGACGTCGGCAGGGGAATCGAGCGCTCGCCAGCGTGGCCACACGGGAGAGGCGGCGATACTGGAGTCGTGGTCGACAGCAGCGACAAGGAACCGCCGTTGCAGTTGCCGGAAGCTGATCCGATCTTCGCGGATCCGCGTCTGGCCGAGATCTACGACGACCTCGACGGCGAACGCGACGACCTCGACCTCTACGAGTCGATCATCACCGAACTGGGAGCATCGAGCGTGCTCGACATCGGCTGCGGCACCGGTGCACTCGCCTGTCGGCTCGCGCAGCGGGGACTCCGTGTCATCGGGCTCGACCCGGCTGCTGCGTCGCTCGCCGTCGCACGTTCGAAACCGGGCGCAGCGGCCGTGCGCTGGATCCACGCCGCCGCACGTGACGCCCCACGTCTCGGCGTCGACGTGGTCGTGATGACCGGCAACGTCGCACAGGTCTTCGTCACCGACGAGGAGTGGACGGCCACGCTGACGGCAGCAAAGGGCGCTCTCGGCACCGATGGTCGCCTCGTGTTCGAGACACGCGACCCAGCAGCGCGTGCGTGGGCGGAGTGGACGCGGCACGCATCGCTCACGATCACGCCGACCCGGTCAGGCGACGTGGAGAGCTGGGTGGAGCTGACCATGGTCGATCCCCCGCTCGTCTCGTTCCGTTGGACGTTCCGGTTCCTCGACACCGTCACCGTCACCGCCACCGTCATCGAGTCGGATTCGACGCTGCGATTCCGCACCCTCGACGAACTCGACGAGTCGCTGGCGCACGCCGGGTTCGTGATCGACGAAGTGCGTGACGCGCCCGACCGCCCGGGTCGCGAGTTCGTCGTGTTCGCATCGGCGAGCCCGCGCACTCGCGCAACGTGGCACATCCGCTGAGCCGACCCGGTCGAGCGGTGAATTCGGGACCGAACGGGCGAGTCCGTCCGCCTTCCGATGACCGCCCAAACTGCGCCAGATCCCCGCCCGATGGTCGAACACACGTTTTTCGGTAGGTCGGCTGTGCTGCGAACAACTCTGTCACAGGGCATCCCTATGGTGGTCACCATGGATCTCAGCGGGGTCGTCGAGCGGGTGGAACACGTGGCACGTACTCGTGCCGCGGCCGCCACGACGGCCGATGCTGGCGACACCGCGCTCGCCCTCCAACTCGCTCGCGCTGGCATGGTCGCCATCCGAGAAACCCGAGCATGGCTGGCAGCAGCCGAAGCCGAGTTGACACGAGTCGTGCGGCGAGTCGACGCCTTCCCGGAACAGACGATCGCCGCCGACACCAAGGGCTCGATGGGCGCCGCCGGCGCGCTGCTCGACACCGCCGGGGTCCTCGACGACGCTCCGGCAGTCGCCGATGCACTCGACGATGCGGTCATCACCGACGAGTACGTCACCATCGTGACGCGAGCTTCCCGATCGGTACCCGCCCGCCTGCGCAGCGAGTTCCTCCGCGAGTGCGAGGCACTCATGCCGACCGCCGCGTCGATGACACGCACCCAGTTCCGGCGACGCGTCCGCGAGATCTGCAACCGGCTGCTGGCCCACGACGGCCTCGAACGACTCGAACGCCAGCGCCGTGCCACGTCACTGCGGTCTTGGACCGACGATGACGGCATGCTCAACCTCAAGGGCCGCTTCGATCCCGTCACCGGCGCGCACCTGCATGCCGTCCTCGAACACACCGTGCAACAACTGTTCGCCGAAACGGTGCCCACCACGTGCCCCGAGCACCCGATCGAAAAACAAGCACACCTCCGAGCCCTGGCTCTGGTACGCCTCGTCACCGGCGGCGGACTCGTCGACGCCGGGGAGACGCGCAACGATGCCGACGCTCGTCCGATGCCCGTGCCGAGCGGCGGCAGGGTCGGCACCGATCTGCTCGTCGTGATCGACGCCACCCAAACCAACGGTGCCGGCGGGCCGCTCGTCGACTGGGGCATCCCCGTCGAAGTTCCCGTCGAGGTCCTCGCCGACCTGATCGGCGATGCCGAGTCCAACGTCGATCTCGACATCGTGGTCGTCCGCAACGGCATCGTGCTCCACGCTCCCGGCAAGCTCGACCTCGGCCGCTCCAGCCGCCTCGCCAACCGCGCCCAGCGACGGGCACTCCGCGCGCTCTACGCCACCTGCGCCATCCCCAACTGCCACGTGCACGTCAACCGCTGCAAGTTCCATCACATCGTGTGGTGGGAGCACGGCGGCCAGACCGATCTCCACAATCTTCTCCCCGTCTGCGCCAACCACCACGCACGCATCCACGCCGACAATTGGAACATCACCCTCGGCCCCCACCGAGAACTCACCATCACCCTCCCCGACAACACCGTCATGGCCACCGGACCCCCAGCACGCCAAGCCGCCTGACCTGAGCGCCGCGCGCCGCGACTCGTCGATCGCCAAGTGGCCGAAGATGGCGCCCTCGGCAGATGCCCTGGAGCGGCTCAGTCCTCGGAGTGTTCGGCGACTGGTTGGACGGCGTCCGCGTCGAGGTCTGGTCGAGCCACACCGCGGCGACGGTGACATGCCAGCTCCGATCTCGTGATGCCACCAACCGGGCGCACTACTGGCGTTCTGCTGGAGCCGAGGTGACGTCCCAGGCGGGGCTGCCAGCCAAGCCAGGGGAAGCAGCCTGGGCCGACAGCACAGGCCGTCGAGCGGAGAGATGTTGCAGACTCTTGCTCGGGACGGCTGGCGAGTCGATGCTCCAGCCCCGGTCCCGGCGTTGTCCATCGTGGCCCGCCGTGGTCCATCGTCGCCATGTGCGCGAGCACTCCACTGGTCGTGGGGCTCGCAGCGGCGACCTGCATGCGGAGTTGGTCGCCGACCAGCGCGTCGCGGCCGTGGTCGAGGAATGCTGCGAACGTCGCCACCTCGTCAGCGCAAAGCGGCAACACCGCCAGCCCACGGGCGGCGGGACTCATCCAACGAACCGCCGACCAGCAGCGATCTCGACCGAGATCGGGGCAGACGAGGTCTCGGGCTCCGGCCGCCTCCTCCTGTGGCATTGCGCGAATCGTCACGGCGAATCTTCACGACGAATCGTCACGGCGAATCGTCACGGAACGACGTCCGGGAACGACGGCCCGGAGCGACGGCCGACGCGCACCGAGGCGCCCGAACGCGAGGCGAGCGAGACGTGACTTTCTCCCCTGACCTGGGGGCTGTGCTGGGCGTACGAAGAAGACATGAGCGACGTGACAACCCCCTCTGACGGTGCGTCCCCCACACCGAACTCACCACCCGCTTCGAACGAGGCTCGAGCACGCCCGACCCTACTGATCGGAGTCGTCTCAGGCGTCGCCATCGCTGGCCTGGTCGCGCTCCTCGTCACCCTCGGACTCGGCGGCAATGGTGGTGGCAGCGGGGATGACGACGTCGCCGGACCATCGACGGGCCCGGCATCGAGCACGGTCGTCGCGGCTGGTGAGGTGCTGCTCGACGGGTCCGCACTCGGCACCGGCGAAGTGTTGCTCGAGCCCGTCGGGGTCCCGACCGCCCGGGCGTTCACCGAGACGGTCGGGATCAGCTTCGAGGCGTCACCAACCGTCGCGCTGCCGGCTCTGCCCATGCCGACCACCACGGCACCGCTGTCCGATCAGCAGGTTCCGCTCGCGCAGATCGCAGGCAACGAACCCGGCCTCTACGGAGGCACTCGCGACGTCACGGCCTGTGACACGGCGCAACTCGCCGAGTTCCTCGAATCGGACCCGGCGAAGGGTGCGGCCTGGGCCGCCGTGCAACGCATCGAGGCGAGCGAACTCCGCGAGTTCATCGAGAGCCTCACACCACTCACGCTCACCCGCGACACGCGCGTGACCAACCACGGGTACGCCGACGGCGTCGCGCTGCCTCACCAATCCGTCCTCCAGGCCGGACACGCCGTCCTCGTCGACGAGACCGGCGTGCCCCGAGCGAAGTGTTCCTGCGGGAACCCGCTCGCCCCGCCCCAGCCGCTGTCGAGCGCGCCCACCTACGTCGGCACACCGTGGCCCGAGTTCGACCCCACCGTGATCATCGTGATCGTCTCGGTCACACCCGTTGGCGACGAGTTCGTGGTCGTCGAACTCGGCACGGGTGAACTGATCGAGGTGCCGATCGGTGGATTCTCTGGGCCCGACCCCGTCAACGAGACGGCGAACGAGACCGCCGACGGACCCGACCCGGACAGCGACCAGGACGTGGACCTGGTCAACGTCGGCAACATCCTTGCGGTGACGCCGGGCGCGACCGCTGGCGCCACGTTCACTGTCGACGCGCCAACGCTGATCACGTGGGTGAGCAACTACCACTACGGTCCGGAGACCGCCCCCGGCCAGGTCGGACTCACGGCCAGCGACGGGTCGTTCTTCGGACCGTGGCAAACGGTCGGGGCCGAAGGACAGGGTGGCGTGGCCAACGCGTACTGGAACGCAGCGCCGTATGCCGTGATCCCAGCCGGGACCTACACCGTGTGGGACTCCGACCCGTCGACGTGGTCGTCCAACGCAGACACCGGCGGGGTGGGATTCACGGTGGTGCGGGGGATCATCGGCGTCCTCGAGGATGCCGATCCCCCTACCACCATGCCGACGGCGACGCCTGCCACGACGCCCAGCGAGACGAACACGACACCCAACTCGCCGGGCCAACCGGAATGGTCACCGGCCGACGCGGCCGGTCAGATTCTCGACCAACTCCTCCTCGACTGCGGCGCCGACTACGGCGGGTTCACCAGCGGCGGTGGCGACACGAACGGTTGGCGATGGCTGGTCGACACGCCCGCGGGAACGGCCGACTTCTACGTCGGGTTCATCGACGGCGACCCCGGCTGGTTCATCAACGCCGACAACGACGTTGCCATCACCCTCGCCAGGACCTGCGGCTTCCTCGAAGTCGGCTGAGTCGCATTGCGACGCCGGTCACGTGTGTGTCTGAGACTCCCCGTGCCGCCTCGAGCGAGCAGCATCGGCGATCAGGTGTCGGCGATCAGGTGTCGGGGACGTCGACGGTGGCGCCGACGATCGTGCCACCGTCGATGATGAACTCGTGACCGGTCGAGTACGTCGCGTCCTGGAGGATGAACAGCAGCATCGCCGTCACCTCCTCGGGTTCGCCGACTCTCGGGATCGGCTGCGACTTGACCATGTCGAGCGACACGCCGTCGATCATCGGTGTGCGGATCGGCCCGGGATGGATCGAGTTGACACGGATGTTGTCGGGACCAAGCTCCAACGCTGCGGTCTTGGTCAGACCCCGTACCCCCCACTTGCTCGCCACGTAGGCGCCCAGGTTGGCGTAGCCCTGGAGACCAGCCGTCGACGAGATGTTGACGATCGCGCCGCCGTTGGCGCGCCGCATCGACGGGACGACGGCGTGCATGCCGAGGAAGACGCCCGTGAGGTTGATGTCGATGGCGCGCTGCCAGTCACTCGGCGACAGCGACTCGATCGGACCGAACATCACGATCCCCGCGTTGTTGACCAGCACCTTGACCGGCCCCCACGCTTCCTCCGCCTGTGCAACGACGGTGTCCCACGCGTCGGCATCGGTGACGTCGAGACGCCGGTACATCACGGCGTCGCCCAAATCGTCGGCCAGGGCGCGGCCTTCCTCGTCGAGGATGTCGGTGGCGACCACTCGTGCGCCAGCGGCGACGAGGCCGCGCACGTGCTCGGCTCCCATCCCGCGCGCTGCGCCGGTCACGATCGCCACCGCTCCGTCCAATGACATCGTCATGATGTTGTGCTCCTTCTTGCTCGCTGGTGTGTTGCCTGGGGTTGCCGGAGCGGCTCCCTGACCTCGACGCCGACCTCGACGCCTGACCTCGACGCCCGACCCCTTCCGAGGTGGCGAGGCGGCGACGAGACGCCGATCCGACGCTCACGGCGCCGGTCGGTCATCTGGAATGCTCCACTCCAATGTCCACCTTCGTCGAGGGTGCACGTTGGTCGCCACCGTCAAAGGTCCCATCGGTCTCGGCGCGTCACGGCTCCGCCGAGGGTGCGCTCAGTCTCGCGGACGGACCGCAATCACCAGCGTGTCCAGCGCGACCTCGTCGCCGACACGTCGTTGCGCGACCTCGGCCACGTCGACCACCAGCGGGATCGAGAGCCCGTCGACCCAGCTGACGGTCTCGGCGACGTCGTAGCACACCGCCGTCGAGGGCGGTCCGCCGACACCATGCTCGACGTTCGACTGGTCGTGAGCGATCACGAACACGCGGCCGCCCGGAGCAAGCCACGAGGCGGCGTGTTCGACGGCAGTGCGCCGATCGTCGACCTCGAGTTGGAGATACGACAACACGACGAGGTCGACCGGTCGCGGTGACTGCCACGTCGTCGCGTCGGCCACGACCCACTCGACGTCGACCTCGTGATCCGCCGCGAGGCGGCGGCCCTTGTCGAGGCCGACCGCCGAGAAGTCGACAGCGGTGACCGACCAGCCGCGACGAGCGAGCCAGACCGCGTTGCGACCCTCACCCGCGCCGAGATCGACCGCCGAACCGGGCGGCAGGTCGCTCAGGTACTGCTGGACGAACTGGTTGACCGTGTCCGTCCAGACGTACTCACTCTTCGAATACCGCTCGTCCCACGTCGCATCGCTCATGTCCCCAGGATGCCAGCGAACCGCCCCTTTGGAACGTTCATCCGTACGTTTGGCGCATGAACGAGCCCCTCCGCCTCGAACTCGAACTCCGCCGACCTCACTACCGGCATCGGCACGAGGGGAGGGAGGCGGAGTCGGAGACCCGGTCGAGGTGGGATTAGGACTCATTCCCATAGAGTGATGGGGTGACTACTCGGGTGTCGGCATCGATCGTCCCGTCGCGGCCGACCGCACGGCCGACCGCACGGCCGATCGTCGTCGATCTCGCTGCCGATGGCTCCGCCGACGTCGAGGTGCTGGTGATCGGCGCTGGCCCCCAGGCCTTGGCGGTCATGACGCATCTCCTGACGGCTGCGCCATCGCTGCGTGACAGGATCGTTGCGGTCGACCCGACCGGCACGTGGATGGACACCTGGAACGAACAGTTCGCACGCTTCGAGATCGACACGCTGCGCTCCCCCGGGGTGCACAGCCCCGACCCCGATCCCAGTGCGCTGTTGGATCACATCTCGCGTCACCGGCTCGGATCGCCCGGGTTGCCTTACGGCATTCCGTTCACGTCGGCGTTCCGCTCCTTCTGCGACGAGCTCGTCGAACGATACGGCCTCGACGAACTCCTCCGACGCGGCACCGTCTCCTCGATCCGACTCCCGGCGACGGACGACACATCCGAGACCCGCACCGGCATCCCGAACACCGGCATCCCGAGCACCGGCATCCCGAGCACCGGCATCCCGAGCACCGGCATCCCGAGCATGACGATCGCAGCGCGTCACGTGATCGTCTGTGCCAACCCGGCGACCCCGCGCCTGCCCGATTGGGCCGAACGCGTCATTTCCCCCGGCGACCCCGCGGTGGTTCACGCCTCCGACATCGATCTCAGCGCGGTCGAGCTCGGCGGGGAACATGTCGTGATCGTCGGAGGAGGACTCACTGCCGCGCACCTCACCACGGCGGCGCTCCGCCGAGGCGCGAGGGTCACCATGATCGTGCGACGAGCACTGCGCGGGTCCGACTTCGACATCGACGCCGGCTGGCTCGGTCCACGCTTCCTGGCCGACTTCGAGTCTGAACCCGACCCGAGCGTCCGAGCAGCTGCAGTAGCGGCCGCCCGCGACGGTGGATCGATCACCCCGACGATGCTGCGACGGCTGCGTTCGGCCATCGACGACTCGACGCTGACCCTGCTCGAGCGATCCCAGGTGATCGACCTGCAGGTCGAGCGTCGCCTGCGGCTCGATGTGGACGTCGACGGCGAACGTCGCGTGGTGTGCGCCGACCGATGCTGGCTCGCCACAGGATCGACGCCGTCGCTCGACGCGGGGCCGGCGTTCGCCGACCTCGCGACACACTGCCAGACGGTCGACGGACTGCCCGTTCTGTCCGCGGACCTTCGGGTCGCAACACTGCCGATCCACGTCACCGGTCGCCTCGCTGCGCTCCAACTCGGCCCTGCCGCCGGGAATCTGTGGGGTGCCCGACGGGCCGCCCAGACGATCACCCGGGCGATCACGGGCATCGACCTCGCCACCGACCGCTCGCCCACCACCCGTCATGAAACCGAGGTCGATGCGACCGCACGTCACACCACGACCATTCACACCACGACCATTCACACCGCCACCTCACACACCGCCACCTCACACACCGCCACCTCACACACGGCCACCTCACACACGGTCGCCGGTCGCAGCGCCACGGCAGTAGCGATCACGTTCCCACGCGTCGGCCCCTGAGCGACCCCAGCAACCAACATCCGACCCACCGTTGCCAGCGCCGTCGAACCCAGATCCCCTGAACCCGCCCCATCATCACCATCACCATCACCATCACCATCACCATCACCATCACCATCATCACCATCACCATCACCCGCACCCGCACCCGCACCCGCACTCGCACCGACCTCATCAACCACGACGAAACCAACCATGACGGCACCAGCAACCACTCCCGCGACCACTCCCACGGCCAGTGCCGCGACCACCCCCACGACCACCCCCACGACCACCCCCACGGCCACCCCCGCGGCCAGTCCCACGGCCACCCCCACGGCCAGTGCCGCGACCACCCCCACGGCCACCCCCGCTGCCACCCCAGTGCCAGCGACGCCGACGTTGCCGACGACGGTGGTGTCGGGATTCCTCGGGGCGGGCAAGACCACCGTGCTCAACCAGCTCCTCAAGAACCGCGAGGGACGGCGGCTGGCCGTCATCGTCAACGACATGAGCGAGATCAACATCGATGCTGCGCTCGTCGCCGGACAGGTTCATCTCGATCGAACCGACGAGCGACTCGTCGAGATGACGAACGGCTGCATCTGCTGCACCCTGCGCGACGACCTCCTCGACGAGGTCGCCCGCCTCGCCGACGAAGGACGGTTCGATCATCTCGTGATCGAGTCGACCGGAATCAGCGAGCCGATGCCCGTCGCCGCGACGTTCCTGTTCGACACCGGCGACGACCACTCGCTGCTCGAGCGGGCACACATCGACTCGATGACGACCGTCGTCGACGCGGCTCGACTCCTCGATCACTTCGATGACATCGCCGAACTCGCCGAACTCGGGATCGGCCGCGACGAGAGCGACGTCAGGACGATCGCGGATCTGATCGTCGACCAGATCGAGTTCGCCGATCTGCTGATCGTGTCGAAGGTGGATCTCGTCGAGGCCGACGAACTGGCGCGTGTCCAAGCGCTCGTGCAGGCGTTGAATCCCGATGCCGAGATCATCACCGCGCTAGATGGCGACGTACCGATCCACCGACTGCTCGGCACCGGCCGATTCGACCCCGAGGCCACGGGGGCCTTCCCCGGTTGGGCACAGGCGCTCAACGACGTTCCCGTGCCCGAGAGCGAGGAGTACGGCATCGGCCACTTCGTCTATCGGTCCCGCCGACCGTTCCACCCGGCCCGGCTCGCAGCGACGCTCGACGATGACTGCTGGGAAGGCGTACTTCGCTCGAAAGGCTTCTTCTGGCTCGCCACGCGGCCCGACGTTCAGGCGATCTGGCATCAAGCAGGGCCGTCGATCGTGCTCGAGCCGTCCGGTCCGTGGCTGGCCGCCGTGCCGGAGGAGTCGTGGGAGCTCGACGACGACGAACGCGCCGATCTCGAACGTCGTTGGGATCCCGAGTTCGGCGACCGGATGACCGAGTTGGTGTTCATCGGCATCGACATGGACCAGGCGACACTCACCGCGGCGCTCGACCGCTGCATCCTGACCGACAACGAGACGGCGAAGGGTCCCCGACACTGGACACGCTTCTTCGACCCACTGCCGGCCTGGGACACGAACACCTGACGTGACGAGCTGTTGTGACGAGCTGACGGGCCGGCTCGTCAGCTGAGATACCACTCCGCATTCGACGGTTCGACGCGCGACTGCTCGCGGTGCGACAGCTCGGGCGATGGCACCCTGCCGGCGATCTCGCGCGGCTCTTCCTCGGGCGTCATTCCCGGCTTGATCTCGAACTACTCCGCAGGCTTGATCTCGGGCTTGATCTCGGGCTTGATCTCGGGCTTGATCTCGGGCTTGATCTCGGGCTGCTCTTCGGGGTTCTCGCCAGCGTCGGTGCTGGCCGGTGATCTGTCGGGGAACCACAGCGTTCGCTGCGGGAACGGAATCGTGATGCCGGCCTCGTCGAGCGCCGACTCGACAGCGAACGCGACGTCGCTGCGGACACGCCAGAACTCAGCGATCGACGGTCCATGCCAATACCGCACCACGAAGTCGATACTGGAGTCACCGAATCCGGTCAGCAGGACCTCGGCTCCGGGATCGCCCAGCACACCGTCGACCGACCGGGCCGCTCGTTCGAGCACCGAGCGGCTCACTCGCAGATCGGAACCGTAGGCCACGCCGATCTCGAGGTCGGTGCGCCGTCGGCCGGCGACGGTCATGTTCGAGAGTTCCGACTTGATCACCACCGCGGAAGGCACCATGACGGTCTCCCCACTCGGAGTCAGCATGGTCACGAAGCGAGCGTTGACGTCTTGCACACGACCGACTTGGTCGTTGATCTCGATCTCGTGTCCGTAGGTGAACGGTCGCTGGATCTGCAACAGGATCCCGGCCACGAAGTTCTCGAGGATGTCCTTGAGGGCGAACGCCAACGCGATGCCAGCGATGCCGAGCGCACCGATCAGTGGACCGACACGGACGCGCAGTTGGTCGAGCGCGTACACGACGCCGATGAGGACGACCACATAGCTCGCCGTTCGCGAGAGAAAGATCGCGAGCGAACGTTCGAGGCGTCGCACCAAGACCGCTCCGAGCGACCAACGAACGACGATGGCGACGGCGATGGCGATCGCCAGCACGAGTCCGGCGGTCGCCCAGGTCCAGCCGTCGAGCCCGTCCGTGTCGAACGCGTCCGAGAGTGTCTCGACGTCATCGACAACGTCATCGGCAACAGGCACCCGCAACGATCGGGCCCATCGGAGCATGCTCACCCGGCGAGGCGCCGACCGCGTGAACCGCGGTGTAATTCGCCGGGTTGTTCGTGGGGTGGTTCGCGGGGTGGTTCGCCGGGTAGTTCGCGGGGTAGTTCGCGGGGTAGTTCGCGGCGAAACGGACGGTGTCGTGCGCGATCCGACGAGCGGTGTCGTCGAGAGATCGGTTCGAGGCACGCCATGGCTCGACGATCCCCGGCGCCCGCGTCGACCAAACCCTCGGCCTCATGGCTGCGGTCACTCACCGACGCCGGCGGGCGCGGTCGGAAGGACGGCGCGGTTTGACGGCGCAACCGGCGGGGAACGCTCCTGCCATGTCCCAACACGACAACACCAGCACCGACAGCACTACCGACGAGATCAAGGGCCGCGCCAAGGAAGCAACCGGAGCGGTCACCGACGACGACGACCTCAAGGAAGCGGGTCGTGACGACCAGCGCGCTGCCGCTGCCAAGGACAAGGTCGACCAGGCGTCCGACGCGGTGAAGCAAGGTATCGACAAGATCAAGAACCGCCTGTCGAACTGACCCGCCGTCGGCTCACGCCGACCCGACCCGATGATCCCGAACCGATGATCCCGAACCGATGATCCCGAACCGATGATCCCGAACCGTTGATCCCGAACCGATGCACTGACACGATGCCATGGACCTGATGACTCTGCGCCTGCCCGCACGCTCCCCGACAACGCCACCAGCGAGTGCGCCACCTCCAGCGCCCGGCTGGCGCCCTCACTGGGCGCATCGGCCGTGACGCACCCGATACGGTTCGCGCCGATGACTGACTCTCCCGACGCCCGCCAGAATCCGAGCGCGCACAGCGACGGAACGACACCGCCCGATCTCGGCGGCGCCGAGTCCGGAACGGCCGGCTTCGGCTCGGCCTCGTCCGCGATCGACCGGACGATCGAAGTGATCGTGCCCGCACGCATCGAGATGGCTGCAACACTGCGGTTGCTGTGCGCGTCGCTCGGCGCGGACGTCGGACTCTCGCTCGACGAAATCGACGACCTTCGACTCGCCGTCAGCGAAGTCTTCGCGTCGATCGCCGACCTCGACTCGTCGAGCCGCGTGTCGGTCTCGTTCGAGCCGGAGGACGGCTGCGTTGGAGCGATGTTCTTCGCGATCGGCCCGACTCCGATCGCACTCGACGAGTTGGCGGCCACCATTCTTCGGTCGGCCGTCGACGACCTGACGATCGAGTCAGGCACCGTGCGGTTCGTCAAACGAAGCAGCGAGTCAGCGAGTTGACCCCTCACCCGACAGCCCTCGCTCGACAGCCCTCATTCCACAGCCCTCACTCCACAGCCCTCACTCGACAGCCCTCACTCCGCAGATGGATCCCGGACAGCAGATGAACACCGGACAGACGACCGTACGACGGGGACCACGACGACCGGCACCGCAACGACCAGCACCGCAACGGAGCCTTCGTCGAACCGACGTCCCGCAGGTCGGGAAGTGAGCGATCGATGACGACGACGAGTACCGGCGAACCCAGCACCGACCAACGAGACCCCTCCGCTGATTCCGACGCGAATCGGCGCGGGCCCCACGACAACGATCTGGACAACGAACTGTTCGTCCGCTTCCGCGCCACCGGCGCGCGCCGCATCCGGAACCAGATCGTCGAGCGACATCTCGGCCTCGCCGCGCACATCGCGAAGCGGTACTCACGCGGGGGCATCGACGACGACGTTCGCCAGGTCGCCATGCTCGGCCTGGTCAAGGCTGTCGACCGCTTCGATCCTGAACACGGTGCTGCGTTCGGATCGTTCGCAGGACTCACCATCGAAGGGGAGATCAAGCGACACTTCCGCGACAAGACATGGACCGTACGAGTCCCGCGCCGCGCCAAAGACCTCCACCTCCTCGTCCGCAACGCAGGTGACGAACTCAGCACCACGACCGGAAAGAGCCCGAGCATCGACGAGATCGCCGAGCATCTCGGCATCGAGCGTGACGACGTCTTGCGTGGGCTCGCTGCAACCGCTGCGTATCAGGTGGGCACCCTCGACACGTCGACCGGCGACGACGAACAGGCGAGCGACCGGCAGCGCGCGCTCGCCGCTGACGAATCCGGCTACGGCGACACGGTCGATCGCCACCTGATCGACCAACTGCTCGCGCAACTCCCGGAGCGCGAGCGGCGCATCGTCGAACTCCGCTTCTACGGCGACAAGTCGCAGAGTGAGATCGCCGACGAGGTCGGCATCTCACAGATGCACGTGTCACGACTGCTGCGCAAGTCGTTCGAGCAGATGCGAGCCCTCACGCACACTGACAGCGACATCACCTAACCCCGTTTCTCGGTGGTCCTCTCGCTGGACCTCTCGCTGGACCTCTCGCTCGTGTTTCGGTGCAGCTTCCCGCGGGTACATCCGCTTCATGAGCACCACCACCGCCACCAAGACCGCTACCAACACCGGCTCCAACACCGGCAGCAACACCGGCAGCAACACCGGCAGCAACACCGGCATGACGTCGGACTCGATCAACACGACCGTCGCCGGTCTGAGTTCGGAGTCGTCGGCTGAGACGACGTCGATTCTGCAGCAGCGCCTGACCGCGCTCCTCGATCTCCACCTCACGCTGAAACACATCCACTGGAACGTGGTCGGCATGAATTTCATCGCCATCCACGAGATGCTCGATCCTCAAGTCGACAAGATCCGCTCGATGTCAGACGTACTGGCCGAACGCATCGCCACGCTCGGCGCCAGCCCGAGCGGCACGCCCGGCAAGATCGTCGAGACCCGCACGTGGAGCGACTACGAACTCCATCGCGAACCGACAGTTCGTCACCTCGCGGCACTCGACGACGTCTACAGCGGCGTCATCGCCGATCACCGAGCTGGCCAGCAGCGCCTCGGCGAGATCGATCCGGTGTCGGAGGATCTCCTCATCGGGCAGCTCCAAGATCTCGAGCTCTTCCAGTGGTTCGTGCGAGCGCACCTGCAGGACTCCGCTGGCGACGTCGTGCATCGCCGCACCGACTGAGCCTTCGATCGAGAGAACAGCACCAGCACCAGCACCAGACCAGCACGGAACGGATGATTTCATGAATGTGACCAAGCTCCCTCGAGACACCGACCAGATCAGCGACACGATCCGGTCGGTCGCCGCGACCGCGACCGACCGCGTGGACCTCGACGCCGTCGCTGACTCGTTCGGTGATCTGGCGTCATCGGCCCGCCACGTCGCCGAAGACGTCGCCAGTGCAACGAGCGCCGCCGCCACCAGCGGTGGCCGCAGCATGGCCAATCACGTGTCACGGACCGTCGTGACGTCGGCGAGCGCCGCCCGTCGCCATCCACGCATCGTTCTGTCCGGTGCGGTGGCGATCGCCGCGTTGATCGGGGTCCTCTGGTGGCTGCGCCGCGAGACAGACGAGGCAGACGACGCGGTTGCGTTTCCCCGAGCGGCATGACGTCTTGGAGTCCAGACTCGAGGCGCGAGTCCGCCGGTCCGAACGAGAACCCGCGCAACGACCTGGCAAGCCGGGTCCCGATCAGCTCTGGCGATCGGCGGCACGGCAACTGCCGGGTTTGACGTCTCTGGGTCTCGGGTACGACGTGGCGATGGGCGGCACGGTGGACTATCGAGAGTTCCGCGTGTCGTCGCCCCGTCAACTCGCGCGAGCGAGGCGGCGAGTTGCGAACGCCGCCGCATCGATCCTCGGCGCCGACTCCGTCGACGACGTGTCGCTCGTGGTGTCGGAGTTGGTCACCAACGCGCTGGAACACGGAGATGGTGATGCCGTCGTGAGCTACGGAACCATCGTCGACGACGACGGTCGACGCGACGGGTTCGTCGTCGCGACCGAATCGATCTCGTCGTCTCCGCCACGCCGGTGTCCGCCCCCGGTTCCGCCGGATCGAGTCACGGGCCGCGGACTCAACATCGTTCACGCGCTCGCCGACGACGTGCGGGTCGATCACTCCGACGGCATCGTCAACGTGACGTGTTCGTTCCGCCGCGACCGTCACCGCTGATCACCTTGCAGCGACAACCCACCCCCGAGCAAGGCGAGCAACGCTCGACGAACGCCGCTCCTGCCACTGCTCCTGCCACCGCTCCTGCGGACGACGAATCCCGAGACGCAAGCTCCTCGGCAACCCAGCGCTACGTTTCGAAGGCACGACATTGGCTGGCCGAACGCATCGGCATCGTCCGCGTCCGGCAACTCATCGAAGAGTTCCAACACCGATTGGCCTTCGTGCCGCTCGTGATGACCTTCGTCGCCGTGATCGCAAGCCAGTTGATCCTGCTGATCGATCGACGCATCAGTGACGGCGGCAACGACCTGCCCGCACTCTTGGCGACCACGATCGACAGTGCCCGAGCCGTGCTCGGCGCGATCGCCGGCGGTCTGATCACCGCCTTCACGTTGCTCGTCTCGATGATGCTCGTCGCGGTGCAACTCGCGAGCGGACAGTTCTCGCCGCGAGCGATGCGCAACTGGCTGAGCGACACCGTGCTGCGACGAACCGTCGGTCTCGTGCTCGCGACCACGGTCTTCTGCCTGCTCGGGCTGCGCTCGGCTCGAGATCTCGGTGACGACTCGATCGTCCCCAACGTGACCGTCATCGTCGCAGTCGTCTTGGGTGTGGCATGTCTCGTCGCGGTCGTGCGCGCCGTCGACCACGTGACGACGAGCCTGCAGATCGGCACCGTCGCCAAGCGGATCTCTGACGAGACCATCGCCGTCATCGAGGCGGCCGGTCGTCGCCACGGCGGAGCGAGCCCTCGGGTGACTCCCGCAGCGCGGCGAGCGCCACTCGAGCGGGGGAGCTACGAGCGCACGCGACCCGAGCACCCGCCGATTCCGGCGCACGCCATCGTCGTCGAGGCGGGTCGTTGCGGATGGGTGCAACAGATCGACGCAACGTCGCTCGCGGAGGCGCTGCCGAGCGAGTCGTCCGCCTGGATCGTGGTCACCCATGGCGCGTACGTGACGAGCAACAGTCCACTCGCGTGGGTGGAGCTCCCGTCTGATCGAGGCAACCAGCGCAGCGACACACACACCGACACACACACCGACACACACACCGACACACACCGCGACCAGGAGCCAGACCAGCACGACGACCAGGCCGAAGAACAGCACGCCGATGCGATCGCGAGCGGCGTCCGTGCGGCCTTCGCGCTCGGCGACTCTCGGACGATGCAACAAGACATCGGATTCGGCATCGCCCAGTTGGCGGACATCGCCGTGCGGGCACTGTCCCCCGGCATCAACGACCCACAAACCGCCGAGGACATCACACGCCACCTCGCGGAAGTGTTGTTGGCGCTGTGGGCACACGACGACGAACCCAGCATCGTCGAAGAAGACGGCAGAACGATCCGCTCCGAACCCGCTGAGAAGCGCGAACACCTCCTCGCCGGCTTCGACCCGATCCGGCGCTATGGACGCAGCGACCCGAAGGTCATGCTGACGCTGCTCCGTACGGTGATCGAGATGCGCAGCGAGGTGATCCGCCGCGAGCTGCCCGGGCCGATCAAACCGTTCGAGGACCTGGTCGACGATCTCGTCACGACCGTCGACGACACCACGTGGCTCGAACGAGAACGCCTCGAACTGCGGCGCGTCGCCGCCTCGGTTCGCGTGCGCGACCGCGCCTCGGTACCACCGGATTGATCGTCACCGGGATGAGCTGTCCAACCGCCGCGTCCAGGATTGCGCTGCCCAAACGGCGGGTAGTGCCCGACCATGAACGCTGCGCCCGCTGTGACGACCGAGCACCCAGACCATCGGTTCCGCGCCGTTGCGATCACCGACGGAACGATGCGTGCCAACGACGCGCTCACGCGCGCGACTCGGCTGCTCCCGGAAGATATGGCCTGGCACCTCGCCACCGTCGTCGATCCTCACCCGAGTCTCCTCATCGCCACCGCCGGAGCGACGAGCGTCGGTGGGCCCGTCGTCTCACCCGCCGAACTCGACCGCCAGGTCGTCGAGCGACGAACAGCCGGTGCGTCCGCACTGGCCAACACGGTCCCGGTCTTCGAGCACGCGGCGGTCGAATCGGTCGTGTTGAGCGGGCATGGAACGGCACCGATCGTCGAGTACGTCGACGAGCACGGGCTGGAGTTGATCGTGTCGCCAACCCCGGTTCGCCACGCCAACGCGACCGATCGCTACGGCGATCTCGCCGACGACCTCGTCGGCTCGTCTCCGGTTCCCCTGTTCGTCGTACCGACCGGCGGTGAGCAGCCGATCGGCGAAGGCCCAGCCACCGACGCGGCTATCGATCCAGCGACCGATCCAGCTGTCGAGGGCTTCCCCGATGGCATCACGCTGGTGATCGCCGTCGACGACACGCATCTCGACCAGATGATCGTGGAGGTCGCGCTCGACGTCTTCGACCGCCCATCGAAGAAGCACGCACGAGACGAGTCGGCGAGCGACGAGACCGCCGGGCGCGGTCGTCGAGACGTGTACGGCGTGGTCGTACACATCGATCCCGACGTCGATTCGATCCTGTCGTTCCCCTTCTCCTCGGGGGTCATGGGTAGCGGCGGCGCCGCGCTGGCAGCCCTCACGGAGCAACTCGACGACGAAGGTCGCCACGCCCCCAGAGCTGCTTCCCGGGTCGCCGAGCAGGTCGCCACACGGCTCGGCGATGACCGCACCACGGCGATCGGCGACGTCGGTGATCCGGCCGACGCCATCCTGCGTCTGGCTGAGGAGCATCAGGCCGACGTCATCGTGGTAGGTACACGCAACCGGTCGTGGTTCTCACGCCTGTTCGACCCGTCGGTCGCCGGCGCCGTGGCGGACCGGGCACGACGGCCCGTGCTCGTGGTGCGTTCCGAGCTCGGCACCGCCACGAAGTGAACGCCTGCGACGAAGTGAGCGCCTGCGGCGAAGTGCGCCGCAGGGGTTCGATCAGGCCGGTTGTTCGGTGGCATCCACCGAGTGGCTGCGCTCGGTAGCGGCCACCCGACGTCGATGCGAGCGGGTCTCGAAGCGTGATCGGGCGCGGTGCTTCACCTCGTACTGCGCTCGGTCCGACTCTTCCAGTAGTGCGTTGAGGTCGAGCGTGCCCGACGTCGTCTCGGCTGCGCCCACGCTCGCTGTCATCTCGATGAAGACGCCGTCGGCGATCTCGATCGGCCGATTGATCTCGTCCGACAGGCAGGTCCGGAACCCTTCCCGACTCTCGACATCCTCGGCATGCACGAGCACGAAGAACTCGTCGCCCCCGAGTCGGGCGACCGCGCCCCCGGGCGGTGTCGACCCGACGAGTCGATCCGAGATCTCCGTGAGCACGGAGTCCCCGACGAGGTGGCCGAAGTCGTCGTTGATCCGCTTGAAGTCGTCGAGGTCGACGAAGTATCCGACGAGCACGTTGCCATCCGAGGCCCCGGCCGCCGAGCCGTCGCGTCGTGCGGCATCGGCACGAACCGTTTCCACGTACTCGCGCAGGCCGCCGCGGTTGAGGAGCGAGGTCAGTTCGTCGGTGTGCGCCGCAGCGAGGTGGCGGTCGGCCGCCGCTCGAGCAGCGACCCGGAGGTGGATGAGGTCGGTCCAGAGGCGCGCGCCCATCCGGATGTCGACCATCGTCAGCCCGACAAAGATGCCGATTCCGAGAGCGAGACCGATGTGGCGGTCGGCCACGAGGGCGAGCCCACCGACGATCCACATGCTCATGACCACGTGCCGACCGAGGTCGTTGACCCCGGACAATCCGGAGCTGGCACCTGAGGTGACCGCGACCATGACGGCGATCGTGATCCACCGGAATTCCGGCGTGTCGTCGTGGCCGGTGGTCATCCAGAGGGCAGCGCCCCAGCCGACTCCAACGAGCGCATGGACCACGTGGGTGAACAGCGGCACGCCGTCCGGACGGACCCACGGACCCACTTGGAACGAGTTGGCGAGCAGCGTCGACAATGAGAACACGGTCATGACGAGCAGCCACGACAGGCGATCGGTCACCGGCACGAACTCACGAATGATGAGGACGTACACGGCCGCCGCCGCGAACACCCCGACCGGACCCACCCACCGACTTTCGGCGGTGTACTTCAAGCGTTCCGCGAGGATCGCTTCGTCGATGGTCTCGCTCGGGACCGCGAACGGGTCCGCAGACAGCGAAGGTGGGCCGCCCTCGGTGTCGTCACGCCGTCGCATTCTTCGAATATCGGCATCATGGCTGTCAACTCAAGGTCGCAAACCTCAAGAAGCCGTGAAGATCGGTGTCGTCGGAGTCTTCGCTTCGGCGTGTCGTCGGGGTGTCCGTCGCCCTCATGCCACGGCGACGTGGATGGTGGACTCGTCAGCTCCAGATCTGAGCGACGACCGCTGGGAGTTGGTCGGCCCCCGAGCCCTTGGCTCCTTCAGCCTGCGCCATCGTGCCATCGACGAACACCACCGTGAAGGGGTAGCGAGTCGCAGCGGACTCCACTTCGATTCCAGCGATCGCCTCGTGCGGCCAGGACGCGGAGATGCTGGTGGGTTTGCCCGACAGCGTGCTCATCGCACACAACACCAGACGTTGCGAGGTGATCGCCAACATGTTGCGACCGCCCGGCCAGGCCGCTGCGTGACCGCCGCCGTTCGCTGCCGCCGCGTTCTTGTCGACCTTTGCTCGAATGGCGGCACCGACCATTCCACCGGCCGCGATCGCTGCGACGGTCCCTCGCGGGTTGACCATGCAGGCCATCAGGATCTGCTCGCTGGGCGAGAACCCCAGCTTGTCACGCGACTTCTCGATCTTCTTGGCGATGTCGACGAGCGGCATACCCCAACGCTAGTTCAGGTGAAGTGACGGTTCGGGTGGAGTGACGGTTCAGGTGGAGATGTCGATGCCGAAGATCTGATCGAAGCGACGGATGTAGTCGGCGTCGTCCTCGATCCGGCCCAATTCGAGCCAGTCCTCGTCGGCGATCCGGTCGTGCAGGGTCGCCATCTCCTCGCCGCCCCAGCTCACCGGGTAGCGCAACTTGGGTGCGTCGGTGGTGATGGCGTGCTCGATCACCCGGCCCACTTCTGTCGGGTCGGTCGCACCCGCCATTCCGGCGGCGTAGAACTGGAACATCCGCCGGTAGTGCGTGTCGTAGGCGCCCGTCGAATTCGGTGCGTCGATGTTCTTGGCGAAGATCGACGACTTCGTGACGCCCGGTTCGACGATCACCACCCGGATGCCGAACGGCGCGAGCTCTTGCGCGAGGCCTTCGCTCAGCCCTTCGAGCGCCCATTTCGACGCGACGTAGGGCGATTGTGCGAGCGCTGCGATACGCCCGGCCACCGACGTGATGTTGACGATGGAGCCGCTGCCGCGTTCGCGCATCTCCGGGAGCACCGCCTGGGTGCATCGCGTGGTGCCGACGACGTTGACGTTGAACACGTCGAGATACATCTCCGATGGGCATTCTTCGACGACCGAGTTGCCGCCGACACCGGCGTTGTTGATCAGGTGATCGACTCGGCCGGTGAGTTCGTGGATCTCGGCGAAGCCGTCGCGAACCGAGTCGTCGTCGGCGACGTCGAGTTCGACGAGTTCGACCATGACCCCCGCGTCGCCAGCCAGTGCCAGCAGCTTGTCGGCCTTCGCCATCGAGCGCACGGTGCCGACGACACGATGACCGGCCCCGGCGAGATGGATCGCGGTCGCACGACCGATTCCGGAGTTGGCGCCGGTGACCACGGTGACAGGAGCGTTCGAATCGACCATCCCGCGACGGTAGCCGTAACGGTTTGTGTCAGACACAAACCGTTACGCCCCAGGTCACCGGGGGCGGGTCAGCGGATCTGCGCGCGGAGGTCGGCGAGCCAGTCGTCTGCGTCGCGCCACCGACCGCCAGCGTGCTCACGGGTGGTGTCGGCGTTCTCACCGGCAGCCGGGTACGAACCGAGGAACTTCACGCGACCTTGTTTGGCGTGCAGCGAACGCAACGTGTCGGCGACGAGTTCGTCGGCGATGTGGCCGTCGGCATACATGATGAAGCAGTAGTCGCCGAGCCCGCCGTTCTTGGTCGGCCGACTGAACAGGTTCGACAGGTTGATGCGGCGTGCCGCGAATTCCTGCAGGATCGAGATGAGGCTGCCGGGTTCGTCGGAGCGCTGGTAGACCACGACCGCCGTGCGATCGTGGCCGGTCGGGGCCGAAATCCCGTCCCGCGCGACGAGGACGAACCGGGTCTGGTTGCCGGCGTGATCGGCGATGTCGGACACCGCGATCTCGAGCCCGTACACCGACGCGGCAACCCGCGGGGCGAGCGCTGCCAGGCCTGGTCGATCGGACTCGGCGACGATGCGCGCGGCGTCGGCCGTGGAGTTGGCGGCCACGATCTCGGCGTCGGGCAACTGCTCGCGCAGGTAGCGATGGCACTGTGCCGTCGCCACCGGAATCGACCGCACCTCCGTGATCGACGCGAGGTCGGTGCCCGGTCGCACGAGCAGACAGTGCTCGATGTCGATGACGACCTCGCGCTGGATCACCAGGTCGTAGTCGAACGCGAGGGCGTCCTGGGTGAAGTTGACCATGCCTTCGATCGAGTTCTCGATCGGCACGAACCCCAGATCGACGTCGGCCCCGGCGACGGCATCGAGAATGTCGGGCACGGTCCGATACGGCACGTGTTCGGCGTCGGCGAGATCATCGAGGGTGCGCAACGCCTGCTGCGTGAACGTCCCGAACGGCCCGAAGAACCCGACGCGCAGGCGCACGTCGGCGTCGGTGCTCGTGTCGGTCGCCGGGGTCGTCTCGTTCGCAGACATCGTCGGCACTGTACCGAGCTCGACACTCGGCTCAGAGTGGCGTTCCGTCATCGCTTCGATCCAGCCGGTCTGCCGGGCAGGTCAGCCGGGCAGGTCAGCCGGGCAAGTCAGCCGGGCAGGTCAGCTGAGCGCGCCCTCGATGAACGCACTCAGACCAGCGGCATCCGACGCGCCCGCCTTGCGACCCAGGACCGTGCCGTCGGCATCGACGATCACGGCGAAGGGGAACGATGAGCCTCCGAACACCGAGATCGCGGTCAACACGTCGTCGTCGGCCATCATCGGCCACGGCCAGTTCAGCTCCTCGGCCCACTCCGAGGGCGGATAGTTGTCACGAGTCGAGTCGGCGGCGGTGCTGACGCCCACCACATCGAGGCCTACCGGAAGGCTTCCCGCCTCTTGCAGGCCGATCAGGGTCGGCACTTCGTCGTTGCAATGCGGGCACCAGTGCGCCAAGAAGACCAGCAGCGTCGGGTTGTCGCTCGGCCCACCGATGGCGATCGGCGTACCGTCGAATCCTTGTCCCGACACGATCGGCGACGCGATGCCGAGCGACGGATCGCCGGCCGCGACGTCGTAGATCGGCAACGGCGCACCGGTGAAGGAGATCGGACCGGTCTCCTGCGTCGTCGCCTCGGGGGTTGCGTCGGTCCCGGCGACCGCCTCGTCGACGAGATCTGCTTCGGCGCCGACGGCCGATGCAACGGGGGCCACGTTCTCGCCGGTCGGAACGGCGTTGACGTCGAGCGGCTCGGTCACGACGGTGGCATCGTCACCCGTCCCGCCGCCATCGACATCGGTCGAGTCGGACGAGTCGCTCCCGCCGCACGAAGCGAACAACAACGCCGCGACCAGCGGGGCACCCAACCAGGCGCGTCGGGTACGGGTGGAGGGAAGTTCACGATTCACCCGACCAGTCTGCCCGCCCGCACTGCCCTGCGGCTTGCATCTCGACGTGACTCCTGCAGACGTCGCCCAGTCGGACGCGGCGGGAGCGTCACGGGCGAACGGGTCCCGTCTGGCGATGGCAGTACCCTCGTTGCGCGATGACCACGACTGCAGCGGCGGACCGGGCAACGCTGCACGATCTGCGCCGCGCTCGCCAGGCTCGTCGCCTCGGCGACATCGAATGGTTCGACGTGCTGTACCGCGTCTACCTCTTCGCACTCGTCGGCTTGACCGCCGTCGTCATCGCGTCCGACGCCGTCGACGGGTTGATCGACGACACGGTGCGCACCGCTGTCCTCCTCGAGCGAGGGCCGAGCATCGCTGGCATCGCCATCGCACTCGCGCTGGCCGTCGGCCTGCGCAACGGCGCCGACGGCGGACCGGTGTCGGTCGAGTCGGCCGATGTCCGCCACCTGCTGCTGTCACCCATCGACCGCCGTCTCGCGCTCGCTCGGCCGATCGTGCAGAGAATGCGTTCGGTGGTGTTCCTCCCCGCGCTCGTTCTCGCCATCATCGGCCAGCTCGTCGCCCGCGAGGTCGAAGGCTCCCGCGCCGCCTGGGCCGCGAGTGCCGCGCTCTTCGGCACGCTCGCCGGGTTGACGTATGTGTCGGCGGCCGTCCTCGCGCACGCCGCCTCCGTGCCGCGTTGGCTGGCGAGTGCGATCGGCACCGTCGTCGTTGCATCGCAGACTGTGGCCGCGGTCACGACCTGGCGACGCGACGTCGGAGATGCGGACTCCGCCGTGGCCGGGTTGTTGGACACCACCGGTGGGATCCTGTTCTGGGGGATCCGGCAACGGGCGGTCGAGATCATCCCAATCGTCGTGGTCGCGGTGATCGCCGCCCTCGCGATCCTCGCGGCCGGGCGACTCCGCCTCGAGCCGCTCGAGCGTCGCGGGCAATTGGTCTCGCAGCTGCGCTTCGCCGCCACGGTGCAAGATCTCAGAACGGTGGTGCTGCTTCGACGCCAACTCCGCGCCGAGTCGGTCCGGGCGAAACCGTGGGTGGCGATCGGACGCGCTCCACATGCACCCGACCTGCACGCTGACTTCGCACCGTCACGCCCCAGGCGGGCGCTGCGTGGCGACCACGCCACGGCCGTCGGATCGCGACGCGTGTCGGCGACGCTGGTCTGGCGACGTGGGGTGATGTCGCTCGCCCGCCTTCCGATCTCTCGGTTGCTGCGCATCGGTGCGCTGTCGGTGGCCGCAGGGGCGAGCGCGTCGTTGCTGTTGACGTCGTCGTGGTTGTTCGCGGTGCCGCTCGTCGGCACGACGTTCCTCGTCGGGCTCGAGTCGCTCGAACCGCTGGCACAGGAGGTCGATCGACCCGACCTCACCGAGTCGCTGCCCGTCGATCGAGGCGTGCTCTTCGCCCACCACCTGGTCGCACCCGCCGGACTGCTCGCCATTGCCGGGGTGATCAGCGCCGTCTCGATGACGGTCATCGAGCCGCGCCATGCCCCGGCCGCGTGGGCGCTCGCCGTTCCGACGATGTGGGCCGGCGCCATGGGTCCGATCGTCACGACCGTCCGGGACGCGCCCGAACCCACCAGGGTCGCGGCGACGACGATCACCGGGCTCGACCGCCACGCCGAGAGCCCGTTCGCTCTCCCCGAGTTCGCGGGCGCCAGCAACATCATCCGAACGCTCCTGCCGTTCCTGATCAGCGCCGTTGCGCTCGCGCCGGTTGCCGCGATGCGTGTCGAGCCGAGCGCTGGCAACGCTGCTCGTTCGGTCATCGGTGTGGCACTGTGTGTCACCGTGATGGTCTGGTGGATCCTTCGACGCGACGGATGGGCGATGCGTCTGCGCGCCTTCTTCGCCGCAGGACGGGCGGCCACGTGACCGTGCAGGCGACCGGCGACGGTGCGGTCGCGGCGATCGGACTCGCGAAGTCCTACGGCGACGCTGTCGCGCTCGCGCCACTCGACCTCGTGGTGCCGGCCGGACAGCGCGTGTCGTTGATCGGCCACAACGGATCGGGCAAGACGACCCTGATCCGGATGCTCGCCGGAATGCTCGAGCCGAGCGGCGGCAGCGCGATCGTGGCCGGCTCGCCTGCCGGGAGCAGCGACGCGCGGGCTGCGATGTCGTACCTCTCCGATCAACCCGTCTTCTACGACGACCTGTCGGTGTGGCAACACCTCGAATACGTCGCCCGACTTCATCACACCGACGACTGGGCCGAACACGCCCGCACGCTGCTCGACATGGTCGGCCTGACGCACCGAGCCGACGATTTACCGATCACCTTCAGCCGCGGGTTGAAGCAGAAGGCATCGATCGCGATCGCCTTCGTGCGGCCGTTCGAGCTGATGTTGATCGACGAGCCCTTCGTCGGACTCGATCGCGCCGGGCGCGAGGCCCTGCTCGAGCTCATCGCCTGGGCGCACGACGACGGCGCCACGATGATCGTGGCCACGCACGAACTGTCGAGCGTGGCTGCCAGCGACCGCCTCATCGCGCTCTGCGACGGGCGCGTGATCTTCGACGGCGATCCCGCCGACGCCGTCGTCGACGCGCTCGCCAGCGGCGATGCACCCGGCCCGGCTTGAACACACCGACCATCGCACCGCGCGGCGCGGCACCGCGCGGCACGGCACGGCACGGCGTAGCGGCGATGTCATCTGCGCTTCTCCGGACGCTCCCCACGACGCTCCCCACGACGCTCCCCGGTGTCGCTGTCGCGGAGTGTTTCGGCGCAACCCACCGGCCTGGCGGCGTGGCGCGAGCGTGTCCGTTCGCAACCACCCGAACCGACGGATTCCCCGGCGGTGATACACCGGAGATCCGCGCGCATCGTCTAACGTGATGTCATGCAGGAGTTTTCTTCGGTCACCGCGTCCTCATACGACGCTGAATCACTCGCGCCGATGCTCACCGAGAAGGCGAGCGAGGGGTGGAGCGTCGTGTCGATCGTGTCCGCTGGCACGAACGTCGTCGCGTACCTCACCCGCGGTGGCAACGCAACCGACGCGAGCACCTCGACGGCAGTCGCCGCTCCATCCGATGTTGCCCCCGCCGAGCCGGCCGTCACCGAGCCGGCCGTCACCGAGCCGGCCGTCACCGAGCCGGCCGTC
>NZ_JBKAGH010000002.1:0-866104 GCF_046290335.1 Ilumatobacter sp. | reverse complement strand
GGTTGGCGAGTCGTGTGGTTCGTCCTGCGTCGAGGTGGCCGGGTGCGTGGAGGATGACGCCGTTGCGTACGACGACGGCGTGGATGTCGGCGTCGTTGGCGAGGTCGGCGAGTACTTGGGTGGGTATCTCGACGGGGATGTTCCAGTCGGCGCACACCCCGGATCCGGCCGGCGTGTCGGCATCGATGACGACGACGAACTCGGGTCGTCCCCACCGTCGGCCAGTACGAGCCTTTCCGTCGATCAATCGCGCAACGGCGTGTGCGCGCAGGAAGTCTTGCTTCGCGAGCCGATCGGTGGGGCAGTGTTCGGGGACGGTCTCGGCGAACAACGTGTCGACAGCCGAGTCGATGGCTGCGGCGAGACGCACGCCGGTGACGGGGTCGAAGCGGCCTCGTAGGTTCCACATGCCTTCGTCGTCGACCCAGGTTCGCAGTGAGGTCGCGCGCTGCTGTCGTTCGAGTCGGTCGATGCCGTCGTCGGCGAGCACGCGTTTCTTCTCGAGTGCGATGCGTCGTTGGAATTGTTCGACGGTGGCGTGTGACGCGATGTCGGTGAGTGCGTCGACAGCGTCGATCAGTGCATCGCGTTGGTGGTCGGCCAACCCTTTGGTGGCTCGTGTCAGTGCGTCGACGTGGCCGGCGGTGATGGTGGCGGTGTCGAGGGCGTCGGCGAGGTGGGGTGCGTCGTCGAGGGTGTTGGACCGTTCGATGGTCTTCGTCGCTGCGCCGAGGGATTCGCGGGTGTGTTCGGCGATCGCAGCTTCGGGGAACGACACTGCTGGTGCCAATGCGGCGACGATGAGTGTTTCGCTGCGGTCGAGCCAGGCGCGGACCTCGCGGACGTCGCTCAGCGTGGCGCCCAGATCGGTGGTGTCGGCGGCGCCGGCCGCGACGAGCAGGCGGGTCGCAGCGACTCGTTCCACTCGTTCGATCACCTGGGTTGCATCCATGCGTTCATCATGACAGGAGGGTGTGACAGAGTTGGACAAACACACGTTCGCCCCGATCCTTCGAGCGCGTCGACATCTCGATCGGGCCAGGTCACCGATCAGCCAGGCACGCCGCCTCTGCCATCGCTGATGTGACCGCTGATGGGGCGAACCTTCGACTCCGACCGTCGCGCCGTGGCGAGCGTTGTGCGCACACCACGGTGTGATGGTTTGAAGCTCGTAGTGACGTCAAGGGGCCATTTGCCGGGGAGTCGGATCGAGTCCGGTGCCGGGAGTGGCTGGGGGTCGGCGGTGAAGGTGTCGACCTCGAGGCTGTCGATGTCTCCATTGTCGACGAAGAGAATGAGTCCGCCGATGAAGTGGTCGTGAGCATCGACGACGAGGAGGAGACATCCGACCGTTGAGGTCGGGATCGCTCGACGACACAGCGCGCTGAGCCCGCTCGCGTTCGGCGCGTCGGCGAGCGGGTGGGCGCTCCACATCGTGTTCGGTCGGCCCCGGGACTCGGGCGTCTCGCTTGATCAGGCGGGCTTGGTCGCTCCGACAAGCAAGAACCAGGGGCGATGGCGATCGTCGGCGAGTTCGGGTCGGGCGTCGACGTCCTCGGCAGGAGGCCCGAACTCTTCGATGCGGTCCAGCACCAGGCCGGCCTCGAGCACGGTGTTGACGTAGGTGGCCACCGTTCGATGTTCCTTGACGACGCCATCCACGAACCAGGTCCTCACTCGTTGGCCCTCGACGAGGTAGTTGTCGAGTGGCCACACACGATCCCCGGCCTCGCTCGTTTCGAATCGTTGAGTTGTCGGAGCGCTGTAGATCGGATGTTCGACCGAGAACACCACTGACCCGCCCGGAGTCAAGGATCCAGCGACCTGCGACCACAGCCGGTGCAGGTCGCGCACGTCATGCAGCGTCAGGGAACTGAACACGAGTTCCGCCGTGTCGGGGTCGAGTTCGACGAGATCGAGATCGGCGCACTGGTAGTCGATGGTCGCACTGGTCGTGTCGGAGCGTGCGCGCTCGAGCATCTTCGTCGAGAGGTCGATGCCGAGAACCGATACCGCTCCGTGCTCGTCGGCCCATCGGCTGAACCATCCGAAACCGCAACCGAGATCCACAACCCGTCGGCCAGCCATGTCGGGCAGCATCGACCGAAGCAGCGGCCATTCTGCTGCTCCATCGAGACCGTCGACCTGGCGATCGAGGGTGACGTAACCTGCGAGGAACGTCGGGTCGTCGTAGATGTTCTGAGCACTCATGGTTCCTGCTGCTCAAGGTACTCGTCACTCGTGTTGCGCCCGTCGAACGTTCCTGGTATCGACCCAGGAGTGCTTGTCGATCTCCGCTTGGTGGTTGGTGAAGTCGACGTTCACCCCCGGCGTCAGTGAGGTGACGAACGTGGGGCGTCGGTGACCGAGGTCTCGACACCGAGCGCGTCTTCGAGTGCGGCGAGCCTCGCCTCGAGCTGGGCGACGCGGCGCCGCAGGGCCTCGAGCTCGCCGACGGTCTCCGGCGCCGTGCCGATGGCAGCCACCGGCCCGGCTGCGTCACGGTCGGGCGCCGGTCTGACGCCGCCGCCATCGGGACGCGTCGACCCGGGCACGGGACCGTCATGCATCGACACCTCCGCAGCGTCGACGTCTCGCTCTTCGGCACCGTCGCCGAGCAGATGGGACCAGCGGTCTTGGCTCTGCCCGGGTCCGCGTCCGATGTTCGCGACGAGGGGATCGGTGCCCTCCGCGAGGCGAGCCAACACGGCCTCGATGTCGTCCAGCGATTCGAAGCCGAATCCCTGCGACGTCGGGTACCGCTCGGTGCGAGTCCGCAACTCCCCGGCCGACTGCGGGCCGCGCAGCAGCATGATCGCGAGCAGCGCGAGTTGGTCGCGATCGAGGCCAAGTGCGTCGTCGGCGATCTGGCGGTGCTTGTCGGTTCGCCCGCTGCTGTTCATCCGAGCGAGGCCGGCCTGACGCAATTGCAACGCGGCGTCCATCACGGTGCGTTCGCTGTAGGTCACCACCGGCTCGCGGTTCGACTTCTGGTTGCACGCGTTGACGAGCGCGTTCGTCGTGAGCGGATACTGATCCGGGGTCGTCGCCTGCTTCTCGAAGAGGCACCCGAGCACACGTCGTTCCTCGGCGGAGAGCTCCATCGCCTCACCGTACCCACCGCATCGGGCCGCAGCCGGGAGAACGTCACGAGTTCGTCGGACCAGCAGGCTCGAACAGGCTCATGGACGGCGTTGTTCCGGTGGTCAGGCGGTCAGGCGGTCAGGCGCCGAGCGTGATCACGGCGGGTCGTCGTCGAGCGTGAAGAGGTCGTCGAACGCCAGGCGACCGATGGTCTGTTGGAGGCGGAGGTTCTCGGTGAAGTCGTTCCGGTCGAACGCGTCGGGATCGAAGGGGCCGCCGATCCACTCGCGCCGTTCGCTGTGGTCGGGATGCGTCGGGTCGGCGAGGATCGTCAGCAGCTCGCGATAGCCCCAGGTTCCACCGCAGTCCTCCGGCGGACACGCCCGCCGCCCGTCGATGCAGTCGGGCACCGTCACGTCAGAACCAGCGTCAGCGTCAGAACCAGCGTCAGGGTCAGGGCGTGTCGTCCTCTCGATGACGATGTCGTGGTCCCAGTTGTCACCGAAGTCGTAGAGGTAGCGGATCGAGCGGGCGCCCAACAGCGCCTGGTCGATGCTGACGCGTCGTTCGTCTCGCACCGGGGTCCAGTCGTCTTCGTCGGGGATGGCGTAGTTCGTTCCGTCGATCTGGAACTCGTGGAGGTGCGAATCCCACCAACCGAACGCCGCCTGGATGACCGAGTGGAGGTGGTCGAGTGTCTGACCTCCGTCGACCAGCACGCGTCGCCAGATCGGCGGCTTCGTACCGCGCAAGGTGACCTTGAGTTGATGGACCCGCGGTGTCGTCGGGGCCGCGTTCACCGTCGCCGTCGGCAGTGAGATCACGTCGGCCGACGGGCGAAAGAGCGCGGCGAGTTCGTCGGCCGGCGTGCCGTGGCGCTTCATCAGCGGCCCCAGGATCAGCTCGGAGAGACGCATCGACATCTGGAACAGATCGGGGTCGTGCGGCCCCCACACTCCCTCGCCCTGGAAGGCGAACTCGTTCATCACGCCGAGCAACTGCCGGTCGTTGGTCGCCGCGAGGCGAACCTCTGACATCTCGGCGAGCTCGGCCTCGATCACCGACTCGGCGACGCCGTGCGCGCGGAGCACCTCGGCGATAGCGGCCGGGGCGCGGTCGAGGAGCTTGCCGGCCGGAGCGAGGGGCGTGAACACCGGGATCATCGTGCGCGTGTTCACCAGGAGTGCGGCCTGCGGCTTCCAGAACAGCGCGGTCGCGAACCAGTCGCCGAGCACTGTCGTCGATTCGTCGTCGGGGAGTGCGACGGGCGCAGCCTTCATCCGGTCCCGGAGCTTCTTCGTGCCACGAACGATCAGCATCTCCCCATGATCGCGGGTCGACCCGTCGCCCGAAAGCCGAGACGGCCCGAACCGTTCAGTTGGCGACCGCGACGAGATGATCGCGACGGGGCGAACGGTTCGCGATGAGGTCGCGAGCTTCGACGATGAGGTCGTCGACGAGGCTCGCGATCCGATCGGTCGTCAGTTCGGCAGGGTCGGGCGTCGGGAGCGCAGCGAGCCCTTCCTCGCCGCCGATGATCTCACCGAAATATGCCCGGGCTGCCTGATCGAATCCCATCAGGTCGTGGCCGAAGGCGTAGCCGATCGCGAAGAGTTCTCTCACTCGTTCGTGACACCCGAGGTGGTACAAGGTCAACATGGTGGCGGCGAGCTGGCTGGCCACGAGCCTCGCGCGAAGTGAGTTGACCATCGGGCCGAGGTCTCGTTCGGCGACCGCGAGCGCCTCGTCGAACCGCCCGAGCCCAGCGAGAGACGCCGCCGCGGGGGCCAACAGATCCAGCTTGTTCGCCTGGCTCAATGCTGGCGCGGCCAGGCCGTGCTCGGCCGCCTCGAGCGCGTCGTCGTATCGTCCGGCGCGCGACAACAGGATCGCTCTCGTCGACACCGAGATGTCGTAGACCCTCTGGGACACCGTGCGGGCGACGGCTTCGGCCTCCACCACCGACGTCGTTGCAGCGGGGTCGCCGGCGAACATCAGCGCGACGGCCCGCAACGACAACGAAACCCATTCGGCGAACCGAGGCGCACCATCGGTCTGCAGTCGCCCCAGACGATCGCTCTCCGCCAGCGAGGCCTCGATCGGAGACGACAGCGCAAGGATCACCCCCCGATGGAACATGGCTCCGAACACTGGCCGACACAGCCTGACCGACGGGTCGGTAGCGAGGAGTTCGTCGGCGATCGACGACGCTTCGAAGAACTGCGCATACGCAGCTGACTCGTCGCCTGTGGCCAAGCGGATCTCGCCGCAGGTGGCCAGCCAGTGGCTGCGGAGGTACGGGTCGCTCGCCGGGGGTTCTGGTACCCGGTCGAGCCAGGACCTGACCAACCTGCCAGCGACGGCCCAGCACGGGTAGCCACCGATGAAGAGGCTGAAGAGTTCGTCGTGCTGGTTGGTGCGCTCGGCCCACTCCATGGCGGCGACGACGTTGTCGATCTCAGCGAGCTGGCGATCTTCCAGCTCCCACGTCTCACCGTCTCGGGTGGTGGCGAGGCGTTCGATTCCCGCAAGCGCATCGGCCCAGGCGAGGTGCCGGTCGCGGGTCGAGGCGAGTTGCCCGGTCTCGACGAGACGATCGAGTGCATACAGTCGCACCGTTTCGAGGAGTCGATACCGCCCCGAGTCGACCGATGCCACGACGAGCGACTGTTCGACGAGGGAGTCGATCACGTCCAGGAGCGGCGTCGTGGTCGGTTCGACCACGGCCTCGACGCCAGCGAGCGAGAACGTCCCGACGAACACCCCCAGCTGGTTCAAGACGTGCCGTTCCTCGTCGCCGAGGAGCCCGTAACTCCAGTCCATCATCGCCTGCAGGGTCTGCTGGCGTTGTCGACGTCGGCTGCGTCCACCGCCGAGCAGCGCGAACCGATCATCGAGACGTTCGGCGAGTTCGTCGAGCGACAACGACGTCAGGCGGGCGGCTGCGAGTTCGATGGCGAGCGGGATGTCGTCGAGCTGCGCGCAGAGGTGCTCGATCTGGGTGAGGTGATCGTCGAGGCCGGTGATGCCGGCCGCGGCGGCTCGGTCGAGGAACAACTCGACTGCTGCGCCCTGCATGTTCGGGATACGCCAGGCTCGCTCGCCGTCGACGTTGAGCGCCTCGCGTGACGTTGCGAGCATGGTGACGTTCTCGGCTGCCGACAGCACGGCGGTGGCGAAGTCGGCGACCTCGTCGATGAGGTGCTCACAGTTGTCGACGACCAGCAACGTCGCGGCCTCGGCGGTGGCCTCCCTGAGCACCTCGATGGCGCCGCTGCCATCTGCTCCGAGCTGGGGAGCCATCCCGAGCGCACTGACCGCGCGCCCAGCGACCTGGGTGCCGTCTCGTTCCGTGGTGAGGTCGACGAACCACACGCCTCCCGGGAACCGGTCGGCGCTCGCCGCGGCGACCTCGATCGCGAGGCGCGTCTTGCCGCACCCGCCGACACCGGTGATCGTGACGAGTCGGTGGTGATCGACGAGCGCGCGGAGTTCGTCGACCTCGCGTTGGCGTCCGATGAACTCGGTCGGCATCACCGGCAGGTTGTGGCGTGCTCGCTTCAGTGTGCGCAGCGGTGGATGGTCGCCCTCGTCGAGCTGCCACAACCTGATCGGCTCGGACAGGTCGCGCAACTGATGCACGCCGAGGTCGACGCCGGCGGGCTGATACATCAGCTGACGCGTGACGTCGGAGACCAACACCTGACCACCGTTGCCGATGCCGTTGATACGCGCGACCTGGTTCACCGGCGTGCCGAAGAAGTCACCGGCGCGCGCCGACACCGCTCCGGCGTGCACCGACACCCGCACCTGTAGCGGCCCCGTCTCGCCCCACTGGTGGCTCGCCAACGCGTCGACGGCCCCCACGGCGCCGGCGACCGCGTCGTCGGCGGATTCGAACACGGCGATCATCCCGTCGCCGGTGTGTTTGAACACTCGGCCACCAGCAGCGTCGATCGCGCCGTGCACCAGGTCGTCGTGCTCTTCGAGGGCGGCTCGCATCGCGTCGCCGTGTGTCTCCCACATCGCCGTCGAGCCGACGACGTCGGTCATCACGAACACCAGTGGTTTCATCGCAGCCCCCCGAACCGGTCGTGTCGAACAGTAGCAGTCGGGTGATCGACGTTTCCGGGGTCACGAGCACCGATCCGGGCCGCTCGGCTACTGTCAGCGTGCGGTCGCGGCCGTGACGCGCATCGCTCATGAGGGAGAGTCGCCATGCCGAACCACGATCAGCCACGGATACCCGACGGGTGGGTCGGAGGCTTCGCACAGTCGAGACCGGAGTTCGCCTATCCGAACCCCGATCTGGGTTCGCTGGACATGTTGAAGAACATGGACAACATCCACTTGCTGACGCGCCAGCAAGCCATCCTCTGGCCGGAGTTCAGCTGGGAGACCGAGCCCGGCCAGCCCGATCCGAAGCGGTGCTTTCAGATGTTCGCGCCCGACATCTCACGGATCGGCTACGACGACGAAGGTCGCGTGTACGCCATCATCTGCCCGCAACAGGGGATCGAGACGCCGTCGCTCGGCAGCATCAACGTCGAGATCACGGTGACCGGAACGCGTGGCTGGGTCGACGAAGCCACTCGTGAGCTCGCGTGCGACATGTCGGTGGAGGCGAGAGTCTGGTTCGCTCCGGGCTACGAACAGAATCCTGCGGTCATGATGCTCTGGACGATGCTGCAGGAGTTCGGCCACGAACTGCCGATCAGCAAGGACAAGGCGATCGTGGTCAGCACCCACGAGCCCGGCAACCCCGACCAGCCGATCTTCCGTGTCCTCAAGGGCGAGACCACCCGTGTCCACACGCCGAGGTTCGCCGACCACTCCGACGAGGCATGGTCGGTCGGCCACATCGAAGTCCAGGTCGGAACGATCGTCCCCACCCACGACCCGGTGCTCGATGGCTTCAACCAACTGCTCCTGGAGATCCTGAACACGAGCGGCGGCAACCTGTTGAAGGCCGGCAACGTGCTGACCTGGAACATCTGGGTCAATCATCCGGAAGTCGTCGACCAGGAGAAGTGGCGGACGCATGCGGAGAAGTGGCGCCTCTCGATCGACGTCGACCACGTGAGCGATGCCCGACGGCGGAGCCCGTCGCGCTTTGCCGACGGGACCCCGTTCCATGTGGCCGACGAGATCGTGGAATGGGAGGTCGCCCAGATCATGGCCTACATGCGCAAGCAGTGGTCGCCGCAACAGCGGGTGCTGCGGAAGGTGAAGTCGGTGGCACGGGCGTTCTTCAGGCTGGCGAACCCCTTCCGTCGCTGATTGCGACAGAGTGGGTCTGACCCACTCTGTCGCTCTGGTCAGCGGCGGTTGCGAACAGCAGTCGGGTTCGTGGTCGCACCCGACGCTGGGACCGAACCGACGCCGGCATTGAATCTCGGTCACCGGTCTCGCGTCGGGTGGTGGCGCCGCCCGCTGCGTCGGGTGGTGGACCCGTCGACGACGCGCCCGTACGCGGCTGTCGCCAGCGTGGCCGACAGCACGATCCTCGCTGTTTCCGCGGGCCCGCTTCGGGCCGAGACCCCGTCGGTGCCACACGACGCACGAGAAGGTGCGGTGCTGCGAGCTACCGCGGTTCTCGGTCGCTCGCCCGTCTCGTCGTTCGATGCGGGTCGGTGCTTTCGTGGGGGGCAGAGGTTCTCCTACGGACAGAGCCCCTCTGCTTTCCGGGGCCGGCACTTCGGAGTTAAACAAACCGATAGTCAACAACGCCGACTGCTGGAATCGCCCAGCCGCCATGACTTACCGGCGAATCATTCGGATTGACATGCTCTGAGCCGAGTGATAAACAAACAACCGTTCATTGATGGCGTGCCATTCTGAACGAGGGGATGAGCGGCCCGAAGTGCTCCGTTGAGTTCAACGGCGTACGGCACGGTCGAGGTCGAATGGGGGTCGCGTTTCGACGGTTCAGATCCGATGCGACCGACTTTTCCGCGTAGAACTCAGGGGGTAGACATGAAATTCACAAACCGACGCAGTGCTGGACTCTTGGTCGCAGCACTTCTCGTGGCAGCGAGTTGTGGTGGCTCAGATGACGCCAGCCCGGACGCTGCCGAACCGGATGACGACGTCACCGAGGAGACGGAGGCGCCCGAAGGAACGGACGCAGCCTCCGCTACGACACCCGATACGACACCCGCTGGAGCGGCGTGTGGCGTCCTGGTCGCTGGCGTGCCGGAGGACTTCGATGCCATCGATCCCCACACCGGGTCGGGCGAGACGCCTGCGACGTGGCTCTCGCTGATCTACGAAACGCTGGTCGGCGTCGACGTCAATGCCGAGGTGACCGACGGTCTCGCGACCGACTGGGAGATCTCCGACGATGGCTTGAGCTACACCTTCACGCTTCGAGACGGTGTCTCGTTCCACAACGGTGAAGCGCTCGACTCGTCGCATGTCAAGTTCAGTCTCGAGCGGATCATCGATCCTGAGACCGCGGCGGTGTCGCAGAGCGTCCTCGCGATCATCGATTCGATCGACACTCCGGACGCGCAAACGGTGGTCCTCAACTTGACCGAGCCCAGCGGCCCGTTGCTGAGCGATCTCGCACAGCAGGGTCGTGCTGCGATCATGCACCCCGACGCGGTTGGGGACGATGGGCAGATCGTCGAGCACATCGGAACCGGTCCGTTCACCTTCGTCTCGTACTCCGCCGCCGACCGCCTCGTCCTCGATGCGAACGCCGACTACTGGGACGGCGCACCGCAGTTGGAAGGGCTCGAGGTGCGGATCCTTCCGGATGCGACGGCTCGGCTGTCTGCGCTTGCGAGCGGTGAACTCGATTTCGCTTGGAATCTGCCTGCCGAAGACGCCGAGTCGCTCGCCAGCGACGGCTCGTTCGTGATTCAGGAGAACCAGCAGAACCGTGGCAACTTCTTCTCGATCAACCAGAACGCGGCCCCGTTCGACGATCCTCGAATTCGTGAGGCGATGTGGCTTGCGGTGTCTCGCACCGACATCGCCGAGGCAGGATGGAACGGGTTTGCCGCGCCGACCCTGCAGCCGTTCGCCGAGACCTCGTTCTGGTACTTGGACAAGGAACTCCGTGTCGATGCTGATCTCGACGCTGCCCGAGCGCTCATCGAGGAGGCCGACGCCGTTGGTACTCCGGTGACGATTCTGCAGTGGGACGCCCTCGGCTCGGATGCCGAAGCGCAGATCGTGGCGTCGGCCTGGAACGAGATCGGCCTCGATGCGCAGATCGAGAAGGTCGACATCGGCACGATCGTCGAGAACGCCGGTACCGGTGAGTTCGACGTCGTGTACCTCTGGGTGGGTCTGATCACCGACCCCAACCGTCCGTACAGCTTCTTCGAGTCCGATTCGGCTCGCAACGGCCTGACGGGCGGCCTCCAACTCGACGAACTCGATGCGCTGGTCTCTGACGGTCGGACGACGAGCGATCCCGAGGCTCGCAAGGAGATCTACAGCGAGGCGATGCAGATCAACCTCGACAGCTTCGCTCAGTTCTTCACGGTGCGACCCTTCCAGTTCGTCGGAGTCGGTGCGGATGTCACTGGCTACGAGCAGGGCGCCTACTACGTCTCGTACCGGGGAGGCGGCATGACGTCCGCCTGCGTGCCCGCCTGAGGATCCGGCCACGTGACGACGACCATCGCCATCGAAGAAAGCGCTGCGCCCGCCGTGTCGGCTGGTCGGCGTCGACTTCTCGCCGCAACCATCAACTCGGTTGCGATCGGCGTGGTCGTCGTCACGATGGTCTGTGCGGTGCTGGCGCCGCTGCTGACGGACTTCGAACCGAATCGGGCCAGCCCGGTCGACCGCTTTCGAGCGTGGGGGGAAGACGGCCACCTCCTCGGCACCGACCAACTCGGCCGAGACATCTTCACCCGACTCGTCTACGGGGCTCGACTCGTCTGGATCGTCGGACTGAGTGTGGCCATGATCTCCATGGCCGTCGGTGCAACGCTTGGGTCGCTGGCGGGATATCTCGGCGGTCGCGTCGATGCGGGCGTGACGAGGATCGCCGATGGGATCCTCGCCTTCCCGCCGTTGCTCCTCGCCCTCGTCTTGGCCGCGGTGATGAGCCCGAGCACGAGAACAGCGATTTTCGCGCTCTCCATCGTCTACACCCCGCTCATCGTTCGAGTGAGTCGTGCCGCGGTGTTGGGAGAGCGCACCCTCGGTTACGTCCAAGCGTCGAAGGGCCTCGGCAACAGTGAGAGCCGAACGCTGCTTCGACACATCCTGCCGAACGTCGTCGGGCCGTTGCTCGTCGTCGGTTCGGTGGTGGTCTCGCGGGCGATCATCGTCGAGGCCAGTCTGAGCTTCCTCGGAGCCGGCACCCAACCACCCAATCCCAACTGGGGTGTCATGATCGCCGACGCCCGAGATCTCATCTTCAGTCGGCCGAGCCAGTTGATCTTGCCGGCCATCGTGTTGAGCGTCACGGTCCTGTCGCTGAATCTCGTCAGCGATGCGCTCTCGGATCGCATCGACCCGAGGTACAGCGCGAAGGGGGGCAGCCGGTGACGGGGGCGGATTCCAATGGGGTCGTCCCGGCGCCGTCGAGCCAAGCGCCGGTGCTCAGCGTGCGCGATCTGCGCGTTGCGTACGCGGGAGATCGTGGCGCGGTTCCCGTCGTGCATGGCGTCGACTTCGACCTGTTCCCTGGCGAGTCGCTGGGAATCGTCGGCGAATCCGGGTCGGGCAAATCCACGGTCATTCTCGCCGCTGCACGCCTGCTCCCTTCCAACGCGACGATCACCGCAGGTTCGGTTCGACTCGATGGCACCGAGCTCGTCTCGGCAGGTCCTCGGGCTCTGCGTCGGATCCACGGCCCGCGTCTCGGGATGCTCTATCAGGATTCGTTGCGGGCCCTGAATCCCGTCATGAAGATCGGTGCGCAGATCATCGAGGTGCTCGATGCACACGATGCGCCCGGTGACCACGACTCCATCATGGTGGAACTCCTGAAAAGCGTCGGGATCAACGATCCGCTTCGCCGAGCGTCGCAATACCCGCATCAGTTGTCGGGGGGTATGCGCCAACGGGTCATGACCGCAATGGCTCTCGCACTGTCACCGAGTGTGCTGTTCGCCGACGAACCGACGACCGCGCTCGACGTCACCATCCAAGCGCAGATCCTCGACATGCTGCGTGAACGAGCCGTCGAGTCGGGTAGCGCGACGGTCATCGTCAGCCACGACCTCGGTGTCATCGCCAACCTCTGCGAGCGCGTCCTGGTGATGTACGCCGGCAGGATCGTCGAGAGCGGCGAGACCGAAGCGATCTTTGCCGATCCGCAGCATCCCTACACGGCCTCGTTGCTGAGTTCGGTTCCGCGAATCGATCGAGGCCTGCGGCGGCTTCCGTACATTCCGGGGCGCCCGCCCGATCCGAACGCGCTGCCGTCGGGTTGCAGCTTCGCTCCGCGCTGCCCGGTGGCGATCGACGCGTGCGAGGTCTCGGTACCGCCACTTCGAGGCACGGCAATGAACGGGCAGACAGCGTGTCTTCGCGATGACGTGACGAGGTCGGTGGCCGTCGCCTTGATCGATGAAGCCGAGCGCGAAGCCGATGAACACGTGCCCACCGCGCACGGTGCAGCCGACGAAGATCCACTTCTCGTGGTCCGTGGCCTCACGCGGCATTTCAAACTCGGCAAGGGGCGGCGCGCCCCGGTGCTTCGGGCCGTCGACGGAGTCGACTTCGAGGTTCGGCGCGGCGAGTTCCTCGGTCTCGTCGGGGAGTCGGGCTGCGGAAAGTCGACCCTCGGGCGAATGCTCGTCGGGCTCGAGCCATCCGATGACGGCGACATCTTGCTGGATGGGCGCGGGATCGCCACCGGCCATCGGAAGGCGGACCGTCAAAGGCGGCGAGTCGCGCAAATGGTGTTCCAAGACCCACGAAGCTCGCTGAACCGTCGAATGACGGTCGGGCAACACCTCGACGAAGCGCTCAACAACGCAGGGGTGGAGCGCTCGATGCGAGCGAAGCGCATGGCCGAACTCCTCGATCAGGTCGGCCTGCCAGGGGACTGTCTCGCTCGCCTCCCGAACGAGTTCTCCGGCGGACAGGCTCAACGAATCGCGATCGCTCGCGCGCTCGCCGTCTCGCCGCAACTGCTGGTGGCCGACGAGGCGGTCTCGAGCCTGGACGTTTCCGTCAAGGGCCAGATCGTCAACCTGCTCCGTGACTTGCAGGCAGACCTCGGTCTGACGGTGTTGTTCATCTCCCACGACCTCGGAGTGGTCCGGCAAGTGTCGGATCGCGTCGCTGTGATGTACCTCGGGCGTCTCTGCGAGGTCCGCGAAACGACCGAGCTGTTCGAGTCGCCGCGGCACCCGTACACCAAGGCGCTCCTGTCGGCCATCCCGGTACCCGACCCCGTCGTCGAGCGCCAGCAGCGGCGGATCATCCTGTCCGGCGACGTTCCGAATCCGACCGATCCTCCATCGGGTTGTCGCTTCCATCCGCGCTGCCCGGTCGGCCCAGAGGCGAATCCCGAGCGGGACGTTTGCCGGACGCAGGAGCCGGAGTTCGATCATGACGGTTCGGCCACGGCATGCCACTTCGCCGGCCAGCCCCTCAGCGAGCAGATGGTGACGCTGCGATGAAGCGTTCGCTGCTCGGTCGGCTGGGTGGGGCGGCTCTCGGCTTGTTCGTCCTCACCATCGTCACGTTCTTCATGGTGAGGTTGCTGCCCGGTTCCGTGGAAGATGTGATGCTCGGCACGGAGAACATCAGTCCGGAGGTCCGAGAGGCATTCCGCGCGAAGTACGGCCTCGACGAACCCGTCGTCGTGCAATATCTGCGGTGGATCGGCAACTTGGTGCAGGGCGACCTCGGCCAGTCGATCCGGAGCCTGAACCCGGTGACCGAGGAGTTGCGGTCGAAGCTCGGCCCGTCGTTGACGTTGTCGGTGCTCGGGGTCACGATCAGTTTCTTCGCCTCGGTCGGTTTGGGTCTCGTGGCAGCTCTGCGCCGAGACCGGATCGCCGACCGGCTCTCGACGCTGAGCTCGATCATCGGTTCCAGCGTTCCGGACTTCGTGGTCGGACTGCTGCTGCTGATCTTCGTGGCTCGCCGCTTCGATGCGCTCCCGTCGTTCGGGTACGAGCCGCTGTCCAGTGGGTTGTGGGAGTGGGCACGGCACCTGATCTTGCCGGTGACCGCCATGTCGCTGTCGCTGGTCGGGATCATGACTCGACTGATGCGAAGCTCGGTGCTGTCGACACTCGAAGAGGACCACGTTCGCACGGCCATCGGCAAAGGCCTGCCTCGTCGACGGGTCTTGACGCATCATGTGATCCGTCCCTCGCTCATCCCGGTCGTCACGACCGCCGGGCTCCTCTTCGTCGCCGTCATCGGAGGCGTCGTGGTGATCGAGTACGTCTTCGCGATCCCCGGACTCGGTCGCCTCATCCTCGAATCGATCAAGGCTCGGGATTATCCGCTCATCCAAGGAGCAACGCTCTTGATCGGGTGTCTTGCCATCATCGCGTCCATCGTGGTCGATCTCGTTCACCGGGCTCTCGATCCCAGGATCCGTTAGGAGAACCATGCCCAACGAATCGCTCGTGATCCGAGGCGGCCTCGTCTTCGATGGCACCGGTGCAGCGCCGGTGGCGCGTGACGTGTTGGTCACCGATGGCGTGATCAGCGTCGTGGAGGAACAGATCGGCGACGTCGACGCCCGCGAGATCCGCGCCGACGGCTGCTGGGTGCTTCCCGGTTTCATCGACCCGCACACGCACCTGGATGCGCAGCTGTTCTGGGATCCGTCGGGCCAGCCGTCGGTGCTCCACGGTGTCACCACCGTCATCACCGGGAACTGTGGCTTCGGCATCGCTCCATGCGGTGACGGAGCAGAGGAATACCTGCTTCGATGTCTCGAAGCCGTCGAGGAGATCCCGTACGAGAGCACGCGCCAAGCCGTTCCGTTCGGGTGGAGCGACTTCTCTTCATATCTCGACGCACTTGGCGATCTCGATCTCGGCGTGAATGTCGCGGCGCTCGTTCCCCACTCTCCGCTGCGTCATTCGGTCATGGGAGAACGAGCGTGGACCGAGCCAGCGACGCCTGACGATCTCGCCGCCATGAAGCAACAGCTGACGGCCGCGTTGGCAGCAGGAGCCGTCGGATTCGCGACGTCGAGGGGACCCAATCACGTCGACGGCTCGGGCCAGCCGGTGCCGAGTCGCCTGGCCGACGACGACGAACTGCGTGCGCTGGTCGAAGCCTGCGCCGATCGCATCTGGCAGATCAACATCCAGAGCAAGGCCGACCCGACGGGCGACGCGAGCCTGGCAGAGGTGGCGAAGTACGTCTCGTGGAGCGAGGAATTCGGAGCCGACTTCTCCTGGACGCCGCTGTTGATCACGCCCGGAGACACCGTCGTGTGGCGTCGCCTCGTCGACCAGGCCAGCGAGTTCGAGCAGCGAGGCGGTCGTCGAGTACTGCCGCAAGTCTCGCCCCTGCCTCTCGTCTCGTCGATCGAGTTCTCCGGTCGTTCGTTCGCGGAATCGATCACCGGGTGGTCGCCGGCGGTACGGCGCCTCGACGGACTCGACGCCGCGCAACGGCTCGAGCTGATTGCCGACGAGTCGTTCCGGCGCGTGTTGCGTGACACACCGGAGGATTGCGGCGCGATGCTGTCCCCGTGCTTCGACCGGTGGGTGTTGGCTGCAAGTTCCACGCGCCCCGAGTTGGTGGGCAAGAGTCTCCGTGAGGTCGGCGATGCGCTGCAGACGCATCCGATCGATGCGTTCTGTGACCTCGCGATCAGTGACCGCCTCGAGACGGTCGTGCAGGTGCCTCTCGTCAATCTCGAACCGGGGCAGGTCGCCGAAGCGGTCGGAGCGTCGAGCACCCTGATCGGTCTGGGTGACGCCGGCGCACACGTGTCGAGCATCACCAACTACACCTATCCGACGTTCCTCCTGGCCAGCGCAGCCCGTGGAGAGCTGGCGATGTCGACGGAACAAGCGGTACATGAACTCACCGGCAAACCGGCGGCGTTGTTCGGGCTGGAGGATCGGGGAGTCATCGCGCCGTCGGCGCCGGCCGACCTCGTCGTCGTCGACCCCGAACGCGTTGCGCTGCAACCAAGCCGTCGTGTCGTGGACTTGCCTGGAGGGTCCGCTCGACTGCTTCAAGAGGCGCAGGGGTATCGGGCCGTGATCGTGGGGGGCGTCGTCGTGGTCGACGACGACAAGCCGGTCGGGGTCAAGGCCGGCCGAGTCTTGCGGCGTGCCTCGGCGGTGCAGTGACGACCATGGCGATCATCCAGCCCACCGCCAGCCCGGCTCGGCGCTCAACATTTCGAATCAGTACCCCTACAAGGAGAGGTCCATCATGTCCATCTTGATCACTGGAGGCACCAAGGGGATCGGTCTCGGCATTGCCGAGCGCTTCGCCGGTGCCGGAGTCACCGTCTTTCTCAACTACGCAAGCGACGACGAGGCGGCGGAGAAAGCAGCTGCGCTGATCGAGAGCAGCGGCGGCACTCCGGTACTGCTCAAGCGGGACATCTCCGACGCCGCGTCGGCGGCAGCACTGCTCGAAGACGTCGCTGCTCACACGGAACGGCTCGACCAATTGGTTCACGCCGCGGTCTACCCGTACGCCACGAGCCTGCTGAACACCGATCCCGCGGAACTCGACCGAGCAGTCGCGCTCAACGGCACCGCACTCGTGCATCTGACCCGGTCGGCACTGCCGCTGCTGAAGCCCGGTGCGACCGTCTTCTTCCTGTCGAGCCGAGGCTCGAAGGTCGCCGTGCCGAACTACGGGCCGATCGGCGGGCCGAAGGCGATGGGTGAAGCGTTCATCCGGTACCTCGCGATCGAACTCGCGGAGCACGGTGTCCGAGCGCACGTCGTCTCGGCGAGCCTGGTCCTGACCGATGCGCTGCGAACACTCTTCGGCGACGCTGCCGAAGACCGAGCGGCGGCCGCCGCCGCCGCCAATCCGATGAAGCGCAACGTCACCGAGAGCGACGTCGCCGAAGTGGTGCACTTCTTGTCCACTCCGGCCTCGGAGATGCTCAACGGACGTGAGCTCTTCCTGGACGGCGGCGTGTACACCAAAGCCAACTGACCGGCCAACCGACCAGCCAACCGACCAGCCAACTGACCGGCCACTCGCCATCCACCACCAACGAAGCGGAGCTCCCAATGACCGAACACGACATCGCCGCCCAACTGGGCATCCAGACCCTCTACTCGAAGTACTGCTACGGGATCGACGGCAACGACCCCGACCTGCTCGCCGAGTGCTTCGACGCCGACGGGGTATTCGCCGTCGGTGAACGAGAGTTCGCCGGTCACGAGGCGATCCGCGCCATCGCCTCGCGAGGCGGCGGGCGCCCTCGCCACCACTACCTCAACCTCTGGGTCAAAGAAGTGGACGGCAACACCGCGGTGAGCACGGCCTACTTCTTGGTCGTCGATCTCGAATCCGGTCAGACGGCCGGGTACGGGCACTACGACGATCAGGTGCGACTCCACGACGATGGCGCTTGGCGCTTCGAGCGCCGTCAGGTCAACTTCCACTGGCAGTCCGAGGCGTACCGGAGCCACACGGCAGCCGTGACGACCACGGAGTCGTGACTCGCGTCGCCGATCAGCCGTCCGCCTTCGATGTGCTCGTTGCGCAGGCGGCTGAGCGGCTCGAGCGGTCGGCGTTCGACTTTCTCGACGGCGGTGCGACGGACGAGATCACCCTGGACGCCAATCGGCGCGCGTTCGAACGCTGGTGTCTGCTGCCGCGCACCTGCGTCGATGTCTCGACCGTCGACGTGTCGGTCGAGCTCCGTCACGCACGTCTCGACGTTCCTTATTTCGTGGCGCCGAGTGGGGCACACCGGCTGTTCCATCCCGATGCGGAGTTCGCCAGCGCAGCAGCGGCGAAGTCCTCGGGCGCCGTGTACGTCACGAGCACGGCCGCATCGGTCTCGATGGAGGAGCTGGCAGCAGTTGCGCCCGACGAGCGTTGGTATCAGCTCTACTGCTTTCGAGATCGCGGCGTGGTCGCCGATCTCGTTCGTCGGGCCGAGCACTCGGGATACCGCGCGCTCGTCGTGACCGTCGACGCGCCGGTTCTCGGTCGCCGACTCCGCGATGTCCGCAACAACTTCTCGGTCGGTCCCGAGATCCGTTGGGCCAACCTGGAACCGTACGGTGCCGCTGACCTGGGCGGGCCGACCGACGGCTCCGTCGTCGCGCGCTACTTCGCCGATCAGATCGACCCGTCGATCACGTGGGACGACATCGAGCAGCTCGTCGCGTCGACGCACCTGCCGGTGTACGTGAAAGGCGTTCTCCATCCCGGCGATGCACGTCGAGCCGTCTCGGCGGGCGTGCAGGGTGTCTACGTCTCGAATCATGGTGGTCGCCAGCTCGACCGAGTGCCAGCGACACTCGATGCCTTGGGAGACATCGTCGAGGCCGTCGGCGATGAACTCGACGTGCTCGTCGATGGCGGTGTTCGCTGCGCCGCGGACGTCGTGATCGCCCTGGCCCGCGGTGCCGACGCCGTCGGCCTGGGTCGACTCGTCATCTACGCCCTCGCCGCCGGGGGGCAGGCGTCGATGACCGCCGTCCTCGACGAGCTCCGAGACGATCTGATCCACACCCTTCGCCTGTTGGGTGTCCCCCGACTCCGTTCGCTCGACCGGAGCAGTCTCGTTCCGGCACGCCCTACCGAAAGCTGACATGACCATGCAAGAATCGACCATCACCCAGTTCGAGGGAGCGCCGCGGCCACCCGAGCCGGTACCCCTCGAGCGCGCCGATGATCTGGGCATCGTGCAGGTGCTCGACCGAGACGGCCTCCCGAACGGGAACCATCCTGACCCCATGCTCGATCGTTCGGTCGTGGTCAAGATGTACGAGACCATGGTGATGGTCGCAGAACTCGACCGAATCGGCTGGCAGCTTCAACGTTCCGGTCGGCTCGAGTTCTGGATCCCGTCGCGAGGGCAAGAAGCAGCCCACGTCGCTTCGACCGCGGCGTTGGATCCGTCTGATTGGATCTTCCTCGCCGATCGTGAGCCGGGGTCGTTCATCTGGCGCGGAGCGCAGCTCACGCAGATGTTCGCTCAGTTCTTCGGCCGTCGGGACGAACCGCTCAAGGGCCGACGGCTGCCGCTCCTGCTCGGCGACCGCCGGTTGAACATCGTGCCGTGCACGACCCAGGTCGGTTCGTACCTCCCGCACGCGGCAGGTGCCGCCTGGGCAGCGAAGCTGCAGGGAGACGACACACGATTCATCGTCTACTTCGGCGACGGAGCGACCTCTCGCGGCGAGTTCCACAGCGCGCTCAACTTCGCGGGGATTCATCGCCCACCGGTCGTCTTCTTCTGCCAGAACAATGGCTGGGCGGTCTCGACGCCGAACGACCGTCAGACTGCGTCCGACACCTTCGCCGAGAAGGCCGACGCCTACAAGGTGAGGAGCGTTCGAGTCGACGGGAACGACCCGCTCGCGGTGTTCGCCGCGACGACCGCGGCGCTCGAGGCGATGCCGCAGGAGGGTGCGACGCTCATCGAGGCCGTGACGTACCGCTTGGGGTTCCACACGTCGTCGGACAATCCCGACTTGTACCGCAGCGAGGAGGAGGTGGCCAACTGGAAACGGTGGGATCCGCTCGACCGGACGAGGGGCTACCTGATGCATCGAGAATGGTGGAGCGACGAGCAGGACGAGGCGCTCCGCGAATCGTGCGTTCAGCAGCTTCGAGCGGCGATCTCCGCCGCGGAGCAGCTCCCGAAGGAAGGCCCGGAGGCGCAGTTCGTGGACGTCTTCGAAGCCAGCAACTGGATGTTGGACGACCAGCAGCAGGTACTGCTGGACGACCTGGCGGGTTCGGGGGCGTCATGAGCAACGACCTCACCGTGTTGCAAGCGACCACGTCGGCGATGGCGCAAGCCATGGACGTCGACCCATCCGTGCTGGTGCTCGGCGAAGACGTCGGGACCGCGGGCGGGATCTTCCGGGCTACTCAGGGGCTCCAGCAGCGATTCGGAGCGAACCGCGTCATCGACACGCCGCTCGACGAGAAAGGCATCGCTGCCCACGCGATCGGGATGGCGCTGTACGGCCTCCGGCCGATCGTGGAGATCCAGTTCTCCGGCTTCATCCACGATGCGTTCGAGCAGTTGATGTTCTGCGGTGCCAAGTACCGCTGGATCACCGGCGGCGAATACACGTGTCCGATGGTGGTGCGTGCGCCGTCGTTCGGCGGGATCAAGGGCGGGTTCTGGCACTCGCAGAGTCCGGAGTCGTATTTCATTCACGGCGGCGGCATGAAGGTCGTCGTGCCGTCGACACCCCAGGACGCCTACAGCCTGCTGCTCGCAGCGATCGTCGACCCGGACCCGGTCCTCGTGCTCGAGGCCGTCCCGCTCTACCGCACCATGTCCGGCCCGGTCGTCGAAGACGGAGTGCCCGGTCGAATCGGCGAGGCCGAAGTCGTGCGCTCTGGCACCGACGTCACGATCGTGACCTACGGCCCCCCTCGACATCTCGCAGTCCGTGCGGCCGAGGAGATGGCGGCGAGCGATGGGTACTCGATCGAAGTCATCGACCTTCGTTCGCTGGTGCCGTGGGACCGCGAGACGGTGTCCGCCTCGGTGCGGCGAACGGGTCGCCTGGTGGTGCTGCACGAGGCAGCTCAGACATTGGGGTTCGGTGCCGAACTCGCCGCCGCCGTCCAGGAGCACGACTTCGGATATCTGCATTGCCCGGTCCAACGGGTGTCCGGACACGACCTGCCGTACGGTTTCAGTACGGGAGACGAGTACTACCGGCCGAGCATCGAGCGAGTCCGAGCTGCGGTGCGCCGAGCGATGGAGTTCGAGTTCTGATGCATGAGTTTCTCCTCCCTGATGTGGGCGAAGGTATCCACGAAGCCGAGTTGCTCGAATGGTTGGTGGTCGTCGGCGCCCACGTCGAGGACGGCGAGCCCGTCGCCGTCGTCAACACCGACAAGGTGACGGTCGAGTTGCCGTCCCCTGTCAGCGGTGTCGTCACGGCGACCCCGTGGGACGTCGGGGACGTGCTCCAGGTCGGGCAGGTGTTGATGACCTTCGACACTGGCACGGGTGCCTCCGCAGCGGGTCCCGTATCGACCGAGCAAGAAGGTCAGGCAAACGTGCCGAGCCGCCACGAGACGCCGTCTGCGCCCACGGCGTCGGCTCCGATGGCCGCGGCGCTCGGGCGGCCGATCGCTGCTCCGTCGACGCGCAAACTCGCCGCCGAACTCGGCGTCGACCTGTTCCTCATCGCGGGCAGCGGACCCGGTGGACGGATCCTCCGCCACGACGTCGAACGGTCGATCGCCGACGATCGAGAGGTGGCGCGCCCCACGGTCGACCGGCCGGTCGAGTCGGACGCGCTCGTCACTCGGGAGCCGCTCACTGGCGTGCGCGCCGTGATCTGGCAGCACATGGCGACGTCGTCGACGGACCTCGCCACCACCACCTCGACCTTCACCGTGCGGACCGAAGCGGTCGAAGCACTCATCCATGAGGTCGGTCGACGAACCGACACCGAGCGCAAGATCGGGGTCTTGGCCGCGACGAGCATGTGCGTCGTGCAAGCGCTCACGCGTCACCCCCGCTTCAACGCGACCGTCGACCCCGACAACCACGACCTGCTGATGCATCGAAACGTTCATCTCGGTGTGGCCGTGGCGTCGCCGAACGGCCTGACCGTACCGGTGGTGCGCGATGCCGAGACGCTTCGACTTTCCGCTCTCCACGACGCGATCGCTGACCGAGCAGCGATGGCCCGAACGGGAGCCCTCGGTGTCGGTGATCTTCGTGGCGGCACGTTCACCATCTCGAGTACGGGAGGCATCGAACGAGCGCGGGTGCTCTCGACCCAACCGATCGTCAACCTGCCGCAGGTCGCGCTGCTCTGGATGTCTCGGATCCGTGACGAACCGGTGGTCGAGGCTGGCAACATCGTCGCGGGCCGTGTCATGTCGTGCAGCCTGAGCTTCGATCACCGCTACATCGACGGGGAAGATGCCACCAGGTTCATCAACGAGATCACCGAGATGATCGAGCACCCGCTCGTGGCGATGTCATGAGCCGCGTCGAAACCGACCTCGTCGTTCTCGGTGGTGGCCCCGGCGGATATGTCGCCGCGATTCGCGCCGCACAACTCGGGGTCGACTGCGTCCTGGTCGAGGCCGGCGATCTCGGTGGCGTGTGCCTCAACGAAGGCTGCGTGCCCAGCAAGGCGCTGATTCACGACTCGGTCGAGGTCGCGGGCGACAGCACCCTCGGTCTGCTCGACGACGCGCGTCGCGGTGAGCGATTCGCTGCGTCGTTGACGCATCGCGAGAAGGTCATCCGTCAGCTTCGGACGGGAGTCGGCGCACTGCTGCAGGCGAATCGCGTCCGCGTCGTGAGCGGAACCGGCTCGTTTCGTACCCCAGGCGAGTTGGATGTGGTGGGTGGATCGGCCACGGGCGTGTCGTTCCGGCGCGCCATCGTGGCCACGGGTTCGCAGGCGGTGATCCCGGAGCCGCTGGTCGCCGACGGCCGCTTCGTCGTGACGGCCCGAGAGGTTCTCGGGCTGTCATCGCTGCCGTCGAAGGTGCACGTCGTCGGAGCCGGGTACATCGGCCTCGAACTCGCGTCGGCCCTCACGGGGTTCGGCGTCGATGTCACCGTCGTGGAGGCGACCGACAGGATGCTCGTCGGTGTCGATGCCGACGTGACACGTCACCTTCGTCGACGCCTGACCGCCGCTGGCATCGACGTCCGCCTGGAGACGGTGGTCGCGTCTGCAGGTGAGGGGCGCATCTGCCTGCGTGACGCGAACGGTACGTCGGAGCACGCCACCGACCTGGTCGTCGTCGCTGCTGGCAGAACGCCGCGCAGCGCGGGCCTCGGCCTCGAAACGATCGGTCTCGGCTGCACGGCGTCGGGCCACATCGACGTCGACGAGCAGCTGCGCACCGCGGTGGCGAACGTTTTCGCCGTTGGAGATGTCACCCCTGGCCCGGCGCTCGCTCACCGGGCGATGAGCCAAGGGCGGGTGGCTGCGGAGGTCATCGCGGGGCATTCCGTGCGGTTTCAGCCAGCTGCGATCCCCGCGATCGTGTTCACGACGCCGGAGGTCGCAGTGGTCGGTCTGCGGCTCGACGAAGCCCTCGACCGTGGGCTCGACGCCGAACAGTTCAGGTTTCCACTCACCGCAAACGCTCGTGCGCTCACCACGGGAACGGACGGTTTCGGGCTGATCGTGCACGAACGATCCTCGGGACTCGTGCTCGGTGTTCATCTCATTGGCGACGGGGTCGGAGAGTTGCTCTCGACCGCGACCCTTGCGATCGAGATGGGTGCCGTGGTCGAGGACCTGGCGGGAACGATCTTCCCGCATCCGACCCTGAGCGAGATGTTCGGCGAATTGGCGGATGGAGCGCTCGGCCGTGCAATTCATACATTGCCGAATTGACCATGAGTCGCCGATACCATCCCGGACGCCTTCCTTTCAGGCGGTTCCCTCCGATTGCGATCACGAGTAGCTGACGATGCCACGCCCAAGCCGATTGAACGATGTCGTCGAAGCCGCTGCGAATGTGTTCAAAGAACGGGGCTATCACGCGACGCGCCTCGAAGACATCGCCGAAGCGCTCGGCATGCAAAAGGGCAGCCTGTACAACTACATCAGCAGCAAAGAGGAGTTGCTCCTCGCCGTGGTGCGTCCGCCCGCCGGACGGTTGTTGAGTTCGCTGTCGGAGTTGGCTGAGGCTGATCTTCCTGCCACCGAGAAGATCCGCCTCGTCGCCAAGAGTCATGCGGGCGTGCTCGAGGAGTACTTCCCGTACGTCGCGGTCTACGTCCAGGAGATCGCTGGGCAGGGCCACTCCGAGGAGTGGCTCGAGATGGATCGCCGGTACGTGCGACTCCTCAGCCAGATCATCGACGAAGGTCGCACGAGTGGCCTGTTCGGCCCGTCGACCAATCCGACGCTGAGCGCGATGGCTTTGATCGGGTCATTGAACTGGATGACCCGATGGTACGAGCAAGGCGGCCAACTGTCGGCGGAAGAACTCGCCGATCAGATCGCCAGCACGTTCCTCGGTGGGCTCATCACCCGAACCGGGCGCCGCTGAGGGTTTCCCGCCGGCGTCACGCGCCGTAGACGATCTCACCGGTCGAGGGGTCCGTTGCCGCCAGCGACTGGGTCGGGCACACTTCGATGGCGTCGCGAAGCAGATCGCTGTCGGCGACCTCTCGGTGCAGGACCACGACGAGATTGCGGTCATCGTGTCCGAACACCTCGGGATGGTGCAGCACGCACTGCCGGGTGCCGGCGCATGTCGACGTGTCGGCAGAGATCGTGAGTTGCCGTTGCGCGGACATCTAGTCGGCCACCTCGTCGAAGCGAACCGGCAGGTTCTGCAGGCTGCGGCTCAAGAGCGTCGGATGCCAGGACAGTGCGTCGCGGTCGCAGAGCTCGAGACCCTGCAGCCGATTGATGATCCCAGAGATGGCGAGGCCACCTTCCAGCCGTGCCAGTGGGGCTCCCAGGCAGTAGTGGATGCCGCCGCCGAACCCGACATGGCCACCGTCGGGCCGATCGATGTCGAGCGTGTCTGGCTGGCTGAATCGCCGAGCATCCCGATTGGCAGCATTCGGTACCAGGAAGACCCGTTGGCCTGGCAGCAGCGTCTCGCCGCGCAACTCGATCTCGTCGGCGACGATGCGCACCGACACCTTCGCTGGTCCGTCGAACCGGAGAAACTCCTCGACGGCCGACCCCATCATCTGCGGATTCGATCGCAGTTGCTCGAGCTGATCGGGCGCCTCGAGGAGCGCCAACGTCGCGCTCCCGATGAGGCTCGTCGTCGTCTCGTGCCCGCCGAACAACAGCAACACGCACGTCGACAACACTTCGTCGGTCGTCAACGCGTCGGACTGATCGCGAGCATTGAGGAGAGACCCCAAGAGGTCGTCATCGGCGTCGCCCTGGTGAGCGTTGATCAGTCCGCGCAGGTAGTCGGCCAACTCGGACATGCCGGCGACGGCCCGTTCCCGGCGATCGGGTTGGTCGAGCGCTCCGAAGACGAGCGCGGTGATCTCATCCGACCATTGCTTGAACAGATCGCGATCCTCCGGAGGCACGCCGAGCATCTCGGCGATGACGATCGCGGGGAGCGGATACGCGATGTCGCGGACCACGTCGATCGTGTCGGCGTCGATGTCGTCGATGAGTTCGGTGACGATCTCGCTGACGCGGGGGCGCCACGCTTCGATCGACTTCACCGTGAATGCGCCCTGCATGAGGCGTCGCAATCTGGTGTGGTCTGGCGGATCCTTGAACACCAACCATCCGGACAGGACCCGCAGCACCTCGTCGAATCCGGCGTCGGCGTCGTCGACATGGCGAATCGCGGAGAACGCAGAGATTCGGTCGGACGAATACCGGGGATCGCGGAACGCCTCGCTGACGTCGTCGAAACGCGACACGACCCACGCTCGGTACTTCTCGTTCCAGTGAACCGGAGCTTCCTCTTGCAACTGTCGGAAGTACGGGTACGGGTCGCGGACTCGTTCAGGAGTCAGTAGTTCGTCATCAACCATCGGTTGTCCTTTCGCACGCTCTGCGTCGTCCGACCGGCGTGGGGGTGAGCCTCATCGTTCGAGCACGGCGATGACGCATGCGTTTCCGTCGACGCCAGCGACGCCGCCGCCCATCGTTTCGACCACGCCGATCGAGGCGTCGGCGACTTGGCGTTCGCCCGCCCGATCGGTCAGCTGCCAGCAGATCTCTGCGACTTGTGCGAGGCCGGTCGCTCCGAGGGGGTGCCCGCGTGCGAGCAGGCCACCGGACGGATTCACCGGCGTCGATCCGCCCAGTGACGTGGTTCCGTCGCGAACGAGCGCGGCGCCCTGTCCGGTCTCGGCGAGGCCGAGCGCCTCGGTCGTGACGATCTCACCGATCGTGAACGCGTCGTGACACTCGAGCACATCGATGTCGTCCGCCTGGATCCCCGCCTCGGTGTACGCGAGTTCCGCGGTGTGCCGAACCAATTCGAAGCCCCACGCTGCATCGGACCGATGATCCCAGAGACCGCCAGAGCGCAGCACCGACGACCGGACTCCGACCGATCCATCCCCGCCTGATCCCGGAGGGCCGATGACGGCCGCCGCTGCGCCATCGGCGATGGGGCAGCATTGCAGCAACGTCAGCGGCTCGGCGATCATTCGCGAGTCGAGCACGTCGTCGATGCTTCGCCGACGCTGCTTCTGGGCCCGAGGGTTGAGGGTGCCGTTTGCGTGGTTCTTGACGGCGACGGCTGCGAGATCGTCACGAGTGACGTCGTGCTTGGCAAGGTATCGAGACGCCGACATCGCATAGAGCGCTGGGAGTGCCAGGCCACTACGGCCTTCGGTGTCGGTCGGTTCGGGAATGATCGGCCCGTCGAAGGCGTCGGTCATCTTCTCGATGCCGAGCGCCAGTACTCGCTCGAAGCGGCCGCTCGCGACGGCGTGGACCGACTCGTGGAACGCCGAGGTGCCGCTGGCGCAGGCGTTCTCGATCGTGAGGATCGGCACGTCGACGATCCCCAGCGCATGCAAGGCCCGCTGCGCCACACCGGGGGCTCCGAACACCGTGCCGACGTAGACCGCGTCGATCTCCGGGCCATCGCCCGCCTGTTCGAGCGCCTCAGCGACAGCGGCCCAGGCGAGCTCGGCAGGGTGGAGGTGTGGTTGCTTTCCGAACGACGACGTGCCGACGCCGAGAATGCTGGCGATCATGCGACCGGGTTCCTGACGCGAACTGCGACGTTTCCCTCGGGGGTCGAGCCGATCACGTCGACTGCTGCGCCCACCGTCGAGGGGGAGTCGCCACCGCGAACGTGCGCGAGAATGCGAGGCCCGTCGACGAGGTCGACGTATGCCAGTTCGTAGGGGGCGTCGAGACCGCCGATCTCCAGATGGACCACGGTCGAGGCCCACACGACGCCACGCGGCCCGAACACCGTCTCGGCGAGCTCACCTCGGCAGTCCGGACACCACGGCGCTGGAACAGCGCGCGGAACGCTACATCTGGAGCAGCGCCAGCCAGCGACCATCCAGCCGTCGTCAATCGAGACGACCCGCGGCCGAGGGTCGGGGAGCCCAGGGGCATGGGGGGCGATCTCAGCGCTCGGCACGGGCCCATCATAAACGACCGGCTGTTTGGGTACAACGGCAATTTCCAGTGCGCGCTGGCTCTCGTCGTTATGAAACACGGGGTTTTGGCCCTGACGTTTCCAACTAACCGGTCGTCTCTGGCGTTCCGGAGGGTCGTCTTTTGCAGCGGAACTCCGGAAGGGGGCCGATGCCGGGCGACGGTCGATCGCGAGCGCTCCAACTACCCCTTGCGGTGCGCGGTCCCGGTGAGTAGTGTCTGGCAGCTTTCTTGACAAAACGTCGAGGGCTCGGGTCGGAGGAGTTCCAACATGAGTGTTCAGGGTCGCAACGCCGCACGGTGCACCGCGTTTGCCGTCGGTGCCGCCATGTTCTGGACCGGTACGGCGCTCGCGATCGTGCCCGGTGTGTCCGAGGCGTCGCTCAGCCAGTCCGACATGATGACCGTCGAGCCCGCACGCTTGCTCGACACACGGCCGACTGGAACGACCGTCGACGGTGAGTACGCAGCGACCGGCAAGGTGCTGGCCGGAGCGGTCGCGCGTGTGCAGGTCGCTGGACGAGGCGCTGTGCCGGTGGGGGCAACGGGTGTCGAAGTCAACCTCGCCGCGATCCAGGCAACGGGCACGGGATTCGCGACGTTGTATCCGTGTTCGGTGGAACCGCCGGTGGCGTCGTCGTTGAATTTCTCGGCGGGGGTGAACATCGCGAACGCGACGACGGTCGGTTTGAACAGTGCTGGTGAGGTGTGTCTGTACACCTCGAGTTCCGCACACTTCGCGATCGACGTGGTGGCGTTCGTTCCGGCTGGTTCGGATTTGGTGACGGTGAAGCCGGCTCGGTTGTTGGAGACTCGCGCTGACGGGATGACGGTGGATGGTGTGTCCGCGGGGGTTGGTAAAGCGGCCGCGGGCGAGGTGATTCGCGTGCAGGTGTCGGGTCGCGGTGGGGTGCCGCGGAATGCGACCGGGGCGGAGTTGAACGTGGCGGCGATTCGGCCGGAAGGGAACGGCTTCGCGACGTTGTATCCGTGTTCGGTGGAACCGCCGGTGGCGTCGTCGTTGAATTTCTCGGCGGGGGTGAACATCGCGAACGCGACGACGGTCGGTTTGAACAGTGCTGGTGAGGTGTGTCTGTACACCTCGAGTTCCGCACACTTCGCGATCGACGTGGTGGCGTTCGTTCCGGCTGGTTCGGATTTGGTGACGGTGAAGCCGGCTCGGTTGTTGGAGACTCGCGCTGACGGGATGACGGTGGATGGTGTGTCCGCGGGGGTTGGTAAAGCGGCCGCGGGCGAGGTGATTCGCGTGCAGGTGTCGGGTCGCGGTGGGGTGCCGCGGAATGCGACCGGGGCGGAGTTGAACGTGGCGGCGATTCGGCCGGAAGGGAACGGCTTCGCGACGTTGTATCCGTGTTCGGTGGAACCGCCGGTGGCGTCGTCGTTGAATTTCTCGGCGGGGGTGAACATCGCGAACGCGACGACGGTCGGTTTGAACAGTGCTGGTGAGGTGTGTCTGTACACCTCGAGTTCCGCACACTTCGCGATCGACGTGGTGGCCTCGATCGCTCCGCCGCAATGCCCGGACGACGGGTCGCTCACGATCGACAGTCACACGAATGGCCAGGTCGTCGATACCTCTGGTGCGGGCACTGCGAGCGGTTCGGTCGTGCTGCGTGGCCGCGCACCGTTGAGCGCTGCGGCGGTTCTGGTCGACGTCGCCGGTGAGGTCGGCAACGCCGAGGTGTCGGTCGTCGGCTGTCTCGCCGCGTGGAGCATCGAAGCCATCGTTGACGAGAACGAGCGCCGCACCTTCACCGTGTCCGCCAACGGCGCGAGGGGGACCGACACTCGGCGGGTCACGCTCGATCTCGTGGCGCCAGCGCCTGAAGACGTGCTCCTCGATCCGAAATTCTCGCAAACCGAACAGCACGACGGCGATCTCGTTGTGTTCGACGAGGCGACCGGCACGCTCACGTTCGCTGGCGACGTCACCGCCAACATGCGCATCGGCGACGGGCTCGTCAGCGATCCGGTGCCGCTCGCTCCCGCCGGTTACCTCAAGGTCGTCACCGCGTTCGAGTTCGACGGGGCGACCACCGTGGTCATGACCCGCGATGCCGGGTTGACCGAGTACGTGCGTCAGATCGACGTTTCCTTCTACGTTCCTCCGGGCACGAACGATCCGATGGAGTTTCTCGCTCGCATCGGCTCCGGCGCTGCGAACGAGATTGCACCGCCCCCGCTGTTGCCCACCGCATCGCAGCTCGCCTCGGATGACTTCGAGTTCGAGGCGAATCTCACGCTCGACCCCGGCTTCCAGGTCGACATCGACATCGACTTCCGGCGCGACAACTGCACGTGGTGCGTCCCCAAGGTGATCGTCGACCGGATCTTCTTCGAAGCGGGCATCGAGATCGGCGTCGAAGCCGAGTTCACGTATCGGGGACTCGAGCTGTTCCAGGACACCGACAGCTTCGGACCCCGCTTCGACGACTTCCAGATCGGAGCCGTCGTCATCCCCTTGCCGGTTGGGGCGATCACGATCGAGTTCGAGGTGGAGGGACAGGCGTTCTACGAGGTCAACGTCGATGCGGCGGTCAAGCTCGAGTACGGGCTGGGAATCTCCATCGTCGCCGGATACGAGTACCGGGGCGATGGCGCTGGCCGCGGCGCCTACCGCAACTCGAGCTTCACTGGAGGGCTCGCTGGCGGCGGTCCTGAGTTCAAGGCGGGCCTCTCGGCCACCGTCGCAGCTGGGATCGAAATGGACCTCGAGGCGCTGTTGTGGGGGCAGGCTGGCTTCGAGATTGAGGCGAGGCCCAAGATCGAACTCGAGGCGTTCGCGGACCTCGTGGCACTCGAGATCCCATGGAAGTTGCAACTCGTCGTGCCGTTCGATGCCAGCCTCGAGATCGAGATCGACCTCGGTCCGATCGACTACGACAAGGAATTCGGGAACATCGAGTTTCTCCGACTCCAGGTTGTGCTGTTCGAAGGCCGTTTCGAACTGGCGGGTGATCCATCCGACGATGTCGTGGGTGACGGTGTCGAGGTCGTGGATGACGACATTGACGGGTCATTCGACCAGTGGGGCAAGGTCGACGGCTTCGTTCCCGGCGAGCGATCCTGGGTGCTGAGCACCGGAAACGTCGCCGATGCGGTCGGCCCAGCGTCCGACTTCGCATCGACCGACCTGGGTCAATCTGGCGATGCTGCACTCACGGCTCTGGCAGGCTTCGAGACGAGAGATGCTGCGGCATACACCACCACCGTGATTCCCGAGGGTGGCACTCTCCACGTCCGCTATGCGTTCGCGAGTGAGGAGTACCCGGACTACGTGGGATCGGAGTTCAACGACGTGATGGCGGTGTTCGTGGGCGGAACCAACTGTGCGTTGGTGCCCGGAACACAGATTCCGGTGTCGGTCAACACGATCAACATCGGATCGAATGCGGAGTTCTACGTCGACAACAGTGGTGGTGCTGCGGGCTACGGCACCAGCATGAATGGTCTGACGACGCCGCTCACGTGTTCGGTGCCGGTCACGCCAGGCCAGGCTGTCGTGGTCAGAATCACCGTGGCCGATGCGTCCGACGGTGTGTTCGACAGTGCGGTGGCACTGCTCGACGGAGGTATCTGGTCGAGCTGACCTAGCGCGAAAAGTACTGCGCTGCGATGAAGCCGACACCGATCACCAGCAGGAGCGACGTCTCGCGTTTGGGGCGGTCGAGCGGTCGGGTGACCTTGCCGGACTCGGCATCGTAGAACAGGGTCGTACGCTCGCCGACCGCGAATCGGTGTTGACCGAATCGCGTCGGTTCATAGATCTCGGTGGTGCCGGTTCCAGGGTGCTGGTAGGAGACACGCGGTGCGTAGTTCACCGTCTTGCGGGCAGCGTCGGATGACTTCTTGGCGACTTCCTCCACGACCGTCCCCGTGAACTCGGTTGCGCCGGTCGGCTTGCGATGTGACTGCAACCGCCAGAGCGCGAACACGATGAGTCCGATGCCGATGAGGTAGCCCGCCACGGCATCGAAACGTATCGCGTTCCCGGTCGCGTCGGTGTCGCTCGCGGTCGCGGCTATCGCCGGTCGAGGACGTTGCGGGTCACCTGGGCGACGGCGGGGTCGTCGGCCAGGCCGAACACCCAGTCGGTCGTGCCGATCGTGATCACCTCGCCGCCGTCGATGCCGAACGGCCGACAGGTGAGCATGAGTGAGTTGCCGTTGCGGACCCGTCGACGCGACGTCTCGTCGTCGTCGTCGCCGTAGAGCCGTGTCGCCATGAACTCGAGATCGCCCTGGTCGGACAGTGCTGCGATCGACGCCGGGTAGTCGCCGACCCCGAGGTTGCTCGACGGCACGTGGCCGACGATCTCGATCGCATCCGGAAGATCGTCGCGTGGAGCGGGCACCGGCTGCTGGAACTCGTCGAACGTGATCGGCAGGCCGACGGTCTCGTAGCCGACGACGCCATCGGCTGCTCCGAGCACGTCGCCGTAGCGGAGACCGGTTCCGGCGACGAGCCAGTGGTCGGGTCGGTAGACGAGGTAGCCACCGACGCCTCGCGCGGTGGCGTTGCCGAAGCGGTGGTACAGGCCGAATGCGGACCCGGCGCCGAGAAAGCTCCACTCGGGACGAGCGACGAGTGGATCGCACCACATGCCGGTCATCGACGCCGGATCTCCGTCGGCGACGACCGGGTCGTCGGTGTGTGCCGCGTACTTGTGGCACACCATCGTGTCGCCCGGCTCGATGCGGACCTGCCAGAACATCGTGTTGCCCGACATGCTCGCGAACGTGCCGCCACGCCGGACGTGTCCCTCGATCGCGGCGCGTTGCGCTGCCGACCAGTACTCGTCGTGTCCGACGCTGAGGACGAGGTCGTAGCCCTCGAGCAGCGACGGATCGTCGTGCGGGTCGGTCGAGATCGCGAGGTCGATCGTGTAGCCCGATCGCTCGGCCCATTCGACGAATCGGCGTGCGTGAGTGAACCAGCCGGCCGACCCGATCGCCGACGGATAGGCGTGCTCGGTTCGATACGCCTGAAAGATCGCGCCGTCGGCGTCGGGCTCCTCACGCCAGCGAACGGGTCGTGCCTTGCGATCGTCGCGCTCGACCTCGGGCCGCTGGAGCATCCCACGGGCGAGTGGCCGGGCGAACGACACGGCCGAGCCGCCGGTGTAGAGACTGGCTCCGCCCCACGTGTTGTACGCGTTCCAGGTGTTGGTGTCGAGCACGAGCAGCGGCCCGGACGGCTCGGGGCTGCGGACCACGAACCACGCGGTGCCCTGATCCCGTCCGGCTGGTGCGCCGTGCGCGATCAGCGTGACGAGGTGAAAACCCGGCCGCCACGACGCGTCGACCGGGATCTCGACCGACACCGGCCAGGCGCAACCGGCGGCGGCCGCGTCGGGTGGCGGGGGAGTGAACACACCGACCAACCCGTCGGCGCGCCACACCTCGTCGCGCGTCGCTCCCCATCGCTCGACGACCACGTCGTAGCGATCCGCATGCGTCGACACGTGGACAGCGACGGTCGCGTCGGCCCGCACGCTCTGGGGCGTGCAGTACCCCTCGATGTCGTCGTGGAACGTCTGATCATCGGCCACGCGCGCACCGTAGCAGTGGGCCTGGTCGGCCTGGACGGCCCGATGCTCGATGTGCGGTCGCGCTGGGCCGCCGATGTCGCCGCGGACCGCTCGGAGATCAGGCCGTGGTGACGAGACCGGCCGGTGCGTCGCCGTACTTCGGGTACGTGTCGGTCATCAGCGTCGTGTATGCGTTGGCCTGGATGGCGTAGCGGTGGGCCTTGAGGAGGAAGTCGAACATCCCGCGCGGCATCGAGCCGGTGATGACGATCGCGAACCAGCAGATGATCGTCAGGACGTAGCCGGCGGTGGCGAGCAGCATCATGATGATCACGGCCGGGATCGCCCAGAAGAGGCGCAGTGCGTTGGTGAGACGGTTCGCCTCGGAGGAGTAGGCCGAGGAATACACCACCGGCGTCTTGCCCTGGTCGTCGATGAAACCGGGATACTCGTCGAACATCAGACCGAGGTAGTTGTACGTGCGGCTCGCGTAGGCCAACCAACGATTGGTGAAGTTCCAGATGCCTTCGTTTCGCTTGCCGGTGAACAAGATGATGAACCACTGGACGACCGATGCGATCTGCACCGCGTACTGCCAGATGCCGGTGAGCAGTATGTGGGGGATCGCCAGGATCAGGCGAACCGCCACCGTGCCGCGGTTGCGTGACTCGACGTAGGGAATGGTGACTTCGACTTGTTGCATGACGGGTGCCCTTTTCGGTAGTGCGCAGCTGCGCTGATGAAACCAGCGTCACGGTACAACGCCGTGCAGGGTGGTCGTGACGGCGTCGGTCAGTCGCCGAGCGCAACCGGCGACGCTCGACCGCAGCCGCCCCTCGGTCGGGACGTCCACACGGGCCTCTCTTCGCCGTGTCGCCGCGCGGTCGGGGTGCGAAGTCTGGCCGTCGAGGGGCGTAGCGGTAGCTACGCGACCATGGAGCGGGTATCTGTAGGGGTATGTGTCGACGCGTGACGTGCAGCGAATGTCAGAAGCCGACGTGGGTCGGCTGCGGAGCCCACATCGAGCAGGCGCTCGCCGGCGTGCCCGAACGCGATCGTTGCGCCCGCGACCACGAACCGACGGGTCGAGTCGTCGCTGGCGATCCCGGCCGCTGAGACCGCCGCGGGCAGCGGCTCAGTCGGTTCGCCGGTACGCAAGCGGTGGCTCGGCGTTGCGACGCACCTCGCCGCGAAGCGCGGCCTCGACCTCGTCGAAGAACGATGCCGAGGAGTTGCTGTGTGGGAACGGCTCGTCAGGCTCGGCGAGCCCGAGTCCGTCGCACAGCGGTTCCCATCCGTCACCTGACCGCCACTCGATCAGGCGCTCGGGGCCGAAGGTCTCTCGGATTCGTCGTTCGTGAGCGACGAATGCTGCGATGCTCACGTCGCGATCGTGCGGGTCGATCCCGACCCGGCCGAGCATCGCCGCCCCCATGTCGCCGGAAGCGGAGCCGTCGACCCGACGACGCTCGAACTGCAAGATGGTGCGATCGGCGCTGTCCCACCACGACTCGGGATCTCGCGTGGAGAGCAGCACCTTCGCGTCGGGGAACGCCGCTGCGAGTTCGTCGACGGCGGCGCACGCAGGGAAGTCGACGACCGCCGTCCAGCCGTCGAGAAACGTCGGCCAGTCGACCGGTTCCCCCGACAGCGCCGCGGCCCAGGTCGCAGCGTCGTCGCGGCGCTGGAGCAACTCGAACATGTGGTAGCAGGGTCCGCCCAGCAACGTCTCGAGCGCCAACTTGAGTGATGCCGTACCCGTGCGTCCGAGTCCGGCCCCGATCACGCGAACCATGAGCGAAACCTACTCCCCGTCGCAGTGTCGAGCATCGGGTTCGGTGCGGCTCGCCTCGAACCGGTGAGCGAGTTGATCCGGTCGATCGACGAGGTCATCCTCGGTTGGTGCGCAACGACATCCTGGCAATCACACCGATCGCCAAGGTGACGGAGCCGGTCGCGATCGCCATCGGCGGCAGTGCTGCGACCAGTACGACACAGCCGATCAGACCGACGACGGCGATGGGCAACGGCCACCGTCGCTGTTCGGGTCGCAGCGTCAGCGCCGCCGCGTTGGTGATCGCGTAGTACGTCAGTACGGCGACGCCCGAGATGCCGATCGCGCTGCGCAGATCGAGTACCGCGACGAGCGCGATCACGACGGCGGCAACGGTCAGTTCGGCGCGCAGGGGGAGCGATCGGTTCGTGTCGACGTGGGCGAACCACGTCGGGAGCTCGCGTTCTCGTGCCATCGCCAGCGTCGTTCGTGACACGCCAGGGATGAGGTTGAGCAAGACGCCGAGCGCTGCGATACCGGCACCGATGTCGACGACGGGGGAGAGCGCATCGAGGCGTCCCGACTCGATCACGAGCTGCAGCGGTGCCGACGTTGCACCGAGCGCCGAGGTGGGGACGACGGCGAGCGCGGTGACCCCGACCACGAGGTACACCGCCAACACCGCAGCGAGCGCTCGAGGAATCGCCCGCGGGATCGTGACCGCGGGGTCTTTGACCTCTTCGCCGAGGGTCGCGATTCGCGCGTACCCGGCGAACGCGAAGAAGAGGAAGCCCGCCGACTGCAGCACGCCGTACGCATCGCCGTCGAAGGGTGTGAGCCGGTCGAGGCTCGCGTCCGGGCTCGACCAGCCGCCGACCACCACCGCGACCAACGCAGCGACGGAAACGACGAGCAGCACTCTGGTGACCGCGACGGTGCGCGACAACCCGCCGATGTTGACCGCGGTGATGACGACCACGGCAGCGACGGCCACGATGCGGTCGTTGTCGGGCCACAGGTAGGCGCCCACGGTCAACGCCATGGCAGCGCACGACGCCGTCTTGCCGACGACGAAGCCCCAGCCCGCCAGATGCCCCCAGAACGGTCCGAGCTGGCGGCGTCCGTAGACGTACGTGCCGCCCGACTCCGGATGGATCGCCGCGAGCTGCGCAGAGGACGCAGCGTTGCAGAACGCGACCACTCCGGCGATGACCAGCCCGATGATCAACCCCGTGCCCGCGGCGTCGGCAGCGGGGGCCCAGGCGGCGAACACCCCGGCGCCGATCATCGAGCCGGCGCCGATGACGACGGCGTCTCCGACACCGAGTCGGCGTTCCAAGGGTCCGCTCGACGTCACGGCCACATCATCGGTCGACCTCGCCCTCCTCGCAACTCGGATCAGGCGGAGCGCTCTCGCTCGCCCCCGTCACGCGGCACCGCGGGCGATTGCCGCTGTGAACGCAACGACACCGCAGGCGTCGACGCGCCGACGATCCCGGGGTGTTTCGCCGCGAGCGATTGCCCCGTGCGCACGATGCAGCGTCGCACTCATCCGAGGTCGCGTTCTATGACCGGCACGTGAGCGACGGCTCCCCCTCACGGTCGTCGACGGTGTGGTTCCCGTCGGGAGAGATGGTGGCGGTCGAGCCGCTGCCCTCTTTCCACTCGACGGATGGGAACGCGTAGTCGCCGTAGCTGGAGATTCCCTGTTCCGTGACGATCGTTCGGTCGTCGAGGACCTTGGTGAACTGGATGAAGCCATCCGAGCCGGTGAGTTGGACCTCGGTACCAGGTTCGAGCCCGGGTGCCTGGAAGACCCACCGGATGAAGCTCGGGGATTCCGCATCGAGCGACGTGTGGAACGTGGTTCCGCACGCTTCCGAGATCTCGAATTCGATCGTGATGTCGTCGCCGTTGTCGTCGCGACCGATCACCATGGTGGGGACGGGCGTCGATGATGCCGTCGATGATGTCGTCGATGGTGCTGCGGTGGAGGTGGGCGCGGATGCCAGTGTCGTCGCGACATCGACGGGCTGGGTGGTGGACGGAGCCGGCGTCGCATCGCGCGGCACCGCGGTCGTGGCGGTGGTCGCCGCAGTTGCCGGGGCTGTCGTATCGCTGGACGCTTGCGTCGAGCCACCTTCCGTTGGTTCGGCCCCGGCACAGCTGGCGACGAGGAGTGCAGCGGCCCCGATGGTGAGAGCACCCCGGAGTCTGCGGGATGTAGCGGCTCGCTGACGAAGTTGGCGCATGGTGGGCGTTGTAGATGACGGGGCGTCATCGAGACGTCATCGAGACGGCATCGGGGGCTCGGTCGAGCGAACCGGTGGCCGGCACTGCGTCTCGCTGTTCCGCCGAGCTGGCCGGTCGCCCTTTGCCGATCAGCCGCCGGTGATCTCGCTCGACATGGCAGACTCGCCCCCGTGGTCGAGCGGCACCTTGCACAGTGCAACGTCGGTCGGCTCGTCGCGGGCGTCGACTCGCCCGAGGTGGCCGAGTTCATGGCGGCGCTCGGGCCGATCAACGCGCTGGCCGACGCGACGCCCGGCTTCGTCTGGCGGCTGGCCGACGACGACGGCGAGGGTGCGACGGGCGTGGAGACCGGTGTCGACGACGACCTGTTCATCGTGAACCTGTCGGTGTGGGAAGACCTCGCCTCGCTCCAACACTTCGTCACACGGTCGGGGCACAGCGCCTACCTGCGTCGCCGCCGTGAATGGTTCGAGCGACCCGACGGCCCGGTGAGCGTGTGCTGGTGGATTCCTGTAGGCCACATTCCGAGCGTCGCCGAGGCACTGGACCGCATCGAGCACCTTCGCGAGTACGGCCCGAGCGACGACGTGTTCCCGTTCCGAGCCGCGACGTGACACCGATGTCTCGCACCCCAGTAGCGGCCGTGACGATCAGGTCCGAGCGAGTCGACGCACGGTGCGGGCCGTGACCGGCCTGGCGACGGACTCGGCGGCGGGCGCACCGGTGGTGATCGCGGGTGGTGGCATCGCCGGTCTGACCATGGCGCTCACGTGCCACCAGATCGGGGTGTCGGCCGTCGTGTTGGAGTCGGTGCGCTCACTCGCCCCGCTGGGCGTTGGTATCAACCTGCAGCCGAACGCCGTGCGGGAACTGTTCGACCTCGGTCTCGGCGACGAACTCGCTTCGATCGGGGTGGAGACCAGCGAGTGGGCGCTCGTCGCTCGTGGTGGGAGGGACGTCTGGGCCGAACCCCGCGGTCGAGCCGCCGGGTACCGGTGGCCCCAGTACTCCGTGCACCGAGGCCAACTCCAGATGCTGCTCCACCGCGCTGTCGTCGAACGCCTCGGCCCCGACGCGGTCCGCTCGGGGCATCGCGTGGTCGGCTATCGCAACGACCGCGACGCGGTCGTTGTCCGGGTCGACACCCGAGACGGAGGTGTCACCGAGGTCACCGGGTCGTTGCTGTTGGCGGCCGATGGCCTGCACTCGGCGGTGCGCAACCAGATGCATCCCGATCAGCCGCCACCGCAGTGGGGCGGCCAGATCCTCTGGCGAGGTGCCACCCCCGGCCCGCCGGTTCGCACCGGCTCGTCCTTCACGCTCATCGGCACGCTCGACCAACGATTCGTCCACTACCCGATCTCGTCGCCCGATCCGAACACCGGATTGCAGCTCCAGAACTGGATCGCAGAGCTCACCGTCGACACCGGCGCCGGGCTCGCCGGCAGCGACTGGAACAAGCAAGTCGACACCAACACCTTCCTTCCGGCGTTCGACGACTGGACCTTCGAGTGGCTCGACATCCGGTCGCTCGTCGAGGGTGCGCCGGCGGTGTGGGAGTTTCCGATGGTCGATCGCGACCCCGTCGACCGGTGGGTCGACGGTCGGGTCTGTCTGCTCGGCGACGCCGCCCACGTGATGTATCCGGTCGGCTCGAACGGTGCGAGCCAGGCCATCGTCGACGCCAGGGTGATCGGCGCGAAGTTCGTCGAGCACGGCGTCGGTGTCGATGCGCTCCGCGCGTACGAGTCGGACCTGCTGGAGCCGATGTCGGCGTTGGTGCTGCGCAACCGTGGCCACGGGCCGATCGGCATCCTCGGACTGGTCGACGAACGATCCGACGGCTTCTTCGACGACATCGACGACGTGATCGAGCGCGACGAGATCGAGCGGTACATGTCGAGCTACAAGGCCGCCGCCGGCTTCGCGATGGAGACGCTCAACTCTTCGCCGTCAACGATCGCCGCCGCTGCCCGAGTTGGCCGCGGGTACGACCAGGTCGTCTGACCTCGATTCACCGAAGGGATCTGCTTCATGCTCGTCGTCTTCCACGCCATCGACCGTCCGAACTCGGGGGATCTCCGCGCAACGACCCGCGCCGCGCACCTCGAGTTCCAGTCGGCCCGGAACAACCTGTTCGGCGGTCCGCTGCTCGACCGCAATGGTGACGCGTGCGGAACGTTGATCATCTTCGAAGCACCCGACATCGAGACCGCGACCGCCGAGCTCGCGGACGATCCCTACCTCGTGGCCGGGCTGTTCGAGCACGTCTCCATCACCGAGTTCGCGGGAATCGTCAGCGATACTCGACCGCACCATGGGTGATTCGCCAGACTTCCGATCCGCCGAGCGCGACGAGCCGCGCCGTCGCGCGGACGCAACGCCCGACGAACCGCTCCCGCCACGGAGCTTGCAGGAGATCGCCCACGATCGCGGGCGGATCTGCAAGAAGCGGGGCTGCGTCGTGTGCGCACCGCTCGTCGAGCAACGTCGACTGAAGAAGCAGCAACGCATCGCCGCCGCTCAAGCCCGCGCGCACGAGAAGGGGCAGCCGTGCGGCCGGAGGAGGTGCACACTCGAGGTGTGCGTCGCCGGCCGCGAGGCCGCTGCTGCGACATCAGCTGCTGACGTCGACGTGCTCGTGGCGCCGGAGTCGGGCCCTGGGGCGGCCTCGCGCCCGGTCTCGCGCTCGGTCTCGGGCGACCCGGAGTGGATGTCTCGTCGACAGGCCGAGCGGCACCGGGTCGGCCTGGCGTGTGGGGCGCACGACTGCCCTCGCGAGGAGTGCGTCGAAGGCTTCGCGAACGAGCGCACTCGCCGTCACCGAGCCCGTCGGCCCTGCCGATCTGCGACGTGCGACAACGCCATCTGCGTGGCCGCACGATCGACGAACTGATCTCGGTTAAGACCATGGGGCGGCCTGCCGATACGCGTGCGTGCATGCTCCCACCGACGCCCCCATCCGCGTTTCGGTCGACCGGCCCGACGCGTTCGCGTATGAGCGTGACCTCGAAATCGAAGTCCTGATCCAGGCGATCACCGCGCTGCGCCAGGCCGACATGCTCAGCGGCGACGAGTACGAAGCCAAGCGCCGGCGACTCACCGACTGCGCCTGACGCCACCGCTCGAACGCTGGCGCGCGGTGCGCGTCGACGCGGCAGCTCCGCAGGCCGAGCGTGGTGACCTGGCGGTGACCGGGCAGGTTCTGTCGTCCGCCATCGCGCCGTCCCCACTGGCCGCCGACATCGTGATGGCGAGTGATTCACAGGCAGCTGTAAGCGAGATGTAAGTGGGTTGCTTCACCGTGATCGGTGTCGTCTCCCGCTCTGCGATGACGGCGTTCAGCAACCGGACCCAGCGGGTCCGAACCCACCGGACAGGAGAGCATCCGTGAACACCGAACACCTCGTAGACAGCCGCTCCGAGCCTCGAACTCGTCGATTCCGGAGAACCCACCGTCGACGCTGGGTCGCGATGGCCACGGCGTTCGCGTTGGTGGGCGCCGCGTGCGCCAGCGACGACGCGGCCGATGAGCCCGCCGACACCGAGCCCGCGTCATCCGAAGCGGCCACCACGGAGCCGCCGGCCACCGACGCCCCCGAGACGACGGAAGCTCCGGAGACGACGGAAGCGCCGGAAACGACGACCACCGAGGCTCCCGACACCACGACGACCGAGCCGCCACCCCCGCCGGAGGAACCGTTCGACGTGTCGCTCGCCACGCTCGTCGGTCGACCCGCCGACACCAGTTCGCTCAACGGTGTGAGCGTGTCACCCCTCGACGGCAACGTGTACGTGGCCAGCGTCGGCGGCAACGAGATCACCGTGCACGACCCCGAGACCGGCGAGATCCTCGACCGGATCGGACCCGAACGCGGCGTGAACGGACCCGACGACGTGTTCGTCACCGACGACGGAACCGTGTACTGGACCGATCTGCTCGCCGGCAACGTCGGCATGATCACCCCCGACGGCGAGTTCAAGAAGCAGATGGTCGGACCCGGCGTGAACCCGATCACCATGTCCGACGACGGTCGCCTGTTCGTCGCGCGCATCTTCCTCGGCGACGGTCTCTACGAGATCGACCCGATGCTCGACGCCGACCCGATCCCGCTCGACGAGACCTTGGCCGGCCTCAACGCATTCGACTTCGGACCCGACGGTGCGCTCTATGCGCCGTCGTTCTTCACCGGCGACGTGTTGCGCATCGACGTCGACGCGGTCCCGATCGCTCCCGAGGTCGTCGCGTCGGGTTTCGGCATCTCCTCGGCCGTGAAGTTCGACTCGGCGGGCGAACCACACGTGGTCGACCTCGAGGAAGGACAGGTATTCAAGCTGGATCTCGCAAGCGGCGACCGTGAGATGCTGCTCGACATCGACGGCACCATCGACAACATGTCGTTCGACACCGACGACCGCCTGTTCGTCATCGCCGGCAACGACAACCAGATCATCCGAATCGACGACGACGGCGTGACCGAACTCGGCGAACTCGGCATCGGCCTCCCCGGCGGCGTGGCGGTCACGCCCGACGGCACCGTCTGGCTCGCCGAGCTCTTCGTGCTGCGCGGCTACGACGCCGACGGTGAAGTGACCACGTCGTTCTACGACGCGTTCGCCGAGCCCGGGACCGGTTTCGCCGGCGCCGCGTCGGTGTCCGCCGACGGCGACAACCTGATCTTGTCGAACACGTTCTCCGGATCCATCCAGCTGATGGATCCTGCCACGGGGGAAATCCTCCAAGACGTGCGAACGGTGGTCTTCCCGGTCAACGCGATCCGCCACGGTGATCGAATCGTGGCCGCACAGGCCGGTGGCGGCAACGTCGTCAACGTCGACGATCTCGACGATGTCCTGCTCGCCGACCTCGCCATTCCGACAGGCCTCGCCTCGGATGGAACGACCCTCTACGTCAGCGACTGGGCGACCGGCAACGTGTGGGCCGTCGACGACGGAGGTGCGAACGTGGTGGTCGAAGGCTTGGCGCAGCCCGAAGGCATTGCGATCGACGGTGATCGACTGCTGGTGGTGGAGACCGGAGCCCAGCAGGTCATCGCGATCGACCTGGCCTCCGGCGAGATCTCACCGGTGATCACCGGGCTCGATTTCTCGGCGATCCCGATCGAAGGCTTCTTGCCCAACGGTGCACTGTCGAGCGTGGCGATCGGACCCGACGGAGCGATCTATGTCTCCGACGATGGCGTGAACAGCCTGTACCGCTTCGAGCGCTGAACTCGAACCGATACGTGGGCCAGGCCGCTGCCCGACGGTGCGACGCTCGCATCGTCGGGCAGCGCTGGTCGTCACCCATCGACGCCACCGGGTCCGAGTCGGACGAGCGTGCGCGAGACTTGCGAGGTGGAGGGCAGCGGCGACGGCACGATCGGCATCGGAGTGCTCGGCCCGCTCGTCGTCCGACGTGGCGACGACTCGGTGAGCGTTGGCGGGCTGCGTCCGCAAGCGATTCTGGTGACGCTCGCACATCACCTCGACACGACGGTGAGAGTCGACACGCTGATCGAGGCGGTGTGGGGCGAACACCCCCCGAAGAGCGCTCGCAACGCGATCCAGGTCCACATCTCTCGGTTGCGCAGCGCACTGGGCCCGTCCTTCGAGCTGCAGACGTCGGAGCACGGCTATCGGCTGAGCGCTGCGCACGTCGAGTGCGACGTGGCCGAGTTCGAACATCGCGTTGCTGCGGCGTTGGAGTTGGCCGAACGCGATCCGGGTTCGTTCGTGACGATGGCGCGGGAAGCGTTGAGCCTGTGGCGAGGCGATCCCGTGGCCGACGACCTCGGTATCGACGTGGTGAGCGGGCGCCTCGTCGAATTGCGAGATGCGAGGGTGCGTCTGCAGACGATGCTGCTCGATGCGCAGCTGAAACTGGGCCAGCACGAGCAGTGCTGTGCCGACGCCGAGGCGCTGGCGGCAGACCATCCGTTTCGCGAGGACATCCGTTGCCTACAGCTGCTTGCGTTGTATCGGTCGGGGCGCCAGTCGGAGGCGCTCGCGGCCTACCGTCGTGCTCGTCGACTGCTCGTCGAGGAACTCGGCGTGGAACCAGGCCCTGAGCTGCGTTCGCTACACCGTCAGATTCTCGAACAGGACGAGCAGCTGCTCGGGCACCCGACGACCTCGAGAGGTGTTCCGCCGGTCGCCGAGGTCACCCTGGCAACCGACAACCTCCGACCGGAACCGAACGAGCTGGTCGAGCGCGCGGAGATCACGACGATCATCGAGGCGCTTCGCCCCGGGCGCGTCGTCACCGCGGTGGGGGCCGGGGGGATCGGCAAGAGTCGCTGTGTCGCTGCTGTCGCTCGACAGTGCATCGCCGACGGCCGCTTCACCGATGGTGTGTGGCTCGTCGATCTCGCTCCGCTCTCGGAGGGTTCCGCCGACGTGGCGGTGGCAACCGCATCGGCGATGGGGTTGGGCCAGCAGCCAGGCGTGTCGTTCACCGACACCGTTGCCAGCTACCTCGCACAGCGTTGCGCGCTCGTCGTGCTCGACAACTGCGAGCACGTGGCAGTCGCTGCCGCCAACTTCGTCGATGCGCTCCTCGCCGTGGCGCCGACGACCGTGGTGGTGGCAGCGAGCCGTGTCCGGCTCGGCCTTGCCTCCGAGTCGGTCGTGACGGTCGATCGCCTGACCGATGCGGGCGCCCGGAAGCTGCTCGCCGCCAGGATCGCCGAAACCGGCGCCGGCCCGTTCGCCGATGAAGCGTGCGCCGAGTTGTGCGCCGCACTCGACAACTATCCGCTCGCACTCGAACTCGCCGCAGCACGGACCCGGGCACTCACGCCCCAGGAGATCGTGGCCAGGCTGTCCGAACAGCCAGAGTTGCTCCACTCGTCGAGAGATGCGGCTGCAGTCGGGTCCCAGCGGCGCCACGCCGACCTGGGTGCCGCACTCGATTGGTCCCTCGGACAACTCGCACCGGAGGTGCGCGACACCTTGTACCGCTCGACGGTGTTCGTGAGCGACTTCGATCTCGACACCGCCGAGGCGGTCCTCGGCACCCCTGGACGCGGTGCCGGGGACATCGTCTCCGACCTCGGTGAACTCGTCGAACACCATCTCGTGAGCCGAGATCACGGGCGCGCTCGCTTCCACGTACTCGAACCGATCCGTCAACATCTTGCGGGTCGAGCGAGTTCGTCGGCCCATCAGCGCTACTCGGATCACTTCGCGGCGTTCGCGATCGAAGCTGCCCGCGGGCTGCGTGGGCGCGACGAAGCGGTGTGGTGGGATCGTCTGCGCGCCGACCTGGCGCACGTCCGTGCGATGGCGCTCGACGCGATCGATCGTGGAGATGTCGAATTGCTCGACCGGGTGATGCGCGAGATCGCGGTCTCCAGCCCGGTCGGTGGGTTCGTCGAACCGGGAGACTGGGCGCTGCGCGCCATGCGCGAGCTCGAGATCGACCCGGCCCAGGCCCCAGGAATCGCGCTGTCGGCTGCGGCGTACTACGCGCATCACAAGCAGAGCGACACGTGCGATGCGCTCCTCGATCAGCTCGACGGTGCCGAGACCGACCCGGCCGTCGCCGCCACCAGCTACGCCATCCGATCGTTGAACGATCCCGCCTCGAGCCGCTGGATCACGCTGCTGGGTGACGCGGCCGAGGCGTGCGGCGACGAGTCGCTGCAGGTGTACGCAGCGATCCAAGACAAGGAACGCCCAGACGTCGACTTCGCCGACCGGTTCGGCAATCCGACGCTGCGGGTCTTCGCACGATCGTTCCACTCTGCCTACGTGCTCCACGACAAGCACGGGGCCGAAGCTCGCCAGAACAAGATCGATCTGTATCGGATCGCCCTCACCTCGAACAACGAGCACACCATCGCGGGCGGCCAAGGCTTCATGGCGATCCAGCACTGCTTCGACGGCGACCCGCTCAGCGCGTCGCCGCTCGCTGTCGAGATGATCGAGCGCTTCGCGAAGGGGAGGTCGCCGTTCTGGATCTGGCACGGGGTCGAGATGATCGCCGTGCTGCTCGCCATGGCGCGTACCGATCCATACACGTCCGAGAAGCTGTGGACGGGCGTGACCGCATCGGGGACGGTCCCCTACTCTCGCCTGACCCGCGACCCGAGACTCCCCGAGTGGGTCGGCTCGCAATTGACCGACGAAGAGAGACGACGAGCACGCGCCGAAGGTTCTGAACTCGACATGGACACTGCGGCACGCCAGGCACGAAAGGCCGCCGAGGGCCTGGCCTCAGGGTGATCGTCAGGCCGTTGGTCGTCAGGTATCGACGAAACGTTCGATGGCAGAGCGCAGTTCCCGAGCCGCCGCGTCGAGGTCGAGGCTCGCGCCGTGCGCGCGGGCGCGGGCGAGTTCGCTCGCTGTGAGCTGCGACTCGACCCACTCGGGGTACTCGGGATAGCGAGTGATCCGTGACGACGGGATGTAGCCAGTCGCGTCGACTGCCGCCCAGAGCGCTGCCGCCGTCTCCGGTTCGCGTCGCATGGCAGCGAGCATGCCCGCCATCGACTCGATCAGTGTCCAACACATCTGCGCAGCTCGCTGGCGGAGTACCAATTCGAGTGCATCGAGGATGAGTGGTGCGCCCCGGTCGAGGCCCGCACCCGTGCGGCAGATGGCGTTGCCGCGCAGCGCTGACCCTTGACTCAGCACGACGGCGTTGTTCGATGCGATGGCGGCGGCGTAGCACTCGTCAGCTACCGAAGCGCCGCGACGACGTTCGTCGGGCGACATCGAGACGTAGGAGCAGAACCGAGCGAGCGAACGCAGCGTCGGGTTTCCGTATGCGTCGGCCCGCGCGAACGCGTCCGAGTGTCGCCCCTGCGCAGCTGCGAGCACTGCGAGCGTTTCATCGCCGGCCCGCTCAGCGTGTGTTGCCATCTCTCCGGCGAAGCGGATCATCTCGGCAGGGTGCCGAACGCTCGCGAGATAGGCGGTGATCGCGCGCACTCGCGGGTCAGATGAATTGCGGAGTCGGTCGATCGTCCGGTCGGTGTCGCGGAGCCGCAGGCTCGTGAAGTGACCGCTCGCAGCGGTGAGCGCCGTGAGCGGCGCATCGGTCGGATCGGCGTCGAGTCGTGCAAGGGCGTCGTCGGCCCACGCGCTCGGCCCGATCTCACCGCCGTTGATGACCACGAGCGGCATCCACTCCATCGCGGCTTCGAGCGAAGAGATGTCGCCGCGCTCGCTTGCCCAACGCACAGCCTCTCGAAGATGGGCTCGCTCTGTGCGGAGACGGTTCCACCATTGGGCCTCGTCGCGGCCGACGATGCCCGCCCCGATGTGCGCCGCCTCGTTCAGGTAGTGCTCGGCGTGGCGACGCCGGGTCGACTCGCCGAGGGGAGCGCGCCGCAACACGGTCTGTCGGATCGGCTCGAGCAGCGCGAACCGCGCCGACGGCTGATCGCGGACCAGCAGGTGTTGCTCGACCAGAACGCCCAGGTCGTCGAGGAGTCGTGCCGGTGTCGCTGCGTCGTCTGCGAGTACCGACTCTGCAGCTGTGAGATCGAAATCGTCGGCGAACACCGCCGAGCGGTACAACGTCGTGAGCGCTGACTCGTCGAGTTGGGCAAGCGACCAATCCAACGCGGTGTCGAGGCTGGCGTGGCGTTCGCCGGTTTCGGCGGCCAATGCGGCGATGGGTTGCTGCGCCAGCGCTGGGTGGCTGACGAGCCGGGCCACGATTTCGTTCGGCGAGTGGGTTCGGGTGCGAGCGGCCGCGAGTTCGAGTGCCAGCGGATAGTTGTCGAGCGCGACGCACAGTCGCTCGACGTCGTCGGTCGGGAAGGGTCCCGAGCCGAGTTCGGTCGTGCGTGCGTTGAACAGGGCGACGGCCTCGGCCACCGACAGCGTCGGGAGGTCGATGGGGCGTTCGCAGGCGAGGCCGAGCCGGACACGCGATGTCACCAACACCGCTGCGCTCGAGCAGCGATCGAACACCTCGGTGACGAAGGCCGCGACCGCAGGTCGGATGTGCTCACAGTTGTCGAGCACGAGCACGACGCTGCGGCCGTTCAGGTAGGTGCCGATCTCCGCAGCGGAGGGCACGGTCGCCTGATGTCCGGCACCGATCACCGTTGCGACGGCTGCCGCGACGCTCGACACGCCGGCTGATTCGTCGATGGTGGTCACGTCGACGTACCAGACGCCGTCGGTCCAGATGTCGCCGTCGCGTGCGCGCTGTGCCGCCGCTCGAGCGCACCGTGACTTTCCGATACCTCCCGGCCCGAGCACGGTGACGACTCGGTGTGGTTGCAGCTTCGACACGACGTCGCCGATGTCGCCACGTTCGATGAGTTCGTTCGGTTCGGGTCGAAGGTTGTCGGTACGGCGCGACCGCGTCTCGCGGTTCGGTCGCGGCGGCCGCAGCTTCGGGTCGTCGTTCAGGATCTGAGTCTCGAGGTCGAGGATCGTGGGAGATGGGTCGAGTCCGGCTCGCTCGACCAACTGGCGTCGATGGGTAGCCAAGGTGCGCAGCGCGTCGGCTCGGCGCCCGGACCGATACTGCGCCAGCATCGACGACGCAACGAGGTCCTCGCGAAGTGGATGCTCCCGAACCAGCGCTTCGAGTTCGGGGACGAGTTCTGCGGTCCGTCCGCATTGGAGGTCGGCGTCGATTCGTAGCGAGGTCGCGGTGAGCCGAAGCTCGTGGAGCCGGGCGATGTGCGGCCGGGCGAACGCAGCGTGATCGAACTCGACGTACGGCGGCCCCCTCCAGAGGTCGAGCGCGTCGCGCAGCACCGCCGACGCCACCCCAGGGTTCGTGACGAGGCTCGTCTTGCCCGCTTCGACGAGTCGTTCGAATCGAACCGCGTCGATCGTCTCGGGAGCGGCACTCAGGGAGTATCCGGTCGGTCGTGTCAGCAGGAGCGTGCCGTCCGTGCGGCTCGGCCGGGCGGGCTCGAGTGCGGACCGCAGGCGAGACACCGCCGTCCACAGGGCACGGTGCCGGTCGGCGTGGGTCGATCCCCACACGATCTCGATCAGTCGGTCGATGGACACGACGGTGCCGCGATTGCACAGAAGTGCGGCGAGCAGCGTCCTCCCGCGCGGCCCGCCCAGGTCGACGAGTTCACCGTTGCGGAGCACCTCGAGGGGTCCGAAGACCTTGAACTCGAAGGTGGTCCCGCCCGTCATCAGCCAGAGCTTGGCACGGTGCTGGCTCGAAGCCCAGCGAGGCTCGACACCTGTGTGGATCTGAGGCCGTGCCCCTCGCACGAACGACCGGGACCGACGCTCCACACCGATCGCACCGACGAACCCGGTGATTGCCCACCACGATCATGCTGGCGTCGACTCCTCGATGGCGGTCGACATCGACGTCGCCGTGTCCGACCGGGGCGAGCGACGGCCACGCGCCACGATCCCTTCGGACACGGTCGTGGCAACCGGCCTGGCGGAACTGGGGGTCCGAGGTCGATGACCGCGCCCCGATCGGCGCGATCCGCACCGGCCGTCGAAGGGCTCTCCGAGGCGCTCCACTTCGAACTGGGCATGCTCGGTATCCGGGTGGAGCTGGTCGAGCCGGGCGGCGTGAACACCGACTTCGGTGGTCGATCGTTCGTGTTCACCCACGACCCCGGGTTTCCCGACTACCAGCCGTTGGTCGACATGGCCGCTGCCGCGTTGCAGGAGGAGGCGTCGGACGAGAACCAGGAGCCGCACGAGGTCGCCGAGGTGATCTTCACGGCGGCGACCGACGGCACCGACCCTCTCCGCCGTTCTCACCCGGCTCTCAACTGCGACGTCTAGTCTCAGTTCGGTGAGTGAGACTGACCTGAACGTGACGGCGCACGAGGTGCCGCGGCGCGCCGACTTCGTCCGGCGGCGGTTGCGGGCGATCGACGCGTTCATCGACCTCGTGCTCGAGGGCGACCCTACGCCGACGCCGGAGACCGTCGCCGAACGGGCCGGGGTGTCGCGAGCGTCGGTGTTCCGCTACTTCGAGTCGCTCGACGTACTGCGTGCCGAGACCACGGGCCGGGTGCTCGAACGCTTCGTCGACCTGTTCGAGCTCGGTGAGCCGTCGGCGGTCTCGCCCGCGGACCGGGCCGCCGACTTCGTCGACTCCCGCCTCAGATTTCACGAGACGCTCCACCCGCTCGGGCTGCTCCAGCGCCGCCACGGAGCCGATCCTGATGCGGCCGCCACGATCGACCTGGGCCGCACGCTGCTCGCCGATCAGGTACGGGCCTACTTCGAACGTGACCTCGAGCCGCTCGACGACGAGCACCGTGAGGACGTCGTCACGACGATCGCCGCGCTGACCTCGATCGAGTCCTGGCAGCAGTCAAGCCACAGCCACGGCCGGACCTCGGCCCAGACCCGTCGAGCCTGGATCTCGGCGATCACGGCCGTGATCGCGGGCGCCGGCTCATCCACCGGAAGGAACCTCTCATGACCACGCTCCCCGTCCACGCCATCCGACCGTGGCGCTCACGCTGGCGACTCGCTGGCGCCGTACTCGCCGGTGCCGTGCTCGTCTCGGCATGTGGCTCCGACGACGCGCCCACGGTTGCCGACACCGAGGCCCCGGACGCCCCAGCGACGACCGCCACGCCGACGACCGCCGCGCCGACGACGGCGGCTCCGCCGACGACCGCGGCTCCGCCGACGATCGTCACGCCGACGACCGTCACACCGACGACCGTGGCGTCCGAGGTCGAGGAGGTCGCTGAATCCATCGACTGCGCTGCGGTGCCGACCGGGGTCACCGAGTTCGTCCTCGATGCCGGTGGTGCCGAGCACGACGTGAGGATGTACGTCCCCACGACCTTCGACGGCAGCTCCGAGCTCCCTCTCGTGATGAACTTCCACGGCTTCGGATCGAACGGCGACCAGCAGGCCGCCTTCACCGGCTACGAGGAGTTCGCCGAGCTCGAAGGCTTCGCCGTCGTGCATCCGACCGCCGTTCCCTCGAGCGCCGACGAACAGCAACGCAACTCCTGGGAGACGTTGGTCACCGACGACCCCGAGAAGGACGACATCGAGTTCACGAACGAGCTCCTCGACCTCCTGATCGACGACTACTGCATCGACGCGAACAGGGTGTACGCGACGGGCATGTCGGGCGGCGGCATCTTCACCAGCCAACTCGTGTGCGAGATGTCCGATCGACTTGCCGCCGCGGTGTCGGTCGCCGCGATCTACTACCCGGCATCGTGCGACCCGGCCGAGGCGGTGCCGTTCACGGCGATCCACGGGACGCAGGACCCGACGGTGCCGTTCGACGGCGACCTCGCCGGCACGCGGTTCGAGACGGAACCCTTCGCACAGCTGCTGTTCTCGACGCCGATCCCCGACCAGTTCGCCCAGTTCGCGGCGGTCATGGGCTGCGACCCCGAGGGTGAGCGGGTCCAGACGTCGACCGATGTCGTCACCACCACCTATTCCGGCTGCGACGACGGCGTGCCGCTCGTGTTCCACGAGGTCGTCGATGGCGGGCACGCCTGGCCGAGCTCACCGCTCACCGAGCCGGACTCGCCGGTCGTCGACCAGCTGACGGAGCTGCAGGGCTACAGCACCTTCGACATCGACGCCACCGCCGACGCCTGGGCGCTCTTCGAGCAGCACACCCGAGACGCCTGAGCGTTCGTGTCGTGCCTCAGTCCTGGTGGGTGAGGGGTTGCACGACGTCGGCGAGCTGGGCGACGAGTTCGGAGCGACGAGCGGACGGGTCGTTGCCGGCGGCTGCGTGCGCTCGGATCCTGCTGCCGCCGGGGATCTGCTCGACGTCGACGCGCAGGCCGGCGAGCGCGGAGTCGGCGATCGCTGCGATGATCACCTCGGGACGCGCCTTCACGTCCGCTTCGGCGACCACCTCGACGACGCTCGGGTCGTCGGCGGACGGCCGGATCCGGCCGAACCGGTCGAAGTAGGTGATGTCGCGGGCCGGGCGGCGCCGGTGCGACGGCGAGAAGTCGACGCCCTTGGTGTAGGCGACGGGGAACAGGCAGATCTGGGTGACGTCGTCGGGCAGTTCGAGCAGCTCGGCCACCGCATCGGCCTGACCGAGGTACATCGTGGTCCAGACCGTGCCGAGCCCGCGGCTGCGCAGGGCGACCATGAAGCTCCATCCCGACTGGATGACCGAGTCGAACAGGCCGGGCCGGCCGCTGCCGTCGTGGCGGCCGATGATCGTCGGGATCACGAGCGCCGGCATCGACGCGATGCTCTCGGCGAGCCGCTTCGCTCCCTGCATCATCCGGGCGTTGGGATGGTCGGTGCCCTCCAGCCGCTCGGCCGTCTCGATCACCCAACTGCCGCCGGCCGCGAGGTAGAGCTCCGCGAGCCGGTCCTTGGTGGCCTGGTCCCGGATGATCATCCATCGGCGGCTGCCCATGTTGCCGCCGGTGGGCGCCTGCTCGGCGACGTCGATGCAGTCGAGCAGGACCTGGTCGTCGACCGGTCGCTCCAGGTCGAGGCGCATGCGCACGGCGCGGGTGGTGGTCAACGCGTGGTCGACGACTTCGACGTAGCGGTCGGTCCCCGGTTCGAACTCCATCACCCCAGTGTCGCGGGCCCGCCCGGCACGGCCGACATCGGGCCGTCGTCGACGTTGCCCTCAGCGGGGCCTCGGTCGGGTCGCCGCAATGCCGAGTTCGGGATCGGCGTCGGACTCGGTGAAAGCGCTGCACGATCCGGAGTGGGTGCTTCGTCGGCAGGCCGAGCGGCACCGGGTCGGCCTGGCGTGCGGGTTGGAGGACTGCCTGAGCGAGGAATGCGCGGCGGGTTTCGCGAACGAGCGCACCCGCCGTCACCGGGCGCGGCGACCCTGCCGCTCCGCTACGTGTGGCAACGCGATCTGTGTGGCTGCTCGATCGACGAAGTGATCTCGGTCAAGATCGAGCACGCTCTGCCGATACATCTGCGTGCCTGCTCCCACCGACGCCACCATCCGTCGTTCGGTCCACCGGCCCGACGCGTTCGCGCGCGAGCGCGACCTCGAGGCCGACGTGTTGATCGAGGCGATCACCGCGCTGCGCCGAGCCGACATGCTCAGCAGCGATGAGTACGAAGCCAAGCGCCAACGCCTCGCCGCCCGCGCCTGAACGACGGCGCCTGAACGACGGCGTCGTGGACGGGCTCAGCTGATGCGGACCCCACGGGTCGTGCGGCGGCGAGCGGCGGCTGCGAGCGCGATCCCGAGGAGGAGCAGCAGCATCGCGACCGTCGTGACGGGCAATGACTCGCCGCCGGTGCTCGGGAGCGAACCGACCGGCGTCGGCGTGGGCGCGGCGGGCGCGGACGGCGTGGTGATCGGCGCGGCGATCGGGATCGCTCCCGGTGCGGCTGCCACGACGATTCCGTCGTCGTCGACCGTGAACGTAACGACCGCTTCGGTCGCGTTCGACGTGACGTCGATGAGGGTGACCGTGTGCTCGCCGGCGTCCCAGTCGGCCGGGAGGACGACCCCGGTGAAGGTGATCGATCCGTCGACCGTGGCAAGCGTCGGGCCGACCTCGAACGGCGTCGACCGGACGATGCCGCGATAGGTGCGCCCTGCTTGGATCTGCGGCGTCTCGACGGTGAGATCGATGGTTCGGTTCGGTGTCATCGGCTGCGACGATGACACCCTGATCGTCGGGCCGGGCGCCGTCGTGGTCGGCCCCGCGGTCGTCGTCGATGGGTCGGTCGTCGTCGGTCCCGCGGTGGTTGTCGATGGGTCGGTCGTCGTCGGTCCCGCGGTGGTCGTCGATGGGTCGGTCGTCGTGGTGGTCGATGCGTCGGTGCTCGGCGGTGTGGTGGTCGTCGTGGTGGTGGTGGTGGTCGTGGTGGTCGTGGTGGTGATCGGGTCGACGATCTCGACCTCGACCGAGGTGTCGACCGCGGCGCCCGAGTCGTCACGGACCTCGATGTCGACGGTGTAGGTGCCCGGCGTCGTCCAGATGTGGACGGCGGACGGGCGCCTCGTCGCGATACCGGTGTTGGTGACCGGCACGATCTCCGAGGTGCCGTCGCCCCACGACACGGTCACGGTGTGGGTGTCGACGACGCCCGTGTCGGAGAAGTCGAGCGCGAGTTCGGCCTCTTCGCCCGCGAAGATCGGGCCGGCGCCCGCAACACGCAGGACGGAGACGTCGCCGATCGTCGGTACCGCGTTCAGGATGAAGAGATCGAGTCCGGTCGAGTTGCTCAGCTGGCCCGATTCGCCGAACGCCTCGACGTCGATGATCTCGAAGGTCTCGTCGGGGAAGACGAGATCGATCGAGAACTCACCGGTCAGCGGCGACACGGGGTAGCTCGTCGTCTGGCCCCCGACGGTGATCTGGATACCCGACTCGGCCAGCACCGTCCCCACGATCTGGCCGCTGATCGTCACCGGGACACCCTCGATCCCGCCGCCGGGGATGCTCAGACCGACCACTCTCGGGCGGTTGATCACGTCGAGCGTCCGGCTCGTCGTCGTGGCGTCGGTGCCGTCGGACACCTCGATGTCGATTGTCTGTTCGCCGCTCACCGCATACACGTGGGTGAGTCGGTTGGTCCCTCCCGGCGTTCCGGTGATCGACGACGAGGTGCCGTCACCCCAGTCGACGGTGACCGTGTGGTGCTCGATCGCTCCCGGGGCGTCGGCGAAGTCGACGGAGAGCGCGATCGTGTCGCCGGTCTCGGCGGCCACCGTGCCGAAGGCGAAACCGTTGATCGTCATCGAGGTCGAGTCGATCGTCGGAGCGACATTGCGCACGGTCAGCGGGAGGGTGTTCGCCGGGCCGATCGCGCCACCGGCGACCGGCGTGATCCTGACGCTGAAGCTTCCGTCGTCGGTGAACTGCCGGGCGGTGCTGAAGGCGCTGGTGCGGGCGTCGGTCGGCGTCGAGAGCGCGATGGGAGTCGGCCCGCCGGTCACCTCGATGTCGACGGATTCGGCAGACGAAGCGATGCCGGCGAAGGTCGCCGTCTCGCCCTCGTCGACCGTGATCGACGCTGGGAGTTCGACCACGAGCGGTCCGGCCAATCGGAACGTGCCGGTCACGAGGTTCGACGGGTTGGTCGGTGATGACCGCCGTGGTGCGGTTGCGGAGAACGAGTCGGTGATGCCGTAGTCCGGTTCGTCGGTCGTCAGGTCGACCACGCCGATGCGGCCGTCGACGAAGCTGATGAACTGTTCGGGGTTGCCGTCGGTGTCGTGCAGGGTCAAGTACGGCAACAGCGTGCGCTCGCCGGTCGCCGACAGCGGTTCGACCACCCACCACCCGTCCGACAGCCAGGCCGCGAAGGTCTCGCCGCCGGACGAGAACGTGATCTCCTGGCTCAGGGTGGAGGTTCCTTCCTGTGTGGTCACGAAGTACGGCGCGTTCAGGGTCGGATCCGGTGTGGAGGAGGTGCGGACCTCGGAGGTCGGTGCGAAACGAGGTGTGGTGGCCTCTGCGAACGTCGGGAGGAACCTGGCGATGTCGAGTTCGCCCGTCGAGGCGTTGGCGGCGGCCAGGTCGTCGTTGAGCTGACCCTCGATCGCCGCCTGCTCGAAGACCTGAACGGCTCGAATGATCGTGGCCACCGTGAGCGCGATGACGATGACCGGAAGCACGGCGAAGCCACCACCCAGACTCGCGGTCCCGACGCTCTTCGCGACGAACACGAGCGCCTTGAGGGCGGTGACGAACGGGAAGGCGATGCTGAAGGTGCCGACGGCGCTACCGAAGACTCCGGCCCCGACGAGCGCTGCTGCCAGGCCGGCTGTGAGGGAGGCTGACATCTCGCCGGAGGCGATGGTGGAGCCGAGCTGCAGTTCACCGGTGTACGCCGCGTAGCCGTACGCGGCGAACTCGGTGTAGCTCGGAGGTGTCACGGAGGTGAAGACGCCGGCGAGGCCGCCGGTGCAACCGGGGTCGAAGTCGGGAACGTACTGATGTGGTGCGGGCGGCTCGTAGTCGCACGGCGCCGCCTTCCACTTCGCATACTCATCAACGGCTGCCTGGGCGATCGCTCGCTGTGTGGCGAGGTTGAGTGTCTGTGCCCAGGTGAGTGCGCCTCGCTCGAGCGCCGACACGGTCTCGCCAGCGTTCACTCGCTCCTGGATCGCGATCAGTTTCATGAACAGGCGCGTCCGGACCTCGTCGCGACCGAAGGCAAGGATCTCATCTCGTTCCTCGGCGTTCAGTTCGACGCCGCGTTCTTCGGTGATCTCGGCGATCACGTTCTGCTCCAGCAGGCAGACCGGGACACCGCTGATGGTCACGTCCGGTCCGCCGGAGGGATTGGACAGGTTGAACTTCTGCACGACGACCGCCCGGTCATTTCGGCGGGCATCGGTTGCGAAGGTCCCGGTGCAGGCCGGGGGAAGCTCGGCCGGGGTTCCTCCACCGCCGAGGACCTCACACGGATCGAAGGGGAGATCCGGGAAGTCGGCCGGGTCGCACTCGATGGGCGTCGGGTCGATGGGGATCGTGTCGGCCACTGCGATCGGGACCGACGGCCCACCCGTGGTGACGACGGTGAACGCCATTGCGGCGGCGAGCGTCGTCGCGATGGCGCGGACGATCCGACGCCTGTTGATCTCGTCGGTACGAGCGTGCGCCATGTCGTTCATCTTCGATTCCGCCTCTGTGCCTTCGGACCCTTCCGGAGGGGCCCAGTGCTCCCAAGCAACCACATCGGTGTCGCCGAGTCATCGGTGGTCAGCTACGTAGTGGCCGCAGGGGATCAGCGTGGCGACAGGCCGTTGCCACGGTGTGTCGCGCCCACTCGTGGGGCGGGACCATCTGGTCGCCGCCGTCTTTCGATCCATCGAAGCCGATCACGTCGGCGGCCGGTTCGCCCGTGAATCAGGCGTCGCCGACGACGTGAGCGTGCCCGCCCAGCAGCATCTGGCCGCGGCTCCGGACGTGGCCGGTATCGGCTGGGATGACACCGTCACTGCGCCCGTGTTGCGTCGCCGGTCGTCGACCCGCGTAGGTTCGACGGGATGGCACGCTCACCTGATCATCCGGTCCTGACCGACCGGGCGCGCCGACGTCGGAGCGAACTGCTCGACGCGGCGCGCCGGGTGTTCGAGGACGTCGGCTACTCGAGTGCGACGGTGGCGGACATCGTGCGCGTGTCGGGTGGTTCGCGAGCTTCCTTCTATTCGTACTTCACGTCGGCCGACGACGCATTGCTCGAGTTGGTCGAGGAACTCGCCGACGGTCTGTTCGACGCGTCGACGAGCGCGCTCGCTTCCGGCGCGACTCCGTTCGAAACGCTGACGTCGAGCATCCGTCAGTTCATGCACGCTTATCGCGATCGGGCGCCATTGCTCGCGGTGCTCGACCAGGCCACGGTCGCCAGCAACAGGTTCCGCGGGGTGCGCCTCGAGATCCGAATGCGGTTCGCCGGTGCGATCAGTGATGCGCTCGGTCGACGGCCGCGGGATCCCGTTGCAGGCCTGGACGTCGAGTCGGTGGCGGTCGCGCTCGGAGGGATGGTCGAGGACATGGCGCGAGGCCGATATCTGCTGGGCCAGGAGATCGACGAGGAGGTCGCGATCCGGACGCTTGCGGTCATCTGGGCCCGGGCGGTCGGCGTTCCCGTCGATTGACGGTTCACGGAGACGACAGGGAGTTGACACCCCGTCAACTTCCTGTCAGCCTGGCGGAATGCAGGCACCTGAATTCGTCCCGCTGCGCTCGGTCGAGCGTGCGCCGGCCCCGCCCGCGGTGATCACGGGCGGCTCCGTCGGGGCGCGGACGATCGCTGCGATGCAGGCCAAGCGTCTGCGCCGCGATCGACTCACCAGCGAGCTCGGCGAGTTCCGCGAAGAATGGTCCGACGTACGATGACCACGTTCTCGATGGCGGCGCTCGGTGCGCCTCGTGTCGACGTCGGTCGCGACCGGCTGGCCGTGATCCACGGCGCAGAGCGGCTCACCTACGACGAGCTCGACCGGCGGGCTGATCTCGCGGCGTCCGCGCTGTCGAGCTCGGAAGTCGAACCGGGTGACCACGTGGGGTATCTCGGTCTCAACAGCGCCGGGTCCATCGAGCTCCTCATCGGGTGTGCCCGGATCGGGGCGGTCGGGGTGTACTACAACTGGCGACTCGCCCCACGCGAGCTCGCCGTCGTCCTGGCCGACAGCGCACCCGACCTGCTCGTGTGCGACGCGATGTTCGTGCCGCTCGCCGCGGCCGCGGCAGGCGAACTGGTCGATCCACCCCGTCTGGTGGTTCGATCCGGTGCGGGCGACATCGAGGTCCCCACCGGCGCCGTCGAGTACGACCGGTGGATGACATCGGGCACCGGCGCGGTGCCGCCCGTACAACCTTCGTCCGACGACGTCGCGGTCCAGCTCTACACGTCGGGGACGACCGGCGTGCCGAAGGGGGCGCGCCTGACCCACCGAGGGTTCGCCGCAGCCATGCCCGACACGGCTGGCTTCTGGGGGCTCGACGGTGGCTCGCGCGTCCTGTCGGTCCTCCCGATGTTCCACATCGCCGGCATCGGCACCGCTGCTGCGACGTTGTGGGCTGGCGGAACGCTCGTGATCGCCGACGACGCGAGCGCTGCGGCGACGCTGCGTGACATCGAGACCCACGGCCTCACCCACATCATCCTCGCCTCGGTGATGCTCCAGGCCCTGGTCGACGCGCCGGAGTTCCCCGCAGCCGATCTCCGCACGCTTCGCACGGTGTCGTACGGTGCGGCGCCGATCAGCGAGTCGGTGCTCGCGACGGTCCTCGATCGCCTCGACTGCGCGGTGATGCAGCCCTACGGGCTGACCGAGACCACCGGCGTGCTCACCCTGCTCACCGCCGACGATCATCGGGCCGCGCTGGCCGACGGAGGCGACCCGTCACGTCTGCGCACGTGTGGAACGGCGAGGCCGGGCGTCGAGCTCCGAGTCGTCGAACCGACGACGGGCGTCGACGTCGAGCCGGGCGAGCCGGGCGAGCTGTGGGCGCGATCGGAACGGATCATGTCCGGCTACTGGAACCGTGCGGAGCAGACCGCCGAGGTGCTCGTCGGCGACGGCTGGTTCCGAACCGGCGACGTCGCCGTGATGGACGCCGACGGCTACGTCGAGCTGCGCGACCGGCTGAACGACATGATCATCTCCGGCGGCGAGAACGTGTATCCGGTCGAGGTCGAGAACGTGATCCAAGCCCACCCCGACGTCGCACACGTCGCCGTGATCGGCGTGCCACACGACCGATGGGGCGAGACCCCCGTCGCCGCGATCGTTCCCGAACCCGGCCGCGATCTCGATCCCGACGACGTCATCGCGTTCGCACGCGACCGGCTCGCCCACTACAAGTGCCCGACCGCAGTGCACGTCGTGGACACCCTCCCCCGGAACGCCACCGGGAAGGTGCTGCGCAAGGAGTTGCGCACCGACGCCTCGTGGCAACGACCCACCTGAACGATCGATCCACCTGGAGCAGACACATGGACCTCATCGCCAACCGCCCGAGCCCGTCGGTGCAGGACGTCTTCGCCGACGACGTCAACCCGGCGCCCGATCTCATGCGCGTGGAGTCGCCGGCGGTGGGGCAGTCCACCGACGACGTCCCGATCGATCGCTACTTCTCGAAGGAGTGGCACGACCGTGAGGTCGAGCAGGTGTGGCGGAAGTGCTGGCAACTCGCCTGCCGGGTCGAGGAGATCCCGAACGTCGGCGATCACATCATCTACGAGATCGTCCACGACTCCCTCCTGGTGGTTCGGACCGCGCCCGACGAGATCCGCGCCTACGTCAACTCGTGCCTGCACCGCGGCACGATGCTGCGCACCGAGGCCGGCTGCGTGCAGCGGTTCCGCTGCCCGTTCCATTCGTGGACGTGGAAGCTCGACGGCACGCTTGCCCACATCCCGCAGCAGTGGGATCTGCCCGACATCGACCCCGACGAGCTTCGCCTGCCGGAGGCGCAGGTCGGTACCTGGGGTGGCTTCGTGTTCGTCAACTTCGACCTCGACGCCGAGCCGCTCGAGTCGTACCTCGAGAACCTCCCCGAGCACTTCGCGGCGTTCGATCTGGAGAACCGCTACAAGGCGGCGCACGTGGCGAAGATCATGCCGTGCAACTGGAAGCTGGCGATGGAGGCGTTCGTCGAGGCGTATCACGTGTCGTCGGCGCATCCGCAGGTGCTGTCGTACTACGGCGACACCAACACCCAGTACGACGTGTGGCCGGGAGTCCGCCACGTCAGCCGGATGATCAGCGTGCAGGGCGTGCCGAGCCCCTCGGTCAAGACCACGCCGCCCGAGAAGACGATCGAGGAGATGCGGCGCGACGTGCCGTTCTTCGGCGGTCAACCGATCGACGTTGCCGGCGGCGAACGTGCTCGTGACAAGCTCGCCGAGCGCTCGCGGGAGAAGATCTCTCGCTCGACCGGGACCGACCTGTCCGAGCTGTCGGACACCGAGGCGCTCGACCTGATCGAGTACATGCTGTTCCCGAACATGGTGCCGTGGGGCGGCCAGGCCTTGCCGCTCACGTATCGATTCCGCCCGAACGGCGACGATCCGGAGACGTCGATCATGGAGATCATGTTCCTGTTCGCGAAGGGTCCCGACGGCAGCCACCCCGAGCCTGCCGAGATGCGGATGCTCGGGCTCGACGAGATGTGGTCGGACGCTCCTGAACTCGGTTCCGCGGCGATGGTCGCCGACCAGGACACCGACAACCTGATGCGCATCCAACGCGGACTGCGCGCCTCGAAGAAGCCGGGCGTGACCCTGATGAAGTATCAGGAGAGCCGTATCCGCCACTTCCATGAAACGCTCGACGCGTACATGGACGCCGACGCGGCGGCGACGCACGAGGTTCGCTGATGTCGGGCTTCGATCCGCTCGCCTCTTTTCGACTCGACGGCAAGGTCGTCGTGATCACCGGTGCCAGCTCTGGCCTCGGCGTCCGGTTCGCCCAAGTGGTCGATGGCCTCGGTGGCATCGGAGTACTCGCGGCGAGGCGAAAGGAACGACTCGACGACCTCGTCGGCACCCTGGAGCATGCCGAGGCCGTCGCCTGTGACGTGGGCGAGGCGGGCGCCAACGAGGCACTCGTCGAGCATGCGCTCGACCGACACGGCCGCGTCGACGTGGTCGTCGCGAACGCCGGCATCGCCAACGCAGTCCCCGCTGCGAAGGAGTCGGTCGACGGTTACCGCGAGGTCGTCGACATCGACCTCGTGGCTCCGTTCGCTCTTGCGCGGGCGGCCTACGGCCCGATGCGTGCGCAGGGTTCCGGATCGATCGTCATGGTCGCCTCCGTCGCCGGGTTCCGCAGTATGGAGCTGCTCCCTCAGGCGTCGTATGTCGCAGCAAAGACCGGCTTGATCGGACTCACCCGTGAGCTGGGACTGCAGTGGGCGCGCCACGGCATCCGGGTGAACGCCTTGTGTCCCGGCATGTTCCCCACCGAGATGACGACCGGGGTCACCGACCATGCCGAGGTGACCGAGATGTTCGAGGCGGCGGTGCCGATGCGACGGCTCGGCCGCACCGGCGAACTCGACGGCGCGGTCGCCCTCCTGGTCTCCGATGCCAGCAGCTACATGACCGGCCAGACCCTCGTCGTCGACGGCGGCGTCGCATGCTGACCGCCGTCGCCCCGTTGCGCCTGCCATGAGCTACGAGGCGGTGCTCTCGCCGATCCGGCTCGGCGGCGTCGAGATTCCGAATCGGGTGGTTCGAGCAGCTCACCTCACGCAGTTCTCTCGACGCGGCCAGGTGTCCGACCAGTTCGTGGCCTACCACGAGGCTCGGGCGCGCGGCGGCGTCGGGCTCACGATCCTCGAGAGCGCGTCGGTCGATCAGGCGATCAGCCCGGCGCCGCTCGACGCATCGAACGATCAGATCATCGACGGATGGGGCCGGGTCGCCGAGGCCGTGCACGGCCAGGGCATGCGTGTCTTCGCGCAGCTCTTCCACGGCGGCAACCAGTTCGACCCACTCGACGGTTCGGCGCCGTGGTCGGCGTCGACGATCGCCGGGTGGACACTTGGTGTTCCAGCGCAGGAGATGACGCCCGCGATGATCGAGCACGTCGTCGACGCGTTCGCTGCGGCGGCCCGCCGTGCCGAAGCGTCGGGGCTGGACGGAGTGGAACTCCACGGCGCGCACGGCTACCTCCTCGCCCAGTTCCTGTCCCCGCTGACCAATCGACGCAGCGACGACTTCGGCGGGTCGCTCGAGAACCGGCTGCGGTTTCCGCTTGCCGTGCTCGACGCGGTCCGCGACGCGGTGAGCCCCGGCTACCCGGTGGGCATCAGGCTCTCGGGGAACGAGCAGCTCCCGGGCGGACTCGACAACGCCGACTGCGTCGAGATCGCCCGACGTGTCTCCGAGTCCGGTCTCGTCGACTTCCTCGACCTGTCGGCCGGCGTGTACCAGTCGATGAACAAGATGATCGGTCCGGTCGACGAGCCGCACGGGTACGAGCTCCCCGACTCGATCGCGATCACGCGGGCCGTCGACACACCGACCATCGTCACCGGGCGCATCCTCACCCTCGCCGAGGCCGACGCGATCGTCGCCCGCGGTGATGCCGACATGGTGTCGATGGTGCGCGCCACCATCGCCGACCCCAACCTCGTCGTGCGTGCCGAGCGAGGCGAGGTGCCGCGGCCGTGCATCGGATGCCTGCAGGGATGCTTCGGCGGTCTCTTCGAGCGGGAGTTGGGCTGCACCGTCAACGCGACCGTGTCGCGCGAGGCGAGGATCGACGACGCCGACCTCGGTCGCGCAGCGGCCGCCCGGCGCGTCCTCGTCGTGGGCGGTGGACCCGCAGGCCTCGAACTGGCGCGGGTAGCGGCGTCGAGGGGACACGACGTGGTGCTGTACGAACGTTCATCCGACCTCGGTGGGCAACTGTCGCTCGCGCGTCGAACACCGGGCCGAGACGACATGGGCCTCATCGTCGACTGGCTCGTCTCGGAGCTCGATCGACTCGGCGTCGAGGTCCATCTCGGCTCGGAGATCGACGCCACCTCGCCGGCCACGATCGGGCGCTTCGACGTCGCTGCGCTCGCCGGCGGCCCGATCCCGGGCGACCCGATCCAACTCGGCCGGCCGGCCGTCTCGTTGCAGTCGACGGACGCGACCCGGCTGCTGTCGTCATGGGAGGTCTTCGACGAGCAGGCGCCCCCGCTGTCGGGGCCCGTCGTCGTGCTCGACGATGTCGGCCACATGGAAGGTGTCGTCGTCGCCCAACACCTCGTCGACTCGGGCTGCGACGTCACCGTCGTGACCCGGTTCGAGGGGATGGCGAACCGCATCGCTCCCGACTGGTCGACCTGGTCGGCTCGTCAGCATCTGGCTCGCGCCGACGTGGCGGTTCGGGGTCGCGCGTACCTCGCGGAGGTCGGCGACGGTGTGGTCACGATCGGCTGCCTCGACGGTGGTTCGGACACGACGGTCCGGGCCGCCGCGGTGGTGCACATCAGTCACCATCAACCGAACCTCGAACTCGCTGCGTTGCTCGGCGACGTCGCCGACGTCGTTCACGTCGTCGGCGACGCTCGAACCCAGCGGTTCCTGACCGCTGCGATCCGTGACGGCTTCGAGCTCGGCATGAAGATCTGACCATGGACCTTGCCGACCTCGACGAGTTGATGGCCCGCACCGAGATCACCGACGTCTTGTTGCGCTACGTCCGCGGTGCGGATCGGGCCGATTGGGACCTGGTGCGCAGTTGCTATCACCCCGATGCCACCGACGATCACGGTCTCTACCGTGGCGACGTCGACGGACTCATCGGGTTCCTCACCGCTCTCGCTGGAGCGCTCGACTCCACGAGCCACCACCTGAGCCCGCCGCTCATCGTCGTCGATGGGGACGACGCTCGCTCCGAGGCGTACTGCATCGGTTCGTACACGCGCTCGCGCCGGGGTGGGGGTACGACCCTCGTCTGCCAGGGCGTGCGCTACCTCGACCGACTGGAGCGACGTTCCGGGCGCTGGGCGATCTCGACCCGCGTCGTCGTGCACGATTGGGAGCGAGTGTTCATCGACGGTGAATCGGCGCCGCCCGACTCGTGGCAGCGTGGGGCGCGAGGTTCGGACGATCCATCGTCGACGTTCATGTGACCCGCCGAGCAAGGCACGATCGACAGCCCGACTCATCTGCTGATCCGATCGAATCGGCCGGCGCCTCGTCGCACGTCGCACGTCTGCGGCTGGGCGGGTGGGTGGGTCATGCGGTTGGTCCGGTGGCTTGTGCGGTCCGGCTCCACTGTTCGGGTGGTTGGCTCGGGTGGTTGGCCGTCGTGCCGTTCGACGTCTCGCTGACTTGGCCGGGGCTGGCGTCGCCGACGCCGTCCGCGGCGGTGGTGATGTCGCTGCCTCGAGTGATGCCCTGCTCGACATCGTCCTAGGGTGAGAGTCAGACCGCTCAGGAGACACGATGAAGAAGATCCCCAGAGACGACCCGCGCGCGAAGCGGATCGCCACCTCCGACGTCGTCGACCGCGACGGGCTGATCGGGTTCGCGACCGGCAAACACGCTTTCGTGCTGGCCACCACCCGCCGGGACGGGCGGCCGCAGATGAGCCTCGTGACCGGGACGATCACCTCCGACGGCGAGTTGCTGATCTCGAGCTATCCGCAGCGGGCGAAGGCCAACAACGTCCGACGCAACCCCCATGCGTCGGTGCTCGTGATGGGCGACGGGTTCGACTCGGCGTGGGTGCAGATCGACGGCGATGCCGAGGTCGTCGACATGCCCGACGCTGCCGACGCCCTCGTCGAGTACTACCGCTGCATCAGCGGTGAGCATCCCGACTGGGACGAGTATCGCCAGGCGATGGTCGACCAGGGCAAGTCGGTGATCCGCATCCGCCCGACCCGCTGGGGGCCCGTCAGCACCGGAGGCTTCCCACCCGAACTCTTCGACGACGACTGACCCGACCCGACATCGAAACGACTCACGGCATCGGTCGTTGCGTCCGACCCACGCTGCGGGGGCGTCTCAGGGTTCGCAGCTCATGCCGGCGACGGGTCACTCGCTGCCCAACCGGTGACGGCGACGATCTCGAAGACGTGCACCGCCGCGAAGGGCTTGTCCCGGTACTGGACGAACGACTCGGCCAGTCGGTTCGCGAGGGCGTCGGTCGGCGCGTGTGAGCCGTGTCCGAGCCAGCGGAGGCGGGCGCGCACCCACCACAGCTTCGACCAGTCGTCGCGATCCCAGTGCTCGATCGACAGCGTCGCGCGTGGGTCGTGTTCGAGGTTCCGTTCCCGTTGCAGCCGGGTCGACGACTTGGGTTTCACCAGGTCGACCGGAGAACCCAGGTGGTCGCCGACCACGGCGTACACGGTCGGCCCGACGTCGACGCCGAGTTCCTGGTGTCGCGTCGCCATGAACCCGTGGCTGTTCGCTTGCAACAGGTGACGCGCCTGGTCCTCGGGGAGCCGCATCCGGGCAACCTAGGCGGCGTTGACCGTCGGCAGGATCTCGTCGTTGAGTACCCGCAGGTCCTCGAGCGTCTTCGACGTCGGGACGTCCGCGAACGGCGGCCAGATCAACGGCATCGTCATGCCGGCCTGCTTGAGTTCGATCAGGTTCTGGGTGATCTGCTCCTGCGTTCCGCTCAGGAGGTTGGTCAGCTTCCCGTTGCGGGTCTGATCGGTCGGCTCGTCGGTGATGACGAACCAGCACATGCTCGACACCTCGAGTTCGTCGACGGACTTGGCGCCGAGCGCATCGAGCTCTTCGCCGATCGCCTCCAGCCACACACGCAGCTCTTCGGGGGTGTCCTGGATGCCGATCCAGCCGGCGAGGGCATTCACGTCTCGATCACGCTGCAACGCCCGCCGGCTCGTGGTGCATGACACCGAGGCTTGCTCCTCACGGCGCCACTCCGAGGATGCGCTCAGGCGCGACGAACACTGCGAGGCGAGCATCCTCGGCCATGGCCCGGTCGTATTCGTCGAAGTCGTCGTGAGTACCACCAGCGGCCCGGAACACGTCGCGAAGCAGCAACCGGACGGCCTCGTGGTCGATGCCGGGGCGGAGATCGTCGGGACCGATCACGTCGGCAGGCCCGGTCATCGAGACCCACTTCCAGTCCCGCCGCACGAGGACGGTCACCTCTGATCCGCGCCGGATGTGGCCGACTCGGGCGGCCCGGCCCATCGACACGAACGCCACGCATCGGTCGCCGGTGATCGGGTGATCGATGACACCGCAGTTGACGACGCTCGACAGCACGCGACCGTCGGACTGGGTGGTGCTCACGACGGCGAGGCCGTGCTCCTGGCTCAGCATCGAGCGGACGAGCCCTAGGTCCAGCATGTGTCCTCGGTTCGGTCGTGTTGCAGTTGGTGTGTCGGCGTGCTCGGCGGATCACCGGAGACGTCGCGGTCGGGATGGGCGATCGTCATCGGGCGGGTTCCTTGTTGAGTTGACCGAAGATGAAGCCGGGAGCCAGCCTGCTCAACCACTTCAGCTGTCTCGACTGGCCCGGGGGCGATCTCGTCGTCACCGCGCTCGAGCCCTTTCACGAACGCCGCAACGAGCTCGTCGGGCGGCATCCGCTTGAAGCTCGGGTTCAGCCCGTCGGCCAGTGGTGTGTCGGTGACCGGCGGCAGGAGTTCGACGACCCGGACCGAGGTGTCCTTCAACTGTTCGCGCAGCGACACCGTCCACGCGTGCACGAACGCCTTGGCACCCGAGTACACCGGCGCGGCCGCGTACGGGACCCAGGCCAGCCCGGAGCTGACGTTGACGATCGTCGAGCGTCGTTCGAGCAGTCCGGGCAGGAAGGCATCGACCATTCGGACCGGTCCCGCCACGTCGATGTCGACCTCCTGGAGCTGACGGTCGAGCGGGTAGCCGGACGTGACGTCGAAGAAGTGCATCACCCCGGCGCAGTTGACCAGCATGTCGATGCCGCCGGTCGCGGCCATCTGCTGTTGAAGTGCAGCGATCTGGGCGGCGTCGGTGACATCGCAGACGACGGCGTCGATGTGCTCGTGGGCCGCGGCCGTCTCGGCGAGACGCTGCGCGTCCCGGCCGGTGACCACCACCCTTGCCCCCTCGGTCGCGAGTGCCGTCGCCAGCGATCGGCCGATGCCGGAGCTGCCACCCGTGACCAGTACTCGTGAACCCTTCAGCACGGTCTCTCCCTCGTCTCTCCCTCGTCTCTCGCTTGCGGATTGCAAGTGAAGCTACCTTGATCGCTCTGGAACCGCAAGTAAGATTGCGAAATGCCCAGGTCGTCGGACACCGAACTGCGTTCGTCGTGCCCCGTCGCGGCGTCGCTCGACGTGCTCGGGGATCGATGGACCCTGGTGGTGCTCCGTGACCTCGTGCTCGGTGGGGTCTCCCATTTCGCCGACTTCGCCGTCGACGAGGCGATCGCCACCAACACGCTCGCCGAACGTCTGCAGCGCCTCCGTGACGCCGGCGTGATCGCGCGAGTGCGCGATCCCGAGGACGGGCGCCGCTGGATCTACGTCCCCCGTCAGCCTGCGATCGAGCTGATCCCGGTGCTCATCGACCTGATGATCTGGGGGATCGCCAACACCGCCGCCGACGTTCCGCCCGAGAAGGCGAACGCAGCCGAGCGCCGCGACGAACTAATCAAGCAGTTCACGGCGGCGGCGAGCACCCGAGTCGTCGACTGAGCGGGATCCGACGACCGGGTGTCACCGTTCTGCTTCCGCCCGGTCGATCCAGCGGAACACGTGTGCGAGGTAGGGCTCCGGGTTGTCTTCCCAGTCGCTGTAGGTGAGCACGCTCATTGGCTGCGGCGAGGTGAGGACCAGCTGGGGTGCGCCCGGTTGGCGGATCAGCGAGTGGAGCCGAACGGGTCGGGTGTGTCGTGCATCCAGGCGGCGATGCGAGCGGCAAGGTCCGCCCCGACGTCTTCCTGGATCATGTGTCCGGCGTCCGGGTAGTCGTGGTGGGGTTGGCCGACGGCGCCGGCGATCTGTTCGCGCGTCGCGGCAATCGAGTCCGGCGTTCCGAAGATCGGATCGAGCAGACCGAAGCAGCCCAGTACGGGGCGATCGAACGCTTCGAGCGCGGCCCGGGCCGCTTCGTTGGTCGGTGCGTCGCCGACGGTGTTGACGAGGGAGGGGAACGTCCGCGGTCCGGCCATGTGGATCCGGCTGGGGAAGGGTGCGTCGTAGGCGGCGAACTCTGCGTCGGTCAGATCGGCGTTGATCGTTGCCCGCATCGGCACCGACGGCATGAAGTCGCGGCCGACCAGCGCATAGGTCGCCCACGCCTCGAACAGTCCCATGCCACCACCGGGGCTGATCACATCGGGGAACGCGAGGTCCTGCGGCTCCAGCGAGTCCGGCAGGGTCAGGATCTCGACCCCCTCCGGGAGGACGAGCAGGTTGCCGTTCGCCACGACCACTCGGGCGAAGCGGTCGGGGCGGTTGCCGACGCAGCGCAATCCGATGAGCGAACCCCAGTCCTGCACGACGGGCGTGATCGCGTCGAGGCCGAGCACGTCGATGAACTCCTCGACCCACGCCACGTGGTGCAAGAAGCGGTAGTCGGCGAGTTGTACCGGCTTGTCGGACTTGCCGAAGCCGATCAGGTCCGGAGCGATCACCCGCAAGCCGGCACCGGCGAGCACCGGGATCATCTTGCGGTACAGGTAGCTCCAGTCCGGTTGGCCGTGCAGGAGCAGCACGACTTCGCCGTCGGGATCGCCGGCGTCGACGTAGTGCATCCGCATCCCGTCGACCGGGGCATAGCGCGGCTCCCACGGATAGTCGGGCAGGCCGTCAAGGCAGTCGTCCGGTGTCCGCACGAATGGCCGTCCGGTTGCGGTCCAGAGAATCTCGGCGTCGTCTGCCGATACGTCAGGTGGGAGCGTCGCGTGCTGGTTCACGGGGTTGCCCCGTCGAAGCAGCCCGTCGCCGACGTCAACGTGCCGTCGGGGCCGTAGGTGGCGAACGATGCACCGGTGTCGACGACGGCCCAGAGTTCCCCGTAGGGGTCCCACTGAGATCGGTGCGCGGTGGACATGGTCATGACTTCTCCTCCCGGATAGCTTGCAAAGAGCAAGTTACCTTCTCGACGGGTGGGCGTCCAGTGCAACCGCCATGAAGCTGCCGAAGGTGCCACACTGCACGCACCAGCAGGTCACGCACGCCCGTCAGAGCCTGGCCATCCGCCGCCGGTCAAGATGTGTGGAACACCGCCGGGTTCAACACCTGCCGCTTCCACATCATCTCGGCCTCAGCCGCCGTCAACCGGGCGCGCTCCGACGCTTCCGCCCAACCCGGACGCCCCGCATCCACGACCTCGTCGACGATCACTGTTGGGGTCAGCTACGACCCGCACGGTCAGAAGTCGAGGTCATCCAATGACAGATCAGCCGTGCCGAGCGACGGTCGGCCCTTGCCGAGTCTTGCCCGCCACCGGCCGGCCTGTGTCCGTCCAGTCCAGCCCTGCCCTCGACGGAATCCGGTCTCAGAGTTGACAGACTTCTCTCTGTGCGCCACGGCGAGCTCGCCATCGACTCGGGCTGGAGACGAGCGCGTGACCGCCGAGTCGTCGGGGTGATTGCGACCGACGGCATGCGGCATGCTGCGGCTTGGCGTCTGGCCTCGACCTATGTGTCGATGTCGCGGCGGTCGAAGCGGACCGACGTACCGATCCGGATCGCTCGCACCTCGTGGCGATCCACGAGACGTTGAACGGTTCCGCGCGAGACGGCCAGGATTCGGCGACGTCGTCATATCGAAGCAACTGGTCCGAGCGGGAACCATGTCGGGGTAGAAGCCGCACGGATACGCAATCGAGCGGTCAACCATGGGCATGCCCTGCAGAGTCCCTGCACTGCATGTCGCATGTCCTCCCTCGCCGAAGCGACTTGGTCATCGAGCAGGGGTCCCGAAGTGGGGCGGATGACGGGAATCGAACCCGCGTTCTCAGCTTGGGAAACGAAAGTCCCTCGACCGGCCGGGAGGGCTGTGACCTGGGAAAACGTGCGATGGGCTGATGTTTCGCGCCGACGGATCTGTGCCGTTGCTAGCCGGTGTCGACCACTGTTGACCGCTGTGTGAGGCACGGCTGAGGCACGACCTCGGGCAGCGGTGCTACGCGGTCGCGAGGGGTTCGATCTGGTCGAGCGTGGTGGCGAGTCGGTCGCGTTCGACTTCGATTTCATAGCGGCTCTGGAGGTTGAGCCAGAAGCGTTCGCTGGTGCCGAAGTAGCGGGCGAGGCGCAGTGCGGTGTCGGCGGTGATGCCTCGTTTGCCGTGCACGATCTCGTTGATCCGGCGTGGAGGGACTCCGATTGCGACGGCGACGCGGTGCTGGGTGATGCCGAGCGGTTCGAGGTAGTCGAGCATCAGGATCTCGCCCGGGTGGATCGGTTCCATGGTGGGTGTCGTCATGTCATGTCCTCTCAGTGGTAGTCGACGATCTCGACGTCTTCGGGTCCTGCGGCCGTCCACCGGAAGCAGATGCGCCATTGATCGTTGATGCGGATGCTGTAGGTGTTGGCGCGGTCGCCCTTGAGCTTCTCGAGGCGGTTGCCGGGCGGGATGCGCAGGTCGCCGATCTGGTCGGCGGCGTCGAGGATGAGCAGCTTGCGCAGGGCGGCGCGTTGGGTTGTGGGGTCGAGGCGTTTGGATCGTTGTCGTTGCCACACCCGTTCGGTGTCCTTGTCTGAGAACGACTGCAGCACGCGACTGATGGTAACGCTTCCCGTCATTAACGACAAACGTTATGCGCGGCGCCTCCGGCTGGTGGGGAGGTCGGTCCTGGGCCTCTCTCGCGTCGCCCGGGACCCAAGGTGAGTCGGGGCCGGTGGATCACGCGGTTGGTCCGATGGCTGCTGCAGTCCGGCTCCATTGTTTGGGGGGTTGGCCGTAGTGCCGTTTGAAGTCTCGGCTGAACTGGGCGGGGCTGGCGTAGCCGACGTCGTTCGCTGCGGTGGTGATGTCGCTGCCTCGGGTGATGAGGGTGGCGGCGGCGTTCAGTCGGAGTGCTTTGATGAATTGGAGCGGGGCGTAGCTGGTGGCGCGTCGGAACCGGCGATCGAAGACGGGTCGGCTCATCCCGGCTCGTTGGGCGAGGTCGTCGATGGAGAGCGGCTGGTCGAGGTGGTCGCGGATGAAACCGATCGTGTGGTTGAGGTCGTGGGACCGTCCGATGGTGTGCCAGAGCGAGGAGCCGGCTGGTCCGGCGAGGACGAGGTAGAGCAACTCGCGGAGCCGGCCGGGCCCGAGTGCGCGGCGGCGGGCGTCGTCGTCGAGGAGCACGAGGAGTAGCTGGAGTGCGGAGGTGAAGGTGTCGTCCCACTCGACGACGGTCGGGGCGAGTTCGGGGCCGTTGGCGGGGCTGGGTCGGCGTGGCGGCGTGTGTTCGGCGAGGTCGACGAGGAGTTCGGTCACGGCTCTGGTGTTGAGCAAGATCTGGACGCCGAGGATCGGTTGTTCCTCGCTGGCCTGGGGTGCTTCGGATTCGATCGGCAGGGTGGTCGGGGCGCAGATGTAGGTGCCGGCTCCGTAGCGATAGGTGGTGGCGTCGAGGTGCGCCCACTTCGTGCCCTGGACGACGATGTTGAGCAGCGGTGGCATGACCGCCGGCTGTCGGGGGTTGGGGGTCGTCTTTCGGTACACCGACACGCCATCGAGTGCGGTCGGGAACAGACCGTGGCTCGGGGCGTGGGTCTCGACCAGGCGCCGGATGTCTTCCATGGACGGAAAACTAGGCCGAACGTCGCGTCCGTGGAGCAGAAGCGATCGGATCGAGCAAGAATCCGATCGAATCGTGGAAGCTGCAGCACGAGCCCCGTCCTAGCGTTCGAGTCAGAACGCCAAGGAGGCCTCATGAAGAAGATCCCCAGAGACGACCCGAGAGCGCAGCGCGTCGCCACCTCCGACATCGTCGACCTCGACGGTCTGATCGAGTTCGCGACCGACAAACGCGCCTTCGTGCTGGCCACCACCCGTCGAGACGGCCGGCCACAGATGAGCCTCGTCACCGGGACGATCACGCCCGCCGGTGACCTGCTGATCTCGACCTATCCGCAGCGCGCCAAGGCCAACAACGCTCGACGCGATCCCAACGTCTCCGTGCTGGTGATGGGTGGTGGCTTCGACGCAGCGTGGGTTCAGATCGACGGCGACGCCGAGGTCATCGACATGCCCGACGCCACCGACATCCTCGTGGAGTACTACCGCTGCATCAGTGGCGAGCACCCCGACTGGGACGAGTACCGCCAGGCCATGGCCGACCAGAACAAGTCGGTCATCCGCGTCCGCCCGACCCGCTGGGGACCCATCAGCACCGGCGGCTTCCCACCCGAACTCTTCGAAGACGACTGAACCCGACCCGACACCGAAACGAACGAGATGCACATGACCACCAAGACCGTCCTCATCACCGGAGCCAGCAGCGGCATCGGCCACGCCACCGCCCAACACTTCCACCAGCACGGCTGGAACGTCGTCGCCACCATGCGGACCCCTGACGACTCCGAACTCCACCAGCTCGACAACACCCTCGTCACCCGGCTCGACGTCACCGACATCGACTCCATCGACACCGCGGTCCAGGCCGCACTCGACCGGTTCGGTGGCATCGACGTGCTGGTCAACAACGCCGGCTACGACACCTTCGGCCCGCTCGAAGCCGTCCCCCGCGACGCCATGGTCCGCCAGATCGACACCAACCTCGTCGGCGTCCTCGACGTCACCCGTGCCGTGCTGCCGACCATGCGCACACGAGGTGAGGGTGTGGTGATCAACATCTCCTCGGTCGCCGGTCAGATGACGTTCCCGTTCAACTCGCTGTACCACGCCACCAAGTTCGGGCTCGAAGGAGCGACCGAATCGCTCGCCTTCGAACTCGGCGGGATCGGGATTCGCGTCAAGATCATCCAACCCGGCAGCATCGCCACTCAGTTCTGGGGCGGCTCGTTGGACTTCCACGACGACCCCGACCTCGCCGAGTACCGCACGATGATGGACGCCATCAGCAAAGCGGTCGCCCACCTCCAGGAGAACCATCACGCCGCGTCGCCACCGTCGGTCGTCGCCGAGGTCATCTACCGAGCCGCCACCGACGGCACCGACACGATCCGCTACCGCGCCGGAGACAACGCCGACGCCTTCTTCGGCCTCCGAGATGGCAAGACCGACGAGGAATACATCGCCGCCACTCGCCAGCAGTACGGCATCTCGCCAGGGTGACCACGCAGGCGAGCGAGTCGGTACTCCGAGCCGGTGTTCATCGACCCGCATTCGCCCTCGTCGACGACCGTTCAGCGACGACCGTTCCGCAACGACCGTTCAGCGACGTATCGAACCGGGTGGCGGGCCGTCCACCTGCCTCACCCATGAGGTACGAGACCCATTCGAGCCCACTCAGGTCGAGGACGAGTGGCGATCCTGCGTGAGCTCTGACCGGCGCCTTCGTGTGGAGCAGATGACGGAAATCGAACCGGCGTCCTCAGCTTGGGAAACGGGAGTTTCACGTCCGGCCTGTAGCGCTGTGACCTGGGAAACGTGCGATGAGGCGAACCGATCCGCATGACTCCACGTCGTGTTCGTCGTACTCGTCGACGTCGAGCGGCCAGCCCAGGTCGGCCAGTCGCCGTCACAACGACACGTCGAGGTGAATTCGCTCGATGCTGATGCCGTCGAATCGGCGTCGCTCGTCGCGTCCCGGATTCTCCGTGCTCGCCTCGGCGCTGCAGAAGTGCCGCACCAGCGAGATGGAGCAGGTCGACGCGTCACCCGTCGTGAGGGTTTGAAGCCGATCGGCCAGCGCTTCGAATCGGTCCGCGAGTTGGCGGATCTGGTCGTCCGCCTGATCTACGCCGGAAGCCCGGGAGCTCCAGATGTTGGTCTTCGGAATCACGGGTTCAGCAGAGTGTCGCGAGCCTCGCCAGCTCACGTGGCTCGGCGTCAGACCGAGCACCTCGCAGATCTGATCCGGATTGAACACATCGCTGAGACGTCAGAGCTGGCGTACTGGAGCAGCGTCACGAGGTCCCCCGGGCGCAAAGGTCGTCGGCTGCGGCCCCCAAGCAGACCGCTCTCTCGAGGCCGACGCCGCACTGACCAGCGGTTTGGCGGGTCTCACGATCGCACGACGCCGCCGATCGGAAAGCCCGCCCGGTTCGGCATCTCCGGGCGGGGTGGCCCGCTCGGAATTGTCGTTCGGTGTCGTCGTCAGTCGATCGAGCGGAGTCGGAGCCCTCGGATGTGTTCGAAGTGCTTGTTGTTTCGCGTCACGACACCGAGTCCGCGCTCGAGCGCCGTGGCAGCGATGAGCGCGTCGGGGAGGCGAGTCCCGAACTCACGTGCGATTCTCCCGGCCCGCGCAGCGATCTCGCGGTCGACGTCGACCTCTCGAAACGGAGCCAGCAGCTGCGAACAGAGATCGGTGGCTGAGTTCCCCGCGAACAACTCGGCTCTGGTCACGACTGAGTAGTGAACGCGGTGACGCCTCGGGCGAAACTCGTGGGCGCCGCGCAGGTGGTCGATGAAGACGTCGGTGTCGACGAGGAGGTCAGCCACGAGGCCAGGAATCGCGTGACGGAGTAGCGGCGTCGGGTGCTGCTCCGAAGGTGGCGTCAAGGGCTGCGTCCGGGTCGGGGAGGTCGTCGAGGTACTCATCGAGGGCGCGGCGGATGACCTGTGCCATGGTGAGGCCCTCCGACGCTGCAACGCGATCGACTCGCTCTCGTTGCTCGTCGGTCAGGTACACCTGAGTTCGCGTGGACGGCATACATCTATCGTATACAGCACGCCGTCCGGTGACCAGCACATATCGACGCGATCGACTCGTTCGTCGAGACCGAGCAGATCGGCACTCACGTATCGCTCGGCCGCGACGAGCGGTGGCCCGAGCGATACTCCCCTCACGAAACGCTGTCGCTCGTGCTGCATCGCTCGCGCACTGCGCGGCCGCAGGGCCGGCGATCGTCGGCGCAGCCATCACGCCCCGAAGAGGTCGTGACTCTGCGTGTGCTCTGACCAGGCGTTTCGTGTGGACCGGATGACGGGAATCGAACCTGCGTTCTCAGCTTGGGAAGCGTCAACTTGGTTTCCCTCGCAGGGCTGTGAGCAGGTGAAGCGCGGTCCTGCCGAAGGTCGCCGTGATGCGCGTGCAATCCCCGTGCAACTTCTTCGAGTGGGGTTCGACGGTCGACGCTCATCACGGCGCGCGTTCTACATCTTGTAGAATGGAACGTATGACGACGCCCGTGCCGACACGGTTCAGTGATGAGGAACTCGCCATCATCGACCGGTTGGTCGATGATGGCGTTGCTGACAGCCGCTCAGCGGTCATTCGACGCGGTGTTCACCACCTCGCTGACGCTGTTCGACGGGCCCGTGTCGGCGAGACCATTGCCGAGTCCTATCGGGCACTGCCACAAACGGACGACGATGACGAGCTCGCGATGGCGAACGCGATCGCGATGACCGAGGCGGAGTCGTGGTAGCCCAAGCGGAGATCTGGCTGATGGAGACACCGAATCAGAAGCGTCGCCCAGTTCTCGTCGTGTCGCGAGACGAGGTCATTCCCGTGCTCAATAACGTCATCGTTGCGCCGGTGACCAGCACCGTGCGCAACATCGCGACGTGCATCCCGGTCGGTCCTGGCGAAGGGCTCGATCACGAGAGCGTGGCAACGTTCGACAACCTTGCCGCGGTTCCCAAGTCGGTGCTCACCACGCAGCTCGGAGGACTCGGTGTCGGTGGGCGGCAGCGGATCTGTGACGCGCTGGCGGCGCTTGCCGACTGCTGATCGTCCGTCACGCCAGCGTGCGCCAGCCGCCCATGCCTGTTTCGCCGACCAGGGGAAATGGAGCGGATGACGGGAATCGAACCCGCGTTCTCAGCTTGGGAAGCTTCGGTTTTGCCTTGCTCTGCGGCACGCTGAGCAGGTCAAACGTCGCAAATTCTTGCCCAGGGTGAGTCGCCGTGCGAGCTACGTGCGACTACGCCGAATTTTCTTCCGGACCCGTTGTCGTGTTTCGTTCGGCGACCAGCACTTCGAGGACCTCGTGGGCTCGCCATCGGAGTTGGCCCCGTGGGCCGTCAGCGGCCTCCGTGAGGATTCCGAGGTCGGCAAGGATCCGGAGTGCTGCGAGCGCGGACGGTCGCGTGATGGCCAGGCGCTTCTCGACGATCCTGGAGGTGAGGACGGGTTGTTCGAATGCAAGGTCAACGAGCTGGTTCGCCGAGCCTCGTGTCGTGTCTTGAACGCGTACGCGGTACTGCTCTCGGAGGTCGGTGAGCTGTTCGGCGCGACCGACGGCGTCGACGGCCTGGGTGGAGACGGCGTCGAGGAACATGGACAACCAAGTGTCGATGTCACCTCGCTCGCGCACTCCTTGGAGTGCTTCGTAGTAGGCGGTGCGCCGTTCCTCGAAGTAGGGCGAGATGTAGAGCAGTGGTGCTGGAAGCCGATCGCGAATGACGAGGAAGAAGACGACGAGCAGTCGTCCGAGACGACCGTTACCGTCGAGGAATGGGTGGATCGTCTCGAACTGGTAGTGCAGAAGAGCGGCCTGGATAAGCGGTGGCAGTGTCGGCTCTTCATGAACGAAAGCCTCCAGGTCGTCGAGGAGGCCGGGGAGCGCGTCTGCTGGCGGCGGGACGAATGTTGCGGTCTCGATCGTTGCGCCGGGCGCGCCGATCCAGTTCTGAGTGGTTCTGAATTCGCCGGGCTGGCGTTCACGGCCGCGCACGCCGGCGAGAATGACGGCGTGCATTTCGCGAATCAGGCGGGTGCTGAGTGGCAAGGTTGCGAGTCGGTCGAGCCCGGTCTCAATTGCGAGCACGTAGTTGATGACCTCTTCGACGTCTGGTCCGAGTGGGAGGTCGTCGGCTTCCGCGTCGTAGACGTCGGTGAGTGACGCTTGGGTTCCCTCGATACGGGTCGAGGCAACGGCCTCGCGGCGCAGGTACGGGCCGACAAGGAGTTGTGGGCTGGGGAGCAGCCTGCCTGCGCCGGCGAGTCGGCCGAGTGCTGCCTCGGCGTCGGCCATCTTTGTCACGGAAGCCGGGGAAAGGTCCAGCGATCGAGGAATGGGCTGCGGGAAGAACGCGATGTAGCCGTACGTGCCCGGCGTGCGTTTGGCGCTCCCGAAGGGTGTTTGCGCGTAGTTGGCAGCATCCATGGCGTGAAGCGTAGATCATCTCTAAAGAAAATCGCCTCCACCTTTCCGTACGTGTGCCGTCTCGAAAGGAAAGACAACAGTCGGGCACCATCCTGCAAGACAATCGCTGTTTCCTTGCGCGACGGAGCGCGACCTGAAAGGAACGGCAACAGTGAGATGGCGGGCCGCGCCGCTCCTCAGCGACTCTTGCTGTGGTTTCAGGATGAAGGCAGTGGCGACTCGGGCGCCGCGGCGCCCACCGCAATCGCGTCCAGTCCTGACCGGAGACTGCCGAATGAGATGCGCTCCTGCTCGAGCCGAACGGCGGCACCGTAGCGGTCTTCTCGAAGATCCTGGTACAGCCGCGCCTCGTCCGCTGTGAGGTGATCGAGATGCTCTGTGAGTGGGGACGGCTCGCCGACGGTCCGAGCGAGGTTGGCCTTCAGCGTCGATGCGTCCATCAACATCGACTCGCAGTGGGGAAACAGCGCGCGGAGTCGGCTGAGGATTCGGAACCCGTGAGTGTCGATGTCACCCCAGTAGACGAGACGACGGTCGTGAAGCCAGTCCAGGCCATTCAGCGTCGAGACGGCGTAGCCGCCGCCGAACACCACGATGCTGTCGGGGGTGTCGGGGAATGCGTTGAACGTCGCACGATTCTCGACGACGTAGACGTTTGCGACGGGGAGCGGCATCAGTGCGAGTTCGTCGACTCGGACTTCCATTTCGCTCAGAATCCGCGGGAGACCGACGTCGTTGCCAAGCGCGCGGAGACGAACGTACGTGGGCCGTGACCGGAATCCGTATCGCCTGTCGAGGTCGTTGTGTTGCGTGTGCACCCGCTCCGAGGCCAGGACGGCATCGAGGAGCGGACGCACCAGCCGACGATTCGCAACGAGGAATTTGGAGTCGACGCCGGGAGCATCGATGTGGCGAAGGTCGAGCTGCGACACGTCATGGTCAAGCACCCAGCGCAGCGCGGAGAGGAGCTGTGGCCAGATCCGGCTCCCCTCGGCGACCTGTCGAGGATGACGCCGAACCCAGTCCGTCGCTCCGGGCACGATCGTCTCAGTCGCAGATGCTGCGTGGTCGAATGCTTCGACGTCAGATCGTACGCCGACCACGTCGATCAGCTCATCGAAGGAGTCCACGCAGATCGAAGCGGGAATGCTGTTGGCGCCAACCGAGCGGTTCCGCACGACCTTGTCGGAAACGCGAAGCCCCGGCCTCCTGGCGACATCGGAACGGAACCCGGTGACCCATGACTGCACCTCGGCGGTCCGCTCGACCAGGTCGGCGGCGGTCGGCGTCCGCAACGTGATCGAAACGGGTTCGAACCGTTCGCCGAGGGCGTACGGCTCGAACCATTTCCCGCGAGCCCACTGGCGTTCGAGCTGGCTGATCAGTTCGGGAACGGTCGACCAGTCAGTCGAGCGTGCGGCCATGGGTCCGTCGCTGCTCTTGGAGTTCGTCGATCGTGACGCGTTGAAGTCGTGAGTGGTTGTCATTGAGGTTGTCGACGTAGCCGAGGCAGTGGACGTGTGGCTCGATGACGGCGATCTTCTGGAGTGGAGTGACGATCAGCAGTTGCAGTCCGAGCTTGGCAAAGAGGCCGAGCGCGTAGCGGGTGGACTCGTCGGACCCTCGTCCGAATGCCTCGTCGATCACGACGAAACGGAACCCGCGAGCCTTCTCGTCGGTCGGATCCAGTTGATACTGGTAGGCGAGTGAAGACCCGAGGATGGTGTACGCGAGCTTCTCTTTCTGCCCGCCCGACTTGCCGTCCGAATCGGAATAGCTTTCGTGCTCGGTGTCGTCCTGACGCCAGCGCTCCGACGCGGTGAATGTCGACCATTGACGAACGTCGGTGACGCGGGCTGTCCATCGACGGTCGAGGTCGGTCGACCCCTCTCGGCCCTTGAATCGGTCGATCACCGACTTGACGTCGTGGAATCGCTGCTCGGAGTACTGATCGTCGTCATCGCCGACGATGTTGCTGGTGCACACTCGGAGCTGCTCGCGGAAGTCGCGGATCTCGGCGTTGGGCGTCGCCGAGGCAACCAGTCGGATGAATCGGTCAGGGTTGTAGTCGATGGCTTCCAACGACGAGTTGATCATGGCGATGCGGTCGCGAATCGTGCGATCCTGCTTGTTGAGTTCCGCCGACAGCCCGGCAATCTCCTGGATCGTGTTCTCGTTCAACGACCGCTTGAACTCTGCCTCGAACCGTGGGAGGTCGTCGCCAGCGACCCGTTCGTGCAGTTGGCGGTATTCGGGGCCAGAGGCCAGAGAATCGTCGAGTTCGGACGCTTCGCTCGCGTAGGCCGTTCGGAATGCGGTCATCTGCCTGACGACGCGATTCGACACGGTGGTCGCTGCGTCAGAGGTGCGGTTGCGCTCGGTCGAGAGGTGATCTCGGGCGCGCTGTTCAAGTGCGGCGAAGTCGGGCTCGTCGGCGTTGGCCGGAAGCACCTTGGCCGTGTTGAGTTCAGTGGTGAGGTCGTCGAATTGTGCCTCGGCGATGGTCCGCGGCGGAGAGGGCTCGATGAGCGCAGCGAGGCTCCGGCGTCCGGTTTCGACCTGCGTGTGCTCGCTGCGCAGCCCGCCTCGGAGATCCTGTGCGGCGGCGACTGCGTCCGTCGTCTGGACGAGGTCGTGTTCGGTCGCCGACTTCTCGGTTGTCAGGGTTGCCAGGATGTCGGATGCGCTCCGGATCCTTTTGACTTCGTCCTCGGCCTGGTTGAGTTGGGTGATGAGCGACTCCCAATCGAACACGCTCCAATCGCTCTTCGACCCGAGGACGGCCAATCGTTGACCCGCCCCGGAGACATGCTGCGACTCACTCTGCAGCACGGCGAGCGCTTCGTCCATTGGTCGTCGGCGCGCCGCAAGAACCTGGCCGTGCTCGATGAGCGCGTCGATCTTGCGTTCGTTGCTCCAGCCGAGCACGTAATTGCGGCGATCATCGAGGCGCGAGCGATCGTCCTTCTCGTGGCGGTTGCGATCCTTGAGCTGACCCTGCCGAGTGACCGCGCGATCGACATCACGAAAGTCGTCGGTCGAGTCGACGCAGAGGTGAGCGGCACGCCGCGCCAACTCGCCCCGCATCCAGTCCGCATACTGTGATTCCGTCTGGACGTTGAGCAAGTCGAGTAACAGAGGGAATCGAGAGCTTCGGTCGGGCAGCCTCGGAGCGGCCACCCGATTCGGCACCCGGTAGTAGACAAGCCGAGTGCCGAGGTGTCGATCGTTGATCCATCGGGCGACCTGCTGGTAGGCATCGTCGGGCACGAGGAGGGACATCGCAAACGGGCGCAGCACGCGTTCGGCGGCGCCCTCCCACTCGGTTGCCCGAGCATCGACCTCGACCAGTTCACCAGCGAACGGCAGTGACGCGTCGTCGAGGCCCAGGTCGGCCATCAGATCCGCCCGGACCTCGAGCGACCTCGCCGGCAGGTTCGACCTCCGGCCCGCCAGGCTCTTCAGCTCGGCATTGACCTGCGCGATCTCGTCATCGATCTCCGTCAGCTCCTGTCGCTGCGCGAGCCGACGCTCGTCGATTTCTCCGGCCAGAGCCGAGTTCGACTCCTGCGCAGCAGCGACAGCCGTCCGGCTTGCGTCGAACTGCTCCCGGCTGGAGACCTGGTCGAGGCCCAACGCAGTGAGTTCGCGGTTGTGCTCCTCCAGCGCCGTCTGACGACGCGGCCACTCGATGCCCAGGCGTCCGATGTCTGCTTCCAGTGCTGAGATCCGCCCGCCGCCAGCCCGCTCGATGTCGATCGTGAGTTGGTCACGCCGTGCGCCGAGATCGCGTTGCTGGGTGCCCAGTCGTTCGAGTTCGTCGTCGGCTGCCGCGATGGACATGATGAGCTCCGCGTGGCGGGCAGCCAACCGGTCGTCGGTGCGGCTGGCGAAGTAGTATCGGGTTGCCGCACGGAGCCGATCGAGCAATTCGACGCGGGTCGCGTGTTCGTCGTGTGCGTCGAGGTCGACGACGAGCGGGGCAAGCAGGTCGAGTTGATCGCGTGCTCGGAGCACGGCCTCGTGAGCCCTGGTCAGATTGTCGAAGTGACCGATCAGGTCCCTGATCCGCGCCGCCATGTCGAACGGCTCAAGCATGTGGCTGCGCACGAAGTCGTTGAGGTTGTCGACCGCCTTCATCGACACGGTCTGGTGGAACAGATCGAGCGCTTGCTCGCTGGGGATGTTCAGGCGACGTCGCAGGTCTCGGCCGTACTCCGGGAAGTGGTCGTACAGGCGGACATCAACGTCGCGGAGTTGTCGTTTCAACTCGGGCAAGGTGTTCCCGAAGTTCGAGAAGTGCTTGGCGATGGTCAGCTCGCGATCGGCGACGACGAAGAACCGTTCGGGCTGACTGTTGTCCTCTCGTGCCCGAAACACCTGAGCGATCGTGGTGGTCGTGGCGAAGTCGGGGTTCGAGAACACGCCGAGGATCACTGAGTAGTGCTGTGGCCCGCGCAGCGGCACAGGACGGGTGCCTCCGGTGGCTTCGTTGCGTTCGGACTTGTAGTGGCCGAGCACGTACGAACGTAGATCGCGCTCCTTGGTGTCGGCTCCCGCAGCGCGGTTGTAGGAGATGCGGTGTGACGGCAGGAGCAGCGTCGTGAGTGCATCGACGGCGGTCGACTTTCCGGAGCCGATGTCGCCGGTGAGCAGTGCGTTGCGACCGTCGACGTCGAACGGCCAGACGACCCGGTCGAACGTGCCCCAGTTGAACAGCTCGAATCGCTGCAGCCTGGTGCCCGGCCGGAGATCGTGGAACGACGTCCCGCCGAAGACCGTCATGACCGATTCCCGGCCTGCGACAACTGCTCGATGTAGCGGTCGAGTTGGGCATCGAGGTCGGAGAGGAACTGGCCGTCGACGAACGCTCGGAGAATGGGACGGACCTCGAACTGATTAGCGGTGCTGCGAAGTTGGCGGAGGAAGCCGAGTTCCTTGACCCTGTTGATGTTGATCTCGATCTCGCGTCGGATCTTTGTCTCGTTGGTCGCATCGGCGGAGTACAGGCGCATCATCTCGACGAGCTGTTCGGTGCTGACGACGAGTTGGCCTTCGGTGGAGTCGGTGTCGAACTCGGCCAACCGTTTGCGGAGCAGCGCGAGGAGCAGGCTGGTGTGGAGCGCGAGCTTGTGACGGGCGATGAGCCGAGGCAGTGGTGGAGCGCCATCGACGTCGGGCAAGCTGGCGAGATAGGCGAACCCATTGGTTTCGTCGACCTCGACTCGCAGACCGAGCACGGCGGCGTAGTCGGCGACCTGGGCACGCCGCTTCAGCAGTGGTTCCCACAGCAACTCGTGGGCGTCTCGATAGATCGGACCCTTGAACAGCTGGATCACGATCGGTGACAGCTCGCTCACTATGCCTCCCCGCCGCGTGCAGTTGGGCTCGTGGGTCCGGCGCGACGGGTGAAGGTCACATCCGGCAGGTCGGCGACGCGGGAGGCGTCGTCGTCCTCCCACTGCACCACGGTGCGAGCGTCGGCGTCGAACACGACATCAAGCCCCGGATCGTCGAGCGAGAAGTATCCGACGAGTTCGGCCAGGCCCTGTTCCAGCGGCGCGTTGTCGATGACGTCGGCGAGTCGGATGTGACGCCGGGTGCCGAGGTTGCGCTGAACGCGTTCGAGAAGTACGGCTCGATCGACGAAGGAGTGAGCGTCGAGCACGCCGAGATCGATTTCGGACTCGCCGACCTCGATGACGGCATCATCGAGGTCACTCGTTCGACTGGGACGGAAAAGGGGTCGCTCGAACGGCAGCGAAATTGACACCTTCGTGTCGTCGATCGACATCTCGATGTCGGTGTTCTCACTACGAACCTTCAGGGCGCTGCGTTCGATGCTGCTCAGCAGTTCGAAGACTCGGCGGTTCTCGAGCCACACCTGGTCGTCGAGGAACCGGCGGAGCTGTTCGGAGAGTTGGCGAACGGTCCGCTGCGTTCGTTCGCTGGCATCGATCCAGTCGAAATGGGTACGGGCAAGGCGAGGGTCAAGTTCCGCGATTGCCGCGTTGTGGCGATCGTTCGAATCGTGAACGCGGTCGAGTAGATCGGTGAGCTCGACCTGCCGCTCCGCTGACAGCAGCAGGTCGTAGAACGCACGAAAGCTCCGCCCCTGGTCGGAGTCGGCGATCGAGTGGCGATCGGCGATCAATTCGTCGAGAAGTTCGCCCTTCGATCCGTCCCAGCCAGCGATTCGCTCACGAAGCTGGCGATCGAGTTGGCGGAAGTTCTCCTCAACCTGTCGAAAATCGGTGAGGAGCTCGCGCGCCGTTCGGGCGAACTGCTGATATCGGTCGCGACGGGCAGCAGAGTCGAGCGTGTCGACGTGACCTGCCTCGGCGCGTGCGATCTTCGCGTCGATCTCGTCCCTGCGGCGTCGAAGATCGGCCAACCTGCGTGTCGGATCAGCGTCGCTGTCATCAGCGAGTTGGCGAAGCAGCTCGAAGATCGTTTGCAGCCGGGATTCCGTGCCGATGAAACTGCGCGACTCGAGATCGTCGACGAAGTCAAGTGCAGCCTGGACAGAGGGCGAGAGATCGTAATGCGCTTGGTCCTGGCCCGACGGATAGAACTTGCGGAGCAAGCCGTGATCGGCATCCGCCCACTCGTCGAGATACGCCTTCGCCGTACGAGGGTAAGCGGCGTCACCGAGGCGCTCGCGAAGCGCATACAACTCATCGTCGACGAGCCGGGTCAGCTCGTCCGCCGCGATGTTCGAAGCATTCGGCTGGATGAAGACCCGATCGAGCACGCTGAGCACCATCGGGGCGTTGCGCGACGCAAGCAGAATCCACGCCGGATGCCGCGACCGCAGTGTCTCCAATTCGTCGTGCTCCATCTCCTGACACAGTATCGAAGGGGTGTCTCGGGGTTGCCCGGCGGACGGCGGGAGTGCGGTCGCTGCGACGGCAGGCCGATCTTGCTGAGCGCACCCGGATACCTGACGTCGTGCCGTTGCTTCGAGGAACTACCAAGGATTTTCGTCGGCGCGGATCCGAGCATGACGTCGTGCGATATCCGTTCGACAAGCGACAGAAATCCGCGACTCTGCGTCCACATCGGCGAACTCGCCCGCAGCTCGTGAGCTGGCAATTCGGCCCCGCCACGTAGCGATTTCAGGCACCAACTTCAGCTTCTTAAGTGCCACGAAGCTGAGAACGACGATTGGGTCGGCAAGCTACCTACCAGGGGAAATGGAGCGGATGACGGGAATCGAACCCGCGTTCTCAGCTTGGGAAGCGCTTCGAGGCGGATTTCATCGTGCCTGCGTATCGGCTATTTGTCCTGTTCATCCGTGGTTTCTTCGAGCGCCGTTGTTGTGCGCTGTTGCGCCGTATTGCGCCCTGTTGTGTGTTCTTCTAGGCACGATTTAGGCACGTCGGTGGCGTGTTCAGTCGGTGGTCAGTGAGGTGATGAAGTTGTTCGTCCACGCAACAGCGTCTTCGATGTCGGTGAGCACGTCGAGGCCGTCTGCCGCCTCGGCGTAGATTGTCGGCCAGCTCGGATGCGAGATGACGACTGGTGGCCAGGTGTACGCGTTTCGGGCTCTGAAGAGTCGGGTCGCGATCTCTGCGACGGCCGTCTTGTCGATTGGTTCCTCGAGCTCGAGGATCTGGAGGTCAACGAGATCGTGGGCACGGTCGTTGTTGCCTGTTCGTGGGTGCACCGAGGTGCAGGCATGGAGCTTCTGTGCGATCTGATGCTCGACGGTGAGCAGCGGGATCGGTTGTGGCTCGGGGAGTCCGATTGATTCGAACATTGTCACGATGTCGTGCGCGATTCGGAGATCGTGCTGCTTGGTGCTGCCGATCTCGTCGTGTCCCAGTTCGAACGGCACGGTGAGCCAGTGCCGCCCGAGATAGAGGAGCCGGATCTTGAACGGCTACATCACGTACTGCTCGGCGACACCCTCCGGCTCGGCGGGCGGGAGCTGCTCGAGCGTTCCGGTGAATCCGACCCATCCGACGTCGAGACGCCGGGCGAGTTCGTTGAGGTAGTCATCGAGGGTGAGATCGGTGTGGCGCGCCGCAGTTCGCGACGGTGCGCTGAACTCGGCGGATCGGGCGCGTTGACTGTCGAGCGAGGTTGTCGAGCCGGGTCGTGAGCGAGCGCAGGTTGGTCGGAGCGGTGTGCGGTTCGGTCATCGGCTTGAGGTGATTTCGTCGAGAAGCTCAGTCAGTCTGTGACGTGGAACCAGACTGCGACGGCCGGCCTCCTCGGTTGCTTCGACGAGTCGGTCGATCATGACGATGTCGCGGGAGTCGAGGAGAGCTCGTCGAACTGTCGTCGACGGGATTCCTTCGTACGAAGTCAGGTCGCCGGGCGCGACGTGCTCGCGAATCACCTCGATCGAGTCGGGGAGAGTCCGACGGACTCGGTGTGGCGAACCAACGCGGATCCGCCGTGGGTTGACGAGCGCGAGTCCGTGAACCGCGAGGACTGCGTCGCGCGTGAGGTGAGCGCCGGGTCCACAACGCAGCACCGCCTCCATGAACGTGTCGAACTCGGTAATGGGAATGTCGGCGAAGCGATACAGCCCGTACGCCGAATGATCGAGCCCACCGCGCTGTGCGATCTTGCGGAGTTCGATCGCCGGCACCCCGAGCGCCTCGGCGTCGGTCGGGGTGATGTACCCGTACTGATCCAACGCCGCGTCGCGCAGCATTCGACGGTGGGTTTTCGCCAGGCTCTTCGTCGACATGTCAATACCGTACTGTAATCAGTACGGTATTGACACCACCCGTCGGTCGGTAAGACGACTGGCAAACAACGTCGGCTTTCGGCGGTCTGGGCTGCACAGTATGGGCGGGTGGGATCGTTCGAGCGGCGGATCAAAGATCGCCGGGGTGGGGTCAGTTACCCCAGTCGTCCGTCATGCCCATCGCACTGCGCACCCGGATGCACACCCACAACGGCCACGATAGAGACAACGTCACCGGTCATCACCGCTCGGGAGCTCAATCCAGAACGTCGCACCTCCGCCGGGTATGGGGTCCACGCCGTGCCTGCCATTGTGCGCCTCAGATCGTGACGTTCTCGCTCACGGCCTCGCGCACGAAGCCTTCGGGTGCAATGACGGGCACTCGACCTGTCACCACATCTTCGTCGTTCGTGACTCCGTACGCGCCTGCGAAGTGGTCGGCGTGACTGTGAGTGTAGATCAGCCCGACGACCGGTCGCTCGCCCACCGTTGTGTTGAGCAGCCTCAGCGCAGCGGCCGACGTTTCGGTCGTCGTGAGTGGGTCGATGACGATCCAGCCGGTGTCACCCTCGATGAACGTGATGTTCGAGACGTCATAACCCCGCACCTGATAGATGCGATCGGTCAACTTGAAGAGCCCGTGAAGGTTGTTGAGTTTCTCCTGACGCCACAGACTCGGATTGACCGTGTCCGGCGCATCGCCATCGATGAACGAGAACCTGTCCATGTCCCAGACAACGTCATCGGCGTTGCTGATGCTGGTGAGCACCAGGGTGTCAGCCCGTGCGATGAGGCCACGGTCGCTCCGGTCGAAGTCGTCGCGGTCGTCGAGCGGCAGCGTGGCGCCCATGTTGTCGTTGGCGGTCTTCGTGAAGTCTGTTGCAGGTTTGCGCATGGTGTTCTCCTCGATCAGATGTTGATGATGTTGGTGATGATGGGCGGGAGTTCGTTCTCTGGCAGCAGATAGCGGGCAAGCAGGATCGTTTCGGTTCGTCCCTTGGTGTCGAGCCAGTTGCCGGTGCCGGGGTCGTCCGGACCGACAAGCATCTTGACCGTGCCGTCCGGTTCGCGTTCGGCCTGGGCGTCGTTGATGCACACCGATTGGCCGTCGCGGAACTCGGGAGACTCCAGCCACCAGTTGTTGAGGTGCACGCTCCAGTAGCGACACGTCGGCGGGTTGAGCTCCAACTCCAATGCCTGTCCGGGCTCGAGTTGCACGTAGCAGAGTTGGTAGTGATTGTGCGGCGTGCCCGCCATCTCCGAGACGAGGTCGGCGCCTGCTTCGTTCATGATGTTCGGGCGCAACCGGAGTTCGGCCGACAGTCGGACGGTCGCATCGTTCACCCAGCTCAAACCCATGCCGAGCAAGCCAAGGAACGACGTGATCCGATCAGCGTCGAGCTCGGGACGATGTCCCAGCTCAGGGGAAACCTGTTCGACCTCGAACGTCGCCTTCACCCCATTGACCCGGTCGTGGGTGTACTCGCGGATGATGACAAACGCGGCGTCCTCACCAAGGTCGAGCCAGTTGCTGCCCGTGTCGGGCCCTCCGACGGTGATCGACAGGGTCCCGTCGGCGTTGATCTCGAGTTCGCCGTCATGGAGGTCGGCCACGACCCGGTCGACGGCGCCGGCTCGGTAGGCCGTGAACGAAATGTACGGCGACTCGCCTCGCGTTCCGGTGACTCGATACACGCCGCCCTTGACGACGCTGAACTGGCGATAGATCGTGTCGGGGCAGTCCGCGAAGACCTTGCGCGTCGGTGACTCGGCCCAGAACAACTCTGGTTTGTGGCCGCTCGGGAACTCGAGGAACTGTTCCTCGCGGTACGCGAGTTGACGCAGGATGAAGCGGAGTCCATCAGCGCGTTCGACATCGGTCGGCGCCGACTCGAGGGCATCGTGGCCCATCGTCTTGAGGCTCTCGGTGAACGCATCCCATGCGTCTCGAAGCTGCAGTTCATTCGTTTCGGTGTCTGTCTCGGAATCGGTCGTCATCAGCATGGTCCCTCTCGGTGTCTAGGTAGACGAATGTATACCAGAAAGTAGTCGTTCGTCTACCTTTTCTGGCAGAATTGATCCGTGGCAACAAGACGGACAGCTCAACAGATCATCGAAGCGGTCGCCGACGGCGCTGCCGAACTCTTCGCCGAACGCAGCCCCTCAGCTGTTTCGGTCCGAGAGATCGCCGCCGCAGCCGACGTGAACCTCGGATTGATCCACCGCTACGTCGGCTCCAAGGACGACGTCATCGCACTCGTCTTGACACGCCACACCGAGCGCGCCAGAGCTGCGATTGCTTCGGCGGCCGACACCGGCCAGGCTCTCGACATGGTCGCCGAAACAGTCGTCAACAATCCTGCGACCGGGCGCCTCGTCGCAGGCCTGATTCTCGACGGTGTTGACGTTGCTGCAGTGAAGGGCGAGTTCCCAATGCTCGAACTGCTCGCAAACGACCACGATCCTGTCGATGCCGCAATCACCTACGCACTCGCCCTCGGCTGGGAAGTATTCGGGCCGTCGCTCCTCAACGCGGTCGACGCATCGCCCGGCGACCCACAGTTGACCAACAAGCTCGCCGCCGCGCTCAAGACGGTCAGTGCCGCTCCGGTTGACTCATCGTCGGCTTGAGCGCCAGCCGTATGCCCGACACGGCGCGGCTCTCTGGATCTACTGATCGTTCGCTTGTGCCCGGAGATCGGCGAGGAGGCTGTCGAAGTCCGCAGGCATGATGTGGAGTTGCCTGTCGTTTGTGGCGTTGGTGAGCTGGATGGTCATGCGGATTTGATCGACGAAGATGGTGCAGCCCTCGCAGCCGTCGAGGTGGTGTCGGAAGGCTGCGAAGTCGGCCCGGTTGAGGGCATCGTCGAGGTAGTCGGTGACGAGTTCGACGGCGTCGGCGCAGCGAATGCTGAAGGAGCCGTCGGCTGTTGCTGTGGGTTCGTTGTCGTCAGGCATCGATGTAGTGCTCCTCGAGGATGCTTCGTAGAGCGGTGCGTCCTCTGTGGAGGAGCACTCGTTGATTGACTGATGAGATGCCGAGAGTGTTGCAGACTTCGTCGGCCGTCCAGCCGTGGACGTCGCGGAGTTGGACGACTTCTTGTTGCGCTGGCGGGAGTTGCTCGATGGCACTTCGGATCGCGTTGAGTGTCTCGTGGGTTTCGAGCTGATCGGCGGGGAGGCGCTGCCAATCGGGGGGAGGCGTGGTCCAGTGTCCGGGCGCTCCCTCGGCCATGAGCCGATCGGGGTCGATCGATTGATGGTGCCCGTCGCTGGTGTGTCCCATGGCGGCGAACGGGACGATCTTGGCTTCGCGGGGAGCGAGTGTGCGGACCTTGTTGAGCATGATGCGGTAGACCCAGGTCTTGAGCGATGATCGTTGTTCGAAACTGCCGATCGATCGGATGACCGCGGCCCACGTCTCTTGCACGACTTCTTCGGCGAGCGCCTGGGTGACGTAGGTGCGAGCGAGGCGGGTGAGGCCGGGATTGAGTTCGGTGACGATGGCCCGAAACGCGTCCTCGTCGCCGGCGCGGAGCGCGTTGACGATGTCGGAGTCGTTTGTCACAGTCGGATCCTATGAGGGTCTGTAACAACCGCCGGAGTTGTTGGTCTGAGAACACGTCGCCATCCACGACCCGCTCGACCGAGCGATGTGGGCGGGGGCGTTGTTGTCCACCTCGATCGATGATCGAGCATCGAATTGGAGGCCCACGATGAACCGTCGAATTGCCGCCCCGCCACCCCCTGCTGAGAACTGCCTGCCGGGTCGAAGCGAGCCGCGGACTGTCCCTGATGTCCACCACGTGAACGGCAACCCGCTGGTTGGTCCGTGGCCTGACGGCCTCGACACGCTGGTCGTCGCGATGGGCTGCTTCTGGGGCGCCGAGCGCCTCTTCTGGAAAACCCCGGGTGTCTACAGCACCGCGGTCGGCTACGCCGGCGGCACCACACCGAACCCCACCTATGAAGAGACCTGCACCTCGATGACCGGGCACACCGAGGCCGTGTTGGTGGTGTTCGACCCGAACGAGGTCACCGTCGAGCAGTTGCTGGCGGTGTTCTGGGAGAACCACGACCCGGTTCAGTACATGGGCCAGGGCAACGACATCGGCAGCCAGTACCGGTCGGCGATCTACACGAACTCCGACGACCAGGCCGCTGTTGTCGCTGCGAGCCGCGACGCGTATCAGGAGCGGTTGTCGACGGCCGGGTTCGGTGAAATCACCACCGAGATAGCGCCGGCGGCTGAGTTCTTCTACGCCGAGCCATACCACCAGCAGTACTTGGCCAAGAACCCGGGCGGCTACTGCAACCACGGGTTCTGCCAGGTCGCCTACGCCTGACCAGTTCAGTTCAGATCACTTCGCCCACCCCCGACTGACACGATCGGTCGCTCGAAAAGGACCGCACCATGCATGACCAGTACGCCATTGCCGGCCACACCGCACCTGAGTTCCGAGTCGATCAGTGGCTCGACAACGTCGACGGAGATCTCCGGATTGCCGACATCGACGTGCCCGTGATCTACCTCTGCAACTTCCAGTCGTGGTGCCCGGGCTGTCACAGCCACGGCTTCCCGACCCTCGACGCCGTCCGAACGGCGCTGGACGCTGACGGGTTCTCCGGTCAGGTGAAGTTCATTGCGGTCCAGACAGTGTTCGAAGGACACGACATCAACACCGCCGACGCAGCCCGCGAAGCACTCGGCCGCCACGGACTTGATGACATCGCACTCGGTCACGACTCCGGACATCCCCCCACGATCATGTCGGACTATCGCACCGGTGGCACCCCCTGGACGGTCGTGATCGGCCCCGACCGGACCGTGCTGTTCAACGGTCTCCAACTCGACGCTGACGCCGCCGTGGAACTCATCGAAGCAGTGCTCGTCGACCATCAGAATTCACCACCTTCCGCGCCCGCCGCGGACGAAAGGAACAATCCCATGACAAACGAAGCAACCACCCCCAAGGCCCTGAACAAGAACGATCTCCGGGACCGGTTGACCAAGGAGCAGTTCGAGGTCACCCAGAACGGTGGCACGGAGCGCCCGTTCACCGGCGTCTACTGCGACACCAAGACCAACGGCATGTACCGCTGCATCGTCTGTGACGAGGAATTGTTCGACAGTGCAGCGAAGTTTGATTCCGGAACCGGGTGGCCGTCATTCACTGGTGAGAGCGAGGAGGGACGGGTCCGGCGGATCGTGGACCGCAGCCACGGCATGGTCCGTACCGAAGCACGGTGCAACACCTGCGACGCTCACCTCGGCCACGTCTTCCCGGACGGCCCGGGACCCGGCGGCGAGCGGTATTGCATGAACTCGGCGTCGCTGCGTCTCGAGCCGATTGACTCGGCGAACTGAGCGACAACCCGTCCCAGCTCGCCAGCATCGTTGCTGGCGGGCTGATCGTGACATGGTGAACCAGTAGATGCGTGTACAGAACGGAGTGTGTGAGTGATGGCAACGAGAGGATTCCAGGGTCGTGCGCGATCTACGGACGGGCGGGTTCCGCCCGGCCAGTACGTCACCGATGATTTTCCGGTCCTGACCGCAGGCCCGACCGAGTTCGTCGACACCTCAGACTGGGAACTGACCGTGAGCGACGGAATAGTCAGCACGACCTTCGACTGGGCTGCTCTGCACGAGCTTCCGATGGAAACGATCACGACCGATATCCACTGCGTCACGCACTGGTCCAAGTTCGACACGACATGGCGCGGCGTTCCCATCGAGTCGCTGTTCGAAGCTGCGGGTGTCGGTGACTTCGACTTCGCGCTGGTGTCGAGTTACGGCGGCTACACAACCAACTTGCCGGTCACTGATCTCCTCGACCGCGACGCGATGGTGGCCGTCGAGTTCGACGGCGCACCGCTCGAAGCAGAACACGGCGGACCGGCACGGCTTCTGGTCCCGCACCTGTATCTGTGGAAGAGCGCCAAGTGGCTGTCGGAGATCCGGCTCGGTGACGACGAGGACCAGGGCTTCTGGGAAGCAGCGGGCTACCACAACTACGGCGACCCGTGGTCCGAACAGCGGTACACCAGTGACTGACGCCGCCACGATCGACGCGACTCCGATCCGCAAGCGGCTCGCATGGCGCGACGCCACCGTCGTCGAATCGGTCACCGAGTCCGCGTCTGCGCGCACACTGGTGCTCGGGATCGACGGGTGGGACAATCATCGGGCCGGACAGCACCTCGATGTGCGCCTGACGGCACCCGACGGATACCAGGCAACACGGAGCTACTCGCTGTCGTCGGCGCCGGGCGAGGCGCCGCAGATCACGGTCGAACGTGTCGCCGATGGTGAAGTGTCGCCGTTCCTCGTCGACGAGATCGCTGTCGGTGAGCCGATCGAGGTTCGTGGTCCGATCGGCGGCTACTTCGTGTGGGCACCCTCCCACGCACCCCTTGTGTTGATCGGTGGCGGCTCGGGCCTTGCACCCCTCCGATCGATCTGGCGGGCAGCGACCGATCAGACATGTCCGGTCGTGGTTGGTGCATCGGTATGCGGTGTCGAACAACTGATCTACGCCGACGAACTCCGAGCGCTCGGAGCGAGAGTTCACCTCACTCGCCACGCCGCCTCGGGGTTCCGGACGGGTCGATTCGATCGAGACGACATCTCCGAAGTTCTCGCTCAGGCAGCGTCGTCGGATGCGTCTGATCCGGTTGTGTACGTGTGCGGCCCAACCGGCTTCGTCGAGCACGTGGCCACCCTGCTCAGCGAGGCCGGCGTGCCGCCTGGGGCGATGCGACTGGAACGATTCGGATGATCATCACCACACCGATCCAGAGGAGCCCAACATGACTCATGTCGATGGAAACGCTGTGATCGGGGCGCTCTCGATTGCTTTGGGCGCTGACATGGCCGAAGCCTCCGCCGTGTGCGGCCATTGCGGTCTGCAACATGCCATTGCTGAATGCCATGTGTATCTGCGTTGCCCCGGCATCGTGATCCGCTGCCCGCAGTGCACGTCGGTCGAGATCGTGCTGGTCGAAATCAACCACCGATTCCACGTCACGATGAGCGGCGTCGAAGCCATCGACGTGACCGGCGGTCGAACATGATCGAGTTGTTGATCATCGCGCTGGTGGTGTTCGGCTATGCGCTCGTGTCGGAGCGTCTCGCAATGTCGCCCGTGTCCGCCCCGATCGTGTTCACCACCGTCGGCCTCATTGTCGGAACCGGCGGGTTCGGCTGGTTCGACCTGGAGTTGGAGGGTGAGGCGACATCGATCCTCGTCGAAGCAACGCTCGTGCTGGTGTTGTTCACCGACGCGATCCGCATCGACCTTCGCTCGCTGCGTCACCACGCAACGCTCCCCGGACGCATGCTCGGCATCGGCCTCCCACTCACCATCGCCGCCGGCACCGCGCTCGCCGTCGTGGTCTTTCCCGGTCTGAGCGTGATCGAGGCCGCACTGCTCGCTGCGGTGCTGGCACCCACCGACGCTGCGCTCGGACAGGCCGTGGTCAGTGACCGTCGACTGCCCGTCAGGATCCGCCAAACCCTCAACGTCGAAAGTGGGCTCAACGACGGGATAGCCGTGCCGGTGGTGACCGTGCTGCTCGCTGCCGCAGCTGTCGAGTCGGCGGGCGGGGCCTCGGATTGGATGGAACTGGCAGCCCGCCAAATCGGTTTCGGCGTGGCGGCTGGCGTGGCAGCCGGTGTGATCGGCGGACGCCTGCTCGACCATCGAGCCGCCGCCGGCCACGTCGAAGGCGTCTACCGACAGCTCGCCACCATTGCCATCGCCGTGGGTGCGTTCGCCCTGGCTGGTGTGCTGGATGGCAACGGCTTCATCGCCGCGTTTGTTGCGGGGTTGGCCTTCGGCGGAATCGCACGGCAACAGTGCACCGGCATTCAGGACTTCACCGAAGACGAAGGCGAGCTGCTCTCCGCAATCACGTTCGTCCTGTTCGGCGCGGTGCTCGCCGGACCGGTGCTCGACGACCTCACCTGGCAGATCGCGTTGTACGTCGTGCTGTCGCTCACCGTGGTTCGCATCGTGCCCGTCGTGCTGTCGCTCACCGCGTCGGGAACGTTCTTCGAAACCCGCGTGTTCCTCGGCTGGTTCGGACCACGCGGCCTCGCCTCGACCCTGTTCGCGCTCATCGTGGTCGAAGAACTCGACTCCGACGCCGGGCGGACCATCTTCACCGTGGCCGCATGGACCGTGCTCGTCAGCGTGTTCGCACACGGACTCACCGCAAGCGCGTGGGCCGGCCGTCTCGCCCGACGACTCAACGCCGAAACCGACCCGATGCCCGAAATGGAACCCGTCCCCGAACTCCCCACCCGTTCCGGCCCCATGCCGGTGACGGACGCCGACCCCAACCAACCACAAGGACCGAGAACCTCATGACCGACATCGTGTTCGAGAACCGCCGATTCGACCCCGACCTCACCAGCTTCCACGACCATGCGAAGGCCATGGCCAAGGCATTCGGCTACACCGCCGACCTCGCGTTCGATCAGCATCTCGCGCAGCTGGTCAGGCTCCGTGTCGCCCAGATCAACAACTGCTCGTACTGTCTCATCTTGCACGCCGAGACCAGCCGCACCGTCGGTATCCATCCAGCCAAGATCGACAACCTCGGCAGTTGGTGGGAGAGCGAGCTCTTCGACCCCGCCGAGCAAGCAGCCCTTGCCTATTGCGATGCCCTCACTGCGGGCAATGCGCCCGGCTTCGCCGACATCCACGAGCGCGCTGCAGCATTCTTCGACGCGACCGAGATCGCAGAGCTCGCTGCGATCATCATCAACATGAACGTCTGGACCCGACTCAAACTGGCCCAAGGCGCAACGCCTGTGGCAGCGTCGATCGACGCCGCGCCCTGAAGCGGATCAGCCGACGCCGGATGTCAGGCCGGTTCCCGGTAAGAGGTCGACCGAACCATCTTCGCTGAGCGAATGCTCACAGCTCCATATCCACGCTGCGGATCCCGTAGCCGAAGATCAGAACCTTCCACCGGAACCTTTGATGCTACGACAACCGCCGCAACGCACTCCCATCATGAGTCAGGCACATCCCGCTCACGGGAATCGACCCATGAATGCGTGGACTTGACTCGATTGGCGGTAGACAAAATCGCTGGCCAGAACATCAGCTTTGTCGCCTGAGTACGCGTATCAATCCCAACGTCGGCAACCTCACGACCAGGACGTTTCCGCGATCACCGCAACCCGAGTCGGCAATATCGCTCCAATTTCACAAGCGGTCTAGGCACGGACAAGGCGCGAAAGCTGTTATCTGCAGTGACCAAATAGCCTCTGACCAGGTATTATATGGAGCGGATGACGGGAATCGAACCCGCGTTCTCAGCTTGGGAAGCGCTTCCAGACTGAATGCATCGCACCTGCGTATGAGGCATTTCGCCTGGTCAGGTGTAGTTCTTGAGGCGTCGGTTGTTGTGCGCTGTTGCGCCGTATTGCACTCTGTTGAGTGTTGTTCTAGGCACGAATTAGGCACGCCGTGTCGGTCACTCGTCGAGGCGATCGATCCAGTAGGTCGGACGTCGTCGTTCGTGCATCACTGCGACGACGATGATCTCGTCGGACGACGCGAGGAAGATGAGGTGGTACGGGAACCGCTTCACTGGAACTCGTCGAACATCGTCGAGGTCGGCAACGGGCGAGCCCGGGACTCGGCGACGGAGAGCATGGTCGAGGGTGATTTCGATCGCGTCGAGGAACTCTTCGCCGAGTCCGATTCGTTGATCGTCGTACCAGACGGCCGCCTCGATCGCCTCCAGTCGAGCAGCAGGATCGAACTGGATGGATCGGCTCACTGCGGCGAGAGGCGTCGCTCGGCTTCCGAGCGAACCTCGCTCCAGGCAACGGTGGGGCTCTCACCGGAGCGGACTCGCTCCACCCGTCGTTGGATCTCGTCGGTCCAGACCTGTTCGAGTTCGTCGGCCGGCATCTCATCTGGTTGATGGAGGCTCGCCAGGAGTTCGGCTGCGATGTCGGCGCGTTCGGTCTCTGAGAGGTCGAGTGCTTCGGCCAACACTGTTCGTCCGAGTTCCGTCATGAGATCACGTTAGCAAGCCTCACTCGACGTGGTGATCGCAGTAGCGGAAGGGTGAGCGGACCCTCATCGCGACGCCCCCTTCATCACGCCAGGCGGAAGCATCTGTAGTGTTCTCTCACGATCCGGACCGAACGATCCGAGTTGGAGAGTTCCTGCCGGCATCGTCGGCCGAGGCGCTCGTGCGCGGCGACAAGCTGCCGGGCTAGCCGTACAGCCGAGACAACCCCGCTGTCTCGATCACCCTTCCGTGCCGCCGTCGACGAGTGCGGTGACGGCGACGGCCACGTCATGCGAGGTGATATCGGCCGGATCAGGTGTCACCGTTTCATGCAGCAGACCCGGTGCTCCCGAACGCGCTCCTTGCGACGCTCCAACGGATCGTCAGTACAGCCAGTTCTGTAGGGAGACGAGGGTTGCGTTGTCGATGCCGGTGGTGCTGCGGTGAGCAGCGGGAGGTTGTCGTCCCCAGAGCATGAGGAGTCGTGCGGCGGCGTCGGTGATGAGCGCCGGCGAGTCGTCAGGTTCGGCGAGACAGAGTTCGGTCGACTCGGTTGACGCTCGAATAATGACGTCGGGTTCGCCCTTGACTCGGAGTCGGACATCGAGTGGGGCAACTCCGGCGCGTCTGGTTCGAGCAGCGGCTCTCTCGTTGATGAAGTCGAAGTGGTTGATTGCCCGTATCGCGTGGGCAGTCAGATCTGGTTGGCTCAGCAGTTCGATACTGGTCGGATCGCTGCCAGCGATGTCCCATCGATGCATCGCGAGTTCACTGCGCACGTGAAGCGCGAGCGTGTCGGCATTCATTTCCCAACCGGTGAACTCCAGCGATCCGTTCTTCTCGGCCATCGCTGCAAGTAGATCGAAGATCCCGCCGGCTGAGACGAGAGTGACGAGGTCGTCGTAGGGCAGCGCGCGAAACGCGGGTTCGCGGTCCTCGAAGCTGATCGTGGACGGCACCGGGTCGCCAGCAAGGTGGATACCGACAAGACGGGCGATCTCGCCGCCGCCCGCCACAGCGTGCGCGAGGACGTCGTGGGCCGTCCACCCCCGACAGGCTGTGATCAGGTTGCTGGGAGCGCCGCTCACGGTCTCGGCGAACGCGATCGCTTCGTGATTGGTCCAACGTGTCTGCATGGGTGGTGTCTTTCAGGTTTGGTGGAGGTGACTCGACCGATGATGGACCGTCGCACGTCCGGAAACAGGCGCCTTTCGGACGTGACGTTCCTGGGTGGCACGAAGCTCCTCGAGAATCGCAGCCTCCGAGCTCTCGTGGTCGACCGCGAACGAATTTGGCTACCACAGGATCGGCAAACGGCGGCCGAACCACTCGATGCAAACGCCCCATTGCCGACTAACGACCCGCTCTTGAACGCCTCTTGTCATGGTTGACGTGATTCGAGGGCCAGGCCAGTCTTTGGATCGGGGTCTCGGATGGTTCGCCCGTTCATCGGCTGCCCACCTCGGAACACGTGAGGTGTGGCTCACAAGCGGTATGCGACCGATGTCTCGGACGGGTTTGATGCACGTTTTGGTGGCGTCGAAGGAGCGCGGTTCCACGTCGACCGAATGTTCGGGGAGCGAACCGCAACAACGCTCGTTTCTCGCACGAGCCATCTGGTGTGCGCGCCACCGCAGGGTGGTCACCTGCCGGCCCATCGACGTCGGCAAGACTGTGGCCGTGGCCATCGTCGTGATCAGCGTGCTCGTGCTCGCGAGCCTCGTGCTCGCCGTGGTGGCCGTCATCCGCAACTCTCGGCAGTCGAAGCGTCACGACGCCGAACTCGCCGCCTGGTCGAGAGCTCACGGATTCCGATACGAGCGCGGTCCGAGCCCGCTGCCCGAACTCGATCTGTCGCTGCTCGAGATCCGCTACGGCCAACGCTTCATCGAACACCGTCTCTGGCCGGATGTGGGGCCCGACCACGGCTTCCAGCTGCGTGGTCGCGGTGCGGGCAACATGCCGGACGCGGTCTTCACCTGCGCACTCGCCGTGATGCCGTCATCGACGCCGCATCTCGTCATCGAGTCGACCTTCGGGCTGGCGAACGTCGGCGAACGCTTGGGGCTCAGATCGTCGCACGTGCGGATCGCAGCGCTCGACGAGGTCGGACTTGGCGAGGTCTATCGCGTGAGCTCGAACGACGAGAGCTTCGCTCGCACGATCGTCGGCCGCAACGTGGCCACCTGGCTCGGAACCCATCGCGAATCGTTCCGCTCGCTGCGCATTGGCTTCGAGCTCCGTGCCGACCACCTCCTGGTCCGGACCCGCCCGCTTACCCCACAGCAGTCGCTCGAGGTGTTGACGACCGCCCGCGAGCTCCGGACGCTCGTGTTCGGTCACGCCGGCTGACGAACGACGACTGGCGCTTCGGCGCCGAGAAGCGGGCAGGCCGGACCATGGCCCCGTTTCGAGAGACACAGCTACCCAGCGTCGGGTCGAGTACGACTTCATCACCGATCATGGTCGCGAGGTGGAGCCGCACCATCAAGACGGACGCCGCGGCATCGTGTGCGACGCTGACGGTCCCGAGCGGTGCTGGTTGAAACACCCTGTCCGGCGACGACCAAGCGCCTCGTCTGGGCTTCAAGGCAGGCGAGGTTTCCGAACCAGACTGAAGTCGACGACATCGGCACGCATATCGCCGAGTCCACTCACCCGCCGCTGACCTTTCCGAACGGCACTTCTTCCGCACTCCCACCCGACCCATAATCGCGGTCCGCACCTCTGGGTCGACGGTCGCCACATGGCCAGCAGGAACATCAGCTTTCTCGCCTGAGTACACCGCACGGTCCCTGAGGCGGCAGCTGCTGAGGAGCAGGAAGTTTCTGCGGCCAGCGTGAGTCGAATCGGCGATCCCGCCCCGATTTCACAAGCGGGCTAGGCACGAGCAAGGAACGAAGGTGAGCACCTGCAGTGACAAAACAGCCTCTGTTCGGGTGCTATATGGAGCGGATGACGGGAATCGAACCCGCGTTCTCAGCTTGGGAAGCGCTTCGACGCTGATCGCATCGTCCCTGCGTGTGGGGTGTTTCGCCAGGTCAGGTGTAGTTCTTGAGGCGTCGGTTCCTGTGCGCTGTTGCGCCGTATTGCGCCCTGTTGCGTGTTGTTCTAGGCACGAATTAGGCACGCCGACGGTGTGTTCATTCTGTGGTCAGCGAGGCGATGAAGTCGATCGTCTGCCGGCTCGGATGTGGGTCAAGGGCAGCCGTCAGACGTGCGCCCTACGGACGCTGATGCCAGGGGGTTGCGATCTCGCCTCGAGCGACTTGCCGATTGGCTTGCAGCGTTCGAGCCGTCGGGGTGGTAGTCAGGGTTGGGGTTCGTGTTCGCTACAGAGCTGAGCGCTTGCGGCGTGTGCTTGTCCCATGGTGACCTCGCCGTTGGGTGCGATGTCGAGGGTGTGGCCAACGGTGGTGATCGTGGCGAGCAAGTCGGCTTCGTCGAGGTCGTGGTTGATGGCGATGCAGCCCTTGTCGATGTGTGGGGCGGCGCTGTGGACGCCCGGGGTCGCGCGGATGGTGTCGATGACTTGGTTGAAACAGTTCGGACAGTTGACGTCGGCGGTGACGTAGGTGAGCACAGGTGGTCTCCTTTGGGAGCGGTGGAGCGCGGGTCGGGTGGCCTAGCGGTGCGCGGCGGGCTTCCAGGTTCCTTTGCCCAGGAATCGTTGGGCCATCGCCCATGCCATTCCGGTTGCCTTCTTCTTGGCGTGTTCGGCGTGGGGGCCGGTCCATCCGTCATCGATGGTGTTGTTGAAGATGTCGAGCCAGCGATCGAACACTTCGGGGGTGAACGGATCGGTGTCGTGCAGTGTTCGGTGCGCTTCGATGACGTCGATCTGGTAGCCGGGTGCGTAGAGCAGGACGTGGCACCAGTAGTCGGCGACAGATTCGATATGGCCTTGCCAGTCAATGAACCCGGGCGCGAAATTGAAGTACGGCTCGAGGAGCTCGTCTTGCACCACATCGACGTACTGGCGGGTGACCATCTCAAGGATCTGATCGGTGCTGTCGAGATCTTGTCCGCTGTGTTCCCAGGGTCCGGAGCGTTGCGGTGGGCTGGGCGCAATGGTGCCGGGGATCATCGGTGCGTCGGGCGTTCGATAGAACTGAATAAAGAATGTTGCGTCCGTCGCTGGCTCGACGCGGTGCTCAACGTTCGGCTCGATCACTGCTGAATCACCCGCTCCGAGGCTGATGTCGCGCGGATCGTTGCTGTGGAGGTCGGTGTAGCGGACGGTGCCGGACTGGACAAACAGTTGCGCCCAGACGGTCGTGCGGTGCGACTCGGCGAGTTGATCGGGCAAGGTTTCGAAGTCGAACAGCGGTGTCCGTCTGGCTTCAAGGAGTTCCTGGGGCAGTGTGGGTTCGATCATTGGGTTCAGTCAATGTAACGAGTCGTGCGCTGCTATGCGGTTGTTCCGGTGGCGGGGTTGACGGTGAATTGTCGGCCGGTGATGACGTCGGCCTCGAGACGGACATAGGTCGGCTTGTGCCCGACTTGCCAGGTCTGGATCTCGATGTCGAACGCTTCGATCATGTCCTGGTGATGCTTGATCAGTTTGGGTGTGCCGCGCAGAACCACGCTCCACGCCGTGCCCTCGTAGAAGTCAAAGCCATCTGCTTCGAAGGCTGCGCTGCGCTGCTGATCGGCGAGGGAGAGTTTGGTTCCGGTGGCGGTCTTGAACACGATGCTGCCGTGATCGACAATGAAGTTGATCGGGAAGATCTCGATCTCGTCGTTAGCACCGTGCATCGCGATGCGTCCGACCGGGGTGGTGCGGAGCAGCGCCCAGCACGCTGCGGCAGAGAGTTCCTCGACGGCTGGTTCTTGCTCGGTCATGGGTCGTTGCTTCGCCGCGTGAGCAGGCTGGTGATGCCTTGGTGGCCGAGGCCGATGGCGGTTGCCGACCATGCGACGATCGCTCCGGCGAGTGCGAGCTTCGGGAGCACTTCGAGCGATTCGAGGTCGATGGCGGCGCGCATGCGGTAGGTGGCTGCGCTGTACATGCCGATGGGGAAGACGAGTGACCAGTACGACGGGTGGTAGCGCAGCGGGACGCGCCGCACGCCGTGTCGCCAGACGCCGATGGCGATCATCAGTGGGAACCAGAACGTGGCGGTCGCCCAGGCGAGCACGGTCATTCCTTCGACGAAGCCGGCGAGGCGGGTGAGACGTTCGGAGTCCGGAGCTGCGATGAGCAGGTTGGAGCCGGCGAGCACGGTGATCGCGACGGCCCCCGCGGCAATCCATGCTGGTGGGTCCACTTCGGTGGGTTCGAGTTCGTGGAACGTCCACCGCAGGAACACCATCGTCATGACGATCAGGTAGAGCACGATGCCGACGAGGAAGGCTGCGAGCAGTGCGAATGCGAGGGTGTCGCTGGGGTGGCGGTCGAAGACGAGGCCGCCGACCACCACGATCGACTGTGTCGAGACGGTGAGGAGGAACCAGGTCCCGTTGATGCCGCCGCCGAGCGCTGGCTTGTTGCCGCGCACGACCGTCGAGATGAGCGTGGCGTAGAGAAAGAACGCCCACAGCCCGAGGCTGACCCACCACAGCACCCACGCAAGAGCCCACCATCCGTGGACGATGGCGGAGGCGCTGGCGAGCACATTCGTTCCGGCGACCGTCGTCAAGAATGCGAAGCCCTTCGTGTGGGTCTGCACGTCCGCGATGAACGCCCGGGGGTAGAGCACGATGCGCAGCGTGAGCATGACGGTCAGAACCGTGTAGCCGGTTGCGGCCACGGCGTACAACGCCTGTGCCAGCCAGTCGATGCTCTGTTGGCTTGCGGCGATGGAGATGATGCCGGTGGCCATCACGAGCGCGAAGTAGCCGGGGAACAGTGTCTTGATCGGCGACACCGATGCCTCAGTGGCGGGTGCAGCCAACGAAGCTCCGGCCGCGGTGCTCATGTCCGCAGGTAGCGCAGGAAGGCAATCGCGGCGCCGGCCATCACGACTGACACCGTCGCCGATGACCAGGCAAGTGTTTCGCTGTCGTCGGCGAACGCCTCGACGGCGATCGTGAGCAGGAAGATCTGGAACGACACGAGGATGATGACATAAACCAGTACCGACGACGACGTGCGGTTTCCTGAATCTGAGAGCCTCATGACCGCTCGACCACCCCGAGCGCCCAGACCATCCCGTCGTCGCGGATCTCGACGTCGATCTTGCCGAGTGGCCGCGTGGGCGGCCCGGAGATGACGGCGCCGGTCGCTGCTTCGAAGTTCCCTTCATGGCACGGGCAATGCCAGCGGTCTTCTTCGGCTTCGAAGTAGACGACGCAGCCGAGGTGGGTGCACTTCTGGCTGAATGCCACGACTTCGTCGTCGGACACGCGCAGCAGGATCGCCGGCTCGGCGTCGGTCGGATACCGGAACAGGTGCGTGTCAGCAACAGCGAGGCTGTCGAGCGCAATCAGCGCACGTGGCTCGCCGACGTTGATGGAGCGGAGTTGTGTCCAGGCGGCGAGGCCGACGTTGGCGACCGCCATCGAGCTGGCTCCCAGCACGAGGTAGCGGGCGAACTCTCGGCGCGTCACCTCTTCCTCACTCGCTGCTTGATATGGGAAGTCACGCTTCCAGGTCGGTGTGATCTCGACGGGCGTCTCGTGGTTCTGTGCCGTCGTGTCGTTGTCTGTCTTGTGGGTCGTCATGGCATCACCGGCTGGTTCGTGTCGGCGATCGCGAACGGGTCGTCGAGCCAGGTTTGTGTCGTTGCGCCGGCGACGTCGAGGGGCCCGGCGGCGTGGTCGTCGACGACGGTGTAGGTCTTGGTGCGTACCTCTTGGTTGCCGAAGAAGAAGTCACGCAGCAGCGATCCGCTGCGCTTGTTGTTGAACTCTTCGATGGTGCCGTACCAGAGCGCTTCGCTCGGGCAGACCGAAGCACACATCGGCGGGTTGCCTGCAGAGGTGCGGTCGACGCACATGTCGCACTTCATCATCTGGTCGAACTCGGCTTTGTACTTGGGGACGCCGAACGGACAGGCGATCACACAGTTCGAGCAGCCGATGCAGCGTGGCTTCAACGCCGATTGCACGATGCCGTCCTCGTTCTGCTTGATCGCGTCGGCCGGGCATACCTGCGCACATGTCGGGTCCTCGCAGTGCATGCAGACCATCGGCGCTGTCTGCGTGGTGGTGCCACGGTCGAGATGGTCGAGGTGGATCAGCGATTGCCCGCGGTGGGTGCCGCATTCCATGCACGCCTGGACACATGCTTCGCAGCCGATGCAACGGCTCTGGTCGATGACGAAGATTGGCGAGTCGTCGATGCCGTACTTGCTGGTGATGGTCATCGGGACTGTCCTTCTGTTGAAGCTGGCCCTCTTCGAGCCTGGTCAATGGTGACCGCTTGTTCTGTTCCTGCTCGTTCGACGCGTACGGCCGACACTTTGAACTCGGGCATCTTCGACACGGGGTCGACGGCGCGGTTGGTGAGCTGGTTGGCGGCCTTGCTTCCGGGCCAGTGGTACGGGATGAACACGGTGTCGGGTCGGATCGTGGTGACAACCTGCGCCGGCAGAGTGATTGCGCCGCGCCGGGAGCTGACCGTGACCAGTTCGCCGTCGGCCACACCGACCTGCTCGGCGAGCACCGGATGGATCTCGCAGAGCGGTTCGGGGTACTGCTCGACCAGCCCAGCGATCCGTCGGGTCTGGGTGCCGGAGAGGTACTGGCTGACGACGCGGCCGGTCGTCATCCACACCGGGTACTCGTCGTCGACGACTTCGGCCGATTCGCGGAACGGGACTCCGTGGAAGCGGGCCTTGCCGTCGGGGTGGAAGAACTTGCCGCCCTCGTACAGCCGGGGGGTCCCTGGGTGGCCTTCCTCGGGGACGGGCCAGAACAGTCCCATCTCTGTTTCGATGCGGTCCCATGTGGCCCCGGAGTAGTCGGCGGTGCCGCCTTTGGATGCGAGTCGGAGTTCTTCGAAGATCTGCTCGGTGTTGTCGTAGCCGAAGTACTTGCTCGCGTCGAGGCGTTCGGCGAGGTCGCACAGGATCTCCCAGTCGCGGCGTGCTTCGCCGGGCGGGTCGACGGCCGGGTTGATCTTGATGATTCGGCCCTCACCGCTGGTGCTCGTGCCTTCGTCCTCTTCGTGCAGTGAGCCGGGCAGGACGATGTCGGCGTGGTGTGCCGACTCGGACAGGAAGAAGTCGATGACGCCGTAGTACTCCAGTTTGTCGAGCGCCTCGGCGGTGAAGTTCGAGTCGGGCGACGAGACCATCGGGTTGAAGCAGATCGACAACAGTCCTTTGATCTCGCCGGCATGGATTGCTTCGATGATCTCCAACGCGGGGATACCGGCGTCGGGGATCTCGGACTCGTCGCAGCCCCACACCGCAGCGGTGTGCGCACGGTGTTCGGGATTGCGGATGTCGCGGTTGCCCGGCAACTGATCACACTTGTGGCCATGCTCGCGTCCGCCCTGGCCGTTGCCCTGCCCGGTGATCGTGCTGACACCGCAGCCGGGCTTGCCGAACTTGCCGGTAGCGAGGCCGATGTTGATCGCCGAGAGGACGTTTTCGGTGCCCTTTGACTGCTGCTCGATCCCGCGGGCGTGGAGCAGCATGCCGGTGGCCGATGTTCCCCAGATCTCGGCAGCTTCTTCGATCCGTGCCGCAGGGACACCGGTGACACCGGCCGCCCATTGCGAGGTCATGTCAGCAGCGGCGGCTGCTGCGTGGTCGAAGTCAACGGTGTGGGCGTCGATGAAGTCGTGGTCGAGCCAGTCGTTGCGGATCAACGTGTTGAGCACGGCGCCGAACAGTGCTGAGTCGGTGCCGGGACGAACTCCGAGGAACACGTGCCCGGTACGTGCCAATGGCACAACCCGCGGGTCCTGCACGATGAGCTTCGCGCCACGGTCGCGGGCTCGCCAGATGTAGCTCGTGGTGATCGGGAACGTTTCCGCGACGTTGGAACCGGCAACCCAGACGACATCAGCGAGGGGGATGTCGCTCCACGGGTTCGAGTTGCGGTCGACGCCGAACGCCTTCTTGTTCGCCGCACCGGCCGACACCATGCAATACCGGCCGTTGTAATCAAGGTTCGCAGTCCGGAGCGCGAGGCGAGCGAACTTGCCGATCAGATAGCTCTTCTCGTTCGTCAGCGACACACCGGACAACATCGCGAACGCGTCGTTGCCGTGCTCGGCCTGGATCCGCTTGATCTCGGCCACCGTGCGGTCGAGCGCCTGGTCCCAGGTGATGCGACGGAACCCGTCAGGCGATGACGGGTCGCGTTCCATCGGGTGCAGCAAGCGGTCGGGATGGCTGCCCTGGAGGTAGCGCTTGACGCCCTTCGGGCAGAGCTTGCCTTCGTTGAACGGGAACTCGTACCACGGTTCGAACCCCACGACTTCGTTGTCGTGGACCTTCAACTGGATGCCGCACTGCTGACCGCAGAAACAGCAGTGCGTCTTGACCGTCTTGTCGACCTCGAGCCCAGCGCTCCATCCGCCGGGAGGCTCCGCGTTGAGATGTGGGCCGTAGCGGGCGATCAGTTCGTCGTCGGTGAGTGGTTGTTGAGCCATCAGCCGAATCCCTTCACTCGTGTGGATTGCGCCAAGGCGACCTTGGCTCGTCGGCATCGCGGGCAGGTGTGCTGGTAGTTGCCCGACCCATCACCGTCAGCGCTGCCTTGCAGGGAGTAGTCGAAGCCGACCTGGGGGAGGACCTCGATGAGGTCGGCGACCTGTTGTGCGCTGGCGAACTCGTCGCCGCACCGGGTGCACACTGCGGGGGCGCCTTCGAGGTTGGCCCGTTTGTAGTATTCGACGCCGAGGTTGCCGGGGCGTTGGAAGATGTGGAACAGCTTGCCGAACGGGATGTACATCAACCCCAACACCACCGTCAGCGCGTGGATCGTGTTGAGCGCCGAGTAGAAGCGACCTTCGAGCCAGATGCTCGACACCGTGAGGAACAGCCCGGTGACAGACACCGCGAACAACCCGGCGAGCGCGAGGAAGTCGCCGCTGCGCTCGACAGCGAGGGCGCCGGGGTCGCGGAGGCGACGGCGCAGGAAGATGAACACGCCTGCGAGTACGAGGACTGCGGCGATGTCGAGGCCGTGGAAGATGATCCAGCCGATGATGCTGTCGGCGTCGAAGTGCAGCGTGCCGACCCGCGACGCATAGATCTGGTAGCGGTCGGCCTGCTGGCCGACACTCTCGAAGTGCAGGAGCCCCATCGTCAGCGGGAACGTGATCAGTGCCGCGAGGATGCATCCCCAGAAGATCAGCTGGTGCGCAATCCAGCGTGCGGTGGAACGTCGCCGGATGAACCCCTGGGCAAGCAGATTGGTCGCGACAAGTGACGGCAGTGCAGCGGCGTTCTTGGCTTTGCGTTGCTTGAACGCATCCCACCCACGCTTGTTCAGCATCGCGGTCGGGGGCCGTTTGATCCACACCGTGTATCGGTAGATCACGCCGAAGACCATGAAGATCATGCCGAACAGGTAGCCGACGAGCGCTGCGTCGAACCAGACCAGCCCGTCGCTGCCGATGAACGTCAATGCGAGGAGGACGGCGACGCCGAGCAGGCCCCAGATCGTGCCACGACGATCCAGACCGGCCCGGCTCAGCGACGGGAACTTCTGCTCATCGGCCATGCTTGCCACCGTAGGTCGTCGGGGCCGATGCGCAAGGTGCTGCCGGCGAGGTCGCGAAAGTCAGTTCGATCGGTTCGTTCGCCGCGCCGTGCTCGCCGTTCAACAGTTTGCGGAGGGCGGAGGCCATCTTCGTGGCTCGGTGTTTGGCGAGTTCGGCGATGTCTCCGACGAAGTGTTCGTCGACGGTGCTGACGAACAGGTCGAGCCAACGTTCGTAGTGCGCATCAGCAAAGGGAGTGCGCGCTTGCACCGGTTCGTGGGCGCGCAGCGGTTGGCCGGTGTAGCCCCGTTCGCCCAGGAGTTGCCATGCCCAGAAGTCGGTCAAAGTCGCCACGTGGTCGTCCCATGCGACGTGCGCCGCTGCGAAGATCGGGCCGAGCAGTTCGTCCATGGCGGCATATCGGTAGAACGAGCGAACCAGCAACTCGACGTCGTCGCGGGTGAGTAGGTCACTGCGGTTGGCGAGGTCGTCGTCGGTGAGTGGGTGGACGATCACGACGCGAGCTGTTGTTCGAGCGCGACGACGGCGGGGAACAGCACGTTGTTCTCCTTGTGGACGTGCAGGTGGGTGTCGGCTTCCAGCTCAGCGAGGCCGGTGAACAGCGTGGCGTAGGAGGCGCAGCCGTCGGCGGGCGGCTGGTAGCCGTTGGTGAGCTCGCGCAGTCGGGCGAGGAGTTCGCCGACGGTGTCGTGTTCGGTGAGCATCACCGAGATCGGATTGTTGAGCGACCCGCAGTGAAACGACGGGGCGGTGTTCGCTGCGCTGAGTTCGCGAATCATGGGAAACAGCACGCGTTCCTCTTTGGCGAGGTGCGGTTCCATGTCGGCTCGCAGCGTGCCGTAGCACGCCGCGATGTCGGCCAGTTCCGGGTGTCGATCTCCGTGAACGGTGCGTACTTTGTCAGCGAGGGCCGACAGGCGGGGCATCTCGGCCCACAGGTAGCGGTGGTGGGTGGCTTCGAGGTGATCGACCAGTGCGGCGACGTTCATCGTTGCCCATTCGGGTGGTGTCTCGTCGCTTGAGTTGGCTGTCAGGTCGGTGAGCACGGCGGTGGCATCGAGCTGCAGGTTGTCGCAGGCGTCCTGGAGGGTGGTGGCGCCGCCGCAGCAGTAGTCGAGTCCGTGGGCTTCAAGGACTCTGGCGAGCGATGGGCGTGCGGTGACGATGTCGGCGAGTGTGGATTGTGTGGTGAGCGTGGTCATGGTGCGGTTGCTTTCAGGGGGAGGGTTCGTGTCAGGCGAGGACGCCGACGGCGGTGGCGGCAACGACGGCGAAGCCGGCGGCCATCTGGCGGAGTCCGATGACCTTCACGGGCGGAATGTGTTCGCGTTGAAGCGCAATCGTCTGCGCGGTCGCCAACGCGGCCACGGCCACGGCACCCGCGAGCGCCCGGTTGTCGACGGCGATGGCGGCGAATCCGACCGCTGCGCCAGCGAGTTGGAACAGGATGGTGGTGGCGAGCGGGCTGGATCCGCGCCGCGTTCGGACGATCTGTGCTCGCACGTAGGGAATCGATGCGATGGCGCGAGCGGCGAGGACCATCCACGCTGCGATCGCCAATCGCCAGCTGCCGTCGTCGGCCACGATGATTGCTGCGGCGACGGCGGTGATGCCGCATGCTCCCGCGAGTTCGGGGATCAATCGGCGGCCTCGGCTGCGGATGTCGAACCACAGCTCGACCGCCACGAGGGGTACTGCGACTGCGACCGGCACCAGCCATGTTGCGCCAGCCGCCCACAGCGCTGACAAGCCGAGCAGGCCGAGTGCGGCGAGTTCGATCGCCGCGATGCGCGTGGCGAGGCGAGTGCGGGGCAGTGACCGGTGACGTCGACGATCCACGACGACGAGTTTCAGTGGAGTGCGCACGAGGAAGGCAACGAACGCAGCAGCTCCGATCGCGAGACCCGACCACGAGAACGCCACGAGCAGCCCGAGTAATACGGGCTCGAGGGTGAGCCCCCACCCACCATGCTCGGACGGCACGGCGACCGCCCGCCATGGCGAACGTTCGGACGGCACGCTCTGAGTGGATGCCAATGTGGAGGTCTGCTGGGCGGTCACGCTGTGACCGCCAATGCCCCGACCGACAGCGCGGCAAGCGACGACACCAACTCACTTCTCGCCAGTCCCCATGCGACGTGGAGCGCACAGGGTGCTGTGGCCGCGCACGGTCGATCAGCGACGACGCACCGGCCCGAATCGGTCGGACCGTCGACGGCTTCGACAACATCCAACACATTGAGCTCGTCGATCCCGACCAATGGCTCGTAGCCACCCGTCGGGCCGGGAACCGAATGCACCCAGCCTTCTCGCACCAGCGGGCCCATCACCTGCGGAACAAACCCCGCTGTGGTGTCCAACGCCGCGGCCAGGTCGGCGCTCTTCAACCGTGCCGGGGAACGATGCAGAATCACCAAGGCTCGCACAGCCAGGTCCGCTCGCTGCGTGATCTCTAGTCGCATAGTATGAGACTAATGGATAGTACTGATTGCCGCCAGGGACGAACGTCCCGTGTCAGTCGCGCAGGCTGCAACCGTGGCGAACAGGGACCTGGATGCTGCGGTGTGGGGGTGCCGTCATGACCCGTGAAGCCGAACGGGCAGAGGGAACGGTCGCTTCGTCCGGGACGGAACGAGTCGCAAGGTCATGGCTTGCTCGGAGCATGTGGTTCGGCGCGGGATGGTTCGCAGTCACAGTCGGCGGGATCGGCGTGGTTGTGCCGGGCCTTCCCACGACGGGTTTCATGATCATCGCGGCGGCCTGCTTCGCCCGCTGCAGTCCACGTTTCGAGCAATGGGTCCTCGATCTGCCGGGCGTCGGCCGATCGGTCGCCGACTACCGGTCCGGCCTCGGTATGCCCAAGCGAGCCAAAGTCACCGCCATCGCAATGATGGTCATCGCGATCTCTCTCAGCACCGGACTACTCCTGGACAACATGGCGCTGCGACTCTCGATCATCGGCGCTGGCATCGTCGGAGTCTGGTACATCATCCGACGCGTGCCAACCGCCCCGCCGCGCACTTCCCGCACCGAAGAGGACGCAACGTGAGCGAACCAGAACACCACGAGAAGCCAGTCCACCCGCGTGTGCAAGCGACGCTGCTCATGGTCGGCATCGTCGTGTTCCTTGTCGTGGTTGCCATTCTCGACGTCCGCTAGCCGATCGGAAGTCGGTCAGCTCATCGCTGTCGTGAATGTTGCCAAGTCGAAGTAGTCGCGCCAGACCTTGATCTTGCCGTTCTCCATCTCGAACACGCCGGTGCAGGGCAGGTCGACTGTCTTGTCGCCTGCTTCGGTCCGGTCGAGTCGCTCGGCGATGACCACGTCGCCGAACCCGACGATGTTGAGTAAATCCCACTGTGTTGCTGTCCAATCGGCGGTGAACGCAGCGATCATCGAGCGCACGTTGTCGCGGCCGACGACCGGGCCCACCGGCATGTTGTGGTAGCTGCCGTCGTCGGTGAAGTAGCTCGAGAGTTCATCGGGGTCGAGTCGCGACCAGGCTGCGACAAATTCGGTGATCGTTGCCACGTTGGATTCAGTCGTCATAGGGAGTCCCTTGGTTGCCCGTGATGATGTCACCTCAGCCGTTGGACGGCCTGACCGGACAGACGCCAGTGCGCCGCCTCATGTTGAGTGCCGGCGAAGGATCCGACGACCGAGGCTGGTCTTGTGGACCTCATCGGCGCCGTCGTAGATGCGAGCGGCTCGTTCGTGGCGGTACCAGTAGGCGAGCACGGTGTCGTCGGTGACGCCGAGAGCCCCGTGGACCTGGATGGCGGTGTCGACGGCCTTGAGCATCGTGTTCGCCACCGTGAACTTGATGGCTGAGATCTCGTCTCGCGCGGCCTTGGCTCCGTGCTGGTCGATCGACCAGGCGGCGTGCAGGGTGAGGAGTCGGGCGGAGCGGATCTCAGCGTCGAGTTCAGCTGCCCAGTGCTGGATCACTTGGCGGTCGGCGAGGGTCGCTCCGTTCGGGTCGATCGTGCGCTGGTTGGCTCGTTCGCACATCATCTCGAAGGCCCGTTCGGCGATGCCGAGCCAGCGCATGCAGTGATGGATGCGGCCGGGACCGAGCCGGTCCTGGGCGATGACGAAGCCGCCACCTTCAGGGCCGAGCAGGTTCGTCTTGGGGACTCGGCATGACTGGTAGGACACCTCACCGTGGCTGGCGTGTCCTGACCCTGCGTGGCCCATGACGCTCACGTTGCGAACGAGTTCGAAGCCGGGGGTGTCGGTCGGGACGATGATCATGCTCGTGCGCTGATGTGGTGGCGCGTCGGGATCGGTGACGGCCATGACGATCGCGAACGCGGCGCCGTCGGCTGACGAGGTAAACCACTTCTGGCCGTTGATCACGTAGTCGTCACCATCGGTCACCGCTGTCGTTTCCAGCAGGAGGGGGTTTGACCCGGCGGTTTCGGGTTCGGTCATCGAGAAGCAGCTCCGGATCTCGCCGTCGATGAGCGGTCGCAGCCACCGGTCCTGCTGCTCTGGCGTTCCGTACTGATGCAAGACTTCGACGTTTCCGGCGTCGGGCGCCTGGGTGCCGAAGACGTTCATGCCGAGCGGGCTGCGGCCGACTGCTTCGGCGAACAGGCCGTGGTCGACCATCGACAGGCCGAGGCCGCCGAACTCGACCGGGTGGTTTGGCGCCCACAAGCCCATCTGCTTCACCTTGACCTGGGCCGCGGCAACGGCGCGTTCGAGTTGCACAGGGTCACCGTGCAGCATCTCGCCTTCGAGCGGGATGACCTCACGATCCATGAACTCGCGGATCATCGCGAGTCGAACCGTCATCTCTTCCGAGACGTTGAAATCCATGTGGCCCTCTTTCAAGTGTTCGAACGTGATTCGTGCCGCTCCGGCATCGAGTTCCCTATGGCTCGATCCGTCGGCGCACGGTGAAACGGCGGCCGGTGATCATGGGGTTCGTGATGCGCACGAAGAACGGTTTGCGGTCGTGCTGCCATGCCTCCAACTCGCCATCGCGAAGTTCGAGGATCTCCGCCGGATCGGTGACCTGAACTGTCGTGCCCTTGACGACCACGCTCCACGCCGTGCGTTCGTACCAGTCGAAGTGGTCTGCTTCGAAGGCAACAATCGGTTCGACTTGGATGCTGCTGAGCTTCGTGCCCGCAGCGGTACAGAACAACACGGTGCCGTCGTCGATGACGAAGTTGACGGGAAAGACGTCGACACCGCCGTCCGAGAGTCGAACCGCGAGCCGACCGACCTCGACGCTGCGCAAGAGGCGGAGACACTCGACCTCGCCGAGGTGTTCGGGCGGGGGTGGCTCCTCTCGGCGGCCAGTTGGTTTGGTCGGAATCTCCATGGGTCAGGAGCTCACGTCGACCACTGCGCGCAATCGGGGTGTCGGATCATGCGGTGACCTCGACTTGGGCCTTCATCCATGGATGCGGGGTGCAGTGATAGTCGAACGTGCCCTCCTCGTCGAAGGTGTACTCGAAGCTCTCGCCAGGCTGTACCTGATCGGAGTCGAAGAGGCCGTCAGGGGTTGCAGTGGTTCCGTTCGAGGTGCCCGATGTGATGGTGTGGAAGACCGAGTCGTTGTTGATCCACGTGACCGTGGTGCCGACAGCGACAGAGAGAACGGCAGGCGTGTATGCCGTTGCGGCGTTGGCTGGGTCGTAGGCGCCGGCCGGCATGTTGACCGTGTTCGGGTCCCCGACAGCGGCGACAACGGGCTCGCTTTCGGCTGCGGCGCTCAGCCCGTCGTCACCAACGGAGAAGAGTGCGTTTTCTTCGCCGCTGATGACGACCATGCCGATGCAGCCCTTGTAGAAGACGCGGACCAGTGCGTGGTCGACCAGGATCACGGTGCTCGGCACCTGCGCGATGAGTTCGGTCACCGTGCCTCCGCCAGCCACCACGAGTGTTGACTGCGACCCGCGGATCACTCGGTTGACCGGATGCGTTGCCGCCTCGGGGTACACGACGTCCCAGTGCGAGCCGATCGGGTGGAAGTTCGAGGTGAGGTTGAGTCCCTCGTTGACCATGTAGAACCGGGCGCGTTCGCCCACTTCCATCTGGAGCGCGTTGTCGTCGACGAGGGCGTCGGTGCGGCCGTTGAACGTGACGTAGGTCGGATGCTCGAGTTCGAGGCGGTCGCGGTCGAATTCGGCGACACCGTCTTCGTTGGGTTCGCCGAGGTACCACTCGGATTGCATGATGGTCCATTCGTGGTCGACGTCGGGCAGTGGTGTCTCGGGGTCGATGATGAACATTCCGTACATGCCGTGGGCGATGTGTTCGGGAACGTCGCCGAACGCACAGTGGTACATGAACGCACCCGGGTACAGCAGACGGCAGTTGATCGTCGCGCTCTCACCGGGTGGCACTGTCGTCCCTTCCGCTCCGCCTCCTTGGCCGGTCACGGCATGGAAGTCGATGTTGTGCGGGTGCACGTTTCCAGCGAGATTGTTGACGGTGATTCTGGCCAGATCACCGACTCGCGCCCGCAGCGTCGGCCCAGGACTTCCGCAGGAGGTTGCGGCGTCACCGCCGATCCGGAATCCCCACATCAGTGTCGAGACGTTGTTGGTCGGGTCGACCACGCACTCGCCCTCGATGACATCGATCTCGAACTCGACCACGCGCTGGTCGCTGCGCTGAGCGCGTGTCGGGACAGCCGGCGCGTAGGCCATTCGTTCCTCCGCTGCATCCGCCACCTCGAGTTCGTCCAAGCGGGTCAGTGTTGGGACAATGGAGTCGGCTCGATCGTCGAAACTCGGTTCGACGGCCTGCGTGACATTGACAGGCTCGACGTTCCCGGTGCCGCGTTGCTCTTCGAAAAGTGCCGTACCGGGACCGTCGGGCCCATCGGGAGCGCAGGCCACGAGACCGACAGCAGTCGCGCCGCCTCCAATCGCGGTCAGAAAGCGACGACGATCAACGCCGTGAGATTTGCCGGATGCTGAAGTCGTCGTCATGTCATGCCTTCTTTGGGTTGCCACGTGTTCTTCACTGTCTGCGGACCGAGCGGGGCTCGATCGAGTACTGGTTCGCGACGATGAACTCCTCCGATCGCAGACGTGGGATGGACCCGCGCTGCGTGATCTCAAGTCGCATAGTATGAGACTCATTAATTGCGGGGATCGGCGCCAGGGTCCAACGTCCCAACACGCGCCAGACGTAACGATGACATGATGACGAGATGATCGAGGAGCGCGATCGCGGGGGTGAATCACCTTGTTTTGCGCATCTCGTCGACGACCTCGATGCGCACCCATCTCCGGTTCGCGTCGTCGCGTCGAACACGATCTTGTACACCGACCGCTGGAGCGAGGTCACCGCCTTCTATCGAACGGGACTGGGCCTTCGACCAACGATGGAACGGGACTGGTTCATCGAGTTTGAGCTGTACGCCGGGGTGCACGTCAGCGTGGCTGACGCGAGTCGGGCAAGCATCGTCAGTGGTGACGGGGCGGGCCTGACGCTCAGCTGGCGTGTTCCGGACTCACTCGCATGCCGTCGGCAGTTGGTGCAGAACGGGGTGGCTGTCTCGCCCATCCAGAAACGGTGGGGAGCACCTGGGTTCTTCGTGACCGACCCCGCCGGAAACCGGATCGAGTTCTGGTCCGAACGTCAGTGATCGAGCACGCCCGTCGATTGTCGACATGATGATCAGATGAACATCAGCTTTTCCGCCTGAGTACACAAACTCATCCAAGCGGCGTTAGCCCCAGGACCAGGGAGTTCACCACGACCGGCATCGGCCAGAACGGGCTTATCGACCCGATTTCACAAGCGGTCTAGGCACGAACAAGGCACGAATGGCGACATCGACAGTGACGAAACTGCCTCTAACCAGGTGTTATATGGAGCGGATGACGGGAATCGAACCCGCGTTCTCAGCTTGGGAAGCGCTTCCAAGCTGATCGCATCGTGCCTGCGTGTGAGGTGTTTCACCTGGTCAAGCCTGGGTTCCTGTCGGCCAGTTGTTGTGCGTTGTTGCGCCGTATTGCGCCGTGTTGTGTGTTTTTCTAGGCACGGATTAGGCACGCCGCCGCTTCGACGTTCGCTACAGGTCCATGCCGGTTTCGTCGGCGAGATCTTGGATCTCCTGGAGCGCTGAGCGAGCCGTGCGGAGTCGTTGCCTTCTGTGTTCGGCTGCTTCGATGACTATTTCGGCGACTCTTCTCGCTGAGTTGTGGTCGTAGCCCTCGGGTTGGCCGGTGACGAGTGCGTCGAGGTCGTCGAGGAACGTTGTGTCGTTGAGTTTGGCATCGAGGTTCGCCAGCGCCCGGTCACCTGTCCAGCCATCTGGCCTGTAGGGCTCGAAGCACTCGACGACGTCATCGAGGGTCGCAGTGCCGTGTTCAAATGCGAGCCATAGGTCGAATAGGTCGCGTCCTTTGCGGCGTTGGAACAGGGCTCGAATTTTGGTGGCGGTGAGTTCCTCGATCGTGAACGTGGGCACCGCTACGTCGCCGCTGAACCATGGGCTGTCGACGGCGTAGTCGCGAGTCACCGTCGGTCGCGCTGGCGAACGCTCGAAGGTGTTCATCTCGATCTTGACCTGCAGCCGCCCGCCGCCGACGAGCGTTGATCGCAACCGAACCTTGGGATGACGACCGACTTGCGTCGCGATGTCCTCGAATCCGACAGCTGCGGCGACGTCGCGAAGCGCGTCAAAGACTTCGCCGACTCCGGTGGCGCTTCGTCGTACGTAGTCGAGGTCTTCGCTGTATCGCCATGGTCGGTCGAGCCAGAGCTTGTGGAAGCAGGTGCCACCTCGAAACACGAGTTCGGATCCAAGTAGCGGGTGTCGTGCGATTTCGATGATGAGTCGCGAGAGAACGAGATCCTGCTCGACTTGGCTGTCATCGACCCACGGCACGACGCTTCGCCAGTGTGCGAGTTCGGCCTCAGAGATCACAGGTCTGGCTCGATCTCAGTGTTGACGACGACGCCCCAGCGGTTGTTGCGGTCACCGTCGCCGCTGCGGTGCGAAGCAAGTGGCACAGATTCTGCTCCCTGGGCCAACTTCTCGAGGTCGCCGAGGTCGAGTGGGGTGCCGGTGAGGTCGGCCATTGACTCGATGAGTAGGCCGGCTCGCTGGGCCACGGCGGTGGGGTAGTGGGCCGCCTCCGCTGCCAGGACTGCGGGATCGATGATTTCGTCTTCGACGAACTGGGCGATGACGGTCGCGACGTTTGACAGACCAGCACCGTGGCTCGGTGATTCAACGAGGTCGAGCAGGGTGACTGCGGGAGTCGACACCTTGATCCGGCCGGTCGGAACGAAGTGATCGACGACGGAACGACGGGGCACTGCGGATCGACGGATGAATCTCATCTTCCCTGCTCCGATCTGTCGGTCGCGAAGCACGGCTGGAGTTGCAACCTGGAACACCATGACCGCCTGGTGTGACGCTCCGTGTATTGCGGCAGCCGACAGGAACCCGACGTAGTACGGGTGTCCGAGGAAGGCCATGAGTTGGTGAATGAAGTGCGCCGGAGGCGGCGCCCCAGCGGCGCGGTACTCAGGGGGCACCGGCACCCAGGCCCCATTGGTGACCGAGACGATCTTGTTCGCAGCAGCGGGACGGCGCAGGCTCTGGCGGACACTCCCAGGAGCCACACCAACTAACTCTGCGATCTCATCGGTGGTTGCGAAGTGTTGCCCATGCGCGATCAGCCAGTCCGAAAGATCGGCGGGCTTGATCGCAGTGTCCATCGCTTCAGGGTATCAAAGGTGTGCGTTACGCACACTTTGAATCACAATGTCCGCTCCATACTTCATGGAACTCCGATACCTCACGGTTGCAGTGAGGTATCGAGCGCACTGGAGGCGTGGCGTACTCGTTGGTTCATCTTGTCGGCGAAGGCGGCGAGGTCGATGGTTTCGATTGATGTGTCGATGTTCTCGTCGTCGATGCCGATCACCTGAACCGTACGTCTCACCTGAACCGTACGTCGAGGCCGTCGGCTGCTTCGGCGTAGATCGTTGGCCAGCTCGGATGTGAGACGACGACTGGTGGCCAGGTCTGCGCGTTCCGAGCGGTGAAGAGCTTGGTTGCGATCTTGGCGAGGGCAGACTTGTCGAGTGGTTCCTCGTACTCGAGGATCTGGAGATCAACGAGATCGTGGGCGCGGTCGTTGTCGCCGGTCCGGGGATGCGCCGAGGTACAGGCATGGAGCTTCTGTGCGATCTGATGCTCGACGGTGAGCAGCGGGTGTAGGCCTGTGAGCGCTACATCGAATGGGGGATCACCTTGCGGTAGCACTCTCGGGCTTGTCAACTATCCGATACGTGTGAAACACTAAAGGAATGGACTTCGTGACCGTTCCAAATCCCGACATCTCGCTGGTTCCCAGTTTCCACGTACCTGTGTGGGCGTGGGCGGTGGTGATGGTAGCTGCGTCCGTCGTCTACTTCGTGACGATGGAGAACGGCGTCGCGCTCGGCTCCGCAGCGAACACCCTGCATGAGTTCTTCCACGACGGTCGCCATTTCTCCGGAATCCCCTGCCACTGAAGTCGCACGGGTTGAACATGCGTCGCCTCATCGAGATCGCCCTCGCGAGTGGACTCGCTGCGGGTGTGGCGATCGCCACGTTCACGTCCACGGTCGGACGGGGGCCGCTCGACGACGCCCTGGCGCTCGAAGAGTCGTTACCGCACGATCACGGCGGGGCCGGGCACGAGGCGCTGATGAGCCGTGGCGTGCAGGAGGTCGGTGGTCTCGTGGGTCTGGTGCTGTTTGGTCTCGCTCTGGGACTGATCTTCATGGTCGTGTGGGCGAAAGTGTCCAAGCATCTCCCGGCGCGCACATCGATCGCGTCGACGATGCAACTGGGTGCGATCGGATTCGTCACCGTCGTGCTCGTCCCGTTCGTCAAATATCCGGCCAATCCACCCGCAGTGGGTGATCCGAGCACCGTCGATGAGCGCACGGTTCAGTACCTGGCGGTCGTAGCGATGTCCATCGTGCTGACCATCGTCGTGTGGCAAGTCCGGCGACGCCTGTCCACAGGCTCCGACGTCCGTCGAGCCTGGCTCAGCACGGCGGCGTATGCGGCTGGCCTGGCGGTCATTGCCTTCGTCCTCCCCGAGTCGCCCGACGTCGTCGAAGCGCCGACGGACCTGGTGTGGCGGTTCCGGCTCGCATCGCTGGGTGCACTGGCGACAGGATGGCTCGTGTTGTCTCTTGCTTCGGGGACGCTGCTGTCCGGCCTCGAACGCCCTGCCGGCCAGGCGTCACCGGCCGACGAACCCGACCTCGTTCAAGCGAACTGATCGCTCGCAGCGCGCAGGCGGTCACGTTTCCGGCGAACGCATGACGATGCCTGCAGAGCGGAACGGACTCCACTGTTTCGTCGAGCCGTCCGTGGCGATGCGTGGAGCGGAGGGAGGGCCGTTGAACGCCGTTGACTTCGTCGTCAAAGATCTCGTCGACCTGGCGGGTCACGTCTCATCTTTTGGCCATGGCGTGTGGCGCGACACGCACGTGGCGGCGGTGACAACCACTCCAATCGTGGCCCGGTTGCTCGACGCTGGGGCGAACCTCGTCGGGGCCACCAAGCTGGATCAGCTCGCGTATTCACTCACCGGGGACTTGGGGGAAGGAGCTCCGCCGCGCAACATCGGCCTCGCTGGTTCGTTCTGTGGCGGTTCGTCATCAGGCACGGCGTCAGCTGTCGCAGGTGGCGTCGCAGAATTTGGCATCGGCACCGATACCGCCGGCTCGACTCGCGTGCCGGCTGCACTCTGTGGTCTCTTCGGGCTGCGTCCGACACACGGTGTTCTCGATGCAACCGGAGTGATCCCACTCGCTCCGTCGTTTGACACCTTGGGCCTCCTCGCACGCGACATCGAAACGCTGTCAACGGTGTATGGGGTGCTGGAAGCCGACACGTGCGCTCCCTGGCGGGGCCGGAGTCCGAGAGCGAGCGGTGTCCTCGTTGCAGCGGGGCCGTTCGGCTCGTCCGTCGAGTCGGCTCGACCGATCGTTGCCGCTGCAGCGGCGCGGCTCGCCGATCGATGGGGAGTACCTGCGCAACGACTCGATGTGTCCGAGGCCGCCGATGAAGCGGCGGGCGAGTTGTTGGTGCGGATGATGAGTCGGGAGGTCTGGGCCCGCCACGGCGACTGGGTCGAAGAGCACGGGGAAGCGTTGACTCCCGAGGTTCGGGACCGCCTGCTGCGTGCCCGCAGATTCACTGCGGACCCGCCTGACGTCGTGGGGCACGACGCGAAGCGACGAACGAGCCTGGGCGCTCGAATCTGCGAATGGCTCGCTGGCGGGCACGTGCTCGTGATGCCGGTGGCGTCACCGGAGGGGCTGGCACTCACAGCGACGGCAACGCAGCGTCAGCGATTTCGCATCGATGCGCTCCGACTGAACGCGCTGGCTGGGCTGAGCGGCGCTCCAGAGGTCGTCGTGCCGTTCGAACATGCAGGTCGGCGGGCTGGCGTCGGCCTGATCGCGAGTCGTGGGAGCGATCAGCTGCTGTTGGCAGCAGCGTCAGCGTTGTCGCGAGCCCAATAGCCATGAACGCAGCACCAGTCCGGAGAAAGCCCGCGGTCACGTCGGAGATATGACCGGACCGAGGCCATCTCGCTGGCTTCGCCGGCGCCGAAAACGTAGGTCGTCGGGCCGATCTCGACATGCGGCCTGACGAACTCTTCGCCGTGAACGGCGTCGAGACCCTCGAGTATTCGAAAGGTGGCTCCCGGAGTGGTGTCGCTGACAACTCGGACCGATGTCGTCGCGGACGGCGTGAGGGTTCTCGATGCTGTCGTCGCGTCGACGGAGACAACGGCGGTCAGCGAAATCGCAGGCGATGTCTCGGAGATGATTCGTGCGATCGCTGCGAGCCCCGAAGCATCTCCGAATGCAACGATGTGCGTGGTATCAGCCGGTGGGGCGAATGTCCGGCGCTGTGCGCCGATGATCACCTCGGCCCCGACGGTTGCAGTGTCCGCCCAGCGAGACATCGGTCCACCCGTGTGCAAGACGACCCAGATGTCGAACTCGCTGACGTCAGCGCGATGGCGCCGGACGGTGTAGAACGCTGACGACCCGTCCGCAGAGAGTTTCAGATATTCGTCACCCCCGAGTGATGTGAATCCGTTCGGGTCGGTGAACGTGATCTCGACGAGGCCCGGCGAGATGGAACGCCGACCAGCCACGATGGCGACACGATCGGTCTCGCGTTCGGTGTCGGCAACAATGTGTTCCAGCGATGTGAGTGGCGTCTCTGGCGAGGTGGCCGCCCGTGCTCGTCGTACGAAGCCGAACACCTCGCCTCGAATCCCGTCGAGTGTCGCTTGTGATGCTGCAAAGGCGAGGCGATGCGTCGCGCTCCCTTCACCGGTCACCACCTCCAGATCGCAGCAGTCGTTCGTCACGTGGACGAGGCGAGCGGAATCGGCGGTGTCGGCGGTCAGAGAATTCGCCAGGAACAAGAGCGTGTCGGGGTGCGCTGTGTTGAGGTAGGTGGAGACGCCGACAAGGTCTGCAGCATCCATGAGTGGCGTCGGTCAGCCGTAGACCGCAAGGTGTTGTGCAGCGGTCTGCTCCCACGAGAACCGTGCAGCGACTCCCGGGCCGACCGCCGCAAGGCGCCGCGCGAGTTCGGAGTCGGTCACGAGGCGCCCCATCCCGTGGGCGAGCGACTCAGCGTCGGCGGTCGTGGTCATGATGGCGTTGTGGTCAGGCTCGAGGAATTCGTGGAACACCTCGATGTCGGAGGTGACCACCGGCAGCCCGGCAGCCATTGCCTCCAGTACGACGAGACCCCATCCTTCGTTGACGGAGGGGAAGGCGAATCCGTCGGCGGCGTGGAACCACTCGGGGAGTTCGTCGTCGGACACCGTTCCGAGCAGTGCGATGTCGTCATCGATGGCGAGGTCGTGCTGGTCGAGCGAGCCGAGCACTCGTTCGCGGTACGGCGCATAGTCCTGGAAAGAATGGCCGCCGACGACGGCGAGCATCACGTCGCGACCACTCGGGCGCGCCTTGAGTCGGCCGAGCGCATCGACAAGGAACTCCGAGCCCTTCCGGGGCTCGATCCCGCCGACGGTGAGGAACAGGAACGCATCGCTCGCCCCGATCGATGCTCGCAGCTCGCTCCGGCGTTCGGGCGAGATGTCGCTTGCGAAGCGGTCGGCGCGAACCCCGTTGGTCACGACGGTCGCGTCGACGCCGTAGTCGGCGAGGAGTTGGCGACGCCACAGATCCGACACGACGAGGACGTCGTCGGGTTCGCGGATTGCAGCGATCTGGCAGTCGATGAGCGCCTGCGTGGTGAAATCGTCGACGTGGTGAACGGTGCGTACGAGTCGGAAGCCGGCGCCGGCATCGCGGATTCGTGCTGCGGCGCGCGCCGAGATGCAGTCCTGGCTGTGCACGATGTCGAACCGGTCTTTGACCGCGTCGATCCCCTTGGTCATCGCGTCGATCCAGCTGAACACCCGCTCGTCGAGCGTGTCACCCCAGGCCGGTGCCGGCACGATGATCACGGGGACATCGACGGGCCGGAAGAACCCGATATCGGGGTCGCCCATCGCGATCACGGTCACATCGGCGCCGAGCGACTGCAATGCCTCGGCCAACTCGAGTGTGTGGACCACGCCGCCACGCGGCTTGACCGAGTAGGTGGTGAGCGCGATGCGTTTGCTCAAGCCGACACCTCGTCGTGCACGAGTGCCGGGTCGCGATTGACGAACGCACATGCCGCGAGTGCAGCACGCGCGGCGGTGTCGGGGACGATGCAGCCGACCTCACGCAGGGCGGTGCGCTGGGCTTCGAACTGTTGCGGGTCGGAGTCGGTGCCGAGTACGTAAGCGACCACGGCGGCGCCGGACTCGATGATCTCGCGGGCGGCCGGTGCGAGGAGGCCGGCGGGGTCGGGGTGGGCCCCGTCGCCGATCACCACGTCGAGCAGCACCACGGCCACGGTCGGGTCGTCGACCTGCTGGGACATCCACTCGAGGCGGGCCTGCGGGTCGATCATCGGATGCGGACGACCGACGGTGTACTCCTCCTCGCCGAGGTCGAGGCAGACGTGGACGCCGTCCGGCGCTGGGACCGTCCAGGCCGCGTCGAGCGGTGTGTTGGAATGGATCGGGCCGATGTGGGGAACGGCGATCGTCATCGCCTCGTAGCAGAGGGTGCCGCCGCTGAACAGACCGACGAGTCGGCGTCGGCTCTGATCGAGCGACATCATCGCGGTGGCCACGGCATCAGCGCAATCCCCGATGAGGTCGGGCACCTCGCGGTTCAACGCCCGCGCCGTCAGGGCCGCTCCGGCCTCCAGCGTGTTGCAGACCGAGATGCCGTCGGCGACGCCGTCGAGTTCTTCGCGTAGCCCGATCATCGCGGCGATCATCGGCTTGGACCTCGATGTGCCAAGCAGCCGTTCGGCGACCTCTGGCGACGGGGGCTTGGAGACGAAGAGGATCGCCTTGGTCTCCTCGTGAGCTTCGAGTGCGTCGATTGCGGAGAGCGCCATCAACCCGCCGACTTCGGCGCTCAGGTCTCGCCCTCCGACGCCGATCACGTGGGTGATGCCGATGCCCCAGCGGTCGAGCAGGCTCATCACTTCTTGGGCACCGGTACCTGCGGCGGCGACGATGCCGACCGGACCTGGTGTGACCCGGTTGGCGAAGGCCAACCCGGTGCCAGCGAGCATCGCGGTGCCCGCACCGGGACCCATCACGAGTCGTCCGAGCGAGCGAGCGCGCTGCTTGAGCTCGATCTCGTCCGCGAGCGGAACGTTGTCGCTGAACAACAGCACGTCCAGTCCGGCGGTGAGCGCCTTGTGTGTTTCGAGGGTCGCGTACGGTCCGGGCACCGACACGATCGCGAGGTTCGCGTCGGGCTGCGCGGCGATTGCTTCGCGCAGGCTGTCGACCGATGCGGTCGTGTCGTCGTCCGAGCCGGTGGTCACACTGAACAGGATGCTCTTGGCGAGTTCCAGCGCCTCGGCGGCGGTGCGCTCGTTGTCGGAGCGGATGGCGATGACGAGATCGTTCGCCGTGACGGTGCCGAAGCCGTCGAAGCCTTCGCCGGTCAGTGTCTCGAGGTTGGCATCGGTGGCCATGACCGACCAGCCGTAGTCCACGCCGTCGGCGGTCTGGATCGCACGCGTTGCTTCGAGCAGGCGAACACTGTCCTTGTACGAGTCTTTGAGGACGGTGACCTCATGCAGCATGTTCGGCTTCTTTCGGGTCGTCGGCCGGCACGGCCTTCGGGTGTTTGATGAGCGTTCCGCGATGACCCTGGATGGCACCGTGGGCATTGTCGAGCGTGGCGTAGACCATTTCGGGGGTGGTGACCGCAGCGATACGGCGACGCTCTGGAGTGGAGCCTTCGACGAAGTGCGATGCCGCCTTCATCTTGGGGCCCATGCTCCCGGGTGGGAACTGACCGTCGCTCATGTGCTGTGCGACCTCGTCGGGGGTGAGGTTGTACACCGTGCGTTCGTTCGGCGTGCCGAAGTCGAGCTTGACGTTGGCCACGCCCGTGACCATCACCAAGGCCTCCGCGTCCGAGGCGTCGGCGAGACGTTCGGCAGCGAAGTCCTTGTCGATGACCGCATCGATGCCGCGATAGGTGGAGCCCTCCTTCACGACGGGAATCCCCCCGCCACCGGCAGCCACCACCACGAAGCCAGCGTCGATCAGTGTTCGGATCGCATCGGCCTCCACCGGCGCCTTGGGTGATGGTGACGCCACGACGCGCCGGTAACCGCGCCCGGAGTCCTCGATCATGGACCAGCCCCTCGACTCGGTCATCTCCTCGGCCTGCTCGGCTGTGTAGAACGGGCCGATCGGCTTCGTCGGATTTTGGAACGCAGGGTCGGCAGCGTCGACCTCGACGTGGGTGACCACCGAGACGGCACCGCTGATCTCGTCGGCACACACCTCGTGGAGCGCCAAGCAGATCAGGCTGCCGAGTGCTCCCTGCGTCATCGCTCCCAGCGCGAACAGCGGCTGGGCCGGAACGAGCGCAGAACTCTCGGCGTGTTGGATGGCGAGGTTGCCCACCTGAGGGCCGTTGCCGTGGACGATCACGATGCCCCATTTCTTGCGGATCAAGGACCGAACCGATTTCGCCATGGCGAGCGCGTTCTGATATTGCTCCTCGATGGTTCCTCGTTCGCTCTCGCGTGTGAGGGCATTTCCGCCGAGGGCGAGGACGGCTGTGTGGGCCACGTAAGATCCGATCGGATAGGCAATGCGTTGTCTCCGATAGTAGACGAGCGTGGGCCGAAAATACACAATCAGCGACGCGGCACCGGTTGGTGTCGATCGACGAGGCGGGAGACCGGTGAGATGGCAACAGACGATCAGAACGGTGCGGACCTTCGAGTGCAGTGGACGGAGTCGGAGCGCCGCATGTACCCGCTCGCAACGACATCGCCGGACCAGTACCAGCGGCTCGTCCACATCGCCCGCCGTCTCGCCGATGACCTGTCGACCGTCGGCGACAAGGCCCAGTTGACCGCTGCATGGTCGGGCTACGGGTTGCTGCTCCAGCAGGCGGCAGCGGAGGCGGGTGTGACGCTCGGCGACCTGCCGGCTGTGCACGTTGCCGGCGTCGGGTTCGCGCTGCGCGACGCCGAACTGCGCGCCAGCGCTCACCAGGGCGATCAGATCCAGATCGTGGCCGAGGCTCGTTCCAGTGGCGCCGCTTGGGCAAAGCTGCACGAAACGGGAGACCTGTCGGTTGGCTTGGCCGACCCCTATCAATCGATCGAACTGCATCTCGCAACGGGCGTGGCGATCGTGTCGGCGGTGGAATCGAATCCGGCGACGATGCTGCCGAACTACGTGCTCACGGTGATTCGGATGGACCCGGTCACCGCTGTGCCGACCGACATCGATCCGGGGATCGTTGACGTCCAGGAACTGAACGATGTCGACAGCTTCACCACGGCGCAGGGCCAGCTGTACGCCCTCGTCGAGTCGATGTGACGCTCGTCCGATCAGCGAAGGTCATTTCCTTTAGCAGGGTGCGGAAAATCGGGGTCGTGATCTCGAGTGGATGCTGAGCGGGTCTGATTGGCTCGTTGTGCCGTTCCGGTTCGGTGGGTTCGGTGGGTTCGGGTCGGGTTGATCGCCCGGACCGCGCCTCGACCAGGCGGCTCCGGCGGTCTATCCGGCTGCGGTGGCGTCGAGGGAACAGATTCTGATCAGGTTGTAGACCGCTGCTTCCATCTTGAACCAGGCCCGGTTTCGTTGTGGGCCGATGTAGCGGAGCTTGCGACCGGCTCCGACGGTCTTGATCCAACCGAAGGGTTCCTCGACCCGTTTTCGGATCCGCTGCGACACAACATGACCAGCGTGTCGAGTGGTTCGCCCGTCGATCGCGGACCGTCGGTTCGTGTTGTTCTGCGCGACGTGAGGCGTGAAGCCGAGACCACGCACGTCAGCAACGAAGTCTTTGGTGTCGTAGTTCTTGTCGCCGGCAACGGTGCGTCGTCGGGCCCGCTTCGGGAGTCGTCTCAACATGTCGGTCGCGCAGTCCCGTTCTGCGAACCCGGTTGCTTGGGTGAGGTCGGCGTCGACGATCAACGCGGACCGGTTCTCGATCAGCAGGTGGCCCATGTAGGACAACTCGGCTGCGGCGTTGTTGCTCTTGCGGAACAGCATTGCGTCGGGATCAGTGGTCGAGGTGTGTGTCTTGTTCGACCGTTTCTGACCTTTGAAATCGACCTCGGCGTTGCGGCCCTTGAACCCGTTGCTGTCACCGGAGTCGCCGGAGTCGTCGCCGTCGGCGGTGTCTGGTTTGAAGCTCTTGTTCGAGGCCCACGCCTGCAACAACGTCCCATCCACGCTGAAGTGATCCGGTGACATGTAGCGGCGTAGCTTCGCTTGCGCGACCACGGCTGCGAAGAACCGATCCGCGATCTCATGATCCAACAGGCGTTGACGGTTCTTCGTGAACGTTGTCGCGTCGAACGCTCGGCCATCGATGGGGAGGTCGAGGAACCACTTGAACAACATGTCGTAGTTCAGGCGTTCGCAGAACGCTCGCTCGGATCTCATCGAGTACATCGCCATCAACACCGTTGCTTTCAACAACTGCTCCGGTGGCACCGAGCGGCGACCCGACGTCGCGTACATCGCCTCGAAGTCGTCATCGAGACCAGCAGGCACGGTGTCGACCACGGCCCGGATCCGCCGGATCGGATGATCCTCCGGGATCAGATCCTCGGTGGACAACGACGACAACATCGACAACTGGCGATCAGGGCTTCCACGCATGCCCCCATTCTTTTCGATCCCGCCGCAGAACGCGAGCACCAATCAGAAGAATTTCAGCACCCTGTTAGTAGACGGCGCCGCGCTGTGTCTGATAGTAAATAGTCGAATACGACGCGACACGGATGACGCCACGAATGGAGAGACCGAAGAATGCCGACTGCTGACGAAGTCCGATCACCAATCCCGAGTGCCGAGGACGGCGAACGAATCGCCGGACTGATCGTCGAACTGCAGGCGAAGGGCTTGAAGATCAACACCGAGTTCGAGCGTCGCCCCGGAGGCGCCGGCCCATCGGACGCCGGGATGATCTGGATCGAAGGCACCCCCCTCACCGTCCCCGTCGATGCCGACTTCGTCGCGAACACGCCCTTCACGCTCGAAGCCGAGGATGTCGGCTTCGGCATCTACAACGACGGGACCCGCGTGGCATCAGCGGCACCGTCGAACCGGCCGACCTACTACGACATGACCACGGCGGACGGCACGCCCTACTGGCACATCGCCCTGATGCACCTCGACTCACTCGCGAGCACCGTGCTGCAGACCTGTGCGTACTGGGGCAACGACGATCAATGCAAGTTCTGTGGCATCGGCGTCTCGCTCGACTCCGGAAGCACGATCAAGGTCAAGCGACCCGAGCACCTCGCCGAAGTCGCCGTTGCGGCGAAGCAGTACGACGGAGCCCTCGACGTCACGCTCACCACCGGATCCACGTACGGCCGCGACCGCGGCGCCCTCTACGTCGGCAAGTGCGCCAAGGCGGTCAAGGACGCATCGGGCCTGCCGGTCGAGATCCAGTTCGAACCGCCCGAGGACCTCAGCGTGATCGACAAGGTGCACGACATGGGCGCCGACTCGCTCGGCATCCACGTCGAGACCTTCGACCCGGCGGTGCTCGAACGCATTGCGCCACCGAAGGCACGTACCGGCATCGAGCGGTATTTCGAGGCGTGGGAACATGCCGTGAAACGCTTCGGTGAAGGCCAGGTCACCACCTACGTGATCCTCGGCATGGGTGAGGACCCCGAACTCACCATTGCCGGATGCAAGCGGGCGATCGACATCGGCGTGTACCCGTTCATCGTGCCGCTGCGGCCGGTGCCCGGCAGCCTGATGGCCGACGTCACGCCGCCCACATCGGAGTACACCGACCGGATCGCTCGCCAAGTCGCCCCGTACCTCGTCGAACGCGGCCTCACCGCCGACAAGGTGCTGGCGGGTTGCGCCCGCTGCCAGGCGTGCTCGCCGCTCGGCGCCATCGAACAGTCCCTGCAGCTCTCCAGTGCGTCGGGCCGCAAGCTCATCCCGGTGTCGGGAGCCTGAACATGGCGTCGGAGCCGATGGCTGGATCCATGTCGACAGCAGTCGCGTGCTGGGACGTCGACACCGCAACGACGTCGAGTCACCTCGCGATCCGCCACCGTGTCTTCGTCGAGGAACAGGGCGTGATGGTCCTCACTGACATCGACGCCTGGGATCGGGACATCACCACGATCAACGTGCTGGCCGCTCACGGTCGCGAGGTCGCCGGCACGGTCCGACTCTACGACCTCGGTGAGGGCCGCTGGAAGGGCGACCGTCTCGCCGTGCTCCCGGCTCACCGTGCATCGATGGTCGGTGCGTGCTTGGTGCGCTACGCCGTTGCGACCGCAGCCGCTGCGGGCGGCACGTCGATGGACGCGTCGGTGCAGGTCGCCAATGTCTCGTTCTTCGAGCGACTCGGCTGGCGGTGCGATGGCGAGGTCGGGCCCTACTTCGGTCTGCCGCACCAGCCCATGGTCATCGACCTCGAAGGTGTCGCGCCGATCGCATCGGCACCGGTGAGCGACGCCGTGCTCCGCCTCGACAGCGTCGGCACATCACGGAGTTCCCTGCTCGTCACCGCCTGACATATTTCCTGCAGTCAGTCGTTCCAGAGACCGGTGACTGCTTCGGAGGCGAAGTCGATGAGTCGGGCGCTGTCGCCGTCGAACCCGATGTCGATCGTCGAGCCGGCGGTCACTGTGCCGACCGCCGCGCATGTGAGGTCGTTGGCTTCGAAGATCCGTATGCACTCCTGTGCCTGGTCGGGCTCGGCGGTGAGCCAAAAAGCGAAACTCGGGAACGACAACATCCACGCGAGGAAGTCGGTGTCGATCGGTGTGGGCATGAGTCCGAGGTCGATGTCGGCGCCGAACTTGCGGAACTCGAGCAGCATCGCGAGAGAGCCCAACGCGCCCGCCATCGACACGTCCTTGGCGGACACAGCGGCACCTGCGGCGGCGACCTTCGCAGGGACGCGGATGTCGGTGGCGAAACGTTCGGCCTGTTTGTCGATCGACGTGAAGAACGGGAAGTCAGGGCGCATGTGGCCGTCGAGGAAACAGGCGAAAAGCACGGTCTGGCCGGGGGCGACGTGCGCCATCGACAGCACCTCGTCGGCGTGGCCGACGGCGAATGCCGACACCGACGTGGGCCCGTCCTGCTGGGTGAGGTGGCCGCCGACGATCGGCACGTCGTACATCTTGGATGCATCGGCCATACCCCGCATCACCTCGTCGGTGATCTCAGCCGGCCCGACGATGGTGTTGACGATGCCGAGCGGCACCCCGCCCATCGCAGCGACGTCGTTGACGTTGGCCAACACGGCGGCAATGCCTGCGCCGTATGGATCGCCACCGACGAATGGCGGTGACAGTGCTTCGCCGCACACCACGACGTTGCGGCCGTCGGCGTGGACGATGGCGCCATCGTCGCCGGGCCCGTGGACCGGGTCGGACGTGTCGATGTGTCGGCTGACTGACGAGATCGGAGCCTTGTTGGTGAAGCCGCCGTAACGGCGGACCTCGCGGACGATCGAATCGAGTGAGTAGCCGTGGATTTCGGGACTGCTGGCCATCGACGTATCGTATAGTAAACGTTCTTGTCCGGAGCGAAACAGGCCCGGCCTCCACCCATCCCAACCTCCCGACCGAAGGAAACGCATTCACCGATGACGACCACAGCGACCTCCGCAGCAGCGACTCCGACTGTCCGATTGCCCACCGAGGTCACCGTCGTCAACATCGGGCTGCCGCTGTTCGAGGATTCGATCCGCAATCAGGGCGGCACCGCGGTCGGCGTCGAATGGCGCATCCCCGGCGGTGGCGACCCCGTAGCCGTCGCTGCGCTCGCCCGCCTGTTCGGCCCGCAGGCCGCGATCGTCGACGAGGCCAACGCCGAAGTCGTGCGCCGGTTGGACCAGGGCGTCCCGATGCTGCAGGGCATCGAGCGGGCGGGCGCCGTGATCCCCGGCATGGGCGAGCGCACCGTGCTGCACTGCGGCCCGGCCATTGCCTGGGCAGACATGCCGAACCCTCTCCAGCGTTCGGTGCATGCTGCGGTCGTGGCCGAGGGTTGGGCCGACGACGTGAGCGCCGCAGCCGACATGATCGCGGCCGGCGACGTGGTGCTGGAGCCGGCGAACGAGCACGCGACAGTGGTGCCGATGGCCACTGCGATCGGGCCGTCGGCGCCGGTCTACGTGGTCGGCAACGAAGCAGGATCGACCACGGCGTTCTCGTCGATCAACCAGGGGGCCGGTCAGGTCGCCTGGTTCGGCGTGGACAGCGACGAAGCAATCGAACGGCTCCGCTTCGTACGCGACTCGGTCGGCCCGGTCCTTGCCGGTGCGCTGGAATCGAAGGGGCCGATCGACGTGCTCGGCCTCGCAAGCCAAGGCGTACCGATGGGTGACGACGTGCACATGCGTGTGCAGGCCACGACCAACCTGTTGCTGCGTGACCTGCTCGGCCACCTCGTGCGATCGACCCGTGACGATGCGGTTCCGGTCGCCGACTTCCTGAGCGGCAACCACCTGATGTTCTTGAACATCGCGATGGCGGCCGCGAAGTCGCTCGTGATGTGGGCCGGTGAGGTTCCGAATTCGAGCATCGTCACCACGATGTCGCGCAACGGCGCGACGTACGGGATCCGGCTTCCGGGCCAGGACGATCGTTGGTTCATCACAGATTCTCCGCCGGTGCAAGACGCGCTCTTCTACCCGGGGCAAGGACCCGAGACGAGCGCGCCCGACATCGGCGACAGCGCCGTGCTCGAACTCATCGGCCTGGGCGGGCCGGCAGCGGCGAACTCGCCTGCGGTCGCAGGATTCCTCGGTGGACGCATGTCGGACGCGATCGCAGCCACGCGCAACATGCAGCGGATCTGCGCCGGGGAGAGCGGCCGGTTCCGGCTGCCGATCCTCGACAACGTGGGCACGCCCGTCGGCGTGGACATCCGCCGGGTCGTCGAACTCGGTATCACCCCGGCGGTGAACACGGGCATCATCCACGCGTTCGATGGCTCAGGCCAGGTGGGTGCTGGCGTAGCGCATGCACCGATGGAGTGTTTCGTCGAGGCACTCCTCGACCTCGATGCCCGCCTCTCGTGAACGCAACGCGCCGAACCGTGTGCGCAACGTCGTTCGGTGCGGTCGCGCAGAACCTTGTCGCCCGCTCGTGTCGTGACGGCGCGATTGGCGTGGTCGGCGACGTCGTCGAACGTTTCTCGTCGGGTTGCTATGTGCGATTCGGTGACGAACTGGTGGCAGTCGGCAACGTTCCTCGGGGCCCGCTCCACGTCGTTGTCGACGGTGCGCAGCGTGACCTCGGCAGCGGTCGCAGCGTCATGCTGCGTGCCGGTGGGCCGCCCGCCACAATCGCCGAAACAGCAATCGCGAATGCGCTGGTGATCGACCTGAGCCGAGCGCGTCTGTGGGCCCCGTCACCACCTCGAGGCGACGAGTTGGCGGCGCTGAGCGCGTCGTGTTCCTCGCTCGACGTGGATGCGCTCGTCGCTTCGGATTTGGCTGATGTGTGGGATTCGGCGTGCGCATCGATCCGGGCGGGCGACGCGCAGCGCGCCGTCGAGCAACTGCAGGGTCGCGGAGCGGGGCTCACGCCGACCGGCGATGACGTGATCGCGGGGCTGCTCCTCGCCGGCGCATGGACTCGGCCCGACAGAATCGCCGAGGAACGTCGCATCGAACTGGCCGGAGCGGTGCGCACCACGAGCCTGAGTCTGTCGTTTCTTCGCTGGGCGGCTGTTGGTCAGAGCATCGAACCGGTCCATCGTCTCGTCGTTGCGGCGGCCTCGAGGGACCCGGAGCGCTTTGCGGCTGCGACCGAAGCGGTCGCAGCCATCGGTGGTTCGTCGGGCCGAGCGTTGCTCGCCGGCCTTGCGGCTGGCCTTACCGACGTTCTGGCGTTCTGAGTACCGGGCAGCAACAGCCTGCGCTTTCCGAAAGTAGACAGATGTCGCATCATCGGCGATGATGAGTTCCAGCAGACGACGGCGTGAAACTGCCGAACGACCCACACGAAACGAGTGACGATGGCCGACCAGAAGACCGTGCATGCGGTGTGGGACAAGGGATGGGTCTGCGACGTGGCCATGGGCGAGTTCGGCCTGCGAATCGACGAACCGGAATCGGTTCCCGGTGGCACGAACCTCGGCCCCAACCCCACCGAGATGCTGCTCGGGTCAGTGGCGTCCTGCTTCACGCTGGCACTCAGCTGGGCGGCGAAGCGCAAGAACGTCGAGCTCGAACACCTTCTCGTCGATGCCACCGGGACCTACGACGGCAAGAAGTTCGGTGCCATCCACATCGACGCCGAGATCGGCTGCCCGCTCGACATGGTCGACGTGTTGATCGCCGAAGCCGAAGAATTCTGCTACGTCACCAACACGATCCGTGGCGGCGCGGACCTTTCCGTCTCCGGGACCGCCCACGGCGAATCGCCGGACTCGACCTGAGCCCAGGACATCACCGTGCGGTGAGTCGGGCAAGTCGACCGTCGACTTCGAACCCCGGCCGGAGCTGACGCGGGAGGCGAGCGACGAGGCGCGCCGACGCCGAAGCGGCCAATTCGGGCGAGGCGACTTCGGCCATGAGCAGCATCGATCCGGTGGTCGCTGCTGCCGCGCCGGCTTCCTCCGTTCGCCCGAGCAGGTGGAAAGCGAGTGCCTGATACTTGGGCGAACCGGCGGCTCGGGCGTCTTCCAACAATTGCTCGGCGGACGCAGCTCCGATGCGGCTCCGCAATTCGACGACCCGCAGTTCGGCCCGCCCGCGAAACGGCAGCCACTGATCGAGCAACGCCTGAGCATCGACGAGCCGAGCGGCTGCATCGTCATGGTGGCCGGTGACGATCGCGCATTCGGCGAGCGAGCACAGTGCGTGGAGCTCCTGCTCCACCTGCAATTCGCCCTCGTCGACCTCGCGGGACTCGTCGAGTGCGCGCTCGGACAGTTCGTGGGACCGGCCGTGGTCACCGAGTTCCCGCCAGATCCAAGCGAGGCAAGTGTTGGTCCGGGCACGGTAGAAGGGCACGTCGTAGCGTTCCAGCAGCGTGCTCTTCGTCTCGAATGTGGTCAGCGCGCCCGACAGGTCGCCGAGGTTGGCTCGGGCGAGCCCTTCGAAGAACAGCGACCGCAGCAGCGGACGGAACGCACCGATCTGGCGACACAACGCCACCGACTCGTCGAGGATCTCGATCGCCTCGTCGTAGCGATCGTTGTGTGCGAGCAGGGCCCCGAGACAGCTCAACGCCGACGCCTTGACCGCAGCATCTTCGTCGTCCAGTTCCTCCAGTGCCCGGTTGTAGGCATCGGTGGCACCGGCGAAGTCTCCGGCCCAGTGGAGGGTGCGCCCGAGGAGAACTCGGGCGCTCGGATGCGCACCCGGAATCGCAGTGGCTTCCTCGGCGCGGGCGGTGGCCGCGCCGACATCGCGTTCGTAATAGGCGACCCAGCCGAGTCGTTCAACGGATCGTGCACGCATCTCGCGATCGCCGATGCTGATCGCCAGACGTTCCGACCGCAGGTGATCTTCGGTGGCCGACGCGTACTCCCCGAGTTCGGTCCGCACGATCCCGCGCGCGATCAGGGCCTCGCCGAGGCACGCATCGTCGCCGCACTGCTCGGCACAGGCGATCGCCTCGGTGAGCAATCGGTCGGCGTCGGCGTTCGAGAACGCCCGCTGAGCGAGGCGAGCAGCATCTAACCAGGCTGCAGCCGACTCGGCGAGCGCCCCGGCCTCGGCCAGGTGCCAGGCACGGCGCTCGGCGTTGTCATCGGACACGTCGGCGACGCGCCGGTGCCGTTCTCGCCGGATCGGTCGGACCATCGACTCGTACATCACCTGCTGGATGAGCGGATTGCTGAACACGAAACCGTCGTCACGCGCCTCCACCAGGCTTGCGGTCACCGCCGACTCCAGGGTGGCGATCAGCTGCGCACGAGGCAGGGCACTCACGTGTTCGAGCGTGTCGAGGTCGAATGCGTTACCGATCACTGCGGCGATCTGGAGGGCTGAGTGCACGTCGGCGCCGGCGCGTCGGGCGGCGTCGAGCACAACCGAACCGACCGACCCTGCGATCTGTTCGATTGCCACCCCTCGACCCAGCGCATCGAGCACGGAGTGCACGAAGAACAGGTGCCCGTGCGTCAGTTCCCAGACGAAGTCGGCGGCTTCGGGGAACCCTGCGTCGGCGGAGATTTCGGTGACCGCTGCGTGGGTGACCGGGCGGAGTTCGATGACCTTCGAGCTGGCGACGAAGTCATCGAGGTGTCGATCGTGGTGGTCGGCTTGCACCGTCGAGAGGATCAGGATCGGGCGGTCCCGGAGCTCGTGCTGCAACCACTGGAGCGCCTCGACCGTGGAGGCGCCGGCATGGTGGAGGTCATCGAAGATCAACAGCACGGGATGCTTCCGCGACAACCCGGACACGATGTGGCCGATGGCCTGGAACGCTCGCCGATGTTCGAGGTCGGCTGAGGCTCTCTGGTACGGCTCGACGGAGCAGACCCGTCGCAGCTCGGGAATCAGTTCGGCGACGGTGCCGAGGAAGGGGCCGACGAGGTCGGGGATCTCATCGGCCGGCGTGGACAGTATGGCGCTCGTGACCATCGTGAGGATCGGATGCAGGAAGAGCGATCGTTCGCCCTTGGTGCTCTGCGCCCGCAGGACGCGTCCGCCCGTGCGCTCCGCGATGTCGTCGAGCGTCAAACCGAGATTGGTCTGGCCCGAGCCGATGGAGCCGGTCACGACGACGGAAACGAGTCGGTTGCCGGCCGCCTCGTTCCACAGGTCCACGAGTTGAGCGAGTTCTTCGTCGCGTCCCGCGAGGTGCACGTCGCCGACCGTCGCGATCGGGCGGACCCGTTTGACGCGAGCTGCGACGTTCTCGTTGCGAACGATCGCGCTGTACAACGCGTCGGTCTCCGGGCCCGGTTCGACACCCAATTCGTCACGGAGGCGCGCCCGGATCTGGTCGTGGGTCACGAGCGCAGCGCCACGATCGCCGCTGTTCCAGTGCGCCAGCATCAGTGCCCGGCCGGCCGCTTCGTCGTGCGGTTCCGCAGCGAGAGCCGCTTCGGTCGAGTCGATCAGTTCGGCCCAGCGTCCGAGCCGGGCGTCCGCCTCCCACAGGCATCGCTGGAGGCGTCGACGAAGTCCGTGGACGTGGCGGATGAGTTCGTCGGCCCAGGTCGCGTCGCGACCGTACGCGTTGTCGAACGGCGGCCCTCGATCGAGCAGATCGAGTCCGCTGCGGGCTGACGCAGCGGCCAGTGCCGGGGCGCTGTCTGACCGATCCTGTGCCTCGGCGATGAGGCGTTCGGCCAGGATCACGTCGGTCGTCCACGCCTGTCCGACCCCGAATCGGTACCCCGATGAGGTGGTGCCGTCGATCGACGACAGGCCGAGCGATGAACGGAGCCGGCTCACGAGCGAGGCGACGGTCCGGCCAGCACTCGCCGGCGGTTCGTCTGGCCAGAGGGCATCGATGAGCGCGTCTGCGGAAACACTCGACCCGCCTGCTGCGCCGAGGCGAACGAGGAGTGCCGATGCGCGCCCGGCCGGAATTGTCGTGGTGACGGTCTCGGACCCTGCCGTGATGGCGAGAGGTCCGAGGAGATGCACGACGCGCTGGCGCGGTCTCGTCGTGTCGGTGGTCATTGCTCCAGTGTGACGCGCCACAGCCTCTCCTCCCACGATGTTGTCGTGTCGGATACGATACGCTTGGTCATCGATCGTACAGAACTCGTACGGTTACGCCGTCGACGCCCACAGCGGTGAGCGAGAACTCAGGAAGGACACAGTGGTGGATTCTCAGACCCAACACCCGAGCTTCCTGGCCGTCCCGGCCCGCCCGGCCAAGCCGAGGTCGAGTGGTGTCACGCACGTTCTGGACGGCGGCCTCGACCTGCTGAGCACCCGCGCAGCGCTCGACGCCGTCGCCCCACTGGTGGACATCTGGAAGTTCGGCTGGGGGACCGCGTATCTCGACCGACAGCTCGCGGACAAGCTCGATGCGCTGCGAGGGGCCTCGGTCCTGTCGTGCACGGGCGGCACGTTGCTCGAGATTGCCTGGGTTCAAGAGCGGACCGCGGGCTTCTTCGACTGGGTGGTCGAGGTCGGGATGGATTGTGTCGAAGTCAGTAACGGAGCGACTGGGCTGCCGGTCACTGCCAAACGGGAACTGATGGCGACAGCACTCGATCGCGGGCTGACGGTGCTCTCCGAGGTCGGGAGCAAGGATCCCGATGCCGAGGTCGACGCCGACGAATGGGTCGAAGAGATCGTCGGTGACCTCGCGGCGGGCGCGACCTGGGTCGTTGCCGAAGGCCGCGAGAGCGGCACTGTCGGCATGTACGACGCCGACGGCGAGGTGCGCCACGACGTCGTCGACGCGATCGACGCCGAGGTCGCAGCCGACCGCATCATCTACGAGGCGCCACGCCGTCGCCAGCAGGCAGCGTTGTTGCGTCGGTTCGGCCCGTCCGTGAATCTCGGCAACATCACCACGTCCGATGTGGCGAGCGTCGAGTCGCTGCGCGCCGGGCTCCGGACCGACACGATGGGCATCTCCACCACGATCGGGTCGGCGCTCGCATGACCGGTACGGCTTTCCCCCTCGACATCGCTTCGCCGAACATCGTCCCGATCAAGTACCGACAGGTCGCCTTGGCGTTCGTCGACGTGGCCCTCGACGAGGGCAGCCTGCGCACGTATTTCGCCGGCAAGGAGGCGTACATGCGCACCCGGTTCGTCGTGGTGCGCAACGCAGGCTCGACGGCGCTCGTCGAGGTGGCGCGGCCGTCGTCGGAAGCACTGTTCTCCGACATCGTCGAGGTCCGCCTGTTCGCCGGGCCCGACGACTGCGTCTATGTCGAGGACCCGCTCGTGGACGTCGGCATCCCGTCGGAGTTGGCACGAATCGCCAGCGAGTATCCGAGCGCGAAGTGTGTGGTGGTCGAAGGGCTGTACTCTCACGTCAGTTTCATCGCGAACCCACAGCCGCTGCGCATCACCGTGCTCGACATCGTGCCCCCCGAACCGTCGAAGCTGATGGACCAGTCCCGTCGCATCCTCGACGTCGGCGAAGACCTGCCCCCGATAGCGCTCACGCTCGACGTGGTCGACAGCCGCGTGCTGCTCGATGACGAGGCATCGAAAGCCGAGCGGGTGTTGCTGCCGTGTCGGACCACCGGTGCCGACTTCGGTGCGGCAGAGGTGTCATTCCTCGACCAGCGACCGGAACGTACCGACTGGACCGTGCTCGGCTGTGATCGCACTCGCCAGATCCACGGCTGGTTCTATGGCGACCAAGCCCCATCTGTCGACACCTGCCCCAAGCGGTTCCTGTCGGCAGAACGCGATGCCGACGGCGTCACGCTGACCCGCTGCTGCCTGCTGCAGGAGGGTATGGAGAAGGAGGGGCGCACGCTGATCGTGCCGTGGGGTGCCACGCTGGCAGAGGTCCGGGCGGGTATCGACGCGATCGTCGAAGCGGAACAGTTCTGCTGGACGCCGGTGTGAGCGACCCGAACGTCGCGGGAGCGCACATGATCGACTCGGTCGTCTTCGGGCACCAGTGGGCCACCGAGGAGTCGCGAGCGATCTTCGCCGAGTCGCGACGGGTCCGACGATGGGTTGCTGTGATCGCGGCGCTGGCGCGGGCGCAGGCCTCGGTCGGCATCATCCCGGTTGCGGCCGCTGACGAGATATCGACGCTCGTGGACCGAGACGTCGATCTGGTTGCGGTTGGCGAACAAACCCGTCTGACATCGCACTCCACGCTCGGCCTGATCCGCGTGCTCCAAACGATGCTGTCCGAGTCGGCGCGCGAGCACATCTATGTCGGAGCGACGGTGCAGGACATCACCGACACGGCCATGGCCTTGGAGCTGCGTGACGTGGGGGAGCGGGTCTGGGCAGATCTTCGCGTCGTCGAAGATCTCCTGTGTTCGATTTCCGAGGAGCACGCGGCCACGCCGATGGTGGGGCGCACCCACGGTCAGCCGGGAGCGCCGATCACGTTCGGATTCAAAGCCGCTTCATGGCTCGACGAGGTCGGCCGGTCGATCGAACGGCTCCGCCAGTCACGCGATCGCCTGCTCGTGTGCCAGCTCGGTGGCGCCGTTGGTTCGCTCGCGTTCTTTGGGCCCGATGCGCTGCGACTCAGGGCGGCATTCGCAACCGAAATCGGGCTCGGCGAACCCGGGATCTCCTGGCTCACCGCACGCGACCGCGTGGCTGAGTTCGCCGCGATCCTCGGGTCGGCCACGACCGGGCTCGCCCGCATCGCAAACGAGGTCTACTCGTTGCAGCGCGCCGAGATCGGCGAGGTGAGCGAAGCAACGAACGACTCGGTCGTCGGCAGCATCACCATGCCGCACAAGCGCAACCCCGAATCCAGTGAGCAGATCGTCGTCCTCGCTCGGCTCGTGCGGTCGCACGCTTCGACCCTCGCTGACACCATGCTCCAGGAACACGAGCGCGACGCTCGCGGTTGGAAGGCTGAATGGGCCGTGTTCCCCGAGTTGGGTCACTACGCGTGCGCAGCGGCGGCGATGTCGGTATCGCTCGTCGACGGGCTCGTCGTCGACGCTGGCCGGATGGCAGAGAACCTGGCCACCTACTCCGCCACGAACTCCGAGCAGTTCGTCAAGCGACTTGCACCGCATCTCGGCAAACACCGCGCTCAGGATCTCCTGCACCGTGCGTTCCGCGAACCGGGCGATCTCGCCGCTGCGGTGCGAGCGCTCCTTCCCGACGACATCGCCGACATCGACCTGCCCGTGACGGAAGTGCCCGACACGGGTGCATGCGCTGCGATGGCCCAGCAGGTGGTTGCCGCTGCTCGGGTGCGCCGCTCGACCGAGTCGATCCACTGGAGCTGAGCCGGCGTGCAAGCAGCCACGGCACTCGACGCCCTCCCGCGGGTCGACCTCGGTTCGTGGCCGACCGTGCTGGAGCGTGCGTCTCGCCTCGGGACCGTGCTCGACTGTGACGAGCTGTGGTTGAAGCGCGACGACCTGTCCGGGTTCTCCTGGGGAGGCAACAAGGTCCGCACTGTCGAGTACCTCCTCGGCGACGCCCTTGCCCGCGGTGCGACCGAGATCGTGCTCGCAGGCGGACCCTCGTCCAACTTCGCGGCGTTGATGGCGGCGGGAGCGCGTTCTGTCGGCCTTGGCGTCCATCAGATCAGCTACGGGCGCGAACCCGATCACGACGTCGCCGCGCTGGTCGAAGGACGCCGGCTCGGCACCAACGTCGTGTTCACCGGATCGCCCGACAGATCGGCGATGGAGGACGTAGCCGAGCGCCACGCCGCTGATCGCTCACGCGCCGGGCAGGTCCCCTACCTGGTCCCGCGCGGGGGAGCCTCCGACGTCGGTGCACTCGGCTTCTTCGCTGCGGCACGAGAACTGGAAGCCCAGGTCGTCGCCGAGCAGAGCGCTGCCGGCACAAGTGGGGTCGGACGCGTGCCGTCGGCTGTCGTGATTCCGCTGGGATCGGGTGGCAGCGTGGCCGGATTGGTCGCTGGCCTGTGCCTCTCGACACGCGAGTGGCTGGTGCACGCCGTGTCGGTGTCGCGTGACCCCGAGTCGATAACCGAGCCCATCGTCAACACCTCGATTCGCTGTGCGGCGCTCGTCGGCGTGACCCTTCGGCCCGACGAAATCTTCGCCCGGCTACAGATTCACGACGGCCGAGCACCCGGCTTCGGCGAGGTGTCTGCGGCACAACAAGCATTGATGGGCGAGGTCACTGGAGCGACCGGCCTGCTCGTCGATCCGACGTACAACGCCAAGGCAATGGCCTGGATGAGAGATGCAAACCGCCGCGACACGCTCGGCGGGCAGCCCGCCATCTACTGGCACACCGGTGGAGCACTCGGCGCGTTCGACCATTCCCGCGTCCTCGAAAGGAACCCAACGCCATGACCTCACATGACCCCGATCCGAACACAGACCTCGCTGATGACGTCGACGGTGAGTCGGTGGGTGACCCCGTCGATGCCGAGGCGCTCACGTCGCGGATCGCCGGCGCATCGTCGGATGGTCCAGCCCAGGAACTGATCGACGCCGGGTTCGCATGGGAGATCGCCGACGCGCCGTTGCTGCATGCTGGTTTGAACCTGGCCGACCTCGGCCACGTAATCGACCTGCACCAGCGAGGCGTCATCCCTGACCGTGCCGCTGCAGACCTGCTGTCCGAGTTGTTGGTGGCCCACGCCACCCCCGCAGAGGAGTTCCCGTACGACGCTCAGTTCGGTGAGCCGTACAACTCGCGGGAGCGGCTGTTCGCCGAACGCCTCGGCAACACAGCGGGCTGGCTACATGCCGGGCGACCGCGTCGCGAGGCGGCACGCGTCGCGTTTAGGATCCTGTTGCGCGAACAGGCGGCGTGCCTCGTCGTCGAGGCCGGTCGATTCGCAAGCGACACCGCGACGGTTGCTTCAGCGCACAACGAGGTACTTATGCCCGATCAGACCTACCTGCAGCAGGCCCAACCCTCGACGTTCGGCCACTACCTGTTGGCGTTCGTGCCACCTGCGCTGCGCGACGGTGAACGGCTGGTGTCCGCGCTCGATGAGGTCAACCAGAGTCCTGGCGGGGCGGGCTGCGTGAACGGCAGCCGACTGCTCGAGGACCGGGCGACGATCGCCGAGCTGCTCGGGTTCGGCGACGTGATCGAACACACGCGGGACGCCATGTGGCAGACCGACACGTTCATCGACCTGCTGGCAACCAGCACGAGCCTGATCTCGAACCAGTCGAAGCTGGCCGAAGACCTCGAGATTTGGGCGAGCCAGGAGTTCGACTACGTCGACCTCGCGGGGCCGTACACGCGATCGTCGGTGCTGATGCCACAGAAGCGCAACCCGTATGCGCTGACGATCGTGCGCGGGGCCAGTGGCGTGTTGATCGGCCGGCTCAGCGGGTTCCTCGCCGTGGTCAAGAGCCCCTCGGCGCGCAGCGACAACTTGATCTTCGCGTATGGCGAGATCCCCCGAGCGCTCGAACTGTCGACCAGGATCAGTGCGCTGATGTCAGGCGTCGTGCGCACACTGACCGTCAACTCCGATCGCATGTGGGAAGAGTTACAGGGCGGCTTCAGCCAGGCGACGGATCTGGCCGAGTTCATCATGTCGAGCACCGGCATCGACTACCGCAGTGCGTACCGGATCGTCGGCCAGGCGGTGCGCGCAGCGAGCAGCGCAAAGCTGCGCGGCCTCGACATCACCTCTGCGATGATCGACGAGGCAGCACGCGAGATCTGCGACATCGAACTCTCGATCGATCCAGACCAGTTGGCGGCCGTGCTCGACCCACGAAGCATCGTCGACACGCGCACGGCGATAGGCGGCGCTGCTCCCGAGGTGGTGCACGCCATGGCCGAACGATTCCAACGCCGCGCCGATGGCGTGCGTGCTGAGGGCGAACGCCATCTCGACCATTTCGCGGCGACGGAGAAGGCCCTCGTGGCGCGAGCTCGGTCGCTCGTCTCAGCGTACGGCGGCGACTGATGCGGCACTGAGGCCGTCCCGCGGATCGTCTCGGCTGCGCCGGAAGCGGCCGACGACGTCTGTTGCGCGGTCTGGTCGATCTCGTGCAACGCGTGTGCAACGCGTCGGGGGAGAGTGACGTGATGCAGGTCACCTCACCCTTCGATTGCGGCTGCGACTTCGCCCAGGCAGCGCCGGCGCACCATGCACGGCTGCTGCTGCTCGAACGCGAGCCGTTCGCGATCATCGGCGAACTGATCGAGACGGCTGCCACCTGGGGCGAGGTCGAACATGGTGTCGATGAACCGGTCATCGAGCCGTCCGACTGGCTGGCCTTCGTCGAGCGGCACGAGTGGGAACAGCCCGACCAGGTGCATGAGATGATGCTCAGTCTGTGGTCCGTGACCCTGCCGTGCTCGCACGACGTGGCGCGAGCGAGAGGCGCGGGATCCACTCAAATCGCCGGGTCGGTCACCGAGATCGAAACGGCTCGGAACCGGCGCTCAGCCGAACAGAGCGCCTGAATCCAGACGCCCGACCCTTCGTCAGGCAGGCCGCAACGCCATCCACACAGCGCGGGCGAGCTTCTTGTTCGGGTTGCGCCAGCGATGGTCGCGGTCGGTTCGGAAGTGCACCGAGTCGCCGACGCCGAGTGTGACGGTGCGCTCACCGACATCGACCTCCATCGACCCGGACAACACGAAGATCAGTTCTTCGCCCGGGTGACGAAGGGCCTTGTCACCGCTGGATGCACCCGGCTCGATCTCGGCCACGGCACCGGCCACGAAGTACTGGCCGTAGGGGCCCGAGATCCCCTGCAGGTCGATGCCGGAGTGTGATGTGTAGACCGCTCGTCGCTCCTTGGCCGGCGTGTGGACGACGTATGACGGCGCAGACTCATCCTCATCCACGAAGTAGGACACGGGACGTTCGAGCGCGGCGGCCAACTTGAGCAGCGTCGTGATGGTCGGGACCATGTTCCCTTGTTCGACCTTGTGGATCGCCGCAGGGGACACGTCGGAACGGTCTGACAACTGTTGCAACGACAACCCGCGCATGTCACGTAGCTCCTTGACCTTCGGGCCGATCGAACTCACGATCTCTTCGAGTTCGGCCTCAGGCATGGGGCCGTCGACTGCCTGGCGAGTCGACCGATCGGCTTGCGCCGAGTCGCCGGAGCGGGTACGTGCTGGCTGGTTCATCGTGGGATTCCTCTGATCTCGGTGACGAGCCCGCGTTCATCGCCAGCACACCGTGTCTCATCGTGAACGGAGCATACCGACGGCGAATTCCTCGACCGCGGTGGGCGGGTGAGGTCGCCGTTCGCTCGAGCGTCGTTGTGGTCGGGTCGCCATGCACGGAATCGTACACTTTACGATTCAATCATCTCTCATAGTTGACAGCGTGACCGACGCCGAGCCAGACTGTCGCTCGACGCTCCGACGAGTAGTTCAAGAACCGCCGGGCACCACGAACGAAGGACGACAATGGACGGAATCCACGACATGGGCGGTCAGGACGGATGGGGTTCCGTCGCGATCGACCCCGACGAGAAGGTCTTTCCCACCGAATGGGAGGGTCGAGCCTTCGCGATGGGAGCGATGTCTGCTGGACTGTCGGGCACCAACCTCGACGCATTCCGCCACGCACTCGAACGGCTCCACCCGCTCGACTACCTGGTTGACGGCTACTACGGCCGCTGGCTCGCCTGCGCCGAGCTGCTGCTCGTCGATCACGGCATCCTTCCCGCCGGTGCGGTCGAGGCACGAGCCCAGAACCTGCTCGGCAACGCCGTGCCCGAGCCGACCGAGACCGCCGGCGAGAAGCCGCAGTATGAACGCAACGGCGGTGGCTCGATCCGCTCGATCGACGACCCGCACGCTTTCGCCGTCGGCGACCGTGTGCTCGCACGCGACATGCACCGCCGCGGCCACCACCGGATGCCGGCCTACGTACGTGGCCACGTCGGCACGGTCACCGCGCTGCGCCCCGCCGCCGTTCTTCCCGACGCCACCGCCCACTTCACCGGCGAAGACGCACAGCACGTCTACACCGTCACCTTCGATTCGACCGATCTGTGGGGCCCCGACGCCGAGTCCTATGCACTGAACATCGACATGTTCGAGACCTACATGGAGCAAGCATCATGACCGCAACACCACACGCCGCTGATCGGGCGCCCGCTTCGGTCCGCACCGAAGCGCTCGAAGCACTGCTCACCGAGAAGGGCCTCGTGAACGCAGGAGGCCTCGACGGGTTGATCAACCGCTTCGTCAACGACGTCGGCCCGATGAACGGGGCCACCGTCGTGGCCCGTGCCTGGACCGACCCGGAGTACCGCGAGCGTCTCCTCGCTGATGGCACTGCAGCGGTCGGTGAGTTCGGATTCTCCGGTCCACAGGGCGAACACATCGTCGTCGTGCCCAACGACGCCGAACACCACAACGTCGTGGTCTGCACACTCTGCTCGTGCTACCCGTGGCCCCTGCTCGGCCTGCCGCCGGACTGGTACAAGGACCCGGCGTACCGGTCGCGCATCGTGCGCGAACCGCGCACCGTGCTCGGCGAGATGGGTCTCGAACTCGGTGACGACGTCAAGATTACGGTCTGGGATTCGAGCGCCGAAAACCGCTACTTCATTCTCCCGGCGCGCCCCAGCGGCACCGAGGACATGAGTGAAACGGAACTCGCTGCGATCGTCACACGCGAAGCCATGGTCGGCGTCGCTGTCGTCGGATCCCCGTCATGACCGACAACTCCTCGTCGAATGACACGATGATCGATGATCTGGTTCTCGACGGACCGGCAGCAGCCCCGCGATCGAACGGAGAGCTCGTCTTCGAGTCGCCATGGGAGGGCCGAGCATTCGGGCTCGCTCTCGCCATGGTCGAGAAGGGGTTCTTCACGCTCGATGACTTCCAGGCGGAACTGATCGTCGCGATTGCGGAGTGGGAAGCCCTCGGCCAGTCCAACGAGGAATACCGCTACTACGAGTGCTGGCTGGTGGCTCTCGAGCGGCTCGTCGAGCGCAGCACCGCCGTGGGTGTTGCCGATGTCGACGCACGGTCAGCGGAGTTCTTGACTCGGCCGGCTGGCCATGACCACTCCCACGACGACGGCCATCACCATCACTGAGGTCACCACTGGCCGGGCTACCGGTCAGCGCATCGGGCCGTCCGGTTCCGATGCCATTCGAACGCAACGTCGGGGCGCGAACAGCTTCCCGGCACAAAGGAGCACAACGTGAAGATCGTCGTCATCGGCGGAGGGGCAGCCGGCCTCGGAGCAGCAGGAGCAGCGAAGGGTGCGAACCCGAGCGCTGACATCGTCGTCTACACCGAGTTCGAGGACGTGGCGTACAGCCCGTGCGGCATCCCGTTCGTCCACGGCAAGGAGATCGAGTCCTTCGAGACCCTCTTCCTCGCCACCAAGGAGCAGTACGTCAAGTCGGGCATCGACGTCCACTACGAAACCACGGTCACCTCGATCGACGCTGCCGCCAAGACCATTGCGGTCGAAGGCGAAGGCAACGTCAGCTACGACCGATTGATCCTGGCGACCGGATGGCTCTACGCCGATCCGGGTCTGCCGGGTAGTGACCTCGAGGGTCTCTACCGGGTGAAGGACATCCGCCGGGCAATGGAGTGGGACAAGGTCATCGACGAGTCCAAGTCGGCGGTCATCGTCGAGTCCGGATTCATTGCAATGGAGATGACCTCGGCGCTGCGCCACCGCGGCCTCGAGGTCACCCTCGTCGACCCGGGTCCCTACCCGATGTCCGATGTGGCCGACCCCGAGATTGTTGAACCCGTCCGTGCTCAGTGGGAAGAGATGGGCGTGGAAATGCAGTGGGGCAACAACGTCACCGCCTTCCGTGGTAACGGCAAGTTGACCCACGTCGAGACCGAGAAAGGCGACGTCACCGCCGACATCGCGATCATCGGCACACATAAGGTCCCGAACAACAGAGTTGCCAAGACCGCAGGCATCAAGATGGGCACGACAGGCGGGATCATCGTCGACTCGCACATGCGCACCTCGGTCGACGGCATCTTCGCAGCGGGTGACTGTACCGAGATTCCGCACGGCGTTTCGAACGTCCCGCTGCAAGGCTTGTCGGGCAGTCATGCGTACGCGCAGGGCAAGACCGCCGGCATCAACGCCGGTGGAGCAGATCGTGAGTACCGCTCGGTCTACGTGCCGTGGGGCATGTTGGCAGGGGAGTGGATGCTCGGCGGTGTGTCATTCGGTGAAGTGACCGCAACGGCGCTCGGCATGGAGTTCGTGACCGGTGTGGCCAACGGCATCACTCGGGCGCGCTACTACCCCGGCGTCAAGCCGATCACCGTGAAGCTCATTGCAGACCCGGCATCGCGCAAGCTGCTCGGCGCTCAGATGGTCGGCGGCGAAGGCATCAAGGAACGCGCCGACTTCCTCGCGATGATGACCCGAACCGGCATCACGGTCGACCAGATCGCGAACATGGAGAACGTGTACTCGCCGGCGATCGGTGCGCTGAACGAGCCGATGGCCGTCGCCGCCCAGAACCTCGTCTCGAAGCTGTGACGCGCTGATGCCGTTCCCGAAACCGCCGGTGCCCAAGTCGTCGTTCCCACAGTGGCTGCGCTCGAACTCCGAGCACTACCTCCTCCAGGACAGCCAGGCCCGCATCGCTGACCGTCAGGGCATAGCCGGACCGAAAAAGCCCAAGGGCATGAAAGACCGCTTCTTCCGCCAGGTGTTCGCGCCGATCTATCGGCGGATCCCGTGGTCGGTGAGGCGGCGGCTGATCCATGCGCTCCCCGGCAGTCACCGCCAGGAATGGCCGCCGCTCGAACACGAACCCCAGAAGCCCGCGATCTGACGTTCCCACGTCATCGCTGGTGCCGGATCTCTTCCATCGCAACACCATCAACAACCAAGAATGAGGAAATGACATGCCCAAGACAGTCACCATCGACCCTCCCAAAGAAGGCGACGTTCTCTACAACGTCGAAGAGAAGGTGTTCCCCGACCATCAGGCAGAGCCCGGCGACAAGGCGTACGTGTTCATGCACACCGTGCCGTTCGAAGGCTCGGTTGGCCTTGTCAACATGCTCACCGCCACGCGCCTCCAGCGCAAGGGTTTCGAGCTGACCTTCGTCCTCTATGGGCCCGGCGTGCTCATGGCGTCGGCCGCTCGTGGTTACCCGGCGGTCGGCTCGGAGGGCTTTCCCGGCAACCTGAGCATGAACCGGCAGTTGCAGGTACTCATGGACGAGGGCGCGAAGGTCTATGCCTGCCGTTTTGCGATGGGTGCCCTGTACGGCATGCGAGAAGACGACGTGATGCCCGGCGTGATGCCGTTCAGTCCGCTCGACGTGCTCGACGCCACGATTCAGGCGTGGCGCGACAAGGCGCTGATCATCACCACCTGGACCGTCTGATCCAGACGACCCCTCAGGGGTGAAGGAATCGATCGAGGGGCCGGCCATCGTGGCCGGCCCCTCGGCGTTGTTGGACCGATCTGACATCGAACAAGCGGTTTGACGGGGTGAAATGGTCATGAGTGATGTAGCGATCGACAGGCGGCTTCCGCTCTCACCGTTCACGCAGGAGGCGTGGCGAGATTCGCGAATTCTTGGCCAGCAAGTGGGCTCACGAGACTGAGTACGCCCTCCGTAAGGATCTCTGGACCTTCGTCGGCGACCGGATCCCGCTTCCAGTACGAGTCGCTCGACGTCGATGGCCGGTAGTGGCGCTCGTGTGGAACGAGAACTGGGAGTTCGACGAGTTTCGGCTTGTGCGACGGTGCGAAGCGAGCATCAACGATGTAGAGATCACGCTCGGCGAGCGGCGAATCTTCGGTGAGCGCCCCGACGGTGACCAGACGGCGAGTCAACGGTTGTCGGCGTCGCGGCTCGCGCTAGCCATGGCCGCCATGTGACGAGTCGACGAGACCCAGAGAGCGCCGCAGCACGAGGTTCATGCCGACACCTGTCCTCTTCGCTTCCGCCTCGAGGGCGCGATACACCTCTGGGTCTACTTCGATCTGTTGCATTCTGTCGGTCGTGGCGGGCTCGTCAGGCATGAGTCGTATGATACGTCGTTATTTCCGATCATGTATGCCGCAGGGGCTGGACCGAAGTCGTTGTCTTCTACCGAACCGGTCTCGGTCTCCGAGCATCGATGGAACGGGAGTGGTCCATCGAGATCGAGCTGCGTCCCGGGGCACATCAGCGTTGCTGATGCCGGTCGGGCAAGCATCGCAAGTGGTGACGGGGGTCTCGCGCTCAGCAGGCGCGTCGACGACGCTCTCGACTGCCGGCAGCGGATCGCTCAGCACGATGGTCTGCTGTCGCCGCGTTGACTCACCGAAACATCAGTCTTTCCGCCTGATTACACGGCGGCGTCCCAGCCGGCGTGGGTGAGTCCCAGGACCAGGGCGCTGCCGGGATCAATGCAAGCCGAACGGAGCGACACCGGCCCGATTTCACAAGCGGTGTCAAGGTGCGGACAAGGCACGAAAGTCGTCACTAGCAGTGACTAAATAGGATTTGACCAGGCGTTATATGGAGCGGATGACGGGAATCGAACCCGCGTTCTCAGCTTGGGAAGCGCTTCCAAGCTGATCGCATCGTGCCTGCGTGTGGGGTATTTGTCCTGATCGGAGGTGGTTTTCGTTGTCTTCGGTACTGTGCGTTGTTGTGCCGTATCGCACCCTGTTGCGCATTCTTCTAGGCACGATTTAGGCACGGCGATTCGAGCGTCTCGACGGGAGGACCCGTGCGCCTCGACGCAGTCGTCTGTCGGCGAGTCGGCCAGCTCCGTCGCGTCCGCGACTGCTGGAGAACCGAACGTTGGGGAGTTGCCCCGGAGGTCAGGCTCCGTCAACGCTGAACGACCCCAGGCCGTTGATATTCGTCCACGTTAGGTGGTTTCGATACGAGGGTGCGAAGAGATCCTCAAGAGTCTCGACCTGCGGAAATATTGACGGACCGAAGAGAGTCGTCAGCGCCACGATGTCTTCTAGGCCGAGATTGACTGTTCCGTTCATCTTCTTCCTTAGGTTGCCAGGGGAGTTCGATACCGCTGCTGCGAGTTCGTCGAAGCTCGCAGCGCTGGCCGCATGCTCCTTACGAACCTGCAGAACGACGCGGTGCTGAAGCCACTTCGTCGCACTAGCGATGACAACCTCGTCGGTGCTGGGTGGATCCGGCACGAACCCCGAATACCCGAAGTCGGTGTGCGATGCCATGATTCGATCCTCTCGTTCAGAAGATGATCGTATCCGCGCACGAGCTGCGCGTCTGAAATACAGTGAGGCGCGATGAGAATCACAAGGCGAAGCCGCCACGTCGTTGTACTACTCTCGTCGGTCCCGGGTGGCCATCGCTTTCTCGCCGACATGGAGGAGTACGTATGAGCAAGACGAAGCGCTCTGACTTCCCATCTCCTGCACACGACCCGTCATTTAGTGACCGCGAGTCGGTGATTCGGAACGTCGACGTGATCAACGGGCTGCGAGGACATCTGCTGGGTGCCACGGAGTTGCCTTCCGACATCTCTAACAAAGTGAGCCCGGGTGCGTTTGACTACCTGTCCTCGGACGAAGGAAGAGAGATGGTGGGTAAGTGGTTTGCTGCTTTCGCTTCGACCATCGGGTTGGTCCAGCAGGCAAGAAACGAGCTTGTCCACGGTGCTACTCGTCCGAGTGACGAAGATCTGCGCGAGGTCGCAGATGCATCAACGCACATTCTCGAATCGCTCTTTGTTCGGGCCGACCGTAAGTCCCGGTGATCGATTTGGAGCGCGAGCTGGGCTCCTATTCGGTTGACTCCCAGAGCTGATCTTCAGAACTGACGGCTGTCTCAAGCGCACGCTTGTACGACAAACCCCCGGGGCCCTTGATCTCGCCACCGGGAGGAACCAATCCAAGGAGCAGAGGCGTCGCTAGAGCGAGCGCAACGACCAGGGCAGCTAGTGGCGCGCCCGTCGAGACAGAAATCGGCTGGCAAGCTCTTTCCGTGGTGACATCGGGGGTCTCATCGGATTCATCCTCGACCACGGTTCGAGTTTCAGAGCAGACTCTGAAGTTGCTGGGGTCGATCGGTAAGAGCGTGAGGACGAAAGCGCCCAACGCGAACGCTGCGGACGCAACTCCTAACAGCAAGAATAGGCGCCGGACCCGCGGCTTTCTTGATCGGTCGTTGCCCTCGCTGTGGACGGGGGGCTCTGTTCCGTCAATTGGCGGCTCCTCTGGGCTTGAGAATAGGAAGTTCCATATTCGCCGCCGTAGAGACAGACTCTTTTGGCCGGAGCTCGGGTCAGCCGCACTCACCGGCGGAGCAGTGACTGCGCCGTGCCGAGGAGTTCGTCGGCCGTAGACGAGTTTCGCTCGGCGGCGGCAAGAAGTCTTACCGCTACGAGCACGGCTGCTAGGTCGCGTCGCGCCTCTTTCCGGTGCAGCTTCTTTGGTGTTCGAGAGAAACCGACAGAAGCATCGATTTGTGCTCGAAACTCACGGCAGGCTTCGTTCAAAAAGTCTTCGAGCTGGTCCATCCGGCATTGCTGCGCCTTCTTGTCGGTGGACAGTAGTTCGAAGCTTTCCTTCGCCTCGGTGCAACACCAACCGAACCGTTCGTTCACGGATCCGACTTTCGAGAGGAAAGCTCGGAGGTCCGCTATTGATCGCTCGTTGGCACCGGCAATGAGTTTCTCCCATCGTTCAGCACGATGATCGACCTCACCGCCAAGCTCATAGGAGGCTACTTCGGCCTGCCTTGTCCGGTTGATCTGGCGACCGAGCGACGAATTGCCCGAGGACTGGTAGCTCCTGTGGCGCAACAGCACGCTGCGTGTCAGCGAGACCGCTTGGTTGTCAGAAGTTAGTTTCATCGCAGTTCTCCAGCTCTGATCGCAGAGCAAACGTACCGTAGAGACCCACGTCGGGAGCGGATAGTCCAAACTGGCTTGGCAACGGACTTGGCTGGCGGAATATAGAGACCGGGCTGCCTCGCTAACTCCGTCCTCGCTCGACGTCGTGGAAGTTTGGCCGCGCAACTGCGCCCGAACATGCCGTGGTACTTCGGCTGACTGGCAGCGAACGGTTTTGGCGGAGCAGTGCCGCCTGGCAGGCAACGTTAATCCAGTCGCCGAGGAATCGTGAGAAGTCAACGGTCGCTCTTCGGGCCTGGCAAACCTGCACTACCACTTCATCTAGCCCAGCTGGCCTAAAGGCCATCCGCCACCAAGCAGCGCCGCCCGCCACTTCGCCAATGCATCGACCGACCACTTCGGCTCGATGTCTAGAGCGAATCGGATGAGCCCGTTGACGTGATTGACCAACCCCTGCAGCGACGAGAAGTTCCTTGACCTAGCGTGCGCGCTCAAGCCGAAGCGCTCCACACCGTAGGTGTGCGTTGCGATTCGGCTCTTGAACTGGCGGGTCAACCGGGGCGTCTCATCGTCGACCAGCAATCCGAGCACAATGTGCCGGGCCCCCGGAGGGACGATCCTGGTCTTGGCGCGGTGAAGCTCGAAGCCGTGGAGCCGGCAGATATCGCCTACTTGTCGTACGACAGCGAGAGCGTTGGAGCGAGTGAACGCTTCCGTGGTCGAGAGCGTGATGTCGTCGGCGTAGCGCGTGTAGACGAGCGATGCGTCCTGTGCGAGCGAATCGAGGCCGATATCGAGCTTCTCTGCGACGAGATTCGAAATGGCTCCACTGGTTGGAGCTCCTTGTGGCAAGTAGCCGAGATGACCAGTTCGGTAGGCACGGACCCCTCGATCATCGTAGTTTCGAATCTGAAGTCGTTCACGGTCAATGTGTGTGACGAAGGCGCCGTCTCTTGTGCAGAGTCGCGCCAGCTCTAGCGAGACGAGGGGTGAATAGCCGGCCGCTACGAAGACGTCATAGACATCAGGCTCTTTGATGTTGGTGTAGAAGTCGTGAAGGTCAACCTTGACGAGCCACCTTGCGCCACAGTGCTCTTGCGCACACGACTTGATCGAGCTGCCCGGATGGTACGCGTAGCTAGCCCGGTGCGGAGACAGACGGTGGAGCACTCGCCGTAGAAGCCAGCGTTGCACCTCCATCAGGACGGGCTCTGGGACCGCAATCGGTCGGCCCTTGCGGCTGTTGCGGCGAGAGACGGTGAAAGTTCGGTAGGGGTCGTGGCGCCGCCCAACAATCGATCTCAGATAGCGGTAAGAAACTCCCGTTCGGCGGCTCAAGTGATTCAGCGTCAGGATCGAGGGCAACCCGCGCCCCTCCAGCGAACTAGTTTCTCGACGGGCCCTTTCGATCTGCGAATCTTCGCGGCCAAGCGATTTCGCCATCTGACGGTATTGGTGAGGGGATCCGGTCAATGTCTACCTTTGGTCGATTCCTCGACGGGTGCGAAGGCTTGCCCAAGTCCTCGCCGGAATCGCAAGTCTTCGGACCTGCCAGCCGCCGGCGTGGGCTTGTACAACGCATGGGACGACGTCCCACACTGTCGAGCAGCCGAAGCCACTCGACCGCGCCAACTGGGTTGGCTCTCTAGACCCTCCCGGATCCCCTCGCACTGGAGAATAGCTTGTACTGGGGGTAGTAGGGCTCGTCGTTCTCCACGAGAGCAAAAGGTTCCGGCCGTGGCTGCGTCTTTGCAGCGCGAAGTTCCGCCCTACCCTCGTTCGACAGCCGCCTCCTGGAGTCGCAAAGGCCCAACTGGGTAGCTGCACCAACCAAAGCAGTGACTCGTTGCACCGGCATTCCGAGCGAGGAGGCCAGTCGATCGTCGTCACGTTTTCCCGCTGCAAGAAGGGCGAGCAGGAGGAGCAGTGATTGCGCCGATTCGGATTTTGTCTCACGCAAGGCTCGCTGGCCGAGTTCGTTGGCTAGGCGCGAAGCGTCAATGTCGGGGGCGTAGTCCAGCAGTTCGTCAGCCTGAGATGGAGAGAGCTGCCGGTTCTTGAACATCGGTGTCCAAGCCTTCCTACCTCGATTCCGCTGCCAGAGGATCGCAGGAAGGTTGTTTGGCACCGTGTGCTGACTTAGGAACAGGCCTTCTGAGTCTTCGTAGCCATGTGCGTACCGCCGCTTGAAGGCGTAGCGCTCACATACGTCGCGAATGTCCAAACGTTCGCTGGCGGTCCACGCCGCGGCATCGAACGTGAGCCCGGCCCAGACCCGGTCTATCGACGCCAATGCTGGAACCATCGACAGCTTTTCGAAGGCCGACCGCGAGCATGCGTACGTGACGTACTCAACCCGGGTCCACTTGAACGACATCCAGCTTCGAATTCTGGGATGCGACATCCACCGAGCGATGTAGCGCGACGCTTGGCCCCCGGACCCGGTGTAGTCGTCGACCAATAGAATCGTGCGTGCGCGTTTCGTGTGAAGCGTTTCAACGTCGACATTGAAGAGCGTCTTGTCCGGACGCATCGCCTCGATGGATCGGAGAAGGTTGGCCACCAAGCTTGAGCTGTCGGGTTCACCGATGGGTGGAGGAAATTCCTCTCCTGGCAGCACCACCTTCGGTACATCGGTGACCGCATACAGGCCGACTGGGCCTTCCGAGCGGTCGACCGCGGCCAGCACCAGATCCGCCAGGCTCGACCGAAACGTCGTCTCCCCAACTATGCGGAGACTGTTGAGTAGCTGCGCCGCCCGCACCCGGTCCTCAGGAGTGAAGTTTGCGAGCCACGCCTGTCCGCTGCTCGAGTCGCTCGGCCTCGTGCCCACCTCAGTAAAACTCGCGGATGTAGCCGTAGGCGCGGTCGAAGAGGTCTTGGTCCTGGTGGAGCTTGTACTTGAACAGCGTCTTGCGGAGCGCCATCTTCACGGCGCGCTCGCCGGCGTGGGTGGCTTGCCAGCCGTCGAAGCGAACAACGTGAACGATCTCGTCGATGTCGGCGACGACGCGATCGACGATAATCGGGGTGTCGTCGGTCTTCGCCTCTTCGAACAGCTCGGTCAGGGCTTGCTTGCCGCGCTCTTCTTCTTCGATCGGCGGCACCGCACGTTCGGTCTCCACGACGTCACGCGCTAGGTCGAGGAGCTCCTTCAGGAACTCGACGCTCAGGAGCAGACCTTGCTCGTGGCGGCGACGTAAGTCTTCGAGCCGTTCAGCCAGCGCCTTGAACCGAGGATCGTGTAGGTGATTGCGAAGGCGTTTGACGACCTTGATCTCGATCTCCTTGGCCTTCTTCTTCGGGTCGGGAGTGCCGAGGATCGCCTCCAGCAGGTCGGCGTCGACGACCAGGGTCTCGAGGTCGTCGTCCACCTTGATGACGTGCACATTCTCGTGGATTAGCTCGACGGTCTTGGCGCCCAGCCGGTGCCAGAGCAGTTGCCCCGTCACGGACACAGGCTTCACCGATTCGTAGACCTGGACTAGCCAGCGGTAGTCGGTCTCGAAGGTACTGAGGAACGGGTCGGGCGAGATCGCCTCCCAGAGTCGCATCAGGTAGCTGAGGTCGGCGGCGAAGCGGTCGCGGGTCTCGTTGTCGGGGAGGCAGTCCTGTGCCGCCATCAGCCCCTCGTAGCCGGCGACGGTTCTGTCGACATCGGGGAAGTAGTCGAGACAGTTCTGGATGGCTTCGGCGAGCTGATCCTTGAGCTCAGAGATGTTCGTCACCACTCGGGCGATGCCCTCCTCGTCGAACTCAAGCGCCTGGGCGACATCGTCGAAAATGCCGAGGTAGTCGACGATCAGACCGTGGGTCTTCTCCTGGGTATAGGGCCGGTTCGTGCGGCAGATCGCCTGCAGCAGCGTGTGGTCGCGCAGCGGCCGGTCGAGGTACATCGTCTGCAGGATCGGCGCGTCGAACCCGGTGAGCAGCTTCGACGTGACGATGAGGATCTTGAGCGGGTCGCTCGGATCGCGGAAGCGGTCGAGCAACTTTTCCTCGGCATCGCGGTCGCGCCGATAGGCGGCGTAGTCGTCCTCACCGCTGTTCACCGACATCACGATGTCGGACATCTCCGGCGGGAGATGCTGGTCGAGGGCCTGCTTGTAAAGGGCGCAGCTCTCACGATCGAACGTGACGACCTGCGCTCCAAATCCGTTCGGCGCCACCTTCTCCTGGAAGTGCTGTGCGATGTCGGCGCACACCGCTTGCACCCGCTCGGGTGCTTTCACGAGCACCGCCATCTTGGCGGCGTGCTTGCCGAGCTGGTCTCGGTCTTCGTCTGTCAGGCCTGAGGTCAGCGCACGGTATGCCTCCTCAATGGCGTCTTGGTCGACGTGCAGGTCGACGAGCCTGGGTTCGAAGTGCAACTCCTTGGTGGCGCCATCTCGGATCGAGTCTTCGAAGCCATAACGGCTCAGGTACCCGTTGGCGTCTTCCTCTGCGCCGAACGCGTAGAAGGTGTTCTTGTCAGCTCGGTTGATCGGCGTGCCGGTCAACCCGAACAAGAAGGCGTTTGGCAGTGCCTGGCGCATCTTCCGGCCGAGGTCGCCCTCCTGCGAGCGGTGGGCCTCGTCGACCAGCACGATGATGTTGTCGCGGTCGTTCAGCACTCCCTCGGCTTCACCAAACTTGTGAATCGTGGTGATGAGAACTTTGCGAACGTCATTCGCTAGAAGGTCCTGGAGGTCCTTGCGGGTCTCGGCCTTGACGAGATTCTGGGCGTCGTTGGCGAAGAAGGTTCCGGTGATCTGGCTGTCGAGGTCGATGCGGTCGACCACCACGATCACGGTCGGGTTGCGCAGTGCCGGATGGAGCCGGAGCTTGCGGGTGGCGAACAGCATCAGCAGCGACTTGCCCGAACCCTGGAAGTGCCAGATCAGACCCTTCTTCGTCTGCCCCTCGACTACCCGCTCGACGAGCTTGTTCGCTCCTTCGTATTGTTGGTAGCGGGCGATGATCTTGATCCGCTGTTTGCCCTTGTGCGTGGCATACGACGTGAAGTTCGCCAGCAAGTCGAGCAGCACCTCGGGCCGGAGCATCGACGTGACCGCCTTCTCGACCTCGAGCATGGCGGGCAGCACCGACTCGTCCTCCAGCCGCCATGGCCCCCAGAACTCAACCGGCATTCGGACGGCGCCGTAGCGCAGCTCCTTGCCTTCGGTGGCGATCGAGAACACGTTGGGCACGAACATCTCTGGAACGTTGCGTTCGTAGTCCTCGTGCACCTGTAGTGCGCCGTCCAGCCAACTCTGACTCGACCGGACCGGCGTCTTGGCTTCGATCACGACGAGCGGCAGCCCGTTGACGAGCAACACGACGTCGGCTCGCTTCTCCGCCTTACCGGCCCGGAACACGTATTGCTGTGTCACGACGTACTGGTTCTGTTCGGGATCGTCGAAGTCGACCAGCTTGATCGTCACGTGCTCGCCGTTCTCCCCGAACGGCATCGACTTCTCGCCCGAGATCCACGCAGCGAATTCCTCGTTGGCTTTGACCAGACCGTCGCTACGAACGCCCATTACGATCGCCCGCAGCCGGTAGAGAACGTCGTCGACGCGATCCGGCTGGGTGGCGATCGTGGGATTCAGGCGGGTTAGGGCTTCACGCAGATGCTCCTCGACGAGTGGTTCATGGAGCTGACGAGGGAGGTTCTCGTGCGCGAGAAAGTGCCAGCCAAGGCCGGAGACCTGGCCAGTCCGACGCGCCAAGCCGGGGCCGACGGCGGTGTGGTGGCTAACGCCGCCGCAGAGCAGGTCACAGACGAACGCCTCGACGGTGTTCGCTTCGTTGAATGTCATTTGGTCCCGCCTCTAGGTGATCGAAGCACCTCGGCCAGCAGCGTTCGCTGGACGCTCGCCAGATAGCTCCTTCGCTCATTGATCGAGGTCACGTTGTCGCTCAGCGACCGGATCTCCTTCACTAAATCGCGCTGGACCTGTAAGGGAGGTATGCGAATCGGCATCTGCTTGAGCAGTGTCGCGTTCATATTCTGTTGGACACCTCCGAACTGCCTCGTACGGATGAAGGACTTTCCGAGAGGTCCGTTGATCCACCAACAGAGATACTCGGAATCCAGCATCGATGGGTCAGGTGATGAGATGAGCGTGGTGAACGTCTGGCATCCGGCCAGCGACGCGGGCACGACCGCAGACTCGCCTGGGTTTCCGGTGCGTGCAGTGACCACATCACCCACTCGTAGTCGCTTGCTCTTGTTCTGCGCATCGAAGGCAGGATCGAGATAGAGGAGCTCGTCGAGTTCCAGGGTCCCCTTCTTGATGTTGGTGTTGCGAACCATCGCGACCCCTGATTCTCGATACGCATGAGTCGCCGAGGACGCGATCCCGACGATGACCCGGTCGCAAGCTTCGGCAAGTGGAACTTCCCGGGCACCTCGGCACCTCTGGCCACTCATTAGTCGAGCGACATGAGCATCGAGAACCTCAAGCCCGCTTTCGGCCGCAATCCTGTAGGTCTCAGAAACGCGATGAGCCGCTTGTAGCACATGCACGATTCGTCGCTGCTCCTCAAGTGGAGGCAGTTCGAACTCGTACTTCGCAAGCGCTTTCCAGTTCACACGCGGTGAAAGCCCACCCTGCGACATGCTGATCACGTAGTCGTAGAACGACTCGCTCTGGCAGATGAATGGAAGGAGCTCGGCCAGCAGGCGATCGCCCTTGGGTTCGAGGACGTAAATGTCCCCGGAGCACACTCCGCTAAAATCGGCCACGGCGACCTTCCGCTGATAAGCGCGCCGCTTCCCGAACAAGACCTGGCCATTTCTGAATACGGTCGTGAAGGTCGTGCCGTCAGCGATGTCACCCCAGCTTCGAATGCTTATCTCGCGCTTCTCCAGGTGCTCAAGCCCAAGGTACCGCTCGAAACCATCGGCCTCGGGATCGTCCGACCGTTCTTTCGACCGCTGAACGACATCCCCGAATGCGACAACGGTTCCGACCTTGCCGCTGATCGTCTCAGGCATCGCTGACCTCCTCGGCCGCGACGCTCTCAAGAGTGTCCAACAGTGCATCCATGTCAGCCCAGAACTCACGACCCGAGTTGTCGAAGGACGTCCACGCAGTCGAGAGACTCGCTGCCTCGCCATCTGATTCGGTCGCTGCCGTCTTCTTGACATGCCTTGGGATCGAGAGGTTCCCGCCTTCGGCGAGGAGATCGGCATTCGAGACCACCGCAGCGAATCCACGTTGGTCGGCAAAGGCCTCGTAGGCGTTGAGAATCTTAGACTGGTGCTCTTCGCTCAGAAAGCTCTGAGCCCGCTCGCGCGACACTTCCTTCACTGCGTCGATGAAGAGGATTTTGCCCTGACGATTCGCCGGTTTGACGGAGCGGCAGACCAGTACGAATGCTTCCATCGGCGAGTTGTAGAACAGGTTGGGGCCCAACCCCAGCACACACTCGATCAAGTCAAGCTCAAGCAGCTTGCGCCGCATCTCGGTTTCTTCGTTCCGGCCAAGCACGCCCTGCGGGAAGAGGATCGCACAGCGCCCCGTCGTCGGATCCATGCTCTTCAGAATGTGCTGGAAGAAGGCGTAGTCGGCCCGCCCTTGCGGCGGGGTGCCAAGGAAGTTCCGGCCCCATGAATCGCTTAGCCAGGCCTCGCGATTCCACTTCTTGATCGAGTAGGGCGGATTTGCGAGGACAACGTCGAAGGTCTTCAGCCGGTCACGGTCCAACAGGGCGGGCTCGTGTAATGTGTTGCCGCTGCGGATATCGAAGTCGGATACACCATGAAGCACAAGGTTCATTCGGGCAATGGCTGCAGTGATGTTGATTAGCTCCTGTCCGTAAAGTCCAATTGTGCGGATGTCGCCACCCTTCCGCTTCACTTCTGCGAGGCACGAGATCAGCATTCCGCCAGTGCCACACGTCGGGTCGTAGACCGTCTCGCCAGGTTGAGGCTCCAGCATCTGCGCCATTAAGTGGACAAGTGTGCGGTTCGTGTAGAACTCCTGCGCGGTATGACCGCTGTCGTCGGCAAACTGTTTAATCAGGTACTCGTAGCCGTTCCCCAGCTCGTCCTCAGGGACGTTCTGAAGGCTCAGGGTGTGCTTCGAAAAGTGCTCGATGAGATTCTTCAGGGTCTCATCCGGCATCTGGGCCTTATCCGTCCACGCAGCGTTGCCGAAGACTCCCTTCAGCCGCTCTGGATTGGCCCCCTCGATGGCCTGAAACGCACCCAGCAGCGCCCTACCGACATCCCTCGACGCATCTCGAGCGCTCGTCCAATGCGCGCCAGCGGGAATGATGAACCGGTCGTTCGCCGTCGCGGTGGCGTAGCCCTCGTCGTCGGTCTCCTCGAATGCTTCTCGGAAGTCCGCATCCCAGACGTCGGACAACCGCTTGAAGAATAGGAGCGGAAAGACGTACTGCTTATAGTCGCTGGCATCGATTAGGCCGCGCAGCAGAATCGCCGCTCCCCACAGGAACGACTCGAGTTCCTTCTGCGTCAACTGGTCGCTCACTCGAGCCAACCGCCATCCGCCAATACAGTTCGGAGATCCGCCTCAGCGGCTCGAGTCTCGGCGAGCGCTGCCCTGAACGCCCCGACCGATTCCGAAAGGGCTGGGACGTCATCGCCAGGTACGGGCAGCACATACCTCGAGATGTTGAGGGTCCAGCCCTCCTCCTCGATCTTCTCTAAGGTGACGACCTTGGCTCGGTCCTGCACGTCCTCGAACGATTCGAACCACTCGACAATCTGCTCGGCGTGCTCTGGGTCGAGAAAGTTCTGGGCTCGTCCCCGCCGAAAGAGCCGCGAAGCATCGACGATGAGCACCTTATGGCCTCGTTCGGCGGGCGTCCTCCGCCGGAGGACCACCACGCACGCCGCCAATGGCGTTCCGTAGAAGAGATTCGGGGCAAGGCCAATGATGGCCTCGACGAGGCCGTCTTCGAGGATGGACTTGCGGATGTCTCGTTCGGCTCCGCGACGCGCCAGTGCACCCTGCGGCAGGACGACGGCCATGCGGCTGCCGTCGCCCTCCGCCATCGACGCGACCATATGCTGAACGAAGGCAAAGTCTCCGTACTTCTTGGGCGGAAGTCCATACTCCACTCGGTTCCAGGGGTCGTTCTCCCAGGTCTCCCGGCCCCATTCCTTGAGGGAGAAGGGAGGGTTGGCAATCACGCAGTCGAAGGTGGCGAGGCCGCCAACGCCGTTGGTGAAAGCCGGGTTTCGGAGGGTATCTTCTCGGGCGATCTGGAAGTCCTCAATGCCGTGTAGCACAAGGTTCATGCGAGCGACCGAGGAGGTGGTGAGGTTCTTCTCCTGGCCATAGATCTTGCCGTAGAAGGTGCGGGGGTCGCCGCCGGCTTCTTTCACGTGATCGATGGCAGCGAGAAGCATGCCGCCCGTGCCGCAAGCCGGGTCGTAGATCGATTCGCCCTCTTGGGGGTCGAGGATGTCGACCATCATCCGCACGACGCTGCGCGGTGTATAGAACTCGCCGGCCTTGTTGCGCCGGTTCACGTCGGCGAACTTGCTGACGAGATACTCGTACGCATCTCCAAGGATGTCGGTGTCGACATCGTGGTTGCCGAGAGCGATCGAGGAAAAGCCCTCGATCATGTCCTTGAGCAGCTCGTCGGTGAACTTCTCTTTGTTGCCCCAGTCGGCTGTGCCGAAGATGCGGTAAAGCGTGTCGGGGTTGGTGCGCTCGATCTCCTGCATCGCGTGCTGGAGCGAGGCACCGACGTTGCTGGGCGTCTCCCTGACGTCGCGCCACCGACAGCCCTCGGGTACCTGGAACCGGTGGACCTCAGGGAAGTGAGTCGGGTCGGCCTCGCCGTAGAGCTCGGCGGCATCGGCCGTCTCCTCGTCCCACACGTCGGAGATCCGCTTGAAGAACAGCAACGGGAGGATGTACCCCTTCCAGTCGGTCCGGTCGACGGCCGACCCGCGCAGGATGTTGGCGGCATCCCAGAGCGCCGACTTGAGTTCCGCTGTCGAAGTTGGCGACTTCACGTCGACGCTCGCTTCAGCACGCTCTCGTTGGTCCGTCGCCGCCACTCAAACATCTGCGGCGAGCATAGATGTACCTGAACATTCGGTGCCTATGTTGAGCCGACGTCAGCCGTACTGATCGTCGTCCGGAACCTCATGAATTCGCCAGCCGGTCCAGAATCGTTCCATCGTGGTCGGCTCCGTGTCGAGACGAAGCCGGAACTGCTCATCGTGCGGCCCACCGAAGTAGCCCTCCGGAAGGGGATTCGCCGCCCACGGATTGTGAATCACCTGAAGGCGAGCGACAGCCGCCGACGGGTCGAAGTCTCCCGCCTTTGTCAGCTCACCTTCGACATCCGTCACCACGCTCCAGGCCTGTTCGAGAGAAGGTTTGGGTGGGAGCCGCTGCCGCGTCTCCCGTTGCAGTCGGTGGAGCGTTGGGTTGAATCGCCGGATTGCAGCGATCGCGCTGAATCGGGTGTTCTGGCCGTTACGAAGAGGACGCTTCCGGCCGAAGGCTCCGACGAATAACTCGAATTCGGCCAGCGCAACGTCGCTGTTCGCACTCGACACCACCACGACGTACGGAACGCCCTCGTTCTTCGCCTTTGCGCCCTGTGCTCGCTTCCTACTCTTGAACGCTCCGTTGACCGGCTTGAACGCATCGAACGAACCCGATCGATTTCGCAGGATGAGCTCCGGGCTGTAGATCTCGCAGATCGCCGGGCCGTCCGGACCATCGACGGTGAAGTCGGGTTTGCGCGAGCCACTGCTCGCCTCGAACTCCGCAGACAGATCCGGCCGTTGATTGATGTAGGCCCTGAACAGCACCTCGCCATCTCGGACGCTGTCACTCGGCATCCATCCACGATGCCGACAATCTGCAGAACACGCAACTCCCCCAGGTTCAGCGTGGCGGTGGCGGTGAAGCCGGCATCCCTCGCTGTCAGCCATCCGTCCGACGAGCAAGCTGAGCCATATTCCTGGCGCCTACAAGCAACTCCTCATAAGTGATTACCTGGATTCGGGCCAGATGACTGTTGTACGTGCGCAGGGTGTCGTAGACCTGCTCGCGGTCCACCGAGCAGTGGGTTGGATGACCGATAACAACGGTCGCCTGTCCGCGGCGGACATCGAATCCGAGGTTGGCCTTGATCGTGGCTCGTTCCTCGTCGAGCGATCGGAGATAGTTCGCCGCCTGCCCGACTGCCTCGTTGACACCCGGACCCACGGCGTGGTGGCTTCGGTACTTGACCACAAGGTCCGACACGTTTGCCGTCTTGAGTTCCACGACGTGAAGCGAGCCATCAACTTGGATCAGTGGAATGTCCAGCTGATCCCGGACGGTGAGCGATCTTCGGTCAGCGAGGTCCACGAACCGGCCTCCGAAGATCCACCACTGCTCCTTCAGCAAGTGTTGAAGCTGCCCCTCGCTTGTACTCGGGTCGTCCACGAGCGACTGGAGCTGCTCCACGATCTCACCAAGTTCAGTGGCTTGAACAACCGTCCGGAGCTTCGCTCCACCGCCGGCCGCGACGATCGCGTCCACCGCATCCGACTGATTCAACAGGGCATCGAAGATCAGGTTCGCATCGTCGCCATTGATTTCACCTGCGCCGAGCGCCGCCACCACCTCCGGCGTGAGCCGATCAAGAGCGCTCGCCTGTGAGGACGACACGACTTTCAGCATCTCGCCATCTGGAATGTCCAGTTCGGGCAGCTCGAGCAGGAACCGAATCAGAGCCCACAACTGATCCGGACAGTCGGACAGGTCCACGTGGGCCTTCACCAACCGAACCTCACCAGTTGTGACGGGTAGATCGGCTTCCTCGATCGCTCGATTCGTCTTGTTGCGCACGGCGAAGTCGAGCCGAGGCGAAAAACGCCCGTTTCCCTTGGCGATGAGTTTCACCGAGCACAGCTTCAGCGTCTGCGGCTTGGTCTCGAGGATGAAGTCCGTGATCAGAGACCCCCGTCCGCGATGAAAGAAATAGTAGAAGCTCGTTCCGTTGCCCGCTGGGCGAATCTCGAGGTCTGCGAAGTCGTCGGTGCCGACCAGGAAATCCGTTCCCCGGTTTAGAGGCCATCCGCGTCGAAAGTTCGGGGTCGGCGAATCGCTGCTCATCTGAAATTACACACTGCTAGATGCTCCAATCGTCGACCGTGAGCACGGTACTCCGACCAGGTCGCGCCTCGACTACGGCCGATGCGGTCCGCCGATCTGACCATCGGCTCGCGAGCGCACGGCGGGCAACCGTCATCTGTGCAGCATTGGCGATCGCGCCGTTGGGCTGAGCCGAACAGCGTGGCGTTCGCAAATTCGATCAAGCGGTACACCTGTGCACAGCGGCGCAGTGCTGCACAGAAACCCGTGACACCAAGCGCGTGCGGCGGTCAGGACGCTCACTGCAACCGTGAATGCTCTCGCTGACTGAGGACCCCACGCGAGTCGTCACGACCGCCACGATGCGTTGTTCCTGCAGACGCCACCTCGACCGCTTGGGAATTGAACAGGCTCACGAGCGACGCATGAGGAGATAGCGACGCCCTGGCCCGCCAGGTCGGCCCGCTGTGTGAGAACACGGCCTGCTGTGAGCCGTCGAAGCGCGCTGATCCGTCGGGGTGTGGCTACGGTCGTGGGGCGATGAGTGGTGAAGCGAGTGGTCGCACCGTGCCACACGAGTTGGCTGAGCGAACGGATTTCTTCGCGGCGTGGGCGACGGTGGAGTCAGCTGACGGCTATCCGGCGACGACACGCGCGCGTGCGTTCGCGCTGTGGGTTGGCCTGTTCCAGATCCTCGACGAGGACCGTGTGGTCACCGCCACCGCCGAAGAGATCGCAGTGATGTTCTCGGTGAGTCGGGCGGGGTGGCTGCAGTACCGCAAACTCCTCAGCGAGGTGGGTTTGATCGAGCAGCACCGAAGCAACACGCAGCATCGACCAACGATCATTCGGGTGAACCCACCGCTGCGCGTTGACGCCAGCAACTCGTGAATCGAAGTGGGAGCACGGTTGCCCAGCCGCCAAGCGGTGGGTAGCGAGAATGGTCAGTCAGAGCGAATATTGATGAGACCCCTTGCGGGTCATGGCTAATTAGCATACGTTGTGGTTTGAAGCGGGCGGGCAACCCGACGAAAGGCAGACGTACGTGAGTATCGAGGCCGAATCGATTCCGCCGCCGCCGACAGAAGCGGCTGAGCCCGTGCGTCGTGCCGCTCCACCTTCGAAGACGTCGGTGAAGCGTCGGCGTCGTGCGATGACGAAACGGCGCGGCAAGTTGTCCGAGCGGATCACGTTGACGATGATCGTCGGCACGCTCGCCCTGCTGCTCGCGTTCGTCAGCGTCATCGCGGTCTTGAGCGATCGTCGTGAGATGGTCGAAGTCATCGTTCCGTCCGAACGGATTCCGGCTGGCGCGGTGATCTCAGCGGACAACGTCGACATCATCGAGATGCCCGCGTCGGTGTCGTTCTCGGACGACCTGCTCGGACGGAACCGGCTCGCCGAGGATCTCGTTGCCGGACGCACACTCGAAGTTGGCGAGCCGATCGGTGCGTCTGCGATTGGTGAAGGGTCGTCGCGTCCGGTCGGGCGCTCGATGGCTATCCCGATCTCGTCGTGGGGTCTCACCGGCGGCGAACTCGAAGTTGGTGACGAGATTGACGTCATTGATACGCGCGATGAGGGGGCGAGCTATGTCATGACTGGTGCGGTAGTGATCGATCGGTCATCGGGCGGTGGTGACAGCGGCGGATTGACAGCGACGCGCGACGAGTTGTGGGTCGCCATCGAAGTGACGAGCGACGACGCGTTGCAACTCGCCGAGGTGATCGAGGCCGACGAGTTCCTGATCGTTCGCTCGACGGGGCTCAACGACACAACGGTTGACCCCGCGACGCCCACGGAAGTCGGCGAGTGATGGCCCGCCAGGTCGGTGTTGCTTTGTCGGACTGGGGCCTTCGGTTGAAGGGCTACGCGAGCGACCATGTCGCTGACGTTCAGGTCGTGCTGGTTCGCGACCGGCGCGCCGTGACCGATCGTGGTTTGAGTGTCGTCTGTGTGCGGGTCGGTGACCCGTGGGTGGATCGACACTTCATCGCAGCCTGTGACGCTGAGGGGCTGCCGATCATCGGGGTGTACGACTCGATCGACACCGAGCACGAGGCCATCGGGCTCGGCATCGAGTTGCGCATGGATGCCTCGACGACACCGACGCGGATGATGCAGCAGATCGCAACGGTTGACCCGGCAGCCAAGGACGTTGGCCTCGGCGACCCGGTCGACTTTCACGCTGCTCCTCTCCAAGGCCGCGCAGCTCTGGTCGTTGGTGGGCCGATTGGCACCGACGCGACCGAGGTTGGCGTCGCGCTCGCTGCAGTGATGTCGAATGATGGGTCGAGCATCCTGATCGACTTCAACGAAACCGACCCGCATCTCGCGATGCGACTCGGATACCGCGACGTACCGAACGTGGCGACCGCTGCTGCCGCAGTCAGCTCGAACGGCGAGGCCGCAGCGCATCTCAGCGGACCGCAGCCAGGTCTCCCGCAGTTCGATTTCGACGTGATCTGTGGGTTGCCGTCGGGTGACGACTGGAACAAGCTGGGCGAGCACGACAGTGTCCGCCTGCTCGCCGAATGCGATCGCAACTGGAACTCCGCAGTGGCGATCACCGGCCCGATGGTCGAGGACTTGGACGGCTGGGTCCCTCGCTTCGCAGTGAGCCGCAGACTGTTGTCGACAGCTGATCACGTACTCGGTCTGTGCGACGCATCGCCCGTCGGAATCGTTCGGTTCGCTTCTTGGCTCGTGCACGCGAATCCGAAAGCACCCGTGCTGACGGTCATCTCGAACGCGCCAGCGAAGTCGACGAAGGTGGTGAGCGACATTGCTCAGCGTTTGCAGTCGCTGTGCGGTGATCGGATCCAGATCGTGGGGTCGTTGCCGGTCGATACTCGAGTTGGCAAGGCGGCGTGGAATGCCGAACTGGTTCCACGTGGCCCATTCAGCCGGGCAATGGTCGACATCAGCTTCCACGCCACTGACGCAATGGAATCTGCCTGGCGGACAGAAGGGGCGATTCGATGAAGACGACCGAAGACGGCGGCATCCCCGCCGGCATGACAGCACGTGAATTCATCCGTCAACGGATCCTCGACCGGCTGACCGAAGAGGGAGCGGACGACTCCGCGACACCGAAAGACGATCAGGTTCGTGTCGCCATCCAGGCAGAGATCAACCGGTACGAAGAGGAAGCCAACCGCGGGCTTCTCCCGGTTCACGCCAACCTGGGCGAGCTTCGCCGGCAATTGGAGCTGACGTTCCTCGAAGCAGGACCGCTCACGAAGTACTTCAACCACGAAGTACCGGTCTACGAGGTCGTCGTGAAGGGAGGGGTGACGTCGATCGTCACGACAAACGGTGTGCTCGAAGTCGATGCTGACCCGATCGGTGAAGAAGAGATGCTCGCCATCGTCACGCGGTTGCTCGCCGATGCGCACACCGGCGTCGACGCGTCACGTCAGGTCGTCACGAAGATGATCTGGGACAACTCGGTACGGGCGACCGTGTCGATCCCGAACGTGGCAACGATGCTCGATGCGACGTTCCGGGTCTACCGAGAACAGACTGCGCGGCTTCGTCAGCTGGTGGATTGGAACTCGCTCACACTCGTCGCTGCGAACCTGTTGGCATCGTTGATGCTGACCCGTGCCGGCATTGTCATCTCCGGTGCGCCGGGGTCGGGAAAGACAACGTTGCTGGCCGCGATGATCCGCCAGATCCATCAGTCGAACAACGTGCGAATTGTGCAGGAGGCACGCGAACTCACCGCACCGGCGCATCCGGGTGGCGACTGGGTGCCGGACGGCGACGAGTCCATTCGGTCACTGGTCAACCTGGCGCTCACGGCCGGTCCGAACTGGCTGGGCGTGAGCGAAGTGAGGGGCTCCGAGGCAGTGGAGTTGCTTCGTGCCAGCAACGCCGGCTGCGGATTCTTCACGACCGTACATTCGGAGTCCGCAACGCTCGCGATGGGCGCCCTGAGCGACTTGGCCATCCTTGCTGGCAACAACCTTGAGCGCTCTGCTGTGTCCCGGCGCTTCTCAAGCCTCATCGACGTCTCGGTGTTCTGCGAAGCCGAACCGCTGCATCTCGTCGACCCGGAGAAGGGGATGCGCCGTCAGGTGATGGAGATCTCGGCGGTGCCGAGCTTCTTGGACGCCAACGACGACTTTGTTCTCAATCCGATCTTCAAGCGTGAACGCCTCGGCGCTCCGCTCGAGTTTCAGGGTGTTGGGTCGCTCGGTGAGTTGGGCCCGATGATCGACCGCAACATGCAAGGCGGCATCACTGCCCAAGGCCTGTGCGAGGGAACGGACACGCTGCTGTGATCCTGCTCGCTGCTCTGTCCGCCGCAGCAGCGGCGTACTGCTTGGTGTCGGTGATCATCGACTGGAACAAGCCCGCGAAACCGCGCCGTGTCTCGACACGCAGGAAGCGCCCCACGCTGCAAGAACGTCTGCTCCAAAGCGGTGTAGCGATCAGTACGAGCAGGTACCGCCTCACCGTCATCGGGTCGACGATCGCCACGTTCATCCTGATGCTGCTCATCACGCGGACGCCACCGATCGCGGTGCTGTTCGCAATCGCCGTGTCGGGGGTCCCGCGAGCGTTCTACCGACGGCGCCGACGGATCGAACTCGCAGAGCGAATCGCTGCATGGCCCGAAGCAATCCGCGACGTGCTCAGCGCGCTGTCGTCGATGAGCCTGCACGACGCACTCAAGCGACTGGGGCAGACCGGGCCGGAGCCGCTTCGGCCGACGTGGCGTCGGTATGCGAAGAACTCTGCGGTCCTCGACCGTTCAGCTGCGCTTGCCGTGGCGCGTGCTGATCTTGCCGACCCGGTTTCGGATCGGGTGCTGGAGTCGATCGACGTCGCGTTGAGCCAGGGCGAGAAGATCTACATGGAGGTGCTCAAGTCCCTTGCGGACAACGTCACGTCGGACCTCGAAGTCCACGAAGAGATCATTTCGAACCAAACCGACATTCGGGCCCAAGCCGTGCTGGTGATGGCGATCCCGTTCCTGCTGCTGATGTGGCTCGTCACGCGCAACAGCGAGTTCGCCGACTTCTACTCGACGCCACTCGGATGGATTGTCATCAGCATCGGCGCAGGGATGGCGCTATTCGGCTGGAAGATCATGAACAAGATCGGCACCGTGCCCGACGAACCGCGTGTGCTCATCTCGCGCGACGAATCAATCGAGGCAGCAACATGACCGGGCAAGCAGTTCTTCCTGCGCTGCTCGCTGCAGTCGGTGCGGCATTGGTCGCCACGTCCCTGGTGCGCAGTCGCGTGCAACTCGCTGATCGCATCGAGCCGTACGCCCAACGCACACGCAGCCAGCTCGGAACCGTCATACCCGAACGCGCTCAAGGGCCCCGCACCGTGTGGGGCCCAATGATCACAACGCTCGCCGAGGGATTCGCCCGGCTCATCGGGGGCGGCATCGACGAGCAACGACTTCGTCAGGCCGGCATGGCCGACTTGACTGTCGACGACGCTCACCGACAGCAGCTCGCATTCACCGCGGCCGGCGTCGGCCTTGGCGTGGTCATGGCGCTCTTCGTCAGCCTCGGGGCAACCGGCTCGCTCTTGCTCGTGATCATCGCCGGCGTGGGCGGCTACTCGAACTGGCGGTCCCGAATCGACCGAGCAATCCGGCTCCGCAGCGAGCGGCTGAGCGCCGAAACACACGTGATGTGCCAGATCCTGGCGATGTACCTGCGCACCGGCGACAACCCGCAACCCGCAGTCGAACGCCTCGTTCGACGCAGCAGCGGCGAAGTCTCCCAAGACCTCGGTCGTGCAGTCAGTCTGATCCGGTCCGGGTCCGTTGCACGCGAAGTGTTCGAACGGACCGCCCAAGAATCCTCGGAGCCTCAATCAGCTCGCCTGTACCGGCTCGTCGGCGCAAGCTGGGACGACGGCGGCGACGCCGACGCACTCATGCAACTGTCCGAAGTGCTCCGCGCTTCACGGCGTCAAGAACTCCGACGGTCCATGGCGCGCCGCCGCGTCGCAATGGTCCTACCGCTCACGATGATCCTGGCGCCGATCATCTTGCTGTTCATCGTCGCGCCGATCCCATCCATCATCTTCAACCGATAGCCCACACCAAACAAGGAGCACACCATGCAACCCACCCGCCGCAACCGCCGCCCCGACCACACGGTGCTCGACCTGCAGCGCACCGATGAACAGGAGTACACGCCGAAGCATCAAGACAGCGGCCAAGCACTCGCCGAAGTCATGAGCTACATCGCCGTCGCAGTGGTGGCGGTCGTCGCAATCGTCGGCCTGCTGCAGGTCTTCGGCCAGGACGTCGTCGGATCAATCCGCTCAGCTGTCGGTCTCTGATCGAACCCGATGACCGACCAACAGAGAGAGCGTGGCGATGACGCCGGCACCATCACGGTGTCGGTCGTCATTGCCGTGTCGTTCGCGCTCCTGTTGTTCATTCAGCTCGCCAACATCAGCGTGCACTACTACGGCAAGAGCGTCGTGCAATCCGCCCTCGACGAAGGCGCGAGAGCGGGAGCGATCGGCGGGCCGTCGGCATGCCAGACACGAGTCGATGAGGTGCTGGATGACCTCATCCCCGGAATGCGCGACGGTGTCACCGTCACTTGCGCAGATGCCGGAACATCGATCATTGTCACTGCCGACGTGAGCTTCAACGGATGGCTCTCCTCACTCGCGAACTACAACGGCAGCTTCTCGGCCTCGGCAGCCAAGGAAGACCAATGAGCAACGCGAAACACGACCGAGGGTCAGCAGAGATCGAACTGGTCCTCGGTGTCGCGTTCATCCTGATTCCGATCTCGATGCTCGTCCTTCTCATCCCGCAATGGCCCGAGTCCCAAACCGCCGCACGATCGTCGGCGAAAGAAGCAGCAACGCTGATCGTCGGAGCGTCCGACGCAGCCAGCGGTGTCGAGGCCGCCCAACAAGCGGTGGATCGGGCGGCAACGAACCTCGACCAGGACCTGACGATGTCGGTCACCGGCGAATGGTGCCGGGGATGCGAGATCACCGTCACCGTCACCGTCGTCGTCCCAGCGATCGTGATCCCCGGAATCGGGACAACCGGAGCCGTGGACTGGTCCGCCTCATCCACGGCGCGAATCGACGACTACCGAAGCCTGGACACGCTATGAGCAACGCACCGCGCCCAACCGACAAAGGCTCAGTAACGGTGTGGATCATGGGCCTGACCGTGATGATCGGCATGCTCGGCTTCCTCGTCCTCGCGATCTACGTCCCCTTCAGCGAACGGCGCGGACTCGCAGGAGCCGCCGACCAAGCAGCCCAAGCCGGTGCAACAGCACTCGACGAAGACGTCTTCCGCAGCACCGGAGTGCTCCAACTCGATCCAGTGCTCGCCCGCGAGCGAGCACTGCAGAGCATCGAGAATCAGAATCTCGACATTGACATCGCCAACTCATCAGTCGACGCCACAGCTGACGAAGTGACCGTGGTGCTCGAAGCGCAAGTCAACGACAGCTTCATTTCGATCTTCGACCAAGGCGACGGACCACTGATCATTCGCGTGACCGCAACAGGCACGCCGAGAGAGGACTCCCCATGATCCAACCCCAACGAGTTGTACTGCTCGGAGCAATCGCTGCGATGACAGTCGTTGCTTGCAGTGGAAGCGAAGCATCAGACACGACCGTGGCGTCGTCTCCGCCGATCACCGCAACGGCCAACACCACCACGTCGTCCACGACGGCGACATCATCGACGGTCGCCGAGACAACAACCACGACAACCGCAGCCGCGCCCACGACGGAAGCCCCGACGACGACTGGTGAGGCACCAACAGAGGTGGCGCTCGACGACTTCGAGTTTGTGATCGAAGAACTCAGTCGCCGGATCGTTGCCATGTACGCCGACCCGAACCTCGATGCAATCCCGGGCATCTGCGCAGTAGAGAGCCCCTGCGAAGAGCTCTACACAGCGCAGATGAGTGACTTCATCGACAGAGGAGAACGAACAGAGGGCGAATCGGCGAACGACGTCACTGACTTCGAGATCGTCGGGTTCGACGAAGAAACGCTCGAGGAATCAGCTGCAGTCGTGATCCGCTACACCATCGCTCCGGTGGGCGAGAATCTGGGCGCCATCGTTGATTCGAATGGCGACGTCGTGACACAGCTGGTCGTCGAGAACCCGAACGACCCAGTCGACGGGCAGATGAACTTGGTGCGGAACAACGAGCCTGGTTTGCCGTGGCGGATCGTGACGCAGCAATGAGCCGAAGGACTCTTGGGCTAGCAGTCACCTGCCTCTCGTTGGTGCTCGCGACAGTGATCGGCGGAGTCGCGAGTCCCGCGCAGGCGCAAGACGCTGTGTGCGTCATCGACCCGATCACCAAGGTCAAGAAGTGTCGGATCGAAATCACGATTGAAGGGCCAGACGCCGGCGACACGACCGTCAACATTGGAACCGGATCGGTTGTGTTCCGTTGGGAGCGGTACTCCTGGGGAACCACGGACGCTCGCGGCGGTCCAGGACCTGCATTCGTCGACTTCTTCTGCACTCCTCGGACGTCTACATCAGTCGCTGCCGATGGCACAGAGACGACAACGACGGAGCTCGGCGTCTACTACAACATCATCCTGATACGGATCGACACCAACGAAACCGTGATCTTCGACTTCGTGTGCGTGTACCCGGGCGACCCTGTGCCGGATCCGCCACCACCCCCGCCGACCGAGGAGGAGTTCCGGAATGCGGCCGAACCGGTGTTGACATTCGAGACGGAGCTGAACCCTCGTGTCGCGTTCGGCGGGATCACCGGACTCGACACCTGGTTCTGGTGCGCCGACCCCGGCCAGACACCGGTCGGGCTGACGTTGCGAGGCTGGACCGCAGCAGCGACCGTCGATCCGGTCGGTATGGCCTGGAACATCGGAGGCACCGCCGAGGATGGATTCCAGCGAACCGCCTGCGGGTCCGAAGAGGATCCAGCGGTGACATGGCAACCGCAGACGAAGGGGACGTACGCAGTCGAATTCGTCTCGACGTGGGCTGGCACGTGGACTCTGACTTATGACGGTTTCCCGGCCGAGACCTTCCCGCTCGGGCCGCTCGATTTTCCGTCGCCGGCGATCGACTATGACGTTGACGAGTTCGTTGGAGTGCTGTCGGAATGAACGAGTCACGGAGCTTCACACGAGCGCTGATCTGGCTGGCGGTGAGCGCAGCGTTCCTCGCGGCATTCGTCGTGGCAGGCCGGTGGTCGATCAGCCCACTCGATTTCCCGCAAGTCGGGACCTGGCTGGACGGGACCGAACCAATCGACGCGTTCGTCGAGGTCGCAAGATGGATCGGCATCGTGCTGGCCGGCTACGTCGTCGCTGTGTCGCTGCTCGTCTTGGCAAGCGAGGCCGCAGCAGCGGCACGTCTGGTGTCGGTGTCGCGACTCTTGTCGAGGACGAGCCATGCGTGCGCGGTGCCGATCATTCGCAAGCGGCTGGTTGAAGCGTCGGCAGCGACCGCAATGACGGCGTCGTTGGTGTCGCTGTCTGCGGGCGGTCTTGTGAGCGCAACCGGATCTGTCCCCACGAACACGACGGCACAGTCGATCGACTCGACGAGTGAACAGTCGACGATCGACGTAGAAGGCGCGGTCTCAGGCGTCGAGGACGCCGACGTCGTCGTAGTGACCGTGAAGCGCGGCGACACGCTGGTGAAGCTCGCTCGCGTCCAGTACGGCGAGGTAACCGACCGGACGACAGTGGACTGGCTGGCTGACGTCAACGACCTTGCTGACGCGAACCTGATCTTTCCTGGGCAGCAGCTGAAGTTCCCCCCATTGGGCTCGCAAACCCCGCCACCTCCGGTTGCGACCGATGCCTCGTGGACGACCTACACGACGGCTCGAGGCGACACGCTGTGGGAGATCATCGAGGTGCAGTACGGGGCTGTGAACGCCGACATGGTGTGGACGGTCTCGGAACTCAATCAGCTGGACAACCCAAGCGAAATCGCGATTGGCATGCAACTGGTTCTGCCACCCATGGACGAAGACGGAATGCTGATCACCGACCAGGTGACACCGCCTGCGCCGCGCGCGCCGATCGAGGTTCCAGACGTCGTCGATGAGGTGATCCCCGAGTTCGGGGATGCGCCTGTCGAAGACTTTGAGGCTGTTGCGGTGGATGTCGTGGAGCCGGTCGCCGAGGCTGAGGTCGATGCGTCCGAGGTCGAGTCCAGGTCGTTCCCACCGCCTACGGATAGTCCGCTTGCACCGGTGCCGACCGATGTCCCTGCTACTTCGGTGACCCCCGCCGTCGTTGTTTCGAGGTCTGGCGAGGTAGCGATTGACGGTGCCGATGTTGTCAACGAGTGGCACCGGTCAGTGTGGGCCAATGTCGCTGCCGGTTCGCTACTGCTCGCCGGTCTCGGTCTGGCGGTCCGCCGGTTCCGTCTACGTCGCTTGGCCCGGTTGGGGCCCGGCGAGCGGATCACTGATCCGCCATCGGTGGCATCGGGGACCGAGCTGGCCATCACGCGATCCCCTGAGTCGATTGCCCATCTGACGACATTGCGTGGTCTCATGCAGAGCCTGACGCCGTATGCCGCTGAGCAGTCAGATCCGCCTGCCGTGCGCGCTGTGCAGATCGGAGAAGACCGAGTCGAGGTGCTGTTCGCTTCACCCGCTCCGCTGCCGCCGAAGGGTTGGTCGACGATCGATGGCTCCCACTCGTGGACTCATCGGTTCGACGATGACCCGGTGGCGTCGCGGCAGTTGTTGACGCCAGCGTTGGTCACGATTGGCAGGCGCAGCGACGACGACGGCGACCAGGAAGTGCTGTTGGACTTGGAGACGGCTGCGAGTGTTGCGATCAGCGGTGACACCGACGCTGCCATGGGCCTCGCCCGGTCGATGGCGCTCGAGTTGGCCACCTACCCCTTGGGTGTCCCGATGGATCTGTGCCTGATCGGGCTCCACGTCGACGGGACCGAGGTGTGTGACCGGGTGTGGCAGGACACGACGCTGCAACGTGCAGTTCGAACAACGCGCGAGCACGTCGATGCAATGGCCGCGTCCGGCGCGGCCTCGATGGTGTCGGCCCGGTCTGAACTGGCCGAGGACGACGGACGCCACGATCCGATCGTCTTCATCGTGAACGCCGGCTCGGTCGCCGACTGCGATCGGGTTCTGTTGGACGAGTTGGTCGACATCTGCGTGCCGTCGATGGGCGTTGCGGTCGTCGTGGTCGGCGGTCATGCGAATGCGAACGAGCAGATCGTCATCGATGACGCATCGAAGGCCGTGTGGTCGCACGTGGCACTGACCGCACCAATGGTGTCGCTGCAAGCTGCGGCAGAAGCTGCAGTGATGTTGGATCATGCGCTCAACGCCGAGAGCGAGCCGATGAAGCCGTCGCAGATCATGTCCGTGATGCTTGCCGAGACGGAAGCAGCCGCAGATCACAGCGTCGAAGTGGAGCCGCTCGATGTCGCTGATGTGGAACTGGCTGACGAGATCGACGTCGACGATGAAGTGCCCGAGTTCGAGTACGTGGCTCCAACGTTCGACGTTCTGCTCCGGGTCATGGGCAACGTTCGGACCGAGGGCATCGACCTCAGCGCCAACGACACCGAGCTGCTCGGTGTGCTTGCGTGCCTGCGAGGCCATGCCTCGGTCGACCTCGGATTGGTCCATGAAGCCATTGCGCCGAATCGCGAGCGCAAGACCGTCGAGAACCGCGTGTCCACGTTGCGCCGTCGACTCGGAGTCGGCTCGAACGGCGAGGACCTTCTGCCGGCAACCGGCCCGGCGGCCCGGTTCTTTGAGCTGAGCCGATTGGTGGTCAGCGATGTTGACCTGCTCGAGCACCGTTTACACAGCGCTCACGAGCTGGGTTCCAACGACGCGCGCAGGGTGCTCTCGGCTGGCCTGGACTTGATGGAAGGCCCACTGTTCCGAGCACAGAAGGGTTTCGACGGCTGGCCGCAGAGCGAAGGCGTCGTGGTTGCAATGACCACGGTCATCACTAACTACGCACTCATGCTGATCGACTTGGCGGTCGAGGTCGACGACTTCGCGCTGGTTGCTCGGACGACTGCCGCAGCCGGTCAAGTTCTCGACAACCCGGTTTCGGAGTTCCCCTTCCGTCAGAAAGAAGAGGAGTACGCCGAGGCATGCGGCGACGACGACCTCGTCGCCTCCGTCGACGCTGCGCGAGAGAAGCTGCTCGCCTACCTCCGTGACGAAGATTCCCTCGCGACGCCCTGAGAGCGCCTGCTTGGTCAGTTGGTCAGTTGGTCAGAAGCGAATCACCGGCGACAGCTGGTGCCCCTTGACGCTCAGCCGGTTGGCATTATGAGCGCATCGGGGTGCGGAAGATGTGAGGATATGTGGGTAATCCTCGCCGCTTTCAGTGGTGGTGAGGGACTCTGGGTGACTGCCCCGCCGGGGCTCGAAAGGAACCCATCCCATGTCTTGGTCACCTGAATTTCAACGCGCCGATCGCGCCGACGGAGGGGTCGAGGTTCGCCTCGGTCACCCGGTCGTCGACCGGTATCTCGAGTTCCTTTCAGTGAGGTGCCGGCCGAACACGGTGCTCGCTGCCGGGTTCGATCTGAAGGTGTTCTTCACGCTCGTTCCGGTCGAGCCGGCCGAGGTGACAACGGCGGATGTGTTGGCGTTCATCACCGCCCAACGCGCGTCGGGTGACGACACGGTCGTGCGACTGGTTGATGGCGAGTCGGGGTTGTCGGCGCGCACGATCCAACGCCGCCTGTCGTCGTTGTCATCGATGTTCTCCTACCTGATCGTGCGCGGTGACGTCGATCAGAACCCGGTCCCGCGCGGCCTGTCGACACGGCGCTCTCGTGATCGCGGCCAGCGCGGTGTGCCGTTGATCCGAACACCGCGAACGTTGCCGCGTGTGGCGGAGCCGAGCGAGGTCGACGCGCTGCTCGAAGCGTGTCGAAGGTGGCGGGATCGGGCGATGATCGAAGCAATGGTGCTCGGCGGACTACGCCGCTGCGAGGTCCTCGGTCTGCGCCTCGCAGACTTGGACGGAGCACGTCGACAGGTGTTCATTGTCGAGGGCAAGGGCGGTCACCAACGACAGATCCCGATCTCGGCGAGGTTCTTCGCGACGGTCGGCGACTACCTCCGAGCGGAGCGCCCGACCGACTCGAACACGGACCGGTTGTTCGTTGTGTTGAAAGGCCAACGGCGCGGACGGCCACTCTCCGACGACGGGCTCGGCCAGGTGTTCAAGTCGGTCCGCCAACGCTCCGGCGTCCGGCGGGTCACGTGCCACGAACTTCGCCACACGTGCTTCACCCGACTGCGCGAAGCCGGGATGGAGTTGGAGGCGTTGCAGGCTCAGGCCGGTCACCGATCGCTCGACACGACCCGCCTCTACATTCACCTCGCGAACGGCTGGCTCGCCGAGGAATACGACAAAGCGTCTGCGTTGATCGACGCCGACATGTTCCTCGCCGCAGCCGACGGGATCGGCAAATGAGCGCCGCAGTCGCCCACGTTGTCGCGGCGGGCGAGGTCACTGTCGGGCCGGGAAGGCCACGGGCTCGACACATCGACTGGCCCGAGATCGCCGCTGTTGCACCCGTTCTCGCTGGGACGATGCAGCGCTACCTCGCTCAGATCGCGGTTTCGCTTCGTCCCGCGAGCGTGCGCGCCGCGGATCGCATGCTGCGCCAGTTCGCCGGTTTCGTGACCGGCGAGTTCCCGGAGATCGTTCGCCTTGTCGACGTCGAGCGCGTGCATGTCGAGGGGTTCAAACGTCACCTCGGCACCCGGCTCAGCCAGAACGACACCGGGCGCACACTGTCACCAACGACGATCAGGATCACGCTCGGCACGCTGCGAACGTTCTTCGAACGCGTGTCGGAATGGGACTACCCAGACGCCCCCAAACGGGTGTTGATCTTCAACGGAGACCTCCCCACACCCGACGACCCACTCCCCAAATTCCTGTCCGATCCCGACGCCGCGAAGCTGATGCGCGCGGCGGCCGACGCTGATCCGGTCCGACGGTTGGTGATCGAGATGCTCGCCCGAACTGGCCTGCGAGTCGGCGAGTTCTGCGAACTCACCGCCGACGCCGTCGTCGAGATGAGCGGCCGCCACTGGCTGCGCGTCCCGATCGGCAAACTACACAACGACCGCTACGTCCCACTCCACCCACAACTCGTCGAGCAACTCGACCACCACGCCCGGAGCCGGTCCGACGACCTCGACCGACTCATCGTGTTCAACGGACGCCGCCTCGACAGGCACATCGTTTCGCGCATGGTCCGACGCGTCGCCAAGGCCGCCGGAATCGGCCACGTCCACCCCCACCAACTCCGCCACACGCTCGCGACTCAGGCCATCAACCGCGGGATGAGCCTCGAAGCAATCGCAGCCATGCTCGGCCACAAGACGTTGCGGATGACGCTCGTCTACGCGCGCATCGCGGACCGCACCGTCGCCGACGCCTACGACCGCGTCACCAGCGAAGTCGACGCCCTCTACACCAAACCGAACGGGCTCAGATCAGCGCCAGGCGGCACCGCCGCGATGGCGCACCTCGCTGCCGAGTTCGACCAGAAACTGCTCGGCAACGGCCACTGCAACCGGCCCTCCCAGCTCGACTGCCAGTTCGAATCGATCTGCGAATCCTGCGCCTACTTCTCGACCAACACGTCGTTCGTTCCGGTCCTCGAAACCCAACGCGACCATGCCGCCGAACGCGACCAGCACCACCGAGTCGACCTGTTCGACACGCTCCTCGAACGCGCCCGCACCGAGCAGCCGTGACCTCAACCGCCAGAAATCTCAGATTCCCCTTGACACCGATTACCCACATAAGTGCCGCTATCGAGTGGTCTCGGCGGGGGCCGGCGGTGAACGTTATGCGTGCATTCGAACGGCACGTTCGAGACGCGTTTGACGCAAGTGCATGCGTGCGATCGAGCGGTCATTTCCGCTCGATCGGCCCTGCCGTTCGGCGGGGCTCGACCGCCTCGAGCGGTGGAGGGCTACGGGAGTTTGGAAGCGAGGACGTCGGCCGGCATGATCTCGGGCTCTGCGCCGAGGAGCTGCTGGTTCGCCATCAGGGCTTCGACGATGGCGCCGTTGGCGTGGGCGTCGCGTGCGGCCTCGTCGGCAAACGCGTCGAAGATCCAGAAGGTGTCGGGGTGGGTCCTGACCGCGAACCAGACCATGGTGCCTTCCTCTTCGTTGGCGAGTTCGACGGCGCCTGCGAGCAGATCGCCGAGCGCGTCGTGCTGGCCGTCGGCCGCGACGATCTTGGCGACGAAGGCGTACGGGAGTGATGCGGGTGTGGACATGGTGGTCTCCTCGGTTCGGGGTTGCTGGTGTGACAAGTCCAACGTACGACGGTCCAGGGCCGATGGCGAGTGGCGTATACGACGGTATTGCTACCGTTCACGCCATGCGGATCGGACTGATCGTTCTCGACGGTTGCTTTGGTTCGGCGGTCGCGTCGGTGATCGACATCGTGCGGGTGGCTGACGGAGCCCGCGGCGATGTCGATCCGCGTATCGACCCGATCGAGCTCGCCATCGTCGGACCGAAGCGGCGGGTGGCCACGACGACATCGATGACCCTGTCGGTGGACCACCCGCTGTCGGAGTCCGGCGACTTCGACGTGGTCGTCGTCCCTGCGCTTGGAACCCTCACCGCCGCCGCCACCAACGACGCCTTGCAGAGCCGAGGTGCCCGGTCGGTCATCGAGTCACTCGAGCGTCTCGACGACGCGACCACCCAGATCGCGGCGGCGTGTACCGGTGTGTTCACCGTCGCCGAGACCGGACGTATGCACCATCGGCGGGCGACGACCAGCTGGTTCCTGGGGCCGGAGTTCCGAAAGCGCTATCCGACCGTCGACCTCGATCTCGACACCATGGTCGTGGTCGACGGAAACCTCGTCACCGCCGGCGCGGCCTTCGCCCACATCGACCTCGCACTCTCACTCGTGCGAACGGTCAGCCCCGACCTGGCCCAGCACGTCGCCAAGCTGCTCCTCATCGACGAGCGCCCGTCGCAGGCGGCCTTCGTCGCCTACGACCACCTCCGCCACGATGACCCGATCGTCGTCGAGTTCGAACGCTTCGTGCGCGCCCGCCTTGACGAACCGCTCGACGTCGCGTTCGTCGCGCAGTCGCTCGGCACCAGCCGGCGCACCCTCGAACGACGAGTTCGTTCGGCGCTCAACCTCACTCCGCTGGGCTTCGTCCAACGTCTTCGCATCGAACGGGCTCGGCATCTCTCGGCAACCACCGACCTCAACTCCGCCGAGATCGCGCTGCGGGTCGGCTACGCGAACGCCGAGACACTCCGCTCCCTCTTGCGCAGGGAACGACGCCGTTCCTGAGTCCAGCAACATGCATGTAGCCGGTGTTGTACCGCCCGGTTGGAACCAGATCCCAGCACTTCGCATCGATGCCCATGCAACGCCCGTGGCTTGACCACTCGACACGCCTGCAGCACGGGCCATGCCCGCCCACGGCGTCTGTAGCTGCCACCGACTGTTCGGCGGAACACTCGCCGGGACTGCCCACGAAGGCCGGATCGAGGACGCGCGATACTGAGCGACCGCAGCCAAGCGCGAAGTGCCGTTCTCGATCGGTCCACGACTCTTGGGTCGAGCGTAGATATGCGTGTTTTCGAGGGCGTGGTGGCTGGTGCGGTCAGTTTGCGGGTCCTTCCGGCGTTTTCTGGATGCCGTTGTAGCCTCGCCGATCGTGGCGACGTGGATGAGGTGGCTCGGCGTCGAGGTCGACGAGGTCAGCACGAAGGAGAAGGCCGTATCGGGCCTCGGCGGTTTCGTTGCCATCGGCATTCTGATGTTGATCACGCGCGACGCGCTCGATCTGCATGGCGCGTCGATGGTGATCGCGTCGATGGGCGCGAGTGCCGTGCTGCTTTTCGCCGTGCCCCACGGACAGTTGTCGCAACCTTGGCCGGTCGTGGCAGGTCACGTCACGTCGGCGTTGATCGGCGTGACGGCAGCGGAGATGATCGGATCGATCGAGCTCGCCGCAGCCGTTGCTGTCGGCGCAGCGATCGGCGCGATGCACGTGCTGAAATGCATCCACCCGCCCGGCGGAGCTACGGCGCTGACAGCAGTCGTGGGCGGCCCTGCGGTGTACGACCTGGGGTTTCAGTTCGTTGTCCGGCCAGTTCTGCTCAACGCCGTGGCCATGGTGATGCTCGCTGTTGCGTTCAACGCCATGTTCGCTTGGCGTCGTTACCCGGCGGCGGCCAACAAGCCCTCGCCGGGGTCGGTCGCAGGAGGCCCTTCACACGCCGATGTGCTGGCTGCGCTGCGCTCGATTGATTCGTTCGTCGACATCACCGAGACCGATCTCGTGCGCCTCGTCGCCCTTCTCAGCGATCCGGTGGAGGAAGACCAGGTGGGGATTTCCGCACCGCGCCCCACAGCACGCTGACGGCCACTGCTCGCCTCAGCCGTGGGTTTCCACGAGTTGTCACGCAATCTGGGGGTCGCCGCCCGGTGGTGTGGGACGAATTTGATGAGGTCAGGACGTCGGGTCTTCCGAGCCCCGAGCCACGATCTCAAATAGATCGTGTTACGATCTATCGACGGTGTTGGGTACTCTTCCGCGCGACCGGCTGAACGACTTCTTCGGGATCAGGTCCCGGATGGTGGCACTGATTGTGGCGATGGGTTTCGGTGGCGGCGCAGCCGGGGCGGTGTATCTGTGGGTTCTCCACGTCGTGTCGGAGCGCATCGGGACTGGCCGGTGGACGAGCGTCGGTCAGATCGCGGTACTCGCAGTCACCGGCGTGGCGGTGAGCGTGCTGATCAAGCTGTTGGGCCGACCCGCTGATGTCGATCTGTTGGTCGGCAACATTCATGTCTCGGGAATGACCGATGGCGACATCGAAGAGTCGGGTGCGGATGGTCGCGACACCGACGGCCGGTTGCGGTCGCTGATTCCAGTGTCTCTGTTGTGCATTGGCGCCGGGGGGACGCTTGGTCCCGAAGCTCCGCTGGTCACGATGACGGGCACGTTGGCAACGCGGGTCGCCCGTCGCTCGAAGGTGGACGCCGCTGATCTCCGGGTACTCGCCATCACCGGGATGGCCGCCGGATTCGCCGTACTGTTCGGAGCGCCGCTCGGCGCAGCTGTGTTCGCATTGGAGATCCCGCATCGTCGTGGACTCGAGTATTACGAAGCGCTCGTACCCGCAGCGATCGGCTCCGTGTGCGGGTTCGCTCTCTCCACCGTGTTGGGTGGTCACGGGCTCGAACCCATCTGGAACCTGCCGGGTTCGGATCTGGTTGCGGGAGTCGACCTGTTGTGGGCGGTGCTCGCAGGCGTGCTTGGCGCAGCGATCGGAGTTGTGTTCACGGTGCTGGTGGATCTGCTCCATCGAGTGGTGTCGTTGATTCCTGTATCTGCTCGCCCTGTTGTGGGCGGGGTTGTGCTCGGCGCGCTCGCTCTGGTGAGCCCGTACGCGCTCACCAATGGCGAGGTCCAAATTCTCGAACTGGTTTCGTCCGCACCTCTCACGACAACGCTTCTGCTCGCAGGCATCGTCAAGCTCGCTGCTGCCGCAGTCGCATTGGTCACCGGGTGGCGGGGCGGGTTCATCATCCCGCTGTTCTTCACCGGCTACACGCTGGGGTGGGCGGCGGCAGATTGGCTGGCGATCGATCACACGTGGATGTTCGTGGCCGCCACGATGGTTGCCGCCAACGTTGCTGTGACGAAAACGCCGATCGGGTCGACTCTCGTTGTCACCGAGATGTCCGGCCTCGCGCTCGGACCGGTCACGATCATCGGGGCGCTGACGAGTCTGGTGCTGACCTCACCGATTGCCCTGATCGAGAACCAGCGACGCCGCTTCGACGCCTACGAGACCACGGACAGCGACCTCGGAGCGAATAGCACATGACCGATCCCGACACGCCTCTGACCGACGACGACTACCGGTCACTTGCCGAGTTCCGCCATGCGCTCCGGCGGTTCCTCGCGTTCTCCGAGGGCGCTGCCCGAGATCACGACATCACCCCGGCCCAGCACCAACTCCTCCTCGCGATCCGCGGATCGGCCTCAGGGCGGCAGCCGTCGACGAGCGAACTCGCCGAGGCCCTACAGCTCCGACTCCACTCCGTGGGCGGGTTGATCGATCGCGCCGAGGCGAACGGGTACGTGGAACGCCGAATCGACCCTGGCGATGCTCGCCGCACACTGTTGACACTCACCGAACACGGCCAATCACTCCTGGACTCACTTTCCGTCCTTCACCGGAGCGAGTTGCGCACCTTCCGCACCGAACTCGCGGCGATCCTCGACCAACTCAACTGACCGCCCGGATCGCTCGACGTAAGGATCTGCACGTCCCGACGGCAAAGCCCAGAGCGTCACGCCCCAACCGCTGACGCTCGCCGGTGCAGCGGATCCAGACGTGCTGGCCATCATGAAGACATGCCCGACGGTCCTGATGAAGGCGGTGAAGCACCGTGCTGGCAGGGACTGTCCGGTAGAAGTCGACCAGCATCCTCCACCGCTGCGAATCGTCGGATCGAACACGATTTTCTACGCCGACCAAAGGAGCGAACTCGTCGTCTCCGCTCACGTCGTCGTCGCTTCTGTCGCCAGCGGATGAGAACGAGACCTCAGGGACTGTCAGATCCGCGGTGTAACTGGTCTGGCCTGAAACGCTGAACCGTCGTGGTTCGGCCGGAAGGACAGACAATGACAGACCATGATGTGGTGGTGGCGACATCGCCCACCAACAACAACGATGACGGTCGGCTTGATCAGTCGATCGCGGAGGAGCTCGTCGCGCGGGCCCGATCGGAAGGGGTCGATCTGGTCGGCCCGGGAGGGTTGCTGGGTGATCTCACCAAGCAGATCCTCGAGACCGGGTTGGGGGTCGAGATGGATGAGCATCTCGGCTACACCAAGCACGACTCGGCCGGCCGCAACCACGGCAACTCGCGGAACGGGACCCGTTCGAAGACGGTGATCACCGAGATCGGCCCGGTCAATATCGACGTGCCTCGTGATCGTGACAGCAGCTTCGAACCAGCCACGGTGAAGAAGCGGCAGCGCCGGCTGAACGGGGTGGACTCGATGGTGATCTCGCTCACCGCGAAGGGCCTAACGACGGGTGAGGTCCAAGCGCATCTGGCTGAGACGTATGGGACCGACGTGAGCCGCGAGACGATCTCGAAGATCACCGACCGGGTCCTCGACGACTTGGCCGAGTGGCAGAACCGGCCTCTCGACCGCGTGTATCCGGTGATCTTCATCGACGCGATCGTCGTGAAGATCCGCGACGGCCAAGTCGCCAACCGGCCCGTCTACACCGCGATCGGCGTGACTGTTGACGGTCAACGCGACATCCTCGGAATCTGGATCGGAACGGGCGGCGAGGGCGCCAAATACTGGTTGCAGGTGCTCACCGAGATCAAGAACCGTGGCGTCGACGACGCCTGCATTGTCGTGTGCGACGGACTCAAAGGCCTGCCGGAATCGATCGAAGCGACCTGGCCGTTGGCGGTCGTGCAGACCTGTGTGCTGCACCTGATCCGCAACACGTTCCGGCTCGCCTCACGGCGCGACTGGGACAAGATGGCCCGCGATCTGCGACCGGTCTACACCGCCGTCAACGAAGCCGACGCCCAGGTCCGCCTCGATGAGTTCCACGACAAATGGGGCGAGCAATATCCGGCGATCCGCACCCTGTGGTCGAATGCGTGGTCCGAGTTCGTGCCGTTCCTGGACTACTCGCCCGAGATCCGCCGGGTCATCTACTCGACTGATACGAACGCGATCGAGTCGTTGAACGCTCGGTTCCGGCGGGCGACCCGAGCGAGAGGACACTTCCCGAACGAGCAGGCCGCGATGAAATGCCTCTACATGGTCGTGCGTTCGCTCGACCCGACCGGCACCGGCCAAGAGCGCTGGATGAACCGCTGGAAGCCCGCCCTCAACGCCTTCGCCATCACCTTCGAAGGCCGCCTCTTCTGAGGCCTACGATCCCAACAACCAACATGCACCGCCAGACCAGTTACACCAATCGTCTGACAGTCCCAGACCTCACGACACTTGGAAGGAGAACCCGGATGAGGCGCACCAAAGGCTGAGGAAATCAGCTCTGAGATGCGGCTGCGCAATGCGCGATGGTCGTTTGGGACTTCAGTGTTTGAGATCTGGTAGCGCAGCGACGACGGCGATGTCGTCGGCGGTGGCCCCGGATCCGTATGCGGAGATGTAGAGCCCTCGGTGTCCGCAGCCGGCGTCAAGCGCGTAGACGATGGCTTCGTCGTCAGGGTTGCTGTCGCCCTCGAAACGGACGATCGCATCGATGGTCAGTTCCGCGGGATTGTGGCTCGTCGAACACTGTCCACAGACGAGGCGTCCGTCATGGGCGCGGTAGTCCTCGACGTAGCCGCCGAGCGCAAGACGGGTGGTTGCCTGACTCAGGGTCTCCATCGCGCCACCTTCGGTCATGTCTCGACCGTACCGCTCGTCTGTTCGTTCACCGTGCAATCGTTCCCCGCGGCGATCTGTTGTGCATTGGGTGGGAAGTTGGCGATCGCCTTGCTGGTCTCGGGTCCCCAGTACTGGTCCGTCACTGCTCCTCGGTCGATCTGCCAGCGTGTCCGGGTTGGTGGGCTTCGCAGATGTGAACGGTGGTGGCGTGGGCTTGGCCCATGGTGATCTCGCCGTTCGGGGCAATGTCGAGGGTGTGGCCGATCGTGGTGATCGTGGTGAGCAGGACGCTTTCGTCGAGGTCGTGGGTGATGGCGATACAGCCGTCGACGACGTGGGGGTCGACGGCGTGGACCCCGGGTGTTGCCGTGATCGTCTCGATGACCTGATTGAAGCAGCTGGGACAGTTGATGTCGGCGGTGACGTAGGTGAGCACGAGTCGTGTTCCTTCGGTGCGATCGGTTGAAGGGTTCGGTTGGTTCAGCGGTGTTGCGCGGGTCGCCAGGTTCCTTTGCCGAGGAATCGCTGGGCCATGGCCCAGGCCATACCGGTCGCCCGCTTCTTCGCGTGCTCAGCGTGCGGGCCGGTCCATCCGCCGTCGACGGCGTCATGGAAGATCTCGAGCCAACGATCGAAGAGTTCCGGGGTGAACGGATCGGCGTCGTGAAGTGTTCGGTGCGCCTCGATCACATCGATCTCGTAGCCGGGAGCGTAGAGCAGCACGTGACACCAGTGGTCGGTGACGGACTCGATGTGGGCTTGCCAGTCGATGAAGCCGGGTTCGAAGTCGAAGTACGGCTCGAGGAGTTCGTCCTGGACCACATCGACGTACTGGCGTGTGACCATCTCGTGGACCTCCTCGGTCGTGTCCAGGTCGCGGTGGCGGTGCTCCCACGGCCCCGAGCGGCGCCGTGAGTCGACTGCAACCGAACCGGGCACCATCGGCGCGTCGGGGGCTCGGTAGAACTGGATGAAGAACGTGGCGTCGGTCGCGGGTTCGACTCGGTGCTCGATGCCGGGCTCGATCACGGCGGTGTCGCCGGGCCCGAGGCCGACGTCGCGTGGGGTGTCGCCCTCGTGATCGGTGTAGTGGACGGTGCCGGACTGGACGAACAACTGCGCCCAGACCGTCGTGCGATGCGACTCGGCGAGCTGATCGGGCAGGGATTCGACGTTGAACAACGGGGTGCGTCGAGCTGCGACGAGTTCCGATGGAAGTGTTGGTTCGTTCATCGATGTCCATCCATGTGTCGTTGGGGTCTCTGTTGGTCAGCCATGTGGAGGACCGCAGATCCGCTGGTCGGAAGAGGTCGCGAACGTCGCTTCGACCGGTTCGCTCGCGGCGCTGTATTCGCCGCGCAGGAGCTTGCGCAGCGCTGTCGCCATCTTCTGCGCGCGGTGCTTCGCCAGTTCCGCGTTGTTCCCGATGAAGTGTTCGTCCACGGTGCTGACGAAGAGGTCGAGCCAGCGTTCGTAGTGGGCGTCCGCGAAGGGGGTGCGGGCGTGGACGGGTTCATGAGCGCGCAAGGGTTGGCCGATGTAGCTCCGTTCGCCGAGCAACTGCCACGCCCAGAAGTCGGTCAGGGTGGCGACGTGGTCGTCCCAGGCCACGTGGGCGGCACTGAAGATCGGGCCGAGGAGTTCGTCCATCGCCGCATACCTGTAGAACGAGCGAACGAGGAGCTCGACGTCGGTACGGGTGGCCAGCTCGCCCCGGTTGGCGAGGTCGTGGTCGGTCAGTGGGCGGACGATCACGACGCCACTTGTTGTTCGAGTGCGACGACGGCCGGGAACAACATGTTGTTCTCCTTGTGCACGTGGAGGTGTGTGTCTGCCTCCAGCTCGGCCAATCCGGAGAACAATGCCGCGTAGGAGGCGCAACCGTCGGCCGGGGTCTGGTAGCTGCTGGTGAGTTCACGGAGTCGGGCGAGGAGTTCGCCGACGGTGTCGTGCTCGACGAGCAGCACCGAGATCGGGTCGCTGACCGTCCCGTGTCGAATCGTCGGTGCCGTTCCTGCAGCGGCGAGTTCACGGGCCATGGGAAACAGCACACGTTCCTCTTTGGTGAGGTGCGGTTCGAGGTCGGCTCGCAGGGTCGCGTAGCAAGCAGCGATCTCGTTCAGTTCCGGGTGTCGTCGGGCGTGCGCCGACACGACTTTGTCGGCGAGCGCTGACAGGCGAGGCAACTCCGCCCACAGGTACTGATGGTGCGTGCTCTCGAGGTGGTCGACCAGCTCAGCGACGCTCATCGTCGCCCACGCTGGTGCGACGTCTTCGACGTCGACCGCGGCGAGTTCGGCGAGAACCGTGTCGACGTCGAGGTCGCTGGATCGGCACGAGTCCGCCAGCGTTGCAGCTCCGCCGCAGCAGTAGTCGAGACCTCGTGTCTCGAGTTCGCGAGCGAGGCCCGGCTGTGCGGTGACGATTTCGGCGAGCTTGGTGTGTTCGGTGAAAGTGGTCATGAACTGGTCTCCTTGAATCGGTGTGGTTCGGGCGGCACCGGTTGCGGGCGCAGCGACATTGGCAAGGCCGATGGCCATCTGCCCCAGGCCGATGACCTTGATGGCCGCAATGCCACTCGACGCGTGGTGGTCGATTTGGACGAGCGCAGCAGCCACAAGGCGTGCGAGGTAGCGAACGTAGTCATGCCGTCACCGCAACCGCTGCCAACGGCAAGCCGGCCAGTGACGCGACGAGTTCTCGGCGCGCACGAGCCCACGCGACGTGGAGAGCGCAGGGTGCGGCTGCGTCACACGAGCGATCGGCAACCACACACCGCCCACTCTCGGTCGGCCCGTCGACCTCTTCCACGATCTCCAACACGCTTAATGCGTCGAGGGCGACGACCGCTTCGTAACCGCCGGTCGGGCCGGGAACCGAACGAACCCACCCCGCACGCACCAGCGGCCCCATCACATGGGGCACGAAGCCGGCCGTCGTCCCCAACGCCGCAGCCAGATCAGCGCTCTTGAGACGCGATGGTGATCGCTTCAACAGCACCAGTGCCCGCACGGCCAAGTCGGCCCGCTGAGTGATCTCAAGTCGCATAGTACGAGACTCATGGATCGAGGTCGGCTCCGGTAGGGACCAAAGTCCCTCACACCTCTGTCCCACCGATCCGGACACGCCTGCCATCATGAAGACATGCCCAACGATCCTGACCACGGCGGCGAAGCACCGTGCTGGGCACACCTCGTCGGCGACCTCGACGAGCATCCTGCACCGCTGCGAATCGCTGCAACGAACACGATCCTCTACACCGACCGATGGAGCGAACTCGTCGACTTCTATCGGACACGTGTCGGCCTCCGAACGTCGATGGAACGAGACTGGTTCATCGAATTCGAGCTGCACCCAGGTGTTCACCTCAGCGTCGCCGACGCACACCGTGCCAGCATCGCAAGCGGCGACGGGGCCGGGCTGACGCTCAGCTGGTGCGTCGAGGACGCAGTGGCGGTACGGGATCGACTGGTTGCGAACGAGATCGAAGCATCAACCATCCACCGACGGTGGGGCTCACCCGGGTTCTTCGTGTTCGACCCCGCTGGCAATCGGATCGAATTCTGGTCCGAACAACCCTGATCTTCGACCGAGTTTGTCACAGCGGACAGCCAGCGACGACCGCGTGGAGCGTCATGTCTCGGTGTCCCACCAACGCAGCGGTGACGGTGGACAGAACCATCCCCCACCCCCCGGATCTGGGCACGCATATTGCCATCGGTAGTTGCGTTCCGCACCCCAGGGAGAACCGGCACGACGATCGGTCTCGTCGCGTCCTGGCGCCCGTCGGAAGGTGACGAGCAATATCGGGCGCCGGACCGAGCGCTCACGTGCCGTTCTCGGACGGTCCGTGGCCGTCACCGTTGGTGGGTGATATCGAGCACCACCTGAGTGGATGTGATGAGCTAGAACACGCGCTGTGGAACACGCGCTGATCGAGGAACTGACAACGACAGCAATTGAGGCAGCAGCAGTCGCCGCAGAGGTTCAGCGTGCTGGTTGGGCAACCGGGTTCAGGGTCAACGCCAAGGGTGACCATGGTGACTCTGTAACCGACATCGACATTGCTGCCGAGGCTGCCATTCGCCAATGTCTCAAGATCGCTCGTCCCGACGACTCACTCATCGGTGAAGAGTCCGACGCACCATCCGAACTCGCCCGAATCTGCTGGATTGTCGACCCGATCGACGGCACGGCGAACTACCTTCGTCGCTCGGATGACTTCGCCGTCTCAATTGGTGTAGCCGTCGATGGCAAACACATCGTTGGGGTTGTTCAGCAGACCGCAACTGGCCGAATCTGGGTTGGTAGCCCGGAGGAGTGCGCTCGAGACGGCGAACCGATACGCGTCGCGCAGCGTTCCAACTTGGCTGACTCGATCTGGGCCACCGGGTTTACGACCGACCCGCACGACCGAGAACGGCAACTGCGGTTCTTTTCACACCTCATGACTTCTGTACGAGACGCGCGGCGCACTGGAAGTCCGGCGCTGGACCTGGCTCACGTCGCCGACGGAACAGTCGACGGATACGTGGAGTTTGGACTTGGCCACTGGGACTACGCGGCCGGTGCTGCGCTGGTCGCCGCCGCTGGCGGTGTTGTGGACATCATCGACGTTGCGCCGTGGAAAGGTCCGCTCGTGATCGCAGCGGGGACCCAGTTCCTCGTCGACGAGATGCGCAACGTTCTCCGTCGAGCCCAGGTGCCCAACGTCTAACGACTCGATTGCCGCCGGACTACCTCTGGTGCGCGTCGGCTATCGCGAACCGGACGGCGTCCAACAATTCGTTAGTGGCTGCGAACAGCCCTGCGCCTTCGACTGGGTGCGTTGTTCCGTCCGCACCTGAGAAGGCACCCGCTGTTTCGGTGACGATGAGGCCGAGTGGTGCGTAGTCCCACAGCTTGCCGCCTACCTGAATGGCTGCGTCCAAGTCTCCGCTTGCGACGAGTAGAGCTGCATGCGCTGACCAATCCGATGGAGCGGTGCGGTCGAGGAGCGGCGCAACCTCGGCAAACACGCCACGCGGCACCATATGAAGAGGCGGCAGATAGCCGGCTTCGCAACCGTTCAGCGATGTTCGACCCGACGTCCGGAGCTGTTTGGCTTCGCCGATCAGCCCTGAGCTGTCGAAGGACTGCCGGAACGCGCCCGCGCCCCGCTGAGCAAACCAGACTTCGGCCTGTGACGGCACAATCGCAACTCCAACTTCGACGAGCCCATCGATTTCAAGGGCGATGAGTGATTGCCAGCGATCGTCGCCAAGAACGAACACCAACGTGCCGTCGATGCCGTCGAGGATCCAGCGCCGATTGCTCGAACCGGCGACGCCGGTTTCTTCACCGATGAAGGCGTCAGACGGTCGTGCGGTCGCGATCACGCGACGGACCTCTCTCTCAACTGCAAGGTCCGCCTCGGTTACGATCGAGCCGTCAGCCTTCTGGTCTTGATCGAGGGCGCCCACGCGGTCGAAGTAGGAGAGCCCGATCGAAGCCCCAGCAAGAGCTGCTCTGATGGCGAGCGCCACGTCGACGTCCGTATCGGCGAGATGAGATGACACCCGACTCTTCTATGTTTGTCAAGCGGTGATTTTGGGGCCCGGTGGGTGCTCGAGGAGGCGCCAGACTCGGCGTGCGATGTAGCGCTTGAGGCAGCGTCGGATCTCGCGATCGGTCTTGCCCTCGGAGCGTCGTCGGTCCCGATAGTCGCGGGTTGTCGGGTCGGTGCGGGTGCGTGCGAGCGCGACGACGTAGAGCGCGCTGTTGAGCTGTCGGTCGCCGCTGCGGTTGAGGCGGTGCCGGTCCTGGCGTTGACCTGACGTCGCCGGGAGCGGTGCAACACCAGCGAGGCGAGCGAACGCGGCCTCGTTGCGACAGCGGCCTGGGTGTGACCAGGCGATGTAGAACATCGCGGCGGTGACGTATCCGATGCCCGGCTCGGCAACGAGTTGCGGTGCGGCTTCATCGATGAGCAGCTTCATAGCGTCGTCGTGAACGGCGATCTCGTCGGTGAGGTGGCCGATCCGGCGCGCGATCGAGCGCATCGTGTTGCGCATGCAGCGCTCAGCGATCGGCCGCTGCGGCGTGTCACGGAACGAAGCGCAACGCTTCACCAGAGTTCTGGTCGTGAGATGTCGCAGTTCTTGTCGAAGTTCGTCGGGAGCGGTGAGCACGAGGGCTTTGAGTTCGTTGATCGCAGCCGTGCGGGCCCGGACCACGCCGGCGCGAGTCACGGTGTGCACACGCAGGGCTTCTCGGTGTCCGTCGTGTGCACGCGGGACGTGGAGTCGGTCGCGGCCAAGTGCTTCTCTGGCGGCGCGAATGGCGTCGAGTTCGTCGGTCTTGGCGCCGTCCTTGCTTGCTTTCTCGCGTGGCCGATCGAACTCGATCACCCACTCGCCAGCACGGCCGAGTGCGGCGGTGAGACCGCGGCCGTAGCTGCGGTCCCCTCGATGGCCCAGGCGCGTTCACCCGTGACGGTGAGAGCTTCGGCCCAGCTGAGCGCGTCGTCGTAGCCGGCCGAATCCGCCGGGAACTTCTCTGTTGCGATGACGCCGGTGGTGTGGGCGTCGACGACTGCGGCGGTGATCCAATCTCGGTCGGGGTCGACGCCGATGACGTGATCGACAAGTTCTGCAAGCATGGTGGGTGTGCCTCCTCGTAGGTACTGAATGGTCAGTGCCGGCCTGGGAGAGAACTGCGACGACAGGACTGTGATGAGTCACACCGCGATGCGGTGGACAGGCTTCTGATCAGGACAGCAACAGCGGGCCAGGCCGGCACCGGCAATCCAGCGGACAAGTCGGGTGAATGGCACCGATCGAAACGAACGGGCAAGCTCAGAACTGGGTCACGCTGGATCACCGCCACCAACACTGGCCGACCTCAGCCGACCGGCAAGACAACACTCACAGCTCAGAATGACACAACGGCATTGCCCAAGCGCGGGCAAGTTAGCAGGGTGCTGAAATTCGGTTGAGGTGCTCGCGTTCGGCGCGGAAATCGAAAAGAATGGGTGCATGCGTGGAGCGCCTGATCCTCAGTTGGCGATGTTGACGACGTTGAGCACCGAGGATTTGATCCCGGTCGATCATCCGATCCGTCGGATCCGCGTCATTGTCGATGCGGTCCTGGCCGAGCTCGATGACGTGTTCGACGCGATGTACTCGACGTCGGGTCGCTCGAGTGTGCCGCCGGAGAGTCTGTTGAAGGCGACGATTCTGATGGCGATGTACTCGATCCGGTCGGAGCGGGCGTTCTGCGAGCGACTGAACTACGACTTGTTGTTCAAGTGGTTCCTCGATCTGCGTATCGATCAGTCGGCCTTTGACGCGTCGACGTTCTCCAAGAACCGCCAACGACTGTTGGACCACGACGTCGCGGATGAGTTCTTTGCGGCGGTGGTGCGCCAGGCGAAGCTGCGCCGCTACATCTCGTCGGATCATTTCAGAGCGTGTCAAGTTGTGTGTGTAAGTGGTCTGGTCGGGGTGTTCAGAGGTGGGGGTCGATGCGGTCGGGGTAGGTGATCAGTAGTTGCTCGAGGGCTTGTTTCCAGTTCGTGGTGATCTGGCCCTCGACGAGTCGTCCGGCTGCTCGGCGTTTCGTGGCGGGCATGCCTTGTTCCTTGGCTCGTTCTCGTGCTCGTTTGTCTTCGATGTTGCAGATCGCGAGCCAGAGCAGTTTGACGGCGGCGGCGTCGTTGGGGAAGTGGCCGCGGTTCTTGGTGACTTTGCGGAGCTGATAGTTCAGCGACTCGATCGAGTTCGTCGTGTAGATCACCCGCCGCAGCGCCGGCGGGAACGCCAGGAACGGGATGAACCGTTCCCATGCGTTGCGAAACGCGTTGACCGCTGACGGATATCGTTTGCCCAGCTCGGTTGCCTCGAACGCTTCGAGTTCGATCAGGGCCCCGTCGGCGTTCGCGGCCTGATAGATCGGCTTCAACGCCGCGGCGACTGCTTTGCGGTCCTTGTAGTTCACGAAGCGCATCGCTGCCCGGATGAGATGAACCACACAGGTCTGCACGGTTGCTTGGGGCCAGGTCGCCTCGATGGCTTCGGGGAACCCGGTGAGCCCGTCGCAGCACACGATGAGCACATCAGCAACACCCCGGTTGGCGAGTTCCGCGCACACCGACGCCCAGAACTTGGCGCCCTCGGTGGCTTGCACCCAGATCCCCAGCACATGCTTGACGCCGTCCATGTCGACCCCGACAGCGATGTGGGCAGCCTTGTTGCGCACGTGGCCGCCATCGCGGACTTTGACGATGATCGCGTCGAGGTAGATGACCGGGTAGAGCGCCTCGAGCGGGCGTTGCTGCCAGGCCAGGACCTCATCGGCGACGGCGTCGGTGATCTTCGAGATCGTCTCATGAGACAGCTCGGTGCCGATCGTCGACGCGAGATGATGGCCGATGTCGCGGATCGTCATCCCGCCCGCGTAGAGCGACACGATCATCGCGTCGAGGCCATCGAGTCGGCGCACACCGGTCGGCACCAGCATCGGGGAGAATGTTCCGTTGCGATCACGAGGGACCGCCAACTCGACATCGCCGATCTCGGTCGCCACGGTCTTCGCGAAGCTGCCGTTGCGGGAGTTCTCGAACCGGCAAGCATCGGGATCGCCGCGCTCGTAACCGACGTGGCCGCCCAACTCGGCTTCCAGGCCTCGTTCGAGCGAGGCCTTCAGCATGCCTTTCAACAGGCCTGCGTGGCCGGTCAAGGACTCGCCAGCGTCGATACGGGCGAAGATCTCGTCCAGCGCGCCGGACTCGGTCAAGGAGTCAGCGATCTCTTTCTGTTCCCGACGGCGCTCCTCGCGCTCGGGATCTTGCTTCATCATGGTCATCAGTGTTCTCCATTCGGGTCGAGACCCGACCACTACACAAACCATCTGACACCCCCTCATTTCACCGTCGACGGCACCCTGTTGGAGGCGTGGGCGTCACACAAGAGCTTCAAACCCAAAGACGGCCCACCCTCAGAGCCACCGGTCGGGCGCAATGCCGAGGTCGCCTGGCACGGCGAGAAACGGTCCAACGCGACGCATCAGTCGACCACGGATCCCGAGGCGCGGCTGGCGCGCAAGTCGTTCGCGACCGCGGCGAAGATGTCCTATGCGGGGCATCTGTTGATGGAGAACCGCAACGCATTGATCGTCGACGCAGAACTCACCGCCGCCACCGGCTACGCAGAGCGCGACACCGCAGTCGAGATGCTCGCTCGGTTGCCGGCATCGAAACGGCGGCGCACCATCGCCGCCGACAAGGGCTATGACACCCGCGACTTCGTCGCCAAGAGCCGCGGTCTCGGTTTCACACCGCACGTTGCGCAGAACACCACGAACCGAAGATCCGCGATCGATGGTCGCACCACCCGACATCCCGGCCACGTCGTCTCGCAGCGGATACGTAAACGGGTCGAGGAACCCTTCGGATGAATCAAGACCATCGGCGGAGGACGCAAGCTGCGCTACATCGGCCGACAACGCAACCGGGCCTGGTTCAAGATTGAAGCCGCCGTCTACAACCTCATCCGAATCACCGCCCTCGACGCAGCACCAGCCTGAACCCAGCGCCCTCGGACGCTCGCTCGCCTACGACCTTGCGCGACAATACGAAGCCACCGGTGGAACCGCAGGGCTCCCCAACATCCGACTCAGCACCGGGTGTCGACGCGTTCCACGCTGGGCGCTCATTGAACTCGCCAACACAGGGCGAATCGTCCGGCTTGACGAACAGCTCGAGATATGAAACGAAGACGGTCCGAACCGCGCCATCGCATCGATCGTGATGAACTCCCTGCGCGAGTGGATCTCGTCGCAGTCCTGGACGCCTTCACTCCGGCCACCGGGTCCGGCCGCACGCGACGGTGGGATGTCCCGAACCCAGCCACCCCGACGAACCTCCTTCGGTCACTGTCTCGTGCGACCAACGCTGTGTCGACCGGTGGCGGTGCTGGTCCGGTGGTCACGGCGGCACGGCTATCGACGCCGTCGTCGCTGCCCGACACCTCAGCGTCGGCAAATCGATTCGCTGGCTCAGCAACACTTAAGCCCACAAAGGCGGGACATGAAGATTCCGGGGCGGGTCGTCACAACAGTAGACGGATGATGTCCGCTGCCAGCTGTTCTGGTACTTGAAGGGGTCCAAAGTGGCGCAGATGGTCGTATTCGACGAGCCGCGCCGATGGCAGTGCCTCAACAAGCGTTGCGGCGTTGTCGGCCGGACCGGGAGACGTCGTGGCTTTTCCGGCGGCTACGGTGACCTCGGACATCACATCGGCGAAGCGATCGAGGGTCATGTTCACTCCGTCCTCGAACGACGCCGCTTCATGTTGCGCCCGGCACGCGAGGCGCACTCTTCCGTCGGCCAAGTCGCGAAAACCGTATTGCACGTATTCGGCGAGCGAGTCGGCGCGCAGCGAATTGAGCGGTGCTCGGCCCGCATAGCGATGTAGGGCCTCCGCCCGAGAGTTGAAAATCTCCCTTCGATTCCGCGCTGCCTCGATTAGGCGCCCACCGGGATGGCTGTCAACGGGACCGGCAGGGAAGACGATCGGCTCGAAAAGGAAGGCACCTGAGACGGTTCCGGCCCGCATGGCTTCCAGCAGGAGCACCGAGCTCCCACCCATCGAATGGCCGAAGGCGCGCACAGGCCCATCGCCGAGTGCATCCACAACGGCGAGCAGATCTTCGGCCATGCGAGACCAGGAGAAGTCTCCTGAGTTCGGTGCCTCCGAGTCACCGTGACCCCGGTAGTCGATGGCCCACACACTGAAGTGTGAAGCGAGAGCGGCTCCGAGTGGTCCGTAGCATCGACCATGGAAGCCCGTGGCATGGCTGATGACGAGTGGGGGACCATCACCACCAAGGTGATGCATCACGATCGCTGTGCCATCCGCAGATCGGACCATGCGTGCGTTGGGGTCGTCTCGAATTCGCCACTCGGCGGCGTTTAGGTACTCGGAGCCGTCGTGACGAACGACATGAATGATCGACGTAGACCCAGACTTCTCGATCGAGACAACCCTATACAGATCGTCGATGTCCGGTAACCCGATCACGGCGAGCGGATACAGCATGCCGACAGTCTGCGAACGGTGAACGATCGTGTCGCTTTCGTCGTCGAGGAAGATGACCGGTTCCACGACTAGATGCCTTTTCCTGAGCTGTCCACAGAGTCACAGAATGCGGTGATCATCCCAAGGAGATCCTCCGTGGCCTCTCGATGGGGCCAGTGGTCGACCTCGGCGATGCGCTTCAATTCGACGGAGCCCGAAGCTTTGGCCGCAATGCGTTGGAGTTGCTCGTCGGAGCCGAACCTGTCGAGCACACCTTGAACCGCAAGAACAGGGCACGTCACCGCTGCCAGTTCCGCATCCAGATTCCAGTCCACCGATCCAGCAGCAGTCCACACCGCAGCCCAGTTCTCCAGCAGCGCCTCGGCATGACGATGCTGTCGGCGGAGACTCTCGAGCAACTTCCCGCGATTGGCCATCAACCTGGCGATTTCGTCAATCGATAGCTGCTCCACGAAGACGTGCGCAGCAATCGACACGATGCCGAGCGGTGCCAGGGCGTCACCTCGGGCATGGGGGTAGGCCAGAGCGATCGAGGCTCCATCACTGTGCCCGACCAGAATCGGCGCGGCGTCCACCCGTTCGGTGATGAGTGATGCGAGTGTTCGAGCTTCGTCGATTAGGAACGTCGTGGGCCATGGGGCCCGACGGTCCGGTGATCGTCCGTAGCCGAGCCTGTCGTAGGCGATCACTTTGCGGCGGGTAGCACGGGCGAGAGCGGTAGGGAACAGACCCCAGCCGGCCACAGAGCCAAGGCCCTCATGAAGCAGCACGATGGGGGATCGCCCCAACGTGTTTGCCGATTCGAATTCTTCGATGTGGAGCTGAAGTCCCTGTTCAGCAGCCATGTCCACCTCCCCCAGAAGCCGTTTCGCAAGCGGCCGCATCGCAAATTACTTGACGTCGACCCCCTAACCATGAGTATTCTACCCGCTAGTCGATAGAAAAATCAATGATCGACATCAACATCCAGTAGTAGGCCATGAGGGGGCACAAGTGCGTAAAGATGCTGTGGGAGACGTCGTCTACGAGGCGACAATGAGAGTTGAACCGGTCAAGCTCGCGGAACTATCTGCCGCCATCGGGACTGAAACCGCGTCCGAGACCGCCCGGATAGTCCCGTGGTTCGGTGTGACAATAGGTGGAGATCAGCGCCTGGTTGACACCCTGGACATGGATCTCAGTCGAGCACTTTTGGCTGGCCACCGGTACGACTGGCACCGGCCAGTCGAGCCGGGCGAGGAAATCCAAGCGCGGGTCACCGTCGATCAGGTTTTCAGCAAGGGAGACAACGACTTTGCCGTGTTGACCACCGAGTTCCGCGACGCAGCGAACGAACTCGTGCAGACGCAGACCACGACCTTCATCGAGAGGGGAGTCGCATGATTGACAGCGCTACGACCAACGCGATCACGAGGGTCCAGATTGCTCGATACGCCGGAGCAGTTGGGGACTTCAACCCGATGCACATCGACGACGACTTTGCCCAAGCGGCTGGACTTCCCTCAATCATCGCTCATGGCCCGCTCACTTTGACACTCGTGATCGATGCACTTGTGGCGCAACTCGGTGTTGCACAGCTCAAGAGTTTCGATGCGCGACTGCGAGCCCCGGTCTTCCCCGGCGACTCTCTTGAGATTGTTTCGATCGACGACGGTCTGGAAGTCCGCAACTCAAGCGGTGCCGTGGTCGCCATTGTTCAACTCGAGACGACTGACGGAGCGTCAGCCCAATGACCTACGAATTTCTTCTGGAGGATGACCGTGGGGATGGGGTTCGCGTGCTCACGCTGAACCGGCCGGACAACTTGAACTCGTGGAACAGTCAGATGCGTCGGGAGATGGGCGAGGCGATCGGTGCCGCTGCGGCCGACCCTGAACTGAGATGCCTCGTAATCGCAGGAGCAGGGCGAGCGTTCTCCGCTGGGGAAGATGTGCGGGGCATGGGGGAACTGGCCGATATCGGCACCCGTGCGTTCAGAGCGACTGCCCGCGGTATCCATGATGTTTTCGACACCGTTGAGGCCATGGAGGTCCCTGTGATCGCGGCTATCGATGGGGTTGCTGCGGGCGGAGGATTCGAACTCGCTCTGTCGTGCGACTTCAGGGTGGTTTCAGAAGCCGGGCGGTTCGTTATGCCCGAAGCCAAGGTTGGCCTGATCCCTGGCAGTGGCGGGTGTTCGCGGCTCGTGCGATACATCGGTCTCGGTCGGGCCAAGGAGTTGGTCATGTTGGGCGGAAGGCTCGACGCTCAGCAAGCGCTGCTGCTGGGGCTCGCGACGGAGACATGCCCGCAGGGCGAGGCTGTCGAGACGGCTGTCGCTCTCGCTGGCCGCATCGGTCAACTTGCCCCACTTGCAGTCGGCATGGCAAAGCTTGTCCTGAATACCTGCACCGACGTCGACTCTGAGACTGGTCGTCGACTCGAACGGCTCGGGCAAAGTATTTTGAAGACGACCGAAGACCATCGAGAAGGGGCGCAAGCCTTCGTTGAGAAGCGCCCGCCCGTATGGCGAGCGCGTTGAAAGGACGGAGATGAGGGGAATATGGACTCCATGAATGACGATCAATTCTGGAACCGATGCACGCAGACTGCGCCGCGTGAGGTGCTTGATGCCATGCATCTCACAAAGATCAGGCACCTCGTGGGCTGGGCGTATGATCACTCGCCGCTCCACCGGCGCATCTACGACGAGGCCGGAATCAAACCTGCCGACATACGAACCTGGGACGATTACCACCACCGTTTGCCCTTCACTGACAAGCCCGACTACGTTGCCGACCAAGAGGCGAGCGGCACTTACGGTGGCCTGGCGCTAGGCGCCGAGCAATGGCAGCAGTACTTCCACACGACGGGAACTACCGGACACTTCCTGAACGAGGTCTTCTCGCGCTACGAGCAGAACAAGGCCGGTTCACAGTACTGCTACGGCATGTGGGACCACGGCCTGCGCCCGGGCGATTCGGCGTATTTCTGCTTCGACTTCGGCATGTGGATCGGATTGTGGAGCTATTACTGGGGAGTACGTAACCTAGGCATGACTGTTGTTTCGGGCGGAGGTGTCTCCGGCGTGGAGCGGGTCCGTCAGATACTCGATCGTCGGCCCACGATGGTCATCGGAACACCCACCTATCTCCTTCACCTTGCTGAGATAGCAGATCGAGAGGGCCTGGACATCAGGAAAGCTGGCGTCCGGGTGCTGGCCGGAGGTGGTGAGCCCGGGTTGTCGGTGCCCGTTACCCGGGACCGGCTTCAAGAGGCATGGGGCGTGAAGGACCTCTACGACGCATACGGCGTCGGAGAGGCGCTGGTCATCGGCCAGTCCTGTCAGGAGTGGGCCGGCGGAGTCCACGTCATCGAAGATGTCTGCCACTCCTATTCGGTCGACCCGAGCACTGGTGATCCCGTAACCGACGCAGCGCAAGTCGGCGAGCACGTCATCACCAGCTACACACACTTTGCTCAACCGTTCATCAAGTACCGCACTCACGACCTTGTCCGCATCGATGAGGCACCAGATCACGGCTGTGGTTGGAGCTGGAAACACATGCCGGGCGTTGTCCTCGGACGCACCGACTTCATGGTCACTATCCGAGGCGTCAACGTCTATCCGACGGCGGTCGAGAACCTGATCGGTGAGGTGCGCGGCCTGAGCAACATCTATGAGTTGCACATCAGCCGTCGAGACGGCATGGACAGGATGCTGGTAAAGGTCGAAGCCGTAGAAGGTGGTGCCGATCTCGACGTGCTCAGTACCGAGCTCGCAAGTCACCTCCGCAACAATCTCGGTGTGCGTCTCGAGACCGAGGTTCAGCAAACCGGCACGATGCCTCGCTACGAGTTGAAGACTAAGCGCATTTTCGACAGTCGTTCTGAGAAGGACCGTCCGGAGTTCAGTCTGGGAAGGGCATGACCGTGACCAATGATGCAGTTACCAGTTTTGGGGACGACGTCGACGCACAACTGGAGCGCCTAGCGGCCCTGCGCGGCCAGCTCCGCGAGGAACGTGCTGCTGCGGTGTCGCCGGCAGTTGCGAGGGCGTTGGAACTGGCGGAGATTGAGCTCTTTCTCGGCCTGACGTGTCTTGGCTACTCCGACGAACTCTTCCCACATGAGAAATGACTCCGCCAAAGTCAGCGCCTGGGCTCGGGATCTACGTGCTGCCAGGTCGGACGACGGATCCGGCAGCAGGACTCGACGAGGCACGTGAGGCGGAGCGAGCTGGCTTCGGCGCGGTCTATGTCAGCGAACGCCTTGATCTTAAGGAGGCAGCGGTCACCTGCGGTGGCCTCGTCGCGGTCACTGAACGCGTAACGGTGGGCACCGCGCTGATCCATCAAGGCACGCGCCATCCCCTGACGATCGCTGCCATGTCGGCGACGCTGCAAACCATGAGTGGCGGACGGTTTGTCCTCGGCATAGGGCGAGGCCTCGGTGCGCTCACGCCGTCGCTGGGAGTGCCCAGATCGACGCTTGCCAGCATCGAGCACCTCGTCAGGACGCTGCGTCGGCTCTGGGCCGGTGATCGCATCACGGAGACAGGTCCCGCCGGAAGTTTCCGGGGGATGCGTTTCGCCGACATCCCCGAGTCGGCTCCCCCAGTGCTATTCGGCACGATTGGACCACGGGGTCTGGAGTTAGCTGGCCGGGAATTCGACGGTGTGATCCTGCACCCGTTCCTCACCACCGAAGCCGTGAACAGGTCCGTGACCATCGTAAGGGAGAGCGCCGAACGTGCGGGCCGAGACCCCTCGTCGGTCCACGTGATCACGACGCTCGTGGCCAGTCCCGACCTGCCGTCCGAACGGACCGATTTGGCTGTGCGTTCACGAGCGGTGAGCTATTTCCAGGTACGTGGCCTCGGCGAGCAGCTCGTCGAGTGGAACGGCTGGGACCCCGCCGTTCTCGATGCGCTTCGCAATCATCCGACCTTAAGCGGGCAGGGCATCGCGGACACTTCGCTGACGCGTGACGGCCTGGTTGCGGCGTCGGAGAGCCTTCCGGACGAGTGGTTCGAGGCTGCCGCCGCCGTAGGCACCGCCCGACTGTGCGTGGACCGAGGTCGTCAGTACCTTGCTGCGGGCGCTGACGAGGTGCTCATCCACGGGGCGTCACCCGCCGAGGCGGCCGCCATGGTGCCGCTCTGGGCTATGGAACCGTGATCGGATCAGCGGCAGACCACTCGATTGCATCGGCCCTACCAAGGGCAGTCGAAGCGGATATTGGTACAACGACGCTGCACCGTCTCCAGCGGCTAAAGGGCGGCTACTCGCGGCAAATGTGGGCTGTCGATCTGCGGGACATTTCGGGTCGGATCCACGAGCTCGTGTTGTGCGTTGACTCGCCGGAAGGAGTTGTGAAGGGAGGTGAGCAGACCCTCGATCGCGCGAGCGAAGGGCGATTGCTGCGGTCTCTTCATGCTGCTGGGTTGCCAGTACCCGACGCCTTGGCGTGGGGTGACGCAGATAGTGCATTGGGGCGGCCCTTCGTCCTTATGGAGCGCGTTGCTGGCTCGACAGCGGTAGGCCCGCTCGCGCGAGATCAGCATTTCGTGGAGCGCCATGAGTTCCTCGCCCACCAAATGGCTGACATGCTCGCAGCGATTCATGCTGCCCACTTCCCAGCCGGCTTTCTTGACGCTCCGGTTTCGCCCGCCGACGACGAGATGGAACGGTGGCGGGGGGCCGCCATCGCAACGCCCGATGCGCAGCTTCCTGTCTTCGGCGCGGTCTTCGATTGGTTGGATCGGAACAGGCCCACCATCAGCGCGCTACCGGTCCTTGTGCACGGCGACTTCCGAACCGGCAACCTGATATACGACCACACCGGGTTTGTGTCCGTTCTCGATTGGGAGATGGCACACCTTGGCGATGCGCTCGAGGATGTGGCGTGGGCGCAACTCATCTGCTGGCAACTCGGCACCGGCAGAGTCGGCGGGCTCGTCAACCGCAACGCCTGGGCGATTCAGTACGAGCGGGCGTCGGGCCAGCGGATCGACCGAGCGTCTCTCTGTTTCTGGGAGGTACTTGGATCCTTGAAAATGTCTATCCTCGCGTGGCGTGCCATTCAAGTCACGGCCAATGGCAAAGAACGGTCGCTTCTCGAGCAACTGCGCGCCGACCTCGCCCACGAACTGGCTATGCGAGTGGCCAACTAGCCCACGTCTGTCCAGTCAGCAAGGTGCTGATGCCTGAGGTTGCTTGCTGGTGCGTCTCGTATCCACCCTCGCAGGATCAAGTGGCGATGACATGGATCCCTCGGAAGGTCTGCTCAACCGAGATAAGACCTTTGATGCGCAACGTCGTCGACGGGGCCAGTGCGGGATCATTGGCTCCTACGTTCTGATCCCATCTCTCTCATTCCCGGCTGACGAAAAAAGAAACTGGCCGGACGAGCCGGGTGACAGCGGTATCGTTTTCGGCGACATGCCTAGTGCCGGATGGGAGAAATCTGAATCGCAGGGGAGTCTGTCCAGTTGCGCCCCAGCTTGGACGTTGACCAGAGTAGTATTCCGTTCGCTTCATTCACACTCTCGAACTCGGAGCTGCGACACAAAGTGAGCAGTGAGCAGAGGGCAAGCACTTCGGCAGGTGCAGCGCGGAAGCGGGGCCGGCCTCGGCACGAGCAACCTAGCCAGGAGTACGAGACGAAGCGTCGCGAGGTTGTCAGCGTCGCGAGTGAGGTCTTTCGAATGCAGGGCTACGACGCCGGCACCCTCGATGAGGTCGCCGCAGCAATGAACCTGCGAAAGGCGAGTCTCTACTACTACGTCAAGTCCAAAGCAGACCTACTGCGGCTGATCTTTGATCGCGCCATCGACAGATCGCTGGAGCAGATTGAGGAGTACTCAGCCATTGAGGATCCACGTAATCGGCTTGAAGCGCTGATCCGTCATCAAGCGAGAACGGTGGCCAACGATCCGGCCCTCTTCGCAGTTTTCTTCGACCACCGCGCCGGCCTGGAGGGTGACGATGTGGCGGACATTGCCGCTAAGGAGCGGCGGTACCTTCGCTACTTCATCGTAGCTGTCGAAGACGCAATGGATGCCAACGTGCTGCCGAAGGCCGACCCGCGCATGGTGGCGGCCACTTTGATCGGGATGTCGAGCTGGGTCTACAAGTGGATGGATCCGGTTCGCGATGATCCCGTCGTCTTCGCAGACCTGTGTGTGCAGCTGATCCTTCGTCCAAGGGACTAGACGTGCTCGGCCGTCAGGTTGATGACAGCTGGCTGATGTGGGTGACCTCCGAGGGCGTGGTGTCACCGATGGTGGTTGTAGCGGTGGACGAAGTCTGGCAGAGCTGCTGAAAACTGCCGCGCCCCACTTCGTCGACGCGTGCGTGCCGAGAGTCGCACCTCTTCGGAGCAATCACGCGCGATCGCCCGAATCGAGTCGAACGAGTCACTCGGCGACCAGGACTCGTTGAACAGCAGAATCAGCGCGGCCGACCTCGTGACCAATGAAACTCGCTCCCCAGCGACGCTGCTGACGTATCTCAATGACCCGCCGGCGACATTCCGGTGGCGTCTCACTCGGGCGAGACCTTCGGTCTCGACTGTATGCGTCCCGCGACGCGGTGGGGTTTCGAGGTGAGCTGAGGGGTCCACCACCAGGTGGGGTCATCGGCGTGATTCTCGGTGTGTTCCTTCAAGAGCACACAAGAGGAGAACACCCCAATGACCCTGTCCCAGTCTGACGTATCTGACCTGCTGGATGCATTCCGCGCCGGCGATGGCATCGATCTGATCCGCGAGTCCGTGCGGCTCGTGCTCCAAGAGCTGATCGAGACCGAACTCACCGAAACGATCGGTGCCGCCCGATTCGAACGCAGCGAGCAACGAACCGGTGAGCGCAACGGGAGCCGTCCGCGCTTGTTGGCAACGAAGGCTGGCGATGTCGAACTCGCGATCCCGCCTCCGCAAAGGATCGTTCTTTCCGTCAATCCTGGAACCTCGGCGTCGTATCGACCAGGCCCTCTACGCGGTCGTGATGGAGGCCTACGTCGCAGGCGTCTCCACTCGCTCGGTCGACGATCTCGTCGCCGCGTTGGGCATTGATGGCGCTTCGGATCTGGGCGTGAGTTCGGCCTGATCGGGTAGGTGATCCCGGGCGCGACACAGGGGCCCTGCGAGTCTGACGGTGTCTAACGTCGTCGAACTCGGGAGCCCCTGTTGGAGACCAATCCTACGCGCATGTGCGAACTGCTGATCGGCTTGCCCGACGTCAACATCGAAGGCGTCGGTGACTGGCCAAGATGGGTGCGAATCGCGATCACCACACGCGCTCAACGGCCGACGTGTCCGACCTGCGTCGGTGCGGTGTGGCGTCACGACGACCTCGAGGTCGAACTCGTTGACCTGCCGTGCTTCGAACGGCGAACCCGGCTTGTCTGGTCGAAGTCGAGGTGGCGATGCCCGAACCCGAACTGCGACATCGTCACCTTCGTCGAGTCCGACGCTCGGATCGCTGCGGAACGCGCTGGGATCACCGACCGGGCAGGTCGATGGGCGACGTTCCAAGTCGGCCATCACGGCCGAGCAGTGTCCGAAGTAGCGGCCGACCTCGGCTGCGACTGGCACACGGTGATGGACGCCGTGAACCACCACGGTCGAGCGTTGATCGACGACCCGAACCGGATCGGCACGACAACAGCGGTTGGGCTCGACGAGGTGCTGTTCTGTCGCGACGGACCGTTCAAGCATCGGCTCTGGTCGACCCAGGTCGTCGACGTCGCCCGAGGCCAACTCCTCGATGTTGTGCCTGGTCGTGACGCTGCGAGCAGCTGCAGATGGTTCGCCGAGCAGCCTGTGGAGTGGATGGCGCGGATTCGTTGGGCGACGTTGGATCTGTCGGGTTCGTATCGGTCGGTGTTCGACACGATGCTGCCCGACGCGATCCAGATCGCTGATCCGTTTCATGTCGTGAAGCTTGCGAACTTCGTGCTCGACGAGGTCCGGCGGCGGGTGCAGAACGACACGCTCGGCCATCGCGGTCGCAAGACCGATCCGCTCTACCGATCCCGCAAGTTGATGACACTCGCGCACGAACGCCTCGACGACACAGCGAACGCGAAGCTGGCTGGGCTGCTTGAGGCGGGCGATCCGAAAGGCGAGGTCCGCAACGCCTGGCACGCGAAGGAAGTCGTGCGTTCGATCTACGCGATCGACAACGCCGAGCTGGCTGTCGAGTTCGTCACTCAGCTCGGCATCGATCTCCAAGACGAGTCGTGTCCGCCAGAGATCCGCCGCCTCGGGCGCACCATCAGCAAATGGCGCCACCAGATCGCCGCGTGGCATCAGGCGAGGTTCACGAACGGCCCGACCGAGGCCGTCAACAACCTCATCAAGCGCGTGAAGCGGGTGGCGTTCGGGATCACAAACTGGACCAACTACCGCACACGATCACTGCTCTACGCCGGCAAACCGAACTGGTCGCTCCTCGACCTCAACTCACGCTGAAATCCGAAGCACCGCATTGATTCGGGCATCTCGAAGTCCGAGGTCTCACGCATCTGCGCGGGTCTCGACGAAGTCGTCGGAGCGTTCCGCACCCGGCCGCTGGATCATGTCGAGTTCCCCTACGTCTACCTCGACGCCACCTACCTCCACGTCCGCAACCAGACCTCGCAGGTCACCTCGATGGCCGTCGTGATTGCAACTGGCATCACCGCTGATGGGAACCGGGAGATCCTGGGATGCGACATCGGCGACTCCGAAGACGAGGTCTTCTGGAAGGGCTTCATGCGCTCGCTCAAGCAGCGGGGCCTCGGCGGGGTGAAGCTCGTGATCTCCGACCAGCACTCCGGGCTCGTCGCAGCACTACCCAAGTCGTTCCAGGGATCGAGCCATCAGCGGTGTCGGGTTCACTTTCGCCCGCAACCTGCTCGCCCTCGTGCCTCGGTCGCACACCGACATGGTCGCCGCGTTGTTCCGCACGATCTTCGTCCAACCCGACGCCGACAACGTGTCGGCGACGTGGGACCAGGTCCGAGATCAGCTCGCCGAGCGGTTCCCCAAGATCGGTCCACGGATGGATGACGCCAAGGACGAGGTCCTCGCGTTCCGAGCGTTCCCGAAGGCGCACTGGCAGAAGATCTGGTCGACGAACCCGCTCGAGCGAATCAACAAAGAAGTGAAACGACGCTCTCGCGTCGTCGGCATCTTCCCCAACGAAACATCGGTGATCCGACTCGTCGGCGCCGTGCTCGCCGACATGCACGACGAATGGCAAGCATCGGACCGGCGCTACCTCTCCGAAGGCTCCATGGCCAAGCTCTACCCGACGCGCGAGACTGAGAACATCGCCGAACTCAACAACGGCGACTGACACCGAGGATCAACCTCGAAACCCCACCACTCAGCGGGGCGCTGCCGGTCGACTCGGTCGGTCGAACAGGCCCTGTTCGCCTGCGTCGAGGAATCGGTCGCGCCATTTCGTGACGGTCTTCGCGTCGACCTGAATTTGTCGGGTGCGGCCTCGATGGTCCAGCCATCGATCACCAACCTCACCATCTTGCGGCGACCGAACGGTGTCAGCGTCGCGTCCGCGTGCTGGGCGGAATTTGTTCGACTCACTGGTTGACAGAAATGAATTTGTCCACTACGATCTCTTTTGAAAGGACGGTATGACATGAGTGTGACCATGGATCGACGGGTGTACCAAGAGGGCGATACGGACATCCCCGAAGAGTTCACCGAACTACTGACCAGGATGCTGACGCATCACCTTGAGAACTCGACGAATCCGCACTACACAAAGCTCTTGAGCCATCTGTGGGACCGTTGCATGACGCTGGCCCCAGATGAGAAGCTCAAGACAACGTTTGCCAAGCTAATGCAGCAGGAAGTCGAGCACGGCGTCATTACCTCAAGGATTCTCGCAGGCCTTGGCGTCGGACCGATCGATGCCCCGATACGCCAGTATCTCTTCCACTTGCCGATCGACACCTTCTGCGACCTGTCGATGTTCAATGCCCTCGGCGATCGCGTCGGCTGCTACATCGGCGAGACGTGGCAGGGCGTGCCGTACGAGCCGTTGCTATCCGTCGCTGACCGGCTGCATAAGGACGAGGTGTTTCACGCAACGTTCGGACTCAGCAACCTTCGACGGGTCTGTTCCACTCCCGAGGGACTGGCCGAAGCGAATGAGAAGATTAAAATCTGGTGGCCAGCGGCGCTTGATATGTTCGGCCGCTCGGACTCTGACTTTTCCGAAGCCTACGTGCGCTGGGGTCTTCGCGAGATGAACAACGAGGACCTCCGCCAGCAGTACATCGCCGAGACGCGGCCTCTGCTTGAACAGCTCGGCATCACCGTTCCAGCCGATACCGATAATAGGCGATTCCTTTAGTCGGCTTTCCAGTTGGCGTAAGCCGGGTGACGAACGAATGGTAGCCAAGGTGGAAGACAATTCGACGGGAGGACCCCCGTCTGGTCGCAGTCATGTCGTCAAGTTCACGAGACATAGTGAACATGCGCTGGCCATGGAGGTCGGGCTTGGTGAATACCGCGAGGTTTTCTTCGTGCTGGTCGGTGAGCGCAGTGTGGCGATTAGTTCTTTTGACGAAACGGATCCGACTCATCCGGAGCCGGCAGTGTTCGTCTTTCCAAAACCATATCAATGGTCCCTCGACCTCGACGATGATGAATTAATGGTCCAGATCTGGCAGGCGACTGGTGTGCAGCGGTAACGGTGAGTTGGGGGCAGTTGAGTGATAGGAAACGAACAGATCTCAATCGAGACCTTCACCGTGCGAGGTCATCGGAACGGCAGCCTTGTGCACGTTACGTGGACAAATGGTGAGTTGAGCGGAGATCCTCCGACGGTCGACGCTATTGAGGTGGAGGCCGAGATCGCTTCGTTCAGTGCTGATGATCGTATGGCGCAGCGTACGACCTCGATGGCGGCGAAGGATCCGCTCGCCGACGTGTTGAGCGCCGCCTTGCTAGTTTGCCATGTGATCGATCGCGTTTCGGACATCTCTCCAGATGAACTCGCTACTGCACTGCGGGTCGAGTCGAACGCACTCGACTAGTCTTTGCCGCACAGTTTGAGCTTAATCACCGTCGCGTGGTTGAGGTGAGCGCGCTGTAGCGGTTCAGTTGACCTGTCCCCAGCAGCGTGACCGGGCTGCATGAGTCGCCCTGGGATGGTTGGAGGCTCCTGACCTTGTAAAACGAGGACGCTCCTACTGTCTGTCAAGTCCTGATTCAAGAGTGCGGTAGATCTGGAGGGCGATGTAGCGCTTGAGGCATCGCCGGATTTCTCGGTCGGTCTTGCCTTCGGCGCAGCGGCCTTCGGCGCAGCGGTCTTCGAAGTAGGCCTTGGTCGCTGGGTCGTGGCGTTGCCGCTGGATCGCTACGACGTGGAGCGCGCTGTTGAGGTGTCGGTCGCCCGCACCGGTTGAGCCGATGTCGGGTGGTCCGGAAGAGGCGGGCAGGGGTGCGACACTGTCCATCATTGCGAACGCTCTGTCGCTGTGTATGCGTCCCGGGTGCGACCACACGACGAGCGCGGTGGCCGCGATGATGGGTCCGACGCCGACCAACTCGAGGAGGTCGGGTCGGGTCGAGGTGACCAGGTCGGCGATGCGGGTCTGGTGGGCTTCGCCTCGACCCGCAGGTCTCGGATCCTTCGGGCGAACGCCCGCATTGCCGGCGCTTCGGATCTGGGCGTGAGTTCGGCCTGATCGGGTAGGTGATCCCGGGCGCGACACAGGGGCCCTGCGAGTCTGACGGTGTCTAACGTCGTCGAACTCGGGAGCCCCTGTTGGAGACCAATCCTACGCGCATGTGCGAACTGCTGATCGGCTTGCCCGACGTCAACATCGAAGGCGTCGGTGACTGGCCAAGATGGGTGCGAATCGCGATCACCACACGCGCTCAACGGCCGACGTGTCCGACCTGCGTCGGTGCGGTGTGGCGTCACGACGACCTCGAGGTCGAACTCGTTGACCTGCCGTGCTTCGAACGGCGAACCCGGCTTGTCTGGTCGAAGTCGAGGTGGCGATGCCCGAACCCGAACTGCGACATCGTCACCTTCGTCGAGTCCGACGCTCGGATCGCTGCGGAACGCGCTGGGATCACCGACCGGGCAGGTCGATGGGCGACGTTCCAAGTCGGCCATCACGGCCGAGCAGTGTCCGAAGTAGCGGCCGACCTCGGCTGCGACTGGCACACGGTGATGGACGCCGTGAACCACCACGGTCGAGCGTTGATCGACGACCCGAACCGGATCGGCACGACAACAGCGGTTGGGCTCGACGAGGTGCTGTTCTGTCGCGACGGACCGTTCAAGCATCGGCTCTGGTCGACCCAGGTCGTCGACGTCGCCCGAGGCCAACTCCTCGATGTTGTGCCTGGTCGTGACGCTGCGAGCAGCTGCAGATGGTTCGCCGAGCAGCCTGTGGAGTGGATGGCGCGGATTCGTTGGGCGACGTTGGATCTGTCGGGTTCGTATCGGTCGGTGTTCGACACGATGCTGCCCGACGCGATCCAGATCGCTGATCCGTTTCATGTCGTGAAGCTTGCGAACTTCGTGCTCGACGAGGTCCGGCGGCGGGTGCAGAACGACACGCTCGGCCATCGCGGTCGCAAGACCGATCCGCTCTACCGATCCCGCAAGTTGATGACACTCGCGCACGAACGCCTCGACGACACAGCGAACGCGAAGCTGGCTGGGCTGCTTGAGGCGGGCGATCCGAAAGGCGAGGTCCGCAACGCCTGGCACGCGAAGGAAGTCGTGCGTTCGATCTACGCGATCGACAACGCCGAGCTGGCTGTCGAGTTCGTCACTCAGCTCGGCATCGATCTCCAAGACGAGTCGTGTCCGCCAGAGATCCGCCGCCTCGGGCGCACCATCAGCAAATGGCGCCACCAGATCGCCGCGTGGCATCAGGCGAGGTTCACGAACGGCCCGACCGAGGCCGTCAACAACCTCATCAAGCGCGTGAAGCGGGTGGCGTTCGGGATCACAAACTGGACCAACTACCGCACACGATCACTGCTCTACGCCGGCAAACCGAACTGGTCGCTCCTCGACCTCAACTCACGCTGAAATCCGAAGCACCGCATTGCCGCCGCTGCGGCCCTCATGGTCCTTCTTCTCAAGATGAACCTATCTCTTGACGCGCAATTCACTTTCGTATATCTTTCTACCTAGCAGTCGATAGAAATCAACGGGCCGGGGGTGCCGAAATGGGGAAAACTTTGTCGCGCCGGTTACTCCTGCGAGCATCGATGGGCCGCTTGAGCGCGGAGCGCAACCCATGACGCAGGCAATCGTGGGGGGTCTCACTTCTGGCGCCATTTACGCCTTGCTCGGCCTTGGAATCGTGATCGTTTACGGGGTGTCACGATTCGTGAACCTCGCCCAGGGCGAGTACTACGTGTACGGCGCGCTTCTCTCCACAACGTTGGTAGCCGCCGGTGTCCCCATTTGGATCAGCGCCCTTGTCGCCGTCGGTGCCGTAGCGATCATGTCCGCAGCCCTCGAGCGCATTGTCTTCTCGCGACTCGTTGACGCCCCACATGCCGCACAGCTGCTGGCCGGTATTGGCGTCGCCTTCGCTTTGGCCGGGGCTGCCCGAGTCTTCTGGGGTACGCAGGAACGGACGCTGCCAGCCTTTTGGGATCGAGACCCAATCGAGGTTCTCGGTGCACGTGTCAGCATGCAGGTCCTCGCCCTTCTGGCGACACTAGGTGTGCTGTGGCTTCTACTGTGGCTTCTGCTTCATCGAACGATGCTCGGTACCATGATGCGTGCCGTCGCGACGTTGTCGGGCCGGGCAGGGCTGCTCTCGGTCAACGTCACGATGGTAACGACCGTGGCCTTTGCACTGGCCGGCGCCGCAGGCGCCGCAGCTGGCATCGTGGTGACCCCGCTGGTCTTCGTCACGTACCACTCTGGTCTGCTGCTAACGATCTACGGCTTTATCGCCGCCGCGTTCGGAGGGATGCGTTCGATCCGCGGCACTGTCGCTGGCGGGCTGCTCATTGGCGTTCTCGAGTCACTGATGGCGTACTACGGCGATTCCGCCCTGAAGACGCCGATGGCATTCGTCCTGCTCGTACTGATCCTCGTCTACCGGGCATCGCGGGAGAGCGATAGCGCGGGCGTGCTTTCGGCGGTCCGGTCGGCCAGGACTCGTGCCCGGTCGATGGCGGCGCTGCCGCGAGTCGCTCCACCAGCCATGCTGCTCCGACTCACCGGTCTCCGAGCTAACGCGATAGGCGTGGCTCTGGTCGCCCTGTTCGCTGTTGCAGGACCCGTCGTATTGTCGCCCTACTGGGTCTCGCTGTTGAGCTTCGCCGGGGTCTTTGTGATCGTCGGCATCGGCCTCGACCTGCTCCTCGGCTACACCGGCCAACTCTCGCTCGGACAGACCGCCTTCATGGGTGTCTCAGCCTACATGGTTGCACTCAGCGCGGAATGGTGGGGTCTGTCCGCGTGGCCCGCGGCGCTGATCGCCGTTGCGTTCACGGTCTCGTTGGCAGCAGGGCTCGGAGCTGTCGTGCTCCGTCTGCGCAACTACTACTTCACCCTGGCCACGCTCGCGATTGCGATCGCAGCCGAGGCTCTTGTCAGCGGTCTGCCTGCACAGCTCGGTGGTCCCTCCGGACTGCGAGTCCGCACGACTCTGTCCTTGCCCGGATTCGTGCTCGACACGTCGACTCGGTTGTTCACTGCGACGTGGATAGCCGTCGGTATCGCCTTGGTGGTGGCATTGCGCCTAACGAGATCTCGTGTGGGCCTGGCGATGAAGGCCGTCGGTGCCGATGAAGCGCTCGCTTCGGCAGCGGCGATCACGCCGTTCACCACCAAGCTCAAGATCTTCATCGTCTCAGGTTTCTTCGCAGGCGTGGCCGGGGTGTTGTACGCCCACATCCTGATGTACGTCTCGCCTAGCTCACTAGGACTGCTCGGAGGCTTCGATGCGGTCGTCGGGCTCCTGCTAGGAGGCTTTGGCACGGTGTGGGGGGCAGTCGTGGGTATCCCAATCATCCGGCTCGCCCCGCAGTTCATCGAACGCTTCGCGGAGTTCCAGGAGCTGATTTACGGTCTACTCGTCGTCACCCTTGTCGTGCTGTTGCCCGACGGCCTTGTCGGTGCATCGTCGAAGGCGTATGGACGCGTCCGCCGTGGAACCTCGGCGCCGTCCGACCTGGCGGACAAAGGTTGCGCAACCATTGCAGTACCGCACGATGGCTCATCGACAACGGAGGTGTCTGCGGTGAAGTCCGCCAGCAACGGCCAAATCGCTTTCCATGCGACTCCGGCTGGAGACGCCGCCCAGACCAGCGGTCCTGTTCTGCAGGCTGAAGGGTTGAGCAAGAAATTTGGAGGGATTAGGGCCCTTGATAACGTCCACCTGGCAGTGAGTCCGGGACGGATCGTCGGCCTAATCGGGCCGAATGGAGCCGGCAAGAGCACGTTCCTCAGCGCACTCGCCGGTAGTTTGCAGGCCGACAGCGGCCAGGTCACGATGTCGGGTCGGGACATTACCGGGTTCTCCGCTGACGCGCGTGCCCGCTACGGACTCGCACGGACGTTCCAGCTCCCGCGCATCCCCCATCAGATGACCGTGCTCGACGTCGCAATGCTCGGCACCTATCGCCGCGGGCATATCGGCGTGTTTCGCTCGGTGCTCGGGGCTACCTCGGGCGAGCAGCGGGCGATGGAAGCAGCGGCGATGGAGGCGCTCGAACTGACCGGTATCGCTCATCTAAGCCACCTCGAAGCGGACCGTCTGAGCACGGGTGAGCAGAAGATGCTCGAACTGGCCCGAGCGCTAGCCAGTGCCCCGCAGGTACTGCTCGCCGACGAGCCGGCCGGCGGTCTCTTCGACGATGAAGTCGCCCGGCTCGAGGAACTACTCCAGAAGCTTGCTTCCCAGGGCCTCAGCATAGTGCTCGTCGAGCACCACATGGAGTTGGTGATGAGCGCCTGCTCCGAGATCGTTGTGCTCAACGAGGGGCATGTGATCGCGATCGGCACCCCGAAGGTCGTCCGGTCCAACCAGGAGGTGCTCGATGCCTATCTCGGCGTCTGACGATGGCCGACTCGACGTCACAGGGCTCACAGCGGGCTATGGCCAGGTCACCGTCGTGCGCGACGTGAACCTGCGGGTTGATCGCGGTGAGTTCGTCTGTCTCCTCGGCGCCAATGGCGTGGGAAAGACGACGCTCCTCCGGGCGATCGTCGGCGACGCCGACGTCAGCGACGGGACTGTCACCTTCGACGACCGTGAACTGACTGGAACCTCTTCGCACCTGGCGACCCGGGCTGGGATAGCCATCGTTCCCGAGGGCCGGGCCCTGGTCGGCGACATTTCCGTTCGAGACAACCTCCTGCTCGGGTCGATTCCCTGGAATCGGAAATACTCCTCTGTTGAGCTCACCACCTCGATGGACGAGATCTTCGATCGATTTCCGATACTTGGACAGCGCAAGTATCAACTCGCAGGTCATCTGTCGGGTGGCGAGCAACAAATGCTCGCGATCGGACGTGCACTGATGTCTCGCCCGCGACTTCTGGTGTTGGATGAGCCATCGCTTGGACTTGCGCCGCTCCTCGTCCGACAGGTCTTTGACGATCTGGCCGCAGCCAACCGGGACGGATTGACAATTCTCGTTGCAGAACAGAACGCCGCAGCGGCACTACGTGTCGCCGAGCGCTCACTTGTCATGGCGGGCGGTCGGATTGTTCGCGAAGGAACGGCGGATTCACTCCGGGACTCCGACGAGCTGCGAGCGATGTTCCTCGGCACCTCGAAGAATGGTTCGGAACCCGATTCGGCGATCGCTGGAAGCTGTTCCGACGCCGTCAACCAGTCAATACCAACACATCACCATGAGGGGGACCACAAATGAAATACAACAATCGACTCGCGAAGGCGATGGCTCTTGTCGCCGTCGTGTCGCTCACAGCCAGTGCGTGCGGTAGCGACGACGACGCAACGCCAAGCACGGACGCTGCGGCCGACACGGAAGCGCCAGACACGGAAGCGCCAGACACGGCAGCGCCAGACACGGAAGCGCCAGACACGGAAGCGCCCGAAAGTGACGACTCGGTTGCCTCCACCGAGCCAGCCGAGAACCTGCCGGGAGCCGGCGAGAGTTTCACCGTCGGTGTGATCCTGCCCCTCACTGGGCCCGCCGCATCCATCGGGGCGGACTTCGAAGCTGGGCTCAAGGTCTTCGGGGAAATCGACCCCACTGCAGCGCAGATGGACATCGAATTCGTCGTGTGCGATGACGAGACGACGCCCGATGGCGCTTCCTCGTGTGCACTTCGGCTCAGCCAACAGGACAACGTCGACATGATCTATGGACCGGTCATCTCGGGAATGCATGCGGGTGCCACACCGGTGTTGGCTGGCGGGCCACCGTCGGTGACGCCTTCCCCATACGTCTCGGTGGAAGAGGGCGACCCGATCTTCTCGGCGGCGGGCCGAGCGAGCGACCTCGACCGTGTGACGCTCGAGTACGCCGCTGAGCGCGGGTTTGAGAGGGTTGCTCTGCTGGCCACCACCGACACCACGGGTGAGACTGCGGTGCAGAACATTCAGGCAGCAAACGAGGATCTGGGATTGGATATTGCGATCGAGCGGATGGGGCCGGGCGACGTGGACGTTTCATCACAGATCAACCGCCTACTCGAGACCGACCCCGAGTACGTATACATCGGCGCCTCCGGTGCAGCTGTCGGGGTCGCGCTACAGGGCTTCTCGCAGGCCGGTTCCGACCTGCCGACCGCCCTTATCTGGTCGAACACGACGAAGGGGTTTCTCGATGCCGCCGGTCCGTTGATGCCCACCGAGACGCTGTACGGAGTCGCACCATCTTGGCTACCGGAGAACATCGATGACCCAGAGCGCGCACAACTCATCCGTGATTTCCAGGAGGCATTCGAAGCAGAGGCCGGCGTTCCGCCGTCGTTCGTGGTGCAGGGTGCATATGACGCGTTCCAGTTGATTGCGGCTGCTCTGTTGAACGTCGGTGGCGACAGCGAAGCAATCGTCGAGTACATCGAGGGCCTGACGGACTTCCAAGGCCTGAACTGGCTGCTCAGCTACTCCGAGACGAACCGTCTCGGCAGCGAGTCGGGCAACTACGTCATGATGCGCTACGACCCGGACAGCGGTTCCTGGTCCTTGGCCGACTGACGTCATCGCGTCGCGGCCGGCCCACCCCCCCTTGGTGGGTCGGCCGCGCTGGTTGACGGGCGACGGCTCTAGTGGCGCTTCGGATCTGGGCGTGAGTTCGGCCTGATCGGGTAGGTGATCCCGGGCGCGACACAGGGGCCCTGCGAGTCTGACGGTGTCTAACGTCGTCGAACTCGGGAGCCCCTGTTGGAGACCAATCCTACGCGCATGTGCGAACTGCTGATCGGCTTGCCCGACGTCAACATCGAAGGCGTCGGTGACTGGCCAAGATGGGTGCGAATCGCGATCACCACACGCGCTCAACGGCCGACGTGTCCGACCTGCGTCGGTGCGGTGTGGCGTCACGACGACCTCGAGGTCGAACTCGTTGACCTGCCGTGCTTCGAACGGCGAACCCGGCTTGTCTGGTCGAAGTCGAGGTGGCGATGCCCGAACCCGAACTGCGACATCGTCACCTTCGTCGAGTCCGACGCTCGGATCGCTGCGGAACGCGCTGGGATCACCGACCGGGCAGGTCGATGGGCGACGTTCCAAGTCGGCCATCACGGCCGAGCAGTGTCCGAAGTAGCGGCCGACCTCGGCTGCGACTGGCACACGGTGATGGACGCCGTGAACCACCACGGTCGAGCGTTGATCGACGACCCGAACCGGATCGGCACGACAACAGCGGTTGGGCTCGACGAGGTGCTGTTCTGTCGCGACGGACCGTTCAAGCATCGGCTCTGGTCGACCCAGGTCGTCGACGTCGCCCGAGGCCAACTCCTCGATGTTGTGCCTGGTCGTGACGCTGCGAGCAGCTGCAGATGGTTCGCCGAGCAGCCTGTGGAGTGGATGGCGCGGATTCGTTGGGCGACGTTGGATCTGTCGGGTTCGTATCGGTCGGTGTTCGACACGATGCTGCCCGACGCGATCCAGATCGCTGATCCGTTTCATGTCGTGAAGCTTGCGAACTTCGTGCTCGACGAGGTCCGGCGGCGGGTGCAGAACGACACGCTCGGCCATCGCGGTCGCAAGACCGATCCGCTCTACCGATCCCGCAAGTTGATGACACTCGCGCACGAACGCCTCGACGACACAGCGAACGCGAAGCTGGCTGGGCTGCTTGAGGCGGGCGATCCGAAAGGCGAGGTCCGCAACGCCTGGCACGCGAAGGAAGTCGTGCGTTCGATCTACGCGATCGACAACGCCGAGCTGGCTGTCGAGTTCGTCACTCAGCTCGGCATCGATCTCCAAGACGAGTCGTGTCCGCCAGAGATCCGCCGCCTCGGGCGCACCATCAGCAAATGGCGCCACCAGATCGCCGCGTGGCATCAGGCGAGGTTCACGAACGGCCCGACCGAGGCCGTCAACAACCTCATCAAGCGCGTGAAGCGGGTGGCGTTCGGGATCACAAACTGGACCAACTACCGCACACGATCACTGCTCTACGCCGGCAAACCGAACTGGTCGCTCCTCGACCTCAACTCACGCTGAAATCCGAAGCACCGCTCTAGTGGTGCGGCCAATGTCGGTGCAACCGCAGAAAGCGACCTGCCATGGACAAGAAAAGGAATCTCGACCCTTCGCTACGCCGTCGTGGACGACCGCGTCATACTGAGCCCAGCCCGGAGTATCGGGCGCGACTCGACGAGATCGTCGCCCTAGCGACAGAGGTGTTCCGCCAGAAGGGCTACGACGCTGGTTCGCTCGAAGATGTGGCGAAGGAGCTCGGCCTGCGAAAGGCCAGCCTGTACTATTATTTCGAGAGCAAGAGTGCTCTGCTTCATCTCATCTTCGAAAGAGCAATCGACGATGCTCTCCAGCGCATCGCATCGATTGCGATCATCAAGGACCCGAGAGATCGACTTGAAGCCCTCATTCGCCACCAGGCGATCCGCGTCGCCAGCGAGCCGTCCCTGTTCACGGTCTTCTTCGACCAGCGTCCGAGCTTGAATGCCGCTGATTACAATAAAATATTGGCAAAGGAACGTGCCTACGTTCGTGCCTTTGCCGATGCCGCTCAATTGGGGCGCGATGCAGGGATCCTGCCTGACGCAGATCCACGCACGCTTGCGGACATCCTGCTCGGCATGACCAACTGGTCGTACAAGTGGTTCGATCCCGACCGGGACGACCCGGAGGCCTTCGCCGATATATGTGTCGCTCTGATCTTCTCCGATTCCAGGGACCGGACCGAGATCGATTGATCGCAGAACGGGTTGATCTGGTGGCAGCAGTATGGGATGACGTGATCTCGTGATCCGTCGACGAGCAATGACAGTGGACTCAGGCCGGAGTTGGATCGTTGCGATCGCGGGCGCAGTGGCATCTGGCGTCGCCTTTGGCACCGTTTACACGTTCGGGGCGTTTTTCGAGGCGATGGCAGAGGACTTCGGGGCTGGCCGTGGCGCAACCGCTTTGGTCTTCGGCATCACGCTGATGTGTTTTTTCGGATTTGGTCTTATTACTGGACCGCTAACGGACCGTGTCGGCCCAACCCCACTAGTCATTACGGGTGGCCTTGTCATGGCGTGTGCGCTCTGGCTTACGTCAAACGTCACCAGCGTTGGGGTTGGCTACGTCACCTATGGTCTGGGCGTCGGTGTCGGCGGAAGCATGGTCGGCACCCCGGTGTGGGCCACAGTGGGGATGGGATTCGAGCGTCACCGAGCGCTAGCAATGGGAGTCGTCGCGACTGGAAACGGGCTCGGCACGCTCCTTTTGGTGCCGACGTCCCAGTACCTGATCGACAGGCATGGCTGGCGCAATGCGTATGCCATCCTTGCCGCGTTCGTTCTAGTCGCTCTGGTTCTAGCCGGGCTCGCAATGACGCGCCCGATCCAACCCCATCACGTTCCAGCCCGAACCGTGATTGGCCGGGTGGTTCACCGACCGGAGTTCCGGCTGCTCTTCGGCACGAGCGTGCTGTTCTCGATCTCTCTTTTCATTGCGTTCGGATTCGTGGTCGACTTTGCGACAGGGGCAGGGGTTGACCCCGGTGGCGCCGCCCTACTCGTCGGACTCATTGGCGCGTCGAGCGTGGTGGGTCGACTCGGGCTCACGGCCCTCGCGAGCCGGGTCTCGGCGATCCGACTCCTTCAATGGTGTCTTCTCGCGCAACCTGTGGCCTTTGGCACGTGGCTCGCAGCGGACGACTCCTATCCGCTCCTGGTCGTATTTGCACTGCTGATGGGAATCTCCTACGGGGGTTTCGTGTCCCTCGGGCCAGAGGTCATGGCACTCCTTTTCGGAACGGTTGGGGTAGGAAGCATCATGGGCCTGTTGTTTCTCGGCTTCGGACTCGGTGGCCTCATTGGGCCGCCGTTCGCAGGATGGCTTGCGGACGAAACGAGCAGCGCTGCCACGATTGCCCTGGCACTAGTGGTCGCCGTTATCGCCTGTGTTTTGGGCTGGATGATCCCAGACAGGTCCCCATCACGCGAACTTTTGAGTGAAGCGGGTGAGTTGGTGCAGCCCCGTGCGCCCGGCACGATCGGTGAAGGCCAATGAAGTGAGAAGTGAACTGGGCGTGCCCTGGCCTAAGCCTCGATCCACCGAGTCGGCTTCGGTGAGCGGCTGTCGGTAGGCGGTGTCGTCGTTGTTGCCGTTCGTGGCGGTGATGCTGTTGTCGGGGCGTGGCGAAGCAGGACTTGGGGTGCTCGGGTTTGGTGGCGTTGGGTCGGTTCTGCGGCGCGCCGGGCCGCGTATCTGAAGTCAGGTCGGGACGGGTTCGAGCGCGCGGAGTGCATCGAGGATCTTCGTGAACGTGTCTGCCCAGGGCCAGCGCGACGGCAGGCGCAGGGTTGGTTGACCGGCGTGGTTGACGAGCCGGCCGGGCAACCGCAACGGGTCGGGTGCGGATGGTCCTGGCGACGATCAAGCGGTCGGTGTCGTGACCGACGAGACGGACGGTCCAGCGGCACATGTTGTGCGCCAGGATCGCGATTTGGAACCATGCCGAGTTCGCTGAGAACACACCCGACGGGAGGTGTTCGAGCCCGGCGCTGGCCTTCAGGTCCTTGATGGCGAGTTCGACGGTGGCGTGTTGGCGGTGGAACCAATCGACGGCAACGACGTCGCCGGTCAGGTCGGTGAGGAGCGCGTGGTGCCGCCAGTCGGGCCAGAGCTTCTGCTGGGTGGTGCCGGTCAGGCGGGTCCTGCGAACCACGAGGCGCCGGGTCACTCGTCTGGTGCCTGCGCCGGCGGTGTAGTCGCATTCGGCGACTTGGGCTTCGTCGTCGCAGGTGTACTCGATCGGCTGCCAAGCGGTTTCGTCGATGCCGGAGATCGCTGTTTGGACCGCTCCCACGTTGGTTCTGATCGCCATCGTGTAGCGCGCGTCGGGACGCCCCAAGTTGGTGATCGTGTCGCCGTTCCAAAAGCGGTGCTTCGGATTTCAGCGTGAGTTGAGGTCGAGGAGCGACCAGTTCGGTTTGCCGGCGTAGAGCAGTGATCGTGTGCGGTAGTTGGTCCAGTTTGTGATCCCGAACGCCACCCGCTTCACGCGCTTGATGAGGTTGTTGACGGCCTCGGTCGGGCCGTTCGTGAACCTCGCCTGATGCCACGCGGCGATCTGGTGGCGCCATTTGCTGATGGTGCGCCCGAGGCGGCGGATCTCTGGCGGACACGACTCGTCTTGGAGATCGATGCCGAGCTGAGTGACGAACTCGACAGCCAGCTCGGCGTTGTCGATCGCGTAGATCGAACGCACGACTTCCTTCGCGTGCCAGGCGTTGCGGACCTCGCCTTTCGGATCGCCCGCCTCAAGCAGCCCAGCCAGCTTCGCGTTCGCTGTGTCGTCGAGGCGTTCGTGCGCGAGTGTCATCAACTTGCGGGATCGGTAGAGCGGATCGGTCTTGCGACCGCGATGGCCGAGCGTGTCGTTCTGCACCCGCCGCCGGACCTCGTCGAGCACGAAGTTCGCAAGCTTCACGACATGAAACGGATCAGCGATCTGGATCGCGTCGGGCAGCATCGTGTCGAACACCGACCGATACGAACCCGACAGATCCAACGTCGCCCAACGAATCCGCGCCATCCACTCCACAGGCTGCTCGGCGAACCATCTGCAGCTGCTCGCAGCGTCACGACCAGGCACAACATCGAGGAGTTGGCCTCGGGCGACGTCGACGACCTGGGTCGACCAGAGCCGATGCTTGAACGGTCCGTCGCGACAGAACAGCACCTCGTCGAGCCCAACCGCTGTTGTCGTGCCGATCCGGTTCGGGTCGTCGATCAACGCTCGACCGTGGTGGTTCACGGCGTCCATCACCGTGTGCCAGTCGCAGCCGAGGTCGGCCGCTACTTCGGACACTGCTCGGCCGTGATGGCCGACTTGGAACGTCGCCCATCGACCTGCCCGGTCGGTGATCCCAGCGCGTTCCGCAGCGATCCGAGCGTCGGACTCGACGAAGGTGACGATGTCGCAGTTCGGGTTCGGGCATCGCCACCTCGACTTCGACCAGACAAGCCGGGTTCGCCGTTCGAAGCACGGCAGGTCAACGAGTTCGACCTCGAGGTCGTCGTGACGCCACACCGCACCGACGCAGGTCGGACACGTCGGCCGTTGAGCGCGTGTGGTGATCGCGATTCGCACCCATCTTGGCCAGTCACCGACGCCTTCGATGTTGACGTCGGGCAAGCCGATCAGCAGTTCGCACATGCGCGTAGGATTGGTCTCCAACAGGGGCTCCCGAGTTCGACGACGTTAGACACCGTCAGACTCGCAGGGCCCCTGTGTCGCGCCCGGGATCACCTACCCGATCAGGCCGAACTCACGCCCAGATCCGAAGCGCCCCAAAAGCCCGAGTCGAACCGGAGCGTCAAGTCGCGGGTCGGGTCGTCGCGCCGTGCGCGGGCGACGAGTTCGTTGACGAAGCGTGTTGTGCCGCGCTGGGTGTTCGCGGAGCCTTCCTCAAACGACCATGCAAGATCTCACCGGTCCCGGCGATCGTCGCGAGCAACGGGGGTGGTAGCCGAGCGCATGGGTGTAGCCGTAGCTGGCACCCTGCATCTGTTTGCCGGCCACCTCGCAGATCGTGGAGTCGACATCGATCACGAGAGCACCCGGGGCCGTGCCGGCCGCCCAGGCGCGCTGCACCATGATGTCGTTGACGGCTTCCAACTGTCGGACATGACCGAACGTGAAAGAGCCCAGGCACGTGCCGAGCGTGGAGGGTGCCATCAGGCGATGCGACACCACGACCTCGGACGCACCCGCGCGCAACATGTCGGTGTGATCGATGTGGGACCCGCCGGCGAGCATCGTGTTCATCAACGTCAACACTTTGCGCCTCGGTGCCGCTCCACCCACGCGGCCATCGAGACGCACAGTCGCGTCGATCACCGCTTCGACACCGAGACGTTCGATCAGCGTCGAGGGCAGCAACAGCCTGGCATTCGCGACGAGATTGTCGCCGTCGAACTACCCGCGCCGGCGAGGTGTACCACTGGCCCGCCGGACACAGCGCGATCATCGACGAAGACCTCGTATTCATCGAGATCGGCCCCGTGGGCCCAATGCGCCAATTCGGGCAACACACACAGCACGTACTCGGTCAGATCCCTAAACCTCGATCCACCGAGTCGGCTTCGGTGGGTGGCCGCCGGTAGGCGGTGATCTTGGAGTGGCTGCGTGAGGTGGATCCTGTCGTGGACAGCGCATGGCGAAGCCGTTCCGGACGGGTTCGGGTTGTTGGCGCTGGGTCGGGTTCTGCGGCGCGCCTGACCGCGGGAGCCGAAGGTCAGGTCGGGACGGGTTCGAGCGCGCGGAGCGCGTCAAGGATCTTCGTGAACGTGTCAGCCCAGGGCCAACGGGACGGCAACCGCAGGGTGGGTTGGCCGGCGCGGTTGATGAGACGGCCGGGCAATGCGAGGAGTCGTGTGCGGATGGTGCGCCCGACGATCAGGCGGTCGGTGTCGTGCCCGCCGAGGCGGGCGGTCCAACGGCACATGTTGTGCGCGAGGATCGCGATCTGGAACCACGCCGAGTTCGCCCAGAACTGTGAGCGATCACTGAAGGCTGACATTCACGATCATTGAAAACCGACATGGGTGTCGGGGTCTTCTGGCCGGCATCCACCACCCGTTCGGTTGGCTCCTCCAGCGTGTCAAGCGACCAAGCACGACACAGCTGAAGGAGCCGCTCTCCATGATGTCCCAGGAGAACTACGTGAATTTCAACGACCTGCACGCGCAGGGATGGACGATCAACGAGATCGCCGAAGCGACCGGTTGGCATCGCACCACGGTCAGCAACTATCTGAAGAACGGTCCGCCGCCGGCGACGCGCGAAACCGCGGCGACGGTGATGACCGAGCACTGGCAGGCCCGCATCAAGTCGATGCTCGAGTCGTGGCCGAGGATGCAGTCGGTGAGCATCCACAACAAGCTTGCGGCGACCGGCTTCGACGGTTCGTATCCGACCGTGGTGCGCGCGGTCCGCGACATCCGCGGCCCACGGTTCCAGGCCGCGGACGCGGTCTCGGTGCCGATCGACACCGACCCGGGCGAGGAAGCCCAGTTCGACTTCTGCGACCTGTCGTCGTGGGCGGCGGGCATCGGTTGGAAGATCAACATGGTCTGCTTCGGGATGATCTTGTCGTGGTCGCGGTGGCGGATGTGGTGGTTCACCACCGCCGAGGATCGGCATCACACCTTCGGAGGCATCGCCCGGTTCTTCGACCAGATCAACGGTGTGCCGACGGCGTGTCGCACCGATCGGATGGGAGCACTCGGCCGATCCCAGGGCCGGCGCTTCGAGCTGCACCCGCCGGCGATCGGTTTCGCGGCGCATCACGGCACGAAGATCACCTCGTGTCAGGCCGGCGACGCGAAACGCAAAGGCAAGGTCGAGCGTCCGTTCCGGTCGTTGCAAGAGACGTTCCTGCCCGAGGTCGAATACGACGGCATCCCCGTCGATCTCGACGATCTGAACCGGCGAGCAGTCGTGTGGCTGAACGAACGAGTCCATGGCGTCGAGTCACGCACGACCGGCGAAACACCGGCGGACCGACTCGCGATCGAGCGTGACTTTCTCGGGCCGTTGCCGAGGGTGCGGTTCGACACCGACTACGTCGAGGTGCGCCGCGTGCACAACGTGTTGCCGTTCGTGGCCATCGACGCCAACCGCTACTCGGTGCCACCTTCAGCGTTGGGGCACAAGGTCGAGATCCGCCGCAAGGTCAACGGCGTCACCGTCGAGATCCGCCTCGCCGGGCGACTGATCGCCACCCACCGCCTCGTCGCCGGGCGACGTGTCGACGTGTGGAACCCCGAGCATCGCGCCGCCGCCGAGGCACTCGCGCTCGGCTGGCACACCGACCGACCCGACTTGCGAGTGATCGCTGACCACGACGACCAGCCGGTTGTCGAGCGGCTGGAACTCGATGGTGACTTCGATGTCGACCCGGTCGATCTCGAGGCCCGCTACCCGCTCGGCATCGACGCGGAGAACGTCGGATGAGCAGCCTCTACGAACAGATCAAAGCCGACCTCGGCTACCTCAAGTTGGACGCTGCTGCGGGCGTGTTCGCCACCCTCGCCGAGGAAGCCAAACTCGAGGACTGGTCCCACATCGAGTTCCTCGCCCGACTCGTCGCCGAGCAGGCCACCGCCGACCGGGACCGTCGCCTCGCTGCCCGGCTGCGTTACGCGAGGTTCCCGCACCGGCGCAGCATCGACGACTTCGACTACGAGTTCCAGCCGAGCGTCGACCGCAAGCTGGTCGAAGATCTCGCCACCCTGCGGTTCATCGACGAGAACCGGCCCATCCTCTTCTTGGGCCAACCGGGTTGCGGCAAAACACACCTCGCCGTCGCGCTCGCCACGTTGGCGGTCGAGGCCGGCTACCGCGGCTACTTCACCACCGCCGACAACCTCTGCCGCACCCTCGTCAGGGCGTCCATCGAAGGCAACCTGGCGTCGAAGATGAAGACCTTCACCGCACCCACGGTTCTCGTCATCGACGACGTCGGACTCTTGCCGATCGGCGGCACCGAAGCCTCAGCGGTGTTCTTCCAAGTCGTGAACAGCCGCTACGAGAAAGGCCACCTCACCATCGTCACGACGAACCGCGGGCTCCCGTACTGGGGCACCATCTTCGGTGACACCGTCGTCGCCGCAGCCGTCCTCGACCGCCTCATGCACAACGCAATCGTCTTCAACATCAAAGGTCCGTCCTGGCGTCTACGCGAGCACAACGGCCTCGAGATCGCCACCACCAACCCCACCGAACGGAGGCCCAGCTAACCTCACCACCCGCCGGCCGAAGCACCGACTCCATGTCGGTTTTCGATGATCGCCGATGACGGATTTCCCTGATCGCTCACAAGAACACCTCCGACGGGAGGTGTTCGAGCCCGGCGCCGGCCTTGAGGTCCTTGATCGCCAACTCGACGGTGGCGTGCTCGCGATGGAACCGGTCGACCTCGACCACGTCACCGGTCAGGTCGGTGAGGAACGCGTGGTGGCGCCAGTCGGGCCACAGCTTCTGCTGGTTCTTGCCAGTCAGACGGGTGCGGCGAACCACGAGACGCCGGGTCACTCGTTTGGTGCCTTGGCCGGAGGTGTAGTCGCATTCGGCGACTTAGGCTTCGCCGTCGCAGGTGTAGTCGATCGGCTGCCACGCCTGCTCGTCGATGCCGGCGATTGCTGTTTGGACTGCGCCCACGTTGGTTCTGATCGCCATCGTGTAGCGCACATCGAGCCGCCCCAAGTTCGCAATGGTCTCGCCGTTCCAGAACCCGGAGTCGAACCGGAGGGTCAACTTGCGGGTCTTGTCGTCGCGTCGGGAGCGGGCAACGAGTTCGTTGACGAAGCGTTTCGTGCCGCGCTGGGTGTTCGCCGATCCCTTCCGTAGTCGGCCGTGCAAGATCTCGCCGGTGCCCGCAATCGTCGCGAGCAACGGGTGATAGCCGAGCTGATGGGTGTAGCCGAACCCGGCGCCCTGCTTTTGTTTGCCGGCCACCTCGCAGATCGTCGAGTCGACATCGATCACCAACGCACCTGGCGCTGTGCCCGCCGACCAAGCGCGCTGGCGCACGACGTCGTTGACAGCTTCGAGTTGGCGGACGTGACCGAACGTGAACGACCGCAAGAACGTGCCCAGCGTGGACGGTGCCATCACCCGATGCGACACCACGACCTCGGACGCACCGGCGCGCAACATGTCGGCGTGGTCGATGTGCGACCCACCCGCCAACATCGTGTTCAGCAGCGTCAACACCTTGCGCCCCGGTGCTGCCCCACCCACCCGACCATCGAGACGCACCATGGTGTTGATCAGTGCTTCGACATCGAGGCGTTGAACCAGCGTCGCGGGCAGCAACAGTCCCGCGTTTGCGACGAGGTTGTCGTCGTCGAAGGTCGCGTGAATCCGATCCAAGGTCTGCGATACTCGGCTCACTGAAAGTGTCTCCTGGGTTGGTTCTTCGATGCGGTGCAGGAACCAACATCGTCCCAGCTCAGGAGACCTCTCACGCGGATACGCGGCCTACCTCACAAGGCCACCATCGGTGGATCGAGGCTAAATAGAAAGGAACGGACCGGCGAGCAACGCCAGCTCCTCGACGACGTCTGGTTCTGAACGCCGCCATCAGGACCGGGCTGATAGATAGCGCATATCAACGCCGCCAGCGTGGGCGGACACTCGTCCGGGATCCGGCAATACGCGAACGGCCGACCGGCCCATAACGCGCGGACGGCCACCCTTGGACACACGTCCTCGCAAGCGCCCCCGCTGATGGCGTGTCATCGTCGGGGCGCGAGTTCCCAGCACTCCGGGAACTTTAGAAGGGGTCGAAAGACTCGTTCTCAGTCGAAGAGGGTGCCTTGTTGGCCGACGGGCGGAGCGTTTCGCTCTGGTGGAAGCTTGAAGTTCTGGGCGAGGCGATTCACGGCGTCTCGCACCCCGCGGTGTCCGTTCGAAGTGGTGCTCTTGTCGAGGTAGGCGATGATCCAGTCATTGACGGGAGCGGTGGCGGTGGTGCTAGCTCGCACGAGCGTGTCGTGTGCTGCTGTGATTGTCACGGGGCAGGCGTCAGGGTCGTAGACGGCATGCTGGATCGCCGCCACGGCGCTGCGGATCTCGTTCGTAGTTGGGGCTGTGGGTTGGTTCGCGAATGTCATGGCGTCGCACGAGCTGTGGTCAGCAACCGGAGGTTGGGAGCGTGGCCGGGTCGGGTACTGGAAGACCCTCGTAGAGGGCGAGCACGAGAGGTTGGGGGCAGTACCGGATGTTGTTGATCCGGAACTCGAGGTGCAGGTGCGGTGTGCCGGACCGTCCTGAGTCACCGGAGGTGATGACGAGTTGGCCGGGTGCGATCTGGTCGCCGACCGAGACGTGGGATGAGACGCCGTGGCAGTAGGTGTGGCGGAGACCGCCAGGGTGTTGGATGGTGACGCCGATACCGCAGGATGAGCATTCGGGGCGTTCGTTGATTCCGCATCCGTAGCGCCACCAGTTCTCGGGCCATGTCTGGACGTTGGCCACGACGCCGCCGGTGACGGCGAAGATGGGGGTGCCGGTGGGGACGATGAGGTCCCAGGCGGGGTAGCCGTGCGGCGCCATGATCTTTTGAGGGTTCATGGTGTCACGTGCTGCGGGGAGTGCCCAGTTGCCGGTGGAGTCGAGCACACCGGAACATCCGCCGGTCGTGACTGGCGGAGAGCCAGGATCTAACAGGTCGGGGTCACTTGGCGGCGGAGCGACGGCGGCGATTTCTGTGGGTACGGCTGTTGGTGTGAGTGGCTCGGGGTTTCCGGCTTCAATGAGTTTCTCGCTGTAGATCCCCATCCATTTGGTCTGGTAGCCGCGGACGGTGAGGGTGTTGCCGGGGTAGGGCGGGATCTGGTTCATGATGGTCGTGTTGTCCCACGCGATCGGGTAGTACCAGATGACCGGTACTGCCTCGACAAGGTCGTCGTGGTCTTCGAGGATCGACACGACGTTCGTTGCAGCGACGCGGTCCTGCACTTCGGGCGGTGCGGTGTCAGCTGTCGGGTACTGATCGGTGTCGACGTCGGCTTGGTTGGCCCAGTACAGCCAGGTTCCGGTGACGTACTGATAGGCGCCGGCGGCCGATGCGCTTGAGTTGCGCACGGTGTAGTCGCCACCTGATTCGAGTGTCCGGATCGTGTCGAGGATGACACCGATCTGCCCGCATGCGTACGGCGCGGCGGCATTGCCGCCGTTGGCGAACACCAATGGGATCGACATGAGCAAGAAGACCGCGAGGACGACGGGAGCAAGGACGACTTTCACCTCGATGTATGGGTGTCAGCGCGGCGGGCGTTTCAGCACAGCTTTCTTTGAAACGATCCGGTGAGCGATTCCCCATAGGCCAATAGTTCCCCGAAACACCTCGGGGCGACTGAGTCTCTTGGAGGAGATCACCATGTCCCAGACCGTCGAACGTGAAGAGACCGGGCGCGAGTGGCCCGTCGTCTCCACCAAGCCCCGGCGCCGAGATCGCTGCCGCAAAGCAATGAGGGGAACCTTGCTGTTCGCAGCGGTCGCGGCCATGCCGGGTCGAGCGTTCGCTCAGATCGCTGACCCGGCACCCACAAATGCTGGCCTCCCCGGCGGGGCATTGATTGCCCAGGTGATCGGCTGGGGCAAGTGGGTCGGGCTCGCTGTGTGCGTGCTCGCCATCGTCTTCGGCGCAGCGACGTGGCGCGGCATGGGCGGCAACTCGGGGCGAGGTGTCGAAGGCAAGGCGTACGTCGGTGCCGGGATGCTCGGCGCGATGATCATCGGCCTCGCAGTCGTTGCAGTGAACACCCTGTACGGCGCCGGAAACGCCGGGGGCTGATCGGCGATGTCGGCTCCAAAGCTCGCTGCGGCCGCTGTTGCGGCACTGCTGTTGGTCGTCTGGTCAGTTCGATCGTTCGTGGTGGACGACAACTCGGCCAGCGTCACCAGTGACGTCGTGGTCGCAGCGGGCAACGGGTCGACCGAAGTCCCGCAAGCCGATGATCGACCTGTGGCCGTGGCCGCCGTTCGCGGCATCCCGGTCGGGTATCCACAAACACGCAGCGGAGCATCGACGTCGGCAGTGAATTGGGTTGCGTCGTTTCCCCAGTTGATGGAGCTGAACCCGTTGAGCCTGCAGAACGCGTTGGTCGAGTTGATGTCGGAGCGCGGGGCGGTGAGGTTCATCGACGACGCCGTTCAGGACTACATGGTGCTGATCGAAGAACTCGGTCCAGCGTTGCGTGAGCGCGTCTGGATCGAATCGCCGTTGCAAGCAACGGTCCACTCCTCGACCGACACCTCAGCGACCGTGGGGGTGTGGTCGGTGGTCGTGACGGGCGGCGAAGAGAACGCTGCCGTCGTGTCGCTGTTCCGCACCCACCGGATCGATCTGGTGTGGGAGCGCGGCGATTGGAAGATCGACGAGGTCGTCGTGACCGAAGGCCCGACTCCGACCGGGTCCGACGGCGCTCTGCCCTCGAGCCCGAGCGAATTCATCGAGATCAACACGTGGGACCCGGCGGTCTTCGCTGACACCACAAGGAGCAAGGACTGATGGGCATTTTCGGAGACGTCATCGGAATCCTGAGCACACCGTTCGCAGCCGCGGCCGGGTGGGCGTGGGACACCGTCGTCGGCGGAATCTCGGACTGGATTGCCAAAGGCGTCATGGCGTTACTCATGGCGCTGTGGAACTTCATGGACACCGCGTCGTCGCCGAACCCTGAGGCCGAATGGTTCTCGGGGGACCGCGCGCCGGTCATCGATGGTGGAACACCGTTCGACACCGCATTCAGTATCGGGGTCGCCATGGTTGCGATCCTGGTGCTGCTCGCCGTGATCAAAGCCGTCGTCGGCGGATCACCTCGGGCTGTCGTTCAGACCGTCGGTCGCGACCTGCCGATGGCAGCGTTCGCTGCGTTCTCGGTGGTGGGGTTCTCGAAGCTCGCCATCGACATTGCCGACGGCATCTCCGACTACGTGTGGCTCCAAAGCCGGGATTCCGCCGAGAGCGCGTTCGGCAACATCATGGAGATGGCCGTGTTCTCGGGTGGTGGCAACCTCGCCTTCGCCGGTCCTCTCCTCGGTCTCTTCTTGTTGGTCGCGATGCTGTTCATGTGGATCGTGCTGTTCGTCCGTGAATCGCTGATCTACCTCGTCATCATCTACGCAGTCGCGTTCGGCTTCCCGGCGATGCTGTTCCCGCCATTGCGTGACACGGCAAAGAAGGTCCTGGAGCTGCTCGTCGCTCTGATCATCGCAAAGCCGATCATGGTGCTGGCGATGGCCGTGTCGGTGTCGGCGCTCGATGGACTCGGTGCAACTGGCCAGCCGGGCGAGGGCGTGGGCGACAACCTCGCAGCCGAGCTGGGCACTCTCGTGTCGGGGATCGTGCTGTTCATGCTGGCGGCGTTCATGCCGATGCTGACGTGGAAGTTGATGCCCGTCGTTGCTGCGGCCGTCGTGGCCCAGGGAATTGCGTCGGCGCCGATGCGGGGAGCGATGCAGACAGCTCAGCTTTCCTACTACGGAGGCCAGACGGTGAAGCGCCTGTCAGGTAGGGCCGCTGGTGGGTCCGGTGGGGGCGGCAGCTCGGCCGGTTTCGGCATCGGTGGTGGCGGCTCTGCAAACGGCGCGTCGTCGCTCGCGGGTGGGCCAGCTGGTGGAGGAGGCGGGTCGGCTCTTGCCGGTGGAGGCGCTGCCGCGGTCGGTGGCGGAGCAGCGGCAGGTGGTGCGAGTACCGCTGCAGCGGCGCCTGCAGCGGGCCCAGCCGCGCCGTTGGTGGTGGCTGCTGCTGCGGCGAAGTCAGCGGGGCAGGCCGTCAAGTCGACGGCGCAATCGACAGCAAGTTCGGTATCGGATTCAGCGGGTGGCGGGTCGTCGGGTTCTCCGACGCCGCCTCCAGCTGGGTCGGGTCGTGATGTGAGTGGAGGATCGTGATGAGTTCAGAAGCAAGCGTGTTGCGCGGCTACCGGTTCGGTGAGCGTCGCCGTTCCGGTTTGTTCGGCACCGTGCCACCGACGATGGTGGCCGTTGCCGCGGTCACGCTGCTGTCGGCGTGGCTGGCGGTTTCGGGGTTCATTCCAATCCCCGTTGCGATCATCGTCGCCGTCGGTTCGGGGTCGTTGTGGTTCGGCCGAATCCGGAACCGCCCAGCTCACGAGATCCTGCCGGCGTTGGTGATCTGGTGGTGGCGCAAGCTGCGTTCGCGAAACACCTGGTATCGGCCGGTCGCTCTGGTGACCGATGACGACCAACCGGGTGCGTTGCCGCCTGTGCTGTCGGGGATCGACTTGTTCGAGTTCGAGGTCGCGTGGATCACACCCGGCCAGAACGTGGCGATCGGCGTCGTGCGGGATCATCAGGCCGGTTCGCTGACGGCGATTCTGCGGGTCTCGGGTGATGGACAATTTGCCCTTGTCGATGCCGCTGGTCAGGACATGCGGATCGACGAGTGGGGCGCGGCGATTGGTGGGTTCGCTCGCGAGAACTCGACGGTGTCGAGGGTGACGTTTCACGACTGGACGTCACCCGTCGCGATTCGCGACACCGTTGCGCAGTTGGAGAACCAGTGGGCCGACGAGGCTCCTCACCCTGCTCGTGCTGGCTACTTGCAGTTGTTGAGCGACACCTCGGCCCACGTGGTCAACCACGAAGTGTTGGTCGAGGTCACTGTCGATCTGCGTCGTGTGTCCAAGGCCCGCGGTGAGTCGGTGCTGGCAACCGGCCTGCGTCTCGTGGCCGAACAGACACGACTGTTCGCCGGGCGACTGAACGGCTCCGGGCTTCGCGTCGAAGGTGTGTTGTCGGCGTCTGATGTGGTGACCGCGACACGAGTGCGGGCGAACCCCGCCGTGGTCGAACACCTCACGACACTCAAGCGCTCCCTTGCGTCGGCAACGGGAGTCGCAGCTCCCACGTTCGGGCCAATGCACGTCGAAGACCAACTGGGCTCAGCAACGATCGACGGCGCGTTTCATCGGTCGTGGTGGTTCGCATCATGGCCGCGCCGCGAGGTCGCAGCGTCGTGGATGGATTCGCTCATGTTCGAATCGGGATGTACCCGTTCGTTGACGACCGTGTTCGAACCGGTCGCACCGTCCAAGTCCGACTCCGACGTCGATCGGGAACGCACCCAGCGCGAAGCGAACATCGAGTCACGCCGGCGCAAGGGCAACATCATTCGCCGCGCCGACACCAAGGCGGTCACCGAGGTCGAGTCACGTGAGATGGAGTTGTCGGCTGGGTTCGTGGAATGCCGGTACACGGGCCTCGTCACGCTGACGGCACCAACCGGCGATGCGCTCGACTCACAGGGCGCCGACCTCGAGCAGGCGGCGGCGAATGCGGGCGTCGAGTTGCAACCGCTGTGGGGACGCCAAGCCGATGGGTGGGTGTCCTCGCTCCCGCTCGGGCGCAGTGTCGCTCGCCGATTCGGAGAGTCGTGATGGGTCGCTGGTTCAACAAGACCGACGACCAGTCGTCTGTGGTCGACCCGACCCCGACAATTCCTGGTGTCGCGAAGGTGTCGGGTGCGGGCGGCGGACTGCGCATTCCTCGACACACCGGAACGACAGCGCACATCGCGTCGATTTACCCGTTCCACGGCGGCCGTGCGTTGCAGTCGTCGGCGTCGCCGTATGTCGGGATCAACGTCACCGATGGCAACTCGGCCTGGTCCTATGACCCCTTCGAACTGTACGGCAAGGACCTCGGGGGCGGGACGATCCTGACGAACTCGAACATGTTGATCCTGGGCGAGCCGGGCAACGGAAAGTCGTCGGCCGTCAAGACGATGCTATACCGGCAGGCCGCGTTCTACGGGCGCCGCCGGTTCTTGTCGATCTCGGATCCGAAAGGCGAGTACGGACCGCTTGCACGGGCGCTGGACATGCCCGTGGTGAAGCTGTTCCCTGGCGGATTCGACCGGCTCAATCCGCTCGCGCCCGGCCCAGGTAATCGCTCGGACTCGTTGCGCAACCGTCAAGAACTGGTGACGGGACTGTTGTCGACGGTGATGCGCCGCGACCTCGACCCAGTGGAAGAGGCGCTGCTGACCACCGCAATCGAGGTGCTCGACGACAAGCACGTTGTGTTGCGGCTTCCTCCGACCCTGGTCGACCTCGCCGCGTTACTCGGTGAGCTCCCGGCTGAGTTGATGTCGCTCGACGAGTTGAAGCTGATGGAAGCACGCGATGTCAACACAGCCGTCACGGCGCTTCGGTTGGCGTTGTCGAAGCTGCTGCAAAAGACGTTGCGGGGCATGTTCGACGGTCAATCGACGGTGTCGATCGATCAGATGGATGGCCAAGGCGTCGTGGTCGACCTGTCAGCGGTGTTCTCGAACCTCGACGCGTTGCCGCTCGTGCAGATGGCGACCGCGGCAACGCTCGCCGGGCAGATGGCCACGATGAAAGACCAGGGTCGCCGCGGGATCCTCGTCGACGACGAGGTGTGGGCAACGATGGCATCGGAGCGGGCTGCGAAAGCACTGCAGGCTCGGCTGAAGCTGTGCCGCGACTTGGGTGTGTGGAACACGCTCATCACGCACCGCCTGTCGGACTTCCAGGCACAAGCCGACACGGGTACGTCGGCGGCCAAGGTCGCCGAGGGTTTGTTGGGTGACGTGCAGACCCGCGTGGTGTTCCGCCAAGCCACCGACCAGTTGGCGCTCACCGGTAGAGCGATGCAGATGAATGACCGTCTGGTCGAGTTGCTGCCCCGCCTGACCCGTGGACGAGCCGTGTGGAACGTGGCCGGCCGCTGGGCCGTGGTTCAACACGTGATCGCGGCACACGAGTTCGACATCTGCAACACAGACCACGCAATGGCTGCGTAATCCCATGGTTTCGTATCGTGCGCTGAGGTTTCGTCAGGATTGTCGACGTTTCGTCGGTCTGGATGAAGAACCCTCAACGTGGACCGGGCCGTGAGTGACCAACGGTTCGCAATCGGGCGTGACGATTTGTTGGCCAGGGTCGACTTGGTTGCGGTGTTGGACGGGTTGTCGCCCGGGGAGGGCCAGGGGCGGGGTCGGCAGTGGCGTTGCCCGTCACCAACGCATGAAGATGCGCGTCCGTCGGTGAAGGTGTCGGTTGATTCGTCGGGGACGCAGCGGTGGCGGTGTTGGTCAGGTGGCGAGTCGGGCACGGCGATCGACGCGGTGATGGCGGCACGGTCAATGCCGGTAGGTGAAGCGATCCGCTGGTTGAACGACAACCACGCGCATCTTGAAGTGCTGCCGCGCCGTGCCGCACCGGAGTCGCGTCCTGTCGGCCAGCCTGCCCGCGAGGCGGTCGAGTACGTGCAGCGCTGCGAGAAGCTGCTGTGGACTGGATCGGGACGGGCCGTGCACGAATGGTTGAACCAACGGGGCTTGGGTGACGACGTGTTGCGGGCCAACAAGGTCGGCGCAGATCCGGGCCGGCGGTTCTTGCCGCGGCCGAAGGGGCTGCCAGGCGGGTGGCCGGCAGCGGTGTTCCCGGCCCTTGACCGTGCCGGCAACGTTGCCTACTTCCAGGCCCGATTCCTTGACCCGCCGGCGGGTCGCGACAAGTACGACAACCCGTCGCGCCGACACGCCGCGAACCCGCGTGTCGCGTGGACGTCGGTGCCCGAATCGGTCGAGGCCCGCCGCGGTGTTCTCGTCGTTGCCGAGGGAGCACCAGATGCGCTCACCGCGGCGCAGGCCGGGTTCGCGTCCGTCGCGGTGTTGGGGTCGATGTATCCCGACGGCCGAGTGGCCGATGCGATTGCCGGGTTCGTGCGTGACAACGAGGTCGCAGTGGCAGTGTGTTTCGACTGCGACGTGTCGGAGTCGGGAGCGAAGGGCGCAACGAAGCTGATCGGGCTGCTCGCCCAGCGTGGCATCGTCGATGTCGACAACGTGGTTCCACCGGACGGGATGGATCTGTCTGACTGGGCGGCAGTCACTGACGAGTGGACGTCGGTGTTCGACCGGTGTGCTGTTGTTGGCGTCGATGCTGCGCCGCTGACGAACCTCGACGCCGGGTCCGTTATGGACCTGGGTCTCTGACTCACGCGTGGGGTGGCAACGCCGCCCACGTACCTGGATCGTTCTCGACGAACCACATCAGGTTGCCGTCTTCTCCGTCGTCGTCTTCGTCGAGGAGGGTCAGCGCGAAGACACCGGCGTCGGCGAACTCGGCGACGAAGGTTGCGATGGGCGGAAAGATGATCGTGAACCGTCGGGGCGAACGGTCGCTGTCGCTTTGTGTGGCGATGGAGCAGAACACGACCACCGGACCGTTGACGGAAACGGTGCCGAGCGACCAGCTGGTCTCGAGTGTTCGGCCGGGACCTGGGTCGAACACCTTGGCGACTTCGGGTGTGCGGTCCAGCACGAGAATGAGCGTCTCGCTCCAGCCGCTTCTCGCTTTGCACAAGCCGGTCCCGAAACCGCACACCATCGTGCTCGGTCCGGGGTCTGCGTCGTCTTGGTCAACGAGAACCAGCTCGCTGGATCGCTGCATGACGTCGTCTGCGCGCAGCGGCCGACATGTGCGCGGGATGTCGGGGATTCCGGCGCTGATGGCGAGACGGTCGAAGTCGTCGTTTGCGTCGTTCATGCGAGGCTGATTCCAAGGTCGTGAGTTGGGGGCGGCGGCGCGAGGCGAGCCGCTACCGGTGTGGTGCGGGGACCGGCGAAGTCGGGTGCGTCGACGCCGACTTGTTCTTCGAGCCAGTCGAGGCCACCTGCATCGTTGTGCTTGTCGACCCATCCCTCAAGGGCACGGTCGACCGACGCAATGTCGTCGTAGCGGCCGAGTATCTCGGTGCTGTGTGTCACGTTGTTCGTGGCGGTGAGTTGGTGGGTGCCGGGGTTGTAGCTGACGCGGAAGCTGCCGTCGGTGGTGTTCGAGGTCCACCGCATGCCGTAGTCGATTTCTGGTTCGGGGAGACGGTCAGGTGTGATGTCGGCGTTCGTGATCTTGCTGGTCGCTCGTTCGAGGCCGCGGTGGCCGAGGAACATTCCGGCGTCGACGCTTCGCGCGATGACTGGGTCGAGTTCGATGACGGTGTTGACGGGAGCGTTCATGGCCCGTTCGATGTCGCGTTGGTTGAGGGCCCGACCGGGTTCCTTCACGAGAACGATCTCGTCGGGGTTGGACGCAAGGACGCCGGGGTTTGAGAGTGCGAGGTAGTCGGCGCGGGTGACCATGACATTGCGGTCCGCAATGTCGACGAGTGCTTGTGGTGGCGGTCCGGTACCGGCGTCGATGATGACGATGCCGGGCTGATCGGCGATCCACTTCGCGAGTTGTTCCAGGCGTTGCGGATTGGCGTGTCGGACATCCCCGCTGACACCGCTGGGCAGGACGCTGGTCGTGTCGTCGATGTGATCAACGAGTTCGGTGAGCCGTGCGCCTTCGACGTCATTGTGGGCGAGCCAGTCGTTTGCTCCAATCGCGCTGCGAGAGCGATCAGCGCCGAGGATCGACGCGGCGTCGCCGTCGAGGTCCACGAGCAGGACGGGCTTCGTTTCGTGCAAAGCGGCGGCGGCCGCGGTGACGCTGGTGCCGGCGCCTCCCTTGGATCCCCACATCAGGACGATGTGATTGTCAGGCCGCATGGCCGACCAGTTCTGAGAGCTGTTGTCCGGCGCGCATGGCTTGGAGTCGGCGGCCGACAGCGCTCGATCCTTCGGGTGGTGGCGTGCGATCGAGGCGGTGCTCGATGAGGGCTCTCCAACGCGTTTCGCTGATCTGTCCGGAGTGGAAAACTTCGACGATTCGGGCGAGTTCGAGCGAAGCGATTGCGGTCTCGGCGACGTTGGTCTTGTGGTCCTGGAAGCGCACTGAGCAGTCGTCCGCGTGCGAGTCGTTCGTCTGCAGGGAGGTCTCTCGAGATTGTCTGTTGCGACGACGGTGGCGACGCTCGTCAGGGTCGATGATGTCGTGGCTCGTGCCGACCCGGGGGCCGAGGTAGGCGATCATCGGCCGCTCGTCTTTTGACGGCTCTTGGCGAAGCTCGACGTTGGGGTCAATCGTCGCGATGAGGTGCGCGAACGCACCCCACAAGTTGTTCAGCTCTGTACTCGTGACTTGGCTGAAACCTTGCGGTTTGCGGATGGCAGCGATGCGCGTGAGCATCGGCGTGGCAGCCGCCATGAGGACGGTCCCGGCGTCGGGGTCACCGGCCTGGTGGAGTCGCAGCAGTGAGCGCAACGGTGGGTTCTGTTCGGCGGTGGGGACGGTGGCGAGAGTGAGGATCTCGCGAATGGTGAGATGGGCCAGTTCGGGCTCGGTCCGAACCCATCGGCAGACGATTCGCGCGTGTCGAATCGGGGAGCAGCAGCGTTCGAGTTCTCGGTTGAGTTCGCTGACGATGCGGGTGGTGAACATGGTGTCGACCTCTGTCTCTCGTGGTGGTTGGTCGACACTCACTTTCTGCTTGTGGCCTCCCGGATCTGTCCCGATTCAGCGATCGCCAAGAACGGTGAACTGCACGTCGCAGCCCGACCCGAAACAGGCCGTGAGCTGGGGTAACCCAAAACCTGGGAGAGCCCCAACGCGAAGTCGGGAGAGAACTGGGAGACGAAATCTCGGAAAATGTTGTTGGGACGTAGGTCCGGGAACGGGCGGGCGCACAGAGATTTCTGCCGGTCGACGACCCGCCCCTTTTTGAGCCGCCGAGCAGGCGTTGAGCGGAGTCTGAAACGGCGCTCCCAAAGATTTCTGTGGCGCTACCTCAGAATCGGGACAGATCCGGGAGGCGTCTCGTGCTGAGTGGTGTTCATGCCAGACACCACTCCCTCCGGCGGGCAAATGTCGCCGCTCGAACAGATCCTCATCGTCCTCACGGTGGGCGCCGCAGCCGTCGGCGCAATCGTGTGGGCCGGTGCCGCACTCGCCGCAGCGGTATCCGGCCACGGCATAGTCGGCGCTGGGTTTGGCGACTCGCTCGGAGCCATCCCCGGACTCGTCAGTGACCCCGGCCGACCGGCCGAAGCATGGCCCGAGACCGTGTCCGAACTGCTGCCGGGACCGGTCATCTATTGGCTGTCCACAGTCCTGATCGCGGTCGCTCTCATTGCCCTTCTGGTGATCGGTCGGCGCATCTGGATGGCACTGTCGTCAACACGCCGACGCCTCGGTGTGGACGCTCACGCACGGTTCGCAACCAAGCGCGAGATTCGACCGTTGATGGTCTCGGGTGCGTCGCCCGGGCGCTTCATTTTCGGGACGTGGGGAGGCCGTCTCCTCGCTACAGAGAACCGTCGTTGGGCCGGTCCCGATCCGCGCGGTTTCAAGTGGCTGTGGGCGCGGATCACCGGAGAGCTTCGCGGCGGCCAGCAGGGTGACGTGACGTCGATCGCGATCACCGGACCGACCCGGTGCGGCAAGACGTCGCAGTGCGCGATTCCGGGCCTGTTGCAGTGGAACGGACCGGCGATCGTGCTGTCGGTCAAACGCGACCTGATGGACATCACGATCGAGCAACGCCGATCGCTGGGCGAAGTCCGGGTCTTTGATCCTGGCGGCTTCTTGGCGACGTCGAGTTCCCACATCAAGGTCAGCGACACCGAGGTCGGCAAGTGGTCTCCGTTGCGGATGGCGCACACCCCCTCGGGTGCGAAGAAGGCCGGCGAAGCAATGGCGGCGTGGACACCTCAGGCAGGTGTCGAGGGCGGCATGGACTTCTGGTCGACTCAAGGCAAGTTGCTGTTCACCGGTCTGCTCGGCTCGTCGGCTCTCAGTCGGAAGCCGTCAATGAAAGACGTTGCTGAGTGGGTCTTCGACATGGCAATGCCCGAGTCCGACACCGGGTGCCCACCCGAAGAGATCCTCCGCGCCGCACTGTTCAATCCAGACTCTCGCGACGCTGCCGCAGCCGCGATCCGCCACCTCAACGCGATCTGGAAGAAGCCTGACCAGAAGCTGGTCGCGTCGGTGTACGCCACGGCTCAGACGGTGTGTGATCCGTGGCTCGACCCGAACGTCATCGCCGCGACCGACATCGACGGTGACGGCGAGTGGATCGATCTCGACTGGCTGATGGACACCGGCCCCGAAGGCGACAAGGCGAACACGCTGTACCTGCTCGTGTCGCTCGACGACTACCAGCGCCTCGCCCCAGTGCTCGCCGGGCTGCTCTCGGACTTGAAGTCACAGGCATACGAGTGGGAGATGCGCGGCGATCGGCTGCCCGCTCCGCTACTCATGTTGATCGACGAGGCCGGCAACATGCCCCTCGACTGGCTTCCCGAAGTGTCATCGACGTGCGCCGGGATCGGCATCCAGCTCGTGACGATCTGGCAGTCCTACGCGCAGATCCACGAGGCGTACGGCAAACGTGCCGACACGTTGCTCACCAACCACGCCACGAAGCTGTTCTTTCCTGGAGCCTCGGACGACTCGACGTTGGGCTACGTGTCCAAGATCGTGGGCGACGAAGAGATCGAGCGTCGATCCTGGTCGAACGATGTCGGGTCCGGCTCGGGTCGCCGATCGATCAGCGGGCAGAAGAACAACGAGGCAATGGTCCCGTACTTCCTCGCCCGCCTCCCGGAGTACGGCTCGGCGCTGCTGATCCACTCGAACATGCCACCGGCTCACATCTACGGGCGCGAGTGGTGGCGTAACAAGGCGTTGAAGGCGATGGTCCCATCGCCTCCGCCGTTCCGCTCCGAACCGGGCGGGTCCGGCCCGTGGCTTCCCACCAAGCAACGGCGACGCACCAGCGTCCCGACCCGGCCCGAGCCCACCCAGGCGCCAGCGCCTGTGCCGCCGTCGCCGCCGGACTCGCTGCCGTTTGAGGACTCGATTTCGGTGTCCACAACACCAGCCAAACCAAAACCGGTCATCTATGACCTGAACGACAGCGAGGTGTCGTCATGAGCCGTTCCCCCCGTGTCGACCACGGCAAAGCCGTCGAGGAGCTCCACAACGCACTGCGGGAGAAGCTCACGAACATGGCGTCGAGCGACGACTGGATCAACTACCTGTCGGCCGCAAGAACGTTCCACCGTTACTCGCCACAGAACCAGATGCTTCTCGCCATGCAGGGAGCGGAAGGCCACGTGGCTGGCTACCGCACCTGGCAGCGCATCCCATCGACCGATGGCGGCACCTGCCAGGTAGCGAAGGGCCAAAGCGGCCTGCGGATTCTGGCGCCGATGAAAGGATCGGCCAAGACGGTCGACGAGACAACCGGTGACGAGGTCACCAAACACTTCCTGCGCGGCTTCCGCACCGTCAAGGTCTTTCATCAGGGCCAGCTCGTCGCCAGCCCCGACATCGGCGAGGACGCAGTAGCACCGGCACTGTTGACCGGCGCGAACCGGTGGCAAGACGTGTTCTCGGCCGTGAAAGAGCACCTCGAAGCCGACGGCTACGACGTCGGGTTCCAGACGCCGACACCCACCGAATCATGGAACGGGTACACCGACTACAACGCCGCGAAAGTGCGGATCGCGTCAACGCTCGAAGGTGCCCAGCAGGTCAAGACGTTGCTTCACGAATGGGCGCACGTGCAGCTCGACCACCACGAACGAAGCGTCGGTGGTCTCACACGAGACATGCGCGAGGTCGAGGCCGAATCAGTCGCCTACCTGCTCGGCCAGACCATCGGCCTCGACTCTCAGGGCTACTCGGTGCCGTACATCACCGGCTGGTCCGGAGGCGACCCCAAACTGATCGAACAGACCGCGCTGAAGGTGCTGGAAACCACCAAGCAACTCGTCGGGACGCTCGAGCACGAACTCGGCGTCAAGCTGATCGTCGACCTGAACGACTTCGCGCTACCCGATGCAGACACGAACGTCATCGAACTTCCAGGAGCGTCAGCAGCGACACCAGTAGCGCCGCTCACGGCCGCAGCATCGCGGCCCGAGCAGCGCGACCTCTCCGGCGTTTCCGTGCCGGCGATTTCAGCAATCGAACGGTCCGACAGCAGCGACAAGGACTTCCTGACGGCGCTGCGCGGTGAGCTGGACGAACACCAGGCTCAAGATCTCGTCAAGCACATCTACCGAATCGACCACTCTGCTGAGGTGGCAACGATCCTCGCCGACTCAGGTCAGTCAGCGCTACAGGCGGCGCGCATCCTGACCCGTTTCGGTCGCGATGTTGGCCAAGTCAACGAGGCGCTGTTGACCGCGACCGGTGATTCGGAGTCCCCGACGATGTACCCGCCCGATGAAGTCGCAGCAGCGATTCACGAGATCACCCTGCCCGAACTGAGGTCCACGCCGACTATCGAGGCGCCCGTCGACATCGCACGCGGCGAACGACTGCTATCGATGAAAGTCCTTCGTCGAGTGGCGCTCGGCGATCCGACACCGACCACCGTTGTCGAGATGGCCAAGACCCTGGAAGTGTCATCGGCTGAGGTCGTGCGAGTGCTCGCCTCAGTCGACGCGAACCCAAGTACCGCTGTCGCAGTCGCCGTCGCCATGAACAACGGTGACGGAGCCAAAGCGCTGCGCGAGTTGAAGGACGAGTGGCCCGGAATCGAGGGCAGCTGGGAGTACTACGCTCATCCGTCAATGCTCCCATCGCCCGCCGTCGACGTTCCTGAGCCAGCTGATCCGATGCTGGCAATCCTCGACTCTTGGCGCAGCTCGGAACCTGCGGCGCCGTCGACGCCGGAGCCGTCGGCACCATGACCGACATCGCCGACGCCAACCTCGCCGCCATCGACCGCTTCATCTCGACGATCTACTGGTCCGACAACGACGTGACCTTCAGCGACGCCTTCGTTGAAGCGATCGACGAGTGGAGCGCAACAGCGTCAGCAGAACACCACGCTTCGCTTCCGTTCACGAATACCGAGCATCACGATCCGTTGGCCGCATCACTGCTCGAACTGATCGGGGCAGTCGACAAACTTCGCTCCGGGCCCCGCCCGGACCTCACCGTTGCGAGAGCGCTCTCCGAGGCAGTGGTGGACTGGCAGGAAGGCCTGTAAGTAGCAGTATCGACTGGTCGAGGGTCTTGTGGAACAACGCAACACCGGCGGCCGTAGCCCTCGGGGCGATCGTCATTCTGGAGTGGGTTGAGCGCCGGTGGTTGCTCCTGCCGCGGGTGCCGAAGTGCTCCTGTTTGCCTGGGCGATGTCCAACAACGCGACGCACCGATACCAGCGAGCGCGTTACACCTGCGAAGTAGAATCGTCCGCATGGCGATGGTTGAGGAATCGGCGGGCGGCGACGCACGGCTCACCCTCGCCCTCGAACGGTCCTGGAAGGCGGTCGAGGCACAGCGCGGACTTCTCTCTGACTTCCGCAGCCGATCCGCCACGCTGCTCAGCGCAGCGAGCGTAACCGTCGGCGTGTCTGCGGGACTCGGAAGCAACGCCGGACTCACACTTACTGACGGCTGGGCACGCTGGTCAGTCGGATGGTTCGCCACCTCAATGGTGTGCGCGATCATCGTTCTGGTCCCGTATCGCTGGGTGTTCGAATCGGACCCGAGCACCTTCGGTTGGTACTTCGAGAACGCCACCGCCGAGGAACTCCGTTCCAGCCTCCTCGCGGACGCCGTCAAACACCATCGCAACAACGACTCGAAGCTTCGCTGGCTTGGTTGGGTGCTCACCGTCCAGGTGGTCGCTCTCGGCCTCACCGCCATCGGAGTCCTGAGCATCTTCGTAGGGAGGTGAACATGTCCGAGAACGAGAAACCCCCGCCACCTCCGCCGCCGCCCCCGCCGGGCCGGCCCGATACTGGTGGGAGCGAAGTACGCAATACCCCGCCGCCGCCCCGACGACCCGACACTGAGAAGCGATAAGCGCCGACGATGGCAGACACAACAACCTGGGCGATCGCAGTGTCGATCGCGTCGCCAATCATCTCGGCCGGCGCGGCTCTCACCGCGACGCGTATGACCAACGCCCGACACGACAATCGGGCAACCCTCGACGCCGACGCGTCACGTCGACGAGTCGACCGCGAACTCGTGGTCGACGTGCTTCTTCCTGCACGCGAGTGGACGCAACTAATGGAGGTCCTGCTCCCAGTGTTCTGGAAGATGACCCACGACGATCTCGTCGAGTTCGTCGACACGGACACCGGCGTTCGACAACGTGAGATCATCGAGCGCCGCAACGTGGCGATCACCCGTGCCCGACTGTTCCTATCTGATCCCCACCTTCGCGAGACCGTGGGCAAACTCGCATCGTTCCTGAATGATTATCCGGACGCGGTGATGGGCCCGATCTACAAGGACAAGCACGACCTCGAAGTGGTCGCCAATGGGTTGGCAGCCATTGCAGCCTTCAAGGATCGCGTCGACACCCTTGAAACGGACGCGATCGCGATGCTCACCGAACCAGCGACGCCGTCGCGCTGACCCCAACGAACCGACTCGAGTATCGATATCTACGTCCACACCCATACGGCCAGACCGAGCAGTGCAGCACTTCAGATCGCCCCAGATTTGGGCGCTGATCTCACCGGCTGCGCTCATATTGTGTCGACATCGTGACCGGTCTGGTGCTCGTCCGCCCCTCAGTCGATCGACAGGTCAGCCGGTGCGGGTATGCCGGCTCTTGTGTCGAGGCGGGTTGTGAGTGATGTGTGCGCCTCGACGAGAGGTCCATCGGTAGGCACTGGCCCGATTGGGTCCGCTCCGGCGTGACCGGCGCGTTCGCGGTAGCCGGCTACGTCGAGCACGAGGCGTCGTATCTCGTCGATACGGGCAGATGGGTTGCTGATCTGGGCTTGTTGAACGCAGTTCGCAACCCACTGTTGGTGGGTGCTAATCGCTTGGTGTGCGAGGTGGTTGGTGCGTTGGTTGATGGCAGCAGCGAGGTGCGGGTCTGGGCGTGCGTTCCATCCGTCGAGGCGTCTTAGGGCGTCGAGGGTTTCGATGTTGTCCGTGAGTTCGTCGCGTCGATGTACGAGGCGTGTGAGTTGTTCGGACCGGACGTCGAAACCGGCGGGCGTCGTGTCGGCTCGGAGGGTGTCGATGGCGTCGTAGATCTGGTTGCGTTGATGGCGAGCGAGTTCTGCTTGGCGGGCTGGGCTTGCTTCGATGAGCGCGAGGTCGAGTTCGACCAGGGTGCGTGGCTGCGGTGTGTCGGCCGTAGTCGCGGCGAGTTGGTTGTAGAGGTCTTGGGCTGCGGCGGGCAGCGGTGTGGGCCAGTGATCAAGTGGTCCGGCGTCGATGGTGAGGTCTTGGAGGTCAAGGTATTCAACGACGTTGGGCCAATGTTCGAGGATCCAGTCGGCACGCTCGGTCAGGCCCTTCTGGGCGATGGCGAGTGCTTCGAGGCGGTCCTCGACGGTCATGGTGGTGTTGCCGGTGAGGTCGTCGACCATGCGTCGGGTGTCGGCGGGCGCGGCGTCGAAGAGTGCTTCGAGTTCGATGATCCGGTTGCGTGCGGCGAGCAGGTCGATCGGGTCATGCGTCTCGACATCGAGGCTTGGCTGGTGGTTGGCGAGCCATGTCCGGGCGGTGAGTGCGCCGTCGAGGAGTCGTTCCCATCGGGCCCGGAGTTCGGGGTGGGCGGGTGCTGGGCCGTAGCCCTCGGTGGTGTCGTCGAGGTGGTGTGTGTCGCGCCATTGGGCGAGCTTGGAGAGGTGGTCGTCGTAGACAACGGCACCGGTCGGGTCGGTTGGCCGGTCGCCGACCCAGTAGCGCAGCCATGCTGGCGGGGTGGCTCGAAGTTGGTGAACGAGCTGTGTGCGGCGCTGCTCGATGGCGGTGGGGATCATCTCGAAGTCGGCTACCTCGACGCCGTGTTCGAGGAGTGCTCTCTCCCAGTTCTCGAGTTCGTCGGTGAGGATCTGATCGAGTTCGTCGAGGTATTTCGCTGCTGCTGGGGTGATCTCCGCCGGCGCGGGTGAGTCGACGGGTCGCAGGTTCTGCCAGTCCATGACCTTGGTGTACGTGCGTTCGCCGTCGCTGCTGGTGAACTGAACGTTGGCTTGCCCGGTGCTGTCGATGAGGTGGGTGACGGTGCCGATGTTGTCGCGGTCGAGGGCGTTGACGCGCCCTCCGATGTGCATGAGGGAGCGGTGGATGGTGGCGTCGGCGTGGTGTTTGATGGCTCGGGACGGGTCGGTGTGGCCGTCCTTTCGGAGCTGTGAGGCGACGCGGTTGATGTAGCCCTGGCGCTCTTCGAGGTTCCCGATCGTGTGGCTGTGGGCCAGGTCGGATACGGCGACGAGGTCGGGTTGATGGGCGATGGCGAACTGCTTGGCCATCGACAGGTTGAGTGTGCCGACGACATCGGACTGTGCGTCGCCGATGCGTTCTGAGGGCAACGGGATCCCGGTCGTGTGTGGCTGTTCTCCAATGACGGCGGCGTCGTTGGAGGTGGCGTAGAGGTGTGCTTCGTTCTTCGCTCTTGACAGGGCGACGTAGCCAGACTCGCGGTACATGCCGCGTGGGCCGACGACGAACACGTCGTCGCAGGTGAGTCCTTGGGCCTTGTGGAATGTGGTGGCGTATCCGTGGGTGAGGTGCCCTTCGGTGACGTACTGGCGTCCGAGACGGATGTTCCGACCACTGATGAGCTGCATGTCGATCTCGTGGCGCTTGTGGTTGATGTTCGTGATCGTGCCGATCATTCCGTTGTCGACACGCATCTTCTTGCCGCAGTCGAGGTCGAGTTGGCCGGGCATGTTCTTGGTCAACAGGACTCGGTCGCCGCGCTGGTAGTCCTTGCCAGCGATGTCGTATGCGTCACCGGTGAGGCGCCCGGTGCGCGCAACGAAGCTTCGTGCGACGTCGTTGAGGAGCTTCGCTTCGGACACGGTCCCGGCAAGCATGTGGGCGTTCGATCCGGACTCGTATGCGGAGAACCAGTCAGCGACAGCGCGTCCCTGGACCTCGGCCTGGTCGTCACCGAGGATGACTCGGTCGTGATCGATGTATGCCTTCCAGAATGCTGCGATGTCGCCGTTGCGGAGGTGGTCGAGGGCTGGGTGTTCCCATTCGTGGCGCTGACGTCGGTTGATCGTGAGTTCGCAGCGTTGGTCCTCGATCGCACGCAGGAGCGCGGCGAATGATCCTCCTGCCTCGATCTCTGGGAGCTGGTGATGGTCGCCAACGACGATCACTTTCGCCCCGGCGCGTCGCGCTTTGGTGGCGAGTTCGTGGAACTGGAACGTGCCGACCATTCCTGCCTCGTCGACCACGACCACAGAGCGGTCGTCGAGTTCGTGGACACCGTTGCCCAGGAATCGGTGGATGGTGACGGCGTCGATTCCGGCGCCCTCGGAGAGTTCTCGAGCTGCTCGACCTGTGGGGCAGGTGCCGACGACGTTGTAGCCAGCGGACTCGAACACTTCACGAACGGCGTTCATCGTGTACGTCTTGCCAGTGCCGGCTTTGCCGACGACGGCTTCGACAGCGAGGCCTTGTGTCGCAAGTCGTCGCACAGTGTCGGCCTGGTCGGGGCCGAGGGTGGTGTTGATGTTGGCGATGTAGTGCTCGACGAGGGCGGGGTCGACGAGGCCTGCTGTGGGTGTCGGGTCGGGGGTGAACAGCGCGGTGAGATCGGTCTCTTTGTTGATGAGTGTGCGGGTGGTCCAGCGCTGCTCCCATGCAACGTGGTGCTCCGATTCGCGAGGGAGAGGGACGAGTTCTCGGTGTGCGAGTACGGCGTCGGTGAGGCGTTCGAGCAGTCGTGCGGAGCCGGTTCCGCCGAGCTGGTCGGCAACGGCGTTCTGGACGCCGAGCCGGTTCACGATGGCATCGGTTTCGGGGAGCTTGTGGCCGATCCGGTTGGCGAACTGGTCGATCGTGAGCTGTTCGTGAGTGATCGATCCGTGGTACCTGCTGTGTGACTGGATCGAGATGAGCGAATCCTTTGCGAGTACGCCGTCGGCAGTGTCGGCGGCGAAGCCGCGTGACGCAGGATTCGCGGAATCGAGCAGATCGTTGATGTCGCTGGGGCCGTACCCGATGCTCGCGGCTTCTTCGAGCCATTGAGCGTCGAGAGTCTCCTGGTCGATCTCATGCTTCGCAGTGCGTGTCGTGAGCGCGGCGATGTTCGCGGCGTCGGGCCCGGATCTGCCGGTGCGGGCGAGTTCGGTTTCGATCTCGGCACGCCGTTTGGAGAACTGCCGGCGGACCATGTCAGGTACCCCGATAATGTCGGCCAGGCCTTTGTGGACTTCGGTCCACTCGACGCCGAGGCGCTGCGTCAACTCGTTGCGCAACACCGATTGGTAGACGGTTCCGGCCGCGATCTTCGACTTGAAGATGGCTTGCCCGTCGAGCGCTGACCACTTGCCGTCGGGCCCTCTGGTCATGTTCGCAATCAGCACGTGGGAGTGGAGTTGCGGGTCGCCTTGACGGCTCGTGCGATGCCGGAACTGGGCAGCGATGAACCCAGCACCGGGCAGTCGCCGTGTCCCCCACTTCTCGAACTCGGACGTTTTGTCCGGGTGAGTGTTGGACCCACGCCGCACGAAACACGCTTCTCGCTCGAGCCAGCTCAAGGCTTCCCCGACCGCCAGATCGGTCGCTTCGACGACCTGGGCACGCACGAGCGGGTCTCCGAGCGCGTAGAGGATCGACACCGATTTGGGTGCTGAGAACGTGAGGTCGAAGCCGGGAACTCGGTTCTTGAAGGTGCGGACCTGGGTGTTGTTCGGCGTCAGAGCGGTGCCCGGAGCGAGGCCGGCGAGGACCGATCGAAGCTCTTCGCTGGCGACGTCGTGCTCGAGGCCGAGCGCTCCCGACGCTGTCCCGATCCACTCGCCCTGCGTTTCTCCTGCACCGGAGTAGTAGTCGTCGAGGCCCTTGGCGACTCGCTCCAAGTAGTAGTCCTCGGCCCCGACCCGGAGCTTCCATACCGACAGCATCAGAGGGGTATGGGTCCATTTGGGGGCTCCCGTTTCGCCGGTTTTGTGCAGCACTGGCTTGCCAGTGCATCTGTGTGGTGAGAAAAAGTGAGTCGGCGGTTCGGTTGGTGCGGGTTCTGCGGTCGATGGCTTGGGCCGACGGTTGGTGGCTCGGCGTCGGGCGTGATCGGTGTTGGCGTGTTTCGCGCTTCAGATGTTGAAACGTTCGCCCGGTGCCGTGCCCATAGATATCGAGTCGTTCGTGATCGGTGCGAGCGTCGAGATGATTGGAGGCGAGCGATGGCTCGAAAGGCAGGATCGGAAGCGGAGCGGGTTGCTCTGGATCGACTGAAGGATCGTCGTGATCGTGAGTCGAAGGGCTACACCGAGTTCTTCGCGGTGGAGGACCGGCGACGGCGGCTGAGCGACGAGTTGGACGGCCTCGACGTCGAGGCGGCTGAAGCGTTGGCCGCGATCGCTGAGGTGTCCGACGTTGTCGCGATTGCCGACGTGATCGAGTGGTCACCGGCAAGGGTCCGCACAGCAGTCAAGCTCATCGCGGATCGTGCGCCTGCCGATGATGGGCGCAAGGCTGCAAATCCCGCGGCGAATGGTGCGTCGTGAACGACTTGAAAGCGTCGCGTTCGTCGCTGACGTGGATTCCGGCTGACCCGATCGACGCGGCGTCGTCGTGGCGGCGGGCGTCGATCGCCGCGGCGGCATTGACGACCTACGGCAGTGTTCATGACGGGCCAGGCAACGATCCGTACATCAAGGGTTGTGCCGAGTCGCTGCTGCGGGTGGCGTTGCGGGTTGGATGGCTTGGTCGCAGCGTGTTGGATCGACCAGTCGGCCTCGACGATGTCTCAGCATGGATCGCGTCGATGCCGTCGCGAGTTCCGCACAGTGCGGTGATGTTGCTCAGCGATGTCACCCGGTCAGCTGCTCGTGCTGATCGTGTGGCGGGAATCGTGGCGCTGCGAGAGCTTGCTGCCGCTCCTGCTCGACTCCCGGGACGCCAGTGCGGGTTCGTTGCGGTGGTCGCTGGGCGAGCTTTGACGCAGGTGTCGCCACCGGGGTTGGTTGACGGCCTGTGGTTTCGGGCCGGGTTTGCTGCGATGGCGCTCGAGGGTCGCCGGTCGGGCCCTTTCCGATTCGTACGCGGCCACCGTTCAGAACCCGATGGTGGCCTGAGCGTCGAGCGACCTCACTACGACTTCTGATGAGGCACTCGAAGGAACCGGAGGGCTGGGCCGCTGGTGCTGATGGGGTGTGGTGGACGAGCGACGCAACTGCGACGAACTGGGAGCCGCTCGAAGCGTTCGTGGGCGACAGTGCCGTGATGCCAGCGGCGATCGAGCCGGCGGACTTCATGTGGATGTCCGAGGTGCTGTTGTCGACCGGGGTCGTGATTCAGATGTACAAGCACATCATGACTCGCCGGTACATGTACCTGGGTGACGACGGCCGTGCGTACTGGGCGTCGGGTGGCTGCTACGTGCAGCACGATCGTCTCGGCGACGCGGTCGAGGGACTTGAGTTGGAGCGGTGACTGGCGTGGTGATGTGCTCGGAGTTGTCCGACATCTGGGAACGACTGTCGGCGTCGACCGATGTGTCAATCGATGTCGCTTTGCGAGGCCTGGTGGATCACTGTGTTCGGCACGGCTGCGACCAGAACGATGTTCAGGGCGTGCTCATCGACGTGTGCTTGCAAGCGACCGAAGATCCTGAGGTGATCGTCGCGATGTCGCATCGGATCGAGGACCACGGCGACCGTCATGTGGCGTGGCGCAGCGTGTTACTCGGCTCGCTTGGCTCGATCGTCGGTGCTGCTGAGGATCGTGGCGCAGCCTGTCCGGTAGTGGCGCGTCGCGAGTTCCATCGGCTGCGCCGGCTGTGGAGCATCCCCGTCGATGCTGGACGCTGGCAGACGCGCTCGAAACGGACTGCGTTCTAACGCGTTCCGATAAGAGGATCACTCGTCGGGTCCAGCTGTTGTTGATCGGCCAAGCAGTTCGAGGAGTGCGGCTTCGCCTTCGGGCGAGAGTTCGATCGTGGCGATCACCCTGTCAGCGTTGCTACGCCGGGAGCGCGCTTGCCAGCACGGCTGACCGACCATGTTGCAGTAGTCGCAGCCGCACAGCATCTCGTCGATGTCGTTCTGGACGTCGGTGTCGATCTCAGCGTCGGGGCAGCCGAGCCAGCAGTCGTTCTGTCCGCATGCGGGGCAGGGTCCGGCGTCGTTCCAGCTGTCGGCTTCGTCTCCTGCGATCATCAGCGATCCAGTGCTGCAAGGTTGGCGGCGATTGTTTCGGCGACGGTGGCGGCGATACCGATGGCGACGAGTTGGCGTTCGATGCGGGAGGTTTCGTCTCCTGCGGTGCGCATGGCGAGAGCAATCGTGTGAGCCCGGGTGAAGTCGTCGAGCGTGGCCGCTGTTGCTGCGACATCGAGGGTGTGGCGGGCTTGGAGGTCGTCGGTCATGCGGCGGACGTGGCGGTGTGCGACGTCGGGGATGCTGCGGCGCACGGCGATCCCGAACGGTGTCGAGTGGGCGAGGCCGAACATCATCAGGCGTTGGATGGCTTTTGCGAACGGGGATGAGCGGCCAATGGTGTAGCTCAGTCCCATCTCTCGGGCGAGTTCGGTGAGGTTGATCTCGACGCCGTCGGGGTTGGCGTCGAGGACATCGCTCCAACGGCGCAGAACCCAAGAGGCGGTCGGGCCGAGCACGCCCAGCCAGTAGGTCTCCACGTAGCGGCTGCGGGGATCGTGCCCGATGGCCTCAACGGTCGGATCGATCCATGCGCTCAGGGCGATGGTCGTGCTGTCGGCGGTGGTGGTGTTGAGGGTGGTGGGTTCCATTGGGTGCTCCTGGGAGTGGTGTTCAGCGGGTGGTGTCGAACAGTGCGAGCTGTCCGGCGTCGGGGAGAAGAACGGCGTCGACGGTGGTGAAGCCGAAGTCGACGGGGATGCGCTGCCAGGCGTCTTCGGGAAAGAAGTAGCGGGCCTCGGCAATTGCGGGGTGCTCGGTGCGCGTGTGCGCTGCTGCTGCAGCGACTGCTCCGATCGAGTGCTGGTTCAGGGTCACGAAGTCGCACTTGGGGCAGGTGCCCTCGGTGGCTCGGATGACTGTTGAGATGGTTTCGCCCAGCCCCAGAGGACCGACTCCCCCGATCGGGGCTGGGCGAGAAGTGGTGGCTTCTTCGGTCATTGCCATGTGGAACACATTACTCCTTTCTGTCTTGACTGTCAAGACAGAAAGGAGTAATGTTGGATCTATGGACGAGCTTTCTGTCGCTGAACCAGTTGGAGCTTTGACCTGGACGTCGAGCCGTGACGACCGCTGCTTCTTGTCGAGGTGCGGTATGTGTGGTGCTCAGCCGGGTGAGTTGTGTGCTGCGAGCTTCCTCCACACGGGGCGTCGTTTCGAGGTCGCTCTGTGGTGGCCGGGTCGCTCGCTGATTGGCGCTGACGACGTTGTGATCGAGGGTCGGTGTCAGGCGACGGTGGAGGACACGTACTGCTGGGATTTCGACACGCCTGGTCAACATGGTGACGTGGCGACTCGGCGAGCAATCGTGTACCGCGGTGCGTGCGTCGGGTGCGGGTGGGCGGGCTCGGAGGAGCATCCGGGCGACGAGGGTGCGGCGATTGCTGATGCGCTCGACCACGCGCTCGTCGGGTGGAGGTCGGTGCCGATCGTGACTCGTCACCATTCCGACGCGAACGACAAGGCGTTCGCAAAGTGGGCGCGTCAGATCACTGCGCTCTATGACGGCTTCGGCCTCGAGGCGTCGCTGTCACCTGAGCGTGGCGGTGTGATCCGTACGACTCGGGTCGGGGGAGGGTCGCGGTCGCATTGGTCGAGGGGCTTCTACGACATGTGTGGCGAGATCGTCGCTGAAGATCCCGAACGGCGGGGTCGGCCGCTCTCGGAGCGTGCGGAGGAACAACTCGGTCTTTTCTGATCACACGACACTCGACTCGCCAGGGCCCGGCCCAGTGCCACCCTCCTCGTCCAGGTCGACCCGCGTGCGGTCGCACCTATTGGACCGCCGCATCGATGTTGTCGACGAAGGTCGCGCAACGACAGGAGCTGTTCTCATGGTCTTGAACGAATGGTTCGGTGAACTCACCGCCGCTCAGTGGAGCGCATACCGCCGCCACGACGACAGGATCGCCCACCTTGCGATCGGGGCGACGTGAGATGATGTGCACCGTGTCCACTTCCCCTGACGTTCGCGACCGCGACTGGGTCGCTGCTCGCCTCGACGCCGGCGACACCGTCACAGCCATTGCCGAACAGGCCGGCGTCTCTCGCCAGACTGCGTCGACGTGGGTCGGCCGCCACGGACTCTCGACCACGACCCGCCACGACAGTCGCCCGTCGCCGGAGCAGCTGGCCGCCGACTATCAACGGGTGGGCTCCATCAGGCCACTCGCCGCCGAGTACGAGATCTCGCCGGCGGCCATGCGGACGTGGCTCTTCCAGGCCGGGGTCGAGATGGCTGAGCCGAGCGTGTCGGGAGGTCGACGACGAGCCGACATCGACGTCGATGAGATCCACAAGCTCCGCGAGGACGACTGGACGTGGCAGAAGATCGCTGACCACTTCGGCGTCGCCTACGAAACCGTCCGCCGCGCCGCTTCGAGATAGCAAAGAACTCGGCATAGCCCAGCTCGACTTCCCGATCGCGTTGACCCTCAACCTTCACGGCAACCCGTTTACCCCATCTGTCAAGGCTGTAATGTGATGGTCGTGAACGAGATGGACCACGACGAGATGGTGGTGACCGCTGCGGACTTCTGGCTTGCTCGATTTCCGAACCGGGCTCGGTGGGCGTGGGCGTCGAAGCCAACGATGTGCGCGTATCAGGGCTTAGGTTTGTGCACCGCTGGATCCGCCATCCCCGCCGTTGAGCCAGGCGAGCCATACTTCGACACGGGCGACGTCATCCGCACCCCGGCAGTCGTCCCGATCTGCCTGTGCGAGTCGTGTGCCGACTCCGAGATCCCAGACGAAGCGTTTGCCATCGTCTGATCTGCTGCGGCTGGCGTCACTCGCCCCATGACGGGTCGAGCCGCCGGCGGATGGTGTCGTTGCCGACCCCGTGGTCGATCGCGAGCTGCGCGATGGTCGCTCCTGCCAGACGCTTGGCCCGCACTTCGCCAGTGTCGAGACGCGCCCGCCGGCGCTCGATGTCTGCATCGATGAGCCAGCGCCGAGCGGTCTCGGGAGCGACGCCAAGTTGTTCGCCGAGTTCGCGCGTTGTGCGGCATCGGTCGTAGAGCCGAGCGAGTTCGTCCGGCGGCGGTCGAACTCGTTGAGAACGAACTGGCCGAAGCTTGTGTCGCTCGATCCATGCGTAAACGGTCTGGCGGGACACGCCGGCGACATCAGCAATGTTGGTGATCGACACGTTCCTTTCGAGCTGCGCCTCCAGCCACTCCCTGTTGTCGATCCCGTCCACGCGACGAGCGTAGAGCGCGTCCGCATACCTCGGATTGGTGCTCCCTCGGTTCAGCGGTGTGAAACGAACTCCGGCTCGTGACCCATAGGTGGGCATGGCACCAACGGGCTCCGTGCATCTTCCCCAACGTGGCGGGTTGACACTTGGGGTAGACGGGTGGGATGCTGGGTGTTCCCCAGCTTCGCACTCGGCCTCCTCGAACGCTCGAACAGATCGGAGCGATGTCATGCATCTCGTAGGGGTCAATGGAGCGGGCCAGCGTTGTCCCGCGGCGCACCGCACGGAGGTCGTGTGACGTGACGGCGATGACGAATGGGCTTGAGCTACGCGGGACACAAGTCAAGATGCCGTGGGTTTGCCCGTCCTGTGGTCATTTCATGGTCACCGTCGGAGTGGACCCGGAGGAGCCGTTCCATGAGTGCGTCGCTGTGCACCGACGAGTGGTGTTCGTGCCGTACACATCTTCGGAGCAGGCCGAATCGATCCGTCGCCGCCTTCCCGTGAAGAGTCGTCCGCAATGGTGACGCTTCCTCGACGCATCGCAGTGGTGCAGCGGCTCCTGGCCGCCGCCCGGAGAAGCCGATCCCGCAAGTGACGACCACGAGGAAGGAAGGACGGTGAACTCATGACCAGCGAACCAGTTCGGCTGCAACTGGCGCAGATGACGGTGACCGACAGTCACGTCTACACCCCGATCGGCGTCTACGACTTGGTCGGAACGCGGTGGAAGTGGGAGTCGTCGTGGGGTGCCAACTGCGTACAGCCGGTGTGGTCGTTGGTGATGGGCGTGTTGACGTTCTGGTCGGTCATTGGGATTGCGTTCTTCTTCGTGTACCGCACCGAGCATTGGGGCCGCGTCACGGTCACGATGACGTCACCGACTGGCGCCTGGTGGACTGAGACCGTGCAAGTGAATGCACCCGGCGAGCGGGCTGACCTCGAACAGATGCTGATGCTGCTCGACAACTGGTCCATCGCTGCGCAACGTGAGATCGTCAGCTGAGTCTTCGCCAGCCGCTCCGAGGTGCGGCGCTGTGCCGCCGCTCGGATCTCGACGAGGACAAGTTTGGCGCCGTGCCGGGCTGGACCAATCGTGCGCTACAGATATCCGCTGCCATGCTGGTCGTGGTTCGCAGCCGAGGACGTTGTGTGCAGCAATTGCGGCGTGAAGCGATTCGTTCTCCTCACGCTTTCCCCGAGGACCCCTCGCCAACGGCCTATCGCTTCGGCCGCGATACGGTCTCCGCCTTTCGTGATTGGCGCATGGTGAGGCGTCGACGGATCCGCGAGCGCTGAGGTACCCCCGGCGTACTGTTATCGACACTACCAATCACGGCTCGAACAAAAGGGTGGCTCATGTCCGACAAATCGGCGATCGAATGGACCGAAGCAACGTGGAACCCAACGACAGGCTGCGATCAGGTCTCGCCAGGGTGCGATAACTGTTACGCGCTGACCCTGTCGAAGCGTCTGAAAGCGATGGGATCGCAGAAGTATCAACTCGACGGTGACCCCCGTACGAGCGGACCGGGCTTCAAACTGACGGTCCACGAGAACTCGCTTGACGTCCCGCGGCGTTGGGCGGCGCCGCGGCTGATATTCGTGAATTCCATGAGCGATCTCTTCCACAAGGACGTGCCGATTGCGTTCATCCGCCGAGTTTTCGACGTGATTCGTGAGACACCGCAGCACACCTACCAGATGCTGACGAAACGCTCGAAACGCCTCGAACGGATCGCCGACCAACTCGACTGGCCGTCAAACCTGTGGATGGGCGTGAGTGTCGAAACCGATCGCTATCTGTTCCGGATCGATCACCTCCGCAACGTGCCGGCGGCGGTGCGTTTCGTCAGCGCCGAACCCCTGCTGGGCGCCCTCGGAGCCGTCAATCTTGAAGGCATCCACTGGGTCATTGCGGGCGGCGAGTCGGGTCCGCACTCTCGGCCCGTCGAACAGGAGTGGGTGACCGAACTCAGGGATGGCTGCGCTGATGCAAAGGTCGCCTTCTTCTTCAAGCAGTGGGGCGGCCGAACCCCCAAAGCTGGCGGTCGTGAACTTGAAGGCGAGGTCTGGGACCAACTCCCTACCCAAGTAGCGAGCTGAACGTGGCGCCACCAACAACGCTCCTCTGGGAGCGTGACCCTCACACCGCCGCCAAACACCAACTTCTGAGCCGCTACCTGCAGGCGTGGTTCCCGATCGTTGCCAGGTACAGCAAGGGCGGCGTCACATACGTCGATGGGTTCGCCGGACCAGGCAAATACACCAACAGCGACGAGAGCTCCCCAACGATTGCGTTGGGCCAGGCTCGCCGAACCGAAGTCGCCAAGTGGGCGAACCCGCTTCGCCTCGTGTTCCTCGAAGCACACGCCGGTCGAGCCGATCACCTCCGATCACTATTCCAGGAGAACTACCCGGACGGTGCACTTCCTGCATTGCTCGAAGTAGAGGTCGCCCACGGGACTTGTGAAGACGACCTGCTGCCGATTCTTGATCGTGTTGGAGCATGGAGTGGACCGGTCTTCGCCAACCTCGATGGCTGGGGCGTCGACACTCCATTCCACGTCGTCCAGCGGATCGCAGAGAACGATTCATCCGAGGTCTTGGTGACGTTCGCCGATGCGTTCTTCAAGCGATTTGCGACACTCAAGGACAACGTGGCCGGCGACAAGGTCTTCGGCGATGCGCATTGGCGCAAGGTTGCCGACCTCCCGACACCCGAGAAGCGGCCGTTCCTGGTCGCCGAGTATCGCGAACGGCTCCACAGGATCGGCCTCGAGCACACGCTGACCTTCGAGATGATCGACGAAGGCGGCCACACGCTTTTCCTGATCTTCGGCACCAGCAATCTTGCGGGCGTCGAGAAGATGAAGGATGCGCTCTGGAAAGTCGATGCGGGCGCCGGTCAGCGCTTCCGGGACCCGAAGGACCAAGGCCAACTCTTCTTCACCTTCGACAAGCCGGACTTCACGTCGTTGAAGAAGGACCTGATCGGCCAGATGCTGGACGGCCAACAGAACCTCCACGACCTCGGCGCTTACACTCTTGCCGAAACTGTGTACAAGCGATCCCACGCGAAGACGGCGATGGACCTACTCGTGGAGGACAAGATCGCCGAGCAAGTTTCGACAGGCCGAACCGCTACGGCCAAGGTGTACAAGCTCACCAATGGAGGCGCCCCGCAGGAGCAGCAGTCCAGCTTGTTCTGATCCAGGACGGTATGGATGGAACCCGACGGCGCAGGCATGCGATTCATCGACTGCATCCAAGAGGGACACACCGTCTTCCGTCGGCGTCAGGACCGATCATGTCCATTCAGCGAGATGCGATCCGGAAGCTGTACCTATCAGGCGCTTCGTCCTCACGGATCACAACTCATCTCGACGCTTGATCCGGTCCGCCGAGAAACGGTTTCGGTTGTCCGACACGGAGGTACCGCATTTGAGTGTCGAGTGTGCGGCGGCGACACCTGCGCTGCCATGAGCTGTCATCTCACGGCGACGCTCGGCCGGGCAACGTCGAGTTCGCTGGTGCAGGGCCCACAGGGTCACCTTCACAAGAATTCCGGAGATTCCGTGAAACGGTCCTGCATCTGCTTCCCCATCTTTGGTGATGGACGAGTCCGCCGGGCTCGCCGAGAGAGTTGGGAACACGACATGAGCGAGAAAGATGAGAGTCGAGGTCGAACCGATCGACCCTCACCGCACTGGGTACGGATTGAAGCGGCGGCCGAGTGGCTGGGTTGCAAGGTGTGCTACCTGCGACGACTGGTCGCTGAGCGGCGGATCCCGTACTCAAAGGTCGGCAAGTACCTCTTCTTCGATCTGTACGAACTCGACGCCTGGATCGGCAGTCAACGCATCGACCCGATCAGCTGAAGGCCGTCGGTCGAAGTCCAGCAGCGTGGTGGTTCATTCGAAACGACGTCGGGTCGCCAGCTACAACAACTCCCTTGCGATTCGATCACCCATGCCGGCAGCGATCTCGGCATCGCGCGCTTCCGTCGCCTTGAGATAGCGGAGTGATGCGTCGGGTGTCGAATGACCGAGGCGCGCCATGATCTCCTTCGTCGAGGCGCCGGCGCTCGCGGCCGTCGTGCCGGCGAGGTGGCGAAGGTCGTGGAAGCGGATCTCCGGGTTGACGTCGGCGTTGCGTTTCGCTCGGGTCCAAGACGGATGGAAGTAGCGGTTGAGCAGTGGGCAGCCCTTGACCGATCGAAAGACCAGTGCATCGGCAGCTGGCTCCGTGAAGGAATCCATGTGTTTGCGGAGGATCTCGAGCGTCGTCGAATCGAGCGAGACCATCCGCTCACCTGACTCGGTCTTCGGAGGGCCGAACACGGGTCCGACACCCTTCACGAACGCCAGCGACCTGAGAACACGCAGCTGCCCCGTTTCGGGGTCGACGTCGGATCGGCGGAGTGCGGTGAGTTCGCCGAATCGGAGCCCTGAAGTTGCCGCTGCCCAGACCAGCGCGCTGAATTGAGGCTCGACAACTTCGGCGAGGCGAACCACGTCCTTGAAGGTCACCTCGGGCCGAAGGTGAATCTTCTCCTTCGCCGCGCCTTTCAGCTTTACGGGGTTCGCTCGGATCATGCCGTCCTCCACGGCCGTCTCCATGATCGTGCGGAACAACCGGTACACCTTCGCCACCGAGTTCTCCGCCAGATGCGTTTGGAGAAGGCCGGCGCGCCAGGAACGAACGTCGCGCGTGACGACGTCGTTGAGGGTGACCATCTCGAACGTTGGGAGGATCCACTTGCGCAGCTGCGACTCGTACATCTCCCGAGTGCGTGGTCGCAGTGCGCGCTCCTCGAGCCAGCGGAGCGCGTACACACCGAAGCGCACCCTGCCGGCCGACTCGTCGAAGTGATCGCCGCGTGCGAGGTCCGTCTCGATGTTCGACAACCACCGACGAGCGTCGGTCTTCGTAGCGAACGTGTCCTTCGCTCCGACCTGCTTGCCAAGGTGCGAGTAGCGCGCCTGGAAGCGCCCGCTCGGGAGCTTCCGGATCGTCCCGAATTGCCGCGTAGCACTCACTTGGTGCTCCCTGTTGCGCATTCTTCTAGGCACGTTCTAGGCACGAAACCCACCGTAGCATCTCTGCAAGAAGTAGCGGTTCGGGCCGAAAGTGCCTCTGAGCTGGTCTTATCCAGCTATGAAACTTGGAGCGGATGACGGGAATCGAACCCGCGTTCTCAGCTTGGGAAGCTGATGTTCTACCATTGAACTACATCCGCGAAGGCCCCCGACCATAGCCGGAGGACACGCCGACAAGCCACGTGACCTGGTGTTTCGTACCAGAGCCCGGGACTTGCTGTTGTTGGTGTGAAATTTTCAGGATAGTCCCTCTTGACCCCTGTGAACCCCTGTTGTGGGCACGTTGTGGGCACGTTGTGGGCACGAGTGCGTCGCCGACGGCCGATAGGGGGCAGACCCCGGGATAGTCCTGGTCGGGTGTGCGGTGGTGGGCTGCCAGGTTGCCGCTCCTTCGAGGGCTTCTCGGCGAGCTGGTGCAAATCGCTGTCGTCCTGTTCATGGTCGTCCGCGAGACTCGAGATGTGAGAGTTGAGCCGATCGCCGTTCATCGAGGCAACAAGAGCGGGGCGTGCCGTCTATGCGGCGACGTGCCAGCTGCTGGCCTCTCTAAGACGCATGTCCCTGCGAAAGCAACAGGCAACGACGGCGAGATGCGAGGACTGGTCCGTCGATACGAGGGCGCCGATTCTTTGCCGAGCATCGGACTCGGCCGGCCGTCCGACGGCGGCATGTGGGGATGGTGGTTCTGCGAAGCGTGCAACAACCGCACGGGAGCGTGGGACGAGCGTTACCTCAACTTTTGGCGACAGGTACTTGGTCGGGTCCACTCTGAAACGCCCGTTGTTGACGGCCTTGCGTTCCGGGGGCAGTGCGACGCCGGCGCAATTGGGCGCGCCATTTGGGCGTGGGCCTTTGCGCTCGACGGAAACCTCCGCGATCAGCATCCGGCCGTGGCGGAGGCCGTCCGTCTCGGGACAGCGGTGACGCCGCCAGAGGACGTGTTCCTTCGGTTCGCTGTGACAACGTCGCTGAAGATGTGGACAACATCGCAGGAGGACGTCATCGAGATCAACCTGGACCTACGGGATGGGACCTCGGCGCTTTCGGCGACGCCCCGATTGGTGGTTGCGGCACCTCCGTTCTACGCGACACTCGTCGACCACGCCAGCGAGCACCACGTGCCGTGGTTCGACCTAGGACCTCTGCTCACCTATCCCGTCGGCGAGCAACATGAGATTTTTTTCACGTTGCCGCTCATCGGTGAGATCGATCGCGGTTCTCACCGTCCGGTCATGCTTTCCGATCTCTCCTGAACACAGACACGTCTCTCCTGAACACAGACACGCGAGCACTCTGATCGGGACACGCCAGGGGACTTGACTTTTCGGTGAGTTGCAGTAAGTTACTGTAACTTACTATAAGTCAAAGGAGCATTGAGATGAGATTTACCGTGGGTGGACGGGCGCTAGACGTGACCTACGAGCAGGTGCTGGAGCGGATGACGGGCATCGATCCTGAACCGTTTAGGAAGCACGTCGTTGAGATGAAGAACACGGTGTATCCGCCGAAGCAGGTGTTTGCCACGATCACCGGATGGGAGCGGCGGTCCTTCACAACGCTTGAAGCCCAGCGAGTTCTCACTCGGCTCGGCTTCACCTGCCGAGTTGCGGTCGAGACCGAAGACGGGCGCAGGGGCTGGTCCAAGGTCGGTCGCCGAACAGACGTCGATGAGCGAGATGAAGAAGGTCGTATCGACGAACTGGAGTCAGCTGTGGTGACGGCTCAAATCGCCATCGCCTCCCTGCACTCTCGAATCGATGCTCTCGAGAGCGCAGCTGACGAAGCGTGACCAAGGAACCGGGGACGCGCCGACCTGCCATCCAGGTGCCGCCGAGATAGGCCAAGACTCCAGCTACGCGAGCGTGCGGTAAAAGTCCTGCATCTGACGGCAGTACTGCGTGCCTGGTGAATGACCGAAGAACTCTCCAGCGAAGTTCTGGAAGAGCTTCCAGTGCGCGCCACCGTGGGCCACGTCGGAGACGCCGGTCCGCCTGAGGAGCGCTTTCCGCTCGGTCCGAAGAAGGTGGTATATCTCAATCGTCTCGAAGTCGCCGACGAAGTCGGTCGTTAAGTGCTGCTCGACTGCGTCAACTACACGGAAGACGGTGTCGAAGAGTTTGATGAGACTGTCGTGAGAGATCGGGCGTGCCGATGGTTGTGCTCCCGGTCGAACGATTCCGTCGTCGAGGCCGAACTGGTGTGCAATCTGGTTGCGATGAACTCGAAGTCGCTCCAATTCGCCCTCCGCTGCTCTGAGCGCAGCGGGGGGATCACCGAAGTTCTTCGTGTACACCGAGATGCGCCGCGACCAGTCGCCCACGGTCAGCGGATCGGAGAGCGACGGGACATCGGTTCCGTGCTTGAGAAATGAAGCGCCATCGACGGGCTTCGGAAAGCCCGGCTTCCTAAGTGGGTCCGAGGCGACGGCGGCAGCACTAATCGAATCCAAGAACCGCTCAAAACACGATGTGAGGAGAATGAGGGTGAGCCGGCGGCTCCACCCCCGATGAATCTCAAACCGTTCCGCGTAAGTCGCGACGGAATGTCCGACAGCGTTCCACGAGTCGCTTCGAACCTGAAGAGCCGTCTTGAAATCGTCGCCGCCGTGATGGTCTGCCACAAACCGACGCGAGAGCAGCTCCGAGGGGACGCCGGCCCAGTACTGAGAATTGAGCTCGGTGAACTGCGTTCTGAACACGGCGTACGCGATGCTCCGACCCATCCACGCTCGTGATCGATCGAAGTCGGGCATCTCAGATCGCCCACACTGACTTAGCGCGTGCAGTCGACGGAGAGCGCTGAAGCGTCGTCGCTGACGGGGTAGGCGACAGAGCACTGCAGTTCTGGACTGTCACCAGCGAGTCCTGATGTATTCCATTGCGTCGCGGGTGTTGTACGGGCGAGTGGAGTTGCCCATGCGGACGTAGAACTCAGCGTCGTCTCCGAGGTACACGGGCTGATGACTCGGCTTCACGTCTACTCGACAGACGTCGCCTTCCGGGAACTCGTCGAATGAGACCTCGACGAGGGTCGCGGTCGGCGACTTGCCAATCATGTGATCGAGCTGCGTGATCAGCCAGTTCTCGAACCCGTCCCGCCCGTTGTTGCCCGTCGCTGAGTAGTCACCCTTCAGTCCGGTTGCCTTCATCGCGTCGTGGACGCCGATGAGTAGCACGCCGCCGGCAGCGTTCATGAAGCCGGCGACCGACTTGAACACTGCGTGTTCGAGCTTCTTGTCGACGGTGCCGGTGTGAGGGTTGTATCGGGCGGTCTGCTTGTACTCGACCGACTTGCTCTCGCCGGCGTCGATTAGGTCGGCGGTGGTTCGGCGTTGCTCGACCTCGACCTCTTCGATGTCGAGGTCGGGGGTCGTCTCGATCTCGTCGGGCTGCTCGGGTACGTCGATCCAGATCTCTCGGCCGGTGTCGTTCTCGATGTAGGAGAAGGCGGTCTTGGCGTAGTCGTGTGGGGCGAGCTTCTTGAGCTGTTCCTTGACCCGCCGTCGACCTTCGATTGCGAACTCCAGGTACTCCCGAAGATCGCCGTGGCTCCACTCGCCGTGGGGGTGCAGAATCTTGACGAGGCCGGAGACAGTCTTGCGAACGGACTTCTCGTCGCGCGCTGACAGGTGGGAGCCGAGCGTGAAATCGGCATCGATCGCCCGTACCTGGCTCGTCTTTCGGAGCTGCCGCATCGCTTCGGCGAAGAAGTCTGAGACGAAGCCGAAGTGGTCGGTGAAGAGTCTGCTCTCGAGCTTCGGTGCCTCCCAGCCGGGAAGGTAGTAGTGCAGCCGGTCGAGGAACGCTGGGTCGATCATCGACGTCGGGAGGTCGGCGAAGAGGTGGGACGTCCGGACGAGCTCATCGTGGGGTTTCGACGTATTGCCGACGAACACCACCGACGCCTCTGCCGGGATCTCCTCCTTACCCCGAGCAAAGGATCCGGACTCCATGAAGTCCTTGAGCATGTTCACGACCGTCGAGTCGGACATTTGGAGGCCGGCCACTTCGTCGAAGGCCACGGCGTCCCATGTTCCGAGGAGACCGACCCGACCCGTCGACATGTTCACGAAGAGCTGTGCAACGGTGACCTTCCCGCCAGAGATCAGAATCGAGTTGGGGTTCGACTCTCTGTAGACGAAGGACTTGCCGGTTCCCCATGGTCCGAGTTCGACGAGGTTGTAGTTCCGCTCGACCATTGGGATGAGCCGGGTGAGTGCAAGCAGCTTCCCGCGCAGGTCGTACTCGCTCGGTTCGAGCCCGAGGGTGCGCATCAACAGGTCGAGCCAGTCGTCGCGTGTGAACTCAGACCTTGCTTCGATGTACGCGGGAAGGTCGAACGCCGCGACCTGGATTGGCTTGAGGCCTGAGATGTAGAACGGCGTCTTCTGAGCGGTGTCTTCGAGGTCGTTGTAGACGAGGTCGAGCTGACTCCATGCTCCGCCACCCAGGAGGCGCTCGTACTTGTAGACGATCTCCTCGGGGATGTTGACGAACTTCGAGCCGAAGTTGCTGAGCGTGGCCCAGAACTTCTTGTCGCTCTCCACGAAACGGACGTCGACTTTGTCGATGAGCCGATGCTTGCCCTTTCGTTTCAGCTCAGCCTTCGCCTTCTCCGACTCGTCCGGCCGGATGAAGTTGTCTGACAACACCTGGTTGACGACGGTCAGACCGGCCTCGATCTCGAACGGATCCGACGACGCGCAGTACTTCCCCAGAAGAAACTCGAGGACGTAGACGGGCACCGACGCACCGACCTTGACCTGTCGGACGAGGTCCTTGCGAACGACACGGCCAGGGAAGAATCGGTTCGCCAGTTCGTCGAGACGATCAAACTCGCGCTCAATCACAACTCATCCTCCACAATCACATTGGCAACGACGTCGACGTCGATCGCTGCGCCGAGGCGCACGCCGGTTGCAGCGTCGAGTACCTCAAGTGTGGCAGTAGATCCCGCAACGAGGTTCTCGGAAATTTGCATCGTGATCACTCGCGGCGAATCCACTGCGGCATCGATCGTCTCGGTCTGGGCGTCATAGCCGTCTCCTCCCACAACCCGCGCGATCCGTTGCCCATTCTGCGTGAGCGCGACTCGGACACCTGACTCGCGAGTGAAGAGATCGCCGGTCATCTGAATCGTGATAGCCACGACCCCGGTCGAGATCCGCGATCCGGCCACGGACAGCTGAATCTCGTACTTCGGTTCCGCGGTCACCTCGCTCGATGTCACTGTGATGACGGGCACGATGAGTTCCTGTGGCGACAGCCCACCATGGAAGAACTGCAAGCCGCCGCCGGAGGTGAAAACCCCAAGACCTCGCGGCGCGATGATGTCGAGGTCGCCCGCTATCCCGAAGTCGGACAACGGGATCTTGATTGTCGATTCGGTTGCCGTTCCGCCTCGGCCAATCCAGGCACGACGGTGAAGCTCGCCCTTCCCGGTCGGTGGCTTCTCGATACGGCGATCCTCACCGAGTCGCCGGACAGCTAGGAATCCGTGGTCGGCAGAAATGACAACGCGCTCAATACCAGCGTGTAGCAGTCGCGCTACTGCGGTGTGAAGCACTTCGAGAATGCTGTCGAACGAACCCCAACTCGCGGCGAGCTGGTCGGACTCTCCGTCAGTGTCGATTTCGGTCGACCGAACGAGAACGAGTGACGAACCGTCGATCGCCTTGCGAAGCTCGCGATTCGTCAGCTGGGCGAGCTTGTCGAGTGGAACGTCCGCGACCTTGCCGTGTGCGTCTTCGAGTCGCTTGATGCGCTCGGGAACTGCGACGACCCGTTCCCCGCCGAGTGCGACGTGCAGACGGTCGTCGGCATCGAGGTCGACTCGATAGTCGACGTCGGCGCCTGGCGTCAGAGCGGCCATTCCGACAGGCGTAATTGTGGGAACAGCTGCGACGGCTCCTCGCAGCTCGACTACAGCGTTCAGGCGACCGAGACGTGACGCAAGGTCGTGGCCCAGCTCGTAGCGGAGGGCGTCCACGAGGAGATACGCGGTACGTGGTTGGTTTCGCACTTCCATTCGGTGGACGTGCCGTTGAAGTTTGGAGTCGGGCAGGTGGGCATCGTTCGCTAGGGCTGTAGCAGTCTGTGTGAGCACGCGATCGAGCCAGTCCTCGTAGCTCGCCCGGCCCGTTGCGAAGAGCTCATCGAACTCATTGAGATCGGCCCCGGCCGTGACACGAAGCAGTTCGAGCTGGCGATACGCAGTGTCGACCTTCCAGCCGGACTCCTCGTACCACCCGACGAGTTCGATCGTTGACGCCGACTTCGAGATCGGCTCAGCGATTGCAGTGTGCAGTGAGGCAATCGCGCGAATCGCACGCCAGCGGGTGGGCAAGTCGTTCGTGTGGAGCTGATTGGGCTGCGCCCACCAACTTGTCGCGAGACGATGCTCCGCCAAGGTGGTGGCATCCAACCATCGACCATCGTCGAGGCGTCGAATCGCCTCACGAATCGCAATCTCGTCCATCGTGATCGTTGCGTCGACATCCATCAAGGAGTCGTGCCACTCAAGCGCCAGCGGAAGACGCAGAAGGCTGTCAGCGTTCTCCGCAAGTTCGAGGAGCTCGTCGGTTGCACCCCGGTCGTGCTGAAGAGCCTCAAGCGCCGCAAGACAGGTCTTTCGCTGGTTCGGGGTGGGCGCCCTGTGGACACCCTGGACCTCCGCCGGCAACTCCGCTCCGCTGCTCTCGATGCTGACGAGCACGAGATGACGGAACGCTGCTCGACGGATCTCAGCGATCGAGCCGGTCGCCGTGGAAGCTCCCAACGCCTTCACAAAGAAATCGTTGACGACTGAGAGCAATTGGTCTGAGTGGATCGTCTCGTCGTGTTCGCCGGAAAGTAGCTGGTGGGCGATCTCAGCGGTGCTCGAGCGTCCGACGAGCGCCACGAGACGCGCGTCTGATTCGTTGCCCCCTCCACTGATCGCTGCCTCGGCTTCGACGATCGTCGAACACTGTTTGCCGAGCTCCTCGATTCGACTCTCAGTCAACTGACCCGACAACCCCGACCGGATTGCGGTGGCGAGCAACAATTGGAACTTGGCTCCGACAGCTCGAAGTTCTTCGAGCGGATCAGGATCGGGTGCTGCGATGGGGACGTAGACCAATAGCGCTGGTGGCGAATCGCCGGAGAGGGATGCCTCGATCGTTCGTCTCAGCTCGAACCAGCTGCCGTCGAATCGGGCGACGGTCGTGTCCTCAGGAACCACGTCTTCCACGACGGCTCCGTAGGCACTCTCGTGGTCGTCCCAAACGACAACGCCGTAGCGCTGCAACTTGGCCTGCAACTTGGTCGCGAGATGATCGAGGAGAGGACTCATAGTTGGTTGGCGAACTGAGCCACCGTCGCCCAGTCGTGCTTGCCCTTAAGCAGCTCGTTGCGGTATTTGGCGGCATCCTTCCATGCTGGGAAGAGACTTGCGAGCGGCGCTGCGTTCAGGACTGCACCGTCGTCGAGGTCGGGCTGCCAACCGAGATTGGCGATCCGGTCGGCCTCATCCCGGAACGAAGTGAGTTCGACCGACAGGTCTTGTTCTGCGTTGAGTTCTTTCAACACAGCGGCCGTGGTTCGGCCCGCGCCGCCATCGTCGTACTCGCGCTGCAACGTTCCGATCCGTTGATCGGCAAGACGTTGCCGTTCCTCCGTCGCTCGCACGACAGCAAACAGCATCTCGCGGGAGAGCCTGGGCATGTACAACCAGATTCCCCACTGTTTGGATGGGACCTGGAGCTGCCAATAGATGGGTGCCTTACGGCGACTCATCGAGTAGCGGGAAAGGTGGTCCTTGAAGAACGCTGATCGGTAGTAGCCCTCGACGGACGGGCGGCGCATCAAGCCGCTGATCGCTGCGGAGAGTTCTTCTCGTCCACCAAACATCGCCTCAGCAGCCGCTCCGACCCGACTTGCCACGTCCCACTCGTGACCGGCTTGGTCAAGGAGCAGGCCGTCCGCCGGCAAGTCGACCGGATAGTCGTCCGGATTGGTCATTGGACGACCGTCAGCGCCCAGCAGCATCCCTGGCGAGTAGGGCGCAGGTGGCGCCATGAGGTCGGCTTGTCTGTGCGCAGTGTCAGAGTCGATTCCGATCCGGACGTCCCATCTCCCGAAAGCAACTCCGAAGAGGTACGACAGCAGACGAGCAGACTCTTCCTCGATTTCGCCGGGGGCGATGATCGCCCGTTCTTCGACGACACGAAGGATCGACTCGGGGTTCACCTTGAGCCCGTGAGCAATGACCTCGACCCGACGATCAGCAACGAACGTGAGATTGGCGATGGCACGCGATCCGCCGCTCTCTTCGATCAGTTCGTCAATCACGTCGCCGATCGGGCGCGTCCAGAGATCTTCGATCCGATCGTCATGGTCGCCGGTCATCGGATATTGCGTCGGGAACGCTCCGAGCTCTTCGTCAAGGTACTGTCGACCGGCAGCGTCAAGTCCCGCAGCATCGAGCGCAACTTGATCGAGTTCGGCACCGTCTTCTAGCTGCTTACCGATGCGCAGTCTGCGTAGCGCCAGATTTTGTCGTGGCTGAACAAAGCGCCTAGTCACCTCGTCGAACTCATCAGCGACGGAGGCGCGTCGAGCGAGTCGCTCTGCGATTGGTGCTAGGGCAGGAACATTGAGCCATGGCAGCTTCTGAACTAGTCCAACCTCGTAGCTCCGTGATGCGCCGCCGGAGGAGACCTCTTCGCCTGCCGCCACCATGGTGTCGATTAACGCTTGGACGAGGCGACTACGCAGCCAACCCAGCAACGCCAAGGTCGATCCCTCAAGCGGGAACACACCGCAACCTTTGTGAGCGAAGGCGACACCCGATGGCAGGAGCCTCATGCCTAACCCGGAGTTCGTTCGCGGCGGCCATGTGAGCCCGCCACGAAAGTAGAACTGGGGGTTGCGTATGACTGACCCGGCGAAGGCCTTCAGGTGCTCGCCTCCATCCTGCCAGTCAACTAGGAGGTGAACGTCTGACCAGAAGGGGCTATAGGCACCGCCCTTCGCAAATGGCACCCACCGGCGACTCCGGCGGGCATCTTCCGTTGAGTGGCCGATCCGCTCTGGCGCAACTTCCCAGAAGGCGCGAACGAACTGGAAATCGTCTGCTGATGCGAGACCTTGCCGAGCGTTGCCGCCTGAACCTTCCAGCGCCGGTAGCTGCTCGAAGAGCCGGCGAATTGAGTCGCCAGCCCAGTAAGCCAACGGCGATCCGGGAATCGCCCGTAGGTCCCTGAGCTCTACCTCGAAGACGCGCTCGTCTGGTCGCTCAGACCGGCGAGCGCTTGCTGCGTCTCGTAATCCGATAGGCCGATCAGTCTCTTTCAGCAAACGGATGAATGTGGCGGACCCGTGTGGTGCTGCGTTCCTCACCACGTAAGCGGCCGCCTCGACGAGTGCCTGCTCCATTACCCCGTACCCAAGGTCGACAACGGACGTCAGTCGATTGCCGAGAAGGACATTCTCTCGCCAGTCTTCGGATGTCTTGAGGAAAAACCCGGCGCGTGAGGTAATAGCGCCGCAAGTTCCATGACCGGTCTCAGATAGATCCAGCCCGCGACCTACAAACAACGCCAGCAGGTTGCAGTCTTTTGTCGGGGCCCAGGGGTAGGCCGCCTTGAGGTACTTCTTGGTTTCGGGGACGGGCTCACCGAAGGGCGGGTTCATCAGTACTGCCGTGAACTTTCGGCTCATCGCTTCGACGAATCGAACAGAGTCTTGAGCCTCTGCAGCAAAGAGGCGTTCCGATGCGGAGGAGGTCGTTGAGTCTGCAATGGTCGACAACGCCTCAAGCACCTGGCCACGGATGTCGTCAGCGACGTCCTTGTCAGCACCTTCGGACAACGAGCCAGCCACTTCGCCTGTACCGAAGATGTCGCGTGTTTCGGTCTCCAAGCGCTTCTCGATCTGGAGGAGCGGTCCGAGTACGGGAGCCAGCGTGAGCTCCTCGGCGATCGCTCGGACGACCCGCGCCACGTGCTCCGGCAGTTCGTCCGTGAGCGCGTTGGCAGACGGACCGTGAGGAAGCGCCCTCGCGCAGATGATGTGCGGTCGAGGTAGCTCGGTCCGACAGTGTCGGCGAGCTCGAAAAATGACGGCCGCCTGTGCAATCTGCGTTGCGCGTGGATCGATGTCGATCCCCCACAGCGAGGCGACGATTGACGGTGCAGCCTTGTCCGGATCGACTCCAGCGTGTTGCCATGCAGTCTCGAGTACGTCGTATGCCCCGAGGAGGAAATGACCCGAACCGCACGCCGGATCGAGCGCCGACACGTCCTCGAGGTCGATTGACCCCGAGACCTCGGGAACCTCCAGGAGTAGCGGTAGCTCATCTCCGAGTCCCGGGATCGCCGAGGACAGGTGAGCTCCGAGACCATTCTGGACAAGGAACTCCACGACATACGACGGCGTGAAGAACTGATTTCGAACTGCGAGCTCGCGCGAGTTGCGTGGCGCGGAGGATTCCCGCATCTCTCGTCGCTCATCACCGGAGTTGAAGAACTGATACGACCAGCCAAGCGCATCGGGCGCGGTCCAGATGTCTTCGTCGGAACCTGCGATGAGGTTGATGAGTTCGGCGAAGGTTGCGGTCGTCGGTTCAAGATCGAGGAGCGGGTTGCGTGGGTCGAAGAGGGCTGGAACGTCTGTTGACAGCTCGTCTGCGCAGATCCGAAGGAAGAGTCGAAAGCGTTCCCAGTCCTCGTCAGCGCTTGCAGGAGCGATTTCAATGAAGTCTCGGAATCCCAGCGATGAGATCCCGTCCGCGATCGCTTCCTGCATGATTCCGAGGCCTTCAGCGACTCGGAGAGCGATGAACCGGTTGAGGTGGGTGAACGCCGCCTCCCGCACGAGCCTGTCAACGGCCGCCCGAGCGGTCTCACCTTCAGAGCGGAGGAAGGAGATGACGTCAAGCAGATCGGCCCGGACAGCCGACCGACGGGTGTCGAGTGAGAGGGCAGCGATGTCTTCGATTCGCCCATCGCTGCGATGAATGCCGTATTCGCCCTCAAGGGTTGTGAAGAGATCCGCTTCAAGCAACGAGCGACCCTTCTGAACGAGTGCGTTGAGTGCGGTCCGTTGGTCTCCGTTCAGCGCTTCGCTCATCGGAAACGGACCTCAGCGTCGTCGTCGAGTTCACTCAGAACTGCTGTGCGAATTCGATCAAGTGCAGAGTCCAACTCAGCCACCGAGGTGATGGGTGAGCTCCAGACCTCGGCGGGGCGAACATGCTTAACGTCTCTCGTCGACGAGAGACGGTCGAGTTCGTCGGATGCTGTTTGGGTGAGCCCGGCAACGGACAGTTGATTGGCTTCCAGAATCGGAACTGCAGTCGCTTTTGGGAGCGCCCGCAGTCGGGAAGTGACGTCGGTGAAGACGCTGTCATCGACGCTGGGGAATCGACTGCGGAGCTTCTGCAGCGCGGCCGACGTCTCTGCTTCAACTTCGGATTGAAGCGTGGACAACTTCGAGGCAATCGCTGTCTCGATGCTCGTTGTTGCGGCCTTGATCTTTGCGAGGTCTTCGGTGTAGCGGGCACGTGCCAGTAGGTCTCCGAGTCCTTTGGCTTCTTCGGTGGCCTCTTCCAGTGCCGCCCCCTCCTGCTGGGCCTTCCGTGCAGCTGCCAGGGAGGGCATCTCATTCTCGACGAGTTCAGCCAGTTCGCTGATTGCAGAGCGCCCGGCGGAGAGATCCGATGAGCGTTCGTGCATCGTTTCGACCACAATCTCGTCGTCAGCCCCTGTCACCCGTCCGAGGAGTTCGTCCATGACATCGAGTGACTCGGGGACGACGAGCCCAGCTCCCTTGAGCGTCGAGCGCGCTTCGGTGCACGGCTGGCGAAGAGGTGAGAACGTCGAACGTCCTCGCGCAGCGAGCGCTTCGAGTCCGAGCCCGATTTGTTCGCCGGTCAAGTCATGGAGCCACTCGGCAACTGATCCGCGAACGTCGGCATTGGGACCAGTGTCTTCGGCAATTTTGAAAGAAGCCGACCGGAAGGTCGGCAGTTTCGTGAAGACAGGCTCAAGCCGTTGATCGGTGTGGGAAGTGATGCCGGCAGCTTGGGACACGACTTTGAGAAGACCGGCCCTCATCGCTGCTGCCAGAACAACTTGAATGGATTCGGGGGAAGCCCCGAACGGCGGAGCGCCGAAGTGGCGTTCCAACTGGCCGCCGTTCTGGTCTTCGTTGTACTGCTGACGCGCAGCGATATGGGACACGACCGTCTCGATTGGTCCTGAGTCGGTGACGAGTTCAGGCCCGCCAGCGGTGAGCGCCACAATTGCGAGCCCTTCGGATCCACAGCAATCGGGCAGACCTGCGATCGAGTCAGCCTTGAGGACCTGGACCGCGTCGGGACGCTTGACCGTGGCTGTGAACTCCGAGAGGCGAGGATAAATCTTGTCGAGATGGGCCGACAGAACTTTCTCGGCTGCAGGCTTGAGGTCGCCGTCGGGGGCAGCTTCGGTGCTGCCGTCGAACACCACGGTGCCGGCGGTGATGTCGCGGGACAAGAGTTGGATAGCGCGTCGTTGGCCGCGGTCTGCGCGTTTGCGTTCCTCTTGGAGGAGGAACCGCTCCGCGTCTCCTTGAGCGTTCTTGTACCGCTCGATCATCTCGAGGCTTCGATGTGTCTCGACGAGTGCTTCATGCGTGTCGTTCTGGGTGCTGTATGCCCAGTAGATCCGGGCATCGTTGCCCTCCGCTCTGGAGGTGGTGCGCAGTGCGTCGAGGTCGTCGTCCTCGCGAATGTCGAGCCCGATGTCTCCGTCGGTGACCTTCTCTCGCTCGGCGGAGAGTTCGACTTTGAACGTCCGACCACGTGACACCGTGACGGCTCCGAGTTGCTCCCGCACGAGTCGTTTCCGCAGGCGGGTCGAGTGCCCGACGCCCATGTCGATTTGCTTCCGTTCCTTCTCCCAGTTCTTCTGCTCGGGCGTTTGGAGTCGGTACCCCTCGTCGCCCTCTCGAAGGTGATCTTCTTTGACGAGCGCATCGAGTGCCTCGCGAACCTGGCTCTCGATCGGGTCGGCGTCGGTGCTTGGGTGAAGAAGTACGGCAAGGTTTCGCGGCGTCAGAGGCACTCCGGGTACGTCTGTGCAGAGTGCGACGACGCGCATGATCTTGGCGTGAAGACTGTCTGCTCCGTGGTTGCCGGCCGCTTGCTCCACCTCGTGCCGCCAAGCGGTGGGAATGACCTCTTCAAGAAGCGTGTACGAACGGTCGAGTGTTACCAGTGCGCCAACCTCATCACCGGCGAGGCCGACTGTCGGGTTCGTGATGAGCTGCTGGGTGTGCTTGATGATGGTGCGGTTGGAACCGCCCATGGTTTGCGGGGCCCCGCCTTGAGCCCGTCGAGCGGATACTGCGTCGATGAGCACCTGGAGCTGGTACGGCACGAGCGGGTAGAGCCGGATGAAGTCCTCGTCAGAGAACGGCTTGTAGCGCTCGGATTGCAGCGCCACCGAGGTGGTCAGCTTGTTTCGATCCGATTCAAGCGCCGTGCGGATTGCCGTTGCGCCTGGCGCGTTCTTGTCGAGAACGCGTCGCCCTGTCACCTCGTCGATGTCGGACGGTAGGAGGTCGACGCGGATGGGGAAGCGATCGACTGCCTTTGCCAGCTCAGTCTGTTTGCCTTCGAGGCTGTCGACGACGTCGGTCAGCTTCTCCTGTGAGGTGGCGAGCAGCCACAGCGCACCTTTCTTCTTCTGGCACGCTTCAGCGAGCCCTTGCAGGCCGAGCATTCGATCAGCCGAACGGGCTACGTATTGGCCGGCTTCGTCGACGATGAAGATGAGCCGTTGCTTGTCCGGCCGGCGTCGCTTCAACATCTCGAGCGCACGGTCAGCGAACCAGTTCGCGTTGATCTCAGGTGCCTGAGCTGCGTTTGACCAGGAGTCGGCCGATGGATAGGTGGCGGGATCGAGATCGTGCAGGACGCGACTGGCGCGGTTCTTGGCAGTGATGATATTGCGGTCCTGCTCCCACGGGCGGCCGTTGACTGACTCGTACTTGGTGCGGAAGTCGTCGAGGTTCGTGTCTTCGTTCGGGCCTTCGAGCGCGAACTCCAACTCAGCGAGCGTGACATCTCGGCTATATCCGAGCGATTCGAGCAGAGTTCGGTAGACGGGGAGAACGACAGCTTCCCCCTCTTTCAAGACGTTCGGGCTCGTGGCCAAGTCGAGCAGCACGGTTTCGGTCTGTGCCTGAGTGTGGATGGTCGTGAGGAGCTGGCGAGCCTGTGGAATCGAGTTGAGGTCGAAGAACCGGTCGGCGACCGACTTGCCATCGACGACCGGATTCGCGATGAGGTAGCCGAGGACCTTCGCAAACGATGACTTACCGGATCCGAAAAAGCCCGAGACCCAGATGTTCACCGTCTCACTTGGGTTGAGGATGCTCTCCTGAAACTGATTCAGGACATCGACGAGCTCCTCTTCGATGTGGTCGGTCGGGATGTACTCCTCGACCTCGGTTCGAATGGTTGTCTCGTCATCGACCTTGATGACCTCCTCGATCTTGCGATCGATGGGTCGGCTGAACAGCTCGTCAATTCTCACTTCTGTGCCTCTCGGGGGATAATCAGTGCTCGGTAGCCGTAGGTCGGTTCCGTCTCGCCCATGAAACTCAGTCCATAGTCGCCGACCACCCGGCCGGGGTAGAGCAAGGTCACTGGACGGTTGACGCGTGCCTTCAGTTCGTCGAGCAGCGTGCTCGTTCGATGTGCCGGATATAGGGCGCCCGCTCGGTACAGGAACACTGCCGACCGTTCGTCGCCTGTCGCTTCGATGCGAGACACGACTCGATCGGCCAGAGTCGGGCGAGACCCGAGGATTTGTTGCACCGCCAGGTGTGCGTCCTCGTGTGCTCCTTGCCGCTCCAACTCGATGACCTCGTCCAGTTGCCCGTGTTCCTCGAGTGCCTCCCAGAACACCGAAGCGAGCGAGACCGTGTCGCACCCGATTCCTCGTGGTTCAGCTTCGAGCCACTTGCGGAGGTCGCCGAGTTCTTTGCGGACCGCGTACTCGTCGCTGGGGTCGTACTGGTAGATGAGGAACGGTGGCGTTGCTCGTGTCTCGAAATACGTCGTGATTCGGTTGGCGATGTCCTGAATCGGCTCAGGCAGCGGCACGTGCGACCTCCGGCAGGGTGTCCACGCGCCAGTCGATCCGAAGGGTCGATCCCGCACGCCCGTAGTACAAGAGTCCTTGGCTCGCGAGGCGATGCATGTGTTGATCGATTCTTGGCGGATCAAGCAGCCATCGTCGCCAGACGGTCGATTCGAGCAGCCCCCGGCTCGACTCACCCGACTGGTGAAGTCGGAACGCGACGTATGCGAACCCGCCGTCAGAGATGCTCGGACTGGCGATTTCTTTGTTCCGCGACTTGTTGGCACCGGTCAATCGTCCAAAGTCCCGGAGCGTGGCAAGCAGACCTTGCGCGACGCGCCGCTTGAGGGAAGCCGACCATTCCGGAATCATGCCGGCACGCTCGGTGTCGTCAAGCCACTGCTCCGCGAGATCGGTGGTGATCCCGAGCCGCCCTTCCTGGTACCACTGAAAGACTGGACCTTCAGCGAAAGCGGCAAGCAGGTCATCGGCGCGAGCCGCTTCGAAGTAGCACGCGTCGCGGAACGCCTCGTTGCTGTCCCCAAGCAGCCGAATCGCCTTCAGGACATCTTCACCAGGATCGATGAACCGTGGGCGAAGTGCATAGACCGTCACGTCGGACGCCCTCGATTGGGTCGGCAACCCCAGAAGGTTTTCGTGGCGGAACCGTTCAAGGTTCTGCTCGCGGCTGAGAGCGTCATCCCACGAGGCGACAAACTGACGCGTGTCGTCCAGGAGCGCGCCTCGCTTCGAGATGTTGGAGTTCATCGAGGTCAATTCGATACCTCGAAGTACGGAACTACGAAAGGTTCGACGCCAACGTATGAAGCGCCGAGCGCTCGCACCGTTTCGACGACGGTGGCTGGGTCGGTGAGGTCACCGCGATTGATCGTGCCAACTCGAAGCGGTCCACCGACTCCGGCTGCTTTGGCTTGGCCCGATGACAACACTTCCTCGACCGACGCGAGCGTCGCAGATTCCAGTCTTTCGAAGAGGGGGTCGGGATCCGTTGCGGTCTTCTGCTCCGCAACCCAGGCCGCCGTCCATCGGCGGACCGGCCAGTTGTCACTGAACAGGTGAATTGCGTTGGTCCGACTCATGGCCTCGTTGTGCCGGTTCGTCGCGGAGGCGAGGTCAAGTTCCACGGCAGCCATCCGCCACGTCCTGGGGAGCCGTTGCTTGAGGACGACACGGCCGGCAGCACCGAACGCGCGTGATCCCCACCAGTTGCGCATGTCGGCCTCGCCGAGTCGCGTCACGTTGATCGCCAGTCTCACGGCTTCTTCAATTTCTTCGTCTGCCATGAGGGGACGTCTCAGTTCGATCTCTTCGGTGGGTTTGCCCCTCAGATTAGGCCAAATGCGTTGTGGGTTCTGTTTCGCCACTTCATCGTCTGGGGAGCTTTGGAGGACATCCAGCTTGTGAACTTGGACATCGACGGCGATCAGGTCGGGCAGGTCATGTGTCCGGAGGTGTTGGGTGGTGTCCAGCTACGCCGGCCCCGGTCGAGTTGTCTCGGAATCGGAGGAGTTCTGTAACGGGAGTGCTGTTCGGCGGCGTGTCGGTGTGCATGGACCGTTCGGCATCGCCCCATTCGCTCCACGTCGTAGCGATTTCCGCCGACCCGGCGGACTGTTTTCGATTGACCGACCCTTACGTCGAGCAGGTCTGGTCCGAGTTCCTCGGTCCGACGGCGACGTTGCTCGCCCGTCGGCTCGGGCGATCGGTCGAGTTGAGGCCCGGCGGTCAACAAGTCGAAGTGGCGGATCTCGCTGCATCAGTCGGCGTTGCCCCTGGCGTTGCGGTCAGGGCACTGGCGAGGCTGAACCGATTCGAGGTCGTGCACAGTGATCTCGACCGTGGTGTCATCGGCGTCTCGGGCTACGCACCGCCGGTCGGCGACGAGCGGCTGTTCCGATTGTCCGAAGCGGGGCGCACCTCACACGACCGGTTCATGGCAGACCTTGATGCCCGCCACGTGAGCCCCGGCCGGGCGGCGGAGATGTTCGCTGCAACGCCGGCCGTTGGGATTGATCGGGGACTTGTCCCCCTCGCCATTCGGTAGCCAACTGCTCAGGATCGGATCATGGGACTCGTCTTTCGGTCTCGGCTTCGAATAATCCGTGTAACGGTCGGGGCACTCGGCGGCGTGTCAGGGTCGATGGTGTCCGACTGGTCGAATCTCGCTGTCCGCCTTGCGCCACATCTGGCGCGGAAATATCGTGCAGCCATGACTGCGTGGCCGAGGGCCCACGCAGGGCTCGGGGACGTTGGGGCGGAACCGAGCGGGCGCCCTGCCGGAATGGTCTGGCCTGCCCTGCGCCCGGAGCCGGTTTCGGTCGGTGGCGCGACCAGCGTTCGAGACCTGTGGGCGTCGTCTGCAACACACTCAGCTGCCTTTGGTCTTCGCCGTTCTCGTTCGCTGCTTGCTCTCGCTGCTTCCGGCCGGCTCCGCCGACACGGTGCGGCGATCTGCTCGGTCACGCGAGTTGCGAATCGGCGACTCGTGCCGTTGCTCGCCGTTGCCCTGGTGATGCTGATGGCGGCGCCGGCCGTCGCCCTCGGACTCGCTGCAGACCCTGATCTGGGCGCGGCCGGACGGCTGCTTTGGCTTGGATCAGCATTGGCGCTGACGATTGCCGGAATCGTCATCGTGACGCGCCACCTGCTTCTCGCACGTCGTTGGGCACGGTCGGCCGCGGTGTTCGAGCTGTCGAATTTCGCGTCAGGAAGTCCTGGGAACGGCGACGCTTCATCGCTGCTTGCGCACGTGATTGAGCAAGCGGACGAACAAGGCCTGCGTCTCGTGCTGCGCGTCGACCCATCAAACGAGCGGGCCATCGTGCTCTACCGGCGCCACGGCTTCGTCGAAGTTGAAGGCGTTTCGTCAACCAGTCAGGTGAGCATGGAACGAACGACACGAGACGTTGGAACCACCGCACGGATCGAGCACCGCTTCCTTCTCGTGGCCGCTGTAGTCGTCGCAGTCCTGGCGATCGCCGTCACCGAAATGGCGTCGCCGCTCATGGTCGTGTTGCTCGCACTCGCCCTGATGTCACTCGGTGTCGCCGCAGGCGCCGACCTCCGCTCCATGCGGATCCCGAACTCCCTGCTGGTCGTTGCGGTGCTATTCGGCGCAGTGGCCGCTGACGTCACGAACGCTGGACTCGGACCGTTGGCCGGCGCTGGCATCGCCGCAGTTCCACTGCTGCTCATCCACCTGCTCGACCCCGGAGCGATCGGATTCGGTGACGTGAAGTTCGCGGCAGTGAGCGGTGCCGTGGTCGCTGCGATCGCCTGGTCGGTGGCGATCATGGTCCCACTCGTCGGGTTCATCGGTGTGGCCGTCGTCAGGATCGCTACACCTCGACGACCTCAACCATTCGGGCCATACCTCATGGTCGCAACCACGGTGGCAGTCATCGCTGCCTCCTTCATCTCGAATGGAGCGAACGTATGACGAAGAAGCTCTCCGCACTTCTGGGAGTGGCGTATCTGCTTGCGTCTGCCTGCAGTGGCTCGTCGTCGAGCGAACCGGAGGTGACTGCGCCTGTACCCACTTCCGCAGCCACTTACCCGACGACTCCGGAGTCGACGGCGCAGAGCGAACCGGTCGATTCCGAGAATCCGAACGCCACCGCCGCGACGACCGATCCCGCAACCACGTCGAGTAGTTCCTCTATCCCTCCCTCCACGACCGAGGACCCTTCGCCGGCTGATGACCTGGGTCCCCGCCTCGACTCGGTGCCGGGGGTTGAGTCCCCTGGCGAGATCATCGAGTTGGTCGACATGGTCGCCCTGTTCATCCCCTCTGAGGCTGATCCGGCCGATGCCAACGTCGCTCCGCCGCTGCCGGAGGACCTCGAGATCATCGAGGCCTACGCCCGAGCGATGAAGGCGTTGTATGGCCAGGTCACGCAGAACCCGATTCCGATCGAACCATCCGAGGCAATGGCCGCGTCGTTCCTCGACGGCGGCGCGACCTACAGCGACAACGTCTTCGCTCCTCGCAACGAAGCCGGCCAACACCTCGCATTTCAGGGCGACAACGACGTGCTTCGCCCGATCGTGCTCGCAGATCCTCGTTCGGACGACGAAGCCTTCATCTTCGACTGCGCCATCAGCGGTTCGAACTACGTCAACACAGACGGCTCATTGGCTGATGGCGAGACCCCAGGCTCGGAGACGGCGCCCTTGATCATCCGGCTCGTGCGGGTCGACGGTGGGTGGATCGTGACCGACATCCAGGACGACGAACGGGCATGCCGGTGAGGCCACTTCTGGTCGTCGTTCTTGCAGCCGTCGTCCTTGGGGTGCTTCCGGCGACAGTGAGCGCGGTACCGGGAGGCCAAGGCGGTAGTGGCCCGCCGCTGATCCCGGGCTCGCGGCAAGTTCACATCCGCAACGGCTCTGGCGGCATCGGCGTGCATACATCGATCCCTGGCGGGTCGGTGTTCCGGACGCATGGCGGAGGCGTCGCAGCAGAGTGTTCCGGTGTTGCGGAAGGGGATGATCCCGACACGTTGGACGTGGTCGAGGAGACCCGACCGGTTCGGTCGACGAAGTGGATCTTCATCGAGGGCATTGCCGTCGAGATCCCGCTCCCCGTCGATATCACAGCGTTCGACCCTGACTCGGCGCCACGCCTCAGTGAACGGACGCGCACGTTTTCGGTGTACTGCGTCGACACGTACTACTCGGCCAACTTCCTCGGCTTCATCGACGTCAGTGCCACCGACCCGATGCTCGATCCGCGACCTCGCATCACGAACCTCTACAACGGGCTGCAACTCGAGGACCTCGCCGTCTACGAGAACGCCGTTGTCGATCGGTGGGGTGGTCTCGTCGTTCGCAACCCTGCCTGGCTGGCGATCAACGGAGCGGCGTGGCGCACGCAGCGATCGAACGTCGAGTACTGGCGCGGCTGGGAGCTGGCGCTGATCGCTCGGCCGACGCGTCTCGAGTTCCTGGTCGATTTCGTACCCGATCCGGACCGTCCGTCGGAGCCGTTCTCCGGCGTCGTGCCGTGCGTCGAGACGAACGACGAGTTCGCAGTCTCCGAAGTGGTCGAGTTCCCGCAGCGACCGTCGGATCTCGCCGACTTCGCCGAACCCGGCTCGAACCGGGCGTGCGAGTGGACTCCTCCCGGTCCGGGCGAAGCGACCATCACGGCCCGGCAGATCTTCGCCGTCACGTTCTGGGCGTCGGGCGCCGTCGAGGCGCAGCCGGACTACGTGTGGCTGTCGGAACCGACAACGTTCCGAGTGGGCGAACTGGCGGCGGTGAACGTCAATGAGTGAGGAGCCGCCATGTCCCTGAGTGAACAGGTCCGCCAGTCGACCGCTGCCCGCGCGCCGTCGAAGCCGACGTCGCCGCGCCCGAAGGTTCGGCTGCCGTGGCTGCTCGCCGCGGCTGGGTTGTTCGTACTGATCGTGATGTTGGTGTTGTGGGCGGTCTCGTCGGCGTCCGAGCGAACGCAGGTGCTCACGGTCGTCGAGCCGGTGGCTGCCGGTGAGCCGATCCCGGACTCGGCGATCGGGTCGACGGGCATTTCGAACGATGCCGGCTTCGGACGCATCTACGTCGAGTCGCAGCGATCCGAGATCGTTGGATCGGTCGCGGTCGTCGACCTCGAACCCGGCGACCTGCTCGGCCCGTCGATGGTGACGAACGAGCCCGAAACGTTCACCGGCGAGCGGCTCGTCGGTGCCGTGCTGCGCGCCGGTCGCTACCCGGAAGAGATCCAGCGTGGCGACGAGGCGCTAGCGGTGTCGATCGTCGACCGGGCTGCCGGCGAACCGCCGGTCGTCGATGTCCGCGTCGTGGCGGTCTCGATCTCGGAGACGGACGAAGCCTCGGTGACGCTCGCCGTCGCCGAAGGCAATGCAGCACTCGTCGGTACGTGGGCAGGAACCGATGAGTTGGTCGTCGTCGTCCGACCGATCGGAGCGGACGAGTGACCGTGATCACCGTCGGCTCATGGCGTGGCATCGGTGCATCGACGACTGCGCTGCTGCTCGCGTCAGCTGCGGCAATGCGGGGCCACGACGCCTGGTTGGTCGAGGCCGACCCAGCGGGCGGAGTGCTCGCCAGTCGGGCACCGGCACTCGCCGGCGTCGACTCGCTGGGCCGGGTTGCGTTCACGCGGTCGGACGAGCGCGTCGAGACCGTGCTGCAGGCATCGTCTCGCCGACTCGGCCCTGTGAACGTGGTGACCTCACCGTGGGATTCGTTCCAGGCCTGGTCCGCCGTCGCATCACCTCGCCGCCCCTGGGTCGAGGCGCTGAGGCGGTTGGGTGATGTGGTCGTGGTCGACGTTGGTTCGCTCCGAGGCGGCGACGTCCCGTCGTGGCCGATCATCGAACGGTCCGACGCACTGGTGATGGTCACCAACCCCGACGCCGCAGCGCTGACGTCGACGGTGGCGTGGATGGACGCGAAGGGCCAGTCGGCCCCGGGTGTTGCTGGCCTTTCGCTCGACACCGCCCGACTCGTCGTCGTCGACACCCCGGGCGGCTCGACGGAACGGTTCGGCCCGAACGTCGCCGACGAACTCGAAGGGCGGATGGCCGGCTGGTGGGATTGGGAGCCGAGAGTGGTCGACCACGTCCTGCGCGGCGGATCGCTCGATCACCGCGCGGTACGTCGCCACGACCTTGTCGGTGCGGCCGCATCGACGCTCGCCCATCTGATCGACGGGACCGTCGCATGACTCCCGACGTGCTCAGCGCCGAAGACCTCGACGCCCTGGCGAGCGAGATCCGGCGCGACTTCGGCGACCGGTTTCCACCGAAGGGACGCGACGAGTCGAACGAGGAGACGCAGGTGCGCGAGGAGCGCACACGTCTCGTCGTCGAACGCGAGGTGCTTCCCGAACTTGCCGCCCGTCGACGAGACACGCGGGTGTCCGCCCTTTCCGATGCCGACGAGCGAGCAGTCGTCGAACACGTCATTGCTGCGCTGTTCACGATCCCGAAGCTGATGGGAGCGCTGCGCAACCCGAACGTGACCGACATCCTCGTGTTCGGGTCGGCGCCGGTTCGGGTCGAGCAGCTCGACGGCACGGTCGAGGAGTGGCCGCCGCTGGTCGCTCGTGATCGGGACTTGGAGCGGATCATCTATGACGTCTCGGTGTCGCACGGTCGGCCGTTCAACATCGAGAACCACGAGGTCGACTTCGAACTCGAGCCGGGCGTCCGCTTCCACGCCGGCGGGTTCGACCCGGTGCAGCGTCCGTACATCGCAATTCGTCGCGCCGCGCTGTTCGGAGCGTCGCTCGACGAGTTGTACAACCGTGGCGCAGCCGACGCAGGGATCGTCGAGCTGTTGCGGACGGCGGTGGCGGCAGGACTCGGATTGCTGTTCGTCGGGCCGATGGGATCGGGCAAGACAACCTGGTTGCGGGCGACGATCGCTGAGATCGATGCATCGGCGGTGATCACGACGATCGAATCGGACTTCGAACTCAACGTGCTGCAGATGGGCAAGCACCCCTACGTCATCGCCTACCAGGAACGGTTGCCGACCACGATCGACTCGAAGGGCTACACGCCAGCCGAGGCGATGCGCCCGGCCATGCGGACGCGGGCCGATTGGATCGTGGTCGGTGAGGTCCGTGGCGGTGAGGGTGCGCCGCTCGTTCGGGCGATGCAAACCGGCCAGGGCGCGATGGGAACGGTCCACGGTGGTGACGCCGAGGACGCGCTCGACAATCTCGTGAACCTCATTGCGTCCGACACCGGCCAGCGGTCGCCCGACGTGAAGACGCAGGTGTACCGGGCGATCGACCTCGTCGTCGCGTTGGAGGGCACGAACGCCGAGGGTCGCTGGGTGTCGGAAATCGCCGCTCCGTCTGTCGAGAACGCCGGCGAGCGGTTCGTCCTGCACCGCGTCTACGGCAGTGTGGACGGAGCTCCCGATGACCGGGCACGCCCGATTAACGAACCTCAAGCCGCGATGCTTCGCAAGCTTCGTCGCCACGACCCGGAGTTCTCGTCTCGTTGGTGGACCTCTGGCGAGGACACGTACAAGCCGCTGCAGGTCATCGGGATGGTCCGATGAACTCGCCGCTCTCGATTGCGCTCGTCGCCGGGTTCCTCGGTGCTGCTGGCGTCGCGTCGCTCTGGATGGCGTTCCACCCGGCACCCGTTCGTACGAAGCGCACGGCCGTCATCGACAGAGGCTCGACCCGCTTGCTGCTCGGCGCGGTGCTCGCTGGCTTCGTCGTGCTCGCGCTCACGCGCTGGCCCGTCGCCGCTGTCGCCGCCGGCGTGTTCGTCGGATCGTGGCGGTGGCTGTTTTCAGTGTCGGACACGAAGCGAGACCGGGCGACCATCGAAGCGGTCGCCCAGTGGCTGGAGCAGCTGCGCGACGTGGTGCGCCGATCGAGTGTCGCGATCGAGAACGCCGTCGAGCTCGTCGCCGAGGACACCTCCGGCGTGCTTGCCGAACCGATGGCGAACTTCCTCCTCCGGCGCCGCCAAGGTCGGCGTCTGCCTGACGCTCTGCGGGAACTGGCGGACGACGTCGGCCACCCGACAGCGGACGCGGCGGTGGCGGCGATCGTTCTCGTTGTCGGCGGGGGAGCGGGCGGCGGCCGAATGCACGACACGCTCGACGAATTGGCGATGGCGGCGCGCGACGAGATGCGAGCGAGGGACGAGATCGACCGGACCCGACGCATCTTCCAGCGGGCGATGCGTCGCCTCGTCATCCTCACGGCTCTGTTCGTCGCCGGGCTCGTCGCCTTCGCCGCCGACCTTCTCGACCCGTATCGGTCCGTGCCTGGGCAGATCTGGCTGCTGGTGCCGTGCGGGTTGTGGGCACTGTGCCTCGTCGCCTTGCGGCGGCTCACGCGCTACGACCTCGGCACCCGCTACCGGCTCCGGCTTCCGGACGAGGTGACGTCGTGAGCCTCACAGCCACCGCCGTTCTCGTTGCGGTCCTTTCGGTTGCCGCCGTCGGAGCGACCATCCGATCGTTCAGGCCGGCGCCGCTCACGCTCCGAGCCGTTCGGGCTCGAGTCGAGCCTCGACGCGCGGTTGCGGATGACCCCGGCGGAACCCTGTCCATCCGGGTGGGTCGTCCACTCGCTGCTGGGTCGCTCGGAAGAGCCGTCGAGGCCAGGCTCGGGTCGGAGCTCACGCTGACCGGCTACACGGTCCCGACCGTCATCGGCACGCTGATCATCACGGTCGTGGCGACGGCGTTCGCAATGATGGTCGCCGCTGCTGCACTGGTGGCGTCCGGCCAGGTGTCGTCGCCGATCATCTGGTTGCTCGTGCCGTTCGTCGCCGGCCTGTTCGGCTGGCGAGTGATCGCCGATGTTCGAACCCGAGCGGCGAGCCGACGAGCCGAACTGCACAGAGTCGTGAACGACTTCGTCCAGTTGCTCGCAGTCGCCCTCACGACGAACCGATCCGTCGAGGACGCCCTGACCTTCGCCGCCGACGCAGGCGACGGGTTCGGCTTCGACCTGCTCCGCCAGACCATCGACACCGCCCAACCGATGGGGCTCACCGTGTGGGACGCGCTCTCGGCGATGGCCGACACCTACGAACTCGATCAACTCCGAGGCCTCGCAACCTCGCTCCAGCGCCAAGCGGGCGTCGGTGTCTCGGTCGCAGCGACCATCCGCACCGAAGCGAAGGCGATGCGGGCCCGCCAACTCGCCGACATCACCGACCGTGCCGACAAGGCAAACGCCAACCTCTCACTCCCGACGATGGGGATGGTGTTCGGCATGGTCCTCTTCCTCGCGTACCCCGTCATGCAGCAGATCTCCGAGGCCTTCACCTGACCTGACCACCAACCCAGCAAGGAGCAGACATGAATACCGAACCCGCCCCACTGACCCGGCCCGTCGCGGCCGTCGCAGTCTGGCTCGCCGTCGCATACACCTGGCTCGCCGACAGCAGCCGGGTGCTCGGCCGACGACTCGCCGATGACACCGGCGTCGAGGACTCACCCTCGAAGCTCATCTTCCTAGCAGGGTGCTGAAATTCGGGGTCTGAGGGCGGGACGCCCGGATCGAGGGCGGCCCGCCTCGTTGTCATTGCGCTGGCTTGGTCTTCGATGTCAGTTTTCGGGGATCTCCGTTGTCGGTTTCGGGTGATCGCTCACTGATCCCCGACTCCGGAGGCGGCCGGTGGCGACCTTGCCGAGGTGATCTTCATCCGGTTGCGGCGTCGAGGGCCGTGATCCGGATCAGGTTGTAGACGGCGGCTTCCATCTTGAACCAGGCCCGGTTCCGGTCGTTGCCGATGTAGCGGACCTTGCGGCCCTGGCCGACTGTCTTGATCCAGCCGAACGGTTCCTCCACCCGCTTTCGGATCCGCTGCGACACGGTGTAGCCGGCGTGGCGGGTCGTTCTGGCGTCGATCGCCGATCTTCGGTTGGTGTTGTTCTGCGCGACGTGCGGCGTGAACCCGGCGGCGCGAACGTCTTTCACGAAGTTCTTCGTGTCGTAGTTCTTGTCGCCCGCCACCGTTCTTCGCCGACCACTCTTCGGCAGTCGTTTCAACATGTCGATCGCGCAGTCACGTTCTGCGAACCCGGTCGCCGCTGTCACCTCGGCATCGGCGATCAACGCCGAGCGGTGCTCGATCAAGAGGTGACCGGCGTAGCAGAGCTGGGCGGCGGTGTTGTTCGACTTGCGATACAAGCGTGCGTCCGGATCGGTCGTCGACGCGTGCGTGTCGTTCGAGCGTTTCTGGCCGTGCCACTGCACCTCGGAGTTGCGGCCCTTTGGGCCCTCGTTGTTGTCGCTGCCCGAGTCGTCTTTGGGCTTGAACGACTTGTGCGACGCCCACGCCTGCAACAAGGTGCCGTCGACGGAGAAATGATCCGACGACATGTACCGGCGCAGCTTCGCCTGGCGGACCACGGCGGCGAAGAACTCGTCGGCGATGTCAGCGTCGAGGAGGCGTTGGCGGTTCTTGGAGAACGTCGAAGCGTCGAACGAAGCTGCATCGATCGGGAGGTCGAGGAACCACTTGAACAACATGTCGTAGTTGAGGCGTTCGCAGAACGCCCGCTCGGAACGCATCGAGTACATCGCCATCAACACCGACGCCTTCAACAACTGCTCCGGCGGCACCGACGGACGTCCCGACGTCGCATACATCGCCTCGAACGAAGTGTCCATCGAGGCAAGCACGGTGTCGACCACCACACGGATCCTCCGGATCGGGTGCTCGGCCGGGATCAGGTCCTCGGTGCTCAACGACGACAACAGAGCAAGCTGACGATCAGGCGTTCCACGCATGACCCCATTCTTTTCCATCCAGACACAGAACGCGAGCACCAATCCGGGTTTTTCAGCACCCTGCTAGCGGTCGCCGTAGCGATCGCCATCGCCGCAGGACTGTTCGTCATCGGCGTCTTCAACGACGCGCAGAGCAACGTCCCCGATCCCGTCGCGCCGTCTCCCTGACCGCTCGCCGTGACCTCCGCCGCCCTCGACCCGTCCGTGCCCGGAAGCCCTCGTGCAGGCGCGCCCCAGCGACGGCTACGAGGTGACGCCGGAGTGGTCGACGCAGGAATGGAGACGCTGTTCGGTGGCGTAGCTCTGATCGCCATCGTGCTCCTGCTCGTGGAGACGGTCAGCTTCTGGCACGCCCGCAACGTCTTTGACGAGGCTGCAGCTGAGGGTGCGCGCGTCGCTGCAGCGTTCGACGGAACGTGCGCTGCGGGTACGTCGAAGGCCGAGGCGCTCATCGCTCGGCGCGCCGGTGGTTGGTCGTCCGGTGTTGCGGTGTCGTGCAGCGAGGTCGACGGAATCGTCACCGTCACGGTGTCCGGCAACACGCCCGGCGTGCTGTTCGACGCCGGAGGCTTCACGGCGTCGGTCACAGAGTCCGCTCCGAAGGAACGCTGATGGTCGCGTCGACGCATCGGGACGCCGGGTTCGTGGGAGCTGTCGAGGTGGTCTACCTCGGCATCGCCGCGCTCGTGATGGTCGTGTTCCTCGGCTTCGTCGGCCGCCTCGCCGCGTCGGGCGTGCAGGTCACGAACGCGGCACAGGACGGTGCCCGAGCTGCGTCGATCGCCGGCGATCCCGACGAAGCGTCAGCGGCCGCCGCTGCCGCCGTCAATCGTTCCGGTCTGCCGCAGCGCTGCACCGGCGGGCCGTCGGTGTCGTTCGGTTGGGAGCCTTCCGACCTCGGCACCTGGCAGGGCGCCGTCGTCACCGTCAGCGTTTCGTGCACCGTTGCCAACCAGTCGCTCACTGGCATCTGGACACCCGGCAACCGCACAGTGACCGTCACCGACCAACAAGTAGTCGAGAGGTTCCGCCGATAGGGCCATGAGTTCAGCATTTCTGAAGCCTTCGTTGCCGGGAACCCAAGGGTGGGTGGCGGCCTGCGCATGGTGCGGGCGCTGGCGTTCGGCGAACTCGGACGCGAAGGGTTCAGCAGCAGTCGTCGAGGCTGTCGGCGGTGAGTGCTTCGCGTCCTTCGAGGCCGAGGAATACGACGACGCCGAGTGCTGCGATGGGGTCGGCCCACCACCATCCGAAGGCTGCGTTGAGCACGAGGCCGCCGAGCACGACTGCGGAGAGCCAGACGCATGCCCAGGTCTGGTTGCTGTCGGCTTCGGCGGCTTTGCTGGCGAGCGCGATCGCCACACGCTTTTTGCGGCGGGCGAGGATCGGCATGACCATCAGCGAGGTGGCGGTGAGCGCGATGCCGATGATCGAGGTGTCGGGTTCGTTGTTGTCGACGAGCGCGTTGATCGCGTCGTAGGCCACGAACGCTGCGAGCAGCAAGAAGCTGACGCCGATCACGCGGGTTGCGATGTGTTCGACTCGTTCGGCGCGCTCGGGGTTGCGTCGTTCGACATTGAGACGCCAGAGCAGGACGCTTGCCGAGATCGATTCGACGGCGCTGTCGAGGCCGAACCCGATCAGTGCTTGGCTATTGGCGAGCGTTGCTGCGGTGATCGCGACGATGCCTTCGGTGACGTTCCACGCAATGGTGAAGATCGCGAGTCGTTGCGCGATGACGAGCAGTCGGGAGCGCTCGGCGGTGTCAGCGATGACGTGAGTAGCGGTGGGCTGGTCCATGGGTCAGTTGGTGCATGTGCCGTCGAGTTGGAGCCGGGCGAGGATTCGCAGGGCGTCACCGAGTTGTGGGTCGGCGTGGGTGTAACGGACGTGGCGCCCCTCGTTGGTCGCGGTGACGAGGCCGCACTCGCGCAAACAGGTGAGGTGGTTGGACAGGTTCGCCCGGCTGGTGTCGAGACGTTCCGCAAGCTGTGCGGGGTAGCCGGGTTCGTCGAGCAGGGCGATGAGGATCTGGCGGCGGGTCGGGTTCGCCAGGGCCCGGCCGACACGGTCGAGGGTGTCAAGATCAACGGTGCGGGTGAGTGTGTCCACACCTCAACAGTACATGCCCTGCTGTATTGTTGCGACTGCTCAGTTGTCGAGGTCGGGGTGGTTGACGGTGTCGGTGAACTTCGAGGCGGCGGTGATGGAGAGTCCGAAGAGGTCGCAGAGTCGGCGGGTGTCGCCTCCGGTGGCTTCGGCTTCGTGGAGGATTCGGTCGCGGCGGAGTGCGTTGACGCCGCCTGGGTAGTCGACGGTGGTCTTCATCCAGCGGCCGCCGACGGGTTCGAGGCGTTGGTGGTTGCGGAAGTGGATGAACAGGTGCGGGTTGATCGCTCTGGGCCAGCGTCGGGCTCGGTCGGCGAGGTAGGCGTCGATGCGCCCATGGACGGGTGCAGCGAGGGGGATGGTGCGAGTGCCGATGTGAAGTCGGCGGTCGTAGAGATCGATCAGTCGAATGTTGCGGAGCTGGCCAGTGTTGAGGCCGTGGTAGATCGCGAGCGCAGCGACGGCGGCGCGAGCCGAGTTGGGGTCGTTGAGCGCAGCGTCGATGAGGGCGAGGTCGGCGGGCGTTTTGGGTTTGTCGGTGTCGGCCCCGGTGGAGATCCGGGCGGTCGGGTTGACGAACACGAGACGGCGGGCTTTGAGGACTCCGAACAGGCTGCGCAACGCGAGACCGGTGCCGTGCCGGTTGATGCCCTCGACAGCGAGCGCAACGATCACGTCGTCGCGGGTGATGGTGCGCAGCGATGTCGTGCCGGTGGCTGCCCATCGGGTGAGGGTGGGGAGGAACCAGCGGGCGTAGAGCCGGATGGTGACCTGGTCACGAGGACGGCGCCGAGGCGCGGTGGTGCTGCCCGCGTGCATGATGTCGAACCACACGCCGATCTCGCTGCGCATCTGATCGGGCAGGTGGTCGACTCGAGTGTCGAGCCAGCCGACGATGGCGGGTGTTCGGTCGTCGTCGAACATGTGGACTTCGTCGAGGAGGTCGCGCACGACTCGGGCGGGCAGGCCGAGTTGTTGGAGCACGGAGATTTCGGTGGCGGTGATCGCAGCGCCGGGGGTGTGTTGGAGATCGAGCAGGATCCGGACCGAGCTGCGCACGTTGGTTTCGTGTTGAGGGTTCCAACGCAGCCGCTCGGCAACCGCGGTGACGTGCTCGCTGAGCGCGGCAGCCAGGACTGGGTCACGGGGCGTGCGCGGTGGCGGGCGACCGTTGCGCAGGTCCGGCGTGTGATCGAACAGGACAAGTTGTTGGTGTGGGACCGGCCGGTCGGGCCAACCAGCGGTGCGTTCAGGGACCGGCGCCGATGGAGGGGCTCGGCCGGCTTTGACCATCTCGGTGAAGACCAGTTGCTGTCCGGTCGAGCGAAGACTCGTTGCTGGGATCTTGAGGCCGTGTGCTGCGCGGTGTGCGGCAAGGTGTCGGTAGCAGCATCGACACAGTCTCTGGCTGTCTCGTGCGAGGTTCCGGTCGCACCCAACGCAGACACCAGTCCGATGGTTCTTTCGGTAGCTGAAGCACGGCCGGCAGACCCAGCGGCCCCGGCGAGTGACGCCCCAGGCGTGGCAGTCGATGCAACTTCCGGGTGGTTGGGGAGCGTCCCGGGCGCACAACACGCACTTGCCGCCAGTGAAGTAGTTGGTGGTCGAGCCGCACCCGTCGCAGGGTGGCTCCGGTTGCGGACCGCCGGGCTGGCACCGGTAGCAGAACAGGGTGCGGCGATGCGCCCGTGGCCGCTCGAGACACGTCGGACACGTCGGTGTCGAACTCACGCGGGTGGAACGGTTCTGTTCCTTCCGTGCCGCGGAACCCTTGCCGACGACGTCTCATTGACCGCTTCTTGGGTGGCGGGTCGTTGGGCGTCGACCTTGTCGGGTTCGCGGATCAGCAAATCCTCGGTGGTGCAGTCCAGGACCGAGCAGATCACGTCGAGGTCGTCGAGTCTGATCGTGGTCGGGTTCCCGGTCCACAACCCCGACATCTTCCCGGCCGAGATATGCAGACCGGCATCGGCGAGCTGGCGGCGCAGTTCGGTCGATTTCCAGATGCCGCGTTCAGCTGCGGTCATGCGCAAGTTCCAACGCATCGCGATCTCCTTCGTGTTGGTTGAGGCGGGTGGTGACCCGCTCGTTGGCCGACGTCCACGCTTGTTCGATGTGGTCGTCGTGGACATGGATGTAGCGGGTGGTCGTGGACAGCCAGCTATGGCCGAGCAGTTCCTGGATTGCCTTCAGGTCGATGCCGCGCTCGTAGAGCGACGACGCACAGAAGTGACGCATCCCGTGCGGCGTGAGCCGGCCGGCCCAGTCCGGCAGCCACGTCTCAACGGCCGCGACGAACCCGGTGCGCAACTGGTTGGTGCCGATCCGACCACAACGCCCCGTGGTCGAATCACGTCGTTCGCTCGGGAACATCGGCGCGGCCGGATCGTCCCAATCGTCGCCGAACTGGTGACGGACATCGTTCATCCACCACTCCATCAGCGCATCGATGCCGTTGATCCCCGGGACCAGTCGAACCTTGGCGCCCTTGCCGTGATGGCCCTTGCCGAACCGGACGTGCAACTTGCCGTGCGGACCCAGGTCGCGTCGCCAGTCACCGATGTCGAGCATCTTGGACTCGTTGATCCGCAACCCGCCCCGCCGCCACAACGACGCCGCCGTGTAGTCGCGTGCCGCCGGCAGATACTTGCGGGCGTGGGGCAACGTTTGAGCCCACGCCGTGAACATCGTGTCGATCTCAGCCGTCGACGGCGGGACACGGATCGAGTCCCGGTCCGATTTGGTCGGCCGGTTGAACTCATCGATCGGCTGCACCACCACGACACCAGCAAGGGCGTGGATGTCGCCCTGATAGCGGGCGATCACGAACTCGAAGAACGACGCCACCATCCACGCCTTCGTCTGCACCGTCGAGCGGGCCTGGCGACGATCGCGTCGCAGCCACGTCAAGAACCGGTCGCCGTCACTCGGTGTCGCGGTCCACATCGGGCGGCCGAGGAAACGGACGAACTCGAACACCGTCGAACGCTGCGACGAGATGTAGTGGTCAGTCACTCCCGACGCGACCGCTGCAAGGCAGAACTGGTCGACGAGTTCCTGCTCGAGATCCTCCAACCCACCCAACGTCTGGAAGCTGCGCTGTGAACCCAACGACCGCACCACCGCCAACCCGCCCGACATCAGCGTTCACGCAACCCGATCGAATATCACAGAAACACGAGAGTAGTCGACAATCCCGAACACTCTTCACAAAAGCTCGGCAGTCTCAGAAGCCTGCCCCGTCCCAGTCCGCCGGTCGATCAGGCGCAACGCGCCCCGACCAACTCAACACATTCCCCACATGACCGACGCCGGTGTTGATCGCGACAGAGGGTCGGTGTCGGTCGCTCTCGTCATGATGGTCGTGATTGCAGTCGCGGGCGCTGCCCTCATCTTCGACGGCGCCCGCTACCTCGCTGCCGAGCGTCACGCGAGCAACACCGCGGAGGGAGCCGCACGCGCGGCGATCGCAACCGGTTCACCCGCCGACGGTCTCGACGCCGACCTCGCCCGCCAAGCCGCCATCGATCACGCCGGCCGACTCGGCGTCCCGGCCACCGACGTCCAAGTGTCATTCCCTTCTCGGGACGTCGTGCTCGTAACCATCACCGAACGTCGCCCCGCCACCTTCGTCCGCTTCACCGGCTCGGCGAGTCTCGTCGCCATAGCCGAGGGTCGAGCCCGATTGGAGTTCTCGTGACCCGCATCCAAGGACTGCTTCTCCGTATCGGTGCGTGCGTTGCACTCGTCGTCCTCGTCGTCGTGCCGCCCGTCCTTGTCGCCTTGCTGATCGGGCGGCCGTATCCCGAATGGTCGACACTGACCAGTGAGGTCGAGCAAGGCCGGGTGGCGGCTGACACCGTGATGCGAATCGCCGCCCTGTTGTTCGTCGTGATCTGGATCTGGCTGGCCATCACGATCGGCAGCGAGACGTTCCGACTCCTGCGGGCGCGAGCAGTCGACACACCGGCGGCGGGGCGAATGTCAGCGCCGTCGGTCGTGCGATCACGGTCCACCTTCGTTCACCGGCTTGTGCGGATCGCAGTGCTCGGCACCGTCACCACCGCAACGACCATCTCGACGTGGCCAACCGCTGCGATCGCTTCGACTGGAGCGTCTCTCGCCGGGAGCCTCGACCCACGCCCACCGATCAGCGCGCCCGCCGACCCAACCGAGACGGCTCCGACATCAGCGCAAACGACCACAATTGTCGCCGACGGTCGAGCCACCCCGCTGTCGATTGCCATCGACCTCGGCGACGAGACCCTGCGCGACGACATCGTCGCGATGAACCGCACTACGAACTGGACCGGCGGCGTCTTCCCCGCTGGAACTGTCGTCACCATCCCGGTGATCGAAGCGCCCGCCGAACCGCAGCCGACTCTCGCTGATGGCGTCTATGTCGTCCAACCGAACGATGGACTCTGGGACGTCGCCGAGGCGTTCCTCGGCGACGGTTCGCGCCATACCGAACTCCGGTCGCTGCTCGACGGCCAAGAGGTCGCGCCAGGCGTCGTGTTCGATGCAAGGACCGAGGTGATCCATCCCGGCTGGACCTTCCAGAACCCATCGGCCGTCGCTGCCTCGGCGGAATCGGCGTTCGACGTCCACGTCGTGCAACCGGGCGACACGCTCTCAGCGATCAGCGAGAGCCACCTCGGCACACCTGACCGCTGGACCGATCTGTGGGATCTCAACCGGGGTTCGGTGATGCCCGACGGTCGTACCCTCGACGATCCCAACCTCATCATTCCTGGCTGGCGTATCGAGCTTCCCCCGACATCGGGGCTCGAGACGGATGCCGCTTCGGAAGCTGACCCGGCACCGACGACACCTCGATCGGTTCCTGTCGAACCGTCCGACGTCGTCGATGAAGAGATGTCGCCGCCCGTCGAGAGTCCCGAGCTGCCGGTCCCGTCGATTCCCGCACCTGATGAAGTCGATCTCCCGACACCTGTGCCGTCGCCACAGATCAACGGCCTCCCCGCATCGTCGATATCGCCAGCGGCTGTTCCTGCGGTCTCTCCACCGGCAGCACCGTCCAACGCGATGCCAGGCGAGAGCGAGCTGGTCGCCGGTGTCTTCACCGATGCCGAACGATCGGTATGGCCAACCGTCCTCGCTGGTTCTCTTCTGACCACGGGACTCGCAGCTTTCATCGCCAGACTCCGACGTCGCCGACTCAGCCAGCTCCAGCCCGGCCGCCGACTGCCAGCGCCATCGAACACCGCCTCGGGGGCGGAGCATGCACTTCTGACCAGGTCGGCGGCGAGTGACCTGTCGACCATCACCGCACTCCTCCGCTCGATCACTCCCTATGCATCAATGCACGGCGAACCGCCTGCCGTTCGGGCCGTCCAGCTCGGCGCGGAACGAATCGAAGTGCTGTTCGCCAAGCCCGCTGCATCGCCACCGAAGGGGTGGTCGACCATCGACGGCGGCCACTCGTGGACCCATCGCTTCGATGACCCCGTCGAAGAGCACCGCCAACTGCTCACTCCTGCACTCGTCACCATTGGTGTCCGAACCGACGAGGCCGGCGACGAGGTGCTCCTCGATCTCGAGACCGCCGGCAGCGTGGCGATCACCGGAGACCGCAGCTGTTCGCTCGGTCTCGTCCGCTCCATCGTCTACGAACTCGCCACCTATCCCCTCGGCGTGTCGATGGACGTCAACCTCATCGGACTCGATGTACCTGGCGCCGAACACTGCGATCGAACATGGACCGACACAACGATCGAACGAGCGATCCGAGTAGCCGAACGGCGCGCGGAGCGTCGACTCGCCGACGGGACGACACCGAGCGAAGTACGAGCCGGCCTCGACGAAGATGACGGATCGACGGACCCCCAAGTGTTCGTCGTCGATTGTGCATCGATCGATGATCGCGAAGGCCTCGACAAACTCGTGAGCCTGTGCGCCCGGTCGAGCGGGGTCGCAGTCGTCGTGCTCGGCGACCCGTCGGACGCAGGTGAACGCATCATCATGAATGGTGACGGAACGGCGCTGTGGTCCGGCGTCGATCTCGTTCTCCCGAACGTGACCGACGAGGCCGCCGAAGAGATCGCCGAACTCGTGGAGGATCTCGCCGCCGCCGAGACCGAACTCATCGAGCCCGACGATCTGTTCGCCTCCGTCCTGGCGTCCGCCGAAGATCCGAATGAGGTGACAGCCGCGGGCGAGGAGACCTACTCACAGGAGCTGTACGAACCTCCGCCTCACGACGTGTTGCTGCGAGTGATGGGGGAACCCAGAGCCGAAGGCGTTGACCTCACCGCCGATGAGACCGAACTGCTCGCGCTGCTCGTGTGCCTGCGGCACCGCACCGAGATCCACATCGGTCTCATTCACGAGTCAGTCGGACCGGAGCGCGCACGAAAAACCATCGAGAATCGCATGTCGATCCTCCGCCGCAAGCTCGGCGCCGGTAGCGACGGGAAAGACCTTCTGCCCGAGGCCGCCCCGGGGAACCATGGTCGAAGCCAGTACCTCGTCAGTCCACTCATCCTGACCGATATCGACCTCCTCGAACACCGTCTCCAGGAATTGGAAGTGCTCACCTCGGGCGATTCGCTGGCTGTGCTGGGCGGCGGCCTCGACCTGATGAAGGGTCCGCTGCTCAGATCCCGACGCGGCTACGAGTTCTGGCCAAACAGCGAAGGAGTTGTAGCGGCGATGACATCCACCCTCCAGACTTACACCGCCCGCCTCATCGAACTCGCCGCTGAAGCCAAAGACGCAGCGCTCATCGTCACTGCTACGGCCCGAGCTGCGTGCGTACTCGACGACCCCCTCGCCGAACTCCCAATCCGACAGATCGAACAGACCATCGCTCGTGCTCTCGGGGACGACCGGCTTCAACGGTCCGTCGACGCAGCTCGCCTTCGCCTGGTTGCACATCTCGATGAGACCGATCCGCTCGCAGAGTCTGCGTAGATGCGCTGGGCTGGGTGCCGATGACGACTCTCGCCCCACGCGTTTCAGAGCAGCTGAACGCGTACTTCGTCGTGCAGCGCGGTTACGAGACGTCGGCGTTCCGCTTCGGAATCAACGAACACGGTGACGCCTTTCCACTTGTGCCGTGCCCACGACCCGATCCGTGACTCCACGGGGCACACCACAGCCCACAGTTGGTCGGTGCCGTTGGTCTGCACGAACACCGGGACCCCGAACGCATAGGTGCGACTCGATGCGGGTATGTCGCCGCGGGCTCGAGGATCACCAGCGCGAGCAACCCAACCGGTGGCCCGTTCTGCCGCCTGCACGACGAGGGGCGCAAGGCGTTGCTGTCGCTCGTTGAGGTCGCGAACCCGCTGGGCATGCAGTTCGCGTTGGCGTTCTTCGCGCTCGTCTTCTGCGTCAGATTTGGCCTGTGCCGTGGCCTCGGTCTCCCACTCCGCTGGCTTGACCCAAGCGACCGGATTGGTGAATGACCTGAGGGTGGTGGATTGACCATACGGCAACTCCTCGCTGTGCCAACACCGCAGCGTCTGAACCGTCAGTTTGGATGAGGCGAGGGCGCGGACGAATCGAGAGAATTCGAATGGGTCGGGCCGCTGCCAATTGTGGAATCCGCGGCGCGATAGGCATCCGCGATGGACGGAGAGCGCGTCTGAGTCCTCGCTCACCTGTAGGCCGGGAATCTCGAAGAACCAGCTCGGAACCTTCGGGGTCACCCACACCGTTTCTACTCCGCTCTCGGCGTAGCGGTCGGTGCGAGCCTTACCGTCGTCGACGGTCATCGCCGCCAGCTGGACCTCGAAAGCAACACGACGATCGCCGCTCGGTGTCGTTCCCAGTACGTCCGCGCGCCAGGCGCCGCCGTCGGCTTCCACCTCCGCGATCCAGCCTGCTTCGCGAAGCTCTCTTGCGACGGCGGACTTGAGCCGCCGGTGCTCGGGAGTCTCACCCTCGCTAGGACATGAAGGGGTGCGCCGGTCATGGGCAAAGAATCGGAGCCCACCCTTGGAGACCTTCGCTTGCATCCGCGTTTCGCAGAACCGGCACGCCAGCACCGCTCGGGGCGTGACTCGATGCACATCGGCCCACTCGTCACCGGTCATTGCAGTGCTGTCAAGCAAATTGCCGTTGTCGTCGAGGCACGCCAATGGCATGTCTCTGTATCGGCCGCCCACGATCGATCGTTGAGCTTGACCTTGACGCTGTCGGAGTAGTCAGCGTCGAGCGAGTCATATGGGCCGGTTCTTGGGTTCGGCGTTCGGAGGCGGTGTCGTCTGAGAGACACGCAGCCATCCACGTGGGGCGGCGTTGAAGCCCCACGTGGTCAGAAGCTGCATCCTTGTGTCGGCGGATTGGCGACTCCCGCGAATTGATTACCGCCAACTAGGGCAACCATCAGCTGTTGGGGGCAGAACCGCCGGCCGTCAACTCGCATTTCTAGATGGAGGTGAGCCGCACCCGAGCGGCCGGTGTTTCCAGAGTCTGCGATGTGTTGTCCGGGGGCGATCTCGTCGCCGACGGTGACGTGGTTACGGGAGTTGTGGCAGTACGTGTGGCGGAGGCCGTCGGGGTGCTGGATCGTGATCCCGATGCCGCAACTCTGGCAGCCTGCGGGTGGCCGTGAGACGCCACAGCCGACTGCCCACCAGTTGTAATTCCAGTTCGTCACGCGGTCGACGCGGCCCCCGGTGATGGCGAAAACTGGCGTTCCAACGGGGACCATGAGGTCGAGTGCCGGGTACGTGTGGTGAGGTGCGCTGAGCATCTCGACGGTGAGGATCTCGCGAGGCAACGGCAGGGCCCACTCGCCGGTGACGTCGGTGGCAGCACAGGTCGGGGTCTCGCCGTCGGTTGCGGCGAGCTTCTCGTTGTAGGTGTCGAGCCACCGGGTCTGGTACTCCCGCACCGTGAGGACGTTGCCCGCCGATGGCATCGGAATCTGGTCCATGATCTCGGGGTTGCCGAGCGCGGCGGGGTAGTACCAGATGACGGGGACGACCTCGATGAGGTTGTCGTTGTCGGCGAGGATCGCGGAGACGTTGGCGCCGGCGACGCGGTCTTGAATGTGCGGGGGAGCGGTGTCGGCGGTCGGGTACAACTCGGTCGAGACGCCGGCTTCGTCGGCCCAGTGTCGCCACGTGCTGGTGATGTACTGATACGCGCCGGCGGCCGACGCGCCTCGAGCCCGGATGGTGTAGTCGCCTCCGGACTCCAGGGTGCGGATCGTGTCGAGGATGACACCGAGTCGACCGCACGCGTAGGGCGATGTTGCTGGCCCGCCGTTGGCGAACACGAGCGGGATCGACAGTACCGACATGACACAGGTGGCGAGGAAAGCAGCGATGAGTCTCATGCCTTCCCGACACTCCGCCGAAGGAGCGATTCGTTTCGCGATGTAACGGTTGGGCAGTTCGCCGGTGGGTCAGGTGGGTAGATGATCCGCATCGGGCGGGTCACGGCCCACAGGAGTTCTCGATGTCCGACCCCACCATTCGCCGAGCAGCACGACGCCGCACCGGCATCATCGCAGCGGTGCTGCCGCCGCTCATCGCTGCCACGGTGTTTGTGCCCAGCGACCCGGTGGCGGCATCGCCGCTCGATGATGTGTCGCCGTCATCGGATGGACTGCCGGGCGCCGCCCTCTTCACGCAGATCCTGTCGTGGGGTTTCTGGTTGGCGCTCGGAGTATGCGGGTTGGCGATTCTCTACGGAGCGGCGACCTGGCGTGGGATGAACGGCAACTCCGGCCGCGGCGTCGAGGGCAAGATGTACGTCGCCGCCGGCGCCATCGGCGCAATGGTGATCGGCCTCGCACCGACGATCGTCCGAGTGCTGTTCGATGCCGGCCAGGCGGGCTGACGTGTCCGGGTCGAAGGTCGTCGGCATCGCTCTTGTGGCGGTGATGCTCGGCGTGTGGGCGGTCCGCTCCTTCGTCATCGGCGGCGAGGACGCAGCGACCGAGGCGACGGTGACAACGACGGGCGCAACCTCGGACCAGAGCGACCAGGCATCGTCCGCTGGCGACTCGCCCGCACCGCAGCCGGTCGTCGCCGCAGGCGATCTCGCCGGCATCCCGGTCGGCTACCCGTCGACCGATGACGGTGCCGCTACTGCGGCAGTCAACTGGGTGGCGTCGTTCCCGACGATCGTGCGGATGGGGCCAATCCGGCTCGACGACACACTGAACACGCTGCTCTCCGAGAGTCGAGCGGCGAGCGGGTCGGACGAGGTGATCGCCGACTACTTCACGTTGATCGACGAACTCGGCCCTGACTTCGCTTCTCGCATCTGGATCGAGTCGCCCCTCCAGTTCGACGTGACCGAGACGGCCGGGGCGACCGCGAGCGTTGCGGTGTGGTCGATGCTCGTCACGGGCGATGCCGAGGACGGTGACGTCGAGGCGATCTGGCGGACGCATCGGATCTCGCTCGTGTGGGAACGCAACGACTGGCGCATCGACGACATCACGATCAACGAGGGCCCGACGCCGGCGCCAAACGCACTCTCACTGCCGTCACCATCGTCCGAGTTCGTCACCGTCGATGAATGGCAACCGGCCGTGTTCGCCGGAACAATCTCTCGGATCGACGACTGATGCTCGCCATCCCGATCATCGGCGACATCATCGGGTTCGTCGCCACTCCGTTTCAGGCCGCGGCGGGCTGGGCGTGGGACACGGTAGTCGGCGGCATCACCGACTGGATCCTCAAGGGCGTCCTCGCACTGCTCATGTCGATGTGGAACTTCATGGACACGGCGTCGTCGCCCCGCCTCACCTCGGAGTGGTTCTACACGGCCGATTCGTCGCCATTCCGAATTGCGTTCGGGATCGGAGTCACGATGGTCGCCCTCCTCGTCTTGTTCGCGTTGATCCGTGGCGTGGCTGCCGGGTCGCCGGGCGCCGTGATTCGCACCGTCGGGCACGACCTCCCGGTGGCGATCTTCGCGATGGTGTCGCTTGTCGTCGTGGCAGCCGCTGCAGTCGACCTGTCCGACGGGCTGTCGGACTTTATCTGGTCGCAGACTCGCGACGACGCAATCGACGCGTTCGACAATCTCGGCGTCACCTTGATGGCGGGGCTACCGAACATGCACTTCATGGGCATTGTGATCGCCCTCGTCCTGCTCGCGGCGATGCTGTTCATGTGGGTCACGCTGTTCGTGCGTGAAGCACTGATCTACATCGTGGTGATCTACGCCGTGTCGTTCGGACTGCCATCGATGATCTTCCCGCCGCTGCGCGACACCGCCAAGAAGGTGCTCGAACTGCTCGTGGCGCTGATCATCGCCAAGCCGGTGATGGTGCTGGCGCTCTCGGTCGGCGTCTCAGCGCTCGGTGGAATCGGAGCGACCGGAGAGCCGGGCGATCCGGTCGGCGACAACCTCGCTCGAGAACTCGGCACGTTGGTGTCGGGAGTGATCATGTTCGGCCTCGCCGCTTTCATGCCGTTCCTGGTGTGGAAGCTGATGCCGATCGTCGCTGCCGCTGTCGTGGCGCAGGGCATCGCATCCGCCCCGATGCGCGGTGGGACCCAGGCGATGCAATTGCAGTACTACGGCCAGACCTCGATGCGTCGCCTAGCGGGAGGATCTGGAGGTGGTGGCGCACCGGTGGGACGGATGGCTACCGGATCGACTGGGTCTGCATCGGCCGGCGGCGCTGGTTTCACGTCGGGAGTCGCGGCGTCGGGTGGCGGTTCGTCGACGGCGGCTGCAGGAGCGGCCGCGGGCCCGGCCGCGCCGCTGGTGGTCGCAGCGAGTGCTGCCAGGGCCGCGACATCGGCAACGAAGTCGGCGGTGACATCGGCCGCAGAGTCCGCTACATCGAACTCTTCACCGCCGTCTGCTGGCGGACGATCGCTCGGAGGTGATCGGTCGTGAGTGAATCAACTCGTCTGCGGGCGTACCGGTTCGGCGAGCGGCGGCGGTCGGGAATGTTCGGGACGGTCCCGCCGTCGCTCGCTGCCGTCGGGGCGGTGGCTCTGATCGCCGGGTGGATGGCGATCGCAGGGTACGTCCCGATCCCGATCTGCGTCGCTGTGGTCGCCGGCTGCGCCTGGCTGTGGTTCGGCAAGATCCGAGAGCGGCCCGCTCACGAGATTCTGCCTGCGCTCGTCATGTGGTGGTGGCGTCGGCTGCGCTCACGCAACCGTTGGTATCGACCAGTTGCACTCGTCGCCGACGGGGAAGCGACCGCAGCACTTCCGCCGGTCCTGGCCGGTCTCGACCTGTACGAGATCGACGTCGACTGGCCGACCATTGGCCAAACCGGCCCGGTGGGCATCGTCCGTGACCGCCAAGCCGGAACCGTCACCGCTGTGGTGCGGGTGTGCGGCGATGGTCAGTTCGGGCTCGTCGATCCGGTCGGACAGGACATGCGGATCGACGAATGGGGCGGCGCCATCGCAGGGTTCGCGCGTGAGCACTCGCCGGTCACTCGGGTGACGTTCCACGACTGGACGTCGCCGATGCCGATCCGTGACTCGGTCGCTCGCCTCGAGAGCGCGTGGGCCGACGAGGCCGAGCACCCCGCTCGCAACAGCTACCTCCAGCTGCTGCGGGACACGTCGGCGACGGTCATCGACCACGAGGTGCTCGTCGAGGTCACCGTCGACCTCAATCGCGTGTCGAAGACTCGTGGTGAAACGTCGTTGTCGATCGGGCTGCGCACGGTGTCCGAGCAAACGCGCCTGTTCGCCGGCCGGCTCAACACATCAGGACTGCGGGTCGAGTCGGTGCTGTCGGCATCGGACCTCGTGACCGCGATGCGGGTCCGGTCAGACCCATCGGCGGTCGAGCACCTGGCCACGCTGACCCACTCACTCGCTGCCGCAACCGGCACAGCGGCGCCGACGTTCGGGCCGATGTATGTCGATGACCGCCTCGGCTCGGTCGTGGTCGACGGGGCGTGGCATCGGTCGTGGTGGTTTGCTCGTTGGCCGCGTCGGGAGGTTGCCGGGTCGTGGCTCGACTCGCTCGTGTTCGACTCGGACTGTACCCGCACCTTCACGACCGTGTTCGAACCCCTCGCCCCGTCACGATCCGACAACGACGTCGACCGGGAGCGAACTCAGCGCGAGGCCAACATCGAGACCCGCCGCCGGAAGGGGTTCATCGTGCGACGGGCCGACGAGAAGGCCGTCGCCGAGGTCGAGTCCCGTGAGATCGAACTCGCCACCGGATACGTCGAGTGCCTCTACACCGGACTCCTCACCCTCACTGCGTCCACATCAGACCGGCTCGACCAGCAGGCAGCCGATCTCGAACAGGTCGCCGCGAACGCCGGCATCGAACTCCAACCGTTGTGGGGTCGACAAGGCGACGGCTGGGTCGCATCGCTCCCACTCGGCCGCACACTCGCCCGACGAATCGGAGACCGCTGATGCGATTCCGGCGAACGTCCATCGACGCGAATAGCGTTGATGAGATCGCGCCAGCGGTTGCCGGCGTCGACCCCGTTGCCGGATGCGGGAGTGGGCTTCGGCTTCCCCGACATCGTGGGACGACGGCGCACGTCGCGTCGATCTACCCGTTCCACGGTGGACGAGCGCTCCATGACGTGGCGGCACCGTTCGTTGGTGTCAACGTCACCGACGGACAGTCGGCTTGGTGCTACGACCCGTTCGAGTTGTACGGGCGCGACTTCGGCGGCGGGACCGTCCTCACGAACTCGAACATGCTCGTCCTCGGCGAACCAGGCAACGGCAAGTCCTCGGCGGTCAAGACGATGCTGTATCGCCAAGCGGCGTTCTACGGGCATCGGCGATTCATCTCGATCTCTGATCCGAAGGGCGAGTACGGCCCGCTCGCCTGCGCGCTCGACATGCCGGTCATCAAGCTCCACCCCGGCGGCACCGACCGACTCAATCTCCTCGAAGCCGGCCCCGGCGATCCCATCCGCTCCATCCAGAACCGCCAAGAACTGATGACCGGGATGCTCGCCACGGTCTTGCGACGCGACCTCGACCCGGTCGAAGAGTCACTGCTCAATACGGCGATCGAAGTGCTCGACGTCAGCCACCGGGAACGACTCGACGATCCAACGCTCGTGGACCTCGCCACGCTGCTCGGAGAACTTCCTGACTCGGTCCGAGGCATCGAGGAACTTGCTCTCCTCGACGACAAGGAGATCGCAAGCGCAGTCACGAACGTTCGCCTGGCTCTCTCGAAACTGCTTCGCACCACGCTGCGCGGCATGTTCGACGGCGCGTCGACGGTGTCGGTCGAGGCGATGTCCGGCCAGGGCGTCGTGATCGATCTGTCGTCGGTGTTCTCGAACCCCGAGGCTCTTCCCCTGGTCCAGATGGCCGCAGCGTCGACGCTCGCCGGTCAGATGGCGAACCTCCCGGCGAAAGGCCGTCGGGGCATCCTCGTCGACGACGAAGTCTGGGCGACGATGGCGTCCGAACGCGCCGCCAAGACGCTGCAGTCGAGGCTCAAGCTGTGCCGGCTCTGGGGGATCTGGAACATCCTCATCACCCACCGCCTCTCCGATCTCAATGCCCAAGCCGACTCCGGCACTTCAGCATCGAAGGTCGCCGAGGGACTCCTCGCCGACGTCCAGACCCGAGTCGTCTTCCGTCAAGCCACCGACCAGCTCACGGCGACCGGCGAGTTGTTGAGGATGAACGACCGGCTCGTCGAGCTTCTCCCTCGGTTGACCCGTGGTCGCTCCGTGTGGACGGTCGCTGGGCGAGCCGCAGTCGTTCAACACGTCATCGCAGCCAACGGACCTGAGCGTGCGATCTGTGATACAGACCAGGGGATGAAGCCATGACCGGGGTCGTAGGGGCCGAACTCCGGGGTGCTTGTCGGTCTGGTCTGGCTGACTGGTCCGGGGTTGGTGAACTGGGGGTCACCGTAGCGGATGAGTGTGCCGTGTCAGGTCTGGGGTTGCTGTGTGGCGCTGGTTGCTTCGATGGTCGGCGAGATCGAATGGTCGGCGGTCGTGGCGGTGATTGCCCACCAAGCGATGCCGGTGGTGATGTAGATGTCGGCGATGTTGAAGGTGGGCCACCAGCCGGTGTGCAGCATGTCGACCACGGAGCCGGCTTCGAGCCGATCGATGGTGTTCGCGAGCGCTCCGGCGATGATGAGCGTGGCGGGCCCGGTGGGTGTCCGGTTGTTCCATGCGGCTCGGAGGATTGCGAGCGCGATCGTGAGGGTTGCGGCGGTGATCAGCAGGGGTGGGATGTTGGTGAACAGCCCGAATGCGGTGCCGCTGTTGTAGCTGAGTTGCAGGTCGATGGGTCCGGGAAGCGTGGTGGGTGCGTCGTCGAGTGTGGCGGTGGCCCAGATCTTGGTGGCGAGATCGATCGTGATGAGCGCGGCGATCCAGGCGAGCATGGTGCGACGTCGGGTCGGGTTCATCGGCTGATCTTGAGGATGCGTCGGGCGCCGTTGGCGACGACGGCGAAGATCACGGCGCCGGCGATGAGGTCGGGGATGCCGGAGTCGGTGAGTGTGACGCCGATCGCTGCAGCGATGACGAGTCCGTTGACCTTGATGTCGTTGGCAGTGAAGATCCAGCTGGCTTGTAGGTGTGCTTCGCCGGACCGGACGCGATGCAGCACGAGCAGTGTGATGATGTTGCCGGCGAGCGCGAGCACGGACATCACGATCATCGAGGTCGGGTCCGGGAGTTCGTTGTCGGCGAAGAATCGTCGTAGGACCTCGGCGAGACCGAGCGCGGCGAGGCCGATCTGGAGGTATCCGCTCGTGCGTGCGAGTTGTTTCTTGCGTGCGGCAGCGGTCCCGACGGCGGCGAGGCTGAGCGCGTACACGCTGGCGTCGGCGCCCATGTCGAGTGCGTCGGCGATGAGTCCCATGGAGCGGCTGATCAAGCCGACGGTGAGTTCGCCGACGAAGAAGCCGGCGTTGATCACGAACGCAACGATCAGCGCGTTGCGTTCGCGTCGGGTGTCGGGGGCGGGCCCGATCTCGCTGGTGTCGTCGACGAACTCGGCGCCAAGGTTGAGGGTTTGGAGTGCGGTGTCGATGGTGTCGGTGTCGGTCGTGTGGTCGATCAGCACGTCACGTTGGTCGAGGTCGACTTCGATGCGGTTGATCTGGTCGATGTCGGACAGTGCCATGCGCACGAGTTGTTCTTCGGCGGCGCAGTCCATGCCGGCGACGTGGAAACGGCTGACGGTCATCGGCTGCTCACGCGTTGGGGTTGGTGGTGTAGTTCGGACAGAGATCGATGTGTTCGCCGGTGACTGCGAGGAGTCGTTCGGCCGAGCGGACCACGTCGATGACTTCGTCGTGGGCAATGCGGTAGTGGACCTCGCGGCCGACGCGCCGATCGGTTACGAGTCCGCATTCTCTGAGGCACTTGAGGTGACCGGAGATGTTGCCCTGGGAGCCGTTCAGCGCAGTCACGATGTCGCTCACGCGTTGTTCACCGTCGGCGAGTGTGGTGATGATCGCGAGGCGTGTCGGGTCGCCGAACCCGCAGAACAGTTTCGCTGCGGTCGCGATGGGTGCAGCGTGTTGAATCGTGGCGCTCATGCCGGCGGATTGTATCGGCCTGCGCCGATGTATTGGTCCGGGCCGATGCGTCGTGGGTCAGTCGTGCCCGGCTTGGTCGCTGAGAGCGGCGTGGTGTGCGTGGTTGGCGTAGATGTTGGCTTGGGCGACGGAGAGGCCGAACAGGTCGCTGATCTGTCGGAGGTCGCCGCCGGTCGCGAACGCTTCGTCGAGGATGCGGTCTTGGCGGATCTGTTGGGCGGGTGTGCCGAGCAACCGGGTGTGCCAGGAGCTGTCGACCGGGCGTGTGTGGTGGGCGCTGCGGATGTTGATGAACAGGTGCTCGTTGGCGGTGTTCGGCCAGGTGTAGTGCCGGTGGAAGAGGTAGGTGTCGAGGCGTTCGAGGACGGCGTCGGCCAGCACGATGGTCTGGTCGCCGAGGTGGAGGCGCCGGTCGTAGATGTCGGTGAGTCCGATGTGGCGCAGGTCCTTGACGCGGATGGCGTGGTAGCAGAGCAGCGCTGCGGTGAGTGCCCGGGCGGTGTTCGGCGAGTCGAGCAGGTTGCGGATGGTGGCGAGACCAACGGGGGCGGGGATCGGGTGGTTGGTGTGGGGTTGGCGGATGTGGGTGGTGGGGTTGGTGAACACGACCTTGCGGCCCTTGAGGGTCCGGAAGATCGAGCGGAGTCCTTGGAGCATGTGGGTGCGCTGCCATCCGCTCGCCGGCAGCGCTGTGTAGATGTCGTCGCGGGTGACCTCGCGCAGCGAGGTGTGCCTGGTGGCCCAGGTTTCGACGGCGGGCATCGCCGATCGGAGCTGTTGACCAATGGTGAGATCGCTGCGCGGCTTGCTGCGAGGCGGGGTGGTGCTGCCGTGGCGCATGACGTCGAACCACACGCCGAGTTCGGCGGCGATGGTTTCGGGCAGGCCGTTGGTCTTGGTGGCGAACCAGCCAACGATCGATGGTGGTCGGTCGTCGTCGAGCATGCCAGCGGCGTCGAGGGCGTCGCTCAGCGCGACGGTCGACACCTTGAGTTTGGCGATCGCGTCGATGTCGCTGCAGCGAATTGGTGCGCCGATCGTTTCTTGCTGGCCGAGCAGGATGTGCACGCCGTGTTGAACGGTGACGATCTTGCGGCGGTCCCAGCCGTGAGCTCGGCCGAACTCGTCGACGTGTTGATCCAACAGCAACGCCAGGTTCGCGTCGCGGGGATCGAGGTGACCGATCCGGCGGGCGACGCTGAGGTCACGTTCGAAACGGAACAGCGGCAATTGCAGGTGAGTGACCGGGAACCGGGCGAGAGTCCCGACCGCAACCGGTGGTGGCGGCGACTTCGGGCGTCGCGCCGAGGCAGCTTTGCCCATATCGGCGAACCACAGCTGTTGTCCGTTCCGGTTCGCGGCGATCAGATCGGGGAGCGGCAACGGCGGCTTCGTCGCCAGGACCCGGGTGCGTTGCTTGGTGCAGAGCCGGCAGGCGCCGTAGATGTTGATGGGGACTTCGCGGCTGCAGCACGAGCAGACTCCGAGCTTGCGCTTTTCTCGCCAGCCGTTGCACGCGGTGCATCGCCAGGCTCGATGCTTGGACGCACCCCACGCGAAGCAGTCCGGACAGGTGTCGATCGTGACATGGCCCATCCGGTGGCAGCGACCGCACAGCCCGTTGGTGAAGTAGTCCGTCGTCGATCCGCACTCGAGACAAGGTGGCGGAACGGCGGATCCGCCGGGCCAACACCCGAAGCAGAACTTCACCGTGGTGAACGCGACGGGCCACTCGCCGCATGTGGCGCAGAAGCTCTGCCAGCTCACCCCGGCGGCAGCGTTCGGTTCTTCCCCAACCTCGGCGTGACCGTCGCACCAGCGGCGCGCTTCTTGCGCGGTTTGCGGGCCTCGACCTTGTCCGGCTCGCGGATCAACAACTGGTCCGGGTCGCAATCGAGGACCGAGCAGATCACGTCGAGGTCCTCGAGCCGGATCGTGGTTGGCGTTCCCGCCCACAACGACGACATCTTCCCGGCCGAGATCTCCAAGCCGGCGTCCGCGAGCCGGCGTCGCATCTCGGTCGATTTCCAGATGCCCTGTTCGGCAGCGGTCAGTCTCAGATTCCAACGCATCAGTTCACTCCTGTTCGTTGTCCCGGTTCGGGTCGAGGCGGTCGGCAATCCGCTGGTTCGCTTCGGTCCAGGCGCGTTCGATGTGATCGCCGTGCACATGGATGTAGCGGGTCGTGGTCGACAACCACTCGTGGCCGAGCAGTTCCTGGATTGCTTTGAGGTCGACGCCGCGCTGGTAGAGCGACGACGCGCAGAAGTGGCGCAGCGTGTGCGGCGTCAACCGACCGTCGGACCACGCCGGCAACCAACGACCAACCGCTGCGGCGAGTCCGTCACGCAGCGCCTGGTCACCGATCCGGCTGCACGCACCGGTCAGCTTGTCTCGCCGTTCACTCGGGAACAGCGGAGCGTTCGGGTCCTCATAGGCGTCGTCGAACTGGTGGCGAATGTCGCCCAACCACCAATCCATCAGATCCGCCGCGCCGTTGATCGCCGGCACCAGTCGACTCTTGGGTCCGCGGCCTCGGCTGCCTTTGCCGAACCGGACATGGATCTTGCCGAACTCGCCCAAATCACGTCGCCAGTCACGGATGTCGAGCATGTAGGTCTCCTGGATCCGCAGACCGCACCGGCGCCACAACGACGCCGCCATGTAATCCCGTGTCGCCGGCAAGAACTTGCGCGCCTCGGGCAACCACTCACGCCACGCTGCGAACAACACATCGATCTCCTCAATCGACGGCGGTACCCGCACGTTGCTGTAGTCGGCTTTGGTCGGCCGGTTGAACTCGTCGATGATCTGGATCACCACGTGGCCGGTCAAACGTTCGATGTCACCGGAGTAGCGGGCAACGAGGAACGAGTAGAACCGCGCCAGCGACCACGCCTTGTGCTGCACCGTCAACCGGGCCCGATGCAACTCCTTGCGTTGATGGACCAAGAACCGATCAGCGTCGGCCGGCTGCGCCGTCCACACCGGTCGCCCCAGGAACCGGATGAACTCGAAGATCGCACCTCGGTCCTCCACCACCGTCGAGTCACCCGAACCTGCACCCACCGTCGCAAGCAGATACTGATCGACCAGTTCCTGCTCGAAATCCTCAACCTCACCAGGCGCGACAAGCGCCTTCGGGGCGTCCAAGGAGCGGACCACAGCCAACGCCATAGCGTCTCCTCCTGTTCAGCCGGTCGAGCGAATCACCTCGATACCCGGCAAGCCTTCAGGAATCCCGACCAGTTGTCAAGGTTCAGGCCAAGTCGGTCAACCGGCACGGCGACTGACCCGCATGCCCACGTTGGAACTCCGGACCGTTCGCGATTCCGGGAAGTTCCTACAACCGACGAAGCGATGGCTGCATAGGCGGTGGGTGATGTCGACGGGCGACTATCGCATCGACCGGGATGACCTTCTTGCCCGCGTCGACCTCGCCCAACTCCTCGACGCACTCACCACAGGTCACGGCCACGGACCCCGCCGAACCTGGAACTGCCCCGACCCCGACCATCCCGACGTTCACCCCTCCGTTGCCGTTCACACGACGGCTAGCGGAGTCGAACGTTGGAAGTGTTGGTCTGGCGGTCACGGTGGCACAGCGATCGACGCTGTGGTCGCGGCCCGCCGTCTCCCGGTGGCCGACGCCATCCGCTGGCTCAACGACAATTACGCACGGCTCGAACCCGTCGACCGCAATCCGCCTGCGCCCAGCCGACCCGTCGGCGAGCCGGCACCCGAGGTGATCGAGTACGTCGAGCGGTGCGCCAAGCTGCTCTGGACCGGCTCAGGTCGACAGGTGCGTGAGTGGCTCAACGCTCGTGGGTACAGCGACGAGATCCTCGCCCTCAACAAGGTCGGCGCCGACCCCGGCCGGCGGTACCTTCCCCGGCCGAAGGGTTTCCCCGGTGGCTGGCCTGCTGCGGTGTACCCAGCCCTCGACCGCACTGGAGCGATCACGTACTTCCAAGCTCGATTCCTCGAGCCGCCCGATGGCCGAGGCAAGTATGACAACCCCAGCCGGCAATGGGCCGCCAACCCGCGCCTTGGATGGGTGCGACCGATCGGCAGCGGGACCGGCGGTCCACTCGTCGTCTGCGAAGGCATCGCCGACGCACTCGCCGTGGCCGAACACGGACACGCATCGGTCGGAGTGCTCGGAACCGAACTCGTCCATCGGCGGGTTGTGGCGGACTTGGTTGAAGGTGCCCACGATGGAGTCGTCGTGTGCTTCGATGCCGACGAGGCCGGCCAACGCGGCGCTCACCGATTGCTCAACGAACTCCGCTATTGCGGCGAGCAACAGGCGCGCAACCTCGTTCCACCCGACGGGCACGATGCCACGGAATGGCTGGAGAACGACGGCACGGTACTGAGACGACAGGCGAGTGCCGACCTCGGGATGCGGGTTCAGGCAGGCTCTCCCCGATGCGGGCTCGGGTTCGGCATCGCCTGAGCGGCGCGCTCCATGCGGCTTCGGTTCCGCTGCTTGCGCCAATGCAGGAGATGCGTCGGCGGACGACGAGTCGTGCCCTTGATCCGGCATTGGGTGACACTTGAGGCTCGCGTCGTCGGTCGAGCCTGCCCGCCATCCTGTTTCAATCTCGCGCAGTCTCGAGCGCCAGGACGGCTTCCCGACATGCGTGTGATCGGCGCGCCGCACCAGGGTTGGAGACGCTGTTTCCGTATGTCTGGTCGTCGGTTCGGGTGGTTCGTCGGGCCGAGTTCGTGAACGTCGACTGAGACGGTCAGACTGCACCAATGACGTCCGATGAGATCCGTGAAGCGATGCTCGGCTTCGAAAAGACAAGCGCGCACAACGTGGAGATCGCTGTTCGCGCGCTCGAGTCGGGCGGCGCTGTCGCTCAGATCGTCGGCGCCAAGCCGATCAGATCGGGTGCGTATCTCGGGTTCATGGGTGCTGCTGGTGTTCGGGTGGCGTGGCTTCATGTCGGCCATATCGATGTGGTCGACGAACTCGCCCCGGACAGTGCGTTCCCCTCAGGCGTGTACCCCGGGATTTCTCGAATCGCATTTCCTGGGTACTCCGAGGCGGCATCGTCGTCGCAGGCGAAGGCAGTTGCGTTGCCGTGCCAGGAGTGCTTCAACGCCTTGCCCTACTGCGAGTGCGAGTAAAAGGCGATCGTGGCGCAGCCGCCTGAACGTTGGGCAACGCCGCATGATCTGAGTGGATCGAACCGCTCTCGGGTGGTTGTTGGCGGCGGTCCTTCAGCCGGCGGTCGGTGACATTGTTGGAGGCCACCCTGGCCCGGCGTTATAGGGACGCTTGGACCGGTCGCAGGATGTCGGCAGAACCGGGTCAACTGCATATGAGACGTCAGCGTTTGCCACGATGCCATGCTTCACCGGGCCGAACTGCTCTACTGTCAACCATGTCAGGCGCGCTGTCGGCACTCGAAGCTGATTACATCATCGAGAACGTCTCAATGAAGATCGACACGCCGGTGAGGTGGCAACGGCACGGCTTACAACTGACATCGACCGTCGCGGTCGTTGGGCCAGGGATCGAAGCAGACCTGGTGATGGACATCCATGTCCCTCCGACGATGCCGGGGAAGTACAGCTTCAACCTCCGCCAAGTCGGTCACGCAGTGATTCGCCGGCTTGATGTAAGAGGCAGTCACACGAACCCACGCGAGATGGGTGTCCCAGAACGTTGGGCGATGCGAACGCACAAGCACCGATACCGGGACGGTTTCGGCGATGCCTTCGCTTACACGCCCGACGACATTCCAGACACGAGTTCACCAGTCGATAGTCCGGAGCCAGGTGAGCATGAGGCGGTTTTTCGAGCATTCTGCAACGAATGCGGCATCGACCCCCAGAGTTGCTGGGTGGACCCACCCCTCGAGGTTGCACAATGACTTCTATGGACTGCGACCATCTTCGACACCAGATGGTCTCAGCCATTTCTGACGGTTGGTCGTGCACGACGGTGCGAGCCACGGAACTTCTTGTCGTATCGCCACTTAGCTTCCCTGACGGCGACCATCCCGAGATATTGGTTGCGCCGATGGAGGGCGGTCTGGCGAACCTCTCTGACTTCGGTCAAGTGCAGGCGCGATTGAGAACGTCCGGGTTCTCATTCAACCCCGAAGCACCCCGTTCCGCGATTGAGAGAACAGCACGAGGGTACGGCGTCCAGTGGTCCCCGGACTACGACCTGTCCATGGAGGTACCGGCCGACGACGTTGGCCGAGCCTTGTTCGATTTCGCGTCAGCAATGATTGCGATAGATGCGTTGGTAGCGCTCCGCACTCCTCCGCGACCACCAATGTTCTCCGACACCTTCGCAACGTTTGTGGAATCACAGTTCGACAATGTCGAGAAGAAGTTCGAGGTGTCGGGTCGCACTGGTGGCCGATACGTCGTGGACGTCGCGATCCAGGAAGGTGGGAGGTGGACCCTTCTGCAAGCAATTTCAGCGAGGGGGGCCGGCGATGCGGCGTCAATCAATCGGACCTTTCGGACCTGGTACGAAGTCAAGGACGAGTACCCGCGCCGGATCACCGTGCTAGAGAGCCCCGCGGACGCCTACCGGTCATCCGACGTTGCTCTGCTTACAGACCTGTCAAAGGTCGGGGTCTGGGACTTCCGAAGTCAAGTAGCGGACTTTGTCCGAGAAGGCGACTTTGATTCAGAATCGCAACCCCTGCTCTACGATCGCAGGCCACGCCTTCCCGAGTAGCACTGATGACCTCGCGGACCGTCGGGTAACACCGTCCGATGACAATCACCGTTCGTTTGCGATGCGCGTCCCCGAAGTGCTTCTGCGGGGCACGCGTTTCGGGGATCGGAGTAGGTCCGTTCTGCTGCCATCGCCGAACGGTTGCGTTCCCCTCCGCTTCGCAGGTGAATCGTGGGCATACGGTGCAACTCCGCAGAGAGGGACGACTACGGCAACGCGAGGTCGTGGCTCGGAGAACCGCCGTCAAGTCGAACTTGAAGTTTGTCGAGCCCGTCGGGTCGTCGGTGGAGTTCGGCCCAGTCCTCGATGGCACGATCTGCGTTGTCTTGCGTGTCGAAGTGAGCGATGTCGATGACCTGCTGGTCGCGTTGGTCGATGGCGTAGAGGTCGCCGGATCCGATGTTCCAGCTGACTCGCCAACGCTGGTCGGAGGCGCCTGCCTTCTGCCACTGCATGCCGTAGTCGACGTCAGGGCTGAATCGCCCGGGCTTCGCTTCTCGCCATCGATCGAGTGCGGTCGCTGATTCGTCGCCGGGCGTGTGCAGCACGTCGAGTTGCCGGCCGTGGAGGTCCGAACGGGCGACAAGGAGTCCGGCGTCGACCATGCGAGCGATTTCCGGATCGACGTCGACGGTTGCGACGATCGGTGCATTGAGCGAGCGTTCGATGTCGCTCGGGCCGAGTGCTCGCTGGTGGTCCTTGATGACGATGACACCGTCCGGAGTGAACCCACTTCTGGCTCCGCGAATAAGCGAGAGGTAGCAGGATCGGGTGACGACGAGGGTGCGCTCGGCTCGTTCGACGAGGTCGGGGTCAGGGACTCCGGTTCCCGCGTCAATGATGATCGTTCCGCGCTGTCGATCGAGCCAGTCGTGAAGCGCCCGCCGCTGTCGCTCATCCGCTGTGGAGGGCCAGGCACTCCGAGCGCTGGGTAGGAGGCGAGCGCTTGGGGCGACCTCGATCACGAGGTCATCGAGATTGCCGATGCTCGGGTCGATGAGATAGTCGTCGAGTGTCCATGCCGGCGGTCGTATCCCGAGGACGTCGGTCATGTCGCCGTCGAGATCAACGATCAGCGAGTCACCCGGCAGCCACAGCGCGGTCAGTGCTGCGGTGACGGTCGTGCCACTTCCGCCCTTCATCGAGTAGAGCAAGATGGTTCGGTTGTCGCGGACGGACCTCATGCTGCGTGTCCGACGATGCCGGCGAGTTGGCAGGCGGTGCGGTGGATGGCGACGCGATCTTTCGCAGTCCGCGCGGCGGGGGCGACGCCGAGGCGGTGTTCGATGAGGCGTTGCCACCGGTCGGCTGCAATCGCACCGTTGTCGACTGCATCGCGTACTCGATCGAGTTCCACGCGTGCGATCGCTGCGTCCTCGACGCTGCTCGCTGAGGTGCGGTTGCTGGGATGGACGTAGTCGTGGTCGTGCTGGCTGGTGTCGACGGGAACGATCAGTTTGTCTTCACGCTTGCGATCCTCGAATCGCCGACCGGCGGGGTCGAGCTTGCGGAGATGCGTGTAGACGCGATCACCGAGGTACGAGAGGAACGGTGTCGGTTCGCCGTCTCTCCGAACCGGTCGAACGGCCGGATCGACGGACCCGATGAGGTGGCTGGCGGCGGACCAGTAGTTGTCGAGCATGTCTCGGTTCAGCGCGGTGTGATGGCGGAGCGTGATGACGCGTTTGATCATCGGCCGCATCGCCGTCAAGAGCACGGTGCCGGCGTCCGGGTCGCCTGCCTGGTGCCGGGTGAGGAGCGCTGCGACGACGGGGTTCTGGTCGATGGTGCACTGTTCGCAGAGGTCGAGGATTGCGGTCGGAGTGCGTCCGGCGAGAGTGGGGTCGTTGCCCCATCGAGCGAGGAGACGCTTCTGTGCTTGGTGTCGGGTGAGTAGCTCGAAGTGGCGTTCGAGTTGCGTGGTGACGGAGTCGTGCATGGCGGCGGGACCTTCCGTGGGGAGGGGTTGGTGGGTGTGGTCCCGTGCCACGGTCCTCTTCCCGGTTCCCGGAAACCCTCCCGATTCCGTTGTCGACCGCGATTGCCCCTTGTGCCTGTTTCGATGCCGTTGAGCAGGGGGTTTGCCTGATTCGGGAACCGATCGGTGAAAAGTCGGGAGAGAAATTTCTGCGCGGGTGTCCATTCGGGAGGGTTTCCGGGAGTCGGGAACACGCATCTGGCCTCCATGTCAGACACCACTGGTTCCTCCTCGTCGCTCACTCCCATCGAGCAACTCTTGATCGCGGTGCTCTTCGCCGGCGCCGCACTCGGCGTCGTCGTCTGGGGCGGCGCAGCGTTGTCCACGGCAGTCACTGGTCGAGGCCCCTTGGCTGCCGGGTTGGGTGACGCGCTTCGAGCGATACCCGGTCTCGCAACGTCACCCGGACAACCGGCCGATGCCTGGCCGACCGCGGTCCGCGATCGCGTTGCCGACGCTCCGCTCTACTGGGTGGCGACCGGGTTCGTGCTCGTCGCTGTCATCGCGGTGCTCGCCTCCGCACGAGTCCTCTGGAAGCGACTCACTCCGTCTCGCCGCCGGCTCGGGGTGGACGCACACGCACGATTCGCGACCCGTCGCGAGCTCCGCCCGTTGCTCATCCGAAAGCCGGTGCCGGGGCGGTTCGTGTTCGGTGCGTGGGGTCGCTGGCTGTTGGCGACGGAGAATCGGCGGTGGGCGCCGGCAAGCGCCGGGTGGTTCGGTCGGCTCTCGGGCCGGCTTCGCGGCGGTGAAGAAGGCGACATCACGTCGCTGGCGATCTGCGGGCCGACTCGTTGTGGCAAGACGTCGCACTGCGCTGTCCCGGGGCTGCTCGACTGGGCGGGACCCGCAATCGTGTTGTCAGTCAAGCGCGACCTGATGGACACGACCGTCGAGCGGCGTCGTCAGCTCGGTGAGGTCCGGGTGTTCGACCCCGGCGGCTTCCTCGCCGTGTCACGCAGCCACATCACGATCGCTCCGTCTGAGGTCGCGAAGTGGTCGCCGCTACGAACGGCGCACACCGAGTCGGGAGCAAAGAAGGCGGGCGAAACGTTGTCGTCGTGGACGCCGAAGTCGGGCGTCGAGGGTGGGATGGACTTCTGGGCGACACAGGGCAAGTTGCTCTTCGCCGGGCTCCTCGGTGCCGCCGCGCTCGCGGGACGGCCTTCGATGCACGAGGTCGCCAAGTGGGTGTTCAACATGTCGATGCCGGACCCCATGAACCCAGGTGCGAAATGCGGCCCGGTCGACATCCTCGACATCGCGATCGACGACCCCACGAAGAGTGCCGCAGCGCTCGGTGCGATACAGCATCTGCAGGCGATCTGGAACAAAGCCGACCCGAAGATCGTGGCCTCTGTGTACGCGACTGCGCAGACGGTGTGCGACCCGTGGCTCGACCCGAACGTCGCCGCGGCGACTGACCTCGACGCCGATGGTGAATGGGTCGACCTCGACTGGCTGATGGACACGGGCCCTGATGGCGACCGGGCCAACACGCTCTACCTCCTCGTGTCGCTCGACGACTACCAGCGCCTCTCACCGGTGTTGGCCGGGCTGCTGTCGGACTTGAAAGCGCAGGCGTACGAGTGGGAGATGACCGGCCGCCGGCTTCCGGCCCCGCTGCTCATGCTGATCGACGAGGCCGGGAACATGCCCCTCGACTGGCTGCCCGAGGTGTCGTCGACGTGCGCTGGGATCGGCATTCAGTTGGTGACGATCTGGCAGTCCTACGCCCAGATTCATGAGACGTATGGCAAGCGCGCCGACACGTTGCTGACCAATCACGCGACCAAGCTGTTCTTCCCGGGTTCCTCCGACGACTCGACCTTGGGGTACGTGTCGAAGATCGTCGGCGAGGAGGAGGTCGAGCGGAGGTCGTGGTCGAACGACGTCGTTGGCAGCTCCCGCAGGTCGCTGTCGGGTCAGCCACACACGGAGGCGCTCGTGCCGTACTTCCTGTCGAGGCTTCCTGCATACGGCTCCGCGCTGATGATCCACTCCAATATCCCGCCCGCCCATGTGCACGGGCGGCCGTGGTGGAAGAGCCGACGCCTTGCGGCGATGGTCCCGACCCCTCCGGATTCGTCTCGGCCGACTGGCTCGGGACCGTGGACGCCGACTCCCGAACGTCGCCGGCCATCCCGACCGGTTCCCGCCTTGGCGGTCGAGGAAGACCTGGCGCTGGCTGAGTCCGTGCACGTCGATCGGGAGGTGGCGTGATGGTTGCGCGCCGATCCCGAGTCGATCACGCCCGACTCGTCGAGGACCTTCACGCTCGCCTCGACGAACGACTCACCGCGTTGGCCACGAGCGACGACTGGCTCGACTACCTCGCCGCCGCCCGACACTTCCACCGGTACTCGCCGAACAACCAACTCTTGCTCGCCCTCCAGGGCGCCGAGGGAAGCGTTGCCAGCTACTCGACCTGGCAGAAGATCCCCGCCACCGGCGGCGGCACCTGCCAAGTTGCCAAGGGCGAGAAGGGTCTGACGATCCTCGCTCCGCTCACCTCCAAGTCGGTCGAGGTCGACGACGACACCGGCGAGGAGACCACCCGCAAACGCCTCCGAGGTTTCCGCACCGTCAAGGTGTTCCACCAAGGACAACTCACCGACCCACCCTCGCTCGCCGAACAGATCATGCCCGAGCTACTCATCGGCGAGGACCGGTGGCAGCACGTGTGGTGGGCGGTCGCCGGAAGGATCGAAGCCGACGGTTTCGACGTCGCACACCACACCCGCACGCCTGCCGAGAAGTGGAACGGCCGGACGTCATGGACCGACCGACAGGTGCTCGTCGCCGACGACCTCGAACCACCGCAAGCGCTCAAGACTCTGCTGCACGAATGGGGTCACATCGAACTCGACCATGAACGACGGACTGATCTCAATCGATCCGTGAAGGAGGTCGAAGCCGAGTCCGTCGCCTACCTATTGGCCCAGTCGATCGGCCTCGACTCCGGCGACTACTCCCTCCCATACATCGCCGCGTGGGCGGGCGGCGACATCAGCAACGTCCGCCGATCGGCCGAACAAGTCCTCGCAACGACGAAGCGTCTTGTCGAATCAATCGAGATCGACCTCGGCATCGACCTCGCTCCCGACGTCATCTCCCGAAGCATCGCCGACACCAATGACGTCACCGAGATCGGGTCCCGAATCACGGCTGCCGTACCCGAAGCGACTCCCGAACCCGCTCAAGAGGTCGCTCCCGAGGCGGTTCCGCTTCCAGGACTCGGCGGGAAGAAGCAGGAGACGACCGTCAGCGTCCTAACAGGGTGCTGAAAAACCCGGATTGGTGCTCGCGTTCTGTGTCTGGATGGAAAAGAATGGGGTCATGCGTGGAACGCCTGATCGTCAGCTTGCTCTGTTGTCGTCGTTGAGCACCGAGGACCTGATCCCGGCCGAGCACCCGATCCGGAGGATCCGTGTGGTGGTCGACACCGTGCTTGCCTCGATGGACACTTCGTTCGAGGCGATGTATGCGACGTCGGGACGTCCGTCGGTGCCGCCGGAGCAGTTGTTGAAGGCGTCGGTGTTGATGGCGATGTACTCGATGCGTTCCGAGCGGGCGTTCTGCGAACGCCTCAACTACGACATGTTGTTCAAGTGGTTCCTCGACCTCCCGATCGATGCAGCTTCGTTCGACGCTTCGACGTTCTCCAAGAACCGCCAACGCCTCCTCGACGCTGACATCGCCGACGAGTTCTTCGCCGCCGTGGTCCGCCAGGCGAAGCTGCGCCGGTACATGTCGTCGGATCATTTCTCCGTCGACGGCACCTTGTTGCAGGCGTGGGCGTCGCACAAGTCGTTCAAGCCCAAAGACGACTCGGGCAGCGACAACAACGAGGGCCCAAAGGGCCGCAACTCCGAGGTGCAGTGGCACGGCCAGAAACGCTCGAACGACACGCACGCGTCGACGACCGATCCGGACGCACGCTTGTATCGCAAGTCGAACAACACCGCCGCCCAGCTCTGCTACGCCGGTCACCTCTTGATCGAGCACCGCTCGGCGTTGATCGCCGATGCCGAGGTGACAGCGGCGACCGGGTTCGCAGAACGTGACTGCGCGATCGACATGTTGAAACGACTGCCGAAGAGTGGTCGGCGAAGAACGGTGGCGGGCGACAAGAACTACGACACGAAGAACTTCGTGAAAGACGTTCGCGCCGCCGGGTTCACGCCGCACGTCGCGCAGAACAACACCAACCGAAGATCGGCGATCGACGCCAGAACGACCCGCCACGCCGGCTACACCGTGTCGCAGCGGATCCGAAAGCGGGTGGAGGAACCGTTCGGCTGGATCAAGACAGTCGGCCAGGGCCGCAAGGTCCGCTACATCGGCAACGACCGGAACCGGGCCTGGTTCAAGATGGAAGCCGCCGTCTACAACCTGATCCGGATCACGGCCCTCGACGCCGCAACCGGATGAAGATCACCTCGGCAAGGTCGCCACCGGCCGCCTCCGGAGTCGGGGATCAGTGAGCGATCACCCGAAACCGACAACGGAGATCCCCGAAAACTGACATCGAAGACCAAGCCAGCGCAATGACAACGAGGCGGGCCGCCCTCGATCCGGGCGTCCCGCCCTCAGACCCCGAATTTCAGCACCCTGCTAAACGGTGAGAACCGCCGGTTCCTGAAGGCAATCCTCGACGACCTCGAACTCGAACAGCGCGAACACTTCATGCAACTCGCCTTCGATCGGCACCGTGCCGGCGAGGCGGCGGTGATCCTCGCCGAGTCAGGAAAGTCAGCCACGCAAGTCGCCCGAGTCCTCGACTGCCTTCACGTTGAACCCGAAGCCATCCGGGATGCCCTGCTCTATCGAGTTGCCGACGGCGAACGACCGACCCTGTTCACCGTCGCCGAGGCCCGCGCCGCCCTTCGCTCGATCGACGAGTCGCTCGACCTCGACGATCTCGTCCCGCTCGTCGAGCGGCCGACCGCCGACGACCTTGCGCTCGGCTCAGCAGGGGAGCAGGTGGCGGATCTGCAACTCGTCCAGCGAGCACTTCGTCGTCATGATGAGCCGGCCAAGGTCGCTGCGCTCGCGTACGGGCTGGATCTCGAACCCGCCACCGTCATCGGCATCTGCCGGGCGACCGGCACGGAACCGAGTCGAGCGATGGCCGTCGCGATCGCAGTTCGCAACGGCGACGCTCGGACCGCCTACCACGACGTCGCCGCAGCCTGGCCCGACGTTGAAGGAGGCTGGGAGCACCACATTCACCCATCGCTCCGCCCGAAGCGTCACCTCGCATCGGTTCCCGACCACGACCCGGCCAGAGAGGCCCTCGACCGCTGGACGGGCCGCAGCCGGCCGTTACTTGCGTCCGACCCGTCGCCCGACTTTCCGGCTTGAGACGTGGCGCCGTCGGCACAAGCGCCGTCGCCGTGTTGGCGACTTGGCAAACAGTGCATGGACCCGAGAGGGGCTCTGGCCCGAGGACTGTCGGCGCCACGCGTTTCGGAGTTGGGTGGTTGGTAGGAGGACTCAGTCGGGCGGGCGTCCTGAAGGCGGTCCGCCGGGCCTTGCGCGGGAGGAGTTCACGACGTCGGACGCGCCAGTTTGGCACCGTCATTCAAGGCGGCCTCCAGCTGGCCGAGTAGGTTGACGCCGCGACGGTACCCCCCCCAGACGATGTCGTGCTGGTGGATACGTTGCGTGACAAGTGCCAGTTGGCGATGGGCGAAGGAGATCACTCTGTGGATTACAGCGAAGTCGAGCGGGAAGTACTGAAGAGGCTTGGACGTGAGTCCTTCAACCACGTCAAGAAGGACGACATAATCCAATTCGCGGCGATGATGCCCGACTTGCCGCCTGAGCATGCGCTGAAGATCATCGAACAGTTCCCTGAGTTCACGCGCTTTGCGTCTGACGCCCTCGACACCATCGAGAACGCTCACCAGTCCTCGCTCGATCACAATAAGCAAAGTCAGGAACACTTTCACGAGGCTTGTCGAGAGGTCAGGGGGGTCCTCAGGGGGGAACTCGACAGAGACGATCTCAGTCCCGAAGAGCGGCGGCATGTTCTGGATCTACTCATGCAGATTCTCAACCTGGAGTCTGCGAAGGACAGCGAGAACAAGCAGTTCATTGAGAGTCTCAACACGAAGGTTGGCCTGTCGGTGGGCGGTGTGGTCTTAGCAGGGTGCTGAAATTCGGGGTCTGAGGGCGGGACGCCCGGATCGAGGGCGGCCCGCCTCGTTGTCATTGCGCTGGCTTGGTCTTCGATGTCAGTTTTCGGGGATCTCCGTTGTCGGTTTCGGGTGATCGCTCACTGATCCCCGACTCCGGAGGCGGCCGGTGGCGACCTTGCCGAGGTGATCTTCATCCGGTTGCGGCGTCGAGGGCCGTGATCCGGATCAGGTTGTAGACGGCGGCTTCCATCTTGAACCAGGCCCGGTTCCGGTCGTTGCCGATGTAGCGGACCTTGCGGCCCTGGCCGACTGTCTTGATCCAGCCGAACGGTTCCTCCACCCGCTTTCGGATCCGCTGCGACACGGTGTAGCCGGCGTGGCGGGTCGTTCTGGCGTCGATCGCCGATCTTCGGTTGGTGTTGTTCTGCGCGACGTGCGGCGTGAACCCGGCGGCGCGAACGTCTTTCACGAAGTTCTTCGTGTCGTAGTTCTTGTCGCCCGCCACCGTTCTTCGCCGACCACTCTTCGGCAGTCGTTTCAACATGTCGATCGCGCAGTCACGTTCTGCGAACCCGGTCGCCGCTGTCACCTCGGCATCGGCGATCAACGCCGAGCGGTGCTCGATCAAGAGGTGACCGGCGTAGCAGAGCTGGGCGGCGGTGTTGTTCGACTTGCGATACAAGCGTGCGTCCGGATCGGTCGTCGACGCGTGCGTGTCGTTCGAGCGTTTCTGGCCGTGCCACTGCACCTCGGAGTTGCGGCCCTTTGGGCCCTCGTTGTTGTCGCTGCCCGAGTCGTCTTTGGGCTTGAACGACTTGTGCGACGCCCACGCCTGCAACAAGGTGCCGTCGACGGAGAAATGATCCGACGACATGTACCGGCGCAGCTTCGCCTGGCGGACCACGGCGGCGAAGAACTCGTCGGCGATGTCAGCGTCGAGGAGGCGTTGGCGGTTCTTGGAGAACGTCGAAGCGTCGAACGAAGCTGCATCGATCGGGAGGTCGAGGAACCACTTGAACAACATGTCGTAGTTGAGGCGTTCGCAGAACGCCCGCTCGGAACGCATCGAGTACATCGCCATCAACACCGACGCCTTCAACAACTGCTCCGGCGGCACCGACGGACGTCCCGACGTCGCATACATCGCCTCGAACGAAGTGTCCATCGAGGCAAGCACGGTGTCGACCACCACACGGATCCTCCGGATCGGGTGCTCGGCCGGGATCAGGTCCTCGGTGCTCAACGACGACAACAGAGCAAGCTGACGATCAGGCGTTCCACGCATGACCCCATTCTTTTCCATCCAGACACAGAACGCGAGCACCAATCCGGGTTTTTCAGCACCCTGTTAGCTGGCCTGGTCTTCGTCGGCGGTAGGGCAGCTCTTCAGAGCGTGGCCAAGGCGGCCGCTGAGGGTGGCGCTCGGGCTGCGATCGAGGGTGCGGTCAAGTCACTCCCCAAATAAGCAACGCCAGCGCTCGCGGACCACGCCAGATCTCCGCGTGGGCTCACCCCTCGACGAAGTGTTGGACGGTTCTCAGCGCCCCGCTGCTCAGAGCGCACCGGGGACGAGTCTGCCCGCACGCCCTCGCTGCCTAGGCTCTTGACCGCAACTCAGAGCGTGAGCGACGGGCCGTCTGGGGCTGTCTGCGCTATCTCAGGTCGTTGGCTTGGGGCGTCGAGCGATGCCTCGTGACGCAGGATGCACAAAAGACGCTCTTCTGCTCTGTCCGTGGGTGAGTTGAGGGCCTATCCGCGGGTGCACCCCGCCTGATTCCTAGGTTTCGCGCTGTCGAAGGCTCGAAACTGAAAGGACGGCAGACGGGGTGCTGAACACCAAGGTATGGGAGAAGGCGTGCGGGTTGACGCGCACGGTCGTGGAAGGGGTCTGCGTTGACGACAGCGATGGTTCGATCGTGGTGTCGGTGAGACCTGATGCGAAGGCTCGTGGCCGCTGCGGTCACTGCCATCGACGTTCGCCTCGCTACGACCGTGGTGATGGTCGTCGGCGGTGGCGGGCGTTGGACGCCGGCACGACGAAGGTGTTCATCGAAGCCGACGCACCACGGGTCCGGTGCCGAACTCATGGCCCGACGGTGGCGGCGGTGCCGTGGGCTCGTCACGGTGTCGGCCACACCCGCGACTTCGACGACCTGGCGGCCTGGTTGGCGGTGCGCACCTCGAAGTCCGCGACGTGTGAGTTGTTGCGGGTGGCGTGGCGCACCATCGGGGCGATTGTCACGCGGGTCAATGCTGATGTCGAGGCGCGTGTTGATCGTCTCGACGGGCTGCGACGGATCGGGATCGATGAGATCTCCTACAAGCGCGGGCACCGCTACCTGATCGTCGTGGTCGATCACGACACTGGGCATCTGGTGTGGGTCGGCCCGGGCCGCACCGACGCCGACTTGGAGGTGTTCTTCGACGAACTCGGCGACGAACGCGCTGCGGAGTTGACCCACATCTCTGCGGACATGGCGGGCTGGATCGCCCGCGTCGTTGCCAAGAGAGCCCCGAACGCCGTGCGCTGCGCCGATGCGTTTCACGTCGTCGCGTGGGCGATCGAAGCACTCGACGTCGAGCGTCGCCGAGCCTGGAACCAGGCATCGGGACGAAACGCGATCACGACCGTCATGTCCCAGCGAGGACGAGCCCGAGGCACCTCGCTCGGCATCGCACGCGCCCGCTACGCGCTCTGGAAGAACCCTGGTGATCTCACCGACAACCAACGCGCCCAGCTCGACTGGATCGCCAAGATCGACCCTCGCCTCCATCGCGCCTACCTCCTCAAGGAAGGACTGCGATTCGTGTTCGCCGTCAAGGGCGACGCCGGCAAGCACGCCCTCGACAGATGGCTGTCGTGGGCGCGCCGATCACGCATGCCGGCCTTCATCGAACTCGCCCGCAAGATCGTGAAGCACCGAGGGGCGATCGATCACGCACTCGACTCCGGGCTCTCCAACGCCCTCATCGAGTCGACCAACACCAAGATCCGACTCCTCACCCGCATCGCGTTCGGCTTCCACGGACCCGAACCCCTCATCGCCCTCGCCCTCCTCGCACTCGGGAGCCACCCACCCGCCCTCCCAGGCCGAACCTGACCCACAGATCCAGCAGGAGAGCGACAAAAGATCATCGGCACGCGGCAGACCGTCCGCCTCGACGTGGTCGGTGACGAGAGCGATGACCCATGGGGCCCGAGACGCAATGGCCTGAGAGACTTTGCGATCGAGCTGTTGAGACGCCGTTGCAGGCTGATGATCGACGCGATGCCCCGCACGCCAGAGGTCGAGCGTCGCCCGCGCATCCCTACCCTCGACGGCCGTTCTCGTGTGATCGTCGAGGTTCGAGTCGATCCATTTGGCGAGATCGTCGAGCGCTGACTCGACTGCGGGCGATACGGACGTGGGCCAGTGCGCAAGCGGCGGCAGTTGGGAACTGAGCTTGGTGAGTTCATGGTGCTCGACGATGTGGGGCCAGTGTTCGAGGATCCAGTCGCGGCGAAGCTGCTGACCTACATCCGCGGCTCGCAACGCCTCGACGATGTCGGTCAGGCCGTCGCCAACCCTCGACAACAACTGTGCGACGACGTGCCATTGGTCTGCCGGTGCGGTGGCGAGGAGCGCGTCGAGTTCTTCGAGTCGACACCGGATCGCCGCGGCGTCGAGCCGGGGAAACCTCGGTGCCAGAGTCGGTTCGGTTCGCAGGAGCGACTCTCTGACGGCGAGCGCTCGATCGAGGTGCTCTCGCCACCGCTCGGCCAGCTCAGGGTTAGCCGGGTGTGGTCCGAAGCCGGGCTCATCCGGTGGGATGCGTTGTTCGTCGCGCCAGTGGGCCAAGTCGGCAACGAGGTCGTCGTAGACGATGGCCGCAGTGGGGTCGCTGGGCCGTTCTCCTGCCCACCAGGTGAGCCAGGTGGGTGGTGTGGCGCGGAGCGCTCGGGCGACTTGTTCTCCGCGTTGCTCGATCGCAGCGGAGATGATTGTCGCTTCGTCGGGAACGACACCCCGTTCGTCGAGATGGGCGATCCACTGTGATCGCTCCTCCTCGATGCGCGCCGATTCCTCTGAGAGGTAGGTGACCGCGAGATCGGTGAGTTGGACCTCGTCCGGGTGGTCGATCGGCCGGAGAAGATGCCACGAGAGTCGCCGCGTGGTGATCTGGCCGGACTCGCTGACGAAGCGGACGCTGGCATGGCCGATCGTGTCGTGGAGCCGTTCAATGGTGCCGACGTTGTCCCAGTCGCGTGCGTTGACCCGTCCGCCGACCCTCATTCGGTGACGGTGGTCCTCGGCGAGTCGAAGCTCCTCGACATTTTGCATCGGGTCTGCGGTGCCGGCTTCGGCGAGTTCGGCGATGACCTTCCGCACGTGTCGCATTCGGTCGTTGAGAGCGGCGAGGTCATTGTTGGCTGCGAGGCCAGCGATGCGATCGAGACCCGGGTGTTCCGCAGTGACGAACTGCTTGGCGCGACTCTCCGAGATAGTGGTGGTGATGTCGGCTTCGGGGTCGTCGAGGTTCTCGGTGGCGAGCGGAATGCCGGTGGTGTGAGCGGGCTCGCCGATGATGGCGGCGTCTCTCGTCGTTGCGTAGAGGTGCGCCGAGCGGCGAGCTCGCGAGAGCGAGACGTACGCAGCTTCGCGATAGAGGCCGGCAGGGCCGACCACGTGGATGTGGTCGCAGGTGACGCCTTGGGCTTTGTGAATCGTGGTGGCGTAGCCATGGTCGACTGCGCCTGAGTGGACGTAGTCGCTTGCGAGTCGGATGCGTCGCTGTCCGCCGGAAATGGTGATGTCGACGTCACAACTCATTTGATTAATGGCGTCGATGGTGGCGATCATGCCGTTGTCGACGCGGCATCGTTGGCCGGTCTCGAGATCGACTTGTCCCGGCGCATTCGTCAGCAGGACAACGCGATCGCCGACCTGGAATCTGCGCTCTCGGACAATGAGTGGCTGACCGGTGAGGAGTCCTGCTTGGTCTGCTCGTTCGCGAGCGAGCCGGTTGATGAGCCGCGCTGCGGCCCGGGTGCCGGCAATGAGGTGGGCGTCGTAGCCAGCGATGTGATGGCTCCACCATCCGTCGATCGCTTCGGCGTGGAGTTGGTCTGCGGTGCCGGCGAGGTGGATGCGGTCGTGATCTCGGTAGGCGGTCCAGAAGCTGTGAATGTCGCCGTCGCGGAGATGATCGAGAGCATCGTGTTCCCACGGTTCGATCTGGCGTCGGTTGATCGTGAGTTCGCATCGGCGGTCGCCAACGGCGCCGAGGGCAGCTCTGAATCCGCCGCCTGCGGTGATCTCGGGGAGTTGCCGATGGTCCCCGACGAGAACGACCTTGGCGCCGATGGCGCGTGCGTGGGTGAGTATGCGATGGAGATCGAGGGTGCCGCACATGCCGGTCTCGTCGACGACGAGGACGTCGCCGGCGGCGAGTTCGGCGTGGGTGAACAGTCGAGGGACGGTGTAGGCGTCGATGCCCGCACCGTCGGCAAGTTCGCGTGCCGCCCTGCCGGTTGGGCAGACCCCAACGAGTCGATGTCCATGTGCGTGGAGGACGTGTCGGACGGCGTTCATCGTGTACGTCTTGCCGGTCCCTGCGCGACCGACGACGACCTCGACATCGAGGCCCTGGGTGCAGATTCGGCGGACAGTGTCGATCTGGTCATGTCCGAGTGATCGGGAGAACTCGGCAAGCGCTACTTCGACACTCGCCGGGTCGAGTGCCGTGTTCCGATCGTTGGTCGGGGTGACGAGGGTGAGCACTTGGCGTTCGATCTCGATCATCCGGCGGGTCGTCCATCGCTGCTCCCAACCGGCAGCGACCGCACCTTTCGGTTGCGGGATGAGAACGAGTTCGGGGTGGGCGAGGACAGCGTCGGTGAGTCGTTCGAGGACCACCGCGCCGCCGTTGCCGAGGAGGTGATCGGCGACTGCGCTCTGAACCTCGAGTCGGGTCACGGTCGCGCTGCGCTCAGGCAGATCGAACGCGACGGCGAGTGCGAACTGTTCAATCGTCAGCAGTAGCTCGCGAACTTCGCCGGTGATGCGATCGATGAGTCGGGTCGCGATCCGTGCGTCAGGATCGAGGCTGGTGTTCGGTGACCGCCCCGTCGAGTTCGAGAGGAGCCGGTTGACGTCCTCGGCCCCGAACCCGATCGCTTCGCCATCAGTGCGCCAGCGTTCGTCGAGTGTTTCCTGGTCGATCTCCACCTTCTCGGGTCGGGTGGCGAGAGTCGCTCGATCGGCTGCGGCGGGTCCGGTCTGGCCCGTGCGTTCGAGTTCTCCTTCGATCTCGTTTCGTCGCTTCGAGAAGTGCGTCAACACCTTCTGCGGGATGCCGGCGATGTCGGCGACGTGGTCGTGGACCGGACGCCATCGGACGCCGAGTCGCCGGGTCATCTCGTCGCGCAACGCGGTCTGGAACACGACGCCGGCAGCGAGCTTCGAGCGGTAGAGGGCCTGGCCATCGAGCGCGCTCCAGCGACCATCTGGGCCTCGGGTGAGGTTGGCGATGAGAACGTGGGTGTGGAGTTGTGGGTCGCCAGCGCGGCTGGTGCGATGCCGGAAGCCGGCGGCGATGAATCCAGCGCCGGGGAGGCGGCGGGTGCCCCACGTCTCGAACGGGGCGACCTTGGACCGCCGGTTGTTCGATCCGCGCCGCACGAAGCATGCTTCGCGTTCGAGCCACGACATCGCGTCTTCGACGGCGGTGTCGACTGCGGCGACGACCTCGGCTCGCACGATCGGGTCGGCGAATGCGTACATCACGCTCACAGACTTGGGTGCCGAGAACGTCAGGTCGAAGCCGGGAACGCGGTTCTTGAAGGCCCGAATCTGCGTGCCGTTCGGTGAGAGGCCGGTGCCGGGGACGAGCCCGGCGAGGATCGCTCGAAGGTCGGCCCCGTCGACGGCGTCCGGCAGGTTGAGGATGTCGGCAGCGGTGCCGAACCAGCGGCCGGCGGTTTCCCCTGCGCCGGAGTAGTAGTCGTCGATACCGCGTGCGACCTGGGACAGGTAGTACGCCTCGGCGCCGACTCGGAGCTTCCACAACGACAACATGACACCCTCCCGACACGCCGGCGAAGTGGCCGCGCGTTACGCCCGAATGGGCGGTCCGGCACCTGTGGTGCACGTGTGTACGGATGGTTTTGTTGTTGTTGTCGGTCGTTTGGGGTGCCGGGTCGGGTTCGGTGGTCGGGGTGGGTCGGTTGTTTCGGTTCGTGGGTTCGGTCGGTGGGGGTGGTTTCGTTCGTCGGTGTTGGTCGGTGGTCGTCGTTCGGGTGTGTGAGTTCGGGTTCGGTTCGTTGGCAGGGTTCGTCGTCGTTCAGGGTTGGTCGACGTCGTCGGATTTCGATGTAACGGTTGGTGGTCTCGCCGGTGGGTCAGGTGGGTAGATCGACAGTTCGTAGCGAGGAGATGTGATGGCACGCCGGCCGGGTTCGACAGCAGAGCGAGAAGCGAAGGATCGGGTGCGCGATCGGTACGACCTCGAGGTGAAGGCCGTCGCCGAGTTCTTCGGGTACGCAGATCAGATCGACAAGTTGCAGGCGAAGGTCGAGGTCCTTGAGGCGCAGCAGGGTGACGTCGTGGTGCGGCTCGCCGTAGAGGTCGGCCCGACTCGTGCAGCTTCAACCGTCGGCTGGCCGGTCAACCGGGTTCGAGAGGCAGTGGCGAACCGGCCCGATCATTCCTCGGCGTCAGCGAACGGAGTCGGCCATGAGTGAGCAGACTCGACGGGTTGCTGTGATCGGCGACGTCGGCGGCTACGTCGAACACCTCCGCCACGCTCTCGGCTCACTCGGTGTCACTGACGACGCGTGGCCGACGGACCTCCACGTCGTGCAGGTCGGTGACCTCTTCGGCGGCCGAGCCGACATCGACGTTGCCCGACTCGTTGCGCCACACATCGCGGCGGGTCGATGGACGCAGCTCGCCGGCAACTGGGAACTGTTCGCCGTCGGCGGCCCGATCGTCGGTCGAGCGGGGCGGCAGGCTCATCCGACCGCGCTCGCCGAGTTCGCCGCCTGGTACCGAGACGGACTTGTCCAGCGGGCCGCGACCATCACGTCGTCATCGGGCGTCACCGGCGTGGTCACGCACGCCGGCATCGGTCACGCATTCTGGATGCAGGACCTCGCCGGCGAGCCCGACCCGTTCCGAGTCGTCGGCCGGCTGAACTCGATGCCCATCGAACAGATTGCCCGGCCCGGGACCATGATGGGTTGCGATCGGGCGCCGGCGCCGGGCCCGATCTGGGCCGCAGCCGCCGAGGTCTACCGTGACTGGACCGTATGCCCGTGGCCACAGATTCACGGCCACACCACCGTGTGGCGACAGAAGTTCGGCTGGTCCCAGTTCCTCCCGCACCACTTCCACGACCGGTGCACCGCTGACCGCGGCCACGTCACGTTCGTTCCGTCGGATGGCTCACCGCCGATCATCGGAATCGACCCGGCACTCTGGGACCGGTCGCCACTCGGCTCGCTCCGTCCGCTGGTCTTCTCGACGAAGCCGGCCATCGCTGAACCGATGGCGGCGTCATGAGCGACATGGACACCGCATGGATCTGCCCGAGGTGCGGGCACTTCATCGTCCGGTCGACGACGCCCGAGCGCTTGCCGAGCCACGACTGTGGCATTGCCGGCGACGTCGTCGAGTTCGTCCCCTACGTCGACTCGGCTCAGGCACTTCAGATCCGCAACGGCATCGACTCGACGTCGGCCGGCACGACCGCACGAAGGAGCACCCGATGATCCGAGAAACCACCCTCAGGCAAGGCGGCGTCGAACGTCCCATGCTCGGCATCCCGCAGCTCGCCGAACGCCTCGGCACGACCGAGCGCTTCGTCCGACGACTCGTCTGCGAGCGACGCATCCCATTCCACAAGGTCGGAAAGTATGTCCGGTTCGATCAGGATGACGTTGATGACTGGGTGGCACACCGCCGCATTGATGCATTGCGGTGACCTCGATCCGGCGCACGGAGGATCGATATCTGTCGGATAGGCGGGAGGTTCCAGCAAGTAGGCACGCCTTCAACGGTTCCGGACCGCGTAGACGAGCTACGAAGGCTTCGGGCAGGGCAGCACCTATGGAGCGATTCTGGCCAGATGAAGAGGTGTGGCGTCGATCTCAAGCGTCGAGTCGCTCGTCGTATTACCTCTCACCCGAACCGCTGTTGGCCTCGCCTGGTATCCGTCGCTTCGCTTGATCAGCGTCGCTTTCCTGAGAGTCTCGGGCAGATGACTGGACGAAGACGGCCGCACGAGTCCAGAGGGATTTGGCTCGGTGCCGATGATTAAGGCGACTTCGGTGTCATCTTCTTGCACACCGATGACTGGCCACGCTGTCCGATCGGGGAAGCACACCGCGCTGTAGCACTCGGGATGAATCTGACTGACGGCCGCCCAGTCAACTGCGTGGGCCACGCCCTGCTCGGTCTCGTCAAGGTAGTCAGCGAAGCTGTCCGTGCCCGGCTCGGCGATCTGTCGGAGGCGTGTTCGGGCTACACCAAGTGATCTAAGCAACTCGGCTACGGGACGCGGATCTCGGTCGATGACGTCGATCTGTGTGTCGGCGCCGAGCGTTTCCGTCAGTAGCGCAAGCATGGAGGCGTCGGTCGGAGGGAGTGAGTAGCCGAACAAAACGAGTCGGCGCGCCTGGTTGAGCTCGCGGTGAGCGGACCGCCACAGAGACCCGATCGTCGGGTTTCCGTACAACGATCCCTTGTCCGCAACCGGTGGGAGCAGAATCGGGCTCAAGCCCTCGATTGTCGCCGCACTGTTCCGCGACACCGAAGCGGGAGCCGATGATGCCCAGCCAGGAACCAGGGAATCGATGCGTACCACCGAGAAGAGGTCGTGGCTGTCGTGTCTACCGAACCAGTTGATGGAACCGTGAAGTTTTCGCAGTGTAAACGTCGGGGATATCTCGTCTGCGAAGCGCTGCCCCTTTTCGGGCAACTCCGGGGGCACACCGCCAGCGATGTGTACCGGCTGGGCCTTGTGGTCTCCACCGCGAAGAACCAAAGCCCGGACGACGCTCTCCACGAGCAAGTCGTAGTTCAGGGTGAGAACCGTCGTTTGCATCGCATGCCAGGCCGTGACGATGCGTTGAAGCCACTCCGGGATCGGTCTACTGCGAACCTCGGTCTCGCGGCTGCGAATAATCTCGGAAATCATCTCGGAGACCTCGAGAAAGACTGACCTGCGCCTGAGGTTGTCGGCCTCCCTGAGGAACGGCTGCTTCGTCGCGAGCGACGAGAGCCAGACCTCGAGGTTGTTCATCGGCACCCGTCCCGCCCGAACGGCGACCCGCTCGGCGTCGCTCAATAGCCGCTCGGCGCCCGTTCGCCCGGACAACTGCCGAGCGAGTTCAGCGCCGAGTTCCACCATGGTGGGCATTTCTCGGCCGACAGCCTTCGAGAACCCGGCGCCGAGGAGGAAGACGGTGCGTTCTGTTTCGCGATGGACTGTCATGCGTACACCTCCTATTGCCCTTCGACGCCGAGCACGATCAATTGTCGCGGGGCGTAGTCACTGGGATGAGCTCTTTGAACGTTGGTTCGAACTGCTGCATGACCTCGTTGGTCTTCCGCTGGACGTACCAGTCGATTCCGCGCTGCAGCGCGGACGGAACGGTGAATGCCGCTAGGACGACGGGGAGAATGGCGGCTCGTGCGAGCCACGTTCGGATGTTGCCGTCCGGAAGTAGCTCGAGTTGCTCGAGGGTCCACAGCCCAAGAATCACGAGGGCGGTGAGAGCGGCGATGACCAACGCGGTCCTAGTGCTTGGCGTCGCGTGAGGACCGAGGGTCGTTGCCCGGTGCGACGGTGTCGCTATCACGGATCTGACCGTTCGGTCGATGGATTCGCACTTCGCCGCCGCCAAGGTTGCCGACGATCTCCTTGGCTCGTTGTTCGGCTTCAGCTTGCGTGGCACGATGTCCGCTCGAACGTTCGGAGCCGGGGGCCTTGATGTCCCATCCACCGTTCTTCCCGGGGACGACGTGTCGGTTGTTGGGGTTACTCATGATGCTTCTTTCCTTGTGGTATGGATGGACGGTCGTAGCTGCGGTTCACTCGAGGCGGTATCGGCGCCACGGCACGGCGGCGAGCGGGACGTTCGCCATAAATTTGCTGATGTCTTGGCGCCCGTAGTAGCTCGGTGTGCCCCGGTGGTCCTGTGCCATGAGGACGGCGGGAATGTTGCCGAAGGCGCGCGAGGCGTCGTTGACCATTTGGTCACGGGTGCTGCTGTTCAGAACGCTGGGTTTAACCACCAGCACTCCGAACGTGACGCCTTGTTCCTGGATGACTGCTCCCTGGTACATCAGGGCTCTCCTTTCCTGTTGAGATTCAACGACTTGGTGTCCCGCCGCCGTTGTCGTCCTTTCGGGGCGATTTCGGGGAGGTTGTGGTGGGTGTAGGTCGGTGGGATCTGGAAAAGTCGCGAACCCGTGAAAGAGATGCGGCGACGAGGTCAGCGGGCGTGTGCGCGGCGATGGTGCGCACGGTCGGCGTTCCGAACGAGGATCGTTGGATGAGTTCCTCGAAGGCGGGGTCAGGCGATGTCACGGTGCTGCTTTCTGATCTGGTAGAGACGGTTCTTGACGGTGGGAAGGGTTGTTTCGCACAGCTCAGCAATGGCGGCTTCAGGAAAGCCCTGGTGTTTGAGGTAGACGATCCCTCGGGTGAGCGGGTCGTCGATCGAGTCGATGAAATCGTGGATCGGATCGAGGGCAATCCGCTCGGTTGGCGAGTTCGTCGACGACGCGCCGCTGCGAATCCGCGCGATTGCTCGGTGGTGGTTGCGCTGAAGATTGAGCCATGGGCGGTAGACGTTCGGAAACTGGAACTTGCACTGGCCAACGAAAAACGTCTTCAGTGACGCGCCGCGGCGAGGATCCCACTTGTTGCCGATCAGTACTTGTTCGCGAAACGCGTCGACGGCCTTGGCCACAGTTTCGACGGCGAGACCGGCGGCGTCGTCTTCGTCAATCCTTGATCGACGAAGCACGCGACCGACGCGGTCGCATTCGTCGAAGATCTTGCCGGTCACACACCACGCGGTCAGCACGCCGAGGCCGTATCGCGCGAGCAGTTCTGCGAATCGGTCCCATTCGGGCCCGGCGTAGCTCTGGAGGGCGAGCCGGTTCTTGAGGTCGCTGTCGGCGTTCAGCCGATCAAGATGCGCTTCGGCGTCGCCGAATCCGACGTGACGAAGCCGGCGGATTTCGCGCCAATCTCGCCGTTGTATGTCCCGGCTCGATTGTGCCTCGCTGGCGGCCACTGGGGCCTCCCGGTTTTGTCTGTCTCGTCGGTGATGTCTGCCTCAGGTCGGCAGACATGACCTCTTATGTGTCGGTGCCCCAAGAAAGTCTCGTATTCGGGAGGGATTCTTTCGGAGAAGCACAGCCCTGAAATTCCATTGTTGTCATTGTGCGCGCGGAACACTTGTGGATAGTAAGAACCACAACCATGTGATTTGCCTGGGGATAGCCGCCCTCCGCCTGTGGACAAGCCTCCTCGTCGGCTTTCGTCGGCCCACTGTCGCGGGCGACGAGAAGTCTCCGACAGAACGCTCAATCGTGGCTGTAGGACGGTTCAGCTCAACCCGCATCGGTGCCAGGCGCAGACGGGAGCGAACTCTCTCTCTGTTCCACCATGACCGGGCCACGACGCACCCAGCACCCACCCGCTCGACTGGTGACGGCTGGTCGGACCGGGACGACGAGACGAGACCACCTACGCTCCGCGTGTGGCGAAACGGTGGAACCCGCATCCTGGCGACGAAATGTTGTGCCCAGATCTGAATCCGACGGCGATCGAACGACGGCTGAAGCGCCTGAACGAATCGCACGTCCGGCCGCTGAACGACTGGATTCGCTCGCTCCGGAGTGATCACCGACTTCCGGCCGGTGCCGGGACAACCGTCCCGTGGTTCGACCCGGATTCGGGTGGCGTGAATTCGCGAGTTCTGCTGCTGCTCCAAGATCCTTCCCGCGTCGCAACCACGACGCGATTCATCTCGCCGGACAACAACGACCAGACCGCTCGGTACACAACGGAGGCCTGCGCAGCGGCGGGCCTGCAGAGGGAGATTCGGCTTCACTGGAATGTGTTTCCGTGGTGGGTCAACGTCATCGGGTCGAGCGGGAGTAGAGGTTTGCCCGACCCCGACCGCATCGCTGAGACGTGGACGACCGCAGAGCCACTCGCTGCCACTCTGACCGCCGAACTGCTGGCACTTCTTCCAAAGCTCTCCACGATTGTCGTTGCCGGCAAGAACACGCAGAAGGTGTGGAATCGAGTCGGGGTACGAACCACGAGCGACATCGAGGTGCTCCTCTGTCCGTCTCTGTCGCCGCTCGGCGGCTTTCACCGACATCGGAGCGAAGCGATCGACATACTTGCCCGTGCCGGGAGAGGCGGCGACTGATGCGCGAATCTGACTACTACCCCAGAGTCGCCCGTTGGGCGAAGGACCAACTTGGCTGCTTCCACACGGCGATCGACTCGGGCCTCAAGCGCGGTCGCATCGACGTCGTTGGGCTTCGCGACGTCGGAGGCAACCTGTCCGGCCGATCTGAGGTCGTCTCGATCGAGGTCAAGCACGGAAAGCAACCGTTCGCAACAGCAGTCGGCCAGGCCAGTGGGTACTCCATCTATGCCGACCGCTGCTACCTCGCCGAAGCCCGACCGAAGCCCTTCGATGACGACGAGATCGCGATTGCCAGTCGCCTCGGCGTCGGTCTTGTCCACGTCACCGGCACTCAACGGATTCGGGTGACAGAGGTCGTGACCGCACCGGTTCGTGAGCCACTCGAGGGCCTCCGCCTTGAACTCCTCGACAAACTCGGCTTCAGCCAGTGCACCCTCTGCTCGACGTTGTTCGCGCGGGGCGACAAGAAGTCATGGGGCAAGAACATCGTTCGTCAGTCGGAACGGGGAACCCACATTCCGCGAGCTCTCGACACGGACCAGGGTGTCATGTACTGGCTCCACGAACAAGCCGCTCGATCTTCCGCCCCGGACGAAACTATCTACCACCGCCGGTACCTCTGCCCAGACTGTGTCTACGCCCTGTTCGCCCACGTCGACCGGGCGTAACCAATCCCAGAATTCCGTTTCGTGTTCGCGGAATGTAGACGTTCAGGCTGCTTCGAGGTGCGCTGCTCGTTGAGCTGCCAGCACGACTGGTGCGTCTTCGCCACCAGCCTTGATCCACTCTGCCGGCGTCTGATCTGCCAGTTCGGGTTGGGGACTTGTCGCCCAGGCGGCGATCACGTAGGGCGAAATGTCATCGATTTCTTGCCGGAACGCCGTCACGATCTGCGATGTGACCAGTCGAATCGATGGTTCCGTCGAACCGAGGTCGAACTGCCACGTAGGGAAGTATCTCGCCTCAGCAGTCGAGAGCGCGAGAACGACTCCATCTCGCTCGAGCGTTTCGAGGTCGCGCTCACTGAGCCCGAGAAGCTCGTTGACCTCACTTGCATTGCGAGCCTCGCCTGCTCGACTGAGCCACTCCTCGATTGAGCCCTGCGATGTCCGTTCGTCGCTCATCACGCCGACCGCGCGGAGTCGCCCGCCAGCTCCCGTTCGACGGCGCGTCGAATCCAGGCTGACACGGAACGCTCGTCGGCGTCGGCTGCGTCGCGCACTCGCTCCAGCGTTTCGGGAGCGAAGCGCACCGGCACCAGTTCGGTGAGCTTCGACTTTCGGCGGCGCGCTGGGCCCTGAAGCGTCTGGTTCTCGGGCTTGGCGTAGAAGTCGTATTCCTCTTGCGGGGTCATCTTCTTGGTCATCGGTCCTCCCGATAGCGGTCGGCAACGTGTTTGGCGGCGACGTAGCACCCGATCGGCCGGCACTTCGTCGAGTCGCCGTGGTTGGGTGGGGCGAGTGGGACCATCAGTACTTCACCGGCGATGTCGGCGACCATGATCCAGTGCGCCGGAGGCTTGGCTGGATAGAAGAGCGGGTCGGAGTTCCAGATCTCATAGATGTCGTCGATACCGAGCGCATGATGTTTGAACAGATGGGCGGCCTGGCGATCGATCTCGAAAGGATCGACCTCGTCGAGTGCATCGATGTCGAACAGTTCGTCATCAGTATCCGATTGTAATACGAACGTATACGGCTGTCCATCGTCGCCATCGGGTGAATCACTCGGCCCGATCACGACTGCGGCATCCTTGCGCCGATGGCGTCGGAGATGTCTCGGTCCCGGATCTCCGATGCCTTCAGGTAGCGCAGTGATGCGCTGCTCGTGGCGTGACCCATCCGCGACATCACCTCCCGCAGTGATGCTCCCGCTGTGGCTGCTTCGGTGCCGGCGAGATGTCGGAGGTCGTGGAAGCGGGTGCCGTGGAGCCCGACTTCGGCAACAGCTCGTCGCCACCATGGTGCGAAGGTGCGGTTGAGGAGCGGACTCCCGCGCATCGAGGTGAAGAGGAGGTCGCCGGGCCCGGGGTCGTTGAGATGGTCTTCGATGTGGAGGCAGAGCCGGGCGGTGATCTGGTTCGGCACGACGACGGTGCGGTGCGCGCTGTCGGTCTTCGGCGGACCGATTGTCGCGCCAAGGCCCCGCGTGTACGAAAGGGCTTGTTCGACGCGTAGTTCGGACCGCTCGATGTCGAAGTGGCGGAGTGTCAGTCCGGCGAGTTCGCCGAAGCGAAGACCCGACGCGGCGGCGGTCCAGATGAGGGCGTCGTAGCGAGGCAGGATGGCGTTGGCGAGTGCAACGACCTGGTCCCAGTTGAGCAGCGGCCGTTCGATCATGTGCTCCTTGGATGCGCCGCGGATGCGTGCCGGGTTCTTGGAGAGCAGCCCGTCGTCGACCGCGGTGGTGAGGATGGTGCGGAAGAGTCGGTAGATCTTCGAGACCGAGTTCGGGTGCAGACTCGATTTGAAGAGTTGGCCGTGCCAGCGCCGAACGTCGACCGGTGTGATCTCGGCGAGTTGCGCTCGGCCGAACGTCGGCAGCAGGTGGGTGAGTTGCGACTCGTAGGTCTGCCGGGTGCGTGGTCTGATCGATCGTTGGTCGAGCCACCAGCCGGAGTATTCGGCGAAGGTGACCCGACCCGCCGATGGGTCGAAGAAGTTCCCCCGTCGGATGTCGGTCTCGACGCCGGCGAGGAACGCTCGGGCGTCGCCCTTCGTCGGAAAGGTCGTGTCGCCCGTGATACGACGGCCGAGGTGGAAGTAGCGGACCTGGAACCGGCCGCTGGGAAGTTTGCGGATCGAGCCGAACTGTCCGTTGGCGCTCATTGATGCCTCCTGGAGTCCCGTGCTGTGGGCACGCAGTGGGCACGACAAGCCTGTCGGCGAGGCATCTCCGACTCGGATCAGATCGAAATCTGGCCCCTGAGCTGGGGATTCGTCACGATTATAGTCCGATCAGAATCGCTGTCCAGCCGACCTTCGGTCAGTTGGGAAGCTGATGTTCTACCATTGAACTACATCCGCGAAGGCCCCCGACGTTAGCCGAAGGAAACGCTGACCAGCCACGCGACCTGGTGTTTCGTGCCAGAACCCGGGACTTGCCGTTGTTGGTGTGAGATGACCAGGATAGTCCCTCTCGACCCCTGCAAACCCCTGTGGTGGGCACGTCGCGGCACGGACTCGTGATCAGTTCCGGTCTTGAGCCCGCCGTTGCGCCAGAGGCCGTGGGAAACGAGGGCTCGAACGAGGTCGACCCCGAGATCGATCCGGTCGACCGGGCAGCGTCCTGCTGAGTGGTGGGGCACCGCCTCCCGGGGTGCAGTGGCCTACGAGGCGTCCCCCACGCCGGGTCCGCAGTGACTTGCTCCGGCACCGAGCGGCACGTCGGGCACGTGGCGCTCCCCGAGCAACGCTTGACGGCTAGGCCACGCGTCGAGGAGTGAAGAAATCCTTGACCGTCGGCGGGTGTGTGCCGATAGATCATCACGTCGTCGAGGCCTCGACCGACGTGAGGTACGACTGCGAGGTACGTGGGCGATGAAGAGCACCAAGGCGGCCGACGGGTCCGTCGTCAACGATCGACGAACGAAGATCGTCGACGCACCGGGATGGGGCGACGACGACGAACTCTGCGGGCTGCTCCTGCTGAGCATCGAGGAATGCGGTGTCGACGCCGGTGCGGTCGATGCCGGTGCGGTCGATGCCTCGATCGTCGAGGTCGTCGTGCAGCGTGTGATCGACGACGTCACCGCCCAGGTGCGGCCGACCGACGTCATCGTCGCGCTCGGCGGATCGGAGTTCGCCGTCGTGTTGCCGGGCGCCGACGCTGCGCACGTCGCCGAGGTCGCCGAGCGGGTACGGGTCGCCGTCAGTGGTCGCCGTGTGGACGTCGACGGTCGTTCGGTTCGCTACTCGGTCAGCGTCGGCGCGACGGGTCGGTTCCCGTCGTCGGAACAGCTGGTCGACGAACTGCTCGCACAAGCCGACGAGTCGCTCACCACCCAGCGCCGCGCCGCCGACGAGTCGGCCTCGCCCCGCGATCCGCACTGACGACCGGCGCTCGTCGTCGGCACCGACGACCGGCGCCAACGCCGCCGACGCGGGAGCAGCTGGCTTGCGATGAGGTTCGCGCCCGGCGATCCGCAGTGGTACTCCGGGCGGCTGCATCGACCGGCGGGCATCCGGCACGCGAGAATCGGCGGATGGCCTACATCGATCGTCCACGAGTGCACGACGCCGACGCTCACATCATGGAGCCGCCCACGTGGCTGCGTGACCACGCCGATCCCGACATCCGCGAGCGCCTTGCGATCCCGTCGTACGCGAACGAACTCGCGCAGACCGGTGAAGCGGGAGTCGCCGCGGTCCTCGACGACGCGCAGCTCGAGGAGATCTTCGCTCGTCTCGCCGACCGTCACCGCTCCGAGGAGTTCACCGCGGACGAAGACGTCGAGGTGATGAACCGCAAGAACTTCGCCGCGACCGGATCGTTCCTTCCCGAGGACCGTCCGCGGGTGCTCGACTTCATCGGCGTCGACAGCCAGTTGATGTTCAACACCTTCCACAACTCTCGTCTGTACCAGTGGGAGCATCCGGGGCCCGACGGTGGAGTCGACCTCGATCTCGCCTACGGCGCAGCCCGGGCACACAACCGCGGGATGACCGAGTTCTGCTCGGTCGACGACCGGCTGCTCCCCACCTGCTACGTGCCGCTCGCCGACTTCGATCGAGCCTCCGCGATGGCGACCGAGGCGATCGAGATGGGAGCGGCGGCGCTGCTCGTCGCCTCCGGCTGCCCTGCCGGCCATTCGCCGTCGCACCGCTCGCTCGACCCGGTGTGGCGTCAGGCCGAAGAAGCCGGCATCCCGGTCGTCTTCCACGTCGGCGGCACCGGCGCGCTCATCGATCCCGGCTACTTCGTCAACGGTCTGCCGATCCCGCCCGACTTCCACGGCGGCGAGGAGAACTTCCGCTCCGTCGACTACATGGCGATCCCGTTCCCGCCGATGCAGACCCTCGCCACGATGATCTTCGACGGCGTCTTGGAACGCCATCCGCAGCTGCGCGTCGGCGTCATCGAACAGGGATGCATCTGGCTGCCGAGCTGGCTGAAGCAGATGGAGTCCGCGATGGACGCGTTCGGGCGCCACGAGGAACGGCTCCGCGCGCTCAGCCTGACGCCCGGCGAGTACGTCGAACGCCAGGTGCGCGTCACGCCGTACCCGACCGAAGACATCGGGTGGGTCACCGATCAGATCGGCCCGAACATCTTGTTGTTCAACACCGACTACCCACACGTCGAAGGCGGTCGTCGCCCGTTCGAGCGCTTCGAACGCAGCCTCGGCGACCGCGGCGACGACGTGCGCGAACGGTTCTACGCCGACAACTTCATCGACCTGATGGGTTCCGCGGTCGGCGCACTCGTCTGACGACAGAGTGGGTCAGACCCACTCTGTCGCACGGCGCGGTCACCCGCCGCTCATCACGTGAACGTGTAGCCGGTGAGGTCGGCGGTGAGGTGGACGGCAGCGGAGGTGAACAGGCAGAGTTCGCCGTCTTCGTTCGGCGACGCCACGATCTCGTTGCCGCCGTTCGCACCGGGGACGAAGTTGAGGCTGGCCGCGTTGGGCTCCTCACCGCCACAGGGATATGCCGTCACGTAGCCGACGGCTTCGGGCTGCACGGCCGTCAGGTTCACGGTCACCGAGGCCGGAGTGTTCGGCATGCCGGCGCGGCCGCCGACGTCGAGCGAGAGCGTCTGACCAGCTGCCCGCTTGCCGCCGCCCGCGAAGAGCCCGTCGATGGTCTCGCCGATCGCTCGAGTGTCGAGAATCCGGCTGGGAACGGCCAGTGGGAGGAAGTTGGTCGAGACGCCGTCGGTGACGTATCCGACGACGTCCACGGTGAGGTCAGCATCGCGTTCGACGAACAGGCACACCTCGCCGTCGTGGCCGACGGTGGCAACGATCTCGTTGCCACGGTTGACGCCCGCCACGAAGTTCAGACTCGATGCCAGTGGGCGGTCGGCGTCGCAATCCCAGACGGTGACGAAGCCGGTTGCCGTTGGCCGGACCGCGGCGACGTACAACACGACGGTGTCGGTGCCCACGGGGATGGGGCCTCGGCCGCTCACCTGCAGCGTGACGACGCCAGCGTCGCCCGGCGATCCGACTCCGGCAGCTTGGCCGTCGACCGTGACGCCACCCGGGCGTGTGTCGAGCAAGCGTTGCGGTTCGACCGGCTGGTACGCCGAGTCGCCGGGGATGTAGCCGACGACGTCGACGGTCACATCGATCTCCGACGACGTGAAGATGCACAGATCGCCCGCGTCGAGGCCGATCATCACTTCGTTGCCGAGATTGATCCCCGTGGTGTAGTTGAGCGATGCCGTGGTCGGCGCCGGCTCGACACACGGGTGGACGGTGACGTACCCGTTCGTCGAGGGTCGTACCGCGGTGACGTTCGCAAGCACCCCGCGAGCGTCGGCGGGTACCTCACCACGGCCGGCGATCGTGATCCTCCGCTGCGACCCGGCCGACATCCGCCCGGTCGCCTGATCGTCGCCGTCGACGGTCACGCCGGCGGCACGCGTGTCGACGAAGCGGCTCGGAGCGACCGGCACCCAGATCGACGCGGCCGGCGTCGCGACCTCCACCGAGCCGATGTCGACGACATCGACCGGTCGCGGAAGATCTCGCTGATCGCCTTCGCCGACAACGACAGCCAGAGCCGGGTCGCCGCTGTCGATCGCCGGGCTGCCAGCGAGTGGTCGGTGCGTACGAGTTCCTCCACCGTTGTCGGCGAGCGGTCCGAGCAGCGGGTCGACGTCACCCAGGTTGTCGCCACCGCCGAGGAGCGGAACCCCGGTGGTGTCTCCGACGATCGACCAGCTGGCGGCCAGTGGTCCGGTGGTTTCGGGAAAGAGGGGTGCAGCATTGCCGCGCAGGATCGTGTGGTCGATCGTGAACTCGGCGGTGCCATCGGACGCCATGCCGCCACCCTGTCCGGCTGCGACGTTGTCGACGATGGTCGAGGAGAACGCGGTGACGTCGACCGAATCGGCGAGGACGCCTCCTCCGTCACCGCCCGCCTCGTTGCCCGAGATCGTCGACAGCGACACGAAGAGCGTGTCGGGGGCGACGCCGGACACGGTGATGCCCCCACCGTCACCGATCGTCGATCGGTTGTTCGAGATGGTCGAGCGGCTCACGGTCGACGAATCGACACCGCTGATCGTCAACCCGGCGCGTTCGGGTGCGGTGTTGCCATCGATCGTCGACCGTTCCATGGTGAACAGCGGTGTGTTCTCGACCGACAGGCCGGCGACCGCGATCGTCGCCGCGTTGTCGGCGATCGTCGTGCCGCGTGTGTTGACGCCCTCGTGCCCCGACAGGCGAAGCCCCCCGAGAATTCCCGCTGCGTTTCCGGTCACCTCGGATCCTGCCAGGTTCACGAACGATCCCACCGACTCGATCGATCCGGCGCCCGCCTCCGCCGACGTGTTGCCGGAGATGGTCGTGCCGCTGACGTTGGCGTTGGCTTCGCTCGATCGCATGAACAGGCCACCGAACTCGTCGTCGGCCTGGTTGTCGCGGATCGTGGTGTCGGACAGTTCCGTGTAGCTACCCAGAAACACCAACCCGCCGCCGTCGCGCGTCGGGGCAGAGTTCTGCGACACGGTCACACGTTGTGCAGCAGCGCTGCTCGTCGACGCGTTGACGTACAGGCCGCCTCCGAAGCCGGTCAGGGCATGGTTGTCCTCGAACACGGAGTCGACGATCAGCACCCCGGCGCCATCGTCGTGATCTCGAACCAGGAGGCCGCCGCCGCTGCCGGCCATGGCCGTGTTTCCGCGGAAGATGGAGTCGACGATGTCGACGCGACCGGTGATCTCGCCGACCGACACACCACCGCCACCGTCGTTGGCGGTGGTGCTGTTCGAGACCGTGACGTGGTCGAGTCGCAGGTCGTTGCCCTGGTAGAACGCGAGCGCACCGCCGAGGAACGCGGCGCTGCCGTCGGTCAACTCGAGGTGTTCGATGGTGAGATCGACCCCGGGGGTGAACGAGTGGATGATTCGGCTCGAGCCGTCGCCGCTGATGGCGATGCCGCCGCCCATCGGACCGCGGATCGTGACACTGTCGTTGATCGACAGTTGTGTGCCGTCGAGCACGACCGTCCCTGTGAGGCCCGCAACGAATCCGACGATGTCGGCCCCGGGATTCGCGTCTGCGTCGGCGATCGCCTCGCGCAGCGTGTACCCGTCGGTCGGGTCGTCGCTCAGCGTGTCGGCCAGATAGGTCGTCGGCGCAGCGAGGACGGCATCAGCTGAGACGGCCACGATCCCGGACGCGGCGATTGCACTCGCCGCAAGGGTCGCAGTGACGATGGAGAGGGTTCGCTTGCTCATGTCGGTCCGGATTCGCTTCGCCCGAAAGCCTTGCACTTTTCTCGCTGATGCCGCGCCGAACGTCGCCGCAACCACCGGCAGGACGACAGAGTGGGTCAGACCCACTCTGTCGCTCGCGGTCGCTACCGGCAGGTCTCGCTATCGTGCGGATCGTGATCCTGTCCGACCGATCCCTTCGTGAACAGCTCGATGCCGGACGCATCGTGATCGATCCGCTCGACGAGTCACTGATCCAACCGTCGTCGATCGACGTGCGGATCTCGCATCTCTTCCGCGTCTTCCGCAATCACACTCGCGGGGTGATCGACGTGAAGGAGGACATGAACGACCTCACCGAGTTGATCGAGATCCCGGTCGACGAGCACGGTGTCGGAGACGACCCGTTCATGCTGCACCCCGGTGAGTTCGTGCTCGGGTCGACGCTCGAGCGAGTCGCGGTACCCGACGATCTGGTCGGTCGCGTCGAAGGCAAGTCGTCGCTCGGACGCCTCGGTCTGTTGATCCACTCGACGGCTGGGTTCATCGACGCCGGCTTCGACGGCCACATCACGCTCGAGTTGGCGAACGTCGCCAGCCTGCCGATCACGCTGTATCCAGGAATGAAGATCGGCCAGGTCAGCTTCATGCAGATGACCTCGCCGGCCGACAACCCCTACGGCTCCGGAGCGCACGGCTCCAAGTACCAAGGCCAACGCGGTCCCACCCCGAGCCGCTACTTCGAGAACTTCACCCGCTAGCTCTTCGCAACAGAGATCAGAAAGGTCATCGTGCCTGGCACCATGACCTTTCGTGACCCGCTTGGTGCGATCAGGCTTCGGCTTGGGCGATGAGGTCGAGGCGGAGGCGGTGGAGGCGGTCGGTCAGGCTCACGTGGTAGCGGTGCGGGTTGACGAGTCGACGCACACCGATGTCGAGCCGGTCGATGTCGATCGTGCACCGGTGTGCGAGCTCGTCGATCTTCGCGGGAGGCCCGGGCGCGACGTCGTCGCCGAAGACCGGGGTCAGGAGCTCTTCGATGTGATCGATGTCGTCGCGACGGATCACCTGATGCACGCCGTCGCGACTGGGATGATGCACGACGTTGAGTTCGTCCGGGAGGGGATCCTCGTCGGCGAGGCCGATCAGGTCGACGACGGCGGCACCGCGCCGGTCGTAGAGCCGCCACACCTTCTTCAGTCCGGGCAGCGGGACCTTGCCCGGATCCTCGGAGATCTTGATCGCCGGCGTCCATTCACCGTCGGCGTTCTCGATGCCGACCAGCTTGTACACGCCGTTCAACGCACCAGAACCGTGCGACGTGATGAGCCGGGTGCCGACGCCGTAGACGAGCCGAGTGCGGATCGGGCGGGGATCGATGCCGAGCCGTTCGGCGTCATCACCGATCTGGGTGAGGATCTGCCAGATGTTGAGCTCGTCGAGATCGCTCGACAACACGATCGAGACGTCCGGGTAGCCGGCGTCGTCGAGCAGTTTGGCCGTCTGCACCGCGAGGTAGGCGAGGTCGCCGGAGTCGAGACGCACACCGACGGGTTCGTGTCCCGCCGCCCGCAGTTCGTCGAACACGCGGATCGCGTTCGGCACGCCGGAGCCGAGCGTGTCGACCGTGTCGACGAGCAGGATGCACTCGTCGGGAGCGCTCGCCGCCATCGCACGAAAGGCACCGATTTCGCCGTCGCCGAGCGCCATGTACGCCTGCACCAACGAGTGCGCGTGGGTTCCGATCGGCTGCTTTCCGAGCGCGATCGCGGCCTCGACGTTCGACGTCGAGACGCATCCGCCGATCAGTGCCGCGCGGATACCTTCGTTGACGCCCGTCGACGGCCCGCGTCGCATACCGAACTCCAGCACGCGGCCGCCGCGTGCGCTCTGCACGACCCGCGCCGCCTTCGTCGCGATGAGCGTCGGGTAGTTGAAGTGGTTGAGCAACGACGTCTCGATGAGCTGGCAGATCGCCAGCGGTCCGGTCACCGTCACGATCGGAACGTGCGGGTGCACCACCCGACCCTCGCCGACGGCGCGGACCTCGATGCCGTCGAAGCGTCCGGGAGCGGCCAGCCACTCGAGGAAGTCGTCACCGAAGACAGCGGTGCCGGATGGTGAGCTCATCGCCCGCAGCGCGTCGATGTGGGAGGGTTCGATCCGCACGCCGCGCAGCCATGCGAGGAACGGTTCGAGTCCGGCGCTGACGCAGAAGCCCGCCTGGTGGGTCCCGTAGTCAGGCGTCGAACGGAAGAAGTAGTCGAACTGCGCCTGACGTTCCGACAGCCCCTCGCGGACGTACACCTGTGCCATCGCGAGCTCGTACATGTCGGTGAACAGCGGCCCGCGCGTCTGCATCCACCTGTCCGTGATCGTCGTGGCCAGATCGAGTTCGTTCATTTCAGCTGTCGCTCGTCGGTCCGTCGATCACGTCGACGCCGGCGGTGGCGAACTCCGAGAGCACCCGCGCCGTCGTCTCGTCATCGGCGACGACGGGACGGCTCCATCGCCACAGCACCGTGGTGGTGAACGATGCTGCAGCAGCGCTCGACGCGGTGGCGGCCACGCAGACATCGGTGGCGAGTCCGCACACGACGACTCGATCGATGGACCGCTCGCGCAACAGCCCGGTGAGCCCGGTAGGGAGGTCGATGTCACCGCCCGGCTCGCGCATTGCGAAGGCCGAGTAGCCGTCTTCGCCGTTGGTGCCCTTGCGGATGATGGCGCTGGCCCGGTGGTCGGGATCGAGCCCGTCGACCAGCGCAGCACCCCACGTTCCGGCGACGCAGTGGACGGGCCACACGCCACCGTCGGGCACGAAGTGGGGCGTTGTCGGCGGGTGCCAATCCTGGGTGAGCACGATCACCCCACCTGCCTGACGTGCGGCGTCGATCTGGGTGTTGATGCCGTCGAGGAGTGTGTCGCCGTCGGTGACGAACAGCGACCCGGCGGGATGGGCGAAGTCGTTCTGCATGTCGACGACGATCAGCGCCGTCGAGGCGTCGTAGGTGACGGTGAGATCCGGCTCGGTGCTCATGCCGTGAGCCTACGCCCGAGCGCGGAAACGACAGAGTGGGTCAGACCCACTCTGTCGTTTGCGCGCCCGCACCGACGGACGACAGAGTGGGTCTGACCCACTCTGTCGCCGGGTGGGATCAGGGGGAGGTGAACCCGGTGACGTCGGCGGCGAGATCGGTCGCCTGCGACGTGAACAGGCAGAGACGCCCGCTCGGGTTGACGGAGGCGATGATCTCGTTGCCACCGTTGACGCCGGGGACGTAGTTGAGGCTCGACGCCAGCGGCATGTCGGTGCAGTCGTACACCGTCACGAAACCGGGTGCCGTCGGGTTGATCGCCGTGACGTTGACCGAAATCGTCGTCACGTTGTTCGGGATCCCGGCGCGCCCGGCCACGATCAGCTCGACCATCTCGCCGGCACCGACCACACCGCCGCCGACGAAGGCGCCGTCCACCGAGACGCCCGTCGGCCGAGTGTCGAGCAGACGGGAGGAGACGTCGAGGGATTCGTAGTTCGTCCCGGTCGGCAGATAGCCGACCACGTCGACCGTGAGGTGAGCGCTCGTCGACGTGAACAGGCAGACATCCCCGCCCGGCCCGATGTCGGCGATGATCTCGTTGCCACGGTTGACGCCGGGGACGAAGTTGAGGCTCGACGCCAGCGGGGCGTTGCCGTCACAGTCCCAGACCGTGACGAAGCCGTTGCCGGTCGGCGCGACCGCCGCGACGTACAGCACCACGGCACCGGCGTCGGCTGGCACCGCGCCTCGACCGGCGACCGGAACGGTCATCTCGCCGACCGGACCCGGAGCGCCGCCCGCCTGTGCGATGCCGTCGAAGGTGACGCCGGTCGATCGCGTGTCGGCATAGCGAGCCGGTGTGACCGCGCGGTAGGGCGAGTCCGCCGAGATGTAGCCGACGACGTCGACCGTGACGTGAGCGGCAGCCGAGCTGAAGATGCACGCATCGTCGCCGTCCAGTCCGAGGATGATCTCGTTGCCGAGGTTGACCCCTGCGGTGTAGTTGAGCGACGCGGCGATCGGCATCGGGTTGGTGCACGGGTGGGCGGTGATGAAGCCCTTGCCGGTCGGCCCGACGGCGGTGATGTTGGCGATCACGCCGACCGCGTCGCCCGGGACGTCGCCGCGGCCAGCGAAGGTGATGCGGCGCTGTTCGGCGGCGGAGAAGCGGCCCGTCGCCGCATCGACACCGTCGATCGTGATGCCGGTCGTGCGGGTGTCGACGAAACGTGCGGGCTCGATCGGTGTCCACACCTCGAAGTCGCTGGCGACCACCTCGACGGCGCCCATGTCGGGGCTGTCGGTCGGACGAAGCCGCCCGCGCTGGTCGTCGTAGGGCGGGACGATGATCGCCATGTCGTTGGCCGCGTCGATCGCCGGGCTGTCGAGCATCGGCAGCATCGTCAGCGTCGGGCCGCCGTTGTCGGCGAGCGAGTTCAGCTTCGGATCGACGCCGAACAGCGACGCCGTCGGGTTCACCACGATGCCCATCGCGTTGCCGACGATCGAGTGGTCGACGTCGAGCGTCGGATCGTTGACATCGGGAAAGCTCGGCGACGTGTTGTCGGCCACGATCGAGTCACGCACGTCGATGTCGCCACCCGCGCCGACGTAGACGCCGCCGCCCTCACTGGTCGCGAAGTTGTCGACCATCGTCGTGTGGTGCAGGCGGACCGTGGCGACGCCGGTGCCGTGGATGGCGCCGCCTTCGCGGGACTCGTTGCCGACGAACGTCGAGTCGGTGACGGTGACGGTGACGCCGCCGGAGACGTACAGACCGCCCCCGGTGCCCGTCGCGCCGCCCGACAGGTTGTTCGAGAAGGTCGAGGAATCGATGAAGGTTCCGGTTCCGATCGCCGCGACGCCACCGATGTTGGTTCCTTCGTTCCCGTCGACGGTCGACCGATCGAGCACGAACGAGGCGCTCGACACCTGGAGTCCACCAGTCGTGCCCCCGGTGTTGTCACGGAACGTCGAGAGTTCGACCCGCGCCTCGCCCACCGATCCGATCTGGAGTCCGGCCAATCCGACCGACGTGTTCTCGCTGACCGTCGACTCGTGCAGTTCGAGTGCGGCGGCCGATGAGATGTTGCCGGCACCCATGTTCGTCGAGGTGTTCCCCGAGAAGACGGCGTTGCGGACTTCGACGTCACCCGTGTTCGAGTTGATCGTCGCGCCGCCGAAGCTGGCGCCGGCTTCGTTGTCGAGTGCGTCGAGACCCTCGATGGTCACGCTGCCCCCGTCGAGCCAGAGGCCGCCGGCGTTCGCGTTGGTCGCGACGTTTCGAGCGGCACCGATGTCGTCGACGATCAACGAACGGCCGGGGGTCGACACGAAGGCGCCGCCACCGTTGCCGTTCACGCTGGTGTTCTCGATGAACGAGACGCGCTCGAGCCGGGTCTCGCCGGTGCCGGCGAGGTCGTCGAGGTAGAGCCCGCCACCGGCATTGCCGGAGCGGTTGTTGTCGAACATCACATCGACGATCTCGATGAGGTCCCCTGTCGGATTCGCGATCCAGAGTCCGCCGCCCTGGTTCGACGCTTCGTTGCCGACGAAGGTGACGTCGCGCACGCTCACACTTTCGACGCCGGTCGCTGCGACGCCGGCGCCCGAGCCGAGCGCCGCCCCGTTCGCGATCGTCATCCCCTGCAGGGTCAGGTCACCACTGTTCGCCTGCAGCACCCTCGACGATCCGCCCCCGTCGATGGTGAGCAGGCTCTCGCCAGGGCCGACGATCTCGAGTCCACCCGATGTCGTCAACTGACCGGACGTCAGGGTGAGGGTGCCGGTGAGGCCCTCAGCGAACGTGATGCGGTCGGGCCCCGGCGTGCCGTTCGCGAGCGAGATCACTTCGCGGAGCGTGTCACCATCGGCGGGATTGTCGCTCAAGGTGTCGACGACGAAGTTGGCGGCGTGCGTCGGAGCCGGTGGTCCGAGCGCAGCAAGCGTGGCCGCGAGCGCGGCGAGGGTCGTGGTGGCGGTCAGGCGGATGGTTCGTGTGCTCATGGCTGTCCAGAGCGACGGCCAGACGCAATCTTGCAGAAAACGACAGAGTGGGTCAGACCCACTCTGTCGTTCGGGCGGAGATGGCGGGCAGCGAGAGGGTGACGGCGAGGCCCTGCGGCGTGACGTCGCTCAGCTCGATCGTGCCGTTGGACGCGGTCATGATCCGCTGTGCGATCGCGAGTCCGAGCCCTGTTCCCGGGGTGCTGGTGTCCGCTCGCCAGAACCGGGTCAGCGCGTCGTGCTTGTGGGCGTCGTCGATTCCGGGCCCTTGATCCGAGATCACCACGGTGCACGTCGACGGGCCCGCGAATGCTTCGACCGTGACCGTGCCGCCCGGCGGCGAGACGCGCAACGCGTTGTCGATCACGTTGTCGAGGACCTGTTCGATCCCGCCTGCGAGTGCGGTGACCGGCAACGACGCCGACGCCACCCGATGCATGAGTTCGACTCCCTCGTGTTCGGCCGTTGCGGTCCAGGTGTCGACTCGATCGCGCACCACGTCGGCGAGGTCGATCACGACCGAGTTCCCCGACTGCTCGGACCTCGCCAACTGCAGGAGGTCCTCGACGAGCGAGCTGAGCCGGGTCGTCTCGTCGATCGCTGCGGACAGTTCGCGTCGTTCGGATGAGTCGGTGGTCGTCTCGGACTCGAGGTTCTCGAGTCGTAGGCGCAGTGCGGTGAGGGGTGTGCGGAGTTGATGCGACGCGTCGGCGACGAACGACCGTTGACGCTCGATCAAGCCATCGAGTTCGGTCGCCATGTTGTTCATCGCCCGTTGCAGTGACGCCAACTCGGGCGGTGCGCGCTCGTCGATCGGATCGGGCGTCAAGTCACCGCTGGAGAATCGGTCGGCCGCGGCCTGCAGCGTGCGCACCGGACGCGAGACCGAACGAGCGATCACGAACCCGACGCAAGCCATCACGACCAGGATCAGGAGCCCGGCTCCGACGAGCGCGATCCAGAACCGCTGCACGCGCTCGTTCACCTCGTGCGCATCCAGTGTCAGCCGAAGCGCACCGTGCACCACGCCCCCGGACGCAACGGGGACGGCAACGAACAGCAGGTCGGTGTCGAGCGTGTCGGAACGACGGATGCCGGTCGAGCGATCGCCGGCCAGTGCGGCGTCGACCTCCGGGCGGGTGGAGAGGTCGCGGTTGGTGTCGGCGCCGGTGTCGACGAGCGACGTGCCGTTCTCGTCGACGATGACCACGCGGGCGCCGGTCCGTGCGGTGTAGCTCTCGGCGGGCGCGGGATCGAGGGGGCTGTCGTCCTCGAGAGCGTCTTCGTAGATGGTCGCCATCACGGTCGCATCGCGCTCCACATTGGCGCTCAGGCGGTCGATCTCGCGCTCTCGGTAGAACACCGCGAGGGGGACTTCGAGCAGCAGCAGCGCGATGAGGGTGACGGTGAGATAGCTGAGGAGGAGACGCCTGGTCACCGCTCGCCGCTCGCCGCGTCACGGTGTTCCGCGAGGCCGAAACCGACGCCACGCACGGTCACGATGCTGGTCGCCCCGATCTTCTTTCGCAGCGATGCGATGTGCACGTCGAGGGTCTTGGTCGAGCCCCACCAGTTCTCGTCCCACACGTCGCGGATGATCTCGTCGCGAAGGTGAATCGTGCCGACATCGGCGGCGAGGAACGCGAGGAGGTCGAACTCTTTCGGTGTCAGCGCGACCTCGTCGTCATCCACCGTGACGCGTCGCGTCCGTCGGTCGAGACGAAGCCAGCCGAGATCGATGGCGCTCGCGGTCGATGATGCCCCGGACGTCTCGCTGGCACCGGTCCGTCGCAACACGGCTCCGATGCGGGCGACGAGTTCACGGAAGCCGAAGGGCTTGACGACGTAGTCATCGGCGCCGAGCTCGAGCAGTGTGACTCGGTCGATCTCGTCGCTGCGCGCCGTGACCACGATGATCGGCACGTTCGACTCGGCCCGGAGCGCACGGCACACCGCTCGCCCGTCGAGATCGGGCAGCCCCAGATCGAGCAGTACGAGATCTGCGTCACCAGCCGAGGTCGCCTCCGCCCCGGTCGCGACGTGCTGCACCGAGAAGCCTTCGCGGAGCAGCCCGGCGCAGAGCGGTTCAGCAATGGAGAGGTCGTCTTCCACGACGAGGAGATGCACACCGGCAGCCTTGCACGCTCTGGGACGACTTCGACCGAACGGGCCGGATCTTTGCCATCCGCTAACCATCGGCTACTCGGTCGCTGGAGGACCGATCCGTACTGTCCGACCCATGAAGCCCACCGACGTCCGCACCCTCCAGCCCGGGCGAGCCCCCGCCCACCGACCCGAAAGTGTGATCCGATGAATCGACCCGATCTCTCCACGTCCTCCCGTCGCTCGACGTTGCTCACCGTCAGCGCCGTGGGTGGCGCACTGCTCGCGGGAGGGGTCGCCGTCGCCGCGAACATCGGCATCTTGAATGCCGCAGATGACGACGCCATCGGCCAGCTCTCCGCCGCCTACGAGGCGTCACCGACGTCGTTGGAGCCACAGGTCATCGACGTCTATCTGGAGGAATATCTGGAGGAACCGACCGCTCCGACGCTCCCGCCGGTCACGACGGTCTCCACGCTGCCAGCTGGCACGGTGCCGTCGGCCTCGGCGCCCCGTGCGTTCGCCGTCGAGAACGCGGGCACCGTGTCGGTGTCCGACATCGATGGGGTGCTGTCCATCGCTGAGGTCGTCGCCGCCGATGGCTGGATGTGGGACGTCAGCCAACCGGACGATCACTCGGTGAGCGTCACGTTCGCTTCGAACGACACGACCTACGTATTCGTTGCCGAGATCGGACCCGCCGGCGATCTCGTCGCCCGCGTCGACCAGCCGATCGTTCAGGTGGTCCAGGTGCCGAACACCTCGTCGACTGCGGCCGTGCCGAACTCGGCTCCCGGAACCGTCCCTCGCTACGACGATGATGATCACGAGGACCACGACGACGATCACGACGAGTACGAGGCCCACGACGACGATCATGACGACGATCATGACGACGATCACGACGAGCGTGAAGGTGGCGATGACGATGACTGACGCGACATCGAGCGCTCCGAGCGCCGAGCAACTCGCACGTATCGCTCGAATCCGTGAGCGCCGCGCGGTGACCTCCGCCACGACGTCGCAACGAACGACCGAGTCGATGCCGACGACCGTCGTGACGGAGTCGATGCCGGTCGCCACCGGGTTCGCCCCGCCTCGCGTTCCTCCCGGCGTGCCGCCGGCCGGAGGGTCGGTGAACGGGTCGCCCGGCGAATCGGCGCAGGGGATGACGGCTCAGGCCGCGGCGAACCGGTCGGCTGATTCGGCACCTCACCGTCGGCGTCGCCGCCACCCCGCTCAAGGCGGGCGCATCGTCGCCGCCGGTCTGGGCGCGACGACGATGTTCGGCATCGTCGGTCTGCTCGGCTTGCTGAACCCGTTCGCTGCCTCGGCGGGAGATGACCAGCCGCTCGAACCCGCCGAGCCGCCGACCGCACCGGCCGTCCGTCCGATCGAAGTGGTGATCCACTACACCCGGGCGGCTTCGAGCCCCACCGTGAACGAGGTTCCGGAGGCCGGTGTCGGTCCGGCTGTCGTCGAGGCCGAGGCGGCCGCCCCATCGGCGCCGTCGAGTCCCGTCGTTCTCACGGCCACGCCGGTCGTACGGACGGTGACCGTCGAGGCTCCAGCGGCTCCCGCACCGCCCGCTGCGTCCGCGCAGCCTGCGCCACGAGCGAGCACCAGTGGAAGTAACTGACGATCGGTTCCGGGTCATGGCGAGCACCACGCAGGTCGTGCTCGTCGACCCGACCCCGACGGCACACCGAGAGATACGCCGACGCCTCGAGGAACTGGAGCATCGCTGGAGTCGGTTCCTTCCGAGTAGCGATCTCTCGCGGCTCAACTCCTCACCCGGAGTCCCGCTCGCAGTCGGCGCCGACACGATCCGCCTTGTCGACGCGATGTGCCTCGCCAACCATGCGACCGGCGGACGCTACGACCCGACGTTGCTTCACCAGCTCATCACCCTCGGCTACTCGACCAGCATCGACGACTCCGAGCTCATCACCGTCGCGGTGGACTCGCGCCGTCCCGACCAGACCATCAACGATGCCCAGATCGACCGAAGGGCATCGACGATGATGTTGCCGGTCGGACTGTCGATCGATCCCGGCGGCATCGGCAAGGGCTTCGCCGCCGACCTGGTGGTCACGGAGGCCTTGGAGTCGGGTACGGCTGGAGCACTGGTCAGCATCGGTGGCGACATCGCTGCGGCCGGCCGTCCACCGACGGATGGAGGCTGGCTGATCGACGTCGCCGATCCCTTCGGGGGAGGACCGGTCACCACGATCCAGGTCAGCGCCGGCGGCATCGCGACGTCGAGTACACGGTCGCGACGCTGGACCTCCGAGGGTGAGTCTCGACATCATCTGATCGACCCGATCACCGGCACCATGTCGCTCACGGACCTGGCCTCGGTGACGGTCGTCGCGTCCGCTGGTTGGCTTGCCGAAGCTCATGCGAGCGCAGCGTTGCTCTGCGGATCGGCCGGGGCCATGGCGTACCTGGTCGATCACGGTCTCAGCGGCATCGTGATCGATGCCGACGGAGGCACCACGCGAACGAGTGACCTGCTCGTCCCCGATCCGACGATGGTGGTGATGCTGTGAACCCACAGTTCTGGTGGTTCGTTTCCCGCGCCTCGGGCATCGTGGCGTGGCTGTTCCTCACGGCGGCGGTGCTCTGGGGCATCGTGTTGTCGACGAAGCTCTTTCCGCAGCGCCGTCGTCCGGCGTGGCTACTCGACCTGCACCGTGCGCTCGGGGCCTTGACCGTCGTGTCGGTCGCCATCCACCTCGGAGCGCTCGTCGCCGACAACTTCGTGCACTTCTCGGCGGCCGACCTCTTCATTCCGTTCGCCAGCGATTGGAAGACCTGGCCGACTGCGGCCGGTGTCATCGGATTCTGGGGTCTCGTTCTGGTCGAAGGCACGTCGCTGATGATGAAGCGGCTGCCCCGCCGGGCGTGGCGAAGCATCCACCTGACGAGCTACCTGACCTTCGTCGTGTCGAGTCTGCACGGCACGTTCGCCGGCACTGATGTGTCGAACCGCCTGTACGTGGCCACGTCGATCGTCACCACCGTGATGCTGGTGGCAGCCGTGACCTACCGGGTCATCACGCGGCCAGCGATTCGCCAGCGAAACGACAGAGTGGGTCAGACCCACTCTGTCGTCTGACTGGGCGAAGGTGGCGCTACGTGCGTCGCGCTGATTGGCGGCGACAGAGTGGGTCTGACCCACTCTGTCGTCAGTTGCCAGCGACGGGGGAGGGGTTCTCGTCCTGGAGCAGCGGCGCGTCGCCGGCGTGGAACGCGGCCTCGCCCTTCTGGATCGCGTCGAGGAGGTGGATCGAGATGTCGGCGACCTTGACGACGTCGTCCTCGACGCCCGCCCCCTTCACGCCGTCGTCCATCATGATGTAGCAGAACGGGCAAGCGGTCGCGATGCGAGAGGCGCCCGTCGACAGCGCCTCGGCCGCACGCTCGTCGTTGACCTTCGTGCCCGTGGTCTCTTCCATCCACATGCGAGCACCACCAGCGCCACAGCACATGCCCTTCGTGCCGTTGCGCTGCATCTCGACGACCTCGACGCCCTTGATCGAACCGACGACCTTGCGAGGAGCCACGTACACGTCGTTGTGGCGGCCGAGGTAGCACGAGTCGTGATACGTGATGCGCTCGTCGAGCGTGGCCTGGCTCACGTCGAGTTGCCCGGAGTCGATCAACTGCTCGAGCAACTGGGTGTGGTGGACCACCTCGTAGTTGCCGCCGATCTGCGGGTACTCGTTGAGGAGCGTGTTGAAGCAATGCGGGCACTGGGTGATGATCTTCTTCACGCCCATGCCGTTGAGCATCTCGACGTTGGGCTGCGCCAACATCTGGAACAGGTACTCGTTGCCGGCGCGGCGGGCAGAGTCGCCGGTGCACATCTCGGACGGGCCGAGGACGGCGACGTCGATGCCGGCCCGGCGCAGCAGCTGCGCCATTGCTTGCGTGACCTTCTTGTTCTTGTCGTCGAACGATCCCGCGCAGCCGACCCAATACAGGTATTCCGACTGCAGCGCCTCGCCCGGGTCGACGATGGTGACGCCGTCGATGCCTTCGGCCCAGTCGCCGCGCTCGCCCTGGTTGAGGCCCCACGGGTTCATCTGGTTCTCCATCGCCCGGAACGCGTTGCCGAGTTCGGTCGGGAAGTTCGACTCCATCAGCGCCAGGTAGCGACGCATGTCGAAGATCTTGTCGGTGATCTCGATGTTGACCGGGCAGATCTCGTCGCACGCCTTGCAGGTCGTGCATGCCCACAACTCCTCGGGCGTGATGCGCTCGAACAGGTTGTTGGCCTGCACCTTGACCTCGGGAACGGTGCCCAACGGTGGCGACACCGCAGGCGTGCCCGTGGCCGCCATGACCTCTCCGGCCTTCAGCACGATCTCGCGCGGGTCGAGCGGCTTGCCGGTGGCGTGGGCCGGGCACACCGAGGTGCAGCGACCGCACATCGTGCACGCGTCGAGGTCGAGGAGTTGCTTCCACGTGAAGTCCTCGACGACCGAGGCACCGAAGCTCTCGAGTTCGGTCTCCATCAGGTTCGGCATCGGCCGCATGGCGCCCTTCGGACGGTCTTTGTCCTTCAGGTACATGTTGAGCGGCGAGGTGAAGATGTGGCGCAGCATCGTGATCGGCAACAGCGCGAGGAACGCGATGAACGTGACGACGTGGGCGATCCACCACCACTGGTGCCAGACGTCGAGGCTCGACTGCGACCAGCCGTCGACCAAGGTGGCGAGCGGGTAGCCGACGAAGCTCCAGCGTTCGTAGCTCGGCATGCCCTCCTGGGCGATGCGGAACATCTCCGCGCCGTAGCCGGTGAGTCCGATGAGGAAGAACGTCGCGAGGATCGCGGCGTGCTCGGGCTTCGACTTGATCCGGATCCGGTACGGGCGCTGGACGTAGCGACGAACGATCGCCCACACGACGCCACCCATGAACACGAGGCCCATCAGGTCACCGAACGCCGCGTACCCGCGGTACACGTCGCCGTGCAGGAACTTCAGCGACTCGGGCATCTGGTGATCGATCTCGAGCACCGTGGTGACCGCGAGCAGGCCGAGGAACCCGAAGTAGATCATCGAGTGCATGAGGCCAGCACCGGCGTCACGCAACAGCGTCTGCATGTACGCGCCCGCCCGGAAGTCCTTCAGGCGCTGGGCCGCGTTCTTCGTCGTCGTGCGACGCTTCGCCGGAGCGCCGCGTTCCCAGTTCTTCATCCGATTGGAGAACATGATCGAGCCCCACACGACCATCACCGGGATGATCGAATAGAACGCGATCTGGAGCGGGCCGGGAATGTTCGTGAAGACCGTGCGATGCACCTCGCTGTCGCTCTTCCACTTCGTGAACTGCGGGATGATGCCCGACACGATCGTGAACAGCGCGACACCGATGCCGAGGACGAGGGCGAGTTGGTGCGGCTTGACTCGGGCCTTCTGGCCCGACTCCTGAGGTGTTTCGGTCGCAGTGCTCATCGGGCACCGAGGTTACTTGCCAGTAGCTCCGCGTCTCACTTCCACCTCGAATCACCGGCTCCGGGATCGAGTGGTTGCAGACACACGTTCTGGATTTCCAGCCCAGGGTGAGCGTTCACTTCGAGGACCAGCGCGCCGAACTCGGCATCGACGACCAGATCGGCGCCGACATAGCCGAGGCCGGTCGCCGGACCGCAACGCCGCGCCAGATCGACCAGCTCCGGCCACCTCGGGATGATGGCATCGACCATCGGCGCGCCCGTGTCGGGATGCCGGGCGACCTCCGCGCCGCCGACGACGGCGCGTTCGATGCGGCCGGTCGAGATGTCGATCGCGGCACCGAGCCCGCCTTGGTGCAGGTTGCCGCGACCGCCGCTGGACAACGTCGGGACGCGCATCATCGCCATCAACGGACGCCCGTCGTCGCACACGATTCGGATGTCGGGAAGACCGAATGGCGCCAGCGCGGCGAGGTCGGGATGTGCCACGAGCAGCGGCTCGAACAGCGCCCGGTCGGTGTCGGTATCGGAGTGGATTCCATCGATCATGTCGTCGACCTCGCGTTCGAGCTGACGGTGCGAGCGCAGGCCGTCGGGGGTGATCCACACGTCGTGGCCGCGGCGACCGGTCACCACCACGACGCCTTTGCCTTGACTCCCCCGAGCCGGCTTCGCGACGAAACGGTCGGGGAGTGATGCCGACGGCAACGCCCGCATCTCGCGCCGCGAGGAGACGACGTGCAGCGTCGGAGGCACCGCGATGTCGGCAGCGGCGAGCCGCACCTTGCAGACGATCTTGTCCTTCACTTCGGCGATCGCCCAGCGCGGGTTGTTTCGAGCGATGTGCGCGTTGCGTCCATTGAGTCCGAGCGCACGGCGTCGACGAATCATCGGACGGTCCCGGCCGCCGCGGTGACGCCGTACGTCGAGGCCGAACCCGCAGGAGCAAACGGCTGCGTCGTCGTGGCGGAGCAGTGCACCGGGCGGAAACGCCGGAGTTCGGTGACGCGCAGGCCGCGGTAGCTCCCGACCGCGAGGTTCACGGCAACCCCGAAGGCGGCGAGCAGATACCACGGAGACTGATCGATCCACTGACCGCTTGCCGCGAGCAGCGCTGCGATCGCGTACGCCATGGCGACGGTGGACGCTCCGAGCCGTATCGCCTCGAGCGTGCCCGACGTCTGCATCGTGTCCCAGGTGCGCTCGAGAACGAGGGCGAGCACGACGATCGGCGCCGCACTTCCGTCCTCGTGCAGCATTCCGGCGGCGACGAGTGCGGCGAGAACGGCAACGACTTGGATCGCCAGCCTCGAAGATCGGGGAAGCGCCAGCTTCTCGATGAGCGGCAGGGTCAAGAACACTGCGCCGGTGGCGATCAGCAGGGTGGCGCCGGACTGGCGAGCGCCCATCTGCATGATGTTCAGCGCCAACAGCGCCGGGGCGAATGTGCCGATCGCCCGGATGCCGATGATCTGGCGAAACGTGATGGCGATCGCGGCGCCGAGCGGGAGGTAGACGAGAAGTTGCTCTGGAGTGATGTTCACGTCGCCACGATGTGCCGCGCCGCTGTGTTCACGATGAGCCGGCGATGAGAATGCTCTCAGTCAGCGCCACGCACCGGTCAGCTGTCGCGAAGGCGGTAGCCGACGCCGCGCACGGTCTCGAGGGCGTCGGTCCCGAGCTTCTTGCGGAGATAGCCGACGTAGACGTCGACGACGTTGGAGCCCGGATCGAAGTCGTAACCCCACACCCGCGAGAGGAGTTGCTCTCGGGAGAGCACCTGACCAGGGTGTCGGAAGAACGTCTCGGCGAGTGTGAATTCGCGTGCTGACAACTCGACGGTGCGCTGCTCGACGCGCAGCGTCCGGGCACCGATGTCGAGCGTGGCGCTTCCGACGACGATCTGGCTCGGCCCGGCGTCGGTCTTCGCGGCCTCGGCGAGCCGTACCGACACGCGAGCGAGGATCTCCTCGAAGCGGAACGGCTTGGTCACGTAGTCGTTTGCCCCTCCTTCGAATCCGGCGAGCGTCGACTCCAACTCGTCGCGGGCGGTGAGGATGATCACCGGGAGCCGCTCGCCTCGTGCTCGGATCTGGCGCAGCACCGACATGCCGTCGAGTCCGGGAAGCCCGAGGTCGAGCAGCGCCAGGTCGAAGGCGTCGTCGCGGGCGACGGCGCCCGCTTCGCGTCCGTCGGCGATCACCATCGTCGTGTGCCCAGCGGCAGTGAGGCCCTTTTCGAGGAAGGAGGCGATGTCGGGTTCGTCTTCGACGATCAGAATTCGTGCCATGTCGGAAGTCCTTGGTTCGTGGGTCGCCGCGCTCAGGGAGCGACCGGTGGTGGCAACAGTTCGTGGAGTGGGATGCGGATCGTGAACGTCGAGCCGACGCCGACCTCGCTCTCGACGCTGACCGTTCCGCCGTGCGCACGGACGATGGCATCGACGATCGAGAGACCGAGTCCGGCGCTCCCGCCGCTCGACCGGGTGGTCGTTGCTCGATGGAACCGCTGGAACACGCGCTGGAGTTCCTCCGGCTCGATGCCGTCGCCCGAGTCCGCGACCCAGAGGCGGAACTCGTCGGCATCGAGCTGTCCGCCGATGCTGATCTCTCGACCGTCGGCGGTGTGGCGGGCGGCGTTCGCCGCGAGGTTCAGCATCGCCTGGGTCAGTCGACCGGAGTCGCCGACGACGATGCCGATCGGGAGCGCGTCGATCGACCAGTCGTGGTCGCCCAACTGCTGCACCAACTCGAACGTGTTGGTGACGAACTCGTCGGCGTCGAATGGTGCCATGCGCACGAACTCGACGGTCTCCGACCGGGCGAGCACGAGCAGGTCGTCGACGATGCGTGACATGCGGTCGACTTCTCTCAGCACGATCGGTGTCGTGGCGTCGGGCGGTCGAACGGTGCGTTCGTCGCTGCGCTCGGCATCCTCGGTGAGCGAGGCGACTTCGAGTTGCCCGCGGATCACCGTGAGGGGCGTGCGCAGTTCATGGCCGGCGTCGTTGAGGAACTGGCGCTGCGTGTCGACGGCTCGTTGGAGTCGGTCGAGCATCGAGTTGAAGCTGTCGACCATCGCCGCGAACTCGTCGGAACCCTGGATCGGGATCCGACGGGAGAGGTCGTGCTCGGTGATGTCTCGGGCCGTGTCGGCGAGCACCTGTACCGGACGCAGCACACGACCGGCGACCACCCACGCCAACGCGACGGCGGCGGCGAGTGCGGCGAGTGCGACGATCGCTGCGTCGCGGATCGTGTCGGAGATCCGCTGGCGGTCGACGTCGAGGAAGAAGCCCACGACGAGGAGCCCGGCCTGTTGCCCGGAGTCGACGAGCGGTTGGGCGAGGACCCTGACCGGACCTGCAGCGCTGTCGATCGTGCCCAACGTCGGGTCGGTGACATCGAAGAGGAACTCGACGTCGGCGCGAATGTTGCCGGGTGGGTCGGCCGACTCGAGGAATGGTTGCCGGTTCTGGACGGCGATGAGGACCTCGTTGTCTGCGGGGACGTTCGTGACCATGTAGTTCTCGAGCAGCTGCCGAGCGAATTCCTCGGCCGTCTGATCCGGACCTCGCTCCGTGAGCCGACTGACCTCTGCGAACTCTTGCGCTTCCTGCGCGAGGTCGCGGTCGATGCGCTCGTCGAGCTCGGACAACAACACCTGCCGGAGCAAGACGACGGTCACGGCGAGCGCGACGGCAACGACGAGGGTGGTGAGACCCAGAATGCGGGCCCGAGCGGTCAGGCGTGGACGCCGCAACGCCGGACCGACTCAGTCGTCGTCATCGTCGGACTCGTCATCCCACTCGTCATCCCACTCGTCATCCCACTCGTCATCCCACTCGTCGTCCGCGCCGTCATCGTCATCGTCGTCATCGTCATCATCGTCGATCTCGTCGTCGTCATCGTCGTCAACGGTCACCGGCGGGGCGGTCGGAGTAGCCGTCGGGGGCGGCGCCGGTGTGGTGGCCGGTGTGGTGGCCGGTGTGGTGGCCGGTGTTGTCGCGGGTGTTGTCGCCGGAGTCGAGGGCGGTGCGATCACGACGGGGGGTGGGGGTTGCACGACGCGGACGACCGTGTCCGGCGTCGTCGTTCCCGGCCGGATCTGGGTCCCCCCGACCGTCTGCGTGTCGCCGCTCGATCCATCGCCGGTCGTCTCGGTCGTGATCGCGGCCGTGTCGGTCGTGACGACGGGATCGCGCTCGGCTCCGGTCGTCGACGGAGCAACGCTGGACGGAACCTCGCTCGACGGAACCTCGCCCGACGGAACCTCGCCCGACGGAACCTCGCTCGACGGAACCTCGGCGTCGACACCGATCTCGATCACCGGAAGGTTCGATGGTTGCTGGCTGCTCGCTGCGTCAGCGAGTGCCAAGCCACCCAGCACCGCGACCAGGCCGGCGGTGGCGGCGGCAACCATGCCGAGACGCTGACGCGGGGGCGCAGGCGTCGTCCGGCGCAGGCCGACCTTCGCGGTGCCGGCGGCCGTCTCAGAGGCCGTCATGGCGGCCGGGTTGTCGGCCGTCATGGCGGCCGGGTTGTCGGCCGTCATGGCGGCCGGGTTGGCGGCCGGGTTGTCGGCTGGATCGGAGCCGGTGCGGTCGTTCATGGAGTCGATCGTGGAGGTGTCGTCTGAGGTGATCGTGAGTCGGTCATGAGAACGTTCTTAGGAAACCGGTTGCGTCGTCGTGCCATCACGCGAGGACGCTACGAGTCGCCGCCACGGGGCGGCGAGCGAGGGCGGGGCGTTGCTCTTCGTCAGCTTCGCAGCAGAGCGATGCCGTGGAGGAAGAACTCCGTGGCCAGTGCGAGCGGGTTGTCGGCGGCGTCGAGCTCGCCGAAGCTCATCGTTGCGCCGAACGGAGCGTTCCAGTATTCCTCCGGCTCGGGTCGTTCGGGGCCCCACGGTCCGACGTACAGATACGGTTCTTGATGGCTTGCGTCTCCGGCTGCGGCGCCGAGGTTGCAGCGCCTCCCGGGTTTGCGGGCGTGGTCGACGGCCAGATCGATGCCCAGGTCGAAGTGCTCCGGCCACAGGCGGGCGATCGAGGCACGAGCGTCGGGCAGCGACGCCACTGCCTCGTCGATCGCCCGATGGCCGAGCGTGTACCAATCGCCGAGAACGAAAGCGGTTGCCGACTCGACGACCAGCATGTCGTCGGGGTCGCCAAGCGGTGGGGTGTCGTGGCCGACACTCAGGTTCGGGTCCGGGGTGAATCCGATCGCCGCGCACAACGTGGTGATCGTCGATCCGGCGATGGTGACGACCTCCGTCGTGGCGGTCGCTTCGCCGTCTCGTTCGCCGCCCGCGCGTTCGACGAAGAGCGACCCGCCGACGACGCGCACCCGAGTGCGGCGGGCTCCGAACTGTGGTGTGCCGAATCCGCCGGGAAGTGCCATCAGCGAGAAGTGCCCGGTCTCGCGGACCTGCGCTTGAGCCACGACATGCGTCGCGATGCGTCGGAGCACTTCACGTTGTGTCGGCCAGTCGTCGACGAGCGGTGCGAAGTTCATGTCCCGAGGCTAGGTGCGCGGCCCGAGCGACACGTCAACATGTCTGGGTGAGCGTGGGTGGTGCCGGCTGGGTGCGTCAGTCGGGAGGTTGGGCGCAGCGTCCGGTGGTCCAGATCCTGACGGCGTTTTCGTCGGCGACGATCGTGACGGAGATGGTGCGGTTGTCGGGTCCGTCCCAGAGTCGGTAGGGGCCGACCGCGAAGTCTTCGCGGCTGTTCTCGCTGTAGCCGAATGGGGCGATGGCGTCGGCGACCGCGTCGAGTTCGGGCTCGCCGGGGCCGGTGTTGTCGGTGCCGGTGTCGTCGGGGTCGGTGTTGTCGGTGCCGGTGTCGTCGGGGTCGAGGGGGAGGTATCCGGTCAGGTTGGCATATCGGTTGGAACCGCCGCACGTGAGTGGGCCGATGGTGACTCGCTCGACGCGGTCGGGGTCACCGAGTGCGGCGGCGACGACGTTCGCCATGTCGCGTGCGTCCTGCACGGATTCGTCGAAGGTGAGGTCAGGGCCGAACACCGAACACCCCGCCAGGGCGAAGAGCCCAGTGAGTGCGATGGCGAACCGGTGACGAAGAATCCACATGACCACCTCCAGGTGTCGAGCCTACGTCGTTCGTCATCCGGGTCAGTCCCAAAACGTGATGGCATCGGCTGCCTCTGAGAGCCGGTCGCCGGTCCATTCGGTGGCCTCGACGGTCGCATTGATACCGGCGTCGATCCCGTGCACCACGATCGTGGACGCGGTGCCGACCATCGTTCGCCCCGTCGTCTGCAGGTCGTCGACGACGTCTTCGGCGAAGCCGGGCAGGGGCCGCTGGAGTTGATCGACGATGTCGTCGGCCACGGCGACGGGAGCCATCACACTCTCGTGGACCACGTCGCCGACGCTGGTGAAGCGCTGCGTCTCGGGGGCGCCATCGATCGCGGCGCGAGCGATCTGGGTGAGATTCGCGTCGCTCCAGTAGTCGGAATGTGAGAAGACGAAGGTGTCGGTGTGCGCCTGCAGCCGGTCGGCGCCGAAGAACACCGAGGTCGGCGACATCCCGAAGCGTTCGAGGGTGCCGACGGGGTCCATCGTCGCCCGCATCGCGAACACGTCCGACCCTTCCGGTAGCTCGAAATCGCCCACGTGATCGACGCCCATCCTGGGGCTTCCGAGCACGATCGTGTTGTGCGGGGCGAGTCCGTCGCTCAGTGCTTCGCCGACGACGAAGGATCCGTAGGAGTGTCCGACGACCGTGAGCCGTTGCGTCGGTCGCAGCACCAGACCGTCGACGAAGTCGTGCAGCAGCAGTCCACCGCGCTCGCCGGCTCCGGACGTGCCCGGGTTGTTCGCAGCGATCCACTGGGGCGCGTCATAGCCGAGCCAGGCGATCACGGCGACGTCGTCACCGCCCACGTCGTTGACCTTCTCGCGAAGGAGGACGGCTCGCCGCGCCTCCAACCCGAAGCTGTCTCCGAGTCGGTACGCATCGAGCGTCGTGCCCGTTCCCGGCACGGTCACCAGCACGTCGTCAGCAGTCGTCACGCCACCGAAGGCGATCGCCACGCGACCGAGAGAACCGTCGTAGAGCAGCACCTGTGGCACCGTCATCTCGCCGGTGATCGCATCGACGGTCGGATCCAACCAGCTCTGCAGCAGACGCCGTCGGTCGTCGTCGGTCGCTGCTTCGAGGTCGGCGCGGATGCGGATTCGGTTGGCGGCGACGACGCGGTCGATCGAGTGCTCTTCATCCGGTTCGATGCCGAGCGATGCCAGTTCGACGTCGACGAGCTCGCGTCGGATCGCAGCGAGCGCGCCGATGCCGAACCAGTGCACGTCGGCGAGTCCTTCCCGGACCGCGTCGAGCAACTCGGCCGTCTGGCGAGCCGTGTTGGTGAGCTGATCGACGTGTTCGATCGTCGAGTCGACGGTGCCGCCCCACTCGGGGTCGCCGAGCAATCCGCTCAATGCGGCTGCGCCCGAGAACCAGTCGGCGGCGTCGCCACTTCGGCGCGCCGCGGCGTCCAGTTCGGCGCGAGCTTCCCCGAGTGCGTGCGCGTCGGCTCCGACGAAGGCCATCAGCCGGTTCCGTTCGGACCGTCGTAGAACGGCGGTGGTGTCGGGCGGCGGGGTTGCGTGCCGGGATGGAGCGAGTCGACGATGTTGGCCGGGGTGCCGTCCCGTTCGGCCAGAAGCCATCGGGAGCGCTGCGCCCACCACCGGCTGTTCGCAGCCGAGTACTCCCGAAACGCGGCCTCGAAGGCCTCGCATTCGTCTGCTCGGCGGCGGCACTCGGCGGCCAGATGTGCACACGCAGAGACGGCCGAGGTCGCGCTCGAGTCGATTGCCTCGAGCGCGAGATCGACCGACGTGGCGACGCTGCTCCGACCTTCGAACGCCTCGCGTGCTCCTGACCGATCACAGGCTCGCCCAACGTCGGCGATGTCATCGGCGACCTCGTCGAAGCGGGTCGCAGCAAGCCGGAACTCCGCTGCCGACGGCATCGCGACATGGTAGATGACGTCGGGAGTTGTGGCGTACGGCCCGGCGGTTCATGGCGCTGGCGCGTGTGCGACCGCCCCATCTGTGGAGAGCATCGGCGTGCGCTCGGGCCCGCCCGTCTCATCGTGCGGGATCTGCGTGATCGTGCGCAAAGACTCGGGCTCTGCGCACAATAGGGCGATGAACTCACGCTCTTCTGCAGCGGCCGCGCTCGTGGCCGCTCTCGTGCTCGCCGCCTGCGCTGGCTCCGATGACGACGCGACGACGTCCGACACCGACGTGCCAGCACCGGCGACCCAGTCCGAGTCCGACGTGTCGGACGCCGAGTCCGAGTCCGACGTGTCGGACGCAGAGTCCGACAGCGAGCCAGTCGTTGCCGACGAAACCGACGAGATGATCCCCGAGCCGGTCGCGGTGAGCATCGAGCCGAGCCCGTACACCCCGCTTGCGGCCGCCGTCTCGATCGGCGCGGAGCTCGACGTCCAGGTCGAAGTGACCGCCACGTCCGACGATCACGTCGTCGAGGTGCCGCGCACCGCGGCGGTAGCCGCCGAGCACGTGATCCCGCTCGTGGGGATGCGTCCGGATCGGGCCTACGCCGTGTCGGTCGAGTCGTTCGACGATGCCGGCGCGTCCCTCGGGGTCGTCGACAGCGAGTTCACGACCGGCCCGTTGCCGGAGTGGGTTGGCGACCACGAGTTGACGATCGACGCCGATCGGGCCGCACCCGGCATCACGATCATCGAGTTCGACGTGTGGCAGACGCCCGAGGGAGCGCCGTCCAGCCAATATCTCCTCGGCTACGACAACGATGGCGAGGTCGTCTGGTACTACAGCAACACCGGCGCGTTGGGCGGCCTCGAACAGACGCAAACGGGCACGTTCCTCGCGCACTATTGGCCGTTCGGGATCCGCGAGATCGACCCCCTCGGCAACGTCGTCAACAACTGGCGACCGCAACCCGCCGAGACGGCGGCCGAAGCCGATGCGACCACCGTGGACGACGAGGCGCTCCTCGAGAACCTCGACCCCGACCAGATCGCCTTCTTCACCGATCCGCTGCGGGGGAATCCCGGCGACGCCGAACCGGTCGCCGTCCGTGCGCCATGGATGGACCTCGAAGGCGTTCATCACGAGAACTGGCCGATGCCGAACGGCAACGTGCTGGCGTTGGCGACGACCCGCCACGAGGTGACCCCCGAACAGCGCGAACTGTTCTGCCCCGGCGACCCCGAGGCATGGGCGGCGCTGTCCGACGTCATCGTCGAGTTCACGCCCGAAGGTGAGGTCGTGCGCACGTGGGATCTGTGGGACGTGCTCGACATCGAGGAGTTCCCTGGCAACACGCTGTGCCAGAACTTCGGTCTGTTCGCCGAATCCGACCTGCGCGACTGGACGCACGCGAACAGCGTCGTCTACGCCCCCGACCGCGACGCGATCCTGATCTCGTCACGCCACACGAACCAGATCATCGCCTTGAACCACCTGGACGACGAGGGGCCGCAGGCCGACCTCCGCTGGATCATCGGCGACGGGGCGACGATGCCGTACACGGGTGACCTGCCGTACTACCAGCACGCGGTCGAGGTCACCGCCGACGGTGCGATCGTGTTCTACGACAACGGCAACTTCCGGCCCGGCACGTCACCGGACGATCCCGACAACCTGCCGTACAGTCGTGCGGTGATCGTCGATGTCGACGACGCGTCCGACGATCCGGCCGAGTGGAGCGCGGTGCAGCGTTGGGAGCATCGGATGGACGAGACCCCGGGGGTGCCGGTGTATGCCGGCTTCATCAGTGACGCCGACGAGCTCTCCAACGGCAACGTGCTGATCACCCACGGCGGCATCGGCACGTTCCCGCCCGATCCGGAAGATCCGCTGCGCTTGATCGTGGTCGAGGTCGTTCCCGAGGGTGCCGATGGCGGCGACATCGTCTGGCGCCTCGATTCCGCGCCGGGCATCCACACCGCCTACCGCTCCGAGCGCATCGACACGTTCTACGTCGGCGACGACTGGATCCCGAGAGGCTGACCCCGCCAGCGCTGCCAGTACCCGCAGTACTGCCAGCACCGGCAGTACCGCCCGCACGCCCCGCATCGGCGGGCCGGCTCGTCGGCGGTCCACCGCTGCGCTCGATCGCTGTCACGAACGCGCCGCCACGGGGAATCGCCCGGTTGCTGCGGGAGGATGCACGGCAGCTGCGAGGAGTCGCCGGGTTGCTGCGGAATCGCCGGTTAACGATCGGTTGACGGCGTCGGAGGACGGTGGCAGCGTGAAGAGATACTTCGTTGCTGCCGCGTTCGCAGTGTTCGCGGCGACCGCTTGCGCTGGTGGGTCCCGTTCGGTGGTGCTGGAGGCGGGCGCCGGATCGGGCACCGCCGAACTGACGGCGACCATCGATGGTGAGCAGACGACCGAGCGCATCGACGGGCCGTGGCGTCGCGAGATCGACGTCGAGGGCGAATTCTCCGTCAGCCTGATCGTGGTCGATGCCGATCCCGATCCCGATGGTGGTGGCGGCGCGAGCTGCGCGATTCTGGTCGACGGCGTGTCCCCGGTCGAGATTCGAGGTGTCGGGGAGGCGAACTGTCGGATGTCGGGGAGTGCCGACGGCGACTCGCTCGACGTTCGTTCGTCAGCGTCGGGCGGCGCGGCCCCGACGACCGTTGCCGTGGACCCGCCGGAAGAGGCGGTGATCGTCTCGACCGAGTTGGGTGACGGAGCGTTCACGGCCGACATCGCCAGCACGTTCGAGATCCTCGACGTCGGGCGTCCCACGACCTGGGGCGAGAGTGGCATCCTCGAGTCCCGAGAACTCGACGTGCTCGACGATGCCAACGACGTCGTCGCAGTGCTCACCCATCCGGATGGATCCTTCGTCGAGATCAAGGCAGTGCGTGTGCCACTGCGAATCCGAGGGACACTCTCCGAGCTCGGTGCCGCGATGCGCGAGCAGGTCAACCCGAACGGGCGCGGCCGCGAGATCAGCTTCGGTCCGACGGAGTTCGCCGGGGTCGACGCCTTCGAGTACTCGGTCGAACTCGACGATCGCACGCTCTCGTGGTTCGTCTACCGGCTCGGGACGTACCTGTTCACGACTGTGGGCGCCGAGTACGGGGACTCGGGGGTCGACGCGCTGCTTCGCTCGATCCGCGGGTCCGCCGAAGCGCTGCGACCCTTGTCGCACTCGACGACGGTCGGGATCGGAGCCATCGAGGGGTACGACGCCGTGCTGCCGACGTTGCGTGTCCCGGCCGACGTCGAAATGGTCGACGCCGAGACCCTGACCAGCCCGTCGCTGGATCTCGATGTCCGCCTCTTGGGCCAGTTCGATCCGCCGCCGATCAGGGAGATCATCACGCCGCTGCTCGATGCCGGGTATGTCGAGTCCTCGCTCGACGTCGACGGCGTCGACGCGATCCTCCTGGAGCTTGTCGTCGACGACCGGTTGAACCGAGAGGTCTTCGTTCCGGTCGACGACGGTCTGCTGATCGAGCTGAACGTCGAGGCCCCCTCGTCGGCGCTCGCCGTGCTGGACGAGATCATCGCCTCGCTCTCAGTTCTCCTGTGACAACCGCGCGCCCGTGACCCGTAACGGTTTGTGTCAGACACAAACCGTTACGCCTGCGATCAGAACGCGATCAGGGCGGGGAGATAGTCGTCGGGCGCTTCGTAGCCGAGCAGGTTGAACACCGTCGACGCGACGTTGGCGAGCCCGTGTGACGGCCCGGGTGCAGCGTCGACCATGTGGTATTCGCCGTCGTAGTTCGGATCGTGGATCGCGAACGGCACGGGGCTCAGCGTGTGGCTGGTCTTGGGCTGCCGGGTGCCGTCGGCGTCGACGGTGAACATGATGTCGGCGTTGCCGTGGTCGGCGGTGTAGATCAACACCCCGTCGAGTTCGTCGATCACCTCGATCAGTCGGCGCATGCACTCGTCGATCACTTCCATCGCCTCGATCGTGGCGTGGAGGTGACCGGTGTGGCCGACCATGTCGCCGCTCGGGAAGTTGAGTCGGCCGAATCGGTACTCGCCGGACCGAAGCAGGTCGATCGTGCCGTCGGTGATCTCGCGCACCTTCATCGCCGGGGTGGTGTCGAACTGCACGTTGTCGGACGGGATCTCGACGTACGTCTCGAGTTGCTCGTCGATGTAGCCCGACCGGTTGCCGTTCCAGAAGTACGTGACGTGGCCGTACTTCTGCGTCTCGCTGATCGCGAAGCTCCGGATCCCCTCCGCGCACAGGAACTGGCCCATCACGCGGTCGATCGTCGGTGGAGCGACGAGGTAGCGCTTTGGCACCAGCGCGTCGCCGTCGTACTGCAACATCCCGGCGAAGAAGACGTCCGGTGCCGGCTCGCCGCTGGCTCCGGTGCGATCGAAGACGTCGAAGTCGGGTTCTTCGAACGCGCGCGAGATCTCGATCGCCCGGTCGCCGCGGAAATTGAAGAGCACCACGGCGTCGCCGTCGACGATGCGCCCGACCGGCCCGTGATCGTCGGTGACGACGAAACGCCCGAGGTACTGGTCGCCGGTGTCGGACTCGGCATACATCGTCTCGACAGCCTCGGCCGCCGAGCGGAAGGCGGGGCCTTCGCCGTGTGCGTGGCACAGGTAGCCGTGCTCGACCATCTTCCAGTCGGCCTCGTAGCGATCCATCGTGATGGTCATGCGACCGCCGCCGGAGGCGATGCGGTAGTTGCGGTCGGGGCCGCCTGCGTTGATCTCGGCGAGCACGGCTTCGGTGCGTTCGATGTAGGTGAGCGCCGAGCGCGCCTCGACGTCTCGGCCATCGTGGAGGATGTGGACGGCGCAACTGGTGACGCCCTCGCTCGTCGCGCGTCGGAGCAGCGCGTACAGGTGCTCGAGGCTCGAGTGAACGCCACCGTCGGAGTGCAGGCCGATGAGATGCAACGTGCCGACGCGGCCGTGTTCGATCGCTGCTGCCCAGACCTCGGAGTCGAAGATCGCCCCGGTCTCGATCGCCTTGTTCACGAGCTTGGCGCCCTGCGCGAAGATTCGCCCGGCGCCGAGCGCGTTGTGGCCGACCTCGGAGTTGCCCATGTCGTCGTCGGACGGCAGGCCGACCGCGGGTCCATGCGCGGCGAGTTCGGTCGACAGTTCGCCCGAGGTCAACTCGTCGAGCGTGGGTGTGTTCGCTTCGGTGACGGCGTTGCTGGCCCCCGGCGGGGCGACACCGACTCCGTCGGCCACGACGACCAGCACCGGACCGGGACGACCGGTGAACGAGGGATGCGGACGAAGCTCGAACGACGTCATCCCGCCAGACTACGTACCGGGTTGCGATCTCGGCCCCGATCCGTTCCAGCTGTTGACGCGAATCCGGGCCGAGATCGATTTCGAGCGGCGCGAATCCGGGTCGAGATCGATGTGGGACGGCGCGAGTCGGGGTCGAGATCGATCTGGGGGCGGGGCGGGTCAGACGTTGCGGCGGTAGCCGAGTTGGAACCAGCGTGCGCCGAGGTGGACCCGATCGCCGATCGACAGGCGCGTCGCTCGCCGTGGCACCAGGTGCGACGTCGTGCCCGAGGTGTTGTCGACGATCATCGTGCCGTTCGCGCTCGCGAGGTCGGTGACTTCCACGCCGCCGGTGTGCACTGACACCGCCAGATGGTGTCGCGACACGGCGTTCGTCTCGTCGACGAGCAGCAGACCTCGCCGGTGACCGGCGAGCACGTCGGGATGGGTCGCCGGCTCGCGACCGAGGAGCAGGTCGGCGGCGAGTGCGAGGGTCCCACCGTCGTCGAGGATCAAGACGTACCCGCCGCCGTCACTGGTGTCGATCTCGCCATCGGGCGCCCGAGGAGCGGTCGGATCCACCACGATGGTAGGGACGGGGGCGGTCGTCGAATCGCTCATCCGTGCACTCATGGATGCATTCTTGATCATCGTCGGCGGCGTCGGCCGGATGCTCGACTCGACGAGCCGTCCGCACCGTGTCGAGACGTGGCAACGTAGGCGACGTGAACGACGCCGCGACGCCCCAGCCGACCCCCGACCGTGGAGAGACCGCCCCGGAACCGCTCCTCGACGAGACGGTCCGCGAACTGCTCGACGCAGCGATCGCCGTGATGGCGCGCTCGCACAGCCCGTACTCGAACTATCCGGTCGGTGCAGCGATCCGAACGACTGACGGAGCGACCTTCGTCGGCTGCAACGTCGAGAACGCGGCCTACCCGGAGGGTACGTGTGCTGAAGCCGGAGCGATCGCCGCGATGGTCGCCGGCACCGACGGTCACCCGGTGATCTCGACGATCGTCACGGTGACCGCGAGCACTCGTGCCGGCTCGCCCTGCGGTGGTTGCCGGCAGAAGATCCGAGAGTTCTCCGATGCGTCGACGGTGGTGCAGTGCTGCACCGTCGAGGGTCTCGAATCCACCTTCACGATGGACGAGTTGCTCCCGGACTCCTTCGGTCCCGAGGACCTCCTGCCGACACGCTGACCAGCGTCACGATGCCGAACGGGCCGGTCACCGTCCGCGCCCCGGACGGCACCGAACTCCGAGTGGCCGCCCGCCACCAGCGCGCCGGCCACCACATCACCAGCGGCCCCCTCCCCTGACAGCACGTTCGGGGTCAGAGCAGAGACGTGCCAACCGGAGGCGCGTTCGGGTCTGACCCCGAACGGGTCTCGTTCCGTCGGTCGTGGGGTGGTGTGGCTACGGTCGTGCTGATGGGGTCAGAGGCCGAGGTGCTGTACGAGTTGATGGGCACGCAGCGTGCCGTTCGTCGGTTGCGACCGGACCCGGTGCCGACCGAGGTGCTCGATCGGGTGCTCCAGGCGGCGTGTTGGGCACCGACCGGCGGCAACGGGCAGCAGTGGCGGGTGGTCGTCGTCCGCGACTCCCACCGCAAGCAGGCTCTGGCCGATCTCTACGCCGGGCCGTGGCACGCCTACGCCGACACGTACACGACCAAGCTCGAGCGGATCCCGGAGGGAGATCGCCGCGAGTCCGCTCGACGCACCCTCGAGGCCGGGACGTACCTCGCCGAGCACTTCCACGAGGTGCCGGCGGTCCTCGTCTTCGTCGCCGATCCGAATCGGATGACGATCACCGACGCCCACCTCGACCGCGTGTCGTTCGTCGGCGGCGGCTCGGTCTATCCGGCGGTGCAGAACGCACTGCTCGCTTGCCGGGCCGAGGGTCTCGGCTGTGTGCTGACCACGTTGCACTGTCGGTTCGAGCGGGACGTCCAGAAGATCGTCGACGCACCCCCTGAGTGGGCACCGGTCGCCGTGGTGCCGATCGGCTGGCCGATCGGCGGTGGTCATGGGCCGATCACGCGGCGGCCGCCGTCGGAGATGGCGTCGGCCGACTCGTTCGGCGTCCCCTGGGAGACGGGAGTAACGACATGACCGAACGAGAAGCGATCCGCATCGACCCGGCGACCGGTCGCAAGCGGTTCGACACGCGAGCGGCGGCGAACCCTCGCGTCCAGGGTGCCGGCTACCGGGTGATCGACGACGAGCGCCTGACGACGCTGCCCGAGCAACCCGCCGGCGCGTCGTTCGACGACGACGCTCGCGATCGTTATCGACGAGACAAGCAGCTGCGCGAGGGGTCCGGCGACTTCCTGGCGATTGACGGCGAGTTCAGCCGCTACCTGGTCGACCACTACTCGTCGGAACGAGTGGAGCGCGAGGCGCTCGACGACGAGTGCGAGGTCCTCGTCGTCGGCGCCGGGTTCGCCGGGCTGTTGCTCTGGTATCGCCTCAGCCAATCCGGGTTCGACGACGTGCGCTTCTGCGAACGAGGTGGTGACGTCGGCGGCACGTGGTACTGGAACCGGTACCCGGGTGTGGCGTGTGACGTCGAGGCGTACTCGTACCTCCCGCTGCTCGAGGAGATGGGGTACGTCCCGTCGGTCAAGTTCGCCTCCGGGTTCGAGATCCTCGACTACTGCCGACGGATGGCGGAACGGTTCGATTTCTACGACCGCTGCCTCTTCCACACCAGCGTCACCGGTGTCGACTGGGACGACACCGGCCAGCGCTGGACCGTGCGCACCGATCGCGGTGACGAGATGCACGCCCGCCACGTGATCCTCGCCAACGGCATCCTCACCACGCCACAACTCGCCAACATCCCGGGCATCGACCGGTTCGAAGGCGAGTCGTTCCACACCTCGCGGTGGAACTACGACGTCGACCTCGCCGGGAAGCGCATCGGCGTCATCGGCACGGGCGCCACCGCGGTGCAGGCCGTACCCGAGCTGGCGAAGGTGGCGGGCGAACTCTTCGTCTTCCAGCGCACCCCGTCCACGGTCGACGTCCGGGATCAGCGTGAGACGACCGACGAGGAACGGGCGAAGTGGGCCGCCGAACCAGGCTGGGCCGTCGCTCGGCGTGCGCGGTTCGCCAAGATCTCGGCCGGGCGCACGGCGCTGCAGGCCAATGACGCTTATCTCGCTGGCGAGATGGACGACTGGAAGGAACGCAAGGAGCACGACGGCGACCTCACGACGGAGGAGTACGTCGAGAAGCTGCTCGACACGAACTTCCGGATCATGGAGCAGATCCGTGCCCGCGTCGACGCGGTCGTCGACGACCCGGCCACCGCCGAGGCGCTCAAGCCGTGGTACCCCTACGGCTGCAAGCGGCCGACGTTCCACGACGAGTACCTGCCCTCGTTCAACCTGCCCCACGTCCACCTGGTCGACTGCGCGCCCGAGGGCGTTCGCCAGATCACCGAACGCGGCGTGGTCCACGATGGCGAGGAGTACGAGCTCGACGTGCTGATCTTCGCCACCGGGTTCCGGTTCTTCGCCAGCGACGTGTTCGACATGGTCCGCGGGCGAGACGGCCGCTCGATCACCGACAAGTGGGCCGACGGCGGCACCCGCTCGTTCCTCGGGGTGCACCACGAGGGATTCCCGAACCTGTACGTCATCACCGGTCCGCAGGGCGGGGGCGGGAGCTTCAACTTCACCGACTCGATCGAGGATCACGTCAACCACGTGGTGCGGACGCTCACGCTCCTCCGCGAGCGTGGCGCCGACACGATCGAACCGACTGCCGAGGCCGAGGAACGCTGGGCTCGACACTGTGCCCGAGCCGACTCGATGTCGGCAGCACTGCGTGACTGCGTCAGCTACTACAACGGCTATGGCGGTGCCGAGCCGGGTTCACTCGCCTACTACGGCGGCGCCAGGCGTTGGCGCGACCGGGCCTCGACCGCCCTCGACGCCCTCGACCCGTTCGTCATGACGTAGGCCGCCGCACGTCTGGTATCGGGTCCACGTGCGCACGTTTCGGACCCGGTACCGAATGTGCGCTCAGGTGCAGGTGGCGTTGACCTCGGTGATGCCAGCGGCTGGCTGCACACACGTCTTCGAGGTGCCACGGACGCAGCACGCGTCGCGCGCATCGGACGGTGAGGTTCAGGGGGCAGCCGGTGTCGAGGAAGCCGTTGTCGGCGGTGAAGACGGGGTCGATCTCGGTGGTGGCGACGCAGACTTCCTGTGACGCGCTGATCTTGGTGCCCGCGCCGCCGAACGTCCCGTCGAGGAGCTGCTCGACGCGGCGATCGCGGTGATGGCGCGCTCGCACAGCCCGTACTCGAGCTATCCGGTCGCTGCAGCGATCCGAACGACTGGCGGAGCGACCTTCGTCGGCTGCAACGTCGAGAACGCGGTGTACCCGGAGGGCACGTGCGCCGAAGCGGGAGCGATCGCTGCGATGGTCGCCGGCACCGACGGTCATCCGGTGATCGCCCAGATCGTCACCGTGACCGCGAGTAGTCGAGCCGGCTCTCCCTGCGGGGGTTGCCGGCAGAAGATCCGAGAGTTCTCCGATGCGTCGACGGTGGTGCAGTGCTGCACCGTCGAGGGCCTCGACTCCCCGTTCGCGATGGACGAGTCGCTCCCGGACTCCTTGGGTCCCGAGGACCTCCTGCCGTCCCCCTGACGAGCGTGACGACGCCTGACGAGCGTCAGACCCCAGACGAGCGTCACGACGCCGAAAGGGCAGGACATCGACCAGTACCGCCGGCGCTTCGCCAGAGACGTCACGGGAGGCCATGACTTGAGTCATGGTGACTCAAGTTTTCTGACTGCAATGTTGCCTCCGCCCCGGAACGCTCCTATCTTGAGTTCCACGAATTCAAGATCTCTACTTCCCTGACCATCTCGTCAGCATCAGCAAGGAGCATTTCATGGCCAAAGCAGTCGGTATCGATCTCGGCACGACCAACTCCGTCGTCTCGGTCCTCGAAGGTGGTGACCCCGTCGTCATTCCCAATTCCGAAGGCGCACGAACCACCCCCTCGGTCGTCGCGTTCTCCAAGACCGGCGAAGTTCTCGTCGGGGAGGTCGCGAAGCGTCAGGCGATCACCAACCCGGATCGCACGTTCCGCAGCGTGAAGCGTCACATCGGGGAGAACTGGAAGTCCGACGACGTCGACGGCAAGCAGTACACCGCGCAGGAGATCAGCGCCCGCACGCTGATGAAGCTGAAGCGTGATGCCGAGAGCTACCTCGGTGACACCGTCACCCAAGCCGTCATCACCGTGCCGGCTTACTTCGACGATGCCCAGCGCACCGCCACCAAGGAGGCCGGCACGATCGCCGGCCTCGAGGTGCTGCGCATCATCAACGAGCCCACCGCTGCAGCGCTCGCCTACGGCCTCGAAAAGGGATCCGAAGACGAGACCATCCTGGTGTTCGACCTCGGCGGTGGCACCTTCGACGTGTCGGTGCTCGAAATCGGCGACGGCGTGTTCGAGGTCAAGTCGACGCACGGTGACACCGAACTCGGCGGTGACGACTGGGATCAGCGCATCATCAAGTGGTTGGTCGACCAGTTCAAGGCGGCGCACGGCGTCGACCTGAGCGCCGACCGGATGGCGGCCCAGCGTCTGCAGGAAGCTGCCGAGAAGGCCAAGATCGAGCTCAGCCAGACGCAGTCGACGCAGATCAACCTGCCGTTCATCACGGCCACGGCCGACGGCCCGCTGCACCTCGACGAGTCGCTGTCGCGCGCCAAGTTCCAGGAGATGACCGCCGACCTCATCGAGCGATGTCGCGTACCTTTCGAGCAGGCGCTCAAGGACGCCGGTGTGTCGAAGGGCGAGCTGCATCACGTGATCCTCGTGGGCGGATCCACTCGTATGCCCGCCGTCACCGAGTTGGTGCAGAGCCTGACCGGCAAGGAGCCGAACAAGACGGTGAACCCCGACGAGGTCGTCGCCATCGGTGCAGCGATCCAGGCGGGCGTGCTCCGCGGCGACGTCAAAGACGTGCTGTTGCTCGACGTGACCCCGCTGTCGCTCGGCATCGAGACCAAGGGCGGCGTCATGACCAAGCTCATCGAACGCAACACGACCATTCCGACCAAGCGTTCGGAGGTCTTCACCACGGCCGAAGACAACCAGCCGTCGGTCGAGATCCACGTGCTGCAGGGTGAGCGTGACATGGCCCAGTACAACAAGACGCTCGGCAAGTTCCAGCTCGTCGATCTGCCGCCCGCCCCGCGCGGTGTGCCGCAGATCGAGGTCGTGTTCGACATCGACGCCAACGGCATCGTCCACGTCTCGGCGAAGGACCGAGCTACAAACAAGGAGCAGTCGATGACGATCACCGGCCAGTCGACGCTCGACAAGAACGACATCGAGCAGATGGTGAAAGATGCCGAGGCGCACGCCGAAGACGACAAGAAGCGGCGTGACGAGGCCGAGGTTCGCAACAACGCCGACTCGCTGGTGTACCAGACCGAGAAGGTGCTGCGCGAACAGGGCGACAAGGTCACTGCCGAGGAGAAAGAAGCGGTCGAGACGCCGCTCGTCGACTTGAAGAAGGCGCTCGAGGGCAATGACTCGGCAGCGATCAAGACGGCCACCGAGACGCTGATGTCAGCGAGCCAGGCGTTCAGCCAGAAGCTCTACGAGGCTGCAGCGAAAGACGCTGGAGCGGCGGGCAGCTCGGCATCCGGTCAGTCGACCGGTGACGGCGGAACCAGCTCTGTCGACGATGATGACATCGTCGACGCCGAGATCGTCGACGACGAGAACTGAGCCACGTGATGTCCGACCAACCACTCGGCCGGCCGGGCAACACCGGCGCCGGCGACAACTACGACCCTGACGTCCACGATCCCGACTTCGGTTCGGACTCGGCGGATGCCGCCTCGGCGCCGTCGGGGCCCGCCGACGGGAGTAGCGGGCAGGGCGACTTCGACGAAGATGTTCGCGCCAGCGAGATCGACGACATCACGTCATCGATGCATCGGGCCGTGCCCGATGGTGACGACCCCGACGCGTCAGCGAACGCGGACGGGTCGCCGGAGATCGAGATCGATCTCTCCGACGTCGACGTGCTCGCGCTGTTGGAGGAACGCAACGAGTTCAAGTCGATCGCGCAGCGGATCCAGGCCGACTTCGACAACTTCCGCAAGCAGTCGGCGTCACGGGCGTTGGCCGACTCCGACCGGGCGACCGGCCGCTTGGCTGAAGCGTTGCTTCCGGTGCTCGACGCTGCCGAGGCGGCCTACCTTCGTCATCCCGACGAAGTCGGCCCGCTGCTCAACCAGATGCTGGTCGAGCTGAAAAAGCACGGCCTCGACACGATCGATCTCGACGGTCAACCGTTCGATCCCGAGGTTGCCGAGGCTGTGGCGCACGAACCCGGTTCCGGCGGAGAGCCGGTGGTGGCCGAGGTGTTGCGCAGCGGCTACCGCTGGAAAGGCAAGACCCTGCGCGCTGCGATGGTCAAGACGACCGACTGACCAACACGTGGGGTCAGACCCCAGGCGTTCAACACGTGGGGTCAGACCCCAGGCGTTCAACACGTGGGGTCAGACCCCAGGCGTTCAACACGTGGGGTCAGACCCCAGGCGTTGGCGGGGGAGACGAACAGCGAGCGACGAAAGGAGGACGGCACCACATGAGCCCGCAGAGAGAATGGTTCGAGAAGAACTACTACGAGACCCTCGGCGTGTCGGAGTCGGCTTCCGACAAGGAGATCAAGAAGGCGTATCGCAAGCTGGCCGGTGACCTGCATCCCGACAAGAACCCCGGCAACGCTGCCGCTGAGGAGAAGTTCAAAGACGTCTCCGCTGCCTACGAGGTGCTCGGCGACGAGGCGAAACGCAAGGAGTACGACGACGTGCGCGCGATGGGCGCTCGGGGCGGCCCCGGCGGGTTTTCGTTCAACGTCGACGACATGTCAGGCTCGGGCGGCCTCGGCGACATCCTCGGTTCGATGTTCGGGCGCAGTGGTCGCGGTCCGGCTGGCCGTGGTGGGTCAGCGGCTGGTGTCGGACCGCGCCGCGGCGCCGACATCGAAGCGCAACTCACCGTCGACTTCGCCGACGCCGTCAACGGCATCGAGACCTCGCTGTTCTTGACCACCGACGCGCAGTGCTCGACGTGTCACGGTTCTGGCTCGCGGCCCGGAACGAGCCCCAAGGTCTGCAGCAACTGTGGTGGCCGTGGCGTGATCGACGACAACCAAGGATTCTTCGCGATGTCGTCGCCCTGCCGTGTCTGTCAGGGCAATGGCGTCACGGTGGAGTATCCGTGCGACACGTGTCGGGGCTCGGGCATCGAGAAGCGCCCGCGCGAGGTGAAGACGCGCATCCCAGCCGGCGTGAAGGACGGCCAGACCATCAAACTCAAGGGCCGCGGCGCCCCTGGGCGCAACGGCGGCCCCAGCGGTGACCTGCTCGTCCAACTCAAGGTGATGGGCCACGAGCGATTCGGCCGCAGCGGCGACAACCTCACCGTGACCGTGCCGATCTCGTTCGCCGACGCCGCGCTTGGCGGCACGATCGACGTCCCGACGCTCGACGGCAGCACTGTCACCCTGCGGATTCGGCCCGGAACGCAACCCGGCAGCCGTCATCGCGTGAAGGGCAAAGGCATCACTCGCTCGACTCGCCAGGGCGACATGGAGGGTGACCTGATCGTCACCGTGGACTTGATCGTTCCCACCGAACTGAACGACGCGCAGCGAGCGGCCGTCGAGGCCTTCGCCGCAGCCACTACGGTGGAAGCGACGCAGGAGACGTGATGAGCGAACGAACCAGAAATCGAGCGGTCTACGTGATCTCGGTCGCCGCCGAACTGGCGGGCATGCATCCGCAGACGCTGCGAATCTACGAGCGTCGAGGTCTGGTGTCGCCGGCTCGAACCGAAGGCGGCAACCGGCGTTACAGCGACGACGACATCGAGTTGTTGCGCCGCATCGCAGAGCTGACCAACGAGGGCATGAACCTCGAGGGCATCCGCCGGGTGATGCGCCTCGAAGACGAGAACGCCCGGCTGCGCGCCGAACTCGAGCAGGCCCGCGAGATCGCGTTGCACGCCATCCGTGAGGCGGAGAAGCGTCCGGCACCCACGTCGGGTGGGGCGGATCTCGTACCGCTGAAGCAGGCGGTGGCCGTGTTCGGTCAGCGCCCGTCAATTTTCGACCGCGACTGACATCCGCCACGCGCTGTCGTGGACTGGTCTCGATGGGGGGGCGAGTGGTGGTCCTTCTTGATGTCTCGGCCTCTCGACGACGGTGCACGAGCGCACTAAGGTGGGTTGTGTCACGCTGTCGGCCTACTTCGCTGACGGCCGATCGAGAGGATGGCCATGGCTGTTATCGGTGGAGATCTGGGGGCGATGTCGGCGCTTGCTCAGCGGTTTGGGCAGGCGGGCGGGACGTTTCAGTCGCAGTCGTCTGCGATTGCTCGTCGTGTTGCGGCGGCGTTGGAGGAGTTCACGAGCGAGATGCGTGTGCTCGATGCCGAGGCGCGGGGTTTGGCTGACGAGATCGCTGCGGAGATGACTCGTTTGAATGGTCGGGCGGCGGCGACGACGTGGACGGGCGCGAATCGTGATCGAATGGATGGCATCGTTGCGACGCTCGATGACGACATCGTGCGGATCCAGGGTGCGATCGAGGGGTTCGTTGGTGAGGCGTCGTCGGTGGTGAATGGTGCGTTGACGTCGACGATGACGGAGTTGGGTTCGAACGTCGAGGCGGCTGGTGCGAGTGCGCAGCAGGTTGCGTCGAGTTTCTCGTCGAGTGTCGAGAATCAGCGCGCGGCGTTCGATGCGGTGATGAACGGTTGACCGGCGGCATCGCTCGACACGACACGACGACACGAACCGAACGACACGACCAGAACTTCACGATCAGGAGACGACCATGGCGAATGACATTGTTGGTGCAGACCTCACGCAACTCGACGAGTTGTCGACCGCGTTCCAGACGGCGGGGGTGGAGATCTCGGCGAAGGCGTCGGTGTTGGACGGCAAGATCCAGGCGGCGATCTCAGCGTTCGAGGCGACGTTGTCGTCGATGCAGTCGGAGGCGGGGGCGTTGGCTCGGTCGATCGATGATGAGATGAACGCGTTGGCGGGTCAGGCGGGTGGTGTGCAGTGGACGGGTGCGAACCGCACGGCGTTCGATGGCGACATGACGCAGTTCAAGTCGGTGGTTGCGGCGGGGACGGCGCAGATCGATACGGATATCGCGGCGATCAAGGGGCAGGTCGACGCAGGTTTCACGCCGGTGTTGGCCGAGTTCGGTGCGGCGTTGAAGAAGTCGGGTGATGATGTCGATGCGGCGACGGCGGAGATGCAGACGGCGGTGTCGAATCAGCGGGCCAATCTCGACCAGGCCGCCAACGTCGGCTGGTCCAACGCCTGAACGTGACGCCTCGGCTGAGTACCTGCGATGCCGACCGCGTTCGAGTATCGGGCAGCAGCGCGGCGGATGCGCGACGCGGCCGACGAGGCGGGCGACGTGTCCCGAGCGCTGTGGCGGACTGGTGATGAGCATGGCGTCCGTGGTGGACGGTTGGAAACGGTCGTGGACAACGCGTTCGTTGCGGGTGCGCTGAACGCAGAGTCGCTTCGCGGTGAGTGCGAAGCGTTGGCCGAGGAGTGTGAGCGGCGGGCGCAAGTGTGTGAACAGTTCGCGGACGATCTCGCGGCGTGGCGGATCGCGCACTCGTCGTGGGCCAACCGTCATCGTGCTTGGCTGTTGTCGCGGATCGATGATCCCGATGCACCGTTGCCGTGGCCGGGGCGCGAGCCGCGGGAACCTTCGAAGCCCTACGACTGGGTCGACATCGGATGAGCGTCAGCCTGTCCATCGAGCAAGCCCGAGCCGCGGCTGCGTGGGAGGTTCGGCCTGGCCGTGCGGCAGGGCCGTTTGTGCCGTTTCGGGGTGAGCGATGACGATGGTCAGCCTTGATTCGTTGGTGGTTCGTGGGGCTGAACACGCTGTGTCCGTTGAGCGTGGCCGGCTCGACGACGTTCGTGGTGATCTGGCGACGCTCGCTGGTCTCTCGCTCGGTGGTCTGGAGTACGCCGCCCAGGTTGTCGCAGCGGAACTCGTCGAGGAGTTGACGTTGCTGTCGGATCTTCTGGGAGCGAAGGCAGCGGCGATGGAGTTGGCGGATTCCGGCTTCTCGACTGGCGGCGCGTACCTCATGGGACAGGTTGCGGATTTCGCAGCCTTGTTGCAGGCGAGTCTCGCGGACGAGATCGGTTCGGGTGGCTCTCCCTCTGAGGTCCGTGAGTTCTACACGCAGCGAGCGTACGAAGCGGCTGGTATCGATCCGACCGAATGGAACCCGCAGTTGGGGTTGGATGCGAATGCTCACATCGTCGAGTCGGTGTACGAGTACTACGCCGATCTCTACCGTTCCGAACCGGGCTCGTTGTGGTGGGCGGGCATGGCGGCGATGATCGGGCCGAGCTTCTATGGCGGTTTCCGGGACCTCGAGTCGTTTGCTGATCTGGCCGACAAGGCGCAAGTCGTCGCTCGGATGATGAGTGCTTGGCCGGGGTCGGCGCAGCCGGCGTGGGTTGCGACGGATTTTGCCGCGGGGTTCACCGAGGAGGAACTTCGCTGGTATCAGCAGGTTCTGCTCGGGATGCAGCAGGAGATCTTTCTGGACATGGCACCTGCTCATGAGGCGTACAACCACGGCGGAATGCTCGCGATCGAGGCGCTCTTCGCTGAGGACGCGTACCGCGACGGCGCGGCGACGGTCGCGGCCTGGCAGAAGATCGATGACGGTCGGCGAACGGATGATGTCGAGTTGATCGGGGCGGGGAATCGCGAACTTCTCTACCGTGAACAACGACACATCATCAGGAACGACTACGACGAGATGCGGGGTCGTCGACTGACGGGCGAGGTGGTGACCTACATCATGACGGCGATCGGGGCGCCTTCGGTTCCGGGCGCGAAGAGTTACCCGGAGTTGTTCCCGTTGGACGTTGACGTGAGTCAGTGGGTCGGCACGCCGCGTGAGGTGACCGTGATTCCCTGGGTGTACAGCCAGTCGGTTCCGCACGCCGGCGGTGAGGTGACGGTGACGGTGACGACGCCGCTGCCGGATGGCAACATTTCCCAATTCGATGATCGGTGGGCGTTGATCGAGCAGGACACGTTGCCCGTGTACGTCGACCTCGCCGAGCATCACCCGGATGTGATCCTCGACGTGCTCGACGTACCCGTCGGTGATCGGGCTGACGACTTCAGCATGGGTGCTCAGTGGGAGGATCTGCTGATGCATTTCGGTACCGAGTGGGCGGTCGATCTCGACGTGGACTGGAGTACAGGGTGGTGATCGCACGGCGGTGGATGCTGGTGTTCGTGGTGGTGTTGGGCGGTGTGGGGTGTGATGGCGTTGGTGATCGTGATGGTGTGGAGGGGATGAACGTGGTGGATGGTGTGGTGGTGTGGGATTTTCGTGAGCCGCAGACAGCGGCGGGGTTGGGTTCGCGGGTGAGTGATTTCGTGCAGTTGGATGGGCCGGCGAGGTTGCGGGTGGTGTTTCCGTCGGGTCGGAGCACGGAGGGCACGTTCGGTCGGGGGGCGTTGGGTGAGACGGCCAAGCCGTCGATGCCGGGTCACGTGTCGGGCGTGATCGGAAGGGTGGTGTTGGAGGAGTCCCCGGTGAGGGTGGCGGTGGGGTTGCGTGAGTCGGGCGAACGGTTTGTAGCGGAGTGGGGTGAAGGGGTGTGGCGTGGTCGTTCGATCGGCGAGTTTCTGGACGAGGTCGACGAGTTGTTTGGGGAGAGCAACGTGGCTGATGTCGATCTCAGTGCTTTTGCGCCGGTGGGGGAGAACGTGTTCCCGTTCACGGCGCCTGCGGTCGACGGGGTGACGCCCACGTGGTCGCCGCGATTCACGTTCGAGGTTGTGCACCTTCGGGTGACGCTCGAGTTCGATCCGGGTGTGCCGTAGGCGGATGGTGGTGTCGTTGGGGGTGGTGACCGGAGGTCGGCGCGCTCAGGTCGTCGAGCTGATCGATGCGACGAACTGGGCCGATCCGCATCAGCGGCAGTGGTTCATCTCGAATCTGCTCCAGCAGATGCATACCGATCCGGCGCTGTTCGACGGGCTCGACGATCTCACCTTGCAGAGTGAGTGGGGTGGGTCGCTCGCGTACCTGCCCGACACGGTGCAGGTGGCGACGCGGTGATGGGTCGTCTGGGGGGAGTGTTGTTGGTGGTGTTGTTGGGGTGTTCGTCGTCGGGTGGGGTGTCGGAGGGGGATCGGGTGTTTTTGGAGGGTCGTGAGGTGGTGGAGGTGTTTCGGTTGATGCCGCCGGAGGGGTTTGATGCGGAGGCGACGTTGGTGGGGTGGGCGGAGTTTTTGGGGATCGAGGATCGCGAGTTCGGTGTGCGGGTGGGGGAGACGCCGTTGGGGCTGCGGTTGACTGATCGTGGGGGTGTGAACGATCGGGGCGATGAGATGGTTCGTCGGGTGGGGATCAGTTTCCAGACGGGGAGTTTCTCGTTTGGGTTCACGGGTGGGAACGATCCGAATTGTGATCGGTGTGGGGCGGCGACGTTGTCGGCCGAGGAGGCGGTGGTGCGGACGCAGGGGGTGTTCGTGGGGTTGGGGTTCGATGTGGATGATTTCGTGTGGTCGGGTGAAGTGTTTCCTGCGGGGGGTCCCCAGGAGGCGGAGCATGTGTGGGTGGAGGCGCAGCGGGTGTTGGATGGGGTGGCGTTGGAGGTGCCGGTGGAGTCGTTGGAGTCGGCGGTGTTGGGGTGGGAGGTGTCGTTCGATCGGTTCAGTTTGGTGTCGTTGATGGTGCCGGTGTGGCGGTTTGCGTTGAATGCGGAGTTGGGGTTGTCGACGTCGGTGTTGGCGGTTCGTGCTCAGGACGTGCCGAGCGAATGACGCATCGCGCCGCAGTGGCGCGTCGAACGGGGAAGCGGGCTGTCAGTTGGCGCGTCGGCGTCGCGGCCGGCGCGGGAAGCGGGCGGTCATTCGCTGCCATCGGTTCGGCAGGTGCCGTTCGTCCCGGTCCTCCACCTCGGCGAGACGCTCGAGCGTCCACGGCCGTCGTGCAGATTCGATGATCGGTCGAGTGGCCGTCACGACATCGACCGGTCGCAACCGCCCGAAGAGTCCCGCCGCTCCCAGCGACGCCCCGATCGCGACGCCGATCCGTCGCGCTGCTCGCAGGTCATGGGGTGGGAACGGCGGAAACGGGCGATCGCCGATCTGCACCCCGAGGCTGGCGGCATCGGCGGCGGCCGTCTCTCCGCTCGGGTCGTGGAAGTTGCGTGACAGTGCGCTCGCGACGTCGGCGAGCAACGTCGCTTCCTCGACGATCTGGTCGCGCGCGGGAAGTCCGACGCTGCCCAACGACAGCGCGGGATAGTCGCGTTGCCCGGCACGCATCGACGTCGCGACCACCACGAGATCGTCGTCGTAGACCCCGGCCCACGACGAGTTCGCCGATCCATCGCGGCGCACGGTTCGCACGGATCGCGAGAGTGCTCGATGCATCGCGATCGGGCTCGGTTCGATCGTGGCCTCGACGAAACCGGCCTGCTCGGCGAGCCGCTGTAACCGGTGAGCGGCATCGGCATTCCAACGGATCGCCACCATCCACCGTCGGACGCCGACGTCCAAGAGCAACGTGGCAGGTACCGAATGATCTCGGTCGAGCCGATGACGAACCTCGTTCAGGGCGGGACCATCCAGCCCGGTGACGTCGAGTCGCTGCAGTGTCGCTCCGGGAGGGAACCAGGCCAGTCGGGTCGGCCGGGCCTCCGGATCGAGTTGCGCGTGGAGCCGAACGAAGCCATCGAGCAGCGCGTCGGCGTCGGTCTCGGAGTCGACGGAGACCTCGCTCACCCGCAACACGTCGTCGGATGCGTCCTCGTCGGTGACGACGCCGCGCAGCACCGTTCCGGCGATCTCGATGCCCACCCCGCTGCGACCGCGACTCACGAGCGGGCCTCCGGCGGCGTTGCGACGGCCGCCAGCAACGGCGTCACCTCGCCGTCGACGACCAGAAATCCCATGTGTGCAGCGAAACGCGGAAGCCTCGTGCCGAGTGGTGTGCGCAGGAGTTCCCCGTCGACCATCGTGGGCCGGATCAGCACCCCGTTGCGTCCTCGTTGCAACGGCTTCGACCAGTGGTTCATGGAACGCAGCCCGTCGGATCGACCGGCCATGACGACGATCAACTCGTCATCGACGATCGCTCCGAGCCGCTCGAAACTGGGCCCGCCGATTCGATCGGCGTCGTCGACGAGTACCAAGCGGCGGCCGGGCGTCGTTGCGATGCGCTCGACCCACGCAGCGACGTCGGCGGGCTCGCTCGGTGCGTCGGTGACCGCCGGGGCTGAGCGCAACGGGCCGCCACGCGGTGTGACGGCGAAGATCGGCAGGTCGCTGGAGACGTGTCGCGCCGCGGCAGCGATCGCCAACAGCACCGACGAGCGGCCGCTTCGTGCTGAGCCCGTGACGAAGAAGTTCTCGCCGAACGGGATCGCCGCGAGCGCCGGACGGGCAGTCTGGGTGTCGAGGCCCACGGCGACGCGTAGCCCGTCGGAACCCATGGACGACGCGGTGACGACCTGCTCGACGAGGATGTGGGACGGCAGCGGCTCGACACGCAACGGCCGGTGCTCGCTCGGCTGCTCGATCCCGAGCGCTGCGATGTGGGCAGCGAGGTCGTCGGGCGGCGAGACGAGTTGGAGTTCGACGCGATCGTCGGGTCGGACGGCGCGCCCCGGGAGGAAGGTCGGCAGCTCGCCCGGTCGCAGACCGAAGCCGGCGTACGCGAACGGATCGCCGAGTCGCATCACGAACCGGGTCGGAATCTGCGTCGCCAGCGAGGTGGGAACGGCTCGCTCCTGCTTCGCCGTCAGGAGCGCTGTGACGCCGAGCGGTTGCCCGTCGCGGATGATGCGCTCCAGATCGGGCCAGGTGCCGGCCTGCTCCCGGTCGTCGTCGAGTGTTTGGCGCAGCCCGCCGACGTTGTCGATCAGCAGCACGATGGCGGGTTCGCGCGCTGCCACTCGAGCGGGTCCACCGAGTTCGGCCGCCAGCGACTTACGGCGCTCCACCTCATCGGTGAGGTTGCGCACCAAACGCATCAGCCGATCCGGTTCGTTCACCCGGACCACCGCGCCACAGTGTGGCAACGCGGCGAGCGGGGCCAGCGAGTTGGTGTCGGCGTCGATCGCGTACACGTGCACGTCCTCGGCCGAGCAGCGTTCGGCGATTCCCAGCGCGGCGACCAGCAACGCCGACGACGTACCGGCTCCGGCGATCCCGTAGGCGATGAAGCTGCCCGTCGCCCCCGGCTGCCAGAACAGCGGGATCTGTCGCTGCTCGTCTGGCATGTCGACGAGCGCCAGCGGTATGCCGTCGCCGGGGTGCGCGTCGAAGAACGCACGGAGTTCCAGGTTCGTCGGCAGTGGTGGCGGGGCGGGCGGCCGCTGATCGCTTTGGCCTAGTGCGTCGCTTGCGGCGGCGATCGCATCGACGAGGCGCTCGAGGTCGGTGGGCGCGCCGAGGCGGCCGAGGTCGGTCGAGACGTCAGGCTCCCGACCGATTCGCCGAAGACGCGTCTCGATCGGTGTGAGCGGTCGCCCGATCACGAAGGGCTCGACTCGCAGCGAGGCAGACCGCGCCTCCGACGACGTTCCGGTCGAATACGCGGACTGGAACAGCGTCAACTCTCCGGCGGCGAACCGGGCATAGGCCCGGCCGGGAGCTCGTCGAGGCAGGTTCGCAGCGTCGCGTGTGCCGATCACGTCGAGTGAGTCGCCGTCGTCCTGCACGCGCAACGCGATCCGCAGGTTCGTGTTCGCCTTGATCTTGTTGTCGACGACACCGGCGGGTCGTTGCGTGGCGAGAATCATGTGGATGCCGAGACTGCGGCCGCGTTGAGCGATGTCGACGAGCGATGGCAAGAACTCGGGGAGTTCGGCAGCGACGGACGCGAACTCGTCGACGACCAGGACGAGACGAGGCAGCGGGGAGACGCCATCGATTCGCTGGTACTCGTCGAGCGACGACGCTTCGACCGCGCGCAGGATGTGTTCCCGATGCTGGAGCTCGGCTCGTAGACATCGCAGCATGCGTCCGGCGAGATGCTCGTCGAGGTCGGTCACCATTCCGACGGTGTGGGGAAGCGCAGCGCACGCGTCGAACGCCGACCCTCCCTTGAAGTCGACGAGCACGAAGTTGATCTCGTCGGGTTGCAGATTCGTGGCGAGACCGACGATCAGGCTGCGAAGCAGTTCGCTCTTGCCGGCGCCGGTGGTCCCGGCGACGAGCCCGTGAGGACCGTCGTCGATGAGGTCGAGATGGACGGGTCCCTGCTCGGCGACGCCCGCGACCACGGTCGGCCGCGCCGGTCGTTCGCCGCTCCGCCATCGCTGCAGGATCGCGTCGCTGTCGATGGCGTCGAGACCGAGGAGTTCGGCGATCGGCACCACCGACGGCAGCGACGACTCGACGTTCAACGCCAGATCGGGATCGTCGAGCGGTGCCAGTCGTCGGGCGATGTCGACCGCTCGATCCGCGTGCACGGCGAACGGTGCGACGCCGACGATCCGTTCGCCGGTGAGCAGATGATCGACCGTCGCGGTGCCGTCGGCGTCGGCGAGGAGGAGCGTGGTGCACACCGCCGGCACGTCCTCGGCCAGATCGGTCAGCGTGAGGAATCGAAGTGGCATCGTCGGGTCGCTGAACAGCGATCGGAGCGGTGCGGTGCGGCTCCGCCACCAGTCGGGCTGATCGACGACGACCATCGTGATGTGCGACGGCAACGACGGGCGGCTGGGACGTTGCCAGCCTCGTTCGACGGCCAGCGCCCACGCCGAGATCGTCGCCTCGTCGGTGTAGATCCGTGGCTGTCCGCCGAGGCGAGCATGCGGGATCCACTTGACCCACTCCCAGCTGGCGACTCGATCGGGCGAGGACAGCACGATGATGTCGAGGTCGGCCGGTCCGTGCGAGGTGCACGCATGCAACAGCAGGCCGCTCGCGCAGGCCTCGGTGAACTCGCGGTCGCCGACGACACCGACGCCGCGCTCACTCTGAAGATCGGCGATGATCGGCACCGAGTGGAGAACGCCGACGTCGTCGATGATGCGATCAGCTGACGAGATGGACGAGCTGGTTCGGTCGAGTGGTGGGCGCCAGGGGATGTCACCGATGCCGATCGTCACGGCGAAGGCGTCGTCGTCACCAGGTCGTCGGGCCCACAGCTGCGGTGCCGTCTGGCGCGACAACTCGTCGACGTCGACCATGTGGAGGTCGTTGGCTCGGCGGCGTGCACGCTCGCTCGCGTATCGAGCAGCGACGGCAGTGCGGAACTCCGTCTCGGCGCTCGAGTTCCGGCCCGCCGACTCGTGCAGATCATGCTTGCGCTGGCGGCGGTCAGACAACCAGGAGGCCCCGACCATCACCGGCGACATCAGCCCGAACAACAAGAAGCGTGGACTCCCGAGCAGCAGGGCCATGGCGACGGCGATGGGCAGAGGTGCCAACATCGCAAGCAACGGAAAGCGGCGGCCCGTGCGAACGTCGTCACCGCCCTCGGGAACCGACAGCGGTGCTTCCTCGGCGATGAGCGCTCGGCGAGGAGGCCGGTTGAATGCGACCATCCCATCGGTGCTCACGCCGGCGACTCGGCGGCCCGTGCGCCGCGTGGATGCATCGTTGGTCCGTCGGATCTCGTAGACGCGGCCGCCGACTGCCAGCGGTCCGGTGGTCCACGGCACCGGTTGCTCTCCGAGCACCGCGCCGTCGAGGCGAGCCGCCGCCGTCGGTCCGGCACTCGGCTCGTCACGGTCGGGCTGATCGCGCCGTTCGTCCTCGTGCCTGTTCGCTGGAGCAGAGGCCGCTGGAGCAGAGGCCGCTGGAGCAGAGGCCTCGGGAGCAGAAGCGTCGGGAGCGGAGGCGTGGCGGGAGACGAGATGGCGGACTTCGATCGAGCCGTCCGTGGCGACGTCGAGCCGCACGGTCGGCTCGTCGACGGGAGCCTCGCTCAACTCGCTGGCGTTGATGCGACGGGACGGCCCCAGAACGTAGGAACCGGGACACAACGTCGCCTGCTCGCCGCTGCCTCGTCCGGCGCTTTGAGCGAGCACGGCCACGGGCTCGGCATCGTGATCGACCGTCGGTTCGCCGACGCCGATGATCGATCCTGCCAGCGCACCGCTACTCGTTATCGGCGTGTCCGACGGCACCGATCGCCCGTCGATGCGAACCGATCGAGGGACGGCGTTGCCGGTCACGACGGCGACGATGTCCGCGATCGTGACGTCGCTGTGGTCGTTCGATGCCGTGATCTCGGCGTCGCCGTGCACGGTGCGGACGACCAACTCCATTGCTGCGTGAGACTAGTGCCGATTGCAATGCCAGCAGGCGGTGTGCATGCTCCGTCAGCGGTGCTTGCGCGGGCGGAGCCGCTTGGTGACACGCTTGAGTGTTCCCGCCGACGGGGCATCGGGGAGATCGGGAAGGTCGGAAAGGCGTTCGATCGCCCATGGACGGTCGAATTGCTGAACGCTGGCAGCGACGGCAGCGTTCATGTCGACGGGTCGGAGCGTGCCGGCGAGCCCGGCGGCCCCAGCGGCCGCACCCAAGGCGACACCCTGACGCTGTGCTGCACGAAGGTCGTGGACCGGAAAGAGCGGGTAGGCGTCGCCGGCGACACCGAGCGAGGTCATGCCCGAGCTGGTCGTCGCCCGCGCCGAGGTGCCGTCGACGTGGTCGAGGAGTGATGCTGCTTCGGCGGTGCGACTCACCCGTGACACCATCTCGGTCAGCTGATCCTCGGTGAGCAGGTCGTCGAACCAGGCGACCGGGACATCGACGTTGCTCGTCGTGATGTCGGGAGCGGTTCGACCGGTCGAGTGCATGCCGACCGCGGCGACCGGCAACCCGTTGCGGACCACGGCGTGATGGGCGTCGCCTTGTGCGACGAAGCGTTGGAGATACGACGTGTTCGACGGCACGACTCGGGCGAGCGCCACCGGGCTCGGCTCGACGGTCACGTCGACGAAGCCGGCGCGTTCGGCGAGATCCTCGAGCCGACGAATCGCCAGCGCCTCCCATCGGATCAGCAGCAACCAGCGTCTCGGACCTTCGTCCATCACGAGGGTCGAGTCGATCCCATGCCGTCGATCGACGACCGCACGCAGTTCGTTGAGTTCGGGCCCGGAGCGTCCGGTGACGTCGATGCGTTGCAGCGTCGCTGAGGCAGGAAACGTCGCCATTCGGGTCGGTTCGACCGGGTCGCCCAGTTCGGCGCGCAACAAGACGAACGAGTCGAGCGCGGCGCTGTCGTCGTAGGACACGAAGGGCAACTCGGCAGCGGCCGCCACGCGACCCGGTGTGTCGTGACGAAGCCGGACGGCGCGAATGTAGGAGTCGGCGACCTCGATACCGACGCCGTCGCCCCGGGTCACGTTCATCTCGTGCTCCCCTTCGGCGTCGGTGGCGTGGTCGACGCGGGTGACGACGACTCCGAGGCAAGGCGTGCGATCTCGTGCTCGACCGAGTCGGGTGGGATCGCCAGTTGGACGCGTCGATCTGCGGTCACCGACCAGCACCGTCCGGGATGACGGTCGGCGGGTCCTGGAGCAGGAATGCCGAGACGCGCTCGATCGTTCGGGTCGGCCACCGAGCCGATCAATCGGTCGCCGGCAGATCGCACGATCGGCCCCAGATCGTCGACACGATTCGTCACGGCGACGAGGTTGACGTCCACGTCGGCCCCGTCGGAGCCGATACTGGCGAGCGTCTCCAGAATGTCGCCGACCCCGTCACCCGACAGCCATCGGACCAGCCGGGCGAGGTCGCCGACGAAGAGCACGATGGCGGGATCTCGTTGCGGCGAGGTGGACGTGCTGCGACGTCGTTCGACCAGTTCGGCGACCGTGGCCACGATGCGTCGGACCCCGTGCGGATCGTCGGTGGTGACGACGTCGACGCAGTGCGGCATCGCCGCGAACGCGCGTCGCCGCTGCGGAAGGGGTTCGATCGCGTACACAGCGAGATCATCGGCGGAGTAGCGAGCTGCGATGCCCGTCGCCAGCAAGTCGGCCAACTGGGTCATGCCGGAGCGTGGCGAGCCGATCGCGAGCAGCGTGCCGTCTCGACCGGGCTGCCACCAGTACGCCTCGGTCATCGCTCGCTCCGGACGGTCGAGCAAGCCGATGGGCACGCCATCACCCGGGTGCTGCGCGAGCAAGGAGAGATGGCTGACCGAGGTCGGCAGCGGTGGTGGCAGGAGTCCGCCATCGACGCCATCGACGCCATTGCTGCCATCGGCGTTGGAGGCCGTTGCGGCCCCGACGCGCTGCGCGATCTCGATCGTCGCAGGATCGGGCAAACTCGCGGTCGGCACGCTCGCCGCGCGATTGACGCGCCGCTCCAATGGGGTCATGGCGCGACCGTGCACGTTGGCGCGAATCGCGAGTGTGCGAGGGATCGTCGTCCCGAGCGTCGGCGGCCCACTGATGGCAGCGCCGAGCGTTGTCGGTCCGATGAAGTGGACCGCTGTCTCGGTGCTCGACACGACGCCGCGTGGGGAGCCAGCGTGCTGCCCGACGGCGAGTTCGATGCCACATCGGTTCCGGATCGATTCGGGAATCGACGCGACGTCTTCGGTCGAGGTCATCACCACGTGCACTCTGGACAAGGAGTCGGCGAGTTCGAGCAGCCCGGTGAGCAGGTCGACCGGGGCCGACACCGGGCGCCCGTGGACTGGCTGGCCGGCCACGAACGCGTCCTCGATCACGACGAGGACCTCGAGCCCGGGCTGGCTGGTCAGCACGTGAGCGACGCGATGCACGAGCCGTGCGGGGTCGTCGGCAGCTGCGCGATCGACGTGGCCAGCGATGTGAGGGATCTCCGCATGCCAAGCGGGCCGGTGTCGTCCGACCGTGAGGACGGCGAGTTGGTCGGTGCGGCGCGTCGCTGTGGCTCCGAGCACGATTGCTGCCAACAAGGTGTCGATGAGCTCGGCGTCGTCGGACGCCACCAGGGTGACGCGCGACGCAGCGAGGTCGACACGAACCGGACGACGTTCGATCGGCGTGCCGTCGCGACGGTCGCCATCGGGGAGATCGACGAGGCCGACGGTGACGGTGAGACCCGATTGATCGTGGTTGGGCTGCCGTGCGGTCGCCATCTGGATGTCGATCAGTTCGCTCAACGACGGAGGCGCGAGGCCGGTCGGAACGGGACCGGGACGTTCGACGTCGAGATCATCGAGTGGTGCGAGCGCCGTGGCGATCTCGAGTGCCACGTGCGTCTCGACGAGCGCTGGCCGGATGTCTTCGGTGACGCTCGGAGGCGACGCGAGCCGGTCGTGCAGCGTGGCGAGCGACCCGAACAGGGCGGTGTTCCCCGAGGGAGCCTCCGCGGCAGCGAAGAGTTCCTCGGGCAGTCGCTCCTCGATGAGCACCGAGCACAAGCCTGGCGCCTCGTGCAACCCGCCGCACATGGCGAGGATGCGAAGGTGTGGCGGCGGATCGACGAGCAGCGACCGGAGCGGCGAGTCACGACGATTCCACAGGGAGATGTCGTCGAGGACGAGCAGAACGGGTGGTCGAGCGGTCGGTGCGACCGGTTGAGGAGGGAGCCAGTCGGCGCGTGGGGCGGCTCCGGTGACGGTCGGCGGGTTTGCCCGAACGATGCCGCTCGGCGGGGTCGGGTGGTCGTCGCCGGCGACGGCCGACGTGATTCCGGCCGCCCACGTTGCGAGATCGTGATCGTCGGCCAGCAGCAGTGCTGCGGCCGTGGGGTCACCGCTCTTTCGAACGTGTGGAAGCCACTTGGCCCAATCCCACTGGCCGAGGCGGTCGGGTGTGGAAGCGATCGCGAGGCGCAGATCGGCTGGCCCCATCGCAGTCACGGCTTCGACGAGAAGCGTGCGTGCGAGGGCGGCGCCGAAACGATCGGTACCCACGATCGCCACGCCTCGGGCGCGGTCGAGATCGATCGTGGCGACGCTGCGATCGTCGGGAAGCACACCGAACGGCAGCGTCATCGCACCGGGATCCCCCGAACGCCTCGTCCACAGTCCGTGCTCGTAGGTGTGTGCCCGCCGCCGCGCGGTGACCACCGGAAGGTGTTCGGCGGTGGCGTTCCAGGGGCGACGTTCGAAGCCGATGGCCCCAGAGGCGTCGGGCTCGGGAAGCTGACGGCGAGGTGGTTCGATCGCTGGCGCCTCGATGGCGAAGAGGCGACCACCGACGCTCAGGCGGCCATCGGTCCAGCGCAACGGTCGATCGAAGAGGCTGCCGTCGAGCGTCGGGGTGAACACGCCCAGTGCGCCGCCGATGCGGGGTCCCGGGCTGACCTCGACCGTCCCGCGGCTGTCGACGGTGACCTCGAACGCCGACGACTCGACTGCTGCGTCGTCCATCTCGATGCTGTTGAGGCGACGTCCGGGCCCGATGCGGAACCGTCCTCGGTCGAGTCGTCGAATGGTTCCCGCCCCGCGCCCCGTCAGCTGCAAGAGGTTGATGGCCGGTGCTGGCGGCGCCGGTGCCGTCGCGGCGGCGCTTGGTGCAACCGGGCTGGCGGCCGGGTCGATCGAACGCGCGTCGATGACCGACCCGATGGCGAGCCCCGCCTCGACCAGCGGTTGGACGGTGCTCACGATGCGTCCGTCGACGCGAGCGATCGGTGGTGCAGCTTGACCGTTGACGGCAGCCAGCAGGTCGCCGAGCGTCACCGTCGGCGGCGCGCTCACGATTTCGATGTCTGCGTCACCGTGAGGTGTTCGCACGACCACATCCATCGACGTGAGACTACGACGATCGGTTCCCCGTCGGGCGCACTCACGGCAACCCTCCGGGTCGGTTCAAGATTTCTTGAGAAATCGCTCAAGTCGTCATCTCGACGTGCCGATGGACAGATCGTGGGAGAACTCCGCCATTCCCGCGACCCGTTCTTCGACGCGTCGCTCCCTCACGCGGAGCAGTCGCGCGCTCACTGCGAGGCGCGGTGCGCTCACATCGGACGCCCTAACGTTGGAGACGCATGTCCCTGACGCCGTCGTCGATCGCGGTCACGTGGCGACAACTCGTCGCGGCGATGGTCGCCACTGCGCTGTGTCTCACCGCGCTCGTGGTGGTGTTCCGCTCCGACGGCCTGCCGGCGGTCGACGCGGCGTCGTCTCGTGCGACCCGATGGTTCGTGCACGCGCCCACCGGCCGGGCGGTGCTGGTCGACGGGTTCGGTGGCCGAGCGCTCGCCAGCGTCGATGCCGGCGCCGGTGGTCAGCGGCAATTCATCGCAGAAGGCGGTGGCCAGGCCTACCTGTTGAACGACACCGTGGGGGAAGTTCGCGAGATCGACACCGCCGACCTTCGGCTCGGGTCAGCCCGCGGCGTGCCCGCGCTTGGTTCGGGCACCTCGTTCGCTCGCGCCGGCGCATCCGGTCTCGTCGTCGCGGATTCGACCGTCGGAGAGGGTGTGCTGTTGCCGGTGGGGGCTGACGCGGTCGAGATTCCGTTCCAGTCCGACCAGGCCGATGGTGCCGAGACCGCGACCATGGTGGCGCTCGGCGCTGACGGAACCATCTGGAGCCTCGTCGACGGTGATCTGGAGCGGGCGACGACCGCTGGAGTCACGACCCAGTCGCTGGGCCTCGCGCCGGGTCCGAACGGAGGTGCGATCTCCTTGGTCGGTACCGCCCCGCTGGTCCTCGATCGGATCGACAACGGCGTTCGGTTCGGCGATGGCGAGTGGCAGGCATTGCCGACCTCGGTCGACGGCAGCGAACTGGTGCTGCAGCAAGCCGGGCCGCAGCACGACTGCGGCTGGGTCGGGGCCAACGACGACCTGTGGTGCGTCGGGCCCAACGGAATCCAGCGGTCGGTGAGCGTTCCCGAACTCGACATCGACGGCAGCGATCTGTTGGCGATCGCGGGCGATGTCGCAACGCTCGTGCGGCGAGGGCCGACACAGGTGGTTCGGTTCGACTGGCGAAGCCAGGAAGTGTTGGAGACGCAGCAAGTTGCCGTGGCCGCCGACGCCGTACTCGCCGTGACGGCGACCGTCGACGTCGTGTGGATCGACGACACCGCCGGCGACTTCGTCTGGTCGGTGCACCCGTGGGGGATCGAGGCGATCGACAAGAACGGCGCGCTGCTGGTGCTCGGCGACCAGGGTGAGGTCATCGATGAGAGCAACGCCGACGGAAGTTCGTCGTCGCTGGGTTCCGACGACGGAGTCAGCGACGAACCCGACGTGCAAGAGGCCGACGACAACGGCATCGACGACCCACCGGTCGCGGTCGACGACCAGGCGACTGCTCGGTCCGGGAACCCGGTGCCGGTCAGGGTGACCGCCAACGACTACGACCCCGACGGCGAGGCGATCGCGATCGTCGATGTCGACACGCCCGGCAACGGACTGGTGGAGATCGGCACGGCGAGCACGATCATCTACACGCCCACGACCGGCTACGTCGGTGTCGATCGGTTCACCTACACCATCGCCGACGGCGACGGCACCGAAGCCTCCGCCGACGTCGTGATCGAACTCCTTCCCGCTGACGCCACCAACCAGCCGCCGGTCGGCGCCGCTGACACCGCTCAGACGGGGCCGAGTGTCGACGTGGTGATCGACGTGCTCCTGAACGACGTCGATCCCGAACGGGACGTGCTCAACATCGACGCCTTCACCCAGCCGCAGAGCGGTGGCGTCGTCGAGCAGGTGCAGGGACCATCCGGGCTGCCCTCGCTGCGTTTCGCGCCCGATGCCGGCTTCGAGGGGATTGCGCAGTTCTCGTATCGGCCGATCGACTCCTTCGGTGCCGTGGGCGCCGACGTCAACGTCGAAGTGGAGGTCGCACGGCTCGGCGAGGCCAACCGGCCGCCGGTCGTGCGACCCGATGCCGTGCGGACCCGCCGCAACTCCGAGGTGCTGCTGCCGGTCCTCGTCAACGACCTCGATCCCGACGGTGACACGATGCTCCTGTCCGTCGTCACCCCGTTGCCCGACGGGTTGGACGTGGCAGTCCGCGGCGACCAACTCGGCATCACAGCGAGAGCCGGGAGCACCGAGTTCGTTCCGTTCGAATACGAGGTCGACGACGGAAACGGTCACGTCGTTCGCGGCGCAGTGCTCGTCGTCGTGATCGACGACGTCGAGCCGAATCGACCGCCCGTGGTGTCGCCTGATGTCGCCACGGCCGTGGTCGGCCAGACCGTGGTCATCAACGTGACCGCGAACGACACCGACCCCGACGGCGACCCGTTGGCCGTGATCGGCATCACGCAGCCGGAACGTCGGGGCACCGCGAGGATCGTCGGTCGTGATCAGGTGGAGTTCACCGCGTCGGCATTTGACGACGAGGTGGAGGGCAACACTCGTTTCACCTACACGGTCACCGACGGGAACGGTCACGAGGTCGCCGGTGAGGTGACGGTGACGGTCCTCTCCGAACCGCTTCCGGAGCCGCCCTACGCGCAAGACGACTCCACGTTCACCTTCGTGAACCAACCGGTCACGATCGACGTGCTCCGCAACGACGGCGACCCCTCGGGGGAACGGCCGAGTCTTGTCGGGACCCCGGGCTGCGCTGGCGGTGGCCGTGCGACCGTCACCACCGACAGCCAGGTTCGGTACGACCCGCCCTTCGGTCAGACGGGTGCGTTCCGATGCACGTACGAGGTGGCGAACTCTCAAGGTCTGCGTGACGACGCCTCGATCATCATCTCGGTGCGTGAGCCAGAAGTCGTCAACGAGGCACCCATCGCCCGCGACGATTTCGTGACCGTCGAGGTCGGTGTGTCTCAGCGCGTCGACGTGTTGGCGAACGACGAAGACCCCGACGGCGAAGACGGCGAACTCCGGGTCACCTCGTCGACGCGGCCGCTCATCGGCACCGCGGTGCGCTCCGGCAACGTGATCACCTACACCGCGGGCCAGACCACCGGAACCGCCACGATCGAGTACCAGGTGGCCGACAGCGACGGTGCGCTCGCCACGGGACGGCTGCAGGTCACGATCGTCGAGCCGATCCTGGTGCCGCCCGAGGCTCGTCCCGACGGCCGTACCATTGCCGGCCCCGGTGTCCCGACGCAGATCGATCTGCTCGCCAACGACATCGACCCGGATGGAGCGCCCGGCGGTCTGCGTGTCGTGTCGGCAACGCTCGACGGCGGGCCTGGATCGGTGTCGCTGTTCGGCAGCGTCGTCACGATCACGCCAGCCGTCGACTTCGTCGGCACGCTGAGCGGCAGTTATACGATCAGCGACGAGGATCTGTTGACGGCGTCGTCGACGTTCTCGCTGACCGTGCTCGAGCCGCTCAATCGACCGCCGGTCGCCGTCGACGATGCAACGTCGGTCGTCAACGGTGGGACCGTGACGTCGGCGGTGTTGTTCAACGACAGTGACCCCGACGGCGACCTGTTGAGCTTGTCGATCATCAGCGGACCGGATTCGACCCTCGGTACTGCCCGTGTGAGCGGCGATCAGGCGATCACGTTCACTGCGAATCCCGGGCAATCCGGCACGGCGGTCGTGCAGTATCAGGTGAGCGACGGCGAGTTCACCGACTCGGCTGCGCTGCGTATCGCCGTGGCGACCTGCGCGCAGTCGACGCCGACCGCTCGTGACGCATTCCTGCAGACCGGATATCAGCAGCCGATCACGGTCGACCTGTCGGCGTATGCATCGAACGGGGTCGTCACCGAGGTGTCCGGCCCGCCGTCCTACCAGGGCAACGTGTACACCCCGCCAGCCGGAACGAACAACAACGTGACCATCAGCTACGCCGTCGTCAACGACTGCCGGCAGCGGGCGACCGGCACGATCACGATCGACGTCAATCAGGATCCGGTCGGTCAGAATCAGTCGATCTCGCTCGGCCGTGACGAGACGCGCGAGCTCCCGGTCGGCGTCCTCGCCAGCGATGCCGAGTCGCTGACCATCATCGGATCGGCCGGCGCCCCGGGGTGGGCGTCGACCGGCCCGGCTCGCGTCGTGGTCGCCCCGACGCAATCCGTCGCCGACGGTGTCTACACCTGGACCGTCACCGTCGCCGATCCCGGTGGGCTGACCACGCAGGTCGGTATCTCGGTCACGATCACCAACAAGGCGCCACAGGCGCAGCCCGATGCCATCGATGCGTCGGCTGGGGCGCCGGTGTCGGTCGACATCGTCGCCAACGACGTCGACCCCGACGGGCCGAACAGCTCGCTGCGCGTCCAATCGGTGCCGTCCTCGGTCACGTACTCCAATGGCGTGACGGGAACACTCGAACTCCTGGGTGATGGCCGCACGGTGCGCGTGACGCCGGGTGGCGGCCGCGGCAACGCCACCTTCGACTACTCCGTCGTCGACGGGTCGGGTGCGGTGTCGCCGTCGGTGTCGGTGTCGGTCACCGGGCCTGCCGAGAACCGAGCGCCGAACGCCGCCGATCAGACAGCGAACGTCCGCACCGGTCAGGTCGCCGAGGTCGTGCTCGCCGCGAGCGACCCCGACGGCGACCAGATCACCGCCCAGATCGTTTCCGACCCCTCGGGCATCGTCAGCGACGGCCCTGACGGCCTCGTCGTCGAAGTCACTGCGGCTCCGCCGGGGACCTACACCTTCACCTACAACGTGGTCGACACGTCGGGCGCGGTGTCTCGCACCGCCACGGTCACCGTGATCGCCACCACGCCGGCGACGACGACCACCGTCGCGGACACCACCACGACCACTGTCCCGGACACCACCACCACGACCACCACGACGGCGACCACGACGACCACGACGGCGACCACGACGACCACGACGACGCCCACCACCACGACCACCACAGTCGCTCCGCCCACGACGGTGGAGTGAGCGACCAGGCGGTCGTCACACCGGCGACGTGGTGCGTCGCCGGAGACTGCGGGTGCTCAGCCGCCAACGCAGTCGCTGCCAACGGGTGCGAGACGCGGCCATCGTGGTCTCGACCTGGCCGAGGCACGAGTTCGCGTCGTCGGCGAGGAGATCAGGCCGCGCGGGCTCACCGAAGGTGACGGCGCTCGCCAGCGTCGCGAGTCGGCGGAGTTCGCGCTCTGCCGACGCTGCGTAGGGCGTTCCATCGGCGGCGATCTCGTCATTGGTCGCGGCGGGCGTGATCGTGAGCCCGGCGTCGACGAGTCGATTGGTCGCCACCGCCCACGCTCCACGAATCCGCTGATCGGGCGGTCCGCTCAGTCGGCGTCGGCGCCGACGCCACTTGAGGCTCAGCACGAGCGCCGCCGCGAGCAGCAGTGGAACCAGGATCGACGCGGTGACCGCAGCGACCCGCAACGCCCACTGGATGAACCTTGGGAGCGGATCGGACTCGGCGAGGGCATCGTCGTCGACGTCGGTGGGGTTCTCGTCGGCGTCAGGCGGCGGCTCGATCGGCGGCTGCGGGGCGGCCGGCGACTGGACCTGGGGTTCGGGCGGCTCCGGCTCGAGGTCGGAGATCGCCTCAGTGGGTACCGGATCGAATGCCAGCCATCCTCCACCGACGTCGACCTCGGGCCACACCGCGGCCTCTGCTGACGACAGTCGGATTCGGACTCCGTCGGTCGTCGAACTGATCTTGGCCGGGTCGACGGTGAAGCCGGTCGCGACGCGTGCGTCGACGCCCAACGACCGAGCGAGCAAGACGAATCCGGTGGCGAACTGCTCTGCGTTGCCTCGTCGCGTGTCACGCAGGAATCGCAGGATCAACGCTCGCTGCAGTCCGCCTCCCGATGCAGCGGGGTCGAGGACGAAGTCCTCGCTCATCGTCGATTCCAGCAGTCGGAGCCGGCCGAGCACATCGACCGGTGCGGGTCCGTCGGCGGCGTCGTCGAGGAGCGACTCTGCGAGTGCGGTGAGACCGGACACCGATTCGTCGATCTCTCGAGTGGCGACCGAACCAGCGGAGACGTCAGCGAACGACGGATCGACTCGAGCGGTGAAGTCGACGCGTTCGCCGACGATCGGACGATCGGACAGCCGCACGATCGTGCGATCCGGGTCGGTTTCGATGCGTGTCTCGATGGTGACCGGAGCACCCGGCAGCGGAACGAGTTGCACGTCTTCGTCGAGGAACCCGATCGAGCCGGCGATGTCGGGTGACCCCGTCGCGTCGAGGCGTCGCCCGATCGGTCGCAGCGTCAGCGTCGGGGTCCACCGGCGGCCGTCGTAGTTCACGAGCGCCGCGGACCGCCATCTCGTGGGGAGCTCGCTGTCGGTTGAAAGGTCGATCGTGTGGAGGTCGATCGGTGGGTCGATCGCCTGCAATGCGAGGGTCGCCTCGATCGGATCGAGCAGTGCAGCCGAACTGACCGGATCCTCGTTCTGGCGCGGATCGGCGCGGTCGTCGAATGCCATCGGCAGGGCCATGGCGCCAGCGAGTCCGATCGTGACGGCAGCCACCGGGATCAGTCGTCGTTCGCCCGAGAGCAGCGTCAGCCGCTCGGGCAACGCCATGCCGGGGCGGATTGCGGCGAAGGCGATGGCGAGCACTCCGAGCACGAGGAGCCACAGCAGCCGTGGGCCGAGCGGCGCGCTCAACGCACTGACGGCAACCTGTGCCGTTGCGACGGGGACGAGCGGCGTCAGGTGCAGCCGAGCGTGGTGGGCGAGCGCTGTCGCGAGTGCCAGCAACGATCCCAGCCCAGCGGCGGCCGTGGCCACCAGGTCGGGCCGGCTCGGACTCGGCCAGTCGGTCGACACCATCCGTCGAGCCCCCGAGGTGAAGGCGGTCGCCGCATCACCCAGCCCACCGCCAGCGAGGAGCGTCGCTGCCACGACGGCGACGACGACGGCGGCGAACGACGTCGCGAGACGCACCAGGCCGCCACGACCGCTCGACAGGATTCCTGCCGCCCCGATCACGACGGGAACGACGAGTAGTTCCCAGCGGCGCTCGTCGAAGATGCCGCCTGCAGCGAGCGCGATGATCGCCCCCATCGCTGAGATCAGCGCGATGCGCACACGTGGGATTCCCATCAGGGACCCGTCCGCCAGCGATTGACGAAGTCGACCGCGTCGACGGCCGCGAGTGCGATGCCGGTTCCGCCCGTCGCTCCGGCTCCGATCCGGACCGTCAACATCTGTTCGATGGCCATCACACGGCTCGACGGCCCACCCGGCCCGGTCACGACCACGATTGCCGTCCGTCCGAAACCCTGGTCGAAGAGTGCGGGGACCGGGAGCAAGCTCTCGGCGTTCGACTGCTGGACCGGGGTCAGGAGGTCGAGCACCTGCGCGTCGCTGACGAGTGCGGTCGGTCGTCCCGAACACGATCGTTCCGTCGTGCGGACCACGACGTCGAGGCCGCCTCGCAATGCGTGCACGGCCAACGTCGCGGCGACGTCGACCGCTTCTTCGAAGTCGTCGGCCGTCGCCACGTCGGCCGACGTGTCGACCACGATGGTGAATTCTGGTCGGCGGACCTCGACGTGCTCGCGCACCATCAGCGTGCCCGTTCGAGCGGTCGTCGGCCAGTGGATGAGGCGCGGGTCGTCGCCGGCGACGTACTCACGCATCGACACGAATCCCGACATCGGATCGGTCGCCGCGCGTCGGATGATCGATTCGTTCTCGACGACGCGCACGGCGCCTTGGGGACCGATCAAGTCGTAGATCTTGGGGTGGACCGTCACTGCGGTCGGCCGCTCACCGTCGCGTTCATCGCGCCAGCGACCCACAGCGAGGAAGAACGGATCGATCCGTTCGACATCGAGCGGACCGACCGGAAACACGCCACGTCGTCGGGTCGGGATCTGCGCCTCGACGTCGCTGACCGAGTTCGGTGCCACGGGTTCGATCGTCGTGGTGCTGACCTGTTCGTCGCAGTGGTCGATCAACGTCGCGCGGCCGGAGCGGTAGCGGGTGTCGTTGCGGACGCGATAGCTCAGTCGGATCGGATCACCTCGCGGCACTCGCATCGTCGTGACGCGTCGCTGCACCGTCGCGCGTAAGGGTCGCTGAGCGATCCACACGGCGAGCAGCAGCAGCACTCCGACCGCGATGGCGGCGAGGATCATCTCCTCGTAGCGCCACCACACACCGAGCACGGCCAGCACGACGGCGGCGATCAACGCCCCGAGTCCCGAGCGTGTCAGCACGCTGTCGTCTCCCGGGCCCCGAGGCGGCGGCGTCGATCACCCACCGCTGGTGCGCGGCACCGGCACGGTGTCGGTGATGTCGGCGAGGAGCGAGTCGGCGTTCTGGCCGCGCAACTCGGCTTCGGCGGTCAATTGGATGCGGTGGCCGAACACGGGTCCGACCAGTGCCTTGACGTCGTCGGGTGTGACGAAGTCGCGTTCGTCGGTGGCTGCGTACGCACGGGCGATGCGGAGCAGGGCGAGCGTGCCGCGGGTCGACACGCCCAGGCGCAGATCGGGGTGCTGACGGGTCGCCGTGGCGATGCGCACGATGTAGTCGTGGATCATGTGCGCCACCGAGATGCGATCGATCTCCGCGATGATCGCATCGAGTTCGTCGGTGTCGGTCACGGGTTCGAGTTCGTCGTCTCGATGTACGCGAGCGAACCCTTCGAGGATCGAGACCTCGGTGTCATGATCCGCGTAGCCCAGGCTCAGTCGCATGGCGAATCGGTCGAGTTGGACGTCGGGGAGCGGGAAGGTCCCCTGAAAGTCGCGTGGGTTCTGCGTGGCGATCACGAAGAACGGTCGCGGCACGACTCGGCTGACGCCGTCGGAGGTGACCTGGCGCTCTTCCATCACCTCGAGCAGCGCGGACTGCGTCTTCGGGCTCCCACGGTTGATCTCGTCGCCGATCAGCACGTTGGTGAACACCGGGCCCTCACGGAAGGAGAACTGTCCACTTCGCTGATCGAACACCATGACGCCGGTGATGTCGGTGGGGAGCAGGTCAGGAGTGAACTGGACACGTTTCCACGTCCCGGCGATCGAGTTCGCGATCGCCTTCGCCAAGCTGGTCTTTCCGGTACCCGGCACGTCCTCGAGGAGGAGGTGGCCTTCGGTGAGCAGACTGCACAACGCCAGACGGATCGTGTCACGCTTGCCCCGAATGACCTGATCGACGTTGTCGATCAGTGCGTTCACGACGACCGAGGTGTTGCCTGCCACGTGGGAAGTGTAGGTGCCGCTGCTTTTGCGCTGGGGGAGGCTTGACCAGGTCTTGACGTGCTCGCGCTCAGCGTTCGACGGCCGCGGTGAGTGCCTCGAGGATCTGAGCGACGCCGTCGTCGCGATTCGACGGAGCGATCTCGTCGGCGACCGCGCGGACCTCGGGATCGGCGTTGTCCATGGCGATGCCGCGTCCGGCCCAGCGCAGCATGGTCAGGTCGTTGAGCTCGTCGCCGATCGCGATGACGTCGCTGCGATCGACGTCGAGGTGCTCGCACAGCCATCGCAACCCGGCGCACTTGTCGGTCGATGCTGGTCCGATCTCGACCGCGTCGGCGCCCATGTGGCTGACGCCGAAGACCTCCTCGTGAACGGCGTCGTCGTGCGGGTTGACGAGCGGCGGCAACTCGACCAGCAGAGCGTGGCTACTGCGCCGATCGTGGAACGCGAAGAGCTTGAACGCGACGGTGCCGTCGATGGTGAGGACGTCGCTGATCGCCGGTTCGTGGACGGCTGCGGGCATTCGTTCGACGAAACCGGGCTCGTGCCCGAAGCCTCGATCGGTGGCGAGGGCGAAGCCGAAGCCGGCGTCGCTGGCTCGAAGGTCGCCGACGATGCGGCGGGCGCGGTGAATGTCGAAGCTCAGCAGGTGCAACAGTTGGGGCTCGTCACCGGGGTGCGCCGGGAACGTCGAGATGAGCGAGCCGTTGGTCGCCACCACGTGACTGACCGCGCCGGCGAGGACGTCGTCGAGTTGGGCGACCATGTGCGGCGGGCGGCCCGTCGCGATCACGATCCGCATGCCCGCTGCCGCAGCTGCATGGACCGCCGACACCGATCGCGGCGTGATCTCCCCGTTCGGGTCGAGCAGGGTGCCGTCGAGATCGATGGCGACGAGCGGCGCGGTGTGCATGCTTCAATCCCACTCGATGCGCAGGTGCGTGTACGCATCGCGCAGCACCGCTGCCAGATCGGGGCGCCGTGGGAGACGAGGCTCGATTCGTTCGAGGTCGGGGATCTCGGGAAGCTGGCGTCCCTCCGGCACGGTCAGGAACTCGGCGAGTGGGTCCGCGTACACCGGCTCGGGCGCGGCAGCCCGGCGCGCCTCGCGTGCCTGCTCGATGCCGTCGCGGACGAGTCGTAGGTGGCGTCGTCGCGGTTCGACATCGTCGGCCCCGACGTCGTTCGGCCACGGCTCGTCATCGTGCTCATCGGGTTGCGGGGCCGTGTCGGCTTCGACGTCGTTGTCTCGCCACACGTCGAGGAGTTCGGGTTCGATCAACAACTCGTTGGCGAACACGAGCATCGCGGCCAGCACGTGTTTGCACGCGTGCTGATCCCAGTTGGCGTCGTCGGGGCAAGTGCACGTCGCTTCGACGTCGCGACGCAACGGCATGCCGCCCCCGCGTCTGACGGCGAGCGATGCGACGTAGGGCGTGGCCCGCGATCCCTGCACTTCGCAGGTGACGACACCGGGTTCGACGATGATGTCGAGGACCGAGCCGTCGTTGGCGTACTGCTTGGCACGCCGAAGACGCCCAGGGTCGCTCATCTCGGCGGCCAGCACCTTCATCATCGTGGCGGGCAACCGACCGGGCTGGTTGTTGCCGAACGGCTTGCGGGGCCGGCTCATTCGGGTGCCTCCAGCGTGACCAGGTCGCGGAGCTCGTCGGTGGAGAGTTCGGACAGCCACGCTTCGCCCTCTCCGGTGCCGATCACCTGCGCCGCCAGCTTGCGTTTGTCGTCGATGACCTGACTGACCTTCTCCTCGACCGTGCCTTCGCAGACGAGTTTGTGCACGTTGACCGTTCTCGTCTGACCGAGCCGCCAGGCGCGGTCGGTCGCCTGGTCCTCCACCGCCGGGTTCCACCAGCGGTCGTAGTGGATGACCTGGCTCGCAGCGGTCAGGTTGAGCCCGGTCCCGCCCGCCTTCAGCGACACGAGCAGCAGCGGCGGCGCTGACCCGTCCTGAAACTGGTCGACCATCCGGTCGCGACCCGTCCGAGACACCCCACCGTGGAGGAACGGCGCGTCGAACGCGAACTGTTCGATCACGTGGCGTTGCAACAGGTCACCCATCTCGCGGAACTGGGTGAACACGAGGGCCCGCTCGCCCTGATCGAGCAGGTCGGTGACGAGTTCGTCGAAACGGGTCAGCTTGCCCGAGCGCCCGGCCAGACGCGACCCGTCTTTGAGCGCATGGGCGGGATGGTTGCAGATCTGCTTGAGGCGCATCAGCGCGGCGAGGACGAGACCGCGGCGTCGCATCCCACTGGTCTGTTCGGCGTCGTGGAGGAGTTGGTCGACGACCTGCTGATACAGCGTCGCCTGTTCGCGGGTGAGCTTGGCGTAGGCGATCTGTTCGATCTTGTCGGGGAGATCGGGAAGCAGGCGCCGATCGGCCTTGGTGCGACGGAGGATGAACGGCCCGGTGAGTCGACGCAGACGCCCGGCGGCGTCGGGGTCGTGGTTGCGTTCGATCGGTGAGGCGTAGTTCTTGCGGAAGCGTTCGAGCGAGCCGAGCATCCCGGGGTTTGCGGCGTCGAGGATCGCCCACAGTTCGCTCAGTCGGTTCTCGACCGGGGTCCCGGTCAGCGCGAGCTTCTGCGCAGCCTGCAGTTGGCGGACGGCTCGCGCGGCCTTCGTGTTCGGGTTCTTGACCATCTGGGCTTCGTCGAGCACGACGGTCGTCCAATCGATCGCGCCCAGATGTTCGAGATCGCGTGGCAGCAGCCCGTAGGTGGTGATGACGAGTTGACGAGCCGGGTCGACGCCGAACATCTCGGGATGCGCCTCGAGACGCGTGCCGCGTGGTCGGTCGCCGTCGAGTTGACCGGCGTCGCCGGTGAGGTCGTCGGAGCGTTCGCTCATCGCCGCAGCGATCGCTTCGATCTGCTGGTCACGCGACGACCCGTGGTGGACGGTCACCTCGAGCTTGGGCGTGAACCGGTTCGCCTCCGAACGCCAGTTGCGCACCACCGACAGCGGGCACACCACCAGGTGCGGGCCGGGACGTTCGAGCAGGTGCGCGAGCGTCGTGGCGGTCTTGCCGAGGCCCATGTCGTCGGCGAGGCACCCGCCGAGACCGAGACGGGCGAGAAACTGCATCCAGCCGAGCCCGCGTCGCTGATAGTGGCGGAGCTCACCGACGAACTCGGGCGACTCGTGGACCTCTTCGAGCCGTTCGTCGGGCAACCCCTCGAGCAGGTTGCGGACCCAGTCGCCGGCGCTCGCACCCAGATCGCCGAGATCGGTGCCCAGCTGATCGTCGGACCCGACGGTGACGCCATCGAGGATCGCACCCTGTTCGTGGATGCGGATGGTCGGCAGGTCCTCGGTCGCGTCGTCGTCGTTGGCGAGCCGCAGGAGTTCGAGCGCGCCGACGCGCGACTTCGTGGTCGTCAGCTCGCGGAGTTTCTCGCGCTTGCGGCGCATCTCGTCGGCATCGATGCGCACCCATCGGTGTCCGGTGTGCAGCAGGGTCGACCCCGCCTCCTCGGCCCGCGCGAGTTCGGCCTCGGAGATCTGCTCGTCGCCGACGACGAGGGTCCATTCGACGAGTGCTTCACGTCCGAACTGCTTCTTGCGGTCGTCGGCAGGTGCTGGCGTCGCCTCGCCCGTCACTCGCGTCGACGTGCGGATCAGACGCTCGGGTCCGATCAACTCGATGCCGAGCTTTTCCAGTTCGAACGGCGCGATGTCGAGGAAGTCCTCGGCCTGGCCGAGGTCGAGTTCGACCCCACCGGGTTCGGCGACGTCGATCAGTTCGGACATCCCCGGGATCACCGGCGCGATCCGTTCGACTACGTCGGTGAGGAGCGCGGTCAGGATGCCGAGGTGCTGTTCGCCGCCCGCCACCTCGACCGCGGCGGGGTTGCGCTCCCACACGTCGGTGGCCGTGCACCAACGCATCGGGTCGGCATCGTCGACGAGCTCGATCCGCACGCCCCACGGATCGTGCGGGTCGTCGGACATGAGGAGGCGGAGTCGGGGGATGAGGACCGGTTCGCCGTCGAGGAAGCGTCGGTGTCGGTCGAGTTCGTCGCGGAGGCGACCGAGTGCCAGATCGAAGTCGTCGGTGCCGCCGCGCACGACGTGGTCGGGCTTCGCGAGTGCGCCGAACGTGGCGCGCAGCGCCTGCACGGCTGGCTTGCGCTGGCGGCCGAGCTCGGCCTTCCAACCGTTGTTCGCCAGTACCGAGCGTGCGATCCCGTCGACGAGCAACTCGAACATCCGACGCGTGTCGTGGCCGGAGCCAGCGGAGCACACGTAGGGCTTGGTGTCATCCAGTTCGGCGAGCGTGGCCGCGACCGTCGACGTCGCAGGGTCGCCGACGGTTGGTGTCCAGCGAGCGACCACGAACGGGCCCTCGTCGGCGACGACCGGCGTGAGCCGCCCGGTCGACACCGTGCGTCGCGCGAGCGCAGCGAGGCGAGCGAACCAAGCGACCGAGTCGGACACGTACGCCGGATCGGTCGGGAGTTCCGACAGCCAGACGGCGACCCCGAGCGGGTCGAGTTGCACGGAGGCAGCGGTCAACCCGGGGCGGCCGGGAATATCGATCGAGAGTCGTCCGAGCGCGCCGTAGGAGATGGGCGAGTCGTGCCAACCGGTACGGCTTCCGTCGTGATTCACCTTGCGGAACCCGGAGTACATCCAGGCCATGCTCGCCGTGTCGAATCCGTTCCATCCCCAGACGTGCAACGAGCCGGACCGCCACGTTGCCTGTGCCACGTAGGGCGGCCGGTGACGTGTCATCGCAGGCATCGACGATCCAATGTACCGAGGGGGTGATTCACCCGGCTCGGCGCACGTCGTGGTTGTAGGGGCAACGCCGGTTCGGTCTGGTCGCGTCGCGTCGTCCGTCCGCCACGCGTCTGTCGGGCGATGGGCCTGTGCCTCGGCGTAGGATCGCGGTGTGCCGTTGGTCGATGTACTTCCTCATCGGCCCTTCGCCGAACGGGGCGTGGTGGTCGACGGGCGATTCCGGTGGAGGTTGGGCGTCCGACCGCTGGACCTGGCCGACTGGTTCGAGTTCGGCCCCGACGCAGCCGGTTGGATCGCCGAGAAACAGCAGTTGATGGCGGCGCGCTGCGACGACGTGTTCGTCGTGCGTGACGACATCGAGCCTGAGTCGAACGAGATCGCCGACGCCGTGTCGGCCCACGTCGGCTCGGCGCTCGATCCGGCGTTGCATCCGCTCGATGCCGCCGCCCGGCTCGTCCCCGACGACCTGGTGGTCATGGTCGAGCGCGACGGACGTCTGGTGTTCGGCGGCGGTTCGGTGTGCTTCCCGAATCGATGGGACCTACGATCGAAGCTCGGACGCACGATGGCCGAAGTGCACGACCCGGTCGCTGACCTGAACGAACAACTCCAACCTGCGATCGATTCGTTCCTCGACCGCCTCCGACCCGATCGCTCGTTCTGGCGCTTGGGCTGGGGGCTGATCGATTCGCACGACGGCTTCGAACCGCCCTCGACCGGCCGTACCGTCGATCCGGCATCCGACGACGTCTATCTGCGTGTGGAGCGCGAGACGTTGCGCCGCTTCGAGCGGACGCTCGCGGTCCTCTTCACGATCCGCACCTACATCATCCCGGTCGCGCGACTCGACCGCGCCGACCGCGAGGCGATCGCCGCGGCGGTCGGGGCGATGGACCCCGGCGTCCGTTCGTACAAGGACCTCGTCCCGACGCCGAGTTGACGCCGTGCATCCCTGGTCATCGTCCCGGTCGTCGTCCCGGTCATCGTCACGGTGCGAGGTTGTGGATAACTCCGAACCTGATATGATAAGACTCAAGTTTGGTGAGTGAGCAATTGATCGTCCGATCGTCGGGTGATCTCGAAGCGAGAGACAGAGCTCAGGCGAGCTGGGCAGGAGGGCACCCATGGCCATCGATCCGAAGAAATGGACCGTCAAGACGCAAGAAGCGTTCTCGGCGGCGATCGACGACGCGAAGGCGCGCTCGAACCCCGAGCTGACCCCCGATCACGTGCTGAGTGCGATCATGCGCCAGGAAGGCACGATCGTCCCCGCCGTGCTCGCCAAGCTCGGCCGTGCCCCGCTGATGATCCGCAACCGCGTCGACGACGCGGTCGCCAAGCTCCCCAACGCGTACGGCGGACAAGAGCCGCGGATGAGCAAGGAGCTCGAGAACAAGGTCGCGGTCGCGCAGCAGTATCAGAAGGACTTCCGCGACGACTACCTGTCGGTCGAGCATCTGCTGCTCGCGATGAACGATCGCCTCGACGTCGGCTCCGAGGAGTTGATGCAGGTGTTGAAAGACGTGCGCGGCTCGCATCGCGTCACCGACCAGAACCCCGAAGACAAGTTCGCCGCGCTCGAGAAGTACGGCCAAGACCTGACGGCACTCGCCGCGAACGGCAAGATCGATCCCGTCATCGGCCGAGACGACGAGATCCGCCGGACCATCCAGGTGTTGTCGCGACGCACGAAGAACAACCCGGTCCTGATCGGCGAGCCGGGTGTCGGCAAGACGGCCATCGTCGAAGGGTTGGCGGCTCGCATCGCCGATGGTGACGTCCCCGAAGGGCTGAAGAACAAGCGACTGATCTCGCTCGACGTCGGCTCGATGCTCGCTGGAGCGAAGTATCGCGGTGAGTTCGAGGAGCGGCTCAAGGCGGTGCTCAAGGAGATCACCGATGCCGAAGGCGAAGTCATCACGTTCGTCGACGAATTGCACACGATCGTCGGAGCGGGCGGCGCCGAAGGCGCGATGGACGCCGGCAACATGATCAAGCCGATGCTCGCCCGCGGCGAGCTGCGGATGATCGGTGCGACGACGCTCGACGAGTACCGCAAGTACGTCGAGAAGGATCCGGCGCTGGAGCGCCGCTTCCAGCAGGTCTACGTCGGTGAACCGTCGGTCGAAGACACGGTCGGCATCCTGCGAGGGCTCAAGGAGCGCTACGAGGTGCATCACGGTGTGCGGATCCAGGACTCTGCGCTCGTCAGCGCGGCGGTGCTGTCCGACCGCTACATCACGTCTCGGTTCCTGCCCGACAAGGCGATCGACCTCGTCGACGAAGCGGCCTCCAAGCTGCGTATCGAGATCGATTCGTTGCCGACCGAGATCGATGTGGTGCAGCGCCGCATCCTGCAACTCGAGATCGAGCAGGTCGCGCTCGAAAAGGAGAGCGACCAGGCGTCGAAGGAGCGTCTCGACGCGCTGCACGACGAACTCGCGGGCCTCAACGTGCAGATCGGCGAGATGAAGCAGCACTGGGAGCAGGAGAAGCAGGCGATCGGCGCAATCCGTTCGCTGAAAGAAGAGCTCGAAGGCCTGCGGAATCAGCTCGAACGTGAGACCGACCTGAACCTCGCTGCCGAGATCCGCTACGGACGCGTGCCCGAGATCGAGCGACGCATCGAGGAGGCCACCGCGCACCTCGACGAGTTGCAGGCGACCAAGGCCATGCTCAAAGAGGAGGTCGACGCGGAAGACATCGCCGAGGTCGTCGCGAAGGCGACCGGGGTGCCCGTCACCCGGCTCATGGAATCGGAGACCGCCAAGCTGGTGCATCTCGAAGAACTGCTGCACGAGCGTGTCATCGGCCAGGACGCGGCGGTCACCTCGGTCGCGAACGCGATTCGGCGCTCACGGGCGGGTCTCTCCGATCCCAATCGTCCGATCGGCTCGTTCATGTTCCTCGGCCCGACCGGTGTCGGCAAGACCGAGCTGGCGCGGGCGCTCGCCGAGTTCTTGTTCGACGACGAGCGGGCGATGGTGCGCATCGACATGGGCGAGTACATGGAGAAGTTCTCCGTGTCCCGACTGATCGGCGCGCCTCCCGGATATGTCGGCTATGACGAAGGCGGCCAACTGACCGAAGCGGTGCGCCGTCGTCCGTATTCGGTGGTCTTGCTCGACGAGATCGAAAAGGCACATCCCGATGTGTTCAACACGCTGTTGCAGTTGCTCGACGACGGGCGTCTGACGGATGGCCAGGGACGCACGGTCGACTTCACCAACGTCGTGCTGATCATGACGTCGAACCTGCCCGGTGATCCGAGCGAGTTCTTCAAGCCGGAGTTCATCAACCGCGTCGACGACATCATCCGCTTCCGCTCGCTGACCGAAGACGACCTGCTGCCGATCGTCGAGATCCAGTTGGAGCGTCTGCGTCGGCGACTCGCCGATCGCAAGATCGATCTCGACATCGGATCCGCGGCGATGGCGCAACTCGCCCGTGAAGGGTACGACCCGGCGTTCGGTGCCCGTCCGTTGAAGCGGATCATCCAGCGTGAGATCGCCGACCCGGCCTCGGTGCTGATCCTGGGTGGTTCGCTGAACGACGGCGGCACGATCACGGTGTCGGCAGGTGCCGGCCCGGAAGATCGGCTCTCGGTCTCCGCAACCCCCGCCGTACCCGCCGGCTGAACGACAGACTGGGTCAGACCCACTCTGTCGCCACGCTCCGTCGCAGGCCGGTCACCCCACTTCACGTGTTCGGCAAGTTCTTGACCCCCGCTTGCCACGGCGGCCTCGATCGTGTGCCAGACTGAGTTCATTCCTTCCGCTGGAGCCCCGGGTTCGCCCGGGGCTCTCGGCTTTTTCGCCCGCTCCCGTCCGTCGATCAGGCCGACGACGGTGCGTGGCATCGAGTGTCGCTCCGCGCGATCTGGTGACCCGACAGCGATCAGGCGTCGGCGGGCACGTAGGTGAGTCGAAAGCATGCCGGTCGACGCTCGGCCAGTTCCAGTCGCCCACCGTCGGATTCGGCGAGCCGCCGGGCCAGAGCGAGCCCTCGACCGTGCGCCGCTTGATGATCGGTGGGCCGCTCGAACAGCGAACCCGCGGCCTCGTCTCGGATGCCCGCACCCTCGTCGGACACGGTGATCGATCCCTTCTCCACGAGCACCATGACCGTCCCCGCGCCGTGGCGAAGCGCGTTGTCCAGCAAGATGTCGACGATCTGTCCGACGAGGCCACGCGTGGCGCGAACCGGCGCGGTCACCGAGGTGGTCACGACGACTTGGCGGCGGAGGCGGTCGAATCGCACGCGCCAGTCGTCGATGTGATCATCGACGATCTCGACGAGTTGCACGACCGCCCGCTCTCCGGTGCTGCCCTTGCGCGCGACGGCAAGGAGTTCGTCGAGGGTCGAGTTGAGTTCGTGCGTCTGCTCGAGGATCGCCGCTGCCTCAGCGGCGACCTCTGGGTCGTGGTGGCGTTCGAGGAGTTCGAGCCGGATCGCCAGCCCGGTGAGTCCGGTGCGTAGCTGATGTGTCGCGTCGGCAGTGAAGCCGCGCTCGGCCTCCAGCATCCGGTCGACGCGGTTGGCGCTGAGTCGCAACGATCGCGCGATGTCGTCGATCTCGTCGATCCCGGACGGCTGTGCCGGGGTGCTGAAGTCACCGTCGCCGACCCGGCCCGCACTGCGAGCGAGCCGTTCGAGTGGGCGAGCGAGTTGTCGAGCCTGGACGGCGGACAGCGCTGCGGCCGCCGCGAGCGCGAACACCGCGATGACCGCGATGCGCGCGAACAGTCCGTTCTGCTCGTCGGGGTCGGCGGCTGCGTTGACGACCAAGGCGACCGGGGCGAGCAGTACGGCCATGACGACCACGACGACCGCCAGCGTCGACAGCACGAGACGACGGCGCACGTCAGTCCGATCGGTCGTCGTCGCCGGGTTCGAATCGGAAGCCGACGCCGCGGACGGTGACGATCTTCGACGGTGGTTCGGTGCGGTCGAGGATCTTCTTGCGCAGTGTCGACACGTGGGTGTCGAGGGTGCGGGTCGACCCCCACCAGTTCTCGTCCCAGACCGCCGCCATGATGTCGTCACGCTTGAGCGTGACGCGGGGGTCGGCCATGAGGAGGCGCATCAGGTCGAACTCCTTGGTGGTGAGTTCGACTTCCGACCGAGCGCCGTTGCTCGGGTCGGTGACGTGGCAGCGGCGGCTCGCCGTGTCGAGTTCGATACCGGCTCCCATCAGGACGAGCGTCGGTCGTGACGGGCTGCGCGTCTGTTCGGCGACGCGCAGCCGCGCCTTGATGCGAGCGACGAGTTCAGCGAGCCGGAATGGCTTGGCGACGTAGTCGTCCGCTCCTGCGCCGAGCCCGACGATCACGTCCATCTCCTCGGCACGGGCTGTCAGCATGATGATCGGCAGGTCGGGATGGTCGACTCGCAACCGACGACAGACGTCGAGTCCGTCGAGGTCCGGCAACGTGAGGTCGAGCAGGACGAGATCGGGCCGCGATGCGGCGACCTCATCGAGCGCGAGTTGACCGCCGGCGACGTGGGTGACGTCGAGGTCTTCGGCGCGCAGTACGCGAACGAGCGGTTCGCTGATCCGCTCGTCGTCCTCAACGAGGAGCACTGCCGTCATGGCTCCAACAGTACGCCCGATCACCACGCCGACCGGGTACCTCCCGCGTATCGGTTTGTGTCAGACACAAACCGATACGCCCGGACCGTGACGCCGGCGCCCGTTCAGCCTTGGCGCAGGCGAAGGGCGGCAGCGTGCGCCGGGAATCCTTCGTGTTCCGCGAGCGCGATGACCGACGGCGCCATGCGTGCCGCTGCTCGTGCGTCAGCGCGAGCGACCGCGGTGCGCTTCAGGAACGTGTCGGCGGTGATACCGGACGACACGTGCGCGAAGCCACTCGTCGGGAGCGATGCCGGGCACCCGATGATGAAGTTGCCGGCGCTGAACGGTGTGTGCTGGCCGATGAGGATCTCGCCCGCGTTCACGAGACCGTCGAGGACGTCGTCGAGCACGTTGTCGGCGACGACGACCTGCAGATGCTCTGCCGCGAACTCGTTGGCGATGGCGACCGCGGCGCCGATGTCGTCGGTGAGCACACAGCCCCCGTTCGGGCCGAGCGAGGATCGCGCCGCGTCGGATCGGATGTTCGGGAGCACGGCGAGTTGGCGGTCGAGTTCGACGTCGACGGCGTCCGCGAGCGCCGACGAATCCGTGAGGAGGACGACGGAGGAGTCGGCGCCGTGCTCGGCCTCGATGAGCAGGTCGGCGGCGAGCAGTTCCGCGTCGGCCGTCGAGTCGGCGATCACCAGGCTCTCGGTCGGCCCGAGCAGCATCATGGTGGACACGCCGTAGCGCTGCATCTCGACCTGGGCGATGGTGACGGCGGGCGAGCCGGGTCCGACGACCTTGCGGACCTTCGGGATCGACTCGGTTCCGAAGCCGAGCGCCGCGATGCCGGCGGGCCCGTTGACCCGGAACACGTCGCGCACTCCGAGCTTCCGGCAGACGACCAGGACGGCCGGGTCGACGTCACCCGTGCCGCCGGGGATGGGTGGGACGACGAGGGCGAGTTCGGGGACGCCGGCCACGACCGCCGGCACGGCGAGCTGGTAGGCGACGCTCGGATAGCTGGCCTTCCCCGAGGGCGTGAACAATCCGGCCGACGAGATCGGAGTGATCTTCTCGCCGACCGTGAGGCCGGGTTCCGATTCGATCTGCCAGTCGGAGGCGCGCTCGAGCTGCGCCTCGTTGAAGGAGCGGAGGTGAATGATCGCGTCGTCGATCGACCGGTCGACGGCGTCGCTGACCGCCGCCGAGTCGAGTTCGTCGTCGGTGACCCGCAGACCCGACGGTTCGACGTCGATGCCGTCGAACGTGGCGAGGGCGTCGCAGACCGCGGCGTCGCCGCGCTCGCGCACGTCCTCGATCAGCGTGCTGATCGAGGCGCGAAGGCCGGGGTCGAAGATCTCGTCGAGCCCTCGATCCATCAGCGCGGCCCGCGCCGACCGATCCATGTCGTTCCAGACCTGACGTCGCATCACGCTCACCCGGTCGACGCTATCTGCCAGCGACAGAGTGGGTCTGACCCACTCTGTCGCCCGGGGCTCGGCGACGGAACGTTCAGGCCGGGGTGTCGCCGACCTCGGCTTGGAGTCGGGTGAGTTCGGCGAGCAGCGACTCGGTCAGCGCGTCGGTCCCCGGTCGGCCGTAGAGGTTGTCGACCTCCATCGGGTCGGCGACCAGGTCGAACAATTCCCACTCCATCGGGTTCGCCGGGCCTCGCGCTCCCGGCTGATCCAGCGGGTCGTTGTAGTAGCAGATGAGCTTGTGCGTGGCGGTGCGAACGCCGTAGTGGGCCGGCACGGCGTGGGCGCCGTCGTTGTGCATCCAGTACCGGTAGTACATCGAGGTGGGCCAGCCGTCGAGACGTTCACCGCGCAGCAACGGGGCGAACGATCGCCCTTGCACATGCGGTGCCGGCTCGACGCCGCACAGGTCGAGCAGCGTCGGCCCGAAGTCGACGTTGACCACGATGTCGTCGCTCACCGAGCCGGGTGAGATCGCTGCGGGGTAGCGGATGAGGAGTGGCATGGCGAGCGACTCCTCGTACATCAGGCGCTTGTCGAACCAGCCGTGATCGCCGAGGAAGAACCCCTGATCGGACGTGTAGACGACGATCGTGTCGCGTGTGAGATCGCGGGCGTCCAGTTCATCGAGCAGGCGACCGACGTTGTCGTCGATCGAAGCGACCACTCGGAGGTAGTTCTTGATATAGCGCTGGTAGCGCCAGTCGATCTCCTCCTCGAGCGTGAGCCCAGGTGGCACCGGCGACTTCAGGTCGACGATCGGGTCGAGGTCGAGCATCCGCATCTTCACGGCCTGCACGACTTCTGCGCGGCCGTCCAACGTGTCACGGAACGTGTCGGGATACGGGATCTCGACGTCGTCGTACATCGTGAAGTGTTTCGCGTCGGGTTCCCACGAGCGGTGTGGTGCCTTGTGGTGGCAGAACAACGCGAACGGTCGGTCGGGGTCACGCCGATCGAGCCAGTCGAGGCAGTCGTCGGTGATCAGATCGGTGACGTAGCCACCTCGCTCGACGACGCCGAGCTCCGCGTCGAGGAACACCGGGTTGTGATAGTGCCCCTGTCCTGGCAAAACGCGCCAGTGGTCGAAACCGGTCGGGTCGTGCGCCGCGCCATGACCGAGATGCCACTTGCCGAACATCGACGTCTGGTAGCCAGCAGCCTGAAGTGCCTTCGGGAACGTCCACAGCGAGTTGTCGAGGTGCGTGTCGAGCGTGGTGACCCCGTTCACGTGGTTGTAGGTGCCGGTCAGGATCGCCGCGCGGCTCGGTGCGCAGATCGAGTTCGTGCAGAACGCAGCATCCATTCGGATGCCGCCCTCGGCGATCCGATCGAGGTGCGGCGTGGAGTTGATCCGGCTGCCGTACGCAGAGATCGCGTGCGCCGCGTGGTCGTCGCTCATGATGAACACGATGTTCGGTCGTGACTCGGACGTTGTCGGATCCCCGGTTCGCATCGGTCCGTTCTACCCCGCATCGCCCGGCAGCGAACCGCCATGCGCAGAAACGTCGGCCGTTGCTGGTGCTGGTGCTGGTGCTGGTGCTGGAACGGGGAGCGGGAGAGGCGAGGAGATAGGGTTCGCCTACGTTCCGGTCCGCCGATCAGCAGGCGGCACCATCAGCAATTCGCGGGGAGCGTCATGCCCGTCACCGTCGTCGTCGGAGCCCAGTGGGGCGATGAGGGCAAAGCCAAAGTCATCGACCTGCTGTCGAAAGAGCACACCTTCGTGGTGCGATACCAGGGAGGGCACAACGCCGGGCACACGGTCGTCGTCGACGGCGAGAAGTACGCGCTCCAACTGGTGCCGTCGGGCATTCTCTACGAGCACGTCATCCCGGTCATCGCGAACGGTGTGGTCGTCGATCTGCCGACGCTGTTCAGCGAGATCGACATGCTCGAAGCGCGGGGTAACTCGTGTGCCGATCTCAAGGTGTCGAGCCGTGCGCACCTGATCTTCCCGTGGCACCAGGCCCACGACGCGATCGCCGAGGCGATGCGCGGCGACGACAAGATCGGCACGACCCTCAAGGGAATCGGCCCGGCTTACGCCGACAAGTCGCGACGCGTCGGCATCCGTGCTGGCGATGTCATCGATCCCGAGCGTTTCGCCACGTTGATCCGCGAACGGGCCACGGCCGAGAACAAGCTGATCACCGATGCGGGCGGCGAGCCGCTCGATGTCGACGACATGGTCGAGCGGTACGGCGTGATGGGAGCGCGGCTCGCTCCCTACGTCTGCGACACGATCAGCCTGTTGCACAATGGTCTCGCCCGCGGTGCTCACGTGTTGCTGGAAGGCGCGCAGGCGACGTTTCTCGACCTCGATCACGGCACGTATCCGTACGTCACCTCCTCCAATCCGACGGCTGGCGGTGCGTGCGTCGGGTCGGGGCTGGGCCCGCGCGACATCGATCGCATCGTGGGGATCACCAAGGCGTACACCACTCGGGTCGGCGCAGGTCCGTTCGTCACCGAACTGTTCGACGACGACGGCAAGCGACTCGGCGAGGTCGGCAAGGAGTTCGGTACGGTCACCGGTCGGGCGCGCCGCTGTGGCTGGCTCGATCTGGTGATGCTGCGGCACGCGGTTCGGCTGAACTCGCTGACCGAGCTCTCGCTGACCAAGCTCGACATCCTCGACGGGTTCGACACGGTGAAGATCTGCGTCGGCTATCGCTACCGCGGCGAGGAGATCGTCGACTATCCCGACCGCTACGACGTGTTGGAAGACATCGAGCCCGTCTACGTCGAGTTGCCGGGTTGGCGGACCTCGCTGAGCGAGGCGCGGGAACCTGGCGACCTTCCGGCCGAGGCGCGCTCGTTCATCGACGTGGTCGAGCGCGAAGTCGGCATTCCGGTGCGCGTCGTCGGTGTCGGTGCCGAGCGCGACGACTACCTGATGTGGGCGAGCTCATGATCCCCCGCTACTCGACCCCCGAGATGGACGCGATCTGGTCCGACCCGGCGCGGTTCGGTCGCTGGCTCGAGGTCGAACTCCTGGCAACCGAAGGGCACGCCGCCGTGGGTGTCGTGCCCGCCGAGGCGGCGGAGATCTGCCGTGCGAAAGCGCCGCTGAGCGACGAAGCGTTCGTGGAGCGGATCCATGCTCGCGAGCAGATCACCGACCACGACGTCGCCGCCTTCGTCGACGTCGTGCAGGAAGCGATCGACGACCCGGCGGGCTCGTGGATCCACTACGGGCTGACGTCGTCCGACGTCGGCGACACGGCGCTGTGCTGGGCGATGCGCGACGCGGTCGACCTCATGATCGATGCTGCCAGCGACCTCGTTGCGACGCTCGTCGCCATGGCGCGTCGACATGCCGACACCGTGATGATCGGTCGCACGCACGGCATCCATGCCGAGCCCACGACATTCGGTACCAAGGTCGCGCTCTGGGCGCTGCAGGTCGACCGCGATCGCGCTCGTCTTCGCGCCGCCCGCGAGGCGGTGTCGGTGATGAAGTTGAGCGGCGCCGTCGGGACCTACTCCAACATCCCCCCGGAGGTCGAGAGTTTCGTCGGCGAGCGGCTCGGACTGACTCCGGTGCCGGCGACGCAGGTCGTCGCTCGAGATCGTCACGCCGAGTTCCTCTATGCCTGTTCGTCGATCGGTGCCACGTGCGAATTGATGGCGATCGAGCTTCGACACCTGCAGCGAACCGAGGTTCGTGAGGTCCAAGAAGGCTTCAAGCCGGGCCAAAAGGGTTCGTCGGCGATGCCACACAAACGCAACCCGATTTCGGCCGAAACGATCTCCGGTCTGGCTCGGGTTCTCCGCTCCAATCTCTCGGCTGGCATGCAAGACGTGGCACTCTGGCACGAGCGGGATATTTCTCACAGCTCGGTCGAGCGGATCATCCTGCCGGACTCGTCACAGTTGGCGTACTACGTGATGCGTCGCCTACGTCGACTCCTCGAGGGACTCGTCGTCGATGCCGACCGAATGCAGGCCAATCTCGACGCCAGTCATGGCCTCGTGTTCAGCCAGCCCGTGCTGCTGTCGTTGGTCCAGAGTGGCAAGACGCGCGACGAGGCGTATCGCATCGTGCAACGCAACGCGATGCAAGCGTGGGATGAAGGACGAGACTTCCGAACGCTGCTCGAAGCCGACGTCGAGGTCGACGACGCCGTCCTCGACGGCGCGTTCGATCTCCGCCGCAGCCTGCGCCACCTCGACCGGATCTTCACCGCGCTCGACGCACTCGACTGATTCCGGCGATCGAGGTCCCGGCGATCGAGGTCCCGGCGATCGAGGTCACGGCGACCCCGAGCCCTGGGGACGCTCGTGTCGCCAGGGTCCGCGAGCGAGAACGGATCAGCTCGAGCGGGTGATGCCGGCTTTGGTCAGCACCGACGCTTCGACGCCGACCTCGCGCCACGAGGCGTAGGAGATCTTCTTCGATTCGCTGTACGACTTGGCGACCTCGACGAACGCAGCTTCGCGAGCTTCCATGTCGATCGAGTCCGACATCCGGTCGAGTTCGGCCTGCAGGTCGCGCCGACGCTGTACCAGCATCAACTCGTCGATCGGGTTCGCGTCCTCGAGTTGCGCGTCGATCTCGCTGAGTTGCGCGGTGATGGTTTCGGGCGTGCGCTTGCGTCCACGTTTTGGCTTGGTGGCGCGGAGCCCTTCGAGGTACTCGCGCACGACGCGGCCTTCGGCGCGGCCTTTCGCCAAGGCTGCCTTGTGCTCCGGACTCATCGTTGAACGCCTGAACTTCTTCGCCATCACATCAGTATTGCGGCGAAATCCATTACCTTCAATGCAGTGTTCGAACTGTCTGCGCATGGTCACGATGTCCACGTCGGATCCGGACCCCAATATCCGTGGGGCGGTCTCTATGGCGGGCAGATCGTGGCGCAAGCCTTGCGGGCGGCGACCATGTCGGTGGAGCCCGGACTCGAACCTCATTCGATTCGCGCCTACTTCATCCGCCGCGGTGACGCCTCCGAGCCGATTCGCTACGAAGTCGATCGCATCCGTAACGGGCGCAGCTTTGCGACGCGCCGCGTCGTGGCGCGTCAGGCGATCGGCGCGATCCTCAACGCGGAGAGTTCGTTCCAGCGGCCGGAGGACGCCGCCGATGTGCAGACCCTGACGATGCCCACCGTGCCCGGGCCGGACGAGTTGGTCAGCGAGACGTGGACCCCCGCGTTCGAACGAGCCGACGTGCCGCTGACGGCGGTCACCGGCACGCAGCGAGACGGCGGCGGTCGCACGGTCACCTGGATGAAGGTGGCCGACCCGATCGGTGATCCGTCGTCGCTCGACGGGCAGTTGCTCCACCGCTGTTGGATGACGTATCTCTCCGACGATCTCCCGACCGAAACCGTCTTCAACGTGCACCCGATGTCGGCCGAGCCCGACAGCGACCAGTTCCGGTTCGCGGCGAGCCTCGATCACACCGTGTGGTTCCACCGGCCGGTGATCGCCGACGAGTGGCACCTGTACGACTTCGCCTGCGCTCACCTCGTCAACGGTCGCGGGCTCGCCGTCGGTCACGTGTACGCGCCCGACGGCGTCCACGTGGCCACCATCGCGCAAGAAGTGCTCGTTCGAGACACCCGTCGACGCTGAACCAGTACGGTCACTCAGGACCGGCGCCCAGCACCGGCGCACGCCCGGCGCCGACCACCGACGGCGAGCAATCGACAACACGACGGGGAAACGACGGGAAACGGGGAGACGCATGCAACCGGAGTCGGACGACGAGCGCCACGCTGCGATCAGCGTGTTCGACATGTTGAAGATCGGCGTCGGCCCATCGAGTTCTCACACCCTCGGTCCGTGGCGAGCGGCGCTGGCGTTCGTCGAACTGCTGGTGAGCACCGGTGAATTGCGTCGCGTCACGGCCGTCCGTGTCGAGTTGTTCGGCTCACTGGCCAAGACCGGTCGCGGCCACGGAACCGGGATGGCGCTGATGATGGGGCTGACCGGACACGATCCCGTGAGCTGTGACATCGATCTGGTGACGAGCGTCGGACCCGACACTCGCAGCAGCGGCCAGTTGCTGCTCGGCGGGATGCACGCCGTGCCGTTCGACCGAGACCGAGACCTGTGCTTCGACGGCACCACGGCCGAGCACGCACATCCGAACACGATGACGTTCACGGCGACGCTGGCCACTGGCGACGCCGAAGGCGCGGATGATCTCGCAGACGATGGTGCGACGAGCGTGGCCGGTGAGACGATCTCGTTCACGGCCTACTCGATCGGTGGCGGCTTCATCACACACGACGAACCGACGCGCAGCGGCGGGATCGCCGTCTCAGCGATTCGATCCGAGAGCGGCACGCTTGCGCCTGCCCGACTCCCGGCGCCGATCGACTCGGCGGCCGACCTCGAGCGATGGTGTGTCGACGGCGATCACTCCATTGCCGATGTGGTTCGGATGAACGAACGCACCTGGCGTAGCGACGAGGAGATCGATGCCGACCTCCTGGCGATTCGCGATGTCATGCTCGCCTGCATCCAGCGCGGTTGCTCCACCGACGGCGTGCTGCCCGGTGGCTTGAGCGTCACTCGCCGGGCCAAGCGGCTGTACTCGGATCTGTTCGGCCGGCTCGACACGTCCGACACGTCTGGCCCGTCTGGCCCGTCTGGCCCGTCCGACACGTCCGGCGGATCCGGTGCGGTCGGGCCGACCGAGCCCAACGACGATCCGCACCTCTGGTTCGAGTCGCTGCGAACGGCGCCGGTCGGCTTCGACGATTCGGTCGCGCTGGTGAGTTGCTTCGCGCTTGCGGTCAACGAGGAGAACGCCGCGTTCGGTCGCGTCGTCACGGCGCCGACGAACGGCGCAGCGGGCGTGATCCCTGCGGTCATGTTCCACCATCTGCGCATGCTCGATCCGTCGACGCACGGCAGAGCCGAACTCGATGCGGAGGCGATCCGGTTCCTGCTCGTCGCCGCGGAGATCGGCGCCATCTTCAAGAAGGGTTCGACGATCTCGGCCGCGCTCGGTGGATGCCAGGCCGAGATCGGTGTCTCCTCGGCGATGGCGGCCGCCGCCCTGACCGAGTGCCGTGGTGGTTCGGTCCGCCAGTCGTTGATGGCCGCCGAGATCGCGATGGAACACCACCTGGGTCTCACCTGTGATCCGATCGGCGGCCTGGTGCAGGTTCCGTGTATCGAGCGCAACGCCATGGGGGCGATCAAGGCGATCTCGGCGTCGCTGCTCGCCCGGTCGAGTGATCCTGATCTCGCTCGTGTCTCGCTCGACGATGTCATCGACACGATGTGGAACACCGCCCTCGACATGCACGCCGCGTACAAGGAAACAGCCGAAGGCGGCCTCGCTGTCCGCATCCCGGTCAACGTCGTCGAGTGCTGACCTGGATACCGTGGCGCGCATGTCCGACGATGCCGCAGCTGCCACGTCCGAGCCGTCCGAGCCGTCTGCCCGTCCGGAGCTGAGTCCGACGCTCGATCGACTCCGAGTGCACGTGGACGAGCATTCGGTCAAGCTCGGCGAGTTCACGTTGAAGTCGGGCGCGACCAGCTCGTGGTTTCTCGACACGAAACAGACCGCCTGCCGTCCCGATGGGATCCTCCTCGTCGCCGACGCGATCGTCGAGGTCTTCGGTGACGACCTCGACGGGATCGATGCGATCGGTGGCCTCACGATGGGGGCCGACCCGATGGCGTACGGCGTCGCCGCGGTGCTCGCCACTCGGGGCCATCACCTCCGCAGTTTCAGCGTGCGCAAGGAAGCAAAACAGGGCGGCATCGCCGGACGCATCGCGGGCGCACTCCAGCCCGGCGATCGGGTGCTGGTCACCGAAGACACCACCACTCGCGGTACCTCGTTGATCGAGGCCGTCGACGAGATCGCGGCATTCGGTGCCGAGCCGGTGTCGATGAGCGTCATCGTCGACCGAGGTGGGACCTGCGCTGCCATGGCCGCCGAGCGCGGGATCGACTATCGCCCGCTGCTGACCGCGCCCGACCTCGGGTTCGGCTTCGGGACCTGACGCGTCCGTTCCGCTGCCAGTCCGTCGCGGTGCCCGCGGGACCGTGACCAGCGTCGAGTGGTCAGCGTTCGCGCGTCTCGATCACGACGCCGGGGTTCAGTATCGCGTTGGGATCGAGTGCGGTCTTGATCGCTTGCTGGGCCCGGAGGTCATCGGCGGATCGAATCAGGTGGAGATGTGCGGCCTTGGCACGGCCGATGCCGTGCTCTGCAGAGATGGTGCCGCCCAGGCGAGCGACCTCGCCGAGCACTCGCCGAGCGATGCGATCCGGGTCGAGCGCGCCGAGATGGTTCAGGTGGATGTTTCCTTCGGCGAGATGACCGAACGAGATGAGGCGGCATCCGTCGTCGAGCGCAGCCTGCTCGGCTTCCGACAGCAGGTCGTCGAGCGCCGAGAGCGGGACGGCGACATCGAGCTTGAACGTCGGCGTGCCGAGACGCGTCGAGGCCGCGGCGATCGCCTCGGTCATGCGGTCTCGGAACTCGAGCATCGCTTCGCGCTGTCGGGGGTCGGTGGCGATCGCTGTGTCGACGATGCTCGCGTCGGCGAGCGTCGCGACCAACTCGTCGGTCGGGTCGTGGTTCGCCGCGCACTCGACGATGAGGACCGTGCCGGTCGCCGATGGCGGTGCAGCGGGCGACGGGCGGCCGAGGTGGTCGACGACGAGGTCGAGCGCTTCGGGTTGGATCACTTCGACGGCGTCGAGCGGTGCGCCGCGCGTGCGCAACCGACGCAGCAGGTCGAGCGCGTCGCCGATCGACTCGAGCGAGACGAACGCGGTGACCGTGTGCGCGAACCGGGGGACCAGCCGGAGGCGGGCTCGGGTGACGATGCCGAGGGTGCCTTCCGAGCCGACCAGCAGGGACGGCCAGTGCATGCCGGCTGTTTCCTTCGGCAGCCGGCTCAGGGAGCCGACCACCGATCCGTCGGCGAGGACGGCTTCGATTCCCACGACCTGTTGGCGCATCGTCCCGAAGCGGACGACTCTCGAGCCGCCGGCGTTGGTCGCGATCGCTCCGCCGATCGTCGCGCTGTCGCGAGCGGCGAAGTCGAGCGGCGCGTCGAGGCCGGCAGCGCGTGCTGCGGCTTGCCAGCGGGCGAGGGTGACCCCGGCGCCGACGGTGACCTGCATGGCGTCGCGATCCACGGGCCCGATGTCGTCGAACGACCGCATCGACACGATCACCGTCGGGCGCTCGCTGTCCGGCACGCTCTCCTGCCCGGCCGGGGGCACGCTGCCTCCGACGAGGCCGGTGTTGCCCGCTTGCGGGATCACGACGGCACCATGGTCGTTGCACGCTCGCATGACCGCGGCGAGGGCGTCGGTGGTGCGCGGGCGAATCACGGCCATGGACGGGCCGCCGTACCGGCCGGTCCAGTCGGTTTCGTAACCGGAGCGAAGGTCGGCATCGATCAGCACGTCGTCGGCGCCGACCGCGTCGAGCAGCGCCGTCGTCAGCGTTGGGTCGCCGTTCGAGTCCGGTCGTGCGTCCACTCGACGAGCATGCCACGCGGTTTCTCGGCGAGCGTTGCGCGGATGCGTAGGGTGTAGGAGTACACCGGCGAGTGAGTGTGCCAGTGCGCCCGTGAGACGGTGGAGGAGTACAACAGCGAAATGGTGAACCGGTGATCGACGGACACGAACCGGCTCGGACGAACCAGTTCGCTGGACGACAGGGGATGCCGGTACCACCCGGCGTGACGAGGGGATGAGGAACGAGATGGAACAGTTCTGGCGCAGTGCGGGCGTGCAACTCGGCAAGCACTGGAAGATCGTCGTGGCGGTCGTCGTGGTGCTGACGGGCGTGCTGTCGATCGGTGCGACGCGCATCGAGTTCGCCACGGGACAGGACAGTTACCTCAATCCCGATTCCCAGATCGCCATCGACAACGTGTCGTTCCAGGCCGACTTCGGTGGCGAGACCGTGATCTTGCTCTTCACCGCGGAGGAGGGCTCCGAGGCCGACGTCACCGATCTCTTCGTCGGCGACAACCTGGCCGAGCTCGAGCGGATCAGCGGCGAGCTGGAGCAGGTGGAGGAAGTGTTCTCCGTCGTCACGCCATACACGTCGTTGACGTACAGCTCCGTCCTCGTCGGTGGGGCGACCGGCACGCAAGCGCTGACCGGAGCCCTCGGCCGCGACGAGGCCGGTGCCGATGCCCGCAGCGCCGATGTCGGTATCTCCCTCGCCCGTCGTGGTGCGGTCGGCCCGCAGAGCGAGTGGAACGTCGGCAACCCCGCGTGGAACGAGGTCTTGATCTTCGGTAACGACGGCTACACCGTCGACGACTCGAACACGCCGATCGCGCCGCCCGACGACGAGCGCGTCATCCGGCTCTCGCTGCAGGGCACGTTCCCGAACGTCGACGGCATCCCTGTGCACACGACCGCTGTCGGCGGCGTCGTGCTCGACGGCAATGCCACGCTCGAGGAACTCACGCTCGGCACCGAGAAGATCGTCGAGATCCTCGACACGGCGCAGTTCGACGGATTCGATCTCACGGTCACCGGGTCGCCGATCTACCTCGCCGAGATCAACGACTACCTACAGGGTGGCATGTTGACGCTCGGGCTCGCCGCGGTCGCCGTCATGGCAATCGTGCTGTTCTTGATCTTCAAGGTGCGTTGGCGGCTGCTGCCGTTGCTCGCCGTGCTGATCGGTGTCGTCTGGGCGTTTTCGATCCTCGGGCTCATCGGCATCGACCTGTCACTGGTGACCATCTCGGGTCTGCCGATCCTGATCGGTCTCGGTATCGACTTCGCGATCCAGGTCCACAACCGAGTCGAGGAGGAGGTGGTGCTCGACAACGAGAAGCACCCCATCGCCGAGTCGATCGCCAACGTCGCGCCACCGTTGATCGCGGCGACGATCACCGGCGTCCTGGCGTTCCTCGCACTGCGGATCTCGAAGGTGCCGATGATCCGCGACTTCGGCGTGCTGCTGGCCGTCGGCGTCACGGTGCTCGTTGCAATCGGCATCATCGTCCCGGCGGCGATCCTCGGGATCCGGGAGTGGACCGATCGCACCGACGATCGCGGCGAGTCGCGGGTCGAGAAGCTCGTCGTGAAGCTGGGCGGTCTGCCCGCGAAGGCAGGCCTGCCGATCGTCGTACTGGCGACGGTGTTGTTCGTCGGCGGCGTGTTGGTCGAAGGGCGAACCAAGATCGAGTCCGATCCGATCCGGTGGATCGACCAGGGCAGCCAGACCGTCGAAGACATCGAGTTCCTCGAGGAACGCACCGAGTTCTCGACGACCCTCGGGATCCTCGTCACGGCGAACAACGTGCTCGACCAGGAGGTCGTCGACCTCGTGTACGAGTTCACCGTTGCCGCCGAGGCGCGCCCTGAGGTGGTGGCCACCTCGAGTCTCGTCGGAACCCTCGAAAAGATCATCGACATCCCCGGCGCGACGCCGCTCGCTCCCACCACGAACGACATGGTCAACGCTGCCGATGCGGCTCGCGAAGCGACCCCGGCGATCGCCCGGGCGCTCCTCAGAGATGACAACACGGCTGCGCAGATCAACCTCCGTCTCGCTCAGGCGAGCTTGGAACAACGCGCCGAGTTGGTCGGCGAGTTGGCGGCCGACCTCGACGCGCGGATCGCAGCGCTCGAGGTTCCGGCCGACAGCATTCTGCTGACGGATCTGCCGGAGGGCCAGGATGCGATCAAGGCGACACCGGCTGGCCTCGCGACGGTCGGCATCGGCCTGCTCGAGAACCTCTCGGCGAACCGAGCGAACCTGACCTATCTCGCGCTGTGTCTCGCCGGTTTGTTCCTCGTGCTGCGACTCCGCAGCCTGACGCGAGCGCTGCTGGCACTCGTCCCCGTGCTGATGGCGGTCGGAGCGTCGTCGCTGTTCGTGGGTCTGCTCGGGTTCGAACTGAGCCCGCTGACGACGGTGTCGGGTCCGCTCGTGATCGCGACGTGTGCCGAGTTCTCCGTGTTGATCCTCGGTCGCTATCTCGAAGAACGTCATGCAGGGCAATCACCTCGCGAGGCGACCGACAAGGCCGCGTCCCGGACGGGCCGAGCGTTCTTCACGTCGGCGATGACCACCATCGGTGGGTTCGCCGTGCTGATCGGCTCGGCGTTGCCGCTGCTGCGTGACTTCGGCATCATCGTGACGCTCAACGTCGCGATCGCCCTGCTCGCCGCGCTCGTCGCGATGCCGCCGCTGTCGGTGTGGGTCGACGAGAAGGGCTGGCTCGGCACCCAGGAGACGCCGGTCGTCGAGGGCCAGTCGGTGCGGATGGCGGCCACGTTGCCGGGCGGCCAGACCCTCGGCGCGGCCGTCGGTGCCGTAGCGCTCGTCGTGGGTGCGATCGCGGTGTACGCAGCCGCCGACACCTCGACCGGCGAAGCCGACGAAGTCGCGTATGCGGCGGTGCCGCTCCCCACGACCACGACGACCACTACCGAGCCGCCGCCGACCACCATCGCACCCGAGCCCGACCCGGACGCTCCCGACGAGCCGGCGGGGCCGCTGATCGATCCGTCGACGTTCGGCGACGCTCGCCCGACGTCGATCGTCGGCGGCGTGCTGTTCGACTTGTTGACGGGCGAACAGGTCGGCGTCGCACCGAACGTCGCGAACTGCGCGATCGAGACCTTGGCGAGTCGCATCAGCGACGAAGAACTGCTCGACTTGGGAGCGGCCACGGCGGAGCCGGCCGCTGCCGAACCGATCAGCCGAGCGGCGCTCGATTGCGGTATCACGCAGAACCAGGTCGATCGTGCGATCGCGATCCAGCGCGGCGAAGAACCTCCGCCAGTGGTGGAGGAGGAAGACGAGCCGGCTGAGCCCGAGGCGCCGGCCGAGCCCGAAGCCCCGGCCGAGCCAGAGGGTCCGGAAATCGATCCGTCGACGTTCCCCACCGAGGCCCCTGACGGGTTGCTGGAGAGCACCTTGTTCGGGTTGCTGGTCGGCAACGACGTGTTCGCGGGTCAGGGCATCGATCCGCAGGTCGCGAACTGCGGCGTGGCCACAGCGGTGGAGGCGTATGGCGCGAACGAGTTGCTCGCCGATCTGCCGGCTCAGAATCCCGAGGCCATCGCATCGGCCAAGGACTCGTTGGCCAAGTGCGGGATCGACCCGTCGGTCGTCGACGACGCGCTCGTCGAGTTCTTGGGCGGCTGAACGCGACGCGACGGAGTGGGTCGACCCCACTCCGTCGCTCCGCTGGCTGTGACGGATGTCATCTTCCGCTGTGTGGATGGCGTAGCGTTTCGCTCGTGCTCTCGCGCCGGGTGGGAGCCGAGTGAGAGGTGATGGTCATGAACGTCAAGGCGCTGGTTGCCGAACTGATCGGTACGTTCTGGTTGGTGCTCGGAGGTTGCGGTGCCGCCGTACTCGCTGCCGACTTCGGTGTCGGCGGCAACGGCAGCAGCCTCGGGCTCGGGTTCGTCGGGGTGAGCTTGGCGTTCGGCCTCACCGTGCTCACGGGCGCGTACGCCCTGGGGCACATCTCCGGAGGCCACTTCAACCCGGCGGTCACGGTCGGCATGGTCGTCGGTGGACGGTTCAATCCGAAAGACGCCGTGGGGTACGTGATCGCTCAGGTCGTCGGCGGCGTCCTCGGTGCGACCACCATCTTCACCATCGCGTCCGGAGCTGATGGCTACGAGATCGGTGAGGGACCGGGTGCGTTCGCCTCGAACGGCTACGGCGACTTCTCACCCGGCGGCTACGGCCTCGGTGCGGCGTTCCTCGTCGAGGTGGTGTTGACGGCGATGTTCCTGATCGTCATCCTCGGAGCGACGGCCAAGAAGGCGGCGCCGATCATGGGTGGGCTCGCGATCGGCCTCGCCCTCACCTTGATCCACCTCATTTCGATCCCGGTGACCAACACCAGTGTCAACCCGGCTCGCTCGACCTCGCAGGCGATCTTCGCCGGAAGCGATCAGCTCGGACAGCTGTGGCTGTTCTGGGTGGCGCCGATCATCGGTGCCGCGATCGGCGCCGCCATCCACCGCTACGTCCTGGGCGACGACGAAGACGTCGTGATCGGCCACGACCCCGCCACCGCCTGAGCGACAGAGTGGGTCAGACCCACTCTGTCGTCGTCGTGACCATGCCCTCCACGTCCCACGGCCCTGATCGACCGCTCCCTAGCGGGCGCGCCGATCGTCTCGACGATCTCGGGGTGCCGTGGCGCGTGGCGTTCGAGGAAGCGTGGTCGTCGGCCGCGGCCGGGAACTACGGCATCGGAGCGGTGCTGATCGATCCGTCCAGCCAGTCCGTCGTCGCTACCGGCCGCAATCGCGTCACCGACAACGCGCCGCCGGTCGGCCAGGTCGGGGGCAACTTCCTCGCTCACGCCGAGATCAACGCGCTCGCGGCGATGCCGTCGTCCTCGGCTCGTGGTTTCCATCTCTACTCCACGCTGGAGCCGTGTCTGATGTGCTCCGCCACGGCCATCCAACTGAACGTCGAGCACGTGCACTTCGCCGCGAGCGACGAGTTCTTCGGTGACCTCGACGATCTCTGGACGCACCACCAGTACACGAGGACGCGGCGTCCCGGTCGAACGGGTCCGCTCGACGGGATGCTGGCTCGCTTCGCCAGGTTGCTCCCGCTCGCGTTCACGTTGCGCACGTTGCCCGACAGCACCGCCGCTCGCGTCGCGCGAACCCGCGAGCCGGAGCTCGCGTCGCTCGCCGATCGTCTCGCTCCCGGCGGTGATCTCGACGACGTGTGGTTGGCGGCGAGGGTTGACGACGCGATCGACCAACTCGGCCCGCTGCTCTGACCGCCGGGTCGGCAGGTGGTCGGGACAGCGACAGAGTGGGTCTGACCCACTCTGTCGCTTTCGGGCGGTGACGGCGAGGCTGCTTGACTGTGGGAATGACCGCTGTCTCGGAATCCGTCAGTCTCGAACGTGTGCAGGAGGCCGGCGTCGACGTCGCCCTCGTCGTCGTCGACAATCCTCCCGTCAACGCCTTGAGCTGGCATGTTCGCCAGGGGTTGTTCGACGCGATGACCCAGGCGGTCGCCGACGGCGCGCAGGCGATCGTCGTGATCTGCGCCGGTCGTACGTTCATCGCCGGAGCCGACATCTCCGAGTTCGGCGGCGGAGCGCCGCAGGCCGTCGGCTTGCAGGAGGTCCAAGCGGCGATGGAAGACGCTCCGGTTCCGGTGATCGCTGCGATCCACGGCACCGCGCTCGGCGGCGGACTCGAAGTCGCGCTGTGCGCGCACTATCGCGTGGCGGTCGCGTCGGCGAAGCTCGGACTTCCCGAGGTCAACCTCGGCCTGCTCCCGGGTGCTGGTGGAACACAGCGTCTCCCGCGTCTCGTCGGCGTACCGAAGGCGCTGGAGATGATGACGTCAGGTCGCCATGTCAGCAGCGCCGAAGCCCTCGGAGACGGCCTGGTCGACGACGTGGTCGACGGCGATGTCGACGCGTTGCGCGCCGCCGCGGTCAGCTTCGCCGCTCGTGCGGTGACCGAGGCGATGCCGTTGCTGCGGGTGCGTGACCGCGACGACAAGGTCGCCGACGCGAAGGGCGATGAGCAGTTGTTCGCCGACTTCCGTGCGTCGATCGCTCGCAAGACCCGCGGCTTCCTCGCTCCGGAATACAACATCCGCTGCATCGAGGCGGCGGCCAACCTGCCCTTCGACGAGGGGCTCGCTGTCGAAGGCAAGCTGTTCCTCGAGTTGATGACGGGCCCGCAGTCTGCGGCGCAGCGCTACGCGTTCTTCGCCGAGCGCGCCGCCAACAAGATTCCCGACATCCCGAAAGACACCCCTCTCATCGACGTCCAGCGTGTCGGTGTGCTCGGCGCCGGCACGATGGGCGGCGGCATCGCCATGAACTTCGCGAACGTCGGTATCCCCGTCACGATCGTGGAACGTGATCAGGCGTCGCTCGATCGCGGGTTGGCCGTCGTCCGCAAGAACTACGAGCGGTCACGTTCCAACACTGCGGAGATGGTCGAGCAGCGCATGGCGTTGATCACCGGCTCGACCGACAAGGCCGATTTCGCCGACTGCGACATGGTCATCGAGGCCGTGTTCGAGGACATGGAGTTGAAGCAGTCGATCTTCCGTGAACTCGACGAGATCTGCAAGCCGGGAGCGCTACTCGCCTCGAACACGTCCGCGCTCGACATCGACGAGATCGCCGCGGTCACCTCGCGACCCGAGAGCGTGATCGGCATGCACTTCTTCTCGCCGGCCAACGTGATGAAGCTGCTCGAGAACGTCCGAGGCGCGAAGTCGTCCGATTCGGTGGTGGCGACCACGATGGCCATCGGCAAGAAGATCAACAAGGTGTGCGTGATGGTCGGGGTGTGCCCCGGTTTCGTCGGCAACCGGATGTTGTTCATGCGAGGCGCGGAGGCCGAGCGGATGATCCTCGAAGGCGCGACACCGGCCCAGGTCGATTCGGTCCTGTACGAGTTCGGGTTCCCGATGGGGCCGTTCTCGATGAGCGACCTCGCCGGCCTCGACATCGGCTGGAAGGAAGAGTCCTCGTCGTCGTCGACGATCCGCGAGATCCTGTGCGAGAACGGCCGGCGCGGCCAGAAGAACGGCCGCGGCTACTACACCTACGACCCCGACACCCGTGCCGCGACGCCCGACCCCGAAGTGGAGCAACTGATCAAGGACTTCGCGATCGGCAAGGGCATCGAGCAGCGCGAGATCAGCGATCAGGAGATCCTCGAACGCCTGCTGTACCCGATGGTGAACGAGGGCGCGAAGATCCTGGAGGAGAAGATCGCCATCCGGGGCAGCGACATCGACGTCGTGTGGGTCAACGGCTACGGTTGGCCGCTCTACCGGGGCGGCCCGATGCACTGGGCCGACAGCATCGGCCTCGCCGAGATCGTCGACAAGATCACGGGCTACAGCGAGTCGCTCGGCGGCAAGCACTGGGACCTGTCGCCATTGCTCGCACAACTCGCTGCCGACGGCGGGCAACTGCAGACGTACACGAGCTGACGCTGAGCGGAGCGACTGAGTAATCCGAGCGGTCGATTTCGGGCAAATTGAGTAGCTCGTGTGTTGACCTGGCCGTCGCGACGCGGCAAAGCTCCGCCCGGGACGAACAGAAGCGGGCGAACATGAACAACTCGAGGGTCGACGGTGTCGTACGGGGGACCGCGCTCCGGGCGCTGGTTGCGCTCGCCGTCGCGTTCGCCACCATCGTTCCCGGCATCGGCGGCACGAACGCTCCGGCCGCCCAGGCGCTGCAGGTTCCGTTCGAGGGAATCTTCGGTGATCCGGTGTTTAGCGCACGATTCGGCGCGGACGTCGACATCGACGGCAACTGGGCGATCGTCGGGGAACCGAAGGTGGGTTCCTCGAACGGCGCGGTTCACATCTTCGAGTACGTCGAGGCAGATTGGGTGCACCGGCGGACGTTCGACGGGTTCGGAGGCTCACCCAATCGGGTGAACCTCGGCAAATCCGTCGCGGTGCACGGCAACCGGTTCGCGGCATCGTCGTCGTCGACTGGGTCGACTGGCGGAACGGTGATCTGGACGAGATCGGGAACGAGTTTCACCGAGACGGCGATCGTCTCGACCGCTCGTCGTGACATCGAACTCGACGCGAACTTCCTGTACAGCCTGTCGGGCGGCGTGGGTCTCGACGTCTTCCGTGTGACCGATGGGACCCGGCTGCGCACGCTCACGACGGTGCCCCAGACCGCCGACAGCCGCATCTCGATCGGGCGCTCGGGCAACAGGTTCACGATGGCCGTCGGGCATCCTGACGCGAACGGCGGCGCCGGGATCGTCGAGATCTTCCAGCGGATCGGAGACTTCGCCAACGGCTGGGCGACCAGCCCCGCCGATGTCACCTTGACGAATCCCGATGTCGACACCGCCGGTGACACGCGCTTCGGATCGTCGCTCGCCGTGAGCAACGGCGGACAGACGATCGCCGTCGGCCATCCGGGAGAGTCCTCCGGCACCGGAGCGGCCTGGGTCTATCAATTCGACGGCACGGCGTACGTTCCGTTTCCGAAGATCGTGCCCGACACGCGAGTCGCGCAGTCCAGCTTCGGTGCGGCGGTGTCACTTGACGGCACTCGGATCGCGGTCGGAGCACCGGGCCCCGACTTCAACACGTCGATCCCGACCGGCGTGGGGGTCTTCGATCTCGACGGCGTGGCCGGCCAGTATCTCCACGTCGAAGCCGTCTCGCCCGTGATCGCCGATCCTCGGCACCGCTACGGCGCCGCCCTGGCATTCGGGCCGAACGACGGACTCCTGATCGGAGCACCGGGCCTGAATGCGTTCTCCCAACTCCACCGCGGATCGATCCACCACGTGCAGGTCGCCCAGCCGGCCGCCGACAACAAACTGCTGTCGTCCAGTTCGCTGTTCAGCGAGGCGTACGGCACCGCTGTCGCCATGTCGGGAACGACGGCTGCGGTCGGGCAGCCCGACGGAGCCGGTCGCGTCGAAGTGCTCCGCCAGACGCTCGACGGGGCGTGGGTGCTCGATCAGGTGATCGACGATGTTCCGGGTGGGCTCTGGTCCGAGGCCGAGTTCGGCTACGACGTCGCACTCGACGGCAACACGCTGGTGGTGGTCAGTGCGAGCCCCGAGTCGCTGACCAACATCGCGCAGTCGCGCGTCGACGTGTTCGAGCGCCCCGACGACGCATCTCCCTTTGCGCATGTGAGCAACGTGTCGGTCGGTGACCGCTGGCGAGCCGTCGACCTCGATGGATCCACCATCGCCGTCGCCTCGATCGCTCGCCTCGGTGCGACCGCCAAGGTCGAGATCTTCGAGCGAACCGGACCGACGACCTGGGCAGTCACCGCAGATGTCGATCTGTCGACCGAGGCTCGCGAGGAGATCGATGTCGCGATCTCCGGCGACGTCGCAGCGATCGGCTCCAAATTCGAGAACGCCGATCAGGGCGCCGTGTGGCTCCTCGTTCGCGATGGTGGCGCATGGCCGTCGGCGGTCACGACCACGTTGACGTCTCCCGATGGTCCCGTCGTCGGCGACGCCCAGTTCGGCGAATCGGTGGCCGTCGACGGAGCACGGCTCGTGGTCGGGCACGGTGCGCACCAGGGATCGGGCGGCGTCTGGTTCTACGACCAGACCACCGGTCCGGGGGTGTACGGCTCGCCGCAACTCGTCAAGGCGTCCAATGCCGACGTGGCGAACGCGTTCGGATCGAACGTGGACATCGACGGCGACGTGGTCGTCGTGGCGTCGCGCAATGCGGGGAACCGGCCCGGCGCCAACGGGCGTACGGGGTCTGCCCACATCATCACGCGTCGCGAAGGCACCTGGGTCGAGACCCAGTACCTGCAGGCCTCCGACCGCAGCGAAGCCGACGCCTTCTTCGGCAACGGCATCGCGGTGTCGGGCCTCGAGGTGCTCATCGGCGCGCCACGAGACGACAACGAACTCGGTCCCGATGCGGGCGCGGTGTACTGGACTCGAAGTCGGACTGCGCCCGGTGTCGACAATCCCGACCTGGTCGTCAACGTGCTCTCGTCGAGCGCCACACTGGTCGCCGGCGAGACCGGCATCCCGGTCGATCTCCTTCCGGCCGAGGCGATCGAGGGGTTCGGCGGCGCCGACTCCAACGTGGCGAGCACGTCGCTCGAGACCGTCGACGGTGCGTCGACCGAGACGGCTCCGAACGAGGTGCTCGAACGCACCACGATGTCTCGCCTGGGGATCGACCCCGGGACCGACGGCGTGGGTCGGGAGTTGCTCGAATCGATCCTGCTGTCCGACATCGTGATCGAAGGCGGATGGGAATCGGTGCTCCTCGGTTCCGCGTTCGAAGGGTTACCACTGCAGAACGTGACGTTCGCGCAGGTCCTCGATGCCGGTCTGATCGACGATCAGCCGCTCGGCACGCTCGATCTCTCGGCGACGCCGATCGGGTCGATCCCGATCGGTTCGATCGCGCTGTCGTCGACGTCACTCGACGACCTGCCGCTTCCGAACGGACAGACCTGGTGCGATCTCCTCGGCAACATCAGCCCGACCTACAACTGCGCGTCCACCCCGCCGGCCGACCCGGCAGAGGACTCCCTCGTCGACCTCGCCATCCAGGGCACGCCGATCGGGTCGATTCCGATCGGCAGTATTCCGATCGGGTCGATTCCGATCGGGTCGATTCCGATCGGCAGTATTCCGATCGGGTCGATCGACATCGCCGGCACGCCGATCGGGTCGATTCCGATCGGCTCGATCACGATCGGTCAGATCGCACTCGGCGACCTGACCGCAGGGCCGGGCATCGCCGCCTCGCCGATCGGCAGCATCCCGATCGGTTCGATCGACCTCCAGGCCGCACCGATCGGTTCGATTCCGATTGCGTCGATTCCGATCGGGTCGATTCCGATCGCGAGCGTCGATGGCGTCCGCGTCGACGTTGCCGGCGTGTCGATCGCGTCCACCCCGATCGGCTCGATCGATCTGGCAGCGTCACCGATCGGTTCGATTCCGATCGGGAGCATTCCGATCGGCAGCATTCCGATCGGGTCGATTCCCATCGGTTCGATTCCGATCGGCAGTATTCCGATCGGCAGCATTCCGATCGGGTCGATTCCCATCGGGTCGATTCCGATCGGGTCGATCGACCTCGCCGTCTCACCGATCGGGAGCATTCCGATCGGTTCGATTCCGGTCGCCGAGCTCGACGCCGTCGTCGATTGCGGCCGGATCGACTGCGGTGCCGAATTCGATCTCGACGACGCCGCACGAGCGGGAGCGTTGCGGGGTGCCGCGACGCTGGCCGTGTTCGAAGGCGCCAACACCGGCGTTCGCCTCGCCGACCTGGTCGGCATCGACGGCTTGGACGCCGATGCGATCCGTGCCCAGGTCGCCACACTCGCAGGTGGTCCGGCCGGCACGCTGGCAGGCTTCCTCACCGCCGACGACCTGACGCTGCGCGACCTTCCCGCCGGACGGACCGAGGTCGGCGGGACCGCGCTCGGCACCCTCGGCGACGCGCTGACCGGGGTGACCCTCGGCGATCTCCTGGCCGGTCTCGGTGCCGCAGAGGGCGAGTTGCGCGACAACCTCATCCGCAACGGCTACGTACGGCTGCGTGACCTCGACCGCCACGACGGCATGGTCCTCGCGGGTCTTCCCGACAGCAGTCCCGACTTCGCTGCCCAATCGATCGAGCAGCTGCTCCCGGCGCTCGACGGTCAGCGGCTCGGCGATCTGCTCGCCTTGCACCCGACCTTGGGTTCCGGCGACGTCGACTGGAACGGGGCGACCCTCGCCCAGGTGTCGGACTGGCACGAGGTCGTGATCGGTGAGCTCGACGCCTACGGTGCGACCACGCTCGCCCAACTGCTCGAAGCCATCACCGGTCCGACCGATCTCACCTTCGCCGACGTGTTGCTGAGCCTGGTGGGGACGAACGGCCACGACTGGAGCGATGTCGAACTCGATGCGCTCGCACTCGAGGCGACCTCGGCCCCGCAGACGTTCACCAGCACCTTCCAGGTGATCGGTGGGCTCGGCTTCGACCGCACCGTCGTCATCCGTTCGACCTTGCCGAACGACGCCGAGTACGCGCCAGGGTCGACCGAGATCCGCGCGACCGACGGCAACGCCTTGCCGGACGGAGCGGGCGAACCGGTCGTGAACGACAACCGACTCGAGTGGATTCTCTCGGGAGTCCGCTCCGACGTGCGCTACGAGATCGACGTCGACGTGATTCCTGCGGTCTCACTGGGGACGAGCACGATCACGACCGACGGTTCGATCGTCGGCACCGAGGTCGCTGCATCGGGGGTGATCTCGGTGGGGATCGACGACGCCTTCGAGCCGAACGACGCCCCCGGCGACTCCGGGATCGTCTCGGTGACGGCGAACACCATCTACGCCAGCCACATCTCGACCGCACTCGACGTCGACCTGTTCGCCGTCGACCTGCCCGCGGGGAGTCGCCTGTCGGTTGCCTTGAGCGATCTCCCCGCCGACTACGACCTCGTCGTGTACGGCCCGCCGGCGGTGGAATTGGCGACGCCACTGCGCTCGATCGACCCGTCGGAACTTCCCGAGATCACGCTCGATCCGGCCCGGAACGACAACGGATCCGTCGTGCAGCGCGACGTTCCGTTGCTCGATCTTCCGGTCGTCGCAGTGTCGGCGGGACGCAACCTCGACAACGAGCGGGTGACGGTCCGCTCGGCTCGTACCGCGGGTACCTACTACATCCAGGTGAGCGGATTCGCCGGAGCGACGAGCCCCGACCCGTACGCGCTCTTCGTCGGCACCAACGCTGCGCCCGCAGCCCAGCCGTGCCGTCCGCAGTCGTACCAATCGATCGCCGACCGCGGGACGCTCCCGTCCGCGGCGCAGATGGCCGGTGTCGACACCTTGATCCTCGTCAACGAAGAGCGACTCGTCGGCAAGTACGGCCCCGACGCGGCCATTGCCCTCGATGCCGTCGACGACCTCGTCGCCTACACCAACGTCACCAACCCGTCGCTCGGTACGACGGCGGTGGTCGTGCCCGTCGAGGGCGACGACGCGGTACGTGCTGCCTACGACGCGCTCGATGCAGCCGCTTGCGAACCGAGCAACGCGAATCGGGTCGTCGCGGCGATCAACGACTTGGTCGACGAGCTTCGTGCTGCCGACCCGACGACCGATATCGAACAGATCATGATCGTCGGTGACGACGACATCGTGCCGATGGCCCGCATCGCCGACGACACGACCATCGCCAACGAGCGGTCGTACGCGAACACGTTCCTCGACGCCGAATCCAACAGCCTCGACGGCGCGTTGCGCACCGGTCACTTCCTGACCGACGACCCCTATGGCGACACCGATCCGATCCGATCCGGTGACCGAATCCTGTACGTGACCGACGTGGGTCTCGGCCGTCTCGTCGAGCGCCCCGAGGAGATCGCCGGTCAGATCGCCACGTTCATCGGTTTCGACGGCCAACTCGATCCGTCGACCGCATTGATCACCGGGTACGACTTCCTCACCGACGGTGCCGACGAACTCGTCGACAGCGTCGCAGCGCTCCCCGACACCGAGTCGGTCGCCGAACTGATCAACGAGACCTGGACCGCCGACGACCTGTCGGACGCGTTGTTCCCGAGCGGCGATGCGTCTCCGAACATCTCGTCGGTCAATGCGCACTTCGACCACTATCGGGCGTTGCCGGCCGACCAGAACGCAACCGGGTCGGAGACCGATCTGTTCACGACCGCCGATGTCGACGCAGCCGCCCTCGCGGGGCGTCTCGAGGCAAGAGCGCTGTTCTCGATGGGATGCCACAGCGGCTTGTCGGTACCCGACGAACTGTTCCCCGGCATCACCGACGGAATCGCGCTCGACTGGGCGCAAGCGTTCGCCCGGCAAGGCGCCGTGTGGGTCGGCAACACCGGATTCGGGTACGGCGAGACCGAGGGCGTCGAGCTGACCGAACGACTGATGGTGCTCTACGCCGATCGGCTCGATGGGTCGGTCAAGGTGGGCGATGCGCTGTTCTACGCGAAGCAGGAGTATCTCGGCACGCAGCAGGCGACCTACGGAGCGTTCGACGAGAAGGTGCTCCAACAAGCGACCTTCTACGGCATTCCCTTCTACCAACTCGCCGTCGACGCGACGCCGGCCCCTGCACCGATTCCTCCCAGTCCGTCGACCTCGCCCGGGCCCGGGACCGACCTCGACGTCGGGGCGACGGCGGTCGCAGCCGACTTCGCTCCGGTCGCGGTGGACGGTGGCACGGTGTTCGCCGCGTCGCTGCCGCTCGGCGACACTGGCGTGATCGGCACGCAGAGCACCCCGTTCTCGCCGATCCTGCCCACGGTCAGCTACGACGTGAGTAGCGTCGACGCGAGTGGACTCGAGCCCTCGCGGATCGCTCAGGGCGCGGTCATCTCGCAGCTGGTCACCTCCGACATCGTGGGGGTGGATCCCGATCTGGCTCGCCCGATCGTCGCCGACTCCGATGTCGAGGCCGAACCGAACGTGGGCAACATCGCCACCGAGCCCGCGGTGTACGTGTCGTCGTACCGGACTCCGGAGGGGCCGCGTCAATCGGTGACCGCGGTGCTCGGTACGTTCAGGAGCACCGACGCCGACGGCACGGGCACGCAGCGGCTGTTCGACGAGATCGAGATCGAGACCTTCTATCGGGATCCGAGCGACGATGCCGATCAGTCGCCACCGACGTTCCGCACGGTCCGGTCCACCACCAAGTCGACGCCGGCGGGTGATGTTCTCGTCATCGACGCGTCGGTGACGGACGATGTGGCCGACAACGTGGTGCGGGTGTTCGCGCTCGTGTCCGTCGATGCCGGAACGTCGAGCCCCTGGACGCGGGTCGAGATGATCCGCGGGAACGGCGACACCTGGAGCGGCTCGACGCTCGTCGAGCCTGGCGAGGTCGAGCTCATCATCCAGGCGGTCGACGGCAACGGCAACACGTCACTCACCACCAACAAGGCGCGCGGGTACTCCGCGACCACTGCGCCGGCGCCGGTGGGTGTCATCGAGGTCTCGTCGACCCAGCCGCTCGGAGGTCTGCTCGACTCGTCCGTCACGTTGACAGCGACCGCGCTCGGGCGAGCGGTCGACGTTCAGATCGACGGAGGGCCCATCATCGTCGGGAGTGCATCGACCGAGGTCGTCCTCGATCCTGCCGTACTCGGCGATGGCGGTCACACGGTCACGTTCACGACCGAGTCGGGTGCTCGCCGCACCGAGACGGTCGTGTTCGACACGACGCCTCCGGTCGTCGAGATCTTCAGCCCGGCCGATGCCTCGACGGTGGACGTCGGCGTCGCGATCATCATCGACTTCCGCTGTTCCGACGCGGCGACCGGCATCACCTCCTGCTCGGCCACCCTCGACGGGGAGCCGGTCGTCGACGGTGACGTCGTGATGCCGGCGGCCGGTCCGCATTCGCTCGTCGTCATCGGGATCGACGCAATCGGCGTGAGCGCCACGGCCACCTCGCAGTTCCTCGTGACCGCCCCCGATCCGGACCCCGATCCGGACCCGGACCCCGATCCGGACCCCGACCCCGATCCGGACCCCGACCCGGATCCTGATACGACGCCGCCGACGATCGTGGTGCCATCGGGGGGTTCGGTACAGGTGACGACGGACCCCGGACGGCCCGACGCGCTCGTGACCTACACGGTCACGGCGACCGACGACGGGCTCATCGGGAGAGCGCCGTCGGCCTCCGACGTCTGGCCACCCACCGTCGCTCGACTCGCCGAACTCGCCGGCGGCATCTCCGTTCGTTGCGCTCCTGCATCAGGCACCCGCTTCTCGATCGGACGGACCGAGGTCAGCTGCGCCGCCGAGGACGAAGCCGGCAACGTCGGCCGGGCGTCATTCGAGGTGGTGGTCCGCGACGACGAGGCCCCCGTCTTCGACCGAGCCGACGATGTGGTTGCGGTGATCGCCTCCGGGTCCGATGGCTCGGTCGACTACGCCCGGCCGTCAGCGACCGACAACTCCGGTGTCGTGTCCGTCGCGTGCACCCCGGGCCCGGGCAGTGTGTTCGCCGTGGGGCCGAACACGATCACCTGCACCGCAACGGACGAATCCGGCAACTCGTCCGACACCGAGTTCGTGCTGACGGTTCGGCGAGCTGGTGTCGACGCTGCGCTTCCCTCGACGGGCAACGGTGGCCTTCCGCTGCGATACGCGTGGGTGCTCGTGTTGGCGGGACTGGCGTTCGTGGCGGTCTCCCGACACCGAGGGCGCCTGAAGGTCGCGCACTCCGACACCCCACCGCGGGTGGAGTAGCCCGGTTCGCGTGCGGTCAGCCGAAGGTACCGATGGCCTCGAGTTCGTCGGTGCAGGTGCGCACCTCACCGTTGAGGTGCTCGCGACGCGCCGAAGCGAGTGCGCGTTCGAGGGCATGCCTCGCTCCGTCGACGTCGCCAGCGCCACGTCGAAGCCGAGCCAGCAGGCGTCGAGTGGGTGCTTCGATGATCGCCCCTCCCCCCAGCCGTTCGCCGTCGCGGAGCAGGTCGAGCACCGAGCGTTCCGACAGCCGTTCCGGTGGTTCGTTCTGGAGCAGACGGAGGCGGGTTTCGAGCGCGAATCCGACCGAGCCGATGCGCTCGAAGCCGGCCAACGCGGCGGTCAGCAGCCGGCGGGCGCTGTCATGGTCGCCGCGGCGGGTGGCGAGCCGGCCGAGATTCGATTCGGCGACGTGGACCGCCATCTCGTAGCCCGCCGCAGCCGCGCGTCGCAGTGCCTCGTCGAACAGGGCCTCGGCCTCGTCGAGGAGGCCCTGATCGGACCGGAGTTCCCCGAGGTTGTTCACCGACGTCACGGCGCCGATCAGGTCGCCTGAGGCGGTACGCAGCGCAGCGGCTCGTTCATACAGTTCGGCCGCGTGGTCGAGGTCGTCTTCGTAGTAGGCGGAGATGCCGAGATTGTTGTAGAGGTTGGCTTCGAGCACCGGATCGTCGGCTGCTGTGGCGAGCTCGGAACCGAGAGCTCCGTACCGGTCGCGGCGACTGCGATCACCGAGGTACTGAGCGGCGAGTTGCACGATGTAGCACGCTCGAAGTCGGATCTTCGGTGGCGCGTCGCCGTCGTCGGCGGCGGCGGTGGCCGCGGCGACGCTCTCTTCGTAGCGCGCCTGGCGGAATCGGATTCCGGCGATCGCGACGTCCAACTCGACCGATTCGGTGCGGTCTCCTCGTTCGTCGGCGACAGACTGGCCGCGCACGTACCACCGCAGCGCTTGTGCATAGCGGCCCTCGCGCTCGTGGAGAATGCCGCGTCGGCGGAACAGACCGAGTCGTCCTGGATCGTCGGCGGGGAGCGCTCGGCGGGCGCGTTCGTACGCAGCAGCCGCGACGTCGTAGCGACCCGCTGTCTCGGCGACGTCGCCGAGACGGATCGCCACGTCGGCGCGTTGACGTGCGGTCACCGATCGAGCGTGCCGAGCCGACTCCAACGCTCGGGAGTAGGCCCCGATCGCATCATGCGGTGACGACGCCCGCACGGCACGGTTCCCCGCGACGACCGAACACGTCCACGCCGCATCGTGGCGTCCGGCGTTCGCCCAGTGCACCGACAGCGTGGCGGCGAGCGCGTCGAGGTCGTCGTGGTCGGCCGCCGCTGCTTCGAGGTGCTCCCCGACCAGAGCATGGAGTCTGCGGCGTTCGCGGAAGGGAAGCCCTCCGTACGCGACGTCGCGGTGGACGGATCGCTCGAAGACCCAACGCTCACCGTCGATCGACCGCACCAGATCGCCGAGGTCATCGCGGAGCGTGGCGGCGATCGTTGCCCCGTCGATCGCAAGCACGGCATCGAGGGTGTCGATGTCGAACTCCGAACCGATGACCGCAGCGATCCGGAGCAGTCGTCGAGCTGCCGGCGCGAGCGCGTCGATACGAACCGCGACCAGTCGCTCGATGGAGTCGGGCAACGCGCCGAGATCGGCGGTTGCCATGGCTCGGACCAGCTCGGTTGCGAGCAATGGGTTGCCGGCTGCCCGGTCGGCGATGAGGTCGAGTTCTTCGTCGGAGAGCGCACGTCCATCCATCGACGTTGCGAGCTGCTTGATGCTGGCGTCGTCGAGTGGCGCCAGGTCGATGCGACGAACGCGATGCTCGGCGGATGGCGCGATCCTGGTCGTCATGAGCACCCGCGGTCCGGCACCCGTGGTGTTCGCCGCGACGCCGGCGAGCAGCGCTGCCGACGACTCGTCGAGCCAGTGGGCGTCGTCGACCACGAGCAGACTCGTCGACGTGGGGTCGATGGCGCCGAGCACTGCGACCACCGCCGCGACGGTGGCGTCTCGACGGAACCGCGGCTCGATCGCCGTGGTGGTCGCAGTGTCGGAGACCTCCAGGCCGAGGGCCTGAGCGATCAACGGGAGCACGCCGACCAGCTCCGGCGCGTGTGTGGCGACGACGGTCTGGAGATCCGACTCGAGGTCGGTCGACGAGTCGAGCCCGACGAGGTGGCGCACTGCCGGCGCCAGGTCGGCGTACGGAGCGGCGCCGTTGTCGTGGGCAGTGATCCTGGCGGTGCGGTGGCCCACGCTCGCTCGATCTCTCGAGCGCGAGGCGTGACCGGCGAGTGCACCGAGCACGGCGTCGACGAGCGCGGTCTTGCCGAGGCCCGCTTCGCCCACGAATTCGACGCAGGCACCGGCCAGTTCCAGTTCGCTCACGGCCGCGTCGACCTCGTCGTCACGACCGATGAGCCCCGAGGTCTGGTCGGGTCGAGGCGTTGCGACCGCCGCGATGTCGGCTGGCGCGCTCGACACCGCCCGAATTCGGTGGGCGGTGATGGGCGTGTTCTTGCCCTTGACGACGAACGGCTCGATCGCGTCCGTGACGAATGGAACGCGCGTGCCGCTGACGACATCGTCCACGGCGACCACGTCTCGATCCTCGGCGACGGTCAGCATGCGGGCAGCCGTGCTCATGCAGTCGCCGATCATCGAATAGGTACGACGCTGCGGGTGCCCGATGAAGCCTGCGAAGACGCGCCCGGTCTGGACACCGATGCGGAGACGCAGTGAGGTCGCGAACTCGACGATGCGCAATGCCGAGCGCAGCAGCGCATCGTTCGTGTTGCCGCGTGTGAGGGGCGCTCCGGCGCTCAGAACGAACTTGAAGCCGTCGGTCGAGATGTCGGTCTCGAGCGGTGCGACTCCGAGGCCGTCGCAGATCTCGGCGACCGCGTCGATCACGTCACCGATCCGTCGGGCAGCGACGGCGGGGTCTCGGTCGAGCGCCTCGTTGACGCCGCTCACCTCGAGAAAGCCGACGGTCGCGAAGCGATGTTCGCCGCCGAGATCGGCGAACGCGTCCAACTGCTCGACGACCGGGCCGGGGACGAACGGTTCGAGCGGGAAGCCAACGCTCGACGGTCGAGCGGTCGCCGTCTCCGGCAACGTCAGTTCGGGGTCGATGACGAATCCCCCGTGATGGGCGCCGACGACTGCTGCAGGCGGGAACTGTTCGGCGATCGCCGAGTCGACGAGGGTTTCGCCGGTCGCAGCAGCCGACTCGAGTCGAATGACGCGGTCGGCGCAGCGTCCGACGACGAGAAGCTCGCGGCGCTCGGACCCCGCCAACACCACGTCGAATGAGCCCGTCGTGGCGCCGACCGTCATCGTCAGGCGCGCGCGTCGAGCGACCGGCGACTCCCGCAGCGCTCGTTGCATCGCCACGCCGGCCGCAGCGCATCTGCGACGGTGATCGCCGCCCGTGAAGAGGATCAGGAGAGCATCTCCGCCGAACTTGAGGACGTCGCCGCCCTGTGCAGTTGCCGCGTCGATCAGGCCGGTGAAGCACGACGACATGATCGTCAGCAGCTTCTCCGAACCGGCCCTGCCCTGTGCCGAGTGGCGCTCGGACATCGCCGTGAACCCCGAGATGTCGGCGGAGAGCATCGAACCGTCGACCCTTCGATGCGTCGAGCCTGGCGACGCAGCGAGCTGGAGTGTGAGAGTGGGGACCAACGCGGCGAGCAACTCGTCTCGAATCCGGCCCGCTTGCACGGCAGCATTCTCGCATGACGGCCGAGCGCAGCGGTCCGAGCGGCTAGACATGTCGGGTGGTCAGCGGCGGATCGATCGAATTGGAGCCGCCGCGCAGCAGTGCAGCAAGTGCGTCGGACCTGCTCGGCGTGGCCGCACTGCTGCTGTACTCGGTCACTGCGTCGGCGTCGTTCGCTGCCTTGGTGTTCGCCGGATCGGCGGCCGACGGGCTCGCCCGGGGCGCCTCGACGTTCCTCCTGGCCTCCGGGGCCATCACGGTGGTGCTCGGATGGCGGACGCGGTTTCGATTGACGTTCGGTGTGGTGCAAGACACCGCAGCGATCGTGCTCGTGCCAGCGGTTGCAGCGATCGTGGCGAGCGGCTCCGACGACCCGGTTCGCGACGTGTTCGTGGTGCTCACGATCTCGACCGGCCTCACCGGCGCTGTCCTCTGGGGGATCGGACGGGCTGGGCTCGCCGGTGCGGTTCGCTTCATGCCCACCACCGTCGTCGCCGGGTTCCTCGCCGGGACCGGGTGGTTGCTGTTGAAGGGCGGCGTCGACGTCATGACGAGTCGGTCGTGGACGTTGGGCGACGCCGACGAGCTGCTGCGCTTCGACGTCGCCAGGTTCTGGATTCCCGGGGTCGTGCTCGGCCTCGTCGTGGCGCTGGTGCCGTTGGCACACCGGATCCCCCCGCTCATCTCGAGTGCCGCGACGGTGATCGCGACGCTCGCGTTCTTCGGAATCGTCGCTTCGGCATCGAGCTTCGACGCGGTCGAGGCCGACGGCTGGCTGCTCGGACCCTTCCCCTCGGGTGAGTCGGTAGCGTTCATCGGGCGGGAGTTCGCAGACGCCGACTGGTCGGCGGTGGCGAGCACGTCCGGTCAGATCGGCGTCGTCGTCATTCTCTCGCTGCTCGGCGTGCTGCTCAACATCGCCGGCATCCAGTCGCTGTTGCGGCAACGGATCGATCTCGACGCCGAGTTGCAGACGGTCGGCATCGCGAACCTGATCGTTGCTCCCGTCGGAGGCCTGGTGGGTTATCACGGCGTCGGCGACTCGGCGCTGGCAGATCGCCTCGGTGTGACCAGGCGGTGGGCGCCGCTCGCCGTGGGTGGGGGCACCGCGATCGTCGCGCTGGTCGGCAGCGAACTCATCGGGTACCTGCCGCGCTTCTCCGCGGGCGGGTTGCTCGTCGGAGCGGGGCTCGGCCTCATCATCGACTGGGTGCGCCAGCTCCGGTCGACCGCTGCGTGGTCTGATCGGGCCGTGAGTGTGCTGATCCTCGCGGTGATCTGTTTCGTCGGGATTCTCGAGGGCATCGTGGTCGGCCTCGTTGCTGCGTGCGTCTTCTTCGTCATCCGGTACTCGCGGATCGATGCCGTTCGCCTGATGTCGACCGGGGCCGAGCGTCACAGCGTCGTCGAACGCTCGATGGAAGACCAGGAGCGCCTCGCCGAACTCGCCGATCGTCTCGCTGTGTATGAGCTGCACGGCTCGCTGTTCTTCGGTTCGGTGAGCGGTGTCGCCTCGCGGATCCGTGAATCTCTTGCTCAGAAGGAGCCGCCGCTCGAGGTGGTGGTGGTCGACTTCACTCGTGTCGCCGACATCGACTCGTCGGCATTCGCCGTGCTGGAAGAACTCACCGACGACGTCGCGGCGTCGGGCTCGATGCTGATCTGGTCGGGCCTCGACGATCGTGCGGCAGCAGTGCTCGGCCGAGCCGACTCGTCGTTCGCAGCGTCGCACGCCCTCGACCTCGATGGGGCGCTCGAGCGAGCAGAGGATCACCTGCTCGGGCTCTCGCCGAGCACCGCGGGTGATGAGGCGGACGAGCAAGCGCCGACCGGTGAATCCGGTGACACCGATGAGATCTATTCGCCCGCGTTGCTCGCATGGTTCGAGACGAGGCAGCTCGAGGCTGGCAGCGTGCTCGTCGCGGCGGGGGACGAGAGCAACGAACTGATCGTCGTCGTGTCGGGCACGGTTCTCGTGTCGCTCGTCGATCGCTCCGGCCGCACCGTTCGATTGCGGACGCTGCGACCGGGAGCGATCGTCGGAGAGATGGGTTTCCTCACGGGGGAACGGCGCACGGCCACGGTCACCGCACAGACCGATCTCGAGGTGCTCGTGCTCGTCGACGAGGTGCACGATCGGCTTCGGGCCGAGGCCCCCGACCTCGTCATCGAGTTGTACGACCGAGTCCTTCGCGCCACGGCGAATCGCGCCGCGGCGATCAACAAGAGTTTCTCGCAAGCATCGAGTTGACCACTACACGGCGAACGCCCTGGCGGATCTCAGGATCCACCAGGGCGTTCGAGGTGTTCGTCGTGGTCTCGACCGGCGTCGATCCGGTGACCTCTCACTTTTCAGGCGAGCGCTCTGCCAACTGAGCTACGAGACCAAACCGGAGCCTGCGCTCCGTATGCCGGAGGTTTCGCTCCAGATGTAACAAAAGCCACTCGCCAATTGCTTGGTGAGTGGCCCCTGTAGCGGTCCCGACGGGATTTGAACCCGCGACCTCCGGCTTGACAGGCCGGCGTGAACTCCTGACTTCACCACGGGACCAGTTGGTGTTCCCGGCAGATGTCAACCTGCCATGTGTATGTCTGTATGTGTAGTGCGTTGCCGCACCGCACCCCCAACGGGATTCGAACCCGTGCCGCCACCTTGAAAGGGTGGTGTCCTAGGCCACTAGACGATGGGGGCCTATTCGAGGCGTGGACCTCTTCTCGTTGAGAGCGAGATGAATCTAACAGCAGCGTTTCGACGTTCCACGCGCGAATGCCGCGCGACCGTGGATTCCGGAGTGCCGCGACACTGTGGGGCCGTTCTCCGAATGTTGTCGGGGCGAGGCGATCAGCGCGACGGATCGCGGCTCTATGGTGGGCCGATGCCGCGATCTCTGCGTAGCTCATCCGGCCGATCACGGCGCGGTTCGTTCCGGCGACTCCCCCGGGTGGGTCGCTTCGTCGTCGGCACTCGCTCGGGGCGTCTGGCCTCCGCAGTCGGGATCGGGTATCTGCTCGGGACGATCACGACCGCCGACGTGGTGACGCGAGCGATGGGCAACGGCGTCGACCTGCGTACGTCGGGCAGCGGCAACCCCGGGTCGGCCAACGCGATGAAGGTGCTCGGGCCCAAAGCCGGGCTCATGGTGATGGCCGGTGACATCTCGAAGGGGGTCGCCGCGTGCGGCGCAGGCGCAGCGCTCGCTGGTCCGGCCGGAGCCCATCTCGCCGGGACCGCCTCGGTCGCCGGGCACTGCTATCCGGTCTGGAACGGGTTCAACGGCGGCAAGGGTGTCGCGACCAGCGTCGGTCAGTGCCTCGCGACGTTCCCGGTGTATTTCCCGATCGACGTCGCCGTCGCCACCGCCACGGCCGCCATCCCGGCATGGAAGCAACGGTCGTTCGCCGCGACGATGGTGTCGAGCGCGTGCTGGGTCGGTGGTGGGCTGTTGTGGTGGGCGAAGGGGTGGCGCAACGGGTGGGGCCCGAAGCCGTCGGCGTTGTTGCCGATCAGCGCACTCGCCTCGAGCGCGATCATCGCCCGACGTTTCGTCGCCGCCGGCAACCCGGCCGACCGCGTCGAAGGACGCTGAACCGTGTCCTCTGAGCCATCGCCAACCGATCCAGCACCGGATGCAGCACCGGATGCAGCACGGCGCGATCCAGCACCGGATGCGGCACGGCGCGATGCGGCCGGGCGAGGCGCTGCGCAACGGGTCGGCATCGTCGTCGACTCCAACAGCCAGCTGCCGCCAGCGCTGGCGGAGCGGTACGGGATCTCGGTCGTCGCGTTGACCGTCACGGTCGACGGTGTCGATCATCTCGAAGGGGTCGATCTCGACGCCGACCGGTTCTACGAGGCGTGGGCGGATGGCCGTTCGCCGGAGATCTCGACCAGTCAGCCGTCGCCGGGTGCCTTCGTCGCCTCCTACCAGTCGCTCGTCGACGATGGCGCCACCGACATCGTGTCGATCCACATCGCGGCGTCGATGAGCGGCACGTTCAACTCGGCACGTCTCGCCGCCGACGAGGTCGACGCTCGGGTCCACCTCGTCGACACCGGCACCGCGAGCTTCGGTATCTCGTGTTGTGCGTGGGCAGCCGCCGAGGCGCGTGCGGCGGGAGCGAGCGTCGAGAAGATCGTCGAGGTCGCGCAGCGGCGCGCCTCTGGGTTGCACACGTCGTTCGTCGTCGGCGTACCGCAACTCATCGACCGGTCGGGGCGCTCGCAGGACCTCGCGGTGGAACAGGCCGCCACGGCCGGGGTGCCGATCATCGCCATGACCGGACCGGACCTGTACGTCCTGGCCACCGTCATCGACCTGGACGAGGCGGTCGAGGCCATGGTCGACGACGCGCTGGCATGGTCGCCGTCGGACCCCAGCGGGCTCCGCATCGCGGTCGGGACCTCCGACGCGTCCAGCACTGCGGTGTCGGCCGCGATCACCCGACGGGTCACCGGGCATCGGGCGGTCGCCGACGTGATCCAGTACCGGATCGGGCCGAGTGTCGGCGCGCACACCGGTCCGGGCACCGCTGGGTTGTTCGTCTTCTGACCCGCGACTCGCGACAGATCATTCGAGACGGATCACCGCCTGCGTGCGGCGAGCGCTGCTCGGTCAGACTCGGGCGAGGGGATTGCGGTCGGTTCGCAGCGCCCGCTCGCGCAGTTCTGACGGCACCACCGGCGCCAGCATCCCGTAGGGCGCAGCGTTGTAGAGGTGGTGGATCCGGTGCGCGTCGGCCAGACGGTCGAACACCGCGATGCGACGATTCGCGAACCAGCCGAGGCGCCCGTGGATGTAGACGTCGTGGACGAGCGCGTAGCACGCGCCGTACGCGGTGACGCCGACGCCGACCGGAACCAACGCACCGAAGCCGTCCCAGTTGAACCCGGCGACGAAGCCGAGGTTGACGATCGCCGCGAACATGACCGGGTACCAGTCGTTTGCCTCCCATCGAGCGCGCCGAGGACGATGGTGGCTGCGATGCAGGAACTCGCCGATGCCGTGCATCACCCAGCGGTGGGTCGCGGCGGTGAGCGGCTCCATCAGCACGAACGCCACGATGGCGATGGCGACAGCCGACCAACTCATGTCGATGACGCTATCTCGGCGCGGTGGCGGAGGAGAAGGGTTGCTCGCAAGCTCCGCTCGTCGTGCGGCGCGGGCCCGTGCCGGGCACCAGGTCGTCTCGTCCGATCCCGATGCGGGCCGCTCGCCCTGCCACGATCGTGTGATGGCTGACTTCACCACCCTGCGCGCCGAGGTCGACGGTCGGATCGGACGGCTGACGCTCGCGCAACCCGACAAGCTCAACCCCCTCGGCACCGTCCCGCTCGCCGAAATCGCTGCCGCAGCCCGATGGTTCGACACCACCGACGCGTCGATCGTGATCGTCACCGGCGAAGGCCGCGGTTTCTCGTCCGGGTTCGACCTGCGTGAGTTCGCGTCGTCGACGAACCTCGAAGGCGACGCGATGAGCGGCCGCGATCAGGCCGATCTCGGTCGCCAGATGGCCGAGGCGATGGAGCGCATGCGCGCCCTGACGATCGCGGCGATCAAGGGGCCGTGTGTCGGTGGTGGGGTCGTGCTGGCGGGGGTCTGCGATCTGCGCATCGCTGCCGATGACACCGTGTTCTCGATTCCCGAGGTCGACCTCGGGATCCCACTCGCGTGGGGCGGCATCCCTCGACTCGTCCGCGAGATCCCGGCGGCGATCGCTCGCGAACTCGTGTTGACCTGTCGACCCTTCGATGCCGACGAAGCGCGTTCGATCGGGTTCGTCAACCGGGTCGTGCCGCGAGCTGATCTCGAATCCGCGGTCGACGAGCTGGCCGCACAACTCGCCGCGAAGGCGCCGTCGGTGGTCAAGGCGACCAAGCGCCAGGTCAACGAAGCGCTCGAGAACGTGGCTTCCACCGTCGGCGCCTGGGCTGACGCCGACTTGCTCGGCGCGGCACTGAGCGACCCGGAAGCGCGCGCGGCCGCGCGCGCCTACCTCGCCGCGCGCTGAGCCGACCCTACGACGATGCAGTCGGCGTAGGAAGCCCATCAGATGCGGCGTAGGAAGCCCATCAGATGCGGCGTGGGCCGCCCATCAGATGCGGCGTGGGCCGCCCATCAGATGCGGCGTGGGCCGCGAGTCAGATCGCGGCGTAGGCCGCAAGCGCGTCGGCGACGGTGGTGTCGGCCACGCCGGGAATGTCGGCGACGGCGTCGAGCCACTTCGGACGGAAGCTGCTGGCGACCGAGATCGGGGAGTCGATGCCCGAACCGGCGATCGCGAGCTGCACGAACGACACGGCGTAATCGGTCGGCCGCAGGTCGCGGCCCAGTTCCACGAGCGCGTACGGATCGGGCGCCGCGCCGGTCGACGGTAGCGCGAAGTAGCTCTGCGAACTCGGCCCGGTCGGGCCGCCTGCGAGTCCGGGTCCGTCGGTGAGGATCGCACCGCGGATCTGGCTGGCACGAGCGCCGGCCAACTGCAGCGCCACGTAGGCGCCGAGGCCACGGCCGAGCACGGTGATCGACTGCTGCGGATCGTCGTCGGTCAGCGCGGCGAGTGCGTGGTCGGCGTCGGACATCAGCAACTCGGGGGAGTACCCGCCGCTGCGTGGCACGGTCGACGCGCCGTGCCCGGTGAAGTCGAGGGCCGCGATCGTGCCGGGCCACTGCTCGACCCAGTGCGGCGCACTCGTCGGCGACGCGTCACCGAGGCCGTGCAACAGCAGGAGCGGACGCGTCGCCGGATCGGCGACGACGCGCAGCAGGTGCAGTGCGAGATCGATGCGGTTGTGTCGCAGCCAGACGATCTTGTGGGCACCGCTCTGACCGGCTGCATGCATGGATGCGGGTTCGTGAGACGTGTTCACGACGGAGCTCCGATGAAGTCGAGGACGAGACCGCTGACGTGGTCGGGTTGTTCGATGTGGACGAAGTGGCCGACGTCGTCGAGCACCTCGCAGCGACCGTCGACCGGCATGTAGGGCTGGACCTTCGCCGGCGGAGTGCCCCAACCCATCTCCTCCATCTGCGCGCCGAGGATGCCGAGGAACGGCATCGGTAGGCCCGGCAGGCGCATCAGCGTCCACTCGGGCCGCCACGGTCCGAACCCGCCGAAGCGCAGCGCCGGGTCGATTCGCCAGCGCCAGCCGTCGTCGGACTCGAAGCCGCCGGTCGTGACGAGACGACGCAACCACTCGTGAGGAAGGCGCGGGTTCATCCGGCCGCGGCGGCGAGCGAGTTCGTCGAGCGTGCCGGGTTTGCGCGACGCGGTGGCGGTCTTGCGGCGATGGTCGAGCCATCCGGCGAGGTCGTTCGCGAGCATCGTCGTGCGCTCGTGTTCGGCGACGTCGGGGATGTTGCGCTTGTACGGGATGCCGTCCATGTTGACGAGGCAGCGGAAGCGGAACGGTTGCGCGTCGGCGAGCTGCGTCATCAACGCGCCGCCTTTCGAGTGCCCGATGACGGGGATCGCTCGGCCAGGGGCGACGTGATCGAACAGCGCCAAGGCGTCACGCATGTCGCCGTCCCAGGAGTACATCTCGGCGTGCTCGCTGCTGCCGTGACCGCGCTGATCCCAACACACCACGCGCCATCCCGCTGCGGCCAACTTCGGAGCGAACACGTCGAACGTGCGAGCGAAGTCGAAGCCGCCGTGCATCATCAGGAGCGGGGGAGCGTCGGCGTCGCCCCATTCGTGGACGGCGATACCGATGCCGTGGGCATCGAGGGTGTACTGACGGTCGGGACGCCGAGCGCCGGGAAACGGCGATTCGCCGTGCTCGTCGAGTTCAATCGTCGCCGGATCCGTCGGGTGGATCGTGGTCTCGCCCGTCGAGGAGCTCGCTGCGCCGTTCGTGCCGTTCGTCTCCGTAGTACTCACGACGCGGACCGTAGCGGAGCACGTCGCATCCGCTACAGGCCGACGTGTACCCGCCGACATGCGGGATGGGCCATCAGCTGCCACGAGAGGCGCAGTGCCGCGAGGCCCGCGCTGACGTGGCGCTCGTGCGAGCGCGTATCATCGGGAGCGATGACTGCCGCCTCGATCCGTCACGCCTCGACGACCAGCGACGTCGACTCGTCGCGTCGGCGACCGAACGGTGTGCGCTCCGCCGGTGTGGTGAGTCTTGCGGCGGCGATCGGCCTCGCAGCCTGTGGGACGACCGACGAGGCGTCACGCGAGACGCTGCCGCCGCTGGTCACCACCACGACCACGACGGTGCCGGAAGACGAAGACCCCAACGCCGGCAAGGTCAGATTCTACGAGATCCAGCCGGGCGAGTCGCTCGCGATGATCGCCAGAGCCTTCGAAGTGCCGACGCAATCGATCATCGACTTGAACAACATCGAGAACCCCGACAACGTGCCGGCCGGCTTGATCATCCAGATCCCGACCGACATAGTCCTCGTCAGCGAACTCCCCACCCCGGGCGAGACGACCACCGTCCCCTGACATCCCGACGACAGAGTGGGTCAGACCCACTCTGTCGCCTGCAGCACCCTGCGTCCACCGCAGGTGCGGGCCGTGACCTTTGGCCCTTCGCGACGACTCGCAGCGTCATAGAATCGTCACATGAGTTTCTGGCCCAACGCAGACCACTGGAGCGTGAAGATTCCGCTCGACACGCCGCATCGCCGCCTCGAGGTCCTCGCCGACACCGGCGTGGTGCAGTTGCGCGACGCTGACTTCGAGTGCCCGGCGTCGGAGTACGAGGCGTTGGAGTACATGGACTGGAAGTCGGGCGGTGACACCAACTTCGCGCCGATCGCGACCGCCGATGGCGAACTCGACTGCCGAGGCTTCTGGGACAAGGGCAAGACCGACAAAGACGCGGTCTGGACTTCGAACGCCGCGATCGCTCCGAGCATCAAGAACTACGTCGACGGCGTCGGCGCGAATTTCGGCCGCGTCCGCACGATCAAGCTCGAGCCACAGGACCGGGAGGCAGCGATCCGCAGCCTGCATCGCGACGACAACAACCGCTTCAACCCCGATGACGAAGGCTGGGTCGTTCGTTCGTGGGTCGAGCTCACCGACAACCCCGACAGCTACATGCTCGTCATGGACAACGACGCGGAGGGCTTGCCCGATCCGACGACCGAGATGCGCATCCCCCTCCACAAGGGCGCGCGCTTCGTCGTCGACACGCAACGTCTGTGGCACGTCGTGGTCCACACGGGTTCGGCGCCGCGTTATGCGTTGATCACGAGTTTCGAGTCGGGCCCGGTACTCGACGAGTGGATCCAGCGCGAAATGGTGAGTCCGGCCACGGTCTGAACGACAGAGTGGGTCAGACCCACTCTGTCGCCCTGCTGCTGTCACCAATCGACCGGCCGATTCGCCGGGCCGATCCATCTGGCCGCGGGCGCACGTCGGAACTTCGGTGACTTCGCCTGCTCGGCGAGGCCGGGAGGCTCGCGCGTCCGTAGGATGTGGCGGTCATGGCTGTCGGCTCCCGTCCCCTCGTTCCGTCGCGACTTGCGCCCGGAGGTGTTGCGGCGCACGCCCCCAGACGCACGCCGACCACCGTCGTCGGCGCCTACGTTGCGCTGACCAAACCTCGCATCATCGAGCTACTGCTGATCACCACCATCCCGACGATGGTCTTGGCCCAGCAAGGGTGGCCGCCAGCTCGACTCGTGATCATCACCCTGATCGGCGGCACTCTCGCTGCTGGCGGAGCCAACGCGGTCAACATGTACGTCGATCGAGACATCGACGCGCTCATGCAGCGCACGCAGGGCCGACCGCTCGTCACCGGCATCATTCCGGCCCGCAACGCGCTGGTCTTCGCGCTCGCGCTCCAGGTCGCAGCGTTCGCCGTGCTGTGGGCCGGCGCGAATCTGCTGTCGGCGGTGCTCGCATTCTCGGCGGCAGCCTTCTACGTCGGCGTGTACACCCTCTGGTTGAAGCGCACCAGCCGACAGAACATCGTCATCGGCGGTGCTGCCGGCGCCGTGCCGGTGTTGGTCGGATGGGCTGCCGTACAGAATTCGCTGTCGTGGGAACCGCTCGTGTTGTTCCTCGCGATGTTCCTGTGGACGCCGCCGCACTTCTGGGCGCTCGCGGTGAAGTACGCCGACGACTACAGCGCTGCATCGGTGCCGATGCTCCCGTCGGTCGCCCCGATGGAACACGTCGTGCGCCAGATGGTGATCTATACGGTCGCTCTGGTCGCAGCGACGCTGGCGCTGTGGCCGGTTGCCAGCCTCGGACTCATCTATGGGATCGCAGCGATCGTCCTCGGTGCGGTCTTCATCGGCGGCACGATCGCGCTCGGTCGCAATCCGTCGGCCACGGCGAGTATGCGGCTGTTCGGCTATTCGATCAGTTACGTCACGTTGCTGTTCGCTGCGATGATGCTCGACGTCTTCGTCGAGCACGGCGTGTCCTGAGTGGAACCGACCGCAGGTCGACGATCCCGGGAGTGACGGACTCGACCGGCGTCATCGACCGCAACCGGGCCGCTTGCGCGATCGTGCTGGCGCTCGCGCGATAGTTCGGTCGCTCAAGCCGTCGACCGGCGACGAAATTCGCCGAGATTTCGGTTGAATCGAGTGCGAACAGTTAGTCTCGGGCCGTTGCGCTTCCGCTCTGCTGTGCGCGACTTCATCCTCAGCGCGAACTGTGCGATCTCCCAGCCAAGTGAGTCTCAACGCCACATGACCACCATCGATTCCAGCCCCGACGCCACCTCGTCCGAGCCTTCGGGGCTCGCGCGGCCATTGGCCGCCACCGTCGAGTGGTTGACCTCCACCGACCACAAGAAGATCGGACGCTTGTTCATCGGCGGAGGGCTGCTCGGTCTGCTCGCCGCCGTGGCCGTCAATCTGCTCATCGCCATCGAACGTCTCGACGGCGACAACGCCGCCCTCGATGTCGACTCCTGGGTGCAGATCCTGAGCGGCCAGCGGGTTGCGATGGTGTTCGGGGTGGCCCTGCCGCTCGTCGCCGGTCTGTCGCTCGCTGTCATGCCGATCCAGGTCGGAGCGCGATCGTTGGCATTCCCCCGCCTCGCATCGACGGGCGTCTACCTGTGGTTCGGCGGCTTGGTGCTCTCCATCGTGGCGCTTGCCAACAACGGCGGATTCGGCGGCGGCGATTCCGACATGGTCGACCTGTTCCTCGCAGCGCACGCATTGATGGCCGTTGCGTTCGCAGCTGTCGGCGCCTCGCTCGTCACGACGGTCCTCACCACTCGTGCACCGGGGATGACGATGCGCCGCGTGCCATTCTTCTCGTGGTCGACGATGGTGTTCGGCCTGGGTCTGCTGCTGGTCATGCCCGTGTTGCTCGGCACGTTGATCTACCTGTTCGTCGATCATCGCAGCGGCGCTCGTGAGGCCTTTGGCGGCAACGAGGGCATCACCTCGTGGGCAGGATGGGTGTTCACGCAGCCCACGACGTTCCTGTTCGCGATTCCGGCGCTCGGCGTCTTCGCCGAATTGCTCCCATCGACCTTCCGCAAGCGCACGCCGGTGCGTGGCCTCGTCTTCGCCGGGCTCTCACTCGTCGGCGTCGCTGCCTTCGCAGGCGTCACGCAGCAGTTCCGGTTCGAACTGCCCTGGCAGGGTTCGGACCTGTTCCTCGGCGACAGCGACGACATCCAGCAGAAGATCTACGACCTGCTGCCGTGGGCGATGTTCCACCTTCTCCCGATCGCTGGAGCCGGCTTGCTCGTGCTGATGGCGCTGTTCCTCGCTCGCCCGCAACGCAACGACGACGGCCAGACGATCGCTCCGAACGTCGGTGCGGGATTCATCTTCGCGTTCTTCGGTTACGGCATGATCATGGTCGGGATGGTCGGTGCGGCCCTCGAGCCCATCATCGACCTCGCCCTGATCGACACCGTGTTCGGCGAGGCGACGCTCGTGTACGTGGTCTACGGCACCGTTCTCGGCGTGATGGGCGGGATCGTCCACTGGGCGCCGAAGCTCTGGGGCCGTGAACTCGATCTGAAGAAGGTCGCGCCGCTCGCACTGCTCGGCGTTCTCGGCACCGTGCTCGCTTCGTTCCCGCACTACATCGCCGGATTCCTCGACCAGCCCGCCGGGCTCGGCTACACCGACGGCGACCTGCAGATCTGGAACATCCTCGTCCTCGTGGGCCATGCGTTGATGGTGCTCACGACCCTCGCCTTCATCGGGCTGCTCGTCACGACGATGCTCGGCGGTGACGATGCGCCCGCCGGCGACGACCCGTTCGATGGGCAGACCATCGAGTGGGCGACGACCTCGCCGGCACCGCGCGACAACTTCGTCGACGTGCCGATGGTGACCTCCGCCGAACCTCTGCTCGACAGGAAACAACCCGTCGGCGCGGGTGCTCAGAAAGGCAGCGCGAACTGATGGAAGCTCTCCCCGCCGGTCCGCCCCCGGCCCCTCGCAACCAACTGATCGTCGGCACCACGCTGGCGTCGGTTGCGCTCTTGATGCTCACCGGCGGCATGCTCGCCGTGTGGTCGTTGCAGCGCACGCAGGCGATCGACTCAGCCGGCACGTGGTTGCCGAGCAGCGTCACCATTCCCGAGGTGCCGTCGAACGTGATGCTCATTGCATTCATCGCCATCATCACGTTCGCACACTGGGCGATCTGGTCGGCGCAGCGCAGCGACACGGCCAACACCGTGTTCGCACTCGCAGCGACAGCGTTCGTCGCGATCTTGCTGATCAACGCACAGGCGTTCATCTATGCGCGGATGGATCTGAGCGTGACCGACGGTGCCTACGGTTCGATGTTCTTCGCGATCACCGGCACCTACATGGCGCTGCTCGTCATCGGCGTGATCTTCTCGCTCGTCGCGACCTTCCGCTTCCTGGGCGGACGCACACGCGACCGTGAGCTCCTGACTGCTCACGCCATCTATTGGTACGCCATGGCGGTGGCCTTCGCCGCCATCTGGTTCGTCGTCTACGTCACCAAGTGAGATCCACCTTCTGATGATCACCACCGGTTCGAAATTCCTCATCGGCGCCTCGGTCCTCGCGACCGTGATGACCGTCGTCTACGGCATCGCGCAAGACGGTGTCATGGGCACCATCGGGCTGACGTCCGCGTCGGTCGTGCTCATCGTGTTGGCCACGCTCAACGTGATGCTGCGCGACTCGAACGTCTTCGTCGACAGCTCGATGCCCGCCGAATCGACGGCGTCTGCACAGCGAGCCCCCGCCAACAGCGTGTGGCCCTTGGCGTTCGCCTTCGGCGGCGTCGTGTTCGTCGTCGGGCTCGTCTCGTACCAGGCCGTCACCGTGGTCGGCCTCGTGCTGCTCCTGGTCGCCGGTGCTGAGTGGGTCGTGCAGGCGTGGGCCGAGCGGGCGTCGAACGATCCGCACTACAACAACGAGGTGCGGAGCCGGCTGTCCAACGCGCTCGAGTACCCGGTCGGGGCGGCCATCGGCATCGGTGTCATCGTCTATTCGTTCTCGCGCGTGATGCTCTGGCTGTCGTCGAAGACCAACACCACGATCGCCTTCTCGGTGATGGCGGCCGTCATCCTTGCGGTCGCGTTCCTGTTCGCCTTCAAGCCGTCGATCAAGACGGGAGCGATCGGGAGCACGATGGCGCTCAGCGCCGTGGCGATCGTCGTCGCAGGCGCGGCGGCCGGCGTCGACGGCGAGCGCGAGATCGTCGAGTTCGAGACGACGGCGGTGTGGCAAGCCGAGGCCTTGGCGCACCCCGAGGAGTACGCGCAGGGCGCTGCCGAGGGCAAACACCCCGCCGGACTCATCTGCGAGAGTCCCGAGAAGTTCCCGGAGGCCGACAAGAAGGCCAGCCAGACGGTGGGCTCCAAATCGGGTGCCTACACGGTGTCGCTCCTCGCCAATGGCGAGCTCGAGTTCGACCCACCCGGACCCATCGAAGCCGGCGCTACGGCTATGGCGATCCCCCGCTCGAACCCGACCAACATCATCTTCCGCAACGAGTCCCCCGAGGACCGCCGCCTCTCCATCGACCTCGGCACGGTCGAGGTCGAAGACGAAGCGACCGGTGAGATGCGTCAACAGCCGGTGCAGTTGTGCACGTCGCTGATCGAGCAAGGAGCTGCACAGCTCCTCACGCTGACCGTCGGACCGCCGAGTATCGCCTTCAACGGCGTGGAGAACGCCAACGGTCCGGGCGGTGAAGAGGGCGACGGGTACTGGATCTTCGTGCCCGGCGTCGACGACGCGAAACTGAAGCTGGTGGTGTCATGAGCCGCAGGGATGGCGCCGCAAATCACTTGGGAACGAGAATGCGCGAATCAAAGACGGCAACTAGCGTGAAGTCCGTGACTCCCTTTCAACGTCGGCGCCGCAAGTTGCAGCTCGCGGGCGTCGCTGCCCTGGGGCTCGTCGTCGCCGGCTGCGCTGAGAACGCACCGCAAGACATCTTCCAACCGGCCGGACCCAATGCGCAGAAGATCGACGACCTGCAGCGTCCCATCTTCTACATCGCCGGCGTCGTCGGTGTCGTCGTGCTCAGCGTCGTTGCGTTCGTGGTGTGGAAGTTCAAAGACCGCGGTCAGCCGATTCCCGAGCAGACGCATGGCAAGCCCAAGCTCGAGGTCGCTCTCACGATCCTTCCGGCTGTGATCCTGCTCGGCGTCGCGATCCCGACGGTCAGCGTCATCATGGACCTGGCCGACACCGATGACTCCGAGTGCATCGTCAACGTCACCGGCCAGCAGTGGTGGTGGGAGTTCGACTACCCGGTGCAAGACGGTTGTCTGCCCGGTGGCATCACCGAGCCGATCGTGACCTCGGGTCAGATGGTGATCCCGTCGGAGACGAAGGTGCTCATCCGTGGCACCAGCCGTGACGTGATCCACTCGTTCTGGATCCCCAAGCTCAACGGCAAGCGCGACATGGTCCCCGGTCGTATCCACACGCTGCGTATGGAGGCCGACCAGCCCGGCATCTACGCCGGTCAGTGCGCAGAGTTCTGCGGTCTGTCGCACGCCAACATGCGCATGGAAGTCGTCGCTCTCTCGCCTGGTGCCGAGGGCGACTTCGCTGCGTGGGTCGCCAACCAGACGGCGCCGTACGAGGCGCCGACCGACGAGCTCGCTCTCGCCGGTCAGTCGTCGTTCATCACGAACTGTGCGCGCTGTCACCAGGTCGACGGTCTGACCGACGACGCTGGCCAGCCGGTGATCGCTCGTCCCGACCTGCAGGTCTATTCCGGCGCTGCTCCGAATCTGACCAACCTGATGACCCGCAACACCTTCGCCGGTGCCACGTGGGACCTGCTGAACAGCGAATGTCGCGAAGACGTGTGGGAGTCGGATCCCGAATCGTTCGGCGACAAGTACCTCGCTGGTGTCACCGACGAGTGTCTGAACGAAATCGACCTGCGCGAGTGGCTCCGCGACTCGCCAGCGAAGAAGCCGATGTATGCCGACGCCGAGCGCCTCGAAGAGACCGATGGTCTTTTCCGCGGCATGCCCTACCTGGCGTTGAGCGAGACCCAGATCGACGAACTGCTCGCCTACCTCCTCGAGCGCAAGTGATCAGAAAGAGCTGAATCATGGCCATCATCGAACGTCCAGCGAGCGACACACTCGCCTTCGACGCTGCCCCGGTCACGCCTGCGGCGTCCTACGGGTATCTGCGCCGACCGGTCGAAACGACCGGATGGCGATCGTGGGCGTTCACCGTCGACCACAAGAAAATCGGCATCATGTACGGCGTCGTGGCGATGACGTTCTTCGTCATCGGTGGACTCGAAGCCGGACTCATTCGTCTGCAACTCGCGGGACCTGACGGGTCGATCCTGTCGGCTGACAAGTACAACCAGATGTTCACGATGCACGCCACCACGATGGTGTTCCTCTTCGTGATGCCGATGGCCGCAGCGTTCGCCAACTACATGATCCCGCTACAGATCGGAGCGCGTGACGTCGCATTCCCCCGACTCAACGCACTGAGCCTGTGGGTGTTCGTCTTCGGTGGCATCTTCTTGAACACTTCGTGGATCCTCGGTGGGGCCGCCGATGGCGGCTGGTTCATGTACGCACCGAACTCCGACGTGCCCTTCTCGCCCACCAACGGTGTCGACTTCTGGGCGCTCGGGCTCCAGATCACCGGCATCGCCTCGCTCGTGGGCGCGATCAACTTGATCGTGACCGTGCTCAACATGCGGGCGCCCGGCATGTCGATGATGCGAGTCCCGATCTTCACCTGGATGGCGCTGGTGGTGCAGTTCCTGCTCCTGTTCGCCATCCCGGTCATCACCGTCGCGCTGTTCTTGTTGATGTTCCAGCGGAGCTACGACGCAACGTTCTTCACCGTCTCCGAAGGTGCCGACCCGCTGCTGTGGCAGCATTTGTTCTGGATCTTCGGGCACCCCGAGGTGTACATCCTGGTGCTGCCGAGTTTCGGCATCATCTCCGAGGTCCTCCCCGTCTTCTCCAAGAAGCCGTTGTTCGGCTACCCGTTCGTCGTGTTCTCTGGTGCGGCGATCGGCTTCGTCGGTTGGGGTGTGTGGGCGCACCACATGTTTGCATCGGGTCTCGGGCCGGTGTCGGTCGCCGTCTTCTCGGTGGCCACGATGGCGATCGCGGTGCCGACCGGCGTCAAGATCATCAACTGGACGCTCACCATGTGGGGCGGCAAGCTGCGCTTCACCACGGCGATGCTCTTCGCTGTCGGTCTCATCGTGCAGTTCACCATCGGTGGCCTCTCCGGCGTGACCCACGCGGTGGCTCCGTCCGACACGCAGCAGACCGACACGTACTACATCGTGGCGCACTTCCACTACGTCATCTTCGGCGGTGCGGTGCTCGGCTTGTTCGCCGGCATCTACTACTGGTGGCCGAAGATCTTCGGCAAGATCCTCAGTGAGACCTGGGGCAAGTGGAACTTCTGGCTGATGATCGTCGGCATGAACCTGACCTTCGGTCCGATGCACATCATCGGCCTGCAGGGACAGCCGCGCCGCATGTACGTCTGGACGGAGGCACGCGCCGGCGAGGGCTTCTTCAACCTCGGCATGTGGAACCTGGTCGCGACCATCGGCACCTTCGTGCTCGGTATCGGCGTCCTGCTGTTCTTCATCAACGTCTGGGTCAGCCGGAAGCACCCGCCAGCGCCACTCGACCCGTGGGACGCTCGATCGCTCGAATGGCTCACCACGAGCCCACCGAAGGAACACAACTTCGATCGTCAGCCGACGGTGCACGCACTCGACGAGGTCTTCCACCGCAAGTACGAAGACGTCGGACAGAACGGCGCCCACGAGTACGTCCAGCGGGCCACGCTCGAAGAACTCGTCGCCGAAGAGGAAGCCAACGCCGACAAGCACATCCACCTGCCGGCGCCGTCGTACTGGCCGATGGTCCTGGCGTTCGCGCTGCCGATCATGGCGTACGGCGTCATCTACACGACGTGGCTGATCATCGCTGGCGCAGCTATCGCCATCGCAGCCCTGTTCGGCTGGGCGCTCGAACCTGCCGACGCTGACGAGACCGATTACGACCCGCCAACCGCTGGCGGCGAGATGAGCAAGGAACTGGCGAATGTCTGATCTCGTCAAGGAGACCGTGAGCGACGCGGCAGAGATCGTCAGCGATCATCTCGACGACGTTCACGACCACGATGTGCACGCCGGTGACGATCACGGCGACCATGACGGGCACGGTCTGCACCCGACGTCACTCGGCCTCTCCAACACCAAGCTGGCCATGTGGCTGTTCTTGGGCTCGGAGTGTCTGCTGTTCGGCGGCTTGATCTCGACCTACATGCTGTACCGCAACCGGCACAGCGAAGACGTGGGTCCGGATCAGCTCTGGGACATCCCGTTCACGTCGGCGTCGTCGTTCGTGCTGCTGATGTCGTCGTTGACGATGGTGCTCGCCGTGTCGGCCGCACACCGCAAGGACGACCGAAACACCAACATCTGGCTCGTGGTCACCGCCACACTCGGCGCGCTGTTCGTCGCCGGTCAGGTCTACGAGTTCACCACGTTCTACCGGGAGGGCCTCGGCTACACGGAGAGCCTCTTCGCGTCCAGCTTCTACACACTCACCGGCTTCCATGGCGTGCACGTGTCGATCGGCATCATCATGTTGCTGGCCTTGATGGGCATGCTGGTGAAGGGTCGTATCAAGGGCAACAAGGCCGAGACCGTCGAGATGGTCGGCCTGTACTGGCACTTCGTCGACATCGTCTGGATCATCATCTTCACTCTCGTCTACCTGATCCCCGCCTGATCCGGCTGCAACCAAGGACCGCATCATGACCACCGTCGAAGAGCCCGCCGACACCGAGAACCACGCCGATCACGCCGATCACGCCGATCACGATGACTCGCACGGGCACATCAGTGACAATCGATACATCGTGCTCGCACTGTTCCTCGCGGTGGTCACCGCGGCGGAAGTCGCCGCGAGCTACATCGACCTCGGACCGCTGTTCATCCCGCTACTGCTCGGACTGATGGTGATCAAGTTCTTCGTGGTCGCCAGCTTCTTCATGCACCTGAAGTTCGACAACCGCATCTTCACCTGGATGTTCTACGCTGGGCTGTTTCTCGCCGTCGGCGTCTACGCAGCTGCGCTGTTGACGTTCCAGTTCTTCGACAGCTGACGCCGGTGTCGGCCCGTACGCCAAACGTCACGGTTGCACGAAGCGACCTGCGTGGCGTCGAGATCTAGGCTGCTCCTGTGCTCGCCCAACTCGCCGACCAGGTAGATCCCTGGCGCTTCCAATGGCACCCGGAGGTCTGGGTCCTGGTGGCCTTCCTGACGTCTGCATACGTCTACATGGTCCGCAAGATCGGACCCAACGCCGTGCCGCCCGGCGAGCCAGTGGTGACGCGAGGGAACAAGTACGCCTTCGCCGGGGCCATGGCGATGATGTGGATCGCCTCCGACTGGCCGATGCACGACATCGCCGAGGAGTACCTGTATTCGGCGCACATGTTGCAACACATGGTGCTGAGCTACTTCATGCCGCCCCTCGTGCTGCTCGCCACGCCGACGTGGCTGATGCGTGTCCTGATCGGCGACGGCGGTCTGTATCGGGCCGTGCGTTTCTTGGCTCGTCCGGTGGTTGCCGCGGTGCTGTTCAACGTGGTCATCATGGTCACCCACATCCCGGGCATGGTGAGCGCATCCGTCGAGAACGGGCCGTTGCACTACGGTTTGCATTTCGCCGTCGTGATGCTCTCGCTGCTGATGTGGATGCCGGTCTGCGGGCCGATCCCGGAATTCCGCATGGGTCCGCTCGCCAAGTGCATCTATCTGTTCTTGCAGTCGGTCGTGCCGACGGTTCCGGCTGCGTGGTTGACGTTCGCCGAGGGCACCGTCTACAAGTCGTATGACATTCCCGTCCGAGTGTTCGGCTGGAGCGTCGAGATCGACCAGCAGCTCGCCGGTGCGACGATGAAACTGGCCGGCGGGATCTTCTTGTGGACGATCGTGGTGTTCATCTTCTTCAAGCGCTTCGCGGTCGACTATCGCAACGAGCACGACTACGCACGCCGACCGGGTTCGATGCCCGACGCGGAGATCCTGGCGTCGACCGAATCGCCGCTCACCACCGACGACGTCGAGAAGGCGTTCGCCGGAAGCCGCGCCCCGCTCGAAGACTGATCAACACCGCGAGTCGATCAACACCTGGGGTCAGACCCTAGGTGATCAACATCTGGGGTCAGACCCTAGGTGATCAACATCTGGGGTCAGACCCTACGTGTTGGGGTTCGGATGCTTGTTGGCGGGGTCACGCGTCGGCAGGTGAGCTGTGCCCGACGGGTAGCCTCGGCGTCGTGATCGATCAACGCCTGTTGCGAACCGACCCGGCCGGAGTGAAGGCAGCGCTGGGACGCCGTGGGGCCCCCGAGTTGCTCGACGATGTCGACCGTGCAGCAAGCCTCGACCAGCGTCTTGTCGACATCCAGCGTGAGCGCGACGATCTGCGTGCCGAGGTGAACCGGCTGTCGAAGGAAGTCGGCCAACTCCGGCGCGAGGGCAATGTCGCCGATGCCGAAGCGGTGCAGGAATCCAGCCGTGGACTCGGCGGCCAGGAAAAGGCGCTGGCCGACGAATACGACAGCGTCGCCGCGACCCTGCACGAATTGCTGCTCGCGATTCCCAACATGCCGCATCCGGAGGCACCCGACGGTGCGAGTGATGCCGACAATCCGGTCGTCATCGGACCGATCGGGTTGCTCGACGACTACCCCGATCATCAGCGTGTGCCTCATTGGGAAACGGCGCAGGATCTCGGCATCCTCGACAGCGAACGCGCGACGAAGATCTCCGGCGCGATGTTCACGATGCAGCGAGGAGCGGGTGCGACCCTCGCACGTGCCCTGTGCCAGTTCGGACTCGACCTCAATGCCGATGTCCACGAGGAGATCCGGGCGCCGTCGCTGGTCAGTACCGCGACCCTGACCGCCACCGGCCAGCTCCCGAAGTTCGCCGACGACGCGTACGCGATCGAGCGTGACGACCTCTGGGCGAGCCCGACCGCGGAGGCACCGTTGACGTCGATCTATGCCAACGAGACCATCGACGAGGCCGAACTCCCGATCCGGCTGATGGCGCACAGCTCGTCGTACCGACGAGAAGCCGGATCCGCCGGGCGTGACACGCGGGGCATGCTGCGCTCTCACGAGTTCGACAAGGTCGAGATGATGGCCTACTCGACGGCCGACCAGGCGCCCGATCTCCTCGACGACATGGTGGCGCGTGCCGAGCGCGCCGTCGCCGAGCTGGAGCTCCCGTACCGCGTGATCGAGATCTGCACCGGCGACATGGGCCAGAGCCACCACCGCACGTACGACGTCGAGGTCTATGCGCCGGGTGCCGACGCCTGGCTCGAGGTGTCGTCGGTGAGCTGGCTGGGCGACTACCAGGCCCGACGGGCCGGCATCCGAGTAAAGCGGCGTGACGCCGACGGCAAACCCGTCAAGGGCACCGAGTTCGCACACACGCTCAACGGATCCGCGCTCGCCGTGCCCCGGGTCTGGGCAGCGATCATCGAGAACTACCGCAACGAGGACGGCAGTGTCGCCGTTCCCGAGGCTCTCCTGCCCTACATGCGCGGCATCACCGAGATTCGTTGATCGGTCGACGCTGGTGGTCCCGCCTCGACCGACGGGGTGAAAGACTGATCGGGTGAGCGACATCATCCGAGAGCGCCGTGTCCAGTACGAAACGGCGGGCCTCGACGTCGACGCCCTCGACCCCGACCCGATGACGCAGTGGCGTCGGTGGCACGACGAGGCGCACGACGCGGGTCTGGCCGAACCGAATGCGATGACACTCGGCACCATCGGTCTCGACGGGGCTCCCGACGCACGGATCGTCCTCGTTCGAGGCGCCGACGCTGCGGGCTTTTCGTTCTTCACGAACTATCGCAGCGCGAAGAGCCGTCAACTCGACGCACATCCGTACGCGTCCGCGGTGTTCGGATGGCTCGATCTGCATCGACAGGTTCGCGTGCGGGGTTCGGTCGAGCGAGCATCCACCGCGGAGAGCGACGCCTACTTCGCCTCTCGCCCCCGCACGAGCCGCCTCGGGGCGTGGGCATCACCACAGAGCGAGGTGCTGGCGAGTCGCGACGAACTCGAAGAGCGGGTCATCGTCGCCGACGAAGAGTTCGCCGATCTGGATGTCGGTCGACCCGACTTCTGGGGTGGCTGGCGCTTGGTGCCGACCGAGTTCGAGTTCTGGCAGGGGCGTCCGAGTCGTCTGCACGACCGTCTTCGCTACCGACGGTCCGACTCGACGGGGGCCTCTGCGGCGGCCGCCTGGATCATCGAACGGCTCGCACCGTGAGTCCGCGCGGCGGGGAGTGCCTGGCGCGGCGCACTCACCGACACCAATTTGGTGGTGAGCGATGAGGAACCAATGTGAAAACGGGCCGTCGAGAGTGTTGAACACCGGGTCGCGACCGGCGAGGCTCTCTCCATGACGGGAACGAAAGTCTTGGTCGTCGACGACGAACCCACGGTGCGCGAAGTCGTCGTGGGGTATCTCCGCCGCGACGGGCACGAGGTCTTGGAGGCCGCTGACGGCTCCACCGCCCTCGCCTTGCTCGATTCGGAGCCGCCCGATCTGATCGTGCTCGACATGATGCTGCCCGGTGTCAACGGACTCGACATCCTCCGGCGGGTGCGTTCGACGAGCAGCATCCCGGTGATCATGCTGACTGCTCGAGCCGAGGAGTCCGACCGAGTCGCCGGCCTGGAACTCGGCGCCGACGACTACGTGGTCAAGCCGTTCTCGCCGCGCGAGTTGGCGGCACGCGTCAACGGCGTGCTTCGGCGAACGAACGGCCGCAGCGTCGCTTCGCCTCAGCCGATCGAGTACGACGGGCTCTTCATCGATCCTCTCAGCCGCGAGGTGAAGCTCGGCGGCAAGATCATCGACATGACCCCGAAGGAATTCGACGTGCTCGCCTTCCTCGCCGGCTCGCCGCGTCAGGTCTTCTCACGCGCCCAATTGCTCGAGCACGTCTGGCAGTCGTCGCCCGACTGGCAGGACCCTGCAACGGTCACCGTGCACGTTCGACGTATCCGCAACAAGATCGAAGCCGACCCCGAAAAGCCCCGTTGGATTACGACGGTGTGGGGTGTGGGCTACCGATTCGAGACATGAGCCTGGCCGACGCATCGTTCTCCGGGGCTCCGGCGGCTCCGGCGGGGATGTCTCACGGCGACCTGTCGGCGATCCGACATCGCGCGCACGGCATGAACCGATTGGGTCGGCGATTCCTCGGGGCGACGCTGGCGGTCCTCGGCGTCGCGATCATGATGATCGCGATCGCTGCGCAGACCATGTTCATCAACAGCCACGACCTGCGGCTGTTGATGTGGGTGCTCATCCCCGCGGTGCTCGGAGCGGCCGTTGTCGCCGTGCTGCTCGCCCGACCGGTCGCACGCGACGCCAAGCGGATCTGCGACGCCGCCATGCGCGTCGCCGACGGTGACTTGACGGCGCGTACGGGTGTGCGCCGCAACGACGAACTCGGCGAGGCCGCGGAGATGTTCGACGTGATGGTCGCTCGTCTCGACGCGGTCGAGTACGAACGGTCACTGATGCTCTCGTCGATCTCGCATGACCTCCGCACGCCGCTCGCTGCGCTGCGGGCCGCGGTCGAAGCGATTCGCGATGGTGTCGCACCCGACCCCGATCTGTACCTGTCCGGAATGGAACGTCAGGTGCGTGCGCTCACCTCACTGGTCGACGACCTGCAGTTGTACACGCGTCTGGTGAGCGGCACATTGCACCTCAACACGACGCGTCTGGACCTCAACGAACTCGCCGACGAGGCGATGGAGACGCTGCGTCCGCTGGCCGAGCCGCGCTCGGTACGTCTGCTGCTCGACGCCGACTCGCGGGTGATGGCCGATGTCGACGGGTCGCAGCTCGCCCGAGTGATCCGCAATCTGCTGGACAACGCCATCCGGTATGCGCCAGACGGCTCTGTCGTGCTGGTTCGCATCGCCGAGCGCAACGGTCGAGCAACGATGCAGGTGATCGACGAAGGACCGGGGTTCCCGACAGATTTCCGAGCCCACGCGTTCGAACCGTTCACTCGCGCTGACGAGGCCCGAGACACGCGAACCGGTACCGCCGGCCTGGGTCTGTCGATCGCCAAGGGGATTGTCGCCGCGCACCGCGGGACGGTCAGCCTCGGCGAAGGTCCCGGCGGCGTGGTCCTCGTCACCCTGCCCGTCGACGTGCACGGCGCCGCATCGACGCTGGCAACGGCGGGCTAGCTCGACGACGCCTCGGTCACGGGCAGCGTGACCGGCGCCGTCGCACCGGAACCTGCCCACGTGTTGGCGGCGTCGACGAGACCATCGATCAGCCATTCGGTATGGGGCGTGAGGTCATCGCGCTCCCAGTCCCACCACATCGGACTCGTGCCGCGCACCCGCGGCGGCAGTTCGATCTGCACGCCACGTTCGCGAGGCAGATTGACCGGGTTCCGGTCGTGGAGCCCGCGTAGTCGCTGGGGGATCGCGTTGAGGTCGGTACGGATGTCATACGACGGCAGATGGCGACGCAACGCGTCGCCGATGTGTTCGGCGAACGAGCGGTTCTGGCCGCCGAGCAGCAGCGAACTGAACAGCCCACGACGCCCGAACCCGTGAATCGTGACGACGACGTCAACGTGCTCGACGAACTCGGCCAACGCCGGTGACTCCTCCGGTCGGACGCGAGTCGATGGAAGGTGGTCGCGCATCCCTGGTGGCTGGATCACGGCATAGAGCGACGCACGGGAGCGCCGAGCGGCATGTGTGGCGATCACATCGGTGAGCCATTCGAGGTTGCCGCCGTGGTATGCCATGAAGCCGAGACGGCCTCGGAGCTCGCAGATCTCCTCCACGCCGGGCGTAGCGAGAATCTTGGCGAACTCCGACATCGACACATCATGCACCTGCCGTGTCCGCCGCGCGGAACGGTGCGACCATGTCGACGTCAGCTCGGCCTACGATGCACGTCGCATGCTGGTGTGGATGGACCTCGAAATGACCGGACTCGACCACACGTCTGACGTGATCGTGGAGGTGGCGACGCTCATCACCGATGACGAATTGAACATCGTCGCGGAAGGGCCCGACCTCGTCGTCCAGGCGCCGCTCGACGCGCTCGAGCGTATGGATCCGTTCGTCGTCGAGATGCACACGAAGTCGGGTCTGCTCGACCAGATCACGGCGTCGACGGTCACGCTCGAAGAAGCCGGCGTGGCGACCCTCGCCTTCATCAAGGAGCACGTGCCCGAGGCGCGCACGGTGCCGCTGTGCGGCAACTCGATCGGCACCGACCGGCGCTTCCTCGCTGCGTATCTGCCCGAGATCGAGGAGTACCTCCACTACCGCTCGATCGACGTGTCGAGCGTGAAGGAACTCGTCAAGCGGTGGTATCCCGAGGTTGCGTCGTCGCGGCCGCACGGACATGGCTCGCATCGAGCGCTCGACGACATCCGCGAGTCGGTACGCGAGTTGGTCTATTACCGCGAGCACGTGTTCGTGGCACCTCCGACAGTGAACGACGACGCGCCGCCGACCGACGGTTGATCGACGGTGACTCGGCGCGTCGGACTCCGGGGTCGGGCCGGCCCCGTCGTGGCGTTCGCCGGCGTGCTGGCGCTCACCGCAGCGGGGTGCAGTGAGACCGATCCGGTCGTGTTCGTCGATGCCGTGGTCGACGAACACACCGGTGTTGGCGACGATGCTGGCGGCGATGTATCAGTCGCTCGCGAAACATCGAGCAGCGGGTCGAGCGCGGCGACGACGCTGCCGGTGACACCGATCGTCGTCGACCGTGCGTGGAGCCCGGCCAACGCGACCGCCGAGATCACCGGCACGGGTGCCCTTGTCGACGACATCGTCACCGTCGACGGCGAACTCGCCGTGATCGACTCGTTCACGATCGACGCTGACGGACGTTTCTCGTTGCGGGTCACGATCGACGACGAAGGCGCGCACACGGTGTGTGTCCGCGACTCGTGCTCTCGAGTGTTCACGCTCGCGGCAGATGCCGAATCGATCGGGGAGGTCGAAGCGAAGATCGCCCAGGCGCGTTCGATCGCCGCGACGATGTTCGACGCACAAGCCGAGTTCCCGGACTGGTCGGTCGAAGTGTCGGGCCCGTTCGCCAGCATCGGAGGAACCACGGACCCCGTCACCAAGACGATCACCGTCTTCGCCAACCGCGGACGCTCGGTCGAGGATTTCGTGGTGACGCTGCTGCACGAGTGGGCGCATGTCCTCGATGCCGAACGACTCGACGACGACGAACGCGCTGCATACACCAGCTTTCGGGGCTACGGCCCGTCGACGCCGTGGCGTTCGGAAGGTGACCACTCCATCGAAGCGTGGAGCGGCCAACCGAGCGAAGATTTCGCCGAAGTGATGGTGGCGCTGTGGACGGCGTCGACCGAGCAGCCTCACCAGGTACGCACCGTTGCTCCCGGGGGCCCGCCCGACGACATCGTGTTCGAGACGGTGATCGGCTTCCTTGCCCCATGATCATCGGATAATCGACGGGCTGGATCGTCGCTGCTCGCTACGGTCGCGGCCGATGAGATGCGGGCTCGTTGTGAGGTTCTGAGCCCGCATCTCATCACCCGGTCCCTCGCACTGCGGGGCGGGCGGCCAGGAGCGGTAGCGTCGGCTGGCATGCGAGCTGTCGTCCTGCACGAACACGGAGGGCCCGAGGTTCTGAGCCTCGAGGAGGTCGACGATCCGGTGTCCGGTCCCGACCAGATCCTGGTCGATGTGGAGCACACGGCCCTCAACCGTGCCGACACGCTCCAGCGCCAGGGTGGCTACCCCGACCCTCGCCGCCCTGCGGTCGAGATCCCGGGCCTCGAGTTCGCCGGTAGGGTCGCTGCGCTCGGCGCTGAGGTGACGGAGTGGCAGGTCGGCGATCGGGTGATGGGGATCGAGTCGGGCGGCTGCTACGCCGAACGCGTCGTCACGCATGCCCGCCAAGCGCTTCCGGTGCCGAGCACCGTCGAGTTGGCCGACGCTGCGGCCATCGCCGAGGTGTTCTTGACCGCGTGGGATGCCCTGGTCGTGCAGGGCGGCCTGACGAGCGGCCGATGGGCGCTGGTGCACGCTGGAGCGTCCGGCGTCGGCACCGCAGCGATCCAGATCGCCAAGGCGATCGGTGCTCGCATCGCGGTGACCTGTTCGGTCGGAAAGGCTGACGCGTGTCGTGCGCTCGGCGCCGACCTGGTCCTCGAACGCAGCCCGGCCAACTGGTTGGCGGCACTACGAAATGAGCTTCCCGGTGGCGTCGACGTCATCCTCGACGTGGTTGGCGGCGACGAAGCCGACCGTAACTTGCATGCGGTAGCGATGGACGGCGCGATCGTCCAGGTCGGCCTGATGGGCGGTGGCTCGGCCCCCGTCAACATGGGGCTGTTGCTGATGAAGCGGGTCACGTGGATCGGTACGACGCTTCGCGCCCGACCACTCGAACGCAAGCTGGCGCTCTGTCAACGGTTCATCAGCGAGATCATCCCGCTGTTCGAATCGGGAGCGCTGCGTCCGGTGATCGATTCCCGATTCGCCATCGACGACATCGCCGATGCGCATCGCTACATGGAGTCCAACGCCAACGTCGGCAAGATCCTGATCGACCTCTGAAGCCGTTTGCCGTCCGCGGTGAGGTCCGCCACGGTCTCCGGTCGCTCGGGTGTCGCGAGCAGGTCGTGATCAGGTGGCGTCGACGGCGGGTGACACGGCGTCGTCTGCGTCGTCGTCGACCGGGACGAGTGCTCGGCGGTAGGTGAACCAACCGCCGATCGCCAAGATGACGATCGCTGCGGCGAGGAACGGGAGCAACGGGAATCCGTCGCTGCTGCCGCTCGGATCGCCCCAGGTGAACGACGTCGCGCCCTGCATCACGTGTCCGTCTGCCGGAACCGGCGCGATGTAGCGAACGAAGTAGGTGCCGTTCTCGTCGAGTTCGGGGAAGTCGACCCGAGCGGTCGTCGCTCCGGTACGGACGGTCTCACCGCCGATGTCTTCGAAGGTGCCGTCACCGCGGTCGTAGATGAGGAACAACTCCACGTTGTCGGAGATCTCGATGCCGAAGTCGACCTCGACCGACGAAATCGGTTCATCGATGACCGCCCGGTTCGGCGGGTTCGAGCTCTCGATCTCGTCATGAGCGGCGACGGTGCCGGCGGTGGCAGCGAGCAACGCCAACGTCGTGGCGGCGATCGCCGGAGCGAGGCTCCGGAGTGACCAACGACGTCTCGGCGGCGTGGAGAATGCGACAGTGGACCGGGGCATGGCCTCATTCAATCAGCAGCGCACCGCTCATCCCGGGCGCGTCTCGACGCCGCGACCCTTCCACGTCACCTGTCGCCCGAACACCACCGCGAACGCGCTGCGGACGAAGATGATCGAGAAGCACACGACCAGGACCGGGTAGAGCACAGCCGCGGCCGGCCGGATCGTGCCCGCTCGCCGACCGAGCACGGCGACTTGGATCGCGCTGAGCGGGTAGACGAGCGGTGCGGCGATCCAACCACCAGCGAGCGACGCGATCCATGCAGCGGTTGCCAGCGCAAGCCACCAGGGGGTGAACCGTGCCCCGGTCGCGAGACTGCGCCCCCAGCCTCGTACGAGGTCGGCAAGGCCGCCCGGATACATCCGAAACGTCGTTTCTCCGGGCCGGCCTACGAACAGGTCCGACTCGCCGACCGCCCGTGCCAGCGCGATGTCTTCGGTGTGCCGGGAGCGAACGTCAGGGCAAGCGTGACCACCGGCGCGAAGATACGCGTCGCGATCCACGGCGATCACGGGGCCGAAGGCGACGGTCGCCGCCGCGCGTTCCCCGGCGACGGTGAAGGCACCGCAGCCCATCAACGCGGTCACGTTGCAGAGGATGCTGGGTTGCTCGGCCAGCGTGTCCATGCGATGCCACGGTTGCATCGACACGACCGCGGACGGACGTTGCGCGACGCGCGACGCGAGGTCATCGAGCAGCGTCGGCCCGGGGCGGACGTCGGCGTCGAGGAAGACTAGGATCGGCTGGTCGGTCTCGGTCGCACCGAACCAGCACGCGTTCGGTTTGCCACGCCACCCTGGCTGCAGTTGTGGGGCGTCGAGCACGTCCGCGCCGTGCGCGCGGGCGATGTCAGCCGTCGCGTCGGTCGAGTGATCGTCGACTACGACGACACGATCACCCGGTCGCGCCTGGTCCATCAGCGGAGGCAGGAGATGGGGGAGCGAGGCCGCTTCGTCGCGTGCCGGAATGACCACGGCGACGGCGGGCCGTTGGAGATGAGCGGACTCGGGCTGCTCCGTGGAGATGTGTCGTCGTGGTAGTTCCCGACGTCGCCACAGCAGGAGCCAGCCGATCGTCCAACCCGCGGCGAACACCGCGAGTTCGCTCGCCGAATGGTCGACACCGAACACCTCGACGGCGATCATCGAACGGCGCTTTGTCGGGCGCTTCGAGTCGCCTCGGGGATCCGCAGGGTGCTGGTCACCGGATCACTCTCGCCGCTGCCGCGGCGTTTCTCAAGTGCTCGCGGAGAAGTGCCGGGACTTGCGGATCGCACGCGCACGAAAAGTGCAAGGACGTCGCCGGTCGTGGCTCTTGGCAGGTGACGACGCAGCCTGCGCTCGTCGTGACGAACCACACGAGAAAGCACGACCGATGAACCTCACCATCACCCTCGAACCCGGCACCCTCGAACCCGGCACCCTCGAACCCGGCACCCTCGACCTGTCGGACGACGCGCAGGAGGAGCCACCGTTCGCGACCGGCTATCCCCGTTGTTCCGACGGCAACGGCACGCTGTCGCACCTGTTCTTCTCCGACGACGATCACGAACTCGCTCGGGCGAAGGCGATCTGTCGGCCGTGTGGGCTCCGCCACGCATGCCTACAGGGCGCGATCGAACGTGCCGAACCGTATGGCGTGTGGGGAGGGTTGCTCGTGCTCGATGGAGTACCCGTCGAGTTCAAGCGCAAGCGCGGCCGCCCGCGCAAGGAGCCGGTCGCCGTGCTCGTCGTCGACGAGGTGCCCATGCCCCCGCATCTTGTCGCCTGACCGGTGGCCTGACTTGGCGCCCGAGTTGTCGCCTGACCGGTGGCCTGACCGGTCGCCTGAGCCGTGGCGGTCCGGCCACGGTCCATCGGGCGACCTGGCGCGGCAGGAAATCTCGGGCGATCTCGGAAACTCTCTTGACCCCGATGTCCCCGACCTGCTTGCCTAGACCCGTGCCACGTGTGGCGCACGCGAACACGACCGAGAAAGGACACGACGATGATCACCACGCTGACGACCACCACGACCATCGAACGAGTCATCGGCCGCGTCCGGACCCCGATGGCCTCGATGGCCGCCGCCGCACATGCCGCCGCGTACGCGTTCGCTGCGCCGACCGTCGCTGCATTCGCCGGAGCGACCACGTGGCTCGGTCTGAATGCTTCGTGCTCGAGTGGTAACTCGATGGCAACGAAGCGAATCCACCCCGGCCGCCTCGGAGGCGTGACGTAGATCTACGTCACCATCACCTCCTCTGAGGCCGCCGGGTTCGTTCGAACCCGGCGGCCTTTTCGTTTTTCCGTCTCGAACGCCGAGTTTCCATCCCCATCCCCAACTCCAGCCCAACCCCAACCCCAACCCCAACCCCAACCCAGAAAGCACTCCCATGACCGGCTCGACCGCCTCACTGCTCCATCCCCCGACCATCCGCTCCAACCGATTCGAGGACACACCCATGCACGCTTCGTCTCGCAGCGACCTCGCTGCGCCACCGGTCGGCCGAGACGACCCCGCCGTCGTGCCGCTCGCCCCTGACAGTCCACACGACCCACCCGACAGACCCGACCGTGCCCCCGCCGCGAGCGTCGACCGAGACGAGGTGACACTCGAGATCGACGAGTCGCTCGCAGCCAGGACGCCGGTGGCGCGTTGCGCCGACGGCAACGGCACGATGACCGGCCTGTTCTTCTCCGATCACGTCGTCGACATCGCCCGCGCCAAGGCGATGTGCGCGCTGTGTCCGTTGCGTCTGGAGTGTTTGGCCGGTGCTCTCGAACGCGAGGAACCGTGGGGCGTGTGGGGCGGCGAGCTGCTCTCCGGCGGACGCATCGTCGAGAACAAGCGGCCGTGTGGGCGCCCGCCGAAGCACCCCCGCCCCGACGTCGTGTACGACGAGATGGGCCCGGTCGGCTTCGAACTCACCGCCTGACCGACGGCCTGACCGAAGATGCTCGTCCGGTCGGCGTTCGGCGCTGGTGCCGAGCGCCGACCGGCTCGCGCAGGCACGTTGGTCTCCACCGACCTTCGCGACCGTGAACGTGGCGAACGCATTCGTTCCCGGAACGTTCAGCGCGGTGCCGGTGACCAACGGCCGCGACCTCATTACCCTTTGCGTCTATGAACATCAGCCGGCCACGACTCCTGATCGGGTCGTTGTCTGTCGCGCTCGTGCTCGGCGTGGCCGGCGGGCTGGCGTGGGCGCAGCTGACCGGTGACGACGACGAGGGCGTCGACGCGAGCCTCGACGAGCCCGGCGTCGTCGATCGGGAGGTCTCGTCGATCGAGACGATTCCGAGCCTGTCGGGCGACCGGTTGCCCGACGCAACGGTGTCCGACCGCGAGGGCGCCTCGATCTCGACCGCTTCGTTCGTCGGGCAGCCACTGGTGATCAACTTCTGGTTCTCGACCTGCGTTCCGTGCGCGAAGGAACTGGTCGACTTCGCCGAGGTCGACGCCGAGGTGGGCGACGACGTCCGTTTCATCGGTATCAACCCGTTCGATTCGGTGCCGATCATGGAGCGCTTCGCCGGCGAACGTGGCGTCACCTACGACCTCTTCCGAGACGACGACGTCGAGTTCCAACAGGCGCTCGAGATCGCCTTCTTCCCGTACACGCTCTTCGTCACCTCCGACGGAACGATCGTGGAACAGACCGGCGTCCTCGACGCCGACGGCCTTCGCGAGAAGGTCGCCAACCTCTTGGAGAACGACACATGAGCCTCTGGTTCGTCGCGGGCATGCTCGCCGCCGTCAACCCCTGCGGGTTCATCCTGCTCCCGACGTACTTGATGTACTTCCTCGGGTTGCAAGGTTCCGAGCAGGAGCGTCAGACGCAACGCGAGACCCTCCGCAAGGCGCTCAAGGTCGCGGGCTCACTCACGACCGGGTTCATGGCCGTGTTCGTCGTGGCGGCCGCATTGGCCAACTACTTCACCAACTGGCTGACCGAGAACGCCAAGTTCGCGACCGGCATCTTCGGTGTCGCGTTGCTGGTGCTCGGCGTGTCGATGCTCTTCGGCTACAAGCTGCCCTTCATGAATCCGCAGCGTCTCCAAGGCGAGAAGGACCAGACGTTCAGGTCGATGTTCATCTACGGCGTGGCCTATGCGATCGCGTCGCTCGGGTGCACGATCGGGTTCTTCATCTCCGCGGTGTTCGCGACCAGCCGCACGGGCGGGGTGTTCACCGGGCTTCGCAATGGCGTGGCGTACGGAGCCGGCATGGCGGTGCTGGTCGGCGGCCTCACGGTTGCGCTTGCGTTCGCCAACACCGGACTGCTGAAGTTCCTGCGCCGGGGGCTGCAGTACATGGACCGGGTAGCGGCGGCGTTCGTGCTGCTGTCGGGCGTGTACCTGCTCTGGTACTTCTACTGGGTCGACATCAAAGAAGAGGGCGACGCGATCACCGACTGGGTGACCTTCCGTCAAGCCGACATCAATGCGTACCTCAACGACCATCAGTGGGGTGTCACGGTCTTGATGTTCTCCCTGCTCGGGGCGACGATCGCCTACGTGTACACCAAGCGGGCAGCGTGGTTGGCCGGCATCGTCGTGGTGGGTGGCGGCGTGGCCGGCGTGCTCTCGAACGATTGGCTGGCGGCATCGCTGATCTCTGCGGCCGTGGCGATCGCCGGGGTGCTCGGACTGTTGCAGGATCGTCGTGACCTCGCCTCGGCGCCTCCCACCGACGGCCCGCCCGCCGGCGATACCCCCGGTGACACGCCCGCCGACGACGCGGGCTCGGCAGTCACCACGACCTGATCGGTCGGCTCCGGGCTGTGCTCGCGGGAGGTCCCGCTGGCCCTGGGGTTCGGGCCGGGGGGCGCCGGTTGGGTACGGTGCGCCGAATGACCGATGAGTTCGATCCGACGACCGTGCCGATCCAGGCCGCCGCCACGGTGATGATGATTCGAGCGGGCGAGATGAACGACGACGGCTCGAGCATCGAAGTGTTCATGCTGCGACGCACGGGGAACGCGTCGTTCGGTGCTGGCATGTACGTGTTCCCCGGTGGCCGCGTGGACGACGTCGATGCGGCCGCCGGCATCGAACCGTACTGTCGTGGCCTCGACGATGCGTCGGCCTCGGCGCAGCTCGGTCTGGCTGCGGGTGGGCTCGCCTACTGGGTGGCCTCGATTCGCGAGTGCTTCGAGGAAGCGGGCATCCTGCTGGCGACCAAGCGTGACGGCTCGGCCCTCGAGTTGAACGACCACGATCGCCACGCCGTCCACGACGGGACGCTGTCGATGATCGAGCTGTGCCGCCGCGACGACCTGGTGCTCGAGCTCTCCACGACGCAATACGTCGACCACTGGATCACGCCGCTCGGGGAGAAGCGTCGATTCGATACGCGCTTCTTCGTCACCGAGGCGCCAGCGGGCCAGCAGGGCCTTCACGACGACAAGGAAACCGTCGACAGCCTGTGGGTCGAGCCGAGTGTCGCCTTGCAGATGATGGAGGCCGGCGAGTTGCAGATGATGCCGCCGACCGTCGCCAACCTGCGCTGGCTGACACCGTTCTCGACGCCGGCCGATGCGGTCGCTGCCGGGCAGGCGCTGACCGAGATCACGCCGATACTGCCCAAGCTTCTCCGAGACGAGTCGGGTCGCATCACCGGGATCTCCCGGCCCGGCGACGCCGACTACGACGACATCGTGATCGTCGACCCGCAGATGGACGCTCGAAGCTGATCCGCTCGTGACAGATCGGTTCGGTGCTGATCGTCGCGAATGAAGCTGCGGCCTGCTGTACTTTTCCCGGTCCAGCCCGTGTAATCTCGGAGGTGTGAATTCACCGATTCGACTCGATGTGCTCAAGGCGCTCGGTGACAACACGCGCTACGCGATCTATCTCGAGCTTGCTCGGGCGACGCGGCCACTGGCGACCAGCGACATCGCCGATGCGCTCGGGCTCCACTCGAACACCGTCCGCCCGCATCTGGAGCGAATGCGTGAGGTCGGCCTGTTGGAGGTGCAAGTCGGCGGCAGAGGCGACGTCGGTCGCCCACAACACCGATACTCCATCGCATCCGATGCACCGGCGCTCGGCCTCGAACCGCCCACCATGCCGGTCTTGGCGTCGATGGTCCTGTCGATGGCCAAGCGTCTCCAGGCGAGCACCGACGATGCCGTGGCAGTCGGGCGAGACGAAGGCCGCAGCCGCGCCCGGATGTACTCTCAGGCGCCGTCGACGCTCGAAGCGCTGGTGTCCGATCTCGATCGTCTGGGCTTCGATCCGTTGGTGACCGACGCACCGCCGCTGATCGACCCCGACGCTCACGACGACCTGATCGACGACGACGCCTCGGCGATCGTCGCCTTCGCGAATTGCCCGTTCGCCGAGCTCGCTCGGGAACATCCCGACCTCGTGTGCGGTTTGCATCAGGGTCTCGTCGCCGGCTTCGTCGCCGGGATGGGCGATGCCGACGCACACGATTTCTGCACCTTGACGAGCCGGACACCCTGCCAGGTGACCGTCTCGGCTCGATAACATCCACAATCATCGGGCCGGGTAACCGACCCGTCGACCGGTCTGGAGGTCCAGACCGACTACGGAGGCACCATCATGATCACGCTCACCGATCCCGCAGCTGTGAAGGTTGGCGAACTGCTCGCTGCCGAAGGCGCCGAAGAGCTCGCGTTGCGCGTTGCCGTTCGCCCCGGAGGCTGCTCGGGATTCTCCTACGAGATGTTCTTCGACGGCGACATCGCCGGCGACGACACCACGGCCGAGTACGGCCCTGACGGCAAGGTGCGCGTCGTGGTCGACCCGGCGTCGGCGCAGCTGCTCGAGGGTGCCACGCTCGACTACAAGGACGGGCTCGATCAGTCGGGCTTCGCCATCACGAACCCGAACGCGTCGCGCACCTGCGGGTGCGGCCAGTCGTTCTCCTGATCCGGGCCTGACCCGCCGGCGTCGCGGCCGCCGAGTCGCGTTTGCGCTGCGCTGCTACGCCGCTGGGCTCCCCCGTCCGCGGTCGGGTCAGCCGCGAGCGAGCGAGAGTCGCTCGCGCAGTTCGTCGGCGCCCCAGACGGCGTCGAGCCGGTCGACGATCACGCCGCTCGCGTCGGTGATGAACAGTGCCGGCTCGAAGTTCATGCCGACGGCGGTCACCGCCGGGGCGATCTCGGCGGCCGTCAGGTCGGTGAACACCTCGGCATGGACGAAGACGAAGTCGTCGGCGAATTCCGGCTCGATGCCGATCAACGACTCCAACGCGGGGGCGCACGTGCCCGTCTGGCAGAACGCCGGCGTGCCGACCATGTAGGCCACGTGGCGTCCGGACGCGAGCGCCTCGGCGAGGGTGACCTCGTGGAACGGGCAGATCGGCTCACGCGTGCAGACGGGTTCGACGCCTGCCGGATCATCGACCGTGGGCGTCTCGAAGCCCTCGAGCACGTCGCCGACGAGCGGAATCGGCACCTGGCTCGGTTCGAACACCTGGAAGCTGGCGCCTTCCTCGGGACCGCCGTCGACCACGAGCGCGTAGATGCCTGGCTCGTCGACGGTCGGCCGCCAGACGTAGTAGGCCGACGGCGTGATGTCGAGGCGGGTGGCGGTCAGTCGTTCACCGATCGGGTTGCCGTCGACGTCGACGACCTGCGCGCCGAGCGTGAGCGGCCCGTCGTTCACGAAATCCGCGGCCTGCACGAGACTGTGCGGGAGCCGCACTTCGCCGGGCACGAGGACGGCGCTCGGAAAGCGCTGCACGATCGTGAACGTGCCTGCTGCCAACTCCGATGAGTCGCCGGCGAACTCGGGGGCGACGGGACGGCCGTCGGTGTCCGACTCCGGTTCGACGTCGGGCAGCGTCGACTCGGACTCGCCGTCGCCACCGCACGCGGTGAGCAGCCCGGCCGACACGGCCCCGATGAGGAACGTCCGCCGAGGCATCGCGACGCGATCGAGCGCGAGGCGGGGTGTACCGGTCCGGGGGGTGGCGATGCGGTCCATGTGTCGTGGTCTCCGAGCGTTGTTCCGATGTGGTCGGGGGGTGGGGCGGTGGGGAGGAGCGTGGTGGGCGGCGAGGAGTGTGCGGGGAAGGCGGGTGCTGGGGAGGAGCGTGGAGGTGTGGTGTCCGCCGCGAGACGTTTCGTGGTGATATTGAATCGGCGCTGCCGGACGTGCGAACGTGGTCGAATCATGTCCAGCCCGCGCTCGAGGTCGTTTCGACGTTACCGCCGTCGAATCGTCGGCTGGGGTCTGCTCGTACTTGTTGTCATCTTCGTCGTCGGGGCGGTCATCACCCTCGGGCAGGTCGAACGCGACCTCGAGGATCGCGTCGACGAGGCGTTGGCGGAGGCCGGGTTCGTCGACGTGTCGGTCGAGTTCTCAGGGCAGGACGGCACCGTGCGATGTGCGCAGCCTCTCGCGACCCTCGATCAGGGCGTCGAGCAGAGCGTTGCGCAACTGGTTCGGGTCGCCGAGCAGGTCGATGGCGTTCGGGTGATCTCGGTGGACGCCGGCTGTGGCGACGCAGGTGACGCCGAGCCCGACGGACCGTCGGCGACCTTCGCCCCGACGTCGTCGGTCGACGGCTCGGCCGCGCCCTCGACCTCCGAGGGCACCGCGACCACAGCGATCGGGAGCGACCCTGCGGTGACGTCGACGACCGAGGTGGGAGGGGTCGAGACCGTGGCGACCTTGATCGCCCAGGATCCGCAGTTCAGCCAGTTCGCAGCGCTGCTCGAGCGAACCGGGTTGATCGAGTCCTTGAACGACCCCGGGCCGTTCACCGTGTTGGCGCCGACCGACGCAGCCTTCGATGCCGCGTTCGACGACCTCGGCGCCGATGCGTTCGAGTCGCTGATCAACGATGTCGACCGTTCGACGGCCCTGCTGTTGCGCCATGTCACCGATGTCGAGTTCGGGACGGCCGATCTCGTCAGCGGCTCGGTCGAGATGCGCGACGGCTCCGAGGTCGTCATCGATGCCAGCGGGCCGACGTTCCAGCGCGGTGACGTCGTGGCGGCGCTCCCGGAGGGAGCGGAACAGCAGGACATCGTCGCGACGAACGGGATCGTGCACGCGGTCGATCGAGTGTTTCTGAGCGATGATCTCGCCGACCCGTCACGGCCCGATCCACCGGTCGACCCGGACCCGTCGCGGGCCGACGCCGTCCTGTCCGGGGTGCTCGCAGATGGCAGGATCACGTTGTCGGGCACGGTGGCGAGCGAGGAGCAGCGGCAGCGCCTCGTCGACGCGGCGCGATTCGGGCGCTCGGATGCGAACGTCGTCGACGAACTCGACGTCGCCCCGCTCGACCAGCCGCTCGACCCCGACCTCGTCGACGGCGTCGTGCTGCTGATCGCGGCGATGCCGACGAACCTCGTCGACGGCACCGTCGTGGTCGTCGACGACGGGCTGCGTCTGACCGGGATCCACCTCGGCGATGCCGCACGAGATGCGATGCAAGCGTTCGCCGAGCAGGTCGGCGCCGAGACGGACCTCTCGCCGCGTGCGGTCGCGGACGCAGCGACCGCACAGGCGTTGCAGGATTCGCTCAACGAGTTCGTTCGTTCGGAGCCGATCACGTTCGAATCGAACGCTGCCGAACTCACCACCGAGGCCGAGGCCGTGCTCGAGCAGGTCGCTGCCCGCGCTCTGCGCCTCGAGGCCGTGCGGATCGCCGTCATCGGCCACACCGATTCCGAAGGGGATCCGGGCCGCAACCTCGCATTGAGCGAGCAGCGCTCCGAGACCGTGCGCGACGAACTGGTGCGGCTCGGATTCCCCGCCGATCGGCTGACGACCGAGGGACGAGGGCTCACCGAACCGATCCTCGACGCGTCCGGAGTCGAAGATCGCGCGGCGAGCCGTCGCGTCGAGTTCGAAGTCGAGGTCGGCTCGTGACCACGAGCGCTGTGATGGTCGAGATGTGATGGTCGTGCTGTGATGGTCGAGATGTGATGGTCGTGCTGTGATGGTCGAGATGTGATGGTCGTGCTGTGATGATGAAGATCGTTCACCGCGTTGGTTCGCGGTCCCTGCGATTCGTGGAGATGTCGTGCCCTACACCCTCGTGAAGTTCTTGCTGTGGTTCGGTCTCGCCGCAGTCGTCGGCGTCGCCATCGGCTGGGCGCTGCGAAGCCTTCGGGCCCGCGCCGAACTCTCGGCGCTGCGCGGGACGCAGGTCGATGCCGAAGAACTCGGGCGGTTGCGCGGCCAACGCGACAACCTCGACGAGGTACTCGCGGAGCGCGATCGCCTCCGAGCCCTCGTCGCCGACCTCCAGAGCTCACAGATCGGCAAGGGCGTCGCCTCGACGGAGCCGACGGACGCTGTCCCAGACGAGCCCAGCGCCGGATCCAGCCGAGCGAGCAGCCAGGACGGCAGCCAGGACGGCAGCGCGGAGACCAGCTCCGACGCGAGCCAGGGCGGCAGCGGCGAGAGCACGGAGGCCGTCGAGCCCGAGGTGACCCCGGCCGACGCCGGCGTCGGTGCCGGACCGCTCGATGCGGTGGCGGCTGCCGTCGTCCTCGGCCGGGCGATCGAGATCGACGACCTCACGGTCGTGGAAGGGATCGGACCCAAGATCGCCGAACTGTGTCGCGGTGTGGGTATCACGACCTGGCAGGAACTCGCGGACACGAACGCCGACGAGCTGCGGTCGATGCTCCACGACGCTGGCTCTCGGTATCGGGTGCATCGACCGGACACGTGGCCGGCGCAGGCATCGCTCCTGGCCCGAGGGGCCTGGAGCGAGTTCGTCGCGTTCACCGACGACCTCGGCTCGCGCTCGTGACCGGAACCGATGCGATTCCGATCGATCCGGCGTACTCTGAGGAGATGAGCAAGCCACTGGGTCCGTACACGCCGGTCGTTCGCGCCGGTGACTTCGTCTTCGTGTCCGGGCAGGGCGCGCTCGTCGACGGCAAGAAGATCGACGGCGGGGTCGTCGCCGAGACCGAGCAGGCGATGAAGAACCTCGCAGCGCTGCTCGAGTCCGTCGGCGCGTCACTCGGCGACGTGGTGAAGACGACGTGCTTCCTGACCGACATGGAGAACTACGCGGCGTTCAACCGTGCGTACTCGGCGGCGTTCGGAGACCATCGTCCGGCGCGTTCGTGCGTGGCCGTCGCTGCGCTGCCGGCGAACTTCCTCGTCGAGATCGAAGCGGTCGCCTACCTGCCTGCCGAGTAGGATCCGGGTATGGCTGGAGCGATTGCACTCATCGTGGCGATGCTGCTGATCCCCGTTGCGGTGATCATGAGCGGCGCTGCTGCATCGGCGATCATCGGCGAGTTTCTTCGCCGTGACGGCATCGCTCGACACCCGGGCAGCGAGCTGCTCGAGCTCGAAGACTGACGAGCCTGCGGGCCGACGGCATGTCCGACGCATCGTCTGGCGACCCGCGAGCCAGCGGACCAGATCGTGCGGTTCACGATCTGGTCGTCGCCAACGCTCGCTGCGTCGCAACGGTCGACGACCAGCGCCGCGAACTCCACGGCGGATGGGTCGCGATCACCGACGGCCTCGTCTCGGGGGTCGGAGACGGGGAGGCGCCCGCCGCGAGGGAACGGCTCGACGCCACCGATTGTCTGGTGACGCCCGGCCTCGTCAACACGCATCATCACCTCTACCAGAATCTGACGCGGGCGTACCCGCCGATGACCGACAAACCGCTCTTCGGATGGCTGCAGTCGCTGTACCCGCTCTGGAGATCCATCGACACCGAGTCGGTCTACACCTCGGCGTGGGTGGGCCTCGCCGAGCTGGCGCTGTCGGGGTGCACGACCTCGACCGACCACCTCTACGTCCATCCGAGGGGTGCGGGAGATCTGCTCACCGCTGAGATCGATGCTGCCCGTGACCTCGGCATCCGCTTCCACCCGACACGCGGGTCGATGTCGCTGTCGGAGAAGGACGGCGGGTTGCCACCCGACGACGTGGTCGCCGACGACGACGAGATCCTCGCCGCGTGCGAGGAGGCGGTCGCTCGACATCACGATCGGTCCTTCGGAGCGATGACCCGAGTGGCATTGGCGCCGTGCTCGCCGTTCTCGGTCACCGAAGACCTGATGGTTCGCACCGCCGAGCTCGCGGAGCGACTCGACGTGCGACTCCACACGCACTTCGCCGAGAACGCCGAAGACGACGAGTTCAGTCTTGCGACGTTCGGATGCCGCCCGATGGAGTATCTGGAGCGAACCGGCTGGTGCACCGATCGCACCTGGGTCGCGCACTGCGTCATGCCCAACGACGACGAGGTCGCTCGCCTCGGCGCGGCCGGCATCGGCGCGGCGCATTGCCCGTCCAGCAATCTGATCCTCGCGTCGGGCATCTCGCCCGTGGTCTCCTTGCGCGCTGCCGGCGTCAAGGTGGGGATCGGCGTCGATGGGTCGTCGTCGGCCGACAGCGCGTCGATGTGGCTGGAGGCCCGTCAGGCGATGTTGCTCGCGAAGCTTCGCGACGGCGCGTCGGCAGGCACCGCTCGGATGGCGCTCGAGATGGCGACGATCGGCGGCGCCGGATGTCTCGGACGAGAAGGCGAGATCGGCACGCTGCAGGTGGGAGCGGTCGCCGACGTCGCCGTGTGGTCGCTGACCGGTCCGTCGTTCGCCGGCGCGATCGCGGATCCGATCGAAGCATGGCTGCGCTGCGGCCCGTCGGCCGCACGCGACACGATCGTCGCTGGCCGAGCGATCGTGCGCAACGGCGAGCTCGTCACCGATCGGCTCGAGGAGATGCTGCGGCTGCACGCCGTGCTCGCCAGCAAGATCCAACAACTCGACTGAGTTCCCGCTCGCTCGTCGTGCGTGGCGTCGAGCATCGAGCGATCCCGAGGGTGTGCGCCGTCGCCGTGGAGCAATCCTGACGGCGTGACGTCGCAGCGGGCGATGTGTTCGCCAGACTGTGCACGTGAAGCTCGTCGGAACCAGTGCGTTGATCGTCGCGATGGCGCTGTCGGTCGCGTCGTGTGGCGGGTCGGCGACCGACGCCGGTCAGCCGTTCGTGGAGTCCCCGCTGCCGACGATCGGTCTCGGCTCCGACACCGGATCCGGCAGCATCTCGGGAGGGGCCGACGTGCGAGCCATCGACGTCGGCGCCATCGAGTCCGTGGTCATGATCGGTGACTCCATCACGGTCGGTTCGACGCCACTGCTCGACGAGCAGCTTCGACAGCTCGGTTTTGCCGAGGTCACGATCTCGGCCCAGACCGGCAAACGGATGGACGTGAGCTTCGGGAGCAACGCCAGTGGGTCGTCGATCGCACGGTTCGTCGCCGGCGATCAGAACGGGTCGGCGGCCGAGACGTTGTGGATCGTGGCCCTGGGAACCAACGACATCGGCCAGTACAGCTCCGACGACGAGATCGAGTCCGCGATCGACGAGGTGCTGGCGCCGATTCCCGACAACGCACCGCTGGTGTGGATCAACACGTACTTCCGTGATCGGGTCGAGGGGACGATCGCGGTCAACGAGGCGATCGAGCGGCGACTCGTCGAGCGCGGCAACGCCACGATCGGCCGGTGGAGCGAGGTGGCGCCCAACGACGGCATCCTGCGCAGTGACGGCGTTCACCCTGGCGACGACGGCGCGAAGGTGTTCGCGCAATTCGTGACCCTCACGGTTGCCGACTTTCTCCAACGTTGAGCCGACGGCTCCGGCAAACTCGTCGTCAACGCCTGGTGCCTGACCCCGAGTGTTGCGTCAGGAGTCCCAGCGCGACTGGCCGAAGCGATAACCGACCGAGCGAACGGTCTGGATCAATCCGGCGTGCTCCTCGCCGAGCTTGGCGCGCAATCGTCGAACGTGCACGTCGACGGTGCGAGCCCCGCCGTAGTACTCATAACCCCACACTCGACTCAGGAGAATTTCGCGTGTGAACACCTTGCCCGGGTTCTGCGCGAGGAACTTCAGGAGCTCGTACTCCATGTAGGTCATGTCGAGCGGCCGACCGACGATCGATGCCTGGTAGGTCTCGAGGTTGAGGACGAGGTCGCCGTACTCGACGAGATCAGCGTGCACGACTTCGACTTCGGCCGCGAGGAGATGCCGCAGGCGCGCCTCCAGCTCGGCCGGATGGAACGGGCTGAGGCAGAAATCGTCGAACAGATCGTCACGATGCTGGAGTTCGCCCAACTGGGTGCCATTGACGAGCACGAGCGCTGGGATCGGCGAGGTGTGCTGCGCCCGGATCGACCGCAGGAAGGTCCACGCGCCATCGACGCTCTCGGTGGCATCGACGACGATGCCGGCCCAGCCACCATCGGGTTCGGCTTCGCTCGCCGTCGTGATCGACGACACGGCCTTCCACGAGTAGCCCGCCAAGTCGAGCGTGCGAGCGAGCTCGGGCGAGGCGGGGTCGGGAACGACCGCCAGCATTCGAGTCGAGTCGGTCATGCGGGTCCTCCGGTGGCGAGCAGGCTGGCAGGCAGATGGGCGAGCACGGTGGTAGGCAGAGTGGCTGGCACGTCGTGGGGGCATCTGGCCCCGACGACGTCGAAACCACGGCGTTCGGACACGGCGAGCAAGGTGCCGAGATCGAGCAGAGGGCCGACGGTGAGCATGGTCCTTACAGTGCCCTCAGGTACCGATTCGTCTCGAACGGTGTCACCTGCGTCTTGTAGGCGCGCCACTCGGATCGCTTGTTGCGGACGAACCACTCGAAGATGTGCTCACCGAGCGCTTCGCGGGCGAGGGTGGAGCGCTCCATGATGATGAGCGCATCGTTGAGCGACTGCGGGAGTTGGCCGATGCCGAGCTTTTCGAGCACCGCATCGTCGATCTCGAACAGGTTGGCGTCGGCCTCGTCGGGCAGTTCGTAGCCTTCCTCGACGCCGCGCATCCCTGCAGCGAGCAAGAGGCTGAACGCCAGATATGGGTTGCACGCCGGGTCGGGCGAGCGGTATTCGATACGGGTCGCGAGCGGGTTGTTGCGCTTGGCGATCGGCACGCGAATCAGGCCGCTGCGGTTGTTGCGAGCCCAGCTGACGTGCACGGGCGCCTCGAAGTTCGGCACGAGTCGCTTGTAGCTGTTGACGGTCTGGTTGGTGACGGCGGTGATTTCCGACGCGTGACGAAGCAAGCCGGCCATGAACGACTTTGCCGTGCCGGAGAGGCTGTAGGCGTCGGAGTCGTCGAAGAACGCATTGTCGTCGCCTCGGAACAACGACATGTGGAGGTGCATGCCCGACCCCTGCAACCCTTCGAGCGGCTTGGGCATGAACGTTGCGTGCACCCCGTTGCGTGCGGCGATCTCGCGGACGGCGAGACGGAAGGTCATGACGCTGTCGGCCATCGTCAGCGCATCGGTATGGCGAAGGTCGATCTCCTGCTGGCCGGGGGCGTCCTCGTGAAAGCTGTACTCGACGGGGATGCCCATCGATTCGAGTGTCCGGATCGTGCGCTTGCGCAACTCGCCCGTGACGTCGTTGGTGGTGAGGTCGAAGAAGCCGCCGTCGTCGATCGGGACCGGCGGCTGTCCCTTCTGCAGCTGCTCGAAGTAGAAGAACTCGATGTCGGGGGCCACGTAGAAGGTGAGGCCGGCCTCGTGGGCGGCCTTGATGTGGCGTCGCAGTACTTGACGTGGATCACCCTCGAACGGCGTCCCGTCGAGGTGATGGATGTCGCAAAAGACGCGAGCTTCCGGTTCGTTGGGATCGCCCCATGGGAGGAGTTCGAACGTGTCGGGATCGGGGATCGCGAGCACGTCGGCTTCCTGGACGCGTGAGAACCCGTCGATGGACGATCCGTCGAAGGTCATGCCGTCACTCAACGCGTTGTCGAGTTCGGCTGGCGAGATCGCCAGGCTCTTCAAGTTGCCGAGCACGTCGGTGAACCAGAGCCGGATCAACCGGACTCCGCGCTCCTCCACCGATCGCAAGACGTATTCCCGCTGCTGGTCAATCATGCTCACGCCTCCACTCTCTCAAAACCGGACGCAATTTGCGACCCCGGAAAAGCACGGCAGGGCGAAGCGTGCGCTCCGCCCTGCCTGCAGGTCATCGTCGGTGAGCGCCCGAACCACGCGTCCGGGGCCGCTCACACGAGTTCGGTCACTTCATCGCGGAGCAGACCGTGTCGGTCACGAGGCGTGCGACGACGTAGGGGTCCATGTTGCCGTTGGGGCGGCGGTCCTCCAGGTAGCCCTTCTTGTCGACCGACACCTGCCACGGGATGCGGATCGACGCGCCGCGGTCGGACACGCCGTAGCTGAACTGGTCGTAGCGCTGCGTCTCGTGCGCTCCGGTGAGGCGGTCTTCGACGCCGACGCCGTAGTTGGCGATGTGTAGCGCCGCTTTTTCGCCGAGCGCCTTGCAGCCGGCTTCGATGTAGGAGTAGCCGCCGTCTTCGCGCATCTCCTTGGTCGAGAAGTTGGTGTGTGCACCCGCTCCGTTCCAGTCACCCTTGACCGGCTTGGCGTCGATGCTGATGACGACGCCGAAGTCCTCGGCGATGCGGTGGAGCAGCCAGCGGGCGACCCACAGTTCGTCGGCGACTTCGAGCAGGCCGCGAGGTCCGACCTGGAACTCCCACTGACCGGGCATGACCTCGGCGTTGATGCCTGACAGGCCGACGCCAGCCGCGAGGCAGGCGTCCATGTGCTCTTCGGCGATCTGGCGGCCGGTGATGGCGATCTCGCCGACACCGCAGTAGTAGGGGCCCTGCGGAGCGGGGAAGCCGTCGTCGGGGAAGCCCAGCGGGTTGCCGTTCGGGCGCAGCATCGTGTATTCCTGCTCGATACCGAACAGCGGCTCGTGCTTCTTGTACTTCTTGGCGGTGCGTGCTGCGGTGAAACGCGTGTTGGTCGGGTGCGGCTTGCCGTCGACGAGCATGACTTCACAGAGCACGAGGACGTTGTCGCCGCCACGGATCGGATCCGGGAACGTACGAACCGGGTTGAGGACGCAGTCACTCTTGTCGCCGGTGGCCTGGTTGGTCGAAGAACCGTCGAAACCCCAGATGGGGAACTCGGTCGTGCCGTCCTCGCAGATCTTCGTCTTCGAGCGAAGTGTCGGCGTCGGCTCGGCGCCGTCGATCCAGATGTACTCGGCCTTGATTGCCACGTTGTCCTCGATTCCTGTCGGTGATTGGGCAGCGACAATGTATCGGCCGCCCGATGACGGGTCGCAGCGTGCCAGTGAGCGATTGCGGAGCCGTTGCCCGACTGTGAACGCCGCGTGAACAGGCCAGCGCAGAGCGGTCGCGTCGCCGTACCGTCGACCGGTCGAGGGACCGCAGACGTCGACCGGTCGAGGGACCGCAGACGTCGACCGGTCGAGGGACCGTTGAAGTCGACCGGTGTCGTTGCGTCGTGATGACTACCTTGGTCTGATGGGCCGCCGCTGTCGAATCCTGTCGTCGTCCGCTCACTGCGTCGCGATCGCGCTCGGTGTCTCCGTGCTCGTCGCCGCGGGCACCGGTCCGGTTCCGGCCTCGGCGCTGCCGAACGGGTTCGACGACGAGCAGATGGCCTCCGTGTCTCGTCCGACCACGATCGAGGCGTTGCCCGATGGCCGGGTGATCGTGCTCGAACAGGGAGGAACGATCAAACGCATCGACCCGTCGGTGCCAGGCGTGGCTCCGACGGTGACCACGGTCGGCGAACTCAGCGTCTGTTCCGACAGCGAGCGCGGATTGCTCGGCTTCGCGACCGATCCGGCGTTCTTCACCACCGGCGTCGTCTATCTGTATTACACGATGCCCTCCGGCGAGCCGGGTGGTTGCCACAACCGTGTCAGTCGGTTCGTGATGGACGAGAACGGCCTCGATCGGTCGAGCGAGCAGGTTCTCGTCGACAACATCTCCTCGGTGAACGGCAATCACAACGGCGGTGACATCGAGATCGGCAACGACGGGAACCTCTACATCGCCGTCGGCGACGCAGGGCGCGACCCGCGTGGCGACTCGGGAACCGCCGGCTCGAACGACGCGGCCCAGGACATGTCGTTGCTCAACGGCAAGATCTTGCGCGTCGACCGTTTCACGGGTCTGGCTGTGGACGGCAACCCGTTCACGAATCCGGGCGCGGGCGGCGTCGACTGTCGTCTCCGAGGCAACCGCCCTGACACCCCGACGACTCCGTGCAACGAGATCTTCGCGTCCGGTCTGCGAAACCCGTACCGGTTCGCCTTCGACCCGAACACCAGCGACACCCGCTTCTTCATCAACGACGTCGGACAGAACACGATCGAAGAGGTGAACGAGGGCCAGTTGAATGCCAACTACGGCTGGCCGGAGCGGGAGGGTTCGTGTCCGCAGGGATCGACGCCGCCATGTGGCGCGACGCCGCCCCGGTTCACCGACCCGATCGTCGAGTACGACCACGACACCGGGTTGTACGTCACTGCCGGGGCGTTCGTACCCGACGGCGTGTGGCCGGAGGCGTACGACGGCGGCTACCTGTTCGCGGACGGCGCGTTCGGTGACGTCTGGCTGCGGACGGCGTCGGGCACCGTCGACTTCGACAATCCGTTCCTGGACACGAGTCGTCCGGTCGACATGGTCTTCGTGCACAGCGCCGACGGGGCGTCGCTGTGGTATGTCCAGCAGAACGGCGAGGTTCGTCGTGTGACCGCGCCGATACCGCCGACCGCTGCTGCCTCCGGAGCGCTCCGCTACGAGCCGTTGCCGTCGATGGATCGGCGTTTCGACTCCCGTGAGCAGTTGCCGGCGGCGCCGCTGCGGGCCGGTCAGACCCGACTGATCGACATCGACGCCCCCGATGGCGCCACTGCCGCCCTGGTCAATCTGACGCTCGTTCGCCCGGCGTCGGAAGGCTCCTACGTCACGGCGTTCGCGCCGCGCGCGGCTCGACCCACGACGTCGAACGTCAACGCTCCGGCTGGCGCAGCCGTCGGGAATGCGTCGATCATCCCGGTCGGCGACGACGGTTCTGTGCTGCTGTACACCTCGGTCACCTCGGGGGTCGTGGTCGACGTCGCAGGGTTCTTCTTCGCCGCTCCCGGTCCGGTGGCGGCGGGACGCTTCGTCGCTGTGTCACCGCAGCGACTGATCGACACGCGCCAACCCGTCGGCGTCGACAACGAGTTCGCTGAGATCGACGGATCGATCGTGCGCGTGCCGGTGACCGGACCTGCGTCGATTCCCGACGACGTCGGCCGGATCGACGCGATCGTCGTCACGATCGCCGGCATCAACAACGAGGGGTCGCCGGGCGGATTCGCAACGGCGTTCCCGAGCGGCAGCGCTCGGCCGCTCGCCTCGAGCGTCAACGTCAATGGCGATGCCGACGTTCGAGCGAATCTCGCCGTCGTGCCGGTGTCGGCCGACGGGACGATCGACGTGTATCTCGAGCGCATCGACAACATCACCATCGACGTCGCCGGCTACTTCAGCGGCGCGTCGTCACCGGCCGACACCGTCGGTCGTTTTCGATTGTCGACGCCGACCCGCGAGGCTGACTCGCGTACCGGCGAGGGGGCGGGGGCGATCGCTGGGTTCGGCGACGCCGGTTCGGTCGGATTCGACCCCACGGTGCCTGACACGGCCTCGGCGATCGCGCAGAACCTCACGCTCGCCAAGTCGGGCGGCCGAGGTTTCGTGACGGCGTACCCGTCCGAGCCGCTCCCGACGGTGTCGAGTATCAACGCGAGCGGTCCGGAACAGGTACGTGGCGCCCTCGGGTTCGTGGCACTCGCCGAAGACGGTTCGCTGCGGATCTTCTCCTCGGTCGACAACGGATTGGTGATCGACAGCTTCGGGTGGTTCGAGTAGCGGCGTTCGCTGTCAGCGAGCGGCCCCGAGCCTGTCGGCAAGAGTGTGTCAACATTGTTTGGCTTGGGGACTCGAGGGGTACCCTGGAACGACCCGCCAACGCCATCCATGGCGTTCGGGTCCAACGTCATGATTCTTCGAGCCTTCCTTCGCCTCCTGGGTCAGCAGACGATGGCGTTCGACAACGCCCTCGTCCCCCTCGACGACGACGTCTGACCGACCGGCTCCCCGCTGCATCCAACCGTCGGGCCCGCCGCCACCGGTGCAGCCGGTCAGGCCTGGCGGATCACGAGGTCGGACACGTTCGGATCGGCATCGATCGCCTCGTCGGTGCGCAGGACCGTGCGCCAGTTCTTCTCGCTGAAGCGAATGGTCTGGCTCTCGAACTCCGCGCTGTCACGGTTGCCGGTCTGTCCATAGGTCAACAGGGCGTGAGCGTTCGGTGCTCCCGACGAATAGTCGACCGCCAGAACGAAGCTGGTCCCGAAGTTGATCGGGTAACCGTCGCTTCGGAGTGGTCCGTCGGGCGCCACGCTGTCGCCGCGGACGGGGGTCGGTTCGGTGGACGAGTTGTTCGATGACCAGTCGACGATGTTCGTGACGCCGTCGGCGTTGGTGCCGCCATGGAGCGGGATCCGATCGCCGGAACGCTCGGTGAACTGCGCGGCACCGAGCGTCGAGTCGATGTCGAAGCCCGACTTCGTCATCGCCTGAACGGCCCGGGCGAGCGCGGTCAGCACGGGCCGGACGTCGTCGGCCAACACCGAGGGCGTCGTGGTGGGGAACTCCGGTACGAAGGGATCGGCGAAGAGCGGGCCGATCTCGGTGCGTTCATCGCCGGAGAAGCGGGACATCGTCTCGCGCCAGATGATCGGGCCGGCGCGGTCGAGGTCGTATCGGCCATCCCACGCCGCCAGCACGTCGCAGGCAGCGGTGAGATCGACCACCTCGGCCGCAAGCGCGACGGTCCCGTCGTTCGCGAGGAGATCGTCGACGTCGACGAGCGGGTTCGCCCGGCACGCTGCGACGACCTGGTCGAGCAGTACCAGCGCGCTGTGGCCGGTGTTGTCGAAAGCCGCCGTGGTCAACTCGTCGAGTGACCATTGGCCGTCGTCTCCGGCCAGACCGAGCGGGTTCGCCGACGACAACACGGCGGCGTTCTGACGTGTCCGCATCGTCTGGGGCACGTTTTGCTGGCCGTGTGCGATCGAGTAGACGCCGTCGAGAGTGAATTCGTCGCTCGGCACCCAGTAGCTGTCGTTGGCGTTGAACACGTAGTCGGTGCGTTCCACCATCGGCATCTCGGCAAACGGCACGAGCCCGAGGTCTCGGGCACCGTCGACCTCCTCCCACCGGAAGGTGCTGTCGGAGCCGTCGAGCAAGATGATGCCGCTGTCGTAGGCGACCGTGGTGAACAGATCGCCCTCGATCAGCTTGGACAGAAAGATCAGCTCGGCCTGGGTGCTGAGGTTCGGCGTCGCGGAGGTGTCGGCATACCAGGTGCGACCGTCGGCACCGGCGGCGACGGTGTTGAAGAGGGGAATCGACTGGTGCCGCTCGTGCGTGGCGATGAGGTCGTCGAGATCGGCGACGTCGACCATGTCGAGGTAGAACTCGACGAACTCGTCGTTGTCGATGTTCGCGTCGCGATACGTGAGCACCTGCTGTTCGGTCCAGCCGACGCCGGGGAAGTCGAGGATCGGCCCGTACTCGCTGCTGTACAGGGTCCGGGTCTCGGCGTCGATCGTGCCGTCGGCGCGCAGAATCTCGACCGAGTGTTCGGTCGCAGTCATCGGACGCGGCTCGCCGTCGACGAGATACGTGGTCGGCGAGGTCGGATCGAGGTCGAGCGTGTACGCCGTGAAGCGGTTGCCTGCCGAGACGGTGTGCGACCAGGCGACGCCGTCGGTGAACCCGATCCCGACGCCGGGGAGACCGGCGAGCTGCGCGCCGTAGATGTCGATCTCCCCGGGAACCTGCAGGTGCACTTCGGCAAAGCGGAGTTCGCCTTCCCACGGAAAGTGCGGGTTCGCCAAGAGCAGCGCACCGGTGCCGGACTCCGTCCGATCGGCGCCGATCGCCCACGCGTTGCTCCCGACGTCGGCCGGGCGAAGCCGCCCGAAGTCCGGGAGCGCCGCGTCGGTGCTCGACGGGGTGCCCTCCAACGGCGCCTGATCGGCGGTCGGGGTCTCGAGCGCGGGAGGCTGCGCGGCAGAGATGAAGTCGGTGAGCCGAGCGCTGCTCGCCAGCAGTGCGATCGACCGAGCGTAGGCGTAGACCTCGACCGCGTCGATCGGTCGGGTCCAGGTCGCGTCGGCACACCACCCGGAGAGTCCCGCATCGGCGAACTGTTGGTTCCACCCGCTGGCAAACGCCTCGAACTGCTCGACGATCGCTGTCGACGCCTCGGCGAAGTCGGACGCCGCCATGCCGGCGATGCCGATCGCCCGCCAGGCGAAATCGCTCTCGACGTTCTCGCCGTTGGTGCCCGGGCCGAGGAACTGCGAGCGCTGGCCCGACACCTTCAAGATCTGGTCGATCAATGTGCAGCCGTGGTCGGCGCCGCTGACGTATCCCTGCCCGAACGCCAAGTCGTCGAGGTCTCGACCGCTGATGTGGGGCACCCCATCGGTCGTCCGCCGGATCCGAGCTTCATAGGTGGGGGGGACCGTGGTGGTCGTCGTCGTGGTCGTCGTGGTGGTCGCCACGGTCGTGGTCGTCGTCGTGGTCGTGTCCGCCGAGGTCGGCAGGGGAATCGATTTGGGGCCCTCGCTCGGCGAGCAGGCAGCGATGAGCAGTGACCCTCCGAGCACTGCGGCTCCCCACCTCACGCCCACTTCATCTCATCTCGTGCGACCACTCCGCCCAATAGTGCCAGATGAGGGGGTGGGGCTCGCAGCGAGAACACGATCTTGCGTCATGTCGGTTCGAGCGAGTGGTCGACGTCGATCACCGGAGGCGTATCGTGACGCCGTGACCGTGTTGCGTATCGCCTTGGCCCAGCTGAATCCGACCGTGGGAGACCTGGCGGGCAACCTCGGCAAGCTGATCGAGGCCTACGAGGCAGCCGAGGCGGCCGGCTGCGACATCGTCGCGTTCCCGGAGCTGTCGACGACCGGGTATCCGCCCGAAGACCTGGTGCTCAAGCCCGGGTTCGTCGAAGACAACCTGGAGATGCTCGCGACCTTCGCCGCATCGACTCGACGCTGCGCTGCCGTCGTCGGCTTCGTCGACCAGGATCGCGATCTGTACAACGCCGCGGCGGTGTGCGCTGGTGGGGAGGTGCTCGGCACGTACCGCAAGCGACTGCTGCCGAACACGACGGTGTTCGACGAGCAGCGGTACTTCACGCCTGGCGATGCGTCCGATCCGTTGGAGCTGTACGTGATCGGCGGGGTGAAGGTCGGCGTGTCGATCTGCGAAGACATCTGGAGCCCGTCGGGACCCGTCGCCGTGCAGGCTGCGGCAGGGGCCGAGGTGAACATCAACATCAACGGGTCGCCCTACTCGATCGGCAAGGGGGTTCGTCGCGAGCGGATGCTCGCCACTCGTGCTGCCGATTCGCACTGTGCGGTGGTCTACGTCAATCAGGTCGGGGGGCAGGACGAGTTGGTCTTCGACGGCGGTTCGTTGGCGTTCGACCACGAGGGCTCTCTGCTCGCTCGCGCGCCGCAGTTCGTCGAGGCGTTGATGGTCGTCGACGTGCCGGTGCCGCCGGTGTACCGCAAGCGTCTGCTCGACCCGCGAGGCAGGAGCACGAGCGACATGTTGCCGACGGTCGACGTGTCGGCGACTCCAGCAGCAGGCGTCGTCGAACCGCTGTCGCCGATCGCTGAGCCTCTCGATGCCGACCGCGAGTTGTATGACGCATTGGTGCTCGGCACACGTGACTATTGCGTCAAGAACGGGTTCAGCGATGTCGTGATCGGATTGTCCGGAGGGGTCGACTCGTCGATCATCGCGGCGATCGCGGTCGATGCGCTCGGGGCCGATCACGTGCACGGCGTCTCGATGCCCTCGCGATACTCCTCCGATCACTCCAAGTCCGACGCGCAGCAACTCGCCGAAGCGCTCGGGATCGAGATCCGCACGATCTCGATCGAGCCCGCGTTCTCGGCGTATCTGGAGATGCTCGGCGAGTCCTTCGAGGGGCGTGAGCCGGGGCTGACGTACGAGAACATCCAGTCTCGCTGCCGAGGGCAATTGTTGATGGCGCTCTCGAACGAGTTCGGGTGGATGGTGTTGACGACCGGAAACAAGAGCGAGGTGGCGGTCGGTTACTTCACGATCTATGGCGACTCGGTCGGCGGGTACGCGGCGATCAAGGACGTGTTGAAGACCCGTGTCTATGACTTGTGCCGTTACGTCAACCGGCGCGAGGGTCGCGAGATCATCCCGGAGAACGTGATCACGAAGCCGCCGTCGGCCGAGCTTCGCCCGGACCAGCGCGACGACGACAGCCTCCCGCCGTATGAGGTGCTCGACCCGATCCTGCAGCTGTACGTCGAAGACGACCGCACCGCCGGCGAGATCGTGGAACTCGGTTACGACGAGCAGTTGGTGCGTCGGGTGACTCGCCTCGTCGACATCGCCGAGTACAAGCGGCGTCAGAGCCCGCCCGGCGTGCGGGTGAGTCGCAAGGCGTTCGGCAAGGACCGCCGTCTGCCGATCACCAGCGGGTACCGCGGCTGACCGAGGCGGCTCGCTCGATCGCGATGCAAACCCACGCCATGGCTTCGTCGAGAATGGCGAGCTCTGCGCCGTTGTGGACCACGGTCTGCGCTCCGCTGTAGGCGGCGCCGAGCGAGAACTCGGCCACGACGTGTTGTGGGTGGCGGATCCGGCCGGTTTCGCGGAGGCGGGTGACTCGAACGACACTGGTCGCATGCCCGCTGACGCCGCCGTTCCACCTCCCGTCGCTCTCGACGATCGACTCCGGTCGACGATCTCGGAGCGGCTGCGTTCGCACGACCGGATCGAACTCCCGCTCGACGGACGCCGCCACGCCGCGGTCGCCGTGGTGCTCGTCGACTCGTCGGTCGGCGACGATGCCGACGACCCGTTCTCGTTCGACGACGCAGAGATGAGCATGATCCCGGGGTACGAGGGTGGGCTCGACGGACGGATGGCGAACGTGGCGGGCGGGGCATCGTTCGTGCTGTGCCGTCGAAGTGCCGGGCTCAACAAGCACGCGTCGCAGTGGGCGCTTCCCGGTGGTCGCATCGACGTCGGCGAGACCCCGATCGGCGCCGCGCTGCGCGAAACCGACGAGGAGGTCGGTGTGCGCTTCGATGACTCGCGGGTGCTCGGGCTGCTCGATGACTATGCCACGCGGTCCGGGTACGTGATGACACCGGTGGTGGTCTGGGGAGGTCCCGACGTCGTGCTCGCTCCCAACCCTGACGAAGTGCTTGCGGCCTACCGAATCGGACTCCACCAGCTCGCACGCACCGACTCGCCGCGTTTCGTCGACATTCCCGAGAGCGATCGTCCCGTGGTCCAACTCCCGATCGGCGGCGATCTGATCCATGCTCCGACCGGGGCGGTGCTCGTGCAGTTCCGGTGGCTCTGCCTCGATGGCCGCCCGAGCGCCGACGCGCGAGTCGGCGGATTCGAGCAGCCGGTCTTCGCTTGGGGCTGATCGCACCGGGCAGGCGCTGCTGCGCTGGAGCGACCCGACCTCAAGTCGACCGGTCGGTCTGCCGATCAGCTCACCATGACGGTTGGATCGATGGTTGGCGACGCCCTTCTCGGGCTCTCTCGCGACACCGAGTTCGCCCGTCGAGTGTCGCGACTCATCCACGACGGGATCTTGGTCCAGGTCGGTGGAGGAGAGATCGTCTGGTCGAACCCGGCCGCATGTCGATTGTTGCGGATGAGCTGGGAGGAACTCGCTGGGCGGACGTCGCTCAGCCCTGAATGGCAGGCCACCCGGCCCGACGGTCGGCCGTTCCCCGGGGACGAACATCCAGCGATGCGCGTGTTGGCAACCGGCAAGGCGCAACACGACGTCATCATGGGTGTCACGGTCGGTGACGGTTCGACGCGCTGGTTGTCGATCGACTCGACGCCCTGGAACGTCGACGGTATCCACGTGGCGATCACGGTGTTCACCGACGTGACGAGCGACTTCGATCGCACCGACGAACTGTCTTCGGTCATGCGGGAGCTGGAGAAGACCACCAACCAGCAGCGGTGGCCGACGGACGAGCGGATCGAGTTCGCAGCGGGGTATCGCTCGGTCGGCCCGTCACGTCGCATCGGCGGCGACTTCTACGGTGCCTACGACTTCCACGATGGCCGCAAAGGTTTCTTCCTCGGCGATGTGTGCGGTCACGGTGTGAAGGCAGCCGGACTCAGCTCGCTTGCGCGCCACACGCTCCAGGCGATCGGCCCGTTGCTCGACGATCCCAATGACGTGCTCGCTCGGCTCCACGACGTGATCATGGAGCAGTCACCCAAGAGCTACCTCACCGCGGTCTACGGGTACATCCGGGATCTGGGGGACGTGCACGCGGTTCGCTTCGCCTGTGGCGGACACCCGCGTCCGATCCTCGTGTCGAACGGCGTGGCGTCGTATGTCGGCGGTTTCGGCTCGATCGTCGGCATGATCCCGAACCTGGCTCGTCCGGTGCACGAGCTCCTGATGGCCCGCGGCGACATGCTCGTCGTCTACAGCGACGGATTGCTGAGCACTCCGACGCCACAACTCGAGGAGTCCGAGCTGCTCGACCTGATTCCCACCGACCTGGAACCGATGGCCTTGGTCAACGAAATCCTCCGCATCGCCAGCCCTGACGTCGCCGACATCGGCCACGACGACACCGCCGTCATGGTGATGCGTTTCGAGTGATCGCTGCCCCGTCCCCGCGCCGCCGCACGCCCCCGCACGCCCCGCACTGTGGTGCCGCCGCGCCGCGGTGTCGTGCCGGCCGGGCGCTCATGGTTGGCCCGGCGCTGATGGTCGGCAGCGGCGAGGAGGACGATGACGTTTCCGATCAAGGTCGTTTCGGCGCTGACCGATAGACCTCCTATGCCGAACGGGAGCAGCATTGCGCAGAGAGGTCACTTGCCTGCACCCAGAACGCTGCGCATCCTGCTCGCCGTCGACGACGACGTCACCGCACGGTTGGTCGCGACGGAGTTCCTCGGCGACGAGATGCTGCACGTGACCCGATGGTCGCCGGAACAACTCCTCGAGCGGGACCTCACCACGACCGATCACGATCTCGTCCTCCTCGGCATCGGCTCGGTCGCCGGCACGCTCGAACAGCTCCGCCAGATGCGCACGGAGTCCCCCGTCGTCGTCATCGCGGCGCATGACACCATCCGCGATGCGAGCGGCGCCTCGGCGTCGACCGAACGGTTGACAGCGGCGGTGACGGAGCCGGTGATCGAGGCATTGATGGAGGCCGGAGCCGACGATGTGATTCCTCCGTGGTCGCTCGGAAGCGGTCTGCTGCGCCGGGTCGTCCACCATGCCATCGACCGAGCAGAGGCGACCCGCCTGCGCGACGAACAGAGTCGCCTGCTCGTCGCCCTCGCCTCGAACAGCCTCGACTCGGTGCACGTGCTGAACGAACACGGCGTCGTCGTCTTCAAGCAGCGGTCCTCGACCGCTGCAGCGGCGTCGAGTCCGAATCAGTCCATCGGCCGATCGAGCATGGACTTCGTCCACCTCGACGATCGGACGAGATGGCAGGCGGCCTGGTCGAACGTCATCGCCGGTGGGCCATCGTCGACCGAGGAACTCACCGTGCGTCTGCAGACCACCAGCGGGTACCAATGGACCGAGCTGCGGCTGGTGAACCTCCTCGATCACCCGGTCGTGCGAGGCATCGTGGTCAACGGACGCGACGTGACGGAGCGACGCGAACTCGAGCGTCGACTCGCGCATCAGGCGACCCACGATGCACTCACGGGCCTTCCGAACAGTGAGCTACTGCGCGACCGCGTCGACATGGCACTGGCGCGCTCAGCCCGCCACGATCGGGCCGTCGGCGTGCTCTTCGTCGACCTCGACCAGTTCAAGTTCGTCAACGACAGCCTGGGCCGCGATGCCGGCGACGAATTGCTTCGGGCCGTCGGCTGCCGCATGGAAGAGGTGGCGCGCGCGAGCGACACCGTTGGTCGACAAGGCGGGGACGAGTTCGTCGTGCTGGTCGAAGACGTTGACGGGATCGGCGAAGTGTTCCCGATCGCCGAGCGATTCAGCCGAGCGTTGGCCGAGCCGCTGGCGATCAATGGTCAGCATCTCGTGACCGGAGCGAGCATCGGCATCTCGATGTCGATCGCCGGCGACAAGACCGCCGAGGCGATGCTGTCCGAGGCGGACGCTGCGATGTATCAGGCGAAGCGAGCCGGCCGTGGTCGCGTCGAGATCTTCGACAACGACCTGCGTGAACGGCTGTTGCGCGATCGGCGAGTCGAGGCCGAACTCCGTGACGCCATCGCACTCGGCCACTTGGTCCTGATGTATCAGCCCATCATCGATGTGCCGACGAGAACGATTCGAGGGTGTGAAGCCCTCGTCCGTTGGCAGCATCCGGTCGACGGATTGATGACCCCCGACCGGTTCTTGCCGGTCGCCGAGGAGACGGGGCTGATCCTCGAACTCGACCGTTGGGTCGTCGAGGCGGCGTGCCGCGAGAACGTCAGGTGGGAGACCGAGCACGGTATCCGAGTCGGCATCAGCGCGAACATCTCTGCGGCGAGCGCGGTCGATCCGACGTTCGCGACGTATGCCAAGGGGGTCGTCGCCGCCACCGGCATCGACCCCAAACGGCTCACTCTGGAACTCACCGAGACCGGTCTGCTCCAGCATCCCGACCGGGCCGAGGCGACCGTGCGCGATCTGCGCCTGATGGGTATCGCCGTCGATCTGGACGACTTCGGGACCGGCTTCTCATCGCTCGCGCACCTGCAGAGCCTGCCGCTCACCGGGTTGAAGATCGACCGATCGTTCGTGGCCGGCCTCGGACGTCGAGCGAGCGACACGATCATCGTGCGGTCGACGATCAACCTCGCTGCCGACCTCGACATGACCGTGACCGCCGAAGGCGTCGAGCGGGTGGAGCAACTCGCCATCCTCGAGAGTTACGGCTGCGATCTCGTGCAGGGCTACTACTTCGACCGGCCGCAGACCGTCGAACAACTCGACGCTCGATTCGCGAACTCCGACCCGCGCACGATCGTGTGGCGTTCGCTGCTCGACGACGTCGGATTCGGTGACGGCTGGCGCTGACCCCGCCGCTGTGTGTCGATCAGGTCAGCGACCGGAGTGGCCGAAGCCCCCGCCGCGGTCATCGCCGTCGAGGTCGTCGGACTCGACCCATTCGACTTCGGCGACGGCCTGGATCGTCAATTGTGCGATGCGATCGCCTCGCTCGACGCGGTAGTCGACGTGTGGGTCGGTGTTGGCGAGGATCACCTTGATCTCGCCGCGGTACGCACTGTCGATCAGGCCGGGGGCGTTGACGACGGTGATCCCGTGCTTGAGAGCGAGGCCACTGCGCGGGAGGACGAATCCGCCGTAGCCACGCGGGATCGCGATCGAGATGCCGGTCGGCATCAGTGCGCGCCCGCCGCCTGCCGGTAGGACGAGCGACTCGCGGGCGAACAGGTCCATCCCGGCGTCGCCGTCGTGGGCGTAGCGGGGCACCGGGAGATCGGGATCGAGTCGGACGATGGGAATGTGCACGGCCACGTTCGGCGATGGTAGCGGGGAGGGGTCGGGCCGTTCTCGGCGGTCTCTGGATCGACGACGACCGTATGCTTGCCCGATGCGTTGGGGTGCGACGAGCAGGTGGATGTTGTGACACAACCCGACGCTGAGCAACCTGACCGCGTGCCGTCGCAGCGGCCCCCATCGGTCGATGCGTTGGCCAGGTCACTTGCACCGAGTGGGCTGCCGCATCCGTTGTGCGTCGAAGTGGCCCGGGCGGCGATCGCCGCCGGCGCTCCTGATCGCGCAGCGGCACTGGCCGAGACCCGGCGTCGCTCGTTGCTCACCGACGTGATCAACGCAACGGGTGTGCTGCTGCACACGAATCTCGGTCGTGCGCCGCTGGCGCACGCGCAACCCGCTCGTGCGCAAACCGTCGAGTTCGATCTGGAGACCGGCGAACGCGGATCTCGGCAGCGAGCCGTCGGCCAACTGTTCGCCAAGCTGTGCGGTGCCGAGTCGGCGATGGTCGTGAACAACAACGCCGGTGCCGTGCTGTTGGTGCTCGCGGCGCTGGCGGCGGGACGTGAGGTCCCGGTGAGTCGCGGCGAGAGTGTCGAGATCGGCGGGTCGTTCCGCGTGCCGGAGGTGATGGAACAGTCGGGGTGTCGCCTCATCGACGTCGGCACCACGAACCGGACACGACTCGACGACTATCGCCGGGCGGTCGAACGGCCGGGCGCCGATGTCGCGCTCGTGATGAAGGTCCATCCGAGCAACTACCGCGTCGACGGGTTCGTCGAGGAGACCACGATCGCCGAACTCGCGACGCTCGGCGTCCCGGTCATGGCCGACATCGGCAGCGGTCTGCTCGACGCGAACGCGCCGTGGCTGCGCGGGGCCCCACCGGCGTGGCTGGCTGGGGAACCCGCCGCAGTGCAGGCCATCGCCGACGGAGCCGACATCATCACGTTCTCCGGCGACAAGCTGCTCGGCGGACCGCAAGCCGGGATCATCGCCGGTCGAGCCGATCTCGTCGATCGCTGCGCTCGCCATCCGCTCGCACGAGCACTCCGACCGGGCGGACTCGTGTTGCGCTCGTTGCAGGACACGGCGCTCACCTACCTCGACAAGCGTGCGGCGACCGACCTCGCGTTCTGGCGGATGGTGTCGCGTTCGGTCGGCGAACTCGAAGCGAGCGCCGAGCGGGTCGTGGAGCGTCTCCTGGCGGAGTTCGGGGTGGCCGACGGACTCGTCGGCGTCGAACGGATGGACGCACTGCCCGGTGCGGGTTCGGCTCCTGGGGTGACGATGCCGTCCGCGGGACTCGTGGTCGAGCGTGACGTGCTCGACGCGCTGCGAGCCTCCACGCCGCCGATCATCGCGCGTTCTCGCGACCATCGAACGTTCCTCGACCTGCGTGCCGTCGAGCCGGAGGATCACGAGGTGCTGGTCGTCGAGTTGGGGCGGGTGCTCGGCGCGTGACGGTCATTGCGACGGCCGGACACGTCGACCACGGCAAGTCATCGCTGGTGCTGGCGCTGACCGGCACCGACCCCGACCGTTTCGAGGAGGAGAAGCGACGCGGTCTCACGATCGATCTCGGGTTCGCTCACACGACCCTGCCATCGGGCGCCGAGCTCAGCTTCATCGATGTGCCCGGGCACGTGCGGTTCCTGCGCAACATGCTCGCCGGTGTCGGAGGGGTGAGCGCCTGTGTGTTCGTCGTCGCCGCCACCGAGGGCTGGAAGCCGCAGTCCGAAGAACACCTCAGAATCCTCGAGTTGCTCGGGATCCGGCACGGCGTGGTGGCGCTGACGAAGGTCGATCTCGTCGACGACGACATCCGTGAGATCGCCGAGATGGACGTCGCCGACCGGGTGGCCGGAACGTTCCTCGAGGGCGCGCCGGTGGTGCACGTCGCTGCGACGGCCGGGATCGGACTCGACGAGATGCGTGCGGCCATCGACGAGATGATCGAGCGGAGCGATACCGCCGACGATCGTCGTCGCCCACGTCTGTGGGTCGATCGCGTCTTCGCCGCGAAGGGCAGTGGCACGGTCGTCACCGGGACCCTCGTGGGCGGCTCGTTCGCCGCCGACTCGCTGGTTCGGGTCGAGCCCGGCGAGCACGACGCGCGCATCCGCAGCCTTCAGACCGCGGGCCGCACCGTCGACGACATCGGCCCGGGCACCCGCGTCGCGGTGAACCTGAGCGGCGTCGACCATGACGAACTCCGGCGTGGGCATGCGATCGTGCTGCCCGGCCAGTGGCACCTGACCGAACGTGTCGATGCGTCGCTCGACGTGCTGCGGTCGCTCGATCACGACGTGTCGCGTCGCGGCGCGTACGTGGCCTACATCGGTGCAGGCGAGCACGCGGTGAAGATGCGGATCCTCGGCACCGAGGCGCTCGGCCCGGGCTCGTCGGGTGCGGTGCGGCTGTTCCTGCCGACCCGCCTCCCGCTACTTCCCGGCGACCGCTACATCTTGCGCGAGTCGGGGCGTGACGAGACGATCGGTGGCGGTGAGATCCTCGATGTGGCGCCGGTGCGGCGCGCATCGCAAGCCCAGCCCGATCGTTCGATCGAACGGGTCGTCGCCGAACGCGAGTGGGTGAGCGTCGACGAACTCGAACTCCTGACCGGCGAGCGTATGCCGGCGACGCTGGGCGTCTGGGTCACGACCACCGAGGCGCTCGCTGCGACGGTTGCCGGTGTGCGAGCGCGGCTCGACGATGCGGGCCCGACCGGCGTCGACATCGCGGTCTTCGACGAGCGCGAACGCGCTGCGATCGAGACGATGGACGACGTCGTCGTCGACGCCGGACTGGTGCTTCCCGCGGACGCCGTCGATCCGTACGCCGACCACCCGTTCTTGCAGGCGTTGCTCGACGGCGGGTTCGCCCCGCCGTCGGCGGCCGACGTCGACCGCAACGACCTCCGCGAGATGACACGGAGGGGTCACATCGTGCAGACGGACGGCATCGTGTTCCACTCGGCGACCATCGACGATGCGGCGTCGGTCGCAGCCGATCTGCTCGATCGCGATCCGGCCGGGTTCACGGTGGCGCAGTTCCGCGATGCCACCGGCGCCAGTCGCAAGTTCGCGCTCCCGCTGGTCGCCGAACTCGACAAACGCGGGGTCACACGTCGCCGCGACGATCTGCGCATCGCCGGCCCGCGCGTGCCTCTACGCTGAGAGATGCTCGGGCCCGGCCGTCGCCGGAGCGAGAACCACTGTCGCCCATCGTGAGCGGGACGTGCTGGTTACGCCGTGCGGGTCATGACGCGCTGGCCGACTCGGCTGAACTCGTCTCGATGAGCCGTCGACGGTCGTCGTAGTTGAGACCACCCCAGATGCCGTAACGCTCGTCGATGTCGATCGCGTGGCGGAGACACTCGAGTCGCACCGGACAATCGGTACAGATCGCCTTGGCCCGGGCCTCGCGGGCGATCTTGGCGTTCTTTCCTTCCGGGGTCATCGGTGGGTAGAACGCCACCCCCATCTTTCCCTGACAGGCCGCCGCGGACTGCCAGTCGTCGGGGTCTCGTCGTGCCAAGCTGCTCATTCGTCGGGCCCTCTCTGCCTTCGCCTGCAGCCGAGAGTAAGAGCCCGTGAGGTGCTGGTCAAGACCTGGTGTCAGGATGTCGCCATCACGTGTGCACAACCGACACGCTGCATGAACACCGGATCACCAGACGGTGACGACGGTGTTTCGCCGACGAAATCCGCCGGTTTGCCGACGGCTCGTCGGCTCCTCAGTCGGCGAGCTGGCGGGTTGCCCGGAGCGCTCTCCGGCCGGTTGCTCAGTGACCGACTCAGTGACCTACTCAGCGACCTACTCAGTGACCGGCTCAGTGACCGGCTCGGCGACGAATTCGTCGGTGGCGCCTCGTTTGCCACGCATCTCGCGGTAGTCCTTGGCGGCACCTTCGAGGGGCTCGACTTCGAGCGTCACGCCGTCGATCGCCGCGACGCGCACCGTGTCGCCCAGCGCCACGGGCGTCGCCCGATTCGTCCGAGCCTGCCAGCGACCTGCTCCCACCTCGACGACACCGTCGGGGTCGATCGCGGAGATGGCGGTGCCCTCCTCGCCGATCATCCATTCGCGGCCGATGGTCGGCGTGGCGAAGCGCGTGCGGACCATGTTGGGCATGCCGACGATGAAGGTCAGGGCGATTCCGCCGACGCCGGTGAACAGCGCGATCCACGACGGGCGCAGCGAGGTGCCGGGCAGATTCTCGAAGAGAAACCAACTGCCGATGATGGTGCCGACGATGCCGACACCGGTCCAGAATCTCGGTATTCCCACCTGGACGTCGACGGCGAACGCGAGCATCGCGAGACCGATCACCGCCAATGCCCACGGGCGAGTCGGGAGAACCGCCAGGCCGCTCGACGCCAACACCACGCACACGGCGCCGACCGCGCCCGCGACGCCGACGCCGGCGGTGAAGAACTCGAAGATCAGCAACGCGAGACCGGTCAGCAGCAGCAGGTAGGCGACCGGAGGGCTCGCCACCGTGTGGAACAACTGCTGCACCAGATCGAGCTTTGCGAAGCGGACGGTCGCCGTCGTGTCGTTGCGTCCCTGGCCGTTGTCGAGCACGACGAACTCGGTCGTTTCGAGAACGGCCCCGTCGACCTCACGACCGTCGAGGACCTGCACCATGCTCGTGATCGTCGGCACACCTTCGTCGTTGATCTCGGTGAACACCTGGAGCGCTCGCGCTTCGCTCAACCCGACCGAGTCGGTGCGCAGGGCGTCTTCGACCGCTCCACTGAAGTCGACGTCGATGCCGGCTGGCGACAGCGGTACGCCGATGTGGCCGACGCGGGCGCCGGGTGCCATGCCCGTGACGTCGGCCACCGCCAACAGCTGCGCCGACTTGCCGTAGAAGCGGGCGCCGGTCGGCCCGACCCAGATGGCGATGGGCACGGGGGCCTCGGCGACGTCGGTGAGCAACTGTGCGAGCGTTTCGTCGTCGACGACCGTGCCGCGAGAGTTGACCTGCAAGATGAGTGCCTGAGCGTTGTCGCGGTCGGCGCGCTCGATCGCGTCGTTGATCGAGTCGATCAGAATGTCGTCGAAGAGCCCGCTGACCTGGAGGACGTCGACCGACGGCAGCGAAGTCGCGGCTGGATCGGCGGCTGCGTCGTCGGATTGCGCGCCAGCGGGTTGACCGAACAATGAGAACGCCGCCAAGGATGCGAGCAGGGCGATCGCTAGTCTGCGCAAAAGTGCCTCCGGGAAACGAGAGTCCGCTGCAGTCCTTGACCGCCGCCAGAGTGGTCGTGGTCGCGGGCAAGGGCGGAGTTGGGAAGACCACGGTAACGGCCGTTCTGGCTCGTGCGGCAGCCGCCGACGGCCGTCGGGTGTTGGTCGTCGAACTCGACGGCAAACCCACGATCGACGAGATGCTCCCGGCCCGGCCCGGTCACGACCTCACCGTGATGCATCTGTCGGCTCCCGAAGCCCTCGAGGAGTACCTCAATGATCACGGGTTCAAGCGGATCGCCAAGCGTCTCAATCGAACCGGAGTGATCGACATGGTCGGAACCGCGGCCCCCGGCATCGACGATGTCGTGGTGCTCGGCAAGATCAAGGCGCTCGATCTCACCGGCGAGTACGACCTCATCGTGGTCGACGGTCCGGCTGCGGGCCACGCCGTGACGTTTCTCACATCAGCGGCGGCGCTCGGGCAGGCAGCGAGGGGTGGGCCGGTCAAGGCGCAAGCCGACGACGTGCTCGAGTTGTTGGGCGACCCCGATCGGTGCGTCGCGGTTCTGGTCACGCTTCCCGAGACGACGCCGGTCAACGAGACGATCGAGACCGCGTTCGCGCTCGAGGAGCAGGTCGGCATCGGGTTGGGTCCGGTCGTCGTCAACGCGGTCGACGTCGGGGCCGCGCTCCCCGGCGCCGACGAGCGCGCCGAGGTACTGCGCGATCGCCCGCCGGACGAGGCGCACGCGCTCGAGTACGCCGCGGCCTACCGACAATCGAGACGTGCGATGGAACGCGAGGCGATCGACCGCCTCGCCACCGGGCTGCCGTTGCGTCAGATCCATCTCGGAACGGTGGCCGCTCGCGCCGGGCTCACCGCTGACGACATCGACGCGCTGGCCGACGGCTTGATCGACGACGAGATCGGCACATGACGGTCGTCGACGTGGTGCACGGATCCGATGTCGTCGTGTGTTGCGGCTCCGGCGGGGTCGGCAAGACGACGACCGCGGCCGTGCTCGGACTGGAGGCGGCGAGCTTGGGGCGTCGCGTCGTCGTGGTCACGATCGACCCGGCGCGCCGGTTGGCTGATGCGCTCGGTCTGCGTGACGGTCTGTCGTCGGAGCCTCAGCGAGTCGACATCGCTGACGGCGTGGTGTCCGGCGACGCGCCGAGTGGCGAGCTGTGGGCGATGATGCTCGACACCGCGGCGACGTTCGACGGGTTGGTGAAGCGCTACGCCGACGACGAGGAACAGGTCGAGCGGATCCTGACCAACCGCTTCTACCGGAACATGGCCGGCGCGATGAGCGGTACGCAGGAGTACATGGCAGCCGAAACGCTGCACGCGCTGCACTTTGACGACCGCTTCGATCTCGTCATCGTCGACACACCGCCGAGTCGCAACGCACTCGACTTCCTCGATGCGCCCGGCGTGCTGTCACGTTTTCTCGACCATCGCGTTTTCAAGCTGGCGATGTTGCCGACGCGCAGCGGCCTCAAGTTCATCGGCGCGGCGGCGCAGCCGATCTTCAAGGCGATCGGCAAAGTCGTCGGATCGGACGTGCTGACCGATGCGCTGGCGTTCTTCCAGGCGTTCGCGGGTATGGAGACCGGGTTCCGTGAACGGGCCGACGAGGTCATCGCGCTGCTCCGAGCGGAGCGAACGTCGTTCGTCGTCGTGGCATCACCACGCAACGACACGATCACCGAGGCGGTGTGGTTCGCCCGCCAACTGCTCGACCAGGGTGTCGGTGTCTCGGCGGCGATCGTCAACCGCGTTCACCCGGACGTCGCCGCAGGGGTCGACCTCGACGCCGTGCGCGAGGCCGTCGCCGCGAACGAGCTCGACCCGCGCCTCCTCGCGTTGATGTCGAACCTGCTCGACCTCGACGCGATGCGCGCCGCGGAGCTGGATGCGCTCGCCCCGCTCGTGGAGCTCACCGAGCCGGCTCCGGTCGCGGTGCTCCCCTTGCTCGACCGAGACGTGCACGACATCGACGGGCTCCGCCAGATCGCCGACCATCTGTTCCGCACCTGACGTGTGGAGTCGGTGTGTCAGGTCGAGAGCGACCGGACCGTCCAGTCGAGGAGCCAGGACAGGAACGCGTAGAGCTGATGTTCGGGCGTCATCTCGTCGTCGCTCGGGTCGTCGTCTTCGCCGACGTCGAGCAGCGTGCCGAGGACGACACGTACGGCGTTGATCGATTGCAGGAACGCGTTGATGCCCGACTCGTCGAGGGTGGCGGCGTGTCCGGGGCGCAGATAGTCGGTGACGGTGTCGATCTGTGCGACGCGGCTGGCGACCAACTCCTCGCGCATGAGCCGCTGGTACTCGGCTTCCTTGTCGGGGTCATCGAGGAAGGCGGGCGGAAACAGGCGTTGCAGAAGCGGCGACGACTGGTCGTCGGAGGTCAGCAGCGCACGGAGTTCGCCGAGCAGGCGGACGATGATCGCTCGTTCGTCGTCCCCGAGGTTGATCGTCCACTCGGTGGTTCCCTGTTTGGTCGTCGCGAACACGGGTGGCTTGAAGCGACGGGTCACGTGTCGTGTTCCATCGTCGCCCAGAGGCTGTGCTCGTGGAGGCGGAACACGTGCATCTCGCACTCTTCGCGACTCCCCGACGCCACGACGGCTCGGCCCTTGTGGTGGACGTCGAGCATCAACTCGGTGGCCTTCTCGAGTGAGTGTCCGAACAGTTTCTGGAACACGTGCGTGACGTAACTCATCAGGTTGATGGGGTCGTTCCAGACCAACACGATCCACGGTCGGTCGACAGCGGCGTCGTCGTCGAGGTCGGGCTCCTCGACCTGTACGGGTTCCAGCGTCGTCGGCACACCTCCATTGTGCCCGACAACCGCTCGACCGAGACCCTCGACGACGGAAGCTGCAGCGATGCCGTCGAGTCAGGCGCGGTGGGCGACGGCGAGTTCGGCGATGTCGCGCATGATCTTGGCGATCTCGAAGTCCTTCGGGGTATACACGCGGGCGATGCCGAGTTCGGCGAGTCGCGGCCGGTCGTCTTCGGGGATGATGCCGCCGACCACGACGGGGATGTCGACACCCATTGCCTGGAGATGCTCGAGCACATCCGGCACGAGTTGGAGGTGCGAGCCGGACAGGATCGACAGGCCGATCACGTCGGGGTCTTCGTCTCGTGCGGACGCGGCGATCTGCTCGGGGGTGAGTCGGATCCCGGAGTAGACGACTTCCATTCCCGAATCTCGCGCGGCGACAGCGATCTGCTCGGCGCCCGACGAGTGGCCGTCGAGGCCGGGCTTGGCGACGAGGAACTTCGGCGGGCCCCCCGGGATCGATCGGACGAACTCGGCGACGTCGGCCAGTCCGGCCACCGAGCCGGGCGCTCCACTGACCCCGGTCGGGGCGCGGTATTCCCCGAACACCTCGCGCATCACGGTGCCCCATTCGCCGGTCGTGCCGCCCGCCTTGGCCAGGGCGATCGACGCGGGCATCACGTTGTCGTCGGACTCCGCCACGCGTCGCAACTCGGCGAGCGCCGCATCGACAGCGGCCTGGTCGCGCTGGGAGCGCCACACCTGCAACGAGTCGATGACCTGTTGCTCGACGGCGTGATCGACCTTGAGGATGTTGTTCTCACCGCCGAGCGGTGACTCCGCGGTCTCGACGAAGTCGTTGACCCCGACGACCGTCTGTTCACCGGATTCGATGCGGCGGGTGCGGGTCGCCATCGAGGAGACGAGGCGCGACTTGAGGACCTCGACGGCCTCGAACGCACCACCCTGGGCGAGCACGTCGTCCAGTTCGGCCTGGGCCTCGCCCCGGAGTTCGGCGGTGCGCGACTCGATGACATGCGAGCCGTCGAAGAGGTCGCCGTACTCGAGGAGGTCCGTTTCGAAGGCGAGCACCTGCTGCATTCGCAACGACCACTGCTGATCCCAAGGGCGTGGCAACCCGAGCGCCTCGTTCCAGGCTGGCAGCTGGACCGAGCGGGCCCGTGCGTTCTTCGACATCGTGACGGCGAGCATCTCGAGCACGATGCGCTGCACGTTGTTCTCCGGCTGTGCTTCGGTGAGCCCGAGCGAGTTCACCTGCACGCCGTAGCGGAAACGCAGCGCCTTGTCGTCGGTGACGCCGTAGCGGTCACGTCCGAGATCGGCCCACATCTCGGTCATCGCACGCAGCTTGCAGATCTCCTCCACGAAGCGGATGCCGGCGTTGACGAAGAACGAGATCGAGCCGAACACCTGCGAGAACTTCTCGTCGCTGACCTGTCCGGAATCGCGCACCGCGTCGAGCACGCCGATGGCCGTCGCGAACGAGTACGCGATCTCCTGCACCGGCGTCGCTCCGACCTCTTGGAGGTGGTACGAGCAGACGTTGATCGGGTTCCACTTCGGTGCGTGCTCGGCGCACCAGGCGACCATGTCGACGATCAGGCGCCGCGACTCGGCTGGCGGGAAGATGTAGGTACCGCGTGACAGGTACTCCTTGACGATGTCGTTCTGGGTCGTGCCGCGTAGTTCGTCTGGCGACGTGCCCTGTTCGTCGGCGTTCGCGACGTACAAGGCCAGCAGCCACGCAGCGGTCGCGTTGATGGTCATCGAGGTGTTCATCTGCCCGGGAGGGATCTGGTCGAGCAGCGTGCGCATGTCGCCGAGATGAGCGACGGGCACCCCGACCTTGCCGACCTCACCGCGAGACATCGGATCGTCGGGGTCGTACCCCGTCTGGGTCGGCAGGTCGAACGCGATCGAGAGACCGGTCTGTCCCTTGGACAAGTTGGTTCGGTACAACTCGTTGGACGCTTGTGCGGTCGAGTGGCCCGAGTAGGTACGCATCATCCACGGCCGGTCGCGGGGCCGCAGAGGGGCCGGTGGTGACGTCGAGGACGACGCGGCCGAAGCCGTCGGGTCGCTGGCGGAGTCGGCACTGGTTGCGCTCATCTGGAAAGTCTCGCCGTCGCGGAAAGAAATCCTCAAGTCGCCACGAGACGCGCCGAAGAACTACATGTCCCCGGGCCACCGGAGACAGGACATACCAGCCACCCGAAGCGATCGGTTCCTCCCCTTCCCTGTCGCTTTCGGGAATGGTTTCCCTTTGGCGGGAACCACGCCGGTCGGATGGCGGATCCGACCGGCGACGGACGCCGGAGAGCGGCGAGCATCATGCTCGCCGCTCTCTGCGTTCCGGGGACGGGTTGTCCTGCCGATCGCGCCGAGGGAGCTGCGGCTCACCGGGCGGCGATGGCCTCGCGGAGTGAGCGGAGGTAGTCGGTGCGCGAGACGTCGACTGCGCCGAGCGAGCGCAGGTGGGGGGTCGTCCACTGCACGTCGAACAGCGTGGCGTCGGTCGCACGCAGCCAATCGATGCAGCCGACGAGCGCGACCTTCGACGCGTCGGTGAGGTGATGGAACATCGATTCGCCGGCGAACAGGCCGCTGATGCGCACCCCGTACAACCCGCCGACGAGTTCGTCGTCGCGAAACACCTCGACCGAATGGGCCCACCCCAACTGGTGCAGCGTCGTGTACGCGTCGACGATCGCCTGGGTGATCCAGCGGCCCTCTCGGTGTGGATCGCCGCATGCGAGGACGACGTCGGCGAAGCGGGTGTCGATTCGGATGTCGAACTTCGGAATCGCTCGCCGCAGCGATCGGCTCACGTGCAGCCCATCGATCGGGATGATGCCGCGCGGGTCGGGCGAGTACCAGGCGATCTTGCTGCGGCGACGGCCCGGGTCGACGGGCATCGGGAACAGACCGGTGGCGTACGCGGTGAGCAACGTGCCCGGTTCGAGGTCGGCGCCGATCGCGATCACGTCGTTGCCGGGCTCGGCGAGCGCCGGGTCCGGCAACAGGAACTGCGACGGCGGTGGGACGATCCGCGGTCGCTCGACGTGCATCACCCCAGTGTGGTCGCGCGAACCGTCAGCGCCCACGCTCCGGACACTGCGACGCGGCCCTGCCGGGCGCGGTGGTCTTCAGTACGTCCGGAATCCTCGACCGGTCTTGCGGCCGAGGTGGCCGGCGACGACCATGCGCTTCAGCGTGGTGGCGGGTGCGAAGTTCGGTTCGCGGAACTCGTCGTACAACGCTTCGAGGATGGAGACCGACGTGTCGAGGCCGACGAGGTCGAGCAGCGCGAACGGCCCCATCGGGAAGTTGCACCCGCCTTGCATCGCGACGTCGATGGCATCGATCGACGCCGTGCCCTGCTCCCACATCTTCACGGCGTTGTTCAAGTAGGGGAACAGCAGCGCATTGACGATGAAGCCGGCCCGGTCGACGACTTCGACTGCGTCCTTGCCGCAGGCCTCGGCGAACTGGATCGCTGTCGATACCGCGGCGTCGGCGGCGGTGATCGGACGAATGACCTCGACGAGTTTCATCATCGGCGCCGGGTTGAAGAAGTGGATGCCGACGACCGCATCCGGACGCGAGGTGACCATCGCGAGTTCCACGACGGGCAGCGTCGACGTGTTCGTCGCGAGGATCGCTCCGGGCTTCACGATCGCGTCGAGGTCGCGGAAGAGATCCTTCTTGATCGCGAGGTCTTCGACGACCGACTCGAGCACGAGGTCGCAGTCGGCGAGATCGGCGAGATCGGCCGTGGTGGAGATTCGAGCGAGGATGGCATCGCGTTCGTCGGCATCGAGGCGACCCTTGTCGACCTGCCGAGCGAGCCCGCTCTCGAGCTTGGAGACGGCGGCCTCGGCCCCCTCCAGGGTCCGGGACCGCAGCACGACACTGCGCCCGGACCGGGCTGCGACTTCGACGAGGCCGGCACCCATGATGCCCGAGCCGATGATGCCGACACAGGTGATGTCGGCGGCGCTGGTGATCACGCTGGTTTCGCTCATGGCCGCAACATAGTTACCGGTGGGTAAGTTCATGAAAACCGGGCCCACGGTCGTCGGTGCCGATCGATCTCGTCACCCGCCGACCACGGACGGTCGGTTCGGTAGCGTTGCTCGCGACCGGCACGCTGTGAGTGGGTTTCGATCAGTCATTCGCGCTGTCGGCACGAGTGCGACCGATGTGTACGAGGCGGAGGTGGAGCGTCGCGCTGAGGTGGAGCGTTGCGACCAGATCCGTTGGCGGCGCCGACGAGTGTGTGTTGGCGTCAGGGCGGTGAGCGACAGTGTGGGTCTGACCCACTCTGTCGTTTTCCGGTTGGCAGCTTCTGTCACCCGCTGAGACGGTGTGGAGCGTCCTGGTAATGTCCTCCCGATGACTGGCCGGTGGGGTGTCGGGGTCGTCGTGTCTGCTGCTGTGGTCGCGTCCGCGTGTTCGGGCGGCGATGGCGACGCTCCGGCGGCGCCGTTGGAGCCGACCGAGTCGATCGAGTCGATCGTGGTCGAGTCTTCCGTCGTCGCGACGACGACCACGTCCCCCAGCCCGTCGACCACCAGCACGACGAGTACCACCGAGCCGCCGCCGACGACCACTCTGGAAGACCTCCGCCTCGACATCGAAGCAGACCTCAACGAAGGCGAGCGGGTGTTCATCGCAGGTGGAGCAGCGCCTGGGGATCCTGGATCGCTCGCAGCGCTGGCGGACTACTTCATCGACGCCTCACTTGAGATTACGCAGGGCTTCTATCGAGAGTGGGCGCTCAACGGATGGACGCTTCAGCCAAATCCGGCTGTCGATTCGTCGAACAGTGTGCTGGAGATCGTCGAATCGTCGCCTGGACAGGTACGAGTGCTGGCGTGTCGGGTCGATGCGGCAGTTCTCGTCGACGGGACGGGTACACCTGTCAATGATGAGGTACTTCGCTATACCAACGTCAGCACAGTGGTCAGTGTCGATGGTGTTTGGCGCCTTTCAGGCGGCGAGACGGTCGCAGTTGAATCGGGAGGCGGATCTTGCGGTTCGTAGCCGCCGCATCACTGGCGTGGCTCTTGCTCTCCGCCGGGTCGGCCTTTGGCGCGGGAGGGAACACGACTGACACCAGCCCCGCACCCCAGCCGGCTCCGGTGGTGGTGGATTCGGGTGGGACGTTCGAGGTGCGGGCGCGGTTCAATGGGGTGGTGGTGACCGAGGGTGGGTCGGGTGGTCCGCGGTGTTCGTGGCGGCGGTTCAGTACGGGGGAGTACGAGGACTTTCTCGATATCACCGTCGACGTGGATCCGTTGCCGCTTCCGGTCGTGCCTGACCTTCCGTCGGGTCGTGAGCCGACGCTCGAGGAGCTCGAGGCGCACCGTGCGGCGACGGAGGCCTATGAGGTCGAGGTGGTGCGGCGGGCGGAGGCGGAGCGTCGTGAGCAGATCCGACGAGCGGAGCCGACGAGTGTGCTGTGGCGTCAGGGGGGTGAGGTGATCGCCCATGGGTTCTACGGTGTTTATTGCCCCGGTGCTGCGGTGGATTTCGTGTACGTGGCGCTGGATACCGATGATGCGGTGTTGTTGGAGGAGATCGAGGCGTTGATGCGTGGTCGGCTTCCGGTGCCCGCTCCCGACGTGAGTCCGGGGGTGGAGGTTGGTGGGATCGTCAATGTCGGGTTGTGGTTGGCGATCGAGCCGCCCGCGGTGCCGGTTCGGTTGACGGCCGAGGCGGGTCCGCGTTGGGTGTCGATCGTGGCGGTCCACACCGAGTCGGTGTTCGATATGGGTAATGGTGACCGGGTTCGTTGCGGGGGTGTGGGTGATCCGATCGTCGATCTCGACACGGTGGAGGCGTCGCCGGTGTGTGGGTACACGTATCGGCAGCCGTCACCGGCGGGGGTGGGCTTTGTGTTGTCGATTTCTTCGGAGTGGGTGTTGCCGTGGGTTTCGTCGTCGGGGTCGGGGGTGTTGTCGCATACGCAGACGGTCGCGTTCGATTACGACGTCGACGAGGTCCAGACCGTCGGACGCGGGTGAGCGACAGAGTGGGTCTGACCCACTCTGTCGCTCGTTCAGTCGCGGAGGGAGGCGATCAGGTCGCCGACGGTGTGGTCGGCCTCGAGCGGGTGGCGCAACTTGACCGAGGTGTTGATCTCGTAGCGGTTGCGGCGGCCGATCCGTTCGGCGGTGACGTAGCCGTTCTCCTCCAGATCGTGGAGGATTCGAACGACCGCGCCGGGGGTGATGCCGACGACGTGGGCGATGTCACGCTGACGGAGCTCCGGGTCGTGGCTGATGGCCAGCAACACGTGGGCGTGATTGGTGAGGAAGGTCCACGGTGGCATCTCGAGTTGTGGGTCGGTCAACATGTCGCTCAGACCGAACCGATCCGGGGTGCTGTGTTCGAGTGTGGACATTTCGATGCTCCGTGAGAAACGTGGCGGTGGCGCCGCTGGGGTGTGGCGCCGTGGCCTGCTGATGCCGTCAATCCGTCAGACCCCACGCGAGGCGAAGCGCTGACAGCCGTCGTTCGCACCGGCACAGCGAATCGTCGATCTCGGTGTCGAGGTTGGGGTCGACGACGAGCTGCAATGTGTGGGAGGTGATGCGCCGCTCGAGATCGTCGAGTTGGCGAAGGAGGCGGCTGCGTTCGCCGGTCGCCACGTGCGGTTCGACCGTCCAGAGTTCGTTGCAGGATCGTTCGAGCTCGCCGAGACGCTCGGTGGGACTGGTCCGCCACGACGCGGGATCGACGGCCGGACGATCGACGGCCGAGAGCGTGGCATCGGTTCCTGTCGGCTGTGCCATGACTCCAACGTAACAGCTATGTTCAAAAATAGCTATTCGAAAATCGATACCCACGACATGGTTCGCGGTTCGCGTTGGGGCGGGCTGAGCCAAGCCAGCGATGCGTGGCCCGTCGGTCGGGTTGCGTTGGTGGTCAGGCTACGCCGTGGAGGAGCGGCGTGCGGTGAATAGGTACAACATATCGTAGCTATTGAGTTGTATTTGAATTGGGTGAACTGTACGTTGCCCACGTGATCTGGGTACTGCTCCTCCTCCACGTCGCGGCGGTCGCTGCGATCCTGGTGGTGCAGCCGTTCGTCGACCTGCGACGAAGCGTTTTCGTGATCGCCGCCGTCCCGTCGCTGGCAACCACGATCTGGTCGATCGGGGTCCTGCGGTCCGGTGAGCCAGCGACGGCGTCGCTGTCGTGGGTGAGTGGTCTCGACCTCGAGTTCGCGTTCCGTGTCGACGCACTGTCTGGGCTGCTCTCGATCATCGTCTCGGGCATCGGTGTGCTCGTGTTCGTGTACTCGATGGGCTACTTCGGAGCGACATCGGCCGGCCTCGCCCGTTTCGCCGCGACGCTGCTGTCGTTCTCGACGGCGATGGTCGGTCTCGTCTGGGCCGACTCGGTCTGGACACTCTTCGTCTTCTGGGAGCTGACCTCGATCACGTCGTTCCTCCTCGTCGGACACAAGCACGTCGATCCGTCGGCACGAACCTCGGCGCGTCGAGCGCTGCTGATCACCGCATCGGGTGGGCTGGTGCTGCTCGCCGGCCTGCTGGTGTACGCCGACGGCGCGTCGACGTCGCTGCGCGACGTGCAACCTTCGACGGGCACAGGTGCCGCTCTGGCCGGCGTGTTGGTCTTGATCGCGGCCGCGACGAAGTCGGCGCAGGTGCCGTTCCACGTCTGGCTGCCGGGAGCGATGGCTGCGCCGACGCCAGTCAGCGCGTATCTGCACTCGGCGACGATGGTCAAGGCCGGTGTGATCGTCGTGTTGTTCATGCAGCCCGCGTTCGCCGAGACCGGGCCGTGGACGCCGCTCGGCCTCACCTTCGGCTTGCTCACGATGGTCTGGGGTGCGATCGGCGCGCTTCGTCACGTCGACGCCAAACTCATCCTGGCGTGGGGCACCGTGTCGCAGCTCGGCTTGATGATCGCCTTGCTGTCGCTCGGCTCGCCCAAGGCGACCTTTGCCGCCGTCTCGATCCTGGTCGCGCACGCAGTGTTCAAGGCCGCGTTGTTCATGGTGGTCGGTGAGATCGACGTGCGCACCGGCACTCGTGACGTGCGCGAACTGTCGGGGTTGTGGCGCACGATGCCCGTGGCGTTCATCGTCGCGCTGGTCTCCGGTGCGTCGATGGCCGGTGTGCCGCCATTGCTCGGATTCCCGGCCAAGGAAGCGGCGATCGAGGCCGCGTTGGCACTCGACGGCGCGGAACGGGTCGTGCTGCTGGTCGGTGTCGTCGGCGGTTCGATCCTGACGGTGGCGTACACGACGCGATTCCTGGTCGCTGCGTTCGGTGGCCCGGTGCGTGCCGACGGGGTCACGGTGACCCGACGCCGACCGGCGATCTCGGTCGTCACCGGCCTGCTCGCTGCGTGCAGCGTTGCCGGCTTCGTCATGCTCGGACTCGTCGGCGACCTGGTGCGCGACGCCGTCGTGCTCGTCGATCCCGACGCGGTCGTGTACAGCCTCATCCGCTGGCCGGGGCTCAAGACGGCGTTCGTGCTCTCGATCATCATCGTGGCGGTCGGCATCGTGCTCGGGATCCCGCTGGCCCGACAGCTCGACCGGGTGCCGCGTCCCATCGGTGCCGACGCGGCCGACGGCATCGTCGACCTCACCCTCGTCGCGGCGCGTCGCATCGCCGCTCGCGTGCAGCACGGATCACTGCCGGCCTACATGGTCACGACGACCATCGTGGTCGGCCTCGCAGCGACGCCCTTCGCGGGCGTCATCGACCTCCACGCGCTCGAACTCTGGGATCATCCACTCCAAGGCTTGATCGGCGTGCTCGTCGTGCTCGCTGCCGCGGGAACCGTCTTGGTGCGCAGTCGCTTGGGCGCCGCACTCGGACTCGGTTCGGTCGGCTTCGGTGTGGCCGGGCTGTTCGTCGTCGAGGGGGCACCCGATCTCGCGCTCACACAACTGCTCGTGGAGACGGTCGTCGTCGTCGGCTTCGTCATCGGTCTCGGACACCTCAGCCGTGACTTCCCCGTGACGAGCCAGCTGTGGCGTTCGGTCCGCATCGCAGCGTCCACGTTGATCGGCGTTGCGGTGGCGGTCGGTCTGGCCGCCAGCGCCTCGCGGCCGACCGGTCAGCCGCCGCTCGAGCGTTTCTCGGTCGAGGCGGCCGCCGAGGGCGGCGGCAACAACATCGTCAACGTGATCCTGACGGACATGCGCGCGCTCGACACGCTCGGCGAGATCGTCGTGCTCGTCGCCGTGGCGGTGGGTGTGGTGTCGCTGGCTCGGGCCCGTACCGGTGAAGAAGTGGAGGAAGCAGCATGATCGCTCCACGTTCGATGGTCGTACGCAGCGGTATCCGCATGGCGAGCCCCCTTGCGGTCGTCGTCGGCGTGATGCTGTTCTTCTCCGGGCACAACCAGCCGGGTGGAGGGTTCGCGGCCGGGCTGGTCTTCGGTGCCGTGGTCGCGCTGCGGTCCGTCGTCGGGTTGTCGTTCCCGCGCAACTCGGCATTGATCCTCGCGATCGGTGGCGTCATCGCTGGCGCCGTTGCGCTCACACCGATGCTGGCCGGTCAACCGCTCCTCGACATGGTGGTCGTCGAGCGCGAGCTACCGCTCCTTGGCAAGGTCAAGGCCGGCACGGCGCTCGTGTTCGACCTCGGCGTCTCGTTCATCGTGGTCGGCTTGGTCGTCGCGCTCGTCGACGGGCTCGGCGCCGTCGAACTCGACGAGCCGCACGAGTCCGCTCGGATCCGCCCTGACGGCGCACCGGAAACGTCGGCGACCGTCACGGCTGGGGAGGATGCGTCGTGAGTCTGTCGATGATCCTCGTCGTCGGTGCCCTCACCGGGATCGGCACCTACCTGGCCACGTCTCGCGTGCTCTCGCGCATCGTGTTGGGCTTCGCGCTGCTCGGCCACGCAGCGGTGCTCGCGCTGATCACCGCGGGTGGCCCGGCGGGCGATCCGCCGCTCGTCGATCGAACCGAACCTGCCGATTCGTCCAACCCACTCCCGCAGGCGCTCTCGCTGACGGCGATCGTCATCTCGTTCGGTCTCACACTGTTCTTGCTCGCCCTTGCCCGGCGGCAGCAGAAGGTGACCGGCAACGATCTGGTCGAGGACGACATCGAGGATCGCCGGATCGCGACCACCCGAGCGTCTCGTTCCGCCGGTGACGGCGATGCTGTCGGCGAGGGCTCGGGTCGAGCGGTCCAGGCAGACGAGGACGGCCCGTCGTGAGCAACCTCGTCGCACTCGTGGTCGGCCTGCCGCTCTTCTCGGCGATGGTGTCGCTCGGCGTCCGCCGCCACGGACTCCTCCGCGACATCGTGACGATGGGGACCATCATCGCCGTGTCGGTGATGTCGTTCGTCCTCCTGGTCCACGTCGAGGCGAACGGATCCGTCGTCGTGCGCGTCGGCGACTGGTCACCCGATCTGGGCATCGTCCTGGTCGCCGACATGTTCGCGGTCCTCGTGCTCGCCGTTGCCATGGTCACCATCTTGCTCGTCGAGATCTTCGCGATGGGCCAACGCGGGAGTCGGCTCGGCGCCGACCCCACGATCGTCGGCCCGATGCTGCTGGTCCTCACGGCGGGTGTCGCCCTGTCGACGCTGACCGGTGACCTCTTCACCCTCTTCGTCGCCTTCGAGTTGATGCTGGTCGCCAGCTACGTACTGTTGACCCACCAGGGTCGAGCGGGCCAGGTCCAGTCCGGCATGACCTACGTGGTCATCAACCTGTTTGCCTCGACGATGTTCCTCTTCGGCGTGGCGTTCGTGTACACGGCGACCGGCACGGTGAACCTGGCCGAGTTGGCCGAGCGGATTCCCGAGCTGAGCGACGGAGTCCGTTGGGGCATCGGACTGTGGTTCCTGGTCGTGTTCGGTACCAAAGCGGCGATGTTCCCGCTGTTCTCCTGGCTCCCCGACAGCTATCCGACCGCGCCGACCACGATCACGGCGGTGTTCGCCGGGTTGCTCACCAAGATCGGCGTGTACGTGATGATCCGCTTCCACGTGCTGACCGGGATGGACGACCTCGGGCCGATCATCTTGATCCTCGCCGGGTTCACGATGCTCGTCGGCGTGGCCGGCGCGCTCGCTCAAGACGACATGAAGCGCATCTTGTCGTTCCACATCGTGAGCCAGATCGGGTACATGTTGATGGGGCTGGGACTTTTCTCCGTCGCCGGGATCGCCGGTGCGATCATCTTCCTCGTCCACCAGATCCCCGTGAAGACCGTGCTGTTCCTCGTCGGCGCGTTGGTCGAGAGCGATCGGGGAACCTCTGCTCTCGATCGTATGAGTGGGCTCGTTTCTTCTCGACCGTGGGTCGCCGCGATGTTCGCGCTGCCAGCGCTGAGCCTCGCCGGGCTGCCCCCGTTCTCGGGGTTCGTCGCGAAACTCGCGTTGATCGATGCCGGCGTCGCACAGGCATCGGTGGCGATCGTGGTCGTGGCGCTCGTGTGCAGCGTGCTCACGTTGCTGTCGATGGCGAAGATCTGGATGGGGATCTTCTGGGGCGTGGACGATCGAGCGTCGGACGACGTCGACACCGAGCCTGCCGTGATCCGGTCGCGGGGTTCCTGGAGGACGATGTCGATGGCGGCGGGCGCAGCGACCGTGCTCACGATGGTGATCGCCGTGCTCTCCGGCCCGCTGTGGGACATGAGCGAGCGGGCGGCGACGGAACTGCTCGACGGCGACGTGTACATCGCCGCCGTCCTCGACCCGAGCGGCGACGCGTCGGAGGTGGCCGAGCCATGAGTTCCACGCGTGTCGATCTGCGTCGTACCGTCACCGTCCGGCGCGCCATCACGGTCGTCCTCCTCACCGCTGCCTGGTGTGCGTTGTGGCGGGCGTTCAGCGTGGCCAACGTGGCATCGGGGCTGCTGGTCTCGAGCGCCTCGTTGGCCGTCGGCGTGCGAAGCGACACGCGTGGTGGCGTGCGCATCCTGCCGCTGCTCCGACTGCTCTGGCTGGTGTCGGTCGACCTCGTGGCCTCCACCGTCACGGTGGTGCGCGAGGTCCTGACACCGACCGACCACACCGACGAAGCGATCGTGGCGGTGCCCATTCCGAAGGGGAGCGAACATCACCTGCTGTTGCTGTTCGTCGCGATCACCGTCACGCCCGGCACGGCGGTCGTCGCCTCGGAGTCCGATGCGACGATCATCTACCTGCACGTCCTGCACGCAGACCGCGTCGACTCGGTCATCGAGCACGTCCGAACCATCGCCGAGGTGGCCAACCGAGCGCTGCCGCACGCCCAGGGTGCTCCGGCCGACTTCGACGACGGCCCGGTGCCGCCCAAGCAAGGAGCAACACCGTGACGCCCGTTCACTTCGCGTTCGCCGGGCTCGTCTTCGCCGGCTTCGCCGCGCTCTGGCGGCTGCTCATCGGGCCCACGCTCGCCGACCGGATCATCGCGCTCGACCTGGCGCTCATCGCGCTGATGGCGGGGATCGCGATCGATGGCGCCAATCGTGAGGACACGACCTGGCTGAACCTGCTGATCGTCATCGCGATCATCGGGTTCACGGCCACGGTGGCCACGACCCGATTCATGGAACACAAGGGCCCCATCGACGCGCCAGATGAAGCGGAGTCGGCGTCGTGAACCCGATCTCGTCCGTCTTCATTCTCATGGGCGTCGGGATCGTCGTGATGGCGGCGATCGGGCTGCTGCGGTTCTCGACCCCGTACGCACGCATCCACGCCGCTGGCAAGGCGAGCCCGGTGGCGTTCCTCGTGTTGTCGATCGGGGCCGGGATCGAGCTCGGCTGGTCGGGTGCGGCACAACTCGCCGTCGCGTCGGGGGCGCTCGTGTTGACGCTGCCGATGGCGGTGCACCTGCTGTTCCGCGCGATCCACCAGACCGATCGGTCCTCCGACCCGATGGTCGACGAGCTGCGACGACCGTGAGCGCGGCGACACGCTCGCCGGGCTTCGCGACTGCATCGCACCCTGTCGCAGCCGGTCGTGTGACGCATCACCGGCCGTCGTTCACCGCGATTTCACCTCACCGTGACCCTCGATCGTTACGGTCCGGGCCATGACGACCGTGACGACTTCCACGACCGTGACGAACGAAACGACCGTGACCGGCCCGAACTCCGAGGCGATCCTCACGTCCGAGTTGGCGGTGGTCGACGATGCGCGCCGCGTGATTCCGCTGAGCGCGGTCCACAACTTCCGTGACCTCGGTGGCTATCGAATCGCCGACGGCCGCACGATCGCATGGGGTCGACTGTTCCGCGCCGACGGACTCCAGCGGCTCACGAGCGACGATCTCGGTGTGCTCGACGCACTCGGGGTGCGCACCGTCATCGACCTGCGTACAGGACAGGAACTCGACGAGCACGGCCGCTTTCCGGTCGAGAAGTATCCCGCCGACTTCCATCACCTGCCGATCATCGACGCGACCTGGATGCGTGACGAAGTACCGGACTTCCCCGACGACGAAGGTGGCTCCATCGACTTCCTCGTCTGGGCGTACCGCGACATGCTCGAACGGGGCGGCGATCGCTTCGCGATGGCGCTCCATCTCCTGACGCTGCCGGGTGCGGCTCCTGCCGTGTTCCACTGCGCTGCCGGCAAGGATCGCACCGGAATCCTCGCAGCGTTGATCCTCGGGGCACTGGGCGTGTCGGAGGAGGCGATCATCGCCGACTACGCGTTGACCGGCGCAGCGATGGATCGCATGCGGGCATGGGTCCTCGCCAACCACCCGGAGATGGCCTCGCAGATGGGTGAGACACCGTCGTTCATGCTCGCCGCGCATCCGGACGCGATCCGCCAGATCCTGACCGACCTCATCGCCGAACACGGGTCGATCCGTGGCTACGTGTCGTCGATCGGTGTGGGAACAGCCGAACTCGCCGAACTCGCCGACGCCTTGACGCCCTGAGTGACGTACTGATCGACGCATGCGCCGAGGGTCGCGGTCAACGGGCCGCGGATCAGGCGTGATCAGGCGGTGGCGATCTGCACGTCGATCAGCTCGACCGGTGCCGACGGGGTGCCGCTGCTGTCGAGTGAGCCGCGAGCGTCCATCTCGGTCACCGTGCCCAGACCTTCCTCGCTGATCTGTCCGAAGAGGCTGTACGCCGGCGGGAGCGCGACGCCCGCGTCGCCGGTGATGATGAAGAACTGGCTGCCCTGGGTGTCGGGGCCGCTGTTCGCCATAGCGAGCGAACCGACCTGGTACTGACCGGCCGGGGGGAGCTCGTCGAGCGTCGAGTAGCCGGGCCCACCGGTTCCGCTGGCCGTCGGGTCGCCGCACTGCACGACGAAGTCCTGGATGATGCGATGACACACGGTGTCGTTGAAGTAATTGTTCCGGGCGAGGAACACGAAGCTGTTGACCGTGTTCGGCGCTGCCTGCTGGTCGAGGTCGACTTCGACCACACCGAGATTGGTGGTGATGACGGCGGTGTAGTCGATCTCCGGATCGAGGCAGAACGGCGGCGCCTCGTCGAAGGTCTGGGTCTGCTCGTCGGTACCGGTGATCGGTGGACACCCGTCGGGGACCACTTCGGCGTCGTTCACTTCCACGGTCGGGACGGCGACGGGTTCGGCCGGGTCGGTCACCACCGGCGCGGTGTCGACGTCGTCGACGACGGAATCGCCGGTGGCGTCATCGGTCGACTCCTGCGTCGCGCCGCCGGTCTCCGTGTCGAGCTCCTCCGCGGCGTCCGAGTCGCTGCTGGAATCGTCGTCGCCGAGGAATTGACCAGCGAGGAAGACGAGGCCGAACACGGCGACGATCGAGCCGACGACGATGACGGCGATGCGAGTGACCCGAGCGCGAGACGCAGCCTTGACCAGCTCCTGTTCGCGTTGTGCTCGATTGGCCTTTTGACGTTCACGTTTCGCGGTGCCCACAGAGGCGAGAGGCTACCGCTGCCTCGCGGTGTGCGGCCGTCATGCGGCACCTCGCGGTCGTGGTCCCGGTCGACGGGCGTGCAGCGCAGGTCGCCCGCGGACCAGGTCACCCTTGTACATTGGCGGGGTGGCCAAGGTTCGACTCTTCGCGTCAGCCCGAGAGGCGGCCGGCACGGGTTCGGACGTGATCGACGGCGCAACGGTCGATGACGTGCTCCGCAACGCTGTCGAGCGTTACGGTGAGCACTTCAGCAGCGTGCTGACCACGTGCCGGATCTGGGTCAACGGGAACGATGCCGACCCCGATGCGACGATCGGACCGAACGACGAGCTGGCGGTTCTGCCGCCGGTCTCGGGAGGAGCAACATGAGTGACGACAACACCGGCGCCGACGCTGGTACCGCCGACCCCACCACGCTGAGTCTCGACGAGTTGCGGGCGTTGCGCTCCGATCTCCAACAACAAGACGACGTGGTGTCGTACGCGCGACGTGTCGCGCAAGCCCGGCTCGACCTGGTGAAATCGGAGATCGAGCGACGTGACAGCGGCGCCGAGGTGAGTGACGTCACCGCCGTGCTGTCGCGCCAGCTCACCGGCGGCCCGCCGCGGCCACCGCGTCCCGCCGAGGATCTGAGCGACAACCGCCTGTCGGCCGAACTCGACCAGATCTGTTCGACACTGGGATTCGGGCGCCTCGACGAACTCGGCGACGACGATCTCACTGCGCTGAGCGAAGCGATCGGTGAGTTCGAGCGTCGCGTGTCGGCCGATCGCAAGGCCCGTTTCGACGAACTCGACGCGCTGTCGGCCGAGTTGGTGCGCCGTTATCGCGACGGCGAGGCGAGTGTCGACTCGCTGCTCGGCGACTGACGATCACGTCACATCACCTCGCGTGTCGTCCGGATCCCCCCGTCACCTCGCCGATCCCGTTCGGCGCGTCGCCATCATCTCGTTGCACACCTCGCCGCTGCTGCAGCCGGGATCGGGTGACAGCGGTGGCATGAACGTGTACGTGCGCGAACTCGTCTCGTCGCTGTCGCAGAGCGGTATCGAGTGCGTCACGTTCACCCGGGCCGACCGCGAGGGGCTCGCGCCCGAAGTGCTCGTCGAACCGAACCATCGCGTCGTGCACATCGAAGCCGGCCCCCATCATCTTCCCAAAGAAGCGTTGCCGGAGGTCTCCGATCAGTTCTGCCACGGGGTGATGGAATGGTTCGACGTCAACGGACCGCCCGACGTCATCCACGGCAACTACTGGCTCAGCGGTGTGGTCGGGCACCACCTCAAGCACGCGCTCGACGTGCCGTTCGTGTCGACGTTCCACACGCTCGCCCGTGTCAAGGCCGAAGGTGGGGACCCCGAGCCGGAATGGCGTGACCGGGCCGAAGCGGAGATCATCCACTGCGCGGACGCCGTGTGCGTGAGCTGCGTCGAGGAAGAAGAGCAGTTCCGACGTCTCTACGGCGATCCGCGGGGACGCATCGAGATCGTCGCGCCCGGTGTGGAGCAGGCCTTCTTCGCCCCTGGTGCTCGCCACGGTGCTCGACACGCGCTCGGTCTCGACCCCGATGCACCGATGGTGCTGTTCGTCGGACGAATCCAGCCGCTGAAGGGACCTGACGTCGCGATCCGGGCGCTGGCACTTCTGGCCGATCACAGCATCGACGACGCGTCGTTGCTCATCGTCGGTGGCGCGAGTGGACACGAGGGCGACACCGAGACCGAGCGGGCCCATGCGCTCGTCGACGAACTCGGGCTGCACGACCGCGTCGCGTTCGTCGCGCCGCAACCGCACCACATCCTGTCGACGTACTACCGGGCTGCCGATGCGGTCATCGTGCCCAGCCGGAGCGAGAGTTTCGGATTGGTCGCACTGGAGGCCGCAGCCTGCGGCATTCCGGTCGTTGCATCTGCGGTCGGTGGGCTGCTGAGCCTCGTCGACGACGGCGTCACGGGGCGGTTGATCCAGGGGCGCAATCCCGCCGACTACGCGGCGGCCCTTGCGAGCATCCTCGGCGACGACGCGCTGCAAGCGGCCATGGGCGCCGCCGCCGTCGACAACGCACGGCGCTACACGTGGCGGGCTGCCGCGCAGCGTTTGCGCGAGCTCTACATCGACCTCGCGCATCGGCCGTTGGTCGAATGCCGTTGAGCGACCTCGTGTTCGCATCCCGGTGCGAACCCTGGTTCGCATCCCGGTGGGGGTCACGGTGGGAGTTGTGTCTCGATCCGGCGTGGGCCGGCGGTCGCCGGGTATACCTGTTCGCATGACGAAGGCACACGACGCCGGAGAACTCGCGGTGCTGGAGCGCCAGATCGACGAATGGCTCGCCGAACTCGCACGCGACGAGACCCACATCGTGGCCATCGACCGCAGCGACGACGGCACGATCCGCTGGTACGTCCGCATGCGAGGCGAGGAAAAGGACTACACGACGGTGTGGCTCACGCTCGGTCAGCGCACCGTGCGCTATGAGGCCTACGTACTCCCCGCTCCGGAGGAGAATGCGGAGGCCCTCTACGAGAACCTGCTGCGTCGCAACGATCGCCTCGTCGGCGCACACTTCTCGATCGGCGACGAGGACGCGGTCTACTTGCGCGGCGACGTCCTGACCTCGACGGTCGACAAGGATCAGATCGATCGCATCCTCGGCACGACCTACGCGACGGTCGAGCAGTGTTTCCGCGGGCTGCTGAAGATCGGGTTCGCCTCGCGCTTCGCGGACTGAGCCATCTCGACGCACCACGGCCGGGTTCTGTCGGGAACCTGACGTTCCGTTCCTCCTGCGCGGCCACCCACGGACACGTCGTCCGGGCGGGCGCCTTCGGGGGAGTCGGGTACCCCGGCGGCTGCCCGGACGCTGGAGCGCGAATGGGGGAGTAACTTCGCCGTCGTGACTGACGACGCAGTGGAGATGCACGCCGAAACCGAGCACGCGGAGCCGCCGTTCGAGATCGTGATGGTCGGCGGCGGCAACATGGGTGCCGCGCTGGCCAGCGGCATGATCGACGCCGGCGTCGCCGTGGCCGGTCTCGCCGTCGTCGAGGTGGTCGACGCCCGCCGAGACGAACTGGCTCACCTGTTGCCCGGGGTGCGGGTCGTCGCGGAGGTACCGCCGTGTCGAGCGGCGGTGATCGCGGTCAAGCCGGCCAGCGTCGCTGCTGCGATCGAGCACGCCGTCGCAGGTGGTGCTCGCCGAATCCTGTCGATCGCAGCAGGGGTCACGCTCGAGTCGCTCGAGCGGGCGGCTGGCGCTGACGTCGCGGTGGTGCGATGCATGCCGAACACGCCAGCGCTCGTCGGCGAGGGGGCCTCGGCGATCGTCGGCGGGTCGACGGCGACCGACGACGACCTCGACTGGGCTGAGTCGATCCTCGCGTCGGTGGGCATCGTCGAGCGGTTGCCCGAGCCGCTGCTCGACGTCTTCACCGGTGTCGCCGGTTCGGGCCCTGCCTACGTGTTCCTCGTCGCGGAAGCGTTGACCGATGCGGCCGTGGTCGAAGGGCTGCCTCGGGCGACGGCCGAGCGCGTGGTCACCCAGTTGTTGCTCGGATCATCGACGCTGCTCGCGCGCGACGGCAACGCGGCACAGTTGCGCGCCAACGTCACCTCACCGGGCGGCACCACCGCTGCCGGGCTCGCTCGCCTCGAGCGTCATGCTGTTCGAGCAGCGTTCGGCGACGCCGTCACGGCCGCGACGGCCCGCAGCCGCGAGCTCGGCTGAGTCTCGGTACTGGCATCACGAATCGGCGCGTCGTCACCGGCAACGGCGCTGAGAACGCCAATTTTCAGCGTGCCCCTTGTCACATCGCGAACTGGCGTCTACATTGTGGGGCGTGGAGACGCATTCGCCGGAGACGGCGAAGAGCGCCGACAGGGGCTGGTGCCATCGGGGGGTTGGCACCGGCCCTTGTCGCGTCCGGGCCTGGATCGAACTCGGAGTTCGTCTCGCACGCAGACTTCGGTCGGGCACGTCGATCGGGCAGGTCGATAACGTCACCCGTGCATGGGCCGCCGCTACGACACCATTTCGTTCCTGTCGGACTACGGCACCGATGACGAACTGGTCGGCGTCGTCAAATCGGTGATCCGCGAACTCGCTCCGCACGCTCACATCATCGATCTCACACACGGCGTGCCTCCCTTCGACGTCCGTGCCGGCTCGCTCGCATTGGCACGGTCGATCAGCTACGTCGCATCGGGCATCGTGATCGCGGCGGTCGATCCGACGGTGGGCACCGCTCGACGTGCGGTCGCGATCGAAGTCGCGGACGGCGAAGGTGTGCTCATCGGGCCGGACAACGGGCTGCTCGCCCCGGCGGTCGCGATGACCGGTGGCGCCGGTCGGACGGTGTCGCTGACCAACTCGGAGTATCAACTCGCGTCGCCCGGCTTGACATCGATCGGCCGCGACGTGTTCGCCCCGGCGGCCGCGCATCTGTGCAACGGCGTCGATCTCGCCGAACTCGGCGACGAGATCGACGCCGATCTGTTGATGCCTGGCGTCGTACCGCTCCCGCAGGCCGACGCCGAGCGCGTGATCGCCCAGGTCCTGTGGGTCGACCGCTTCGGCAACGCGCAGTTGAACGTCGGCGTCGACGATCTCGCCGACACGTTCGGTGAACGATTGACCGTGCGCTTCAGCGCGCCCACCGACCCCAGTGGTGGCACGACGCGCAGCGTGGTACGAGTCGACGCGTTCGCCGAGGTCGGCGCAGGCGCGATCGGCATGCTCGTCGACGGCAGCGGCATGCTCGCGGTCGTGATGAACGAACGCTCGGTCGCCGAGGAGTTGGGCCTCGACGTGGGCGACCAGGTGACCTTGTCGCCCGCTGATGACGATGGTGTCTCGTCGGCTGGTTCTCCGCAGCCCGTGACGATCGCTCCGGGTCCGCGGCGATAACGTCGTCGTCGTGCGCCCGGCAACGACTCTGACACTTGGCCTGCTGCTGGCGGTGATCCTCATCGCTGGGATCATCTCGCTGCTGCGGCTGTGACACGATCCGTTGCACGGCCGGAAACGGTGGCGCACCGGGCTGCCCCGGGCTCAACGGAGCTGAACGGTGTCGAAAACCACACCGAAACCGACCGGCTGGCTTTGTGAAAACGTGCACATGCGTTCTAGCGTGATCAGACCATGGCTGGGCAACGCACACGTCGGAGGATCCCCGAAGCGACCGTCTCACGGCTGCCGGTGTACTTACAACTGCTGAGTGATCAGTTCGACCTCGGCGTGACCAACATCTCCTCCGAGGAGCTGGCCGAGCTGGCGGGCGTCAACGCCGCCAAAGTCCGCAAAGATCTCTCGTACCTCGGGTCCTACGGCACCCGCGGGGTCGGCTACGAGGTCGAGTTCCTCGTCTACCAGATCAAGCGAGAGCTCGGGCTCACCCACGAGTGGGATGTCGTCATCGTCGGCGCCGGCAACCTCGGCCAGGCACTGGCCGGCCACGGCGGTTTCACCGAGCGCGGCTTCCCCGTCGGCGGCATCGTCGACATCGACGATCGCAAGGTCGGCACGCTGATCGGTGGAGTGCGAGTGCGCCATGTCGGCGAACTCGCGCAGGTCGTGCAAGCTCGGAACATCTCGATCGGTGTGATCACCACCCCTGGCTCAGCAGCTCAGGATGCCGCCGACGCGCTCGTGGCAGCCGGTGTGACGAGCATCTTGAACTTCGCACCGAGTGTGATCACCGCACCGCACGGGGTCAGCGTGCGCAAGGTCGACCTGGCGGTCGAGTTGCAGATCCTCAGCTATCACGAGCAGCGTCGCGCCAATGCCCGACAGGCGACCAGCCTCCAATCGGTGCCCGGCACGGGTCGCCGCGGGGCATCGGCCTAGGCTGGCGTCGTCATGTCCATTCTCGTCGTCGGCGTCAATCATCGCAGTGGGCCACTGCCGCTGCTGGAGCGGTTGGCGATCACCCCCGACGAACTCGGCAAGGCCGTCGCCGGCCTGTCCAAGCGTGACAACATCCGTGAAGCGGTGATCCTCTCGACGTGCAATCGCACCGAGGTCTACGTGGTCGCCGAGCGCTTCCACGGCGCCTACGGCGACGTACGCGACTTCCTGTGCAGCATCGGCGACATCGACGTCGACGAACTGTCGCCTCACGTGTTCAGCGAGCACGACGAGGGCGCAGTGACGCACTTGTTCGAGGTGGCCTCGGGGCTCGATTCTGCCGTGCTCGGCGAATCGGAGATCCTCGGCCAGGTGCGAGTGGCGTGGGACGTTGCTCAAGCCGAATCCGCTGCGCGGACCAGCCTCGGACTGCTGTTCCGGTCGGCGATCGCGGCCGGCAAGCGCGCTCGCAGCGAGACGGCGATCGGTCGCGGCACCGCATCGATCAGTCACGCTGCGGTCGAGATGCTCGATGACGTGCTCGACGATCTGGCTGGCAAGCGAGTGATCGTCGTCGGTGCCGGAGCGATGGGTGAAGGCGTCGCCATCGCCTTGCGCAAGGCGGGTGGTGCTCACATCACCGTGGTCAACCGCACACCCGAGCGCGGGGCGGCACTCGCCGAACGGGTCGAAGGCAAAGCGGTCGGTTTCGATGCGTTGGCGTCGTCGCTCGCGGAGGCCGACGTGGTGATCGCCGGCACGGGATCGGGGCAACCGGTCATCACGCAAGAGCTCGTCCGAACAGCGCGGGCGTCGTCGTCGACGCCGCTGCTGGTGTTCGACATCGGCTTGCCGCGCGACGTGGAGCCCAGCGTTGCCGAACTCCCCGAAGTGACCGCGTTCGACCTCGACGATCTACGCGACTGGGCCGATCGAGGCCGCGCCCATCGCGAGCTCGAAGCCGAGCGAGTGCGCGCCATCGTTCGCGAAGAGGTCGAGAACTTCGCTGTCGAATCCACGGCCCGCCAGGCGGCGCCGCTCGTGGCCTCGATGCACGCTGCTGTCGAAGCGGTTCGCCTCGCCGAACTCGAGCGTTTCGCTTCGCGCTTGTCCGGGCTCGACGACGCACAACGCCGGTCGGTCGAGGCGCTCACGAAGGCGATCGTCGCCAAACTGCTGCACGAACCGTCGGTTCGACTCAAGACGCAGGCCGGCACGCCGCAAGGTGACCGCAACGCAGCAGCCGTGCGCGACCTGTTCGATCTCGGTTGAGCGAGCTCAGGTGAGTGTCCAGCCGCTGCGTATCGCGACGCGAGGCTCCCGACAGGCGATGACGCAGTCGACCGCCATCGCCTCAGCGATTGAGCGAGTGACGAATCGGCCGGTCGAGTTGATCGTGATCGACACGATCGGGGATCGAACCCAGGCCGACGGTGTCCCGCTGCATTCGATCGGCGGGCAGGGCGTGTTCGTGAAAGAGGTGCAGCGAGCGGTCCTCGACGGCACCGCGGACATCGCCGTGCACTCGGCCAAGGACCTCCCGTCCGAGGTCGCCGCCGGGTTGCAGCTCGCTGCGTTCACCGAGCGCCGTGACCCGCGTGACGTGCTCGTCGGCCGCGCCCTCGACGACCTCGACCCCGGTGCCACCGTGGCGACCGGATCGGTTCGTCGGCGGGCGCAGCTCGCAGCCCAGCGCCCCGATCTTCGTTTCGACGAGTTGCGCGGCAACATCGAGACGCGGCTCTCGAAGGTGCCCGAGCGCGGCTCGATCGTGATGGCGATCGCGGCGCTGCAGATCCTCGAGCTCACCGACCACGTTGCCGAGGTGTTGTCGATCGACCAGTTCGTTCCGGCCGTCGGGCAGGGCTGCGTCGCCGTCGAATGCCGCGCCGACGACGAACCGACCGCCGAGGTGTTGCGCCGCATCGACCACCCAGCGACCCGTCGCGCCGTCGAGATCGAGCGTGCGTACCTGGCCGAGTTGGGCAGCGGTTGTTCGCTGCCCGTAGCCGGGCACGTCGACGGGGCCACACTGCGAGTGTTCCTCGCTGACCCTGACCGCGGCGTATCGGTCTCGGAGCGCGTGGAGCTGTCCTCGTCGATCGATGCGACCGACGCCTGGGGACCTGACCTCGAACTCGCGCAGCGTCTGGCGGCGAGCGTCACCGACCGGCTCGCAGCGATCGGATCGGATGATGTCCGTTGAGCGGGCGCTCGAAGGCTGCCGGGTCGTCGTCACGCGCGACCACCCGGGGGAACTCGGTCGGCTGCTCGACGAGCGCGGTGCCGTCGTCCTCCACGTTCCGCTGATCGAGATCACCGGTCCGCCCGACGGCGGTGTGGCGTTGCGCTCGGCACTCGACGAACTCGCCCGTTTCGACTGGCTGATCGTGACCTCGGTCGCTGGGGCCGAGGCGGTCGGCCAGGCGGCGAACGCTCATCGAGAGTTGCGTTTGGGGGCAGTCGGCACAGCGACCGCTCGTCGGCTCGCCGACCTCGCCGGACGGGAGGTCGACCTCGTCCCCAGCCGTCAACTCGGAGCGTCGCTCGCAGCGAAGTTCGTCGACGCCCATCGCAGTGAGCCGCGGCAACGGGTGCTGCTCGCACTCGGTGACCGCGCCGCCTCCACCCTGCACGACGAACTGGGGAGGGCCGGGCACCTGGTTACCACGGCGACGGCCTACCGAACCGAGTTGCGGGCGCTTTTCGACGATGACCGGACAGTGATCGCAGACGCCGACGCCGTGCTCTTCGCCAGCGGTTCGGCGGCCCAGAGTTGGGCGGAGGCACTCGGTTCCGATGCGGATCGACTGCTTCCCGCTCATGTCATCGCGATCGGTCCGTCGACCGCTGCTGTCGCGCGCCAGAACGGGCTCAAGCTGACCGGTGTTGCTGCCGATCATTCTCTCGCAGGTCTGGTGAACGAGTTGAACATCTCATGGCGCTCGGGCGTCAAGGGGTGACGGCGTTCGCTCGATCTGGCAGACTTTGCGCCGATCGAAGAAGGAGAGACGTGGGCGAAGCAGGCAGGAGCAAGCGCTGGCTTGCGGCATCGAGTGCCGCGCTCGCAGCGAGCATGCTGCTCGGAACAGGAGCGGCCGATGTCGGCGCGCGTCCTGACGTCCACCTGCTGCAAGCCGATGACGCCCCCGTGCGCGACGACGTCGAACTCGCATCGGGACAGTTCGCCGTCGGCGACGTCGTCGGGGCGCATCCCTCGGTCTCCGGTGACGGCCGTTTCGTGGTCTTCCACGGCGCACCTCGATCTGAGGTCGAGGGTGAGGCCTCCGACTCTCGTGCGTCGACGGTGTATCTCACCGATCGGAGCACTGACGAGACCACCGATCTGATCTCGGTGCCCGACGGGCTGCGCGCTGGCGACACGATGTTTCCCGTCATCTCGGGCGACGGCTGCACGGTTGCCGCCGTCACCGAACTGGCGCTCGACGTGTTCCGCGACGACGACACGGCTGGCCGCTGGGACGTGTATCGCAAGACCTTGCCGCACTGCGGCGGGATCGACGGTGACTGGGAACTCGTGTCGACGCGTAACGGCAGCGGCGGGCTTGCTCGTGACGATGTCGCCATCGCTGCGCCCACGCTCAACCGGTCCGGCACGCTCATCGCCTACACCCATCCGGCCGATCACCTCTTCGAAGCCGACGGAGTGACGACGGTGTCGCTGGTCGACTTGGCCGTGCCGGTCAGCGATGCGGGCCGCTCGCGTCTCGTCGCCGGCATGCCCGGCGACACGCCGAACACGGTGTACACGCACGCGGGCATCGACCAGCCGGTCCTGTCCGACGATGGTTCTCATCTCGCCTACCGCTCCGACGCGTTGTCGGACGAGGCGGTGCCGGTCTGGGGAGTCGGCCCGGTCGAAGGCGGCCCGGCGACGAGGCAGGTGTACGTCTGGAACCTCCCCGAACCCGATCCGTTCCTCGCCGTGGTGCTGATCTCGAAGACGTCCGATGGCGTCGCGTCAGCGGTCGGCGCATCCGAGCCCGACATCTCCCGCGACGGCACGGTGGTCACGTTCACGTCGTCCGACACGTCCTTCGTCGACGCGGTGTACCCGCCGTGCGCTGCGGAGTGCCCGAGCCAGGTCTTCCTCGTCGATCGCGATCTCGACGACGACGGCGATGTCGGCGAGACCGAGACACCCGTGGCGCGTCTGGTCAGCGCCATCGTCGACGCCGAGCCAGGCGATGGAGCGCTCCCCGTGGCGGGCATCGCCCCGTCGTCGCAGTCGTCGATCTCCGCCGACGGACAACTCGTCGCCTTCGTGTCCAAGGCTCCCAATCTGCAACTCATCCAGGCACCGGCGATCGGCAGTGGCGACGACGGCGAGATCTTGCTGGCCGAACTCCATCGCAGTGCACTCGTGCGGGTGACCACCGAGATCGACGGCATCGTGCCGACGCCCGGGGTCCACGCACATCCCGACCTCAGCGATACCGGCCGAACGACCGTCTACGACACCTCGGCGGCGAGTGAACTCGTCGTCGACGGAGCGGTCGGGGGTCGCCAGGTCGTCGCCCGATCGACGAAGCCGTCGTTGGCGATGGCTGATGCCGACCTCGGGACCACGCTCATCGGCCTCGAGAGCGACGAGTGGTACGTCGCCGTCATCAACGACGGGCCGGCCACGTTCCAGCCTGCGGAGGTCACCATCGATAACCCGCAATTCGTCATCAACACCGAACGCGGGAGCACCTGCCTCCTCGGTGCCGCGGTTCCGGCTGGCGGAAGTTGCACCGTGGCGCTGTCGTACGTCCCCGCAGTGGGCGGTGCGGCGAGCTCGACGCTCACAGTGTCGGAGGCCGGATTCGACGCGGTCAGCGTGTCGGCGACGATTTCGGGATCGGGCGGCGAGCCAGCGCTGCGCATCCGTCAGGCCGGTCTCGACTTCCCGGTCGTCACCGTCGGGGAGTCCAGCGTCGAGTTGCAACTCGACGTCGAGAACATCGGGATCCCGTCGACCTCGCTCGGCTCCTTCGAGATCACCGGGGCGCACGCGTCCGACTTCGAGTTCACCAGCAACAATTGCGCCTTCCGACCACTCAACGCTCGCGCAGCGTGCAGCGTCGGCATCACCTTCACGCCCGCCGATGCCGGTCGCCGTACGGCGCTGCTCGAGCTGGGCACCGTGTCGGGCCAGTACACCACCGCGATCATCGCGGGGGATGGCAAGTACGCCCCGCTCGTCGAGCTCGACACCGCCGAGGTCGAAGCAGGCCGGGAGTTCCTCGCCACCGGATCGCAGTACCCGGCAAACACCGAGGTGACGGTCGTGTTCGGCGATGGTCCCAACTCGTCCGTGACTGCGGTCACCGACGACGAGGGCAACTTCGCCGTCAACGTGCCCGTCTCGTCGACCGAGCGTGGCGGGAATCGACGCATCGTCGTCCAGACGGCCTCAGGCGCCGCCGCCAGTACCCCGGTGAAGGTGATCGAGTCCGATCAGTCCTTCGTCGGCCTCCCCGGCTTCGGCCTCGGCTGAGCACACACTCGATGCGGTGCCGCTCGGGTGGCCGAGGGCGCCATCGGATCGGTGACGAGATCAGAGTTCGTCGACGTCGATGACGCGGCCGCCGACGTTGATCGCGTTGACGCAGGAGCCGGCTGCTGGGTCGCCGACCGTGTCGCAGCGGACGCTGAAGGTCACGTTGTCGTTCGGGTTCAATCGCTTCGGGGTGATGCCAGGTTCGAACAGCGAGCCCCGGATGTTCTCGAGACGCCAGCGGTACGCGTCGTCGCCGTTGAGTGACAAGATGGCGACGCCGCTGTCGTTGTTGGCGTTCTCGATGCGCAGGTCGGTGAGATCGAAGAGCTGCCCGGCCGGCACGGTGAACGACTCGCTCGAGGTCTCGGTGAGCGCGGCAGCGGTTTCGAGCCGGAAGAACGTCGGCTCGCCGTCGTCGGGGGCGATCGTGTTCGTGGGTACAGACGTCGACGGCAACGCCACTTCGGTACTCCCCGCTTCCTGCGCTTCGGCGACGAGGGTCTCGAACTGCGAGAGCCGTTCGTCGACGCGATCGTCGGCGGCGTCGCGGATCTCGGGGCGCACGACGCCGAACCATGCCGCCGCGACCGCAGCGAGCACGACGACGACCGCGGCGATACGGCCGATCGCTGCACCGGGAATGGTGGGCGGCTGGACCAGCGACAGGTCGGCCGCCGCCGGCGGATGGCCCGGCTGTTCGGCCTCGACTTCGAACTCGAGCGTGCGCGTGGAACGACGCAGGAAGCTGCGCGCCGCCCTGGACTTGAGGCGAACCAAGCTGGCGCCGCCGGGGGCGACGCCGACCGCTGGGGGATCGAACGTACCGTCGACGCGATTGGTCGGATCGATCAGGCGAAGTCGGCAGCTGGCCAGCCCGTTGCCGTGGTTTTCGACCATGAACTCGTAGTTGGCGCGGCGGCGGGCTCGCAGCACGGGTTGGAGCGCGACGATCCGACGGTCGTCGAACGGCTGCACGTCGAGCGTCGTCTCGGCGACGATCGTGTCGTCGGGCTCGTCGTTGGGGATGATGCGGACGCCGACGACGGTCGGACCAGCGGTCGTCGTCGGCAGCATCGGCGGGTCGACTTCGACGTCGACCACGTCTTGTGATCCGGCGAAGAGCGTGATGTTGCCGCGGCTCACGGTGATCCAGTTGGCGGTGAGGCCGCTCGGCACGATGGTGTAGCTCTCGGTGGATTCGCCCAGGTTGTGGACGGACAGCTTGAGCGTGACCTTCGACCCCGGATCGATTTCGACCTCGTCGCTGGAGAACCACGCTTGTACCGACACGCCAGCGACGATAACGGCCAGTGGTGAGACACGAGCGGCAATAGGCTCGATGACGTGACGGGAACGAACGGACGATCCATCGAACCACCGATCTCGCGCCCTCGACGCCTCCGCCGATCCGCAGCGATGCGTTCGCTGGTCTCCGAGGTCCACGTGCGCGTCGACGACCTCGTCGCTCCGCTCTTCGTGCGCGAAGGGATCGACGAACCCCAACCCATCAGTTCGCTGCCTGGCGTCGTCCAGCACACGCGCACGTCACTGCGCGCCGAGGTCTCGCACCTGGTCGAGCTCGGCGTGAAGGCGGTCATGCTGTTCGGCGTGCCGATGACGAAGGACGCGGTCGGCAGCGGTGCCTATGATCCGAACGGCATCGTGCAACTGGCGCTCGGCGATCTCGTGGCCGACCACGGCAACGACATCGTGTTGATGGCCGACCTCTGCGTTGACGAATACACCGATCATGGCCATTGCGGCATCGTCGGACCCGAGGGTGACGTCGACAACGACGCCACGTTGGAGATCTACGCCAAGGCGGCGGTTGCCCAGGCTCGCGCCGGTGCGCACGTGGTCGCGCCGAGCGGGATGATGGACGGCCAGGTCGGCGTGATCCGCGACGCGCTCGACGCCGCCGGATTCCTCGACGTGGCGATCCTGGCGTACTCGGCGAAGTACGCCAGTGCGCTCTACGGGCCGTTTCGTGACGCCGTCGACGTGTCGATCGCCGACGGCGGTGACCGCAAGGGCTACCAGCAAGACCACCGCAACGTCCGCGAGGCGCTGCGCGAGGTCGACCTCGACCTCGACGAGGGCGCCGACATGGTGATGGTCAAGCCGGCGCTCGCCTACCTCGACGTGATCGCGGATGTGGCCGCTCACGTCGACGTGCCGGTCGCGGCGTACCACGTGAGCGGCGAGTACGCGATGATCCACGCGGCGGGCGAGCGTGGATGGATCGACCCCGACGCCGTCGCGCTCGAACATCTCACCGCGATCAAACGCGCCGGCGCCGACATCATCCTCACCTACTTCACGCGCTGGTATGCCGAGCAAGCCGCCACCGGCGCGATCGACTGAGCGGCCGCTCGTCGACGATCCCGATGCCAGCCCCGAACGGAGCACGATGACCGACCAGATGATCCCGTACTGCGACCCCGTCGCGTGTCCGAACGCGGGGTGCAGCCCCACGACGTGCACCGGAGCCGGTGTGCCCTCGAACTCGACGCTGTTCACCCGATCGAAAGCAGCGATCCCCGGTGGCGTCAACTCCTCGATCCGCGCGTTCAAGGCGGTCGGCGGCGAGCCCTACGTCGTCGCTCGTGCGAGCGGCGCGACGATCACCGACGTCGAGGGAACCACATACTTCGATCTGGTCCAGAGCTACGGGGCGGTCATCCTCGGCCATGCGCATCCGGCGATCACCGCCGCGCTCACCGCGGTAGCGGGTGACGGCACGTCGTACGGCGCGCCGACGCCGCGCGAGATGAAGCTCGCCGAGGCGATCTCCGAGCGCGTGCCGAGTTGCGAGCGCGTGCGGCTGATGAACTCCGGCACCGAGGCGACGAGCACCGCCATCCGTCTCGCCCGCGGGGTGACGGGCCGCGATCGGATCGTCACCTTCGCCGGCAACTTCCACGGCGCGACCGATGCGCTGCTCGTCGCGGGCGGCAGCGGCGTCGCGACGCTCGGCCTGCCGGGGACGGCCGGCGTCCCCAACGCTTCGGTCGCCGAGACGATGGTCGTGCCCTACAACGTCGTTCCGCAACTGGACGACCAGGTGGCCGCCGTGATCGTCGAGCCGGTTGCCGCGAACATGGGCGTGGTCGCGCCGGTCGATGGGTTCCTGGCCGGGCTGCGCGCCGAGTGCGACCGCGTCGGCGCGCTGTTGATCTTCGACGAGGTGATCACCGGCTTTCGGCTCGGCACCGGCGGGGCACAGGCGAAGTTCGACGTGCGTCCCGACATCACCTGCTTCGGCAAGGTGATCGGCGGTGGTCTCCCGATCGGTGGCGTCGGCGGACGACGCGACATCATGGAGCACCTGTCGCCGCTCGGCCCGGTGTTCCACGCCGGCACCTTGTCGGGCAATCCCTTGGCCACGGCTGCCGGGCTGGCCGCCCTCGACAATCTGACGCCCGACGTCTACATCGAGTTGATGGCCAGGGCCCGTCGGATGGCGTCGCTACTGCGCGACGCGTGCGCGTCGGCGGGCTTCGCTGCGAGCTTCCCGGTGGTCGGCACGCTGTTCGGCATGGTGTGTGGCGACGCCGCCGGCGACCCGGTGCGTGACTTCGACGACGCCAAGCGCACCGACGAAGCGATGTACGCAGCGTTCTTCCAGGCGATGCTCGCCGAGGGCGTCGCCATGGCTCCCGGCGCGTACGAGGCGATCTTCGTCGGCGTCGCCCACGACGACGCGGTGATCGACCGCATCGCGGAGGCGGCCCATCGTGCCGCCATCTCGGCCGTCGCACAGGGTTAGCGTGGAGCCGTGCGGCAACTCTTGAGCGTCCGACTCGTCGCGGCACTCGTCGCGTTGGGCCTCCTGGCGCTCGGCGTGAACGCCGTGTTCGCCGACGACGAGGAACTGGTCGAAGTCGTCGCCGAGGAACTGGCGCCGACCGAGCGGCGTGTCGACCTGATCGAACTCGTGCAGTCGTTCGAGCGCTCACCCGACTTCGAGATCGGCGTCGACGGTCGCAGCACCGGGTTCATGGACGTCGTGCTCGGCCCGGAGCGAATCCTGCGCGTCGCGCCCGGCACTCCGGGTGAGATCACCTGCACGAACCTGCGCAACGAGAATCGCTGTGTCGTCTTCGCGGATCTCCTGGGCGAGGCGGTGCTGTGGTTCGCGGTGTTGCCCCGCGGCCCACGCGACACGGTCGTGCTGCCGCCGATCGTCGACCTCGTCGACGGGTACGCCCTGTTCACCAACGGGTGGCTGATCCCGTACCCGCCGGTGATCACTCGTCAGTGCCCGGAGTCGGCCGACGTGACGAGCTTCAGTGACTTCCTCCGCCGCTTCGGTCCCAACAGCACCTCGATCGTCGACCTGGAGACCCGCCAGGTCACCGACGTCGTCTGCGGCGACGAAGTCACCTAGACCGGACCGCCTCGTCGGCCCAGCCGCCTGCGACGGTTCGGTGGATCGAGTCGTGACCGGCCTCGAATGTCGGGCCGTGGAGAAAGATCGAACAGTGAGCGCTCGGGCGAACAAGAGCATGATGTGCCCCTGAACACCGAGGACGAGTTGCACCGTCCGAACGATCGTCGACGCTCGAACGACGCGGCCACGACCGAGCGTGCTGTTCGAACGATGTTCCTCGACGACGCGCGCTCCAGTCGTACGACTCGTTCGATCCCGAACGCGGGCCGGCGCGCCACTGGTGGTTCGGTATCGCCACCAACGTGCGGACCGAGCGCGGTGGTATAACGAACTGATCGTCCAAGTGCTCAGCGACTGACATCACGTCTCGGCGGCGGGGCGCCGACCGGTGGATCAGGCGAGAAGGGAGTGAGCGGCGGCGAGGCCGGAGTTGTGAGCGCCTTCGACCTTCGGGCCGGCGAACGCGTCGCCGGCGACGACGATCGTGCCGTCGGCGGTCGACCAGCACGGGTCGGGCCAGATCGTGCGCGGGGTGGCGAAGCGCCACGTCTTGAGTTGCCGCTCGACGATCGCCGCGCTGCCGAGCCACGGCTGAGCTGCGGCTTCGAGGGCGGCGAGCGTGTCGGCGGAATCGTCGTCCCAGTGTGCTTCGCTCCACTCGGCGTTGGCGTGGAACGTGATCGCCGGTGCCTCGCTGATCCCCTTGGCCTGGTTGTCGCCGATGAAGCTGAACACGTCGTCGCCGTGCTGGACGCCGCCCGCTGCTCCGATCGCCGTCGGGCCGTCGACGGTCGCCAGCAGCGCGATCGTGCGGTCGTACTGCGTGCGGAACAGTTGCTGATCGAGATGGATGCCGTGGCGTTCGACAATCGCATCGTGCGCTGCATCGGTCGCCTCGTCGCCGCTCTTCCAGACGCCGATGTCGGCGAGGAGCGCGAACGTCTGCACGAGCGGGCAGGTGAAGATCACGGCATCGGCCGGACGGGTGGTCCCGTCGTCGATCACGACCTCCCAGCGATGCGGAGCGTCGACTCCCTCCATCGGTCGCACCCCGAACGCCAGCGTCGAGGTCTCGACATCGAGTCCGACCGCCAGATCCTTGGCGATCGAGTTCATCCCGGTCGCGCCGACGTAGCGCGGGTGGCCGTCATCGTCGTCGAAGCCGTGATTCCAGACGGCGACGATGCCGCGTTCGAGCCAATCGTCGACACGTCGTCGGAACGCAGGCGTGCGCACGGTGAAGAACTGGGCGCCGTGATCGAGTCGAGCGTCGCCGATCCGGCGCGTGGCGAGACGGCCGCCCACCGAGCGTCCCTTGTCGAGGACGCAGACGTCGAGGCCGGCATCGAGGAGTTCGCGACCGGCGACGAGGCCGGAGAGTCCGGCGCCGACGATGACGACCTTGCGTGGGTTCGGCATCCGGGCAGTCTCACTCAGCCGGCATCGGCAAGCGAACCCGTGCGAGCCGATTCCCGTTCGACCCAGGCGCGTTCCGCCCGCCCGAGGAAGTCGAACAGCACCCGATTGAACGTCGACGCGTGTTCGAACATGAACCCGTGCGCTGCGCCGCTGATCACCGCGAGTTCTGCGGTGTCGATCCGGTCGACCAGCTCCTCGCTGTCACCGCGTGGCGTCAGGATGTCCTGATTGCCGGCGAGCACGAGGACCGGTACCTGAATCTCGTCGAGCCGATCGCTGAGCGACGCGTCGACGTTGAGGATCGCATCGACCTGCGCAGCGAACGCATGCGCAGGACGGCCGAGTGCGAGCGGGCCGAGCCAGCCCATCGCAGGGAGAAAGCGCCGAAACGATCGGGGTCCGATGACGAAGCGGGCTGCTTCGCGGCTCATGGCACCGATCCCGTGCTCGAGTGCGTTGTCACGCCACTCGACGAGCATCTCTTCGCGCCAGGGATGATTCATCCCGGCCGTGCAGGCGAGCGTGAGCGACCGGGTGCGCTCGGGGTACTTGACCCCGAGGATCGCCGTGATGGCGCCGCCCATCGACGCGCCGACGACGTGCGCGGTCTCGATGCCGGCATGGTCGAGTACGGCGACGGCGTCGTCGGCCATCTGTTCGAGTGAGTACGCACCGTGTGGCTTGTCGCTGCGACCGGCCCCCCGGTTGTCGAGGGCGATCGCCTGATACCAGGGCGCGGAAGCGATCCGTTGCAGGATCCACCCGTTCTTCGAGGCGCCGAGACCCTGGATGAACAGCACGGGCGGTGCACCCGGTCGACCGGTCACCTGGTAGTGGATTCGGGTGCCGTCGCTGCTGCGGACGTAGGTCATCAGCGCGCTCCGATCTGGCTCAACGGCAACCAGTCGAGCGGGGTGCCGGTGCTGATGTCGCCCATGCTCGACAGCAGGCTGGTGATGTCGACGCGCAGGCGATCGGCGAGTTCGAGTTCGGCGAGCGGACCGCGGCGGCTGGCCGGCGGCCGAGTCGGGTTGCCGATCTCGACCCGAGCGCCTCGGGCGAACGGATTCGACGTCGTGGCAGCCGGAAAGACCTTGACGCCCGCGAGGATCGCCGAGCCGACGATGGTGTGGTCGATGGGTCCGACGGTACGCGGGTTGCGCGTCGGCCGAGCCGCGAGCACGACGAGTTCGGATGCCCGCAACGCTCCGGCCACCTCGTCGGGGTGATGCAGCAAGCCGCCGAGTCGCTTCGCCATCGCTCCGAACAGGTCGTCGTCGGGGCGTCCGACGAAGCGGACCGGCCGGTCGACGGCCTCGCTCACGGCGAAGGCGGCGAAGATCGAAGCGAGTGACCACCTCGGCGAGTTGACGACGATCAGCGCACCGTTGCGCTTCGGGAGACGCTGGTCGCCGCCGGTCGACACATCCCAGCGCAGGCGCGCGGCGATCAGCATGTTGCGCACGAGTACCGGGTCGCGGCCCCACTCGTCGGTGGCGTCGACCGGTTCGTCGGTGAGTCGCCGTGTCACCTCCCGAATGCTGGTCGCTGCGACGTCGGCGACCGAACCGATCGCGCCGCCGACCTGCTCGCTGACGGTCGACCCAGCGCGAGCCACGACGTCGGCCATCGTTCCGGCTGCGGTGCGGCTGACGGTGTTGCCGAGCGACTCGACCGTCGGCGCGACGCGACCGGCGAGTGGGATCACGTCGGCGAGGCGGTCGGCGGCGCTCATCATGCGATCTGCTTTCGTGCCGGACGGCGGACGATGCTCGGCCAGCCGTACAGGTCGTCGATCACGTCCGGCGTCGTCTGTTCGGGAACCAACCCGAGGAGCTCGAGCATTCGGCCGTTGTCGGCCAGATGGCCACGCCGGAAAGTCTCGACGACGTGATCGGGCATCGGTGCCCCGGTGAGATGGCTGAGTCGCCCGGCGACCGGCCATTGCGGACCCACGACCGGGATCGACAGTCGCCTCCCGCGTCGGGCGGCCTGGGTGGCCGTGATCGCCCCGTTGGCGACGACGTTGACGGGTTCGGCGAGATGTTCGCGTGCGGCGGCCACGATCGCCCGCGCCGCGTCGGTCTGGCGGATCACCGCGAAGGCCGGATTGGCGGGCGCAGCGAAGGGCACGGCCGGGAGTCGCAGGATCCGACCGAGCGGCGACGGCACGTGTGGTCCGATCACGGACGCGAGCCGTACCGCCCCCACGGTCACGCCGACGCGTCGACCGACGCTCGCCGCGGTTCGCTCGATGTCGGCGAGCGTGCGGCCGTACTCCGACGTCGGACGAATCGGGGCGAACTCGTCGGGACGCGTGAGCGCGCCGCGAGCGCGGCCGTAGATCTGGATGCCGCTGCGGACGATGACGCTCTCGAGCGCGGAACACTCGGCGGCGGCGCCGACGATCGAGGTGGCTGCCTGGTCGGTCAGGCTCGCGGCCGCCTGCGGTGCCGCGCGAGCGTCGGGCTCCCACACCCCGACGTGCACGAGCACGTGCGGGTTGAAGTCGATCACCGTGCTGACGATGCGGTCGTGCTCGTCGGGGTGAATCCGGTGATATGCCGTACGCTTGAGGCGTCGCCGGGGCGGATCCGCATCGGTTCCGGCGATCGCACCGACCCACGGCTCCTCCTCCAGCATGCTGGCGACCTGGATGCCGAGTTCACCGCCCACGCCGCTCACGAAGACACGTCGACCCGCCATGGATCCAAACGCTACTCGCAGCCGACGCCAATTCTTGGGCTCGCTGGCGGGCGTGACCGGCACTGCAGCGCTGGGGCTCGCGCTCGGGCGTGATGGAACCCTGCGTGCCGATTCGCTCCCCGGCGTCGCTGCTGCCGCCCGGGCGACGAGTCCGGCGGTTCGCATCCCGCCCGGAACCGGCACGCTGCCCATGCCGGTCGATCCGCTCGACGGTGGTCTGGTGTGTCTCAACAACTTCAACGGGTTCTCCAATGCCAACGGCCCGTGCGGACACCGTGGCGTCGACATCGGCGAACTCCTCGACAACACTCCGGGCCGACCGCTGGTGGCGTGCGTCGACGGGGTGATCGAGCGCGACGAGGTCGCAGGGCCTGGGGGCTTGATGCGCATCCTGCGCGGCGATGACGGTCGGTGGTACCGCTATCACCATCTCGACGCGTACAGCGACGACGTCGCGCCCGACGATCGAGTGACGGCGGGCCAGGTGATCGGATTCATGGGTCGCACCGGCAACACGAGTTGGACCCACCTGCACTTCGAAGTGTGGGCCGACAGCCTCATTCCGCGCGACGGCACGGCGCTCGACCCGTTCCCGCTCATCGCCTTTCCGCTCGGCGTGCAACTCGACGAGTCTCGAGCGTGTTCGAGCGCCACCACGACCACGACCACGACCACGACCACGACCACGGTGCCAGGTTCGGCGACCACCACGACCCCGAGCACCCCCACCACGATCAGCACCCCGGGCGGGAGCGACTGACGGGGATTGGCGACGCCGTGCCACTACGGTGACCGTCGAGGCGTACTGAGATGTTCCTGGCGTTCAAAGAGATGGCTCGTGCCAAGGTGCGGTTCCTGCTGCTCGTCGCCGCCATCGCCCTCCTCGTCTTCTTGATCCTGTTCCAACAGTCGCTCCAGAACGGGTTGATCAACGGCTTCATCGGTGCGATCCGCGAACAGAACGCGCCCGTGCTCGTGTACAGCGTCGACGGTCAACGTGTGCTCCAGGGCAGCGTCATCACTCCGCCGATGGAGGAGCAGATCCGCTCTGCCGACGGCGTCGGCGCCGTCGGTCGGATCGGTCAGGGCACCTTCACCGCCAGTCCGAGCGGCAACGACGACGGCGAGACCTTCGACACGACCTTGATCGGCTACGAACTCGGCGCTGACGGCGCAGGGATCGGCGCGCCGAGCACCGTCGTCGACGGTCGACTCCCGATCGCCGACGACGAAGCCGTCGTCAGCGACGCCGACGTCGGGCTCGGCTACGGCATCGGCGACATCGTCACCCTGCTGCCCGGCGGGATGGAGATCGAGATCGTCGGCATCGCGGAGAACGTCCAACTCAACGTCGCGCCGACGCTGTTCGCGTCCTACGACACCTACGTCAGCGCGGTGCGAAGCGTCAACCCCGACGCCGGCATCCCGCTGCCGAACGTGCTGGGCGTGGTGCCGGCCGACGGCGTGAGCCCGGAGGAGGTGGTGGCGTCGATCAATGCGGTGTCGCTCGACCTCGACGCGTTGACCCGTGCCGACGCCGCGGCCGAAACGCCCGGCGTCGCGCAGGTGCAGCAGTCGTTCAACATCATCTTCTTGCTCTACGGGCTCGTCGTCCCATGCGTGACCGGGTTGTTCTTCCTGATCGTCACGTTCCAGAAGGCCAATTCGCTGACGCTGTTGCGCGCCATCGGAGCGCCAGCCAGCCGGTTGGTCGCAGCGCTGCTGATCCAGGTCGTCGTGATCATCGGGGCCGGACTCGCGGTCGGCACCTTGCTCTACTACCCGCTCTCTCGGGGTGAGTTGGGTGGTCTCGCGCTCCGGTTCGAGACCGGCGCGGTGGTCTTCTGGTCGGTGCTCCTGCTCGTGCTCGGCGTCGCCAGTTCGCTGGTCGCCGCGCGACGCGTGCTCGCGATCGACCCGATCGAGGCCACCACCGGGCAGGGGGTCGGAGCATGAGGCTTGCGCTGACCGAGCTGCGACGTCGTCCTGGTCGATTCACCACGGCCACGGTCATCTTGACCCTGATCGCGATCCTGCTGATGTTCCTCGGCGGACTCCTCGACGGCTTGATCGCGTCATCGACCGGAGCGATCCGAGCCCAGCAGGCCGACGCCATCGTCTACTCCGATACCGCGCAGGCGTCGTTCGTGCGCAGCCGCATCGACGACGAGGTACGCGCCAAGGTCGAAGCCATCGAGGGCGTGACCGAGGTCGGTGGCATCGGCAACGTGCAACTGGGCGCACGGATTCCCGGCAACGGGCCCCGCGACCTCGCAGGGGTGGCGTTGTTCGGTTACGAACTCGCGCCCGACGGTGTGCCCGAGGTCCCGGGAGCCGGTCAGGCCTGGGCCGACGACACGCTGCAGGCCGACGGGGTCGAGATCGGCATGAGCATCGAACTGGGTCCAGCTCGCTCGCCCATCGAGATCGTCGGTTTCGTGACCGACACCAGCTTCAACGGGCAGGCCAGCTTGTGGGCCTCGCCCGACACGTGGCGCGCGGTGCTCAGCGAGAACCGGCCCGACGCGCAACTCGCACCAGGCGTCTACCAGGGGCTCATCGTGCGCGGTGCCGTCGACGATCTCCCGGCGGTGATCGACGCCGCCACCGACGGCGCGACCGAGTCGTTCACCGTCGACGATGCGATCAACGCGATCCCCGGCGTCAGCGAGCAGACCGGCACCTTCAACCAGATCATCGGTGTCACGGTCGCCATCGCGCTGGTGGTCATCGGCTTGTTCTTCGCGCTGCTCACGGTCGAACGTACGAGTCTCTACGGCGTGCTCAAGGCGCTCGGCGCGAAGTCCTCGACGATCTTCGCTGGGCTCGTCGCGCAGGCGGTCGTCGTGACGGCGATCGCAGCGTTCATCGCCGGTGCCCTGGTGGTCGGGCTCGATCTCTTGATTCCGCCCGGCTCGATTCCGCTGCTCATCACCCCCGGGCGAATCATCACCAGCACCGTGCTGTTGCTCGTCGCCGCGATCATCGGCTGTTCGTTCTCGTTGCGTCGAGTGTTGCGCGTCGACCCGGCCTCAGCGATCGGAACGACGTCGTGACCGCCGCTGGGCCATCCAGGCTCTCGCCCCTCTCGTCGAAGGAAGTGTCGACATGACGTCCACCACGGGATCTGCCCGCACCACATCCGGCTCACCAGATGGCACGGCGCTCGCGCTCGAGATGTCCGACGTGCGCAAGGTGTACACGATGGGCGACGACTCCCAGGTCGTCGCGCTCGACCACGCGACGTTGCAACTCGGCAGCGACGAGGTGGTCGCGCTGGTCGGCCCGTCCGGGTCGGGCAAGACCACGTTGTGTTCCATCGCCGGCGGGATCCTCTCGGCGACCGAAGGCCGCATCGTCGTGGGCGGCGAAGACATCTCCGATCACTCGCCCAAGGAACTCACCAAGTTCCGGCAGGACAAAGTGGGCTTCGTCTTCCAGTCGGTCAACCTCGTGCCGTTCCTCACGGCGCGCGAGAACCTGCTCGTCGTCGACGAACTCGGGAAGCGCACGGGGGCCGCAGCCAAACAACGTGCCGACCAGTTGCTCGAGGAACTCGGTCTCGCGGATCGCGCGAAGAACCTGCCGTCGCAACTGTCGGGTGGTCAGCGTCAACGGGTCGCGATCGGCCGGGCGCTGATGAACGAGCCGTCGCTCGTGCTCTTCGACGAACCCACCTCGGCGCTCGACACCGAACTGGGCGAGCAGGTGATGGAACTCATCCGCAACGAGATGAAATCGCGTGGGACGGCGGCGATCGTGGTCACCCATGACGAGCGAATCACGCAGTTCTGCGATCGCAGTGTGCACATCGTCGACGGACGTCTCAGCGGCTGAGCCCCTGGCCAGCGAGCATTTCGGTGCAAATATTACGGTCTGATGTCGAACGGGTGACGAGGCTGACATAGAGTTCGGTCAAGTCGAGGGCCGGTGCTGCCGATGCACAGGTGTCGTGCCTCGATCACGGACTCGCATCATGACCGCAACGTCAGACGACCACCTCCCCTCCGACCCGGCCAGCTCGGCTCGCGGCGACGCTGCGCTCGCTGTCGATCGAGCCGCCGAGCACTCGGCTGCGAGCACGACGTCGCCGGGCGAGCGTTCCGTCTCTCGCCGGTCGGTCCTCGCGCTCGGTGGTGTGGGTTCGGCGGTCGGGATCGGGGCGATCGTGCTGGCGAGAACGTCGGCGGTCGCCGAGTCCCGCGTCGAACAGTTCAACGACGCTGCCGACGCGCTGCAACCAGCACAACGCATTCCGCCCCCGACCACGACGACACCACCGACGACCGTGCCCGACATCGGATCGCTTCCGCCGCTCGAGCCCGGAGAGATCTTGTTCCCGATCATCGTCGGCCCGGATGACTACTGCTGGGTCTCCGACAGCTTCGGCGACTGCCGGGGCTCGGGGTGCAGTCGTCTGCACGAGGGCGTCGACCTGATGGCCGATCGCGGCCTCCCGGTCCGGTCGCCCGCGGCCGGACGGCTGACGAAGCGGTACGACGACAGCGGTTTGCTGTTCGGCGCCGGCAATGGCTGGACGCTCCTCGATGAGGAGAACGACGTCGCCTACCGGTTCTTCCACCTCGACACCCACGAGGAGGGCCTGGAGGTCGACGACGAGATCGCGCTGGGGCAGGTGATCGGATACGTCGGCAACACCGGCACCAACGGGGCGAACAGCAACACCAACTATCACCTTCATTTCGAGTACCGGCCGGGCAACGTGCCGATGGACTCGTTCCATCTGCTCCAACGCGACCCCAACGCCTCGTTCCAGTCGTGAGATCGTTCCCGTCGTGAGCTCGACCGCGGGCGCCGCGTCGGATCGCACGGCCCCGTGGTGTATTGCAGTTCGATGTCGAAATGGCAACGGGGTCGTCATAGACTCTCGAACGCGTCGCAGCACGACCCGACGGCGCCGATCCACGAGACGATGACGCACCCGTACGACCACGATCCGAACTGCGCTTGTTCGGCAGGGGACGATCCACCTGCGCGGCCTCGCGGCATCTCCCGGCGCGGGGTGCTCGGCGCGGCGCTCGCCGGATTCGGCGTCGTTGGCTTGTCACGAGTCGGCGCTGCGTCGCCCGGTGTCGACGAGCTCAACGGTGCGGGATCCGCCCTGTTGCCAGCCACACGCATTCCGCCGCCGACCACCACCTTGCCCACCACCCTGCCCACCACCCTGCCCACCACGATCCCGCCCGCCGGCGGCATCGACCCGACCGATCTGACCACCGTCGTCGGACCTCTGCCGTTCACGCCGCCCGAACCGGGAGAGATGCTCTTTCCGATCGTCGTCGGCGAAGGGGACCACTGCGGCGTGCTGAACAACTACGGCGATCGCCGCGGCCGAACCGACGGCTACTTCCATCAAGGTGTCGACATCATGGCCGACGGTGGACTCCCGATCCGTGCGGTCGTCGACGGTGTGCTGACCCAGTGGTACACCGGGCGATTCAACGGTTGGCGACTGTATGACGACGTCAACGACGTGCTCTACAAGTACTTCCACAACACGCCGAACCCGAACGGCTGGGTCGAAGGCGATCGTGTCGCGCAGGGCGACATCATCGGCTTCGTCGGCGACACCGGCACGTCGCCGGGCAACTACCACCTCCACTTCGAGTACCGCCCCGGCGACGTCCCCGCCGATGCGTACCCGCTGCTCCAACGCCCCGAAAACGTGCTGTTCTGGTGACGTGACGCGCCGGTCGCTGACCGGCGAGATGACGGGCCGGACCTGAGTTTCGGCTCGAGAGGCTGACCGATGGAGTCGCAGCCTGCGAACTAGCGCAGCGTGTGGGCGCGCATGATGATCGCGCGGGCGAAGGGATCGAGCTGGCGTCCGGCGATGCGCTCGGTGACCTGGATGGCCTGCGTCGGATCTTCGACGAGGCCCGCCCAGCGGATGTAGCCGCCCATCACCCCGATGACCCGGTCGCCGAGCTCTTCGGCGTGGACGAGCAACTTGGTGCCGTGGTTGAGCAGCTCGCGGATCTCGGTGTAGAGCGCCTTGAGGTATGGGTCGGGATGCTCGGAGTTGAACGGTCGGTGCCGATACGGCAACTGCAACTCGTCGTAGTTGTGCAAGTTGTGTGGTGCCGCGATGATCGAGATCACACAGGTGAACCCGTTTTCGCGCAGCCAGATGATCTCTTCTTGGCGACGCACTCGGCGGTGGCTGTCGCCGACACCGCCCGGTCGCTCGCAGATCGCCAGTTTGTCCTTGAGGACCCAGGTGAAGTTTCGTGGCGTGATACCGAGCGCCCACTTGCCTCGAAGTCGTGGTGCCATCAGCGAACTCCAGGTCGTGAGATGAAAAAGTGGGCGAGTGTGCACATGAGCGCAGGTCACGTTACTTGCTCAGTCGGTTTCGCGAAAATGCGCGAGTCGCTGGCGTGTTCGCGTGATTCGTCCGCCGCCATTGATCTCGCAGGCGGCGCTGCGTCCGGCCGCAACATCGAGCACGCGTTCGATCGACGCAGCGTCCGGCGGGTACCCGTCGACGGTCAGCCACGCTCGAATTGCACGGCGCGCCAGCGGTCGCGGTGCCGCCGCCACCGCCCGAGCGTCGGTCGGGTCGAGTTCCGATGCGAGTTGATCGAGGAACCGGTCGTCGTCTCCGAGCAGATCGGCGGCGCGCACGAGCAGCGGTGTGACGTCACGTTCGGCGATGTCGTCGAGCAGCGGGATCGCTTCGAGCCGAAGCCGATTGCGACGGAACCGCGGCGATGAGTTCGTCGGATCGGTGACCGGGTCGAGGTCGAGCGCCGCACACACGGCGAGTGTGTCGGCGCGACGCAAGCGCAGGATCGGGTGGAGCACCGACCGATCCATGCCCGACAAGCCGGTCGCCCCGCTGCCGCGCAGGAGCGCGAGCAAGACGGTTTCGGCTTGATCGTCGGCGGTGTGGCCGGTGAGCGCATCGGGTCCGAGCAGCCGACGGCGAGCGATGCGTGCACGGTGCTCGAGGTTCGGTCCGTCCTGCACTGCCGCGCGTTCGTACCGGAAGTCGGCGCCGAGCGTGTCGGCGATCCGGCGGGCGGCAGCGGCGTCGACCTCGGCGTCGGGGCGCAGCCCGTGATCCACGTGGACCGCGGTGACGAGCAGGCCAGCGTGCACTGCGAGCGCGACCAGCGCGCTCGAGTCGGCGCCGCCGGACAGGCCGCAGACGACCGAGGTGCCAGCGTCGGGAAACGTGCAGCGACCCAGCAGGTCGTCGAACAGCGACTCGGCGCTCCTCACGACACGACGCTCCTCACGACGCCGAACCGGGTGGCCGCGCGCTGGTGAATCAGCTCAGAGATCGTTCTGGCGGCCGCGTTTGCCGCCGGGATGACGCTGCGACGCGACGCTCTTGAGGTAGGCGCCGACGAGGCTCAACGAAGCGAGCACGGCGACACCCGTCAGGGCGACGCCGATCCACCAGTGCCAGATCTCCGCTGCAAGCATCCGTCCAGGCTACTGCCCCGGTCGCCGGAGTCCCAGCCCAGTGCCGCGAGTCGGGTCGCGGTCGACGCGCATCCGACTCGCCGTCCGTCTCGCATCCCTGCTTCCCGTCCGTCTCAGACGGTCGCGGCGGTCGCCGTCATCGCGAGTGTCGCGATGACGGCGACGACCAAGCCGCGCAGCGTCCAGGCCGCCGTTCGAATCCAGTTCGTCGCGACGAGTCGGTGGTGCGACTCGGTATCGAACCGGTGTGTGAGGCGTTCGTGGAGTGGGACCGACACCAACGCCGTCGTCCCATACGCAACGGCCATCAGCGCGAGCGCCACGATCGTGAGCCAGCGGTCGACGCCGTCGGGAGGCCGAGCGACGAGCAGCAGACCGGTGACGCCCTCGGCTGCCATGAACGGCCCGACGACGATCGAGATGCTGGAGCGGTGACGTTCACCGAAGCGCACCCATAGTGCGTCGTCGTCACCACGATCGACCGAATCGAAGATCGGATAGTGCACGAGTTGGATCACCCAGATCACGCCCGTCATCGCCCAGGTCGAGGCCACGGCGATCGTGACGATCAGGGCATCGGTGCTCGACACGGTGGAGTTCCTGGCCCTCGGTGTGTGCGCAGTGAGCGAGCCGTCAAGAGCTCAGCCGATGACGCCGTCACCGTCGAAGTCGGTGCTGAAGCATCGCTCGATCCGGGCGAGGAGGTCGGGAGGCATCTCTTCGTTGCGGCACTTCTCGCCGATGACCTGCTTCAGTTCGGCGTGGAAATCGAACGCTCCGTGACAGTCGGGGCAGCACTCGAGGTGGTGATGGATCGACGCCTTTGCAGCAGGCGAGAGTTCGTCATCGAGAAAGGCGTCGAGTTCTTTGAGCGTCGCGGCACAATCTGGCTCGTCACATTCGTCCATCTTCATCGCTCCGTTGCCGAGGGGGAGGTGGGGGTCCCTGCGTTCTTTGCGTCGAGTTCGGCGATCGCACTTCGGGCGATCCCGTTCTCGACGGCATAGTCGTACAACGCCTTCTGCATCGCTTTTCTTCCCCGATGGAGCCGCGACATCACGGTGCCGATCGGGATCTCCAACATCTCGGCGATCTCCTTGTACGCGAATCCCTCGATGTCGGCGAGGATCACCGGCATCCGGAAGTTGTCGGGCAGGCTGTCGAGGGCCTGCTTCACCTCGTCGTCGGGGAGCATCTCCATCAGCGATTGTTCGGCCGAGCGGCCGATAGAGGGATCCTCGAACGAGCCCAGCCGCTTGTAGAGGTAGAGATCCTCGACGTCGGCGAGGTCGCTCTCGTCGAAGCGTCGCTGCTTGGCCCGGTACGTGTTGATGTACGTGTTGGTCAGGATCCGGAACAGCCAGGCGCGCAGGTTGGTGCCCTCGGTGAACGTGTGAAAGCTGCGGAACCCCTTCAGGTACGCCTCTTGCACGAGGTCCTCGGCATCGGCCTTGTTGCGCGTCATTCGCATCGCTGCGGCGTACAACTGTGGCGCGTACTGCATCGCCTGATCTGCGAAGTCGGCTTGGTCTGCCATCGACGTCGAAACTAGCCCTCGGAACGGGCGGTCGTGAGATCGCTCGGCGATCTGGCAGCGAACGCCGCCGTTCGGGGAGCGTCCGCCGAGTGGAAGCTTCTCCGTCATCGCGTAACGGGATGTTGTTCGTCAGCGAGCCCGAGCGAGAGGGGGCGGTCACTGGGTTCGTCGGCGCCGCGCCGCCGTTCGCGCAATCGATGTTGTCCAACATTGCGCAGAACAGATCGCCGAACCTACGGTGAGGTGCCATGAAGCGTGCAGATGCAGTGCGAATTCGGTCAACGCGACGTCGTGGCCGGAGTGCGGTCGCCGGTCTCGTCGCAGTTGCGTCGCTTGCCGCAGTGCCGGCTTCGGTCGCTCACGCCGCGCCCTTGCCGGCTGTCAGTGGTTCTGGCTCGTCGGTGTGTGTTGCGGTGCCGGGTGGTGGGGCTGGTGATGTGGCGGTGGTGAACATCACGAACACTGGTGCGTGGTGAGTCGTCGTTCCCGACGACCGAATCGACGACTGCAGCCATCAAACCCCCGAACGCGAACTGGGAGACTCAGAAGCGCTGGAACCATCGGGATCTTGTATCTGCCGGAGTGTCTGCGACAGATGGGCAGACGACGACGGTCGAGATCCGGAGCCGCGATATCGACACCGATGGACCCTTCTATGAGCCTCCACCCACCGAGTTCTGGTCCCGTAGCTCCGTTGACGGAGCCTGGGTGCAACTGGCCTCCCCGCCCAGTCTCTTCAGCGGGTGGGTGGACGACATGTACATCCTCGACGATGGCTCGACCTACGTCTCGTATGACCAGAGTTCTGTCGGCGTGGGCGGCGACGTCCGAATCGAAGGGATTCTGTCCGCTGACTCCGGATGGGAGGAAACCGGCGTCGAGAATCTTCCCACGAACGAGTTCTACGACCTCTCCGACAACTCGGCGTCCATTCGACGGGCAGCGGACGCGCAGAACAGCTCCGGGAGTCTGGTCAGCGTCGAGTTCTTCGAGAAGAACGGCGTCGTTCAAGACGTGAAGGTGGTGACGCGCACCGTGGATCTGATCACGGGAACGTCGACCTCGTCAGTGGACGACCTTCCCACCTTCGATCCTGGATCGGTTGGTACCCCGTCGGATCCTGGCTTCGCAGGAGTCTCCGAGCTCGAAGTCAGTGAGAACGGCGCGGTGGCCGTCTCCTTGCTGACCTCGTTGTCGGACGGCACGTACTCGTCTCGATTGGCAATCAAACGCGACGGCTCCTGGCAGGAGATCGACGCGCCGGCCGAGTCCATTCGAGATGGCCAAGTGTTCGGCGGTTGGGATCGACGAGACGACCGGGATCAGCTCGAGTTCGTCGACTCGGACGTCGTGATGGTCAAGGGGTATCAGCATCCGAGCGAAGATCCGTCCTGCTTGGCGAGCCTCAGCTGTTTCGCGTTGCTCTATCGGATCGACGGCGAGAACGAGACGAGCTGGAGCTCGATGAACACCTCGTCGGGGCAACTCGCGGGGCCGATCGAGTTTCTCGAGGTGATCGATGATTCGCTCAACTACGGAATCGAGATCCGTGGCTACACATCCGAGGGTGCATTGGACGCCGCAGAGATTCTGTTCGTCTAGGACCGTGGGTACGCATCGCCGTGTGACGGTGAGGCACGTGGAGGACCTGGCTGATGCCCGCTACTGCTCGACCAGCAACATCGCCGACGCCACGCAAGCCGCCACCTGCTGACCCGCCAGAGCACGCCCGACAAGACCTCCAGACCCAAGACCATCAGCGCAACCCTCGGCCACGCTCAGGCCCACACCGATCGCGGCACTCGTGCACCCGTCACCGCTCACCCCGGCCACCACAACCGATTCAGACTCACGGTCCTACTGCCTGGCCGTGCCGGTGGTGTCCGGGGTCTCGGCGTCGTGGCTGGTGTGAGGGTCGGGGGCGGTGCCGAGTCGTTCGCACACGTGATCGAGGGCGTCGACGAAACGGTCGAGCATCACCGCCAGGTCGGCACGTTCGTGCGGCGTGAACTCCGAGAGGATCAGCGCCATCGTGTGCGAGCGACGAGCGTCGACGTCGGCGTGCCGAGTGCGTCCGTCTTTGGTGATCCTCACCATCACGACGCGACCGTCGTCGGGCGAGGGGAACCGTTCGGCGAGTCCGTCGTCGACGAGGCGTTGCACGGCGCGTGTCGCCGACGACGGATCGATACGCAGACGGGCGGCGAGGCCGCGCATCGTGCGGTCGCTGCGGGTCAGCAGATCGAGCGCGTCCATCTGCCCCTGTTCGAGCGGGTCGTCGTCGCCGTAGAGGTACTCGCGCAGGTTCGCCGTCCACGCGCCGCGGCGCAACTCGATCCAGGCTCGCCCGACTCGGATCGCGTTCTCGCGATCGATCGGGTTCGAGAAGTCGACCGTGGCGCGCTCGTCGGACGGTGCGCTCATCGCTGCCTCGGTGATCGAGGCGCGGGCCCGGTCGGTTCGCTGAAGGCCAACATCGTCGCCCGAACGTTATCGAGACGAGTGTGGTGCCAGCGGAGTGGCCGACCGCCGCTGCGGCGTGAGGTCGCCGTCGTCGCTCTTGCGTCCGGATGTCGCAGTCGGTCGTTCGGCTGAGAGACTGCCGTCGTGGCGATGTCGGAAGCGGAGTGGACCGATCGACTGCACGGCCTGCTCGGGATGGCGCCGTCGGTCGGCAACGAGATCACCGTGCTGCGCAATGGTGACGAGATCTTTCCCGCGATGCTCGACGCGATCGCACGTGCGGAGCACACCGTCGACTTCGTCACCTTCGTGTACTGGCGCGGTGACATCGCCGTCGAGTTCGCCGAGGCGTTCGCGGCAGCAGCCGAGCGCGGTTGTGCGGTCCGCGTGCTCCTCGACGCGGTCGGCGCACGCAAGATCGACCCGGCGCTGGTCGTGCGCATGCGTGAGGCGGGTTGCGAAGTCCGATGGTTCCGTCCGTTCTTCGAGGGCCGAGTGCCCAAGATCGTCGAGGCGAACCGACGCACGCATCGCAAGATCCTCGTCTGCGATGGCACGGTCGGCTTCTGTGGGGGCGTCGGCATCGCGCAGGAATGGACGGGCAACGCCCAGGGTCCCGACGAGTGGCGTGACACGCACCTGCGCGTCGTCGGGCCGGCCGTCGCGGGCCTGCACGTGGCGTTCATCGACAACTGGGCGGACCAGTACGACGACGGGTTCGATCCTCGCAACGAACGCGCCATCGATCTCACGCCGCGAGGGGACAGCACCTGCTTCGTCGTGCGCGGGTCGGCCGAGACGGGGGCCAGCGATGTGTGGCGCCTCCTGATGGCACTGCTCGGCCTGGCCGAGAAGCGCGTGCGGATCGCGTCGGCGTACTTCAATCCCGACACCCACATGATGAGCGAGCTCGAGGCCGCGGTCGAGCGTGGCGTCGTGGTGACGTTGCTGGTACCGGGCGAGCATGCCGACAAACGCTTCATCCAGATCGCCGGCGAGCAGTCGTACCAACGCCTGCTCGACGCTGGTGTCGAGATCCGGACCTACGAGGTGTCGATGATGCACGCCAAGGTCATCACCGTCGACGGCAAGGTCGCGTCGGTCGGCTCGACCAACTTCAACCAACGGTCGATGCAGCACGACGAGGAGGCCAACGTGGTCGTGGTCGACGCCGAGGTCGTCGCGGTCCTCGACGCGCACCTCGACAACGATCTTCGAGCGTCGATCGAACTCGATCCGACGCGGTGGGCCGGCCGAGGGATGCCGCAACGGATGGCCGAACGCGTGTCGACGGTCGTCGAACGCTGGCTCTGACGCGTCGCAGCGCGGCGATGGTCGAGCGTGGAGGTCGAGCGGGGAGGTCGAGCGTGGAGGTCGAGCGGATCGGTCCGGTACTGTTCGGTCGATGCAGGGTTCCGCGGTCGTCGACGATCTCGCCAGTTTCGCCGTCGAGTTGACCGTGCCGCTCGGAACCCGTCACGCGATGACGGTGCGCACGGTCGTCGCATCGGTTGCGGCCGACATCGGGCTGAACGTCGACGACATCGACGACCTGCGACTCGCCGTGAGCGAGGTGTTCACCATTCTCGTCGAGGGGGCGCGGGCCCCGGACGGCGATCTGACGGCCGTGACTCGCTGTGCTGTTCGCCTCGAGGCGGTCGACGGCGATTCGTCGCCGTCGATGATCGTCACGCTGACGCCGGTGATGCCCGAGGGCTCGACCGGCACCGCGCCGGCTGCGGCCGCCACGCCAACCGCCACTTCAACCGCCACGCCAACCGCCACGCCAACCGCCACTTCAACCGCTACGCCAACCGCCGTGTCCGAGCCGGTCTCCGAGCCAGCCGTCGAACTCGACTCGTTGGCGCGATCGATCCTCGAGTCGGTGGTTGACGGCTACGACCTCGTCGGCGGCGGCGTCGTGCTCCACAAACGACGTGCCCCATCCGCCGACGCTGCTGCGTTCGAACGTTCGATCTGAGGTCGCTTGGTGTGCGACGAGGGCGCCCACGACGACCGGGACTCCGACGAGACGCGCGCTGATGCGAGCTCGGCGAGCCACGATCTGGACCCGGAACTCGAGCTGTTTCGCGAGTATGCAGCAACGCGCGAGCGATCGGTGCGCAATCGACTGGTCGAGGACTACATGGGTCTCGCAGGCCATGTCGTCAAGCGCTTCAGTCGAGACGGCCGCCACGACGACGATCTGCGGCAAGTGGCGATGGTCGGTCTCGTGCGCGCGGTCGATCGTTTCGACCCTGAGCATGGGTCGCCGTTCGGTGCGTTCGCGGTGCCGGTGATCGAAGGGGAACTCAAGCGGCACTTCCGGGATCGGTCGTGGACGATCAAGGTGTCACGGTCCGCGCAGGAACTGCACTTGTTGGTTCGCAACGCCGTACGCGAACTCGAACAACTCGACGGCCGCTCGCCGGGCGTCGACCGGATCGCTCAGCACTTGCGCATCGAGCGCGACGACGTCGTGCTCGGACTCGCTGCGACGAGCGCAGCACGTGTCGGCACGCTCGATGTACCAGCTGGTGACGGTGCGGGCGCCGCTGATCGCCAGGCTGCGCTCGGGGTGTTCGACCGGGCGTTCATCGATCGCGAGAACGACGTGGTCCTCGACGACGTGCTCCGGCGTCTTCCCGAACGCGAGCGAGAGATCGTGCGCTTGCGTTTCTACGACGACTTGTCACAGACCGAGATCGCGGAGCGCATGGGCATCTCGCAGATGCACGTGAGTCGCTTGCTGCGTCAGACGTTCGAGCAGCTCCGAAGCTGGATGAGCGACGATCTCGATCGCCCCTGACCGTTGTGAACCTGCTCGGCACCGCCTCGCGAACCGGTGCCAGTACGTGGCCAGCACGGGGCCAGCACGGTCTCCATCCGGTCTTCGGGTGAGATGTAGGCTCGGGGAGATGTCACCCCCGCAGTCACGTCTCGACATCCACGTCGGCGACGCCGAGCTCCGCGTGTCGGGCGAGATCGATGCGCACAGTGCCGCAGAACTCGCCGACCGACTCGCTGCGATGCCCGCCGATCGTGATCGTCGCCTCGACGTGTCGGCCGTCGACTTCATGGACTCGAGTGGCTTGCGGGTTCTGATCGATGCGCATCAGACCGCCGAAGAACTCGGCACCCGCCTCGTCTTGGTCTCGCCAGGCCCTGCGGTGAGTCGAATCATCGAAGTGAGTGGGCTGACCAACCATCTGCACGTCGACCACGCCGACTCCGTGTAGGTGGCTCTGGTGCGCGGGCTCGAATCGAACGACGGTGGTGCGATCTCGCGCAGCGTCGACGTCTCCGACTCGCGCGCAGCGTTCGAGCGGCGGGTGCGTGTCGGCGCCGACCTGGAAAATCTGGCGACGTTGCGCGAACAGACCAAGGCGTTCGTCCGGCAGGGGGGTGGGGGCGGTGATCTCGCCGAAGACTTCGGTCTCGCGGTGAGCGAACTGGCCACCAACGTCGTGCAGCATTCCGGCGCCGAGTACATCACGGTCACCTTGCGACGCGATGACGAGTCGTGGCGCCTCGATGTCGACGACGCTGATGGTGTGCCGGAGATCGACGCCATGGCCGCCCCCGAGGCGTCGACTCCGACGGGGCGAGGCCTCGTCGTGGTGCGGGCGATCATGGACGACGTCCGCGTGGTCGAGGTCGGCGGTGGCACGGTGTTGCGCTGCGTCAGATGGTCTCGAACCTGACGGTCATGACGGCGTGACGCGACGGCAGGTTCTCGCCGTGGTCGCCGGTCCGCGAGACTGCGTCGATGGCAGATCTCTACGAGACGATGAGCACACTTCGAGCCGTTCGCAAGCTGCGGCCCGATCCGATTCCCGGCGACGTGCTCGAGCGCGTGCTGCAAGCCGCCTGCTGGGCGCCGACTGGCGGCAACACACAGCCGTGGCGTGTGGTCGTCGCGACGGAGCCGGGCACGAAGCGCGCGCTCCAGGACGTCTACGAGCCCGAGTGGGAGCGCTACTCGGCCGGTTTCATGAAGATGATGGAGCGGCTGCCCGCCGACGAGTACGCGAAGTGGCAACGCGTCGCTGCGGCCGGTGACCATCTCGCACAGCACCTCGCCGAGGCTCCGGCCATTCTCGTCTTCTGCGCGAATCCGGCGATGATGGCGATCACCGACGCCAAGCTCGACCGCGTCAGCCTCGTCGGTGGGGGGTCGGTCTATCCCGCCGTGCAGAACGCGATGCTGGCCTGCGTCGCCGAAGGCCTGGGATGCACGCTCACGACGTTGCACTGCCTACGCGAAGACGACGTCAAGGCGGCCCTCGACATCCCGGCCGACTGGGCCACCGTCGCATTGGTGCCGATCGGCTACCCCGTCGGCAAGGGCCACGGCCCGATCACGCGTCAGCCGCCCGCGGCGCTCGCGTACCGTGACCGCTTCGGCGCGACGTGGGCGGACGACACCGCCGGCTGACACCATGCGCTGCCGGACGGGTCCGGCCCGCTCCGACTCGGTCGACGCTGGTCAGGCTCGGTTGGACGAGGTGACCATCAGGCCGCCGATCAGCCCGAACGCGGTCACGATCGCACCGAAACCGAAGACGAGCGCGAAGTCATCGGGTCCGCGTCCGTCACCGAGCACGGTGAACATCGCCTGGATGCCGGTGAGCATGCCGATGTTCATCATCGTCGTGCCCATCGCGTTCGCGATGCCGAGGTCGCCTTCGTCGACCGCCGCGGCGATCACCGTGGTGTAGGCGGGTGATGCCAGGCCCATCGCCGTGCCGGAGAGGATCAGCCCGAGGACGACCATCGGCAGGCTGGTCCAGTGCGCGCCGAACACCCAGGCGATCATCGACAGCACCATCAGCACCGATCCGCTCACGATCATGGATCGTTCGCCCACCGTGTTCGCCAGCCGTCCACCGACCGGCGACAGCACGCTGTACACGAGTGGGCGGGCGAGCAAGACGAGGGCGATCGCCGCCACGGAGTAGCCGAACAGTTCGTCGAGCAGCAGCGGCGCGATCAAGAATCCGCCCATGTAGGCGAACTGGCTGAGCGGCTGTGCGATCAGCGGGCCGGTGAAGTTGGGTCGACGAAAGTAGCGAAGCTTCAGCAACGGATGGCTGACGCGCTGCTCGATGCGAATGAACACCAGCAGCGACACGACCGACGCGGCGGCGAGTGCCAGTGCTGGCCCGTCGGCAAACGAGGTCGACGAGCCCTGTTCGAGGAACAGCAGGAACGTCAACGTCGCCGTGCCGAGGGTGGCGGCGCCGAGCCAGTCGATCGGGATCGGCTCGCCCCGCGGCGAGGGTTTGATCACCTTCCACGACGCGATGACCCCGCCGAACGAGATCGGGGCGAGGACGGCGAAGATGTAGCGCCAGCCGAACGCGTCGATCAGCGGCCCACCGATGACGAGGCCGATGACCGGAGCGCCCGTCATCGCCATCTGGAACCAACCCATCGCTTCCGATCGGCGTTGCAGCGAGTACGCAGCCATGATCAGCGCCATCCCGTTCGGCATGGTGGCGGAGATGCCGAGGCCGACGATCATGCGTGCCGCGACGAACGCTTCGGCGGTCGGGGCCAGCCCGCAGAGGATCGTGCCGACGCTGAGAATGGTGGCGCCCGTGAGGAAGAGCCGGCGGTGGCCGTAGATGTCGCCGAGTCGGCCGAAGATCGGGGTGCCGACCGCCATCACCAGGAACAGCCCGGTGACCGACCACGCCAGGAAGGCTTCCGACGAGTCCAGGTCGTCGGCCATCGTCGGCAGCGAGGCCGACACGATCGTCATCGACGACGAGAACACCACGACGCCGGCGATGACGGTGATGAGCAGCCGCCGCGGGTACGGGTCGGGTCGCGCGGGGGTCGTTGCGGCGACCGTTGCGGGGGTCGTTGCGGCGACCGTTGCGGCGCGACTGGACCGGTCGAGGCGACTCATCGATAGTGACCCTATGCAACGAATCGCATGACGACGGTGCTCGCGCCGACGTGACATCGGTCGGTGCCCGCAAAGATTTTTCGTGCATTCGCGCGTGAGCACCGGACAGTCGACAGCACGACCAGCTCGACGAGCACCGTCTCGAAGCAGTGGACGAGCTCGAATCGAACGACCGAATCGAACGACCGAATCGAACCACCGAATCGAACCACCGAATCGAACCCCCGAATCGAACCACCGAATCGAACGACCGAATCGAAATGGAGCCACCATGTCCAGCACTGACGAACTCGCCACTCTGATCGAACGATCCAAGGAGATCACCTGGATCCGCGACGCCGCCTGCGGCGACCTCGGTATCGATCAACTCGACCTGTTCTTCGTCGACGCCGGCAAGTCGCTGTCCAAGGAGGCGGTCGCGATCTGCCAAGGGTGCCCGGCGCGGATCTCATGTCTGACGCACGCCTACGAGCACGACATCGCCGGTGGGTACTTCGGCGGGGTCTCCCCGAGCAAACGGCGCCGTCTCACACTGGCCGAGGCGGTCGCCTCGATCGGCACAGCCGTGTCCTGAAGGTCACCTACGCAGGGACGACGCGGCGCTCGCCGAGATTTCCACGCCGAGCGTTACTGACGTGTAGAATGTCACATGGGCGCGTCGCGCTCGAACGGTCGGAGCCAAGCGGGGATTCCGGCCCGTGGACGTGAGGCGGAAGTCGTGGCATCTCAGGTGACAAGTGTTGTGCAGGGCGCCCTGCGTGATACTCGCAAGGGCGGTCGCGGCGCCGCAACACGATGTGCGACAGAGCGGGCGGAACGTGCGACAGCGCGAGTGAAGCGGCTCGCGGTGGGCGAGATGTCGAACGAAGCAGATCGAGAGGGCAGATGACCGTGGCGCAGGATCAGGTGATTTCTCCCTCGCGGTTCGTCTTCGCCAACGTCATCTACGACGAGGTTCCCGAACAGCCCCCCGACGATCTCGTGGCGTTTCTGCGGCGTACCGATCCGGACGATCCGTTGCGTGGCTGGAAGCTCACCGAGGACGCGATCGCCTTCGGGGATCGCGAACTCGTTTCCCGCATGGCGGCTTGGCAGGAGACGTTCATGAAGTCGTGGCCGCTCGGTCAGCGTTCGATGCTGCGGTTGCTCCGCGACCTCGTCCAGGACGAGATGGACACCCTGACCGAACGCGGCCGTCATCTTCTCGACACGTTGTGCGGTCACCGGCCTGAGTTGGTCGGCGCACGGATCGACGTCGAGAGCTTCGTGCACCTCGACACGGTGCTCCAGAGCGTGCGGTCGATGATCAACCAGGCGGGCCGGTTGGGTTTCGGCGTGATCGACACGACGCCCGGCTCGAATCGGACCGGGCTCCTGCGAGCGTGGTCGTGCGCGTTGGGGGGCCACGTGCTCGCCGCCGACCCGTCGTGCACGGTGTCGATCGGCCATGACGGGTTGCGCGTCGAACCGGGCGCGGGGCAGCCAGCGATCTCTGAGATCCAGGAGGTGTCGTTCACCGGCGACGAGGTGTCGCTCGTGACGCCGAACGACGTCACCGACCTGCCGTCGACCGCAGTGGCTCCGCTGGCGTGGCTGATCCCGGAGGCGACCAGTTGGCGGATCCGCAGCGTGCCGGAATCGGTCGTGTGGGCCGACACCTTCGCGGGCGTGGCCGACGGGTGCGACTTCGCTGCCCGACACGTGGCCGATGCGATCCTCGACCATGACGGTGTGCCCGTAGCGGTGTGACGCGTTCCGACACGACTTGAGTCAAGAACTCCTCAAGGTTCGGGCGCGATGCGTCGGAGGCGGCACGATCAATCGGGTGAATCGCAGCACGAGCCAGACGCCCGACACGCCCGACACCGTCGACCTCTCGGACGTGCACGCGGCGGACCTGTTCGATCGGACGGCCGAACTCCTCCTGGGGTTGCGCCCGCTGGAGTGCACGGTGCACCCGTCGCCGGGCGACGATGAAGGCCTGTTGCTGATGGCCGCCACATTGATGTGCCGCCAGTTCCACCTCGTGATGGGTCTGTGCGTGTCGAACGACGACCGTCGCGCAGCGCTGTTGACCATGAGCGGTCACGCCGAGGGCTACCACGCCGCGTCTCCCGCCGCGTTGGGAGCGATGTCGTCGCTGCTCGACGGCGTCGTGTGCAACGACGTCGCAGCCGCCTCTGCGACCCTCGACTCTGCGCTCGACGTGCTCGACGTTGCCGATCTGTTCGACGCTGCGGCCGCTCTCATGGCGGCGCTCACCGTCGTCATCGCCGACCGCCTGGCGCTCGACCCGCTGCGAGTCCACCGCGAAACGCGTGACGCTGTCGTCGCTTCCGCGCACGGGAACGACCTGGGAACCGACACCCCCCTCGACCCGGACACGGGCAGCGCGGAGGTGGCGGAGACGGGCGACGACGTCGTCGACGGAGCGGCAACGTCGAGCGAATCGCGTGCGGAGGCATCCGGCGACGAACAGCGTGGAGGTCCGGGGCAGTCGCCGACGGGAAAAGCTGACTGGTTCCGCGGTCGCGCTCGGAAGCGTCAGACCTGCTCGGGACGGAATTCCCAGTGCCACGGTTCGCGTGGTACGGCTTCGACCCACCCGAAGCGTGGCCCGTTCGTCCTCAGCCACTGAAGCGTGGCGGGGTCGGTGACGTCGGCGTCGACGGCCAGACCCCAACCATGGTTCGACGTGCCGGGCGTTGCTCCGAGGCCACCCTCGGAGTACAACCCCTTCCGGCGCACGAGGTCGACCTGTTCGTCGTAGTCGCGGTAGGAATCCGTGATCCGCAACTGGATGCCGTCGGCCCGGGCTGCCGTGACGACGTTGTTCCACGACGCGGCGGCCGGAGCGTAGAGCCGATGTCCGGACTGCGCCGCCAGCGGCGTCAGTGCCTCGGTCGGGATGCGTCCGTTGCCGAAACCACGCAGTGACGACGGGACGGGCATCGACCCGTAGCCGCCGACCGGTCGTACCCCGGCGACGCCGGCCAGTCCGTTGATGGCGGCGTTCACAGCGGCCGTGCCGCCTGCCCCAGCGCCCGCCGGGCCCGGGCGAAACGAGGTGAAACCGGACGCGCCGATCAGGCCGTCGGTCGGACCGAGCTGGGCGGGCATGAACCCTGATGCGTCACGGACCCGGACGGCGTTCTGGTAGACGTCACCGAAGGGGTCGAACTCGACGCCGTTGTCGACGACCGGGACGGCACCGGGCTGCGGTTCGGAGATCGCGCTGGCGTCGAAGCGACTCTCGATCGCTCCGATCCTCGACATCACCGAGTCGATCGCCGAGGTGCTCATCGCAGATGCTGGTTCGACGGGGCGATCACGATCACTGCTCGACGGTCAGGCGACGGTTCATCTCAGACGGTCGAGTGAGCGTGCGAGCGAGGATCACCGGGGCGGCCGAGCTTCGACATCACGATCGGATGCTGGAGCTTGGCGAGTGCCTTGGCCTCGATCTGGCGGACGGCTTCACGAGAAAGTGCGAGCGTCTCGCCGATCTCGGTCAACTTCTCGATCGGTTCGCCATCGAGTCCGAACCGTCGGACGACGACGTACAGCTCGCGTTGGTCGAGTGCGCGGAGACCGAACTGTTCGAGTGCAGCGAGCGTGAACTTCGAGAGCACCGCGTGTTCGGGCGACAGTTCGTCGGACGGGATGCTGTCGTCGAGCGTCGACTCGTTGTCGTCGTCGGCGGGCTGGCTCAGCGACGTGAGGCGAGGCGGGCTGAGGACCCGGCGGACCTGAGCAACGGTGACGTCGGCGGCCGCGGCGATCTCGGCGTCGGACGGTGAGTAGGAATCGTCGACACCTCGGAGCTGGCGGGCGGCTCGGAGAATCTGCGGACGCTTCTCGAAGTCACCGAGGTTCAGATTGGGATGGTCGTTGTCACGGACCGCACGCAGCACCTCGCGCTGGATCGGCTTGAACGCCCACTGCCCGAACGTCCCGCGTTCGGGGTCGTAGCTGTCGACCGCACGCATGAGGCCGAGCATGCCGGCGGACTCGAAGTCGGCGCGGCTGTGCGCATTGGCAGCGCCACCGAAGCGACGGGTGTAGGACCGGACGAGTCCCATGTTCGAGGTGACGATCTGACTGGTGATGTCATCCACGCGGCGGCGCAACATGCGAATCCGTCGACGGGTCGCGACCGAGTCGGGCTGCTCCTCGAGCTGTGCGAGTTCGGCGCGCAGCCGGCTGCGGTCGCAGAACAGCGAGGTGTTCTCGCTGCGCTGCTTGTCGACGTGGTGTTCTTCGATGATCGTCATCTGAGTTCCCGCTCTCGATGTCCAGTGGTGCGTGGTGACGCACAGTGCTTCGGCGCTTTTGCTTGCGACCTGAATCAAGAATCCGTCAGTAGTTCGACAAACCACGGCAGGGGGCGATCAGGTGCGTACGGGATCCGTCGTCGAAAAAACTCTGGTGACCTCCTGGCGCACTGTTCGCCACGCCGCACAGTCGACGAGGCCTACGGGTGGTTCCAACGGATTGGGGCCTCAATCACACATCACTTACATGGAGGTAAGGGAAATGCGTATCAACCAGAACAGCATGGCGATCAACGCCTACCGCAACCTGTCGACGAACAACATGTCGCTCGGCAAGTCGCTCGAGAAGCTCTCGTCGGGCTTCCGCATCAACCGGGCAGCCGATGACGCTGCCGGTCTCGTCATCAGCCAGAACCTGCGCTCCCAGGTGAGCGGCCTTCGTCAGGCCACTCGCAACGCTCAGGACGGCATCTCGGTCGTGCAGACGGCTGAAGGTGCACTGAACGAAGTCCACACCATCCTCGGTCGTATGCGTGACCTCTCCGTCCAGGCAGCGAACACCGGCACCAACGACGCCGATGCTCGCAACGCTGCTCAGGCTGAGATCAACGCGCTCACCGCCGAGGTGAACCGGATTTCCGACAAGACCGCCTTCGGTGGGCAGAACCTGCTCGACGGCAGCTACGGCAAGACCGCCGGCACGCTGTCGGCCTTCGACGCCGACGGCAGCATCACGGTCGCCGTCGCCGACACCATCGATGTCGCCGTCACCGGTGGCTCGGGCACGGTGTCGGTTGCACTGTCCGCCGGCACCTTCACGGGCGCCAACGCTGCTGCGTCGATCGAGTCGGCCATCAAGTCGGCCTTGGTCGGCACCGGCAACGCGGTGGACGCTGCGGCGGCCAACAACCTGTCGGTCAGCTTCGAAGCGATCGGAGCGGGCGGCGCCTTCACGGTGTCGAACGGTTCGGCAGCGGCGATCACGATCGCGGACGGCACGGGCACCCCGCTCGCCGACAACACCCTCGCCGGCCTCGCCGGTGCGGTTGGAGCGGCGACCGGTACCGGCGGAACGTTCCAGATCGGAGCCAACTCCGGTGACACGGTGACCGTGGGAATCGCCGACATGGATGCCACCACCCTCGGTGTGGGCGCCCTCGACGTGACCTCGGAAGCTGGTTCGGCTGCGGCCATCACGGCCCTCGACACCGCCATCCAGACGGTGTCGACCACCCGTGGTGACCTCGGTGCTCTCCAGAACCGTTTCGAGTCCATGATCAACAACTTGCAGGTGACGACCGAGAACCTCGTCGCTTCCGAGAGCCGGATCCGTGACACCGACATGGCGGCGGAGATGACCAACTTCACCAAGAGCCAGATCCTGTCCCAGGCGAGCACGGCGATGCTCGCTCAGGCCAACCAGGTTCCGCAGTCGGTGCTCTCACTGCTGCGGTGATCCACCTCGTTCGGCGCTCGGGGCCAGGCCATCCGGTCTGGCCCCGAGCGTCGAGCACGTGAACAACGGCATCACGGACTGAAGGAAGCAGCTCATGGAAATCGGTGGCATCAACGCCAACGACATCGTCAACAGCCTGATCCAGATCGAGCGTCAACCCCTCACGGCCCTCGAGTCGCGCCGCAGCGGCGCTCAGGATGCTGCCCGGGCCATCACGGCGATGCGCTCGACCGTGGACTCCTTTCGGTTCGCTGCACTCCGCCTCAGCGACAACGATTCCTTCGACCGGTTCTCGGCGACCGTGTCGAACTCGGCGGCAGTGACCGCCTCGGTCACGTCGGGTGCCACGCCCGGCTCGTTGACCTTCTCCGTCGAACAGCTCGCCGCCTCGCACGGTCTGCGCTCGAGCGGCACGGTGGCAGCCAGCAACCTTCCGGTCACGACCGACGCGGTGCTGGCGCTGGCCACCGGGACGAAATCGCTCGGCATCTCTGCGGTTCGGGCCGGCACCGGACTCGGCGTCGGATCGTTCGACCTCTCGGTCGTCCAAGCGTCCGAGAGCGCTGCGGCGACCGGCACCTCGCCGCTCGCCGCGACCACCAACATCTCGGCGATCAACAACACCCTCGACGTGTCGGTGAACGGCATCAGCTACACGCTGACGCTGACAGACGGCCCGTACGACGCCGTCTCGCTCGCAGCCGAAGTCGATGCGCAACTCCAGAACGTCGGCGCTGCAGCGGACGCCGCGCTCGACTCGTCGGGCTCGATCGTCATCAGCACCGACCGCCAGGGCTCCGACGCCTGGATCCAGATGACCGGCGGCACGGCGCTCGCGAGTCTCGGTCTGACGATCGACGTCACCCCACGGACCGGTACGGACGGGATCATCGACGTCGATGGGAACACGACCGTGGTGACCTCGCTCGAGGCCGGCGACTCCGTTGCGGTCGACACCGGTGCGGGCACCCTCGACGTCACGCTCGACGGAGGGCTGCGGGTCGGTGAACGCACCATCACGACGGTGAGCGCCGGGTCGGGCAGCCTCGTCGATGTCGCCGCCGCCATCAACGGCGCCGGCGCCGGTATCTCAGCCGCTGCGGTACGCGTCGACGCCACGAACTGGCGACTCCAACTGGGCTCGACCACCACGGGCACCGACGGTGAACTCGCCGTCGACGGTGCCGCGTTCGGTGCGGTGGGCGGACTGGTCGAGACCTCGGCTGCACGCAACGCTCGGATCTCGATCGGCGAGGGTCCTGGGGCGTACAGCGTGGAGGCGAGTGGGAACACGTTCGACGATGTGGTCGACGGCGTCAGCTTCACCGCTCGGGAGGTGACGACGTCGCCGGTGACGGTCAGCGTTGCCCGAAACGACGATGCGATCGCCAGCGATGTCAGCAAGCTCGTCGCCGCGGCGAACACGCTGCTCGCGGAGATCAAGGTACAGACCCGCTATGACGTCGCGAACGGCACGTCTGGGGTCCTCGCCAACAACAGCGCCATCCGGCGTCTCACCGACCAGGTCCGCGAAGCGCTCGGCTCGTCGGTCGATGGTGTCGCAGGAATGCTTCCGTCCGACTTCGGCATCCAGAGCACTCGCGACGGATCGTTCACCTTCGACAGGGCGACGTTCATGACCGCGCTCACCGAGCGTCCCGACGACGCCGCTCGGTTCTTCGGGCGCGGCGCCACCGCACCGGCGGGAGTGAGCTTCGCCGACGCGTCGGCCTCGACCGTGACCGGCTCGTATGACGTCGACATCACCGTCGCAGCGACCCGAGCTGCCTCCGCCGAGATCTTCGCCGGTGGAGCGCTCGCGGACACTCGCGTCGGCGTTCGGATCGGCGACATCACCGCGACGTACGACGTCACGGCAGGTCAGTCTGCTGCCCAGATCATTTCCGGTCTGAACGAATCGATCGCCCAGGCCGGCCTCGATCTCGTCGTCGAAGCCAACGGCGCCGGCCTGCGAGTGCGTGCTGACGAATGGGGCAGCGCCGGCTCGTTCGAACTCAACCTCGACGTCGCAGGTCTCGGTACCTGGAACGCTCAGGCCGGGGTCAACGTCGAGGGAACAATCGATGGCGTTGCCGCACTCGGGCAGGGTCGCACGTTGACGCTCGGCCCGCTCGTCGACACGCCGGCCGCCGGGCTGTCGATCACCGTCGACGGCGGCGTCAGCGGCGCGCTCGGTGCGATCTCGTATCAGCCGGGCATCGCCGCCCGCGTCGCCGAGTTCGCCACGGGGGTCATCAACGAAGACACCGGGCTGCTGCAAACCGCCAGCGATGCCGCCGACCGCCGAGTCAAGGACTTCAACGATCAGATCGAACGCTTCGAGGACCGCCTGTTCACGCGAGAGGCCACGCTGCGGCGGCAGTGGGCCAGCTTGCAGACCTTGCTCCAAGGCCTGCAAGACCAGGGGAGCTGGATCTCGAGCCAACTCGCGTCGCTGCCACAAGTCGGCAACTCCTGACGCCATCCGTCCACGAACCAGCATCACGACACGTAACGAAAGCACGACATGTACTCCTCCGACTCGCTCGTTTCCTTCTCCGCCGGCGCTCAACGTTCGCGGTTCACCGACGGCTCCCTCGAGACCGCGTCGGGAGGTCAGGTCATCGTGATGTGCTTCGACCGGCTCGACCGCGACCTCGATGGTGCCCTCATCGCGATCGATGCGACGGATCACGAGACGACCAACTCCTTGCTGCGCCATGCGCAGGACCTGCTGAGCGAGATGGTGGGGATGCTCGATGTCGAGGCCTGGGAGCACGCTCCGGCGTTGCTGTCGGTGTACGACTACCTGCTGCGTCGGCTGGCGCAGGCGAACATGTTCAAAGATGCAGCTGCCGTGTCCGAAGCCCGCCATCTGATCGGCGAGATCGGCGACGCATTCCGCACGGCCGCCGCAGAGTCTCTGCGGACACAGTCGCCTGCACAGTCGCCTGCACAGTCGCCTGCACAAATGGGCGGCGGGTTCGGCACCGAGCTTGCTGGCGATCGTCCTCGACTGTCGGTGCGGGCATGACCCTCTGGGCGGTCACCCTGCGTGATTTCGAGGCCTGCCTCGACGAGATCGACGCAGCGATCGCCTCCGGCGACGTGACCTCGGTTCGCACCTTCTCGGCGCCGCACGGCTTGACGTCCATGCCCGAAGAGCATCGCGACTGGGCGCTGCGACTCGCCGCGCGCAACGAAGCATTGACCGAAGCCACCGAGCGCCTGGCCGCCGACAACCCGCCGCCGCCGGTGACCGCTGCGTCGGGAGCATTTGCGCCGTCGGGAGCCGCTCGATTCGAGTACATGGCCTGATCGTCGTGTCTGCCCACCTCTTCGCCGTCGACTCGGCGGTCGTCGCCGTCGGCGCGCTCGGGGATCGGATGTCGGTGGCGGCGTTCGCCGTGAGCGCGACGGTCCTCGCGATCTGCGTTGTCTTGATGTCGCGGGCGCTCCCGGACCTGCCGCGGTGGCGCTGGGGCGGCTCGAACGACGCCGGGTGGGCGAACTCGACGACCTCGCGACGACGCGGCGCGGTGACGGGCGAACGCCCAGCACTGCCCGCTGGAGCGGTCGAGGCCACCTCCGTGGTGCAGCGGCGTACCGTGACCGGACCTGCTCGACAGATCGAGGCAGCGCCGGACGCTCTGTCATCAGAGACGAAGGCGGTCGCGGCCGAACGCACCATCGAGCACCTGCTCGAGACGGACCCCGACCTCGTCGCAGGGATCATCATGCAGTGGCTGCAGAACGACCGAGACCAGCAAGTTCAACGACCGGGGGGTTCACCTGGAACCTCGAGCGGGTCGCGGCGATGAGCGTCGTCGACTTCGCTGCGCCGGCGTTTCCGTCGAGCGAGGTGGTGAGCAACGTGCGACGCGAGGCGGCGGCGATCGCCGCGCAGCGTCGTGACGCCGGATTCCGCGAGGGCTACGAGCTCGGTATGGCCGAGGCGCGCGCCGACGTCGATGCAGCGATCGCCGATCACCGCATCAATGCGGACCGTCTCGCGCGGTGCGTGGAGGCGTTCGAGGCGGCGCTGGCCGATCTCCGCCGCCGTGACGCGCTCACGGTCACCGACGTCGAGTCGGATGTCGTGGCCATGGCTGTCGAGCTCGCAGCAGGACTGGTGGGTCGAGAACTCGAACACGGCGACGACGCCGTCCTCGATGCGATGCGTCGCGCGCTGGCGATGACGCCGGAGCGAGGCGCACCGATGATCCGCGTGCATCCGGACGACGAAGCGACGGCGCGTGAAGCTGCCGAGGCCGATCTCGTCCGCTGGGGTTCCGACGCCACCGTCGTCGCCGATGCTCGCGTCGAGCGCGGTGGGTGCATCGTCGACCTCGGCGGGTGTCGAATCGATGCGCAGGTCTCGAGCGCGCTCGATCGGCTCCGCGACACGATCTGACCAGCCCGACGGTGAAGGATCACTCCCCGTCGCCGTGTGAACGCAAATCGTCGCCACCTGCTTGACTCCTCGACCGAACCCGGACGGTCCCTTCTGTGAGCATCATCGGGATTTCCGACACGGCGACCATGGCGCTGCATCGAGCCCTCGACGGCCTGGACGTCCGCCAGCAAGCGATCGCCACCAACCTCGCCAACCTCGAGACACCCGGCTATCAAGCCAAGGTCGTGTCGTTCGAGGACAGCCTGCGTTCGGCAGCGGCCACCGGCGACCCTCGACAGGCAGCGATTTCCATCGATCGGTCGGTCGCCCCGACCCGTATGAACGGCAACAACGTCAACATCGACTTCGAGTTGCTCGAAGGGTCAGAGACGGCACTGCGACAGCAGATGATCACCCAGGGCCTGAGCGCCAAGTACGCCATGTTGCGTACGGCGATCAGCGGCCGGTCGTAGCGAGCGCCAACCCGCTGAAAGGAGCGATCAGGAGCCCCATGTCTGAAATGTTCGCCACGTTCGACGCCGCCCGCACCGGGATGGGCGCCTACAAGATCTGGCTCGACGCTGTCGCGGACAACGTCGCCAACATGAACAACGTCACCTCCACCGACGAGGCAGCGTTCGCCGAACGCTTCATCCTCGTCGAGGCTGGCGGCGAAGCGCCCGGCTCGGGCGTTCGAGTGTCGGGTGCTGCCTTCGGCGACCCGAACGGCATCGTCGTCTACGAGCCAGGGCATCCACTTGCCGACGAGGAAGGGATGGTCCGCCGTCCTCGCATCGATCTCGGCGAGCAGATGGTGTACATGCAGCTCGCACAGCGTGGCTACCAAGCCAGCATCAACACGTTCCAACGCGCCCGTGAGGCGTACGAAGCAGCACTCTCGATCGGACGCTGACCATGGCAATCGCTCCTCTCCCCCCGATTTCTCTTCCCTCGGTCGGCGCACTCCCGGCGATGCCGACGAGCACGCCCGCCGCCACTGCAGGCGAGTCGGGACAGTCGTTCGGCGACCAGATCGGCAACGCGCTCCAGTCGCTGTCCGATGCGCACACCGAAGTCGATCAACTCGCCGTGAAGGCGGCGACGGGCGACCTGACAGCGGTCCACGACTTCACCATCGCGACGACCGAAGTGCAGCTGATGACCCAACTGACCGTCGAGATCCGCAACAAGGCGATCGAGTCGTTCAACGACATCATGCGGATGCAGGTCTGATCCATGGCTGGCTTCGATTCCAACCGCAGCAGCGCCTCCGGCTCGTCGAGCGGCATCATGGGGACGGTCACGTCGCTCAGCCCACTCCACAAGGTCGCGCTCGGTGCGGCCGTGCTGACGCTCGTCGCCGGGTTCTTCGTCTTCACGAGCGCGACGAGCGGCGAGACCGCGATGGCGGCGATCTACACCGACCTCGAGGCGCGCGACGCAGCGTCGGTGACCGATGAACTCATGGCTCGCAACGTCGAGTACGAACTCGCCGACGGCGGACGCACCGTGATGGTGCCCAGAGACGACGTCTACGACCTGCGAATCGCGCTGTCGGGCGAAGGACTTCCGGCGTCGAACGAGGGCTATGCGCTCCTCGACCGTCAAGGGATCACGACCTCGGAGTTCCGCCAACGGATCGACTACCAGCGGGCGCTCGAAGGTGAACTCTCCAAGACCCTCCGTTCCATCGAGGGCGTCCGGTCGGCGACCGTCCACCTGGCGCTCCCGGAAGACTCGGTGTTCGTCGACGAGCCGACGAAGCCAACTGCGTCGGTGCTGGTCGGGATGGCCGGCAGCGATGCGATCACGGCCGATCAGGTCGCCGCGATGGTCCATCTCGTCGCCGCGTCGGTGAAGAACATGGAGCCCCAAGACGTCACGATCGCCGACTCGACCGGCCGGGTCCTGACCGATGGCAGCGGGGCTCCCTCCGTCGCCGGCGGTGGGGTCAATCCCGAGACCGACGCGTTCGAGACCAACCTGGCCAGCGAACTGCGCGCGATGGTCGGACGCGTGACCGGTTTCGAGAACGTCGCCGTCAACGTGGAAGCCGAACTCGAACTGACCGAACGGCAGGCCACGTCGGAGACCTACGACACGACCGGTGAGAACGGCGTGGTCCTCGGTGAACGGGTGGCCAACGAGACCTACACCGGGATCGACGTCGGCATCGGCGGTGAGGCCGGCGTGCTCGGCCCCGACGGCGCGCCGATCGCCGCTGCCGGTGCGGGAGCCGGTGGGGAGACGTCGTACGTCAAGGACGACGCGGAGCGCACCTTCGCCGTCAACCGCACCGTCGAGCAGGTCACCTTCGCCCCGGGCGCCGTCACCCGTCTCAGCGTCGCCGTGCTCGTCGACGAAGGCACGGTGACCGCCGAGCAGAGTGAAGCCATCGCCGAGATGGTGAGCGCCGCGGCTGGCATCGACGCCGCCCGTGGGGATCAGGTCTCGGTGACCCGACTGCCGTTCTCCGTCGCCGACCCGGCCGAAGCCGAGGCGGCAGCCGCCGAAGCAGCGGCCATGGAAGCAGCGTCGGAGCAGTCGTCGATGATCCGCACCGGCATCGTCGGTTTCGTCGCCCTGCTCGCACTGATCCTCGCCTATCGCAGCGCTCGCCGAGCCCGTCGCGAGGTGGCGACGCCGATCGACATCGGTTCGATCAGTGCCGGGTCGGGAGCTGGCGCTCTTCCGCTCGGTTCCGGCGAGGACGAAGCGGATCGCGCGCTGACTCCGAGCGGATCGCCGCACGACGAGGACGGTCGGGCGCTCACCGCCATGCACGATTCGAGTCAGAGTGCACTCGACGAACTGAGCTCGCTGGCCGATCGCCGTCCCGAGGAAATCGCTCAGATCCTGCAGGACTGGCTCGCCGATGACAAGGCGACGACGTGAGCGCTGTCGACGTCGACACGCTCGACGACACCATCGAGCCGCCGGTCGCGCTCACGGGGGCACAGAAGGCCGCGATCCTGTTGTTGAAGCTGGGTCGCGACCGAGCGGCCTCCATCATGAAACTGCTCGACGAGCGGGCGATGGCTGAGGTCAGCGTCGAGATCGCACGCGCCGGATCCATTCCTGCCGCAGTGGCCGAAGCGTCGCTGATGGAGTTCGTGGAGCTCGCGAAGTCGAGCCGGGCTGGAGCGATGGGCGGGGTCAGCGCTGCTCGCCAGATGCTGGAGTCCTCGGTCGGCGCCGAAGAGGCCGATCGGATCATGGGGTTGATCACGCCGACGCCGGTGCCCTTCGAGTTCATCGCCAAAGCCGAACCGAAGCAGGTCATCAACGTGCTCTCGGCCGAGCATCCACAGACCGTTGCGCTCGTCCTCGCGCACCTCGCTCCGGACGTCGCGTCGCCGATCCTCGGGGGCTTGGGCGAAGACATGCAGCGTGACGTGTCGATTCGCGTCGCCAAGCTCGAGCGCACCTCACCCGAAGTGATCGCTCAGCTCGAGAGCATGTTGCAGCGCCGGTTCGGCTCCGCCATGGTCGCGGGCCCGGCAACCGGCAACGCCGACGGCGTTCAGACGCTCGTCGACATCCTCAACCGTTCCGACCGCACGACCGAGCGAGCGATCTTCGAAGGACTCGAATCGACCGAAGCCGAACTCGCCGAGAACATCCGCCGCCGCATGTTCGTGTTCGAAGACATCGTCGACCTCGACGACAAGGCCATCCAGCTCATTCTTCGAAACGTCGACTCCGGATCCCTGGCCACGGCGCTCAAGGGTGTTCGCCAGGAGGTCAAGGAGAAGGTCACCAAGAACATGTCCGAGCGAGCAGCGAAGAATCTCGAGGAAGAGATCCAGCTGCTCGGACAGATCCGACTCGCCACCGTCGAAGAAGCTCAGGTCGGCATCGTGCAGCAGATCCGGGTGCTCGAAGAGAGCGGCGAGATCACCATCGCCCGCGGCAGTGAGGAGTTCGTCGAGTGACGCCGACCCTCGTTCGCGACCCCGGGCTGTCGGCTCGGCTGCACACCTCGCTCGAGGCCGCGCAGCCGCGGGTCACCGGAACGATCTCGCGTGTCGTCGGGCTCGGCTTCGACGTCGAAGGACTCGACGTGCCCATCGGTGCCGGTGTGGAGATCGTCGACGACACTCGCACCGACGGTCCGCCGCTCACCGCCGAGGTCGTCGGGTGCACGCTCGACGGGATCACCTGCCTGCCCTACGGCGACGTGGCGGGGCTGAGCGTCGGAACCCGAGTGTCGAGCATCGGACGTCCGCCCTCGATTCCGGTCGGTACCGAGTTGCTCGGTCGGGTGATCGACGCGCTCGGACACCCGCTCGATGACGGCCCGGCGCTCAGCGGGACGAGATGGGTCGGCCTCGACGGAACGCCACCGCATCCGTTGCGTCGGGCTCGCGTCGACGAACGACTGTCGCTCGGGGTTCGCGCCTGGGACACCCTCATGCCAATGGGCAAGGGTCAGCGCGTCGGCGTGTTCGCCGGGTCCGGCGTCGGCAAGTCGACCTTGATGGGCATGGTCGCTCGCGGTGCGACCGCCGACGTCAACGTGGTGGCGCTGATCGGTGAACGCGGTCGAGAGGTGCGCGAGTTCATCGAAGGCGAACTCGGCGCCGAGGGCATGGCCCGGTCGGTCGTGATCGTCGCGACGTCGGACGCGCCAGCGCTGGTACGTCTCCGTGCCGCGACGGCTGCCACTCGCATCGCCGAGTGGTTCCGTGATCAAGGCAACGACGTGATGCTGATGATGGACTCGATCACGCGGTACTGCATGGCCCAGCGTGAGATCGGGCTCGCCGCCGGCGAACCGCCCACGTCACGGGGCTATCCGCCGAGTGTCTTCAGCATGCTGCCGAAGCTGCTCGAGCGGGCCGGCACCGCGGCGCGGGGTTCGATCACCGGGCTCTACACCGTGCTGGTCGACGGCGACGATCACAACGAACCGATCGCGGACGCAGTGCGATCGATCCTCGACGGTCACGTCGTGCTCTCCCGCGATCTCGCTCATGCCGGCCACTATCCGGCGATCAACGCCTTGGCGTCGGTGAGTCGAGTCGCGAACGCGGTCACCACGCCGGGTGAACGCGAACTCGCCACCGAACTCCGGCGCCTGATGGCCGCACACGCGGAAGCTCGCGACCTCATCGAGATCGGCGCGTACATCCCGGGCAGCAATCCGCTCGTCGATCGTGCGGTGGCGCTGCGCGGGTCGATCGATGGGTTCCTCCGCCAGCAGATCGACGACCGTCAGCACGCATCGGAGGCCTTCGCCCGGCTGGAGGCGCTGTTGGCGTCCGTTCCTGGAGGAGCGCAATGAGCCGCTCGCGACTCGAGAACGTGGTGCGCATCCGAACGCTGCAGGAGCAGATCGCTCGTGGAGAGGTGGAACGGCGTCGCCGTGCCGAACGCCAACGTGCCGACGAGGTTGCCGCGGCCGAACTCGCCGTCGCCGAGCGAGCGGGTCATCATCCGGCGTCGCCGTCGGCCTTTGCGGCCCAACGAACCATGCTCGATGTGGGGCTCGTGCACGTCGGACTCGCCGAACAGCGCCAGACCGCCGCGCAGGTCGAGGTCGCCCAGTCCGTCGACGACTGGACTGACGCCTCGCGTCGCCTGGAAGGGGTCGAGCGGCTGGAACGTCGTCTCGACGAGCAGGCGCGACTCGACGAGGCGCTGCGCGTACAGAACGAAATCGACGACCTGGTCGTCACCCGCTGGAAGCGAGGCGTGGCGTGACGATCTCACCGGTCGCCGGGATCATGGCTCGCATCGCGACGATCGAATCCCGCTTCGGCGTCGAGCCTCCGTCGACGCCGCTCGATCAACCTGCGAGCACGCCTGGCGTCGTGGCCAGCAGCGCGTCATCTGAGTTCGACGCCGTCCTCGACACGGCGATGGCTGCTGCGTTGCGGACCGGACCGATCGGCTCGGTCGCCGTGCCGTGGTCGTCGTTGCCCGGCGGTGCCGCCTGGTCGGGTGCGTCGGCGTCGTCCGTTCGGACCGGCGCGGCCACCCCATCGTGGGGTCCGACTGCCTCGGTCACCGAGGCGACGCCTGCTGGCAGCCCTGGTCTCGTCGTGCCATCGTCGGGGCCGGTGGCTCTCGAGTCGCTCGACGCTCGACCGGTCGCCCCTGGCACGCCGTTCGCGGAACTGTTCGACGCGGCGGGAGCCCGTCACGGCGTGCCACCACGCCTGCTCGCATCGATCGGCTGGGTCGAGTCGCGTTACCAGACCGACGTGGTCAGCCCCGACGGCGCCGTTGGTGTCATGCAACTGATGCCGTTCGTTGCCGAGCACTACGGCGTCGACGCTCGGGTCCCGGCGCAAGCGATCGACGCAGCGGCACAACTCCTTGCCGAGCACCGCGAGCGCTTCGGCGATTGGGAACTGTCGGTCGCCTCGTACTTCTCCGGTGCTGGCGCCGTCAGCCGCGCCGGCAACGTTCCACCCACCACCCGCTCGCACGACTACGTGCGCAACGTCACCGAACGGCTTGCCTTCACGTGAACTCCACGCTTCCGACACTCCTCGTTGCTCCCCAAGCGGTCGGCGATCGCAGCACCGCTCGTTCGTCGAAGGGCGCCAACTCGGTCGTCGATCCTGCCGTGGGGCCGCCGTTCGACGAGGTGTACCGAGCGTCGCAGCGCGAGGCCGGCCCGTTCTCCGGTGAGACGAACGAATCGGACGCCGACGGCCCGGCTGCCGATCACGAAACGACTCCGTCCACGGGGGACCGAGCAAGCGTCGATCGGTCCGCGATGCCCGAGGGCGCCACGACCGGTGATCCAGAAGTCGTTGCAGCTCGGTTGCCCGCTGCCTTCGACGGCGCTGCGTCGGCGGTTGGCCCCGAGCCGATGGCACGCGAGCACGCCACGAACGCCGAATCCAGCACGACGACGGCCGGCACGACGACCCGAGCGCCCATGTCGTCGAGTGCCCTGGCCGGCGATGCGGTGGGCCCGGCGGTACCAGCTGGCACCGCGCCTGGCACTGCGCCTGGCACCGTGTCTGGCACCGCGCCTGACGGTGCGCCTGACGCCGTGTCTGGCACCGCGCCTGACACTGCGCGTGACACTGCGCCTGGCACCGTGTCTGGCTTTCCCCGGTCGTCCGAGGTGTCCTCGCCAGCGACACCACCGATGGCCCCGTCGACGGTGTCGACGGCGACTGACGCGGCCGCTTCGACGGCACCGGCCGGACCGCTGGTCGGGCCCGACCGGCGACCCGCTGCGAGCATCGAAAGGGGCGCGGCGTCGACCACTTCGACTCCTGTCGTTCCACCCGCGGTGGCGTCCACTTCGACTCCTGTCGTTCCACCCGCGGCGTCGACCAACTTGCCGGCCGCCGTGCCAGCCACGGCGCCAGCCGCCGTGTCAGCCACCGCCGAGGTTCCGTCGGGTGCGACGACCGCGGGTCGGGCCCTCGGCGCTGACGAAGCGGGCGCACCGGCCCAACCCGTCGGCACCGCGCAGGCAACCACGATCCCTGTTCCGGGAGGGCTCCCGTCCGGACCGTCGAGTAGCGGGATGGTCTCGGCGCAGCACGAGATGCTGATGTCCGATGCAAGCCCCGTCGGCGCCGACGGGCCGACGCCAGGATCATCGCCAGGATCATCGCCAAGCCCCGCTCCAGGATCGGCGACGGGTCGGTCTGCGGCAGCCGCCGACGCGTCGCCGACGGTGGAGAGTCCCGTGCCGAGCGGAGCCACCGCCGCAGGATCGTCCGCTGCTTCATCATCGCCCGAACCGAGCGGTCCTGCCGCGACAACACGATCCGACAGTGCGCCAGCAATCCAGACGGCACAAGAACCATCTCCGTCACAACCATCAGCGTCGCAATCATCGCCGTCACAACCTGCCTCGGCGCCGCCCGCGGCGGGAGCTCAGGCGGTCGAGCCGAACGGCGCGTCGCTCTCGAACGGGATCGCCGACCACGTTCGCCATGTCGAACAGATGCGTCAGTTCGATCTGCAACGGCTGGCGAGCGCGACCCGTCTCGGCGTCGACATCGTCACCGACGAACTCGGCACCGTGCACGTCGACGCTGTCGATCGTGCCGGTTCGATCCAGGTGAAGCTCGGTTCGGACGATCTCGGCGTGCGGACGCTGCTCGCCGACCGCGCCAACGAACTGCGCGCCGCACTCGGCGCCGACGGCGTGTCGATCGAGTCGCTCGACGTCGGCTCTCGAGGGGACCGTCCAGACGGCGAGCGGAGCGCGGGCGGGGACGCCGCCAACGAGCAGCCGCCAGGAACGCGAGGCCGCGCTGCCACGGCGGCCTTGACGGAAACCACGCTCGATACCGCCCACCTTCCGTCGCTCGCCGAGTCCCGGAACTCGATGCTCACCGTCGACGGCCACGTCGACGTTCGGATCTGAATCGATCGGACGACCGATGCAGTTCACCAACCTTCGCACCCCATCACGAGGAGACCTCCGATGACCGATGCCATTGCCCCGGTCGCGTCCCGCGACCTCGGTGCCTCAGCGGCACCGGTCGCAGCGCCGCAGAATCCGGGCGCCGACCTGGACCGCGACGCGTTCTTGAAACTGCTCGTCGCGCAGCTCAGGTATCAGGACCCGACGAACCCGACCGATCCGTCGGCGATGATGGCCCAGACGTCGCAGCTGACGATGGTCGAGCGGCTCCAAGAGATCTCCGACGCCTTGACGGCCGCGGCAGCCACCGATCAGCTGGCGCTCGCCGGGTCGATGGTCGGACGCGAGATCACCTTCCAGAGCGAGAACGGCCCGACGACGGGCCTCGTCGAGGCGGTGCGTTTCCTCGAAGGTCAGTTCGTGCTCTCGGCCGGTGGGTTCGCTGTACCGCTCACTGCAGTCACCGAGATCCGCGCCGGCGCACCTGTCGCCGCGGCATCGGCCGACCCGTTCTCCAGCTCGTTCTCCACCCCTGGTTCGCCTCGCTCGACCTCATGGTGACTCAGGCCCACCTCGTCTCGTTCGCCTCGCCGCGAGTTCGTGTCCGTCGCCAGCTCGACGGTCACCAGCTCGACGTGAGCGGCGAGAGGGTCCGACCTGTCGGCGCATCGTCGACAGGTTCGGACGGTTCCCCACAGTGTCGGACGGAGTCCGACACTCGCCGACATCGGCACTCGCGGCACGGATGCTGCTCCCGTCCACTTCCGGACACCCATTCCACAGGAGGCATCCAGCAATGATTCGTTCCATGTCCAGCGCCCTCTCCGGCCTGCGCAACCACCAGACCAAGATCGACGTCATCGGTAACGACATCGCCAACGTCTCGACCGTCGGCTACAAGGGCGTCGCCACGATCTTCTCCGACGTGCTGTCACAGACGCTCAGCGGCGCCACCGCACCGGGCGGTCTGACCGGTGGCACCAACGCCAACCAGGTCGGCCTCGGTTCGCGCCTGGCCGGCACCGTGCAGACCTTCGCCCAGGGCGCCCTGCAGCGCACCGGGCGGCCCACCGACCTCGCCATCCAGGGCGACGGGTTCTTCGTGATCAACAACGGCAGCGAGCAGCTCTACACCCGCGCCGGTGCGTTCTCGCTCGACGGCAACGGCAACATGACCACGCTCGACGGCCTGCTCGTGCAGGGCTGGCAGGCGGTCGCCGACGGCTCGATCAACACGAACCTGGCGATGGGCCCGATCACCATCCGCTCCGGCGACCTGCTCCCCCCGGAGCCGACATCGGAGATCCTCGTCGGCGGCAACCTGCGCTCGGCGGCCGACATCGGCGACGCCTCGATCATGTCGCTGACCGTGTACGACGACCAGGGCCAGCCCGGCCTGCTCACCTTCACGATGACCAAGACCGCTGCGAACGAGTGGACCGCGACGGCGGAATTCGGAGATCCCGCCGTGCCGATCGCGTTGACCGACAACGTGCTGACCTTCGACGCCAGCGGCGAACGGATCGGTCCGGCCGACGGGAACATGAACATCGCCGGCGGCGTCATCCCGTCGATGTCGGGTGCGATCACGGTCGAGCTCGGTATGCCAGGCGACTCGGGACGCATGACGCAGTACGCGAGCGCGGAGAGTGCGTCGGTGGTCAATCAGAACGGCAGCCCGTCGGGTGTGCTGACGTCGTTCGACATCGGCCAGGACGGCCGGATCGTCGGCAGCTACTCCAACGGTCGCCGAGGCACGATCGGCCAGCTCGCGATGGCGACGTTCACCAACCCGACCGGCCTCGAGCGACTGGCCGGCTCCTGGCGGACCTCCCCGAACTCCGGGCTCGCCCAGGTCGGTGTCGCCGGAGCCGGTGGCCGTGGTCTGATCTCGTCGGGCACGCTCGAGATGTCGAACGTCGACCTCGCCGAGGAGTTCACGCAGCTGATCATCGCCCAGCGAGGCTTCCAGGGCAACGCCCGGATGATCACGACCTCGGACGAAGTCCTCCAGGAAGTCGTCAATCTGCGTCGTTGATTCCGTCGGCGGCGGCGCACCGGGCGCCGCCGCTCGTCTTCTTCACCTGCCGACTCCTGCGGCACTCATCCACACGAACTGAGAGATCCCCGATGAACAACGCCACGCGCAGCTCTCGTCCCGACCGGACATCGCGACCGACGATTTCCGTGCGAGGCGACGCGAAGCCGTTCGATTTCCGGCACCCGTCGACGATGTCGCGCGAGCACATCCGGACACTCCAGATCGTGCAGGAGACGATGGCTCGGGGTCTCGCGTCGACGCTTGCGACATCGCTGCGTGCCGTCGCTCAGGTGTCGATCGCGGGGATCGATCAGGTCCCGTACGAGGAATACAGCGCCGGTCTGCCGAATCCGTCGATGCTCACCACGCTGTCACTGTCGCCGCTGATCGGTGAGGCGATTCTCGAGATCCCGTTGCCGCTCGCCTTCGCGACGACCGAGCTCATGCTCGGCGGCAACGGCTCCGCGGTGCAGCCCGAGCGGGCCATGACCGACCTCGAACGTGCGCTCATGCACAACGTGGTGCAGCTCATGTTGCCGGTGATCCGCAACGGCTTCGAGCCCGTCGTCGCCTTGGAGCCCACGATCACCGGACAGGAAGCAAACCCGCTGTTCGTCCAGATCGCCTCGGCGACCGACATGGTCGTGTTGATCTCGTTCGAGACCCGGATCGAAGGCGCGACCGACCGAGTTCGGTTGTGCATTCCCTTCTCCGCGTTGCAGCCGTTCCTCGACGACCTCAGCGAGCAGGCTCGAATGGGGTCGCTGAGTGCCGACAAGTTGGCCGAGGAACGCAGTCGGCTGCATGCGCACCTCACCGAGACCGAAGTCGAAGCGGTCGCTCGGTTCCGTCCGCTCGTCGCCTCCTCGTCGGCGATTCTCGGCCTGGGCGTCGGCGACGTCGTCCTGCTCGATCATCCGGTCGCTGCGCCGTTGACCCTGGAGGTCGACGGTGTACCGCTGCACGACGTGATGATCGGCCGAGTACATCGACATCTCGCCGTGCGTGTCGATGGTGCCATCGAGCCGGGCCGTCACCAACGGCGGCATCGGATGCACGCGGTGAGTTCTTCGACCGCGCTTGCTTGACGATTGACGGAATCTCCACACAGTCGTTCTCGTCCCCGAAGTGATCGGGGTGTTCGAGACCTGATGGAGACTCATCGTGACGACGCAAGACGCACAGGCGCTTGATGCTGCAACCCTGACGACGGCGGCGAGTGCCATTGCCGATGCACTTGGTTTCGACGGCGTTCCGTCGCCCGCAGGAGCGTGGCCCGACTCCGTCGGCGAGCATCTCGTCGCCCGCTTCACCGGCCCTGTCGGCGGGGCACTGCACGTCGGCGTCACCGGCGACGTCGCTGCGCAGTTGCAGGCCGACCCTGCGACGGCCCCCTCTCTCGTCGGCGCCGTGCTCGTCGCGCTCGGCTCACCCACCGACAGCGTCGACGTCGACGCCTTCGTCCCGACCGTCGACCCCGTCGCCGGTGCCGTCACGATCGTCGGTGTCGATGGCATGGAGTTGACGGTGGGCCTCGTGCTGGATGCCCCCACCGGAGCGTTGGCCGACTACGAGCCGACGCCGATGCAAGCGAATGGACCCGGACCGGGTATCGCCACCGTCGGGTCGCTCTCGATGCTCAACGACGTCGACATGGAGGTGACGGTCGAACTCGGCCGCACGAAGCTGCCGATTCGCGAGCTGCTCTCGTTGCAGCCGGGGATGGTCGTCGAGATCGACCGCGCAGCAGGCGCACCGATCGATGTGCTCGTCAACGGTCGGCTGATCGCCACCGGTGAGGTCGTCGTGATCGACGAGGAATTCGGTGTGCGGATCACCGAGATCATCTCCGCGGAGCAGCCTGCCTGATGGGTGATACGAGTTTCATCGAGCTGGTCATCCGCTCGATCGTTTCGCTCGGCATCGTGTTGGTGCTGATCGGCCTGGCCTACCTCGTCGCGAAGCGCCGTGCCGGCGTGAGCCGGCCGAGCACTCGGGGAGGCAGTCGGGCGCGCGGTTGGACTGGCGCTGTCGCTCGCGGATCGGGCACGAGCAGCGGACGATCCCGCCAACACGTCAAGCGCGAACCGGCTGTGCTCGAGACACTCGGACGGATCGGACTGTCCCGAGGATCGGTCGCCATGGCGGTCCGCTTCGGCGACCAGGTCGTGCTCCTCGGTTTGGCCGATGGCGCGCCGATCACGGTGCTCCAGGAGATGCCCGCCGAACGTTGGGACGAACTGAGCGCCGTCGAACGCGTCGTCACCACGTCGGTCTCGACCGACGTCCTCGGGAACGAGACTGCACCGGATCGCCGTCCCGGTTTCGTCGAAGCACTGCGAGAAGCGACCGTTCGACGTGCCTGAGTCGAAGCCGGAGACGCACGCTGGGCCCGCCCGGCGCGTGTTGCGGGCACTCATGACGGGAGCGTTCGTCGCCGCTGTCGCGAGTCTCGTACTGACGGTAGGTGCCGCATCTCCGGCCCAGGCAGCGACCATTCCGCCGCCGGAGCCGATCACTCCGATCGAGATCCCCGACCTTCCGATCCCCGACCGGATACCGCTCGACGAACTGCTCGGCGAGCAGAGCGACACCGGCGATGACGCAGGTGACGATGCCGCCGACGGCACGATGATCGGGATCGAACTTCCCGACGTCGCTGGCGGTTCGTCGAACGTCGTCGTCATCATCTTGTTGCTGTCGGTGCTGTCGATCGCGCCCAGCATCCTGGTGCTCACGACGTCGTTCACCCGCATCGTCATCGTGCTCTCGCTGACACGCAACGCGCTCGGCATTCCCCAGCTGCCCCCGCAGCAGGTCATCGTCGGCCTCAGCATCTTCCTCACGTTGTTCGTGATGGGTCCCACGTTCGAGACGCTGAACGAGAACGCACTGCAACCGTTGCTCGCCGGCGATCTCACGCTGAGCGAGGCCTACACAGAGGCCGAAGGCCCGATCCGTGAGTTCATGCTGAAGTCGACGCGAGAAAGCGAGCTGGCGCTGTTCCTCGACGCGTCCGACGTCGAGGGGCCGGTCGCACGTGACGAGGTGCCACTCAAGGCCTTGATCCCGGCGTTCGTGTTGTCCGAACTCAAGTCGGCGTTCATCATCGGCTTCGTCATCTTCGTCCCGTTCCTCGTGATCGACCTCGTCGTCTCGGCCGTGTTGACCTCGCTCGGCATGATGATGCTCCCGCCGACGTTCGTGTCGTTGCCGATGAAGCTGTTGCTGTTCATCCTCCTCGACGGGTGGACCCTCGTCGTTTCGACCCTGCTCAGTTCCTATTGACGATGCTCGCCTGCCGTCGTCGCTGCGCGTCCCGACTCGGGCGCTGCACCCAGATGTTCACCCTCGTATCCACCCGTTTGCTCGTCCGTTCGGAGTCCGCATGAACTCGTCCGATGCCATCGACATCGCCACCGACTCCCTCGTCGTCATCGCCAAGCTGTCGGCGCCGTTCCTGCTCGTCGTCTTGGCGATCGGCCTGATCGTCGGGTTGATGCAGTCCGTCACCCAGCTGCAGGAACCCACGCTGTCGTTCGTCCCCAAACTCATCGGTGCAGCGATCGTGATCGCAGTGGCCGGCCCGTGGATGCTCGACGAACTCGTCGGGTTCAGCCAGGTGCTGTTCCAACGAACACCTCAGCTGCTCGAAGGCTGATCGGCAACCATGGACCTGACGATGCCCTCCGGACAGATCGTCGGGTTCTTCTTCGCGCTCGTTCGCACCACCGCATGGTTGTCGATCTGTCCGCCGTTCAACTCGCCGACGATCCCCAAGCGCGTGCGCGTCGGATTGGCGACGGCGATCTCGTTCACGATCGCTGCGACGATCGGCGGCGATCACGTCGCATCGCTGCAACTCGGTCCGTTCGTGGTCGCGCTGCTCACGCAGATCGTCGCCGGCCTCGCGCTCGGCTTCGCCGTGTACGTCTTGTTCGCGGCGATCCAGGCGGCGGGGGAACTGATCGACCTCCAGGTCGGCTTCTCGCTCGGCGCCGTGCTCGATCCGATCAGCGGCGCGTCGGCGTCGCCGATCGGGCGGTTCCATCAGCTCCTCGCCATCGTGATCCTGTTCGGCATCGACGGACACGTGTTGATCGTGCGGGGCTATCTGCGATCGGTCGAAGCGGTTCCCCTCGGGACGCTCGACCTCGGCCAGCTCACCGAGCAGCTGATGCAACTGCTCCGAGTGTTCCTCGCGGCCGCCGTCGAGATCGGCCTCCCGGTTCTCGCTGCGCTGTTCCTCGCCGAGATCGCGCTCGGCCTCCTGGGCAAGGCCGCGCCGCAGATGAACATCCTCGTCATGGGCTTCGCCGTGAAGTCCTTCATCGCGATCATGCTCCTCGCGCTGACGATCGTGCTACTTCCCGAGACGGTCGAGTCGCTGATCGGTCAGGCCATCCGAGCAGGTGGCAGAGCGTTCGGGGGGTGAGCCGTGGCGAAGAACGACAAGACCGAAGAGGCGACCCCGAAGAAGAAGCGTGACAGTCGCCAGAAAGGCCAGATCGGCAAGTCGCAGGATCTCAGCGCCTGGCTCGCCGTGCTCGTCGGGCTCTACGTCGTCCCGCTGACCGTCGGACGCATGGCGCGCGTCGCGTCGAACTCGCTGTACGAACTGCGGGAGGTGACGGCGGAGTCGACGGCCGAGGAGACCGTCGGCGTCCTCGGCGCCGGCCTGCTGGCGGGATTCGTCGCTGCGGCACCGATCATGCTGGTCGGGTTCGCCGTGGCGTTCGTCGGGACGTTCGCACAGGTCGGCCCGCTGCTGTCGCTCAAGCCGCTCAAACCCGACTTCAAACGCGTCAACCCCAAGAGCGGGTTCCAGCGCTTGTTCTCGCCTCGGTCGCTGTGGGACACCGGTAAGCAGCTCATCAAGATCAGCGTCGTCATCGGTGTCGCCTGGCCGCAGGTTGTCGGCATGGTCGAGACGCTCGCCGGACGCGGGCGCCTGTCGCTCGGCGACGGGCTCGAGATCGCCGGCGACCAGGTGCTGGGTCTCGTGCGCGTGATCGCGTGGACGATGGTCGTGCTGTCGGTCGCCGACTTCGGCTACCAGCGCTACCAGAACAAGAAGGACATGCGGATGACGAAGCAGGAGGTGAAGGACGAATACAAGAACGCAGAAGGCGACAGCTCGGTCAAGGGGCGGATGCGGTCGATGCAACGATCGATGGCACGCAACCGCATGATCGCCGACGTCAGCGACGCGAATGTCATCGTCACGAACCCGACGCACATCGCCGTGGCGCTGGCCTACGACCCTGAACGTGGTGGCGCGCCTCGAGTGCTGGCGGTCGGCGCGGGCTCCCTGGCCGCCCGAATTCGCGAACAGGGTGAGCTGGCCGGCGTGCCGCGCGTCGAAGCCAAGCCCCTGGCGCGAGCACTGTGGCGGGCCTGCGACGTCGGCGACGAAGTCCCGGTCGCCCTCTACGAGGCGGTCGCCAAGGTGCTGGTCTTCGTCCGCCAGATCGATCGGCGCCTCGCTCGCAAGCCACTCGATCTGCCCCGCGCGTCGCGGGTCGATGACGCCCTGCTCGAATCGATTCCGAAGAAGCGCCGCCGCGGGCGGTGACGCGCCGCGGAGGCGAACCGACCACTGGTCGGCTGCTCAGCCGTCGGTGCCGTGTTCGAGGCGGGCGCCGGCCACGGCCAGCGCGCCCGGAACGACCTCGAGTTCGATCGGCAGCGACCCCAGACGCTCGCCGTCTGCCCACACGTCGAGTGCTGGCGCGGACCCGTCGCTCGAGCTCGCTCCCGACACGGTGACGCGCGAACCCTGTGCGACGTCGACCTCGCGTCGCTCGACGTGGCGCCCCGAGAACACCGACGGAAACACACGGAGGAACCGCAGTCGCGACACCGCCCCGATGCTGACCACCTGGACGCGACCGTCGGCGGGTCGGGCGGCGGGACAGATCAGCATGCCGCCGCCGAAGTACGCCGTGTTGCCGACGGCGAGCAGCGTCGTGTCGCCGCCGACGCTCCGGCCGTCGACCTCGACCACGACCGGCAGGGTTCTCAGGCGAGGGAGCTGCATCAGCGTCGCCACCGTGTAGCGATGCTGACCTCGCGGCCACCGCAGCGCGTTGGCGCGCTCCGTCACGTCACCGCTGAAGCCGAGCGTCGCAACCGTTGCCACCCAGCCGTGCGAGGTGCGGATCGCGTCGACGGCGACCGGGGCGGCGAGCGCCCGATCGATCTGGGCGTCGATGTCGCCGTCGAGGAGCCCGAGCGCTCGGGCGAAGTCGTTGCCCGTCCCGAACGGGACCACACCGAGGACGGTGTTCGTCGTCGCCACCGCGGTGACGGCGAGATGCACCACGCCGTCACCACCCACGGCGATCAGTCGCCGTGTCCCGTCGGCGACCGCGCGTTGCGCGCCGGCGCGGGCTTGTTCGGGCGACGACGCTTGGATCAGCCGTGCCTCGACACCGCGTCGCTCCAAGCTGTCGACGACTCGATCCAGATGCTGCCGGCCACCCTTCGCTGCGGCATTGCCCAGGACGTCGACCGCCTCCATCGGGGTCAAGCTACGCGACGGACTCGCCCTCACCCGCCATGAGCGTCGCGGGCCGATGCCGACGTGGCCGACGGTGTCTACGCTGGACACCATCCGTCCAGCACCATCCGTCCAGCACCACGTGTCTTGAGGAGCATCATGCGACGACATCGCGACAAGCCGGTGTACGTGGGACAGCCGTGGCATGTGGTGCTGCGCGACGTCGGGCTCGACGCACACGCCGTGCTCCGGCGGGCGGGACAGCCGTCGAACTTGTTCGACGGGGATGGATCATGGATCACCGTCGACGACTTCTATCGTCTGTTCGACGCCGTCGAAGTCGAAGCCGGCGGCCTCGAGGTCGCCATTCGTGCCGGCGCCGTCGTGTCCGCCGAGCTGTTCGACCCGGCGTACTTCGCAGCGATGTGCTCGCCTGACCTCACGACCTCGCTGACGCGGTTGGGCGAACACATGGAACTGGTGGGGCCGTTCCTGCTCGACGTCGAGGTCGACACGTCCGAGATGACGGCTCGTTATCGGTGCAAACAGCGCCCCGACGTGGCGAGAGTGCTCGGCCTGTCGCAGCTGGCGTTCATCGTGGCGCTCGCTCGCCGTGCGACGCGCCACGAGATCGTTCCGAGACGCGTGGGCGTCGTCGCTCCGGTCGCCGACCTCCGAGCGTGCAAGGAGTTCTTCGGTTGCGACGTGGTCGTGAGCGAGGTGTTCGAGGTCGTGTTCAGTGCCTTCGATGCTCGCCGCTCCTTCCTCACCCGCAACGACGAGATGTGGGAGACCTTCCAGCCAGGTCTGCGGCGGCGGGCAGCGGAGGCCGGCGCCTACCGGTCCGTCCGCGACGAGGTGGAGGAAGCCCTGTTCGTGCTGCTGCCGAGCGGTCGAACGGGGATGGGCGAGGTGGCGAGCGAGCTCGGCATCGGGACTCGGACGCTGCAACGGCGTCTGGCGGACGAAGGCACGAGTTGGCTCGAGGTGCTCAACGCGACACGAGAACGACTCGCACGGCACTACTTCCAGTCGACGGACCTGAACGCGACCGAGATCGGTTTCCTGCTCGGGTTCGCCGATCCGAACTCGCTGTTCCGTGCGTTCCACCGCTGGACAGGTACGACCCCCGAAGCCTGGCGGGCCGCCGTCCGTTCCACCGGATAGCCGGCCCGACACGGCCTGGACCGTGACGCCCGACCCGTGCGTCAGGGTCGTGCGTCAGGACAAGGCCGGCACGGTCGTGCGTCACCGAGGTTGACGTGTCCGGCGAGCGCGTTGGCAGGTCGGGCGAGTCAGGGCATGAGGCGCTGGGCTCATACTTGCTCGGAGAAGGATCGGCTCGCCGCCGATCAACCCACGAGTCAGGAGTATCTCCACATGAACCCGATCAAGCGACTGCTCGGCATGGCGCCCACCCCCGACGAGACCGGCCGCGGCTACATCCCGTCTCCGCTCGGCAGGCTGCTCGGCGTGGCGAAGAAGACCGACTACGCGCCCGTCGACCACGGCAGCCGTGCCTACGACGGCGACAAGAGAATCCTGGTGCTGTGCACCGAGGAACGCTACTTCGAGATGACCAACGGCAACCTGTTCTCGACCGGGCAGAACGCCCAGGAGACGGCCGTCCCGCTCATGCATCTCGCCTCGGCTGGTTTCGACTTCGACGTCGTCACCCCGACCGGAGCACCGGCGGTCATCGAGGAGTGGTCGGCACCGAGCAAGGACCAGGCGGTGCTCGGATTTCTCGCAGACCATCGAGCCGCCTTCGACCGGCCACTGTCGCTGCGCGAGTTGGTCTCGAACGGTGCGCTCGACGACGACTCGCCGTACGTGGCGCTGTTCCTCCCGGGTGGCCACGGCGCCATGGTCGGGTTGCCGGAGGACCCGAACGTCGGAGCACTGATCCGGTGGATCGAGGCCTCCGGCCGCTACCTCGTCGCCGTCTGCCACGGCCCTGCTGCGATGTTGGCGGCGACGGTCGGTCACGATGGTCCGCACCCGTATGCCGGCTACGACATGGCGGCGTTCCCCGACAAGCTCGACCAGCGGTCCCCGTCGATGGGGTATCTCCCCGGCGACCTGCCGTGGCTGCAGTGCGAACGCCTCGAAGCGCAGGGCATCCGGATCGTCAACGACAAGGTGGACGGCACGACCCACGTCGACCGCAAGCTCTACTCCGGTGACAGCCCGAAAGCGTGTGATCGACTCGGCAAGATCGTCGCCGAGGCCCTGCTCGCCGACGCCGCCATCGCCACCCGACCTGCGGACGCCACCGACGATCGCACCCGTGGAGGTGCCCGGTGAGCCAGACCATCCTCGTCACCGGTGCCAGCTCCGGCATCGGCAAGGCATCAGCCACCCTGTTCGCCGATCGCGGCTGGAACGTCGTGGCCACGATGCGCAACACCGACGACGGCGCTGGCCTCGCCGGTCGGGACAACGTGCTCGTCACCACGCTCGACCTGCTCGACAGCGCGTCGATCACCGCAGCCGTCGGCGCCGGCATCGAGCGTTTCGGCGCCATCGACGTCCTCCTCAACAACGCGGGCTACGGCGCCTACGGCCCCCTCGAAGCCACGCCGATGTCGGTGCTGCGTCGGCAGTTCGACGTCAACGTCTTCGGTCTCGTCGAGACCATCCAGGCCGTGCTGCCGTCGATGCGTGCGCAGCGGAGCGGCGTCATCGTCAACGTCTCCTCGGTCGGCGGTCGAATGACGTTCCCGCTCGGCAGCTTGTACCACGGCTCGAAATGGGCCGTGGAGGGGCTGTCGGAGGCGCTCCACTACGAGCTCGCCATGTTGGGCATCCGGGTCAAGCTGGTCGAGCCGGGCGGCGTGAACACCGACTTCGGTGGCCGGTCGTTCGTGTTCACCGACGCACCCGAGTTCCCCGACTATCAGCCGCTCGTCGACATGGCGGCTGCGGCGTTGCAGGAGGAGGCCTCCGACGACAATCAGGAGCCGCACGAGGTCGCCGAGGTCATCTTCGGCGCAGCGACCGACGGAAGCGACCGGATCCGCTACATCTCCGGTGCCGGCGCCACGCAGCTCCTCGGGAACCGCTACTCGGCCGAGCAAGACGAGCAGTTCGTCGCCGGCATGCGAGCCCAGTTCGGACTCTGACCGACGCGGACAGCGCTCGGTCTGCGCACGGGCGTGCGGTGGCGCGCCGCGTCACGGAACGGGCAGCGGCGCGCTGCGAGCGGAGTGGGGTCAGTGGCGGCGGGGGCGCATCGGTAGCGCGGAGGGCAGGTTGCGGCGTCCGGAGTCGACGATGCCGGTCGTGTCGATCGTCCGAGCGGCCTCGTTCTCCCGCGAGATCTGTGCGTACACCTCTTCGCGGTGCACCGAGACGCTGCGCGGCGCCTCGACGCCGAGACGAACCTGGTCACGCGAGCATTCGACCACGGTGACGACCACGTCGTCGCCGATCACGATGCTCTCGCCGATCTTGCGAGTCAGGATCAGCATCAGCCGGCGCTCACGGGTTGCGATTCGGCGAGCGGCGCCTGGACCGGCCAGTCGCTGTCCTGGAGGATCACCTGGTGGCCGATCCGTCGGGCGGTGTCGATGACGACCGGCGCGAGCAGGTTCGTCGTCAGGGTCGCGCGTTCGCCGTCGCGCCGGATCGTGACCATGACCAACACGCAGACATCGTCGGGCTCGGCGTGACCGATGAGTTCGGGATCGATGTCGATGTCGTAGTCCGGGTACGCCACCCACGGCACGGTCGTCAGGAACGCGAGGTCGGGGTCGACGACGTCCTGTAGCCAGTACAGGGTGTGGTGACCATGGCCGCCTTCGACGCCGATGAGGTCACCGGCGCCGACGAGCACCATCTTGCGAGCGCCCCGGAAGCCGGGAATGCCGTCGGGAAAATCGACGATCTCTTCGTCGGGCACGTCGATCGTGCCGAATCGTGTCGTCTCCACCTGCATGGTCAACCTCCTGGTTGGTGTCGAGTATTGCCGTACGGAGGCTGCAGGACAACGACCTCGGACTCCGGACAGTGGGGACCGTCCGGAGAAACGCCAAACGCGCACCGAGCCCGAACGATCGAACGAGCAGGACCTTCCCCCCACGATGAACAACTCGAAACTGGCACAGGCAGGGTTCCCAGCGATCATCGTGCTCGTGGTGACGGTGATGATCCTGCCGTTGCCGTCGAGCTTGCTCGACCTGCTCATCGTCGCGAACATCTCGGTGGCGGTGCTGATCCTGCTCGTGTCGACCAACGTTCGACGTGCGCTCGACTTCTCGTCGTTCCCATCGTTGCTGCTCGTCGTGACGCTCGTTCGCATCGGCTTGAACGTGTCGACGTCTCGAGCGGTGCTGTCCGACGGCGACGCCGGTGAGGTCATCCAGACGTTCGGCTCGTTCGTCGTCGGCGGCAACATCGTCGTCGGCTTCGTGATCTTCCTCATCATCACGCTCGTCCAGTTCGTCGTCATCTCCAGTGGTTCGGGTCGCGTCGCCGAGGTGACCGCCCGCTTCACTCTCGACGCGATGCCCGGCAAGCAGATGGCGATCGACGCCGACCTCAACGCTGGCGTGTTGACCGACGAAGAAGCCAAGACGCGCCGCCAAGACGTCGCCGACGAAGCCGACTTCTACGGCGCGATGGACGGCGCGTCGAAGTTCGTCAAGGGCGACGCGATCGCCGGTCTCGTCATCACGATGGTCAACCTCGTCGGCGGCCTCATCGTCGGCGTGTTGCAACAGGGCATGGACATGGGGGAGGCGGTCACCAAGTACAGCCTCCTGACGGTCGGCGACGGCCTCGTCGCGCAGATCCCGGCGCTGCTGGTGTCGATCTCGTCCGGCCTCATCGTGACCCGGTCGGCTGGCGAGACCGGTGACCTCGGCTCCGACGTGCTGCGCCAGTTCACTCGTCAAGGCGTCGCCATTCGGTCCGGCGGAATCGTCGTGCTGTTGATGATCCTCGTGCCCGGGCTCCCGAAGATCCCGTTCCTCCTGATCGGCGTCACGCTGATCGTCCTCGGACAGCGGCTGATGAAGGCGCCCGAGGAGGCCGAGACGGTCGAGGTCGAAGAGGTCGAAGAAGCGGGACCGCCGACGCCGCAACAGATGGCCCTCGACGCTCGCGTCGAACTCCTCGAGCTCGATCTGTCGTTCGACATGGTCGAACTGGTCGATGGTTCCGTCGGTGGCGATCTGCTGGATCGCGTGGGCGCGCTCCGCCGAAAGATCGCGTCGGAACTCGGGTTCGTGATGCCGTCGATCAGAACTCGCGACGACCCGACACTTCCCGCACACACCTACGTGATCCGCGTCCACGGCGTCGAGATGGGGCGCGGCGAGGCGCCGCCGGAACGCATCCTGGTCATCGGCGACGACCTGGCCGCACTGCCGGGTGAGGACATCGACGAGCCCGTGTTCGGCTTGCGTGCCCGATGGGTGCCGATGGAGTTCCGCTCATCTGCCGAGATGGCCGGCAACACCGTCGTCGACCGATCGGCGTTGATCGTGACCCATCTCGCTGAAGTCGTCCGCCGCCGCGCCGGCCGCTTGTTGTCACGTACCGACGTCACCGAACTGCTCGACAGTGTGGCCGAGACCGACCCCACGGTCATCGCCGATCTCACCGCGTCGGGCGCGACCAACGCCGACGTCCAAGCGGTCCTTGCGACGCTCCTCGACGACGGTGTGGCGATTCGAGACCTCGTGCGCATCGTCGAAGCGATCGGCGATCGTGCTCGCACGAATCGTTCGGTGGACGCGCTCGTCGAGGCGGCGCGTGCTGCGCTCGGCCCTGCCATCACCACCGCCGTGGCGATCAACGGCACGCTGTCGGTCATCGCGATCGCCCCGACGATCGAGGCGCAGTTGGCGAGTTCGTTCGAAGTCACCGAGGCGGGAGCAGTGCTTCAACTCGGCCCCGATCTGCACGAGCACATGATGCGCGAGTTCGCTCGAGTCTCGACGATCGCTGCCGGGCACGGCGTCCCGGCGACCGTGGTCTGCGCGCCGGGCCTGCGACCGGCGTTGGCTCGCCTCGTCCGCCAGGTCGCTCCGGGTGTGTCCGTCATCTCGTACCGCGAGATCAGCGATCACCTCACCCTTGCCGTGGTCGCCACCATCGACATGCCGACGCTTCTCCCGGAGGTCGGGCCGCTCAACTCTGGGCAGGAGGTGCCGATGACTTCTTCGATGAATCCTTCGACGCACGCGACGCATCCGGGTGCGACACTCGATCACGGGGTGACCGATGACCAGCTTGCACGCATCTCCTGACCGTCGATTCGGCGACTCGGCGCTCCTCGACACGCCCGGGCTGAGCGCTGAGAGCGCTGAGGGCACTGCGGCTGCAGCTTCGCCAGCTGACCGTCGAACCTTTCGCGCCTCCTCGTTGCAGGAAGCGATCGAGATCGCAGCGACCGAACTCGGCGGTGATGTCACGGTGGTGGAAGCGAATCGCATCCGCCGCGGTGGGCTCGGCGGATTCTTTGCGACCGATCTCGGTGTCGAGGTGATCGTCACCCGCAACGCCGACAGCTCGCGTCAGGATGGCGTCGGCGCGGGTGCTGCGAACGCGGTCGACCGGCTGCTGGGTCGCTTCGACGAACGCGATGGTGACCGCTTCACCCCCAGCGCGGGCGTCGTGGCGATGGACGAACGTTCGGCGACAGATCGGGCTGTTGCCCGGGGGCGCCAACTCGGTGCGCAGGCCGTCGGCGACGAAGGCTTCGACACGGCACCGACCACCAGCATGGATCGCCGGTCGTTCGAGTTCGGCGACGACGCGCACTTCGAGTTCGGCGACGACGCGCACTTCGAGTTCGGCGACGGACGTCAACGTTCGGAGCTCGCTGACCCGGTCTCGCAGACGTCGCTCGCCGCCATGCGGACGGACGTCGGGTCCGCTCACGAGACGGGCATCGATGTCGACCCCGTGGTCGATGTCGAGGCGGCCGCACGCGGGCAAGCGGGCACGGACGACACGGTGCAGCCCGTCGCTGCACCCCGTCACCCGTTTGCCGATCTGCTCGAGCAGGAGTTGCGCTCGATGTCGTCCGAGACGTCGGAGACGTCCGATACCGCGGCCGTCTCCGACGTTGCGCCGCGACTCGGGAGCGAGACCGACCTGGTAGCGCCACCACTCGACTCGCCCGCGCCGATCGTCGAACCGGTCTCGACCGAACCGGCTCCGACCGCACCGGCTCCGACCGAACTGGTGTCGAGCGAGCCGGCTCCGACCGAACTGGTGTCGAGCGAGCCGAGAGAAGACCACGGCGCACTCGATCCGGAGGAACGGTCGGCCGAGGATGCGCTCGCCGACCTCGACGCCCTGCTTGCGAGTGCCGGCGTCGAGTTGGATGCCGCTCACACCGAGATGCCCTCGGAGATGTTCGACGACGATCCGACGCCGACCCTCGCACCACGTCCGACCGATACGTCCGCGAGCGTGCCCTCCACCGAGGCGCTCCTCGATCTCACCGATCGACTCGCCGACCAACTCTCCAGCGTCGATCGCCTCGCATCCAGCGGTGACGGTCTTCGCCGGATGCAGGTCAAGATCTCCGCGCCTGACGGGTCACTCGTCGAGATGCAGGCCGAATGGGGAGAGCGTGGGTAAGCGCAAGCAGCCCGAGGGCGTGCCACAGTTCAAGGTCGTGGTCACGCGTCCGAACGGCAAGGGACCGCTCGGCCCGTACCGGCTGGCGATCGCCGTCGGGTTCGCCGCGCTGGTCGCCGGTGGCCGGATCTGGACGTCGGTGACGACGGGGCCGGCTGACGACGGCGCGTTGCTCGCCGCCGCAGGCGCCGCAGTGTTTGCCTGGGTCCTCACGACCGTGATCAGCAACATCCTCGGCGCGGGCGAAGTCGCGCCGTCACCGTCTGCTGCGACGGGGTCGTCGGCTGGTTCGTCCGCGCCGGACGCCTCGTCGGGTACGACAGTCGCGTCTCCCTGATTCGCTCGGATCGTCGTTGCTGTGTGACGCGCCCCGAGCCTCGTCTCGCTGGCTCAATCGGCTGGCTCGCTCGGCTGGCTCGCTCGGCTGGCTCGCTCGGCTGGCTCGCTCGATCAGCGCAGGTAGTCGACGAGCGAAGGTGGCAGCACCCGGCTCGCTGCTTGCAGCGTTGCGGTGTACGCGTTCTCGCTGGCTTGCATCGAGATCAGCGCTTCAGCCAGGTCGACGTCTTCGACCATCGAGAGGCGCGTGACGAGATCGCCCCGGTCGACAGCCATGCGGGACTGGATCGTCTCGAGGTGGCTGGCTCGTCGGCCGATCTCGGCTGCGGCCGCTCCGACTCGGGTGGATGCCACGTCGAGGTTGGCGTGCTCGGCCTGGATCGTCGCGTCATCGCCAGATGCGATGGACGCCGTCAAACGGTCGATGACGGCGAAGAGGTCGCCGGCCGGATCGCTCTGCGATCCGAACACCTGTTCACCAGTCATGTTGCCGGTGATCGTGATGCCCGGCGCGACCGACCGTTCGAACGTGGTGGCGTTGCCGAGGTATGCCCCGGTCGACGGATCGTATGCCTGCCCGCCTGCGGTGCCGTTGAACAACGGACGCCCGAGATACTCGGTGTTCGCAACGGCCAGCAACTCCTCGCGGAGGCCGCCGAGTTCGGCGGCGATCGCAGCTCGCGTGGTCGGGGTCGATGATCCGCTGTTCGATGCTTGCACCGTGAGTTCCTTGACCCTGGTCAAGATCTCGAGGGTCGACACCAGCGCGGTGTCGGACGAGCGCAATCGGGCGGTGGTGTCATCTGCGGTCCGTTCCAGCGACTCGGTGCGCCGGAGTTGCTGACGCAGCGCAAGGGCATCGACGGCACGGTTCGGATCATCCGACACCTTCTCGAAGGCCTTGCCCGAGGAGACACGTAGCTGGTTGTCCTGCAGGCGCGTGTAGGCGCTCGACAGGTCGCGAAGTGTGGATCGCATGGCGATCGCGCTGGTCACGCGCATCGGAAGACCTCCTGAAACGCCTTGATGATCGACATCGACGCATCGCGGGTGGCGATCATCGTCCGACCAGGCCCGTGCGTTCGATGATCGTGCCGAGCATCTGGTCGATGGCGGTCAGCACACGAGCCGACGCCTCGTAACCGCGCTGAGCCTGGATCAGGTTCACCATCTCCTCGTCGAGGCTGACACCGCTCACCGACTGTGCGTCGTCGATTGCCTGGTCGGCCATCATCTGCTGGGTGTCGGCGCGGCGACTCGCATCTCGAGTGTCGATACCGAGGCCGGCGACGAAGGTCCGATAGTTAGCGTCGGCGCCGGTGGGGCTGTCGACGAGTTGGGCCAACTGATCAGCCATGCCGCCGTCGAATGGCCCCGGCACGCCGGGGGCCGGTGCGCCGGCAGCGAGCGCCCGAGGTTGATCGGCGACGTCGGCGGAGAGCGCGATCGTTGCCGCCGTCGTGCCCGCAGGGTCGAAGAAGTTCAGGCCGGTGTTGCCGTCGAGGTCGTAGCCGGTCGTGTGCAACGTGTTGACGTTGTCGACGAGCGTGGCCGTGATCGTGTCGAGTTCTGCGCGATACGTCGGGACGACATCGGAGATCACGCGAGACAGCGCGGCGGCCTCACTCGGTGGGGTTCGAACGGTGTCACCGCCTCGCTCCCAGACGAGCGACCCACCGGATGCGGCGACCCGCTCGGTGAAGGGGCCGCTGATCAGCGCTCGCCCACCGATGTCGACGTTGATCTGGTCGCCGTCGCCCGGTCGGGCGACCGCACCGGTCAGTTGGGTCAATTCGGTCATCAACCGGTCGCGTTGGTCGAGGATGTCGTTCGCCGGCGCCGACGCGTTGGCAGCGGATTGGTTGAGCGCAGCGATTCGTCCGGCGAGATCGTTGACCTCGTCGGCGATGCGGGCGAGCCGTTCGGTCGACGTCTCGACGACCTTGTCGAGGTCGACGGCGGCCTGACCGATCGATTGCGTCAGGTTCTCCGCTCGGCCGAGTACAGCGGCGCGAGCGGTCACGTCGTCGGGCCGGTTCGCGAGATCACCCCACGACGACCAGAACGCGTCGAGCTGGGAGGCCAACCCGCGTTCGCTTGGTTCCGGAAAGGCGGCTTCGATCCGCTGCATCGACGAGCTCATCGTGAACGCGTCGCTCGTCAGGGCGAGTTCGCGTGCAGCACGCCCTTCGGCGATGTCGTCCATCACTCGGCGGGTGTCGACGACGTCGACGCCTTGGAGCTGGGAACCCGGGCCTGCCCAGACTGCAGCGGCGGGGCCGATACCCGATGGGGCGAGGTCGACGCGTTGGCGCCGGTATCCCGGGGTCGCCTGGTTCGACACGTTGTGGGCAGTGACGTCGAGGATCTTGCGGTGCGCATTCATCCCAGACAGTGCGGTGTAGAGCCCTGAGATCATGGTCAGGCCGTCCGATCGAATCGTCGGGAGGCGGGCGCGAGCTGCTCGGTGGCGCCCCGAGGGTCGTACGTGTCGATCGGCGTACCGGCGCCCACGGTCGCCAGGATTTCCTGCGCTGCGGCGACACCGCGCCGACCGAGTTCGCGGTTGGTGGCGGTGATTTGCTCGATCTCCTCGTTGAGCGAGATCAGGTTGAGGCGATGTCGGCGCCAGGAGCTGCGATACGGCTCGCCAGCTGCGTCGCCCATCTCGGCGAGTGTCGCGTGTTCATCGAGGCCGAGGAGTCGCGCCGCGCGATGCGTGTGGGGGAGGCGTTCGGCTTCGGACTTGTGAATGTCGTCGAGCAGGAGCTCGACGTTCTCCGTGACCGTCGGGAGCCAGCGGAGGCGATTGTTGGCCATCACGAGCCCCTGGATGTCGAGCGCGCAGACGAGTTGTTCCATCTGTTCGTGCAACAGCCAGAGCCGTCGCGAGAGCTCGTCGAGTGCTTCCACCCACCAGACCGTCCGGGGTACCGGCGGTCACGCCACAGGGTTGGCGGGCGGGTTGGTGCAGGGTTGGCGGGCGGGTTGGTGCAGGGTTGGTGGGCGGGTTGGCGGGGCCGGTGGGAACCATCGTGCGCCGGTCGGGATCAACCGGACTGTGCACTCCCACAGACACGGTGAGCCCTCTCGCCAGAAATCGATCAACCAGCAGATCGCGACCCCAGATGATCCCCCTCACTCGACTTCGCCACGGCGACTCGTTCTATTTGAACCCCGACTACATCGAGCGCGTCGACTCCTATGTCGACACTGTCGTTCGGCTGATCACCGGCGTCGAGTACGTCGTGCAGGAGCCTGCCGACGAGATCACCCGACGGATCATCGCCTACCGCAGCTCGATCCTCGCCGCCGTTCCGGCGGCGGCACCCTTTGTCGCCAACCTGCCGTACGAGGCGATCGCCGCGACGTCGGTCACCGTCGGCACCATCATCTTGGAGAACGAAGCACCATGAAAGGCACCCTGATCGGCCTGATCATCGCTGCGGTCGGCACCGTCGTCGGCGGGTTCATCAAAGGCGTCAACCCGGTCGTCTTGATCACCAACGTGCCGGCGATTCTGATCGTGATCGTGGGTGGCCTCGGGGCCACCATGGCGAGCTTCGATATGAAGGCGACCACCAACGCTGTCAAGTCGATCATGCGGGTCGTGTTCCCGAAGCCGCTTCCCGATCCCGCCGAGAGCCTCGAAAAGATCGTCGACTACGCCAACCGTGCGCGTCACGAAGGGATCTTGTCCCTGGAGTCCGACGTGGCCGAACTCGAGGACCCCTTCATGAAGAAGGCGTTGCAGTTGGCGATCGACGGTAACGATCCCGATGCCGTCGCCGACGTGATGCGCACCGACATCCGCACGATGAAAGCCCGCCACAAGGTCGGCGCCGAATGGTGCACGTCGTACGGCATCTTCGCGCCGACCTTCGGCATCATCGGCGCCGTCATCGGACTCATCGCGACACTCAGCCACCTCGACGACCCGTCCAAGCTCGGAACGGGTATCTCGGCGGCATTCGTCGCGACGTTCTGGGGCGTGTTCATCGCCAACGGCATCATGCTGCCCTTGGCGAACCGGATGAAGAACATGTCGGCCGAGGAGGTCGCCGGCCGCGAGATGGTGATGGAAGGCGTGCTCGCCATCCAGAGCGGACAGAATCCGCGAGTCATCGAGGAAACCCTGCTCACCTACCTGCCCCCGCACGAGGCGTTGGCCTTGCGCGAAGCCCGAGCCGAATAGCGGTCCGCGATGAGCGAATCACGGGGAAAGAAGCGCGGCCACGAAGAGGAGCACGAAGAACACGTCAACCACGAGGCGTGGGTCATCCCGTACGCCGACGTCTTGACGCTGCTGATGGCGCTCTTCCTCGTGCTGTGGGCCCTCGGCGACACGAATGAGGAAAAGACGGAGATCGCTGCTGAATCGTTCCGCCGCGAGCTTGGCGGAAGTGGCGGCATCTCGTCGTTCGACATCGGTGAAGGCACCGGTGGCGGCCCGTTGGCGAACGGGGGCATCAGCATCCTCGAAGGCAACGGTCCGGCTCCGATGAGTGCCGAGAGCGACCCGAACGCGTTGGGCGCCTCGCAGAACGAGAACGGTGAGGATGAGGTCCTCAATGCGGATGGATTGCCGTCGCCGGGGGATCGAGAGGTCTTCGAGCTCGATCCGGTCGTGTTCGATCCGATCGATCACTCTGGCGAGGTGCTGGGGGATCCCCTCAGCGAAGTCGAACGGACGATTCGCGAGAACGCGATCGGCAGCGGGTTGAACACCGTGGTGGGCGCCCGACGCGAATCGCGCGGACTGGTCGTGACCATCGTGTCCGACAGCGTGCTGTTCCTCGAAGGCCAAGCTGCGGTGCAACCGGATGGCATCACCATCCTCGGCGTGATCGCCGACTCGCTACGCGAGCTCCCGAATTCGCTCATCGTCGAAGGCCACACCGACTCGCGGCCGATCTCGACGGCGCGGTATCCGTCGAACTGGGAGTTGTCAACGGCCCGCGCGACGTCGGTGCTGCGCTACCTCGTCGAGGAGCAGGGGATGCCCGCTGACCGCGTCGCGGCGGCCGGGTACGCCGACACCCGTCCGATTGCCGACGGCAGCGACGCGGAGTCACTCGCCCGCAATCGACGCGTCGAAATCGTCGTGCTTGCCACCGCGTAGCGCCGGCTCCCACAGTGTCGCAGCGGTCGCCCCTGGGCGGCGCCGCGCCGGTGCTGTTGCTGCCCGTGCACCGGCTCGACCCGCCGAGCTCCGAGTGCCTGGGGACGCGGAGAAATCCGAGTGAGCCTCCGGCCTGCAGCTCGGTGCGCCGGACTGTCACCACCACGACGCTCGACGCAGCGTCGACCAGATCATCACAGCCAACCACGGCGCGAACAGGAAGTTTGCACAATGCCTGACAAGAAGTCATCCGGCGGAAAATCGGACGAAGAAGAAAAGAAGGGCGGCCTCAAGCTGCCTGTCGTCATCGGACTGTGTGTCGTGCTCCTCGGGGCCGGCTACTTCGTCGGCGGCATGATGGGCGGAGCGGCCCCCGCTGAGGAGACCGAAGCCGAAGCCGAAGCCACCGATGAGGAAGCCGAGATCGAGGTCGGCAAGGTCATCGACATGGAGGCCGTCAACATCAACCTCGCCGAAGGCCACTATCTGCGCGTCGCCGTCTCGCTCGGCCTGGACCATGAAGTGTCGCTCGACGACGGTCATGGCAAGGAGGTCGAGTTCAAGACGGCTCCGGCGGCAGACCTCGTGCTTCGTCAGTTCGTCGGCGCATCGATCGAGGAACTCTCGACCATCGAAGGACGCGACGAGGCTCGTGAGGCACTCCTCGAGAAGGTGTCCGAGAAGTACGACGGCGCCGTCGTCGCGATCTATTTCACGGAGTTCGTCATGCAGTGACCTTCCGCTCGACGTGGGGACACCAGGAGGGTGCCCCCGACACGAAGTCCGCAACAGCACCAGATGACTCATGGAGGAGTCCAGATGAGCTACTTGACCGACGGCGCCATCGCCTCGACAACTACACCAACCGACCGGCCTGACGACGCATCGTCGGCCCATGTTCCGACCCCGACCTGGATGCCCTGGGCGGGATCACGCCGCCCGGCCACCACGCGTGAGGAGGCCGCATTCCGCGCCAGCCTCGACGCGCTGGCGGGTACCGGCACCGCCGAAGTCCGTCGCCGAGACATCACCGCAGTGCTCAACGCGCTGCGTTGTGGCCTCACGGTCGACCAGCTGCTCGAACGAGCTCCCGGTCTCGACGCGACTCGCTTGCGAGCGGCCTATGACCATCTCGATGCGTTGCGTGTCGACGCAGCCGACGCGTGGCGTGACATCGTCGCCGATCCGACGCCAGATGTCTTCGACCTCCGGGCACCGGTCGCGGGGACCATGCTGCCCCGCCTCGTCTTCGTGCTCGAGGGAATCGCGCAATCGTCGCCCTTCGAATTCGCCGACGTCGTCGGTCAACTCGACGAAGCGGTGCGCGCCGCTGACGACGCTGCAACGGCGGTCGAAGCTCGTCTCGCAACGGTGGGCGACGATCGCGACGAAGCGATTCTCGTGGGCCGATTGCTCTATGACCCCGACGGTTCGGGGATCGCCAACTGGCCGACCTACTGCCCACGGCGAGTCGGCACGCTGTCGCCCGCTCGGGTTGCAGCGCTGCTCGGTGAACGAGCAGAAGGCACGCAGCTCACCTCCGTCCGAGCTCCCCGGACCCTCTGACACTCCAGACCCCCGCGAAAGGTCATCGTGCCAGGCACCATGACCTTCCTGGTGGGCTCAAGGTCATCGTGCCAAAGGTCATCGTGCCAGGCACCATGACCTTCCTGGTGGGCGGTCCGGGGAGACATCTCACCGAGGCAGCAGGTTCCTTCGTGCTGACTTCGGTTCCTTCTCCGTGGCGCAGGGCATCGTGACGGGCGGAGCCCGAAGCCTTGCACTGCGGCACTCGCTGTTGGCGAGTCATTGTTCGCCGGCGGTGAACGTTCATCGAGTCCGTTGCCCGGAGCGCGACTCCTGATCAGAGATCTCCCGCGAGATGAAGATGCCGCGCGGCGGCGTCGGCTTCGATCACGGCCTGATCGATCAGTCGGCGAAGGCTGCGGGCATCGTGGTCGATACCCGCAGGAAGCGACGGTATGAGCGTCGCGTCGACTTCCGCGTCGGACCGTTCGGCGAAGCTGGGCTGGCCGGGTATCGACGAAGGGAACATCGAGAGGTCAGCGGCGCGGACGACCTTGACGAGCGGGTCGGTGCTGTGCGGCTCGCCGGGTGTTCCGTGGTGGAGTTCGACAGCGGCGATCAGCGGTATGGGGAGGCCCCACCGCTCGCACGCCATCGCGCCGACCTGGCAGTGGTCGATACCGCATACGGAGCGCTCGATCTCGAGGAGACCGGCGGCGTCTCCCCACTCGCCTTCGTCGATGTCGCGGAGTTGCTCCGGCGCCTCTTGAAACATGATGAACCGGCCGACGTCATGGAGCAAGCCAGCCGCGTAGGCGTGCTCGGGCGCGACGCCGAGCGAAGGATTGGCGTGGGCGAGTTCGCGGGACATCGCGCCGACCTGGAGGGCGTGCAGCCACAGGCTTCGCTCCCACGCATCCCTCGGGACGAACGCTCGCACGACGCCGCCGGCGAGGACGAGGCGAGCGGCACGGACCGTTCCGATGCGAGCGATGGCCGCGCTGATCGACACGATCGGCGCGATCGGCGCACTGTCCGCCGAGTTCGCGGCGCGCAGAACGCGCAGCGAGAAGCCCGGGTCGATCGAGATCAACTCCGTGACCTGATCCGGGTACGAGTCGGCCTGCGGGTCGAGCACGAGTAACTCGACGAGCACCGACGGCAACACGGGCAGCTCCGATATGCGCCCGATCAGTCGTCGTAGGTTCGGGGTTTCGGTCATGGGCGGCGGCCGGATCGCCCATCGGCGACGTCGCATCGTTCGACGTCGCATCGTTCGACGTTCTGAGGATCGGCCGCTCGCACGATTCGAGTCTGCCACGCCTGCGAGGCGTTGCGAGGCGCGCTGCTGATGCCTGGCCCCGGTGGGCCGTGACGGCCTGCCCTGCCGTCGTCGTGTTCAGTCTCGGTCGACGCGGCGAGCGATCAGCGTGGCGTGCGGAATCCGACGTTCGTCAGCGCACGGCTGACGCAGCAGGCGGATCTCTTCGTCGAGGCCGTGGGAGGCCAGCAGTTCCGAGACGGCGGACGTATCGAGTTGATAGGCCGTGCAGACTGCGTGGTCGAAGGGCTGGCCATGGTGGCCGCCATCGGGCACCGCGAAGAACGACACGAACAGCCGGCCGCCCGGAGCCAGCACGCGAGCGAACTCGGAGACGACCTCGTCGAGATCTCGTGGGTCGGTGTGGATGATCGAGTGTCGGGAAACGACGCCCTGAACGGACCCGCGGTCGACGGAGAGGTCCGTGAGCCGACCGATACGGAAGTCGATCTCGGGGAACGAGCTCCGGGCCAACTCGATCATCGCCGGCGAGATGTCGATGCCCGAGATGCTCGAACCCGTGGCAGCGAGGAAGGCCGTGACATGCCCGGGTCCACAGCCGGCGTCGAGCGTGTTCGCGCCCGGGCCGACCAACTCGGCGAACAACCGCAACGCCGCCCGATCGAGCGACGGATACTGCAGTTCGCGGCCGACATGGTCGACGTACTGCTGCGCCATCCGGTCGTAGCTGTCGCTCACGCTCGTCACGGCCCGGCCCTCTGGCATCGCTCGACCCTATGCCAACCACGCACGACGAGTCGGGCGCGTCCCGAACGCCTGACACGATGGGCTCACCGACCTGCCGGTCGGTGGGGCAGCGCTCACGTCTCGCCCGGAGGGAGCTCCTCGGAAGTGCTCGGAAGCGCTCGAACGACTTCCCTGGAGCGGGTGTTTCGCAGAGCCCAGAATCGGAATCGAACCGACGACCTACGCATTACGAATGAGATCCTGACGCTTCGCCGACTGCCCTGCAGGTACTCTGAGCTGGGGTTTTGTGAGTCGTCCGTTCCGTCGAGTGCCGCCGATTCCTCCTCAACCAAGCAGATTTCTTGGTTGGATTCTTGGTTGAGTGCACACAGCCACGAGGCCTGTGGCGCTGCCCTGCGACGATGCCTTGGGCGGTCGCAAGCGTCGTACGGGTCTATCGAACCGTAGTGGGCGGTGCGATTATCGGGTGCGCTACTTGGGCCGATATGTGCTGGTCTCCGGTGAGCCGAGGTCGGGTTATGGCGTTCGCGTTATGTGTGTGGTCGACCACAGGTCGTTGCCATCTGTGTTGGGCTGCAGCCGTCGGTGGCGATCTCCGGCAGGCCGTTCCTGTACCGACTCAGAGTGTCCGCGACCTGGCACGGAATACCGGCGGACATCGTGGGCAACCTGAAGGATGGGGCCCGGTGTCTGATGGGCCCTTCATCGCGTCCCGAGGGGGAGAACGCTGAGGGTGTGTCTTGTTGTCGTGTAACGACCGGCGACGAGCGGACACCCCTCTGCAGTGACCAGCCCGGCCCCGGCCTGGGATCACAGCCACCAAAGGTGCAGCAACCTTCAGAACGGAGACCACCACTATGCACGCTCGTCGACTCCTTCCAGGAATAGCTGTCCTCGCAGCGCTCAGTTCGGTTGTCATGCCGCAACCGGCGGGAGCGGTGCTGTCGGGGTGCGCTGCGGGTTCAGGTTGTGTCACATCGCAGAACGTCAGCGGGTATGTCACGCCCAGTCCCCAGGCGTACACCTTCGAGGACGACTCCAACCTCGCCAACGACTACTACAGCAATGGAACCAAGGTCGACGACCGAGTCATCTCGATTCGAAATCGGAACACGGGACCGTACTGGAAGCGCCTCTGCTTCTATCGGGATGCTGGCTACGTCGTGTTGCGCTCGTCAGTGGCGGATACAAATCCGGGTTGGTTCGACAATAGTTCCGTCGACATCTCGTCGCTTCGAGGCGTCGCTGGCTCGTGCCCCTGAGGCATCTCGGCCGGCTCGCCGCGTTGCCGCTTCTCGCGCTTGCGGCGTGTCAGGCTGACGAATCAGGCAGTGACCGGACGCAAGTGGGTAGTCCGTCGGCTACGGCGACCAACGGCGATGTGGGGACGGCTGGTGTCGAACAACGCCTTGTCGCCCAGCCTCCACGGGCACCATCGATCCTTGATGACCTTCGGCTGTCCGACGACGAAGAGAGGTTCGTATACGAGACGTGGCAGACCATTGCTCAACGGTGTATGGCGCAGGCGGGGTTCGATTACTTCATTGCCCCGTTCGAGACTGTGAACGCCGCTCCGCGCCTCCCTGCGACGATCGACGAGGTGCGCGCTCACGGATACAGTCCGATTGAGCCAGAGCTCCCACCTGCTGCACGAGAGGTGGTTTCGCAGGTCGAAAGCGATACCCAGTATCGCGCCGCGTTCGTTGGTGACGAGGACGACCCCACCGACGGATGTCGAGATGCAGCACTTCTCGTTACGGACCCTGTGGACGGTGAGTATCAGCAGCTCGACGCGACGGTGGAGCGCGCGGAGATCGAAGTCATTGCCTCCTTGGAGTCCCTTCCGGAGTACGTGGCTCTCGATGAGTCATGGGCTCGCTGCATGACTGAGCAGGGCTACTTTCTCTCCAAGCCCGCCGACGCCCTGACGAAGTTCGTCGGCGTGCAATTGACTCAGGAGCAGGTGGATACGCGTCTTGCGGACCTGAATTGCCAAGCAGCGGTGGCGTACGAACAGACGCTCGGCTTGCTGGAACTTGACGCATCCGAACGGTGGATCGCTGAGAATCAAGGCGTCGTCGACGCAGTCAAATCAGCCAAGGCGGGCTATGTCGATCGATTGCTTGAGCACGTTCAGATCAACGGTTTAGGTGTCGAGCGGCCCTTGTAGAGCGGATTCCCCCCTTCCTATGGGGCCGCGCCCCGCGGAATGATGTGGCTTCGAGGTTGATCCTCGGTGTTCGTCGCCGCTCTTGAGTTCGGCGCTGAGGTCAGTTTCGCGCTCGGGGTAGAGCCGCTCCATAGAGACTTCGGAGGGGTAGCGACGGTCGCCGGCTTGCCATTCGTCGTGCATGTCGGCCAGCTCGGGCGCCGACGAGTCGGATCACGGCCGCCTCGTTCGGGAAGATCCCAACGAGACGGGACCGACGCTTGATCTCTTTGTTGATCCGCTCGAGCGGGTTCGTCGACCAGATCTTCTGCCAGTGCGCCCGCGGAAGCGAGGTGAGGGCGAGCACTTCGGTCTTCACAGACCCTCCCAGGGTGATTCAGCCTCCATGAGCGGGCCGATCTTGGGGATGAAGCGTGGCGCGCAGGCTCAACTCAATGGGGTGGATGCTGCTCAGGTTCGTAGGGTGACCGCAGGTGGGGTTTGGGCGGCTTTGAGTGCGGGGGCGATGCCGGCGATGGCGCCTGTGGCGAGTCCGATGAGGGGTGCGATGAGGGTGATGGTCGGGTTGATGGTGGCGGTCCATTGGCGTTGGTGTGAGATGGCGGCGATTGCGTAGACCGCGATGGCGGTGCCGGCGATGCCGGCAATGGTTCCGATGGCTGCGGCTTCGAGGGTGATCTGGCGGACTATGTGGGCGCGGGTGGCGCCGAGAGCGCGTCGGAGTCCGATCTCGGGTCGGCGTTCGATGGTGTTGAGCAGGGTTGCGTTGGCGATGGCGATGGTGCCGATGAGGAGCGCAAGGGTCGCGAGGGCGTAGTAGAGGCCGGTGACATCGCTTTCGACATTGTTACGCAGGGTTTGGGGGTCTGGCGGGACGAGTGCTTGGAGGCGTTCGGGTTGTTGTGGGCGCAGAGCGAGGGGTGCTTGGCGGCCCGCGAGCGGCGCTGCTCCGGGTTGGGTGTCGATGAGAACTTCGTAGGCGGGCGACGCGGTGCCGATGTCGCGGTGTTCGGTGCTGGTGGGGATGGTGATCGACAGAAGGAGGTCAGGGTTTCGGGAGACATCGTCGATGATGCCGATGACGGTGTAGGCGGTGTCGCCGATGAACACGGCGGGCTGGTTGTCGACGCGGGTGACGCCGAGCTGGTCGGCGGCGACGCGGCCGAGCACGGCGACGCGTTCGGCGCGTTGTTGGTGGAACTGGTCGTAGAGGCGGCCGGCGGATAGTTCGGGGAGGGCCGCGCTCATGGCTCCGGGGGTGGCGGCGGTGATCGGGATCGGCTGGTAGTTGCCGGTGGGTCGGGTGGCAGTGTTGCGCGGTTGTAGGGCGATGGTGTCGTCGACGGGGTAGGTCAGCCCGGCGTGGTTGATGCCGTTGAGCGCTTCGAGGCGGGCGTCGACGTCGCTGGGGAACGGGTTGGTGCCGTCGGGGGCTGCGTCTTGGATACGGACCTCGGTGGCTTTGAGAGCGTCGAAACGGGCCGAGACCTGGGCGCGGGCGGTGTCTGCGAGGCCGGTCGTGGTGACGAACGCGGCGACACCGAGAATGGTGCCAAGGGCGGTCAGTAGCGTCCGGACGGGTCGTTGAGCGATCGCGGCGGCGGCTTCTGAGATCGTGTCCACCCAGCTCAGTCGGGAGCGTGGCACGGTTTGCCTCGTCATGCGATCAGTGGGCTTGGTTCGGCGACGACGCCGTCGGTGATCGTGAGACGGCGGGTCGCTCGGGCGGCGACGTCGGGGTCGTGGGTGATCATGACGATCGTGACGCCGTGGAGGTGGACTTGTTCGATGAGGTCGAGCACCTGGTTGCTGGTGGCGGTGTCCAAGTTGCCGGTTGGTTCGTCGCACAACATCAACGTCGGATGACGGATGAGGCTGCGTGCGATTGCGACTCGTTGCTTCTCGCCTCCTGACAGGGTGGTGCACGATGCGTCGCGTCGATGGGTCAGCCCGACTTGGTCGATGACCTCGAGCGCGGCGCGGCGGCGGTGTCGACGGTTGACGCCTTGGTAGGTGAGCCCGAGCTCGACGTTGTCGGTAACGCTGCGGTAGCCGACGAGATGGAACGCTTGGAATACGAATCCGATCCGGTAGGCGCGTAACGCCGTGCGTTGCCGATCGGTGAGCGACGCGGTGTCGGCACCGTCGAGCAGGTAGCTGCCAGCGCTCGGGGTGTCGAGGAGGCCGAGCAGCGACAACAAGGTGGTCTTGCCTGAACCAGACGGCCCGGTGATCGCCACGAAATCGCCGTGGTCGACGTCGAACTCGCACGGATGCAGCGCAACGACGTCGGGTGGCCCGGCGTAGCGTCGCTCGAGTCCGCGCACCGACACTGCTGGTGGTCGAGCGTTCACCGGCCGACCACCACGAGATCGTCGACGCTTACCGCCTCGGGCGTCACGGGGACGATGGCCACGAAGCCGTCGGCTGACAGCCCGGCGTCGACGACGACGTCGATCGGGTTTTCGTCGTTCACCGAGTCGACGAGCGACACGCGTGTCGTGCCGTCGGCGGCGGAGGTGACCGCGGCCAACGGCACCACGAGTGCCTGGTCCTCGGTCGACGCTGCGGTGATCGTGACACGCAGATTGGCGCCGACCAGACCGTCGGGCAGCGGGGCGTCGGGGGTGATCACGGCGGGGTGGACGAGCTGTCCGTCCGGCCCGGGAACCGGATCCTTCACGATTGAGGTAATCGTCGCTGGATATTCGGTCGAGGTGGTCTCATCGAGCAGGGACACCGGCATCCCGACGCGGACAAGGTCGACATCACCTGGGCGCATCGATGTGGTCACGACCAACCGGCCGCCAGCGAGCTCCACCAGGGGCCCCGACCCGCCGTCGCCCGTGTCGCCGGCCGGATCGAAATTCGTGCCTGCGGATGTGCGCACTCTGGCCGGCAACTGCGGCACGAAGAGGGCCTCACCGAGCGGAATGGTGGGCCCGTTCTGCGACATCACCGCCGCCAACGCCGCCTGTGCCTGCGCCTGGGCCCCCGACGCGCTGTCCACGCCTCGTTGGAGTTCGGTCAGGTCAGCAGGCGCAAGCAGCGTGTCACGCGAGAGCGTGGCGATCAGCAGCGCCTCTTCCGCTGAAGTCACAGCGTCCGCCGTCGAGCGCCGCGTTGAGTCGAGCTGGGCGGCGGCTTGAAGGATCTGCAGCTCTGCCGCCTCCAACTCGCTCGGTGTAGTTTCCGGGTTCTGTGCCAAGCGATCCCGTTCGCGGATCGCCGCGTTGTAGGTCTCCTCACCCAAGCGCACCTCGTTGACCCGCTGCGCACGCGCCTCGCCGAGGCTCCGCTCGGCCTGATCGACCGCAGCCTCGGCCTGGGTCACCTCCAACGTCGACGCTCCTTGCTGGGCCTGCCTGAGAGCCGCCGCCGCCACGTCGAGGGCGACCGTTGCGTCATCCACCGACTGATTGGCCGACGCCGTGTCCGCTGCGGCGGTGTCGAACGCCGCGACCGGTTCATACCCGGCGTCGCCGTACCAGGTAGTCACCGCCGCCTTCGTCGCCTCACCGAACACCCCATCAGCGTCTGGTTCGTACCCCAATCGGGCAAGCGCCACCTGAAGCTGAACAACATCGGCACCGCTCATCCCTGGCCGCAGTGAGCGATACATCGGAGCAGTTCCGTCGAGCACGAACACCGGCCGGCCGGATACCTCCACGACGACGTCGCCTTCGACGACCTCTCCGCCGACCGGCGGCGGTGCGATGGTCACCACCGCCGGAGACTCCACCGAGACCGGCGGCTCCACCGCCACCGACACCTCAGCGGCCACGTCACCGCGCTGGATCACCGTTGCCGACAGCACCCGCCGCTCCACCGTCGCCGTAACCCACGACGACATCGGTGCATCGGCACGCGCAGCGGCCTGCTCGGGCGACTGCGACGACGACGCCAACCACCACGCACCAGCAGCGCCCGCGCACAACGCGACGACCGCCACCAACCACAATGTGCTACTCGAACCCCACCGACGAACCCTCGATGATGTCGAGAACGGCAGGTGGGGTTCGTCGACGTTGGCGGTCGCAGCATCCGTCACCGGGGTCGTACCGGTCTCGGCGTCGATCATCTCGCCTCGCTTGCGTCGAACTTGGTCACACACCTTCGAGCCACAATGTTTCGTCGAGGCTCCGTGTAGCCGGCCGGGCCGCGCGGACACTTAACATTCGTGGTGTCGCCGCGGCGACGCCACGACCTCGCGGCTGCGGGCGTCGAGTCACCACCCCGACCGCTCGCCGCCGCGGGGTCACCGAGATGACATCGCCTGATCACGGTGCTCCGGCCGCGGTCACGATCAACACGACTTGCGTCGAGGCATCGACAGCGGCGTACGCACACGGCCGCTCGTCGCTGATTGCGCCCGTAGGGCGGATCTCCCATCCGTCAGCTTCGACGTCGGCAAGAATCTCCTCCACGATCGCCACCGCCTGGTCGACAGAGTCGACGCAGTCGGTCGGGTACTGGTCCGAAATCGTCGACACGACTCGCGCCGCCACCGTTTCACCCGGATCGACGCCGGGATCGCGGCGGGCCAGACCCAGAGAGGTGCACGTCCCGTCATCGCCCGGGATGACCGCCGTGATCCCGTCAGAAGTGACACACGCCGTCAGCGGTGGAGCGTCGCCTGAGGCGAGCGTGCCATCGCTCCACAAGGTTGCGCATTGCTCAACTGGTGTCAACTCGGCATCGATCGGCAGGCCGACTTGTACTTCGGGATCCAACGACGCCTCGGAGTAGCACGACAACGTGGCCGGGTCCGCCGGCTGATCCAACCACACCGCGGCCGCCGCCACCGCCCCCGACGCCACCAGCACACCCGCTACCGCGCCGGCAACGACCCGGCGACGTCGACGGCCCGGACGGAGCATCGGCGATGCGACCATTGTGCCGTCCATGATCCGCTTCAGTAGGGCGTCCGCGGTCGGGTCGTCACCCGGCTTGATGTAGTCATCGGTGTCGTCGCTGCGCAGCGACACCAGCAGCTCAAAGGGATCCTGGCCAGTCATCGTCCCGCCTCGAACAAATCGCCGAGCCGACCACGGGCACGATGCAGCCGAACGCTCGCAGCCCCAGCCGACACACCCAACGCCGCGCCGAGATCCGCGCCGCTCAGACCCTCGAACGCCGCCAACTCGATCACGTCCCGATCACTCTCCGACAACTGGCCCAACGCTGCGGCGAGCCGCTCCGCTGTCTCCACCGGCAAACGATCGTCATGCAACCAGGCCACCCTGCGAACCGGTTCGTTGGCCAACACATCGCCCAACACACGTTGACGACCGCGACGGCGGATGGCGTTGCGGGCATGGTTCCGGGCGATGCCGAACAACCAGCCACGCACCGCGTCGAGCGGAGCGTCATCGAGGCGCCGCCACGCCACCTCGAACGTCAACGCCACCAGGTCACCTCCGTCGACCGTTGGATAACGGGCGGCGACAAAGCGCGCCACCGACCGATGATGGGCGCGGAACACTTCCTCAAATCGCGCCCTCCTCTCAGCGTCACCGTCGGCGTGCACACCGCTCACGGTAGAGGTGTCCACAGGGAGAGAGGGATTACAGCCAGGTGGCACGCCAAAGGCCCCGCACGAAGTGGTCGTCGATCAGAAAATGATGACCGACGACACCACGTTGTCCCACCCACCAGCCATCAACGACGCCGAGGCGTTCGCGCCGGTCGAGCCCGGATACTGCGACCCTGCCAGGTTCGCACCCGAGTAGAACGCCGCCGAACACGCCCCCACTCGGTAACTGCTGGTGTCGTTGTCGAATCCAAACGACGACAAGTTCTGGACCACCGAGCGTGTCGTCAGATAGAGCGCACTACCGCCATACCCCGTCGACCGATACAAACGAAGCGACGACGAACACGAACTCGCCGCCACCATCCTGGAGTCAACACCGAACGCAACGCCAGCGACCAACGCAGGGTGAGCAGCCAGAAGCTCGGGCTCCGTCCGGTAACACTCCACACGCTCACCGAGCTCTGCACACGCACCCGCTGAACCCCAGCCGTCAGCAAGATCGACGACCCGACCCTCAAGCACCGCCTGCGACGGATCCCCCGCCTGGTCCGGAGGCGTCGCCTCCACGAGCCCGCTCGGCCCGGCGCCAGCAACCGCCACGGCGGCCAACACCACGGCGAATTTGTACATCATGAACCGACTCATAAATCAGCCCTCCCGGTCGTGTAATCGGAGTTGAACGATGACCGTGAAGGTGATCCTCGACGCTGCCGAAGGCTTCGTCGATTCAGGCACCACCCCGACCATCAACCACCAGTGTCCGCCCAACGCGTTCGATTACAGAACTCCGAAACCGGGCAGCCCTTCGGCCGGTCTTGGCGATACCCGAAGCGAAGCCCCAATGTTCCACGCGACCAACACGGCGGTCTCGACCCCACGAGCCGATGAGACACGAACACCATCCGAGCTGCGTGTTTGCGCAGTTGGACCCGGTGCGCTGCGAGGCGTCAACGGCATGCTTCGAAGCACGCCAGTAGATGTCGTCAGCCAGGTACCACCCGACCATAAACCATGGGCGTCCGCTCGACGTTGCGTCGGATCACCAACGGAGTACCGCTAGCCGTTCGCTCCGTCACCCGGCGGCAACGGATCATCGAGAATGTCGAAGAAGTCGCCGAACCGTTCAACCACGAGGTCTCTGTAGACCGTGCGATACGCCGGCTCGCATGTCAGATTGGAGAGGCTCGTCTGAACCTCCAGCTCGAAAACCGCTTCAAGGTCGACGTCGGGATCCACGACGGCTGAGTAGAAATCCTGGCGCATTGCGTCCGGCGATGCGTAGTCGTATCCCATCGTCGACATGCAACGGCTCCAGGTTTCCGTCGCGGACTGCAGGCGAGGGTCGACGGTCAAGGTGCCCCGAAACTGCTCCGCGGCAGACTGGATTGCAGGATTGCGGCTCCGGTCGAAACCAACGGCATCGACACACTCATCGACAACTGCTTCGTACGCCTCACGCTGACCTTCCGACAGCGTCGCGAGGTAGTCGATATCCTCCGTTGATGGCTGCGGGTAAGTACCGAGGGCCTGAGCAGTGATCCCGAGTCCCCATGTCGTTGCGTAGTCATCCGCAGGCATGGTGACGCTCGGGTCGTTGGCGAGGGGGACGTAAATGAAGAACTCAAATCCAGCCGCTTGCACGCATTCCTTGACCTCTTGCTGGTCTGGTGTCGGGGCGAACGCGCTGACAGCGTCTTTCGGATCGGCCACGCCGAGCAGGGCGATGACTAGGTCGATGAGCTGCTCGTTCTGATCCGACCCGGGCAGTGCCTCCACGCCAGGCGGTACCTCGGACCTTGATTCTGGGGCGTCTGCACTTGACGTGGTTGTTTCAAGTCCGGACGCTGTCGAGGACGTCGACGCAATCTGATCACGGGGTGGCAACGGATCGCGAGCGTCCCCAGCTTCCCCGCCGCACGCGGACACGGAAAGGACTATGGCGGCGACTCCTGGCCAACCGACTCGCCGGCTTCGTGCGATCAGCCGATTCTTCATGCTCAGAGAGTCATCGCCATGGCCTCGTGATGGCCTTCTCTGTCGCGTGTGACTCCGTCGCGACGGTCCACACGAGCGGACGGTCGCAACGGGCCAGCCAGACCTCACCGAGCGCACCCCTAGACCGAGTACGGGCCGATGATGCAACGCCAGCCGGGTGTGTTCTTCATGATTTCTCCTCGTGTTGATGTACGGCATTGGCGCCGATATTGAGGAGTGTCCAAGACTGCACAGCGATTACAGATTTTCGGAGCCGACCTGGGTGCGTAGCCGCCACCCGCAAGCCAATGGGTTGGGAGAACTAACGGCGGCCCTCCGGCCGATGACCCGTCCTCAGTCGCTTGCGTACTCTCGTGAGTCGCGATCTCCAAGCAGGTCCTCGGCGATACATTGCTCGTCGATCGCTCGTTGCCCGATGGAGCAGAGTGTTCTGTCACGTCGGATTTGTGGCGCGGCATCTGCCCGACGGACGGGAGGTGTCATCCACCGTCGGGGTGAGTCGGGTGGCGTCGCGTCAGAGGCTGAGGTGCATCGCGCGGCCCGACAGCGATGGCGATCACACCGACGATCATGTGCTGCGGAGGCGATGATCGGCTCGTGTAGCGGCTGTAACGGAAGGGTGTTCACGGACACTGTTCCTTGCCGGCAACAACGCCGGTTCCAACGGGAGGAACGCCATGAAGAACCTGAAAGTGGGCATTCTCGCCGCGGCGTCTGCTCTCGCTACCGTGGTTTCGTGCGACGGCGGCCAGGAGTTGCCGTCGGAAGCTTCAAGCGAAGCGCCTCCTGAGGAGGCGCGCCCCGAGGACCCGGTCATGGCGACGTCACCGGACGAGACTGACGATGAGAGCATCGGCGAGTTCATCGCGGGATACGACACCGGCGAGGTTTTCTGGGCCGTCGAGGCCGCTCGGGCTGATGTCGCCGGCCAATGCATGGATGATCGCGGCGCCGATGGTTCAGTCGCCCTCAGGATCTACCAAGGGCAACGCCAGTCCGCGGACGTAGATGCGGATCGACCAGTCACCTACGCGATTCAGTACCTCAGTACCGCACAGCCAGAGGAGCCGATCATCAACGACCAGGTCACCCATGCAATCTGGGTGGAATGCTTCAACAGCGCATCAGAGGAACTACCCAACCCGAACATGGTGTGGCTCGACTTGCTGGACCAGCTCAACCAGGACGTGGTGGCAGAGGTTGAGGGCGATAGCGCTGTCATTGAGGCCGAACGTGCAAGGCAGGAGTGCATCGCATCGACAGGATTCGGTGGCGCAACGGGACCGGACGGGTTACCCGTTGAGCCTGAGTCTGTGCTGCAGCAGGAGGTGCAGACCATCCTTCAGCAGTACAAGAGCGGTGCGGTCAGCCGCGAGACTGCTGGCGCGGAGCTCGAGGTACTGAAGCCACGAGAGGGAGCCTTCCTCGCATGCAGCACCCCGTTCAATGCGGTGCTGAGCGGCGCACTAAAGCACTACTGGTCGATCGAGATCGACCAGGATCAAGGACTCGTGCAAAAGGTACGGGAATCTCTTCTGTCGCAGGTCGATCAGTACGAGGGATACCTCGACTGAGCGATCTTGACAACGGCCAGACGGCACGGCCGTCCTTGGCCCGGAGCTTTCGGGGCTGCTTGGGCGTTGGGGCCGCGGCACAGCGAGTGTTCGGAACGTGGTGCGGACCCGGTAAATGGCCTCGATGACTAGGTGGGTTCATGGTCAGTGGTGATCACGCCAGTCGGGGGATGTTGGCGGCGACGTGGAGGAGGCGGCGGATCGTCGTGGGATGCTCGGCGGAGTTGGCCGACAGCTCCAGCCCGGCCCGTTGTAACGAGCGGAGGCATGCGGACACTTTGTTGATGTGGCGAATCGGCCACGCCTGGACGTATTGGAGGAACAGCCATGACCAAGGCATTTCGTCGGATCGCAGCAGCGGCAGCCATCGGACTCCTGAGTGGAGTTGCGGTGTCGGCTGGCGCCGGTGCGATCACACCGTGAACCGGATGCGGGACTGCCACGGGGCAGGCCTTCTTGGCCTCATCGAACTCGACCTTGACCACGGCGACGGGACCGAACTGTCACAGCCGGGCCGTCAACCGTTGCAAAACCGCCGGTGGCGCGAGCTGGAGGACGCTGAGCCAGACCAGCACAAGGAACTGCCCGACAGGCCAAGGCATCTACAACTGGGGCTGGCAGGTGGGTTCCTGAACCAGTGGGCGCCGTTCGTCGTTGCTGCACTCACCATTGCCGGATGCAGCAACGACTCGGCAGTCGATACCTCTGACCCTTACGGGTGGGTGGCCGCCGACATACGCGGAACACTCACACAGTCGGATCGCACCCGGCTCGACAAGGTGGTGTTCGATGCCGAGCAGGCTGTCATCGGCCGGTGCATGGAACTTGCGGGGTTCGATTATTCGCCCGTCGGCTACACCGGCGCAAACAGCGGTAGCGCTTTCAGTTTGACCGACCCAGCGGACGCCGCAAAATATGGGTTTGGCATCTCTACCGATCCGTTTCCGGCTCTGACCATTGTCGATGACCCCAACGCTGACGCGCTGGGCACGATGAGCGAATCGGAAGCGAGCGCTTGGTACAGCACCGTCGATGAGTGCGCGGCAGGCAGTCGTGACACCGCGTATGAGCAGCTTGGCGTTGTCGAGTTGATGTCAGTACTCGGAGATGCCTCCGAAATCACCGCTACCGACGATCGTGTCAAGCGAGCGAGCATTGAGTGGTCGGCATGCGCGGCTGACCTTGGCGTGGTGGCAGAGTCGCTTGATGCAGTAGTCGCAAAGCTGAGTGAGGAAGCCAGGTCAAGACCGCCCGAGGACCTTGCCTCTGCCCAAGACCGCGAGCGGAGACTGGCGACTGACTTGCTGCCATGTACTCAAGCGCTCTACGCAGTCCAACAGTCCGTATTTGCAGACGTGGCGACCTCGCTCGCTGCTGACCGCGGACTCGACGTCGATGCAGAAGCGGGATGATGACCTTTGAAGGAACGCTGTTTGCCCGTCGAGATGGCCGTGTCGGGCCACCGACTATCAACCCCACCATTCTCATCACCGCCCCCATCATCGGCATCATCACCGGAACCCTCCGCCGACCTCATCCCCGCCCTCAAAGCAGCTCACACACCACCCGCCGACACACTCCGGAGCTGATTCGTTTCAAGGTTCCCTCGAAGAGGAGCCCGGACGAACCGTTCGCTGCGGTCAGTTCTCCGCCGTCAGCCGATCTGGAAGCACCGCGACACCCGCTGGAAGCCGAGCGATAATCACGGTCCCGCCAGCACAGAACCGCGTGGCAGTACCGGCGAACTGTGCGGGGTCAGGTCTCCGATCGGGTAGCGCATAATCACCGTTGAAGAGCGCCACGGCGTCGTCCGGATCGGGCCCGGGCGCGGTGCTGGCCACGTGGCGCGGGGCGATTCGTGCTCTGTCTCTCGGCGGATCGAGGCACTCAGAGTTCGATGCCGAACTCGCGTGGTTGACGACGCTGTGGCGAACGGGGTTTGACATCGAGTCCGTTCTGGGCTGCCCAGTCCCTGAGGGGTGCAAAGAGCGAGTTCGCCGCCTCCTGGTCGAGGCAGCGCGACTTTGCCAGGGTGCTGAGCGTGGTGGCCACTTCGCCGGGATCGACGGGGTCGCCGTTTGCCCAGCGATGCCAGGTGCTGATCGCTTGGACGGTCTGGCGGAGCTGATGGGTGCTGAGGTTGTCGCGTCTGAGGGTGCGACGGAGCGGGAGTCGCCGGAGCGCGTCCTCGATGCGCCTGATCTCGTCGTCCGCAGTGGTGACTGCTTCCATCTCCAGGCGAACGTCGCTCTCAACTCGCGCGAGGTGGGCCTCCGACTGCGTCAGTTGCTCGCTCGCACGTGCGGCCGCGCGACGAAGGCCGAGACGTCCGACGCCTCTCCGTGTCTCCGATGACTGAGTCGCTGACCAAACTTGGCGACGGGCAGCCTCGACACCTTCGCGCGCTTCGCCGAGGGCGAGACGGTGAGGGTCGAGAAGATGTTCGGCGTGGGTCAGTCGCTGGCGCCACATCCCGAGTTCGTGGTTGAGAGCGTTCTCCATCTCATCGATCCGCTGATCGGCGGCATGGGCTCGTACGAGACGGTCCGTCATGGTCGTGCTCAGGGCATCGACCCAGGGTGGGATCGTGCAACGTGGGTGTCTCGTCTCCTGGCGCGGTGTTGCCGGCCGGACGGTCTCGGCGAGTGCTCGTCGTTGGGCGATGGCTGGCAGGTCTACTCGGTCGTTGGCGAGGACGCGTTCGAGGGTGTCGCGGGCCTCGTCGAGGTCATGGGACTCGGTGACCACGAGCATGAGGTTTTGGGAGCGTCCGCGGGTGGCACCGACGTAGAGGCCGCGACGGGAGGTGTGGTCCGAGACGAGTTCGATCGCCGTGGTCGTCGTGTCGCCTTGGTTGCCGTGTTCCGTGGCGGCGTAGCCGAGGTGGACGTGAGTGGTGGCGTAGCCGGCGGGGAGCATGACCGTGCCGGTTCCCTCGTTGGACAGCGCGGTGATGGTGCGGTCGTCGGCGATGTGCGTCACCGTCCATGTTTCGCGGTTGCGGACGAGCTCGTCGGTGGTGGTGACGAGTCGTCGGTCGTTTCGCCGGGTGACGATGACGTCACCGACGCAGGCGAATTCGCCGCCGGCGATCGGTGCGAGGGAGCTGGTGTCGATGTCACCGGCGTCGGCGCGTGCGCGCTGGATGACGTGGTTGATGTGGTCGACGTGATCGTTGCTCGACGCGGTGATGGCGAGGGTCTCGCCGGCGGCGTGCGACGAGCGCCATTGGTCGGTGATGGTGGCGAGTTGTTCGTCAAGGGTGCCGGGGATGACTCGGCCATGGGCGAAGTAGTCGTCGAGCGCGCGGCGGTCGCCGCGGCGGAGTTTGAGTGATGCAGCGGCTTCCCACGGCTCGGTGAAGCGGTGGATGCGGTCGAGTTCATGCACGCGTCCGGTGAGGGTGAGTTCGTGGAACATGCCGCCGCGTCCGACGGCCTGGAGTTGGTAGGGGTCGCCGACAAGCGCAACGCGCCAGCCGTTGCTCTCGGCGAGGCGGGTGAGTTTGGCGAGAGAGTGGGTGCCGACCATGCCAGCCTCGTCGACGATCACCGTCGTCCCGGTGGTGAGTCGGTACCGCTTTAGCGGCGGCCGGTCGCCACGGAGATGTTCGTGAAGGAGCTTGTCGAGGGTGTCGGTAGCGATGCCGGTCTCTCGTTCGAGGACTCGGGCACCCTTGGCCGACGGCGCTACCCCGAACACTGATCGCCCACGGCCGTCGAGGTCGTCGATCGCGGCCCGGAGGGTGGTGGTCTTGCCGGTGCCAGCCGGGCCGGCAACGAGGACCAGTTGGTCGAGGCCGGCGACTGCTCGGGCGACGTCGGCTTGGAGCACATCGAGGTGCCTGACATCGACCGTGGTGGACGGCCGAGATTCGTCGGCGTGCGCGGCGAGCGCCCACGAGGCGATGTGTTCCTCTTCGGCGAGGATCGCCTCGGTGGTGATGTGCGGGCTGACCGGTTCGTGCCGCAGCGAACGTCCATCGGACCTGCGGCGAGGCGTGCTGGCGTCGATCGGGTCGAGTTCGGTGCAGTGGGCGATGACGGCATCGGCCCAGTTTTCGATGCGCTCAGCCCACTGCGTGCCGGTGAGTGTCGGGTCGGGCCGAGCGATGTCCGTGAGAGCGGAAACGATCTGTGCTCGGTTCCAGGTCGAGCCCGATGACGAGAGGGCGTCGACCAGTTGCTCGACCGAGATCGTCGGTGGTGGCTCGGTGTGGTCGACTCGCTCAGCGCTGAAGACCTGGACGAGACCATGGGCGTCCCAGCCGACCGACGCGGCTTCGTCGTCCCACCGTGTGATCAGGTCGGCGACACCCTTGCCGGACTTGTGGGCGCGCGTGTCGACAGCGGCCTCGCGCTTCAGTGCTCCGAGTTCCCACTGGTTGGGGTCTCGGCCCTGGCGGGTCGCGAAGTCCTCGATCTTGACGGCGAGGGCGTCGCCGATTTCGTCGGCGCGTTTCGAGAACACGGACAGCAGGTCGTCGGGCATTGCCGTCATCTCGGCTTGGCCGTGATCGATCGGGCCCCAGTCGATGCCGAAACGGTTGGTGAGCTCGTTGCGAAGCACGGACTGATAGAGACCGCCGAGCATTCGCTGGTGGCGCTTCAAGTACCGGGCGTCGAGAGCCAGCCATCTGCCCGGTTCGGTCTGCACCTTCGCCGAGATCACACAGTGCGTGTGGATCTGCGGGTCGTCGGCGCGGGACGTCGTCTGGCGAAACGCGGCGATGGTGAGACCTCGTGAGTCCGGGTGGAGTCGGCCGTCGGCGCAGCGGACTCGGGTGGTCGAGCCGAAGCGTTCGAGGTGGGCGAGCGTGGCGTTGACTGCGACGTCGTGGGCGTCGAGCAGTCGTTCGTCGCGGGTGAGTGCCCACAACACACTGAGCGACTTCGGTGCGGAGAAGGTGGCGTCGAATCCGGCGACTGCCTTCACGGTCGTTCCATTGGCGAGTTCCCGATCGCGAAGCTCGCGGCCGAGCGCTTTCCCCCTCCTGGGGTGGAGGCCTTCGAGGATCGCCTGCAGGTCGTCGGCGACGACATCGTCGATCAGGTCGAGGTCGGCCGCTTGTCGGCCGAGCCACCTCCCGGGTACCTCCCCTGGCGCCTCGGTGAGGTAGCGCGTGTAGTACTGCGCCGCAGCGGCGGCCGATCGGGCGTAGATCGTGCGGACCCGGAGCATCACTGCCCGCCCAGGCGATTGGGCACTTGTCTGTTGGAAGAAGTGGGAAGTGATCGGGTGGTGTTCATTGGTGATCCGGGAACGGGTCAGTCCTCGAAGAGACGAGGGGCAGCGGGCCGGCGGGTGCGTCGGCGCGGATGGCGCGTGGTGGTGTGCGACGGCGGCGGGGTGTCGTTGCTGACGGCGGCGCAGAGGCCGGGATCGATGATCGGGTGATCGGCGATCGGCCATGAGATCGGCGCGCCGATGTAGCGCTCGAGTGCCACGCGTGGAACACGCAGGCTGCGACCGACCTTCAGTCCCGGGATCTCGTCGCCGTCGCCAGTGGCGCGGTAGCGATGGATCGACTCGTAGACGAACGTCAACCCGCAGCGCAGGACGGCGGCGGTCTCCGCGACCGTCAGTAAGTCGGGCGGTTCGCCGGTCGGAGCGGTGGGGTCGAGTTGTCGTCGAGTCGGCATCGAATCTGGTCCTTCAGCGGGTCACCCCACTCGTGGACCGGACTGATCGCGACGACCCGGTAGGCCGCCATCTTCATCCGGTCACGTACCGAAGGCCGTCGAGGAGCGTCCTCGTTACACGATTTGTCGAGTTCTGCCCCGCCGCGTCACTCGTTGGCGCGTGCGGCCCAGTAGAACGGGCGCCGTCGTTCGTGATGAACAGCGAGGACCTGGAGTTCCGTGGTGGCGGCTCGATAGACGACCACGTAGGGAAAGCCGGCCAGAGCCACCTTTCGCTCGACCGGGTCGTCGCTGTCGCCTCGGCGCGTCGGGGTTCCGGCGTCCGGCCAGCGCGCTGCGCGATCGGTCGCGGCTCGGACCGCGTCGAGGAACCGGCCGCCGAGCCCGTCCACACGGTCCTCGTACCAGAGTTGCGCTTCCACCACCTCGGCGGTCGCAAGCGGGTGGAACCGGATGTCGCGCGTCACCGGGTACGTCGGGCGCGGTCCACCTTCGCGAGGACGTCGTCCCAGGAGTCGGTGGTGACCTCGCCGGAGTCGATCTGGCTCGCTCGTCGAGCCGTCTCGTCGGCCCAGAGCCGCTCGAGCTCGGCCGGGTCGGTCTCGACTGGCCGATCATCGAGGCTGTCGAGAAGTTCCACAGCCAGCTGTGCCCGGTCGACCTCGGGCAGCGAGAGCACTTCGGATCGCAGCGCGTCGGTCTGGGCGGACATGTCGCAACGATACAACGTCAATCGAGGAGGCCGCCGATGACGTCCGCGGCCTGCCGGTCACTGGCTTCGAGGAAGTGGGCGTAGACGTTCAGCGTGGTCGCCGCATTGGCGTGTCCGAGGCGGCCGCTGACGGTGCGGACCGGCACGCCTGCTGCGAGCAGCTGGGTGGCGTGGAGGTGTCGGAGGTCGTGGAGTCGGACGCCGTCGAGGCCGGCCCGCTTGCGGACTCGTGTGAAGCGACCGGTGATCGTGTCGGGGTGGAGCGGGTCGGCGCCGTCGGCCGACTCGGTGAACAGGTAACCGTCGGGGTCGAGTTCGACCTCGCATGCGGCGGCGCGTTCCTCGAGTCGGCGACGCTGGTCGTCGAGCACCGAGAGCGTGGCGTCATCGAGGGCGATCCGACGCGATGCATGGGTCTTGGTGTCCTTCACGACCGTGCCGCCGGCGACCGAGGCGATCGACCGCGTGATCGACAGCGTGCCGGTGCTGCGGTCGAGGTCTGACCAGCGCAGCCCGCACACCTCGCCACGCCGCGCGCCGGTGGCGGTCAGCACGCGCAGCAGGGCTCCGTACTCGGCGTCGTCCTCGTCGGCCACCTCGAGCATGCGCTTCACGTGGATGATCGCCGGCGGGTTGATCTCGCGCCGGCGCAGTTTCGGTGGCGACGCAGCGGCCGCCGGATTCATCGACACGATGCCCCACTTGACCGCCTGGCCGAATGCGCCGCGGAGCACAGCGTGGATGTGGCGGATCGTTGCGGGGGAGAGCCCGCGCGCCTTCGAGAGCATGGTGTAGTAGTCGTCGAGCCGCTTCGTCGTGACCCGTCCGAGCCGCAGTTGGCCGAGGTCGGGCTTGATCAACCGCTCCGCCAGGCGTCGGTACTCGCGGACCGTCGTGGGCGACAGCGACCCGTCGACGTGGTCGATCCACGAGTCGAGCAGCTGCCCGAGGGTCTTGGCCGTCGAGGTGATCTTGCCCTCCGACACCTTGGCCACGAGTGCGGCGAGCGCCCGCTGCGCTTCGCGCTTCGTGCCGTAGTGAGTGCGGCTCAGCTGTTTACGCAGACCGGTCTCGGGGTCGCGTGGGAGCTGGACGATCAGCTCCCAGTTGCCAGGCTGGCGCTCACGCAGTGAGCCCTTCATGAGGGCAATCGTAGACCAAATTCTTGGTTAGCTGCTTGGTTGGCGCTGGCAGCGCTACCGGTCAGTTTGCGAAAACACCGATCTACCTGGTGTTTCGTGGAGCCCAGAACGAGAATCGAACTCGTGACCTACGCATTACGAGTGCGTTGCTCTACCGACTGAGCTATCTGGGCGACAGCTGCATCCCGAGGGATGTAGCGCCAGCGATGCTATCGGCCGGCGAGTGGATCACGACCGCCCCACTGACCGCCCGATGCGAATGGTTCGAAGCGGGCGAACATCTCCTCGGAGTACCATGCGCCGTCACGAGTTTCGGCGACGACCTCGCGGTGACGTGGCATCGAGTACGCGAAGTGACGGACGTCGGCGGCCGACTCCCACAGGCTGAAGGTGGCGAGCCGTCCGATCGGCGCCTCACCGACCCCGACGACATCGATCAGACCCGGCGCCGTATGCAGCTCGGTGTCCACCTCGCGAGCCGCTCGTCCGAAGGCGCGCCCGGCCTGGCGGCGCACGTCGGCGCGGGTGATGACGGCCACGGGGCCGCTCGCTTCACCGCGCTCGAGACCCTCGAGCGGATCGATGCCGCGCCATCGCCCGTGTCCGCCGATCAGCCGCAACCGCACGTGCCACGCCTCCTGCGCCTTCGCCCAGCGCTCGGCGATCCGATGGGTCTGCTCGAAGCGGTCGAGCGCAGCGACGTCGTCCCAGACCGCGAAGAGCGCCGTCCGTGACAGGTCGGCGCCGGGCCCGGTGTCGGCGCCGCGGCCGGTGCCGAGCAGGCGCCAGAACCGCAGGCCGTCGACTCGATCGAGCTGCGGCCGATCGACGCCGAGCCGAGCCAGTGCGAGCGGCGTCTTCCATCGTGGCTCGCTGATCAGATGAAAAGAAGCGATGCGAGCCATGCATCCGACATGCTGGCAGCAATGGACGCGATCAGCGACTTCAGCTCGACACCGCTCGACGTGGTGATCGCTGGTGTCGTCGGCTATCTGCTCGGATCGATTCCCATCGCGAACCTGGTCGCCCGACGACGCGCCGCGATCGACCTCCGTGAGGTCGGTGACCGGAACCCAGGGTTCTGGAACGCACGTGAGAGCCTCGGTCGCATGGCGGCGGTGCCGGTCTTCGTCGGCGATGTCGCGAAGGGTCTCGCCGCTGCCGGGCTTGGAGTACTCCTCGCCGGCGACGGGGTGTGGGGCATCGCCTACGTCGCCGGTGGCGCCGCGATGGTCGGCCACGCATTCCCGTTGTTCGCCCGCTTCGTCGGCGGTCGCAGCATTCTCACGTTCGTCGGCACGGTCGTGATGGCCACTCCGGTGGCAACGGCGCTCTCGATCGGCCTGCTCCTGATCGTGTTCACTGCATCGCGGTCGTTCGCGTGGGCGGCGCGGGCGGGCATGATCGCGCTCCCGTTCGTCCAGTTGGTTGTCGATGGCCCGTATCGGACCGCGGCGACGGGCGTGTTGATGACGTTCATCGGGCTTCGGTTCGCAGCAGCGGCCTTGGCCGAACGCCGCCACGAGCCCAGTTGATCACCCACCAGCCCGCCCCGGCCTCCACGTCACGTTGCGTTCTCGACCCCAGTTCGCACCAGACGCTGGCGCGAACTGGGGTCGAGAACGGGATGAGACGGCGCGGGATCGGGTCGAGAACGGGTTGGGGGGTCAGGAGTAGGAGCGCCCGCGCCAGGTTTGGCGGCCGCGCCGTCGGATGCCGGCCCCGATGGACCACGCCGATGCGAGATCGGCGAGCGGGCTGAGCCAGTAGGCGCCGTCGGCTCGGTCGTAGGCCGTGCGCGTTCCCACGAGCGTGCCGAGTCGCACGGCGACCATCGCGATGTCGATCGCGTCCCCTCGGCCGGCGAGCAGTCGTGGAAGTGGCAACGCCTGGGCGAGCAGGACGACGGCGAGATCACGAACCTGTCGTCCTCGGGGTTCGACGCCAGGGAGCGCGAGCGAGCGGCCCCAGCCGCGCCAGGTGTCGGCGAACGACTCGAACATGCGGACACGCAACAGATCGGGCGCGTCGAGAAAGGTGACGTTCCAGCCGGCGGTCGCGAGGCGTCGAGCCAGGGCGATGTCTTCGACGACCTCGCCTCGCACCAGTGCCATACCCCCGACATCGAGAAAGCGTCGTCGGTCGAGCGTCATGCACTGACCGTTGGCCATCGCCCGATCCGGCCGGGTCGTGGTGCCGGGAGCGCCGAATCGGTACACCAGCGTCGTCAACATCGACGCGTGCAACCAGCGTGTGGGCGCGGTCGGACACTCGAAGCGGCCGCCGACGGTGAGGAAATCGATGCCGTCCGTCGTGGCTCGCTCGACGAGCGCGGCGGGAAGGCGGGGGTCGGGTCGAGCGTCGGCGTCCAGCGTCACGACCCAGGCCGTCGTCGCCGCTTCGATGCCCTGCTGAAGTGCCCACGCCTTGCCAGCCCAACCATCGGGGAGGGGGGTGCCGGGGAGCACCGTGGCACCGGCCTCGCGGGCGATCGTTTCCGTCGCGTCGCTCGACTGATCATCGACCACGATCACTTGCGCGACCCCTGGCGCACCGACGATGGTGCGCAGCAACGGGCCGATCCTGGCTTCCTCGTCGCGCGCCGGGATCACGACCCCGATCGAAGGCGTATCGGTTTGTGTCTGACACAAACCGATACGCCTTGCTGCGACGGGCGGGGCGGCTCGAGCGGCGGTGGCGAGACGGGAGATGGCGACGGCACCCGCGCCGAGTCGCAACGCCACCGATGCCCAGCGCACGATCCGACGGGGGCTCGATCTCCTCGCGGTCTTCGTCGTCATGCGACGTCGTGTTCGACCATGTCGGCGACGATCCGAGCGCTCATCGTGACCAGGGGAAGCCCCCCGCCGGGATGACTCGACCCACCGACCAGGTACAAGCCCTCTTTCGTTCCGCGATTCGCCGGCCGGGCGAAGGCAGCGCGCATGCCGTTCGACGACGAGCCGTAGATCGCGCCTCCGGGGGATCGATACAGACGCTCGATGTCGATCGGAGCGAGTCGAGCACAGAACCGCATCCGCCGACGCAGGTCGACGCCGTGCGAGGCGAGGCGGTCGAGCACCAGATCCCGATAGGCCACCGTGTCGACGTCGATGCCGGGAGGGGTGTTGACGAGCAGGAACCAGTTCTCGTCGCCGTCGGGTGCCTGCGATGCGTCGGTGACCGACGAGACGCAGCCGTAGATCGTCGGGTCGCTCGGCAACTGCCGCGCGGCGATCTCTCGGAACTCGTGCTCGGCGTGGTCGGAGAACCAGATGTTGTGATGCTCGATGTCGGGGGTCCGGCCGCGAGCGCCGATGCAGAGCGCGAATCCGCTGGTCGAGCGCCGGGCCTTGCGGACGCGAGCGAGCGCACGAGGATCGGGCAGCAGGTCGCGATAGAGATGTCGAGCGTCGGCGTTCGCTACGACGACCGACGCGTCGATGAAGCTGCCGTCCACCAGGGCGACACCCGTGACCCGTTTGGGCGTGGAGGTGATCCCGTCGACAGCGGTTCCGGCCCGGATCGCCACGCCTGTCTCTACGGCGAGCTGTTCGAGTGCGTCTCGCAGCGCGCCCAGCCCTCCCATCGGGTACCAGCAGCCGAAGCGCGACTCGATGTGCGGGATGCAGGCGAGCGTCGCCGGCGCCTCGAGGGGGGACGACCCCGAGTAGGTCGCGTACCGGCCGGCCCACTGTTGGAGGCGCGGGTCGTCGAAGGTGGCGCGCGCCGCCGTCCGCAAGGTTCGCAGCGGATCGATCGTGAGCAGGTCCCTGGGCGACTCCATGCGGGACCACAGCTCGCTCAAGCCCGTCATCGGACCGGCGAAGAACGTCCGCTCGGCCGTGTCCCAGATGGCGCGCCCTCGATCGTCGAACTCGCGCCACGCCGCGCCCGCCCCCGGGGCGAAGGCATCGAACTCGCGAGTGGTCTGCTCGGGGTCGTCGCGGACGACCAGGTGGGAACCGTCGCGCCAGGAGTATCGGAACTGTGGATCGAGGCGCACCAACTCGAGGCGATCGGAGAGCGAGACCCCGGCGAGCGCGAACAGGTCCTCGAACACGTGGGGCATCGTCAACAGCGACGGGCCGATGTCGAACGTGAAGCCGCCTCGCTCGAACGTGGCGAGCTTGCCGCCGACTCGCGGGTTGCGTTCGACGAGGGTCACGTCGTGTCCGCTGGTGGCGAGTCGGATCGCGGTGGCCAGCCCGCCGACGCCTCCGCCGATCACCGCAGCGCGCACCGTCATCGGGTTCCCCGCATCCGGTTGACGGTTGCGGCGGCCGCGATGGGCAGCATCGCCGCGCCACCCACGGCGGCGACCAGCGGGTCGCGGAAGAATCGGGCGAATCCGAGCGTCTGCATCACCGACATGAATCCATACTCCCCGATCAGGCGAGCGTCGCCAACCGGGCTCGGACGAGGACGGGTGGCGTCGGCGTCCGACGAGCCCGAGACGGTGACCGTGGTGGCGTCGGTGACCGTGGTGGCCGTGTTGCCCGTGGTGGCTTCGGTGGCGTGGCGTGGCGGCAGCAGTGCCTCGAGGGCGGCCATGATGCCGAGCCCGGTCACGAACCAGCCGACGAAGTTGCTGAGGGGGATCCCGCGGTATCGGCCGCGGCGAGCCCATGCCCAATATCCCTCGCCGACCATCTGGGGGTCGAGGAAGAGATCCCACGCGGTCATCGCCGCGGAGCCGAGCAGCACCCGACCTGTCGGCGTCGACCTCGCTCCGAGCGCCGCGTGGGCGGCTTCCCGGGACGGGAGCCCCATGCCGAACCAAGCGAGGGGCACGATGACGGGGACGTGCGCGATCTGTGGGCGAAGCGCCGAGGTGTACGAGTAGCGACCGAACGGTATCCCCGTGCGCGTGCCGACGCGTTCGACGGCAGCCGTCGCAGTAGCGGTGAGCGTCGCCGCGCCAACTGCTCGGCCGGTGCCCCATCGACGTGTTGCGTTTGCGGTCGTCGTGGTGAACATCGCCGTGACCACGACCGACGACAGCCAGCGTCGCCCTCGACCGGCTTGCGGCAACAGCGGGGTGGCGATCATTCCGGCGGTCGTGATCACGGCGGCTCCGGCGGCGACGCGATCGAGGACCGAGCGACAGAGTGGGTCTGACCCACTCTGTCGCTCGGGTGGCACCGGTTGGATGCTCATCGCAGGAGCGATGCGACGAGGCGGGCCTTCTCCGTCGTCGACACCGAGGCTCGCGACGAAAAGACGTCGTACTGCTGCTGTTCGATCTTGTCGAGGATCCGTCCGTACAGGGTGTGGGCCGCGCCGACGCACTTGGCGGACCGCTCGGGCAGCATCGAGATCCCGATCTCGGCCGACCGATACAGCTCGCGGCAGCGTTCGATCTCGAACTGCATGAGACGGACGAAGTCGGGCGTCACCTCCCGGGTCGTGAGGTCGACGCCGAACGTGCGGACGTCGTGCTGCGGGACGTATTGGCGCCCGCGATCGAGGTCCTCGTCGATGTCGCGAAGGAAGTTCGTCAGCTGGAACGCGTTGCCGAGGTCGCGAGCGTGCGGCAACGCCACGTCGTAGTCGCTCGGCTCGAGGATCGGCAGCATCATCTCGCCGATCACCGCGGCCGAGCCGTCCATGTAGACGAGGAGATCGTCCCAGGTTTCGTACGTCTCGACGGTCAGATCCATCGTCATCGAGCGCAGGAACCGACGGAACGCCTCGATGTCGATGTCGAAGGCTCGGACGGTGTGAACGACGGCCTTGAGCACTGGATCCTCGGAGCGGCCGGTTGCGAGGTCCTCGAAGAATCGATCACCGAATGACTGGAGCGCGGCGGCCCGGGTCTCGATCGGCACGTCTCGGCCGCCCTGCGACGGGATCTCGTCGACGATGTCGTCGGCGTAGCGGGCGAAGGCGTAGAGCGCATGCACGTGATGTTGCTTGACCTTGGGCAGCACCTTCGTCGACCAGTAGTAGGTGGTGCCGTGCCGCTTGTTGAACTCGCGGCACAACTCGTAGCTCTCGTCGAGCGTCACCGGCCCGTCGGGCACGAGTTGGGTCGTCGGCGTCGGAGGGCGACGAGAGAAGAAGGTGCGACGCATCAACGACGATCGTAGGCGTCGACCCGGGCAGCTGCGAGCTTGCCCGACACGAGCACCATCGGCACGCCCACACCCGGCAGCGTCGACGACCCCGTGAACACCAGTCCGGGAACCCGCTTGTTCACGTTGTTCGGGCGGAACGGACCGGTCTGGAAGAAGGTGTGGGCGAGCGCGAACGGCGTGCCCTGCTCCATCCCCATCCGCTCCCAATCCTGCGGGTCGTACACCTGCTCGACGACGACGTCGGTCGGATAGCCCAGCGATGCCGTCTTGGCCTTGACGCTGTCGACGATGCGGTCGCGCTCGCGTGACCAGTCGATGGTGCCGCTCAGGTTCGGGGTGGGTTCGAGGACGTAGAGGCTCGTGCAACCATCTGGCGCGAGCGTCGGGTCATCGAGGCTGTGCAAGGTGACGAGGATCGACGGGTCGGGCATGCGGACGCCGTCTTCGATGAGTGCCTCGAACGAGCCGTCCCAGTCTTCGCCGAAGTGGATGTTGTGGTGCGACGCCTCGGCCGGAGGCAGCCCCTTCACACCGGCGACCCAGAGCAGACACGACGGCGAATACTTTCCGTTGCGGGCCACCCGCGGGATCTTCACATCGTCGAGCAGTTCTCGGTACGCCACCGGCAGGTCGGGGTTACAGACGACGGCATCGGCTTCGAGCAGTTCGCTGCCGTCGCCGGTACCGATCCTCACGCCGCGGACGACACCGTTGGCGTGGCGTTCGATCTTCGACACGGGCGAGGAGTAACGGAACTCGACGCCAGCCGCCGCGACCGCGTCGGCGAGGCCAGCCGCCATCTGGTGCATGCCGCCCTCGGGGACGAACACGCCTTCGACCGAGTCCATGTAGGTGATCACCGCGTACAGCGCGAGCGCCTCGTAGGGGGCGAGGCCGGCGTACATGGACTGGAAGCTGAAGATCCGCTGGAGGCGTTCGTCGTCGAAGAACGACGCCACCTTCTTGCCGAGCTTGCCGAAGCCGCCGAGTTTCACCAGCGCGAGTCCGTCGCGCCACGGCTTGACCAGGTCGAGTGGTGAGTCGAAGTTGGCGTCGATGAACGAGTTCATCTCGGCGTGGTACAGCTTGTCGAGCCAGTCGCAGAAGCGTCCGAACGACTCGGCTTCCTTGGCGTTGGAGAACTGGCGGATCTCCTCGGTCATCGCCTCGCGACCATGACGGACGAACAGCGTCGAGCCGTCGGCGTAGCAGGCCCGGTACATCGGGTCCACCGGCTTGATCGTGATGTAGTCGGACATGTTCGCGCCAGCCGCCTGAAAGGCTTCCTCGAGCAGGTTCGGCATGGTCAGCACGGTCGGACCATTGTCGAGGCTGAAACCGTGTGATCGGATCATGCCGGCGCGGCCGCCCGGGATCGCCTCGCGTTCGACGACGGTCACGTCGTGCCCGCTCTTGGACAGGTGCGCGGCGGCCGACAACCCGCCCAGTCCGGCTCCGATGACGACGACGTTCATCGCGCTCCCTTGCACCGGACGATGTGGCATGGTGCCTGGCACGATGACCTGTGGGGTGAGGTGAGCGTCTGCATGATCAAACGGTGCGCTGGCTGACGAACTCGGCCAACGCCCGCAGTTCATCTTTGGCGACATCGGTGATAGGTGCGTTGTCGAGCGATGTGACTGCTGACTCGGTCAGGTCGCTGATGTGCTGCTCGAGTTCGTCGAGGGCGCCGGTGTCGACGATGACCTGCTGAATTCGTGCGACGGTGTCGGGCCTCATTGCCGGGTCGCCGACGAGTTCGAGCACGGCGAGTTGGGCCGGCGTGGCGCTCCGCGACGCTCGCGCGAGGAGCGGCGTCGGCTTGCCTTCGATCAGATCGCCACCGACGGGCTTGCCGGTGACTGCTTCATCGCCGAAGGCGCCCATCACGTCGTCGCGCATCTGGAACGCGTCGCCGAGTGGAAGGCCGTAGTTGCTGAGGTGTGGCAGCAGTTCGTCGGCCCGGTCGGGTGCGGCGAGCACGGCGCCCAAGTGGAGCGGTCGCTCGATCGTGTACTTGCCCGACTTGTACCGGCAGATGCGTTCGGCCGTCGTCACGTCGCGAGTTCGGCTCACCCCGCCGAGGATGTCGAGGTACTGGCCGATGTTGAGTTCGATGCGCAGTTCGTTCCAGATGCGAGCCGCAGCGGGCGATGCTTCCTCGAGCAACTGATCGGCGTAGACGAACGCGAGGTCGCCGACGAGGATGGCGACGCCCTCTCCGAAGCGGCGGGACTCGCCCGCCCAGCCTCGGCGAGCGTGCTCGGCGGCGCTGACGACGTGCGTCGTGGGCTGACCGCGGCGGGAGTCGGCATCGTCCATCACGTCGTCGTGGAACAACGCGAACGCGTGCATCAGCTCGAACGCTGCTCCCGCGTCGCGCTCGATGTCGTCGTCGGTACCGCCGCCGGCGCCGACGTAGCCCCAGTGGCAGAACGCCGGCCGAAGTCGCTTGCCGCCCGACAGGACCAGACGCCGGATCTCTTCGATCGGATGGGCGAGGTCGGCGTCGAACTCCGACCAGCGTCGACGCTCCGAGGCGAGGAAGTCGTCGAGGCGGTGCTCGACCCGTGTGGCGAGCTCGAGAAGTGAAGCGGGAGCGCTCGCAGGCATGATCGAGCAGGATACTGGCGCCCGCACAGGTGCGCTGGGTGGTGCTGTGACTGCGAGCGTGCCCCAGCGTGGCCGGAGTGCGATCGTGTCGGGTCGAGCGCGTCGGGAGTGCGATCAGTGCGCGTCGTTGCGGCCGACTTCGGCCGACTTCTGGCGGAGCAGCGCAGACACACGCTGGCGGGTCACCCCGAACAATTCGGCGATCGCTGCGATCGTCAACCCTTCGTCGCGAAGGGCTCGAGCCTGCGCCGCCCGGAGCTGGCTGCCGATGCCGTGCAGCGTGTCGATGTTCTCGGTCAGCATCTCGACCGTGCGCGGCTGGTCCTCCGCCTCGATGAGATCGGCGACACGTTCGCCGGCCGCCACGCGTTGGTGCAGATGGCGGACCCGCTTGCGGATCTCTTCGCTCCGGGTCACGTTGGCAGCGATCGCCCGATCGAGTTCGTCGAGCGCTCGCAACAGATGACGGTCAGGGGAGGTCTCGCCACCGTGCACCGTCGAATTCTCGCAGACTGCCGAGCGCCACGCGGGTTCTCTGACCATCGAGGTCCGCCAGCTGCGCTCGTCAGTCGGCGGCCGCGTTGATGTCGGTGGTCACCTGATCGATCTGCATCTGCGCCGTGCTGATCTTGTCGCGGCACACCGCGATGAGTTCGGCTGCTCGACTGACCCGCTCGGCGAGTCGGTCGACGTCGACATCGGACGCTTCGAGTTCTCGCAGGATCGTGTCGAGTTCTCGCAGCGCGTCGGCGTAGCCGGGGGTTTCCTTCGAGTGCATGTCGTCAGTCATCGTCGGCGTCGCTTTCGGTTGCAGTGGTGGTGTGGCGGACGGCGTCGACGACGCTCGTCGTCTCACCGTCGATGAACGTGGTGGTGATCGCGGTACCGACGCGCAGCGCGTCGACCGACCGGATGACCGCACCCCGATGATCGCGTGTGATCGACCATCCGCGTGCGAGCTGCACGGCAGGGTCGACGGCGGCGACTCGGGCGGCGAGCAGATCGAGGCGGCTGGTGGCTCGCTCCAGCGTGCGTTCGGTCCGGTCGAGGAGCTGGGTCGTTGCTCCGTCGAGGCGCGCAGACGCTCGCTCGATACCGCTCGGAGCGAGCGAACACAGCACGTCGCGGCGATGGTCGAGTCGCTCGTGAGATCGGTCGATCGCAGACTGGGTCCGAGCGACGATGCGGTTGCTGACGTCGAGCAGACGCCGGTCGTGCCGTGCCAGATCGTCACCGGCTCGCCGGACGATGGCCTGCCAGGTCGCGTCGACCGCGGTGGTGAACTCGGCGACGCGAGAGATCAGTGCGCCGGCACAGGCCGTGGGCGTCTTCAGTGCCGTGTGCGCGACCTCGTCGGCGATGCTGCGGTCGATCTCGTGCCCCAGCCCGGTGAGCACTGGAATCGGCACCTCCGTGATCGTTCGGGCGATGATCTCGCTGTCGAAGACCGCGAGATCGGTGCGAGCGCCTCCGCCTCGAATCACGACGATCACGTCGAGGATGCCGGCTCGAGCGCCGCGGGCGAGTGTGCCGATCGCGCCGGCGATGTGGCGCTCGACGCCGTCGCCCTGAACGCGAGTGTCGGCGACGGTGAGGTGAAATGCGAAACCGCTGGCTTCGAGCTCGTGGCGAAAGTCTGCCCACCCTGCCGACTCGAGGCTGGTGACCACGCCGACTCGCAGCGGGGCCGCCGGCATCGGGTGCTGGCGGTTGAGATCGACGAGCCCACCAGCGACCAGTCGCCGGAGCACCTGGTCGCGTGACTGTGCGATGTCGCCGAGTGTGAAGGCCGGGTCGATGTCGTCCATCTTCAGGCCGACGCTGCCGCCCTGGGCCCAGAAGTCGAGGTACCCGTGGAGACGGACGTTGAGCCCATCACGCAGGTCGATGCCGTTGCGCTTGAGCGCTGGGGTGAGTCGTTTGATGGCGGGTGCGAACAGCTTGACGTCGATCTTGGCGCGGCTTCGCTCGGAGCCTTCGACGAGTGAGAAGTAGACGTGCGGACCGCTGCGCTTCAGGCCGGCGATCTCGCCGCGCACCCAGACGCCACCGCCGAAGCCGTGGCGAAGCTGTTCGTTGATGGCCTCCGCGAGTTCGGACACCGACATCGTGAGGTCGGCCACGGTGGTGTCGGGTTCCGCGTCGGGGAAGTCGAAGGCAGGCTGGGACATGACCGGACCGAGACTAGAGCGCACGACGCCATCACCGCCGTCCGGTACCGATCCGCAGTGCGCTCGCGCGCCTGGAACGCTCATCTGCCACGTGACCGCGCAGCGCCGTCGAACGGAGTGAGATCGTGGTCGGAGCCGCCCGTCTCGTCGAGCCCGGTGTCGAGCCCGGTGTCGAGCCCGGTGTCGATGGCGAGGTCGCGTTGGCGACGGAGCGCGTCGAGTTTGCGCAGTGGACGCTCCACGGCGCGTCGTCGAGTGGTGGCGAGTTGGTCGAACGCCGTGTCGACGGCAGCGAATCGACGCTGGACCAACTCGACCTGCTCGGTGTACTTCGCCCACTGCGTGCCGAACGTGGCGATCAGCTGCAGGATCTCATCGCTGGTCTGCTCGATCATGAAGTTGTCGAAGGCCTGGCGGATGATGCCCAAGAACGCGAACAGCGTGAGCGGTGAACAGATGACGACCTGTTGGCGCATGGCGTGGTCGAGCAGGTCGGGGTCGTGCTCGTGGATGAAGCCGGTGAGCTGTTCGTTCGGGATGAAGAGCAACACGTAGTCGACCGACGGCGCCGATCCTTCGGCGCCGTACTCGCGTTGGGCCAGTTCTTTGACCCGAGCGCGCACGTCGCTCAGAAATCGGCGCAGGTGTGCGTCGCGCTCGGTGTCGTTGTCGGCCTCCAGGTACCTCAGGTACGAGGCCATCGGAAACTTCACGTCCATGTAGAGCGCGTGGTCCTTCGGCATCGGGAACGTGTAGTCGGGACGTCCGGTTGCTCCTGCGATCTGCGTCTGCTTGGCGTAGTTGACGTTCTCGACGAAACCGGCGAGCCGCAAGACGTCTTCGGCCATCCGTTCGCCCCACTGCCCACGCGCCTGCGGGTTGGCGATCGCGCTGCGCAACGCTTGCGTCGACTCCGACAGGGACGCGGTGATCTGCGCATGCGCTCGCAGCGACGTCTCGACCTCGCCGAACTTGCGAGCGCTGTTCTCGTTGAGGGCGGTGAGCATCTCGGCGACGCGCGTCAATTCGGATCGCATGTCGCCCTGGAACTGGTCGAGCCGCGAGTCGATCAGATCCTTCTTGGAGCTGAGTTCGGCCGTCGTCTGCTCTCTGACCTGGCCGGCCGCCGATTGGAGCGACGCAGTGTGCTGTTCGATGGTGGCTTCGAACTGGGCTCGTTGCAGGACCGCTGACTGCTGCAGCGCCGCAGCGACCGCGGCGTCGCGCTCTGCGACGGCCTGCTGTCGCACTCGCTCGATCGCGTCGGCGACCGCGGCGCCGATCGCTGCCTGCATCGACTCGCCGCTGGTTGCGAATTGGTCGAGACGTTCGATCTCGCGTCGGGCGGCGTCGGCATTGGCTTGGCGCCGCCCCATCGCGCCAGCCGCGGCAGCGATACCGAGGGCCAGGCAGACGGCGATGATGACTGCGACGAGGTCCATGCGACCGATCATGACGACCCCCTGTCACAGAGTTGGACGTCACAGGGTCGGACGCGTACTGGAGGTCGCTGTCGCTCCATGGGCTGACGAAGTGGCGGCAGTTCATCGGGGCCTCCTTGGGAGCAGGCGTGGTCGTTGCCCTCCCGCGCTCGTTCTGGGCGAGGTGTACCTCACCGAAGACGACCCAGTCGGGCGTCGGTACCGGTTCGTGCCGAATCACGCGCAGGACCTCTCGGCCGGCCATTTGTTCGCCGCGGTCGTCACACCGTCGCCAGGAGCCTCTGGCGGCGCGGCGGAACCGGGGACCGTGTCGTGGCGTCCGACGTCGTCCGACGTCGGACGACGTTTCCGACCGCAAACCGGGCACGGCGGTGTTGGCGGGCGCCGCAGGCATCCACGTCGGCAACGGCGTCGTCGTCTTCTCGACGAGCAACCACTCCACGTCGGCGCTGCTACAGGTCCTTCTGATCGCCGCCGCGAACACTCGTCGCGACGACCTGTGCGGGCCTGCGTGCCCGCTGCCGCCGTCGAGGACCGTCAAGTTCTCCGCAATTCGGCGTGGCGTGTCGCCGACCCAGGGTGACGACGTGCAGCGCAGAACTGCGCAGGGTGAGGTCGGCCTCGGTGTCGTCGGAGTGAGTGACGAAACTGTTCAAGGTGCGTTGGATCGGGTCCGAAAAGCCCTTCCGTGAAGTCGAACCTCTGGAAGCTGTATCTCGCCGGTGTCGTAGTGGTAGCGGCCGTCTACTTCATCTGGGGATCGCCCGGTCTGTCGAAGATCGTGTTGTACAACGGCATCGGCTTCTCGGCGGTGGTGGCGGTTCTGTACGGCGTTCGCCGTCACCAGCCCGCGAACAAGCGGGCCTGGTATTTCGTCGCCGCCGGTCTCTCGTCGTTCCTCACCGCCGACATCGTCTACTACCTGCTCGAACTCTCGACGGACACCGCGCCGTTCCCGTCGATCGCTGATGCGTTCTACCTCGGGATGTACCCGATCATGATCGTCGGCTTGATCATGCTGCTGCGCTCGGTCTCGCCCGGTCGAGATGTCGCTGGCCTGATCGACGCGGCGCTGATCACCGTGGCGACGTTCGCTGTGCTGGGCATCCTCGTGATGGACACCTATCTGGAGAGCAACAGCATCAGCTTCATGGAGCAGCTGATCTCGATCTCGTACCCGGTGATGGACGTCGCGCTGGTCGCGGTGGCCGCTCGCCTGGTCGCCGCGGCCCAACTTCGCCAGCCCACGTTCGCGCTGATGGTGACCGGGCTGTTCAGCCTGATGGTCGCAGACACCATCTACGGGATCCTGAACGTCGCCGGCAACTTCCAGACCGGTGGCTTCGCCGACGCGTTCTGGCTCGGGTTCTACTCGCTCATCGCTGCAGGCGCGTTGCACCCCTCGATGGGCCAGCAGATCGCCCCTCGCCCGGTGACTCCCGGTGCGATCACGCGCCCTCGGCTCGCGGTGTTGTTCCTCGTGGTGCTCGCGGTCCCGATGATCGATCTGATGTGGGGTGAGCCGTTCGACAAGGTGCTCACGACGACGGCGTCGATGATCATGTTCTCGCTCGTGCTGCTGCGCCTGATGGGTTTGGTGACCGTGGTTCAGCTGAAGGAGAAAGAGGCGCGTCACGATGCGCTTCACGACTCGCTGACCGGCCTGGCCAATCGCGCATTGTTCGGCGAACGGGTCGAGAGCTTCGTCGCGCAACGTAAGGACGGCGTGGTCTCGGTGCTCTTCGTCGACCTCGACGACTTCAAGTTCATCAACGACAGTCTCGGTCACCAGGTCGGCGACGAGTTGCTGGTCGCGGTGGCCAGCCGGCTGACCGACTGTGTCCGCAGCAACGACCTCGTCGCCCGCTTGAGCGGTGACGAATTCGCCGTCCTGCTCGAGAGCGCAGTCGACCGTCAGGACGCGGTCGCCGTCGCGCAGCGCGTCCAGGACAGCCTCGAATCGCCGATCATCATCGACGACCGCGAGATCATGATCTCGGCGTCGGTCGGCATCGCGGTCGAGCGTCGGGCCAACATCGAGCGGGCCGAGACGATCCTGCGCGCCGCTGACGTCGCGATGTATCGCGCCAAGCACAAGGGCAAGGGTCGCTTCGAGTTCTTCGAGCAGGGCATGCACCTCGAGGCGATCGAACGCCTCGATCTCAAGACCGACCTCCAGGTCGCGCTCGAACGTGGTCAGTTCGAACTCAACTATCAGCCGATCGTCGACATGCAGGACGAGAAGGTTCGAGGCGTCGAGGCGCTGATCCGCTGGAATCATCCGACCCGCGGCTATGTGTTGCCCGATCGCTTCATCCAGCTCGCCGAGCAGACGGGGCAGATCGTTCCGATCGGACGCTGGGTGCTCGGCGAAGCCTGCACGCAAGTGATGCGCTGGCGTCGCGAGTACCCCGACACCGCGCCGCGCAACATTGCGGTGAACCTTTCGGTGCGTCAACTCCACGACCCCAAGTTGCTCGAAGACGTCGCTGATGCGTTGTCGGCCTCGGGCCTCGAGCCAGAGGCACTGACCCTCGAGATCACCGAGTCGATGCTCATCGAGGAGACCGATCGTGGGTCTCGTGCACTCGACCAGCTCAAGGCGATGAAGGTCAAAGTCGCGATCGACGACTTCGGCACCGGGTACTCGTCGCTGTCATATCTCAAACGTTTCCCGGTCGACACGATCAAGATCGACCGGTCGTTCGTCGCCGAGATGGAGACGTCGTCGACGTCGGCCGCTCTCGTGAAGGCCGTCGTCGACCTCGCTCACAACCTCGGCGTGGCAACGGTGGCCGAAGGCATCGAGAACGCCGACCAGAAGGCGCGCATTCAGCAACTCGGCTGCACCTACGGTCAGGGATACCACTTCGCCCGTCCGATGAGCGCGGCCGACATCGAAAAGAAGCTCACGGCCGTCCGCGACACCGCGCAAGCTCGCCGAAACGCACCGCTCGACGTCGAAGTGATCGAATCGTTTGCCGACCTGCGCAAGATCGTGCACCAGATCGGCAGTCTGCACTCCGATCTCGGGGTTCCGGTCATGGCCCGCACCCGATGGATGGAGACCTGGGCCGACGTCTACGACGACTGGTCGCCGATGGTGGTCCTCGTTCGTGAGCGCGTGACCGGCCAGGTCGAGGCGGCCGCGCTCTTGGCGCGTCGCCAGACGCTCGGCGGCAGCGAGGTCGTGTCGATGGGCCACGGCACCGTTGCCTGCACTCGTTTCCCGTCACGCAGCGAGCGCGCGTCGAAGCTGCTCGCCAAGGGAATCAAGGACGAACTCGCCAAGCTCGGACCGTGGACGCTGCAGTTCCAGCAGCTTCCGGAGGGAGACCCGGTGGCCCGCCTGCTCGCTCAGCAGCTTCCCAACGCGGAGATGGCCCCCGACCTCTGGGTGCCGCAGGTGATGTTCGGTGACGAACCCAAGGTCGGTGACTTCCTGTCGCGGAACATGCGTCGCCAGATCAGGAAGGCGTGGAATCGCCTGGAGACCGACGGGCGCAACGTCGAGATGAACGTCGCTCGCACGGAGTTCGAGATCATCCAGCTCCTGCCGAATCTCGAGACGATCCACGTCGAACGCGACCATGACACCGGCCGCGACTCCGATCTCGACGACCCGAACGTCGGTGAACTCTGGCGTCGTTTGATCCTCGCGCACGGCGCGACCGGTCAGGTCGAGATCTCGTCGATGGTGATCGATGGCGAGATCGCTGGCTACGTGGTCGCGATCCTCGACGAGGATGCCTATCGGGTCTTCGACGGACACTTCAACAGCGAGTTCCATCGATACTCGCCCGGCCGCATCATCGAATCGGCCGTGCTCGAACGTGCGATGGTCGATGCTCGCTTCGACGGCTTGGACTGGATGGCGGGTGTCGCCGCCGAGAAGATCCTGACGTCGAACCACAACGAAGGCCGGATGCAGTTGGTCGCCTCGTCTCGAGCGACCGCTCGTCCCGAACCCAAACCCATTCCGGAGCATGCCGTCAACGGCGGCACCCCCGATCTCACGGTTGCCGAAGCCGGCGCCGAAGGGGTTGCCCCAGCGTCACGCCGACGCCGTCCGAATCCGTCCGCTGATCTGTTCGAGTCGGCCTGATCGTCGGACTCGATCTGGGACACTGCTGACATGGCCATCTTGTTCGCCCTCGCCGCAGCGATCGGTTGGGGATCCTCCGACTACGCAGGTGGTCACGCGAGCCGTCGTTCGTCGGCGGTGTCGGTGGTCATCCTCACGCACCTCGCGTCGCTGATCGCGCTGATCGTCATCGCGACGATGCCCGGTCAGACCGGTTCGCCGGGGGTCAACGATCTGCTCTGGGGGCTCGCCGCCGGTTTGGGCGGCGGCTTCGGAGCGATGCTGCTCTTCAGCGGACTCGGCAAGGGCACGATGTCGGTCGTCGCCCCGATCACTGCGGTCGGCGCGGCGATCATCCCGGTGATCGCCGGAGTGCTGCAAGGTGAGTCGCTGAGCACGCTCGGTATGTTCGGCATCCTCCTCGCGTTCGTCGCGATCGTGCTCGTCTCGTTGAGCCCCGAGGCAGCCACGCTCGTCGATGGTCATGTCGATCCCGACGTCGATGGTCGGACGCCGGTACCACCCGGTGGCGGGCCGATCGTGGAGATCGACGATCTCACGATCGCTGCGATGGAAGCCCAGTTCCAGGCGCCGGTGGTGCCGGAGCCGAGCCTGGTTCCTGCCGGAGCGCCGGCGGGCGCTGCGGCGTCGTGGTCGGCACCCGTCGGCGGTCCGGTCAACGTGACGCCGCCGGTCGCGTACCGTTCGCTCAACGAGTTCGCCGTCGCCGTGCATGAACAGCGCGATGCGTTCGAGATCGCTCGGATCACAGGTCGCCCATACGTCTCACCGGCGTCTGCGAGTGAGCTCAGCCCACAGGGACGCACGCCATCGACCCCCGTGCCGTCGTTCGCACTCGGTTCTGCGGCCTCCACGATCGCATTGGCCGCAACGGCCGCAACGGTGACCACGCCGACAGATGCTCCGACGACGTCCGTCGTGGAGTCCGATGGTGGCATCGCCCAGGAGCGTGCAGGTGGCGTGCGCGGCGGCCTTCGCAAGATGCTCGGTCGTCCGGGGGTGATCGAGGCGCTGTTCTCCGGCCTCGGGTTCGGGTTGTTCTTCGTCTTCATCGCCCGGACGTCGGAAGAGGCCGGCCATTGGCCGCTCGTCGGTGCGCGTTTCATCTCGGTGGTCATGTTCGCGGCCGGCGCCATCATCGCGCTGTCGGCGGTGATGCCGCATCGGGACTCGCGACGCACGGTGATTCTCGCTGGCCTGCTCGACGCTGCAGCCGCGGTGTTTTTCGTGCTGGCGACACGTTCTGGCCTGCTGTCGATCGGTGCCGTACTCGCCTCGTTGTACCCGGCGATCACCGTGCTGCTCGCCCGCTTCGTCGGCAAGGAGCGCATCACGCGGGTCCAGCTCGGTGGCCTCGTGCTCGCCGGCGGCGCGGTCACACTGCTGGTGCTGTGAGGGGGCTGGCCGTGGGGCCACCGCGAGTCGCTCGACGCTCGACTCAGCGCAGCGCGATCACGAAGCAGCGATCGTCGAGCGCGCCGAGCGCGTACGTTTCGTAGTCGACGCCGAAGTCCGCGTACAGGCCCCGACATGACTCGCTCCAACGCAGCGCGGCGGGTTCGGAGATGCGATGGACGACGTGGAGCACGCCAGACTCGTAGACCCGGTGCTCGGCCCACGTGCCGGGGAAATCCTTCGTGCACCCCACCTCGATGCTCAGTGCGCCCGATCGGCGCATGCCACGACGGCGGTGTCGATGCGTGTGGCCCGCCGAGTACGCCAGGACGTTGTGATGTCGCACACAGAGTTCGTCGAGGAGGTCGGATCCGTCCGGATGCAGCCCGAAGTAGTCGGGGCTGCGAGCCGCTGCGCTCTCGCTCGACGTGGGGATCCACTGCTGATGGTGTCCCATCACCATGATCGGATTCGACGCGTTGTGGGCGACGTCGTCGAGCCATTCCGACTGTTCCGGTCGGAACGCCCCGGTCGTCGCTCCGGGGATCGCCGTGTCGAGGAGTGCCACGGTCAGACCCGGGAGATCGATTCGCTGATCACCGGCGTAGGCATGCTGATGGCGGTACGCGTCGTGGTTGCCGCGCACGACGTGCAGCCGGTCGCCGAGCGGTTCGCGGTAGCAGGCTTCGAATGCCGCCCACTCGTCGTCGGTGCCGTCGACCGACAGGTCGCCCTTGACGATGACGGCGGCCGGATCGATCGCCAGCATTTCGGCGACGGCGGCTCGGTTCATCACCTCGGGATAGGGGTCGCTGCCCGGCTCGCTTCGTCTGATCGGACCCTCGGGCAGATCGTCGATCTGACCGGCGCTCAATTCGCCGAAGTGGACGTCGTTGACGGTCGCGAAGCGGCAGAGCAGCTCACCCGGCAGCGTCGGCAACGTGGCGATGTCGACCTGATGCGTCGTGCCATCGACGTCGATGCGCACCGTCGTGGACCGGCCCGGCGCAAGGTCGTCGAAGCGGTGGACGTCGACGGTGCCATCGGGCAGGGTGACGTGGAGCGCCGCTTCGCGGTCGCTGACCGTCGTGACATCGATCCGCTGCGGTGAACCGGTGGCAGCGGTGGTGGTGGCGGCGTTGGCGTCCATGAGTGCGGGTGAGAGTCGAGGGTGGGAGTTGCGGGGTTCGTCGATCGGGCGTCGTCAGCGCTGCACGGAGATGACGTGGGTACCGGCGACCTTGTCGTGCAACGTCTGCTTCTTGTCGTCCCAGAGCATCCACAGATAGCCGATGTAGAGGATCTGCGCAGAGATGAACGCCGCGAATACGGATCGTCCGATCGCCTTGCCCCAACCGGGTGGTGTACCGGTGTGTTCGTTGATCACCTTGATCCCGACGATGCGGCGTCCCCAGGTCTGGCCGGACTTCGCCAGCGCTCGGAGATAGATGAACACGACGGCGAAGAACCACAAGACGACGACGGCGACGCCGAGAGCGAGCGCGCCGATATCGATGTCGTCGTCCGTGCAGAACACCTCGCCGTCGATGGCGCTGCAGTCGTCGAACGCCGCGACGAGCGCGATGATGCCGGGGATGAGGACGATGGCATACAGCAGCCCGTACAGGAGGCTGTCGAGCAGGTAGGCGCCGAGCCGCATGCCGAAGCCGGCGAGTTGGCCGAACTGCGTCGCCGGGTTGCCCATCGGCGGCTGGTAGGGGGCGTAGCCCGGCGCTCCGTAGGGCTGATAGCCGGGTGGCACCGAGCCAGGGGGCGGGGAGCCGGGCTGGCCTGGGGGCGGGTAGCCAGGGGGCGGGTAGCCAGGCTGGCCTGGTGGCGGGTAGCCGGGCGGTGGTTGCTGAGGGTGGCCGGGTGAGGGCGGCACGTCGCCGCCCGGTGGCGGGGATCCGGGTGTGTCGCTCACGAGACGATCATGCCAGATCGATGGTGATGCGTGGTTGGGATTCGGAGCGACGGGTCACGGACGTTCGCGGCGCGAGGCGATGGGCTTGCTCCACCATCGTCCCGAGAAGCGCCACGTCGTCGACCTGGCCGGTGTGGGCTCTGCCGAGAGCATCACCGGCTTGGGCCACAGTGCTTCGGTCGCAGCCATGATGACCGCAGCCTCCTCCTCGGTGGGTGTCGGCGACATCGCGACGCCCGTTGGAGGGCCGAACGGATCGAAGGACTGGCTCACGAGCGAGATCCTACTGGTCTGTACCCGCCCGACCCAGAGCCGCCGCAGGCCATGGTGCCAGGCACGACGACCTGTAGGTCATGGTGCCAGGGACGACGACCTTTGGGGTTGTCATGGACGGTCAGTCGGGGTCGTCGGCCGACCAGGTCGCACGTGTGCGGCCGACCACGACGGTACTGGCGACCCGATCGTGGAACGTGCGCCGCTGCCCGTCGCCGAGCGCAGCCAGAAACCCGAAGAGGAAGATCGCCGAGACGAGGTGTCGGATGACGAAGCGTGCCGCGGCGCGGCTGGCGTCGATGTTGGATCCGTTGATGCCGTCGACGACCCGACTCCCAGCGACGCGGTTGCCGAGCCACTTTCCCGACGATGCGACCGATCGGGCGTACCACGCAGTCATGAGGACGAAGCCGACGATCATGATCCCGACGCCGCCGAGGATCGGCGTGGCGCCCGATCCGGAGAGGGCGACGTAGAAACCCGGCAGCATCGCGATCGTGAGAGCGATGCCGTCGACGGCAGCCCCGACGAAACGAGCCGCGAACGATGCGAACGCAGGTCGGAATGCGAGCCCGGCACCCGACTCGAAGACGGCGGCCGGTGCCAGCTTGGGACGTTCGAGATCTCGTGGATCGGTCAGCGGTGCGTTCGCTGCAACCGGATCCTCGAACTCGCCGAGATTCATGTCGTCGTGGAGTTGTTCGAGCAGCTCGCTGAGATCGTGCCGCGCTGCGGCCGGCGTCGCAGCGATGTCGACGGCAGCAGACGAATTGCTCGTCGAGCCCACTGCATTCGGCACGGGGGGAATCGGTGGCGCCGGCGGGACGGGTGTGGGCGGCTCGGGCGCAGGCGGTGCGGGCACCGGTGGCGCGGGTGGGGTCGGCCCGGGTGGGGTCGGCCCGGGTGCTGGCGATGGCGGGACGGATGCTGGGAGCGTCGGGACAGGCGAAGCGGGCGGGGTTGGTGCAGGGGGCGGCGGGACAGAGGCGGGTGGCGGAGGTGGGATCGAGGAGGTCGCAGACGTCAGGTGCGGGGCCGGAGCCGGTGGCCGTGGTGCTGAGGCGGGCACCGATGGCGGCACGGGTGATGGTGATGGTGATGGTGGCGGCGGTGGGATCGTCGGTGGAGGAGGCGGTACCGGCGCGGTGTCCCTCGCCGCGGTGGGCGCGGCAGTGGGGTCAGGCGACGTCATCGGACCATCATCGCACGGTGATCGCGTCGTGAGTACCCATGGTGACTGGACACACTGGAACGTGCCTACCCCCTCCGGCATCGACGCCACCCAGGTCAGCCCCGGATCAGAGCGGGACGTTGCCGTGTTTGCGGCGCGGGAGTTCCTCGCGCTTGCTTGCCAGCATCCGCAGACCGGCGACGAGTTTGCGCCGTGTCTCGGCCGGGTCGATCACGTCGTCGACGTAGCCGCGTTCGGCGGCGGCGTACGGGTTGGCGTACTTCTCGGTGTACTCGGCGACGAGTTCGGCGCGACGCGCGACCGGATCGGCCGCCTGCTGCAGCTCTCGTCGGTACACGATCTCGACGGCTCCCTGCGGGCCCATCACGGCGAGTTCGGCCGACGGCCACGCAAAGGCGAGATCGGAGCCGATCGACTTGGAGTCCATGACGACGTAGGCGCCGCCGTAGGCCTTGCGGGTGATGATCGAGATGCGCGGCACCGTCGCTTCGCAGTAGGCGTACAGCAGCTTGGCGCCGTGGCGGATGATGCCGCCGTACTCCTGGTCGACGCCGGGGAGGAAGCCGGGGACGTCGACGAAGGTGATCAGCGGGATGTTGAACGAGTCGCAGGTGCGCACGAAGCGAGCGGCCTTCTCGGCCGACTCGATGTCGAGCACGCCAGCGAGGACCTTGGGCTGGTTGCCGACGACGCCGACGGCCTGGCCGTCGATGCGGGCGAATCCGCACACGATCGACTTCGCCCAGTGCGGGAAGTACTCGAAGAACTCGCCGTCGTCGACGCAGTGCGAGATGACCTCGATCATGTCGTAGGGCAGGTTCGGTGAGTCCGGCAGGATCGTCGACAGCTCGGGGCACAGGCGGTCGGGGTCGTCGCCGAGGTCTTCGATCGGCGCCGTCTCGAGGTTGTTGGACGGCAGGAAGCCGAGCAGGTAGCGCACGTCGTCGAGGCACGCCTTCTCGTCGGCCGACACGAACGTGGCGACACCCGACTTCGACGCGTGGCTCATCGCTCCGCCGAGTTCTTCGAGCGTCACGTCCTCACCCGTCACGGTCTTCACCACGTCGGGGCCGGTGATGAACATGTGGCTGGTTTCGCGGACCATGAAGATGAAGTCGGTCATCGCGGGGGAGTACACGGCGCCGCCGGCGCACGGGCCGAGGATCACCGAGATCTGCGGCACGACGCCGGATGCCTGGACGTTGCGGCGGAAGATGCCACCGTAGGACGCGAGGCTGACCACGCCTTCCTGGATGCGGGCGCCGGCGCCGTCGTTGAGTCCGACGACCGGCGCGCCGACCTTGGCGGCGAGATCCATCAGCTTGTGGATCTTCTCGGCGAACACTTCGCCGAGCGCGCCGCCGAACACGGTGAAGTCCTGCGAGAACACGAACACCTTGCGGCCGTCGACGGTGCCCCAGCCGGTGATGACGCCGTCGGTGTAGGGCCGATCTTCCAGCCCCGACGCATGTGCGCGGTGGCGAGCGAGCATGTCGAGTTCGTGGAACGATTCGTCGTCGAGGAAGTAGTCGATGCGCTCGCGAGCGAGCATCTTGCCTTTCTCGTGCTGACGCTCGACCGATCGCGGCGACCCGGCGTTGAGCGCCTGTTCGCGTCGTGCGGCGAGGTCGTCGATCTTGTCCTGCATGCTCTCGGTCACGCCGCAGAGAGTACCCGAGAGGTCCCGTCGGACCTGATTCCGCAGTGTCGGGGCGTCGACCGTCGGCGGTCGAGCCCGCGGGTCGACCAGACTGAAGGCATGACGACACGACCATCGACCGACGCGGGCGACGGGGGCGCGGACCTGCCCTCGTGGGGTCTTCCCGTCGAGTTGCCGATCGAGCCGATGCTGGCGAAGCTCGCCCGCTCGATACCGACCTCGGCACCAGACGGAGGATGGTTGTTCGAACCCAAGTGGGATGGGTTCCGGTGCATCGTCGCCCGCAGCGGCGACCGCATCGAACTGTTCTCTCGCAATCGCAAGCCGCTGGCGCGGTACTTCCCCGAGTTGCTCGCTCCGCTCTGTCACGCATTGCCGGATCGTGTCGTCGTCGACGGCGAGATCGTGGTCCCCGATGCCGACGGCCGTGGGCTCGACTTCGGGGCGCTCCAGCAGCGGCTCCATCCGGCGGCGTCACGCGTCGATCGGCTCGCCGGCGAGACGCCATCGATGTTCATCGCGTTCGACGTCCTCGCCGTGGGCGACGAGTCGCTGATGCGGGCGCCGATGGGTGATCGTCGGGCGCGACTACTCGACGTCGTGGTCGAGAACGACGCGGTCCGGGTGACGCCGGCGTCGACCGACCCGTCGCAGGCAGCGGCATGGTTCGGTCGCTTCGAGGGCGCCGGTCTCGACGGGGTGATCGCCAAGCCGATGCTCGGGATCTACGAGCCGGGGAAGCGGGCGTTGGTCAAGGTGAAGCACGAGCGCAGCGCCGAGTGTGCCGTCGCCGGCTACCGGGTGCACAAGGACGGCAACGGCGTGGGGTCGCTCCTGCTCGGTCTGTTCGACGAGCACGGTCACCTCCGTCAGGTCGGCGTGGCGGCCTCGTTCACCGCAGCGCGTCGAGCCGAGTTGCTCGCCGAACTCGAGCCGAGAACGCACGATGCGCTGATCGATCACCCGTGGGCCGACTGGATCGTCGATGGGCCCGGCGGTGCCAGCCGGTGGAACGCCGACAAGGACCTGTCGTTCGTGCCGATCCGGATGGGTCTCGTCGCCGAGGTGACGTTCGGCCAACTCGAGGACGGCCGTTTCCGCCACGGGGTCTCGTTCCAGCGGTGGCGCCCCGACCGCGATCCGGAGTCGTGTACCTACGACCAGCTCGACGTGGCCGATCCGATCGACGTCGCCGAACTCTTCATCTGAACGGCCCACCGCCGGCTCCGCGCCAGCCCGGCTCCGCGCCAGCCCGGCTCCGCGCCAGCCAGGGTGCTCGCGAGTCAGCGAGTCAGTTGTCGGGCGGGATCGTCACGATCGTCACCGACGGCACCGTGACGATCGTCGCCGGCGGGAACGTGACCTCGGTGGCCGCACGCGTGCCGTCGGCGTTCAAGACGTTGAGTTCCTTGGTGTCGACGACCTGCGCGCCGTTGACGATGGCGGTGACCTGCACCTGCCAGACGCCCGGAACGGTCAGCGGGATGCCCTCCGACTCCAAGCGCACTGCACGGCCCGGGCCGGTCAACGGGATCGGCTGGGTGATCGAGCCGATGTTCTGGTCGTTCGGCGGGGCGGTGAAGACGATGTTCAACGCCGACAGCCCTTCGCTCGGGCTCCGGACGTCGACTTCGATGCCGACGAGGCCGACCACGTCGTCGGTGATGCGCAGTCGCACGTCGAAGTCGGCCTCGGGGACCTGGAACGTGGTGCTCACGTCGTAGGGGATCGTTGGTGTCGTGTCGATGTTCGGTGGAGACAGCGCCAGCAGCCACGCGCTCAGAGCGAACGTGACCACGCCGATGCCTGCTTCGGCGCCGAAGGCACGTCGGAGTCGGTCGGCCAGCGGCGCGCTCATCTCCTGCGCCCGGGCCAAACGCTGGGCGACGAACTGTCGCGCCGAGATCGCCAGGAAGATCATCACGGCCACGACCACCGACTTGAACAACAGGACCCGACCGTGTCCGCTGTCGAACAACGCCCCACCGTCGAGGCGAACGAGTTGGGCGATGCCGGTGACGACCGTGACCACGATGGCGATGGTCGAGATGCGACCGAAACCGCGAACGGCGTGGACGAGATCTTCCTCGCCGGGGCCGGACAGGACGACTCGGGCGAGCAGGACGACGCCGCCGAGCCACACGGCGACGGCGAGGGCGTGGATGATGCTGATCAGCACGCCGACGGCGGCGAGGTCGCCGATGGTGCGGGTGATGCCGGTCATCGCCACGGCGAGCGCCGGGATGCCGAGCCCACCGATCTGCGTCGTCGGGTCGATCGCGCGGTCGGGACGGAACGCTACCCAGGCGGCCATCGCCACGAAGACGAGGCGCAGCACTGCAGCGCGTCCCGCCCACCCCGCCTCGAGGAGGTCGATCCACGCAGTCGGGCTGAAACCCGACCCGAGCCCGCGGCCGGTTGCGGCAGCGCTCGCCGCTGCGACGAACAGGAGCGTGCCGAGGAGTGCAACGACCCAGAGCACTCGGATGAACTTGATGGTGATCAGGTACTCGACCCCTTCGGGCCACGATGCCGCGAGCAGGACCAGCGCGCCGAAGAGCGCAGCGATCGCCAGCGTCGAGATGAGGCGACCGAGCCAGAGCGGGCCGTCACCTTGCGATGCGATCGACAGGTCGACCACGACGGTCGGTGCTGCGGTCTCCGTGCCGGCATCGGAGCCGGTGCCGGAGTCCGTCGTGGCGGGGATCGCGGTGGGCGTCGGGGCGGCAGCGTCGCCGGCGGCATCGTCAGCGGGCACCGTCGTGACGACGGTGTCGTTCTGGACGCTGAACGGAATCGTGCCCTCACCGTTGGGCTCGTCGTCGGTGTTGGTCACCTGCCAGCGGATCACGCAGGTACCGGCCGGAACCGGGGCTGGAAGCGCAGCCGTCAGCAGGAGTCGATCGTCGCCCACTTCAGGGGTGTCGAGCGCGATCTGCTCCGCTTCACACGACAAGGCCAGCAAGTTGGTGTCGCCGATCTCTTCGGAGAACGTGATGACGATCTCGGTCGGCGACGTGCCTCGAACGTCCCCAGCGGCCGGAGACGAGGTGACCACGGTGTTCTCGGCGTGCACGGTGCCGGAGCCGAACGACGTGAGTGCGAACACCGCCAAGACCACGACGCCGATGCGAGCGGCGAGACCGGTCCGGCGTGTCGGGTTGCGATCGGATGCCGTACGGACGTGGTCGAGGCGACGCGTCGAGTCACGAGACGCGCCGCGCCACGCAGCGGTGGATTCGAGGTCGGACGGCGCGGAGATCACGATGCGCCGAGGCTACTGCGGAGGGGTCGACGGGACGAGTGATCGGTGCCGGTGGCGCGCGCAGCGCCAGTCCTGGCGACGGTGCTGGTCACGGAACCGGAGCGCTCGGTCGACATGGCGTTCATCCGCGGCTCCGGGCACATTCGGGCAGACCGAGCTCGACGGCCAGATCGTCTCGGCCGAGCGAGAGTTGGGTGATCTCGGTGTTGAGCACCGAGATCTCGGCGCCGGTGTCGATGGCGTCGCCGAGGTCGCTGTAGGCCTGCGAGAGATCCGTCGTCGTGCGAATCAGACGGCGGTGCTGTTCACCGACGCTGCTCACGACGATCAAGGCGCCAGCCGACTCGAACTCGGCGCGTAGCGCGAGTCCGACCTCGCGGGCCCAGTCGCCAGGGTTGATGTCGTCGGGTGGGGTTCCCAGTGCGTCGAGGCGCGCGTCGGTCGAGCGACAGATGTCGTGCATTGCCGAGACGTAGTCGGCAACGGTCGGTTCGGGCTCCTCTGTCGCACATGCCGCGGCGACGGCGCCGAGCACCGCGAACAGCGCCGTCACGCGTCGCCGAGCGTTCGAATGGCGCCGACCGGTGTGCCGGAAACTCTCGGTGGCAGCGCGGTGACGGATCACGGCGGTGACTGTACGACCTCCTCGCCGGCGGGTCACGCCAGGACGCACGACGCGAGCTGGACCCGATCGCGGACTCGGTGAGCGTCTGGTGCGGTCACACGGCATCGGTAGGGTGAGCGGCGATGGCCACTCAGTCGCTCTACCGCCGCTATCGACCTCGACGGTTCTCGGAGCTCAAGGGGCAAGACCACGTCGTGCGAGCGTTGCGTACCTCGGTGGCCGAAGGACGTGAAGGCCAGGCGTATCTGTTCTCCGGGCCGCGCGGGACGGGGAAAACGACGTCGGCCCGCATCCTCGCCAAGGTCCTCAACTGCGAGAACCCGCAGGGCGGGGAACCCTGCTGCGAGTGCCCGTCGTGCCTGTCGGTCGAGCAGGGAACGAGCTACGACGTCCACGAACTCGACGCCGCCTCGAACAACGGTGTCGACGCGATGCGCGACCTGATCGAGAAGGCATCACTCGGTACGCCGGGGCGTCACAAGGTGTACATCCTCGACGAGGTGCACATGTTGTCGCGTGGCGCGGAAGCGGCTCTGCTCAAGACGCTCGAAGAGCCGCCACCCCACGTGGTGTTCGTCCTGGCGACGACTGATCCGCAGAAGATGTCCGACACGATCCGCAGCCGGACCCAGCATCTGCAGTTCCACCTCCTGCCGGCCGACACACTCGACGATCACGTGCGTTGGGTCGCCGCTGATGCCGGACTCGCCGTGACCGACGAGGCGATCGAGCAGGTGCTCGCCCAAGGCGCCGGATCCGCTCGTGACACGTTGTCGGCCCTCGAACTCGTCGCCAACTCGGGCGGAGCAGCTGCCGAGATCATCTCGCTCGACGAGTTCGCCGAAGCGATGATCGAGCACGAGCCGGGGCGAGCCCTCACCATGGCCGCGCACGCCATCAGTCGAGGTCGTGATCCGCGCACGTTGACCGAGGAACTGATCGGCTTCCTGCGCAACGGGTTCTTGTCGTTGATGGCACCGGAGCTGGTGCAACTGCCCTCGCAGCGTCTCGAGGTCGTCACCGACCTGGCGCGTCGGGTGGGTCCCGCCGGGTTGGTCCGCGGAATCGAACACCTCGGCAGCGCACTCACCGAGATGCGTCACGCGCCAGACCCGCGGGTGATCCTCGATGTCGCGATCGTCCAACTCACCTCCGAGCAGGCCTCGACGGATCTCGCTGGCGTGTTGGCGCGCTTGCAGCAGCTCGAACGACGCGTCGCCGAGGGAGTCAGCGCTACCGCGCCTGGGTCGGTTGCGCCAGGAGCGCCGACGGCTTCCGTCACCGCCGCGCAGCAGGCGGCGGCCACGGCCCCGCCGGCCGACCCGACGACCGGGCGTGCCCCGCTCGGCGGACGTGCCAAGCGGGCCGCCGCGTCGCAACCTGCGGCGGAGCCGACCGTCTCGCAACCTGCGGCGGAGCCGACCGTCTCGCAACCTGCGGCGCAGCCGACCGTCTCGCAACCTGACACCGGCGATGTCTCCGAGGCAGGCGATGCCGGTGACGCCGATGCGGGTGGCGTCGATGTGGGTCGCGCCGATGTGGGTGACGTCGCCGGCTTGGCCGAGCGCGACGCCGACGACATCACCGAGCCGATTCCGACGGTTCGAGCCGACGAGCCAGCGCGAGCTGCAGGATCTGGCGACGCATCTGCGACTGCGGCGGCGGGAGGTGTGGTCACCGAGACGGAATGGGAACAGGCCAAAGGATCGCTGCGCGGTATCGGTCGAGCGCTGTTCGCCCCGGCCAGGTTCGTCACCTCGACGTCGTCGACGGTCACGCTCGGGCTGCCCAACGCGTCGCACCGTGACAAGTGCGAACAGCACCGTGTCGCCGTCGAAAAGGCGCTCGTCGCCGGACTCCAGCGTGCCATCACCCTCGAACTGGTGGTCGACGGCCCCGGTGGGAGCGATGGCAGTGATGGCGCCGGCGGTGGAGACGATCGGGCTCGCCAGCTCGGCGAACGTGGCGATTCTGGCGGCCCGATGGGCGGGGCAGGCGTCACCGCCGCCCGTTCGGGTGGCAACGCCTCAGCGCCCGCTGACGGTCGCCCCGACGGCTATGGCAGCAGTCATGGCGGGGGTCATGGCGCAGCGATGGCGGCCGCGGCGAGATCGACCGACCCCGACGATGCTGCGGTCGCCGAACCGGCGTTGCGCGTGGTCCCCGATGCTGCATCCGGTCGCCAGATCGCCGAGGAGGCTCGGCGCGCCGGACCAGCGCCAGACCTCGACGAACTGGTCGCCGGATCGATCGACGCCTTGCCCGACGACGACGAGATCGACCTCGACGATCTGGTCGACGCCCCGCCCGAGGCGGTCAAGTCCCCGATCGATCGTCTCGCCGAGGCGTTCCCCGGTTCCGAACTGATCGACGACATCTACTGATGCGTCGAGTGATGTCCCGACCGACGAGTTGAGCATGGCGTCCAACTACACCGTCCCCGTTCAGGTATTGATCGACGAGCTCGGGCGTCTGCCCGGCGTCGGGCCGAAGTCGGCGCAGCGCATCGCGTTCCACCTGCTCAAGATTCCCGCCGACGACGTCGCTCGGCTCGCCGACGCGATCACCGACGCGAAGGCTCGCGTCCGATTCTGCGAACGCTGCTTCAACGTCGCCGACGACGTGCTGTGTCCGATCTGCAACGACGACGGTCGTGATTCGAGCGTCCTCTGCGTCGTGGAGGAATCGCGCGACATCGTGGCGATCGAGCGCACCGGCGAGTTCCGTGGTCGCTATCACGTGTTGCTCGGTGCGATGAGCCCGCTCGACGGGATCGGACCCGAGCAGCTCAAGATCCGCGAGCTCGTCGCACGCATCGGACCCGAGGGCGTCGACGAGGTGATCCTCTGCATGAATCCGAACACCGAGGGCGAGGTCACCGCGATGTATCTCGCCCGGTTGCTCAAGCCGATCGGGCTGGCCGTCACGAGGATCGCCAGCGGGCTGCCGGTGGGCGGCGACCTGGAGTACGCCGACGAGCTCACACTCGGGCGAGCCCTCGAGGGTCGACGCTCCGCGATCGACGACTGATCCGGCAGTTCGCAGCGCTGAGCGATGCGGCAGCTCGAGCTGTCGCTGGGGACGAGAGCCGGAGAGGTCGTTCGGCTCGTCGCTGCGACCTCGACCTTGCGACCATGTCGGCCATGACGACGATTCCGGCCGACCCGTTCTCGATCACTCCTGAGTGGTTGCACGAGGCGCTGCCATCGTCGGTCCTCGGTGGCGGCACGATCGACGCCGTGACGGCGACCAACATCGGCGAGGGAACCGGGATCTTCGGTGAGATCGTCCGGCTCGGGCTGGCGGTCACCGGTGGTGACGGTTCGGCACCGGCGACGCTGATCGCCAAGATGCCGTGTACCGAGCCGGCGAACCTGGAGGTGGCTCGGATGCTCGGGATCTACGAGCGCGAACTGAACTTCTTCGAGCACATCGTGCCGACCACGTCGCTCACCGTGCCGATCGTGCACGTGGCGCGCCGTGACGACGACGGACGCTTCGTGCTCGTGATGGAAGACCTCTCGGATCGATGGGACGTCGGTGATCAGGTGGTCGGCGCAACGGCCGACCAGGCGGCGGCGATCGTCGACGAACTCGCTGCGTTCCACGCGTACTGGTGGGAACATCCGGAGCTGGACGCGATGGACTGGTTGCCGACGCCGAACGCACCGGCGTACGCGGCGGCCGTGCCGGGCATCTACCGAGCCGGGCTTCCCGTGCTGCTCGAGCACTGGAGCGATCGTGTCTCTCCCGAAGCGGTGCAGGTCGCGATCGACGTCGAGCCGATCTTCGACGACCTGCTGCAGCGCACGGCGACCGGGCCGTCGACGATCATCCACACCGACACGCGGCTCGACAACCTGTTCTTCGCCAAGGACGACCCGTCCAAGATCGCGATCATCGACTTCCAACTCGCGTTGCGAGGACGTGGCGTTGCCGACATCTCGTATCTGATCGGGACGAGCGTGCCGACCGAGGTCGCCAGCGAGCACTGGGAATCGCTCCTGCGTCGCTGGCATGCTGCGATCGTCGCAGCCGGCATCGACTATTCGTGGGACGATTGTCTGCACCACTACCGGGAGGCGACGATGTACTACCTCTCCGGGGCGATGTCGCTCATCGGTTCGTTCGACACCGGCAACGAGCGTGGCGCTGCGATGACGCACGCCTACTGCACTCGCCTGCTCGAACACGTCGTCGACATCGACGCTCGCTGCGTGCTCTGACCGGTGCTGGTCGCCGGGCAACGGTCGCGGGCGCACATGCCGCCGAAAATGAACTGAGGCACCATCTCCACGAACCGGTAGCGGGCGGACGGGCCGGTTCGTGTCGATGGTGCCTCAGATGCTGTCGATCACGGTACGACACCGTCGTTGCGATCGAGCGATCAAGTTGTTGCGGTTAGATTACGAAATCCCAAGCTCCTTGTCAAGAGACCACAACAAAAGACAGTTTTACCGCCATAATCACACTCGAAGTCAGCAATCAGCCACATGGAGTGACATAAGCCGACGCGCGGTGAGATCGTTTCAGCACGCTGCGTGATGGTGCGCGTTGGCTCGATGCGTCGATCCGAACGGGCGTCAACCGGGTGCAGATCGCAGGATTCAGACCGTCTTGAGGACGATCGCATCGCCTTGGCCGCCACCGCCGCAGAGTCCGGCCGCGCCGATGCCGCCACCGCGGCGCTGCAACTCGTGCAGCAACGTCAGGGCGAGACGGTTGCCGCTCATGCCGATCGGATGCCCGAGCGCGATCGCTCCACCGTTGACGTTGACGATCTCGTCGGAGATGCCCAGTTCGGCGATCGACGCGATCCCAACGGCCGCGAACGCCTCGTTGATCTCGAACAGGTCGATGTCGGCCACGGCGACGCCGGCCTTCTCGGCGGCCTGCATGATCGCCCGGCTCGGCTGGTGGAGCAGCGACGCGTTGTCGGGTCCGGCGACCATGCCGTAGGAGACGAACTCGCCGAGCGGAGTCACGCCGCGCCGTTCGGCCTCGGCCTTCGACATCACGACCACGGCCGAGCCGCCATCGGACAGCTGCGACGCGTTGGCCGCAGTGATCGATCCGTTCGGATCGAACGCGGGGCGCATGGCGGCGAGGGTGTCGACCGTCGTGCCGGGCCGGACGCCCTCGTCGTGCTCGACGAGGATCGGGTCACCCTTGCGCTGCGGAACCGAGACGGCGATGATCTCGTCGTCGAAGCGGCCGTCCTTGATCGCGTTGGCGGCGCGCTCGTTGGAGTCGGCGGCCAGTTGGTCCTGCTGTTCGCGGCTGATCGAATCGCCGGTGTAGCGGTCGGTGCCCAAGCCCATCAGGCACGAGTCGAACGCACACCAGAGGCCGTCGGCGATGATCGCGTCACGCAACTCCGTGTTGCCGTAACGGAAGCCTCCTCGTGCGCCGTCGGCGATGTAGGGAGCGTTGGTCATCGACTCCATGCCGCCGGCGACGACGATGTCGGCGTCGCCCATCGCGATCATCTGGTGCGCGAGGTAGATGGAGTTCAACCCTGACAGGCAGACCTTGTTGATGTTGACGGCGGGCACGTTCATCGGGATGCCGGCCTTCGAGGCGGCCTGACGGCTCGGGACCTGACCCTGACCCGCCATGAGCACCTGGCCCATGATGACGTGGTCGACTTCGTCGGGCGCGACGCCGGAGCGTTCGAGTGCCGCCGCGATCGCAAAGCCACCGAGATCGGCAGCCGAGAACGACGCGAGCGCACCGCTCATCTTCCCGATGGGCGTACGAGCGCCGGCGATGATGTACGAACCGTTGGTAGCCATGTCGAGAGGGTACTCGCGGCGTACGCATCGGTAACAAGGCCGACACGGCTGTACGGGGCGACAGGGCCGACGATGATCCGGCGAAGTTCACAGTCAGGTGACGCCGGCCTGGTTGGATTTGGTCATGGGGCACTCGACGAATTCGCGCCGGACTACTCGCGGGGCATCCATGGTGATGGCAGCGCTGCTCGTCGCTTCGTGCGCGGGGAGCGACTCGTCGAGCGACGAGAACGGCTCGACCGCCCCCGCCAGCGACCCCACCCCGGTCGAGACGGACGTGCCGGTGGAGACGGACGTGCCGGTGGAGACGGACGTGCCGGTGGAGACGGACGTGCCGGTCGAGACGGACGTGCCGGTCGAGACGGTTCTCGACGCGAGTGGTTTCATCGAGACCCAGCTCCGACTCCTTCCGAAGCCGTTGGTCGACAGCGCCGAGAACTCGGTCACGGTCACGCTCGTCGACGTCGAGGCGGCCTTTCGACAGGCGGATCTCACCGACCCGATCGACCTCGGCGACGAGGCGGAGATCATCGACGGCTTCATCGAACTCACGCAGCCCGCGACCGTCGAGAACGGTGGAACGGGCTACGGGGTCGTCCAGCCCGGGTTCTTTCCCGGCGACTTCGGTGTGACCGACCCGGACGGGTTCGAAGGGGAGTTCGGCTTCTCGCCGTTCGACGTGCGGGCCGTCGCGGAGCTCTCCGCTCCACCGGTCAGCTTCAGCGTGGTGTCCGGTGACCTGCAGGTGGCCGACGACCTCGTCGAGTCCGCCGACGGAGTGGTGACGGTGGGGTCGGGAGCCGACGACGAAGTCGACCTCGAGGGCCGAACCACCGCCCGTCCGCTGGGTCGCCCGCTCCATCTCGTCGAACGAAACGGTCTGGTCGCCGTGACGCGCCAACTACCCGTCGCGGTGGATTGGGTCGCCGGCGGCGAGACGCTCGCGGACGACGCTGCGTGGCTCGCAGTCGCCCGACAACTCGACGCGAGTGCGGTTGCAGCCGCGCTGATCGTCTCCGGTGAGTTCAGTGTCGGATCGCTCACCTCGCAGATCGAGGACCCTGGCCGCATCGCTCTCCTCGAAGCCGCCGTCCAGATCTCCGCGCCGTTCGAACTCGTCGGCGTTGGCTCGTCACGCGTCGACGGCCAGGCGACGTTCACCGCGGTGTACCACTTCGCAGACGCCGACGCTGCCGCCGGCGAGGTCGACAACGTGGCGGCTGCATGGGCCGGCGACTCACTGGTCGGGCGGGAGTCGTTGACCGAGGTGATCTCGAACGTGCGTGTCGAGCCGGTCGGTAGCACCGTCACGATGATCGGCGATGTCGGTGACCGATGGAGCACCCGGGCCGCGATGAGCACGCTGCTGCTCGGCGACCTCGTCGTTCTCCATCGCTGAACTGGCGAGGGCTGTTTCGGCTCGTTCGCACTTTGGAGCGCTGGGTTACCGATCAGTAACCTCCCGCCATGGAACAGATCCTCGAAGCCATCCAGTCCGGGGCCAGTGGCGACGAACTCGCCAATCTGCCGATTCCCGAGAGCTACCGGGCCGCGTTCGTCAAGCGCGACGAGACGGCGATGTTCGAAGGTGTCGACTCGTGGGACAAGGACCCCCGCAAGTCGTTGCACATCGACCAGGTCGCCACGCCCGAACTCGCCCCCGACGAGGTGTACCTCGCGGTGATGGCGTCGAGCATCAACTTCAACACGGTGTGGACGTCGATCTTCGAGCCGCTGCCGACGTTCGGTTTCCTCGATCGTCTGGCCAAGGAGAGCGAGTACGGAGCCCGCCATCAACGCGACGAGCACATCGTCGGCTCCGACGCGTCGGGCGTCGTGCTGCGGGTCGGCGCAGCCGTCCGGAACTGGAAGCCGGGCGACCACGTCACCGTCCACTGCAACCACGTCGACGACCAAGACCAGAGCGCCCACAACGACTCGATGCTCGCCGCCAACCAGCGCATCTGGGGTTTCGAGACCAACTTCGGTGCGCTCGCCGATCTGTCGATCGTCAAGGCGAACCAGTTGATGCCCAAGCCGTCGCACCTGACGTGGGAGGAGTCGGCGGTCAACGCGCTGTGCAACTCGACGTCGTACCGCATGCTCGTCAGCGACAACGGCGCCCGGATGAAGCAGGGCGACAGCGTCCTGATCTGGGGCGCCACGGGCGGCATCGGCGGCTACGCGGTGCAGTACGTGCTCAACGGGGGCGGCACGCCGATCGGCGTCGTCTCGTCGCCCGAGCGTGCGGCGCTGCTCAACCGCATGGGGTGCGAGGCCGTGATCGATCGGCGGGCGAAGGCGTACGAGTTCTGGTCGGACGAGCACACGCAAGACGAGAGCGAATGGCGTCGCTTCGGCAAGGACATCCGCGCCGTCAACGGCGGTGACGACGTCGACATCGTGTTCGAGCATCCTGGCCGCTCGACGCTGGGAGCGTCGATCTTCGCCGTGAAGCGAGCCGGCACGGTCGTCACCTGCGCCGCCACGTCGGGCTACATGGTCGAGTTCGACAACCGCCACTTCTGGATGAAGCTCAAGCGTCTCATCGGTTCGCACTTCGCGAACTACGCCGAGTCGTACCAGGCCAACCGGCTCATCGACCAGGGTCGCATCCAGCCGCTGCTCTCGGCCACCTACGACCTCGAGCACGTCGGCGAGGCGTCGCTGGCGGTGCACCACAACGAAGCCGAGGGCAAGCTCGGCGTGCTGTGTCTCGCACCGAGCGAAGGCCTCGGCATCAGCGACCCGGAGAAGCGCGAGCGCATCGGCGAGGACAAGATCACGATGTTCCGCTCGCCGGTCGCCTGATCGGCGGCGTGCTCGACCGTCTGCCCCCGAGGGTGAACGCCACCGCGTGCGCTCGAATCGGGTTGACGACGCAGTGAGTCGCGGCAGACTCGGGTCCATGACCGAACTCGGCTTCGACGCCCTGCTCATCGACATGGACGGCACGGTCGTCGACACCGAGCCGTACTGGATCGAGAACGAAGGGCTGCTCGTCGCCGAGTTCGGGGGCACCTGGACCGAGGACGACGCGCACGCGCTCGTCGGCTACGACCTGCTCGATGCTGCGAAGGTGTTGCGCGATCGCGGCGGTGTGCCACTCGAACTCGACGAGATCGTCGAGCGACTCCTCGACGGTGTGATCGAGATGTGTCGCGTCGAACTGCCGTGGCGACCCGGCGCGCGCGAGTTGCTGGTGGAGGCGCGTGACGCCGGGGTGCCGACCGTGCTCGTCACGATGTCGTGGCGACGCTTCGCCGACGCCGTGATCGACGCCGCTCCCGAGGGCGTGTTCGTCGGATCGGTCACCGGCGACGAGGTCGCGGCGGGCAAGCCGGCGCCCGACCCGTACCTCGCCGCAGCGGAGTTGTTGGGCGTCGAACCGACTCGCTGCGTCGCGATCGAGGACTCGCCGACGGGTGTCGCCTCGGCGCTGGCGGCCGGCTGTCGAACGATCGCGGTCCCCCACGTCGTCACGGTCGGCCCGCAGCCCGGCCTCACGATGTGGACCACGCTCGACGGCGTCACCCTCGCCGACCTCGCTGCGATCTGAACGCAGGGCCGTCAGCGCAGCGCGAGGTCGCTGTGGTGGGCGGCGACGTTGGCGGGGTAGCTGCGGGAGAAGTAGTTCCAGAGTTGCTCGCCGTACGTCGCGGCCCGAGTGGTGCTCGCCATGTCGCCGACGCCAGCGTCGGTCTCGTTGGCGCTGGCCATGTAGCCCGCGCCGCGGTGTCGTTCGCTGTTCGCCACGGCGTCGACGAAGCGGCGGTCGAGGTGCAGCGGCTCGAGGGGCGTGTCGAGCGACGGCCCCTGGAAGTACGCCGCCGAGAAGCGCTCGGTGGCGGTGATGACGCGATGGGGCGTCGCGACGAAGTAGTTGCCGGTCATGCCCTGCAGCATCTCGCCGAGGTTGACCACGAACGCGCCCGGCACGCTCGGCACGTCGATCCAGTCGCCAGCAGGGTTCAGCACCTGGAGGCCGGGTGTCGGTCCGGGAGCGAGCAGCGTCAGGAAGCCCGCGTCATGGTGCGCGTTGACACCCGCCCCGCCAGCCGGCGTGGGCGGGTAGTGGATCATCTTCGTCAGCGACATCGGTTGATCGCCGAACATCCGGGTGAACACGTCAGGGGCGAGATCGAGGCCGAGCGCGAGGAGGGACAGGATCCGATCGGCCAGACGGCCCAGCTCGTCCATCCATCGCAGCGTGATGGCCCGATGCCCGGGGAGGACATCGTCGGACATCCACTGGTTGGGGCCCAGCAGGCGCCAGAACGCAGCGTCGGCGCCGTGTCGACCGCTGGGTCGATCGGCGCGTGGTTCGTACTCCGACCACACGTCGATCTGCTCGCGTACGTCGACGCGATTGTTCGTGTACTCCGAACCGACCGCCTCCCACCCCCGGAAATGGGGAGAGGCCATCTTGTCGATGAGCGCCCGATCGTCGTCGGGGAGCGCGAAGAAGCGAGCCATGAGATCGAACACGTCGTCGACGACGTCGGCGGCGATCCCGTGATCGGTGACGAGGAAGAAGCCGACCTCGTGGCAGATGGTCGCGAGCTGCTCGGCGAGCTCGCGTGTGGTCTGGCCGCCGTGATCGTCGCGGCCGGCGTGGGCGCCGTGGAGACTGACGACGGGAATCGAGTCGAACGCAGTGGTCATCATCGTCATCATCTTCGTCCGTTCTAGCGAATCGGTGGGAGCGAACCCGTGTCCGCGCGTCGAGCGCCGTGGTCGACGGTCGCGGCTCAGTGGTACTGGTCGAGAATCGCCGACTCGGTCACGCGGGCGATCGTCTCTCGCACGTCGGCGGCGGTCGCCGCATCGACGCCTTCGACCTGTGCGAGGTCGTCGACGGTCGCTCGCTGCAGCTTGGCGAGGCCGTTGAAATGCCCGGCGATGGCCGACGCCGAGTCGGAAGAAAGACGGTTGGTGCGGTGGAGCAGACGCAAGCCCCGAGGTGAGACCTCCTGCCCGAGGTCGTCGACCCCGCCTTCGAGATGTAGTGCCTTGGCAGCGAGGCGCAGGTCGTGGACCTCGTCGTCGCTGAGCCGTGACATCTCAGCGAGCGTGTCGCGTACCGAGTGGCCGTCGGCGACGTAGTCGGCGACGACGTGTTCGAGTTCGTTGTCGATCTCGCCGTACAGCTCATCGAGTTGGAGCCGCAGCAAGCGGGCATCGACACCGAGTTCGACGATCATCGTCTCGATCTCGTCGGCGATCCGGTGGACGAGTTCACCGCGCTGCACCACGGCTGCGACGTCGCGCAAGCTGGCGACGTCTTCGACCTCGACGGCCGTGAGCCGGGCGATCGAGTCGTCGAGGCGCTTCTTGTAGCGCTCCAGCGTTTGCAGTGCCTGGTTGGCGCGCTCGAGGAGGCGGCCGATCTCTTGCAGCTGTCGCTTGCCGCCACCGGCGTAGACGTTGATGACCCCCATCTCTTCGCTGGCCGAGATGACCGGGACATCGAGCGACCGCGCGACGCGTTCGGCCGTACGGTGCCGGGTGCCGGTCTCGCTCGTGGGGACGGTCGGATCGGGCACGAGGTGCACGTTGGCGCGAGCGATCCGGCCGCCGTCGGCCGAGATGATGATGGCGCCATCCATCTTCGCCAGCTCCGAGAGTCGCTGTGGGCTGTATGGCGCGTCGACGAGGAAGCCACCCGAGCAGATCGAAAGCACTTCGGGACCGTCCTCGAGCACGATCAGCGCGCCGGCCTTGGCCCGAACGACGCGGTCGATGCCGTCACGTAGTGGCGTGCCGGGGGCGATACGAGCGAGTGCGCTGCGCATCTGCTCGTTCGCGCTCCCGAAACGTGTCTCCATGTCGAGAGTGTACGCCAGGCTCGAGGTCGACGATCGGTGCCGTACGACTCAGACGGCGCGCAGCCCCGAGCCGCTCGATCCGTCGAGTCCGGCAGCCCGGAGAGCGGCAGCGATGGTATCGACCCGGATGAGTCGGACGTGGTCACGAACGTCTTCGTCGGGTTCGGGCGACTTCGCCGGGAGGATCACTCGGCTGAACCCGAGTCGGACGGCTTCGGTGATTCGGCGTGGCGCATGGCTCACCTGACGGATCTCGCCGCCGAGACCGACCTCGCCGAAGACGGCCAGGTCGGGTGGAAGCGGCGTGTCGGACATGGCGCTCGCCACGGCGAGACAGATACCGAGGTCGAGGCCCGGCTCGGTGATCTTGGCGCCGCCCGCCGCCGATGCGTACACGTCGTGATCGCCCACCTTGAGTCGGCCCCGGCGACCGAGGACGGCCATCAGCATCGAGAGTCGGCCACCATCGATACCTTGCGCGCTGCGACGGCATGGGACGTTGGGGATCGCTTCGGTGGTGAGCGATTGCAACTCGATCACGATCGGGCGCCGGCCCTCCATCGTCGGCACGACCGCGGATCCGGGGATGCCGGTGCGCCGGTCGGCGAGGAACAGCGTCGACGGGTCGGGCACCGCGACGAGCCCGGCGCCGACCATCTCGAACAGCCCGAGTTCGTTGGTCGGCCCGAACCGGTGCTTCGTCGCTCGCAGCAGACGCAGCGCGTGGTGACGGTCGCCTTCGAACTGCAAGACCGTGTCGACGACGTGTTCGAGGACGCGAGGGCCCGCGAGGCTGCCTTCCTTGGTGACGTGGCCGACCAGTACCACGGCGATGTTGCGCTCCTTGGCTTCGTTGACGAGCCGGTGGGCGCACCCGCGAACCTGTCCGACGCTGCCGGGCGGGGAGCTGAGCGCCGGGTCGGCCACGGTCTGGATCGAGTCGATCACGACCAACTCGGGTGCCGTGTCGTCGATCGCCTGGAGGATGTGGGGGAGCGACGTCTCGGACTGCAACCACAGGTCGGGGCGGATCGCATCGAGGCGCTCGGCGCGGAGCCGGACCTGTTGGGCGCTCTCTTCCGCGCTGACGTACAGCGTCGCGCCCTGACGGGCCGCCAAGAGCTGCAACAGCAGGGTGCTCTTGCCGATCCCGGGTTCGCCACCGAGCAGCGTGACCGAACCGGCGACGAGGCCACCGCCGAGCACGGCATCGAGTTCGTCGATGCCGGTGGAGATCGGACGGGCGATGTCGGTCGGGACGTCGCCGATGCGCATCGGACCCGAACGCTTGGTCGGAGCGAGCGGCACGTTGGCCGCCGGGTCGTCGCCGCCGACCAGTTCTTCGACGAGTGTGTTCCAGTCGCCGCATTCGGTGCAGCGCCCCGCCCACTTCGGGCTCTGCGCCCCGCACTCGGTGCACGCGAACGTGGTTCGGATCTTGGTGGTCTTCGAGCCCATGCCCTCATCATGACAGCGCCCTGCCTCAGAGTTGAACATACGTTCGATTCGAGCGGTCCCGCGTGGGTGTCGCTCGCGGCGATACCGGTGGATTCAGGCCGGCGACTCGAGCTGGGCGCGGAACTCGTGCGGGGGCAGCGCCGTGGCGACGACGTCGGTCTGCGCGACCGCCGTCGCCGACCGAGGGAAGCCGAGGAGCGCTCCGAGTTCGCCGAAGTACTGGCCCGGACCGAGCTCGGCCAGCACGTCGCGGTCTCCGTCGACGAGTTCACGAACGATCCGAACCTGCCCCGACACGATCGAGTACACGTAGTCCGCAGGGTCCTCCTGGGAGAAGACCGTCTCGCCCGCGTCGAACCGGACCTCGTGGGCACCGCGCTCGGGTTCGACGCCGTCGGGCGTCATCCGCACGACCCGGTCGGCCACCGGAACCAGGCGGGCATCATGGGTCGACACGACGATGACGCGCCCTTGGGAGCGCAGCTCGCGGAACAGGCCGATCACCGCCTCGGCCTGGATGTGATCGAGGTTCGCCGTGGGTTCGTCGGCGATGAGGAGGTCGGGATCGGTCACGAGGCCGCGCGCCACCGCGACGCGCTGCTGTTGGCCACCCGACAGTTGCGACGGCCTGTGACGCGTGCGATCGCCCAACCCGACGCGCTCGAGCAGCGCGTCGGCGCGAGCGAGTGCTTCCGAGCGCGAGCAGGCCTTCGACACGATCAACGGGACGGCGACATTCTCCCGAGCCGACAGCGACGGGATCAGGTTGAAGCCCTGGAACACGAAGCCGACATGCTTGCGTCGGTAGGCGTCGAGGTGCTTCTTGAACGCTCCGGTCACGTCGAGGCCGTTGAGCGAGATCGATCCCGACGTCGGTGACAGCATGCCGCCGAGGCACGACAGCAGCGTCGACTTGCCCGACCCGGACGGGCCCAGCAGCACCACGAGTTCGCCGGGTTCGGCGTGGAACGAGAGGTGATCGAGCGGCCGCACGACGTAGCCGTCGCCTGCGTACTCCTTGACCAGGTCGGTGACGACGAGTCCGCTCGCCGGAGCCGTGATGCGTCCGGGCACGGGCTCAGTCACGAGAACGCCTCCGCTGGATCGGTTCGGTTGACCTTGCGCACGCCGAGCATGGCCGACAACAACCCGACGACGACGGCGATCGCCGGGACCGTGACGAGCGCACTGGCCGGGATCGTCACCGGAAGCGGAAAGACCGGCTCGATGAGGGTCGCTGCAACGGCCGCCGTGATCGACGCGATCAGCGCGATGACCACCGCCTGCACGGCGAGACCGGCGCCGAGCGATCGTCCGCTCGCGCCGACGGCCTTGAGGACGGCGAAGTCTCGTTGGCGCTCCAGCGCCGTGAGGTAGATCACGGCGCCCATCACGATCGCAGCGACGAACCACAGCAGGATCCGGATCAGGTCGATCGACGCGACGGCGGACTCGATCGGCCCGAGCGTCTCCTCGGCGACATCGTCGGGGGTGAGGATCGAGAACCCGTCGCCCGTCGTGAACCCGCCGTCGGAGACGAAGCCGGTGACGACGGTGTCGGTCTGGAACGCCATCTGCTGCGCCGTGGCGAGTTCGACGAACCCGAACGCCTGACCGGCGAGCACCGTGCTGTCGGAGGTGAGTCCGACCACCTCGAAACGCTCGACGCCGATCGCGACCTCGCTGCCGACATCGACGTCGAGCGAACGGTCGAGGACGATCTGGCCCGGGCCGGAGATGCCGGTGCCCGATACGACGGTCGGTTGGCCGAGGGCACCGATGCGGTGGCCGATCACCTGGACTTCGAGCGTCTCGTCGTTGTCGGGGGGCGCAGCGAGCGCGCCCCTCGTCACGACCACCGGCTCGACGACGCCGTCGGTTCGCTCCTCGAGTGTCGCCTCGACCGACAGCGGGAGGGCGGACGCTGCCGTGAACGGGCCGCCGACGCCCTCGACGAGGATCCAGCTCGAGGCCCCCACGTTGTCGAGGGCGTCGTAGGGCTCGTTGTTGAGATGATGGGCGAGCCCGGTCATCAGGTACAGCAAGGTGAGCACGAGCGCGACGAGCACGGTGACGAGCCCGACCCGCCGAGCGCGGTACTGCAGGTCGCGCAAGGTCATGAGCAGCATCAGCGCCCCCCGAGGTCAGGGCGGGTGGCGAATGCCGGGTGAGCTGCGAGCCACTCGTCGATCATCGGCAGGGCGGACTCGTACCCCCGGTCGGCGGCCGGGACGACCTGGGCGAAGTCGAGGAGGGCGACGCCACGGAGGTCGAGGTCGAGATACAGGTCGACCGCCCCCGACGCGAGATGCTCGTCGCGGCTCTTCGACGATCCGATCAGCAGCGATCGCATCAGCGTGGTGGCGATGCCCGGCAACGCTGTCACCGGCTGTCGGCGTCGCAGCTTCGACGGCGTGGCCTTGTCACGCAGCGCCTTCCAGCCCGACACCGAGAGCCCGTAGTCACTCTTGGCCGACGGTCCGACCGGCGGTGCGACGTCGCTCGCGATGATGGTGGCGATCGACGGGTCCGACGCCACGACACCGACCGGCAGATTGTCGAGGATGCCGCCGTCGGCGAGGAGATGCGTGCCGTGGACGACCGGTGGCAACACACCGGGAATCGACACCGAGGTGCGGATCATCGTGGCGACGGGGCCCGTTCGATGCACGATCACCTGCGCCGTCGTGAGGTCGGTGCTCACGCAGGCGAACGGAATCGGGAGATCGTCGATCTCGGTGTCGCCGAACTGGTCGGCGAGAACGCCCACGATGCGCTCGCCCTTGATCAGCGACACGATCGGCACGGTGTAGTCGAGGAGTCGCTCGGCGCCGTTGCACATGTCGGCCAGCAGTTGGTGGGGTCGCAGTTGCTGCGCGATGCAGCCGGCCACGATCGAACCCATCGAGGCACCGACCACCCGATCGATCGGGACCCCTCGTTCGGTCAGCGCCCGGAACACACCGATGTGAGCGTGCCCACGAGCTCCGCCACCGCTGAGCACCAGCGCGACGCCGCGGCCTCCGGCCAACCGGCCGAGGCGAGCAAGATCGGACGCGTCGCCTCGACGGAGGTGATGGACCTCGGTGACGTCGAAACGTTCGCGCAGACGTCGCGTCGAGCCCGCCCGGATCGGACGGTCGACGTGCTTGAGCGCGAGCCACACCGGAATGTGTTCGTGGACGGACGCGAGCACGCTCTCGATGCGACGCTCCTCGTCACGGTCGGGATCCGCCGACGTGACGATGACGACCTGGTCGGTGTGGTGCAGCGCTCGCTGGGTCCAGCCGCCGTCGATCCGGTCACCGTCGGCCACGAGCACCACGTGCTCGGCATCGTTCTCGACCTGATGCAGCAGCTCGGCGAGTCGGACCTCGCCGAACGAGCCGGACGGCGTGTCGGCGATGCCGGGTTGCCCGAGCAGCCGATCAACGCGCTCGGCATCGAGCACGGTCGTCGCCCCGAACGGTCGGAGCGAGTCGACGATCCCGTTGGTGATCGTCCGGATCCGTTCGCGTTGGTCGGCGCCGGTCGTGACGATGGTGAACGTCCGTGTCGTCGTCACCGTCGAGTGGTCCTGTCCCGATCGATCGAGGATGCGACGAACGAGACCCATCGCGAGCGCTGTGTGGTCGGCGGAGATCGACCGAAAGTCAGCGGCCGAGAGTCGTGCCAGCGACGAGTCGCGCAGTGCGATCACGGTGGCGCTGCGTGAGCGTCCTTCGAGGAGCCCGAACTCGCCGACGATGCCGCCGCGGCCGATCTCGACGAGTGCAGGTGCACTTCCTGGTGGATCGACGACGCCGAGCCGACCGCTGACGACGAGGTAGGCAGCGTCGGCCGCATCGCCGGCCTCGAACAGCGTGTCGCCCGCGGTCAGCTGCACCCAGGTGACGCGCTCGGCGATCGCTGCGACCGCCGCGCCGTCGGGTGCCTGCAACTCGTGTGACAACAGCGCCGCGACACGCGAGCGATCGGTGCGCTCGCGAGCCGATCGCAGCACGTGGTCGGCGGCGTCGGGGTGCGCTGCGAAGGCATCGACGAGCGGCGCTCGCTCGATGGTTGCGACCTCGCAGTCGTCGAGTGCCACCAGCGTCGCGGTGCGGTGTCCGCCGATCATGGCGGTCACCTCCCCGACGAGCGCCCCCGGACCGTGGATCGCGACGCAGACGTCGCCAGCATGGCCACGGACCATCGCTGCGAGTGATCCGCCGAGCACCAGGTACGCGACGTCGCTGTCGTCACCTTCTCGACACAGTTCGTCGCCTCTGGCGAGTTGTCGCGTGGACGCCACGGCTCGCAACGCGTCGACGAGCGGCTGGCGAACCTCGTCGCGCTCGGCGTCGTGCTCGCCGTTGCTCTCTCCGACGATCTCGAGGTGGTCGGATTCGGTCGACATGGTCAGTCGGCGCGGCCGATCGTGACGACCTTGCCTCGGTCGATCGACACCCAATCCCGCGCGTCGAGGTACGGGCGCAGACGGTCGACGATCACGCCGTTGTAGGTCGGGTTCTTCGGTCGCTGGAGTTCGAACAGGTACGGGAACTCGAGCCACGCCGTCGTCGCGTGCCAGAGCCGCAGCGCAGCGTCGCCCGTCGGGGGATCGAGGACGACGGGTCCGAACATGCACTCCGGGTCGCCGTCGTCGTTGAAGAACTCGGGGAAGAACAGCGTCGGTACGCCGTAGCCGCCTGCGGCGACGACGCGGTCGTGGTCGGAGCGGACTTCGTCGTGCGTGCTCGGATCGGCGATCGCCTCGTCGACGATCGCCGGGTCGAGCCCGATCTCCGCGAGGAGGTGCCGAGCGACAGCGGGTTCGTGGGGCTTGTGGCCGTCTTCGTGCAGCGCGCGTCCGGCTCGCTCGTACCAGCGATCGAGGTCGTCCATCGAGCGGCGTCGCAGCACGGCCCCGATCCGCATCATCGACCAGCCGTACGACCACTCCCGCTCCCACGGGTGCTTCTTGCCCTCTTGGCGGTTGATCTCCTCGAGGCTGAAGAACTTCCAGTCGATCGAGAGGTCGGGCCGCGTCGAGTCGGCGGCGAGTTCCCGACGGACCTCACGTATCCATTTCGCCGTCTGGTAGGCGAACGGGCACATGACGTCGAAGTGGAAGTCGACGCGAGAGAGCGTGCCGATCGCCGACGCGACATCGTCGGTGGTGGCGCCGCTGTGTGTTGAATCCCCCATTGATCGCCAACGATGCCACATCGGCGCCAGCGCGGCGGCAACAGAGCCGCGATGGCGTGCTCCGGGCGTTGTGTTGGTGCTGCTCAGGCGGCGCGACGGTGGTACCGGCGACTGCGGCGCCATCTCGCGATCGTGACGTAGCCGATGAAGACGGTCATGAACGCCACCCACGCCACCAGCGCGATCAGCGCGACGATCGACAGCGGTCGCGCCCACGAACCGCCCGCGGACGGCGCCTGCTCGGCGCGTGCGCTGAGCTCGAGGATCGAGCCGTCCATCGGCACGGACCATTCCAGTCGGCCGTCCGGGGTGACGGTGCCGTTGGTGCCGTCGTCGAGGATCTCGCCGGGAAGGGTGGCTCGCACGGCCGCCGTGATCGAATCGGCCGGTGTCGCGTTGGCGGCAGCGAATTCCTCGTCGAAGGGCACACCGCCGACGGCGCTGATCAGTTCCTCGTCGGCGAACGCAGCGAAGCCCCCGGGCAACCCGAACTTGCCGGTGAACGTGTTGGTCGTCACGTCGCCCGATTCGCCGCGCCCGAGTTCGGGGTCGGCGAACGGTGGCCCGAGGCTGCGTAGCAGGTTGGTCGCCTCGTCAGCGCCTTCGAACGGGTGGGTGAACGTGATGACGAGGCCACCGTCGGGTGTCGGCGTGGGCCCGTCGACGACCCAGCCCGCGTCGACGATGTCGTCGAGGACGAGGTCGTCGGCGATCGTCGGTACTCGCTGGATCACGTCGGCATCGGCCGTCGCAGTGATCGACATCGTGCCGGTGCCATCGGGGTCGACGGAGACGTCGAGGACGATGTCGACCCGACACGAACTCAGCACGACGATGCCCACGATCGCCAGCACGATCCGCGACCATCTCGATGTCGCCGTCGTCAACTGCACCTCGTCACCTGCACCTCGTCACCTGCACCTCGTCACCCGCACCTCGTCACCTGCACCTCGACAGTATGACCGCATCGAGTCGCGCCGCCACGGCACACATCGAGCCCACAAGCGATGAGGACCGGTGCGGACGTGCCGCACCGGTCCTCATCGCAATGTCGGGCTGGGAGTTCGGGTCAGTCGGCGTCGGGTGGAGGAAGTTCGCCACCCGACGACTCGGCGGGAGGCGTCGGGTCCGCCGTCGCCGTCAGCTCGAGTTCGACCGACGACGGCGGCACGAAGCCCTCGACCGCCTCGAACGTGAACCGGCGCTTGCCCGGTGCTTCCGGGTCGTCCTCGACGTCGACGACGATGATCTCGCCCGCCGAGAAGTCCTTGTACAGGAGCTTCTCCGATAACGGATCCTCGATGTGACGCTGGATCGCACGACGGAGCGGGCGACCGCCCAGCGTCGGGTCGTAGCCGACGTCGGCCAGCAGATCCTTCGCCGCCTGCTTGAGCTCGATGCCCAGGCCCTGGCCTTCCAACTGCTTGACCAGACGCTCCATCTGCATGTCGACCATCTGCAGCACCTCGTGGTGGGCGAGCTCGTGGAAGACGATGGTCTCGTCGATGCGGTTGAGGAACTCCGGTCGGAAGTGGCCCTTCAGCGACTCGTTGACCTTCTCCTTCATCCGCTCGTAGCTCATGGCCGTGTCACCGGTGTTGAAGCCGACGTTGGCCTTGCGCAAGTCCTGGGTTCCCAGGTTGGAGGTCATGATCAGCACCGTGTTGCGGAAGTCGACCGAGCGCCCTTGGCTGTCGGTCAGGCGACCCTCTTCGAGGATCTGCAACAGCGTGTTGAACACGTCGGGATGCGCCTTTTCGATCTCGTCGAAGAGGACCACGGAGAACGGCTTACGGCGGACGGCCTCGGTGAGCTGGCCACCGTCGTCGTAGCCGACGTAGCCGGGAGGCGAACCGACGAGGCGACTCACCGCGTGTGGCTCCATGTACTCCGACATGTCGAGGGTGATCATCGAGTTGTCGTCACCGAACAGGAACTCGGTGAGCGTCTTGGCCAGCTCGGTCTTGCCCACGCCGGTGGGGCCGAGGAAGATGAACGAACCGGACGGACGCTTCGGGTCCTTCAGGCCGGCGCGGGTACGGCGGATCGACTGGCTGACCGCCTTGATGGCGTCTTCCTGACCGATGATGCGCTTGTGGAGTTCGGCCTCCATGTTGAGCAGGCGCTCGGTCTCTTCCTCGGTCAGCTTGTACACGGGGATGCCCGTCCACAGCGACAGCACCTCGGCGACGGCTTCTTCGTCGACCTCGTCGAACAGGTCGACACCTTCGGCCTTGACCTCGGCTTCTTTGGCGGCCTTTTCTTCGAGGAGCTTCTTCTCCTCGTCGCGGAGGCGACCGGCTTCTTCGAACTGCTGGTCTTCGACGGCGGTCTTCTTCGCCTCTTGGACTTCGAGGAGCTTGGCCTCGACTTCGCGCAGGTCGGGCGGCGTGGCCATCCGCTTGATGCGCAAGCGAGAACCGGCCTCGTCGATGAGGTCGATCGCCTTGTCGGGGAGATGGCGATCGGAGATGTAGCGGTCGGCGAGATTCGCTGCGGCGACGAGTGCCTGATCGGTGATCGTCACCCGGTGGTGCGACTCGTACTGATCGCGGATCCCCTTCAGGATCTCGATCGTGTGCGCGAGCGTCGGCTCGTCGACCTTGACGGGCTGGAAGCGCCGCTCGAGCGCCGCGTCTTTTTCGACGTGCTTGCGGTACTCGTCGGTCGTGGTGGCGCCGATGGTCTGGAGTTCACCGCGAGCGAGCATCGGCTTGAGGATCGAGGCGGCGTCGATGGCACCTTCGGCTGCGCCGGCCCCGACGAGCGTGTGGATCTCGTCGATGAACAACAAGATGTCGCCACGCGACTTGATCTCCTTGAGCACCTTCTTCAAGCGCTCTTCGAAGTCGCCGCGGTAGCGAGAACCGGCGACGAGGGCGCCGAGATCGAGGGTGTAGAGCTGCTTGTTGGTCAGCGTGTCGGGCACGTCGTTGTTGACGATCTTCTGTGCGAGACCTTCGACGATCGCCGTCTTGCCGACGCCGGGTTCGCCGATCAGCACCGGGTTGTTCTTCGTGCGGCGAGACAGGATCTGCATGACCCGCTCGAGTTCGTTGCTCCGACCGATGACCGGATCGAGCTGACCTTCACGAGCTGCCTGGGTGAGGTTGCGGCCGAACTGGTCGAGGATCTGGGAGTTGCCGCCCTTCTCGTCGCCCTCTTTGGAGCCGGGGCCGACACCGGCGGTGGCGCCTTCGCGGCCGCTGGAGCCGGCGCCGCTCGCACCGGCGCTGCCCGCGGGCCCCTGATAGCCGGACAGCAGCTGGATGACCTGCTGGCGCACACGGCTCAGATCGGCGCCGAGCTTGACGAGCACCTGGGCCGCGACGCCTTCGCCTTCGCGGATCAGGCCGAGCAGGATGTGCTCGGTGCCGATGTAGTTGTGGCCGAGCTGCAGGGCTTCGCGCAGCGACAGTTCGAGCACCTTCTTGGCTCGGGGCGTGAAGGGGATGTGGCCCGACGGCGACGAGCCGCCCTGGCCGATGATCTCCTCGACCTGGCTGCGCACCGCCTCGAGCGAGATGCCCAGCGATTCGAGGGCTTTGGCGGCGACGCCTTCGCCTTCGTGGATGAGGCCGAGCAGGATGTGCTCGGTTCCGATGTAGCTGTGGTTGAGGAGGCGCGCCTCCTCTTGTGCGAGCACCACGACTCGGCGAGCCCGGTCGGTAAATCGTTCGAACATTGGCGTGCCCTTTCCCCAGAGGAAGTTGGTGATCAAACCCTATCGGGGCAGTGCGACAACGGCCGGTCGTGCTCGCGTTCAGCGACGGTCAAGTTTCACCGCCCAGTCGGGAATATCTCGAGGGGCGATCCGTCGCGGACCGGCACCGCGCTGGCACCGCGCCGGCACCGCGCCGGCACCGCGCCGGCGTGCTGGCGCTCCTTCACCGGAATGACGGTGGGCGTCGTTCCAAGAACGCCTGGACGGCCTCTCGATGCTCGGGCGTGCGATAGGCCGCGCCGAGCGCTCGCAGTTCTCGCCGCTGCACGAGATCGAGGTCGGGCTCACTGCCGTTTTCGGTCAGCAACTGCTTGACGAACCGCAGCGACGGCGGGGCGTTCTCGGCGTAGCTGCGCGCTCGGGCCGTGGCCGCTGCGACCACGTCGTCGGCGAGTTCGTCGACGAGGCCCAGTTGCAGCGCCTCGGTGCCGAGCACGGTTCGGCCCGACAGTGCGAGGTCGGACGCGTGGCCCCAGCCGCATCGCTGCACGAGGAAGTACGACGATGCCAGCTCCGGCACCACGCCCATCTTCACGAATCGTGCCGAGAGCTTCGCATCGGGATGCGCGACGAGGAAGTCCATCGACAACACCAAGGTGAGCCCGACACCGATCGCTGCGCCGTTGATCGCGCCGACGACCGGCTTCGACGCCCGCATGAGCGCGACCCAATCCTCGCCGCGCCCTGCCTCGCCCGCCGTCTCGTCGGCTGTCTCGCGGCTCCCTTCGTCGGTCGGATCACCAGGTCCGTCGGACTCGTCGAGCTGGGAGGCGAACACTTCGCCGACGTCGGCGCCAGCGCAAAAACCCCGGCCCGCGCCGGTGACGACGAACGCGCCGACCGACGGGTCGACGTTGCCCGACCGAAACGCGTCGGTGAGTTCGGCGCTCATCCGCGGCGTCCAGGCGTTGAGCTTGTCGGGGCGGTGGAGGGTGATCACGCGGACGTCGCCGTCGTCGTGCACGGTGATCTGTTCGTACTGCGGTTCGTGCTGGTCCATGTGCGTCTCCTGCTGGCGTGCGGCGGATCGTGGCGTCGAGTCTCCCCGATCCGATGTGAGCGGGCTGCACCGGAGGGATGTCCCGGTGTCACACCGGAGCGGCGCCACGGTGTGACACCTGGGCCAGCCTCAGCGCTGGTCGTTCATCTCGAAGTCGCCGAACGTTCAGGCCCGAAGTCGTACAGTCGTGGCATGTCCGGGACGCGACGCTCGTGGAAGTGGCGCGAGCTCTCTCTCGCTGCTGCGATGCTGGCGCCGTCAGCGCTGATCCTGAGCGTGTTCATCGTGTACCCGCTCGCACGTGCCGTGTGGCTTGGCCAGCAACGTTGCGATGCGTTCGGCAACCGCTGCACGTCGAACGGATTCGACCAGTATCTCGACCTGTTCTGGTCCACGGAGTTCCAAGGTGCGCTGTGGGTCACCGTCAAGTTCGCGCTGATCTCGGTGCCGCTCGGCCTCGTCCTCGGGGTCGGACTCGCCGTGCTGGCCGACAAGTACCTCTCCGGGCTCGGCATCTTCCGCACGGTCTTCTCGTCGACGATCGCCACGTCGGTCGCGGTGGCGAGCCTGATGTGGCTGTTCCTGCTGCAGCCGTCGGTGGGTGCGCTGGCGAACGTCGAATGGTTCAACTCGCTGTTCCCGTCGGTGCGCGATCCGGGATGGCTGCGCGACTCCGGCACCGCGCTCACGTCGGTCGCGTTGTCGAGCGTGTGGGCGGGGCTCGGCTTCACCTTCATCTTGGTGACGGCGTCGTTGCAGTCGGTGCCCAGAGAGTTGCACGAGGCAGCGGCGGTCGACGGTGCGACGGGAACGATCCGCTTCTGGCGCATCACCGTGCCGATGCTCGCTCCCACGCTGCTGTTCGTGATCATCGTCTTGACCACCCGCGCCTTCCAGACGTTCGGCGAAGTCGACCTCTTGACCAACGGCGGCCCCCGACCGCAGAACTCGACCACGACGGTGACGTACTTCGTGTACGGCGAGTCGTCGGTGTTGTCGAGCGATGCGGGCCTGCAGGCTGGCGGCGCCGTGCTGTTGTTCGTGATCCTGCTCGTCCTGTCGGCGTTGCAGCTGCGCGGTCTCGGACGCCGGGTGGACTTCGCATGAGCGCCGTCACGAACCCGGCGTCGGAATCCACGCCGAGACCGACGCCGAAACCGGACTCGATGCTGACATCGGACCTGACATCGAAACGGAAATCGAAACGGAAATCGACGCCGGACTCGACGGCGTGGAAGACGCCGAAGCGAAACGCGTGGGACGATCCGCGAGGGTGGCGACGCATCGGTCGCTACGCCCTGCTGATCGGCGTGTCGATCGTCGTGCTCTTTCCCGTGTACACGACCGTGATCGCTGCGTTCAAGCCGAGCAACCGCCTGTTCGACAACCCGTTGCTGCCCGACGGATTCACCCTCGATCTGATCCGCGAGGCGTGGACGTCGGGTCGACTGGGCACCTACCTGTGGAACTCGCTGCTCGTCGCGACCATCGTCACCTTCGCGCAGGTGGCGACCTCTTTACTCTCTGGCTACGCGTTCGCCTACCTTCGGTTCCCCGGTCGCAAGCTCGTGTTCCTCGCGTTCCTCGCCACGCTGCTCGTGCCCTTGGAAGCGACGGTGGTGGTCAACTTCGACACGATGCAGTCCCTCGGCGACGGCGTCACTTTGCCGATCCTCGGTTGGACGCTGCCGACGTGGCTCGGGGGCCTCAACACCTTGCAGGGCCTCACCGTGCCGTTCCTGGCGACGGCGTTCGGCACGTTCTTGATGCGCCAGGCGTTGCTGTCGTTGCCGAGCGACCTGCGCGACGCGGCGCGCATCGATGGCATCGGGCACCTCGGCTTCATCCGACACGTGGGCATTCCGCTCGTCCGTCCGACGTTGGCAGCGTTGGCGCTGTTCAGCTTCTTGTCGACCTGGAATCAGTACCTGTGGCCCAGCCTGGTCATCAGCGACCAGGATCGCCACACCGTACAGAGCGGTCTGCGACTGCTCAGCAAGTCGAATCTCGATGCACCCAACCTCGTGATGGCGGGCACGATCATCGCTGCCGTCCCGATCCTGATCGTGCTCGTCGTCTTCCAACGCCAGTTGGTCCGCGGCCTCACCGCCGGTGCGGTGAAAGGATGATCTCGGTGCCCGTCACCTCTGTCAAGCCCCATAGGAGTCCTCGATGAAATCTCTCGCCATCTTGAGCGTCGCTGCGCTGCTCGCTGCCGCCTGCAGTTCGGGAGACTCGGCGCTCGATGCCGGCAATGACACCGGCAATGACACCGGCAATGACACCGGCGCCTCGACGCAGCCGTCGACCCCCGACCCCGACAGCGGGACGGACCCCGGCCCGACGGACGACGAGCCGACCACGACCGAGCCGACCACGACCGAGCCCGGCCCGACCACGACGGTCGCTCCGCTCGCCGATCTGGCGCCGTGCCCCGTCGAGGCGCTCGACGCGGCGGACGGGCCGGTCGAGATCACCTTCTGGCACGGCATGGCGAACGAACTCGAGACGGCACTGATCCAGACCGTCGACGACTACAACGCGAGCCAGGATCGCGTGATCGTCGACCTCCAGAACCAGATCAGTTACGAATCGACCATCGACAAGTACATCCAGTCCGGCGAAGGCGCTCGCCCCGAGGTGGTGCAGTTGCCCGAATACGTCGTGCAGTCGTTCGCGCAGTCCGACACATTCGTGCCGGTCGAAGCGTGCATCGAGGCGAGCGGGTTCGATCTCTCCGCGTTCGTTCCGGGCACGCTGAGCGCCTACACCTTCGAGGGGATCCAATGGGGACTGCCCTTCAACGTCTCGAATCCGGTGCTGTTCTACAACCGCCTCATGTTCGAGGAGGCGGGGCTCGACCCCGACGATCCGCCGGTCACGCTCGAGGAACTGCGCGCCGCATCGCAGCAACTCGTCGACAGTGGCGTCGCGGGCGTGGGGATCGCGCTCGACTCGGGACGCGACTCGGGCGGCGGATGGTTCTTCGAGCAGTGGTTCGCTCGCGCCGGGGAGTTGTATGCCGACAACGACAATGGCCGGACGGCGCCGGCGACGCAGGTGCTGTTCGACAGCGAGTTGGGTGTCGAACTGCTGACGTTCCTCCAAGACCTGATCGACGACGGGCTCGCTGCGACGGTCGGCGACAACGCCGGCGGACAAGACACCTTCTTGCGGATGATCGATCAGACCTCGCCGGCGGCCATGACGATTGCCACGTCCGCCGCGATCTCCAGCGTCATCGCAGCGCTCGGCTCGGGTCTCGGTGGCGACCTGACCGAAGCCGACATCGGCATCGGCTCGATGCCGGGTCCGAGCGAAACGCCAGCCGCACAGGTCGGGGGAGCATCGATCTGGCTGCCGGCGGGGCAAGGCGATGAGGAGACCGCTGCGGCGTGGGACTTCCTGCAGTATCTGGTCGACCCGCAGACACAGTCGACGTGGTCGGCGGGCACGGGGTACATCCCCGTGCGCACCGACGCGCTCGAACTCGACCCGATCGCTGCCCGCTACGACGACGACCCCCGGTACCGGGTCGCCTACGACCAGTTGCTCGCCTCGGGCGACGGCGCCGCGGCCGCCGTTCCGGCGCTCGGCCCACAGCGCGAGGTGCGCGCCGAGACGGCAAATGCGATCGCGGCCGTGTACGCCGGTGCCGACGTGGTCGAGACGCTCGCCGCGACCGCCGCAGCGGCCAACGCCCTCATCGAGAGCTACAACGCCCGCAACTGATCGCCGAACGAGCGAGGGAGTGACGATCGCTCGGGCCCGACCACCCGCGTCGGTCGGTAGGGTGCGGCCCCATGGCAACTGCATTCCCGCCCCTCGACGGATCCGCCCCCAAGACGCAGGAGTTCTCTGCGCCGCCGGAGATGGGGATCGACCCGTCGAAGCGGTACACGGCCAAGATGGACACCACCCTCGGCGAGATCGTCATCGCGCTCGATGCCGTCAACGCACCGTCCACGGTCAACAACTTCGTGTTCCTGGCGCTCAACCACTACTACGACGGCGTGATCTTCCATCGGATCATCAACGGCTTCATGTGTCAGGGCGGCGACCCGACCGGAACCGGCCGCGGTGGCCCCGGCTACCGCTTCGACGACGAACTCCCGAAGCCCGGCCAGTACCAGATCGGCTCGGTGGCGATGGCCAACGCAGGGCCCAACACCAACGGCAGTCAGTTCTTCATCGTGTCCGGCTCGTCGGGCGTCGGCCTGCCGCCGGCCTACAGCCTCTTCGGGCAGGTCGTGAAGGGCCTCGACATCGTCGACACGATGCAGAGCGTCGCGACCGACCGCAGTGACCGTCCGCACGACGACGTCGTGATCAACTCGGTGCAGATCACCGTCTCCGACGACGAACGGCACCTCGGCCCCTCCGTGGCGACGACGCAGATCTCGAAGTCACAGGCGCGGCGCCTTGCGCTGCACGCGCAAGGTTTCAATGACGGCCGACCGACCGGACGCGTCGATCGGCGGCATCTGCGTCGCGTGCTCGGTCGCATCGGACTGATCCAGATCGACTCGGTCAACGTGTTGGTGCGCAGCCAAGAGTTGCCGCTGTTCGCTCGACTCGGAGCACATCCGCGCACGCTCATCGCCGATGCCACCGCAGCCGGCGAACTGTTCGAGTACTGGGTCCACGAGGCCTCGCATGTGCCGGTGGAGCAGCACCCGCTGTTTCGCTGGCAGATGGGGCGCAGCGGTTGGAAGGCGTTCACCGACCTGCAGGAGCGGCGGCCGCGCTTCGTCGAATCCGTACTCGCTCGAGTGCGCGACGACGGTCCGCTCGTCGCCAGTGATCTCCGCCAGCGCGAGGGCCCGAAGGGGCCGTGGTGGGACTGGGACGACGGCAAGCTGGCACTCGAGTACCTGTTCCACTCCGGCCAGGTCACCGCGACTCGACGGGCCAATGACTTCGCTCGCCTCTACGACCTGACCGAACGGGTCATCCCCGCCGAGATTCTCGATCTCCCGACGCCGAGCGAAACCGAGGCGCGCAAGGAACTCGTCGTGCTCGCCGCTCGCTTTCACGGCATCGGCACGGTGACCGACCTGCTCGACTACCACCGGCTCAATCGCCCCGCGACGCGGCCGCTGGTTGCGGAGTTGATCGAGGAAGGTCGACTCGTCGAGGCGCAGGTGGAGGGCTGGAGCCAGCCGGCGTTGCTGCACCCGGAGGCGCACCTCCCGCGCTGGGTCCGGGCCCGAGCCTTGCTCAGCCCGTTCGATCCGGTCGTGTGGGAGCGCGACCGCGCAGAGCGGCTCTTCGGCTTTCGGTACCGCATCGAGATCTACGTCCCCCGCCCGAAGCGACGCTACGGCTACTACGTGTTGCCGTTCCTCCTCGGCGACGAACTCGTCGCACGTGTCGATCTGCAAGCGGATCGATCTGCCTCTCGGCTGCTCGTGCACGGCTCGTTCGGCGAGCCAGGGATCGCGGTGGACGTCGTCGCAGGGGAACTCGCGGTCGAGTTGTGCGACATGGCGTCGTGGCTCGGGCTCGATGCAGGTGTCGACGTCGCAGTGAACGGTGATCTCGCTCCGGCTCTCTCCAGCGCGCTCCAACGCTTGGAGCGGTCGTGATGTCGCTGGCGGGGCTGGGCATGGCGGCGCTGGGCGGGGCGTCGTGCGGCGGGGCGTCGACGTCGTGGCAGTAGTGTGACGCCATGAACGCCCTCGTCATCACGGCCGTCGTCACCCTGGCGTTGGTGGTCGGCGCAGCGATCGCGATCCGGCGCGCGGATGACTTGATCGAGCGATGGCATGCTGATCCGATGACGGCGGCGAGGCCGGCCACGCCCAACTCCTACCGGTACGCGCCGCTCGACGCCGATGCTCGAGCCGACGAGGAGTCGCCGGTCTACTCGGCATCGGTCGACGATCTGGCCCGAACCTTCGACACCGTTGCTCGATCCGACGCACGTGTGGACGTGTTGGCCGGCGCCGCGCTCGACGGGCACGTGACCTACATCCAACGCAGCGCGCTCTTCTCGTTTCCCGACTACGTGTCGGTGCGCTTCATCGACCGCGGCGATGGCACGTCGACGTTCGCTGCGTTCTCGCGTTCTCGATACGGCAAGAGCGATCTCGGGGTGAACAAGAAGCGCTTGCAGCGTTGGGTCGGCACCGTCGACCAGTCGCTCGGCTGACGCCTCGCTCGACCCCTCGCTCGACCGCTCGCTCGACCCCTCGAGTCGCCGGCGGGGTCAGGCGGTGTGCGTGTCGCCAGGAGCGATCGCCCAGCGCAGGGTCTTGGTCACTGCGTCACCGATCGCTCGGCCTGCCGTCGCCTCGGCGAGAGGAAGCCACGGGAGTCGCAACGGCCAGCGCGTCCACACCGGCATGAGTGACACCGCCGATGCAGCGATGAGGCCGTAGGCGGAGCGTCCGGCCAGCGGCAACGGCGGTTGGACGAGCAGATAGCGAGCGGCGTCGCGGGCCTCTGGTGTGCCTCGCAGTTCGGGTCGGTACGCCCGCAACTGATCGCGCAACCCCTGCTCGGACTGCGGCGGCGCGATGACCCCCAACGCCCGGGCGATCACGGCGGTGTTGGCCACGTACTCGTCGCGTTCGCCGCCAACCAATCGCCGTTCGCCGAATCGGTCGTGCGCGGCGAGAAAGCTGTCGATCTCGGCGAGGTGCACCCACCGCAGCAGGTGCGGGTCGTTCGCTGCATAGCGCTGGCCGTCACGCGTGGTGCCCACGACGTGTCGATGGACGCGGCGAACCACGTCGACGGCTGCCTGCGCTTGCGCGGCGGGTCCGAACGTTGTCGCCGCGAGGAAGTCGGCCGTGCGTTGCAGGCGTCCCCATGGATCGCTTCGGTAGTCGGAGTGCTGTGCGACCCCCGCCATCGCCCGCGGGTGCAACGACTGGAGGAGGATCGCGCGGAGCCCGCCGATGAACATCGAGGTGTCGGCGTGGACACGGCGGATCGGCGCATCGTCGTCGAACCACCCGGCTTCGTCGGTGTCGAAGAGCTCCGCGTGGCGTCGATCTGCATCGGGCCCGACGACGCGATCACGGATCTGTGCGCCCAGCCAGGATCGGAGGTTGCCGATGGCGCCGTCGGTGTCGGGCATCTCGGCAGCGGAATCGCGCACACTCGACGACGACATGTCGTCATCGTCTCATGCTCGACGATGTACCGTCGTTTTCTGTGAGAAGGTCGGCCTGAGCATGACATCGAATCCGCCATCCGATCCGGCACGTGACACCGCCAACGCCACCGCGCGACCCCGGAGCCACGAGCTGCACGACGACGTGTTCGACGAGGCCGACGAGGCCGACGAGGCCGCCGATTCACGGTGGGGGACGCGGGCTCCGATCGACCCCGAAACGGGTCGGCCCTACGACCGACGAACCACGGATCGAGTCTTGCCCAGGTGGGCGTTGCCGGCGATCGTCGTGTTCTGGGTGGGGTTCCTCCTCACGTTCGTCGCCCGCCACGTCTTCGACCGGCTGTCGGGCCTCTTCGTGCTGCTGCTCGTGTCGGTGTTCGTCGCGTTGGCGCTCGAGCCCGGTGTCAACAAGCTGGCGGCGCGAGGGTGGCGCAGAGGCACCGCGACCTCGCTGATCCTGTTCGGCGTGCTGGGGGTCGTGCTCTTGTTCGTGGTGGCGATCGGCACGTTGGTCGGTACGCAGGTCGCTGAACTGCTCTCGCAGTCCGACCGCTACATCACCGACACGGTCGATTGGATCAACTCGACGTTCGGTACGTCGATCGACCCGCAAAACGTGATCGACGACTTCAACGATCCCGACGGGCGGGTGCAGCAGTTCATCCAGTCACAGGGCGACGAGGCGGTACGGCTGTCGTTCACCGTGATCGGGGTGATCTTCCAGGGGCTGTCGATCATCTTGTTCACCTACTACCTGGTCGCCGACGGGCCACGGCTTCGACGCGTGATCTGCTCGCGCCTTCGTCCGGCTCGCCAGCGTCAGGTGCTTCAGGCCTGGGATCTCGCCATCACCAAGACCGGCGGCTACCTCTACTCCAGGGCGCTGCTCGCGTTGCTGTCGGCGCTGTCGCACTGGATCGTGTTCCAGGCATTGGGCACGCAGGCGCCGATCGCGCTCGCACTCTGGGTCGGACTGGTCAGTCAGTTCCTTCCCGTGGTCGGCACCTATCTCGCTGGCATCTTGCCGATCCTCATCACGGTGATCGACTCGCCGGTCAACGCCGCGATCGTGCTCGGCTTCATCGTCGTGTACCAGCAGATCGAGAACTACCTCTTCGCGCCGCGCATCACGGCCCGCACGATGGAATTGCATCCGGCGGTCGCGTTCGGTGCGGCGTTGGGCGGTGCCGCGATGCTCGGTGCGATCGGTGCGATCCTGGCGTTGCCCGGCGCGGCGATGGCGCAGGCGCTGGCGGGCAACTGGGGGCGCCGCTACGACATCGTCGACGACGAACTGGCAGCAGCGACGGCGCCGCCGGGAGCCAAGCGCGGGGTACCGTTCGGTCGTTCGACGCGTCGACGAGGCGAGACGAGCGCTGCCCACGAGTCGAGTGTCGACGGCGAACCCGGCGACGCGGCTGACCGCTCCGACGGTGACGAACCGACGACTCGTGAGTGACGACTCGGGCGTCGAGCGACACGGCACCGACGCGGCCGTCGTCGAGATCGACCCGTCCGCGGTGCAGTTGCTCGCGACCGCTGACCGCAACGGCGTGGTCGAGACGATGCACCACGGTGTCGCGATCGCGCTCGGCGTCGATGGCGAGGTCGTCGCGTCGCTCGGAGATCCGTCGGTGACGATCTATCCGCGGTCGGCGCTCAAGCCGTTCCAGACGGCTGCGATGCTGTCGTTGGGGCTCGACCTGCCGGATCGTCTGGTGGCGTTGGCAACGGCCAGTCACGCTGGAGCTCGACTCCACCTCGATGGCGTCGTCGAGATCTTGTCGAGTGTCGGCCTCGGCCTCGAGGCGCTCGGCAACACGCCCGATCGCCCACTCGACCCGACCGAACGAGAGGCCTCGATCGTCGCCGGTCGGTCACCGTCGTCGCTGCAGCAGAACTGTTCGGGCAAGCATGCCGCGATGCTCGTGACGTGCCGGATCAACGGGTGGCCGCTCGACGACTATCTCGACGTCGAGCACCCGCTCCAGCGGGCGATCGTCACGACCATCGACGGGCTCGGCGCCAGCGTTCGCCACATCGGTATCGACGGCTGCGGAGCGCCGACGCATGCGCTGGAGTTGGGCGAGATGGCCCAGGCGCTGCGACGTTTGGCGCTCGACGACTCGCCGGTGTTGGCGGCGATGTCGGCGTATCCGGAGATGGTCGCCGGCCGCACGCTGGACGACACGATGTGGATGCAGGCCGTTCCTGGCCTGGCGGCGAAGCGCGGGGCGAACGGCGTGATGGCGCTCGTCCGGACCGACGGTCGCGCTGCGGTGCTGAAAGTCGCCGATGGCTCCGATCTCGCTCGGCGGGTCGCGACGGTCGAAGCGCTGCGTCACCTCGGTGTCGACGTCGACGGCGAGCATCGAGCGACGACGGAGCAGATGGCCGCGCCGGTGCTCGGCCATGGCGCACCGGTCGGCACGCACCGTGCGGCCCCCTGGAAGTAGCGACCGCTCGGTCTTCACACGGATGCCGTGGACGTGGTCAACTCGGCGCATGGACTTCGTGACACTGGACGACGACGACTTCACCTACGGGGCGGCCGACGTCGTCGTCGACGGGGTCCGCCGGGTCATTGCCGAGAACCCCTCGAAGTTCACGTACCGCGGGACCGGCACCTACATCATCGGTTCCGGCGACGTCGCGGTGATCGACCCGGGTCCGTTGCTCGATGCGCACCGCGACGCGTTGCTCGACGCGCTCGAAGGCCAACGCGTCCGAGCCATTCTCGTGACGCACTGCCATGCCGACCACTCACCCTTGGCGGCGTGGCTGAAAGAACAGACCGGCGCGCCGACGATCGCGTTCGGGCCACACGGCGCGGCGACCGAGGAGTGGGACATCGGGTCCTTACCCGAGGACTTCGGCCGACCGGATCCCGATGACGAGGAGCAGCGACAGGAGGCCGACGGAGGGCGCGAACGCGACGCCGAGCAGGGCGGTACCGACGCCGACGAACCGAAGATGGAGGAGAGCACCGACGTCGACTTCGTGCCCGACGAGGTCGTGGTGACCGGCGACGAGGTGTTCTCGTTCGGGCGCTTGCGGATGCGGGCGATCCACACGCCAGGTCACACCTCGAACCACACCTGTTTCACCCTCGACGACGGTGAGACCCGCTCGATCTTCACCGGCGACCACGTGATGGGGTGGAGCACCACCGTCGTGTCTCCACCGGACGGCGACATGAACGCCTACATCGAGTCGCTCCGCTTGGTCGCGGGTCGCAACGATCATGTCGCGCTGCCGACCCACGGGGCTCCGGTTCCCGATCCGTCCGATTTCGTGCGACAGCTCGTCGAGCACCGACTCGATCGCGAGCGCCAGGTGCTCGAGGCGGTCCGCTCCGGGCTTCACTCGATCCCGGCGATGGTCACCGACCTCTATGCGGCCGTGCGTACCGAACTCCATCGCCCCGCCGGGCACAGCGTGCTCGGCCACCTCGTCAAGCTCGTGGCCGACGGTCGCGTCGAGGCCGACGGCGGCGGCCGACCACGCCTCGACGCAACGTATCGAGCGATCTGAGACGTGCTCGCTGTCGGGTTCGCGGGCGTGTGTCAGGCGGTCGGGATCGGCCAGGTGCGAAGCGTGTCGTAGCGCGGGCCGTCGGGGCGCAGGGTGCTCTCGACGAGGGCGATCTCGGTCGGAGACCATGCGGTCTCGATCAGCTCGCCGAGTGCGCGTGGCATGTTGGCGCCCCGCTTCAGGCGAGCGATGGTGACGTGGCCGAGGAACCGTTGCCGGACGGGTTCGTCGCCCAGTTGGCGGGTGACGCGGACGACCTCCGCGGCCAGATCGTCGGCACCGGCGGCTGGGACGAACAGCGTGCGACCGTTTCCGACGTCGACGGCAGGTCCCAGTCGGACGATCGTGTCGCGCAGGTCGGCACGATCGAGGGCCGCCGCCGTGTCGTTCGGGTCGGCGTTGCCGAGGAAGCGGAGCGTCACGTGCCAGTTCTCGGGCGGGACGAACCGCGCACCGACCTGGTCTTTGCGGTGGAGTGCTTCGAGGGTGGCGATCACGCTGTCGGGTGGCCAGAGGGCGACGAAGAGGCGACTCATGTGCTTCGTAGTCTGGCCCGCGTCGACGCGACCGACCACCGGGTGGTGCGCTGCGCGTCGTGACTCCGCTGGTCGGTTGAGGAACCGGTGGCTCCGTCCGTCACACTGGTGCCCGTGAACGTGTCGATCGGCCGCCGACCCGATGCTGCCGCGGCACTCGACCGCCTCGACGAGGTGCTCCGCTCCATCCCTTCCCGGATCGTGGCGTGCTCGGGTGGCATCGATTCGCTGGTACTCGCCACCGTTGCCCATCGCAGCGATCCCACCGCGACCATCGTCGCCCACACCGTGACCCCGGCGGTGCCCGGTGAGGGCACGGCGCGGGTGGTCGACTACGCGGAGCGCGCGGGGTGGGAGCTGCGGATCGTCCGTTCCCGCGAGTTCGACGACGAGCGGTATCTCAGCAACCCGACCGATCGCTGTTACTACTGCAAGAGCAATCTGTACGACGCGATCGCCGAGCTGCGCGACGCCGCCGGTGCCAGCGCCGGTTCCGACGTTGCGCTGCTGAGCGGCGCGAACGTCGACGACCTCGGCGAGTATCGACCGGGCCTGACCGCCGCCGCCGAGCGAGCCGTGCGTCATCCGTATGTCGAGGCCGGGATCACCAAGGCCGAGATCCGGGCGATGGCTCGCGAGCTCGGCGTCGCCGATGCCGACCTCCCGGCGTCGCCGTGTCTCGCCAGTCGCCTGTACACCGGCACCCGTGTGACGGCGTCGCGGCTTCGGGCGATCGAGGCCGGAGAAGCTCTGGTCCGCGCGGTCACCGGCGTCGAGGTCGTCCGCTGCCGAGTTCGTGATCGTTCGGTGCTCATCGAGGTGGGTCCCGCTGATCGTGCGATGATCGACGATGCCGTCATCGCCCGGGTCGCTGCCACCATGTCGGCGATCGAGCCGACGATCACCGACGTTCGTCTCGACGAGCGTGACTACGAGCCTGGCCGAGCGTTCATCGGATCCGACACCACACTGCGAAGCGAGGCGACCTGATGCACCAGCACGACCACCTGCGACACGAGCGCATCGGCATGCCCGAAGCGGTCCTGTGCGGGACGAAGTCGGTCGACCAGTTCGTGGCGATCGTCACCGAACTCGCGGACACGGTCACCGAACCCCGGCTGCTGACGAGAGTGCTACCCGAACAGCTCGCCGCGCTCGACCCTGCCATCAGGTCGCGTCTCGACGTCGACGAACTGTCGGCCACCGCGTTCCTCAACGGGGTGCAACCACCGCGTCCCGGTCGCGTCGCAGTCGTCGCCGCCGGTACGTCCGACGCATCGGTGGCCGTCGAGGCGGTCCGGACGCTGGAGTTCAGCGGTGTCGAAGCCCAGTTGATCGTCGATGTCGGCGTGGCCGGTATCTGGCGGTTGGATGCGCGTCTCGACGAGATCCGCGCCGCCGACATCGTGATCGCCGTCGCCGGGATGGATGCAGCCCTCGTGTCGGTGCTCGGCGGCCACGTCGGGGCGCCGATCATCGGCGTGCCGACGTCGGTCGGCTACGGCGTCGCAACGGGCGGAAACGCCGCGCTGCACAGTGCCCTCGCAAGCTGTGCGCAGGGCGTGGCCGTCGTCAACATCGACAACGGCTTCGGCGCGGCGTGCGCAGTGGTGCGGATGCTGTCGCTGTTCGGGCGGAGTCCGCGTAGCGAATGATCGTCTGGCTCGACGGGATGGCGGGTGCCAGCGGCGACATGCTGCTCGGCGCGCTCGTCGATGCCGGCGTGCCGCTCGAGGTGGTGCAGGCTCCGATCGATCGGCTCGACCTCGGCATCGTGCTGCGCGTCGAACCGGTCACCCGTGCGAGCCTCGGTGCGCTGCGGGTGCACGTCGACGTGCCGGTGACGCGGACGATGCGTCACCTCGACGACATCGAGCGGCTGTTCGAGGTGCTCGACGACCCGGTGCGTTCGATGGCGATCGCGGTGTTTCGGCGACTGGCGCACGCGGAGGCTGCGGTGCATCGGACCTCGCTCGCCGACGTTCACTTCCACGAGGTCGGGGCGCTCGATTCGATCGCCGACGTGGTCGGGGTGTGCGCTGGCGTCGACCATCTGCGCTCGGTCGTCGGGGTGTCCGCGATCTGCTGCTCGACGTTGAGCCTCGGCAGCGGCACGACACGGGGCGCGCACGGTCCGATCCCCGTGCCAGCGCCAGCCGTCCTCCATCTGTTGCCGCGGGTGCCGGTGCAGGCTGGCCCTGCCCGGTTCGAGGCGACCACCCCGACCGGGGCGGCGCTGCTCGCCGAGTTCGTGTCGACATGGGGCCCGATGCCGCCGATGACGATCGACCGCGTCGGCATCGGTGCCGGATCGAAGGATGCCGATGAGGTGGCCAACGCCGTGCGCATCGTCGTCGGTCGCGAACTCGCCGAGCGACGTGACGGCGAGACGACGGAGGTTCGCGAGTTGGTGCAACTCGACGCGAACGTCGACGACATGGATCCGCGCGTGTGGCCGGTGGCGATCGACGCAGTGCTCGCAGCGGGTGCTCTCGACGCTTGGGTCGTGCCGATCGTGATGAAGAAGGGCCGCCCGGCGCACACGTTCAGCGCACTGACGGATCGGGCTCGTCTCGACGATGTACGTCGAGCGGTGTTCGTGCAGACCTCGACGATCGGCGTGCGCGAGCATGCAGTGGAGCGCCACGCTCTCGAGCGGTCGTCGGCCACGATCGAGGTCGACGGCCAACCGATCCGGGTGAAGCGCTCGATGCTCGACGGTGAGGTCGCCACCACGAGCGTGGAGTGGGACGACGTCGTCGCGGCGGCCGCCGTGCTCGATCGATCCCCACACGACGTCCTCGACGCAGCACGGCGGCACCTTTGATCCGTGCCGCCTGATCCGTGCCGCCTGATTCGTGCTGCCTGATCCGTGCTGCCTGATCCGTGCTGCCTGATCCGTGCTGCCTGATCCGTGCGCTCGATGCGCGTTCACCGATCGGCGATTCTCGACTCCGCCGCACTCGCGTTGCCTAGTTTCGGTGTCGGATCGCCATCGAGCAGGAACCGTTCGTGCCGATGTGGTCCGGGAGGGAATCGCAATGCAGCATCGTCGATCTCGTGGAGCCGTCGTGGTCACCGTGACGGGGTTGCTCCTCGCCGCGTGAGGGGGAGGGTCCGACGACTCGTCGGACGCGACGCCGGGGACCTCGGCCGACACCTCCCCGCCGGCCGTCACCGACGCCCCGTCCCCCAGCGCCGACGACACCGGCAGCGATGACGCCAGCAGCGATGACGCCAGCAGCGGCTACGAGCCGGGTCCGGTCGAGTTTCGTGCAGTGAACCTGCTCGACGAGCCTGTCGACGTCTACGTCCGGACGAGCGGCTTCGTCGAGGCGTTCTCGATCCAGGAAGATCTTGCTCCCGGCGAGGTGAGCAACGTGGCGGCACCGCCAGCCGACGGCGTGTTCCTCGTGACGCTGGCCGGCGCTGGCGACCCGACGTGCGTGGTGGGATGCGATCACTTCATCTCCGAGACCACGGCCTTTCAGACCGAGGGCCCGTTCCACACCGTCGTGCTCTACGACGACGAATTCGACAGCCCCCGTGCGTTCGATCTCTGGGAGTTGCCCACGCCGGACACGATGGTCGCAGCCAACGCAATGGTCCCCGCCGACCCGACCACCGGGCTCGCCGTGGTGACCGCAGTGGCAGCGACCGGCATCGACTTCGGCGTGCGCCTGGCGACCGATGCCGCCGAGGGCTGCCTCGAGCCGGTGAATGTCGAGGGCATCCTGATCGGCGGCAACCAGACGCCGGCATTCGACGTCGGCGCAGCGACGACCATCACGCTGCACGATCAGCCCGATCGGGACTGCAGCGGCGATCCGGTCGGCGGGCCCTTCGAGGTCGATGCCGGCCCCGGCGAGCGACTTCACGTGTTCCTCACCGGTGAACCCGGTTCGATGGACGCAGTGATCCTGCCGATGCTCGACGACCCGGCGGCCCCGCCTGTCGCCGACATCACGGACGACACCGCTGATGGCGCGGCAGTCGACACCGCTGACGATGTGCCTTCGGTCGCGGTCGCGGTCGACCTGATGACCGACGAGGTCGCCGGCGAGTTCGGTCTCGACGATGCCACCGCTCGCTGTACCGCCGAACTGCTCGTCGACGCATTGGGTGCTGACGTGATCGTGGTCGATGGCAGCCTCGTCGACCTCGACGGCCTGTCCGACGAATTCATCGAACCAGCCGGCCAGGCACTCGTGGCGGCCGTCGACGAGTGCGGACTCGATCCGGCCGTGTTCGGAGGCTGATCCCGCCACCGGCGAGGTCCGTCGACTCGCTCGACTCTCCCGCATCCACCATCGAGGGAATGGCAGAAACTGCGGAACCCGGGTGCCTCATCGCGTCTACGGTTTGCATCAGTGGTCAAACCGTTGACCGACAACTCAGGAGACGTGATGCACACCACTCGTCAGCAGCGTTCAAGCGCTCACATCGGCACGGCCCTGGCGCTCGCGGTCGGAGCCGGTGTTGTTCTGTTCGGGGCGCAGCCGGTGGCAGCAGCGTCGTTCGTGGTGACCACCGACAGCGCCACGCTCGACGGGACGCCGGTCGACCCGGATGGACCCGACGGCGAGTTGTCGTTGGCCGATGCCGTGTTCGCGGCCAACCTGACCGCGGATCTCGACACGATCACCTTCGCCGACGGCGTCACGTCGATCGACACGCTGGAGGTACCGGAGATCACCGAGGACCTCGTCGTCGAGGGACCCGGCCAGGAGCTGCTCACCCTGACCAGCACCGACGGCCCGGGCCTCGCCGTCGGCAACGGTGCCGATCTCACGCTCTCGGGTGTCACGATCGACGGCCCGGTCCGCTCCGGTGCTCCTCCGATTCGAGCCTCCGGGGTCGAAGCGCAAGACGCCGGAGCGGTCTCGGTGACCGATGTGGCGATCTCCGACGTCGACAAGGGCATCGTCATGCGCGACGCGATGTCGGCCGTCGACGACTCGCTGAACGTGAGCGGGGTGACGATCTCCGACGCCGAGGGCGCGGGCATCGAGACCTACGACGTCGACACGGTGACGGTCAGCGCCGCGACGATCGGCGGCGTGGCCGCCGGCGTCACGATCGACGCAGAGCCGGCCACAGCGAGCACCGTGTCGATCTCGGGCTCGCAGATCAGCACCGTGCCGGGCCTGGCGATCGAGGTCGAGAACGGCGACATGGTCGCCATCGCCGACAGCGTCATCTCGGGCACGGGCGGCATCGCGGTGACCGACGGTGGTCTGCAGGTCGGCGACGCCGCCACGTTCGGCACGCTGGTCGTGATCGACACGATCGGCTCGAACCCGGCGGTGTCGACCGGTGGTATCGACGACGTCGACCTCACCGATGTCACCGTCGGCCGAGCTGATGATCGTGGGGTCGAGATCGGCCAGGCGGTCACCGCCGACATGGCCGACGTCGAGGTGAGCGAGACCGCCCTCGAAGCGGTCCGAGTCGACGACTCGACCGACGTGGTGATGAACCGGGTGAGCAGCGCGCTGCCTCGCGTCGGAGTCATCGCCGGTTCGGTGGCGCTCGCCGATCTGGGCAGCGTCGACCTCTCCGAGATCACCGTGTCGGGCGCGATCGGCGCCGACGCCGCCGGGTTGATCATGGCACGGATCGGCGACGTCACGGGCAACGACATGGAACTCACCGGCAATCGCATCGGGATGCTGGCGGTCGACATGGACCAAGCGGAACTCGGTGAGGTCGACGCGTCCTTCAACGTCGACGGCGGCATCTCGATCTCCACCAGCGGCGACCTCGAACTGAGCGACGTGACCGCGTCGGGCAACGGCGTCGATTCTCCGACCGCGATCGGCGGCATCGTGATCAGCGACTCGGAGGTCGATTCGTCCGGGTCGATGACTCGCGCCACGATCAGCGACAACGAAGCCGCGACCTACGCCGGTGGCTTCAACTTCCTCGACGCGCAGGGTGACTTCGTGGTCTCGAACTCGACGATCTCGGGCAACTTCGGCGTGCTCGCCGACGCCGTGGGAGCGTCCTCGCCGTCGACCAACACCCTCACGATCACCGAGTCGGTGATCCGCGACAACATCGGTGGCTCGAGCGCGACGATCGGATCCGGAGGCGCGGCCGTGGCCATCAATCGCTCGACGGTCACGGGCAACGACAGCATCGTGCTCGCTCGGGCCGAAGCGAACGGAGCGTCCAGCGGGGGCATCGGCTTCAACGACTCGACGCTGACGGAGAACACGGTGTCGCAGGCGCTGTTCGACGTCGATGGTGCGTACGCCTTCGCCGATCGGTCGACCGTTACCGGGAACGCTCCGGTCGGGGCGAGCGTCGGAGTGTTCCACCGAAGCGGCGCCACTGGACAGATGCTGGCGACCGGGTCGATCCTGACCGACAACTCGATGCCGCTCACCGCTCCCGGTAGCACCGGGCCGGCACCGTCGGTCAACTACTCACTCGTTCCCGTCGGTACGCCTGCGGGCGGCACGGGCAACGTCGCCACCGACGAGCCGCAACTCGCTGCGCTCGCCGACAACGGTGGTCCGACGCTCACCATGCTGCCGTCACCGGCGTCGCCCGCTGTCGACGCAGGCGACCCGGCGGAAGCGTCGACCGCACCCGACCAACGCGGTTTCGATCGCATCGTCGGCGGTCGCGTCGACATGGGCGCGGTCGAGCGCCAGCAGTCGCCGTTCGTCGTCAGCCTGCCGCCTGCTCGTGTGCTCGAGACGCGGGCCGGCCCGACGTTCCGGACGATCGACGGCCAGTTCGAAGGGATCGGACGTCGCGCCGACGGGGCGCAGCTCACGTTGCCCATCGTCGGTCGCGCCGGGGTGCCCGCCGACGCGAAGGCGGTCATCATCAACATCACCGCCGTCGCGCCCGACGGTGTCGGCTTCGTCACGGCACATCCGTGCCTGGTCAACCCGCCGCTGGCCTCGTCGCTCAACTTCCGCCTCGACGCGGAGGCCGGCAACGAGATCGTCGCCGAACTGAACGCGGACGGCGAGATCTGTCTGTTCAACAGGACGAGCACTGATCTCGTCGTCGACGTCGTCGGCTACGTGCCCGCCGAGTCGCTGTACCGGCCGGTCGCTCCGGCTCGTTTGCTCGACACCCGCGACAATGGTGTGACGATCGACGGTCTCTTTCAGCAGACGGGCCAGCGCCCGTCCGACAGCCAACTGACGCTCGACGTCGCCGGTCGCGGCGGCATCTCGGCCAACGCTCGGGCCGTCGTCATCAACGTCACGACGGTGAAGCCGACCCGAGTCGGCTACGTCACGGTGCACCCGTGCCTGCCGACGGAGCCGACGGCTGCCTCGCTCAACTTCGCCGAGGGAATCAACCGCGGCAACGAGATCGTGGCGCAACTCGACGAGAACGGCCGACTGTGCCTCTACACGTTCGGCGCGACCCAGTTGGTCGTCGACGTCGTCGGGGAGTTGACCGACGAGTTGATCTACCAGCCGGTAGCTCCCGCTCGCCTGGTCGAGACCCGGTCGGCGCCCAACGTCTCGATCGACGGCGCACAACAGGCGCTGGGTCGGCTCGACGCCCGTGAGGTGCTGCGCGTCGAGGCAGCGGGTCGCGCCGGAGTTCCCGCCGATGCCAGCGGTGTGATCGCCAACATCACGGCGATCCGCCCCGAGGCGCGTGGCTTCATCACGGTGTGGGACTGCACGGGGACCATGCCGTTGGCGGCGTCGCTGAACTTCGCGCCGGGCGAGATCGTCGGCAACGAGTTGGTCATCGACCTCAACGCCGACGGCGAGTTCTGCGTGTTCACCAACCGGGTGACCGACCTCACCGTCGACGTCGTCGGCTTCCGCTCCGACCCGTCGAGCTCCTGAGTGCGGCCACTTTTCGGCAAAAGGTGACGGCGCGCCTCGACGCCCTACCTACTGGACGGTAGGCTGACCCTCGTGAACGACGAGCAGCTCATCGCCGAATTGACCCCGGTCATCGAAACCCTCCTCGAGCGCCACATCGCCGCCTCGAAGGAGTGGTTTCCGCACGAACACATCCCGCACTCGCGCGGGCGCGACATCGAGCCAGGCCACGTCTGGTCGGAGTCCGACGCCGAACTCGACGGCCACGCGTTGTCGCCGTCGGTGCGCTCCGCCCTGTACGTCAACCTGCTCACCGAAGACAACCTGCCGTACTACTTCCGCACGGTCGAGGCGATGTTCGGCAAGGAAGGCCCCTGGGGCGAATGGGTGCGCCGCTGGACCGCCGAGGAAGGACGCCACTCGATGGTGCTGTACGGCTATCTCGCAGCGACGCAGGCAGTCGACCTCGTCCACCTCGAGCGGGGGCGAATGGCGCAGGTGTCACGCGGTGAGACCCCGGCCCCGGCATCGATCCAGGAGGGTTTCGTGTACCTCGCGCTGCAGGAACTCGCAACTCGGATCTCGCATCGCAACACCGGCCTCCAGATGGGCGATCCGGTCGGCTACGACGTGATGAAGCGCGTCGCGAGCGACGAGAACCTGCATCAGCTCTTCTACCGCGACCTCGCCACCGCAGCGGTCGAGGCCGATCCGAACTCGATGATGATCGCGATGGAGAAGCAGGTTCGATCGTTCGCGATGCCCGGCACCGGGATCCCCGACTTCGATCACCACGCCGCGTTGATCGCGCAGGCCGGGATCTACGACCTGCAGATCCACCACGAGCAGATCCTCGCTCCGGTCGTGCTCCGCCAGTGGGACGCCGGCAACATCGGTGGCCTCACCGGCGAGGGAGCCGAGGCGCAGGAGCGGCTGATGAAGCGCATGGCCCAGAGCGAACGAGTCGCGCAGCGCTACGCGTCCAAGCGTGCCGCCGCGCAGGCCAAGGCCGCCGAACTCCAGACCGTCTGACCCGGCGGGATCGGAGCATCGAATTCGAGGCGATCCTGATCACGAAGTGAGTACAGTCTCGACTCGGGAGGCCGCACCTGGAGCGTGCCGAAACGGGATGGCAGGGCGATGCATCGAGCGGTGAAACGGGGAGGCTCGTTGCTGTTCGCAGCGGCCATGGTGTGGTCGGCGACCGGTGTCGTCTTCGCGGAGTCCACCACGGGTTCCCAGGGGCGTGTGCTCTCCGCTCCCCTCTCCGTTCCCGGAGGGGTCGCGCCGATCGACGCGCAGACCGCGATCGGGATCGCTCGAGGCTTCGTCGATCGCGAGCTGATGGCCGCACCCCGCGACGCTGGCGGCATCGTGGTCGAGCGCGGCTCGGTGGTCACCGACGACGTCCCCGCCGGCGACCCGTCCGACATCGGTCTCGCGGCGCCGCCCGCGTTCGACGTCGACGCGGCCGGTGCGGACGATGTGCTCGGCCCCGACCTCGGTCGACGAGCGGGCCCCGCTGCGCGCAACGCTCGTCCCGCCTCGCCCCCTCCGCCTGGCGACTTCCGGCTGAGCTCGGTGGTGCCGTCGAGCCACAACGGCGCGACGACGCTCTACCTCCAGCAGCAGGTCGACGGCATCGACGTGATCGGCGCGATCGTCAACGTCGCCGTCAGCTCCGACGGTGACGTGGTCGCGGCTGCCGAATCCGAGGTCGTCGTCGGATCCGCAGCCACCACCCGCACCGGTGGTGTGGACGGGGCGGCGGAGGCCGAGCAGTTGATCGAGTCGGCCGACTCGACACCGGCGATCGGCGTGCTGGGTGCAGCGGCGCTCGCTGCCGAAGCACTCGGGTGGACCCCCGCTGCCCCGTTCAGCGTGCTGTCCGGCCCATCCGGAACCGACCGATCGAGCACGCTGTCAGGCGGCGGCGTGTCGGCGGCGCCGATCCCGGCTCGACTGGTCTACGAACGCACCGACGAGCTGCGTCTCGCATGGGAGCTGACCTTCGACGCCGCGTCGATCGGCGAGTGGTGGCGGATCCGCATCGACGCCGAGACCGGCGACGAACTCAGCCGCTTCAGCCTGTTCGCCCATCACAACGACCGCACCGGCACGCCCACGGCGACATCCGACGATCTCCGCGTCGATGATGTGGCAATCGACGGTGTCGCGGTCGACGGTGTCGCGGAATCGCAGGACGCCCACGTCGCGCTCGGCGAGCGGGTGGCGCGGCCGGGCGCTGCGCCGCTGGCGGCGCCGCCCGGGTTCGTCGACGACGATTCGTCCTATCTCGTGTTCGCGAGCCCGGTCGAGTCGCCGATCCACGGACCGCAGACGCTCGTCACCGAACCCGCTGACGACATCGCGTCGCCGTTCGGGTGGCACGACACCGACGGCGTGTCCGGCCCGGAGTCGACGCTGACCGTCGGCAACAACGTCGACGCCGGCACCGACCTCGACAACGACAACGTGATCGACGTGGGCAGCCGCGTCGATGGTGGGGCGAGCCTCGATTTCGTTACTCCGTTCGATCCAGTGCTCACTCCGCTGCAGAAGCCGTACCAGGATGCGGCCGTCGTCAACCTCTTCTACTGGAACAACGTCACCCACGACTTCCTGTACGCCTACGGCTTCGACGAAGCAGCTGGCAATTTCCAGATGAACAACTACGGGCGCGGTGGGCTCGGTGGTGACCCGGTCGAAGCGCAGGCCCTCGATGGCTACAACGAGGGCACTCGGAACAACGCGAATTTCGCCACGCCGCCCGATGGTCGCGTGCCCCGGATGCAGATGTACGCCTTCGACGAAACCGATCCGGAACGGGCCAGCAGTTTCGATGCCGGGGTCGTCGCTCACGAATACGCGCACGGCTTGTCGACGCGCCTCACGGGCGGTCCGGCCTACGACGAGTGTCTGTCGAACGACGAGCAGCAAGGCGAGGGCTGGAGCGACATCATCGCCCTGCTGATGACGATGCAGGGTGACGACGCGGCCGACCGGGTGCGAGGGATCGGTACATATGTGCTCGGCGACCCGATTGATGGACTCGGCATTCGCGACCAGCGCTATGCCACCGACATGTTGACCAACACCTGGACCTACGACACGATTGTGGGCACCGGATCGTCACCGCACCGACTCGGCGCCGTGTGGGCGCAGATGCTCTGGGAGATGACGTGGCTCCTGATCGATCGGTACGGCTTCGATCCCGATCTGGCTCGCGGCTCGGGGGGCAACAACGTCGCGACGCAGCTCATCGTCGACGGGCTGAAGCTGCAACCGTGTCGGCCCGGCTTCGTCGACAGCCGCAACGCGATCCTGCAGGCCGACGCGATCAACAACGCCGGTGCCAACACGTGCCTGATCTGGGAAGCCTTCGCCAAGCGTGGACTCGGCGTCGGCGCCTCACAGGGCTCGTCGAACAGTCGTACGGACGGCGTCGAGGACTTCTCGGTGCCCGCGTCGTGTGACATCACGCTGGCGGTCGCCGCGCCGGACGAGGTCGGGCCCGGCGACGTGATCGTGTACGAACTCACTGCTCGCAACGACACGGGCTCGGACGTCTCCGACGCCGTCATCGTGGCGCCGATCCCGGCCGACACGACCTACGTCTCGGATTCCGCGACCTGCGACGGGGGAGGGATCGGCGTGGAGTCCGGCGGTGCGATCCAGTTCTCGCTCGGCACCCTGTCTGCGGGCACGTCGCGAGTCTGCGGGTTCGAGGTGACGGCCTCGACCGCCACGTTCGGCCGACGGCTGCTCGACGACGTCTTCCCGGGGACTCTCGGCAATTGGGTGCCACGGCGTGATGATGCGCTCGGTGTGGACGCTGATTGGGGGATCTTCACGTTCGACGACGGGTTCCAGGTCGCGAGCGCCTCGGTGACCGCTGCGGTCAGCGATCAGTACCTGGAGATGAGCGGGCCGATCGTTCCGGGAGATCGCACGGTGTTGACGGTGCAGCACTCCTTCGACCTGGACCGGTTCACCAACCAACTCGGCGCCGATGGCGGGGTCATCGAGATCTCGGTCGACGACGGCCCCTGGGTCGATCTCGGACCGCAGATGACACGCAACGCGTACAACCGCATGGTCGCTTCCGATCAGGGAAGTCCGATCGCGGGCCGCCCGGCGTACAGCGGGAGCGAGGCCAGTTCGTTGTTGATCGGGACCGACATCGACCTCTCGCCGTTCGCGGGCGACAGCGTCAGGGTCCGATTCCGACTCGCCAGCGATGCAACCGGAGCTGCTGGGGGGTACTGGGATGTCTACCGAGTGCTGATCACCGACGCCGAGGTCAGGGTGTCGATGAACACCACCCTCACGTATGCAGGTGGGAGCTTTGCGGCCGAGGCGTCGACTCGCGTCCAGGGCTCTGCTGCGATGACGCCCTCGACCAGCACCCCACCCACCTCGACCAGCACCCCGCCCACGACACCACCGACGAGTACCCCGTCGACGCCGCCACCGACGACACCACCGCCGGTGTCTCTCGGCGAGGCGTTCGACTCGATCGTGCCAACGCGGCTCGTCGATACGAGGGCGAATGGCGTGACGATCGACGGCGAGGAACAGGGTGAGGGTCGCCTGACGGGGGATTCCCAGATCGAGGTCGCGATCGCCGGACGATCCGGCATCCCGGCTGATGCCGTCGGCGTCATCGTGAACGTGACGGCGGTCGGTCCGCAGAGCAACGGTTTCGTCACCGTGCATCCGTGTCGCACGCCACGACCGGTGACATCGACGCTCAACGTGACCGCCGGGGTCAATCTCGGTAACGAGGTCGTGGCCACGCTGTCGGGCGAAGGAACGTTGTGCGTGTTCGCCAGCACGGGGATGGATCTCGTCGTCGATGCCGTGGGCTATCTCCCGGCGGTGAGCGTCCTGGAGCCGATCGGTCCGGCTCGACTGCTCGACACCCGTCCCGACGCTGCTGTCGGTGCGATGGAGCAGATCGAGGTGCCGGTCGTCGGTCGCTTCGGCGTGGCGAGTGGCACCGAGGCGGTCGTCGTGAACGTCACCGCGGTCAGGCCGTCCGGCACGGGTTTCGTCACCGTGCATCCATGTCTGATCGAGGTCCCCACCACCTCGAGTCTCAACGTCGTCGCCGGGGTCACGCGCGGCAACGAGATCGTGACTCGACTCGACGACGACGGCAAGCTGTGCCTCCTCGCATCGACCGAGACGCACATCACGATCGACATCGTCGGCGCCCTCCCGCCTGGCAGCGAGCTCACGGCGCTCGCACCGGCTCGGCTCCTCGATACCCGAGCGACGGGCACGACGATCGACGGCGTCGCCGAGGCGACCGGCCGCGTCGCGTCGGGCGAGGAGATCGTGGTGCGAATCGCGGGACGCGCCGGCGTTCCCGTCGACGCCACCGCGGTGTCGATCAACATCACTGCGGTGCGACCACAGGCGAGGGGCTTCGTCACGGTCTACCCGTGCGGTGCCGCGGTACCGAACGCCTCGAGCCTCAACGTCGAAGCAGGCGTCAACGGCGGCAACGATCTGATCGCCGGACTCGACCCCGATGGCGACCTGTGCGTCGTGACCAGCACGCCCACCGACCTCACGATCGACGTCACCGCCGCCATCACCTGACCCCCCTCACGCCACGCTGCGTGGTCGATGGGGAGGTCAGAGGTTGTTGGCGGCGATGAAGGATCGGTAGACGTCGAGGAGCGACTGCTTCTGGACGTCGGTCAACGCGTCGTCGAGAAGGATCGCCGATTCGGTGGTGACCGCGTCGGGAGGTGGTTGCTGGTCTCGACCGAGGAACCGCATCAGGCGTTCGGTCGGCACGTTGAGCGCTTCGGAGAGTCCGTTGAGCACTCGCACCGATGGTTCGTGCAGGCCTCGCTCGAGTTGGCTGAGGTAGGCGTCGGAGAGATCGGCGAGTTTGGCGAGCTCACGCTGGCTCATCTCGGCGAGCTTGCGTTGGCTCCGGATGAACTCCCCGAAGGCGCCGGCACGAGAGCCAGGTTGGTCGGTCGAGGACGCCATGGTCGCCAGGATACGCGACGACGGCGGGCGACAGAGTGGGTCAGACCCACTCTGTCGCCCCGCCGTCGGTCGGGTCACTTCTTGGCGGTGGTCTTCGTGCTGCGCTTCTCGGCAGCCTTCGGAGCAATGTCGGCCGGCAGCATCTTGGCGACGCGGTCGCCGAAGTCGCGGTTGACCGAGACGGCCCGCTCGACGAAGTCGAGGTAGCGCTCACCGGTCTCGGTCGCCGTCGGCACCGTCAGCGAGAACGGAAGCTGCGCCGGAAGTTCGACGCGGGGGAGGCGCTCGGCGGTCTTGACCGCGAAGTCGACGGCGGTGCGGTTCGCCTCGACGAGCGTGTCGAGCAGGCGGGCGTTGGCGGTGTTGACCGCCGTGGTGGCAATCTGCACCTGGGTTGTGATGGTCTCTTGAATCGTGCTCATGTTGCGTACTATAGCAGGCATTGCATGGAATGCAAGAGACTGCTTGAAAAAGTACGCACCGTTCGGTGGCCGGGACTGGCACACTGGGGTACATCGAGACAGCACGCATCGATCAGTGGTTGTGGGCGATTCGGCTCACCAAGACGCGCAGCGATGCCGCGGCAGCGTGTCGAGGCGGACACGTGGAGGTCAACGGCAAGGCTGCCAAGCCCGCCACGGCGGTCAAGGTCGGCGACCGCGTCGAGGCTCGCCTCGGCCAGCGAACTCGCATCGTCGAGGTGCAGCGGGTCATCGTGAAGCGGGTGGGCGCGAGCGTGGCCATCGAATGCTTCGTCGATCACTCTCCTCCGCCGCCCGAATCGCTCGACGACGGTGTCGCCTTCGGGCAACGCGATCGCGGAGCGGGGCGGCCCACGAAACGCGATCGCCGGCAGATCGACAAACTGCGCGGACGTTCGTGATCGAGTCGCCCGACGCAGCGTCGGAGCCGACGGATGAGCAGCCGACCGAGCACTACGACCCGGCGATGCGCGTCGCTCGTCGAAGGCCGCCGTTGCCGCCGTTGCCGATGCCGTCGGTCACCCGGGCCCCTGGCTCGCCGAGAAAGCCGAGGTCGGTGACGGCGTAGTTGGTGATGTTCGGCACGACCGCGCGCAGTTCGCTCGTGCCCGCACCCATCCACGACGCCAGGGTCGCCGCGTACTGGTCGACCGAGGTAGTCGGCAGCAGTCGCCCGCGGCCGACGTCATCGGGACCATCGTCGGCGATCGTCGGGACCGATCCGAACACGCGCCGACCTCTGACCGAGCCGCCGACGACCAGGTGGTGGCCACCCCAACCGTGGTCGGAGCCGTCGCCGTTGCTGACGAGCGTGCGCCCGAAGTCCGATGCGGTGAACGTGGTGACCGAATCTGCGGCGCCGAGCAGCTGTGTCGCTCGGTAGAAGCTCGCCACGCCGCCGTCGAGTCCGGCCAGGAGCAGCGGGTGACGGGTGGTGAGGCCGTTGTGGTTGTCGAACCCGCCCATCGCGACGAAGAACACCTGGCGCTTGATGCCGAGGGTGTCTCGACCGGCCGCGATCAGTTTGGCGACCATTCGCAATTGCGCGTTGATCCGATTGAGGTCGATGTTGTCGGTGGCGGTGTCGAACGCGCTGTCGACGTCGTAGCGATCTTCCGCGGCAGCGATCGCGTCGCCGAGCCCGTCGGCAGCGTCGAGGGCTCGCTTCGAGACCGTGGAGTACGACGACGGGAACAGGCCGGGCTGCTGCAACTCCATCACGTCGCGGATACCGGCGAGGGCAGCGTCGTGTCGGAACGTGTTGTCGCGCAGACGGGTCACCCCGTTGGTCGACACCTGGTACTGAATGGCATCGCGTCCGGTCATCATCACTGCGTTGCCGGCGACCGAGATGCACGTGAACGTCGACGATGTCGACGCTCCGTCGAGGATCAGATCGGCGATGCGGCCACCCCACCCCGTGGTCGCGCCTTCCGGTGACGACGACTGCCAGTACGACTGCTGATCGTTGTGCGAGAAGAGTTGCGGCGGGCGATTCGAAGCTACGGCGTAGCCGGCCTTGTCGATCGGGCGGACCAGCGTTCCCAGGTTGGCGACGACCGCCGCATCACCGCCGTCGAAGATGTCGCGCAGCTGCGGCAGTTCGGGTGCGAATCCGAACGTCCCAGCACCGTCGAACCCGCGTGCCGGGCTGATCGGCAGGATCGACGAGCGGGGACGGGCGATTCCGGCACGTGCCGCTGCGTAGACGCGGTAGCCCTCGTCGTCGTCGGGGATGAACGTGTTGTAGTGATCGTTGCCGCCGTACATGAAGAGGCAGACGATCGCCCGGTAGTCCGTCGCAGCGGATGGCGCAGCCGAAGCCAGGCCAGCCAGGTCCATCGCCCACGGCGCCGCGAACCCGGCTCCTGCGAGGAGCCCGGCACGCCGAAGGAACTCGCGTCGACTGTGCGTGCCGGTGCCGAGGTTCGTCTCGCTCACGCGCCGAAGGTCCATGTCAGCGCTCCCACAAGAAGTCGGTGGATGCAGCGATCACCGTCGCGGCGCCGGCGACCCGGTCGAGGTCGACCTCGTTGCGTCGGCGGACCTGGTGCTCCTCGGTCGCTCCGTCGGTGTAGCGCTCGTCGAACGTGTCGACGACGACGCGGACGGCGATGTTGCGAACGGCGCTCGAGACCCCCGCCGGACAGAGCCGAGCCGCGAGTTCGTCGACGAGCGCTCGAGCCTGAGCGATCGTGACCGTCCGCGACGCGATCATCTCGATCAGCTCGTCGAGGTCGAGCGCGACCTGAGCGGCGTACTCGCCGGGCTCGCCTCGCAGGTAGATCCGACCCGGCGGGCGCCGCAGGAATCGAGCGAGATAGTTGACCCAGCCGATCGCCGTCGTCTCGTTGGCGAGTTGCATCTCGGGCGAAACGAGACCCGCATCGCCGAGCACCGATTGCGGCGGGACATAGCCGGGCCGATAGAAGTTGAACACCGACGGCGACTCGAACGGTTGCTGGGACAGCTCGGTCGGCTGATCGCTCAACGAGTCGATCGGCCATGGCAGCGCTGTGGTGGTCGCGCCGAGGGCTCGGGCGACCGTCGTGAAGCGAAGCGTCGGTTCGCGCAGCTTCCCGAACGAGGCGCCCGGTGTCGTCGGCCATGCCTCGTCGTCGGTCAGGATCGCTCGGATGACTGCGCCGAGGTTGCCGCGCTGGCCGGCTCCGTCGTTCGCCCAGACGCCGGCGATGCGTCCGACGTAGGCGGGTGAGGGATTGGACGTCACGAGGCGCTGGATCAGTTGTCGGCCCAGGAACGGTCCGACGTTCGGGTGGGCAGCGATCGTGTCGAGCGCGATCCGGAGACTCTCGTCGAGCGTGCGGGTGTCGCTGCGGGGGATCGTCGTTCCGAGAAAGCGCTTCTCCTCTCGCTCGTGGTAGCGCTCGGCGAACAGACCATCGGAGATCATCGGGAGGGCGTAGCGCTCGTTGTCGCCGTCGATCCGCGGCGGGTCGAAACCGGTGAAGACGCGAGCGAGACCGATGATGTCGTCGGTGTCGTAGGTCGGAATGGGGGCGCCGCGGCCATCCGTGCGGCGGGTCCCATCGGGGTGGAGTTCCCACAACCCGATCGAGAACAACTGGAGGATCTCTCGGGCGTAGTTCTCGTCGGGCACGGTGCCACGGCGCTCATCGGCGCGACGGTTGCGGTCGTAGGTGAGGTACCGCCCCATGGCCGCCGACCGGCTGATTGCTTCGAGGAGCGTGCGATAGTCGCCGAAGCAGTGGGCATCGAGAACGTCGGCGAAGACGGCCACATCCCGGTCGCTGAGTTCGACGTCGGACACGACGAAGATCTGCGAGAGGGCGTAGGCGACTCGCGAGCGGAGTTGGTCGGGACCCGACAGGTAGCTCTGCCAGATCGACGACGCGAAACGCGTCCCGCCGACTCGACGCTGGTGATGGGTCTCGCCGACAGGCATCGCCATCTGTTGGTCGATCCAGGCGTCGATGCCGACATCGATCAGCGTGTCGACATCGCCGGGACGCGCACCGAAGGTGGCGCGCTGGAGAAACCGCGTGGCGAGCGGACGAGTGAGCGTGGATGGAGCGAGTGCGAGGCTCGTCACGATGGGGTATCGGCCCGTCTCGCCCGCGAGGTGAGTCAAGTGCGCGTCAGGATGTCGCTGCCGGAGCAACGGTAGGGTCGCGGGCCTCTGAAGTCGCTCGATGCACCGCCCCCGTCTGCCGCAGAACCGCAGGCCGAGTCAGGCATCGATACCCCGCGTTCGTCGATCGGCAGTATGTGGGCGTTGTTCCTCGGCCTCGGTCTGCTGATGGTCGGCAACGGACTCAACGGCGCCGTCATCGGGGTGCGATCCGGGAACGAGGGCTTCGACGTCATCGTCACCGGAGTGATCATGGCCGGATACTTCGCGGGGTTCCTGCTCGCTCCCAGCCTCGTGGTGCGCATGATCCCGTCGGTCGGGCACATTCGAGTGTTCGCCGGATTGGCCTCGACAGCGTCGAGCGCGGTGCTCGTCCATTCGATCGCCGTCGAGCCGATCTCGTGGGCGCTGATGCGATTCGTCTTCGGGTTCTGCATGGCGGGGTTGTACATCGTGATCGAGTCGTGGCTCACGGAGATGTCCGACGTGTCGAATCGCGGTCGCACCCTCGCCGTCTACATGATCGTGTCGATGGGCAGCCTGGGCGTCGGTCAGTACCTCATCGCCCTCGCCGACCCGAACAGCTTCCGATTGTTCGTCGTGTCCTCGGTGCTGGTCTCGATGTCGCTGGTGCCGGTCGTCCTGGTCGCCACTACCAAGGCGCCGGTCGTCGAGCTCCCCGATCCGATCTCGATCCGATCGCTGTTCGGTTTCGTCCCGACCGGCGTGATCGCGTCGTTCATGAGCGGTGTCGGGGCGGGCGTCGTGCTCGGGCTCGGCGCGGTGTACGCCACTGCGATCGGGCTCTCGGTCCAGCGAACCGCGCTGTTCCTCATCGCCCCGTCGATCGGTGCGCTGCTGTTCCAGTGGCCGATCGGCCGACTGTCCGATCGGGTGTCTCGTCGACTCGTCATCCTCGGCGTCGCCTCCGCCGCCGCGGCGATCTGCTGTGCTCTACTCGTGCTCCCCGCTCAGAGCCCGTTCGCTCCGTTGCTGATGGTCGGCGTCGGGGGAACGCTGTATCCCCTCTACTCGCTGATCATCTCCTTCACGCTCGACTGGACGCCGGAGGGCAAGATCGTCGGCGCCTCGGGCACCCTCATCCGCATCAACGGATCAGGTGCGCTCGCCGGGCCGTTGATCACCGCGCCGATCATGTCGCAGTTCGGTGCGAAGTGGTTCTTCGGGGTGCTCGTCGTCGCCTTTTCCACCGTCGTGCTGTACACGCTGTGGCGAGTGCTGGTGAAAGAGGCGATGCCTGTCGAGCGCCAGGGTGAGTTCCTTCCCTTCCCGGCTCGCGCGACCACGATGGCCATCGCCATCGTCCGTCGGCCGACTCCACGATCATCGAAGGTGTTCTCGGGCCGTCCGAACGTCACCGGACGCGACCCTCACCATCCGAACCGCGATCCTTCATCCGATGAGGGGACCCGCAGCGGTCGGTGACCGGCTGGCCCCGATCCTTGCGCGGACTTCGGGGCAGTATCAGCTCAGGCCGACGATGTTGCCGTCGTTGTCGATGTCGATCGACTGCAGCGCGGGTGCCGTGCCCAGGCCCGGCATCGTGCGCATGTCGCCGCAGATCGGATACACGAAGCCGGCCCCGACCGAGGCCCTGACCTCGCGCACCGGCAAGGTCCAGCCGGTCGGAGCGCCCTTCAGGGCCGGGTCGTGGGAGAGGGAGAGGTGTGACTTGGCGATGCAGACCGGGAGCTGCCCGAAACCGTTCGCCTCGTAGGTGTCGATCTGCTTGTTGGCGGCTGGTGAGAACGTCGCTCCGTCCGCGCCGTAGACCCGCTGCGCGACGGTCGTGATCTTGTCGCGCAGTGACATCTCGTCCGGGTAGAGCAGCCGGAACTCGCTGGGCTCGTCAGCTGCATCGGCAACCGCTCGTGCGAGTTCGGCGGCGCCGGCGCCGCCGTCGGTGAAATGCGTCGAAACCGCGGCGCGGGCGCCGAACTCCTCGGCGATCTCCGCGATCGCCGCGATGTCGTCGGGGTGATCGTCGGGGAACACGTTGATCGCGACCACCGGGGTGCAGCCGTGGATCCGCATGTTGTCGAGTTGCTTGCGGAGGTTGGCGCCGCCGGCGTGCACCTCGTCGGGGTTGGATTGCAGCATCGCTTCGGGAAGTGGCCGTCCGGCGACGATGTGGTGCTTGCCGCTGTGTGACTTGAGCCCGCGGACCGTGGCGACGAGCACGGCTGCGTCGGGGGTGAGGCCCGACGCCCGGCACTTGATGTTGAAGAACCGCTCGGCACCCATGTCGGCGCCGAAACCGGCCTCGGTCACGAGGTAGTCGCCCATGTGGACACCGATCTGGTCGGCGACGATCGACGAGTTGCCGGTGGCGATGTTGCCGAACGGACCGGTGTGGATCAGTGCCGGTGTGTTCTCGATCGTCTGCATGAGGTTCGGCTTGATCGCTTCGCGCAGGATCACGGTCATCGCGCCGGCGACTTGCAGATCCTCCGCCGTGACCGGGGTGCCCGACGTCCGGTATCCGACGACGATGCGGCCGAGTCGAGTTCGCAGGTCCTGCAGCGACGTGCACAACGCGAGGGTGGCCATCACCTCCGACGCGGCGGTGATGTCGAAGCCGCTCTCGCGCGGGACGCCGTCGAGACGGCCGCCGAGGCCGATCACGGCGTTGCGAAGCGATCGGTCGTTGACGTCGAGGACGCGCCGCCAGGTGATGTCGTGGGTGTTCAGCCCGAGTTCGTTGCCGTGGAAGAGGTGTGCGTCGAGCGCCGCCGAGCACATGTTGTGCGCAGCCGTGACCGCGTGCATGTCTCCGGTGAGGTGCAGGTTGAGCAACTCCATCGGCACGACCTGGCTGTACCCGCCACCTGCAGCACCGCCCTTGATCCCGAAGGTCGGGCCCATCGACGGCTGACGCAGCGCGAGCACGCCGCGCTTGCCGATGTGGCGGAACGCCATCCCGAGCCCGACCGCGACGGTGGTCTTGCCTTCACCGAACGGCGTCGGCGTGATCGCCGAGACCACCACGTACTTCGCCTTCGGCCGATCGGACATCCGCTCGATCGCCGCGAGGTCGATCTTCGCTGCACCCGAACCGTACGGCTCGACGCAGTCGAGCGGGATGCCCGCGTCGGCAGCGATGTCGGTGAGCGGAACGAGGTTCGCTCCGCTCGCGATCTCCAGGTCGGACGGCACGCTCATCGGCGCCAGTCTCGCAGGACCGTCGCGCCCCATCCGTGACCGCACCTCCCATGCCATGAGAATCGGCGTGCGCAGGTCGCGCGGATTCTCATCGCTGGCGAGTGCGATGAGGATCGCTGCGGACAGGTCGCGTGTGTTCTCATCGCAGGGGTGGCGGCGAGGATCGGTGCGTCACACCTGGTCACGAGTGTTCATCTGTTGTTGAGGAACATGACACCGCGCCAGCGTGTTGGATGGAGGCATGGTCATCACCGATCAGACCACGGCCGAGCCGCGGACGACAGAGTCGAACGGCGTCGATGTCGAGAGCCGATCCCGGGCTCTCGCCGAGCGATATCGCCAGGTCCGTGATCGGACCGAGCGACTTGCGGCTCCGCTCTCGCCGGAGGACCAGATGGTCCAATCGATGGACGACGTCAGCCCGACCAAGTGGCATCGGGCGCACACCACGTGGTTCTTCGCCGAGTTCGTCCTGGGTGCCGACGGATCCTCCGATCGGGCCTGGGATCTTCCGGAGTACCGCTTTCTCTACAACAGCTACTACGAAGCGGTCGGCGCTCGGCATCCACGCCCGAATCGTGGGCTGGTGACCCGCCCGTCGTTGTCGGAGATCGCGGCGTACCGCGCCAGCGTCGACGCGGAGATCGAGGCGCTGTTCGACTCGCTGAAGGGCCGACCGCTCGATGCAACGCTGCTCGACACGATCGAGTTGGGAACCCACCACGAAGAGCAGCACCAGGAGTTGTTGCTCATCGACATCAAGCACGTGCTCTCGATGAATCCGGCTGTCGGCCCGGCGTACCACGACGTCGACGTACCGGCGGCAGCGGATCCGGGGCCGGCCGCGTTCATCGAGTTCACCGGCGGCATCATGGAGATCGGACGCGACCCGGGATCGGGATTCACGTTCGACAACGAGGGTCCGCGTCACGAGGTCCGGCTCTACGACTTCGCGCTCGCCGATCGGCTCGTCACGACCGGCGAGTGGCAGGCGTTCATCGACGACGGCGGCTATCAGCGCCCCGAGTTCTGGAAATCCGATGGCTGGTACCGAGCTCAGAGCGAGGGATGGAGTGCGCCGCTGTATTGGCGTCGTCATCCCGACGATCCGTCGACGTGGTGGATTCATACGCTCACCGGGCTCCGCACGGTCGATCCGCACGAACCGGTCGGTCACGTCTCGCACTACGAGGCCGACGCCTACGCGTCGTGGGCAGGAGCGCGCCTGCCGACCGAATTCGAGTGGGAGTGCGCCGCCGCCCGACACCTTGCTGAGCATGGCGACTCGTTCCACGGTGGCTCGTCACACGTTGACGTGCGACCCGACCGAGCGGTCCACGGTGACGGTGCGCTCGACGAGTCGTCGACGTCGACGTTTCATCCTCGGTCGGCCGGCACGCCGACCGGTGGGCTGCGTCAACTGTTCGGTGGCTGTTGGGAGTGGACGTCGTCGGCCTACGAGCCGTATCCCGGCTTCACCGTCGCCCCCGGTGCGATCGGTGAGTACAACGGAAAGTTCATGTCGGGCCAGCAGGTGCTGCGTGGCGGCGGAGCTCTGACCCCGGCGGGCCACACCCGACTGACCTACCGCAACTTCTTCCACCCGCACACACGCTGGCATCTGGGTGGGGTTCGACTCGCTGCGGATCGGGAACACCCGGCGGCACATCGCCGCTGACACATGCAGCCACGAGACCACGCAGTGCGATCGGTGTTCGCCGCCCGAACGACCTGCCGAACCCGCACGCTGAACGCACGAGACGACGAGAACACGAGGACGAGATGAGCACACAGACGACCCCTGACGGCACGCGACCCGGTGGGAGCGCCGGGCTCGACCTGGCGGCCGCCGAGTTGAGCGACGCACTGACTCGACGCCCGCGGACCATTCCCCCGCGCTGGCTCTACGACGATCGAGGCAGTGAACTCTTCTCGCGGATCACCCGCGTGCCCGAGTACTACCAGACCGAAGCCGAGCGCTCGATTCTCGCCGCGCATGCGTCGTCGATCGCCGAGATCACCGAGGCGGTCACCGTGGTGGAACTGGGCTCGGGAACGAGCGACAAGACCCGCACGTTGCTCGACGCGTTCGTCGCCCACGGGTTGATCCGGCGCTTCGTACCACTCGACGTGAGCGAGCAGACGCTGCTCGAAGCGGCCGACATGCTGGCCGAACGTCATCCCGAGATCGAGGTCGCGCCCGTCGTCGGTGACTTCACGCGGCATCTCGGGCGGCTCAACGCAGCTGGTGACCGGATCGCTGGTCCACGTCTGATCGCGTTCTTGGGTGGCACGATCGGCAACTTCTACGTGGAGGAGCGTCGAGCGTTTCTGGGAGCGCTCGCCGACGTCCTGTCGCCCGGCGACTGGATGCTGATCGGCATGGATCAGGTCAAAGACATCGGCCGTCTGATCGACGCCTACGACGACAGTCAGGGCATCACCGAGGCGTTCATCCGCAACGCGCTGGTCAACATCAACGCGACCTATGGCGGCGATCTCGACGTCGGCGGGTTCGGGTACGTTCCGTTCTGGGACGGCCGTCAGGAACGGGTCGACATGCGGCTGCGTGCCGAGGAACCGATGACGGCCCGCATCGACGACCTCGACCTGGACCTCGAGTTCTTCGAGGGCGAGGAGATCCGTGTGGAGATCTCCTCGAAGTTCCGACCGCACGAGTTGCTGGACGAACTCGTCGACAGTGGCTTCGACCGCGTCGATGCGCACGTCTTCACCGACGACGCCGACGACTTCGCTCTCGTACTGGTCCGTCGTTCCTGAATCTTCGCCGTTCCCGAAACTTCGTGACAGCGGGAGCGGCTCAGTTCTGTTGGAACATCCCGTCGAGGAGTTCGTCGAGTTGGTTCACGACGTCGGCGGGAAGGAACTCGTCCAGGTCGAAGTTCTCCAGATCGAAGTTCTCGAGGTCGAGGTTCTCGAGGTCGAGGTTTTCCAGATCGAACTCGCCCAGGTCGAACTCGCCCAGGTCGAACTCGCCCAGGTCGAGGTTCTCGAGGTCGAAGTCGCCCAGGTCGAGGTTCTCGAGATCGAAGTCGCCCAGGTCCAGGTTCTCGAGATCGAAGTCGCCCAGGTCCAGGTTCTCGAGGTCGAAGTCGCCCAGGTCGAGGTTCTCGAGGTCGAAGTCGCCCAGGTCGAGGTTCTCGAGGTCGAAGTCGCCCAGGTCGAAGTTCTCGAGGTCGAAGTCGCCGAGGTCCAGGTTCTCCAGGTCGAGGTTCTCGAAGACGCCGGGATCGATGGTCGGCAACTCGTCGAGCGACGGCAGCACGGCGCTGCAGGCGGCGTCGATCTGCTCGAATCGAGCCGCCCCGACCTCGATCAATCGATCGATGTCGATCGACGAGAAATCGAACGACTCGAGGTCGAAGTCGTCGAAGTCGACGCCCTCCAAGCCGAGTTCGGCCAGGAAGTCGTCGATGTCGCCGAGTTGCTCGAGTGCGCACTCGCTGAACGCCGCGAACGATGCCTCGAACTCGGCGTACATCCCATCGAACTCGCCACCGAGGCCGGCAGACGACCCAGCAGACGCGGACGGGTCGACGTCACCACCGATCAGGCTGGCGATGCTGTCGAGGATCGCTTCACCGTCGGCGGCCGTGGCCGAGGCAGGGTCGGCCGTGATCGCCTGACTGGTTCGTGCTTCGATCGGCTCGTCGGCACCGATCACCTGCGTCGTGACGGCGGCAGCACCCAGCGCACCGACGACGGCAACGCCGGCGATCGTGTACGTCGACCGCCGAGACCGGCGAGTCGGCGTGATGATGGGCCCGGTCGGGCGCGGATCGAACGACGATCGTTCGTCGGAGGGAGGTGCGGGAAACTGGTTCATGGGGGTCCTTTCGCACGCTGGTCGGTGCGGACAACGGCCATTTTGCCGTAACAGTCCTGCAACCAGGGCGCGGGGCCCGACATTCCCGGCTTTCGGCGTCTGGGGACCCGGTACGGGTCACGCGTTGGGAGCGAGGAGTTCCAGCACCCGCATGTCGAGGGCGCGCTCGCCGCCCGGCATCACCGGCTGGACGCAGACGTGGGTCGCGCCGGCGTCGTAGTGCGCCTGCACGCCCGCGCGGATGCGATCTTCGTCGCCCCATACGAAGACGGCGTCGACGAAGCGCTGGTCGCGCTGCTCGATTTCGTCCTCGGTGAAGCCCATCCGCTTCCAGTTGTTCCGATAGTTCGGCAGGTTGGCGTAGATCGACAGTTGGGCCAGCGCTGCGGCGCGGGCAGCTTCGGCGTCGGTGGTGAGACACACCTTCTGCTCCACGCACAGCAGGCCGTCGGGTCCGATGGTCTCGCGGGCCATGTGCGTGTGCTCGGGCGCCGTCCAGTACGGGTGTGCGCCGTCGGCATCGCTCACCGACAGCTCCAGCATCTTCGGCCCGAGCGCTGCCAAGACGACCGGCACGGGCTCAGCCGGCTGCTGACCGGCGAACGGTTGCGCTTCCATCGCGGCGAGGTACTCGCGCATCTTCGTCAGCGGCTTGGAGTAGTCGAGACCGCGAAGGCCGGCGACCATCGGGCCGTGGCTCACGCCGAGTCCGAGCATGAACCGGCCTCCGGTCTGTTCGCCCAGGGTGTTGGCCACCTGCTTCATGGGGCCGGGGTGACGGTGGAAGATGTTGGCGATGCCGGTGGCGAAGTTCAGGGTCGTGGTCTGGGATCCGAGCCAGGCGATGTGGGCGAATGGATCGCGTCCGACCGTGTCGGGGAGCCACAGCGTGGAGTAGCCCAGCGACTCGACCCGCCCTGCGAACTCGGCGGCTTCGCCCGCTGCCATTCCGTCGGTGAAGTACCAGACTCCGGTCGTCGTCAGATCGTCGCGAATGCTCATGCGACGAACGTAGACGGCGGGAGGCTCAGCGACGGAACCAGTCGCCTGATTCGATCGACACCAGGTCGAGCCCGGAGCCGTATTCGTAGGCCCACGCATCGATCCCGCGTCGGGTGCGGACGACGACGCGCCGGTACTCGCCGCTGACGACGTCTTCCACCTCGTCGAGGTGGGCCAAGCACTCGTCGACCGCCGCGGACAGCAGCAGGTAGGTGCGTCCGATCACGAGGCGGCCCGGCTCGGCTCGATCGTCGAAGACGGCGGCGGGATAGTCGAGGCCGGTGTCGAACACCTGGCCGGGCGCGGCGTCGTCCCAGCCTTCGTCGACGACGAACGGCTCGAGGTGATGCCAGCGGACGTCGCCGGGTCGCAGGGTGCCGTACACGAACAACGCGTCCACGAAGGTCAGCTTCGCACGGTCGAGTGGCGACGACACGGTTCGCCGGCGCAGCAGGCCGGTGCAGCAGGCTGGCGTAGCAGGCCAGTGCCGTGAGGCCGTGATCGTCTGGCCGTGCGAGTGGTTTCGTAAACCGTTCGTTGCGGGTAACGACCCGGACCGATTTGACGGTCTTCACTTGACGAATGACGAACCGTTCCCTCGCCGGACTGGCGCTCTCTGCCGCGTTGGTCGTCGCCGCGTGTGGCAGCGACGACGACGCAGTCCCCGCTCCCTCGGCCGAGCCGACGGCCGCGGCAGCGGGCGACGATCGAGCGATCGTGCGCGGTGCGTTCGACGAGGTCCGCGCCGACGATCCGACCGCGCAGGCCGTGCCGTACAGCGAGTCGGCCGCCGTGGTGATCGACACCGACCAGGTGGCATCGAGCGCACGTGAAGATGGACCCTCCGGGCTACGAACGTACACCGATCCGGTCGACGAACTCCCCGAACCGTCGATCGACCTGAGCATCCTGCGATCGGGAGGCCCGCCCCCTGACGGCATCCCGTCGATCGACGACCCCGTCTTCCACGATGCCTCGACGGTCGACTATCTCGGCGCGACCGATCCGGTCATCGCGCTCGAGGTCAACGGCGACGCACGGGCGTACCCGCTCGACATCATGATCTGGCACGAGCTCGTCAACGACACGGTGGGTGGCGTACCGGTGTCGGTCGCGTACTGCCCGCTGTGCAACTCGGTCACGGTCTACGACCGCGAGCTCGACGGACGCATCGTCGACTTCGGCGTGTCTGGTCTGCTCTACAACTCGAGCCTCGTGATGTTCGATCGACAGACCGAGACGCTGTGGAGTCACTTCACCGGCGAAGGGCTCTACGGGGCGTTGTCAGAGGTCGAACTGGTCGCCCGTCCGGCGACGGTCACCGGGTTCGGGAGCTGGGTCGCGGAGCATCCTGACGGCCTCGTGCTCAGCCGCGACACCGGTGCGAGTCGCGACTACGGCCGCAACCCGTATCCGGGCTACGACGATGTCGACTCCGATCCGTTCCTGTTCGAAGGCGAGGTCGACGGGCGCTACACCGCGATGACGAGGGTGGTCGGCGTGGACGACGCCGAGACCGGGACGGCGGCGGCGTTCCCGCTGCTGGCGCTCCGCGATGACGGGGTGCAGGAGTCGACGCTCGGTGATCGTGACATCGTGGCGTTCTGGGCGCCGGGAGCGACCTCGGCGCTCGACGGTGGACAGGTGTCAGGCGGCGTCGACGTCGGAACGACCGGTGTCTTCGTCCCGATGGTCGACGGTCGGGAACTCTCCTTCCGCCCAGTGCTCACCGATGACGGCACCGGTGTGTTCGTCGACGATCAGACTGCGTCGACGTGGACGGTGTTCGGCGAGGCGATCGAGGGTGAACTCGCCGGCAGCACGCTGGAGCAGCTCACGCACATCGACACCTTCTGGTTCGCCTGGATCGCGTTCCATCCCGAGAGCGCCGTCGTGGTGTGAGGCGTCGGGGCGCCGCGCTCCATCACGTCTCACGGCTCGCGGCTCGCCAGGTGATGGGTCGGCGATGACGGGACACTGCCCGGCGACCGCCGGGCAGTGTCAGTCGCCGGTTCGTTCAGTGCCGGTCTCTGTGCTGGTGCCGCCAGTGGCATCGCCATCGCTCGGGTCGAGCGCGTCGTCGACGCGTCGACGGAACTCCGGCGAGGCGAGCCCGATCACATCGCCCTCCATCGGGAGCGGATCGTTGCGGCAGATGAAGGCGATGCGCCCCTCGGCGACGCGAATCACCGGGAGGAACTCACCCTGTTCGAGCGCAGTCTGGGTTGCTGGGCCCGCAGCGACGCCGATGGCGGTCCATCCCTGTCGCGAGCGTTCGTCGAGCGTGGCGTAGGTCAGCCCGTCGATGCCGACGATGCGCCCCAGATACTCCTCGGGCATCGCTGTTCGGCCGCTGCGATGCGTTCCCGGCGCGAGCTGGAACACTTCGCGCCGGCCGAACACGCGAGCGAAGCGCCCGGTGGCGAGCGCGTTGACCTCGTCGTTCGAGGTCAACGCGACCATCCGTCCGATCCCACGCAGATCGAGGTCGGTCGTCGCTTCCTCAGCGAGCACGCTCATCCGTCGAGCCGTCAGCCCGAGTGCGGTCGCCCGCGTCACGTTGTACGGGTCGGTGTCGACGAGCAGCGTCTTGACGTTTCGAGCTTTCAGCTGTGTGGCGATGCCGCGCGCGATCGCATGCGAACCGGCGATGACGACGCCATCGGCTTGGCCCTCTGCGAGCCCGAGCACCCGGGCGGCGGGACCCGCGAGGAAGCCGTAGACGACGATCGTGCCGATGATGACGAGAAACACGATCGGCACGATCTTGTCTGCGTCCGGGATGCCGCGCTCTTCGAGACGCAACGCGAAGATCGCCGACACCGCGGCGGCGACGATGCCGCGCGGCGCCATCGACATGAGGAAGGCCCGCTCCCGCCAGGTGAGCGACGACCCGACGGTCGACACGATCACGCTCAGCGGCCGGGCGACGAGCACGAGCACCGCCAAGAAGAGCAACGCAGGGAGGAGAACGTCGCGCAGCGCGTCGGCTTCGATCCGTGCGGCGAGAAGTATGAACAGCGCCGAGATCAGCAGCGTCCGCAGACTCTCGTTGAATTCGGCGACCTGTCGGATCGTCGAGCTGTCACGTCTCGCCAGGTAGATCCCGAGCACCGTCACGGCGAGCAAGCCCGATTCTTCCTGGATCTCGTTGGCGGCGACGAAACTGGCGACGACGAACGCGAAGGTGACGGGGACCGCGAGCTGGTCGGGAATCAAGAAGCGTTGGAGTGCCTGATCGAGCACCCAGGCGGCAGCGAGGCCGATGCCGATCCCGCCGAGCAGCGTCAGCCCGAGGATTCCCGCGAGGCTCAGCAACGCTTCGTTGGTCTGATCGGCGAGGACGAGTTCGAACGCCACCAGCGCCCCGGTCGCGCCGATCGGGTCGATGAGAACACCTTCGGCGCGCAAGATGGGTCCGGATCGTCCGGCCGGCTTGACTAACCGTAGGAGAGGCCCGACGACGGTCGGCCCGGTGACCACCAGGATCGCGCCGAGCACGATCGCCGCGTCGTTGGAGATCTCGAAGATCGTTCGGGCGGTGTACCACGCGACCAGGAACGACACGACCGCGCCGATCGAGATCAATCGACGCACCGTCGGTCCGGTGTTGCGCATCTGGCGCGGCGGAAGGTCCAGGCCGCCTTCGAAGAGGATGAGCGCCACCGACAGCGAAACGATCGGGAAGAGCGTGTCGCCGAGGAGGTCGTCGGGATCGAGCACGCCGGTGACCGGGCCGAGGACGAGGCCTGCGAGGAGTAGTGCGATGATGGACGGCAGTTGCGTGCGCCACGCCAGCCATTGGGCGATCATCCCGACGCCGACGATGATCGCGAGTGACGGGCCGACCGACGATTCGCCCGCGGCGAGCACTGAGGTCTCGAGGTGTGAACTCGCGAGGAAGGAGTTCATGGCGACAACTCCGTCATCTGACGCGACGTTACCGCCTGCCCTCCGACGCGGTCACCGTGATGCGTCGGCCCGGTCGGCGGCGTGGGCATCCGGTTCGGTGAATCTTGCACTTCGAGAACATGCCCACTTCGTCGGCAACGCATCCGCGGGCCTCGCTGTACCTTTCCCGACATGAGCGCATCGTTCGATCGGATCACGTTCACCGGCAGCCAAGGCGACGAGCTGGCAGCGCGGCTCGACCTCCCGGCCGGGCCGCCGAAGGCCTACGCCCTGTTCGCGCATTGTTTCACCTGTGGCAAAGACCTTCGGCCCGCGAGCCAATTGGCGGCGGCGCTCACCGAGGCGGGGTTTGCCGTGTTGCGCTTCGACTTCACCGGTCTCGGTCACAGCGACGGCGAGTTCGCCAACACGAATTTCTCTTCCAATGCGGACGATCTGCTGGCCGCGGTCGAGTGGTTGCGAGCCAACCGTTCGGCACCGCAGGTGCTGGTCGGTCATTCGCTCGGTGGCGCCGCGGTGTTGCACGTGGCAGGCCAGATCCCAGAAGTGCGTGCGGTCGTCACGATCGGCGCACCGGCGAGTACCGATCATGTCACGGCGCATTTCGGCGACGCGGTCGAGACGATCACCCGGGAGGGCGAAGCGGAGGTCGAGCTCGCCGGGCGGCACTTCACGATCCGCCAGCAGTTCCTCGACGATCTCCAGGCGCACGTGGTGACCGAGCGTGTCGCGACGATGCGCAAGGCGCTGCTCGTGATGCACTCGCCGATCGACAACATCGTCGGCGTCGACAACGCCGCCGAGATCTTCCAGGCGGCGCGCCATCCGAAGAGCTTCATGTCGCTCGACGGTTCCGACCATCTGCTCTTCCAGCCGGGCAACGCGGAGTACGCAGCGCAGGCGATCGCGGTGTTCGCGAGTCGCTACATCCTCGACGAGAGCGGTCAACGGCCGGCTCCGTCGCCGACCGAGTCGGTGGTGGTGGCGGAGACGACACAGGGCGCGTTCTTGAATCACGTGGTGATCGGGCGGCACCGGATGCTCGCGGACGAACCCGAGTCGGTGGGGGGATTCGACGCCGGCCCGGCACCCTACGATTTTCTCGGAGCGGCACTCGGTTCGTGTACGTCGATGACCTTGCGGATGTACGCCGACCGCAAGAAGATCCCGCTCGACCGGGTCACGGTCGAGGTCAGCCACAGCAAGGTCCACGCCGAGGACTGCATCGAGTGTGCGGAGAACGAGCACTTGACCGGTCGGTCCGGGATGATCGACCGGTTCGAACGCTCGATCACGCTCGACGGCCCCGACCTCACCGACGATGATCGGGCCAAGCTGCTGGCGATCGCCGACAAGTGCCCCGTTCACCGCACGCTCGAAGCCGCCAGTGCGATCGTCACCCACCTCGCCCCCTGACCAACACCCAGGGTCTGACCCTACGTGTTGAACGGCTGGGGTCTGACCCTACGTGTTGAACGGCTGGGGTCTGACCCTAGGTGTTGGCGGTGGGGTTCAGAGGCGGATCGGGAGATCGAAGTCGGCGCCGAGTTGCGCCGTTGGTCCTTGTGCCAGACGCTCGCGGGCAGCGTTGAACTCGGCGCACATCAGCATCGTGATTGCGACGAGGCCGAGCCAGGTGACGATGCCGAGCACGAGGGCGAACTGCCCGTAGGTGTCACCGGCGTTCTCGGTGATCCGCCTGACGATCAGGGTCCCGGTGTGCTGGAGCAGGGTGAAGATCGACCCGGCGATCACTGCGCCCGGGAACACACTCGCCCACGTCGTGGTCGCCGAGGTCAGGTATCGGTACATCGCCGCCATGACGACGATGTTGATGGCGACCTGCCCGACGATGATCCCGATCGCGCCGAGTGTGGGGAGTCCGGCAGCGCTGACGATCGTCGCCAACACGATGCTGCCGAGCTGCGCACCACCGAGGATCAAGATTCCGACGAGCGCCTTGCCCCGCTGCTTGGGCATGGCGGCCCGATCGTCGACGTGGATCTCCCACGTGTCGTCGAGCGCTCCTTGGAGTCCGACGAAGGCCTTCGTCGACGACCACAGCGCACCGAGCACACCGACGATCAGCGCGATGTAGTTGCCGTCGATCTCACCGGCAGCGAGGTCGGTCGACAGCCCGGGGATGTCGGACAGCGCCCCGTCGATGAGCCGCTGGCGCAACTCGTCGTTGTCGGCGAGTACGAAACCGAGGATCGTCGTCGCCGCGAGCATCAGCGGAAACACGGACAAGAACGCGAAGAACGACAGGAGCGACGCGTTGCGACCGGAGAGGTGTCGCCGCCAGCCGTCCATCGTCTCGGCGAACACGTCGAACGCGTGTGACCGCTCTCGGATCGTCATCACCTTGTCGCTCGTCGTCCAGGGCATGATCTAGTTCGTATCCGATTCCGACGGGTGTTCGCCACCCTGCTCGTCGAGATTCCAGTCGATCGGGGTGCTCCCGAGTTCCTCCAGCGCCGCGTTCGTCCGACTGAACGGTCGGCTGCCGAAGAAGCCGTTGCGAGCCGAGAACGGTGATGGATGCGGCGACTCGATGACTCGATGTCGCGTCGTGTCGATGCGCCCCTTCTTCGCTCGCGCGTGGTTGCCCCACAGGACGAACACCACGGGTTCCGGCTTTGCTGCCACGACGTCGATGACACGGTCGGTGAAGGTCTCCCACCCCTTGCCGGCGTGCGATCCCGCTTGGCCGGCGCGCACCGTCAAGGAGGTGTTCAGCAACAGGACCCCGCGGCGCGCCCACGCCTCGAGGTTGCCGTGGTCGGGAGTGACGAGTGCGAGGTCGTCGCGGAGTTCGCGGTGGATGTTCTGTAGCGACGGCGGGACGCGGGTGCCGTGGCGCACCGAGAAGGCGAGGCCGTGTGCCTGGCGCGGGCCGTGGTACGGATCCTGGCCGAGGATGACGACCTTCGTCTCGGCGAACGAGGTGAGGCGGATGGCCGCGAAGACCTCGTCGTGCGGGGGATACACGCTGTGCTCGGCTCGCTCGCGGGCGACGAAACGCTGCAACTCGATCCAGTACGGCTGGTCGAATTCGCCTCGCAGCAACGGGTTCCAATCGGTCGTCGACATCGAATGTTCATCCTGGCACGGAGTCGGTGAGCCGCGCGCGACCAGCCGCTTCGGAGTGCGTGCGTAGGATGGCCGGGTGTTCGATCACCTGCCGAAATCGGCGCTCGCGACGTTGCCGACACCACTCGAGGCTGCGGCGGCGATGCCGGGATCGGCAGCACGCCTGTGGGTCAAACGCGACGATCTGACCGGGCTCGGCGGTGGTGGCAACAAGGCTCGCAAGCTCGATTTTCTCTGCGGCGATGCGCTCGCTCGCGGGGCGAAAGCCCTCGTGACGGTCGGTGCCGCGCAGTCGAATCACTGCCGGATGACGGCGGCGGCGGGAGCGCGGCTCGGCCTCGAGGTCCACCTCGTGGTGTCCGGTGACGCCCCGAGCGGCGATGATCCGCTCACGGGGAACCAACTGCTGTCGCGGCTTTTCGGTGCGCAGATCCATTACACCGGAGCGCATCACAGTCACTGGGGCGAGTTGGAGATCGCACGCGAGGCGCTCACCGCGAGCCTCGTCGAACTCGGGCTCGCTCCGTACTCGATTCCGATCGGTGGCAGCACGCCGGTCGGCGCACTCGGCTACGCGGCCGCGTTCGTCGAGCTGTCGCTGCAGTGCGAGGCGGCACGGTGTGCGCCACGTGCCGTGGTGGTCACATCATCGAGTGGGGGAACGCACGCCGGCCTGCTCGCAGGGCGTGCCGCCATGATCGCTGCCGGACACCTCGATGCGGCGAGCGCCCCTGACATCGTCGCGGTGGGCGTGGCCAAAGGGGTCGTGCTCGATGTCGTCGACGTGGCCGACCTGGCCAATCGAACGCTCGCCCACTGGGGCGTTGGCGGCGCCGTCGCTGCTGCCGACGTCGAGATCGACGGCAGGTGGATGGGCGACGACTATGCCGTCCCGACCGACGCCGGCGACGAGGCCATCCGGTGGGGTGCCATCCACAACGGCTTGCTCACCGATCGCACGTACTCCGGCAAGGGATTGTCCGGCCTGCTCGGACACGCGGCGGCGGGACGTTGGGGTGATGGCGACGACGTCGTGTTCGTCCACACGGGCGGCTGGCCGGCGCTGTTCGCCGCCGACGGCGCGCCCGACGTGACGCGCCCGACGTGACGAGCACGGCGGCAAGGCACGGGCCTGCGACGACGTTCGGTCTGGCGTTAGCGTGAGGTCATGAGCGACGGGATCCTCGACGTTGATCTGCTGGCCTTCGAGCAGGGGAGCGGTGCGGCGCGCCGCGCCGTCGTCGACGGTGCGACCCGCAGTCTCGAGACCGGCTTCGTCTACACGAGTCATGACGTCCCCGACGATCTGCTCGACACCGCGTATGGGATGCTGCGCGAGTTCTTCGAGAAATCGCCCGAGGAGAAGCAGACGGCCATCGCTCCCGGGGCCAACGGCCAGACCGGCTACACGGGCCTCCTCGTCGAGACCGCTGCGTCGAGCGACAAGCCCGACTGGAAGGAAATGCTCAACTGGGCGACTCCGATCCCGACCGGTCACCCGCTGAAGCGCAACTATCCCACCGCGTATCCCGACCAGGTCCTGCCCGACGCTCTCGTGCCGGGCATCTCCGACGTGCTCTATCGTTTCCACGACACGGTGGCCGATCTGCAGCGACGGTTCCTTCGGGTCATCGCCTAGGGCATCGGTTGTCACGAGACGTTCTTCGACGACATGGTGAAGGACGGGCCGACGCTGACCCGGGCGATCCGGTATCCGGCGATGAACGAACTCGACACCGCGCTCGGCGTCGATGGCGAGCCGGGCCACGTGTGGGCGGCCGAACATGGCGACATCAACCTGATCACGGCGCTCCCACGAGCGACAGCTCCGGGGCTGCAGGTCAAGGTCGGTGACGACTGGGTCGATGCGGTGCCGCCGGACGACGGCGTGATCGTCAACACCGGGATCATGCTCGAGCGTCTGACCAACGGGCGGATTCCGATCGGATGGCATCGCGTGGTCGCCGCTCCCGGCTTCGAGGGTGAGCGCTACAGCGTCGTGCAGTTCTGCCATCCTCGGCCGTGGACGATCCTGTCACCGGTCCCGTCGTGTTGCACTCCTGACACCCCGCAGCGTTTCGCGGCGATCAGCGCTGCCGACGCGCTCGACGAAGTGCTCTACGAGATCAACCTCGTCGAAGGAGCCCGCCGGGTGCAGTGAACCCGTCCTGGAGGGCGAGTTCGACCCAGACTTGGGTCGGCAGGTCGAGCGGTTCGAGCCAGTGGACGAGTCCTCGTTCGCTGCCGTCGGCGCCAGGGCCGTGTGCCGACGCCGGCGTGAACGAGCAGCCCTCGCTCGGGTTGACCATCGCCGCCCAGCCAGCCGCGGTGACCTGGCCGGTCGAGGTGATGATCCACTCGGAGTCGATGGAATTGTCGTCGTCGGTCGTCTCGATCGTGACGGGCTCGTGGCCTGATCCGTTCGGCGGCATCGACCACGGGCCGATCGTCACCGAGCAGGTCTGACGGAACAACGCGTCGATCACCGGGCCGAACGCGTCGACCGGGTTGCCCTGGCGGTCGATCATCGACAGTCGGAGGTGCGGCGCGACGGCATCGGGGTCGAGCACGATCGTCGAGTCGGTCGGGACGTCGGCTCGGACGCCGAGGGGCAGCGGCTCGCTGTCACCCATGAAGCCGATGATCTGACCGGCCCGAACCGTGGTACCCACCTCGGCGAGCGCGCTCAGACGGAGGTGATCGGGCGCGTCGCCGTCGTTCGTGCCGGGGTTGTCGTCGTTGAAGCCGGCGTAGACGTAGCTCATGCCCGCCTCGCTGGTGATCGTGACGGACACGGGCGTCGCTCCGCCGCGTTCGTTGACGACGTCGGTGACGACGCCGTCAGCGACGGCCATGATCGGTTGCAGCTTGACCCCGAACACGATGCTCGGTGCCTGCTCGGTGCAGAGCCCGGCTGCTTCGATGTCGGCGCGGCTCGGTCCGGTCGACTCGGCGCCGAGATCGGCGGTCTCGACACCCTCGGCGTCGTCGCACTCGGGTACGGCAACTCGAGATGGTCCGAGGACGGGGAACGCCATCGTGGGCACGTCGTCGGTCGGGATCGGCACGATCGGCGGCGAGCCGTCTTGCGAGGCGTTCGAGGTGCCGGCGACCACGTTTTCGAGGGGCTGGCCGGAGATGAACGCGAACACGCCGAGCCAACGCGTCTGATATTCGCGGATGGTGAGCACGTTGCCGGCGGACGGGAGCGGCACGATGTCCATCAACGCGGGATTGCGCGACGCTGCGGGGAGATACCACATCACCGGGATCATCGAGACGTCGTTGTCGAACTGGGCGAGGAACTTGTTGACGTCGGCGGCGGCTCGCTCGTCTTGGATGTGCGGTGGGGCGAGGTAGGCGTGCGGGTACCCGGCGTAGTTGTTCCACGTCGAGCCGATGAACTGATAGGCGCCGGACGCGTTGCCCTTGTTGGGCGGCAGGGTGTAGATGCCGCGCGACTCGAGGTAGCGGATCGTGGCGAGGATGTGCTGGATCTGCTCCGGGTACACCGTGATGTTGCGGGCCGTGGGCTCGGCTGGCACCACCGCAGGCACGGTGGTCGTCGGTGTGGTCGTCGGTGCGGTGGTCGTCGTGGTGGTCGGTGCGGTGGTCGTGGTGGTGGTCGGTGTGGTGGTCGTCGGTGTGGTGGTCGTGGTGCTGGTGGTCGTGGTGGCGGTGACCGGCGTCGTCGTCGCCGGGGCGCTCGGCAGCGTCGTGCTGGTCGTGCTGCTGGTCGTGGTCGTCGTGCTGGTCGTGGTGCTGGCCGGCGGCGGGGCGGTGGTCGTCGGCACAGTCGGTTCGGTCGCGGAGTCGCTCGCAGAGTCGGGCGCAGAGTCGGGCGGTGTGTCCTCGGCGGCGAACGCCGGGAGCGCGCCGAATGAGACAGCGAGCGCGAGGCTCACGGCAGCGATGGCTCCGACACGGGGGCGGCGTCGGAGTGCGGAAGAAGCGTCGGGTCGGGCCTGCATGGCGGATCGTTGTGGTATCGGCACGTTCGAGCGACGAGTAGAGCGAATTCTCGAAGGCGACCCGAGGATCGTAGATCGGTTTGCCGCGCGGAGCGCGGGCACACGCGTCGAGGCCGAGCCGAGTACCGTTCGATTCGATGTCCGCTCCGTCCGATGATCCAATCGCTGCTCGGCTGAGCGCTTGCGTCGACGATTCCGATTCGGTGTCAGATTCGGTGCCGGTGCCGGTGCCGGTGCCGGTGCCGGTGCCGGGGCACGCGGAAGCCATCGATCATCCGGAGCCTCCCAAGTCCAAGATCGACGTCGTGCTCGCGATCGACATCGGTGGAACCAAGTTCGCAGCAGGATTGGTGACGGCTCGTGGCGAGTTGATCGACCGGGCTCGTGTCGAGGTGGACCGAAACGCGCTGCCGGAAGCACACTTCGACGGACTCGCCGGCATCGTCAAGCAACTCACCGATCGAGCAAGGGAGCAGCACCGCGCGCGGATCGTGGCGGTCGGCGTCGGCTCGGCTGGTCCGATCACCCGCAATCTCGAGACCGTGTCGCCGGTCAACATCGCGGCGTGGCGAGACTTCCCGTTGCGCGCGCGACTTCGCCAACTCCTCGGCTACCCGGTCTACGGCGACCTCGATGCGAAGGCGTTGGCACTCGCCGAAGGCTGGCTCGGCGCGGCACAAGGGCATCCGAACTTCTGTGCGCTGACGGTGTCGACCGGCGTCGGCGGTGGGGTCGTGCTCGACGGAGAGTTGCTCGATGGCATGACGGCGAACGCCGGCCACATCGGGCACGTGATCGTCGTTCCGGGAGGCCGGCGATGCGGCTGCGGTGCGCAAGGATGTCTCGAAGCCGAAGCATCGGGTTTGGCGATCGAGGCGATCACCGGTCGGCCGCCGACGGAGCCGACCTATGAGATCATGCAGCGGACGGGCACGCTCGTCGGACGCGCGGCGGCGTCGGTCTGCAACACGCTCGACCTCTCGCTGGTCGTCGTCGGCGGTTCGGTGGCGCTCGGTTTCGCGGCGACCTTCTTCCACGCCGCGCAGGTGTCGCTCGATGAACACGTCCGGCTGCCATACAGCAGCGGCGCCCGCATCACGCCGTCGCGTCTCGCCGATTCGGGCCCGCTGATCGGCGCGGGCGCTGTCGGCTGGCGCGGTCTGCGTCGCGAACGCCGCAACGCCTGATCGGGAGTGATCCCTCGCCTGCGGTCGAAGCGGGCAGGCGCCGGGCTACTAGATTCTCGACCTATGGCGTTGGTCACAGCTTCACACTCGGATCGGGCGAACGAGGCGGCGGTGATCGACGAGTGGGGCTCCACCACCTGGGGACAGCTCGACGAGCGGGTCAATCGCCTCATCCATCATCTTCGAGACGCCGGGGTGGAGCCGAACGATCGGGTCGCCTTGCTCGCGGGCAATCGTCGGGAGATCGAAGAGGTCTATCTCGCGTGTTCGCATGCCGGCTGGCACTGCGTCCCGGTCAATTGGCATTTCGCCGCCGACGAGGTGGCGTACGTGCTGGCCGACTCCGGTGCGAGTGCACTCATCGCAGCGAGCGAGTTCGAGCAGCTCGCACACGAGGCGCTCGACATCGAGGCCGACACGGTCCAGCGCAGTCGCCTGGTGATGGATTCCCACGATGGCACCGCGTCCGCGGTCGACCGCTCGGTGCACGGGCTGACCTCGTACGAGGACGCGTTGGCCGCGGCCGACGCGAGCGACCCCGAGGGGCAGATGCTGGGCGGCGTCATGTTCTACACCTCCGGCACGACCGGACGACCGAAGGGCGTGCGCAGCACCAGCTTCCAGCTCAACACGCCGGTCGAGGTGCTCCAGCTGATGGCAGCTTCGATGGACGGCATCGGAATCCCGACCCACGGCCGCACGCTGCTGTGCGGCCCGCAGTACCACTCGGCGCAGTGGGCGTTCAGCTATCTGCCGCTCATCGCCGGCGTTGCGGTCGTGATGCAGGCGAAGTTCGTGCCCGAGCAGACGCTGGCGATGATCGACGAGCACCAGATCACCAACGTGCACCTCGTCCCCACTCAGTTCGTGCGGTTGTTGCGGGTCGACGATGCAGCGAAGGAAGCGTTCCACGGCTCGTCGCTGTCGGTCGCCATCCACGGCGCCGCGCCGTGTGCTCCCGAGGTGAAGCGCCAGATGATCGACTGGTGGGGGCCGAAGATCACCGAGTACTACGGGGCGACCGAAGGGGGCATCGTGTCGATGATCACGGCGCAGGAATGGCTCGAGCGGCCCGGCTCGGTGGGCACGGCGGCGCCGATCGTCGAGATCAAGATCGTCGACGTCGACGGGAAGACCGCAGCGCCGGGCGAGGAGGGAACGATCCACGTCAAGAGCCTCGTCGGGCAGGATTTCGAGTACCTCAACGCGCCGGACAAGACGGCCGAAGCGCACAGCGAGCCGGGCTACATCACGATGGGCGACATCGGGTTCATGGACGCCGACGGGTACCTGTTCCTCTCCGACCGCAAGATCGACATGATCATCTCCGGCGGCGTCAACATCTATCCCGCCGAGATCGAAGCGGTGCTCGTGAACCATCCGCAGGTGATCGACGTCGCGGTGTTCGGGGTGCCCAACGTCGAGTTCGGCGAAGAGGTCAAGGCCGCCGTCCAACTCGTGGATGGTGCGGCGTGGAGCCCGGAGCTCGAGTCCGAGTTGATCGGGCTCGCCCGTGCACAGCTTGCCGGCTACAAACAACCGCGCAGCTTCGATGTGGTCGACGAGATGCCGCGCAGCGATGCCGGCAAGCTCCTGAAGCGTCAGCTGCGCACGCCCTACTGGGAAGGCAGCGGCCGGCGCATCTGAAGCCGGCGCCGCTCTTGAGGCCAGCCATGCTCGGGAGCCGGGCACGCATCGTGTGGTGCGTGTCGTCGGTGCGCAGCGCGGCAGGTTGTGCGTGTCGTGGCGGCGATTTGCCGTGCAGTTTGGAATGATGGGACCATGACGAAGATCAGGTCTCGCGACGCCCGGATGATTCAGGACCGTCGCGGACGAGGCGGCGGCGGCGGACTCGGCGATCTGCTGTCAGGTGGCCGTGGTGGCGGTGCGGGTGGCGGTGGCCTCGGTGACATCTTGGGCGGTGCGCTCGGCGGTGGCCGTGGTGGTGGTGGTGCAGGTGGCGGTGCAGGTGGTGGCGGGCTCAAGCTCGGCGGCGGAGTGATCGGTGTGGTCGTGCTCCTCGCGACCTTGTTGCTGCCACAGCTACTTGGCGGCGGTGGTGGCTCCACGGCTGGGCTGGGTGCGACGTCTGCAGCGTCGAACGCATCGGCTGGCGGCGACGACGACACCTGTGACGAGGAAGCCGAGCAGATCATCTGCGGCGCGACGATCGACGTCCAGGAGTACTGGATCGAACAGTTCCCGCTGTCGTTCAACGGGCTCGAGTACCCGATCACCCAGACGGTGTTCTTCTCGGGTTTCACCAACACCGGTTGCGGCCAGGCGTCGTCCTCGACGGGGCCGTTCTACTGCCCGGCCGACAACTTGATCTACTTCGATCTCGACTTCCTGGCTCAACTCCAGAGCAGGTTCAACGCCGAAGGTGACCTCGCTGCGCAGTACATCGTCGCCCACGAGTACGGCCATCACATCCAGAACGCGCTGGGGATCAACGCCGAGATGCATCGACGCCAGCAGCAGGATCCGAGGAACCGCAACGCGTATTCGATCGCGCTCGAGCTGCAAGCGGACTGCCTCGCCGGAGCGTGGGCGAACGACGCCAACGCTCGCGGCCAGTTCGACTCCGACGCCGAGATCGAAGAAGCGTTGAACGCGGCTGCTGCCGTCGGCGACGACACGATCCAGCAGACGACGCAGGGCCGTGTCGACCCGGAGAGCTGGACGCACGGATCGTCCGAGCAGCGAGTCCGTTGGTTCAACCTCGGGTTCACGAGCGGGGATCCGAACCGGTGCGACACGTTCTCCGATCCGTTCGACCTGTGACGCTGGCCGCTCGCTCGCGGTGACCCCTCGACGCTGCAGCGCTGCCGCGGCGGCGCAGCGCGGCGCTCGACCGCTACCGTTCGCTCCGTGACCGTTCGTCTGAGTGTGCGCACCGCCGTGTGGCGCAGCCACATCGCGCAGACGGCCATGTCGGTCGATGGGCTCGTGCCGGTCGTCAAGGGCAATGGGTACGGCTTCGGCCGGCTGCGAATCGCCGCGCTCGCCGCGGAGTTCGCAGACACGGTTGCGGTGGGAACCGTGCACGAACTCGATGGTCTCCCCGACGACATCGACGTCGTGGTGTTGACGCCGACGCTCCAGGCCCCGGCGACGGCGGCTCCGATCCTGACCGTCGGTCGCCGTGAGCACATCGACGCACTCTCCGGATGGAGCGGTCGCGTGATCGTGAAGCTCGTGAGCGATCTGCGGCGCTACGGCGGTGACCCGGGACTCGTCGATGCGGCGTCGGCGGCCGGTCTCGACGTCGTCGGGGTGGCGATCCATCCGCCCATCGCCGGGACCGACGACGAACGAATCGCCCAGCTCGTGCCCACGATCGAACGGGTACCCGCCGACCTTGCGGTGTGGCTCAGCCATCTCGACCCGGGTCGGATGCGCGACCTTCCTGACTCGCACGTCTACCGGCTGCGGCTCGGCACGTCGCTGTGGCACGGTGACAAATCGGCGCTGCAACTCGATGCTGATGTCCTCGACGTTCGTCGGGTGCGCGCTGGTGAGCCGGCCGGCTATCGCCTCGGGCTCGTCGGCGGTGACGGGCATCTCGTGATGATCGGCGCCGGCACGGCGAACGGGGTGACACCGCTCGCCGACGGTCGCAGCCCCTTCCACTTCGGTCGGACACGGCTCGCGCTGCACGAGTCGCCGCACATGCACACGTCGATGGGTTTCGTGCCCGACGGGTCGCCACTCCCGAGCGTCGGCGACTGGGTCGACGTGCAGCGTCCACTGCACATGACCGCAGTCGACGACTACCGGTGGCTCTGAGGTGACGGTGCCCGAGGCCGACGCTGTCTCGCCGACGGCGGGCGACTCGGGCTCGGAACGCGTGACGCGGTTGGTCGGGCCCGACGTCGTGCGGGCGGTTGCACTCATCGGCGTCGTGGTGATGAACTACCACGGCTATCTGATCCTCCGCGGGGCACCACGCGGTGACGGTTGGCTCGACCAGTTGTTCGACCCGTGGGAGGGGCCGTTGTCGACGCGGTTCGCGGCGACGTTCGTGCTCACGGCCGGCATCGCGGTCACGCTGCTGACCCGCCGCGTGGTCGCTGATCGGGCGGCAGGCCGCTCCGGTGCCGATGCCGCGGTGGTCGAGATGCGCTGGCGTCTGGTTCGGCGAGGTCTCACCTTGTACGTGCTCGGCCAGTTCCTCGACGTCATCTGGCCGGGAACGATCATCGTGTACTACGGAGCGATGTTCGTGCTCGCTGCGGGGCTGTTCACGTTGCGGACTGGTTGGCTCGTCGCCGCCGGCTCGTCCGCGGCGCTGGCGGGCTGGGCGATCTCGGTGTGGTCGTCGCAGCGCGTGCTCGACGGCGGCGATGTCGGTTGGCTCGTCGCGCCGGGTGGCGACTCGATTCGGCGCTACGCGTTCGACCTGTTCGTCAACGGCACGCATCCGCTGGCTCCGTGGATGGCGTTCTTCTGTGCGGGCATCGTGCTCGGTCGCTGCCTCGACCGTCCACGCTGGCGGGTCGTCGCAGCGTCGACCGGATCCGCGCTCGTGATGGCTGCCGGGGTGCTCTCGACGTTCGCGTCGACGGAACTGCAGGAGGTCGTGCTGTCGGTGCATCCGTTCGATCGCGGGCTGCTGTACACAGCGAGCGCGCTCGGTACGGCGCTGCTCGCGACGGCGATCATCTCGGAGACGGCCGATCGACTCGCTGTGCGGCGGCCCGCCACGGTCGATCCGCTTCGCCGGGCCGGTCAGATGTCGTTGACGATCTACGTGGCCCACATCCTCGTGTTCAACCTGGTCGTCGACTGGCTCGGCTGGATCGAGCCCTCCGGTGTCGGTACGTCCCTCGGGTTCGCGTTCGGGTTCTGGGTCGTGGCGATCATCGCCGCGACCTCATGGCACCGCCGCTTCGGTCGTGGGCCCCTCGAACGCGTCTACCGACACCTCGGCGGCTGAGACCACCGGAGGCTCGAACGGGGGCGATGGGTCGGCCTGGGGATGGCGTCGCGGCGGGCCGGTGTGGTGATCAGTGAACGATGTCGGGAATGATCGGGCGCAGAGTTCGGTGGCGGAGCATGCCGCTCCACAGCCCCCATCCGAAGGCGATGTCGGTCGGGGCTCGCCGGGAACGGATCGCCAAGGCGATCACCGCAAGCCATCGCAGGCGCCGGGAGGCCACTGCTCCGACCGCGACGACCGGCCACCACGTACGTCGAAGTGCGGAGATGAACTGTTCGAGCACCATGCGGTTGCCGGTCATGGCGATGCGAGCGGCGTCGAGCAGGGTGATGTCGGTCAGGCGGCGCCGGACCTGGAGGACCGTCGACGAGAGCAGCAGCATCGCGACCGAGGGGGAGCCGGCGAGTGCGGCGACGATCGCGGCGGCCGTTCGTGGCGTCGACCGAAACGGGGCCAACGCTCGTGGATGGCGGAGCGCCAGCGGTGCCGACGAACTGCCGTACCCGACCTGCTGGCGAAGTCGCTCGACGAGGGTGGGTCGGGGTCGATGCCACACGGCTGACTGCGGCTCGTAGCGACATCGCCAACCGGCGTCGTCGAGTCGCCAGACGAGATCGACGTCCTCGCCGAATCGGAGTCGTTCGTCGAAGCCGCCGATGTCGTCGAACGCTTCGGCACGCACGACGATGGCCGCCGCGGGGACATAGCTGACCCGGGATCCGGCTCGAATCCGACCGGGGTGAGCGCCGAGGTCGAGCGAGGTACCGTCGTCTCCGATCACCCGCGGGGCGACGAGACCGACACGCGGATCGTCGAAGTGCGCGAGCAGCGGTTCGAGCCAGGCGGTCTCGGACCGTGTCGCGAACGACGGCGAGGTGTGCTTGGCGCTCGCCGTGCGGTGCGGGTCGACGTCGGCGCCGACGAAGACGTCGGCGTCGACGAACGCGAGCACTGGCGTGGTCGCGAGCGAGCGTCCGGCGTTGCGAGCCCCTGCGGGTCCGAGATTGCGATCGAGGCGGTGGGTCGCGCCGACGATCGGCGGCGTCGATCCGTCGTCGATCGTCAGCCGACCGGGATGCGCCTCGCCGCCGAGTTGAGGGGTGATCACGGTGACGTCGTCGACGTCGAACGTGTGCGTCCCGTCGCTCGACGGCTGCGGGTGGATGGCCCCGCCGTCGAGCAGCCGATCGATCAGCGCAGAGTCGGCGACGTCGTCGCCGCGTTCGATGGCATCGACGATGCGAGCGCCAGCATCGGTGAGTCGGAATGCTCGGAACGGCGATCCGGCGAGGAGGAGGCGGCGATCGTCCCCGAGCCGGTTCCAGGTGAGGTCGATCCGGAACCGCATCGCGTCAGCCGGACGGCGTCGGATCGATCGGCCGCCAGCGTTCGATCTCGTGGATCAGATCGGCGACGAAGTCGTTGACGAACCGTTCGCCTTCGGCGCCAGATGCGCCCTCGGGGTCGCCGAGCACTCCCGACGTGCTCACGTACTTCACGCCGTGCGCGCGCAGATCGGGGAGGAGTCTCTCGAGTGGCGTGTCGGGGCCAGCGACGGCGAGTTCGAGCCGCACCAGCCCGGGGTCGATCGCCAGCATGAGCGAGGTCTCGATTCGACCCGCGTGCAGGTCGGGCGGCCCGCCATCGCTTCGACGGGGCCACCGCGGCCACCACGACATCACGTTGCGACGTTCGTAGCGAAGCGTCTCGATCGCTGCGTCGATCGCCGCACGATTCCCTCCGTGTCCGTTGACGAACACGACACCGGCTGCCCAATCGGCGCTGCGTCCGAGTTCGACGGCGACCTGGGTCATCACCTCGAGTCCGATCGACAACGTGCCCGGGAAGCCTGCGTGCTCGCCCGACGCCGACACCGAGATCGTCGGGCCGAGCATCAACCCGTCGGTGCGGTGCAGTGCCCGACCGGCGATCTCCTCGGCGACCAAGGTGTCGGTGTTGAGCGGCAGGTGCGGGCCGTGCTGCTCGGTGGAGCCGACCGGGATCAAGACGATCGGGGACAACGTGCCGTCGTCACCCGCCATCATCGTGGCGGCTGTTCGAACCTCGTGGGAGGTGGCTTCGCCCAGTCGCATCGTGTCGTCGCAGTGTCAGCCGGCGGGTGGCGGCGAGAAGTCGGCGGGGATCACGAGGTCGTCACGCGACAGGTCGTGGAGCGACGACTTGCCGAGGCCCAGCAGGTTCGAATCGATGCCCATGCGCAGCACGTCGAGCACGTTCTCGACCCCGGCTTGGCCGTTGGCGGCGAGTCCCCACAGGTAGGCGCGGCCGATCATCACGGCCTTGGCTCCCATCGCGACGGCCTTCACCACATCGCTCCCGCGGCGAATCCCGCTGTCCATGACGACCTCGATGCGATCGCCGACGGCATCGACGACCTCGCCGAGCACTCGGATCGGTGCCGGCGTGCCGTCGATGTTGTTGCCGCCATGCGTCGACACCGAGATCGCCGTGGCACCGGCGTCGGCGGCCCGGCGTGCCTCGTCGGCGCGGTTGATCCCTTTGACCATGAACGGGCCGTCCCACTGCGACCTCAGCCAGGCGATGTCGTCCCACGTCGGCGGCGGGGTTCCCATCCAGGTGCCGTAGGCGTCGAAGAAGCCGGGCACCGGATCGCTGGCCGACACCGGGAAGTTGGGGACGCCGAGTTGGGGCAGCGCGCCGGACTTCACCCAGTCGTAGAGCCACCGGGGACGCAACGCGACCTCGGGAGCGTGACGCAGCGCGGTCTCGATGTCGATCCGTTCGGGGATCTTGGGGCTCCCCCAGTCACGGCTGTGGACGAACGACCAGTCGAGGGTGAGGATCATGCCGACGGCACCGGCTGCCCGGGCCCGTTCCATTCGCCCGACCATCGAGTCTCGGTCGCCGGCCCAATAGATCTGGAACAGCGTCTGCGGGTTCTCGGCGATCACCTGATCCATCGGCTTGCTCGAGAACGAGCTGAGACCCATCACGACGCCGCGAGCGGCCGCAGCGCGAGCGACGGCGACCTCCCCGTCGGGATGGACCGCCTGCACGCCTGTCGGTGAGATCATCACCGGCATCGACATCGGCTGCCCCATCACCTCGGTCGCCATGTCGCGGCTCGCGGGTTGCCCGGCGGTCAACGGACGCAGGCCGAGTTCGTCGAAGGCCGCACAGTTGTCGTCGCGGGTCAGGCCCTTCTCCGCCCCGGCGATGAGTGCCCCGTACACCGATTTCGGCAGCCGGCGCTTCGCTCGCTTCTGCGCGACGGCGATCGACTCGAACCAGGGGTTGAACCAGGGATTGAACACGTGGCAAGGGTAGGGCGACAGAGTGGGTCTGACCCACTCTGTCGCACGAGTTCACCCGAGGAGGCCCGGTTCGAGTTCTTGGAGCCGGTTGATCGTCGACACCAGCAGTTTGCGCGTCATCGACGGGGAACGATCGAGGAGTCCGAGGAACTCGCGGCGCACCAGCACCTCGAGCGTCATGTCGGTCTCGGCCTTGACCGTCGCGGTGCGCCCGATGCCCGTCAGCACCGCCATCTCGCCCATCACGGTGCCGGGCCCGACGGTGGTGACGAGCTTGCCGCGCCGCCACACCGATGCTTCGCCTTCGACGATGATGAACGCTTCGCGTCCGACCGCGCCCTCCGTGATGAACTCCTTGCCGGCCCGCACGTGCGCGGTCGACATCAGTGATTGCACCGATTTGAGTTCTTTCTTCGACAGGTCGGAGAAGAGTTCGAGCCCGGCGAGCGTTTCGAGAATGTCGGTCACGTGCAGTCCCCCTCGCGTCGATGGCACGCGGCGGGCCGCCGCATGCTCAGCGCAGAACGTAGTCGTTCGGATCGGGGCGCCGGGTCCGTTGCCAGAACTCGAGCAAGCTGAACGGCCAGTTCTGCGCGACTCGCCCCGACTCGGCCTTGTACCAACTGTTCACGCTGGACACGCCCCAGGCCATCTTCAGGTTGCCGGCGTCGACGCGAGCGTTGTACTCGTCGTGGACGTCGAGGCGACAGTCGGCCGACGAGTGCGGCCCGCGAAGCAGCATCTCGATCACGCCGAGCACGTAGTGCACCTCGCACTCGGAGAAGTAGATGATCGATCCGTTCACGACGATGTTCGTGTTCGGCCCGTAGGTGAGGAAGAAGTTCGGGAAGCCGGGATGGACGACGCCGAGGTAGGCGCGGGCGTCGCCGTCCCACACGTCGTGCAGGTCGCGTCCACCCGAGCCGACGACCCGCATCGGCGTGAGGAACTTCGACGCCTGGAATCCGGTCGCGTAGATGATCACGTCGGCGCGGTGCCGTGTCTCGACGCCGGCGTCGTCGACGGTGATCACGGCGTCGGGTTCGATGCGGGTGATCGGGTCGACGTCGAGGGTGACGTCGTCGCGTTTCAGCGTCGTCGCCCACGAGCCGTTGTCGAGCACGATGCGCTTCGACGCCGGTGGGTACATGGGGTGCACCTTCGGTTGCAGGTCGGGGCGATCGTGGTACTGCAGGAACAGCCACTGTTCGAGCAGTCCGCGCAGTTCCTGGTTCGCCGCGCCGGTCGCCAGCGAGAGGTCGTCGCGGTCGTCGTCGACCGCGCACGCCGGCAGCAAACCCTCAGACGACCGCCAGAACAGCCAGAACCGGTACCACTGGGCGTAGCCGGGTACGTGGCGGCACAACCATTGCAGTCCGTCGGCGACCTCGTGGTGATAGTTGGGAACCGGGACGAACCAGTTCGGCGTTCGTTGCAGCACCGTGAGGTGCTCGGCCTGCTCCGCCACGTGAGGAACGAACTGCACGGCGCTCGCTCCGGCACCGATCACGACGACTCGCTGTCCGGTGAGGTCGACGTCGTGACGCCACTGCGCCGAGTGGAACGACGGCCCGGCGAAGGAATCCATCCCGTCGATCGCCGGCATGTTCGGGCGATTCAGTTGGCCGACGGCACTGATGACGGCGCACACACCGTCGGTGACTGTGCCGTCCGGGCCGTCGATCTCGAGGGTCCAGACCTGATCGTCGTCCGACCACGTCATCGCCGTCACCTCGTGGCCGAATCGGATGTGTTCACGAATCCCGAACTCGTCGGCGCACGTGCGGAAGTAGTCGAGCAACTCAGGCTGCGGTGAGAAGTAGTACGGCCAGTCGTTGCGCTGTGCGAACGAGTAGCTGTACACGTGATTGGTGACGTCGACGCGACACCCGGGATAGGTGTTCTCGAGCCAGGTGCCGCCGACGTCGTCGTTCTTCTCGTAGATGCAGAACGGGATGCCGGCTTGCTGGAGCCGATGCGCGGCGAGGATCCCCGACATGCCGGCGCCGATGATCGCGACCGGGAACTGGCGTCCCGGTGCGATCTCGTCGGCGTGCCACTGCGGTGCTCGCAGGTCGTCGCCGGTGACCGACAACTCCTCTCGCATCAACGGGACGTACTCCGCGTCGATCGACTCGCCGATTGCGAACGACATCAGCGTGCGCAGCCGCTCCGTGTCGTCGACGGCCTGGCGGCCGGTGCCGCTCGCGGTGTCGTCGAGCGCGACCAGCGCGACCTCGCCGTCGCGAATGCGGATCAGCACGTCGGCTGCGACCTCGCGGATCCGCTGTTGCTGATCCGGTTGCAGGCCAGCGCTCTCGTCGCGGATCATCGTGCCGTCGGGGCGCAGCGTCTCGTCGAGGAGGGAGTCGTCACCGGTGGCGTGGGCGAGTGCGGGAAGCAGCGCCGGCAGAAAGCTGGGGAGGTCGGCGTCGTCGAGTGCACGGCGGATCTCGACGTCGGTGGCCGTGATCGGTTGGATCTGGTTGTCGAGCAGCGAGTCGGTCACCTCACGATTGTCGCAATCCGGCGCCGATCACCACGCATCGGCTGACCGGAACGCGTTGCTGGCCGAACGCGTTGCAGGTCGACCGGCGAGGATCACTCAGCTGAGCATCCAGATCGTGGAGTTCGGGGGGATCACGCCCGGGGTGTGCATCTCCGTCGGCTCGGACGCGAACACGGGCATCGCGATCTCGAGGTGCGGATCGGAGAGGTCGAGCGCGATCGGTGCGTTCGTCACGTTCACGATGGCGACCAGGTCGGCTCGGCGGACCGCGACGAGGCCGGGGCCGAGGTCGATGACGGCACCGTGCATCCCCTGCGGTGTTGCGTGCTCTCGCCGAGCGGCGATGACCGCCCGGTACAGCTCCAGTGTCGACGTGTCGTCGCCGTCGACCGCGGTGATGGCCAGATCGCCCCACCAGGACGGCTGCGGCAGCCACGGATCGGGAGCGTGCTCGCCGGGGCCGACCTTCGAGAACCCGAACGCGGAGGTCGGGTCGGATGTCCATGGGATCGGAACTCGACAACCGTCGCGGCCGATGCGCGCCCCGTGGGTGCGGTGGAACACCGGGTCTTGTCGGCGATCGTCGGGGATGTCGAGGACTTCCGGCAGCCCGAGTTCCTCGCCTTGGTAGAGATAGAGCGAGCCGGGCATCGCCATCGCCAGGCTGATCAGCGCTCTCGCTCGACGCAGGCCGATGTCGAGGGTGACCGCACTCGTGTCGACCTCGAGTGCATTGGTCGTCGCGCTGCTCGGATCGGCTGCGGCCTCACGGCCGAGCCGCGTGACGACGCGCTGGACGTCGTGGTTGTTGAGCGTCCACGTCGGCACGAAGCCACGTCGCAAGATGTCGAGCGTGTCGCCGATGGCCTTTTCGAGTTCGCTCTCGACCCACGGCGACAGCATCAGGTCGAACGCGAACGCCTGATGGAACTGTTCGTCGTTGACGAAATCGGCGAGCAACTCGGGTCGTCCGTTCATGTACGCCTCGGCGACCATCATCAGGTCGCGCCCCGGATGGCGTTGCTGGTAGGCGTCGATCGTCGACCGGAAGCGGCGCCAGACGTCGTGGCCTTCGGGGCGGAAGACCGTGTACTCGTTTTCCCAGGTGATCTGCAGCATGCCCGTGCCCTCCGGCACCGGAGGCTGATCGGGCAGGTCGGGATGTTTGCCGACCGGCGCGATCGCGTCGACACGGAATCCCTCGACGCCGCGGTCGAACCAGAACTCGAACACCTCGGCGAACATCGCCTGGACGTCGTCGTTGGTGTGATCGAAGTCAGGTTGGTGCGGTGTGAACGTGGCGAGATACCACTGGGGGTCGGTGCCGCCGACCCGGTTCCACGCCGACCCGCCGAACGCCGCCATCCAGTTGTTGGGCGGGTTGCCGTGCGGATCGGAGCCGCAGTCGCTCATCGTCCCGTCGCGGAAGTAGAAGCGGGCTCGCTCGGCGCTGCCGGGCGCCGCGGCCAACGCGGCACGGAACCAGGCGTGGTCGCTCGAGCAGTGGTTGGGGACGAGGTCCATCAGCACCTTCATGCCGTGTGCTCGAGCATCGGCGAGGAAGGCGTCGAAGGTGTCGAGGTTGCCGTACTCGTCGTGGATGTCGAAGTAGTTGGCGACGTCATAGCCGTGGTCGTGCTGCGGTGACGGGTAGCAGGGGTTCAGCCAGATCGCGTCGACGCCGAGCGAGTCGAGGTGATCGAGCCGCTGTCGGAGTCCCTCGAGATCGCCGACCCCGTCGCCGTTCGCGTCGGCAAAGGATCGGACATAGACCTGGTACACGAGCGCGTTGGCCCACCAGTGATGCTCGGGCGTCGTCATCGGCACAATGTAAGCGCTTTCATCACGATCTCACACGCCCGACCCCACCCGTCGGACATCACGTCGATGTCGACGTCAACGTGGTGTCCGGAGGTCGCGCGGATAGGTGACCATCCACCGGTCGGTGGGTTGGCTCGGTTTTCATACCGAGTGCGACCCAACTAACCGACCGGGGAGGTCACCCATATGATGCGCGCGCTCGATTCTGAAGTCCACGATGCGGTGTTCGAAACGATCCGAGGCTTGCTCCCGGACCGGCCCGAACATCCGTTGGGTTGTCATCGGCCCCGTATCGACGACCTGGTCTGTTTGCGGGGTCTGTTGATTCGTCTCGTGACGGGCGCATCGTGGGAGACCGTCGAGTTCTTGATGGGCTACACCGTGTCCGACACCACCCTGCGGTCCCGTCGCGACGAGTGGATCGACGCCGGGGTGTTCGATCAACTGCTCGAGCAAGCACTGGCCGCGTACGACCGAATCATCGGTCTGGACCCGACCCATGTCACCATCGACGGCAGCGAACACTTTGCCCCGTGCGGGGGTGAAGGAACCGCTGCAGGCCCGAAAACCCACGGTCGTCTGGGCTGGAAGTGGTGCGCCGGCGTCGACGCCGACGGCATCCCGATCGGCTGGGTCATCGACGGCGCAAACCGCCAGGACTACCGACTGTTGCAACCCACCCTCAACGCGATCACCGCACATCCCGTCACCGCACGGATCGGCACCCTGCACCTCGACCGAGGATTCGGCTACAAATCACTCCCCGACAGACTCGCCGACTACACGATCGGCGACGTGAACGTGATCCCACGAAACCAGCCAGGTCAGGGCCGCATCCAACTCGTCGGATTCGGGCGCCGCTGGGTCGCTGAACGCACCCACTCCTGGTTCACCAACTACGGCCAAATCCAACGCAACACCGACCGCCGAGCAACACACCGCCACGCCGCCCTCTGCCTCGCAACCGTGTTCCTCATCACCGCACGACTCATCGACCACCGCAACACCAACTACCGCCCTATCCGCTGACGCTCCCGACACCACGTCAACGTCGTGTCTGACACCACGTTGACGCCACGCTCCGCATTCGTCGATGGGGATCGTGGTTCAGGTGATCGTGGTTCAGGTGATCGCGGTTCAGGTGACGGTGATGCGGGTGCGGGAGTGCTCGGCGTCGGGGGAGGCGCTGTGGGCGATCACGATGTCGTATTCGCCGGGTTCGACGACCCACGCGTTGGCGTCGAGGTCCCAGTGGTGGAACGCGTCGGTGCCGAACTGCATCGTCGCATCGGTCGCCGTCGCCGCCTCGACGGTCAGTTTTGCCCAGGCCTTCAACTCGCGCAGCGGCCTGACCACCGACGCAGCGATCGGCGCGACATAGGCCTGCACGACCACGGTTGCGGCTCGCCCCCCGTCGTTGACCAGCGGTACCACGACCTCGATGGGTGTCGTGTCGAGATCGGTCGCCGCCGACGACACACGATCCACGGACACGTCACCCCAGGTGCACGATCCGTAGCTCAGCCCGTGGCCGAACCAGAACCGAGGCGCGACACCTGTTGCTTCGTAGTGCCGGTATCCGACGAAGAGCCCTTCTTCGTAGCGCTGGAGTGGTAGGCCATCGTCGCCGACGGTCGGGATGTGGTTCCCCGTCGCCGGCATGTCGTCGAGCCGCTTCGGATACGTCGTCGGGAGGCGTCCACCGGGATCGGCGACACCGAGCAGGACGTCGACCATCGCCTCCGCCTGCTCCTGGCCGGCGAAGAACGACGTGACGACCGCCGGAGCCGGCTGCGGGTGATCCTCGGCGGCCCAGTCGGCGGTGACCGGGGAGCCGGCGTTGACGACCACGACCGTGTTCGGGTTCGCGGCGACGACACGCTCGACCAACTCGTCCTGGCGGCCGGGGAGGTCCATCGTCTCGCGGTCGAAGCCTTCCGTCTCCCATTCGTCGTTGGTGCCGACCACGACGATCGCGATGTCGGCGTCGGCGGCTGACGCTATTGCGTGCTCGATGAGGTCGGTCGGATCGGGCGGGCGGACGCCGACGCGTAGGGCAGCGAAGCCGTTGGCGGCCCCCGTGCGCCACTTCACGGCGATCTCGATCGGCTGCCCGGCGACCGCGTCGACCACTGCCACGGTTTCTTCGCTTCCGTACCCGAAGAACTCACGGGTACGCGGCAACAGCATGTCCGGGTCGTCGACCACCGTGATCGTCTCGCCGTCGCTCGTCGCTGTCATCGTGACGGGCCCGGTCGAGACCACGCCGATCTCGTGTGGACCATCGATCTCGGGGACGAACGATCCTGTCACCCGCGCGCCGAACGCTGACGCATCGATCTCGCCTGGCGTGGTGCCGAAGAAGCGCAGCATCGAAGTCGCCGCGACCGTCTCGACCGCCGTCGGGGCGTCCCAGTCGATGCCGTTCACGTACTCGAGTCGGAGCCCGGGCTCGCCCGCCGGCGTTCGCAACTGGCTGCGTCGCACGATCGGGGTCAAGCGGTCGATGCGGACGCCGGGCTCGTAGGTGACCTCCACGTCGGGCGCGTCAGCGGCGAGCCGGTCGGTCAGCGCGTCGAGCAGCGTTCGATGCGCGAACGGGGTGAGGCTCGCGGAGCCGCCGCCCATCGAGCGGTCGATCGTCGCGTTGGGGCCGATCACCGCGACGCGGGTCAGACCCGTTGCCAAGATCGGCAGCACCGGCTGTCCGGTCGAGGGCACCGGTGCGTTGCGGAGCAGCACGGTGCCCGAGATCGCAGCTCGGCGGGTGAGCGCTCGCTCGGCAGGATCGTCGAGCGACTCCTCGGCTTCGTCGCAGCTGCGCTCGTCGGCCTTGGTGCGGTTCATCACGGTGAGCAGATCGCGAACGAGGCCGTCGACGGTCGCTTCGGTCACGTCGCCTCGTTCGACCGCGTCGACGAGCCGTTGGCCGTAGACGCGGACGGGCGCCGGCATCTCGAGGGTGAGCCCGGCGTTCGCGGCGCCGACCGGCTCGTGCACGCCGAACCAGTCGGACACGACGTAGCCGTCGAAGCCCCATTCGGTGCGAAGGATGTCGGTCAGGAGCCGGCGGTTCTCTGCCGCGTGCTCACCGGCGACACGGTTGTAGGCGCTCATGATCCCCCAGGCGCCACCTTCCTTGACGGCTCGTTCGAACGGACGCAGATACAACTCGCGCAGCGTCCGCTCGTCGACGTCGACGTCGACGGTCAGTCGGTCGATCTCGGTGTCGTTGCAGACGAAGTGCTTCACGGTCACCGCGACGTCGTGCGCCTGCACGGCACGCACGTACGTCGCGGCCAGCGCCCCGGACAACTCGGGGTCTTCGCTGTAGCACTCGAAGGTGCGCCCACCGACGGGCGTGCGATGCAGGTTGACGGTCGGCCCGAGCACGACGTGCGCTCGCTTGCGGATCGCTTCCTTGCCGAGGAGATCGCCGATCTCGCCGAGGAGGTCGGGATCCCAGGTGGCGCCCAGCGTGATGCCGGCAGGAACCGCGACGCCGGGCGTGCCGGACGATCCGTGTCCCTCGCCGCGCAAGCCGGTCGGCCCGTCGCTCATCTTGAGTTGCGGGATGCCGGCCTCGGGAAAGGCCATCGTCCTCCAGTTCGTCTCACCAGCGACGAGGCGACACTTCTGGTCGAGGGTCAGTGCGTCGAGGGCAGCATCGATGTCGATCACGCTCGCCATCGTGCCACGAGGAACGCGATGTCGGGCGACAACGTCATCGTCGCTGATGTTGCAGGGTGGGCCGTGCCGGGCGAGCGGTGCTGAAAGCTGTCTCGTGCCCGTCTCAAGTTGTTGTCAGCATCGACCGAAAGATCGTCATGACGTCGATGGATATCGAACGCGACTTGCGGGCCGCTGGACGCTCGACCGCGATGGCAGACGATCCCGAGATTCGGGCGGCTGCCGCACGATTGGCCGAGATCGAAGCGCTCGCCGCGCTCATCGGTGCCGACGACGAGATGATCCCGCCTCAGTCGACTCGACCCAGGGTCTCCCCGACCCCGGCGCCGACGACCCCGGTCACTTCTCCGCCTCCTGCGCCGATCGCATCGACAACTCCGGCAACTCCTGTGCCTCCTGCGCCGATCGCATCGACAACCCCGGCAACTCCTGTGCCTCCTGCGCCGATCGCATCGACAATCCCGGTCACTTCTCCGCCTCCTGCGCCGATCGCATCGACAACTCCGGCAACTCCTGTGCCTCCTGCGCCGATCGCATCGACAACTCCTCTGGCTCCGATCACCTCGCCGGTTTCGGCGCCTCCCGCGCCGATCGTGCTACGTCCGTCGGCGCCGCGTGCTCCTGGCTCGCCGGCGCCAGCGGTGCCGGCTGCTGCAGGCTCAGCGGTTCCGCCTCCGCCAGGTGCGGTCGTCGGTGACGCCTCCGAGGTCGCGCCAGCGGTGCCCGCAGGGCCAGACGCTGCTCCATCGGAGCCAGCCGACCCGACGGTTCCGCTCGATCGGCTCGTTCCTGGCGACACGGCGGCGGATCCCCGACCCGATCGCACTGCGACGGATCATCGAGCAGGAGCGCTCTCCGATGCTGCGCGATTGGCGCTGCTCGACTCGATGCCCGTCGCGATCTTCGTGATCGATCACCACGCCAACGTGCACTTTGCCAACGACCGCATCGCGGAAATGATCGGGATTCCTCGCGACCAACTGCTCGGGCGCAACGTGCTCGATTTCGTGAGCGTCGCTGACATCGACTTCGTCGCCGATCTCCTCGATGCTGGCACGCGCTTCTCGCAGGTCCTCATGGGTCCGAGTCGGGTGCGCTACCTCGACGTGGTCGGCAACGAGCACTGGACCCAGGTCTGGGCGCACGCCACGCCACCCGAACTCGGTCTGAACGGGTTCGTCGTGACGCTGACGAGCGAGTCGGTACGAGACGTGTTGGCAACGGCGGTGACCTCGGTGGCGATGGAGGACCCGCTCGACCGCACGTTGGCGGCGGTAGCGCTCGCTGCGCGGGCACTCCCGTTCGACGGTCGCGGTGCGATCCTCGCGCTCGACTCCGGTGGCGCGGACGACGCGCAGCGCTTCCGCATGATCGGCGACTGGCCGCTGGACGAGGCGGCGATCAACGCCTTCGGCACGCCGTGGCGCCAAGCGACCGTCGACGGAACCGACGTCGACATCGACGACGTCTCGATCTCCAGCCTCGCTCCTGGAGCGCGGGAGTTGTTGCGCAGCGCTGGTGTCGCAGCGATGTTCGTGCGTCCGATTCGTGACGCCTCCAACGAGATCGCGGGCGTGTTCGTGGTGTTCCGCCGTGAGGTCGGGCCTGCCACCGCCAACCAGAACGACCACCTCGACGACGCATTGCGCCTGGCCGGCTTGGCCTTCGCCCAACGTCGCCGCCGCCTCGAACTCGAACATGCAGCGCACCGCGACGCACTGACAGGTGTTGCCAACCGTGCGGCGTTCAACGAGCGCGTTCGCGTCGAGCGTCGACCCGCTGACGTCTTGTTCGTCGACCTCGATCGGTTCAAGGCGGTCAACGACACCCACGGTCACGACGTCGGCGACAAGGTCATCGCTCTGGCCGCCAAGCGGCTCGGTTCCACCGTGCGTCGCAACGACGTCGTGTACCGGACCGGCGGCGACGAGTTCGTCGTGTTGTGCGAGGAGACCGGCGCCGATCCAGCGGCGAGGATCTGGCTCGCCGAACGGATCATCGAACAGCTCTCGGCGCCCTATGACATCGGCGATCTTCGGGTGAGTATCGGCGCCACGGTGGGGATCGCCGCGATCGGTGATCGGTCGCTGGTGGATACGGTGCGCGCCGCTGATCAGTCGTTGTATCGAGCCAAGGACGCCGGCCGGGCCCGCTGGGCCCACGACGGCGCCTGACTGTGCCATCGCACGTGGCGGGCTCGACAGTGCAGCGGCGACGACCGTGATGTGCTCGCCTTGGTGACGTCCTCGCGCGGACTGCGCCCTATCGACCACTGATCGCGCGGCATTCTCTAGATTGGTTCGATGGCTGAGACTGTTGGGGTGGTCGATCGCGGCAACGTTGCGGTGATCACGGGAGGAGCGAGTGGCATCGGGCTCGCGGTGGCGGAGGCGCTCCTCGAGCGAGGGATGCGGCTCGTGTTGGCCGACATCGACGAACCGAAGCTGCGAGATGTCGAAGCGCGCCTGACCGAAGCCGGTGGCGAGGTCGCCGGGGTCATCTGCGACACCGCGAGCGAATCCTCGGTCACCGAACTCGCCGAGGCCACCCTCGACCGTTTCGGTGGAGCGCACCTGTTGTTCAACAACGCGGGCATCGCCGGCATCGGCGACGCCTGGTCCGGTGATTTCGCCCTGTGGGAGCGCGTCGTCGGCATCAACCTCTACGGCGTCGTCCACGGCATCCGCTCGTTCCTGCCGATCATGTCTGAACAGGGCCTCGGCCACATCGTCAACACGGCGTCGATGGCGGGGCTCGTCGCACTTGCGGGAGCCGCTCCCTACAACGCGACCAAACACGCGGTGGTGGCGATCAGCGAAGGGCTGTATCTCGAGCTCGCGTCGACGGGTTCCGCGGTCGGGGTCAGCGTGCTGTGCCCTGGATTCGTCAAGACCGACCTCATGTCGAAAGAACCCGATCACGTCGACAGCCCGATCGGCGAACTCATCGGTGAGGTGCTGACGGCCGGCGTCGAGACCGGGATTCCGGCAAGTGACGTCGCGGCTGCAGTCGTGGGAGCGGTCGCCGATGGCCGGTTCTGGATCCTCACCCACGAGGAGATGCGGTCGCTGCCCGTCGAACGGATGCAACGCGCAGCCGATCAGGTCAATCCTCCACTGCTGGGCGAAGGCTGACCGATGGGTACCTCGACTTCGGCCTTCGGCGTTGGCAAGCGCGAATCGCACGACGCCACCGATTTCTACGCGCGGTTCGCGCCGCCCGTGATCAGCGACGACGACACGCTCGGCAACCCGGGTCGTGTCGACACGATCCACGTGGGTGACGCGCGTGATATGTCACAGGTGCCGGACGCGTCCGTCGCGCTCGTCGTCACGTCACCGCCGTACTTCGCCGGCAAGGAGTACGAGACCGCGCTGGGCGAAGGCCACGTGCCCGCCGACTACATCGAGTACCTCGACATGCTCCGCGACGTCTTGCGCGAGTGTCTTCGGACGCTGGAGCCGGGCGGTCGCCTCGTCGTGAACGTCGCGAACCTCGGACGCAAGCCGTATCGGAGTCTGGCAGCCGACGTCACCACGATCCTGCAGGACGACCTGCGCATGCTCCTGCGCGGCGAGGTCGTGTGGCAGAAGCAGCGCGGCGCGAGTGGTTCGTGCGCATGGGGCTCGTACCAGTCGCCGGCCAATCCAGTGCTGCGCGACACCACCGAGCGATTGATCATCGCGAGCAAGGGACGTTTCGATCGCGTCGGCCGCGGCGACGACGGCCGCGGCGGCGACGGCCGGGCGACGATCCCCGGCGACGAGTTCATGGAAGCGACGCTCGACGTGTGGGAACTGCCCGCCGAGAGCGCGACGCGTGTCGGGCACCCCGCCCCGTTCCCGGTCGCGCTCGTCGAGCGCTGCCTGCACCTGTTCACCTACGAAGGCGACGTCGTGCTCGATCCGTTCATGGGTTCGGGCACCACCGCGGTGGCCGCCAAGCGGACCGGGCGTCGTTACGTCGGCTACGACACCGACGGCGCGTACGTGCGCCAGGCCCAGGCGCGCGTCGACTCGCTCGCGCCGACCGATCTGCCCGACCGACGCACGGTCAAGGAGATGGCGCGGACGCTGCTGACCGAGTGCGGCTTCACGACGCTCGAGGACAACGCGCGCATCGCCCCCGGCGTGACCGTCAGCGTGCGTGCACGCCGAGACGACGGCGTGGAGCAACTCGTCGAGTTCGGCGGCGTGCACACGCCCGCTCGCCCGGGTATGGCGCGCATCGAGAACGTGTGGAAGACGATCGCGAAAGCGTCGATCTTGCGCGAAAGCGATCCGTCGGCGTCGCTCGTCGTGGTGACTTCGGGGACGGTCCGAGGTGGTGCGCTCGCCACGGTCACCGGGCCGGGCAAGCCGATCGCCGCGGTGATCGACATGACGCTGGATGACGCGTTCGACCGACTGAACCGAGCGGTCGCCGACGCGCACGAGTATCGCGATCGATCCGGCGCATCCGGCGTCGGGTGATGGACTCCCCGTCCGGGGCGCACGGTCCGGTGACGGTCCGGTGAATGGTCCGGTGAATGGTCCGGTGAATGGTCCGGTGAATGGGCCGGTGGTCAGCCCGGGTCCTGGCGACAATCGGGCGCTGCTCTCGGTCGCGACACAGTTCTTCGTCAACGGCCTCATCGTGGCGTCGTTCGTCCCGCGTCTGCCCGAGATCCGCGATCGCATCGACATCTCGACCGGCACGCTCGGTGCACTCCTCGCACTCGGCAGCATCGCCGGGCTGGGAGGAAGCGCGAGCGTCGGTCGGTTGATCGAACGATTCGGAACCCGCCTCGTCCTCATCGCCGGAGCGATCGTGCTCGTCGGGTCGCTGGCGATGATCGGCCTCGCGACGACACCGTGGCTGCTGTTGCTCGGCCTCGCCACGTTGTCGTGGATGGACGTGCTCGTCGACTCCGCGATGAATCTGCAGGGATCGTGGATCAGTGGGCGCCGGTCGGTTCCGGTCATGAACCGGCTCCATGGACTCTGGAGTCTCGGCACCGTCGTCGGCGGGGTGGTCGCGTCCCGAGCCGCAGCGGCGGGCGTGTCGTTGCAGACGCATCTGCTGGTGGCGGCCGGACTCCTCCTGCTCGTGGTGGTGTTCGTCGGACGTGGGCTCCTGACCGTCGACGAACACGTGGGAGACGACGGTTCCGACCTCGACCCGGAGCGTGTTGCCGCGACCAGTACGTCGAGGCGCCCCGGGAAGCGGGCGCTGCTGGTGCTGCTCGGCCTCGCGAGCGGCTGCTCGATCGCGATGGAGATGACGTCGAGCGATTGGGCGGCGTTTCGGTTGAGCGACGACTTCGGCGCCACGGCGGGGGCCGCCGGGCTGGCGTACGTCGCATTCACCGTGGGCATGACTTCCGGTCGTTTCGGAGGCGACTGGGCCGTTGGCCGTTTCGGCGCGCAGCGCGTGTTCGACGTGGCGATCGCGGTGACGGTCGTCGCGCTGGTGGTCGCGTCGTTTGCGCCGGCCGAGTGGATGGTGATCGTCGCGTACGTCGTCGCCGGACTCGGTGTCGCCACCCAGTTCCCCAAGATCTACGACGACGCAGCGAAGTTCCCGGGGCGACCCGGTGCTGGCCTCGGTGCGTTGACCGCCGGGTCTCGCATCGCCCTGCTGGTGACGCCAGCGGTGGTCGGCGGTCTCGCAGCCACCAGTTTGTCCGTCGGCGCCGCCACGGCGTTCGTCACCATCCCCGCCGCCGCGATCTTCGTCGTCGTGTCCCGCGCCGCCGCCCGCTGACCCTGTCTCCCCGGGCGTATCGGTTTGTCTCTGAGACAAACCGATACGCCGAGCAGCGGGTTGGCGTCGTCAGTTCAGCAGGGTGACGGAGAGTTCGAAGCGGTCGTCGTTCCAGCTGTCGATCACGTCGAGTCCGTTGCGCAAGATCATGGCGGCGAGCGATCCCTTCGCCGCCTTCGCGAAGTGCCCGCCCGGCTTGCCGGTCGGATCGACGAACTCGATCGAGACGCCCCGCAAGCCGGTATCTGGGATCCAGGCGGCGCGGTGCTCCTTGGGCAGCAGGTCGACGATCACCCGAGGGCGCTTCGCTGTGCGCCCTGCCGCGTAGCGGTTGAGCGACGCCGAAACGTCGTCGCGCCACCAGGTCGACAGCTTCCCCAGCGGAGAGAGGTTGGCGCCCATCTTCAGGCGATAGTCGGGCACCGGATCGTCGCCGCGGACGACGCCGAGCAGGCCCGAGACGACCAGGATGCGTCGCCGTTGCGCAGCGTCGAGCGACGCCGGGTCGAGGTGATCCCAGACGACACCGGTGTAGCGCTGCCAAGCCGGCAGGGTCGCGGCGCCGAGCAGCGTGGCGTTCGCCGATTGCGCCCGGGTCAGGTGGTCGCCACCGACGCCGAGCAACTTCGGGTCGCCGCCGCCGCACGCTGCCAGCGCGTCGACGACGGCCCGTCGCCGTGGTGCCAGCGCGTCGAACGATCCCGAATCTTCTGACCACCTGACGCCATTTCCTCCCAAGGCCTTGCCTTCCGATGGCGGAAGCAGCAAGATTGGAACAGTGTTCGAAAAAGTTCGGGGAAGCATCGACACGTCGTTGATTCTGGCCCGACCGACCCTCGCCGGCGAATTGTCGGACGAGTCAGGAGAATGATGCAGATCCATCTCGATGCCGAGAAGTGTCAGGGCCACAACCGGTGCTACGCCCTGGCGCCCGAGTTGTTCGACGTCGACGACTACGGGCAGGCCGTTCTGCTTCAGGACGGAGAGATTCCTGCCGATCTGCATGACAAGGCCCGCCTGGCGGCTGCCAACTGCCCTGAGTACGCCATCACGCTGACGGAGACGATCTGACATGACCGACACTGCGAGCCCTGCGACCACCGATCCCGCCGACCCGACGTCGGCAAACGAGTCGGGTGACGCCGTCGGCTACGGCGAACGCCTGCCGATCTTCGGCGACTCCCCCGAAGGCACCGACGTCTGGCAGCGAGTGCCGTACGACCCCGACGACTACGGGCCGGTGACCGACTTCGCCGGCGACTTCGATCACGCCGACCCGGGCTACAACCCGAACGCCCCACAGGTGTGGAAAGAGCTGCGCGAGTCGGGATGCCCGGTGGCGCACTCCGATCGCTACGGGGGCATGTGGGTGCCGATCACGCACGACACCGTGCACGAGGTCGCCTACGACACCGATCACTTCACCAGCCGCTCGGTGGTCGTCGCGGTCGGCCGCCCTGGCGATCTCGCGATGCCGGCGCCGATCGGGGCGGTGCCTCCGATCTCCAGCGATCCACCGTTCCACGGCGTGGCTCGCCGCCTGCTGCTGCCGCCATTCGCGCCGAAGCAGATCGAACCGTGGGAGGACGAGGTGCGCGTGCTGTGCCGCCGCCTCCTCGACCGGATGGGAGAGATCACCCCCGGCGAGACGATCGTCGACGCTGCCGTCCAGTACGCACAGCACATTCCCGTCAACGTCATCGGGCGCATGCTCGGGTTCCCCGAGGAGGACGAGGACCTCTTCCGCGAGTTCGTTCACGCCGCGCTCGAGACCATCAACCAGGAGCCCGGCACACGTACGGGACTCGACGAACTCGGCAAGTACATCGGTGAGCAGATCGCCGATCACCGTGAGAACCCTCGCGACGACTTGACGAACTACTTGCTCAACGTCGAACTCGACGGCAACAAGCTGAGCGACGACCACGTCGGTGGCTCGATCGTCCTCCTGCTGATCGCCGGGATCGATACGACGTGGTCGGCGATCGGTTCGTCGCTGTGGCACCTCGCGCAACATCCCGAGGATCGTCAGCGCCTGGTCGACGATCCCGAGGTGATGACGTTCGCGATCGAGGAGTTCCTTCGCGCCTATGCGCCGGTGACGATGGCTCGAATGGTCGCCAAGGATCACGACTTCCACGGTTGTCCGATGAAGAAGGACGACTGGGTGTTGCTGCCCTTCCCTGCAGCGAACCGTGACCCGAAGCAGTTCGAGGATGCCGACACGTTCATCATCGATCGTGAAGCCAACCGCCACGCCGCATTCGGGCTCGGCATCCACCGATGCCTCGGCTCGAACCTGGCCCGCCTGGAGTTGAAGGTGGCGATCGAGGAGTTCGTCGCTCGGTTCCCGAACTTCGAACTCGCCGGCGACACCCGATGGTCGGTCGGTCAGATTCGCGGGCCCCGCGAACTGCCGGTCCGCATCCTGGCGTCCTGAGCCGCACGGGAACGACGAACCGCATCGATCGATTCCGAGTGTCCCGATCCACACCGTGAGTGCAGCCGCCCAGCGTTGGTCGGATGCGCTCGCGGCGTGGACGATTCCAGCATCGATCCTCGACCAGGCGCCGCAGTCGCCGTGGCGTCACGAAACGGCCACGTTCGTCGTCGACGAGACGCTCGATCGTGAGGTGCAGTCGGCGCGTGTGGCGCGCGAGGTGCTTCCAGCGGCGAGTGGAACGGTGCTCGATGTCGGCTGCGGAGGGGGCCGAGCTGCGATGTCGCTCGTCCCTCCGGCCGAACGCGTCATCGGCGTCGACGCGGACCCGAGGATGCTCGCCGAGTTCACGTCGGCGGCGGCGAGCGTCGGCGCACGTTCGATGACGATCGAGGGTCGCTGGCCGGACGTGGCCGTCGACACGCCCGTCGCCGACGTCGTGACGTGCCATCACGTCGCGTACAACGTCGCCGACATCGAGCCCTTCCTGATGGCGCTCACAGCGCATGCGAGGCTCGCCGTCGTCATGGTGCTGCCGACCCGCCATCCGCAGACCGCGTTCAACGCAGCGTGGAAGCACTTCTGGGACCTGGATCGCCCGACCTCCCCGACCGACGACGATCTCGTCGCAGTCCTCGCCGAGTTGGGTATCGAGGTCGAACGTTGGTCGATGCCCCGCCCACCGCTGGCGAGCGCGACGGCAGATCCGGCGACGCGAGTTCCGACGCTTCGCCGGCGGCTGTGTCTGAGCGAGGACCGCGACGACGAGATCGCCGAGTACCTCGAGTCGGCTGAGCCGTTGTGGGCGTCGACCCACACCGTGCTTCGCTGGCCCGGCCAACCGTGAGCAGCCACTGCGTGCCTCCGACGGGCGCGTTGCGGATTCACACGGAACTCTCACCTCGGCGGGCAAGACTGCTGAGATGAGCGGTGTGGGATCGGTACTGATCGCGGAGGATGACCGCGCGGTTCGCGAGTCGTTGCATCGAGCGCTCGAACTCGAGGGCTACATCGTGCACTCGGTCAAGAACGGAGCCGAAGCGCTCGAGGCGGTCGCCGCCCTGACCCCTGATGCCGTGCTGCTCGACGTGTCGATGCCGATCGTCGACGGGCTGACCGTGTGTCGTGTCGTGCGTTCCGAGGACAACCGGGTGCCGATCCTGATGCTCACCGCCCGCACGGAGACGAGTGACCGAGTCGCTGGCCTCGATGCCGGCGCCGACGACTACCTGCCCAAGCCCTACGACCTCGACGAGTTGTTGGCGCGGTTGCGGGCGTTGCTACGTCGGTCGTCGTATCACCAGCCCGACCAGGCCGACCACATCGACATCGTCATCGGTGACCTTCGCCTCGACGTGCGCGGGAGACGGGCGGTGCGGGGAGCCAGGGAGATCGAGCTCTCGAAAACCGAGTTCGACCTGCTCGAACTCTTGGCGGTCAACGTCGGCATCGTGCTCGATCACACGCTGATCTACGAGCGGATCTGGAACTACGACTTCGGGCCGGACTCGAAGAATCTGGCCGTCTACATCGGCTACCTGCGCCGCAAGACCGAGGCTGACGGTGAGCCTCGGATCATCCACACCGTTCGCGGCGTCGGCTACACCCTGCGAGCGGCGTCGTGATCGCCATCCGCCCCGACCCGGCGTATCCGGTTTGCTCAGAGACAAACCGATACGCCGAGTCGGGGATCGGAGGGTTGCGGTGAGTCTGCGGTGGAAGATCGCCATTGCGTTGGCGTCGGTCGGCGTGGTGATGACCGCCGCACTCGGACTCGTCACGTACCGATCGACCGAGCAGCGACTGATCGACGAGATCGATCAGTCGATCTCGCAAGCCGCGCAGATCCTCGTCGTGGCGAACGAGCGGCTGCCGCCCCGCCGCGGCACGTTCGACCTCTATGCGGTCCGTCGACTCGATCGGGATGGTCGCGTGGTCTCGTCGACGTTCGACGAGGACGTTGCTGTCGATCGTCGGGTCGTGGCGTCCGTCGTCGACCGACGCGGGGTCGTCGTCTCGACGGTCGAGGCGGCAACGGACGAACGATTTCGGCTTCACACGTTCAGCGCGGTCGGCGGTGCGGTGCAAGTGGGTCGGTCGCTGGCGGAAACCGACGCCGTCCTGCGCGATCTCGGACGCCGAACGATCGGGCTGGTCGCAGCATCGGCCATCTTCGCTGCGCTGGCGGGCTGGCTCATCGCCAATCGCGTGGCCCGCCCACTGCGTCGGCTCGCCGCGTCGGCGGACGAGGTCGGCGCCACCGGCCGCCTCGACGTCCCGATGCCGAAGGGCGCCGAACGCGGAACCGACGAAGTCGGGCAACTGGCGCGGGCGTTCTCGTCGATGCTCGGCGCACTCGGGCGGTCCCGCGCGGAGCAGGAACGGCTGGTGCAGGACGCAGGCCACGAGCTGCGCACACCGCTCACGAGCTTGCGCACGAACCTGGCGGTGCTGCGACGCCACCCCGACATGGACGTCGCGATGCGTGACCGGATCGTCAGCGACCTCGACGGCGAGGTGACCGAGCTGACCGACCTGGTCAACGAACTGGTGACGGTCGCGTCGGGGGAGCTGTCGGCACAGCCGGCAGAGGATCTCGATCTCGTCGACCTCGCGACGCGCGTGGCTGAGCGTGTCGGCCATCGACGCCAGCGCGAGATCCGCGTCGAGGCCTCGGGGCTGGTCTTCGTCTCGGCGCCGCGTGCGGGCATCGATCGCGCCATCGCGAACCTGCTCGAGAACTCCTGCAAGTTCGACGGCAGCGGCCAGCCGATCGAGGTCAGCGTCGGGACGGATCCAGGCGTTGCAGGCTCGGCCGGATCAGCGGGTCGAGCGTTCGTGCGGGTCGCGGACCGCGGCCCGGGCATCCCCGTCGACGATCTCAGTCGCATCTTCGACCGCTTCCACCGGACCGAGGCGACTCGGTCGATGCCCGGCTCGGGTCTCGGCCTGGCGATCGTCCGTGACGTGGTGACGGCGCACGGCGGTGAGGTGTCGGCGACCAATCGGGAGGGCGGAGGAGCGATCATCGGCTTCGACCTGCCGCTGGCGGTCGTGCCGCTCGATGTGTCGCCCGACACGCTGCCCGACGCGGCGCCGAGCGAACTCTGACCGAGCTCTTACCTGCGTCCTGCTCCCCTCTCACCCGAGTCGGAGATCGTGATGACTGCGGAACACAACCGCTTCCACCAACTACCAACTCGCAACCTGGAGCAGATCATGAACGAGCAGCACATCACCAATCCGTCGCAAGGCCCCACCCTCGGCAACCGACGCACACCCCTCGGCCGCCGGGCGAGCCTCGCCCTCGGCGTGTCGGCCGGCCTGATCGGCGGCGCTGCCGTCGGTCTCACCCTCGGCATTCCGGGGATGACCTCGGCGGCATCGCCCGACGCGGCGTCGGCGGCGGACCTCGCCGTGCCGGCCGTGGTCGCGCAAGCCGACGAGACGACCGACGACGCAGCGACAGACGTCGACCGCACGGCACGGATGACCGAGCGGATCCGCGAATCGCTGGACACCCTCGTCGACGACGGCACGATCGACGCAAGCCAGGCCGACGCCGTCGCCGCCCACCTCGCAGCGCAGGCGCCCGATCGCGGTGGCCCGGGCGGCCACGGTGGTTCGGGAGGCCACGGCGGCCCGGGCGAGGGACGACCCGGTCGCGGCGGCGGGATGCTCGGGAGCGGCGTCCTGACCGAACTGCTCGGCCTCGAACGCAGTGAGATCGCCGAGCAGCTCCGTGACGGTTCCACGCTCGCCGAGATCGCCGAGGCGAACGGCGTGACGTCCCAGGAGTTGGTCGATGCCCTGGTGGCCGAGTCGACCGAGCGGGTCGACGCTGCCGTCGAGGCCGGTCGCCTCGATGCCGACGATGCCGCCGAGAAGCTCGCCGAGATCACCGAGCGCGTCACGGAACGCATCGAGCAGAGCAACGCCGACTGAATCAGCACCCTCGTCGTCACACGCAGATCACGCTCCTAGCATCGGAGCGTGATCTGCGTCGACGCGTCCGGGGTCCGTTTGGCGCAACCCGACAAGGTGCTCTTCGACGGACTCGATGTCACCATCTCGCGCGGTGATCGCGTCGCCGTCGTCGGTGTCAACGGGTCGGGCAAGACGACCTTGCTGCGCATCCTCACCGGAGCGCTGCGGCCCGATTCCGGCGAGGTTCGTTTCGGACGCGGCGTGCGGATCGCGATGCTGGAGCAGGACCCTCTACTGCCTCCGGGCACCGTCGCCGACTACTTGGGCGACGGTTGGGAAGTTGCTGCGGTCGCGACGTCGCTCGGGGTGCTCCCACTGTTCGACCGGCCCACCGATCAGTTGTCGGGCGGTCAGGCGAAGCGAGTGGCGCTCGCGAAGATGCTCGCGGAGAACGGTGTCGGCGCGGCGGCCGAGCACGACATGATCGTGCTCGACGAGCCCACGAACCATCTCGATCTCGAGGCGATCGAGTGGCTCGAGGCGCGGCTGGTGTCGATGTCTGCGGCACTCGTCCTCGTGACGCACGACCGCCACGCGCTCGATCGGCTGACGACGCAGGTCGGTCCCAGCAAGGTCGTCGAGCTCGATGCTGGGCGGGCGTTCGTGCACCAGGCAGCGAAAGGGTCGAGCGCGTATGCGACCTATCTCGACGCTCGAGCGGAGCGTGTCGATCGAGAGGCGAAAGAGGAGTCGACGCGCAAGATCCTCGCTCGCAAGGAGTTGGCCTGGCTTCGCCGTGGCGCTCCGGCTCGTTCGACGAAACCCAAGGCTCGACTTCGCTCCGCCAACGAGATCGTTTCGGGAGGTCCACGCGATCTCGGCGTGCGAGGCAACGATCTCGAACTCGGTGCTGGCTCGACTCGACTCGGCAATCAGGTGGTCGAACTCGTCGGCGTCGGTCAACGCTTCGCCGTCGATGGGAGCGATGCGGTCACCGTGTTTCGCGATGTCGATCTGGTGATCGAACCGGGGGCGCGGCTGGCCGTGGTCGGCCCGAACGGATCGGGAAAGACGACGCTGCTCGACATCATCGCCGGGCGTCGTGCGCCCGCGCTCGGACAAATGAAGGTCGGCAGCACGGTGGTCGTCGGCTACGCCGATCAGCATGCTGCATCGCTCGACCCGGACATCACGGTGCGTCAGATGGTCGCTGGGCCGCTACGTGAACCCGACCACGAGGACAAGGCGTTGCTCGAGCGGTTCTGGTTCGATTCGACGGCGCAGTATGCGCCGACACGGATGCTCTCGGGCGGGGAGAAGCGCCGTCTGCAACTGGTGATGGTCTTGGCGCGCAAACCGAATCTCCTGATCCTCGACGAGCCGACCAACGATCTCGATCTGGACACGCTGCGGTCGCTGGAGGAGTTTCTCGACGACTGGCCCGGTGCGGTGGTCTTGGCGAGTCACGATCGTGCGTTCCTCGATCGTGTGGCCGATCACGTGCTGGCCATCGAGCCCGGCGGGACGATGCGCCGGGTGCCGGGCGGCGTCACGGGTTGGCTCGAGGAACGATCGACCCGTCGATCCGCCTCGCCGGTGCGCACGACGAAGGTGGCGGATGCAGCGACGTCGAGTTCGGCCGGGGCAGGTGCTTCAGGTGGGGGCGTCGCGGCGGGTTCGCGCGGCAAGCAGAAGCAGGCATCGTCCGGCCCGAGCCCGTCGACGATCGGTCGACGCCTCCGTGAGACCGAGCAGGCGATGGTGAAAGCGCAGAAGCGTGTCGACGACCTGCATGCCGAGTTGGCATCGACCGCCGATCACGTGGTGCTCGCGCAGCGAGGTGAGGCGTTGGCCGTGGCGCAAGGCGAACTCGACGAGCTCGAAGCTCGTTGGCTGGAGTTGGCCGAGTTGCAGGACGGCTGAGCCGCTCAGCGCGACGGGTGCGCGTCGGTTCCGGCGAGGGCCGCGACCCCGGGTGGCACCGGCGGGTTCCCGCGCAGGTCGCGGGCTGCGTCGGGCCGACCCCATCGGGTCTCCAACGGGACGACACCGGCCCAGTGCGGTCCGTCCAGGTCGATGTCTTCGTCGATGGGGTCGCCGGAGCGGACCTTCGCCGACGATTCCGCGAGCGGAATCGAGAGGACGAGCGTCGCTCGTAGATCGCTGTTGCTCGGGGGGCGGGCGTCGGCCCAGGTCGGCGTCACGTGGTCGTTGATCACCCGCAGCGCGGCGAGTTTCGCATCCGGTTCGCGGATCGCACTGGCCATGCCGCGGACGACGACGCTGCGGTAGTTCATCGAGTTGTGGAACGGCGTCCGTGCGACGACCAGGCCGTCGACGATCGTGACGGTGAGACAGACGTCGAGTGACTCACCGACGCGCATCATCGCGTTGGCGAGCGCCCCGTGGATCAGCACCTCGGCGCCGGCGGCGCCGTCGCGGACGCCATAGGCCATCGGCAACACGATCGGCCCGTCGTCGGTCGTCACCCCGACGTGCGCGATCACGCCGGCCGACAGCACCGAACGAACCGTGTCGGCGTCGTAGGCGGCGCGCGCCGCACCGCGCCGAACGGTCGTGCGAGGAGAGGGAGCGTGGGCGGCGGGCATTCCGGAAACGTAGCGGCCAGCGACGCGCTGGCGCAGTGGGGTTTTCGCGAGCCCGAAGCGAGCCGGAAGCCAGACAGCGGACGGGTCGTGACACCGGATCTCTAGAGTGGGGCTCACATGAGTGATGAGCAGTTGTTCGCCGACGTGCCGCACCCGGCGGAGGTCGGTATCGAGCCTCCACCCGCCAGCGACGATCACGGTGATGATCATCCCGGTGAGCATCCGGCTGATGGTCCGTTCGGGGATCGCCAGGTTCCGGGCGGCGCGGGGCCGTCGCCTTTCGCGCAGGGGCTCAATCCCGATCAACTCGACGCCGTCGTACACGAGTCCGGGCCGTTGCTCGTCGTGGCCGGGGCGGGTTCGGGCAAGACGAGGGTCCTGACGCATCGCATCGCGCACTTGATTCATCAGGGCGTGCACCCGTCCAAGATCCTGGCGATCACGTTCACGAACAAGGCAGCGTCGGAGATGCGCGACCGAGTGCGCGAGTTGGTCGGGCCGGTGGTCAAGACGATGTGGGTCTCGACGTTTCACTCGGCGTGCGTCCGCATCCTTCGCGCCAACGCCGAAGCGATCGGCTATCCGCGCCAGTTCTCCATCTATGACGCCGCCGATGCGAACCGTTTGACGTCGTACGTGATCCGCGACCTCGGCCTCGATTCGAAGCGGTTCACCCCGCGCGGCGTGCACGCGATCATCTCCCTGAAGAAGAACGAACTGGTGAGCCCGGAGACGATGGCGGCCGAAGCGGCCAACATCTTCGATCGCAAGCACGCGGAGGTCTACGCCGAATACCAGGCTCGACTGCTCAAGGCCGGAGCGATGGACTTCGACGACCTGCTCACCAACGTGGTGCGCCTGTTCAACGAGCACGGCAACATCCTCGAGCACTATCGGGAACGATTTGCGCACATCCTCGTCGACGAGTTCCAAGACACGAACCAGGCGCAGAACGAGATCGTGCTGCTGCTCGCCGGTGGCCATCAGAACGTGTGCGTCGTCGGTGACACCGATCAGTCGGTGTACAAGTTCCGCGGGGCCGACTTTCGCAACATCATGCAGTTCGAGGACGCGTTCCCCGACGTCACGACCGTCGTGCTCGATCAGAACTATCGGAGCACGCAGACGATCCTCGACGCGGCCAACGCCGTCATCGATCACAACCAGGAGCGCAAACCGAAGTCGCTGTGGACCGACGCCGGCGCCGGTGATCGGATCGTTCGCCATCACGCCGAAGACGAAGGCGACGAGGCCACCTTCGTCGCCACGACGGCGCAGCAACTCCATCTCGACGACGGCGCCGACTGGCGTGACATCGCGGTGCTGTATCGCACCAACGCGCAGAGCCGTGTGATGGAAGAGGCCTTCATGCGCGTCGGCGTGCCCTACAAGGTCGTCGGCGGCACACGCTTCTACGACCGCCGCGAGGTGAAGGACGCGATGGCGTACCTACGAGCGGTCGTCAACCCTGCTGACGAGGTCTCGGTGAAGCGGGTGCTCAACGTGCCCAAACGCGGCGTCGGTGACGCCAGTGTCGACAAGCTCGACGCGTTCGCCGCAACCGAAGGAGTCGCGTTCGTCGACGCGCTCCGGCGCAGCGACGAGGCCGGCATCACCGGCAAGGCCGTGCGAGGGATCGCATCGTTCGTCGAATTGCTCGACCATCTCGCGCTCGTCGCCGACGACGACGATCTCGGCCCGGGCGACGTCCTGCAGGCCGCACTGGAAGGCTCGGGATACTTGGCCGAGTTGGAGGCCGAAGACACGATCGAGGCGCACACGCGCATCGAGAACCTCGGTGAGCTCGTCGGCTCGGCGCGAGAATTCACGGTGATCGACGAGTTCATGGAGCAGGTCGCCCTCGTCGCCGACACCGATCAACTCGACGACGACGATCAGGTCGTGCTGATGACCTTGCACTCCGCGAAGGGTCTCGAGTTCCCGACGGTGTTCCTGGTCGGTGTCGAAGAAGGAGTGTTCCCGCACATCCGATCGCTCACCGAGCCGGCCGAGATGGAAGAGGAACGACGGCTCGCGTACGTCGGCATCACCCGGGCGATGCGTCGCCTCTACATGTCGCACGCATGGAGTCGCCAGTTGTTCGGATCGACGCAGTACAACCCGCCGTCGCGCTTCTTCGACGAGATTCCCGGCGAACTGATCGAGTCGACCGGCAACGTCTCGGGGCGCTCGTCGTACGGCCGTCAGAGCTATCGCAGTCGTGACTCGGGATACAGCGCCGGGTACGACTCGGGGTACAACGTGCCGGCGTACAAGCGGGCGCGCCCCGACGACGAGATGGGCGGGATCGACATCAACGCCGACATCAACGGCGACGCAGCGCACGACTCCGCAGCCGAGCAGGAGCGGCACAAGGAGCGGGTGGTCGACGCCGCACTTCGCGCCGGCCGGAGGGCCGTGGAGCCGTCGAACAGCCAAGAGCTCGGACTCAGCGTGGGCGACACGGTCGAGCACCCGGCATTCGGCTCGGGCACGATCATCGCGGTCGACGGCGAAGGCGAGAAAGCCGAGGCGGTCATCAACTTCCGCGGGGTCGGCCTCAAGCACCTGTCGCTCGCGTGGGCTCCGCTCAAGAAGGTCTGACCCGGTGACTGGTGGAACGTGGCCTGGGCCCGTTCCTCACGACGGTCATGAAGCCTGGTGCGCTCCGGACGTCCAGTAGTCGAGGGCGTGATGAGCGGGCAGGGCGGCGGCATCGTCCTCCGGAAGGACTCGCGTCCAGAAATCCTGGAGCACGCCGAACCAACCGGCGTCGTCGGTGGTGCCGCGTTGTGCCGACAGCCGTTCGGCGATCACGCCCAGCAACAGCACGTCGCGCACGACGACCGCGCCGAGGAGTTCTTCGGCCAGGCTCGATTCGCCGCGACTGGAGGCAAGCAGACCGAACGTGGCTCGGATCTCGTCGGCTCGACCCCAGACGGCGGCGGGCCGCAGCCCGCGCATGCACGTCGCCAGTTCGCCGGTGGCGCTTGCAGCGTCGCCGGTGTCAGCCCGGATGATCGCCCGGTACAGGTCGACGATGTAGTGCCACTCGTCGGTGCTGGCGCGGCTGACCCAGGCGTCGGTTGCGTCTCGCGCTTCGTCGATCCGGCCCGCCATGAGGAGTGCGAGTCCGTGACCGGACTCTGCGACCAGACGCAGTCGACCGGGCCGCTCGGCTCGACCGAGCGCCTCGCCGAAGCGTGCCGCGGCCGACTCGTAGCGTCGGAGGTTGAACTCGAGGTGGGCGGGGTACAGCGCGCAGATCGCGAGATTGGCCTCGCGCGACGCCGATCGTTCTGCAACCGATTGGGCGATCGCGTTGAACTCGGCCGCGGTCAGTGGGGCCGGCGACAGCGCGCTCCACATGCCCATGAACGACGCAACGGCGGGGATCCAGTCGTGCGGTCGGTCGTCGGCGAGCTCGATCGACTGCATCGCGAGGTCGGTCAGGTCGTCGAGCAAGCCGAGTGCGTGTGACGCAGACAAGAGCATCGCGGCGGCTGCGCTGCGCGCTGATCGAGACACGTCGGTGTCGTCGACCAGCGGGCGCAACCACCGCACGACTTCCTGCGCGAATCCGTGGTTGATCCACATGCCGGTCGCTCGCACCGCCAACCACGCCAGTTGCTCGGTGCGTCCGCTCTCGTCGAGTCGGCGCAACGCGACGGCCAGATTGTGGCGTTCGAGCAGGAGCCCGGCGCTGGCGTCGGCCCAGACGTGGGTGTCGGCGATCGGCCAGCGTTCGGTGTAGTCGATCATCCATCGAACGAGTCGATCCTCGAACGCCTCCACGGCGCTGCGCTCCGCGAGCCGGTCGTGCGCGAATCCATGGACGGGCTCAGGCATCGTGTAGCGGGCGCCAGGGCCGGATCCTGTCATCGTGACGAGGCCGTGCCCGACCAGAACGGCCAGGTCGGCTGCAAGGGGCCGGTCGCTCTCGCAGACCGTCTCAGCGGCATCGATCGTGCATCCGCCACGAAATGTCGACAAGCGCGCCAGCAATTCCTGCTGGTGCGGGCTCAGTCGATCCCACGACCAGAACATCAGCGTTTCGAGCGTGTGCATCGCGTCGTCGGATCGTCGACCCTGGGTGGTCGTGTTGGACGCGAACGCCGCGACACCGGTCAAGCGCTGCAGGAGCCCGGGAAGTGTGACGTCGCCGAGTTGGGCCGCAGCGAGTTCGATCGCCAGCGGGTGTCCCCCGAGCAGCCGGGCGATCGCCGCCATGTCGGCGAGATCGTCGGCGGTGGGTCGGGCGGTGAGGTGCGGGCTCGCCCGGTCGATGAACAGCGCCGCCGCCGGCGTGGTGATCGTCGGGTCATCGGACGACGCCAGGGTCGCGAGTCGGGCCACGTGTTCGTGGGCGCAGTCGAGCGGCAACCGACTCGTCGTGAGAATCGTCGCGCCGGGCGCGGCCGCGACGATCGCATCGACGAGTTCGCGGCACGCTTCGAGCAGATGCTCGCAGTTGTCGAGGACGAGGAGGAAGGTCTGAGCACGAACCGATCGGGCCAGGGCCGCTGCGTCGATGCGAGCGACCGACGACGGGACCCCGATGGTCGTCGCGACGGCCGATGCGACGAGCGTCGGATCGGTGATGCTCTGCAGGCCGACGCGGTGGACGTCGTGTCCCGACGTCTCGATGGTCCGAGCCACCTGCAGAGCGACGCGGGTCTTGCCGACGCCACCGAGCCCGATGATCGAGACGACGCGGTTCGTCTCCAACAGCCGATCGAGGTCGGCGAGGACGTCGGCGCGTCCGATGAGTCGATTCCTCGCCGCTGGGATGCCATCGTGCGCGGCATCCCCGTTGGCAGTGAGCTGCGCCCCGGTGTCGAGCACTCCCAAGATCTCGGACTCGAGGTCGGAGATCCGCTCGCCGACGTCGAGCCCGGCTTCGCGGTGGGAGCGTCGAGCGCGGCGACCAGCGCGCAATGCGTCGGCCGAACGGCCCGTTCGGTGCAGTGCTGTCATGAGCGCCGCCCACAGCCGTTCGTCGAGCGGACGTTCCGACAGGACCGATTCGAGCACGGAGGTGAGTTCGTCGTACCGGCCAGCGCGGATCCAATGGTCGCTGACAGCGTGGACCACGGCGGAGCGGAGTTCGTCGTGCACCGTCGTCTGGGGACGAGCGGTGCGCACGTCGGCGAGATGGGGATTCGGGCCCACTTCGGCGATGGCGAGACCGACCGCGAGCCGGTCGTCGAGCGGGTCGGTCTCGTCGTCGATGTCGTCGTCGGTCTCGTCGTCGATGTCGCCGCTGCGATACGCGAGTTCGAGGATGTCGCGCACGACGTCGACATCGAGTTCACCGTCGTCGACATGGATCCGATAGCCGGCGTGTGCCGTCGTGATTCGTCCTCGGTGGACGCCGAGCGCCGCCCGTAGATCTGCGATGAATCGAGCGATCGAGTTCGCGGCGTTCTTCGGTTGGTCGTCGTCCCAGATGAAGTCCGCCAGCGTCGACGTGGTCACCGTCCGATTCGGCTCGAGCAAGAGGCGAATCAGCACGAGGCGGGGGCGGGCGCGCAAGTCGACGGGTACGCCGCCGATCCGTACCGTGTCCGGTCCCAGGACGCTCCACGCGATCGGCTGATCCTCCTGCAGAGTGCTCGACATTGCTGGGCACCCTACGCGGCGTCGCCTCGATCCGCTGAGGCCGAACCAGTCGTCGATCGCCGGGCGCTCGTCGTCAGCCGCTGGTAGGAACTTCCGGTTGCAATCGCGGGAGCGGCGACGACATGCGGTTGGGGTGACGCGACGTGGCAGACTGTGCGACGTGAAGGCAGCGATTCTGGTCGAGAGTTTGACGGGCAACACGTGGAAGGCGGCCGAGCAGACCGCTGACCTCTTGCAGCAGGAGCGGTGGACCATCACCGGTCTGTCGAAGGTGAAGCAGCCCGACCTCGCCGCGATCCAGGCGGCCGACCTGATTCTCGTCGGCACCTGGGTGCACGGCGCGTTCGTGTTCGGTCAAGCGCCGTGGGCGATCAACAACATCGCCAACCTGCCGGCGATGCGTGGCAAGAAGGCGGCCGCCTTCTGCACGTTTGCGCTGCATCCCGGAAAAGCACTCGATCGTCTGACCATGGCCGTGGGTGACACCGGGGCGTACGTGGTCGGGGGTCTGGCGATGAGCCGCAGCAAGCTCGACGAGCACAGCGAGATCTTCGCGTCCCGGCTCGTCGACTCGATGTCGGCCGCCTGACGCCTGCCAAGACGACAGAGTGGGTCTGACCCACTCTGTCGCTCGTCTCGCTCGACCTTGGGTCAGTTCTGGCTGAAGGCGCTGAGATCGAGGTAGAGCAGGCGTCGATCTTGCACGACCGGGCGCACGTCCTCGGTCGGCGGTGACAGCTCGGTCACGTCGAGTTCGTTGCCGTCGCAGTCGATGAACGTCGCGGTGCCACGAACTTGGGTGACCGGGCAGTCCGGTCGGTCCGGAGGGAACGCGTAGTACAACCGCCAGCCGGTCGTCGGGTCATCGCCCTCGTGATCGACGACGAGGGAGCGCTCGCCGCTGATCGTCGACAACTCGGGGAACAGCAAGGGTCCGTCTTCGGCGACGTTGCTCGCCCGACCGGTCACCGAACCGAGATCGAGGCGAGACGGCGCCAGTCGGTCCGACGGCTCGTTGTCGCCGGACGCCAGGTACGCGGCGATGCCCCACGTGAAGAGCCCGAGCACGACGAAGAACGCGAGTCCCGCCGCGACGGGGACCACCGCTCGAGCGAAGGGCGTTCGAAGACGCGGGCCGGAATCTCGTCGTTGGACCACGACGCCAGTCTGGCGACATTCTCGGCCGCTCGCGCATCGCTGCCAGCACAGCACCCGGCGTAGTGTCGGATACGGCGTCGGGCAGCACGGAGTTGGAGTCGGCGTCGCTCCGTTGCGTAGGGTTGGCGCTCGTGGAGCGCCCCTATCGCATCGTCGTCGCAAAGCCCGGTCTCGACGGGCACGATCGCGGAGCCAAGACCATCACGCGTGCGCTGCGGGATCACGGTTTCGAGGTCATCTACACGGGGCTGCACCAGACCCCCGAGCAGATCGCCGAGACCGTGCTGCAAGAAGACGCCGACGGCGTCGGCCTCTCGTTGCTGTCCGGCGCACACCTCACGTTGTTCCCGCGGGTGATGGAGGAACTGCGCAAACGAGACCTCGACGACGTGATGGTGTTCGGCGGTGGGGTCATCCCCGACAATGACGTGCGCATCCTCAAAGAGCAAGGCGTCGCCGAGGTGTTCGGCCCGGGCTCCTCGCTGCGTGAGATCGGCGAGTGGCTCGAAGCCACGCTCGACGCGCGCGAGAACGCCTGACCCATCTCGCTCACGCTTCGGCGGGTTGGGGTCTCGTGGGCCTGCGCGCCTAACCTCAGCCCGACCCTCGGCGCGCGCCGAGCGCCGTTCCGACACGCCGGCGTTCCCGGCAGAAAGCAGTGACCTGACGTGGATCTCTTCGAATACCAGGGCAAGCAGTACTTTGCCCGCTACGACATTCCCGTGAGCCCAGGCGGGCCGGCCGACACCGTCGACGAGGCCGTCGCCGCGGCGAACGCGGCCGGGTATCCCGTCGTCGTCAAGGCGCAGGTGCAGGTCGGTGGCCGCGGCAAGGCCGGCGGCATCCAGTTGGCCGACGACGAAGCGGCCGTTCGCGAGCATGCTGGCAACATCCTCGGGATGGACATCAAGGGCCACGTCGTGCGTCGACTCTGGGTCGAGCGGGCCTCCGACATCGACGAGGAGTACTACGTCAGCTTCACGCTCGACCGTGCGGCGAAGAAGCATCTGATGATGCTGTCGGCCGAGGGGGGCGTCGAGATCGAGACGGTCGCGGAGGAGAACCCCGATGCGATCGTGAAGCTGCACATCGATCCGGTCGACGGCCTCGACGCGGCGACGGCTCGCCAGGCGTGCGTCGACGCGAAGTTGCCGGAGCGTGCCCTCGACGGCGCGACCGACATCATCGTCAAGCTGTACCGCTGCTACACCGAGGGCGACTGCGATCTCGCAGAGATCAACCCGCTCATCCTCAAGCCGACCGGTGAAGTGCACGCCCTCGACGCCAAGGTCACGCTCGACGGCAATGCCGAGTTCCGCCATCCCGAGTGGGAAGCCTTCAAGGGGCTCACCGAGATGGACGAACGCGAGAAGATGGCGGCGGAGAAGGATCTCCAGTACATCGGCCTCGACGGCACCGTCGGCATCATCGCCAACGGCGCCGGCCTCGCCATGTCGACGCTCGACGTGGTCAACCAGGTCGGCGGGTCGGCCGCCAACTTCCTCGACATCGGCGGCGGCGCCAACGCCGACGTGATGGCGGGTGCACTCGAAGTGATCAACTTCGACGACAACGTCAAGTCGATCTTCATCAACATCTTCGGTGGCATCACCCGCGGCGAAGAGGTCGCCAAGGGCATCGTCGAAGCGATGGGCCGCGTCGACCTCAAGGCGCCGATCGTCATCCGCCTCGACGGCACCAACGCCGAAGAGGGACGACAGATCCTGCTCGATGCGGGCATTCCGGAATCGAAACTGCGCTCCGAGTCGACCATGCTCGCCGCCGCCAACACCGTCGTCGCGCTGGCGAACGGCTGACCCGACCGCACCACCGACGCACGCAGAACGAACGTAGAGAGAGAATCGATTCAGATGGCAATTTTCGTCAACGAAACCACCAAGGTCCTCGTTCAGGGACTCACCGGCGGGCAGGGCAAGTACCACGGCCTACGTAACCGCGACTACGGCACCCAGATCGTCGGCGGCGTGACCCCCGGCAAGGGCGGCCAGGATGTCGACGGCATCCCGATCTTCGACTCGGTCGCCGACGCGGTCGCGGCAACCGGCGCGAACGCGTCGTTCGCCGCCGTGCCGCCGAAGTTCGCTCCGGCAGCGATCCTGGAGGCCGCCGAAGCGGGCATCGGGTTCGTCGTGTGCATCACCGAGGGCATCCCGGCTCAGGATGAGGCGCTCACCTACAACCGCCTGATCCGCGAGTTTCCGAACACGCGGCTGCTCGGCCCGAACTGTCCGGGCATCATCAGCCCGGGCAAGTGCAACATCGGCATCACCGCCGGCGAGATCGCTCCGGCACCGACGGCTGACGGCCCCAACGTGGGCATCGTGTCGCGTTCGGGCACGCTCACCTATCAGGCGCTGTACGAGTTGAAGCAGAAGGGGATCGGCGTGTCGACGTGTGTCGGCATCGGCGGCGACCCGGTGCCGGGCACCAACTTCATCGACTGCCTGGCCGAGTTCGAGGCCGACCCGGAGACCCACGCGATCATGATGATCGGCGAGATCGGTGGCTCAGCGGAGGAGGAGGCTGCGGAGTTCATCCGTGCCAACGTCTCCAAGCCGATGAGCGCCTACATCGCCGGGGTGACCGCACCGGCCGGCAAGAAGATGGGCCATGCCGGCGCCATCGTGTCGGGCGGCAAGGGAACCGCGCAGGGCAAGATGGATGCGCTCGCTGCCGCTGGCGTCAAGGTCGGGCTGAACCCGACCGAAGCCGGCGAGTTGATGGCCGACATCGTCGCCACGCTCTGATCGACATCGGCGCGACGTGAGCGACTCAACCGTCACGCCGCGACCGCAAACGGCCCGGCTGATGCATCAGCCGGGCCGTTGTGCTTTTCTGGAGTGCTGATCGAGAGCACGTGAGCGACCGAATCGCGTCAGCGGCGGGTCGGCGCTCACGCCTGTCGCAGAGTGCTCTACTGTGCGGGAGGCGGCGGGGGAGGCGGCGTCGAGTCGTCGCCGTCGAAGGCGTCCTTGAGCTTGTCCATGTCGGTCAGGTCGGACAGCTGTCCGCCACCAGCCTGGAAGTTCATGAACGCTCCGGCGAGCGCAACGGCGGCCCAGACGAGACCGCCGTACATGCCGATGCCGCGATCGGCTTCGACGCCGAACCCGAGATCTCGGCCGCCGAGGATGACGCGCAGCAACATCAGCAGCGTGGCGAGGCCGGCGCCGCCGAGGAAGATCAGGCCCCACGGCTGGGTCTCCGGAAGCTTGCCGATGGCCTTGAGCAGTGCGAGCACGCCGACGGCGACGACGAGCAACCAGGCGATGCCGCCGGTGAAGAAGTAGTTGAATGGGCTGTCTCCGGAGCTCGACGCGCCGAATGCGCTGACGGTCGACCAGGGCAGCAGGAAACCGAGGATGAGCATCGCGACGCCACCCCCGACCATGAGCCAATCGGATGTCTTGAATTTACTGAAGTCCATGGGTGCCCTCCTGAGGCTGCTTTCGTCATTGCGACGGTGTCGACCGTAGACGATGCGCGTTACCCGAGCGCGCGAATTCTCGTCAGTGTTGCGGTTGGATGACGCCCAGAGCTGGTTCGATGCGCGGCGCCTGGAGTGCATCGCGAGCGACGTCGCCGGACTCGCTAGCGTCGGTCGGGTGCCTACCGCTCTGCTCTCCGTGTACGACAAGACCGGGATCGCCGACCTGGCCCGATCGCTCACCGAACTCGGCTGGTCGCTCGTGTCGTCGGGCGGCACCGCCAAGGCGATCGCGGACGCAGGTCTCGACGTCACCGACGTCGTCGAATGGACCGGAGTTCCCGCGATTCTCGGCCATCGAGTGGTCACGCTGCACCCGAAGGTGCACGGCGGAATCCTCGCGGACCCGACCGATGCCGAGCATCGAGCCGACATGGCGGCCTACGACATCTCGTCGATCGATCTCGTCGTCGGGAACCTCTATCCGTTCTCAGCGTCGCCGGGCATCGAACTGATCGACATCGGTGGCCCGGCGATGGTCCGAGCCGCCGCGAAGAACCACGCCTTCGTCGGCGTCGTTGTCGACCCTGTCGACTACGACGCCGTCGTCGACGAGTTGCGCAGCGACGGCGCGCTCGGCGCTGCGACGCGCCGTCGACTCGCTCGGGCGGCGTTCGCGCACACGGCGTCCTACGACGCAGCGATCGTCACGTGGTTCGACGAGACCGACCCGGAGGTGACTCCGATCGCCGCTGGCGAGCCGGGGGCCGGGCATCCGCCGCTGCCGTCGTCGATCCACCTCTCGCTCGATCTCGTGCAGTCGCTTCGCTACGGCGAGAACCCACATCAAGACGGCGCCCGCTACCGCCAGATCGGGGCGACGAGTTGGTGGGATTCGATGACGCAGCACGGCGGCAAGGAGCTGAGCTACCTCAACGTCTTCGACACCGAGGCGGCGTGGCGACTCGTCCATCGCTTCGACGACCCGGCGGTCGTCGTGGTCAAGCACGCCAACCCGTGCGGGGTCGCCGTCGCCGACGAGATCGCCGCCGCGTACGTCGCCGCGAACGCCTGCGATCCGGTCAGTGCCTTCGGCGGCATCGTGGCCGCCAACCGCACCGTGACCAAGGAGATGGCCGACCCGCTCGCGAACGTGTTCACCGAGGTCGTCATCGCGCCGGGCTTCGACGACGACGCTCTCGAGATCCTCACGGCCAAGAAGAACCTGCGCGTGATGAGCGCCAACGCGCCGTCGCCGTTGCCGTTCGACATGCGGCCGGTCGATGGCGGTCTGCTCGTCCAACACCCCGATCTGATCGAGGGCCGGAGCGACACCTGGCGCGTCGTGACCGAGGTGCAGCCGACCGACGCACAGTGGGCGGACCTCGAGTTCGCCTGGCAGGTGTGCGCGGCCGTCAGCAGCAACGCCATCGTCTACGCGAAGGATCTGCAGGCGTTCGGGATCGGTGCCGGTCAGCAGAACCGGCTCGACTCGGCACGGATCGCGGCCGAGCGCAGCGCGGGCCGAGCGGTCGGAGGCGCCTGCGCGAGCGATGCGTTCTTCCCGTTCCGTGACGGCCTCGACGCGGCCGCAGCCGCCGGGATCTCAGCCGTCATCCAACCCGGCGGGTCGGTGCGCGACGACGAAGTGATCGCCGCAGCGAACGAGCACGGCATCGCGATGGTCTTCACGTCGCAACGGCACTTCCGCCACTGAGTACGACGGTCGAACGCGACGGTCGAACGCCGCGTCCAACGCCACGGTGCGCGGCTGACCGCTGCGTTCGGTCGTTCTGTGCCGTATCTTCGACGCATGCGAATCGGTGAGTTGCTCAAGACGAAGCGGACGCTGTCGTTCGAGTTCTTCCCACCCAAGACCGATTCGGCGCGTCTCTCGCTCGGCAAGGCTGTCGGCGAACTCGAAGCGCTCAGCCCCGATTTCGTGTCGATCACCTACGGCGCGGGCGGCTCCGACCGCCAGCGCACCGCGGATGTCGTCGGCTGGATGCGTTCGGAGACGTCGATCGAGGCGATGCCGCACCTCACCTGCCAGGGGCACACGCGCGACGAGGTCGCCAGGTTGCTCGTCGACTATCGGCGGCGGGGCGTCAAGAACCTGCTGGCGCTCGGCGGCGATGCGCCGCTCGACGGCACCATCGGCAAGAGCGACTATCACTACGCGCTCGATTTGATCCACGACGTCGCCGCCTCGTCGAGCTTCTCGATCGGCGTCGCCGCCCACCCCGAGGTCCACCCGCGCAGCCCGAGTCGTGACGACGACCGCCGCCATCTCGCTGCCAAGCTCCGCCTCGCCGACTTCGCGATCACGCAGTTCTTCTTCGACGTCGAGCACTATCTGCGCCTCGTCGACGAGTTGTCGGCGCTGGGCATCGACAAGCCGATCCTGCCCGGCATCATGCCGGTCACCAACAAGGCGCAGATCGGTCGTATGGCCCAGATGTCGGGGGCGGAGCTGCCGGCCTGGCTGATCGAGCGGCTCGATCGAGTCGAGGATCCCGAGCACGTCCGCCGTCTCGGCATCGAGGTGGCCACGCAACTCGGCAACGATCTGCTCGAGGCCGGGGCGCCTGGCTTGCATCTCTACACGCTCAACCGAGCGTCGACCGCGAAAGAAGTGGTTGCCAACCTCCATCTCAGCACGGTCTGAGCGATACTGGTCCGGTGGTGTTGCGAGTGGCGAGCGGTGTGACCAGGCGAGGTGCGTGGCGAAAGGTCATCGTGCCAGGCACCATGACCTTTCGCACCATGACCTTTCTGTCGAGCGTTCCACGGCGAGTGATGTCGCGATGAGTGGAACGGTCGACGCGGGCGCACCCGGCGCTGCGGTCGATCCGGGCCTTGCGCTGATCGGCGCCAACGGCCGTCACGGCGACGGCTTTGGCGACTCGGACGACGTCGGAGACCCAACCGCGCCTCGTGGTCGCCAGCGACCAGCGCCGCGCACGACTGCGGGGGCGTCTGGCGCCACCGCCCAGCAGATCAGTCAGGTGCCGTACCTGCCGGGCCTCGACGGCATGCGCGCCCTCGCTGTCGTGGCGGTGATGGTGTACCACGCGAACTCGTCGTGGCTGGAAGGTGGCTACCTCGGCGTCGAGGTGTTCTTCGTGATCTCGGGATACCTGATCACGTTGCTGCTGATCGCGGAGCACGAACGCACCGGCGAGGTCGACCTCAAGGGATTCTGGATTCGTCGATTCCGGCGGCTCCTCCCCGCGGTGTTCGTGATGATGCTGCTGCTGTCGGTCTGGGTGGCGCTGTTCGAGCGCGACGAGTTGGGCAAGCTGCGCGGTGACGTGATCGCTGGCGCGACCTACATCACCAACTGGTACCAGATCTGGATCGGCGCGGGCTACAGCGCCGGTAACGACTTCGCTCCGCTTCGCCACCTGTGGAGCCTCGCGGTCGAAGAGCAGTTCTACATCATCTGGCCGCTGGTCATGCTGGCCTTCGTCCGCTCGGGGCCGCGACGTATCGCGGGGGTCGCGCGCTGGCTGTTCCTCGGTGCGATCGCGATCACCGTGATGACGGCGCTGCTCGACTACAACGCCCCGCAGCAGACACCGGAGTTCACGCCCGACGCGTACTGGATGATCGGTGACCGAGCGATCTCGAAGCCCGACGCGCTGTATCTGTCGACCATCACCCGTGCCGGTGGGTTGATGCTCGGTGCAGCGTTCGCGATGGTGTGGCGTCCGACGGCGGTCATGCGCGGGCCGCTGCGCAACAAGGCTCGAATCCTGGACGGTGCTGCACTGCTCGGCTTCTTCGGGCTCGCCGTGATGTCGGTGTTGATCAGCTTCAAGCCGAGCGAAGGCGTCCACGGCTTCCTGTTCAAGGGCGGGCTCTTCCTGACCGGGATCGCCACCCTGGCGATCATCGCCGCCGTGACGCATCGAGCGTCGATGACCGGCCGCCTGCTCGCACATCCCGTGCTCAACTGGATCGGCACGCGCTCCTACGGTCTCTACCTCTACCACTGGCCGATCTTCCAGATCATCCGCAACATCGCGGCGAACAAGCTCGCCTTCCACGAGTTCGTCTTGGCGATGGTGGCCACGTGCATCCTGACCGAGATCTCGTATCGCTACATCGAGACCCCGATCCGCAAAGGCAAGCTCGGCGAGTTGTGGCGTCGTCGGGGGAGCGCGTCGACGATCAGCGACGGGCAACGCAAGGCGGCGACGTTCGGCATCGTGGCGGCGCTCGGCCTCACGGTGTTCGCCGGTGCCAGCATGGCAACGGCCGAGTTGCGCCAGAACGACGTCGCGGAGATCCTCGACGAGAACGCGGCGTTGCGCTGCGACCTCGTGACCGGCGAGAACTGCGACGGCGCATCCGTCGGCGACGAACAAACGGCGACCGATCCGGGCTTCGTCGAGCAAGAGCAGGGTGGCGAACAGCCGCTTCCCGGTGCGGAAGGTGGTGTCGATCCTGCAGGTGACCCTGCGGCCGATCCGGGTGAAGGCTCCGGTGGAGTGGTCGTGCCCGATTCGACGACCACGGTGCCCGCGCCGGTCGCGGCCACCCGGTTCGCGATCGGCGACTCGGTGATGTTGGGGGCGCTGCAGCCGCTCCAGCAGGTCGATTTCAAGGTCGACGCGATCAAGTCCCGTGCCTGGATCAACGGACTCGACGTCGTCGAAACGCTCGAGCGCAACGGCAACCTTCCCGACGAACTCGTCATCCACCTCGGCACCAACGGACCGATCAGTCAGGCGAACATGGATCGCATGCTCGTCGCCGTGTCCGACGTGCCCAAGGTCGTGATGCTGACCAACGACGTCGACCGCGACTACACCGCCGACAACAACGCATTGATCTACGACGCCGCGGCTCGCCTGCCCAACGTGCACGTGCTCGACTGGCAGGGGCTGGTCACGGCGTGCCCGGGTGAGTGCCTGTACGACGACGGATTCCACCTCCGGCCCGAGGGTCAGACCTACTACGCCGCGCTGATCGACGAGTTCCTCGGCAGCCTGCCAACCACCTGACCCACCCCGACGACAGAGTGGGTCTGACCCACTCTGTCGCACACCGGGTCGGATGGGGTGACCGCCGAACGTGCCCCTCGGCGGTGATACTGGAGCGAACATGACGACGTTCGCCGCGCCTGCGTCTCCACGGGTCGACCCGCGCGAGTACCACGCGAACATCAGCCGCGTCCCGTACCTCCCGGGCCTCGACGGCATGCGGGCGCTCGCCGTCGTCGCGGTGATGATCTATCACGCGAACTCGACGTGGCTGCCGGGTGGATTCCTCGGCGTCGAGATGTTTTTCGTGATCTCCGGCTACCTGATCACGTTGTTGATCATCGCGGAACGCGAACGCACCTACACCGTGTCGCTAACGGCCTTCTGGAAGCGTCGAGCGCGACGCCTCCTGCCAGCGCTGTTCGTGCTGCTGGCTGGCGTCACGATCTACACCGTTGTGTTCGAACCCGATGCCGTCGGTCAACTCCGCGGCGACGTCATCGCCAGCGCGCTGTACGGAGCGAACTGGTACCAGCTCTTCGTCGGGCTCGGCTACACCGCTGCGTTCGACTTCGCGCCGCTGCGGCACCTGTGGAGCCTTGCGGTCGAGGAACAGTTCTATCTGGTGTGGCCGCTGGTGATGATCGCGCTACTCGGCCGCCGCGGTACCCGCCGGATCGCGAACGTCAGCCGGTGGCTCTTCGTCGCCGCTGTGGCGATCGCGATCTTCACGGCACTCGCGTATCACCCGGGGTTCATCGGCGAACCCGAGCAGACCCCGGAGGCGTACTGGTGGATCGGCGATCGACCGATCTCGAAGCTCGACTTCCTCTACATAGGCTCGTTCTCGCGAGCGTCGGGCATCCTGCTCGGTGCCGCGTTCGCGATGGTGTGGCGTCCGTTCGCCGTGGCTCGCGGTCCGCTCGGACGGCGAGGACCCGTGTTCGACGTGGTGGCGCTGGTGTCACTGGCGGGTTTCGCCTGGATGTGCTGGAACCTGTACCTCGTCACCCCCGAAGGCACCGCCGACGGGCGGCTGTTCCAAGGCGGTCTGTTCCTGTCGTCGGTGCTGACCGTGTTCGTCATCGCTGCCGTGAGCCATCCACGAGCACGAACCAATCGAGTGCTCGGCAACCGGGTGCTGGTCTGGATCGGCGTGCGATCGTACGGCTTGTACCTGTTCCACTGGCCGGTGTACCAGGCGATCCGCGGGCTGGCCGGGAACAAGCTGACGGTGATGGAGTTCGTCGTGGCGATGGCGATCACGGCGGTGATCACCGAAGCGTCGTTTCGGCTCGTCGAGACCCCGATCCGCAAAGGTACGTTCCTCGCCGGTGTGCGTTCGCTGCGTCGCAGTACGCACCCCGGTCGACGCAACGCGACCGTGGTGGGTTTCGCCGCGGTCGGCGCGCTGACCGTGTTCGCCGGGGCCACGCTGGCGACCGCCGAGGTGAAGCAGAACGAGATCGCCGACGACCTCGCTGCCGCGCAAGACGACACGGTCAGCCTGTCCGATGTGGGGTTCGATGCGGACGTCCCGGTACCGATCACCGTCGCTGTGCCGCTCGACCCACCCGACGGGCGCGTCGACGATCTCGTGCCGGCCACGACGGAGGCCGCGCCCGTCACCACCTCGGCGATGACGGAGACCACCGTGGTGAGCTCGGCCACGACCCTGCCGGCCACCACCGAGCCCGGCACGACGCCCCCAGCGACGACGGTGCCGGTGGTGCCGGTGGTGCCGGGCACGACGGTGCCCGTCGTGCCAGCGACGACCGCACCGCCGCCGCCTCCACCACCGGCACCCACGCAGTTGGGCGTGGTGAGCGACCTGTCGACGGTCACGCCGCTCGGGATTCCGCCGGCCGGTGGGCCGAACGCGGTGCCGATCATCGCGCTCGGCGACTCCGTGATGCTGGGCGCCGCTGGAGAATTGGCGGCCAAGGGCGTGTTCGTCGACGCCGCGACGAGCCGCCAGTTCACCGCCTACCTGCCCGAGGTCCAGGCGATCAAGGATCTCGGGCGACTCGGGTCGGTGGTCGTGGTCCACCTCGGCACGAACGGCAGCTTCTCGCAGTCGTCGCTCGACTCGATGATGGCCATCCTCGCCGACGTGCCGGTCGTGATCTTCGTGACGGGCAAAGCCGATCGGAGTTGGGTCGGCGGCAACAACGAGATGATCCGAGCGCTGCCGAGCGTGTACCCCAACGTGACCGTCATCGACTGGGAGGTGCTCGGGCGGCAGTGCCCGGGCGACTGTTTCTACGACGACAACATCCACCTCAATCAGAACGGGCAGAACTACTACGCCGACATCGTCGGTCGCGTCATCGGCATCTGACCCAGCCAGATCGCTCAGCGGGGCACCGCGAGAGGTCATGCTCGAAAGGTCATGGTGCCTGGCACGATGACCTGTGGGGCGTGGGGCGGGCGCACGATTGTGGGCAGTGCGAGAGGCGGCGTAACCTCAGTCACATGACTACTCCCGTTCGTGTTGCCGTCACCGGTGCTGCTGGCCAGATCGGCTACAGCCTCCTCTTCCGCATTGCTTCGGGCACGATGCTCGGGCCCGATACCCCGGTGTCGCTGCAGCTGCTCGAGATCACGCCAGCGCTCGGCGCGCTCAACGGCGTCAAGATGGAACTCGACGACTGTGCGTTCCCTCTGCTCGACTCGATCACGTGCACCGACGACCCCGATGTCGCGTTCGGTGATGCCGACGTGGCGATCCTCGTTGGTTCGATGCCGCGCAAGGCGGGCATGGAGCGCGCCGACTTGTTGTCGGCGAACGGCGGCATCTTCAAGCCGCAGGGCCAGGCGCTGAGCCGCTCGGCCAAGAAGGACGTCAAGGTGCTCGTGGTCGGCAACCCGGCCAACACCAACGCGCTCATCGCCATGAGCAACGCTGCCGACCTCGATCCGGGCAGGTTCACGGCGATGACCCGCCTCGACCACAACCGTGCGATCAGCCAACTCGCCACCCGCCTCGACGCGTCGGTGAACGACATCACCAACATGACGATCTGGGGAAACCACTCGACCACGCAGTACCCCGACCTGTTCCACGCGAAGGTCGGCGGACAGAACGCGTACGAACTCGTCGGTGACCACGACTGGTACGCCAACGAGTACATCCCGACCGTGGCCAAGCGTGGCGCGGCCATCATCGACGCTCGGGGCGCCTCATCGGCGGCGTCGGCGGCGTCGGCAGCCGTCGATCACATCCGCAACTGGACGCTTGGTACGCCCGACGGCGATTGGGTCTCGATGTCGATTCCGTCCGACGGCAGCTACGGCGTGCCCGAAGGCATCATCAGCTCGTTCCCGTGTGTCTGCAAGGACGGCGAGTACGAGATCGTGCAAGGTCTCGACATCGACGACTTCAGCCGCGAGATGATCGACGCAACCGCCGCCGAACTCGTGAGCGAGCGCGACGCCGTTGCCGAACTCGGTCTGATCTGACCGCGATGGCCGGCACGGTCACCGCGTCATGACGATCGTCGACGAGTTCTTCGGACAGACCACAGCGTGGATCGTCGGCCACCGCGAACACGACCTGCCGCGCCCACGACTCACGCCAGCGCTCGCCGCCAAGTGGTGGATCGACGAGTGGGCGCTGCAGGTCGAATCGGCCAACAGCCGGCTGCGGTCACCTTCGATCGACTTTCGTCGGCGTTTGCGTGACGAACTCGGCGACGGCGTCGAGTTGTTCAACGACATGGGATGGGTCGACGACCCTCGCTCGTACCATCGCGAGCCGACGGAGTTGACGTCGCCGGCGTTCGTTCGGCGGTCGGCCTCGGGGGTCGCGTACGAGCACATGTCGATGGCGAGTGAGTACGAGCCCCACGACGCCGAGCCGGGGCGTGAGCGGTGGCTCGGCTACGAGAAGAACCGGACGGCGCACGCCTGGATCCTCCGCCACGACGGGGAGCCACGGCCCTGGCTGATCTGCATCAACGGGTACCGCACCGGTACCCCGCAGATCGATTTCATGGCGTTCGGGGGCAAGCGGCTGCACCACGAGTACGGCCTCAACCTCGCGTTCCCGGTGTCGCCGCTGCACGGACCTCGTGCCGTCGGTGCGTCCGGCGACCGCGTGCTGTTCGGCGGGGCGATGAACACCGTCCACACCGCGGCGCAGGCGATCTGGGACATCCGGCGACTGAAGTCGTGGATCGCCGACACCCAGTCTCCGGTGGCGATCGGCGCGTCGGGGATCTCCCTCGGTGGCTACTTCACGTCGCTGCTGGCCTGCTTCGAGGATGATCTCGCCGTTGCAATAGCCGGCGTCCCTGAAGCCGACCTCGTCCGCGGGATGCGCCGCAACGTCGAGGCGTTCCTCCCGCCGTTCTACGAGCAGTGGGGCCTGAGTTGGCGTTCGCTGGAGCGGGTGAATCGGCCGGTGTCACCCTTGGCGATGGAGCCGCTGATTCCCCACGAGGCCCGCTACATCTACGGCGGACTCGTCGATCGCTGGGTGCGCCCGGGCAACGTCCGAGCGCTGTGGAAGCACTGGGATGAGCCGGAGATCTGTTGGTACGAGGGCAGCCATCTGTCGTTCCCGATCGAGTCGTCGGTGCGCCGGTTCGTGGCGCAGGCGTTGGCCGACCGTCTCGGTGCGACCGTGCCCGAGCGCGACCTGCGCTGACCCGCCTCGTCATGGCCGACCTCCCTTCGATCTCGTCCCTCGTCGACACGGTTCGGCGCACCGGATTGTTCGATCCGCGCCGCGGCGTCGCGTTGACGCTCGCGCTCACCAGGTGGGGGCCGACGCTCGCCGCCTCGGTCGCCGCAGCGGCCACCACCACACCGTCACGAACCGCAGTGGTCGACGATCGAGGATCGACCTCGTTTGCCGAACTCGACCGGTCGTCGTCCAAGCTCGCCGAAGGACTCCGGTCGCTCGGTCTCGAGCGGGGCGACCAACTCGGTGTCGCCTGTCGCAACCATCGCGAGTTCGTCGAGGTCACGCTCGCCGCGGCAAAGGCCGGTCTCGCCGTCGTCTACCTCAACACGGGATTTTCCGGTCCGCAACTGCTCGACGTCGCTCGTCGCGAAGGCATCGACGCGCTCGTGATCGATGCCGACCTCCTGGCGTCGATGGAGTTCGACCGTGACGTGGATTCGCTGTCGGTCCCCGTCGTCGTCGTACCCGTCGATCTGGTGCCGGTCGATGCAGCGATCCCGCGCGCCGCACGACGGCTCGACGAGGTCCGAGCGTCGACGCAGCGCTTCGCGCTGACCCCTTCTCGACCTCTCGCACCGATCCTGCTGACGTCGGGCACCACGGGGACGCCCAAGGGGGCGCGCCGCAACGGCGGATTCGCTGCCAGCGCCGCGCTCGGCATCGTGCAGGAGATCCCGTATCGAAGCGACGACGTCATCGCGATCACCTCGCCGCTGTTCCACGCCTGGGGATTGGCACAACTCGGGATCGCCTTGTCGCTCGGTGCCACGGTCGTGGTGTCGTCGTCGTTCGACGCGGCAGCGACGCTCGAACAGGTCGAGCGTGTCGGGGCGACGGTGCTCGCAGTCGTACCGGTCATCCTGCAGCGCCTCCTCGCCGAGCCGAGCCTCGGCTCGACCGATCTGTCGTCGCTGCGGATCGTTGCGTCGAGCGGCTCGGCGCTGCCCGAACCGGTCGTCGTCGATTGGCTGACACGCGTCGGCCCGAACCTCTACAACCTGTACGGATCGACCGAGGTCGGCCAGGCAACGCTCGCCGTGCCAGCCGAACTGGTGGCCGAGCCCCGCACCGCGGGTCACGTGTTGCCTGGAGCCGTCGTCGAGATCCTCGACGACGCCGGCGAGCGCGTCGCGGCGGGGGGAGTGGGGCGCATCTTCGTCGGCGGTGGCGCGCAGTTCGACGGGTACACCGGCGGTGGCGGCAAGGAGGTCGTCGACGGGTTGATGTCGACCGGTGACGTCGGGTACTTCGATGCGCATGGTCTGCTGTACGTCACCGGCCGCGCCGACGACATGATCGTGAGCGGCGCCGAGAACGTGTTCCCTCAGGAAGTCGAGGACCTGCTGTTGGCCCATCCGGCGATCGTCGACGTCGCGGTCGTCGGGGTAGACGACGAGGAGTTCGGTCAGCGGCTCGTGGCGCACGTCGTGCGAGCGCCCGGAGCGAAGATCAGCGCGGCGCAGGTCCGGCGTCTGGTCGCCGAGCACCTGGCCCGGCACAAGGTGCCGCGCGACGTCACCTTCGTCGCCGAGATCCCGCGCACGCTCACCGGCAAGGTCCGCCGCGCCTCCCTCTCGGCCGACTCGTGATGCGGCGGGGCGCCGAGGCCCCGGAACGTACGGGCACCCACGGCGACGGGGCTCCGGCGATCGACGCCACGCTCCTCGTCGGCGGGAGGGTCGGATCAGCCGATGACGGCGCCGGTCGGGCTCGTCGGCGTGGCGCTCGTCAGGTGATCGACGGCGAGCCGTGGAGAGCGTCGCCGCACGACGAGCACCGACAGCCACGAGCCGAGGCAGAGCACGGCGACGCCGATCGAGAACGGTGTCGTCGAGTCGCTCACTTGTGCGCTGACGATCGTTCCGAGCACGGCCCCGCCGCCCATCCGGGCAGCGCCCGACAGTGCCGATGCGGTTCCCGCGAGGTGCCCCACCGGCTCGAGCGCCGCAGTGTTGAGGTTCGGCATCAGGAACATGAACGAGGCCAAAGTGAGCCCGAGCAGCGGCATGAACAGCCAGAAGTTCGGCGTGCCGCCGGCGCTGACCGAGACGACGACCGACAACGTCACCAGCGGGATCAGGATCGCGTACACGCGATTGACGAGACGATGCACGCCGAGTCGCACGACGATCCGCCCGTTGATCAAGGCGCCGAGGCCGAACAGCACGGCGACCAGTCCGAAGATGAACGGAAACTGCGCCCGGCGACCGAAGACGTCGGAGATCAGCAGTTCACTGCTCGCCAGATACGTCGTGAATACGCCCTGGAGGAACACCGTTGCGATCGTGTAGCCGAAGGTCACCGGTGTCCGGGTCACCTCGGCGTAGCCGTTCCACATCGGTCCGAAACGCAATGGGCGGCGGTGGGCGGGATCGAGGGTCTCGCGCAGCCGCAGGCTCCACAGGCCGATGACGATCGCCCAGACGACGCAGAACCAGAACACGCCGCGCCATGGCAAGATCGCGATGATGCCGGTTCCGAGCGTCGGCGCGAGCACCGGCACCAACATGAACACGGCCATGATCTGCGACATCGCTTTCGCCATCGCTCCGCCCTCGAACCGGTCGCGGACGATCGCCGTGGCGACAACTCGTGCCCCGGCGGCGCCGACGCCCCACACGAAGCGACTCAGCAAGAGGAGTTCGAACGTCGGCGCGAGCGCCGATCCGACCGCGCCGACGAGGTAGATCCCGATGCCGACGTAGAGGATCGGTTTGCGGCCGAAGCGATCGGCGAGCGGTCCGTAGACGAGTTGTGACACGGCGAGCCCGAGGAAGAACACCGTGATGACCTGCCCGGTCCGCGGTGATGCCTCGCCGAGGTCGAACGCGACACGGATGTCGTCGAACGCCGGCAGCATCAGGTCGATGCCGAGCGCCATCAGCGCCATCAGCGCCGAGATGAGGGTCAGGAGTTCGCGCTGACCGATGCGTTGTTCACCGCCGCGGCCGCCCACGTGGGTCGGCGCGGTGTCGGTACTCAATCCGACACGGCGACGCGACAGCCGATCTCCATCATCTGATCGACGCCGCGCTTCATGTCGTCGTCGGAGATGCGGACGGTGTCACCGTCGTCGTCGCCGATCATGTCGCTCACCGTCATGAGGGCCAACGCTTCCATCCCCTTCATGGCGGCGACGGTGTACATCATCGCTGCTTCCATCTCGACGGCGATGTAGCCGAGCGACTTCCACATCTTGAACTTGTCCCAGCTCGGCTCGTAGAACAGCCCGGACGTGACGATCGGTCCGATGTGGACCTTACCCATCGGGTTCTCGCGGGAGAGGCGCGCCGCGACCTCGACCAAGCCGAACGTGGCTGTGGGAGCATGGCAATCCATCTGGCTGAGCTGGCGCGGCGCATGATCGTCGGCCGCAGCGCTGAGCGCGATGACGGTGTCGCCCATGGCCATCCCGTCGGCGAGTCCGCCGCTGGTGCCGACGCGGATCAGACGCTTCGCGCCGAGCTGTGCGAGTTCGTCGAACACGATGCCTGCGGACGGTGCGCCCATGCCGGTCGTCTGCACGCTGATCGGCTTGCCTTCGAAGGTGCCGGTGTAGCCGAGCATGCCGCGCACCTCGTTCACCTGGCGGAATCCGGGATCGAAGAAGGTCTCGGCGATGTAGGTCGCCCGTACGGGATCACCAGGGCAGAGAACGTTCGGTGCATAGTCGCCGGGCTCGGCGCGAAGATGAATCGGCATACCGTGAGGCTACGTCCCCACCCCGCCCGCGATGAGATTCGGCGTGGAGCGGTCGCGCCAGCTCTCATCGCGGACGCAGGTTGTCGGTCGCGATGAGAATCGGCGGGACGGGGTCGCGTCGGTTCTCATCGCTCCTGGGTGGGGCTGGGCTCGGCTGGGGTGGGGTGCGGCGTGTCCGGGATCTCGCGGTCGTGGGTAGGTTCGTCGTCACCGACTTCCTTCGTTCGTGACGCCTTCGTCACCTGCAGATTCCATGCGATTGGAGCGGCCCGACAGGGCCAGCGACGTCGCCGCCTCTGGAGGTTTCGTCATGGCGCACTTCCCACCCGCCGTCCTCGCCCATTTCGCCCGATGTCACGGCATCGCCGGTACGCAGCAGCTCCGTGACCTGGGAATGAGCGACCATCTCATCCGCTCGATGCGCGAGGCCGGCAACCTCGAGCGTGTCGTCGAGGGGGTGTATCGGCTCCCGGCGATTCCCCTGGACGAGTACGCCCGATGTGTCGCGATGTCGGTCCGGCATCAAGACGCGACCATCTCCGGTCCGACGGCGGGGCGTCTGTGGGGGTTCCGCCGTCTGCCCAGCGACCAGCGGATTCATCTGATCGTCTCTCCGGCGAGCCAACACTGCGTCGAGTCATGGGTGCGTCAATACCGAACGGCGGCCATCCACGAGCACGACCGGGTGTTCCGACCGGACGGGATCGTGGTCACCTCGCGAGCGCGAACCGCGCTCGATCTCGCCCGGGTACTCGACGGGCCGAGTCTGCTGTCGGTCATCGAACAGGCCGCAGCCGACGGCGGGCTCACGCGTCAGGAACTCCGAGCTGTCGCGGTGGACTGGCTTTCGCCACAGAGGCCGTGGCTCCGCCGCTATCTCGAGTTGGTCAACCGTCGTCTGCCCGGAGGCCCGGCCGAGTCGCATGCCGAAGTCCGAGTGGGGGACCTGATGCGACGCCGGAGCATCTCCGGGCTCGAGCGGCAGTATTCGATCGACCTTCCCGGCTATGGGCCGGCGCGCTTCGACCTGGCCGTACCGAGCCTGTGCTGGGCCATCGAGATCGACCTCTTCCCGACCCATCGCGAGACGATCGGGCGGCGTGCCGACGAGCACCGGGATCGCTGCGCCGCGACAGTGGGCTGGTCGGTCACGCGCCTCGGCACCGCTGATCTCGATGTCACCGATGGTGCGCTCGGCACCCGTCTTCTGGGCGAGTACCGACGCCGCCGAGCAGCCCGCCACCCGGTCGATAGGCGATGAGGATCGACGTGGACGGGTCGCGTGGGTTCTCATCGCCCGGGGGTGGGGGTGGCTGGCGATGAGGATCGGTGCCTTCGGGGTTCTCATGGGGGTGGGGCGGATCGACGGCCTACTTGAGGAACTTGCTGGTGGTGTTGTCGGCGAGGATCTTGCCGCCGGTCTGGCAGCGAGGGCAGTAGTTGACGGTGTACCCCGAGTATTCGACCGAGCGGATCGTGTCGGGTTCGTGTTCGCCCGCCTCGCCACGTGGGCACGGATCACCGGTTCGACCGTGCACGTTGCTGAGCCGGTCTTTGGATGCGCTCATGTCGGAACGGCTGCGCTCGTAGGCCAGGCCATCCTCGACGCACACGGCGATCGCATCGACCACGCGGGCTGCTCCGTCGGCGCCGAGCGACTTGGTCGTCGCGAACGGAGAGATCCGGGCTTGCCAGCACACTTCGTTGGCGAGGCGTCGGCCGATCCCTGCGACGCAGCGCTGGTCGCGCAGGAACCCGTGGATGCGCATCGACCGATCGGCGAACCGGTCCGCCAGTTCCGCAGCCGAGGCGTCGCACGCTTCGGGACCGAGTGGTGCGAGCGGCGGCTGGGTGTCGATGTCGCCAGGTGCGACGCACCAGATTCCGGCACGGCGCTCGGTTCCCTGCTCGGTGAGCAAGAGCGCCGTCTCGTCGATGCTGCCGTCGGGCAACTCAAGCGGCTCCCATTCGATACGGGCCTGACCACCTCGCGGCTTCTTCGAGCGCTTCGTGTCGGGAAGGAGTCGTCCCCCTTGCATCAGGTGGACCACCATCGTGAGCGGTTCGAAGTGCAACAGGAGATACTTGCCGCGACGTCCGATCGACTGGAGGGTGGCCCCGTAGGCGGCGTCCGGCGGCGGGACTGCGGTCTTGAGCGCCGTGAAGTTCAGCGGCTGGAACCGGGCGAGCGTCCGCCCGACGAACTGATCGGAGAGTCGTTCGGCGTGCGCTTGGATCTCCGGCATCTCCGGCATGTCACCGACGCTACTCGTCGAGTCACCCGCGGCGGTTCGTGGCCGCTCCTCGCAGCAGCGGTTCGTCGCTGCGGTGAGTGGCTACTCCTCGCAGCGGCGGTTCGCAGCTGGGATTCGGGGCAGTTACTCGTAGCGGGTGCGGTCGCGAACGGCGCCGAACACTGCGTCGAGCGCACCGAACACCGGCTGGGAGTCGAGGAGCTTCTGTTGGTCGCCGAACAGACGAATGTGGCCGTTGATGAAGGCTTCCTGGGCATTGAGTTCGCCGGTGGCGACGGCGACCGCGGTCGACCACGACTGCTCCATCTTGACGTGCTCTGGGTCGGCGGGTCCGGCTCCGAACGTGGCGTGTCCATCGCCGACGACGAGGTGATACGTCACATCACCTTCGGGTCCGTCGCTGACGATCTGCGTCACCCCGATCGAGTGCTGGTTCGCGATGTCTCGGATGTGTTCGCTCGCCGCGACCTCGGCCGACAGGGCGTTGATCCACTCGAGGCTGAGATAGCGCAATTCGTTCGACACGCACCACAGTCTGCCGGATCGTTCGACGTTCGGAACTCGCGGCGATGCACCGTCACGCCGGCCGCCGTGCCAACCCCCACCCAGCCCCCGTGTCGGTTGCCGACCGGCCGTCAGCCGGCCGGGGCTGCCACGTCGTCGCTCGAGCGGTCGACGGCAGCGCGAGGGAGGCCGCCCTCGCGCTGCCGCCTAACCTGCACGGCGTGGCGAACCCCGGGCCAGATCCGACCTGGACCGACCGTCGCCATCCCGATGCTCGTGTCGAGGAATGGGTGTTCGCCGCCTGGACCCCCGAGGCGTCGGTCGGCGTGATCTCCGGGCACCGGATCATCGGCTCGGTCGCGTGGTACTGGGCGGCACTCGGGCGCGTCGGTCGACCGCTGTTGCACATCACCGATTTCGAGGTGCCGGTGCGCGCCGATCCGTTCATCATGAAGGGCGAGGCGATGTGGGCGGAGCACTTCTGCGACGCGCCGATGGAGCAGTGGACGATCGGCAACGAGACCTACGCCGCGTCGCTCGACGATCCGACGGAAGCGCTCGGCCGGGCCTACGGCGATCCCACACCTATCGCCTTCGATCTGGAGTGGTATGCGACGAGTGGCCCGAGCCGCGTCGACGATCTCGCCGGCGCCGACGACGGCTATCAGCAGGTCGGGGTCGTCCACGGGGCGATCGAGGTGCTGGGTGAGGAGACGATCGAGTTCGCAGAGGTTCCGGCGCACCGCTGGCATCGCTGGTCACCGGTGAGCGACCCGCTGTTGCTCGACCCGCTCGCGTTGCCGGTGGCTCGCGCACACACGGGCGTCCGCGCACCGTTCCGGTTTCCGGACGCGACCGTGCTCGACCTGGTCCTCGACCCGAGCGGCTGGCACCGACGCCCGTCCTCGTAGCGAGTTGGCGGGTTCGCACTCGTCGCGCTCGGTGGCCACGGCCTCGGCGCTCCGGCCCCGGCGCCCGGCCCCGGCGCCCGGCCCCGGCGCCCGGCCCCGGCGCCCAGGCCCCGGCGCCCAGGGCCCGCGCTCTGGGCTCGCTGCTCGACGGTGCTGCGGGTGCCGCGGCGCGGCGTCGGGCGCGTGGCAAGCTCGATGGTCGATCGACATGGGTTACAGCACCGACGTACTCGACGACTTCGAGCAGCAGAAGCGAGCCCCCCGCTACCCCGACGTCGTCGTCGAGATGGGCATGCTCATCGAGGATCGCTCGAGCCACTTCACCGGCGTCGTCGTGCGCTGGAGTGCCGAGGGCGTCACGCTGCAGGACCGCCACGACTACGTGCGCCACTTCGGTTGGAAGCCGGGCGGGTTCCTCATCGAGGGCGCCCCGGTGACGCTGGTGCGCCCGGCGAAGGTCGCGATTGCCACGCAGCGGATCACCGCGTCGGGCTCCATCGCCGGTGACGGACGCGCCAAGGTGGCTCGTGCGAGCCGAATCTGGGTGGAAGGCAAACACGATGCCGAACTCCTCGAGCATGTCTGGGGTGACGACCTGCGCGAGCTCGGCATCGTCGTCGAGCCGTTGCACGGTGCCGACGATCTGGCCGCGGCGGTCGCCGAGTTCCAGCCTGCTGCTCACCGGCGTCTCGGTGTGCTCCTCGACCACCTCGTCGCGGGCAGCAAGGAGTCACGCATCGCTGCGACCGTGAACGACCCGAACGTGTTGATCACCGGGCATCCGTTCGTCGACGTGTGGGCCGGGATCCGCCCGAAGGTGCTCGGACTCGACGAGTGGCCGGAGGTTCCGTTCGATCCGAACGTCACCTGGAAAGAGGGGATGTGTGCAGCGCTCGGCGTCCGCTTCGATGGCTTCTGGCCGACGCTGCGCAATCGGGTCGCCACGTTCGCCGATCTCCGTCCGGAACTGATCGGCGCCGTCGAGCAGCTCATCGACTTCGTCGCCGAGGCCGCCGAGCACGACTGACTCCGGGCGCGTCACGGCTGGTGCCTGACCCCGGGCGTTCGGGCGCGGAGACGGCGAGTGGTCGTCGACGCGATCCGGTGGCGGGCCCTCCGCCGACGTGGTTCGGGTGAGCCTGGCGAAGCCCATGATGGAGGTCATCGCTCGCCGTCGTTCGTGAGTCGTCGGACCGTCGAGAGGCCGCGACTCGCATGGGTCTTGACCGAGCCGGCGCTGATCGACAGCAGCCGCGCCGTCTCGCGTTCGGACATGTCGAACACGTGGCGCAGCGCGACGACTTGGCGTTGGCGCTGCGGCAGGTCGGTGATCGACTCCCAGAGCCGCCGGGCCTCCAGCCGATGCAGCGCCTCGTCGGCTGCGTCGCGACTCGTCGCCGGCGGGCGGGTGGGACGATGCCGGTCCGAGAGCTGCCGTCGACGCAGCACGGAGCGGGCTTCGTTGATCACGATCGAGCGCAGATACGACAGTTCCTTGCCCGGAGCCGGGGGCCGCTGCAGTGCCACGAAACGGCTGAACGCTTCCTGTACCACTTCCTCGGCGCTGTGGGTGGTGTCGACGAGGCGGCGAGCCAGGTGGCACAGCTCGCCGAATCGTTCGCGGTAGATCGACTCGACGAAGTCGGGCCACGCCATCGCCGCGCCGCCAACGAGGCTCCCGTCGCAGGCGGATCGTCGCGGTGAGGCCGCCAGGTCGGCGGGTTCGGTTTCGAGTGCGGACATCGTGGAGCTCCTGAGGATCGACGGCTGGATCGAGGTGACGAGCACCACGATCGAGCAGTCGGGTTTCCACGGAGCTTCCAGCCCGAGCGCGCCTGCGTGTGGGACTCGCAGGAGTCTCCGCGCAGCGTCGGCTCGGGCGCAGCGGAGCGTCAGATGGTGCGTTGCGCGACCGCGCCGGCGACGGCGAGGTAGTCGTCGACGATCAGGGCGACGACCCCTCGATCGACCAGACGGCTGGCCTCGGCGCCGTCGTTCACGGTCCACACCTGCACGGCGCGTCCCCGCCGGACGTGGTGGTTCACCACGCGTCCGCTGGCGAGCTTGGAGAACACCTGGACACCGTCGGCGCTGCACGTTCGCCACGGCTGGAGCGCAACCCCGATCAAGGCTCCTTCGAGCAGCGACGCGTTGGTGGAGAGATCGGGAAAGCGGCGTCGCAGACGTCGGAGCACCCTCGTGTGGAACGGTGCGCTGATACACAGCAGGTGTCGGGCGGGGTGGAGTTCGATCAGCTCGACAAGGCGCTGTTCACAGCGGGCGCTCTTCAGTTCGATGTTCCATCGAGCGTCCGGATACGCAGCGATCAATTCGCTCAGGGTCGGGACGTCGTCCAGGCGAGCTCGGACCGCCTCGAGGGTCCCCGACTCGAGTCGCGGTGTGCGGCCGAACACGGCGTGCATCGACAGCAGGGCCCCGTCGGCGGCGGGGACGACGTCGACCTGGAACGCTCGGAAGCCGAGTTCGTGGGCGCGGCGGTACGCGGTCCAGGTGCCCGACACCGCGCCCGACGCGGTGTCGCCCCCGTGACTGATGAGCAGCGGTGCCGTCGTGGCCGACCAGAAGCGTCCGATGTCGGGCACGTCCATGCCACATGGTTAGCCTTGGCGCTGGTGATGACACAACCCGCGCGCACCGCCGGCGCAGAAGGTGCGAGCGGCGGTGACCGTGATGCCGATGCTGATGCTGATGCTGATGCCGGCGCTGATGCTGATGCCGGCGCAGGGGTGCTCGACGTGCGGGTGTTCGGATCGAGCCGGGTCATCGTCGACGGCAACGAGGTCGATCTGGGCCGCCGGCAGGTCAAGCAGCTGGTCGCCGGGCTCGCGCTGCACTCCGGTCGTTCGGTCACGGTCGATGCGCTGATCGAGATGCTGTGGTCGGGCGAGTTGCCGGCCAACCCACGCCGCGCGTTGAACGTCGCGCTGTCCCGGCTGCGCGCCTCGTTGGGGCCGATGGCGGATCGGCTGGTTCACGAGACCGACGCGTATCGGCTGGATGCGGATCGGCTCGACGTCGACCGCTTCGAGGAGGCGATCGTGGCGGCTCGCGAGGCCGCCGACGCCGAGGCTGCGGCGTTGCTGTCGGACGCCCTCGATTCCTGGGTCGGTGAACCGTTCGGCGACTGTGCCGACGCCGCGGCGTCCTCGGCCCGCCGATCGGCGCTGTCCGAGCTGCGATGGTTCGCAGCGACCCGCCTCTGCGAGCTGTGGAATGCCGCTGCCCGCCATGAGGATGCCGCCGAGCTGTCGGCGTCGTTCCTCGACGCCGACGTGGTCCGAGAGCGCCTCGTCGCGGTGCACGCTGCGGCCCTCGCAGCGTGCGGCCGACGCTCCGAAGCGCTACGTGTGCTCGCCGCCGCCGCTTCCACGCTTCGTGCCTCCGGTCTGTCGCCGTCACCGGCGCTCGCCGACCTCGAGCACGCGATCCTGGTCGGCGCCGTCGATCTCGATCCGGTCGCGCTCACGTCGGTCGGAGGTGAGGCGTCCGCGTTCGGCGGCCGGGGCGCGGAGCTGACCCGTCTCGAACAGATCCGCCCTGGCGAGACGATCGCCGTCGTCGGCGAAGGCGGCATCGGCAAGTCGACTCTGCTCGCGCGTTTCGAGGAGTCCCGTCGGGCGAGCGGAGCGCGGGTCGTCAGAGTCGAGGTCTCGCCGCATCCCACGCGACCGCTCGACGCGATCGCCGCGCTGTGCGAGGCGGTCGCCGAGTGGGCGCCGCCCGACGAGCGAGCGGCATCCGCGGTGGCCCGCGTCTGCCCAGGCCTCGGGGTGCCGACCGGAGGCCGACTCGGTCGCGACGAACTGATCGACGGACTGACCGGCTTTCTGCAGGCGGCGTCCGACACGGTGATGATCCTCGACGATGCTCATTGGCTCGACGCCGGGTCTGCCGACATCGTCGAACGGCTGGCGACCGACGGCATCACCACCATCGTGCTCGGTCTGAGGCCCAGCGATTCACCACGGCTTCGTGCGCTGGTCGACCACGTCGCGGAGACGTCGACGATCCGGCTCGGGGGTCTGGCGCTCGACGACATCAGCGAGGTGCTGTCGTCGGCCTCGCTCGGTCGGATCCCGCCGGGCGCGGCGGAGCGACTCCTCGAGCAGACGGCCGGCAACGCCCTGTTCGTCCGGCTCCTCGTCGCCGACGTGGCCGAAGCCGGCGTCCTGCAGTCCGAGTTGTCGTCGTCGATCCTGGTCGCGGTCCGGAATCGACTCGATCCGCTGAGTCGATCGACGCTCGAGACCCTCGACGTCGCGGCGTTGCTCGGCCAGGAGTTCGACATGCAACCGCTGCGTCAGCTCCGCGCGAATGCCGACGCCGAACTGTTCGCTGCCGCCGATGCCGGCCTCGTGTCGCTCGACCGCGGTGCCGACACCGGGCGATTCGTCCACGCGCTGATCGCCGACGCCTGCCGTCAACTCCTCGCCTCTGGCCGTCGAGTCGCGTTACACGACGAGATCGGGCGCTCGCTCGAGTCGGGAGGAGCGTCGGCGATCGAGGTGTCGATGCACTACCGAGAGGCCGCCGATCTCGACCCGGACCGGGCGATCTGGTCGACGCTCGACGCGGCGGGTGAGGTCATCGGCGTGTTCGACTGGGAGAGCGCTCGCGAGCTGATCTCGTCGGCTCAGGACCTCGCCGACCGCTACGACGTCGGCGACGATGCGTTGACGGCAGAGATCACGGTCCGGCGCGGTGTCGTCGAGAGTGCACTCGGCAGTCCCGGGTACGTCGAGCTGTTGATCGACGGCTGTGAACGGGCCAGGGAGGCCGACAGCGCCGAGTTGTTCGCGGTCGCCGCAGCCGAGCTGTGTGGCTTCGGTGCCACCACCGGAACCGGAGCGGCCGACGGCGGGATCGTCGCGCTCGTCGAGGAGGCGTTGGCCCTCGACCTCCCGCCCATCATGCGCGCCGAGCTGTGCGTGCGCGCCGCGCCGCTGTTCAGCGCGACTCGCGACGCGGCCGTCGGTCGCCGGCTGTATCGAGAGGGATGGGACCTGTCGTTCGTGCTGGGTCACGACGAGTTGGAACGGTCGGTGCTCGAGAACGCCCATCTGGGCTTCGCCCACCCGGACGACTTCGACCTGCTCGGCCTCGCAGGCGAACGCATGGCCATGCTCGCCGATGGCGACGCCGACCTGATCTGGGAGTCGGCGTTCATCGGCTTCCAACGAGCGTGCGTCCTGGGCGATCCCGATCGCGCGACGGCCGCACTCGACACGATGCGCGACATGGTCGACGCGGTGCGCCGCCGCCCTCGCGACTTCGGGATGGCGTTCTCCGAGTCGGCGTGGGGGTCGCTCACCGGCGACATCGCGCACGCAGAGTCGGCGGCCGAGCAGGCGCTCGCGATCGGCATGGAGCGGTTCGACGCGAGCTGGGCGACGACCGTGTTCGGTCTGTTGCTGCTCAGCGCTCGCCAACAGCAGGGACGCAGCGCCGAGTTGCACGACGTCGTGCAGGACCTCGTCGCCGGGTCGCCCGACTACGTGCCGTACCGAGCGGTCTCGTCGATGCTGGCCACCGAGCAGGGCGACGCCGATGCTGCTCGCCGAGAGCTCGACGCGTTGATGCGGCGAGGCTTCGATGGCGTCGAGCGTGACCTGCACTTCACGTCGATCCTCACCCTGCTCGCGCCCGCCGTGGCGACGGTCGGGACAGCGGGGGAGCGTTCCGAACTGCAGGCCCTGCTGCTGCCGTACACGGGTCGGATGAGTTGGAACGGGGCGTCGAGCAATGGTCCCATCGACGGGGCGTTGGCGCAGTTGGCGGCCGTCGACGGTGACGCCGCTGCCGCGGCGGCGTTCCAGCGCGCTGCCGACGAACTCGTCAGTCGCTTCCGGCGTTGACCGGGTCGTCGTCGCGTGGGGTGCCGCGTGGGTCGTCGTTGCGTGGGGTGCCCAGGCGTGACGTGCCCGGGCCCTCCCAGATCTCGCGAAGGCGACCGCCGGTGGACAGTCGCTGGTCGAGCCAGTCGAGTCCTTCGGTCACCCGAGCGACCGTGAGACCCCGCCGCACTTCCAGCGTCGACACGAACCCGACGACGATCCCGAGATCGACCGTTCGCTCGTTCAACGAGAACAGGCCCATGACCGACACGTCCTGTTGGAGTTCGCCGAGTCGCGCCCGCTCCGGTGAGGCGAGCCGATCGTCGCCCGCGGCATCCGACGCCGCGGATCCGTCGCGGAAGACGGCGGTGCTCGGCGGCCTCGACGCGGGGAGTTCGTTCGGCGACCAGACGCGGGCGTAGCGGCCAGGTCCGAGGTCGATCAGGTCGTTGACGTACGTGGCCTCGAGGCTCACCTTCAGCCATCTCGAGATCAGGAGCGTCGTGCTGAGCGAACGTGCCAATTGGCCGAGGCGTGAATCGGACTGGAGGTGGCGCACGGCGTCGACCGCGAACCAGTCTCCGTCGTTGCGCCAGGTGTCGCTGGGTCGTCGTCGGATCTGTGTCGTGGCGACCTGTTCTCCGAAGCCGCCCGACACGCCCCCGTCGACGAGGAGTTCGCGACGGAACTCGCCCGGAGCGCGCACCTGACCGAGTCCGGGCAGTGCCGTCGAAGCCGCGACGGCGTCGCTGATCCGGTACCCGGACGACAGTGCTGCTCCGTACGCCGGCTCGAACGGTGTCTCGCCACCGACCACGAAGTAGTACGGCACCCCCGAGCTGAGTCCCGACGCGCACATGATGTGGCGCCGTTTGCCCGGCGCGGTGTCGAGCGGTCGCGCTGCGTCGGTGACGACCTCGAGGACGTCGCGCTGGTAGCGGGCGACGAGACGCCGCGCGACGCCGATGACCACCGGCGCGACCGTCACCCCGACGAGCAGCGCCCACGGGCTCGACGCCAGCTGGTCGGGACCGACCACGCCACCCGCGGCGAGGACCGCCCAGACGGCGACCGCCGCGACGGTGAGCAGTCCCGTGGTGAGCGCGAGTCGTCTCGGTGTGCGATGGGGGAGGAGCCCGTCGCCGGCCAACCGGCGCCGGAGATCAGCGAGGACGCCGAGGGTCTCCCCGTTGGTGGCGCTCGGGTGGGCGGCGAGCGTGCCGTTGAGAATCGAGCCGCCGCTGACGGAGACGACCTCGTTCACGTCGCTCCACCGATCGGTCGCGCCGGCATCCGGCGGCGCCGTCTCCTCTGACCAGAGGAAGTACCCGACAGCGCCCATCGCCCCGAGCGTCGCTCGATGGCTTCCGCCCGACAACAGCAGTCTCATCGTCGTACCTCGTCCATCGGTGCGGTGTCGTCCACGATGCGTGTCAACGCGAACGGGGGCAGATGCGTCTGGTCCAACGATGCTGCATTCGGCAACCTATCTTCTTGCGACATGACAGAACCGACGCCACGGTCCGGCGGGGGAGTGGCTCCTCCCGACCCAGCGCCGGTGCTGCTGGCGGGCGCGTCGCCGCGCGACAAGGTCGAGCTCGCGCTCGACGCCGAGTTCGACCTGATCGAGCGTGCGGTTCGACTGGGGAGTCACCGTGACCGCCTACGAATCGTGTTGAGCCACGACACCGAGACGAGCGAGTTGGTCCAGAAGATGCTCGACGACGATCCGTCGGTCGTGCACTTCTCCGGTCACGGCAACGAACGAGCCGAGTTGTACTTCGAAGACGCCGACGGTCAGTCGGTGGCCGTCGACGCGGAGACGTTGCGCCAGATGTTCGCGGCGTTCACCGGCGTCGTGCGCTGCGTGGTGTTGAACGCGTGCTACTCCGCGACGCAGGCCGAGGTGATCGCGCATCACGTCGACTGCGTGATCGGCATGTCCGATCGGGTGAGCGACGCCGCCGCGCACTCGTTCGCGTCGACGTTCTACCGACATCTCGCGAGCGGTCGCGACGCGGCGACCGCGTTCGACCTCGCCGTCGTCAACATCGACCTGGAGGGGATCCCCGAAGCGAAGACGCCGGCGCTGTTCGGACGAGAACGGGCGGCGCTGCTCGTGTTCGACGGTCGACACGTCGTCGACAAGGAGGTCACGACGACGATCGCCGCCGGTGTCGAGCCGCTGGTGCGCGAACTCTACGAGTCGGAGTATCTCCCGCTCGTCCGGCTGGCGAGCACGATCGTCGACAGCGTCTCGGTGTGCGAAGGCATCGTGCAGGAAGCCTTCACGAAGATGCTCACCACGCCGATCCCAGCGCACGCAGCAACGCTCGACGGCGTGCTGGGCGCGCTGCGCAGGCTCGTGCTCGACATCGCCCGACATCGCCGCGCCGAAGCGCTGGCGGCGACGCCGGTGCAAGGTCTCCCGACGATCGACGACGCGACGGGCGAGGCGACGAAGGCCCTGCGTGCCCTCCAGGCGCTGCCAGCGGCCGAGGCCGACGCGTTGATGCTCGGACGACTCGCTCGTCTCGACGCCACTGCGGTGGCCGCATCGCTCCGGAGCGATCCGGAACTCGAGACGAAGGTGGCGAGTGCGCTGCGAACGCTGACGAGCCTGTTGGAGCCCGCGCCGTGAACGGGACGGATCCATTGCAGGCGACCATGGAACGCATGCAGCGCGCCGTCGACGAGCGCTGGGCGAGCGTGGTCGTGTCGCCGCCACCGTTCGAGGCGATCCTCGCACGAGCGCAGGGACGCCCACCGACGCCGCCGTCGGCACCACCACTCCCGTTGCCCTCCGGAGTCCTCGGCCCGGCCACCGCACCGGCGGTGCCATCCGCGGCACCCGCGACCCCCACGGCAACGGCGAACCCCACGGCAACGGCGACCCCGCCGGCAACGGCGACCCCGCCGGTAACGGCGACCCCGCCGGTAACGGCGACCCCGCCGGTAGCGGCGACCCCGAACCCGCCGACCTCTGGTGCTGCCCTACCGACACCGGGCGCCGCGGCACCCGCGACCGGTGCTGGAACGGCGACCGCGAAGGTCGTCGGGCGAGAGGGGGGCCGCCTCCTTCGACGGCTCGCCATGCTCGCAGCGGTGGGAGCGGTCGTCGCCGTCGCCGCGCTCGGCGTGGTCATCGTGATGAGTGACGAACCGTGTGGCCCGAACTCGGCGCTCGCCGCCGAGTCGAGCGGTGAGTGTCTCAGTTTGCAGGACTCCGCTGAGGCACTGTTGGCGGCGCTGCGCAGCGGCGACGTGCCGACGTCTCGACAGTTCGTGGCCGACGACTGCTGGGGTCGGATTCCGGATGGGATCCGAGCGCTGGCAGACGGCGCCGACGTGACGGTCACGGGCGCGTCATCGGCGCGTGGCGTCGGAATCGTGTTCCTCGACATCGGCGCCATACCGGTTGCGCCGGTTCCGTTCACGTTCGCCGACGGTCGCTGGCGGCTGCGATTCTGTCCGGCGCTCTCGTTGCTCGACGGCTGACCCGTCGCTGACCGCCTCGCCGACCCGACGCCGGCGCATTCGCGTCCGAGCTGTCAACCGATTCGATGGGCTGAGCGTCTCTGGTAGCGATCGGGCGCATCGGGCGCTCGTGGATGAAGGGATCCGCCATGTTCGAAACCAAGAGGCGAGAGCCGGGCCGCGGGGCCCGTCGAGCCAAGCGCACGACGAGTGCGTTGAGCGTCTTCGCGATGTGCGCTGGAGCGGTCGTCGCGACCACGGCAGTGATGTCCGTTGCCGATGGGATCGTGTCAGCCGCGGCGCCATGCACGCTGCACACATCGATCACGAAAGGCGTCGACGACAACTTCGCCACGGCCAACGGCATCGAGGCTGCCACGCCGAGCGCCGACCATGTCGCCTTCTGGCAGAACGCGATTTCGCCGGGCCTCGGATTCGACGACTATGACGACGCCACCAACAACCAGTGGATGGCCGAGACCTTCTCGGGGTTCAACATCCCTCCGACCGAGCAGCTCTGCGACGCCACGTTGACGACCCGCATCAAGGGCACCGGGGACACCAACGACTCCTTCGGTCTCTTCTTCGTCGACCAGAACGACAACACGCAGCGCACGGCCGATGACGAGCGGTACATCATTCCTCTTTCCGTCTCGATGACAGCGCAGGACTTCACCTTCGACCTGGGCGATCTGACGTCTCCGGCAGACCCCAATGGCCAAACCGATCTCCTCCCGTTCATCCAGCAGTACGGCTACGTCGACTTCTACGTGCAAGACGACAACCAGACGGACTTCGTGAAGCTGGATCTCTACACGTCTGCGCTGATCACGATCGAGAAGACGACGAACGGCGAGGACTCTCCCGACGTGGTGCTCGGCTCGCCGATCACGTGGACGTACACCATCACCAACTACGCCGACCAACCCGCAGTCCTGTCGTCACTCGTCGACAGCGAGGAAGGAGTGATCGAGCTCAACGACTGTGAGAGCGACGGGGTCATCCCGGCGGGTGAGTCCCTGACCTGCACGCTCACCGGCATCGCCGACTCCCTCGACTACTGCAACGACGTGGTGGCACAAGGAGTGATCGAAGGGTACGGAGAGTTCGACATCTCCGACCGCTCCTGCTACCGCGGCGTCGAGAAGTGCAGCGCCTTCGGGCCCGAGATCGTCGCTGGCACGAAGGACTCGTTCCAGGGCGTCGAGCCCGCGTCGCCGAGCGCGGCCGTGAAGGACTTCTACTCGGCCAACGGGGCGATCGGCTTCCGCGACTTCGACGATCCGGGGTCCGACCGCTTCTTCGCCCACACCTTCACCGCGCTGGAGGCTCCGATCGGCGAGCGCATCTGCCGTGCCACCGTCGCCGTGAACGTCGACTACCGACACTCCAACGACGCCGTGATCTTCCAGCTGACCGGTGAGACGACGCCGCCCGATCGGATCGACGGTGTCGTCTATGCCGCCGACATCGCCAAGTACGGCCCGACGCCCATCAACACCAAGAAGGTGCTCACCTTCGAACTCGGCGCGCTCACCGACGGGTTCGTGAACACGAACGTTCCGTCGTTGCTCGACCAGATCAACGCGGAAGGCTTCCTCGACGTCGTGGTCCAAGACGATTCCACGGTCGACTACGTGTCGATCCAGCTGTACACCGAGCAGGTCGTCGAAGCGGGATTCAACCCGCTCAACCCGGCTCGAATTCTCGACAGTCGGGTCGCGGCGAATGTGGGGCCGTTCGACACGCCATGGGGTCCCGGCGAGACACGCGCCGTGCCGGTGACCGGCGTCGGCGGCGTTCCGTCGACCGACGTCAGTGCCGTCGTGCTCAACATCACCACCGTCAACCCGTCCGCTCCGGCGTCGTGGCTGACGATCTCCCCGGCCGGCTCGACGCCGACACCGACCGCGGCGCTCAACTTCGGTCTCGCGCCGTCGGCGACCGCAGTCGTGAACGACGTCGTCGTCGCAAAGGTCGGCGACGGCGGCACCATCGACATCCGAAACGCGAACGGTGACGTGCACCTCGTGATCGAGGTGAGCGGCTACTACTCGGAGCTCGGCGGATCGGAGTTCGTCGGCATCACCCCGGTCCGTCTCCTCGACTCCCGTGCCGCCACCAACGTCGGTGAGTACGACACCGCATGGAACGCGGGAGTCGCGAGCGACCGTGACCGGTCACTCCAGATCACCGGCGAGGTCGGCGTCCCGGCGACCGGCGTCGAGGCCGTTGCGCTGAGCATCACGACGGTGAACCCGACGGCTCTGAACAACTGGCTGACGATCTATCCGACCGGTGCAACCAGAGGGCAGACCGCCTCGATGTTCTTCGGCACGAGTCCGGCGACGCGGCAGGTGGTGACCGACCTCGTCATCGCGAAGATCGGCGACGACGGACAGATCAACATCTTCAACCAGGCCGGCTCGGTCGATCTGGTCGTCGAGGTCGTCGGGTACTTCACCACCGACGTCGCCGCGGGCAGCGGGTACGTCGCGACGAGCCCGAAGCGGATCCTCGACTCGAGGCCGGCGACACAGGTCGGTCCGTTCGCCACGCCGTGGGGGATGGCTGGCACACGCACGGTGAACGTCGCTGCTCCCGGGTGTGAAGCGGTGGCATTGAACATCACCTCGGTGAAGCCGACTGCGACGTTCTCGTGGCTGTCGGTCGCCCCGAGCCCGGGGCCCGTGGACGTGTTCACCGCGGTGCACACGTTCGGCACGGCGCCGTACACCGGATCGGTGGTCAACGACCTGGTCGTGGTGACACCCGACGCCGACGGTGACATCGTGCTGTACAACCGCAGCGGGACCGTCGATCTCGTCGTCGACCGGGTGGGTGTCTTCGGCACCTGCTGATCCGATCCGGTCGGTCACGCCGAGTTCCCCACGACGAACACGTCGTGGGGAACTCGGCCGCGTACAGGGTCATGTTCGGGGGCGTCGGCGTGCCGTGACGGCTCGACGCGCGTTGCGGTTTCGGCGTCCGGTCTCGGGTTCCCGTCCCGGTTGGCGGTCGTAGGTCGCGGCGGGGCGATGTCTCGTCGACGCCGGCCGTCGGCTCAGGCGCGGGTCTGGTCGGCCGGTGCGGCCGGTGCATCCTCGTCGTCGCCCTTGAGGGCGTCTTTCAGCTCCTTCTGCGCCAGACCGAGGTTGCGGGCGAGTTTGGGGATCTGGGAGCCGCCGAACAGCAGCACGATCACCGCGATCAGAATGATTCCTTCGGGTCCACCGAGCATGATGTCTCACTTTCGTCGACGGGGCGGTCAGCCCCACTTCGTTGTCGTGTCGGCAACGCTATGGCGCGTCGCAACGACGCTGCGGGCGATGAGGGAGCAGGTCCGAGGACCAGGTCGAACTCGTCGTCTCCATGTTGCGCCTCCGTGGCCAGCCCGTCAAGGTGACGTGAGTCGTGGGTGCCGTCGCCGTCGCCGTCGCCGTCGTCACGGGCCTGGGGTGTAGACGGCGACGAGCACGATGTCGGACAGGTTCGCCGCGCCGGAGCTCGGACCGAAGATGAACCGCTGACAGACGAGGTTGAACGTGAGCTGCTGGCCTGCTGCGGCCGCAAAGCGCCGAACGCCTGACAGGCTGGCCAGGTCACCACCGACGTCGGCCATCTGGACCCCCTGGTCGTAGTCGTTGTCGATCGTCGTTCCGGTCGTGATCGAGCAGTTGTTCCCTGCGGTGGGATGATTGTCGAACAGCGTCAGCGACGACGACACCACGAAGTGGCCATTTGCGGGCGCCGTTCCGGTCAACGTCGCCACGACCCTTGTCGGTCCTACGATGCCGGGTCCGGCGCTGATGTTCGTGCTGATCGCGAACGGTTGCTGAGACTCGAGCGTGGCCAGCTTGGCCTCCGCCGACGTGACCCGCGCCTGCAAGGCGGTCGTTCTGTTCTCTGCAGCGACGAGGCGCGCCTCGAGCGAGTCGAGCGGCGTCGTGGTGTGGTAGCCGTTCACGTCGATCACGACCTGGACGTTGCCGACGTCGTTGTAGATGCGGAACGAGCCGGTCGCCGACAACTGCGTCGTCACGGCGTTCGGCGTCGGGGGTTCGCCCAGGGCGGGGTTGAGGCTGGCCGCCAGTGGGATCGAGCCGTCCGGCCAGAACGTGAGAAAGGTCTGCCTCGTCGCCGCGAGCGCGGTGACGTTGAGCGACAGGCCGACCGCGTCGGCCGGGAGTACGCATTGGCCGTTGGAGCCGTGGGCTTCGACGACCTTCGTTTCGCCGGGTCCCCACGCGGCAAGCGGCCCGACACGATTCGGCGACGGCCGAGTGTCGACGAGACGACAGGGAGAGATCGGGACGAAGGTCGCCCCGTCGTCGCTCGCCGCGCCGACGCCGATCGGCGCAGTCGTCGCAACGGCGACACACAGCGCTGCCACGACGGCGCCTACGAGCCCGACTGCCACCCCGTTCCGGCCGAATCGATCGCCCATCACGTTCTCCCTTGACCACGCTCGTCGACGCCGCTGGCCGGTGTCGACGTCGGCCAATCCTGTCACGATCGCACGATCCGCCACGCCGCTTTTCGCGCAGCGTCAACGCCGTGAACTCCATGCTGCGCCCCTGAATCTGTGAGCCCTCCGCGTCGAAACCGGCGCGGAGAACTCACAGTTCGGCGAGCGGGGTGCGGAGGAGGTGGCGAATCGCTGATCGGCGGTACGTTCGCTGCCATGTCGGACAGCGCCGTGCGCGCTGTGACCGAGCTCGCAGCCTCTCGACACAGCGTCGTCACCCGTTCTCAGGCTGCCGCACTCGGGCTCAGTCGGGCTCGAATCGCCACGTTCGTTCGCCAGGGCTGGCTGCGCGAACCGTATCCAGGAGTGCTCGTCGTCGCCGGATCCCGCTCGACGTTCGAACAACGGGTGGCAGCAGCCGTCCTCGCGGTCGATGGCGCCGCGGCGTCCCATCGCAGCGCGGCGCGGTTGCACCGCCTCGACGGTTTCGAGCGCGGATCGATCGTCGAAGTCAGCGTCGACCGGTCGCACCGCTGGCAACTGCCGGCGCCGGTGGTCACTCATCACGTACGAGATGTCGACGATCCAGACATCGTGTGCGTCGATGGAGTCGCCACGACCACGATCGCTCGGACCCTCGCCGATCTGGGCTCGGTGGTTCGGAACCGACAGCTGGTCGAGCGCGCCCTCACCGACGCTCGCCGTCGAGGCGTGAGCATCAGCCACCTGCAGGCGGTCAACGAGCGTCTCCATCGTCCCGGGCAAGCGGGAACCCGCGTCCTGCGTCGGCTGCTGGACGCCATCCCGTTCGAGGGAGAGGTGGCGGAGAGCTGGTTCGAGGAGGTCGTTCGCCGGTGCCTCGATCATCCGGCGATCCCCGACGTGATTCCCCAGTACCGCATCGTCGACGACGCGGGAAGGGTCGTCGCACGGGTCGACCTGGCGATCCCGTCGGTCAAGCTGGCGATCGAGGCGCACAGTCGGCGGTTCCACTTCGGCCCGCGCGCCGGACGGCTCGACGAGGAGCGAGACGTCCGCCTTGCCGGCCTGGGGTGGGAGGTGCTCTACGTCGGATGGCACCAGGCGAAGTCGCCCGAGTCGGTGACGCAAGCGGTCATCGACGTGGTGGCCGCCCGCCAACGCCCCGCCGAAGTGTGAGCGGACCGCGCCGATATCGGCGCGGAGGACTCACAGTTCCGGCGGGGCGGACGTGAACGAGGATCAGACGAAGGCGCTGGCGAACACCAGGCTGACGATGGTCATCACCTTGAGGAGGATGTTCATCGCCGGGCCGGACGTGTCCTTGAACGGGTCACCCACGGTGTCGCCGACCACAGCTGCCTTGTGCGGGTCGGAACCCTTACCGCCGTGGTTGCCGGCTTCGATGTACTTCTTCGCGTTGTCCCACGCGCCACCGGCGTTGGCCATGAAGATGGCGAGTGCGAAGCCCGTCACCAGCGCGCCGGCCAGCAGACCGCCGAGCGAGTCGACGTCGATGAAGCCGACGACCAGCGGGACGACCACGGCCAGCGAACCGGGGATGATCATCTCCTTGAGCGACGCTTCGGTGGAGATCGCCACGCAGCGAGCCGAGTCGGGAATCACGCCGGGCTTGCCTTCGCGCAGACCCGGAATCTCCCGGAACTGTCGACGTACTTCCTCGATCATCTGGTTGGCTGCACGGCCGACAGCATCGATCGTGAGCGCAGCGAAGAGGAACGGCAGCCCCGCACCGATGAACAGGCCGACGAACACGTCGACTTCACCGATGTCGAGGTTGAGCACCTTGTCGCCGTTCGACGCCGTGGCGACGGCGAACTCGAAGCTCTTGAACAGCGCCAGCGCCGTGAGCGCCGCCGAACCGACGGCGAAGCCCTTGGCGACAGCAGCGGTCGTGTTGCCGAGCGAATCGAGTGCGTCGGTCACCTCACGCACCGAGGGGTCCAACTCCGCCATCTCGGCGATGCCGCCAGCGTTGTCGGCGATCGGGCCGTAGGCGTCGACCGACACGACCACGCCAGTGGTCGCCAACATGCCGATGGCAGCTACGGCGATGCCGTAGAGACCGCCGAACTCAGCGTCGTCGAACGTCTGCAGACCGCCCCAGTAGGCGACGCCGACACCGACCAGGATCAGTGCCACCGACGCGAACACCGAAACCATGCCGATGCTGATGCCGGAGAGCACGGTGGTCGCCGGCCCGGTTTCGGACTGCTTGGCGATCTTCTTCACGGGGTTGAAGTGATCGGAGGTGTAGTACTCGGCGGTCTTGCCGAGCGCCCAACCGACGACGAGACCGCCGATGACCGACAGGGCCAAGCCCCACGGCTTGTCGGAGTCGCCGAAGATCCAGAACGAACCAGCGGCCACGCCGACGACGGTGATGACCATGGCCACGTTGGTGCCCATGTGGAGGGCCTTGCTCAGGGCTCGCGAATCGGTCGACTCTCCGCCCTTGACGAGGAATGAGCCGATGATCGAGGCGATCATGCCGACGAACGCAACGAACATCGGGAACACGAGCAGTTCGATCGTGCCCGCGTCGCCGGCGTCCGTCGCAGCGAGGCCGCCAGCGAACGCAACGAGCGAGATCGGAGCGATGATCGAGCCGGCGTACGACTCGAAGAGGTCGGCGCCCATGCCGGCGACGTCGCCGACGTTGTCGCCGACGTTGTCCGCGATCGTGGCGGGGTTGCGCGGGTCGTCTTCGGGGATCCCGGCTTCGACCTTGCCGACGAGGTCGGCGCCGACGTCGGCTGCCTTGGTGTAGATGCCGCCGCCGACACGGGAGAACAGTGCGATCGTCGAGGCACCGAGGCCGTAGGCCGTGACGATCTCGAACGCGTCGTCCACTTCGAAAACGGTGACGAACAAGATGTAGGTGATCATCAGGCCGAGCAGCGCCAAGCCGGCGACACAGAAGCCCATGACCGCACCGCCGCGGAACGCAACCGGGAGCGCCTTGCCGGGGCCGTGCTTGGCGGCTTCGGTGGTGCGAGCGTTGGCCATCGTGGCGACGGTCATGCCGGCGTACCCAGCTCCAGCGGAGAGCACCGCGCCCAACACATAGGTGACGGCGGCGAGCGGCGCGATGACGATCGCCAGCAGGACGGCCATGATGACGGCGAAGACGCCGACCCATTGGTATTCCTTCTGGAGGAACGCCCGAGCACCCTTTTGGATCTCGGTCATCAAGAAGACCATGCGCTCGTTTCCGGGCGGCGCGGCTTCGACGGCCTTGTAGTAGTAACCCGCCAGACCGAGCGCAGCGACTGCTGAGATCAGGGCGAGATAGGGAATGACGTCCACGGGGTGGTTCCTCCTGGGCGTTTCGGTCGACGCGTGGTTCGAGTCGAGGTGGATCGTTCCGTGGGCTTCCCCCCACGGGACCGGACCATATTGGTCGGTCGAGGATGCTACGCAGAAATCGCAGCGACCGTGCGTGACCGCGAGTGACCGCGAGTGACCGAGAGCGGCCGTTCGAACTACCGGGCTCGACTGCGGGTGACCGAACCCACACGTATTGGAACGAGGACGATTCGGCTGCATCCGGTGGCGGGAGAGTAGGTTCTGAGTCCTATGGCACAGACGTTGAGCCGGGGTCCCGTGACGGGAACTGCCATCAAGGCACCGGGCAAGAAGAAACCGTTCATCATCGACCTCTATTCGACGGCAGTCGGCAAGAAGTACGTGATGGCGATCACCGGCCTGATCGGCATCGGCTTCATCGTCGGTCACATGATCGGCAACTTGAAGATGTACCTCGGCCCGGTGGTCGAAGACGGCCAGCGCGTCTACGACATCGACATCTACGGCGAGTTCCTGCGCGACCTCGCCGTTCCGCTGCTGCCGCGCACCTACCTGTTGTGGGGGCTGCGACTGGTGTTGATCGGCGCCGTGCTGCTCCACATCCACGCTGCCTACGGGCTCACCGTGCTCAACCGCAAGGCTCGGGCGGTCAAGTATCAGTCGGCGCGTGACTACCAAGTCGCCAATTTCGCCAGCCGCACGATGCGCTACACGGGCGTGATCGTGTTGCTGTTCATCATCTGGCACATCGCCGACCTCACGTGGGGGGCCACGGGAGCCGACTGGTCGCGCGGTGACGTGTACTACAACATCGATCAGTCGCTGAGTCGGATCCCGGTCGCGATCTTCTACATCGTCGCCAACGTGGCGCTCGGCATCCACCTCTTCCACGGTGTCTGGTCGTTGTTCCAGTCGATGGGTTGGAACAACCCGCGCTTCAACGCCTGGCGCCGCAATGTCGCCATCGGCACGGCGGCTCTCATCGTCGCCGGCAACGTCTCGTTCCCCGTCGCCGTCATGGCCGGTGTCATCGAATACGACCCGACCGTGGTCTCGGTGCACGACCTGCACAACGAATCAGCTACCGCCCTCGGAGAGGAATCGGAATGACCCTCAACCTCGACTCCAAGATTCCTGACGGCCCGATGGCCGACAAGTGGTCGAACTACATCGCCAACCAGAAGTTGGTCAACCCAGCCAACAAGCGCAAGTTCAAGATCATCGTGGTGGGCACCGGCCTCGCCGGCGCATCTGCAGCGGCGACGTTCGGTGAGCTCGGCTATCAGGTCGAAGCGTTCACGTTCCACGACTCGCCGCGGCGAGCGCACTCGATCGCTGCGCAGGGTGGCATCAACGCGGCGAAGAACTACCAGGGTGATGGTGACAGCGTCCACCGCCTCTTCTACGACACGGTCAAGGGCGGCGACTTCCGTGCCCGTGAGGCCAACGTGCATCGTCTCGCCGAAGTGTCGGTCAACATCATCGACCAGATGGTCGCGCAGGGCGTTCCTTTCGCTCGCGAGTACGGCGGTCTGCTCGACAACCGTTCCTTCGGCGGCGCACAGGTCAGCCGTACGTTCTACGCTCGTGGCCAGACCGGACAGCAGTTGTTGCTCGGTGCGTATCAGCAACTCGCTCGCCAGATCGGCCTCGGCAACGTCAAGTTGTGGAACCGCATGGAGATGGTCGATGTCGTCAACATCGACGGTCGGTGTGCCGGCATCGTCACGCGCGACTTGCTCAACGGCGAGGTGACCTCGCATGCAGCGCACGCCGTGGTGCTCGCCACCGGCGGCTACGGCAACGCGTTCTACCTGTCGACCAACGCCATGGCCTGCAACGTCACCGCGGCGTGGCGTGCTCACCGGCGCGGCGCCGGGTTCGCCAACCCGTGCTACACGCAGATCCACCCCACGTGCATCCCTCAGGCCGACGACTTCCAGTCGAAGCTCACGCTGATGTCGGAGTCGCTGCGCAACGACGGTCGCATCTGGGTGCCCAAGAACCCCGACGAGAGCCGTCCTGCAGCCGACGTCCCCGAAGCGGATCGTGACTACTACCTGGAGCGGATCTACCCGAGCTTCGGCAACCTGGCCCCGCGCGACGTGTCCTCGCGAGCCGCCAAGCGTGCGGTCGACGCCGGACAGGGTGTCGGCCCACTCAAGAACGGTGTGTACCTCGACTTCGCCGAAGCGATCGGCCGACTCGGCGAAGACACGATCCGTGAGCGTTACGGGAACCTGTTCGACATGTACGAGCGGATCACCGGTGAGAACCCCTACCAGATGCCGATGCGTATCTACCCGGCCAGCCACTACACGATGGGTGGTCTCTGGGTCGACTACGAGTTGCAGACCACGATCCCCGGCCTCTTCGCTGCCGGTGAGGCCAACTTCTCCGATCATGGCGCCAACCGCCTCGGTGCGTCGGCGCTGATGCAGGGTCTCTCCGACGGCTACTTCGTCTTGCCGTACACGATCGCGCCGTATCTGTCCGATCTGCTCAACAAGCCGATTCCCGACGAGAACCACGAAGCGTTCAAGGCTGCCGAAGTCGAGGCCGCCGATCGATTCAAGATGTACCTGTCGATCAACGGCACGAAGGGCCCCGATCACTTCCACCGCGAGCTCGGCAAGATCATCTGGGATTACTGCGGCATGGATCGCAACCAGGTGGGTCTCGAGAAGGCGTTGTCGGAGATTCCTGCGCTGCACGAGGAGTTCAAGAAGGATCTCAAGATCACCGGCGACGGCACCAGCATGAACCAGACGCTCGAGAAGGCGGCGCGAGTCGACGACTTCTTCGAGCTCGGCATGCTGATGTGTCAGGACGCGCTGACCCGCGAGGAGAGCTGCGGCGGCCACTTCCGCTCGGAGTATCAGACCGACGATGGCGAAGCGGTTCGCAACGACGACGAGTTCGCCCACGTGACCGCGTGGGAGTGGAGCGGCGATCCGACCAAGCCGATCGAGAACCGCGAGAAGCTCGAGTACGAGGTCGTCAAGTTCGCGACCCGTAGCTACAAGTGACGGTCGTCGACCGTTCGTCCCACCCGTCGTTCGTCGGCAGACTCGCCGACACATTCGCCGGCAGTTTCGAAAGCAGTTCGGCAAGCAGTTCGGCAAGTAGTTCGGCAAGCAGTAAGGAAGCTCGATGAGCAAGTCACTCACCAACATCACCCTCAAGATCTGGCGTCAGTCCGGCCCCGACGCGCAGGGACGTTTCGAGACGCACCAGATCCCGGAGATCTCCGACGAGGCGTCGTTCCTCGAGATGCTCGACATCTTGAACGAGCGTCTCATCGAGGAGGGCAAGGAGGCGATCGTCTTCGACCACGACTGTCGCGAAGGCATCTGCGGGACGTGCTCGCTGATGATCGATGGTCAGGCGCACGGCCCACAGCGGGCGTCGGCGACATGCCAGCTCCACATGCGCACGTTCAGCTCGGGTGACGAGATCGTCGTCGAGCCGTGGAGGGCCACGGCGTTCCCGATCATCAAGGACCTCATGGTCGACCGGGCTCCGTTCGACCGCATCGTCGAGGCGGGTGGCTTCATCACCGCACCGACCGGTGGCGCGCCCGACGCGAACCTCATCCCGATCCCGAAGCCCGTCGCCGACTCGGCCATGGACAACGCGGCGTGCATCGGCTGCGGCGCCTGCGTGGCGGCGTGCCCGAACGGCGCTGCCAGCTTGTTCACGGCGGCGAAGCTCACCCATCTCAACCTGTTGCCGCAGGGCCAGGCCGAGCGCTACAAGCGGGCCGAGGCCATGGTGGAGACCATGGAGGAGTACTTCGGTTCCTGCACGAACCACGGTGAGTGCAGCTCGGCGTGTCCGAAGGAGATTTCGATCGACTCGATCGCGATCATGAACGCGGATTACCGCAAGTCGAAGATCAAGAACCGCAAGTCGCTCTCACGCTCCTGAGCGGTAGTGCTTGCGACGCCGTGAGGCGACTCCGCCGGTCGCATAGCATGAGTGGGGTCGAGTCGGCCAGGAGGTGACCATGCAGCGGCGAGGACGGGTATTCCTCACCTCGTTGCTCGTGGCTGCGCTCGTGGCGCCCGTGGTGCTCGACCGAGACGGTCTTCCGTTATCGACCTATCCGATGTACTCGCGGGCGCGGGGCGAGTCGGTGTCGCTGGTGACGGCGAACGGGTTGACGGCCGAGACCGATCGGATCCGGCTGGGCCTGTCCGTGATCGGGGCGAGCGACGACCCGTTGGTGGTGGCGGGCGAACTCCGTGCGGCGGTGCGTGCCGGTCGGGCGGATGCCCGCTGTGCCGAGATCGCGGAGCGAGTCGATGCGGACCGCGAGATCGTGTCGGTCGAGGTGGTGACCGAGCGTCACGACGTGGTCGAACGCACGCTGGGTGGCGAGAGTCTGATCGAGCGCACCGTGCATGCGACGTGCGGGGTGGGTTCGCGGTGAGCGCGCCGTGAAGTTCGACGTCACGCTCCAGGCGGTCGATGCCGTCGCCCCGCCTGAACGCCTTGCGGTGTTTCGGATCCTGACCGGCGGTTTCGCGCTGATCTATCTGCTGATCCGTCTTCCCGTGTTCCTCGCCTTGGCCGATCGACGAGCCGACGATTTTGACGGTCTCGGGGTGTTCGCGTGGTCGTCGCAGCCGCTCCCCGATGCCGTGTTCTTCGGTGTCGTCGGGGCCACCCTCGTCTGCGGGGCAGGGTTCGTGACCGGCGTCGGGTTCCGCGCTACGGGGCCATTGTTCGCGCTCGGCATGTTGACGCTCGTCTCGTATCGGTCGTCATGGGGGCAACTCTTGCATTTCGAGATCTTGGTGGTGCTCCATCTCTGCATCGTCGCGGTGTCTCCGTCGGCCGATGCGTACACGATCGGGCCGCGAGGTCGTCGGTCGTCCTCGGGCGGTGATGCCGGGCCGACTGCGGCGAGCACCGACTACGGCTGGCCGCTGGCCATGTGCTCGTTGACTCTCGTGATCACTTACGTGATCGCCGGTATCGCGAAGTTGCGCTACGGCGGCCTCGACTGGGTGCTCGGCGACACGTTGCGCAACCACGTCGCGTACTCGGCGGCCCGCCTCGATGTGCTCGGCGCGTCGCCGTCGCCGCTGGCTCGGCCTGCGGTGCGCTTCGACGAGGTCTTCCCCATCGCTGCGGCAGCGACCGTCGCGATCGAGTTGCTCGCGCCGCTCGCCCTGTTCGGAGCGACCCTGCGCAACGTGTGGGTGGCGGCGACGTGGGCGATGCACCTCGGGATCTTCGCCCTGATGCTCGTCGGGTTCCCCTACCCGCTCTTCCTGGTCGCCTTCGCTCCGCTGTACGACCTCGAGCGGTTGCCGCCCGCGATCGCTCGCGGACGACAACTGCTCACCCGAGGTTGACGAAACCGATCGAGTCGGCCGTCAGCAGGTCGCCGGTGCGGCCGGGTTCGAGCCGCGATACTGCGCGTCGCCGAGTCCGAGGATCATCCAGAAGATCGGTGTCAGCAGTGCGTGGCCGACGCCGAAGCCGGGGCCCTTGCCGAACCGCTCGGCGATCGACCGACTCAGGACGATCAGGATCACGATGTCGACGATTGGGATCAGCACGAGCAGCATCCACCACCATGGCTTCTCGCCGATCTTGGTGAGCATGTAGAGGTTGTCGATGGGGACGATCGCCGCCCAGCCGGGCTGGCCGGCCTTCGCGAAGGCCTTTCACATCCCTGCGATGGCGACCGCGATGAATGCGATGTACAGAATGACGACGATCGCCATGATGAGTTTCTCCCGGTAGTGGTGAGCGAAGGTGCCCGAGCGGGTTCGGGCGGTCCGGTGGCGCTACCGCTCCGGTCGTGCTGGTCGTGGGGTCGATCCGGTTGCGCATCCGGAACCCCTTCGACGAGCTTCGGGAACGCTCTCGAATGGACCCGCCCCATCGTTGCTGCGTGGGGAGGACGATCGCTACTGCGTGGGGAGGACGACGGCGGTGGAGTAGCGATTGGTGGCGAGTTCGTCGTCGCCGTCGGTCGCCCGCAGCTCGATGGCGAGTTCGCCGAGCGTGTCGGGCACGGTGAGCGTCACCGTGGCGACCTTGACGACATCGTCCGGTTGCACCGGTCCACCGAAGCGGCGGAGCTCGGAGCCGCCGGCCCACGCGATCGTCGCGTCGACGATCGCGTGATCGATCGGTGTGCGGCGGTCGTTGACGAGGTGCACGTCGACATCGAGACGATCACCGGGGTTGACCCAGTCGGGCAGGGGATCGGCGACCACGATGACCGGGGCGCACGCGGCTCGGACGACGGCGTAGGCGTCTTTCGGAGAGCGCAGGTGGTCGAGCACGCTCGACGAGATCGCCGGCGCCGGGTCGGCCAGCGACGAGAAGCAGAATCCGCCAGTCGGCCGGTACTTCAGACGGCGAAGCGCTTCGATCTGCACTTTCAACACGTGCGACTGATAGAGCTGGGTCGTTTCGCGCCACTCGTCGAACGACGGGAACGTGTCGGGTGGGAGCAACTCGTCGAACACGTCATGCTGGTAGCCGACGTCGTCGACCAGGCGTTGCCAGTCGAGGTCGGGCCAGCGTCGGGTGACGTCGAGGTCGTCGACGAAGGGCGTGTGGTCGGGTACGGACTCCGAACCGAACTCGCTGACGAAGCGGACCGAGCGCGGCAGCAGCTTGGCTCGGCGAGCCAGGTCTTCTGCGTCGCCGTGGCGCCACCCGTAGGAGAGGTGACGGTCGGTGCCATCGAGCTGGGGAAAGTGTGGTGCCACACCGGAGTGGGCGATCGTCGTGCGCGTCGTGTCGGCGCGTTCGAACGCTCGCTTCACCCAGCGGTCGAGTACCGACTTGTTCCAGGACGGCAGCTGCTGCGCGGCGACGTCACGAAGTCGGCGCCGCCAACCGGGGTGCATCTCGGTCGAGGTGCTGGTGGGTTCGCTGTGCGCGCTCCAGAGCGCGATCGACGGGTGATGACCGAGAGTGTCGACCGTGGCGGTCGCTTGGCTCACGGCGCGCCCGCGCGTCGAGCGAGCGTGGGTCCGCACGAGCGGGAAGTCCTGCAGGATCACGATGCCGAGTTCGTCGGCGCGGTCGTAGAGGCAGCGCCGCCCGATGTGGCCGTGCACTCGAATGCAGTTCAGTCCGAGGTCGAGGACGTGCTGGAGGTCCCGTTCGATCAGTTCGTCGGTCGTGTCACCGAGGCCGGCGGTGATCGGCATCAGGTTGGTTCCCCGGAGAAACAACGGCTCGCCGTTGACCGAACAGACCCAATCATTCCAGACGATCTGTCGGAGCCCGGTCCGTCGGAACCGTTGGTCGCTGAGCTCACCGTCGGCGACGATCTCGACCGTCAGGGTCGTGAGCGCCTGCTCGCCGAGCTCGAACGGCCACCACAGGTCGGGGTCGCGGATGTCGATCGTCCATTCGAGTTCGTTCTCGCCGCTGGCGACGGCCGCCGGGTGTTCGTCGACCAGCTCGCCGTCGCGCAACGTACGCACGACGATTTCGCGAGGGTCGGCACTGTCGAGAATCGCGGTGAAGCGGACGTGCGCTCGCCGCACGTCAGCGTCGCGGCACAGCGCTCGCAGACGCTCGATGCGCACCGGACCGGTGTCGTACATTCGCACCGATCGCCACAGCCCGCCGGGGTTCCAGCCGCTGGGAAGGCCGCGCCAACTCTGCAGGATTCCGGTGATGTTCGTGCGGCCGTTGGTCGACTGCGGTGCACACGCGACCTCGACGGCGAGGACGTGTTCGTCGCCGATCCGTGCGAGTTGCGTAACGTCGAAGCTGTGCGGGAAGAAGTAGCCCTCCGGATCGCCGAGGTACGCGCCGTCGAGCCACGCGTCGGCCTGGTAGAAGACGCCGTCGAACGTGATCCATCGCCGACGTCCGGCCGGAGGAGGATCGCACGCGAAGCGATGTCGGTACATCAGCGGCCCGTTGCTGGCGGCGAACGCCGGTGTGTGCTGCCAATGACCCGGCACGTCGACCCGGAGCCACGACGAATCGTCGGCGTCGAGGCCGATGCCGAAGCGACGGACATCGTCGTCGGCCTCGGTGGCGACCCATCGGCCGGCGAGCTCCATGCGAGCGAGGCTATCGACCTCCGATGTGAGGCTTCCGCAGAGGTGCACTAGGTTCGACTCATGGCAGACCTGCACACGACCAACGCCGGCGACCGCCCGACGACGCTCGGAGCGCTTCGCGCCTCCGGATGGGTGTCTCGCCCGATCAAGCAGGAGGTCCGTGAACACGCGATCGAGAAGGTCGCGGCGGGCGAGCCGTTGTTCGATGGCGTGTCCGGCTACGAAGACACCGTGATGCCCCAGCTCGAGAACGCGCTGCTCGCCGGCCACGACGTGATCTTCCTGGGCGAGCGCGGCCAGGCCAAGACCCGCATGATCCGCTCGCTCACCGGGCTGCTCGACGAGTGGACGCCGATCGTCGCCGGCAGCGAAATCCTGGACGACCCGTACAACCCGATTTCCAGGCATGCACGCGACCTGGTCGACGAGCTCGGCGACGACACACCGATCTCGTGGGTGCATCGCGACAGTCGTTACGGCGAGAAGCTGGCGACACCCGACACGTCGATCGCCGACCTCATCGGGGAAGTCGACCCGATCAAGGTGGCCGAGGGGCGCTACCTCTCCGACGAACTGACGCTGCACTACGGCCTCGTGCCGCGAACCAACCGCGGCATCTTCGCGATCAACGAACTCCCCGACCTCGCCGAGCGCATCCAGGTGGGTCTGCTCAACGTGCTCGAAGAGCGTGACATCCAGATCCGCGGCTACAAGATCCGCCTGCCGCTCGACGTCATGCTCCTGGCCTCGGCGAACCCGGAGGACTACACGAATCGCGGGCGGCTGATCACCCCGCTGAAAGACCGGTTCGGTTCGCAGATTCGCACGCACTACCCGTTGGAGGTGTCGACCGAAGTCGCGATCATGCAGCAGGAGGCGGCATCGCTCGACGTCGAGACTCCAGGCGGCCCGATCACGGTGTCGGTGCCCGACTACCTCGCCGACGTCGTCGCCACGTTCAGCCATCTCGCGCGTGCCAGCCACCAGGTGAATCAGCGCAGCGGCGTCAGTGTGCGCCTCAGCGTCAGCAATTACGAGGCGCTGTCGGCCAATGCGCTGCGACGAGGACTGCGCGCCGGCGAGAAGTCGGTCGTCGCTCGCGTCGACGACCTCGACGCGCTGCCCGCGAGTTCGCAGGGCAAGATCGAGATCGAGTCGTTGGAAGAGGGCCGCGAGGGGCTCATCCTCGAGACCCTCATCAAGGGGGCGATCCTCACGGTCTTCAAAGACACCGTCGACCCAGCGCTCACGCGTGCGGTCGTCGACGTGTTCGAAGAGGGCGTCGTGGCACACACCGGCGAAGACGTGACGAGCGAGGAACTCGCTGCGCTGATCGGCGAGGTCGACGCCTTGCGTGAGCCGGTGCTCGCGCTCACCGGCGGCGACGAGTCCGTCGGTGCCGTCGCCGCGGCCGTGGAGTTCGTGCTCGAAGGCCTGCACCTGAGCAAACGTCTGAACAAGGATTCGTCGGGTTCGTCGGCGACCTACCGAGGGCGTGTCTGATGCTGCTCGAATCGCTCGACATCAGCGCGGACGCGTTCGCCGCCGGCACCGGCTGGGAGATCAAGCCTCAGGGCGCGTGCAAGGGCGAGGTCTGCGTGCCGCTCGGTGGCTCGTTCGAGTTGCTTGCGGTGGCCGACCGACTCGGCATGGCGCTCGTGCACGACGACGCCACGGGGCTGTGGGCGCTGGGCCCGGAGTCACTCGGCGATCGGGCGCTCGCCACGGCGCAAGCGCCCGAACTGGTGCTCGACGACATCGACGGCAACGAGTTCCGACTCTCATCGCTGCGCGGCCGCAAGGTCGTGATCGTGTCGTGGGCGCCCTATTGAGGCTGTTCGTTCGACCTGCCCGGGTGGCAGGCACTGCGCTCCGAACTCCATCCCGCCGGCCTCGAGATCGTCACGGTCTCGCTCGAACTGAGCGGCCCTGACGCCTCCCGCGAGCTGATCGCCGCCGCGTCGCCGGAGCATCCGTCGCTGCTCGATCCGACCCACCGGATGGATGCGCTGTTCGGCGTCGTCAACATTCCCAACGTCGTCTGGATCGACGAGGCTGGCACCATCGTTCGGCCTCCCGAGCCGGGCTGGCCCGACGGCCGCATGGAACTCCCCGCCGACATGATGGCGGCGATCCCGGCGCTCGGCTCCGCCCCCAACGCTCCGGCGCCACCGACCGATGGGCCGGGTCAGTGGGACGTGCTCGGTTCTGGCCAGGCTCGGGCGGGTTACGCGGATGCGATCCGCGACTGGGTCGCCAAGGGCGCCGACAGCGAGTTCGTCATGGCCCCGGCGCAGGTGATCGCAGCGTCGCAGCCGCGGTCACCGTCGATGTCGCAGGGGGCTGCACATTTCGAGTTGGCCAATCATCTGTGGCGCGCGGGTGAGCGGGACGCAGCGATCGCTCAGTTCAACGAGTGCCATCGCCTGCAGCCCGACAACTGGACCTACAAACGCCAGGCGTGGTCGCTGCTCGGCCGCGAACGCGTTGGCGGTACCTACGGGCAGTTCGTCCAGGCGCCGTTGGCGGGCGAAGAGGCCGAGTGGCCGTTCGCGTCCGACTTCACGTCCGACGTGCTCGCGACCGACCTCGGCGGCTACTACCCGAAGACCCTCTGAGCGACAGTGTGGGTCAGACCCACTCTGTCGCCACGCTGACGCTGCTGGTCGGTGAGATGCTCATGCGTTGCGAACCGCGCTCGCGACTTCGCCCCATCTGCCGGCCGCTGTGGGATCGCGGCGGATCGACTCCTCCGCGAGGTACATCACCAGTCGGGCAGCCGTGCCCTGGTATCGCTCGATGAGTCGGTCGGCGAGATCGTCCCACGGGCAGATGATCGCGAAGTGCTCGAGCATTTCATCGGTGATCGTGGCCGACATCGCCTCCAGGTCGCCGGCGCGGATCAGTCCGCTGAGTCGGGGAGTGACCCCCTCGAAGCCGAGGTCGTCGAACTGATAGGCGTAGTTCGGCGTGGAGCCGTAGAACGCGATCTGGCTCCGCACGCGCCGTACGAGCGGGGCGCGAGCCTCCGGGGTGTCACCCGGAGCAGCGAACACGGGGATGATCAGGTCGATCTCTGACGGATCGCGGACCGCTGCGGCTGCGCCGTCGGCGACGCTCGGCAACAGCCGCGTGGTCAGGTAGTGCATCGAGTGCAGCGGGTGAACGTGAATGCCGTCGGCGACCTCGCCAGCGACCCGGCACATCACCGGGCCGACGGCGCTGATGTCGACCGCTACGTCGCCGAAGTCGTGCTTCGGGGGCGCCCAGGCTTCCGGGAGCAGGTTCATCCGGTAGTAGGGGCCGTCGTGGTCGAGGCGCTCGTCGCGGCGGAATGCTCGCAGGCTCGCCTTCACCGCACCCACGTAGTCGCGCATCCGCGCGGCCGGCGGCGCGAACTCGGCGGAGTAGCGACGCTCGACGTGGGCCTTGACCTGGCTGCCGAGCCCGAGCCGGAATCGTCCGCCGGTGTTGCGGGCGAGTTCCCACGCAACGGCCGCTGACACCATCGGGCTGCGAGCGAATGCCACCGCGATTCCCGTGCTGAAGTGAAGTGTCGGAGCGGCTGTCGCCGCCGCGGCGATCTTCATCCACGGAGCCTCGGAGGTCTCGGTGAACACCATGCCCGAAAAACCGTGGGTCTCGACGAGGCGCGCGAACTCGGCCGTCTCGGCCCACGAGCCTCCGCCCGTCATCAGATCGAAGTCCATCCTCCGACGTTATGCGACCGCTCTCCCTCACCACCGACAGTGACGTCAACGTGGTGTCTGACACCAGGTTGATGCGGTGCGTCAGATGAAGGGGGTGCGGGTCCAGAGTTCGCCGGCGTCGGCATCGACGGGGAGCGGGACGCCGCGGAGTTCGACCACGCTGAGGGGGCCGGGGAAGCCGCGGAGTTCGACCTCGCCAAAGGGCTCGGCGGTGACGCCTTCGGGCAGCCGCTCGATCTGCATCGAAGGCATGAGCACCTCGATGCCCTTGGCGTGATCGCACAGGCGCGCGGCCATGTTGACCGCCGAGCCGATGTAGTCGTCGCCTTCGAACAGCAGCGCATGGCCGGTGGCGAGGCCAGCACGGACCGTCAACGGATTGCAGACGTCGGCAGCACGCTGTTCGAGGTCGAGGACGAACTCGATCGCGTCACGCTGGTTGACCGCGACGCACATGCAGCCGTCACCGAGCCATTTGGCGATACGAACACCACGTTCCGACGCTGCCGATCGAACGATCGAGCGGAACGCGCTCAGCACACGGCCTGCCGCATCGTCACCGAAGGCAGCGGTGTAGTTCGTGAACCCGGAGAGATCGACGAAGACAAAGGTGCGCGGGACTCGCATGGTCACACCAATCTACTCGGCAGTAACTTGGCAAGACTTGACCGTGCGGTCACAGGAAGATGAATTCTGTTCTGGCGAGTCAGCCAGCGCGTCAGCCGGCGCGTCGCCCGGCCCGTGCCATCGCCCGCTTGCCGTCGAGGAAGTCGACGAGCACGTAGTCGCCGAGATTTTCCGGCGTCGTGAAGAAGGCGCGACCCTGATTGATCTGGGTCATCCGTTCGATGAACGCTCGCAGCGACCCGTCGGCGCCGAGGCCGAATGTGTTGATCCGGATCTGTTCTTTGGTCGCGCGTACGACCTCGCGCAGCGTGGCCTCGACCGTTTCGCGCACTGGCGGGTAGTTGAAGAACGGATACCCGTCGGGCGTGATGTGGGCGGTCGGCTCGCCGTCGGTGATCATGATGATCTGCTTGTTGCCCGACTCGCGCGCCAGGAGTTGTCGGGCGAGCGTGAAGCCGTGGTGCATGTTGGTGCCGTAGACGAAGTCCCATGACACCTCGGGGAGCTGCTCCGCGGTGAGGATGCGGGCCGTCTCGGAGAACCCCACGATGCCGAGATAGTCGCGCGGGAACTGCGTCGAGATCAGGTGGTGTAAGGCCATCGCGACCTTCTTGGCGGGCAAGAAGTTGTCGCGCATCGGCATCGACAGCGACAGGTCGAGCATCAACACGGTGGCTGAGCGTGTGAGGTGTTCGGTCCGCTCGATCTCGAAGTCGTCGGGCGACAACTGCACGGGAGTGCCGCCTCGGCCTTGGCCGGCGTTGCGGCGCACCGCGTTGCGGATGGTGCGGTTCAGGTCGAGCTGGAACGAGTCGCCGTACTCGTACGCCTTCGTGTCGTAGGTCCGTTCGTGGCCGATGCCGTGCTGGTTCATCTCGTGTTGCCCGGCCATGTCCTTGGACATCTTCGAGAACAGTTCTTTCAGCGCGTTGGAGCCGATCTTGCGGAGCCCCTTCGGCGTCAGTTCGAGCTTGCCTTCCTTGTTGGCGATCAGCCCGGCTTGTTCGAGTTGCTTGGTGAGTTCGGCGAGCCGTTCGAGTGATCGTGCGGCGTCGTCGCCGAGCAGGTTGCGGACCTTGTCCATGTCGGCCTCGGCGAGGGCGCTGGGACTCGATGCGTTGCGGAGGAGGTTCTCGAGTTGGTCGAGGTCGCCGAGCTCTTGCATCTGCTGCATTGCCTGCGCGAACCCCATCGGGTCCTGGCCTTCGAAGTCGTAGCTGCGGTTCCACTGCATCTGCGGGAACATCTGCTGCAGGTTTCCGGACAGCTGCTGCATCTGCCACTGCAGGTCCATGTCGTCCATCAACTGATCGCTGAGCTGCTGGATTTGCGCCCGCTGCTCGGGCGTCATCGAGTTCATCATTGCCTGCATCGCGGCCATGCGCTGCGCCATCTGCTCGAGGAGTTCCTCGACGTTCTGCGGGTTTTCGGGGAAGAAATCGCCGAACTCGTTCATGAAGTCGGCGAAGTCGGCGGTGGTGTCGTCGCCCCGCTGGTGCTTCTCGAGCAGCTCGTTGAGTGACGCCATCATGTCCTTCATGCGCGCCATGTCCTCGGGCGTCATGTTCTCCATCGCGCCCGACATCTGATCGACCATCTGCTGCATGAGTTGCTCCTTGAGCTTCTCCATGAGCTGTTCGAAGCGCTGCTTCGCCTCCGCCGACTCGAAGTGGTACGAGTCGAGTTCTCGCACCTTGCCCGCGAGGTCGTCGGGCATGAGATCGAGGCGCATGTTGCGCTCCATCGCCGCCGACTCGGCATTGTCGGCGCGACGTTGGTCGCCCGAGTTCTGAGCGTCACGCAACGCGTTGTCGATCGCATGGCGTTCTTCGTCGATGATGTCGTCGAGTTGCTGCTTGATCTCGTCGTACACGCCACCGAGGTCGTGGTTGGCCAGGCGTTCCTCACGCTCTCGGCGGAGCTGTTCGAGCAGTTCTCGTAGCCCCTGGAGCTGGTTGCCGTCGGGGTCCTGCATTCCGTCTTGCATCATGCGGCGCAAGGCGGCGTTGACGTCACCGTGGTACAGCAGTTCGTCGGTCAGTTCGTCGAAGGCCGCGTCGGCGTCGAACTCGAAGCCGGTCTGGGTGCCGTCCCACCGTGAGTAGCGGAAGCGTTGCGTGCGTCGCTGCATCGGTGACCCCATGGGCCGACGTTACCGCAGGCCCCGAGGGCGGTCGCATCGGACGATGGGACGGTCCTCCATGCTTCGCGCTCTTGGAGAGAGGAATCGCGCGCTTCGCGCGATTCTTGGGCTCTCGCACTTGCGAAACCGTACGGGTCTCTGGCAGAATGACACACCTGTAGTTACAACGTTGTCGAGGCCAGGTCAAGCACCACCTGTGGACGATGGGGATCCACCCCGACCGCCGAGGCGACACATTCATTTTCGCGCGTATCAATCGGACCGCTCATCCCGGCAGGAGGTCCACCATGCAGTTCATCACCACCTCGAGTATCACGATCAGTGCGACTCCCGTCGAGCCCGACCCCGACTGGCACGACCGAGCGAACTGCCTCGGCGTCGACCCCGATCTGTTCTTCCCCGAGCGCGGCGCGTCCACTCGCGAAGCCAAAGAAGTGTGTCGGGGCTGCGAGGTCCGTCACGACTGTCTCGAGTTCGCGTTGCAGAACGGCGAGAAGTTCGGCATCTGGGGCGGACTGTCCGAGCGCGAGCGCCGTCGCATCCGCCGCCAGCGCGCGCAGGTCGCACGCAGCAGCGTGGGTGCCTGAGCCCGTCGACCTCGCACGGGACCTCATCGGTCGACGCGGCGGCGAGACGGCGGTGGGGTAGCCTGACGACATGATCGGATTTCTCGGAGGAAACGAAGCCATCATCGTGGTCGTGGTGATCCTGCTGTTGTTCGGCAGTTCTCAGGTCCCGAAGCTGGCGAAGAACCTCGGCAAGGCGCAAAAGGAGTTCAAGGACGGGCTCGACGAGGCTCGAGCCGGCTCCGACGACGAGAAGTCGTCCGCCGAGTCCTGAGCGTCGTCGACGGCGAGTCGTTCGCTGTCTCGCGGTAACTCCAACCGCAACCGCAACCGCAACTCATGGTCACGCACCCCGTCGCGACGTCGGCGGGGTGTTGTCGCGTCTTGGCGCCGACACGAGCGTCCCACGCCCGCCTCACTAGCGTGCGGACATGGAACCCGGCACCCAGGAGTGGCTCGATCAGGTCGTCGAACCGATCGTCGACCCCGATCGCGAGATCATCGACCCACACCACCATCTCTGGCCGCCGGGCACCGGTCTTCGCTACGGCAACGACGAACTCGCCGGTGACACGACGGCGGGCCACCGTGTCGTTGCAACGGTCTTCGTGGAATGTCGCGCGGCCTATCGACGCGAGGGTCCCGAGCATCTTCGGCCGGTCGGCGAAACAGAGTTCGTCGCAGCGAGTGCCGACGCACTTGCGAGCGGCCATCCTGATGCGCCGCCGATCGCCGGCATCGTGGCGCATGCCGACCTCGCCGACGCAGCGCACCTCGACGAGGTGCTCGACGCTCATGAGGAGGCCGCCGGCGGCCGCTTCCGCGGGATCCGCGATGCGCTGGCACGTTCGATCGAACCGGAAGCGCACCGTATTCCGGCGTCGTATGCGGCGGGCAAGTTCGAAGATGCGGCGTTCCGAGCTGGCGTCGCCCGGTTGGGGGAGCGGGGACTCACCTACGACTCGTGGCACTTCCACTATCAGAACCGAGAGTTCCTCGCGCTCGCGCAGGCGGTTCCCGGCACGACGATGATCCTCGATCACTTCGGCACGCCGGTCGGGGTCGGACGGTTCGCCGGATGCCATGACGATTACTTCGAGCAGTGGAAGCTCGACATCGCCGACATCGCGGCGTGCGGCAACACCGTGGCCAAGCTCGGCGGCTTGATCATGCCCGACAACGGATTCGGGTTCGATACGGCGCCCGTGCCGCCGACGTCGGATCAGTTTCTCGAGGTCCAGCGCCGATGGTACGAGCACACGATCGAGTGTTTCGGGCCTGAGCGATGCATGTTCGAGAGCAACTTCCCCGTCGACCGGCTCGCGATCTCCTACGGCGTGTTGTGGAACGCGTTCAAGCGGCTTGCGTCGCAGTACAGCGAGTCAGAGCGAGAACTGCTCTTCGCCGGCACCGCTCGTCGCGTGTACCGACTCTGACGACTCCTGCTCGGAGATACCGAAGTCGTCGCGCCGACGCTTGAGGATGCGGCGCCGCTCGCGTTCGCTGCAGCCGCCCCACACGCCATGATCGATGCGCTCCTCGAGGGCGTATTCGAGGCACTGGGCTTTGACGGGGCAGTCACGGCAGATCTTCCGGGCCTTGTCGACGCCGACGCCGTCACTCGGGAAGAACGTGGCTGGTGGGTGCAAGCGGCAGTTGCCGTCGGCCATCCACGCCGACGGGCTGTCGGGGTCGGGCGGGGCCGTGTCGAGTTCGGCGGGCCGACCGTTGAGTTCGGCGAGTGCGGCATCGCTGAGGCCGCGGGCCGAGGGGGAGTCGGGGGTGCTCGGTGTGCGCTTGGTTCGTTTGATCATGGCGGATCCTTCGTGACGGAGGGTGCTCGACGTGGCGGGCACGTCGTGAGCTGTACCCCATTTTGACGTTTTGGAACGTCGGACGGTTCCCGATTTCGCGTTCGTTTCGTGGTCGTTCGTCTCGTGTCTGGACGGGCGGTTGTGCCGGGTGTGATCGTTCTTCGTGCTGGCGGGACGTTCGGACGTCGATTGGTGACCTCGTCGTTCGAGTGACGCTGAACTGTAACACATCCGTAATCTGAACACCACCCCTGTGATTTCCGTCTCGCCGCCGTCGGGCCGACGACGGTCGGTGGCTCCGGCGGGCTCTGACCCGCGCTCGCGTGGGGCGTTCGGCTGGCGTCCGGCGACGGATCCCGAGACGGCCTCCGGCGTTGCCCTCGGGAGTCGCTAGGGTTGTGACAATGTCTGATGCAGCCGAATCCACGGCCCCGAGGGCGCACGCCCGAATCGTGTACCTGGGCCCGGTGTCCCCGCACTGGGAGGTCTACGGAGACTGGGGTGACCGCCAGACGCTCGACGAATTCCGCGCTCGAGTGCTCGCTCGCCTCGTGTTGCTGCCGCGCGAAGATCCGCAGTTCCGCCGCAACCGCGAACGAATCGTGCGCGACGCCGAGCGCGAGATGATCTCGATCGAATGGGATCTCGGACTTCCCGTCGCCGCCGCGCCGAGCGCTGTCTCTGCGACAGCGGCCGAGACGGTCGAAGCGACAGCTGACGCAGCGTCAGTGGAGGCTCCGGATGAGGCCGTCGCCGCAACGGTTGCGACCGACGCGAGTCACGGCGAACCAGCCGAGAACTCGTCGGACTGAACGGGCGCTGCGGTGGCTGACGACGATGCCCCGTCGGCGTTGCCGCTGGCGCCACCCGCCGCCGACGCCGCCTCGATCGGTCACGGGTTCGCGCCAAACGCTGCGAGCGAGCTGTCCGGCCGCGAACCTCGCGACGACGCCGAGTCGAGCATCGACGTCGACAGTCCAGCGGTGCTTCCGCTCCCGCGACCGGAGGGGCTCCCGAACGATGGTGTCGACTCGTGGTTCCTCAACCGCGAGCTGAGCTGGCTCCAGTTCAACGACCGGGTGTTGGAACTCGCGCTCGAGCCGGGCATTCCGCTCCTCGAGCGAGCCAAGTTCATCGCGATCGCATCAACCAATCTCGACGAGTTCTTCCAGGTCCGAGTCGCTGCGCTGCACGACGCGATCGTCGCCGGCGTCGATCGCCCCACCCCCGACGGGCGAACGCCCAACCATCAACTCGCTGACGTCCGCAGCGCCATCCCCGAGTTCATCGACCGTCTCGACCACGCCTTCCTCGACGTGCTCGTTCCCGAACTCGCAGCAACCGGTGTCGAGATCGTCGGCTACGAGGATCTGAGCGACGACGAGATCGTCGCGCTCGACACGTGGTTCGAGGAGCGGGTGTTCCCGGTGCTCACGCCGCTCGCTGTCGACCCCGGACATCCGTTTCCCTACATCTCCGATCTGGCACTGTCGATCGCGGCGAGCGTCGCCGACCCCGAGACCGGCGACCGGCGATTCGCCCGTCTCAAGGTGCCCAACGTCTTCCCCCGTCTCGTCGAGGTCGCCGTCGGCAAGTTCTTGCCGGTCGAGCAACTGATCGCCGCGAAACTCGATCGGCTGTTCATCGGCATGATCGTCGAGGAATGGGCCCCGTTCCGCGTCAGCCGTAACGCCGACTTGACGCTGGAGGAAGAAGAAGCCGAAGACCTCCTCGAAGCGGTCGAGATGGAGCTGCGACGACGCCGGTTCAACAAGGCGGTTCGCCTCGAGGTCGCCCACGACATCGGCGCCGAGATCCTCGAGTTGCTCGTGCGCGAACTCGAACTCACCCACGACGACGTCACGTACCACCGATCGCCGCTCGACCTCAGTTGTCTGTGGGGGCTGATGAGCCTCGATCGCCCCGATCTCAAAGACGAGCCGTGGCCTCCGATCACGGCGGGGCGCATCGCGAACGCCGATGACTCCGATCGCCCGATCTTCGACGTCATCCGGCACCGCTCGATCCTGGTCCATCATCCGTACGAGAGCTTCGCGAGCAGCGTCGAGGCGTTCATCGCTCAGGCAGCGGCCGATCCGAAGGTGCAGTCGATCAAGATGACGCTGTATCGCGCCGGCGGCGACAGCGCAGTGATCCGCAGTCTGATCCGGGCGGCGGAGAGCGGCAAGCAGGTGGCGGTGCTCGTGGAGTTGAAAGCGCGCTTCGACGAAGCGACCAACGTGCAGTGGGCCAAGCAACTCGAACGCGCCGGCGTCCACGTCGTGTACGGCATGGTCGGCTTGAAGACGCACTCGAAGGTGGTGCTGGTCGTCCGCGACGACGGTGACTCGCTGCGCCGTTACTGTCACATCGGCACCGGCAACTACAACGCGAAGACCGCCAAGATCTACGAAGACATCGGCGTGCTCACGTGCGACGAAGACATCGGTGCCGACGTGCTCCAACTCTTCAATCACCTCACGGGTTACAGCCGATCGATCAACTATCGAACCCTGCTCGTGGCGCCGCGAGACCTGCGCCGCCAGCTCGTCGATCTGATCGAACACGAGGCCTCGTTCGGGTCCGACGGGCACCTCACGATCAAGTGCAACTCGATCGCGGATCCGGAGATGGTCGAGGTGTTGTACGCGGCGAGTCGCGCCGGAGTGACCATCGACCTGCTGGTGCGAGGGCTGTGCTGCCTGCGAGCTGGCGTGCCGGGCATGTCCGACAACATTCGGGTACGCAGCGTGTTGGGCCGCTATCTCGAGCACAGCCGGATCTTCCGCTTCGCCCACGGCAACGTCATCGAGCCGCAGCGGCGTGAGCGCATCGACGGTGCAGTGCAGGACGCGCTCTATCTGATCGGATCGGCCGACCTCATGCCACGCAACCTCAACCGCCGCGTCGAAGTGCTCGTTCCGATCGAGCACCCTCGACACACGGCCTGGCTCGATCAGGCGCTGGAGTTCGCGCTCGCCGACGACGTGGTTGCATGGGAACTCCAGCCTGACGACGAGTGGGTTCGGCGTGGCCCGCGGGATCGCTTCGAGCCACACCCGCAAGACCGGATGTACGCCTGGACCGTCGAGCGTCAGTCGATCGGTCGCCGTCCCGAGTAGACAGCGGTCGTCGCGACCCACCTCGGGCGGCGAGCCATCGGACGCCGGTTCGCGCCAGCCGCAGCACCACGAGGGTCTCGCAGCGGTGGTGTGGCGGTCGTGTGGCCGCCCGGCGCGCTCTCTCGCAACGGTGCCGCGGTGGTGTCGCGCTGGTGGATCGTTTCGCTCGCCGCCCGATCGCGCCGGATTCAGTCGGTTCGCGCCGGTTCGAGACCGTGCACGACGGCGATCCGCGCGCTGTTCGCTCACCCGCCCGCTGTCGTTCACCTGGCGTTCACCTGCACACGCTTGCGGTTCACCTCGGGTACGTAGCTTGCCGCACGGCACGGAGCGACGACTCGTCGCTGCGTCCCGCTCGTCGGCCCGATTCGGGTCGGCGGGATCAACATCCTGCAAGACACTGAACCAACATGGAGTTCGACAGCGTGAACAGCAAACGTCGCATTTTCGCCGGCATCCTCGCCCTTTCCCTCACTGCCGCAGCCTGCGGCAGTGACGACGAGCCAGCCGCCGAGCCCGCCGAGACCGAGGCCCCCGCCGAGCCGGCGGAAGAGCCCGCCGAGCCGGCGGAAGAGCCCGCCGAGCCGGCGGAAGAGCCCGCTGAGGCTCCGGCCGAATTGTCGGGAACGCTCGTCGGTGCCGGCGCGTCGTCGCAGGCCGCGGCGATGCAGGGCTGGCAGGTCGGCTTCCAGGAGCTGAACCCCGACGTGACCGTCGAGTACGACCCCATCGGATCCGGTGGCGGACGCGAGCGCTTCCTCGAAGGGGCGACGACGTTCGCTGGCTCCGACGCAGCGCTCAAGGACGACGAGTTCGCAGCGTCGATCGAGCGGTGCGCAGGCGACCAGGGTGCGATCAACCTTCCGCACTACATCTCGCCGATCGCGCTCCCGTACAACCTCCCGTCGATCGAGGGCACGACCCTCAACCTGACGGCTGAGCTCATCGCCGGCATCTTCGCCAACCAGATCACCAACTGGAACGATCCGGCCATCGCCGAGGCGAACCCCGGTGTCGAGTTCCCCGACCTGGCGATCAACCCGGTGCACCGCTCCGACGATTCGGGCACGACCGAGAACTTCACCGACTACATGAGCCAGACGGCTCCCGACGTGTGGACCTTCGGTGCGATCGAGCCGTGGGACATCGACGGCCCGGGTGGCGGCGAAGGCGGCCAGGGCACCTCGGGTGTCGTGGCTGCGGTTGCTGCGGGTGAAGGTTCGATCGGCTACGCCGACGCCAGCCAGATCGGCGACCTTCCGGCCGCTGCTGTCGGCGTCGCCGGCGAGTTCGTCGAGTTCTCGCCCGAGGCCGCCGGCCGCATCGTCGACTCCTCGGAGCGCCTCGACGGCCGCAACGAGTTCGACTTCGGCATCGAGGTCAACCGCAACCCCGAGACGGCCGACACCTACCCAATCGCGCTCGTGTCGTACCACATCGTCTGCCTCGAGTACTCGAGCCAGGAAGAGGTCGACCTCGTCAAGGCGTTCATGACCTACGTCGGATCCGAGGAAGGTCAGGCCGCTTCGGCTGCATCGGCCGGCTCGGCTCCGATCTCGCCCGAGGTCCGCGCCGACATCCTGGCGTCGATCGACGCGATCTCGGTCGCCAGCTGACCGAACCGTCATGACACGGTGACGGCCGACGCAGCGAGCAATCGCTGCGTCGGCCGTCGACCGTTGTGTTGTCGCCTAGCATTCGCCCCGGTGGTGCTGCCCCCTCGATGGTCGGCCCACCACGAAAGATGCACCGCCATGCAGTCCCCGCCATGCAGCCACCACCACTCAGCTCTGCCCACTCCGTTCAGCCGACGGATCACCGGCACACGTTGACCTCCCCCTTCACAGTTCGGAGCCCGCGCACGTGACGACCACCGAGACGTCGCCTCCCGACAACGCCCCCACCGACGACGATTCGATTCATCAACCGATCGGCAAGGCCGGCGACAGGATCTTCTTCGGTCTGTCGTTCGGTGCCGCCGCGTTGATCCTCGTCACGCTCGCCGCCGTCGCGCTGTTCCTCTTCCTGCAGGGACGGCAAGGCATCACCGCCGATCCGTCGAACTTCGACGGCGAGCAAGGGTTCTTCGAATACGTCGGCCCGTTCCTGTTCGGCACGATCTACGTGTCGTGCATCGCGTTGCTGCTCGCCACGCCGGTGGCGATCGCCGTTGCGCTGTACATCAGCCACTACGCCTCGAAGCGGCTCGGTCGCACGCTCGGCTACTTCATCGACCTGCTCGCAGCGATCCCCAGCGTCGTCTACGGACTCTGGGGCATCCTCGTGCTCGCACCGATCCTGTCGGACAGCATGATGCCCTGGCTCCGTGACAACCTCGGCTTCCTCCCATTCTTCGGTTCGGACGTGGCGGTGTCGACCAGCGGACGCTCCACCCTGACGGTCGGTGTCGTACTCGCCGTGATGATCCTGCCGATCATCACCGCGGTGTCTCGCGAGGTGTTCCTCCAGACTCCGCGGCTGCACGAAGAGGCGTCGCTCGCCCTCGGCGCGACGCGTTGGGAGATGATCCGTCAGGCGGTCATCCCGTACGGCCGTTCGGGGGTCATCTCGGGCGCCATGCTCGGACTGGGTCGGGCGCTCGGCGAGACGATGGCCGTGGCCATCATCCTGTCGCCGTCGTTCGGGTACTTCTGGGACGTGCTGACCAACTCGAACTCGAACACGATCGCTGCCAACATCGCACTCCAGTTCCCCGAAGCGGCCGGCGTGTCGGTCGACCGACTCATCGCGACGGGTCTGGTGCTGTTCGTCATCACCTTCTTCGTCAACGCGCTCGCCCGCCGAATCGCGAGTGCCGGATTCTCGGGAGCAGACGGATGACCCTCACCGACGAACGAATCGACGGCGACCCGTTCGTCGCTGCCGACGACTCCATGAAGCGAGGCAGCCTCGACGGTTGGCCGATGCGCGGCATCGCGCTCGGCTCGATTGCGATCGCTGCGCTCACGTGGCTGCCCTCCGGCTCGGTCAACTGGGCCCGTTGGGCCGTGGTGTCGATCGTGGTCTATCTCCTCGGCGTGGCCGTGATCTCTCGGTCCGTGGAGTCGCGCCGACAGGCCACCGACCGTCTCGCCGGGTCCATCATGACGGTGGCCTTCGTCATCGTGCTCGTGCCGCTCGCCTCGGTCATCTGGACCGTCGTCGATCGTGGCTCGAACCGCTTCGATCTCGACTTCTTCACCACGACGATGCGCGGTGTCGCGGGCGAGGGCGGCGGCGGCTACCACGCGATCGTGGGCACGTTGGTGATCACGGGGCTCACGGCGGTGTTCGCGATTCCCTTCGGCTTGTTCACCGCGATCTATCTCGTCGAGTACGCCGACGGCAGTCGCTTCTCCAAGATGGTGACCGGCCTGGTCGACGTGATGACCGGTATCCCGTCGATCGTCGCCGGTCTGTTCGCCTACGCCTTGTTCGTCTGGCTCGATGGGCCCGGTCACACCTCGGGTCTGGCCGGCGCAGTCGCGCTCACCCTGTTGATGACCCCGGTGGTGGTGCGTACGACGGAGGAGATGCTCCGCCTGGTTCCCAACGAGCTCCGCGAGGCGTCCTACGCGCTGGGCGTGCCGAAGTGGCGAACCGTGGTGAAGGTGGTGTTGCCGACGGCGATCGCCGGCATCTTGACCGGCATCGTCCTCGCCGTGGCCCGCGTGATCGGCGAGACTGCGCCGCTCCTGATCACGGTCGGCATCACCGCCAACGTGAACTGGAACCCGTTCGAGGGCCGCATGGCCACCTTGCCCGTCTTCGCCTACAACTCCTACAAGTTCCCGACGTTGCCGGTCGAAGCGAGTCAAGACCGGGCCTGGGCGGCAGCGCTCACGCTCGTGGTGATCGTCGGGATCCTGTTCACCATCGCCCGGGTGCTGTCCTCGGTGCTCAAGCCGAAGGGACTCAAGTGAGCGTCCGCAAGCATCCCCCGTACGACACCCCCGCTACCCTCACGGGTACCGCCGACCCCAACTCCGGAGCGCAGATGACCGAATCCGTCGACACCACCCAGAGCCCGGCGACCGCCACACCGATTCGAACCGCCGAGCCTGCCGGGTTCCAGATCGACGTGACCGATCTCGACATCTACTACGGCGATTTCCTCGCGGTCGAGGGTGTGTCGATGACGATTCACGCTCGGTCGATCACGGCGCTGATCGGGCCGTCCGGGTGCGGCAAGTCGACGTTCCTGCGTTCGCTCAACCGAATGCACGAGGTGATCAGCGGCGCCCGCGTCGACGGCGAGGTCGTGATCAACGGCCAGAACCTCTACGGTCCGGGCGTCGATCCCGTCGCGGTCCGACGCAAGATCGGGATGGTGTTCCAGCGCCCGAATCCGTTCCCCACGATGTCGATCTACGACAACGTCATCGCCGGTCACAAACTCAACTCCAAGCGCACGAAGCGCAGCGTCACCGACGATCTGGTCGAGAAGTCGCTGCGCAGCGCGAACCTGTGGGAGGAAGTCAAGGACCGTCTCGATCGACCGGGCTCCGGACTCTCCGGCGGCCAGCAGCAGCGTCTGTGCATCGCCCGGGCCATCGCGGTGTCGCCGGACGTGCTGCTGATGGACGAGCCGTGTTCGGCGCTCGACCCGATCTCGACGCTCGCGATCGAGGAACTGATGCTGACGTTGAAGGACGACTACACGATCGTGATCGTGACGCACAACATGCAGCAGGCAGCTCGCGTTTCGAACCGCACGGGCTTCTTCAGCATTGCCGGAACCGGCAAGCCGGGCAAGTTGATCGAGATGGACGACACCGAGAAGATCTTCTCGAACCCGGCGCAGCAGGAGACCCAGGACTACGTGACGGGACGGTTCGGCTGATGACGCAGGACCTGCGCACGAACTTCCACGAGCAGCTCGGCAACATCCGTACGGGCATCGCTCGGCTGAGCGCCGGCGTGACCGAACTCGTCCCTCGCGCCACCGAGATCCTGCTCGACGGTGATCTCGAAGGCGCCGAATACGTGATTCTCGGCGACGACGCGTACGACCGTGACTCGCTCGAACTCGAGGAGCGTTGCTTCAGCCTCATCGCGTTGCAGGCTCCGGTCGCCGCCGATCTGCGCGAGCTGGTGTCGGCGATCAAGATCCTCGCCGACGTCGAGCGTTCGGCCGACCTCTGCGTCAACATCTGCAAAGCGGCGCGACGGATCTACAGCCACGAACTGGACGCGCCGTTGCGCGGAATGATCCACAAGTGTGGTCAGCAGGCGACCGTGCTGTTCAAGGAGGCAACGGAGTCGTACCTCAACCGTGACGGCGCCCGTGCAGCGGCGTTGCACGACATGGACACCTACCTCGACGATCTCCAGCGGCAGTTCATCCAGGTGATCTTCGAGAGCCACGCTGCCGGACGCATCGACCTCCAGGTCGCCGTCCAGCTTGCCGTGGTGGCCCGCTTCTACGAGCGCATCGGGGATCACGCCGTCAACGTGAGCGATCGAACTCGGTACATCGTCGACGGATGGCTTCCCGATCACCCGTATCCGGAGAGCGGCAACGACGTGCCGGCGGTCGCCGACATCACGCCGCGCGAACCCGATGCCTCCTGAGGTGATGTGTTCCTGACGATCGTCGCCCTGTGCGTGGGAATCGCCATTGGCGCTGCGCTTGCGACCGGGTTGGCGCGGCGCCGTCGTCCTGGCCGCGAGGTCGCAGAGGCGTCGAGTGTCTCGGAGGTGCTCGCCGCCACCGAGGCCGCTGGCGACTCCCTCGACCCCGTGAACGGCGTGCTCCGTCAGGCGGCCGACCTGTTCGTCCGCGGCGTTGTGATCTGCGACGCCGATGCGACGATCGTCTATCGAAATCGTGCCGCACTCGCCTTGGGTGGCACGCACGCAGGTGTGCTGCTCGAGGACCAACTCGAGGCGTTGATGTCTGCGGCGCTGGCTCACGGAAGTGCTGATCGTCGTCTCGAGCTCCATGGGCCACCGCGGGTGTCGTTCGAGATCACGGCGTCGGCGATGGCGAACGGTTGTGCTGTCGCCACCATCGAAGACGTCAGCGAACGTAGTCGCATCGACGCGATGCGCACCGACTTCGTCGCCAACATCTCGCACGAACTGAAGACGCCGGTCGGGGCGATCGCGGTCTTGGCAGAGGCGTTGGCCGACGAGTCCGATCCTGCGGTCATCGAGCGGCTGAGTGGCCGGCTCGTCGACGAGTCGCATCGCGCCGTGACCACCATCGACGACCTCCTCGAGTTGTCTCGCATCGAGTCGGCCCGGCTCGACGACGAGGTCATCGACGTCGGCGACGTCGTCAGCCTGGCGATCTCGCGCAGCGCCGGCGTCGACCCGGACAAGGACATCACGGTGTCGGCCCATGACGGCGGCGTGGCGGTGTACGTTCGCGGAGACCGTACCCAGCTGGCGTCGGCGATCGGGAATCTCGTCGAGAACGCGGTCAAATACAGCGACCCCGGTGGAGTCGTCCAGGTTCGTACTCGCGTCGACGAACGCTGGGTCGAGGTGATGGTCGCCGACCACGGTCCAGGCATCCCGGCGCGAGACCTCGATCGGATCTTCGAGCGCTTCTATCGAGTCGATCGAGCGCGCAGCCGCACCACTGGTGGAAGTGGGCTCGGGCTGTCGATCGTGCGACACGTCGCCAACAACCACGGGGGTGAGGTGCTCGTGTCGTCGCAGGAAGGGGAGGGCTCGACGTTCGTCTTGCGCCTCCCGGCGTCGCTGCTGGTCGATCCGGGCCCGGATCCCGACGTTGTTGCAGAGATTCCGTCGCACCCGGGTTCGACGGGTGGGCTGTCCACACCATCTTCGCTGAAGGAGACCAGATCATGAGCGAGGCAACGATTCTCGTCGTCGAGGACGAAGCGAGCTTCGTCGATGCGCTGATGATCGGGCTACGCCGGGAAGGCTTCGAGGTCGCGGTCGCCACCGACGGCGCCGAGGCCTTGGCGATGTTCGACGAGGTCAACCCGGACCTCGTGCTGCTCGACGTGATGCTGCCCAAGGTCAGCGGTATCGACGTGTGTCGCCAGCTTCGCAAGAAGACGCAGATCCCGATCATCATGGTCACGGCGAAGAGCGCCGAGATCGACACGGTGGTCGGACTCGAGGTCGGTGCCGACGACTACGTGACCAAGCCGTACCGGCTCCGCGAGCTCGTCGCACGCATGCGCGCTGTGTTGCGACGGGCGCCTCGGGCCGACGGCGTCGAGCTGATGACGTCCGACGCCATCGTGGTCGACGGGGTACAACTCGATCCTGATCAGCACCGGGTCGAAGTCGACGGTCAGGAGATCACGCTGCCGCTCAAGGAGTTCGAGTTGCTCCACCTCCTGCTCGCCAACGCCGGTCGGGTGCTGCCGCGCGAAACACTGATCGACCGGGTGTGGGGGCACGACTACGTCGGCGACACCAAGACGCTCGACGTTCACATCAAACGTCTGCGCGGCAAGATCGAGACCGATCCGGCGCACCCTGCCCGCATCACCACCATCCGGGGTCTCGGCTACAAGTACGTTCGCTGACGCCCCCGGCGACGCACAACGTGGTCGCCGACACCAGCCCCACTCGCTCCGGTGGCGTCAGGCGATGATGTCGGCGAGGGCCGCGAGGAGGGTGGTGACGTTGCGCTGGCGGGCGGTGTGGCCCATGGTGCCGATGCGCCAGACCTTCCCGGCGACGGGGCCGAGCCCGCCACCGATCTCGACGCCGTACTCTGCGAGCAGGCGGCTGCGCACGTCTGCCTCGGTGACGCCGGCCGGGAGGCGCCCCTCGGGGATCGAGATCGAGCTGAGCGGCGCCAGCCGGTGACCCTCGGCTGCGAACAGATCGAACCCGAGCTCGCGCATCCCGTCCTTCACCGCGTCGCCGGCTGCCTGATGTCGAGCACGCACCGCGTCGAGTCCCTCGTCGAGGACGACGCCGAGACCGGCGTGCAGCGACATGATCATCGAGATCGGCGCCGTGTGGTGGTAGGCCCGCGCGCCGTCGCCGGTGACGTAGGCGGCGATCATGTTGAGGTCGAGGTACCACGACTGCGGCGTCGGCTTGAGCCGCTCGATCGCGCGGTCGGACACGGTGAGCGGCGCGAGTCCGGGCGCGACGCCGAGGCACTTCTGCGTGCCGCTGTAGGCGATGTCGACGCCCCACGCATCGATCTCCAACTCGACGCCGCCCAGGGAGGTGACGCAGTCGACCAAGAGCAACGCGTCGCCCTTTGCCGCGCCGAGTGCAGCGACGTCGCTCTGGGCGCCGGTGGAGGTCTCGGCGTGCACCATCGCGAACATCGTCGGCGACGGGTGCGCCGCGAGCATGCGCTCGACGTCGACCGGTTGGCCCCACTCGTGTGCGACGGCGATCGCGGTCGCACCGGTTCGTTGCACGACGTCGACCATCCGTCCGCCGAACACGCCGTTGACGCCGACGACGACGGTGTCGCCGGGACCGACGAAGTTGACGATCGCCGCCTCCATCCCGGCCGAACCGGTTCCCGACACCGGGAACGTGAGCCGATTGGAGGTGCCGAACACCGTCCGCAGTCGCTCGTTCGTCTCGTCGAGCAGTGAAATGAACTCGGGGTCGAGATGTCCGAGCATCGGGCGTCCGAGCGCTTGCACCGCCTCGGGGTACGGGTTGCACGGACCAGGGCCCATCAGGATGCGATCGGACAGGATGCGATCAGACGTCCAGGTGGATCCTGCGTTGGTCGAGCTCATGTTGTCGAGGTTAGGGCCGGCGCACCGTCGCCGCCGAGTGGTCGGGCGTAGTATCGGAGAAGTGAGTCAGTTGCAGGGGACGAAACCGCCGATGTCGCGGTTCACCCGACTGGCGGTCACCCACGCATTGATGATGGCGGGCGACGCGGCGATGGTCGTCGCGCTGGCCGACTCCTTCTTCTTCAGCGTCGAGCTCGACGCAGCGCGAACCCAGGTGTTGCTGTTCCTCGCGATCAGTTTCGCGCCGTTCCTGTTCATCGCGCCGCTGATCGGTCCGCTCATCGACCGCATCGCCGGTGGCCGACGCCTGGTGGTGCAGATCGTCGCGCTCACCCGTGTGGTGCTCTTGCTGCTGATGGCGCGCTACATCGACGGCCTCGCGCTGTTCCCGCTCGTGTTCGCGTCGCTCGTTCTCCAGAAGACCTACGTCGTCTCGAAGTCCGCGCTCGTCCCGTCGACGGTCCGATCCGAGACCGAACTCGTGGAGGCGAACTCCAAACTCGGTCTGCTCTCGGGGCTCACGGGCGCCGTCGCCGTCGTTCCCGCCGGCATCTTGCTGAAGACGATCGGTCCGGGCGGAGCGCTCGTCTACGGCGCACTGCTCTTCGGTGGCGCGTTCTTCTCGGCGACCCGACTTCCCAAAGAGGTCATCGCCGAAGACCGAGTCGACCCAGCGGAGCGGGAACAACTCCATTCGTCAGCGTTGCAATCGGGAGCGGTCGCGATGACCGTGCTGCGAGCCAACGTCGGCTTCACGTTCTTCCACCTGGCGTTCTGGCTGCGGTCGCAGGACCAGGGCACACTGTGGTTCGGCGCGGCAGTCGGCGCCTCGGCAGTGGCCGCGATGCTCGGCAACGCGATCGCGTCACGAGTGCGACAGCGGATGGCTGAAGAGACGATGCTCACCACGGCGCTCATCGTGAGCGCAGTGGCCGGTGTCGGCTTGGCAGTCGTCGGCGGGCCGGTCGCTGGCGTCGCGATCGCCGGTGTGGTCAACTTCGTCGCGTCGATCGGTCGGCTCAGCTTCGAGAGCATCGTGCAGCGCGACGCTCCCGGGGCCAACCAGGGCCGGGCGTTCGCGCAGTTCGAGACCCGGTTCCAGTTCGCCTGGGCGGCCGCCGCGTTCGTCGCCGTCGCCATCCGGGTGCCCGGACCGATCGGGTTCCTCATCGTCGGCATCGTGGCGGCCGGCACGATGGTCAACCTCCGATTCGGCGCCGGCATGACGGCGACGAGGTCGGGTCGTCGACGCTCGGCGTCGAAGCGTCGGCGTCCGGCGTCCGGTCGCTCAGGTACGCGAACGAGTGCTACGAAGCGTCGGGGGAAACCCGGGCCAGCCAGAGGCCGGGCGCCTCGATCTCGTTCGGCGTCGGAACGGCCTCCGGATCGGTGAACAACGGTGCCAGACCGTTCTCGCCGGCGCGGTCGACGACACCTTGCACGAACGCCTTGCCGCGAGCGGTCTGCTCGGCGCCCAACCTGATGCCGAGGAGACGCTCGACGAAGCGATCGTCAGGACTGGTCTCAGCGCGACGGCGCCGAACCGCCTCGGCGATCTGCAACGCCGAACCGCCGACGATGCGGACGGCGACCGCGTCGACCACCCAATCGATGACGCCGATGGTGGTGGCGACGGCTGCGTCGAGCATCGGCTCCATCGCCAACTGCTCGTCGGATCGCACGGCGCCGAGCAAGATCTCCGGGTCACCGAACGCCTGCTGGATCGCTGCCATCGGATCACCAGCGGCTGCATCGTCGAGGCCACCGAGCTTGTCGGTGATTGCCGTCGGGTCGGGACGAAACGCACCGACGTGACGTTGAACGAGCGTGCGGAGATGGTCGGCGATGTGGGGGATGGACAAGAGCGTGAGACCGGCGAGCTCGTGGGCGAGCACCCACAGCCGCATCTCGTCTTCGTCGATTTCCCAGTCGGCAGCGAACGTGTCGATCGTCGGCGGCACGAGGACGAGTGTCGGTGTGGCTCGCGGAATCGGGAGGTCGTACACGCCGAACGCCGACCGAGCGAGCGTCCCGACCATCGATCCGACGGCCATGCCCATCATCGCAGGCGCCATCATCTTCGAGAGCCCGGCCATCATCTGGGCCATCGGGTCGCTCGCCAGGTCGTCGGGGAGATCGTCGCTGCCGCCGAGCGACGTCGCCAGGTCGGTGAACAGCGGACGGTAGGCCTCGAGCGTTTGTGCCGCCCACTGCTCTGGCGTGGCGACAGACGGCTCGACGACCGGAACGTCGAGCCCCATCACATCGGCGACGTGCAGGCGAGCGATGTCGGCCAGTTGGCCGTACTTGATGCGCACCGATGGCTCGATGTTGGCCGAGGCCGTCGGTGCTGCGCCGCCCATCATTCCCATCAGGGGATTCGCACCGTCGCCACCGGTCGCCGACATGATGGCGAACTGGCGAGCTGCTTCCCAGTTGAGCGGACCCTGACCGGCAAGCATCCGTGAGATGTCCCCGAACATCGGCATGCCCTCGAACGGATTGACGTTGGACTCACCGTCGTCTGCCATGAACCCACGCTATCGAGCGCGGCGCGGACCCGAGCCGCGGCACGCCCGATGCGTCCCGAAACCGCGCCGGGCGATCGGCGACCCCGTGTCGTCGCACGCCTGTGTCGTCGGGGGAGCAGTTGCGTGGGGGTAGCGTCGCGGCGATGACGACGGCAGTGCTGACGGGAGGGCGCGGCGCGCTCGGTCGGCGTGTCGCCCGGCTGCTCGCCGACGATCCTGGTATCGACGTCGTCTTGCTCGACGGCGTCGCCCACCCTTCCGGTGGCGTTCCGACGCTCGCCGATCTCGCCGTCGCCGATGTCGTGGTCGATCTCGGAACGAGCGACTATGACCGCCGAGCGGAGCGACGCGAGAGCTCGACGGAGTTCGTCGCCGAGACACTGAGCGCGGCGGACCAACTGTCGGCCGACCACGTCGTGTTCGTCTCGTCCGCGCTCGTCTATGGCGCGGCGCCGAACAATCCGAAGCCGCTGACCGAGGACGCCGTGGTGCGCCCCGACGTCGAGTTCGTGTTCGCCAGGCAATTGGCGTCAGCTGAAGAACTCGTCGAACAGTGGCGACTTGCTCGCAGCGGACGTGTCACGTCGGTGTTGCGGCCGGCGGTGGCGCTGGCAGCCGGTGACAACTCCCGGCTTGCCGCAGCGCTCGTCTCGGGCCTCGGCCGACGCGTCGCACAGGCGGACCCGCCGAGCCAGTTCCTCCACCTCGACGACCTCGCAGACGCGGTGGCACTGGCGATCCGTTCCCGCCTCGACGGGGTGTTCAACGTGGCGCCCGATGGGTGGATCGCTGGTGAGCGCGTGCGTGCGTTGTCGGGGGAGCGACCTCGGTTCCCGATGCCGGAGCGTCTCGCAGAGGTGACGGGGTCGCTGCGCTGGCGTCTGCTGCGCGGGCCGATTCCCCCCGGTCTCGGCCCGTACACACGCGAGCCGTGGATCGTCTCCAACGGTCGCCTGCGCAGCGCCGGTTGGGAACCGACCATCACGAACGAGCAGGCCTATGTCGAGGCGACCGACGCCCCATGGTGGACGATGGTGTCGCCGAAGCGTCGACAGGAACTGACGCTCGGGCTCGGGGCGCTGGCGACCCTCGTCGTCGTCGCCGTCGCCGCGGTGGTCGGCCGCCGTTGGTGGCGTCGTCGCCGTCGAACGTTCAGCCGTTGAACGCCGCGGTGCTGGTCAGTCTCGTCACTCGATCAGCGACCGGACGTCGCCATCGACGAAGGTCGCGAGCAGACGCCCGTCGCGGGTGATCACGATCGAACCGTCGGGAGCGTCGAGACGATCGAGATCGCCCCACGCCACGTCGTAGGTGTGCGAGATGGTCAGCAGCAGGACGCGCTCGTCCGGATCCGGAAGGGCCGACGCAACGCGGATGCCGTCGTGGATGCCGTCGGAGATGTCGTCCGGGATGTCGTCGTGGACCGAACCGCTGGCCGAACGGTCGAGGTCTCGGCCGGGGACGAGCGGCGCGGACGAGATCGCGTTCGGTGCGCCGACCATCGTGAGCGCCTGATCGCGCGACACCGAACTCGCCTCGAAGCGGACGAGACCATCGGCATTCGTGCTGACCCCGATGGGTGCCGTGTTGGCCCGCAACTGCACCGACGCTGCCGGCACGGTGGTGGCGCTGATCGCACTCGGCGCAGCGCTGCGCTTCGGACTGAACGAGACGACGAGCACCGCGACGAGCACTGCGGTGACCGCACCGGTCGAGAACGCGAGAAGACGCCCACCGCCGGCCGGCACGTCGAGTGCTGTCGGGCCGAGTTCGGACGGATGGCGCCACGTTCGTTCGTGAGGGGGAACCACGGCGTCATCCACGGCTGCCGATCGTAGCCACGGCGATATCGGCGATGCCCGCGCGGGGCTGCTTTGTCCACGCCGTCGCCATGTTCGCGACAGTTCGCAGCCGGTTCGCGATCGGATCGGGGGCGTTTGCATCCGGCGTTCGTTGCGGTCTGACGAATTTCCTGCCGAGTTCGATGCGCGCGGCCATGGCGAAGAGAGCCGACGACTAACCTCCCGATCGTGCGTGGCCCCGAGAACAGCGACGACTGGTTCGCTCTCACCGATCAGGAACTGCCGATCGGCGGCGCCTACGAGTGGGCCGTGCTGCCCCGATGCGGAGCGGTCGTGTTGTTCAGCGGAACCGTTCGTGATCACGCTGCCGACCGTGACGACGTCCAGCATCTGACGTACGAGGCCTACGACGAGCACGTGGTGCCGGTCTTCGAGCGCATCGGTGCCGAAGTGCGCCGGCGCTGGCCCGAGACCGGCCGTGTCGCCCTCCTGCATCGAACCGGGCGGCTCGGGCTCGGCGAATCGTCGGTGCTGGCCGTGGTGTCGGCGCCCCATCGCCCCGAGGCGTTCGAGGCAGCGCGGTACGCGATCGACGCGCTCAAGGAGTCGGCGCCGATCTGGAAACACGAAGTCTGGGCCGACGGCGAAGACTGGGGCACCGATGCCCACGACGCCGTCGACCCTCGGTCCGTCGGGAGCGGCTGAGTGTCGATCGTCGTCATCGCGATCATCATCGTGGCCTTGGTGTTGGTCACCGCGTTGGCCATTCGCGTGCGCGGACGACAAGACCCGGTCGACTCGTTCCGCCGTCAGATCGACGCTCTCGGGCCCGAAGCTCGTCGGCCCACGATCGATCAGGTCCGCCGCGTCGAGGAAGATTCCGGCGAGACTGAGGACAATGGGTCGTGACCTGAATTCTCCACCACCGATGGGCGCGCAACCCGCGCTGATCGGATTCTGCGTTCCTGTCGGTGTCGAGGCGGATCATGGCGCGTGACCTCGCCATCGACCTGGGTACCGCCAACACGCTCGTCTACATGAAGGGCCGCGGCATCGTCCTCAACGAGCCGTCGGTCATCGCCTTGAACCGCCAGACCGGCGAGGTGCTCGCGACCGGACGAGAAGCGTGGCAGATGATCGGCCGGACGCCTGGCTACATCGTCGCGGTCCGACCGCTGCGCGGTGGGGCGATCACCGACTTCGAGATCACCGAGCGAATGATCCGACTGCTGCTCCAGCGAGTGGGCGTGAGCCGGTTCACGAGGCCCAAGGTCGTCATCTGCGTGCCGTCGGCGATCACCGAGGTCGAGCGGCGTGCGGTGACCGATGCAGCGCGTCGAGCGGGCGCCGCCGACGCCAACCTGATCGAACAGCCGATGGCGGCAGCGATCGGCGCCGACCTGCCGATCGACGAACCGGTCGGCAACATGGTGATCGACATCGGCGGCGGCACCAGCGAGACAGCGGTGATCTCGCTCGGCGGAATCGTGTCGCTCGAAGCGGTGCGCGTCGGCTCGTTCGACATCGACGCGGCGATCCAGAATCACGTGCGCCGTGAGCACGGCATCGCGATCGGAGAGCGCACGGCAGAGGAGATCAAGGTGGCGATCGGCTCGGCCGATCCGACCCATGACGAGAACCAGGCCGAGGTGCGCGGTCGCGACCTCATGACGGGGCTTCCCAAGACCGTGCTGTTGACCCCTGAAGAGGTTCGCTTCGCGATCGAAGACGTGGTGTCGTCGATCGTCGCGTCGGTCATTCGGTGTCTCTCGAAGGCGCCCCCGGAGCTCTCGCAGGACTTCCTCGTGCGCGGCATGTACCTCGTCGGCGGCGGCGGACTCCTTCGGGGTCTTGCCGAGCGCATCGAACGTGAAACGCAGGTGCCCGTGCGCATGTCCAACGTGCCGCTCGAAGCGGTCGTGCTCGGTGCGGGTCACGTGATCGAGCACTATGAGGCGCTCAAGGGCATGTTCATGGGAGCGCGGCGCTGAGGACCGGAAGCATGCGGTTGCCGGTTGACCTCACCGACGCATCGAACGTCGCCGACTCCGGGGAGTCCGGCATCGCCGACGAGTTCCGCCGGGGCTTCGAGCGGTTGCGTGCGGACTTCGACGTACCGGGCCCGCATCCACCCGAGGTGCTCGCAGCAGCGCAAGAAGCCGCCGCTCGCCCCTTCGAGGTCATCGTGCCTGGCACCGGGGCACCGGGAAGATGGCAGCACGTCGACCGCACCGACGTCGAGTTCTTGACGCTCGACCCGGCGACCAGCACCGATCTCGATCAAGCGTTCGCGGTCGAGATGGCGGGCGATGACGTGCTGCTGCGCTATGCCATCGCTGATGTCGGCTGGTTCGTGCGTCCGGGCGACCCGATCGATCGGGAAGCGTGGCGCCGCGGCGTGACGGTGTACATGCCCGACAGTCGCAGCGGGCTGCACCCTGAGCGGATCGCGGAGGACGCGGGGAGTCTGCTCCCGGGATCGCCGAAGCCCGCCATCGTCTTCCTCGTGCGCGTCGGCCACGACGGCGACGTCCGACTCGACGGGGTCGAGCGGGCGATGGTGCGCAACCGGGCGAAGCTGGCCTACTCGACGGTGACTGCCCCGGATCTCCCCGACGCGTTCGCGGAGCTCTCTCGCCGCTTCGAAGCGTCCGAGCGCGCCCGCGGTGCCGATCGGATCCAATGGCCCGAGCAGGAGGTCGTTCGCGCGCCGGCCGATGCCGGGCATGCGTTCGATCTGCGCTTCCGCCCACGGGTCGAAGCCGAGCGCCAGAACGCGGCGATGTCGCTGGCGACCAACATGGCCGTTGCTGATGCGCTCTTCGATGCCGGCACCGGTGTGTTCAGGACGATGCCGCCGCTCGACGAACGCCACACCGCCCGGCTGCGGCACACGGCGAGAGCGTTCGGGCTCGACTGGGGCAACGACGTCGCCCTCGGAGCGTTCGCGACGTCGTTGCCGGTGGATGATCCGCGAACCTCGGCGTTCCAACTCGCCGTCCGACGAGCCGCAGGTGGAGCCTCGTACACGCCCTATTCCGAGTTCGAGACCGAAGACGGCCCGGGTGACGGCGGGATCCACGAGGGGCGGCCCTGGCACGCTGCGCTCGCCGCCACCTACACCCATGCGACGGCGCCGCTGCGCAGACTCGTCGATCGCTACGTGATCGAAGCAGCACTGGCGATCGGCAACGGACGCGACGTGCCCGACGAGATCGAGTCGGCGTTCGCCGAGCTGCCGGCGGCGATGCGCCGTGGTGACGCTCGGGCGAACCAGGTGGATCGAGCAGCGCTCGATCTCGCCGAGGCGATCTTGTTGCAGGGGCGTGAGGGCGAAGTGTTCGACGCGGTGGTCACCGACGAGGATGACCGAGGCGTCCGGATCCAGATCTGCGAACCGGCCGTGGTCGCCCGAACGGTCGCGCGGCGTGTCGATCCCGGCGACGAGATCATCGTGAAGCTCCGAGCGGTCGACGTCGTCGAGCGCCGCGTCGAGTTCGAACGAGTGGGCTGACCCGAACGAGGTTCGTCCGCGCCTCGGCCTGGCTGACCGCAGCGTCGGCGATCGGGGCCCCGATCCGTACGGGGTGTCAGGCGGGAGCGATGCGCACGAGTTGCCCGTTGCGGCTGAGCGCGTAGATGTCGTCGTCGGCCCCTTCGACGACGGCTGCGAGCGCCGGAACGGTGCCGATTTCCACGACCCTCGCCTCGCCGACGACCGTGCTGTCGCTGATCCCGACCGACGTGGTGTCGAGTGCCCACAGACGACCGGAACAGAAGTCGCCGAAGACGTACCAGCCGTTCAGGTCGCGATACGACGAGTTGCGGGCCACGACACCGCCACTGATCGAGCAGTCACCGTTGTCATGTGGGTACACGTGGACGGGCGGAAGATGTCCATCGGCGGGTTCGTCGGCGTTGAACACCTGATCGCCTTCGAACGCACTCCAACCGAAGCTCACGGCGCGGCCCGCGTCGACCCCGTCGACGGCCGGCGCGACGCTGACTTCTTCGAGTTGGTTCTGGCCGACGTCGGCGACCCACAGGTCGTTGGTCACGGGATCGAACGAGAACTTCCACGGGTTGCGGAGCCCGGATGACCAGATCGTCGGATCTGCATCGTCGGCACCGAGGTACGGGTTGTCGGAGGGGACACGGAACGCGGCGTCGTCGGTCGCACGCGGGTCGATGCGCAAGAGCTTGCCGAGTCGACTGGTGAGGTCGAGCGCGAAGCGTTCCGGGTCGCCGCCCGATCCGCCGTCACCGGTGGCGATGTAGAGGTAGCCGTCGGGGCCGAACTCGAGGTCGCCGCCGTTGTGGTTGGGGAATGGCTGCTCGATCGTGAGCACCTCGCGATACGACGCCGGATCGAATCGGCCGCTCAGCTCGTCGACGGCGAACTCGGCGACGACGGTCGTGCCGGCGTCGTTGGTGAAGTTGACGTAGGCGAGGTCCTCCATCGGATGGAACGCGAGGCCGAGCAACCCTTGCTCACCACCGCTGCGCAGATCGACGGCGTCGACGTCGGTCATGTCGAGCACGACGGTGTCGGACTCGTCGTCGAACGCGACGATCTGGCCGCCTTGTTGGACGACGAACAGTCGCGTGTCGAGCTCGCGTGTGGCCGCGTCGACCGGTTCGTCGTACGAGCCGAGCTCGACGAAGGAGACCTCGGGCCGAGCGAGCGGGCCGGGCGCAGTGGTCGGCGGACCGGATTCGTCGCCGGGGCGCGCGGTCGGGAGGTCGGCGTCGGCGGCCGGCACCAGGGTGGTGGTCGGGCCACCGGCGGTCGTCGGTTCGGTCGATGGTTCGGCCGTGAGGTCGTCGAGCGGGCTGGTCGTGGTACTCGCATCGGGAGCGCCTTGCTCGACATCGGCCGCGGTGTCGGCCGACGGCGGGCCTGCGGAGTCGTCGGATGCGCATGCCGCGAGCACGATCGTGCCGGCGACGAGCACGGAGCTGATCACAGCGCGCCGGGTCACTGCGTGAACCTCGCCAGACCTTCTTGGACGACGCTGACCGCGAGTTGCCCGTCGGCGGTGAAGATCGCGCCGCCAGCGAGGCCCCGGGCGCCACCGGTCGAGATCGCCTGCTGCTGATAGAGCAGCCATTCGTCGACCTGGAACGGGCGATGGAACCACATCGCATGGTCGAGGCTCGCCATCTGGAGACCGGGGTGGTCGAAGGCGAGACCGAACGGCAACAGCGTGGTGTCGAGCAGGGTCATGTCACTCGCATACGTGAGGACGCACGCCTGTAGCACCGGATCGTCAGGCAGCACGCCGTTGGCACGTAACCACACGTGTTGTCCGGTGTTCGACTCGCCCTGTCGGCTCATCGGGTCGCCATCGACGTAGCGCAGATCGATCGGCCGCGGTCGGTGGTACCACGCGCCGATGCGTTCCGCGTGCGGAGCCATCCGAGTGTGGAAATCGGGGAGTTCCTCCGGCGGAGTCATCCCGTCGTCCATCTCGAGTTGGTGATTCGGTCCGCCCGCCTCTTCGTCGTGAAAGCTCGCTTGGAGGTTGAAGATGGCCTTGCCGTGCTGGACGGCGACGACTCGGCGCGTGGAGAAGCTTCGGCCGTCACGGATGCGATCGACTTCATACAGGATGGGCCGCTTCGGGTCGCCCGGTCGCAGGAAGTAGGCGTGCAGCGAGTGGACGTGGCGCCCTGGTTCGTCGACGGTGCGACTCGCTGCGATCAGCGCCTGTCCGGCGACCTGGCCGCCGAACACGCGAACTCGCTCCTCGTCGGTCGACGCGCCTCGGAAGAGGTTGACCTCGATCGCTTCGAGGTCGAGGAGGTTGACGAGGTCGTCGAGTGCCTGTTGGTTCTGTTCGGCCGTCGGGATCGCGGGTGTCGTGCTGGCGGGTGTCGTGGGGGCTGGTATCGGAGCATCCATGTCGTGGCTATGTTGCCACGCTCGACGGTCTCGGCGTCGTCCCGGTCTCCGATCCCCATCTATGGTCTCGGCATGGGCCAACTGGATCTGACCAACGAGCAACTCCTCACCACGACGCGGGCGGTACGCAAGCGGCTCGACTTCGATCGGCCCGTCGACGACGATCTCATCCGCGAGTGCGTCCGCGTGGCGATGCAGTCGCCGTCGGGATCGAACGCGATGACGATGCAGTTCGTCGTGGTGACCGACGCCGAGAAGCGTGCCGCGGTCGGTGAGGTGTATCGCCAGTGCTACGAGATGTACAAGGGTATGGACGGTGTCTACGCCGGGTCGATCAAGAAAGAGACCGCCGAAGAGCAAGCGCAGCAGGATCGAGTGGCGACCTCGGCCGACTATCTCGGCGAGCACATGGGCAAGGCGCCGGCGTTGATCCTTGCGTGCTCGTCGGCCGGGCGCGTCGACGGGGTGCCCGGGATGATGGCGGCGTCGATGATGGCCAACGTGCTGCCAGCGATGTGGAGCTTCATGCTCGCCGCGCGTTCGCACGGCCTCGGCACCGCGTGGACCACCGTGCACATGATGATGGAGCAGCAGGTCGCCGAGATCCTCGACATCCCGTTCGACGAGGTGCAGCAGGCCTGCCTCAGCCCGCTGGCGTACACGATCGGTACCGACTTCAAGCCGGCGATGCGCCCGGATCCCGAATCGATCATCCACTGGAACGGCTGGTGACCCGATCCGACGTCCGCTCCTGTAGCGGAGCAACCTCGTGAGCCACGTCGCGCCGTCACGGTTGTCGGTGGCGCTCGCTGCGAAGGGGTTCATGCCCGCCGACGAGGGGGAAGCGCTCTGGGCCGCGGCCGTCGACGGGGCGTCTCGCGTCGCCGACGCACCGATGGTGGAGGTCGGTTCGTACTGCGGACGTTCGACGGTCTGGCTCGGCGATGCTGCCGAACGGTCGGGACGCTTGCTGTTCGCCGTCGACCACCATCGTGGTTCGGAGGAGAATCAGGCGGGTTGGGAGTACCACGATCCCGAGGTGGTCGATCCCCGTGTGGGAAAGATGGACACGTTGCCGTTCTTCCGGGCGACCATCCACGACGCCGAACTCGAAGCCACCGTGGTCGCGATGGTCGGGCGCTCGGCGGAGATGGGTGCCGCATGGACCACGCCGTTGTCGTTGCTCTTCATCGACGGCGGGCACGGCGAGGAGCCGGCTCGCCTCGACTACGAACGCTGGACCCCGCACGTCGCTGCGGGTGGCATCCTCGCCATCCACGACGTGTTTGCCGATCCTGCCGACGGAGGGCGACCTCCTTACGAACAGATCTACCGCCCGGCGATCGAGTCCGGCCAGTTCGTCGAGGTCTCGGTGACCGGCAGCCTCCGCGTCCTGCGTCGCGAACCCTGACCGTCTGCAGGGTCGCGGTCAGTGACGCGGTCAGTGTCGCGGTCAGTGACGGAAGTAGTTGAGCGCGGCGGTGCCGTTGACGACGAAGCGTTGCCGGTCGACGTAGCTCAACAAGATCGAGCCGGCGAGCATGATGCCGCCGGCGACGATGCCCAGGGTGAGCAAGTCGCCGTTCGCGACGATCGCCCCACCGAGCAGGGGTCCGAACACGCGCCCGAACGCCATGATCGCCTGCGCGTCGCCGGCACGTTCCTCGGGATAGTTCGATCGCGACGCCAACAGGTTGAACGCGGCGGGAAGCCCCATGAAGAAGAGCAGTCCCCAGGCGATGAGCGCAAACGAGAACACGAACACCGAGTCGACGCCAGCGATGAGGAACGCAAGGACCGAGATGATGCCGAACCAGAGCCCGGCCGGCCCGCGGCGGCCTTTGTGCCGCGCCGTCGGAATGCCGGCGAGCGCGTTGCCGGCATACAGCAGTGACACGACGAACGGCGACAAGCCGTTGCGTTCGATGCCGATCGACGCCGCGAAGACGAACACGGCCGACCCGCTCAAGGTGATCATGCCGAGCGCGACCAGGATCGCCTGCGCTGCTCGTGTCGACGGATGACGTCGGGTCGGTCGCCGTCGGCGACCGTCGCCGATGTCGACTTGGTGGACGAGGACGAGCGGGATGGACATCATCGCCGCGAGCATGATGAAGACGGCGTCGACGCCGAGCGAGTCGACCACGATCGCGATGATCGGTGACCCCGCTGCGCCGACGAGCGGGCCGACCACCGCGACGTCGCCGGTCTTGTCGGGGTCGCCGAACGCCGCCTGCCAGCCGAACCACGCCGCCAGTCCCAGCGAAACGCCGCTCACGGCCCTCGAGACGCACAGCACTGCGAGATTCGGTGCGATCACCGACATCAGGTTTCCCGCGACGCCGAGCAGACACATGATCACGAAGAGCTTGCGCAGCGGGCGCAGGAACCTGCCGGCGAACCATGACGAGAGCACGAAGCCACCCAGTTGCGCCGTCGACATGAGACCGACGGCGCCGACGGTGACACCGAACTCCGCTGCGAGCGGGCTGAGCATCAACGGTGTCGCTGCGAACACGAACGTGCTCGCACCGAGCGCCACCAGCAGGGCTGGCGCAACGGAGACGCGCCACGACAGGAACAGACGGGCAGGGACCTGCAGCATCAGTTGTCGACAGGCGACGCTGACGGCGACGCGACGTAGCCGTACTCGGCACGCAGTTGCTCGCGCGCGTCCACGATCGTGTTGCGGACGCGATCGCGCAACTCCGAGAGATCGGACTTGGTCAAGCCCTCGGTCGAGATCGGTGCCAGCACCCGCACCTCAGCTGCCGCCCTCCCCTGGACCCACGAGTCCTTCTGCAAACAGCTGCGCGTGCCGTGGATCGCGAGCGGCAAGATGTCGTAGCCGCCTTCGATGGCGAGCTTGAACGCGCCGGCACTGAACTCGCGGAGGTCGTCGGTCTTGGAGCGGGTTCCTTCAGGGAAGACCAGCACCGAGGTCCGCTGCTCGAGGCGTTCACGAGCGACCGCCAAGGCGGCGACGCCCGACTTCGCGTCACCGCGAACGAGTGGGATGTCACGCGCGAGTCGCATCAACTGACCGAGAACCGGGATCTTCATGATCTCGATCTTCGACAGATACTTCATCTCGGTCGGCAAGTGCGACAGCAAGAGCATGTCGACGAAGCTCTCGTGGTTGGCGACGACGACGTAGGGCTTGCGCATGTCGTCGGGGAGCTCGCCAGACGTCGTGAACTTCCAGAGTGGGTTGAGCCAACTGTTCGGCATCACCACCTTGCGGAACAGGTACCCGGCGGCGTACGCGCCCTTGTCGAACGGGTAGGTGACCAGCCGGACGACCGCGACCATCGGCAACCAGAGCAGAACGGACAGCCCGAGGACGAACCAACTCCAGACCGACAACACTTTCCGCACCATGTTCGACTGCATCGGATCGAGTGTACGGCGACCCCCCATTTCCCGTTTCGGTCGGGTTCGTGCCCGACCAGCCGGCACGAGCCGGAGGCAGGGCGAGCGTCAGTGGACGAAGAGGTTGCTGGCCGGGGTGGTCCCGGTGATGGCGTCGACGGCGAGGATCACGGCGGCGGCGGTGTAGCTCGTGTGTTCGTCGAAGGGGAACAGCACCTGTTCGGGATACACGACGCCCGTCCAGTACGAACCGTCGTCGCGTCGGTGCGTTCGGGTCCAACGCAGGAGATCGCACGCCGTCGACGTGTCGCCCATCGCTGCGAAGGCGATTGCACACTCCGCGGTTTCCGATGCCGTGACCCACGGTTCGTCGCTGACGCACCGGATTCCGAGGCCGTCCATCACGAACGTGTCCCAGCCGTCGGCCATGCGGGCCTTGGCCTCCTCGCCGACCATCGCCCCGGTGAGGACCGGGTAGTACCAGTCCATCGCCCAGCGCGTCTTGGGCTCGAACGCCTCGGGCTTGGTGCGTACGGCGAGCATCATCTCGTCGGCGGCTCGACGCCATGCGGGCCGCGGATCGTTGAGTGCGTCGGCGAGATGCGCGCCGCAGCGCAGGGCGTGCGCGATGCTCGACGTGCCGGTCATCAATGCGTACGACCATGGTCGGTCGTCGGGCTCGATCGCCCAGAGGGCCAATCCGTCGTCGCGGCGCAGCGCCAACACGAAGTCGAGCGCCTTGACCACCGTCGGCCAGAGATTCTCGGCGAACCCACGATCCCACGTGCTACGCCAGTGATGCCACACGCCGGTCGCGACGTACGCGCAGACGTTGGTGTCGAGCTTCGGATCCTCGACCGAGCCGTCGTTGGCGTAGTAGTTGTGCCAGCTGCCATCGGGCCGCTGGATGTCGGCGAGCCACTCGTAGGCGCGCTCGGCTTCGAGGTGCAGCCCGGCGATGTCGAGTGCCATCGCCGTCTCGACGTGGTTCCACGGATCGCAGTGGCCGCCCGGGAACCAGGGGATCATCCCCGAGTCGAGCTGGAGCGACGCGAGGTGGTCGGCGGTGAGCTGCAACTCACCGGCCGACATCACGCCGTCGAGTTCGGGGACCGAGCTCATGCGACCGAAGGTGCCTCGACAGCCGGTTCACCAGCGGGCCGAACAGCCGGTTGAGTAACCGGCTTGTGGCCATAGAAGACGATGCTCTTGCCGAGCGCCGGTGACAACACGCGCTCGGCGAGTCGCGTCGACGTCGGCTGCTCGACGATGTCCCATTCGAGGAACGACCGGTACTTCGCGACGAGGGCGTGGTCGTCGTTGCGCGGGCCGACCGCACACTTGAGCCACCAATACGGCGAATGGAGCGCGTGGGCTCGATGGGTGCCGCGCAGATCGAGCCCGGCCGAGCGCAGCTTCGCGGCGAGTTCGGTCTTGGAGTAGATCCGCACGTGGCCGCCGTCTGCCTTGGGGGCGTGATACTCGTCGGACAGCATCCAGTTGATCTTCTCGGGCATCCACGCCGGGACGGTCGCAGCGAACATCCCGCCCGGCTTGAGCACCCGCACCATCTCGTCGATCGCGGCGACGTCGTGCTGGATGTGTTCGAGGACCTCTGAGGTGATGACGATGTCGAAGGAGTCGTCGGCGAATGGCAGGCAGGTGGCGTCGCCGCGTAGCACCCCCTTGAAGCGGTCGAGTTCGATCTCGCCGGCTGCGACCATCGCGCCCAGCGTCGCTCGGGTCTCCACGACCTCGTTCTCGGCGTAGTCGAGTGCCACGACGTCGGCGCCGCGCCGTGCGCACTCGAAGACGTGGCGGCCGAATCCGGCACCGACGTCGAGGACGCGATCACCGGGGCGCAAGCCGAGGCGGTCGAAGCGGATGGTCAACATGGAACGGTTTCCTCGTCAGTTCAGATGCGGCCGTTGCGGCGGAGCTTCTCGACGTTGGCCGGCATCGCCAACACCTCTCGATACTGCTCGACGGTGAGCTCAGCGCACCGCTTCCAGGTCCACCGCTCGAGCACGCGCTGGCGACCGGCCGCTCCGATCTTGTCGCGCAGTTCCTTGCTGTCGAGCCCCCGGGCGATCGCCGCGGCGAGCGCGTTGGCGTCGCCGGCCGGGCACTGCAGCACCGTCTCGCCGTCGGTACCGGTGACCTCGGGAAGGGCGCCACCGTCGGTGGCGACGAGCGGCGTGCCGGAGCACATCGCCTCGATGGCGGGGAGGCTGAATCCCTCGTAGAGGCTCGGGACGACGGCGAGTTCGGCTTCGGAGTACAGCTCGACGATGCGCTCGTCGGTCACGCCCGACACGAAGTCGATATGGGGTCGCAGACCGAGCTCTTCGATCAGACGCATCGACTTGCCCGGCTTGGGCTTGCCGATGATCGTGAGCGTGACGTCGCGTTCGGTTCGCAGCTTCGCCATGGCTTCGAGCAGATACGACAGGCCCTTCAGGGCGACGTCGGCCGACGCGGTCGTGATCAGACGGCCCGGGGTGCGCTCGACGTGGTCGAGGGGCTTGAACAGCTCGGGGTCGACGCCCACGGGGACGAGGCGCATCCGATCCTTGCTGACCCCCATGTCGGTGTGGATGTCGTCGATCGAGTTCTGGCTGACCACGACGATCCGCGGCATCTTCGACGCGACCTTGCCCTGCATCTTCACGAACGAGTACCAGCGTCCGACCGACCACCGCTTGTACCGGCTCTTCGCGTGGCTCATCTCGAGCTCGCGATCCTTGGTGATCGGGTGGTGCAGCGTGACGATCGTCGGGATCTGCTCCTCGATCTTCAAGATGCCGTAGCCGAGGCACTGGTTGTCGTGGACGAGATCGAAGTCGCGGGTCCGCTGCTTGAGTTCGTTGGCGGCGCGGGCCGAGAACGCCAGCGGTTCCGGGAAGGTGCCGGTGAGGAACTGGGCCATCTCGAGCAGGTCGTAACGGTTCTTGATCTCCCAATAGCCGGGCAGACGGCCGGGAAAGTGGTCGTTGAACGTGTCGAGGCTCGGGAGTTCGTGCAGCGTGATTCGGTCGTCGAGGACGGGGTACGGCTGGCCTCCGAACACTTCGATCGTGTGGCCGAGGTCGGCGAGCGCTTTGGTGAGGTGCCGGGTGTACACACCCTGGCCGCCGACGTGTGGCTTGCCGCGATACGTGAGGTACGCGATCTTGAGTGGCGCATCCGGATCCAGCATGTTCCCCGACCCTTGCGATGCCATTCGAGGGAGGCTATCGCCCGGGGTTACCAACCGGTAGCACTGCGATGGCGTGTCGGGGACGGTGTTCGGGCCGGACTCAACTGCAGGTGACGTTGACCGAGCCCGACGTCGACGCGGCGTTTCCACGGGCATCGGTGGCGCTGATCGTCCAGTTCCAGGTTCCCGACAACGAGACGCCAGCGGGCCCGGCGAGCGGCACCTGCCCGATGAATGCGCTCGAGCCGCTCATCGACGTCGAGCCGCTCGAGCCCGCGGGTCCGCTGATCGAGAACGTCGCCGAGATCGGAGGCGACTCGTCGGTGATGATCGCGTAGCCATCGGCCTGCAGCCCGTCCTGGAACGTGGCGCCGAAGGTGAAGCGCACGCACTGGAAGGTCCCGCTCGGCCCGGAGATCACCGGTGGGCGCTCGGCGGAGCCACGGAGTTCGAGCGAGAAGGTGTCACCCCCTCCGGAGATCTGGAGCGAGCGAGTCTGCGTCTGGCCTTCGGGGACACCGCCCCGGTCGATGGTCGCGGTGACCTGCTGCGACTGGCCGGCGGCCAGGGTGCCCGACGTCGGTGAAACGCTGAACGGGGCGGCCGAGCCGGTGATCGTGAACGTGACCGGCAGGTCGCCGGTGTTCGTCACGGTGATCGACCCGCTCGAGGCGCTCGATCCGAGATCGATCAGCCCACCGGACACGCTGAGCCGCCCCGGACTCGGCGCCACGGTCGTGGTGGTGGTCGTCGTGGTCGTGGTGGTGGTCGTGGTCGTCGTCGTGGCGGCCGCCGTGGTCGGTGGTGACGTGGGCGCCGGTGGCGGCACGGGTGGCGCCGGTGGGGTGGCCGAGGTCGAGGCCGGCGCAGGGGCGGTCGTGGGAGCAGCGACGACCGGAGCCGTCGTGGTGCTCGGCACGGTGGTGCTCGGCGCGGTGGTACTCGGCGCCGTGGTGCTCGTCGTGGTGGTCGTCGGCGTCGTGGTGCTCGTGGTGGTGGTCGAGTCCGGCTCGCTGGCGGTGGTCGCCGGCTCCGTGGTCGTCGTCGACTCGGCACCGCTGGTGATGGCGACGGTCGCACCGCGCAGGGCGTCGTCGGAGTTCGTGCGGTCGAGCCACAAGAACCCGATCGTCGACACGACCAGGATGAGCGAGGCCGCCGCGGTCGGCGCGACCCACGCGGCGACGCGTCGCGCGGCGCGAACCACCTGCGGGAATCCGCCGTCCGCGGTGAAGCCGTACGGTGTCGACGGCGCAGCGGCCTTGGTCGCGGCGGCGCCCAGAATCCGGTCGCGTAGCGCCGGCGGCGCAGCCAGCACCGGGGCGGCACCGAAGAGCACGAGCGGCGCTGCCCGCACTCGGCGCTGCTCGCAGACCTCGCAGTTGTCGATGTGCCGTGCGACGCGCTTGCGGATGAGCACGGTGAACTCGCCGTCCCACGCGCCCAACAGCTTGTCGAGGTCGCCGCAATCCTGACGGCCGGCCCTGGCGACGACGAACGCGGCCAGGCTGCGTTCGATGCGTTCGCGCATTCGGTGGACGAGCGTGTAGCTCTGGTTGGCGCTCACGCCGAGTGCGTCGGCGAGGTCCTGGCCTTCGAGTCCTTGGCGCACCGACAGCTCGAGGACGAGCTGGTCGCGCTCGTCGAGGCCGCGGGCGGCGTGGCGCACCAGCGAGGCCATCTCCTCGCCAGCCATGTCGTCGACCGTCGCATCACCGGGATCGAGGTCGCGATCGTCAGCCATGTCGTACCCGTCGTCCGCGCCCGAGAAGTCGGTAGCGATGGTTCGCCGTCGTTTCTTGGTCCGTCGGTAGACCTCGTTGCGCAAGATCGCGAACAACCAGGGCTTGAGGCGCTCGGGATCGCGCAGCTGCCCGAGCCGTTCGGCGGCGATGAGAATGACGTCTTGCAACACGTCCGCCGACTCGACGCGGTCGTTGAGCATCGCCGCAGCGGTGTCGTGCAGCGAGTTCCCGTATCGGTCGTAGATGGCGGCGAGCGCGGCTGAGTCGCCAGCAAGATGGCTCGCTACCAGTTGTGCATCGCTGTCGATCGTCATGAGCCATCGGCCGCCTCCTTGCCTGTCCAGAGCAGGGAGATGCGGCCGCCTTACACTTTGTGTTGCACTTTGATCACCGAAGCGTGATCCGAGACGTGATCACGGTGATCGGGCGGGTCGATTGCGGAACGAACAGTGCGCAGCCCCCAATCGTGTCGCACCACTCGTCTCATGGGTGCGAATCGTCCAGCGATGTTCAGTCCGAGGTGGGCCGACCGCGTCGCGGTGACCACCCGATCGCCATCGTACGCACAAGTGGCATCCCGGGGGCGACGAGTTGAGGTCGGCGGGCGAGCGCGTCGGGAGGACCCGACTGCGGCTCGACGCACGTGGCATGGGGCGGCTTGTCGAAGATCACGACGTGATCACAGTCGGACGACACGGTGATCGTCGATGCGATCGCCCGGTCGTAGTCGAGCTCGATCGGCCAGCGGGCGACGAAACAATCGTCCCAGGGGCCGCTCGACGGCTCGACGAGCGCGCCGGTGGGGAGCCCGGTCTCGTCGAGTTCGTACATTGCGAGCGCATCGAGGTGGAGTTGCGTGGGTTTGGCGAACCATGGATGCCAACCGATCGAGGCGGGGAACACGGCGCCGTCGACCGACTCGACCACGAGTGCGAGCGCGACCTGTGTCGCTGTCACCTCGATGCGCTGGCGAGCGATGCCTGGGAATGGCCAGCCCAGCGCCGTGTCGATGCGGCAGTGCATCTCGACGGCTGAGGTCTCGAGGAGGTCGACCGACCAGGCTCGGTCGAACACGGTGCCGTGGATGGCGTGCCTCCGAGGCGAGTCGTCGGGTCCCGGCACGGGCGGGTGCAGCGGGCCGCCACCGTCGCCGTCGCCGTCTTCGTGATTCAGATGGAGTTGCGTCGTTCGGTCGAACACGTGCAGTCGACCCTGTCGCACGCGGCCGGCCCACGGCGCCATCGGAAACGACCCCCACCCCGTGGACCACGCCGGCGCGTCGAGTGGCGCTTCGGCAAAGACCTCCACCGGATCCGATCCGCTGTCGTCGTGGAGGCGGATCTGGCGGATGCGCCCTCCGGCGGCGAGGGAGACATCCACCTCGACTCCGGCGACGGTGGAGGGAGCACCGTCACGTCGTGTCTGGCCACGTGGTGCGCCGTGGGAGAGGGTGATGGTGGGCGGAAGCGGGTCGAGGCTCATCAGCTGCGAGCAGCTTCGCACCGTTCGAGCAGGCTCTCCAGCGTCGAGCCGGGCCCTCCGAGGATCGCCGGTGTTCCTCGCGCCGTCAACGCCGCCGCGGTCTCGGCCGCGAGCTCGGCGGCGTCGCTGTTGGTCGAGGAGATGACTGCCACGTCGACGTCGTTTGCGTCGCAGAACGAGTAGAGCTCCTCGGGGGGCATGTCCGCGCCGAGGTGGTGAACATCCCAGTTCGCGTCGCGCAGGGTGAGGGCGGCCATCGCCGTCGGAAGGGAATGTCGGTCACCGGCGACAGCGGCGACCAGCACCGAGCCCTTCCGTCGTCCTCGCGGGTTCGTCGCGATCTCGCCGAGCAGGCGTTCGACGATCGCCGACGCTCGATGCTCGACCCAGATGCTGATCTCGCCGTCGTGCCATGACTGGCCGATGCGTCGCAGCGGTGGCACGAGCACCGTCTGGATGAGTTCGATGACGGGGGTGCCCTCGCCGACGAGCGATCGAGCGATGTGGCGGACGTCGGCTTCGTCGCCGTTCACGAGTGCCGTGTGCATCGAGTCGGCGTGACGATGGAGACGTTGCGGGCTCGGGGGCGCAGGAGGATGCTCGACGACCCGACTGGTTCGGAACCGGTCGATGTCGTCCAGTCTGACCTGGTACTTGCCGTTGACGAGCCGCGCCGGCAACTTGCCAGTGCGCACCCAGCGGTACGCGGTTTGGTAGTGCACGCCGAGCTCGTCGGCGACGTGCTGCAGGTCGAGTGCCGCATCAGTGGTTCCCGACATGAGCGGCGATACTACCCACACCGAGAAATAATGCGTAAGCGTGCTAATTGATGTTAAAGCACGCTAATATCTCATCCATGGCTCTCTCCCGACCAGATTGGCGTGACGATGCAGCGTGCAAAGGGCAACTCCACTTGTTCTTTGCCAAGAAGGCCGAACGCCCGCAAGCGCGAGCGCGACGAGAAGCGAAGGCGAACAAGTTGTGCTCGTCGTGCGAGGTCACGTCCGAGTGCCGCGAGTTCGCTCGGAGCAATCGCGAGTACGGGTTCTGGGCTGGCGAGTCCGAGGAGGATCGACATCTGCTCGGTTTCCACGTGAGTGCACCGATCGGGATCCGTGCCCGTCAGGCTCGAGCCGACACCGCTGCGATGCCGTTGTCCGAATCCGCCTGACGATTCCCGAATCCGCCTGACGGGGTCCGGGGTCGGCGCCGGGTCGCCGTCCACGGTTGGCGGCGGCACACTGAGGCGATGCGCGCGCTGGTCCAACGAGTCACCGGTGCCCGAGTCACGAGCCGGGCATCGACCGACGGCGAGTTCGTCGAGGTCGGGTCGATCGCCGCAGGACTCGTGGTGTTGCTCGGCGTCACCCATACCGACGACGGAGCGTCCGCCGACAAGATGGCGTCGAAGCTGTGGGGACTGCGCGTCTTCGACGACGACGCCGGCGTGATGAACGTGTCGTCGTCCGACGCCGGCGCCGAGGTGCTCGTCGTGAGTCAGTTCACGCTGTACGGCAACACGTCGAAAGGGCGACGACCGAGTTGGGTCGATGCGGCGCCGCCCGAGGTCGCCGAACCGCTCGTCGATCGGGTCGTGGAGGGGCTCCGCGAACTCGGTGCCACGGTCGGCACCGGGCGTTTTCGCACCGAGATGCAGGTCGAACTGGTCAACGACGGGCCGGTCACGGTCCTCGTCGAAACCTGACGTCGCCCGGCGGGCGACCGCGCCAGATCGCGATCGCGAGCAGCGCCAGCAAGGCAACGATGAACGGACCGTCGCCGAGGCTCGTGTACCAGGTGTTGCCGGTGCGTAACTCGATGGTGCGGGTGATCACGATCTGGTCGCGTTGGCTGGAGCGTTGCGCGACCTCTCCGTCCGGTGACACGAACGCGGTGAAGCCGGTTGGCGCTGCCTGCACCAGCCAACGACCGGTCTCGATCGCTCGCAATCGGCTCGACGCGACCTGCTGCGTCTGCACGATCGTGCCGGTGTAGCTCGCTCCGTTGGTCGGGTTGATGATCGCTTCAGCACCGAGCTTCACCCCTTCCCGCGCGCGTCCACCGAAGAAGACCTCCCACGAGATGACCGTCGCCAGGCGCTCGCCGGTCGGCAATTCGATGACCGCCGGGTCGGTGCCGGCGACCGCCTCGCCCACCCGGTCGACGGCCGAGGTGATTCGCTCGATGACGCCGCGAAACGGCACGTACTCGCCGAACGGGACCCGACGCACCTTGTCGTAGCGGCTGGTGATCTCGCCGTCGGGCGTGACGACGACCTGCGCGTTGGTGAAGCGTCGGCTCCCGTCGTCGGTGATGACGTCTTCGGTGAGGCCGACGGAGATCGGGACACCGAGGCGAGCGGCTTGCTCCGTGATGAGTGCGGCGGGCTGGGAGCCTTCGAACCGGTCGACATCCATGGTGTTCTCCGGCCAGAAGACCAGATCGAGATCGGGGTCGGCAGCGATCGTTGCCGTTGCCTCCAGATGACGTTCGGTCACCACCGACGAGGGGACGTCGAGCGCGGACGTTCCCTGCTGACCGCCACCTTGCACAGCGGCGATGCGCAGCGTGTCGCCAGTCGGAGTTCCCGTCGGCGCCACCGTCGACACGCCGATCACGAACGCGACGGCGACCAGACCGGCCACGGCTGGGGCCTCGCGCTGCCACGGCGCCGGTGCTGCTCGGCGGTCGACGAGTGCGGCGATCGCGAAGCCGAGTTGGAACACGAGCCAGGTCAACACGATCACGCCACCGACTCGGGCAACACCAGCGAGCGGACCGGACACCTGCGCGATCCCCATCGACGCAAGCGGCACACCGCCGAACGGAAACGAGAACCGCACTGCCTCGACAGCGGCGTGCGCGGCCGGCCGGCCGATCGCGCTCCATGGCCCCGACGGTGACACGGCGGCCGCCGCGGCGTGGAATCCGGCAAAAATCGCGGCGGCGATGAGGTAGCCGGGGACGGTCAGTTGGACCATCCAACCCATGCCGAGATACATCCACCCGGCACCGAACAGCCAACCGAGCCTGGCGCAGTCACGCGGTGACGGGGCCGATCCGAGCGCGATCCCGAACAGCACCACGCCGACGATCGACAGCGGCCAGAACCCCCAAGGAGGTAGGGCGAGAGCGACGGTGGCGCCGGCACCGAGAGCGAGCGCCGGACGCGCGAGGGGAGCGAGGGGCAAGGTCGTGACGATCTCGTGGCTAGACGGAGAGTTCGAGGTGCACCACGATGCGCTGTGCGACCGATCCGGGCGGATGGCAGGCGAAGAGCGTCGCTGTGGGCGTGTCGGTCTGATCCACGATCCAGATGGCATCGGGGTTGACGATCTCTGTGCCGGTCACGATGTACTCGATGACGTCGCCATCGATCGTGAACTCGACCACGTCGCCGGCGACGAGTTGATCGATGTTGCGGAACGGTCCGCCGTGGCTCGTTCGGTGGGCAGCGACGACGACGTTGCCGATCTGGCCCGGCATCGCCGTACCCGGCCAGTGTCCGGGCCCGTTGTCGAGGGTCGTCAGGCGGATCCCCGACAGCAGCGGCTCGGCAACACCCAGTTTCGGAATCGCGATGTCGCCGAGGCGAATCTGCTCTTCGAACCCGCGAGGGTCGGGCGGCGGGGCGATCGGCTCGGGAGGTTGCGCCGGAAGGGTCTCGGCAACGGTAGCCGGCGCGGTCGTCGGCGCTGGGGCCGTGGTCGTCGTCGTCGTCGTCGCTGGAGCCGTCGTCGTCGGTAGCGCAGAGGACGTGACGGTCGCCTCGCTGAACAGCGTCGGGTCGTCGATCGGTTCCGTGGTCGGGGGCGTCGAGGTCGTCGTGGCGCTGACGGCAGCGTCGGTCGAGGCAACGCGGTCGCCAGACGGCTGCAGGCTCCAAGCGACTCCACCGAGTGCGAGCACTCCGGCGGCAGCGGCGAGGCCGATTCGCAGACGCGTGGAAGTAGTGGAGGCAGCGGAGGATCCGGTCGGTTCGGTCTTCGTCCTCAATTTGCTCACGGTCGCATCATTTCCGGCGCTTCATTCCTGGCTCATTCCAGCATCGGCGGCTCGCGGCGCCGACATGAGGTCCGGGATCGAGGACGTGTGCCCGGGGGTGCACGCGGACCTCGGAATCATGCCGTGCGGAGAGCACGAGCTCGCTGGTTGGGTTCATGATGGCAGAGATCGCACGAATTCGGCGGCGCGTTCACCGTTTGTTCTGCCGCTGCGCACGCAGGCCGGCACGCCCATGCCATCGAAGGAGGCACCGGCGACGAAGATCCCGGCCGGCAGCATCGATCGCACGGAGTCGACCCACGCTCGATGATGAGGCCGGTATTGCGCGAAGGCGGCCGGCCAGCGCGTGATGCGGACCTCGATCGGGGTGAACGACACGCCGAGATGGTGGCGCAGGTCAGCGAGCGTGCGCTCGACGATCTCATCGTCGTCGAGGTGCATGACCGGCGCGCCGTCGCGGCCCAGCGACACTCGGAGAATCTGACCGCCCGCCGGAGGGGCCCAGTGTCTCCACTTCTGGCTCGCGAACGATGCGGCGGTCACCGACCGCTGCACCGGCTTGGGAACCAGATAGCCGCTTCGACCGTGGAGCCGTTCCGGCCACTCGTTGGCATCGACGTGCAGGGTCACCATCACCACGTCGGCGGTCTCGAGGCGATCGAATGCCGTCGCGAGTGCGTCGTCGAGCTCGATCGCGGCGCTGATCGCCGCGGCGGGTGTGGCGAATACGACGGCGTCGGTGGGGTCGCCGTTGACCCGCCAGCGGCTGCCGTCGGCTTCGACCGTCGCCGCAGCGCCCGTGTGGACGTCGCCGCCTTCGGCTCGGAATGCTCCGACCGCGGCGCTGGTGAGCCGTGAGATGCCCCCCGCCGGCGCAGCGAAGATCGGCGTCGACGTCGACGGGCGCGGCAGGGAGCGCGCGGCCAGCAAGACGCTGCGTCCGGTGGTCAGCGACGCGAGTTGTGGCATCTCGGCGAGGCTGAAGCGGTCGGTGTCGGTGGCATAGATGCTGCCGACGAGCGAGTCGACGAGCCGTTCGTGGACCTCGTCGCCGAACCGTCGACGGATGAACTCACCGATGCTGTCGGACTCGGTCGAGGTGCGCGGCAGCAACGGTTCGAGCGCTGCACGTGCTTTGCCCCGCCAGCTGAGGAGTCCGGTGCGTGCCAGGGCGAACGGGTTGCCCGGGACGCCGAGGACGAGCCCGGCCGGGATGTCGTGGAGGCCGTCGTGCCAGACGGCGGCGCCGATCGATTCGGGGTGGACGAGGTCGTCGCCGAGCCCGACGTCGCTCGCCAACGTCATCGCATCAGGCACACGGGCGAGGAAGGCATCGGCACCCGCTTCGACGGTGTCGAGGCCAGCGAAGGGCGTATCGAGCAGCTTGCCGCCCACACGATCCGCTGCTTCGTACAAGGAGACCGGTCCGGTGTCGGTGCGTCCGGCATACAACGCTGCTGCTGCTCCGGTTGCTCCCGCCCCGATCACCGCTACCGACATGCCCCCAGGCTATTGCCGGACCGATGAGGATGATCCGGTAGCGAGCGGATGATGCTCATCGCTACGGACCCGAGAACGTCAGGTTCGGGTGGTGGTCTGGACGTGGTCGACGATCGCGTGGAGGACGTCGGGATCGGTGTCGGGGTTGACTCCGTGGCCGAGGTTGAAGATGTGGCCCGGGTGCGGGGTGCCGTCGGCGAGTCGGTTGTCGGCGAGCACCCGCTCGGTGCCGACGAGCGCGGCGTCGTGACCAGCGAGTACCAACGCCGGATCGAGGTTGCCCTGCACGACGAGATCGTCGCCGAGACGGGTGCGCGCGTCGTTGATCGGCGTGCGCCAGTCGAGGCCGAGCACGCGATCGCCAGATGTGGGCATCGCCGCGTGCATCGATTCGAGGAGATGGTCGCAGCCGATCCCGAAGTGGATGAAAGCTGCGTCCGGATGGCGGTCATGCAACTCGGCGAACACGCGCGCCGAATGAGGACCGACGAAGCGGTCGTAGTCGCGTCGGGTGAGGGAGCCAGCCCAGGAGTCGAACAGCTGGAATGCTCTCGCACCCGCCGACAACTGCGCGCTGATGAACGTGATCGCCGAGGTGGCGAGGCGGTCCATCACGTCGTGGAAGAGCGCTTCGTCGGCGTACATCATCGACTTGGTGAAGCGGTAGTCCTTGCTCGGCCGCCCCTCGATCAGGTAGCTCCCGACAGTGAACGGCGCGCCGGCGAACGCGAGCAACGGGACCTGAGGAGGCAACTCGTCGACCAAGATCCGCACCGTGTCGACGACGTAGCCGACATCGTCGACCTCGAGCGGACGGAGCCGAGCGAGGTCGTCACGGCTGCGCAACGGCACCTCGGCGACCGGGCCAGTACCGGGAGCGACGTCGATGCCGAACCCGACTGCGTGCGGCGGCACGACGATGTCGCTGTAGAGGACGGCCGCGTCGACCCCGTAGCGGCGAACCGGCTGGAGGGTGATCTCGGCGGCGACGTCGGGTTGCTTGATCGCGTGGAGGATCGAGCCCTCGCCGCGAACGGCCTGGTATTCGGGCAACGAGCGTCCGGCTTGGCGCATGAACCAGACGGGCGTGTGGCTCCCGCGGCGTCCTTGCGCAGCATCGAGGAACGCGACGCTGAGGTCGTCGTCGCCGGACGCGGCGACGACCGGGGTCGCCGCGTCGGGCCGGGTGTCGGGCGGGGCATCGTCCATCTCCGTCGAACCTATCTGCGCCGCCTCGTGACCGGGCTCTCGTCGGCGGTGGCTGGGCTCAGCTCCGGACGCTGGGCCTTGCCCGGGATCTGAGCGGTGACCGAGCCGTCGTCGTCGTGCCGTGCTGCCGTCGTCGGGATGGTCGTCGGTCGGCGGGAGCGTGACGGCCGGGTCAGCTCGCGTAGCCGGATGGCTGGTCGGTGACGATGGCCGTCTGGACGGCGGCGACGATCGAGCGGATCTGGGTGTAGTCCGGTGAGCCGGGGGTGATGAGGGGCGGAGCGAGCCCGACCGACTCGCGAATCGCAGAGTTGTCGCCGAGTCGGTCGAGCAGGTCGCTGAACTCGCCCGCGGACAGCGAGGTGCGCATCGAGTCGTCGAGCACGCCGGTGACCGTGGTGAACGCTCGCAACGCCTCGCTGGTCGACACCTGCGAGCCGAGCGCCGACAACAACTGTCGCTGGCGTCCCATCCGCTGGTAGTCGGAGTCGGCCGACCGAGAACGTGCGTAGGCGATGGCGAGCGCTCCGTCCATGTCGACGAGGCCTGGTCCGATCGACGGGGGAAGCGGGCGTTCGCCCGGAAGGCTCGGCGGGAGCGGCACGCTCTGCCCGAGTTCGAGCGTGACGCCGCCGACGGCGTCGATCACCTCGGTGAATCCCTGCATGTTGACGAGCGCGAAATCGTCGACTCGCACGCCGAGCGAGTACCCGAGCGCCTCAGACAGGGCCACGGCTTCGGGCTGGAGCCCGTCGCTGCCGTAGTGAGCGGCGAGTTCGGGGTTGGTGTTCACGTGCGTGAAGACGGCGTTCGCGAGGTCGTCGAACCCGTTCGGGAACTCATCGGCGAGCGGCGTGCCGGGTGGGAACTGCAGTCGCATGAGATTGCGGGGGATCGAGATCAGTCCGGTGCGTCCCGACGCTTGGTCGATCGTGACGAGCATCATCGTGTCGGTTCGCATGCCCCAACGTCCGGGGCCGGCGTCGCCGCCGAAGATCAAGATGTTCGTGACGCCGTCTGGCGTCGTCACCGTCGACGGATCGAGCGTGCCGTCGTTCGCCGGGTCGAAGAGCGGATCGCTGCCGCCGGAGGCGAACACGTCGCTCACGGCACTGCGGGCACCGGCGGCCTGTGTGACGCCCCACACCACGGGAGATGCCAGGACGACGACGGCGGCCACGGCGATCGTGGTCCGCATGGCATTGCCGGCGCTGTGTCGAAAGGCGAGGGCGACTTCGGCGATGGCGGCGAAGCGAGCGACCACGGCGAGACCACCGATGGCGATCGCCGCCAGCAGGAACGTCGGGTCGAGCGCCAACCCGATGATCTCGTCGCGGTTGAGGACGACGATCGCGGCGATCGCACATGGCAACACCACGCCGAAGAGCAGCAATGCCACGGCGACGAAGGGAACCCGCCGCAGAGCGGCGGCGCCGGGTGCAACGATGGACGCCAGGAGTTGCGAAGTGGACGTGGCCGTCGGATCGATCGACGGGTCACGGTGCGAACCGTCGACGCCACGTCGGGCGCCACGGCGTCGCTGGCGTTCCCAGTCCTCGTCGAGGAGTTGGAGGCCGCTCATCGCGGGCATGTCGCGCTCGTCGATCATGCCGCTCGACCCTATCGACACGAAACCGCCGTAGCAATAGCTATTGACATTCACCATCCGTCGTGTTGCCCGCTCGATACCGGCCTGATACCGGCTCGAAACCATCTCGGTGGCGTGTCCCGATAGCCTTGACGCGCCCCGTATGACACAGCGACATCCCGACTTCGACGACGAACAGTCGTACATCGACCATGCGTACGACTGTCTCGAGAGCAGTCGCGTCGCCGCGTTCCGGATTCGCGACATGAACGAAGCCGACATGGGAGGCACGTTCCAGGCTCGATTCGAACGAAACGCCTTCGACGGGGCCCTCGTCAAGCGACTCGAAGATCTGCACCTCGGCGACGCGTCGCTCGTCTTCGGCCGAATCGATCGAGTTGCCGAGTCGCCTGACGAGTTCGAGACCTTCCACATCGGTCGACTCGCCGTCGCCGACGACGAGCGCGAACCCGTCGTCATCGACTGGCGGGCGCCGGTCGCCGAGCCGTTCTACCGCGCGACCGGCCGCGACCCGATGGGGATCGCCCGCCGTCGGCACTTCTCGATCGAAGGCCGCACCCTGCTCGGGATCGAAGACGAATTGTTCGGGGCAGGGCATCTCGGCGTCGGGCAAGACGACGGCCTGGGTGGCGTGGTCGCCGCCGAGACCGGACTTCGCGGCTACTCCACGCTGCTGGCTTCGCTCGAGCGAGGGCGCACGGGAACGCTCGGCGACATCGTCGCCACGATCCAGGCCGAACAGGACGAGATCATCCGCTCGCCGCAGCAGGGCGTGCTCGTGGTGCAGGGTGGTCCCGGCACCGGCAAGACGGTGGTTGCGCTGCACCGAGCCGCCTACCTCCTCTACACGCACCGTTTCCCGCTCGAAGACCAGGGCGTCTTGGTGATCGGACCGAACCGGGTCTTTCTTCGCTACATCGAGCGGGTGCTGCCATCGCTGGGTGAGGCCGGTGTGCAACAGGTCGTGCTCGCCGACCTCGTGCGCGGCGTGACGTATCTGCGCCCGGGAGAGCCGGGCGACGACACGCCCACGGCTGCTCGGATCAAGGGCGAAGACCGCATGTCCGACCTGATCGACCACGCGGTCGCCGATCGCAAGCGGCCGCTCAACGACGACGTCGTCTTGCCGCTCGGCACCGAGTACCTCCGACTCCGTGCTGCGGAGTCGGCGCGCATCGTCAAGAACGCCCGTCGCCGCTTCAAGCGCCACAATGCCGGTCGCCGATTCGTCGAGAACGAGGTCTATGCGGCGCTGGCGGCGACCTCGCGAGACGAAGAGATCGGACCGCGTCAGGTGAAGGACGCGTTCCGTGGCACCATCCAGATGCGCGAGATCCTCGACCGCATGTGGCCGGTGCTCACCCCGGCGCAACTCCTCCACGACCTCTTCGGCTCGAAGGCCCTGCTCAAGCTGGCGGCGCGTGGCGTGATGGACGAGCCCGATGCGCTGGCACTGTTCCGCCCGCGATCGGAATCGGTGCACGATGTGCGCTGGACGGCCGCCGACGTGGCCCTCCTCGACGATGCCTTCGACGTGCTCGGTCCCAAACCGGGTAAGGGCGGCAAGCTGGAGGAATCCGACGAGATCCGAACCTACGGGCACATCGTGATCGACGAGGTCCAGGACCTCACGCCGATGCAATTGAAGATGGCCGCTCGGCGATCTTTGAACGGCTCGATGACGATCGTCGGCGACATCGCACAGGCCACCGGCCCACTCGCTCCGACGGGCTGGGACGACGTGCTCGCTCACTTGCCCGACCGTCGTCCGGCCCGCGTGATCGGGTTGTCGGTCGGCTACCGCATCCCCGGCCAGATCATGGAGTTGGCGAACAAGGTCATGGCGGTCGCCACGCCGGGGCTGCGCGCACCGGAGTCGGTACGCGTCGGTGAGGTCGGCCCCTCGATCGTGCGGGCGCCGTCGCATGATGCACTGCCGACGACGGTGTGTGAAGAGGTCGTGTCGATGCGCGACGCGATCCCGGGCGCCTCGCTCGGCATCGTCGCGCCGGATTCGATGCTGCCCGAGATTTCCGAAGCGCTGACCGCGGCGGGGGTCAATCACGGCACGGCGACTCGGACCGGGCTCGACTCGGGTGTCACGCTGGTGCCGGTCAGCGTGGTGAAGGGGCTCGAACTGGACGGCGTCGTCGTGGTCGAGCCGGCGCGGATCGTGTCCGACACCGAGCAAGGGCTGCGGGCGTTGTACGTCGCTCTCACACGCTCGACGCAGCGCCTCACGGTCGTCCACGCGGCCGAACTGCCCGACGCGATGCGTTGACGCGAGGCGAGTCCGTCGACGCGGCCGGCCCGCCATGACGGACGTGCTCGCGAGTGTTCGTCAGGTGCAGTGATCGAGGCTGCAGCGCGCCGCCGCGGCGGGCACGTTCGGCGGTGCGTCGATGGTGAAGAACGTCGGGCGGTAGAACGACGACACCACGCCGTCCCATCGATTGTGCGACAGCGAGAGCATCAGCGGCTCGTCGGGCGAGGAGCCGGCCGCCGGTTCGACGAACGACGAGAAGTAGGTATTGCAGTCGAGTGCGCACTTGGGCGTGACCACGAACCGGTTGATCTCGAGGTACGGACCGGTCGGTCGAAGGGCGCGTTCCACCACCACCTCGTCGCCCCACCAGTCGTCGAGTTTGGTCACCGCGACCCAGTGGTTGTTGCGGAACAGGACCTGCGTCGGGCTCGCGAAGCGATCCGACTGGTCGATGATCGGAACCGCCCGCGTCGACTGCGTCGTCCAGCCGCTCCCGTGCCAATAGTGGGGGCGGTCGAACAGCCGACCCTTCGGCACGCGTGCGACGGTCACGCGGTCGGTGCACGAGCGGTCGTGGGCGAGGACGAAGATGTACGGGTCGAATCCGAACTGGCGGTGGCACTGTGCGAAGAGGTAGGTCCACTCGCGGTCGGACGCGATCGACCAGCCGTACAGGTCGCCGCTCGCGTCCGGGGGTGATCCGTACCACTCGACGTTCCAGGTCGTCGGATCGACTCGTGCGACGAACGTGGCGACCGGGACCGTGTGGCTCAGGTACTCCTCGCCGAGCTCGCGCATGTCGGCGGCGAACACATAGATGTCGCCGTCGCTGCCGATCTCCGCGTCGAGCGGCCAGAACCAACGGAATCGCTCGGCGGTGTCGTCGGGGAACAACCACGGACCCGGCTCCGAGACGGTGCCGCTGCGCAGCAGGTCGAAGCAGTTGTCACGCTGCACCATGCCGATGTTGTGCAAGATGCGGATCGAGCCGTCAGCAAGACGCATCTTGGCGTCCTGGAACGTCCACAGCACCTCGCCGGTCGGGAGGGCAAGGGTTCGCGGGTAGTCGGCCCCGATGATGCGAGCCGGTTCGGTGTCGAAGAGCGTGGCGAGCGATGCGGGCGACGCATCGGGCAGGCAGATGCTTCCCGCCAGCAGCGGTGCCTCGGCCACTTCGATGCCTTCGATGCCGTACGGACGATCTCGGGTGAGCGGGACCTCGTGGCTGCCTGCGATCGCCGCGATTCCTGGGGTTTCTGGTGTCCCCGACGTCTCTGGCGTCTCGGCGCCGACGCCGGGTGGGGTCGCGGTCATGACCGAGAGTGCGAGACAGCCGGCCAGGGCAGCGATGAGTCGTCGGCCTGGCATCGACTGAGTCTGGCGCATCACCGGCGTCGGGTGGCGGCACCCACCCGGCGCCGTGTCGCTGCCGGGTCAGGAGTCGCCAGTGAAGGCGTCGACGAGGTCGTTGATCAGCGAGAACGCTTTGTTGGCGTCGGCGGGCCGGTTGGTGTCGACCGCGTTGCGTGCGAGCTCGATCGCCACACCGATGGAATTGACGAGTTCCGGACGAGTCGCGGCGACCTCGTCGCGGATGGCATCCCAGGCGCCCTCGATCCGCGCGATCGTTGCGTCCTCGTCGCCGTCACCGCCGATCTCGGCACTCAGGCGGCTCATGTCGATCCCGATCTCGGGAAGCAGTTCTCCCGCTGTGCCTTCGATCGGCATCGTGGTGGTGGGCGAGGTGGGATCGACGATCACATCAGGGTCGAGCGGTGTGACGTCGTCGTCGGCCAACTCGCGACCCTCGCCGCCGGTCAGGTCGGCTTCGCTCAGACCCGAGTCGTCGTTGACGGTGGTCGCACAGGCGCCGAACGAGACGGCACAGGCGGCGACCACCGCGGCGATGCGAAGCGGACCGAGGGTGGCGAACGAAGTCATCGAGTTGATTCTGCCCGGTTCGGTGGTCTCGAAGGCGTCACGAGGCGTGCGGGCGATCAGGCTGTGACGATCAGGCTGTGACGAGGATCCGCTCGCTGGCGAAGGATCCGACGCCGACGTGTCGTCCGTCGATCGCGATCGTCAAGGTGCCGTCGGGGGAGGCCGCCGTGACCGTGCCGCGTTCACCCGGCTGAATCGAGGAAGCTTCGAGGAAGTCGAGCAGGCCCGGTGCGAACTCGAGCTCTTCGGTGATGCGCCGCACGGTGAACGACTGGCCGACGGGTACCTCGGCGAGCGGCGCCGAGTCGGGAGCGACATAGGCGCTCCCGGGGATCGGGTTGCCGTGGGGACACGTCGTGGGATCACCGAGCAAGTCGACCATCGCCTTTTCGACGCTGTCGCTGATGATGTGCTCCCACTTGCCGGCTTCGTGGTGGGCCTCGGCCCACGACAGCTTGAGGACATCGGTGAGGAACACCTCTGCGAGACGATGCCGCCTCACCACCGACTCGCCGAGCCGTCGGCCGGCCTCGGTGAGCTGGATGCCGTCGTCGGACGTGATGAGCCCTTCGGCCTCGAGGCGCTTCATCATCTCGCTCACCGCGGGTCGGCTCACCTGGAGTCGTTCGGCGATACGAGCTTGGATCACGTCGAGATCGTCTTCACGCAGTTCGAAGATGCACTCGCAGTACTCCTCGAAGGCGGGATGGTGCTCTCCAGCGGCCGGCATGGCCTCATTCTACGTGGGCGGCGCAGAGGTGGGAAGCGCAGCGCCGCGGTCGGGCAAGGACCCGCTCGCGTCGCTGCATCGCTGGCTCAGCGTTGCAGCCGTCGCAGCCACGACTCGCTGTAGCGGAGTCGGCGAGCGAGTTGTTCGTTCGTCGCGGTCGCGACGCGTGACACGCCGACGAGGCGGTTCATCTCTGCCTGCACGCGAGCGTGGCTCCATCCGGTCACGTCGACGAGGCGTTTCGCGACGAGGGCGTTGCGGGTGCGGAGTTCGTCCTTGCGCTCGCCGACGCTCATCGAGCCGGACGGCACGAGGCCCGCCGCGGTCGGGATCTCCGGCAGGTCGACGCCGAGCGTCGCGTCGTCGGAGAAGAACGGTGCGGGTGGATCCGGCTCGTCGTCGTAGCGGGGCGGGTCGAGCTCGAACGTCGGTACGAACGTCGCATCGCCGTCGCTGGCGAGCACACCGCCGTCCGCGGTGACCGTGTGCATCTCGATGCCGGTCGCGTAGGCGCCGACGACGGTGAACAGCGCGAGTTGTTCGTGCTCGTCGTCGGGGTGGACCTGCTCGTCGAGGCCGCCGTCTTCGCGGAAGTCGTCGGTGTCGTCGTCGTGGCCGGGCGGTCGCAGCACGTGACGGCGAGCTTCGGCGATCGAGAACGCGTGCGCTCGCAGTCGAGGGTCGTCGGGAATGTAGACGTACGCCTTCTGGCTGGCGCGCCCGGCCTGCCAGCGCACGAAGCGGCCGATCGCCTGGCGGAAGAACAACTCGGTCGACGTCGTGCTGGAGAACACGCCGACGCGCAAACGAGGGATGTCGACGCCCTCCGACACCATGCGCACCGACACCAGCCACGGGCGGTCGTTGCCGCCGAACTGCTCGATCTTCTTCGAGGCGCCCGGGTCGTCGGAGACCACGACGTCGGCCGGAACGCCGAACCGGTCGCGCAGCAGTCGTGCGATGCCCTGTGCGTGATCCTGATCCATGGCGATGACGAGGCCGCCCGCATCGGGTTGCCCCCCGTCGGCGACCGGGGCCCGGCGGATCGCTCGCAACTGGTCGACGGCCTTGGACAACACGGCGGGCATCCATTCGCCTTCGAGGCTGAGCGCCGTTCGGAGCCGCATCGAGGCCTGATCCTTCGTCAGTTCGTCCTGGAACGTCGCCGACATCACGTCGCCCGACGCGTTGGTCCACTCCATCTCGCCGTCGACGCGGGGAAAGTAGACCGGTCGGACGACCCCGCCGTCGCGCAGCGCGTCGGCGTAGCCGTAGGTGAAGTCGGCGTGCGCGAGGTCGCCTTCGCCCGTCGCGTCGTAGCGCACGAACGGGATCTGCGCCGCGTCGCTGCGGAAGGGCGTGCCCGACAACGACAGGCGGCGGTACGCCGTCGTGAACGCGACGCGGATGCTGTCACCCCAGGCTTTGTCGGTGCCGGCGTGGTGCACCTCGTCGAGGATGACGAACCCGTCCGACGCCAACGTGGCGAGCTTCTTGGCCGCCGTACCCGTGGCGATCTGCTGGTACGTCGTCACGAGTCCGTGGACGTCGGCAGCGATGCCGTCGCTCGGTGACCAGAAGGGGTCGACTTCGAGCCCGAGCCGGTGCGCTGCCTGCGCCCACTGGATCTTGAGGTGGCTCGTCGGCGCGACGATGACCAACGGCCGGTTTCTCTCGGCCAGCACCGCCCGTGCACAGGTGAGCGCGAACGTGGTCTTGCCGGCGCCCGGGGTCGCGACCGCCAAGAAGTCGGGGGCGACGTCGGCGCTGCCATCGGCTCGCACGGCGTCGGCGGGAGAACGGGCCCCGTTCATGAACAGATCGAACGCGGCGCGTTGCCACGGGCGAAGGGTGATCGTCGACACGAGGGGAGAGGTGGAAGGTGAGGGTGAGGCGGGAGAGGGCGTGCGTTGTGTTGCGTTGCGGGGACGTTTGGGGGCGATCGCATTGCGAACTCGGCGCGCGTCGGAGGGTGATCGAGACTACTGTCGAAGACGATGAAGCAGCAGTGACGTCCACCGTTCGTCCCGGATCCGCCGCGATCTTCGACCCCTGGAGTCCACCATGCCTGCCACCATCATCGCTCGCGACCTCACCATCCACCGAGGGCCGCTCGTCGTCCTCGACCAGGTCGACCTCACGCTTGCGCCCGGCGATCGAGTCGGCGTCGTCGGCCCCAACGGCATCGGGAAGTCGACGCTGCTCCTGGCGTTGGCGGGAGCGATCGCCCCCGGTCACGACGGTCGAACGGTCGGAACGGTCGAACGGGTCCCGTCCACGGCGACCGTCGGCTACCTCCCCCAGGAGGCTGATCGACACCCGGCCGAGTCCGTGGTCGAGTTCCTGCGGCGCCGCACGGGGGTCGGTGATGCACAAGCCGAACTCGATGCGTCGACCGCAGCGCTCGCCGCCGGGACGCCCGACGCCGCCGATCGCTACAGCGATGCGCTCGAGCGCTGGTTGTCGCTCGGCGCCGCCGATGTCGAGGCGCGGATCGGCGAAGTCTGGGACGAACTCGGGCTCGACGAGCGACTGCTCGGACAGTCGATGCGTTCGCTGTCGGGCGGAGAGGCGGCACGAGCGTCGCTGGCGTCGCTGTTGCTGTCTCGCTTCGACGTCGTGCTGCTCGACGAGCCGACGAACGATCTCGACCTGGCGAGCCTGGAACGTCTGGAGCGCTGGGTGACGCACCTCGAAGCGCCGGTGGCGCTCGTGAGTCACGACCGGACGTTCCTCGAGCGGACGATCACCGGGGTCGTGGAGATCGATCACCACAGCCACCGGGCGACCCGGTTCAACGGCGGGTGGGCAGCGTTCCTCGCCGAACGCGAGCTTGCGGCGCAGCGTGCGCAGGATCGCTTCGACGAGTACTCCGGGAAGCGTCGAGCGCTGCTCGATCGCGGTCAGCGAGAGCGAGAATGGTCGACGAAAGGGCGAGCACGGGCGAAACGCTCCGGCGAGGCCGACAAGTTCATCCGTCACCATCAGCTGAATCAGACCGAGCAGTTGGCCGGGCGTGCCGCGCGTACCGATCGGGCCATCGAACGTCTCGACCGCAACGAGGCGGTCGAGGAGCCGCGCACCCCGTGGCAACTGCGCTACTCGATCCCCACGACGGACCGCAGCGGTGACACCGTGGCGTCGGCCTGCGGCGCACGGGTCACGCGCGGCGGCTTCGTACTCGGTCCGGTCGACGTCGAGATCGGGTGGGGTGACCGGATCGCGCTGCTCGGGCCCAATGGCGCGGGCAAGTCGACCCTCGTCGGGTTGCTGCTCGGTCGGATCGCGCCGAGCGAGGGCGTCGCGGGGTTGGGACCGAGCGTGGTGGTCGGCGAGGTGGAGCAGGCACGCACCCAACTCGTCGGTGAGGCCGGGCTGCTCGACGCGTTCACGGCGACCACCGGACTCCTGGTCGCCGACGCTCGTCGATTGCTGGCCAAGTTCCGTCTCGGACCCGAACAGCTCGACCGACCGGGTCGCACGCTGTCGCCCGGCGAGCGCACCCGAGCGTCGATGGCGGTGCTCATGGCGAACGGGGCCAACCTGCTCGTGCTCGACGAGCCGACGAACCACCTCGATCTGGAGGCGATCGAACAACTCGAGATCGCGCTGGAGGCGTTCTCGGGCACGGTGCTGCTCGTCACGCACGACCGATCGATGCTCGAACGGGTCCGCCTGACGCGGACCTGGGAGCTCGATGCGGGCGTGCTGCGCGAGCGCTGAGCAGGTTCGGCGTCGGTCACCGAACGCAGCGGTTCGTCACCGGGGGCGGCGAACTTCTGACATGGCATCTGCCGACTCGCAATTTCACCTCAAGAGTTCGGTCTTTCACTGTACGTGAGAATCCAGCGTCAGTACCTTGCTGGAGGTCAACCTCACAGCAGGTCACACGCGGGCCCGACGAGCCCACTCGCTCCGGGAAGGTCCCGGACAGCAGAAAGCGCACCACATCATGGCGGACACGATCGACAACAAGTGGCAGGCGCACCCCGTGCTGTCGCGGCTCGTGCGAGTGGCGGTGGTCGTCATCCCGTTCGTCACGGCGATGAGCGTGGCGTTCGTGCTGTCATCCCGATTGCCGTTGGCGGGCTCGACGCCGATGGGCGCAGCTCGGTGGATCGTCATCATCGCGTTGTCGACCATTGCGATGACGATCGTCGACCGGCTCGGCCGACGCCTGCTGCCGCTGTCCACGCTGCTCAACTTGACCTTGCTCTTTCCGGATCAGGCGCCCTCTCGATTTCGCGTCGCGATGCGCACGGGCACGACCAAGCAGTTGCGCCAGAAGCTCGAAGCCGCGCAGACGTCGGCGCTCGACGAGACGCCGTCACAGGCAGCAGAGCGTCTGCTCGAACTCGTCGGTCTACTCAGCCAGCACGATCGGCTCACCCGCGGCCATTCGGAGCGAGTGCGCGCGTACACCCACCTCGTGGGAGAAGAGATGGGTCTCACCGAGACCGAACTCGACAAGATTCGCTGGGCTGGATTGCTGCACGATGTCGGCAAGACGGCGGTCGCGACCGAGATCCTCAACAAACCGGGCCGGCTGACCGACGACGAGTTCGAGCAGATCAAGCAGCACCCGATGGCCGGCCGTGAACTGGTGGCTCCGCTCGCCGACTGGCTGGGCGAGTCGCTTCGTGCCGTGTGGGAACATCACGAGCGCTTCGATGGGCGTGGCTACCCGCAAGGCCTGGCGGGCACCGAGATCTCGATCGCTGCGCGCATCGTGTCGGTCGCCGACGCCTATGACGTCATGACATCGGCGCGTTCGTACAAGAAGGCGATGTCGGCGACGGCCGCTCGCGCCGAACTGGCCGCGAACTCCGGGTCGCAGTTCGACCCGATCGTGGTTCGGGCGTTTCTCAACATCTCGCTCGGCCGGCTCCGTCTGATGACCGGACCCGTCGCTTGGGTCGCGCAGTTGGCGCTCTTCGAGCCGACCGGTGTCGTGCACGCTGGTCAGGTGACGACGAGCACGACCTCCGGTGGCGCCAGTGTTGCGGGGAGTGCCGGCTCCAGCGTCGCAGCGACGAGTGCCTCCACGGGCGTGTCCGCAGTGGCGGCGAAGAGCGGCATCGCCGTGGGCGCGACGGCGTCGTCCGGTGCTGCGACCGCGGGTGCCGTCGGCGCTTCCGGGTTCGCTGCATCGACCGCAGCGGTTGCCGTCGGTGTCGCGGCCGGTGCGGCCGGGTTCGCCGTCGCCGAACCTCCGGCTCCGGTCGAGTTCGCCGAGACCGAGATCGCGGCCGATGAGGTCGTGAACGTGGTCGACCTCGATGACCCCTCGTCGATGGAGATCGATCCGGCCACGGGCATGCTCCGCCGCGTACTGGCGTCCAACGCCGAGGGAACTCCGAACGCGGCGGCCGACGACGGCTCGACGGGCGCGACGATCGACTCGACCACCGATGGTGAGTTGCTGTCGAAGAGCTTGTCGCTCTCGACCGATGAGGTCGCCGATCCAGACGGCTCGTCAGAGGCCGAAACCGATGACGCTCCCGATGACGCTGCGGGCATCGATGGTTCCTCCGGCGATGCCTCCGATGACACGACGGCGGGGACCGCGGACCAGGCTGGAGGAGGCGATGACACCTCGACGCCATCGACAGAACCGGTGAACGACGAGTCGTCGGTTCCGCCGAGCACTGCGCCGTCGACTCCGGGCACCACGGTCGCACCGGTCACCACGACCGTCACCCCGTCGACGACGGTACCCAGCCCGAGCACGACGGTCCCCGAGGCGACGACCACGACGACGACCACGACCGTGCCACAGACGACCACGACCGTGCCACAGACGACCACGACCGTGCCACAGACGACCACGACCGTGCCACAGACGACCACGACCGTGCCACAGACGACCACGACCGTGCCACAGACGACCACGACGACGGAACCCGCCTACGTCGAGAGCGCTCGGGTGTATCTCGGGGCCTTGCTGGGCATCAACTCGGTCCAGCAGGCGGTGCTCCTGCTCTCGGGCGGCACGCCGCCGTCGGTGGGCCTACCCAACTACGACATCGACAAAGACGATGCGCCAGGTCGCTTGGTCCAGAAGGACGCCGCCGGCATCGGCGGATCGCACCCCGACAAGGTCGTCGTGTTCACGGCGTGGCGATCGGCCGACATCACCGGCCACGCACATCTCGAGCTCTACGCCGCCGCGAAGGACTTCGAGCGCAAGGACATCACGATCGAGGCCGGCCTGTACCGCTGCCGGGTGCTGCAACCGTGTGCGCTCCTCGACTCCGACACGGTCGAGTTCCGCAACGCGAACGACTTCAGGAAGAAGACGCTGCACTTCGACGACGTGGCTACGGCACTGCACTTCGGTGACCGCATCGAGGTGCGCATCGCCGTGACCGATGCCTCCGACGACGATGCGTGGATCGCGTTCGGTACGTCGACCTACGACTCGCACCTCCGCTTCGTCGGCCCACCGCCTCGCTGAGCCAGTCGCCGATCTCGAGCTCGCGCCGGTCTGATCTCGAGCTGGCCTCGAACGGGCGTTCCCGTCGTTGGATAGCCTGGCCGGATCGCTGATCATCCGGTACTCGCTGCGTTCTCGCCGGCCGTTCGAGCCTGGTTCGCGTCGTCGTTCCCGCAACCCACCCCGCCTCAGGTACTCGGGTGGCCCCACATCGTCGCCGGTGAGCACACGCTGATCTGTGCGCCGACCGGCTCCGGCAAGACCCTCACCTCGTTTCTCGCGTCGATCGACCGGCTCACGACGACGCCGCGACCGGAGGATCGGTCGCACCGCACTCGTGTGCTCTACATCTCGCCGCTTCGAGCGCTCGCCTTCGACATCGAGAAGAACCTGCGGGCGCCGCTCAAAGGCATCGAGCTCGCCGCCGAACGCCTGGGCGAGTCCTTCGTCGCTCCCGAGGTCGGCATGCGGACCGGCGACACCGCATCCAACGACCGCCAGAAGCTGGTCCGCCGACCACCCGACTTGTTGATCACGACGCCCGAGTCGTTGTATCTGATGCTGACCTCGAAGGCGCGTGAGACGCTGCTGGGCGTCGAGACGGTGATCATCGACGAGATCCACGCGATGGCGACGACCAAGCGCGGTGCGCATCTCGCGCTGAGCCTCGAACGCCTGGAGCAGCTCCAACTCGACGCTCGAGCTCGGACCGGTGACGTCGTGGCGAGCGACGCACCGCTGCGCCCGACGACGTTCCAGCGCATCGGGTTGTCGGCGACGCAGCGGCCGCTCGAGGAGATCGCCGAGTTCCTCGGCGGGTATGCCACAGCAGGTGCCGACGGTCAGGCGGGCACGAAACGCTCGGTGCAGATCGTCGACGCCGGCATCCGCAAGGAACTCGACGTCGAGGTCGTCGTGCCGATGGAGGACATGTCGACGATCGGCCAGGTCCGCACCGAGTTGGTCTCGGGTCCGGCCACCGCAGCGCTCACCGAGCGTCGGACCTCGATCTGGCCGAGCATCTACCCCGAGATCCTGTCGCGCATCCTCGCCAACCGCACGACGATCATCTTCTGCAACGCGCGCCGCGCCGCCGAACGCCTGGCAGCGAAGCTCAACGAACTCGCCGTCGACGAAGGCGTCCCGGGCATCGTCGATCCGGAGACCGGCGCGATGGTCGACGAACTCGTCAAGGCACATCACGGCTCGCTTGCCCGCGAGCAACGCGTCGTGATCGAAGATCAACTGAAGCGAGGTGAGTTGCGTGCGATCGTCGCCACGTCGTCGTTGGAGCTCGGTATCGACATGGGCGCCGTCGACCTCGTCATCCAGGTCGAGTCGCCGGGCGCGGTCAGCCGTGGGATGCAGCGGATCGGTCGAGCCGGACACCAGGTCGGGGAGCCGTCGCGCGGGTCGATCTTTCCGAAGCATCGCGGCGATCTGCTCGAAGCAGCGATCGTCACCCGTCGCATGATCGACGGTCAGATCGAGTCGAGTCGTTTCCTGCGCAACCCGCTCGACGTGCTCGCGCAGCAGATCGTGGCACACGTCGCGATCGTGGAGGAGTGCTCGATCAGCGAGATCGCGGAGCTGGTTCGGCGTTGTGCGAGTTACGCGGAGATCTCCGACGAGCTGCTCCACAACGTGCTCGACCTGCTCGCCGGCCGGTATCCGAGCGAGGAGTTCTCCGAGCTCCGGCCGCGCATCGTGTGGGATCGGATCAACGACACGGTGCGCGCTCGTGACGGGTCGAAGCGCCTCGCGGTCACCTCCGGCGGCACGATTCCCGATCGCGGACTGTTCGGTGTGTTCCTGCCCGACGGCACCCGCGTCGGTGAGCTCGACGAGGAGATGGTCTACGAGTCGCGGCCGGGCGAAACGTTCGTCCTGGGCGCGTCGACGTGGCGGATCGACGACATCACCTTCGAGCGCGTCACCGTCACGCCGGCGCCGGGCCAGCCGGGCAAGATGCCGTTCTGGCATGGCGACCGCCCGGGCCGTCCGCTGGAGCTCGGGCGAGCGCTCGGTACGTTCGTGCGCGAGATCCGTGAGCTGAGCACCTCCGAGCCGGGCCCGGTACTCGCCACCGAGTCCACCGTCGACGCGCCGCGCGCGCCTCGTCGCGGTGTGAGCGTCGCGGCGGTCGAGCGGTTGATGGGTCACTACTCGCTCGATGCGTTCGCGGCGTCGAACCTGGTGCAGTACCTGGACGAACAGGTGGAGGCGACCGGCGCGGTGCCCGACGACCGGACGGTGGTCATCGAGCGTTTCCGCGATGAGATCGGTGACTGGCGGGTGTGCATCCTCACGCCGTTCGGCACGCCGGTCCACGCGCCGTGGGCGATGGCGATCGAGCGGCAACTCATGGATCGCTACGACATCCCCGTCGAGACGATGTGGGGTGACGACGGGATCGTCGTGCGCCTCCCGGAGTCGGCCGACGAGTTGCCGGTCGACTCGCTGATGGTCGACCCGGACGACATCGACGAACTCGTGGTGGCGACGCTGCCGCAGACAGCGCTGTTCTCGGCGCGGTTCCGGGAGTGCGCGGGCCGTGCGTTGCTGTTGCCGCGCCGTCGCCCCGATCGCCGCACGCCGCTGTGGCAGCAGCGCCAGCGCGCCGCCGATCTGCTCTCGGTCGCGGCGAAGTATCCGACGTTTCCGATCCTGCTCGAAGCGTCGCGGGAGTGTCTCCAGGACGTGTTCGACGTACCGGCGTTGCGTGAGGTGCTGAGCCAGTTGCGGTCGCGCTCGATCCGGGTGGTGAGCGTCGACACCGGCAAGGCGAGCCCGATGGCGTCGAGCCTGCTGTTCAACTGGATCGCGGCGTACATGTACGAAGGTGATGCGCCGCTCGCCGAGCGCCGGGCCGCGGCACTCGCGCTCGACCGTGATCTCCTCCGCGACCTGCTCGGGGCCGAGGAGCTCCGAGACCTGCTCGATCCCGACGTCCTCGTCGACGTCGAGCTCGAGTTGCAGTGTGTGGCGCAGCATCGTCGAGCTCGCTCGGTCGACGAACTCCACGACGTGCTCCGCAAGGTCGGCGACCTCACCGCCGTCGAGCTCGATCTGCGCTGTGGCGACGAGCTCGACGCCGCTGAGGCCATCGCTCGCCTGCTGGCCGAGAAGCGAGCGATCGAGGTCGGCATCGGCGGTGAGACCCGCTTCATCGCGGCGGACGACGCTGCCCGCTATCGCGACGCGCTCGGCTGCGCGATTCCCGTCGGGCTACCGATGGCGTTCACCGAGCCGGTGCCACGCCCGCTCGAGGAGCTGGTCGGTCGCTTCGCTCGGACGCATGGGCCGTTCGTCACCGCCGATGTCGCCGGCCGATTCGATGCCCCGCATGATCGGATCGCCGGCGCGCTCTCTGCACTCGGGGCCGAGGAACGCATCGTCGTCGGCGAGTTCCGTCCCGATGGCGTCGCGCGAGAGTTCTGCGAGGTCGACGTGCTCCGGCAGCTCCGTCGTCGGTCGCTCGCGGCGTTGCGGCGCGAGGTCGAACCGGTCGAGCAGGAGGCGCTGGCTCGGTTCCTCCCGGCGTGGCACGAGATTCCGGCGCAGCGACGCGGCATGGAAGCGCTCGTCGAGTCGCTGACGGTGCTCTCGGGCGCGGCGCTCGTCGCGTCCACGATCGAGACCGACCTGCTGGCGGTTCGCGTCCTCGGGTATCGGCCCTCGATGCTCGACGAGTTGTGCACGTCGGGGGATCTGATCTGGGTCGGCGCGGGCGGTGTCGGTACCCGTGACGGTCGTGTCCGGCTCGTCTTCGCCGATCAACTCGCCTCACTTGCTCCGGGGTGGGAGGAGCGAGAGCGTCCCGACGGCGCCCTGCACGACGCGATCCGAACGCTGCTCGCCGAGCGCGGCGCGAGTTTCTGGAATCAACTGCGCGCGGCGGCGCCCGGCGCCCTCGACAACGAACTCCTCGCGGCGCTCTGGGATCTGGTGTGGGCCGGCGAGGTCACCAACGACTCGTTGGCACCGCTGCGGGCGGTCGTCGCAGGTGCCAAGCCCAGCGGATCTCGCCCACGAGCGGGCCGCGTCGGGGGCCGACCGCGTCCCGGTCGACTCAACCGCATCGGCCCGCCCGCCGGTCAAGGCAGGTGGAGCCTGGTCGCCCCGCTGCTCGAACCGGTGCCGCATCCGACCGAGGCGGCCCACGCACAGGCGCTGCAACTGGTCGAACGGTACGGCATCGTGACACGAGAGGGGGTGCTCGCCGAGGGCATCACCGGAGGATTCAGCAACGTCTACGGCGTGCTGAAGGTGCTCGAAGAACGCGGGCAGGTTCGGCGCGGGTACTTCGTCGACGGACTCGGCGCCGCGCAGTTTGCGGTGCCAGGCGCCGTCGATCGACTCCGCTCGGCTCGCGAGACGCCCGACCCACGATTCCATCCCGACGACGTCCCTGATCCGGTCGTCCTCGCGGCGACCGACCCGGCCAACCCCTACGGAGCGACGCTCGCGTGGCCCGAGACCCGCGGTCGTCCGGCGCGTAGCGCGACGTCGCTGGTGGTGCTGCGAGCGGGACGGCTGCTTGCGTGGTTCGACCGGCGAGGACACCATGTGGTCACGTTCCCCGACACGCTGGTGGACACGTCGTGGACCGCGGCGCTGATGGGTCTCGTCGCACAAGGTCGCGCACCGTCGATCGAGATCCGCAAGGTCGACGGCGGTCCGATCACCGGTGCCCCGGGTGGGTTCGTCGAACTGCTTCGGTCAGCAGGCTTCGCCGACGGCTACCGAGGCATGGTCCACCGCGGCTGACCGTTGTCGGTGGGTCAGCCAGCAGCGACGCGGTTGCGCCCGTCGTCTTTAGCCCGATAGACCGCTTCGTCGGCTCGTCGGACGAGACCCGCGAGTTGTTCGGCCGGGCCGCACGACACGCCGACCGACGCGGTGACCGACACCGTCGCGCCGTCGTCGAGGTGCATCTCGATGGCTTCGATCGCTCGTCGAACTCGTTCGGCGATCGCCATTGCGTCCGCCTCCGTCGTGTCCGGCAGGAGCGCGCAGAACTCCTCGCCTCCGTATCGGTACGCGACGTCGTTCGCCCGCACTGTTCTCGAGAAGACATCGCCGACCTGGCGGAGCACGTCGTCGCCGACGGCGTGGCCGAAGGTGTCGTTGAACTGTTTGAAGTGGTCGACGTCGAGCATGAGCATCGCGGTCGGCGTCGAACCTCGTGCCGACATCGTGCTCACGTCGGCGTCGAAGCGGCGTCGATTGTTCAGCCCGGTCAGCGCGTCGCTGTACGCGATCGTGGACAGGTCGGCGTGGCGTCGGCTGCGCACCATGCTGATCGAGGACATGATCACGGCCAGCACCGCGATGCTGGCGAAGGCGAGCATCGCGGGACCGGGCACGGAAGAACCGCCGGACCCGTCTTCGTTCAGCGTGTCGTTCGGCGTGTCATTCGGTGCGGCGTCGGCTGTCTCCGTCAGGTCGTCGCGAACGTCGTTTGCCGTGTCCGCCACGACGACGGCGTCGGCTGGACGACCGGTCTCGTCGGATGCGTCGTTCGAAACGGTGTCCGCTCGTCGGATCTCAGCGACGTCGTCGAAGTTCTCGGGTGGCACGTCGACGCGCTGCTGCCGGCCGGACCCGGTGATGTCCGCATCGGCGCCGTCGTCTGATGCCGTGGCGCTCACATCCGCCACGCTCGCGTCGGCTGGTGGGGTCGCCGGTGTAGCCGCTGGCGGCGCAGCAACGGCCGTCGCGGGCGGAGGTGCTGGCGCGGCGAGCGGCGGCGCAGTGATGGGCGGCGCGGTAGCGGGCGGTGCAGTGGCAGGCGGCGTCGAGACCGCGACAGTCGTCGGCGCGACGGTTGTCGGCACGACGGTGGCCGGCACGGTCGTCGGGGTGGCGAGGTTGTCGTCGGGGACACTCAGGGGCGGAGGCACCCAGTTGTCGTCGGGAAGGTCGAGTTCTGCCTGCGCCCGCAGGTCCGCGATCGCGGTGTCGAACGCCTCGAATTCCGGCGTGGTCGAGTTTCGGGCCATCACGGTGCGCGACGCTCCCGTGAGGGGCAGACCGCGATGATCGAAGATCTCCAACAGTGCCGAGGCATGGCGGTCGAGTTCGTCGATCGCCGCGTCGCTCTCCGGGTCTCCGGGCAACCCCCACTGCCGCGCGCCTCGTTCCATCTCGACGACGTCGGACGCCACGAGGAACGCTTCACCGCTCGGCAGATACATGCCGAGCCAGATGAGGACGAGTGCGTCACGATCGCCCGATTGGATCGACTCGACGGTGATCGTCGGCAACCAGGTCAGCGTCGTGGTCGCCCGGGTCATCGCGTCCTGCAGCGCAAACTCGTCTTGCATGTCGATCGCGAAGATCGCGTCGTCGACGATGCTGAGCGCCTCGTCGAGAGCGGGATCTGCTCGAGCCATGTCTGCACCGATGAGCGATCCGAGCGTGACGAACACGACGACCAGCAACGCCATCACCGCGCTGATGCTGCGAGGGCGTTGCGCCCGTGTGTCGCGTCGTTGCGCCCGTGTGTCGCGTCGTTGCGCCCGTG
>NZ_JBKAGH010000001.1:0-1916278 GCF_046290335.1 Ilumatobacter sp. | reverse complement strand
CGTTGCGCCCGTGTGTCGCGTCGTTGCGCCCGTGTGTCGCGTCGTTGCGCCCGTGTGTCGCGTCGCGACGACGGGTCGGGAGGTCGGAGGAGGTCAGGTGGTGACATGGTGAGCGCCGCGGTCGTGGTCAGGCGCTGGCGACTCGGTTTCGCCCGAGTTCTTTTGCGTTGTAGAGCGCAGCGTCGGCTCGCTCGATCGTGTCGGAGATGGCCGAGGCCGGTCCGATCGACACGCCGACGGACGCCGTGATCCGGTCGGGGATCGGCAGTTCGATCCGTTCGATCGCCGCGCGCAGACGCTCGCCGGCCGCTTCCGCTTCTGCTTGGGTGGTGTCGGGAAGCAGAACGCAGAATTCTTCTCCGCCGTACCGGTAGGGCACGTCCGTCTTTCGGAACTCGCGGGTGAGCACGGCGCCGACGAGACGGAGCACCTCGTCCCCCATCGAGTGGCCGTGTGTGTCGTTGAACCTCTTGAAGTGGTCGACGTCGACCATCAGCGCGGCGGTCGGCTGCGCGTGATGCGCTCGTTCGGTGACGTCGGCATCGAGCCGTCGGCGGTTCATGAGCCCGGTGAGCCCGTCGGTGAACGCAATGTCGGCGAGCCGATCGTGTCGGCGGCCGCGACTGGTCACCAGGTACAGCGCCAGCGCGGCAATGCCCACCGCAACTGCGACGAGCAGCAGCAGAATCGGAGAGGTCGACGCCTGTTCGGCCGCTGGCTCCACCGGAGCAGCAGGTGACGGGACCGCCTCGGCTGCGGGTTGCTCGATCGCGGGTTGCTCGGCCGCGGGTTGCTCGGCCGCGGGTTGTTCGGTCGCGGGTTGCTCGGTCGCGGGTTGCTCGGCCGGCGGTTGCTCCGAGCTCACCGTGACGTCGACGTTGTCTGGTCCGTCGTCGACGACCGCTTCGGCGGGGACCGCAAAGGGTGCGTCGGGGTCGAGGTCAGCGATCGCCCGGAGATACACGTCAGCGTCCGGCGCGGCACCGGCCGTGGCCGCAAACGGCGCGAGCGCACGTCGAGCGTCGTCGGAAATCGCGAGCCCGCGGTAGTCGATGATCTGCAGCGCTGTCGCGCCGTCTCGATCAGACACGTCGATCTCGTCGATCACGTCGGGATCGGAGGTTCCCTCGGGTGGAATCGCATCGAGTGCTCGCCGTTCACTGTCGACGAATCGTGACGCCTCGAGGAGGAGGTCGCCGTCATCGGTGTCGAGCAGATCTCGTTGGAAGACGATCTCCTCCTGGTCGCCGCTGAGGAAGGCGGCCAGCGCGGCATCGGGCATCCAGACACCACCGTCGTCGGCGAAGTCCAGGAGTCGCTCGAGTTCGTCGTCGTCGCCGTCTTCGAAGGCATCGATCGCCGCATCGATGACTGCGACGGCATCCTGGTTGTCGAGACCCGACTCAGGTGATGCGAGCACCGGCGACGCGAGCGTCACCGTCGATGCCATCGCCGTTGCGACGATCGCTGTAGCTCGACTGGCTCCCGTGCACCACACACGACCTCATCGGCTCTGCGCCGCCCCTGCTTGAGCGCCGTGTGTCAGGAGAGCGTCGAGTCCGTCGTCAGGGCAGGTCAGGACGACGGGGCGACGCTCGAGTCGGACACCCAGTTGCCGTGGAATCCGAACGGGACACGCTGCGGGAGCGCGATCTGCGCAACCGCTGGCTCAGTGATCGCCTCGGCGTCGAGGATGTGCAGTTCGCTCTGGTCGCTCGTCGCGTCGTACACCACGGTGAGGATCCAGGCGGCGTCTTCCTCGGTGCGATCGGCCTTGGGGACGACGACGGGTTCGGCCCCGCCGCGACCGAACCCGAATTGGTGCCGCTCGACCGATCCGGTGGCGAGGTCGTGCTTGTTGATCGCCCCGTGCAGGTCGACGGCGTGCAGCTTGACCTCGGAGGTGAAGCCGTAGCGATGCTCGCGCAGGCCGACTCGTGGATTGTGCCGGGGGAACTCTTGGGGGAGGTCGTCGATCGTGGTGCCCGTGACCCGGCGAGCGACCGGGTCGATCACCCAGCGGTCGAAGGTCGGCGGATGCTCGGTGAACGGACCGCGGCGGTCGTTCACCATCATGTCGTCGTAGCGGCACACGTCGACCACGACGGTGCCGTCAGCGGCGTCGTAGGCGTTGAGTGGGTGGAACACGTAGCACGGGTCGACGTCGCACCAGATGACGTCGTCGGCCGTGCCGTTGCGAGGCAGCAATCCGACGCGACAGGGCCGGTCGGCGTCCCACTTGAACGGGAACGGATACCCCGCGGCGAGCACGTCGAGGTTGATGGTGACCGACAGGTCGTAGATCACGGCGTACCGCTCGGTCAGTGACATGTCGTGCATCATCGGCATGTCGTTCACGGGAATCGCCAGGTTCTTGGTGACACGGCCATCCGGGCCGACCACGGTGTAGTTGACGTGATCGATGAGATCAGGCCAGTGATAGTTCATCGAATGCAGTTCGCCCGTCGACGGGTCGTACTTCGGATGCGCAGTGAAAGGCCCGTCGAGCGTGCCGAAGAACCGGTTCTCGCCGCGTGAGTTCAGTTCGTAATCGAGTTCGACCGGCGGACTGCCCGCTTCCACCATCGCCCAGGTGGTGCCAGCGAACCCGCCGACGTTGGTGTTCGCGCCGAAAGCTCCCGTCGAGCGTGCTTCGGGTGGCGAGACGTAGCGATTGCGGTACCACTCGGCCTTGCCGCCGCGGAGCCGGACGCCGTGCACCATGCCGTGACCGATGAACCAGTGATGCGTGGCCTCGTCGACCGGACCCTCGGGGTTGGGGCCGTTGCGCAGCCAGCGACCGTCGAGTTCGGCCGGGATCTCACCGGTCACCGGCAGGTCGAACGCCGTGACCTCTCGCTCGACCGGCGCGAAGTTGCCGCCGAGGTAGGGGCTCTCGCTCGGCCGCCACACGGGCAACGCGCCAGCCATTTGACCGGGCGCAGCGCCGTCTCCGAGATCGCTGACGTCCTGCTGGTTGCTCACATCGACCATCTCGACATCCAACCAAATGAGTGAACACCTGTCAACTCAGCGAGCTCCGGCCGTGCGAGGCGGTGGCCGGCACGCGTTCGGCGCGCCGCCATGATGTTCCGGCGTGATGGGGGCGCGGTGACTCGAGCGTCGAGGTCAGAGGGCGCGGAGGCCAGCCCAGGCGAGGGCAGAGACCTCTCGGGCGATCTCGTCGGGATCGAACTCGTCTCCGAGCTCGACGAGTCGGCGACTAGCGCCTTCGGCGAGACCCACCAGCGCATACGCGAGAGTTCGGCGATGCGATTCGTCGATGTCGACCGCGATCAGGGGCGCCGTTGCGTTGGCGGCTTCGCTCGTGACCCGGGCGATTGCCTCCGCGAACTCGGCGTCGCTCGACGTGCCCGGGCCGAACAGCAGTTTGAACGCGTCGTGGTCGTCGGAGACCCAGCGGAAGTAGGCGCGAAAGCCGAGTTCGGTCTGGCTCTTGCCGTCGGTTGCCTCGGCTGTCGCCTTCGCGATCGCTTCGAGGAGTCGGCTGCCGACTTCGTCGAGCAGGGCGAGGTAGAGCTCTCGCTTGGAGTCGAAGTGCTGATACAGCACCGGTTTCGTCACGCCAGCGGCTTCGGCGACGTCGTTCATCGACGCACCGTGGAACCCCGCCGCCGCGAACACGTCGAGGGCGACATCGAGGATCTGCTCGCGGCGAGCGTTGGCAGGGAGTCGTTGCGACATGGTGCTACCGGATGGTAACCGCAGGTGTCGTCGTTGGCGAGGCGGTGCTCGTCACCGGGCCGACGGAGTCGACGCGGCCGATGGAGTCGAGGGGATCGAGCGACATCGATTCAGAATCCGCGTTCGCGGTCGTCGCGCTCCGCGGCCTTCACGGCGTAGCCGAGGATGATCGACGGTGCCAGCAGCACGCAGCCGATGACCAGTGCGACGATGACGAGCGTCGCCATCACGGCCGTGAACTCGAACGCGAAGGCGATGATGAACAGCGCCATCGCGAGTGCGACGAAGAGATAGCCGACGCGGTTGGCGAGCAGCGTCCATTTCGCGATCTGGGCACGACGAACCCGAACGGGGTCGACCGCGCCGTCGGGGCCGACCGTGCGCGGCGCGGCGGTCGAGGCCGAGGTGTCGGGATCGGGCGATGCCGCACGATCCGAGTCGTGGCCGTTTTCTGAGCTCGTCATGTCGGGCGCCTAGCGTACGGCACCATGGGAAAAGTGTCATGGTGAAAGTGTCATGGTGAGCGTGTCATGGTGAGCCGGTCATGGTGAACGTCGAACGACACGGTGCGGTACTGCTGATCACGTTGGATCGCCCGGAGCGCCGCAACGCCGTCGATCACGCCACGCTCCTCGAGCTCCTCGACATCCAAGCGGAACTGCAGAGCGCGATCGCCGGCAACGACACTGGTAATGGCACTGGCGACACGGATGACGTCGTGCGCTGCGTGGTGCTCACCGGAGCGCCGCCCGCGTTCTCGGCCGGCGCGGACCTCACGGGTGTCGAGGAAGGCCAGTTCGCCGTCGATCTCGCCGAGGTGCTGACCGGGTTCGGTCGCCTTCCCGTGCCGGTGATCGCCGCGATCGACGGCCCGGCGCTCGGTGCGGGCACCCAGCTCGCGGTCGCCTGCGATCTGCGCATCGCCACGCCGAACAGCCTGCTGGGAATCCCGGCCGCCAAGCTCGGGCTCGCTGTCGATCTCTGGACGATTCGCGAGGTCGAGCGCCAGTTCGGCGCGCCGATCGCCAACGCGATGCTGTTGGCTGCCGAGACCTTCACCGCGGCCGATCTCCATCGAACCGGGGGCGTGCAACGGCTCGGCGATCTCGGCGCCGCGATGGAGTGGGCGCAACGAGTCGCCCAGCTGGCACCGTTGACCATCCGAGCGCACAAGCTCGGGCTCCACGCCGGGACGTCTGCCGCGAACGACGATGATCGAGCCGTGTTCGAACGTGCTCGATCGGCCGCTTGGGCCAGCGACGACGCAACCGAAGGGCGAGACGCGTTCCTCGCCAAGCGCCGCCCCGACTTCGCCGGTCGCTGAGCGGTTCTGCGAACCGCTCAGAGGTTCGGCGGCAGCAGCCGGTTCACGTTCTGGAAGAAGAAGTACAGCGCGACGAAGAACGGCACGAAGCCGGCGACGGCGCCGACCCAGTCGCGGCGGAACCGGCGGCTCAGGAGGTATGCGCCGAGCGCGATGATCGACACGGCGAGGCCCCACATGCCGACGTGGGGGTTCGCGTCGGGGTCGCTGAACCAGCTTTCGGAGAACGCATCGGCGAAGCCGGCGGGGGTCGCGGGCTCGTCGGCGAGGATGTCGTCGCCGGTCGCGGTCTCGGTCAGCGTGCCCGACACGCCGCCGGCGCCGGCGTCGCTGGGGGCGCCGGTCGAAGCGCCGCCGTCGATGTTGCCGGTCACGCTGCCGCTCCCAGACCCTGCGGGTGTTTGGTCGTCGACGAGCCCGCCGTTCGCGGTGCTGCCGGTGGACGGAGCGACGATCGGGCGGCCGTAGTTCAGCACCGGTTCGCCGACCGGCGCCGACGACGTCGAGTCGAGTTCACTGAAGACCACGATGCGCTCGCGGGCGGTCCACTTCGGATGGCAGGAGGTGAGCGTGAGGTTCGCTCGGTTCGGATCGGTGGTCGCGACCACGTGGTAGTCGGCCGGTGAGACGATCTGGGTACCCGTCACGCGGTAGGTGAAGCTGCCCGACAGCGTCGTGACGATGATCTCGTCGCCCGGTTGCAGCTTGTCGACGTCGTGGAACGGCTGGCCGTAGGTCGTGCGGTGGCCGGCGATGGCAGCGTTGCCCAACTGTCCGGGCATCGGGGTGTCGGGGAAGTGTCCCGGGCCGCGTTTGAGGTCGCTGGGTTCCACGCCGGCGACGACGATGTCGTTGACTCCGAGGCGCGGGATCTCGATTCGAGCGAGTGCGTCACCGTCGTCGAGCGGCGGGATGTTCTGGGCTTCGACCGGAATCACGACGGGCGGTGGAGTCGATGACCCCGGGTCGCTGTCGGCTGCGCCGTCGGTCGATGCATCCGTTGTGTCGGTCGTGCCGGTTGCGTTCTCGGTGGCGTCGTCGGTCGTAGAGGCGGCGTTGTCGGCCGACGGGCCGTCGTCGGATGTGGCGACCTCGTCGAACGAGGGGGGAGTGCTGTCGGCGAGGAGTTGTTCGAACTCGGATTCGAGGCCGCGTTGGGCGCGGGCCGTTTCGATGCCGGTGCCCCAGAGTTGGTAGGCGACGAAACCGAACATGAGGAGCCCGAGCGCGATGAGGGTCTTGCCGACGTTGCCGACCCACCAACGCCAATCATGCGGTGGAGGTGGTCGATCCCACTTGCGTACTCGTCCGCGCCGGGTGAGGCTGGGTGCGCCGATGGGTGCTGCGTGAGGTCGCGCGGGTGGGGCCGGAGGCGCAACGGTGTGAGCGGTCCGACTGCTGACCGAACCCGGGGCCGAGTCACCTGCGGCGTCAGCGGGCGCACCTGGCGCCGGCGGCTCGGCGGGCGCGCCTGGCCTCGGGCTGGAGGGCGTTTCGGTCTCGGACACTGCCCGCGACGGTAGTGGGCCACGGTCGGCCCGCCACGGTGTTTGGTGGAGTGTTTTCGTTCTCGACTCATCTGTGGGCGAGCGGTCGCGATGTCGCCGCGCCGGCGTCGGGAGCCGGGCTGTGACGCTCGCGACTGCGCTCGTGGGCGAGCTCGCCGGGGGGCCATGGGCGCGATGGCAATAGCGTGGCGTGGTGCAATCCGGTCCGACCGTCGTCTCACTGCAAGACGTGGTCGCCGTGTTGGGACAGTTCCCGGCGCTCGCCGGTGCGACGCTCGAGGTCGAAGAAGGTGAGATCATCTTGCTGCGCGGCCCCAACGGTGCGGGCAAGACGACCCTGCTCCGATTGTGTGCCGGGCTGTTGCCGGTCGTGCGTGGTTCGGCGACGGTGCTCGGACACGATCTGGCTTCAGATCGTGAGAGCGTGCGACCGCACGTCGGACTGCTCGGCCATCAAAACGGGCTGTACGGCGACCTGACGGTGGCGGAGAACGTCCGCTTCTGGGGAGCGACCGTCGGGGCGTCGGATGACGAGGTCGCCGCAGCGATGGAACGCCTCGGTGTCGCCGGTCGGCTCGCCGGCGTCGCCGTTCGGAAGCTGTCGGCCGGCCAGAAGCGGCGGACTGCGCTCGCCGGGCTGGTGGCTCGGCGTGCTCGTCTGTGGTTGCTCGACGAGCCACATGCCGGTCTCGACGCCGACGGGCGTGACGAACTCGACGAGACGTTGCGCCAAGCGGCGGGTGCGGGAGCGACGATCCTGGTCGCGAGCCACGAACTCGAGCGAGCCGGATCGCTCGCCACCCGAACGGTCGAGGTCGTCGCCGGCCAAGTCAGCGAAGGCGGAGCCCGGTGAGCGTCTGGCAGGTCGCCCGCCTGATCGCGAAGAAGGACCTCCGAATCGAGCGTCGGAGCCGAATCGTGACCAACCAGGTGCTGCCTTTCGCCGGGGTGACGATGGTGATCTTTGCGTTCGCGCTCGACGCCAACACCGAGGTGTTGCGGGTCGTGTCGCCCGGGCTCGTGTGGTTGGCGACGATGTTCAGTCTGTTGATCCTCGTGCAGCGGACTTTTGCCATCGAAGCCGCCGACGGCGCGCTCGATGCCATGCGCGTGGCGGGCGTCGACGCGCGGGCGATCTACCTCGGCAAGGCGATCGGGTTGGCCGTACAACTGTTCGTGCTCGAGGTGCTCCTGCTGTTCTCAGCCGTCATCTTGTACGGCGAGACGATCCGGTTCGAAGGTCTTGTGCTTCTGGTCACGACCATGCTCTCCGCGACGTGTGGCCTCGCCGCAGTGGGTACCCTGTACGGAGGCTTGGCCGCCGGGTTCACGGGCCGCGAGACACTGCTCCCGCTGCTCACGCTCCCAGCGGTTGCGCCTGTCCTGATCGGAGCGACGCGAGCGGTGGAATCAGCGCTCGGCACGGCTGGGGCAGCGGTGTCAGACGGTTGGCAATGGGTCAGCCTGCTGACGGTCTTCGCTGTCGCCTTCGGTGTCGGCGGTGCGCTGGCGTTCGGTCCGCTGATCGACGAATGAACACGACTGCCAGCACCCACGATGTCCAGCCAGCACACGACACGCCAGCACACCGGATAGGCCTATGACCACACTCGACCCAGCCGACTCGACCGACGCGGACACCGCGGACACCGTGGCCACCGGTGTGACGGAGCCGTCTGGTCGATCCGGGACCGCAGGTACCGGGACCCGCTTCACGCAACTCCTCGGTCTCGCCACCATCGTCATGATGGGGTGGCTCGTCCTCTTCGGCATCGTCTTGTCGCCGGCCGACGTGGTGCAAGGCGAATCGGTCCGGCTGCTCTACGTCCACGTACCGACCATCTGGCTCGCCTACCTCTCGTTCACCGTCACGGCGGTTGCGTCGGGCGCGTACCTGTTCACGAAGAAGAAGTCGCTGGGCTGGGATCGCCTGGCTGGCGCGAGCGCGGAGATCGGCGTCGCCTTCGTGGCGTGCACACTGGTCGTCGGTGCGCTGTGGGGTCGGTTGACCTGGGGCGTCTTCTGGCAGTGGGATGCCCGGCTGACCACGACGGCGTTGCTGTTCGTGACCTATGTCGGCTATCTCGCCGTGCGCCGCCTCGGTGGCACCCACCAGCAGCGGGCGAAGCGGTCGGCGGTGATCGGGTTGCTCTCCGTGCTGCTGATTCCACTCGTGCACTGGTCGGTCGTGATCTGGCGCAGTCTCCACCAAGAGGCGTCGGTGCTCAGTACCGACGGCGACATCAAGATGGACGGACTGATGTTGTTCACGCTGTTCGTCGGCGTGGTCGCTTTCACCTGTCTGTACACGTGGCTGGTCACACACCGCACGCGGGTGATGGCGATGGAAGACCTACTCGAAGAGAGCGGACTCGACACCGCACTCGTTGCCCGTCGCGCCGAAGGAGTCGCACGCTGATGCTCGCATTGATCGAAGACGCCGGGTTCATCTACGGCGGTTATGCCTTGACGTTCGCCACGGTCGGATTCTTTGCGTGGCGAACGCTCACACAGGGAAGAAAACTCGGGAAACTCGTTCCCGACGACGAGAAGTACTGGACCTGAGGACACGCATCATGTCGGAGATGGATCTCACCCCGCGCACCAACGTCGATGGCACCGCGATCGGCCGGAAACGCAAACGCAACGCCGCTCCGTTGGTGGTGCTCGCGTTGGTGGTCGTGGCCGGCGGTGTGATCGTGACGCAGTTCCTCAATTCCGCAGTCGACTACTTCTGCAACGTCGACGAAGTCGGCGTGCGCGAGGGGTGCGAGACCGATCGGCGTATCCGCCTGCAGGGCACCGTCGACGAGGGCACGATCGTGAAGGCGTCGGGGTTCACGACGTTCACGATGACGTACGGCGAGCGCACGATCGAGGTTCGCTACGACGGCAACAACGGCGACCCCGGTGGCATCTTCCAGGAGTGCATCCCGGTGGTCGTGCACGGCGAGATCCGTGAGGGCGTGCTGCAGGGTGATCGTGTCGAAGTGAAACACTCCGAAGAGTACGAAGCCGAGAACGAAGCCAACCTCGACGCCGGCTATGCCGAGGCGGAGGAGGCCGGATGCGAACCCGTCAGTGTGTGACGGCGCTCTTGGTCGGCGGTGACGGCCGGATGCGAACCCGTCAGTGTGTGACGGCGCTCTTGGTCGGCGGTGACGGCCGGATGCGAACCCGTCAGTGTGTGACGGCGCTGTTGGTCGGCGGTGACGGCCGGATGCGAACCCGTCAGTGTGTGACGGCGCTGTTGGTCGGCGGTGACGTGTCGTGATCGCTGCGTCGATCAACGCGGCACTCGGGCGAGCGGGCTTGCTCGTGATGCTGGCGGCGTGCGTGTTCGGCGCGCTGTCGATCATGTTCGGGATCTGGCAGAAGGATCGCCGACTGCTCCGCCAGGCGCCGCGGTACGCCTGGCTGTCACTGGGCGGCATCGTGGTGGCGGTCGTGATGATGCAGCGCGCGATGATCAATCGCGATTTCTCGCTGGCGTACGTGCAGCAGGTCGGTTCCGCCGACACGCCGGCGTTCTACAACTTCGCGGCAATGTGGTCGGCGCTCGAGGGTTCGATCCTGCTGTGGGTGCTGACGCTCGGAGCGTTCACCGCCGCGGTTGCCTGGCAGTTCCGGAAGCGGACCAACGACGAGCTGGTCGGCTGGGCGCTCGTCGTCATGTTCATCGTGTCGGGCTTCTTCGCCATGCTCAGCTTCGGCCCGGCCGATGCGTTCGCCGCCGGAGCGCCCGGTGTCACGAGTGGGCCCGGCCCGAACCCGTTGCTGCAGAACCACATCTTGGTGATGTTCCACCCGCCGATCCTCTACCTCGGCTACGTGGGGTTCACGGTGCCGTTCGCGTTCGCGATCGCCGCATTGATCACCGGTCGCTTGGGTGAAGGTTGGTTGATGGAGACGCGCCGGTGGGCGCTGTTCTCGTGGGCGTTCTTGACGATCGGCATCCTCCTCGGCGGATGGTGGAGCTACGAGGTGCTGGGCTGGTCGGGTGTGTGGGCGTGGGACCCGGTCGAGAATGCGTCGCTGATGCCCTGGCTCACCGGCACCGCGTACATCCACTCGGTGCTCGTGCAGGAGCGCCGCGGCATGCTGCGCGTCTGGAACCTGAGCCTGCTGATCGCGACGTTCTCCTTGACCATCCTCGGCACGTTCATCACCCGATCGGGCGTGATCAATTCGGTGCATGCCTTCGGTGACGGCCCCGTTGGTTCGTGGCTGCTCGCAGGTTTCGCCGTGATCGTCGTGGTGTCGCTCGCGCTGATCGCGTGGCGAGGTGATCGTCTCCGCTCGCCGGGTGCGATCGATTCGCCGTTGTCTCGCGAGGGAGCGTTCCTCGCGAACAACGTGTTGTTCACCGTCTTCGCATTCGTCGTGTTGTTGGGCACGCTCTTCCCGCTGCTCGTCGAAGCGATGCAAGATCGTCGCACCGTGGTGGGCGCCCCGTACTTCGACCGCCTGTCGATGCCGATCGGTCTGACGTTGCTGTTCTTGATGGCCGTGGCCCCGGTCCTGCCGTGGCGCAAGGCATCGACCGAGTTGCTCCGGACGCGGTTGTTCTGGCCGGCGTGGGTCGGCGTTGCGGCGCTGGCGTTCGCTGTGTTCGTCGGCGCTGATGGTTGGGCTCCGCTGGTTGCGTTCGCGCTGGCCGGGTTCGCTGCGGGTGCGGCGTTGCGCCAACTCGTGTTGGCGACGCGACGACAGGGGTGGCGCGGTCTCGTCGGTCGCGCCAACGGCGGGATGGTCGTGCATCTCGGTGTGATCATGATCGCGGTGGCGCTGGCAGCGTCGAACAGCTTCACCCACTCCGCGAATCTCGAAATCGAGCAGGGCGAGGCCACGGCCTGGGGCGGCCATACCTTCGAGTTGGTGTCGGTCACCGAGGAACTCAACGCTGCAGGAAGCGAACGAGCGCTCAAGGCCAACGTGTTGCTCGACGGCGAACAGGTCTACAGCCCGGCGATCACCACCTACCTCAACATCGGCCAGCCGATCGGCACGCCGTCGGTTCGGACCGGGCTGGTCAAAGACGTCTACCTGACGCTCGAACCGGGTTCGGAGCCCGGCGACTCGACGGCAACGATCCGTGTGTTCGTCAAGCCGATGATCGTGTGGCTGTGGTTGGGCGGTCTCGTCATGGCGATCGGCACGCTGCTCAGTGCGTTCCCCGGCTCCCGGCGCCGTAATCCGATCTCTCCGGTGTCGGCACCGATCGGCGGTTCGTCACGCGGCAGCGGTCCATCGGGGGACGGCGATCCGCACGGCGATCTCGCCGTGGGCGTCGACGATCTGCCCGACGACCGCGAGCGAGTCACGTCCGACGGTGACGAGCCCGAACCCGAAGCGCAACCGGTGGGGTCATGAGCGTGGTGCGTCGCTTGTCGGATGGCTGTCCACACGTGCGGACCGACGGGGCGGGGCGATGAGCCTCGACGTCTCCGACACCGCGGGTACCGGCGACGACGTCGACGGCGCCGAGTCGGGTCCGGCGCGGTCGTCGCGACTCGCTCCGTTCATCGCGCTCGGTGTCGCGGTCGTCATGATCGGTCTGATCGTGTTGCTCATCGGTGCCGAGCCCGATGACGGCACGGTCGCCGAGTCGCCGCTGATCGGCCGTCCCGCACCGGAGGCGACCGGCACGCTCGACGACGGGCGCTTCTTCGATCTCTCCCGCCGCAAGGGGAGTTTCGTCGTGCTCAACTTCTTCCGGTCCGACTGCGTGCCGTGCATCCAGGAGCACCCCGACTTGATCGAGTTCGTCGAGCAGCAGCGACAACTCGGCAGTGACGGCGCCGAGTTCTACTCGGTGGTCAACGGCGACACGCCTGAGCGCGTCGAGCGGTTCTTCGCCGAGCGTGGAGGCGACTGGCCGATCATCTATTCCGAGGCCGACGAGTTCTCGGTGGCGTTCGGTGTCGCAGCCGTGCCGGAGACCTGGATCATCGATCCGGATGGCATCGTTCGGGAGCGGTTCGTGTCGAAGGTGACCGCGGAGTTCTTGAGCATCACGCTGCAGCAGTACCGAGAGGCGTTCGCGAATCGATGAGTGTTTCCCAGCTGAATCGTCAGGCGAAGCGGTGGCCAGGGTGGGCGCTGATGGTGCTCGTCATCGCGGGTTTTCTCGCCGTGGGCGGCACGCGTGCCAGCGGTCCGCAGACGCCCGAGGACCGGGTCGACGAAGTGACGCAGCGACTCGCGTGTCCGGTGTGTGACGGCGAAAGCGTCTTCGAATCGCAGAACAACTCGTCGCGTGCGATCCGCAACGAGGTCGCCGATCTGGTCCGCGAGAACGAGTTGTCCGACGACGAGATCCTCGCCGTGTTCGAAGCTCGCAACAGCGAGATCCTGCTCGTCCCGAAAGCGACCGGGTTCGACGCGCTCGTCTGGGTGCTTCCGGTGATGGGGTTCATCATCGGCACCGTGGCGCTCGGGTTCGCGTTCCGGAGGTGGAAGCTCGAAGCCGAAGCGACACCAGATGCGACCGACGACGATCGACGTCTGGTGGCGGCCGCACTGATCGCCGACGATGCTGCCGAAGCCGCGTCGAGCGACGTAGGTGCGGATGGCGCAGGCTCGGACGAGTCGTGACGTCGACGATTCGATCCGGTCGGCATCTCGATCAGCTCGCCGAACTCGAAGAAGAGCGTCGATTCCTCCTGCGTTCGCTGAAGGATCTCGAGCGAGAGTTCGAGGCCGGTGACGTCGACGCCGACGATTACCAGACGCTCAAGGACGGCTACACCGTTCGAGCCGCTGCCGTGCTGCGCCAGATCGAAGAGGGTCGCCGCAAGTTGGCGCCGAAACGACCTCGACGCCGCGGTGTCGTCGCGGCGGTCGTACTCACGGTGCTGCTCGGTGGCGCGGGAGTCGGCATGATCCTCGCCCAGGCGTGGGGCGAGCGTGGTACCGGACAGGAGATCACCGGGTTCACCCCTGGCGACGACGTGCGCGCGGTGCTCGTGAGCGCTCGAGCGGCCCTCAACGAGGGAAACCTGCCCGCCGCGAACGAGTTGTTCTTCCGGGTGGTGCAGGCAGAACAGGAACGCGGTGTCGACAATCCTGAAGCGCTGGCGTACTACGGCTGGACGCTGGCGCTGGGCACGCGAGCCAACCCGAACCCGGACGAGACCGGCGCGCAACTGGAGTTGGCGTTGCTCGCTCTCGACCGCGCGCTCGAGATGGACGAGAACTACGCCGATCCCGCGTGTTTCGTGGCCATCATCGAAGCCAACTTCCGCAACGATCCGGTGCGAGCTCTGCCGTTCCTCGAGCAGTGCGAGCAGAACGACCCACCGCGCAGCATGGTCACGTTGATCGAAGCGTTCGCGGACGAGATCCGCGCGGCCGCCGACGAGTCCTGAGCCGGCGACTCTCGAGCCGCCACTGGCGTCAGGATGCTCGGCTCACGGTGTCAGGTGGGCGGTGGCCAGACCTTGCCCTGCGTGACCCGCCCGCGCTTGCGGCGCAGCACCCAGATGGTGCCCTTGCGCCAATCGGCGGCGGTGCGGACGTCCATGCCCCGACGCTGCAGGGCCACGATCGTGGCCGGAATGATGTCACCGTGGCTGCACAGGACGGCCCCGTCCTCGACCTCTTCGATGAGGTCGAGAACCGGCTCGAACGGTTCGTCCTCGACGAGGCGCTTGTCGATCTCGACCGGTCTCCCGATCAGCAACCCGAGTGGCTCGAGCGTTTGGACGCACCGCACGTACGAGCTTGAGTAGAGGCTGGTCGCTCGTTTCTCGGCCAATCGTTTGGCGATCGCCTTCGCCTGGCGTGTGCCCGCCTTGCTCAGGGGGCGGTCGTGGTCGTCGAGTTCCCAGGTGCGACGCTCGCCTGCCTTGGCGTGTCGAACCAGATAGATGGTGTCGGCCGAACCCACTGCCTCAGCTCTCGTGCGTGAACTTCGTGTGCCGACCGGTCAACTGGCGTACGACGATGATCCATGTGATCGCAGCGATGACGGTGAAGACCGAACCGATGATCTGGATGCTGCCGAAGTCGTTCAGCGTGTCGGCCAGGCTGTCGGTGTCTTGGCTGAAGCCTGCGCCGAAGGTCGCGTTGAGCGAGATGGCGCTGATCACGGTCGGGACGAGACCGTAGACGACGAACCACGCCCAGATCATCGGGTTCTCCGGCGCCTGCTTCCAGCTTGCCCCTTGGGCGTCGGTGGTGCTCGCCTTCCACACCTCTCGGACCATCAGGAACGGGATGATGATGAGTACCGGCGGAAGGATCCAACCGAAGACCGCCCAGATGGGCGCCCACGTCGTGGCTCGTCCGAGCTTGCGGAGGTTCGAAGCGACCCGGTACAGCCAGATCATCGTGAGCACGGCGGTCGCGAGCGTGGCGATTCCCTGGACGCCTTGCATCAACCCGAAGGCCGCGTAGTCGTCGAGGAACTGATCTTCGCTGATTCGGCCGGCGAGGAAATCGTTGGCGCTGTCGGTGGCGCTCGGTGTGGTCAGCGCCGTGACGATCGCGCCGAGGCCAGCGAGTGCGGTCAACACGACGATGGCGGTGGACAAACCTTTCACCCGCGACAGCGGTTGCGCTGGTGTCGGCGCCGTGTTGTACGCCGTGTAGCCGGGGGGAGGGGTGAGGTTCGCCGGTGGCGGCGGTGGAATGGGGGTGGCGCCCGGCGGCGGAGGTGGTGGCGTGGAGCCGGGAACGTTCGGCGGTGGCACGTCGGTCACCTGATCAACGCTAGCCGCGCTCGCGCTCCGGCGCGTCACGACGGGGCCGCGAGGGTGGTTTTCGCGTCGGACCACCGCGTGATCACGCTGACATCTGCGACGAATCTGACGGGGCGCTCGGCGGGTGGCGCCCACCGGTGGGCAGCTTCCTGAAGGCACTCGTCGAGCAGCGAGGCGATGTTGTCGCCGTGGGAGTCCACGACGTGCACGAGCAGTTCGTCATGGAGACACAGCACGATCCTCGCACCCGATGCCGCACCGCGGGCCCGGACGAGCACCGCCCAGGTCTTGAAGAACTCGGCAGCCGCGCCCTGCACGACGGCGTTTCGCCCGAACCTCCCTCGTGCGGCGACTCGCGAGCGAAGGTCGCGGGCGGCGTTCGAGGCAGCGTCGGGGTTCGAGGCAGCGTCGGGGTTCGAGGCAGCGTCGGGGTTCGAGGCAGGGTCGGGGTTCGAGGCAGCGTGCGACGACCCTGACATTCGCAGTCGCCGGCCGCCGTAGGTCGACAGATCGTGACCGCCCTGTGCGGCCTCGTCGGCGGCGCGGAGATAGCCCATCGCGACCGGATACTCGCGTTCCAATCCGCGGAGCGCCTCGGCGCCTTTGCCGGTGGTCTGGCCGTACATCGCGCCGAGCACCGCGACCTTGGCGATCTCGCGATCCACGTGTAGACGTTCGGCCACCGGTGCGTACATGTCGTCGGCGGCCGTCGCGGCGGCAAGCGCCGGGTCGCCGGATACGGCTGCGAGCACACGAGGTTCGATCTGGCCGAGGTCGGCGCGGACGAACACGTGCCCCGCCTCGGCAACGATCGCCGGCCGCAGCTCGGCCGGCATGTTGTGCAGTCCTGCGGTGGCGGTCATGCGGCCCGCGGCCCCATCGGCGCCCGACCACGAGCCGCGTAGCCGGCCATCGTGGCCGACGTGGTCGTCGATCCAGCGGTAGCCGAACGTCGTGCGGATGCGTTCGGCTCGTCGCCAGTCGAGCAGTGGTTCGATGAGTGGATGCGTCCCGCGCAGCCGTTCGAGTCGCCATGCCCGGGTGTCGGGGACCTCGATGCCGACTCGCCGCAGGAGCGACTTGATCTGATCGGCGCGACGCAGGTCGGCGGTCACGCCGGCCGGGAGGTGTTGCAGGACAGCCCGGTCTCGGCGGGCCAGTAGCGCGTCGTCCTCGGCTTGCGTGCGAGGCCTCGGTCCCACGATCCCGGCCACGAGTTCCTCGGCGACCGCACGATCGAACGGGAGGCCATCGTGCTCGAGTTCGGCGCACAGCATCTCGGCTGCCGATTCGCAGAACGCCGTCGCCCGCCGGTGGCCGCGCCGTTGCCGACCGAGGTGTCGGAGCTCGGTTCGCGTGTCGGGATCGTCGGCCGTTGCCGCCTGCAGGCGGAACGCCTCCATCGCCAAGGCCGCCCATCGTTCGCGGCGTTCGGGAGACTCGTTCCAGGCGCCGTCGACCCACTCGGGTCGAAGGTGGCCGTCGCGGCGAATCGGATCGGTCTCGTCGCCGCTGTCGTCGACCTGATGGAACAGGTCGAGTGGTTGCACGCTCGGAATCGTCGCGGGGTCGAGCTGATGGAGGTGTGCCCAGACTCGTGCCGGATCGGCACGCCAGCCCCCTGTGAGCAGGCGATGCACGGCGCCGAGATCCCAACACCGGCGCGGCCGGACACCGATGGCGAGCAGCGACGACGCCGTCGTTTTCGACCACCAGACCCAGCGCGGTCCGATCCGTGCCTCGAGTTCGTCGACGGCCGTGGCGAATTCGGTGGCGTCGAGCCACACGCCGAACTGGCGGTCGGCGCTGTCGTCGTGGAGTGCCAAAGCCCCCGATCCGTCGTCGGCGACCACGACGGCGACCGTCGCGGTCTGGCCGTCGCGCCATTCGCGCCAGTCGCTCCAGTCGCTTGCTGTCACGGCAGCAGTCTCGCAGCGAGCCGGCGGTCTGATGGCGCTGCATGACCGTTGAGCCGTCACGATTGCCCGCGATTGAGTGATGGTGGATTCGTGCCGATACATCATGCGTGGTGTTCGAACCGCTTCCGCCGCCGCGCCCCTCGGGGATGCCCGGTTGGGATCCTCCCGATGGCACCGCGGCAGCGTCGTGGGCGAGTCGGCCCGGCGATGTCGGAGCGTCCATGTCGGATCGACGGCGTGCGGAACGCCGACGTGTCGAAGCCCGCGCCTCGGCGCTGCGCTGGGGACGCCACGGCTTCCGCGAGCGTCGACTCGGCCTTCGTTTGGATCGCGAACTCGCACCGATCGGCGCGGTGCTTCATGCATGTCGGGTGCGCACGGAGGACAGTACGCCCGACCCGCTCGACGACGAACCCGGCTCCTCGGTCATCGATCACCTGGTCGTCGCCCCGAACGGCATCTGGGTCATCGTGGCCGATCACCATCTCGGACGCCTCGGACGCGTCCGGGTCGACGGTCGACGTCAGCCGACCCTCGATGGCCAGGTCCACCTCGATCCGATCCGGCGAGCGACGCGGCTGTCGAACGACCTCGAGCGCGTGCTCTACCGTCTCGGCCTGGACTGGGTGGAAGTTCACCCGACGGTGTGTTTCACCAACGCCAGATGGGGGCGAGTGGCTCGTGAACTCGATGTCGATGGCGTCCGGATGACGTGGGGGAGCGCGCTCGTCGACCGGGTGGCGGTGCCCGGTCCGATCTTGCAGCGTGACGCTCGGGCGGTCGCCGCGCGGCTTCGTCGTGCGCTCGTGACGGTGCCGGCGAGCGAGCGCCGTCGCACCTGAGCCGGGCGAGGTCGCCGAGGCCGAGCGAAGCTCACGACGCCGCGCGGCCGGGTGTTGCTAACCCCAGCCGAGTTCGTGCAGCCGGTCGTCGTCGATGCCAGCAGCGTGGGCGACCTCGTGGATCACGGTGATGTAGACCTCCTCGCGCAAGTCGTCGAGGTCGTCGCACATCTCGCAGAGCGCGAGCCGATAGATCGACACGATGTCAGGGCCTTCCTGGCCGGTCCGTGCGGTGTGTGGGACTCCGTCGTACAGTCCCAGAAGGGTCGGCTCCGCCGGATGGCGATCGTGGATCTGCACGACGACGTTGTCGAGGACGTGGTGAAGTTCTTCGGGTAACGCATCGAGCGCGTCGGCGACCATGCGATCGAACTTGTACTTCGGAACGACGTCCATCCGGTCATCCTTGCCGCTCGCGCGGCTACTCGTGCGGCCAGTCGCTCGCCAGCCGTGCGGATGTTCGTGCGACAGGGTGGGTCAGGCCCACGCTGTCGTCAGATCACCTTCAGTGCGTCGGAGTAGACCTTCTTGGGCTTCATGTCGACGGCGATCTGGCGGGCGATCTCGTGGAACGACTGCGCCAGCTCCGACTCGGGAGCGACGGCCGTGACCGGTTTGCCGTCGTCGCCGCCCTCGCGCAGCGCAGACACCAGCGGCAGCTTGCCGAGCAGCGGCACGCCGAGTTCGTCGGCGAGTTCCTGGCCGCCGCCGGAGCCGAAGATCTCGTAGCGCTTGCCGTCGTCACCGGTGAACCACGACATGTTCTCGATGATGCCGCGGACCGGGAGGTTGACCTTCTCGGCCATCGCCGCCGACATCGCAGCGACCTTCTGAGCCGCCGGCTGCGGCGTGGTGACGACGAAGACCTCACCGCGCGGGAGGTACTGGGCGAGCGACAGCGCGATGTCGCCGGTGCCGGGCGGCATGTCGACCAGCAAGAAGTCGGGCTCGTCCCAGAACACGTCGGTGAGGAACTGCTCGAGCGCCTTGTGCAGCATCGGGCCGCGCCAGATGACCGCCTGGCCCTGTGGCACGAAGTAGCCGATCGAGATGCACCGAACGCCCCACATCGCCGGGGGGATCAGCATCTCGTCGATCACCACGGGATCCCGATCGGTGCCGAGCATCCTGGGAATCGAGTAGCCGTAGATGTCGGCATCGACGACGCCGACCGAATACCCCTGTGCTGCGAGGGCAACGGCGAGGTTCGTGGTGACCGACGACTTGCCGACACCACCCTTGCCGGACGAGATGAGCAGCGGGCGGGTCTTGGAGGAGTTCTTGGCGAACGGGATCTCGCGACCTTCGGCGTGACCGTGAGCCTGGTTCGACCCAGCGGACGAGCCGGCGTCGCCGTGCAACTGGCGACGAAGCGTCTCGCGTTCCTCGTCGGTCATGACCGTGAATTCGAGGTCGATCGACTCCACGCCGTCGAGTTCGGTCGCCGCCTCCGACACGCGCCGCGTGATCTCGCCCTTGAGCGGGCAGCCGGGAACGGTCAGTGCGATCAGTACGCCGACGACACCGTTGTCGCGGATCTGCACGGCGCGCAACATGTTGAGGTCGACGATCGAACGATGGAGTTCGGGGTCCTCGACCGGGCGCAACGCCTCGATGACCTGCTCTTCGGTGACGGTGGAAGCCATGAATCCAGTGTGGCGACGACCATCGGCATTTACACCGCCAATCCGGTGTAAATTCCTGACACCGGAGGCGTAACGGTTCGTGTCAGACACAAACCGTTACGCCTGGCGGGCCGGTCAGTTGCGGTGTTGCGCGTACTCGATGACGCGGGTGATGGTCACGTCGTCGGCTTTTTCGAGTGCGCCCATGTCGAACGGCGGCTGCGGGTCGTACTCGATCATCAACTGAGCGGCCTCTGCGGCGGTCCGATCGACCAGCAACTCGACGAGACGCAGTGCCATGTCGATACCTGACGAGACGCCTGCTGCCGTGATGATCCGCCGATCGAGGTGCTCGACCACTCGTTCCGGCACCGGTGTCGCACCGTGCTGGGTGAGCACGTCCCGGGCGCTCCAGTGGGTGGTCGCCGTCAGACCGTCGAGGAGGCCTGCGGCGGCGAGGACCAACGAGCCGGTACACACCGACGTCGTGAACGTCGTGGTCGGATGTACGGCCCTGACCCAGTCGAGTGTGGCCTCGTCGGTCATCAGCGCCCGCGTGCCGTGGCCGCCGGGGAAGACGACGAGGTCGGGCGTCGGGAAGTCGGCGAAGGTGCCGTCGGCTTCGATGCCGAGCATGCCGTTTTCGGAGCGAACGATGCCTCGTTCGGCGGCGATGAACGTGACATCGATGTCGGGGATGCGCTGCAAGACCTCGTACGGGCCGATCCCGTCGAGCGCCGTGAACTGAGGAAAGAGCGCGATGACGACCTGGAGGCTCATGCGGATCTGCTTTCTGCGGGTTGCGGGTGTGGGATTGCGCACGGAGTGCGGAGGCGACGTGCTGCCGGTGCGTCTCGGGTCGAGCGGCAGATGCTGACGATCATCATCGACGCGCGATCGACGGGCGTCAATGACACGGACCTCACGATTCCTGCCACAACGCCTGGCGACACGTCGGCGATAGCGTCGAGAGCGTGGACGTACGCATCGGAGTGACCCAGGCCCCTCGTGAGATCGGCATCGAACTCGCCGTCGGCGCAGATCGTGACGAGCTGAAGACGCGAATCGAAGCCGCGCTGGCCGGAGCGACCGACGTGTTGGCGATCACCGACAAGCGGGGCAACCAGACCTTCGTGCCCTCCGCCAAGATCGCCTACGTCGAGCTCGGTTCCCCCGACGGCGAACGCAAGATCGGGTTCGGCGGCTGAGCCCGGTGAGCGCCCGGACCGCGGCGCTCCACCGGTGTCGGACCCACGACCCGACACGACGATGACGTCACTGCTCGATCTCGACTTCCTCTGGGTCACCGGCAAAGGCGGCGTCGGCAAGACCACGATCGCCGCAGCGCTCGCCGAGGTCGCCGCTCGCAGCGGCCGCCGCGTGCTGGTGTGCGAGATGGATGCCAAAGGCGCGCTGGCGACCGCGTTCGAAGTCGGCGAACTCCGATTCGATCCGACCGAGGTCGATCCTGGCCTCTTCGCGATGACGATGAGCACCGAGGACTCCTTGCGCGAGTACATCCGCCTGTTCGTCAAGATTCCACTGCTCGGTCGCATCGGGCCGCTGGCCTCGACGCTCGACTTCGTCGCCGACGCTGCCCCCGGGGTGAAGGAGATCCTCGCCGTCGGCAAGCTGTGCTACGAGGTGCGCGAGCGTCACTACGACCTCGTGGTGGTCGACGCCGAAGCCTCCGGTCATGTGGTGAGCCAGATCGGGGCGCCGAAGGTGATCGCCGATCTCGTCCACGTCGGGCTCGTACGCGATCAGACCCAGTGGATGCTCGACATCCTCGAAGATCCGACTCGCACTGGCGTCACCGTCGTCACCACGCCCGAGGAGATGCCGGTCACCGAATCGATCGACTTGCTGGAGCGACTGACCGGCGAAACGGGAACGCACCCTGCCGCGGTCGTCGCGAACCGCGTGCTCCCAGCGTTGTTCACCCGTCGGGAGCAGCCGATCGCGCGCCGACTCGGCGACGTCGTCGACGTGTTGGAACGCTGTATCGGCCCGGGCGCCGCGTCGGTCGTCGAGGCGGGCATGATCATCGAGGCTCGCCGTGCGCTCGGCGCCGAGCACCTCGACCGGCTCCGGGAGGCCATCGATCGCCTTGCGCTGCGGGCGGACGGTGCAGCGTTGCCCATCATCACGGTGCCGGAGCTCTTCGGCCGATCACACGGTCGACGCGTCGTGTCGCGCGTCGCCGACTGCCTCCAGGACGAGTTCGACGCATGACCCGCCGCGACCTCGACGCGCTGCTCGCGAGCCGTGAGATGGTGCTGGTCGCCGGCTCGGGTGGCGTCGGCAAGACCACGATCGCAGCGGCGATGGGCGTTGCGGCAGTTCGGCGCCAAACCGGCAACGTGCTGGTGCTCACGGTCGATCCGGCGCGTCGCCTCGCCAACGCGCTCGGCCTCGAGGCCGTCGGCAACACGCCGGTGCGAATCCCGCGCAACGCCCTCGAGCGTGCCGGGATCGACGCGCGGGGCAAGCTCTTCATCGCCATGCTCGACACGAAAGCTGGCTGGGACGAACTCATCCATCGCCATGCGCCCGACGAGCAGACTCGTGACGCCGTGCTCGCCAACCCCTTGTACCGCAACATCACGAGTCGATTCGTGCGCAGCCACGACTACCTCGCGATGGAGCAACTCCACGATCTGCACGCAACCGGCGAGTACGACCTCGTCATCGTCGACACGCCGCCGTCGCGCAACGCGCTGACGATTCTCGACGCGCCCAGCAGGATGGCAGAGTTCTTCGGAAGCCGTCTGTTGCGCTGGCTGACGGTGCCGTACCGCTCGCGGTTGTTCACCGTGGCGTCGAAGCCGTTCTACAAGGTCGCCGACAGCGTGTTGGGCTCGCGCTTCTTGCAGGACATCGCGGATTTCTTCGTCCTCTTCCAAGCAATGGAGGAGGGCTTCGTCCGTCGAGCTCGCGAGGTCGAGTCACTCCTCACCGATCCGCGTACGGCGTTCGTGATCGTGTCGACGCTGGAGGCGGCACCCACCCACGAGGCCCGGTATCTGGCCCGAGCGCTCGACGAGCGCCAGATGCCACTCGGCGCGATCGTCGCCAATCGCGTGCTGCCATCGGCGCTCGCGTCGCCGGCGGCGTCGGCGGCGGCCGCGACGCTGGGGACCGGTACGGGCGCTGGCGATCTCACGATCGCCGAGCGTGTGTTGACGGCGCTGCGAGCGCTCGATGACGCCTCGGCGGAGCCGTCGTCGGACGACGTCGATGTCGCCGAGGTGGATCGGATCCTGCACCGGCTCGCCGAGCGCTTCGACGACGTCGCGATGGTGGCGACCCGAGAAGCCGATCGTCTGGCCGAACTGGCCGAACTGTCGCCGCTGGTCGTCTCGGTCCCATGGCTCTCGGGCGACATTCACGATCTCCGCGGTCTGGGGATCTTGGCGGATGACTTGCGAAACGGCTCACATGGGGCAGAATCACCACGATGACGTCGCTCGCTGACCTCACCCGCCAACACTCGCTGCTCGACCGTGACGACATCGATCACTTGAATCGCCTGTCCGCCGAGTGGGCGTTTCTCGCCGATCTGTGCTTCGCCGACCTCTTCTTGCACATCCGAGCGCAGTCGGGTCGCTGGATGGTGGTCGACCAGGTTCGGCCGGCGACGAACCAGACGATGTATGTCACCGACCATGTCGGCATGTGGGCGACGGGGGGCGTCGAGCAGGTCAACGCTGCGTTCGACACGGGGCTGCGGGTCGAGGGCGAGATCGAGTCCGCCGACGGACTCGTCGCGGACCCGTCCGCGGTGGCGCGCATCGTCGCGATCCCGGTCCGTCGGAACGGCCGTGTCATCGCCGTGCTGTCGAAGGAATGGATCGTTCGTGCGGGCCGTGTGCCGGGCGAGCTGGAGCACCACTACTCGCTGATCTTCGAGAAGTTCGTGACGATGATCGAGAGTGGCACGTTCCCGTTCGCGGGTCGCGTGGCCGACTCGAGTGCAGCGCCGCGTGTGGGCGACGGCGTGATGATGCTCGATGCCGACGCCACCGTGACCTATGTGTCACCCAACGCGACGACGGCGCTGCATCGAGTCGGTATCCACGCGAACCCGGTGGGGATGCGACTCGCCGAGCTCGGATTCCACGACGGCCCGGCGCGCCAGGCGTTCGAGCGATGTGAGCCGGTGATCGAGGAGTTCGAGCAGGGCGCCGACGTTGCGCTGCTTGCCCGCTGTGTGCCGCTGTTGACGGGCTCGCCTGGGGAGGCGTCCGTGACCGGTGGCCTGATGCTGCTGCGTGACGTCACGGAGTTACGCAAGCGCGATCGGCTGCTGTTGTCGAAAGACGCGACGATCCGTGAGATCCATCATCGGGTGAAGAACAACCTGCAGACGATCTCGTCGCTGCTGCGTTTGCAGGCACGTCGCCTCGAAAGTGACGAGGCCAAGCAGGCGGTCGGAGAATCGGTTCGTCGAATTCGCACCATCGCCCTCGTGCACGAGTCGCTGTCTCGCGAGGCGGGCGATGACATCGCCTTCATCGAGATCGTGCGCCCGTTGTTGCGTCTGGCGGAGGAAGGTCTGCAGTCTCCTGACCGTCCGGTGCGGTTCTCCGTTCGGGGGTCTGGCGGCCGCATCCCGGCGCACACGGCGACGCCACTGTCGGTCGTGCTCACCGAACTCTTGCAGAACGCGGTCGATCACGGGTTCCCGGAAGGCAGTGGCGGAGGCGACGTTGCCGTGGTGCTCGGCCACGACGGTGAGCACCTCGAGTTGCGCGTCGTCGACAACGGACGCGGCGTGGAGCCGGGTTTCGATCTCGATCAGGCGACGGGACTCGGCTTGTCGATCGTTCGAACGCTGGTCACGACCGAGCTGAACGGCACGATCCAGATGCGTCCAGCCGCCGCTGCCGACCTCGAGGCCGTGTCACTCGACGGTGTCGGCCCGGCACGAGGGACCGTCGTCGAACTCCGCGTGGCCACCCTGGACGACTGATCGACGATCGACTGATCGACGATCGACCGAGCGCCGGTCAGCCCGTTCGAGCCAGGCCGTGACGGCTCGTACCGTGGACGCAGCCGCGACGCGTTGCGCGTCGGCCGGTGTTCAGGCGCTGGCGGCTTGGCGTGCCGCACGAGCGGCAGCGACGCGCTTGCGGCGGATGACGCGGCGCTCTTCTTCGGTGAGGCCACCCCAGATTCCCGAGTCCTGGTTGGTGCCGAGCGCGAAGTCGAGGCAGTCGCTCGCCACGGTGCACTCCGCACAGGTCGCCTTCGCATGATCGATCTGCACCAGCGCGTTCCCGGTCGTGCCGACGGGGAAGAAGAGGGCCGGGTCGGTATCACGACACAGCGCATCCTTGCGCCAGTCGTAGTCGGCGGCTCCAAGAGCAAGGCTGGACGCAAGGATCGTCACGTTTCGGGGTTCCCCTCTGTTGCAGGGCGCCCCGCTGAACCGTCGACATGCGTCGATTCGGCAGCTCGCCCACTCTGGATGCGATGGTTCGAGCGCCGTGGCGGCCGCTCGGCCCTGCGAGAAACTAGGCGAGGGCTCCGAGCTGCACAAGAGGCTCTTTCTGTGACGTCTGTCCGGCACATCTGTCCGGCACATCTGTCCGGCACATCTGTCCGGCACATCGGGGGAGCGTGGTGAGGTCCGGAGGGCATCTCGCATCGCTCATGTCGGTTCGGCAATACTCTCGGTCGTGCTCGTCCTCGGCCATCGCGGCGCGTCAGTTGCAGAACCCGAGAACACGCCAGCGGCCTTTCGTGCTGCTGATCGGATGGGTGCCGATGGGGTCGAACTCGACGTTCGTCTGGCCGCTTCGCGTGACGGTCGAAATCGACTCGTGGCCTTCCACGATCCGCTGCCTCGGGAGCAGTCGATGCTCGACGCGCTGCCTGGCTTCGCGGAGGTGCTCGAGGCCTGCGGCGACCGGATGTTGATCAACGTCGAGATCAAGAACAGTGTCGATGACGGTGGTTTCGATCCCACCATGGCGGTCGCAGCGCCGGTCATCGACGCGATGCGTCGCTTCGATGCGTCGCCGGATCGTTTCGTGATCTCCTCGTTCTCTGCCAAGACGGTCGACCACTGCCGGCTGATCGAGCCGAGCATCGCGACAGCGTTGCTCTGCGAGGCGCTCGATGAACGGGCGATTCGGCGGGCGCTGCAGGGTGGCCATCGCGCGATCCACCCGTCCGTCGTCGAGCTGACCGCCGCCTCCGTTGCTGCGGCCCACGATGCCGGTCTCGCCGTCAACGCCTGGACCTGCAACGATCCGCAGCGACTGGTCGAGCTGGCCGCGATGGGCGTCGACGGTGTGTGCACCGACGTGCCCGACGTGGCGCGGACGGCATTGGGTCGAGTCGCAGGAGACGCTGCGTCGCCCCGGTGGGCGCTGCGTCCCGCACACTGATGGCCTCGTAGGTTTTCCGTGGCGGCACCGGCCCGCACCGGCCCGCACCGGCCCGCACGGCAGATCGTGGCTGACTGGAGGCCGGTGACCGCAGATCAGTTCGGCGTCGTCGGGAACACGAGCTTCACCGCGTCGGGCACGTGCTGGAACTCGAGTCGCGGGGTTTCGCCGAGGGCGTCGCCGTCGAGTTGATAGGGGAACGGATCGGGATGGTGAATCACCAGCTCGGAGAGCTCGGTTCGAATGTCGAGATGCTCAGCTGCGGCCACCCCGCCACCGCGCAGGGCGCCGGCGAGCGAGCGCAGGATCGCACTGGCTCGCATGGTGGTGAAGGTGATCGCGACGAGACCGTCTCGATCGAGCCCCGCCTCCGGCGACAGGTCGAGAGGCCGGTTCCCCAGATACGTGTACGGGTTCGTGTTGAGCACGATCGTGAAGAATCCGTTCGGCTCGTCCGGTTGATCGCCGCCGCTGATGGTGAAGTGCGGCTGTTTGCGGTCGTAGCCCGTCAACCACGTCGAGAGTCCGGCCGAGATGAACAACGGATGACCGAGCCATCGCTTGAGCGCCCCTCGCCGCTCGACGGCCTGGACGACCGCGGCGTCGTATCCGACGCCGGTGTGGAAACAGAAGTACCTGCCGTTGACCTGTCCGAGGCCGATGGGGCGGATGTCGTTGGCTTCGATGCCGGCAACGAGGTGCTCGACGGCGAGCACGGGATCGTTGGGCATCCCGAGCGTTCGGGCGAAGACGTTGGTCGACCCGCCCGGCAGCACGCCGAGGGCGGTGTCGCTTCCGGCGATGCCCGTGGCGACTTCGTTGAGCGTTCCGTCGCCGCCGTAACCGATGACGACGTCGAACCCGCGTCGTGCCGCATCGTGTGCGAAGCGTGTCGCGTGGCCGCGACGGTTCGTCTCGACGATCTCGACGTCGTGCTGGCGCCGACTCCGTCGTCGGGGCACGTCGGGATCGGCGAGCGATGTCGACTCGTCTCCGGGTCGGGGGCGCCCGATCGTGTCGCCTTCGCTGAGTCGACGATGCACCACCACCGTGTTGCGCGCGGTCACCGACGACGCGAACGAGTTGACGATGAGCATGATCCTCACAGCGCGGCAACCGTACCGTGAGGGCCGAGCTTCGACGTGACAGGCCGCCGTGCGGAACACGGGAGCGCGATCGCCCTGGGTCGCATGATGCGGATGGTGCGGACGATCCGTTCCACGCCTGACGATCCGTTCCACGCCTGACGATCCGATCGGCGACCCTGGCGTTCCGGACGTCACAGGCGCTCGAATTGGGGGACCAGGTTGACCGAGCGGTAACTTGTGAGCCTTATGAACGTGATCGTGTGTGTGAAACAGATCCCTGACCCGGCGCTCCCGGGTGAGCTGGATCCCTCGACCAACACGCTGAAGCGCGACGGCAAGCTCATCCTCGATGAGTCCGACAGCTATGGCGTCGAAATGGCGCTGCAGCTCGTCGGTGCTGCGGGCGACGGCTCCGTGACCCTGGTCTCGATGGCCCCCAATGACGAAACGTCGGGCCTGCGCACCGCGCTCGCCATGGGTGCCGAGAAGGCCGTGCTCGTCTCTGATCCTTCGCTTTCCGGCGCTGATGCCCTGACGACTGCGAAGGTGCTCGCCGGCGCAGTCGGCCGAGCCGGCGACTACGACCTGGTCATCGCCGGAACCGAGTCGTCCGACGGCTACACCGGGACCGTGCCGGAGCAGATCGCCGAAGTCCTCGGGCTTCCCTCGGTGACCTTCGCCAAGACGATCGCCGTCGATGGCACCACCGTCAAGGTCGATCGTCAGACCGAAGCCGGCTACGACGAAGTCACGTGCTCGCTTCCCGCCGTGGTGTCGGTCACCGCTGGCGTCGTCGAGCCTCGCTACCCGAGCTTCAAGGGCATCATGGCGGCCAAGTCGAAGCCGGTCGACACGGTCACCGCCGCCGACCTCGGCATCGAATCGGCCAGCTGGGCTCAGTCCATCACCAACGTCGAAGACGCCCCGGCTCGCGAAGCCGGCGAGATCATCGAAGACGACGGCGAAACGTTCAACAAGATCGTCGAGTTCCTCGACAATCTGAAGGTCATCTGAGGATCGGAGACTGACATGGCAATCGACAACATCTGGGTGTTCGCACAGACCACCGACGGGGCGGCCTCGACCGGCACGCTCGAACTGCTGAGCAAGGCGTCCGCGCTCGGCGGCGACGTCACCGCCTTCGTCGCAGGCGTCGCCGGCGACGCTGCTGCGGCCTTCGCCGATCACGGCGCGGCGAAGATCTACGAGACCGGTGACCTTGCTGGTGCCCTGCCGGGCGCAGCGGTTTCGGCTGCGATGAAGGCCGTCATCGACGGCGGCGACGCACCGCAGCTCATCATGTTCCCGCAGAACTACGAAGGCCGCGACGTGATGGCGCGTCTCTCGGTGAAGCTCGACCGGACGGTGCTCACCAACTCGACCGATGTCATGGTCGACGGCGACTCGGTGAGCGTGCAGACGCCGATCTTCGGTGGCGCCAAGATCGTCACGTCGACGTTCACGGGTGAGGGCCCGTTCCTCGCGGCGTTCCGCCCGAAGAGCTTCGAGCTCGCGGGTGGAGCCGGTGGTGCCGGCGAGGTCGTCAGCGCTCCGGTTCCTGATCTCGGTGCGACCGGTGGTGCCTCCGTCACGGCCGTTCACGTCGAGGAGACCTCTGGTCCCAAGCTCGACGAGGCAGCGGTCGTCGTCGCCGGTGGTCGTGGCCTCGGGGAGTCGGACAAGTTCGAGATGATCGAACAGCTCGCCAAGCAGCTCAAAGGCGCTCCGGGTGCGTCGCGTGCGATCGTCGACGCCGGCTGGGTGCCGTACAGCTACCAGGTCGGCCAGACGGGCAAGGTCGTCAAGCCGACCGTGTACGTCGCCGCCGGAATCTCTGGTGCGACACAGCACATGGTGGGCATGAAGGGCTCGAAGAACATCATCGCGATCAACAAGGACAAGGAAGCACCGATCTTCGGTGTTGCCGACCTCGGCATCGTCGGTGACGTCCACAAGGTCCTCCCGCAGCTGATGGAGGCACTGGCCGCCCGCAGCTGACCCAACACCTGGGGTCAGACCCCAGGCGTTCAACACCTGGGGTCAGACCCCAGGCGTTGACTTCACGAATCGAGAGACCGGATCTGCCCAGGCAGATCCGGTCTCGTCGTTTTTCCCAGCGCTGTCGTGTCAGGACGCGTCCTGCGCGGTGAGGGCCCACGCGACTTCGCTGTCGGCGTCTTCGACGGCGAGCTGCATCGACCAGCCCACCTCCGGCTCATACGCGTTCCAGCGGTACCAGTTCAGGCTGTCGGCGAATGCGCCGAGCTCGTCGGCCGGTGGTGGCCACTCGTCGAGGTAGTCGCCGAGTGCGCCGAGCAGCCACCATGCGCCGAAGCGGCCACCTGCCGCTCCCCGCCGTCGACCGTGCGCCCCGCCTGATGCGCCCGCCCACGCCATCCACGCGAGTGCGTCGGAGGGTTCGATCTCGCAGACTCGCACGCGACGCAACCCCAGCGCGGCGAGCGCGTGGGAGATGTCTCCGACCACGCAGACCGACTCCGTTCGGCCGTTCGACGACGCGGTCCAGGGTTCGACGAGTTGACGCAACGCGAGTTCGACATCGTCATCGAGTTCTTCCGCACCGACCGAGACCTCGAGCGCCTCCCACTCGTCGGGGAGATCCGGCATCGGGAACTCCGCGCCGTCGAGGCCGTACTCGGCGACTTCGTAGGTCGGCTCCCACGGCTGCACAGCGAGCGGCAGGTCGAGCACGTCGGGAAGGTCGTCGGCGTCGACCGGCTCGCCGCGAATCGCACGTTCGTGCGCGACGAACGCGGCGCGGGGTCCACGATCGAGCAGCGACCCGAGATCGCCCCACGTGTGATGCTGGGCGGCGACTTCGGTGAGCGGACCGATCGTGAAACGGCCCGACAGGCCGTCGGTCTCGTCGAGCACGGTCGCCACGTATTCGGCGGTTCCGAGCAGCGCCAGCCGATACTCGGCGAGCGTGGCGGCCGGCCAGAGTTGACGGCCGGTGTCGATCGCCGAACGCGAACGATCACGGACACGAAGCAGTCCCGCCCAATCGGCTGCGTCGCACCGATCGTCGATCATCCGTACGAGCCCGTCGAGGTCGGCGCGATGGATCAGCGCGTCGAGAGCATCGTCGCCAGCGCGATCGTCGTTCATCGACCGAGTGTGCCACCTTCGACGTCGCACGCGACGCTCGGGTGTCGGGGCGCTCCGCAACGAAATGCACTGCATCGCAATGCATTTCGCATCGATCAGCGGGTGAGTCGGATCGTGATCCATCCGTCGGCGATCAGACGATCGGCGACGCGCAGCGGTGTGAGGGCCTCGAGGACGTGCTGGTGTCGCTCGGCGAGGATCCCGCTGATGATCAGCGAGCCGTCGTCGGCGACCAGTCGCACGAGGTCGGGCGCCAGCGCGATCAGCACCGGCCCCAAGATGTTGGCGACGACGATGTCGTAGCGGCCGTCGAGATCGGCGATCGCGGTGTCGTCGACGTCGACCACGGTCTCGACGCCGTTCAGCTGTGCGTTGTGTCGGGTGGCATCGACCGCGGCGACGGCCACGTCGACCGCCCGGACCAACGGCGATCCGAGCTGCGCGGCCAAGATGGCGACCGCGCCGGTTCCGCACCCGACATCGAGCACGGCGTCGAAACGATGATCGCCCGTTCTGATGAGGTTCGCGAGCATCGCCAGCGTGGAGCGAGTGGTGGGATGGTCGCCGAGTCCGAACGCACTTCCCGGCTCGATCACGGTCACGATGGAGGGCTCGCGCTTCGCTGTGGACATTGCGCTGCTCGCCGGCAACTCGTCGGCTCGCCACGCCGGAACGACCACGAGATCGTCGGCGTACCAGACAGGCGCAGCAAAGGCCTTCCAGTCGTCGCCGAGCTCGGTGGAGACCTCATCGACGCGCCAACTCCAGGTCGGGTCGAACGTCGCGACGGCGCGAGTGATCGAGTCGGAATCGTTGCCGACCGAGGACGACACCTCGACGCGCCCGTCGTCGAGGTCGATCTCGCTGACCGCGCGCACGCCGAGTTGCCAGAAGCGGTCGCTCACGAGTTCGGCAACGGGTGACGACACGGTCACCCGGATCATCCGTTCGGTGTCGCCGCCGACGTCCGTGAAGTCGAGCCCGTCGTCGGGCACGACTGACCTCGGGTCGCGTTCGTCGGGCGGTGTGCCAGGATCGTTCAGACCAGCGGCCATGGGTATCGGCGGCCCGTCGGGTCGGTCGGGAAGCGACGCTCCTTCACGAGCCACGCCGCTCGGCCCTGGAGCGCGGTGACCTCGTCATCGGCGAGCAGCGTCGCAACCTCGAGTGGGACGCGGTCGACGAGGCGATTGGCGCCGTCGATGACGTGATCGGGCAGCACCTCGTCGCCGAACTCCCAGATCACGGTCCGGAGTTTGTAGTCGGCGGCGAAACAGAGTCCGTGATCGATGCCCCACACGGACGCAGGGGCGCCGTTGCGTTCCGGAATGAGCAGGCAATGGCCGCTCTTTCGGTCGGTGTTGTTCGCCAGCACGTCGAACGCTGCAAAGTCGCGAAGCCGATCATGCAGTTCGGGGTGATGCTCGTAGATGGTGAAGTAGTGCTCCGAATGGTCGGCCACCGCGAACCACTGGAACGACCCTTCGCCCATCGGCCCGTCGCGGAGCACCGTCGTCGGCACGAGGTGCAGGCCGAGGGCTTCGCTCAACCGATAGGCGGCGACTTCGCGACGATGCAGGCCGGGCTCGAAATCCCACAGCGGCCGCTCACCTCGCATCGGCTTGTAGATCGCCGGGTGCGAGCGTCCGTCGTGGATGACGTGCACGAGGAACGTCCCGTTGGAGCTGTACGGCATGCGCCCTTCGACCTCGACCTCGCCGCAGAGCAAGTGTTCGAGTTGGTCCTCGACCTCGTCGACGCGCAACTCCACCCCGCGTGGCTCGTCGTCAGCCTCGTCGAGGGTGTCGTCGAACTCGTCTGCGTCGAACTCTTCGTCGTCGAACTCGTCTCCGAGCATGTCGTCGACGTCGTCGTTGGCAGAGTCGGACACGACGTTCAGTTCATCCGGGGGCACGGGTGGCCGTCGGGGTCGATCGGAAACCCGCACCACTTGCACTCGGGCCGACCCGATTCGATGACGTTGCCGGCGTGCACCGCGAACGCCGCCGCCTGCCCGCGGGTGATGTAGATCCGGACGTGGCTGCGATCGTCGTCGTCGACCGGTTCGCCCTCCTCGTCGAGGGCTGCGACCTCTTCGAGTTGCAGCAGCACCCGGTCGTTCGAGCGGTCGTAGCCGAGCCCGATCGGGCCCAGCACGAAAGCGATCTCGCCCGGTTCGGAGATCTCCATCGCCCCGGCGATCGGGCGGTCTTCGGCGGGCGGCAGGTCGCTCAGCGCCTTGTCGAGGTACTGCGCGATCGCTGCAGCCTGCTGTTTCTCGCACTTGATCCCGAGCCGAAGGCCGTCCGCTCGGACGTGGAGGAAGAAGGTTCGCGAGCCGGGACGGCCAACGGTGCCGACCGTGAACATGTCGACGTCGTCGAATTCGTAGAAGACGGTCATCGAGGGGAGATCAGGCGGGCCTGAGTTCGGTCAGAGGGCGGCCGGTGGAGTTGACGGCGAGCACGACAGGCCCACCCGAATGCCAGGAGATCGCACTGACCGACGCGGGGCTGATGACGATGCGTTGAAACAGGTCGATGTGCGTGCCGAGTGCGTGCGCTACAGCGGCCTTGATCGTGTCGGCGTGTGAGACGCACACGATGGTGCCGCCGGGGTGCTTGGCGCGAAGGCGGTCGAGCGCAGACACCATTCGGGTCTGCATCTCGGTGAAGCTCTCGCCGTTCGGAAAACGGAACGTCGACGGGGCTCGCTGGACGGTCTGCCATTCCGGCAGCTTCATCAGCTTCTTGAGTTCCTCACCGGTCCAGTCGCCGAAGTCGCATTCGAACAGGCCGCGCTCGATCTGTGTCCGGAGCCCGAGCGCCTTCGCGATCGGTGCAGCGGTCTCCTTGGCCCGTTCCAGCGGCGAGGAGTACACGGCGTCGACCTTCGACAACTCCGAGATGCGGTGTGCGGCGATGTCCGCCTGCCGGCGCCCTTCATCGGCGAGATGGAGACCCTTCGCTCGGCCGGGCAGCACTTTCCCCGTCGTCGGCGTCTGTCCGTGTCGGACGAGCAGGATCGTCGTGGCCGTGGCCGTGGCCGTGGCCGTGGCCGTGGCCTTGGACGAGGCCTTGGACGAGGACGCGGGCGTCTTGCGTCGTGTCGAGGCGGTCGATGAAGCGGTTGCTTTGGTCATGGGCACCTTCGAATCTACTGTCGACTGGCGTGGGTCCGCTCGTCGTCCTCGAAGCCGAGATCGTGTCGTGTCGTGCATGTCCACGTCTCGTCCAGTGGCGAGAGCAGGTGGCGGTCGACAAACGGGCGGCGTTCCGCGACGAGACCTATTGGGGTCGACCGGTGCCAGGTTTCGGTGATCCTGCAGCGCGCGTCGTCGTGCTCGGACTCGCTCCCGCGGCCCACGGGGCGAATCGCACCGGCCGGATGTTCACCGGTGATCGCAGCGGCGATTGGCTTTTTCGGGCGATGCATCGGGCTGGATTCGCCAACCAGGCGACCTCGGTGACGGCCGACGACGGTCTCGAGCTGACCGATGCCTGGGTCACGTCGGCGGTGAAGTGCGCGCCACCGGGGAACACGCCGTCGACGAGCGAGCGCGATGCGTGCGGTGGTTTCCTCGGGCGAGAGTTGCGCTCCCTGACCGGGTTGCGCGTCGTGATCGGCCTCGGCACGTTCGGGTTCGACGCTGCGTGTCGGCAGATCGGCATTCGCCCGCGTCCGAAGTTCGGACACGGCGTCGAGGTCGAGGTGCCTGCAGGCGACGGCCATGGCGCTCTCACGCTGCTCGGCTCGTATCACGTCAGTCAACAGAACACCTTCACGGGTCGTCTCACCGAATCGATGCTCGACGACGTCTTCCGCCGAGCCCGCATGCTCGCCGGCCTGACGCCCACCTGATGACGCTCGACGAACGTCGAGTCACGAACGCGTCCGACCAGCGTGCCGAGCAGCGGGGTTACGAAGCTGGAGCGAGGGCGTCGGCGAGGGCTCTGGCGGCGAGCGCGTGCGCGCTACGGGCCTCGCCCAACATGTGGGGGAGGGAGAAGAAGCCGTGGATCTCTCCCGGGAAGTGGACGTGGGAGGTCGTCACCCCGGCGGCAGCGAGGCGTTCGGCGTAGGCGATTCCTTCGTCGCGCAGCGGATCGAACCCGGCCGTGATCACGAGCGCGGGAGGGCACGCCGCGAACGCCTCGTCACTCGCCAGCAACGGCGACACTCGAGGATCGTCGCGGCTGGCGTGGTTCCCCGCCAGGTAGTGGTCGATGAACCATTCCATCGCCGCCTTGGTCAGGAAGTACCCCTCACGGTTCTCCTCGTACGACGCGCTGTCGGTGTGCGCATCGGTGACGGGGTACACCAGCAGTTGAAAGCGGATCGGAACCGGCGCTCCATGGCAGAGTGCCGCGGCGAGGTTGGCGCCTGCGGAATCCCCGCCGACGGCGATGCGGTCGGGATCGATCCTCAACTCTTGGGCGTGTGCGTGCGCCCACGTCGTCGCCTCGATGCAATCGTCGAGGCCGGCCGGAAACGGAGCCTCGGGCGCGAGTCGGTAGTCGACGCTCAACACAGCGTGACCCGAACCGACGCAGAGCGCATGGCACACGTTGTCGTGGCTTTGCAGATCGCCGATCACCCAACCGCCGCCGTGGAAGTACACGAGGAGACCAGGAATCTCATCGGACGGCTCGGGCCGATACAGCCGTGCGGGCACGCCGCCGGCGTTCAGGTCGAGCGTCTCGAAGCACGAGTCGAGGATCGGTGGCGCCATGTCGGCCCGGGCCGCGCGCGCCTCGACTGGATCGAGCGTCTCGAACGGCGGTGCACCGAGCTGTTCCAGGAGATCGAGCAAGGTTCGAGCTTCGGCGTTCAGCGGCATCCCGGAATACTGGCAGTAGCCTTTCGACGTTGTGAAGGCGAACCGCACCCTCGAAGTCCGGCCTCGTGCCCGTCGCGCTCGTGCGATCGCATCGGTCGCGGTGGTCGCTGTGCTCGGTCTGTCGGCGTGTACTTCCGATCCGGGGCCGAAGCGGGTGGCCGAAGACATCATCAAGCGCGAGGCCATCTTGAACCCCGAGCTCGACGAAGCGTGTCTGCTCGCCGAACTCGACCGCTACAGCAGCAGCGATCTCGAACAGATCGCGCAGGACCTCGCCGCCGAGAACAGCGAACGCAACGCCCGCGGCGAAACCGCGCTCAGGACCTACGAACTCTCGCTCTCGCGCTGCCTCTGAACGCGAACTCCTGACGTCAGCTGGTCGACGCTCCTCGTTCCACGCGTCGCAGTGACGACGTCGCGGTCAGGACGTCGCGGTCAGGACGTCGTGGTCGGCCCGTCGCCGCCCGCAGGAGGCTCGGTCGACGCCGGGGGCGTCTCGGATGTCGGAGTCCCGGCGGCCGGAGTGGTGGTGGTCGCAGCGGCGGCTTTCTTCTTGGGAGGCGGCACGCCGATCGCTGGGGCGGGATCGGCAGCTTTGGGCCAGCGGCGGCGGCTGACGATCGACAGGAGCCGGAGCAGTCGCATCGCAGTTTCGTCGGTCTGCGCCGGCCGGGCGATGATCGAACCGTCCGCGATCATGCGCTCGATCACTTCGTGACCGAGTTCGGTGCGGGCGATGGTGAGGGTCCAGTCGTTGTCTTCGCCGATGCCGCCCGTCGCGACGTCGGAGTGCTCGGCGGCGAAGTCGGGGCAGCTCTTGCAGCCTTCACGCGTCCACTGGTGGCATTCCTTGAGGTCGATCTCGTGATACGAGCCGTCCTTCATCCAGATCTGGAACACGCCTTTGATGTTCATCTTCACCATGTCTTGCTTCTTCAGGCCGTACTTGGCCTCGAACAGTTCGGTGAAGATCGCGTCGTCGAAGGTCTTGGAGCACAGCAGCCCGATGTTGAACAAGAACGGCTTGGAGACCTTGCCCGCCTTGCGGTCCCACATCGTGGGAGGCGACGAGGTCTGGCAGCCCATACCCACGAGCGCGAGGCGTTCCATGCCGCGTGCTTTGGCCTCGGGGAGGGCGAGCGGATTGGCGCAGTACGTGTAGCGAGACCCGGCGGTGGCGAGGATCTCCTCTTTCGACTCGACCACGACGGGTTTGGCTTTCCACTTGTCGTCGTCTTCGACGCCGGACACGAGCGCGCCGTCGATGTAGTCGTTCTCGCGGAGCCAGATCAGCATCGCCGAGACGAGCCCGCCGTCCTGGCCCATCTTGTGGACCATGTCGTCGGAGGCGCGGGTGAGGTAGAGCTGCTGCCAGATGCCGGCCATCTCGTCGGGTTCGCGCACTCGCCCGAACAGGTGCATGTCGGCAGCGGGTTCCCACGCCCGGAAGCGCGGACATGCCCGTGTGCAGGTGGTGCAGCCGCCGCCTTCGCCGAATCCGTGGACACAGTTGTCGAGGCCCAGTTCGTCTTCGAGATGGAACGGCAGGTACTTGCCTTCCTCGTGCTCGTAGCCGATCACGTCGTGCGGGCACGTCACCACGCAGCCGGCACAGCCCGTGCACAGCCCGGTCGTGATGACCTCGGCGTACAACTCCTTCCACTGCGCAGTCCAGCGACCAGCCTGGGCGGGGGGCACCGGTTCGGTACCGGTGGGGGTGTCGGACTCGACCGTCGTCATGCCCCCGACTGTACGTGAGCTCAGCCTGCTTCGGGTAACCGCAGCCGACGCCGAATCGTCGCGCGGAGGTCGACACCGAACCAGCTGAGTCGGACGAACGTGCCGAGACCCGTGAGGCCGACCAGCGCCCAGTAGATCGCTCCGGGGTCGAGATCGAGGAGGAACTCGCCGCGACGAGCCGACAGTGCGAGCGCGAGCACGATGAACCCGAGCAGGATCCAGTGCGCCTTCACCATCGCGATGTAGACGCGGTGCTCGTCGGTCTTGCGTGTGACGACGTAGATCGGCTTGCGCCTCGCTCCGTACCAGAGCGCCCGGAGCGCAGCGGTCGCGTAGAGCGGTGCCATGCCGATCAGGAACATTCGCGTTCGCACGCACGCACCGAGAGGTTTGTCGGCGGCAAAGGCGAGCATGATCAACTCCATTGCGACCGCGAACCCGGTGAAGTGCACGGCATAGTCGACCGGCGTGGCATCGATGGGAAATCGGCCTACGGCGAGTCCGACCATCGGGATCGTCAGTAACACCATGATCGGGAGGCTGAGCAGGTAGAACGCGGTCTGTTCGACGAAGTGGAGCCGCGTCCGCCACGGCAGCCCTCGGAAGCGGTCGAAGGCGAACAGTCGGATCGAATCGATGGCCCAGGTACCGCGCTGCTTGAAGTAGTTCGCGATGTCTTCGGGTGCGTGCTGAGCGAACGCTCCGACGATGGGGACGTACAGCCCTCGCCAGCCGAGCCGGAGTGCGAGTACCCCGGAGTGGATGTCTTCGACGAGGTTCCACACCGGAAAGTTGCCGATCTCGCGGAGTGCCGCTCGCCGCCAGACCAACCCGGATCCACACGGGAAGGCGCTGTAGTCGGCGTTTCGCGAGAGCATCATGCCGCGGTAGAAGAGCAGCTCGTTGTTGTTGAACGGATCGCCGTGACTGGTCGTGGATTCCTTGATCGTCTGGACGAATCCGATCCGCTCGTCGAGCATCAACTGCGACACCGTGAGGCGAAGGAAGTCGGGGTCGCCGACGAGATCGTCGGCGTCGCGTGTCTCGACGAACTCACAGCCGGCGTCGTTGACGACACGCATCGCAGCGTTGAGATTGCCGGCCTTCGAGTCGCCGATGCGGCCCTTGGTGCCGCGTCGAGGCGGCCGGAAGTACGTGAGCACGCCTGCGGGCAGCTCTCGGGCGCGTTGTTCGACGTGGCGCCGGAGCTGTTCGGAGTAGCCGTCGTCGGAGATCACCACGCAGAGGCGATCGAGGGGCCAGTTCTGGTCGAGCACCGACTCCATCGTCGCGGCCACCATGGCGGCGGGTTCGGAGGCGGTCGGGATGATCACGCCGACGAGCGGTTCGTGTCCGGCAGCGACGCCGACTCGCAGCGGGACCGAGCGCTTCGAGTTGTTGAACGACAGCAGCAGCGCCGTTGTGGCGACGAGACCGTTGGCCACGAGGAATGGCACGGACAACCACCAGTCGCCCCATGTCAGGTGCCGTACAGCCCAGGGGACGAACCACGCGGTCATGACGACGAGCAGTACACCGGCGAGCGCCATCTGCCGGTTGGTGTAGCGCACCTGGTTGCCGACGAGACGGCCGCGTGCTGGATCCGCAGTGAGCAGATCGGGGGAGCGACGAGGGATGGGCACGACCTCCTCGCCTCGGGCGAGTGACGTGATCTGATGGATGACGACGCCGGTCAGCGCGGGCGCGAGGAGCAGTGTCGCTGTCGCGATGTCGCCACCGTCGACGGTGGCGCCCACGAATGATCGAGTGAGCAGCAACGCCGCGCCGGCGAGCGTCACGGCGAGGATGCGTCGGCGAACGAGAAGGTCGGTGACGCGATGGAGCAATGCGGCGAGTACCACGGCGACGAGCGCGATGAGCGCGAGCGTCGACATGTTGGTACTGGTGCCGCTGTTGGCCACCGTCGATTCGAGGTGGGTTCGAGCAGCGGCCACGTAGCCGCCCACCGCCCAGCGTTGCGGAGCGAGCCACCACCCGGTTGCGGCGATCCACATCACGACGAAAGCGACGGTGCCCTTCCAGGCGCTCGGCGGTCGCACGATCAGGAAGAACGGGCTCATCGCGAGCGCGACGACGATCATCTGGTACTCCACGACGACAGCGAAGGCCGCGGCTGCCCCCGACATCAGGAGCCACGAGGCTCGACCCGACGACTCCGCCAGAGCGAACCCGAGCAGGGCGACGCTGCAGGCGGCCGCGGCGAGCATCGTCGGGGACGCTGCCGTTGCCGCGTCGGTGACCGCCAGCACCGCGCTGACCAGCACGGCGGTCGAGCGGGCGGCCCATCGCCCGAAGAAGCGAGACGCTGCGCTGGCCGAGCAACAGATCGCGACCACCGCGAATGCCAGCGATGCGGCTCGCACGCCCTCGACGCCGAACCGATCGACGACCTGTCGCATCATCGCCGGCCATGCACTGGACCCACCCGGCCAGCCGTCGGGGTAGGCGGACGCCGATCCGGCCTGCGCTGCGGTCAGCCAGGCTCGCTCATCCGTTTCGAGCTGCGTCGTCGACCCGAGAGACCGAATGAGGCCGAGCACGGCGTAGGCGGCCACGGCGACCGCTGCCATCCACCACGACGGCCGCTGCCACGCAGGTCGAGGCGGCGCTGGCGGTGGGATCGTGAGCGCCGACCGGCGCACGGCGAACATCTGAGCTCGAGTCGTGCCGCCGAAGTCGGGTGCGCAGCGGTCGGGTTCGGCAGGGTCCTGACCAGGGTCGAGTGGGTCGTCGTGGGTGCGAACGGTCACCGTCGAGGCACCGTGCCGTGTCAGAGTTCGCCAACACCGGGAGAGCAATTCGTTCGTTCCGTCGTCGGCAAGACAGACGTCGTGGCCCCCGTCGACCAGCGCAGCGATCAACACCCGCGAGCGCTCGGGATCCGGTCGCGGCCCGGCGTGGAACACCACGATGTCGCCTGATGTCGCGGCTGCCCAGCGGAGGGTCTGGTCGGCCTGCTTGCGCAGCCGGCGAGCGTCGAATCGCGAGGTCGATGACGCGACTTCAGGAACGAAGATCGAACTCCACGACGTAGCTCGTGCGTGCGTCGAGGGTGGTGTGTCTCGGCCGTCGAGGCCCGTCACGTCGACATCGGCCCCGAGGGTCGCAGCATCGGGTGACGGAGGTGGCCAAGACATCACCTCCATGCATCGACAGAGATTGACGAGATCTTGAGACTGCGTCGACGTTCATCGGCGCAACACCAGCCCGTCAGATGGCGTCGATGCCTTCTTCGCCGGTGCGGATGCGGACGACCCGCTCGACGTCGGTGACCCAGATCTTGCCGTCACCGATCTTCTCGCTGCGCGCGGCGCTGGCGATCCGCTCGACGACGAGGTCGACCCGGTCGTCGTCGACGACGACCGACAAGCTGACCTTGGGGACGAAGTCGATCGTGTACTCCGCTCCTCGGTAGGTCTCGGTGTGTCCACCCTGGCGGCCGAAGCCGCGGACCTCGCTGACGGTGATGCCGGTGATCCCGGCGTCTTTCAAGGCGTCCTTCACTTCGTCGAGCTTGAACGGCTTGATGACCGCGGTGATGAGTTTCATGAGTCGTCTCCCCTGGGTCGTCTCGATTCGAACGAGGCGTATCGGTTTGTGTCAGACACAAACCGATACGCCTCAGCGATGCGACTCACTCTTGCAGATGTCGTCGGTTCGTTGGGGACGCGGCCGAAAACGATGAACCCCGAACCCTTCGTCAGAGGACAGTGACAGGGTTCGGGGTTCGAGAGGCGCAGCACTGCGCCTCGAATGGGGGTGTGTGCGTCGCCTGGCACGATGGTGCCGGGCCGAGCGACGCGTGTCCTCGATCGAGGGTTCCGGGAGCTAGATCGCGTCGACGCCTTCTTCGCCCGTGCGGATTCGCACGATGCGGTCGACGTCGCTGACCCAGATCTTTCCGTCGCCGATCTTGCCGGTTGCGGCGCCCGCCTTGATGGCCTCGATAGCGGTGTCGACACCGCTGTCGTCGATCAGCACCTCGACGCTGACCTTGGGCACGAAGTCGATCTTGTACTCCGCTCCTCGGTAGGTCTCGGTGTGTCCACCTTGGCGGCCGAAGCCGCGGACCTCGCTGACGGTGATGCCGGTGATCCCGGCCTCCTTCAACGCATCCTTGACGTCATCGAGCTTGAACGGCTTGATGACTGCAGTCACGAGTTTCATGATGATGGTTCTCTTTCTGACTCTTCAGTCGTTCGTTCGTTGGTCTGACGTCGTGCTCAGGCGTACGACGGATCGTTGGAGTAGCCGGCCATGCCGTGCTCGAACACGTCGAGGCCTTCCATCTCCTCTTCCTCGCTGACACGCAGGCCGATGGTGGCCTTCAGAGCGGAGAAGACGATGAACGACATGATGCCGACCCAGGCGATGATGATCAGCACCATGATCAACTGGACGAGCAGCTGCTCGATCCCGCCGCCGTAGAACAGTCCGGCGTCGGCACGGCCGAGGAAGGCGTCGTCCTTGCTGGCGAACAGACCGATCGAGAGCACGCCCCAGGCGCCGACCACACCGTGGACGCTGATCGCGCCGACGGGATCGTCGATCTTGATCTTGTCGAACATGATCACCGAGAACACGACGATCACGCCGCCGATTGCGCCGATGATGACCGACATGACGGGGGTGACTGCGCCACACGGGCCGGTGATCGCCACGAGTCCGGCGAGCACGCCATTGCCGATGAAGGCGATGTCGGGCTTACCGGTCTTCAACCAGATCACGACGGTCGTGGCGAGGCCACCTGCTGCGGCGGCGAGCATCGTGTTGACGGCGATGCCGCTGACGAGGTTGTCGGCGAAGAGCTCCGAGCCAGGGTTGAAGCCGAACCAGCCGAGCCACAGGATGAACACACCGAGGATGGCGAACGGGATGTTGTGACCTGGAATGGCCCGCACCGAACCGTCTTCGGCGAACTTGCCCTTTCGAGGCCCGACGAGGAACGCACCGACCAAGGCAGCGATACCGCCGGTCATGTGCACGACGCCGGAGCCTGCGAAGTCGGAGTAGACCGCGTCACCGATGGAGATGCCGGCGATCAGGCCGCCGCCCCACGTGAAGTGGACGACCACCGGGTAGATCACCGCACACATGATCGCACCGAAGATGAGGTACGAGACGAACTTCGTGCGTTCTGCCATGGCCCCGGAGGTGATGGTGACCGCTGTTGCAGCGAACACCGCCTGGAAGAAGAAGAAGGTCGTGTGCGACAAGTTGCCGACGCCGCTGCTGCCGAGTGCCTCGATGTCACCGAGTCCGTTGAGGAAGAAGCCGGTGTCGCCGAAGAAGTCGTTGCCGCCGCCGAAGGCGATGGCGTAGCCGCTGGCGAAGAAGGCCAGGATGCCGATGATCGCGTCCGCCATGTTCTTGGCGAAGATGTTGACGACGTTCTTGGCTCGGGTGAGGCCTGCTTCGACGAGCGCGAAGCCCGCCTGCATGAAGAAGACCAGACAGCCAGCCAGGAAGACCCAGATGTTGTCGAGGACCATCGAGGCCTCCGACGGCATGTCGTCCTGGGCGAAGCCGATGGATGGGCTGATGGCCAAGAAGGCGACAACGCCGCCCAGGCCGGAAATGATTCGAAGCGCTCTGTTGCGCACTGTGTCCTCCAGTGGTGTTCGTTGATAAAGGAGATGCCAGGTGCGCCGTTGCCGCCCGGATCAGGTGCGCAAGCTAGGTGTCGCCGATTTCTCGATCATCGCCGTCGGGTTTCGTGTTGGTGAACGTGCGTGTCGTCGTCGTGTTCTCGATGTTTCGGCTCTGTGAATCGCCAGCTCACCGCCTCCTGATCGAGCTAGTGGGAGGTCACCGCAGGTGAGGAGCGACTGCGCCCTGCGGTGGTGGCACGCCGCCCACATCTCACGCGCAGCGATACGGCGGCCGCCATCCGCGAGGTGCGCAACGGTCGGGGGACCCGAACTGGCACCGGCTCGAACGGCTCCGACATCGGCGAACGCGGCCGAACGCGGCCATGGGGAAAGAAAATGGGGAAAGAAAATGGGGAAAGACATCGGGGCCGGAAGCGGAAGCGTGGACCGAAACCGGAGAGCTAGTGAGAAGGGATCCGACAACTCGTGCCAGCTCGACCTTCGTACGGTCGATTCGCTTCTGCCGGGGGGTTCCAACACTCGAGGGGGATTGAACGCTGAAGGAGGATTGCAAGCAGAAGCGAATCGACCGTGAGGAGGACGATACGTGTCGACTCTTGCAGCGATGTGAGCGCGATGTGAACGGCTCGTGAAACGGTTCGGTGTCGCAACGGGGAATCTCCGAGCGGGGCTTGGTTCGCGGACGGGGTGACCTGGCACACTGTTCCAATGGACTTGACGTATCCCGCTGAAGCCGAGGAGTTCCGCGCAGAGATTCGTGGCTGGCTCGAGGACAACCTCCCTGACGGCTGGTTCGAAGACGGTTTCGAAATGACCGACGAGGAGCGCAAGGAGTTCAATGCCGAGTGGCCCAAGAAGCTGTTCCAGGGTGGTTGGATCTGCGCGACGTGGCCGACCGAATACGGCGGCAAGGGCTTGACCACCATGCAGGGCGTCGCCCTCGCCGAGGAGTTCGCTCGGGCGAAAGCGCCGATGCGTGGCGACTTCTTCGGTGACACGCTCGTCGGCCCGACCATCTTGCAGTGGGGCACCGAGGAGCAGAAGCGCGAGTTCCTTCCGGGGATTCTCAAGGGTGAGACGCGTTGGTGCCAGGGGTTCTCCGAGCCCGATTCGGGATCCGATCTCGCATCGCTGAAGACGACCGCCGTGCTCGACGGCGACGAGTGGGTGATCAACGGACAAAAGGTGTGGACCACGCAGGGTCATCACGCCGACTACTGCTTCTTGCTGACCCGCACCGACCCGGACGCGTCGAAGCACGCTGGCATCTCGTACCTTCTCGTGCCGATGCGCCAGGACGGCGTGGAAGTGCGCGGCATCACGCAGCCCGACGGCACCGCCGAGTTCTGCGAGGTGTTCTTCTCCAACGCACGTGCGTCCAAGGACGCAGTCGTCGGCGGCGTGAACAACGGATGGAAGGTCGCGAACTCCACGCTCGCTTTCGAGCGTGGTCAGTCCGCGACGACCGGGTTCCGGCGTTTCGCCGAGGAGTTCCGAATCCTGAAAGAGACCGCCGAGGCCAACGGGGCCATCGACGATCCGATGATCCGTCAGCGACTCATGGTCTTCTACAGCAAGATCCAGATTCTCCGCATCAACGGCTTGCGAAATCTGACCGCCACCCTGAACAAGTCGAAGGACATGGGGACGATCGCGCTCGGCGCGACCAACAAGATGTTCTGGTCGGAGATGCACAAGGCAGCGATGGAGCTCGCGCTCGACATCTTCGGTGCCGAGGCGATGTTGGTCGACTGCGGACCCGAAGCAGGTGGCTGGCCTGGCGCCACGCGCGACAAGCGCCGTGAGGGCTACCCGGTGAGTCCGATGATGTCGTCGTTCTTCTTCTCTCGTTCGGAGACCATCTGGGGCGGTACGAGTCAGATTCAGCGCAACATCGTCGGTGAGCGCGTGCTGGGTCTGCCCAAGGAACCGAAGTAGACCCGACTCGTCACGCCGCCGAGGCCCTGCTGGCACCGGCGCGGGAAACGGCCTGACGACGCGGCGCGACGCGGTCGAGGAGGACGTAGCCGCGTCCCTTCGGTCCGCGTCGGGTCGCCTCGACGCGATCGACGACTGCCCAGAGGTCAGCCACGTCGCCGTGGTCGGCGAGCAAGAGTTCGGTGAGTTCGATGCCGCGTTCCATGCTCGTCTGGCCGACGCAGTCGTACCACGTGCGCGCAACGGTCGTGAGGCGAATCGTGTCGGGCCGCTCGACGATGTCGTCACGGTGCAGGGCGCGTGCCGCTCGCACCGTCGACCTCGGGAGCCGGTCGACATCTGCAGTGCCATCGATCGAGGTCATGTCGGGGCAGCTCGGGCGGTAGACGAGATCGATCCCCCACAGCGATGCTGCTGCGGCGCCAGCGATCACCACGCGTCGATCATGAAGGCAGGCCGCGACGCAGCGTCCGGCGAACGAGTCGGGATGGCCTTCGACTCGGTACAGGTCGGCGCCGAGCGAGATGACCCCGCCGCGAGCGTGGAGTCGATCGAGGCCGTCGGGTTCAGCGAGTTCGGCGCGAAGGGCTCGGCCGGAGACGATGCCGTGCTGTCGGCGGATCGTCAGCGTCATCGCTGGCGTGAAGTGTGCGTACATCGGGTGCTCCCAGGGTCGGTGCGGGAGGAACCTCGTCGACGGCATCCGTCGGGTTCGAGTAGACCGGGTCAGGCCGAATGGCTGGTGATGACGTCGCCAGCCGCACAGGCTATCCAGGAGGTCGCGATGTGACATCTGGCGTGCAGCAGTTGGTCGAGTCTCGTACGGGGACGCGTTCGCCAAGATGTCGGCCGTGATCGACGAGCCCGATTCGGCAGTGCCTCGCGCGCCGCGACGCGCCCGCGTCTACGTCGCGCCGACGGATCGACTGATCACGCGTCCGTTCGTGGTGGTGACCCTGAGCGCGTTCGCCTTCTTCATGTACATCGGGACACTGCTGCCACTCGTCCCGCTGTACATCGAAGGGCCGCTCGGGGGCGGCGAGTTCGGCGTCGGCGTGAACGCAGCGGTGTTTGCGATCGCTGCGATCGCTGCTCGTCCGGTCCTCGGACGCTTGGCCGACCGGTACGGGCGACGCAGCATCATGATCGGTGGCGCGTTGATCGCGGCGGCCGGCGGTTTCGGTATGAGCCAGGTCGACGCGCTCGGTCCGTTGCTCGCGTTCCGTGTCTTCACCGGCATCGGGGAGGCTGCGATGTTCGTCGGCGCTGCCACGCTGATCGCCGACCTGTCGCCCCGCGAGCGGCGCGCGGAAGGTGCGAGCTACTTCTCCGTCGCGGTGTTCACCGGGCTCGGTGTCGGTCCGGTGTTCGGTGAGTGGCTGCTCGACGACGTCGAGTTCGAGCGAACGTTCGTCGCGGCCGGCTGCTTTGCCCTCATCGCCGGTGCGATCGCGCTGCTCGCCCCCGCACGCGTCGTCTCTCCGGATTCTCAGACCGACGATCCGAACGCCGTCACGGGCGACGTCGACCGCTCGGGTTGGCGCCGGTACGTGCATCCGTCGGCCGTGTTGCCGGGCATCGTCCTCGCACTCGGAATCGGCGGTCTGACGTCGTTCTTCCTCTTCGTGCCCGACTACTCGCGCGAGGTGGGGTTGGGCTCGTCGGGTGGCTTGTTCTTCGTGTACTCGGTCGTCTCGGCGCTCATCCGTGTGTTCGGTGCGACGCTGCCGGAGCGACTCGGCCCTCGGCGAGCCGTCACGATGGCGTTGTCGTTCTTCGCGGTCGGTCTCGTCCTCGTCGCCGCCGTCCCGACGCCAGCCGCGCTGTGGGTCGGTGCCGCGCTCGTCGGACTCGGTGCTGCGTTCAACTATCCGTCGCTCATGGCGCTCACGGTCAACCGAGTGTCGGATGCCGACCGAGCGAGTGCGATCAGTTCGTTCACGATGTTCTTCGAGATCGGGTCAGCGTTCAGCGGCCTGTTCGTCGGGGCGATCGCCCAACTCGCCGACGAGCGTCTCGGGTTCGTTGCCGGCGCCGTGATGTGCGTCATCGGCATCATCGTGTTGCGCACCAAGGTCGTCCCGCTCGTCGCTCCGCTGACGGCCAACGCCACCGCCTGACCCGTATCGGTTTGTCTCAGAGACAAACCGATACGCCTGGCGCGCGGGTGGGGCAGCGCGACGGCGATGTCCGATTTCCGCTGGGATCGTCCGAGCGAGCGAGGCATGATGCAGTCGTGCCCCCACTCGATCCCGACGTCTGTTACGCCGCGTCGGCGAGTCGCGACGCTCGGTTCGACGGCACCTTCGTGATCGCCGTACGGACGACGGGGATCTACTGCCGTCCCAGCTGTCCGGCGATCACGCCCAAGCGTGCCAACGTCGAGTTCCACCGGACCGCTGCCGCCGCGCAGCAGCGCGGATTTCGAGCCTGCAAACGGTGTCGACCCGACGCGACGCCTGGCTCGTCCGAGTGGAACGTCCGCCACGACGTGGTCGGGCGGGCGATGCGACTGATCGCGGACGGCACGGTCGAACGAGTCGGCGTGCCGGGTCTCGCCAGCGCGCTCGGCTACAGCGAACGACATCTCCACCGACTGCTCGCCGAGGAAGTCGGCGCCGGCCCGCTGGCGCTCGCTCGTGCGCAACGGGCCCAGACCGCGCGTGTGTTGATCGAGACGACCGCGCTCCGACTGACTGATGTCGCGTTCGCCGCCGGCTTCGGAAGCGTCCGCCAGTTCAACGACACGATCCAGCAGGTGTTCGCGTCGTCGCCGTCGGAACTGCGCGATGCAGTCACTCGGCGGGGGAGCGAACGAACCGGCGTGTCGGGATCGACGACCAGTGTCACGATCCGACTCCCGACTCGGCGCCCCTTCCCGGCCGCCACCGTCCTCGAGTTCATCGGTGCCCGCGCGCTCGACGGCGTCGAGGAGTACTGCGCCGGCCCCCGACCGACGTACCGGCGAGTGCTCGACATCGACGGACGGCACGGCATCGTGAGCGTCGTCGCCGGGCCCGATGCCGACGCAGACCACGTCATGGCAACCATCTCGCTCACTGATTGGGGCGACCTGGGTACCGCAGTGCAGCGAGTTCGGCGGATGCTGGATCTCGACGCTGACCCGCAGACGATCGATCGTCACCTGCGTCGCGTGGCCGCGCTCGCGCCGCTCGTCGCCACGCATCCGGGGCGTCGATCGCCGGCGAGTGTCGACGCGTTCGAGACCGTCGTCCGAGCGATCATCGGCCAGCAGGTCTCGGTGGCTGGCGCCCGCACCGTAACCAACCGATTGGTGGCAGCGATCGGGCCGAGGCTGACGATCGACGACCCCACGCTCACGTGTGCGTTCCCGGGTCCTGATGCGGTGGCAACCGCGCCCGACGCGGCGCTGGCGATGCCGACCGCTCGCCGCGATGCGGTCCGCCGAGTCGCCGCCGCGGTGGCCGACGGCACGATCCGCCTCGACGTGGGTGTCGATCCGATCGAGGTCCGGGCTCGGTTGATCGAACTCAAGGGCATCGGGCCCTGGACGGCCGATTACGTGCTGATGCGTGGCCTCGGCCATCCCGACATCGATCTGGGTAGTGACTTGGGCGTGGTTCACTCGCTGCGTTCGGCGGGGATGGCGAATCGAGGCGACGAACTGTTCTCGGCAGCTGCGCCATGGCGTTCCTACGCCGTCCACCATCTCTGGGCGAGTCTGCCCACGGCGCCCACCAGCACCGCGAGCGGGCCGTCGAGCCCGGCGACACGGTCTCCGCGAACGACGACGAGAAGAGAGCTGCGATGACATCCGACGACCGAACCACACCATCTCCGGCTGGAGCGACGACACCAGCGCCTGCGAACGCCGCCGCGAACCCCGCGTCCGGCGAGCGGCTCTCGCGCGCAGTGATCACCGGTCCGCTCGGTGGGCTCACGCTGATCGTGTCGGATGTCGGGCTGCGGGCATTGCTCTGGCCCGATGAGCCGGTCGGGCGAGTGCCGTCGGCGGGCCTGGCCACCGAGCAACGCGATCGCGACATCGTCGATCCTCGTCATCGTCCACTCATCGATGACGCTCGCGACCAGATCGAGGAGTATTTCGCCGGCACGCGACTCGTGTTCGACCTCCCGCTCGATCCGGTGGGCACGCCGTTCCAGTGCGAGGTCTGGAACGTGCTGCGCTCCATCCCCTACGGGGCCACGATGTCCTACGGCGAGCAGGCCAGGCAGTTGGGCGACGTCAACAAAGCACGGGCGGTCGGCGCAGCGAACGGGCGGAATCCGATTTCGATCATCGTTCCCTGCCACCGCGTGGTCGGCTCGAACGGTTCGCTGACCGGCTTCGCCGGCGGTGTCGAGGCGAAGCGTTGGCTGCTCGACCACGAGCGCCGGGTATCCGGCCGAACGCTCTGTTGACCGGCTCGACGGTCGAGCGCGCCAGCGGCGCTCAGCACAACCCGAGTCGTGCCGCGGCGCGGTCGGCGGCATCCGGGCCGGCGAGCTGACGAAGGAGCAAGAGTCCATCGACGATGGCGATCGCTGTTTCCGCCTCGACTCGTCGGTGATCGGCCGACCCGTCGATGAAGGTCGCGACCCACTCGATCCACATCTCGACGAGCTGGGGCACGATCGATCGGTACGGCTCCCGGCCGGTCGCCGCGAGACCGTTCGCCTCGAAGAACAGCGCGAACACCGGATCGGCGTCGTCGGTCGCCAGCACCGGCCACGCTGTCCGCAGGAGTTCGGTGTGATCACTCGCCGTGGCGACGAACGCAGGCGCGAGTGTGGTCTGTAGCTGGGCGCCCATCGAGACCAGCACCTGGGCGACGAGGTCGTCCATCGTCGGGAAGTAGTACACGACCGTTCGATCGTTGATGCCCAGTCGCGTGGCGACTCGGCCGAAGCTGAGCCGACTGAGGCCATCGTCGAATGCGACCTCGAGTGCCCCCTGGAGGATCTCGTCCCTCGTGTGCTTCCTGGCCATCGGCGTTGATTGTAGTGATCGCTTCATCTAGAGTTGGTGAAGTGATCACTACACTCCATTCGACACGCCCGCCAGCGAGGTCGTCGTGACCGAGATGCTGACCACGGCGGCAGGTGAGCGTTTCGTTCGCACGCCCGACGAGCGCTTCGAGTCGCTCGTCGACTTCCCTTACGCCCCTCGATACGTCGAGGTCGACGGGTTTCGTGTGGCCTACATCGACGAAGGTCCGCCGGATGCGCACCCGATCGTGCTGCTGCACGGAGAGCCGGCGTGGAGCTACCTGTACCGGCGGATGCTCCCGCCGTTGCTGGCGGCAGGGTTTCGTTGCATCGCACCCGACCTCATCGGTTTCGGGCGTTCGGACAAGCCGGTCGATCGAGCCTCGTACACCTACGACCGCCACGTCGCCTGGCTGCAGGAGTTCCTCGACACGATCGATCTCGACGACGGGGCGAGCCTGTTCGCGCAGGACTGGGGTGGGCTCCTGGGTCTGCGCGTGGTCGCCGAGCGGCCGGGTCGATTCGAGTACGTCGCCGTCGGGAACACCGCGCTGCCGACGGGCGCGTCCGCCGGCCCGGGCTTCGACGCCTGGCTCGCGTTCTCGCAGAGCGACGCGTTCGACGATGTCGGGGCCTTGTTCGGTCGAGCGGTGGTCGCTCGTTCGCTGACCGGCGACGAGATCCGTGGCTACGACGCGCCGTTCCCCGATCGAACGTACCTTGCGGGAGCGATCGCGTTTCCGGCGCTCGTCCCGATCACGCCCGCGCACGAGTCGGTCGAAGCGAATCGGGCGGCCTGGGCAGCGCTCGAAGCACGTCGAGCGCCATTTCTCACCCTGTGGTGTCCGGACGACCCCGTCCTGGGGCACCTCGCCGAGGAGTTCATCGATCGGATCCCGGGCGCTGCCGATCAGCCGCATCGCTCACTGCGACCTGGTGGCCACTTCGTCCAAGACGATCGCGGTGAGGACATCGCCGCGGCGCTCATCGAGTGGCTCCCGCCATCGGCTGGCGCCGTCACGTCGGGAGGTCGAGTGCCCGACGATGACGCCGATCAGCGCGCGTGAGTTCGTCCGTTCACCGCCATCCACCATCGCCATCAACCATCGCCATCAACCATCGCCATCAACCATCGCCATCAACCATCGCCATCAACCATCCGGTGCATCGGCCCTCGGGTCGGTCCCACGAACCGCCAAGGAGACCAACATGTCGACGTTCACGTCCGCAGACGCCAACGAACTGTTCAGGGCGCCGCCCACGCGGTTCCTCGACACCGGATCGAGCGGCATCGCCTACCGGCGCGTCGGCGCCGGACCCGACGTGCTCTTCGTGCACGGCTGGCCGGTGTCGGGAGCGACGTTCCGGACGCTGCTGCCGTACCTGGTCGATCACGTGACCTGTCACCTCATCGACCTGCCCGGCACGGGTTCGAGCCGTTTCGACGCTGCCACGCCGCTGTCGATCGATCATCACATCGAGAGTGTTCGCCTGGCCATCGATGTGCTCGAACTCGACGATGTCGCCGTCGTCGGCCACGACAGCGGTGGGATGATCGCGCGCCACGCCGTCGTGGGCGACCCGCGCGTTCGAGCGATGGGATTGATCGACACCGAACCCGCCGACGGCGTGAGCTGGCGGTTCAAAGCGTTCCTCGCGCAGCGACGACTTCCGGGCTTCGGGCGCATGCTGGGCTGGGTCGCGAGCAAACCCCGGCTCCGCCGCAACGGGTTCGTCCTCGGTGATGCGTTCGTCGATGCGAGCCGGCTGGACGGAGAGTTCGACGAGTTCTTCCTGCGGCCGCTGTACACGTCGTCGAAGCATCTCGAAGCCGGTCTGCGCATCTTGCGTTCGTTCGACTATCGCTACGTGCGCGAGCTCGCCGCGATCCATCCGCGCATCGACGTTCCGGTACAGCTCGTCTGGGGCGAGGAGGACGTCTTCTTTCCCGTCGGGCACGCGAGGCGCATGGTCGGCGAGTTTCCCGATGCTCGGATCGACGTCATCTCGAACGCGGGGCTGTTCTCCCACGAGGAACGGCCGGCCGAGGTCGCAGCGGCCCTGCTGGCCACGCTCACCGGGTCACGCTGAGCCCGGTTTCGGCGAGGTCAGCGGCGGCGGGCGGCGGCAGCCTGTTCGCGGCGAGCGCGTTCGGCTTCCTGCTTGGCCTTCTTCGCTTCTTTGCGCTTGGCGCGCAGTTCGGCTTGCTCCTCGGCCGAGCGCCGAGCGGTGTCGATCAGCGGCGCGATCTCGGTGACCTCGGCTTTGGGGAGCGCAACCAGTTCATCGTTCTTGAGCAGGTCGCGGATGATCGCCGACGCCGGCGCCTCACCGGCGACCGTGCCGGCCAGCATGATCTGGGTGATGCCCACACCGTGCCGCTCGACGATGCCGGGCAGCACCTCCTTGAGCTGGTCGGTCGAGGGATTCTCCGCGTGATCGCCGAGTTGCTCGATGCAGTCGGCGAGACAGGCGTCGGTCGTGATCGCGGCGATCGCTTCCATCCCGCCGTCGATTCGACCGGCCTTGACGCCGGCGCGGATGCCCTCGGCCGTCATCTCCGCCACGAACGACTCGAGCCCTTCGCGATGGTCGTCGTCGAGCGCGTCGACGGCTGCGGTCAACTCGTCGTCGCTGGCAGCCTTGAAGGCGCGGTCGAGCAGGCCAAGCGCTTGCATTCGGTTCTTCATCTGGTTCACGGCCATGGGCAGCGACGCTACCTGGTGCCGCTGAGCAACACGACGAAGGAGGTCTCGTCCGAGACGATTCGAGCGTCGTCGCTGCGGTCGATGGACCCGTGGCGAGCCCCCGTGACGAGCCCCATGTTCGAGCGCGGACGAGCACAGCGCACGACCGGGCCAGCACGCCTCGAGCTCGGTGTCGACGGTTTCGTGCCCGACGGCACACGAACCTGGGCTACTCTGTAATCGCTTACATTCATGGTTGGAGGAACTGATGGCAACCGTCACGCTCGACAAGGTGAACAAGGTCTACGAGAACGGCTTTCATGCCATTCACGACCTCGATCTCAACATCGCCGACAAGGAGTTCTTGGTGCTCGTCGGCCCGTCCGGCTGCGGCAAATCGACCGCGCTGCGCATGATCGCCGGACTCGAAACGGTCACCGGCGGCGAGATGAGAATCGGTGACAAGGTCGTCAACGACGTCGAACCCAAAGACCGCGACATCGCGATGGTGTTCCAGAACTACGCGCTGTACCCACACATGTCGGTGTACGACAACATCGGCTTCGCCTTGAAGCTCGCGAAGGTTCCCAAAGAAGAGATCGATCGTCGGGTCCGCCAGGCGTCGAAGATCTTGGAGCTCGATGCCAACCTCGACCGCAAGCCAGGACAACTGTCCGGTGGCCAACGTCAGCGGGTCGCGATGGGCCGCGCGATCGTGCGTCAGCCGGCTGCGTTCCTCATGGACGAGCCGCTGTCCAACCTCGATGCGAAGCTGCGCGTGCAGATGCGTGCCGAAATCGCGGGGCTCCAGCGTGAACTCGGTGTCACCACCGTGTACGTCACCCATGACCAGGTCGAGGCGATGACGATGGGTGACCGCGTCGCAGTACTGAAAGACGGCTACCTGCAGCAGGTCGACACGCCACAGAACTTGTACGACAGGCCCGACAACGTTTTCGTCGGCGCGTTCATCGGTTCGCCGTCGATGAACCTCTACGAGGGCGTCGTCGCGTTCGACGGGGAGGGTGCCTCGGTGCAGCTCGGCAGCCAGTCACTGCGCCTCGATGCGTCGTCGGTCGCCTCCCGGCCGGGTCTCAAGGCCCATGATGGCAAGCCGGTGATCGTCGGCATCCGCCCCGAAGACTTCGAAGATGCGGCGATGATCGACCACGACACGACGGGGAAGCAGCTCACGTCGACGGTGTCACTGATCGAAGCGCTCGGCTCGGAGATCATGGTGCACTTCGACCTCGACGCTCGACGCGTCGATTCTGGTGACCCCGACGCGATCGAGGAACAGGACAAGGCAGCGAACTCGGTGGGCCGCTTCCATCCACGGTCACGGGTGCGGATGCGTGACGACGTGACGATCGCCGTGTCGACGGAGAACATGCACTTCTTCGACTTCGGTGATCACCAGGCGATTCGCTGATCAGCGACTCGCGGGTACCGCAGCCCTGATCTGCAACGTCGCGGGGGCCACGAGCAGCACGGCGAGCAGTCGAACATGACGGTGGGCGATCCGATCGGGTCGCCCACCGTCGCGTCTCAAGCGAAGCGCGGAGCTTCTCCGGGCTCGGCCATGACCATCTTGCGACGCTTGGACGTCGCCACGATCGCACCGGCGAGGCTGAGCAGCGGAGCGATCGGCTGCACGATGGCTCCGATGCCGACCGATGGGCCCTGTGCCTCGGAAAAGGCCAGCATCAGGCCCCACATGACGACCCCGACGATCGCAGCGATGACCGCACCGATGATGGCCAGAATCGCGACGGCGAGCACGCGCCCGGCCAGCAGCAACGTGATGCCGAAGCCCGCCATGATCACGGCCATGACGATCGGCACCGTGCCGGGGGCGCTCACGTCGTACAGCGTGAAGTCATCGATCCAGAAGTAGTCGTCCATGCCGTTGGCCGACGCGCCGTTGGCGCTCGCCCACGGGAGAAACACGCCGAGGATCGAGATGGCCGAGCCGACGAGGATCAAGATGGCGCCCACCTTGACCTTGGGTCGGGGGGCCCTCACCATCATCCCGGAAGCTCCGGCAGGCACATAGCCCGGAGGTGCGACGGCTCCCGGCTGCTGTTGCCCATAGGCAGGTTGTTGCCCGTATCCGGGTGGTGGCGGCGCCTGGCCGTAGTCAGCAGTTGGCGGTGCCGGGTCGTACCCCGGGGGAGGCGGCGGTGTCTGACCGTAGTCAGGGGTCGGTGGAGCTTGGTCGTATCCCGGTGGTGGTGGCGCCTGCCCGTAGTCGGGCATCGGCGGCGGTTGCTGGCTGTAACCCGGAGCGGTGCCCCCGTCGTTCGGAGCCGTGGGGAATCCGCTGTCGTCGTTGCTCATCTCACCATCATTGCCGATTCGACGCAGCCGTCGGCGGAACACTGCGTCGCCGGCTCCTCATGACGCTCGATGTGGTCAGAGGTCGGAGGTGAAACGCGGCTTGATCGGCGCGTGCTCGATCGCCGGAAGCACATGTCGCGCAACGAGGTCGCATTCGGCCTGGTGGGTGTAGCCAGACAGGATGAACGCGCTGACGCCTGCGTCCTGGTAGGCCCGGAGCTTGGCGACGACCTGGTCGGGGTCGCCGACGATCGCCGCACCGGCGCCGCTCCGGGCGCGCCCGACGCCGGTCCACAGCGCCTCCTCCACGAAGCCGTCGTCGGCTGAGGATGCGCGCAGGTCGGCCTGGCGTGAGACTCCGACCGAGGCGGCGTCGAGCGACTTGTTGCGGATCGCATCGCCGGTCTCCGGATCGAGCCGAGACACGAGGCGTTCGGCCGCCGCACGTGCTTCCGCTTCGGTCTCGCGCACGATGACGTGCGCGCGCAACCCGCACAACACCTCGCGGTCGTATCGCTCCCGGGCGAGCGTGTTCATCTCGGTCACGGTGTCGGCGACCGAACTCACCGTGTCGGGCCAGGTGAGGAACACGTCGGCCTCTGCCGCTGCGACGTCCTTGGCGGCGGGGGAGAATCCGCCGAAATACATCGGTGGGCACGAGCCGTCGACCGTCGCGGCACGCGGCGGCTCGACCGTCAGGTCGACGAAGTCACCGTGGAGGTCGACCGCCTCGCGGTTCAGGAGCTTGCGAAGGGTCTGCATCCACTCGCGTGTGCGCTGGTAACGCGGGGCGGAGTCGAGCGCCTCACCCGGCATGTCGGAGGAGATGATGTTGATACACAACCGACCGCCGGCGAACTGATCGATCGATGCCAGTTGACGGGCGAGTTGCGGCAACCACATCTCGCCCATGCGAACGGCGAGCAGCAGATTGATGTGCTCGGTGTGCGTGGCGATCGCCGCAGCGAACGCGGTCGAATCGATCCCGAGCTGGTACCCGGACGGAAGGAGCACGTTGTCGAACCCACCGCGATCGGCGGTCTGGACGATGTCACGGCAGTGCTCCCACGACGACGCCAACGCAGGATCGGGAACCCCGAGGAACTCGTAATCATCGTCGCAGAGCGCGCTGAACCAGGAGATCTCGGGGACGTCGGGCGAGGTGATCGAACTCACGGAAGCGGTACTCCTTCGGAAGCTTGGATGATGGCGTAGACGTCGGAGCGATCGAGCGACACGGCGAGCGTGGCGGCCGACGAACGGATCCGATCGGGATTCTGCGTGCCGATGATCGCGATCGGCGCCGAGGGGTGGGCGAGGACGAACGCGAGTGCGATCTGCGTGCGATCGACGCCTTCGCGCTGGGCGAGCCGATCGAGTTCGGCGAGCAACTCTGGCCGGATGCCCTCACCGGTGGCGAGACGACCGCCGGCCAGCGGGCTCCAGGCCATCGGCGTGATCCGCATTTCCATGCACTGGTCGAGCGTGCCATCGCGCAGTGGCGTGAGATGGGCGGCGGAGAACTCGGGCTGGTTCGATGCGATTGCGAACTCGAGGTGGGCCTGCAGCGCCGCCACCTGCGCCGGCGTGTGGTTGGACACGCCGACTTCTCGAATCTTGCCATCGTCGCGTAAGGCGGTCAGCGTGATCGCCACGTCGGCAGGATGCGTGTACATGTCGGGCCGGTGGATCTGATAGAGGTCGATCCGATCGGTCTGCAGGCGACGCAGCGAGGCCTCCACCGCGGCGCGGAGGTACTTCGGCGAGGAGTCGTACGGCGTCGGAGGGTTGATACCCCCCTTGGTGGCGAGCACGATCCGGTCGCGCAGACCGGGAGCACCGGCGAGGATCCGCCCGAGGTTCTCCTCGACCTGACCGAAACCGGTGCCACCCCAATCGAAGCCGTAGACGTCGGCCGTGTCGATCAGGTTCATCCCCGAATCGAGCGCGGTCTCGAGGAGCATCTGCCCGCTTGCGGGGTCGTCATCGGTGAAGCGCCACTGCCCGTAGGAGATCGGTCCGACCGGCGGCAGCGTCCCGAGGACGCGAGATTGCGTGAGTACCAACGACATGATTGCGAACCTACCGCGCGGCACCCGCCGCGCGGTAGGGCCGGTACAAACCCTCGATCAGCCCTTGACGGCGCCGGCGAGAATGCCTCGGACGAAGTACTTCTGGAGCGCGAAGAACACGACGATCGGAACGAACGCCTGGACGAACGCTCCAGCGGGAAGGATGTTCTCGTTGCGACCGAAGTCGCCAGCCAGGTTGGCGATGAGGATCGTCGTCGGCTGCTGACTCGCGTTGGCACCGATCATCGTGTTGGCGACCAGGTAGTCGTTCCACGTCCAGAGGAACTGGAAGATCGCAAAGGCGGCGAGCACCGGCACCGACAGTGGCAGCACGAGTCGCCAGAAGATGGTGAAGTGCGCCGCGCCGTCGATGCGAGCTGCTTCGAACAGATCTTTGGGCAGCTGGCTGATGTAGTTGTGCAACAAGAAGATCGCGAACGGCATCGCGAACCCGGTGTGGGTCAACCAGACCGCCGTCGTGGTCCCGGCGAGGTCGAAGTCGGGGATCAACGTGATCGTCTTGTCGAGGAACGGCAGGGTGAGCCGGGCACCGCCGACGAACATCTGCAACAACGGGATCAAGGCGACCTGCAGCGGGATCGCCAGTAGCGCCACCGTTGCGATGAACAGCGGCTTGCGGCCCTTGAAGTCGACCCAGGCGAACCCGTAGGCAGCGAAGGCGGCGATGGCGATCGGGATGATCGTCGCCGGGATCGCGATGGCCGCCGAGTTCAACAGAGACTGTCCGAGGCCCTGCCGGGCACCGAAGATCTGGTCGTAGTTGTCGAGGGTCAGTTCGCTCGGCCGGACCTTCCACCAACCGGTGTTGCGCTGCCCGTCACGGCTGCGGAACGAGTTGACGAACAGCCCGAGTGTCGGGATGCTCCAGACGACGACGATCAACCAGACGACGATCGTCGGGATCGACCGGAGGAAGTCGTAGACCCGAGCGATCGGGCCGGACGACTTCTTGGCCGACGACGAACTGGTGGTCGCGTCGCCGGAATCGCTTGCGAGTGGAGTCGTGGTCGACATCGGTCAGCCCTCTTCCTTCTGCATGTTGCGGATGTTGTAGATCATCACGGGGAGGACGGCGAGGAAGATCAGCATGGCGAGTGCCGCTCCCTTACCGGTGTCGCCGAAGCTGAAGGCTTCCTGGAACATCTGGTTGGCGAGCACCTGCGTGCCGAACTGACCGTTGGTCGTGACCTTGACGATGTCGAAGACCTTCATGACGCCGACGATGAGGGTCGTGACGACCACGCCGATCGTGGTGGCGATCTGGGGGAGTGTGACTCTCCAGAACACCTGACTGTCGGTCGCGCCGTCGATCTTGGCCGCTTCGATCAACTCGGTCGGGACCGCCTTGATCGCCGCCGACAGGATCACCATGGAGAAGCCGGTCTGGATCCAGATGAAGATGATCATCAACCAGAAGTTGTTGTACGGCGTCTCCTGGACGAAGAACACCGTCTGGGCGCTGATCGAGCCGTCGTCGTTGATGCGGAAGCCGCCGACCCCACCGCCGATGATGCCGGCGAAACGGATGAAGAACCAGCCCACCAGCAACGTCAGCACCGCAGGAACGACTGCTCTCGCATAGGCGCGGGCCACGAGTGCTCGAGCAAGCCACACGATCAGACCGAGGACGGCCAGCCCGAGCACGATCGTCGAGATCAGGGTCGGGAGGCCCGACCCGGTCGACAATCGACCGAGTCCGACCCAGAGTGCGTTGAGGACGCCGGTCTGCTCGGTCGAGACGTCGCGGGCGGTGTAGACGAATCGCCAGATGATCGAAGCGCCGACGAGCGAGATCGCCATCGGCATGAAGATGATCGACTTGGCGATGCGTTCACCGCCTCGATTGTCGGCGAGTACGGCGATCGCCAGGCCCATCGCCGTGGAGGTGAAGGTCACGACGACGACCCACCAGAGGTTGTTGATCAGCGTGCCGCGAAGCGCAGTGAAGATACCGAACGAGACGAGGAGCGCACCGACCACGAGTGGCCCGGAGGTCGCGTTGCCGAGCTCGACGGCGCGTCCCGTTCGCTGCCGCATGACGTAGCCGACACCGACAGCGATCAGCAGGAGGACTGCTCCGATGACGAACGGGACGCTGGTGAACATGTTCGTCCAGTTCGAGATGTCGAGCGAGTTCTTGTCGGTGAAGACGGCGCCGTAGTTCTCGAGTTCGACGAACGCTTCGGAGTCGCGGTCCAGGAGCGACAGGTATGCGGTGCGGATCGTCGGAACGACCAGCATGATGAAGATGAAGAGCAGTGCAGGTCCGACGAAGATGGTCGCCCTGGAGCGAGTGTCGATCTGCACGCGCTCGCGGTATCCGGGGTTGGCCGTGAGCCCGAGCCGATAGCCGAGTGCCAATGCTGGTACGAGGGCAGCGATGATCGACGTGGCCAGACTGCCGTCGCCGAAGTCTGCGCCTCCCCACGCGCCGAAAATCCAGCCGAGCGCACCAACGATCAGGGCGCCATGGAGCGGGTTGCGCTTACGGAGCGCTCCGAGTCCACCACCGATGGCGACGCCGATCGCCGTGTAGACGGCGATGGCTACGGGGTCGAGACCGGGTTGGAATTCTTCCCGGATCAGCACGCCGATGGCGACACCGATGACGGCGCTACCGCCGACAGCGATCGCCAGCCGCCGATTCGGATCGTCACTGAGAGCGAGTCCGATGCCGATGGCTCCGAAGGCGGCCGCTCCGACGAGGGGGCCGAGCACCCAGGTGAAGAACCCTTCACCGGACCCGAGGGTGACGAGGTTGCCGTGCAGCACGATCCCGAACACCGCGCCGATGGCGCCGAACGCGATCGCGCTGAACCGCTCCCATTTGTCGCGGACGTTGTTGAACAGCAGGTTGGCGCCGATCCAGAGTCCGGCACTCGCCGCCACGGCGATGACGACCGTGATCAGCGTGCTGCGGATCTTCTCCTCGACGACCGCCCAGTAGATGAGACCGATGAAGGCGACGACCCCGAGCGCCAGTTTGACGATCTCTCCGGGGGCTCGTGGGCGAGTCAGTCGTTGTACGACCTCGGCTCCCTCCTTGTCAGGATGATCGCCTGCGATCTCCTTACTCGTCAGTGTGTCCACCTCGAATGACCCCCAAGTCCTTGTCTTCCCCGGTTTCCCCGGCATGCTCGAAAAAGCGACGGGGCACCGACACCATAGTGTCGGTGCCCCATTGCGTTGTCAGTGACCCGCTGCGCGGGTCGTGACGGTCTGGATCAGCTCGGCCACGAGGCCTGGATGTTCGCCGCGGCGGTCGCCGCGTCGATGTCACCGTTCACCAGTGAGGTGCCCTCGCTCCAGAACGTGCCAGCGCCGACATCGGCGGGCATGAGGTCGGAGCCGTCGAAGCGGGCGAGATCCGAGTTGTTGAGGATCTCGAGGAAGCCCTGCTCCAGCGGACCGTAGACGCTCGGGTCCTGGCCGTTGGCTGCCGACAGGTAGCCGGAGAGCACGTCGCCGCCGCCGAGGAATTCCTTCTGGTTCGCCTGGCGAGCCGCGGCGTAGTCGGAGGTGGCGATGTAGTTCATCACGGCCATCGTGGCGGCCTCGTCGTTGAACGCAGCGGCGTAGATGCCGGCGGTCAGGACGGGGCGGTCACCGTTGATGTCCGGGAAGTAGAACACGTCGACTGCCTCGGGGGAGCCGTCGGCGAAGACGGTGCCCTCGGGGAACAGACCGGCGAAGAAGTTCGCCTGACGGTGCATGAAGCACTGCCCGTCGACCAGCGGCTGGCCGTTGTCGGCGAAGTTGGTCGCAGCGATCGAACCGCCGGCGGCGAAGACGTTGTCTTCGGTCCAGAGGCTGACGACGGCGTCCATGGCCTCCACGATCTGCGGATCGTCGAACGGGATCTCGTTGGCGACCCACTGGTCGTAGACGTCGCCGCCGTGCAGACGCAGCACCATTTCCTCGACCCAGTCGGTGTAGGTCCAGCCCGTGGCCTGGCCCGACTCGATGCCCACGCACAGCGGCTTGGCGCCACCGGCAGCTGCCATCTCGTCGACGAGCGCGGTGAACTCGTCGAAGGTCTCGGGCACCGTGTAGCCAGCCTCTTCGAAGGCGGCCGGCTGGTACCAGACGAGCGACTTCAGGTCGGTCTTGGCGGGAACGCCGTACTGCGTGCCGTCGACGTTGCCGTAGATCTGGAAGCCTTCGGCCCAGTTGGCGTCGATCGTGGCGTCGACTTCGGCGGAGACGGGAACGATGAAGCCGTCACGAGCGAAGTCGGCGAGCTTGCCGGGCTGGGGGAAGAACGAGATGTCGGGCGGGTTGCCGCCTTCGACCTGGGTGTTGATGTTGGCTTCCCAGTCGGCATCGCCGGTGTACTCGATGTTCAGGTTCACGGTCTCACCGAATGCCTGGAGCGTGTCGTTGAGCGACGCGATCGACGGGTCGTCACGCTCGGGGCCGGTGATCGTCACCGTGGCGCCACCAAAGTCGCCTGCAGCGTCGGCCGGAGCCTCGTCCTCGGTGTCTTCGGCCGGAGCTTCTGCCTCGGTGTCTTCGGTGCTCTCCTCCGCCGGCTCGTCGTCGCTGCCGCATGCAGCGGCAACGAGCGTCAAGGCGACGGGGACAGCGATCAGCTTCACGCTGCGCTTCTTCATTGGGTCCTCCCCCAGTGATATGGATTGGTCGCTGGAACGTACCAGCGCTGTAAACGCTTACATACCGAAGCGTTCACGTCAAGGCGCGTCAACGTTCACGTGCTGGAAACACGCTCTTGGCGCGTGGCGCGCAACGGGTCCGGCACCCGGTTGGCAACGGGCCGACAGTTCGCCAGCAGCGTGGCGGGGCTCGTCAGACGGGTGCGGGGCCGGTGGTCGAGCGCACGACGAGTGCCAGTTGGCCCCGTACGGCGGGGGTGCCGGCAGATTCGCCGGTCTGCGAGCGAGTCGGCGTGCCCGTCAGCGGCCGGCCGGTCGCGCCGACGGCAGCGGCTTCCATCTCGGAGATGAGGAGTTGTGCTGCGACGGCGCCGTGGTCGGCGACCGGCTGACGGATCGTGGTGAGGTTGACGACCTGCGCGAACTCGTGGTCGTCGACGCCGACGATCGAGATGTCGCGACCGGCGACGAGGCCGTGGCGGTCGAGTTCCATCAGCGCCCCGAACGCCATGTCGTCGGACATGGCGAACACCGCGGTGGGCGGATCGGCGAGATCGAGGAGTTCGGCCATCGCTTCGCGCCCACCTTGGATGCCGAAGTTGCCGACCGCGACGAACTCCGGCAGGAGTGCGAGTCCGTGTCGCACGAGTGTCCGTTCGAAGCCTTGTCGTCGCCTCTTCGGAACCGTGAAGTTCATCGGGTCGTCGTGGAGCCCGCCGATCATCGCGATGCGGCGATGGCCGAGTTCGACGAGATGCTCGCAGGCCATCTCGCCCACCAGTTCATCGTCGATCATGACGGACGGATGTCCGTCGACCGCGTTGCCGATCGTCGTGAGGGCGATGCGGCGCGACCGGAGGCGTGCGGCTTGTTCGGCGCTCGGCTCGACGTCGACGAGGATCAATCCGTCGGTCCGGCGCTCGAGGTGGTGGCGGTCATCGAGGAGGCGATCGCGGTCAGCTGGCCCGCTCACGCAGATCACCTGGAAGTCGTAGCCGGCACCGTTGCAGACCGCCTCGGCCGATGCGACGACGGTGGAGAAGTACCAGCCGCTGATGAGCGGGACGCCGACGGTGACGGTCTTCGTCTTGCCGGCAGCGAGCCGGGATGCCGCGGGATCGGGCTCGTAGTTCAACGACGTGGCCACCGACATGACCCGCTGACGGGTGGAGACGGCGACGTTGGGAAGGCCGCGCAGCGCGCGGCTGACCGTTGCGACCGAGACCTTGGCCGCCGACGCGACGTCCTCGATCGTGGCTCGACGTTCGAGCATCGAGGCATGGCGATGACCCGTTCGGCCGGAGGCGAAGGTGTCGTCTGCGTTCATGATGTGTTGAGGAGCGTTGGTCGAGTCGCGCCGCAGATGCGTCCGATGATGGCGTTGCATCGGTGCGCTCGGTGGGCTCGAAGCGACAGACAGATTGCCATTTTGTCGGCACGAGAACGAATCGGTCTGGGCGAACAGGCCCCGGGGCCGGTCGCAACGAGAAGTGCTCGCGGCGGTCTGGCAGGTGCCGTGCAGCGGTCTCGCAGTGATCGTACGCCTTCGGTCGACCCGAAGGTCGGCGATCGCGTGGCGCCCTCGGCAGGATTCGAACCTGCGACACCTGGTTCCGGAAACCAGTGCTCTATCCCCTGAGCTACGAAGGCGTGCTCGTGCAATCTACTGCCACCGAGGCGTCGGGCAACACGCGGCGCCGTCGCCGCGCTGTGGGCGACTGCGAATGAACACGGTGAGGCGGGGTGTGTTCCGGCAGACTTGACGTCGCATGTCCGACCCCATCTCCGTCTTGAACGAACGCCTCCATCCCGTCTTCGCCGAACTCGCCGGGGGAGAACCCGCCGATCCGACCGTACGACCGTCTGACCGCGCCGACGCACAGATCAACGGCGCGCTCGCGCTCGCGAAGCGAGTCGGCTCGAACCCACGCGAGCTCGCCCAGCGGATGCTCGACACCGGGATCCTCGACGGGATCGCGTCCGACAGCGAGATCGCCGGACCGGGCTTCGTCAACGTCACCTTCGCCCCGGACTTCCTCGCTGGCGAGTTGGCTCGGGTCGCCGGTGACGAACGTCTCGGAGTGGCCGCTGTCGATCCTGCGCTCACGGTCGTGGTCGACTACTCGGCGCCGAATGTCGCGAAAGAGATGCACGTCGGGCACCTGCGTTCGACGGTCATCGGCGACTGCCTCGTTCGGATCCTCGACTTTCTGGGTCACGACGTCATCCGCGAGAACCACATCGGCGACTGGGGACGACCGTTCGGGATGTTGATCGAGCACCTGCTCGACCTCGGCGAAGACGTCGCCGCCGAAGGGCTGAGCCAAGGCGATCTCGACGGGTTCTACAAGCAGGCCAACGCGAAATTCTCCGACGACGAGGAGTTCCAGGCGCGTTCGCGCGAGCGCGTCGTGCTGCTGCAGTCCGGGGACGAGGAGACGTTGGTGTTGTGGCGTCGCCTCGTCGAGATGTCGAACGCCTACTTCAATCAGGTGTACACCAAGCTCGGGGTGCTCCTCACCGACGACGACCTCGCCGGCGAGAGCCGGTATCAGCCGCTGATGGAAGGCGCCTACCAGCGACTCGACGACGCCGGCCTCCTGCACGAGGACGACGGCGCGATGGTCGTCACCGTGCCAGGCTTCGTCAACCGAGACGGCGACCCGCTCCCGCTGATCGCGCAGTCGCGAACCGGTGCATTCATGTACGCCACGAGTGACCTCGCGTGCGTCGTGGATCGCGTCGAGCGTCTCGGCGCCGACCTGATGTTGTACGTCATCGGCACGCCGCAGTCGCAACACCTGCAGATGGTCTTCGCCGTGTGCAAGATGGCTGGCTGGTTGGCCGAACCGGTCGAAGCGGTGCACGTCGGGTTCGGCAACGTGTTGGGCGACGACCGCAAGATCCTGCGGAGCCGGTCGGGTGATTCGGTCAAGCTCGTCGACCTGCTCGACGAGGCAATCGCGCGTGCCGACGCGGCGATTCAGGAGAAGAACCCCGACATGCCCGCAGCGACGCGTCGCGAGGTGGCCAACATGGTCGGCATCGGTGCCGTCAAGTACGCCGACCTGTCGACCGACCGGGTGAAGGACTACGTGTTCGACTTCGATCGGATGCTCGCCTTCGAAGGCAACACGGGTCCGTACTGCCAGTACGCCCACGCTCGGATCAACCGCATCTTCGATCGCGCCGGCGTCGAACGAGCCTCGGTTCGTGGCGCGACCATTTCGATCGGCGAGCCGGAGGAACGCTCGCTGGCACTGCAGATCCTGGCGTTCCCGACCGCCGTCGACGTGACGATGGAGTCGTACAGTCCGCACAAGCTGTGCACCTACGTGTACGAACTCGCTGTGGCGTTCAGTTCGTTCTACGACAAGTGTCCGATCCTCACTTCCGATGAGCCCGTGCGCACGAGTCGCCTGGCGCTCGCGGATCTTGCCGGTCGCACGCTGGCCCGTGCGCTCGACCTGCTCGGCATCCGCGCACCGGAGCAGATGTGAGCGCTCATCGCCTTCGGCGATGGGCGGCTGGCGCCGCCGTCGACTTCGTCGACAGCGCTCAGTCCACGGGCTGGCGCCCGTGCTCGCTTCGCTCGGGGGGCGGAGCTGGTGTCGCCGTCGACTTCGTCGACAGTGCTCAGTCGACGGGCTGGCGCCCGTGGTCGCTTCGCTCGGGGGGTGGGGTCGGTGTCGCCGATGGTGCCGTTGACGTGGCTTCCGGCCAGCGTTGCGACGGGGGTGTGGCGTGAGCGCGATTCCTCGTCGATTGCTGTCCGATACGACGGGCGTCGGCCCCGACGGGATGTTGACCGTCGGGGGATGTTCGGTCGCCGATGTCGCTGCCGAGTACGGCACGCCGGTGTTCGTGTACGACGAGGCGCACCTGCGAGCGCGGTGCCGCGAGGCCGTGGCGGCGTTCGGGCACGAGCGCGTGATCTATGCGACGAAGGCATTCCTGTGTCGTGCGATGGCGCGGCTCGCCTACGACGAGGGGCTCTTGCTCGATGTCGCTTCCGGAGGCGAACTCCACGTCGCTATGTCCGCCGGTGTGCCGGCGTCGGCGTGCACTTTGCACGGCAACAACAAGTCGATGGCCGAGCTCCGACAGGCGATCGTCGCGGGGGTCCGCCACATCATCGTCGACTCCTTCGACGAACTCGATCGCCTCGAGGTCTTGGCGGCCGAGTCGGTCGGGCCCACTCCCGACGTCGTGTTGCGGATCACACCGGGCGTGCACGCGCACACCCACGAATTCATCGCAACCGGCCAGGACGACTCCAAGTTCGGCTTCAACCTCGGCAACGGCGACGCGATGCGAGCGGTCGACCGAGCCCGCCGTTCGAACTCGGTGAATCTGGTCGGCGTGCACTGTCACATCGGCTCCAACGTCTTCGAAGCGTCGTCGTTCGCCAAGGCCGCCGAGGTCATGGCCGATTTCGCCGTCCCGCTCGACCTCCCCGAACTCGTGCTCGGCGGTGGGCTCGGTGTGGCCTACGTGGAGGGCGAAGAAGCGCCGACGATCCAGCAGTGGGGCAACGTGCTGCTCGACGCATGCGACGCGTTGGGCGTCCGTTCTCGGGTCAGCGTCGAGCCGGGTCGGGCGATCGTCGCGGCGGCGGCGATGACGATCTACACCGTCGGCACCGTGAAACACATCCCGGGCGTTCGCACGTACGTTTCCGTCGACGGCGGCATGAGCGACAACCCCCGGCCGGTCCTCTACGGATCCGGCTACGAATCGTTCCTGCCACGTGCCGTCGACGTCGAACGCGAGCTCACCGTTCGTCTCGTGGGCAAGCACTGCGAGTCGGGCGATGTGTTGTCGTTCGAAGCGAAGCTCCCCGACGATCTGGTTGTCGGCGACCTGTTGGCGATGCCGGTGACCGGCGCCTACGGCCACTCGATGGGATCCAACTACAACAAGATCACGCGTCCGCCCGTCGTGTTCTGTGCCGACGGCGACGCTCGTCTCGTTGTCCGGCGCGAGACCTTCGACGACCTGCTCGCCACGGATCTCTTCGACGACTGACTCGCACGCCCCCACCCCGTGCTCGACCCGGATCTGTGCCAGCGAAATCCGTTCTCGACCCGGATCTGTGCCAGCACCTGGCGCGATTCGGGGTCGAGATCGGGGTGGCGCGCTGTGGGGTCGAGAACGGCGGTGGCGCGCTGTGGGGTCGAGATCGGGGTGGCGCGCCTACGATCCGTCGCATGGCGAAATGGATCGACACCCTGCTCAAGCTCGTCAAGCAGTGGCAGGCAGCACAACGAGAGCGCGACCCGCTGGCTGGCAAGACCAAGAAGAAGGCGACGCCGCCGGCTCGGCGCGTCGAGCGTGGGGTCAAGGTCGAGTACTCGCCAGAGATGGACGGTGAGGCCGACCCCGGTGAAGTCGTCTGGGCGTGGGTGCCCTACGAGGAAGATGCGACGAAGGGCAAGGATCGCCCGGTGGTGATCATCGGTCGTGTCGTCGGCGCAGCGTCGGGGTTGCTCGCGGGTGTGCCGCTCACGTCGAAGGACACAGGTCGATCGGACGGCGTTCCGGTGGGAACCGGAGCCTGGGATCCGAAGCGCCGCGACAGCTACGCCAAGGTCGACCGCTTGTTGACGATCGACGCGTCGGACGTGCGGCGCGAAGGCTCCGTGCTGGCGAAAGACCGCTTCGACGACGTCGTCGGCAATCTCGCGAAGTACCACGACCTCCTCCGCTCCTGACCGCCACCAGACGAGACGCCGACCACAGCCGTCGCGGAGCTCCGCGCATCGTTGGAGGCGGGCGTTCGCTGCGCGATGAGACGACCGCAGCCGTGGCGGTGGTTCGCTCATCGTTCACCGTTGATTCGGGTGTGATGCCGTAGCCTCGGGACGGTGAACGACGTGCAAGGCAACTCGTCCGAACCGAGCGTGATGCGGATCGGTGTGCTCGGCTGCGGCAACGTAGGCGCTGCGCTCGTCGACCTCGTCCGAACCCAAGCCGACACCGTCGAGCAGCGAACCGGGATCCGCCTCGAGGTCGCTCGCGTCGCGGTGCGAAACATGTCGGCACCGCGCGACGTCGAAATCGACGACGGCATCCTCACCCGTGATGCCTCCGCCGTCGTCAACGACGCATCGATCGATCTCGTCGTGGAGGCGATCGGTGGCATCGAGCCGGCCCGGGGGCTCATCCTCGACGCATTGAAGAACGGCAAGCCGGTCATCACGGCGAACAAGGAGTTGCTCGCGAACTGCGGCGCCGAACTCTACGCGGCAGCCGAACTCGCCGAGCGCGACCTGCTGTTCGAGGCGGCTGTCGCCGGCGGCATCCCGATCATGCGGGCCCTGCGGGAGTCGCTGCACGGCGAGCCGATCACGCGGGTGATCGGCATCATCAACGGCACCACCAACTTCATCCTGACGAAGATGACCGATGCGGTGCTCGCCGGGGGAGCAGGCGACTACGCCGCCACCCTGGCCGAGGCGCAGGCACTGGGCTACGCGGAGCGCGACCCGACCGCCGACGTCGAGGGATACGACGCGGGGGCGAAGGCCGCGATCATCGCGACCGTGGCGTTCGGGGTGAAGGTCGTCGCCGGCGACGTCTACCACGAGGGCATCAGTCGGGTGAGCGGCGCAGAGATCTCGATCGCCGACCGCCTCGGCTACTGCATCAAGTTGCTGGGAATCATCGAGCGCGAGCCGGAATCCGGCGACGTGAGCGTCCGAGTGCATCCGACGATGGTCCCCAAGCAGCATCCGCTCGCCAGCGTTCGCGACAGCTACAACGCCGTGTTCGTGGAAGGTGGCTTCGTCGGTTCGCTCATGTTCTTCGGGCGCGGCGCCGGCGGTGCACCCACCGCGAGTGCCGTGTTCGGCGACGTCGTCGACGCAGCGATCAACCTGCGACGCGGCACGCACGGATCACTCGGCGATCTCCACGAGGCGCGTGTGCTCGCGATCGACGAGACCAGCGCCGAGTATCTGCTCAGTCTCGACGTCGCTGACCAGCCCGGGGTGTTGCACGCCGTCACCGGGGTGTTCGCGTCGCACAACGTGTCGATCCGTGCCGCCGAACAAGAAGGCAACGGCCCCGATGCTCGCCTGGTGTTCATCACGCATTCAGCGCAGGAGGCCGCGGTCCAGGCGACTGTTCGAGAGCTCGGCACGCTCGACGTGGTCCGCAACGTCGGTGGCCTGATCCGTGTGATCGGCGACTGAGGTCGACCAGCCGATGAAGTACCTCTCGACTCGCGGTCGCGCCGACGAACTCGGATTTGCCGACGTCCTGCTCGCCGGGCTCGCCACCGATGGTGGCCTCTACGTGCCGGAGCGTTGGCCGACGCTGACGCCGTCGTCCGGGGGTGACTACGTGTCGCGTGCGGTCGAGGTGATGCTCCCGTTCGTCGAACCCGACATCGACGAGATCACGCTGACGCACCTCTGCACCGAGGCGTACTCGTCGTTTCGCCATGCGGCCGTCGTCCCGCTGGTGCAGATCGGCAACGACCAGTGGGTTCAGGAGCTGTTCCACGGCCCGACGCTCGCCTTCAAAGACGTCGCGCTGCAACTGGTCGGCCGCATGTTCGACCACGTGCTCAAGCAGCGCGGCGAGCGGGTGACGATCGTCGGCGCCACTTCGGGCGACACCGGCTCGGCCGCGATCGACGGCGTGGCGGGATGCGACAACGTCGACATCGTCATCCTGTACCCGCTCGGTCGGACCAGCGAGGTGCAGCGACGTCAGATGACCACGGTCGACGCGCCCAACGCGCACGCCGTTGCGGTCGAGGGAACCTTCGACGACTGCCAAGACCTCGTGAAGGCGATGTTCAACGACGTGGATTTCCGTCAGCGCAACCAGCTGTCGGCGGTCAACTCGATCAACTGGGCGCGGGTGATGGCGCAGACCGTCTACTACGTGGTTGCCGCGGAGACGTTCGCTCGGCCGGCGACGTTCAGCGTGCCGACGGGCAACTTCGGCAACGTGCTGGCCGGCTGGATCGCGCGAGAGATGGGTGCCCCGATCCGGGACTTCGTGCTGGCGTCGAACACCAACGACATCCTGACCCGTTTCGTCAACGACGCCGACATGACCGCACGACCCGTCGTGCCGACGATCAGCCCGTCGATGGACATCCAGGTGTCGTCGAACTTCGAGCGGCTTCTTTTCGAGATGAACGGCCGCGACGGAGGGATGACCGACGAGCAGCTGTCCGGATTCCGACAAGCTGGCCGTCTCGACATCGAGGCTGACCAGCGCTCGCAGTGGATCGACGGGACCTTTCGAGCAGCGGCGTTCGACGATGACGCCACGCTCACCGAGATCGAGCGCGTGCACCGGGAAGCGGGAATGCTGCTCGATCCACACACGGCGACCGGCACCGCCGCAGCGAGGCTGTTCGCGGGCCCCGGCGGCAGCGGCGGTCCGATGATCACGCTCGGTACGGCACATCCGGCCAAGTTTCCCGATGCGGTCGAACGTGCCACGGGGATTCGCCCGCCCTTGCCTGCCCACCTCGCCGATCTGTTCGCGCGCGAGGAGCGCACCCAGACCGTCGCCAACGACCTCGCTGCCGTGCAGCGTCTCGTCGAGTCGCTCACTCGCTGAGGGGCCGGCGCCGTCGACTCGGTACACGGTGCCGACCTGTTCGGGCGGTGCTCGTGAGCAGTTCGCGAGCCTGTTGGCCAGGTCGGCGGTGGGCTGAGTTGGCGTGTGCGTTGCAATTACCTGGTTCCACCAACTAACGTCGTTGTCGTTCGGTTCTCACCGAACCGCACTCCCGGAGTCTCCGATGCGTGCGAATTTCCTCAGGGGACCCGACGGCTGATGCCGCGTTTGCGTGGCGCTTCCCGACCCCTTCCTCTGAACTTCACCTCACCGCCACGTCTCCACGGCGGTGAAAGAGAGGCACCGATGGCCGCACAGGCACTCGAAAAGTCCGCGCTGGATGGCAAGGACAAAGACCAACTCACCCAGATCGCCAAGGCGCTGGGCATCAAGGGAATCTCCAAGCTCAAGAAGGCGGAGCTGGTCGACAAGATCATCGACACCGCTGGCGGCGGCGCGTCCGCGCCGGCCGACACCTCCGACTCCGATGCCACGTCGACAGCAACGTCGAGTGATGTCGGCCGTTCGAACGCGCTGCGCAGCGACGCTCCTCGCCGCTCCAACAGCTCGGGGGAACAGCCTTCGGCCGACAACGGCTCCGAGAGCAACGGCTCGTCTGGAAACGGCTCGTCTGGAAACGGCTCGTCGAGTGCGCCAGATGCCGCCGTCGAGCTCGGCCCCGACGGCGAGCCCCTCGCCGACTGGGAGATCGAGTTGCGACAGCAGGGAATCTCCGCCGAGACGACCGCCGCCACGGCGTCCAGTGGCGGAGCATCCGCTGCGACCGGTCCGCGCAACGATCGCAACGGCGACGATGCATCGAAAGGCTCGTCCCGCGGCCAGCGTGACAACCAACGTGATGGCGCTCGCAACCGCAACGATGGCGGGAACCGCAACGATGGCGGCCAGCGCAACGACGGCGGGAACCGCAACGACGGCGGGAACCGCAACGACGGCGGGAACCGCAACGATGGCGGCCAGCGCAACGATCGCGGGCAGGGCGCTCGAACGCAGAACGATGGTGATCGCGGCGCTCGCAACCAGAGCGACGGCGAGGGAAACAACAAGCGTCGGCGTCGTCGCCGCAAGGGCGGACGGGGGCAGGAGGGCCCGCAGGGCGAAGACGTCGAGTTGCTCGACGACGACGGCCAGCCGCAGTCGAACGAGCCCATCGACGTGTCGGGGTACCTCGACATGCGCGACGAGGGCTACGGCTTCTTGCGCATCAACGGCTACCTGCCGAGCAAGGACGATGCCTACATCCCGGTGAAGCTGGCTCGCCAGTACGGCCTCCGCAAGGGCGATCAGTTGACCGGCAAGATGCGCCCGCCCGGGCGCAACGAGAAGAACCCGGCGCTGCTCGAGGTCTTCACCGTCAACGGGGGCGATCCCGAGGCGGCGAAAAAGCGGCCGCGCTTCGAAGACCTCACCGCGCTGTTCCCCGACGAGAAACTGCGCCTCGAGGATCCGAGCGATCCGACGAACATGACGGCGCGCATCATCGACCTGATCTCGCCGATCGGCAAGGGCCAGCGTGGCATCCTCGTGTCGCCACCGAAGGCCGGCAAGACGACGATCATGAAGACGATCGCCAAGATGATCGAGAAGAACAACCCGGAGGTGAGCCTCATCATGCTGCTCATCGACGAACGGCCCGAAGAGGTCACCGACATCAAGCGCACCGTCAAGGGCGAGGTCATCTCGTCGACGTTCGACCGCCCGAGCGACGAGCACACCGCCATCGCGGAGATGACGATCGCCAAGGCGAAGCGGATGGTCGAAGACGGCAAGGACGTCGTCATCATGCTCGACGGCATCACCCGCCTCAGCCGTGCCTACAACCTCGCAGCACCGGCGAGCGGTCGCATCCTGTCGGGTGGTATCGATGCTGGCGCGCTGTACCCGCCGAAGAAGTTCTTCGGTGCGGCCCGCAACGTCGAAGAAGGTGGATCGCTCACGATCCTGGCGACGGCGCTCGTCGACACGAACAGCCGAATGGACGAGGCGATCTTCGAGGAGTTCAAGGGCACCGGCAACATGGAGTTGCGCCTCGACCGCAAGGTCGCCGAACGTCGGATCTACCCGGCGATCGACGTCGATGCGTCGTCGACCCGACACGAAGAACTGCTCTTCGACCGCAAGGAACTACAGATGGTCTGGAAGCTGCGCCGAGTGCTCAGCGGCCTCGCCGCCGACGGCAACGCGGCGCCCGGCCTCGAATTGCTGATGGACCGTCTGAAGACGTTCAAGTCGAACAGCGAGTTCCTCAGCGAGATCGCCAAACAACCAGGGATGTGAGGCCGGCTCCGCCGGCCGGCGACTTCGTCGCCATCGGCGACTTCGTCGCCATCGGCGACTTCGTCGCCATCAGCGACTCCGTCGCTGTCACATCGTGTTTCGGACTTCGTCCGAACTCGCTTCGCTCGGGCTGGCCACGCCGGTGTCGTCAGCGCTGAGCGACAGAGTGGGTCTGACCCACTCTGTCGTTCAGTCTGTCGCTCAGTTGTCGACGACGAAGCCGACCACGTCGATGGCGAGATCGGCGCCCGTCGAGGAGTAGACGCAGGCCGTCCCGTTGGTGAAGTCGGCCAGTTTGACGAACACCGCGTTCGACACGACCGAGTTCGCCGCGAAGTTGAGGTTCGCAGCCTGGGGCCGCTCGGCGTCACACGGATACAGCGTCATGAACCCACCGGCGTCGGGCCGGATCACCGCGACGTTGAGCATCACACCCGTTGCATCGGCAGGCACGCTGCCTCGTCCGACGACATTGAGCGCAACGACGCGGTCGGCGCCGATCCGACCGGTCGCCTGCTGTTGGCCATCGACGGTGGTCAGCCCCGCACGTGTCTCGTAGAAGCGGCCCGGTACGACCGAGCGAAGGCCGCCGCCAGATGGAACGAATGCGGCGACGTCGACCGCGAGGTCGGTCTCGGTGTTGGAGAAGATGCAGATCGTTCCATTGGTGCCGACCCTCGCGAGGGTGAGGTTGTTGACGACGCCGTTCGCCGGTGCGTTGAGGTTCGCTGCGGTGGGTTGATCGTCCCCGCAGGGGTAGATCGTGAGGAACGCCGAGGTGGCGGGCTTGATGGCGGTCACGTTGACGAGTACGGCGTCGGCATCGGCGGCGACGCCGCCACGCCCGGTGACCTTCAGCGTGGTGGTGGAGTTCGCGGCAACCCGGCCGATGGCTTGCGAAGCGCCATCGGTCGTGATCTGGCCTGCTCGCGTCTCGAGGAGACGCGCCGGCACGACCGGCGACACCGACCCGCCGCCGGGGACGTAGCCGTTGACGTCGACGATGAGGTGCGCTTCGGCGGACGTGAAGATGCAGACGGTGCCGTTGGCGGCCACCTTGGCGATGGCGGCAGCGGACGCGGCGGCTCCTGCGGCGTAGTTGAGGTTGGAGGTCGTGGGTCGTGATGCGGCGTCGCAGGGGTAGGCGGTGACGAAGCCGCCGGTCGGCGCGCCGGCCGCAGCGATGTTCAACAGCACGGCCTCCGCGTCGGCGGGCACACCGCCACGTCCAGCGACCTGGAGCGCCACGAAGCTGCCGGCCGCGACCTTGCCGTCTCCTTCGAAGTCGCCGTCGATGGTCGTCAGGTCGGGACCGTCACGTGTTTCCAACAATCGGGCCGGCGGGAGCGGAAGTGCCCCTGGCGCGACCACGTCGACGACGGCGGTGGCGATACCGGCGTTGCCGGGAGCGACCCCGATCGCCACGCCACCTGTCGAGGAGAGCGCAACGGACGACGTGTTCTCGTAGATCGACGCAGCGAACGGCGTCGTGGAGTGGATTTCTGTTCCATCGGAGTGCACGTGGACCAGCGTTCCGGACTGCGTGGAGAACACGAACGTGCCGTCACCGACCGCGTCGATCGCAACCGGAAAGCCTTTGACGATCCGATTGCCCTCGCGCTGGTTGGCGCCATTCGGGCTGAGCAGGTTGGTCCATGCCACGCCGCCGAACCTCGCCGTCGAGGTGATGAACCAGTTGCCCGTGGACGGGTCCGCGACCGGGACCGACTCGGTCACGACGCCGGTGCCACCGAGGTTGGGACTTGCGTCGACAGTGACGGGACCACCGAGTGGAGTCAGCGAGGACGAGTAGCGCTGGACGGGGAACGACAGTCCTCCGTTGTTGTCGGCGATCTGGAAACGCCCGGTGTAGGGCTGGGTCACCAGCAGTTCACCGTTCGTCGGGTTGTACCCGACTCGTGGCGAGGGCGCACCTTCTTCGTTGACGATCGGGAACTGCGCGGCGGCACCTCGCCCGAGCGATGCGTCGAGCGGTTGGACCATCGTGACCGACTGTGAAGCCGTGAGGCCATCGCAGATGCCCCCGGTCGACGTGGTGCCGTACCACTTGGTGTAGACGAGCGTGTAGCCACCCGTCGTCGGGTTGGTGATCACATCGGGGTTGCGGACGAGACAGAACAACATCTGGCCGTGCGTCGGGTTCAATCGCACCTCGGCACCGACCGGCGCGCCGGTGTCGTTGACGAGGCGACCGAAGATCGCCGACGATCGTCTGTTCTCGACCGGCGTGAGGCTCGAGGTGTCCGATCGCTGCACGAGCGCGAGGTACTGGTTGCTGGCCGCGTTGTAGACGACCTTGGTGTTCCAGAAGCCTGCGCCCGACAGCGACGTGCCCGAATCGTTGCTGCGCTGTTCGGCGACGATGGTGGGACCACTGATGATCTTGCCCTCTGCGTCGAGGAGCGCCCCGACGACGTCGGTCTCGACGAAACCGTCGAACTCTCGCCAGACGGCGAAGTACTCGTTCTTTTCCGAGTTGTGCGCGATCGAGAACTGGCGCAGGCTCACTTGATCGTCGATCACCGTGATCGGCTCGGTGTCGACCCGGGCATCGGCTGCCCCCGCTGTCAAGGTGAGTGTGACCAGGGCCGTCGCGCACGACGTCAACAGTCGTCTGGTCCGGCGGGGGGAAGTTGTGTCCATGCGTCTGAAAGTACGCTCGCGCTGACAACAGCTGGGTAACAACGGTGTCGGTCGGCCCGACCGGCGAGGCATCCGAACGACAGAGTGGGTCTGACCCACTCTGTCGTTTTGGTGGGGGACTTCGATAGCGTTGAACGGCGTTGATCTTCGACGACGATCGCGGCTCGTGCATCCAGCACGAGATCTGCAGTTCAGCCGTCACCGACCGGATCGAAACGAGGAACCATGAAGACCGATATCCATCCCGCGTACTCCGACACGACCGTCAAGTGCTCGTGCGGCAACACGTTCACCACCAAGTCGACGGTCGATGGCGACCTCACCGTCGAACTCTGCAACGAGTGCCATCCGTTCTTCACCGGTAAGCAGAAGCTGGTCGACTCGGGTGGCCGCGTCGAGCGCTTCAACAAGCGCTACGGCCGCCGCGAAGGCAAGCCCACCAACATGGAGGAGTGATCGGTCGCTCGCAGCGCGAGCTCCGAACACTCACCGCATACTGAACCTCAGATCTACGATGCGAACGCCGTCTCCTGTGGGAGGCGGCGTTCGTCGTTGTCGAGACGGTGCGCAACGGGCGCGGAAGTGCCTCGACACGACATTGCAATTCAGTTACGATACATCGGTGGGAAGTCACTCAACCTCCCTCGGTGGTGGTCCGATGTTCATGATCAGACCCACGACCGTCCCCTCGACGTTCCGCCTTCAGGAGAAGACCCGCCGTGCCCCTCGGTGAAGCCAACGCTCGACATCTCCTCCGACGAACCGAGTTCGTCGACAAGCCGGATCGAGTCGCCGCGCTCCAGGCAATGGATGTCGACGCCGCGGTCGACAACATCTTGAACACGGCGTCCGCTGGGTACTCGAGTCTGTCGCTCGGCTCCGGCGAGAACTGGCAGCAGGGACAGAACATCACCCGCGACTGGTTGAACCGGATGGCGGGGCGCAGCGGCGGCAGCCCGTTCCGCGAGCGCATGGCGTTCTTCTGGCACGGTCACATCTGCAGCGAACTCGGCAAGGTCAACTCGGCGCCGTTCATGCGCGAACAGATCGACCTGTTCCGCGAGGACGGCGTGAACGGCACCATCGGCCAGTTGATGAAGGACATGTCGCTGCAGGTCGCGATGCTTCGCTACCTCGACAACGACCGCAACGTGGCCACCTCGCCGAATCAGAACTTCGCCCGCGAGATGATGGAACTGTTCGTCATCGGTGTCGGCAACTACACCGAGACCGAGGTCGAATCGGCGACCTCGGCCTGGACCGGACACACCGCGGTCTGGAACGCCCCCGGCGGCAATTCCGATGCCGTGCGCACGTTCAACCAGGAACAGCACACCCGCGGCGCACTCCCGTTCTTCGGGCGGACGATCAACCAGATCCAGTTTCGCTACGCCGGCTTCGAGACCATCGACGTCATGCTGTGGTTGAACGCGACCTACGCCAGCGGAACGGGCGGCTCGACCAGCTACGCGAGCCAGGGCGGAATCGTGCCGAACGGTGCCGACAACGTCGCCAACCGCGGGCGGCCGACCAAGGAGGTCGCCGCCGAGTTCTTGTCGAAGAAGCTCTGGCAGGAGTTCGGCGAAGCCAATTCGGGCACCGTCCCGCCCGGTGTGCTGGGCGCGATGACGACGGCGCTCCTGGACAACAACTTCCAGATCCGGCCGTGGGTGCGCGCGATGCTCATGCACGACGACTTCTACGCCGAGTCCACCAAGAACGGCCTCGTGCGTCAGCCGGTCGAGTACATGGTGGCGCTGATGGTCGCGCTCGGTCGTTCCGCCGAGCAGGTCGCGGCGCTGTGGCTGATGGGCCAGGCGGGCCAGGAGCTGCTGTATCCACCCAACGTGAGTGGTTGGAAGCCGAACGGGTTCTGGATCAACGCCAGCGCGTTCGAAGGCCGCAACCGACTCGCCCAAGCCTGCACCTGGCCGTTGTTCGAGACCTACTGGGCACACCCGTGGCAGGAGCGACACCGGAACTACTTCGAACTCCAGAACGGCCAGAGGATCCACCAACACGAGGTCGTCGGCGGCGCTGGACTCCCTGCGCCGCACGACATCGCGCCGCTTCCCAACGACGTGCTCGTCGATCGGATCCTCGACTTCATGGGGCTGACCGTGCGACCCGAAACCCGCGCTGCGCTCATCGACTTCTGTGAGTCGCACACGAGTGGCAGTGACCCCAACTATTACGAGCGACGCCAGCTCCCGCTGCTGATCATGCTCGCTCCCGACCTGCACGTGTCCACCGCCGTGACGCCCACCGCCTGAGGTTCGCCATGCTCGATCCCGACATCTCCACCGCCGGCGCCGAACGTCACCTGCTGCGCCCCGACACCGAGCCCGAAGATCGCTTCGGCCTCGACCGGCGACGCTTCCTCCAGCTCGTCGGCATGGGCATGGGGGCCGGTCTCGTCGCCGGCCCCGGCACGTCGCTGCTCGATCTGAATCTTCCCGGATTCGATCCGTCCGCGTGGGCGCTCGGCCCGATCGGCCCGACCGACGGCATCTTGCTCGTGCTCGGTATGCACGGAGGCAACGACGGGCTCAACACCGTCGTGCCGATCACCGACGGCCACTACTACGACTTCCACGCACCGGTCGCGATTCCCGCCGCCGACACCCTCCCGCTCGACGCGAACACCGGCCTCAACCCGCACCTCGCCGAGCTCAAGCGGTTCTGGGACGCCGACCAGTTGGCCATCGTCGAAGGCGTGGGCCACGCGATCGACGAGTTCAGCCACTTCAGTTCGATGGCGTGGTGGATGTCGGGCCGAACCAGCGGCGTGCCCGACTCGGGATGGGTCGGACGCTGGCTCGACCAGTACCTCTCGGGGAGCCGCGATCTCTATGCCGCCGCCGAGATCGGGAGCGCGCTGCCGCTGCACATGATCGGACAGCAGTCGGTGTCGACGACGGTGCCGGTCGGCAAGCCGTCGTTCGGGCTCGCCGAGAACGCGAACGACCGCAAGTTGCTCGATGCGATCCGGGCGCTCGGTGCCGGTGATCCCGGGCCGCCGACCAACCCGAACTGGCGCAGCCGCGTGGGCCAAGCCCAGCGCGACCAACTCGACATCGCCGCACGCCTGGCCCCGATCATCCCGACCGAGGAGAACCTGCCCGGTGTCGACATCGTCGCGAAGCTCGACATCGCCGCCCGTCTCATCAACGCCAACCTCGGCTTTCGCGTCCTGACCGCGCACTGGGGCGACTTCGACAGTCACGCGGGCCAGCCGCAGATGCACGGGGCTCGGATGGTCGAGCTCAACGCTGCGCTCACCCAGTTCTTCTCGCGGCTGCACCCGGCGTGGGCCGGGCGCGTCACGGTGATGACCTACTCGGAGTTCGGGCGCACCGCACACGCCAACGACGGGGAAGGCACCGACCACGGATCGTCGGCACCGCAGTTTGTGCTCGGCGCGAACGTCAAGGGTGGATTCTACGGACAGCGTCCCCGCCTCGCCGGGCTCGGCGAGTGGGATCGCATGGACACCCACGTCCTGACCCAGGACTACTACGGCTCGTTGATCGACGGCTGGCTCGGCGGCGACGCCGCGTCGATCGTGCCCGGCTACAGCGAGAATCTCGGGTTGTTCACGACCGGGCCGAACGACGCGCCAGCCTTCCCCGGCACGGTGCTCGGACAGTTCGTGGCGCTCAATCCGACGAGGATCTTCGACTCGCGTGACTCGACGGGAGGCGCCGCGGCGCGCCTCGGACCTGGCCAGACGATCAAGGTCAAGATCGCCGGGGTGAACGGCGTGCCGGCGAACGACGTGCGGGCGGTAGCGGTCAACATCAGCTCGATCCGCCCGACCGAAACCACCTACCTCACCGCCTTCCCGACCGGGTATGCCAAGCCGCTCACGGCAACGCTCAATCCACGGGCCGGCGCGGTCGTGCCGAACATGTCGGTGGTCGGTGTCGGCTCCGATGGCACGATCAGCCTGTTCAACAACGCGGGCACCGTCGACGTCACGATCGACCTGATGGGGTACTTCCGTCGTGACGTGGCGGCCCGCATCACGCCGCTCACCCCGGCCCGCATACTCGACAGCCGTGAGGGGATCGGCGCACGGAAGCGTCGCGTTCGGGCGGGTGGGCCGCTCGTGTTGCAGGTCGCCGGTCAGGGTGGGGTCCCGACGAGTGGCGTCGACGCGGTGGTGCTCAACCTCACGTCGATTCGACCGTCGACCAACGGCTGGATCACGGCCTGGCCGACCGGCGAGACGAAGCCGGTGGTGGCGAATCTGTCGTATCTGACCGGCGATGTCGTCCCGAACATGGTGATGTGCAAGGTCGGCGCCGACGGCAAGATCAATCTCGAACCGAGCGCCGGTGATCTCGACCTCGTCGCCGACGTCGTCGGTTGCTTCACCGCCGATGGCGCGATGCTCTCGCCGCTCTCGCCCGCCCGCTTGCTCGACACCCGCGACGGCACCGGTGCCGCGGAGGCGAAGCTCGGCTCGGGCAAGGAACTGCAGTTGCAGGTCACCGGTCGCGCCGGCGTGCCGTCAGGAGCGAAGGCAGCTGTGCTCAACGTCACCGGCATCCGTCCGGATCAGCGAACGTTCTTGACGATCTATCCGACGGGGGAGACGCGCCCGACGGCGGCGAGCCTCAACCCCGACACCGGCAAGATCGCCGGCAACCTCGTCGTCGCGAAGATCGGCTCCGGTGGCAAGGTCACGATCTACAACGACGCCGGCTCGCTCCACCTCACCGCCGACATCACCGCCTACTTCATCTGAGTCACGCTGGTGGTCGGAGCGGCCCGTACGGAACGGTGCCGACGCGGCTCGGTAGCGTCGTCGAGATGACCTCGCCTGCTCCGAACTCCGAACTGCGTGGACGGCTGCTGGGGATCAAGCTGCGGGCGCTCGTCGCCGAGCACCTCGGCAGACCGGTCGAGGGCGAGCCGAAGGGCTTCCCCTCCGGGGCCGGCATCGTCGTCGACGGTCAGGCGTGGGTCCTCGTCGACGGCGTGGGGGAGCGCGCGCTCGGCCCGGCGCTTGCTTGGGCGCTTCGTCAGGGGGCGACGAGTCTCGGACTGATCGCCGACCACGACGGCGGCACCCTCGCTCGTCGAGCGGCGGGTTTCGACCTGCCGATCGAGGTGTGGTTCCCCGAGGAGCGAACGTTGCTGCCGGTCGGGCCGACCGACCTCGCCGATCCGCCGGGAGCGTCCGCCGAGCATCTCGACATGATCCCGATGATCGAAGCGGGCGGCGCCGATCCGGTCGTCGAGCACGGCGTGGTGGCTGGCGAGGTTCGCGGGCTCGAAGTGTGCCGTGTCGTCGCTCAGCCGACGATCGGGCGACTCACCGAACCCGGCGACGCCGACCTCGCAGCGCTCATCGACCAGCGGCTGTCGGAACTCGCCAACCAGGGGGTGATCCTGGAGGTGGGTGTCGGTGCGAACGACCGGGAGGCGTTTCAACTGTTGCACGGGGATGTTCCGAAGGTGGACGCGTTGTCTCGGGTCGTCGACGCGGTTCGTGCGCATCGAGATCTCGCAGCGCCGCAGCACCCGCTCAATCGGATGGCGATCGAGCGCTTTCTGCGTTGGCAGGCGATCGAGGATCCGGCGCTCGTCGGGATGGTCCAGGTCGAGGCGACCGAGCCTCCGACACCTCGCCCGAGCATGAAGGAATCGGCGCCGTGCGTCGCGATCGGTCGCGACGCCGACGGCGGTCGGCACGTGCTCGTGTTCGGGGCGGGCGTCGATCTCGACCTGTTGGCGTTCGCCGTCGACGCCGCCGCGCTCGTCCATCGCTCCCTCGGTGATGCCGACGGCGTCGTCTCGACACGGGTCGTGCTTCGCTCGGCGGACGCCGTGCCGATCCTGCACGACCTCGCCGCGCTCTTTCGAGGTCCACTCGACATCGTCACGATCTGAGCGTCGGCCCCGGCGTTAGCCTCCCGAGTCCATGATCGAACGGCTCGAGCGCATCGTCGAGGAGTACCTCAACCTCGAACAGCAGCTGTCCGATCCCGACGTGCTCGCCGACTCGTCGCAGCTCCGGACGGTGTCGAAGCGCTACAACGACCTCGGATCCGTGGTCGAGTTGTTTCGACGTTACGTCGATCGCCGCGGTGACGCCGAAGCAGCGCGTGAGATGCTCGACGGTGCCACCGGCGCGGAACGGGATCTGCTCCAGGCCGAACTCGACGACGTCGCCGAAGAACTTCCTGCGATGGAGGCGGCACTGCGAGAGTTGATGCTGCCCAAGGACCCTCGCGACGGCCGCAACGTCATCATGGAGATCCGCGGCGCCGAGGGTGGCGAGGAAGCCAACCTGTTCGCACGCGATCTGTACGAGATGTACGCCGCGTACGCGGCGTCGCAGCGATGGCAGGTCGAGATCTTGTCTGCGTCGCCCAGCGACATGGGCGGCTACAACGACATCACGTTCGAAGTGCGCGGCGACACCGCGTGGCGCAACCTCAAGTTCGAAGGCGGCCCACATCGGGTGCAGCGGGTGCCGGTGACGGAAAGCCAGGGGCGCATCCACACGTCGTCGGCGACGGTCACCGTCCTCGCCGAGGTCGACGAGGTCGACGTCGACCTCGACGAACGCGACCTCACGATCGACGTCTACCGATCGAGCGGTGCCGGTGGCCAGCACGTCAACACGACGGATTCGGCGGTGCGGATCACCCACCTGCCGACCGGCGTGGTCGTGACGATGCAGGACGAGCGCTCGCAACTGCAGAACAAGGCTCGGGCGATGCAGGTGTTGCGCGCCCGCCTGTTCGATCTCGCCGAGGCAGAACGCAACGCCGAACTCTCCGCGGAGCGTCGCTCGCAAGTCGGCGGCGGTGGCCGCAGCGAGAAGATCCGCACGTACAACTACAAGGAGAACCGTGTCACCGATCACCGCATCGGTTTCACGGTCTATCGATTGTCCGACATCCTCGCCGGTGACCTGCAGATGGTGATCGACCCGCTCGCCGCCGATGAGCGGTCGAGGCTGCTCGTCGAGGGTGGCGATGACTGACGAGACACCGGATGAGATCCCGGATGAGATCTCGGATGACGGTGGCTCGACGATCTCGTGGCGCGAACTGCTCCGCGAAACCGAGGCGCTCGTCGGCGAGCCGCGGCACGCTCGGTGGATCTGTGAGACGGCGACCTCGTCGACGCCGACCGAGTTTCTGTCGATGCTCGAGTCGCCAGCCACCGAGCGCGCCGTTGCACACCTCGACGCCATGGTCACACGTGCCCGACAGGGCGAGCCGGTCCAATACGTGCTCGGCTCGTGGGGGTTCCGTCGCCTTGATCTCGTCGTCGACCAGCGGGTGCTGATCCCGCGACCGGAGACCGAGCTCCTCGTCGAATTGGCGTTGACGCGTGCGCGCCGCGTCGAGCCGACTCGAACGCTCGTCGACCTCGGCACCGGATCGGGCGCGATCGGGCTTGCGCTCGCCGACGAACTCCCGCTCGACGGAACGACGGTGTGGATCACCGACGCAAGCCTCGACGCGCTCGACGTCGCTCGCGCCAACCTCGCCGGCATCGGACGGTCGGCGACCAACGTTCGCGTCGCTCACGGCTCGTGGTTCGACGCGCTCCCGGCCGATCTGCTCGCCGACGTGATCGTGTCGAACCCGCCCTACGTCGCCGTCGGCACCCCGGAGCTCGACCCGTCGGTTGCCGACTGGGAGCCGACATCTGCGCTGCTGGCCGGTACCGACGGTCTCGACGAGATCCGCACCATCGTCACCGGCGCACCGCACCATCTCGTCGCCAGTGGATGGCTCCTCGTCGAACACGGCCACGATCAGGGCGACGCCGTGCGGGCGTTGTTCGGTGATGCGAACCTCAGCGACGTCGCCACCCACCGCGACCTCGCTGGCCACGAACGCGTCACCCTCGGTCGCCGCCCCCGCTGACCTGCACCGACGAAGTGTGAGCTGTCCGCGCCGATTTCGCGCGGCTCAACTCACACATTCGGCTTGGGTCGTTCGCAGTTCAGGCTGAGGCCTTTGCGTAGCAGTGGTCGACCCACCGCTCGAGCGAATCGGGGGTGCCGGGCGCGTTGCCCATGCAATCGGTGTAGCGCTGCTCGCAGGTGTCAGCCGCCCGAACGAGGGAGTCGGCCGTGCCGGGCCCCGATGCCTCACAGCGAACGGGTCCGTCGTCGGCCAGAGCGTTGGCCGAGATCGCGCCGGCTCCGATGATCAAGCTGGCACCGGCGAGCGCCGTGACCAGTCGCTTGACTCCCGGGCGCAGGTTCCGAGAGTGCGAGGATGTTGGCAAGGTCGTCGCGAAACCGGGGATGGTGTTGGTGTCGGTGGTCGTGTTCATGGTGGTTCCTTTCGTTCGGCTCGTCGGGATGACGAACTCGTCGGGAATCACGCTGACGACGGCTGGTTCCAACTCGGTTCGCGGCCGGCAACAGAGGGTTTGTAGCCCAGCTATAACCGCACCGGTGAAGCCTCCGAGGTGACGGCGGATGGACGAGCGGTCGGGATACCGGAACACGGAGGACGGGGAGTGGAGAGCGAGCAACGAAACGACACGTACGAGGTGCAGGTGCTCGGCCCGTTGGTCGTGCGTCGAGCCGGACGCGTGGTCGACGTCGGCGGTCCGAAGCCGAGTCTCCTCCTCGCCCTGCTCGTGGCGAACCTCGGCGATGTCGTGTCGATGGAAGCGCTGATCGACGGGTTGTGGGGTGACGACCCGCCCGCAACCGCCCGCAAGGCCGTGCAGGTCAACGTGTCGAACGTCCGCCGCGCCCTCGGAGCCGACGTGGAGATCGACACCGTCGGCACCGGCTACCGGATCGATGCAACGAGCCTGACGGTCGACGCCGTGGAGTTCGAACGTGCCGTCGCAACTGCGCATTCGGCTCTCGACGCCGACCCGGCCGCGACGTGTCACACGGTGGAGGCGGCGCTGGGACTCTGGAACGGCGCTGCGTACGCGGAGTTCGCGGACTGCGATGCGCTGCGTTCGACGGTGGTCCAACTCGACGAGTTGCGCCTCCAGGCGCAGGGTCTGTTGTTCGGCGCCCGTCTGAGGCTCGGCGATCACGTCGACGTGGTTGGTCAACTCGATGCACTGGCATCCGATCATCCGTTCCGCGAGGACTTCCGTCGTCTGCACATGATCGCTCTCTATCGGTCGGGTCGCCAGGCCGAAGCGCTGCGCGCGTACCAGCGCACGCGTACGACGCTGGTCGACGAACTCGGTCTCGAACCGTCCAATGATCTGCGGTCCCTCCATCAGCAGATCCTGGAGCAGTCGCCCGACCTCGATCTCCCATCGAGGTCGAGAGCGGTTCGCGTCGACGACTCGTCCGACGGCCGCGACGGGTTCGCCCAGCGAGTTCGCAGCTACGAGTTCCGCGAGTCACTCGGAGCGGGTCCTCATTCGGAGGTCTTCGTCGCCTACCACCCAACGATCGGACGCGAGGTGGCTGTCAAGGTCATCGCGTACGACGTGGCCAACCGGTCCGAGTTCGTCCGCGACTTCGAGGCCGAGCTGCGGATCGTCATGCAACTCGACCATCCGCACATCGCGACGCTGTTCGATTCCTGGCGCGACCCCGATGGCGCCTACGTGGTGCAGCAACTCGTCGACGACCGCTCGTTGGGCCCGTCGATCACGACGGCATGGGCGCCGCCGGCCGCGCTTCGTTTGCTCGATCAGGTCGGTGCGGCGCTGTCGTATGCACATCGACACGGTGTGGCCCACGGCGGGATCAAGCCGTCGAATGTCGTGCTCGATGGCGACGGCAACGCGTACCTCACCGATTTCGCCGTGTCCACCCTCGTCGCCCGAGCAGTCGGGGCCGACGCTGCGTGGGATGGGACGCTGGTCTACGCCGCGCCGGAGCAGCTCGCCGGCGAGCCGGCTGGTCCTCCGACAGACGTCTACGCGTTCGCCTGTCTCGCTTTCGAGTTGCTCACCGGTCAGCGGCCGGATCTCGGCATGTCGCCCGAGCCCGTCGAGGCAACCTCGGCGAGCATCCCGTCCGCTCTGGACGCCGTGTTCGCCCGAGCGACCCACCGCGACCCGGCGCAACGCCTTGCCCGCATCGAGGAGTTCACCCGCGCGGTTCGACAGGTCTTCGGCGTCGATGTGACGACGATCGACGACGCTCCGCTGTCGGAGTTCCGCAACCCGTACAAGGGCCTCCGCGCGTTCACCGAAACCGATGCCGCCGACTTCTTCGGACGCTCGGAGTTGACCGACCAGCTGGTCGCTCAGGTCGCGAGGTCGCCGCTCACGTGCGTGGTCGGACCGTCGGGTTCCGGTAAGTCCAGCCTCGTACGAGCCGGCCTCGTTCCTCGCGCCCGTCGAGGCGACCTCAGCCCCGACCGCGACATCGTCGTCGCCGAGATGTTCCCGGGCAGCTATCCGTTCGAGGAACTCGAGGCGGCGTTGCTACGGGTTGCGGTCACCCGACCCGATGGTCTGCTCGATGACCTGATGGCCGACGACAGGGGCCTGCTGCGCGTGTCGAAGCAGATCCTGGCCGGTGATGACACCGACCTGCTGTTGGTGATCGATCAGTTCGAGGAACTCTTCTCGCTGACTCACGACCCGCAGGTGCGACGCGACTTCCTCGACAACCTCGTCACGATCGGCAACGACGAACGCTCACGTGTCCGCCTCGTGTTGACGATGCGCGCCGACTTCTTCGATCGGCCCCTCGAGTACCCCGCCTTCGCCGAGCTGATGTCGAGGGGTCTCGTCACGGTGGCGATGCCTGATGCGTCCGAGCTGGCCCAGGCGATCGTCGAACCCGCCCGCAGTGTCGATCTCGTCGTCGAGAGCGGCTTGATCCCGTTGATCACGCGTGACGTCGCCGACGAACCGGGGGCCCTCCCGTTGATGCAGTACGCCCTCACCGAACTGGTGGAGGCCCGAGACGGACGGCGACTCACGATCGACGCGTACGAGCGCACGGGCGGCGTGATCGGAGCGCTGGCGCGTCGGGCCGAGGAGATCTACCTCGGACTGCCGGCGGCGGCGCGGACCGCCGCTCAGGAGCTGTTCGTCCAACTGGTCACCGTCGACGAGGAAAACGACGACACACGGCGACGGGTCCGACGCACCGAACTCGATTCGCTCGGGCTGAACAGTGCGGCCCTCGCGACGGTGATCGCCGACTACGGCTCGTTCCGGCTGCTGTCGTTCGACCACGACCCCGTCACTCGAGGTCAGACGATCGAGGTCGCTCATGAAGCGCTCATCCGGGAGTGGCCGCGCCTGCGGACGTGGATCGACGAACGACGCGAGAGCCTGCTCCTCGAACGGCGGCTCCACTGGTCGACCGGGGAGTGGGTGGCGAATAGCCGCGATGCGAGCTTCCTGCTCGCTGGCGGTCGCCTCGAACAGTACGAACGGTGGGTCGAGACGGGCAACGCTCGGCTGAGTGACAGCGATCGAGAGTTCCTCGACGCCAGTCGACGTGCCGTTACCGCGGGTGAGCGATCGGCGATCACGCGACGTCGGCGGGTCCTCGCGGTCGTGGCCTGCCTCGCTGTGCTCGCCGTGGGTGTGGCGGCGATCGCCGTCGTCCAGCGCGGACGCGCCGAGAACGCCGCCAGCGATGCCCGAGCGGCAGCGGTCGAAGCCGATCAGTTGCGTGTGGTCGCCGACGCCGAGACGGCAAACGCCACGGAACAGCAGGCGCTGGCCGAGCAGGCGGCGGCCGAGGCCGAGACGCTGCGCATCGGCGCCGAGCGCAACGCTGCGATCGAGAGCGCACGATTCGGCGGGTTGGCGGCGGCGAACCTGGCCGCCGTCGATCCTGAACTGGCGACCTTGCTCGCCATCGAGGCGGCCGACATCGCCGACGGCGTCGGCGTCACCGTGGCCGAGGTCACGACGGGGTTGTGGGAGTCGACGCGCAATCAGCGCATCGAGCGACGCTTCGAGGCACCGACCCCGTGGATCTTTCTCGCTCATGCCTTCTCGATGTCACCCGATGGCACCCACGCCGTCACGACCGACAACGAACTGACGGTCCGAACACGCGGCGAGGTGGGGGAACCGGGTCCGGCCAACATCTACGACATCTCGACCGGCCAGATCGTCATGCAGATCGTCGACGAGAACGAAGCGATCTGGGCCGAGTGGGATGCCACGACCGATCAGATCGCCATCGGAAACGGTGCCGGTGAGATCTCGTGGTGGGATCCCGACACCGGGGACCTGTTGCGGCGCGACATGTACCAGCCGGAGAAATGGGTCATCCAGATCGAGACCACTGCCACCCACATCGCGTATGTCTGGTACACCGGCGACCGGGCCCCCGGTGCGCCCGGTGCGAGTGTCGCCGTCGTCGTCGACCGGGCAACCGGCGAACGAACCATCGAGGTGCCCTTGGCTGACCAGGTGAAGCTGTCACCGAACGGTCGAACGCTCGCTCTGTACGAGGATTTCGCCGTCGAGAATCCGTCGATCAGGTTCTTCGATGTCGTGAGCGGCGAGGAACTGATGAGCGTGCAGACCGTTAGCACATACCAGGCCTTCCGCTCGTCGGATTGGATCGGCGAGGAGAACGCCATGTGGTGGATCAGCGAAGACCAGCGGCTGCAGCGGATCGACATCGATACCCGAACCGTCGTCGCTGTTTCGACCAGTGTCGATGGCAGAACCAGCAGTGATGGCAGCGTCCCCACGATCAGCAAACCGGGAGCGGAGGCGCACCTAGCGTCGAGCGCCGATGGTCGGTTGTTCGTGGTGAGCAGTGGGGGTGCCGTGGACGTCTACGACGGGGTGACGCTCGACCTGCTGTACCGGCTCAGTGGGGACTTGCAGTTCGCCGTGCACTGGACGCCCGATGGTCGCCACCTCGTGACGCTCGATGGCTCGGAGCGCAACGCGCGGGTGTGGAGCCTCACCCCGCCCACGCCGTCACCACAGCCCTTCGTCGGATCCGACCGACCCGTTCGATTCCACGAACAGTTCGGTGCAGATCTCACGTTGCTCGCCGACGGCCAGGGGACGGGTCGCATCTGGGACACGTCGAGTGGCGGACTGATCGCCGAGTTCGAGGCGGGTCGCGAAAATCGGAACACCCGGACGATCACCGACACCGAGTTGGGTCTCATCGTGACCGGCAGCGTCGACGCGATCCGGACGTACGACGTCGGCGATCGGCGCTGGCTCGACGACATCGCGGTCGCCGACATTGCGAACCCGCTTGCCGTCTCCCCCGATGGCCGACTGCTCGTCGCATCGACCTCGGAGGGCGCCACACGCGAAGGCCGCGCAGGACGGTCGAGTATTGCGATCATCGAGAGGTCGAGCGGCGAGGTCATCTGGCGCGAGAACGGGTTCACTGCGTTCGATGCATCGTTCGTGCTCGACGGCGCAGTGGTCGCGGTCCTCGGTCAGCTCGGCGGCGACAGCGTGCTGCGGTTGCTCGACCCCGAGTCGGGTGACACGCTGATGGCCGAGCCGCTCGGGCAGGCGAGCACGGTCACTCTCGAAGCCCCCGAGCTCGTCAGGTACCGCGAGCTTGCAGTCTCCAGCGACGGAGGCGCCATTGCGGTCGGCGGTGACACGGGGGCCATCACGCTCTTCGACCTCGAGGCCTTGCTTGCGGATGGCGGCTCCGCCGCCGTCATGGCGTCGACCAGCATTCCGACACGGGACCTCTTCACGGGACTGGCTTTTTCCGACGACGGATCGACGCTCTACACGGGTTCGGAATCGGGCGCCGTTCGGGCCTTTGCGACCGACACGCTCGACGAGATCTGGTCGATCGATGCCGGGACAGCGGCCGGCCGGGTGCGCGTGCGTGACGGGTTCGTCTGGTTCGGAACCGACAACCCGATCCCGGTCGGCATCGGCAACGGCCGGTTCGGCGTGGCAGCAATTCCGACGGACCAGGCTGCGTTCGTCGAGTACGCGAGAAGCACCGCGTTGCGCTCGCTCACCGACGAGGAGTGCGCCGACTATCTCTCCCGACCATGCAGCTGATGATTCCGACCGACACTGCGGACATGCGAACTGCACGTCGCCGTCCTCGATCAGGCGTTGGATGAGATCGGAGCCGCAGATTTCCCGGAAGGGAAGCCGCTGTCCCGGGGTGGTCCGTCGAGGGGATTCTCGCCAGACCGCCCCGGGCTGCACAGCGGATCCGGCACGAACCGCCGGCCTCCGGGATGTCCCGAACGTTGCTCGCCGGGCACTAACCGAAACGGACGGCGACTTCGGCGAGGATGGTGCCTTCGGCGGGGCTGACTTCGTCGTCGGCGCCCGCGACCTCGCGGGCAGCGGAGAACAGCGCCGAGCGCAGCACGCGGCTGCTGATCGTTGCGTCGATGTCGTCCAGGAACTCGACGACTCGATCGCTGTCGATCGCGCGCCGCGCTGCTTCGATGGCGGGGCGCAGGTATTCCTCGAACGGGAAGTCGTCACCGCGCCACTCTTCGCTGATCTCGCGCACCGCGTCGACCTCGGTGTCGTTGATCTCGTGGTCGGCCAGCATCACCAGTGTCAGCAGCTGCAGCGCAGCGAGGTGTTCGGCGTTGGCGGTCGCGTGCACGGCGACACCCCGGTAGAGGGCAGCGAGTTGGTCGTTCATGTGGGTCCTGTCGGTATGGCGGCGAAATGGTGATCTGATCGGGGGCGCTCGCTGGGGTTCACGATGATCTCAGATCGACGGCGAGCGCGCGTGACAGGAAGTCGAGTTGGTGGAGTAGCAGGTTCTCCGCGACCACTTCCTGTGGGGTCATGTGGGTGACGCCGACCAGCGGCAGCACCTCGTGAGGTCGCCCGGCAGCGAGCAGCGCCGACGACATCTGCAACGTGTGTGCGGCGACGACGTTGTCGTCGGCGAGGCCGTGGACGAACAACAGCGGCCGGGTCAGGCTGGCTGCGCGGGGGAGCAGGGAGTTGGCGTCGTAGACGACCGAGCCCTCGTCGGGACCCTCGACGTTCGGGTCGCCCAGGTACCGCTCGGTGTAGTGGGTGTCGTAGAGCCGCCACTCGGTCACGGGGGCACCCGCGATCGCCGCGTGGAACACGTCGGGCCGTTCCAACACGGCCAGTGCTGCGAGGTAGCCGCCGAAGCTCCAGCCGCGGATCGCGACGCGGTCGAGATCGAGGGCATCGTGTTCCTCGGCGACACCGTGCAAAGCGTCGATCTGATCTTGCAGCGGCACCATCGCCAGGTCGTGGCGAACCGCTCGCTCCCACGCCGCACCGCGGCCCGGCGTACCACGTCCGTCGGCGACGACGACCGCGAGTCCCTGGTCGGCGAACCACTGCGAGGTCAAGAACGCGTTGAACGACGCCGTGACGCGTTGCGCATGCGGCCCGCCGTACGGATCGAGCAGGACGGGGAGCTTGCCGTCGCGATCGGGGTCGTACCCGGTCGGCAGCAGGAGCGCTGTCGCCAGATCGCGTTCGCCCGCTCGAAGCAGTGTCACGTTCGGAACGATCGACGGGGTCTCCGCGTGCGAAGCGATGACTGGTCCGTCGAAGAGCCCGTCGATGACGACGGTGTGCGTCGCTCCGGCTCGGTCGAGCGACGACGAACGCACGACGACCGTGTCGCCACCGACGACGGCCCCGTGGACGCCATGGGCTTCGGTGAGACGACCACACTCGGCCGCCGGTGTCGTGCACCAGACGTGGAGTTCGGTCGGCTCGGCGGGATCGTTGGCGAGGAACACGACGGTCGGTTCGCCGTCGGTCTGACCGACATGCACCACGGATCGAACCTGGAGGTCGCTGGGCGTCACCGCATCGTCGTCGATGTAGAGCCGTCGGACGCCGTCGATGTCGGACGCGGTGAGCAACTGTCCCCCGGGGAGCAACGCCGGAACTCCCGGGACGTTCTCGATCCACGCGTCGTCGTAGTCGCTCGCGATCACGAGCCCCTCGCCGGTCATCGTGTCGACCCGTACGACCATCGAGCCGCGCTGATCCCGCGACTGCGCCGAGAAGATCAAGCCCTGCTCGGTCCACTCGACGTACGAGATGTAGGGAAAGAACTCTCGGTCCCAATCGACGTCGAGACGCGAGCCGTCGAGGCCGAGCAGGTGGAGTGTGACGATCGCGTTGTCGGTGCCAGCCGCCGGGTATCGAACCGTGCGTGCGGGGGCTGATGGATTGCCGGGGTCGGCGATCGTCCACTCGGCGACCGGTGACTCGTCGACGCGACATGCCGCGATCGTCTGCCCGTCGGGACTCCACCAGAAGCCCCGGAAGCGGTGCATCTCCTCAGCGGCGATGAAGTCGGCGCTGCCCCACGACACGGTATCGGCTTCCTTGGGATCGTCGCCGGCGAGCACCCGTGAGGAGCCGTCGAGCTCCGCGATGCGGAGTTGGCGTCCGCTGACGTAGGCGAGCCGGGCAGCGGTCGGATCGGGGCGAGGGTCGAAGACGGGTCCGGCCACGGCGATTCGCCTCGCCTGACCGCTGAGCAGGCCGGCGGCGAACAGTTGGCCGTCGAGCGCGAAGGCGACGACCTTGCACGCCGCGTCGGTTGCGTACGACGTGATGCCGCTCGCCCCGTCACGGGTGCGCTCGCGACGGGCCCGCTCCTCGTCGGTGAGTTCATGATCGGTCGCAGCGTCGGTGTCGTCGAGGCCGAGCAGGCTGCGCGGATCGGCGACGAGGCGTTCTTCACCGGAGGTCAGGTCGAGCACCCACAGCGCATTGACCGAGTCGTCGCCGGCTGACGAGCGGAGGAACACGACGCGCGATCCGTCGGGCGAGACCGTCACGTTGCGCGGCTCGCCGAGCGTGAAGCGTTGTGTTCGGGCGTGTTGGCGTGGGAACGAATCGCTCACGACGTGCACCTTAGAAGCGATCGGGTGGGCGGGTCTCACTTCGTCGCTCGCTCGGCCCGCCGCTGGTCGTGATCAGGGGCACGCGGCGATCGCCTCGAGCACGACGGCGAACGCTGCTTCGTGGTCGACGTCGACGAGCACGTCGCAGTTCGGCTCCTTGCGACTCGACAGCGTGCGCTTGTCGATCACCGTCATCCCGGCGGTGTGCACCCCTTGCGTCTCGACCGTGACGTGGCGATGCTCGCGGGCGAACAATTCCGGGTGCGTGATCGCCAACACGGCGAGCGGGTCGTGGAGGGCGGCTCCGGTCATCGTGCCCACGTCGTGCCAGGAGAGGTACGCGTCGGAGAAGAAGACGAACAGGTCGGCGAGCAGTCCGGCCACTCGGCCGGGAAGCGCTCGGGTCTGCTCGATCCGCTCCGGCGTCACCTGGAACCGATGGGTGACATCCAGGCCGGCCATGATCAGCGGGCCCGTTCCGGCGCCGGCACCCGCCGGGTCGAACGCATCGAACACGATCGCGGCCGCATGCGGATCGCACCACAGGTTGAACTCTGCGGCGGCGGTGCTGTTGCCGTAGGTGCCGCCGCCCATCAGCGACAGGCCAGCGATCCGATGCGGGAGGTCGGGCGCGAGCCGGAACGCGGCCGCGATGTTGGTGAGCGGGCCGATCGGCACCAGCCAGATGCCTTCCTCGGCCCGGCAGGTCTCGATGATGAACTCGACGCCGTCGGTGCCGTCGAGCGGCGTCGTCGGTTCGGGGAGCTCGGCACCGTCGAGGCCGGACTCGCCGTGGACGTAGGCGGCGTGGAACGGCTCGGCGACCAGCGGTCGAGCGATTCCCGAGTGGACCGGCGTGTCCAGTTGGAGCAGGTCGCGCATCACGAGCGCGTTGTGGGTGGTCCGGTCGAGCGGCGCGTTGCCGGCAACGGTCACGATCCCGCGGACGTCGGCGACGTGGGCGGCGGTCACGATGGCAACGGCATCGTCGTGGCCGGGATCGCAGTCGATGATCATCGGGATCTTCGGAGCTGGTGCCTCGCCGCCACCGGATACGGCTGGCGCAGTAGGCGTTGCGGATGCTTCGTTCGGGTCGACGCTCGACATGACGCCGAGCATGGCAGGTCGGAGGGCACACTGTCGGAATGGAAACGCAGGGCTCGCCGACGGCACGTCGCGACGCACGGCGCAGCGCGAGCAGCGGTGTCGTCGAGCGCATGGGGCGCACCACTCGTCGGCGGCCTGCGATCGTTGCGGCGGTCTCGGTCACGGCGATGCTCGGCATGGCGTCGTGTTCCGATGCGGACTCCGATGACATCGTGGCCGACGGCGCGAGCGACGGATCGAACGGCCTCCCTTCGGACACCGGTGACGTGTTCACCCCGGCGCCGCTGGATTCCGGTGGCGATGCGAGTGAACTCGGACCCGTGGCGCCGCAGCCGCCCGACGTCGTCGTGTCCGACTCGGTCCTCGATCCGATCGAGCCGGTGCCCGACACCGGCGTGCCCGGCATCGACAGCACCGATGCGTTCTGCCGTGCCTGGAGCGAGTTCGCCGGCTCGTACCAGGCACTCACGTTCGGGTGGGCGTTTCGCGATCCGGCGGTCGCTGCCACGCACGAGGTCGTCGCGAACGACGTGCTGATCTCCGCTGTCGACGATCTCGCCGCCTCGTTGCCCGCGGAGCTGGAAGCCGAGCGGTCGGCGCTGACGTCCGAGCTCCCCGCCCCGTTGCTGCGACGAGCCGACCGGGCCAGGACCCTGCTGGTCGACGCGGGCGTCGACGCTGCTGGCATCGAGACGCTCGGCGCCGCCTGGTTGGCTGCCGTCACGGCGAACGGGACGGAATCGGACACGCTCGAGGTCGAGATCCCCGTCGAGTTCGTCGATCAGGTCGAGCAAGCATCCCAAGGTCTGCTCGGCGAGTTACCACCGATCACCGAGGACCCGAGCCTGATCGTCGACGTCCGGTTCCCGCAGACCGAGCAGTACCTGTTCGTCAACTGCCCCGACCGCGGGACGCTGGCGGGCAACGACCGAGTCGACTGATTTCGCCGTCGGGTCCCCGGCGGGGTGACTGGTCAACGGCGGTCGGTCGACGAACGACGGCCGCGTCGATCAGACGCGCATCGTCGCGTCGGCGTCGAGTTCGACGCTGATGCCGACCCACTCGCCGTCGCACATCGCAGCGGCGACCGCGGTGTCAGACGACTTCCCCCACGCGCGCCGACCGTCCGGCAACAGACACGCGGCGATCGCGGATTCGGGTTCGTTGTCGCGGGAGAACATCACGGTGTACGCCTCGATGTCGGCCGATCCTGCAGCTTCCTCGCCGATCGCCAACGATCGCTTCGGCAACGCGTCGATCTCGGCCTGCGGGTGGTCGTAGCCGAACCCGTCGGTCGGCGGTGTCGCGGCGTAGACGCCGAAGGAGTGCTTGGTCGCGTAGCCACCATTGGCCCAGACGAGTCCGTACTCGTCGGGCTGCTCGCGCAACTCGCTGACGATCGTCGCGATCGCGTGCATCGGGTAGTTGTTCCACGGCCCGCCAGCAAAAGGCAGCCCACCGGTACGTGACCACTGCCGGTCGAGGTCGACGCCGAGCGACGCCGCACCGAGCTGTACCGCCGAGGGGAAACACGAGTACAAATCGATGAGCGCGACCTCGTCGATCGTCACGCCGGCCAGATCGAGTGCCCGACGTCCACCGAGTTCGATCGCCGGGGTCCGCGCGAACGTGTCGCGATTCGACACGAAGTTGTGCTCGTGGCAGTCGGTGCCCGAACGCGGGAACACCCAGCGATCGCGGGCGATGCCGAGCCGCTCGGCGACCTCGACCGAACACATGATCAACGCGGCGCCCATGTCGACGTCGCTGTTGGAGTTCATCAGCTTCGGATAGGGGAACCCGATCATCCGATTCTTCGGACCGACGGTCGTGATCTCCTCGGCCGACTTCGGCTCGCGGATCCACGCGTACGGGTTGGATGCTGCGACGTGGCTCAGATCGGACCAGAGCGCGCCGAGATGCGCCTGATGCTCCTCGACCGTACGGCCGGCCTCTGCGCGCAGCGCGGTTTCGAACATCGGATACACCTGGACCGGCATCACGATGCCGAGTTCGCGCTCGTGCGGATGGTTCATGTCGAGGGGCTTGCCGATGGTCATCGGGACATCGTGTTCATCGGCCTTGGGCCAGTCGAGCGTGACGTTCTCCTTGCGGGCGCGCATGTAGGTCCTGAACGCCTCGGCCCCGGACAGGATCGCGAGGTCGACGGCACCGCTCGCTATGTCGAGGGCGGTGCGATTGACGAGCGCCTGCGGGCTGTTGCCGCCTGCCGTCGACTCCGCGAGTTCGCAGTCGGACAGGCCCAGACGTTCGGCGAGAAAGCGAGGCGCGTTGCGGTAGCGCCAGCCGATGATGTTGACGACGCGCACGGAGTCAGCGCATGGCGGGCCGTCGAGTCCGGCATCGGCGGCCGCTGCGAGCACCGATCGCTCCATCAACGCGACCGGCTCGAGCGCGTCGGCGAGCGACTCCGAACGATGCAGGTATTGGCCGACGCCGACGATGACGGGGGTGCGGGGATCGAGAGTCACGGCGCGAACCCTAGAAACCGGAAGGTCCGAGCGACGATTCGCTCACCGAGACGTTCGACACGCCACGTCGCGATCCAATCCGTGAGGCCCGGTCGGCGTTGCAGTCCTACACTCACTCCACGATGGCACGAATCGCAATCGGATCCGATCACGCCGGGTTCGATCTCAAACAGCACCTCGTCACGTTCCTCACGCTGCAAGGACACGAGGTCGACGACCAGGGGACACACTCGACGCAGTCGGTCGACTACCCGGAGATCTGCGCCGGGGTCGGCCGTACCGTCCGCGACGGCGACGCCGATTGGGGCATCGTCCTCGGCGGGAGCGGTCAGGGTGAGCAGCTCGCTGCCAACAAGGTTCGCGGCGTCCGTGCCGCCTTGTGCAACTGCCTCTACACGGCACGTATGGCCCGTGAACACAACGACGCCAACGTGCTGTCGATGGGCGGTCGCGTGGTCGGCATCGGTCTAGCCGAAGAAATCGTCACCACGTTCGCTACCACCGACTTCGAAGGCGGTCGCCATCAGCGCCGCGTCGACCAGATCACCGCCCTCGAATCCGAATTCTGACCCGTATCGGTTTGTGTCAGACACAAACCGTTACGCCTGACCGTTGCGTCTGAACGTTACGACCCACCGACAGCTGATAGAGGAACCCGATGCCTTTCCCCACCACCACCGATCCCGACACCGAGGTCGAGCGACTGCTCGCTGCCGAGGTCGAGCGCCAAACGACGGGCCTGCAACTGATCGCCAGTGAGAACTTCACGTCGCCCGCCGTGATGGCAGCGACCGGTTCGGTGCTGACCAACAAGTACGCCGAGGGCTACCCGGGCAAGCGGTACTACGGCGGCAACCAGATCGTCGACTCGATCGAGCAACTCGCGATCGACCGCGTGAAGGCGCTGTTCGGTGCCGATCACGCGAACGTGCAGCCACACTCGGGCGCCAACGCGAACATGTGCGTGTACCAGGCGCTGCTCGAGCCGGGCGACACCGTGCTCGGGCTCAGCCTCGACCACGGTGGTCACCTCACCCACGGCTCACCGGTCAACGCGAGCGGGCTCCTCTACGACTTCGTCCCCTACGGCACCGGTGCCGAGGATCGCATCGACATGGACAACGTGCGTGAGCTCGCCCTCGAGCATCGCCCGAAGATGATCGTCGCCGGCACGACGTCCTACCCGCGTCGCCTTGACCCGGAGCCGTTCAAGAAGATCGCAGACGAGGTCGGAGCGCTCTTGATGTTCGACATCGCGCATCTCGCCGGCCTCGTTGCCGGTGGAGCGCACCCGAATCCGGTGCCGTTCGCCGACGTGGTCACCTTCACGACACACAAGACGTTGCGGGGGCCGCGCGGCGGGTGCATCCTGACCACGCAAGCCCACGCCAAAGCCATCGACAAAGCCGTGTTCCCCGGCTGGCAGGGCGGGCCGCTCGAACATGCGATCGCCGGGAAAGCGATCGCGTTCCGTGAGGCGATGGACCCGTCGTTCAAGGAGTACGCGGCGCAGGTCGTGTCGAATGCGTCGGCATTGGCCGCTGCGCTCGCGAACGAGGGCTTCCGGCTCGTGTCCGGCGGCACCGACATCCACCTGATGGTCGTCGATCTCACCCCGTTCGACGAGGAACTGACCGGCAAAGTTGCGCAGTCGAGCCTCGACGAAGCCGGCATCACGCTCAACAAGAACACGATTCCCGATGATCCGCGCAGCCCGTTCGTCACGAGTGGCGTCCGGATCGGGACGCCATCCGTCACCACCCAGGGGATGACCGAGGCCGAGATGCCGATCATCGCCAGCTTGATCGCTCGAGCGTTGCGCCAGCGCGACGACGCGGCAGCGCTTGCCGCGATCCGCTCCGAGGTCGCCGATCTCTGCGCACGCTTCCCGGCGTACTGACCCGACGCGAGCTCACCACCAAGGTCATCGCCAAACGTCATCGGGGAGGTCATCGTGCCTGGCACGATGACCTCCCAGGATGACCTCCCCGATGACGTTTCTGCGGGAGGATTGCTCCATGGGTGAGTAATGTGGGCTCCCGTGCCGGATGTCGATTCCTATCTCGTGATCGGGATCATCGCCGCGGCGGTCACTTTTCTCGCCACGCCGGTCGTCGTTCGCCTCGCGAATCGGTTCGGCTGGGTCGCCGAACCGAACGCACGCAGCGTTCACCGTGTCGCTCTGCCTGACGTCGGCGGTCTGGCGATGTTCCTCGGGTTCGTCGTCGCCCTCGGTGTGGCATGGATGTTGAACGACTTCGAGTCGTTGTTCGCCTCGAACTCGGAGCCGCTCGGAGTGCTCATCGCCGCAGCGATCATCTTCGGTGCAGGGTTCGTCGACGACATCCGTGAGATCAGCGCGCCGGCGAAGGTCTTCTTCACCGTCGTTGCCGGGGTGGCGCTCGTGTGGTTCGGCGTGACGATGTTCTACTTCCGCCTGCCGTATCTCGAAGCGACGATCCTCGCGCCGGAACTTCAGCCGTTGATCACGGTCCTGTGGCTCGTCGGCATGACGCAGGCGATCAACCTCATCGACGGCCTCGACGGTCTCGCAGCGGGGGTCGTGGCGATCGGCGCGGGCGCGTTCTTCCTCTACAGCCAGGAGCTCACCGATCGGGAACTCCTCGGCGTCGGCAACATCGGCCCACTGTTCGCGGTGATCGCCGTCGGTGTCTGCGTCGGCTTTCTGCCACACAACTTCAACCCGGCGCGCATCATGATGGGCGACGGCGGCGCGCTGTTGCTCGGGCTCCTCCTCGCCGTGTCGACCAGCGTCGTGGGCGGTCGTGCCGATCCGTTCCAGACGCAGTTCGTGGGCACGACGTACTTCTTCCTCGCGCCGATCGCCATCCCGTTGCTGATCCTCGGTGTCCCGATCTTCGACACCGTGTTCGCGATCTTGCGGCGAGTGTCGAGTCGCAAGTCGTTCGCCACCGCCGACAAAGGCCACCTCCACCATCGCCTCATCAACCTCGGGCACGGGCACCGTCGCAGCGTGCTCATCTTGTGGGCGTGGACCGCACTGCTGTCGGGGTTCGTCCTGTACCCGACCCTCACCGATCAGAACCCGACGTACCTGCCGTTCGGGATCGCTGCGCTCGGCATCGCGTTGTTCACGATGTTGCATCCGAGCGTCCGCAAGCAGCGTCGCATCAACGGCACCCCGCCCGCCGGGATGGAACGCCCGAACGACGCCGACACTGCGCATGCCGCCGCCGACTCCGGTGAGCGCGACGCGGTACTGGTGATCGACCAGCCGAGCCTCTTCGACGTGGCTGAGGTCCACCCTGAGAGTTCTCGATCGACCAACGATTCGACACCCGACGCGTGACAGTTCAGATGTCGAGTTGTCTCAGTTGTCGACGTGCACTAGGTTGTGCAAACATTCACAAGCGCTACGGACCATCGTCCGTCGAAGCGTGCCGCTGAATCACCTGGATCAATGAAGCTCCTCCCGAAACCTCCCCGCAACGTGCGCGTCAACACCGAGGATTCCCTCGGCCACGGTATGGATGCCGTGATCGTGATGGTGCTGTTCCTGGCTGCCGGGTTCGGTCTCGATCGTCTCGTCGGCACGATGCCCGTCTTCATGGTGATCATGTCGCTGCTCGGCGGCGTCGGATTGTTCGCGAAGTTCAAGTACCGGTACGAGCAGCGGATGGACGAACTCGAGGCGGAGCGCGTCGCGAAGCTCGCGGGCCCGGCTCGCGGGTCGACCACGGTGCAGACGACCAACGGTGAGGCGGCCTGATGGCGGCGACCGATTCGCCCAACCTGATGACCACCCGTCTCGAGGGCCCGGCCCCCGAGGTCACCGTGTCGAACGACATGGTGAAGCGCGGACTCCTCGTCGCCCCACTGCTGATCGCGGCGATGACCGTCATCTGGGGTGGCGACGGAGCCTGGTCGAGCATGTACGGCATCGCGATCGTGCTCGGCAACTTCGCCCTGTCGGCCGGGCTCATCGCCATCGCGGCTCGGATCTCGGTCGGACTCATGATGGGAGCCATCCTCTTCGGCTACCTCATCCGCCTCGGGCTCATCTTCCTCGCCGTGTGGCTCGTGAAAGATTCGTCGTGGATTTCACTTCCGGCACTCGGAGCGACCATCATCATCACGCACCTCGGACTCCTGTTCTGGGAGATGAAGTACGTCGCACTGTCCCTGGCATATCCGGGGCTGAAACCACACCGCCAGTAACACCGGTCCGCTGACCGACTGCTGTACACACACTCTCGTCCATCACACTTCTCGACTGAAACGGAAACAACGTGCTCGCTGCCAAAGGACTCGTCTTCCCGCCGATCAACGAACTGCTTCGTTGGCAAGACATCTTCCCGACGTTCAACAAGATCGCGCTGATCGCCGTCTTGGCGTCGCTCATCGGCATCGCGCTGTTCCTCGTCGCGAGCCGTGCCAACCCGGCCGTGGCGCCGACGGGGACCCGCAACCTCGCCGAGTCGACGATCGAGTTCATCGAACAGGGCATCGTGATGCAGACGCTCGGCAAGGAGGGTCTGAAGTGGACCCCGTTCCTGCTGAGCCTCTTCATCTTCATCTTCCTCTGCAACATTCCGGGGATCTTGCCGTTCTTCCAGATGCCGGCCACCGCCCGCATCGCCATCCCACTCGTGCTCTCGCTGCTGGTGTGGGTCGTCTACATCGGCACGGGTATCAAGCACCAGGGTCTCGGATACTTCGGCCACCTGCTGTGGCCTCCGGGGGTGCCGACGGCGCTCAAGCCGCTCGTGGGCTTGATCGAGTTCATCTCGACGATCATCGTGACGCCGTTCTCGCTGACCGTGCGTCTCATGGCCAACATGCTCGCCGGCCACATCTTGCTCGTGTCGTTCGCACTGCTCACCCACGCGCTCGCCATGGCCGAGACGAGCCAGATCGCGCTCGTCCCGATGAGCATCTTCCCGTTCGCCATGCTGGTCGGCATCACCGGCTTCGAGATCCTCGTCTCGTTCCTGCAGGCGTACATCTTCACGATCCTCGCTGCGGTCTACATCAGCAACTCGACCGCCGGTCACGGCGAAGAGCACTGAGCCGTCCCGCTCACCACATCTCCCTACCACCTCTGAAGAAAGCACATAGGAGAACACAACAATGGAAGCATTCAGCGCCCTCGTTCAGCAGGCCGACATCACTGCCGACGAACTCAAGAGCATCGAGGCAGCCGCATCCGCCGGTTACGCCTACGGTCTCGCCGCCATCGGCCCCGCCCTCGGCATCGGGTTCCTCGTCGGCAAGTCCGTCGAGGCCATGGCCCGTCAGCCCGAGGCCGCCGGCATGGTCCGTACGACCATGTTCCTCGGCATCGCCTTCACCGAGGCGCTCGCGCTCATCGGCTTCGTCGTCTTCATTCTGCTCAAGTTCGCCTGAGCACGTGACCGCTCGAGCCGAGCCGACTTCAACGACGCTCGTATCGAGCCGAACTTCTCACAGATCGTTCAACCACGACGAATGACCGACCACACCATGACCGACCACACCATGAGCCACACCATGAGCGACAAGGAGTTGACGTGCTGACTGCCGTCGTGACAACTCGTGCCTCCGGCCAGTTCGAGATCGCCATCACCGGCTCCCTCGAAGTGGAGGATGGCGAAGAAGAAGCAGTGTGCGAACGCACCGATCTGAACGGCGAACTCCAGACCGATCCGGCGAATTGCCCGGAACTGAACCCGATCGCGCCCGAAGTGAAGGAGATGGCATGGGGCTTCGGCGCCTTCGTCATCCTCGCGCTGTGCCTGCGCTACTGGCTCTTCCCGAAGGTTCGGGATGGGATGACGGCGCGCTACGAGAGCATCGAGAGTGACCGCGAGAGCGCCCAGACGCTGACCGCCGCAGCGCGCGCCGACGTTGCCGAATACGAGGCTCGCCTCGCATCGGTTCGTCACGAAGCGCAGCAGAAGGTCGACGCCGCACGGGCAACGCTCGAAAAGGAGCGCTCGGAGCGCCTCGCCGAGGCAAACGCACGCATCGCAGCCAAGCGAGCCGAAGTGGCCGCCGAGGTGGAGGCAGCTCGCCAGGCAGCGATGGGTGACGTCGAATCGGCAGTGTCGGACGTGGTCGGGAGAGCGGTCGAGATCGCCACCGGCAAGCCGGCTGATCCGTCCGTCGTGCAGACGTCGGTTCGCTCGACCATGGGAGCGGGAGCCACATCATGAACCAGTTCACCATGTTCGTCACCAACGTCCTCGAAGCCGAGGTCGTGCCAAACGACGGCATCGGCACGACATCGCTGAGCCCGTACTGGGCGCCGTTGAAGGAAGTCGTCATCGGTGGTCTCGCCACGGCGATCGTCTTCGCGCTGCTCTACAAGTTCGCGTGGCCAGCGATCGCAAAAGCGATGAGCGACCGCACGGCTCGCATCCAGGCCGATCTCGATCAGTCGGCTGCGGCCCGTGTGCAGGCCGAAGCCGACGCGGCCGAGATCCGTACCTCGCTCGGCGACGTCGACGGCGAGCGCTCGCGCTTGTTCGCCGACGCCGATGTGCAAGCCGAGTCGGTGCTCGTCGAGGGTCGGGCACGGCTCGAGGCCGAGATCGCCGAACTCGAAGTCAAGGCCGAATCCGACCTCGCGTCGGCTGCCGGCCGCGGTGTCGACGATCTGCGGGCCGACATCGCTCGCTACGCATCGCGTGCGATCGAATCCGGTGTCGTTGCTTCGCTCGACGAGGCCACGCACCAAGAACTCATCGAGGGCTTCATCGCCCGAGTCGGAGCTTCAGGAGGCGCATCATGAGTGACGCACTGATCCAGGGATACGCACGGGCACTGTTCGAGATCGCTCGCGCCGAAGGCACGCTCGACGAGGTCGAAGACGAGCTCTTTCGCTTCGCTCGCTCGTACGAGTCGAGCGACGAACTCCGCACTGCGCTGACCGACGAGCAGATCCCCGCTGAGCGTCGCCAGGCGATCATCGACGATCTGCTCGGTGGCAAGGCGACCGCTACGACGACGCAGCTCATCGGCATGGTCGTCGGTTCCGGTCGCTCGCGGGACCTTCCGGCGATCGTCGACCAGCTCGTCAGCCGGGCGAGCGGCGCCAAGATGCTCGAGGTCGCGTCGGTTCGCACGGCCGTCGCGCTCACCGCCGATCAGCAGGCGCGCCTGAAGGCAGCGCTCGAGAACGCAACGGGCAAGAGCCTGAACCTCAAAGCCGTCGTCGACCCGTCCGTGGTCGGCGGTGTCGTGGCCATCATCGGCGACGACGTCATCGACGACTCCGTACGCACCCGCATCGACCAGCTGAAGTCGCGGCTCTGAGCCGCGAACACGACAGGAAACATCATGGCTGAACTCACCATTTCCGCTGCCGACATCGCGTCGGCGCTCAAGAAGAACCTCGACGGCTTCGAGCCGTCGGTCGAGGCCCGCACGGTCGGCCGTGTCGCCCAGGTCGGCGACGGCATCGCTCGTGTGAGCGGGCTGCCTGACGCGGCTGTGAACGAACTCCTCGAGTTCGAAGACGGCTCGGTCGGCCTCGCGCTCAACCTCGACGAGGACTCGATCGGCGCCGTGGTCTTGGGCGACGTCGACAACATCGAAGAAGGTCAGACGGTCAAGGCGACCGGTGGCATCTTGTCGATGCCCGTCGGCGACGCCATGCTCGGCCGCGTGGTCAACGCGCTCGGCGTGCCCGTCGACGGCGCTGGCGAGATCGTCGGCGCCCAGCAGCGCCGCATGGAAATCCAAGCGCCCGGCATCCTCGGCCGCAAGCCCGTGCACGAGCCGCTGCAGACCGGCATCAAGGCGATCGACGCCATGACCCCGATCGGACGAGGCCAGCGCGAGCTGATCATCGGTGACCGCAAGACGGGCAAGACCTCGGTCGCGATCGACACGATCCTCAACCAGAAGGGTCTCGGCGTGAAGTGCATCTACGTCGCGATCGGCCAGAAGGGTTCGACCGTCGCGCAGACCGTCGACACGCTGCGCCAAGCTGGGGCGTTGGAGTACACGGTCGTCGTCACGGCCCCGGCCGCCGACCCGGCACCGTTCAAGTACCTCGCCCCGTACGCCGGCTGCGCCATCGGTCAGCACTGGATGGACAACGGCGAACACGCGCTCGTCGTGTACGACGACCTGTCGAAGCAGGCCGACGCCTACCGCCAGCTGTCGCTGCTGCTGCGCCGCCCGCCGGGCCGTGAGGCCTACCCGGGCGACGTCTTCTACTTGCACTCGCGTCTGCTCGAGCGTGCCGCGAAGCTGTCCGACGAGAACGGCGCCGGTTCGCTGACCGCACTGCCGATCATCGAGACGAAGGCCGGGGACGTCTCGGCGTTCATCCCGACCAACGTGATCTCGATCACCGACGGTCAGGTGTTCCTCCAGGACGCCCTGTTCAAGTCGGGTGTCCGCCCGGCGGTTGACGTGGGCATCTCGGTGTCTCGCGTGGGCGGTGACGCACAGATCAAGTCGATGAAGAAGGTCGCCGGCACGCTCAAGCTCGACCTCGCCCAGTTCCGCGAGCTCGAAGCGTTCGCCACGTTCGGCTCCGAGCTCGACGCCATCTCGGCGGCACAGCTCGCTCGTGGCTATCGCCTCGTCGAGCTGCTCAAGCAGCCGCTCAACTCGCCTATGCCGGTCGAGGAGCAGGTCGTCTCGATCTTCGCCGGGACCAACGGCTACATCGACGATGTCCCTGTCGAAGACGTCATCCGCTTCGAGCGTGAACTCCTCGAGTACATGCGAGCGACGCACGCCGGTCTCCTCGGCGAGATCCGCTCGTCAGGGCTGCCCGATTCCCTGGGTGACGCGATCGCACAGTTCAAGACGAGCTTCGAGAGCACCGCCGATCGGGCGAGGGCTGCCGACCCGACCGCTGTCGACGCCGACGAACTCGGTGCCGCGCAGTCGAACAAGACGCTGGCGACCGAGTAGTCGACGGCGACGCTCGAACGACACGATCAGACACGACCGAAACAGGAACCTACCGAATGGCACACTCGCAGAATGCGCTCACCGGCGCCGAGTCACTCGCTGCCCACAGCGACGCGCTCGTCGCTGTCGAGACGCGGTTGCCACTGCACGCGCCGAGACGGGGAGAATCGTAATGGCAGGTGGACAGGAGCGAATCCTGCGTGGCCGCATCAAGGCGATGCAGTCGACGAAGAAGATCACGCGAGCGATGGAACTCATCGCGGGCTCTCGGATCGTCAAGGCCCAACAGCGTGTGCAGGCGGCCGTGCCGTACTCGGAGCAGATCACCGAGGTCGTCAAGGACCTCGCCGCAGCCGGCGGCACGTCGGATTCGCCATTGCTGAAGGGGCGTGAGCAGATCGAGCGCACCTGCTACGTGGCGATCACGGCCGACCGCGGCTTGTGCGGCGGCTACAACGCCGGTGTGCAGCGCGCGACGGAAGGCGAAGTCAAGGCCGACGTCGTCGGTGGCCTCGATTACTTGATCGTGCCGGTCGGCAAGAAGGCGGAGGGCTACTTCCGTTTCCGTCGCTACCAGCTCGGCGAATCGTTCCAGGGCTTCAGTGATCAGCCGTCGTACGATGACGCCCGTCGTATCGGCGAGTACGTGGTCGGCCTGTACGAGCGCGGTGAGGTCGACAAGGTCGAGCTCGTCTACACCCGCTTCATCACGGCGGGCAGCCAGGAAGTCGTGCTGCGACCGCTCGTTCCGCTGAGTGGCGAGACGGTCGCCGGTGGCGATGGCAAAGCCGGTTCCGACGACGGCACGGGCTCCGATTACGAGTTCGAGCCTGATCCGCTCAGCATTCTCGACGCACTGCTGCCTCGCTACGTCGAGGCCCGCATCTACGCGGCGTTGCTCAACGCCGCAGCCTCGGAGCACGCCTTCCGTCAACGCGCGATGAAGTCGGCGACCGACAACGCGCAGGAACTGATCACGAACCTGAGCATCGTGATGAACCGTGCTCGCCAGGCGTCGATCACGGCCGAGATCATGGAGATCGTCAGCGGTGCCGCTGCGCTCGAAGGTGACAGTCTCGACATGCCGTATCTCGACCTCGGCGACGACGGCTCGATGTTCAACCCGAGCAGCCCGCCCGCCGGTGGGGTTGGTTCGGCGGGCGCAGATGGCTCGACGGAAGCAGCACCCGCGGCGGCAGCGACGGCGACCGCCACGCTCGAGCCGGACGATCTCAAGCTGATCAAGGGTGTCGCATCGGTGCTCGAGAGCCGTCTCCACGAGATGGGCATTTTCACCTTCAAAGAGATCACCACCTGGACCGACGAAGACATGGATCGCATCGACGATCACCTCGGCTTCGAAGGCCGTATTCAGCGCGACGACTGGCAGGGCCAGGCCCGTCGATTCCACAACGAGAAGTACCCCGACGACCAGATCTGATCTGCTTCATCGGATCGCAGCGAACGCACCACACACCAGGAGACCACCAGTCATGACCATGACAGAATCCGCACCACAGCACGAACTCCTCGACGGCCGGGTCGTCGGCATCGCCGGCCCCGTCATCGACGCCGAGTTCCCTCGTGGCGCACTGCCCGAGATCAACACGGCGCTCGAGTTCGACGTCGACCTCGACGGCGAGAAGATCACGGTGCTCGCCGAAGTCGCCCAACAACTCGGTGACGGTCGTGTCCGCGCCGTGTGCCTGAAGCCGACGGATGGTCTCGTGCGCGGCGCCACCGTGCGCAACACCGGCCATGGCATCCAGGTGCCGGTGGGTGACAAGGTCCTCGGCAACGTGTGGAACGTGTGGGGCGAAGCACTCGACACCGAACCCGAGGGCATGGATCAGGTCGAGCGCTGGGACATCCACCGTCCCGCCCCGACCTTCGATGCACTCGAGCCGTCGGCTCGCATGTTCGAAACGGGCATCAAGGTCGTCGACCTGCTCACCCCCTACGTCGCCGGTGGCAAGATCGGGTTGTTCGGCGGCGCGGGCGTCGGCAAGACGGTGCTCATCACCGAGATGATCAACCGTGTGGCTTCACAGCACGGCGGTGTGTCGGTGTTCGCCGGTGTGGGCGAGCGCACGCGTGAAGGCACCGACTTGCGTCTGGAGATGCAGGAGTCCGGCGTGTACGAGAAGGCCGCGTTGGTCTTCGGTCAGATGGACGAGCCGCCAGGGGTGCGCCTGCGTGTGGCGTTGTCGGCGTTGACGATGGCGGAGTACTTCCGCGACGTCGCCGGCCAGGACGTGCTGCTGTTCGTCGACAACATCTTCCGCTTCGTGCAGGCCGGTTCCGAAGTCTCGACCCTGCTCGGCCGTATGCCTTCGGCCGTGGGTTACCAACCGACGCTGGCCGACGAGATGGGGCAGTTGCAGGAGCGCATCACCTCGACGAAGGGCCGCTCGATCACGTCCTTGCAGGCCGTGTATGTGCCCGCCGACGACTACACCGACCCGGCGCCGTTCACGACCTTCACGCACCTCGACGCGACGACCGAGCTCTCTCGCCAGGTCGCGGCACTCGGCATCTACCCGGCGGTCGACCCGCTGGCCTCGACCTCGACGATCCTCAGCCCCGAAGTCGTCGGCGAGCACCACTACAACGTGGCTCGCCGCGTGCAGGAGACCCTGCAGCGCTACAAGGAACTGCAGGACATCATCGCCATCTTGGGTCTCGACGAACTCTCCGAAGAAGACCGCCTCACGGTGTCACGTGCCCGCAAGGTCGAGCGCTTCTTGTCGCAGCCGTTCTTCGTCGCCAAGACCTTCACCGGTCTCGACGGCGAATACGTGCCGGTCGCCGAGACGGTCGAGTCATTCGAGGCGCTGATCAACGGCGACCTCGACGATCTTCCGGAGCAGGCGTTCTTGAACGTCGGCAACATCGACCAGGTGCAGGCCAAGGCGAAGGCCCTGCGGGAGAGCTGATCACCCGATGGCCGCTCCCATGAAGGTCGACATCGTGTCGCCCGAGAAGGTCCTCTTCTCGGGTGAGGCGAACATGGTCATCACGCGCACCGCCGGCGGTGGCGAGATCGCGTTCCAAGCAGGCCACGCGCCGTTCCTCGGCGAGCTCGTCGAGAACCACACGCGCATCTACCTCACCGACGGAAAGATCCAAGACGTTGCCGTGCATCGTGGATTCGTCGCCGTTGCCGAGGGCACGGTGTCGATCCTGTCCGACGTTGCCGAACTCGCCGAGGACATCGATGTGACTCGAGCCCGCGAGGCGCTCGAACGCCACGAGCGCACCTTGAAGGACGAAGAGATCGAGGCGCGCATCGCCGACGCCGTTGCGGGCAAAGCACGGGCCCGTGCGCGTCTGGTTGCGACGGGCAACAGCTTCACCGCCTGACGTCATGACCGACGACAGAGTGGGTCAGACCCACTCTGTCGCCTGCGACTCTCATCGCGACATCGCGACCTGGCATGATCGCTCGATGAGCGCATACCTGATCGTGAACTACGACGTCGAGAACCCCGAGCTGTACGGGGAGTACCAGCAGGGTGCCGCACCGGCACTGCGCATCGGTGCCGAGTGTGAGATCGTCGTGTTCGATCCGGCGTCCGAGCGTGTCGAGGGCGAGACCACCGGCAAACAGACCGTGGTGCTGAAGTTCGAGTCGATGGAGAAGGCCTGCGAGATCTACGAATCCGGCGAGTACCAGGCCGTCGTCGGCAAGCGCCACGACTCCACGTCGAAGCATTTCGCCGTCCTGGTCAACGGCTTCGGCTGAGGTCTCGCTCCCACGGAGGGAGTCCGACCTGATCGAATCAGTAGTCGATCGCCGCGAACTCGCGGAGCTTCTTCACGCGGTGTCGGGCGTCGACGAAGCGCACGGTGCCGGAGCGTGAACGCATCACCAGGCTTTGCGTTCGCGCTCCTCGCGCGTCGAAACGGACGCCGCGCAGCAATGCTCCGTCGGTGAGGCCGGTGGCCGCGAAGAAGCAGTTGTCGCTCTGGATCAGGTCGTCTTGGGTCAGCACGCGGTCGAGGTCGAAGCCGGCTTCGAGCATCGCGGTGCGTTCCGCGTCGCCCTGAGGTGCGAATCGAGCTTGCATCTCGCCGCCCATCGCCTTGAGCGCCGCTGCGGAGATGACACCCTCCGGGGTGCCGCCGATGCCGAACAGCACGTCGACCCCGGCGTCGGGCCAGCAGGTGGCGACGGAGCCGTACACGTCGCCATCGGTGATCAGTCGGATCCGGCAACCAGCGGCACGGACCTCTCGGATGAGTTCTTCGTGGCGGGGCCGGTCGAGGATGACGGCGGTGAGGTCACCGACGTCTTCGCGCTTGGACTTGGCGATCCAGCGAAGGTTCTGGGTGGGGCTGGCGGTGATGTCGATCGCGCCGACCGATTCAGGACCGACGGCGATCTTCTCCATGTAGAACGACGGACCCGGATCGAGCATCGATCCGCGGTCGGCGACGGCGATCACCGACAGCGCATTGGTCTTGCCGTGTGCCGTGAGCGTGGTGCCGTCGATCGGATCGACGGCGACGTCGACGAGTGGCGCGGTGCCGTCTCCGACCACTTCCCCGTTGTAGAGCATCGGGGCATCGTCTTTTTCCCCTTCGCCGATGATGACGGTGCCCGTCATCGACACCGTCGACAGCGACAGCCGCATCGCTTCGACAGCGGCGTCATCAGCGGCTTCTTTCTCACCGCGTCCGACCCACCGTGCGGCGGCCAGGCACGCGGACTCGGTCGCTCGAACGAGATCCATCGCGAGGTTGCGGTCGGGATTCTGACGCTGGGTCGGCATGGTCGCAACGCTAACCGCGCGGCCCTCCGCCGACCGCTTCGACCGAGCGACGGGGCGATCAGGACTCGAACGCGGCTCGAAGGTTGTCCATCGTGATCCGACAGGCCTTCTCCAGATTGTCGCGTCGACCCTCGATCTTGCCGGGGTACACCTCCGGCATGGCCAGCATCGGAGCGTCGAACGACTCGGTCACCCGGCAGCGGCCCTCGTCGATCGCTTCGATGACGTAGCGCCAGGTCGTGGCGTGTTCGAAGCCGGGAGGTACTTCGTAGGCGAAGGCGTGCACCGGCTCCGCGACGGTGACCTCGCAGTCGGCGTGCCATTCGTAACCCTTCGCCTCGTTGTGGCCGCGGAAGCGGGCGCCGACGGCGATCTCGGTGGAGCCGTCGAGGAATTCGCAGCGCTGGTTCTCGGGACTGAGCGTGGGAAGGCGGTCGAGATCGGTCAGGAACGCGTAGACCTCCGCTGCGGGTGCGGCCACCTCGACCGTCGCCGACCCGGTGGTGGCCGAAGCGGCCTCGCTCGACGACGATTCAGTGGCCGCGCTGGCTTCGGTCGGCGTGTCGGATCCGTGGCTCGCTGGAGTCGTCATCTGGTCATTCTCACCGATCGGATCCACCGAACCCATTTCGGCCGTCTCCGAGGACGGTGCGACACATCGAGTGGATCGACACGAGTGGCGAGGGGAGTTCTACGGTGGGGGGATGGACGAGCCGATTCCCTTGTCGTTGGTGCAGTCGGGGATGGACCTGACCGAGCCGCGGCCCACTCCTCGCGGCGATGCGATCAGCTGGGTGCAGCGATGGGGGCGGTCGGTGGCCATCGTGCAGGCACCGATCGGTGGCGGAACGGCCAGGATCATCAGCCACGGGCCCGATCCGGCTGCCGGCCGCGGTCTCGGCGGCGGGTGCTACACGTGGGCCGGCGATGACCTCGTGTACGTCACGGTGGCGGGCAGCGTCTGGCATCAGCCGGCCGGAGCGCGAATCGGCCGCGAGGTCACAGCAGCCGAGGGCGGAGCCCGCGCTCCGCAGGTGGGTCGATGGAATGGCGCCGAGCGTTTCGTCGTGTACGTCGTCGACGAGGCCATGGTGATGCGGACATCGCTCGACGACGGCTCGACGATGCGGCTCGACGACGGGCGCCACGCCTTCTGCTTCGATCCGGCCGTCGCACCCGACGGATCGACGGTCTCCTGGACCGGCTGGAGCCCGCCGCACATGCCGTGGGACGCTGCGGTTCGTGTCGACTGTCGGCTTGCTGACGCGGCTTTGTCGGAGTTCGGCGTCGTCGACGCAGCAGTGCAGCAGCCACGATTCGCCCCAGACGGCACACCCGTCCACGTGCACGACGGCTCTGGCTGGCTGAATGTGTACGTCGACGCCGAACCGGTGCATGCCGAGGCGGTCGAGCAGGCCGGGCCGACCTGGGGAATGGGCAACCGCTCGTACGACATCTCGCCCGACGGCAACCTCGTCGCGATCGCGCGGAACCAGGCCGGTTTCGGGTCGATCGCCGTCGTGGATCGCCGCGACGCGACGGTCACGGAACTCGGGCGGGGCGTGCATGGGCATCTCAGCTGGCTCGCCGACGGCAGCGGAGTCGTCGCTGTTCGTTCGGGCGCCCGCACCCCGACCGAGATCGTCGTGTATCGGATCGCCGACGCGCCCACGTCGGCGGCCTCTGAGATCGGCTCTGCGACTCGGCGGAGCATCGCCGTCGGTCCGAACGTGAACTGGGATCGCGACGCGCTCGTCGAGCCGGAGTTGGTGGAGGCGCACTCGTCGGTCGACGGTGCCACGCTCCATGCGCGGCGCTACGTCGCCGGCGACGGCCGCCTGCTGTGCTGGGTGCACGGCGGGCCGACCGACCAGTGGCAGGTCGATTGGCGACCGCGCATCGAGTACTGGCGCAGCCGCGGCTGGGACGTACTCGTCGTCGATCCGCGCGGCACCACGGGGCACGGACGCAGCTACCAGCAGGCGCTGCACGGCCGGTGGGGACGCCTCGACGTCGACGACACCGCCGATCTCATCGGCCACGCCCATGGCGCAGGCTGGTCGTCACCGGAACGCACGGTGGTGATCGGTGGGTCGTCGGGCGGGCTCACCGCACTCGGCCTGCTCGCCGACCACGGCGAACTCGTCGCGGGGGCGGTGACGGCGTATCCGGTCAGCGATCTGCGGGCGCTGACCGAGGCGACACATCGTTTCGAAGCGCACTACACCGACACGCTGGTTGCGCCGCTCGACGGGAGCGACGCGTCGGAGCGTGCGTTCGCCGACCTCTCGCCGATCACCCGGGCCGAGCAGATCACCTCGCCGCTGTTGCTCTTCCACGGCACCGATGACCCCGTGGTTCCGATCGAGCAGAGCCACGCGCTCGTCGAGCGGGTTCGAGCCGGAGGAGGCTTCGTCGACTTCGTCGTCTACGAGGGCGAAGGGCACGGATTTCGCGACCCGGACAACGTCGCCGACGAGTACCGGCGAACGGAGTCGTTTCTCGCTCGCTTCGGTTGATCGACGCATCCGATCCGGTTCGTCGTCGGCCGGTCAGTCCGCGTACTGGATCTCCACCTTGAGGAGTTGCATGCTGAAGTCGGGCCACGTCGTGACCGCACTGTTCGTCGTGAGTCGAGGACTCGCTTCGATGACGTAGGTGTACGCATCGTTGTCCACCTGCTCGTCGATCAGGGACTTCGAGATCCACTCGTCGAAGGCGAAACCGCCCGTCGCCACGGAGGCGGCGAGCGCCAAAATGGTGCGGGTGCCGTCATCGGCGTATCTGACGAGTTCGACATGGAGGTCTTTGCCGCTGACATCATCGAGTATCGACGCTCGGAGTTGGCCCAGGTTGGTGCCTTCGGGAAGCAGCACCGGTGCCTCCAGGACGGCGTTCGGTTCGCCGCTCGGCACGTAGATGGCTCCGCCTTGCATCTGCCACCCAGCGCCGCTGACCCGGTGGCGGAACTCCTGTGCAGGTACCGAGATCGTGCCGCTCTCGAGTGCGCCGATCGCGATCAGACCGTTCACCGTTGCCCGGTCGTAGTAGCGGGCGTCGCTCTCGGCTCTGGTGTACACCTCCGACTTCGTGTAGACGTCGGTCTTGAGCGGGTAGCGGTCGTCGTGGTTGTGGTCTGCGTAGTAGCCCGAGACGTCGATCACCACGTTGACCGAACCTCGCTCGTTGAACACTCGGAAGTTGCCGTCGTCGTCGAGTTGGGTGGTCACCGCGTTGGGGATCGGGGGTGCGCCCGGTGACGGATTGAGGCTGGCGGCCTCGGGTTGGTCGCCGGCCGGCCAGAACGTGAGGAACGTCTGGCTCGTCGCGCCGAGCGCCGTGACGTTGAGTACGAGCGCGTTTGCGTCGTCGGGGAGGTCGGCCGCCGTGCACTGCCCCTGCTGTCCGCGGGCCTCGATGGTGTACGTCTCGTTCGGTCCGAGTGCCGAACTGCGCGGACCGACCTGGTTGCTCGCTCGTGTGTCGATGAGTCGGCACGGGCTGATCGGAACGTAGGTGGACCGTTCCCCCGAGTCTTGGACGGCGTTCGCCAGTCCGAAGCCGCCGCCCGCTCCGAGGGTGACGGCGACTGCCGCTCCGATCGCTGCCCAGCGTGAGCGATGCTCGATCTTCGTCATGGCAACACTCTCCACGACGAACGTCAACGCAGAGTCAAACGAACGCACGACGCCCCCGACCGGTGTGCCGAGCGATACGTGGCGGGTCTAGGAGATCGCGGCGACGACGTCGACGGTGAGGTGCGTACGTGCCGAGGTGAAGAGGCAGATGGTTCCGGTCGCCGACAGCCGGGCGATGATCTCGTTGCCGCCGTTGACCCCGGCCACATGGTTCAGCGACGACGCGACCGGCCGTGGCGTGATGCACGGGTGCACCGTGACGAAGCCGTTGCCTTCGGCTCCCACGGCCGTCACGTTGATGACGGCGCTCGTCGCGTCGAGCGGCACACCTCCGCGCCCGGTGACCTGGAGGACGAACTGGCTGCCGGGGGCTCGCTTGTCGTCTCCGACGAACGCGCCGTCGACGGTGCTGCCGTTGAGGCGTGTGTCGAGGATTCGACCGGGTTCGACGGGCGTGAGGTCGGTGCCGGCCGGAAGGAACCCGACGACGTCGGCGGTGAGATGCACGTTGGCCGAGACGAACAGGCAGATGTCACCTTCGGAGTCGACGCTGGCGATGATCTCGTTGCCGCGGTTGACGCCGGCGACGAAGTTGAGCGACGAAGCGACAGGGATCTCGGCGCCGCACGGGTCGACGGTGACGAACCCGGTGCGCTCGGCGGCGACCGCGGTGACGTTGACGATCACGGCGGCCGCGTCGGCGGGAACGCTGCCCCGACCGGCGACGGTGAGGAACTCGGTGTCGCCGGCCTGCGGCTTCGCCCCACCCTCCGATTGGCCGTCGAAGGTGAAGCCGTTCGGGCGGGTGTCGAGGAAGCGTGCGGGAGTGACCGGAACGGTCGGCGAGTCGGCTGCCACGAACCCGGTGACGTCGACGGTCAACTGCGTCGCCCGGCTGGTGTAGAGGCACACCTCACCCGAGGCGGTGAGCGGGGCGACGATCTCGTTGCCGAGGTTGACGCCGGCGGTGAAGTTGAGCGACGACGCGACCGGCCGCGGGCTGACGCAGGGATGCACGGTGACGAAGCCGGTGCCGTTCGCGCCGACGGCGGTGACGTTCATGATGGCCGCCTTCGCCCCACTCGGGACCCCGCCACGGCCGGCGATGTCGACTCGATACTGCGTGTCGGCGCCGCGAACCCCGGCCCGCTCGAACTGCCCGTCGATCGTCGTGCCGCTGGGTCGCGTGTCGACGAAGCGGCCCGGCGCGAGCGTGGTGAACGCGTTGGTGCCGGCTGGCGGATCGATATCCGGGTCGGGATCAGGGTCTGGGTCTGGTGGTGGCGGCGCCGGCGAGTCGCAGGCGACGGCAGCGGGCGGCGCAGTCGGCGTGCCACCTGCGGTGAGGGTGAACGCCACGTCGGACACGTCGAAGAAGAACACGCCGCATGCGGTGCCGGCCTTCTCGACCATGATCCGTGCCTGCGTGTCGGCGGCGACGCCCGGCAGCGTGACGGAGTGGCTGCCGTCGTTGGGCGTGGAGGTTGCCAACACGTACGGATAGGTGATGCCGTTGTCGAGTGAGGCGCGGATGTTGACGTTGGCCGCACTGATCGGCGCGGCGTTGGTGCCGGCGGGATTCCAGGTGACGGTCTGGGTGCTACCGCCGGGCAAGGACACCGCAGTGTTCGGCGACGTCACGGCGAATGGTGCGCCGGTGTCGACGACCTGCACGACGAGGTCGTCGTGATTCACGCCGCCGGACGTCGGGTGACCGTCGCGCACCGTGAGTCGGAAGTTGAGCGAGCGCTCGACGTTGGGGACGAACTCGGCCCAGCACTGTTGTGTCGCCGCATCGAAGTTGTTCGGCGCGGGGCAGGGCCCGTCGAGATTGCTCGTCTGGTCGGCCAGCGCCTGCAGCGTCGGCAGGTAGCGGTTCGGGTCGGTGCTCGGCGGACGAGAACGGAACAGCGCACCTGCGGCGACGTCGGGGTTTCCGAGCGTCCGTGACGACGGGGCGAGGTCGCGTTGCTCCCAGTTGTGCCGCAACACCGTCGCTGCGTCGGCGTCGGTTCCACGCCCGGTCAGCCGGAACGGGGTCGAGGCGGGGATGGCGCCGTCGGGGCCTGCGACGGCGACGGGGACCGAGTTGCCCGAGTTGGCAGCGCCGAGGTTCCCGGGGCTGCCCGGCGAGGTCGTGTAGGTGATGATCTGGTCGAGGCTGAACGAGTGGAAGTACGGGTCGCTGGCGCCCGTCGCTCCCGTCGCGGTGCCGATGATCTGGACGTCGTCGTTGCCGCAGATTCCGGCGTACGCGAGGATCGTGGTACCACCGCCGACTTCGAACGCCGCGGGACTGTTGCGATTGGAGCCGCACACCTGTGAGTTGAACGTATGGAGCGCGCCGTACTGATGGCCGAGTTCGTGCGCGACGTAGTCGACGACGAACGGGTCGCCGATCGGGCCCCCGAACCCAACGCTGAGTCCCGAGCAGCCCTGGGCCTTGAAGCTCGGCGACCCGACCGCCGGCGTCGCTGCCAGACCGCAGTCGAGTCCGACGACGACGTGGCCGACGTCGTAGTTCGCCGTACCGATCACGGCGTCGGTGACCACCTGGTTGCGGTCGAGGTTCTGGCCGTTGCTGCTACCGAACGGGTCGCAGTTCGGTCCTGGTGTTGGCGTCGACCACGATCCACCACCCGGGCAGCCGCCGTCGTTCAGGTAGATCAACTGGTCGGTGTCGTCGACGAGGACGAACTGGATGGCCAGTTCCGGACCGTAGATCCCGTTCAGGCGGTTGACGAGCGTCGCGTAGGCGGCCAACACGTTCGGGACCGTTCCGCCATGGAACGTCGAGTAGGTGCTGTCGGCTGACACCGCGAGGCGGTAGGTGCGCTGGCGGGTGCCGTTCGAACGGGCGTGCAGATCCGACGCGGCGACGTCGTCGAGGCCCGGACGCTCGGCGAGGTCCGGCGCCTCCGTCGAGTCGACGGTGCCGGTGCCGCTCGAGTCGACGGTGCCGATCAGGTCGGTCGGGTCGAGCAGGAGCGTGCCGGGCGCCGGTCGGGCGGTGATCGGGAGATCGGAACGGAAGTAGGAGAGGTAGACGCTCGTGTCGGTGTGCACGCGCGGATCGACGTACCACCAGCCGGAAGTCGAGGCGACCTGGGCCCGGAAGCCCGAGGGTGTCGACTCGAAGCGCACGGTGTCGCCCGATCCGTCCGTCGCGGTGCCCACGTACGCGGCCAGTTCGGGATACTTCTCCGCCAGCGCGGGTTCGAACGCGGTGGCCTCGACCACCTCGAACGACCGCATGTCGCCGGTGGGTGACGGGATCGTGACCACCGTGGGCACGTTGGCCGCCGTGGTGCCGCGTCCGGCACGCGCTGGCGCGAGAAGCTCGTCGAGGAGGTCCTGGCGCAGGGTGGCTGCCGTGAACGACTGCGGTTGCAGTGCGCCGAGATCGTCGGCGTCGTCGAGCAGATCCGCCTGGGCGCGCTCGCTGAGCGGCGACCAGATCGGATCGGCATCACGCTGGGCCGACCCGATGCCGGCCGTGCCGACCACGGCGGCCGTCACGGTCAAGATGGCGGCGAGCAGCAGGCTGAGATGGCGTCGGTGCATGTGCGTCCCTTCAGGTACGGCGTCCCGCATGCCGCTTCGGTTCGCGGGCGCACCCGGGAACGTAGCACTCTGTTGTCCTCGGGTCGTCGGCCGGTCGACGGGTGCTGGTGCCCCCCTGCGTCGTGCCCGTGACCGCTAGCGTGCGGTCGTGGCATTCGTGAACAAGCAAGGTGGCGCCCAGAAGCACGAAACGCGTGCCAACGCGGGTGAGCCGATCGATTTCGATCCCGACGACCCCTCGGTCGTGAAGGTCCACTACGACCTGGGCGCCTGGACGTTCGATCAGCGAGCCGAGTTGTCGGAGGCGCTCGCCGACAACGATCTGCCCCACGCGTGGGACGGCGACGAACTCATCGTCCCGGAGATCGTCGAGGAAGCCACCGATGCGATGTTCGAGTTGTTGGAGTCCCAGATCGGCCCGTTCCCGATCACCCTCGACGTCGACGCCGAATCGACCGAGTTCGGGCTCGACGAATGGACGCCGGGCGATCGCACCGTGCTCACCGAGTCGCTCGTCGAGTCCGAGATCCCGCATCGATGGGAGGGCACGACGTTGCTCGTCGCCAGCGACGCCGAGGAAGCGGTCGACGACCTCCTCGACGCGATCGAGGCCGGAGAGTTGATGTCGGCCGACGACTCGAACATCGGCAACGAACCACCCGACGGTGTGCTGTCCGATCTGTTCCTGGCCGCCGACAAGCTCGCGAAAGATCCCTTCGACGCCAAGGCTCGCACGAAGCTGATCGACGTCGAACCGCTGCTGAGCCCCAAGCATCCGCCGTACGCGATGGCGCCGCGTGCCTGGGCACAAGTGGTGAGCGGCGTCGACGAGATCGTCGCCCGCATGGGTGAGGACGCGTCCGGTGACCACGTCGACGACGACGGCACCGACCTGCACCTGCAAGAATCGTCCGACGTGATCGGCCTCGCCCAGCGGCTGCGCGAACTCCTGCGCCAGTACGTCTGACGCCCGCGCACGCAGCGGGCGAGAAATTTCGCCGCTTCGTGCGGCGCAACGCGGTCACGGGCGCATCGACGACGATCACGCAACGCCGTTCGAGCCTCGGTAGCGTTCGACTCGATGCTGCTGGCCGAACTGGAGATCTTCCACAGTCGACCCGTGCAGCCGACACGACGAATCGCGCTCGGGCACGTGGTGCTCCCCGTCGACCCCGCGCCCGGCTTCGGTGGGCTGTTGCTGGGTGCGATCGTCGCGCAGCACCTCGATGGCATCGACGATGATCTCGTCGGCGACATCCACCAACTCATCAACGAAGTCGGTCAAGGGTCTCGGATCGTGCAGCCGCGACTTCGGCATCGATTCCAGATCGATCGTCATGGCCTGTCGCACAGCACGCACCGGATGGTCGGTGACGGCGACGACATCTCGTTCGATTTCGACACCGTCGGCACCGATCTCGCTCAGGTGCTCGGCGCGGTCTACGCCGTCGAGCGGCTGGCGATGGAGCACCGTCGAATGATCGTTCCGGTGCTGCAAAAGGCCGCTCGTTGGCGCGGTCCGATCGGCGCGTCGATGATCGCCCACTTCGCCGGGTCGCAGTCGACGACGTTGGAGGCACTGGCCGATCCACGCGGTTGGGCGATGCAGGTGTTGGGCTTCGACGTGACCGCCAAGAAGCCGTCGAAGCGTCAGGTGATGCGAGCGTTCCGCGACCGGATGCGCGAGGTGCACCCCGATCATGGCGGGGCGGCCATCGACGCGGCCAAGGCGATGTCGGATCTCACCGAAGCACGTCGCATCCTCACCGCGAACTCCGCGGCCGACTGACGCCGCATCGGCTGGGATCCGCGACGGCAGCGGTGCCGACCCGGTTTCGAACATGCACACTGGTGTGATGCCGCGACCCACCGTCTTGCTGTATCCAGGAGCCGGGACCGGGTGTGACCACTCCAGCCTCGTGGCGGCCGAGCGTCGGATGGGGTCGTCGGCGAACGTGCACCGTCTCGACTTTCCGTATCGCCGCGAAGGTCGCAAGGCGCCCGATCGAGCGCCCAAGCTGATGGCGTCGATCCGCGACGACCTCCGGACGGTGTCTCGTCGACGGGGGCGACTTGTCATGGGTGGAAGGTCGATGGGCGGCCGAATGACGTCGATGGTGGCGGCGAACGTCGATGGCGGCGGCCCGGTGCGCCGTCTCGCCGGGCTGGTGTTGATCTGCTACCCGCTGCATCCGCCCGCGAAGCCGGAGAACCTGCGCGTCGAACACCTCGCCGATATCGAGGTCCCGTGTTTGTTCATCTCCGGCACCCGTGACCCGTTCGGCTCGCCGGAGGAACTGACAGCGTGGACGTCGACGATGACCACCCCGGTCGAGCACGTGTGGATCGAGGGCGGTCGCCACGACCTCAGGGGAGCCGACGACACCATCGCCGACGCCATTCACCGCTTCGTGAATGCGCTCACCTGACCCGACACTGCGCAAGGTCACAGAAGGTCATGGTGCCAGGCACGATGACCTGTGGTGAGAGGTCATGGTGCCAGGCACGATGACCTGTCAGCGGGGCGTGTCGAGGTCGATGGGGTGATCCTCGGGGTTGAGGTCCTCGAGTTCGGTGTGGGCAGTCTCCGGATAGGCGGCCACCACCAACACGGTCACCACGACCTGGCCGATCGACATGAGCGCCATCACCGAACCGTACGACCATCCGCTGTCGATGAGATGACCGGTGGCGATCAACCCGCCGATCCCGCCGACGAGGGCGAACGCGGTCACGAAGCCAGCGGCGCGAGTGCGGTTCGCGGTGGGGAACAACTCGGCTCGATACACCGCCATCGCCGGAAACACCGCGCTGCCGAGGATGCCGCCAAGCAGAGAGAACAGCCAGAGCCAGATGCCGCCGACGTAGAACGCTGCGACGATCGAAGCGACCGACAGCGGCAGCGCGATCGAGATGAGTCGGCGACGACCACGCCGATCGGCAATGCGCCCGCCGACGATCAGTCCGATGCCGGCCGGAGTCCCCACGGCGATCGAGAACAGGCCGATCATGCCCGCCGAGAACCCGCGGACGTCGTCGAGGTAACTGTTCTGGAAGAAGCTCGCCGGGGAGATGAAGATGTTGCCCATGAACGCGACGGCGGCGAGGAGCGCGAATCGCTTGCGGTCGAGGCGTGGAGCCTTCTTGGGTCGGTCGGTGCGAGCGGACTCGGCAGCGAACCGCCGAGTCTCGGGAAGTCGGCGTGCCAGGTCGAGTGCGACGACGCACCAGATGGCAGCGACGAGATACACGAGACGCCAGCCGCTCTCGCCGATGTCGGCGAGCCGCAGCGACATCACGGCGATGCCGGCTCCGAACCCCGACGCCATCGCCAACACGCTGACGGCGTAGGCCCGGCTGCTGCGGGGCATCTCCTCGGCGGCGATCACCCCGACGAGGAAGGCGAGCGCGATGCCCATCGGTCGACCGAAGGTCTGGGTGGCGACGAGCGTCGCGAAGTTCGGCGCGACGGCACCGAGCAGACACAACAACGGACCCAGCCAGGCAACGACGAGCACCACCCGTCGTCGGCCGATCCGGTCGGCCAACACCGCGGCTGGTAACGCGACGACGATGCCAGCGCGAACGATCGCGCCCGCGATGCCGATCCCGGTGTTGCCGACACCGAAGTCGTCAGCCGCGAACTCGACGGTCTGCGTGAACAACGTGTTGACGAACGCGGCCGACATCGACGCCGCGGCCAACAGTCCGATGACGAGGAGTTGCGTGGCGTCGAGCTGATCCGGAGGTGCCCACCAGCCGCGATGTGAGATCTTGCGCGCCAGCACCAGGCGAGCAGGCCGCCGGAACAGCCAGCCGAACCAGGGGATGTTCAGCCGATAGCTCGTGCGTTCGATCAGGCGGTCGCCCGACGCGTCGAGCGTCCGCTCGTACTGGACGAAGGGGCCGTGTCGCTGGTGGAATCGTCGAAGGTGGTTGTCGACCTCGCCCTCGACCCTGGCGCCACCGGTGATGGCGTGCTCGGCTGTGTCGGCTGTGTTGGCTGTGTCGGCTGTGTCGGCTCGGCGCTCGTCGGTGACCTCGATCTCGTCGAGGAGATCACGGCGTTCGGCGCCGAGGCGTTGTCGATGCTCCTCGTCGTTCGGCCAGGACCGAGTGAGGGTGCTCCCGCCGGTGCGCACGCGGGGAGCATACTGGTGAGCTGTGAACGCCTCCGTTGACGCCATCGAGCCGCTCGAGCCCGCGACCATCGTCGTGCGCGGCAACGGGCCGCTGGCCGGCACGGTGCACGTTCCGGGAGCCAAGAACTCGGTGCTCAAGCTGATGGCGACGACCATCCTCTGTGATGGAGCGTTCGAGTTGACCAACGTTCCCGACATCGCCGACGTCGCGATCATGGGCGACCTGCTGGCGGCGATCGGCGTCGAGATGACGCGTCCGGCGGCGGGCGAACTCGTGCTCGTCAACACCGGTCGCATCACCCCGGTGGCACCATACGAACTGGTCGAGCGGATCCGCGCTTCGATCAACGTCCTGGGGCCTTTGCTCACCCGCTGTGGCGAGGTCCGTCTGTCGATGCCGGGCGGCGACGATTTCGGTGCTCGGCCGATCGACATGCACGTGGCCGGGCTCGAAGCGATGGGGGCCGAGTTCAAGTTCAGTCACGGGTATCTCGAAGCGCGGGCCGATCGGCTCCACGGGGCTGACATCGCGTTCGAGTTCCCCTCGGTCGGAGCGACCGAGAACCTCATGACCGCGGCGGTGCTCGCCGATGGTGTCACGACCATCGACAACGCCGCTCGCGAACCGGAGATCACCGACCTCGGCGAGTTCCTCGTGGCGATGGGGGCGAAGATCGACGGCATCGGGACCTCGACCTTGGTGATCGAAGGCGTCGACCAGTCCGACCTGCATCCCGTTCGTCATCACACGGTCCCCGATCGCATCCAGGCGGCCACGTATCTCGCGGCGTGCGCCGTCACCGGTGGCGAACTCGACGTGGTCGGAGCCCGCGCCGATCACATGACCATGCTGCTCGACCGCTTCGCCAACATGGGCCTCGAGATCACCACCACCGACCTGGGCATCCATGTGAGTGCCGACCAACGGCTGCGTTCGATCGATGTGGCGACGCTGCCGTATCCGGGGATCGCCACCGATTACAAGCCGCTCATCATCACGATGCTGGCCGTGGCCGACGGGGTCGGCATCGTCACCGAGAACCTGTACCCCGGCCGATTCCGTTACGTGGAGGAGCTCCAGCGCCTCGGGGCCGACGTGCGCACGAGCGGTCATCACGCCGTCGTGCGTGGTGTGCCCCGGTTGTCGGGCGCACCGGTCAAGGCGCACGACATCCGCGCCGGCGCGGCCATGGTTGTTGCCGGACTCGCCGCCGAGGGTGTGACGACCATCTCGGGGGTGCACCACATCGACCGTGGCTACGACGATCTGGTCGGACGACTCCAACAGGTCGGCGCCGACATCGAACGCCGCTGACGACCTCTCCAGCGACGACCGGTGGCAGCGTGTGTCAACCATCGGCGCTTCCGGTGACGATCGATCCCCTGCTCAGATCTGGGGATTCCATTCGTCGATCAGCCGGCTCGCGTAGTTCTCGAGTTCGGTCGGGTCGAGGCCCTGGCTCACCCAGAACTGGCGGATGCAGTCGGATCGGTCGTCGAAGAGGAAGAACTGGGATTGTCCGACCGGCGGATCGGCGATCGGAACCACGGCAACTCGCAACGGACCTCGGGTCGCACGGATTCCTCCATCGGCGAGGACCTGCACGGCGATCGCCAACGTGTCGCTGTCGGGTTCGGGACCGCCGAGACGTTCGACGACGAAGACATCCTCGGGGTCCATGGGGTCACCTCCCCAGATCGCCCGATCGTCGTCGATGCGGACCTCGCCGGTGGGGGAGCCGTCGGGCAGCGTGAAGATCGGAACCGGCCGATCGCATGGGAGATAGGCGATGTCGAGGCCGATGCAGTCGTTGCGGCTGCTACTGAAACCGACGATGCGATCGTCGGCATCGGTGGAGATGAGGATCGCTCGTGGGCCCGCCACCTGCCACGTGAAGGGTCCGGTTTGTCCGAACATGTTGTCGATGTCGATGTCGGCGACGGGATCACCGATGCCGACACCGTTCGTTGTGGTGACACCGGTGGGTTCGAGGTCGAAGAACGACCGGCTCGGAGCGATTCCGGGAGGGGCGAGACCGACGCTCCATGCGCTCGGTCGAATCGGTTCACCTTCGGCTTCGCGCTCTTCGACGACTCGGACATTTCCCCAGTTGGTCTCGCGGTACTCGAGGTTTCCGGTGCAGGCGAGCTTGGGAGGCATCGCCAGCCAGCCGCTCGCAGCCGTGGGCGCTCCCAGGGCCGTGGTGATCCGGTCGATCAGTCCGTCATCGAACGGCCATCCGGCGAGTGTTGCGGATTCCAGGTCGATCAGGGCAAGATCGTCGTCTGCGTCGCTGCCGTCGCTCGGCTGCGTCGTGGTGCTGGTGGAGGTGCTGGTGGTGCTGGTGCTGGTCGTGCTGGTGCTGGTGCTGGTGCTGGTCGTCGTGGAATTCGTGGGAACGGTCGAAGGCGCGGTGGTCACCGGGACCAGCGTCGTGGTCGAGGCCGAGACATCGCCGGTCGTCGGGTCCGGAACCCCGGTGGTCGTCGGTCCGTCGACATCGCCGGCTGACGTCGCCGGAGCAGCATCACCACTCGGTCCGTCGTCGTCGCCCGCATCTTCCGACGCGCAACCGACGACAGCGATCGTGAGCACGAGAGCGACAGACAGTGACCTCATCCACCAGACCTACCACGCCCGTCCGTTCGCCAAACGAGCAAGCTCACCGGTCATCACGTCACGAACGTCGACCGCTCACCCGATTATCGAGCGAGCCGTCTGGGTGCGCACTGACGTCGGGACTGCGGCAGGGTCGAGAGGCAGATCGGCGTCAGTCGTCGGCGGGTGGCGCGACGGTGGGGTCATTGGCCCCAGCGGCAGCGGCCGCAGCTTCGACGCGTCGTTTGGCGACGACCAGGAGGCCGACGATCACCAAAATCGGACCGCCGATGAGCAGGATCTCGTCCCAGCCGCCCTGGTGGGCGAGGAGCCCGGCGAACATCGATGAGAAGACCATCGGTATCGATCGTACGGCCGCCGACGATTGAATGGAACGCACGATGCGCGAACAGGTCGAAGCAACCATCGAGGTCATCCGCCCGGCGCTCCAAGCCGACGGTGGCGACATCGTGCTGCGCAGCGTCGATGCAGCGACCGGTGTCGTCGAGATCGAGGTGTTCGGCGCGTGCGTCGGCTGCCCGTCGTCCGATGCATCTCTCGAGGTCGGCGTGGCGAGAATCATCCGCGATCGAGTCGATGGTGTGCGTCGGGTCGTCAACGTCGCGGTGGCCACCGGAGGAGTGTGCGCACACGGCGCCGGTGCCGCTGACGTCGCTGATGGGCACGCCGGCGCAGCAGCACCCGGCGTCGTCTGATTGGGCAGAGCACCCGGTCATCGGGGAGACTGCGAAGCGATGGGTCGGAAACGTGTGCCTGCTGGCGAACTCTTCCAGGCAGCGCTCGACGGCGACCGCAGCTCGCTCGCACGGCTGCTCTCGCTGATCGAACGCGGCGACGACGAAGCGAGAGAAGTCGGTCGTCTCGCGTATCCCTTGTCGGGGGAGGGCTACACGGTCGGGCTCACCGGCGCACCCGGCGCCGGCAAGTCGACGCTCACCAGCGCCGTCATCCGCCACCTGCGTTCTCTCGACCTCGAGATCGCCGTGCTCGCCATCGACCCCTCGTCGCCGTTCACGGGCGGAGCGATTCTCGGTGACCGCGTGCGGATGCAAGACCATGCCACCGACCCGGGTGTCTTCATCCGGTCGATGGCCACGCGCGGCCACCTCGGCGGGTTGTCACTGGCGACGCCCGAGGCGGTTCGTGCGCTCGACGCAATCGGCCGCAAGTGGATCCTGGTCGAGACCGTCGGCGTCGGCCAGGTCGAGGTCGAGGTGGCAGGCAAAGCCGACACGACGGTCGTGGTCGTCAACCCAGGATGGGGTGACAGCGTGCAGGCGAACAAGGCGGGTCTGATGGAGATCGCCGACGTGTTCGTGATCAACAAGGCGGATCGCAAGGGCGTCGACGAGACCAAACGAGACCTGATGCAGATGCTGGATCTCTCCGATCTGCCCCACGACGCCTACCGTCCGCCGATCATCGCGACGGTCGGCACGACCGGTGAGGGCATCGTCGATCTGTGGGATGCGGTGCTGGCACACCGCGCATACGCCGAATCGAGTGGCGTGTTGGCCGAGCGCCGCACGTTCCGGCTGCGTGAGGAACTGCGTGAGATCATTGCGCAGCGGCTCGGGCGAAAGGCCCGGCAGCTGTGCACCGGGGAACGCTGGGACGAGCTCACCGACGAGGTCGTCGATCGCACGACCGACCCGTGGACCGCCGCCGACGAGATGCTCGCCGGCATCGACGCCTGACCCGCCCGACGGCACCGAGCCGCGACCTGGTCAGCCCGGCGTCGGAGTCGACTCCGGACTGGATCCGGGTCGGAGCCGGACGGGAAGATCTGACACACTCGGCGCATGGCTGCCTACGAACTCTTGACCCTCGAACGACGCGATGACGGTGTGGCGCTGTTGACGCTGGCGAATGGCAAGGTCAACGCTCTGTCGAGCGAATTGGTCGCCGAGATCGGCGCTGCTGCAGCGGATCTCGCCGCCGACCTTCCCGGTGCGGTCGTGGTGACCGGCGGTGATCGGATCTTCGCCGCGGGCGCCGACATCTCTCAGTTCGGCGGACCGGACGAAGCGCGAGTGATCGGCCCGGCGATCCACGCCGCGTTCGACGCGCTCGCCAGCCTGCCGCGACTCGTCATCGCCGCAGTCGGTGGCTACGCGCTCGGAGGTGGCTGCGAACTGGCCCTGGCCTGTGACTACCGGATCGCGTCGGAGAAGGCCGTGTTCGGTCAGCCCGAAATCCTGCTCGGGATCATCCCCGGGGGCGGGGGGACGCAGCGTCTGGCACGTGTCGTCGGCCCGAGCAAGGCCAAGGAGCTGTGTCTCACGGGCCGCCAGGTGAGGGCCGAGGAGGCGTTGCGCATCGGGCTGGCCGACGAGGTGGTCGCTCCCGAGGACCTCCACGATCGAGCGCTCGCGCTCGCCGCCGAGTTGGCCAAGGGGGCGCTGGTCGCGCAGGGTCTGGCGAAGCAGGCCATCGACCACGGACTGTCGACCTCGCTCGCGGAGGGCCTGCGGCTGGAGCTCGACGCCTTCACCGAGGTGTTCGGCACCGAGGATTCCCAGATCGGTGTGCGGAGTTTCCTCGAGAACGGCCCCGGCAAGGCAACGTTCACCGGGCGGTGACACGGGCCTCGTGACACGGGCCTGGTCGCTCGGGCCCGGGGCGTCACCCGACCGACGTCGGCTCGGACGTGCTGTCGCTGGATGCCGCTGAGCGGAGCGGCCGCTTCAACGACCACGCGTCCTTGGCCAGCCAGAGACCGAACGACGTCAGCAGCACCATCGCCGTGGCGACCACTGCGTACGCGACGGTTCGGCCGAAATGCTCGTAGATCACGCCGGTTGTGACGGCGGTGAGCCCGGCCATCACCGCCTGCGCCGCGCCGAGCATTCCTTGTGCTCCGGCCTGTCGATCCTCGGGGATCACGAGTCCGGCGCCGACACCCGCCGCGGAGATCGTCATGCCGTCGCTCAATGCGTGTACCATCGCGAGGGCGAAGATGAGGCCGCCGGTGGGGAGCAGGCCGTAGCCGAGCAGGAAGCCGGCGCCCGCGAACAACCCGATGGCAGCGAGTCGGAACGGTCCGAACGTCTGCGCCGTTCGACCTCCGAGCGGTCCGAGCACGACCAGCGGCAACGCGAACAGGGTGATGCCGAGATTCGCGATCCAGTCGGCCGTGTCGAGTTCGTCGTGAACGAGCGCCCACAGCGAGTCGAAGCCGCCGATCATCACGAATCCGACCCCGGCGAGGACGGTCGCGCCGGCGAACGGGCGGATACGCAGCAGGTCGAAGGCGAGCCGTTTCTGCGGTCGGGCCTCGACGGCGGTCTCGACCACCGGTACACGGGCCACGAAGGCCAGGAGCACCGCTGCGAACACGGCGATGGCGATGAACGGAGCGGGAATACCGAACGGGCCGACGAGGATCGCCGAGATCGCCGGGCCCATCGCGAAACCGAACACGTCGGCCGCGAGCAGCCGACCGAGGTTGCTGCCGAGGTTGCCGGGGTCGGCGAGGATCACGATGCGGCGGATCGCAGGGCTCGCCGCACCGATGCCGATCCCGGAGATGAATCGTCCGATCAAGATGGGGGCGAGCGTCGTGCCGAGCGCCATCAGCAGCAGCCCGGCGATGTTGACCGTAACGCCGAGGAACACGATGAGGCGTGCGTGGCCCCGGTCGGCGTAGGGAGCGATGACGACCTGCGACAGGAATCCGGACAGGAAGCCGATTCCGATCACGACGCCGATCGCGCTTTCGCTGATCCCGTACTCGTTCTTGTAGTCGTCGACGATCGTGAACAGCACGCCGTAGCCGGCGGCGAGGGTCGCCATCAGCCCGCCGAACGCGAACAGCAGAAGCAGCGGCGACGGAGGCGCCGGGCGAGCCCCGTCGGGGGCCGGTGCGTCGGGTTTGGCTCGGGGTCGCAGGCGCACGGACCGACACTATCGACGTGTTCGGCTCGGGCTTGGGTGGAATGCCGTGACGTTGGTTCGAGCGACAGCGTCGGTCAGACCGGCTGGGTGGCTGGGTGGCTGGGTGGCTGGGCGGCTGGGTGGCTCAGCCGAAGGTGACCAGGCCGGTCTCGAAGACGCTGCTCAGCGCAGGGTGAGTCGGAAGCGCTCGTACCGTCGCGCCCCACGGCCCGGCGAGCGTGGGCGTGAACGAGCCGGAGTATCGGCCGTTGCCGTCGGATCGCATCGCGACGACCTCGCGTCGATCGAGATCGAGTTGACCGTCAGCGGCCAGGGGGCCGTGCACGATCTGCACGGTCACCTCGTCGGCGACCAGTTCACCCGTGTCGATGGCGGCGCTGATCTGACGTTCGACGCCGGCCAACCCGTCGTCGAGCTCGGCCTGAGGGTCGATCGTCACACGCACCGAGGGCCACACGGACGCGATACTGGCGCGCCAGGCGGCCAGCTCGCGCGCTTGCGCGGCACCTTCCGCGACGGCCCCGTCGCCTGACGCTGCTGCCGGCTCGTACAGCTGAACGGTGTAGTCGCGCACCATCCGCCCGGCGATCACGTTCCAGCCCAGCGACGCCCAGTTGTTCTTGATGCGTTCGATCCACCCGTGCGGCAGTCCGTCGTCGCCGCGGGCGTAGTACAGCGGCACGAGCTCACGCTCGAGGACGTCGAAGGTGGCGTCGGCCTCACGGCGATCGCGCCGAGCGTCGTCGTGTTCGTCGTCGAAGGAGGGGATGTCGAAGCCGTTCGACCCGTTCGACATCTCGTCCCACCAGCCATCGAGAATGGAGCAGTTCAGCACGCCGTTGAGGGCTGCTTTCATCCCGCTCGTTCCGCATGCTTCCATCGGGCGTCGCGGCGTGTTCAACCAGACGTCGCAGCCGTGATACATCGTTCGGGCGATGCCGATGTCGTAGTCGGGGATGAACACGAAACGGTGGCGAACGTCGGCGTCCTGGGTGACCTGGTGGATCGCCTGGATGAGCGCCTTGCCCGGATGATCGGCCGGGTGTGCCTTGCCGGCGAAGACGAACTGGACCGGCCGGTCGGCGTCGACGAGGATGCGCTTGAGGCGGTCGAGTTGCCCCAACAGCAGGTTGGCGCGCTTGTATGTCGCGAAGCGGCGGGCAAAGCCGATCGTGAGGATGTCGGGGTCGAGTAGGTCGGACCCGAGGCGGTCGCGGACGAGATCGACGAGCTCCTGGCGGCCCTGCCGTCGAACCAGCCAGATCGCGCCATGATCGATCTCGTGCACGCGTGCGAACGCGTCGGCGTCTGCGAGATGCCACTGATCACCGACGATGCCCGACAGGAGCTGATCGGTGAGATCGCTCACCCACGTGCGGGCGTGCACCCCGTTGGTGATGTGGCCGATGGGCGTCTCGGGGACGTCGTGGCCGGGCCACATGCCGCTGAACATCTCGCGGGCGACGGTGCCGTGCAGTGCGGCGACCCCGTTGCGACGCGACGCCAGGCGCATGCCCATCACGGCCATGTTGAACTTGCCATCGGGCTCGTCGTCGCGTTGGCCGAGCGCGAAGAGCTGTTCGAAGTCGATGCCGAGCTGGGGTGCGAAGTCCTCGAAGTATCGCTGGAACAGATCGCGGGGGAACCGGTCGATGCCGGCAGGAACGGGCGTGTGCGTCGTGAAGACTCCGCCGGCGCGGACCGCTTCGATCGCCTCGTCGAACGAGAGCCCGCGATCGACCCACTCGCGCACCCGCTCGAGACCGAGGAACCCGGCGTGTCCTTCGTTCATGTGGAACACCTGTGGGTCGAGGTCGAGGGCCCGCAGCGCCCGAACGCCGCCGATGCCGAGCACGATCTCCTGGCGAAGCCGATGCTGTTCGTCGCCGCCGTAGAGACGGTTGGTGATCGAGATGATCTCGGGGGGATTCTCGGGAAGGTTCGTGTCGAGCAGGTACAGCGGCACACGACCGACGTCGACTCTCCACACCTGGATCGCCGCAGTGAGCCCGGCGAGGTCGAGATGGACCACCACCCCGGTGTTGACCATGCCGAGCGCCGACGGATCGATCCGGTCGTTGCGCTCCTCTTGCCAGCCTTCGGGATTCAGCTGCTGGTGAAAGTAGCCCTCGGAGTACAGCAGTCCGACGCCGATCAACGGAATGCCGAGGTCGGAGGATGCTTTCAGGTGGTCGCCGGCGAGCACCCCGAGTCCGCCGGAGTACTGCGGTACCGCTTCGGTGATCCCGAACTCGGGGGAGAAGTACGCGACGCTCCGCAACGGCGTGCCGTGCTCGCGTTCGCGATCGTCGAACCACGCCGGATCGTCGAGCGCTGCGTCGAGCCGGGCGGTTGCCGCGGCGACCTGCTCGACGAACGCAGGGTCGTCGGCGAGTTCGACCCACCGGTTGGGTGCGGTTCGACGCACGAGGTCGGTCGGGTGCTGCCCGGTTCGACGCCAGCTCTCATCACCGCCCTGTTCGTCGATGCGATCGAACACGGAGGCGAGTTCGCGATCCCATGCCCAGTGCAGGTTCGCGGCGAGCCTCGGGAGCGCCGCCAGTGACTCGGGGATTTCGCTGGTGACGTTGAAACGGTGGATCGGTCGCACTGGCGGGATGGTAGCCGTGCCCGCAGGGGTCCCGCTCGGGGACGAGCTCCACCAGGGTCGCGCCGGCGATCGGCGTAGGCGTAGCGCGACGCTGCGTCAGCGATTGCCGACCGAGATGGCCGTCTCGTACACCTGCACGGTCGTGGCGGCGATGGCTCCCCACGAGTACTTGCGCTCGACGAGGTCGCGGGCGCTGGCCGTCAACTGCTCGGACAGCAGCGGGTTGCGAAGCACCATCTCGACACAATGGGCGAGGTCGTCGGGGTTGCCGGGCTCGAAGGTGAGGCCGGCATCGGTTCCAGCAATCAGCTCGGCGAGGCCGCCGGTCCGAGCGACGATCAGCGGTGCGCCCGCTGCCAGCGCCTCCAGCGCGACGACGCCGAAGGGCTCGTACAGCGACGGGATCACGACGCATCCCGCTCGACTCAGCAGCGCCCGGAGTTGCTCGTCATGCAAGAACCCGGGAAGGTCGATCAGTTCGCTGACCCCTTCGACGTCGATCTGCGTCTGGAGTTCGGGCAGGTAGCTCCCGCGACCGGCGATCGTGCACGCGACGTCGGGAAGACGGCCGCGCAGCGTGCTCATCGCACGCGCGAGCACCTGGAAGCCTTTTTCGTACTGCACGCGCCCCCACGACACGACGAGGGCCTCGCGTTCGACCGCGTCGTCGGTGCGCCACAGCGCGGCGTCGATGCCGTTGGGGATCCGGACGATCCGCTCCGGGGAGATCTCGAATCCGGACACGAGTTGGTCGACGATGAACCGGGTCGGAGTGATCAGGCGGTCGGCTTGGAAGGCGAGCCACCACTCGATCGCCGAGATGTCGCTGGACTCGCCCTGGGGCAGGCTGCCGCCGTGTCGGACGCTCTCGGTGCCGTGCATGGTCAGAATGAACGGCACCGAATACAACGTCGACAGCGTGTCGCAGGCCCAGCCCACGCTCCAGTCGTGTCCGTGCACCACGTCGGGCGTCCAGCCGTCGCGGTCGAGCTCGACCTGATCGGCCAACTTGACGAGCGCATGGTTGGCCGATGCGGCGCGCGCGAGCGGGCGCTCCTCGGGAATCCACGGCATGTGTGCGTCGGCGCGATACACGCGGACCGGTCCGGCTCGCTCGGCCACGCGATCGGCGCGACGGTCATCGACCGTGAACACGATGACGTCGTGCCCGGCGTGGGCGAGGGCGTCGCACAATCCGGTGACGTGCGCGGCCGTGCCACCCACCGCTTGCGGCGGAAAATCCCACGAGAGCATGAGGATGCGCACGCACAGAACGTATCGGAGGCGGTCGGACCGGTCGTGCTTCGCGGCGTGGGGCGCGTCGGTGGTGCGCTGCCCTGCGCTGTCCGAGGTTGTGCGCCGGACGTCGACGAGCGAATTCGGGCCGGTCCGTTCGAGGAAGTTCACCCCCGACATCGGCCCACCAGGTACGGTGCAGAGCGATGTCGCCATCTCCGTCGCTCATCGGTGAACTCGACCTCCACCTCCTCGGGGAGGGGACGCATCGACGACTCTGGGAACTCTTGGGTCCGCAGTTCGTCACGAACGAAGCCGGGGAGCCGGGCGGTGTCCAGTTCACGGTGTGGGCGCCCAACGCACGCTCCGTGGCCGTCGTCGGGGACTGGAACGCATGGAAGCCAGAGCCGCTCGAGCGTCTCGAGCAAGGTCCCGGCATCTGGACGGTCGTGGCGGCGGCTGCATCGAGCGGCCAGTGCTACAAGTTCGAGATCGTCACGGCGCAGGGGCGCACGACGCGCAAGGCCGATCCGATGGCCCGTCAGACCGAGTTGCCCCCGAGCGATGCCAGCGTCATCCCCACCTGCACCGAATACATGTGGGGCGACGACGAGTGGATGTCGGCCCGGGCCCGTCACCTCGCCGGTACCGCACCGATGCGGGTCTACGAGTTGCACCTGGGGTCATGGCGTCGCAACGTCACCTCCTGGGACGACCTCGCTACGCAGGTGGCGACACACGTCCGCTCGCTGGGGTTCACCCACGTCGAACTGCTGCCGATCGCCGAGCATCCGTTCGGCGGGTCGTGGGGCTATCAGGTCTCGGGCTACTTCGCCCCGACGGCCCGCTTCGGCGACCCCCACGGTTGCCGCCGCTTCGTCGACACCCTGCACCAGCACGGCATCGGCGTGATCGTCGACTGGGTGCCGGCGCACTTCCCGAAAGACGAGTGGAGCCTGGGTCGATTCGATGGCACACCGTTGTACGAGCACGCCGACCCGCGCCGCGGTGAGCACCCGGACTGGGGCACCTACGTCTTCGATTTCGGTCGCAACGAGGTCCGTAACTTCCTGATCGCCAACGCGCTCTACTGGCTCGACGAGTTCCACATCGACGGGCTCCGCGTCGACGCCGTCGCCTCGATGCTGTATCTCGACTACTCGCGCGATGCGGGGGAGTGGAGTGCCAATGAGTTCGGCGGGCGCGAGCATCTCGAAGCCATCCGGCTGCTGCAGGAGACGAACACGGTGGTCGGCGAAGAGTTCCCGGACGTGTTGATGATCGCGGAGGAGTCGACGGCGTGGCCGGGTGTGACCCACCCGGTGTCGGGTGGCGGTCTCGGGTTCAGCCACAAGTGGAACCTGGGTTGGATGCACGACACGCTCGGCTATCTCGAGCACGACCCGGTGCATCGCGCCCACCATCACCACGAGCTCACGTTCGCTCAGCTGTACGCCTACAACGAACGCTTCGTCCTTCCGCTGAGCCACGACGAAGTCGTGCACGGCAAAGGCAGCTTGCTCGCGAAGATGGGCGGCGACGACTGGCAGCGATTCGCGGGGCTTCGCACACTGCTCGCGTGGCAGTGGTCGATGCCGGGATCGCCGCTGCTGTTCATGGGCAGCGAACTGGCGCCGTGGCAGGAGTGGAACGACGCGTCCGAACTCCCTTGGCACCTGCTCGAGCATGCACCGCACCGCGGCGTGCACGATCTCCTCGCGGAGATGAACCGCCTGGCCGACCAGTTCCCGGCACTCTGGCGGCGCGACCAAGAGCCCGGCGGATTCCAGTGGCTCGACGCCGACGATGCCGAACACAGCATGTACGCGTTTCTCCGCTGGGACGATCATGGGGCCGCCGCGGTCGCGTGCATCGCGAACTTCACCCCGGTGCCGCGCCCCGGCTACCGGGTCGGGTTGCCGTGGGTCGGCGAATGGGAGCCGGTGCTCGACACCGACGCAGCGGCGTGGTGGGGGAGCAGCCATCGAGGCGACGACCGGATCATCGCGACGACCGACGAGCCCTGGCAGCGTCAGCCCACGTCGGCGCTCATCGATGTCGGCCCGATGTCGATGATCTGGCTCGCCGCCGAACGTCGCGCCTGAGACGACGGCCTCGGCCACGTCTCTGCGAAGGTCGCTGGCTACAGATGCTTGAGGGCTTCGCGTCGACTCAGCCCTGAGAGTGCGTTCTGGTGACGCTGTACGAAGGCGGAGACCGCAGCGGGGTCGGTGTTGGCGTACTCGCGTAACGCCCAACCGATCGCCTTACGAATGAAGAAGTCGGTGTCGTGCATGCGCTGTTCGCAATAGGAAAAGAGCCGTTTCGCGTCCGTGCGGTCGTCGTAGGTGACCTGGTGCAGGATCGCCGAACGGGCGATCCAGAGATCGTCGCTGCCGATCCACTCGTCCATCTGATCGACGAGTTCAGGGTGCTGCTGCACCATCGTTCCCACCGTGTGGATGGCCAGCGAATCGACGGTGTCCCACCACGGTGTCATCATGATGCATCGGGCGATCGCGTCGAGGTCGTCGGCGCGCAGGTTGCGTGCGCCCGAGCGCAATGCGTCCATGGCGGTGTACTGGCATTCCCGTGCCGGGTGGTCCCAGAGGCGGAGGCAGACGTCGAGGAGTTCGTCGGGATCGGCGGTCTTCGCCCAGGTGAGCAACGGCTTCGACAGCCGACGGCGCTCGGGCGCCGAGACGCCGAGGAACTCGAAGTGGCCTTGCATGTACACAGCCATCGGCGTGGCGTTGTCGGGGTCGGCGGCCGCATGAAGGTCGGCACAGATGTGCTCGACCGTATCGACCCCTGCGTCGATCATGACGGTGGGAACACTCATGGTGACGACCGTACGGGATCATGCGGAACCGGCCCCAAGAGGGCACACAGACTTCACTCCCCGTTCACGGAGCCGTTGCCCTCTCGTCGCGGACCGTAACGGTTTGTGTCAGACACAAACCGATACGCCGGGTCAGGTGGTGGCGCCGACCGAACGCAGCGTGGCGGCGGCGTCTTCGGGGGCGACGATGTTGATCATCACGCCGGTCCCGCGTTCGAAGCCGGCCTGCGTGGTCAGCTGCGGCCAGATGTGCACGTGCCAGTGGTAGTCGGCGGTGTGCTGGTGCGGGGCGGTGTGGATGCCGATGTTGAACGCCACGTCGCCCAGCGTCGCGTTGAGGTGGCCGATCGAATCTCGAAGTGCTCGGCCCACCGCAGCGAGGCTGTCGTCGGACGCGTTCTGCAGGTGACCGTGTTGTTCTCTCGGCACGATCAGCATCTCGTAGGGCACGCCGCTCGCGAACGGGCACATGACCACCACGTCGTCATTGGCGATGACGATGCGGATGTCGGCGGCGAGTTCGGCTTCGATCGTGGTCTCGAGGAGCGAACCGCCCGCGAAGCGTGCGAAGGCTCGTTCCTCGTCGAGCACCTCGCCAGGAACGAACGGGAGTCCGAGGATCTGGCCGTGGGGATGGGCGATCGACGCGCCTGCCTCTCGGCCGTGGTTGACGATCACCTGGGTGTAGCGGACGAACGGCAGCGCGGCATGCTCGGCGAGTCGGCGCTTGAGAATGAGCATGAATTCGGCGGCATGATCGTCGTCGAGTTCATGCAGGCCAGCGTCGTGGTCGGGTGCGTACACGAACACTTCGTGGATGCCGCTTGCTTCGGCCTTGACGTGGACGGGCCCGAGGTTGTGGACCGCGAACGCGTCGTCGCCGTCGAAGGCCGGATAGCGATTGGGGATGACTCGCATCGACCAGGTGCCGTCGGCCTCCGTGACCTCGATCGCCGGCGGGGTCTCTTCCTCGTTGCCCGGACAGAACGGGCACGGACGATCGAGCTGCAGTTCGCTGGTTCGATCCCGTTCGGTGAAGTCGCTCGGTCGACCTGCACGGTCGGGAACGATGGTCACCCACCGTCCGTTGAGGGGGTTCAGCCGCATCTGACTCATTGGGCCCTCAGGCTACGCCGAACCCGGCGGACGTGCGTGACACTACGCGGGTTCTGTCGGCGGGTCTGGAGGCGGCGAGCCCGGGTCGCTGTTGGGAGAAGCGTCGTCGGACCGCGTCGGGGCTGATGATTCCACCCGCTCGCGTGTGTCTCCGGTGCTCGCTACATCATCGAGGATGTCGTGTGCCACGCCGGCGATGCTCAGGTCGTGCTCCGCACCGAGTCCGTGCAGACGATCGAGGCGGCGCTGGTTCCATCGATGCATCCACCACCCGATGAACGCGCCGACGGCGAACGCCAACAGTCCGCCGACGCCGTCGAGCCAGAAGTGATTGCCCGTGACGATGATGCAGAACAACGTGGCTGCGGGGTACGTGAGGACGAGCGCTTTGGTCCGGCGCCGACGCAGCAGTGGCCAGATGGCGATCGCACACCAGGTCGACCAGCCGATGTGCATGCTCGGCATCGCCGCGTACTGATTGGAGATCGCGGCCACCCGGTCGGAATCGAATCGCCACGGTCCGCCGAACTCCTTGATCGTGTCGGTGAACCCGAATCCGTTCGTGCCGTCGAATCGCTGCTCGGTGCCGGGCCGAAGCTGACTCGGAACGCAGGCGCCACCGAAGTTGGTGTTGGCGGCATCGGGGATGACGACCGGTGAGGCCAGCCCCGCATCGATGTCGGCGAGGTCGTCGGGGAACTCCGTCGCGATCGGGCACGGGGCGTCGAGCAGCCGCGGTGGCATCAACGGGAAGAAGGCGAAGCCGACGATCGCGAGTGCCGTCATCGCAGCGAGCGTGTTGCGCCACTGCGGGAACACGTCGGCCCGCTTGAAGAACAGCAGGATGAACACGCCCAGGGTGACGAAGAAGTGGGCCGTGCCGTAGTACACGTTCCAGAACTGGATGAACCACTCGTAGGGCAGAAAGACGTCTTGGAGGGTCTCTTCGTGGTAGAGCCCGATCGCCCGCTCGAGACGGATGATCCGCTCGGCGTTGTGGAATGCGGCCTCGGGCACGCCGTCGGCGGCGATGGTGTTCGATCCGAACTGGTTGCGGATCCAGGAGTAGACCACGTAGAACGCGGCGACGATCAGCAGTTCCTTCCACCAGAAGAGGCGATGTTCCCGCGGAGGGGTTCCGGTGGTGATTGTCCCCTCCATCGGTTTCATACACTACGTGTTTTGGGCCACGCGTTGACACGCGTTGACTCATGCTGACGGGTGTTCGGCCTCATCCTGGCGCTCGGGCAGGTCAGGCGGGACTACAGCATTTGTCCATGAACTTCGCCCGGTCGACCAGCGCCCTGGTGACCTTGCCGGCGGCGACCAGGCCGCCTCGGTCGGAGACCGAGACCGTGAAGGTGAGGCGTCGACCATCGACCTGTTCGAGGCTGGCCTCGGCGGTGACGACCTCTCCGACGGCAGTGGGCTGGAGGTGGTCGACGCGGATGCGCATCCCGACGCTGCTGGTGGCCTCGTCGAGCACGCCCGCGATGGCGTTGATCGTGGCGGCCTCGCACAGAGCGATGAGGCGGGGAGTTCCGAGCACTTCGACGTCTCCCGAACCGAGGGCTCGAGCGGTATCGGACTCCGTCACCGTCAGGACGGCGGTTCCTCGCAACCCGGTCTCGAACGTGGCGAACGGCACGGGGTACGACGCTAACGGATCCCGCCTGCCAACGCACGCCAGCTCGTTGTTCGCAGCGAGTCCGAATCGTCGGACTCGCGGTGATCACGGCATCGTCGGGCGAGGTCGAAGCCGGGCTCGTAGGCTGATGGGGTGATCGATCAAGACGTGTTGGAACGAGTGCTCGTCGGTGCGACCCAGACCGGGGCCGATTTCGCCGAGGTGTACGCCGAGGACAAACGATCGACGTCGGCTGGTCTCGACGACGGCCGGGTCGAACAGGTCACCAGCGGTCGAGACCGTGGTGCTGGCATCCGGGTGATCGCTGGAGACACCACCGGCTTCGCCTACACCTCCGATCTGTCGGAGGCCGGGCTGACCGCGGCGGCTGCTGCTGCCGCGGCTGCCGCGAAGGGTGGCGGTGGCGGTGTTCGCACCGTTGGGCTCACGCGATCCGATCCGCACCGGCCGAACACGATCGTGCACGACCCCGATTCGATCGAAAAGGCCCGCAAGGTCGAGTTGTTGGCGCGGATGGACGAAGCGGCGCGGGGCTACGGACCCGAGATCGTGCAGGTGTCGGCTGGTTACGGCGACAGCGTCAAACGCGTGCTCGTCGCGAACACCGAGGGCGTGCTCGCCGACGACGAAGTGGTGCGCACCCTGTTGCGCGTCAGCGCCGTTGCCAACGGCGACACCGGCATGCAGACCGGATATCAGACGATGGGACACACGGTCGGGTTCGAGATCTTCGACACCGTCGACGTCGAGGAGATGGCCCGCGAGGCGGCACGCCAGGCGATCACGAAACTCGGCGCCCGGCCCGCTCCGTCCGGCGAGATGCCGGTCGTGATCAAGCACGGCACCGGCGGGGTGTTGTTCCACGAAGCGTGCGGGCATGGCCTCGAAGCCGACCACATCCACAAGGGTGCAAGCGTCTACGCGGGCAAGATGGGCGAGTTGGTGGCCAACCCGCTGGTCACCCTGGTCGACGACGGGACGATGCCGGGAGAGTGGGGCACGCTCGGGGTCGATGACGAAGGGCAGCGCACGCAGCGCAACGTGTTGATCCAGGACGGCATCCTCACCGACTACATGTGGGACTACCTCCGGTCGCGCAACGATGGCCGGCCGCAGTCGGGCAATGGCCGCCGCCAGAGCTACCAGCACCTGCCGATGGTCCGCATGACCAACACGTTCGTGCTCGACGGACCCGACGATCCCGACGACATCATCTCCTCGACGCCCAAGGGCGTCTACGTCGCGAAGCTCGGAGGCGGCAGCGTCAACACCGCGTCGGGCGACTTCGTGTTCGGCATGACCGAGGCGTACCTGATCGAAGACGGTGTCATCACCGAGCCGCTCCGCGACGGCAATCTGATCGGCAACGGTCCGAAGGTGCTGCGCGACATCGACATGCTCGGCAACGACTTCTCGATGGGCAGCCCCGGCACGTGCGGCAAGGACGGGCAAGGCGTGCCCGTCGGCGACGGCCAGCCGACGCTTCGAGTGAAGGCGCTCACCGTCGGCGGCACGTCGTCATGAGCGACACCGTCGGCGCGTTGCAGGCGATCGCCGACCGCGTCATCGAACAGGCTCGGCCCGGCGAACAGATCGAAGCGTTCGTCTCCCGGGGCGGCGAGACCGAGGTCCGGGTGTACCAGGGCGAGGTCGAGCACTTCGTCTCGGCGCAGTCGGAGGGCATCGGCATCCGGGTGATCTCCGACGGTCGGACCGGCTTCGCGTACGCGGGCACGCTCGATGAGGCCGCCATCGCCGAGGTGCTCGCCGACGCTCGTGACAACGTGCAGTTCGGCACCGTCGACGAGTACGCCGCATTGGCGGAGCCCGACGGAGTGTCGCCGACCGAGCAGGCCTTGTGGAACGACGCGCTCGCGGACTACCCCACCGACGAAAAGATCGCTCGGGCACAGGATCTCGAACGTCTCGCGTCGAGTCACGACTCCCGCGTGCGTGTCGACGAAGCGAACTACGCCGATGCCTGGGGCGAAGCGGCGGTCGCCTCGACGGCAGGTATCCGTCAGTCGGGGCGCGAGAACGGCTGTTACGTGTCGGTCGCCACGCTGGCCGACGAGGGAGAGGGCGCCGCCGCCGAGACGCAGACCGGCTTCGGGTTCTCGGTCGGGCGTGAACCGGGCGAGTTCGATCTCGAGCGGGCCGCGCGTGAGGCGAGCGAGCGAGCGACCTGTCTGCTCGGGGCGACCAAACCGTCGTCGCGCCGTGTCACCGTCGTGCTCGACCCGTTCGTCACCGCGCAGTTCCTCGGGGTGATCTCCTCGACGCTCAACGGTGAGGCCGTCGTGAAGGGGCGCTCACTGTTCACCGACCGGCTCGGCGACGAGGTCGCGGCCGCCTCGGTCACCCTCGTCGACGATCCGACCAACCCGAAGGCGTACACGTCCACCGACGTCGACGGAGAGGGCCTCGCTGCCCGCCGCAACGTGCTGATCGAGAACGGTGTTCTCCAGCAATTCGTCCACAACTCGTACTCGGCCCGCCGGGCGGGAACGGTCTCGACGGGCAACGCCACGCGCGGGGGGTTCGCTGGTACGCCCGGCGTCGGCTGCCTTGCGCTGTCGTTGGTGCCGGGCACCCGTTCTCAAGCGGAGATCGTCGCCGGGATCGACGACGGACTGCTCGTGCAGCAGATGCAGGGTCTTCACTCGGGCGTCAACCCGATCAGCGGCGACTTCTCGACCGGCGCAGCCGGGCTGTTGATCACCAACGGCGCGGTCGGGGCGCCGGTGCGCGAGTTCACCATCGCATCGACGCTGCAGCGCATGTTGCTCGACATCGTCGAAGTCGGTGGTGACATCGACTGGCTTCCGATGCGCAGCGCTGGCATGAGCCTCGTCATCGACAACATCACGATGTCGGGCGCCTGACGCCCCACCGGTGCGGGTGGCGGTGACGGCCCGTTCGGGCCTCGCAGGTCGTTGCGTGGCACTGCCAAGCGTCGCATCGACCGTCACGCCGGGATAGACACGGGGCGTGCCGATCTTGCATGCGATCGTTCTCGGGCTGGTGCAGGGCCTCTCGGAGTTCTTGCCGATCTCGTCGAGCGGCCACTTGCTCCTGGTTCCGTGGTTGTTCGGATGGGACGACTTCGGCGGCCCCGATGGCGACCGGATCAAGAAGACGTTCGACGTCGCCCTCCACTTCGGCACGTTCATCGCTGTGCTCGGCTACTTCCGTCGCGACGTCGTGACGTATGTGCGCGAAGGCACGCGCTTGGTGTTCAAGCGTTCGATCCCGGCGACCACCGACGGCAAGCTCGCTTGGTTCTTCGTGCTGTCGACGATTCCGGCAGCGGTGATCGGCGCGCTGTTCGAAGACGCCATCGACGAGCGTCTCGGCACGCCGATCATCATCGCGATCTCACTGATCGTCTTCGGTGTGCTCCTCGGCTGGGCCGACCGGATGGCGGGCAAGCGTCAGCTGGAAGCGTTCGGTGCACGCGATGCACTACTCGTCGGCGCTGCGCAAGCCTTGGCGTTGAACCCCGGAACCTCTCGCTCGGGCATCACGATGACCGGGGCACGAGCGCTCGGCTTCGATCGGGACTCGGCCGCCCGGATCAGCTTCGTCATGTCGCTGCCCGTGATTTTCGGCGCGGTCGTGTTCAAGACACTCGGCGCCATCACCGACGGGATCCCGTCGGACCTGTACTGGCCGATGGCGATCGGGATCATCACCTCGGGCATCTCCGGCTGGATCGCCATCTGGGGCACGTTGCGCTACATCCGTACACGCAGCTTCACGCCCTTCGTCGTGTACCGGATCGCGGCGGGGATTCTGGTGTTGGCGCTGATCGGTATCGGCTTCCGCGACGCCTCGCTCTGATGCCAGCACATCGACGAACGAGGCGTGCGGCCGCCTCGGCGTTCGAGATCACGGTGTGAACGCCAGCGAGGCAATGCGCATCTGTGCGGCCGCGGCGACGACTGCGGCGTCGTCGTCGGGCACGGCGACGAACACCACACCGCCGGTGATGTCGGCGATGTCGGCTCGGTCGGTCAGCAGCACTCCGTCGGCGTACACGGCGACGCCGAGTCCGGCCGCCAGCGAGTCGACTGCGGTGGCCAACAAAGGGTCGTCGATCGCGACGACGACGTGCCCGGGAGCTGCGGTGGAGGCCGGCCCCGAGCGCGGCGTGATGTCGGCGTCGACGATCACTTCGCCGTGGCGGATCCGTTGGCGGGCGAGTCCATCAGGCGGGGCCGTGTCGACGCTCGCGTCGAGGGCAGCTCCGGGGGCTGCGATGCGTGGAAGCTGGCGTCGAGTCGCCGTGATCGCCTGTCCGATCTCGATGTCGGCGTCGGCGACCCAGACCGCTCGGGAGTCGCCCCATTCCGAACGAGCGCGCTCGACGGCGGCGAGTCGGTCGGCGACCCCTGCGGCCACGATGGCCGCCAACAGCGCAACCACCAGCCAGTACACCCAGGGACGTTTGGCCATGAACCTTCGTACGTCGGTGCCGATGCGGCGGTGGCGGTTCGGCGTGGTGGCGGTGCGCAGCACAGCGGCTCCTCTCGAAACGGTGCAGCGCGAGGCACTGCGGGGTCGGCGACGTGGACGTGAACACGGCCCCCGACCACCTGGTGGTGACCGGCCGGTACGAGGGTCGGGATGGGCAGGAGGGCCGGGATGGCGATCGAGGTGGAGTCGGAAGCGTGACGGTACCGAGAAGGTGGTCACGCGCCAAGATCGTCGCGAGACGCAGCGAGATGCTCGAGTGAGTGCTGTCAGGGCAGTTCGGGGACCGCGGCTTCGATCAGCTGCTTGACCCGGTCGATGTTGCGGGCGACGACCGCCATCACCAGGTCCATCGACACCGGTTCGTGATCGCCTTGTCCGCCGGCGAGGCCAGCGTCTCGGTCGGTGACGAGCGCGATCGACGCGTAGGGCAGACCTGCCTCGGCAGCGAGGACCGCTTCGGGATACCCGGTCATGTTCACCACGCTCCAGCCCATCGACGAGAACCACTGCGACTCGGCACGCGTCGAGAACCGCGGGCCGTTGATGACGACCATCGTCCCGCCGTCGTGCACCGTGATGCCCTCGATCGAGCGTCCGGCGTCGACCAGCACTCGTCGCAGCGGTTCGGCGTACGGGTCGGCGAACGCCTGGTGCTGCACGGGGCCGTCGGAGCCGTGGGTGCCGTCGTTCGACCCCACGTCGTAGAACGTGTCGCGTCGTGCGCTGGTGCGATCGACGAGTTGGTCGACGACGACGAAGTCGCCGACGTCGAGGTCGGGTCGCAGCGACCCGACCGAGCAGGGTGCGACCACGGAGCGAACGCCGAGCGACGCGAGCGCCCACACGTTGGCGCGAAACGGCACGCGATGCGCGGCGTACTGGTGGCGGTGCCCGTGTCGGGCGAGGAAGGCGACTCGGCGTCCGGCGAGTGTGCCGATGCGCACGGGTGCGGCCGGGTCGCCGTAGGGCGTTTGGACGTCGACGTCGACGGCATCGTCGAGGAATTCGTAGAACCCGGACCCGCCGAAGACACCGATCTCCGCTCCGAGGTCGGTCGCCCGATCGTCGAGCGGAATCAGCATCGGCGCGGTGTCAGTCCGATGACGACGTGCTGGCTGCCGGCTTCGACGAGCTGGTCGAGGAACTGGTCGAGCTCGACGAGGAGCTGGTGGTGCTCGACGACGAATCGCTCGAGCCGCTCGAGCCGGATGACCCGCTCGACCCGGTTGAGCCGGACGAGCCGGATGATTCGGACGACCCGGACGCGGAGCTGCTGCTCTTTCCCCGATGGTCGGTCTTGAAGAAGCCGCTCCCCTTGAACGTCACGCCGACCGGTTGGAAGACCTTCTTGACGGACATCAACTCACCCGTGGCCGGGTGCGCGTACTCGGTCAGCGTGTCGTCGGTGAACGACTGCTGGACTTCGATCGTCTCATCGGTGTCGATGAACTTGTAGACGTAGGTGGGCATCGAAGATGAAAAGCTATCGTCGCCAGCATGCAGGTCCGCAGCGCAGTGATTCCCGCCGCCGGTCTCGGGACCAGATTCCTTCCCGCGACCAAGGCGGTTCCGAAGGAACTCTTCCCGATCGGTGACCAACCGGCGATCCAGGTGGTCATCGACGAAGCGCTCGGCGCGGGCATCGATCACATCGTCGTGGTGTCGAGTCGGGCGAAGCCGGCGATCGACGCGTACTTTGCTCCCGACGAGGCGTTGCTTGCCGCGCTCGACGACAAGGGCAAGCACGACACCGCCGAGCGTTTGCGTGCGATCGGGCGCGACTGGCGGGTCAGCATCGTGTACCAAGACAACCCGAAGGGCCTCGGCCATGCGGTCGGGTGCGCTCACGAGGCGGTCGGTGACGAACCGTTCGCCGTGTTGTTGCCCGACGAGCTGATGGGATCGTCGGCGCTGCTCGCACAGATGAACGGCGTGTGCGCGTCGACGGGCGGCAGCGTGGTCGCCGTCGTCGAGGTGCAGCCGCACGAGGTGTCGTCGTACGGCGTCATCGACCCGTCCGGCCCGCTGTCGGACGACGGGGTCATCCCCGTCCGCGATCTCGTCGAGAAGCCGCCGATGGACGAGGCGCCGTCCAATTTCATCCTCACGGGTCGCTACGTGTTGACCGCCGACGCCTGGTCGGAGATCGCTGCGCTGCAGCCTGGTCGCGGTGGGGAGCTGCAACTCACCGATGCACTGCGGGCTCAGGCCAGCCGGGCACCGTTCCACGGCGTGGTCGCCGACATCGGTCGCTACGACACGGGCAACCCGCTCGGGTTCCTCACGGCGTCGATCGAGCTCGGTCTCGCCAGCCCCGAGCTCGGTGGCCCGCTGCGCCGGTTCCTGTCCGACCTGCAGACCTGACGCTGCGCGTCCGCCGGCTCGCCGTTGCCTCTCGGCCGCGGCGGCCTCAGTGGCGGCGGAACCGATCGGGCAGGTCGTGGATCAGCCCGAACTCGTCGACCCGGAACTCGTGTTCGTCGCCGCCGATTTCGGTGAGACGCCACAGCTGGGGCGATACGTGCTCGAAGCGTTGTCGAACGGGCACGACGCCGAGTGTCTCGACGTCGACCTTCGCGACCGTGATGTCGGCAGCGTGACCGACGTCGAGCGTGAGCCGTCGGATCGGGAGCGTTGCGGAGAACGGGGTGCAGTCCAGGCTGATGTCGGTGCAGCCGTCGAGGTCGGGGCGGTGCGCGCCGTTGACCTCGCCCCATCGCCCGGACCCGTCGGTGCCGAGCCACAGATCGGGCTCGTCTTGGTCGCGAAAGAGCAGGAACTGGGTGAGCTGCCAGGTGGCGGTGAGCCGCAGCACGTACGACACCCGTTCACGTCCCACCTCGCCCACGACGGTCCAGCCTTCGTTCTCCCATCGCAGGGTCGTCGTCTCGTCGCCCGCGGCATCCCAGGTCTGCCAGCGCACCGTGTACCCGTCAGCGGGAAAGGCCGTCAACGCCGTCGTCATGATGTGCAGGCTACGAGCAGGTGGGCACGGAGCCAGGCCGGCACGGAGCGAGGCGACCAGGCCGGCACGGAGCGAGGCGGTCGCCGGTCGACCCAGGTGCTGATCGACGGCCTATCGTCGTGCCCATGTGGCCCCTTGAAGATGCGCAGCGGTTCGTGCTCGATTCGTGTCCGACGAAGGCACCCGTGGTCGTCGATCGCGCCGTCGCTGCGGATCTGGTGCTGGCCGAGTCGGTGGTGTCGACCGAGATCGTCCCGCCCTTCGACAACACCGCCGTCGATGGCTATGCGGTGCGCGCGATCGACGTCGAGGCGGCGCCCGTCGAGTTGCGGGTCGTCGGCGAGATCGCGGCGGGCGCGGCACCCGATCGGCCGATCGGTGCCGGCGAGACGATCAGGATCATGACGGGTGCGCCGATGCCCGACGGTGCAGATGCCGTCGTGATGGTCGAGGATTCCGAACGGCTCGATGTCGACGCGGACGGGATCGAGCGGGTTCGCCTGTCGCGGAGCGTTCCGGCGGGGAGTGCGGTGCGTGGTGCCGGCGACGACGTGCGGATCGGCGACGAGATCTTTCCGGCCGGCGTCGTGGTCACCCCTGCGGTCGCAGCGGTCTTGGCGAGTGTGAACGCGCAGCGGTTGTCGGTGTTCCCCCGCCTACGCGTCGCCGTGCTGTCCACCGGCGATGAACTCGTCGACGACGGTTCACCGCTCGCCCCCGGGCAGATCCGCGAATCGAACAAGACGATGCTCGCCGGGATGCTGCTCGAGTCGGGCTGTGACGTCGTCGACCTCGGCGTGATCCGCGACGACGAGGCGGCACTCGAGCATGCGCTTCGCACGTCGGCGCTCGAGTGCGACGCGATCGTGTCGAGCGGCGGCGTGTCGATGGGCGACTACGACGTGGTCAAGGCCGTGCTCGGCCGTATCGCGGACATGACGTGGATGCAGATCGCGATCAAGCCGGCGAAGCCGTTCGCGTTCGGGACGCTCATGCGTGACGACGGAACTCGTGTGCCGATCTTCGGCCTGCCCGGCAATCCCGTGAGTTCGCTCGTCAGCTACGAGCTGATGGCTCGGCCAGCACTGCGCAAGATGATGGGGCACCGTCAGCTGACGCGACAGCGCGTCGTGGCCATCGCCGACGCCGACTTCCGTCGTGGCCCCGACGGCAAGGTCCACTTCGCCCGCGTCAACGGACACTTCGCCGACGACGGGCGGTACCACGTCACCCCCGTCGGATCGCAGGGCAGCCATCAGCTCGCGGCGACCGCCTCGGCCGACGCGATGGCGCTGATCCCCGACGGCGACGGCATCGCGGCCGGCGACGACGTCGAGACACTCCTCCTCCACGGCTGACCGCGAACTGGGGCGCGGACCGCAGCCCGGTGGCGAGTCGCGCATGGCCGGGGCGACCCGATGCGAGGGATGCCGTCGTTGGCATCTCGTGCCGTGTCAGGCAACGTTCGGTGTGTCCGTGATCGGCACTTCGGCCACGTGCCAACAGACTCGTGGTCCGAGATTATGGAGCAGGTACGTCGTGCCAGAAGGTCAACGACTTCGCCGGCGATGCGGCGCGGTCGTGACCGTTGACGGCTGCGAATATCGCCTGCCTCGATTGCCTGATGGACGCGTTGACAACAGTTGATAACCAAGGCAGTCTGGTGGAGTGAGCAAGACCACCATGAGCTTCGCTCTGCCAGACGAGCTGCGGCGCTACATCGATGACCGCGTCCAATCCGGCGAGTACGGCAACACCAGCGAGTATCTGCGAGAGCTGATCCGGCGCGACCAGCAACACGTGGCCGAGCGGCGACTGCGAAGCCTCATCGCTGACGGGCTCGAGTCCGGCGACGGGCGCCCCGCGACCGCCGAGGTCATCGACGAGATCCGTCAACGTGCCTTCGCCGCTGACACGTGACCGTCGCCCGGCTGCGACCGCTGGCTGAGGCCGATCTCGTCGAACGCGCCCGCTACTACAGCGCTGAGGGCGGAACCGATCTCGGCGTGCGCTTCTTCGATGCTGCTGTGGCATCCCTGCGAGCCATCGAGAAGATGCCCAACGCCGGGTCACCACGAGTCGGTGAGCTGTGCGACATTCCGGGGCTTCGGGTCCGGCGAATCGAAGGCTTTCCGGTCGGCTGGTTCTACTTCGTGCGGCCGGATCACGCCGACGTTGTCCGCCTCCTCTCCGACGCCCAAGACCTGCCCGTCATCCTGGCCGATCTCGACACCGACTGATCCCCGCGCCACGGACGGAGGGGAGCGCAGATCGGCAGTTCTGCGTTGCTCAGCGCAAGCGCGTGTTCGGCGATACGCGCTGCGATCTCGTCGCGGACGTCATCGCGTCGACGAGCGAGGAAGTCGACGGCGAGATCGAACAACCCGCCGACGCCGTCATCGTCCGCAGCGCCCGTGAGGTCACAGAAGCGCTTCGCAGCGTTCAGCCCACCGTCGGGCACCGCTCGAATCGCACTGCACGCGTAGTAGACGGACACCACGGCACCGAAGGCGTAGAAGCCTGCACCGTCGGGTTCATCATCGACCAGCTGCTCGATGATGTCTCCGCAGACTCGTTCGATCTCCGTTGCATCGCGTGCTGCGCCGGCTGAGACGATGCGTTCACTGAGGCTGCGGAACAGGGCAGGTTCGACGACGTCCGAAGCAATGACGCCATAGGGTGCGATCAGTTCGACCATCGTCATCGCCAGGCCTGCGAGCTGGACGGAGTTCAGGTCCTCGATGACATCGTTTGGGAGCCTCATCCGCGACAGGTCGGGTGACCACCCCGCCCTGAGTCCAGCGCGGAGGCTGGTGCCGGTGCGGCATCAAGACCAGGCTGCAGCGGTCGCCGTGCGTGATGACCCGAGTTGGGTGCCGTTCACATTCCTCTACGGCTACGACCCCAATGGGAGTTGGGCCGAGTACCTGAGCTGGCTTGCCGATGTGCATCGAGGTGTTGGGCTAGGCCCGAGTGAGGTTCCGGCAACGTTCCTGTTGGCTTGGGTCGACGGCGAATTGGTCGGCCGTACCTCGATCCGGCACGAGTTGAACGACTACCTGGAGGCCTACGGTGGTCACATTGGCTACGGCGTCGTCCCAAACGTCCGGCGACGCGGGTACGCGACCGAGATCCTTCGCCAAAGCCTGGTGCTCGCGCGGGCTGTTGGCGTCATGGATGTTCTCGTCACCTGCGACGAGGACAATCTCGGGTCGATCCGCACGATTCAGGGCTGCGGCGGGGTGCTCGACTCGATCGTCGAGCAGCCCGACGGCGGACCGATGAAGCGGCGGTACTGGATTCGCTGACGCCATGGCTACGAGTCGCACACTTCACCACGCATGACCACCGGCCAAGTCAAGGGGAACGCGCTGCACCACGGCCCCAGTCGAGCGCCCGGGAATCCCGGTGGCTAACCGGCGGATACTCGAAAGGAAGTGCCGAACCGATCGAGACGCTCAGTCGGTGTAGACAGTGCTGATGGTCGGCCGTCCGCTGTTGATCGTCCTGTTCGCAGCAGCCGTCTTCGGTTGCACCGAATCGGGCGATGCCAAGCGACCCGACGGAGTGCCGAGCGGATTCATTGTCTGGACGGAACCGATTTCTGACCGCCTTGATGCGCCGGTTACGGGGATCGTGACCATCGCGCAGGATGGCTGCGTCTCGCTTCACAGCGAGCCCGACGGGCCCCTCGAACCAGCGATCTGGCCGTACGGAACTACCTTCGACGGAACCGTCATCCGGACCGTGGACGGGGTGGAGATCAGAAGTGGCGATTGGATCGTCGGCGGCGGCGGGGAGGTCGAGTACGCCGACGACTACTTCATCGAGAACACCACCCTGGCGAGAGACCTCGACGTCATGCTCGATTGCTGGGAGGATGACGACGACCGCATCACTGCGCTCAACCCAACCCAGTCGATCGCGACTGTCCCGGAATGATCGGTCGACCAGAGCTGGAAGAAGAAGGTGCCGCACGATAGCCAGCGCCCGTGATCCCGTCGCTCTGCGGGACGAAGCCACCGACATATCTACCCAAGCCGAGCGCGCTGCAATCTCGAGTGGCGGTTGCGGCGAGAGGAGCGCCCATCGCTGGCGCCGGTATCGAAGTGATACCATCTCCGAATGGCCATGACATTGCGGCTCACGGACGGCGAGCAAGAAGCGCTGAAGGCCCGCGCCGACGCCGAAGGTATCTCGATGCAGGAGGCAGCGCGCCGGGCTGTGCGTGAGTTCGTCGCTCGCAGCGATCACCGCGATCGTGTGGCGCGTGCTGCGCACTTGGTCATGGACAGCCACAGCGACGCCTTGCGTCGACTCGGCGAGTGAGCGACCCGGTCGAGTTCCTCGACCTCGATGACGTCGTCGACCTCGCCATCTCCCTGCTCGGTGATCCTGCACCCATACGAGATGTCGGTCTGCTCGGGTCGGCCGTCGCTCGCCCTCAGACGACCGCCTTCGGCGAGGACGCCTACCCCGACATCTGGACGAAAGCAGCTGCCCTGCTGCATTCGATCGTCAGGAACCATGCGCTTGTTGACGGCAACAAGCGCCTCGGATGGTTGGCGACCGCAGTCTTCCTCGAGATCAACGGCGTCGAGATCACACGCGCCAGCAACGATGACGTTTACGACCTCGTGATCGACGTCGCCGCCGGCCAACCGACCGTCGACGCGATCGCCGAACGACTTCGCCAACTCGCCACATGACACGCGCACAGAATCACCGTCGTTCGAGGCGCGCCTGCGTGCGGTATCGGCCCAAGTGCAGCGCTCGGAAATCCCGTCTCAGCCGGACCGAGTGTGGCATCCTGCCGCTGATCTGAGTGGTTCCGGTGGCCGAGGTCAGTGAGCGATGCGTGTCGATCCCGGACGGGTTGGAGGGGCGCGCTGTCCTCTCGATGTGTGTGCTGGTCGCGGTGCGGCGATGTTGCTGACGGGCTCGTTGGGGTGGAGGGCTCTCAGTCGGTGGCGTGCCCGGTGACCGCTGTGGTTGGCTGCCCGCCGATGTGTCGTCGGTCGATCGTGGTCGCCGACGCGATGCGGTCGAGTGCTCGGGCGAGGTCGTCGACTGTCGCGCCGTCTGGTGCGTGTGGCTTGGTGTGGTGGAAGCGGTGGTCGGGGTGGTCGAGGTCTTCTTCGATGAAGAGGAATCGGCCGCCGTGGCGCAGCACGCGGGCTACTTCGGTGGCGGCTGCGCCGACGTCGTCGAGGAGGTGGATGAGGTTCATGGCGATCACTGCGTCGACGCTGTGGTCGGGTAGGGGTAGCCGTTCGGCGGTTCCGGGTCGCACGTCGATCAGTTGGCGGTTGTGGTGAACGGCGCGGCGAGCTCGGAGCGCGGAGCGCATCAGCCGGGACGGGTCGACGGCGATGACGCGGCCGTGTGAGCCCAGTCGACGCGCGAGGTGCAGCGTTGCGGCGCCGAACCCTGCACCGAGGTCGATGACCGATTCGCCGGGTTGAGGGTCCAACAGCTTGGTCGCATCGGCGTGGACGGGGGAGCTCCAGAGGTGGGACGCGACGGCGATGAGCCCGGCTCGTTTCGCGGCGCTCATCGTGCGACCTTCGCGAACAGGTACGCGGCTGCGGTCCGGGTGTAGGCGATGCCTCGCCCGAGTTGGTGCAGTTCGGCGTGGGTGGGTGGGGTGCCGCGTTTGGGGATCAGGTAGTCGTCGAGCCGTTCGGTGCGCACGTGGTAGCGGTCGCCGCGCGGGTTGACGACGGCGGCGAGACGCCAGCGCGGGTCGAGGCTCGCCATCGCCGCGTCGCCGTGGCTCGAGTTGACGAGGAGGTGACCGCCGATGCCGACGTATCGGGTGCAGTGCTCGCTGATGAACCCGGCGTAGAGCGAGATCAACAGGTCGATCGACTCGTCGGCGATCGGGAGGTTCGTTGTGTAGTCCTGATGGTGGAACTCGACGTGGAACGGTCGTGAGGTTCGGGTCGTGCTGCGGTGCTGGGAGACGATGTGATGGACGGCGTCTTGCTGGGCGAAGAAGCGTGCTGCTCGCCGGTCGGTGTCGATGTAGGTGACGTCGTCGAAGTGGATGGACGGCGCGATGTCGATGTAGCAGCCGGGATACAGGACACGGTCGGCGTCGACTGCCTGCGAGACCGCTTCGAACAACCGTGATCGGTCTTCGGGATGGCGGGCACCGTAGTCGGCGTAGAACTGGGCGGCGTCGAAGGTTCGGTTCGCCATCACGCTGCATCCCCGTACCAGCCGTGCACGATCATCGCGGCGGCCATGCCACCCTGGTTGGCCGACTCGATCGCACCGGTCCAGCCTTTGACATCGCCGGAGGCCCACACGCCGGCGACGTTCGTGCCCTGGTACTCATCGGTGATGACGTGGCCGTGGTCGTCGGTGGCGAGCCCGAGTGTCGTTGCGAGTCGGGTGATCAGCGGTGAGGGGGCTTCGTCGGGGGTCCACAACAGCGTCTCGGCGGTGACGGCGGTGCCGTCGTCGAGTGTGACGCTGCGCACGTCGCCGTCGTGGTGGTCGATGGCGACGATGTCGCCGCGGTGGAACCCGATGTTCAGCCGGTGAAGGGCCTCGAGATGCTGCGGTGTCACGTCGACGTCGTGCGACGCGATCACGACCCGGCGGTCGGTCCAGTTGCGGGTCATCGTCGGGAAGTGGTCGAGTTCGTCTTGGGTGCGGGCCACGATGGCCCACAGCCGGTCGCGATTCTCGTAGCCGTCGCAGAACGGGCACGGGATGATCGTTCGCCCCCAACACGCCTCGAAGCCGTCGATGTCGGGATACACATCGCGGTAGCCGAGGGCGAGGACCACGTGGTCCACCTCGTAGCGATCGCCGCCGGCGAGAACCGCGAAGCGACCGTTCGCGTCGCGGGCGACGTCATCGACATGACCGTCGATCCGCCGAGCGCTGTCGTACTCGGTGATCTGCGACCAGACGTGGTCCCGGAACTGCCGTGGGGTCAGACCCTCGACGCCGACGAAGTTGTGGATGCCATGCGAGGCCGCGTTGCGTGGCGGATTGGAGCTGTCGAACACCAACACACGTTTGCGGGTGCGGGCGAGCACCGTGGCGGCCTGCAACCCCGCGGGCCCGCCACCGACGATCGCGACATCAGCGCGTCCGCCGGTGCGGTTGGGCGAAGTGTTGTTCATGGAGTTCTCCCGTCTTCGAGTGACCGTTGGTCAGTCCAGTATGACCGTTGGTCATTCGAGTGCCAACCTCTAGCCTCGGAAACGTGAACGAGGCCGACCCGAGCGGGCGCTTCCAGCCCGCCGAAGTACGGCGCCGACAAATCCTCGACGCGCTCGCACGGCTCGCCATCAGCGAGGGGCTCGACAACGTGACGATCGCCCGAGTTGCGTCAGAGGCTGGCATCGCCAAGGGCTCGATCTACCTCCACTACCAGTCGCGCGCCGAGTTGATCGCCGCGCTCCAAGCCGACATCTGGGAACGGATGCTCACCCAGCCGTCGGTGGTCGCCGCCGAGCACACGTCGACGTGGACCCATCGACTCGACCGCATCCTCGAACACTGGATCGACTTCGAGTTCGACCACCACGACCTCTACCACGCCGTGTTCCACGTCGCCGGCTCGGGCGGTCCCGAGCCGATGGAACAAGCCCGCCTCCTCCTCCGATCGGTGCTCGACGGCGGAACCGAGGCCGGCGAGTTCGACGTCGCCGACATCGACACCACGACCGAGTTCCTGCTGCACGCCTACGGCGGGCCCTGCTACCACTCCACCGATCGAACACGGGTGATCGAAACACTCCGGACCCTGTTCCATCGCACCGTCGGCGCATCGGCTGAGTTGCCGGCGGACCGGTGACCGACTGGATCGGTCGCATCGGCTGTCAACCGGTGTACGCCCGGTCACTGTTGGCTCAACGCCGGGTCCCGTTGACGACCTCACCGGGGCCCACACTTTGACACGCGTGATCACGACACACTCGTACTTGGCCGCGCTGCACCGCGGCCCAACCGTGACGTCACACTTTCACCGGCATATCGGGGACTCTGGCGGCCATCGACCTTCTGCGCCGACTCCCCGCCCCATCCTCTTGCTGCGCGACAGAATCAGATAATCTGATCCTGTGTCGGAAGTGACAGCAACAGACGCCGCTCGAAGGTTCGCGGACCTGCTCGATTCAGTCGAGCATGACGGCGAGCGTTACACGATCATCCGGCACGGTCGCGCAGTCGCACAGATCGAGCCCGTCTCTCGTGGCCGCGGATCCGACACGAAAGACCTGCTGCGACGAAACGGCCCCGACCGGGAGTGGGCGACGTCGTTCGACGAGGTCCGCGCGCTCGTCGAACTCGATGAGCGACGATGACCCTGCTGCTGCTCGACACCACATTCCTCATCGACGCCGAACGGTCCGACGCTCAGCTCGACCAGGCAATCGGCGACGACGACGACGTCGCGATCGCCGCGATCACCGTCGCCGAGCTCCAAGTCGGCGCGCGCTTGGCGACGGGGCGACGACGAACACAACGCCAACGGCTCGTCGACGACGTGTGCGACGTCATCCCGATCCTCTCCTACGACCGTTCGGTCGCTGCCGAACACGCCGAACTGCTCGTCGCCGTACGTCAGGCCGGCCGCCCACGCGGCGCCCACGACCTCATCACTGCTGCGACAGCACGCGCATCGAAGCGCACCGTCGTGACCTGCGATCTCACAGCGTTCGACGATCTGCCTGGTGTGACGGTCCTCCACCATCGGTAGCCCCACGCGGCATCGACGCTGGCCGAACGGTTCGGTGCACAACACGTTGAGCTGGACGACCGGTGGTGGGGTCCAGGGTCGATGCCGGCGGGACGTCTCGAACTCCGCCAAAGACGGTCCAAACGACTCGCCGTGGACAAGTGGGTCGTCGATGGCAACTACATCGACGAGATCGCAGACCTCGCCTGGCCGGCCGCCGACGCGGTGGTGTGGCTGGATCCACCCCGGCACGTCGCCATCCGACGAGCCGTGCTGTGATCGGCAGGGCGGTCGGTCCGGGGAACCGAGCTCTGGAACGGGAACCGAGAATCGATCGCCGTGCTCTCCCCGAACGCGATCTGGCGTCTGCGCCAACGCTGGCCGGGCTGCTCCGAGCGGATCGCTCACGAACTGGCTCAGTACGTCGTTGCGGACACGAAGGTGGTTCGACTGAACTCTGATGCAGCGGTCGCTCGTCGGCTCACCAGCCCGCCAAGCGCCCGATAACGCCGCACGGTGATCCGAACTCGATCGTTGGACATCCCGCCCTATATCGGCCCATACGTGACACGAGATAGTCCCGGTGCGATTTCTCGTTCGGTGTCAGACGGTGACGAGTCGAACCGATGCGCCAAGCGTATGAAGCAGGCGTCTGAGATCGTCTGGGTCGGACGTGACGACGGCAACCGCGTTGCCCCTTGCCCGGGCGGCTGCGACCACCGCCACGGACGCGTCGACAATGTCAGCGGTGCCGGCCTGTCCGCACAGCAGCCCCGTTGCCCGTGCGAGTGGTCCGTCGAGCGGAACCTCGTCGCAGTGCGCGAGTGCCCGTGACAGGAGCGCTTGACGGCTGCCGTCGCGCCACGCCTGCGCGATCACGCCTGCGGGTACCGACACCTCGGCGGAGTCGTCGGCTGCGTTGCGCAGCATCGCCCAGACCGAGCGGTCGTTGCGATCCAGCGCGATCAGCGCACCAGCGTCGAGGACGAGTGTGGTCATCCGTCGACGAGTGTGCGTGCGGCAGCGAGTTCGTCAACGCTGAAGGCGCCGTGCTGGTGCTCCCAGGCCGCAACGATGTCGCGTAGTCCGCGGTTGGCGAGTTGGCGGCGAGCAGCGTCGGCGAGCCAAGCGGAGACGTTTTGCCCGTCAGCGTCTGCAGCCTCGCGGACGGCGATCGCTAGCTCGGATTCCAGCGACACGGTGAGTCGTTCGACGGCCATACGGCGATCATACTTCGTCATACTTCGTCATACTTCGTCATACTTCGTCGTACCGCATATCGACGCACGTATTCACCATCAACGACGAGACGCAGGCGTGCTACTTCGGCCCTCATGTCGGTGATCGATCTGGCTGGCTCGATCGGGGTGCGCCCGATCACCGCCATGAGGGCAGATCATGCAGATGATCGACGCCGGTGCCATCAAGGCGAGGAGCGTGTGTCGATCAGCTCCATGTCAATCCTTACCGAGTGCCCCCCAATCCCGGGCCGACATGGCCCCGAACGCGTCACCAATCGCCGGCTCGAGGTCAGTCGTGTTTGCCGCGTCGGAGCCATGTCGGGTCGACGGCGATCTCGTCGGGTTCGAGGCCGTAGCGGGCGGCCACGTCGCGCAGTGTCTCGTCGCCACGCCCGAGCGTGAAGCGATGTCCGTCGGGGTCGGCGACGGCGAAGTCCCGCATCCCGTACGTCCGCAGCGCCACTGTGTCGACGATGATCGCACCTGCCTCTTCGGCATCGGCGCACAGAGCGTCGGGGTCCTCGACGTAGACGTAGAACGACTGCGGCGGTGGTGGCTGCTCGCCGGGCCAGGGCACGAGCAGGAGAATCTCGATACCTCCTGTTGCGATCGCAGCCAGTTGGCCGTCGTCGGTGCGCCACGCAAGATCGAGGCCGAGCGCTTCCTGGTAGTAGGTGATCGATTGGTCGAGGTCGCTCACGGGAACTCTGGGCATCACGTGCAGCCAGGTGGACAGTTCGGTCATTGCGTTCGTCGGTGGTTCCTTGCTGATCGTGTCGACCGCTTCCAGGAGGCGGCGGACTTCGTCGAGTCGCGCCTCGAGGCGCGCCCGGTGGTCGATGACGATCTGTTGGCGTTCGGCGTCGTCGGCGCCGCTGATGATGCGCCATACGTCGGCGATCGGCATGTCGATCGAGCGGAGCAGGGCGATGACCCGAGCGGCGCCGGTTTGGCCGGAGGTGTAGTAGCGATATCCGGCCGATGATTCTCCGGCTGGTTCGAGCAGGCTCAGCCGGTCGTATCGGCGCAGCTGCGGGATGCTCAAGCCGACGAGCTCGGCGAACGCGCCGATCTGGAGACGGTCAGGGTGGTTGATCACACGAGCAGTCTGAAGGTCTGACGCGGGTGAGAGTCAAGCGCCGGGTGCGGGGCACCCCACAACGGGGCAAACGTTCCTCGACGCGGCACTAGCCTGGACGGATGGCAGACACTCCGTCGCACGTGCCGCTCGTCGATCCGTTCAGCCGCGTGATCGAGGACCTCCGGATCTCGATCACCGATCGCTGCAACTTCCGATGCACGTACTGCATGCCCGAGGAAGGCATGAACTGGCTGCCGCGCGAGCAGGTGATGTCGTTCGAGGAGATCGAACACCTCGCACGGATCTTCGTGGAACGGTACGGCGTCCGCAGCATCCGCCTCACCGGGGGCGAGCCGACCGTTCGCGCGCATCTTCCGGTCCTGGTACGCAAGCTGTCGGTCCTGCGCAACGATCACGGCCCGGTCGACCTCGCGATGACGACCAATGGCGCGACGATGCGCCTCCTCGCCGAACGTCTCCGCGAGGCGGGTCTGCGACGGATCAACATCAGCCTCGACACGTTGCAGCGCGACAAGTTCTTCCAGATGACGCGTCGCGACGAGTTGGAGAGCGTGCTCGACGGCATCGAGGCGTCGAAGGCGGCCGGGTTCGATCCGGTCAAGATCAACGCGGTCGTCGAACGCGGCGTCAACGACGACGAGATCGTCGATCTGGCGACGTTCGGCCGCGACCGCGGGGTCGAGGTTCGTTTCATCGAGTTCATGCCGCTCGACGCCGAGGGGCACTGGATGAACGACAAGGTCGTCGGCCAGGACGAGATCGTCGAGACGATCAACGCGGTGTATCCCATCGAGCAGATGCCGGCGCGCGGCGCCGCGCCGGCAGATCGGTTCCGCTACCTCGACGGCGGGGGAACGGTCGGTGTCATCCCGACGGTGACCAAACCGTTCTGCGGCGATTGCGACCGTGTTCGATTGACCGCCGAAGGCGACTTCCGGACCTGCCTGTTCGCGACGAAGGAGTTCGATCTGCTCGGCGCGTTGCGGGGCGGCGAAACCGACGACGAGATCGCCGCTCGGATCGAGGCGGCTGTTGCCACCAAGTGGGCCGGTCACCAGATCAACCAGGTCAACTTCATCCGACCCGGCAAGTCGATGTCGCAGATCGGCGGCTGACCCGCCCCGTCCGCGATGTCGACCGTGACGACCCTGCCGGGTTCGTCAGTCGAGGTCGGTGAAGGCGCGGAACCGGCGGGCGACGACGTCCTTGCCGATGATCTCGACACCGTCACTGAGGCGATCGTCGCGCCGCCACAGCCACAACAGCAGGTCGTGGGCACTGCCGCGCACGGCAGCGTCGCCCTTGCGATGCTCACGTGTGAACGTGGCCGCTGGTTCTTTCATGCTCGAGATGAACCACTCGCCGCCAGCGACGTCGCCGGTGCCGGTGCCGGTGCCGGTGTCGGTGTCGGTGTCGGTGTCGGTGCAGTGGAGATGGACGGTCCCGCCGACCTTCATCTCGCCTTCGCGGCGCTCGCGCGCTGCGAACCACGTCAGGAACTCGTCGATCCCGTCGGCGGCGATCGCCGTCGGTACCGCGTAGGACACGCCGATGGCGTTCGCGACGTCCCATCGGTGGATCGAGGTCTCGATCGCCATGCGGCGCCGCACCCAGGCTGCGTCTCGAGGCGCGCCGGTCCAGGTCCACACCGCCGTGTCGAGCGGGGCGGCGGTGAGGGCCGAGAACAGTTCGTTGTGCGTGATGCCGAGCCAGTCGATGAGCAGGTCGCCGGTGGGCCGACTCGGAGCTTCCAGCCGTTGGAGATCGGCGCGATCGGTGATGCCTTCGTCGAGGAGACGGCCCCAGAAATGCCAGGTGGCACCGAGGTGATGGGCGAGGTCGCCCAGCGTCCAATCGGGGCAGGCGGCGACTCGCAGGTCGAGATCGGCGTCACGCAACATGTCGATCGTGGCGATCCCGTTGTTCTGGAGGACGTCGAGCGGGTGGTACGGGAGATCCATCACCTGGAACGTACCGCGCGATCACACCGGGTTCGTCCCACACCGCAGCGAGCCACTTCATTCCTGGTTCGTCCGCGGTTCGTCGGCGTGTGCGTGGCGGGAGGGTTGGGTGATCGTGCGCTACCGTTCGATCGCAATGAGCGATCTCGAGTTCACCCACCTCGATCCGCGTGGGCGTGCCCGCATGGTCGACGTCACGCCGAAAGAGCCGACACATCGCCGAGCGGTCGCTCGTTGCAAGGTGTTCATGCAACCGGAGACCACGGCAGCGATCGCCAACCGGGAAGTGAAGAAGGGCGACGTGCTGTCGGTCGCGAGGGTCGCGGCGATCCAGGCCGCGAAGCGCACGTCCGACATGATCCCGCTGTGCCATCCGCTGTTGATCGGTGCGGTCTCGGTCAACTTCGAGATCGGCGACGACTACGTCTCGATCGAGGCGCACGTCGACTGCGTCGAACGTACCGGTGTGGAGATGGAGGCGTTGCACGCCTGCAGTGTGGCCGCGCTGACTGTCTACGACATGTGCAAGTCAGCGGATCGGGGCATGACCATCGGCGAGCTCGCGCTGTGGGAGAAGACCGGTGGAAAGTCCGGTCCGTACCGTCGCGATGCGACCTGACCTACCGCCTGACTTGCCGCCGATCCGTCCGATCCGATGCCAGGTCCACCCTCGACGATGGTGACCGTCATCACACCAGTCGTTGCATGAGTCGTCATAAACGTCGTAGAATCGTCACATTGCCGTAGGGATCGGATCCTCCTGATCTCCTACCCGCTCCTCCCCGCTCGGAACCGACTCGACACGCTCGCTCTCCACACACGCTGAACTCACTCTGAACTGATCATGGCTCAACTCATCTTTCTCGTCGTCGCCGCAGCATGGCTTGCCGTGCTGCTCCCGCCCATGCTTCGCTCACGGGTGGAGAACCGGCCGAACTCCTCGGTCACCGACTTCCGTCGGCAGCTCACGAAGCTCCAGAACACCTCGACTCCTCCTCGGGGCGCCGCTCGGGCCATGGGTCGGCCGCTCGCTCCCTCGCCGCTGCACCGCCCGGTGGCCGGCGGCCGTCCGAATCAACCGGTGATGCGATCAGGGATCACCCGCCAGCCGTCGAGTTCGGAGTTGGCCGCACGATCGGTGGCCACGGCGCCGACCCCGCCGACACGGTCCGCCGATCCGACCGGGGGCGCCCAGCGGTACCGCACCCACGGTGACCCGACCGGCGGTCACGCCCGGCCGAGCGGGTCTCGCAACGGTGCTGCGGCTCGCGGTGCAGGGCCTTCCGGCCGCCCCGCACCTCGGTCAGCCGGAGCCGCCGATGTTCGTCGCCGCCGCAGCAACGTGTTGTTCATGCTCGTGATCACGACCGCCTGCACGCTGTTTCTTGCGGCCACCACCTCGTCGACCGTGCTGCTGTATCTCTTCGCACTGTCGTTCCTCGCGTTGTGTGGTTACGTGTACCTGCTCGCGCAGTTGCGCCAGCGCACCTCCTCCAGCTTCGACGGCTGGATGGACTCGTACTGACCGGTCGTACCGAACGGTCTGCGCCGCCCGGGAATGCGGGCCGCGCCGACGTCGCTCGAGGCCGATGCAGGGCGTCGATTTTGTCTCGCGCAGTTCGGCGGTCCACCGCTACACTTCCTCCCTCTCGGGGCTATAGCTCAGTTGGTAGAGCGCATCGTTCGCAATGATGAGGTCAGGGGTTCAATTCCCCTTAGCTCCACTCCCCGGTTGTCGGATGTTCGCGAGATCTCGCGCGTCGTCGTGAGAGATCTCTGGCCCGAGAAATGGCCGGTGAGATGCGTCGGCAGCCTCGACGTCGGTGTGACGGATCGCTGTGTTCGGCGTCTGCTCGTCGTTCGGCCGCCTGAGGTCCCGAGGTGCTCCGACGTTGATCGCCGATCGGTAGGTCGCGTGTGTCGTTACAGGGAGCGAGTGTCGAGGATCTCGGCGAGTCGCGCGATTTCCTGCTCGATCTCGTTGGAGAGGCTCGGTTCCATGCGTCGTTCGAGCCATCTGAACGGGCGGCGGAACGTGAATTGGTAGGCGTGGGTGACCGTGGTCCGGTCGGAGTCGATCGGCGTGCACTCGAACGATCCGACGAAGTCGAAGAGCAGGCGCCCGGGCTGCCGGGGTGCTCCGACGAGGGTGAGTCGCTCCCAGCGTTCCAGCGTGAAGTCCTGTCGATCGGGTGCGGCCGGGAGTGGAACGCCGGGCAGTTTGCCCCACACCCGGACCGAGCCATGGCCGTTCGCATCGGGCCCGGTGACCGAGGAGACCCGGGTGATCTTGTGGTCTGCCTGGCGATAGGCGTCGAGGTCGAGCACGAAGCCGAGCACCTCCTCTGGCGAGGCGTGGACATCGGCGGTCGCTGAGACGGAAATCGTCATCGGTCGCTCGTTTCGTAGGGAGCTTCGGCGGGCGGGGTGGGATCGAGTCGTTCGGGCGACCGGAAGATCGCCATGCCGATCACGAACAGCCAGACGGTGATCGCGACACCGGACAGCGTGATCGCCAGATCGAACCCGAACCCGGCGAGCTCGGTCAACGGAAGGAGGAGGAGCGCGAATGCCGCCGTGCCGGAGGCAATGATCCACGTCTTGATCGGCGTGCCGGATCGCCCGAGCACGGTGACCGCCAGCCAGGCGGCTGCGAACAAGCTCACGCCGAGCAGCTCACCGATCGCACCGCCGTAGTCGTTCGCGGTGTCGAACTGCAACTCCAAGATGGTGCGGGTGTCGGCGTCGGCGGTCTCCCAGCGTTCTGCCATCGGGAACATGGCGGCGAGCCAGCGGATGATCCCGATCGCCCGGAGCGCAGCAGAGGCGGCGGCCATGCCGGTGGCGATGAGGACGACGGGGTGTGCGTCTCCCGTCCGGTGCAGCCACCTGGTGATGATCACTGCGACGGGGAGGAACATGACGCTGTACGCGAGGTAGACGAGATACCCGAACCGAACGGCGCCTTCGTTCTCGATGATTCGAGGCAGCACGACCGAGGCGGGTTCGTCGAGGGATGCAGGCCAGTCGATCGCCGCTCCGAGGATGAGGAGGGGAACGACGAGGAGGAGGCTCTGGGTCATCACGACGAGGCCTCGGGTCTTGGCGGACATGGAACGTCTCCTTGCGCCGGCGGCCGTCTGCGACGAGTTGGTCGAGCCGCGCGAGCCGTTGGTGTCGGTGTCGAACGCGACATGGGCCCCGTTCGAGTTGGGGTCAGGCATGGTGCTCCTTCGAGATGATGTCCGTCGGTCGTGAGCGCTCGGCGGCGCCATTGAGGGTTCGGTGGGCGAGCGCGTGGACGATGTCCTCGACGACAGCCCAACCAGCGTCGGTGTCGATGTCGAGGCCGCTGAAGTCGCCATGGAGGCGGCTCCGGGCGACGAGGTAGTGGATCGACGTCGCGATCACGAGCGCAGTGGCGATGGGGTCGATGTCGGTGGCGACGTTGTCATCGGGCAGGAGCCCCAGGAGTTCGGCGAACCATTCCTCGCGGCGCACGCGGAGAATCTCGGTGAGCCCGTTCTTCTCGATCTGTTCCCAGGCGAGTACCTCACGGGTGATCGGTCGACGTCGCAGCGCCCGGGCGTAACGCACCAGACCGGTGGCCCAGCGGTCGGCGAGAGGCATGGAGCGCAGGTCGGAGTCGCCCTGGCCCAGTACCTCCTCGATGCTCGGCCAGAACGAAGCGCTCTGAGCGAACGCTCGGAGCAGCCCATCCAGCCCGTCGAAGTATCGATAGATGAGGACCTTGTCGACGCCCGCTTCGCGAGCCACGGCGTTGACCCCGAACGCGGCCACCCCGTCACGCGCCAACAGTCTGCCGACAGCGTCGACGAGCTCCTGCTCGGTGTCGTGCCGGTTTCGAACTCGGGTTGTCACCATACAGTGACTTCTTAGTCACTGTATGGTGACATGTCAAGCTCCGGCCCGTGACGACCTGAGCTCCGAAGGTGCCAGCCCGAGCGCCAGATCGAGACGTCTCCCGGCCGGAAGCCCTGTTCCGTGAGTGTGACGTGCGACATGGGGCCTGCGAGGTCGCTATCGTTTCGCACTTCGCTATGCGCACCCAGCCTCACCTCATCGCGTACGCCGACCGCCTCGCCGGTGACCTTGTCGGAGTGCGTCGACTGCTTGGCGGACCGTTCTGCGGAGCATTCGCCGGCGTGCACGTGCTGCCGTTCTACGTCCCGATCGACGGCAGCGACGCCGGCTTCGACCCGATCGATCACACGTGTGTCGATCCGCGGCTGGGAAGCTGGGCCGACGTCGCTGCACTCGGCGACGACCTGTTGGTGATGGCCGACCTGATCGTCAATCACGTCTCGAGCGAGTCGGCGCAGTTCGTCGACTGGCGCCAGCGGGGCAGCGAGTCCGCCTACGCCGAGATGTTCCTGTCGCCACTCGACGTGTTCGGTGGTCGGATGCCGACCGACGAGGAACGTGCGCTGATCTACCGCCCGCGCCCGACGCCGCCGTTCCATGACATCGAGTTCGCCGACGGTTCGTCTCGCACGGTGTGGTCGACGTTCACGCACGAGCAGATCGACATCGACGTCGAGACCGACGCCGGCTGGTCGTATCTCGTGCAGATCCTCGACCGTTTCGTCGAGGGTCGCGTCGGACTGGTCCGTCTCGACGCGATCGGGTACGCGATCAAGCGTGCCGGAACCTCGTGCTTCATGATCCCCGAGACGTTCGCGTTCATCGACCAGCTCACCGATGCGGCTCGGTCACGGGGGATGGAGGTGCTCGTCGAGATCCACGGGTACCACCGCGACCAGATCGACGTGGCCGAGCGGGTCGACTGGGTGTATGACTTCGCGCTTCCTCCGCTCGCCATCGACGCCTTGACCACCGGCGACGCCGAACCGCTGCGCGCGTGGATCGGGATGCGGCCGAACAACTCGATCAACGTGCTCGACACCCACGACGGTATCGGGATCATCGACGTCGGGGTCGACCAGCGCAACCCGACGCGCCTCGGGTTGCTGTCGCCGGAGCGGATCCATGAGCTCGTCGAAGGTATCCACGAACGGTCCGGTGGCACCAGCCGGATGGCCACCGGCGCCGCAGCGTCGAACCTCGACCTCTACCAGGTCAACTGCACGTTCTACGACGCGCTCGGTCAAGACGATCAGCGCTACCTCGCTGCTCGGCTGCTGCAGCTGATGCTGCCCGGTGTAGCTCAGGTGTACTACGTCGGCCTGCTGGCCGGCTCGAACGACATGGAACTGCTCGAAGCATCAGGCGTCGGTCGAGATGTGAACCGGCATCACTACACGCTCGACGAGATCGAGGCGGATCTCGATCGGCCGGTGGTCGCATCGCTGCTCGAGATGCTTCGCTGGCGGGCCAGCGATCCGGCCTTCGACGGCGACTTCGAACTCGTCGACAGCGACGACGGCACGTTGCGGCTGCGGTGGACGAACGGCTCGGCGATCGCCGACCGCACGATCGACCTGCGGACCGGCGAGATCATCGTCCACTGAGGCGCTCCCGGATGCCGAGAAGCGGGCTGGTCGGTGCCGCCTCAGCGGTCAGGCGACAGGCACGGCGTAGACGACGATGTTCTGGCGGTAGCGGCGGATCTCGGGATTGAAGTCGCCGCCGCACGTGATGAGGACGAGTGTCTCGTCGCCGGTGTTCCGCCAGATGCGCTCGCGGGGAAGTTCGTTCTTGTCGTACATCGTGCGCTCGGTCACGACGTACTGGCGGATCGTGCCGTCGTCGAGTGCGACGGAGACCTGGTTGCCCGGCTCCAGCGAGCCGAGCTCGAAGAACGGACCGGTCGTGCCGTTCCACGACACGTGCGCGGCGAGCACGGTGGCTCCCGGTCGCCCGGCGGTCGCTCCGTAGCGGTACCACCCGATCTCGGTCTCGTCGGGCACCTCGAGCTGTCCGTCGGGTTCGAGGCCGACTGCCCGGATCGGGTACTCGTCGACGTCGATCGCATCGATGGCGAGTCCGACGGGCTGCGGGCGAGGGGTGAGCGGCTCGGGTACCACCGAGTAGGTCGGTCCGAGCAACTCGGCGAGCGGCGACGCGGTCTCGTTCGACAACGTGTCGTTCGGGCCGGGGGTCGTGTCGTTCGTGTCGTTCGCATCGGCCGTGGTGCGTTCGCGGGCTTCGTCGACACGCTGGGTGTCGGGCGCCGGGGCCTCGGCACGACCGGGGCTTGTTGTGGGTGCGGTCGGGGTGATCGTTGTGGGTACCTCGGATGCAACGACGTCCGGAGCATCGAGCACGATCCGGTCGGCGGTGCTCGTTGACGTCGACTGGACGAGGGCGACCGAGCCGACGCCGATGGCAGCCAACGCGAGACCGCCAGCGACCACGATGGCAGCTCCGAACCGGCGCGTCGAGGGCGTTGGTGTGGGGGAGTTGATCATCGTGGCCGCCAGCGGGATCTCAGAGGGTGGTCGACAGGTTCACGTCAGGAGAGCGTCGAACGACGGCCCAGCGCCACGACACCGGCGGCTGCTGCGAACAGACCGACCGCGATCGCGGCCAGCACCCCGGCGTTCGATGATGCGGCGATCTCGTCACCGGTGTTGACCTCGGTGGGTGCCGGCGTGCCGTCGCCGGCGTCGCCACCGGCCGGGGCCTCGCTCCCGACCGTGCGCTCCTGCACGTAGAACGTGAACGTCTCGTCCTCGAGCGAGCCGACCGCGTAGACGATCAGGTTCTCGCCGGCGCCGAGTTCGACGGTCGGGACGTCGACGATCGGATCGCCGCCAGCCGGTGCGAGCTGCGCTCCGGCGATCTCACCGGCGGGCAGTGCCAGGTCGGCGCTGGCGCCGTTGGTGGCTCCCTCGATCGGGCGTGCGTCGCCGACGACCAGGTCGACGGCCGGTGCCGCAGCGGTGTGTCGCACGGTGAGACGGCCCTCGCCGTCAGCGGTCGTCGAGGTGTCGTTCTCGAACGGGGTGATCGTCGGGGTGCCGTCGGCGTCGAGGTGCGCGACCACGGTCCAACTTCCGCTGGCGGGCACGGCGAACTCCTCGACGGGCCCGATGGCGACGTCCTCGGTGCCGGCGAGGCGAACCTCGAGGTTGGCCAGGGTCTGCCCGGCGAAGGCGCTGAGATCCTGCATGGCGCCGGGCTCGAAGCCGGGCAACAGCACCTCGCCGTCGACGGCGACATCGACGGTCACGCCGGGGATGCCGTGCAGCAGCATCACCTCAGCGTCCTCTTGTGCTTGCGTTCCGGCGGGAGCAACGAGGAGGGCGGCGGCAACGGCGGCCACGCCTGCGATCAGTTTCTTCATGAGGTTTCCTTTCGGCTGTGACCGGAGGCTCATCCTCGGTCTGACAGGTCTACGGAGCCCTCTGGCGGCGCGGATGAGAATTACTCGAACATCGTTCGCAACGCGTCGAGTGCGGCGGCGACGATCTCGTCGTCCCCGCGCTGTTCCAACTCTCGAGCGACGTCGGCGGCGTTGAACCCCAACAGCGCCGGTCTGCCGAGGAGTTCGGTCAGGTCATACCACTCGACGAACAGCCCGGCCGAGAGGCCGACGAACCCGATGACCTCGACGTCGTCCCAGAACCGTTCGTCGAAGGTCAGCACCACCTTGTCGAGTAGGCCCATCCCGAGGCGATCGATCGCGTCGATCTTCGTTGCGGGCAGCGGCGGCTCGAACTCGATCACCTCGGCCTGGAGCACACCGAGTGGCACCGTCACCAGGATGCGGTCGGCGGCCATGGTCGCGTCGTCGGCGAACTCGAGTTCGGGGCCATCGTCGCCGTGGTACACGTACGTGACGGTCGTGCTCGTCTGGATGTCGATGCCGACGCCGAGCGGTTCGAGCACGCGCACGTACCCGTCGGGGAACATGACATCGCCGCCGTCGAACCCCTCGTCGTGCCAGAGAGCGCCAGCCGCCATGTCGTCGAGCGGGGCGCCGAACTCGTGCTCGACGTTGGCGATCGCGAGATACCGGGCCAGCGGCGTCAACTCAGGGCCCACGCTCGCAGCGACCGACTCGGCGAGTTCGGCGAGTGCGGTCTCGGTGTCGTCGGCGAGGTCGCGTTCGGACGCTGCTTCGATCTCGCCGAGGATCGCCGCCTCGACGGTTCCGAGGTCGTCATCGGGCACCGTCGCGCCCGTCGAGTCGTACACGACGATGTCGTCGGGGTCGGTCGTGCGTCGGGCGGCACCGATGGCGTCGGCCAGTTCGGTGAGTGGATTGCCGTCGACCCCGTGGATCCACGATGCGCCGACGTCGACTGCGACGCCCAGCGAGGTGTCGGTATGCACTCGCCCGCCGATGCGGTCGCGCCCTTCGACGATCGTGACCTCGAAACCCGAGTCGGCGAGATCTCGTGCGGCCGCGAGTCCGGCGGCGCCCGCGCCGATCACGACGACTCGCTCGCCCTCCTCGGCGACCGCGGCGATGCGCTCGGCGGCGGCTCGGCCTTCGAGCAACGCCCCGTGCACGGTCGCCGCGTACTCGCGAGAGGTGGCCTCGCCGGCGAAGAAGAGTCGGCTGCCGACGTCGGCGCGCAGCGCGTCGCGGTCGTCGGGCCCCGAGCCGAGTGCCAGGTAGCTGTAGCTGCCGAAGGCGAACGGGTCGGCAGCCCACCGCGTGATGAGCACACCGGTCGGATCGCCGACCGATCGAACTGCGTCACTGGTCGGGCTGGCCGCGGTGTCGCTGATCGGACTCGTCGCGGTGTCGCCGGTCGGACTCGTCGCGGTGTCGCCGGACTCCGACTCGTCGGACGCGCAGCCAGCCGCGACGGTGGCCATCACCCCCGCCCCGGCCAGCAACAGCGTGCGTCGGTCGATTCGCGGCTCAACCGACATGGGCAGCGAAGTCCGCAGCGTTGCGAACGTGGAACGCCGCGTTGACCCGCTGACGTTCGAGCACCTGCTCCTGTGTCTTCAACGCCTGCTTGATCGGGTGGGCGGTGAAGAACTGCTGTACGTCGTCGACCTGCTCGGGCTGTGTGAGCAGCTTGACCGAGTCGATCATCCGCACCACGGTGTTGGACGGGAAACGCTCGACCGCCGTCTCCCAGTGGTCGCGGACGTACTCCCAGGCCAGTCCACCGTGATGGCGGTTCGCGATCGCCAGGCGCAGCACGAACGGTGCGTTCTGCGTGCGTACGGCGTCGCCCATCGCGAACTCGCAGGTGCGGCGGATGAGTTCGGCGTCGTCGAAACTCGTGAGTGCGTAGAGATTCCGGAGTTGTTCCTGTGGCGTGTCACCGTGGCGGAACACGTCGAGCATCCGCTCGTAGTCCTCGACGCCGCCTGTCGCCGCAACCACCGAGGTCGCAGCGGCGAGCAACTCGGGATCGGTCGGCTGGTCTGCGTGAGCGGCGGTGGCGAGCACGACGCGGCATCGATCGATCGTGTCCGGGTCGTTCCCCAAGACACCCATCGTCGACACGAGCAGACCGCGCAGCTGGCTCACCAACGGAGACTCGCCGGATGTCGGCTCTCCGAGGTCGTCGACAGCGGGTCGGATGAGCGTGCGCACCTGCTCTCGGAACGCTGCGAGCGCGTCGCCGTCGACGAGGCGTGACAGGCCTCGCAGTGCCGTGGTGATCGCTTGCCACACCGCGAGGTCGCGTTCGCCCTCGAAGGTCTTGATGAACTCCAGCATCTCGACCGCGCTGAGTTGGCCCGACACCGCCGCCGCCCAGGCATCGTCGACCAGGTTGTATCGCTCGAGCGTGTCGAGGTCGGCGAGCGCGTCGCCGAGACGGTCGCGCAGCGTGGTGTCGTAGGCCACCCGGGAAAAGCCGTGTCCGCCGGCGTTCACGACGACGGGACCCTCGGGATCGTCGAGCGCGACGTGGAGTGGGCCGGCCGAGTCGAGGAGCAGCGTCTGCGTGACGCCGCCGTTGCGAACGTGGACCGGCACCACCCACACCGTCGCGTCCGAACCCTGATCGGCTCGCGCCGGATCGGGGAACGAGAACCGCGACTGGGTGAGCGACAAGCGCGTCGAGCCGTCGCCGCCCTTCGTGAGGGTCGCCGACAGTTGCGGATAGCCCGGCTGCCAGATCCAGGAATCCATGATCCGACGGACCGGCTCGCCGGACGTGTCTTCGATCGCGTCCCACAAGTCGTTGGTCTCGGTGTTGCCGTAGGCGTGCGTGCGCAGGTACCGGCCGACGCCCGCACGAAACACCTCAGGGGTGAGGTACTGCTCGAGCATGCGCAGCAACGCGCCGCCCTTCTGGTACGTGAGCACGTCGAACATGCCTTCGCAATCGGCGGGAGACCGAACTTCATACTCGACGGGACGGGTACTCGCCAACGAGTCGACCTCGAAGGCAAAGGTGCGTTCGAGTCCGAAGTTCGTCCACCTCTCCCAACTCGGCCGATAGGCGTCGCACGCCGCGACCTCCATGAACGTCGCGAACGCCTCGTTCAACCAGATGCCGTTCCACCAGCGCATCGTGACGAGGTCGCCGAACCACATGTGAGCGAGTTCGTGGGCGATGACGTCGGCGACGTTCTGCTGATCGGCCTGGGTGCTCGTCGCCGGGTCGAGCAGGAGCAGGCTCTCTCGGAACGTGATGCACCCGAGGTTCTCCATCGCCCCCGCGGCGAAGTCGGGGAGCGCGACGAGGTCGATCTTGTCGCTCGGGTACGAGATGCCGTAGTAGTCCTCGAACCAGCGAAGACAGTAGGCGCCGACGTCGAGCCCGAAGGCGGTCAGGTGCTGCTTGCCCGGCACATGGACGACGCGCAGCGGGGTGCCATCGACATCGATCGGCTCGGTCGCCTCCAAGCGGCCGACGACGAGCGCGACCAGGTAGCAGCTCATCTTCATCGTGTCGGCGAAGCGGATGACGGTGCGTCCGTCGGCGGTGACCCGGTCGATCTCGGGACCGTTGGAGATCGCGGTCAACCCGTCGGCGACGTCGAGGGTGATGCCGAACACCGCCTTGAACTCGGGTTCGTCCCAGCAGGGAAACGCTCGGCGGCAGTCGGTCGACTGCATCTGGCTCGCCGCGATGACCTGGGTGATGCCGTCGTCGTCGACGTAGGTGCTCCGGTAGAAGCCGCGCAGCTTGTCATTGAGGATGCCTTCGAACGAGATCTCGAGCTGCGCGCTCGGCCCGGTGATCGTCGTCGGGCACTCGACGACCAGGCGTTCGTTCTCGTCGTCGAGCTGCCACGTGGCGGGCTGGCCGTCGACGAGGCACGATTCGATCGTCAGCTCAGCCGCGTTGAGCATCAGCGTGTCGACCGGGACGTCGACATCGAGGAGGATCGAGACGTTGCCGTCGAAGGTCGCATCGTCGAGTGACGGCCGCAATCGCACGTCGTAGCGATTCGGCGTCACCTCCGTCGGGAGGCGGTAGGGATCGGTACTGGCCATCTCGCTGAGAGTACCGGCGCCGACCGCGGACGGGTAGCGTTGCGGGCCGTGTCGACTCCGACGTCCAACTCGCCCTCGTCGTCCGTGTCCGGGTCGGCGGCGTCCTGGTTCGCCGGGTCGTCATCGCGGTCGTCGCGACCGACTCGTTTCGACGTCGTCGGAATCGGCAACGCGCTCGTCGACGTGATCGCCCACGCGTCCGACGACTTCCTCGGGGAGTTCGAGTTGGTCAAGGGGTCGATGACGCTGATCGAGAGCGATCGGGCCACGGAGTTGTATCGAGCGCTCGACGGGGCGGTCGAGATGAGCGGAGGCTCGGCAGCCAACACGATGTGCGGGGTGGCGAGCTTCGGCGGTCGGGCCGCGTACATCGGCAAGGTCGATGCCGACGACCTCGGCGAGGTGTTCGGGCACGACATGCGAGCGGTCGGTGTGTCGTTCCGAGGTGGCGGTGTCGTACACGGAACTCCGACCGGCCGGTGCGTCATCGTCGTGACCCCCGACGCCGAGCGCACCCTCAACACCTACCTCGGCGTGTCGAGCGACCTCAACGTCGGTGACGTCGACGACGAGGCCATCGCCGACTCGAGCGTGCTCTACATGGAGGGCTACCTGTTCGACCGCGACGATGCGAAGGCCGCGTTTCGCCATGCCGCTCAGGTGGCCCACCGCCACGACCGGCTCGTGTCGCTGACGCTGTCGGACTCGTTCTGCGTCGACCGCCACCGGGACGATTTCCGATCGCTCGTCGCCGACGAGGTCGACCTGCTGTTCGGCAACGAGGCCGAACTGCTCGCCCTGTACGAACTCGACTCGTTCGACGCGTCCGTCGCCGCGCTGCGCGCCGAGTGCTCGATGGCTGCCATCACGCGTGGCGCAGCGGGCTGCGTGATCATCACCGCCGACGACGTCATCGAGGTGCCGTCGGTGCCGGTCGAGCGGGTGCTCGACACGACCGGCGCCGGCGACCTGTTCGCCGCGGGCTTCCTGCACGGCCTCACGACCGGCGCCGACCTCGCCGAATGCGGTCGTCTCGGTTCGGTCGCCGCCGCCGAAGTCATCAGCCACGTCGGCCCGCGCCCGCTCGTCGACCTCCGCACGCTGATCTGACCTGCGTGTCGCCCCGGCCTGTCGCTCGTGCCTCGTCGCTGCACCCGATCGAAGTGCGCGAGGATCGACCCGAACGCGCCAGCACCCACCAGCACGACTCCGGCGTCGGTCCAGCCGACATCGCCGCCGTGACGACGTGACGAAACGAGAGGACCCCGATGAGTGAATTCGACGAGATCATCGACGCCGCCGAGGCGTGGAACGCCGCCGAACCCGACGAGGACCTGCGCGTCGAACTCGTCGATCTCGTCGAGGCGGCCCGGTCCGACGACCCCGAGGAGCGGGCGGCTGCTCGTTCCGATCTCGCGCAGCGCTTCTCCGGTCGCCTCCAGTTCGGCACTGCCGGTCTCCGGGCGGCCGTTGCGGCTGGGCCGATGCGGATGAATCGGCTGGTCGTTCGCCAGGCGGCCGCGGGACTCGGCCGGTGGTTACTCGACGAGCAGGCTGCGGGTCGGATCGATCGGGCGGCCGAGCGCGGCGTCGTGATCGCGCACGATGCTCGACGCAAGAGCGACCTCTTCGCGCTCGACACGGCACGGGTGCTCGCGGCGATGGGCATCCGCTCGATGCTGCATCCCGGGGTGCAGCCGACACCGGTGTTGGCCTGGTCGATCACGGGTCTCGAGGCTGCCGCTGGTGTCGTCGTGACGGCGTCGCACAATCCGCCCGCCGACAACGGGTACAAGGTCTTCCTCGAGACGGGCTCGCAGATCGTCAGCCCGGTCGACACGCAGATCTCCGCCTGCATCGGCGCGTTCGACCCGCTCGCGGTGCCGCTCGCGCAGGAAGACGATCATCTGATTCGCCGACTCGACCTGTCGTGGCAGGAGGCGTACGTGGCGTCGATCCCGGCGGTTCGGTTGCGTCCGGAGGTTCCGGGGGTTCCGGTGGCGTACAGCGCGATGCATGGGGTCGGCGCCGAGACGATCGAGTTGGCGTTCGCTGCGGCCGGGTTCGAGCCGCCGATCCCGGTCGTCGAACAGCACCTCCCCGATGCTCGGTTCCCGACCGTCGCGTTCCCGAATCCCGAGGAGCCGGGCGCGATGGATCTGCTGCTCGAGACGGCGCAGGAATCGGGCGCGGCGATCGCCCTCGCGAACGACCCCGATGCCGACCGCCTGGGTGTTGCCATCCCGACCGACGATGGAGGCTGGCGCAAGCTGAGCGGCGACGAGATCGGTTGGCTGTTCGCCGATCACATCCTGGCCAACACCACCGGCGACGACCGGCTGGTGGTGACCACGCTGGTGTCGTCGTCGCTGCTCGGTCGCATGGCCGCGGCCCGCGGCGTACACGCGGAGGAGACCTTCACCGGTTTCAAGTGGATCGGAAAGATCGCGACCGAACGTGCAGCGATCGGCCAGCGGTTCGTGCTCGGCTACGAGCAGGCGCTGGGGTATCTCGTCACCGACCGACCGCTCGACAAGGACGGCATCTCGGCCGCCGTGCTGATGGCCGAGATCGCTGCGTGCGCGGCTGCCGACGGTGTGACGCTGCAGGGCCGCCTCGACGCGATCGCCGACGAGTTCGGTCGCTACGTCACCGCCGAGTTGTCGGTCCGCATGGAACCGGCCGCCGGTGCGGCGTGGGTGGACGACGTCGAAGCCTCGCCACCAGCGACGGTCGGGGATCGAGCGGTCGAATCGGTGTCGACGTATCCGGAGGCGGGCTTGGTTCGCCTCATGCTGGACGGTGGCGTGCGCATCCAGATCCGTCCGAGCGGTACGGAGCCGAAGGTCAAGCTCTACGGCGAAGGCGTCGACATCGACGTGGCCGTCCTCGACGAGTTGTTGGCCGCGCTCGCCGCGACCGCACCGGCGAACTGACTCCGAGGGTGACGCGCAGCGCTCGGAGCCCGTCGCCGGGCGAGCGCCTGGCCAGTACAGTCGTGGCGTGCTGACGACCGAGCAAGTTGCCGCCTTCGAACGCGACGGGTTCGTCACCGTGCCCGGCTTCGCGAGCCGAGCGTCCTGCGAGCGGCTCCAGGCGCGTGCCAACGAGATGGTCGACGCGTGGGAGCCATCGGAGCACCGCTCGGTGTTCACGACCAACGAGCAGGAGCGGCAATCGAATCGCGAGTTCCTCGATTCCGGTGCGACGTCATGGTGCTTCTTCGAGGAGGAAGCGTTCGGTCCGGACGGAGAACTCGCGCAACCGAAGATGCTGAGCATCAACAAGATCGGGCACGCTCAGCACGATCTCGACGACGAGTTCGAGCGCTTCGCGTACGATCCGCGCCTCGCCGAGGTGGCCGACGACATCGGGCTCGTCGACGCGCTCGCGTTGCAGTCGATGTACATCTTCAAGCAGCCGCGGATCGGTGGCGAGGTGTCGTGTCACCAGGACGCGACGTTCCTCTACACCGATCCCGTGACCGTCACCGGGTTCTGGTTCGCCATCGAAGATGCCACGCTCGACAACGGGTGTCTGTGGGCAGCCCCCGGCGCTCACCGCAGCTCGCTGCGACAGGTGTTCAAGCGCAACGACCTCGACGACCCGGCGTCGTCCGACGGCACCGTGTTCGATGTGCTCGATCCCGAGCCGTTGCCCGCACCGCCGGTCGAACTCGACGCGACGACGTCCTCGCTCGTACCGCTCGAGGTCGAAGCGGGCACGCTCGTCGTGTTGCACGGCCTGCTTCCGCACTGGAGCGGCCCGAATCGTTCGGGCACCAGCCGCCACGCGTACAGCCTCCACTGCATCTCCGGCCAGGCCGACTATCCCGACTGGAACTGGTTGCAACGCCCGGCGGACATGCCGCTGCGCCCCCTCGCCCGCTGATCCCCGACGGGCGCCGTCTGCACGGTCGGTAGCGTGATCGCCATGTCGATGGCCGATCTCATCCAGCGGGCGCCCAAGGCGCTGCTCCACGACCACCTCGATGGTGGCCTCCGCCCTCAGACGGTGATCGAACTCGCCAGCGAGTTCGGCTACGCCGACCTCCCGACGACCGATGTCGACGAGCTCGCCCGCTGGTTCAACCGTGGCGCCAAGCGCAACGACCTCGTGCTGTATCTCGAGACGTTCGCACACACCGTCGGGGTGATGCAGCACCGCGACGCGATCGAGCGTGTGGCCTACGAGTGCGCCGTCGATCTCGCCGCCGACGGCGTGGTGTATGCCGAGGTCCGCTTCGCTCCCGAACTGCACATCGACGGCGGGCTCACGTTGGACGAGGTCGTCGAGGCCGTGATGGCGGGGTTCCGGCGTGGCGCCGAAGGCACCGACCTCTTCATCTACGGCTTGGTCACCGCGATGCGCCAAGCGGCTCGGAGTCTCGAGATCGCCGAGGTCGCCGTCCGCCACCGTGACAACGGTGTCGTCGGCTTCGACATCGCCGGGCCCGAGGCCGGGTTCCCACCCACGCGACACCTCGACGCGTTCCAATACGTCAAGCGGGAGAACTTCCATTCGACGATCCATGCGGGCGAAGCGTTCGGGCTGCCGTCGATCTGGGAGGCGGTGCAGTTCTGCGGGGCCGAGCGACTCGGGCACGGGGTGCGCCTCGTCGACGACATCGAGCTCGACGAGGCGGGCGACGCCACGCTCGGCCAGCTCGCCACCTACATCCGTGATCGTCGGATCCCGCTCGAAGTGTGTCCGACCTCGAACGTCAACACGGGGGTCGCCGCCACCATCGCCGAGCATCCGATCGGGATGCTGCGCCGTCTGCGGTTCCGTGTGACGCTCAACACCGACAACCGGTTGATGAGCGACACGTCGATGACCGACGAGATGATCGCATGCTGCGAGGCGTTCGGCTGGGGGCTCGACGATCTCCAGTGGCTCACGGTCAACGCGGTGAAGTCGGCGTTCGCTCCGTTCCCCGAGCGGATCAAGATCATCGACGGGCTGATCAAGCCGCGCTACGCGATGCTCAAAGCCGAACAGCAACTCGGGGTCTGACAGGCTGGCGACCATGTCTGTCGAAACCGTCATCGTCGATCACCCGCTCGTGCTCGATGCGCTCACGCGCATCCGTGACATCGACACCCCCAACGCGTTGTTCCGCCAACATCTCGAACGGATCGGCATGCTGCTCATCGCCGAAGCGACGCAGACGCTGCCGACCGTCGAGGGCACGGTCGTCACCCCGCTGACCGAGACCTCCGCGATTCGGCTCGCCGTCCAACCCGTGATCGTGCCGATCCTCCGGGCCGGTCTCGGGTTCCTGGCTCCGGCGCAGCAGTTGCTCCCCAACGCCGACATCGGCTTCATCGGCATCGCACGCAACGAAGCAACCCACGAGCCGGAGCCCTACGTCAACAAGCTCCCCGACGACATCGGGGATCGACCGGTCATCGTCGTCGACCCCATGCTGGCGACCGGCGGCTCGCTGATCCACACGCTGCAGCTGTTGGTCGAGCGCGGCGCTCAGCAACCGCTCACCGTCGTGTGCGCGCTGTGCGCCCCCGAAGGCATTTCGGCCGTCGCCGAGTCGGGTATCGACGTCACACTGTTCACGGCGTCCGTCGACGATCGCCTCAACGACGATGCCTACATCGTCCCCGGCCTCGGCGACGCCGGCGACCGCCAATTCGGTGCACCCGCGTGATGTCGATCTCGCGTCAGTCTGGTGTCAGACACCGCGTTGACGCATCAGTCTGGTGTCAGACACCGTGTTGACCGCGCCGGCACGTCGATCTACCGATCCACGTTGACGGTGGCGACCATGTCGGGGTGCAGGGTGCAGAAGAGGCTGTAGACGCCGGGCTCGTCGAAGGAGAGTTCGTAGTTGGTACCCGGAGCGAGCAGCCCGGAGTCGAACTCGTCGAGTGCAGGCGACTCGAACGTTCCGGAGCTGACCGTGTGCGGGACGGCATCGACGTTGTTGAAGAACAGTGACTGGCCGACCGTGACGTTGAGTTCGCCGGTGTACATGAAGTCGGTGATCAACGACTGCTGAGCACCTTCGGGAAAGTCGGAGCCGCGCACTTCGCGACTTTCGCGGATCGAATTCGCGTCGAGGATCGGAGCCACCGTGGAGTTCCACATCGCGAACACGCCGAGGTCGTTGTCGTGCCCGGGCTCGACCCACGCGTGGATCATCCACCCGAGCGCAGCGCTGAACGACCCGCCGGCGGCTTCGCATTCCGAGCGGGGGAGGAACGAGTCGCGGCCTTCGCTTGCTCCGCGGCACAGGTTGTAGTGGATGTGCCAGTTGTCGAGGGGGCCGTCGAAGGTCTCGGGATGCTCGTTGCCGATGATCTGCGGCGGGATGATGAACGACGTACCGATCAGTTTCATCGGATCGCCGCTCCAGGTGCCGTCCTCGCATTGCCCGAGCGGGCCCGAGGGGAGCGTGTCGTCGGCGAGGGCGTACAGCAGGATTTCGGGCCGGGACGGGTCGAAGCCGTCGGCGATCCAGTCGACTCGGTAGAGATGGGTGCCCATGTTCGGCGTCTGGATTCGGTCGCTGATGAACCCTGCGGCACATGCGGTGTCGATGTCGCGATGAGCGACGGCGAACTCGCTCAACTCGTCGAGTTGCGCGACGAGTCCGGTCAGTTCGTCGGGGGTCATTTGCAACTGCGGCGGGATCGGTGCCCCAGATTCGTGCAGTTCCTTCAGTTCGAGGTAGCTGCATGGCAGATCGGTCTGTTGGCAGCGGACCGCGTCGTCGATGGGGCCTTCGACGAGGGTGGGGACGACACCGACGGAGTTTTCGCGGAACACGTAACGGCTGTATCCGGGCGCTCCGCCTGCCGCGAACGTGAGGCCCTCGGGGAACTGCGCGTCGGCGCCCGCCTGATCGAACGCAGCGGCCTGCTCGATGTAGGCGTTCATCTGCTCGGCGGTCCGAGCCTCGGCCGGATCGATCGTCGTCGGCGCTGCGACCGTGGTGGTCGATTCGCGAACCGTGGGTGTCGTGTCGGCTGGGTCGAGCGGGGCGCTCGACGACGCAGGCGTCGGCGGATTCGTCGTCGTGGGAGCGGGTGTGCCGGTGTCGCCGGTGTCGTCGTTCGAGCCCGCACACGCGGCCAGTGTCAGCGCCCCGACGAGCCCGATGGCGATGATCGGCGTCCGCATCTTGTGCGTCATGTTGTGCGTCATGTTGTGCGTCCTTCGTGATCACGGCAACGGTTGCGTGCGCTGTTGACCGTAGTGCCCCGCCACCCCGCCGCGATGAGGATGATCCGGTAGCGAGCGGATGATGCTCATCGCACGAGCAGGGGACCCCGCCGCGATGAGGATGATCCGGCAGCGAGCGGATGATGCTCATCGCGGGAGGGGGAGGGCATCGGTAGCCTCGACCGCATGGCAGAAACCGGGAAACTCACGGTGCTCGGTGCGACCGTGCGGCACGCGATCGAGCACGTCGAGGTGTTTCCGGCGCCGACCGGCATCACGACCGTGACGTTCACCAACGACGAGTTGAACTCGATGTGCCCGGTCACCGAACAGCCCGACCTGTCGAGCGTCGTGATCGAGTACGCCCCCGACGAGTGGTGCGTCGAGTCGAAGAGCCTCAAGCTGTTTCTGTGGGGCTTTCGCGACCGAGCGGTGTTCGCCGAGGCGCTCGCAGTGGAGATCGCCACGGAGATCATGACCAGCGCTCAGCCGACCAGCGTCACCGTGACCCTCACGCAGCGTCCGCGCGGCGGGATCGAGGTCCGTGCGGTCAGTCACCTGGAGCGGTGAGTATCTGCTGCGTAGCTGTTGTCGCGTGACCTGGCATGCGTCGGTCGGGAAACACGTTGTTCATCAGCGCGTGGCGCCCTGCGGGCCGAGGGACCCGCCAACTCGGTTAGCCTGTGCCGGTTCACCGTGAACAAGCGAACACCACATAATGTCCCGAGAAGGGGGAACACATGATCAAGCACAAGCGCCTCGCGGCGGCGGGTCTCGCCACCGCACTGGTCCTGGCTGCCTGTGGCAGTGACGACGACAGCAGCGAACCTGCTGACGAGCCTGCCGAGGATGTCACCGAAGAGCCTGCCGACGAGGCCCCGGCCGAAGAGCCCGCCGACGAGCCGGCTGCTGAATCCGACGTCACGCTCGGTATCGCCTTCGACACCGGCGGCCGCGGCGACGGAACGTTCAACGACTCGGCTGGCCGTGGCGCCGACCGAGCCGAAGCCGAACTCGGCGTCGCGCTGCAGGAACTCGAAGCCGCTGGCGCCGATGACCGCGGGCCGAACGTGGAGACGCTGGCTGGTGCCGGCGCCAACCCGGTCGTCGCGATCAGCTTCTCCTTCGGTGACGCAGTCGCCGAGGCATCGGCCAACTTCCCCGACACGCAGTTCGCTGTGATCGACGGGTTCATCCCCGACGCTCCGGCCAACGTGACGTTGGTGGCTTTCGCCGAAGAGCAGGGCTCGTTCCTCGTCGGTGCCGCTGCCGCGCTCGCTTGCGAATGTGACCAGCTCGGCTTCATCGGTGGTCAGGAGATCGACCTCATCAAGAAGTTCGAAGCCGGCTACGTCGCTGGCGCCCAGCAGGTCAACCCCGACATCACCGTCGAGGTCCAGTACCTCGGCGCTGCCGGTGACGACTCCGCTTGGGCAGCGCCCGACAAGGCGAAGGAAATCGCCACTGCTTGGTACGCCGACGGCGTGGAAGTCATCTACACCGCCGCCGGCGGGTCGGGCCAGGGCACCATCGAAGCGGCCGTCGAGGCCGACAAGTGGGCCATCGGCGTCGACTCCGACCAGTACCTCACCGCGTCGCCCGAGCAGCAGGAGCACATCCTGACCTCGATGCTCAAGCGGGTCGACAACGCTGTGTTCGCCATCGCCGAAGCGGCGATCGCCGGCACGCTCGCAGGTGGCTTCGTCACCTACGACCTGTCGACCGACGGTGTGGGCTACTCCACCTCCGGTGGGTACCTCGATGCCTACGAGGCCGAGCTCGAAGACCTCAAGCAGCAGGTCATCGACGGCACGATCGTCGTGCCGACCGCTCCGGAGTGATCGTTCAGGTCACTGATTTCATCAGGTCGACACGTTCGGCCTGATTCGAAGAACAGCGTGTGAAGAACATGCGATGCAGCGCCCGGGGGTTTCGGCCTCCGGGCGTTGTGCGTCTACGCTGCACCGATCACACCGTCGGTCGGTGGGCACGGCCCAAGGAGTCACATGAGCGCAACACCAGCGGTCGAATTGATCGGAATCGAGAAGCGATTCCCCGGCGTGATCGCCAACCACGACGTCAACATCACCGTCGACCCACAGACGATTCACGCGATCATCGGTGAGAACGGTGCTGGCAAGTCGACCTTGATGAAGACGTTGTACGGCATGCACCAGCCCGAGAAGGGCACGGTGGTCGTCAACGGCCTCGAGCAGCATTTCCGTTCGCCATCCGATGCGATCGATGCCGGGATCGGCATGGTGCACCAGCACTTCATGCTCGCCGAGAACTTCACGGTGCTCGAGAACATCATCCTCGGTGCCGAACCGACCAACGGCATCAGGCTCGACATGAAGTCCGCGCGAACCGAACTGGCCCGCATCGCCAAGAACGCCGGCATCAGCATCGACCTCGACGCGTTCGTCTCGGAGCTCGGAGTCGGTCAGCGCCAGCGGGTCGAGATCCTCAAGGTGCTCTTCCGCGGCGCGAAGATCCTCATCCTCGACGAACCCACCGCCGTGTTGGTTCCCCAAGAGGTCGACGAGTTGTTCGAGAACCTGCGCCAACTCGTTGCCGATGGCGCCACCGTGATCTTCATCTCCCACAAGCTCGACGAGGTCCTCGCGGTCAGCGACGACATCACCGTGATCCGAGCGGGAACGACCGTGGCGTCGGTCAAGCCCGCCGAGGTGACCCAGACCGGTCTCGGCGAGCTGATGGTCGGCGATGCACTGCCCTCTGCCGAGCCTCGCACGACGACCATCAGCGACGAGGTTCGCCTCGAGGTGACATCGCTGACCGTTGCGAATCCTGTGCCGGGAGTGTCGAAGCCGCTCGTGAGCGACGCCTCGTTCGCCGTCCGGTCAGGCGAGATCCTCGGCGTCGCCGGTGTCGAAGGCAACGGACAATACGAGCTGTGCCAGGCCATCCTGGGCCTGGTCGAGAGCGAAGGAACGATCCGCCTCGACGGCAATGACGTCACGATGCTGTCGACCCGGCAGCGACTCGAAACCGGTCTCAGTTACATCCCGTTCGACCGCCACTCCGAAGGTCTCATGCTCGATGCACCGCTGTGGGAGAACCTGCTCCTCACCCGTGACGAGGAGCCGCCGTTCAGGTCGGGCGCGTTCGTGAATCAGAAGGCTGTACGAGATGCCACCCTCGACACGATCGACAAGTTCGGCGTGCGCACCCCCGATGAGACCGTCCCGGCGTATGCGCTGTCGGGCGGCAACCAGCAGAAGCTGCTCGTCGGCCGAGAACTCGACAGCAACCCGAGCGTGATGATCGCCGCCCATCCCACCCGCGGTGTCGACGTCGGCGCCCAGGCGACGATCTGGCATCATCTGCGTGCCGAACGTGACGACGGCCTCGCTGTCTTGCTGATCACCGCCGACCTGGAGGAGCTGATCGCCTTGTCCGACCGAATCATCGTGATGTTCGACGGCCTCATCCACGCCGAACTCCAACCCGCCGAGGCCACCCCCGAGATCCTCGGCACCTACATGACCGGTGGACGGCCGGAGCGTGCGGCGTGAGCATCATCGACGATCCACCGAGCGATCCGGTCGAACGACCGAAGCACCCGGGACTCACCGCGGAACGCCGCAGGGCGCGTCTCGAGGCCGGTTTGGTGATGGCCGGGAGCTCGGTCTCCGCCGTGATCATCGCCTTGATCTTGAGCGCTGCACTGCTCGTGCTCACCGGCAAGAGCCCACTCGACGTGCTGTCGACGATGTGGGACACGGCGACGACGACTCGGTTCCAGTACGAGACGATCGAACGGGCGATTCCGTTCGTCATCTCGGCGATCGCGTTCGCCGTGGCCGCCAAGATGAACCTGTTCAACATCGGCGTCGAGGGGCAGTACCTCTTCGGGATGTTCTGGGCGGCGGTCGCCGGCGCGTATGTGGATCTGCCCGGGCCGATCCACGTGCTGTTCATCCTCGTTGTCGGCGCTGCAGCCGGTGCCTTCTGGGCCGGCATCGCCGGCTATCTCAAGGTGCAACTCGGGGTGAGCGAGATCATCAGCACGATCATGCTCAACGCGATCGCGCTGCAGATCATCGACTGGCTGTTCAACGACTTCTTCCGTTTCGACGACGGCACGGGCTCGCTCGACGTTCGCACGAAACCGATTCCCGACTCGGGCCTCATGCCCGACATCGTGGACGGGCGGGTCAACGGCTTCTTGGTCGTCTCGCTGATCGTCGCGGCGGCCTACTACGTGCTCGTGTCGAAGAGCCGGTTCGGGTTCCGACTTCGAGCTTCGGGGTTGAACCCGACGGCCGCGTCCACGTCGGGTATCAGCTCGAAGAAGATGGTGCTGGTCGCGATGCTGATCTCGGGCGGTGTGGCCGGACTCGCCGGACTCCAGTACTTGATCGGTGATGCCGGTGCCTACGGTCCGTCTCGCCCGAGCGGCTATGGCTTCAGCGGCCTGTCGGTCGCCTTGCTCGGCCGAAACCATCCGGTCGGCATCGTGCTGGCTGGCGTGCTCTGGGGCTTCCTCGAAGCATCGGCCGGACCGTTGCAGCTCGTGGGGATCCCGCGGTCGATCGTCAACGTGATCCAGGGCATCACCCTGTTCTCGGTCGTGATCGTCAACGGCATCGTCAATCGGTGGTACACGAAGCGCACGACCGAGCGGGCTGCGGCCCGCCTCAGCATGGAGGCCGGGGAATGACCGTCGTCGATCAGCCAGTCGGAGCGACCGGTGCGCCGGTGCCGACCTCGTTGGCGCGCGGTCGCAAGTGGCGCGTCGCGTTGCTGCTCGCGGGTGGCCTGTTCGTGCTGTTGTCGATCGTCCGCTTCACGACCGATGCGAGTGCGTTGACGTCGTCGATCACGGTCGGCGCAGCGCTTCGAGCCACGATCCCGATTCTGCTCGCTGGCCTCGCAGCGCTCTGGGCCGACCGCGTCGGCATCGTCAACATCGGTATCGAGGGGATGATGATCCTCGGTACGTGGTTCGGTGGGTGGGCGGCCTGGCAGTGGGGCGCGTACGTCGGCGTGCTGTTCGCCATCCTCGGCGGCTCGATCGGAGGTCTCATCCATTGTGTTGCGGTGACCCGTTTCAACGTCGACCACGTCATCTCCGGCGTCGCGATCAACATCCTCGCCCTCGGTGCGATGCGCTACCTGTCGGAGTTGATCTTCGTGGGCGAGCAGGGTGGTGGCATCACGCAGTCGCCGCAGCAGACGTCGTCGATCGGCAAGTTGAGTCTGCCGGTGCTCTCGGGAGGATGGGGAACGCCGGACGTGCTCGGCAACCTCGAGAAACGCGGGTGGTTCCTCATCTCCGACGCGGCGGGCATCCTGCGCGGACTGACGATCGACGTGTCGTACTTGTCGATCCTCGCGCTCGTGCTGGTTCCGGTGACGTTCTTCGTGCTCTGGCGGACTCGGTTCGGCCTGCGGATCCGCTCGTCGGGCGAACAGCCGCACGCCGCGGAATCGCTGGGTGTCAAGATCGTGCCGCTGCGCTACCAGGCGATGCTGATCAGCGGAGGCCTGGCCGGGCTCGGCGGTGGTTTCCTCGCGATCGTGGCCACCTCCTTCTATCGACAGGGGCAGACGCAAGAACGCGGGTACATCGGCCTGGCGACGGCGATCTTCGGGAATTGGCGGCCGACCGGTGTGCTCGGCGGTTCGGCGCTGTTCGGCTTCGGTGAGGCATTGCAGTTGGTCGGCTCGAAGGCCGTACCCAAACTCTTCTTGGTGTTCGCGATCGTTGGTCTCGTCGCGATGATCCGAGCGGTGATGAAGCGCAAGGTCGTCCCGGCGGTCGTGATCGGCGTGCTCGCAGCACTGTCACTGCTCGCGTTCGTCGCGGTCGACGAAGTACCCGAGCCGCTGACCAAGTCGGTGCCGTTCGTCCTGACGCTGATCGTGCTCGCCACCGCGGCGCAACGATTGCGACCTCCCGCGTATACGGGTCGACCGTTCGTCTCCGGTGAGGAGCATTGACGATGCATGCCGATTCTTGGGGGTTGGCGTCGTGAGCGACGTCGGGCTGTCGCTCCTCCACGACCATCTCGACGGCGGTCTGCGCGTCGCCACGGTGCTCGACATCGCCGACTCGATCGACTGGCAGCTACCGACCACCGAGCCGTCGGCGCTGGCCGCATGGTTCACCGCCGGGGCAGCGTCGGGCGACTTGCTGCAGTACCTCGCGACCTTCGAGCACACGCTGGCGGTGATGCAAACAGAAGAACACATCGAACGCGTCGCGTACGAGGCGGCGGTCGATTTGGCCGCAGACGGTGTGGTGTACGCCGAGGTTCGCTTCGCTCCCGAGCTGCATCAACAGCAGGGCCTGTCGCTCGATGCCGTGGTCGCGGCGGTCACCGCGGGGTTCCGGCGCGGTGAGGCCGAGGTTCGAGCTGGCGGCGCGGACATCTACATCGGAGCGATCTTGTGTGCGATGCGGACCGAGCAGCGCTCGATGGAGATCGCGCAACTCGTCGATCGGTTGCGCGAGGACGACGACAAGGTGCTGGCCTTCGATCTGGCCGGCGCCGAGACGGGCTGGCCGCCGTCATTGCATGCCGAGGCGCTCGAGTTTGCCCGCGAACGGCATCTCAACATCACCATTCACGCGTCCGAACCTCCCGATCTCGAACTGATCAGCGATGCGTTGGCCCATGGGGCCCACCGCATCGGCCACGGGGTCCGGCTCCTCGCCGACATGACGATCGACGATGGTGAGATCACCTCGATGGGTCCCTTGGCGCGGTTCGTTCTCGATCGTCAGATCCCGCTCGAGATGGCACCGACGTGTCACGTGCATGTCGGAGCGGTGCCCGACATCGCCAGCCATCCGATCGGCCCGATGCTGCGCGCCGGCTTCGACGTCAGCGTCAACACCGACAACCGGCTGATGAGCGCGGTGATGCCGTCGACGGAGATGGCACTCCTGCGCTCGACGTTCGGTCTGACCGACGACGAGGTTCGTCAGTTGGTCCGCAACGGCGTGGCCGCAGGGTTCGCGCCGATCGAACGTCGCCGCGAGATTCTCGCCAGCTTGTGACCTGATCGATCAGTCGCGCCAGGCGTCACGGTGTGTGTCAGACACAGACCGTGACGCCCCGAGCGGGCCAGTGGTAGGCGTGGTCGGGGAGCGGGCGCAGCCAGGAGGTGGCTTCGGCGCCGAGTGCGCGGCCGGCGTCGACGGCGGCATCGATGCGCTCCGAGCGATACCACTCTGCGAGGAACGCGGCGATGAACGCGTCGCCGCACCCCACCGTCGTTCCGATCACCTCGACGGGATCGACCTCGAACCAGTGGTCGCGGCGTCGTTCGGTTCGCCCGTCGATCACCCGAACGCCCTGCGACCCGAAGGTCATCACGAGAAGCGACGATGCCTCGACCGCCCGATTCGCCAGTTCCGTGGCTCCAGCATCGTCGGGTCGGCCGGGCCACCCGACGAAGCCGATGTCGAGGTGTCGCAGGGTCGCGGCGAACCGCTCGACGGTGAGATGACGAGCGCTGAGAAAGTCGCCGGTGAGCGGCGCTGCACCAACCAGGCGCTCGGCAGCGAGACGGTGGAGTTCCCGATCGACGACCTCGACCAGCACGAGATGACTCGGCGATGCGCCGAAGAGGCGGTCGGCTTCGTCGACGGTCACCCGCACGTCGGCGAGGACCCCTTCGACGAACTGATCCATGACGGGTTGGCGGTCGTCGGCGAACCGGATGTCGACGGTACAGGCCGGTCCATCGGCGATCAGGTCTGGCGTCGAGTTGATGCCGTGACGGTCACAGAACGCGTCGAAGAGCTCGGACCGGTCGCTCGACACGCGGCTGATCACCTCCACTTCGAGTCCTCGCCGAGCCCAGTGGAACGCCATGTTGAGCGCTCCGCCGCCCGGCAGATCGGCGTGGTCGCTGGTGTCGGCGTCGTCGACCGTGCCTCGGTACTGGTCGATGCTGAGCGGGCCGAGCAAGCGGGCAGTGATCGTCGAGGTCATACGTCGGCCAGCGGGTCGTGGCGAAGGTCGCCGAGCGCGAGGAAGCGGTCGTAGCGCACTTCGATCACCTTGGCCATCTGCCAATACGCCTCGACCGAGAGGTGAGCGCACCCTTCGAGGTGGTACCACTCGTGGCGCCCGGGCAGGGTCGTGATCAGCGCCGGATCGTGGACCGGCACCACGGCGGGATTGAGGAAGTACGCCGGTGACTCGGCATCGCGGATCTGGGCAAGGTAGCGCCCGCGAAATCCTCGTGCACGCGGCACCAGGTGGCGTTCGCCGGTGCCGAGGTCGATCGCCTCCGTCGCCTCACCCCACGCCATCTCGCTGCGTGCGTCGACGACCTGTGTGGCACGCTGCTCGTCTGCGAGTTCGGCGACGACGCGGCGCACGGAGATGTCTTGATAGTGGTTGGCGGCCGGACCGGGCTGTACGTAGTCGTCGTCGTGCACGTTGTCGACGCTGTGGTCGTAGACGTTGGCGCAGTGCGTCACCAGCCAGTCGACGATCGCCGGGTTCCGCCGCAGGTGGACGCGGTACGCCTCCTCGTACTCGGCGATCGCGGTATCGAAGTCGACGAGTTCGCCGCGCACCACGAACCGGTATCGCCAGCCGTCAGGCCCGCAGCGTTCGTCGAGCAGGTCGGCGCGGCGCTGTTTGTCGTCGCCGCTGAAGCCGGGGAGACCGACCGGAATCCAGATCCGCGCCAGTACGTCGACATCACCCAGCGGTCCGTCGAGCGGCTGGTCCAGCGGTCCGTCGAGCGGCTGTGCGGAGGCAGAGGGACCGGTCATCGACGCGAGCGTAGTGGTGGGGCCGCTGCGGGGATGAGCCGCTGATGTCTGACATCGCTGCTGGGCACGTATCGTTGGGGCGTGGCCTCGTCGACGACACCACCGCGTTCCGCGCCTCGTCAGCGGGTCAGCCGACAGCGCTATTGGCTTCGCCGCGTGGGAGTGCTGTGCGTCCTCGGTGTGATCGGGTACGCGAGCGTCATGGCGGTCGTGGGACTGCTCGATGACGGCGACAGCGGCGACACCACGACGGCGACACCGAGCGAAGCCGAGGCCGAGACCGAAGCCGGGACCGACACGGCGGCAGACGCCGGAGCGGACGCCGACGCCGGCAACGGGAACGCCGCCGACGAGCCAGCGACGGAGGCGACCGACGTCGCCGGCGTCGAGGTCGAGGGGGTGGCGCTGACACCGGGCCAGGAGGCGACTGGCGACAGCGCGGCCACGACGGATCCGGAGCCAGCGTCGAGCGGTCCGCCGTCGCCGTCGAACCCGGCCAAGGTCTTCATCGTCGGCGACAGCGACGCCGGCACGTTTGGGCCCTATCTCCAACAGCTTCTCGACGGCACACGCATCGTCGAGACCTCCCTCGACTACAAGGTGTCGTCGGGTCTCGCTCGTCCCGACTTCTTCAACTGGCCCGAAGAACTCGACCGCAAGCTGCCAGAGGTCGACCCCGACATCGTGGTCGTCACCTTCGGGGGCAATGACTCGCAGGGGCTCTCGTTGCCGCAACCCGAACTCGAGTTCATCGTCGGAGATCCCGTGGCGAACGAGGCCGAGTGGACCGAGGAGTACCAGCGGCGGGCAGGCGCGGTCATGGACCAACTGCTCGAGAACGACCGCGAGGTGATCTGGGTCGGTATTCCCAACGACGACAACGCCGACGTCACGGCGCGCCTCGCGATTCAGGATCGAGCCGTGAGGGCGGCAGCGGCCGAACGACCCGAGATCGTCTTCATCGACACCTGGAAGCGGTTCTCCGGTCGAGACGGCAACTGGGCCGAGTTCGTCGTCGACCCGCGCGACGGAGTGGGCAAAGACGTTCGTGCCTCCGACGGGTTCCATCTCAACACGACCGGTGCCGAGATCCTGGCAATCGACATCGCCGTGGCCGTGCAGGATGCGCTGCGCGACATGGGCGCCGCGATCTGATCCGCTACGACGGCGAGTCGCCGTTCGGTTCAGCAGGTTCGTTCAGCGAGATGGTGGCCCGGATCGCTCAGCGGGTGGTCACTGCGTCTTGCCGCGAGACTGGATCTTCTCCCGGCGGGCGGCGACCTTGTCGGGGCTGAACTGGCTGCGTCGCCACGCACGTCCGTCGCGGGCCTCGGTCTCCCATGCGTCGTCGTCGGTCGCGATCGATGCGTACGTCTCGCGGATCTGACGCACGCCGTCTTGCTCGTTGCCGACGATGTCGGAGGCGAGTTGACGGGTGAACGGGAGCAACTCGTCATGCGCAACGACGTGGTTGACGAGTCCGAACTGCAGCGACTCCTCCGCGCCCATGAAGTTGCCGGTGAAGCTCATCTCGCGGGCCCGTCTGACGCCGATCGCCTGGGGGAGCAGGACCGTGAGCCCCCAGCCGGGCATGACCCCGACCCGTGCGTGGGTGTCGCCGAACTTGGCGTGCTCGCTCGCGACGAGGAAGTCGCAGTTCAGTGCCAGCTCGAAACCTCCGGTGACGGCGACCCCGTTGATCGCTCCGATGAGCGGTTTCGTGAGCTTGGGGAACGGGCCGCGAGCGCCGCGATCGTTGGGGCTGGCACCGTCGGGTCGGCCGCTCGACGACGAGCCACCGAGGTTCCCGCCGGTGGAACCGAGTTCCTTGAGGTCGAGTCCGGCCGAGAACGCAGGGTCGGTTCCGGTCAGGATGATCACGTCGACTGCGTCGTCGTGTTCGGCGTCGCTCAGCAGCCGCGGGAGCAGGGTCAGGACCTCACTCGAGAGCGCGTTGCGCGCCTCGGGTCGATTGATCGTCACCGTCGCGATCCGGTCGGCGACGTCGTACAGCACCACGGGTTCAGCCATGCGTCCATCCCAGCACATCGACTCGGCTGGCTCATCATCCCGGGCGACCACGTCCGGCTCCGACCGGTGCAGCGCGATCTCAGTCGGTCGGCAGGAAGCTGAGCTTCAGATCGCCGAGCTTGACGAGCGTCGAGGCGATCCAGCCGCCGAGGGCGCCGAAGTGGTCGTCGAGCAGACTGCTGCGTCCGTCGGCGACGGTTTATTCTGCCAACTCGTACAGCCCTTCGTAGGTGATCTCGACGGCGTACTCTGCCGCGAAGTCGAGCGGGTCTCCGTCGGGGTCGGGATGCGACACCTCGGTCGTCAGCCCGGCCCTTTCGAGACGGTCGTCGCCGATCAGCGGGCTCGACTGGGGCATGGCGGCGTAGACCTGTTCGGGATCGACGGGTGCTGCCAATTGTTGGACACGCAACACGATCTCCATCTCGATCGCGGGCCGGACCTCGAGTTCGTCGTCGACGTACCAACGTCGGTACGCAGCTTGGCTCCACGACGGCCAGTCGAAGGTGATGTGTGCGACGACCCGCGGTGGTTCGCCTTCGCCGGGAAGCCCATAGCTCGTCTCCCACGTGAGGTCGCCGAGGAGCACGTCGGACTGGAAGTGTTCCTCGAACGGCTGGCGTTCGAGGAAGGCGGCTTCGAACGCATCGCGCAGCGCGCTGATCGCATCGGTGAACACGTGATCGAGCATCTGGCGCAAGGCTAAGCGACAGAGTGGGTCAGACCCACTCTGTCGCTCGCCTGGGGTCGTCTGTCGCATGATGGTGGGGGTCGGCGTGCGAGGATCTGAGCATGTCACTCGTGCTCACCGAAATCCGCGACGGCGTCGCCACGCTCACACTGAACAACCCCGGGGAGCGCAACACGCTCACCGCGCCGATGGTCGACGAGATCACGGCGGCGATGGATGCGATCGAGTCCGACGCATCGGTCGGTGCGCTGGTGGTCACCGGCGCGGCACCGGCATTCTGCGCCGGAGCGAACCTCGGCAACCTCTCCGAAGCCACGGGCGAGAGTCTGGGAAAGATCTACGAGGGGTTCTTGCGGATCGCACGCAGTCCGCTCCCGACGCTGGCAGCGGTCAACGGCTCGGCCGTCGGCGCTGGCATGAACCTCGCGCTCGGTTGTGACGTTCGCATCGTCGCCCACGAAGCCAAGCTCGACACGCGGTTCTTGCAACTCGGCATCCACCCTGGCGGCGGACACACCTGGATGTTCCGCCGCATCGCGGGCCCCCAGGCAGCGATGGCAGCGGTCGTCTTCGGGCAGGTGCTCGACGGCCGAGAGGCCGAACGCGTCGGACTCGCGTATCGATCGGTGCCGCTCGCCGACCTCGCCGAAGCCGCACAGACGTTCGCGGCCGGTGCGGCGTCCGCACCTCGCGAACTGGCCATCGCCACCAAGGCGACGATCCTGGCGATGGCTGACATCGACGAGCACCCGGCTGCGGTCGCCCGGGAACTGGAGCCGCAGCTATGGAGCACGACGCAGCCGTGGTTCGCCGAGCGGATGGCCGCGTTGCGTGCGAAGATCAGCTCGAAGCAGCGCTGAGCGACGCTCGGCGTCGAGACGTTCCTCGACGGCCGAGCGCCGCCTCGACCGCGTCGAGCCGGCGCTCGAGGTCGCGAGCGTTGTCGGTCGTGGCAGCATCGGCCCCGAAGGTGGGGTCGAACGCCACGCGGTCGAGCGTCTCGGCGATCATCTTGACGTCTGCGGCGAGTTCGGGAGGTGGGAGGGCCACCGACGCATCGTGCTCGGTTCGAAGTCGGTCGACGAGCCGGTTCGCGGCTGCGGTCGTCGTCAGCGGTACGCGGCGTTCGCGGGGATCGCCGGGTTCTTCGTCGGAACGTGCCAGCGCGACGAATCGGTCGTGTAGCACGCCCCAGTCACCGCGTTCGCGGCGACGGCGAAGCGCGTCGAGCCGGCGGAGCCCCAGGACGACGGCGAGCGCACCGACGACGACCAGTGCGACCTCGATCGGGTTCGAGGTGATCGAATCGAACAGGGCGCCGGCCGCGTCGTCGCCGACGGTCGGAGCGTCGACGTCGCCCGCGAGCGGCACGCTCGCTGTCGGGTCGAAGGCTTCCCACCCGGTGTCGGGGAACCACACTTCGGCCCAGGCATGCGCGTCGCTCGCTCGGACCTTCCACACGCCCGACACCTGATCGCGTTCACCAGGGATGTAGCCGGTCGCGACTCGTGTCGGAATACCACGCGAGCGCAGCATGACGACCAGCGACGAGGCGATCTGCTCGCAGAACCCGCGCTGTGACACGAAGAGATGATCGTCGACTGCATCGGCGCCTTCGCGCGGTACGGGTGCATCGAGGTCGTAGACCGTCGTCTCGGCGATCCACCGCTGGTACGCCATGACGGTCTCGTACGTCGAGCCGGGAACTTCCAGCTGTTCGGCGAGTTCGAGGGTGCGGTCGCTGACCGTCGCTGGCAGCGCGAGGTAGGGGTCGATGATCGGGCGGGCTCGGGGATCGGCGACCGCGGCGAAGCGCTGGGCGATGTCACCTTGCTCGTGGAGCATCGCTGGTGTGGTCTGGACGCGTTGCGACACGACCGTGTAGATCGTGCCAGCCGTCAGCCGACGGTCGGCACGAATCGATCCGTCCGGCCGAGGTTCGAGGGCACCGTCGAACACGACCGTGTCGGGTCGGGACGCAGCGAAGACGACGTTCGGCAGGTCTGCCTCCACGTGATAGGTCTGGACGAACTCCTCGACCCGAACGCCGTCGGCGGGCAGATCGCCGACCGTCGGCTCGATGCCGATCCGCGGGCCGTCGAAGCGAGGGCCGTCGACGTCGGCCACGCGCCAGAAGCGGCCATCGAAGTCGGTGAAGGTCTGCCCTCGCCAGAACGCCGGCTCCGGGGCTCGCACGCGCATCACGATCTCGTCACCGAGGTCGCCGCGCATCGAGGTGTCCATCGTCTCGGAGAACCCCGGGTAGCCACCGACCTGATCGAGTGCCCCGCGTCGAGAGGAATTCGCATCCCCGCCCGATCCGTCCAGCGTGCCGTCCGCATCGCCGCCCGACAGGGCGGGCAACCCGAGGCTCGCCGGGCCGGCGGGTACGGGGACGATGCTCGCGAGTCCGAACGACATCAGCGCGCCGAGTGCCAGCCACCCGGCCCATCCGGCGTGCCGCCGCCCTCGGTGTGCGCCGCCGTCGATCCGGCGAGGAGTCATCGCGTGCGGTTCGGGGCTCGGCAACGAGGTCACCGCGGCGACGGCCGCAACCGACCACGCCAACAGCCACCATCCGACTCCGTCGTCGAGTCGAAGCCCGGCGGCGTAGGCGACGATCACACCGGCGATGGCGAGGTGGACCCGATTGGTTCGACGGTCGATGCACTCGGCGCCGTGGAGCACCAGGAGCAGCATCAACAGGTCGGGCATCGGTCCGCGGAGGATCTCGACGAGACCGCGCAGGTCGGCCTCCTGCACGACGATGCGCAGCAGTGCCCCCAACGTCAGCATCGTCACGCCGACGCGGATCCAGGTCGGGACCTGACCGTGGCGGAACCGAACCGACACGGACGCGCCGACGGCGATACCAGCGGTCGCGAGGACGTGCGCCGTGAGTGACGCGCCGAGTGCGCCGAGCAACATGTTGAGCGCGATCGCGGAGGCGAGGCCTGTCCACCAACGCGCCAAGGGCCGCACGTGGGTCGACTCCGCGATGCGGTGGCGAAGGGTGACGCTGCGTCGCCACCAACGCGGCGTGCCGTCGTCGTGGCAGTCGGCGGGCGCGACGTCGGCGGCGACGGTGGCCCAGCGTGCGGCGTCGTCGGCCGAACGGATCTCGAATTCCTGGCCGCTGTCGGGATCGCTGACGTACACCTCGTGACCGAGACGAATGCCGCGTTCGAGCGTCCACCGCAATCGGCCGGGATCGTTGCGCAGCGACAGTGTCCAACGCGACTCGACGGTGCTGGTGCGGTCGTGTGCGATCAGTCGACCAGAGCGCACGGTCGACGGCCAGTGGATCGCTTGGTCACTCTCGCCAGGCCGCCACGGCCGTACGCCGTCGATGTCACCGATGTGGCGGCTTCCACCGGCAACGGTCGTTCCGTCGTCGGTTGCCGCCGTCGCCCCGACGGGCAACATCGGCCCTGATGCGGTCGGGGCGACCCGCATCGGCTCGATCACGACCTCGATCCGACGTCGCCACCACACGAGCCCGGCCCGCCCGGCCGCCGACACCGTCATCGGCAGCGAGGTCACCGTGCCGGCCTCAGCGATCACGATGCGCATCGACATCGCACGATCGAGCTCGACGCCGGTGCTGGTGTCGGTGTGGGTGTCGGTGCTGATGTCGGTGTGGGTGTCGGTGTCGCGGTCGGCGTGGCGGTCGGCGTGTCGAACGACGAGGGGTGGGTTGGTCGCGGTCGCCGGTCCGATGGCGTCGAGGATCAGGTCGACGTCGGCACCGGCCTCGGCGATCGGCGGGGCGATCACCGAGATGCCGCGAAGTCGACGCAGTTGGAGCCAGCCGCTTGCGGCAGCGCCGAGGAGAGCGACGGCGCTGACCACGAGCATCAAGACGACAGCAGCAGCACCCGTGAGACGCACGATGGCGAGTCCGACGACCCAAGCGGCGATCAGCGACGCACTGCCGCGCGAGAACCCGACCGGGTGGGCACGTCCGAACCGAGTCTCGATCGGAACCTCGACGGCGTTCGTCTCGGTCGTCATGCTCAAGCGGAGGGGATCGGCACCCGAGAGAGGCAGTCGTGGATCACCGTCTGGCCGGCTGTGGTGGATCCGTTGCCGTCGGCGACGAGCACTCGATGACCCAGCGCGGCGACGGCGATCGAGGCGACGTCGTCGGGGACGACGAACGACCGACTGGCCAGCGCAGCGCGTGCACGGGCGAGGCCGACCAGCGAGACACCGGCTCGTGTCGACGCACCCAAGCGAACGGCGGGGTGCGCACGGGTTGCCGCGAGCAGATCGATCACGTACCGGCCGAGTGCGTCGCTGACGTGTACGGCGGCGACGTCTCGTTGGATCGCCGCGATCTCGGTGGGGTCCGTGATCGGTTCGATCGCCGTGAGCATCGTTCTCCCGCGACGCCCGGTGACGACGTCGAGTTCGAACTCGGCTGACGCTCGCCCTGGCGACACCACGGCGGTGAATCGGTCGAGCGCTCCTTCGCCGAGCCCGTAGGTACCGGCCAGGTCGATCGGATTCTGCGTCGCCACGATCGTGAACGGCTGGGGCAGACGGTGCATCTGCCCGTCGACGGTGACGGTCGCTTCTTCGGCGGCCTCGAGCAGTGCGGACTGCGTTCGAGGCGTCGCACGATTGAGTTCGTCGAACACGACGACGTTCGCAAACATCGGGCCCGGCCGGAACTCGAGGCGCGTGTCGCCACGGGGGTCGAGCACGGGAATCATCGAGCCGGTGACGTCGCCCGGTAGGAGATCGGGTGTGCCCTGGACACGGCCGAACGACCCGCCGACGGTTCGGGCCAGGACTTGCGCGAGCAGCGTCTTGCCGACACCGGGGATGTCCTCGATCAGCAGGTGACCGCGTGCGAACAGTGTGGCCACCGCGATGTTCGCGATCTCGTGTTGACCGGCGACGACCGCGTCGATGGAGCTGACGAGACGTGCGCCAAGCTGCGCGGCCCGGTCGGTTGACGGCGCAATCGGTGACGAGCGGGGTGCACGGTGCGCCAGCACTGACGACGGCACTGGCGGCGGCGGCGGTGGCGGCGGAACGGCGCGTTCGAGGAGAGGGGGTGGCGGAAGCTCCACAGTTTCGGTATCGGTCGCTGCAGCGCCGTTCTTGACGAATCGTGTGACCGAGCATGATCTCGACCGCACCGATCGGGCATCGTGGCGGAGTGTTCGGGAGCGAGATATCGACGATGGGTGATCAGGTGCGCGCGCAACGTCGGTATGCAAAAGCGCGCAGAATCGTTACACAACGTCCATTCGGAGCAAACACGGCGTGTCGTACTGTTGAACTACAGGAACCGAAACCACCGCGGCGAAACCTGAGCCGCAAAGTAGGAGGTCACCAATGAGCCAGCGTCATCGCGATTCCGAGACGCCGATGTTGCCCCGCCAGGAACGGCGAGCGCACGCACACAGCGAGCGCCACCGCATCCATGTGGAGTTGCAATCCGTCGCACAGAGTGTGTCGGGCGGTCTCGAGCCGGATGAAGTTCACGAGCCGGGCGCTGCGTGGAAGCCGATGCATCATCACGATGCGGAGGTCGCCAAGAGCAAACTCGCAAAGCGCGGCCGCACCAAGCGGCATTGGAAGACCAAGATGTGGAAGCGGCGAACGCAGATGCGCCAGCAGAAGAACGAGGCCTGGAAGATGACGCGAGAGGACCCCACTTTCGCCAGCTTCTGACCGAACCCAACCCAGACGACGGATCAGGCCGTCGCAGCCCGAGCCTGCGCTCTGGCTGCGACGGCCGTTCTGTATTCCTCGACTCGTCGCAGCTTCAACTCCTCGTAGCCGCGGATCTGCATCGGCAGCGCGAGTGCAGCGATCGCAGCTGCGACCTGCTCATCGGTCGGTGACGTGCCGAGCGCTGCGATCTCGTCGTCGAGCAGCGTGCGGTACTCCTGGATGAGTGCCCGCTCGGTGCGGCGCATGTGTGAGGCACCGAACGGATCGAGACGCGTGCCCCGCAGACGTTTGCCGGCGGCGAGCAGCGTCATCATCGGCTGGCCGATGCGCTCGGGCACGCCGATCTTGTCGTGACGTCCGAGTGCCTTGAGCACCGGTGGGTGCAGTTTCCAGGTCACCGACGCGTCGTTCCCGCCGACCGCTCGGGTGGCCGCCGACGCGTCGGGCGCGATGAGGAGACGGGCGACCTCGTATTCGTCCTTGTACGCCATCAACTTGTGCAACGAGCGCGCGACCGTCATCGTCAGCCGCGGGTCGGCAGCGGTGGCGCGTTCGACATCGTCGAGGAAGCGCTGTGCGTAGGCGCGGTGCTGATAGGCCACCAGATCGGCGGTCAGCATCGACAACGCCGCGCGATCGCTGGCAGGATCGTTCGCGCCGTCGGTGGCCGCGTCGACTCGGCGTTGCAGCTTCTCGGGGAGCGGATCGACGTCGACGCTCGGAACGAGGCCTCGGCGTTGTGCGGCGGCGCCCTCGACGGCTACGGCATCGAGCACCCACGCCCGTCCCCACCGCAGCGCGGCGAGGTTCGTCTCGACCTGCACGCCGTTGAGGCGGATGGCCTCGTCGAGCGACTCGATCGAGATCGGAAGGACGCCATGCTGGTAGGCGACGCCGATGACGAACGTGTTGGCGGCCGCGGCACTCCCGAGGAGTGCGTCGACGATCGCTCCGGCGTCGACGAGCAACGTGGCGGTCGGATCGGTCGCCGTGTCGAGGCGTGCGCGCTGCGTCTCGAGGTCGGGCAGGGTGCGTTCTGGGTGGCCGATCATCGCCCCGGTGGGCGTCGGCGTCGTGGAGCCGACGGCGATCGTGTGATCGGCTCGGCACGACGACAGTGTCCGCTCGGTGACCGCGGCGAGCAGGTCGAAGGCGATCACGACGTCGGCGGTGCCCGAACCGAGCAGGTTCGACACCGGGGCATCACCGAGGCGAAGCCGGATGTCGCTCACGACCGGACCGGCCTTCTGCGACAGGCCGGTCTGGTCGAGACCACGAGCGTCGAAGCCGTCGAGCATCGCCGCCGTGGAGATCACCTGCGCGGCGGTCACGACGCCCGTGCCGCCGATTCCGGCGATGCGTACGTCGACGTGATCGGACGCCACGCGAGCCGTCGGCGGGTCGAGTGAAACCGGCGGATCGAGCGTCGCTGGCGTGTGCACCGGACGGTCGGGGTCGACCTCGACCGTCGCGAAACTGGGGCAGTCGCCGCCCAGACACGAGAAATCGAGGTTGCAGGTGGTCTGATCGATCGTGGTCTTCACGCCGAGCGGCGTGTCGATCGGCTGGACCGACAGGCAGTTGCTCACTTCGCCGCAATCGCCGCACGCCTCGCAGATGCGGTGATTGATCACGATCCGTTGCGTCGGCGTCGCCATGTGGCCGCGCTTGCGGAGCCGGCGAGCCTGAGCCGCGCAGGCCTGATCGTGGATCAGCACGGTGACCCCCTGCACCTCCGCCAAGACCTTCTGGGCCTCGACCACACGCGTGCGGTCCCACACCTCGATGCGGCCTGCGTCGTCGGTGGGAAGCTGCAACTCGCGGTAGCGGTCGACGTCGTCGGTGGTGACGATGACGCGCCGCACGCCGTGGCCGATGAGAACCGACGCGATCGTCGGGACGTCGAGTCCGCCCACGGCGTCCTGGCCGCCGGTCATCGCCACCGTGCCGTTGTAGAGGAGCTTGTAGGTGATGCTGTCGCCCGCGGCGATCGACGCCTGCACCGACAGTTGGCCGGAATGGAAGAACGTGCCGTCGCCGATGTTCTGGATGAAGTGCCGGCGTTCGACGAACGGTGCCATACCGGTCCATTGCGAGCCCTCACCCCCCATCTGGGTGATACCGACCATGTTGCCGACCTTGTCCTCCTCCATCGTCAGCGCCATCGTGTGGCACCCGACCCCGGCCCCGATGAGCACATCGCCGTCGGGCACCTTGGTGCCCCAGTTGTGTGGACAACCCGAGCAGAAGTACGGCGCTCGTTCGACCGACAGCGGGATGAGTGTGCGCTCACGCGGCGGCGGTGGGGGAGGAGGAGCGAGACGTTCGCCCAGCCGCCCCTCGAGGCGCGTACGGATCGCCGGGGTGATCGTGTCGGCGTAGAGCGGGCCGTAATTCGCCAGCAAGGTCGCTCCGGTCTCGTCACGCTTGCCGACGATCCGGGGTGCGCCCGCGATGCCGTACAGCGCGTCCTTGACGAACAACTCCAGCGTCGGGTCCTTCTCCTCGACGACGACGATCTCGTCGAGTCCACGGGCGAAGCGGCGGGTCGTCTCGACGTCGAACGGAAGGGGCACCCGGAGATGGAGCAGTCGGACACCGACCGCGGCGATCTCGTCGACTGTGTCGAGGCCCAGGCGCCGCAGGGCCTCACGCAGCTCGCTGTAGGTGTGGCCGGTCGCGGCGAGTCCGATCCACGCATCGGGCGAGGTGTCGCCGTCGATCCGGTTCAGCCGGTTCGCAGCGAGGTACCGCTGCGCTCGCTCGGCGCGCGTCGTGCGGATGTCGTACTCGACGTCCATGTTGTGCGGTGGGAGCAGCCGCATGTCGGGCACGTGGTGGTCGGGGACCCCGTCGATGTGCATGTCGGGGATCACGATGTCGTCGCGGAACGTGCACACGTCGACGGTGCCGGACCCGTCAGCCACCGGCGCGACGAGCTTCATCGCGGTCCACAGCCCGGTGGCGCGGCTGAGTGCGACGGCGTGTCGACTCAGATCGACGACGTCGTGGACGTCGGCGGGATAGAAGACCGGCAGGTGCAGATCGAGCAGTGCGAGGTCGGAACTGGACGGAACGACCGAACTCTTGGCACCCGGATCGTCACCGACGAGGACGACGACGCCGCCGTGGCGAGAGCTCCCGCCGAAGACCCCGTGTCGGAGGGCGTCACACGATCGATCGAGCCCCTGTGCCTTGCCGTACCAGAGCCCGAGGACCCCGTCGTACTTCGCGTCGGGCTGTCCGCCGACGAGTTGGGTGCCCATGACGGCGGTGGCGGCCAACTCCTCGTTGACGTTCGGACGCACGACGAAGGGGAGCTCGGGTCGGGCGGCAGCGGCGCGTGCGAAGTCGCCGTCGATGCCGCCGAGCGGAGAGCCGGGGTAACCCGAGGCAAAAGCGGCGGTGTTGAGCCCTGCGGCTCGGTCGGCTCGGAGTTGCTCGATCGGGAGCCGGGACAACGCTTGCGCTCCGGTGAGGAACACTCGTCCCTCGTCGGCCACGTAGCGGTCGGTGAGCCGATACCCGCGGTCATGTGCGCTGGTCTGGCCGCCGTGCTGCTCGCTGGCTCGTTCGTCTGGTGAGGTGTTCGAGGCGTCGAACGTGGGCATTTCGGTGGTCATGTCATCCCCGTCTGGTCGTCACCGCAGCGCTGCCGCCGTGATCTGTTCCCCGGCTCTACTTTTCCAAGCGCACGGACAGAGTGCAAGAAATCCGCACAAAATTCTGTCAGGATGCCAATGTGGCGAACATCGACGCGAAACACCTGGAAATCCTCCGTCATCTCCAGTCAGATGCGCGGTGCTCGAATCGAGCACTCGCCACGGCGATCGACATGTCGCCGTCGTCGACGCTCGAGCGAGTCCGCGACCTCGAACGCGGTGGTGTGATCGTCGGCTACCACGCCGAGATCGATCCGTCGGCTCTCGGTCGCCAGATCGAGGCGCTCATCTCGGTGCGCGTCGTGCCCAAGACCCGTGATCGTGTCGCTGCGGTCGTCGACGCGATCTACTCGATGCGCGAGACGGTGTCGGTCTCGCTGATGTCAGGTGACATCGACCTGATCGTGCACGTCAGCGTTCCCGACACCGCCAGCCTGCGTGCGATCGTCGTCGATCAGATCGCGGAGCTCCCCGGTGTGGTCGACGAGCGCACCAGCATCATGTTCGAGCATCGCCGCAAGCACGTGCTCGACCCGCTCTGAGCCCTCTGGGTGCAGCCGGGCGGGGGACCGGTTCGGTGCGCGATGGGGAGGCGCCGGTCAGTGCGCCGTGCCGGAGATCCACTGGCCGACGAGTTCGTCGCGGCGAACCGACCATTCCTCCGTCGTCATGCCGAAGCGGATGTGGTCTTCCCAGACGCCGTTGATCTCGAGATACCGCTGCGCGATGCCCTCGTCTCGGATGTCGAGCTTTTCCATGATGCGCCGACTGCGGTGATTGCGCGGCACGATGCAGATCTCGACGCGGTGGAGCCCGAGCTGCTCGAACGCGAACTGCATGACGAGCACGACGCCTTCGGCCGTGTAGCCGTGGCCGGCGTGCGCCTGGTCGATCCAGTAGCCGATGGTGCACGACTGCATCGCCCCGCGGATCACATTGTTGAGGTTGACCTCACCGGCGATCTGTTGATCGATGAAGATGCCGAACTGGAACGCCGTTCCGGCCGCGCGATCTCGATCTCGCTGCAGGCATCGAGAGGCGAACGCCGAGCGATCCGTGGTCGGATCGGGCTGGTGAGCCTGGCGACTCGGCTCCCAGACGGTGAGCCAGTCCGCGTTGCGCTGGCGAACGTCGCTCCACGTTCGAAAGTCGCTGGGAGCGAGCGGACGCAGCACGATGCGACGGCCGTAGAGTCGAATGGGAGCCAGTGCTCGGGAGGGATGGCGCAACACCATGTCAGTCGCCTGCTCCGGAGATCGTGAGGGAGGTGAGGTCGAGTCGTCGGACGATGGCGAGCACGACGCAGCACGTGGCGATGATCGTCTCGACCTGATCGGCGGGGAGTCCCGGGTTGTGGGTGCGGTCGGCGACGGATTCGCTGACCAGCGTTCGGAACACCTCGTCGACATCGGCGCGTTGCACGACGGCCCGACCGGACACCGCGTCGCTCCCGATCTCGACCTGGGCGAGCCCGACCGCGTGGCGCCCACGGAACTCGATGGACGGTGCAGCAGCGACGATCGGAGCGACGACGAGGATGTCGTCGAAGTGGTCGTGGACGACCCCGAGCGCGTTGGTGAGCTGCGCCGGGTGTGGCGTGTCGGCGCGCTCGAGTTCACCGTCGACGAGCGTGGCCGGGCCGACCGGCAGCGTCCACTGCGCTCCGCCGGTCATGGTCACGGTCAACTCGCGATCGTCGATGTCGATGGTCAATCCGCCGGGGTCGGGGTTCATTCGGTCGCCTCGCCGCTCGCCGTGCCGATCGGTGGTGGGATCCGAGCGAGCGTCCATTTGCCGATCGCGTCGTCGCCGGTGGCGAGTTCGTGGGCGACGTGTGCATGGAGACACTTCACGCCGCGTCGGGTGCCGCCGACGCCGCCAGACGGGCGGGGGCCGACGTGGCCGGTGGGAATCGCGGCGTCGCGTTCGAGCTCGTAGCGTCGGTGGATGGCGGCGATCACCTCATCGGGGAGCTCGGCCTCGACCGCGTTGACGCCGCCGTCGGCTTCGACCCGACTCACCGCAGGAACGTGCTCCACGCCGACGAGGTAATAGCGCGTCGGCATCGGTGTGCCGTCGTCGAGGAACGGGGCATTGCGAACCACCACCGGATCTCCTCGATCGTCACGTACGACCACGTCGAACTGTCCTCGCGGGGTGCGCCCGAGCAACTCGGCGACGCGTTCCCGGTCGTCCATCAGCTCCGGCGGCGGCGCAGGAGGAGCAGGATCAGGAGCAGCGCAGCGAACGCCGGTGCCGCCCGCTTGAGGATCGAGCTGCCGCTGACGTCCATCAGGTCGATCGGCTCGGCTGCCGGACCGTTGATCTTGCGGACCTTCGGCCCGCCGGCGTCGCTCTCCGAGCTCGCCGTGGCGGCCTCGTCGGTGGCGGCCGGGGCGGCCTCATCGGGTGCGGCCGCAGCGGGCTCGGCGTCGTCGACGCCGTCCTGGTCGATCATCTCGTTGAGGTTGGCGGCGAACTGGTCGATCAGCTTGGCGCTGACGTCACCGAGGATGCCGCGGCCGAACTGTGCGACCTTGCCCGTGATGTGGAGGTCGGTGGTGACGGTCACCTTGGTGCTCGTCGGTGACAGGCTCTCGGCGTGCGCCTTGATGTCGGCCGAGGCGTTGCCGCGTCCGCCGGTGTCGCGGCCCTTGCCCTTCAACTCGGCCGTGTAGTTCTCGTCGTCACGGCTGACGAAGTGCGCGTCACCTTTGAACTGGGTCGAGATGGCTCCGAGCTTGACCTTGACGACGCCGCGATAGGTGTCGCCGTTCTCGTCATCGTGGACGACCTCTTGCAACTCGGCCCCAGGAAGGCACGGAGCGATCTTTTCCACATCGGTGATGATCGGCCACGCTTCCTCGATCGGGCGATTCACGGTGAATTCGTTGACGAGTTGTTCTGCCATCGGCGGAGATCCTCTGTGGTGTCGATGTCGTCGGGTGAACCAGAGCACGCTACTTCAACGACGAGTTCGGGGTGAAGACGCATCAGCGTACGGGCACCCTCGTCGCCCTCCTCGGGGAGCAGCGACCAGACCTCTGCGGCGAGCGCCACGGGGTTGCCTCGGCGTCCGTCGTAGGTGGCCACGACGATCGCTCCGCCGCTGCCGGCGACTGCGTTCCATGCGGCGGGTTCGACGGCGGGCTGGTCGGCGAGACCGATGACGACTCGACGAGCCCCCAGATCGCGCGCCCGACTGATTCCGGCGCGTACCGATGACATCTGGCCGGTGGCCCATCGAGGGTTGTGGACGATCTCGACCGTGGCGTTCGCGGCGTCGGTGATGGGCAAGACGGCGCCGACGTCGACTGCGCCCGTCACCACCACGACGTGCTCGATGCCCGATCGCGCGAGGTTCGAGAAGGCTCTCGCTGCCACAGCTTCGGCGGGCCGGTCGTCGGCGGCCGGCAACGTCGCCAGCAACTTGTGTTCGCTGCCGGCGAAGCGTGAGCCAGCACCGGCAGCGAGCAGGACGGCGATGACATCGGTCACGTCGGCAGTGTGCCGGGGAGCGACATCGTTCGGCACGGAATCGCGGAATCGCTGGCGCAAAGTGGGTTCAAGCTCACTCAGCGTGATGGCAAGCGTCACCAGTCCGACACACAACTCGCGATTGGGGCTTGATTATTGCGATTGCATGACGGTATGTTACGTACCTGTCACGGGCGGACCGTGGCGCAGCGCTTGAGCGCCGACACGAACGCACCGACTCCGATGATCGTCTCCTCGACTCCCTCCTCTGCCACTGCACGTCCCCGATCCGCTCGGCGGTTCGGTCGTGCGGCGGCGCTCACGACGGTGACGTTGGCGGCGACGCTGACGAGCGTCGCCTCGATCGCACTGACCGAGGCCTCCCCGGTCGCCGCGTCGCCAGCGATCGCCCCCGAGATGGCGACCAACGCGCTCGCCGACCAGATCACCATGGCGGCGGCCGAAGCCGTCACCTCACTCGAGGCCTACGACCAGAGCGGGAACCCCGCCGACGCGCAGGATCTGGCGTGGCATCGGGCGATCGCCGCCCGCTACACGGCCCAGCAACTCGGCTATGACGAACTGCAGATGGTCACCGCGTGGAGCGACGCGCCCCTCGGTCATCAGCGGGCGCTGCTCGGTGCGCTGACACAGATCGGTGTGCCCTACCGCACGAACACGAGCAAGCCGGGCGTCGGCTTCGATTGCTCCGGCCTCACCACCTACGCGTGGGCAGGTGCCGGCGTCGAGTTGTACCGCCAGAGCGGATCACAGATCAACGAGGCGGCGCCGCTGACCCGTGAGCACGCAAAAGCTGGCGACCTCGTTCACTATCCCGGCCACATCATGATGTACCTCGGTGTGGGTGACGCCATCATCCACAGCATCACCCATGGCCGCACGGTCGAGGTCGACACCATCAGCGAGCGGCGTCGCAACACCGTGCGCTGGGGTGACCCCACCGCCTGACCAGAGCCGCCTGACCAGAGCCGCCTGATCGGGTCAGGCGTGAATCGGTCCGCTGGAGTCCTTGAGACTCGGCACCTGCTTGCCGGTCCGTCGAGCGATGATCTCGGCGCAGATGCTCACAGCGGTCTCCTCGGGCGTTCGTGCGCCGATGTCGAGCCCGATCGGTGACTGCAGCCGATCGAGCTGCTCAGCAGCCGACACCCCCACCTCGGCGAGGCGCTCCATCCGTCTCGCGTGCGTCGTGCGGCTGCCCATCACGCCGATGTAGCCGACGCGAGTGGCGAGTGCACCCTGCACGGCGGGCACGTCGAACTTGGGATCGTGCGTCAGGATGCACACAGCGTCACGCTGGGTCAGGCCGGCACCGAGCTCGTCGAACATCGGCCCCGGCCACGTCACGCGGACGGCGTCGGCCATCGGAAATCGGCGCTTCGTCGCGAACACCTCCCTGGCATCGCAGACGGTCACGCGGTAGCCGAGCACCTTCGCCACCCGAGCGAGCGCTGCGGTGAAATCGACCGCGCCGAAAATCCACATCTGTGGTGGCGGAGCGTGCGACTCGACGAACACGCGAATCGTCGGTTGATCGACGAGATCTTCCGGCGTGGTCTGCCCCTCGGGTCCGTAGCTGCGGACGCCGGACCTCGCGGCTTCGAGCTCCGCCACAGCGTCACGGGCGACCACCCGATCGAGTTCGGGATGACCGAGTGAGCCGAGAGGCGCCGCGCCATCGCTCGTGACGAGGAGTTTGGCGCCGACCGAGGTTCCGTCGATGACCGTCGCGAGCGCGACCGGTTCTTCGGCCGCGAGCAGTTCGGCGTAGCGATCGAAGATCGACGTCACCAGGCCAACTCCTCGATGAACAGGTGGATCGTGCCGCCGCAGGTGAGCCCGACGGCGAACGCATCGTCATCGGAGTACCCGAACGTGACGACCCGCGGTGAGGTCGTGCCGTCGAGGATCGACAGTGCCTCGCCGACCACGGCACCTTCGACACAGCCGCCGCTCACGCTGCCGGCGACCTCCCCCGACTCGGTGACGGCCATCGCTGCTCCGGGCAGTCGGGGCCCGGACCCTTCGATGTCGACGACTCGCGCCACCGCGATACGTTCACCGGTTGCGCGCCAGCGCTGGATGTCGTTGAGGAGTTCTTTCATGACGCTCGACTTTCGTGACGGGTCGAATGGTAGAGGCGAATCGCGGTTCGCAGCGATGGGCAGGCGCTCATGGCTCGCTGATGACGCGGGTCAGTTCTTCCATCGCGGCGACCGAGTGGCCTTCGACGAAGTGGTCGACGTGTGGCAGCGCCGCGGCCATACCGCGAGCGAGCGGGGCGTAGCCGGGCGTGACCTTGAGCGGGTTGACCCACACGAGGCGATGCGTGACCCGGTGGAGGCGTTCCATCTGCGCGGCGAGTTCGTCGGGGTCGCCGCGGTCCCACCCATCCGACAACACCACGACGATCGAATTGCGAGCGAGCCCGCGAACGCCCCATTCATCGTTGAAGCGTCGTAGGCCGTCGCCGAGTCGGGTGCCGCCGCTCCAGTCGCTGACTCGCTCGGCCGCCGCCGCGAGCGCAACGTCGGGATCGCGGCTCGTCAGCTCCCGGGTCATGCGCGTCAGTCGAGTGCCGAGCGCGAACGCCTCCACCTTTTGTCGGCCGGCGACCGCGGCGTGCACGAACCGCAGCAGCGCTCGCGCATAGGGCTCCATGGATCCGCTCACGTCGAGGAGCAGGACCAGGCGGCGTAAGCGGGTGGTGGGGCGACGGAAATGGCGTTCGAGCGGTTCGCCACCGGAACGGATCGTCGCCTGCATGGTCTTGCGGATGTCGGGGCGCGAGGACTGGCGCGGCGACGGGCCGAGTCGCAGTGACGCGCGAGGCGAGCCGACGAGACGGAGCTGCGTCATCAACTCCTGCGACCGCACGAGTTCGTCGGAGCTGTATTGCGCGAAGTCCTTGTGTCGGAGCACCTCTGTTGCCGAGAAGCGCAGCTCGATCACCGGATCGTCCGAGGCATCTCCCGAGTCGGCACCGTCGTCGCCGTCATCATCATCGTCGACGTCGACGGCGATGGAGATCGACAACAGTTCTTCCTCGTCGAGCGAGACGTCGGCGCCGCGCTGATCGAAGAACACGGCGAACGCACGGTCGTAGACGGCAGTGTCTTCCGGGCGGCGCGCCAGGGTGGCTCGACCGGCCCAGTAGACGCGGTCGCGCTGGTCGAATCCGACGGCGCAGAGTGCTTCGGCGAACGTGTGCGTACAACTCGTCGGCACCGACAAGCCAGCACCGCGCAAGACCCGTGTGAACGCGACGGCGATGTCGGCCGGATCCGAGCGCTGCTGCGTGCTCACCCGTGGAGCAGGCCCTTGTCGAACGCCTGCTTGATGACCGCCGCGACGCCATGCTGATCGACACGCTGGTGGTCTTCGCGGTACTTCAACACGGTGCCGAGGGTGTTGGTGACGAGGCGTTCGTCGAGGCGTGTCGCCCCGAGTCGGCCGAGCGCGTTGGCCCAATCGATCGTCTCGGCGACGCCCGGCGGCTTGTAGAGGTTGAGCTCACGCAAGGCTTCGACGGCACCGGCGACCTGGCGGGCGAGGCCGTCGTCGACGCCGGGCACGCGCAGCTTCACGATCGCCACCTCCCGCTCGAAGGTGGGGTGCTCGACCCAGTGATAGAGACAGCGGCGCTTGAGCGCGTCGTGGACGTCACGGGTCCGGTTCGACGTCAAGATGACCAGCGGCGGTCGATCGGTCGAGAAGACCCCGATCTCGGGCACGGTGATCTGGAAGTCGGACAGCACTTCGAGCAGGTAGGCCTCGAACTCGTCATCGGCGCGGTCGACCTCGTCGATCAGCAAGACCGGCGGCGGACCCTCGGTCGGCTCGATCGCGCGAAGCAGCGCACGCTTGACCATGAAACGCTCGCCGTACAGTTCGGCTTCGAGCGCGTCCGACGACATCGAACGCGACTCGCCGGTCGCCTCGGCCGCGCGCAGGTGCAGCAACTGGCGAGAATAGTCCCAGTCGTAGACCGCCTGGGCGACGTCGATGCCTTCGTAGCATTGGAGCCGGATGAGTTCGCCACCGGTTGACGCGGCGAGCGCTTTGGCCAACTCCGTCTTGCCGACACCGGCCTCACCCTCGAGTAGTAGCGGCCGCTGCAGCGTCATCGCCAAGAAGACCGCCGTCGCGATCCCGTCGTCGGGCAGGTAGCCCTGGGCGGAGAGGCGGGTGCTCACGTCATCGGGCGTCACGCCGACGACGTTACCGGAGGCCTCCACCGAGATCCGTCCCGACCGGTCCGACAGCGAAGCGTCGTCGGGCCTGGCAGGATGAGACAGTGGAGCTTCGGGTGTACTCGCCGCGTGCCGAACGAGTCGTCGTCGTCGACGACGGTGGGACCGAACGCGAGCTGCGGCGAGAACGCGGCGAGTGGTTCGGGGAGGTGTCCGACGGCGCTCGGTACCAGCTTCGGGCGTGGGGCCCGGCCGAGGGACGCTTCGATCCGCACCGCCGGCTGGTCGACCCGAACGCCACGGAGGTGTGGTTTGCCGACGGACACGCTCGCGACGGCGAGTCGGGTGCGTGGGCCGTGGCGTCGCCGTGGCCGGCACCGAGGCCGTCGCGCCGCACGACACGCCCGCTCGTCGTCGACGAGTTGCACGTTCGTGGGATGACCAGACGCCGTCCACGAGACGACGCCGGAAGCTATCGAGCCCTCGTCGACGAACTCCCTCGCCTGGCGGAGCTCGGCGTGTCGGTGATCGAACTCCTGCCGGTGCACCAGTTCGATCCGGACGAAGACAACTACTGGGGCTACATGCCGCTGGTGTTCGGTGCCGTTCACCGTCAGTACGCGGCGGGCGACGATCCGGCCACGGAACTCGCCGATCTCGTCGCCGCCGCGCACGACCTCGACATCGAAGTGTGGATCGACGTCGTGTTCAACCACACGACCGAGGAAGACGAGCACGGGCCGACCTACAACCTGCGCGGGCTCGCCGACATCGACTATTACGTCGTGCGCGCAGATCGGACCTACGTCGACGAAGCCGGGACGGGCAACATCGTCGATGCCGGTTCCGCCCCGGCCCAGCGACTGATCATGACAGCACTCGATCGATTCGCCGATCTCGGCATCGACGGCTTCCGCTTCGATCTCGCATCAGTGCTGGCACGCGATCCCGACTTCGTTCTCTCGATCGGCGATTGGGCCGACGAGCGGGGCGTGCGCCTCGTCGCTGAACCGTGGGACGTGGCGCGCTATCTCGTCGGTCGTGGTTGGCCCGACGAGCGGTGGATGCAGTGGAACGATCGCTTCCGCGACGACATGCGCGGGTTCCTCCGAGCCGAACCCGGTTTGGTGCCTGCGGTGATGCAGCGGTTGCAGGGGAGCCCTGATCTGTTCACATCGCCGTCCACGAGCCTCAACTTCATCACCGCGCACGATGGCTTCACCATGCACGACCTCGTGTCGTACGACCGAAAGCACAATGACGCGAACGGGTGGAACGGCACCGATGGTCCTGATGAGAACCGTTCGTGGAACTGCGGATGGGAAGGAGAGGTGGGCGCCCCCGAGTCGGTGCTCGCGCTGCGACGACGGCAACTCCGCAACGCGTGGGCGCTGCTGTTGCTCAGCCACGGCACGCCGATGTTCGTCGCCGGCGACGAGTTCGGCCGCACGCAACGCGGCAACAACAATCCGTACCGCCTCGACGACGAGACGTCGTGGGTCGACTGGGATCGGCGCGACGAGCACGAGTGGTTGGAGTCGTACGTCGCTCGGCTGATCGAGTTCCGAGCAGCGCATCCGGTGTTGACGCAAGCCGACTGGTGGGGCGACGACGTCGAGTGGTTCGGCGTCGACGGCGCTCCTGACCTCGCAGCGCACTCTCGGTCGATCGCCTGGCACCTCGACGGTCTGTATGCGATGGTCAACATGTGGTGGGAGCCGCTGACGTTCTCGGTGCTCGTGCCGGGCCCGTGGCGGCCGGTGATCGACACGTCGCTCGAACGCGGCGTTCTGGACGACAGCGAATTGGCGGGCGAGTACGTCGCGGTCGGGCCACGCTCGATCATCGTGCTCGCCGACGCGGCCCGCTGACGCTCGGGTTTGACGCCCTGGTCTGCCGCTCTGGTCTGCCGCTCTGGTCTGACGGGCTGGTGCCGCCCCGGGGCTCGTTCGTCGGCCAGCTCGCCTCGACGCTCTCGATGCTGCCGATGTCGGGCGGTGTGTGCCCTACGGTGTCGGCATGGACCTGAAGATTGCTGGACGTCGGGCCGCGGTCGCGGCGGCAACGTCGGGGCTCGGGCTGGGCGCGGCTCGGGCGCTCGCCAACGAAGGGGTGGGCGTCGCGATCTGTGGACGCGACCCCGAGCGGCTCGACCGAGCGGTCGAGTCGATCGGTCACGGCTGTGTCGGTTTCGTCGCGGACGTGTCGACGGTCGACGGGGCGACGGCGTTCGTCGCCGAGGCGGCCGAACGGCTCGATGGACCGATCGACATTCTCGTTCCCAACGGTGGCGGCCCACCACCCGGAACGTTCGCGACCACCCCGATGGAGGCCTACTCGCCAGCACTCGACCAGAACCTGATGTCGATCGTGGCGATGTGCCAAGCGGTGGTGCCTGGCATGCAGACTCGTGGCTGGGGGCGCATCGTGGCGATCACTTCGCTGTCGGTTCGTCAACCCATCGGGCAGTTGATCCTGTCGAACACGGCTCGCGCTGGCCTCACCGCGTTCCTCAAGACGCTCGCGCTCGAATTCGCTGCCGACGGTGTCACCGTCAACACCGTGCAGCCGGGCATGCACGACACGCCCCGGCTCGACGCGCTCTACTCCCCGGAACAGAAGGCAGCGATCACGCTGGGCGACCCCGACGACTTCGGTTCAGTCGTCGCGTTCTTGTGCAGTGACCAGGCCCGCTTCACCACCGGTGTCCAACTCCACGTCGACGGCGGAGCGTACGGCGGGCTCCTCTGAGGCGTCCGTCCGTTCCTCGATGATCCTCCAGATCCAGAAGCTGAACCCGACGATCATCCATCCGGCGATCGCGTCGGCGAAGTAGTGCTCGGCGAAGTACATCAGCGACAGCGCCATCGCCGCCGGGTACGCCAACATGACGATCCGCCAGCGCCAGTCGACGACCCAGCGGAACAGGAACACCACGACGAACAGCGAGAACGCCGAGTGCAGTGAGGGCATCGCAGCGACCGGGTTCGCCCAATCGCGGCCGGTGTCCCAGGCCTGCACGGCTGCGTCGAGGCCGATGTGGCGCCATCCGTTGCCCGTGGGGCGGCGCAGTGGCGCAAGCGCCCCGTAGCCGTAGTCGGGATCGCCGGCCATCCACGGGGGAGCGGTGGGTACCACGACGAACAGAACGCAGCCGATGAACAGCATCGTGGCGAAACGCCGCATGTAGCGGACCCACTGCGTGCGGCTGACGAGCCACAACACGGCGATCGTCACCGGCGGCACGATGAAGTGGGAGTAGTACACCATCGAGCCGACGACGTCGTACCAGCGCACGACACCGGCGGGAGCGAGGAAACGCTCCTGCAGGATCACGACGGCATCGTTACCGACGAACACGAACCGATCGATGTTTCGCACCGACTCGACCTGAATCGGGAAGCCGAGTTGATCGGCGATGCCGCGGCTCTCCGCATACGCGAGCCACATCGCGGCAAACAGGGCGAAGTCACCGAGCGACCGCAACCAGTGCCCAGGTGGTCGGCCGACGCTGGCGATCACGAAGAAGAGCGCCATCGACGACAGGACGAGGACGTGATTGATGATGATCCCTCGACTGAAGAACCACCAGACGTACCCGATTCCGTAGAGCGCGACGAGCCCGTACCGGATCTGTCGCCATCGCGCCGCGGACATCTCCGCGACGCTACCCGGGGTTCACCCTCCGGTCATCTCACCGGCGTAACGGTTTGTGTCTGACACAAACCGTTACGCCTGGCGGTCAGGCGCTGGCGTGTTCGAGGGCTCGGCGGGTGAGGACGCGGGCGAGGTGTTCGCGGTACTCGATGCTGGCGTTGAGGTCGGCCGTGGGGTCGCAGCCGTTGGCGGCGAGAGCGGCTGCGTCCTCGATCGATGCGCCACCAGCGAGCGCCGAGCTGACCTCGGAGGCGAGGATCGGGACCGAACCCATGTTGACGAGCCCGACGCCCGAGTCACCGTTGCGACGCCACGCGGCAACGCCGACGATGGCCCAGTCCTGGGCGCGACGGTTGAACTTCTGGAAGCTCCACCCGGCGCCCTGCATCTTCGGCACGCGAATCTCGGTGAGCATCTCGTCGGCGGCGAGCGCCGTCGTCAAGAAGCCCTGGTAGAAGTCACCGGCGGCGATTTCGCGAGTGCCGTTCGGGCCCTGCGCGACGTACGTGGCGCCCAGCGCCAGGGTGGTCGCGGGAAGATCGGACGCCGAGTCGCTGTGAGCGATCGAGCCGCCGATCGTGCCACGGTGGCGAACCTGTGGATCGCCGACGTGCGACGCGGCGTGCGCGAGCAGCGGGACGTGCTCGTGCAGGATGGGCGAGTTCTCGACATCCATGTGGCGCGTGAGCGCGCCGATCGCGATGACGTCGCCGTCGTCACGGATGTATGACAGGTCGCTGAGCCGCCCGATGTCGATCAACACCGTCGGCTGGGCCAGACGGAGCTTCATCAGGGGCAGCAGGCTGTGGCCTCCGGCAAGGAACTTGGATTCGTCCCCGTGTTGGCCGATCAGGCTGATGGCCTCTTCGGCCGACTCGGCCCGGACGTATTCGAATGATGCGGGGATCACTGGTTGCTCTCCTGGGAGTTGAAAGGCGTGCTGGACGAAATGTAGACGGTCGGAGCGGATCGGGTGGCACTCGGCGTGCCGTGGTCGGGTGTACCGGTCATTGCTGGGCTTCCTGGATTGCCTGCCAGACCTTGAGGGGGCTGGCCGGCATCTGGATGTCGGTGACGCCGAGACCCGACAGCGCGTCGACCACGGCGTTCATCACGCAGGGGGCGGCACCGATCGTGCCCGCTTCGCCGACGCCCTTGACGCCCAGCGGGTTGGTCGGCGACGGCGTGACGCTCACCCCGGTCGTGATGCTCGGCACGTCGCTCGCTGCGGGCACCAGGTACTCGGCCAGCGTCGACGACTGCAGGTTGCCGTCGCTGTCGTAGCGAGCCTCCTCCCAGAGCGCCTGAGCAAGGCCCTGGATGACGCCACCGTGGACCTGGCCTTCGACGATGAGGGGGTTGACCTGGACGCCGCAGTCGTCGACGGCGACGTACTGGAGGACCTCGACCTCACCGGTCTCGACGTCGATCTCGACGGCGCACATGTGGGTGCCGAACGGCCACGAGAAGTTCGGCGGGTCGTAGGTCACCTGCGCTTCGAGGTTCGGCTCGACCCCGTCGGGGAGATCGTGAGCGGTGAACGCCTCGAATGCGACCGCGGCGAGTGGCATCTCCTTGTCGGGCTGACCGGCGATCCGGAACACGCCGCCGGTGAATTCGAGGTCGTCGGGGTTGGCCTCCATCTGGTGGGCAGCGATCTGGCGTGCCTTGTCGATGACCTTGTCGCAGGCCATCCCGATGGCGACACCGCCGACCGGGAGTGACCGCGACCCGTACGTGTCGAGCCCCAGCGGTGCGATGGCGGTATCGGAGTGCAGCACCTCGATGTCGGCGGGATCGATGCCGAACTTGTCGGCGGCGATCATCGACCAGGAGGTCTCGTGCCCCTGGCCGTGTGGGGCGGTGCCCGTGACGACTTGGATCTTCGACGTCGGCAGCACTCGCACGGTCGCCGATTCCCAGCCGCCGGCCGAGTAGTTGAGCGAGGCGAGCACGCGCGACGGAGCGAGCCCGCACATCTCGAAGTACGTCGACACGCCGATGCCCAGACGCTTCGTCGCATCGGGCGTGTTCTGCTCGGCCTGACGGGCTCGCAGGCCGGCGTAGTCGAGGAGTCCCTCGGCCACGCGGGCGGCCTTGTCGTGGTCGCCGGAGTCGTACACGAGCCCGGTGTAGGCCTCGTAGGGATACGACTCGGTCGGGATGAAGTTCCGGCGCCGGATCTCGAGCGGGTCGATGCCCATCTTGCGGGCGAGCGCGTCCATCGCATGCTCGATCGCGTACGTCGCCTCGGGCCGTCCGGCACCTCGGTAGGCGTCGGTCGGTGTCATGTTCGTGAAGACCGACGTACAGCTGAAGTCGAACGCCTTGGGCAGGTGATAGACGCCGCCGTAGAGGAAGGCACCGAGCAGCGGCACGCCCGGAGCGACCAACTGGAGATAGCCGCCCATGTCGCCGATCAGCCGCACGCGCAGCCCGGTGAGCTTGCCGTCGGCGTCGGCGGCCAGCTCGATCTCCTGGATCTGGGCTCGACCGTGGCACGTCGCCTGGGCGTTCTCGCTGCGCTCCTCGTTCCAACGAACCGGCTTGCCGAGCTTTCGGGCGAGGGCCACGCAGAGCAGTTCTTCGGCGTACACGTTGAGTTTGGAACCGAACCCGCCGCCCACGGCCGGGCACACGACTCGCATCTGCTGTTCGGGGATTCCGAGGGTGAGTGCGGTCATCACCTTCAAGATGTGGGGCACCTGCGTCGCCGAGTAGAGCGTCATGTTGCCGCCGAAGGGCTCGGGCATGGCCACGACCGCACGCGGCTCCATCGCCATCGGAATGAGCCGCTGCTGGACGTAGCGCTCCTTGACCACGTGCGGGGATTCCTGCATCGCCCGTTCGCAGTCACCCTCGTTCTCCTCGATCACCAGCGGCCAGGTGTAGGACGCATTCGTGCCGAGTTCCTCATGGATGACCACGCGGTCGGACAGCGCTTCCTCGAGATCGATCACGGCCTCCAGCGGCTCGTACTCGACGATGATGGCCTCGAGCGCGTCGCGAGCGATCGCATCGGTCTCGGCGAGGACACAGGCGACACCGTCGCCCACGTACACGGCTTTGCCGACGGCCAGCGGATAGTGCGGTGGATTCAACATGTCGTCGGTGACCGGCCAGGCGCACGGCATCGGCGCAGCCCACAGGTCCATCACTTGCTCGCCGGTGAACACCGAATGCACGCCAGCCATGGATGCGGCCTCACCGGTGTCGATCGACACGATGCGTGCATGTGCGTACGGGCTGCGCAGCACCGCCATGTGCAGCGCCCCCGGCACCTTCATGTCGTTGGTGAACACGGCTTCGCCGGTCAACAGCGCCGGATCCTCCTTGCGGAGCATTCGTGTGCCGATGACCGAGGTTCCGGTCGTCGATGGATCGTCGGTGATGGTCATGTCGTGAACCCCCAGTTCACTCGCCGTGTCGATGATGGGTGTGCTCGCCAGAGCACGGGTGCATCCGGCGTTCCCCCGAACGCCGGATGCACCGCTGTGTGTTGCGTGGTGTGGTGCTGCGGCCGTCAGGCGTTGGCCGCAGCCAGCACCGACTTCACGATGTTGTGGTAGCCCGTGCAGCGGCACAGGTTGCCTTCGAGGCCGATGCGGACGTCGTCTTCGGTCGGGTTCGGATTCTCTTCGAGCAGGCTCGTCGCAGCCATCACCATTCCCGGTGTGCAGTAACCGCACTGCAGGCCGTGGTTCTCCATGAAGGCCTGTTGCATCGGGTGCAGTGTGCCGTCGGCGGCGGCCATGCCTTCGATGGTGCGAACCTCCATGCCGTCGGCCTGCGCGGCGAGGACCGTGCAGCTCTTCACGGCTTCACCGTTGAGGTGGATCGAGCAGGCGCCACACGACGACGTGTCACAGCCCACGTTGGTGCCGGTGAGGCCGGCGTGTTCGCGGATGTAGTGGACCAGGAGTGTGCGCGCTTCGACGTCGTGCGTCTGCTGCTGTCCATTGATCGTGATGCTGACTTCCACGAAAACCCCCAATGGTTCTGTGTTGTGGTGATGGTGATGTGCGTACGTGACGCGCGCCACCATCATGCCTCATTTGGCACCGAGAGGTTTCACGCAACGCGCGATCGTGCGCAAGTGCGCCTGGCGACGACCGAGCGACAGAGTGGGTCAGACCCTCTCTGTCGCCCGCTCGCCTCGCCGACTCGACTCACGGACGGATGAGTCGTGCTCGGCCGTCGAGCGCCGTCCGGATGCGGTCGCTGCCGTCGTGGTGCTGGAAGATCGCGGCGAGCGTCTCCACACCGTCGACGAGTCTGGGCCCGGGACGGACGATCAACGCGTCGGCGTCGATCGCCCACACGGCGGCGCGGGCGGGCAGCCGATCGAGCACGTCTCGGGCTTGGTCGGCAGCGGCGTCGAGGCCGAACCCGCAGGGCGCCACGACGATCAGATCGGGATCGCACTCGGCGATCGCCGACCAGTCGGTGGGGACCGAGCGATCGCCCGGTCGGGCGAGCACCGGGTTCGCGCCCGCAGCGAGAACGAGGTCCGGCACCCAGTGCCCGGCCACGAAGGGAGGATCCGACCATTCGAGTACGAACACGTTCGGCATCGTGTGCCCCGCCGTCGCTGCTTCCACGGCCGCCAGGCGGCGTCGGGCGTCGCCCGCGACCTCGTCGGCCCGGTCGCGCACGCCGAGTGCGTCGCCGACCGTCGTGATGGTGTCGAGCACCTCGTCGAGCGTGTGCGGATCGAGCGTCACGGTCACCGCGGCACAACCGAGCCGGGTCATGGCCGCATCGGCGTCACCCGCCGGAAGTGCGCAGACACGACACAGGTCCTGCGTGAGTACATGGGTCGGCGCGCATTCGCGAAACCCGTCCTCGTCGAGGCGGTACAGGTCGTCGCTGGCGGCGAGACGCTCGCGAACCAGCGCGTCGATCTGCGTCGGGGTGAGTCCGTGCGTGTCGAGGCCGCCGACGACCACCCGACGAGTGGTCCGAGGATCAGGTGGGAAGTCGCACTCGAACGTCACGCCGACGAGATGGTCGTCCAGGCCGAGGGCGTACACGATCTCGGTCGCCGCAGGGAGCAACGACACGATCCGGGGTGGCGTCGGTGTTGGCGCGTCGGCATCCATTCCTCCAGTCTGGCGCGCCGCGTCGCCGTAGCGAGCCGTCGGTGATGAGGATCCCGGCGCACGTGTCGCGCCGGTTCTCATCGCTTTGTCGTCTGGAGGACGGAGCCGGAGCGGGCATCGACGCGGAGTGCGTCGCCGGTGGAGACGCGTCGGGTTGCTCCTGTCACGTTGGTGATCGACGGGATGCCGAGCTCGCGCAGGAGGATCGAGCCGTGGGAGAGGTCGCCGCCGATCTCGACCACGACGGCGGCGACGTGACCGAGGGTCGAGATCCAGCCAGCATCGATCGACCGAGCTACGAGGATCGTGGTGTCGGGAGCGAACCCGGGCGGGAGCGTCGAGGAGGGTTCGTCGAGCACCCAGGCGATGCCCTCGACGCGTCCCGTCGACAGCGGCAAGCCGCGAAGCGGGCCGTCCGGAGTGTCCGACTCGCTCGATGCGTGCGACTCGATCGACCATGACGCCGGATCATCGAGCAGCTGCACGACGTGGGGGACGTCGATGTCGTCGAGCACGTGGCGGAGTTGTTCGCGTTCGTGCCAGAACGATGGCTCGGGCATCCATCCCCTGTCGAGTCGGCGCGTCTCATCGGCGTCGAGTAGCCAGAGATCATCGACCTCGCGCAGTTGACCGCGACCCACGGCGGTGTCAGCCAAGCGAACGAGCGACCGTCGCACCGACTGGAAGCTCCGCATCGCGTCGTGGCGAAACCGCTCTCGCGCATCGAGGGGCCGCTTCGCGATCCACCAGACCGGTGAGGTCAGCCGACCGCGAACGGTTCGTCGTGGTGGCCCGTTCTCGGCGGCCTCGAGTGAGGTCGCCGTGCGCGCGTTCGAGGGTGGGAGCGACGACGTCGGCTCGTCGGCCAATGCCTCCGGGTCGTCGGCGTAGCGAGGTCGGGCGATGTCGCTTTCGTAGACGCCGCGATGCCCGAAGTCGCGGAGGAATTCGGCGAGCAGCGGACCGCGGTCCGGCTCGGGTGTGGTGCGCAGCTCGGCACGACGTCGGGCCAATTCGGCGGTGATGGTTCGATGGCGGGCGGCGTGCTCGTAGAGGGTGCCGCTCGAACGCAGGACGGCCAGAGGCGGTCCGATCGCCGACGACAGGGGGAACATCCCGGTCACGAGCGCGACGTACGCCCGGTGCAGGTCGTCGACCGCGGCGGTGAAGTCGGCGGCGGGACGCGCACCGATCGCCGCGACCCGACGCCGATTCCGGGACGCGAACGCAACCGCGGAGACCTGAGCGAGACCGAGCCGAACGAGCGCCGGACTCCTCCGGACGATCCGCATCGGAGCACCGGGTTGGTCGACGCCGTGGCCACCGCCGATCGACTCGGCGACGAGCTTGGTCGGCAGCCCGAGGTGGCGCATCATGTCCTCGAGCAATGACAGGTTGATCATGGGCCGCCCGGCGACGACGTGCAGGAAGTCACGGTCGGCAGGGAGACCAGGAACCCGCCGTCGGTACCAGTCGAACAGGTCGGGCCCGGCCTCGGCGATCACACTCGTCATGAGCTGTGAAGGAAGCCGGGGAAGGATCTCGGCGTGGTTCGCCGCAGTGAGTGTTTCGTCGCGCAGTGGGGCCGCGGTGATCGGCCGAATCTGGATCAACCAGCAGCGGTCGCCGTCATCGGCCCACTCGATGTCCCACGGACGGTCGCCGAACTCGTCGCGGACGTCTCCGAGCAGTGCCTGCAAGCGTCGGGGCCAACCGTCGTCAGCCTGTTCGAGTCGTGCCAGCAGCAAGCGTTCTCCTTCGACCTCGCCGCCGACGAGACGATCGGCGAGACCGTCGGTCACGTTGACGAGGTCGTCGTAGCGGCCCGGTTCGCTGAAGGCGACGCCGGCGTGGTCGGCGTCGACCATCTCGAGCAGCAACACGTCGCGCCGGAAGTCGCCGTCTCGACGCAGTGCCGACGCGCGCACCTCGTCGATGGCGTGCGAGATGTTCGACGACTCGACGTCGAGCAGCGTCGTGAACCATCCGGCGAGGCTCTCGTCGCGGCGGTCTTCGGCGCCGAACGCCGATCGGACGGCGACGCGCCGTCCCGCGGGAAACGCGGCGCCGTCGAGCGGATTCCAAGAAATGCCGTCGGGGACGAGGAGTCCGTCGGGCACCGCCAACCCTGCGGCCAGTGCTCGATCGAGGAGCGCGGCCTTGTCGGAGACGCCGAGGCCCGCCAGCGTGCCCGACCCGAGCCGAAGCGCGCCGGTCGGTGCGAGCGGCGCCGACGGTTCAGGTCGCGGGCGTCGCCAGCGTGCGCGCAAGTCGCTGGATGACATCGGCGTACTCCTCCGGTTGCTCGATCATCGGGAAGTGATCCCAGCCGGCCTCGATCACACGCTTCGCGGCTGGAGCCTTCGACGCGATCCCATCGGTCTGTCCCGACTTCAGGACCCGATCGTGCTCACCCCAGAGGAGCACGGTGGGGAGGGCGGTGATCGGTTCGAGCGCCTCGAACCACTCGGCGTCGATGATCTCGAACATCTGACCGAACGCCTCGCACGATCGGTAGCCCTCGAAGAACACGTCGAGGTCGGCGTTGGGCGCGCCGATCGGGAAGAAGACGCGGCGCCATACGGGACGCAGAAGACGCGCGGAGATCGCCCGGCGGATCAGTTCACGAACCGGTCGAGTCGACATGATCTTGGGGAACAGGCGGGTGTCGAGGTCGGCGCCGACCGGAGCGTGGAGGATCAATCCCGACATGGTCTCGGGTCGACGACTGGCCAGATCGAGGGCGATCGAGCCACCGATGCCGTGCCCGAGCACGACGGGAGGCCGAGCGGCGCCGTCGGTACCGCCGTCGCCATCACCGGCGGCCTGGACCAACAGGCCGGCGAGATGGTCGGCGTAGGCAGCGACATCGCGCAACGACGGATCGAGCGGCACGCCGTTGAAGCCGGGCAGGTCGACCGCGACGAAGCGGATGCCGTCGCCGAGGTCGGTACGGACGCGATCGAAACGAGTGCTGCCCCCTCCGTTGCCGTGCACCGCGACGACCGTAACCGTCGAAGGCTTGGCCGGCTCCCCGGTCGTCGGTGTCGTCGGTGTCGTCGGTGTCTCGGTCATCGAATGCCCAGTTCTCTCGGAAGGCTCGTCAGGTCGGGGTGATCGCCGGCGTAGCGCCCGCGGAACTCACCGATGATCGCACCGCTGCGGATCGCGAAGATCGTCGGCAGCGTCCAGGCGTCGCCGATCTTGCGGTTGATGAAGTGGCCGTCGAGCGTGGCCCGGATCCCGGATCGCCACGATCGGATCCCGAACATCGCTCGCCAGTTGCCCCGCTCGACGCCGAACGCTCGATACAGCGAGCCGTCGGGGTCGGCGATCGCGCTGGCATCGGCGAAGAGCGTGCCGAAGTACATGGCGCCTTGCTCGGCGGTGCCTTGATAGACGAACACGACTCGCGGATAGTCGGGCTCCTGGTCGACGATGGCAGCGAACTCGCTGACCAGTTGACGGTAGAAGAGTCAACCGTAGTGTCGGAGGAACACGAACAGACTGGGGCGGCCGGCCGCCGCGACGATCTCGCCGAGGGTCCAGCCGCTCCCGATGCCGAAGCCGGACACCACACGCGTGAGCAGGCTGTCGTCGAGCGTCCTGGCCGTCTCGTGCACCGAGAAGCGTGGGTCGGAGATCGACATCTCCGAAGCGTCGCAGGCGCGCCGCATTGCATCTGAACCGTGCGACTGTGTCACGCAACACACCGTCACGCTGACATCGCGCCTCTCCGACATCGCGCGGTGCGCACCTCGCGCCGCGATCGGCGAGGAGTTCAGCTGGCGAGGTCGGCGATGTCTTTGATCGTCAGGTACACGAGGAAGCCGATGATGACGGTACCGAAGACCGTGTAGTGCCAACGTTTCGAGTGATCGGCTCGCCAGAACCGGCGGATCGAGTACACGATCGACACCATCGCCAGCAGACCGATCACGATCCCGATCACCGGACCCACGCCGCGCGCGATGCCAACGAGCGGCAACACGAACGGCAACACGATGTACATCAGCAGGCACCGGCACGTGGTGAACGCCAACGATTTCTGGAAGGCCGATCGCGCCTCGGCGGCCGTGGAGGTCTTGCCTTCGGGGAGGCGAAGGAGCCGACGCATGAATCGGTCGGCCGGCGAGGCGGACGTCGCCGGATGCGGAGCACCCGTGGGTGCGCCGGTGGAGGGCTCGGCGGTCGTGCTCATGTCTGCCTGGAACGGTAGGTCGCAGCGACGGCTCCGACAACTTCTGCGGGGGTGTCGACCACCGCGCAGGCCCCCGCGCCCAGCAATTCGTCGTGCGAGCCGAAGCCCCACGACACGCCGATGCAGTCGATCGCGTTCATGTGGGCACCTTCGACATCGTGATCTCGATCGCCCACCATCACCACGTGATCGAGCGCGATGCGGTCGTGGGCGCCGATTCCGAGCCGGCGAAACGCTTCGGTGATCACCTCGGCTTTCGTGCGACGACTCGATCCGACTTCCGGCGACGAACCGACCTGCGCTCGGAAGTAGCCGGTCAACCCGAAATGCTCGGTGATGCGTACGGCGACGTGCTCGGGTTTGGCGGTCGCCAACGTCAATGCGTGTCCGGCAGAACGGAGGCCGTCGAGCATCTCGTGCACCCCGTCGTAGACGTCGTTCTCGAACAATCCGACGTCGTCGTAGCGAACTCGATACGTGTCGATCAACCGCTCGAGGTCGTCGACGTGGACCCCGATCTTGGGAAGTGAGACTTCGAACGGCGGTCCGATCAGGTTGCGGATCGTGGCGTCGTCGGGTGGCTCGTATCCACACTCGCTGAAGGCATGGATCAGCGAGCGGCCGATGCCAGCCGACGAGTCCGACAGCGTGCCGTCGAGGTCGAGCAGGACGTGGGTGACAGGAGGGTGGGTCATGACAGTCTCGAGTCGTGGTCGGGGTCGGCTGATGCGTCGTCGTCCGATCCGACGATACGTCCAGCGCAGCGTCGCTTCACACCTGGTCGAGGCGGTCGAGGCCGCGTCGAGCGAACCACAGTGTCGCCGTCGCCAGCCCGACGACCGCGACCAGCCCGCCCCAGGTGTGATCCCAGGTCATGTCGGGATCGAGGAACCCGAGTCGAGCGAGTCGGATGATGTTATTGAGTGGGTTGACCCGCACCACCGAATCGAGCCAGCCCTGGATGACGAACGAGGGCGTCTGCGCCTCGGTGAGGAACAATCCGAGGAACAAGGTCAGCTGCATGATCGCCGCCGCCCGCATGTCACGGAAGCGGTAGGCGAGGCCGAGCGACCAACCGGTGCCGATCGCGGCGATGCCGAGGCCGGCCGCGTACAGCGGGACGAGGCCAAGCGGGCCGTGGGTGAGTCGCGCGCCGAACAGGGTCCCGACGATCAGCACGACGGTGATCACGATGACGGCGCGAGCGAGCGCGGCGAGGAGCAATCCGGTGATCAACGCCAGCCGCGGGGTCGGAGTGAGCCGAAGGCGGTCGTAGAAGCCACCTTCGAGATCTCGAATGGTCGAGAACCCGACGCCGATACCGGCGAACCCGCAACCCATCAGCACCGCGAGGGGCATGAACCAGTTGATCGACCGGTCGGTGGGGAATCCCGGAATCTGGATGATCGCGAAGAACGTTCCCGAGAACGCTATGGCTTGGACGATCGGCATCATCACCGACGGGATGAACGCCGACGGCAGGCGCACGATGTTGCCGAGGCTGCGGCGTGCGAGGCCGACCGAGGCGGGAGCGAGGCCGGTGCGCAACTCGTTCGTCGGGCGATCGGTGCGTTGATCGATCGTGCTCATGACGCTCCCAGCCGTCGGTGGAGCGAACGGACCGCCAACGCGACCGTCAGGACGGAGAGGACGGCAGGGATGGCGATCGCCCGCACGAGCGCCGATGTCGACGCACCCTCGATCACGAGGTCACGCATGCCTTCGACGAGATGGGAAATCGGGTTCCAGTCGGCGAGCGTGGCGTAGATCCCGCTCATCGTCTCACGGGGGAAGAACGACGACGAGAAGAACAGCGCGATGAACAGCAGCGGGAACGCGCCTTGCGTTGCCTCGGACGATCCGGTCGCGATGGCCATGGTCGCCATCAGCGCGCCGACGGCGAGCGCGAGGAAGGTGCCGGCGATCACGAGTCCGATGACGGCCACGACCCCACCCTTGATCGACAACCCGAAGGGGAGGAGCACGGCGACGAAGAACGCCGACTGCACGGCGCCGTAGACCATCCCACCGGCCATGCGGCCGACGATGATGCTCGTGCGACTCGTCGGCGAGCTGAGCAGACGGTCGAAGAACCCGTTCTCGATGTCGGTGGCGAGTGCGGTCGCTCCGACCGTCGAGCCGAACAGGACGCCCTGCGCGATCGCACCGGCCAAGGCGAAATCGAGGTACGAGTCGACCTCGGGAAAGCCGGGGACGTCGATCGCTCGGCCGAATGACGCGGTGCCGAGCGCGGCGAAGAACAGCGGGAAGATGATCGACGGCACGACGAGCGCTGGTTGGCGGGCGAGCGCGATGATCGCTCGCTTCGACATCGCCCAGGTCTGCGCGATCGTCGACGGATCGAGTCGTCGCTCGTCGATGGCGGTGGCGACGGGGGGAGCGATCGTCATTCTGCGCCCTCGAGCCGGTGGCCGGTCGCCTCGGCGAACACGTCGTCGAGGCTGGGTTCGCGCAACTCGAGGTTGGCGACGTGGATGCCAGCGTCGTCGAGTTGGCGCACCACGGTCGACACGGCGCCAGGGCCGTCGTCGAGGCCGACGCCGAGCGTGCCCTCCGGACTCGGCCGCGGCTCGCCGAACGTCGCGAGGACGGCGGTCGCCTGCTCGCGGTGGTCGGCGGGGACGGAGACGAACAGCGTCGGCGACCCGACCTCCGCCTTCAGTTCGGCGGGGCGTCCCTTGCGGACGATCACACCGTTGTCGATGATCGCGATGCGCTCGGCGAGTTGATCGGCTTCTTCGAGGTACTGAGTGGTCAACAGCACCGTCGTGCCGTCGTCGTTGAGGCGACGGATCTCCTCCCAGAGCGAGATCCGGCTCATCGGGTCGAGCCCGGTCGTCGGCTCGTCGAGGAACAGCACCGACGGCTCGTGGATCAACGACAACGCCAGGTCGAGACGGCGCCGCATGCCGCCCGAGTAGGTGCCGACGCGTCGCTCGCCGGCGGCGGTCAGGCCCACTCGCTCGAGGAGTTCGCCCGCCCGCTGACGGTGCTGCTGTTTGGGGAGTCCGTACAGCACGGCTTGCAGCAGCAGCAACTCCTCACCGGTCATGAGCGGGTCGATCGCCGCGTCCTGCAGGGCCACGCCGATGTTGCGACGTACGCTGTCGGCTTCTGTCACGACGTCGAATCCGGCGACGCGTGCGGTGCCGCCGGTGGGGCGCAGCAGCGTGGTCAGCATGCGAACGGTGGTGGACTTGCCGGCCCCGTTCGGTCCGAGGAAACCGAAGACCTCGCCCGGCTCGATCTGGAGATCGACTCCGTCGACCGCCTTCACCAAGGTGTCTCCCGATCCGAAGTAGCGCTGCAGTCCTTCGGCGACGATCGGATTCGTCATCTGGTCCACGATTCGCTGGTGATCTCACACATCATTGGTTGCAGTCTGCACCCATTTTCGTCAAGCGGCGACATCGGCCCCACGAATCGAACGCCAAACGGTCCGGCATGCGTCGGTCGGCGCAGACGTGCGACGATGCGGTCATGGCTGAGTTCTACGGTGCGCACCAACGGTTGCTGCAGGACGACTTCGACACCCGTCGCCTCGCGGACGTTCATCTGATGACGATCGTGCAGGCCGGCATCGACGACGATCGCCGTGCGTTCATCGAATCACGCGACTTCTTCTTCCTGTCGACCATCGGGGCCGACGGCTGGCCGACCGTGTCGTACAAGGGCGGAGGGGTCGGAGTGGTCCAGGTCGAAGACGAACGCACGATCGTGTTTCCCAGCTACGACGGCAACGGAATGTTCCTGTCGATGGGCAACATCGGCGCCACCGCGAAGATCGCGCTGCTGTTCATCGACTTCGAGACCCCGAATCGGCTTCGACTGCACGCCGAGGCCACGGTCCACGACGACGATCCGATGTTGGATCGGTTTCCTGGAGCGCAACTCATCGTGCGCGGCCGCGTCGAGAACACGTTCGTCAACTGCGCTCGCTACATCCATCCCCATGAGCGAGTTCGCGCATCCGACTACGTGCCCGATGCGAACGGGTCGCAGCCGTATCCGGCCTGGAAGCGGATCGATCTGCTGCAGGGGTTCCTCCCTGCAGCAGATGAGGGCAAAGCGGCCGACGCCGGCGGTGAGATCGACGTCGAGGAGTACGCGCGACGTCTCGCCGACGGTACGAGTTGACGAGCGGCGATGCCGGGCAGGTCGGGTCGGCCTCGATCGGCGGATCAGGCGCCGCGCAGGATCTGGCGGATCAACGGTTCGTAGTGCTCGAGCGGGTTGCTCGTGTAGTTCGCATCGAAGGCCGTCTGGTCGTACTCGGCGCAGAACTCCTCGGTGTAGTCGAAGTGTTCGTGCCCGCGGAACTGCTCGCGGGCGTTGCCGTCGAGGCCGATGTGATCCCAGAAGTAGTAGCCCTGGAAGGTGCCGTGGTGCTTGACCATGAAGTAGTTGGCATCTGACACGAACGGCTTCACGATTCCGGCAGCGATGTCAGGGTGGTTGTACGGGCTGAGCGTGTCGCCGATGTCGTGGATCAGCGCACAGAAGACGTACTCGTCGTCTTTCCCGGCTCGCTCGGCACGGGTGGCGGTTTGCAGGCTGTGTTCGAGGCGGTCGACGGGGAACCCGCCATGATCCGACGCCAGATCTCGCAGCAGCCCGATGACTCGATCGGCGACCAGCGACTGGGTGACCTCGAGTTGCGGCACGATGAGCGCCCAGTCCTCGGCGGTCGACTCCTCGAAGGACGTGAACGACGCTCGGGGGTGGGCGCTCGTGGTGGGATCGATCGTGTCGGTCATGGCCGGGCCTTTCGTGTTCGAGGTGGTGTTCGGGCGATGGCGACAGAGTGGGTCTGACCCACTCTGTCGTGTCGAGATGGCGGACGGGTGCGGGCGACAGAGTGGGTCTGACCCACTCTGTCGCTCAGTTCGTGGCGGACTGGATGGCTCGCCAGACGCGCTCGGCGGTGGCGGGCATGTCGATGTGGCGGACACCGAGATGGCTCACCGCGTCGACCACGGCCGACTGGACGGCCGGGGTCGAACCGATGGTGCCGGACTCGCCGATGCCTTTCGCTCCGAGCGGGTTGACGAAGGTCGGGGTCTCCATGTGGATGACCTCGAAGCTCGGCAACTCGGCCGACGAGATCATTCCGTAGTCGGCCAGGTTCGACGTGACCGGGTTGCCGTCTTCGTCGTACCGCACCTCTTCGAGCAGCGCTTGGGCGGTGCCCTGGGCAATGCCGCCGTGGATCTGTCCGTCGAGCAGCAGCGGGTTGATGACTCGGCCGGCATCGTCACACGCGATCTGGCGCAGGTGCTTGACCTGGCCAGTGCCGGTGTCGACCTCGACGACGGCGACGTGCGCACCGAACGGGAACGTCGCCATCTCGGCGACGAACATCGTGTCGACGGTGAGATCGGCGCCGTCGTGCTTCGCCGCAACGGCGATGTCGGCCCAGGTCTTCGACACCGCCGGGGTGCCGGCGACGTGGAACGCGCCGCGCTCTTTGTCGAGCACGATGTCGGCCTCGTCGGCTTCCAGCATTTTCGCTGCGAGCTTCTGTGCCATGTCGACGAGTTCCTGCGCGGCCTGGTTGACGGCGACGCCACCTTGCTGCAGCGAACGAGAGCCCATCGTGCCGCCACCGGACGGGACGAGATCGGTGTCACCCCAGATGAGGGTGATCTTGTCCATCGGGATGCCGGTCTGATCGCTGGCGATCATCGACCATGCGGTGTCGTGGCCCTGGCCGTGGGGGCTCGTGCCCGTGTAGACGTTGGCGGTGCCGTCGTCGTTGACTTCGATCTTCGCGCCCTCCTGCTTGGGGTCGACGCCACCGGTGATCTCGACGTAGACGCTCACGCCGATGCCGAGTTGCTTGGCATCGCCCGACTCGCGGCGAGCGGCCTGCTCGGCGCGCAACGCTGCGTAATCGGCTGCCTCGAGCGCCTTGTCGAGCGCACCTTCGAAGTCGCCGACGTCGTAGACCTGACCGATGGCGGTCGTGTGCGGCGTGTCGAACTTCGCGATGAGGTTCTTGCGGCGCACCTCGGCCGGGTCCTGGCCGATCTCGGCGGCGAAGACGTCCATGACCCGCTCGATCGCAGCGGTCGCCTCGGGGCGGCCGGCACCGCGGTACGCCACCGTCGGGGTGGTGTTGGTGACCACCGACGTGGTGCGTACTTCGATGTTGGGAATGTCGTAGACGCCCGATGCCATCGGGCGGGTCATGAACGGCGCGAGGATCGTGCCCATGTCGGCGAAGCCGCCGGAGTCCTGGATGGCGTGCAGTTGGTAGTGGGTGACCTTGCCGTCACGAGTCCCGCCGAGGGTGACGTGCTGCATCTGCGCACGACCGTGACCGAGTGCCATCATCGACTCGCTGCGGGTTTCACGCCACGTGACGGGGCGGCCGAGTGCTTTCGAGATCGGGCCGAGGAGCAACTCTTCGGGGTAGATGCCGATCTTCGCGCCGAAGCCACCGCCGACGTCGGGGGCGATGATGCGGACGTCGTCTTCGGTGATGCCGTTCGCCTGAGCGGTCGGCGCCTTGGCGCCCTGCGAGTGCTGCGTCGAGAGCCACTGGTAGAGCCGCCCGTCGACCCACGCGGCTGCCGCGCCGCGGACCTCGAGGGGGCACGGGGCGACGCGCTGGTTGAGGAAGTGGCCGTCGACGACGACCTCACAGCCAGCGAAGTACTCCTCTGCCGGCGTGTTCTCGGGGATGCCGAGCGCCGTGGTGTCGAACACGACGTTGGACCCGGCCTCTTCGTAGATCAACAGGTCGGACATCATCGCCGCTTCGGGATCGATGTGCGCCGGCAGGAAGTCGATGTCGGCGAACACGGCTTCGGCAGCGTCGGCCGCTTGCTCGCGCGTCTCGGCGACGACTGCAGCGATCGGCTCGCCGACGTAACGCACCTTGCCGCTGGCGAGCAGGGTGCGCGACACCATCGGGTTGAAGACGGCCGGGGTGGGCTGCAGTCCCAAGGACTCGGCGGTGTGGACGGCCAGGACGCCGGGCATGTCGATCGCGTCGGACACGTCGATACCGTTGATCGTGCCGTGGGCGATGGGGGAGCGCACGAAGTGCACGCACGCAGCGCCGGCGAGTCGGTCGTCGACCATGTCGTCGACGTACACGCCGCCCGAGGTGAGGAACTTCGGATCTTCCTTGCGCTGGACCCGATTGCCCAGGATGCTGCCACCAGTCACGTGTACCCCTTGATGTTGAGACTCGGTTGTTGAATGTCCGGAATCGATCGTCGCCTGACGGGAACGTCGGGTCGGACATGACGTCGGTCACGAACTTAGCCGCATCGAGCGGCGCGATGGCCACCCGAGTGGACGCATTCCGCGACCCCCGGTCGTGCGGAGGCACTGTTGTCGCGGTACCGCTGGTCGCGGTCAGCCGTCGTCGTTGGTCGGCGCTGGCGCTGGGCCCGCTGCAGTCGCTGCGATGATCTGGGTGACCACGTTGTACGGCCAGCCATCGGGCAACGCGGTCGACAGATCCGGGAACGGCAGAATCGACGTGCGGCGTTCGCCCGCTTCGACGTAGCCGTAGTCCTCTCTCGCCGCTTCGCGGATGCCGTCGTCGGTTTTCAGCCGGTTGACCTCGGCTTCGAGTTCGGTGTTGACGCGGGTGAGTTCGTCGAGTTGGGTGCGGCGTTGGACGAGGTCGACGTCTTGATCTCGCCAGGTGCCGATCGGGAGGACGAACACCGCGGCGCCGACCGCTCCGATGAGCGCCACCGCGAAGAGCGCGGCGAAGACGGCCAGGCGCGGCCGGCGGGAAATCCGCTTGTCGATCGGAATCGGCCGGGTGAAGTCACCGAGGCGCGACGACCCCTCCTTCGACGCCGCGCCGGGTGCCGGTCGCTTGATCGAGGTGGTGGCGTTACGGGGCACCGCACGATTCTGCCAGGACCGACCCGTGTTCCCCCGTCATCCCCGCAAGTCCCTCGACCTTCACCACAGGTCGACCCTGCCCGTCCACCGCCGACCCGACGCCGCATTCCGCCTCGCCGCCAACGTGGCGGTCGACGTGGCGGTCGACGTGGTGTCTGCTCGTCGTGGCCAACACCAGATCGACGTCAACGTGGTGTCTGACACCAGATTGACCAGATCGACGTCAACGTGGTGTCTGACACCAGATTGACGTGGTGTCTGACACCAGATTGACCGCCTGATCGGCACTGCTCGAACGGGGCTCAGGCGCGCGGCGAGCGCGGGAGCACGAAGCAGACGTCGTCCCAGCCGGGGCTCCTGACGTCGAGGAAGGCGGAGGTGGGTCCCTCTGCGGTGAAGCAGCCGTTTCCGATCAGCAAGAGGTTCGCCGTCGCGGTCAGGTTCTGGATGCTCGACGGCACCTCTCCGTCGAGCTCGTTGTCGTTGAGCCAGAGGTTGATCAGGATCACCAATGCTCCGATCTCGGTCGGCAGCGTTCCGTCGAACCGGTTGTTGGAGAGGTGTGAGCCCGGTGAGGGCGCCGATCGCGGTGGGCATGAATCCCGTCAGTCCGTTGGCAGGCAGATCGATGGCCGAGACCCGCCCGGACGCGCGCTGCACGCCGAACCAACCGCAGGTTGTGGTCGTGTTCAGCCAGTCGGTGTTGTCGACCCAGTTCGCCCCGTCGGCCGTGTCGAACCGGGCGACGAGGGTCTCGCAGTCGGCCAACGCGATCTCGGTGACGCCGACGTGGGCGGCGTCGTGGTGGTGGTGGTGGTCGTGGTCGTGGTCGTGGTCGTGGTCGTGGTCGTGGTCGTGGTGGTGCTCGTCGCGTTGGTGTCGGCGGGGAGGTAGCCGAGGGCGTAGTCGGCGGGGTTGGAGGTGAAGATGCAGACGGTGCCGGTGGGGGGAGGGCGACGGTCAAGGCGTTGGAGATGTCGACGCGGTTGGGGTGTCGAGTGATGCGGCGAGGGGTGGGGTGGTGGTGCAGGGGTAGAGGGTGGCGAAGCCGTTGCCGTCGGGGTCGATGGCGGCGAGGTTGAGCATGGCGCCGGCGGCGTCGTCGGGGATGTTGGCGCGTCTGGCGATCTGGATGGTGATGATGGCGCTGGCGTCGAGTCGTCCGGTGGCTTGGGATTGGGTGTCGATGGTTTCGCCGTTGGAGCGCGTGTCGAGCAGATGGACCGGCTCGATCGTGGCGATGGGGTCGGAATCAGCTCCGACCGATCCGAGTGACCAGGGAGTGATCACCAGCGCCGAGACGGTCAACCTGGTGTCAGACACCAGATTGACGGGGGTGGGGTCAGCGGAGGGGAGCGAGCGCCGCGCGGCCGCGGTAGGCGGCGGCGTCACCGAGTTGGGCTTCGATGCGCAGCAGTTGGTTGTACTTCGCGACGCGGTCCGAACGAGCCGGCGCGCCCGTCTTGATCTGGCCGCAGTTGGTGGCGACGGCGAGGTCGGCGATCGTCGAATCCTCGGTCTCGCCCGAGCGGTGGCTCATCACCGACGTGTACGCATGACGAGTCGCCAGGCCGACCGTGTCGAGGGTCTCGGTCAGCGAGCCGATCTGGTTCACCTTGATCAGGATCGAGTTGGCGACGTTGCGTTCGATGCCCTGCTGCAGGCGCTCGACGTTGGTCACGAACAAGTCGTCACCCACGAGCTGGACGCGGTCGCCGACGGCGGCCGTGAGCGTCGCCCACCCGTCCCAGTCGTTCTCGTCCATCGCGTCCTCGATCGAGACGATCGGGTACGTGTCGACCAGGCGGGTCCAGTAGGCCGACATCTCGGCGGGCGTCAGCACCTTGCCTTCACCGGCGAGCTGGTAGTTGCCGTCGGAGAAGATCTCGCTGACGGCGGGGTCCAGCGCGATGGCGATGTCGTCGCCCGGCGTGAAGCCGGCGCGCTCGATCGCCTCGACGAGCACGGTGATCGCTTCCTCGTTCGAGTCGAGGTTCGGCGCGAATCCACCTTCGTCGCCGACCGCGGTCGACAGGCCGCGTTCGCCGATGACCTTCTTGAGCACGTGGTAGGTCTCGGTGCCCCAGCGCAGTGCCTCGGAGAAGCTCGGGGCCCCGACGGGCATGATCATGAACTCCTGGAAGTCGATCGAGTTGTCGGCGTGCACGCCACCGTTGATCACGTTCATCATCGGCACGGGCAGGACGTGAGCGTTGGGCCCGCCGACGTACTGGTAGAGCGGCATGTCGAGCTCGATCGCAGCGGCCTTGGCGACCGCCAGGCTCACGCCGAGGATGGCGTTGGCGCCGATACGGGCCTTGTTGTGCGTGCCGTCGAGGTCGAGCATGATTCGGTCGATCATCCGCTGGTCGAGCGCATCGAAGCCCTCGAGTGCATCGCCGATCTCGTCGTTGACGAAGCCGACCGCGTCGAGGACGCCCTTGCCTCCGTAGCGGTCGCCGCCGTCACGCAACTCGACCGCCTCGTGCTCTCCCGTCGACGCTCCCGACGGCACGATCGCACGGCCGAGTGCTCCGGAATCGAGCAGGACGTCGACCTCGACGGTCGGGTTCCCACGGCTGTCGAGGACTTCGCGGCCGGTGATGTCGATGATCTCGCTCATGCCTCGAACGTATCCGACGCGGAGGCGCTCTCGCGTGAGATGTTGAGCTCGTCGGGCGCCGCCGCGAGCACGTCGGCGATGTAGGAGGGCAAGGCTTCTTCCAGCGTGATGTCGACCTGCGCTTCTTCCGACAGGAACCATCGGTGCTCGAGCAGTTGGTGGTAGATCTCCGCTGCCTCCAGCTTGGCGAACAGCTCGGGTGGGATCTGCGCGATCAGTGGCTCGAAGCGGTCGTCGAGCCAGCGGACGGCGACGACGTTCTCGGGAAGCGAACGCACGGTCGAGCCGCCGTAGCCGGTCGGGAGACCGGCTTCGATCTTCGCCTGGCGTTCCAGGTTGAGTTCGTGGCCGAAGGCGCGAATGTCGTCGAGCAGTCGGCGCGCTTGGTTCTCGGTCGTCTCCAGCCCCGTCAGGTTCCTCAGCCGCAGAGCGTGGAATCCGTGCTCGACGACGCGGGGGATGTAGCGCAACCGGTCGCTGCCATCGTCGTCGACGATCTCCATCTCTTCGACGTCGAAGCCGAGCTCGTGCAACCGCTGCAGTCGTTGATCGATCTTGTAGGTCTCGCCGGGGCCGAATTCGTCGGCGGCGGTCAGTTCGTCCCACAGGGCTCGGTAGCGCTCCTCGATCTGCATCGACACCTCCCACGGGTCGATGTCGGCCTTGAGGCGGCCGCCGACCTGGAGGTCGAGCAGCCCGCCGGCGACGCTCTCGGTAGCGATCTGTAGGTCGAGACTGCGTTGGCCGGGCGAGATCTGCGGGTACCGCTCACCGGTCTCCATGTCGATGACGTACGCGCTCAGCGCGCCGGCGTCGCGGCGGAACAGGGTGTTCGACAGCGAGCAGTCCCCCCAGAAGAACCCGGCGAGGTGGAGGCGAACGAGCAGACCGACGAGCGAGTCGAGCACTCGCTCGCCGAGGTACGGGATCGTCAGGCCTCGGCCCGACAGCAGGGTGCGGTACGGCAGTGAGTAGTCGAGGTGACGCGTCACCAACATGCCGTCGGCGCCACCGGTCTTGCCGGTGACGGCCGCGACGACCTCGACGGTGGGCAAGCCCGCATCGTCGAGCTCTCGGAGGAGTCGGTACTCCCGTTGCACCAACGGGTCGGGCAACTCCTTGATCACGTAGCTGGCGTTGCCGAGTTCGATCAGTCGGACGACGTGGCGATGCAGTCCGAGGACGCCGTGCATGTGCGGAAGTGTCCAGTCGTCGAGCGCTTGGGCGAAGGGAAGTCCGGCGATGTGAGGATGATCGGACGGACTGGCGAGTTGCACACGCATCTACCCAGTCTGACTGCATCCGCCGGTATCGCTCGCGCATGCCGTCAGCGAGGAGGCGCTCTTTCCTCAATTTCTGCTCAAGGGTCGAGCAACGAGTGCCGATGCTGTCGATATGGAACCTCAGGATCCCACCGCAGGATCTTCCGCCGCCGCTCCATTCGCGCCGCCGAGCGCGACGCTGCATCCACCGCTCGATCCGGCCCCGACGGCGGTCCATCAGCAGACGCACGCGCCCGCGGTGATGGCGGAGGTCGATCCTCGCGTCTGGACGATGGACGACGCTCCTGCGTGTGAACCCCTGGCCATCCCGACCCGCTTTCTGCGCTGGCTGGCACTGACCGGCGGAGCGGTCGCGCTCGGACTCTCCGGCTGGCAGAGCGCTCGTGTCCTCGACGACCAATCGTGGTCGAGTCAGATCGCGTTCGGTGCACTCGCCGCGTCGATCCTCGCGGCCTCGTCCTTGCTGTTGTGGACGTGGGTGATCGTCGAGAATGCCCGTCGTCTCCTCGTCATCGCCCGGTCGCAGCACCCACCCGATCCGATCATGACGGCGCTCGCCTGGATGGCTCCGTTGGCCGTTGCTGGCGCCGCCGGTGCCGCCGTGGTCTACTTGCAAGCGAGCGCCGAGCGCGAAGGGCTCGGCGACACGTCGCCGCTACCACTTGCTGTGGGACTGGTGTCGATGATCGTGACCCTGCTGGTGATGTATCGCCCACTTTTCTTGCTGTCCGACGTCACTCGGCGACTCGGTGGCGTCTCGGTGACACTCGCCCGCTGGTTCTGGGTTCCGGTGTCGTTGGCAGTCGTCGGGTCGCTCAGCCTCATCGCGTTGGATGCGGGCGGAGCCTATGACGACTTCGACGGCGTCGTCCCGCCGTGGGCGCTTGGCGTCGTGGCGCTCCCGCCGCTCGTCATCGTGCTGTGGCTCGCGTGGCGCGGTGGCCGTGCCATGGAGGACGCAGTCGGGTTCGCCTACTTGCGACGCAACGGCGACATCACCGCCGGGATCGGCCGTGGCCGCCTCGGGTTGATGGCTCGCGCGTTGCGAGCCGATGCTCGACCGCCGATCCAGCGCGACGTTCGTCAACGCATCCGACTCGTACCCGGTGACGAGATCCTCCGGCTGGCGCTGGTGATCGCGATCGCTGCCCTCGTGCTGTTGAGCACCGTGGCGGCGATCGTCATGTTCTTGTTCTGGCGTGAGTCCAGCGACGGGTTGCTCCTCCAGTCGCAGCAGGACCGAGCGTGGGACGCGCTCGCCGCGCTGCGCCGCGTCGAGCGCCTGTTCGCACTCGGGCTGCTCGGCGTGACGTCGGTGTGGGCATTCGTCACGGTGCTCAATGCTCGAGTCGCCTCTGGTCGTCGGCGCAATCCTGTCCTCGCAGCAGTCGCATGGCCGGCCGCCGCAGCGGGGATCTGGGCCATCGGCTCCCGAGTCGGCGACAGCGACGACACCATGGTCGTCGTCGCCGGGTTCGCACTGCAGGCGGCCGTCGCGTATGTGCCGTTCTTCTTCGTGGAGCGAGCCGCCGTGTCGGTCGGCGCTCGTCGCCAGCCGGTTCGGTTGGCGTACGCGCTCGGCGTCATCCTGCTCGTCCACGTGCAGGGACTGGCCGGCCTGTCGACGCTCGACGTCTCGTCGCCGGCCGACCGCTTCGGTCGCCTGGCCGGTTACCTCGCGTTGGCTGCGCTGATCGAACTGTTGTCGATGCTGGCGGTCACCGAAGCGAGTCGTCTGGTGACGCGAGGCGCCCGCCAGGAAGCCGATCGACACAACGTGCTGGCCGACCGCTGCCTCGAACTCGACCGTCGGCAGGCCGCTGTCGCGATGGCACAGGCGCAGTCCGGCAACCACACTTCGGCTGGGATCTCGTAGTGGTTGCGTGCCGACCGCCGTTGGTACGCGACGACGCCCCGTGCTGACCACTCGTTGTCGGAGGGGCCGTCGCTCGGGGCGCCATCGGTGGTGACCAAGGTGTTGGTCACCGGTGGGGGGATCTCGCGCGGGTGGGAGATCGAGGCTGGCCTCAGGTCAGACCAGCCCGACTCGATTCGACTCAGGTCGGGGAGTGAGCGACTTCGACGTCGGGATCTCCGGTCTCGTCACCGTGAGCATGTTCGGCGTCGAGCGCTGGTCCGTAGCCATCTTCACGAGACTTGGCCAGCGCAATGCCCAACACGAGCAGACCGAACAGCGGCTTGGCGAGCACGTCGGCGATCGCATAGCCGACCTGGCGGGCGACTTCGGCCTTGGCTTCGTCGTCGATGACCGACGGCGCGATGTAGGCGAGCGGGTAGACGCCCCACGTGGCGAGGATGACGTAGCGGAGTCCGTCGACCAGCTTGCGTACGGTGTCGCTCTGGCGCCCGAGCGACCGGCCCAGTTCCACGAACAGCACGTAGAGGATGTAGAGGAACGGAAGCGTGGACAGGACTCCCCAAACGGTGCGAGCCGTGGAGTCCGGATCGGAGACCTCGCCGGGCCAGCCGAGCAGGATCATCGCGGTCGCTGCGATGGTCAGCCGGATCAGCAGGCTGCGGGTCTTGCCCTTCGTGAGTTTGAGCACGACGACGAGTTCCGCGAGGAGCAGTGGCACGGTCAGCAGCCAGTCGACGTAGCGATAGCCCTCGTTGAACGGTTCGCCGTCTTGGAGGTAGTTGGTGCCGTCGAAGCTGAATGCGGCGGACCACGAGTCGAAGATGCGCAGGTAGTGGTAGAGCGCGATGGCGACGACGAGCGTCGACAGCGTGATCGCCATGCGATGACGTGGGTCGACCTTGCTCCTGACGAGCAGGAAGAAGATCAGCGCCGCGCCCATGCTGGCGATCACGAACGAAAAGGCGTTGTACACGAGGTTGTACTGGCCCTCGCTCAGTAACAGTTCCATGGTGGGTTCCTTCGGTAGGGGCGATGTCGCCTGATGACGACCCGATTGAAATTAGTACCCTTTAGCATGAATTAGCACTGTTTAGCGTCAATAAAGTTGCCGGGACATCACCAGGTCATCGATGGGGCGCGGCGAACGCGTGGGTGCCGGGGATCGACGGCGTCCGCACGGGTGGCGGGGTGCTCAGTCCGTGGTCGAGCGGATGGTCGAGCCGGATGTCGAGCGGTTGGTCGAGCCGGATGTCGAGCGGTTGGCGCGCACCACGAGTTTGGCGTCGTCCCACAGCCGGTCGAGTGTGGTGAGATCGGCGTCGCGTAAGTCGATGCCCTGCTCGACCGCGAGTCGCTCGACCTGCTCGAAGCGCGCCCGGAACTTGTCGGTCGCACGACGAAGCGCCAACTCCGCGTCGACGTCGAGATGGCGGGCCACATTGACCGTGGCGAACAGCAGGTCGCCGAGTTCATCACGCACGTCATCGCCTGCCTCAGCACCCGGATCGTCACCTGCTTCAGCACCCGGGTCACGGCGGCGATCGCTCGCCATCGCCGCTGCGAGCTCACCGGTTTCCTCGACGATCTTCGGGAACGCGCCCGACACGTCCGGCCAGTCGAAGCCGACCTTCGACGCCTTCTTGCCGACCTTGGCGGCATAGCTGAGCGAGGGCAGTGAGCGAGGTATCCCGTCGAAGACCGAGGTCCGCCCCTTCTCGGCGCGCTTGATGTCGTCCCAGTTGCTGAGTACTTCGTCGGTGCCGTCGACCGTGACGTCGGCAAAGACGTGCGGGTGGCGTCGCACGAGCTTGTCGTGGATGCCCTGGGTGATGTCGGCGATCGTGAACCGCCCCTCCTGCTCGGCGATCGTCGCGTGGAATTCGATCTGGAACAGCAGGTCGCCGAGTTCTTCGACGAGATCGTCGTCGGTGGCTGCGTCGCCAGGATCGAGTGCCTGCAGTGCATCGACGACTTCGTAGGTCTCCTCGAGGAGGAACGGCAACAGCGTCTGGTGCGTCTGCTCGATGTCCCACGGACAGGTCTCGCGCAGCGTGCGCACGAGTTCGTGGAACCGCACGTACTCGCGCCCCACGGGAGCGCCGAGTGCCGGGATGTAGAGCGAGGTGAGATGATCGGCGTCGATCGTGCGGTCGAGGTCTGCCCAGGTGGTGTCGACGATGCGCTCGTCGTCGGTGCCGAGTGCCTGCAGGATCGTGACGGCTTCGTCGCCGGTCGCCTGTTCGACCGCGAGCTTGATGTCGGACAGCACCCAGTTGGCGTGCGTGTGCGTCACGAGCAGCGGCCCGGTCAGGTCCGCGGCGGCCACCGTGAAGTCATGCCCGTCGACGAGGGTGACGCGGGCCTCGACCGGATCGATCCCGAGACGGGCCCACGCCACGTCGAGGAACGACATGGCCGGGAGCACGCGAAGGTCGACGCCGGCGTCGGCGCAGGTGTCGCGCAGATAGCGAACGGTGCGTTCGAGCACCAACGGCGAGCCCGGCACGGCATACAGCACCTCGTCGTGGTCGACGGTGGCAGCGATGAGACGATCGACGATCGCCCGGTACACGTCGTCGAACTCGTCGGAGCGCTCGTAGAGATCGTCGTGGGCGATCGCATCGGGCACGAGGTGTGCCGACGGGTGGACGGCGGTTCGGAGGTGGCGGTGCTCGATCCGTTCGATCGCAGCCAGGGTCTCGACCGTCACGTGATCTGGGTTGCCCGGGCCAAGCCCCACCACCGTGATCGTCGGCGTCCTCATCGCTCGCTCATCGCTCGTTCATCGGTCGTTGGGTGTGGTTGGGTCGTCGGGCTCAGCCGAGCGGCACGACGTTGATGCCCTCGGCGGTGCCGTAGCGGGGATTGACGTAGACGTCTGCTGAGTCGATCGCGATGCGGGCCTGGACGTAGCCGGAGGCGAAGTATGCCTCGAGGTCGGCGACGCTCTCGTCGTAGGTGTTGAGCCGGATCACGTGGAAGCCGAAGTCGGACTCGATCGGCTCGGTCGGCTCGCCGGGCATCGCGGCGAGCGTTCCTTCGGCGAACGGGGGCACGAACTGGGTGCTGATCGCGTCGGTGACGTCGCACGTCAGGAAACCACCGTTCGCGCCCGATCCGGGATCGGTCGACCGCTCCGCCGCGAGCGCGGCGAACGCGGCGGCTTCGGCCTCCTCGCCGCCCTCGGTTTGTGCGGCAGCGAGTTCGTCGATGATCTCGTCGGCTTCGGCTTCGGTGTCGACGAGGATGTGCGTGACGCAGGCGACTCCGCTCACCTGCGGGCCGCCGTCGAACCACCGACGGGTGTCGGCTTGCGACGGTCGGGGCAGTGCCGGGAGCTGGTCGAGGCCGGTCACGTACTCGACCAGCAGATCGCGAGTCTCGGCGCTGATCTCGCTGAACGTCGGGAACTGACCGCTGAGACGAGTGTTCGTGTCGTCGATCGCCGTGTCGTCGAGTTCGATACCCGCATCCGACACCGCCTGGCTGAACACCTGCGCTTCGATCCACACCGAGATGGCCGTGCGAATGGCACCGGCTTGGGCCTCGGAGCTGACGTCGGGGCTCACCAACGGGAGCAATTCGTCGATCTGCTCCTGTCGGAGCTCGGCGTCGTCGACACGGGCGATCACGTTGTCGTCGGTGAAGGTGGTGCATCCGGCAGCGAGCAGGGAGGCGGCGGCGAGGGGAAGCAGGATCGTCAACGGTCGGCGAGTCACGGTCCTGCACGCTACCCGCCGCTCGGGGCTGATCTCAGTCCTCGACGGGGACGAGGTCGCGGAGGAAGCCGACCAGGTAGGTGGCGGCGTCCTTGCCGCGCGGGAGCGGCACCACGAGTTGCGACAGGTCGTCTTTGTACTTCGCGCCTTTGGAGAGGCGCCGAAGTCGAAGGGTGGCGCTCATCTTGAGCTCGATCGGCTGGATCCGAGCATCGGACGACGTGATCTGCAGGTCGGTGATGCCGAGTCGGTGACACTCGGCTCGTAGGTAGCCGACCTGGAGCAGCGCCTCGGCGTGGGTGGGCAGCGGGCCGTACCGGTCCTGCCATTCGGTGCGGATGTCGTCGACGTGCACCTGCGCGGTGACCTCGGCGAGGCGGCGATAGGCCTCGAGGCGCAGCTCTTCCTTCGCGACGTAGTCGTTCGGCAGGAACGCGTCGGTCGGCACGTCGAGCTTGATCTCGGTGGGCTGGTTGGGCAGCGGTTCGCCCTTCATCTCGCTCACCGCTTCGGTGACCATCTGGCAGTACAGGTCGTAGCCGACCGCTGCGATGTGGCCCGACTGCGACTCGCCGAGCAGGCTGCCCGCGCCGCGGATCTCGAGGTCGCGCATCGCGATCTTGAACCCGGAGCCGAGTTCGGTGGCCTCGCCGATCGTGCGGAGGCGTTCGTAGGCCTCCTCGGTGAGCGTCTTGTCGCGCGGGTGGAACAGATAGGCGTACGCGCGCTGGCCCGAGCGCCCGACCCGTCCGCGCAACTGGTGCATCTGGCCCAGCCCGAGCAGGTCCGCGCGTTCGACGACGAGCGTGTTGACGGCCGGCATGTCGATCCCCGACTCGATGATCGTCGTACAGACCAGCACGTCGAACTCGCCGTCCCAGAACTCCTGCACGACCGTTTCGAGCGAACCCTCGTCCATCTGCCCGTGCGCGATGGCGATACGCGCCTCGGGGACGAGTTCGCGAAGCCGGCGCGCCGCGGTCTCGATCGACTGCACCCGGTTGTGCACCCAGAAGACCTGTCCTTCACGCAGCAGTTCGCGGCGGATCGCCTCGATCGCGACGCGCTCGTCGTACTCGCCGACGTAGGTGAGGATCGGCTGGCGTTCGGCGGGCGGGGTCTGCAGCAACGAGAGGTCGCGGATACCGACCAGCGACATCTCGAGCGTGCGAGGAATCGGCGTGGCGGAGAGGGTGAGGACATCGACGTTCGTCTTCAGCTTCTTCATCTTCTCCTTGTGCTGGACGCCGAACCGTTGCTCTTCGTCGACGACCAACAGGCCGAGGTCCTTGAAGTGGATGTCGGCGCCGAGCAGGCGGTGCGTGCCGATCACGCAGTCGACCTCTCCGGATTTGACGTCGGCGATGACCTTCTTCGCCTGACCGGGCGTCAAGAAGCGCGAGAGCACCTCGACGCGGATCGGAAAGCCGGCGAACCGGTCGGCGAAGGTGTTGCCGTGCTGGGTGGCCAACAGTGTGGTCGGCGCGAGTACCGCGACTTGCTTGCCGTCTTGAATCGCCTTGAACGCGGCGCGGATCGCGATCTCGGTCTTGCCGAATCCGACGTCGCCGCACACGAGGCGGTCCATCGGGAACTCGCGTTCCATGTCGGCCTTGATCTCGTCGATGGCGCGCTGTTGGTCGACCGTCTCGACGAACGGGAACGCCTCTTCCATCTCGGCCTGCCACGGGGTGTCGAGCGCGAACTGGTGCCCCTGTGCCGTGACCCGCTGCTGGTAGAGCAGCACCAGTTCTTGCGCGATCTGACGCACCTCGGACTTGACGCGCGACTTCGTCTTGGCGAAATCGGACCCGCCGAGCCTGTGGAGCTTGGGCGCCTCGCCGCCGACGTATTGGCGGATCGTGTCGATCTGATCCGACGGGATGTAGAGCTTGTCGCCGCCTTTGTAGCTGAGCAGCAGGTAGTCGCGTTCGACGCCGCCGATCGCCCGCTTGACCATGCCCTCGTACTTGCCGACGCCGTGCTGATGGTGCACGACGTAGCTGCCGGTCGTGAGGTCTTCGAACGTGCTCGCCGCATCGCTACGTTTGCGCGGCCGGGCCTTGCGGTGTGCGCGACGACGGCCGGTGAGGTCGGCCTCGGCGACGATCGCGATCTTCGCGTTGGGCAGCGTCGCGCCGCGGTGCAGCGGCGCGACGACGATGCGACCACCCGGCGGAATGTCGCTGTGGTCGGTGACGGGCCGGATCGGGAAGTCGAGTCCTTGGTCGAGCAGCAGCGACTTGATGCGGCGTGCCGAGCCCTCGCCGTCGGCGGCGACCACGACGCGGTAGCCGTCGGCGATCAGGTCGCGCAGTCGGTCGGTGAGTCCGCTGCCGTCGCCGACGACGGGGCCCCACCCCATCGCTGAGACCAGCGGGGTGTCGGGCGACTCGGGGGTCGAGTCGATCGACCAGAACGAACCGGCACCGGCGAGCAGCACATCGGGGTCTGCGTGCAGTCGGGGGAACGTCTTGTCGGGGTCACGCGCCCACGTCGATGCGAGGGTGCGAGCGAGGTCGTCCTCCTCGGCGAGCAGGTCGCTGGCTCGATCGCGCATCCGCCGTGGCTCGATCAGCAGCACCTTCGCGTCGCCGGGGAGGATGTCGGTGAGCAGGACGTCGTCGTCGACGAGCCAGGGCAGCCAGGACTCCATGCCATCGAAATGCGTGCCTTCCGCGAGGCGTTCCCACTGTTCGCGCCCCCACGGCTCGGTGGCGACGAGCGTGGCCGCCTTTGCTCGCACGGCTTCCGACGGGATCAGTTCCCTCGCCGGGAAGATGTGCACGAGGTCGAGGTCGTCGGTGGAGCGTTGATCGTTGACGCTGAAGCGGGTGAGTCGGTCGACTTCGTCGCCCCAGAGATCGATGCGGATCGGTGCGTGCGCTCGGGCGGGGAACACGTCGATGATGGCGCCGCGTCGGGCGAACTCACCTCGGTGCTCGACCAGCTCTTCGCGGCGGTAGCCGAACTGGACGAGCGTCTGCACGAGTTCGTCCGGGTCGATCTCCGTTCGCGGTGCCACGACGATCGGCTCGACGTCGATCGTTCCGGGGCCGAGCTTCTGGAGCAGCGACCGCACGCCGGCGACGATGACGCTCGGACAGCGCTCGGGATCGCGCAGCCGCCACAGTACGTCGAGGCGCTGCCCCATGGTCTCCACGTTCGGGCTGACCCGCTCGAACGGGAGCGTCTCCCAGCCGGGAAACAAGACGAGCTCGGAATCGTCGAGGAACTGGCTCAGGTCGTCGTGGAGCTGCGCTGCCATCGTGCCGGTCGGGCATGCCACGACCAGCGGTCGGCGGTTCGACAGCTTCGACAACGCGGCGATCGAGATCGGTCGAGCGACGTCGACGACCGCGAGCCGCGCCGACGGATCCGACAGCGCCCGGGTGAGTCCGGGTTCGGCGCGTAGGAGCGGCGCCAGCGAGGCGAGCCCGGCGACGGATTCGTTCACGTCGGGCTGGTCGGCTCCGGTTGCAGCGTCGGGGCTGGCGGGGATCGTCCTGGCGTCGCCGATGGGCGCTGCAGTGGTCATCTGGGCCCATTGAAGCGCGCTCGCTCGTGATTGCGACGATGCCACCTGTGCCGTGTGGCGCTCGTGACGGTCGCGGGCGACGCGCGCGGTCAACGCTTGGTGTTGTAGCGCTGCATGGCGGCGTTGACGCCGTCGGCGATGATTCGCTCCACGGCGTCGGCAGCGTCGACGATCACCGTGTCGATCAACTCGCGCTGGCGTTTCGGGAACGGGGCGAGCACATGCACTTTGCCGACGTGCTTGGAGTCGGGTTTGCCGACGCCGATGCGTACCCGCAGATATTCCTGCGAGTGCACGTGCTGGGTGATCGAACGCAGCCCGTTGTGACCGGCCAATCCGCCGCCGACCTTCACCTTGAGTTCGCCGGGTGGGAGGTCGAGTTCGTCGTGCACGACGATGATCTGGTCGGGTGACTCGATCCGATATCGCCGCACCATCGCGCCGACGGCACGACCGGATTCGTTCATGTAGGTGATCGGGAACGCCAGGGCCACACGCTCGTCTCCGTCGGGCCCGGCGAAGCGGGTCTCGGCGACGAGCGCGTTGTCACGCCCACCCTTGAGCGTCGAGTCGCGGCGTTGCGCGAGCAGGCGAACGACCTCTTCTCCGACGTTGTGGCGAGTCCGGGCGTACTTCTCGCCCGGATTGCCGAGCCCTACGACGAGCCAGTCGAACGGGGAGCCCTTGCCGGCTCGCCCGAAGAGATTCATCGCAGGCTCAGTTCGGCGCCAGACTCAGCTGTCGGCGTCGTCGCCCGCAGCGGCGGAGTCGTCGGCTGCGCCGGCGTCCGCGGACTCGGCCGCGGCAGCCTCCTCGGCGTCGAGGACCGGCGTGCGCATCGTGAGCACCGTGACGACGGGGACCTCGGGGTCCGCGGTCGCCTTGGCGCCAGCTGGGATGTTGAGATCTTCCACGCGGATCACGGTGTCCATGTCCATGTCGGCGATGTCGACGATGATCTCGTCGGGGATGTTGCGCGGGGTCGTCGCGACTTCGAGTTCGTTCATCGACAAGTCGACGAGGCCGCCGCCGTTCGACACGGCCTTCGCTTCGCCGTCGAGACGGATCGGCACGCTGACGACGATCTCCTCGTTCAGGTTGACCTGGATGAAGTCGATGTGCGCGATGTTGAGGCGCACCGGGTGGCGCTGCACGTCCTTGATCAGCGACGGGTACACGGTGCCATCGACGGTGAGGTCGATGATCGTGTTCATGCCGGCACCACCGGAGACGGCCTGGCGCAGCTCACGGCGGTCGACGCTGATGCTCACCGGGTCCATCCCGTGGCCGTACACGACGCCGGGGATCTTGCCCTCGGCCCGCAAGCGGCGAGTCGCGGCGCTCCCCGTGGTGCGCCCGGATTCAGCGTGGAGGATGGTCTCAGTCATGGTGATCGTTGTCCAAACGGTTGCGACGGGTGCCTGGAGAATCCGATCATCTCCAAGTGCCGCCGTACGAAATACAGCAGGCGGCAACGCTATCGCCGCGCGTCACGACCTCAACATGCGCGCCGGGCGGCAGCTACACAGCCGCCGGCGATGCGCGTGGCGGTGCGTCAGGCCAGGTTTTCGCCGTCGAAGATGTCGCTGACGCTGGTGTCGTCGAACACGGCACTCAACGCTTCGGCGATCAGCGGCGCGATCGACAGTACCTCGAGGTTCGGCAGCTGCTTCTCCGGTGGGAACGGCAGCGAGTTGGTGAGCACGATCCGCTCGATCGGTGCGTTCTTGAGCCGGTCGATGGCCGGGCCCGAGAGCAGGCCGTGGGTCGCCATCGCCCACACTTCTTTCGCGCCGCGCTTCATCAACAACTCCGCGGCAGCGACGATCGTGCCGCCGGTGTCGATCATGTCGTCGGTGAGCACGCAGATGCGGCCCTCGACGTCACCCATCACCTCAGCGGCCTCGGCCACGTTGGTGGTGCCCTTCGGTCGCCGTTTGTAGATGAACGCGAGATCGGCGCCGCAGTCGTTGAGGTGCTGTGCCATCCGCTCGGCCACCTTGATGCGTCCGGCGTCTGGCGACACGATCACGGGCTCGGAGGCGTTGGCGCGGACGTACTGCTCGAGGACGGGCATCGCGGTCAAGTGATCGACTGGGCCGTCGAAGAATCCCTGGATCTGACCGGAGTGCAGATCGATCGAGATCATCCGCTTCGCTCCGGCGGCCTTGAACATGTCGGCGACGAGACGCGCCGTGATCGGTTCGCGGCCTGCCGCTTTGCGATCCTGGCGGGCGTAGCCGTAGAAGGGGCACACCGCGGTGATCCGCTTCGCCGATGCGCGAGACGCGGCATCGATCATGATCAGGTGCTCCATGATCGAGTCGTTCACCGAGCGGTCGTCGATGCCGAAATGGGTCTGCATGACGAACACGTCGGTCCCGCGCACCGACTCGCCGAAGCTGCAGCGCACTTCGCCGTTGGCGAACTCGATCAGGCCGTCGTGGCCGACGTCGATGTTCAGATGGGCTGCCACCTCGTGCGCCAACGCAGGATGCGTACGACCGGTGTAGATCGCAAGCCGCTTCGTGGTGACCTTTTCCATGTGCAACCTTCTGACCTGGTTCGAGACCTGGCCGGTGTCGTGGGGGTGGTGTCTTGGGGGTGTCGTGGGTGTGGAGAGCGCCGCCCGCCGTGGCTAGGTGCCAGGAGCAGTGTAGAACGCGCCGGTGACCGTGTTCGAAGAGACGGACGAGCCCACTGGCAGATGGGCGTACGGGCCGACGTTGGCGCCCGTTCCCACTTCGGCGTCGTGGCCGACCGTGTGGGTGACGGTCGCTTCGCTGCCGATCGCGCAGTCGACGAGTCGAGCGTCGGGTCCGATCTCGCAGCCGTCGCCGATCGCCGTCGTACCCTGCAGCATCGTGCCCGGATAGAGCGTGACGTCACGTCCGATCGTGACCGTCACGTCGATGAAGGTCTGGCGTGGATCGAGCATCGTGACGCCGTTGAGCAGCCAGTGTCGGTTGGTGCGCGCCCGCAACTCGCGTTCGGCCAGGGCGAGTTGCCAGCGGTCGTTGACGCCTTGCGTTTCCTCGCTCGGAGCCTGCACACATCCCACTCGGTGCCCCATCGAGGCGAGCACCGAGATCACGTCGGTCAGGTAGTACTCGCCTTGCGAGTTGTCGGTCGTGAGGGTGCGCAGCGCCGGGCCGAGCAGGTCGCGGCGAAACGCATAGATCGAGGTGCACACCTCGCGGACGTCGAGTTCGTCGGGGGACGCATCGCGCTGCTCGACGATGCGCTGGACCTGGCCGTCCTTCTTGCGGATCACCCGGCCGTATCCGGTCGGGTCGTCCATCACCGAGGTCAGCATCGTCGCTGCGTTGCTGTTCGCGACATGTGTCGCCACCAATTCGTCGAGGGTCTCGGTACGAAGGAGCGGCGCATCGCCCGGCAACACGATGATGGTGGCCTCGTCGTCGTAGTCGTCGCCGTCGAAGGCGGTCATGCCGATCGCGGCGGCGTCGCCGGTGCCGTTCTGTTCGACCTGCTCGACGAAGGCCACGTTGGCCCAGGCGGGCGCCATGGCCTGCACCTTCTTGGTGACCTGTTCCGCACCGTGGCCGACGACGATCGCCGTGCGTTCGGGCTGCAGCTTCTCGAGCGCGTGGATGACGTGGAGCACCATCGAGCGTCCGCAGATCATGTGCAGCGGCTTGGGTCGGGCCGAACGCATACGCGTTCCTTCGCCAGCCGCCAAGACGATCGCGGAAACACTCATGCTCGCGAGGCTAGTGGAGCGTCGGACAACCTTCGCCTGAGCGTTCCCGGGAGAGGATTCGAACGCCGATCAACGCCTGGTGCCTGACCCCAGGTGTTCTGTCGTCGGTGTGAGCGTTCCCGGGAGAGGATTCGAACCCCTACAAACGGCACCAAAAACCGCTGTCCTACCATTAGACGACCCGGGATCGGGCCAGCCGTCGACCTGTTTGGCCACGACAACACCTAGACGCCACCGTACCGCGGGTGGCGGGCCGTCGCACGCACGATAGCGTCGTCGGCCTTATGGGTTCTCTGATCAAGAAGCGTCGCAAGCGCATGCGCAAGAAGAAGCACAAGAAGATGCTCCGCCGCACGCGTCACCAGCGTCGCAAGTAATCACCAACACAGTTCACGTCAACTGCGGCCTGAGGTCGTCGCGTGATCGTTCGGTCGTCACAGGTCGAACGGTGACGAGACGGACGAAATGGTCGTCGTGACCACCAACCGAGCGCCCTCGTCGACCAGATCGGCGAGGGCGTCGTCGCGTTGGCCGTCGACGAACCACGTCGCCCCACTGCCTGCGAGCACCGGCGCTGTGCCGGTGCGCTCCGCTATCGCGTCGCGCCACCACGCCAGCCGCGGCTCGACCGTGATCGCGGCGACCTCGAGGTCGTTGGGACCGTCGCCGGTCGGTCCTCCGAGGTCGTCCCATGCTCGATACGCGGCGGGGGTGCTCACCGCCAGCGGCGGGATGACGAGGGTGATGGTCAGATCGACCTGAGGCAGCGGTTCGATGATCTCGCCGATCCCGGTGACGCGGGCGCGTCCTCCGACCATGCAGAACGGGATGTCAGCGCCGAGCCGTGACGCCTCGACGAGGGCCGCATCGTTGGTGCCGAACCCGCCCCATCGCAGCACGGCGGCGGCATCGGTCGATCCGCCGCCGAGTCCACCGCCGTGTGGGATCCGTTTGTCGATGGTCACGTGGGCGTCGGCGCCGATCAACCGCAGCGCCTTCGCCACGAGGTTGGAGTGGTCGGTCGGCATCCCGGCGGCGAAGGGGCCGGTTGCCGCAAGACCGGTGCGGGCCGGGTCGACGACGAGCACGTCGTGGAGCGCGAGGCTCACCATCTCTGCGTCGATCAGGTGGTAGCCGTCGTCACGCAGACCCGTCATGCGCAGCGTCCGCGTCAGCTTGGCGTGCGCGCGCAGCTCGATCGGGGTGGCTTCGTCCGGTGTGCGTTCGCTGCGTTCCTCGGGCAGCCGAGCCGGTGTCGCGCTCATGTGCCGGCGCCGCGATCGTCAGCGGTCGCGTGCGTGAGCCGCACCCACGCGTCGACGTCGAGCTCTTCGGGGCGAGCGGTCTCGGCCACGGCGGCGGCGACGAACTGATCGGGGTCGACGATGCCTGCCAACGACTTGCGCAGCATCTTGCGTCGCTGCCCGAATGCCGTTTTCACGAGCCCGAAGAGTGCGTCGGGCGCGGCGTCGGGAGGAGAGCGCCGGGTGATCTCGACCAGGGCCGACTCGACGTTGGGGCGGGGGAAGAACACCGCGGCCGGAACGTGCCCGACGATGCGGGCGGTGCCCCAGTACGCCGCCTTCACGCTGATCGCTCCGTAGGCGCTCGTCCTCGGTGACGCGGCGAAGCGTTCGGCGACTTCTCGCTGGACCATCACGAGCAGGCGGGTGACGTGGGGGACGTCGTCGAGCACGTCGCACACGAGCGGTGTGCCGACGTTGTACGGCAGGTTGGCGACGAGGGTCCAGCCTCCGTCGACGTGCGGATCGAGGAGCTCGGTCCAGTCGATCGTCATCGCGTCCGCCTCGACGACGCGAACGTTGGCGGCGTCGGCGACGACCTCGCGCAGCAGCGGCACGACGCCCCGATCGACCTCGACGGCGGTGACCGCCGCACCTGTTTCAGCGAGGGCGAGTGTCAACGAACCGAGCCCGGCGCCGATCTCGACCACGTGGTCGCCGGGGCCGACCCGAGCGAGATCGGCGATGCGCCGCACCGTGTTGGGGTCGGCGACGAAGTTCTGACCGAGGTCTCGACGCGGGGCGAGGCCGTGCTCGTCGAGCAGTTCTCTGATCGCTGGTCGGGAATGCGTCATCTTGCACGGATCATCTTGCACGGATCATCTTGCTGACGGCGGATCGCTGCGACGCCGTGCATCACTGCTGGACTTCGACCGGAATCGGTGCTTCGGTGAGGTCGGCGAGCTGTTCGAAGGCCTCGGTGTGCATGATCATGTCCTCGACCTGAGATGCCGGTGCGACGATCGTCACGCAGGTGATCGATCGGCCGTTGTCGAGGTTGCGTACCGTCACCGTTCGGTTGCTGCTGATCCCGCGCACGATGCACGAGCGCGTCCCCGGCACCGTGCTGCGGAACGTGGCCGCGAGTACCACCGGTTCGATGGCAGGAGCTGCGGGAACGGCGATCGCAACCGTTCGGCCGCTGGAGTCGGCAACGGGCCCGTCCATGAAGATCGGATCGCCGTCGGGGGCGTCGAGCGGAGGGAGTTGTGATTCGTTGCTCGTCGGCGCAGCGATGTCGCTCGCCGCCGGGATCGGATTGATGACCGAGTCGTCGACCGAATCGCTTGCCACAACGGTGTCATCGCCTGGTTCGCCGTCGCTGTCACGGCTGATCAGCAAGAACGCAGGGACGGCGATGAGTGTCACCACGATCGCGAGGAAGAAGCGGGGTCGGTCGGTGTCGTGCATGGGAGTGAGTGGTCGTCGAGCAGTGCGGGCGTGGTGGCAGCGCCGTGGAGATGCTGGCGCTGATGTCGGCCCGTGAGCGCTGATCCATCGTATCGGGAGGCTCGGGCCGCAGCCGGGCAGGCGACCGAGGGTCGCGTATCGGTCACCGGACCGGACGGTGGTGATCAGACGGTCGGCGGCGGCCAGTTGGCAGGTTCGGAGCGCCGTCGAGGGCGTCCGACCAGCAGGAGGATCGCACCGAGCAGCAGGAGGCCTGCGCCGACACGTTCGACCCCGCCGAGCTCGGAACCGGTCGTCGGCAGCGGTCGTGGGCTGCCGGTCGTCTCCGTGCTGGTGTTGCTGGTCGTCGTGCTCACCGGCGCAGTGGTGGCCGTCGTGCCACCTGGCCCACTCGTCGTGGTGACAGGCGTGGCGGGTGTCGTGCCCGGTGTCGTGCCGGGCGTCGTGCCGGGTGTCGTGCCGGGCGTCGTGGCGGGTGTCGTGGTCGGTGTCGCAGTATCGGGCGGACCTGGGATGGGAGCGGTGACCACGACGGTCACCGTGGCCGTGTCGCAGAGCGCGTCGCGCGTCGCCGGGGTGTCGCCGACGGCGGCCAAGGTGTCGAGGTCACAGATCGTGTAGTCGAACGTGTCGGTGCCGACGTAGCCGGGGTCAGGCGTGTAGGTCACGACACCGTCGCCGTCGACGACCACCGTTCCGTTGGTCGGCGCCGTCACCGAGGTCACGGTCACCGACGAGGCCGGGACCACCTGATCGTTCGCCAGCACCTCGATCGTCACGGGCGTGTCGAGTGTCGTCGTCGCCTGATCGTCGACCGCGATCGGTCCGTCGACCAGCACGAGGGAGAAGTCGAGCGTGTCGTCGTCGCCGCCGATGCTCAACGTCGACGTGGCACTCGTCATGCTTGCCACCATGCCGGCGGGGATGGTCGTGAGGTCGACCGACACGACGTAGTCGCCCGCGGGGAGACCGGTGAACTCGTAGGCGCCGTCGGCGTCGGTCACGGTGCGATACACCCGAGTGCCGTTGGCCGTCTCCACGATCGCGACGACCGTCACGCCGGGCACGCCGGGTTCGTCGGCGTCGAGCACCCCGTTGTCGTCGAGGTCGACGAAGACGTTGTCGCCGAGACGGGCGGTGCCGTTGACGCCGAAGTCGACACCGTCGATCGTCGCGCCGGCCACGGTGACGACCGTCGTCAGGTCGATCACCGGGTCGGGGTCGAGCGTCGGGTCGACGAGGCCGTCGGGAAGCGTGGCGGTATCGACGTCGATGGTGACCTCGGCGGGAGGCAACCCGCTGAAGCCGTAGGAGCCGTCGGCGGCGGTCGTGGTCGTCGTCACGACGAGGTCGCCGTCCGGCGTCGTCCACGTGGCGCTCACGACCACGTCGGCGAGGCCGAGATCGGTGGGGCCGACCGTGCCGTCGCCAGCGAGGTCGTGCAGGATGCTGCCAGCGATACTGCCGATCGGGACGACTGGCAGGTCGGCGTCGAGGGCGAGCACGCCGGAGGTCACCGACACGGTGATCTCCGAACCCGCCACGCCGGGTCCGTATCCGACGGGCACGTCGATACGCACGAGATATGTCCCGGGAGCGACATCGAGCGTCCAGGCTCCGTCGGCAGCGGTCGTGACGGCACCGACGAAGGCGCCGCCCGCGCCGAACGCTGCGTCGAACACGGAGACCTCGATGCCGCCGAGGCCGAACTCCATGCCCGCCGAGGGGCCGGTGAGCGCGTCGTCGAGCACGCCGTCGTCGTCGAGGTCGACCCAGACGAGGTCACCGATCGTCGCCAGTCGGTAGGCGCCGGCGTCGACGTCGACGACGGCCAGGCCGCTCGTGATCGTGATCGGAGCGGTGCGCCCGTCGCCGGGCAGCACGTCGGAGTCGTCGGCATCGTCGACGGCGTCGGGCACGGTGAACACCATGTCCACAGGGAGGATCGGACGCACCCGATAGTCACCGGGCACGATCGCATCGAAGGCGTAGGTGCCATCGGGGTTGGTCGTGGTCGTGTCGATCACGAGGCCGGCCGCGTCGAGCAGGTCGACGTCGAGCCCGCCAAGGCCCGTCTCGCCGGTCTGGTCGCCGTCGCCGTCGTCGTCGAGGAACAGCAGTCCGCTGATCGAGGCCGGCTGGACGTAGCCGAAGTCGACGGTGTCGATCACATCGTCGGATCGCAGCACGAGGAGCACCGGTCCGGCGGCCGAGGAGCGGACGGCGCCGCTGGGAAGGCTCCCGGCGTCGACGTCGATGCTGTACGACCCGGGTGCGAGCCCGGCGAAAGTGTAGAAGCCTGCGGCGTTGGTCGTGGCGGTCTGGTCGGTCGCGTCGCCGATGGCTCGGACGATGACGTTGGGCAAGCCGGGCTCGCCGGCGTCGCGAAGTCCGTCGCCGTCGATGTCGTCCCAGACGAGGTCGCCGACCGTGGCCGTCGTCGTGAGGCCGACGTCGAGATCGGTGCGCATTTCGCCCGACTGCACGACGATCGAGAACGTGGCGGGAGTGGTCGGCGTCATCTGCTCACCCGAGCCGGTTCCGATCGGGAACGTTGCTGGAACCATGACGACGTCGTAGGCGCCTGGTGCAGCGGTGAGGCCCCAAGATCCGTCGGCGGCCGTGGTCGTCGACGTCACGACGACGCCACCAGGTGTGCGCAACTCGACGGTGACATCGGCGAGCCCGGTCGTCGACGGCAGGCCGTCGTCGTCCAGCCCGTTGGCATCGAGATCGTGCCAGACCAGGTCACCGAGGGTCGCGGTCGTGGCGAACCCGAAGTCCACACTCAGATCGGCCTCACCGGACACGAGCGTCACCGCACGCGAGTTGCCGCCGGTGGTCGTCGTGTATCCGGGCTGCACCGACGAGGCAACGATCCGTACCTCGTAGTCGCCCGGAGCGAGCCCGGTGAACAGGTACGCGCCGTTCGTCGTCGTCTCGCTGTCGATGACGTCGCCGCTGTCGTCGAGGAGTTCGACGGTCACCTCGAGCCCGGGGTCGCCGGGATCGCGGACCCCGTCGGCGTCGAGATCGTGGAAGACCGCGTCGCCGATCGAGCCGCCCGTGAGGGCTGCGAATCCGATGTCGACGTCGTCGACCAGTTCGTCGGATTGCACGGTGAGCGTCGTCGGGTTGTTGCCGGTCGTCGAGGAGTAGCCGACCGGGACCGTGGCGGTGTCGATTCGCACCTGGTACGTGCCGGGTGCGACGCCTGCGAAGAGGTACGAGCCGTCGGAGGTGGTGGTCGTCGCGATGACGGAGCCGTCGTCGGGGTCGACGAGTTCGACCACGACGGCGTCGAGCCACGGGTCGGTGGCCGGACCGTCGTCGTCGAGACCGTTGGCGTCGAGGTCGTGCCACACGAGGTCGCCGATGACCGCGGTCGTGTGGAACGCGAAGTCGGCGCTGGCGACCATCTGGCCGGAGACCAGGGTGACCGTCCACGACGTGGTGGAACCGGCGGTCGCCACGAAGGCGCCGCCCGTCGACGCGCCGAGCGGGAGGGTCGAGCCGTCGACCGTGACGGTGTAGGTGCCCGGAGCGAGTCCGTTGAACGAGTAGGTGCCGTCGGCGAGCGTGGTGGCGGTTGCCACGGGCGTGCCGCCCTGGGACAGCACCACGTCGACCGAGCCGAGCCCGGGCTCGCCTGCGTCTCGGAGACCGTTCGCATCGAGGTCGTGCCAGACGAGATCGCCGATGGCGGCGGGGCGAACGAGTCCGAAGTCGGACGACGGCGCCGCCTCGTCGGAACCGATCGTCACCGTCGACGTCGACGCGGTCGTGAGGCTCGTGTCGGCGGGGAACGTGGCGGGGTTCGGCTGGACCGTCCACGTGCCGGGTGCGACACCGGGGAACGTGACACAGCCGCTCGCGTCCGTGGTCAGGGTGGCGACGATCGCGCCGCCGTCGTCCACGAGGTCGATGTCGATGCCCGACACCGCGATCTCTCCGGCGTCGGCGACGCCGTTGCCGTTCGCGTCGTCGAAGACACAGGCCGGGATCGCTCCCGTCGTGGCATAGCCGACATCGACGTCGTCGATCGCCTCGCCGGATGCGACCGGCACGGTGACGCTGACGCTGGTCGTTGCGGCGAGTTGGGCGCCCGAGACGACGCCGACCGGAACGGTCAGCGGATCGATCGACACCGTGTAGGTGCCGGGGGCCAGATCGTTGAACGAGTAGGCACCGGTGCCATCGCTCGTCACTCGAACGGTCGCCCCGACGCCGTCCTCATCGGTCAGCAGCACGTCGATGCCACCGAGGCCCGGTTCGCCGAGGTCCTGGATCCCGTCCGCGTCGAGGTCGTGCCACACGCGGTCGCCGATCGTCGCAGGGAAGCGGTAGCCGGCGTCGACGGTCGCCGCGTCGCCCGACAGCAGCGTCACGTTGTCGGTGTTGCCGCCCGTCGTGGAGATGCCGCCGCTCGGTGGCGTGAACGTGACGGTGTAGGCGCCGGGGGCGAGCCCGGTGAAGGAGTAGGTGCCGACGCTGTCGGTGGTCGTGGTGATCCCGCCGACCGGGAGGTCGCCGCCGGTCAGCGTGACGGTCAGGCCCCCGAGGCCGCGGTCGGCGGGGAGTCCGTCGTCGATCGAGCCGTCGCCGTCGAGGTCGTGCCACACTTCGCCGCTGATCGTGGCCTGCATCCGGTAGCCGAAGTCGACGACGTCGATGTCGGTTCCTGACGTGAGCGACAGCGGGAAGGATTCCACGGTGGTGGGGGTGAAGCCCGCTGGAACGCTGGCCAAGACGATTTCGGCCGTGTAGGCGGCGGGGAGGATGCCGTCGATCTGCCAGCTGCCGTCGGCAGCGCTGGTGGTCGAGGCGACGGTCGTGCCGCCGAGGTCGAGCAGGACGATGTCGATGCCGCCGAGACCTGGTTCGCCGGCGGCGGGGAATCCGTCGCCGTCGAGGTCGTGCCACACCAGGTCGCCGATCGAGACCGGGACGGTGACGCCGAGATCGATGGTGAGGTCGGTCGAGCCGGAGGTGATCGTGACGCTCGTCGAGATCGCGCCCACGGTGGCGACCGCGCCCGCGGGCAGCCCGCCGGTGATCGTCACGGTGTAGTCGCCGGGAGCGAGCCCGTCGAACAGGTAGAGGCCGGCGCCGTCGGTGATGTCGGTGATGCCGCCGACGGGAAGGTCGCCGCCGGTGAGGGTGACGTCGACGCCGGAGAGCGCGGTGTCACCACCGGCCGGATTGAACGTCGCGTTGCCGTCATGATCCAGGAAGACGAAGTCGCCGATCGATGCGGGAACGACGTAGCCGAAGTCGACGGTGTCGATGGTGTCGCCGGATTCGATGGTGATGGTGGTGGTGCCGGTGCCGTTGGTGGGGGTGGCGTCGGTGGGGAGGCCGCCGGTGGGGGTGGTGTCGACGGTGATGGTGTAGGTGCCGGGAGCGAGCCCGTCGAACAGGTAGTTGCCGGCGCCGTCGGTGGTGTCGGTGGTGCCGCCGACGGGGAGGTCGCCGCCGGTGATCGTGACGGTGACGCCGGAGAGTCCGGGTTCGCCGGTGTCGAACACGCCGTCTCCGTCGAGGTCGTCCCAGATCAGGTCGCCGATCGATGCGGGAACGACGTAGCCGAAGTCGACGGTGTCGATGGTGTCGCCGGATTCGATGGTGATGGTGGTGGTGCCGGTGCCGTTGGTGGGGGTGGCGTCGGTGGGGAGGCCGCCGGTGGGGGTGGTGTCGACGGTGATGGTGTAGGTGCCGGGAGCGAGTCCGGTGAAGGTGTAGTTGCCGGCGCCGTCGGTGGTGTCGGTGGTGCCGCCGACGGGGAGGTCGCCGCCGGTGATCGTGACGGTGACGCCGGAGAGTCCGGGTTCGCCGGTGTCGAACACGCCGTCTCCGTCGAGGTCGTCCCAGATCAGGTCGCCGATCGATGCGGGGATGTAGAAGCCGAGATCGGTGCTGAGGTCGTCGATGCCGGACGCGATCGTCACGGTGCGCTCGGCGCCCGATCCGTTCGGCCACGTCGTCGCAGTCGTTCCGGCGAGCACGCCGGTCGCAGCGACGCTGACCGTGTAGGTGCCCGGCGTGAGGTCGGCGAACAGATACGAGCCGTCGCCGGCCGTCGTCGTGCTGAGGCCGGTCGGGCCGAGGTCGCCACCCGTGAGGTTGACGGTGACGCCACCGATGCCGGGTTCGCCCGCGTCGCGGGTGCCGTCGGCATCGAGGTCGTCGAAGACCACGTCGCCGATCGAGCCGAGGGCGAACCACCCGAAGTCGACCGTATCGATCGCGTCGGACGACACGACCGTCAGCGTGGTCGCATCGGAGCCGGTGGTCGACGTGGTCGCGCCGGGGAAGACGGCGAGGAAGTCGGCGTCGGCGACGTCGACGGTCACCGTGTACTCGCCGGGTGCGAGGCCCGTGAAGCTGTAGCCGCCGGCCGCCGTGGTCGTCACGGTCGTACCCGTCACCGGCTGGCCGGGGCCGGTCAGGATCACGTCGACGTCGGCGAGGCCGAAGTCGCCGGGGCCGAAGACACCGTCGGCGTCGTTGTCGACGAACAGTTGGTCGCCGATCGTGGCTGGCAACGTGTACCCGAAGTCGACCGTGTCGATCACGTCGCCCGATGCCACGACGACGGTCTGGAGGTCGCCGCCGGTCGACGACGAGGTGCCGGGAGGCAGCGCGCCGGTCACGGCGACGTCGTAGGAGCCGGGGAGCAACCCGCCGAGCGACCAGGTGCCGTCGCCGGCGGTCGTGACGGTCGTGCCGCTGGGATGCGACGGACCGGTGATCGTGAGCGTCACGCCACCGATGCCGGTGTCTCCGCTCGGGTCGCCGTCTCCGTTGCCGTCGACGAACACGAGGTCGCCGATGGTCGCCGGAGCGGCGACGCCGATGTCGATCGTGTCGATGGCATCGCCCGACTCGAGCGAGATGCCGCTGACGGCGAATCCACCGGTCGTGGCAACGGCGCTCGTGGGCAGATCGGCGGTGTCGACGGTGACGGTGTAGGTGCCGGGGTCGAGGTCGGAGAACACGTAGCTGCCGTCGGCGGCGGTCGTCGTGGTGATTCCACCGGCCGGGAGGGTGCCGCCGGTGAGCGTGATCGTGACGGCGTCGATGCCGGGTTCGCCGGCGTCGCGGGTGCCGTCGCCGTCGAGGTCATCCCAGACGAGGTCGCCGATGGAGGCCGGGTAGGTGTACGCGAAGTCGACGTCGTCGAGAACGTCGCCGGATTCGACCGTGACGGTTCGGCTCGCGCCGCCGAGGGTGTTCACCGCTCCAGCAGGAGGATCGGTGACCGTGGCGGTGTAGGTGCCGGGTGCGAGTCCGGTGAAGGTGTAGGTGCCGTCGCCTGCGGTGGTGGTGGTGATGCCGGCGACGGGGAGGGTGCCGCCGGTGAGGGTGATGGTGACGCCGCCGATGCCGGGCTCGCCGGCATCGCGGGTGCCGTCGCCGTTCAGGTCGTCGTAGACGGTGTCGCCGATGGTCGCCGGGCGGCGGTACCCGACGTCGACGGTGTCGACGTCGAGGTCGGACGTCACCACGATCGAGCTCACCGTGAAGCCTCCCGTCGTCGCGACCGCATCGGCCGGCAGGCCGTTGGTGACCGTGGCGGTGTAGGTGCCGGGTGCGAGTCCGGTGAAGGTGTAGGTGCCGTCGCCTGCGGTGGTGGTGGTGATGCCGGCGACGGGGAGGGTGCCGCCGGTGAGGGTGAGGGTGACGCCGCCGATGCCGGGCTCGCCGGCATCGCGGGTGCCGTCGCCGTTCAGGTCGTCGTAGACGGTGTCGCCGATGGTCGCCGGGCGGCGGTACCCGACGTCGACGGTGTCGACGTCGAGGTCGGACGTCACCACGATCGAGCTCACCGTGAAGCCTCCCGTCGTCGCGACCGCATCGGCCGGCAGGCCGTTGGTGACCGTGGCGGTGTAGGTGCCGGGTGCGAGTCCGGTGAAGGTGTAGGTGCCGTCGCCTGCGGTGGTGGTGGTGATGCCGGCGACGGGGAGGGTGCCGCCGGTGAGGGTGAGGGTGACGCCGCCGATGCCGGGTTCGCCGGCATCGCGGGTGCCGTCGCCGTCGAGGTCGTGCCACACGAGATCGCCGATCGAGCCAGGCATTGCGACACCGAAGTCGGCATCGGTGATGGTGTCGCCGCTCCCGATCGTGCGGGTGGTGGTGAATCCGAGCGTCGTGCTGAATGCGTCGGCATCGAGGCCAGCCGTGTCGACGGTGATCGAGTAGGTGCCGGGCGCGAGCGCGGTTGCCGCCCACGCGCCATCCGGGCCCGTCGTCGAGACGATGGTGCCCGACGGGCCGGTCACGGTGACGTCGACACCGTCGATGCCGGGCTCGCCGGCATCGAACACGCCGTCGCCGTCGAGGTCGTGCCAGACGAGGTCGCCGATCGACGCCGGTTCGGCGAATCCGAAGTCGGCCGTCTCGATCGAGTCGCCGGACACGACGGACAATCCACCGATGCTGATGCCGCCGGTCGTCGAGGTCTCGGTGCCGATGAGGTCGCCGGAGCCGAGGGTCACCGCGACCGTGTACGTGCCAGGAACGAGGCCGTCGAACGAGTAGGTGCCGTCGCCGGCCGTCGTGGTCGTGATGCCGCCGATCGGGAGGGAGCCACCGGTGAGGGTGAGTTCGACACCGCCGAGCGCGGTGTCGGTGCCACCGAACACTCCGTTACCGTCGACATCGAGGAAGACGAAGTCGCCGATCGTTGCCGGAAGTCGGTAGCCGATGTCGATCGTGTCGATGTCGTCACCCGACTGGAGCGTGATGCCGTTGACGGTGAATCCACCCGTCGTGGCGACCGCGTCGGCGGGGAGGCTCGCGGTGTCGGCGGCCGCCGAGTAGGTGCCGGGTGCGAGGTCGGCGAAGGTGTACGTGCCGTCGGTCGCCGTGGTGGTGCTGATGCCACCGATGGGCAGTGCTCCGCCGGTGAGGGTGATGGTGACGCCGCCGACGCCGGGTTCAGCAGCATCGCGGGTGCCGTCGCCGTCGAGGTCGTGCCACACGAGATCCCCGATCGTCGACGGTCGGGTGAACGCGAAGTCGGCATCGTTCTCGTCGTCGCCCGACGCCACCGTGACGGTGACGCCGCCGACACCGAGGGTGCCGAACCCGTCTGCGGGCAGGCCGCCGGTGACCTCGACGGTGTACGTGCCGGGGGGAAGGCCAGCGAAGTCGTAGTCGCCGTTGCCGTCGGTGGTCGTCGTCATCCCGCCCGGTGGCAGGTCGCCGCCGGTGAGGGTCAACTCGACGCCCACCAGCCCCGGTTCGCCGGCGTCGATCACACCATCGCCGTCGAGGTCGTCGACCACGCGGTCACCGATACTCGCGCCGAGGTAGTAGCCGAAATCGAGGCTGACGTCGTCGGTTCCCGACGTGATCGTCGTGGTCTGCGACGCGCCGCCGAGGGTGTTGGTGTAGCCAGCAGGGGTCGCGATGATGGAGACGGTGTAGGTGCCGGGGAGGAGCCCGGTGAACGAGTACGCACCGCTCGGACCGGTCGTCACGCTGGTGCCCGCAGCGACACCCGGGCCGCTCAGTTCGAGGGTCACGCCGCCGAGACCTGGTTCTCCGCTGTCGATCATGCCGTCGCCGTCGAGGTCGTCGACGACGAGATCGCCGATCGAAGCGGGCAACGCGAAGCCGACATCGACGGAGTCGTCGAGTTCACCGGATTCGATCGTGCGGGTCGCCGAGGTCGCTGTGGTCGCCACGAAACCCGATGGCACGCTCGCCGCGTCGATGGCGACGGTGTAGGTGCCGGGGAGGAGCCCGTCGAACGAGTACGAGCCGCCACCGGCGGAGGTCGTGCTTGCGGTCGCCGCTCCGGTGAGGAGCAGGTCGATGCCGTCGAGGCCGGGTTCGCCGGAATCCTGTACGCCGTCGCCGTCGAGGTCGTGCCAGACCGCATCGCCGATCGACGCCGGTGCCGCTGCGCCGAAGTCGACCGTGAGGTCGTCGGAGCCCGACGTGACCGTGGTGGTGATCGACGACGAGGTCGTCACCGTCGAGCCGGAAGCCAGATCGGCGGTGTCGATCGACACCTGATACGTGCCGGGTGCGAGATTCGAGAACGCGTACGCACCGGCGGCATCGGTGTCGACGGACAGGCCGCCGACCGGAAGCGCCCCGCCGGTGATCGTGACGGTGATGCCGTCGAGGCCGGGTTCGCCGGTGTCGCGGATGCCGTCGCCGTCGAGGTCGTCGAACACGAGGTCGCCGATCGTGACCGGCACGAAGCTGCCGAAGTCCACGGTGTCGATCGCGTCGCCTGACGTGACGACGACGACCTGTGACGTGCCGCCGAGCGTCGGCACGGCGCCCGCGGGGAGATCGGTCATCGTGATCGTGACGGTGTAGGTGCCGGGAGCGAGGCCGCTGAAGGTGTAACTGCCGTCGGCCGCGGTATCGACCGAGACGCCGCCGACCGCGAGGTCGCCGCCGGTGATCGTGACGGTGACGCCGTCGATGCCGGGTTCGCCGGTGTCGTGGGTGCCGTCGCCATCGAGGTCATCGAACACGAGGTCGCCGATCGTGGCCGGGACGGCGTAGCCGATGTCGATGGTGTCGACCACCTCGGCTGATTCGACGGTGATCGAGGTGGAGAACCCGCCGGTCGTGCTGGTCGCACCCGCGGGCAGACCGGTGACGACGACGGTGTACGTGCCGGGAGCGAGTCCGTCGAACTCGTAGGCACCGTCGGCGCCGGTCTGGATCGTCGTGCCGGTCGGATGGGACGGACCGGTGATCGTCACGTCCACCCCGACCGCGCCGGGCTCCCCGGCGTCTTGTGTGCCGTCGCCGTCGAGGTCGTGCCACACGCGGTCGCCGATCGTCGCCGTCGTCGCGTAGCCGAGGTCGGCGGTGAGCACGTCGGTGTCCGACAGCAGGGTGACGTTGCGCGTGTCGGAGCCGATCGTGCTGCTGTAGCCGGCGGGCAGGGTCGTGGTGTCGAGGGTGACCGTGTACGTGCCGGGGTCGAGGTCGGAGAACAGGTAGCTGCCGGTGCCGTCGGTGGTGGTGGTGATGCCACCGGCCGGGAGGGTGCCGCCGGTGAGGGTGAGGGTGATGCCGTCGATGCCGGGTTCACCGGCGTCTTGTGTGCCGTCGCCGTCGAGGTCGTGCCACACGCGGTCGCCGATGCCGGCGGTGGTCGACGCTCCGAAGTCGGCATCGGTCGCGGTGGTCGCCGAGGTGAGCGTGCGCGTCGCCGTGTTGGCACCGGTCGAGAGGGTGTAGCCGGCGGGCAGGGTGGCGGTGTCGAGGGTGACCGTGTACGTGCCGGGATCGAGGTCGGAGAACAGGTAACTGCCGGTGCCGTCGGTGGTGGTGGTGATGCCACCGGCCGGGAGGGTGCCGCCGGTGAGGGTGAGGGTGATGCCGTCGAGGCCGGGTTCACCGGCATCTTGTGTGCCGTCGCCGTCGAGGTCGTGCCACACGCGGTCGCCGAAGGTCGCCGGGAACACGACGCCCACGTCGGCGGTGTCGATCACGTCGGTCGAGGCGACCGTGAACGGCGCCGTGGTGCCGTCGAGGGTCACGGCGGTGCCGGCGGGAAGCCCTGCGAGGTCGACCTCGACGTCGTAGGTCCCGGGTTCGACCGTGAACGAGTAGCCACCGCCGCCGGATGTCGTCGTCGTGATGCCGCCGACCGGGAGACCGGTGCCGGTGAGTGTGACGGTCCGGCCGTCGATCCCGGGTTCACCGGCGTCGCGCACGCCGTCGCCGTCGAGGTCCTCGAACACGAGGTCGCCGATCGTCGCCTGCGTGTAGAACCCGAAGTCGACCGTGTCGACGATGCCGTCGGTCGCGACCGTGACGGTCTGGCTGTAGCCACCGGTGCTCGAATCGAAGCCGAGCGGCAGATCACCGGAGCCGGGAGTGACCGTCACGGTGAACGTGCCGGCGTCGAGGTTGGCGGCGATCCAGAATCCGTTTGCGTCGGTGATGCGGGTGATGCCACCCGCCGGCAGGCCGGGTCCGGTGATCGTGAGTTCGACGCCGGCGAGGCCGGGTTCGCCGGCATCGCGGGTGCCATCGCCGTCGAGGTCGTGCCACACGAGGTCGCCGAGCGACGCTGGAATCACGTAGCCGAAGTCGGCGTCGAGATCGTCAGCGCCCGAGGTCAGGACGCGCGTGTCGGTGTCGCCGCCGGTGGTGCTGTACGCAGCGATGCTCAACGGGCTGGTGTCGACGCTCACCGAGTAGGTGCCGGGCAGCAGACCGCCCACCGACCACGTTCCGTCGGAGGTGACGACCGTCGTGCCCGTCGGATGCGATGGGCCGGTGATGGTCACGGAGATGCCGTCGAGACCGAAATCGGCCCCGTTCTCGACGCCGTTGCCGTCGAGGTCGGCGAACACGCGATCGCCGAGGGTGACGGGGATCGCGTAGCCGAAGTCGACATCGGTCGCGGTCTCGCCGAACGTCACGACGCGGCTCGCGGTGTCGTCGAGTCCGCCGTCGAGGTCGTGCGTCGCCGTCATGCCAGCCGGCACACCGGCGGACACCGACACGGTGTAGGTGCCGGGATCGAGATCGTCGAAGCGGTACGTGCCGTCGGAGGCCGTGACCGTCGAGAGCACACCGCTGTTGCCGGCGAGGGACACGGCGACGCCACCGAGGCCGGGTTCGCTTGCGTCTCGTGTGCCGTCGCCGTCGAGGTCGTGCCAGACGAGGTTGCCGATCGACCCACGAGCGATCTCGTCGATCGCGTTCGACCACACGGGCGACGGGCTCTGCGTGCTCACCGTGCTCGCCGAGTTGACGATGGAGTCGATGGTGGGGTCGATGGCCGGATCGAGTTGCACCGTCACCGAGGCGGTGAGGCTTTCGCCGCTGAGTAGTTCGCCGCCGGAGAAGATGTTCGGTGGTGCAGCGCCAGGCACCGTGTCGTCGATGCGGCGAGTCAACTCCACGTCGATGTCGTCGAGGTAGAAGCGATCGTTCGTGACCTGGAAGCCCGGTGAGGTGATCCAACGCAGATGGATCGGTTGGCCACTGAAGCGTGTGAGGTCGTACGTCGCGGCCAGGAACGCGCCGTCGTTGGCGGTTCCTTCGTAGCGGTCGAGTTCGATCCATGACGTCCCCGCCGTGTTCGAGATCTGGAACGACACGAAGTCGGTGGCTTCGAAGCCTTCGCGACGGAACAGGACCTCGAGCTGCACCTTCGTCCGGGTGGTCGCGTCGACGACTCGGGTGGCCGCTGAATTCGCGCCTTCGAGGAGCAGCCGGTTGCTGCCGAGGTTCGAGACGATCCGGACGTTGCCGGCCGAGGCGCCGCCTCCAGCCGCGTCGGTCTCCACCCACGGGCCGTTCCAGTCGGCGCTGTCGTTGGTGTACGCGACCGTCGTGAACGCGTCTGTCGCGTTGATCGTGCCGCCGGGGGCGGGATCGTCGATCGGGCGCGTCACCGACGTCGACACCCAGCTGACCTCAGCCGGCAGGGAATCGGTGATGGCGACGCCGGTTTGTGTCGCGATGTCGATATTGGCGACATCGATGTCGTAGGTGAACTGCTGTCCGGGCATCAGCGGTCCGGTTGCCTCGGACGACTTGGCGATGTAGAGATCCGGGATCACGACCTGGACGATCGCCGTCGCCTGCGACGTGTCGGTGTCGGACGAGACGACCGCGGTGTTGCGAACCTGCGTCGTGAAAATCGGGAACGGATCCGCCAGCTGCGTGCGGAACGACACGTCGACACCCTCACCTGGCAACAGGTCGCCGACGTTCACGCCGCCTTCGTCGATCGGAAAGAGCGTCGAGCCCGTCGTGTCATCGGCGATCGGTACGCCGTCGACCGTCGTCGTGCCGGGGACGTAGACCAGTGTGCTCGGCAGATCATCGCTGACGATCACGTTGGTGATCGCGAGCGCGCCGGCATCGACCGCACGGATCGTGTACTCGAGCGTGTCGCCAGGGTTGACGCGTCCATCTGCGTTCTGGTCGATCACGAGCTGCGCCGATTTGGTCACCACGAGCGACGTGCTGGGGAGCACGGCGGTGCCGAGGTCATACGCATTGACCGGATCGGCCACCGCAGGGTCCTGGCCCCACGCCGCCGAGAGCAACACACCCGTCGGTGAGAAGATGCGAGCACCGGTCATGTCGAAGTCGTTCGGATCGCCGATCGTCACGCTCTCGTACTGCTGAACACCGGTGAGGATCTGATCGACGTTGCCGTCGCCGTCGAAGTCGACGTGGAGATCGGTGCCGTCGAGCGGCGCGATCCAGACGGGACTCGCGCTCTCGGTTCCGCTCGGGTTGCCGGCGCCCCAACCGACCACGACACCGGAGGTGAGAAGCGACGCAGGAACGAGGGTGTATCCCCAGTCGAACGCGGTGGTCTGGCCTGCCAGCGCGACCGTCGCCGAGATCGCGCTGAACGTCTCGCCGCCGAGCGACGCGAACTGGGCTCCCGACCCCGCCGGGAGATTGAACGGCACCGTGCCGCGAGCGACGATCGACAACGTGGTGTCGTTGGAGGTGCCCTGCGCGTCGACCGCCACGTCGATCGTCGAGTCGTTCGGGTTGTGGACGAAGATCGTGACCGGGTTGGCAGCGTCGGTCGTCTGAGCGGCAGCGACGTACTCGTCGGCGAGAACCTCCTGCGGGAACACTTCGTACCAACGGCCCGAGACGGCCGAGTTCACATCGCCGGTGAGCAGATGGACCTGTGCTGGCTTCGACGTGCGCACCTTCGCCCCGGCGTTGATGCCGCCGTCGATGTAGACCGTCTCGCCCGCGTCGATCGTGCTCGTCACGTCCACGGCACCGTCGCCGTCGGTGTCGATGTCGATCACGGTCGAATCGTCGCTTGCCTGCACCGACATCGCCGTGTACTCGAACGCCTGGTTCGAGAAGACGTTCTCACCGATCGGGATGTCGAACTCGGTGCCGTAACGAGAGAGGTCGGACGCTGCGACCGCACCGGCGTGCACGGTGCCGAGCGCGCTGTCCCACCCGGCGCGAGTGATGACGATGCCTCGAGTCGCTGACACCTTGTCGCGTCCGTCGTAGAGGATCGTCGCCGGGTCGCGCGGCAATGGCACGTTGTTCTGCAACGTGACGACGTCGCCGCCGTTCAGGACGTCCGCCCCGTTGCTCGTCACGCCTGGCGCGGCGCCGTTCGAGATGTCGCCGTCTCCCCAGACCTCGGTGCTGGTGCCGGCGATCGGATTGGCGATGTCGGTCTCGTAGTCGTCTTCCCAGTGATCCCAGTAGACGATCGCGTTGTCGGCCGCCACGGTCAGCGTGATCTGGCTGGTCACGACGTTGCTCGGTGTGCCGGGAGGGTAGATCGAGAACAAGCCGTCGGAGATCGACTGCTCGGTGAACGGAATGAACATGTTGAACACCGGCGCAGGACCGGCCGCTGCTGGGAGGGACGACGACAGCAGCACGATGGGGAGCGTGGCGAGCGCGATGACGGCTGCGACGACGACACGTCCGGCGGATCGGTAGCGCTGCTGAACAGGAGAAGGCACGATCAAGTTTTCGGCAAGTGTTGACGAGAACTTGAGACATGGCTCGTGCCACCCGATCAGTGGCCGACAGACGCGTCGCCACAGCGACCCGATCGTGCGCGGCGCTCAGGCCAGACCGAAAGCGGTGCGTGTGTTCGACGTGGTGACGTCGGCGATCATCTCGACCGGATGATCGCGCCGGTCGGCGATGAACCGACCGACTTCGGGAACCCACGCCGGGCGGTTCTTCTTGCCGCGGTGGGGCACGGGGGCCAGGTACGGGCTGTCGGTTTCGATCAGCAGCCGCTCGAGCGGGCAGAGCATCGCCGCCGCTTGGACGTCGGAGGCGGACGGAAACGTGACGATGCCCGAGAACGAGAGGTACGCGCCGCGATCGAGCGCACGCCGGGCCTCGTCAGGGCCGCCAGTGAAGCAGTGGAAGATCGTCCGATCCGGCATCCCCTCGGCGTCGAGGACCTCGAACGTGTCGTCCCACGCATCACGCGTGTGGATCACGAGTGGAAGTCCACGGTCGTTGGCGATCTGGATCTGTTCGGCGAACGCCTGCTGCTGGACCTCGCGAGGCGAGTGCTCGTAGTAGTAGTCGAGCCCGGCTTCGCCGACGGCCACGATGCCGTGTTCGACGATCGCCTCCGGGGAGAGGAGATCGGCGATCGAGTCGACGCCGTTGACCGCGTCGTGCGGATGTAAGCCGACCGTGGCGAACACGCCGTCGTGTCGCGCTGCGATCGCAATCGCCGCAAGCGACGTGTCGCGGTCGCAGCCGACGGTGATCAAGGTCGTGACCCCTGCTTCGCCAGCCGCAGCGACCGCTCCGTCAGCACCGTCGGGAATGCGTTCATCGTGCACATGACAGTGCGAATCAGACCATCTCATTTTGTTCGGCCTCCGCCATGGTTGGTGGTCGCAGCGTCACGTCGGCCGAACGCCAGGCTTGCTCGCTGGCGCTCGCGGCGCCGGCCGTCGCGGCAGTTGGTGCGGCCGTTCTGATGTGCTCGGCCGTCTCGATTTGTTCGGCCTCCGCCGTCGTTGGTGGTCGCAGCGTCGCGTCGGCCGAACGCCAGGCTTGCTCGCTGGCGCTCGCGGCGCCGGCCGTTCTGATCGGTTTGGCCACTGCCGTCGTCGGTGGTGCTCACAGGGTGATGCGAGGGAAAAGGGGGTCGCCTTTGGTGACCGTCGGGCCGGCTTCGTACCCTCCCCACGTGGCCGCGTCGGGAAGACGCTGATCGGCGACCTGGCCGGACATGCCGATCCGCTCCCAGACCGCTTGCGCCGTGTCGGGGATCGCCGGCGAACAGAGGATGGCCACGATGCGCAGCGCTTCGAGTGCGTCGCCCATCACTGCGTCGACCGCCGGCCCCGGTTCGGCCTTCCACGGTTCGTTCTGCTCGAGGTGGGCGTTGGTCGCTCGGATCAGCCCCCAGGTTGCGTCGAGCGCACGGCTCGGCTGCAGGTCGTCCCACGATGCCGCCGCGTCGGTGTACGCCGTCGTTGCCGCCGCGGCGAGCGGGCTGTCGGGCGAGGGGGCGGTGCCGACGCCACCGCACTTCTTTGCCACGACGGTGGCGACCCGGGCGGCGAGGTTGCCGAGGTTGTTCGCGAGGTCGGAGTTGTATCGGCCGACGAGGCCCTCGTAGGTGAAGTCACCGTCGCTGCCGTACGGGGTCTCGGCCAGCACGTAGTAGCGGAACCCGTCGAGACCGATGTCGTCGATCAGGTCGAGGGGGTTCACGACATTGCCCGACGTCTTGCTCATCTTCTCGCCGCCGACGAGCAACCAGCCGCCGATCGCCCACCGCTTGGGAGGTTCGACACCTGCCGACATCAGCATCGCCGGCCAGTACACACAGTGCTGACGCACGATGTCCTTGCCGATGAGATGCGTTGCGGGCCACCAGTCTCGGTAGTCCTGATCGTCGGATCCGAAGCCGACCGCTGCGAGATAGTTCGTCAGTGCGTCGAACCACACGTAGGTGACGTGCTTGGGATCCCACGGCAGCGGAATTCCCCATTCGAGCGAGGTGCGGCTGACGGAGAAGTCGCGCAGTCCGCCGCGGATCAGACCGAGCGCTTCGTTGCCGCGATGCTCGGGACGCAGCGCCGTCGGATGCTTCGCGTACCAGTCGAGGAGGCGGTCTTGGAAGCGGCTGAGCCGGAAGAAGTAGTTCTCTTCCTCGAAGTACTGCACCGGGCGAGCATGGACCGGACAGCAATCCTCGACGCCGTCGAGGATGACGAGTTCGTCATCGGAGTAGTACTCCTCGCAGGCCACGCAGTACTTGCCGGCGAAGGTGTCGAGTTCGATGTCACCGGCGTCGTAGCAGCGCTGGAGGAGCTCGGCGACGGCTGCTTTGTGACGCGGTTCGGTCGTGCGGATGAAGTCGTCGTTGGCGATGTTCAACCGCTCCCACGCCGCGGCGAACTTCGGAGCGATCTCGTCGGTGAACTGCTGGGGGGTCAGGCCGGCCGCATCGGCAGCCTGTTGGATCTTGAGGCCGTGCTCGTCGGTGCCGGTGACGTACTTCGTGTCGTTGCCGAGCAGCCGGCTCCAACGCGTGATCGCGTCACCCACGATGGTCGTGTACGCGTGTCCGAGGTGAGGTTCGGCGTTCACGTAGTAGATCGGGGTCGTCACATACGTCCGGGTCACGTGCTGCACGCTAGCTGCGCAGCCCAACTCTCGGCCCCGGAGAAAGCGACAGAGTGGGTCAGACCCACTCTGTCGTCGCGGATGCCAGCTCGGTTGATCACGACAGGCGACAGAGTGGGTCTGACCCACTCTGTCGCCTGGGTTGGGAGAGAGGCGGTTGGAGTTCGTACGTTGCGGACATGACCGGTCGTTTCGCCACTGCCACTGCCGTGACCCTGCTCGAGCGTGACGTGCGGAACGTCGAGACCGTGCGCTATGGCGCCGAGGTGCACGACGGTTGGGACATCGGTGGGAACGCGAACGGCGGGTACCTCCTTGCGATCGCCGGGCGAGCGATGGCCGATGCCGTCGGGCGACCGCCGCTCACCATCACCGCTCACTATCTCCGACCGGCACCACCCGGGCCGTGCACGGTCGACGTCGACATCATCCGCTCCGGGCGTCGACTGGCCACAGTGTCCGCGACGCTGTCCATGGCCGGCGTTCCGACGCTGCAACTGCTCGGGACGTTCGGTGATCAGCAGCCGGGTGGGCCGATGCTGCAACAGGTCGACCCGGTCGAACTCCCCCCGTTCGACGAGTGTCCGCTTCGCCCGCAGACCGCGGAGGTTCCGGCGCTCATGGCGAATCTCGACAGCCGGATCCACCCCGACGACGGCACCTACGCGCTCGGCCATCCCACTGGCACACCGCTGATCCGCGGCTGGTTCGCGCACGCCGACGGCGAACCGATCGATGCGTACTCGTTGCTGCTCGCCGCCGATGCCTTTCCTCCTCCGGTGTTCAACACCGACGTCCCGGTTGCCTGGGTGCCGACGATCGAGCTGACCGTGCACATCCGAGGCGTGCCGTCGCCCGGTCCGCTTCGCTGTTCATTCCGGTCGCGCTTCATCCATGACGGATTGCTCGACGAAGACGGCGAGATCTGGGACTCGAGTGGTGCGCTCGTCTGCCAGTCGCGCCAGCTGTCGCTCATGCCCCGCCCGCCAGAATGACAGTGGCTATCACCTCGTCCGCATCGGTCTCGCGGTCGAGCGGCGAAGCATTCACGTGATGACAGTGACATTCAACGCGGGAGATCGCTGCGCGGCGGATCAGAACCGACGGCGGCGACGGCGCGTGCTGCCGTAACGGGTGCCGGCGGCGAAGCCGACGCCACCCACAGCGACGGTGGCGGCGCCTGACAACGATCGTCGAATCACCGACTTGGTTCGCTCGCTGAAGATCACGATCGGCCAGCCGTCACGCCGTGCTCGTCGCTCCAGCCCGGCGTCGGGGTTGACGGCGACCGGATGCCCGACGGCTTCGAGCATCGGGAGGTCGCTCACCGAATCGCTGTACGCATAGCACTGCGACAGGTCGTAGTGATGCCACTCGGCGAGTGCCGCCATCGCCTCGACCTTGCCAGGGCCGTAGCAGAACGGCCCGTTCAGATCACCTGTGTACACCCCGTCGAGGAGTTCGCTGCGCGTGCCGATCCCGCCGGTCATGCCGAGCGCCTGGGCGAGCGGCTCGACGATCTCCTGGGGTGCCGCAGACACGATGTAGGTGTCGCGGCCCGCGGCGTGGTGGCGGTCGAGGAGCCGCTTGGCTTCCGGTCGCACTCGCTCGATCAGACGGGGGAGTATCTCGGCGTTGAGCGCCACGAGATCGTTTCGACGCATCCCCTCGACCGCGCTCAGGATTCGGGCGCGGACTTGGTCTGTCGTGTCGTCGCTGGCCCCGACGAGCTTGAAGGCGATCGCCCCGGCTGCGTCTTTCGTGAACGACCACGTCGAGATCAGGCCGGCCTTGCGCGCCTGGATCGCGAGGGTGAACGCCGACGAACCGGAGATCAGCGTGCGATCGAGATCGAAGAATGCAGCGCTGGTGGTGCGACTCGTTGCGAACGACATGTACTCACTCACGCCGTGGTGCCTCCCGGGTTGATCTGTTCGTGCTGGTCTGTTCGTGCTGCATCGTGTCGTGGCTCGTCGAGCGACACGGCGATCGCATAGACGTCGCGCTTGGGTCGACCGGACGCAGCGACGACTTCGGCGATCGCATCGCGTTTGGTGCTGCCCGAGGCGATGGCGGCGCGGAGGCTCGATCGAACATCGTCGTCGAGGGCCGGCACCTCGACCGATCGACGACCTTCGAGCACGATGACGTACTCGCCGCGTGGCTCTCCGAGGTCGATCGCTCCCAGCGTCGACCGCACCGTTTGCTCATAGAGCTTCGTGAGCTCACGCGAGACCGACACTCGCCGGTCGTCGCCACACGCGGCGGCGAGATCCGCGAGTGTCTTCACCACGCGTCTGGGCGACTCGTAGAGCACGGTCGTGCGAGCTTCGGATGCGATCTCGCCAAGACGCTCGACGCGTTCGCGACCCTTGCGCGGTAGGAAGCCCTCGAACACGAATCGTCCTGTCGCGAAACCGCTCACGGTCAGCGCCATCGGCGCGGCACTCGGCCCTGGAACAGCGCTCACGTCGTGTCCGGCGTCGATCGCTCCCACGACGAGTCGTTCACCGGGATCGGACACGCCGGGCATTCCGGCATCGCTCACCACGGCGACGTCACCGCCGGCACCGAGCACGTCGAGCACCTCGTCGAGCCGGGCGAACTCGGTGTGTTCATTGCAGACGGCGAGCCGCTTCGCTCGCACTCCGGCGTGCTGGAGGAGAAGTCCCGTGCGGCGGGTGTCTTCGCAACACACGAGCTCGACTCGACCCAATACGTCGATCGCCCGGGGAGCGAGATCGCCCAGGTTGCCGATCGGGGTGGCGACCAACCAGAGCGTGCTCATGAGGCGGCCGACGACTCGTCGCGTACTTCGACCGTGTCGCCGACTCGTAGGCCCCATCGCTCGAACGCACCGGCCTCGGCCTCGATGACACGCTCGGCGCTGGGAACGGGAAGGCCGAGACGGTGCCGCGGCATCTGCACCGTCTTCATCACCAGGCCGTCGTCGTCGAGGTAGGCGACGTCGATCGGGAACCGCATCCCGATCGTGTGCACCCACCTACAACGGTCGATCACCAGCGCACCTTCGATGCCGTCACGGCCGAGGAGCCCGTGGCGGCGTTCGGACCGGGTTTGCGCGTGTTCGGCCGAGGCGAGGACTCGGGCATCGCTCACCAACCACGCCATACGTGCCTCATCGTAGAGGTCCCATGCCGCTTCGATGGTGCCAGCAGCGTCGATTGGTGCAACCAGCCGGTGTCGCGGACGGGTGTCTCGTGTGGGTGTCGCGGTTGGATGTCGCGGACGGTTCAGACGTTGAACCGGAACTCCATCACGTCGCCGTCCTGGGCCACGTAGTCCTTGCCCTCGACGCGCATCTTGCCGGCGTCCTTTGCGGCGTTCCACGAACCGAGGCCCAACAGTTCCTCCCAGTTGATGACCTCGGCGCGGATGAACCCGCGCTGGAAATCGGAGTGGATGCGGCCCGCGCACACCGGCGCCGTCGATCCCTCGTAGAAGGTCCAGGCGCGGGATTCCTTCTCTCCGGTCGTGAAGTACGTCCGCAGACCGAGGAGGTGGTAAGCGCTGCGAACCATGCGGAACAACGCGCCTTCGCCGAGTCCGAATCCTTCGAGGATCTCGGCCCGCTCGACCGGGTCGGAGATCGCGGCGGCCTCGGCTTCCATCTGGACGCACATGCCGATGATCTCGACCATCCCGCCCGAGAGCTGCTCGCCGGCGGAGTTGAACTCGGCCGCCACCCGGGCTTCGTGTTCCGGAATCGAGTCGATGTCGTCCTCGCCGACGTTGACGACGACCAGCACGCGCCGGTTGGTCAGCAGGAAGTACGGGGCGAGCGTCTCGCGCACGTCCGTGCTGAGGCCGGCTCGATACAGCGGCACGCCTTCGGCGAGCGCGTCGAAGGCGATCTGGAGTGCAGCGGTGTCGTCGACGAGCGACTTGTCGAGCTTCGACTGGCGCTGCGTCGCCTTGAGCCGCTTCTCGACCGTTTCGAGATCGGCGAGCGCCAGTTCGAGTTCGACCACACGGAGATGCTCGAGCGGGTCGGAGGGGCCGACGATGTCGTCGTTCTCGAACGCTCGCAAGACGAAGACGATCGCGTCGACCTCGCGGATGTTGGCGAGGAACTTGTTGCCGAGACCTTCGCCGTGACTGGCGCCCTCGACGAGGCCACCGATGTCGACCACTTCGACTTGTGCGTGGATCGTCTTCTTGGACTGCGACATCTCGGCGAGGCGGTCGAGGCGCTCGTCGGGGACCATCGCGACACCGATGTTCGGGTCTTTGGTGGCGAACGGGTAGGGAGCGGCCAACGCACCGCCGCCCGTGAGTGCGTTGTACAACGAGCTCTTGCCCGCGTTGGGGAGGCCGACCAGTCCGAAGCGTTCCATGCGAGTGGCGAGGCTAACCGCGCCAGCCTCATTCGATCCCGACCCGATTCTGTGCCGCCGGTTTTCGATCTCGGCCCGGTTCCGTGCCAGCAGTTGGCGCGGAACCGGGCCGAGATCGATCAGGCAATGATCCGGCGGGGATCAGGCGGCGATCACGCGGCATGGGGTGCTCGGTGCAGGGCGCGGCGGATACGGCGAGCGGTGTCGGCGGGTTCGGCGATGATCGCTCGATAGGTGAACCGAAGTACGTGCCACCCGGCAGCGCGAAGGTCGTCGTCGCGTCGGCGGTCGCGTTCGAATTGGTCGCGATCGAGACCGTGGGTCGTCCAGCCATCGCACTCTACGATGACGTTCGTGCCGACGAACACGAAGTCGACCTCCCAGCCTTCGATCCAGGCATGGAACTCCACCTCGGGCAAGTCGAATCGGCGGATCAGGCGTCGAAACGCGGACTCCAGCACGCTGTCGGCTGGTCGACCATCGATGGCCCAGTGTTCGAACGCTTGCCGCAGCGCGACGACGCCATGTCGGCCTCGTTCGGAGTGAGCTTCGATCGTCGAGGCAACGGCATTGAGATCGGCGCGTCGATCTGCCAACGCAACGCCGAGCGCCGCCGTGACGAGTTCGGGTGCGACGGCTCCGAGATCGACCAGGGTGCGCAGCGTGTTCGTGCATCGAATGCCGTCGATCCGCTGCGGCGTGAGGTGGAGATCGTCGGTCGGTCGGTGGAAGGTCACGCCCGACAATTCGAGCTTGCGGCTCCGCCCGGGCAACATCACGTCCACCTCCAGATCCACCCTCGGTATGCGGCGGGCGTCGCGCCGGTCGTCAGGGTTGGCGAGAGGCCGGCCGTCGGTGACGGGTTCGAGACGAATCAGCCCGAGGAGATGTGCGGCGGATCGGTGCGACGCGAGGGCGTTGCCCCCTGATGCCCAGACCGCGGCGGCGATCGACTGGCGATAGGTCACGGGCGCTCCCGGCAAGCGAGCGACGCCGGGATGAACGAGTTCCAGATGGCCCCGTTTGAGCGATCGGTACCAGGTGGACGAGGGGATGCCCGCTTCGTGTCTGACGACGAGGCCGTGACGGGTGGGGTCGATGTCGGTGAGTCGCACACCCGGCAGTGGGGCCCGGGAGCGTCGGAGCGGAAGCATCTTCTTCGCTTCGGTGTGGAACCGATCGGCACGGTCCGATCGCCGGTGATGCTCGCCGATCGATCTCGACCCGGTTTCGCGCCAGCACCTGGCGAAAAATCGGGTCGAGATCGGAGTTCGGCGGCGCGAAATGGGGTCGAGATCGGGGTGGGCGCTGTCAGTTCGGCCGGCGGGGGCAACGGCCTCGCGGTACCATCGGTGCGGTGAGGAGCTTCGACGGCACCGCCCCCGGTGAGCCGATGACTCCTGAGGCCGCGCTGCTGCGGGTGATCCACTGCCTCGATCGGGCGCGTGAGAGCGGCTTCAAGACCAAGGCGTTCGTTCGAGCGCTCGACGTGGTGCGTTCGACCTCGCTCGACGAAATCGAACGGCGCGCGACGCGTTCGACCTTGACCGACCTCGACGGCATCGGATCGTCGACGGCCGCGGTGATCGCCGATGCGGTCGCGGGTCGATATCCGGCCTACCTCGCGAAGATCGAGGCCGAGTCAGGGGTTCCGATCACCGCCGGCGGACAGATCTATCGCGATGCGCTGCGCGGTGACTGTCACGTGCACTCCACGTGGAGCGACGGCGGCGCACCGATCGAGGCGATGGCAGCGACTGCCATGTCGGTCGGTCACGAGTACATGGTGCAGACCGATCACTCCGCTCGACTCACGATCGCGCACGGCTTGAACGAGGAGCGCCTCGCCCAGCAGCTCGATCAGATCGAAGCGATCAACCAGCAGTTCGCCGATGCGGGCGACGACTTTCGGATCCTGTCGGGGATGGAGGTCGACATCCTCGAGGACGGCTCGCTCGATCTCTGCGACGAGATGCTGTCGCGTCTCGATGTCGTGGTGGCGAGCGTGCATTCGAAGCTGCGGATGGAGCGCGGTCAGATGACCGAGCGGATGCTCGCAGCGGTGACCTCGCCACACGTCGACATCCTCGGTCACTGCACGGGTCGGATGATCGGCAAACGTCCGCCGAGTGACTTCGACGCCGACGCGGTGTTCGCTGCCTGCGCCGACTCGCACACGGCGGTCGAGATCAACTGTCGACCCGAGCGGCTCGACCCGCCACGCGAGCTGTTGCGCCGTGCGGTCGAGCTCGGGTGCTGGTTCACGATCGACACCGACGCGCACGCGACCGGGCACCTCGAGTGGCAGCCCTTGGGTTGTGATCGTGCCGCCGAGTGCGAGGTGCCGGTCGAGCGGATCCTCAATGCGCTCCCGGTCGACGATCTCCTCGCCTGGACCCGTCGACCCCGATGATCCGACCGGTCAGCCGGCGAGCGCTCCGTACATCGCGAGCAGCACGCCGGCGCCGCGGAGGTCCCCGGTGAGGGAACTCTCCATCCGGTTCATCACATAGCTGAAACTGAGTCCGAGGTCCATGTCGACGATCGCCAGCGAGCCGCCCCAACCTCCCCAGTAGCAGGTGCGCGGGTTGGGCAGCGGCAGCATCGGGCCCGGCAGCCCGAAGCCCATCCCGAGCCGCAGATCGGTGCCGAGCACGACGAGGTCCATGCCTTCGGCTTGCACGTCGAAGATGCGCTCGAGGCCGTCAGGCGAGATGATCTGCTGGCCGCCGACCGATCCGCCGTTGGCGGTGAGTGTGTGGATCGCCGCCACCGATCGAGCGTTGCCGTGGCCACCCGCGGCGGGCACCTCGGCGCGACGCCACGGGATCGTCGACGAGAATGCGGCGTCCGTCGCCGGGTTGCTCAAGGTGCGCCAGGCGATCGAGTCGCGATCGATCTCGGCAGCGTCGGGATCCTGCCCGAGGCCGAAAGCAGGCGGGATCACGTGGGCCACCCGATGGTCGAGCTCGGGGCCGGTGCCGATGTGGAAGTCGGCGTCGAGCGGCCCGGCGATCTCGTCGGCGAAGAAGGTGCCGAGTGAGCGCCCCGACACGCGCTTGACGATCTCGCCGAGGAGGTACCCCTGGCTGATGGCGTGATACCCCGACGCCGAGCCGGGCTCCCACCAGGGGGCCTGGGCCGCGTGCAGCGCGACGAGTTTGTCGTGATCGAGCAGGTCGTCCATCGTCAGCGGCTCGTCCCACCCGGAGAGGCCGGCGGTGTGGCCCATGATGTGGCGCGTGGCGATCTGTTCTTTTCCGTTGGCTGCGAATTCGGGCCAGTAGGTGGCGACGGGTGCTGCGAGGTCGAGTTCGCCACGGTCGGCGAGGAGCAGACAGCAGAGAAACGACATCGTCTTGGTCGTCGACCACACGTTGATGATCGTGTCGGACTCCCAGTCGCGTTCTCCGTCGTCGAAGGTGGCGGTGCCGCCCCACAGGTCGACGACGGTCTCGCCTCCGACCGTGGCCGACACCGAGGCCCCGACTTCCCCTTGCAGTTCCCAGTTGGCGGCGAAGGCGTCTCGCACCGCTTCGAAGCCCGGCGCGACGGTTCCATGGATCTCGGTCATCACCGAAACGTAGTGTGCAACCGTGACGGCGTCGGCTACCGGCCGGTTGGGGTCGCAGCGTTGCGGTCGTAGGCTTGGCTCCCTATGTCGAAGAAGACCAAGAAGCGCAAAGCTCGCCTCCGCCGCTCCAAGGCGAACCACGGCAAGCGTCCCAACATGGGTCGCTGACGTCGGCCACCGCCGACGTCGCCGTCCCCGATCCTCACGAACAACCGTCCAGGCGCTCGACGCCCATCGACTTCGATGGCGCCTCGGGCGCCTTGCCGCGTCTTGGCTCGTGCTCGGTCGTCGGCGGGGTTGTCGGCGGGTGCGTCTGCCAGGATGCTCGTGTGGATGCTCGTGTGGATGCTCGTGTGGAATGGTTGGAGATCGCCGGTGACGCAGCGGCGTGGCGGTCGATCGGACTGGTCGTTGCCGACGACGGATTGATCCCGCTGATCGGGACAGGCTTGCGGATCGTCGACGCAGGTGAGCACTCGAACGGGATCGTCGGCTGGGCGCTGAGCGGGGTGTCCGACGACCTCGACCAGGCGACGATCGACGGACTCCGCACCACGACGGTCGCATCGCCGGGTCCGGTCTACGCCGACCATCCACTCGGTGCGAGCGGCCTCGACCACGTCGTCGTGATGACCGCCGATCTCGAGCGAACGAGTGCGGCCATCGGCGCGGCGACATCATGCGAGTTGAAACGAATCCGTGAGGTCGACACGATGCGCCAGGGCTTCCACCGCATCGGGCGCGGTGGCCTCATCGTCGAACTGGTCGAGCGCCCGGACGTTCCGGCCGGCCCCGCGTCGTTCTGGGGACTCGTGATCAACGTCGACGACCTCGATGGTGCGTGCGATCGGATCGGCCGCGATCTGATCAGCGAACCCAAAGACGCAGTGCAACCCGGCCGTCGTATCGCCACCGTGCGCAGTGAGGTCGGGCTGGGCCTTCCCGTGGCTCTGATGACGCCGTAGCGACGCCGTGGGCGGGCTTCGCTCCGGCCGATCCGCCGGCAGCGACGACGCGGCCCGCCGCGTGATCTCGGGCCTGATCTCGGGCCTGATCTCACTCGGCCTGATCTCGGGTCTGATGACACTCGGCCTGACAGCGAGGTCTCAAGAGATCCGCAATTTCTGCCGATGCAGTGAGGCTCGATGCAGTGTCGGGCCAACGAGATCACTGTGGAACATCAACCTCCCCTCATCGGACGCGAACGCACGCAGCATGCCCTCGCGCAGGATCGCCGTGCCATTCGCCACATCGAGTCCGCGCGGAACCACGGGCGCCGGGCGAGCGGAACAGGACGGTCTCGGGAGAACGAGCCTCCCGTGTCCACCACGCCCCCGAACTCCTCGACGTCGACCCGACGTGGCGCGAGCGCGTCCGTGCGCGAGCTCGCGGGCGCCGTGGCGGCCACCGCGGTGCTGGCCATCGTGCTCCTCGTCGTGGTCGGTGGGATGCGCACCGCGTCGAGCCGGTTCGCCGGAACGACCACCAACGAGAACTCGCTGCTCTCCGCTGCGACCATCGACGTGTCCCTGGTCGGCTCGTCCGACGACGGTGTGGCGGACGGTGATGGCGGCGACACTTCGGCCGGTGGCGCGCGGCTGGCGATCGACGTCGCCAACCTGCTCCCCGGCGACTCGGTGGAACGATGCCTCCGCGTCGGATACTCCGGAGCGATCGACGACGTGCAGGTTCGGGCGATGGGCCGAAGCGAGGGTGGTACCGGGCTGGATCGCTACCTCGACACCGAGGTGGAGTTGGGCGATGGCGACGATCCCGAGTGCGGCGACTTCGTCGGCGCCACCACGGCGTTCGCGGGCACACTGAGCGCGTTGTCGACCGAGCACGGCGACTTCGGAGCTGGCGTTCCGTTGCTCGTGGGAGCGGCCGACGGCGACGCAGTGACGGTTCGTGTACGGATCGAACTCCGCAACGACAATCGAGCACAGGGTCTCGACTCGCAGTTCTGGATCGTCGTGGAGGCGCGCCCGTGAGCGTCGGTCCCCGACTGCGAAGCGTGAGCGTCGACACGACCGTCGATGGGCTCGGCCGTGCCGTCGCCGGCACGCTTCGCGCGGTCGTCTGGGCGGTGCTCACCGTGACGGTGCTGCTGAGTAGCTGGGTGGCGTTCGGCTGGTGGGTCGGAGGTTGGACGCCGGTGACGATCACGAGCGGATCGATGGAGCCGGCGCTGAGCGTCGGCGACGTGTTGCTGATCGCCGACGACGACCTCGACGGGTTCGGACAGCGCTCGATCGTCGTCTTCGAACGCGATGACACGCTCGTCGCTCACCGCGTGTTCGCCGTCGAGGGAGATGTGCTCACCACCAAGGGCGACGCCAACGCGTCCCCCGACGTGCAGCCGGTCGCGAGCGAGGACGTCGTCGGCGTGGGCCGACTCGTCGTGCCGTTCATCGGGCGGCCGATCGTGTGGGCGATGAACGGCGCGTGGCCCTGGTTCGTCGTGTGGCTGGGGTTGTTGTCGGCCGGCATCGGGCAGCTCGTGCTGGCGGCGCAGCGTGCCCTTCGTCGACTCGCCGCACGCGAACAGGTGGCGCCGTCGAGCCTGCGCCACGAGGTCGGACGCCGAGGCATCCAACGTGTGCGTTCGGTCGTGGCCGTGTTGATCGCGACGCAGTACTTCGTCGGGCGAGACCTCGGCTCCGGTCTCGAGGTGGGGCAGGGAACGGTCGCGGTCTTCGCGATCGGCGTGCTCTCGACCACCAATCTCCTCGGCGCCATCGCCCAGCGTTGGGAACACTCGCGTGCGCGCGTCGTCGCGCTCGCCGAGTTGGGGATCGACACGGTGCTCGTGGTCGTCCTCGCCATGGCGACGGGTGGCGGCGGTTCGACGTGGGTGTTGTTGTCGCTGCCGATCATCGAAGCGGCCGTTCGGTTCCGCCTCGTCGGTGCGCTCGTGCATTGGATGCTGCTCACGACCGTGATCGCCGTCGCGAAGATCTGGGAGGGAGGGAACGATCCCTCGGCGTTGCTGCTCGGAGATCTCGATCGCGTGATCGACCAGTTGAGCGTGCTGTTCCTCGTCGTGATCCCCGCGGCGTTCCTCGCGGAGCAATTGATCGGCGAAGTGTCGACGTGGCAGGACGCGACCGGCGTCGCCGAGAACCGCGGGCAACTGCTGGTTCGTGTGGCCGAACTCAGCCGCGAGATCTCTCGGCTGAACGGTGCGAACGTCGACATGATTCTCGAGGGCGTCCGATCGCTCGGTTTCGATCGCTGCGACATGGTCGTCGACGAGGGCGTGCGCTGGCGCGTCGCCCGAGGCGACGAGTTGCCAGCGCCAGGATCACCGGCGAGCTGTGTCGCCCCGGGGCAGACGACCGGGACCTTCGTCGACCTGACCGATCCCGACGACGACGAGGTCGAGGCGCTGCACGCGGCCGGGTTGTCCGCGGTGGTCTCGCAGTTCGTCAGCGTTCGAGATGGTCGACCCGTCATGTTGCGAGCGGCGCTCGATTCGGGTCGAAGCCTTGGCCCCGGCCTGGTCGAAGCCTTCGGTCTGCTCGCCGGCCAGGCGTCGGTGGCGCTGCGCAACGACGAGTTGCTCGCCGAGCTCACCACCGTGCACTCCGAGCTCGAACACCAGGCGACCCACGACGCCCTGACTGGCTTGGCGAACCGAGTGTTGTTCCTTCGTCGCCTCGAGGAACTGATGGCGCCAGGCTCGGCGGCGCCGGTCGGCGAACACGCTGTGATGTTCCTCGACCTCAACGGGTTCAAGCCGATCAACGACCGGCTCGGCCACGACGCCGGCGACGTGGTGTTGCAGCGTGTCGCCGAACGACTTCGCGACCTCGCCCCCGCCGGTGCGACGGTGGCTCGACTCGGCGGTGACGAGTTCACCCTGCTCATCCCGGAGGCGACCGATCGCGATCTCGTCGTGTCCACGGCGAAGTCGATCATCAACGAGATGCGCCGACCGCTCGATCTCGCGCAGGGGCAGGTCTCGGTCGACACGGCGATCGGCATCTCGTTCGGCGGACAGGCGGTCGGTGCGGCGGAGATGATCCGACGTGCAGACGTCGCGATGTACGAAGCGAAGCACCGTGGTGTTCCCGGACAGCTGTACGAGCTGTACCGGCCCGAGTTCGACAGCGTGGCGAAGCGGCGTGATCGACTGGTCGGTGACGTCCAGGCTGCGATCCTGGCCGGCGACATCCAACTCGTCTACCAACCGATCTACGACATCGTCGGCGTTCCGACCCTGGTGGGCGCCGAAGCTCATGTGACCTGGCAGCATCCGGCGGTCGGCGCTGTCGCCGCTCGCGAGATCATCGAGTCGGCTCGTGTCGCCGGCTGCATGCGTGATCTGACCGTCAGCGTGCTGGACGCCGCATGTCAGATGGCGGCCCGCTGGTCAGCGTCGGCATCGACGCACCGCTGTTTCGTCGCGGTGAATGCGGCGATCGATGAGATCAGCGACGCCTCGTATCCGACGCTCGTCCGTGGGGCCTTGAACGCAGGTGGGCTCACACCTGATCTGCTCTGCGTCGAGGTCGACGAGGAGGCGCTGGCGTCGCCGCTCGACGCGGTGCGTCGCAACGTGTCGGAGCTGCAACAGATGGGCGTGCAACTCGTACTCGACGACGTGGGCCACGACACGCTGTCGATCTCCTCGGTGAGCACGATGCCGCTGTCCGCGGTGAAGCTGGCCCGCGAAGCGGTGCTGAACGCAATGCGGTCCGAGACCGACCGGGTCGTACTCGCCTCTGTCGTCGACCTCTGCCGCCGATTGGGGCAGGACGTGATCGCCGGAGGTATCGAGAGCGACGAGCAGTTGCGGATGGTTCGTGTTGCAGGTACCACATTGGCGCAGGGTTTCTACCTCGGTGTGCCTCAGCCCGGCGGGCGAATCATCCAGTTGGCTGCGTCGCCCACCTCCGTGCAGCTCGGCTCCGATCCCACCGAGGGTGCGCCGGTCTTCCAACCGCCGACCGTGCCGACACTGCCACCACCACCGACGAGGGGCGCGCAGCGATCCGACGCCGGAAGGGTGGTGCGCTGACATGGCGAGACCACTCGACCACTTCGCGACCGTCGCGGAGGATCCCGTGGAGACGGCGTCTCGTCGGCGTCTGGATCGGGCGACCGTGCGGGCGCTCGGCTCTGCGCTGGCGGCGCTCGCGATCGCCACGACGGTGGTCGCTGAATCGACCTCGGCGCTCGATCCGCAAGGGACGGCGACGACCAACGCGTTCGAGTCGGGAACGATCACCTTGCTCGACGACGACCAGGGGCGGTCGCTGCTCGATCTCCGGAACATGGCCCCCGGGCGTCCGGTCGAACGATGCATCGCGGTCGAATACGCCGGCACGGTCCTCCCGGTCGAGTTGTCGTTGGCCGTCGACGTCACCGGTGACATCGCCGACTACGTGTCGGTACGAGTCGAGCGGGGTCTCGGTGGTGGATTCGATTCGTGTGACGGCTTCGTCCCGCAGCGAGTGACCTACGACGGGACGCTCGGCGACCTCGCCGCGGCCGAGCCGACCGATGTCGGTGTGTTCCGCGAGGACGGCGACCTCGCCACATTCCGATTCCGACTCGACCTGCTCGACGACGCCGCCGCAGCCGGTCGCAGCGGATCGGTCGACTTCGTCTGGGAAGCGGCGCCGAGATGATCAAGCGGCTTCCCCCTCGGGTCGCGACCGTGGTCGTGATCGTCGTCGCGTTCTTGCTCCTGACGCCCGTGGTCGCGCTCATGCTGCGCGGCGAACGCGGTCAGGCATCGTTCGGCGACAGCGTGTCCGTTGGCCAGAACCGGATCGGCGCGGCCACGCTCGACATCGAGATCGGGGAGCGGACGGTGCCACTGCGCGCCGATGCCCTCGCCCCGGGTGACGTCGTCGCCGGTTCGATCGAACTCGTCAACGCAGGGACGGTGCCGTTCCGGTACTCGGTGTCAGTGCGCTCCGACGACGGCTCGCTCGGCGAGTGGGTCACGTGGTTGTTCCAGGCGCCGAGCGGAGCGACGTGTCCGACGGTTGCGACGTGGCGAACGACGCCGCCTGCCGACGCGATCGCGGTCACGGGTGACCGGCTCGGCGACGGCGTTCTCGACCTGGTCGGATCGAGCAGCGTCGGCGCCGATCCCGGTGATCGCGTTCTCGACGTCGAAGCGAGCGAGACGCTCTGCCTGGCGGCACGGGTCGACATCGATGCTCCGAACTCGGTGCAGGCGACGACGACCGACCTTCGGCTCACGGCCAACGCCGAGCAACTCACGGCCGAGGAGATGGCGGCCTGGACCTCGGAGGAGACGCCATGACCGCTCGGCGCCTCCGCAGCGCACTCTGGCGCGGGATCGTGACGGGCACGGCTGCGCTCGCCGTCGTGCTCACCGTGGCGTTGATCGTCGGGGTCTCGCTCGGCTTCCGACCCGTCATCGTGCTCACCGGCAGCATGGGTGGATCGATGCCCGCCGGGTCACTGGCGATCGCCGGCCCGAGCAGCGATGTCGTCGTCGGCGACGTGGTCGTGATGCGTGGCGAGGGCCGACCGACCGTGACACACCGCGTCGTCGGACTCGCTGCCGGTGACGACGGTGAGATCGTCGCGACGACTCGTGGCGACGCGAACCCCGACGTCGACCCGACGACGTACACCCTGGACGACCGTCAGGTGACCGTCCGCTACGTGATCCCCGGGCTGGGTCGCGTGCTCCTGTCGCTGCGTTCGCCACTCGTCGGGGGCGCGCTGATCGCGATCGTCGTGCTCGGCTTCCTGCGGGTCGCGTTGCGCTCGATCTGGAGGTCGTCGCCGAGCCGGACCGCAACGACCGGTGCGATCCCCGCAACATCGGGAGCCGCGCCATCGCCATCGCCGGTGCCGCCGCCACCGCCGCGACAGGGTGTCGGTCGTCGCGACGGCGTCGCCGCGACGATCACGGCGATCACCGCGGTCACCGTGATCGGTGTCGCCACGCTGGCGGTGTACAGCGCGACAGCGTCGGCGGACGACATCGAGTTCACGACGCGTGAGTGTTTCGGATCGCGGCTCCAGGGAGTCCAGCAGGGCACGGCGACGAGTTCGACGACCGGTGTGTCGTCGATCGCCATCGCTCCGGTCGACCCCAGTCGGTCGTTCGTGCTGTTCTCCTCGTCGAGCGCCGACGGCGAGCCCGACGAGTCGGTTGCGTCGCTGCGTCTCGCAGATTCGTCGACCCTCGAAGTCGTGCGAGCTTCGGACAGCGCACCGTCGGGCACGGTCCAGATCGAATGGTCGGTCGTCGAATACGCGTGTGGTGTGAGCGTGCAACGCGGCACGATCAACGGTGCCGGAGCGGCAGCGCTGGACGTCACGCTCGCCCCGATCGACCCGACGTCGAGCTTCGCGGTCGTGAGCTCGTTGCCGGGTGCCGGCAGCGTCGACTACGGATCCGACGTACTGACTTCGGCGCATGTGCTCGACGCCGGCACGCTGCGCATCGACGCCGCCGCACCGATCCCTGCCTCGACCCGGTTCGACTGGCAGGTCGTCACGTTCGACACGCCCGGCGAGGCCGTCGTGCAGACGCTCACGGCGACGCTGATCGATGGCGTCTCGACGACCACCGTTGCGATTCCGGCCTCGGTGAATCCGTCGTCGACGCTCCTCGTCGCCGGCATCCGAACGGCCAACTCGGGCGCCACGATCGGCGACCGCCTCGTTCGCGTGCGGTTGCTCGACGAGCAGACGATCGAGGTGGAGCGTGACCTCACGACGGGCAGCGCCGACGTCGACGTCCAGGTGGTCGAGTTGCGCGACGGCTCGACGGTGCAGCGCGGGGTGCTCGACTTCGCCATCGGGCAGGGCACGGCGACCGCGACGATGCCGCCGGTGAGCGTGGGTCGAACGACTGCGGTGTCGACCGTGACGTTCGCCGGCGGCTCGAGCGGTGGGTCGACCTCGATGGCGATCGACGACGTCGTCGGCGAGGGCAGTGTGCGCGCCCGCCTCCTCGACAGCCAGACGGTGGAGCTGCGCCGGGACGCGACGGCGGCGTCGGCGTCGTTCGCGTGGCAGGCCGTGACGTGGGGCGGCCCCGTGTGGGCCGACCTCGAGTCCCCGTTCCGGCGCCGCATCGACGTCGCCGGCGGCAGCGTCGCGACGCCCGACGGGTACACGACGTCGTTGGTGTTCGACCACGCCGAGATGGTCGAGTCGGATCAGTCGCTGGCGAACGGCGACGACATCAGGATCTGGCGCCACGACGGCGTGAGCTGGACGGAACTCGATCGGGTGCTCGACCAGACGAGCGCCTGGAACGCGACCGACACGCAACTCTGGTTCCGTACCCGCGAGCCGATCGCCGCCGGGCAGACCGTGAACTACTGGATGTACTTCGGCGACGACACGCCCGCAGCGGTGCTCGACGACGAGGCGAACGTGTGGCTCGTGACCGAGACGTTCGACGGCGGTGACCTCGGCATCTTCGACGACCGCACCAGTGGCACAGGCTGGTACCGGGCCGACCCGTGGACGCAGCGATTCGCGTTGACGATCCCGGCCGGTCGAACCGCCGTCGACCTGTCCGACGAACCGGTCTTGGTCCGGTTCACGAGCGCAGCGCTCGCCGCGGCCGCACAGCCTGACGGGTCCGACCTTCGTTTCGTCGCCGACGACGGCGTCACCCGACTCGCGCACGAGATCGAGTCGTACGACGCGGTCACCGGCGCGGTGACTGCATGGGTGAAGGTGCCGGTGGTCGCTACCGCAGCGCCGACGCCGATCTGGCTCTACGCCGGAGCGCCGAACTCGCCGGACCAAGGGGCCGCGACGGCGGTGTGGAACGCCGAATTCGCCGTGTGGAACCTCGCCGCCGACCCGACCGGGCCCGCCCCGGCGCTCGACGACAGTGGCCCGCGTCGCCTCGACGGCGTCGCGCTCGCCGACGCTGCGCTCGGGGCTGATCCGACCGGGCCCGCTATCGTGCTCGACGGGGCACTCGACCGACTCGAATCGGCTCCGTTCGTCGCGGATCGAAACGCACTCACCGCGACCGCATGGTTCCGAGTCGACGACGCTCGTGATCAGGTTCTCGTCACGCACGGCGATCCGCTCGCGGGCGGTTCGTTCGAGCTGTCGGTCGATCCGTCGGCCACGCTCGACGTCCGCGCCCGCCTCCGTTTGGGGGCGCAGCTCGTCGAGATCAGCGGTGGGGTGGTCACGGTCGGAGCATGGCATCACGCCGCGATGACCTGGGACGGAACGACGGCGCGCCTGTATCTGGATGGCGTCGACGTCGGCGATGCTGCCGCCGCTGGCGAACTCGTCGTCGACGGCCCGCTCGCCGCGGCCATCGGTGCCGCTCCCGACGGTAGCCGAGCGGTGGCCGGCGCCTTGGGCCAGGTGCGTCTCGACGATCAGGCGTGGTCGCCGGCACGCGTCGGCTTCGCCGCCGGCAACCTGCTCGATCCGTCGGCGACGGTGACACTCGGGCCGCCAGAGGCCGGCACCTGGTTCGACCAGGGCGACTGGACGCTGCGACGCCCGCTGGCCGTCGAGTCGGACCTCGTCGCCGGGCCGCTCACCGATTATCCGCTACTCGTCCAACTCGTCGATCCCGATCTGACCGCGGCGCTGCAGCCGTCGGCCGACGACCTCGTCGTGACCGACGCCGACGGCATCACCCGACTCGACCATCACCTCGAGTCGTGGGACGCCGGCACCGGTGCCCTCACGCTGTGGGTGCGCGTACCGATGCTCGACGACGTCGACGACTCGCTGCTCTACCTCTACCTCTCGAACCCCACGGCCGACGACCAACAGGACCCGCTCGGCGTCTGGGGCCCGGACGCCGACCTGGTGCTCCTCGAGTGAACCCAGTCCGCCCGCACCAACCATCACCAACCATCACCAACCATCACGAACCATCACCAGAGAAAGCACACCGACATGAACACCACCATTGCCCCACCCGACCGGATCGGCGGCTTCGCTCCGCCCGACCCGAACTCGGCGATCACCCCCGACGCCGGGCGGCGCGTGACCGCCTCGCGTGTCGTGATGACCTTGGCCGTCCTGCTCCTCGGCGCTGCACTCGCTGCCGTGCTCACCTTGGCCCTCTTCACCGACTCCGCCGACGTCACGAACAACACGTTCACGACGGGCAGCGTCGACATCAACGCCTCACCGGCGTCTGCTGCGCTGGCCGTGCCGGCGATGGCGCCGGGCGACCAGGACACCGCGCCGATCACCGTGTCGAACAGCGGCTCGCTCGAACTGCGCTACGCGGTGCGGTCGACGACGACCGAGGACGTCCTGGCCGGCGAACTGGTCCTGACCATCAAGTCGGGCGTCGCCACGTGTGACGATGCGAACTGGGCCGCGACGGGAACCACGCTGTACAGCGGCCCGCTCGGTACGGTCGCCGGCTCGAACCTCGTCGGTTCCCCGGCGACCGGCGCAGATGCGGGCGACCGGGTGCTCGCTGCCGGAGCGAACGAGGTGCTTTGCGCCAACGTGACCCTGCCGTTGTCCTCGACCGCCGGCGCTGGCCTCACGACCACTGCGACGCTCTCGTTCCTGGCCGAGCAGACCGCGAACAACCCGTGATCGCCGAGATCACGCGGATCGCGATCTGAGTTCGAGGCTTCTCTGGTGACATCCGTGGCCGAGCACGCGACGACCCACCCCAGCCGGGCCCGGCTGGGGTGGCGTCGCGCGCTCGATCACGGTCGGTCGACGGCGCTGGCCCTGATCGGCGTCGCCATCGCAGCGCTCATCGGAGCGGCGCTGTTGCAACCGTCGTCGCCCGGAGTTCCCGATCGTTCGGACTCGACGATCTGGGCTGCGGTGGAGGCCGAACAGAAGATCAGCGCCAGCGCTGGCGGGCTGGCCGCTCCACTCGCCGGTGGCGACCACTTCGGTATCAGCGTGGCGAGCCTGGGCGACGTCGATGGTGATGGTGTGACCGACCTTGCGGTCGGTGCTCGTGGTGACGACGACGGAGGGGTCGACAGCGGAGCGGTCTACGTGTTGTTCTTGAACAACGACGGCACCGTGCGTGCGGAGCAGAAGATCAGTCGCACGCAGGGCGGTCTCGTCGGACCGATCGACAACGGGGACCAGTTCGGTTTCAGCGTCTCCGGTCTGGGTGACCTCGACGGCGACGGCCTCGTCGACATGGCGGTCTCGGCCTGGGGCGACGACGACGGCGGCACCGATCGTGGCGCGGTGTACGTGCTGTTCTTGAACGCCAACGGCACCGTGCGCGCAGAACAGAAGATCAGCGACACCTCGGGCGGTTTCGCGGCGACCCTGCTCGACTTCGACAACTTCGGTAGCTCGGTGAGCCAGCTCGGTGACCTCGATGGCGACAGCGTCGTCGACCTGGCCGTCGGAGCGTGGGCGGACAACGACGGCGGCGGTGTCGATCGCGGCGCTGCGTACATTCTGTTTCTCAACACCGACGGCACGGTGAGAGCCGAACAGAAGATCTCGGCGGTGGCGGGAGGTCTCACGGGCCCACTGGATGCCTCCGACACCTTCGGCAACGGCCTGGCCGGCATCGGCGACGTCGACGGCGACGGCATCGTCGACCTCGCAGTGGGTGTACCTCGCGACGACGATGGCGGCCTCGACCGTGGCGCGGTCTACATCCTGTTCCTCAACACGGACGGGACCGTGAGGGCCGAACAGAAGATCTCCACGCTCGAGGGAGGGTTCGTCGGTCCGCTCCAGGACTCGGATCAGTTCGGCATCGAGGTCGCAGGTCTCGGCGACGTCGACGGCGACGGAATCGTCGACATCGCAGTGGGTGCGTGGCTCACCGACGACGGCGGCTCCGACCGTGGACGGGTCTACGTGCTCTATCTGAACGCCGACGGAACGGTTCGCGCCGAAAATACGATCTCGTCCACCCAGGGCGGCTTCACCGGCCCGCTCGACGACTTCGACAACTTCGGTCACGGTGTCGCCGGCCTGGGTGACCTCGACGGTGACGGCACCGTCGACCTCGCCGTCGGTGTCTTCCGCGACGACGACGGCGCCGTCGGCAACGACCACGGTGCGGTCTACGTCCTCGACTTGACCGCGCACGTCGGCAACCTGGTGATGGTGACCGGCGACGGCGGGTTCGGCCTGGGACAGGACGCCGCCTACAAAGCCTTCTACGAACAACTCGGGTATGTGGTGAGCGCGATCGACGACGATGCCGCTCAGGCCGTGTTCGACGATGCAGCGGCGGCGAACACGTTGATGTACCTCAGTCACACCGCCGTGCCGGGCACCGCGACGAAGGCGCGGACACTCGACATCGGCATCGTCGCTGCGAGCAGTAGCCACTGGAACGCGTTGATGTACGAAGGATCGAGTTCGACGGGCAGCGTGTTCGCGTCCGAGTTGGATGTCGTCGACACAACGCAGTACGTCACCGATCCGTTTGCGCCCGGACCGCTCACCGTGTTGTCGAGCTCTCAGTCGTTGACGTTCTGGAACGCCGGGAGCGTTCCGCTTCCCGCGGGCGCGCAGGTCCTCGGTGAGCGAACCGGCACCCCGACGCAGGTGGCGCCCATCGTGTTCGAGACCGGCTCCGAGCTCGCCTCGGGAAACACCGCGACCAATCGCCGCGTGTTCCTCCCGTTCCAGAGCGTCACGTTCTCGACGCTCAACACGGACGGGTTGGCGTTGCTGGAGCGTTCGAGCATCTGGGCCGCCGGGCTCGATCCGGCATTGCCGATGTTGGTGAACTCCACCCTCGATCTCGACGACGTCGCGCCCGGCGACGGGATCTGTGACACCGGGACGCTGAACTCGGAGTTGTTGCCGGCCTGCACGCTTCGCGCGGCGCTGACCGAGGCGAACGCCGACACCAACGCGGATCGCATCGAGTTCGACATCCCGCTGACCGAAGCCGGCTTCGACGGTGCGACCGGCGTGTGGACGATCGCCATGCCGTCGAGTGTGTTGGCGATCACCTCGCCCGTGGAGATCGTCGGCGCCACACAGACCGTCAACCGAGGTGACACGAACCCCGGTGTCCTCGGGGCCACGCGATCGGTCGGCACCGGCCCGGACGGCATCACCGGCACCGGTGACGAACCGACCATCGACGGCGTGCCGGCACCGGAAGTGGAACTCGACTTCGATGCACAGGGCTTGCGGGTCGAGAGTGACGGAGTCGTGATCAGCGGCTTGGCGATGTTCGGTGGCAACTCCGACGTGTGGATCCAGTCGGGCGCAGACACGGTCGTGACCGACAACGTGATCGGGACCCGAGCATCGTCGTTCACGGACCCCGGCGCCGTCGACCGCAGCTTCGGTGCCGGCGGTGTCGTCGTCGCCGGTGGGTCGAACTCGACCATCGCCGGCAACCTCATCGGTTTCCAGAACTACCGTGGGATCAACGTGTACGGCGACCCCGCCAACGTGACGATCTCGGGCAACGAGATCCGCTCCACCGGTCAGGCTGGCACGGACGAAGGTGGCGGCATCGAACTGACGGGCTTCTACTCGCCCGGCTCGGCGGTCGACGGCGTGACGATCACCGGCAACCTCGTCGTCGGAACGATCGGCGACATGGGTGTCGAAATCGCGACCAGTCCCAGCGATGTCGGCATCGTCGTCTCCGACAACTCGGTGCTGGGCAACTCGGTGCTGATGTACGGCGACCAGAATCCCGATGGCGGCACCCTGCGGCACAACGAGATCCGCGACGCCGACCTCGACGGTGTGATCGTCGATCTCGTGTCGGGTTGGTCGATCCTCGGCAACTCGATCGCAGACAGCTTTTATCGCGGTGTTGCCCTGCTGAACTCCGCCAACGATTCGCTGTCCGCTCCCAACATCGACGCTGCGTCCTCGGACGGAGCGACGATCGACGTCGACTACGCGTTGTCGGCGCCGGCGAACACCTACCGGGTCGAGTTCTTCACCAATGCCGAGGCGGATCCGACCGGATTCGGGGAAGGCGAGCGGTTCGCGGGATCGGCGACCGTGGTGCACCCCGGAGGAAGTGCCTCGTATTCGGCGACGGTCGTCGGTGCCCGGGGCGGGTTCGTGTCGTCGACACTGACCATCGACGAGGGAGCAGGCGAGTTCGGCTCCACCTCGGACTTCTCGAGCGCCTTCGCGGTGGCGTGCGGCGACGGTGACGGCGACGGCGATGGCCTGTGCGATGACGAGGAGGACGGGAACGGCGACGGAGACACTGACCCGACCACCGATCCGGGCCCCGACACCGACGGCGACGGCACCCCGAACTACCTCGACGCCGACGACGATGGCGACGGCATCTCGACGGCGTCGGAGAACCCGGACCCGAACGGCGACGGCGACCCCCGCGACGCGCGCGACGTCGATCGTGATGGCCAACCCGACTACCTCGACGCTCCGACGATGTCTACGGCAGGCACCGTTGCCGACGAGCAGAAGATCTCCGACCTGGTTGGCGGCCTCACCGCGACCCTGGACAACCTCGACTGGTTCGGCAACTCGACGGTGTCGGTCGGTGACCTCGACGGCGACGGCGTCGTCGATCTTGCCGTCGGCGCCTATGGCGACGACGACGGCGGGGTCCCTCCGGATGCCAATCGAGGTGCAGTCCACATTCTGTTCATGAACGCCGACGGCACCGTCCGCGCCGAGCAGAAGATCAGCGACACCGCCGGAGGTCTCGCCGCCACACTCGACAATTGGGACCTGTTCGGGAGTTCGTTGGCCGGGATCGGTGACCTCGACGGCGACGGCACCCCCGACCTCGCCGTGGGCGCATACGGCGACGATGACGGCGGCACCGACCGCGGGGCTGTGTACGTGCTGTTGATGAATCCCAACGGCACCGTTCGCTCGGAACGCAAGATCAGTGACACCGCTGGTGGCCTCGCCGCCACGCTCGACAACATCGACGGGTTCGGGTTCGCGGTCGCCGGTCTGGGTGACGTCGACGGTGACGGCATTGCCGACCTCGCGGTCGGCGCGTACGGCGACGATGACGGCGGCACCGACCGCGGCGCCGTGTACGTGTTGTTCATGAACGCCGACGGCACGGTGCGTGCCGAGCAGAAGATCAGCGACACCGTCGGTGGTCTCGCCGTGACGCTCGACAACAGCGACTACTTCGGCTCGGCCGTCGCGACGGTCGGTGACCTTGACGGCGACGGCACGTCCGACCTCGTGGCCGGCGCGTACGGCGACGATGACGGCGGCAACGACCGCGGCGCCGTCCACGCGCTGTTCCTGAACACCGATGGCACGGTGCGTGCCGAGCAGAAGATCAGCGACACCGTCGGTGGTCTCGCCGCGACGCTCGACAACTCGGACCTGTTCGGGTTGTCGGTGGCCGGGATCGGTGACGTCGACGGCGACGGTGTCCCCGACCTCGTCGTCGGTGCCTCTGTCGATGATGACGGCGGCACCGACCGCGGCGCGGTGTACGTATTGTTCTTGAACGCCGATGGCACCGTGCGTGCCGAACAGAAGATCAGCGACACGACCGGCGATCTCGCCGCCCCACTCGACGACAGCGACCGATTCGGGTACTCGGTGGCCGGGATCGGTGACCTCGACGGCGACGGGTCCATCGGCATCGTCGTCGGTGCCGCGTACGACGACGACGGGGGCAACTCCCGCGGCGCCGTCTACATCCTCGACCTGTCTCTCGACCAGAGTCCGCCGATGGATCTGGCGTTGAACCCGTCCAGCCACACCGTGAACGACAACCCGGTCACCACGATCGGCGCCCAAACCGGCTCGACCGACACCTCGGTCACCCTCGCCGGAGGCCGCACCGTCGACCTCGGCATCGCCGGAAACGTCGTCACCGCCACGATCCGCGAAGCCGACACCACTCTCGTGGACACCGTCACCATCCTCGACTACGCCGACTCCGGCGACCTGTTCGGCACCGCCCCCGAGGCCGTTGTCGCCGCCCACCCCAATGGCGGATTCCTCGTCGCCGTCCGAGCCAATGGCTACATCGGCAACGGAAACCATGGCGGCGTCGTGGTGGGCTTCTACCACGACGCCGACGGCGCCTTCGTCCCGCACCTCCCCCAAATCGTCTCCGGCGGGGCCGTCCCCTTCTTCATGATCAGCCTCGATTCGGGATCCCACAACAACAACAACACGTACCGCACCAACCCCACCCTCGACATCGCCGGTGATGGCACCATCACTGCATCCTGGAACAACACCTCAGCTGGGGTTCTCGAACAGCGCATCTTCACGCTGTCTGGCCCCCGGGTCGACGAGAACGCCACCCCCGGCACCATCGTGGCCACCATCACCGGAACCGATCCCGACACCGGTGACATCCTCACCTACGACATCCCCGGCGGCGACCCCGACTTCGAGATCATCGGCACCGCACTCCGGGTCAGGACCGGCGCCGACCTCGACTACGAATCCGCCACCGCCCACACCATCTCCATCCGCGTCACCGACAACACCGGCCTCTCCTACACCGAGACCGTCACGATCAACATCAACAACCTCGCCGACTCTCCGTGCGAGGTCGACACCGACAACGACGGCCTGTGGAATTGCGAAGAGGACGCCAACACCGACGCCGATGGTGACCCTGGGACGAACCCTGAGCCGGACACCGATGGTGACGGCACCCCCAATTACCTCGACGCGGATGACGATGGTGACGGTACGCCGACCGCATCGGAGAACGCCGACCCCAACGGTGACGGCGATCCTCGCGACGCGCTCGACTCTGACTGGGACGGACAGCCGGATTGGCTCGATGTCGAGGCCGGGCCGAGTACGACACCCATCGCCGACGAACAGAAGATCAGCGACCTCGCGGGCGGACTCGCCGCCACCCTCGACGACTCCGACTTCTTCGGTGCTTCGGTCACCGGTGTCGGCGACCTCGATGGTGACGGCACCAACGACATCGTCGTCGGCGCCAACTTCGACGACGACGGCGGCACCAATCGCGGCGCCATCCACATCTTGCACCTCAACCCCGACGGCACGGTCAAGGCAGAGCAGAAGATCTCCGACCTCGCGGGCGGCCTCGCCGCCACGCTCGACGACTCCGACTACTTCGGTGCTTCGGTCACCGGTGTCGGCGACCTCGATGGTGACGGCACCGACGACATCGTCGTCGGCGCCAACTTCGACGACGACGGCGGCACCAATCGCGGCGCCATCCACATCTTGCACCTCAACCCCGACGGCACGGTCAAGGCAGAGCAGAAGATCTCCGACCTCGCGGGCGGCCTCACCGCCACGCTCGACGACTACGACTACTTCGGTGCTTCGGTCACCGGTGTCGGCGACCTCGATGGTGACGGCACCAACGACATCGTCGTCGGCGCCAACTTCGACGACGACGGCGGCACCAATCGCGGCGCCATCCACATCTTGCACCTCAACCCCGACGGCACGGTCAAGGCAGAGCAGAAGATCTCCGACCTCGAAGGCGGCCTCACCGCCACGCTCGACGACTACGACTACTTCGGTGCTTCGGTCACCGGTGTCGGCGACCTCGATGGTGACGGCACCAACGACATCGTCGTCGGCGCCAACTTCGACGACGACGGCGGCACCAATCGCGGCGCCATCCACATCTTGCACCTCAACCCCGACGGCACGGTCAAGGCAGAGCAGAAGATCTCCGACCTCGAAGGCGGCCTCACCGCCACCCTCGACGACTCCGACTACTTCGGTGCTTCGGTCACCGGTGTCGGCGACCTCGACGGCGACGGCACCGACGACATCGCCGTCGCCGCCCACTTCGACGACGACGGCGGCACCAATCGCGGCGCCATCCACATCTTGCACCTCAACCCCGACGGCACGGTCAAGGCAGAGCAGAAGATCTCCGACCTCGAAGGCGGCCTCACCGCCACCCTCGACGACAACGACTACTTCGGTGCTTCGGTCACCGGTATCGGCGACCTCGACGGCGACGGCACCAACGACATCGTCGTCGGCGCCGACCTCGACGACGATGGCGGCCCCGACCGCGGTGCGGTGTACATCCTCGATCTCTCGCGTGCACCGGTCGTCGTCAACTCGACGGGTGACGCTCCGGACGTCAACCCGGGTAACGGTGTGTGTGAAACCGCGACGCCGGGCGAGTGCACCCTGCGCGCCGCCATCGCCGAGACCAACGTCAACCCTGCGCTCGACACGATCCATTTCGACATTCCCGGCCCCGGTCCGATCTGGACCATTGCGCCGAACAGCCAGCTCCCAGTCGTGACCGCGCCCGTCGTCGTCGACGCAACGACCCAGCCAGGTTGGTCGGGCGACCCAGTCGTCGTCATCGACGGCTCAGCCGCCACGTTCGCCGACGGGTTCAACATCGCGGCGGGCTCGACCGAGATCCGAGGCTTCGTCATCGTCTCGTTCAACGGCGACGGGATCGACATCGGGACCAACGGCGGCAACACGATCGCCGGGAACTGGATCGGGCTCGCCGCCGACGGTACGACGATCGCCGGTGTCGCCGACGACGGCATCGTCGCCAACGAGGGTGCGAACGCGAACCTCATCGGCGGCCCGGGGCCGAACGACGGCAACGTCATCTCCGGCAACGTCAGCGAGGGCATCTTGCTGTGGTCGGACGACAACGTCGTGCAGGGCAACCTGCTCGGCACCGACGTCACCGGCCTCCTCGCACGCGGCAACGGCGACGAGGGCCTCGACCTCAACACCGCCGTCGACACCGTCGTGATCGACAACGTCATCTCGGGCAACAGCGGCGACGGTGTGCAGGTGCTCGGCTCCGACGGCTCGACCTTCACCGGCAACCTGATCGGGGTGGGCTCCGACGGCACGACACCGCTCGGCAACGTCGGCGACGGCATCACCGTCAACTTCGGGGCCAGCGTCGGTGTCCGCATCGGCGGCACCGGGGTGGGAGACGGCAACACGATCGCCCACAACGGCGACGAGGGCATCTCGATCTTCGACAGCCTGACCGACGACATCGCGGTCTTGGGCAACTCGATCCACAGCAACGCGGCGCTCGGCATCGACCTCCTCGGCGACGGGGTCACGCCGAACGACGCGAACGACGTCGACGGCGGGGTCAACGACCTGCTCAACTTCCCCGTGATCACGTCGGCGAGCGAATCGGGCGGCACGGTCACCGTCGACGTCGACCTCGACGTTCCCGCAGGCACGTATCGCATCGAAGCCTTCACCAACCCGTCGGGCACCGACCCCTCGGGCTACGGCGAGGGTGAGGTAGTCGTCGGTTCCGCGACCGTCGTCCACACGGGTGGCGGCACGGAGAGCTTCGTCGTCACCTACGGCGGAGGTTGGGGCGACCGCGTCACCCTGACCGCCACCGAGGAGTTCGGCGGCGGAGCGTTCGGCTCGACCTCGGAGTTCTCTGCGGCCGTCACCGTCGTCGCGACCGCGTCGCCGATCGTCGTGGTGAACTCGACCGGCACGGCCGGGGACGTGGCGGTGGGCGATGGCGTCTGCGAGACCTCGACGCCGGGCGAGTGCACCCTGCGCGCCGCGATCGCAGAAGCCAACGCGCACCCGACCATCGACACGATCCACTTCGCGATCCCCGGTGCCGGCCCCACCTGGACGATCGCGGCCCCCGACACGGCGTCGGGCACCCCGGTCATCTCCGCTCCGGTGACCATCGACGCGACGACACAACCCGGCTGGGCTGGCGACCCGATCGTCGTCCTCGACGGGTCGGCGGTCACGGGTGGCGACGGATTCTTCCTCGGAGCGGGCAGCGGCGGTTCCGAGATCCGGGGCTTCGTGATCGGCGGCTACCCGGGCGGTGACGGCATCCAGATCACCACCAGCGGCAACACGATCGCCGGCAACTGGATCGGTACCGACGCCACCGGCAACGTCTCCGACCCGATTCCGAACGGCGCCGGCATCTACGTCAGCGGCGGCACCGGCAACCTCATCGGCGGCCCGACTCCAGCGGACCGCAACGTCATCGGCGGTACCGCCAACGGCATCAATGTCAGCGGTGAGGCGGTCGACGGCACGCAGGTGGTCGGCAACCACCTCGGTGTCGGGGCCGACGGATCGTCCGACGTCGGCAACACCGGCAACGGCATCGTCGTGTTGGGTGGCGCGGACGACACGCTGGTGGCAGCCAACGTCATCGGCTTCAACGACCTGCACGGCCTCTCGATCGTGGGAGCGACCAGTGGCACGACCGTCCAGAACAACCTGATCGGCGTCGGCGTCGATGGGACGAGTCCGGCGCCGAACGCGTCGCATGCGGTCGCCCTCGATGGCGGAGCGTCGAACAACCTGATCGGCGGCATCACTCCTGGCGACGGGAACGTCGTGGCCAACACCAACTCCGCGCAGTTCGACGGCGTGCGGGTGTTCACCTCGGCGGGCAGCGGTAACGTCATCCTCGGCAACTCGATCTACGGCAAGGGAGAGCCTGGCGGTCTCGGCATCGATCTCGGCGATGCGGACATGACACCGAACGATGCCGGTGACGTCGACACCGGCGCCAACGATCTGCTCAACTTCCCGGAGATCTCGTCGGTGACCGTCACGACGGGCACGGCGGATGTCGTGTACACGCTCGACGTGCCGGCCGGCAACTACCGCGTCGAGTTCTTCGCCAATCCCTCCGGTGCCGACCCGACCGGGTTCGGCGAGGGTGAGGAGTTCGTGCACGCCGAGACGGTGAGTCACGCCGGGTTCGGTCCGGCGGGTTTGACGGCGAGCTTCGCCTGGCCGGGTGGCGACATGGTGACCGCCACGGCGACCGAGGACCTCGGCGCCGGAACCTTCGGCTCGACGTCGGAGTTCTCGCAGGCTCGCTGCGTCGACTCCGACGGCGACGGACTGTGTGACGTGTTCGAGGTGCCCTACGGCGACACCGACGGCGACGGCATCCCGAACTACCTCGACGCCGACGACGACGGCGACGGGTTCGCGACGCTCGCCGAGAACGCCGACCCCAACGGTGACGGCGACCCCCGCGACGCACTCGACAGCGACCACGACGGCCAACCCGACTACCTCGATCTGCCCACAGCGCCGACCGGTGTGAGGGTCGCCACCGAACAACAGATCGGGTCGCTGGTCGGCGGGTTCACCGGTCCGATCGAGGCCACCGACCTGTTCGGCAAGGGAGCCACCTCGGTGGGCGACGTGGACGGAGACGGGATCGTCGACATCGCAGTGACCGCCCCCTACGACGACGACGGCGGGCAGGACCGAGGCGCGATCTACGTCCTGTTCCTGAATGCCGACGGCACCGTCAGGGTCGAGCAGAAGATCTCGTCCACGGAGGGGGGACTGGTCGGTCCGCTCGACGATGTCGACGTGTTCGGGTGGTCGATCACCGGACTCGGTGACCTCGACGGCGACGGCCGAAACGAACTCGCCGTCGGCACCGTCATCGACGACGACGGTGCGCTCAACGCCGGTGCGGTGTACGTGCTGTTCCTGAACGCCGATGGCACGGTGCGCGACGAACAGAAGATCTCGGCCACGTCCGGTGGCCTGAGTGCGACGCTCGATCCATCGGACTTCTTCGGTGCCGCGCTCGCAGCTCCCGGCGACGTGGACGGTGACGGCATCGAGGATCTCGTGGTTGGCGCCTACGGCGACGACGACGGAGGCAGCGGGCGAGGCGCCGCCTACGTGCTGTTCCTCAACGCGGACGGCTCCGTGCGGGCCGAACAGAAGATCTCGAGTTCACAGGGCGGTCTCGGTGCGTTGCTGGCCGACTTCGATTCGTTCGGATCGGCCGTCGGCGCGGCCGGTGACCTCGACAACGACGGCGTGGTCGATCTCGCCGTCGGAGCGAACGGCGACGACACGGGCGGGTCGAACCGCGGTGCGGTGTACGTGCTGTTCCTCAACGCGGACGGCACCGTGCGAGCGAGCCACAAGATCGCCGATCTCACCGGTGGATTCTCGGCCACACTCGATGACGCCGACCAGTTCGGCAGCGGGATCGCCAGCGTCGGGGACCTCGACGGCGACGGCACCAAGGAACTCCTCGTCGGTGCGCCCGGAGACGGCGACGGTGGCTCGGGACGCGGCGCCGTGCACATCTTGTCGCTCGACACCGATGGGACGGTCGTCGCGAACAGCAAGATCTCGTCGACGAGCGGCGGATTCACCGGTCCGCTCCTCGGCGGGGACAGTTTCGGGCGTAGCGTGTCGTCCGTCGGCGATCTCGACGGCGACGGCACCATCGGCATCGTCGTCGGCGCCGAGAATCGAGGCGCGGTGTTCGTGATCGATCTCGCAGGCCCGAACGTTGCGCCGGTCGCCGACACCGGCGGTCCGTATGCGATCGCGGAGGGCGACGCTCTGCCGATCGACGCGAGTGGCTCGACCGACGCCGACCTCGACACGCTCACGTACGGGTGGGATCTGGACAACGACGGGCTGTTCGACGACGTGTTCGGTGCGTCTCCCGCAGTGCCGTGGTCGGCGCTCGCGTCGTACGGCGTCGACGACGACGGTGTGTACCCGATCGCTGTGAGCGTCGATGACGGCAACGGCGCGTCCGATATCGCGGCGACGACCGTGACCGTTGCCGACACGCCCCCCACCATCGCGGCCACCGGCCCCTCGACCATCTCGCCCGGCGCGACGTTCACGCTCGACCTCTCGGTGAGCGACCCCGGCGACGACACCGTCACGGCGTGGCACATCAGCTGGGGCGATGGCACGTTCGACACGATCGCCGGCAACCCGTCGACGGCCAGCCACACGTACGCGAGCTTCCAGCCGATGCCGATCCGCGTGGCGGTGACCGACGAGGACGGCATCTGGCGGGCGGGTGACGTGTTCGTCGCTGACTTCGCACTCGGTCAGGCCATCCAGCTCGACGGCATCACCGGGAACAACGTCTTCACGTTCCCCATGACCCCACCGCTCGACCAAGTCGCTGGGGTGTTGGTGGCGCCGGACGGCCTGCTCTACGTGTCGGACTTCGTGTCGGACTCGGTCGTTCGGTTCGACCCGTCGAGCGGTGCGCACGTCGACACGTTCGTGGCATCGGGGTCAGGCGGTCTCGAAGGTGCGGCGGACATGGTGATCGCCCCCGACGGCTCGCTTCTGGTCGCGAGCTACTTCAGCGACTCCATCGAACGGTACGACGGTGTCAGCGGCGCGCATCTCGGTTCGTTCGCTCCTGCGGGAACCGGCGGCCTCGACGGCCCGATCGGGATGACCTATGGACCCGATGGCAACCTGTACGTCGTCAACTGGGTCGGCACCTCGGTCGTTCGCTTCGATCCGGTCGATGGCACGCCGCTCGGCGCGTTCGCCACGGGGGTCGCCGCGCAGCCGACCGCCGCAGGGTTCGCCCCGGATGGAGACCTCTACCTCATCGGCCGCAACACAGGCCGTCTCGACCGCTACGACGGCGCCACCGGCGCGTTCATCGAGACGGTGGCGACCCCCTCGACGGCGTTCGGTCTCGCCGTCGAACCGGATGGCACGTTCCTGGTCGGCAGCGAGTTCGACGAGACGATCAGCCGCTACGCGTTCGACGGGACGCCACTGGAGACCTTCGCCTCGAACGCCGACGGTCTCCTCAATCCGTGGTTGATCACGCGCGAACCGGCGCACTGGGTGACGTTCGACGCGATCACGGTCAACTCGACCGGTGACACGGGCGACGCGAATCCCGGAGATGGCGTGTGCGACACCGGTGGACCGCTCGTCGGTGGCGATCCGGAGTGCACCTTGCGAGCAGCGATCGAGGAGGCCAACGCCATCGGTCGGGCGACCATCCACTTCGACATCCCGACCTCCGACGCCGGTCATGCGGGCGGCGTGTGGACGATCGCTCCCGCGGTCCCGCTGCCGCCGGTGACGGCACGGGTGACCATCGACGCGACGACGCAGCCTGGCACCGTCGTCAACACGGCGACCTTCCCGGATCCGATGAACTCACGGCTCGCGGTCCAGCTGTCCGGCGCCTCGCTGCTCACCGGCAGTGACGGCATCTGGCTCACCGCGGGTTCGTCCGGCTCGGAGATCCGTGGCCTCGCGATCAACGGATTCGTCGGCGATGGCGCCGAGTCCATCTTGGTCTCGTCATCGTCGAACAGCGTCATCGTCGGCAACCATTTCGGCAGCGACACCGAAGGTCTGGTGACGGTGCCGAACAACGTGGGCATCGCCGTGTTCGGGGTGAGCGCCGACACCCGCATCGGTGGCCCGTCGGCTGCCGATCGAAACCTGTTCGTGGACCAGACCTACTCGCACCTCTCGATCGCTGGCGTGGACGTGAGCGGAACGATCGTGCAGGGCAACGAGATGGGCTACCTCACGGGCGGCGCGCCCAGCCCGGCGTTGGTCGGATTCGGCGTCGTCAGCTACGACGGTGCCAACGCAACGCTCGTCGGCGGCACCGGTGTCGGCGAGGGGAACCGCATCGCCAGAGCCTGGAAATCGGTCTTGGTCGATGCGAATGCCAACGACTCGTCCGCGACGCTGCTCGGCAACCACATCGACAACTCGTTCGGCTGGGGCATCGACTTGCTCAACGACGGAGTGACCGCCAACGACCCCGGCGACGTCGACAGCGGACCGAACGATCTGCTCAACTTCCCCGTCCTCCGCACGGTCGACGAGGTCGATGGCGTCGTCACCGTCGGCTACGACCTCGACGTGCCGCCGGGCGACTACCGGATCGAGTTCTTCGCGAACGACGCGTCCGGACCATCCGGCTACGGCGCGGGCGAGGTGTTCGTCCACGCCGCGATGGTCAGCCATCCGGGTGGCGGGGACCGCTCCTTCGTCGCGTCGTTCCCGGCTGGCGCGGGCAACGTCATCACCGCCACGACGACCCAATCGCTCGGCGCAGGTCTGTATGGCGCGACGTCGGAGTTCTCCTTGGCCGTCGCCGCCCTGCCCGCAGGCGCCGCGTTCACCGAACACAGCGGACGACTCGGCACGCTCGACGCGCTCGGCGGCGCCGACGCAGCGGTGCCCGCCGCGGGCATCACGGCGAACGCCGTCGAACTGGACGGCTCCACCGAGCGGCTCACCGCGCCGACGTTCGACGTCACCAGCGGTGAGTTGAGCGTGTCGGGTTGGATCCGGCTGGACACGTCAGCGGGCACGCCACGGCTCGTGTCTCGACAGGCCGGTGGCACCGCGATCCTCGACGTGTTCGTGTCCGGGACGACGCCGACCGCTCGCCTCCACGTCGGCGGCACGCAGGTCGAGGTGACGGGCGGAACCGTCGGCCTCGGTGCCTGGCACCAGGTCGCTGCGAGTTGGGACGGCAGCGTGGTGACGCTGTACGTCGACGGTGCCCCGGTGGACAACACCCCGGCCGTCGGCCCACTGGCGACCGACGTATCGGCGAGCTTGGTGGTCGGCAACACCGAGTCGGCGGCCAACGGGCTCGACGGACGCATCGACAACGTGCGCATCTCCCGCGTCGCGCGATCACCCGAATGGATCCTGACCGAGTTCGCCAACGTGACCGAAGCCGACCGGTTCGTGACGCTCGGCGCGCCGCAGACGTCGGTGCCGGGTTCGTGGACCACCACGACCGGAACCGTCCGATCGGGTTCGCACGCGCTGGCGGCCCCAGCGACGGTCGCCGGGGCCGATGCGTGGGCGACCGCGCGGGGCGTCGACGAACCCGGCATCGCGTTCGAGGCGTGGTGGTTCGTGAGCGACCCGGCCACCACCGAGGCAGCGTCGGGAACGATCACCGGCACCGCGCCGACCGATCAGTACGAGGCGGGGATCACGGTCGGCGACGTCGACCTCGCGACGAATCGCGGCGGCGATCGCACGGTCGATGCGACGACCGGCACCTCGATCGCGCCCGGTGTGTGGACGAGGGTGGAGATCCTCACCGACGAACTGGGTCGGAGTCGGGTCGTCGTCGACGGAGTCGAAGCGCTCGCCCCGACCGCGCACAGCGCGCCGGCGGATCGCGGCTCGTTCGGTGTCCGAGTCGGCGCGTTGTCGAGCGGCGAGGTCGTCGTCGACGATGTGCGAGCCCGTCGCTACGTGAGCGACGAGCCCGTCACGACACTCGGTCCGATCCTGCGTTCGTAGCGATCGACCCCGTCGCGTCAGCCTCTCGGTCGGACGCGGTGCTGGTCGGGCTCGGTGGCGTCGAAGTACGCTCACGCCTGTCATGGCGATCATCGACCCGTCCCCGGCAACGGATCTGCTGCGGTCGCTTCCCCGCTGGTCGCCGATCGCGCTGGCGGTCGTGGTGGTGGCGGCGACCACCTCCGTGGTCGCCGGTGCCCGTGATGTCTCGCTGAGCGCGTGGTCGATGCTGCTCGTGCTGGTGCTCGGCGGCACGATCGGTCTGCTCGGCGTGCTGGCACTCGATCTCGCCAACGACGTCGAGGGGGCATCGGATTCGTCGGGGTCTCGATCGACCGCTGCGGTGCTCGACGTCGTGTCGGCACGCCGCGTGCTCGCCGTCACCCGCTCGGGTGATGTCGACCTGCCCGGAACCGGCGCCGCCCACACCAGCCGCTCGTCTCGCTCGGTGCAAGCGTTCCGACAGGTCGCACAGATCATCGACCGCGACATCGAGCCGGGCCTGATCCACGTCGCCGCCATCGAACGCGGACCTGCGAGTGCGGCCGCGGTCGCGCACGTCGGCATTGGGTTGACACTCGCCGGACACCGTGTCGCACTGCTCGACGTCGACCTCGCCGAGCCGACGCTGCACCGGTACTTCGAGCAGCGGGTCGCTCCCGGGTTGTGCGACATCCTCGGCGGGGCACAACCCAAAGACGTGGTACGCCTCGTCGAGCTCGGCGCAACGCACCGGCTCGCGATCTACTCGGCGGGCGTGGGGGAGCCGGCGGCTGATCCATCCGATCTGTCGGGCGAAGTCCCAGAGGATCCCCGGCGCAGCCGGCTGATGACAAGGCTGCTGGTCCAGATGGCCGAGCACTACCAGTACGTCCTGATCGCAGCGCCACCGGTCGGGCTCGACCGAGTGTCGCTCGACCTGGCAGCCCAGGCCACCCGCACGCTCACGGTGGTGACGAGCGAGTCGCGGGCCGACGCCGTCGAGCGGTGTTTCCAGACGCTCGACGACGCCGGCGTCGACGTGTTCGGATCGATCCTGGTGACGATGTGACAGCGCCCGCCGTCACGCGGATCGACACGAGCCGAATCGACACGAGGCGAATCGACACGAGGCGAATCGACACGGTCGGGGGTCGCTGATGCGGATCTCGGAGCGAGTCGACAACGCGGTGCGGGCGATGGCGTCGTTGGCTTCCAGTGATGGTTCGTCGGTGAAGGCGGAGGTGATCGCCACGACGCACGACATCTCGCTCAAGTACCTGCTCGACATCTTGCGCGACTTGAAGCGGGCCGAACTGATCCGCTCGAAGCGTGGGCCCGATGGCGGGTTCACGCTGTCGCGGCCGGCGAGCGACATCACGCTGGCCGACGTGTTCCGAGCCATCGACGGACCGTTGGCCGATGTGCACGACAAGAGTTTGCGCGACCTGTCGTACGCGGCACCTGCCGAGGCGCTACCGCAGGTCTGGATGGCGATCCGCGGGAGCTTGCGCCGGGTGCTCGAAACGGTGAGCGTCGCCGACCTGGTGTCGGGTGAACTGCCGTCGTATGTGGTCGAGCTCGCTGCCGAATACGAACGTGACACCCGATCCCGCCACGGCTGACCAACACCCCGACCAACACCTGGGGTCAGACCCCACGTGTTGAACGGCTGGGGTCTGACCCCACGTGTTGAACGGCTGGGGTCTGACCCCACGTGTTGAACGGCTGGGGTCTGACCCCACGTGTTGAACGGCTGGGGTCTGACCCCACGTGTCGAGGCGGGGCGTCGTGTTGCGATCTCGTCGGAATGTGCGTATTCTCCACCGCTATGGTAGAGAATACGACGAGTAGGGCAGCCGTGATGCCGTCGGAGAGCGCGGCAGCGCCGAGCGCCGGTCGCCTCACGCACCTGCAGCGGCTCGAGGCCGAGGCGATCCAGATCATGCGCGAGGCGGTCGCCGAGGCGAGCAACCCGGCGATGCTGTACTCGGTCGGCAAGGACAGCTCGGTCATGTTGCACCTGGCCGTCAAGGCCTTCTACCCGTCGACGCCGCCGTTTCCGCTGGTCCACGTCGACACGATGTGGAAGTTCCAGGAGATGTACACGTTCCGTGACGCCACCGCCGAGCAGCTCGGCATGGACCTCGTCGTGCACCACAATCCCGACTGCATCGAGCGTGACATCAACCCGTTCGACCACGGCTCGGCGCTGCACACCGACCTCTGGAAAACCGAAGGCCTCAAGCAACTGCTCGACGAGAAGAAATACGACCTCTGCTTCGGTGGCGCGCGCCGCGACGAGGAGAAGTCGCGCGCGAAAGAGCGAGTCTTCTCGATCCGCTCGCCGCAGCATCAGTGGGATCCGAAGCGCCAGCGCCCGGAGCTGTGGAACCTCTACAACGGCCGCCGCAGCCCGGGCGAGAGCATCCGCGTGTTCCCACTGTCGAACTGGACCGAACTCGATCTGTGGCAGTACATCCACCTGGAGAACATCCCGCTGGTGTCGCTGTACTTCGCGAAGGAGCGTCCGGTCGTCGAACGCGACGGCTCGCTGATCGTGATCGACGACGACCGGTTCCGGTTCGAACCGAACGAGGAGCCCGAGATGCGCCTCGTGCGGTTCCGCACCCTCGGTTGCTATCCGATCACTGGCGCGATCGAGTCGAGTGCCGCCTCGCTGCCCGAGATCATCCGCGAACTGTTCCTCGCGACCACGTCCGAACGTCAGAACCGAGTCGCTGATCACGACGGCGTCTCGTCCTTGGAGAAGAAGAAGCAGGAAGGCCATTTCTGATGACTGCGCCCACCGGAACCAGTACGGCGAGCACCACTGCGGTGCCCGAGGACGTCCAGGCGTACCTCGACGCAAACCAGAACAAGTCGCTGCTGCGATTCATCACCTGCGGCTCGGTCGACGACGGCAAGTCGACGCTCATCGGGCGGCTGCTCTACGAGTCGCATCTCGTGTTCGAAGATCACCTCGCCGCGCTCGAAGTGGACTCGGCCAAGGTCGGCACGCAGGGCGGTGACCTCGACTTCGCGCTGCTGCTCGACGGTCTGTCGGCCGAGCGCGAACAGGGCATCACGATCGACGTCGCCTACCGTTTCTTCACCACCGACAAGCGCAAGTTCATCGTCGCGGACACCCCCGGCCACGAGCAGTACACGCGCAACATGGTCACCGGCGCATCCACCGCCGACGCGGCGATCATCCTCGTCGACGCGCGCAAGGGCGTGTTGACCCAGACGCGACGGCACAGCTTCCTGGTCTCGCTGCTCGGCCTGAAGCGGGTGGTCATCGCGATCAACAAGATGGATCTGGTCGACTACGCCGAGGACGTCTACGACTCGATCCGCGAGGAGTACCTCGAGTTCGCCGAGCGGATCGGTCTCGACATCGACGGGGGAGCGGTCACGTTCATCCCGCTGTCTGCGCTCAAGGGCGACAACATCACCGAGCCCAGCCCGAACACGCACTGGTATCACGGCCCCACGCTGATGGGATACCTCGAAACGGTGCGCGTCGACGACGAGCGCGCCGAGCAACCGTTCCGGCTGCCGGTGCAGTGGGTGAATCGCCCGAACCTCGACTTCCGCGGGTTCTCCGGCCAGATCGTCGGCGGCACGGTCCGTCCCGGTGATCGGGTCCGCGTGCTGCCGTCGGGGACGACGTCGACCGTCGATCGCATCGTGACGATGGACGGCGACCTCGACGAAGCGATCGCCGGGCAGTCGATCACGTTGACGCTCACCGACGAGATCGACGCGTCGCGCGGCGACGTCATCTGCGCCGCCGACGACCCGACCGAAGTCGCCGACCAGTTCGAAGCGCACATCGTCTGGATGCACGAGGACGCGATGCTTCCCGGACGTCCGTACCTCATGAAGATCGGCGCCCGAACCGTCGGTGTCACGGTCGGCAACCCGAAGTATCGGGTGGACGTGAACACGCTCGATCATCTGGCGGCGTCGACGCTCGAACTCAACGAGATCGGGGTCTGCAACATCAGCCTCGACCGCCCCGTGCCCTTCGATGCGTACTCGCGCAACCGTGACACCGGTGGGTTCATCATCATCGACAAGCTGACCCAGAACACCGTCGGCGCGGGCCTGTTGCACTTCGCGCTCCGCCGGTCGCAGAACATCCACTGGCAAGACGTCAAGGTCGACAAGGCGGCTCGGGCCGAGATGAACAGTCACCGTCCCGGCGTCGTGTGGTTGACCGGTCTGTCGGGCTCGGGGAAATCGACGATCGCCAACATCGTGGAGTCGAAGCTGCACACGCTCGGTGTGCGCACGTATCTCCTGGACGGCGACAACGTTCGTCACGGACTCAACCGCGATCTCGGCTTCACCGACGTCGATCGCGTCGAGAACATTCGACGGATCGCCGAGGTCAGCGCGCTGATGGTCGATGCTGGACTCGTCGTGCTCGCCTCGTTCATCTCGCCGTTCCGGGCTGAACGCCAGTTGGCGCGCGAACGCGTCGCCGACGACGAGTTCGTGGAGGTGCACGTCGACGCATCGGTCGAAGTCGCCGAAGCGCGCGACCCGAAGGGGTTGTATGCGAAAGCTCGCTCGGGTCAGCTCGTCAACTTCACCGGGATCGACTCGCCGTACGAACCGCCGTCTACGCCCGAGGTGTACATCGACACCCAGGCCGTGTCGGCCGAAGACGCCGCCGATCTCATCGTCGCAGCGCTTCGCGAGCGAGGGCTCATCAACTGAGTCGGACGCTCCCGACACGAGACACGTAGCGATGAGATGACGACGGATTCGATCGTTGCGCTGGCGGTCCTCGCTGTCGCCGCGGTCGTGCTCGTGCTCGACCGCTTCCAGCCGGTGCTCGTGCTCGCCGGTGCGGTCGGGGCGCTGCTCTTCGGGGGCGTGATCGAGTCCGACACGGCATTGAGCGGGCTGTCGAGTCCGGCCCCCGCGACCATCGCCGCGCTGTACGTGATCGCCGGGGCGGCGACCGCGACGGGGACGTTCGCGTCGATCGTCGATCGGCTGCTCGACCGAGGAGGGTCGTTGTTCGCGCTCACGGCGACGACGGCTGGGCTGTCGTCGGTGGTGCCGAACACGCCGCTCGTCGCGATGTTTGCGCCGCGTGTGGTCCGGTGGTCGCAGCGCAATGGCGCCAGTGCGTCGCGCTATCTGTTGCCGCTGTCGTTTGCCAGCATTCTCGGTGGCGTCGTGACGCTGATCGGTACCTCGACGAACCTGGTCGTGTCCGACCTGCTCGAGCAGTCGGGAGCCGAACCGCTCGAGGTGTTGGAGATCACCGTCGTCGGCCTCCCCGTCGCGGTCATCGGCGTCTTGGTCTTGTCGACGCTCGGGGCTCGACTGCTGCCGGAGCGTTCGACGGGCTCGCGTGATCTGACGCGCCGGGCGCGCGAATTTCAGATGGCGGCTCGGGTCGATCCAGATGGGCCGCTTGCTGGTTCGAGCATCGCCGAGTCGGGCCTTCGATCACTCGACGGGGTCTTCCTGGCGATGATCGAGCGCTCGACCGCCAGCGGCCGGGTGATCTCACTCCCGGCGTCGCCCGACACGATGCTCGAAGCGGGTGACGTCTGCTGCTTCGTCGGCGACGCGGGCGACGTGATCGATCTGCACGACGTCGACGGCCTCGTCAGCGTCGAGCGCAAGCACCTCCTCGACGCGGAAGGCCCCGGCACGCTCGTGTACGAGGCGGTGGTCGCGCCGGGCTCGCGGTTGGTCGGCGCGTCGTTGCGGTCGGCTGATTTCCGGAGTCGATACGGGGGCGCGGTGATCGCCATCCATCGCTCTGACGCCCCCCTCGGTGGTCAGTTGGGTCGGATTGCGTTGCGCGGCGGCGACGTGTTACTCGTGCTCGGTGACGAACGGTTCGGCCAGCAGTGGCGTAGCGACGCCGACTTCTCGCTCGTCGCCGCGCACGATGGTCCCTCGCTCCCGCGTCGGCAACGATCCTGGCTTGTCGTGGCTGCGTTCGTCGGCCTCGTGCTCGCTGCCGCGACCGGTCTCGTGCCCTTGTTCGAAGCGGCGGCGGCGGCGGCGGTCGTGGTCGTGGCGGGCGGCGCGCTCACGATGCGCGAGGCGTGGCGAGCGATCAACCTCGACGTCGTGCTGACCATGGCGGTGGCGATCAGCCTCGGCGGCGCGATCGCGGCGAGTGGCTTGGCGGCCGATATTGCATCGGTGGTCGAACGGGTCTCGTCGCTCGGCCTCGGTGACGTCGGCATCGTGGTGGCGGTGATGCTCGCGACGCTCGTGCTCACCGAACTGCTGACCAACACCGCGGCGGCCGCGTTGATGATGCCGGTTGCGTTGTCGGTGGGGGTCGACGTGGGTGCGCCGCCGCAGATGTTGGCGGTCGCTGTGTTGATCGGGGCGTCGTGTTCGTTCCTGTCGCCCGTCGGCTATCAGACGAACCTGATGGTGTTCGGCCTCGGCGGCTATCGATTCGGCGACTTCGCTCGAGTCGGTGCGCCGCTCACCGTGTCGACGCTGGTGACCGCCGCGCTGATCATCCCGTCCGCCTTCGGCTGAGCGGATCGCTCCGTTCGTGCGGATCGTGTCGGCTGCGCGGATCGTTCGATCGCTGTGCGACGAAGTTCAGACGCCGCGGAGGCCGTCGGCGGAATCGTGCTGTTCGAGGAACCAGTCGTAGGTCGCTTTGATCCCTGCGTCGAGTTCGATCGACGGGCTCCAACCGAGGTTGCGCAGCTTCGACACGTCGAGCACCTTGCGTGGCATCCCGTCGGGCTTGGTCGCGTCGAAGACGAGCTCGGCTTCCGGATGGACGACGTCGCGGATCTTCTCGGCGAGATCACGAATCGGCAGGTCGATACCGGTGCCGACGTTGATGTGCGTGTCGTCGCTGTAGTGATCCATCAGGTAGAGGCAGGCGTCGGCGAGATCGTCGACGTGGAGGAACTCGCGCATCGGTGATCCGGTTCCCCACACGGTCACCTCGGCGCGGCCCTCGACCTTTGCGTCGTGAAACTTGCGCATCAGTGCCGGGAGGACGTGGCTCGAGGTGAGGTCGAAGTTGTCGTTGGGGCCGTACAGGTTGGTCGGCATCGCCGAGATGAAGTCGCGGCCGTACTGGCGCCGGTATGCCTGGCACACCTTGATGCCGGCGATCTTCGCGATGGCGTACGCCTCGTTGGTCGGCTCGAGCGGCCCGTCGAGGAGCTGTTCTTCGGTGATCGGCTGGCGGGCGTGGCGGGGGTAGATGCACGACGAGCCGAGGTAGAGCAGCTTCGTCACGTCGGTTTCGTGGGCGGCGTGCACGACGGTGCCGTGGATCATCATGTTGTCGTAGATGAACTCCGCTGGCCGGGTGCTGTTGGCCATGATCCCGCCGACGGTGCCGGCGACGAGGAACACGTAGTCGGGACGATTTGCCTCGAACCAGTGCGAGACCTCCAACTGGTTCCGCAGGTCGAGTTCGTCGCGCGTCGCCGTGAGGACGTTGGCGAACCCGTCGGCCGCCAATCGGCGCATGATCGCCGAGCCGACGAGCCCGCGATGGCCCGCCACGAACACTCGCGCCTCGCGGGGAATCGGTGTGCTCGACGACATGACGATCACGCTATCTCGCCCGCCCGACACCCTCGCCCAACCCCCCCCACGCCCAACCCCGACCAACACCTGGGGTCAGACCCCAGGCGTTGAACACCTGCCGGTCAACACCTGGGGTCTGACCCCAGGCGTTGGTCGGCGGGCGTTGGGGGGCGTATCGTCAGCCGTCGCCCGCGTGCAGGAAGGCTTGGCCTTCGTCGCAGGTGGGAGCGAGGGGGCACCATCGGCAGCTGGATCCCGGTCGCTTGACCGGCGGACGGCCTTCGGTTTCGAGTTCGATGATCGCGTTGATGCCGTCGAGCGTGCGTCGGACGGCCGAACGCAGCAAGCGCTCGCTGACGTCCTCCGCGTGGGCTTCGCTGGAGTCGAGGTAGAAGGTCGCCACCTTGCGCGGCGGGACTTCTCGAGCGAGCGTCTCGAGGAGCGCATAGAACCCGAGGTCTTGGCGGTGTTGCGCCCGCTGGCGACCGGTCTTGAGGTCGATGATGACCTTGCGGCTCTCGCTGCCCACCGGACGTCCGAACACGAGGTCGACCTTGCCCGACAAGACGATCGGTCCGCTGTTGGGCCAACGGACCGGGGATTCGGTCATCGGATGCCACTTCTTCGACAGCGGCGGGAATCCTTCCGCGAACTGCGTCACCCGCTCGATCGTCTGACCGCGGACGTCGGCGTCGTCGCCTGGAGACAGCGAGTCGATCCATTGCCCGATGCCGCGTTCCTCGTGTGCGAGCCGGGCCATTGCTTCGTCGACGAGGTCGGTGGGCGTCGGATCGCCGCGCCAGGTCAGCATCAGCTGGATCGCTCGGTGGGCGATGGTGCCCTTCGCGTTCGCCGGGGTCCACGCGAAGTCGTCGGGGACGAGATGGTGGGCTTCGCAGTCGAGCGCAGACGCGATCTTGTGCTTGCTGATCCACAACCCGTCGCGTGCGGTGCGGTCGTCGAGGCGCGAGGCCAATTGGTCGACGGCCTCGTGCATCTCGCTGCGCAACGTTGCGATCAGATCGGCGTCGAACACCATCGGCTCGCCCGTGCGGCGCAGGACGTCGAGCGTGCGCCGCTGTACGGGATTGAGCGCGTCGAAGCCTGTCGGCGTGGGGTCTCGGTCGGCGTCGATCGCGCGGTCGTCGGCGCTGAGGAATGACCCGCGACCGGGTGGGCCTGCTGGTCGGTCGGCCATGGCGACGACTGTAGCGAGATCACCTCTCGGGGTCATCCGAAGGCGTGTGCCGACTCGGTAACCTCGCGGCGTCATGCAGTCGCCCTTGGTCGTGTATCTGGTCCTCGCTGCGGCGAGCGTCGGCGCGGGTGTGGCCATTGCCAGTGGCTCCGAGCCGTCGTCGGCACAGCCGGTCATCGAGTCGGCGACCGTCGACACCGGGAACGATGATCTCGAGAACGACGGCTCCGCGCCCGCAACGGACGTGCCTGACACGGAGCCCGTCGCTGAGCCGGAACCCGCAGACGAGGCAGCGACGACGAGCACCCCGACCGAACCGGTCACGAACCCCACGACCACGAACCCCACGACCACGAACCCCACCCCGACCACGACGGTGCCGTTGGCCGATCGCTCGGTGTTCCCGATCTTCGTCGCGAACGGGGCGAACATCGCCGGCGTTGCCGGAGTGACTGGCGACCGGCTCTCCGAACTCGGGTACGACCAGATCCGCCGGGGTGATGCGTCGGAGTTCGTCGACCTCTCGGCGGTCTACGTCGCAGCGGAATTGGTGCCGTTCGGTGAACGGCTCGCGGGCGACATGGGAATCGGACTGACGCAAGTGTTGCCTCTCGACGAGATGCCTGACGTCGGTAGCGTGAACGACGAACTACTCGTCGTGTATCTGGGTCGAGACGTGGTCGATCTCCTCCTCGCTCCGCTCCCGGAACTCTGAGCAGTCGCCGTCATGAGTCGCACCACGGTGCTCAACCTGATCCTCGGGATCATCGCCCTCGGTCTGGTCGCCACGCTCGTGATCCTGGAGACGTCCGACGACGCCGCGTCGACGTCGACCAGCACGACACCGACCAGCACGACGACGACCACGACTGCGACCGTGCCGGCGACGACGTCGACGACGACCACCACCACCACCACGACGTCGACGACCACCACGCTGCTGGCGACGACCAGCACGACGTCCGTGCCAGCGTCGACCGTGCCAGCGTCGACCGTGCCAGCGTCGACGGAGGTACCGATCGAGCGCTTCTTCGTCGCGGTCGTCGTCGTCAACGGATCGACCGCCGGGGAGCGGCTCGATCCGGTGGTGCAGTCGTTGCGTGACCGTGGCTACGGGTTCGTGCGGGGCCTGGGTGGAGCGGTGCTCGTGCAGGACACGGTGCTGTATGCACTCGACGAGAGCTTCATCGGCGAGGCCGAGGTCGTTGCCGCAGACCTGGGGTTCGCTCCCGGCGACGTCGAGATCCAGCTGTTCGATGATGCGCCGCCGGTGTCGGGCGTGCTGGATGCCAAGGTGATCGTGTACCTGGGCGGCAGTCCATTGCCCGAGCCCCCCGAGCCGGCTGGAGATGCCGACGTGGAGACCGACGCCTCTGACGGATGATGTCGTCGGCTGACGACGCCGGGCGGGGCGGCGTCCGAGCGCTGACACCGGCCCACCCCGATCAACTCTGTGACAGGGGCGCGCGCATGATGTCGACATGGAGTTCGCCTCGACCGTCGATTTCGCCAACGCTGCCCGTCGTCTGACGCGAGCCGCGGTGCGGCGGGGCCTCGTCGGGCCGAGCTATCGCTGCCCACCGCGGCTCGTCGGTGTCGACCGTACGATCCGGCGCCGGGACGCCGTCGACGGCGGGGGAGCGGTGGTGTCGGTCCGTGTGAAGGGCCGCCCCAGAGAGGCTGTGCTCGCCGACATGATCGAAGGGGTGGTGGTGGTCAATGAGCTGGCCTCGCCCGACGCCGACCGAGTCCGAACCGAACTCTGGACAGTCGTTGCCTCGGCGTCGACGGAGCGCGGCTCGGAGATCTCGGTCCGCGGGGCTGCCTGATTCATTCCCGAGGCGTAACCTGCAACGTCACCGCCCGGGTGGCGAAACTGGCAGACGCGGGGGGCTTAAACCCCCCTAGATCCTTGGATCTGTGCGGGTTCAAATCCCGCCCCGGGCACTCACACACTGGTGTTATGTGATTTCTATTTGATTGATACTGCAAGCAAACAGGCTCGATGTTCACAGAATGTGCACAGACTGGTCTAGAGTCGGCCCATGGCACGTGGTTCTGTCTTCAAGCGCAGCGGTGGCTGGGCGTTCAAGGTCGACACCGGTTTCCACCCCGAGACCGGCAAACGACGGCAGTCGCTCAAACAAGGATTCCGAACCAAACGCGAGGCAGAAGCGGCGCTCGCCGAGGCACAGAAGACCGTGCTCGACGGAACGGTCGTCGCGAACTCGAACATGCGACTCGACGACTTCCTCGACGAATGGCTCATCGGGCAGGAAGCGCGACTTCGGCCGTCGAGCCACCACAGCTACGTGATGGCCGGCAAGCGACTGAAGCGACACCTCGGCAAGTACAAGCTCCAGGCGCTCACCCCGTTGCAGATCGAGAAGTTCTACGCCGAACTCCTCGACCACGGTCAGCGCAACGGGAAGGGCCTGTCGCCGAAGACGGTCAAGAACACACACGTCGTGTTGCGCAAGGCACTCGCCGACGCGGAACGGCTTGGCCTCGTTCATCGGAACGCAGCAGCGGCAGCCCGAGGGCCAACCGTCCAGCGGCCTGAGATGTCAACGTGGTCGTCCGATCAGCTCAAGACATTCTCCCAGGTCGCCAAGGAGTCGAGGATGCGCAACGCTTTCACGATCCTCGCAACGACGGGGATGCGTCGTGGTGAGGCGCTCGGTTTGCGGTGGGGCGACATCGACTTCGACTCAGCGCAGATCGCCATCGTCCAGACCGTCTCAACCGTCGACAGCAAGGTTGTGGTCGGTCAACCGAAGACAGCCGGCAGCCGACGAACGGTGTACGTGCACGACGCCACGATTCGGGCGCTTCGTCAGCAGCGACAACTCCAAGCAGAGGAGCGGCTCGCCGCTGGCCCGGCATGGGACACCGACAACGACCTCGTGTTCCGCAACCTCACCGGCGGCCCGGTGAACCCTGACTGGTTCTCACGCCACTTCGACAAGCTCGTCGAGAAAGCCGACGTGCCCCGGATCCGACTCCACGACCTCCGCCACACGAACGCCACGCTCTCACTCAAAGCCGGCGTCCACCCGAAGGTCGTCTCCGAACGCCTCGGACACTCAACCATCGCCATCACCCTCGACCTCTACTCCCACGTCACGCCCGGCATCTCCCGCGACGCTGCGGCAACCGTCGAGTCGATGATGTTCGACTGAAATCACGCCAGTGGAATTCGCGCTTGTGTTGGCTAGTCTTCACACTTAAGGTGAAGGTACTGAATCATGAGGATGGAGTTCGACGATGACGATCTTGAGAAGCTCTTCGTCGACCCCCTTTTTGTGCATCCGCGCTACGGCAGAGACCTGGTCCGTTCGTACCGCAAGAAGGTCACCATCATCCTCAACGCACAGGACCAACGTGACCTCCGCATGATGAAGTCTCTGCACTTGGAAAAGCTGAGCGGAGACCTCAAGGGAAAGCACTCGATCAGACTGAACAAGCAGTGGAGGCTCATCCTCGAGTTCCGAGAGTCCGCAGGTCAACCTGTAACCGCAGTCCTCAAAATCGACGACTACCACTGAGCAAGGAAGGAGACATCGATATGGCAACCACCTACACGCCGGCCGAGGCATTCTCCCCGGGCGAGATCCTGCGTGACGAACTCGAAGAGCGCGGCTGGACGGAAACCGAGTTCGCCCAGATCATCGACCGGCCACTCCAGGCAGTGTCCGAGATCCTCAACGCAAAGAAGGCAGTCACTGCCGACACTGCAATGGCGATCGGCGCCGCACTCGACACGTCCGCGGAGCTGTGGCTCAATCTGCAGGCGAACTACAGCCTGGCCCAGGCGCGGGAAGGGGCACCAGATCTGACGCCAGTTGAAAGACGCTCCCGACTCCGCTCGGTGGGACCGGTCGCCGAAATGCGCCGGCGTCAATGGATCTCTGACACAGATGACCTGGATGTCTTGGAGGCCGACATGAAATCGCTCTATGGCGACGATCTCAACCCAGGTCTTGCCTTCGCCGCTCGACGAGTCAACGCAACGGAGGCGCTCAGTGCCCAACAGCTCGCATGGCTAATGTTCGTCCGACACGTCGCAGACCGACGATGTGCCCAGGTTGCTGTGCTCGATATCGAGAAGCTGCGAGCGCTCGGCGCATCGCTGTGCCGTCGACTGCTGCCGGGTCCCAACGAGCTTGGGCAGCTTCGGGACTGGCTGGCGGAATGTGGTGTGGTACTCGTCGTGGAGCCCGGGCTGAAGGGTGGGAAGTTCGACGGGGTCGCAATGCTGTCGACCAATGGAACGCCGGTCATCGGAGTGACCGGCCGCTACAACCGTTTTGACATCCTGGTGTTCACCATCCTGCACGAGATTGCACACCTCGTCCTCGGCCACGTCACGACCGAGAACCCGTACATGATCGACGACCTAGACAACGCTGGTACCGATAGCAACGAGGTTCAGGCCAACGAGCTGGCAGGGGAGTGGATTTTCCCGGGCGGTTTTGTCGCACCGGCCCCGGCTACCTCGGCGAACATTTCGCGCTACGCAAGAACGGTTGACGTTCCGGTCTCCATGGTGATCGGACGGCTGATGCGGGATGGCAAATTGCGTCCCACGCAGTTTCGGAATCACCTTCGGAAAGTGCGGCCGTACATCGACGCGGAAACGAAGTGGCCGAAATGACCTTCTCTTCACCCCCGCCGAGATTCGATTCCGAGAGTTTCTCGTTCTACCTGACACCCGGAGACTTCGGAGTCGCCTCACTGGCAAACGACCTCGCTCACGGGCTCACCCTTCGCGGACCCGATGGGCCGGCGAAGGTGCGATCATGGAGATCGAAGGGGATGGACGTGGCCGCCCTCTTCGACCGAGAGGGCTACCGCCACACTCCGGGCGATATCGACCCAACCTCGTGGCGAAAGGACCAGCTGGAAGCCGGAGCGTCGAGCCTGCTCACGCCAGGACGATGGATTCCCTTTGACAAGGACGACTCTTCGACCTTGACCCGCGCAGTAGCCGCAGAATCGTGTCTCGCAAACGAGGTCGATGTCGACCCGCTTCTAGCAATTGATCATCGTTGGTTCAAGAACGAGCCAGCCATGGTCGTAGACGTGCTCGCCAGTGTCGGCCGGCCTCTCACGCTGTTGGTCGCGCATCGTGCAGATCCGCTTGCAGACCTCGCAGTTCTCGAAGCGCTGCGCCATCTCATTGCAGCAACGACCGACGTGTCGTTCCTGCGAACAGACCACGGCGGTGTCGGGCTGGCCGCAAACGGCGCTCGTCATGCGTCCATCGGACTGATCAGCTCCCATCGGCATCTGGTGCCGATCGGCGGCGGCTCGGGCGGAGGCAAGCGCAACGACTACTCGCCGAGAGTCTTCCTGCCGGAATTCCTAGATTGGTTCACGATCAACACGATCGCAGGTTGGTCGCTCGTCGACCCGTCCTGGCTCGTCTGCGACCTACCGTGCTGCGGCGGACGAGCACTTGGCCGGCTCTTTGACCCGGACCTCAAGCACGAGGTGACACCGCACAACCTGCATGCACTCGCGAGTGTGGCCAACGGAGTGCTCGACGCCGATCCAACAGATCGGATGCTGGAGTTCATCGAACGATGCGAGAAGGCTTCGGATCGCTATGACCTGCCCGGAATGCGCGGTCCGAAGCGCGGCAGTCAGCTCGACAATTGGGTGCTCGGGGTCTGAGCGAGCCACGCGGCGTAAGCGACCTCACCGATCCACCATCGGTACACACCAGGAGAGCCGATCACCGCAGGTGACGCCTCGATGATGGATTTCGTAGGGCCGAGACTTGTTCGGGTGAGCCCAACTCCCGACATCGCCGCCTGCGCCAACAGGTCCGCCGACGGACGTTTCAACCCGTCGTCGGCGAATACCCATCGCTCGAAGATGGGAGGCAAGCCGGCAGCCACTCGGAGGGCCGGCTTCGCCGATCGTTGAACTACTGCGAGCGCCCGCACGACGCCGGCAGGGGAGTAGCGGCGAGTCCATCCGCCGAGCGATTCTTCGACGACCCCACGGCTTTGCTGAAACCGGTCGATCTTGCTGGCTGGGAGTTGATCGCTGCTGACCGGTGCTCCCGTGGGCAAGAGCCACAGGCCGCAGAGGAGGCCTTTTGATGTGACCGCGCCGATGCGCGCCTCCTGTCGGCGAGCGTGTTCCTCGGCCTGGACGTCGACGACTGCGAGCAGCGGCTGACCATCGATCGAGATGCGAACCACCGGCGATGCGGACCGTTGTGCGAGCCACGCATGAGCAGGGTCCAGACGAGGCCCCGCATCGACGAGCGTCATGTCCTTGTCCTGGGAAGCATCACGACGATCCTTACTCGAATCGGTCGTCGCGTCCCAATGGGGCCGTCGATCCCGAGTAGTCATCGTCCGCTCACGGACGGACGGCCCAGCCGCGGGTGGGGACGCTGGCTCGTTGGAAGCTCGGTGAGATTGGTCGCTTCGAATTGTTCGAGCAGCTGGCTGAGGTGGCCTGCATCTGCCGGAGTCGTAGTGACGAGAGCGGCCAACAAACGCGTTCGACTCGTGCGCCTGTGCTCGCTGGGCACGGTTTCGACGAGATGGTCGAGGTAACGGTCGACGCTCTCAAGCCAGTTCACCGAGGTCAAACGCATGCCAAGGCGTTCCCGTGCTTCCCGTTCCATCAGCAAATTATATAATCACGTGGAACCTTGTAGCAACTCGTCAAAGGTGGCGCGGGGGATCACGATGCGGCCGCCGAGTCGGATCGAGGGGATCGAGCCGTTGTTCACGCACTCGTAGGCGGTGGTCCTCGAGATGCCGAGGATCGTGGCGGCCTCGGTCACGGTGAGAGTTCTTGATTTGGGCTTCGGCGCAATCTGGTGGCGCGTTGTCGCAGCTGGTCGAGGGACTCGGACTTGCTTCCTCACGTGGTGCTCCGTTCGTCGGGGCCGGACGGCCTTGTAGCTTCAACAGCCCCCAGGACGGCTCGTTCGTTACAACGACCATGGGCTGAGGCTCTTGGCCACGGCGGGCCGCGGGACTACGGTCGCGAGCGGAATGAAGGCAGCCAGCGGTCCCTCCGACCGCACATCAATTGTCGATTCGATCGACCTTGCGAGGGCTTGGGAGCAGATCGATGCGCTCGCCGAGACCCCGGCGACGGTACGGGCGCGCGCCTTCTACGTGTACGCCGGATTGGCGCGCATGGCAGAACCGGACGGTCTGGTGCCGATGTTGGCAAAGGAGTTCATCCCGGTGTTCGAGCTGAACCGAGCGTCGTGGAACACGTATCGGACCGTCCTGATCGATGCGAAGTTGATCACGACTGAGCGTGACGGCCGAGCGCGGCCGGTCCGGTTGCTGAAGCCAGCTCACGCCAGTTGATCCTGCTGCGACGGCGAAGTCGTTGACGGGTTTGTTGTAACGATTCTCGGGCGCTGGGGGCTGTTGTAGATGTGCAGCACGCCCAAGAGCCAGCGCGGGGACTTATCCCCCTTGCGTTCTATGTTCCTTCGTTATACCTTTCACATATGGCGACTCTTGGAGGTCGCGGGCACCTGTTGGGAACTCGGTCGGATGAGACCGGGGGATCTGGTGCCGTACGGCCCGACGGCGCCTTCGGGATGGACGTGGGAATCGCTCCGCTGGTCCGCCAGCCACGGACGGCGGACTTCGCGCCGAGTGTGACTCGGTGGCGGCTCGATGCAGTGCGGGTGGCGTCGGTGATTCACGCGCAGGCGTTTGGGCAATCTCGGCGACGCTCGGTCGCATCGTTGTGCTGCTCGGATCGACTGGTCGTCGGGGACGGCGCTGTGGCCTCGATGTCGACAGTGCCCGGCCGGCTCGGATCGGCTGCTAACGCCCTTGTGAGCGTGGTCGCTGTGTTGCTTCCCGGGCTACTGAACTCGCTCGTCTCGAACAGTGCAGCCTCGCCTGCGGTTCGTACGGTTGTGGTGGGTGCGGCGACTGTTGCCGCTCTGGTGGTCGGGGTTGAGTGCGTTCGGAAGCTGATGCTCGGACTCCGATGGCGACGACTTGCGTGCCCGTCGATTGAGCTGACGAACGTCTCATCGTGGCCGGGCGGCCAGGGAGCCGGCGGTCGACTGATCGACGACATTGTCCGGACGGTCGCTGCGGAAGAGGTGGACTTGGTGGTCAGGGTCGACCGAGCCAACACGCTTGCGTTGGCGCTGTACCGATCGAGAGGCTTTGTTGAGATCAACGGCAACAGCACCAATTCGCTGATCGCCATGCGCCGCCTATCGCGGTCAGCAAGCACATCGGCATCGATTGCATCCCACTCGGTTCCGACGTTCGTCGCTGGCGCGTCGGTGGCAACGCTGCTCGGGCTAGCACAGGCTTCAGCTGCTGGCGTCGGGGCGCCGGCAGTCGTTGGTCTTGGAGTGGGACTGGCTGTGCTCGTCTACGCCGCGGTCATCGATTTGCGGACCCTTCGCATTCCGAACTGGTGCGTTGTCGCCGGATGGGTTGCGGCTGCGATCGCAGGCGCAGCACATGGCGAGATTCGCGGCGTGTGGCTGGGAGCCGCGATCGGAGCAAGTCCATTCCTACTCATCCACCTGACCGATCCACGATCGCTCGGGTTCGGCGACGTGAAGTTCGCCGCTGCGTCCGGCGCGCTGGTGGGCGTCGTGTGGTGGCCGGCCGCCTTGCTGTCCTGTCTCGTAGCGCTGGCCATGGCGCTCATCGTCCGCATCATCCATCCCAGACCTCGCCCCTTCGCTCCGTGCCTGATGGTCGGAACCGTTGCTGCACTGATCGCAGCGAGCTGGGCGATTGATCAAGGAGTCATCTCGACGTGAAGAAGCACTCGATCATCCTCGCCGTCTTGACGGTCGCCGCAGCAGCGTGCACCGGAAGCTCGTCGTCTGAGCCTGAGATCACCGCTCCGCCTCCGGCGACTTCTGGCGCGGTGACGTCCGGAGAGGTCTCAACGCCCTCCTCGACCGATGACGAACCGACTCCGGAACCGACGTCGACGACCTCCACAGCAGTCGAGACAACGACCACCGAGGTCGTCGATACGCAGCCCCAGACGACCGACGGTGTGGCGTCCGCAATCGATGGACCGAGAGTCGACTCGGTGCCGGGTGTCGACGGTCCTGGTGAGATTGTCGAACTACTCGATGGCGTCTGGGTGTTCATCCCGTCCGAAGCCGATCCAGACGATCCGAACGTCGTTCCGCCACTCGCCGAGGACGCGGAGATCCTCGCTGCATATGCCGAAGCACAGGCGGCCTACCACGAACAGGCATCTCAGGAACCGCTCGAACCAGAGCCGAGCGCGCGACTTGAAGCGGCGGTTCTCGACGGTGGCCAGCTCCTCGCCGAGAACATCTTGCGGCCTCAGAGCGAAGCGGGTCGTCATCTGGACCTGAGCGACGGCATCGTGCTTCGCCCGGTGGTCATCGCCGACCCTCGCTCCGACACCGAGGCATTCATCTTTGACTGTCAGTTCGACGGGACTGTGTTCGTCGACGCAGATGGTGCGCTGGCAGATGGACAGGAGCCGGGCGTCAAGGAGTTCCCGCAGATCGCTTCCCTCGTCAGAGTTGACGGGCGATGGATCGTCGACCGGCTCACTAGAGATGAGCGGGCGTGCGCGTAGCGCTCTCGGTCGTCGTCGGTCTGATGGCCGGGATGCTCACTGGATCGCTCGCGCTCGCCGGGCCGGACGATGGCGGCGGAGGCCCGCCCCTGATTCCCGGGTCGAGGCAGGTGCACATTCGCAATTCGTCGGGTGGGATCGGGGTGTACACGTCGATTCCGAGTGGGTCGACGTTCCGCTCGCACGGCGGCGGCGCTGCAGCGGAGTGCGAGGGGGTCGCTGAAGGGGATGATCCCGCGACGCTGGACATCGTCGAGGATCAGCGCCCCGTCCGGTCAACCAAGTGGATCTTCATCGAGGGCATCGCTGTGGTGATCGATCTGCCGATCGATCTGGAGGCGTTCGATCCGACGGGGCCGTCGCTGGACGAGGTGACGCGCACGTTCTCGGTGTATTGCGTCGACACGTTCTATTCGGCGAACTTCAAGGGGTTCATCGAGGTCGCAGCGACGGATCCGATGCTCGATCCTCGTGGTCAGATCACCGATCTCTACAACGGTCTGCAGCTCGATCCGCTCGTCGTGTACGAGAACAAGGTGGTCGGCGAGTGGGGCGGTCTCGTGGTTCGCTCGCCGGCGTGGCTGGCGGTCAACGGATCGGCATGGCGGACGCAGCGTTCGAACGTGCAGTACTACCGCGGGTGGGAGCTGTACCTGATCACGGTGCCGACATCGCTCGACTTCGTCGTCGAGTTCGTTCCTGACCCGGAACGCCCGACAGACCCGTTCTCGGGCACGATCCCGTGCGTCGATTCCGAGGACGATCTGCCGAGGGACGCTGGCTTGGAGTTCCCGTATCGGCCGGCTGGTTTGGCGGACTTCGCCGAGCCGGGGAGTGGGCAGCCCTGTGAGTGGACGCCGCCTGGCCCGGGTGAGGTGACGATCACTGCTCGCCAGACGTTCGCCGTGACGTTCTGGGCGTCGGGGGCTGTGGAGCCGCAGCCGGACTACGTGTGGGAATCCGAACCGACGACGTTCCGGGTGGGCGAGTTGGTGGCGGTGAACGTCAATGACTGAAAGGACATGCCGATCATGACCAGCACGCTGACGACTCCACGAGCGCAGCAGCCCCGACGACCGTCGCCGCCGCGACCGAAAGTGAAGACGTCGTGGTTGTTGGCGGCGCTTGCGATGTTTCTCGTCGTGGTTCTGCTCGTGATGTGGGCAGTGTCGAACGCATCGGATCGCACGCAAGTACTCGCTGTGACTGAGCCGGTAGCGGCCGGTGAGGAGATTCCGGACTCGGCGATCGGGAGTGTGTCGATCTCGTCGGACGCGGGGTTCGGGCGTATCTATCTGGAGTCGCAGCGGGACCTGCTCGTTGGTGCTGTGGCAGTCGCTGATCTGGTGCCGGGAGACATCCTCGGGCCGTCAATGGTGACGGGCGAGCCAGAGGTGATCGAGGGTGAGCAACTCGTGGGAGTCGTCTTGCGAGCGGGGCGGTATCCGTCGGAGATCGAGCGCGGTGACGGAGGTTTCGCGGTGTCGACCTTGGAACGCGGCGCAGGTGATCCGGCGTCGGTTCCGGTGCGTGTCGTGTCGGTGTCGATCTCGGAGACGCTCGAAGCATCCGTGACGCTTGCAGTGGCGGACGCGGACGCGGCACGTGTCGGTACGTGGGCCGGCTTGGACGAGCTGGTGATGGTTGTGACCCCGTTGGGAGTCGGCGAATGACGACGTTGATCGCTGTCGGATCGTGGCGCGGGATCGGGGCGTCGACCTCTGCGCTACTCCTAGCGGCGGGCGCTGCTGCAACGGGTGAGCAAGCTTGGCTCATCGAAGCCGATCCAGCGGGGGCAGTGCTCGCGAGCCGAGCCGATGAACTTGCGGGCGGGTTGGCTGGGTTGGAGCGGGTCGCGTTTCATTCGTCCGGCGAACCACTGCGTCGCGAGTTGGAGGGTGCTGCTCGGCGACTCGGGGACGTGAGCGTGGTGACCGGGGCGTGGGATTCGTTCCAGGCATGGGCGACCGTTGCGTCGCCGCGTCAGCCATGGGTCGAGGGACTCCGTCGCCTCGACGGGGTCGTCGTGGTGGATGTCGGTTCGCTGCGTGGCGGGGGAGTGCCGACCTGGCCGATCGTTGAGATGGCCGACGTGTTGATGATGGTGACCTCACCGGAGCCGGGATCGCTCACCTCGACCGTTGCGTGGATGGATGCGAAGGGACAGTCAGCGCCGGGCGTTCAAGGGCTGTCGCTCGACACGTCTCGGCTCTTGGTCGTTGATGCACCTGTGGCGACCGGCGCTCGGTTCACGTCGGACGTTGCTGCTGAGTTGGGTGGCCGTTTTGCTGGTTGGTGGCCGTGGGAACCGAAGGTGATCGATCACCTCCATCGGGGCGGAAGTCTCGACCACCGAGCCATTCGACGATTCGCACTTCCGCGAGCCGTCACTGCGACGTTCTCGTCGTTGACGGTCGATCGGCACGGAGCGGTCGGAGTGTCGTCGTGAGTGCGTCGTTGTTGAACGAGGAGCTGGAATTGCTGGCGCAGCAGATTCGTCGCGACCACGGGCATCGGCTCCCGATCAAGTCGCGTGACGAGACCACCGAGGAGACGCAGTTGCGTGAGGAACGCTCGCGGCTGGTGTTGGAACGCGAGGTGCTTGCCGAAGTGGCGGCGGAGCGCCGCGAGGCCCGACTCGCCCCGCTGAGCGAGCGCGAGGAGACCGACATCATCGAGCGGATCATCGCAGGACTGTTCACGATCCCGAAGCTGATGAGCTCGCTGCGGAACCCGAACGTCACCGACATCTTGGTGTTCGGCTCCGCGAACGTGAGGGTGGAGGAACTCGACGGGACGATCACCGAGTCAGCGCCCCTGGTGAGTCGTGACCGCGACTTGGAGCGCATCGTGTACGACGTTGCCGTTCAGCACGGCCGACCGTTCAACATCGAGAACCACGAAGTCGACTTCGAACTCGAGCCCGGCGTGCGATTCCACGCTGGCGGGTTCGATCCGGTGCAGCGGCCCTACATCGCCATCCGACGAGCAGCGATCTTCGGCGCGTCATTTGACGTGCTCTACGACCGCGGTGCGGGCGATGCTGCGATCGTCGAATTTCTGCGCGCCGGAGTTGCGGCCGGTTTGGGGATTCTGTTCGTGGGGCCGATGGGGTCGGGGAAGACGACGTGGCTGCGCGCTGCGGCATGGGAGATCGATCCGTCGAACGTGATCACGACGATCGAGTCCGACTTCGAGCTGAACCTCCTGCAGATGGGCAAGCACCCTTATGTCATCGCATACCAGGAGCGCTTGCCGACGACGATCGACTCCAAGGGGTACACGCCCGCCGAGGCGATGCGACCGGCGATGCGGACACGGGCCCATTGGATCATCGTCGGCGAGGTCCGCGGCGGCGAAGGCGCCCCGCTGATACGAGCGATGCAGACCGGGCAGGGAGCCATGGGAACCGTCCACGGCGGGGACGCCGAGGACGCGCTCGACAACCTCGTCAACCTCATCGCTTCGGACTCGGGTCAGCATGCCCGTGACGTGAAGACGCAGGTGTACCGGGCGGTCGACATCGTCGTCTCCCTCGATGGGTCCAACGACGAAGGCCGCTACGTCTCTGAGATCGTGGCGCCCTCGGTCGAGAACGCCGGGGAGCGCTACGTTTTGCATCGAATCTTCGGTGAGGTCGACGGTGCACCAGACCCCCGGGCCCGGGCGTTGAACGAACCGCAAGCGGCGATGCTGCGCCAGTTGCAGCGGCGCCGGCCTGGCTTCACGCGGGACTGGTGGACCCGGCCCGACGACACCTACAAGCCTCTCGACACCGGGAGCGGACGATGAACCCGCTCCTCGTCGCATTGCTTGCGGGTTTGCTGAGCATGGCGGGCGTCGGCGCCTTGTACCTGGCGTTCAACGACACCCCGAAACGAACGCGGCCGACTCGGCCGGCTCTCTCGCACGCAGCTCAGCGCGACCTCGTCGGTGCGATCGCTGCCGGGTCCGTCGTGATGCTGCTGACGAGGTGGCCGACCGGTTCTCTTGCGATCGGGGTCTTCGTGATGTCGTGGCGCTGGCTGTTCGTCGCCGACGACGCGAAAGCCGAACGGGAAAAGATCGAAGCGATTGCTCAGTGGCTCGAAGATCTGCGCGACATCGTCCGGCGCTCCAGCGTCGCGATCGAGAAGGCGGTGGAGTTGGTTGCCGAGGACACGACTGGAGTGCTGCGCTCGCCGATGGAGCATTTCGTCCTGCGACGGCGGCAGGGCGTCCGGCTGCCTGAGGCGTTGGCAGCGTTCGCCGACGACGTGGAACACCCGACCTGTGATGCCGCGGTGGCTGCGATCGTGCTCGTGGTTGGCGGCGCGGCGGGTGGCGGCCGCCTGTACGACACGCTCGACGAACTCGCCTCCGCGGCGCGGGACGAGATGCGAGCACGCGATGAGATCGACCGCACGCGACGCGTGTTCCAACGAGCGATGCGTCGACTCGTCACGCTCACGATTCTGTTCGTCGCCGGTCTCACGATCTTCGCCTCGGACCTGATGTCGCCGTACCGGACGGTGGCGGGACAGATCTGGTTGCTCATTCCGTGCGGGTTGTGGGGGACGTGTCTGGTCTGGCTCCGTCGACTCACTCGCTACGACCTCGGGACCCGCTATCGGCTTCGCATCCCAGACGGAGTCGCGTCGTGAGCCCGTGGACCACCGCCCTCGTGTGTGGGCTGCTCGGCATTGCTGCGGTCTACGCGCTACGTCGAGCGTTCCTCGGGCCGCGCCTGACGCTGCGGTCGATGCAAGCGCGCATGAATCCGACCGCCCGACTCGCCAGCGAACGCGTCGACCAGCAGCCTGGCCTCGTTCGACGTATCGGCGTCGCGCTCGCCGGTGGTCCGCTCGGTCGTCTCATCGAGGAACGGCTCGGCAAGTCACTCCGCCTTGCCGGCTTCACGGTGCCGTTCGTCGTTGGGCAGGTCGTCACCTCAACGCTGGTCGCACTGTTCGCAACCGGCATGGTCGCCCTCGCGCTGATGTCCGCCGGAGTCGTCGGCTCATCGCCGCTGCTCTGGCTGCTCGTCGTGTGCGCGTCGGTGATGTTCGGCTGGCGCGTCGTCGCCGATGTCCGGACGCGGGCGACACGTCGTCAACGAGGCCTGCGCCGTGTCGTCAACGACTTCGTTCAGCTGCTCGCTGTCGCACTGACCACCAACCGCTCCGTCGAGGACGCGATCGCGTTCGCCGCCGACGCCGGGGAAGGCGACGGGTTCGAGTTGCTGCGCGAGACGATCTCGACCGCGCAGCCAATGGGGATCTCGGTCTGGGACGCTCTCAACGGAATGGCTGACACCTACGACTTGCCCGAGTTGCGCGGACTGACCACCTCACTCCAGCGACAGGCCAATGTCGGTGTCTCGGTCGCCACGACGATCCGTACGGAGGCCAAATCGCTGCGGGACAAGCAACTCGCCGACCTCAAGGACCGGGCCGACAAGGCCAACTCGAACCTCTCCATCCCGACCATGGGCATGGTCTTCGGGATGGTGCTGTTCCTCGCGTTCCCGATCATGCAACAGATCTCGCAGGCCTTCACCTGACCCTGACAACCAATACAGAAGGAGCACCAACAATGAGTACCACCCGACCCAGTGTCACGACCACGGCGACCTCCGTCTGGCTGACCTCCATCTACTTGGCGGGAGACGACGTCGTCCGACGACTGTGGGCGCACTGTCGCGACGAGTCCGGCGTCGAGGACTCGCCCTCGAAGTTGATCTATCTCGCTGTTGCAGTCGCAGTCGCGATCGCCGCGGGCGTGTTCATCATCGGGGTCTTCAACGACGCACAGAGCGGCGTCCCCGACCCGGTCGCCCCCGCCCCCTGATCGGAACGGCGATGCGGAGCGATCAAACGAACGGCGGGCCGGTCGCCGTTCGCGCGCGCCGTTGCCGTGGCGACCGAGGGGCGATCGACGGGGGCCTCGAGATCATGTTTGGCGCCGTTGCGATGATTGCACTCGTGCTGCTGATCGTCGAGACGGTCAGCTTCTGGCACTCGCGCAACATCTTCGACGAAGCCGCATCCGAAGGAGCGCGGGTTGCCGCGGCGTTCGACGGAACCTGCGCCGCCGGTACCTCGACGGCACAGGGACTGCTGGAGCGGCGTGCCGGCAGCTGGGCATCGGGCGTGGCAGTGACGTGCTCAGAAGCGGGCGGGATCATCACCGTCACGATCTCCGGAACGACGCCCGGCGTCCTCTTCGACAACGCCGGATTCCGAGCAACCGTCACCGAGTCGGCCCCGAGGGAACGATGACCACGACCCACCCGCCCCGCCACCGCGATGCAGGCTTCGTCTCCGCGGTCGAAGTCGTCTACCTCGGCATCGCCGCGCTGGTAGCGATCACCTTCCTCGGCTACCTGGGCCGTCTCTCAGCTGCCGGACTCCAAGTCACCAACTCAGCGCAGGACGCTGCACGAGCCGCGTCGCTTGCACCGAATGCGACCGAAGCGAGCGTCGCCGCGTCGGAAGCCGTCCGCCGGTCGGGGCTCCCCGAGCGTTGCCTCGGCGACCCCTCGGCAGCGACGACCTGGGCACCATCCGAACTGGGCACCTGGCAAGGCGGAACGGTCACCGTCACCGTTTCGTGCACCGTCTCGAATCAGACGCTGACGGGTGTCTGGTCGCCCGGAGTGCGCACCGTGACCGTCAGCGACAGCCAAGTCATCGAAAGGTTCCGACGATGAACGATCAAGTTCAACGTCGCGATCGAGGGTCGGCGTCGGTCGGGCTCATGCTGTTGGTCGTGATCGCCATCGCAGGCGGCGGCCTGATCTTCGACGGATCCCGCTATCTCGCCGCCGAGCGCCACGCCTCGAACACGGCCGAGGCTGCTGCGAGGGCCGCGGTGGAAACAGGCTCACCGAGCGAAGGGCTCAGAGAAGCCGAGGCGCGCCAAGCAGCGATCAGCCGGGCGGAATCCGCGGGTGTGTCGGCATCCGACGTCGCAGTGTCGTTCCCATCGCGCGACACCGTGGTCGTCACGATCACTGAACGACGACCCACCACCTTCATCCGATTCGGCGGCGCGTCCACGATCATCGCGACCGCCGAGGGACGCGCCCGACTGGAGTACTCATGAACACACTCCGCCACACACTGCTGCGTGCAGGAGCGATCGTCGCGCTGCTTGTCATGGTCGCGGTTCCACCGGCACTCGTCGCCCGATTGATCGGTCGACCGTGGCCGGCATGGGATGTGCTGCGTGCCGAGAGTCGCAACGGACAATTCTCGAACGACTCCGTGATGCGACTGGCCGCAGCGCTGTTCGTTCTGGTCTGGATCTGGCTGGTCGCATCCATCGCCACCCAAGTCCTCGCGATCCTCCGCAGCCGTCGGCTCCAACCAAAGACATCGCGGGTCCCGATCGAGACCAGCGGATCCGGACGACTCGACCGGCTCATCCGATTCGCGCTCCTGGGCTCGGTCACTACCGCAGCGACCGTGTCGACCTGGTCGAGTGCAGCGGTTGCAACATCACCCACGCTCTCCAGTCTTGCCACACCGCTTACCCCACCCGCCTCCGCCCCAGTGGACCCGACGCAGTCCGTTCCGAGCGAACCATCGACCACCACGATTGTGTCCAACGGACGCCTCACCCCTCTGTCGGTCGCATACGACCTCGGCGACGAGAGCCTCCGCGACGACATCGTCGCCATGAACCGATCATCGGAGTGGAGCGGCGGTGTCTTCCCGGACGGAATGCTCATCACCGTCCCGATCACCCACGCGTCCGAATCCCAGGCATCCCAGGTCGAGGGCGTCGTTGAATACGTCGTTCAACCGAACGACGGCATGTGGAACGTCGCAGAAGCACTTCTCGGCGACGGATCACTCCACCACGAACTCCGCCAACGACTCATCGGCCAAGAAGTCGCACCCGGCGTTCTCTTCGACAACGACACCTACGTGATCCACCCAGGATGGGTCTTCGCACTCGACAACGACGCGAACGTCGCTGCCCCGGCAACGGGCCACACCGTCCTACAAGGCGAGTCGCTCTCCTCGATCGCTGAGAGCAGGCTCGGCGACAAGGACCGTTGGCCAGAGATCTGGGCGGCCAACGCACACCGCACCATGTCCGACGGCCTCGCCTTCGACGACCCCAACCTCATCCTCCCTGGCTGGAGCCTGACGATTCCGGCCGCATCCGACACGGGCACCGCTCCGGACGCTCCACTGCCTCCGCCCACGCCACCGTCGGCCGCCGACGAAACCGAATCGACGTCTCCATCGGCTGACCACACACCGCGAGACACGCCGGGAGTCAACGCCGAGACCTCTCCAACACCGGCGACAACTCTGGGCCCTCAGCCGCCGTCAACCACGGTGGCCGACGGCGGCGAAGCAGATCGTCCCGAGCTGGCGGACGCTGCCGCAACGCCGAGCGTCACCTCCGTCCCGATGGACACCCGCGAACCGGCGGACCGAATCGACGCCGACGAGGCGAGCCCGTTCTCGAACGAAGCACGATCGATCTGGCCGCACATCGCTGCTGGTGTCCTGCTCACCGCCGGTCTCGCCGAAACCATCCGACGCCATCGACGCCGACGAATGGCCAACGTTCCGATGGGCGAACGAATCGTCGCGCCACCTGCCGTAGCGGCCGGAACCGAACTCGCCCTGAACCAGCGCGAGCATGGCAACCGACTCTCCACACTTCGCCATCTCCTTCGACAGTTCACGCCCTACGCACGCGAGTTCGTCGAACCACCACCCGTCCGCGCCGTCCAACTCGGCGACAACCGGCTCGAGATTCTCTTCACCCGTGCCGCCCCAATGCCGCCCGCGGGATGGACCACGGTCGACGGCGGTCAATCCTGGACTCACGCTCTTGACGACGATCCGCCCGTCGAAACTTCACGCCAACTCGTCACACCCGCACTCGCCACGATCGGGGTGCGCGACGACGAGGACGGCGACGAGGTGCTGCTCGATCTCGAAACAGCGGCCCGCATCGCTCTCGTCGGGGATCGCGATGCTGCCCTCGGACTGGCGCGATCCATCACTCTCGAACTTGCCGCCCACGGACTCGGCGTCCCGATGGACGTCTGCCTCGTCGGCCTCCACGTCGACGGCTCCGAGCTGTGCGACCGCGTCTGGACGAACACCACTATCCAACGAGCCGTCAGCGTTGCCCGCCAAATGCTCGAACTCCACAGCGGAGCAGGAGCGACCTCGATGACCTCATCACGAGCGGCACTCGACGATGACGACGGTGAACACGATCCGCAGGTCTTTGTCATCGACATCGCGTCGCTCAGCCTTGACGAACGAGAGCTTCTCGACGACCTCATGCCGCTCTGCCAACCGTCAACCGGCAACGTCGCCGTGCTGGTTGGCGACCACCCCGAAGCGATCGAACGAATCGATCTCGACGGCGAACGCGGCCGCTGGGGAAAGGTGGCGCTTCGCCCGCCGAACGTTTCGCTCGAAGCCGCAGCGCAAGTCGCCGTGACTCTCGATCACGCAGCTCATGCGGAGACCGAACCCATCCCCGTCAACTCGACAACCGCCGAGGTTTCGAAGGATGAGACGAAGAGCGAGCCCGCTGGAGGTGGTAGCCACGACGACACGGATGATTCGTGGATCGTCGACGAAGGTGCTGACGACGTCGAGATCGACGTGTACGAGCCGCCACCGTACGAAGTGCTCGTCAAGGTGATGGGCACCGTCGAAGTCGAAGCCGGCGATCGAACATTCAGCTCCCAAGACACCGAGATGCTGGCGTTGTTCACCTGCCTGCGAGACCGGTCGACGATCACCAAAGATCTCGTCCAGACGAACATCGGCGACGACATCAGCGACCGCACCGCCGGCAATCGAGTGTCGGGGCTGCGGCGAGCGCTCGGCGTCGGACCCGACGGCACCGACTTGCTTTCCAAAGCATCCCCGGGTCGCTACTCCAACGGCTGCATGACCCTCAGCCCGCTCGTGCTCACGGACTACGACCTCCTCCGCCACCGCTACGAGGCGTCACTCGATCTCGGTTCAGGCGACGCACTCACCGTTCTCCGCGACGGCCTCGCCCTCATGCGCGGACCACTATTCCGGGTCCGAACCGGGTTCCGCTGGCCCGGCCCCGAAGGCGTCACCAGCCGGATGCAGAGCGGCGTCGTCGAGTACGCCGGACGAGTCATGGAACTCGCCATGGAAGCCGACGACATCGCTCTCGTCCTCGAGGCCACCAGCGTTGCGGCTGGCGTCATCGACGACCCCATGGTCGAACTCCCCATGCGCAGCGTCGAACAGCACTACGCCGACGCCACAGGTAGCCCCGAACTCGCCGAATCCGTCATGGCCGCCAAGAAGCGCTTCATGGATTACGTCAACACTCACGACGCACTCGCCGAGAGCTGAACTCGTTTTCGCCGCAGTGGCGAAGCCAGATCTCATCCTCGGGGCTCTGACAGCGATGGCCCAAGTGCGTAGAAGCTGGTCCGTCGATCGGTTGTCTGCTCGATACGGTCGGCGCCATGGAAGAGGGCGTTCGACACTCAGGCGTGGAACACGTCTGGCCGGCGTCCCTCGCGCGCGATCCAAACCCGCCGCTGTTGTATCTAGATCAGTTCCATTGGGTCGGGCTGGCAAAGGCAGCCGCAGGGAATGGTACTGCTACGTATCGCAGCCTGCTGGCGCTACTTCACGCTGCGACTACGTCTGAGGCGCTGGTGGTTCCGCTTTCATCGGCGAACTACATGGAGCTGGGTGGGATCGCGTCTCACCGCCAACGCAGCGAAGTCGCTGCGGTTATGGCAGATCTCTCCAGCTTTGCTGTGCTGCCGGCGCGCCCAGCCGTGATCCAACTTGAAGTCGAGGCGCTGCTTGATTCGTTAGTCGGACCACGCGAGGAGTCCTTGCAGCCAATACCTCTTATCGGCCGTGGTTGGCGTCATGCGTTTGGCGTCGATCCGTCGGAACCGTTGGCGAAGTCGACGCGCGACGTGCTGCAGCCGCTACGCGTGTTGCGCCCGATGCCCGACCAAGAGTTCGACATCGAGGTCGCTAGCGCTGACGATTGGGCGGAACTGACGATGCTGGCTGGACCGGCCTCGGACGACGAACTCGCAGATCTTCAACAGCACGGCTACGTGCAGTACACGGCACAACGCGGACAAGAGAAGCGTGCCGAGCAGGAACAGTGGCTCACCGACTACATGAAGTCTGGGCCCGATGCTCGGTGGCGCCGGGGAAGGCTCCGTGACCTCGTTGCAGCGCGGTACATGAAGTTTGAGGCAGGACAGGCAGTAGTACTTGGCCTGGCTGAACGAGGAGTGTCCGCGGAAGCGCTGCCGAACAGTCGCGAAGGAATCCGCGGCTTGATCGATGCTATGCCGAGCGCCGATGTACACGTCAGCATCCAGGTCGCGATGCACCGAAATGCGGAATCGGTGTGGAAGCGCAATGACTTCTTCGATCTCGATGCGTTGGCGGTGGCGGTGCCCTACTGCGACGCAATAGCAACGGAACGCCACCGAGCGAACGACTTGCGCATGCAGAAATGCACGAGCCGGTTTCGGTCTGAGGTTCTGTCGAGCCTCTCGGAACTGGTCGCATTTGTCGAGAAGGCGGTCCAGAGCTAGCTACTCCGCAGGACGCGACCATCGCCAGCAGTACCTGGAGGGCATGCCTACGGTCATGGTGGGCGTGCACAGCACCGCCTCAGTCGGAACTTCTGGAAAGGCAGTCGATGTTCCTCTCTTCGTTGAAGGTTTGTGGTTACAGAGCGAGTGCCGAAGCGCCAATGGTGTGCACGTTGCCGGGCAGATTTGCGGTGATGGTGGGCCCAAACGGCGGAGGCAAGACAACGCTGTGCGATGCGATCTACCTCGCGCATGCCAAGCGGTTCCCGCAGCTTCAGGCACCGAGATCGGAGGCGCTTGGGATTCGGCCTCGCGAGATTGAAGTCGAGTTCAGCTTTGACCCATCGACCGAGGGCGATCTGGGTCAGCAGCTTCTCGCTGAAGGCCAGCAGCCGCCAAGCTGGATTCGAAGCCTTCGCAGTGACTTGGGATCGGTGAGGAGCAGGTTCGAGTCGCAGCTCGACTATGCCGACAACTTGCTCGTGCTCGCCCTGCCCGCTACGCGCAACCCGATCGATGAGCTCGCTCGCCGCGAGGCCCGCAGCCTCATCGAACTTCTTCGTGCCGAACAGCAGCGTCGCACGAACCGACGAAACCTCGTCGACCTGAGGCGTACCGCCGAGCGTGCTCTCGACGCACTGGTGAAGCACGACCTGCTCGATGCACTGGAAACAAGGATTGGGGCCCATCTCGACTTTCTGACGGCTGGCGTCGAACACCACCACGCTTATGTGGGCCGGCAGACAGTGGATGATGCCTTCCTCGCACGGGTGTTGGAACTGCTCATGACTGTGCTCGACACCCGAGAATCAGCCCAGCGTCTTGAGTTGTCCGGTCTGGGGTACGTCAACCTCCTCCATATCGCCGTCACCCTGGCTGCGATTCCGGGCGATGATCCGCTCGGACGGGAGACTGATGGCCAGTCTGATGACGACGTTGCGGCAGCGGACATGCCCGCAACGGATCTCGACGGCGCGGAGGATACGGAGGCACCGGACGAACACGATGACGAGACGGACATTGATGCGGAAGCTGAGGCGATCGACGACTCCTTCTTCCCGAAGGATCATCTGCACGCGACCGTTGTCATTGAGGAACCGGAGGCACACTTGCATCCGCAGCTCCACAGGAGCTTGGTGTCCTATCTCCGAAGGACGGTTCGGAATCGGCCGGAGGTGCAGATCATTCTCAGTACACACTCGACGGAAATTCTGAGCGCTTGTGAACCGTCCGAAATCGTGGTGATCAGACGCGAAAGGGATGGAAGCCGAGTCAGTCGAGCAATTGCGCATCTGCCGTTGCCGCCGGACCAGCTGAGCCGTGTCCACCGCATGGCTGCTCTTCACCTCGATGCCAGCAGATCGACGTCGTTGATGGCCGAACGCGTGGTGCTGGTTGAGGGCGTGACAGACGTCGTGCTTCTGAGGCAATTTGCTCGGGCTTGGGCGCTTGGTGATGACCGGAGACTCGATCGGATCGAGGCACTTACGATTGTGCCAATCGGAAATAAGGTCGGTGAGTGGCCTGTGCGATTGCTTGCGACGAACGAGTTTGAGTTGGTTCAGCGACTTGCTGTGCTCGGTGACACCGACCATCGCGGGTCGGACGACACGATTCCAGGTGACCCGTCATGGCTGGACAGTTTTGATGAGACTCGGGTGAAGTGGTTCGCCTCCCACCCAACGCTTGAGCCCTCGATCACGACTGGCAACGAAGAGCTCGTCGGTAGAACGCTCGATGAGCTCGGAATTGATCGCCCCGACACGATTGACGCGGAGTCCATTGATCGGCTGTTCCGGCTGCGAACAAAGGCGGAGAGGGAGGCGGGGTATCCGCCGAGCAAATCCAAACGCAAGTCGGAGTTTGCATACGAGCTTGGAGGGATGATTCGGGACGCGCTGATCGCCGGTAGCCCGGTCGTAGTCCCGGGCCCCATCGCCGACCTTCTCGAGTTCGTCACGGCATCAGGCGACCTCGATTCGCATCCCTCTGAAGCAGGTGAGAATGAAGGCCCTTCCGGCCCCGAGACCAACCCAGCTTGATGCTGCGGTGCACAGGAGTCGACGACTCCTGATCGAAGCAGGACCAGGAACTGGTAAGACCTTCACCGCTGCCGAACGGTTCGGCTACCTGGCGTACGACGGGCAACCGGACCGGATCGCTGGCGTACTCGTCTTGAGCTTCACAGTCGGCGCCACTCAAGTCATTCGGAGGGCGATCGCGAGGCGTTGGGGTGGGAGCGCGCTCGCCTGGCCGAACAGAGTCCGGACAATTGATTCCGTGTTCCGATCGGTTCTCAACTTCCTTCTCCGAAAGAGGCTGGTTGCATGGCCAGGTGGTCATCTTGAGATTGATCCCCTCGACGAACGGAGAGGTGCTCGCCGAGCGAACGAAGAGAACACGATCGACTGGTTCGCGGGTCTTGACGATCGATCTGTGGTCCCCGTGCGCCGAACTGCCACACGCGGGGACAGCGTCGTGACCTCCGGGGCGGCCTTACGCAAGCAGCTTGAGGCTGGAGAATGCTCGCATGGCGACATCCGAGGCATCGTTTGTGCCGCATCACAACATCCCGACCTTTTGCCTCACATACTTGAACACCTCGCCCGCATGGCCAGCTCGGTGCTCGTCGATGAGGCGTTCGATGCCAACTCGACAGATATTGCGCTCCTTCACCTACTGGACTCAGCCGGCTGCACCCTCTCGCTGGTCGGAGATCCGTGGCAAGCGCTGTATGGCTTTAGAGACGAGGTGCCGGCCGACCTTGACGTCGACCTGCTCCGAGTGGTCCAGTTCGACTCGGTTTCGCTCACTGAGTGCTTCAGGTTCGCTGGTGTTGATCACCAAAAGGTGATGGCGGAGCTACGTGACGGGCTTCCATGCCCGCCAGCCACGGTCACCGAGGCGTCGGTCGTGCTTGCAGCCGAGTGGAAGATGCTGTGGGACGCTTCGCCATCCGTTCTGCCGTTGTCCTTTGGACGGATGGGTACGCAACTCGATGCTCTCGTGGTGTTGTTGCTCGACTTCTACGCCAGGAACTGTGGGTTGACGAGTGCTCGATTGGTGGGCTCCGCATGCAGTCTCCTCGGCGTCGACGCTGCGTTGCTTGCAACTCCAGAGGCTGTTGCTGAGTTCGGTGCAGTACTCGCACTCGTCAAGTCCGGTGATGCTGGCTCTGCGCTGGACAGGCTCTCCGCCGTTCCAAGAGAGGTGTTCGAGGGTCGCAAAGCCTCCGTAGGTGAGAAGCAGTACGCCAAGTTCAATCCGCGCCTTGACGCCCTGGCTGCACGACTTCGACATGGAGGGCCGCACATACCGGGACTGACGGTTCATCAGGCCAAAGGAGACGAGTGGGACCATGTGGGCATCGTGATGACCGACGAAGACGTCACGGCGCTCGGTGCGGGCCTTGATCGAGCAGATCCAGAGCACAGGCGGCTCTACGTCGCAATGACTCGCGCTCGAGTGTCCGTCGGACGATTCGAACCCGCCTAGTCGTTCCGTCGAGCGTGTGATGCTTGGGCGGCGGCGTAGCCGACGTCGGCTCGGAGTTCGGCTCGGTGTCCGGGGACGGCGAAGTCGACGTGGCCGTGTTTGATCTGTTGGATGAGGCTGGCGTCGAGGAGGCGGTTGCGGTAGACGTTGACGTACTGCGCGGTTTGCCCCATCCGTTCGCGGATGTCTTTCATTTTCGATGGGCCGGAGTCGTGGGCCATTGCCACCAAGAACTCCTTCTCGGTCGGCGTCAGCCGCTTGTCGATGTGGAACAACACCGAGCGGGCGAGCGTGCGGCGAGCTTCGGGGACAGCGAGTGCGACGTCGCCGTAGGTGATGGCGGTGCCTTCGCGCCGGCGGCGGGTGACTTTGGTTGCTTCCCATCCGACGAGTTGCATCATGTATGGGAACCCGGCTGTTGTGTTCACGGCGAGTTCGAGCGCGTCGCTGTCGAAGACCCAACCCGCGGTGGCGGCAGTTTCGATCAGACCTTGCTCGATCTCGTCATCGCGCAGAATCTCGATCTTGGGTGCATGGCATCGCGAGAGAAAGGTCGGCTCCTTTTCGACGTCCGCATCGGGTGGGAGTCCAGCGAGCAGCACACCGATGGGTTGGCTCGATCGGTCGAGGTGTTGGATGGCGTTGCCGATGGCGTGGACGTCGTCTCGGGACGCCTCGTGGATCTCGTCGATGGAAAGGAGCACGCCGGTTGGTCGGCCGTCGTCGAGATCGAGCACCGCTTCGAGTGTCTCACGCAGGCCACCGGGTGAGTCGTGGTCATCGGACAGCTCGGTGCTCACGCTGGCACCGATTCCGAGGACGGAGACGGAGCCGCCGGTGATTCGTCGTCGAGCGTCGGGGTCGTGCTCGTCGAGATAGCTCAGCAGGCGGGTCGTCAGTCGCGCCGAGATCGAGGTGTCTCGAGTGCCGGCGTCTTCCTGGACGACGAGCCAGCCGGCGGCGGTGGCGATGTCTTGGATTTCGTCGAGAAGCACGGTCTTGCCGCTGCCTCGATGTGCTTGGAGCAGCATCTTGCGAGTCGGGTGCCAATCATCGCCGAATGCCTCGCGGGCGTCGGCCAGGATTTCATCGCGTCCGACGACGATCGTCGGGTGCCTGCCGAATCCCGGTGTGAATGGGTTTCGGGGGCGAGAGGCCATGCGAAAAGTATAAACCAATGTAAGAAGGCGGTCGGTGGTTCGTCGTGCCGAATGTATAAACGAAAGTGAAAACGCCGGTCGATCGAGGGTTCGCTCAGCCCAGTTCACCGTCAGAACAGGGTGCCTTGGTTGCCGTCTGGTGGGCCGGTGCGGATCGGTGGTGGGAGTTTGAAGTTGATGGCGAGGGTGTCGATCTGGTCGACGAGGTGGCGTGGGCCGTGGTGCCAGGTGTCTGGGTCGAGGTAGTTGGCGAGCCACTGGTCGACGGGCGGAGCGGCAGAGCGGCGTGCCCGCACGAGTGTGGTGTGCGCGGTGGCGACCTCGACGGGGTCGTGGTGGCGGTCGGGGTCGCGGACGGCTTCGTGGATGATGCTGACCGCTTGTCGGATCTCGGTGGTGGTGGGTGTGGGTGACGTCGGCATCGGTTCGATGGTTAGCAGGGTGCTGAAAAACCCGGATTGGTGCTCGCGTTCTGTGTCTGGATGGAAAAGAATGGGGTCATGCGTGGAACGCCTGATCGTCAGCTTGCTCTGTTGTCGTCGTTGAGCACCGAGGACCTGATCCCGGCCGAGCACCCGATCCGGAGGATCCGTGTGGTGGTCGACACCGTGCTTGCCTCGATGGACACTTCGTTCGAGGCGATGTATGCGACGTCGGGACGTCCGTCGGTGCCGCCGGAGCAGTTGTTGAAGGCGTCGGTGTTGATGGCGATGTACTCGATGCGTTCCGAGCGGGCGTTCTGCGAACGCCTCAACTACGACATGTTGTTCAAGTGGTTCCTCGACCTCCCGATCGATGCAGCTTCGTTCGACGCTTCGACGTTCTCCAAGAACCGCCAACGCCTCCTCGACGCTGACATCGCCGACGAGTTCTTCGCCGCCGTGGTCCGCCAGGCGAAGCTGCGCCGGTACATGTCGTCGGATCATTTCTCCGTCGACGGCACCTTGTTGCAGGCGTGGGCGTCGCACAAGTCGTTCAAGCCCAAAGACGACTCGGGCAGCGACAACAACGAGGGCCCAAAGGGCCGCAACTCCGAGGTGCAGTGGCACGGCCAGAAACGCTCGAACGACACGCACGCGTCGACGACCGATCCGGACGCACGCTTGTATCGCAAGTCGAACAACACCGCCGCCCAGCTCTGCTACGCCGGTCACCTCTTGATCGAGCACCGCTCGGCGTTGATCGCCGATGCCGAGGTGACAGCGGCGACCGGGTTCGCAGAACGTGACTGCGCGATCGACATGTTGAAACGACTGCCGAAGAGTGGTCGGCGAAGAACGGTGGCGGGCGACAAGAACTACGACACGAAGAACTTCGTGAAAGACGTTCGCGCCGCCGGGTTCACGCCGCACGTCGCGCAGAACAACACCAACCGAAGATCGGCGATCGACGCCAGAACGACCCGCCACGCCGGCTACACCGTGTCGCAGCGGATCCGAAAGCGGGTGGAGGAACCGTTCGGCTGGATCAAGACAGTCGGCCAGGGCCGCAAGGTCCGCTACATCGGCAACGACCGGAACCGGGCCTGGTTCAAGATGGAAGCCGCCGTCTACAACCTGATCCGGATCACGGCCCTCGACGCCGCAACCGGATGAAGATCACCTCGGCAAGGTCGCCACCGGCCGCCTCCGGAGTCGGGGATCAGTGAGCGATCACCCGAAACCGACAACGGAGATCCCCGAAAACTGACATCGAAGACCAAGCCAGCGCAATGACAACGAGGCGGGCCGCCCTCGATCCGGGCGTCCCGCCCTCAGACCCCGAATTTCAGCACCCTGTTAGAACGAGCAGCCGCTGGTCGGGAGGTCCGTCGCCACCGGGATGGGCGTCTGGTTGAACAGTGCGGCGAGGAGTGGTTGTGGGCAGCGGCGGATGCCGTTGGTTCGGAACTCGAGGTGGAGGTGGGCGGTGCCGGATCGGCCGCTGTTGCCGGAGTCGGCGATGTGTTGACCGGGCGCGATGTCGTCGCCCACGGTGACGTGGTTGCGGCTGTTGTGGCAGTAGGTGTGGCGGAGGCCGTCGGGGTGTTGGATGGTGATGCCGACGCCGCATGAGGTGCAGGCGTCGGGTGGGTTGTTGCCGCCGCATCCGGCGGCCCACCAGTTGCCGGTCCAGTTGGTGGTGCGTGCGACGGTGCCGCCGGTGACTGCGTAGATCGGGGTTCCGGCGGGGATGAGGAAATCCCAGGCGGGATAGTCGTGGTGCGGATCGTCGAGCGAGTTCGCGCCGATGACTTCTCGTGGGGCGGGAAGTGCCCAGTCGCCGGTCACGGCCGTGGGGCCGCAGGTGAACGAACTGCCGTCGTCTTCGGCGTCGAGCTTGATTCGGTAGGTGTCGAGCCATCGGGTTTGGTACTCGCGAACGGTGAGCGTGTTACCAGACGATGGCGACGGGACTCGGTCCATGATCTCGTCGTTGCCGAGGGCGATGGGGTAGTACCAGATGATGGGGACGACGTCGACGGAGTTGTCGTAGTCGGCGAGGATGGATGACACGTTGACGCCGGCGACCTGGTCTTGGATGTGTGCTGGTGCGGAGTCGGCGGTGGGGTAGAGGTCGGTTGATATGTCGGCTTCTCCAGCCCAGTGGCGCCAGGTGCTGTCGATGTACTGGTAGGCGCCCGACGCTGACGCGCCGGCTGCGTGAGCCTGATAGTTGCCGCCCGATTCGAGGGTGCGGATGGTGTCGAGGATGACGCCGAGGCGTCCGCACGCGTACACACCAGCTGCGTCGCCGCCGTTGGCGAACACGAGTGGGATGGACAGGACGAAGCAGGTCGTTGTGGCGAGCGCGACGGAGAGAGTCTTCACATGAACAACAGCCCCCACGAGCGGTCGTTCGTTGCATCACGAACGCTGTTGTAACGATTCGTCGGTCCTGGGGGCTGTTGGTGTCAAGCGGCTTCGCATCCGGGGAGCCGCACGACGCCTGGAGGTTCGCCCATGTCCCATTCGACCGCCCTCTCGCCGAGTCCGATGACTGTCGATCGGCGGCGAGGTCGGCGCCGCCGCCGCCTTGCTTTCGGCGTCTGGACGACGCTTCCTGTGCTGACGGGCGCGGTGCTTGTCGCTCCGTCGGGTACTGCCGATGCATCGCCGCTCGATGACGTGTCGCCGTCTTCTGACGGTCTGCCGGGCGCTGTCCTGTTCACCCAGATTCTTTCGTGGGGCTTCTGGCTCGCACTCGGCGTGTGCGGGCTCGTGATTCTGTACGGCGCGGCGACGTGGCGGGGAATGAACGGCAACTCGGGCCGTGGCGTCGAAGGGAAGATGTATGTCGCTGCCGGGGCGATCGGTGCGATGGTCATCGGGTTGGCGCCGACGATCGTCAGCGTCCTGTTCGACGCTGGCCAGGCGGGCTGACCGGCCATGTCGCGACCACAGCAGGCCGGCGTCGCCCTTCTGCTCGTGATGTTGACGGTGTGGGCGATCCGGTCGTTGGCGATCGGTGATGACGAGTCCGCAACGCCGTCGCCGGCCACAGCGAATGCTGCAGCAGACTCGGCTGTCGCTGAGGAGCGTGACGGAGCTGTGGTGGTCGCGTCCGCCGATGTCGAGGGGGTGCCGGTGGGCTATCCGCCGAGCGAGGCCGGTGCGACCACGGCGGCGGTGAACTGGGTGGCGTCGTTCTCGACGCTCGTGCGGATGGGGCCGCTGCGTTTGAGCGACTCGCTGCAGCGTCTGATGACCGAATCGGGTGCGGCTGCGGGCGTGGACGAGGCGGTCGCCGATTATCTGACGTTCCTCGACGAGTTCGGTGGTGACTTCGGCGAGCGCATCTGGATCGAAGCCCCGCTGCGGACCGCTACGACCGAGTTCACGGCCGATGCGGCCGAGGTGTCGGTGTGGGCGGCGCTGATCACTGGCGATCCGGCATCCGGGCCGGTGGAGGTGTTGTGGCGAACGCATCGGATCTCGCTCCGTTGGGAACGCGAGGACTGGCGGGTCGAGGCGGTCGCCGTTCAGGAGGGGCCGACACCGGTCCCGGTCGAGGCGGCCCTTCCGTCACCGCCATCGGAATTCGAGTCGGTCGACTCGTGGACGCCGGCGGTGTTCGCCGACACGACGATTGGGGAGAGCTGAGTGGGGGTCTTCGGCGACATCATTGGATGGGTCACGACGCCATTCACAGCGGCTGCGGGGTGGGCGTGGGACACCGTCGTGGGCGGTATCACCGACTGGATCATGAAGGGCGTCTTGTCGCTGTTGATGGCGGTGTGGAACTTCATGGACACCGCTTCGTCACCGCGACTGCAGTCCGAGTGGTTCTACACGTCGGGGTCATCGCCGTTCCGGATTGCGTTCGGGATCGGAATCGCGATGGTCTCGCTGCTCGTCACGTTGGCGATCATCCGCGCCGTCGCAGCCGGGTCGCCAGGTGCGATCATGCGCGCTGTCGGCCACGACCTGCCGATCGCGATCTTCGCGATGGTCTCCTTGGTCGCGATCTCGGCAGCGGCGATCGACATCGCCGACGGACTGTCTGACTTCATCTGGGACCAGACCCGAGACGACGCGCTCACGGCACTCAATGGCCTCGGCCAGACGCTGATGGCCAAGTTGCCGGGCATGCACTTCCTCGGGATTGTCGTGGCGCTCGTGATGTTGGCAGCAATGTTGTTCATGTGGGTCACGCTGTTCGTGCGTGAGTCGTTGATCTACCTCGTCGTGATCTACGCGGTGTCGTTCGGTCTCCCCGCCATGCTGTTCCCGCCGTTGCGCGACACCGCGAAGAAGGTGTTGGAGCTTCTGGTGGCCCTGATCATCGCGAAGCCGGTGATGATCTTGGCGCTGTCGGTCGGGATCTCGGCGCTCGGCGGAGTCGGGGCGACTGGCGAGCCGGGCGACGGGGTCGGCGACAACGCCGCTCGTGAACTCGGGACGTTGATCACCGGTGTCGTCACCTTTGGGTTGGCGGCGTTCATGCCGTTCCTGGTCTGGAAACTGATGCCGATCGTCGCAGCAGCCGTCGTGGCGCAGGGCATTGCCTCGGCGCCGCTTCGAGGCGGTACGCAAGCAATGCAGTTGCAGTACTACGGCCAATCGACCATGGCACGCCTGTCGGGAAGCGGTGGACGTCCCAGCGGAGGAGCTCCCGCGTCGGGCGGAGGACCGGTCGGACTCGTTGGTGGTGCGGGTCCGGCCGGTCCGGCTGGCGCCGGTCTCGGTGGCAGCGCGGCGGCAACTGGGAGTGCTGGGGCCGCAGGCGGCGCGGGAGCAACCGCTGCGGCTGCGCCTGCAGCCGGGCCAGCTGCTCCGATTGTTGCCGGGGCAGCTGCAGCGAAGGCTGGGGCATCGACCGCTACTTCGGCTGCTCGCTCGGCAGCGGAGGGAGCATCGTCTCCACCAGGCGACTCGGCCGGGACGACGTCGCCAATTTCGGGCTCGACTCGGAATGTCGGAGGCGAATCGTGAGCGGTGATGGACAGCTTCGGGGCTACCGGTTCGGTGAACGACGTCGGTCGGGCATGTTCGGAACCCTTCCGCCGACTTTGGTCGTCGTGGGCGCCGTCGCGCTGGCAGCTGGGTGGATCGCTATCGCGGGGTATGTGCCGTTCCCGGTTTCGCTTGGCGTGTTGGCGGTGTGCGGTTGGTTGTGGTTCGGCAAGCTCCATGACCGCCCGGCTCACGAGATCCTTCCTGCGCTCGTGGTGTGGTGGTGGCGCAGGGCTCGTTCTCGGAATCGTTGGTACCGGCCCGTCGAGCTGATCGCCGACGGCGACCAACCGGTCGCACTGCCACCGGTGCTGTCGGGGCTTGATCTGTTCGAGGTCGAGGTTCCGTGGGTGACACCCGGGGTCGACGTCGCGATCGGCGTGGTCCGTGATCGACAAGGCGGAATGGTCACCGCGGTCGTGAAGGTGTGCGGCGACGGCCAATTCGGACTGGTGGACGCGGCCTCTCAGGACGCCCGCATCGACGAGTGGGGTTCAGCGATTGCAGGGTTCGCTCGCGAGAACTCACCGGTGAGTCGGGTGACGTTCCATGACTGGACGTCGCCGGTCCCGATCCGTGACACGGTGGCCCAACTCGAATCCGCCTGGGCTGACGAGGCCGAACACCCGGCCCGCGCCGGCTACCTGCAACTGCTGCGCGATACCTCGGCCACCGTCGTCGATCACGAGGTGCTCGTCGAGGTCTCTGTCGATATCGAGCGTGTCCCAAAGGCGCGTGGTGAGGACGCGTTGTCGGCTGCGCTTCGTACCGTGGGCGAGCAGACGCGTCTGTTCGCTGGGCGGCTCAACGCTGCCTCGTTGCGTGTCGAGAGCGTGTTGTCTGCGGCGGATCTGGTGACGGCGATGCGGGTCCGGTCAGACCCATCGGTCGTTGAGCAGTTGGCGACCCTGCGTCGATCGTTGGCATCGGCGACCGGTGTGGCGGCGCCGAGATTCGGTCCGATGCACGTCGACGACCAGCTGGGCGCGGTCGTGGTCGACGGCGCGTTTCATCGGTCGTGGTGGTTCGCCCGGTGGCCGCGTCGTGAGGTCGCGGCTTCGTGGCTCGACTCGCTGATGTTCGAGTCCGGCTGCACCCGCTCGTTGACGACGGTGTTCGAGCCGCTCGCACCGTCGCGGTCCGATTCCGATGTCGACCGCGAGCGCACGCAACGCGAGGCGAACATCGAGACTCGACGTCGCAAGGGATTCATCGTGCGACGCGCCGATCAGAAAGCGGTCGTCGAAGTCGAGTCGCGTGAAGCCGAACTCGCTGCCGGCTACGTCGAGTGTCTCTACACCGGGCTGCTGACGTTGTCGGCGCGCTCGGCGTCGGACCTCGATGTGCAAGCCGCCGACCTGGAGCAAGCCGCCGCGAACGTCGGGATCGAACTGCAACCACTGTGGGGTCGCCAAGGCGACGGATGGGTGTCGTCGCTGCCGCTGGGCCGAACGCTCGCCCGGCGCATCGGAGACCGATCATGATCCGGCAGCGCAACGGAGGAGAGGTGCCCATCGACGGGGGAGCGATGCCGGTTGTCGCCGGCTGCTCACCGATGGGAGGTGCGGGCGGAGGAATCCGCCTGCCGCGACATCGGGCAACCACCGCGCATGTCGCCTCGATCTATCCGTTCCACGGAGGACGGGCACTGCGAGAGGTCCGTTCGCCCTACGTCGGAATCAATGTCACCGACGGCAACAGCGCCTGGTCGTACGACCCCTTCGAGCTGTACGGGCGAGACCTCGGCGGTGGCACCGTGCTGACGAACTCGAACATGTTGGTGCTCGGCGAACCCGGCAACGGCAAGTCATCCGCCGTCAAGACCATGCTCTACCGCCAAGCCGCCTTCTACGGGCACAGGCGGTTCTTGTCGATCTCGGATCCGAAGGGCGAGTACGGGCCACTCGCTGCGGCGTTGGGGATGCCGGTCGTCAAGTTGTTCCCCGGTGGCACGGACCGGTTGAACCCGCTCGACCCTGGCCCCGGCGATCGGCAGCGATCGCTGATGAACCGTCAGATCCTCGTCACCGGATTGCTGTCGACCGTGATGAAACGCGACCTCGACCCGGTCGAGGAAGCGATCCTCACGACCGCCATCGATGTACTCGACGACACCCACGAGGCGTCGCTGATGCCGGCGACCCTCGTCGATCTCGCAACGCTTCTCGGTGAGCTTCCTGAACCGATCAGGCGGATGGATGAGCTCAAGTTGCTCGACGAGTCCGACATCGCCCATGCCGTCACCGCCGTGCGCCTCGCACTGTCGAAGCTGCTCCAGAAGTCGCTGCGCGGCATGTTCGACGGACAGTCGACGGTGTCGGTGGACCAGTTGTCCGGGCAGGGCGTGGTGGTCGATCTCTCCGCAGTGTTCTCGAACATCGATGCACTGCCGCTGGTGCAGATGGCGACTGCTGCATCGCTCGCCGGCCAGATGGCCACTCTCAAAGATCAGGGTCGGCGGGGGATCCTCGTCGACGACGAGGTGTGGGCGACGATGGCGTCCGAACGCGCCGCCAAGACGCTGCAGGAACGCTTGAAGCTGTGCCGGCTCTGGGGCTTCTGGAACATCCTCATCACCCACCGGCTCTCGGACCTGCAAGCCCAAGCCGATTCGGGCACCGCAGCATTTAAAGTCGCCGAGGGGCTTCTCGCCGACGTCCAGACGCGCGTCGTTTTCCGTCAGGCGACCGACCAACTCGCAGCCACCGGTGAGCTGTTGCGGATGAATCAACGCATGGTCGATCTGCTGCCGCGTCTGACGCGTGGCAGATCGGTGTGGACAGTTGCCGGGCGAGCAGCCGTTGTGCACCACGTGATCGGCGCCCACGAAGCAGCGATCGTCGACACAGACCAGGGGATGAAGCCATGACCGGGGTCGAAGGGGTCGAACTCCGGGGTGCTCGTCGGGCTGGACGGTCCGGGGTTGGTGAACTGGCGGTCACCGGAGCGGATGGATGCGTCGTGTCAGGTCTGGTGTTGGTGTGTGGTGCTGGATGGTTCGATGGTCGGCGAGGTCGAGTGGTCGGTGTTCGTGGCGGTGATTGCCCACCAGGCGACGCCGGTCGTGATGAAGATGTCGGCGACGTTGAAGGTGGGCCACCAGCCGGTGTGCAGCATGTCGACGACGGAGCCGGCTTCGAGCCGATCGATGGTGTTCGCGAGCGCTCCGGCGATGATGAGCGCGGCGGGCCCGGTGGGTGTCCGGCCGTTCCAGGCGGCTGTGAGGAGTGCGAGCGCGATGGTGAGGGTTGCGGCGGTGATCAGCAGGGGTGGGATGTTCGTGAACAGTCCGAATGCGGTGCCGTTGTTGTAGCCGAGTTGAAGGTCGATGGGTCCGGGGAGCGTGATTGGTTTGTCGTCGAGTGTGGCGGTGGCCCAGATTTTGGTGGCGAGATCGATTGTGGTGAGCGCTGCGATCCAGGCGACCATTGTGCGACGTCGGGCGGAGTTCATCGGCTGATCTTGAGGATGCGTCGGGCGCCGTTGGCGACGACGGCGAAGATCACGGCGCCCGCGATGAGGTCGGGGATGCCGGAGTCGGTGAGTGCGACGCCGATTGCTGCGGCGATGACGAGTCCGTTGACCTTGATGTCGTTGGCGGTGAAGATCCAGCTGGCTTGTAGGTGTGCTTCGCCGGACCGGACTCGTTGCAGTACGAGCAGTGTGATGATGTTACCGGCGAGCGCGAGAACGGACATCACGATCATCGAGGTCGGGTCCGGGAGTTCGTTGTCGGCGAAGAATCTTCGTAGGACCTCGGCGAGGCCGAGCGCGGCGAGGCCGATCTGGAGGTATCCGCTGGTGCGTGCGAGTCGCTTCTTGCGCGCGGCGGCGGTCCCGACTGCGGCGAGGCTGAGGGCGTACACGCTGGCGTCAGCACCCATGTCGAGTGCGTCGGCGATGAGTCCCATGGAGCGGCTGATCAAGCCGACGGTGAGTTCGCCGACGAAGAAGCCGGCGTTGATCACGAACGCGACGATCAGCGCGTTGCGTTCTCGTCGGGTGTCGGGGGCGGGGCCGATCTCGCTGGTGTCGTCGACGAAGTCGGCGCCAAGGTTGAGGGTTTGTAGTGCCGTGTCGATGGTGGCGGTGTCGGTCGTGTGGTCGATCAGCACGTCACGTTGCTCGAGGTCGACTTCGATGCGGTCGATCTGGTCGATGTCGGACAGTGCCATGCGCACGAGTTGTTCTTCGGCGGCACAGTCCATGCCGGCGACGTGGAAACGGCTGACGGTCATTGGCTGCTCACGCGTTGGCGTTGGTGGTGTAGTTCGGACAGAGATCGATGTTTTCACCGGTGAGTGCGAGGAGCCGCTCGGCCGAGCGGACAACGTCGATGACTTCGTCGTGGGCAATGCGGTAGTAGACCTCGCGTCCGGCGCGCCGATCCGTCACGAGTCCGCATTCTCTAAGGCATTTGAGGTGACCGGAGATGTTGCCTTGGGAGCCGTTCAGCGCTGTCACGATGTCGCTCACGCGTTGTTCGCCGTCGGCGAGTGTGGTGATGATCGTGAGGCGTGTCGGGTCGCTGAATCCGCAGAACAGTTTCGCGGCGGTGGCGCTGGGTGCTGCGCTTTGGATCGTGGCGCTCATGGCGTCAGATCGTATCGGCTTGTGCCGATGTATCGGTATCGGCCGATGCGTTGTTGGACGGTTGGGGTGTCGGGCGTCGTCGCTGCGAGCGGCGGGGTTGGCGTAGATACTGGTTTGGGCGACGAAGAGTTCGCTGACGGCGTGGAAGCCGAGCAGTGCTGCGGTGAGCGCACACGCTTGATTCGGCGAGTTGAACGTGCCGCAGAGCGCGTCAATGTGGACTGTGTTGGGGATCGAGTACTTGACCGGCGCGTCGCGGAGATGCGTGGTCGGGTTGAAGAAGGTGAGCTTGGCGTCTTTGAGGACATGGAAGATCGAGCCCCGGGCCCTTCGCTGCTCGGCGCAGTTATCACGATCGATTCAGCGATGGTCGCGTAGACGGACGCCGTCACCGTGGCGTACCGGATCGACCGGGACGAACTGCTCGCAAGAGTCGAGCTCGCCGACGTCCTCGACGCCCTCTCACAATGCGTTGGACAGTCGGGCCGGCGCGCCTGGCGATGCGTCGATCCCGACCACCCCGACGAGCACCCCTCGGTCAAGATCTCCACCGACTCTCGCGGAGTGCAACGCTGGCGATGCTGGTCCGGCGGTCACGGTGGCACCGCCATCGACGCCGTGATCCTCGCCAAATCATTGACCGTCGGCGACGCCATCCGCTGGCTCAACGACAACCACGCCCACCTTCAACCGGTCGAGCGAACCCCGCCACCCCCGCCGCGACCATTGGGGAAACCACACATCGAAGTCCGCCGCTACGTCGAACGAGCACAACGACTGCTCTGGACCGCACCCGCCGCCAACATCCGCCAACACCTTCACGAGCGGGGGCTCGGCGACGACGTACTCAAAGCGAACCGCATCGGCGCCGACCTCGGACGGCGCTACCTCCCACGCCCGCGGGGGTTCCCCGCCGGCTGGCCAGCAGCGGTCTACCCGGCCCTCGACCGTGCCGGCCAGGTGGCTTACTTTCAAGCCCGATTCATCGACCCGCCTGTCGGGCGCGACAAGTACGACAATCCTGCACGCAGATGGGCGGCGAATCCCCGAATGGCGTGGCTGACGCCGCCCGCCTCAGCCGTCGCTCGTGCTGGAGTGGTGGTGGTGACCGAAGGTGTGCCGGACGGGCTGGTCGCGGCCCAAGCCGGGTTCGTGAGCGTTGCGGTTCTCGGTTCCCAACATCCGGACCAACGTGTCGCCGACGCACTCGCCGATACGAAGAGCGCCGTGCTGATCTGCTTCGACGGTGATGAGGCCGGCAAGCGCGGAGCGGACCGCCTCGAACATCACCTCGCCGAACGAGACGTCGACAGTGTGATCCGGATCGAGCCGCCCGCTGGCTACGACCTCACCGACTGGGCACTTCAGGACTCGACCTGGACCGATCGCCTCACAACGCATGTGCATCCGCCGTCCATCGGCACTCGGCCGTCCGAGCCAGATTCTTCGGGCCACTTGATGGGGTTCGGCCTGGGCTTGGGCATCGGTCGGTAAGGCCTTCAGCTCACGACAGCTACGACCGTCGTTGCGCAATAGAGTCGTGAGCTGTGATGGATGCCCTCGACAGCGCAACCGAACCCAGCGCCGAGCGCAGCCGTGCCCGTGGCGCACCCGATGCATCGGGTGCTGACGTCGGTGAGGTCGTGTCCGACGCGATGTTCAACCGCATCGTGAAGATCATGTTGGTCGTGCTGGCGGGGACGGTCGTCGTTGCAGGAGTGGCCGGTGTTGCGGTGTGGGCGTTCAGCGAGGATCCGGTTGACCAGCCGATGAACGCTGTCGATGTCGGCTTCTTGCAGGACATGATCGACCACCACGAACAGGCGCTGCTGATCTCGAACATCTACCTCGACGAACGCCCCGACAGTGGCGTCGCGCCGTACGCCCGAGAGGTTCTCCCGTTCCAGGAGCGTGAGATCGAGTGGATGAAGGGTTGGCTCGCTGAGGAGGGTTACGAGATCGGCGAACCCGATCGGATGGCCATGACATGGATGGGCATGTCCATGCCGGTCGGCGAGATGCCCGGCATGCAGTCGCCCGAGCGACTGGCCGAACTCGACGCGGCGACCGGCATCGACGCTGACCGGCTGTTCTTCCGGATCATGGCCGAACACCACCGGGGCGGTATCCATATGGGTGACTTCGCGAGCGCGAACGGCCAACGCAAGCGCATCATCGAGTTCGCAGCATCCGTGTCACGGAATCAGACCATCGAGATCGTCGAGTATCAGGCGGCCTGGGAACGCCTCGGTCTCGGTTGAGTCGCGGCGAGCAGCCGAGACGATATCGGTGCTCAGCTTCCACCCCGACGACACACCGGAACCGGGCCTTCATCGTCGCCCGCGAGGACGGCTGCGAGCCGGTCGATGGTCGTGGCCCACTCCTGTGGCGTCGCCTCGGGTGACGCTGCGACTGCGTCGAATGCGCTGTGTCGGGGTTCGGCTGCTGCGAGATCGTTGTCGTCGATGACGTGGAGGATCTCGTCGTGGAGTTCCGGCGGAAGTTCGGTCGGGCCCGAGGTGCGGAGATCGCAGAGTTCGGCGACGACGTCGTCCACCTCGGCACTCTCGAAAGCCGAGTCGAGCAGGCCGGCGATGCCTAGACCGAGCGATACGCCACACACTCCTCCGACCACGATCACTGCCGGGCCGAGTGAGGCAACCGCCCGTGGGAGTGTGGTTGCGCCCGGTTGGTCGGTGCGTTGGTCGACCTTCGCTTTGACGTAGAGCAGGGAGAGGCTGAACAGTCCGATGATGCCTCCGACGTACGCGAATCCCCAGGTGTTGATCAGGTCGGCTCCGCCGTGCGCAACAAGGCTCACGGGTTCTGCCTGTTGAGCCGTCGGGTCGGTCCTGTCACTCTCAAGATTCTGTCGGGCTGTTGCATTTCCCGCACCATTCGCATATCTTCGCATCTATGCAGGTGTCAGAGGTGAGTTCGTTGGATGGGTGCGTCGTGAAGAGCGTCGATGCGGGCCGGGTCGAGTCGGTGTCGCGTTCGTTGATCGACGTCGACGAGGCATCCGACCTGGCAGAGATGTTCCGCCTGCTCGGCGACCCGACCCGGGTCCGGATCCTGTTCGCCCTGTTGGAGGCGGGCGAGTTGTGCGTGTGCGACATCGCCGAGACGGTCGACACGACCGACACGAAGGTGTCCCAGGCAATGCGTCTACTGCGCAGCGCCGGTGTGGTACGGAATCGTCGCGACGGGCGCAACATCTTCTACCGGCTCGACGATGCCCACGTCCGCATGCTCCTCGACCTGTCCCGCGAGCACGTCGCCCACAGCCGAGACGAACACTGATGGGTGCAGACCACGACCACGGCACGAGCCTCGCCCGCGCTGGCGAACGCCACCGGGGACGCCTGCTCATCGCGTTCGGGATCATCTTCACGTTCTTCGTCGTCGAGGCGATCGCCGGGTTCGCAACGAACTCACTCGCATTGCTCTCCGACGCCGGGCACATGTTGACCGACGTGATCGGACTCGGCATGGCACTCGCCGCCATCCAGTTGGCGACACGATTCGAACGCAACACGTCGCAATCGCGCTCGAACCACACATTCGGTCTGTACCGACTCGAGATCCTCGCCGCGTTCGTCAACGCCCTGTTGTTGTTCGGCGTCGCGATCTGGGTGCTCGTCGAGGCTGGCCGGCGCCTGTTCGGCGAGCCCGAGGTGCTCAGCGTGCCGATGCTGATCGTCGCCACCCTCGGACTGATCGCGAACATCGTCGCGTTCCTCCTGCTCCGAGAAGGGTCGAAGAAGTCACTCAACGTCGAAGGCGCCTACCTCGAAGTACTCGCCGACACGATCGGCTCGGTCGGCGTCATCATCGCCGCCGTGCTGCTGGAAGTGTTCGGCTGGGCGTGGATCGATCCGGTCATCGGCGCCGGGATCGGGCTGTGGATCCTGCCGCGCACGTGGCGCCTTGGTCGCCGAGCGGTCCGCATCCTGCTGCAGGCAGCACCCGACGACATCGACCTCGACGCACTGTGCGCCGACCTCGAAGCCATCGACGGTGTCGTCAACGTCCACGACCTCCACGTCTGGACGCTCACCTCCGAGATGGACGCAGCATCTGCCGACCTGATGACCACCACCGACACCGACGCTCACGCAGTGCTCGACCGTGCCCGCGATGTCCTCGCCGAGACCTACGGGATCACCCACGGCACCTTCCAGGTCGAGCCCGACACCCACGACGGCTGCCACGAGGTCACCTGGTGATCTCACCTGACCACCGCCGACAGGGCGCCGCCGATGCTAAGCGGACGAACGTGCGGTGCCTGCGATGACGCAATCTGAACCGACCATCGCGGTGTTCGGGGCCACCGGCGCGGTCGGGACCGAGGTGGTAGCCCAGCTCGCTCGCAACGGTCAACGGGTCGTCGCCGTATCACGCAGCGCCGAACGGGCCGCAGCAATGGCGGAGCCGTTTGCGACCGTGACCGGGCGCAGTGGCACGCTGTCCGATCCGGCGAGCCTCGATGTCGACGAATCCGGTATCGCGATCAACTGCACCGGAATTGAAGACCTCGATGCCGTCCGCAGATGGCGGAGCGCAGGCTGGTCGATGATCGACATCACCGCATCGAGCTCATACGCGCTGAAGCTCGCAGCCCAACCACTCGACGGGCCACCGCTCCTCGTCGGCGTCGGGCTCATTCCCGGGCTGACCAGTGTCCTTGCACGAGATCTCGTCGCCGCCGACCCGGACGCAACTGCGGTGTCGATCTCGTGTCTGATCGGCCTCGGCGAGGACTACGGCGAAGCATCGCGCGACTGGACGCTCGGACAACTCGGACGCACGATCAGCGAGCCGGGACAGGCGTCGTTCCGCAACTTCTCCGACCCGAAGACGATCGACTTCCCCGGCGGCTTCGGACGGCGACCGGCGTGGCGTTTCGACTTCGCCGACCGAGCACTTCTCCCGGGACCGCTCGGCGTGGCCGTGACCACGCGGTACTGCTTCGACTCACGTCTTGCCGGCCGCGCCCTCGCAGTCGCGTCCGCCATCCCCCGAGCACCAGAGCTGATCCGACGCGTGGGCCGCGCCACGCGTCGAGCAGCGCACGGCACAGCATGGTGGGCCGGTGTCATTGAGACCGACACCGGGAAACGGGCCTGGGCGCTTGGCGACGGCCAATCGGTCGGCACCGCCACGATCACCGCAATCGCCGCCCATCAACTCGCAACCAGCAACGCCGCCGGGTACCGCTACCTGTGGGACGTGATCGACGCCGACCAACTCATCTCTCAAGCCGCCGCGTCGGGAATCCACATCGGCACCGACCAATCGCCACACAGCTGACATCGGTCGCAGCGGAGACCGGGACGGCGATGACGAACTCTCACACCACATGGTCCGGAACGCTCGCACTGGGCAGTGGACTGGTTGTCTACGTCGGACCCGGATCGTCCGCCACGACACACCGACACGACGCGATCCAGCTCGTCTGGAGCCCGTCGCAACCGATCCATGTACACACCGAACACACGTCGACGACGACTCACGCCGTATTGATCCCACCGCGTCAATCACACGGCTTCGACGCCAACGGCGACGACGTCGCAATCCTGCTCATCGAGCCCTCCGGCGCACTCGGACAACAGCTCACGGCACTCGCCAACGACCTCTCCGCCTCCGACGTAGAAGCACGGCTCGCCGGCATCCGACTCCCGACCTCTGACGACGGCGGCTCGGTCATCAGATGGAGCCGCCATCTGCTCACCGCACTCATCGGTCCTGACACTCAGCACAGCCCGCCACCGGTACGACCCGAGGTCCTCGACGCCATCGGATTCATCGACGCCCACCTCGACCGAGCACCACTGCTCACCTCTGCGGCCAACCACGTCGCGCTGTCACCGCGCCAACTCCGCCGCAGCTTCACCACCGAGGTCGGCATCCCGTTCCAGCGGTACGTGCTGTGGCGACGACTCCGCGCAGCACTCCTCGCCGTCGACGACGGCACTGACCTGACGACGGCCGCAGCCACAGCCGGGTTCACGGACTCCGCTCACTTCAGCCGAACGTTCCGACAGACCTTCGGTCTCGCGCCCTCCGACGTGCTCCCTCTCATCACGATCGCCGAGACGGACTTCCCCGGGACGTGACCGGATGGCCCCTACGTACAAGCGGCACCATGCGGTGTCGAGGTCCAATGGAACCATGAACACGCCGTCACGAAACGATAGAACGCTCGACCACGAACGCGACGCCCTCGTCGCTCCGACCGCACTGCTCGATCATCAATCCGAAGCGATCCAACAACTCGTCACCCGACGAGGTTGGCGGCAACTCGAACCACTCGCACGAATCGGCGCCGTTTACGACCACGTCCGAAACGAGATCGCCTTCGGCTACAACGCCGACGACGACATCGCCGCATCAGAGGTCCTTGCCGACGGCTACGGCCAATGCAACACCAAAGCGACATTGCTCATGGCACTCCTGCGCGCCGTCGACATCCCCTGCCGATTCCACGCCGCCACCATCCACAAGCGCCTCCAGAAGGGGGTCGTCCCCGGTCTCGTCTACCGCCTCGCACCCGAAGAGATACTGCACTCGTGGGTCGAGGTCTTCATCGACGGCGACTGGAAACGACTCGAAGGCGTCATCCTCGACGACGACTACCTCGAGGGATTGCGCTGTCAACTCGGTCGACCCAGCGGCGGGCTCATCGGCTACGCCGCCGGCACCGATGACATCGACAACCCACGCGTGGAATGGACCGGCGACCACACCGAGATCCAGATGACCGGAGTCGAACGCGACCTCGGCGTCTACAACGACCCCGACACCTACTACCAGTCCGCCGGCACCAACCTCGCCGGAATCAAGCGGCTCCTCTACCGACACCTCATCCGCCACCTCATGAACCGAACCATCGCAACCATCCGATCCCACACCGCAGCCTGACGCCGAGTCGGACGGACACGATGCGGAGATCGCATATGGCGCACGTGCGACAGTGGATCTCTCGGGCATGGTGACAGAAGCTGGGAGACGGGAGCGGCGAGTTCGGCGATCACCGGCCGACGCATTGTGGGTGGCCTGCCCGCCTCTCGGCGAGCACGAGGCGGACGACGGCGTCGATCCAGTCGAGGCCGTTCTCGTCGTCGTGGTGTCGGGCCCAGCCGTCGAGCGCGGCGTGGACGTCCTGTTCGCTTGCGAAGGTGCCGAGGACGGTGACGACGGCGGTGTCTTGGTTGACGGTGTGGAGTTCGCCGCTTCCGCTGTTCCAGCTGAGTCGCCAGCGATCGTCGCCGAGCGAGGATTGCCAGGCGTGGCCGAAGTCGACGTCGGTCGCCAGTCGGTCGGAGATGCCGAGCATCCATTCTTCGAGCGGGTCGCTTCCGCGATCGGGTGGGCGCGGATGCCCAACGAGGTGGGCGATCTCTTGGTCGCGGGGCTTGGTGAGGTTTGGTTCGACGTGGATTCTCATCTCGAACGTGGACCACGGTCGGTCGAGGACTGACATCGTCCAGATTTCGGAGCCGACGACGATGATGCCTCCTTCGTACGTTTCGAATCCGGCGATGCCGTACGCGTCCGACCAGTAGTGAGCGACGTTCGTGACGTGTGCCTCGTCGAACCAGTTGATGTAGACCTGTTCTTCGAGCTCCGGGAGTGCAGTGAGTCGAGCGAGGTCGTCGCGGCGGTGAAGGAACATGCCGGCGTCGATGGCGTGTGGGATGTCCTTCGAGTAGGGAAGCGTGGCGTAGATCGGCGTTGCGGCGAATGTGGCAACGTCGGTTCGTGACAGCGAGGCGTCGGGCTGTTCGACGACGATGAGCCCCGTCAGCTCGTCGCGCAAGCGTTGCAGGCGTTCGGCGTTGACTCGGGTCAGACGCGTGACGGCCAGCGAATCGGTTGCTACCTCGCGCAGTGCCTCGGGTGGTGGACCGACGCCGGCATCGACGATGACGACGTGCGGGTGTGCTCTGATCCACTCGGCCAGATCGGCCAGCGGCCCGTCGGCGAGAATGATCGAGCGTGTCGTGGGGCAGTGTCGATCGCCGAACGGAACGAGCGATACGCGAGGCGAGATGTCCACCGAAGTCAGGTGCAGAGTCTCAGTCGCATCGAGCACGCCAGGACTGCTGAGGTCGCGCACACCGTGTCGCGCGTCCGGTAGTGCGAGGATCCGGTTGAGGTCTCCGGCGAGGTCGATGAGCGTGACTCGCCCGGGGTGTTGGTGGGCGAGCATGGTTGCGACAACGGAGGTGCCGACGCCGCCGCTTGCTCCCCACACGACAATGGTCTGGCGCGCCATGTCAGGCGGCCTCGTGGCCGACGAGGACTGCGAGCTGGCTTGCGGCTCGGTGGGCGCCGACGCGGATCGCTGGTGTGCTGGGCCGGGTTGAGAGGCGGTGGTGCACGAGTTGCTTCCAACGTGCTTGTCCGATGACGCCGTTGGTGACCGCATCGGCGACTCGGTGGAGTTCGTACACTGCGACCGCTTGGTTCTCGACGTTGCCGCCGGCGGTGTCGTGGACGCCGGGATCGAGGGCAACCATGGTCGGGAGTTGTCCACGGCGGTAGCGGCGGTTCTGGTTGCGGTCGTCGGTGTCGAGGAGCCGGTAGCTCGCTCGAAGTCGAGTGGCCAGATACGACAGCAAGACGCGTGGTTCGCCGGATTCGTCGCGAGGGTCGAGTTCGGGGTCGGTGGTTGCGAGAAGGTGCCCGGCGGCAGCCCACAGGGTGGAGTAGGCGTCTTCTTGGTGTCGGTGTGCGCTGAAGCTCTGGGCGACGCGGCAGACCGACGGGCGGAGGGCGACCATGAGCATCGTCGTCGCGTCGGCGTCGCCGTGCTGGTGCAAGCGGAGTAGCGCGCGAACGATCGGGTTCTGGTCGACGGTGGCGTCGGCACAGGTGTCGATGATGGTCGGGATGGAGAGGCCGGCGAGGGCGGAGTCGTCGGCCCATCGGGTGCGGATGCGTGAGTGGCGGGTGGGAGCGAGGCACCGGCGGTACTGGTGGTCGAGGATCTGGTGGATGGGGTGCTGGGCGGGATGGCGGATGGTCACGGGTCGAACTCCTGAGAGGTGATTGCGGGATGATTCGACTGCCACGGTGCGCCCCAATGCTCACCGCAACCCTCACAGCCGACGGCGCGGCTCTAGACCCCTCGCATCGGCGTGAGCACCGAGGCTGAGCAGGTGGAATGCGTATTGACGTGAGCGTTGAACGCCCGGCTCAGCAGGAAATTTCTGACGGAGTGCGTATTGCCGTGATCAATGTCAAGGCACGTGGCAGCCATGTCCTCCACCTCGGCCCCGTCTGCTACTTCCGGCTCGATGACGCCCATCGAAATCGTCTTGCTGTCGCTGCTTGCTGCAGCGCTCTCGCTCGCAGTTGCGCTGTGGGCGGGAGTTATCGGCGGGGCGGCGATCTCCGGTGGCGGGCTCGTCGCCGTCGGTCTCGGTGACGCCCTCAGAGCGATTCCCGCTCTCGTTCGCAACCCGGGCGAACCATCGCGGGCGTGGCCGCCCGAGGTTGCCGAACGGATTCCTGGTCCCTTCGTCTACTGGACCGTCACCGTGCTCTCTGTTGTCGCGGTCGTCGGTCTGTTTGTCGCTGCGCGGATGCTGTGGAAGGAATCGACGACGGGTCGGCGGCGGCTCGGTGTCGACGCGCACGCACGCTTTGCAAAGCGACGTGAGCTTCGTCCGCTGCTGATCCGTGAACCGGTGCCGGGCCGGTTCGTGCTCGGGGTCTGGGGACGGTGGCTGATCGCGACGGAGAACCGGCGATGGGCACCGCCGACGCACACCGGTCTGCGTCGCCTCCTCGCTCGTGCCACCGGAGAGATGCGATCGGGCCAGCAAGGCGATGTCACTTCGATCGCCATCGCCGGGCCGACCCGGTGCGGCAAGACGTCGCAGTGCGCTATCCCCGGGCTGCTCGATTGGGCCGGACCAGCGATCGTGCTGAGCGTCAAACGCGATCTGATGGACGCGACGATCAAGCGTCGCCGCGATGTCGGCGAGGTACGCGTCTTCGACCCGGGTGGGTTCTTGCAGGCGAACCAGGGTGCGATCGCAATCGAGGACCACGAGATCGCCAGGTGGTCACCGCTGCGCATGGCGCACACCGCCACTGGTGCGAAGAAGGCGGGCGAGGCACTGTCGTCGTGGACTCCCAAGGCCGGCGTCGACGGGGGTATGGACTTCTGGACAACACAGGGCAAGTTGCTGTTCACCGGGCTCCTCGGCGCAGCGGCGCTGTCGGGCAGCCCGTCGATGAAGGAAGTGGCGAAGTGGGTCTACGACATGGAGCGTCCGGACCCCACGAACAAGAAGAAGGCCTGTGCACCGCGCGACGTGCTCGACCGCGCGTTCAAGGATCCTCGAAAGAAGCCGGCGGCTGACTCGGCCATTCGGCATCTCCGGTCGATCTGGAACAAGCCCGATGATCGGATCATCGCCTCGGTCTACGCAACCGCTCAGACGGTGTGCGATCCGTGGCTCGACCCGAACGTCGCCGCAGCCACCGACCTGAAGAACGGAGAGGGCGAGTGGGTCGACCTCGACTGGCTGATGGACACCGGCGACGAGGGCAAGGACGCCAACACGCTGTACTTGCTCGTCAGCCTCGACGACTACAAACGCCTCGCACCAGTGCTTGCCGGGCTGCTGTCGGACTTGAAGTCACAGGCCTATGAGTGGGACATGCAGGGCCGAGCGTTTCCGGCACCGTTGCTGATGCTGATCGACGAGGCCGGCAACATCCCGCTGTCGTGGCTTCCCGAAGTGTCATCGACATGCGCCGGGATCGGCATTCAGCTCGTGACGATCTGGCAGTCGCTCGCCCAGATCCACGAGGCGTACGGCAAGCGCGCCGACATTCTCCTCACGAATCACGCCACCAAGCTGTTCTTCCCCGGAGCGTCCGACGACTCGACACTCGGCTATGTCTCAAAGATCGTCGGTGACGAGGAGGTCGAGCGCCGATCCTGGTCCAACGACCTCGGCGGCGGACGCCGATCGATCTCCGGTCAACAGAATCGCGAACCGCTCGTGCCGTACTTCTTGTCGCGACTGCCGCGCTATGGCTCCGCCTTGCTCATCCACTCCAACATCCCACCCGCCCACGTCCAGGGTCGCGAGTGGTGGCGGATCAAGCGACTCGCCGAGATGGAACCACCCCCATCCTTGGAGCCAACCGTTCCCGCCGGCTGCGGGCCGTGGACACCGACGCCCTCGCGGCCGGGTCGCCGGCAAGGCGTAGCAACTCATGGCGACGAAGTTGAAGCGCGGAAGGAGCGTTGTGAGGTCGAGGCGGTGGCGTCATGAAGCGCCAACGGGTCGACCATGCGGCGCTGATCGACGAACTCCACGCCCAGCTCACTGTCCGGATCGGGGAGATGGCGACCAGCGACGACTGGCTCGCCTATCTCGAAACCGCCCGCAAGTTCCACCGCTACTCGCCCCAGAACCAGATGCTCCTCGCGCTCCAAGGCGCCTCTGGCTACGTCGCCTCATACCGCAACTGGACCTGCATCCCGTCCACCGACGGCGGCACCTGTCAGGTCGCCAAAGGCCAGAAGGGACTGACGATCCTCGCTCCGATGGTCGCCAAGGTGGTCGATGTCGATGAAGCGACCGGGGAGGAATCGAGCCGCAAACGACTCCGGGGTTTTCGCACGGTCAAGGTCTTCCACGAGGGACAGCTCGTCGCACCCCCAGCGATCCCCGAACCGCACATGCCCGAACTCCTGACCGGCGAGAACCGGTGGCAACACGTCTGGTCCGCCGTCGTCGGTCAACTCGAATCGGAAGGCTTCGACGTCCAACTCCACGAGCGATTGCCGATCGAGAAGTGGAACGGCCTCACCAACTACGTCGACCGAACCGTCCAAGTCGCAGGAGACCTCGAACCACCACAGCGAATCAAGACGCTGTTGCATGAGTGGGCGCACGTCCACCTCGACCACGAACACCGCACGGAGATCACACGAGACGTCAAGGAGGTCGAAGCCGAGTCAGTGGCCTATCTGCTGTCGCAGAGCATCGGCCTCGACTCCCAGCGGTACACCGTCCCGTACGTAGCGGGTTGGGCGCGTGGTGACCTTGACGTCGTCGAGTCCGCAGCGCAAGCCGTGCTCACGACGACCAAGCGGCTGGTCGAGACACTCGAGATGGACCTCGGTATCGAGCTGACACCCGACGCGCTCGATCACGCCATCGACCCCGACATCGTCGAACTCGATCCGCCAACCACGGCGAACGAGAGAAGCGAGTCGACGACGACACCCAAAGTCGAGCATGACGGTGAGCAGCTCACGATCGAAGGTGTACCGAAGCCGAAGCCGATGCCGAAGCAGGGACTCGACTCGCTCGATCTCACCGATGCCGAGTTCGTCCTCGCTGTGAAGAATCATCTCGAACCCGAACCCGGTCGCCGACTCATGGAAATCGCCTTCGAACCCAACAGCGCACCCGAAGCAGCGATTCTTCTCGCAGAAGCCGGCCTCTCAGCCGGTCAGACCGCCCGAGTCCTCGACCACTTCGGACGCGACACCAATGAGATCCGTCAAGCGCTGCTTGCCCCGATGTCACACGATGCCGAGCGGCCGACGCTCTGGTCGGAGACCGAGGTCGCCGCAGCGTTGCCCGACGCAAGCGAGCCCGTCATCGACGTCGCGGCTCCTGGTGATGCCCGAGCGAACGCAACGCTCATCGCACAGACCTATCGATCCGCAGAGCCAGACCGTGTCGCCGCACTTGCCTACGGACTCGGCGTGCCGTGCGCCGACGTCATCCGAGTGTGTGCTCACTCCCGACCCGATCCAGCCGCGTCCGTTGAGATCGCGGTCGCTATGCATCACGGCGACGTCAATGCAGCGATAGCCGAACTCAAACACGCCTGGCCGAACCCGCCCGGCGGGTGGGACGAGTACCTGCCCACTGCTCCTGCAGTCGCGGAGGTCGACGAGTACGCATCAACCCAAGCGATCCTCGACGAGTGGAACGGCATCGAACCCGCCGCCGACCCAACCATCTCGGAACCGTCGCTGACATGAGCACGGCCGATCCCAGCCCGCTGATGACCGCCCTCGACGCTTTCGCCCAACGTGTTTGGTCCGACGGCGAGCGGAGCTTCGATGATGCCGTCGTCGAAGCGATCGACGACTGGCTCGCCGACACTTCCGCCACCTACAACGACTCCAGACCATTCGAGCCGAGCGCAGGCGTCGATGACCTCGGAACAGTGCTCATCGCCCTCGTCGCTTCCGTCGAGAGGCTTCGGGCGATCTCAAGCCTCTCTGTCCGGTCGACCGCCGACGCGCTTGCGGCATGCCTCGAATCGATCGGCGTCGACTAAATCGCGTCGGGCAGAATCTCAAGAGGGAGGAATCAACACCTCGGTGGCTCTCTGGAGGTTTCGCCGTCGGGCCGCTGATCTGGAGCCCTGGCGCGATGTCAGGCCGTGACGTGCGTCAGGTCCTGGTCGTCTTTCGCCAGTTCGACGCGAGCGTCGCGGATCACGTCGCGGGCGGTGCGCAGGAACAGCACAGCGATCGCGACGCCCACGATCACGTCGGGCCAGACGCTGTCGAGTTGCCAGACCGCCACTGCAGCTGTGAGAACGGCAGCGTTGGCGATCAAGTCGTTGCGTGAGCACAGCCACGTCGAGGTCATGTTGATGTCGTCGGAGCGGTGCCGCCACAGGAGCGCAAACGCCCACGTGTTGCCGGCGAGCGCGACGAGTCCCATGAGCGCCATTGCGTCGGCGACCGGTGGCGTGCCCTCTACGGCTCGCCACGCAGCCTGGCTTAACACGACGAGCCCGAACATGAGCTGCACGACACCCTTGGAAAGCGCTGCCCGCGCACGCCACCTGGTCCCGCGATGCAGCACCCACAAGCTGAACGCATAGACGAACGCATCGCCGAGCATGTCGAGCGAATCGGCGAGCAACGCCGTCGAGCGTGCCCACCAACCCACTCCGAACTCAACGACGAAGAGCACGGCGTTGATCCCGAGGACCACCCACAGCACCGTCCGCTGGCGCTCGCGCAGCGCAACGAGACTCTCGTCGTCACTACCGCAGCAACCAGCACTCATAGATACCAGCCTCGCAGCTTCAGACCCCTTCGACCACCTCTCGCCCTCGCGCCCAGGCCCGACGCCTCTCGCGATGCACGTCTCCCGGACGCGATCGTTCATCTACCCGTGCCGGCCCCGTCGAGACGGGTGGGAACACCGCAACCGGCGCCACGCAAGACCGAGTGTGATCAGCGTGGCGAATACATGATGACCGCTACGCCCACGAGACAGATACCTGCGCCCACCAGGTCAAAGCGATCAGGTCTGAAACCATCGACCAGTCGGCCCCAGGCCAACGAACCGGCCACGAAGATCCCGCCGTACGCGGCTAGGACCCGACCGAAGTTCGCATCAGGCTGCAGGGTCGCAACGAACCCATACGCGGCGAGCGCCACGATCCCAGCACCCACCCACGCCACGCCACGGTGCTCGCGCACACCCTGCCATATCAGCCACGCACCACCGATCTCGGCAACAGCGGCCAGACTGAACAGCAAGATCGATCGAAGCGTCTCCGGCATCAACTCACCATACGGTCAACACCGCTCGGCACCGAATGCCCGGCATATGCAGCAAGCGCAAGCATTGAAATCGGCCGAGTGGCCGCTCGGTATTGGAACGAACAATCACTGCAGCGTGGCTTCCTCAGGTAACCGAGTGCGGACCTTATGCCGTGCTCGGTAATCGCTGCGAGGACGCGGTGTTCTGGACAATCAGGTCCACCACGACGATCGCCCGACGAGGACGCCCGCCGCTTGCACGTTCTCGAGCACTCCGCCGATCGCGTACGTGCCGCTAGAGGGTGGGTCGTCAAGGAGTTCGTAGCCGCGAATATCGGGCGGTTTCATGGCGTCGACGAGCGGTGCTTTGATGACGATGCGGTGCCGCTCTTGTTGGTGGGTCAGCGGCTACCGCCGGGGCGTCTCTGGTCTTGTGCTGTCGGTGTGGACGAGTCGGAGTTCGTTTCGTGTCGGGGGTGTGACGTGCCTGCTGGTTGAGCGGTTGGTGCGGTGCCAGGGCAGCAGGTGTGGTGGTGTGAGTCGCCAGAGGAGGAAGACGCCGATGAGTTCGACGAGGTGGACTGGTTCGGCGAGTGGCCCGCTGTGTCCGCTGATGACGTCGATGCTCGTTGCGACGACGGTGAGTGCGGCGAACGTTGCTGCGAAGGCGAGCATGGCGTGGGACATGCGGGACACCCACGAGGCCACGATCAACCCGACGCCGAAGCCGATTTGCCAGGCTGCGAGATGGCGGGCGGCGTGTGTTTCGGCGGTGGGGCCATCACCGCGGATGTAGGCGGGGATGGCTTCGATGACGATGATGACCGCTGCGACGAGGAGAAGTCGGCGGGCCCAGCGGCCGCTGAGCCATCGCCGCTCTTGACTCGTGAGTTGGTCGGCGTTGATCCCGGCAGGGTGCGACGGTGCTGGCGTTGTTGCTGTGCGAGGCGCTGGACGCAGGAGTGCGGTTGCTGTGAGTGATGCGGCGCAATCCGGACAGGTCGATGTGTGGGCGTCGGCGGCGGCGCGTTCGGTTTCGGGGAGTTCGCCGTCGGCGCTTGCCGACACCTGTTCCCACCACGCACAGTCGCTCATTGCGTTCAGTCTCTCAGTCCTGGTGTGGGGTGTGTCAACCCGTTGCGCTGGTCCATCAGATCACTGCTCGGCTGTGCCGGTAGCGGTTCGGGAGCCCAAAGGCGACGATGGCGAAAGCTGCGGCGCCGGTGAGCACGATGGCTGGGCCGCTGGCGATGTCGTGGTAGTAGGACACGTAGAGCCCGATGACGGCAGTCACCACACCGAGCGCGGTCGACACCATCAGGAGCCGCCCGAATGATCCGAACGCCAGTGATGCCGTCGCTGCTGGCAGCAGCAGTGTTGCTGCGACGAGGAGCACGCCGAGCACCTGGAGTGCGGTGACGACAGCGAGGGCGAGAAGTGCGTTGAACAGCACTTCCATCCACCCGGTGCGGACTCCGTGGGCTGCAGCAACTGCCGGGTTGTGGGTTGCGGCGAGGAGCTGTTTGTAGTTGGTGAACAGCACCACTGCCACAATTGCGACTACGACGCCGACGAGGATGAGGTCGCTGCGGTCGACGCCCAAGATGTTGCCGAACAGCAGGTTGCTGATGTTCAGGCTCCGGTCACGGTTCGCTGAGATAACCGCAACACCGGCCGCGAACATCGTGGAGGCCACGATGCCGATCGCGGTGTCGACGGGAACACCTCGGCGACGCGTTGCGTAGATAGCAATGGTCGCGACGATCGTTGCCGCGATGGCGCCGGAGTAGAGCCCGGCGCCGTAGACGAGAGCAACACCGACGCCGCCGAGCACGCTTTGGGACAGGCCTTGGCCGATGTAGGCCATACGGCGCACGACCACGAACGGACCGAGCGCGCCAGCAATCGCGCCGACCAGGACCGCTGCGAGGAGCGCTCGGCCGAAGAACGCGAACTCGAACGGATCGAACAGCAAACTCACGACGCACCTCCCACGAGGGCTTCGCCATCGACGATCACTGGTCGGCCGTGGTATTCGATGACCTTCATCTCCGCGCCGAATGTGCTCGCGAGGACGTCGGGTTGGAGCACGTCGATTGGTGCCCCGTCGGCGCGCACCGTCTGGTTCAGGCACACGATCCGGGGAAGGTGCGACGCAACCCAGTTCAGGTCGTGAGTCGTCATCAGAATTGTCAAGCCGTCGCTACGCAGATCATCGACGAGTCCGAGCATCTCACCGCGAGTACGCAGGTCGATGCCACTCGTTGGTTCGTCGAGCAACAACAGCTGCGGGTCCGACACCAACGCCCGAGCGAACAGCACCCGTTGGAACTGGCCACCTGACAGCTCATGCAGGCCACGATCGTGCAACTCGCCGATACCGAGGCGTTCCAGGGCTCGACGCGCAGCGTCGCGTTCACGGCGGGAGAACCACGGTACCCGCGAGCTGGTTGCGGCGGCACCGAGTTCGACAGCGCCCTGCACCGTCAACGGGAACGTTCGCTCGCTTGCTTCGAGCTGGGGCACGTAGCCAACCGTCGCACGGCCACCACGACCAGCGGTGCCGGCGAACGACACTGTTCCCTCGGACGCCTTGATCTCGCCGAGCAGCAAACGCAGCAGTGTGGTCTTGCCTGCGCCTGACGGGCCGACGATTCCGACGAGTTCGCCGGCGTCGATGTCTAGGTCGATGTCTTGCAGTGGTCGGGTCCGCCCGAATCGGACACCGACGCCTTGCAGCGAAATGGTTGTGGTCACGACGCAGGCAGGACAATGGCGTCAAGCGCAGACGGGTCGCCGCCGAGGGCCTCCACGATGGTGCGGGTATTCGCGAGCATCATGCCCTGATAGGAGTGCTCCGGTGTGCCCGGCTCACCGGGGAGCACGTCGTCGGACAGGTCAGCCACATAGGTCGCTCCGGACTCTTCTTCGATGACTTCGAGCACATCGGACGGGAACACTTCGCTGCCGAAGAACGCCGGCACACCTGCATCGCGGACTTCCTCGATCGTCTCGCGGAGCTCGGCTGCTGACGGCTCGGAGAAGTCAGTCGGCTGGATTGCTCCGATCACAGGAACGTCGTACCGGCGCCCGAAGTATGACCAGCTGTCGTGGTACACGACCATTTTGCGATTTTCAGACGGAATCGTTGCCAGCGCCGCAGCGAACGCCTCGTCCATCTGCATCAGCTGGGAATTCAGCGCGGCACCCCGCTCGGCGTAAAGGCCAGCATTGTCGGCGTCATGGACGGACAAAATGTCGACGATCCGGTCGACGTACACCATTGCGTAGTTCGGGTCCGGCCAGAAGTGAGCGTTGATCGAATGGGCGTGTCCATGTGCCTCAACGTCTTCGGCGCTATCGGTTGCAATTTGCTCCGACGACGGAATGACGTCAGCGAGCCCAAAGTGCAACGTCCCATCTGGATAATTCACCGCTGCGAATGACGACACCACAGAGTTCAGACCCATGCCGTTCTCGATGTAGATGTCCGCCCTCGCGAGAGCTTTCGCGTCGTCTGGGACCGGCTGATACGTGTGGCCATCAGCACCCATGGGCACCACGCTCACGACCTCCACAGCGTCACCGGCCACTTGCGACACCAAGTCCGCAATCGGAGGATCCGAAACAACGACAGTGAAACGCGTCTCTTGGGCCACGCCGGCTTGGGCAGCATCGTCTTGTTGGGACTCGGTCGCCGCCGATTCAGTCGCGTCGGAGTCAGAACCACATGCAGCCAAGACCAGGATTGCCGAAGCCAGAATTCCGGCGCGCAGCCGAGGTCGGCGTCCCGGAGGCCGACACGAGGAAGAAACGGGGGGATGAATACTGGACATGACTCATCAGTCCCGTCATCTCCCCATAAAGTTCCATCGACATCGAAGAAACCCGACGAACCGCCGTCGCGACCTGTCGACACCCCCCGCCCATGACCGATCCCACCAGCGCTCTGCTTGCCGCGCAAGACGGCGACCCCGCCGCCTTCGACCGGTTCGTACGACTCACCGTCAACGACGTCACCCCCTACTGCCAATACCTCGGCGACCGCGACCACCTCGACGACCTCGTACAAGACACCTACCTGCGAGCCCTTCGCAGCCTGCACACCTACCGCGCCGACACCGACGCACTCCGATGGCTCCTCACCATCGCCCGACGCGCGTGCGCCGACGCCGTCCACCACCACCAACGTTCCAGACGAACCGAACTCACCCGACGCCCCACCCACGACCACACCAACAGCGTCGAACTCGAACTCCTCCTCGACGACCTCCCAACCGACCAGCGCCAAGCCTTCGTACTCACCCAGCTCCTCGGTTACCGCTACGACGAAGCCGCCGAAATCTGCGACTGCCCCATCGGCACCATCCGCTCACGCGTCGCACGCGCCCGAAACCAACTCGCCAACACCCTCACAGCGAGCCAAGACACCGCCTGACGACCCAACAAGGCTCGATATGGCCCGCGTGCGATGGAGCAGAAGCGGGTCAGCTTCAGACGGCGCCCCCTCCGGATGCGACCGACACACGCGACCGCTCCACCGGAGGGCAGGAGCGAGCAGTGTCGCTTCGCACGTTCTGGAGCGCCTTTCCGAGCGCGTAGGTGCCGATCGCAGACGACCTGCGGGCCTTCTATTGAGAGGAGTGATGCGCGATCCGACGGGCGGTCGGGCGTGGAAGACCTCGATGGCGATGCGCCGCACATCTTGCTCGGCGCTCGACGTGATCACGGACGGCTGTTCGGGCTGGAGCTGGATTGGACTTGCGCTCAGGTTCAACACCTTGGCCTCGAGCGGTCATGAATGCCGCTGTTGTCTAGCGGTCGGCGGCAGGGTGTGTCTCGTACATACGCGCGATGACGACGACGCCTGAGATGGCCGTGAGCGCGGCGACGGCGTAGATGGCAGCTTGGATGGAGATGAGGTCGGCGAGGAGTCCGGCGAGGAGGGCGCCGACGGCGAATCCGGCGTCTCGCCAGAGCCGGTAGATGCCGACGGATCGTGCTCGCCAGGTGGGGTGGGCGACGTCGCCGATGGTCGCGAGGAGTGTGGGGTAGACCATTGCGGTGCCGGCGCCGAGGGTCGCTGCGCCGAGGGCCCACGGCCAGAAGCTGTTCATCGCGGCCATCCAGGCAATGGCGGCGGCTTGGGTGAGCATGCCGGCGACGATGAGGGGTTTGCGGCCGATGCGGTCCGAGAGTGCACCGGTGTAGAGCTGGCCGAGTCCCCAGATGCCGGGGTAGATCGCAGCGAGGATGCCGATGCGGCCGACGGAGAGTCCGGAGGCGGCGAAGAAGATCGGGAACAGTCCCCAGGCGAGTCCGTCATTGAGGTTGTTGACGAGCCCGGCCTGCGACGCGGATGAGAGAGCCTTTTCGCGGAAGCTGGTGAGGGTGAAGATCTCGCGATCGGTGAGCGCTTGGTGTGCGTCGTCGTTCGTTGAGGTGTGGGTGGCGGCTTCGTGGTGGACGTGGTGGTGGGTTTCTTTGACGAAGAGAACCGACAGGCTGAGGCCGAGGCCGGCGTAGGCGAGGCCAAGGAAGAATGGTTCGGGACGTAGGCCCCATTCGTTGGCGATCCAGCCGGTGGCGAGCGCGGTGACGGCAACGGCGCCGTAGCCGGCGGCTTCGTTGAGGCCCATCGCAAGGCCGCGCTTGTCGGGGCCGGCGAGGTCGATTTTCATGATGACGGTGGTCGACCACGTGAGACCCTGGTTGATGCCGAGCAGCACGTTGGCGAAGATCACCCAGCCCCATGTCGGTGCCCACATCAGCAGCAGGGGCACGGGGATGCCGATGATCCAACCGGCGACGAGGACCGGTTTGCGGCCGTAGCGGTCCGACAGGGTGCCGGCGAAGAAGTTGGTCGCTGCTTTGACGATGCCGAACGCGGCGATGAAGGTGAGCGTGGCGGTGAACGCGGTGAGCCCGAAGACATCGGTTGCAAGCAACGGCAAGACGGTGCGTTCCTGGCCGATCATTCCCCCGACGAGCGCGTTGACGCCAACGAGTAGAGAGAACTGGGCGAGGTTCTCGCGCAACCCCAACCGGATCACGTTCGGAGTCGCGTCCGTGTTGGTCACGCGCCGACCTCGAGATCAAGACCTGTTGCATCGCTCCAGGTGTCAGGTCCACCGTCGAACACCGACACCTCGTTCTGACGATCGCCAGCGGCGGTGAGGATGCTGGCAGCGGTCATGGCCCGTTCGCCGTGGCCGCACATCACCGTGACCTGCCCAGTCGGCGACGACATATCTGCAACGGCACCGAGTTCGACATTGTCCGCGGCCGGGACGTGACCGTTGACGTACTCGTTTCGTTGACGAACGTCGACCACGGTCGCTGCCATGGCGTGCGCGTCAACGACGCCGATCGCCGCGACCGGTCGGCCAGCCGTTGCCCACGCGTCGATGCCGCCGTCGAGTTCACCGAGCAGGTTCTCGTGGCCGACATCGAGACATTGGCGCACCACGTCGGCGCGGTCGTGGTCGTCGTTGAGGACGAAAATCAGTGGGCGGCCCGGGTCGATCAGCCAACCGATCCAGCTCGCGAACACAGGGCGGAGCGTGTTCGCGAACGACCCCGGAATGTGACCGGCTCCGAAATCGGCCATAGGTCGCGCGTCGATCACCAGCGCCCCGTCCGCGACGTGTTCGGCAACCGTGTCGACGCTCAACCGGTCCAGTGTCGGTACCGCGTCGAACACGGTGGGGCCGCGACGGTTCAGTTCCGGCAGACGCAGAAAGTACGACGGGAACGTGCCGAACCCGCCGAGCAGCCGATCGACGAACTCATCCTCGCTGGCGATCGACAGCAATGGGTTCGTTGCCCGCTCGCGACCCATCGTCGTGGTCCGCTCCGTCGAGCCGGGCGCCGAGCAGAACGAACCGGCACCATGTGTCGGGTACACGGCGAGGTCATCGGGCAACTCGTCGAAGCGGCGCAGCGAACGGAACATCTGGTGCGCCAACGGTTCGGCCAGGTCGGGTCCGGCGAGGTCGGTGCGCCCAACTGCGCCGACCATCAGCGAGCCACCGGAGAACAACCCGATCAACGCACCGTCGCACTCCAGCAGATACGAGTGGTGGTCGAGGGTGTGGCCCGGTGTCGCAACGGGAATCAGCCAGCATCCGTTGCCGAGTTCGACGCGTTGTCCGTCGGTCACCGCATCGTGCGGACTGTCGAGCCGCGACGCCGCCGGTGCCACGAACGTCGCACCGAGCCGTGCGGTCAGGCCCGGGCTGCCGGTCACGTAGTCGGCATGGGAATGGGTGTCGGCCGTCCACGCCAACCGAAGTCCGTCTCGACTGGCCAACGTCTCGTGGGCTGTCGGGAAGCGTGGCGGATCGATCACAGCCGCCGAGCCATCACCGAGATCGATCAGATACGACGAGTGACCAAGACCCTCATCAACGAAATCCACAATCCGAACCATCACCACTCCTCAAACAGTCTCTTGAATAGATCTCCCCACTATACTCACAGTTCAAAGGAACGTTTGAGGAGATTGTTGTTGTATGGGAGACCGCCAGGCCAAGAACGCGCTGTTCGACGGATTCGCTGACGTGGCCAAAGCCCTCGGAAACGGGCGACGGGTCGAACTCGTCGACGTCCTCGCACAAGGTGAGCGACACGTCGACGAACTCGCCAGCGAGATCGGCCAGAGCGTCGCCAACACCTCACACCACCTGCAAGTGCTCGCAGCCGCCGGACTCGTGACCACCCGCCGCGACGGAAACCGCATCAACTACCAACTCGCGTCCGACGATGTCGAACAACTGTGGACGGTTCTGCGTTCGGTGGCTCGCGCACATCTCGACGAACTCGATGATCTCGCCGCGGACTACCTCGGCAACCGCAGCCGTCTCGAAGAGATCGGCCAAGATGAACTCGCCCAACGCCTCGACGACGGCAACCTGATCATCATCGACGTCCGCCCCGAGGCCGAGTACGCCGCCGGACACATTCGGGGCGCTCGCTCCATCCCCATCGATCAACTCCCCGACATTGTCGGGGACCTGCCGACCGATGCTGAAGTCGTCGCGTACTGCCGAGGCCCGTATTGCGTGTTCGCTGACGACGCCGTCCGGCTCCTTCGCCGACGCCGCCGCAACGCTCGACGCCTCCAAGACGGATTCCCCGAATGGCGCGCCGCTCAACACCCCACTGCGACGGGACTCGCATCCTGACCGACCCAGTCGCACCGGGTCCGACCGGCGAGGTGGGTCAGCGCGTCGACAGTTGAGCTTCGAGGTGTGGACGAAGGGCGAGCCAGGGGTGGCCGGCGTGTGCGCTCGTGGTGCCTTGCGCGTCCCACGTGTGGAGTTCGACGAGCGCGCGTAGGGCATGGACTTGGCGCCCCCAGTGAAGTCGGTCAGGGTCGATGGGGTGAGCGGTGAGTTGCTCGTAGGTGCGCAGGAAGCGATTCGCAAGCCAGTTGCCGATGATCCGTGCGACGGCCCGGACCGGGGCTGGTCCACCGAGAGGCGGTTTGGCGAGCATCAGAGTCGTGAACGCCAGGTCGTAATGCGGATCGGCGATCACCGCGGCCGACCAGTCGACGAGGGTCCATTGTTCGTCGTCGACGAGGAGGTTGAACGGATGAAGATCACCGTGGCAGATGACCCGCGTCGAAGCCGACTGGGTCGCGAGTTGTCGAGCGTTGCTTGCGAGGTCCAGGCGGTCGATCGAGACAGCCTGATGAGCCACACGCTCCAAGAAGTCGTCGACGTCGGCCCGGCGGTCGTGGCTTGCGAGTTCATCTTCGAGCCCCTCGGTCGAGCAGCGGTGAACGTTGGATGCGGCTTCGGCAAGGACGAGAGGAAGGCGACGGAGCAGCGTGGGGACTTGCCGGAACGCACTCGCGGCGCTGAGCCCGCTCAGTAGAGGTTGCCCACACGCATAGTCCATCAGGGACCACGCACGGTCGAGATGTTCGCCGGGTCCGGCAGCGGCGCGGATTGCAGGAACCGACAGCCCGCATCGGTGGACATGGCGCTGAACGGTGGTCTCGAACGCGGCCGTGGCCGGGTCGGGCATGATCCGAGCGACGAGCCGCCCGGTCAAACGTTCAGTGGGGTCGACGAACTCGACGTCGTACATCTCGGCCCAGAACCCACCCGACAGCGGTAGCGGCGGCCGGGCCCAGTCGAGGTCACCGGTTCCGGTGTGGTGGCGCAGGGCAGCCAGAAAGCTGTCGGTCGTCGTGGTGGCGTCGGTGGTGGCGTTGGGGATCATAGCGTTCCTTGGTCGTCGGCGAGTCGGGCGGCGAAGAGGTGCAGGTCGTGGTCAGTCGCCTGGCCGGGATGGTGTTCGACCTGCACGAAGCCGGCGTTGCCCAGCATTGACCTCACGTGATCGGCGGTCGGGACGCGGTAAACGTTCGGGTCCATCCACGCCGGTGTCGCAGTGTCGCTGGTTCGGCAAGCCACGACAAGGGTTCCACCGGGTCGCAGGACCCGGGCGATGTCGACGAACGTGGCCGCTGGATCAGCCATGAAGTAGATGGTGTGCACCGTGATCGCAGCGTCAGCGCTGTCATCGGGAAACGGAATCGTGATGCCGTCGCCATGCCGAAGCGTTGCTCGTCCACCTCGACATGCGGAGCGGTTGCGTGCGGAGGCCTGCTTGAGCATCGTCGGCGACGCGTCGACGCCAAGAACACGATGACCCTGTCCGACAAGAACCGCGACTGTGCGCCCTTGTCCGAAGCCGACGTCGAGGACGGTTCGCGGTTCGGTGTGGTCGAGGAGGGCGAGTGCTTGATCGTTGTGGTCGGCAGTCGTGCCGACCATCGCCCGGCCAAAGATGCGCCCGAGCAGGCCCGAGGGAAGGCCGGATTGGCGGGAGCGGAGACGGCCGATTGCTCCTGGTCGTGTGGGGGTCGTGGCGCTCATCGGGGCACCCCGGTCACGAGATTGCGGACCATCGTGGCGCAGGCCGTGGATGTGTCGTCTGGGTAGGGGCGGGGGGCCGGGTCCCACGGCATCTTGACGGCCCAAATCGTAATGATCTCGACGATCGTGCGGGCCAGGATCGAATGATCCACCTTGGCGGCCATCTGCTTCGAGCGAAGTTCGAGGTAGCCGTGCCAGAGATCGACGAGCGCGTAGCGGCCATCACCGAACCACACGGCACCGAGTTCGGGGATCTCGCCCGCGCACCGGTCGAGCACCATCACCGAAGTGCGTCGGTTCCGCATCACACCGAACAGACCGGACGTGATGCGCTCGACCTCGACGCCGAAGCCATCCACCGCACCCAAGCGTTTGCGGCCGCCGACGATCGAGGTCAGCTCGAGCGCAGCGACGGCTGTAGCCAAGTCGCCCGCAACCCTGCCGGCGACCAACGCCACATCGCTGGACGCATCAATGCCGGTTGCCGGAATGCCGTCCGGGTCGTCGGCCCATTCGATGACGGCGGCGAACAGCGCCTCCTTGGAGTCGACGGCCCGATACACGGTCCCCTTCGAGACACCGAGACGCTCGGCGATGTCGTCCATCTGAGTGCGATGGAAGCCGTGCTCGACAAAGGCGCCCGCCGCGGCATCGAGGAGCTTCGGAAGTCGATCTGAAGGTGTTGCTCGTGGCATGATTCGATCATGACTGACTGAGTCAGTATTGTCAACCAGTCTCCCGACCCGATCATCTGTGGTGCTCGTCGATCCGTGTCCGACGTGGGCCGGTGGTGCCGACGTGCAGGAGTTTGGCCGGGTTGCCGATCGCGTGAATGAGGTCGATGCGGCCGGCCCGAACGCCGATCGCGATGACAGCCATGACCTGCGTATCGAGATTGACAACGACGCCAGGCTCGCCATTGACGTTGGTCACCGAGAACGAGAAGTCCCGTCCCGAGAAGGATCGGACGAGGACCCTGGCGATGTGTTCGGCCCCGTCGATTGCCTGGCGTGGGGCGCCCGGAATCGTGCCGCCTGAGTCGAAATCGCCGATCGCCGCTGGATCGAGTAGTTCGATCAACGGTTCGAGTTCACCCCTCGAACACGCTTGGGCGAAACGCTGAGCGATTGCCTCGGCCTCATCGGCTGAAACAGCGGTTCGTGGGCGATCGGGATCGGACTGGATGCGCCGTCGTGCACGGCTGGCGAGTTGCCTGCACGCTGCAGGCGACCGTCCGACGATGTCGGCGATCTCGTCGAAAGAGATCGCGAAGAGATCGTGGAGCACGAACGACGTCCGCTCGGCGGGCGACAGTTGCTCGAGTACGACCAGCAGTGCCATCCGCACGGAGTCGTCGAGCGTGACGCGGTCTGCCGGGTCGATCATCGGCGACGCTGCGGTCTCGACGAGTGGTTCAGGCAACCACGGCCCCACGTAGGCGCGTTTGCGGATCTCAGCTGATCGGAGTCGATCGACGCAGAGCCGGGCGGTCACCGCTACCAGCCATCCGACCGGCTCGTCGATGTCGTCGCGGTCTGCGGCGATCAGTCGGGCGTACGCCTCTGCTGCGACGTCTTCGGCATCGGTCACGCTGCCCAACATGCGGTACCCGATGTCGAGCATGCGGCGGCGGTGCGACTGCCACAGCGCTTCGACGTCATCGGCGCCGTCCGCTGAATGGGGTCTGTTGGAACTCATGACATCAAGACGATCAACCGGCCCCAAGTGTGACATCTCCGACGCAATGTCACATTCGAGACGAGCGGATCGTCCAATTTCCACACCCAACGACAGGAGCGAACCATGACCACAATCAGTCAAACCCGCGACGAGCTCGCCCGACCCCGATGGCTGCCCACCGACCAGTGGCCGTTCGCAATCCGACGGCATGCGCATCGAAACGAACGCGGAGAACTGGTCGACATTCACTACACCGACGAAGGCGACGGACCGACACTCGTCTTTGTCCACGCAGGAATGTGGAGTTACATCTGGCGCGACGCAATCACGACGCTCAGCGCCGGCTTCCGTTGCATCACACTCGACTTCCCCGGCACCGGACTCAGCGGAGGCGACCGGCACGACATCGACATCGACACCTACCCAGCGATCCTCAACGCAGTCCTCGACGAGCGCGGCGTCGAGCGAGCGACCTTCGTTGTTCACGACCTGGGAGGCGTCGTCGGTGTCTTGGCTGCCGCCCGGCGACCCGGACGCATCACGGGGCTCGTCGCAGCAAACAGTTTCAGTTGGGTCGCCGACGGGTTGGCGTTGCGCGCGATGTTCCGATTTGTCAGTAGCCGCCCGACCACCGTTGTGCTCGGCACGTTCCGCGTGATCCCGCGCTCCACCCGCACCCGCATGGGTGTCGGACGCCACCTCGACAACAACGGACGAGCCGCGTTCTTCGGCCCGTATCAACAACGAACCGCAAGCCGCAACTTTCACCGTGTCATGCGATCGGCACGGCACTCACCAGAATCGTTCGAGCAAGCCGAACGAGCCCTTGCCGGCCCGCTTTCACAACTCCCCGTTCTCACAATCTTCGGAGAGAAGAACGATCCCTTCGGCTTCGCCGACCGTTGGAAGACACTATTCCCGACCGCCCACGGCTGGACCGTCACCGGCGGCAACCACTTCCCCATGTGCGACGACCCCATCGGCTTTGCGCACCACATCACCGACTGGCACCACACCGAGATACCGACGTGACCGCCGGCATCCGGGCGCACCAACGCCGAAAAACAGGCACGGCTGTTCCCCAACACCAAGCACGCCAGCGGCCTTCGCTGCGTACGCGTCGGCGACTCGATCCGGCTGCGGAACGTCGCACATCCCGCTGCCTTCCCGACCATGTCGGAGTGAAGCGCAAAACCGAAGACTGACACTCGGTGATTGACGGCGAGCGAGGATGCGACGAGATCGGTCGGGGTGGCGCGATCCGAACTCCGGCCTTCTGATCCCAACTTTGAAGGTCTGGGGTATCGGCCGATCGCCGCCCGCTTCGCGGTCAAACTCAACATGATCGCGCGAATCGCCGGAGCCAAAGTTCGGGCGACCTCGTGTTCACCGCGTGTTGACAGCGCTATAACAACTAGGTCGCCACGGCATTTCGACCGAGCAGATCCGGCAGCGGAGAGCGCTTTCCGCCCGGTCGCGTGTCAGGTCGCTGGAACGCTCGTTTACGAGTGGGTGCGGCCGATCGAACGTGAGGATATGTCGCTCTTCTGCTCTGTCCGTGGGTGAGTTGAGGGCCTATCCGCGGGTGCACCCCGCCTGATTCCTAGGTTTCGCGCTGTCGAAGGCTCGAAACTGAAAGGACGGCAGACGGGGTGCTGAACACCAAGGTATGGGAGAAGGCGTGCGGGTTGACGCGCACGGTCGTGGAAGGGGTCTGCGTTGACGACAGCGATGGTTCGATCGTGGTGTCGGTGAGACCTGATGCGAAGGCTCGTGGCCGCTGCGGTCACTGCCATCGACGTTCGCCTCGCTACGACCGTGGTGATGGTCGTCGGCGGTGGCGGGCGTTGGACGCCGGCACGACGAAGGTGTTCATCGAAGCCGACGCACCACGGGTCCGGTGCCGAACTCATGGCCCGACGGTGGCGGCGGTGCCGTGGGCTCGTCACGGTGTCGGCCACACCCGCGACTTCGACGACCTGGCGGCCTGGTTGGCGGTGCGCACCTCGAAGTCCGCGACGTGTGAGTTGTTGCGGGTGGCGTGGCGCACCATCGGGGCGATTGTCACGCGGGTCAATGCTGATGTCGAGGCGCGTGTTGATCGTCTCGACGGGCTGCGACGGATCGGGATCGATGAGATCTCCTACAAGCGCGGGCACCGCTACCTGATCGTCGTGGTCGATCACGACACTGGGCATCTGGTGTGGGTCGGCCCGGGCCGCACCGACGCCGACTTGGAGGTGTTCTTCGACGAACTCGGCGACGAACGCGCTGCGGAGTTGACCCACATCTCTGCGGACATGGCGGGCTGGATCGCCCGCGTCGTTGCCAAGAGAGCCCCGAACGCCGTGCGCTGCGCCGATGCGTTTCACGTCGTCGCGTGGGCGATCGAAGCACTCGACGTCGAGCGTCGCCGAGCCTGGAACCAGGCATCGGGACGAAACGCGATCACGACCGTCATGTCCCAGCGAGGACGAGCCCGAGGCACCTCGCTCGGCATCGCACGCGCCCGCTACGCGCTCTGGAAGAACCCTGGTGATCTCACCGACAACCAACGCGCCCAGCTCGACTGGATCGCCAAGATCGACCCTCGCCTCCATCGCGCCTACCTCCTCAAGGAAGGACTGCGATTCGTGTTCGCCGTCAAGGGCGACGCCGGCAAGCACGCCCTCGACAGATGGCTGTCGTGGGCGCGCCGATCACGCATGCCGGCCTTCATCGAACTCGCCCGCAAGATCGTGAAGCACCGAGGGGCGATCGATCACGCACTCGACTCCGGGCTCTCCAACGCCCTCATCGAGTCGACCAACACCAAGATCCGACTCCTCACCCGCATCGCGTTCGGCTTCCACGGACCCGAACCCCTCATCGCCCTCGCCCTCCTCGCACTCGGGAGCCACCCACCCGCCCTCCCAGGCCGAACCTGACCCACAGATCCAGCAGGAGAGCGGGATATGTGGGTAATCCTCGCCGCTTTCGGTGGCGGTGAGGGACTCTGGGTGACTGCCCCGTCGGGGCTCGAAAGGAACCCTTCCCATGTCTTGGTCACCTGAATTTCAACGCGCCGATCGCGCCGGAGGCGGGGTCGAGGTTCGGCTCGGTCATCCGGTCGTGGATCGGTATCTCGAGTTCTTGGCAGCGCGCTGCCGGCCGAACACGGTGCTGGCTGCCGGGTTCGATCTGAAGGTCTTCTTCACGCTCGTCCCGGTCGAGCCGACCCAGGTGACAACGGCGGATGTGTTGGCGTTCATCACGGCCCAACGCGCCTCGGCCGACGACACGGTCGTGCGCCTGGTTGATGGTGAGTCGGGGTTGTCGGCGCGCACGATCCAACGACGTCTGTCGTCGTTGTCGTCGATGTTCTCCTACCTGATCGTGCGCGGTGACGTTGACCAGAACCCGGTGCCGCGCGGTCTGTCGACGCGCCGGTCACGCGATCGTGGCCAGCGCAGTGTGCCGCTGATCCGAGCACCACGAACGTTGCCGCGTGTCGCTGAGCCGACCGAGGTCGACGCCCTGCTTTCGGCGTGTCGCCGGTGGCGGGATCGGGCGATGATCGAAGCCATGGTGCTGGGCGGGTTGCGCCGCTGCGAAGTCCTCGGACTACGACTCGAAGACTTGGATGGCGCGCGTCGTCAGGTGTTCATTGTCGAGGGCAAGGGCGGCCACCAACGTCAGATCCCGATCTCGTCGCGCTTCTTCTCGACCGTCGGCAACTATCTGCGAACAGAACGTCCGACCGACGCGTCGACGAACCGGTTGTTCGTCGTGTTGAAAGGACAACGCTGCGGCCGACCGCTGTCGGACGAAGGCATGAAGCAGGTGTTTAAGTCGGTGCGCGATCGTTCGGGTGTTCGGCGAATCACGTGCCACGAACTGCGCCACACCTGTTTCACGAGGTTGCGCGAAGCCGGCATGGAACTCGAAGCGCTGCAGGCTCAGGCCGGTCACCGATCGCTCGACACGACGCGCCTCTACGTCCACCTCGCCAACGGTTGGCTCGCCGAGGAATACGACAAAGCCAGCGCTCTGATCGATGCCGACATGTTCCTCGCGACCGCCGAAGGGATCGGCTGATGAGCGCCGTTCCCGCCATCGAAGTCGGTCCGGTCGAGGTTCCAGATCAGCGGGGCAAACCGCGGGAGCGCGTTTTCGACTGGCCCCAGATCGCCACGAATGCACCCGTTCTCGCAGCAACGATGCAGCGATATCTGGCTCAGATCGCGTTGTCGTTGCGCCCGTCGAGCGTGACTGCAGCCAACGGGATCCTGCGCGACTTCGCCGGCTTCTTGACGACCGAGTTCGCTGACATCGGCGGCCTGGTCGATGTCGAGCGCCGCCACGTCGAAGCATTCAAACGCCAGCTCGGCACACGACTCAGCCGCAACGACACCGGACGACCGTTGAAGCCCCAGCGGATCCGGATCGTTCTCGGAACGCTGCGCACGTTCTTCGAACGAGTGTCGGAATGGGACTACCCCGACGCCCCCACCCGCGTCCTGATCTTCAACGGCGACCTCCCCACACCCGACGATCCGCTCCCCAAATTCTTGTCCGACCCCGACGCAGCCAAGCTGATGCGCGCCGCTGCCGACCAAGACCCGACCCGACGCCTCGTCGTCGAGATGCTCGCCCGCACCGGTCTCCGCGTCGGCGAGTTTTGCGAACTCCAAGCCGATGCCGTCGTGTTCATCAACGACCGCCACTGGCTACGCGTTCCGATCGGCAAACTCCACAACGACCGCTACGTCCCACTCCACCCGCAACTCGTCGAGCAACTCGACGCACACCGACGAGACCGCTGCGACGATCTCGACCGACTGATCGTGTTCAACAGTCGACGCCTCGATCGACACATCGTTGCGCGCATCGTCAAGCGGGTCGCGAAGGCCGCCGGGATCGGACACGTCCACCCACACCAACTCCGCCACACCCTCGCGACCCAAGCCATCAACCGCGGCATGAGCCTCGAAGCGATCGCAGCGATGCTCGGCCACAAGACGCTGCGCATGACGCTCGTCTACGCGCGCATCGCGGACCGCACCGTCGCCGACGCGTATGACCGCGTCACCAACGACGTCGACGCCCTCTACACCAAATCGACCGGGCTCAGATCGGCGCCCGACGGCAGCGCAGCAATGGCGCACCTTGCCGACGAGTTCGACAACAAACTCCTCGGCAACGGCCACTGCACCCGACCCGCCCAGCTCGACTGCCAGTTCGAATCGATCTGCGAGAACTGCGCCCACTTCTCCACCAACGAGACGTTCGTCCCGGTCCTCGAAGCCCAACGCGACCACGCCGCCGACCGCGACCAACACCACCGCGTCGACCTCTTCAACATGCTCCTCGACCGCACCCGCACCGAGAGCCCATGACCTCAACCACCACAAATCCCAGACCGCCCTTGACACCGATTACCCACATAAGTGCCGATCACGCGCACGTTCCGACGTGCGAGGCGAGCATTGATATGGAGCGGGTTTTCGGCTCTGATCGCAGTGCTCTTGGGTCAGCGTGCAGCAGTTTCTTCGTCTCGATCGGGTCAGGAGGCCTGCCACTGTGGATCGCGGCCTGCAAAGCCGACGAGCTGGTCGAGCGGCGAGGCGTCATCAGGAACTGAGACCTCGGCGTCAAAGAATCCGGAGTCGGGTCCTCGATATTCCGGAGCGACCATTCCTTCGAGGAACTCGTGCGCGGGGCGAATCGCGGACTCGGGAGCCGAGTAGGGCTGACCGGTCGCCGTGGCGAGATCCCACGCGTGGATGATGTACTCACCGAGCGCCATTCCGAGAACTGCGTCGCCCGCCATACGTGAGCCGGACATCACCACCAACTGTCCAGCGGCATCGTCGGCGATGGCCTGATGGATCACTGAAAGTGCGTTGCGCACGATCTCACTCGCTGCTGTCCCGTCTGTGAGAGCGAACGTTTCGGGATCAGGGCGAGCCGTCGCGGCGGCCGGGTCGGACAACGCTGCTGCAAAGAACTGGAGCCATCCAAGGACGTGGCTACGGAGTTCGCCGACGGTGAACCCAACGCACGGCGTCGCCAGACCCAACTGGTCGTCGTCGACGTCGACAACCGCCGCCAATCGTTCCAAGACCGTGGTGAAGAGACCGGGGGTGGCGTCGGGGTCACAGAAGACGGCAGGTGCCGACGTCGGAAAGACTGGGAGTTCATCGCTCGTGTTGCTCATGAAACCGACCGTACGCGCATGCTCTGCGCTGCGTCTTGAACATTCACGCCACCGCCTCGAGAAGTAGCTTGTCACCCGTGAGACCGGTCCCTGACGACACCCGCGGGATCATCGACCCAGTCGAGATGATGCGACACGTCGACTTCGTTCGTTCTCCCGCAGGCGACGCCCTCGACGGGCTGATCGAATGGTTCTGGTCCGTTGCTTGGGAGCTCCCCAAGGGCTTCGTTCACGATCAGCAGGTGCTTAACAGGGTGCTGAAAAACCCGGATTGGTGCTCGCGTTCTGTGTCTGGATGGAAAAGAATGGGGTCATGCGTGGAACGCCTGATCGTCAGCTTGCTCTGTTGTCGTCGTTGAGCACCGAGGACCTGATCCCGGCCGAGCACCCGATCCGGAGGATCCGTGTGGTGGTCGACACCGTGCTTGCCTCGATGGACACTTCGTTCGAGGCGATGTATGCGACGTCGGGACGTCCGTCGGTGCCGCCGGAGCAGTTGTTGAAGGCGTCGGTGTTGATGGCGATGTACTCGATGCGTTCCGAGCGGGCGTTCTGCGAACGCCTCAACTACGACATGTTGTTCAAGTGGTTCCTCGACCTCCCGATCGATGCAGCTTCGTTCGACGCTTCGACGTTCTCCAAGAACCGCCAACGCCTCCTCGACGCTGACATCGCCGACGAGTTCTTCGCCGCCGTGGTCCGCCAGGCGAAGCTGCGCCGGTACATGTCGTCGGATCATTTCTCCGTCGACGGCACCTTGTTGCAGGCGTGGGCGTCGCACAAGTCGTTCAAGCCCAAAGACGACTCGGGCAGCGACAACAACGAGGGCCCAAAGGGCCGCAACTCCGAGGTGCAGTGGCACGGCCAGAAACGCTCGAACGACACGCACGCGTCGACGACCGATCCGGACGCACGCTTGTATCGCAAGTCGAACAACACCGCCGCCCAGCTCTGCTACGCCGGTCACCTCTTGATCGAGCACCGCTCGGCGTTGATCGCCGATGCCGAGGTGACAGCGGCGACCGGGTTCGCAGAACGTGACTGCGCGATCGACATGTTGAAACGACTGCCGAAGAGTGGTCGGCGAAGAACGGTGGCGGGCGACAAGAACTACGACACGAAGAACTTCGTGAAAGACGTTCGCGCCGCCGGGTTCACGCCGCACGTCGCGCAGAACAACACCAACCGAAGATCGGCGATCGACGCCAGAACGACCCGCCACGCCGGCTACACCGTGTCGCAGCGGATCCGAAAGCGGGTGGAGGAACCGTTCGGCTGGATCAAGACAGTCGGCCAGGGCCGCAAGGTCCGCTACATCGGCAACGACCGGAACCGGGCCTGGTTCAAGATGGAAGCCGCCGTCTACAACCTGATCCGGATCACGGCCCTCGACGCCGCAACCGGATGAAGATCACCTCGGCAAGGTCGCCACCGGCCGCCTCCGGAGTCGGGGATCAGTGAGCGATCACCCGAAACCGACAACGGAGATCCCCGAAAACTGACATCGAAGACCAAGCCAGCGCAATGACAACGAGGCGGGCCGCCCTCGATCCGGGCGTCCCGCCCTCAGACCCCGAATTTCAGCACCCTGTTAATCATCCAGCGGGCAACATCAGCATCGGCACCCTCGACGATGCCGGAGTGCCGCTCGATCCCGCTGAAGGGCGCGTCTACGGCGTGATGACCAAGATGAGCCACCGCCGGCTCACCTCGACCGGGTGGACCGTTGCAGCGCGCACATCGGTTGGAGGACTCGGGATCCTCCTCAACGCGCCGGCCAAAACTGTGGTCGACACCGAGCTGAGCCTCGACGGCGCCCTCCCCGGACTCGACGCCCAACGCCTCCTTGGCCGTGTCCGTGCGGAGCACTCCAACGAGGAGCGTGTCCACGACCTCCGACAAGAGCTGAACACTATGGTGGCGCGTCGCGATCCCTCACTGATCGCCGAAGCCCGAGAGGTCACCGAGGTCGCAACGGCAGCAGAGCACGACCGCACAGTGCGCCGAGTCGAACAACTCGCCACCTTGGCTGGCATCAGCGTGCGAACGCTCCAGCGGATGTTCGACTACCACGTCGGGGTCAGCCCATCGTTCGTCATTCGACGATGGCGAATCATCGAAGCCGCCGAAGCAGCACAACAAGCCCTCGCTGAAGGCGGAGGATGGAGCGGATGGGCGACGGTCGCCGCCGAACTGGGCTACGCCGACCAAGCCCACCTCACCCGTGACTTCCGCCGCCACCTCGGAACATCACCCGCCGCGTACCTTGCGCAAGCCACCAGCTCCACCGCCTGAACCGCAGGGCGACCAACCTGTGACGAGTTGGCGAAGTGGGCGTTGTCCTCCGAGCGTTATTTGCGCAGGTCTGACCCGGAAGATGTGCCGATACAGAGCGGGTGCGACGCGATGCATCTCAGAACATTTCCGAGCGGTCCTGAAGTGCTGCGTCTGGCGAAGCCTCGTCGACTACGGCGCTGACGAAAGGCTTCGGGAACTTCTCGGTGACCTGCGTCGTCAGACACCGGTGAGGATCCTCGCGTTCGTGTCAGTTGTATTCGGGCTCTTGATCACGACAGGCAGCCCAGCGGCTGCGGACTGTTCGGGCCCGACGATCGAGATTGAGCAGCGTGAGGTTGTCCGCGGGGCGCAACTCGTGGTCACGGGGTATGCCTGGGGTGACAACTGCTACGACACGGGTGCGCCCCCGGATGGAGAGGGCGTCCTGGGTGTTCCAATCGGCGGGATCGACGTCTACGTGGTGCAAGGGACCGAGGAGTTCCTCGTCGCTACTGGAGCGGCCGATGACGAGTATTCGTTCGACGTCACCATCGTCATCCCAGCCGAACTGACTGCGGGCACTGCCATCGTGCAAGCACGATGGGCGGCTAACCGCATTGCCTACAGCGAGAATCCACAGATCGTGGTGACCGATGCTTCGCCACTGGTTTCGGATGAGCCCACGGTTGCGACCTTCGAATCCGCGACGACAACGACGGCCGATTCAACCACGACTTCAACAGCCGCCCCGACGAGTGCACCATCCTCGACCGCCACGGCGGCCACCGATGCGCCGGACCCGCTCTCGGGCGATGGAGGCCAGCCCGATCAGGATTCGAACACGACCACGACGCTCGTCATCGTTGGCGTCGCCACTCTCAGTGTCCTCCTTCTGGCAGTCCTGATCGCCCGCCGCAGGGTATGACCCCGATCCGACGTGCCGCAGTTCTGGAGCGGCCGCCCGCCCGCAGTCGTGCCGTTCTTTCGCTGCCTCGATCATCAAATGGGGCCGTTGTTCTGAGCTGACGGATGCCGGAGCGAATCACCTGTGCAACAGTTTGTTCGAATGGATGTTCAGTTCCGGTGGAAGGAAGAGGTCATCCTCTGGGACGGCCGCCAGGGCTTCGTCTTCGATGGTGCGTGGGGCGGTCGGTTTCCAATCACGATCGTGCCGGACGAGGCAACTTGGGACGGCGCAGTTCCGGAGTGGCTGCATGGCCGCCGGAAGACTGTTCTTGATCGGCTCCGAGAAGAACCGAATCATCTCGTCCAGTCAGAAGACGCAAGCCATTGGGGCGACCCTTGCGAACGAGAAGTCACGCGAGAGGTCTGACGACGTATGCGCTGGCCGACCGCTTATTCTGATTGGGGCCGCTAGCAGGGTGCTGAAAAACCCGGATTGGTGCTCGCGTTCTGTGTCTGGATGGAAAAGAATGGGGTCATGCGTGGAACGCCTGATCGTCAGCTTGCTCTGTTGTCGTCGTTGAGCACCGAGGACCTGATCCCGGCCGAGCACCCGATCCGGAGGATCCGTGTGGTGGTCGACACCGTGCTTGCCTCGATGGACACTTCGTTCGAGGCGATGTATGCGACGTCGGGACGTCCGTCGGTGCCGCCGGAGCAGTTGTTGAAGGCGTCGGTGTTGATGGCGATGTACTCGATGCGTTCCGAGCGGGCGTTCTGCGAACGCCTCAACTACGACATGTTGTTCAAGTGGTTCCTCGACCTCCCGATCGATGCAGCTTCGTTCGACGCTTCGACGTTCTCCAAGAACCGCCAACGCCTCCTCGACGCTGACATCGCCGACGAGTTCTTCGCCGCCGTGGTCCGCCAGGCGAAGCTGCGCCGGTACATGTCGTCGGATCATTTCTCCGTCGACGGCACCTTGTTGCAGGCGTGGGCGTCGCACAAGTCGTTCAAGCCCAAAGACGACTCGGGCAGCGACAACAACGAGGGCCCAAAGGGCCGCAACTCCGAGGTGCAGTGGCACGGCCAGAAACGCTCGAACGACACGCACGCGTCGACGACCGATCCGGACGCACGCTTGTATCGCAAGTCGAACAACACCGCCGCCCAGCTCTGCTACGCCGGTCACCTCTTGATCGAGCACCGCTCGGCGTTGATCGCCGATGCCGAGGTGACAGCGGCGACCGGGTTCGCAGAACGTGACTGCGCGATCGACATGTTGAAACGACTGCCGAAGAGTGGTCGGCGAAGAACGGTGGCGGGCGACAAGAACTACGACACGAAGAACTTCGTGAAAGACGTTCGCGCCGCCGGGTTCACGCCGCACGTCGCGCAGAACAACACCAACCGAAGATCGGCGATCGACGCCAGAACGACCCGCCACGCCGGCTACACCGTGTCGCAGCGGATCCGAAAGCGGGTGGAGGAACCGTTCGGCTGGATCAAGACAGTCGGCCAGGGCCGCAAGGTCCGCTACATCGGCAACGACCGGAACCGGGCCTGGTTCAAGATGGAAGCCGCCGTCTACAACCTGATCCGGATCACGGCCCTCGACGCCGCAACCGGATGAAGATCACCTCGGCAAGGTCGCCACCGGCCGCCTCCGGAGTCGGGGATCAGTGAGCGATCACCCGAAACCGACAACGGAGATCCCCGAAAACTGACATCGAAGACCAAGCCAGCGCAATGACAACGAGGCGGGCCGCCCTCGATCCGGGCGTCCCGCCCTCAGACCCCGAATTTCAGCACCCTGCTAGATCGGATGTGCCGCGATGAGCGGCGTGTCCGGGGGCGTGGTCGTCGGTGATATAGAGCGGGTCGAGCAGCTCGCCGAGTGGAGGGGTCAATTGCCGTGACGGCGGGGGCCTTTGGGGGAGACTTGATCCATGAGCGATGCCTCGAACTTGCGGTCATACGCAGACCTGCTCAGCAACGAGTGGAACGAGATACGAGAGGCATTCGTTGCCGTGGTTGAGAGCTCGAGTATCGAGCGAGTCGATTGGCCCGTCGGCTTCATCGGGTTCGCAGATCAACGCTGGAGCGACGACACCCCAGCAGCTGTGCAGCGCCGACACGACCTGCTCGTGCGCTACGACCAGTGGCTCGTGCGGTTCAGACTCCTGTTCGTGGCATCCCTTCCCGAGATCGATGGCCGCATCGGCGACGTCGATGAACTTGTGCGGGGCTGGCTCGACCGATCGAACGGCAATGACTGGTCGCTCCCGACGACAATCGCCGAGGCGATCGACAAGGCGAGAAGCGGCACGACGGCCATCGACGACCTCATCGAGCAGGCGGCTCCCGACCGCGCACGCGGCGTGGTCGCGATCATCGACACGAACTGTCTGCTCCGGGACCCGGACCTCGCCCGATTCTCCAAACCCTTCGTCCGCGTTCCGGTCGAGCTGGTCTTCGTGCCGGCGGTCATTCGAGAGCTCGATGACTTGAAGGACCGCGGCCGGTCGCCGGAGGTTCGCGCTGCGGCCGCCAAGGCCGGAAAGCGGATCAAGGGGCTTCGCGACCGCGGATCTCTCTTGGCAGGCGTGACCGTCGAAGGCAATCTGACGGCACGGATCGAGCCGGTGGAACCTGATTTCGCCAGGCTTCCGACCTGGCTTGACCCGAACACCCCCGACGATCGAGTGCTGGCCTCGACGCTCACCATTCAGGCATCGCAGCCCGACAGGGTGGTCGTATTGATCACGAACGACCTCGGGCTCGCTACCAAGGCGGAGTTCAACGGCATCCCCAACATCGACGAGCCGTAGACCGCTTGACGTGAGAGAACTGGCACGCCGACGAAAGTTCGGCGTCGAGGCCGGCATCCGCGCGTTTCCGGGCGGTCGGTCGCTCGCCGACGTGCCGATCTGGCGCACACTGCGAGATGTTGCCACAGCGGTGATATGCGCACCTTGAAAGCTTCTTTGGCAGGCCTGCCGACAGGTCGCTCGCCGTGCCTCGCTACCCCTGGCGTTGGATATCGCGCCGAACTGCGTCGACGAGGTGCGCCCACGTCGTCGCGGGACCGCTCGGCGACTTGGGACCGTACTCACATCGCATCACGGTCGGCAATCGCCAGTCTGTTCCGTCGAACCCGATTGATGAACCCTGCTCCCGCTGAGCGGCACTGGGCTCGATGAACCCCTTCTCGAATCGGACATCGTCGACCTCGATATGGAGCGATCCGACGGGGTCGGGCACTCCGACTACCGAATCGGTGCGGCGTCGCGACAAGACAACAGGAACGTCGGTGATCCGAGCAAGAAAATCCTTGAGCCTGCGAATGGCCAAGGCGCGCCGCTCTCCGTCGGCATGGTGAGTCCACGCAACCGAGATCCCGCTGTCGGTACTTTCCGCCCGAACCAACAGCATTGGTTCGTCGATCAGGTCCGTCGGCACATACTCATTCTCGCGCACCTTGCCGATCGCGTACGTGCTGCTACGAGCGGTTTGTCGACGGGTGGTCGGTTGTGGTGACGGGCGGCAGTCCCCGATGGGCCACCGTCAGCGTCGACTGCTGCGACGAGTGCGTCGAAGCGAGTAGCTGAAACAAAGGTGTCGCACAGCCAGACAAGTAGTCGTTCCGCGCCCACGCGGCCGAGTTGACTCGACGACTTCGGCTCCAACCGGAGAGTCATCCGACCGTGGCGCCTCCGCCGGAGTGGTGTTGCCGGTGAGCGTCGAGGAATGCTTCGACTTCGTCGTGAGCAGCGCGTTTGATCTCGCGGTAGTCGTCATCGTCGATGTCGTCGCCGAGTTCGACGTTCGCGTTGTCGAGTCGATCGTGGTAGTCGGTGTGGTGGTGGCGGATGTAGGCGCGGGCGGCAAGCACAGCGCGTTCGTCAACGCTGAGCGTTCTGGTGCGGCCGACCCGGCCGCTGCCGACGACGGTGGCTTGCGCAGCGGTGCCGATGGCGATGTCAACTGCGAGGTCGTGGTGTTCGGGCACGAAGTCGAGCCACCGCACAACCGTGTCGCGCAGCTCCCCTTGGTAGTCGGCCTCGAGGCGCTCTCGATGACGGGCACCGGCGACGCGAGACCGAGCACGCTGGTTGGCTGTCTCGATGGCGGCGTTGCGGGCTGCGTCGATTCCTGCGGTGGGTGCGAGCAGGCCGAGGCGTCGTCGATGACCGCCTCGCCGGTTCTTCGGTTTCCATGCATTCCAGTAAACGCCGGCTGCCTTCACCCGCCTGGTGACGAACGCATCACCAGATGCCAAGAACTCCCAACCGTCGGGCACGACGAGTTCACCGAGGTCCGGGTTCCACCATCCGGCCTTCGTGTCGTAGACGTCGAGGTTCTCCGATGCCGGGTCCTCCTGCGCAACCATCCGCCAATTGTCGCGCGACTCGGCGTGGGCGCGCAGCGGTGCCCGAACACAGTTGAGGCAGTCGTGGCAAGGCGCGTTCCTGAGCGGGCTTGACCAATCCGAAGTGCCGATCACGAGCACTTTTGATGCTGCAGGTAGCCCGGCGATCTGAGCGGGGCGAGGTCAGTCAACGTGCTCGCGACGAGCCAGAATCGTCTTGAGTTGCGCGTAGGTGTCGAGCCAAAGCGCCTGATCCTTGAAGTGAAGCAAGGCTGGATCGAGTTCGGCTACCTGGGATTCGTCCATGTCCGATTCGGCCGCCGATTCCTGGAGGCTGAGGAGACGTGAGCGGTACGCGAGCAAACGCTTCGTCGTCAGAGCGTTAAGCTCTTCAAGTCCCAACGGACGAACGTTTCGTTGCTTCACTTGTCCAGAGTGCACGCCGAGCCGACGGACTGCAAGCCCGCCAATAGGTTTGTGCACTCTCGACTGATCCGACAGGTCGCACGTGCCGATCACGATCAGCTCGACGAGTTCGGAAGCGAGAGTGATCAGGCGCGGGATCTCAGATGGCGATGACGTTGACCAAGTCGTCCAGAGCAGCGAAGTCACTCGGGTTCCGCGTGTAGAGCGGCAGTTCGGCAGAGCACGCAATGGCTGCGATCATGAGATCGACCGCGCGTGCGCCTCGCGCTTTGCGACCTGCTGCTGTCACTGCTGCGTAGATCCGCCCATACGCGCGTGCTGCGTCGGCATCGAACGGCAACGGAGAGAACGCAGCCTCGGTCCTTTGTAACCGGTCTTGGCGACGCGCGCGCTCCGCTGGATCATTGGCCGCATGCGGACCCGCCGCGAGTTCGGCCATTGTGAGCGCAGTTACAGCGACCTCGGATGGAAGCATGCTTACGTCGATGGTGTCGAGGTCGATGACGACCGACGTGTCGAGTACGCCACGCTCGAACCGTTGATCAGCCACGAGGTTCGATGCTCTGATCGGTGACAGCGTCGAGGTCTCGTCGGAACTGTTCGCCGTCGATGGCCGGAGCTGCCTGGAAGAGCTGCGCGATGGAATCCGCCGTCACGAAACGAAGTCGCCGCAGCGGGGTGAGTTCACCCACCGGCACGCCGTTGCGCGTGACCACGAAGGACTCGCCCTCGTCGAGGCGACGCATGATCTCTCCGCTGCCGTTGCGCAGTTCTCGTTGGGTGACGACCTGACTCATCCCTCCATCGTAGCACTACGTGCTACACCCGCTCAAGAATAATCATCGCGGCACTCCAACGACCCGCTCTGGACCCGGCATTGCGATCGCCGGGTGTCCGCACATATCGACGCCGGCAGAGAACTCAGGGGCGACGAGCCGGGAGCGGGCAGGCACCTCGGCCTCCGTGAGGAATCACAAACTTGGAGGAGCCACGTGCTCGGCTGCGTCGAGGCGGTGCTCGCTTGCGACCTGAGATGCGAGCCGTTCCCACTGGTCCGCATGAAAATCAGTTCGAAGCGGCGCTGGCCCGAGCGGATCTGGACCGGTATGCCTCGTCCGCTCTCGGTATGCGGCGACTTCGTGGATGAGACGGCGTAGGTCGTTGGGGTCGCACTCGTCGTTTTCAACCGCCCAGTTCTCGGCGAGTTGGTCGATCCACTCAGCGGATGATTCCAGGGCTCGGTATGCGAGGTGGTTGGTTCGTCGGTTGAGGGCAGCGGCGAGATCAGGGTCAGTGCGTTGGCCCCATTCCCAGAGGGTCGTGTCGGTGCGGGTGCCGTCGATGCGCTTGTCGAGGTCGTCGATGCGTTGGCGGAGTCGGTCGATGTGCGTCTGGAGCAGGTCGTGGGGCATGGCGGGGTCCGAGAGGGTGTCGGTGAGCGCGGCGAGCTGGTCGAGCAATGGGGCTCGTTGTTCGGTGAGGTGACGGAGTTGGTGGTGCGGGTTGTGGCGTTCGATGGCGGCGTCGATCTCGATAAGTGTTGAGTCCTCTGGCGTGTCGGCCATCGTGGCTCGGACAGTGTCGACGGCGGCTTGGGCCTGATGGGGGAGCGGGGGCGGCCAGTGGGCGAGCGCGTCGGCGTCGTCGGTGAGAGCGGCGAGTTCTTGGTGCTCGACAATGTGGGGCCAGTGTTCGAGGATCCAGTCGCGTCGTTCGCTTTGGCTGTGGTGGGCGAGGCGGAGCGCTTCGGCCTTGTCGTTGATCGAGAGGTCGCTGGCGAGGATGTCGTCGACGATCTTGCGTTGGTCGGGTGGTGCCGTGGCGAAGAGCTGTTCGAGTTCAGCGATGCGCTCTCGGGCTGCGCGCAGTCCGATTTCGGGAAGTTGCTGCGGGTCGAGTTGGGGTCGGTGTTGGAGGAGCCAGATGCGGGTGTCGAGGGCTCGGTCGAGGTGTTGTCGCCATTCGGCGAGGCTGGCGGTGTTGGTGGGTTGGGGTCCGTATCCGGGTGTGTGTTCGTCGAGGTGGTGGGTGTCGCGCCATGCGGCGAGGCTGGCGAATTCATCGTCGTAGACGGCGGCCCCGACGGCGTCGGCGGGTCGGTTGCCGTACCAGGCTCGGAGCGAGGGTGGCGGTGCGGCGCGGAGCTGGTGGGTGAGTTGTCGGGTGCGGTGTTCGATGGCTGCCGGGATGGTGGCGGGTTCGTCGGGTGCGATGTCGTAGGTGCCGAGTGCGGTGTTCCATTCGTCGAGGTGTCGTTCGAGTTCGCTGTGGGCGTCGTCGAAGTAGCGGCCGGCGGTGTTGGTGAGTTCGACGGTGTCGGGTTGGTCGATCGGCTTGATCTCGCTCCACGGGAGTGTCTTGGTGCGAGTGTGTTTGCCGTCGCTGGTGGTGAACTGGACGGTTGCTGCGCCGATGCTGTCGTGGAGGTAGGTGATGGTGCCGACGTTGTCCCAGTCGAGTGCGTTGACGCGTCGGCCGGGCTCCATTCGGCTTCGGTGGGAGAGCGCTCGGTGAAGAGCGCGTGCTGCCTGGGTTGGGTCGGTGAGGCCTGCGGCTTGGAGTTCTCGGGTTGCGGTGGTGATGGCGGTTTGGCGGTTTCGGAGTGCGTCGAGTCGATGGGAGTTTGCGATGTTGGCGACCGTCGCGAGGTTCGGTGCGAGGCTGGATGCGAACGCTTTGGCTTGGGAGCGTTCGAGCATGTCGAGCATGTCGCCGCCCGGGTCGCCGACACGCTCCGATGGCAGCGGAATGCCGTCGGTCGTATGGGGGCGTTCCCCGACGAGGGCTGCGTCCTTGGTGGTGGCGTAGAGGTGCGCGGTGTTACGGGCCCGGGAGAGCGCGACGTAGCCGGCTTCTCGGTAGAGGCCGGTGGGGCCGACGACGTAGATGTCATCGCAGGTCATTCCCTGCGCTTTGTGGATGGTTGTCGCGTATCCGTGGTCGATGTTCCCGGCGTTGACGTATGCGCCTGTGAGCCTGAGCCGGCGACCGTTGCCGAGCGCGATGTCGATCTCCGATGTCGTCGGGTTGATGGCGGTGACGGTGGCGATCATGCCGTTGTCGACTCGACAGGCACGCCTGGTGTCGAGGTCGAGTTGGCCGGGTGCGTTCTGGAGGAGCACGATGCGGTCGCCGGTGCGGAACTCGCGATCGTTGACGGTCAGAGTGTCGTTGCCGAGTTGGCCTGATTCGGCGAGTTGGAGCCGTGCGAGTGCGTTGAGGGCTCGCGCTTCGTTGCGGGTGCCGGCGAGGAGCTGAGCGTTCGATCCGGCGAGGTAGCTGTTCCACCAATCGGTGACGGCACGATCGTGAATGCATCCGACGGTGTCGGCCAGGACGACTCGGTTGTGTGCGAGGTACTGCTCCCAGGCTTGTGCGACGTCGCCGTTGCGAAGGTGGTCGAGTGCAGTGTGCTCCCACGGTTCACGTTGCCGACGGTTGACGGTGAGGTGCGCTGCCTGGTCGCCTGCGGCGTCGAGTGCGGCGGCGAAACCGCCGCCGGCGTTGACCTCGGGGAGCTGGTGGTGGTCGCCAACGAGAATCACCTTCGCGCCGGCGGAACGGGCGGTGCGACAGACGTTCCACAGGTCGATGGTGCCGGTCATCGCGGCTTCGTCGACCACGACTACGTGTGCCGAGGTGAGTTGTTCGGCGACCTGGAGGAACCGTGGGACCGTGTAGGAGTCGATGCCGGCGCCTTCGCCCAGCTCGCGTGCAGCACGGGCCGATGGGCCGACCCCGATGAGGTGTCGTCCGGAGGATTCGAGTACTCGTCGAACCGTGTTCATCGTGTACGTCTTGCCGGTGCCAGCGCGTCCGACGACGACTTCGACCGTACGTCCCTGGGTGCAGACACGGCGGACGGTGTCGAGCTGATCGCTGCCGAGCGTTCCGCCGGCTGCCGCGATCTGTTCCTCGACGAATGCCTCATCGACACAGTGATGGTTGGCACTGGGAGCGCTGAACATCGTGAGCAGGTCGGCCTCGATGTCGAGCAGTCGTCGTGTGGTCCATCGCTGCTCGAAGCCGGCGTTGGCGCCGTCCTCGGTCGGCAACGGGACGAGTTCGGGTGATGCGAGCACGGCGTCGGTCAGTCGCTCGACGAGGTTGCTGTTGCCGTTGCGGGTGAGGGTTGCGGCGACGGTGTTCTGTACCTCGTGGCGGGTGACGGTGGAGTCGGTGTCGGGCAGTCGGACAGCGACTTGTGCGACGAAGTCGGCGATCGAGACCAGCTGCTCAATGCGTTCACCGGTGTGATGGTCGGCGACGTGGACGGTGACGTGCGCCGGGTCTGAGAGGTCTTGGTGTCCATCGATGACGCTTGCGGAGGCGAGGAGTTCGGTGATGTCGTCGGGTCCGTAGTCGACGGTGGCAGCGTCGGCTTCCCACTGGTGGTCGAGGGTCTCGTGGTCGATGTCGGCCTTCTTCCGACGCGTCGCGAGCATCGCTTCGCGGGCGGCATCGGGTCCGTTGAGGCCGAGTCGTTCGAGTTCGTCTTCGATCTCGGCGCGGCGTTTCGAGAAGTGCTTGAGGACCCTTCGGGGGATGCCGGCGATGTCGGCGACGTTGTTGTGGACCGTGTTCCACTCGACGCCGAGACGGCGGGCGAGTTCGTTGCGGAGCACCGACTGGTACAGCGCGCCGGCTGCCAACTTGGAGCGGTAGAGGGCTTGACCGTCGAGTGCGGACCACTTGCCATCGGGGCCGCGAGCGATGTTCGCGACGAGGACATGGGTGTGCAGATGGGGGTCGCCGGCGCGACTCGTTCGATGCCGGAACCCTGCGGCGATGAAGCCTGCGCCGCGCAGTCGGCGGGTGCCGAACTGCTCGAACGGTGCCGGCTTCGAGGCCCGATTGTTCGACCCCCTGCGCACGAAGCACGCTTCTCGTTCGAGCCATGCGATCGCCTCCTCGACGGCGGTGTTGGTTGCTTCAACGACCTCGGCGCGCACGAGTGGGTCGCCGAGCGCGTACAGAACGCTCACCGACTTGGGTGCTGAGAACGTCAGGTCGAAGCCGGGAACACGGTTCTTCCACGTCCGGACTTGGTCGCCGTTCGGGGTCGATCCGGTGCCGGGGGAGAGCCCGGCGAGGACAGCGCGCAGCTCGTCGCCGGTCACGCCATCGGCCAGGCCGAGCGCCGACGATGCTGCTCCGATCCACTGGCCCCGGGTCTCGCCGGCACCGGAGTAGTAGTCGTCGATGCCGGCGGCGACTTGGCCGAGGTAGTACTCCTCGGCGCCGACACGGAGCTTCCACAGCGACAACATTCCACTGGTAACAGCCCCCAGCCGGACTGGTTCGTTACAACGAAGTGCGGCGTCCCGGGCGCCGGTGCAGCACCTTGGTGCATCTGTGCGGACCTGATTTCGAGTGATTGAGGCGTTTCGGGTCGGCCGGCGGCTGACTTGCGTCGTGCGTATTGGCGCTGATCGGCCGGGTCGATGTAGCGATCCGTCGATTCTGGGGGCTGTTGTTTGTAGAGGCGGTCGCCGTTCGAGGCGGCTATCGATGACGATCGGAGATGTCGAGATGGCTCGACGGAGAGAGACGGAAGCGGAACGAGCGGCTCGGGAACGAGTCAAGGCGGCTTTCGATGCGCAGATGACAGCGGTGAACGACTTCTTCAGTCGGGAACGCCGGATCGAGACGATGAGGACGGACATCGCGGCGCTCGAACTTGAGCAGGCTGATGCGGTGCGGCGGCTGGTTGCAGCGACGAGTGTCGCCCACGCATCGGAGGTGTTGGGATGGCCGCAGTCGAAAGTCCGGGAGGCGTCGGCGCGGGTCGAGAGGCCGATACGAACAGCGGTGTCGACGGCCGCATCGGCGTCCGGTGAACCGACATGATGTGTGCGAGACGGGTTCGTCGGGTTGCTACGAACGTACGTTCGTGTAGCTTTCAATTCATGTCAGTTCCTGATCACGAGATCACGGCCCACATTCGGTCGGCTGCGATGGCGCCACCGGCGTCGAAGGTGGCTGTCGATCGTGAGGTGTTGATCGAGGCGTTGGAGGAGTTGCTGCAGCAGCGGAGCCTGCTGCGTCGGCTCGGTGATGATCTTCGGACGGTCGCTCGGAGTTCGCCGACGGCGGTGAAGCGATGAGCGAACAGGGATCGGCTGTCATTGGGGAGACCAAGCAGTCGAGAGGCGACGAGCATCGGCCGTGGATTTGTCCGAGCTGTGCCCACTTCATAGTGCGAGTCGGCACTGGCGCGGTTCCGACTCATGCCTGTGAGAGGTCGCGCACCGTCGTCGACTTCGTCCCATACGTGGATAGCGAGCAGGCGATGTCGATTCGGCGATCCACCGGTGCGCCGCAGGGAACGGTTGGGTCGGATGCCTTGACAAGTCGGCTTCAGGACTCAGCCGGGTCGGGCGGAGCTTCTCGCCGATAGCGATGGTGGCGTTGACGATTGACGGTGCCGTTCATTCCATCTGTGGATGCGATCGGCCAACCGGCCGATACCCGCCCGAAAGGGCGATCGGGATCTTGGAACGTGAGTGTCGCAACGTTGTCCGAGTCGTCGGGGTGGCAGAAGACCTCGACCCGGGCGGTGTCGACAATCGTCTGGTTGAGCGCCGAGATGTCGTCGTCTGAGTCAAGATGGATCACGCGATCGCCGGTTCCCGGGTTCGAGTGCATGATGAGCAGCGTGTGACGGTCGAGTGGGATCCAGATCTCATCAGCGGTTGCCAAGCCGACTCCCATCAGCGGGCGGTGATTCTCAGGGTGCTCGATCAGTCGAAATGGAGAATCGGAGAGCGCAAGACCAGGACCGTTTGCGGGACACTTCACGACGGCCCAGTGGCGAGCTATGAAGAGCGTTGAAGCCCGTAAACCCAAGTCGAGCATCTGCATGACGAACTCGTTCTGGTGGGGAACCAGTTCGGTGCCCTCGAGCTTGTCCATCGAATCGAGCAACTCGCGAGCTTCGGAATCGGTCGCAGTCTGGCCGTGCCAATCCTCGAGGAACCGGTGCGCCGAGGCTTCGTCCTGGACGAGCGACAGTTGAAGCTTGATTGCCTGGTCGGCCATGGCTTCCATATGACGCCGCTGCGCTGGCGTGCGAACGTGCAGCATCCCGAGCCAGATTGCAAGCGCCTCGCGATCGCGTTGCTGGGGAGGAAAGAGCACACCGTGCGCAAGTCGGTCCAACGGCTGTACAGCAGCACCATCGACCTCAGCAAGAACCTTCTCGACAGCAACGGTTTCGCCGACGGTCTTGTCGATTGTTGTGTAGAGGTCCTTCATCACCGCAGCGTCTGACACTCGTAGTACTGCGTGACTGTGCGGCTCGGCGATCGGGACTCTTCCAATGGCGTTGTCGTTGCCGAAGCGCTTCAGAAACGACTGCGGGTAGTAGTGGTGCCGCCGCGGGTCTCCAGCAGCGATTGGGCGATGGATCGAGGCCATCAGACGGTCGACGCGGGCTTGCTCAGTTTCGGAGAGCGGGATGTTCGTGTTCAGCGGGTCGAACCCCTCCCATTCGTCCCAGTCGACGTTCGGGGCCGGCATGCATGCGAGTTTACGAACAGCGGGGCCGGGCGCCGGCGAGGTATCACACGGTGCGCATCAGTTCGAGTCCAAATCTGCGGCGAAGCGCTCGGCGCCTGGTTGCATACTTGATCCTGTGACCGATCGGATGCAGCCGCTCTCCAGGCATCGGCAGCGTGGCATCGGCGAGTAGATGCGGGCAGGAGGTCGATTCGGATGAGCGGTAGTGGTCCATCGTTCGGGGAACCGACGCGCATTGTGGCCATGGGCATTGATTACGTACGGCGCACTGCGACCTTCGAGCGCGTCGACGGTAAACAAGCGACCTTTCCGCTCGATTCAGACGGGGCCGGCACAGGATCGATCCGTGAGGCGTGGTTCGGTACATCGAGTACCGACATTCTCATTCGAACAACGGCCGGCGATGACGTCGTTCTGCGCGGTGAGGACCGACGACCGGATGTCGTGAAACCGGTTGTCTATCTCGATCAAAATCACTGGAGCACGATCTCGAAGGCGATTCACGCTCCGGAACGAGTGAAGGCTCCGGGGGAGTGTGCCGCTGCACTTGCAATCGCCAGGCTCGCACTTCGAGGACATGTTGCGTTGCCGATGTCTGCCGGCCACATGTACGAGACCACGAAATGGACAGCGGATCTCGATCGCTATCGGCTCGCGCTCACACTGCTGCAGCTCGGTGGCGGCTGGATCATGGACGATCCGCTCGCAGTGCGCCGTGTTGAGATCTCAGCGGCGCTCGGACAGCGCTATCACGGCGCGACTCCGCCGAAGTTCACACCGTTCGGGCACGACTGGAGCCGCCTGTTTGCCGCTGAAAGAGCTCCGACAGCACCTACTGCGCCAACCGACTTCGGGCGGATCGAGCAAGCGCAATTCGTGCGTTGGACGAGCGTGGTCGGTATCGCGGCGACACTTCTTGACGATGACCCAATCGAACCGGCTCAGTCCACGGGCTGGGCTGAGTCCATGCAACGCTTCACCGATTGGCTGGCAACCGAACAGACCGAACAGCCCCTTCGCATTGCCCGAACGGATCTCGCTTTCCTCGCGGACATGTCGACAACGATTGCCGAGGAGGCACACGCTCTGCGCCTGTCGATCGATGACCTCCATGATTGGAACCTGCATCACCATGGCGAGGACGTTGACAGATCACCAATGTTGGGTCTGTTCCGGGAGGCGATGCGCCAGAAGCTCGCAACATCAACGACGACATGGACGCAGAACGATCTCACCGATCTCATGTACCTCAGCTGTGGGGCCGGATACGCCGACGTCGTCGTCGGGGAACGTCAGCTCGTTGGTCAGCTCAACGGGGGAGCGCAACGACTGCGACGATCACTTCGTGCCTTCCGGCGGCTCCAGGATGCACTGCCAACGATTCTCGACCTTGTGGGCGATTTGTCGGTTGGCCCGGGGTCGAAACGGTCGGATTCGGAGGGCCAAGCGGATGCCGGTTGAGTGGCGACGACGCAGGCACTTCATCGTTCGACGGGATGCACCGACATTCCTCGCACCGTCGTGGCGCCACGGCGATCCGACATTGAGCTACACCACCCGACCCGTGATGAGGAGGGCAATGGCTGCGGTGATATCGAGGGTGCCGCACCAGATGGGGTAGTCGCCGACGTGTGATGTGATCCGGCCGCTGAGGTGTGCGAGATCCCAGAGTCCATGTGCTGCCAGCACCGCTGCAATCACCCAGGCTGGCGAGTCGAAGATCAAGAACGCAGTGGTGACGAAAGCGATCATCACGGCGATTTCGGCGACGAAAGATCGAACCGATCCGTCAAGAAGCGCGAACACGAGGTACGGCGTGGCGATGGCTGCGACGAGCACGGCGTGGCCTTCTGAGGTAGGCAGAATGTCGAGCCACGTGATGGTCAGGCTGACAGCGAGTCCAGAGGCGATCCCGACGAGCGCCGGGCGCGGGATGCGGACCTCCGTGGAGGTGTCAGTGGGCATCGGGGCTGAGATCCAGTCGACGAAGGAGTTGGGCGTTTGCTGCGACGACGATCGTGGACAGGCTCATGAGTGCAGCGCCGATCGCGGGCGGGAGCACAAATCCGATGGGGGCGAGAATGCCGGCTGCGAGGGGGATTGCGGCGATGTTGTAGCCGGCGGCCCAGACGAGGTTCTGGATCATCTTGCGATAGCTGGCATGGGAGAGCGTGATGACGCCGAGCACAGCCCGCGGGTCTGACGATGCGAGCACGACGCCGGCCGACTCGATCGCAACATCAGTTCCGGCACCGATCGCAAGGCCGACGTCAGCCCGTGCCAGCGCCGGCGCGTCGTTGACGCCGTCGCCGACCATGGCGACCACGCGTCCCTGGCTCTGCAGATCCTTGACGGCTGCGTCCTTGTCGTCAGGCAGCACTTCGGCATACACGTCGTCGATACCGAGTTCGGCGGCGACGCTGTCGGCGACCGCTTGGGAGTCTCCGGTGATCATCACCACGCGGATTCCGCGCTCGTGCAGTACGTCCACCGCTCGACGCGATTCGGGTCGGATGCCGTCTTCGAGTGCGAACGTTCCAACGATGGCGTCGTCGACAACGAGGTGCAGCACGGCTGCGCCGCGCGCTTCCCACCGCTGGATCTTGTCGCCGAGTTCGGCTGGTGGTGTGAGGTCGAGTTCGCGGAGCAGCGATGGCCCGCCAATGGCGACGCGCTGGCCGTCGACGGTGGCCGACACGCCGCGACCGGTCAGTGATTGGAAGTCGGTTGCCTCGGCGGCGTCGATTCCGGCGTCGATTGCTTTGCGGACGATGGCGCGGGCGAGTGGGTGTTCGGAGTCGCCCTCGACGCCGGCTGCGAGTGCGAGCATGCGGTCGGTGTCGCCATCGAGTGCGGCGAGGTCAGCGACCACGTGTTCGCCGGCTGTCAGCGTGCCGGTCTTGTCGAAGAGGATGGTGTCGATGGTGCGCATCCGCTCCAGGGCGAGCCGGTCCTTGACCAGAATCCCGCTTTGTGCCGCTTTGGCGGTCGACAGCGAGATGACGAGCGGGATTGCGAGGCCAAGCGCGTGCGGGCAGGCAATGATGAGGACGGTGACCGTGCGGATCAGCGCGTCGTCGGAGCGCCCGAGGAGCAGCCACGCTGTTGCGGTGATGACCGCTGCGGCGATGGCGACGTAGAACAAGATCGCCGCGGCGCGATCGGCGAGCGCCTGGGCTCGAGAGTTTGAGTCTTGTGCTTCGGCAACGAGTCGTTGGATGCCTCCGAGCGCTGTGTCGTCGCCGATCGCGGTGACTTCGACCCGGATTGAGTTGTCGGTCGCGACCGAGCCGGCGACGACGGGGTCGCCTTCGGCTTTCGCGACGGGGTTTGATTCGCCGGTGAGCATTGATTCGTCGACTTCGACGGAGCCGTCGATGATCATGCCGTCGGCTGGGATGCGGCTTCCCGACCGGACGAGAAGACGGTCGCCCACAGCGAGTGCAGCGACCGAGACGGTCTCAACGTCACCGGCATCGGTGATGCGTTCGGCTTCGTCAGGGATCAGCTCAGCGAGCGCTGCGAGGGCACCGCTCGCCTGTCCGATGGCCTTCATCTCCTGCCAGTGGCCGAGGAGCATGATGACGATCAGCGAAGCGAGTTCCCACCAGAACTCAAGGTCGAGCAGGTCGGTCAATGACACGAGCGACGACACGAAAGCGACCGTGATCGCAAGGGAGATCAGGAGCATCATGCCGGGCCGGCGTGTGCGGGCTTCGTCGATGCCTCCGGTCAGGAACGGCCTGCCGCCGTAGAAGTAAACGACAGTGCCCAACACGGGCGCGATCCATTGCGACCCAGGAAACGACCAGTTGTAGTTCAGCCATTCCTGGACCTGTTCGGAGAAGGCGAGGACGGGGATGGCCAGTGCGAGGTTGCGCCAGAACAGGAGACGAAACATCTCGGCGTGGCCTTCGTGGCCGCCGCCACCGTGCCCGGCGTGTTCGTCATGGCCGTCCGTCGTTCTGGGGTCGCGGGAGCGGGCGTCATGATTCATGGCGCTGTGGTCGGCTGGTGGCGTGTGATTGCTGTGGTTCGTCATGGCTCTCCCGGTGGTTGTTCGATGCCCACACACCAACCTAAGGATTCCAGTCGAGGGCAAGCTTGAGTGACGTGGGTCACGATACGGTGATGGTCGTGCAGATCGGGGAACTTGCGAAGACGGCCGGTGTCACGACGAATACCATCCGCTACTGCGAATCCGTGGGCGTGCTTGACGAATCGGCGTGCGCCGAATCCAGACAACGCTCGTACAGCCCGACGGCCATCGAGCGTCTCGACTTCCTTAAGTAGGCGCAGGTTCTGGTGAACGGCTTCATCCACGAAGAGCCTGAGGTCTGCAAACGGGATCGGGGCAGGGACCTATGGCCCTGAGCGATATCACGGCCGAGGCGCACACTGAAGTGCAAGGACGACAACGACAAGGACAACGGTCCAGTTGAAACGAAGTCCAAGGAGGACCAAGTGCTCGGCAACAAGATTCTCTCCCAAACCGACAACTGGGACCACATGAACGGTTGGGGCGGCGGTTGGATGTGGTTGTGGGGCGTTGCGATGATGACCCTGTTCGTCATTCTCGTCGTGTGGCTCATCCGCACCGCAGGCACGCGCTCCACCGGCGTGCTCGACGCTCCTCGCCGCGATCCACACGACCGGGCGCGCGAGATCCTGGGCGAACGACTAGCGAAGGGTGAACTGTCTCCCGAGGAGTATCGGGAACGCGTCAGCGAATTACAGTGAACACGACAGATCAGCGCAAGAGCGATCAGGGCGCCGCCACCCGGCGATGTAGACGCATCGCTCTGCGATCTTGTTGCCGAGCCAGTTCACCTGCTCGGGGTGGGGCGTCGGACGCTCGACGGCTAGCTGCAGTTCCATCCTGGTGTCGCGAACGGCTCAGGTCGGGGGACCTCGATCGAGCTACTGCGCAGCGACGGCCGCACCCTTACCAGCAAGCAGGTGTCGCCGCGCCACCGACTCGCTGAGCCGATTGTTAGGAGGCCGCGGCCACGAGCGATGCGGTGACGACGATCACGAAACCGAGCAGGATGGCTTCGGAGGTGACGGCGGACCGGAGGTGTTCGACGAGTCGGGGATCGTCGGGGTCTGCTTCGAGTGCGGGAAGCAATCGGAAGTGGTTGTATGCCCCGCCGACCATCGCCAACGCCGCAGCAGCGCTCTTCAGGATGAGGATCTGGCCCCATTGCGTGGAGAAGAGTTCGCCGACCGAGTCGAGGACCAGGATCGCCATGATTCCTCCTGCTGCGATGACGGCGCCGAGCGCGATGGTGGCGATTCCGGAGAAGCGGACGACCATCTCGAGTGCTCGCGGAGCGACGGAGGAGCGGTGACGCGACCACAGTACGGCGGCCATCGCCACGACGCCGCCGAGCCAGACGGAACCGGCGACGACGTGGATGGAGTTGACGATTGCGTGCAACGGTCGAATGCCTTTCGACACGGTGTGGCCGTCGAACCAGAACGAAACGACCGCATTGGCCACACCGATGTACGCGGCGCTGGACGAGCGATCGGGGACCCACTGTCGGATGATCGGCGACTCGGCGTCTAGCTTTTCGGAGACGCGTGCTCTTGGTTCCTCGCTGATGCCAACCGGCCGGGGCTCTCGTGGTGGTGGTGAGGTCGAGATGGTGACGCTGCGGTGTGGACCGCTTAGGGCCGGTGCGTGCGCAGGGCTCTGCGAGTGCCGGCGGAGTAGTGGGTCGATGGTTGCGGTTCCTCTTGACGGCACCCGCTCGGTGCGATCGACTGTGCGACGATGGAGGCGTTGCCCCCTGGGCTTTTCGGGGTCGTCCGACCAGAAGGCTCGCTCTTCGCGTTCGTACTCCACGGTCGGATTCACGGCCGCTGACAGGGAGTGTGCGAGCCGGGGTGTGCGCACCGGCATGGTGACTGCGGCAAGGCCCGCCGCGATGGCGAGGCCACCGACTCCGCGTAGCAGTGTGGCCAGTCCGGGCTGTGATGACCAGTAGCTCACGATCGAGGCCTCGGCGATTCTGGTGATTCCGACGTATTCCAGCAGTGCGCCGACGGCAAGGGTCGCGCCGAGGATCCGCAGGATCGCGATTGCTCGTTCGATTTCGTCTTTTCGCCCGCGCAGGGTGGTTGCGGCGAATGCGCCGCCGCCGATGAGCAGAGTGATCGCAGCGAATCCGATCAATCGACCCCAGCGTGCAGTTCCTTCGCCAGCGCGCGCGGTCTCCACAGTCATGAACTCGTCGAACGACGGTGCGGACGCGGACATGTCCATAGTGGAACCGTCGTCCATCACCATCGTGGAGCCGTCGTCGGTGACCATGGTGGACTCGTCGTCCATCACCATGGCACCTGCGTCGCCGGGTGCGGTCACGCTGAACGAGAAGGTTCCGTTGATCGTGTGGAGGTCGGGAGCGTTGACGGCCCAGCGCACTCCGATCTGGCCGCCTGCGAGGGGCGGGTCGAAGGTCAACTCGACCATCTTCTGATCGGCCGACGACGACACGCTGGTCGGAGCACGGACGACACCGTCGGACGTGAGCGCGGTGAACGCGTCATCACGGTATTCGGATGCTCCGGAGAACTGGAGCGTGATGGTGCTGACGGGTTCCGCGACCGTTTCGCCGTTCGCCGGCGACGACTCCTCAAAGCTCGTGTGCGCCGACGCGACACCGACGGGGACCAGGATGACCAGTATCGCGACGAGCACAGCGAGCAGCGGTCGCAGCGAACTCGGAGCACGCCGGGGGAGATCATGAAGCTTCGTCATCGAACCGTAATATACTACACACCGTCGAAGATCTAACTCCGGTGTCACTCTCATGTCGATCGGGGCAGCACGGTGGCCATGCCGGCTTCCGGGTGGTAGGCGTTGTGACAGCGGATCATCCACTCGCCCGGATTGTTCCTTCGATCGACTTGGAAGGCAATGTGTTCACAGTGCCCTTGGTGCATCGCGTGATCGCAGAAAGTCGCAGCTTCGGAACAGTTGCTCAGGTGATGCCACCGGTCACGCCGTCCCGCCGACTCGATTACTACAAGGCGTCGTAGAATGGGGCAATGGCAGCACATCCGGGTCGGTTCGCATCAGCTTCGAACTCACTGAGCAGGCGACATTTCCTCACGGCGGTGGCCGGCAGCGTTCTCCTCGGAGCCTGCGCCGACACGGCGCCCAACAACCGGGCAGAGCCTGAGACCAACACCGCCGGACAGGGGGCGGCGCAGTTTCGACAGCCAGAGGTCCTCCGGAGCGAGAACGGTCGCCTCGACGTCACACTGACCGCTGCGCCGGGAACATTTCAGGGGGCCATCGGAGGGGCACTGGCCTACAACGGCGCACCCGTCGGGCCGACGCTTCTGATTCGTCCCGGCGATCGCCTCGGCGTGACGCTCCGCAACGACTTGGACGCACCGACCAACCTGCACACGCATGGCCTCAATGTCTCGCCGGTTGGGCAGGGCGACGACGTGTTCGCGACCATCGGCGCTGGCGAGGAACGCTCATATGTGTACGACGTGCCTGCCGATCACCCCAGTGGGACCTTCTGGTACCACCCACACCTCCATGGCTCTGTTGCGGCTCAAGTCGCAGCGGGGCTGTTCGGTGCCATCATCGTCGAGGACGAGGTCGATGACCGCGCTGACATGGCAGCGATGACCGAACGTCTCTTCGTGCTCAACGATCCGATCGGCATCGGCCGCGAGGCCTCGCCGATGGACGGGATGCACGGGCGGACCGGTGAAGCAGTACGTGTCAACGGTGTTGTTCAACCGGTGATCGCCAGCGTCGCCGGCGGTCTCGAACGTTGGCGAGTCGTCAACGCCAGCGCGACGCGGCCGCTTTCGGTGTCGGTTCCTGGCGTTGTGCTGCACCTCATTGCCTCCGACGGCGGCCGACTCAGCAGCACTCGTTCACTCGATGGACTCGTCCTCGTTCCCGGTGAGCGAGCCGAGGTGATCGTGGAGATCCCCTCGGCGGTGGAAGAACTCGCGATCGGCAGTGACGGGGCAGGCCAGCCGTTGGCGGTGCTGGCACCGACGGTCGGTCAGTCGACCGAATTGCCTACGACGGGGGGAACACTCGAGGTGCCCGACGGGCTCGGCGAGTCAGTGTCGGTCGGCGCTGAACTCGTGGTTCGGGAGCGGACCCTCACTCTCGGAGTCGACATGGGAATGGGCTCGATGATGTACGGCGACAGCGGTCTCGAGTTCACCATCGACGGCATCGCCTTCGACCCGCAACGCACGGACATCACCGTCGAGGCGGGCACGGTCGAAGAGTGGCGGATCGTCAACGCCACCGGGATGGACCATCCGTTCCATCTGCACGCCTGGCCGTTCTCGGTCGTGGGGGACGATGCCTGGCCCGGCTGGAAGGACACTGTTAACGTTCCGGGCAGCGGCGAGGTCGTGATCAGGATTCCGTTCGTCGGTCGGACGGGACGGACGGTCTATCACTGTCACATCCTCGATCACGAGGATCTCGGCATGATGGGTGTTGTCGACGTGCAGCCCGCCTGAACCCAGTTGCGGAGACCAGGACCTCAGGGGCAGCTGCGAATGGCGGCGCCGACGAATTCGGGGACTGGCCGCTCGGCGGCTTCGGCGGCTGTTGTGGCCTTGCCGTTCTCGGCGATGTCGTTGATCAGCCAGTCCATCTCGTCGATCTCGCGCTGCTGGGCTTCGATGATGCTCTTTGCGAGTTCGCAGACTCGGGCGTCGTCGATCTCGGCTCGTTCGCTGGTGAGGATCGCGATCGAGTGGTGCGGGATCATTGCACGCATCCACGAACTGTCCTGCACGGTCGCCTGGCTGCGGACGAGGGCGAGTGAGCCGGCGAACACGGCGACGGCGAGTACGAAGATTCCGATGTTGATCTTTGTGCTGCGGTACATGCTGAGCATGAATCCGAGCATGATGATTGCCATCGTGCCGCCCATCAGTAAGGCCATGTAGAAACGAGTTTCGCTCCAGCGGACGTGGTCCCAGGCGTAGCTGTTGATGTACATGAGTCCGAACATCACGATTGTGGAGGTGGCGATCATGGCGCCGAAACGTCCGTAGCTCATGTGGATCCCACCCGAGCCGTTGCCGCTTTCCTCGCCGCTCCCGTCGCCGTGGTCGGAGGCGTGGGAATCGTCGTTCACGTCGACATCGTCGGTCGTGTCGACGGTGGTGGCTCGGTGCTGATCGAGAGTTGGTGATGCGTTGGGGTTCGGGTCGTGGGTCATGTGTCTGCTCCTGTCGTGTGTGTTGGTCGGGGTGGGTGTGCCTCAGTGGTGGTGGATCAAAGGAGGTGTTTGACGCCCATCCAGATGGCCATGGAGACCATGGCGATGTTCTCGGTGAACGACACGAAGCCGAGCGGGACGTTGCTGCTCCCGCCGACGCATGCGCACTTGAGTTCGCGCTTGTCGATGTAGACGGCTTTGACGACTGATGCTGCACCGATGGTGCCGATGATCAGTGCGACGGGGACCGAGATCCAGTTGGCGACGGCGGCGATCATCAAGATGCCGGCTCCGGTTTCGGCATAGGGGTAGATGTAGCTGTACGGCACCCATCGCATGGCGAGCAGGTCGTAGTTCAGGAACATGGTCGAGAAGCTCTCGACGTCTCGGATCTTGAGGTAGCCGAGGCCGCACATCGAGAAGGCGATGAACCATTCGAAGGTCCGCACGCTGACCCACTGGTCCTCGGCGATGTAGGCGGCACCGGCGGCCATCAGGAAGGTGATCGCGAAGAGCGTGAGTACGGGCCAGTAGCTGGTGCCGCCGCCGTCTTTGCGCGTGCGGCCGACGAACTCGCGTACGTCGTCGAGGGTCCCGACGAGTTCACCGTCGACGAATGTCTGCGGGGTGGTCTCGACGTTCCATTTCTCGCGGAATGCCGTCGTTTCCTCGTCGGTTTCGAGGTGGACGTCGGTGACGTCGAAGCCCTCTCGTTCGAGGAGGTCGAGGGTCTTGATGCCGTAGGGGCACGTGTGGCCCGGCATCACCATTCGGTAGATGGTGGCGGTCTTCGTGGATGTCTGCGGCGCAGTCTCGGCACTCACGTCGGTGTTCCTTCCAGGGAGGTGGTCTGGAAGGCCGATACCCGACGGCCGCGGTGGTCAAACCTACATCATGTCGTAGGTGGCTCGGGTCCGTGCGTCGGTGCCGTTCAGGTCGGCGGCGCAGGAGTAGTTGTTGGTGACGTGGTCGACGATGACGTGGTCGTTGGTTTGGTCGTCGTTGGTTTGGTGGTCGTGGGCGGCCGCGTGGTGGCCGGCGCTGGGACGGTGGTCGTTGTGGTGGTCGTCGACGTGGTCGATGTCGTGGTCGTCGATGTGGTCGGCGGGACCCAATCGGGGTCCGGGTAGTCGAAGATCATCGGTGCTGCGCCGTAGGTCTCGGGTTCTTCGACGCCATCGAACACGTAGATCATGTCGCCGATCTCGATGAGGTCGGGAAGGTATTCGGCGATGTGCATCGGGTGACGGACACAACCGCGCGAGGCCGGGTACTCGGGCACGTTGCCCGCACCGTGGATGGCGATGCCGTAGTTGAAGTAGACGGGTTGGTAGAGGCGTCCGAGTTTGGCGTTGCGCCATCCGTCGATCTTGCGTTCGAAGTGGTAGACGCCCCCGGGCGTCTTGGAGATCCCGCAGATTCCCTTCTCCTCGGTGGTGCCGTCGTCGAGGTCGATCTCGACGACGTCGCACCACTCGACGTTCTCACCCGACGACACGTGGCTGATCACGCGTGCCTCGCCGTCGTTGAAGAGGACGGAGACCTGTTCGGGGAGATAGACCTCCATGTGGGTGCCCCCGGGCGTTCGGCGGGGCGCGATGCGCACGTCGCTGTGCATCTGGGTCCAGATGTCGGGGGTGACGACACCCTGCATCTCGGTGCGTGGTGTTCCGAGCACGATCTTCTCGAAGGCCCACACGGCACGAACTGTTGCGCCGCCGAAGATGCCGTCGATCGGGCCGGGGTCGAAGTTGAGTGCGGCGAGTGCTGCCTGCATCATCTCGACCTTCGGTTCCACCATGCCTTGTCGGAGGTCGTGGTCCAGAGCGGGAACTGTCGTCGACGTCGTCGCCGGTGCAAGCGCTGCTGCAGGGTTCGGCGGGGGGAGCGTTGCTCGCGGCGTCGTCGGGGTCGAATCGATCGTGCCGCCGGAAGCGCCGTCCGTGATGCCGTCGGTGGACTGACCGTTCGAGTAGGACGCGTAGCCGACCGTCGCAGTTGCAGCGAGACCGGCAAACAGCAGGTGGCGACGTGTGAAGGTGGCGGGCGGGCGCGGCTCATCATCGAAGTGAGATCGGGCGCCCTGCTGAGGAATGTCCACAGAAGAATACTACGGTCTGTCGTATGTTCTCCCGACGTCACCAATCCGAGTTTTCGTGAGGTTTCGATGATCCGTGCACGTTCGACCAGATCACTGCTCGCGATCTCGGGGGCCGTGGCGCTCGTTGCTGCTGCATGCGGCGGTGGTGGGGATGCGGGCTTGGAGTCGGCGTCGCCGCCGGGTGCCTCGACCGACACTGAAACGGCGCAAGTCGTCGAGGCGGCCCTCGTGCCGACCGCTCGTGGCGAGGACCTCGACTTCAACTCTCTGCAAGGCCAAGATGTGCTGCTGTGGTTCTGGGCGCCGTGGTGAACGCTGTGTCAACGTGAAGCCCCTGCGGTCGCAGAGGTCCAGGAAACTTACGGTGCCGATGTCGTCTTCGTGGGCGTGGCCGGCCGGGATACCCTCGAGCAGATCAACGGATTCATCGACGACTACGACGTGGATGCGTTCGAGCACGTCGTCGACGGGACGGGCGAGATCTGGGAGAACTATCAGATCGTCTCACAGCCGTCGTTCATCTTCCTCGATGCCAATGGCGAGTCGACCTCCTACTTTGGCGCGCTCGGGGTGGACGGTCTGTCGGAACGGCTCGACACGTTGACGAGCAACTGAGCCGGTCTTCAGCGCAGCGAGCGTAGATGGAGCGTTCAGCTGTTCTGGCGGGCGACGAAGTCGCCCTGCACGTTCACGGTCACGTTCATCTCGGCTTTGCGCCACGTCTCGCCGGTGGCCGAATCGAGTCCGAGCCAGGCGACGAAGGTGTTTTGATCGGCGACCCGCAGGCGCGCGCATCCTTTGCTCTGCGGCGTCGGTGGCACGTTGTTGGCGCCATGGATGGCTTGGCCGAGGTCGAAGTAGAGCGGCTTGTACAGGTTTCCGTTCAGTGGGTTGTCGACGCCGACCGGGAACTCGCTGCTGTCGTGCCAGCCGCCGTTGTCGAGCGCAGGGTTGAAGCGGAAGGCTTCGGACCGGTCCTGCTCCCTGGTCTCGAAGCCTTCCGAACCCGTCGATGTCGGGAAGACGAAGGTGGTGTCGGCGCCGGCGCCGATGAACATGATCTGGCAGGTCCGATCGATCAGTACCCAGCGCTCTGATTCGGTGGCAGTCGAGGTCGGCGTCGGCAGTGTGGTGGCTGCGAACAGGGCGGCCTGTTCGTTCGATCCGGGTGTCATGTCCTCGATCGTCGTGTCGAGACCGAGGGAGAGGCGCGCAGCGCACAGGCGTTGGCCGGTGCGAGGTCCTGACACGCCGTCGACGGCGAGGTCGTCGATGCCGAATCCGGCGAAGAGTTCGTTCAGCTTGGTCTGCTGCCGTTCGACGTTGGCTGCCAGGGCGCCTTGGACGACATCGTTCTTGAAAGCTGGGACTGGTTCGCCGTTCAGGTCATTGACGTTGTTGCCCGGGCAGATGTCGACAAGATCGCCGCTGGCGACGCTGTCGATTTGGCCGTTCTCGAGCCACAGCGACACCGGGTCGGCCAGTGCATTGGCAGCTGCGATTGCTTCGAGCGATGAGTCGCTGTCGGCGCGGACCACGCACTCGGGATCGAAGACGTCCAGGGGCAGTGGTGCCACCGTGCTCGTGGTGGTCGTGGAGCTGGTGCTGGTGGTGGGTGCCGTGGTGGCCACCTCGGCCGCAGTCGACGGTGGTGTCGGCACGGTCGTGGTGCTCGGTGTCGGTGCAATCGTGGTCGGAGGTTGTTCGACGATCGACGTCGCCGGGTCGGCGGGCGCGGCCTGATCCGGCAATGTCTCCGTTGCCACGGTCGATGTGCACGCTGCGAACGTCACCGAGGCGGCGAGCGCCAGCGCTGCGTGTCGTCGGGTGGGTCGGATCCGTGACTGCATCAGCAGACCGCCCGAACGTAGGGATACGGGTTGACGGCGCGACCGCCGCCAGGGTGCACTTCGAAGTGAAGGTGATTCGCACTCGTGTTGCCGGTCGCTCCGACGTAGCCGATCACTTCCCCCTTGGCGACGGATCGACTCGAGCCCTCCCATGCGCTGAGGTGTGCGTAGTAGTACTTGGTTCCGCTGCTCCCGGTGAGCCAGATGGCGTTGCCACCGAGTCGGTTCGTCGAGAAGTTGGCTCGGCCCGATTCGACGGCGACGAGGGGGGTGCCGCGCGGCGACATCATGTCGACGCCTTCGTGGCTGCGTCCGCCGGAGCGCGGGGCGCCCCAGGTGTCGGCGAATGCTCGGGGCCCGTTGACCGGGCAGGCGATGCCACTGGTCGGAGCCGGAGCCGGAGCCGGAGCGGGGGCCGGAGCGGGGGCCGGAGCGGGGGCCGGGGCCTGAGGGGTTGCCGGTGTCGCTCCCGGTTGCGCCGTCGTGCGTGAGGGAGCTGGTGTCTGGGCAGGAGCCGGCGTCGATGCCGCATTCGCTGCCCTTGTTGCGGCTTGCTGTTGTGCGGCCCGTTCCGCTTCTTGTGCGGCTCGGGCAGCAGCTTCGGCCGCTTCGCGCTGTCGCTGGCGTTCGAGTTCGTGTTCGACTTCTTCGGAAACGAGCCGCTCGGCCTCGATCTCTGCGAGCGCCTCGATCTCGGCTTCGGCGTTGGACTTCAGATCTGCGAAGTCGAGCTTGGCTTGTTCCGAGGCTTGTCGATCCTGCTCCAGGGCGTCGCGTGCTTCGCCGACGTCGTCCATCAGTGCGTCGTACTCGTCGAGATCGACGTGCACGTTCTCACGCGTGACCGCGGACATCACGTCAGCGGTGAAGCTGTCATTGATCTCGTCGAAGTCGATCAGGAGCGGAAAGGCGTTGCCTGAACCTGCGCCGACGAAGCTACGCACCGCTTGCTCTTCCAGACCCTCCTGCATCTTGGCGGTCTTCGCTTCCAGTGCCGCCAGGTCACGTTCGGCAGCGCTGATGTCGATGTCGAGACCGTCGATGTCGGACTCGAGGTCGAACATCGCCTGCGACGCCGCGTTCGCCCGATTGCGGGCGGCCTGGATCTCCGCAGCGGCCTGCTTGGCAGCATCGGTTCCGTGGTCAGCGTTGGCGGACGACGGCAGCATGGTCAAGGAGCTGGCGATGAGGACGGACGCGACGACGAGGCTGCGGCGACGAAGGCGGGGAGCCGTTGTTCTGGATGCAGATATGTACGACACGACGTCGTAGAATACCTGCTGCGTGACGCGGTCCTCTTCAGGGAGGGGTGTTTGTCGACACTTTGTTACGACATTGTGTAGGAGTAACCTGTCGGGATGTTGTCATTGGTGCAGAGCCTCCCCAGCCCATCCATCGGGAAGTTGTCGATCGGTCCAGTGCAGCTGTCTGCGTATGGGTTGATGATCGCGCTCGGAGTGATTGCGGCGACCATGTTGGCCTCGCGTCGACTCGAACGGATCGGAGCGGGCACGTCGGATGAGATGCAGAGCGTGGCCATGTGGTCGGTGTTCGGCGGCTTGATCGGGGCCCGGCTCTATCACGTGGTGACGGCGTGGGAGCTGTTCGAAGACGATTTGTGGCGAATCCCGATGGTCTGGAAGGGCGGCCTCGGAATTCCCGGTGGCCTCCTCGGCGGCGTCGCCGCAGGCGGCTTCGTCGTACGGCGCCTGAACCTCTCGCTACCCGCGGTGCTCACCGCAGTGGCGCCCGCCATCCCGTTAGCTCAAGCGATCGGCAGGTGGGGAAATTGGTGGAACCAGGAACTCTTCGGTCGGCCGACGACATTGCCATGGGGACTGGAGATCTCTGCCGACAAGACCCCCTCGGGATTCAGCGACGCAGTTCTCTTCCACCCGACGTTCCTCTACGAATCTCTCTGGAGCCTGGGCTTGTGCGCTGCGCTGCTCGCCGTCGACCGCTATCGGCCGTTGCGTCCAGGTCGGCTCTTCGCCGTGTACCTGGCCGGATACTTTGCCGGGCGTTTTTGGATCGAAGGTCTCCGCATTGATCCCTCCCACACCATCGGCGCACTTCGTCTCAATCAGTGGGTGGCCCTCGCTGTGGTCGTCACTGCGTTGGGCTACCTGGCGGTCGATGCGCACCGCCACCGTGATGACGATTCCGATCGAGACGAGTCGACAGGAGGTGCAGCATGCTCGCCGCTCGCCGAAGCATCGCCGTCTTCGCAGTAGTTATCAGCGCTGCCGCATTGTCGGCCTGCAGCGAGATCGACCCGTTCGATTCGACCCCGACCTCGGAGCAGCTCCCACAACGTCCTGCTGACGTCAACGACGCAGACGTCGAATTCGCGACGGAGATGATCTCGCACGTGCAGCGTGGCCGAGAATTGGCCAAGGTCGCATTCGACTCCAACAGCGACGGTGACGTCGCGGCAATCGCTCGACGCATCGAGGACCAAGATCGCAAGCGGCTTCTCGTGATGTCGGAGATGCTCGACAGCTGGGGCGAGCCGGCGGCCGAGTCGACAGCACTCGAAACGTGGGACGAGTTGGACGGCCTGACCGGTGTCGAGTTCGACGAACGGTGGACGGCCCTGATGATCGAGCATCACACCCAGGCCGTTGCCCTCGCGGAGATCGTGCAGCGAGAGGGATCGAGCCGCTCCGTCAACAACCTGGCGAGCGGGATGTTGGTGGACCTCGGGTTCGAGATGTCCACACTCGACTCAGACTGACTTCGTCAGCTCGGACCGTGTTGTCGAGCGTGTCCGCCACCACCGCCCCAACCACACGACACCCGTCGCCGTGATCGCCAGATCGAGTGGGCGCATGAACCAGCCGAAGTGTTCGGGATCCCAGTAGCTCACCGGACTCGCGAAACGGATCGACCACGAAACGGGAAAGAACACCAATGGCCCGTCGTCGTGATGAACAGCGATGTCGATCAGGGCGTGCAAGAGCGCACCAGCGGCAAAGCAACGAACGCGACGCCTCCAGGGCGGAGTGATCAGCGACGCCGCGGCAAACGCAGCAACGAGGAGGAGCGGCGCATGCAGCACATTGTGGCCCACGATCCACCATGGCGAATTGAAGTACAGATCATCCATCGCACGTTGATGCGTCTGGCTCAAACTCAGGCCATCCACAATGGGGTAGTACACGATTGCTGCGAGGTTGAGCACGTAGAGCGCGACGTCGGGGGCGACCCCGCCGACGATGAAAGTGCGTCGTTCCCGTAGGGTCAGTCGGGCCTGTACACCAGTGTGACGTGCCGCGAACGCATTGATCACGGCGTGGGATGGCGTGATCACTGGTCGAGTGCGACCTCGGTCGTGACGGGAGCGGGCTCAGCGCACCAGATCGCCGGCGAACATCACGCTGTGGTGGACCTGGTAGGCGGTGAGCAGCAGCGTTGTGGCGATGATCATCGACGTCTGGAGCCTGGTGACGGTGTCGGGCAGCTCGATCGGTTCGAGGAGCGCGGCGGCCCGTGCTGCTACGCCGTGGTCGGCGATTCCGAGGGCCGGTCGCGGGCTGGGACTCGCGAGTGCGACCTTGGCAATCGTGCGCGCGGCGAGGCGGCGCTCGGCGCCGGTGTGTTCGAGGGCCTCTTCGTCGGCCCAGCGCTCGAGGTAGAAGTCGAGCCGTGTCTTAATCGGGATGATCATCGGGATGAACGCCGTGGTGAGAAGCGCGAGCAGTTTGAACCGGTCGTGCCGATGCCGTGCATGGGCCTGTTCGTGGGCGAGGACGACGTCGAATTCGTTGTCGTCGAGCGCTTTGCGGAGTCCGTCGGAGATGGCGATCGTTCGTGCTGGGCCCGGCAGGGTGTAGGCGTAGACCTCGTCGGTGTCGATGAACTCAACGGGGCACGTGTCAGTGCAACGGAGGCGACGGTGGTGGGTCAGCACGCGCACTGCGCGAGCTGTGCCGGCGAGCGCTGCGATCAGCGATGAGATGCCGACGACTGCGCCGAACGGCTGGTAGTCGGGCATGAGATGTTGGGACCAGTCGAACACCGGGTTGTGCCAGCCCATGTGAGCGAGGCCGCTGAGACCGATCAACCACAGCGTGGGCACGGTCGCAATGGCGACAGCAGCGAGGAGTACGGCGCTGCAGCGGGCCGCTGTTGCGGGGTGGAGGCGGTCGAGGCGGCGGCTGCCGACTGCGGCGACGCCGAGGGTCACGAGGAGGGGGAGGGCGACGAAGTTGATCATGGCGTGTTGGTGAGCAGCGCCAAGAGCTGCGAGGCCTCGACGGGGTCGAGTGCTTCGGCGAACCCGGCGAGTGCGGATTGGCGGTCCGACGTTGCGTCCAAGATGCTGCGGAGCCGTCGTGCGGTGAGGTCGGCTTCGCTGCTTGCTGCGGCGTATTCGTAGGCCCGGCCGGCACGCTCGCGATGGGCGAGGCCCTTGTCGCACAGTCGGCCGAGGATGGTCGCGATGCTGGTGTAGGCGAGGTCGGTGCCCATCTCTTCGATGACATCGCCGGGTGATGCGGGTCGGTCGAGGGCCCAGAGGGCTCGCAGAACATCGGTTTCGAGTTCGCCGTCGGCTCGTCGTGTCATGGTGATGGTGTGGTTTCTCGTGAGTACATCGGTGTGATTGGTCAGGTGGTTTCGTCGGTGGTCCTGTTGTGCGTCGTTCGCCCGAGGCTAGCGATGTCCCGGTTCCGCAGTCGGAACCCGAGGTAACTGGCTGCCGTGACAGCGACGATGGTCAGGCCGATTCGGTCTGCTCCGACGGATTGCACGAGGACGACGAAGTTGATTTGGAGGTTCGTTCCGGCGTCGATGAGGGAATCGTTGGGGAGGTCGCCGTTGTAGATGGCGAGTTCGTATCGGCCGTACCAGATCGCGTAGCCACCGGAAATGAGCAGCAAGACGCCTGCGAGGCGTGGGGCGTACTTCGAGGCGTTGCGCAGCGTGCCCACGAAGGAGTCGTGAGCGAGTGCTGCGGACACGCTGAGCGCCAAGATGATGGCGCCCATCCCGGCTGCGTAGACGACATAGGTCACGATGCCGCCGAGGAATGAGCGTTGCATTGCGAACGTCGAGACCGACAGGAACGGCCCAAGCGTGCAGGACAACGACACGAGGGCGAAGGCGAACCCGAACGTCACCATTCCGATGACATCTTGGCGTTGCGTCGTCGCGCGTTGCTGGAGCGGTAGGCGTGGCTTCCAACCGGCGATGGTCGCCACTCCCATCGACACCATCACGACGCCGACAGCGATCGTCACCCATGGCATCTGTTGGCGAAGGGCAGTCGATGCGGTGCTGAACACGACGCCGACGATGATGAACATGGCGGCGAATCCGAGCGAGACTGCTGCCGAGACACCGATTGCTCTGGCAACTCGACGATCTGCCCGCATCGCGAGGTCGTCGCCAGCGACGAAGGCTCCGATGTATGCAGGCAGGAGTGCGAAGCCGCACGGGTTGATCGTGGCGATCATGCCGGCGGTGAATGCGAGAGCGAGTGGGGCGTCGATCACTGGTCACCTCCTGCTCTTTGCACTGCCCGGGCCGACGTGTCGCATCGGCGAATTGGTTTGCGGTTCGACGTTTGAATATCTACAACGTGTCGTAGCTTAGGAGTCGTGATCGCGTTCTTGCACTCAGACGACCAGAATTCGACTTCGCCAAGGCAATCGAAACGTACGATGTTTCTGGACGGCGTCGATGGGCAGGCCGGGCCGTGGTGGCGGCGTCACACGACGCTGGCCGCCGCGGTCACGGCTGCTCTCGCAATCTTCGCTGCGTCATGTGGGAGCGCCACCGCTGACACAGCGCCAGCTGCGCCCGGCAGCGGTGCGGCGGGAGTGACCGGGGCAGAGCTGTATCAGGCGAACTGTGCGTCGTGTCACGGTGCCGATCTGCGTGGCACCGAACAGGGACCGTCTCATCTGTCGATCGTGTACGAGCCCAACCATCACGGCGACGACGCGTTCCGTTCGGCGATCCTGAACGGAGCGCAACAACACCACTGGAACTTCGGAGACATGGCTGCGATTCCAGGGCTCGATGATGACGAGATCGACGACGTCATCGCCTACATCCGTTCGGAGCAGGAACGCCAAGGGTTCGAGCAGTGAGAAGGTCCGCCACGCGTCACGACGACGTGATGCTGTGTCATCCCGTGCGGACTGTTCGGACGAGGCGCCGCTGATGCTCGCTGCTGGCGTGAATGCCGCGATCGGCCGCGCCGGGCTGATGTTGATGCTCGGCGGAGCAGTGTTCGGGGTGATTGCGGTGCTGTACGGGATACGCACCAGGAACCAACTGTTGCAGCGTCAGTCGATGCGCTACGCCTGGTTGTCCTTCGGCGGTGCGGTCGTTGCAGTCGTGATGATGCAGCGAGCGCTCATCACTCGCGACTTTTCCATGGCCTATGTCCAACAGGTCGGCTCAGCCGATACGCCGGCGCTGTACAACGTCGCTGCGATGTGGTCTGCCCTGGAGGGATCGATCTTGCTGTGGGCCCTGATCCTCGCCGGGTTCACTGCGGCCGTCGCCTGGCGGTTCCGCTCACGAGCCGATGACGCCCTGGTCGGCTGGGCGCTCGTGGTGATGTTCGTCGTGACTGCGTTCTTTGCCTTGCTGTCGTTTTGGCCCGCTGATCCGTTCGCGACTGGTCTCCCCGGGATTCAGTCTGGACCGGGACCGAACCCGCTGCTGCAGAACCACATCTTGGTGCTGTTCCATCCGCCGATCCTGTATTTGGGGTACGTCGGCTTCACGGTGCCATTCGCCTTTGCGATCGCAGCGCTCGTCACTGGCCGGCTCGGTGAGAGTTGGCTGATGGAGACCCGAAGGTGGGCACTTTTCTCCTGGGCGTTTCTGTCGATCGGCATCCTGCTCGGTGGTTGGTGGAGCTACGAAGTGCTCGGCTGGTCGGGTGTCTGGGCATGGGACCCGGTGGAGAACGCATCCCTGCTTCCATGGCTGACGGGCACCGCTTACGTGCACTCGGTGCTTGTCCAGGAGCGACGCGGGCTGCTGCGAGTCTGGAATCTCAGCCTGTTGATCGCGACGTTCGCGCTCACGATTCTCGGAACGTTCCTCACTCGATCCGGGGTCATCAATTCCGTCCACGCCTTCGGAGACGGACCCGTCGGGCCGTGGCTTCTCGGCTTCTTCGGATTCATCGTCGTCATCTCGGTCAGCCTCATCGGGTGGAGAGGCGACCGTCTTCGCTCTCCGGGCACGATCGACTCACCGCTCAGCCGTGAAGGTGCATTCCTCGCCAACAACGTCCTCTTTGCTGTCTTCGCGTTCGTCGTGCTGCTCGGTACGGTTTTTCCGCTCCTCGTCGAAGCTCTCCAGAATCGGCGAACTGCTGTCGGAGCACCGTATTTCGACCGGCTCTCGATGCCGATCGGGCTCGTCCTACTGTTCTTGATGGCGGTGGCTCCGGTGCTGCCCTGGCGTCAGGCGTCGACCGAACTGCTCCGGCACCGCTTGGTTTGGCCAGGATGGTTTGCCGTCGGCGCCGTCGGCTTCTCAATCGTCGTCGGAGCCACCGGTTGGGCGCCGCTCGTAGCGTTCGGGTTGGCTGGCTTTGCGTCCGGCGCAGCAATCCGCCAACTCGCCATCGCCACTCGCAACCAAGGTGTTCGAGGGTTGGTTGGGCGAGCCAACGGCGGGATGGTCGTGCACCTCGGCGTCATCATGATCGCTGTAGCACTCGCCGCGTCGAACAGCTTCACGCACTCGGCGACCCTCGAACTCGCACAGGGCGATGTCGTCGAGTGGGGAGGCCACACATTCGAACTCGAATCGATCACAGAGGACACCAATGCGGCGATGAGTGAGAGTGTGCTCGCAGCGAACGTCGAACTCGACGGCACGAAGACCTACCGACCCGCAATCACGACCTACCTCAGCATCGGCCAATCCATCGGCACTCCGTCGGTGCGCACTGGCTTTGCCAAAGACGTATACCTCACCCTCGAACCCGGTGTGCTCGCCGGCGATGACACCGCAACGATCCGGGTGTTCATCAAACCCATGATCCTGTGGCTCTGGATCGGCGGCTTCGTCATGGCGATCGGAACGCTCCTGGCAGCTTTCCCGGGGAGACGCCATCGTCGGCCGACCGCGCCGACATCCGCCGCAATCGCGGTCAACGCAGGTTCTGAGCTTGTCGAAGCGCAGCCGGAACTCGAGGTCAGCTCATGATCGACGAACTCGAGCTGAGTGCTGGCTCGCCGCTCGTCCCGGCACGACGACGAGTCGCGCCGTGGATCGCCGGAGCGGTGTTGGCCGTACTGGCGGCGTTCTTCGTGATGCTCGTCATGGCATCGCCCGACAACGGTGCAGCCGCCGAATCGCCGTTGCTCGGAAGACCTGCGCCTGCGGCAGTCGGTGAACTCGACGACGGCACGGTGTTTGACCTGTCTCGTCGAAAGGGGTCCTGGGTTGTCCTCAACTTCTTTCGCGCAGACTGCGTCCCCTGCATCGAGGAGCATCCGGAACTGATCTCGTTCGTCGACCAACAGCGGTCACAGGACCGCAATCGTGTGGAGTTCTACTCGGTGGTCGTCGATGACACACGGGAAGACGTCGAGGAGTTCTTTGCCGCCCGCGGAGGCGACTGGCCAGTCGTCTATTCCGACAATGACAGCCTGTCCGTTGCGTTCGGCGTCGCTGCCGTTCCTGAAACGTGGATCATCGACGCGGACGGAATCGTTCGCGTCAGATACGTCGGCAAGGTCACAGCAGAGAGCCTCAGTGTGACCATCCAGCAACTGCGGGAAGGAGCGTCCTGAAATGAACGCAGTGACACGTTTTGCTCGGAGTCCACTCGGCTGGACGTTCGTGATCGCCATGTTCGTCGGCCTCGTCGTCTTCGGATCCGCACAGAGCCCCGGCCCGCAGACCCAGGAGGACCGAGTCGACGCGATCACGTCCCAGGTCGCATGTCCGATCTGCGACGGAGAGAGCGTGTTCGAATCACGCAACTCTGCGTCGCGGGCGATCCGCAACGAAGTCGATGCACTCGTCCGGAGCAACGAATTGAGCGACGAGCAGATCCTCGCCCGTATCGAGAACGCCTATGGCCGCGAGGTCATGCTCGTTCCCGAGTCGTCAGGCCTGGATGCGGTTGCTTGGATTGCGCCGATTGTCGCCTTCCTTGCGGCAGCGGTAGGCCTCGTTGCGGCGTTCGCCCGATGGCGTCGCTTGGCGCGCCAGGGTGGTCGTCCGACCGAGGCGGACCGGCGACTCGTCGAAGCAGCTCGGGTCGACTCATCGCACGCTGCGACGATTGCTGAGCCGTGATGCTCTCGTTGCTCGCACATGAAGGCACTGATGCTGCTCACATGAACGGCGGCTCCGCCTGGATGGTGATCTCGATGATCGCGTTCTCGATCTTTCTGCTGTTGTTTTTCTGGTCGATCCTTCGGCCGGCGCGACGGACCGAGTCCGCGGCGGCCGACTTGGCAACCGAGCGATCTGGGCACGGACAGATGGACGGCGACTTCGAACGGATCGTGCGCGACATCAAGGCCCACAAATCTTGATTTCACTCGAGGTGAACGAGCGTGTCGACAGCAGCGTCTCGTCGTCGGTGTCGAGTCACAGACCGGGTGGCAGCAGGCGGTTGACGTTCTGATAGAAGAAGAACAACGTCACGATGAACGGAACGAGCCCGACTGTTCCTCCGACGAGGTTTCGGCCAGTCCTACGTGACAGCTGCCATGCAGCCAGGGAGATCGCTGCGAGCAGAGCGCCCCATGCAGCGACGTGACGGTTCGCTCCTGGGTCGCTGAACCAACCCTGCTCGAAAGCTTCAGCGAGCGCGGACGTTGATCCGCTGTCGGAAAGTGCTGGCACGGGCTGCGGCAGATCGGCGAGCGATCCGGACGTGTTGCTGCTTCCATTGATCTCGGTCTGAACGTCGATGGTCGGCTCGTTCCCTTCTCGATCGACGGTCACCACGTCTGATTCGGTACGGACCTCGCCTCCAACTCCGGTGTTGGCAGAGCTCGGCACGGCCGGCCTTCCGTAGTTGAGCAGCGGTTCGCCAACTGATGCTGAGCGGTCAGGGCTGAGTACTCCTGTGACGATGATCCGATTGCGGGCAGTCCATTTCGGATCGCACGAGACCAGCGTCAGCGATGCCCGAGTCGGGTCAGATGTCGCCACCACTTCATACGCACTCGGCTTGACGATCTGCTGGTCCGAGACCTGATAGACGAATCGTCCCTCGAGCGTGGTCACGATCATCTCATCGCCTGCAACAAGTTGGTCGACGTCGAAGAACGGAGCGCCGTACGTGGTTCGGTGGCCGGCGATTGCGGAGTTGCCGAGCTGTCCGGGAAGCGGGGTGTCGGGGAAGTGTCCGGGGCCAGCCTTGAGGTCTGACACTCCGATGCCGGCAACCACGATGTTGTCGATGCCGATGGCGGGGATCTCCAGCCGGGCGAGCGCCGAACCGTCGGTCAGTTCTGGAAGGCGTTGCTCAGCGACGGGCACGGGGACGTTCGTGGAATCACTCGGTTGGGAATCAACGGTTTCGACCTCGTTGGTTTCGATGCCGTTGCTTTCGATGTCGTCGGGCTCGACTTCCGGATCGAGCCCATCGTTGCGTGAGCTGTTCGTGTCGATGGTGGACGTGGTTGGAGTGGCTTCTCCTGAATCAGGAGTGATGATCGTTGGCGCTGTCGACTTCTCGAACGTGCCGGCTCGAATCGATGCATCGGTGGGTTGGTCGGCAGCGGCCAGGAGGTCGTTGAAGTCGTCTTCGAGGCGTTGTTGCGCGAGTGCGGTCTCGATGCCCGTTCCCCAGAGTTGGTATCCGACGAATCCGAACGTCAGGACACCGAGCGCGATCAGGATCTTTCCCGTACCGCCGACGAACCACCGCCAGTCGCGGCCGATCCTGAACTCCACATCGGTTGTTGCTGACCGTCTCACCATGGTGTGGATATGGCGAGGTTGCGTCCAGCCTGCAAGAAGTACGACATCGTGTAGAAGGTAGCGAACGACTCCGTTGATTCGCCTGTCGTTCTGCGTTTGTTCTGATCTGGGCGTTCACGCCGCAGCGAAGGGCAATGTCAGTCGGCGGCGGTCGGGTCGTCGAGGAGGGGCTTGCCGCTTTGCTCCCATGCATTCATTCCGCCGTCCAGGTCGATGATGTTCGTGTAGCCCGCGTCGACCAGCGTCGCGGATGCCTGGGCGGACATGTTTCCTGACCGGCAGTACAGGGCGAGCGGTGCGGTCTTGTCGGTCGGAAGATCGGGGGAGTCGAGAATCGAGTCGAAGGCGATGAAGGCGTCCGTGCCCTCGATGTGATCCTCGTAGGGAATATGGACGTTGATCAGCGGCATCTCCGGACTTGCAGCGAGCGCGTCGCTGAGTCCGTCCGGCTGGAGCAACTGGACGGGGGCCGCCTCGGGCGGAGCAGTGATAGTGGCTGCTGCGGGGGTCGAGTCGTTCGAATCCGCTGAGCTCCCACATGCCGTCGCCATCAGCGCAATCGTGACTGCGATGATGATCGGGTGCTTGCGGGATGGCCGGAGACGTGCGAAGTACGACATTGCGTCGTAAAGTACCGGGTCATGTCTGAACACGCACCATCGTTCGCGCAGACGCGCCCCGATTTCCTTCGCCGAATCGCCGTGGTGATCGGATTGTTGATCGCTGTGGCGGGCACCGTCATCAACCCCGCAACAGCGAGCGCCCACACCGGGTTCGAGTCGTCGACGCCCGGTGAGGGGGCGGCGATCAGCGAACCGGTCGACCTGGTGACAATCGTATTCACCGGCGCAGCAACTCCAGTCGGTGAGGAATTCATTGCACTGACGCCTGCCGGTGTTCTGCAGGCCCCGATCAATGTTGAGTCCATCGACGACAAGGTCTTCTCGATGCGGTTCGACCCACCGCTCGCCGGCGGGCAGGTAGGAATCCGCTGGAACGTGCAAGCTGCCGATGCTCACCCCATCGAGGGGGCGTTCGCCTTCACTGTCGACGCACCCGTTCCGACGACCGCAGCACCTGCGACAACAGCGCCCGCGGCGACCGTGGCACCCGCAGTCGAACAGACCGCAGCCGAAGCAACATCGGCAGCGTCGGCTGGCACCGTCACTGCAGCGCCCGTCGAGGAAGCCGCGCCCTCGGCTGAGCAAGCCGACGCAACGGCTACCGATGCCGACGGCGTGGATGCCGGCGCCGCAGCTGCGCCAGCGGCGCAGTCGCTCGACGAGTTCCTCGCCGTCGATGTATCGACGCCGGGTGAGACCACGGCGACGGTCGGTCGGGTGATCGGCTTTCTCGGCGTTGCGCTCGGCCTCGGTGCATTCGCATTCGTCGCCACCGCTCTTCGCGGACGGCGCGAGGAGGTCCGCCAGGCACTGACGGCCGTGCGTGTTCTCGGTGCTGTGATCGCTGTCGGCGCTGCGATTGAGTACGTCGGGGTCACTCGGATTGCCGCCGGTTCCTTGGCTTCGGGTTGGTCGACCAACCCCGGACTCGCCACGGTGCTGCGCTTCGTCGGTGGCATCGGGCTCGCTGCTGGACTCGCTGGAGCGATCTTGCGTGGTCAGGTGCAACGGCTCATCCGGCGCCCATCCGTTGCTCGATCGCTGTCATCGGCAGTCCTCGACGACATCATCACGCCGGCAGCTCCCACCCTTGACGACGGCCCGATCGTGCGTTGGACACCAGACGCACGATCGTGGCCTGCGCTCACCGGGGTGGTACTGATCATCGTGTCGTTCTGGTTCGACGGGCACACGGTCAGCAAGGGCTTTCGTCCACTTCACGATCTCGCCAACAGCATCCACGTTGTAGCCGGTGCTGTCTGGGTCGGGGGAGTCGTCATGATGGCCGCCATCATCTGGTCTCGCTACCGATCGGGCCAGCCGATGCGAGTCGTCGAGCTCGTCGTCCGCTTCTCGAAGATCGCAACGATCGCGCTCGCATCTGTCGTGGTCGCCGGCGGCGTGATGGCCTTCCTCGTCCTCGACAACCTCGGGGAGTTGACCGGCACGCCCTGGGGGAAGATCCTCCTGCTCAAGACCGCGGCGGTCGGGCTGGCGATGCTCGGTGGCGCATACAACCACTTCCGCCTCCTTCCCGCCCTCGAAGCGGATCCGGAATCGCCCGAACTGCTTGCTGAACTGCGCTCGACGGTGACTGCTGAAGCAATCATGCTCGTCTTCGTCGTCTGCGTGACGGCCTGGCTCGTCGCAGCAGCGTCCTGACCCACTGGACTCCCTCGAGCATCGCAATCCATGGTCCTGTCGATGGCGGCTCTCATGGTTGCGTCTGTCGCGCTCTGGCAGTTCGCGCACCGCACGTCGACGCTCGTTCGACGCTGGAGTCCCTCGTCGTTCCCGCGCCACACCGCAGGTTCGCTCAGCATTCGCGACAGCGGGCCCACCGGTCGGCCAAACGAAGAAGTCGTCATACTGCTCCACGGCCTCGCCGCCACAGGCGACTACTTCGGAGCCTTCTACGACGGACTCAGTCGCCGGCGTCGAGTGTTGATCTTCGACCTCCTCGGATTCGGACACTCGCTCGATGAACACAGAAACGACTTCGGCGTCGACGCCCACGTGGATGCCATCGATCACGCACTCGAAGCACTCGCGCTGCACGAATCGAACGTCGTCGTCGCTGCACACTCGATGTCGTCGGCAGTCGCACTGACATGGGCTGATCGCAACCGGCATCGAACCCGCAAGGTCTTCCTCTGGGCACCGCCGATCTACCCCGTCGACGCCGCCGAACGGGCCATCGGCAAGGAGTACGGACTGATGGGCCGGCTCTTCGCGCTCAACACGAAATGGGCAGAGCGAGCCTGCCGCATCAACTGCGCGCACCGACAACTCAGCGGGCGCATGATGGCACTTGTCGCACCCCGCTGGCCAGCAGCGATCAGCAGCGCTGCGAGCCGTCACACTTGGGAGGCGTATCACGGGTCGTTGCGCTCGCTGATTCTCGACTTCGACTGGGCAGGCGTGCTGCCAGCGAGCGTCCCCGTCACGATCTTTCGCGGCACACATGACGGCATTGGCGATCCTGCATACATCGCGAAGGTTGCCGGGGGAGCGGTGGTCGTCAACGTGCCCGGCGCTGACCATCATGTCGCGCTCGAGCAACCTGGGCTTCTCTTCGATGCGCTCGACGCAGATGACCGGCCACATCATTGATCGAGTTTCAAAAACATCTATCTAGATTCCAAGTCGCCGCAATGCAGCAAGCTCCGAGCAGGTGTCTCGTGGAGCATCCACGATTGTCTCGCGGCACAGTCGACTGACCCCGGCGACCGCGCCGAGCACTTTGGGACCGCCACGACGGCAGTTGCCAAGACTGCGCTCCGCAGGCAGCGATCACGGCGAATTCCTTCTGTCATGGCCCGGTATGGCGGGCCTCGCTGACGCTGTCGAAGATCCAGCATTCGATCGAACCGTTGACGATTCCCGTGAACGATTCAGCGGGATGCAAGACCGGGCTCGGCGTATTGAGGGCCTGAACGAACGCGAGTCCCTGATCGGGAGTCATGACGCTGACAATCGTCGCGACGGCATCTGCGGTGGTGGCGTTCGGTGCAACGACGGTGACGGAGAACCGGGTGTCGAGGCGCTGACCTGTGCGCGGGTCGAGCGACCGATCGGCCGGCGGTTCTGCCCATCCGGTCGCCATGTTGCGAGGGCCGTATTGCGCAAGGTCGCTGCCGGAGTCGTTTCCGCCAGATCACACGTCCAGTCGATCGCGACATCGAAGTCACCGTCACCGCGGTGTACGACCTTGCCGTGTGCACTGACGATCAGGCTGCGGAGGTCACACGTGCGCCAGGCCGTCTCGGTGGCCAGGTCCACGATGAACCCATCGACGATGGCGGCGAGATCGAGATCGTGACAGCTCTGGGTCTGGCGCAGGAGGTGTCCGTCGAAGCGATACGGAGCGGCAGCGATGTCGTTTGCGATGTCGTGGAGTTCGCCGAGGCTGGGTTGGCACCCGTCGAGGGCAGCTCGGTGCCACAAGCGCTGAAGTCTTCTCATGCTGACGTTGAAGACACCGTGGCTGCAGCGTTGCCACTCCAGCGCTGTCCACAGCAGTTCGTCGAACTCGCCCGTCGTCGTCGCTGTATCGCCGGCAATCCAGCGATTCAACAGACTCGTCTCGTTCTCGCGATCGAAGATCGCACCGAGGCGAACGATCTCGTCGTTTACGATTGTCTCGGCTCGACGCGCGTCGGCCAGATTGTCGGCGGCAGCGTCGACGCGGAATGCGACACCATCGCCTCCTGGCTGCTCGTCAGCGCTCGTGGGGGGATCAGCCCGGTCGTGAAGATCGGCGATGCGAGCGTGCGCGTGTTTGGAACGGATCACCGGGCTGTTCTCATTCCACTCTGCGTGTCGGCGGCATTCAGGCCGAGGGGATCTCGCCGTGCACCCAGACGTTGATGCCCAGTGGCATGAGGTCGGATTCCCAGATGAAGTCCATGGCGGGCACGCTGACTCGCACACATCCGTGGGAGGCGGGGTAGTTGGGGATGCTGTTCGATCCGTGGACGGCGATTCCACCGACGAAGTACTTGGGACGGTAGATCTCGCCGAGGTCCCCTGCCCACCATCCATCGGGACGTTCCCGTTCGGTGTGGTAGAGGCCCACCGGGGTCACTGCATCGCCGCGCTCGATCTTCGTCGGGTCCTTGTCATTGACCGCCTCGTATGGGATCTCCGAGCCCGTCGATCCGTTGAGGACCCACGCGGCAAGACCGTCCTGGACGATGATGACCAGTTGACGCGACTTGTCGATCTCGACGAGCGTCCCGGCGTCGGCCAATCCAGTTGCTCGTGTCCCTTCGGCGGACAGCAGCGCTGCGGTCGCTTCGTCGACCGACGCAGAGGTTGCCAGCCCGTGGTACTTCTGGAAGGCCATGACGGCCTGCGTGGTGGTGAGGCCGTAGTCCCCGTCGCTGCGTTGGAGCCAGAAGCCGAGTTCGAGAAGCCGCTCTTGGACGCGAGCCGTCTCGACGCCGTCCGATGTGTTCACGGCGACGAGCGGGGTTTCGAGCGCCGGAACCGAGACAGGCGTTGGTGGAACGTATGTCAACGCCACTGGCGTCGCGGCGATTGGTTCGGCCGGCTCGGGTGGACTCGTCGGTGCAGCGGCGATCGTCGTGGATGTCGATGAAGCGGGCGCGCCTGTGGTCGTCGGGGGCGCGGCATCATCGTCGACTGGTGGGGCCGATTCAGTTGGCTGCGAGGACATCTCCACATCCGCACGGACGGACGAGGTCGCATCGCGTTCGGATGTGCCGACGGCATTGGACGGCATCGTCGTCGCGCAGGCGCTGAGACCGAGCACTCCGAAGGCGAGGAGGGAAGCGCTGCGCCGCACGTGCCGGTCCAGGGCGGAGATACGACTGGAGCTCATCTCCGCAATACTACGACGTTGTGTAGTAGTCGACGTGTCGGTCCGGCAGATTTCCATCAGGTGATCGCGGTTCCGCCAGAAGGGCTCGGGATCGTCCCTATTGCAAGCCGATCGGGTTCACGGCGCACGAGCTCGGCCTGTGCAGAGCGAAGGCGAGGGCATGCAACGCGAGGACGCCGAAACCGGCGAGCGAGAACGGCATCCGGATCCAGTCGAAGTTCGGTGGCGGCTGTGCGAGAATTGGTTCGCTTGCCGATTCGAGCATTACCTGGCGGCCTGAGGTCCTGCCGGCCGTCCATTCATTGAGTTGCGTTCGGTGTGGAGTGTTTCACAACCGACGTGCCCACGCCTGCGGTGGCGTCGTGCTAGCGGCTTCGACGTCGTCGGTCGCGGGAACTCTGCATGCAGCGTCGACGACAGGAAACGGGTTCTCGGCGATGGCGTCCGGGTGTGTTTCAAAGTGCAGGTGTGGTCCACCGGCGTTTCCGGTGCTGCCGACGTACCCGACCACCTCGCCTGCGTCGACATTCCGGCTCTCGCCCTCCCACGCATCGAGATGGGCGTAGTAGAACTTGTCGCCAGCAGCTGTCGTGAGCCAGATCGCATTGCCTGCGAGGTTGCTCGTGGTCATTTCCGCATACCCAGCGGCCGCGGCGAGAATCGGCGTTCCGTGCGGAGCGACCATGTCGACACCTTGGTGTCGTCGGCCTCCCGAACGCGGGTCACCCCAGTCGTCGAAGAAGTCGCTGTCGCCGTCGACGGGGCAGGCGATGTTCGCTGTCTCGGGCGCCGACGACGTGACCAGAGACTCGCTGTGCGCGCTTGCCTGCGACGGGAACGCAGCCAACGACGTCAATAGGCCTGCGGCAGCAAGGAGGTGGCCTCGGAGGGCGATTTTCCGGATCGACATGCGACGACGTTACAGTTGGATGTCGATATTGCAACAATCTCATGTCGGGAACGCGCGGGGTGTGCGCACCGCTGGACGCAGCCTGCGTGGCGGACGCCGTCGCAGCGAGGACATCGACTGCGATGCTGCGGCGGCATGGGTGCCGCCTGCTCCCTCGACGTACCCCACCGCGGAGCCAATTACGACACAACGTAGTAGCGTGCGGCAATGATGCAGCCTGTTCAAGTCGGTGAAAGTGTCTCCCGCAAGGTGCGGAGGGTCGTTCGCAATGCGTTGATCGACATGCGGTTCGGTCCTCCATTGGCCGTTGTGTATCTGCGCGATCGAGCACAGTCGAATTGTGATTACCGAGAACTCGAGCACGCATTCAGCGGTCGGCTCGACGAAGCCGACGTACTCGTCGACGTCGGGTGCGGGGCGGGCCGCGTCATCAATCATTGGCTTCGTTCGGGCGTCGGCAGCCACATCTACGGTTTGGAGATCGACGAGCGGATGGGTGCGATCACCAAGTTCCGACTTCGTCGGCGCCAGGATGTCTCGATCGTGATCGGAGACGCGATTTCGAATCTTCCGGCGGACGGAACCGTGTTTTTTCTGTTCAATCCGTTCGATGAGTCGACAACGCGCCGGTTCGCGACGGCCGTCCTCGAACTGGCGCACGCGGCCGATCGCTGCGTCCGGGTCGTGTATCTGAATTGCAAGCACCTCGCGGTCTTCGAAGACCATCCTGAGTTCGAGATCGAGATGGTCCCGCACGGTCCGGGAGCACCGGCAACCCTCCAGGCGTTGGCGGTGATCACCGTCGGTGATCGTCAAGGGGCGAAGCTCGCCGAGCTGTGAATAGTTGATCGGGCAGATTCGGACGTTGCCAATCAGAGCGTCTTCGGACGAAGCCGGCGGTGGTGAGCGCCACGACTGCGGCGAGGGAGTCGACGGCGACCTGGACGCGTGATGTCGTCGACGCACGCCGACTTCACGAGTGGAGACAAGTGGCTGCATTTGCGGACCGGTCCGCGGCGGGTGAGTCGGATCAGCCGCCGACGAGCGCCTTCATCTGGTCGATCTCGGCTTGTTGGCCGGCGATGATCGCATCAGCGAGTGCGAGAACCTCTGGATTCGAGCCCGAGGCCTTGACCGTCTGAGACATCGATACGGCGCCCTCGTGGTGGACGATCATGGCGTTGGCCCACGCAGTGTCGAACTCGGCGCCGCTCAGCGCTGCGAGCGCCATCATCTCTTCAGCGGACATCATGCCGTCCATGCCTTCCATGGGTTCCATGCCCTCCATGACTTCGCCGTCCTCCATTCCTTCCATGACCTCGCCGCCTTCCATGCCGGGCATGTCGAGCGGCTGGCCCCACGATTCGAGCAGCGCAGTCATCTGCTCGATCTCGGGGTCTTGTGCGCCTTGAATTTGCGTGGCAAGGGCGACGATCTCGGCATTGGCGCCGGCCTCGGGAGCGAGCGCCATGTCGGCCATCGCGACGGCTTCGCGGTGGTGGGGGACCATTCCTTGGGCGAACAGCACGTCGGCGTCGTTGAAGGTTGCCGATCCTGCTTCGGCAACGGCGGGGAGAGATTCGGGCGTGGCGGTGTCGCTCCCGCCACCGCAGGCTGTCAAGACGAGCGTGCCGGCGGTGAGTGCGACGAGAATCGAACGGGGGGCAGTGTTCACGGGTGGTTCCTTTTTCGGGTGTTTTGGGAGTGTCGCAAGTGCGAGTGCGACGCAATGTAGTAGCCCGACTTCGACTTGTTCGGTCAGGGTCGCGATGGTGCATGTCACCCGCTTGAAGTGTTCGATCTGGCGTTGAGATCCGGTTGTACTACGACAGACTGTCGGAGATGGATCCTCACTTTTCACGGCGCCGCTTTCTTGCCTCCGCAGCAGGCCAGCGCCGCACTCCTGGCGGGTTGCGGGTCGGGATCTAGCCGATCGAGCGTCGCGGATGCCCGTTTGGCGAGCATCACTGCGGACCCAGCGCGACGCCCCGAGGTGGTGGCGTCGCTCCGTGCCGCACCGACCGAATTCGAGTTGGCCGGCCGCACCGCTCGAACCTGGGCGTATGACGGCGTGGTGCCGGGCAAAGTGCTGCGCGCGTCGGTCGGTGACCTCGTCGAGGTCACCGTCGCGAACGACCTCCCCGAGGCGACGTCGATCCACTGGCATGGGCTGTCGATCGTGAACGGAATGGACGGGGTGCCAGCGCTGACGCAGGGGGACATCGAGCCGGGTACCGAGTTCACGTACCGCTTCGTGGTGCCCGACGGCGGGACCTACTGGTTCCATCCGCATCACGGCCTCCAGCTCGACCGGGGTCTGCTCGCACCGCTGATCATCGACGACCCCGACGACGGTGTCGACGCAGACGTCGACTACGTCGTGATGCTCGACGACTGGCTCGACGGCGTCGACACGACGCCGGACGACGAACTGCTGGCGTTGCAGAGCATGGACATGGGCAACATGGGTTCGATGGTGATGGCGACGTCACCACTGCTCGGCGGCGACGCCGGTGACGTCTCGTATCCGTACCATCTGATCAACGGTCGACCGTTCGAGGACCCCCTGACGTTCGCACCCGAACCGCGATCGGGTGACCGCGTGCGACTGCGTATCATCAACGGCGCCGGAGACACCGCCTACCGCTTTGCAGTTGGCGGGCACTCGATGACGGTGACGCACACCGACGGGTTCGCCGTCGAACCGGTCGAGGTTGACGCGATCCTCGTCGGGATGGGCGAGCGGTACGACGTCACCCTGACCGTCCAGTCAGGGGTATGGCCGGTCGTTGCGCTCGCCGAGGGCAAGGACCAGCGGGCGGCCGCAGTGCTGAGAACGCGTGACGCCGCGGCGACGTCCACACCAGATCTGACGGCGGCGCTCACCGAACTCGATGGAACGTGGCTGCGATATGCCGATCTCCGAGCCGCCGAGGCTGTGGTGCTCGACCTGCCCGCCGACGGCGACATCCGGCCGATTCCCCTTCGACTGACCGGTGGGATGATGCAGTACGACTGGGGCATCAACGGGGTTCCGTACGCCAACCACGAACCGATCGAGGTGCGTGCCGATGAATGGGTCAGCCTCGCGTTCGAAAACGTCTCTGGAATGTGGCACCCGATGCACCTGCACGGTCACACCCCACAGATCGGTCGCGCTCGCGGTGGGCCACGAAAGGACACTGTGAACGTGCTGCCGTCCCAGACCGTCGAGATGGTCTTTCAAGCGGACAACCCAGGCGAGTGGATGATCCATTGCCACAACGCTTACCATCTCGAAGCTGGGATGGCGACTGTGCTGTCCTATGTCCAGTGACTGCCGAACAACCCGGACTGCTCTTCGATGCGATCGATGCGGACGACCGCACACCTTCCTGATCAGCGCCGAAGAAGCCGCTCGACGGTGGTCACAGCCTCCGCTATCTCGTCGTCGCCCTGATCCGCGTCATCGGTCGTGGCATCGCGAACGCAAGTGCGAAGATGCTGATCGAGAAGCCCGAGCCCGACTCCGCGCAGCGCGCTCGTCACCGATGAGATCGGCGTGAGCACGTCGATGCGACTGCGGTCTTCGTCGATTCACGCGGGCGAGGCCCGCACTTGTCCCTCGATGCGTGCGAGCCGTTTCTGGTGGTCGTCTCGATCACGTGAGTAGCCAGGCATCACGGGCGTCCCTTCTCTGACTGGCCGGCACCGAGTCTCGTTCCCAAGACTTGGTGGAGGTGGCGAGGTGGAGTCCAAGAGTCGCCGAGTGCGTGAAGCTGTTCGACGTGGCGAGCGCTACGGCGATCATGGTGACGCCGAGGTGCACGACCATCCCGCCGTTGGCTCGTCCAACCAGCCGTCGTGGCTGCAGGGGCACCCGCCAAAGTCTTACGACGACTCTGAGTGCGTTCGGCGCGCAGGGCGAATTTAGAGGACGCCAGCGATGGGCGGAGCGCAGCTGGTCATCTCGTTGTCGATCGTGAACTTCTCGATGCGTTCGGTGATCGGCACGTTGCTCACTCCGGACTCCGTGAACGGGACGTTGTTGCCGGCCCGGAGCCGTTCGGCGTAGTTGTAGCGATCCTGCAGGAGCGTGCGGTAGTCGCTGATCCAGTCGGGGACGATCGCCATCCCTTTGTCGTCCGTCGGCGGCGTCGCCATCAGGTCGTCGAGCATCCGGGACAGCAAGTCTGTCGACCGGACGACGAGATCGGCGCGGACATCGAGGTCGGGGTCGGCAAGCGTCTCGAGCCGTTTGAGTTCGGCCTTCACGGGAGCACAGGTCGCCTCGGCCCGTTCCGCCCAGACACGATCCTCAATCCGGTTCACCGAGTCCTTCGACGAGAAGAACAGCGCCCAGGTCCAGAAGGCGACGAACAGGACGGCGCCGATCGGGAACAACACCTTGAACGGGGTGATGCCTGGCTTGCGTTCGGTGCGGCGATAGTGACCGTTCTCATCGATACGCGGGTCCGTCTGGTCGTCGAGTGATACCACAATGGCTGACGCTATGGCGTGGTCACGTTGGTAGAAACGCGCCGTGCCCGACGGCCAGGACAACGCTTGCGATCTCGCCCACTGACGGGTCGGCGCTTGCATTGCGTTGCATGTCGGCTTCAACGCGGCCGGGCTCTTTCTTACGTTCTGAGCATCGTTTCGGCCCACCCCGTCAGACGGTGAGGATCGAAACCCGGACGTACGACGTTGTGTCGGATTGAAAACCGTGCCAACATGTCGACTCGACACGCAATCGACACTGAACTGCAACATTTTGCGATGGCTCGGCTGTCCGCGACAGCGAAGAGAACGATCTGGAAGCTCACATGACCGAACAGCACGAAGCGAACTCGATCACGACACCGGCCCGACCGAAGCCAGCGGCGAGCCTGTCGAGGAGACGCTTCTTGACCATTGCCAGCGCCCTTGGGGTCTACAGTTTGACCCACGCCGACCACGTGCTCGCACAAACCACTGGAGTATCCGGTGCCGCGTCCTTGGGTCAACCCGCCACTGCGCTCGCCCCGGCCGAGCGTCTGCCATCGTCCACGCCGTTCGAACCGCTTGCTCCGGGCGAGATCCTGTTTCCGATCGTGGTCGGACCGGACGACTACTGCTACGCCAGCGACAGCTTCGGCGACTGTCGCGGCTCGAACTGCAGTCGCTCACACGAGGGCGTCGACATCATGGCCGACAAGGGCCTCCCGATTCGTGCGACCGTCGATGGCCGTTTGGTCAAGCGCTACGTCGACACCGGCAAGACGTACGGCGCTGGAGACGGTTGGACCTTGTTCGACGAGTCAACCCAGCTCACGTGTAAGTACTTCCACATGGGCAGTCACGAGGAGGGTCTCGAAGTGGGCGACTACGTCGTGCAGGGCCAGATCATCGGCTATGTCGGCAACACCGGTACGTCGGGGGTGTTGACCGGCACGAACTACCATCTTCACTTCGAGTATCGCCCGAACAACGTGCCGGCCGACCCGTTTCATCTGTTCCAGCGCGATCCTGACGTCAGGTTTGCGTCCTGACACAGGAGTCGAGGTCGTTCAGCAGCCGGCGGTCTTCACGGACGGGTACGGGTTGACGTTGAGTCCCGCTCCGGGTCGTAGCTCGAAGTGCAGGTGGTTCGTGGTTGTGTTGCCGGTCTTGCCGTTGTAGCCGATGATGTCGCCAGCTGCGACTCGGCGACTACTGCCTTCGTATCGGGAGAAGTGAGCGAAGTAGTAGCGGTTTCCGTTGTCGCCCATGAGCGACGCAGCGTTTCCGCCCAGCCGGTTCTGCTTGAACGTCACGTATCCCGAAGTCACAGCGTAGATCGGGACTCCCGCGGGAGCGATCATGTCGACACCTTGGTGGCGGCGGCCACCGGAACGTGCAGCCCCCCAGGTGTCGCCGTATCCGGATCCGAGGATCGGACACGTGATGATGTCCACGTAGCCAGCAGCGGTGTCGTATCCAGCAGGCTTGCTGCCCGGCCCACCGGTGCCGGTGCGTCCACCACTCGTTCCGCCTGACGCGCCGTCGTTGGTCGGCAAGACGGTCGTCGGGGGTGCGGTCTCGGCAGGGGTGTCGTCGACAATCGCGAGCTGAGGCGTCTCGCCGTCGACCTCCTGCGTGGTTTGCGGAACGGTCGTACTGGTCGTGGTGGCGGTGTCAGTGAACGCCGGGTCCGGTATTGCATTGGCGGCGGCTTCGGCTTCTCGACGGGCCTGTTCGTCGATCCGAGCTTGTTCGGCACTCTGCTGGGCTTGGAGTGCGCGTTGTACCGCCACGTTTGTCAAACGCACGAGTTCGATGTCGCGGAGTCGTTCGACTTCGGCTTCGGCTGCGGCCTGCAGTTCGACGAGTTCGTCCTGTCGGTCCTCGATCGCACGTCGTTGATCAGCAATGTCGGCCTCGTTTGCGTCGAGGTCCCGGACGAGTTGCTCGAACTCGTCGATCTCAGCCCGACTGTCGTTTGCGACGACCCCGAAGAGGACGTTCGCCTGCAGGTGATCGGCGGGTTCTTCGAGGTCGGTCAGGATCGGAATTCCGTGCGATCCGGCTTCGACGAAGCGCTGAACTGCAGCGCTCGCGACCCGGCGTTCCATGAGATCGACTGACCGTTGGATCTCTGTTGTCCGCTCCTCGAGGCGGGCCAAGTCTTCTTCGAGCTGGACAAGATCGCTCTGCGCCTCGAAGTACGCATCTGCTGCGTCGTTGGCGCGATCGCGTGCCGCCTGGATCTCCCGAGCGGCCTCCTCGGCAGAGACCGGCTCAGACCCCGCCGAAACAGACGACGGAGCAAGAAGGAGTAAACCGGCGAGAACGATGGTGGTCCAGCGACGACTGCGATGACTGTCCGGAAGACCTGCGAAACGCTGTCTGATATTGGTGAGAACTGCGGAGGACATCTTTCAAGACTTCGGCACGAGGAACTCAAGACTTGAGCAAGGCGTCTTTCAGGCGTCGTCGCGCTGCGGTGTCTCGGTCAGGCGAGGCCGCGGATCGAGTCATCGTCAAGCGCCTCGGCCAGAGCGGTGCGACCACGTGCAACGCGCGAGCGGATCGTTCCGATTGGGCAACCTGCCACACGCGCCGCATCCGCGTAAGGAAGACCAATCAGCTGGGTCAGCACGATCGCCTCGCGCTGGTCCTCGGGAAGCGCTCGCAGAAGCTGCATCGTGGCGACCGCATCGGTCGTGTCAGGCGAATGCCCAACTTCAGGTTCGGCGACAGGATCGGTTCGTCGAACAGTCCGCCGACGAATGTCCTCTCGACACACGTTGCGCGTGACGCCGAGCGCCCACGTCAGCACCGGGCCGCGTTCCCAACGGTGGAGATTCTTGATCACTCGGAACAGCGCTTCCTGCGCAAGGTCGTCGCTGTCTTCGGGACGCGTGAGATGGGCAGCGAATCGCCACACGTCGCCTTGAATCCCACGCACGAACCGTTCGAGCGCCACCGGATCCCCGTCGCGACCGGCTCGAGCAGCTGCGTCGACATCGAACATGAACACAGTGTGCCAGGACGCAACAGCGAAGCGCTGGCATCGGCAAGAGAAGAGCACGATGCAAAAAGATGGGCGACGACGCGGAACTGACATGGCGTCTGATGCCACTCATGGACATGGAGTGCACCACAGCGCGAGAGCTCTTGTCCGCGCAACTCGACCAGGAGACCGACACCGACGAAGCCGCGCCGGCGAATCGACACCTCGGACAATGCGCCGAATGCTCTCGATGGTGGACGTCGGTCGGCAAGGTGACACGCACTCTTCGAGTGCGTCCAGCCGAACCAATCCCAGACATCGCAACCGCAGCACTGGCTCGGAGCCGCAGCGAACGTCAATGGCCGTACCAGTCGGCCCGCGCCAGCTTGGCGATCCTTGCCGCAGTCGAGTTGGTGTTCGCCATGACGGGCGTGATCGCCGGCCGGGATTCATCGCCGATCCACGACAGCCAGCACCTCGGAGCGTTCGGTGCAGCGATCGCTGCCGCCGTCATGTTCGTTGCGTGGCGGCCGAGTCGTGCTCGGGGCCTGATGCCCATCGTGTTCACCTTGGCGATTGCGATTCCGATCTTTGCAATCGTCGACCTGTTCAACGAGAACCTGACCACAGGTGGCGGCATCCATCACGTTGTGCAGATGGTCGGACTCGCACTGGTCTGGGTGGTGGCCGCACGACCCTCCGCATTGACCGCGCCACCGCAGCCCATCACCGCGCTACCGATGCAGCAACCCGCACCCCGAGCGGTTGCCGCTGTCCGGTCGCACCAGTGATGCGTGTGTTGCGGCGCCGCTTGAACCAACTGGCGGCGAGTTTCTTCGTCGTCCTGTTGATCATGTCATTTGATCGCACATCGGCCGCGGCCCCGCCGTTGTCGCCGGTGAAGACCGTCGACGATCCCGGAGTGAACAGCACCGCTGGCTCGGCCATGTTCGTGCTCAGCGTTGCGGCCGTGTTGGTCATTGGAGCGATCGTCACTTGGAAGGTACGCAAGAACCGCCGTTGGTGACCGATCAGCGCCAAAAGTCCCTCACCCCGACATCGCCAGCGTTTTGCCGAAACCCCCCGACTCAGGAATCCCCCACTTCATGGCCATCATTGAACACGACATCCAAGTAGCCCCGCCGCCCGAGGAGATCGTGACGGCGTCGACTTCGTTCGGTTACCTGCGCCGCCCAGTTCAAACACGGGGTTGGCGGTCATGGGCGTTCACTGTCGACCACAAGAAGATTGGGATCATGTATGGCGTTGTCGCCATGACCTTCTTCCTCGTCGGGGGAATCGAGGCCGGGCTGATCCGCCTGCAACTCGCTCGGCCGGATGGCACCATCTTGTCGGCTGACAAGTACAACCAGATGTTCACGATGCACGCCACGACCATGGTGTTCCTCTTCGTGATGCCGATGGCTGCAGCGTTTGCCAACTACCTGATCCCGCTTCAGATCGGCGCCCGCGACGTCGCGTTTCCGCGACTGAACGCACTGTCGTTCTGGGTGTTCCTCGCCGGGGGCCTGTTCCTCAACTCGTCGTGGTTCCTCGGCGGTGCCGCCGACGGCGGCTGGTTCATGTACGCCCCAAACAGCTCCGTCCCCTTCTCGCCGGGCAACGGCATCGATTTCTGGGGACTCGGCTTGCAGATCACCGGTATCGCCTCCCTCGTGGGTGCGATCAACCTGATCGTCACAGTGCTCAACATGCGAGCCCCGGGGATGTCCATGATGAAGATGCCGATTTTCACCTGGATGGCTCTCATCACGCAGTTCCTGCTCTTGTTCGCCATTCCTGTCATCACCGTGGCGTTGTTCCTGCTGATGTTTCAGCGGAGCTTCGGCGCGACGTTCTTCAATGTCGAAGCAGGTGCTGACCCACTGCTCTGGCAGCACCTGTTCTGGATCTTCGGTCACCCCGAGGTCTATATCCTCGTGTTGCCGAGCTTCGGCATTGTCTCAGAGATCCTGCCTGTCTTCTCGAAGAAGCCGCTGTTCGGTTACCCGTTCGTCGTGTTCTCTGGCGCCGCGATCGGTTTCGTCGGGTGGGGCGTGTGGGCGCACCACATGTTCGCCTCTGGTCTCGGCCCGATATCCGTGGCGGTCTTCTCGGTAGCGACGATGGCCATTGCGGTGCCGACGGGCGTGAAGATTATCAACTGGACCCTCACAATGTGGGGTGGCAAGCTGCGGTTCACGACGGCCATGTTGTTCGCCGTTGGCCTCATCGTACAGTTCACGATCGGCGGTCTTTCGGGGGTCACCCACGCCGTGGCACCGTCGGACACGCAACAGACTGACACCTACTACATCGTTGCTCACCTGCACTACGTGATCTTCGGTGGCGCCGTGCTCGGGCTGTTCGCCGGATTCTACTACTGGTGGCCGAAGGTGTTCGGCAAGTTGCTCAGCGAGCGGCTCGGCAAATGGAACTTCTGGGTCATGATCGTCGGGATGAACATGACCTTTGGCCCGATGCACATCATCGGTCTGCAAGGCCAGCCCCGTCGCATGTACGTCTGGACCGAGGCCCGCGCTGGTGAGGGATTCTTCAACCTCGGCTTCTGGAACCTCGTGGCCACGATTGGAACCTTCGTCCTGGCGATCGGGATCTTGCTGTTCCTGGTCAATATCTGGGTGAGCCGCAAGCATCCGTCCGCTCCGCTCGACCCGTGGGATGCGCGGTCGCTCGAATGGCTCACCACGAGCCCGCCCAAGCCACACAACTTCGATCGCACCCCCTCCGTGCACGCGCTCGACGAGGTGTTCCATCGCAAGTACAAAGACGTCGGCGAGAACGGTCACCACGACTACGTTCGCCGAGCAACCCTCGAAGAAGTCCTCGCTGAGGAAGAAGCCAACGCAGATGCGCACATCCACCTCCCCGCGCCGTCGTACTGGCCCATCGTGCTCGCTGCGGGTCTTCCAGTCATGGCCTATGGAGTGATCTACAGCACTCTGCTGATCGCTGCGGGTGCGCTGATCGTGGTCATGGCGATGTTCGGGTGGGCACTTGAGCCAGCCGACGCCAGCGCCGACGACTTCGACCCACCCGACACGACACCATCGTCCGCGCTCGTCGCCGACGACGCATCCTCGATACAAGAATCCACCTCTTGATACCTGTATAGTTGTGCAGATGTTGCGGCGAGTGACGAGCGATGGACATTCGAACGCTGAGAGTTGGCCGGCGTGACCGAGACGGTGCAGCTCGACATTCCGGTGCTACTGCCTCACGTCCCGGGAGACGACGACGGCTGCGTCGACAGGCTCACGGCGATCTTGTCGAAGAGCACAGGAGTGTCCGACGTACACGTCGTCGCAGCCGACGGGGACGGCCCGAGTCAGTTGTGTCTGCACTTCGATTCGTCGGCGACGAGCGTGGCGCGGATCCGAAGCCTCGCTCGCGCATCGGGCGCGGAGATTACCAATCAGTTCGCCCACATCTTCTGGGACGTCACCGGAGTGACACACACTCGCAAGGCACGATCTGTCTCGGAACGCCTCCGACAGATCGACGGTGTCGCTGAGGCTGAAGTGTCACCGGGTTTCGTTCGTGTCGAGTTCGACCGTCGCGCGACTTCCGAAGAAGACATTCGAATCGCTCTGGCGCATCACGGCGTCGGCGTCAAACCAGGCACCCGAGGTACGCCTACAGCCGATGCGCCAGCGAACGCGTCCCGGGCTGGGGGATTGGTCGACACGCCGTCAACGGCGCCCGACGCCGCAACCGGGCGTGACGCGCACGAAGGGGATGACGGCCACGATCATGGATCGGGCGAGCACGTCCACGGCGGGCCGTTCGGTGAACGCAGCGAAGTGATCTTCGCGATCACGTCGTCGGTGCTGTGGGTCGGCGGATTCGTCGCGGAGCTCGCCGGCTGGCTCGACGACTCGGTCCTGACTGCAGTGTTCATCGTGTCGGGGTTCTTCGGCGGCTACTTCACGCTTCGCGAAGCAATCGACGGGATCCGCAACAAGCGATTCGAGATCGATTTCTTGATGCTCGTCGCCGCGGCCGGCGCAGCGATTCTCGGCAAATGGGAAGAAGGCGCACTGCTTCTTGCGCTCTTCAGCCTCGGACATGCGCTCGAGGGATACGCGATGGGCCGCGCCCGCCAAGCCATCGAAGCACTCGCCGACCTTGCGCCACCAACGGCTGTCGTGCGCCGCAACGACACCGAGTCCGAAGTGCCAGTCGAACAACTGGTCGTCGGCGACACCGTGGTGGTCAAGCCGAACGAGCGCATCGCAGCCGACGGGTTCGTCGTGTCCGGTACCAGCAGTGTCAATCAGGCGCCGCTGACCGGCGAGAGCATCCCCGTCGACAAGTCACCCGTCGACGACGTTGCTGTCGCAGCGAACGCCCCCACCGAGGTTTCTGGCGAATCGAAGCTGTTTGCCGGGACCATCAACGGCAGCGGCCAGATCGACCTGTACGTCACTCGACTGGCGAAGGACTCGTCGCTGTCGAAGCTGGCGACGATGGTTCGCGAGGCCGAGACGCAGGCGTCACCGACACAGCAGTTCACCAACAAGTTCGAACGCATCTTCGTTCCCGCCGTCCTCGTCCTCGTCGTCGTGGTGATGGTCGCCGGGCCTGCACTCGGATCGTCACTGTCCGACTCGTTCTATCGAGCAATGTCGGTCCTCGTCGCCGCCAGTCCGTGCGCGCTCGCGATCGCGACGCCGAGCGCCGTGCTCGCAGCGGTTGCACGCGCCGGCCAAGTCGGTGTGCTCGTCAAGGGAGGCGGCCCGCTCGAGAACCTCGGCACGTTGAACGCGATCGCATTCGACAAGACCGGCACATTGACGGAAGGCAAACCTCGCCTCACTGACGTCGTCGCAGCGGACGGGATCGCCGAGGCCGAACTGCTCGCCGTCGCCATAGCGGTCGAGAACCGAAGCGATCACCCCCTGGCCGCAGCCATCGTCCGCGACGGCACCGCACGTGTCCGGAGCCGATCGATCCCGACCGTCAGCAATGTCGAGTCGATCACCGGACGCGGCGTGCAAGCAGTCTCCGAGAACCAAGCGGTCCTCATCGGAAACATCAAACTGTTCGAAGAAAACGGCGGCATCGACGAATCCGTCCGAGCAGCAGCAAACGACCTGCTTGGTCGAGGGCGAACGATCATGGTCGTCAAACACGGCGACCGGTTCCTCGGAACGCTCGGGCTGCGCGACACCCCCCGGCCCGCCGCGAAGAAGATGATCGACGACCTCCGAGCACTCGGGATCGAACGGGCGATCATGATCTCGGGCGACAACCAACTCGTTGCCGAGTCGATCGCCGCCGAGGTCGGGCTCACCAACGCTTGGGGTGACCTCATGCCCGACGACAAGGTCTCAGCGATCGAGCGTTTGAGAGGCGAAGAAGGCAAGGTTGCGATGGTCGGCGACGGCGTCAACGACGCGCCGGCGATGGCGAACGCGACGGTCGGGATCGCGATGGGAGCAGCCGGGTCCGACGTCGCGCTCGAAACTGCTGATGTCGCGTTGATGGGTGACGAACTCGCAAAACTTCCCGTGATCATCGGCCTCAGTCGGAAGGCGAGCCGGATCATCAAACAGAACCTGTACATGAGTCTCGGAATGGTTGCGTTTCTCATCCCCGCAACCCTTGTCGGGTACGTCGGCATCGGGCCCGCAGTCGTGTTCCACGAGGGATCGACGCTCGTCGTCGTCGCCAACGCGCTGCGACTACTCGCGTATCGCCGCAACGAATCAATCAGCGCAAGCACTTCGGCTTGAGTCGGTGCGGCCCACTTTGATTGGTAAGGGGCGAGTTGTCTGAAATCGGAGCTGTTGCGTTCACCGTCGTCGGCGTCGGTGTCGCCGCCGGACTACTCGTCGCAATGCTCGTCGCTGTTCGAGGGTTGCCCGGCGACGACCCTGTCGATCTCGATCGGGCAGTGATTCGGCGGTATCTCGCCGAGCACCCGGTCGTTCTTCGCCTCACCCGTCTCGCCCCGCGAGACACTGCGCCCGCAGCGGTCGAAGCTCTTGCGATCGCGTTTGTGATCGTCGTGTTCGTCGGCACCCTGGTCGGGATCTTCTTGGTGATGGTCCGAAACGAGATCGGACTCGTCCGCGCGGACACGCCGATCGCCGAGTGGGCAGCAACGAACGCAACCGATTCGGGCGCGACGTTGATGCGAGAGCTGAGCAAGTTCGGTGGCACCGAGTACGTCCTGATCGGTGGCGTCGTCGTCACCGCGATCGCAGTGAGTCGGGATCGTCGGTGGGCGGTCCCGTTGTACGTGGTCGCCACGATGATCGGCCAGTTCCTCGTGTCGAACTCGATCAAGTGGATCGTCGAGCGCGCTCGACCCGATCTGGCGAACCTCACGGGCTTCTCCGGCACCTCGTTCCCGTCCGGACACGCCGTTGCCGGGGCTGCTGCGTGGGCGTGTGTGGCCTTCCTGCTCGGCCGCCGACGCTCGAAAGCCTTGCGGGCGGTTCTGTACGGTCTCGCCGCGTCGATCGGAGTCATCGTCGCCGGCACGCGCGTCGCACTGGGTGTCCACTGGACGACTGATGTCATCATCGGTGCAATCATCGGCTGGGCCTGGTTCGCCATCTGCACCCTCGTGTTCGGAGCGGCCCGCATGCGTAACGACGAGCAGATCACGATCGCAGCGAAAATCGATCGCAGCGAGATCCGAACGCCGGGTACAGGTAGTCGAAGGCATCCGACGATGAGAGACTCATCTCGATGAGTGCTGGGTGCTGTGATGCTGACGACGACGCACTCGTTGCGCTGCGCGACCGCCAGCGGACGGTGCTGTGGACCGTCCTCGGGATCAATGCGGTGCTCTTCGTGGTGGAGTTCGTCGTCGGCTGGTGGGCACGCTCGACGGCGCTGCTCGCCGATTCGCTCGACATGCTCGGCGACGCGTTCGTCTACGCATTCAGCCTGTGGGTGCTGCACCGCGGTATGAGGTGGCGTGCGCGGGCAGCGTTGTCCAAAGGTGTCGTACAGCTCGCGTTCGGTCTCGTCGTGCTGGGACAGGCGGCGTGGCGTGCCGTGGACGGTACGCCACCGTTCGCAGACGCGATGGCGCTGATGGGGCTCGTCGCGCTCGCCGGCAACACGTGGGCGTTCGCGCTTCTGTGGCGGCATCGCTCCGACGACATCAACATGACGTCGACGTGGCTGTGTTCGCGCAATGACTTGATCGCCAATGCGGCGGTGCTCGCAGCTGCGGTGGCGGTCTGGCAATTCGACAGTGTCTGGCCGGACGTGGTGGTCGGCGTTGCGATCTCGGTCTTGTTCCTCCGAACAGCTCGAGATGTGATCCGCGACGCTCGCGCCGAGTTGGCGCAAGCTGACGAGGAGTCGACACACGTCACGGCCTGACAGGGCCTGGACACGAGCTCGCCAGATCAGCACGGCGAGGCCGCAACGGCATCTGCGGTGACGGCGTCTGGAGCGGTGACGGCGACCGAGATGGTGTTCGACCCGCGTCTGCCCTGACCGTCACGGCGCCAAGATCGAGCGCGCGCATTGCCTTGTCGACGGCGATGTCGATCACGAAACCAGGAACGATCGCATCGAGGTCGATCACACTGCAGTCACGGAGTTGTCGCAGCGCGTCGGCCTCGAAGCGGTACGGCGCATCGGCGATGTCCTCGACCGCTTCGTGCAGTTCGCCGGGCTGGGCTGGCAGCCGGCAGCGGCGGCAAGGTCCCAGAGATCTCGAAGCCGGCGCATGCTGATGTTGTACGCGCCCCGGCTCACTCGCTGCCATCCAATGCCGGCGGCGAGGAGGCGATCGAATTTGTCGGTCGTGTTCGTCGACGGATCGGCGATCCAACGATTCAGCATGCTCGCGTCGTTGCTGAGGCTGAACATCTGCTCGAGCCGGGAAATCTCACAGCGGATCATCTCGGCGGCGCGCACGGCGTTCGCAGCGTCGCTGGCCCCGACATCGACCGAGATGCTCTCTGCGACGTGTGCAAAGAGGCGGGTTGCCGAATCCGGCGAGACGTCAGACATGCCGGGCGTTGCTGGTCAGTTGCCGCTCGACCGCATCGATGCACCCGCTGGTGCGAGGTCGACGGCGAGCTGCGAGCCGCTCACGTCGCTGCGCCGAGTTGGGCCAGAGCGGATTTGGCGATCGGCACGTCAAGTGGGTCGAAGAACGGGTTGATCTCGAGCGCGCGTTCCAGGTCGGTGCGTGCGCCGTCCTCGTCGCCGAGGGCGAGCTTGATCATCCCGGCATGGAAATGGAACTGCGCGTTCGGGGTGCCTAACTGCAACGCCTGTTCACTGGCCTCGAGGGCGTCGTCGTAGCGACCGTTGGAGTAGAGCGCCCACGCATGGGCGTCGTGCATCGCAAGGAACGGTCGCACCGCAATGGCCCGCTCGGCTTCGCGCAGTGCGCGTTCGGGTTCGTCGTGGTCGGCGAGGAAGAGCACCGGTGCAGCGTCGTTCTCCACGCCGTTCTCCTCGAACAGCGCGAGCACCGCGTCGACCACCGCATACTGCTGTTCGGCCTCTTCCGTGCGCCCGAGTGACTCGAGCAGTTCGCCGTAGGCAACGAGGTACGACGGTTCGGGCGACGCCTCGACGAGTTCGGCGTAGTGGTCGAGCGCCGTCTGGTTCTGCCCGAGCGCCGCCTCGGCCCGAGCCTTGCCGTACAGCGCTGCGGCATCGTCGGGAGCGGAGTCGCGAGCCTGGTTGTAGAGGGTCAAGGCGTCACCGGGTTCGCCTGCGTTGAAGGCCAGATGACCGAGGATCGTGAGCGCGAAGGCGCGATCGGTGGGAGAGGCGGCGCCTTCGAGCGCTTGTTGCATCAGCGTGGTGGCGTAATTGACGTCATCGTTCAGTTCGGCGATGTAGGACGCCCGGCTGAACGACGAGGTGTCGGGCGACAGTTCGATCATCCGGTTGACCGAGGCCGCTGCCTCGTCGTATTCGCCGAGCTGGATTTGAGCATCGCTCAACGCACCCCACAGGATTGGGTTGAACGAGTTGATCTCCAGGCCGCGCTCGGCTTCGGTCTTTGCGTCGGCGAACCTGTGGCGGGCCGATGCGAGCACCGAGCGCCCGGCGTAGGCGAGGAAGTTGTCGTTGGGCTCGACGGCGAACGACTCGTCGAGGGCACGCTCAGCACGCGGATACAGCGACGGGTCGGCGACGACACGAGCCTGTTGCACGTAAGCGATACCGAGCGTGGCCCAAGCGACGTGGTCACCCGGGACGGCTTCGACGCGAACGCGAAGTTGTTCGACGAGGCCGTCGAGCGTGGCGGCCGGCGGGCCGGCGACCACGTTCGGTGCGAGCACCTCGGCATCGGCGGCCGTCTCGATCTCGTCGGAATCCGACTCCGAGGACTTCGACGCAGCAAACGCTCCGACGGCGATCAGTGCGACAGCCAGGACGCTCGCTGTGACGATCATGCGGGTGCGACGTTTCATGAGAGCAGCTCGGTTCGGGGCTGACTCTGGATCACCAAATCTCGCGGCAGGATAGGCGACGAACCCGCTCCGGGGAGCGCAAGTCTGTCGTCATTCGTCCATCGTGCATTCAAGCCACGCTCTCCTATGCCTGATCGGGCCCTTACGCCAGGCTTCTGAGGATTTGGGGCTTCTCGAACGTGCGCGCGTGGCCATGCACCAGGTCCATGATGGCGAACAATGCCAGGGAACTCGGGGTGTACCGCTGGCCAGGCACGCCGAGCTCCGATAGCTGATTCTCCAGGAGCCCGTCGTGGCCGAGACGCTCGATCAACTCCAACGATGGTTGACTCTCCTGGAGCCGCATGATTGCTGCGGCCGACCGACCGACACGACCTTCGTTGTCGACGCCGGAGTCGGCTGGCTCGTGGCGACGGCAGCGCTGATGGCGCGACGGGGCGGGAGACGGCCCACACGAGCGCCAAACCGATCATCTGCGAAACGTGATGGATCCCACCGCCCGTCGTCAAGTTCTCGTTGACGACGTCGATCATCGCAAAGACCGGGATCGCAATGCCGAGTGCGAGCGCAACGGGCAGTAACCCACGTGCGAGCCCGGGCCGCCACGCCGCAAGCAGCACCGCGACAGCGAACGCTGCACCAAAGGCACCGAGGTGTTGGGTGTCGTGGATCGGCGACGCGTCACGGCCGGCCAGCACGCCGGTCAACGCGAAGACCAGCTCGACTGCAGCCAGAACCGCCAGGCTGAGGCGGGCGGACTGGCACGGCCATCGAGGCACGTTGCGGCTGCGGGCCACAGCCACAGTCGCGATGTCGGGAACCGTCTCGCCGACACGCACCCTCACGGTGCGTGTCGCCAAGCCGACCGACGCCCACCGACGCGAGCATTCCGAGCACTGCTCAAGGTGACGGTTAGCGTTCGCCGCCTCGCCGGCATCGGCTTCCTGATCGAGCTGCGCGGACAGAGTCTCACTCGCCGTGTTGCACTCCATGGCCACGAGTGGCCCCAGATGCCCGTTCAGTTCCATCTCGTCGCCGACGTTTTGATTCCACGATTGTTGTCCTGCGTGGCATTTGCGACCGCTACCGGCACACCGAGCCCGAATGTTCGACCGTGACGCAACTGCTCGTGCGGGTCGCGACGGCGATGACGTGGCGCTCGACCGGTTCGTCCGCGAGGTCCAGACCGACGTCTGGCGGTTCGCCACATACCTCACCCGCCCCGAGGGCAGCGACGACCTCGCCCAGGAAGCGATGTTTCGCGTGATCACGAACTTGCACCACTGGGAACCGCAGCCCGATGCCGACGTGGGTCCTCGGCGCCACCCGCAACGTCTGCCGCCGAGACATCCGCCGCCGAACCGTTCGTCGCACCGACGCCGTAGCCGAGCCTGCAGTCAGCCCTGTTGGGTGCCGCTGGCTGCTGAGACACGATCGCTGAGGTCAGTAATCGAAAATGACGTCGGGGTCGCTTTCGGGTACCTACCGACGCCGATCTCTGAGCGATCAGAATGCGAGGAGCAGCCCGGCGGCGTTGAAGCCGACATGGAGAGCGATCGGTGCTCCGATCCGCCCTGTGACAAGCATCGCAGCGCCGACCGCCAGTGCGAACAGGGCGAGGCCGGGATACTCGACGGGACGCAGGTGGATGGCGGTGAACAGTCCTGCCACGACCAGCCAACTGGCGACGCGAGTGAACCGTGTGGTGAGCCAGCGTTGAAGGAAACCCCGATACACGAGTTCCTCGACGACCGGGGCTCCGATCACGACCATCAAGACCAGGACGATTGTCGAGAATCCACCTGCACGATCGACGAGGTTTCGTGCGTTGTCCTGAATCCGCGCGTCGGAGAACGTGTCGGGCCAGATCGATCTCAATGGCGCGTACAGAATTGGCACCGCAACCAGTTGGATGAACACTCCGACCGGGATGAACAGCGCATCGCCGACCTTGGCGGAGACTTGAAAGTCGGCCAGGAAGCTGTCCGTGCCGACCCGACGCGAGAAGACCACCAGCATCACGATCAGCACACTCCACGACGCAAGCGTCGCTACCCCGAGCAGCGGAATCGGGATGTCGGTTGCGTCGCTCCCGGACCCGGCTGCGCTGATCACGAGCAGCGACGCGAACTGTGCAATCACCCATCCGATTGCCCAGTAGCCGACCGCCAGCTGCGCCCCGTCCGACTTCTCGGCGCTCACGGTCGCAGCGCCCGCTCGATTGCCCCGACACAACCGCTGGGCGACTTTGGGCTCGACCCACTCCGGCCAGATACGGGCACCATTGTCACCCAGCGGACGTCACCACGGCGACGACCGTGACGAGCGCAGCGATACACAGCCGGTAGTAGCCGAAGACGGCCAGAGGGTGCTTCTCCAGATACCCGACCATCCACCTGACTGCCGCCCAGGCGGTGGCGGCAGCGGTTGTGACCCCGGCAAGAGTGCTGAGGAGTCCGAACTGTTGGAGGATCACCTCACCGTCCACGAACAGTTGGTATGCGGTGGCCGCGCCGAGGGTGATGAGACCGAGCAGAAAGCTGAATTCCACGGCTGCAGACAGAGTCAAGCCAACAGCAAGCGCAGCAAGAATCGTGACGAGACTCCGACTCGTGCCTGGCCACAGTGCCAGCGTCTGAGCGAGTCCGATGATCAGCCCATCGCGCATGGTCAGGGACTCGAAAGGCCGGTGGCCCGATGGCGTCGTGAGGCGCGGCCAGAGCAGGGCGAATGCGCCGACGACCCATGCAGCGACGATCGGCCACGTCGAGAACAAGCGGTCCTTGATGAGATCGCCGAACACCAGCCCGATGACAGCGGCGGGCGTGAACGCAGCAACCAGCGCAAACGCGGCGGAGTTGCCCGCACGACGACGTCGCAGAAGTGATGTGGACAGCGACACGAGACGGTTGCGGTACAGGCCGGCAACGGCTGCGATCGCTCCGATCTGGATGACAATTGCGTAGGCATCCGCCGCTCGTTGTCCGTCGTTGGACGACGTGAGGCCGAGGGCGTCTTGCACGACGGCGAGGTGAGCGGTCGAGCTGACCGGCAGATACTCGGTGACGCCCTCAACGATGCCGAGCAGGATTGCCTCACCGAGCGACAACTTGTTGTCGCCAGCACTGGTCACGGCGGCCACGACCACCATCGCCACGATGACGACGGCAAGAGAAGAGAGCAACCTGGTGCGGCGAGTGTGGTTGTCGGCCGCGCCGTGTTCGGTGTCGGCGATCATTGAGTAGTGCGCCGAGTCGGCTTCGTGACGTCGCCTGATTGCGGACCGCTCGTACGGCTATCCGCAGGCACGGCGTGCGTACGGGTATGGGTTCACGGCTTGACCACCGCCGGGGTGCACTTGGAGATGTAGATGGTTTGCCGACGTGTTGCCGGTCTTGCCGACGTAGCCGATCACCTCACCCTTCGACACAGTACGGCTCGACCCTTCCCAGCTGCTGAGGTGTGCGTAGTAGTAGCGCGTACCGCTCGCTCCGTACAGGCGCACAGTGTTGCCGCCGAGACCGTTCGTCTTGAACTCGACTCGACCAGCCTCCATAGCGACCAACGGGGTGCCGCCTGGCGACATCATGTCGACACCTTCGTGGCTGCGACCACCAGATCGTGGAGCGCCCCAGGTGTCGGCGAACGAACGCGGCCCGGCAATCGGGCAGGCCAGGTTGCTGCCGGTGTCAGTGGACGGTGGAGTCGGCGGCGCTGGTTCCGGCGCGGGAGCGGGTTCGGGCGCAGGAGCTGGTGCAGCTGCGGGCGGGTCGGTTGTTGCCGAAGGTGACTGGTCGGTCGGCTGCGAGGCGGCCTCGGGAGTCGGGTCGGGACCGGTTGTTGCGGGCTGATCCGGAGTTACTGCCTGCGCGGCAACCGGAGCGGCGGGTGCGACTGCACGCTGGGCAGCAGCCTCACGCTCGGCGGCCTCGCGGTCGAGGCGCTCGCGTTCTTCGCGTTCACGGCGCTGCGCATCGAGCTCGTGCTGGACGGCTTCGTCCTGCAGGCGCTGCGCTTCGATCTCGCCCAGCCGCACGACCTCTTCCTCGGCCGCCAGTTGGAGCGCGACATAGGACTCGGCGGCTTCGCGGGCGTCGCTGCGCTGAGAATCCAGCGCGTCGCGCTGCTCGTTGATCTCCTTCATCGCTGCGTCGAAGTCATCGAGGTCGACGTTGGCCGTGTCACTCGCGACGGAGCTGTAGACGCGCGCAGTCAGCGAACTCGTGGCATCGTCGAGGTCGATCAGGAGCGGGAAGTCACTCGGACCGCCACCGACAAACCGGCGTATCGCCTGGAACTCGAGACCTTCCCGCATCGCTTCCGCTTCGCTTTCGACCTGCGCGAGGTCGACCTCGGCTGCAGCAATGGCGATCTGCAGCGCATCGATCTCGGATTCCTTGTCGAAGAAGGCCTGCGCCGCAGCGTCGGCCCGGTCTCGAGCTGCCTGGATCTCAGCAGCGGCGTCTTGGGCTGCCGAACCGCCATGATCGGCGTTGGCGACTGAGGACGTCACGCCGAGGAACAACATGACCGACGCGATGGCGGCACCTGTCTTGCGCAGACGGGATCGACACGTCCGTGTTTGCTCAGGGTGCTTCATATGGGTCGAAAAGATAACAGTTGTATTGCGATCAGATGACAATTCAACGGTGACATATCAGCAGAAGGTCTGGGGAACTCAGCTCGCCTCTGAAGCCACCGAGCGCCACCGAGGCACGACGACAGCTGATCATGTGTCATGAGACGGTTCCATCGCGCGCCGGACGCTCGGTTCTGAGTCGATCGTGTTTCGTTCGTTCGTCGCCCATCGAGCGAAAATCCCGATGATGAAGCTCCACAGGATGATTCCGCCACCGATTTTCATCAACGCTCCCGCGATCTGGAGATCGAGCACCGGCGAGATCCCCCACAACCGCGGTGCGTCAGCGTAGGACGGGTAGAACGCCGTCTCGGTCCACGTCAAGAACGAAGCGGGCACTGTTGGTGCGATCGTCGCAGCAATCAGATAAGCGATTTTCGCGGGCGGTTGCAAGGGCTTGATGAACGGCTCGCTGCCGAGGATCGGGAGCCAGAACACTCCACCGGCCACGACCCAGAGAGCGTGCAGCGTGAAGTGAACGACAGAGTTTGACGAGTAGAGGGCGACAACGCTGGGAAGATGGGTGCCAACGAGCACAGCCTGAAAGAAAATCAGCGCCACCGGAGCGCTGTACACCACTCGGAACACTCCGCGAACAGGGTGAGTCAGCTCACACAGCAGCCAGGAGGGAAGCCCGGTGACGAGCAACGGTGCAGAGATCATCGTGATCAGCAGGAACTGCACGATGTGCGCGCTGAACAGAAAATCGTCTCCGAGCCTGTCCAACGGCCAATCCACGGCGATCCAGAGCATGACGACTCCGAATGTGAACCGGCTTCGCTGGGCGACGCCCGGCATCGGTGGGGCGTCGGCAAGCCGAGGTCGGAGCTTCACGAGCGACCACCAGTAGGCGAGGGCGAGACCCGCCACCAGGATCCACACCTCCGGCCTGGGCTCCCAACCCCACGGCGACGCCGGTCGAGCGACGTCGGCAACCGAGACGATCATGCGAGCGTGGCCCAGTAGTACCAGAATCGCACCGTGATCAGGCCGCCAACGGCGAGGAACCAGCCGGTCAGAACGACGCCGTGATAGCTGACAGTCCACCGATACCAGCGAGGTGTCGTCGTGTCACTTGTGACCGACGCGAGGACATGGAGCAACGTGTACCAGAACACGGCGATTGTGACCGCCCAGACCACCATGCAGTACGGGCACAACGCTCCGATCCGATACAGGCTCTGGAATATCAACCAGTGCACGAAGACGACGCCCGCTGCGCTTCCCGCGAGCAATGCGCGCCAGAACCAGCGAGCGAACTGCGCTCCGGCAATGACGGCCGCACCGGCGGTCGCGACCACCGCAAAGCCGGCGAGACCGATGATCGGGTTGGGAAAGCCGAACGCCTCGGCCTGAGGGGTGTTCATGATCGAACCGCAACTCAAAATGGGGTTGATGCTGCAACTCGGCACGTATGACGGATCCTGGAGGATCCGGACCTTCTCGACCAGCAGCACTGCGGCCATAGCGACACCGAGCGAACCCAATGTCAACAACAGCCACCCGAATGCCATACCGCGCACAGGGGCAACCGGGCGTTCCTGACTCTGCTCGAGCCCGGAGATCCCGACGTGCATCTCACCCGCGCGACGCCGCTCGCTTCGGGCGCGGGCGAGTGTTTCAGCTGGCGAGGGCGGCATCGACTTGTGCGATCAGTTCCTCGAACGAAGACGGCTGGATCTGCTCGCCGTCGAGGAAGAAGGTCGGCGTTCCTGACACACCCAGTTCGATGCCATCGGCCTTGTCGCGCCGGATCAACTCGATGGTCGCATCTGCGTCGTAGACGGCAGCGAACGCGGCCATGTCGAGTTCGAGGTCTTCGGCCAAGCCGAAGAAGACCTCTCGTTGTGACGATGACTTCTCCCCCCACTCGGGCTGGGTTTCGAACAGCAGGTCGTACATCGCTTCGAACTCGCCTTGTGCAGCTGCCGCTTCGGCAGCGCGGGCTGCCCCTTCGGAGTTCTCGTGGAGCGGGAAGTTGCGAACCACGAATGTGACCCGATCTCCGTACAGGTCGCGGAGTTCCTCGATCGCCGGGTGAGCAGCACGGCACGCCTCGCACTCGAAGTCCAAGAACTCGACGAACGTCGTGTCGGTGTCACCGAGCGACAGCACCTGGCTGTCGGAGCGCACCAGGCGATCGTCGCCGTCGGCCGTCGGCGCAGCGGCGGGCCCGTCGCCCCCGACCAGCAGCGCGACGACGACAGCGACGATCGCTACGGCGGCCAGCCCACCCGAGAATCTCAGGTTGCGGCTCATCGTCGCGTTCCCACGATGCCAACACCCGGCGACCCGACGATCCCGTTCCATCGCCGCCCGATACACGAGCGGGGGTTCGATGTCGACAGACTGCACTCCATACCAGACCAGTGGCGCCAGACCTCGGATTGGTTCCCCGCCCAACAAACGACCTGGCGTATGTCACACGCTGCTTCGAAGCGCAGGTGAAACGGGCAGGGTAGAAGGCTGTGATCAGCCGAGCCCGAGGCGATCCCACGCCGCCTGATACTCGACGATCTCGACCGCCTGATTGCGAGACACGTTGGCTGCGAAGTCTGTGATCTCCTTGCGCGCTCCGTTCAGCTTGGCGTGATCGCCCATGTGAATGGCGCCAAGGTGATGGTCAGCCATCAACTGGAAGAACAGACGGTCGGCGTCCTCGCCCGTCGCCGCGTCGAGTTCGTCCAGCCGTTCCTGCGACTGCATCCCGGGCATCTCAGCGACCGGGACCGGCTCGTCCATCCATTCCATCGCAGTGCGGTCCGGTTCGCCGATGCTGTAACCCTCCTCGGCCAGCCAACCCTTCATCCATCCGATCTCGATCTGCTGGTACAGCAGAACCTCACTCGCATACGCAGAAGCTCCGACATTGGATCGTTCGTCGAGGTAGGTGTTCGCAATCAGGAGCGCCTGTTCATGGTGGTCGAGCATGTCGCGAAGGAACCCGACATCGACCGCGTTCATCGGCTGTGGTGCTGGGTCGTCGGCTCGCACTGCCCACACCGCAGCTGCGGCGAACGCCGCGGTCAACACGGCGCCGACGAGGGCAACCAGCAGGATGCGATACAAGCGTTCAACAGCCGCATCAGACACGCCTCCACCCAAATCGGCTGCGGGGCCCGATGAGGAGCTGTCGCGGTCGGCAACCATCGGCGGGTCGGTCCGATCGGTGAGCGTCATCGAGCCTCTCCATTGCTGTGCGAATCTCGTCCAAAAGTTTGAGCGCTGGAGCCGTGGCGGCGTTCGCCCGGGACGGTGACGTCGATCACGAACCCGATTGTACGACGACACCGACGCCGTGTCGGCGCGGCGAACACCTACGATTCGGCAACGTGAACCTCAGCACGCACCGATCGATCAGCCGCCGGCTCTTCCTCGCCAGCACCGGCGGAGCCTTGCTCGCAGCGTGCGGGTCCAGCAACGACACGTCTGCCCCACAAGACGCAACCGAATCCAGTGCCGCCAGCAACGGCGACGCCTCGAACAGTGACGGTGATGACTTCGCTTTGATCCGCTACTTCGCCGATCCCAGCATCACGGCCGGCCTCGACCGGCGTCTTGCGCTCGGCGTCGCCGACATCGACGGCACACTCCGCCCCGACGGGCCCGACGAACTGCGCGCCGGGCTCCTCGACGAAAACGGTGATCTCATCGTCGAGGTCGTCGGCCAGCGACGGACAGAATCCGTTGCACTGCCCTACTACGAATTCCGAGTCGACGTCGCCGAGCCTGCCCTCTACACGCTGCGGGTCGATGTCGACGGGGGCAGAGCTGACGCGTCGTTCACCGTCATCGAAGCTGGTGCGCTGCCCTTCCCCGGTCCGGGCGATCGACTCGAGCCCTTCGACACACCAACCACGACCGACGCTCGCGGCGTCGACCCGATCTGTACACGCGAGCCAGGCTGTCCATTCCACGGCGTGACATTGACCGAAGCGCTTGCCCTTGGGAAGCCGGTCGTCTACCTGATCGGCACACCGGCCTTTTGCCAGACCGGGACCTGCGGCCCGATCCTCGAACTGCTGATGGAAGTCTCCGGCGACTTCGACGACATGACGTTCCTTCACAGCGAAGTGTTCACCGACAACACCGCAACGACGACTGCGCCCGCCGTCGACGCTTCCGGCCTGACCTTCGAGCCAGCAATGTTCCTCGTCGGTGCCGATGGCGTCGTCGTCGAACGACTCGACGTCGTCGTCGACGTCAGCGAACTCCGCGAACGCATCGCCTTGATCGCCTAACGAACATCACTCCATTCGAATCCGACCCCGACACGATCGACATGCGCATCCGCCACGCCGCCATTGTTCTCCTCGCCACCGCGAGCACTCTTCTGGTCGCATCACCAGCGCTTGCGCACATCGATCCCGACCCCACCGAAGCACAAGCGGGGAGCCGACTGTCCGTTGGATTCACCGTCGAGCACGGCTGCGACGGCTCACCCACGACCTCGCTGGACATGCGCCTCCCCGACGGAATCACTGACGCCACGCCCGAACCACCGCAGGGATGGGAAGGCTCCGTGGCCGACAACGTCGTCACCTTCGTCGGCGGCCCCCTTCCCGACGATCAGGAGCTGACGTTCAACGTCGCGCTGACCCTGCCGGCGACACCGGACACCACCGTCTACTATCCGTTCGTACAGCGCTGTGAAGTCGGTGAAATCAGATGGATCGGTGTGCCCAGCGACGGCTCCGGCGACGAACTGGCCGAACCAGCGCCCGCCATGGCCCTGTTCGGACCGGTCGCCACGACGACGGCACCGGAGACCACGACGACGCTCGCGCCCGAAACGACAACGACGAGTTCCACAACACCATCGACCACCACCACGAACGCACCCGTCGTCACCGAAGCACCCGCCGCCACCGTCGGCGCTGACGCCTCCACAACGGTCGTCGACCTCACCGTCGATGCGAACGACAGTAGCGACGGCGGGGCCGGGCTGCTCGCCGCGATCGGCGTGGGCCTCGCCGTCATTGGCGCCGTCGGCGGCTCCGTGTACTTCCTCCGCCGGCAATCATCGTGAGTGCGTCGTGGCGTCGACTCGTCGCAGTGGTCACCATCTTGGTGGCTGCGTTGAGTTGGTCGAGCCCGGTGAACGCGCACGCCGACCTCGTGGAGACCGCACCGGGCAATCAGGTCGTACTCGACCAGTCGCCGCCCAAGATCGTGCTCACGTTCAGCGAGGCAATCGACCCGGTTGAACCTGGCGTACGCGTCGTCGATGCCGACGGCAACGAGATCGACCTGGGCTCGGCCGACCAATCACGTGGGTCCAACACACTCGGAGTCGTTGTCGATGTCGAACTCGCCGACGGGACCTACGTCGTCGCATGGCAGGCGCTGTCGGCGGACTCCCACAACATCCGCGGCGCGTTCACGTTCTCCGTCGGCGAAGCGTCCGCCACGCGATCCGGGCTCGTTGACGAGTTGTTCGCCACCAGCAGCGAATCACCGGGCGGTTCCGTCCCGCTCGCAATCGGCCGATTCGGCAGCTACGCAGGCATCGCTGTACTGCTCGGAGGATTGTTCGCCGCAACGGTGCTCGCACGACCGCAGCTCCGGACGCGCCGAGTTGGTCGACTCCTCGTGGCCGGCGTCGCGACTGCTGGTCTCGGAACTGCGGCAATGATCTCGGCACAAGCCAACCTGATCGGCTCGTCGGCACTCGACTGGTCAGCTGTTGCAGGGACCCAGTCAGGGCAGTGGTGGGTTCTGCGTCTGGGTGCGATCCTCGCCTTCGTGCCGCTCGTCGTGTGGCGCCACCGACTGCCTTCGCGAATCGGTGGAGCAGTCATGGCTGTCGCCGGTCTCGCGCTCCTGGCGATCGTGAGCGCCGGCGGCCACGCCGTCACCGGTCGGTGGGTGCCGCTCGCCTACGCCGCCACCGTCGCCCACCTCGCAGCCATGACCATTTGGGTCGGTGGACTGACGCTGCTGGCCATCGGACTTCCCCGGAATCAGTTCTGGGAGACGGCCAACCGCTTCTCACCCTGGGCGCTCGGATCGGTGGCGGTTCTCGCGATCAGCGGCACCGTCAACGGCTGGCGCCAGATCGGCAGCGTCGCCGGCGTCACCGACTCCAGCTACGGCCGATGGCTGATCATCAAGATCGCACTCGTCGCCGGCGTCGTCGCATCCGCAGCGATCACGAGACGCCTCCTCAGCCGAGGCGATGTCGGCTCCACGGCGTCAGCACCTGCGCTCAGCGCCGCTCCGGGGCCGACCGCCACGAATTCAGGGTCAAACATCTCGACGGCGACACGCACGAGTGTCTTCGCCGAACTCGTCGGCATCGTGTTCGTCATCGCCGCAACATCGGGCCTCGTCAACTCCCCGCCTCCGGAACTCGACGAGCCCACCAACGAAACCGTGTCAGCCGTCCAGGGCGACCGCATCGCTCAGGTCGAACTCGAACCTGCCGTCACAGGCGGCACCGTCATGCACGTCACCATCACCTCGCCACGAGGAGGCCTCGATCGCGCCGACGAAATCACCGTCAATGCGGTGCTCGCCGCCGATCAAATCGGACCCATCGAGATCGAAACCATCCCCGCCAGCCCGAACCACGTCATCGCTGACAATGCCAACTTTCCCGTTCCCGGGCTCTGGACCATCGAGATCACCGCCCGCTACGGCGAATTCGACCAAATTGTCTTCAAGGTCGACGTCCCAGTCGAGACCTGACAGGACTTGTCATGTGGTCTCTTGATCTCACTGCGCGCCGGACTCAAGTCTCACGGCGCTCTCACCGACTGTTCATCGCGCTGATGACACGGGTCGTGACCCTCGTGGCGATCGCGGCGACGCTCGCTGCGTGTGCAGGTGACTCCCCCTCGATCTCGTCCGACGAGGCGGCACCGATCGTGGAACGCCTCACCGCCAGCCCCACGCCGCAGCGGTGGAACTTTTCTTACCAACCCGACAGTGCATCTCCCTACGTTGCCTGCCTGAACGGCCTGGACGAAGTTTCGGGTTCGATCGACGTGAACGTTGGAATGCTGCGCCTCGCCCCCGAACGTGATGCCCCAGCGCTGATCGTCACCGGAACATCGCTCCTGATTGCTGAGCCGAATCAGCCCAACTCGTGGCTGGAGATACCTCTCGGCCCGAGTGGGGATGAATCGCGCCTCGTCGGACTCTTCGGCGAAGCCCTCGCTGGCTACATCGTGACCGGAGTCAAGGCGCCCGACCTGAAAACCACCGTCCTTGCGGCAATCGACATCGCGACGTCGGTCGACACCACACCTGCTCCGTTCGGGCTCCCGGGCGACGCGATCGAGATCACGATCAACCCCGACCGCTACCTCGATGAACTTGCAGCCGGCGGTGTCACCGTCACGGATGAGGACCGCAACCGGATCCCGACGATCACCGCCGTGGTCGACCCGCTCGGACGGGTGACCGGCCTCGTTGTCGACCCTCCTGCGGCCGGGGACGATGCCGCTGTTGTCGAGCACCGAGACCGGTACGTCATCACTGCAACCTACGACCAACTCGAACCACTCGAACTGCCGGACGATTCGAGTCGGACCCGCATTGACCTCGACATCGCCGGCTATCCACGCCCCGACGCCTCGTGCACGCTCGGATCCTGAAGCAAGCGGAACCCGTCGATGCTCGCCGCTCTTTCTCGGTGGCCGCGCCTTCGGCGTTGACGCGTTCCAGGAAGTGGCTTGAACAGGTGTGGTTGCCAGCTCGATCTCTCCGTCGACGTCCCGCAGCGGTGCGTCGTTGGCCCCTACAGGCCTGCTAGAGGTTGTCGAGAGCGTCGAAGAGCAGCTCAGGGTGTTCGAGCGCGAGGTGGTGGCCCGAGTCTGGGACGTTGACGATCGTGGCGCTGCCAGAGCGTCTCGCGATGTGAGCTTGGTCGCCGATCGGATCGTCGGTGCCGTGGAATATCGTGACGGGGACACTCGACGGCAGGACACTTGTCCAATCGAAGTCGAGGATCAAGGCGCCGAGGGAGCCGCGGTAGGCCTCCCAGGTGTGGCGCGAGGCGCTCATGCTGACTGGGGACGGCCACCGGGGTGCCAGCGCTGCCATGACCCGGCTGCTGAGATCTCGATTGGCGCAGTTGGCGCGGCAGGCTTGTCGTGCCCATTTTGGATTGAGGGCGAAGAGACGTGCCATGGTGCCGTACTCCTTGCTGATGGATCGCCCCGCGCTGTTGTGTGGGTAAATCGGTGGCCCCCAGAGGTATACGTGTCGCGTTCGGTCCCGATGGCGGTCGGCCCATGTCAGCGCAATGGCGCTGGACATGGAATGAGCAGCGAGCACGATCTGAGAGCGATCCAGTGCGAGCGACTCGAGCGCTTGGTCGATTGCCGTTGCGTGCGCATCGATGTTGAACACTTCTCTGGCCTCATTACGTGAGCGTCCGAAGCCGAGGAGGTCGACGATCAAGATTCGTCGTTTACGGCTGAGCCCGTCGTAGAAAGCTCCGAAGTAGTCGCCGGTTGCTCCCAGACCGTGTAGTAGTAGGACAACCTCTTCATCAGTGCGCCCGGTCGGGCCGCTGTCGAGCACGCTCAGCGGTGCGGCTGTGTGCCGTGGGAACGATGAAGGGTTCCATCGACGTACGAGTGGTGAGGTGCGGTGAGCGATCTGCCAGGCCACAACCGTCGCTGCGATGACGGCGATCATTCCCACGATCATGACGACGAGCATGGCAACGAAGTCGTCAGGATGATGCTGCGACGAGCCATGCGGGTACGTCGAAGAACAGCATGATCGATCTGGCGAGGACCGTTGAGCGCCACTCGCCAAGCAAATCGGGTGAATCGTGATCGGCTTTGAGCGCGGGGAGGAATCGGAAGTGTTCGTAGACGCCAACGATGAATGGGAGGCTGACGGCTCTGGTCTGGATCAGCAAGATCTTGCCCAAGGGTGCGCCGGCGAACTCGTCGAAGGAGCCAAACTCGGGGAACGCAAGCGGCTGCGTTCGGCGCGACAATCTGCAGTCCATATCCAACGAGTGCTCTCAGAGTCACTGTTGGTTCCATGCGACATTCACCCACCTTGCCAGCGACCAATTCACGCGGCGCAACTTCAGTCGGCAGCGTTGGTCCATCGATCGATGCGGACAGCAAGCCGATCGCACAACAATGCGCCTGGAGGGGCGACGCACATCCGAGCTGAAGGCCGGACGGTTTCGGATCTCGTTCCTGCTGCTCGCCGCCGCCCTGGTCGGCTGTGCCGACGACTCACCTGTGATCGCTCCGGACGCCGCCCCGAGCGTGGACTCGCTGGCCAGCAGCCCGACGGCGAGCTATGACGAACTTCGGGTTGATCGCCGAGCGGTTCCAGCTGTGACGCGCGTTTCACGGAGTTTTCGACGCAGTGTCGTAACGAAGTCGTCATATTCGGTACAGTCGGCGCCCGTGAAGCACTTCCTTCGAGTCGCTCCGATCGCTGTCATGCTTTCCTTGGTCATTCCAGCCGTGTCGCCGCATTTGGCCTCAGCAAGCCCGGTCGATCAGCAGAGGGCCCGAGTCGAGAGCATCGTCGACGGGCTCGAACGCCTCGAGGAACAGGCCAGCCAGCTCGGTGAGGACTTCGTCGAGGCAATCGAACGCAAGGCCGAGCTCGACGAGGAGATCGTCGACCTCGACGCCTATATCACCGTCAAGGAGGCCGAGCTGACCGCGCTGCGCTCCGAGCTGGGCGACATGGCCGTTCGTTCGTTCGTCGGCTCGGGCACCACCTCGCTCGGACCGCTGTTCGAGGACGTCGGCGACGTTAACCACCGGCTGCAGCGCGATCAGTTCGCCCGAGTGGCACTGAGCGCCGCAGACATCAGCACCGACGATCTCGATGCTCTGGTCGCCGATCTCGAGGACGATCGTGCGTCGCTCGAGGACAAGGTTGCCGAGGCCGAAGATCTCGCCGACTCGCTCACCGCCGCCCAGGAGCAGACCGATCAGAAGACCCGCGAGTACGAGCAGGCGCGGATCGAAGCCGAGGCCGAACTCGGTGAGTTGATTGCCGAGGAGGAGGCACGGCGTGCCGCCGAGTCCGCCATCCGTGTCCAGGCCGAGCTCGAGGCTGCACAAGCGGCAGCTCAGGCCGAAGCTCCCCAGCAGAGCAGTTCGAACTCGAACTCCAGCGGTAGCTCGAACTCCGGTGGCAACAACGATTCCGGCGGCAATTCCAATTCCAATTCCGGTGGCGGCGGCGGATCTACCGCTCCAGCTCCCGCCCCCACGTCGGCCCCTCCGGCGCCGGCTCCCAGCTCTCGTTCGAGTGCCGCGATCAATGCGGCAATGGGCCAGCTGGGTGTGCCGTACAAGTACGCAACGTCGAATCCGGGTGTCTCGTTCGACTGCTCGGGTCTCACCGCCTACGCATGGGCCCAGGCCGGTGTCTACCTTCCGCACCAATCTCGTCAGCAATACGCCTCGATCCCCCACGTCGACAAGAGTGCGGCCCAGCCAGGCGACCTGCTCTTCTACTACAGCCCGATCAGCCACGTCGGCATCTACCTCGGCGGTGGAAAACTCGTACACGCACCGAACACCGGCAGCGTCGTGAATGTTGCCAACGTCAACTGGGGCAAAGTCTCTGGCGTCGGCCGCCCCGGCTAGGCAAGCTCGGTCGACTCGAACGAGGACGGGTTGCACGCCGTCTCGCACGATCTACGCAGATCCGAGTTGCGGGTCAAGAATCGTCGTCGTTCCCAACGCGGGCGAACTCATCGCAAGAGGCAACACGGCTCCGGTCCGCGTCGGTGAGTTCGGTGACGAGACGGTCGATGAGCAGTGCGCGGTCCGGCGCACGCAAACGCTCGTCGTGGAGTTCGGCGTGGACACCCGATGCCGCGACCGCCTCCAGGTCATCGATGACGTGTTCGATGTCATCATGCAGCACTTCGGTCTCCGCTCCGGCGTCCGAATCCGAACGGCACAGCCGGGCGACGACTTCAGCCGGCTCGATGTCATCGACGAACTGGCGCTCGAGGACACCCGCAGCGCCGAGTCCGAAGGACAAACCGCACACACCTCCAACGACGATGACTCCGGGACCCAGCGCAGCAAGTGCGGACCGTCTCGGTGACTGACCTGCGGAACTCGAGTGCTCGCTGACTTTGCCCTTCACATAGAGCAACGAGAGGCTGAACAGGCCAATGATTCCGCCCACGTAGGCGAAACCCCACGTATTGATCAGGCCGGTACCGCCATGGGCCAACAGGCTCACGACGGTGTCAAACGTGTCGTGCGTCGGCGGAGCGCAATGGCCGTGTCCGTGAGTTGCGTCAACACGTCGACGAGTATATCTTCATGTCTGTGCAGGTTTCTTCAGTGTCCGGAATTGATCGATGTGTCGAGACGCGGATCGACGAGGGGAGAGTCGTGGCCGTCGCCGCAAGTCTCGTCAGCGTCGATGAGGCCGTGGACCTCGCTGAGATGTTCAGGTTGCTGGGCGACCCCACACGTGTCCGCATCTTGTATGCGCTCTTGGAGGCTGGAGAGTTGTGCGTCTGCGACATCGCAGCCGTGGTCGACACGAACGAAACGAAAGTCTCCCAGGCGATGCGCCTCTTGCGTAGCGCCGGGGCCGTTCGGAATCGACGCGATGGACGCAACGTCTTCTACCGCCTCGACGATGCCCACGTACGAATGCTGCTCGACCTGTCGCGCGAACACCTCGCGCACACCGTCTCGGAGAACTCATGACCGTGGTCGGGCTCCGCATCGAGTCGATCCTTCGAGCCTCCGGACTTGGCGTGGCGAGTAGCCGCTGCAGCAGTCCGATCGGGACCCCCGCCTGATGGCGATCCGTCAACCTCTTTCTGACGCGATTCGGTATCGAATCGGCGAACTCCTCGCGGACGCGAGCCACGCTCGACGGAACGGCAACACGCCCAACGCCTGGCAACAACTCGAAGACGCGGTCGTTGCATGGATCAGGTTCGTGGCGTGGATCCTCGTCGCTTTCGTTGCCCGATCGGTCAGCACAGGCGGTCCACCGGCGACAGCGGAATTCGTGCAGACGGATTGCGCTCCGCAGCGGGATCGGTCGAGTGGTGGGCAGGGTGGATCTTTGTTCTCGCACTGATCGCCGGGTTTGTGGCACCGATCGCTGAGATCCTCGGTTTCGAACCGACGACTGCGAACTCGTGGCTCAACCGTGTCGGTCTCGCCGTGGCAGCAATTGGCATCGTCGCGGAATTCCTCGCCCACGGCCATGATCGTCGCGGCAATCGGCCTCGCGATGATGGTGCCGAATCTGGTGTCGTTTTCCTCGACCGCACCCCTCGTCGTCGCCGTCGAGTTGCAGGTCCGTTCCGTCGAGGAGCCGCACCTTCGGCGTCTTCACGGCGACGAGTATCGCTCGTATGCATCGCGCCGGGCGCCTCGTGCCCCGGCTTGGACGAATCAGGTTGGACGACACCGTGAGTTGGTTCAGCAACGCCGTTCGCTGGTCAGGCGCTGCCCGATCTTGAAGACGGCTCCGTCGGAAATCGGCGAGGCGCGCTGAGCTCGGCGATGGCTCGCCAACTGCGACCCTGGGGTTGCCGCCCGGAGACCTCGTCCTGATCCCAAGATTTTCACGAGCGGTGCATTCGCATTTACGTCGGAACCACCGTGATGTCCGAGGTTCTCTCACGCGACTCGCGTTCGCGGTCCTCGCCGACTTCTACGCCCGGCTCAGCTGAAGCTGGACTGGTACTGCGGCTTGGTGTTGCTGCACCCATCGATTGCCTTCACGAGCGGGTACGGGTTGACCGCAGCGCCACCGTTCGGGCGAGCCTCGAGGTGCACGTGTGCCGTTGAGCTCGAGCCGGTGTTGCCGACGAAGCCGATCACGTCGCCGGCCTTGACCTTCGTGCCGACCTCGATCCCTGGAGCGAATCCGAACATGTGGAGGTACGTGAAGTAGGTTCCGTTTGGTTGAGCGACGCGGAGACCGTTGCCGGGGAGCGAGCCGGGCTGATCCCAGTACATCTTGGAGATCTCACCGTCGGCCACTGCATACAGCAGTTTGCCTTCGGCGGCGATGATGTCGACGCCTTGGTGGCGACGGCCACCGCCGCGGGCGGCACCCCAGGTGTCGCCGTAGAAGCAGAGGCCCTGGACCGGGAAGCGTTCCATCTGAGCGGACCCGCCATTCGTGTTCGGGTTGACGATGCCGACGGTGCCTGATCCGAGTTGCAAGATGCTCGCTCCTCGCTCGCTCACGATGCCGGTTTGGGAGATGCCGTTCACCGATTGGAACGCAACGAGCGCCGACTTGGTCGCACTACCGAACGATCCGTCGGCGCCACCGCGCACGACGAGGCCGGTGTTCTGGAGCGCCTGTTGGAGTTCCCGCACGAGCGCACCGCTCGAGCCGACCCGTAGGCCGACATAGGGATTGTCCGAGGCGGTCGCCGGGGTCGAGGATCCGCTGCTGGGCATCGGCGTAGGTGCCTGGCTGTTGCCCAGAGCGAGCTTGTCGATCGTCGCCTGGCTCACCGTGCCGTCCGCAGCGATGCCCAGTGCCTTCTGATATGCGGTGAGCGCGGTCTTGGTCGCGTTGCCGAAGGCCCCGTCGGCGCCGCCACGAACGGTGACTCCGGCAGCGATGAGCGCCTGCTGCGTGTCCTTGACGAGATTGCCGGAGGCGCCGATCTTCAAGCCGAGGTACGGGCTCGTTGACGTTGCAGCGGTGGTCGACCCACCGCCGAGCCCGAGCACCTCGGCGTCGCGCTCGCTGACCACGCCGGTCTGAGAGAACGAGTTGACGCGCTGGAATGCCTTGAGCGCCGATTCGGTCGCTGTCCCAAACACGCCGTCGGCTCCGCCGCGTACGACCAGTCCAGTAGATTGCAGTGCCTGTTGGAGTTGCTTCACGAGCGCGCCCTTGGCGCCTCGTCCCAGCCCGACGTAGGTGCCATCGCTCGACGAGGACGTCGCCGTCGAGACTGCATCAGGTTTGGCAGCGGCCCCGCCGGCTGCGGCGTCGAGGCGCTTTGCCGTGGCGGTGTTCACGACGCCGGTGGCCTCCAGGCCGTTCCACCGCTGGAATTGCGTCACGGCACGCTCGGTGGCAGTGCCGAACACTCCGTCTGCGCCGCCGGCCAGGAAAATTCCGCTGGCGATTAGCTGCTCTTGCAACGCAGCGACGTCAGAGCCCTGCGATCCCATGGACAGCCCGGACGATCCTTGCGTGCCCGATGTACCGGCGGTCAACGCCGCCGAAGTTGCCTGGTCGACCTCACCTGTTGGGGCTAGACCGCGTGCGTTCTGGAAATCGACTACCGCCTGTCGGGTGGCCGGACCGTAGACGCCGTCGGCGCCACCGGGGACACGGATCCCAGCATCGAGCAAAGCTTGTTGGAGCGCCTTTACGTCGGTGCCTTGGCTCCCGGCCCGCAGCCCGATCAGAGAAGCGGCAACGAGCGGCGCCTCGACGGCCGGCACCGGCGCAGCTGACGCAGTGGTGCCGATGCCACTCCACGCAAGGGCGGCGATACTGCACGCCCCCGCAGAGCGACGCACGCGACGTCGTATTCCACGACGAGGATCGGAACTCGAAAAAGATGTCATGGACAACGTGCCTCCTGTATCACAGACCCATCGGTCGATCGGGTTTGCAACTTGAACTGTCTACCGCAGGTTGAGGCTTGAGCAAGATCGGCATCGACAACTTTCGACGGCGTCTAATCCGAATGCCTCAATGAGCACAGGCTGAAACGAGACGAGAATGAGAGCAGCGAGAGCGGAACAACATGTGCATCTTGTTGCGTCGAGTTGACATAACAAGGACGACATCGAGGTCAGATCAATGAGCGAGCGGGCATGGTCGAGAACAGAACTCGGCTAGCGTCGCCCGTCGACGACCGATCGCATCAGTGGGTTTGTCGACCGGCTTCGAGGTCTTCTCCCACCGGGCCCCGTGCGGCAGTGTCGTCACCGTCTTGGCTGAGCTGCCGTTGCGGACCTTGCCGCCTGAGCCTCTGCCTCGATGCTCATGACCGGGGTGACCGGCCCCGTCAGTTCACGCCGTTCGCTCTTGCTGGAGCAACGAGCTGACCGGCGACATCAGCCAGATCGGGTACCACCACGGGTCCCGTCGGCGGTGCCCGACTTGCGTCTACGTTGTCATCTGTGTTGTCCATGAAGGTGATCCCGCCTGCGCAGCAGTCCCGCTGCAGCCACCAGATCACGACTAACCCACAGAATGCCTGACAGGCCCCTGCCAGTCGGTCGGAGTTCAACGTCACTGTTCGGGACGCAGCACTGCATCGACCGAATTTCTGGTCCCGTCGGATGATCCCAAGATGTTCACAGGATTTCCCGGCACAGGCCGGATTCGCCGCAACTCGACGAACTGGCCGGACGCTCCCGCCGTACAGAACGTGAACATCCGGACGAAACCGCAGCATACGGACGCAAAACCGAGGGCTTAAACCCCCCTTCCACTCACGTGGAGTGCGGGTTCGAGTCCCGCCCCGGGCACTCAGAACCTGGTGTCTTATCGGTTCAGCTTGTGGCGGTACCAATGCCGAAACTCGATTCCTGCACGGATCCTGCACAAGGGGTAGCGGCGACTCATGGCCAGAGGGTCGGTTCGCAAACACGCTGGCGGCTGGGGATACCGGATCGATCTCGGCACCGACCCGGCCACCGGCAAGCGCCGCCAGGCGTCTCGCCAGGGCTTCGCAACGAAGCGCGCAGCGGAAACGGCACTGCGCGACGTGACCTCATCGATGCGCGACGGCGTTGTGCCGACTCGTTCCGTGCGCACGCTCGGTGACTTCCTCGACGAGTGGCTGGAGTTGCAGCGCGATCGGTTGCGGCCGACCACGTGGCACAGCTATGGCCACGCGGTGACGCGCACCAAGTCGGGCCTCGGTCGATCGAAGCTGCAAGCCCTCGCTCCGCTGCAGCTCGAACACTTCTACGCCGAACAGCTGGGGTCGGGTGGCCGCACCGGCAAGCCGCTGTCGCCGAAGACGGTGCGCAAGACGCACACGGTGCTGCGCAAAGCACTCGCCGATGCCGAACGCCTTGGCTTCGTCGGCAGCAACCCGGCCGCAGCGGCCGAGCCGCCATCAGATGTTTGCGTCGAGCAGTCGACATGGTCGTCCGACGCGCTGCGGAAGTTCCTCGATTCGATCCGCACCGATCGCCTGCACGCTGCCTTCGTGCTGCTGGCGACGACCGGCATGCGTCGAGGCGAATTGCTCGGGCTCCGCTGGGGCGATCTCGATTTCGATGGGGGAGACCTGGCGGTGTCGAACACGCTCACGACGGTCGGCACCGGACTGGTGACCGGCCCGCCGAAGACGTCGCGCAGTCGCCGCCAGATCTTCCTCGACGAAGGAACCCTTGCAGTGCTCCGAGAGCATCGTCGCCGGCAGAACGACGAGCGCCTGCCGGTCGGCCCGGCATGGAACGGCTCAGTCGACTACGTGGTCACTGACGAACTCGGCGAGCCTGTCCATCCGGATGCGTGCTCTCGTGCGTTCCGCCGTCATGTCGCCGAGGCCGACCTGCCGACGATCCGCCTGCACGACCTCCGCCACTCCTACGCCACGCTCGCGCTGAAAGCCGGCGTGCGTCCGAAGGTCGTGTCCGAGAGATTGGGGGCACGCCACGGTCGGCGTCACGCTCGATCTCTCCTCACACGTCACGCCCTCGATCGCACGAGACGCCGCCGAAGTCGTCGCGTCCCGCATCCTCAGTGATGGCGACGACTGGCACCACGGTCGGGCGGTGTAGGTGGGGCAACTCCGTGGCTGACCTACTTCTTCCAACGACACGCTGGCGACGATCCGGATAGGTCCGTCCCAGCGATCGACTTCTTCGACACGTTGTCGTCGAAGCTGGTCGCCGAGGTGCAGGCGGTGCTCGATGCCGTGGCCCACGCGCCGCCTCCGTCGTGCTCTGGTGGCGGCAAGTGGGAGGCGATGCACGGCGACATGTCCGGGTTCTTCGAGGTGCGGGTTCGGGGCGACGGCAAGAATCATCGAGTGTTCTGTGTGCTCGAGCGGGACGCCGCCGATCTCGGCGGCCCGTCGATCGTGGTGATCGACGGCTTGTTCACGCCGAAGCGATCAGCGGCGAAGCCGAAGGACTACCGAGGTGCTCTTACGATGCGTGCGGAGTGGGAATGCCGCCGAACGGTTCTCGAGTGAGCGGTCAGCCGGCGTGCTGTTCCTGCGGCACGAGTTCGAGGCCGAGTGAGTCGGCGAGCGCCGTGAGAGTTCCGATCGTCGGGTTCGGTGAGTCGGCGCTGAACAGCCGGCGAACCACTTCGGGCGTGAGATCGGCGCGACGAGCGAGTTCGGCCTTCGTCATGCCGAGCGTCTCGCGGCGTGAGTCGAGGGCGCGAACCAGCCGATCGATCTGGTCGATCTTGCGGCGGGCCGCGTCGTACGCCTCCGCATAGCCCGGCTCGGTCGATCGGCGTTCGAAGTACTTGTCGGCTCCGGTTGCCATGGAGATGAGCGCAACATGAAAGTTACGCTCATGCTCGACTATCTCGTCGGCGAAGCGAGGAGTCGTTCGAGTTCGTGGCGAAGCACGCCGACGCGTCGATCGAATCGACGCGCCGGGATCTCACCGCGTCGCACGGATTCGTACGCGGTGGTTCGCGAGATGCCGAGGATGGTGGCGGTCTCGACGACGGTGAGGGTGGCTCGGTGCTGTTCGTTCAGCTTGCTCATGTTCGTACCGTCCGCCTGGCCGCTCACTCGACCACACACCCGCACGGGTCCGCCACTCACACCGAAGACGTGTGCGTTTGTGTGTGCGTGTGGCAGCCTGAGGGTCGGCGTGCGGTGGCTGCCAATACGCTGCGGCTGTGGCGGTGCGGTGAAGTTCGTCGGGTCGTTCGCGGCGTCGCGGTCCCACACTCGGACTGGGGTGGTCGCCCCGCCGAGCGAGGTGAAGTGGTCGACGCCGCGTTGCATCCACGAGTCGATCAGTGCGTCACCTTCGGTCCCTGCCGCAGTCGGGAGGCAGACCACTGTGGGAGGCGTGTCGAACAGTTCGATCAGTTGGCGATCGACATCGCCCATTGCGGGGAGGTACTCGCCGCTGCCTACGACTGCGAGCATGAGGTGCTCTCCTTCGCCAGGGTCACGGGGCCACCCCGAGAATACGTTCGGGGGTGACGAGTACGACCACGCGCTCGTCGTCGGTCATGGCGCGGTCGTACTCGTCCCCGTCGTCGTGGGTGCCACCCGCGGCGCGTCGGGGTCGACGCCGTCGGCGGGATCGGAGGGTCCGATCAACTCGGCGGGACCGGTCACCGACACCCACTTCCAATCACGCCGGACGAGCACGGTGACGTGGGAGCCCTGGCGGATGTGGCCGATCCGTGCGGCCCGACCGGTCGACACCAGCGCGACCCGCGGCGCACCGCTGACCGGATGGTCGATGACGCCGCAGTTGACCACGCTCGACAGTACGCGTCCGTCGGACTGCGTCGTGCTCACGACGGCGAGGCCGTGTTCGCTGGCGGGAAACGATTTCGCGGTCACCAGGTCGGGCATGTTCTCGATTCCCTTCGTTGTCGTCACGGACAGACACTTCGTCGCCACGATCAGCGTCGATCTGACGGCGGGAACCGGTGGGTCGTCGATCGCTTCCGTTCTGGACCGGCACGGTGCGATCGACATTTGTGTGAGCAACTCCGGGTACGGGCAACTCGGGGCCTTCGTCGACCTGGACCCGAAGGTCTGGCAGCGTCACCTGTGTGTGGACCTCACTGGAGCATTCAATGTCACCCGGATGGTGGCGCGGGAGATGATCTGATCGGGTCGCTGCGATCGTGCTCACCGGATCCACTGCGTCGACGTTCCCGTGCGACCAACTGAGTGCCGACGCGATGTCGAAGGCCGGCGTGACGGCGTCGGTGTCGGGCGCGGTCGCGGCAACGTGGTCGGTCAGGGTCGATTCGCCTCGGTGGGGTGGTCGCGATCCGAGAGAGGGAACGTCACCGAGTTCCCCGACTCGAGCGTGGTGTCGTCGCCCCGACACGACACGGCGATGGGGGCGGGCGCACCGGAGGCGCTCGACAGGTGCACTTCGCCGTCGGTGATCTGCACGGTCAGCAGGTGTTCGCGATAGCGCAGGTTGAACTCGAGCATGCCCAACTCGTCGGGCCAATTGGGGTTCAGGATCAGCCGCTCGTCTCTGGTCTCGACACCGGCGAAGCACCGCTGCAACAGGTCGACGCTGCCAGCCATCGCGGCGAGATGGATGCCCTCGTGGGTGGTGCCGCCCTGGATGTCGACGACGTCGGAGCGAAGCGCCCGGAAGAACAACTCCATACCGCGCTCGCGTCGAGCGCGGGTGAGCACCCACGAGTGCACGACGGCGCTGAGCGTCGAACCATGCGAGGTGCGAGCCAGGTAGTGGTCGATGACCCGCGGCATCGTGTCGGGGTCGAGCCGGTAGCCCAGCCGTTCGAACAGCCCACGAAGCTCGTCGACCGACAGCAGATAGAAGAGCATCAAGGCATCGGCCTGTTTGGACACCTGGTACCGGTTGACGTCGTCGTTCTCTGCTTCGAGGATGCGGTCGAGTCGGTGGATGTCGTCGTAGCGCCGCCGGTAGCCGTCCCAATCCAGCTCTTCCAGATCTTCGTAGCCCTCGAACTGGCTGATGATGCCGTCTCCGTGGAACGGCACGAACATCTTCTCGGTGATGTCCCGCCACCGGTCGAGTTCGCTCGGCTCGATGCTGAGCGTCTCGAGGAGTTCGTCGTGGTCGTGCGGTGTCAGTCGGTCGAGCGCGTCCATGGCCCGTGCGAGCACCCACACCGTCATCACGTTGGTGTAGGCGTTGTTGTCGACGCCGTGCTCCTCGTCGTCACCCGGGTAGCTGGTGTGGAACTCGTCGGGTCCCACCACGTTGCAGATGACGTAGCGGTCGCGTGACGGCTCGTACTCGGCGATGCTCGAGAAGAAGCGGGCGATGTCGACCAGCATCTCCGCGCCGTGGTGGTCGAGGAACTCGCGGTCGTCGGTGGCCTGGATGTACTGCCACACGTTGTAGGCGATGGCGATGCCGATGTGGCGTTGGCGGTGTGTCGCGTCGGGGTTCCAACGTCCGGATTCCGGGTTGAGGTGAAGCTGTTGGCTTTCTTCGCGTCCGTCGCTGCCGGACTGCCAGGGGAACATCGCTCCGGCGAAACCGGCGGCGCGGGCAGCCTCGCGAGCTTCGGGGAGGCGGCGGTAGCGGTACATGAGCAGTGAGCGGGTGAGCGCCGGGATGCGCAGGTTGAGGATCGGCAGCACGAAGATCTCGTCCCAGAAGACGTGGCCGCGGTAGGCCTCGCCGTACAGACCCCGTGCGGGCACCCCGGCGTCGATCTCGGCCGTGTTCGGCGACAGCGTTTGCAACACGTGGAACAGGTGGAGCCGGACGATGGTCGTCGTTCGCTCGTCGTCGACGACGACGTGGAACCGGTTCCAGAGGTGTCGCCATGCCGTGACGTGGCTGTCGAGGAGTTCGTCGAAGGTTCCGAGTCGTCCCAGCCAGCGCGTCGCCTCTTCGGCCGGTTGCGTGACGGCGTCGTCGCGGCTCGTGAAGATCGTGACGACCTTGTCGATGGTCACCACTTCGTCTCGGCGGATCTCGGTGCGCAGATCGTGGCCGATCCAACGGTCTGATTCGACGAGTTCGCGATCGACCCGGCGGTTGTCGTCGGTTCGACGAATGGTGCTTCGCGCGCCGACCGCCAGATGGACGTGCGACTGGTTGGTCATCGTCTCGACCACGACGGAGTCATCGTCGGTCTCCATCATCTGCAACAGCTCGAGGTGATCGCTGGCGAGGTCGCGGTAACGCGCGACCAGGGTGTTCTTCACATTGGCGTCGATCCCGGTGCGGACCTCGAGCGTCCCGTCCCAGTCGTCGGCTTGGATCGTGGTCTCGAGTGCACATACGTGATGGTGCCTCATGTGAACCAACCGTCGCTGCGTGACCGTGGTGGTGCGTCCCTGGTCGTCGCGGCAGCGGAATCGGCGCGTCAACACGGCGCGGCGCAGATCGACCGATTGATAGAACTCGACGAGTTCGGTGTCGTCGATGTCGAACCAGTCGCCGCCGTCGATGCGGAACGTCAACGACAGCCAGTTCGCGACGTTCACCATGCTCTCGTTCTCCACGTTTCGCCCGGCGACCTCGCTGGTGCGCCGGTTGAACAGCCCGGCCACGTAGGTGCCGGGATAGTGCACCTCGCCGGCGGTGGATTCGGGAGCTGCTGCCCTGCTTCCGAGGTAGCCGTTGCCGAGCCCGCACAGCGCTTCGCGGAGCTTCTCCTCGCCGGGCTCGTAGCCCTCGTACACCCAGTTCCATCCCGTCATGCCAAATCCCCGCCGTTCGCCGGCGCACCTGTCGTGGAGGCCAGCAGCTCGGCGAAACGATCGAGCAGTGCCGGCACACTGCCCGGGCCGTCGACGGCGAAGGTTGCTGCCGTCGACGGCAGCGAGCGTTCGTCGTGACGCACCACGATGCCGATGCCGCTCCCGGCGATGCTCTCGAATGCGTCTTCGTCGGTGGTGCCATCGCCGATGAAGACGGGAACGACTGGCTGTGCGTCGAGGTCGAGCTCGTTCATCGACCCGTTCATCGACCCGTTCATCGACCCGTTCATCGACCCGTTCATCAAATAGTCCACCGCTCGTCCTTTGTGCCAGTCGACGTCGGGTTGCACCTCGACGACCTTGCGGCCCCGCGACGATCGAAGGCCGGAGCGCTCGGCTGCCTCCTCGGCCGCTGCGACGACCTCGTCGATGCGGTCGTTCGCGACGTTGCGGTAGTGGGTGGCGATCGAGAAGCGCTTGCGGTCGACCTCCGCGCCGGGGATGTCACCGATCGACGACTCGATGTCGCGCTGGGCCTGGTCGAGATCCGGCAGTGCGTCGACGGCGCCGTCGATCTCGTGGTGCTCGCCGTCGGGCCCACCGATCTCGAATCCATGACTCCCCGCGTACCAGATCGAGTCGAGGTGGATCTGCCGTCGGACGTCTCGGAGATCGCGGCCGCTGACCACTGCCACGAACGTCAACTCGGCCACCCGCCGGATCGCCGTCGCGGCATCGTCAGGCAGGCGTACGTCGCCGGGGTGCTCGACGATCGGCGACAGCGTGCCGTCGAAGTCGAGGAAGAGCACCGGACGCCTGGCTCCCATCCGCTCCATCAGGGCGGGCCAGTGCTCGACGGCGTCGGGCACCTCGTCGATGTCAGACACCTCGACGCTTGCCTCGACGCTTGCCTCCAGGCGCACCTCGACGGGCATGGCACCGACCTCACCGGTCGTACCGGCGTCGGCAGGCTGGCAAGCCCCGTCACCGAAAGGCACGACCTCCACTGCCGACAGGTCGGTCACCGCGATGTCGGCGCCGGCTCCGGTGAGCCCGCCGTGCGCGTCGCGATCGACACCGATCACGAGCCCGAAGCCGCCGCGGTGACCTGCCTCGACGCCGGCGAGCGCGTCCTCGATGATCACGGCGTCATCGGCGGGGACATCGAGGCGTGATGCTGCCTCGAGCAGGATGGCCGGATCGGGCTTGCCGGGCAAGCCGAGCTCGTCGGCGACCACGCCGTCGACGCGGACGTCGAAGAGGTGGTCGATGTCGGCGGTACGCAAGACGAGCTCGCAGTTGCGGCTCGCCGAGATGATCGCCGTCGGCACGTGGAGATCGTGGAGCTGTTCGACCAACGCGAGCGCGTCGCCGAACACGCGCGCGCCATCGAGTTCCAAGCGTTCTCGGAAGTACCCATTCTTGCGGTTGCCGAGGCCGCAGATCGTTTCACGGCCGGGTGGATCCGAGGCCTCACCATCGGGCAGATCGATGCCGCGCGACGACAGGAACGACGCCACGCCGTCGTTGCGCGCCTTGCCGTCGACGTCGCGCCGATAGTCCTCCATCGTGAAAGGTCGATGGTCTTCGTCGCCCCGCTCCGATCGCTGTGACAGGTACTCGTCGAAGAGTTGCTTCCAGGCGTCAGCGTGGAGTCCAGCGGTATCGGTCACCACACCATCGAGGTCGAAGATGACCCCGCGAGTCTCCTGCAGGCGCAATCGCTTCGTGGTCATGAGGATCCCGCCGCGAGAAATCGGCCGACGGCAACGAGGACGCCCGTCGCCAGGGGCTCCGCTTCCACACGCTCCTCGGCGTTCGTGTGCCCGTGACAGGGGGACCCAACTCGCTGCTGCTGTCTCATCCGTTCCGTCATCCCTTCCCTCAACGTGCAGGTATGCCCTCACCAACGTGCAGGTAACCAATGTGCAGGTACCCCCTGCCCGGACCGACGAAACGGAGCCGCCGTCGGAGCCGGGACATGACGCCCGAGCACAGAGATGTTTCACCGTCACCACGACGAGGAACTCCGTGTCGGTACCCGACCCGACATCTCATGAGCACGAGCGATTCCGACACCCGAACCATCGATGGCCAGGAGACCGCGGACGCCCGGTCCGCGGCGTGGTATCGACGATCCGTCGGCGAGGTGTTCGAGACACTCGATGTCGACGACTCGGGCCTCTCCGACGACGAAGTCAGCCGGCGTCTGCGAGAGCACGGACCGAACCGGCTGCGTGAGCAGACGACCGTCAGCGCGTGGCGCATCCTGTTCGATCAGTTCACCAGCCCGCTGGTGTACGTCCTCGTCGGTGCGCTGGTCGTCACGATCGCCATCCGGAGCTACAGCGACGCGATCGTCGTCGCGGTCGTGCTCGTTCTGAACAGCACCATCGGATTCTTCCAGGAGTACCGGGCGGAGACCGCTGTGCAGTCGCTGATGGAGATGGTGTCGCCGCACGCGGTCGTTCGGCGCGGTGGCGACGAGCGGCAGATCGACGCCGAAGACATCGTGCCGGGCGACGTCGTCGTGCTCCGACAAGGCGCGATCGTTCCCGCAGATGCCCGCCTCGTCGAGACGCGTGGCCTCCGGATCGACGAGTCGACGCTCACCGGAGAATCGGTGCCCGCCGACAAGGACACCGAGCTCCTCGATGAGCGGCATCTGGCTCCCGCCGACCAGCGCAACATCGCGTTCATGGGAACCGGTGTCACCTCCGGCGAGGCCGTCGGCGTCGTCGTGACGACCGGCACCGACACCGAGATGGGCCAGATCTCCGAGCAGATCGAAGAGGGCGGTGGCACCGACACGCCGCTGGAGATGCGCATCGAGCGACTGGCGAAGTGGATCACGGTCGGAATCTTCGCAGTGGCAGCGGTGGCGTTCGGGATGGGCTTGTTGATCGGTCGCAGCGTCGACGAGATGCTGCTGTTGGCGGTGGCGTTGGCGGTGTCGGCGATCCCTGCCGGTCTGCCGGTCGTGGTCACGGTCGCGTTGGCCATCGGTGTGAAGCGGATGGCCGATCGCAATGCGCTGATCCGCCAGCTGGACGCGGTCGACACGCTCGGCAGCTGCACGACGATGCTGTCCGACAAGACCGGGACGCTCACTCAGAACCGGATGACGGTCCGAGCGGTGACGGCGGGCGGGAAACGCTTCGAGTTCGGCGAGGGCGACGACGCCGATCGACTCCGGCTGGTCGGCGACGATGGCCACACGGCCGGGCGCGACGTGGAGCTGGACGAGCATCCGGCGTTGCGCGAGGCCCTCCTCGTCGGTGTGCTCTGCAGCGATGCCACGCTCCACAACGAGGCCACGCTCAGCAGCGAGCAGCGCGGGCGGGATGACGAAACCGACGGCGACTCGGGCGATCCGATGGAGATTGCTCTGCTCCGAGCTGGGCGTCAGGTCGGTCTGGAGCGACGCGATCTCGACGAGCGCCATCGTCAACGGGACAAGGTGCCGTTCCGGACCGAACAGCGGTTCATGGCCACGATCAACGATCCCGACGACGAAGGTGATGGTCCGCTGGTACTCGTGAAGGGTGCCCCCGAGCGGATCGTCGAGATGTGCGAGCGACAGCGAACCGGCGACGGTGGCGAGGAACCACTCGACGGAGACGCCGTGCTCGAGCTCAGTGAATCGCTCGCGGCAGCAGGGTTGCGAGTGCTTGCCATGGCCGTCGGCTGCGGCGACGAGGCCGCCGACTCGGTGCACACCGAGGAGCCCTCCGGTCTGGTGTTCGTCGGCATGCACGGGTTGCTCGATCCGCCCCGTGACAGCGCCATCGAGGCGGTTCGCAACTGCCACGAGGCCGGAATCCGAGTGTTGATGGTCACCGGTGACCACGCCGCGACCGCAGCAGCCATCGGTACACAGGTCCACATCGGTGCCGGTGCCGGTGATGGTGCCGGTGATGATGATGGTGCCGGTGAGCAACCGTCGGTGCGTACGGGGCAGGACATTGCGGTGCTGTCCGACGAAGAACTCGACGATGTCTTGGCATCGACGAGCATCTACAGCCGAGTGGCACCAACGCAGAAGAAGCGGCTCGTCGATCGTCTGAAAGAACGCGACGAGGTGGTGGCCGTGACCGGCGACGGCGTGAACGACGCGCCGGCACTCCAGTCAGCGCACATCGGAGCGGCCATGGGCAGCGGCACCGATGTGGCCAAGGAGGTCAGCGAACTCGTCATCACCGACGACGACTTCGCGAGCGTGTACGCCGCAGTCGAGGAAGGGCGCACGGCGTTCCGCAACATCCGGATGGCCACGTTCTTCCTGCTCTCCACCGGTGCGGCCGAGGTGGTGCTGATCCTCGTGGCACTCGGCCTCGATTGGCCGTTGCCGCTGCTGCCCGCGCAGATCCTGTGGCTGAACGTCGTCACCAACGGGATCGCCGACATCGCATTGGCGTTCGAGCCCGGAGAGAAATCGTTGTTCACACGCCGGCCCCGGCCGATCGACGAAGGCGTACTCGACCGGCGCCTGCTCGAACGGCTCGTGATCGTCGCGATCTGGCTGGCAGCCGGGACGCTCGGTCTCTTCTATTGGCTGTGGAGCGTCAACGGCGAAGAGCTCGCCGTCGCTCGAACGGCAGCACTGACCACGCTGGTGCTGTTCCAAACGGTGCACGTCTTCAACTGCCGAAGCGAGGACGTGTCGGTGTTCCGAAAGCACCTGCTGACGAACAAGGTTCTGCTCTTCAGCCTGGTCTCCTCAGCGGTGCACATCGCTGCGATGTACGTTCCGTGGACCCAGGAGTTGCTCAGTCTCGAGCCGCTGTCAGCGGTCACGTGGCTCGTCGCGATCGGCGTTGCCGCGTCGGTCATCATCGTCAACGAAGGCCACAAGCGACGCCGCCCGAGACCGATCACGACGGCGTCGGCCAGCCGGTGATCATCGAGACCGTTCCCACCGGGTTCGACACCCCGATGGCGCAGGCACGCGCTCGTCAGGGTTCGGCGACGATCCAGCCGCGTCGTTGGAGCTCCGCGGCGAGGGCCGCCGACGAGACCCCGTCCAGTGAGACCCCGTCCCGTGAGACCCCGTCCCGTGAGGCCCCCGGCAGTGAGGCCCCGCCTGTGGTGGGTCGGGGCGAACGAGCGATGGGTGCGGACGCACGGGGCGGCGGCTCGTCGGCAACGTCGTCGCCGGATCCGTCGACTTCGGCTTCGAGTCGTTCGATGAATGCGTCGACCTCGTCGCGGGTGAACTTCCCGCCGGCCTGACGCTGTGTGAACCCCATCGGGCCCCGAGCATCTCGGAAGTCGGTGTGGCCGGCCTCCTGCAGCAGCGCCAACAGTTCTCGCACCTTGTTGGCGGGTGCGGGCGGACCGGATGCTTGACCGAAGCTCATGGGTGAGTCTCGCATCCCGGCCGCGGTGACCCGCTGGTCGTGTTCGACTCGGCGGGTGTGGCCAAGCTTGCCGGAGTCGTGAGTTGGGGCACCGAGTGCGGCACCTCGGTGCGGGGCGCCCCTGCCGAGGCGCCAGCATGCGCGGGCTGGATCGACCCCGTGCTGTCAGGCGAACAGACCCCTGATCCGGAGCCAACGGCGGGAACCTGGCACAGCGAGTGGGATGGCGGCGAGTGGCACGGTGATGAATGGGCTGGTGGGGTCAGTGGCTGGTGGGATAGCTGGGATGGTGGCCGGGTCGGGAACCGGCTGCACCCGCTCCCGCACACGCATGACCAGGTCGGTGCGCGGCGGATTTCGCCTGGTCGACGTCGTATCTCCAGTGGCGTGCATGCGCTGATCGGACGGGGGTATGCCACCCACGACACGAACCCAGCGCGCGCAGCCGGACACTTGGAGGAACAGCACGATGACGAATGCGTCGACTCGTTGCCTCGCTCGCGTGACGCCGTGAGCAAGCGACTGGAGATGACGTCGTGAGCTCGAAATCGGTCGAGCGGCACGTGGGGGAGCGAACCATCTCGCTCAGCCATCTCGACAAGCCGTACTTCGCCGAGGCCGGGGTGACGAAAGGCGACGTCGTCGACTACTACGAGCGCATCGCCGAGCTGATGCTGCCGCACGTCGCGCGTCGCCCGCTGGTGATGCAACGGTTTCCCGAGGGCATCGACGCGGCCGGTTTCTATCAGAAGAACACGCCGGCTCACGTCCCCGATTGGATCCGTCGGGTCGCGATCGACACCTCGGACGGGGGAACCACCACCTACAGCGTCGTCGACGACGCAGCGGGTCTCGTCTACCTCGCCAACCAGGGCGCGCTCGTGTTCCACACCCTGCTGTGCGACGCGGATCAACCGGCGCGGCCGGTCGAGGTGATCTTCGATCTCGATCCGTCGAGTGACGACCTCGACCCGGTCCGGTCGGCGGCACGAGAACTGCGTGACGTGCTGAATGCGCTCGACCTCGCCCCTCGGGTGAAGACCTCGGGGTCGCGTGGCCTGCACGTGATCGTCGACGTGCTCGATGACGACGCCGATTTCGAACTGACCCGCACCTTCGCTCGTCGTGTCGCCGAGTCGATCGAGCGTCGCGGCCCGTACACCCTCGAGCACCGCAAGGCCCGGCGCAGAGGCCGACTCTTCCTCGATGTGCTCCGCAACACGTCATCGAGTCATGCGGTCGCGCCGTACTCGTTGCGTCCGTTGCCGGCGGCGCCGATCGCGATCCCACTCGATTGGAACGAGGCGCTCGATGCGTCGTTTCACCCGCAGCGGATCACCATCGACAACGTGTTTCGCCGACTCGCCCAGAAGGCTGATCCGTGGGCCGATCGGCCGGCGCCGACGCACACGATCACCGAGGCGCTCGCCGCGCTCGACGACGCCGCACCCTGACGTCGCGACCTGCGGCCTGGCGCCGATCGTCCGAAGTGGGGCCGCAGCCTCGGCGCCGCGGTCAGGCTCGATCGTCGAATCGATTGCCGGCAGCGATCCGACGCAGGTCGAGCGCCGAGTCGAGTAGTTCGTTGCTGACCCCGTGCTCCGCGGCGACGTCGCGCAGCGAACGCCCCGAGCGGTGCGCCTCTCGAACGATCTCGCCCGCGGCGTCGTAGCCGATCACCGGGTTCAGCGCGGTCGCTGACGCCAGCGTCATCGCAGCCGATTCAGCGCAGCGTTCGACGTTCGCCTCGATCCCGTCGACGCATTTCGATGCCAGTACGTCAGCGCCCGAGGCGAGCAGTTCGATCGACTGGATCACGTTGCGAGCGAGGACAGGGACCATCACGTTCAGCTCGAAGTTCCCCTGCATCGCTGCAACGGTGACGGCGGCGTCGTTGCCGATCGCCTGCGCGCAGACCTGCAGGACGGCCTCGGGAATGACCGGATTCACCTTGCCCGGCATGATCGACGAGCCCTTCTGGAGTGCTGGCAGCGTGATCTCGCCGAGCCCGGCGCGAGGCCCGCTCGCCATCCAGCGCAGGTCGTTGCAGATCTTCGTGAGCGCGACAGCGGCGACCTGCAGCGCGCCCGACAGGGCGACGAGCCCGTCTCGCGCCCCCTGCGCTGCGAAGCGGTCTCGCGGCAGCGAGAGGTGTTCGGCGACGCCGCTGCTCGTCGACTTCCGCAGACGGTCGACCACTCGTTGCGCGAAGTCGGGATGTGTGTTCAGTCCGGATCCGACGGCGGTTCCGCCGAGTGGAATCTCACCGACGAACGGCAGCGTCGCGCCGACGTGGTCTCGGGCGCTGCGGACCTGCTCGGCGTATCCCGAGAATTCCTGGCCGAGCGTGACGGGGACGGCGTCCATCAGGTGGGTGCGCCCCGCTTTCACGACATCGGCGAAGGCTGCGGCGCGCCGATCGAGCGCGGCGGCGAGTCCGTCGAGCGCGGGCAGGAGCGAATCAGCCGTCGCCTCCAGCGCGGCCAGGTGAACGGCTGACGGAAACACGTCGTTCGAACTCTGCCCGAGGTTGACGTGATCGTTCGGGTGAGCGTCGCCAGCACACAGCGAGCTGATCACCTCGTTGGCGTTCATGTTCGTCGAGGTTCCGGAACCGGTCTGGAACACGTCGACCGGGAACTGGTCGTCGTGCTCGCCGGCGGCGATCGCGTTCGCGGCGTCAGCGATCCGGGCCGCGAGGTCGGAGTCGAGGAGTGCGAGGTCGGCGTTTGCGGTGGCGGCGGCGCTCTTGATCCGTCCCAACCAGTGGATCACCCGGGCCGGAACTGGCTCGCCGGACATCGGGAAGTTGTCGATCGCCTTGTCGGTCTCCGGACCCCACAGGTGCCCGTCCGGCGGTGAGCGCGGAGGAGCGATCAGGGTCGTCTCGGCGCCAGCGGCTTCGAGGGCTGATCGGGGTGAGGTCAGCTCGACCTGTTCGACTCCTTCGTTGGCGGTGAGGAAGGCGATGTGTTTTCCGTTCAGTTCGTTCGGCATCTGTACTCCGGTCGGGCCTGGGAGGTCGGCCGTTCCGACCCTCGCCGGATGCGTACCCCCGTTGCCGATCGTTCAATCCGATCGGCGATCGGGCGGTCGTGACTCGTGGTGGCGGAGCCCGTGGGAGCGGCGACGTTCTTTCATCTCCGACTCGTAGACGTGGTTCGCCCCGTCGAGCAGCGTGTGACGAGCCTGTTCGGCGAAGTCGCGAACCACGCTCCAATACGTCGCGTCATACTCCTCGACGATCTGGAAGCTCCAGCGTCCGTCGAGCACGTTTCGGCCGACGATGTGCCGTTCCAGCGCATCGGCGTGATCGAGATGTCCGGCCGTTCGGAGCAGGTCGGCGGCGTCGCCGAACATCAGGTCGACGGTGCCGCACATCTGATGAAATGTGTAGAGGTGACCGCGGGCGCGTTCCAGACGTTCCACGGCCTCGCCGAGCTTGCCCAACGCCTCGACGGTGGCGTCGTCGACCCCCTCGGGCCGCCGGTTTTCTTCGAGCCAGTCGGGGGCGGGTTCGCTCGGCTTCCACGTGGTCTCGGCACCTCGATCGCTCATGCTCCGAGCGTTTCCCACCGTTGGCGTCGCAAACCTCGCAGCGTCGACTGCGCTCGGCCGGTTTGCGGATGGGCGGGCGGGGAATTCCGTACGTGTGCGTTCGCCCGACCACATGACCCCTGGCCCTTCCGCCGACCGATCGACGACCGGAGTCGCGTGATGGCGCGGCCGATCTGGACCGGCTCGGTGGCGTTCGGGCTGGTCAACGTTCCGGTTCGGTTGTTCACGGCCACGCAGGACCGCTCGATCCAGTTCCATCAGTTCCAGCAGGGAACGTCATCGCGCATCCGTTATCGCCGGGTGAACGAGGACACCGACGAGGAAGTGCCGCTGCATGACATCGTGAAGGGCTACGGGCTCGACAGCGGTGACTACGTGATGGTGACGTCAGAGGAACTCGAAGCGGTCGAGCCGGGTCGATCCCGAACCATCGAGATCACCGATTTCGTCGACGCGGCGGAGATCGACCCCATCTACTACCGAAAGACCTACTACCTCGCTCCCCGTGATGAGACCGCTGCTCGGGCGTACCAATTGTTGGTGCGTGCGATGTCGCACACCGAGCGCACCGCCGTGGCGACGATGGTGATGCGTTCGAAGCAGTACCTGGCGGCGATCCGACCGGTCGGCGACGTGTTGGCGCTCGAGACGCTGTTCTTCGACGAGGAGGTCCGAGACCCGCAGCAGGAGATCGAGAGCCTGCCGACCGCGATCGAGCTGAGCCAACGAGACCTCAGCGCAGCGACGACGCTGATCGACGCGATGACCACGGAGTGGGAACCGTCCAACTATCGCGACACGTATCGCGAGCGGGTGCTGGAGCTGATCCACGCAAAGCAGGAAGGCGACGAGGTCGTCGCTGCACCCGAAGCCGAAGGCGCCGAGGTCATCGAGTTGATGTCCGCGTTGGAAAAGTCGGTCGAGGCGGCGAGGAATCGGCGACCGGGCAACGCCCACCAGGCGCAGCCGGTTCGGCCAGCCGGCGACGTCTCCGACGACGCTCCCGTCGTTGCGGATCTCCGGGGATTGTCGAAATCGGAGCTGTACGACCTGGCGCAGGAACTCGACATCGCTGGCCGATCGTCGATGGACAAGCAAGAACTCGCCAACGCGATCTCCGTCGAACGTGCCACGCCGAGAGCGTCCTGACCCGTCACGGTTGGTGTCTGACACGAACCGTGACGGGTCGGACGATGCGACCCGGTTCACGCAACGCTGATGGGGGCCTGGTTGGATTGCGAGATGCCCCACGATCCTCTTGTGTCTCGGTTTGTGTCTCGGTCGCCAAACGAAGGCGCTCGCCGCCGCGGGGCGGTGACGCTGGTGGTGGCCGCTCTCGTCGCTGCTGGTTGCGGCGGTGACACGTCGAACGATGCCACCGACGATCCGGAGAATCCGCCCACGACCAACGTGTCGGTCGATCCGCCGGCAACGGATCCGCCGGCAACGGATCCGCCCGCGACGGATCCGCCGGCGACCGATCCGTCGGCGACCGATCCGGTGACGACGGAGGCACCGAGTCCGCCGGCCAGCGACGCTGCGACGCCCGATGTTCCCGTCGCTCCATCGACGGGCGTCGTCTCGGAGTTCGCCGGCGAACTGGTGTGGTCGATCGAGCGTCCCATTTCCTCGGGGTCACCCTTCGTGGTCGGCATCGGCGCGGAGACCGTGGCGTTGTCGACGTTCGCTGGCCCGCTCCAGCCCGTCACCGCCGTGGGAGTCGACCGGTCGACCGGCGAAGTGCGCTGGACCTACGACCGTGCGCCGGCGAGCTCGACGGTCGAGACGGTGCTGGACGACACGATCGTCGTCGTCGACGAGGCAGCCCTGCCCGATGCAGGACCCGGTGACCCAGTACAGCTGACCGCGCTCGACCTCGCGACGGGCGAGGAGGTCTGGTCGGCTGGGGGCATCGACGCGTTCGCACCCTGGCTGGTGGTCGATGGCACCATCCTCGCGTTCAGCGGGCGCCGCATCGTGGCGCTCGATCCCGCTACCGGTGACGAACGGTGGGCGTATCTACCGTCCGGAGCCGAACCCGGCGAGCCGAGGGTCGCGCTGCGCCTGGTGGTCGTGCGCAACAGCGGGTTGGTGCTGCTCGCACTGGTCGATGGCGACGCCTCCCTGGTCGGTCTCGGCCTCGACGGTGCCGAACGCTGGCAGCTCCCGATCTCCGAGCCGCCACGCGTCGACGTGACCGACGTGCTGCCCGACGCATCGAATGATGTCGTCGCGGTCCCCCGTGACGGTGTCCTCGCTGGCGTCGACCTGGCGACGGGCGAGATTCGCTGGACGTCCGACGAGCTCGGAGACGACTCGGTCGAGTTCACGTTGCGGTCCGACCCGTCGGGTGTGGCCATGGTCTGCGGCATCGTCGACGGCTCGATCGTCATCGGAGGCTTCGACCTCGCCGACGGAACGTTGCGCTGGAGCAAGCAGATCGAGCCGACCGGCCGGGGGTTCGAGGGCAGCGCGGTCGTCGGCTACGTCGACGGTGCCGTGCTCACGACTTCGAGCCAGGTGACACCTGCGTCGTGCGAGCCGTCAGGAGCGCCGTTCGGGGACGTCACGGTGTCGTCGATGCTCGACGGATCGACCATCTGGAGCGTGTCGGCTGGTGAGGCAGCGCTCTCGTCGACCGGTTTGGGATCGTCGGGTTCGGTCAGTGCCGACCCCGCCGTCGTCGGGACTCCGGGCATCGTCGAGCGCGGCGGGGACGTCTGGACCCGCTACGACGCCGCGTCCGGGAGCGTCATCGCTTCCGGGACGCTCGGGCCTGGCAGCCGTCCTGTCGCCCGCGGTCCGTTCGTGGCCGTGATCGCCGACACCGACACCGTGCTCGGCGTGTCCGGCGCGGCGCCGGTCGGCGAGATCGACGGCCTACCGGGATGGGACGACCAGCAGGTCTACTTCTGGAGCGTCGACGGGGTGCTCAGCGCGGTGCGCTGACACTCGGGCTGGCGCGCTGTCAGCGCCGCCATGCGACCGGGGCCGGTTCTGCGTGGTCGCGGTAGCTCTCACCGTTCGGCCGCGCCCGCGTTGCGGTGATCGCCCGCGTCGTCAGGGCTTGCCGTGGCGATTGCGGTCCGCTTCGGATCCGGGCACCGGAGACCCGTCGGGCCGCTGCGGACTGAGGTGCGAGCCGGGGTCGGGGAACTCGGCCGTGTCGGGATCGACCGTCGTCGGCTGCTCGTGAGGATCGTGCTCCGACGGGCGTGCGGCCACCAGGCGGATGCCGATGACGATGATCGCAGCGACGACGCTGATGATGGTGATGATCGTCCACATGCGCAACGAGTACCCAACGCGCCAGCGAATCAACCGGCCGTCGGGGCCGGGTCTCGCCAGCTCGCCAGTGTGGACGGACGTCGCGGAGCGGACTCGACCAGATCGGCGGCGCGAAGATCGAGACGCGACGTCGATCAGACCTGAACGACCGTGGAACTGTCGGTGGCGGCGATCGCGGCGAGTTCTCGCTCGCCGCAATGTTGTCGCAGGTGCAGGTCGTGGGCGCGTCGCGCGATCGTGGCGTCGCCCACGAACGTCCTGGGTCGGAAGGCTCGTGAGAAGCGGTCGACGATGCCGACGCCAGAACAGAACCCCTTGCGCCCCGTGATCGAGCCGGTCGTGTGGTCGCAGGTCGCGTACCACCTCGGCCGCGGCGACGCTGACGTCGCACTCGACGGCGCTCCCTCGAGCTCGTCGGTTTCACGAGCGTGACACCGGGTACCGCTCATCCATGCCCAACGACACGCTCCAGAGTGCTCGTCTCGACACCTTCCGACGCGCTCGGCCGGATGCGCTCACGCGCCGCCGCCGTCGGCTCGTTCCCGCCCTCATGGCGCTCACTCTGGCGGGCGCTGCGTGTGGATCAGACGACGGATCCGACCCCGAACCGACCGATCCCCCGGTGAACGAGGGCACGGTCATCCCGCCCGAGGACGTCGGTATCGGTGGCGGGGTACCGGTCGACAACCTCGACCCTGATGTCGCCGACCAGGAGTACCAAGAAGAGTTCGACATGGACGGAAGCGGCGGGCCGTGACGCCCGTGACGTACGTCGACACCACCACGTGCCCGGACGTGAGACCGATGCATTGCACACAGCGGACGAGCCATCAGAGAAAGAGCCAACAGAGAAAGAGCACACAGAGAAAGAGCAACCAGAGCAAAGGAAGTCAGATGGGATATTCACACATCATCGGGAACGCGCCATCTGGGTGCGCCCCCCACGTAGCGCAAGGAGATCGCCATGAGTGACCGCGACCATGACCATGACCGCGACCATGACCATGACCATGACCATGACCGCGACCATGACCGCGAGCATCGCGGTCATGATGACGACCGCCGCGGCTCTGGCGATCGTCCCGGCACCGTGATGGCGGCGCCTGTCGCGCCGGCGGCACCCACGAACGTGGGAATCGTCGACGCTCGCATCACTCAGATCTCCGACGAAGCGGCCGATCAGCTCCGCCGCCACGTGGAGGAGACCTCCCAGGGCGGCAATCGCTTCGGCTGGTTCCTGATCGGTTTCGTGGCAGCGCTCGTCGCGGGCGCGATCTCCGCCGTGGTGTTCCTCGCCGTCTCCGACGAAGACGACGACGGCAACCTCGATCTCGACGTGCCAGCGGTCGAGGTCGACGTCGACTCCTGATCACGCACACGCGATCGGCCGAACCAGATCACCCCCGGCCGACGGTCGGCGCGGCATCCTCGCCCCAACTCGCCATTCGTCGAGGGGGATCGCCGAGCCGACCATCGCTGCCGCGCCAAGCTCACGCACTCGACAGAGCGCCGTGACCGCGCGCCGTCACCGCGCGTCGGGAGCGCGTCGGGAGCGCGTCGGGAGCGCGCCATGACAACGTAGTGTCGCGGCGCCCGGTCATGGGAGTAGTTCGTCGAGGTGCACCGCTGCGCTGATCAGCGACAGGTGCGTGAACGCCTGCGGGAAATTGCCGATCATCCGGCCGTCCGGTCCGATCTCTTCGCTGAACACCCCGGTCGGACTTCCGTACGAGAGCAGACGGTCGAACAACGAGCGTGCCTCGTCGACGCGTCCGGAGCGAGCGAGTGCCTCGGCGTACCAGAACGAACAGATCGTGAACGAACCTTCGTCACCCTCGAGCCCGTCGTCGGTGTCGGCGACGTCGTATCGGTCGACGAGCGGCCCGTGCGACAATCGTTCGCCGATGGCGTCGAGTGTCGACAGCCATCGCTCGTCGGTCGGCGAGATGAACTTCACGAGTGGCATCAGCAGCATCGAGGCGTCGAGCGTCGATCCGCCGAGCGTCTGCGTGAACGCAGCGAGCTCGTCATTCCATCCGTCCTCGACGATGCAGGCGTGGATGGCATCGCGCGCCGTACGCCACCGGTCGACGGGTGCCGGGCGGCCGCGGCGGCGCGCCATGCGCAGCGCGCGCTCGAGGGCGACCCAGCACATCAGCCGGGAGGATGTGTGATGTTGCTCACCGCCCCGCGTCTCCCAGATGCCTTCGTCGGGCCGTGTCCAGTTGTCGATCACCCACTCGACGAGCACACCGATGTGCCTCCAGGTCTCGATGCTGAGCCCGTCACCGTGTTTGTCAGCGAGGTACAGCGCGTCGATCATCTCGCCGTAGATGTCGAGTTGGAGCTGCGCACCGGCAGCGTTGCCGACGCGCACCGGGGAGCTGTGGGCGTACCCCTGCCAGTGATCGAGTTCGACCTCGTCCACCCGCTCTGCACCGTCGAGGTCGTACATCGGCGACAGTGGCGGCCGGTCGCCGGACTCGTCGCAGGTGCGGACGCGCTCGACGAGCCAACTCGTGAAGGCGTCGGCCTCGGCGAGGTATCCGAGTTCGATGAACGCGTACAGCGTGAACGCCGCGTCGCGGATCCAGACGTATCGGTAGTCCCAGTTGCGTTCGCCGCCGCGCACCTCGGGGATGCTGGTGGTGGCGGCTGCGATGATCCCACCCGACGGACGATGGGTCAGGAGCTTGAGCGTCAAGGCGGAACGCTCGACGTGCTCGCGCCATCGGCCGGTGTAGGTGCTCGCGGCCGACCAGGTCCTCCAGTACGCGAGCGTGCGTCGGTAGGACTGTTGGCACGCAGCATCGCTGACATCTCCGTCGCCGAGGGCGAAGTACGCGGTGTCGTCCTCGGCGAGCGTGAAGGTGCTGGTGACCGTCGCGTCCTGGTCGACCTCGAGATCGACCGATGACGACAGGGTGAGGTCGGGCTCGTGCGCACCCGCTTCGTTCGTCGCTCCCGGGGAATGGAGTGCCACCGCCGAGACGGCGCGGTCGGCGCGGCGACCCTGGTCGGTGCGCCGCTCGACGGTGGCGTCGGCGCGCCCGTAATCCGGCCGGAGGCGCAAGGTCGAGGTGACCTCGACGGAACCTTTGCGACAGCGCACCACCCGCATCAGATGCCTCGGGTGGTCGTCGACGGTGTCGATCGACATGAAATCCTCGACCTCGAACGTGCCCGTCGGCGTATGGAATCGCGTCAGCAACACGTTCGTCCCCGAGAGGTAGACCTGCTTCGACTCGACGCCCCGACCATCGTCGACGGCGTCGTCGATGATGTCGTGACGGGCGTCGTCGATGATGTCGTGACGGGAACGACGGCTCGGCGTGGGGCCGATCGACCAGTGGCCGCCATCGGGGTCGAGGAGCCGCCCGAAGACCGACGGCGAATCGAAGCGAGGCCAGCACATCCAGTCGATCGAGCCGGTCTGATGGATGATCGCCACGGTCTCGGTGTCGCCGACGAGACCGAACCCTTCGAGCGCTGGCGACGGTTGGTCTTCGGCTGATCGAGTCGACGCAGTGGCACTCGGTTCCGATGGGGTCACGACGGACCCGCCGTGCCCGGGTCGTACCGGCGCACGGTGCCTCGTTCGTCGTGACCGGGCCCGCTGATCGTGGCGACCAGTTCCCAGCCGTGCACGACGTCGTCGATGTGCGCGAAGTGACGCTTCGTTCCGTCGAGCGCATCGTCGAGCAACGTGGCGTAGTCGCCGAGTCGACCGTGTTCGTTCGGCCCGCACAGCGTGGCTTGCGACCGCCGAGTCGATGTCGACGCGCTGGCGTGGTGGTCGGTGGTCGAGTCGAGGAGCTGGATGTCGACGGCGATGGTCGCATCGGGTTTCACGCCGAACCGGATCGTGTTGTCGCCGGGCTCGACCAGTTCGAACACGACCGCCGTGCTGTCGGTGTCGAGGGCCTTGCCGCCGACCACCTCGATCGGCACGCCACGCCACCGGTCGGCATCGACCGACAGGGTGAACGAGCAGAACGTCGGCGTGTCGGAATCGGCGTCGACGTCGTCGTGATCGCCGTAGCCGACGTACTGCCCGAGGACGACGGAATCGGGGTCGATCGACATCGCCCGGATCGTCGCCGACCGAGCGGCATGGTACGACTCGTCGCTGTCGTCGGCGGGGCGTTCCATCAGCGCGAGCGCAGCCAACTGGACCAGGTGGTTCTGGACGACGTCGTCGACGACGCCGACCTGTTCGTAGAACGATCCGCGTCCAGCCACGTCCTCGCGTTCGAGCATCTCGACCCGGATCGCCTTCACCGCACGCCGATGCAGCACGGTGTCGAGCAGCGCGTTCGTCGTTCGGACCGTCAGCAGATTCTCGACGGCCGCTTTCGCCAGAAAGTGGTCGACGATGAACACCCGCTCCGCTCCTACGGCGTCCATCATGTCGTCGAACAAGGCGCGGGCTGACGCAGCGTCGGAGCCGAAGGGCTTCTCGACGACGATTCTGGTGCCCTCGGGAAGCCGGCTCGCCTCGATGGCGTGCGCGACCTCGCCGAACACAGCTGGCGGTACCGCGGCGTACACGACCGGGTTGCGGGCGTCATCGAGTCGATCGGCGAGCGCGTCGAACGTCGCGACCTCGGTGGCGTCGCCTTGCACGTAGCGAAGTCGGGCAGCGAGGTCGCTCCGTACGACGTCGGCCGAAGTGGGGAGTGCGTCACGCACCAGCGCTCGGAGATCGCCATCGGTGCGCTCCGTTCGACCGACGCCGACGAGCGGAATGTCTTCGAGGCGTTGGTCGCCACGGAGTTCGGCGAGCGCCGGAATGATCTTCGACCGCCCGAGGTCGCCGGTGAGGCCGAACATGATGAGCGCGTCGCCGCGAGGGCTCGTGGATGCATCCATGCCGCAACGCTGCCCAGTTGCTGGGCCGCTCAATCGTGACGCTCGTGACACTCGTGACACTCGGTCGGAGCGCGAGTCAGGAGTTGCCTTCCAACTCGGACTTGTTCGGTCCGCGGGAGTCGACTGGCTGATCGCCTGGCAGGTTGCGGTCGGTGTCGAGCAACGACGCTGGCATGCCCTCGTCGCCGTGAGGTTCGCCGAGTCGAGGATCGTGCTCGGGACGATCTCGCTCGGACAGGCCCTGATCGTGTTGCTGGTCGTGGTCCCGGTCGGGATTCGTTTCCTCGAGTTTCGTGTCGTGAGCGTTCGTCTCGTGAGCATTCGTCATGGTGGGAGGGTTCCTCGTCGCCCGAATCCGAAACCCCGACCTCGCCGTTCGCGACCTCGTCGGGCACGCTTGAGCAGACCACCTCGTTCGACGGCGCGACGTGAGGCAGCGCTCTGGCGCTGGCCAGGTGGTTTCGGTGGGCGTCGGCCCGGGGACGCTCCGCGCATGACACGCCCTCCAGCACCGTCCCCGAGCAGCGCCAGCCACGTCGTCGTCGGCGAAGGTGAGTCGCACCAACACCCGCTGGGCGGTGACGCTGCGAACTCCGACACGCGCTTCGCCGACCAACGGACCGTCGAGTTGTTGTCCGGTCGCCGGATGCCAGCGCTCGGTCTCGGCACGTGGCAGCTCGAGGGCGAGGACTGCAGACGGATGGTCAGCGCGGCGTTCGATCTCGGCATCCGGCATCTCGACACGGCGCAGGCGTACGGCAACGAAGCCGATGTCGGTGCGGCGGTCGCGGCCTCCGCGGTGGACCGCGACGACGTGTTCATCACGACCAAGATCGGCAACGATCGTCACGAGCCGGGTCCGCTCGTGGAGTCGGTGCGAGCGAGTCTCGATCGTCTCCAAACCGACCACGTCGACCTGTTGCTGATGCACTGGCCGGTCGAGTTCGAACGGGTGGGTGCGACGCTGTCGGCACTCGCACAGGTCCAGGCCTCCGGAATGGCCCATCACATCGGTGTCTCGAACTTCACCATCGAGCAACTCGACCAGGCCGCCGAGTTCGCACCGTTGGAGGTACTCCAGTGTGAATGTCATCCGTTCCTCCAGCAGCGCGAACTGCGCGACTGGTGCGAGTCCCGCAGCTGGGCATTCACCGCCTACTCGCCCCTCGCTCGCGGCGACGTGATGGACGACGACGTGCTCGCCGACATCGCGAACAAGCACTCGACGTCGGCGGCGGGGGTCACCGTGGCCTGGCTGCTGTCGCTTCCCCGCGTGACCACGATCCCCAAGACCACGGATCCGGATCATCTCGCCGACAATCTGGCTGCCGCGAAGATCGAGCTCGACCACGACGACCTCGATCGGATCGCCGCACTCGACGAAGGCCGTCGCCTCGTCGATCCCGAACACGCCCCATGGTGACCGGGGGTGACCGGTGAGCCTCGCCGCCGACCAGAACCTGTTGCTGATGCACTGGCCGGCCGAGTTCGAGCGGGTGGACGGTCAGCTTCGCTCGGCGACGGGGTCGCGGAATCGTCGTTCGGAGTGGTCGAGCGGCAACGCCATGACGAACGTCTGATCGTCGTCGCTGGCCTCTGGGCCGAAACCGACCACGAGCGCTCCTCGCGCGGCGCAGCGCGGGCAACTGCTCCCGATGACCATCTGCATCTCCGCCGGGTTCGACGCTCCTTCGACGCGGTGCAACGCGGACACCTCCACCAGTTCGGCCGGCGACACGGATGCGCAGACGTCGCAGTGGAGTTCGGCGTTGGGCCGCACCCCATGGTTGGCGCTGTAGCCGACGTCGGCAAACGCCTGCAGGACGTCGACGAGCGTGAGGTCGCCCGCGTCGGCACGCGAGCTCGACGGTGACGAGGTGGCCGAACCAGATGGAGTCGAGTCGTTCATGGCGGGGACGTACCCCGTCGATCGGTTCCGAAACCCGATGGCAACTCGCTGGACGTGTAGCGCGGCGTTCACGCTGGTCCGAGTCCGAACGACTCGACGATCACGTCGACGCTCTCCGGCACCGTGGCGTCGGCAGCGATCACGACGTCCACCGTCTCCGGAGGTCGACTGGCCTGCCGCGTTCCCGGCTGGTGAGCCAGCCAGACGAGAGCGACCTCAGGATGCTGGCCGCGCCGGTGGCCTCTGGCGAGCGTCTCGAACGATTCGGGATACGTGGTGATCACCGTTGGATGTCGGGCGGCGAGCAATCGCGACAACCGTTCGGGACCGTTGTTGCCCTCGTCTTCGTCGAGGTCGAGGAATGGTCGATGCACGAGATGAGCGAGGTGCACGCCGATGGTCGACTTGCCGCTTGCCGGACCACCCGAGATGACGATGTGGCGAGGGGTCGAGGGACGGAGCGGGTTCATCATCTCGTCGTCCTGACGGTGCCGATGCTGCTCGTGCTGGCGCTGGTCGTGTCGGGGAGATCCGGAGCGTGCACGCGTTGCGCGAGTCCTTCCGCGGCGCGTGCGAGTTCGAGGTGTTCGCCATTGGCGACGAGCACCACCGCGACATCGGACGATGCCGACGAGATCCGTGCGTCGCGCTCGATGACCGCGGGGTTGACGTCGTCGTCGAGGTCGAGGCCGAGGAACGTCAGCTGGTCGACCACCGTGCGCCGTAGGTCGGGCAGGTTCTCGATCACACCTCCGGTGAACGCGAGGACGTCGATGCCACCCGCAGACACCACCATCTCCGCGACGCCACGAGCGAGGCCACGCGCGTACATGTCGAGCGCCAGCTGCGCGTCTGGATCACCGCGTCCCGACGCGGCGATCACGTCGCGCAGGTCGCCCGAGGTTCCCGACACACCGGCGAGCCCACTCGATTCACGCAGCGCCCGGTCGAGCGCGTCGATCGTGATCCGTCCGCTCGACAGCAGCCACATCAGCAAGCCGGGATCGACCGACCCCGACCTGGTGGTCATCATCGGACCTTCGAGCGGCGTGAAGCCCATCGTGGTGTCGACCGACACTCCGTCGCGCACAGCGCACATCGAGACGCCCGAGCCGACGTGGCAGCTGATGATCTTGCCGAGCGGTCCTCTGCCGCCGACGATGGCGGGAGCGGTTCGGGCGACGTGCTGATGTGACAGCCCGTGGAAGCCGAAGCGGCGGATGCCCCACTCCGAGGTCCAGTCTCGTGGAAGTGGATACGTGGACGCAGCAGGCGGCAGCGTCCGATGGAACGAGGTGTCGAACTCCGCCACGTGGGTCGCATCGGGCCATCGTCGCCGAGCGACCTCGATCGCCTCGACGATGCGTGGGTGATGAAGTGGGGCCAGTTCGCCGAGCGCGTCGATCGATGCGACGACGTCGTCGTCGATCTCCACGGCGCTGTCGAAGTGGGCACCGCCGTGCACGACCCGGTGCGCGACGAGGCGGACCGGCCCCGACAGCATCGACTCGATCTCCTCGAACGGAGAGCGGTCAGCAGGGGTCCATGGATCGCGGCGCACCGTCGCGGTCGTGTCACCGTTGGTCGTCACCGCGTGCAACGCCAGTGTGACAGCGCCCGCGTTGACGGTGATCGTCACGTGTCCATGGTCGGGCGGTTCGGAGGTCATTCCCACGTCCAGTCGCGGACGCTGGGCAGATCCTCGCCGTGTTCGGCGACGTAGTCGACGTGCCACGTGCGCATGTCGACCATGTCCTGGCGGAGTTGCGCTGCGCTCGAGCGAAGGTGGGGGACTCGGTCGATGACGTCGATCACGAGTCGGAAGCGGTCGATGTCGTTGCGAACGACCATGTCGAACGGCGTGGTCGTCGACCCTTCCTCCTTGTAGCCGCGCACGTGGAGGTTGGGGTGGTTCGTTCGACGGTATGCGAGTCGATGGATCAGCCACGGATACCCGTGGAAGGCGAACACGATCGGCCGGTCGGTGGTGAACAGCGAATCGAACTCTGCGTCAGAGAGCCCGTGCGGGTGGGCGTGCTCGTCGGCGAGGCGCATGAGGTCGACGACGTTCACGACGCGGACCCGCAGGCCGGGGAGCCGCTCGCGAAGGATGCTCACCGCTGCGAGCGTCTCGAGCGTCGGGACGTCGCCGGCGCACGCGAGGACGACATCGGGATCGCCGTCGTCATTCGACGCCCACGGCCAGATCCCCACGCCGCGCGCTGCGTGGAGATCGGCATCGTGTGGACTGAGGACGTCGAGCGTTGGTTGCTTGCCCGACACGATCACATTGATCAGGTCGCGGCTCGCCAGACACGTCGAGGCGACAGCCAGCAGCGAGTTGGTGTCGGGCGGCAGATACACCCGGACGAGATCTGATCCCTTGCTCACCACGTGGTCGAGGAAGCCGGGATCCTGATGCGAGAAGCCGTTGTGGTCCTGGCGCCAGACGTGCGACGTCAGGAGGTAGTTGAGCGACGCGATCGGTGCGCGCCAAGGGAGTGTGCGGTGCACCTTCAGCCACTTCGCGTGCTGGTTGAACATCGAGTCGACGATGTGGATGAATGCCTCGTAGCACGAGAAGAGCCCGTGGCGGCCCGTGAGGAGGTAGCCCTCGAGCCAGCCTTGGCAGAGGTGCTCCGACAGGACCTCCATGACTCGTCCGTGCGGGTCGAGGTGGAGGTCGCTGTCGAGCCGCTCGAGCTGCCAGGCTTTGTCGGTCGATTCGTACACCGCTGCGAGCCGGTTGGATTCGGTCTCGTCCGGGCCGAAGAGGCGGAAGTTACGGGTCGCCTCGTTGAGCACGAACACCTCGCGGAGATACTCGCCCAGCGCCCGCGTCGGTTCTGAGGTCGTCGTCGCGGGCACCTCGACGTGGCGACCGTGCTGGTGATGATCGGGCAGCTCGAGCGGCCGCAAGATGGTGCCGCCGTTGGCTGCGGCGACCGCAGAGATCCGTCGATTGCCGTCGGGGAGCCAGCCGACGACCTCGTCGCGGGGGCGGCCGCCGTCGTCGAAGAGTTCGTCGGGACGGTAGGAACGCATCCACGCTTCGAGTTGTCGCCGGTGGTCGTCGTCGGAGCGGACCTCCTCCAACGGCACCTGATGCGAGCGCCAGGTGCCCTCGACCTGGTCGTCGTCGACGATGCGCGGTCCGGTCCATCCTTTCGGCGAGCGAAGAACGATCATCGGAATTCGGCGAGCAATCGACGACTCCGAGCCGTTGACGGCCGCGGTGCGTCGAGCGGCGAGCCGCTCGACGCACTGATCGACCGCTGCGGCGAAGCGTCCGTGCGCGTCGTGCAGTCCGTGCGCGTCGTGCAGGTCGTCGTCGAGGTCGACGTGGACGAACGTCGGCTCCCATCCTTGTGACGTCAGATAGTCGGTGAGCTCGTCGTCGCTGCGGCGGGCGAGCACGGTGGGGTTGGCGATCTTGTAGCCGTTGAGATGCAGGATCGGCAACACGGCGCCGTCGGTGATCGGGTCGAGGAAGGCCGCGCTCTGCCAGCTCGCCGACAACGCGGCCGTTTCGGCTTCCCCGTCGCCGATCGCGACGGCGGCGATCAGTTCCGGATTGTCGAGTACGGCGCCCGCAGCGTGTGCGAGCGAGTAACCGAGTTCGCCGCCTTCGTGGATCGAGCCGGGCGTTTCGGGTGCGACATGGCTCGGCACACCCCTGGGGAACGAGAACTGGGTGAAGAGGGCGTGCATTCCGTGTTCGTCGAGGCTGACGTTCGGATACAGCTCGGAGTAGCGCCCCTCGAGCCAGGTCTGTGCGAGCATCGCCGGTCCTCCGTGGCCGGGTCCGGCGAGGAACATGATCTCCAGGTCGTGTTCGACCACGGCTCGCTGGAGATGCGCGTACATGAAGTTGAGTCCGGGGGTGGTGCCCCAGTGCCCGAGCAGACGGGGCTTGATGTCGCTCGGTTCCAGCGGGCGTCGCAACAGCGGATTGTCGAGCAGATAGATCTGGCCGACCGAGAGATAGTTCGCGGCTCGCCAGAGGCGGTCGATCTGGGGGACCAGCTCGGTCATGGTGCGGACCTACCCGACCGGGCTCGAACCGAAACCGGCACGCCGGCGCAGCTCAGATGCGTAGCAGTCCGCCATCGACGACGATCGACTCGCCGTTGACGTAGCGCGACAGATCGGAGGCGAGGAAGACAGCGGCCCCGGCGATGTCCGTCGGCGTCGCGAGTCGGCCGAGCGGGATCTGCTCGACGAACGACTCGCCTTCCGGACCCGATGCGATCGGTACGTCGTCGGTGGTCATCGAGGTCTCGACCACACCGGGGTGGATCGCGTTGACACGGATGCCCGATGGGCCCAACTCGGCTGCAAGCGTCTTGGTGAGCAGCCGAACGGCGCCCTTGCTCGTGCAGTAGGTGCTGAACGGCGCTGCTCCCTGGATCCCGGCGACGGACGACATGTTGATGATCGATCCCGGGCGGCCGTCGTCGAGCATCGAGCGGACGGCGGCCTGCGTCGTGAAGTACAGACCGCGCACGTTGATGTTCATCAGCGTGTCGAAGTCCTCCGGCGTCACGTCGACGAAGGGGGTGCTCCGGAAGATGCCCGCGTTGTTCACGACGATGTCGACGCCGCCGAACTGTTCGGCGGCCCCCACCGCCTGCTGTGCTTGGTCGAGCGCGGCGACGTCGTGCTCGACGAAGACCGCCTCGCCGTCGTAGCGCTCGGCGATCTCGTGCGCGGTCGGCCGATCCGCGTCGCGCGGGTCCTCGTCGATGTCGGTGACGACGACGGCGGCGCCATTGGCCGCGAATGCCAGGGCGATCTGGCGGCCGATCCCGGATGAGGCGCCCGTGATGAGGGCCGTCCGGCCGGTGAGGTCGGTCGTCGGTGACGGTGCGTCGGTATCGGCTTGGCTGGTGGTTGCTTCGCTGGTGCTCATGGGTGCTCTTTCTTGCTCGTTGCTCGCTGCTCGCTGCTCGACGGTGTGATGGACGGTCTGATGGACGGTGGCTCGGTGCGGACGGCTGTGTGGGTGCTCGCACGTCGCCCCAGCCCTACCCGGTCGGTCGGCGGACAAACGTCGACGCCGCTCGGTTCCGGGGCGTTCGTGCCGCTTCGGCCGCGGCGCGAGCAGGATCGACGAGTGCCCGTGTCGGGTACGGCATGTCGATGCCCGCCTCGTCGAGCGCAGCCTTGAGCGCTCCGGCGAGCCGGAGTTGGATGTCGAAGATGTTGGCATCCGAGGTCGCCCACGCGGTGAGGGTGACGTCGATCGTGCTGCCGCCGAACGCGTCGAAGATGGTCACCGCTGGCGGGTCGGCGAGTACACCGTCGACGTGCTGCGCCGTCTCACTGAGCAGATGGCTGACGGTCACCAGGTCGGCGTCGTAGGAGAATCCGATCGCGATGTCGATGCGTTTGGACGCGTTGGCCGAGTAGTTCACGATCGGGTTCTGCAAGACCTCGGACGACGGGATGATCACCTTCTCGCCGGTGAGCGTGGTCATCTCCACCGACCGCAGGTTGATGTCGTCGACGCGGCCGGTGAAGTCTCCGAGGCGTACCGCGTCGGAGTAGTCGAAGGGTTGGCGGAGCTGCAGGATCGCGCCCGAGATCAGGTTCGAGAGGGTGTCTTTCAGTGCGAAGGCCAGCGCGAAACCGCCGACGCCGAGGCCACCGAGCAACAGACCGACGCGGATGCCGAGTTGGGACAGCGCGTGGAACAAGCCGATCGACACCGTGATCGCCAGTGACGTTCTGGCGATCAGCCGGGCGACGATCTCGTTGCGGGAACGAAGTGTTCGTTCGGAGAGTTCTTTGACCACCAGCCCGATGACGACGGCGGCCACGACGATGACGACCGCAGGCAACCACCGGTCGGCCCGAAAGCCTTCGGTCGCCTGGCGTGTCTGTTCGGGGTCGGGGGTCGGGAGGCGCGCGCTCAGGCCCGACCACACGTTCGACGGCACTCGGTTCACCGTTGGCTCGGCTGCTCGTCGGATCGGACGATCAGAACCGGACGCCGGGCGCGGGCGGCGACGGCGCGGGCGACGGATGGTTCGAACAGCCGGGAGAACCACGATCGATCTCGAGTACCGACGACGAGCACGTCGGCATGGTGCTCGTTGGCGACGGCGAGGATGCCGGCGGCTGGGTCTCCGACTTCGCCGATGGCCACGGCGCCGTCGAGGTCGGCATCATCGGCGACGCCAGCAGCGACGCGTTTGGCCTCCATGGCGTTGTCGTCGAGTTGCTCGGCGATGTGGGGGAGCGCGTCGTCGCCGTTGGCGAAGAACAGGCCGGCGCTCACCGGTATCGACTGGATCGCTGTGGTGCTGGGATCGACGTGTGCGACGACGAACCGAACATGGTCCTCGACGCGGTTGCCGCCGAACAGGCGTCCCACGACCCGCGCGACGGTCTGGTCGAGTTGGGAGTCGTCGACGGCGACGAGCACCGTCGTCGGCCTCGTCTCAGACGCTGCCAGCCTTGTCGGGTCGCTGGTTGCCGGCACGGCGAGGAACGGCACGCTCGACGAGGTCAACAGATCGCGGGTCAGGTCGTCGCTTTCGTCTCTGTCGTGATCGTCGCCCCCGCGGACTCGGTGATCGGCAAGGCCGACCGGCGAGGGCGCGACGATGAGATCGAGGCGCTCAGCTCGTGCGTAGTCGACGAGTGGCGTGGCGTCGCTGCCACTCAGCACGACGGACTCCTGCACCGATCCACGAAATGACGCGGCCGTCTCGGAGGCAGCAGCTGCGCCAGCGGTTCGCTGACGTGTCGCTTCGTCCTCCATCTCGTCGGGCGACTGGATCGGACTCGCAAAGCCGGTTTCACCGGTCAGCAGGCTCGGATGCGGGGCGATCAGGGCGGCGACTCGCCATGTCGCGTTCGGGACGAGCGCGGTGGCGATCGACGCGGCGCGGTGTGCGTCGCCCGTGCCGTCGGTGAGAAACACGGCGGAGGTCGTCGATGCGGTGCGGTCGGTCGGATCAGCCATGGCACGGCGGTACCCCGATCCTCGACCCGCCAACCCAGCGAGGCGCCGACTCAGCGCAGGCACCCTCGGCCCCTCGGGTCAACCGGGTGGATGGAGCATGTGGTGGACCTCGGTGACCGAGCCGCCGATCAGCCGATTGACCTGAATGCGATCGCTCAGGCTGTTGAGGATCTCGTTGCGCAGCGACGCGGCCTGGTAGTCGATGTCGTGTGCCGAGACGACGCTGATCTGGCCGACCAGGTGCATTCTGCGCGAGCCGTAGCGCGCCCAGGTGACGCTGATCTGGCAGCGGTGGTCGCCGTCGATCTCGAGCGCGGCGACGACTGCCTCGTGCACGGCGAGAACGAAGTCGTCGGCATCACGTTCGTCGACATCGTCGTCGACCAGTGCCGCTCGAAGGTCGCGGCGGGCATCCGCGAGCCCCCGGATGTCGTGGACGTGCAATCGCTCGATACTCACCATCACGCTCTACCCGCTACCAGCGCCGGTGAATCGAACTGGCAGCTCGCCCGGGAGCGCCTACGAGCACTTCGTTCCGATTCGATGACCCGGACTGGTGTTCCGGACTGGCGACCCGGCTTGCTGGCGGATCGGTGACCGGATTGGCGACCCAGGCGTTGGGGTAGTCCGAGTCCATGAACCAACCGATCACACCTCCGTCCGAGACGTTTTCGGCCCAGACGCTGACGTCGACGTACTCGACCGACGACTTGCGTGACTTCGAGCGGCACGCGAGCCCGTTCCTGACGGTCGTGCTCCCGAGCCCGAGTTCGCACCACGATGCCGCCCACCGTCTCGCCGTGCACTGGAAGAACGCCCGTCGTTCCGTGGCAGCCGCTGGCTGGCCAACCGACCGGCTTGCCGAACTCGATGACCTCGTCGGCGGATGGCGACACGGCGACGGCGAAGCGATCGTGATCGTGCAGTCGATCGACGGCGCCCGCCTCGAAGAGACGCTCGTGTCCGCTGTGATGCACCCGACGACGTCGATCGACCAGTGGCCTCGGCTGCTGACGATCCTCGAGAACCGACAGCGGACACTTCCCCACATCGTGGTGGTCACCGATCGCGTCGGTGCCGACGTGGTCGGCTTCGACGGCGGTGAGCCGACGACGAGCGTCGAAGTCGAAGGAGAACGTCTGCACATACACCGCGGTCATCCAGGCGGTTGGTCGCAGCGGCGGTTCCAGCAGCGAGCCGAGAACACGTGGGAGGAGAACGCCGACGATGTCGTCGACGCGACGATCGAGCTCGCGTCGAAGCTCGAGCCCGTGTTCATCGCCGTGGCGGGCGAAGTGCGGGCGCAGTCGATGGTCGAAGCGGGGCTTCGTGACCGCGCTCGGATCGAGATCGTGTCCATCGAGGCCGGCGACGTGGACGGCATCTCGACCGAGGTGGTTCGCATCGTGGACGATCATCACGCCCGCTTTCTCCGTGCGGCAATCCGGACGCTGCGCGAGCGCGTCGGCAACGGCACCGGTCTGGTCGACGACGCGGTGATCGACGCATTGCGAGATGGCCGAGTCGACATCCTCTTCGTTCACGACGTCGACGATCACGACGTCGACGATCATGACGGCGACGATCATGACGGCGAGCGGGTCGGAACGGTCGAGACACCGTGTCGTCGCTTCGCCGATCGCGCCGTCGGAGAAGCGTTGTCGACCGGCGCACACGTCGTGGTCATCCCCCACGTCAGCGAATTGTCGAACGGTGTCGCAGCGACCCCACGGTGGTGATGCCGGTGGTGATGCCGGTGTTGATGCCGGTGGTGATGGCCGTCGCTCGCACGCCCGGACCGCCATACCGCGATCCGGGGCGCAACGGCGATCCGGCACGCTGACGTCAGGGTCGTCACCCCGAGCGGCCCGATCGCTCAGCGACGTTCCCAACGCTGCAGTGATTCCTCGATTCCTCTCCATCGGTTCCCAGTGGGCGTGGCGTGCGTTGGTGATCGCTGCGGCGCTCTACGTGCTGTTGCGAGTCGCGGCGATCCTTCGCTTCGTCGTCGTCCCCGTGTTCTTGTCGCTCGTCATCGCCGCGCTCCTGGAGCCGCTCGTGGGTTGGATGTCGAAGCGGATGCCGCGACTGCTCGCGACGTGGATCGTGATGGCGACCGTGGCGGTGTCGTTGGTCGGACTCGTCGTGGTCGCGTCGGGGCCGGTGGTGCGTTCCGCTCGCGAGTTGGTCGACCGGTCGCAAGCGGCGCTGGACCGGATCAGGTCGTGGCTTCGCGACGGCCCCCTCGGTCTCGATGACGGACAGGTCGATGAGCTCTTCGATCGAATCGCCGAAGCGGGCCGCTCAGCGGCGTCGGGGCTCACCGACAACCCGACCTCCACTGCGATCTTCGCCGCGGAGATCGTCGGCGCGTTCTTGTTGTCGCTGGTCGTGACCTTCTTCTTCGTCAAGGACGGCCCGAAGATGTGGAGTTGGCTGCTCCAGCGGGTGCGCGACGAACGTCGCGAGCCGATCGACAGCGCCGGACGCGCCGCGGTCTCGAGTTTGCAGGGATGGGTCCGGGGCACGGCGATCACCGGCGTGGCCGATGGTCTCATCATCGGCACGGCGTTGTGGATTCTCGGCGTCCCCGCCGCCCTCTCGCTGGCGCTGTTCACCTTCTTCGGAGCGTTCTTTCCCATCGTGGGTGCGACCGTCGCCGGGGCGCTCGCGGCGGCGGTCGCGCTGGCGGATTCCGGTCCGGGTACGGCGATCATCGTGGTCATCGTCGTGCTCGTGGTGCAGCAGGTCGAAGGCGACCTGTTGCTGCCGCTGATCATGTATCGACAGGTGGCGCTCCACCCTGTGGTCATCCTGGTCGCCCTCGCCATCGGTGCGGCGATCGGTGGGATCGTCGGCGCGCTGGTGTCGGTGCCGCTCACGGCAGCGACGACCGCGGCGATCAGCGCCGTCCGCCCCGAGATGGAAACGGACGCGGAGCCCGGCGGCGAGGCGGAGCACGGCGCTGCGACTGATGCGACTGGTGCGACTGATGCGAATGATGCGACTGGTGCGAATGAACCCGAATCCAGCGAGGACGGTCGTGTTTGACCCGCTGATCGATGGGGCACGCCTTGGGCGACGGCGCCATCACGCGCCACACCGACCCCGAACACCCGACACGAAGGAGACATCGATGAGCACCGACTACACCGTCACCAAGGCCCTGATTCAGACCCTCGAAGACGGACGCAAGGGATTCGCGAAGGGCGCGGAACAACTGATGGAGAACGACGAGATCAAGTTGGCCGAGACGTTCCGTGCCTTCGAGACACAGCGAGCGGAGTTCGCCGCCGAACTCGAGACCCTTGCTGCCGCCTACGGTGACGACATCGACGAGTCCGGCTCCGCGGTTGCCGCCATGCACCGCGGCTGGATGACCGTGATCGACGCGCTCTCCGGCTCGAGCGCCGACGGCGTGTTGGGTGCTGCCGAGACCGGCGAGAGCCACACGGTGGGACAGTACGACCAAGCGCTGCTCACGGAGATCTCGCCGGAGCTGCGTGACGTGATCAGTCGTCAGTACGGCCCGGTTCGCAACGCGCATGACACGATCGCAGCGTTGTCGGCATCGTCGGTGTGAGCTCGAAGCGAACCACCCCGATCGTGGTGATCGCCGCGATCGTTCTCGGCGTCATGCTCGCCAGTCTGCTGGTGATGAACGCCGCCGGTGTCGTCTTGACGACGTGGTGGCCGGTCGTCGTCGTGATCGGCCTCGCGGCCTATGCCGTCTCGGTGGTCGCGCTCGACTGACGTGCCCGCCCGGAGCGGCTCCAGCGTCACGAGATGCAGCGCGCTCGGCAGTGAGTCCGCTCCCGAGCGGACGACGGCAGTTCCTGATGTTGCGGGCAGGGAGCCATGTGGGCGCCATCAGCGAACGTCGCTGGCGGCGTCCACATGTGCGCGTCATGGGAAGCCCGCAGGCTGCTCGTCGTGGGCCCGTGTTGATCGACGGACGGTCGGCTCGGCGGCGCCGCTTGTCGGGCGGATCAGCCGCTCCGGTCGTCGGGTCGAAGCCGCTGGGCCAGTCGCTCCAACCGACTCGCCATGTTGCCGACACCGTCAGCCAACCGTGCTGCGCCAGACGCGGCGACGCCGGCTGCTCGCTGTCGCAACCCCTCGACACGTTCGCCGAGGGCGAGGCGACCGCCCGACCGGTCGTCCGATCGCTCAGTGGCCTGATCGGTTCCTTGGTCGTCGCGTGCGTCACCACGCCAGCTCGAGCCGTCGCCGGTGACTCCGAGACGCGCGGCGAACGCGTCGCGGTCGGGTTGATCCTGAACCGGCGCGTCGGGTTGGTCGGGGGCGTCGGGAAAGTCGTGCCCTACTGCTGGTCCGGGCGTCGGGTTGGCCATGTCGGGCGGAGGTCCTTGTGCCGGGTTGCCGCCAGCTTGGTGTCGAAGATGATCTCGTGACATGGCGAGGGCATACCCAGGTTTCCGACCCGTCAAGCGCTCGCCGGCGACGTCCGGGCTGCGCTTCGAACGCGGCTGTTTCCAACCACCTTCACGCGGGTAGCTCTGGTGAGTGGCCCACACCGACATGACCAACTCCAGCACGATGACCGAGGCGGCGGCGTGGAGCGAACGGCTTCACTCGCTCCTCGGCATCCCCCCGACTCGCGGCAACGAGGTGCGCGTGCTCCGCAACGGCGATCGCATCTTTCCGGCGATGCTGCACGCGATCGATGCGGCCTCTGACACGATCGACATCGTCACCTTCGTCTACTGGGCCGGTGACATCGGGAGACGGTTCGCCGAACGACTCGCTGCAGCTGCCCGTCGTGGCTGTCGTGTGCGAGTGCTGCTCGACGCTGTCGGGGCCCGCAAGATCGACACGGATCTCCTCGACATCATGACCTCCGCCGGCTGCGACGTGCGGATGTTTCGTCAGATCGCCGACGGGGCCATCCCGGAGATCGGCGAGGTCCACCATCGGACTCATCGCAAGATCATGGTGTGTGACACCGCCGTCGGCTTCGTCGGAGGTGTCGGTATTGCCGACGAGTGGGCGGGTGACGCTCGCAACGCAGACGAGTGGCGTGACAGCCACGTCGAGCTGCGCGGCCCTGCGGTCGCCGGACTCGCTGCTGCGTTCGTCGACAACTGGGCCGACGAGGTCGGGCACGGATTCGATGCGAACGACGAACGCATCGTCCGAACCGACGCGGCCCCCGGCAGTTCGGAGTGTCTGGTACTCCGCGGGTCGTCGACGTCCGGAGCGACCGAACTCGCACGGCTGATGCTGAGCTTGATCCAGACTGCTCGTCGCCGTCTGCGGATCACGACCGCCTACTTCAACCCCGACGACTCGATGATTGCAGCGCTGTCCGGTGCGGTCGAGCGAGGCGTGGAGGTGCAGATCTTGACGCCCGGCGAGCACGCCGACAAACGGTTCGTCCAAATGGCAGGCGAGGGGCAGTATCAGCGAGTCCTCGACGCAGGTGTCGACCTGCGCACCTACGAACGGTCGATGCTGCACGCCAAGCTGATCACGGTCGACGGTGCCGTCGCCTCGATCGGCTCGGCGAACTTCAACCAGCGATCGACGGAGTACGACGAGGAGTGCAATCTGGTGGTGTTCGACCCCTCGGTGGTCGCCGTGTTCGACCGGCACTTCGACCAGGACCTCGAGCAGTCCGTCGTCCTCGATCCGCAGCGTTGGGCGGATCGCAATGTGGTCCAGCGCATCGGCGAACACGTCACCGGTGTCTTCGGTCGGTGGTTCTGAGCGCATCGGTCGTCGGCCGCAACGCTGATCCTCGAGACCAGACGCTTGATCCTCGAGATCATGAGCCGAGGTCTTCGCTCGCGACTCGGGAGCGAGTCGAGCGACCCGGATTCGGTGAGTCGAGTCGGTGACGCGGACTCAGCGATTCGAGCCGTCGACGACCAGCGCGTACGAGCCGAAGCTGCGCACGTCGTCGGCGGAGACCTGGACGCCGGTACTCGACGTGACGCCGACGATCGCGCCGGAGTCGCTGTCGAACGTGACGTCGTCGACCACACCGTGCTCGAAGCCAGCGGTGTCGAGAATTCGGCTCTGCAGGATGTCGAGTGAGCCACGTGCCGAGGAGCGATCGCGTTCGTCATCGGACTCGCTCGCCTCGTCGGCTCGCTTGACCATGACCCGGTCGTTGCCGAACGACTCGAGGTCGTCCCATTCGGCGAACACGGATCGTCTCCCACGGCCGTCGATGTGCAGACGTTCGATGCGGTCACCGGATTGCGAGACGACCACGTGGCGAACCTTGCCGATGTCGTCGGCGGTGTCGACGGCCACGACTTCGTGGCCCTTCATGGATCGGAGTGAGTGCACGGTCATGATCGATGTTCTCCTCGATCGAGTAGGTCGCGGAACGACGACACGGCGGCACCGAAGCCAGCGAGGTCGTTGCGGGTGAAGTCGTCGGCCTCTGCAGGGACGACGAGGTTGTCGTCGGAGATCGACATCTGTGCCGACGACGGGATGAACACGGTGCCGTCCGACGTCTCGACTTCGTAGCCGACCGCCTTCGGTGACGGTCCGGTCTCGATGATGACGTCGACGACGGATCCGATCTCGGTACCGGCGCTGGAGAACACTCGGTCACCGATGACGTCGATGCCCGAGGCCGAGCGGGACAGTGCCTCGTCCGATGCGCCCCGGTCGACGAGACAGTCCTCGTCGGGAACCATCACCGCGTGGGTGCCGATGCCGACCACGTTGTCGACGGGCAGCGTTGCCGAGAGGGTGCCTCGGAACCAGCCACGCTGGTTGAGGGTGAAACCGACCAGGCGATGATCGTCGATGTCGAACACGATGTCTTTGATCTCCGCGGCGTCGTCCCCGGCATCGATGGGCACCACCGGCAAGCCGGAGATGTCGCGGGCTCGCATGAGGTTGAGTCGCTCCGTCATGGCCGGCTCCTCCGGTGCTGCGGGGGCGTCTCGGGGGACGCGGGGTCGTGCGGACGTGCTGGTGTGTCCGTCGTCGGCTCGCTCGTGCCGGTCGAGGCAATGACGCTTCCCGCTCGTTGTCTGGCTCGGAATGCGACGAAGCCGATGGCGATGAGCGCGATCACGCTGAGGCCGAGGATCGTCCAGAAGATGGCATCCATGGACGGCAACTCCTTTCGCTGGGTGGCTGGCTGGGTGACGTAGCGCGGTAGTACCCCGTGACGCCGGATCGAAACGCGTGACGACGATCGACACGAAGACGGAACCGAAACGAAGACGGACCGGTCAGGACTCGCCGCTACCGCGAACTGCTCGCGACGCGACCGCTCGTTTGGAATTCGCAGGGCTGGGAAGCACTCTCACGTGGCAGCACCGACATCAGGTTCCGATCGACGCGTCTGGGTCGGAACTCCGTTTCCGCTCGGCGCTCGATACGACGGATCGGGAACCAACTTCTCGTTGTTCTCGAGCGTCGCGGACGGCGTGGAGCTCTGCCTGCATGGCGAAGGCACCGACGACGCCGACGACGAGCGCATCGAACTGACCGAGGTCGACGGCCACATCTGGCACGCCTATCTCCCGAGCGTCCGTCCTGGCCAGCGCTACGGCTATCGCGTCCATGGGCCATGGGAACCCGCCCGCGGCGATCGCTGCAATCCGTCCAAGCTCCTCCTCGATCCGTACGCCATCGCCATCGACGGTCGCATCGACTGGGACCCCGCCTGTTTCGGCTACGAGTTCGACGACCCGGACAGGGCGAACACCGACGACAGCGCGCCGCACGTGTGGAAAGCCGTCGTCGGCGACCCGTTCTTCGACTGGGGGCACGATCGTCCGCCAGCGGTCCCGCTCCACGAGACGGTGATCTACGAGGCGCACGTCCGCGGCATGACGATGACCCACCCGGCGGTGCCCCCAGAACTTCGGGGCACCTACTCGGGGATGTCTCACCCTGCCGTCATCGAGCACCTCCAGACATTGGGGATCACCGCGGTCGAGCTGATGCCCGTGCACCAGTTCGTCCAGGATCACCACCTCGTCGAGAAGGGGTTGAGCAACTACTGGGGATACAACTCGATCGCGTACCTCTCACCTCACAACGAGTACACCTCGTCGGCAGCGCTCGGCCAGATCCAAGAGTTCAAGACGATGGTGAAGGCGCTGCACGCCGCCGGGATCGAGGTCATCCTCGACGTCGTCTACAACCACACCGCCGAGGGAAATCACTTCGGTCCGACGTTGTCGTTGCGGGGCATCGACAACCACGCCTACTACCGCCTGGTCGACGACGACCCGCGCTACTACCTCGACTTCACCGGTACCGGCAACAGCTTGAACATGCGTCACCCGCACGTGCTGCAACTGATCATGGACAGCCTTCGCTACTGGGTGCTCGAAATGCACGTCGACGGCTTCCGCTTCGACCTCGCCTCGACGCTGGCGCGCGAACTGCACGAGGTCGACCGACTGTCCGCGTTCTTCGATCTCGTGCAGCAGGACCCGGTCGTGTCACAGGTGAAGCTCATCGCGGAACCGTGGGACGTCGGCGAAGGCGGCTATCAGGTCGGCAATTTTCCACCGCAGTGGTCGGAGTGGAACGGGCAGTACCGCGACACGATCCGCGACTTCTGGCGCGGGGAGCCGTCGACGCTCGCCGAATTCGGCTCGCGTTTCACGGGCAGCTCCGACCTCTACGAAGCCGACACGCGACGGCCCACCGCGTCGATCAACTTCGTCACGGCCCACGATGGCTTCACGTTGCAGGACCTCGTGTCGTACAACGACAAGCACAACGAGGCCAATCTCGAAGACGGCAACGACGGAGAGTCGCACAACCGATCGTGGAACCATGGCGTCGAAGGGCCGAGCGACGACCCGGAGATCGTCGAGCTGCGCAACCGCCAACGTCGCAACCTGATGGCGACGCTGCTGCTGTCCCAGGGGGTTCCGATGATCGTCGGCGGGGACGAACTCGGCCAATCCCACCTCGGCAACAACAACGTCTACTGCCAGGACAACGAACTGAGTTGGCTCCCATGGGACGACGGCATCGACGATGACTTCGCGGCGTGGTGTCGACGCGTGATCGAGTTCCGCAGCGCGCACCCGGTGTTTCGCCGCCGTCGGTGGTTCCAGGGTCGCAGGATCCGAGGGATCGAGGACCTGGCGTGGTTCCGGCCCGACGGTGAGGAGATGACCGACGAGGACTGGGAGACCGGCTACGCACGTGCGGTCGGCGTCTTCCTCAATGGCGCCTCGATCCTGACACCCGACGCCTATGGGCAACGGGTCGTCGACGACAGCTTCCTCGTGTTGTTCAACGCCGGGCACGACGCGCTCACGTGGTGCCTGCCCGGACCGGAGTGGGGTCGGCGTTGGACGATCGACCTCTCGACCTCCGACACCCGTATCGGCCTCCGCCGCACGGTGGGCGCGAAGGCATCCGGCGAACTCGACGTGACCGGACGGTCCCTCATCGTCTTGCGTTCCACGAAGGGCCCGGCTCGCCCGGGCACGCGACGCCGGTTGTCGACCGCACATCCAGCGGTCAGCCACGCCGAGCCCGCCGCCTCGAACGACCCGACTTCCGACCGGAAAGGACCCAGCACATGAAGCTTCGACCTCAGCGATCCGAGCAGCAGACGAAACCGCAGGCCGAGGAGCGAGCGACGAAGCGGTCGGCCGAGCAACCGACCGAAGCGCAGCCGGAGTCCGATGCCGGAGCACTGGAGCGGCCGTCGCTCGAGTCCGCGCGGTCGCCGAGGCGGCAAGAAGCGCCCGAGCTTCCTGCTGAGCGGCCCACCCGCGTCGTGATCGAGCCCGTCTCGCCGGTCGTCGACGGTGGCGCCTTCGTCGCCAAGGCTGCGCAGGGACTGGTCACGTCGATCCGCGCCGATGTCTTCACCGACGGTCACGACGTGGTCGTGGCGTCGGTGGAGCTGTGGCCGCCGGACGACGACGGACACGCTCCAGCTGCACCACTTCGTCTGCCGATGACGCCGCTCGGCAATGATCGGTTCACCGCGAGCTTCGTTCCCGACCGGCTCGGACGATGGACGTACGACGTGATCGGCTGGGTCTCGCACGCGGAGACGTGGCGCCGCGGCACGGTGCTCAAGGCGCACGCGGGCGTCGACACCTCGGTCGAGGCCGAGATCGGTCGACGGCTCGTCGATTCGATGCTCGATCGTCCTCATCCGGCTTCGTTGCCCGACGACCTCCAGCGGTTGACGTCGCTGCGGGCCCGCCTGGCCGACGGCGACGTGTCGACCCTCGATGATCCGCTGCTGGCGGATTCGTTCGCGCGAACCGAAGCCCGTGACCCGCTGGCCCGCCTCGCCGCGCCGCTGTCGATCGACGTCGACCCGAAGCTGGCCTCGGTCGGCTCGTGGTACTCGTTCTTCCCACGGTCACCGGCGCTCGATTCGTCGAGCTCGGACGCGGTCGACCGGGCCGACGAGCCACGGTCGCCGGCGACGTTGGCGGACGCCGTCGACCGCCTCGACTACATCGCCGCACTCGGCTTCGACGTCGTCTACATCCCACCGGTCCATCCCATCGGCACGACGAACCGGAAGGGTCGGAACAACGCGACCATCGCCGAGCCCGACGACGTCGGCAGCCCGTACGCCATCGGTTCAGCCGACGGCGGCCACCGCAGCGTCGATCCACAGCTCGGCACCGTCGACGACGTCGCCACGTTGGCGACGGAGTGTCGCGCCCGCGGCATGGACCTCGCGCTCGACATCGCCTTCAACTGCTCGCCCGACCACCCGTGGGTCGGCGAGCACCCCGACTGGTTCACGACGCGCCCTGACGGGTCGATCCAGTTCGCCGAGAACCCGCCGAAGAAGTACGAAGACATCTACCCGCTCGACTTCGAGACCGACGACTGGCGCGCGCTGTGGCGCGAGCTCGCCGACGTGTTCCGCTTCTGGATCGATGCGGGCGTGCGCATCTTCCGCGTCGACAACCCGCACACCAAGGCGTTGCCGTTCTGGGAGTGGGCGATCGCCACGATTCGTCACGATCATCCCGACGTCATCTTCTTGTCCGAGGCGTTCACCCGACCCCGGGTGCTGCAGCGACTCGCCAAGCTCGGGTTCAATCAGTCGTACACCTACTTCGCATGGCGGAACTCGGCGACCGAGCTCGCGGAGTACTTCGATGAACTCGCCACCGACACCATCGACTACCTGCGCCCGAACGTCTGGCCGAACACCCACGACATCTTGACCGAGCACCTGCAGCACGGAGGGCGAGCGGCGTTCGTCAGCCGAGCGATCCTCGCCGCAACGCTGTCACCGAGTTGGGGGATCTACGGCCCGACCTTCGAGCTGATGGAGACCGAACCCCGCTTCGGGGTCGAGGACTATCTCGACTCGGAGAAGTACCAGATCCGCCACTGGAATCTGGACCGGCCCGACAGTCTCGCTCCGCTGATCGCCCGCCTCAACGAGATCCGTCGTGACCACCCGGCCGTCTGCGATCTCGCATCGATCCACTTCCATCAGACCGATCACGAGCAGCTCCTCTGCTACTCCAAGACCGACCCGAGCGGCCGCGGAGATCCGGTGATCGCGGTGGTCAACGTCGACCCGCATGCACCCGCCAACGGGTTCGTCGACATCGATCTGGCCGCGATCGGTCTGCCGTATGGCAGCGACTACGAGGTGATCGACCGCTTGGGCGGCGCCGTCTACCACTGGTCGGGCAACCGCAACTACGTCGAGCTGTCGCCGCATGGCGCGATGGCCCACGTGTTCACCGTCCGCACAGCGGCCGATCCGCGCACCGAAGCCTTCGAAGGGGCGACCGTATGAACCCAACGGCATCCAGCACCACGACCGACAAGCACACCGGCAAGCACAGCGGCAAGGCCAGCGGCAAGGCCAATAGCGCCAAGACGTCGAGCAAGCACCCCAGCACAGCAGCGAATCGCAGCAGCGAGAGCGCTCGCCCGTCGACGATCGAGGGGCCGTCCGACTGGTTCAAGGACGCCGTCATCTACGAGCTGCACGTCCGAGCGTTCGCCGATTCCAACGGCGACGGCGTGGGTGACCTCGACGGTCTGCGTGATCGCCTCGACTATCTCGCCGACCTCGGTGTCACGGCGATCTGGATGCTGCCGTTCTACCCGTCACCCGGTCGTGATGACGGCTACGACATCGCCGACTACGACACGGTCAACCCCGACTACGGCACGACTCGCTCGTTCCAACGGTTCCTCGACGCTGCACACGAACGCGGCCTGCGGGTCATCACCGAACTCGTGATCAATCACACGAGTGACCAGCACCCGTGGTTCGAGCGGGCACGGCGCGCCCCGAAGGGCTCGCCCGAGCGTGACTTCTACGTCTGGTCCGACGACCCGGAGGTCTACGCCGACGCCCGCATCATCTTCCAGGATTTCGAGACCTCGAACTGGACATGGGATCCCGTCGCCGGGCAGTACTACTGGCATCGGTTCTACTCGCACCAGCCGGATCTCAACTTCGACAACCCGGCCGTCGAGCAAGCCGTGCTCGACGTCCTCGACCGTTGGCTCGACATGGGCGTCGACGGACTCCGTCTCGACGCCGTGCCCTACCTCTACGAACGAGAGGGCACGACCTGCGAGAACCTGCCCGAGACGCACGACGCGCTCAAGCGCATCCGGGCGCACATGGACACCAAGTACGAGGGCCGGATGCTGCTCGCCGAAGCCAACCAGTGGCCGGAGGACGCTGCGGCCTACTTCGGCGACGACGACGAGTGCCACATGAACTTCCACTTCCCGGTGATGCCCCGGCTGTTCATGTCGGTGCAGATGGAGAACCGCACGCCGATCACCGACATCATGGAACAGACGCCGGTGCCGCCGCCGGGGTGTCAGTGGGCGACCTTCCTGCGCAATCACGACGAACTGACGCTCGAGATGGTCACCGAGGAGGAGCGTGACCTGATGCTGCGGGCGTATGCCCGCGACGACGAGATGCGGATCAACCTCGGGATCCGTCGTCGGCTCGCTCCGCTGCTCGGCAACGACCGGCGCAAGATCGAACTGCTCAACGTGTTGCTGTTCTCCCTGCCGGGCACGCCGGTCGTGTACTACGGCGACGAGATCGGGATGGGCGACAACGTCTACCTCGGCGATCGCGACGGCGTGCGGACGCCGATGCAGTGGACCGCCGACCGAAACGCCGGTTTCTCGACGTCGAACCCACACCGGCTCTACCTGCCGCTGATCACCGAGCAGGAGTACCACTACGAGAGCATCAACGTCGAAACCCAGAGCCGGAATCCGGCGTCGTTGCTGTCGTGGATGCGTCAGCTCATCGCGCTCCGCAACCGACATCCCGTGCTCGGTCGCGGCGACATCGAGTTCCACGACCCGGAGAATCCGCATGTCCTGGCGTTCTCGCGGTCGATGCCGGGCGAAGCATCGATGCTGTGTGTCGCGAACCTCTCCCGGCTCGCACAGCACGTGGACCTCGATCTCTCCGAGCACGTCGGCGCCACGCCGGTCGAAGTGTTCGGTCGCAATCGTTTCGCGCCCGTCGGCGAGCATCCGTACTCGCTGACGCTCGCACCGTACGGCTTCTTCTGGTTGTCGCTCGAGCACGCCGACCACGTCGCCGACCGCGGCGACCTCCCTCACCTTCCCGGCACCCTCGAAGAAGTCGCTCGTCGACGCGCCGCGCTGACCCGGGCGCTGACCGGCTGGCTGCCGGAGCGTCGCTGGTACGCGGGCAAGGACAAGTCGATTCGGGAGGTCAAGATCGACACGGTCATCCCGATCGGCGACGACCTGCTCGTCACGAGCGTGTTGATCTCGTTCACCGACGGCGACGACCAGCGCTACGCCGTGCCGATGTTGCGTGTCACCGCCGACACCGCGACGACCGTCGAGAACTTGCAGGCATCGAGCGTGATCGCACGTCTCGACGACGGTGCGCTCCTGATCGACGCGATGACCGACGCACGCGGAGTTGCCCAGGTGATCGGGGCCGCGGCGACCGAATTCAACGGGGAGCAGGGCGCACACCGGCTCGCCGGCCACGCCCATCGCGACGGCATCGCTCACGTCGCGGCCGACTGGCGCGACGTCCACATCTTGGGTGTCGAACAGTCGAACTCCTCGGCGATCGTCGACCCACCGGACGGCCCGCGCCTCATCGCGAAACTGGTGCGGCGTCTCGAGGTCGGACCCAATCCCGACGTGGTGCTCCCTCGGCATCTCGTCGCCGCCGGTTTCGAACGGGTGCCGGGTGTCGCCTCGACGCTCGATCTCGCGCTCGCCGACGAGACCGACGAAGCGACGCTGCTCGTCGTGCACGACGCGGTCGAGCACGAACGCGACCTGTGGGCGCATCTGCTCGACGACCTGTCGCTGACGATCGACAACGACGTGCTGTTCGGTGCCGACTCGGTCGACATCGGCATCGACACCGTGACGACGGCGATCGCCGAGTTGCTCGGTACCCGCACCGCAGAGCTCCACCGCTCGCTGGCATCGGGTTCGGGGCCGGCGCTCGCGCCGGAACCGTTCACGCTCCAATGGCAGCGCTCGGTCATCCAGACCGTGCGAAATTCGGTTCGAGCAGCTCAGCGCGAGCTGCGTCGCCGGCGCCGATCATCGGGGTCGACCCCGCTGTCGGAGCGTGCCGCCGAACTGGCGGAACTCGTCATCGAGCGCGGTGACGATCTCATCGCCCGGTTCGATTCGCTCGTCACGGCGAGGATCCCGGCCAAACGCATCCGGATCCACGGCGACCTCCACCTCGGACAGATCCTCTGGACCGGGTCCGATGTCGTCTTCATCGACTTCGAGGGCGAACCCGGTCAACCGATCGGGCAGCGTTCGATCAAGCGATCGCCGCTGGCCGATGTCGCCGGACTTCTCCGGTCGGTCGACTACGCGGGCCGCGTCGCGGTGCACACCGCGGTGGAGCGCGGCCGGATCGGCGAGAGCGATCTCGACGCGGTGGAACGGTGGCGGACGGCGTGGACGACAGCGATGCACCATCGGCTGCTCTCGACGTACCGATCGGCGATCGTCGGAGCGGATCTGGTTCCCGACGACGATGCGGAGCTCGAGTTGCTGCTCGACGTCTATCTGGTCACCAAGAGCCTGTACGAGGTCCGCTACGAACTCGCCAACCGGCCCGAGTGGGTGAGTTGGCCGCTGGAGGCGGTCGGTGAGATGATCCGAGGAGGCCTCACCAGTGCGACGGCCGGTCGTTCGGGGCGGGGTTCGTGATCACCGACGCACTCCGCCGTCGCGCCGCCGAACTGGGCGTGCAGGTCACCTATGTCGACGTCGACGGCGTGCATCACGATGCCGATCCGCAGGTCGTGGCGCGTGTCGTCGAGGTACTCGACGATGACGATCGTCGACCGACGCCGGTCGTCCCACCGGTCCACCTGGGGACCACTCGTCCGGTACCCGTCGCTGCGGGAGTCGCAGTCGGTCGAGCCAGCCTGCGGGTCGATGGGTCGGTCGAGATCGTTCAGATCACGTCCGACGGCATCGTGCTTCCCGACGACGTGCCGGTCGGGTGCCACACACTCTCCGTCGAAGCCGTTGCGCCTGGCGGCGATTTGTCTGCCTGTCAGGCTCCCGGTCCGGCACCTGGCGAAGCTCCCGGCGACGAAACCGAGTGCATCGTGGTGGTCGCGCCCGAACGGATGCCGACCGGGAGCCCACAGCGATCGTCGAGCCTCTTCGCCCCGACCTACGCGCTCTGGGACGACGACGAACCGCTTCCGTCGTTCGGATTGCTGCGACGACTCGCACGTTGGGCGTCGACGCATGGTGTCGACACCGTGGCGACCCTGCCGCTCTCCGCCACGTTCCTCGACGACCCGTTCGATCCGAGCCCGTACTCGCCGATCAGCCGTCTCCATTGGAACGAGGCGTACCTCGACGACCGGTTGCTTCCATCAGCGCCGGTGCCGCCCGAGCTGCATCCGCCCGACGACGTCGACTGGCGGGCGCTCGGCGCCCGCCGCCGACTGCAACTCGTCCGCGCCGCGCTCGATACCGACGCCGACCTCCTCGCAGCGTTGGCTCGATTCGTCGCGGCGCATCCCGACGTCGGCTCCTACGCCCGCTTCCGGGCAGCTCGCGAATCGGGCGGCGACCTCGTCGTCGAGCGTTCGCACGTGCTCGCCCAGTATCTCGCCGACCAGCAGCTCGGCGCGCTCGCCGCCGACCCGTCGGCTGCGGGCCTCGCCCTCGACCTGCCGATCGGCTCGCATCCGGACGGATGGGAGACCTGGGCGCACCCCGGTCTGTTCGCCGACGCGATGACCGTCGGAGCGCCACCCGACACGTTCTTCACCGGTGGGCAGGACTGGGGTTTCCGACCGCCGCTGCCCGGAGCCATGCGTGCAAGCGGCTATCGCCTGTGGCAGCAGATGATCGGTCGGATCGGGCGCCACGCGACGATGCTGCGTCTCGACCACGTGATGGCGGTGCACCGTCTCTGGTGGATCCCGTCTGGGCAGCCAGCCGATCGCGGGGTCTACGTGACCTATCCCCAACGCGAGTTGCTCGCCGTGATCGCGGCGTCGGCGGCGGCGACTGGCGTGGGGATCGTCGGCGAGAACCTGGGCACGGTCCCACCCGAGGTCGACCGGGAACTCGACCGCTGGGAGATGCTCGGCATGTACGAAGAACAGTTCCACCTCGACGAGACCGACGACGAGGGAGCGGCCACCCTGGCCGAGATCCCTGCTCGGTCGATCGCCGGCGTACGAACTCACGACATGGCGCCGTTCGCCGCGGCGATCGACGACGAGTCGACGGCCGCTGCGTACGCAGGTCGGTTGGGTACCGAGCCCGACGAGTCGCTGCTCGACGCAGCGCTCGCTCGCCTCGCGGCGAGCGACGCCCACACGGTGGTGGCCGACCTCGACGATCTGCTCGACGAACACCGCCCCCACAACCTGCCCGGCCGGGTGGTCCCCGGTACGTGGCAGCGACGGCTCGACCACTCACTGACCGCCACGTTGGCGGACGAACGGGTCGAACGCCGCATCCGCCTCCTCGAAAGGACCACATCGTGACCAGCCAGCACCAGACCAGCCAGCAGACGAGCCGGGAACTCGGAGAGCTCGACCTTCATCTCTTCGCCGAGGGTTCGCATCGCTACCTTCACCGGTCGTTCGGCGCGCAGCCGGGCGACGGGGGCACGCGGTTCGCCGTGTGGGCGCCCAACGCCAGCGCGGTCAGTGCCGTCGGAACGTTCGACGGCTGGGCGCACGAACACCGCCTGGACGGCAGCGAGGCCGGCGTCTGGAGCGGTTGGGTCGACGGCGCCCACCAGGGTGACCGGTACCTGTACCGCGTGACCGACCGCGCGGGAAACACGGTCGAGAAATCCGATCCGATCGGTGCCGCGGCGGAGGACGCACCCGCCATCTCGTCGATCATCGCCGACCTCGACCACGACTGGAACGACGCCGAGTGGATGCGTCATCGCGGTGAGCGCATCGCGCTCGACGCCCCGATCTCGATCTACGAGATGCACCTGGGTTCGTGGGGTCGCCATGTCAGCGACGGCCGCCGGTTCCCCCGCTACGACGAGCTCGCCGACCCCGTCGCCGATCACGTCCTGGCGCACGGGTTCACCCACGTCGAGTTCCTGCCGATCATGGAGCACCCGTTCTACGGGTCGTGGGGGTATCAGACGACCGGGTTCTTCGCCCCGACCGCCCGGTACGGCTCGCCGACCGATCTGATGGCGATGATCGATCGGTTGCACCAGCGTGGCGTCGGCGTGATCCTCGACTGGGTCCCGTCGCACTTCCCGACCGACAGCCACGGACTGTACGAGTTCGACGGCACGCACCTGTACGAGCACGCCGACCCCCGACAGGGGTATCACCCGGATTGGAACTCGTCGATCTTCAACTACAGCCGCAACGAAGTGCGATCGTTCCTCACGTCGAGTGCGATGTGCTGGCTCGACCGCTACCACGTCGACGGTCTGCGGGTCGACGCCGTTGCCTCGATGCTGTATCTCGACTACAGCCGCAACGAGGGGGAGTGGATCCCCAACGAGTTCGGCGGCCGCGAGAACCTCGACGCGATCGTGTTCTTGCGCGAGCTCAACGAGGCGATCTACACCGAGTTCAGCGATGTCGCGACGATGGCCGAGGAGTCCACCTCGTGGCCGATGGTGAGCCGACCGACCTACGTGGGCGGTCTCGGCTTCGGCAACAAGTGGGACATGGGGTGGATGCACGACACGCTCGCGTACTTCGCTCGTGATCCGATCCATCGCGGCTGGCATCACGGCGAGATCACGTTCCGCTCCGTCTACGCCGCGAGCGAGAACTTCGTCCTGCCGCTGAGTCACGACGAGGTGGTCCACGGCAAGGGGTCGCTGCTGAACAAGATGCCCGGTGACGACTGGCAACGGTTCGCCAACCTTCGCCTGCTGTACGCGATGCAGTGGGCGCAGCCGGGCAAGAAGCTGCTGTTCATGGGTGCGGAGTTGGCGACGTCGCAGGAGTGGAACCACGACGGCACGCTCGACTGGTCGCTCCACGACTCACCGCCGCATGCGGGCGTGCGTCGCTTCCTCGCCGAACTGAATCGTGTGTACGCGGCCGAAGCAGCGATGCACCGCGGCGACAGCAACGCCGACGGTCTGCGCTGGGTCGAAGGCAGCGATGCCGAACACAGCGTCTATGCGTGGTTGCGACTCGATCCGGGTGGTTCGGCGCGTCCGGTGTTGGCGGTGTTCAACGCGACCCCGTCCGTGGTCGAGAACTATCGACTTGGTGTGCCAACTCGCGGGACGTGGTCGGAGTTGGTGAACAGCGATGCTGCCGACTTCGGAGGCAGTGGCGTGAGCAACGGCGGAGCGGTTCGGACCGTTCCGGTCGACGCGCACGGATTCCACCAGTCGATCGTCGTGACGGTGCCGCCGCTCGGCGCGATCTTCTTCGCTCCCGACGACACCGCCGGTCGCCGCGGTGACGCCCGGATCACGAACGTCGCCCGCACGTCGGCACGCGGATCCGAGGACGGTCGCTCCGATGCCGCGTGATCGCAGCGATCAGCGGTTGGGCGCCACGCCGGTCGACGGCGGCACGCGTTTCGAAGTGTGGGCCCCTTTCGCCGAGACGGTGTCGGTGGTCGTCGGGTCGCCGCACGGTCCCGAGCGGACCGTCGTGCTCGAACCGCCGCCGGGTGACGACGCACCGACATCGGCGTGGTCGACCTGGTCGGCGATCGTCGAGGGCGTCGGTGCCGGTGATCGGTACCGATTCCGCCTCGACGATGGTGAACCGCTGCCGGACCCGGCGAGTCGTCTGCAGCCCGCCGGAGTCCACGGGCCCTCCGAGGTCGTCGATCTCGATGCGTTTCTCTGGACCGACAGCGACTGGTCGGGCGTCGAGCTGCGTGACACGATCCTCTACGAACTCCACGTCGGCACATTCACGCGTGCCGGCACCTTCGACGCGGCCGCCGACGAACTGAAGCGGCTCGTCGATCTCGGTGTCACGACGATCGAGCTGATGCCGGTCGCGGCGTTTCCCGGTCGCCGTAACTGGGGGTATGACGGGGTGTTCCCGTTCGCGACGCAGGCGTCGTACGGCGGCCCGTCAGGTCTGGCCCGTCTCGTCGACGCCGCCCACGCCTACGGCCTCGGTGTCGTTGTCGACGTGGTGTACAACCATTTCGGACCGGAGGGGAACGTGCTGACGAGGTTCGGCCCGTACCTGACCGACTCGTACGCGACCCCGTGGGGCGGGGCGGTGAACGTGTCGGAGCGCTACAGCGACGGTGTTCGTCGCTATCTGATCGAGAACGCGGTGAGTTGGATCACCGACTTCCACCTCGACGGTCTTCGGCTCGATGCGGTGCACGCCATCGTCGACCCGACCGCTCGACCGTTCGTCGCCGAACTCACCGATGCCGTTCACGACGCAGGCGATCGGCAGGGACGCCCCGTGCTGGTCACGGTCGAGAGTTCGGCGAACGACCCGGCGATCGTTCGACCCGCTGCCGAGCACGGATGGGGATGTGACGCGGTCTGGAACGACGACGTCCACCACGCACTTCGAGTCGCGCTCACCGGCGAGCGCCACGAGTACTACGCGGGTTACCGAGGGGCGATCGACGTGGCGAGGGCACTCGAGCGACGATGGGTCTACGACGGGCAGCATTCGGTCGTCGCCGGTCGTCGACACGGGGCCGAGGCCGCCGGTCTCGACCATCGCTCGTTCATCGTCTTCGCACACAACCACGATCACGTCGGCAACACCCCGAGCGGCCACCGTCTCCTGCACGAAGCCGGACCGGGGGATCCACGCCTTCGTCTCGCCGCCGCTGCCACACTGCTGTCGCCGTTCACGCCCCTGCTGTTCATGGGCGAGGAGTACGCCGAGCGGGCGCCGTTCCCGTACTTCGTCGATCACACCGATCCGGCGTTGATCGAGGCGGTCCGCGAGGGCCGCCGACGCGAGTTCGCGGATGTCGATTGGTCGGGCGACGTCGCCGATCCTGCGGCGCCCGAGACGTTCTCGGCCGCCGCGCTCGATCCTGACCTCGCGCATGGCGGTCCACATCGAGCGATGCTCGACCTGTATCGACGTCTCATCGAGACACGGCGACGTCTCGACGTGCTCACCGACCCGGCCGCCGTCCAGGCGGTCACCTGCGACGACGACCTCGTGGTCGTCCGTCGCTCGCTGGGTTCGGTCGAGTCGCTGCTCGTGCTCAACTTCTCCGACGAGCAACGCGTTCCACCACGAGTCGCGGGTCACCGCACGATCATCGACACGGGACCGGAGAACTCGTGGGCGGACCGTGCTGTTGCGGCATGGTCGGCGCGGCTGACCGTGTCCGAGTAACGGATGCGGTGACGGGTGCCGTGACGGGTGGAGTGACGGGTGGAGTGACGGGTGGAGTGACGGGTGCGGCGACGGGGCCGGACGTCCGCGACCGGGAGCATGATGCCATCACTCGGTCGGCCACGGTCCCGTCATGCGTCGGTGCGTTCGAGCACGCTGACTTCGGCTGACGAGATCACCTCGCCGAGGCGAGTCTCACCGCCAGCCATGACCGGTGCGTCATCGTGCAAGATGCTCCGCCAGGTTCCCGCAGGCAGGTCGATCGTCGTTGCTGCGGCGTCGATCGGTGTCGCCCGTGCCCGGGTGACGACGACGATCACGGTGGGTTCGCCGACTTCCTCGTTCGATGCCGTGCCGGGACCGGCACGGCGTTCGGTGCGGGCGTAGGCGATCACGTGCTCCGCGTCCGACCCGCTCACGTCGAGCGGTCGATACCCCGACGTCTCGTCGAACGACGAGCGACGGCGTCGACGGAGTCGCAGGGTGCGCTCCGTGAGGACCGTGAGCGCCAGGTCGACGTCGCGGTCGGAGAAGGCCGACTCGACGTCGGTGGAGGGCACCGACTCGAGGAGATCGTGGAGGTCGGCCCAGCAGGGCGGCCGGCGATTGTCGGGATCGACGAGCGAGCGCAGCGACGCCGGGCTGCCCTGGTAGAGATCGGGAAATCCCGGACACGTGAGGTGCAACGCAGCGAGTCGCAGTTGGATCGCTGCGCCGAGTCGGCGAATCTTCGCGGCCAGATCGGACATCTCGCCGGTGGTCGCAGCCGAGATCGCGTGACGCGCGAGGTGCTCGAGGGCGTGTTCGACATCGCCGTCGGGATCGGTCCACGAGGTGATCTCGTCGCCTTCACGTGCGGCCTTCACGAGGAACCCGTGGAGACGTTCGACGGTGAGCGGCTGTGCAGTCAGCGCGGTCTGTGCGGCCAGCGACACGAATCGCGCGTCGATATCAGATCGCGTCGCCGAATCCGTGTCGACCGTGTCGACCGTGTCAGCGCGCCTGATGCCAGCACTCGCGGCGCCGGCGAGGTGCTCGGCGACGGTGGACTCCCAGACGTCGGCATGGGCGGCGAGGGCCAACGATCGAGCCCGGACCCCTGCGGAGCGTTTCGTGTCATGGGTGGTCGAAGCGAGCATCGCTCCCGGTTGGCGAAGCGATCGTTCGATCTGTCGGCGATGGAACTCGTCGACAGCGAGATCGAACTCGCCCGGAGCGCCCCCGACCTCGCACAGGGAGGCCAGCGGAAAGTAGCGGTAGAACGCACGGTCCTCGGCACCCTTGGCCATCACCGGACCGGTGAATTGCTGCCACCGCTGCGCAACCGGCGGATACTGCTCGATGACACCCGCAACACGTTCGATCTCGTCGCGGAGCTCGTCGAATTCGGCAGCCCCGCACGCGCGGCGTACCACCTCGGCCAGCGGCTCATGTGACTCGGGATCGGGAATGTACGTCCGGTACCGCTCCAGAGCGAGCGTCAACTCGATCGTCGCTCGCTCGGTGATCGTCGTCGTCGAGACCTGCTCGTCCCGATCGTCGGGTACCACCTCGCCAGCCGCGGCTTCCTCCCCGGTGGCGGGTTCGGCGTCGGTGGCGGGTTCGGCGTCGAGGATCGTTCGCACCAGGCGCTCGAGTTCGGGGCGAAGACCGTCGTTGACGACCTCGCGTCGGGCGATCGCTTCGAGGTCGGCAAACGAGCGGCCGGTCGAATCGAACCGCCGCCAGGCGCGCTCGAGCGGCTGGCGAGCGGCCGGGTCGAGCAGTGCATGTTCTGCTGTCGCGATGTGTTCGTATCCCGTGGTTCCGTCGACGGGCCATCTGGTTGGGAGGGACTCGCCGGGGGCCACGATCTTCTCGACGAGCACCAGATGCTCGCCGGCCTGGTCGCTCGTGCCATCACGGAGTTCGTCACGGAGTTCGTCACGGAGTTCATCGCGGAGTCGATTGCGGAGTCGGTTGCGGAGTCGATCGAGATACTCACTCGGATCTGCGAGGCCGTCGATGTGATCGATACGGACGCCGGCGAAGGCCGGATGCTCGACGAGTTGGGCCGGGATCGTGTCGACGTGAGCCGCGACCATCGGGTCCTCGACACGAACCCCGACCAGATCGTCGATGGTGAAGAACCGCCGTACGTTTCGGCGAGGGTCGCGCCACCACTGCAGCCGGTAGTGCTGTCGATCGAGTATCGACGCCACCTCGCCGTCACTCGTGTCGGGACGGAGCGGATATCGCGTCGCGTCGACCCGGATCTCATCCCCGTCGGTTCCGGTGACGAGCTCGATGCGCTGCCCTCGGATCATGTCGTCGAGAGGCTCAGGAAGTTGCGGCACGATGACCTTGCCGTCGGCCGCATCCCAGTCGACGTCGAAGAACGCTGCGGCGTCGGACCAGCGACCCTCCGCGAGCAGCGACCACCACCGAGGGTTCGCCGCGGGTTGCGCGATGGACACGTGATTGGGGACGTGATCGACGATCACTCCGAGACCAGCATCGCCGGCTGCATCGAGCAGCCGGTAGAGGGCCGCCTCGCCGCCGAACTCCGTTCGGACCGCGGTGTGGTCGACGACGTCGTAGCCGTGGGCGCTACCCCGGACTGCCTCGGTGATCGGCGACAGATACACGTGCGACACGCCGAGACGACGCAGCAGGTCGAGGTGCCCCCCGACCTCGTCGAAGCCGAAGTCGGGGGTCAATTGGAAGCGATAGCTCGCCGTGACGTCGCGGGTGACGTCGTCACGGGACTCGTTGCTCGACGATCGGGCCGAGTCGCGAGGTGATCTCACCGCGCTCAGACGCGCTTGGCGAAGTAGATGATGGCCAAGATGACCAGAATGGTGATGAGGATTCCTCCGATGCCGTAGCCCATGTCGGACCCCTTTCGATCGTCTGGAGTGCGTCAGCGTCTTCGTCGTGTGCTCCGCCGGTCGGCAGTGCTGCGCCGGGAGTGCCCCACCGACCCCGCCTCGAAACCTCGCCACCCTGCCACCCCGCCGCCCCGCCCGGCCGCCAACGCCGCCGCCTCACTCCGGCACGATGCGCTGACGCGAGCTCCTTCGACCGCGAGGTCGACGAGTGAGCCACTGCAACGATTCGGACTGGGGGATTCGGATTGCGCACGGCGGGTAGACCTCGGCCATGGCTGCATTCGTCATCATCGTGTTGTTGCTCGCCCTGCTCGGAGTGCTGGGCGCCATCGTCGAAGGGTTGCTCTGGCTTGCGCTTGCTGCCCTGATCTTGCTGATCGTCGGCGTCGCTCTCGGGTGGTGGAAACTTCGCGACTGGCGAACGCGATGATCGCTCGCCTCGGCCCTCGAACCACGACAACACATCGACGCCGCGTGGACCCGGCGACCGGAGCGATCGATGTTCGTTGACTGGATGTGGCCGTCCTGGGAGGAGGCGGGTCTCGTTGCCCTGAGCGCGCTCGTGCTCATCGTCGGTGTCCTCACCTCGATCCGGCTGGTCGGGCTGAGATCGCTCTCGAAGATGTCGAGCTTCGACTTCACCGTGACCGTCGCGATCGGCTCGATCATGGCGACGACCGTGGTCACGAACACGCCGGCAGCGCTCGGCGTGGTGGCCGTCGCCGCACTGCTCGCCGTTCAGGCCGCGATCGCCGTGCTCCGTCGCTCCACATCGTTCGAACGGCTCGTCGACAACACACCTCGCCTCCTGATGCGCGACGGCGTGTTCATCGACCGGGCGCTGAACGACTGTCGGGTGACGCGTTCGGACGTGCTCGCCAAACTCCGCGAAGCGAACGTGAGCTCGTTGAGCGACGTGCACGCCGTGGTCTTGGAGACCACCGGCGACATCAGTGTCGTGCACGGTTCGCACTGCGTCGACGAGGAGCTGTTCGGCGGCGTCGACATGAGCCGATGAGCCTGAGCCGGGTTCCGTCCCGAGTGTCGTGCCCTTCCCACGAGGGTGGCCCCGAGAATGGTCTCGAGGGTGGCCCCGAGAATGGTTCTGGCAGCCGGGGGCGCCTCGTCGCATGAGTCGTCGTGTGAACCGTGTCGGGTTTGCATCGAGTTCGCTCGGGTAGAGCCCGGACGTGACGACCTCCTCTCGACCATCCGTCTGGATCGCTGCGAATCGTCTCCCGGTGACCTGGAGCGATCGACACGGCTGGTCGCGATCGCCGGGCGGGCTCGTCACGGCGCTCGACGCCGTGGTGCGCGAGCAACGGCTCGGGTGGGTCGGCACGGCGCCGCCGGCCCCGGTCCATGACGTCCGGCGCCCGCGGTGGGAACACGGACCGCTCGTTGCCGTCGACAGCGACACGGCACGGAGCGCGGTCGATGCCGTGTGTAACGAGGGGCTCTGGCCGGCGTTGCACGGATTCCACGACCTGGTCGAGTGGCGGCCAGGAGCGTGGGACGACTATCGACAGCACAACCGTGCGTTCGCAGAGGCCATCGTCGAGCACAGCGACCCGGGCGATGTGGTCTGGATCCACGACTACCACCTGTTCCTCGTGCCGGCGATGGTGCGACGACTGGCTGGCGATCGCACGATCGCGGTGTCGATTCACACACCGATCGATGCCGATGCCATCGCGTCACTCCCGGTGGTTGGCGAACTGGTCGAGGGGCTCGCAGCGGCCGATCTCGTCGGTGTCCAGACCGAGCGCGACGCAACGTCGTTGCGTCAGCTCTTTCGCTCGATGGACGCGACGAGCGCGCCGTCGGGACAGGTCGCGACACCGCCGGTGTGGGTGTCACCGGTTTCGATCGATCCTGTCGCCTTGACCGAGCGAGCGTCGTCGGCTGCAGCGACGGTCGCTGGCCGTCGGCTCGCCGGCCGCGACGCAGACACCACCTTGATCGTGAGCATCGACCGCCTCGACTACACGAAAGGCGTGCCGGAACGCCTCCTGGCGCTCGACACCGCATTCCGCCGAGGGTGGCTCGATCCGGCGACGACGCAGTACGTCGGCGTCGTCCAGCCGACGCGAACCACCGTGGCTCGCTACCGCCGATTCAGCCTCGACGTCGAGCGGCTGGCGCACGAGTTGATGGTGACCTGGCAACGCCCGGATGGTTCGAGTCCGATCGATCTCCGGATGGAGAGCGCTTCGCCGGAACAGGTCGCCGCGCTGCTGTCGGCTGCCGACGTGTGTGCAGTGACCCCGCTGCGAGACGGGATGAACCTCGTCGCGAAGGAGTTCTCGACGTTGGCGGGCGATGTCGCGGTGTTGGTGCTGTCGGTCGGCGCCGGAGCGTACGACGAACTCCGCGACTGGGTGATCGAGGTCGACGGCGGTGATGTCGACTCGGTGGCAGACGGGTTCCGCAGAGCTGTCGAGCTCCCGCTCGATGTCCGCCGACGCTGGGCCGCTGCTCGCCGACAGCGCGTGGCGATCTGGTCCGCCTCGTCGTGGTCGCGCGACGTGCTCCGTCGTGCCGCGTCCAGCCCCACCGGCGAGACATCGTCCACCCCGCCGCACGGGGTGATCGGTCGGCCCCGAGCACCGGCCTGAGCGGCCGCCAGAACCGACACCGCGCCTGGCGCCCTCGCATGGAGCGCGACCGGCTCGTCGGCGTCAGACGTCGGGTTGCCAGCGAAGTGCCAGCACGACGTTGTCGTCGTCGGTGTCGGACGACGTGAGCTCGTCGACGAGCCGACGCAAGTACACGTCCAAGTCGTCGTCGCTCGATCGGCCGCACGCGGCACGCAGCCGCTCGAGTCCGACGTCGAGTGGCTCGTCGCGGCGCTCGATGAGCCCATCGCTGTAGAGGATCACGCAATCGTCGGGTTGGAGTTCGATCCGACGCGCCGGAGGTATCTCGAGGTCCAACAGTCCGAGCGGTGGCGTGGGTTCGCAACGTAGCCACACCGCTCCCGCGCGGCGGACGAGGAGCGGCGGCGGATGGCCAGCGGATGCGACGCGGAGACTGCCGGTCGACGGGTCGATCACGGCGCACGCCGCGGTGATGAACGAGGTGCCGTCGCGACCCCGGGCGACGTCGTGCAGCGCTCGCAGGATCGCCGAGGGATCCGGCTCGAGCGTCGGCGCCAGCGCTGCGACGGCGGCGCGCAGCCGACCCATCGCCGCGGCAGCGTCCAAGTCGTGCCCGGCGACGTCACCCACCATCACGCCGACTTCGCCAGACGCCCAGTCGAACGTGTCGTACCAGTCGCCGCCGACCTCGAGGCGCTCGCCGGCCGCCTGGTACTGCGCGGCGATCGCGAGGCGTGGATGCTCGACCAGACGGTCGGGGAGCAGCGCCTTCTGCAAGCGAACCGCGATCTCGTGCTCGCGTTTCTGCACGAACACGAGTTGTTCGTGCAGCAGGGCGCGCTCGAGCGCCAGGCCACTTTGCGCGGCGAGCCCTTCGAGGAGTTCCAGGTGTTCGCCGCGGAACGCGCCGACGTTCGGTGAGCCGACCACGATTGCACCGATGGCCGACCGATCGGTGCCCCGAACGGGGAGGGCGGCGAGGCTGGCGACGTCGTAGTAGGCGAGGGCATCGGCGAGCCCCGGGAATCGGCGAGCGGCGTCGTCTCGGTCGTCGAAGACGAGTCGGTGGTTCGTCGCGATCGCCACGGGCCCTGGCATGTCGTCGCCGAGTGTCACGTGGTCGGGTCGTCGGGAGGTCGGGATCGTGTCGGAGGCGATGAGTTCGAGGCCGTCGCCGCGCCGCAAGTTGAGCGCCGCGACGCGCAGGCCGAGGCGTTGCTCGATGTGGGCCACGGTGAGCGCACCGATGTCCGTCGGGGAGATCGCTGAGGCGAGGCCGGCTGCGTGCTCTTCGAGGATCTCCGCTCGATGCCGCCGCTCGCGTTCTTCGCGCAGACGCTGTGCGCGCTGACGTTCGGCGGCTCGCCGGTCGGTGATGTCGAGTCCGGACGGGATGATGTGGGTGATCGAACCGTCGGGGCCTCGCAGGGGCACGAGTTGGAAATCGATCCACAGTCGCTCGGGCTGCCCGATGCGGACCGGCACGTCATACCGGACCGCCTCGCCGCGCGCTGAGCGTTCGACCGCGCGGCGGAGTTGTTCGGCGATGCGTTCGTCGTAGCTCCACCAGAAGCAGTCCCAGAACTTCTTGCCGACGACGTCGGCGAGTTCGATTCCGGCGGCTTCGAGCGGCGCCCGGTTGGCCTGTACGACGGTGCCGTCCGGTTCGAGGACGCCGACGAAGGTGAACAAGCTGTCGAGGACGTTGCGAAGAAACGCGGTCGAGGCGGCGAGTGCTCTTTCGGCTTCGACCCGCTCCGTCACGTCGGCGCTGGCGCCGACGTGACCGAGAAACACGCCGGAGGGGTCGACACGAGGCGTCGCCCACGAATCGACCCAACGCCATCTTCCTGTCGCGTCGAGTGCGCGGACCTGCTCGTGGAACTCACTGCGATCGCGGACCGCTCGCTCGAACGCGGCCGAGTACCGTTCGATGTCGTCGGCGTGCACGAGCACCTGCCACTTGTCGGCCACCATCTGCTCGCGGTCGACTCCGAAGAATTCGCAGTAGGTGAGGTTGACGAACTCCTGCTCGCCATCGGGTCCGTGGATCCACACCATCAGGGGGAGTTCGTCGGCCATCGCCCGGTAGCGCTCGGCGATGATCGACTCGGCTGCCTCGGCGAGGTGTCGCGCCGTCTCGTCACGGAACACGATGGCGAAGCGACCCGGCGTGGCGAGTGGCGTGGCGAACACGTCGAACCAGCGACCCATTGCGTCGGAACCCTCTTGGAATCGCATCGTCTCGCCGTCGAGGGCAACTCGGCCGTATGCCTCGATCCAGTGTGGCTCGAGGTCGGGGATCAACTCGATGGCGGTGTGCCCGGCAGCGTCGGCGAGACCCGTCATCTCCTCGAACAGTGTGTTGACCTCGATGAAGCGATAATCGCTCGGGATGCCGTCGTCGTCGGTCACGATCTCGCAGACGCAGAAGCCCTGATCGATGTGCTCGAAGACGCGGCGGAGTTGGTGCTCGCTCGCCGCCAGCGACTCGAGTTGGCGCATGTTGTCGGTGACGTCCTCGACGATGGTCACCACCGCTCGCGACATCGTGTCGAGCTCGAGCGTTCGAAACGTCGCATGCCACCAGCGCAGCTCGCCCGGCGCAGCGGCCGTCTCGCCTCGAATCTCCGCCCGACGTTCGACGCCGGTGGCGAGCACCTCGTCGAGATGGGGTTGGATCTGATCGGCGAGCGTCGGGACGAACTCGTGAACCGTGCGTCCCATCGCGTCGGCGATCGAGATGCCGTTGATGTCGGCCAGCGCCTGGTTCATCAGGAGACAGCGGCCCTCGGCATCGTGGATCGACATCCCCACCGGGGCGCGATCGATCAGCCTTCTGAGTACCCCGCCTGGTAGCAATGGCGCTCCTGCGCTCATCAGTCTCCTGGAACGAACGGTCGTGACGTGTTCCCGACCAGAACTCCCTGACGCTATCGAATTGCCGGAGCCGGTGCATCGGTCACGCCCGTCACACCCGTCGCAGCGCGTGTCACAGGTTGGCAGCGGTGGAGGCGGATCGGATGCCGTCGTGCTCGGCGAGTACCCGCAGGAAACGTGCCGGTTCCGGACCGTCTCGATCGCGCCATAACTCGACCGTCATGCGGCCGCCGCCGGGACCGACTCCGAAACGCAGCGTCCGCACGTTGTCCCCGGCGAGTTCGGTGATCGCCCGGACGATCGCGCCGACGTCGGCGGATTCGTCGAGTTCGAGCGCGACGACCGCATGGTGGCGGCGTCCGAGACGTGTGACGTAGGTGCTGACGGGTCGCAACAACGCCAGGGCGACGATGGTGATGCCGCCGGCGACGAGCGTTGCCTGCCAGAAGCCCACGCCGGCTGCGACGCCCAGCGCAGCGACGCTCCAGAGGGATGCTGCCGTCGTGATGCCCGACACCCGTCCGCCGTGTTTGAGGATCGCGCCGCCGCCGATGAAGCCGATGCCGGGCGCGACGTACGCCGCGATACGCGTGACGTCGACGGTGACATTGCTCGCCGAGCGCTGCGACACGAAGGCATCGAACGCTCCGACCGAGACGACGCCGAACAGCGCCGAACCGACCGCGACGAGGACGTGCGTCCGAAATCCGGCGTCCTGGCCGTCGTATTCGCGTTGGAGTCCGACGATCCCCGCGACCAGTGCCGCCAACGCAAGGCGACCCGTCACCTCCCACACATCGAGATCAGCAGTCATCGCGCAGGTGCAGGACGGCTCGGGCGGTTCGTGGTGGCATCGATGCCCGGGGAATTCCCGCTCGCTCGCGGAGCAAACCGCACCGAGCCGTTTGCCTCGGGAGTACGAGGGGTACGAGATGGAATACGGCGACGGATCACGGACCTTGCGTCGAGTCCGTCAAGGTGGCGCAAACGCTCAGAGCACGACGATGGCGACGACGACGGTCAGGAGCGCCATCACCGCCAAGGCCAGATAGTGCTCGCGTCGCATTCGCCGACGTGGTGCCGAAGGGCCAGGGTGGGGTCCTCGTCGCATGTGGTCGTCGTCTCCGTTCTGGTCGGCGGTGAATGGTCGGCGGTGAATGGTTGACGGTGAATGGTTGATGGTGAATGGTTGACGGTCGAGTTCGATCATCGCACCGCCACGGCTGTGTGGAGGTCAGCCGTCGGGACGTCGGATACCCGCGCTGCAGCCCTGTCAGGCATCGACCACCATGATCGATTTGACGTTGACGAACTCCTTGATCCCGAACCCACCGTGCTCGCGGCCGTAGCCGGAGTCCTTGACGCCGCCGAACGGAAGCTGCGGGTTGGCGAGGTGGTAGCCGTTGATGTTGATCATGCCGGTGTCGAACTCGTCTCGTGCGAGTTCGACGGCACGCTGCACGTCGCGGGAGATGATGCCACCGCCGAGCCCGAAGCGCGAGTCGTTGGCGACGCGGATCGCCTCGGCGTCGTCGGCGACGCGGATCAACGACGCAACCGGTCCGAACAGTTCGTCGTCATAGGCGGGCATGCCCGGGGCCACGTTCTCGAGGACCGTTGCGGGGTAGAAGAAGCCGTCACGATCGGGAACCTCGCCGCCGAGCGCAACGGTGGCGCCAGCCTCCACCGAACGGTCGACCTGGTCGGCCAGTTGCTCGCGCAAGTCGTCGCGAGCCATCGGGCCGATGCCGGTCGCGTCGTCGTGGGGATCGCCCATCTCGACGCTCGACATCGCGTCGACGAAAGCGGCTCGGAACTCGTCGTACACCGAGTCGACGACGATGAACCGCTTGGCGGCAACACAGGTTTCGCCGTTGTTGTAGACGCGGCCGTTGACGCATACCTCGACGGCGACGTCGAGATCGGCATCGGACAGGACGAGGTAGGCGTCGTTGCTGCCGAGCTCCAGCACGCTTTTCTTCACGTGGCGGCCTGCCTCCGCGGCGACAGCGCTCCCGGCGGTGGTACTGCCCGTCAGGGTGACTCCTCGAACTCGAGGGTCGCCGATCAGTTCGGTCGTCTGGTCTTGGCCGACCTTGACGACCCGGAATGCATCGGCTGGCACGGCGGCGTCGTGGTAGATCTCCTCCAGTGCGAGGGCGCATCCCCACACGCTGTGAGCGTGCTTCAGCAGGACCGTGTTGCCAGCTGCGAGTTGCGGAATGCTGTACCGGATGGCCTGATAGATCGGGAAGTTGAACGGCTGGATGCCGAGGATCACGCCGATCGGCTGGTAGCTGACGATGGCTCGGCCTCCATCGAGCGGACGCTCGTCGTCGGCGAGTTGGTCGGCGGCGTGATCGGCCGTGAAATCGCAGATCGCTGCGCACAGCTCGACCTCCTGACGGGCATGCGACTCGAGCTTGCCCATCTCGTCGGCCATCAGGGTCGCGAGATCGTCCGCCCGGGTGCGCAGGAGGCGGCCGATCTCTCGGACGATCTCGAGGCGATCCGTCAGGGGGCGCCGCCGCCACTCGTGGAAGGCCTGATGCGAGCGGTCGAGGATGTCGGCGATCTCGGTGTCGGTGTGTTCGTCGTAGGTGGACAGGACCTCACCGGTGGTCGGGTTGACGGTCTGGGATTGGTTCTTGGTCGCGGTGCTCATCGGGCCTCCGGATCTGAGTGGGGAACTGGTTGTGCGGATCTGGTTGTGCGGATCGGGGGCGGCACCGCTCGCCGGGCCGAGGGACGAGGCTCCTGGCGGAGGCGGGCACCGTCGACCGAGCCCTACCCGTCATGCTCCGCGGGGAAACGTGGGCCGTCGTCGTTCTGCCGGCGCGCGTCGTCGAGTACCTCGGTTGGAGCGTTGACGACGACGCCGAGTTGCTCGTCGTGTCGTACCCGCTCGGTGTTGTACACCATCGCTCGGCGGTCGGCTTCGGTGAGGAGCGAGTCGGGTTGACCGTGGATGGATCGTGGTGTGAGGCCATGGACTCGAACAGCGTTGAACTCGGCAGCGAGGACGATCGCTCGTGAAACCAGGTGGAGCCACACGAGCAAACCGATCACGATCGCCAGCGAGCCGTAGGTGTCGCTCGCGTTCTCGACATAGCGCCTGGCGACCCATCCGCCGATCTGTTGCAGCCCGAAAATGACTGCGCCCCCGATGACCGCTCCGGGAACGTGGACGCGCCACGGGTCCGTGTTCGGGCTGAGGAAATGGAACACCGCCATCAGTCCCATGATGTTGACGGCCAGGTTGAGGCTCAGACCGAGAACGACGGTGGCTGGTGAAACGCCGAAGAGCGCTGCGATGTTGCCGACCAGCGTGGAGATCGCGATCAGTACAGCGATCGACAGCACTGCGGCCAGACCCTGCGCGCGTTTGCGGAGGAAGTTGTGACGTGAGCTGGGAACGACATCCCAGACCGTGGCGAAGGCACTGGCGAGGGCCGCAGTGGCGGCGAGGCCAGCCCACAAAGCGGTGGCGGTGCCCACGGCCAGTGTGACGATGCTGCCCGATCCACTCGATTGCGGTGCCGACACCTGTTGACCGATGATCGGGAGCTGCCCGAGTGCGGAATCGACCAGGTCCTCGCGCAGTCCGGGACGACCGTTCAGGATGATGTCGAGAACGCTCACGAAGACCAGCAGCAGCGGAAACACGCTGAAGAAGGCGAAAAATGCGACGGCGGCCGACATGCGGCCGCCGTCGTGTTCGCTGAATCGTCGGATGACCGCAACGGGCGTGGCGAGCCATGGCCGTTCGCGTTGGACCCGGTCGAGCCGACGTACCAGGTCCACCGGGTCAGCTCACCGCGCGGGGTGAGCTGCTCGGCGACGCGTTGGCTGTCGGTGCAGCCTCGCCTGCTGCGGCTCGGCCGTCGATCGAGTCGACCACCGAGTTCCCCGCCTTGTCGACGGTCTCGGCGGCTTGCTCGGTCACGGTGTCGGCGATGTTGCCGACATTGTCGGATACCGCTCGACCGACTGGTTCGGCCTGCTTCTTCACGCGCTGCACGATCTGCTTTCGCTGCTGTTCGCTGAGCGAGGAGCCGATGCTCATGCCGACGAGCGTTCCGATGACGAATCCCTTGATGAATTTCATGCGCAGGTGCTACCCCGAGTCGAGTCGTGCGAAACGTGCTGCCGGATCGATCCGTCAGGTGGCGATGTCGTCGTCGGGATGCTCGACGTCGTCGGCGAGTCGGCGCGCCTTGTCGACGTCGTCGCCGGATGCGGGCGTGATCTCGTTGTTGGCCTTTTTCGCCTCGGGCATCCGATCCGGATCGTGCGTCTCGTCGTGCTCGTTGCTCGTTCGGGTTGGTCGTGCAGTCATGGTGCAAGGGTTCCCGCTCGCAGCGGCCGTCAATCCTTCGAACTGGCACGATCGGGGAGCGCCACCGTGCTGGTGCTGGTGCTGGCGCTGGTGCTGGCGCTGGTGATGGTGATGGTGATGGTGCCGGCGAGCGTGCATGGAGTCGATCTGCCCGACCGACCGCCAACCGACACGCGCTGCTGTAGCGACATGCCCGGCGCTTTGTCTGGTGTGCCGGGTCGGCGCGATGGGTTATGGTCAAAGCGAACGCACAACCTTCCGCAGTGAGGGCCAGCCGAAACAGCAGCCGAAACAGCAGCCGAAACAGCAGCCGAAACAGCAGCCGAAAGCAGCATGGACACCGATCTCCGCGATCACCTCGAAGGTGCCACGGTGCTGATCGTCGTCCACGACGACGATCAGCGCGAGTCGCTGCGCGGCTGGTTCGTCGATGTAGGCGCCTCCGTGATCGAGGCGCGCTCAGCCGACGCTGCCTTCCGCCTCGCTCGTGACCGACCCGACCTCGTCCTGCTCGATGCGCAGCTCGGCGAAACGTCGACTGCCGCGTTGATCGATCGGCTGAAGTCCGATGCGGTGACGTCGACGATCCCGTTGATCCAGCGTTCGAGCGCTCCCATCGACGACGGGTCGGTGGCCGACGGTCTTCGACGCGGGGCTGACGCGTACCTCGTCGAGCCCGTGTCGCAGCGGGTCCTGTTGGCGACAGCCGATGCGACCTTGCGTACCCAGGAGCTCGCTCGTCGTCTCGAGGTGGCGTTGTCGAGCGGTGACAGCGGCGTGTTCGATTGGAACATCCCGACCGGAGTGGTCACATGGAACGATTCCCTGGAGCGCGTGCACGGGATGGTCCCCGGTGAGTTCGGCGGAACGATCGACGACTTCTACACGTCGGTGCATCCTCACGACGCGTCAGCGCTTCGCGCTCGCGTCGAGGTGTCGCTGGAGGTCGACGACGCGTTCGTCTTGGCGTACCGATTCGTGCGTGCCGGCGGCTCGATCGGCCACATGGAATCGCGCGGACGGATCTTCCGGGCTCCCGATGGTGCCCCCGTTCGGATGCTGGGGTTGGCGCAAGACGTCACGAACCGCGTGACGCAGCGGGTTCAGATCGATCAGCTCCGACGGCTTGCGTCGCAGCTGAGCGGATTGCGAACGTCTGCGGGGGTTCTCGAGGCGCTCGGTGCCGAACTCGTCGACACCAACGTGCATCTCGACCTCGTCGAGGCGGGTGCATCGAATGCCGACGACGTCGTGTTCTCGTTCTCGGTCGGTGAACGCCGGCTCGACATCGGCTGGAGCGAACGCGCTGACGGTGTGACACGGCGCCAGGCCATCGCCATCGGCGAACTGGCGGGCTCGGCCATCGACCGTGCGCTGCGCTACGAAGCGGAACGAACCAATGCCGAGATCTTGCAGCGGGCGCTGCAACCCGAGTACGCGACATCGGTCGGCGGCTACCGCTTCGATGCGCAGTATCTGCCAGCGGAGCGAAGCGACCGGCTCGGCGGCGACTTCTTCGACGTGCTCGATCTCGACGACTGGGTGATCATCACGGTCGGCGACGTGGCCGGGCACGGGCTCGAGGCAACGCGCCAGATGGGCGCCATCCGTTCGATGTTGCGAACGGTGGCTGCGAGTCGTCGAGGCGATCCTGCTGCCATCGTGGCCGAGTGCCGCTCCCTCTACTACGCCGTGTGCGGTCTGGATTGCCCGTTCTCGACGGTCATCGTCGGACGGCTCGACAAAGCCAGTGGGCGCGTCACGCTGGTGTCAGCCGGCCACCCGCCACCGCTGCACTGCGCACGAGGCGGCGTCCTCTCGTTACTGGAGCTCGTACCGGGTCCGCCACTCGGGGTCGTCGCGGACGGGCACACCGCAGAGGTGGAACTCGTCCTCGCTCCGGGCGATTGGCTGGCGATGTACACCGACGGAGTGTTCGAACGCCGTGACATGCCCTTCGACGAGGCGGTGCGGAAAGCGATCACTCGGCTGGGTGGTGTTCCGTCGGCAGAGGGGCTCGTCGAGGCCGGTGAATGCTCATCGATGACGGCCGACGATCGTGTCGCCGTCGTGGTCGAGCGCACGATCTGATCGCTGCGACATCGCGAGTCGACGGGTTCTGGCCGATGTCGCAGTTCGATGTTGCAGTTCGATGTTGCAGAGCGTGAGGGCGGGTGTGCCAGCTGGGGCTGTCCGCTGGTCGGCGGTACTGCTGTGACTTTGCGCGTCAGCCAGCGGGCGTCACCGTGAAATGACCGGCGAGCCCACTGATGTCGAAGAGCCGCGACACCGTCGGTGTCGGGGCGACGAGCTCGAGATCGCTTCCTTGTGCCCGGCAGGTCTCGGTGACGCCAAGCAGGACCCGGAGTCCGCTCGAATCCATGAACGTGACCTCTCGGACGTCGAGCGTGACGCCATCGGAATCGTTCAGGTACGTCTCCAAGCACGACTTCAACGACGGCGCTGTCTGCGCGTCGACTTCCCCGTCGAGGCGGAATCCGCCGTCGATGTTCGTGATCGTCAGTTCGGTTCCCATGTCCGACATGGGCGCCAATGTAGTCACGTCGGAGCGGCGCCGCGGCGTTCGCATCGGCGAGCGCGTCATGTGGCGCTCGCCGATGCCGTTGATGGTGCCGTCGATGGTGCCGTCGATGGTGCCGTCGCCGATGCCGTTGATGGTGCCGTCGAGCTCGGCGCGGATGCCTCGGCGACGGCATCGCTCGTGATACCGATCTGGTGGTGCCTCACGATCATCGGGGTGCGCGTCACGATGCCTCCCCGTAGGTCTCGATGCGGATCTCGTCGTCGTCGACCACGAGAAAGTAGGGGTTGACGCCGGGTACGAGGTTCTGCGTGACGCGTTCGACCGTCTCCGCGACGTCGTCGCCGGAGAGCAACCGCTCCATGAGGCGAGGTTTGTCCGGATCGGCGGGAAGCAGGACTGCGTCGATCTCGACCTCCTGGAAGACGTCGATCATCGCCGTGAGTGATGGGATCGTGGCGATCCATGCAGCGGCCGACACGCCAGCTGCTTCGATGTCTCGGAGTTCGACTCGCAGGTGGTCGAGATCGTCGGTGTCGAACTCCGATGTGTCGAATCCGTCGGCGTCGAGATCGTCGGCGCGCAGCGGCCCGGTGGGGTGCGGATGATCGGTCCATCGTTCTTGTGAGCGGTCGTAGAGGATGATCTCCCATCCCTGGTCCGCAGCGATCTCCGTGGCGATACGGCGAACGCGGGCTGCTTTGTCGTCGCCCCGTCCCGTGGTGACGGCGACTCGTCGAATCCGGGGGAGCGCCTCGGCGAGTTCGTCGGAGATCCGTAGCTCGTCGGTGGTGGTGCGCAAGAGTGTCATGCGCGAGGCGTACCCCCATCGCCGCAGGGGTAAACCGTTCCGTCGGCGCTTACGCGGTGTTGTTGTCGCGGTGTTGTCGTCGCGGTGTGTTGTCGAGTCGTGGTGTCGGATCAGGTCGTGGCGGGTCGATGTTGCCTCGGCAGCGGCGGATGGCGCGAGTCCGCCGCCACCGAGACGGCCCAGCGAGACGAACCCCCGGGAGGGAGGGATGTCTCGAGGACGAGGGGCGACCGCACCGACCGACGTCGGACCAAGCGCGAAGCGTCATGGCACGAAGCGTCGAGGGTGAGGCGGTCGTTCATGAGCGAGGACTACCCGAGTGTCGGCGAGCGAAACGTCGCTGGCGCTACAGCAGCCGAGGCCTCGGCGGCCTCGGCCGCCGACACGATTCGTCGCAGCATGAGCGGGAAGATCACCAGGTGGAACGGGACGAGAAGCCACCAGTACATCCGGCCCAGCAATCCGGCCGGCGCGTAGCGCGCTCGCTGAATCATCCGTCGCTGCACCCGCTCGTCGTGCTGGGTGCCGGTCTGCTCGCCGTCGGGTTCGTCGAGGATCTCCCATTCGAGCCATGCCATTCCCGGGAGGCGCATCTCGGCGCGCAGTCGGAACAGACGGTCATCAGCGTGTTCGACCCGCCAGAAGTCCAACGCTTCGCCGACATGGATCTCATCGGGGTGGCGTCGGCCGCGTCGAAGTCCGACGCCGCCGACGAGCGAGTCGATCACGCCGCGGATCGACCAGAGGAATCCGAATCCGTACCAGCCGCGAGCGCCGCCGATGCCCTTCACCGTTCGCATCAAGGTCGCTGCCGACGCATCGGTCGTCCGCTCGCGTCGGTCTTCGACGACGGTGCCGCCCGACCAGTCGGCGTCCCACGGACGCGGTTGTGCCGAGGCAAGCCGAGGGGTGCTGCCCGACCATCGAGTGGGGATGTCGAGGTCGTCGAGTGCAGCGATCGACATCTCGATGGCCGCGCGCATCGACAGGGGGCGCCGACGCCCAGCCAGACCAGCCAGGTCAGCCAGACCAGCCAGACCAGCCTGGCCGGTCGTGACGACGACGTCGTTGGACAGACTGCCGATCAGGGAGCGCGACAGCTGCGCCGGAAGCGGAGTGACCAGGTTGACCCAGTGCGACGACAACCGTGGGGTGAGGACCGGCACCGAGAGCACCCACCGTCTCGCAAGCCCGGCGACCTCGGCGTAGAGGTCCATCAACTCGCGATAGGTCACGATGTCAGGGCCGCCGATCTCGAAGACATCGTGGCTCCCACCGGCGTGACGATCGGTGTCGCACAGGTCGCGCGCCAGCCCATCGACCAGCCACGCCAAGACGTCGGCGATGGCGATCGGTTGCACCAGCGTGCTCGACACCCAGCGCGGCGTCACCATCACCGGGAGCACCTCGACCAGACTGCGCATCATCTCGAACGACGCCGAGCCAGCGCCGATGACGATCGCCGCTCGGAGCTCCGTCACCGGAGTCGCACCGGCTGCGAGTTCACGGCCGACGGTGTGTCGTGACCGCAGGTGGGGTGACAGCTCGGTCGACTCGTCGCCGAGCCCGCCCAGGTAGACGATGTGCTGCACCCCGGCTCGCTCCGCGGCGAGGCGCGCGTGCTGCGCAGCGGTTCGTTCTGCTGTTTCGAAGTCCTCGTCTCCGAGTGAATGAACGAGATAGACCAGCTGGCGAGCACCGGCGAATGCGGCGTGGAGTGTCGAAGGGTCGTCGAGATCACCGGCCACGATCTCGACGTCGCTGGCCCACGGCACCTCCCGGAGACGTTCCGGCGACCTCGTCATGCAGCGAACGGACCAGCCGCCGCGCACGAGCTCGGGGACGAGTCGACCGCCGACATACCCGGACGCACCCAACACCAGCACCGTGCCCCGACCGTCACGACCGTCACGACCGTCACGACCGATCGGTGTGTCACCGCCGTCGGCGACTGTCGCGGCATCGTGCGCGGCCTCGTGTTGGCGGGTGAGGGAGTGCGTGTCATCGGGCTCGAACGGGGTGCGCGCTCCGTGGTTCATCGCCGGGGGTTTCCCACCTCGAGCTGTGTTCAACCGTGAACGTGTTCAGCCGATTCGTGTAGATCCGACGCGACGGGGGTACCTCCGAGCCCATGGGTGCACAGCAGTCCGATCGGGTCGGCATCATCGGAGGCGGATCGGCAGCCGAAGCGCTGGCCGCCGAGCTGGCGGGAATGTTCGACGTCATCGTGTTCGAGTCCGACCTCGTCGGTGGCGAGTGCCCGTTCGTCGCCTGCATGCCGAGCAAGACGATGCTGCACGACGGGCGAGTCGGGCACTCCTGGAACGACGCCGTGGAACACCGCCGCCAGGTCACCGATGGCCTCAGCGACGAGCGCCACGTCGAGGGGTTGCGCTCGAACGGTATCGAACTCGTTCGGGCCCGGGCGAGCGTCGTCGATGTCGACACGATCGAAGCCGACGGCGAGCGCTACCACGTCGACCACATCGTGTTGGCAACGGGGGCCAGCGCGGTGGTGCCGTCGATCGACGGCATCGACGACGACCGGGGCGAACGCCTCGACGGCGTGTGGACCAGCGAGGACGTGTATCGAGCGACCATCCAGCCCGACCGGGTCGTGATCCTCGGCGCCGGTGTGATCGGTCTCGAGACGGCGGACATGTTCCGTCACTTCGGGACCGACGTGGTCGTCGTCGATCCCATCGATCGCTCGCTCGCCACCGCCCCGCCTGTGCTCGGCGACATCGTCGCGGGGGCGTTGACGTCGCGCGGGATCGACCTGCGCTGGGGAACCGAGGCAACGGCGCTTCGTCCGGCAGAGCGCCGCGAGGGGCAGCGAGATCAGGTGGTCGTCGAACTCTCCGACGGGACGTCGATCGCAGCGGATCGGGTCGTCGTCGCGGTCGGGCGCACCCCGAACACACACGATCTCGGGTTGGAGTCGATCGGCATCGACCCGGACGAGCCGTTGCCGGTCGATGACCACGGGCGGCTTCGAGTGGACGGCTCGATCTGGGCGATCGGCGACGTCGCCGGCCGAGGCGAATACACCCATCTTGCGTCGCACCATGCGCTCGTGGTCGCCGACCGGCTCCGTGCTGGTGCCGGTGCTGGTGCCGGTTCGCGGCGCTTCGACGACGTCGTGTTGAGCAGCTGCATGTTCACGACGCCGCCCTTCATCCAGGTCGGACCGTCATGGAGTGAACTCGACGGTGACGACGACGTCGTGTCGGTCGGTGTCGACCTGTCGAGCATCCCGCGGTGGTCGACGGACCGCCTCGGTGACGGGCATCTGTGGGTTGCCGCACGCCGGAGCACTCGCGAGGTCATCGCAGCCGCCGGCGTGGGACCGTCGTTCGACGAGATCGTCCACGCGATCGTGGTCGCGATCGACGGCCGGGTGCCGGTTGCTCGGCTCCGACACTCGATGCAACCGTTCCCGACCATCGGCGAGATTCTCGGTCCGGCATGGAACGAGCTGCACCAGCGATTGTCGGAAGCGCCCCCGAACGAATGACGAATATTTCCGAACGGAAATAGAGCGCCGACCACGCTGGTTGTCCTCGACATGACCGTGACCCCCGCCGTGACCCCCGCCGTCGACATCCGTCGGTCCGCCGATCGATTCCACACCCGCGCCGGGTGGCTCGACTCCAAGCATTCGTTCAGCTTCGGACCGCACCACTCGCCGGACAACACGAACCACGGCCAGCTCCTCGTCCTCAACGACGATCGGGTGGCGGGTGGCACCGGCTTCGAGACGCACCCGCACCGCGACATGGAAATCGTCACGTGGGTGCTCGACGGTGAACTCGAACACAAGGACTCCGAAGGCAACCGCGGGCTCATCTATCCCGGGTTGGCCCAGCGGATGAGCGCGGGCCGAGGCATCTGGCATTCGGAGAAGAACGGGAGCCCGGACCAGGACGTGCACTTCATCCAGATGTGGGTGCTTCCCGACACCGAAGCGGTCGATCCCGGCTACCAGCAACTCGACATCGACGACGAGCTCGGCCGAGGTGGGCTCGTTCCGATCGCATCGGGCCAAGGACATGACGCGGCGATCTCGATCCGTCAGCGCGATGCGGTTCTCTGGGGCGCTCGGCTGCAACCCGGTGAGCGCGTGCAGGTTCCCGATGCACCGTTCGGGCATGTCTTCGTCGCCCGCGGCGACGTCGAACTCGAAGCGTCGGGTCGACTCGCCACCGGCGACGCCGCCCGCCTGTCGGGTGTCGACGGCCTGGCTTTGTCGGCCGGTGCCGAGGGAGCCGAAGTGCTGATCTGGACCACCGGTCCGATGGGCTGACCGACTGGCTTCGACACCTGCGCTCGGCCGGCGCTCGAGCGGTGTGGCCGTCGACTGATCGACCGGGTCGCTGCCGACCGAGAAGTGGGCGCAGGACTCGTCGGCTCGGCTACGGTTCGGTCGACATCGAAACGGGGGTTGGATGTGCACGAACGAGCGTTGATGCCCGAACGCGTTGCCGCGTTCCTCAAGCTCCATCGAAGCGACGTCGACGACATCGAGGTCGTCTCGTACGACCCGATGGCCGGGGGCTACAGCCGGTCGATGGCGAGTGCTCGCGTTCGCTACCGATCCGGAGAGGTGATGCTGGAGGAAACGGTCGTGCTGCGCGGGGACCCGCCCGCAGGCCACGCCATGATCGAGACCGACCGCGACCACGAGTGGATGGTGCTCGAGGCACTCACCGAACTCGGAGCGATCCCGATTCCCGCCGCTCGGTACTACGACGCGACCGGAGGACACCTCGGTACGAAGGCGATCGTGATGGATCACGTGGCGGGCGGTTCGTTGCAGTCGCTGTTGGAACGCAGCGACGACTACGGCGATCACCCGACCCGTCTGGCGGAGTTGTGGGGCCTGGTTCACTCGGTCGAGTCCGACCAACTGCCAGCGGCGATGCCGCGACCTTCGAGCTGGGACCAGCGCATCGACGACCTCATCGAGATGTGGCGGACCGTCGAGCAGCGCAGCGTCAACAGTGACCCGGTGTCGCGCTACACGGCTGCGTGGCTGAGTGCCAACAAGCCGCCGCCGCTGCCGTTGCGGCTCACCCACGGCGATCCGCAGGCGCCGAACGTCATGATCGACGCCGAGGGCGAGTACCTGCTGCTTGATTGGGAGTTCGCCTCGATCGGCGACCCGCGCGAGGACCTCGGTTGGTACAACATCTACTCCTCGGCGGCCGGCCCGAACCTCTATACCCACGACCCCGAGGCCTTCTTGCAGGCGTACCGAGCGGCCACCGGCTTCGGTGAGGCCGAGGTCAACCAGTGGACGGTCGGCTACTTCACGATCCTCGCCGGGGTCAAGGTCGGTGCGACGATCAGCGAGCAACTCGACCGCTTCGCGCTCGGCGAGAACTCCGGCGTGATGACTGCGATGCAAGTCGGATCGCTCATGTACGGCCACGAGCAGAACCTCGCCGCCATCGCCGGTCTGCAGGCCGCACTCGAGGTACGAGGAGCTCCGTCATGATGGTCCGACCCACCACGAGCCAGTTGCTGCGCGACGTGCGCCACGAACTGGTGGAGACGATTGCGCCCGAGGTCACCACCGCAACCGCCCGCGTGGCGCTCGAGCAGATCGACATCATCCTCGAACAGTGCGCGGTGCGCGCCGATCACGAGATCGCATGGATGGGCGAGGAGATCGCCGAGATCGACGACTTCGCCGGGCGGGTGATCGACCGGACCGGCGACGAACCGACCGCAGCGGCACTCCGGGCAGCACGGCACGAAGCAAGCGGATCGCTCGCGCTCGAGTCGATGTGCGACGACTACAACCGCATGTCGGCAGCGTTGTCGTGCGCCATCGAAGCGTGCATGGGGCAGCCCGATCGGGCCGACCTGCTCGCCGAGGCGATCGGCATCCTGCAGACTCGGCGTTCCGAGCGTGAGCTCGTCGTGCGCGCCAACTGGCGTCTCGTCGGCCGCGGCTGACCGCCTACGTTTGCCGAATGGATCTCGGGCTGTCCGGCAAGCGCGTGTTGGTGACCGGTGCGAGCAAGGGCATCGGTCGAGCCATCGCGAAGACCTTCGTCGACGAGGGCGCCACCGTCGCGGTCTGCGCCCGCAACGCCGACGATCTCGCAGCGGCGGCCGCCGAGCGCTCGCTCGGTGGACTCTCGCTCGGTGGTGTGGTGCATCATCGGCCCACGGACCTGGCCGTCGAAGGGGAGCCGACCGCGCTCGTCGCGTGGGCGGCGGAGTCGATGGGCGGGCTCGACATCGTCGTCTCGAACGTGTCGGCGATGGCCGGACCGGACTGGGAAGCCTCGACCAATCTCGACCTCGTCCGCACGAACGAACTCCTCCGCGCCGCACTCGCGCACATGGACGATCACGTCGACGCCAACATCGTCTGCATCGGATCGCGAGCGGCGAACGTGGCGGCTCCCCGGATCGCTGCCTACGCAGCTGTCAAGGCGGCCACGGTCAGCATGATCAAGTCACTGTCGCGTGAGGTCGCTCGGCGAGGTATCCGTGCGAACGTGGTGTCACCGGGCGACATCATCTTTCCTGGTGGAACCTGGGAGCAGGTGCAGCGGGAGAACTCGAAGCTGTGGGATGCGATCGTGCGAGAGAACCCGTTCCGCCGGCTCGGGACCCCCGAGGAGGTCGCCGACCTCGTCGTGTTCACCGCCAGCCCGCGAGCGAGTTTCATCACCGGCGCGAACCTGCTGGTCGACGGCGGGGCCACGTCCGGCCTGCAACTCTGACGACAGAGTGGGTCAGACCCACTCTGTCGCTGGCGGGTCCTCGGGCGCCAGTCGCCGAAGCGCCTCGTCCAGCCCGGCGATTGCCTCGCGCGACAGGGGCTCGCCCACCCACCGCTCGATGTCGCGAGTGTGTACCGCGGCCATCCGGGTCCGGAGCCGGCGACCGGAGGGGGTCAGTTCGACCAGGACGCGTCGCCGGTCGTCGCCGGCGGTCAGCCGCCGGAGGAGGCCGGCATCGACCAGCCGCCCGACGATTCGATTGCACGAACTGTTCGCCACGAGGAGTCGCTCCGCAAGCAGGCCCATCTGGATCGGTTCGCCGTGTGCTCCGATCTGGTGGAGCACGTCGTACTCGTCGAGCGAGTAGCCGAAACGGCCGCGGAGGTGATCGTCCATCGCTCGGGTCGCGAGGCGATGGAAGCGCACCAGCCGCTCCCACGTGGCGACCGCGTCGGTCGTGGTCATGGACGCGAAACTAGCGGTGGGCGCTGGCAGCGCGCGGCAAGCCAGTCGGCGACGAGTGCAGCAACTCCGTCGATGGTCTCGTCGATGGTCTCGTCGATAGAGAGGATTGCCGGAGAGGATTGCCGGCTACCCGGTTGGGGTACTCCCTCCACATGAGCGTTCAACAGGACATCACCCGTCGTCTCGACGATCTCGAGACCTCTCTTCCGTCGCTCCCGTCGAACCTGGTTCGTCTCGGGCGCGCGACCGTGCATCGAACCAACGACATCGCCAGCGCCGTCGGACGTCGCCTGAGCGATGTCGCAGGTGTCTCCGGGCACAGCGCGCAGACCGGAATGTCGACGACAGCCGGACAAGCGCGCAGCGCTGCGCAGCGGACCATCGACGCTGCAGACCGAGGCGTCAGTGAAACCATCGGTCAGGCGCGCGCTCAGGGTGCCCGAGCAGCGGAGTCGACGCGCAGTGAGATGGACGACGCGGTTGCCGATGCGGTGGCAGCGACCGAACCGATCGACCTCGCAACGCTGACCAAGGCTGAACTCTACGAACGAGCGCAGGAACTCGATGTGGACGGTCGCAGTGAGATGAACAAGTCGCAGCTCCGAGCCGCAGTGGCGTCGCAGTCGTGAATCATCGTCTCTGCCACCGGCGCGATTCCCGATCCGTGACCGCCCCTCGCTCGACGGTGCGATCGGTGGCTGCCGTCGTCGCGATCGCGGCGTCGCTCGCAGTGAGCACCGGATGCGGTTCCGACGACGAGCCCGATGTCGAGAACCCGCCCGATCCCGAGGTGCCTTTCGACGTCACGGTCGACGACGGCATCGATACCAATGTGGAACAGCCGGGCAACCTCAACTTCGACGTCGAACAACCCGCCCTCGACGACTGACGACGGCCGTCGTCGCTGGTGCGGACGCTCGCTGGCAACGCCAGCCCGTGACCGCTGCTGATCAGCTACCTTCTCGAACGTGACGTCAACCAGATGCGTTCCGATGCCCGTGTGTCGTACGCACGGGCGCGACACCGCGACCAGCATGACCGTGGTGACCAGCGCGTCCGGCGACACGTCGGTCCTGCTGGCGTTGGCGGCCGACGATGTCTGACTCGACTCCTGCTGACGACGTCGAGCCCGCGTCGGCCAGTCCCGAGGGCTGGTCGGACACCGCGTTGTCCCGGCGAGCGCTCGATGCGATCGCCGATGCCGAGCCGTACCCGTACTGGACCGAGAGCGTCGAGATCCCCGAGTCGAATCCGACACTCGTCCGTGACGAACACTGCGATCTGTGCATCGTGGGCGCGGGGTACACGGGCCTGTGGTCGGCGGTCATCGCGAAAGAACGCGATCCCGGGCGCGATGTCATCCTGATCGACAAGGGAGAGGTCGGCGGAGCGGCGAGCGGTCGCAACGGTGGCTTCATGGAATCGTCGTTGACCCACGGTGTCGGCAACGGCATGGCCCGACATGCCGACGAGATCGACGTGCTCGAAGATCTCGGCATCGCGAACCTGAACGAGATCGAAGCGTCGATCCAGCGCTACGAGATGGATTGCGATTACGAACGCACAGGCGTGATCGACGTCGCACACACGCGTCACCCCTCGTCGTACGTCGACGAACTGCGTGAAGAGCACGACCTGCTTCGCTCGCTCGGCCAGCGTGTCGAGTGGCTGGACCAAGAGGCGATGCGCGCCGAGATCCACTCGCCGACCTACGTGGGCGGGTTGTCGCGGCCCGGTCGAGCTGCACTCGTCGACCCGGCGAAGTTGGCCTGGGAACTCAAGCGAGTCGCGACCGACCTCGGCGTGCGGATCTACGAACACACCAAGGCGACGTCGGTGGAGAAAGATGGCCGAGGTGTACTGATCTCGACGCCGCTCGGCAACATCCGCTGCGCGCAGGCGGTGCTCGGCACCAACGCGGACAAACCGCTGCTCAAGCGCATTCGGCAGTACATGGTTCCGGTCTACGACTACTGCCTCGTGACCGAGCCACTGACCGCCGAGCAGCTCGCGAGCATCGGCTGGAAGCGCCGCCAGGGACTGTCCGATATCACCAACCAGTTCCACTACTACCGACTGACCGCGGACAATCGCATTCTGTGGGGCGGCTACGACGCCATCTACTACTGGGGCTCGAAGGTGTCGGTCGAGCTCGAGAGTCGCCCGGAGACCTGGGCGAAGCTGTCAGAGCACTTCTTCCAGACGTTCCCGCAACTCATCGATGTGAACTTCAGTCATGTCTGGGGCGGCGCGATCGACACGAGTACCAGGTTCTCGGTGTTCTTCGGCAAGGCATTGTCGGACCGCGTCGTCTACGCGGTCGGCTACACCGGGCTCGGCGTGGCGGCCACTCGATTCGCTGCCTCGACGATGCTCGATCTGCTGCAGGGCCGTAAGTCGATCGCGGCGCGGACCGATTTCGTACAGAACAAGCCGCTCCCGTTCCCGCCGGAGCCATTCCGCTTCGTGGGTATCCAGGCGACGCGCTGGTCGATGAACCGCGAGGACCAGACGGGCAAGCGCAACCGCTGGCTGCGCACACTCGACCGCCTGGGTCTCGGCTTCGATTCCTGACGTGCTCGCGGTCGGCGAGCGACCGTACAACGACCTGCACGACCTGAACGACCCGCTCACCGACGGTCGCGGGCTCGCATCACCGCCTTCTCCACCTCGACGGCGGCGAAGACCCCGAGTCCGATGACGCCGGGGATGATCCAGCCGGACCATCCGATCGGTGTGGTCTCGAACGTCGTGTTCATGAACGGGAGATACACGAATCCGAGTTGCAACAGGCTGAGGACGCCGACGGCCACCCACGCCACCGGGTTTGCCAGCAGGTGGGACGGCAGATAGCTGGCCGCCCGGAGGAACCGGGCGCTGAAGAGGTAGCAGATCTGTCCGAACACGAGTGTGTTGACAGCGACCGTTCGCGCGACGGCGACGTCGTCACCGTCGTGACCCGCGAGGCTGAACACCGCGATCGTGGCTCCTCCGACGAGGGTGCCGACGAAGGCGATTCGCCAAAGGAAGTAACGGTCGAGGATCGATGAACGCGAAGCCCGTGGCGGTCGGTGCATGATGCCGGGCTCGGGCGGCTCGAACGCCAGCGCCATCGCCAGCGTGACGGCGGTGACCATGTTGACCCACAGGATCTGCGTCGGTGTGAGCGGGAGGTCGAACCCGACGACGACCGCGACGACGATGACGAGCGCTTCGGCGGCGTTGGTCGGCAGGATGAACAGCACCGACTTGCGCAGGTTGTCGTAGATCGTGCGGCCCTCCTCGACCGCTTGCTCGATCGAGGCGAAGTTGTCGTCGGTGAGCACGATTTCGGCTGCTTCTTTGGTGGCTTCGGTGCCCTTGATGCCCATGGCGACCCCGACGTCGGCACGCTTGAGTGCCGGGGCGTCGTTGACGCCGTCGCCGGTCATCGCCACGACCTCGCCGTTGGCTTGCAACGCAGTCACGAGGCGAAGCTTGTGTTCGGGGCTCGTGCGCGCGAAGACATCGTGATGACGCACGATGTCTCGGAGTTCGTCGTCGGATGCAACTTCGAGTTCGGCGCCCGATATCGCGCTGCGGCGGTCGCCGATCCCCATCTCGCTGCCGATCGCGCTCGCCGTTCCGGCGTGGTCACCCGTGATCATCTTCACGGCGATGCCGGCCCCGCGGCAGGTGGCGATCGCTTCGATCGCCTCCGGTCGCGGCGGGTCGACGATGCCGACGAGGCCGAGGAACACGAGATCGTCGACGTCGTCGAGCGTCATGGAGTTCTGGTCGGGGCCGGCGAGCCGCCGCGCCGCAGCGAGCACGCGTAGACCTTCACCACTCAACTCGTCGATCTCCCGCTCCCACCATGCTCGGTGCAGGGTCTGCAGGGTGCCGTCGGAGCCCAACTGCGTCGTGGCGCGGTCGAGCAGACGATCGGGGGCGCCCTTCACGAGCATCACCCGACCGCGGTCGGGAGCGTCGTCGATCGTGGCCATCAACTTGTGCTCGGACTCGAAGGGAACGACGGCGACACGCCGATACTCCGCCGACTCGAACCCCGTCTTGAGCGCGAGCGTGCGCAGCGCTCCCTCGGTCGGCTCGCCGTCGACGACCCAACGTCCGTCGCTCTCGATCACCACGCTGTCGTTCGCCACGGCGAGAGCCTCCACCAGCGCTGCCAGGTCGGCGCGTTCGTCGAGCGAGGTGGCGATGCCGTCGATGCTCACCGTTCCCGTGGGGGTGTACCCGGTCCCGTCGATGTCGTAGCGGTGCGCTCGGGTGACGGCGCGGCGCGCCGTCATCTCGTTCTTGGTCAGCGTGCCGGTCTTGTCGGAGCAGATCACCGTCACCGAACCGAGTGTCTCGACGGCGTTGAGTTTGCGGGTGATCGCATTGCGGCCTGCCATCCGCTGGACGCCGATGGCCAAGGTGATCGTGAGAATCGCCGGGAGCCCCTCGGGGATGGCCGCGACCGAGAACCCGATCGCGGCGAGAAACAGCTCCGAATACGCCGTGTCGTGAAGTAGCGCTCCGCTCGCGAACACGATCGTGGCGAGGACGACGATGGCAAGGGAGAGTTGCTTGCCGAACGTCGCCATCTGGCGGGTGAGTGGTGTTGCGAGGGTCTCGACCTCGCCGATCATGGTGTTGATGCGGCCGATCTCGGTGGCCGTACCCGTCGCGGTGACCACGCCGACACCTCGGCCGGCCGTGACCAGGGTTCCGGAGAACGCCATACCCGACCGGTCGCCGATTCCTGCGTCGTCGTCGACCGCATCGGGATGTTTGCTTGTCGCCACCGACTCGCCGGTGAGCGCTGACTCTTCGATCTGCAGGTTGGTCGTCTCGAACAGGCGCACGTCGGCCGGAACCCGATCTCCCGATCGCAGTCGGACGACGTCGCCGGGCACGAGCATTTCTGCGTCGACGTGGGTCCACTGCCCGTCGCGACGCACGCGAGCGTCGAGCGACAGCATCTTCCGGATGCCCTCGAGGGCCTCTTCTGCTTTGCCTTCCTGCACGAAACCGATCGCCGCGTTGATCACGACGACACCGAAGATCACCATCGAGTCGATCCAGTGTCCGAGGAGAGCCGTGACGACCGCCGCGACGAGCAACACGTAGATGAGCACGTCGTGAACGTGTCGAAAAATCCGAACGAGGAGGTGTTCTCTGGTCGCGTTCGGGAGTCGGTTGGGTCCGTCGCGCACCAGTCGTCGTGCGGCCTCGTCGGTGCTCAGTCCGCCGCGGTCGGAGCCGATCGAGTCGAGTACCCGGTCGACAGAGGACGCATGCGCCTTCATGTCCGACCGCCGTTGCGGATCGGCCTCTGGCCGACGGCGCCGTTGCCGACCGCCTGCATCCGCGTGACTTCGGTGCGCTGCGCCACTTGTTCGTCGTACGACATGACTCTCCTCAGGATTCCCGGGGACGCGTCCTATCTTGCCGTCGTTTCTCGTCGTGTCGTCGCTTCGTGTGTTGTCGGGAGTGTCCCGCGCCTCGAACTTCGCGACGTGGCGCCGCGGCGAGAGAAATGACCGTGCGGAGAAAAAGAAGGGACTTGCGGTGAGAGTTAGGTATCCCTAACATAGGTCGAGTGGCAGCCCGACTACTGTTGTTTCGATCCGGCATCGGCCCGTTTCGGCTGCTGATGCTGGCTGTTGGCGTCATGATCGCTGCCTCCTGGTTCGTGGGGTGTCGATCGCAGGATGCTGACGTCGGTCCCGCGGGCGACGGTGCCAGCGACGGTGCCGGTGACGGTGCCAGCGACGGTGCCAGCGACGGTGCCAGCGACGGTGTCGTGACGGTGACGACGCTCCCGGTACGAAGCGCTCCCGCTGCAACGGCGCCAGCGCCGGCTGCCTCCCCCGAGCCGGGTGCCGTGTCGTCCGCGGACGCCGACGACATCGCTGACGATCTTCGGATCGTGCCGGTCGACGGGGACCTCGCCGAGATCGTGTTCGCGCTCGGCCTCGGCGACCAGGTCGTCGCCACCGACATCTCCGCCACCTACCCGCAAGCCGCCGACGCACTGCCCGAGATCGGCTACCAGCGGGCGCTCGCCGCCGAGCCGATCATGGCGTTCGAGCCGACGATCGTCCTCGCGACCGACATCGCGGGGCCGACGGAGACGCTCGACGCGCTGGAGCGCCTCGGCGTCGAGGTCGCGATGATCCCCAACGACAGTGTCGCCAGCGGCCCTGGCGACAAGATTCGCACTGTCGCAGCCGCACTCGGCGTGGGCGCGCGTGGCGATCGACTCGCCGATGCAGTCGATGCCGAGATCGACGCGGCCACCGCACGTGCGGTCGGCGTCGACGACGCTCCGCGGGTCGCCGTGCTGTATCTGCGCGGCCAGAACGTGCAGTTGTTGTTCGGCGAAGGCAGCGGCGTCGACTGGCTCATCGAGGCCGCCGGCGGCGTCGACATCGCCGACGAACTCGGCGTGGTGGACAACGCGCCGATCAACGCCGAGGCGCTCCTGCGCGCTGCACCCGACGTCCTCGTCATTCCGGCTCGCGGGCTGGAGTCGGTCGGGGGCATCGACGGCCTGCTCGAGCTGCCCGGTATCGCCGAGACGCCAGCCGGGCAGCAGCGCCGAATCCTGACCTACGACGACCAGTTCCTCCTCGGCAACGGTCCCCGCACCGGTGCCTTCCTCGACCAATTCATCACCGACCTCCACGGAGACATCCCATGACGGTTACGACCAGCACGACCAGCAGCGCAACCGAAGCGTCGGCGACTCGACACGAGACGGCCGGACCGGCGCTCGTCGGTGACGTCACCAGCTTCCCGTCCCACGCCGAGCTCGCGCGCACGCTGATCGGTGTCGGCGGCGTCGGCACCATGTCGACGCTGACCGCGTCCGGACACCCGTACGCGTCGCTCGCTCCGTTCTCCGTGGTCGCCGACGGTTCGCCGCTCATCTGCGTGTCCGATCTCGCAGAGCACACGCAGAACCTCCGGCGAGACCCTCGCTCCAGTGTGCTGTTCGGGGAGACGGTTCCCGACGGTGTCGACCCGCTGGCGCTCGCCCGCGTGACCCTGGTCGGTTCGTTCGTGCCGCACTCGCCGCATGGGCGTGAGATCGAGGCCCACCTGCAACTGCACCCGCTCGCACGTCACTACATCGGCTTCGACGATTTCTCGTGGTGGAGATTCCAGGCGCTCAGCCTGCGTTACGTGGGTGGCTTCGGCTTCATGGGGTGGATCACCGCCGACGAGTTCGCTGTCGCCGACATCGATCCGATCATCCCGGTGTCGGCGCCGATGATCGAGCATCTCAACGACGACCATGCCGACGCCTGCCTCGAGATCGCCCGTCATCTCGGCGGCGTCGGTTCGGCGACCGCAGCGACGGTGGTCGCGATCGACCGCCACGGCCTCACGCTCGACGTCCTGATCGATGACGATGCACGGTCCCTCGCGACCGCGCGCGTCGCCTTCCCGACGCCGCTGAACTCACCATCCGACGTTCGCTCCGCGACGGTCGACCTGGTGGCTCGTGCTCGAGCCGTCGCCGACTGAACCGTGCCGCATCGCGCTCGCCAGCGCGTCGCGGTCTTCCCGACATCACTCGATGATCGACACCCCTCCACACCCCTCCACCACTCGCCTCGACCACCCCCTCGACCACGCCCTCGACCACCCCCTCGACCACTCGTTCGACATCCAAACCCCGATCAGGAGACCCATGCAACCGCTCGACCGACTTCGACTCGCGACTGCGCTCGGCCACGCCGTGCCGGGAGCGCAACTCACCTTGCACACCGACCGCGGCGAACAGATCGTCGTCGCATCGCACCCGGCCGCCGACGTCGACCCGTGCGCGCTGCGTCGTGTCGTCATCGCCTTCGGGCACGAGCGGTGCCTCGACCATTCCGGCAAGGTCGATCAGGTCACGATCGGTGGCGCGCTCGACGACCTCGGCGGTGGTGTGTATCGCGTCCTGCGGCACGGGATCGAGCAGCGCTGGATCGCCACGCTGCTCGAGCCAGACGTCGTCGCCGAACTCCTCGTCGGCCTCGACGATGCAGCGGCCGAGGCCATGCACGGATGCCTCAAGCCCGACTGCGAACTCGGCGTGACCATGCTGGTGGTGACGTCCGACGATCCTCGCGCTGGGGAGGTCCTCGACGAGATCGCACAGCAGGCTGCCGCCTTGATCTTCGCCGAGGAGTTGTTGCAAGCAGCGGTGGGCCTGTCGGAGCCCGGTGCCCGATCGGCCGATGCCGAGCGAGTTCGCAACGAGCGGGGTGCAGCATGACCCGGCGACTGATCGGAGTCGTCGCGGTGCTCGCATTGCTCGGTGCCGCCTGCGGATCCGACGACAACGCGCGGGGGAGCGACGAGGCGCCAGAGAACGACACGGCGGCCGACGTCGATGCGCCGGCGGTGTCCGTCGAGTCCAACGGGAGCACCGGTACGAACGACGGCACGAACGATGAGACGGCGGCGTTCCCGGTCACGATCGAGCACAAGTTCGGCGAGACGACGATCGACACCGAGCCGATGCGGGTCGTGTCGGTCGGGTTCAACGAGCATGACTTCCTCCTCGCGCTGGGTGTCGTTCCCGTGGGGCTGCGCGACTGGTACGGCGACCAACCGAACTCGGTGTGGCCGTGGGCTCAAGACGAACTCGGCGACGCCACCCCCGAGGTCATCGCGTCGTCGGAGTTGAACTTCGAGCAGATCGCCGCATTGGATCCCGACCTGATCGTGGGTGTGTGGTCGGGCATGACCGACGCCGACTACGAACTGCTGTCTGCGATCGCTCCCACGGTGGCGCAGCCCGAGACCTACGAGGACTACGGAACACCGTGGCAAGAGCAGACGATGATCCTCGGTCGAGCGACCGGCCGGGAGGCGCAAGCCGCCGAGGTCGTCGCCGACATCGAAGCGGAGTTCGCCGCCATCCGTGACGCGCACCCCGAATGGGAGGGCATGACGGCGTCGGTGGCGTTCGTGACCGAGGACGGGCCGGGCGCCTACACCTCGCAAGATACGCGCAGCCGGATCATGACCGACCTGGGATTCACGATCCCCGACGCGAACGACTCCGGTGGCGAGGGCTCGTTCTTCCTCGAGTTGAGCCCGGAGGACATCTCGCCCCTCGACGTCGACGTGCTGGTCTGGGTGGCCGGAGCGTTCGAACAGATCGAGGGCATCTTGACCAGCCTCCCGACCCGCCCATCGCTCACCGCTGTGCAGGAGGGCCGCGAGATCTTCGCCGATCTCGAGTTGACCGGCGCCTTCTCCCACGGCAGCCCCCTCAGCTTGGAGTACGCGCTCGAACGGCTCGTGCCGGAGATCGAAGCTGCCGCTGACGGGGATCTCTCGACGCCGGTGCCGTCGGCGGTGGAGGCCGGAGCGACTCTCGACGTCGCTGGTGCGCCCGAGCAGTCAGACACGGACCCAGCAGACACGGACCCAGCAGACACGGACCCAGCAGACACGGACCCAGCAGACACGGACGGGGCCGATGCCGCCGGTGACGCGGCGAGCGCGGCCTGGGCGCTCGTGTTCGATTCCACCGTGTCGTTCGCCGACAAGGCGATGCACCTGGCTGACGCGGCTGCGCTCGAGTCGACCGTCGCGGCGTATGCCGCGGCGGGCGAGGGCTTCGGCGGCATCACGCTGGCTCCGACCGGCGTCGCGGCCAGCGCGGAGGTCGCCGAGATCACGTACGACGTCAACTTCGGCGGCAACCCCGCGTACGGCGACCAGATCGGGACCATCGAGTTGGTCGACGGCGTGTGGACGGTGAGCCGGGACGAGTTCTGCTCGTTCATGTCGTCGGCGCGGGTGAGCTGTCCGTGAGGGGCCGTGGGCATCGCGTCGAGCGCCGGCGCCTGTCGTCCCTGGGACGACGGCGGGCTCAGGTGGTGTCGCTCCGTGAGGTCGCGTCGCTTGCCGCCGCGGCGGAGCGGGCCGACGGCGCGGCATCGGGCAACGCGTGCGTGTCGGGCGGCTATCTCGCTGCCTGGGCGGCGGCCGTGCGAAACCCATGACGCCCTCGACCTCCGTGACGACCGTGAACCCCCCCTCGATCGGGGCGCCGCGAGCTGATCCTGTCCGCGCGGACGCGGTCGTCGCGGACGTCACGGCCGCTGCGCCGGGGCGGCTCGTTCGTCGTCGCGTGGGAGGGGTCGTCGCACTGGGCTTCGCGTTGGCGCTCGGTGTCCTGCTGTCGCTCGCGGTCGGCGCGAAGTCGATCCCGTGGAGCGTCGTCGTCGAGGCGTTCGTCGGCTACGACGCCGACGTCACCGACCACCTGATCGTGCGCGAGCTCCGACTTCCGCGCACGCTCCTCGGGATGCTCGTCGGCGGCGCGCTCGGCGTGGCCGGTGCGCTCATGCAGGGCGTCACCCGCAACCCGCTCGCCGACCCCGGCCTGCTCGGGGTCAACGCCGGCGCCTCGTTCGCCGCCGTGCTCGCCATCTGGCTGTTCGGTATCGGATCGGTCGGCGGTCTGGTGTGGTTCGCGTTCGTCGGTGCTGCGCTCGCTTCGGTGGCCGTGTACGTGCTCGGTACGGCGGGTCGCGGTGGTGCGACACCGGTGCGCTTGGCGCTGGCGGGTGCCGCCCTCGCGGCGCTCCTGTTCGCGCTCACCCGTGCGGTCACGCTGCTCGATCAGGCGACACTCGACCAGTTCCGGTTCTGGGCCGTGGGCTCGTTGTCAGGTCGCAGCGCTGAGGTTGCCGGACAGGTGGCACCGTTCGTCGCCGCTGGCGCCGTGCTGGCATTGGCGGCGGCTCGCCAACTCAACGCGTTGGCGTTGGGGGATGACACCGCTCGGGCGCTCGGGACCCGGGTCGGGCTCGCCCGACTCGTGAGCGTCGCAGGGATCACGCTGCTGTGCGGCAGCGCCGTCGCAGCGGCGGGACCGATCGGGTTCGTCGGCCTCGTCGTACCGCACGCGGTGCGAGCATGGTTCGGGCCGGACCAGCGCTGGTTGATCCCCGGCGCGGCGTTCGCCGGTGCTGCCTTCCTGCTGTGGTGTGACACAGCGGGACGCATCATCGCGAGGCCCGGTGAGGTCCAGGTCGGCATCATGACGGCGGCGATCGGTGGCCCGGCCTTCGTCGTACTCGTCCGCCGAGTCCGGATGGCGCAGCTGTGACCAACATGATCAGCCGTGCTGCGACGCGTGATCTGCCGCGACGTGAGACGGAATCGACGGAGACGGCCGAGACGGCCGAGATCGTCCCGTCGCGTCCCGGCGACGAGACGACGGCCGAGCAGGCGCCGCGTCCGGTTCCGATCTCCGGGTACGTGGTTCGCCGCGCCCGGTTCTCCGTCCGGCTCGATGTGCGTTCGCTCGTGGTGTGCGCCACCTTGGCCCTGCTCATCGTGATGGTCGGGGTCTGGTCGATCAGCGTCGGCGACTTCCCGATCCCGATCTCCGACGTGATCGCCACCATCTTCGGCAACCCGACCGACGACTCGGAGTTCATCGTCGGCACGCTCCGACTCCCGCGGGTTCTCGTCGGCGTGGGAGTGGGCGCCGCGTTCGGCATGTCGGGCGCGATCTTCCAGTCGCTCGTTCGCAATCCACTCGCGTCCCCCGACATCATCGGTTTCAACGGCGGCGCTGCCCTGGGTGCCGTCGTGATGATCGTCTACACCGACGCGACCGCACTCGACGTGTCGATCGGGGCGGTGGCGGGCGGTCTGGTCGCCGCGCTCGCGGTGTACTTCCTCGCCTGGAAGCGGGGGGTCCAACCGTTCCGGCTCGTGCTCGTCGGTATCGGCGCCGGCTTCGCCATCACCGCGATGATCGATTTTGCGATCACCCGCGCCGAGATCACCGACGTGCAGCGCGCGGCGGTCTGGCTCACCGGATCGCTCAACGGGCGAGGCTGGGACGAGGTGCGGATCGTCGCCGTCGCGTTGCTCGTCCTCGGTCCGCTCGCCGTGGCGCTGCAGCGCACGCTCGACCGGCTCGACCTGGGCGACGACACCGCAGCGTCGCTCGGTGTCGGCGTCGGTCGAGCCAAGCTCTCGCTCGTCGTCGTCGGGGTCGGCCTGGCTGCGCTCGGCGTCGCCGCTGCGGGCCCGGTCGCCTTCGTGGCGTTCGTCGCAGGGCCGATCGCTCGTCGACTCGTCGACTCGCCGCGTGCGTGCGTCGTCCCGGCGGCATTCGTCGGCGCCCTGGTCACCGTGGTCGCCGACCTCGCCGCACGGCGCCTCCTCGCGCCGACGGAACTGCCCGTCGGCATCATGACCGCGCTGATCGGCGCGCCGTACCTGCTGTGGTTGCTCACCCGCCAAGCCCGAACCGGAGCGCTCTGATGACGTCTCGTCCATCCCGCCCATCCCGCCAGTCCCGCCCGTCCCGCCAGTCCCGCCCGTCCCGGGTCGCCCCGACATCGGACCGGCCGGTTCGCCTCCGTGCGACCGAGGTCTCCCTCGCCTACGACGATCGTGTCGTGGTCGAACGACTCGACCTCGACATCCCCGACGGGCGGGTCACGGCGATCATCGGCCCGAACGCGTGCGGCAAGTCCACGCTGCTCCGAGCGCTCGCACGGTTGCTGCGGCCCTCGTCCGGTCGGGTGATCCTCGACGGTGAGCTGATCCACAAGTTGCCGACCAAGGACGTCGCCCGTCGCCTGGGTCTGTTGCCCCAGACGCCGATCGCTCCGGAAGGCATCACGGTCGTCGACCTCGTCGCCCGTGGTCGGACGCCGCATCAGAAGCTCTTCCAGCAGTGGTCGCACGCGGACGAAGCTGCGGTCCGCGCCGCGCTCGACGTGACGGGAACGGGCGATCTCGCCGAGCGAGCGGTCGACGAACTGTCGGGCGGGCAGCGGCAACGGGTGTGGATCGCGATGGCGTTGGCGCAAGACACCGACCTGCTCTTGCTCGACGAGCCGACCACCTTTCTCGACATCGCCCATCAGATCGATGTACTCGACCTCGTCGCGCAGTTGAACGTGCAGCGCGGCCGCACGGTCGTCGTCGTCCTGCACGATCTGAACCTGGCGTGTCGCTATGCGGATCACGTCGTCGCGATGCGCGACGGATCGGTCGTCGCTGCGGGCGCTCCCGCCGACGTGATCACCGCGTCGACCGTGCTCGACGTGTTCGGTCTCGAAGCGCTGGTGATCGACGATCCGGTGAGCCACACGCCGTTGGTCGTTCCGATTCGCTCCCGCAGTGTCGATCGTGAGCCGCTCGACGCCGCGCCATCCGACGTACCACCAGCCGCCGTCGCACCGGCGATCTCGCCCTCGTCGTCCCGTGACGCCGACCAGGAGGCATCCGCATGATTCACTCACGTTCTGTCATCACACTCGTGATCGCGGCTGTGCTCGCGCTCGGGGGATGCCGTGCCGATGAGGGCGACTCGACCGATGCCGCGCCACCAGCGGACTCGTCGCCGACCGTGTCTCCCGAGCCCGAGCCCGAGCCCGAGCCCGAGCCCGAGCCCGAGCCCCAGCCCGAGCCCCAGCCCGAGCCGGGTCCGCGCGTGTTCGAGCATCGATACGGAACCACCGACGTTCCGGTCGACCCGCAGCGGATCGTGGCGCTCTCGGAAGAGTTCCTCCTTGCGGATCTGCTCGCGCTCGGCGTCACCCCGGTGGCGTCGAGTTCGAACGAGGACTCCTCCTTCGGCGGGATCGACCCTGCGCTGACCGACGGCATCGAGATCACCACCTCGGCGACGTTCAATCTCGAACAACTGGCCGGGTTCCGCCCCGATCTGATCCTCGCGTACCCGGTGTACATCGAACTCGTCGGCTACGACGCGCTGAACCAGATCGCGCCGACCGTCGCGATCGGCGACGACACGAGCGACTGGCGCGAACGGCTCGAACTCACCGCCGAGGTACTCGGCATCGAGTCGTTGGCGTCCGAACGGATCGCTGCCTTCCAGGCCCAGCACGAAGCGGCGAGCGCGGTGCTCGACGGCATCGCCATGTCGATCATCTCGGTGTTCGACCCCTCGTTCATCCGCGCCTACGTCGGCGAGGGAACGTTCCTCGTCGACGCGCTGCTCGATGCGGGCGTCGAACTCGTCCCCGGCGCCGAGTCCATCGATGGTGTCGACCAGGTCGGACGCGTGCAGTTGTCGCTCGAGCAGTTCGGTCAGCTCCAGGGCGACGTCCTGGTGTTGTTGCAGCGCGAGGGCGTGGAGGACGCCGCGGCGGCGGAGATCGCGGCCTCGCCGCTCTGGTCGACCCTGCCGGCGGTGCAGAATGGGGCGGTGATCACCTTCGACCGACTCTCGTATCCCGGCGCCGCGGGAGCTGCAGCATTCGTCACCGACGTCGCCCAGGCCGTCGAGGCGCTGCGATGAGCGTGGCCCCCGACGACGCGAGCGCGGGTTCGACGCCGTCTGCCGCTCCGGCGTTCGCATCGACGATCGACTCCGTCGACGAGTTGCGGACGTACTACCGCGAACCGAACGAGTTCGTTCGCAACAAGGAGACCTCGGTCCTCGACGACGGGTGTGCACGCTTCATCGCCACCTCGACGTTCGTGCTCGTCGCGACGTCCGACCGGGACGGTCGCCTCGACGTGTCTCCGAGAGGAGGTCCGGCCGGTTTCGTGAAGGTGATCGACGAACGTCGCCTGGTCATCCCCGACCTCAACGGCAACAACCGACTCGATTCGCTCTGCAACGTGATCGAGCACGACCAGATCGGGCTGCTGTTCCTGATCCCGGGTTCCGGCGAGACGTTGCGTGTCAACGGGCGCGCGTGGGTCACCGTCGACGACGAGATCCTCGACCTGTTCGTCGGCGAGTTGCGACGTCCGATCTCGGCCATCGGCGTCGAGGTCGAGCAGGCCTTCGTCCACTGCGCGAAGTCGGTTCGCCGCGGCGGCCTGTGGACACCGGACGCGTGGCCGGACCCGGCCGCTCGACCGTCACCGGGACAGATGCTGGTCGACCACGCTGGCGTTGCCGACCAGATCACCGGCGCGCAACTCGACGGCCTCCTCGAACAGGGCTACGCCTCCGACCTCGCCGCCGACGCACCGGACTGAGCCGTCACGAGCGACTGGTCAGACCACCTGTGGTGTTCGCCGTTGGTGAATTGCTCGATGGTCGTGTGCAGGTGTTGGTTGGCGGGTTCGTTGCGGCCGAACACGAAGTGGCCGTCACCGACCGCGTCGAGCGCGTTGCCGATGTCGAAGATCGTCGCGCAGTCCTCGTCGCGCACGACCGCTTCGTAGGTCCGCCGCTTCGCCTCGGCCTGCTCGACGAGGTCACCCTCGATCGGCTGTCGGTAGAACTGGAACTGCAGGGTCCGTGACTCGCCGACCGTCGGGCCGGGCAGCAGACGACTGAGCATCAGCGTGTCGTGGTGGCCGCCCGAGATCGACACGTTCGGGAAGACGTAGTGGACGAGGCTCATGATCTCGCCGTAGGGCTTCGGCGACTCGACCGGATCGTGTTCGTCGATGCCCTTCGCGGCGAAACCGATCCGCACGTGCGGGCCGAAGAAGTCGTAGGTGTTGCGGTTCGTGATCGCCCGCGCGCCGATGCTGTTCCGATGGAGATAGCCGATGTGGTACCCGTCCAGGTAGCCGTCGGCGGCGAGTTTCCAGTTGGGGCTGTCGATGTAGGTCGGCGTGCGATAGGCGTGGAACTCGTCGAGGCGAAGCGCGTCCAGCGATTCGTCGAGCCCGTCGAGCCAACCGTCGAGGTCGATCTCGCCGTCGGCGTCGAGCGTCGCGAACACCGCACCGGCGCGCACCTCGCTCGGCAGTTCGACGAGTCCGATCGCGCCGATCTCTCCGAACGAGTCCTGTCCCGGTACGCCGACGAGCTTGCCGGTCGTGTCGTAGCTCCACGAGTGATACGGGCACATCAGTCGGCGCGCGGTGCCGCAGGTGGCGTCGGTGACCTTCGCTCCCCGGTGGCGACAGATGTCGAGGAACGTGCGGACGACCCCGTCGTCGCCGCGGATCACGACGAGCGGCCGTCCGGCGATGTCGTAGGCGATGTAGTCGCCTGGGTTCGGGACTTCGCAGGCGAGCGCCACGAGCAGCGGCACCCGCGCGAAGATCTCGCGCATCTCGGCGTCGAAACGGTCGGGGTCGCCGTAGCTCGACGCCGGGATCTTCATCGGCTGTTCGGCTTGATCGGGCAGCCCGACGGCGACGTTGTGTCGAAGTCGTGCGACGAGCTCGTCGAGCATGCTCATGCTGAGATCCGTTCGATCGGTGGTCGTGTCGGTGGTCGTGTCGGTGGCGTCGTCGCAGCATGTCGGCCAGCGGCGAACCCGAACACCATGCCGGGTCCGAGTGTGCCTCCCGCACCGCCGTAGGTCATGCCCATGGCCGACGCCATCACGTTGCCGGCGGCGTACAGACCATCGATGACCTCGCCGCCGACATCGAGTACCTGTGCGTGCTCGTTGGTGCGAGGTCCGCCCTTCGTGCCGAGCGCGCCGGGACGCACCTGCACGGCGTAGAACGGCCCACGGTCGATGGGACCCAGTGTCGCCGCAGCGGTGCGCGTGCCGTCGCCCCAGTGGGTGTCGTTGACGCTGCGCCCACGCCCGAAGTCGGGATCGTCGAGATCGGCGACCTGAGCGTTCCAGCGTGCGACCGTCTCTTCGAATCCGGGACCGTCGATGTCGATCGCGTCGGCCAGTTCGGCGAGGGTGTCGGCCGACGTCAGCCACTCGGGGACCACGCCTTCGCCTCGATACCTCGCGATCCCTGACGTCGACAGGTATCCCTGATCGAACACGAGCCACGCCGGCATGTTCAGGTAGTCGAAGCTCCCGGGATCGAGTTGATGGAACGCCGCACCGAACGCGTTGTAGTTGGCGGCCTCGTTCGCGAAGCGTCGGCCCGATCGGTTGACCATGATGCTGCGGGGTTGTACCCGCTCGCGGTTGACCATCCACGGGATCGTCTCGCCTCGCTCGTCGGTCACGTCGATGACCGGGACCCACCATGCCTCTTGCATGTTGCCGAGTGCGGCGCCGATGCGCATCGCCATCGTCAAGCCATCGCCGGTGTTGGTCTCGATCGAGACCGGGCGCTCGAGCGGGCCACGGATGAAGCTGCGGATCAGGTCGGGGTTCCACTCGAAACCGCCGGTGGCGAGGATCACGCCGCGGCTCGCCGTGGCGACGACCGAGCCGTCGGGCCCCTCGAACCGGACGCCGGTGACGCGACCGTCGGTCACCTCGAGGCCGACTGCTCGATGACCGATCCGGGGTTCGATGCCACGGTCGAGACACGCCCGCAACAGTCGCCCGATGAGCGCCTGACCGCAGCCGCGCACGTCGTCGAGCTCGCGCTGGGCGAGCACCTCTCGTGCGATGCCCGTCGTGGCACCGCGGCCGAGTGTCGTTTCGTTCATCACGACGTGGCGGCCCATCTGGCGGCTCTGTGAGACCCGGTCACGCCATGTGCCGAGTTCGTCGAACGGGAACAACGGACACTCCAGCGATCGACCACCCGTCGTCGAACCGCCCGGCTGCTCGGGGTGGTAGTCGGGGAAATCCTCGACGATCTCGAACTGCACCGGCGTGTGGTCTTCGAACCAGCGGACCATCTCCGGCCCCGTGTCGATGTAGGCCTCCGCCAGCGCGGGAATGATCCGATCGTGCGAGAGCGAATCGAGGTAGCGCAACGCATCGTCGCGCGAGTCGCCGATGCCCTGCTCGGCCATGTGGTGATTGCAGGGCACCCAGATCATCCCGCCCGACATCGCCGACGTCCCCCCGACGACGTCGGCCTTCTCGAACACCGCGACGCGCTCGGCACCGAAGCCGTGCGCCGCCACTGCGGCGGCCAGCGCCGAGGCGCCCGAGCCGAGCACGATCACGTCGACATCGAGCAACGCGTCGGGTGCCGCGTCGAGGTTCACGTCGCGGTTCGCGTCGTTCACGGATCCTGGATCTTTCGATCCATGTTCTCGTGGTAGTGCGCGATCTTGCATTCGCGCTCGCTCAGCACGTGGCGGGTGTAGCCACTCGAGCGCTTCGTCCGCTCGAGCTGTTGGTAGATCTCGATGTCTTCGCCGACGACGATCTGCAGCCGCTCCCAGTGCTTCATGGTGCGCTGGTGGTACTCCGCGTACTCCGGGTCGGCGAGGTCGCCCGGGTAGATCAACTCCCAACACAGAAAGCGAGTGCGATCCACGTCGATCGGGATCGGCTGGAAGATCTGGACGTGTTCGGGATTGCAGTTGAAGACCGTGTTCGGGAACACGACGTAGTGGCAGATCGCGTGGCGGTGGTGGTCGGGATCGACAGCGAGTTCGTCGAGGCGTTCGGCGCGCGGGACGAAGCACATGTAGTTGTCACCCACGATGTGGAACGACGCGTCGCGAGCCGCTTTCACCCACTCGGCGGAGACCCCGTGCAGCGCCTTGGTGTGGTAGATCTCGTTGAAGCCGTCGACGACCGCCTTGTAGCTGACCGGCACGTCCCACTCGACGATCTCGTGCAGGATCATGTCGTCCAACCGGAAGCGTCCGAGGTCGGCGGCGATCTCGGGGCCGATGCTGTCGATCAGCGGTGTCGCCTCGTCGGGGCCAGCGAGGTTGATCCACACGAGACCGCCCCATTCGTCGGCGGCGACGGCGGGGGAGCGGAGCCCCTCGAGATGTGCCGGGTCGAAGTCTTCGCGCTCGGGCACCCCGACGACGACCCCGGTGGTGTCGTAGACCCAGCCGTGATACGGACACGTGAAGCGGCGCGCGCCGCACCCGACGGCCTCGCCGACGAGCGCGGGTCCGCGGTGCTGGCAGACGTTGTGGAACGCAGCGAGCGATCCGTCGGGTTGGCGGGTGACGACGACGGTTTCGCCGTGGCCCTCGTAGGTCAGCCAGTCGCCGGCATCGACGAGTTGGTCGGACTTGCCGGCGAGCAACCAGTGTCGGCCGAGCACGCGCTCTCGTTCGAGTTCGAAGCGAACCGGATCGGTGTACGGATCTCGACTCATGGTGCTGGGCCCGTAGTCGGGCACGTTCTTGATGGTCGGGCCGAGGCGGACGGGAACGTCGCCGCGAGTGGGGATGTGCACCATGAGTACTCCTGTGATGGGACGAGCAGAACGGTGAAAGCAGAACGGTGAAAGCAGAACGGTGAAAGCAGAACGGTGAAGGCAGAACGGTGAAGGCAGAACGGTGAAGGCAGAACGGTGAAGGCAGAACGGTGGCTGACGAGATGAGACGGAGGTGACGAGATGAGACGGAGGTGCGGGGAAGGCGGAAGGACCGGGATCGTCAGATCACACTCGTTATGTATAACAGTCGTGATATTCTGGGTCAATGCCGAAGGTGGTCGACCTGGATCAACGGCGCAGCGATCTGGCCGATGCCGCAGCGAGAGTCATCGCCCGCCAGGGGATCGACGCAGCGTCCTTGCGGACCGTCGCCGCCGAAGCGGGCTGGACCACCGGGGCGCTCGTGCCGTACTTCGCCACCAAGCGCGAGTTGCTCGCCTTCACGCTGCAGGCCTCGCTCGATCGACGCCGGGCTCGCCATGCCGATCGGGCCGGGATGGCCCCCGACGACGCACTGCGCGACCTCCTCGTCGGCCCGCTGCCCACCGATCCCGACACGACCCTGCACTGGACCGTGACGTTGGCGTTCGCCGCGCAGGCGAGTTCCGACCCGGAGCTGGCCGCAATGCAGCGCGAGGCGTACCTGCAGTTCCGCTCGTCGGTGATCGAGCTCGTCGTCGCGAGTGGTCGCGCCGAGCCGGGCGATCAGGCGGCCGTCGAGTCCGAGCGTCTCATCGCCGCGGTGAACGGTGTCGCCTTGCAGGCACTCTTCGACCGCGACCTCTGGACCGACGAGCGCCAGATCGCCGCCGTCGACGCGGCGCTGGCCTGCTCCGATTCGAGCTCACGGTCCCGCGCTTGATTCACTCACCCGAGCGCCTCACCGCGTCGTGCGCCAGCGGGTTCACCATCACGCTCACCATCACGCTCACCATCACGCTCACCATCACGCACACCATCACGCTCAACGTCTCGTTCGCCACAGCGTTCATCACCTGCCTCACCGGGCACCGCCCAGCAAGGACTTCGACATGACTTCCCCGATCTACGACTTCAGCGGCACGACCGCGCTCGTCACCGGTGCCACCGGAGGAATGGGTCGAGCGATCACCGAAGCGTTGGCGGCAGCCGGCGCCAACGTGATGGCGAGCGACCTCTCCGATGACGCGGGCCGAGCGCTCGTTGCGTCGATCGAGAGTGCGCGGGTCGCATTCCACCGCGCCGACATCTCCGACTCCGACCAGGTGGCCGGGCTCGTCGCCGCGGCGATCGAACGATTCGGACGGCTCGACGCGGCGGTCAACGCGGCCGCCATCGAGTTCGAGACCGTCCCGCTGGGGGAGTGCACCGACGACGATTTCGACCGCATGATGAACGTCAACACTCGCGGCGTGTTCGCCTGCATGAAGCACGAGATCGCGGCGATCCTCGAGCACGGCGAGGGTGGCTCGATCGTCAACATCGCGTCGACCAACTCATTCCGGCCCCAACACGACCAGCCTGCCTACACCGCCAGCAAGCACGCCGTGCTCGGGCTGACCCGCAGCGCGGCGTTCGACTACGCGGACGCTGGTATCCGCATCAACGCGATCTGCCCGGGAGCGATCGACACGCCGATGCTGCGCACCGCGATGGAGCGCCGCGGCCGCGACGCCGACGACACCGCTCGCCGGCTCAGCCCGATCGGCCGATTCGGCCGCCCCGATGAGATCGCCGCAGCCGCGATGTGGCTCTGCTCGGATGCCTCGTCGTTCACGACCGGCCACGCCCTCGCCATCGACGGCGGCATGCTCGCGTCCTGACCCACACTGCTGCTTGGTACGTTCATCGCATGCGCATCGGTGAGTTGGCCGACACGGCTGGCGTGACCACCAAGACGATTCGGTACTACGAGTCGATCGGGCTGCTCGATCCTCCCGCCCGTACCGAGTCGGGCTATCGCTCCTACGGGCTCCCCGCGATCGAACGACTCGATTTCGTCAAGCAGGCGCAGGCGTCGGGGCTGTCGCTGGCCGACATCCGATCGATCCTCGACATCAAGGATCGCGGTGGAGCGTCGTGCGAACACACCCGTGAACTGCTGGCGCGCCATCTCGACGAACTCGACCGCAAGATCGCCGAGTTGCACACGGCGCGTGCCGAACTGCGCTCGATGTACGAGCGATCGGCGGCACTCGACCCGGGCGACTGCACCGACGCCAACCGCTGTCAGGTGATCACCGACACCGCGTGAGCTCCGACTGCTCCGCTCTTCGTTCCGCTGATCTGCATGTTCTGCGCCCATCACGGGGCGATGTGTCGGATGACGCTTGACCTTCCCCCTGACTGGAAGGCGTAGCCTGAAACCATGTCCAGTTCCGTCTCCAGCTCCAGCTCCGTCGTTGGCGCCGGCACCGTGCCGAGCCGCTCGCTCGACGTCGAGATCCATGGCATGACCTGTGGCTCATGCGCGGCGCGCGTGCAGAAGGTGTTGGGCAAACAGACCGGAGTCATCGAGGCCGAGGTCAACTACGCCACCGGCCGGGCTCGTATCGAGGCCGCCGGCGACGTCGACGTCGACGGGTTGCGCGCTGCGGTCGAGCGAGCCGGCTACGGATTCGTCGGGCCGACCGAGGGCCCCGACACCTCGGGTGAAACGCGTGGCGAGTTCGACGTGCTCGGGATGACCTGTGGATCCTGCGCAGCCCGTGTGCAGAAGGTGCTGCAGCGGATCGACGGGGTCGACGTCGCCGAGGTCAACTACGCCACGGGCCGTGCCTCGGTCACCGCGCAGCCGGGCGTGCTGCTGGACGTCGAGGCGATGTCGTCGGCCGTCCACAAGGCGGGCTACGAACTCATCGACGCTGCCCCGCAAGCGTCCCTGCCGAACCCGAACGCTCCGAGCGCCGCAGATCGCGCCGAACAGGCGGAACGTGACGAGGTGGCGCACCGGACGATGTGGCTCCGTCGAGCGGTCTTTGCCGCTCCGATCGCTGTGTTCATGGTGTCGACGATGCTGTACCACGACCTCGCGATGCACAACGACGCGTTGCGCTGGTTGCAGTTCGGGCTCGCCATTCCCGTCCAGTTCTGGGTCGGTTGGCCGATCCTGGTCGGTGCAGCCAAGCGGGCCCGCCACGGCAGCGCGAACATGGACACGCTCATCGCGATGGGCACGATGGCCGCCTTCTCGTTCAGCGTGTACCAGTTGCTCACCGGCGGCATGGAGCTGTACTTCGAGGCAGCCGTCGTCATCATGTTCTTCATCACGCTCGGGCGCTATCTCGAAGCACGAGCCAAGAGTCGGGCCGGCAAGGCACTGCGGGCGCTCGTCGAGCTCGGTGCCAAGCAGGCACGTCTCGTTCGAGGCGAGACCGAGGAGATGGTGCCCGTCGAGGCGGTGCGCGTGGGCGACCACATCAAGATTCGACCGGGGGAGAAGGTCCCGGTCGACGGCGTGGTCGTCGACGGAGCCAGCGCCGTCGACGAGTCGATGCTCACGGGCGAGTCGTTGCCAGTCGACAAGCAGGTGGGCGATCAAGTCGCCGGTGCCACGGTCAACACCTCCGGGGTGCTGACCGTCGAGGCAACGGCCGTCGGTGCCGACACCGCCCTCGCCCAGATCGTGAAACTCGTCGAGAACGCGCAGACCGGCAAGTCGGCGGCACAGCGGCTCGCCGATCAGATCTCGGCCGTGTTCGTGCCGGTCGTGATCGTGATCGCCGCGCTGACGTTCCTCGGGTGGGCCGTCATCGGCGACAGCGTCCGCGATGGGGTGTACGCCGCCGTCGCCGTGCTGATCATCGCGTGTCCGTGCGCCCTCGGGCTCGCTACGCCGATGGCCATCATGGTCGGAACGGGTCGAGGCGCGCAGCTCGGGATCTTGATCAAGTCGGTCGAAGTCCTCGAACGGACCCGCAAGATCACGACCGTCGTGTTCGACAAGACGGGCACGCTGACCGAAGGGGCGATGTCGGTCACCGACGTGGTCGCCGCCGGACCGGTCAGCGAAGCGGAACTGCTTGCGAAGGCGGGCGCGGTCGAAGCCGACAGTGAGCACCCGATCGGCCACGCCATCGCCGAGGCCGCCCGTCAGGCGACGGGAGACCTCGACCGGGTGACCGACTTCGACACGATTCCGGGCCACGGCATCCGCGCAGATGTCGACGGCACGACCGTGTGGGTCGGGCGTCGCGAGCTCGCAGCACAGGCCGGCCTCGTCCTGCCGCTCGACCTCGATGAGCAAGCAGCGGCGCTCGAGCAGCAAGGTCGCACCGCGGTCTTCGCTGGCTGGAACGGCGAGGTGCACGGTGTGATCGCCGTCGCCGACACCCTGAAGCCGTCGGCTGCTGCCACCGTGCAGCGGCTGCACGACCTCGGGCTCACCGTTGCGATGATCACCGGTGACAACCAGCGAACCGCACAGTCGATCGCCGACGCGGTCGGGATCGACCGGGTCATCGCCGAGGTGCTGCCGGAAGACAAACAGCGTGAGGTGCAGCGTCTGCAAGACGCCGGCGAAGTCGTGGCGATGGTCGGCGACGGTGTCAACGATGCGCCAGCGCTCGTCCAGGCCGACCTCGGCATCGCGATCGGCACCGGTACCGACGTCGCGATCGAGTCGAGCGATCTGACGTTGATGCGAGGCGACGTTCGTGGCGTCGTCACGGCGATCGAACTGTCGCGTCGCACCTACCGCACCATCGTCCAGAACCTGTTCTGGGCGTTCGGCTACAACACGATCGCCATCCCGCTCGCCGTGTCGGGCCTGCTCAGCCCGCTCATCGCCGGTGCGGCGATGGCCATGTCGTCGATCAGCGTCGTCGCCAACAGCATCCGCCTGCGTCGGTTCGCGGCGTCGCCCCACGACACCGGCGGAGCCGTCGAACGCGAGCCGTCGCCGGTCGCCCGGCGAGCGTCGACCTCCGTCGGCCGCTGACCGGATCATCTGTATCGACGAGCCGCACCCCGAGTCACCCGAGTCCCCCGAGTCACCAGAGTCACCCGAATCATCACTCCAGGAGCATCATTCCCATGGACACCACCACCTATTCCGTTCCCGAGATCTCGTGCGGCCACTGCAAGGCGGCCATCGAGGGAGCCGTCATCGACGTCGCGAACGTCGAGAGCGTGAACGTCGACATCGACTCCAAGACCGTCGCTGTGGTCGGCGGCGACACCGAGGCGATCGTCGCAGCGATCGAAGACGCCGGCTACGACGTCGCACGCTGACCCGCGGCGCTTCGCGACCGACGACGACCTCGAGGGGCGAGGTACTACGACCATCGTACGGTTGTGGCGCCACGCTGCGGGCTTCACAATGAAGCCGTGAACTCGACCAGCAGCCCGTGGGGTGCCCCCGAATCGGATGATGCTCGTCGCTGGCTCGCGGAGGGGCACGGCACCTCCGAGTCGGAGCTCTCGTCGGTCTATCGGGTCGAAGCATCCCGCTCGTCCGCCGCGACCCCCGTTGCCAAGCGGGTCTCTCGGCGAACGCAGCGCCGAGTTGGAACGCTCCTGACGATCGTCGTCTTCTTCGGAGCAACGGGATCCGCGTTGGCGCTTCGCGACGTGTTGTTCCCCGCCGTCGGCGACTCCACCACTCGGTCGGTCTGGCAGAACCCGGGAACACCTGAGATCGAACCAACGGGCTCGGTGGCGCCGACGACCAGCGATGCGAACGACGTGTCGACCACACTCGCCGCCACCACGACGAACGTCAGCACCACCACCCCCGACACGACCCCCGATGTCACCAGCGGCACCAGCGTCTCGGCGTCGTCGGTTCCGAACGCGTCGACGCCGCCCGTCAACGGAACCACCCCATCGAACGGGACCAGCCCGTCGTCGGGTTCGACCTCCTCGTCGGGCTCGACACCGCGGGTGACGATCGACGACGGCGATGACGATGACGATGATGATGGCGATGATGATGGCCACTCGGTCCCGTCGACGGCAGGCTCCGTGCCCACCGCGTCGGTCCCGTCGAGTCCGGTGACCACCGACGACAGCGACGACAGCGACGACGACGATGACGGCGACGATGACGATGACGGCGACGATGACGTGCCGGTCAACTCGGCGCCGACGGTCTCGACGCCTGCGACGACGCCGTCGGCGGGCAGCACCTCCGCACCCGTCACCACCGACGATGACGATGACGATGACGATGACGACGACGACGACGATGACGATGACGATGACAACAGTGGTTCCGGGGGCGATCGCCCTCGTGACGATCGCGATGACGATCGCGATGATCGTGACGACGACTGACGCGTCGAGAAACGTCTGAGCGTTCGACCGCAGCGTCGGCGCCCCGTCGGGCGCCTGCACTCAGTCTGGGTCGAGGTGGTCGTTCGCCCAGAGCGCAGCTTGCGTTCGATCGGCGACACCGAGATTGGCGAACACGCTCGTGAGATGCGCTTTCACCGTGCGTTCGCTGATGCCGAGCCGGCGGGCGATCTGCTTGTTCGCGAGACCCTGGCGAACCAACTCGAGCACTTCTCGCTCTCGGGCGGTGAGCGTCGGCTCACGAGACGCGGTCCGCCGCGACTCGAGCAGCGCACGGGCTGCCTTCGGGTCCAACGGAGACTCGCCAGCGTGCACGCTGCGAACCGCAGCGGCGATCGCTTCGGGGTCGGAGTGCTTGAGGAGGTAGCCGTCGGCGCCAGCGGAGAGCGCGTCGAGCATCCGATTCTGATCCGAGAACGACGTGAGGACGAGCACTCGGCTGTCCGGGTGCAACTCGCTCAGCCGGCGAGTCGCTTCGACGCCGTCCATTCTCGGCATCGACAGATCCATGATCACCACGTCGGGTCGCTCGGCCGCGACGACGTCGAGTGCCTCGATCCCATCGCCGGCCACGCCCACGAGTTCGATGTCGCCGGTGGTGGCGAGGAACTGCGCGAGCCCCGACCGAACCACGGCATGATCGTCGACGACGACGACTCGGATCATCGGATGGCCTCGATTCGGGCGGGAACGACCGCCAACACGCGGGTGCCGGTCTCGGGAGCGGACAAGACCTCGAAGGTACCGCCCGAGTCGGCCAACAGGCCACCGAGCGCACGCAGTCCGACGTGCCCGTCGCGGCTCCGTCGAGCGGCGTCGTCGGCGTCGAACCCTCGTCCGTTGTCGTCGACGGTGACGTTGATGCCTCCGTCGTCGGAGCGCAACACGACCCGCACCGCCGTGGCGCCGGCATGGCTCACCACGTTGCGCAGTGCCTCCTGAACGACCCGGTAGGCGAGGTTGGCGGCTCCGTCCGAGACGCGTGTCTCGTCGACGTCGACGGTGAGATCGGTGGCGATCCCCCGTATCGGCAGGCCGCTGAGGAGATCACCGACGGCCGTTTCGAGCCCTTCGTCGGCGAGGTTCGGGGGATAGATCTCGACCAGGAGTGAGCGCAGCGATTTCACGCTGTTGCGCACGGAGGCCGACGCTCGCTCCGCCTCGGCCGGGTCGATGTGGTCGCCGCGCCCGAGGGCGGCCAACCCGAGGGAGACACCGGTCAGGTCCTGGACGACGCCGTCGTGCAGGTCGCTCGCGATGCGTCGGCGTTCGGCGTCGGATGCGTCGATCGCCTGCTGCAGGAGGCGTTCCCGTTCACGTTGACCGGATTCGAGGCGTCTCGCCATCCGCCAGGCGAAGGGGAACTGGACGAGTTGCAGGGCGACCAGCGAACCGATGGCGATCGGCGCGAACTGACCCCAGAGACGTCGCCCGACGTCGGTCACGCCCGAGTATCGGAAGTACGCCTCGAAGACGAGTGGTGTGCCGTCGATCGTCTCGATCGGCTGATACACCTCGAGCAGCTTCGTCTCGACCTCGTAGCGATTCTCCGGCCCCGAGAGGTCGGACACTTCGGCGTGCGCTTCACCCGTGAGGAAGACGGACCGCATGTCGGTGCCCACCTCGAACGTCTCGCCGATGAGCCGAGGTTCGTCGGAATAGACGATGCCACCGGTGTCGTCCCAGATCTTCACGCGAACCAGCGAACCGCGGAGCACGTACTCTCGCACGGCCTCGTCGAGGCGGTCGAGGGCGGCAGCTCGACCCTCGAGCACGTCCTGCGTCAGTTCGGGTGCCACGACGCCCTGGCTACTGATCCACGTGACGCGCTTGGCGTCGTCGATCGCCTGATCGGTCCCCACGTTTCGGCTCACGAGTGCGGTCACCAACGCGACCGCGATGAGTGCCACGAAGCCCGTGAGGACGAAGCGCATCATGAGGGTGCGTACGGAGACGGGCGGCTCCCGGAGCGGTGAGTTCATCGTCGGCATCCGGATCGCGGTGCTCGTCGGAGAACGAGGCGCCGCCGGGTGAGGGCGGCGCCACACGGAGGGGAGCTGGTGAGCACTCTGCGAGTGTGCCACCTGGCGAACCTGCCCTGTACTGGACCATGGTCGTAGTACCTCGGCCCCGCACCGAGCGGAAACGGGGGCGGAGTCCTACGACCAACGTCCGATGGTGGCGCGCCCCGGCCCTGTGAGGAAATGGTCATCGACAACCCACACCGTTCTCTCGATACACCAGGAGCATCCCATGAAGAAGCAAGCCGTCATTCTGATCGCCAGTCTCGCCGCACTCGGCATCGCGGTGCCGACGTTCGCCGCCAGCCGCCCGAGCCTCTCGATCGACGATGTCGTTCCGGAAGACATCTCGGGCAACTGTGACGAGGCCGAACACCGCAACGACCCCGAATGCCAGGACCCGCCGGCGACGGACCCCGCAGCAACGGCACCGGAGACGACCCCCGCCGAGACGACCCCTGCCGAGACGACACCGAGCAACTCGGCACCATCAGGCACGGCGCCGTCGAACAGCGCGCCGGGCAGCTCGACTCCCAGCGACTCGACGCCCAGCGACTCGACCCCGAGCAACTCGACTCCCAGCGACTCGACTCCGTCGAACTCGACGCCGAGCAACTCGACCCCCAGCAACTCGACTCCCAGCAACTCGACTCCCAGCAACTCGACTCCCAGCAACTCGACTCCCAGCGACTCGACGCCGTCGAACACGACGCCGAGCAACTCGACTCCGAGCAACTCGACTCCGTCGAACACGTTGCCGGGCGACGACGACGATGATCACGACGACGACAACGGCGGCGATCGCGACGACGATGACAGCGACGACTCACCGAGCAACAGCGTTCCCTCGAACAGCACGCCGAGCAACAGCGTTCCCTCGAACTCCACGCCGAGCAACTCGACCCCGTCGAACACGCTGCCCGACGACGACGACGACGATGACGACGATGACGACGATCGTGACGACGACGACGATGACGACGACGATCGTGATGACGATGACGACGACGATGACGATGACGACGATGACGACGATTCCGGCCGTGGCCGGGGCCGGGGTGGCGACGACCTGGGTTCTGGCCGAGGCGGCGACGACGACTGAACCGTCCACATTCGGTGCACTCCGCTCGTGCACCTCGACCTCCGGGGGCGCTCCATCAGGAGCGCCCCCGGAGGCGCGTTTCGGGGGAGTTCAGCGTGGTGGTGTCGTCACGTGGTCGCGTCCGCCGGTCGGCGCCAGACGATGCAACTCGCGAAGCTGTCGACCTTGGGGTCGTGGAGGTAGCCGGGAAGCGCGCACAGCGCGTCGAAGCCGTTCGACAGCTGGAACGTCAGTGTCGGATCCACGAGATCGCCGCGCCGTACGGCATCGATGTACTCGTCTGCGGTCATCTCGTGCTTGTGGTCGGCGAAGCCGGGGATGACGCCGCCCGCCACGATGCCGTCGAGCCCGAGTTCGGCGCAGACCGCCTTGCGGAGTTCGTACAACTCGTTGCCGATCCCGCGGCGACGATGCGACTCGAGCACGGCGATCGTGATGCCGTAGTACCAACGACCGTCCGGCTCGTGGCCACAACCATCGTCGGTCAAGATGTCGTCGATCGTGTGGAGCGGGGCGGCGAGATCGAAATGCGTGCGAATGCCCGTACCGACCGCGACGATCTCGTCACCGTCGAACCCGATGAAGCAACCCTCGGGGAAGCGTCGTGCCATGTCGGCGAACTGCGCAGCACTGCAGAGGTGATCCGGATCCGCGGTGGAGAAGACTCCGTGCTCGACCGCCTCGAGCCGGTCGGCCCACTCCTCGCGGATGTGCCGGTAGGCGAGGCCGGATCGTGCCCCGACCGAGACGATGTCGCTGTCACTCATGCCGACCAGTCTGCCCCGTACGGTCTCGTCGTCCGGTTCCCTGACCTCGTTCGCCCCGTCGGCCCCGTCAGGAGGCCTGACCGTTCGGCGGGCCGAGCAGGTCCCACGTGTTGCCGGCGACGTCGCGGAACACCGCGACACGACCGTAGGGCTCGTCGCGTGGCGCGCTCACGAACTCGACTCCGCGGTCGAGCATATGGCGATAGCTGGCGTCGAAGTCGTCGACTCGGAGAAAGACTCCGACCCGTCCGGCGAACTGCATTCCGATCGCCGTGCGTTGGCGCTCGCCGTCGGCTCGGGCAAGAAGGAGCCCGGTCGCAGCGCCGGGCGGTCGCACCACCACCCATCGTTTCGGCCGCCCGTCGTTGGTCGTGGACGGCGTGTCCTCGACGAGGTCGAAGCCCAACGCGTGCACGTAGAAGTCGATGGCTCGGTCGTAGTCGTCGACGATGATCGCAGTGTGCTCGATGTGCATCCGCCGACGGTAGATGAGATGCGTTCCCCGTCGAACCGCCCGCCGTGGCGAGCGGCTCGCGCTCGCGTGGTGTCGTCAGCCGTGGCCGGTCGCGCCGAGCAGGGCGAGATCTCGTCGGACGTAGCGCAGATGTGCCCACTCCTCTTCCAGGATCACGCGCACGCAGTCGCCGACCGTGGGGTGCCAGTCGTCGCTTCCGTCCCACGGGTTGTGGCGGTCCTCGGCGAGCAGGTCCGGCGTCGAGGTCGCCAAGAAGTCGGTCACCATCTGCTGTCGTTCGGCACGCACGACGAGAATCTCCTCGAACGTCGGCGGGTCGACTCGGAAGATCGACATGTCGAAGCCCATCGATGCTGCGCCTGCGAAGATCTGACCGATCTCGTGGAACGGCTGCTTCAGCCGCATGATCCCGCCGCGGAGCCACGCATCGGTGGCCAGGACGAGGTGACGCAACGTCTCGGCCAGCGACCACTCGTCGTCGACGCGGACGTTCACCAACTCCGGATCCGTCGTGGTCACGGTCGCCTCCCACGCCGCCTGCGCTGCGACCCAACCGTCACGTAGGCCCTCGGGGGTCTGTGCCGTCTGCAGTTCGCGGCCCGGGAACCGCCGGTTGAGTTCGGCGTCGACGAGCGGCACCACGTCGACGCCGTTCACGATCAGGCTGGCGAAGGACAGGTCGTGGCTGTCGATGTCGAGGCCGTTCACGTCGACGCTCCGCATGGTCACGTCGCTGACGTCACACGACCGCAGGGTCGCGCCCCGAAAGCTCGTCCTGACGAAGGTCGCGCCTTCGAATCCCTCGGTGATCGGCGAGTCGCTCATGTGCGCAGTCTGCACGATCCGAGATCTGTGCCGGGCACGTCAGACGTAGGTGGAGCCCTTCATCGCTCCGACGTCCTTACGCATCTCGACGTTCACCAACGCCGGTCTGCCCGACGCGAACGCCCGCTCGAGCGCGTCGGCGATCTCACCGGGTTCGGTGACGTGTTCGCCGTGACCGCCGAGAGCTTCGACCACCTTGTCGTAACGGGTCGGGCTCAACTCGGTGGCGACGAGGCGATCTTGGCCGTAGATCATCGCCTGTGGCCGCATCATCTGCCCCCACGCCGCGTCGTTGCCGACGACACCGACGATGGGGAGGCCGAAACGCACGGCCGTGTCGTACTCGAAGCCGTTGAGGCCGAACGAGCCGTCGCCGTAGATGATCATCACGCGGCGATCCGGGTTGGCGATCTGCGCCGCCAGGGCGAACGGCATCCCGACGCCGAGGGTGCCGAGCGGCCCCGGATCCATCCACGTCCCGTTCGGCGGCACCTTCAACACCTTGGAGGCTTGTGCGACGATGTCGCCGCCGTCGCCGATCACGATCATGTCGTCGTCGGTGGCGATGAAGTCGGCGATCTCGCGACACAACCGCATCGGGTCGATCGGGACCTCGTCGGAATCGAGTTGCTCGGCGAGCGCTGCGTCGGCGGCGTCCTCGATCGCACGGAGTGACGTCGAGTGATCACTCGCGTCGACGGCTCCGTCGAGTTCGGCCAGGAGCGCGTCGAGGTTGGCGCCGAGGTTGCCGACGAGGCCGACCGTGGCTGACCGGTTCTGGCCGATCAGCGTCTCGTCGAGGTCGAGTTGCACGATCTTCGCGTCGGCGGGGATCGACGCGCCGTACTGCATCCGGAAATCGAGGGGCGTGCCGGCGAGCACCACCACGTCGGCACCCGCCAGCGCCTGCTTGCGGCTCCGGTTGAAGAACTGTGGGTGGTTCATCGGCAGCTGTCCGCGACCCATGCCGTTGGTGAACACCGGGACGTGGGTTGCCTCGGCGAAGCGGCGCAGTGCCGGGCCGCCCTCCGACCACTTGAGTGCGGTCCCGGCCATGACCATCGGGGCGCGGGCGGACCGCAAGAGATCGGCAGCAGCGCAGATCGAGGCCGCGGGCGCCGTCGACGCGACCCGATAGTCACGAAAGGCGGGCAGCGTGATCTGGTCGAGGTCGATCGGCGAATGGAGCACGTCCATCGGGATCTCGAGGAACGCCGGTCCGGGCACGCCGGACATCGCCGTGCGGATGCCGGCTTCGATGTACTCACCGATCCGTGAGGTCTCGTAGCACGCATCGGCCCACTTCGTGATCGGCCGCATCAGCGACACGTGATCCATCTCCTGCAACGAGCCACGCCGCAGGTTGTTGAACGGACCCTGACCACCGAACACGAGGATGGGCGAGTTGGCACGCCACGCGTTGGCCACGCCGGTCACCCCGTCGGTCACGCCCGGACCGGCGGTCAGGATCGCCACCCCGACCCGCCCGGGGTTGAGTCGTGCCCACGCGTCGGCAGCATGCGTCGCCGCTTGCTCGTGGCGAACGTCGACGACGCGGATTCCCTCGTCGATGCAGCCGTCGTAGATGCCCATCACGTGCCCGCCCGACAGCGTGAACACACACTCGACCCCGGCCGCCTTCAGCGCCTTGGCTGCGAGTCGTCCTCCGTGGCTCATGATGATCGGTCCCTTCTCGTCGGCGTCGCGATCACGGTAGTTCCTGCGATGCAGGCGGCTCGCGGTCCGGTGTCGTTCGAGTGACGGCGCGACCGTCTCCGTGGGCGTCCCGGTGCGATGCATGCACGCGCTGTTTCGACGGCTGAAGGGTGCTGGTCGGAGCGTGTCGTCGTCGATACTGGTGCGATGACGACGTTCGACGTTCGCACCCATGTCGACGAGGCGCTGCCGTCGCCGTTCCGGACCGAGGCGCCGACGCGACCTCCGTTGCGGGTCGGTGCGGTCCAGTGTGCATGGTCGGCCGATTCCGACGAGTTGTGTGCCCGGGTGAGCGAGGGCGTGGCGATCGCCGCCGAGGCAGGAGCCACCTTCGTCGCATTGCAGGAACTGACGCTTTCGCCGTACTTCTGCGTGGACGACGACGTGGACGACGCCGTCGACCGTTTCGCCGAAGACCTCGAGACGGGTCCGACTGCGGCCCTCGCGCGGGAGTTGGCTGTCTGCCACGGCATCCACGTCCACGCCTCGTTGTTCGAGCGTGTCGAGGCGACGACGTCGTGCGACGATCGTCCCCGCGGGTACAACACGGCCATCTGCGTCGACGCTGCCGGTGAGGTCGTCAGCCGCACCCGCAAGACCCACATTCCCGAGTTTCCGTACTACTGGGAGGATCGCTATTTCGAGCCGTCGGATGCCGACGCCGGGGTCGTCGATGTCGACGGAGCGAGCTTCGCGTTCCCGACCTGCTGGGATCAGTGGTTCCCGGAACTGGCGCGCTGCCTGTCGCTCGATGGTGCCGAGGTCATCGTCTACCCGACCGCGATCGGCAACGAGCCTCATGTGCCCGACTGCGACTCGCAGCCCATGTGGCACCAGATGATCACCGCGAACGGACTCGCCAACGCGACCTTCATGATCGCGGTCAACCGCATCGGAACCGAAGGCGCGCTCACGTTCTACGGCTCGTCGTTCATCTCCGATCCCTACGGCCGCACGCTCGTCGAGGCGTCTCGTGACACGCCCACCGTGCTCGTCGCCGACCTCGACCTCGATCAGCGACGGGACTGGCTGTCGTTCGGCCTGCTCTACACCCGCCGACCCGATCGCTACGGACGACTGATGCAGACCTCCGACCTCGGTCGGCCCCTGACGCGTCGGGGTGACACGGGCGCTGACGGCGCTGGTCAACCGCTGGGGTCTGACCCCAGGTGTTCGGGTGGCGGGTCAACGTCTGGGGTCTGACCCCAGGTGTTGACGGCGCTCGCTGTCGGTGGCGGCTCTCCGCGGTGCGGTCAGAAGGTGAGGCGGTGCCCTGGGGCGGTGTCGTCGATCTGGATCGCGACGTTCCAGCGGGGGAGGCACTGTTTGTGCTGGAACTTCCAACCTTCCTGGGTGCGGACGACGACATCGTGGTAGTCGCCGCCATACAGGCGCTTGGGAGCGTGGTCGGGCCGGGTGAACGGTGCGATGAACTTGCTGTGCACGTCGACCGGCCCCGCCGGGTCTGCTGAGTCGTCGACGACGATGTTGGTCACGTGATGCGCCGGAGGGTGCTGCAGATCGACCTGCCGGAACCATTCCACGATGTCGGCGCGACCTTCTCGTTCGACCGTCGAGGTTCCGCCTCGGTAGTCGATCGAGGCGTCATCGACGAACAGCGCAGCGAACGCTTCCCAGTCGCGATGGTCGATCGTGTGCCCGTACCGACCGAGCAACTGATGGATCGAGATGATGTCGTCGCCTCCGAGCATGCGCGTCATCCTGGCAGCCGGGCAACCGCCGATCGCAGGCGTGGGGACTCGCGGCGCCCGCGAACGTCGCTACAGCACGTAGGCGCCGAGGAGGTCGCGCATCGACACCACGCCGGCGAGTTCGCCGTCGTCGTCGGCGACGAGGATGTGGCGCACGTAGGTCTCGAGCATCTCTTCGGCCACGTCGCCGACGGTGAGCGAACTGACCGCCCACTTGATCGAGCTCGACTCGACCTGCGCGACCGTCGTCGTGTCGACGTCGAGGCCGTTGGCGATGGCGGCCACGAGATCGCGTTCGGACACGACGCCTTCGATACCGCCGTCACCTTCGACCACCGCGATGCTCGTGTCGCCGTTGCGCAACGCGATCGCGGCGTCGCGCAGCGGCGTCGACGGTGCGAGTCGGATGATCTCGTCGGCGACGAACGCCAGCACGGGTTGTGCGCCCGCCTGGCCCACGACGGGGTCGTCGCCGTCGGTGAAGTCGTTGGAGGTGTCATCGGCGTAGCCGGCGTCACGCTCTTCGGTGGGGAAGTCTCGGTCCTGTCTCACCTCCCTAGTGTGCGATGAGCGGCGTCGAGCCCGACAGGGTCCAACGGCACGTCATGCCGTCACGCCACCGCCGCCACATCATCGCCGCCGCGCCGTCAAGGGGCATCGTGTCGGGCGGCATCGTGTCGCGTGTTCGGGATGCGACGGACGTTGGTCAGGCGTGAGCGGCGGTGAGCACGCGCCGCATCCCGTCGGCACAGCGCTGCACGTGGTCGCCAGCGGGCTCGCCCCAGACGTCGTCGTTGCAGACTTCCAGCGACCACGGAACGTCGACGCCCGAATCGAGCAGGAGCCGGACGAAACCGACGGCGTCGAACTCGCCCTCGCCAGGTGGCACGCGGTTGCGGAGACAGTCCTGCTTGTAGTCGTCGAGTTGCGCGACCAGCGGGCCGTCGCTCATCTGGATGCCGGTGATCAGGTCGCTGGGAATCGCACGGATCATGTCGAGATCGGCCGCGCCACGAGCGTGATGCCAGATGTCGACGCAGGCGCCGCCGTTCGGGCGACCGGCCTGCTCGACGATGCGCCGGACGTCGTCGGCATGCGTGAGATTGGTGAATGGCAAGAACTCCAGGCCGACGACCGCGCCGTGTTCGGCCGCACGGTCGCAGAGCGCCCCGAACGCCCGGGCTGCGTCGTCGATCGTGCCGTGGTATGGCCCGATCGCCTGGACGTAGCGGCTCTCGAAAGCGTCGACCAGGTGCCACACCAGCGCTTCGAACTCGAGGTACGAGTCACTCGGCGTCGCGTCGGCCCATCCCGACAGGGCTTCGACCTCGGCGAGGCACAGCGACGCCGCGTCGAGATCATCGCGGAACCGGCCGATGGAGTACCCCTGCGCCGCCAACGTCGGGAACTGTCCGGCGAAGAAGCCGAGCCCGGCGAACCCAGCAGCGCTCGCTGCGGTGATCCGATCGTCGATCGGATGGTCACGACCGAGGGTGAAGTGGCTGAGCACGAGATCGTCGCTGCGCAGGTCGCGGGGCGATCGCATCGTCGTCACCGCCGGAACGTACCATCCGCTCGGCGCCCCGCTGCTGGTGGGGCTCGTGTGAACACTCCGTTTCGCAGGGCCGCTGACGGCACCGGCGGTCGCCGCGGACCTGCCCGACGGCCTAGTCTGTCGCGTTCATCAGCCGACGAGCGGTCGTCGGCGAAGTCCGGTGGCGACTGGAGAGGTGGGAGCAGGCAGCGTGAAGACGTTCTTGATCGGGCGGGGCGATGACGGCTGACGTCATCGCGCTCGACGGTGTGCGCAAGACCTTCGGCGATTTCGTCGCGGTCCAGGGCGCCAACTTCTCGATCCGCGAAGGGGAATTCTTCGCAATGCTCGGTCCATCGGGGTGCGGCAAGACGACGACCCTCAAGATGATCGCCGGGTTCGAGCAGCCGACGTCGGGCAGTGTGCTGCTCAACGGCAACGACGTCAGCCGCGTCGCTCCCTACAAGCGCAACGTCAACACGGTCTTCCAGAACTACGCGCTGTTCCCGCACATGACGGTGGCCGACAACGTCCGCTACGGGCCCAAGTCGCGCCGCGTCGCGAAGTCCGAGTACGAGCCGCATGTCAACGAGATGCTCGAGGTCGTACGCCTCGCCGATTTCGCCCATCGCAAGCCGACGCAACTGTCGGGCGGGCAGCAGCAGCGAGTCGCCCTCGCCCGTGCGCTCGTCAACTATCCGAGCGCACTCCTGCTCGACGAACCGCTCGCGGCACTCGACCTCAAGCTGCGCGAGGCGATGCAGTTCGAATTGAAGCGGATCCAGCGCGAAGTCGGCATCACCTTCGTGTTCGTCACCCACGATCAAGGTGAGGCCCTCACGATGAGCGACCGGATCGCGGTCATGAGCGAAGGCGTCGTCGAGCAGATCGGTACGCCCGAAGAGATCTACAACCGGCCCGCCTCGCTGTTCGTGGCGGGATTCATCGGCTCCGCGAACCTGCTGCCGGGCACCGTCACGCAGCGTGACGGTGACGACGTGGTCGTCGACCTCATCGGCGGCGCCACGGTCCGCGCCACCGACGGATCGGGACATCAGGTCGGTGATGACGTGTCGGTCATGCTGCGACCGGAGCGTCTCGTCGTCGCCACCGAGTCGAACGCCGACGGTCGTTCCATCGCGAGCACCGTGATCGACGTCGTGTTCCAGGGGGCGTCGGCGCGCCTGCGAGTGGCGCTCGCCGACGGCAGCGAGGTCATCGCCACGGTCGCTGCGGGCACCGATCTCCCGTTTCTGCTCCCCGGCAACGACGTCCATCTCGGCTGGACCCCTGGCGCCGCGTATGTGCTCACCGGTCATCCCGCTCATGCCGGTGCCACCTCTGACGACATCGACACCCTCGAGGCCCAAGCGCAGAACTGACTCGCTGTCCGTCGCCCGACGGCATTCTCTGCCATCCATCTCTGCCATCCATCTCTGCCATCCATCTCTGCCATCCATCTCTGCCAGCGATCTTCCATCCATCTCTCACCCAGCCCGGCTCAGCCGGCGACGAAAGGACATTCCCATGAACCGATCGACCCCCAACCCGTTCCCGATGCGGGGAAGCGGCCTGAGCCGTCGACAGTTGCTGCGACGCGCGGGAGCGATGGGCGCAGCCGGCGTCTCCCTGCCGGCACTCCTCGCAGCCTGTGGCGGCAGCGACGGCGACAGCGATGCCCCGACCACCGAGCCGTCCGACCAAAGCGGTGGTGACGATCCTCCCGCCAGCGGCGGTGGCAACTCGCTGTTCTTCGAGAACTGGCCCGAGTACATCGACCCCACCGAGGACGGACTCACCGGCACCGTCGATCGGTTCATCGCGGCGAGCGGCGTCGAGATGCGTTACGCGGAGACCTACAACGACAACGTCGAGTACTTCGCCAAGATCCAGCCGCTGCTCGGCAGCGGACGCACGATCGAGCCCGACATCATCGCGCCGACCTCCTGGTTGGTCGGCCGCCTCATCGGCCTCGGCTGGCTCGACAAATTGCCGGTCGACCAGGTGCCCAACGCGGCCAACCTGCGCGCCGACCTGCAGAATCCGTCGTGGGATCCGACCGGCGAGTACTCGCTCCCGTGGCAGACCGGGTTCGCCGGCATCGCCTACAACCTCGAGGCCACCGGCCGAGAGCTCACCAGCACGGCCGATCTGTTCGACCCGGAGTTCAACGGCAAGATCGGCATGCTCACCGAGATGCGCGACACGATGGGCCTCTTGATGCTCGCCGACGGTGTCGACATCTCGACCGTCTCGACGTTCGACGCGGCCGCTGCGGCGTTCGAGCGCCTCGAAGAGGCGAAGAACAACGGCCAGATCCGCCGCTTCACCGGCAACGACTACCTCAACGACCTGAGCACCGGCAACTTCGCCGCCTGCATCGGCTGGTCGGGCGACGTCGTGCAGCTGTCGGTCGAGAACCCGAACATCCGCTTCGTCATCCCCGAGGAGGGCGGCACGAGCTGGGCTGATGCGATGGTCATGCCGAAGGGCGCAGCCAACCGCGACGCCGCAGCGAAGTGGATGGACTTCTGCTACGACCCGGTGCAAGCCGCGCAGATCACGGCGTGGGTGCAGTACGTGTCGCCGGTCGCCGGTGTTCGCGACGAACTCGCGAAGATCGATCCCGAGCTGGCGGAGAACCCGCTGCTGTTCCCCGATGACGAGACGGTGTCGCGCACCTTCGCCTTCGCCAACCTGGCCGAGGACGTCGAAGCCGAATACGACGCCCGATTCGCCGAGATCACGGGCGCCTGACGCGCCACTCGTCATGACGCAACACCAGCCATGACACAGACGGAGTCGCCGGCGACGCGCAGCGCACCGGGTTGGACCGCTCATCCCGAGCGGGTCGGACTCGGCGCGCTGCTGCTCGCCGGCGTACTCCTCATCGCTGTCGGTATGCGCCTCGTCACCGGGGTCATCGCCACGCTCGCGCTGGCGATGACGCTCGGGGCGGTGGTCGCGCTCGTCGTCGCCGCCCTCCTCGGGGGGCCGGAGGTTCGCCGCAAGCTGGCGCCGTACGGCCTCCTCAAGCCGGGCATGCTCTGGCTGGCGTTGTTCTACCTCGCGCCGCTGTTCACGCTGTTGCGCAACTCGCTGTCGACGCTGCCGAGTCGGTTCGCGATCGACGCCGAGTTCGACTGGAACATCGGGAACTACGCGACGGCGTTCACCGATTTCGGGCCGCAGTTCGGTCGAGCGTTTCTCTTCGCGGCCATCGCGACCGTACTGACGATCGTCATCGGCTATCCGCTCGCCTATGTCATCGCGTTCCGCGGCGGCAAGTACCGGTCGTTTCTGCTCGGGTTGGTGATCATTCCGTTCTTCACGTCGTTCCTCATCCGCACGATCGCGTGGCAGAGCCTGCTGGCCGACAGCGGGCCGATCCCCAGCTTCCTGTCGACGGTCGGGGTGCAGCCCATTCTCGACGCGGTCGGGATCATGGACGGCGAAAAGCTGCTCAACACGCCCGCCGCGGTCATCGGTGGCCTCACCTACAACTTCTTGCCGTTCATGATCCTGCCGATCTACGTCAGTCTCGAAAAGATCGACGTCAACCTCGTCGACGCAGCGAAAGACCTGTATTCCGGCTCGGTGCGAGCGTTCGCGAAGATCGTCTTCCCGCTGTCGCTTCCCGGCGTGTTCGCCGGCACGCTGCTCACGTTCATCCCGGCGAGCGGTGACTTCGTCAACCAGCAGTATCTCGGCAACCCCAACACGTCGGTGGTGGGCCAGTCGATCCAGAACCAGTTCCTCGTGCAGAACAACCTGCCGGTCGCTGCGGCGATGTCGCTGGTGCTGATGGTGATCATCACCGTCGGCGTCGTCGTCTACAGCCGATTCTTCGGGACGGAGGACCTGGCGTGAGCGAGCCGACGTCGGTGCGCGGTTCGATCGCTCGGTGGGGCCTCAACGGCTTCGCCGCATTCGGGCTGCTGTACCTGTTCCTCCCGATCATCTGGATCGTCGTCTTCTCGTTCAACCAGCCGCGGGGCAAGTTCAACTTCGTGTGGCAAGAGGCCACGCTCGACAACTGGCGCGACCCGCTGAAGGACGAAGGTCTGACCGACGCGCTCGTCGAGAGCCTGCGCATCGCAGCGATCTCCACCGTGATCGCCACGATCCTCGGTTCGCTGATCGCGATCGGTCTCGTCCGCTACCGGTTCAAGGGCAACGTCTTTCTCGACTTCTTGTTGATCTTGCCGCTGACGACCCCGGAAGTGGTGATCGGCTCGTCGCTGCGAGCGCAGTTCCTCGACCTCGAGGTGTTCGGTCGCCAGATCGAGTTCGGCGTGTGGACACTCGTGATCTCGCACGTGATGTTCCAGATCTCGTTCGTCGCGCTGACCGTCCGAGCGCGTCTGCGCGGCTTCAACTGGTCGTTGGAAGACGCTGCCCAGGATCTCGGCGCGTCCCCGCTGCGAACGTTCTGGACGGTGACGTTCCCCCTGATCCTGCCCGGCATCCTCGCTGCCGCGTTGTTGTCGTTCGCGCTGTCGATCGACGACTTCATCATCTCGGTCTTCAACAACGGCTCGGTCAACACGTTCCCGCTCTTCGTCAACGCGAGCTTCAAGAACTCGTTCTCACCGCAGATCAACGTGCTCGCCACGATCCTGCTCGTCGTGTCGGTGGCCTTGATGATGTCGGGTGCGTTGGCGAGCCGGCTTCGCCGCAACCCGAAGTGATCGCACCGGCGAGCGGCGGCTGGCGTATGCCAGCGGAGTGGGAGCCGCACGAGCGCTGCCTGATCGCCTGGCCGACGCGCCGTGAGCTGTGGGGCCACCACCTCGACGCTGCACGTGCCGAACATGCCGCTGTTGCCGTGGCGGTGGCGGCGTTCGAGCCGGTGACGGTCGTCGCCGCGCCCGGTGACGCGGACTCGGCGCGTGCCGAGTGCCCTGCTGACGTCGACGTGATCGAGTTGGCGATCGACGACTCGTGGCTGCGCGACTCCGGCCCGCTCGGCATCGTCGACGACTGCGGGAATCGGCGAGCGGTCGACTTCGAGTTCAACGCCTGGGGCGAGCGCTGGCACCCCTTCGACGACGACCGGCAGATCTCGCGTCGGCTGCTCGAGCGCCTCGGCATAGAACGCGTGGAGTCGCCGATGGTGCTCGAAGGGGGCTCGATCACCGTCGACGGACAGGGCACGGCGATCACCACCGAACAGTGCCTCCTGCACCCGAATCGGAACCCGGAGTGGTCGCGAGCCGACATCGAGGCCGAACTCGCCCGCACGCTCGGTGTCTCGAGGGTGATCTGGCTGCCCTGGGGATTCGCCGAAGACGACGAGACCGACGGGCACGTCGACGGTGTGTGCACGTTCGCGGCACCCGGGGTGGTCGTGGCGCACGGCGTCCCCGATACGACGGAGTTCCCTGGGAATCCGAACGCCGATCTGATGCGAGCGAACCTCGACGTGCTGCGCTCGGCGGTCGATGCGACCGGTGCGCCCTTCGAGGTGATCGAGATTCCGCACATCTCCTACTTCGACGTCGATGATGCGCCGTATCGCACGAGTGCGATGAACTTCTACGTCGCCAACCGCGGCGTCGTGGTGCCCGTCGCCGACGGCGACGGAAGCGAACGCGATCGGATCGTGCTCGACGTCATCTCCGCAGCGTTCCCGGATCGTGAGGTCGTCGGAGTACGCAGCCGCCTGCTCGCCTTCGGCGGCGGAGGCGTGCATTGCATCACGCAGCAGGTGCCCGCCGCTGGCGCCTGAACGACGAGCGCCCGATCACCTCGAGGTGATCGGGCGCACTTGCCGCCGGGGCCAGGGGCGTGCCTGGCACTGCCAGCGCGGTGACGCTCTGACGCGGTGCGTCTCAGTGACGTCCCGAGATCGACTCGCCGTGACGGCGAGCGTGCTGACGCCGATCGACCTGCTTGCGAAGTTGCTCGTGCAGGCGGTCGGCGGCGAGGTCGGCGGCCCCGTTCATCGTCTCCGCGTCGGCGTGTGCGTGAACGGGCGTGCCGTTGAGCACGACCGACAGCTTCGCCTTCGCCCGTCGCACGTGGTGCGGATCGGTCTTGTGCTCGAGGAAGATCCGGCAGTGCAACACCGGCAGATCGACATCGTGAAGCGCATGGCTGACCGCGTCGACCGCGTGGCGCTGCTCGCCTTCGGAGACTTCCCCTGAGATGGCGAGCTCGGTCGTGATGAGCTGCTCCTCGTCATGGGGATCGTTGATGGGGGCCTGTGTCATCGTCACTCCTTCACGTGATCGATTGTGTCCTCGATGGCTTGCTCCGGCCGTCTGCTGCGGCCGGTCTGATTCCACGATGCCGCAACGGCGTCCTCCCTGTCAGGGGCGAAGGTCACTGGTCTGGTTCGCTGGTCTGGCTCACTCGTCTGATCGGCCACCGTGATCGGCAAGACTGGACCGATGGACACGACCAGCGATCCGGACGGCGACTCGAGGAGCGATGTCTGCTACGACGTCGTGTGGCCGAAGTCGACCCGCGGGATCGCTCCGACGCCCCTGGCACCGCGTCTCGACGGTCTCGCTGGCCGACGTGTCGCGTTCTTGTGGGACGATCTGTTCCGCGGTGACGAGATCTTCCCCGTACTCGCCGAGGAACTGAACGCTCGCTACCCGGATCTCGACATCATCGGCTACGAGCATTTCGGCAACACGCACGGTAGCGACGAGGCGGCCGTGATCGCCGCACTGCCCGAAGAGTTGCATCGTCGCCACATCGACGCCGTCGTGTCGGCGATGGGCTGTTGAGGTAGCTGTACGCCCGCCGTGATGCGGGCATCGATCGCTGCCGAAACCGTCGGGATCCCGTCGGTCTCGCTCGTCTGTCACGGCTTCGTCGGGCAGGCCACGGCCACCGGCCGCGGGCTCGGAATCGATGGCATGCGACTCGCGGTGATGCCGCACCATGTCGACGCGCAATCGGCCGAGTCGATGCTCGCCGACGTTCGCGCATCACTCGTCGATCAGGTCGTCGACGGCCTGACGACCGCCCACCACGAACGTCCGAGCACCGGGACCCTGCGTACCGGGACCGTGCGCACCGAGTTGACCCCGCTCGATGTCGCGGTGACCGGGACGATCGACGAGATCTACGAGGCGTTCGTCGATCGCGGGTGGTCGGACGGGTCACCATTCATTCCACCGACCCGCGAGCGCGTCGACTCGTTTCTCGCGGCCTGCGGGCACGACCCGTGGCGATGCCTCGGCACCGCCGCCTCGTCGGGACGAGACATCACGATCTGGTCGATCGCCGTCAACGCCGTCATGGCGGGGTGCCGCGCCGAGGATCTTCCCGTGCTGATCGCCGCGGCGGAGATCCTCGCCGGCGACCAGTACGGCGCTGCGCACTCGGGCAACACGACGGGCGCTGACGCGTTGATGATCCTCGACGGACCGTGCGTTGCCGAACTCGGGTTCCACCATGGTGCGGGTGCGCTCCGGGAGGGGCATCGTGCGAACACGACCGTCGGTCGTTGGCTCCGACTGTTCTTGCGCAACGTCTTCGACTTCACGGCCGACGAGCACGACAAGGCGACCTTCGGGAACTCGGCGCGCGTCGTCCTGGCCGAGGACCTGGAGACACTGGCCGACATCGGGTGGCCGCCGCTGAGCGCCGACTTCGGGTTCGACGACGCCGACGATGTGCTCACGATGACGCGGCTCAACAGCGGGTTGATCATCGGCAGCGTCTACGGCTCGACCCCCGAGGAGATCTTGCCCTACCTCGCCGACGGCCTGGTCCGGGTGAGCGGATGGGATCTCACCCACGTGTACGGGCTCGGTCAGGCCCAGTACCGACCGCTGTTGATCCTGTCGCCCGTTCTCGCCCGCGTGTTCGCAGCCGCCGGTTGGTCCAAAGCCCACGTTCGCGGCGCGCTGTTCGAGCGTGCGCGACTCCCGGCACGACGCTTCGAGCAACTGATCGGGGAGTGGACCAACCTGACGTCGGGGAGGCGGCGACTCGTCGATCTCGCCGTGGCCGGGCACGTGCCGCCGGTCTTCGGCGTATCCGACGATCCAGAACGTCTCGTGCCGATCGTCACGACGCCCGAGCAATTCGCCATCGCCGTCGCGGGTGACCCGGGACGCACCAACGCGTACGTGTTCAGCAACGACGGGCCGCACGGAGACTGGACCGCACGTGCGATCGACCGTGCGAAATCGACCGATCTGCTGTGCCGCGACGAGCCGTGATCGTGACGTCCGAAGCTTCCGATGGAGGTGCCGGCCTCCGATCCGCCGGACTCAGGCGGTGGCGATGTCGGTGACGATCTCGGCGTCGAACTCGGTCACGTTGTCTTCAGGAGCGGCTCGGCGCCACTGGTTCTTGCCACTGCGCTTCGCCTCGTACAGCGCGAGATCCGCATGATGCAACATCTCGGCGACCGAAGGGTACGGACGTCCGGCGTCCATGGTCGCCACGCCGATCGAGGCGGTCTGATCCAGCAGCAACTCCGGTCCGAGACCGAACGGCCGGGCGTTGAATTTGTCGATGAGTCGAGTGGCCGCGGCGTTCGAGCTGACGGTGTCGGCGCCAGGCAGGACGACGACGAACTCTTCACCGCCGAAGCGTCCGACGACATCGCCGTCGCGCACGCAGTTGCTGATCCGCCGAGCGGTGTGGACGAGGAGGTCGTCGCCGACGTTGTGGCCGTAGCGGTCGTTCACCTTCTTGAAGTCGTCGAGGTCGATGAACAGCACCGAGAGGGGGAACTGGTGCTCGATGGCGAGGCGGAACTCGCGGGCGAGCACGTCATCGAGGTCGCGTCGGTTCGACAATCCGGTGAGAGGATCGAGCCGGTTCTCCGCCCTCAGTTCCTCAGCGACGTTCGTCATCGTCGCGAGCTGATCGTGGAGGTGCGCTGCATCGGATTGGGTCTTCATCGTGCGGGCCACGATGACCTCGTGGGCCATCTCGGCGAGCGTTTCGGGGTCGGGCGATCGAGCTTCGAGCATCGACGACAGCTCGGGAATGGCCTCCGCGAGGTCATGGACGGCGAGCGCGAACTCCGAGCGGCTCATCGACAGATGCTCTTCGGCGAGATCGGCGGCGTGGCTCAGCATGTCGATGTCGTCGATGCCATCGGCGATGAGCGCGCTGATCGCGACGACGTTCGACAACCGCGACGAGCCCGGACCACCGACATCGTGACTCGACCGCACCGCCTGGACGATGTGTTCGGGAAGTCGCCATTCGTCGAGGAGTTCGCCACCAACGGCAGCATGGTCGGCGCCGAGCAGGTCGGTCTCGAGCGCGATCAACTCCGCATGGATCACCGGATCGGCGACCGCCGCGTACGCATCGGGCTCCAAGCGGAGTACGACCTGGATGCCGAGGTCTTGCAGCAGCGACGCGAGGAACGCGTCGCTCGGCAGCACCTGCCCCGCGCGAGCTGCGAGCGTTTGCGCAGCGATCGCGGAATGGACGCTGCGGCTCCACGTCGCCTGGCGGAACTTCGGGGTCGTGGAGGACGCCGACGTGCGCGTCGACAACAGCGTCAAGCTCAGCGAGGCGGTGAGTACCGCATCGACGCCGAGCAAGATGACCGCCTGATGCAGGTTGTCGGTGCGGCGGCGGCGTGCGTACAGCGGTGAGTTCGCCAGCCGCAGCAGGCGGGCCACGAGCGCCGGGTCGGTCTTGAGGACGGTCAGGATCTGGTCGATGCTCAGATTGGGGTCGTTTCCGAGCTCGATCAGTTGCGCGGTGACCGCCGGAGGCGACGGCAGCGCTCGCGCGGATCGAATTCGTTCCCGCAGTTCATCGGTGAGTGTGGTCGTCATCGTGCGCCGCATTTCGGTTGGGTGGTGAATGCCCCATCACCGTCCGGCGTTTCCTGCGCTGCGCACGATGGTCGGCGCGAGACGTGCGGCGACGCTGCTCGCTGCACCGCCGCACGGTTGTCAGTCGGTGACGAGCGGGAGGCCGGAAGCTTCCCAGGACAGCACGCCGCCGTCGACGTCGTAGATCGAGGTGAACCCGAGCTCCGACATCAGGGCCGTGGCTTGCCCGCTGCGATTGTCGGATCGGCAGTAGACGAGATACGGCACCTCCGGGTCGAGTTCGGCGAGGGCCTCGCGAAAGTCGGGTCGGTAGAAGTCGATCATCGTCGCGCCGTCGATGTGGCCCTGTTGGAACTCGTCGTCGGTGCGAACGTCGAGGATCACGAGGTCGTCGGGCGGATTCTCCAGGAGGGCGGCGGCCGCCGCTGGCGAGACGAGCTCGGGCAGGCCAGCCGCTTCCTCGACTGCAGGCGCGGAGGCGGGTTCGTCGGCGGTCGGGGTGTCGGACTCGTTCTCCGGATCCGACGAATCGGAACCACCGCAGGCCGTGATCGAGACGGCCGCGGCGACGAGGGTGACGGTGAGGCGTCGAGTGAAGTTCACGACGCCGAGTGTAAGAACCCCGTCGCCCCGTTCGGCGGCACCCTGCTTCGTCGTGGCGGCCTCGACGCGGTGAGACTCGTCACATGAGCACTGACGCCTATGACACCCTCGAGCGTTTCTGGAACCTCCAGAACAGCCGTGACTACACCACCGTGGTCGAGTTGTTCGCCGACGACGCCGTCCTCGTCGATCCGATCTTCGGCACGTTCGAAGGGCGCGAGGCGATCGGCGCCTTCATGGCGAAGATGAACGTCGAGATGGGCAAGCTCGATGCCGCCTTCGACCTGGTCGAACTGTCGGGCGGCGGCGACACCGCCTGGGCACAGTGGCGGGTCACGACCAACGACAAGCCTCCGCGAGAGGGCGTCGGGGTGTATCGGGTCCGCAACGGCCAGATCACGTACTACCGCGACTACATGAACGCGCACTGAGCGGCTGTCTCGATCATCGGGTACAGCTTGACGGCTGCTGTCTCAGCGAGTTGTCTCTGAGTTGATGGGAACGCGAATCGGAGCCGACGTCGGCGGAACGTTCACCGACGTCGTCGTCGAACTCGCTCCGGGCGACTATGCATCGACGAAGGCGCTCACCACTCACGATGCCCCCGAACGCGGCATCATCGAGGGTGTCGTCGAACTGCTCGAACGGTGTGGGATCGATCCGGCTGACGTCGCCCAGTTCATCCACGGGACCACGCTCGCCACCAACGCCCTGATCGAGCGGAGCGGAGCCGTCACGGCACTGGTCACCACCGATGGGTTCCGCGACGTGATCGAGATGCGCACCGAGAGCCGGTTCGAGCAGTACGACCTCGACATCGTGCTTCCCCGACCCCTCATCGAACGCGCCGATCGGTACACCGTGGCCGAGCGACGAAACGCTCGCGGTGAGGTGCTCGTCGAGTTCGACGAGGCAGGAGCGCGTTCGCTCGTCCGTCACCTGGTCGACGCCGGCTATGAATCGGTCGCCGTGGGCTTCATCCACAGCTATGTCGATCCGACGAACGAACGCCGGTTCCGCGACCTGCTGCACGAGGTGGCACCGAATCTGTCGGTGTCGATCAGCAGCGACGTGTCACCCCAGATGCGTGAGTACGAGCGTTTCAACACCGTGTGCGCCAACGCCTACGTCCGGCCGCAGATGTCGTCGTATCTCATCGGTCTTCGTGACCAACTCGCCGCCCGCGGCATCGTCGCGCCGCTGTACCTCGTCCACTCCGGTGGCGGGCTGATGAGCGTCGAGAGCGCTGCGGCGTTCCCGGTGCGGCTGATCGAGTCCGGCCCGGCCGGGGGCGCAATCTTCGCAGCCGATCTGGCGGCGAGGTTTCGCTGCGATCGGGTGGTGTCGTACGACATGGGCGGCACCACGGCGAAGATCTCGTTGATCGAGAACGCGCGGCCCGACACCGCCACGACCTTCGAGGTCGATCGCACCGCTCGCTTCAAGAAGGGCAGCGGGATGCCGATCTCGATCCCCGTGATCGACATGATCGAGATCGGTGCCGGAGGCGGCTCGATCGCCAGCGTCGACTCGCTCGGCCGGATCCGAGTCGGCCCGAACAGCGTCGGCTCCGAGCCGGGCCCGGCCTGCTACGACCTCGGTGGGGAGCATCCGACGGTGACCGACGCGAACCTGGAGCTCGGCCGGTTGCACCCGGACACGTTCGGCGCGACCGACATCGATCTCGCTCCGGCGCTCGCCAGCGCCGCGATCGATCGGGTGGTCGGCGAGCCGCTGGAGGTCGACACGCTCGCCGCGGCCGTCGGCATCGTCGAAGTCGTCGACGAGAACATGGCGAATGCTGCTCGAGCGCACGCGGTCGAGCACGGCAAAGATCTTTCTCAGTACACGATGGTGGCATTCGGCGGGGGAGCGCCATTGCACGCCGGGCGTCTGATCGACAAGTTGGGCGTCAGCGAGATGATCGTGCCATCCGGTGCCGGTGTCGGTTCCGCAATCGGATTCCTCGTCGCCCCGTTCTCCTATGAAGCGGTGCGCAGCTTCTACACCTCGACGGTCGACTTCGACGTCGCCGGCGCCACCGAGTTGCTCGGCGCGCTGACCGAGGAGGCGTTGTGCTTCGTCCGAGAGGGGACCGACGCCGAGGTGGTCATCGAACGTCAGGTGTCGATGCGCTATTCGGGGCAGGGCTGGGAGATTCCGGTGTCGTTGGCGCCAGATCTCGACGATCTGGCCGCCGAGGTGCTGGCGACCGAGTTCGCGAAGGCCTACGAAGGGTTCTTCGGGCGAGCCATCGACGACCTGGACATCGAGTCGGTGAGCTGGTCGGTACGCGTGTCGTCGGTGGTTCCGGCACGCCAAACGATCGAGCTCGATCGCACCGGGTCGCGCCGTCGCGTCGCTGGTGCGACCCGGCGCGTCTACGACTCCGCAGTGCTCGGAGTCGTCGAGGCCGCGCTGTTCGATCGTGTCGACCTCGCGGCCGGTGACCGTGTCGACGGCCCGGCCGTCATCAGCGAAGCCCAGACCACGACCATCGTCGGCTCGCGTCAGTGCTGCGTGGTGCAAGCCGACGGTTCGCTCTTGATCCATCGATATCGAGGAGCCACATGACCACCGAACTCGATTCCCTCGACGCACTCTGCGAGCCGGGAGAGCCGCCTGACTCGGCGCAGCGAGACGTGCTGCATCGGGTCACTGCGTCGCAGGTGATGTGGAACCGGCTGATCGCGATCGTCGAGGAGCAGGCGCTGACGCTGGTGCGCACGGCGTTCAGCACCTCGGTGCGCGAAGCCGGCGACCTGTCGGCCGGGGTGTTCGACCCCGACGGTCGCATGATCGCCCAGGCCGTCACCGGCACGCCGGGCCACGTCAACACGATGGCCGCCGCCGTGCCGCACTTCATCGCCGACATCGGCCTGGAACGCATCCACGACGGCGACGTCTACATCACCAACGACCCGTGGAAGGGCACCGGTCACCTCCACGACATCACCGTGTGCACGCCCGTGTTCGTCGACGACCGCCTGATCGGCTTCTTCGCCTCGACCGCACACGTCGTCGACATCGGTGGCCGGGGCTACGGACCCGACGCTCGCGAGGTCTACGAGGAGGGCATCAACATCCCGATCATGAAGTGGATCGACGTCGGGCGCCTCAACCACGACCTCGTCGGCATCATCCGTGCCAACGTGCGCGAGTCCGACCAGGTCGTCGGCGACATCCACGGGCTCGCTGCGTCGAACGAAACCGGCCGCCGCCGACTCCTCGAGATGCTCGACGAGTTCGACATGGCCGATCTCGGTGCCGTCTGCGAGTTCGTCTTCGATCGCACCGCTGCTGCGACGAGGGCGGCGATCGCGGCCGTGCCGCACGGCCGGTACCGCAACGAGATGGTCGTCGACGGGTACGGCGAGCCGGTGACGCTCGCGGTGACGGTGACGGTGACCGACGACGGGATGCACGCCGACTTCACCGGCACGTCGCCGGTGTGCCCGCTCGGCATCAACGTGCCGCTCGGGTATGCGCACGCGTATTTCACCTACGGGATGCTCGTGGCGTTGGCGCCCGAGTTGCCGAACAACTTCGCGTCGCTCGACGCATTCTCGGTGAGCGCTCCCGACGGCGTGATCCTCAACGCGAAGCATCCCGATCCCGTGTCGGTGCGCCACGTGCTCGGTCACTTCGTCACCGATCTGTGCCTCGGAGCGATCGCTGCTGCGCTCCCCGAACGAATTCCCGCCGAAGGCGCCGGCGCCCTGTGGAACTTCCAGGCGAGTGCCCGTTCGGCCGATCCGACCCAGCCGCGCCCGCCGGTCGAGATCCTCATGTTCAACAGCGGCGGTACCGGAGCGCGTCCGACCCTCGACGGGCTGACCTCGACGGCGTTCCCGTCAGGGGTGCGCACGATGTCGGTCGAAGCGACCGAACAGGTCGGCCCGATCGTCATCTGGCGCAAGGAGATCCGCCCGGACAGCGGCGGCATCGGCAAGCAGCGCGGTGGCCTCGGTCAGGTCATCGAGCTGGGTCCGACCGACGGCTACCAGTTCGAGTTCTCGGCGATGTTCGACCGCATCGACCACCCGGCCCGCGGGCGTCACGGCGGTGGCGACGGAGCGCGCGGTCGCGTGTCGCTCGACGACGGGACGCCCTTTGCCGGCAAAGGACGACAGACCGTGCCTGCCGACCGACGCCTGATCCTCGAACTCCCGGGCGGGGGCGGCTGGGGTGATCCTGCCGATCGCGACCCAGCCGCCATCGTCCACGACCGCACCCACGGCGTGGCCGACGCAGAACTCCTCGTCGACGGTGCCGCCGACGTCAGCGGACCGGGGTGACCGACGTCAGCGGTGGACGAGTTCGCGCGGGTTGGGGGGAGGCAGCAATTTGGGGGCGCTGCGTTTGGTCGGGAGTTGCTGTCGGACCTCATTGGCCCAGCTGATCGCTTCGCCGTATGCCTCGAGCAGCTGCTCGGAGCGGTTCGGCATGAGCTCTTGCAGCTCTTCGACGTCGCTACGTTCGCAGGCCTTGACGATGCGCAGTGCACGTCCGAACGGGCCGGTCCCATCGATCAGCGCTTCGGAGATCTCCTCCGACACGGGCAGATCGGCGAGCAATTCGTCCATCGGCGTCTTGAAGATCGCGTCGGTGACCGACAACAGTCCGACGGTGAACGCACTGTCGCGCAAGCTCGGATCGTCCTCCAACTGGCTTGCCAGGCGTCCACGCGTGGCACCCATCGCGATGAGTTCCTCGTTGGATTCCGCATTGTGCGACAGCGCCAGCAGCGTGGCGAGGTGGCGCACCTGGTTGAGGCCGAGCATCACGATCGCATGGCGGATCGACTCGACACGTCGGTTCAGACCGAATGCACTCGAATTCACGACGGACAGCAGGCGGTAGGCCAGCGACGGGTCGGTCGATACGAGTTCGGTCGTGCGGTTGATGTCGAGGTCGCCCTTCTGCATCTCCGCCATGAGCTTGAGCGCCGACAGCGACCCCGTCGGGCGCGCTTCGCGACCGAGGACTTCGGGCTCGGCGAAGAAGTAGCCCTGGAACAGATCGAACCCGGCGAGGCTGCACGCGTCGAACGTCTGGATCGTCTCGACCTTCTCGGCGACCATCAGCACGCCGGGCGCTTCCTGTCGGGAATACTGGACGAGCGCCGGAAGGTCGTTGGTGCCGACTCGACCCGCCTCGATCTTGACGATGCTGACCAAGGGCAGCAGGTGTGACCGCTGGAGTTGGTCGAGCGCGCTCACGTTGTCGAGTGCGAAGTGGTAGCCGTCGCGTCGGGCCTGCTCGATCGCGTCCACGGCGGAGTCGTCGAAGGTCTCGTCGACGCTGATCTCGAAGATGATGCCTTCCGGCGGAAGGCCGCGGTGGATGCCGTTCTTGATGAGGCTCGTGCCGGCGTTGATCAGCCCGAATCGGTCGCCGATGATGCGCTCCATCCCCCAGTCGAGCAGGGCGCGCTCCATCACGGTGCGGCTGGCGTCGTCGGGGTCGTCGAAGAACGACGTCGAGTTCGGTCCCGAGCGATACAACAGCTCGTAGCCGAATGTGTCGCGGTACCCGTCGAGGATCGGCTGGCGGCCGAGGAAGATGTCGTTGCTCATCGTGTGGGGTGCCTGTTTCGAACGGAGATCGTCGGATGAATCGCTGAGAGATCGGTGAAAAGCTCGGTGATGTGTCGCGCTGTGCATCGGTACGTGACCATCGACTGTCCGATGCCCCGCTGTCGGGGCCACCAACTCAGCTGCTCGACACGGTCGGCGTGACCTCCGACACCGTGACGGCAGCGCTCGTGGACAACACTGGACGTGCCGCACCGCCCACCAGGAGCACGAGATCCACATGACCGACACGACGACGTCACCCGTCGACATCCCCAGTTTCTTCGACCCGGCCGTGCAGGACGACCCCTTCGAGGCGTACGAGTTGATGCGCGAACACTGCCCGGTGCATCGGCTGCCGGAGAACGGGCTGTACATGGTGACCCGCTACGACGACGTGAAGTCGGTGTTGAGCGACCGGGAGCGGTTCTCCAGCAACCCGGTCGGGGCCGGGTTTCGGCCCTCCGAAGCGAGTCGAGCGGCTGCGGCGACGATGGCGGAGAAGGGTTGGAAGCGTGCACAGACGTTGCAGCGCACCGATCCGCCGGTGCATACGCATTACCGTCGACTGCTCGGTCGGGTGTTCACGATCAAGCGAGTCAACGAACTCGTCCCACGCATCGAGCAGTTGTGCCACGAGCTCATCGACGGATTCGTCGAGCGAGGCAAGTGTGAGTTCGTTCGCGACTTCGCGTTGCCGTTGCCGGGCATCGTGATCTGTGAGCAGCTCGGGCTCGACGCCGCCGACTATCCGAGGTTCAAGCGTTGGGCCGACGCCATGCTCGCCTCGGCGCAGCGTGTCCTCACCGTCGAGGAGGCGATCGAGCAGGCGGAGATCGAGTTGGAAGCCCAGCATCACCTCGCCCGCGAGTTCGAACGTCGACGCGAGGCGCCGACCGACGATCTGATCTCGGCGCTCGTCCACGCACACGGCACCGACGAGGAGCCGTTGACGATGGAGGAACTCCAAGATCTCATGCATCAGCTCATCACCGGCGGGTTCGAGACCACCACGGCTGCGCTCGGCACGGGTCTGTGGCTGCTGCTGCGACATCCTGACCAGATGGCCAAACTGCGTGCCAACCCCGACCTGATGAACAACTTCATCGACGAGAGCCTGCGCATCGACAGCCCGGTCGCCGGGCTGTGGCGCCGGGCCACGTGCCCGGTCGAGGTCGCTGGTGTCGAGATTCCGACCGATGCGGCGGTCATGGTCAGATACGCCGCCGCCAACCGGGACCACGCGAAGTTCGACGACCCGAACACCTTCGACATCGAACGCGACAACGCCAGCGAGCACATCGCGTTCGGCTGGGGCAACCATCTCTGTGTGGGAGCGTGGCTCGCTCGCGCCGAACTGCGTTGCGCGTTCACGGCGATCCTCGCGCGCCTCGACGACCTCGCGCTCACGCAGCCGCTCGATGAGATCGCGCACGAGTTCAGCTTCATGCTCCGCCCGCTGAAGGAGTTGCCGATCTCGTTCACCGCGGCCAGCACGACCAGCACGACGGACGAGGTGCCGCAATGAGCGCTTCGGCCGACCGACCTGGACTCAGCGAGAACTGGGCCACGCTGTGGGAAGCGCTGGCCGATGCCCAGCCCGATCACACCGCAGTGGTGGTCGGCGCGGATCAGATGACGTGGTCGCAACTCGATGACGGTGCGGCACGACTGGCGTCGGCGCTGCAGGATCGTGGCGTCGGCAAAGGCACCCGCCTCGCGCAGTTGATGTACAACTGCCCGGAGTACCTGGAGTCGACGTACGCCGCGTTCAAGGTGCGGGCGTCGCCGGTCAACGTGAATTACCGCTACAAGGGTGGCGAGATCGCGTACATCTGCGACAACGCTGGCGCCGAGGTGCTGGTGTTCCACGGCTCGCTCACCGACCGTGTCGCCGATGCGCGTGCGTCGATGCCGAGCGTGCGCGTGCTGCTCCAGGTCGACGACGGTTCGCCGTTGCTCGACGGGGCCGAGTGGTACCACGAGGTTCGCGACGCGGCGTCGCCGGCGGAACGCATCGACCGATCCGGCGAGGACCTCCTGCTGCTCTACACCGGAGGCACCACGGGCAACCCGAAAGGGGTGATGTGGCGACATGTCGACCTGTGGGGAGCGCTCGCGTTCACCGGGTACGTCGCCGCCGGGATCGAGGTGCCGACCACGGCCGACGAGGTCGGCGACGTCGCCGCCCGTCTCCAGGCGACCGGCAGCAGCCCGGTGATGCTGTGCGCTCCGCCGCTGATGCACGGGACCGCGCTGTTCTTGGCGATCAGTGCGTTCGTGATGGGCGGCACCGTGGTGCTCCTCGGCGGTCGCTCGTTCGACGCCGACGAGTTGTGGGCGCTGGTCGAGGGGCGTCGGGTCACGCAGATCTCGCTCGTGGGCGATGCGTTCGCACGTCCGTTGACCGCGGCGGTCGAGCCGGGTGCGTCCAGTTCCGGTCGCGACCTGTCGTCGCTGCAGCGCATCGTGTCGACCGGGGCGACGCTGTCGGCCGGTCAGAAACGGCGCTTCCAGGCCGCTGCACCGCAGGTCATGATCATCGACATGATCGGGGCCTCCGAGGGCGGACCGTACGCGCTGGCGATGACGATGCCGGGCGAGGAACCGCTCGAGACGGCGGTCTTCACGGCGCCGCCGAACGTCGTCACGCTGAGCGACGAGACGGGCGAACCGTTGCCGCGAGGGTGTGGCGTCCCCGGTCGTCTCGCGTCGGCTGGGCCGCAACCGCAGGGCTACTGGGGCGATCCCGACAAGACAGCGGCGACGTTCCCGGAGGTGGGCGGCGTGCGCTACTCGGCGCCGGGCGACTACGCGCTCATCGACGAGGACGGCACCGTCACGCTGCTCGGACGGGGATCGGTGTGCATCAACTCCGGTGGCGAGAAGATCTACCCCGAGGAGGTGGAGGTCGCCGCGCGTTCGCACCCGAACGTGATCGACGCCAACGCCGTCGGGCTCCCGCACGAACGGTTCGGCGAGACGTGCACGCTGGTGTGTGCCGTGTCGGCGCCGACCGATGCCGATGAGGTCATCGCCACGATCTCGTCGCAGATCGCCGACTACAAGGCCCCGCGACAGGTGGTGTTCGTGGACGAGATCTACCGTGCCCCCAACGGCAAGGCCGACTACCGATGGGCGAAGCGCGTCGCTGCAGAAGCGCTCGGCGACAGGCCCTGACATCGCCAGCGGTCACCGTCGCCACTCGCGTCAGCGGTGATCGACCCGGCACGGTCACTGCGTTCAGCGCACGAGTGCGAGGCGGGAGGCGGCCGTCGAGGCCCGGGCGATCAACTCGCCTTCGATCAGGAACTCGGAGTCGTCGAAGTCCTTGCCGCCGATCTGGCCGAGCAGGATCTCGACCGCGTGCTGTGCGATGTGCCGCACGGGCTGTCGCACCGTGGTCAGCGGTGGATCGGTGAAGCGCATGAGCGGCGTGTCGTCGTAGCCGACGACCGACACGTCGTCGGGGACCGACAGGCCGCGTTGGCGAACGGCACGGATGGCCCCCAGCGCCATGATGTCGCTGCCGGCGATGATGCCCGTGACCCCGTGATCGAGCAACCGCCGGGCGCCTGCGTCACCGCCTTCGAGGGTGAACATCGCCTCCGAGACGAGGTGACGGAGATCGTGCTTGGTCGCGCCGGACTTGATCGCCGCGTCGGTGAACCCGGCGAGCCGCCGGATGACCGGAACGAAGCAGTCGGGACCGGTGAGGAAGCCGATGCGATCGTGACCGAGTTCGCGCAGGTGATCGTGCGCGGCGCGCGCGGCTGCCGATTCGTCGCACGACACCGACGGCACCGGGAGCCCGGCCACGTGTCCGTTGACGAACACGAGCGGGACCCGCTGTTCGACGAGTTCGGCGTAGTGCGCATGGTCGCCGCCGACGTCGGCGTGACGACCCGACACGACGATGATCCCCGCGACACCGCGATCGAGCAGCGTCTCGACGTAGGCGTCTTCGGTGGCGCTGGATCGGCTCGCGCAGCACAGCACCGAGACGTAGCCGTTCGAGAGCAGCAGCGATTCGATCGCCTGCGCGAAGGCCGGGAAGATCGGGTTGTCGAGTTCGGGAACGACGAGTCCGACCGATCCCACTCGCGGCGAGGTGCGCAGCGCTTCGGGCTCGTAGCCGAGATCGGCGAGCACCTTGACGACCTTCGCCTTGGTGGTGGCGCTGACGCCGGTCTTGCCGTTCATCACGCGACTCACGGTTGCTTCGCTCACCTCGGCGAGCGCAGCGACGTCTTGCAACCTGATCCGCACGCGTCGTGACCCTAGAGGAAAAATCTGCCGAATTCGGGACCTTGTACCCCTTTCTTGCAAATTTCTTGCGGACACTTGCAAGATCTCGTAGTTTGCACGACGAACCATCACCGCGACCGAACCGTCGATCGCACGAACGTCCTGAGGGGGAGTTCATCATGAAAGCAACACGTCGCCTGGTCGGCGCTGTCGCAGTTCTGGCACTCGTGGGTGCTGCCTGTGGAAGCGACGACAGCAGTTCGGAGGCGCCCGACTCGGCACCCGCCGACACCGAGGCTCCCGTCGACACCGAAGCACCGGGTGACACCGAGGCTCCCGTCGACACCGAGGCACCGGTCGACACGGAGGCTCCGGTCGACACCGAGGCACCGGCACCGCCGGAAGAGGAAGAGTACGTGCCGCCGTCCCGCGGCGACGCCGACCTGGTGATCTGGGCCGACGACACCCGCACCCCGGTCCTCACGCCGATCGCCGACGCGTTCGCCGCCGACGAAGGACTCGACGTCCAGGTGCTCGAGGTCCCGTTCGACCAGATCCGAGACAACCTCTCGGTCACCGGCCCCGCCGGCGAGGGCCCCGACATCATCATCGGTGCGCACGACTGGCTCGGCGAACTCGTCAGCAACGGCGTCGTCCTCCCGCTCGATCTGGGCGAGGACGCGGCGCTCTATGCCGACGTCGCGGTCGAGGCCTTCACCTACGACGGCGCGCTCTACGGCCTGCCGTACGCCACGGAGAACATCGCCCTGATCCGCAACACCGACCTCGTGCCGGAGGCCCCCGCGACGTTCGAGGAACTCAGCGACATCGCGCTCGGCCTGCTCGCCGACGGAGCGGTCGACGTGCCGCTGGCGATCCAGCAGGATCCCGGCGACCCGTACCACAACTACCCGCTGTTCACCGGCGCCGGTGGCTACATCTTCGGCCAGGCCGACGACGGCAGCTACCTGCCTGACGACCTCGGTCTCGACTCCGAAGGCAGCCTCGCCGCCGCCCAGAAGTTCGCCGAGTGGAGCGAGTCGGGGCTGATCAGCAAAGACGTCAGCTACGACATCATGAACGAGTCGTTCTCGACCGGTCGGGCACCCTTCGCGATCACGGGTCCGTGGGCGACCGGCGGGTTCGCCGATGCCGGCGTGAACTTCTCCGTCGAGCCGATCCCGAGCGTCGACGGCGGCACGCCGCAGGTGTTCGTCGGTGTGCAGGGCTTCATGATCTCGTCGTTCACGGAGAACGAGGACCTCGCCAAGACGTTCCTGCTCGACTACCTCAACACCGAGGAGGTCCAGTTGGAGCTGTTCGCCACGGGCGGTCGCCCGCCGGCCATGCTGTCGGCGTTCGAACAGGTCGCCGACGATCCCATCGTGCAGGGCTTCGGCCTCTCCGGTCAGCAGGGTGCCCCCCAGCCGTCGATCCCCGAGATGGGCTCGGTGTGGGAGAGCTGGACGGATGCGTACAACCTGATCTTCACGGGTTCCGATCCGGTCGAGGCCTTCACCTCGGCGGCGACCGCCATCCGCGACAAGATCGCCGAAGGCTGATTCGTCCACGTCGTTGATCGGGCGGGGCCGACCTCACCACCTGTCGGTGGGGGCGGCGGTCCCGCCCGATCGTTCGTCACGCACCGGGGTACACGCACCATGCACATCGAGCAACAGCGATGAGTTCGGCATCACCAGGGCTCGGTGAGCGGACCGGCACGAGCGATCCCGTCACGGGCGGGCTCGGCGCGATGCCGAGCGGGCCGCGCTACGGCGCCTCGCGAGGTCTGATCGTCAAGATCGCGTCGCTGGGATTCCTGAACGCCGTGGTCTTGGCGAGCCTGCCCCGGGTCCTCGACAAGCCCGACTACCCGATTGCCGTCGCGATGGTGCTGGCGACCATCGCGATCGACATCGTCTACCTCTCGAAGCGTCGGTTCGTCCCGGGTAAGTACCTGTTGCCCGGGACCTTGTTCCTGCTGGTGTTCGCGCTGTACCCGGTGCTCTACCTCGTCTTCATCTCCACGACGAACTACGGCACCGGGAACAACCTCTCCAAGAACCAGGCGATCGAGCGCATCGAGGCGAACTCGGTCGGGGCCGCCGCCGACGCCGTCCGCTACGAGCTGCAGATCCTCGCCTCGGGCGACGACCCGCTCGCCGGAGAACTCGCGTTTCTCCTCGCCGATCGCGATGGCAACCGATTCCTCGGGACCGCGGACGGCCTCACCACCCTCGAACCGGGCGAGATCGTCGAAGACGGCCGCCGCGAGACCGTCGACGGCTACATGGCGCTCAACCTCGGCGCCGCCAACGACCGCAGTGCCGAGATCGCCGAGTTCGCGGTGCCCGGCCCGTTCGGAGCGATCGACAACGACGGGTTCACCGAAGCCTTCGCGCAGGTGCAGACCCGCGTGTACGACCCGGCGACCGACACCATGTTCGACTCGTCGACGAACCAGACGTACACGATCGAGCAGGGCTACTTCGTCAACGACGACGGCGAGCGACTCCTGCCGGGATGGCGCTCGGGCGTCGGTCTCGAGAACTACGAGCGGCTGATCAACGACGAGCAGACCCGCAACGTCTTCGTGCGCGTGTTCATCTGGACGGTGCTGTTCTCGCTGTTCTCGGTCGTGTTGTCGTTCGCGCTCGGACTCGGGCTGGCGATCGTCTTCAACGACGAGCGCATGCGCGGACGCAAGATCTACCGGAGCCTGATCATCATCCCCTACGCGATCCCGAGCTTCATGACCGCGCTCGTGTGGAAGGGGATGCTCAACGAGCAGTTCGGGGTGATCAACCGATGGTTCGGCGGGCTGTTCGACCTCATCCCGGGGCTCGACGCGTCCCCACCGTGGCTCGACGGGCAATGGCTGCCGTATGCGTCGATCCTCCTGGTCAACACCTGGCTCGGGTATCCGTACATGTTCCTCGTGTGCAGCGGTGCGTTGCAGAGCATCCCGGAGGATCTGACCGAGGCTGCGTCCGTCGACGGAGCGACCGGCATCAAGCGGTTCCAGACGATCACGTTCCCCTTGTTGCTGGTCGCCGTGGCACCGTTGCTCGTCGCGAGCTTCGCCTTCAACTTCAACAACTTCAACCTGATCTTCCTCCTCACGGAGGGGAGGCCCCCCGTGCAGGGGAGCGACGCGGGGCGCACCGACATCTTGATCTCCTACGTCTACAAGATCGCGTTCTCCAGCGGCGGTGGCGCCGACTACGGCTTCGCCTCGGCGGTGTCGCTCGTCATCTTCTTGATCGTCGCCACGATCTCGGCGTTCAGTTTTCGGTTCACCAAGTCCTTCGAGGAGCTGCGATGAGCGTTCCGGTCCGTCCCGGCGAGGTCACCCACTTCGAGCGCCGAAAGGTGTCGAAGCGCGTGTGGTTCCGCCGCACCGGGTGGCGACACCTCGTCGCGATCTTCGCGCTCGCGTTCGCGCTGTTCCCGGTGCTGTGGGTGCTGTCGGCCGCGGTGACCGCCGACGGTGGCCTCGCACGGCAGTCGTTCATCCCGACGAACCCGTCGCTCGACAACTTCCGGGCGCTGATGACCGAGCCCGGCCACCCGCCGTTCTGGCGCTGGTTCTTCAACTCGATGTTCATCGGTTCGGTGACCGCGATCCTCACGGTCTTCATGTGTGCATTGGGCGCATTCGCCTTCAGCCGGCTCCGCTTCAAGGGACGCCGCCCCGGGATGCTCGCCTTGCTGCTGATCCAGATGTTTCCGAACCTGCTGGCGGTCGTCGCGTTGTTCTTGTTCATGACGCGGATCAAGGGGCTGTTCCCAGCGATCGGTCTCGGCACGTCGTGGGGCCTCATCTTCATCTACCTCGGCGGCGCGCTCGGGGTGAACACGTATCTGATCAAGGGGTTCTTCGACACCATTCCTCACTCGCTCGACGAGGCGGCGAAGATCGACGGCTGCACGCACAGCCAGACGTTCTTCAAGATCATTCTGCCGCTCGCCGCGCCGGTGCTCGCCGTGATCGGGCTGTTGTCGTTCATCGCCAGCCAAGCCGAGTACATCGTCGCCAGTGTCATCCTCGGCGGCGACGACAGCCAGAAGACGCTCGCCGTCGGGCTCTCCAACTACGTGCTCGCCGGCTTCGACAACCGTTGGGGTCCCTTCGCCGCCGGGGCGTTGATCGGCGCGGTGCCCGTCGTCGTGCTGTTCCTCTTCCTCCAGCGCTACATCGTGTCGGGCCTGACCTCGGGCGCCGTGAAGGAATGAACCCGGATCGAGCCCGCAGGTGGATCGCGCCGTGAAGCGCGCCGGGAACCGCGCCGTGAACCGCGTCGACGATCGCGCCGGCTCGGCACCTCGACCGATTCGCCAGATCGATCGACCGCATCACGACGGATCGCCGCGGTACACCGAACCGGGGTCGACCCGTCTGGGCGACCGTGTCGCCGTGCGCGTCCGCGTCCCGCACGCGGCGCGGGCCGATCGCGTGCGGTTGCGGTCGACGCCCGACGCGGAGCCCCGTATCGTCGAGGCCCGCATCGACCGTGAGGATCCGGGCGCGACCTGGTGGGTCGCCGACCTCGACATCGAGAACCCCGTGACCTCGTATCGCTTCCTGCTGACCGGTGGCGCGGTCGGCTACGCCTGGTTGAACGAGGCCGGGCTGTGGCCCCACGAGGTGCCCGACCACGCCGACTTCCGGATCGCGACGCACGGGGGAGGGCCGTCGTGGCTCGCCGACACCGTCGGCTACCAGATCTTCCTCGACCGATTCGCGACATCCGGCGAACGCCGTGACCTCCCCGACTGGGCCATCCCGCAACGGTGGGGCGATCCGATCGACCCGCGGCCGGGCCGCCAGACGCGCCAGTTGTTCGGCGGCGACTTCGCAGGCGTCGAGAAGCGACTCGATCATCTCGAACGCCTCGGTGTGAACCTGGTGTACCTCACCCCGTTCTTCCCGGCGCGATCCAGCCACCGCTACGACGCCTCGTCGTTCGAGCACGCCGACCCGTTGCTCGGGGGCGATCGCGGCCTGATCTCGCTGATCGCTGCGGCGCACGCTCGAGGGATCCGGGTGCTCGGCGACATCACGCTGAACCACACCGGCGACCATCACGAGTGGTTCGAGCGCGGACGCAACGATCCGGCGTCGATCGAGTCCGGCTTCTATCTCTTCGACGACTCCGAGCAGGGATACGTGGCATGGCACGGAGTCCCGTCGCTGCCGAAACTCGATCATCGCAGCGAGGAACTGGCCCGTCGTCTCGTCGCCGGTGACGAGTCGGTCATCGCCAAGTACCTCCGGCCGCCCTTCGGGCTCGACGGGTGGCGTGTCGACTGCGCCAACACGACGGCCCGCCACGGCGACGTCGACCTCAACGCGACGGTCGCCGAGCGGACCCGCAGCACCCTCGAGTCGATACGACCCGACGGGTGGCTCCTCGCCGAGCACTGCTACGACGCCGGACCCGATCTCCACGGTCCGGGTTGGCACGGTGCGATGGCCTACCAGTGGTTCTCACGGCCGCTGTGGTCGTGGTTGCGCGGCGAAGGCGACGTCTCGTTGATGGCGCAGTTGGAACTGCCGCAGCTCGGTGGCGAGGAGATGGTGGCGTCGATGCGGCAACTCGGCGCCGACGTCGCGTGGTCGGCGCGGCACGCGTCGATGACGATGCTCGATTCCCACGACAGCGCGCGATTCCGCACTGCCGTCGGTGGCGATCGCCGTCGCCACGCCGTGGGCATGGCGGCGTTGTTGACGATGCCGGGTGTACCGACGATCTTCGCTGGGTCGGAGGTCGGCGTCGAAGGCGCCGACATGGACACCTGCCGCGTGCCGTTCCCGTGGGACGAGGCGGAGTGGGACGACGAGCACTTCGAGCGAACCCGCTCGTTGATCGCGGTGCGACGGCGGTTCGCCGCGCTGCGTACCGGCTCGATGCGGTGGTTGGCGGCCGATGACGATTCGGTCACCTACGTGCGCGAACTGGACGACGAGGCCGTCGTCGTGCACTTGGCGCGTCGCGCCGGTGCATCGGCAACCGTCGATCTGCTCGAGGCCGGCCTCGGCACGGACGCCACGGCGGTCAGCGTCGATGGCGCCGAGCAGTCGGAGCATTCCGTTGCGGGCGTGGTGATCGGCGAACGCTCGCTCGCCTTCGACGGTGACTCCGCCGTGGGCATCGTCGCGATGCGACGCTGACCCATCGTCACGGGTCGATCCAGTGCTCGTCGAGTTGCTGGGTCAGTGGCGGTGCGAATCGGTCGCTGGTTGACCGTCGTGATGATCGTCGTGATGATGATGCTCGTGGTCGTCGTGGTGGACGCCGTCATCGACGGCGACGACGCCGTCGCCCAGATCGAGCACGCGGCCCCCGTACGCCGCTCGCAGATTCGGTGGACTCAACGCCTCGGCCGGGCGGCCTGCTGCGATGACGCGCTTGTCGAGCAACACGACATGATCGGACTTCGCGGCCTCGGCGAGGTCGTGGGTGGCAACGAGAATCGTGCGACCGGCCTCGCGTTCTTCGGCGATCACCTCGCGGATGCGCTGCATCGACGCGATGTCGAGCCCGGCCACCGGCTCGTCGAGGAGCAAGATGTCGGCTTCTTGCACGAGTCCCTGCGCGACGAAGATGCGCTGACGCTGGCCGCCCGACATCTCGGCGAGGTGCTTGCGTCCGAGCGAGGTGACGTCGAGGCGTTGCATCGCGTGCTGGATGGCCGACCGGTCGCTGGAGCGGAGCCGGCCGAACGGGCCCCGTCGGGCAGCCCGACCCAACGAGACGACTTCGCGAGCGGTGACCAGCAGGTGTTCGGACGCGTGCTGCGACTGGAGCACGTAGGCCACCTGAGGGCGCACGAGGGTCGGCGCAGCTCCGAGCACCGTGAGCGTGCCGGTCGTGGGGAGGAGCCCGGCGATGGCGTGGAGCAGCGTCGACTTGCCGGATCCGTTCGGTCCCACGATCGACGTGACGCCCGGCCCGAATTCGAGGTGCGCGACGTGGAGCACCGGCGTTCGCCCACGCGCCACGCTCACGTCTCGAAGCTCGATCGTCGCCGCCGTGGTCATGCGCCCAGCAGCGTACCGAAGTGAGAAGCATTCTCGCTTCTCGCGGCCATTGCGAGCGATCCGCTGCAGCTTCGCCGGAAAGGTCATCGTGCCTGGCACCATGACCTTCGTGCCTGACCTTCGCCGGAAAGGTCATCGTGCCTGGCACCACGACCTTTGCACCACGACCTTTGCTGGGTCGTTGAGTAGCGTTGGGTCATGACACCTCTCGAGACGGTCAACGAGTTCATGCGTCGGTTCTGCGACAAGGACCTCGACGGAGCGTGTGAGCTCGTCACGGCCGACGTCGAGTACGACAACGTGCCGATCGGCAAGAACTTCGGCCCCGAGGGCATCAAGGCGTTCGCCGGCGGGATGGTCGACGGGTTCGACACGGTCGAGTTCATCGTCCACCGCGAGGCAGCGACCGGCAACGTGGTGCTCAATGAGCGCACCGACCGGTTCGTGCGTGGCGACCAGCAGTACGACATCCCCGTCGTCGGCGTCTTCGAACTGACCGACGACGGCAAGATCGCGCTCTGGCGCGACTACTTCGACATGGCGCCGGTCCAGGCGATGATGGCCGGGCTCGCCGGCTGAGCCGGTTGCTGCGCGGCGAGCATCACGCGCCGCGCAGGTCGTGATGCGCGATCGCGTCGAGCAGGGTGGTCGCAAGTCGTGGGAGCGTCGCCCGGCGAAGCCAGATGGCGCGCAGCTCTCGCTGGATGGTGAGGCCGGGCACGTCGATCTCGACGAGACGATGTGCGGCCAGATCGTCGGCGACGGCGAGACGACTGATGACGGTCGGCGACGCGCCGTTGATCACGGCGATCCGGACCGCGGAGATCGAGCCGAGATCGAGTGCCGAGGTCGGTGCGTCGCAGCCGAGTCGGCGCAGTTCGCGTTCGAGCGCCTCGCGGGTGCCCGAGCCTTGCTCGCGAAGTACCAGCGGGGTGTGTGCGAACTCGTCGAGGCCGACCGCTCCGCGCGGCGCCCATCGGTGCCGTGGCGACACGACCGGGATCAGCTCGTCGTTGCCGACGACGAGCTGGTCCATGGTCGTCGGGACCGTCGGTGACTCGACGAAGCCGAGATCGACCGCGCCAGCGTCGAGGCGCTCGATGACCGCCCGGCTGTTGGTGACGTCGAGCGTGACCGAGTCGCCCGGGCGATCCTCGAGGAATTCGTCGAGCCACGGCGGCAGGACGTACTCGGCGATCGTGTAGCTCGCCGCGATCCGCAGCAACCCGCTGAGCTCGGCCTTGAGCGAGGCGACGCCGCTGGCGAGCCGTTCGGCGGCTCGCAACACGTCGGCGCCCCAGCCGGCCACCATCTGGCCTTCGGGCGTCGGTACCGAACCGGTGGGGGACCGGTCGAGCACGGTGAGGCCGAGCTGACGCTCGAGCGTGCGGATCCGGCTGCTCGCCGAGGGCTGCGTGATGCGGTGGGCGTCGGCAGCCTTCGACACGCTCCCCAGTTCGACCACCGAACGCAGCAGGTCGAGTGCCGAGAGATCAGGCACGTCGGCGGGCAGCGGCATGGCGCGATCCTAGATGACCACCTCCCGGTGATCTAGGTCTGCTCTATGAGGAGCCATAGAAGTAGTCTTTGACCCGGTAGACGATCGACCCCTACCGCCGGGCGCTGGGGCGGGCCACACTGGTCACACGAGGTTCACGGTTCGTTCGTTCGTCGTCCATCACGGAGGGCGAAGCGGGCCGACACTGCGGCGGGGCATCGGCCTACACGCCGCCGAGACGAGAGATGGGGGGAGCGATGACCCGACTGGGGTTCTTGCTCGACAGTGATGCATGTATCGGCTGCCACGCCTGCACGATCGCGTGCAAGAGCGAACACGACGTGCCGCTCGGCGTCAACCGGACGTGGGTGAAGTACATCGAGACGGGTTCGTTTCCGAACGCCAGCCGGCACTTCTCGGTGATGCGTTGCAATCAATGCGAAGACGCACCGTGCATGACGATCTGCCCGACGAACGCGCTGTTCCGTGCCGACAACGGCGTCGTCGACTTCCAGGATGACGACTGCATCGGTTGCAAGTCGTGCATGAACGCGTGTCCCTACGACGCGCTCTACATCAACCCCGAGACCAACACGGCGCAGAAGTGCAACTTCTGCAACCACCGCGTCGAGATGAACCTGGCGCCGTCGTGCGTGGTCGTGTGTCCGACCGAGGCGATCAAGGTCGTCGATTTCGACGACCCGCAGGACCCGGTCGCCAAGATCATCGGCCGCGAAGACGTCGCCGTGCGAGCACCCGAGCAGAACACGAAGCCGAAGGTGTACTACCGCGGCGCCGATCAGGCGTCGCTCGATCCGACGCGCACCAAGATCCACGCCGACGGGATGATCTGGGCCGACACGACCGCCAACCATCGGCGGACCCCCGAACTCGACTCGCACGGGCACGGTGATCCGGGCGTCGTCGCTCGCACCGCCTACACGACCGCCCACAAGACCACGTGGGATCGGATGGTGTCGGGCTATCTCGTGACCAAGGCGATCGCCGGCGGCATCATGATGATGGCGGCGCTGCTCGTCCTGCTCGGGCACGCCGACGAACAAGCGGCGGTCGGGGTCGTGCCGCCCATGGTGGCCGGCGTCTTCCTCGCCATCACCGGAGCGCTGTTGATCGGCGACCTCAAGCAACCGGGCCGCTTCTACTACCTGCTGACTCGTTCCAACTGGAACTCCTGGCTCGTGAAGGGCGCCTACATCCTGGGTGCGTTCGGCGCCGCCTGCGGCGTGTGGTGGATCCTCGGCCTGGCCGACGCCGGCGACGGTCTGAAGATCGCGGCCATCCCGGTAGCTCTGCTCGGTGCGGCGACCGCGGGCTACACCGCGTACCTGTTCGCGCAGTGCGAAGGGCGCGACCTGTGGCAGACACCACTGCTGCTGCCGATGTTGCTCGCCCGAGCGGTGGCCGCGGGTGCCGCGGCGTACTCGGTGCTCGATGTCGTGATGGACGTGCCGTCGGCGCGAGCCGTGTGGTGGTCGATGCTCGGCGGCATCGCAGCCGTCGCGTTCCTCACGTTCGTCGAACTCCAGAGCCACGGCAGCCGCCACGTCGAGATGGCGGTCCACGAGATGACCAAGGGAGCGCATCGACAGTGGTTCCGAGCCGGCAACGTCGTCGGCCTCGTGGCCCCTGCGGTGTTGTTGATCGTCGCGCTGGCGTCCGACGCGGGCAGCCCCGCCCTCGCCGCCGTCGCCGGGGTGCTGTCGCTCGCTGGCATGTGGCTCGCCGAGACCGCCTTCGTCCGTGCCGGTCAGTCGGTGCCGCTCTCGTGATCGTGATGACCCCGCCCCACCCGCTGACCCCGCCCCACCCGCTGAACCCGCTGAACCCGCCCAACCCGCTGACCCCGCTGAACCCGCCCAACCCGCCCAGGCCGCGGACCCTGCCCAACCTGCCCCTGCCGACGACCGTGCTGACCGACCCGACGACTGGAGTCGAACGATGACCCTCGACAAGTATCCGCCACAGGCTCGGTGGCACGACTGGACCGAGCTCGATGCGAAGGCGTGGCCCGACAGGAAGGAGCGCAACTACACGCTCGTTCCGACGACCTGCTTCAACTGCGAAGCGGCGTGCGGGCTTCTCGCCTACTTCGACAACGAGACCGGGGAGATCTCCAAGATCGAGGGGAACCCCGAACACCCGGCGAGCCGCGGTCGCAACTGTGCCAAGGGTCCCGCGACGCTCAACCAGATCTACGACAACGAACGCGTGCTGTATCCGCTCAAGCAGATGGGCGAGCGAGGCAGCGGCCAGTGGGAGCGGATCAGCTGGGATCAGGCGCTCGACGAGATCGGTGAACGCATCCGTACGGCGTTCATGGAGGACCGCCACAACGAGGTGATGTACCACGTCGGTCGTCCGGGTGAGGACGGCTATGCCGACCGGGTGCTCAAGGCGTGGGGGACCGACGGTCACAACAGCCACACCAATATCTGCTCGTCGAACGCGCGCATCGGATACCAGTCGTGGATGGGCCACGATCGCCCGTCGAGCGACTTCGCGAACGCCGAGGTCATCTTCCTGATCTCGTCACATCTCGAGTCGGGGCACTACTTCAACCCGCATGCGCAACGGATCATCGAAGCGCAGAGCAAGGGGGCGACCGTCATCTGCGTCGACCCGCGGCTCAGCAACACCGGCAGCAAGGCCGACCACTGGCTGCCGACGTGGCCGGGCACCGAGGCGTTCTTGTGTCTGTCGATCGCGCACCTGCTGTTGGAGAACGGCACCTGGGAGCGCGACTTCGTCCGGCGCTGGGTGAACTGGGAGACGTTCCTCGCCGAGGAGTATCCCGAGTTGCCGCAGACGTTCGAGTCGGTCGAGGCCGCGCTGAAGGATCACTACGCCGAGTACACGCCCGAGCGGGCCGAGCACGTCACCGGTGTGTCGGCCGAACAGATCCGTGAGATCGCGACGATCATCGGCAAGCACCCGACGAAGTTCGCGTCGCACAACTGGCGTGCGGCCGGTGCTGGCAATCTCGGCGGCTGGCAGGTCGCGAGGTCGCTGTTCTTCCTCAACGTGCTCACCGGGTCGGTGGCGACGGTGGGTGGAACGAGCGGTAACGGCTGGAACAAGTTCGCGCCGCATCAGCCCAAGGGTGCGCCGCCGCTCACGAAGTGGAACGAGCTGAACTGGCCGAAGGAATATCCGCTCGCGTACCACGAGATGTCGATCTTGCTGCCGCACTTCCTCAATGAGGGTCGCGGCAAGCTCGACACGTACTTCTCGCGCGTCTACAACCCGATCTGGACGAACCCGGACGGCTTCACCTGGCTGGAAGCGCTGAAGGATCGCGACAAGGTCGCGTGCCACGTGGCATTGACCCCGACCTGGTCGGAGACGTCGTGGTTCGCCGACTACGTGTTGCCGATGGGCGTGGGCGCCGAGCGTCACGACCTCGCCTCGTACGAGACCCACGCCGGCCGCTGGGTCGGGTTCCGCCAGTCGGTGTTCCGTCGCTACGCCGAGATCAAGGCGAGTCGCGGTGAGGGCGACGGTGTCGGCCCCGACTCGCGCAGTCACGAGTTCAATCCCGGCGAAGTGTGGGAGGAGAACGAGTTCTGGATCGACCTGTCGTGGCGGATCGACCCCGACGGTGAGCTCGGGATCCGGAAGTGGTTCGAGTCCGACGAGCGACCCGGCCAGCCGATCTCGGTCGACGAGTACTACGCGCACATCTTCACCGAAGAGATCCCAGGTCTGGCCGACGCGGCCGCCGAGACCGGCCAGTCGCCGCTGGAGTACATGCGCGATCGCGGGTCGTTTGCCGTTCCCGGCGATCCGTACACGCCCTACGAGCGTGCGGTGTCGCCCGACGCGGTCGCCGACTGTGTGAAGGACGACCTCGGCGTGTTCCGCAAGCCCGGCACGATCGGCACCTTCGACGGGTCGGACGCCGCGTTCGCCTCGACCGAGCTCGCCAAGCTCGGCGACGGCTCGCCCGCCGTCGAGGTCGACGGCGAGATCAAGGAAGGGTTCCCGACGCCGTCGAAGAAGCTCGAGCTGTTCTCGACGACGCTCAAGGAGTGGGGCTGGCCCGAATACGCGACGCCCCGGTGGATTCCGAGCCATGTGCACTGGGAGGACATGGACCTGGCGGGCAACGAGCGCATCCTGCTCCCGACGTTCCGCATCCCGACGCTGATCCACACGCGTTCGGCGAACTCGAAGTGGCTGAACGAGATCAGCCACCGCCACCCGCTGTGGATTCACCCGAGCGACGCGGAGCAACTCGGCATCGAGGAGAGCGGCCTGGTGCGGATTTCGACGCGCATCGGGCATTTCGTCATCCAGGCGTGGCGAACCGAGGGCATCCGGCCGGGCGTCGTCGCAGCGTCGCACCACATGGGCCGCTGGCGTCTCGACGAGACCGAGGGACGCAACTGGGCTGCCGGTAAGGCGACCATCGACCAGTCGGGGACGACGTGGACGCTCAAGCGAGAGGGCGCCGACAAGAAGAACATGACGGCCTACGAGTCGTCGGATCCCGATACCGGCCGGATCTGGTGGCACGACACGGGTGTCCACCAGAACGCGACGTTCTGCGTGCAGCCCGATCCGATCTCGGGGATGCAGTGCTGGCATCAGCGCGTGCGCGTGACGCCGGCGGCTGCCGGTGACGAGTACGGCGACGTCGTCGTCGACACGGCCAAGTCGCGTGAGGCGTACCTCGACTGGCTGGCCAAGACCCGACCCGCCGGCACGACGAACGACTCCGGGTTGCGCCGTCCCCTCTGGTACGCCCGCCCGCTCAAGCCGACCCTCGACGCCTACCGCCTCTGACGGCGTAACGGTTTGTGTCAGACACAAACCGTTACGCCTCGTCGGCGGTTACAGCCCGAGGCGGAGGAACTGTTCGGCCGGGGCTTCGACGTCGGTGAGCGCCGTGCGCAAGAGGTCGACCAGGTCGGCTTCGCTCGACTCGCCGGCGCGGTTCTCCTGCTCGTCGGGGTCGACGTCGAGGTCGTACAGATGGTGCTGGCCGACGGCGTTCGCCCCGCCCGCCCAGTACGGCAACCGGTCGCCGGGCTCGAAGCGCTGGCGGATGACCGGCACGTCGCTGCCGGGCATGAAGTCGAGCACCGCTCGACGGTCGGGTTTGGGCAGGTGCATGAACTGCTCCATCCCGTCGTGGGCTGGCATCGTCGACCACCGGTTCGACCACATCGAGATCGGGTGGTTGTCGCCGACCGGCGCTCGCGCATACTTGCGGCGGCCGTCGGTCACCTGCACCCAGTTCCCGAAGACGCCACCGATCGCCCACTCGCGGATCGAGGTGGCCTCGCCGGTCAGCAACGGCACCATCGAGCGTCCGTGTGTGCGGTGTTCCGCCTCGACGCCGAACACGTCGGCGAGCGTCGCGTTGAGATCGACGTTCGTGGTGAGCGCGTCGATCGTCGACCCCCCGGGACGGCCCGGCCAGTGGACCATCAACGGGGTGTGCCCGAGCGGTTCGAACTGCGGCACCATCGGCTTGCCCCAGATGTCGTGGGTGGCCTCGCTGCCGGCGCGACCCGCCGTCCGCTGCTCGCCCAGGTAGTGACCGTGATCGGTGCACACGATCACCGCTGTCGAATCCCACAGGTCCTGCGCGTCGAGTTCGTCGAGCAGCACACCGAGGTGATGGTCGATCATCGAGAGCTTGGCCCCGTAGTTCGCCCGGATGTGTCTCGCCTGACGTTCGTTCAACGCGCCGGCGGTGACGCCGCCGACGACGTAGGGCGGCCAGATCAGGCGAGGTTCGTCGCCCCAGGCGTCGGCCGGGTCGTCGTACATCGACGCCCACGGTTCGGGCGTGTCGAACGGTTCGTGCGGATCGAACTCGTCGATGAACAGCATCCAGCGATCGTGCGACGGTGCTTCGCGGCGCAGCCATCGCGTGGCCGAGCGCATCGTCTGCGGGCCGGGAAAGTCGTCCTCGGCGCGAAACCACGTGCGAGCGTCGTCGTAGTGGCGGCGTCCGAAGTGCTCGTCGGCGATGTCGAAACGGTCGCGGATGAACCAGCCGCCGTCGCGGGCCGCGGGCAGCGACGGCGTGCCGATCGCGGACGGGTCCGCGGCCGTGTGCCACGGGTCGCCTTCGTGCCCGCGGACGTAGTCCCAGCCGTGGAAGTCGGTGTGGTAGTTCTCCCCGCCGGTCTCGAACAGATGGGGGTGATCCGAGACCAGCATCGTGGTCACGCCGCTGCGGCGCAGCGTCGCGGTGATCGACTCCTCCCACAGCTCGATCGAGCCCCACGGCTTCCACAAGAAGTCGAGCGCCCCGCACAAGATGTCGTGGCGGGCGGGCATGCACGGCAGCGAGCCGGTCACGTGATTGGTGAAGCGCGTCGAGCGGCCGGCGAAACGATCGAGGTTCGGCGTGGCGAACTCGGTGCCGCCGTACGAGCCGAGCAGATGCCGGTTGAGCGAGTCGAGCAGGACGACGACGACGTGACGAGGCGGCGTGGCACTCATCGCCGCGACGCTACCGAATCGGAATGCGGCAGGGTGAAGCGACAGAGTGGGTCAGACCCACTCTGTCGCTTGCAGCCACGAACGAGCCGTCGCGACGACAGAGTGGGTCTGACCCACTCTGTCGCTGGCAAACCGGGCGAGCCGTTGCGACCGGCGAGTAGGATGACGTCACCGTGAACACCCCGAGTGGATCGAGCAGGCGATGAAGAGCTGGTGGCGGGCGGTCGTCAGCTATCCGCCCACGTGGGTCGCCGCCGGCGTGCTCGGCGCGACGGTGTGGGGGATGATCTCGATCTTCGACCCGCCCGGGCTCCTCGTCGGGGTGCTCGTCGGCCTCGCCGCGCTCGCCGCCGCCACGTGGCCGCTCACCATGTCGGCGACCGGCACCTTGACGAAGCTGCAGTTCGCCGTACCGCGGATCGAGGAGATCGACCCGGCCGAGCTCGTCACGCTCACCGTCGAACTCCAGGCGCTCGACGACACGCAGCCCGCCGAGCAGCTCGAAGCGTTGCAGCAGAAGCGCGAGAGTCTCGTCAAGGTCCTCACGCGACGACTCGACGCCGGCGAACTCACCTACTCCCGCTACCTGGCCACCGCGCAGCAGGTCTACAACGCAGCGCTCCACAACCTGCAGGAGGTCGCGGTCGCCTACGAGTCCATCAGCTCGATCGACGAGAGCTACATCGAACGCCGCATGGCGGAGCTCGCCACCGACGACAGCGACGACGAGTCCAAGGCTCGCGAGCTCGACACCTTGGGTCAGCGTCTCGAGCTGCGCACCTCGCAACGGCGCAAGATCGCCCGGCTGTTGGCGCAGAACGAATCCGCGCTCACCGCGCTCAACCGGACCACGACCGCGCTCGCCGACGTGCCGATCGGCAAACGACCCGAAGACGCCGACAGCGCAATGGAAGCCCTCGAAGAACTCGCCGCCCGAGCGAGCCAGTACGCGACATGACCATTCGACCCATCACCTCATCACGCCTGCGGGTGTGACGACAGCAGCCGCGACGAAAGCAGCCATGACCAATACCGCATCCACCCCGGCATCCAATGTGTTCTCTCTCGACCTCGACGTCGAGTCGGCCAAGACCGAACTCGCGCTTCCCGAGCCGGAACCCACCGACACCCTGCGCGAGCAGGCCAACGCACAGGTCGAACGCCTGCTCGCCGTCGACCCGACCGACGAAGACGCGCGAGCCGCTGCTCGCGACGCGTTCGACACGATGGGCCGCGAGTTGCAGTCGCGGTCGGCGACGCGCAGCCAGATGCTGCAGGCGCCGCTGAAGGACATCGCCCGCAACAGTGAAGACGGTGGCGAAGTCGCCAAGTCGTTGGGGGACCTGCGCATCGAAGTCGAGAAGCTCGATCCGTCCGGGCTCGACACCGACGCCGGCTGGTTCACCCGTGCGGTCGGCAAGATCCCGGGCGTCGGCACGCCGCTCAAGCGCTACTTCATGCGCTACGAGAGTTCGCAGACGCAGATCGATGCGATCGTGAAGTCGCTCGAGAAGGGCCGCGATCAGCTCAAGCGTGACAACGTGACCTTGGTCGACGATCAGAAGCGGATGCGCGAACTGACGATCGCGCTCACCGATCAGATCGCGCTCGCGGGGGCGCTCGACGCTGCGTTCGTCGACAAGCTGAACAACGAGATCACCTCCGACGATCCGCGTCGTCAGTTCATCGAAGAAGACATCCTGTTCACGCTGCGCCAGCGCACACTCGACCTCCAGCAGCAGTTGGCCGTCAACCAGCAGGGCGTGCTGGCGGTCGAGATCATCATCCGCAACAATCGCGAGTTGATCCGGGGTGTCGATCGGGCCCTCGACGTGACGATCAGTGCGCTCCAGGTCGCGGTGACCGTCGCGCTCGCCTTGGCGCACCAGAAGATCGTCCTCGACAAGATCGCCGCCGTCAACGCGACGACGTCGTCGATCATCGCCGGCACCGCCGAGCGGCTCAAGACGCAAGGGGCCGAGATCCATCAGCAGGCGTCGAGCACCATGCTCGACATGACGGCGCTGCGGGCGGCGTTCGACGACATCGACATCGCGCTCGAGGAGATCTCCCGCTATCGGCGTGAGGCGCTGCCGACGATGGCGTCGACGATCCTCGAACTCGATCAACTCACCGCCGAGTCCGAGCAGGCGATCGTCAGCATGGAGAGCGGCCGGGCGGCCGCCACGAAGATCGGTGCCGGCGCCGATGTCGACGCTGACGAGATCGGGCCGTCTGGGAGCGGCGACGGAGGTGCTCCGTCATGACGAGTCGAACCGTGACATCGAGTGGCGTGGCTCGGCGTGGGCTGCGCTTCGGCGCGGTTGCCGTCACCGCCGCGCTGGTCGCAGCAGCCTGCGGCGGGGCCAGCGATGCCGAGCCGCTCGATCCGGCGGATGCTGCCGACCGGTTGGAGGAGTTGGCCAGCGACATCGACTGGGTGGACAATCCGATCACCCGGAGCGCGTCGATTCCGCCGCCGTCGGGTGCCGACCTCGCGAACACGTTGCCGCCGATCGACGAGTTCGAGCTCATCGTCGACTCGCCGCTCCCGAGCGCCATCGAGATCTGGGCGTCGACGGAGAAGTCGGGCACGGGCACCGATGCCTGGATGACCGAGGTCGCCGAGGAGTTCAACCGCGCCGGGATCACGTTGGCCGACGGTTCGCCCGCTGCGGTCGATCTGCGCCGGATCGCCTCGGGTACGGGCTACCAGTTCATCGCTCGGGGGCAGGAGCTTCCGCACGGGTTCTCGCCGTCCAACGAACTGTGGACCGCGATGGCGTCGGAGTTCCAGACGATGACCGAGATCATGCCGAGCACCGTGTCCAACGTCGCCGGGATCGTGATGAAGGACGAGACCGCGGAGGAGTTGCGCGCCACCTACGGCGAGTTGACGCCGGAGAACCTCGTCGACGCGGTGATCGCCGGTGACCTCGTGATGGGCTACACCGACCCGTTCGCGTCGAGTACGGGCCTCAACTTCTTGCTGACCGTGTTGTCGTCGATCGCTGACGGCGACGAATCACAGCTCACCTCACCCGACGTCGCCAGCGTGTTCGAGCAGTTCCAGCGTCAGGTGCCGTTCGTCGCGTTGACCACGCTGCAGATGCGCGACTCGGTCGAGCGAGACACGGGCACGCTCGACACGTTCGTGATGGAGTGGCAGACCTACACCAACACCGATTCGCTGCGCGACGGCTTCGAGTTCATCCCGTTCGGCGTCCGCCACGACAACCCGCTGCACGCGGTGGGCGAGTTGACCGCAGCACAGACCGAGGCGCTGGAGTTGTTCGCAGAGTTCGCCCAGCGCTCCGAGTACCGCGAGAAGGCCGAGGAGTTCGGGTTCGATCCGCCGGCGTTCACGCCGAGGGTCGAAGCACCGTCCGGCCGCACGTTGATCGACGTCCAGAACGTCTGGAAGGACAAGAAGGACGGCGGTCGTCCGGTCGCCACCGTGTTCGTCGTCGACGTCAGCGGTTCGATGGAGGGCACGCGCATCTTGACCTTGCGCAACGCCATGCAGTCGGCCCGCGAGTTCATCAAGCCCGAGACGAAGGTGGGTGTCGTCGAGTTCAACGACACCGCCCAGAAGCGGCTCGACATCGCCGAGTTCGACCTCAACCAACAGGGTCGCTACGCGGCGATCGCCGAAGACCTCAGTCCGTTCGGTGGCACGGCGATGTACGACGGCATCGTCCTCGGCTTGAGCATGCTCGACGCCGAACGCACGGCGAACCCCGACGTCAAGCCGATCCTCGTCGTGCTGACCGACGGCCAGACCACCGACGGCCTCCGCTTCGGCGACGTCAGCCAGATGATCGAAGGGCTGCGGATCCCGGTCTACACCGTCGGGTTCGAAGCCGACCTCGACGAACTCGGCCGTGTGTCGTCGCTCGTCGAAGCGGCCAGCATCGACGCAACCGAGGACGACGTCGAGTTCAAGATCGCCGCGCTGTTCAATGCCGGTGGCTGATCGGTGAAGCCGCTCGCCATCTGGCTCGTTGCGGTCGTCGTCGTCTTCGGCGCCTTCGCCGTCGTTGCGACGCTGGTGCAAGAGACGTCGCGTGTGTTCGTCTTCGTCGATTCGTCGAATCCGATGCAGGCCGTGTGGCGTGACGTGCCACGCGAACTCGATCGACTCGACAACGCGGAACGCAGCGAGTTCGCGCTCGCACACGGCCAGAGCCGCAGCGTCGACCTCGTCCACTCGTGGCAGTCGACGCTGCAGTTGACCGGGGTGGAACCGTTTGCTCCGTGCTCGTTCGACGAGATCGGCGACTTCCCCGAGGCCGCCGACGCCGACGAAGCGATCCTCGTGACGACCGTCGGGTCGTGCGACACGAGTGCACTCGTCGACTGGACCATCGTCGTCCTCGAGCCCTGACTCGCTCACCCGAGAGTTCTGTCGTGTCGGCAGAGTGGCTCGTGCTTCGACGCGTGGGGGATCAACGCGAACGTGAACAGTGCGGACCTAGGAGCTGGAGGTTCGGACATCTCGCTGGGGGCCAAGCATGCGGATCCATCGTTCTGGGAGATGGTGAATCCACTTGATGTGGGCGTCTCTGTCATCGTCGGTACTGAGCGTTTGCCGTTGCTTGACGAGTCGATTGGTTTGGGGTGCGAATACGGGCCCACCGTGCACACCGGGATGAGCGTCAGCGTCGAGAACTATCCGACAGTCCCGAGATGAGTGAATCGCCTTGGGTTTCCGTTTGGAACCGGGTCGATCGGGGAGTCTCAGCAGTTTGCGAGCGAGTTCGGCTTTGGTTTTGGTGAGAGCGATGCGCTGGCCGAGATCAGCCAGCGTCTGGCTGTGTTCACCGTGTTGTCCGGCAATCTCGAACTTGGCGCGGGATTCGTTGACGACGGTGGCCGAATGACGCTCGGGACGGGCGAGGACTATGAGCGTTCGGTGGAGGAGGTGTCGAAGTGGCGTCCATACGGACAGCCGGTGCGGGCCGGCGTCCGAGACGGCCTTCTCGCACTCAGCGGATCGTCCTTGGCCGTTGATTCATGGAACGCGGGCGACTTTGAGCGGTTGGGTGACGACGAGCGATTCTCAGCTGTTGGAGCCGCGTTGGACTCGGTCGACACCGTGAGCGCCCGCATCCTGCTTGACGACTTCTCGATCTCGAATCCGTTGTGGCCAAGGCTCCAAGAAGTGCGCCCGGAAGTGGACTATCCCATCACGGAATCTTTCGATGCCATCGCTGTTGGGACCGCGGCGCCAGGCGGCGAACCTGTTTCGGTCGTGGCGTATGTCTTCAAAGAGTCCGCCGCTGCCGACACCATGGCACCAGTCGTCCGCGATCTCTGGCGGAACGGCGCGACTGCGAACGGCGATCCGTATCGCACGATGTACGACGATGTGAACGTCGAGACCATTGGACCAGTCGTGCTGTTGTCCGCGACACCGATCAACGGAGCGAGCACACTTGATCCGCTTGCGCTGGTGTACCGAACAGAGAACGTTGCGATCCACTCCGGTTCCTGACTGCGGGGTCCCCTTGATGCTCTCGGGACGGGTCGGGTTGCCCCTCGCTTCGAGCATCAACGCTCGACTCGACCTCACGGTTGGTTCTCGTGTGCGTCGATGACCTCGTTGGGTTGACGATGCAGTCCTATCCTGATCGAAGTGCTGGTCTGGACGGCGGGGCATGTCGACACAGGCGAGATGCGCTCTGCGCACGTAGAAGCCGACGTGGCCTCGTTTGCCTCAACAACCGCCACGACGACCCAGCGGTTGGGGTGTTCACGTCCGTCGAACCGGGGCACCCTCAGCACCAGCGTTCGCTGTGAGCGGCGGGATCGGCGTTGCAGCTCAGGTGGCCAAGGATGTGGAGGGCGAGCCCGACGTGCAGATCGCGGCAGCTCGCGAGGCCGGTCAGCAGACGGCGCGGACGTAGGGATACGGGTTGACGGCGCGGCCGCCGCCAGGGTGCACCTCGAAGTGGAGGTGCGGGGTGCCGGCGTTGCCGGTCGAGCCGTTGTAGCCGATGACTTCGCCTTGCGACACGCTGCGGGACGAGCCCTCGTAGCTGCTGAGGTGCGCGTAGTAGTACTTCGTGCCGCTGTTGCCGGTGAGCCACACCGCATTGCCGCCCAGGCGGTTCTGGGAGAACCGGACCGACCCGGATTCGACAGCGATGATCGGCGTGCCGGTCGGCGAGATCATGTCGACGCCCTGGTGGCTGCGGCCACCGGAGCGTGCTGCGCCCCAGGTGTCGGCGAACGCGTACGACCCCCGCATCGGGCAGACCATGTTGCTCCCGCGATTGGGCGGTGGAGGTGGGGGAGCGGCGCCCCCACCTGAGCCGGACGACCCCGACGAGCTCGATCCGGACGAGTTGGACCCGGACGATCCCGAGCCGGACGAGTTGGAGCCGGACGAGTTCGAGCCGCCGCCTGACGAACTCGCGGCGGCATTCGCCGCGGCCTGGCGTTCGGCCGCTTGTCGAGCCGCTTCGGCTTCGGCAGCTTCTCGGGCTTCGCGTTCTCGCCGCTGACGCTGGAGTTCGTGCTCGACGGCTTCGTCGATCAGTCGCTGTTCTTCGATCTCGGTGAGCTCGACGATGCGTTGTCCGGCAGCGGATTCGAGCGCGGCGTAGTTCTCGCGCGCCGCCTGAGCGTTCGCCTGCTGGGTCCCGAGCAGCTCGCGAGCGGCATCGGTTTCCTTGATCGCGAGATCGAGATCGTCGAGATCGACCAGCACGGTCTCGGTCGACGCCGACGCCAGCATCTGCACCAGGAGTTGATCGTTCGCGTCGGAGATGTCGATCATCAGTGCGAAGTCCTCGGCGCCGGCACCGACGAAACGCCGAACCGCCTGTGCTTCGAGCGACGACTGCATCTCGCCGAGCCGAGCTTCCTTCGCAGCGAGGTCGCGCTCGGTGTCGGCGATCTCGAGCGACAGCGCGTCGATCTCGGCCTCGGCGTCGAAGAGCGCCTGCGCAGCGGCGTTGGCTGCGTCACGCGCGGCCTGGATCTCGCGCGCTGCTTGTGCGGCGGCTTCGTCCCCGTGATCCGCGCCGGCAGGAGCGCTGCCGAACGCCAGAGCGACGACGAGTACGACCCCGCCCCACACGATGCCGACCCGCCTGCCCGGGCGCGCACCGTCCTGACGCATCGTCGTGAGCATGAGCGATGACGCTACCGCGCCGCGAGTCGTCGTTGGTGTCGCTTCATGACGAAATGATGTCGAGCCCGCTGCCGAAGTGTCGCGTCGACACGCCGAACACGACAGGATCACGACAGGATCACGACCGGATCACGACCGGATCACGACTGGATCACGGTCTGACCACGCCCAAACCACGGCCAGACCACGGCCAGATCACGGCAGGATCGCGTCCAGGTCGCTGCCAGATCGCGACCAGGAAGTGCCCGCGCCCGCTGGGAGAGCGGCCCCGTCACACGACTGTTACGAAATCGTGAAAGTCTCACCTGTGGCTTCGCTGTTAGTGTCGTCGGTCGATGATCCGTGCCGCCGCTGCCACCGCATCGCGAGCGACGCGCCGAGCTCGACGCGCCAGCGCATCGCCGTCGCGACGTGCACGGTCGTCGCAGTGCGTGACGGCATGCGGTCGGTTCGTCGGTTTCATGTTGCTCGTTGCCGCAGGGATCCAGGCGGCGGCGCCGAGCGTCGCGCACGCTCACACCGACCTGGAATCCTCGTCCCCCGCTGCGGGCGAGATCGTCGCCGAACCGGTGGATGCCGTCGTCCTCACCTTCACCGCCGCCGCAGAACCGATCGGGGAGGAGTTCGTGGCACGCGATGCGGCGGGCGTCGTCCGAGCGCCCGTCGAGGTCGAAGTCACCGACCAGCGTGTGTTCACGCTGCGGTTCGACCCGCCCCTTGCCGGGGGCCAGATCGGCATCCGCTGGGAGATCGCCGCGACCGACTCCCACTCGCTGACCGGCGCCTTCGCGTTCGAGGTGACCGCAGCACTGCCGATCGCCGGGACTGTGGCCGATCCGACCGCTGCGGCGGATGCCGACAGTGCCGATACCGATGCCGATGCCGATGCCGATGCCGCTACCGATGCCGCTACCGATGCCGATGCCGATGCCGATGCCGATGCCGCTACCGCTACCGCTACCGATGCCGATACCGATGCCGATACCGATGCCGCTACCGATACGGAAGCCGGCGCGGTGACGCCTTCGCCGTCGGGCCCCGATGGCGGCGCAGCTGCGAGCGGATCGGCGCCGACGCTCGACGAGTTCTTGTCGGTCGCACCATCGCGTCCGGGAGAGACGACGGCACTGATCGGCCGCCTGCTCACGCTGAGCACCGCCATCCTGGCGATCGGGGCACTCGCGTTCGCCGCGGTCGCGTTCCGAGGCTCGGCCGGTGACCTGCGGTTCGTGCTCCAACTCAGCCGGGTATCGGCCCTCGTGCTCGTCGTCGGTGCGGTGGTCGAGTACGTCGGAGTCGTTCGTCTGCTCGATCTCTCCGCGTTCGGCGGTGTCGGCCGTGGTGCCGGAGCGGCCGCCGTGCTGCGCGCCGTCGGTGGCGCTGCACTCGTGGTCGGTGTCAGCCGAGTGCTCGCCGGTGGCGTGATCGAACGCCCCCGAGCGTTGTCGTCTGCCGTCATCGAGCGCGGTGGCGACCTGGACGGGCCTCGCAGCACATCGCACGGCGCATTGCGATCGGGGTCGGCGCGCTGGCGCATCGACGGTCGCTCCGTTCCGGTTGGCGTCGCCCTGGCTGCGATCGTCGCATCCTTCTGGTTCGACGGACACACCGCCTCGAAGGGCAACCGACTCGTGCATGGGCTCGTCGACAGCGTGCACGTCGTGGCGGGTGCGGTATGGGCAGGCGGCGTGGTGACGATGGCGGCGCTGTTCTGGGTCCGTCGCCGCCACGGTCGACCCGTCGCCTCGGCGGCCACCTTCGTCCGTTTCTCCGGGTTGGCGACGATCTCGCTCGCTGCGGTCGTCGGCGCCGGTCTGGCCATGGCCCTGATCGTGCTCGATTCGCCGGGGGATCTCACGTCGACCGAGTGGGGACAGACGCTGCTGCTGAAGACCGCAGCGGTGGCGATCACCGCGGTCGTGGGTGGGTTCAATCATTTCGTCCTCGTGCCGGCGATCGAGCGTGATCCCGCGCATCCGCGGACCCTGGAACGCATTCGTACGACCCTCGCCGTCGAGGCGATCCTGTTGACCTTCGTCGTGCTGGTGACCGCATGGCTGGTCGCGGCCGCGACGTGACCTACCTTCGTGAACGACCGGATCACGCTCGCGGAGATCTTGATCGAGCGGATCGGGAGCGGACGTGATGCGGCTGGTGTTGACGTTGCTGGTGCTCGTGCTGGCCACCGCGATCGTCTCGCTCGTCACCTGGGAGATCGTGCACCGACGGTCGCGCATCGTGCGGTTGTGGAACCCGTCGTCATTTCCGGGTCGCTTCGGCGGTGGCCTCGGGGTGTTGGAGGGCGGGGTGGTGTCGGATCTTCTCGGAGACCGCGACCCCGAGGCGATCGTCCTGTTGCACGGACTCGGCTCTACGGCCGACTACTTCGGTGACGTCTACGAAGGGCTGGCGAACACGCATCGGCTGGTGATGCCGGACCTGCTTGGCTTCGGGCGATCGCTCGACGAGCAGCGAGTCGACTTCGGCATCGACGCGCACGTGCATGCGCTCGAGGGTGCGCTCGCTGCCCTCGGGCTCGGCGAGCGGAGGTTGCTCTTCGCGGCGCACTCGATGGGGGCGTCATTGGCATTGGCGTTCGCGAAGCGCCATCCGGATCGCGTGGTCGGCGTCGTGCTGTGGTCGCCACCGGTGTATCCACCGACGTCGTCGTCCGAGGCGATCGAGCGGCTGGGTGAGGAGGTCGGCGGCCTGTCGCGAGTACTGCTCGCCGACAACGAGTGGGCGCAGCGGCTGTGTCGATGGAACTGCGACCACCGTCGCGCCAGCGGGTGGGTGATGGCGGCGCTCGCCCCGACGTGGCCGATCGACGTGAGCCGTCGTGCAGCGCTCCACACCTGGGACGCCTTCATGGGCTCGCTCGGGTCGCTCGTCCTCGATGCGGACTGGGCCGACCTCTTCGACCTCGATGCGCCGGTCACGGTCGTCCGCGGCGCGGACGACACCATCGGAGATCGCGCGTACCTGGCGTCGGTGGCGCCGCGCGCATCGATCGTCGACGTCGAGGGGGCCGATCACCACGTCGCGTTGACGCACCCGCATCTGCTGTTCGACCTGCTCGATCGCCCACACGATGGGCGCGGTTGACCGCACGATGGGCGCGGTTGACCGCACGGTGGGCGCGGTCGACTGCACGGTGGGGGCGGTCGACCGCGTCCGACCGTCGTCGCCGAGTCGGCTGTTCGCGCCCCGACGACGAGTGGTGTCGGGGCCGCCACGGCACTGCCCGGAGAACCGTCGGCCGCCTTGCGGGCGGGTCGGAACGCGACGGGACGCCTCGGTCTGGCAGGTCCTGCGTGGCATACTGGGGTTCCGCCGACGACGACTCGGTGAGCGGACGAGGGGAACCGAATGAATCTGGCGAACGTGGTCGTAGGCCATGACGGGGAGCAAGTGGCGTTGATCGACGGCGACGAGGTCGTCACCTTCGGCGATCTCCGTGCACGGGCTGCGGCGCTGCAACTCCAACTGCGTGAACTCGGCGTGGGTCCCGACGACGCGGTCGGGCTCGCCGCGGGCAACGAGACACACTTCGCCGTCGCCACCTTCGCCGTGCTCGGCCTCGGCGGCATCGTCATGCCGCTCAATCCGTCGAGCCGACTCCCCGAGATGCAGGAGAAGATCGAATCCGGTAAGCCCGTGGCGCTGCTCGTCGGCGACGTCGGAGGCGACGTGCTGTCGTACGCTGACGATCTGTCCGTTCCCACCCTCGGGCTCAGCGAGTTGGCATCGGGAGCGTCGACGGCGTCGGCCGATGACGGGTCCTTCGTCGTCGTCGATCGCGATGATGACGACCGGGCGTTCTTCATGGCGACGAGCGGCGTGTCCGGCTCGCCGAAGGTAGCGGTGCTCAGCCATCGCAACCTCTCGTGGGTGCAAGAAGCGCTGAACACCGGACCCGAGGCGCTCACCGATGACGACGTCGTGCTCGGCGTGCTGCCGTTCGCGCACATCTTCGGACTCAACGTGATCCTGCTGGCGTCGCTTCGCATCGGCGCTCGGATCGTGCTGCAGCGGCGTTTCGACGCCGACGAGAGCGTGGATCTCGTCCGCGATCACGGCGTCACCATCCTCGCCGGTGCGCCGCCGATGTGGTCGCGCTGGGCCGCGATCGACGCCCCGGACGACTCGCTGGCATCGGTGCGCTACGGAGCGTCGGGTGCGGCCGCCCTTCCGCTCGGCGTGTTCGAAGCGGTCCGTGATCGCTTCGGGATCGAAGTCGCACAGGGCTACGGGTTGACCGAGACGTCTCCGGTCGTCACCCACGGACGCGGGTTCCCGGTGCGGCCGTCGTCGGTCGGCAAGGTGATGGACGGCGTCACGGTCGCGCTGGTCGACGCGTCGGGTGCGCCGGTCGACGTCGGTGACGAAGGCGAGGTCGTGGTGCGCAGCCCGGGCGTCTTCCAGGGCTACCTCGACGACGTTGCGACCACCGAGTCGGTCCTGACGGCCGACGGCTGGCTGTGGACCGGCGACGTCGGGATCTTCGACGACGACGGCTACTTGTACCTCGTCGACCGGATCAAGGACGTCGTGATCGTCTCGGGGTTCAACGTGTATCCCGCCGAGGTCGAGAACGTGCTGATGCGTCACCCGGACGTGACCGGAGCGATCGTGACCGGTGCGGCGTGCGAGGAGACCGGCGAGAAGGTGGTCGCTCACGTGACCGGGACCTCCGACCGTGCAGGCCTCGAGGCGTTCGTCGCCAGCCAGCTCACTCGGTACAAGCGACCGACCGAGTACTACTTCCTCGACGAGTTGCCGATCGCGGCGACGGGTAAAGCGATTCGACGGGCGTTGCGCTGATGGGGCGAGCACCCGACTTCGACTTCGAGCCGGCGCCGGCCCTCCCGGGCGCGGACCGGCTCAGCAAGTACGGGTTCGGGGCCGTTCGCAATCTGGCGCATCGTCTGTGGGAGTTCTCCGTCGAAGGTCGTGAGCATGTCCCGACCGACGGTCCGGCGATCATCACGCCCAATCACCTGTCGTTCTGCGATTCGATCTTCGTCCCGGCCGCGCTGCCGCGCCGGGTGTGGGCGATCGGCAAGGGCGAGTACATGGACGACTGGAAGACGAAGCATCTGTTCCCGGCGATGGGGATGATCCCGGTCGATCGGTCGGGCGGCGACGCGGCGCAGGCGGCGCTCGACACGGCGGCGAAGGTCCTCGAGCTCGGTCATCTGTTCATGATCTACCCCGAGGGGACCCGGTCTCGGAGCGGCAACCTCCACAAGGGTCGTACGGGCGCTGCGCGGCTCGCGATCCGGTGCAACGCGCCGATCATCCCGGTCGGCCACGAGGGCACTCTCGAGATCCAGCCGCCCGACTCGGTCGCGATGAAGATCCGTCGGCCGATCACGGTTCGATTCGGCGAACCGATGTGGGCGCACGAGTACGGCGATGCCGACGATCCTCGCACGCTGCGCCGATTCACCGATGCTGTGATGTTCGAGATCGCGCATCTCAGTGGTCAGCAGTACGTCGACGTCTACGCCGGCAAGGAACTCGACACGTCGGCGCCAGCGACCGAGGTCCACGCGGAGCCCGAGGGCGAGCAGCAGCGCGTCTCGCCGCGTCGCCCGAGCGTGGTCGGCGGCGACCCCTCGAAGGTGCCCACCCCTCCGTCACGCCCGGGCAGCGCCAACGGAAACGGCTCCGGTGCGCCCGCTTCGGTCTCGGCGATCCCACGCCCCGCCGGCCGCCTCGACCCCGCCGCATCGACCTCGACCTGACCGACCCCCGACGTCAATCTGGTGTCAGGTGGGGCGGTGGATGGCGACGAGGCGCAGGACGGCGCGGGCGGATTCGATGGACGCGTCGACGTCGACGACCGCGTCGATGCGCCATTCGTTCGAGTCGGCCGGGTCGTGGATGATCTGGGTCACCGACCAGTCGTGGCGGTCGAGCACGAAGCGTTGCGGACTGCGAGCGCCGGCGCCGAGCAGGATCTCGTCGTGCTCCGCCCAGTAGTCGTCCATCGCTGCCACGACGTCGTCGACCGACGACCAGCGTTCGGGATCGACCGGTTGCTCGATGAGCGCAGCGAGATCGGCGCGGCTCGATCTGCGAGCGAGGCGTTGCAGCCAGTCGAAGACCTGGTTGCGGACCATGACGCGAAACGCTCGGTGATCGTCGACGATCGTGATCTCGCGAGTGGAGCGGATCGGCGCGTCGACGCCGTCCCCGTCGACGAGGGGGTTGACGAGTCGTTCCCACTCGTCGATCAAGCTCGAGTCGACCTGGCGCACGAGCGCACCGAGCCATGCGGTCAGGTCGTCGATCTCGTCGGTGCGAAGGTCGTCGGGGATGTTCTGGCGCAGGCCCTTGTAGACGTCGGAGAGGTAGCGCAGCAGCACGCCTTCTGACCGCTTGAGTCCGTAGTGGTGCACGTACTCACCGAAGGTCATCGAACGCTCGAACAGTTCGCGGGCGACCGACTTCGGCTTCACCGTGTCGCCCCCGACCCACGGGTGCCGAGTCCGGAACCGGTTGAAGCTCTCGTACAACCACTCCTTGTTCGGCTTCGGTGCGTCGGCCTCGTCGAGGCGCGCCATCCGCTCCTCGTACTCGACCCCCGACGCCTTCATCTCGCTCATGAGCTCGGACTTGGCGGCGTTGACCTGTGCGGCGACCACGACCCCCGGGTTCTCCTGGACGGCCTCGATGATCGTCAACGCGTCGAGTGCGTGGACCTCGTCGTCGCCGGGTTCGGTCGGCGCATCGAGTTGCCCCAATGCTTCGAGGGCCCACAGCGACAGCGGCTGATGCAGGGCGAAGTCGTCCTGGAGGTCGAAGTTGACGCGGACTCGGCGACCGAGGTCGTCGGGTTCGTCGAGGAACTCGAGGATGTCGGCGTCGACGAGCGAGCGGTAGATCGAGATGGCGCGACGGATGTGACCGCGCTGGCGCTTGCGGGTCTCGTGGTTGTCGACGAGGAGCCGGCGCACCGCGCCGCAGCCGTCGATCGCGTCGGAGCCACCGCCCGGACGAGCGACCTCCATCACCGGTCGATCGAGCAGACTCATCACCATCTGATGGTTGACCTGGAAGTGCGAGCGCAGCGGCTCGGGCTCGCCGTTGACGAGCTTGTCGAACACGTTCTGGTCCCAGTGCGCATAGTTGCGGTCGGGCGCCTTCTTCTTGACCTTCTGCTTCTTGCCGCCGTCCGCGGCCTTCTGATCGGCCCGCAGGTTCTCGACGACGTGCTCGGGCGCCTGCACCCACACGTCGCCGCGGTCGTCGAACCCCTTGCGGCCGGCTCGCCCGGCGATCTGGGCGAAGTCGCGGTTCGACAGGATGCGCACCGACGTGCCGTCGTACTTGCAGAGCTGGGTGAACAGCACGGAACGGATCGGCACGTTGACCCCGACGCCGAGTGTGTCGGTTCCGCAGATGATCTTCAGCAGGCCGTCTTGCGCGAGCTTCTCGACGAGCAGCCGATACTTGGGCAGTAGCCCCGCGTGGTGAACACCGACGCCGGCGGTGAGGAATCGCTTGAGGTCCTTGCCGATCGGGGTGTCGAATCGGAAGCCGCCGATCGCCTCGCGCACCCGCACCTTCTCGTCCTTCGACAACGGGTCGAGCGCCAGGTAGCCCTGCGCTGCATCGGTGGCGTCTTTCTGGGTGAAGTGGACGATGTAGACCGGCGCTCGTCCCGATTCGAGGAGTTGCTCGACCGATGCGTGCAGCGTCGACGTGCGGTACTCGAAGTGCAACGGCACGGGGCGTGCGGCGGTCTTGACGACCGACGTGTCGCTGCCCGTCCGATCGGTCAGGTCGCGTTGGAAGAAGGCGACGTTGCCGAGCGTGGCCGACATCAGCACGAACTGCACGTGCGGCAGCGTGAGCAACGGCACCTGCCACGCCCAGCCTCGCTGCGGATCGCCGTAGTAGTGGAACTCGTCGACGATGGCGACGTCGACGTCGGTCTCGGCTCCGTCGCGCAGCGCCCAGTTCGCGAGGATCTCGGCGGTGCAGCAGATGATCGGTGCATCGGGATTGACCGAGGCGTCACCGGTGATCATCCCGACGCGCTCGGAGCCGAACTCGCGACACAGCGCGAAGAACTTCTCGCTGACCAGCGCCTTGATCGGTGCGGTGTAGACGCTGCGTCGACCGGTGGCGAGCGACGCGAAGTGCGCGGCCGTGGCGACGAGCGACTTGCCCGAGCCGGTCGGGGTGTTGACGATGACGTGGTTGCCGACGAGGAACTCGAAGATCGCCTCCTCCTGCGCCGGGTAGAGCTCGATGCCCATCTCGTCGGCATAGGTCATGAACGAGGTGAGCAGTGCGTCGTCGTCCGCGTTCGGCGGGAGATGTCGAATCAGCGCCGGCTCGCTCACGCTTCGACCGTACCGCCCCGACGGGCGACCCGTGTCGCTCGCCCGTGTCGCTCGCCCCCGGCTCGTACTCGGGCCGACGCCGGATCCGTCTACTGTCGCGGCATGAGCAAGATCGAGTTCACCGGGATCAATCACCTCGCGCTCGTGTCGAGCGACATGGCGCGCACCGTCGACTTCTATCAGGGCGTGCTGGGCATGCCGCTCATCAAGACGATCGAGCTGGGTGGCGGTGCGGGCCAGCACTTCTTCTTCGACGTCGGCAACGGCGACTCGCTCGCGTTCTTCTGGTTCCCCGACGCGCCGACGGCGGTGCCGGGCGTGTCGGCTCCGGCGCATCGTCCGGATCAGGGCCCGATCACCAGCGCGCACGGCTCGATGAACCACGTCGCGTTCGGGGTGTCGGCCGATCGGATCGATCACTACGTCGAGGTGCTGCGCGCTGCGGGTGTCGACTGCACCGAGGTCGCCAACCACGACAACAGCGAGTGGGGCATCTCGCGCGAGGTGACCGACGACGTGTACGTCCGTTCGATCTACTTCACCGACCCGGATGGCATCTCGCTCGAACTCGCCGCGTGGACCCAGCCGCTGGGCCCCGACGACGTGTCACATCCGCCGCGTGACGCCTCGGGCGCCGTCGTCGCCTAACGAACGGGACGCGTCGTCAACGACGCGAAGCACATCTCGTCGTCGGTCCCGTCCGCCCACAACACGTACGCGGGCTCCAGCGCCGGGTCGCGCAACGATCGATCCCACGAGCACTCCATCCGGATCACGTCACCGCGCTCGAGGACGATCGACTCGGCGGGCTCGTAGTTCAACTGCCAGTCGAAGTCCCAGACCGGAATGTCGAGCAGGACGACTTCGTCGGGCGTGTCCGGATGCAGGATGAGTCGGAAGCTCGATCCGAGTTCGTGCTGATGGCCGAAGATCGAGTGGATCTCGCCGGAGGTGCCGATCGTCTGGTCGCACGACGCGTTGGCCACACCCTCGGTGAAGCCGGCGAAATCGTCGGCGCTCTGGCCACAGATCGCGAGGATGAAGTCGGCGAACGCACCCGGGGGCCCGTACTTGTCGATGGCGACCTGACGTGCGGCCTCGCGGTCGCACAGCGGCCCCGTCTCGTCGGCGGAGCACGGGATCTCGGCGGGCGCGAGGAGGACCTGGACGTCGACCGGGTCGAGCCCCTCGGCCTCGTCGATCGGCACCCAGTCGAGGTCGAGGCGGGACTGGTCGGCCGGGGCTTCGACGTCGTAGTGATAGTGGGTCTGCACGACGAAGAAGTCGCCGTCGTCGAGGAGCAGCCCGGCACCGTCGTCGTAGCGCGTCGCCGACTGCCCGGGCGCCCACGCGTAGATCAGTCGGGCGGTCGGTCCGGGGCTGAACCCGAAGCATTCCCAGCCGCCCTGCCCGTCGACGCCGTCGAGGCCGTCGACGAGTTCTCGATCGGCGGCCTCGAGCACGAACCCGACGGCGTGGTGCACGACCTGCTCCTGTTCCGGAACGAAGTCCATCCCCGTCACGAACCCCGAGGAGTCGAATGCCGGGTCGTACACCATGCAGCGGTACGTGTCGGGCTGGCCGAGTTCGCCGTCGTAGGAGCCCCGCGACCGCACGGAGATGTCGGGATCGTCGAGTCGGGCACTCGCACCGGGGAGCGGCGCGATGACGTGATCGGTGGGAACGTCGAGCGGCGCCCCTGCCTCGTGCCACGCGCTGAGCAGCGCGATCTCGTCGTCGGACAGGCTCCAGTCGTGATCGAAGTCGACGCTGTCGTCACCAGCCGGCCACGGCGGCATGAAGTGGCTCTGGACGACGAAGTCGATCCCGAGCGACGAGCGGGCAACGATGCCGGCCGTGTCGAGGCGGACGTGCTGGGTTCCGGGACCGTTGCCGGTGTGGCAGTTGGCGCAGGTGCTCGTGATGATCGGTTCGATGTCGGCGGCGAACGAGATCGGCGCGGGATCTGCCTCGCCCGGCGTTGCTTCGCTCGGCGCTGCTTCGCTCGGCGCTGGATCGTCGACCGCGCCGGTGTCGACAGGCCGCGTGTCGTCGGTCGCCGTCGGCTCCGTCGTGACGTTCGAGTCGGCAGCGGCTGTCGTCGCGGGTGGTGAGGAGGCCGAGTCGTCGTCGCTCGCCAGCGAACACGCAGCAAGCAAGGAGGCAGGCAGCACACACAGTGCGAGTCCGAGCCACCACGTCACGCGTGGTCGGCGTTCGGTCGCTGGTTCGGCGTCGGCGGCCGTGGTGCTCGGGTCGTTCATGAGGTGCTCCGCAGCCGAAGTCTGGCGCACGGCGACGTGGAACGCGCGGTCGGTCCGGTGATCTACGCTCCCGCCATCGAACGTCGGCTGATCCTCTCCTTGCTCGTCGCCTTCGCCGTCATGGCGTCGGGTGCGGTCGCCGCTGCCGACCCGACCACCCTCGTCGGCGCCGCACTGAGCGCCGACACGCCCGGCGAGGTCACCGACCGGGCGACGCGCGTTTCGCCGCCCCTGCGATCGCTTACCGTGCTGGCGGGCGGCGACGTCCTCACCGAGGCGCGCGTGCGCGCCCCGGCGGCCGCGTACGGAGCGGCGTCGGGCCAACGGTTCGATTTCCGTCCGATGTTCGCAGAGCTCCGTGACGTGCTCGAAGCGGTCGACCTGTCGATCTGCAACATGGAGATCCCAGTCGGCCGCCCCGGGGAGGCGGCGGGATTCGTCGGGCGTTCGCCGTTCGGTGGCAACCTGCTACGTGCCCCGCACGAGGTCGCCCAGGGGCTGGCCGATGTCGGCTTCGACCGCTGCTCGACGGCGTCGAACCACAGCTTCGACGTCGGCGTGACCGGGCTGGCGTCGACGATCGAGGCGCTGCAGGGCGCTGGCATCAGCACGGTCGGCACCGCTCGGCATCCCGCCGAAGCCGTCGATCAGATCTTCGAGGTCGACGGCGTCCGTGTGGCTCACCTGGCCTTCACGAACTACAGCAACACCGTCGTGCCCGCCGAAGCGTGGCGTCTCAACTACACGCGTCGGGCCGGGCCGATCGTCGCCGCGATCGCCGACGTGCGTGCCCGCGGTGCCGAGGTCGTGATGCTGAGCCTCCACGTGTCGAAGGAGTTGGAGGAACAGCCGGCGCCGACCGACCGTGCGCTCGTGACGGAGATCGCTGCACTGGCCGACGTCGACGCCGTGTTCGTGCACGGTCCTCACGTCGTGCAGCCGGTCGAGCGCGTCAACGGGGTGCCGGTCTGGTGGAGCCTGGGCAACTTCGTGTCGGAGATGGGGCCGCCGTCGGTCGGCCGCTACGCGTCGCCGCGGACGAGTGACGGGTTGCTCGCGTTCGTCGAGTTCGTGGAGGTCGCGCCGGGGGAGTTCGTCGATCGGCCCGAGTCGATCGCCATCTGCAACGACTTCTCCGACCGGACCGTGCGAGCCGCGTCGGTGTCGCTGCGACGGGCAGACCTGTCGCCACGAGTTCGCCTCGAACTGTTGGCGTGTGCCGAGCGAACCCAGCGACTCGTTCCCAACGCCAAGTGATCAGCGACGCAACGAGCGCGGTGTCAGTCGGGCCAGGGGCCGGGGCGGCGCATGGCGAACCATTCGTCGAGCAGCGCATCCCACTCGTCGCGTTCGACCGGGCGTTCCTCGACGTCACCGCTGCGCCGCAGCTTGAGCGCGTCGTGGTTCAGCCAGACCCGGTCGTCGCCGTGTCCGGTCAGGCGCGTCGCGAACGGCTTGCGGTGCCAGTTCTTGTCGGGGTCGATCTGCATCGACGTGGCGATCGCGTCGAAATCGTCGAAGTCGTGGGCGACGCGCTTGAACCGCAGGCGTGCCTCGGGAACACCGTCGACGTGCTCGGCGAGGGTGGTGCCTTGTGGACTCGCGAGCAACTCGAACGTCGCCGACCCGCCGTCGAGCGGGCCGCGCTGGTTCAGCGGTACGGGCACGGTGAACGAGTCGCCGAAGCCGACGTCGACGAGGTGCGGATCGAGGTTGCCGTCACCGCCTGACACCTCCAGGAGGAGATGTTCGATGACCGTCGTCGGACCGCCGAGCAACACCGCCGCGCCGAGGAGTCGCACGTCGTAGCCCAGCGCGTCGAGTAGGAGTCCGAATGCTCCGTTGACCTCGAAACACCAACCACCGCGTCCCGACACGATCTTGTCGAACGCCCGGCGACGATCGTGTGCCACGCCGCCGGCGAACACGATGTCGAGATTCTCGAACGGAACCCGCACGAGGTGCGCCCGTTGCAGCGCGGCCAACGCCGCGAGGTCGGTGGCCTCGGGGCGGTCGAGTCCGAGGCGATCGAGGTACCGGTCGACGTCGACGGTCCATGGAGCGCTCATGGGTCGACCGTACCGCCGGGTCGTCGGCGGCGGCTCGCCGATACCGTCGAGTGGGTGCGGTTCGACCTCGCGATCAATCCGTTCGGCGCACACGTCGCCGAGATGGTGGAACTCGCCCGTGTCGCGGACGACGCGGGAGTCGACGGGGTCTGGGTGACCGACCACTTCAGCGGAGCGGTGGTCGGTGCCGACTGGTCGAGAGATCCGTTCGTGTGCCTGGGGGCCATGGCGGCGACGACACAGCGGATCCGGCTCGGCCCGCTCGTCGCGAACATGGTCAACCGACACCCGGCACAACTGGCCTCGGCGGTCAACTCGGTGCAGTCGTTGGCGGGCGAGCGCGTGGTGCTCGGCATCGGTTCGGGGGCGGCGCCCGGCTCCCGATTCGCCGTCGAGCACGAGGCGATCGGTCGATCACTCGATGACGCGGCGAGTCGTCGACGCGAACTGCACGCGACGATCGCATCGCTGCGTGCGATCTGGCGCGGCGATGACGAGTTCGCCGGCGAGCCACCCGTCGATCACGCTGGGTCGGATCCGGCGCCGCTCGCCGACCGACGTGATCGGGTGGGCTTCAGCGGGCTGATCGGCGTGACCGATGGGGCGACGACGCCGCCGATCGTGGTCGGCGCGTCCGCGTGGCCGACGATCGACGTCGCACTCGCCGTCGCCGATGGCGTCAACGTGCGTCTCGGGGCTCGCACCGATGACCAACTGGCGGCGCTCGCCGAGCTCCGGCCGCCGAAGTTCGAGGTCAGCATCCTCGTGGCGCCCGCCGACGTCACCGCCGAGCGCGTCGCCGATCTGGGCGCTCGCGGCGTCGACCGCCTGGTGGTCGGCATGTCGGCACCGTACGACATCTCGATCGTCGAACGCCTGCGCGATCGTGTTGCCTCGACCTCGGACGAGACACGAACCGATGGCTCGAACGAGAATCGTCGCTGATGACGACACGTCCGTTGCGGCGACAACTATCCTGCCGCCTCATGCGTTCTCGCTCCAATCAGATTCTGCCCGCTCTGCTCGCTGTTGCGGCCCTTTCGTTCAGCGCCTGTGGTGGCTCCGACGACGCCGACGAGACCCCAGCAGACACGGCACCGTCGACCGAAGCGCCGGTGGAGACCGACGCACCGGTCGAGACCGAAGCGCCGGTGGAGACCGACGCACCGGTCGAGACAGAAGCCCCGGTGGAGACAGAAGCCCCGGTCGACACCGAGGCGCCGGCCGACACCGCCGCCGCGCCCGGCGGGATCGTCGACGCCTCGCTGCTCGAGTGGGAGATCGTCGCGCCCACCGAATACAGCGCTGGCCCGATCACGTTCAACGTCACCAACGGCGGCGGGTTCCCGCACGAACTCGTGGTGATCGCCGGTGAAGGCTACGAGTCGCTCCCGCGTGAAGAAGGTGGCGCGGTCATCGAGGAGGAACTCCCGACCGGTGCCCTCATCGCTCGCACCGAGCGCTTGTCGGGCGGGCAGTCGACCGAGCTGACCGTCGACCTCCCGGCAGGGAGCTACGTGCTCATCTGCAACCTCGGCGGCGGCTCGAACAGCCATGCGGGCGCCGGTCAGCGCCTCGACATCACGGTCTCCTGACGGCGCCCACGAAGGTGCGTACGGTTGCGACGTGGACCGCCGATGGGGCGAAACAGTCAGCGCTGTGTCGTCGTTCTCGCATCGGCGTGTTTGGTTGTTCCAGCACTCGGCAGTAGCAGCGGACCAGCGCAGGCAGCGACGGCTGAGGGAAACCTAGATGTCGTTACAGTTCAGCACTCGAACATGGTTCACCTCCAGGGCTGGGCCCGAAATCCGACGCGTCCGAACGACCAGGTCCTGGTTTGAGCCAACGTGCTCGGGAACACATATCACTTCCCGGCAACGAACTATCGGCGTGCAAACACGTGGCGTGCCGATGGAGGAATCGGCTGGCACGGATACGTGTTCAGGATTCCCGTATCGAACGGCCGTAACAAGACGATCTGTGTCGAGATGTGGGACACAAGTTCGTGGGTCACGATTGGTTGCCAGGGCCCCGCCAGCGGGCAGTGGCACATCGACATAAGCGGCTCGACCAGCGAAGGCCGCTGGCTCGGCAGGCTCTGGCAGCATGGCCAGGGTCAAGTCCGAAGCGTCACCTGGTACCGAACGAGCAACGCCACGAGTTTCGCAGGCTCAGATTTCGACACCGGCATCGAGAACTGGGAAGCGGGTACCCCGAATCTCACCGTCTCGAGAACGAATTCGCAGAACTCGAACAACGTCTGGACGACCGCCGCCGATCTGTCTTGGATCAACTCGACACTGCGAGGTCGAGCGAGGTACGCGGGAACCTGTGCGGGCATCACGAGTTCCTGCCCCCCACTTGTGTGGTCCGGTGCGGCGTACTCTCAGAACTACATGTGGATAAACACCGTCGGCCCAGGAATGGGCGCTGGGTCGAATCGCCGCAGAACCATCGCTCACGAGTTCGGCCACACACTCGGCATGGCTCATATACCAAACCCCGGCTCCGAAGTCGTAATGGCCACATTCTCCACCGGGCTGCAAGCATTCTCACCCCAGGCGTAGGACATCGATGGACTCAACCAGGCCTACCCAGGGACGTGACAGGAGCAGCGAGATGAAGACGCAATCGATCAAGACGATTCCATGTGTTCTCGGCCTGCTCCTCACAGCATGCGGGACACCGTCGACGAACGACGCGGCCAACGACGGCCTGCCTCGACCCGAGCCGGAGACTCCTGTGACCACGGTTCTCACGGGCCGGACGATTCCGGTGAACCCAATCGACCTGGTACCCGGCCCCGGTGGAGGATTCAACATCGGTGAGCATCCGAGTGACGACTTCGAGCGCGGAACGTGCACCACCACCCAGACCTACATCTACGGGCCCGGCGAACATCCCCTCAACGACTTCGTCAAAGAAGCTGGGTACCGAACCGCTCAAGACATGGCCGAGCACGCAACTCAGGTCCTCCGGGTTCGCATCGATCAGGTGTCGCCCGGCTCAGCGTTCGCGCCGATCGGAGTGGAAGACGAACTCCCGCTCGATGCCGACGGCAACGACGCCAACGTCTACACGCTTGACCTCACCCAGGTCAAAGCAACGGTGACCGAGGTGCTCCTCGGAGATGCGAAAGCGGGGGCGGAGATCTTGATCACCGAGCTTGGCTGTCTGCCCGAGAAATCGACAGCGTCAACGACGCCCGGCGCGGAAATTCTGCTTGTTGCGAGTGATGTCACGCCCGGTCGGAGCCCTGACGCTGCCCTCGGGAGCACCTATCACACGCTGGACTGGATGGAGATTGCAGCTGACGGCCGTCTCCTTCCGCGTCGAGGGGTCGAGGGCAGTCCGCCGCTGGCATTGTTCATGGAGGGCAACACCTTGGATGGTGTCCGACGCGAGATCGAGCAGATCGAGGTCGAGAAGTGAGCTCGTGTCGTGTCAGGCAACGTTTGCGCGGTTGATGATGTCGGCGAGTGGTTGGTTGGCGGCGTTGCGTTTGCGCCACCCCCTTGTCGACCACGAACTCGGCCAGCTTCGACAATGACCAGGTCGAGAACGGCAGATCGTGATTTGTCGGACGTGAAAGCGCAATCCTCTTGATCTCTTGCCGCTCGGGCAGTGCGGACAGATCCCGCCACCTCGGTGGTGGACGCGCAACCCACCGACGTTCCGGTCAGGGCACTAGGTTGTCGACGTGCTCGCAGGCTTGTTCGACGAATTCTTCGGAGTTCCCACCCATCCGTTCGCCGTCCACGCTCCGATCGTGCTCTTGCCGATCGCGGCGGTGGCCACCGTGGTCCTCGTGGTTCGGTCCGACTGGCGTCGGCGAATCTGGTGGGCAGCGCCGGCGACGATCCTCGTGCTCTTCGCGATGCTGTTCGTCGCGAAGGAATCGGGTGAGGCCGTGCTCGACTCCCAGAACGTATTCGGCAACGTCGATCGCCATCAGGAACTCGGCGAACAGACTGTGCTCATCGCGTTCGTCTGGCTCGTCGGGTCGATCGCGCTGGCCGTTCGGGATCGTCAGACGACGTCGACGAAGGCGTTGTCGTCAGATGTCGCGAGCCCGCCCCGTGATGCGATCGCCCTCGGACTCAGCATCGTCGTCGCGCTCATCGCGGTCGTTGCGACGATCTGGCTCATCCGCACCGGTCACGCTGGCGCCGAGTCGCGCTGGGTCATCGGCTGACCGGGCAGGCGTCGTCAGGTGACGTGACGCTGGTCGTCAGGTGACGTGACGCTGGTCGTCAGGTGACGTGACGCTGGTCGTCAGGTAACGACGACTTTGGTGCCGACGTCGGCGAAGCCCCACAGGAACGCTGCGTCGGTGTTGTGCTGGCGCTGGCATCCGCCCGACAGACGGGTCCCGAGTTCTTCGGTGGTCTGGTACACCTCACCGGTCGTCACCTTCGTGGGAATCCCGTGGAAGCCGATGTTGCCGCGCTCGGTCTTGAGGTAGCGGATCATCAGCGGGAGGTACGCCTTGCCGTTCCACGCCGTCGACACTTCCGAGCGGCTGTAGACGTAGTGCGTTCCGGGCAGTTCGTTGGAGTAGGTGCTGCCCGAGACGAGCCACGACCGGATGATCCGCTCGTTGCCGTCGACCGCCCAGACGCGCTGGCCGGCGCGGTCGTACACGACCCGGTACCCGGTCCCGGAGTTGTCGGGAAGCGGGGGAGCGTCATCGCCAGCGGATGCGACCGGTGACAACTCGACGCCCCACAGATCGGTGGCTCCGGGCGGCGGCGCCGGCGTACGGACGACCAGCGACTCCTCGTCGGGCCAGATCTCGAGGGCGAGCGCGCTCTCGCGTCCGACGACGCCGTCGACGAACAGGTCTTCGGCGAGCTGATACGACTGCACGGCGTCGAACGTCGCCTGATCGAAGTCGCCGGTGATCGCACCGTCGTAGTGGCCGGCCTCGGCGAGCGCACCCTGCAGGCACTCGACGCCCTCGCCGGATGCGCCGAGTCGCAGTGACAAGGCGCCGATCGTGCAGCCGCCATCGGCCCGCGTGATCGCACCTTCGGAGCTCTCGGGGTCGGGATCGGTGATGCCGGCGAGTTCGACGTCGACCATCTCGACGAAGGGCTCGTCGTCGTTGGCGGTGGCAGCGAGGATGTCACGTGCGTCTTGCACCAACTCGGCGCCGGCGGCGGTCTGGTCGGAGCTGACGATCGTCTCGTCGGCAGCGTCGTCGCCACCCGAGGTCACGACGACGCCGATGGCGGCCGCCCCGAGGACGGCGACGGTGGCGACACCGAGCACGAACTCACGTCGTCGCTGCTCGACCGGCTTGTCGAACGACTGATGTCGCTCGCCGGACCATTCCCGTACCTCACGCATGACCCCTCCAAGCTACCGAACGCGCGGGGGACGAGGGCGCGCGCGTTCGTCATTGTTTCGCACCCATCGCCGAGACGGCTGGTCGATGCGCCGCGACGATCCACCCAGCAGCCGGTGCCGACGACGGTGAGGGCACTACCGTTGAGGCCATGGCGAAGGGTCCTCGAATCGCTCGACACGACACGGTGGCTCGTCCGGGGCTCCCTCGGCTCACGACACCGATGGTGCGCGAGAACGGGTCGTTGCGGCCCGCGACCTGGGACGAAGCGCTCGATCGCGCCGCAGCCGGACTCGGCGTCGCCCGTCAGGCCATCGCCGACGGTTCTCGCCCGCATGCGTTCGGCATGTTCTCGTGTTCGAAGGCGACCAACGAGGTCAACTACCTCGCTCAGAAGTTCGCCCGAACGGTGATGGGGTCGAACGACATCGACTCGTGCAACCGAACTTGACACGCTCCCAGCGTCGTCGGTCTGGCGACAGTGTTCGGAGCAGGAGGTGGGACCTCGTCGTACGCCGAGGTCGAAGAAGCCGACGTGATCGTGCTCTGGGGATCCAATGCCCGAGAAGCCCATCCGATCTACTTCCACCACCTCATGCAGGGACTCAAGCGGGGGGCGCGGATGTATTGCGTCGATCCGCGCCGGACGTCATCGTCGAAGTTCGCCGACGTGTGGCTCGGCATCGACGTCGGCACCGACATCGCGTTGGCCAACGCGATCGCCCGTGAGATCATCCACGCCGGGTTGGCGAACGACGCGTTCATCGAGCATTCGACGCAGGGCTACGACGCGTTCGCTGCGTCGGTCGAGCCCTACACCCTCGACCTCGCAGCCGAGATCACCGGCGTGCCGGCGGAGGCGATCCGTGATCTCGCGCACGCGTACGCCACCGCGCCGAAGAGCCAGATCCTGTGGACGCTCGGGATCACCGAACATCACAACGCCGTCGACAACGTCCTGGCGTTGTGCAACCTGGCGCTGCTCACCGGCCACGTCGGTCGCTGGGGCTCGGGTCTCGTTCCGCTGCGGGGGCAGAACAACGTGCAGGGTGGCGGCGACATGGGAGCGTTGCCCGACAAACTTCCCGGCTTCCACAGCGTCGCCGACGACGCCGTACGGGCACGCTTCGAAGCGGCGTGGGGGCAGCCGTTGAACCCGACGCCCGGGCTGCACCTGACGCTGATGTTCGAGGCGATGGAGCGCGGTGAGCTGCGCTCGGCGTACGTCATCGGCGAGAACCCCGCCGACTCCGAGGCCGACATCCAGCACGCGCGACATCTCCTTGCGTCGCTCGATTGCCTCGTCGTGCAAGACATCTTCCTCACGCGCACGGCCGAACTCGCCGACGTCGTGTTCCCGGCGTCGGTCGCGTGGGCGGAGTCGGAGGGCACGGTCACGTCGTCGGAGCGGCGTGTGCAACGCGTGCGCGGTGCGGTTCCCCCGCCCGGGGAGGCTCGCCACGACATCGACATCCTCTGCGACCTCGCCGCTCGGATGGGCGTCGAACTCGGCCCGCGTGAGCCGGAGGCTCTGTGGGGCGAGCTGCGGTCGCTGTCACCCGCGCACGCCGGCATGAGCTACGAGCGCATCGAGGCCACCGGGGGTCTGCAGTGGCCGTGTCCCGACGAGGAGCATCCGGGGTCACCGTTCCTGCACGGATGGCTGTGGGAGCACGATCTGGGTGGCCGGGAACCGGCGCCGTTCTCGGTGGTCGAACATGCCGGGCCCAAGGAGGAATTGTCCGAACGCTTTCCGCTGCGGTTGACGACGGGACGCTCGCTCGACTCCTACAACACGGGCGTGCAGAGCGGTGGGTACACGTCGCCGATCCGCTACGGCGACGCACTCGACGTCAACCCGCTCGACGCGGCCGCGCTCGGCATCGTCGACGGTGAGGTCGTGCGGGTCTCGTCGCCACGCGGTCAGGTCGAGATGGCGGTGCGCCTCCAACCCGACATCCCCGTCGGCTTGACGTTCACGACGTTCCACTTCCCCGAACTCGTCGACGTCAACGTGCTCACGAACGACGCATGGGATCCGAAGTCGGGCACGTCGGAGTTCAAGGCCGCTGCGATCCGCATCGATCGACTCGAACCGGACACGCACGCCGTCATCGATGCCGGATCCGATGCAGTCCTCGACGCCGGGAAGCGGACCGGCTGAATGGCTGATCTCAAGCTGACCGTCGACACCTCGACCACCGAGGAGCGCGCAGCGGTCGACGCGGTGGTGGCGACGCAGGGGCGGTCGGTCGAGCACGTCTCCGAGCGACTCGTGCTCGGCGGCATCGCTCGCCGCGCTGCTCGACGGCATCTCCTCCTGCCCGGGCTGCATGCCCTCCAGGCGACGGCCGGTTGGATCAGCCCCGGCGGCATGAACTACCTGTGCGACGCGTTGCAGGTCCCGCCAGCAGAGGCGTTCGGCGTGGCGACCTTCTACGACCTGTTCCGCACCACCGACCCGCGGCACGATCGGTCGGTGCACCACGTCTGCATCGACACGGCCTGCCGGATCGCAGGTGCCGACGATCTCGCTCGCCGACTGGAAGCGGACGGTGCCGCCGTGCACCGCGGACCGTGCCTCGGCCAGTGCGAGCGTGCGCCCGCGCAGTTCGTCCAAGGTCGCGGTGAGGCCGACCACGTCCCCGCCGACGCGTCGCTCATCGCCGATCCCACCTCGTATCGGCTCCCGCAGCACGGCGCCGAGGAGCTGCGCCTGCTGCATCGGGTCGGCGTCGCCGATCCGACATCGCTCGCGTCGTATCGAGAGGTGGGCGGATATCGCATGTTGGCGCATGCGCTGGAGGTCGGTGCCGACGCGGTGATCGACGAACTCGCCGCAGCCGAACTCTCCGGGCGTGGGGGCGCGGCGTTTCCGACGGCGGTCAAGTGGCGAGCGGTCGCTGCCGAATCGGGGCGCGTGAAGCACGTCATCGCCAACGCGGATGAGTCCGAGCCTGGCACGTTCAAGGATCGTCTCGTGCTGGAGAACGACCCGTTCGCCGTGATCGAGGCCCTGACGATCGCGGGGATCGTCACCGGCGCCGAGCGAGGGTGGATCTACATCCGCGGTGAGTATCCGCTGGCGACCGCACGGCTACTCGGTGCGCTCGACCAAGCGCGTGCCGCTGGCCTGCTGGGCGTCGACGTGGCGGGCTCGGGCCGGCGCTTCGACATCGAACTACGGCGCGGCGCAGGTGCCTACATCTGCGGCGAGGAGACAGCGTTGATGGAATCGATCGAAGGGTTCCGGGGCGAGCCCAGGAACAAGCCTCCGTTCCCGACGACCCACGGCCTGTTCGGCCAGCCGACCGTGGTCAACAACCCGGAGACGTTGCTCAACGTGCTCGACATCTTGGAACACGGCGCCGATCACTACCGCACGCTCGGCACCGACGGCTCGTCGGGGCATCGACTGTTCTGCGTCTCGGGTCACGTGGCTCGACCGGGTCTGTACGAGCTGGCGTTCGGCGTCCGACTCGGCGACCTCCTCGACGCCGCCGGTGGCGCGACCGGCGAGATCCAGGCCGTGCTCCTCGGCGGGGCCGCCGGCATGTTCGTCGGACCCGATCACCTCGACCTGGAGTTGTCGCTCGAAGCGACCCGTGCAGCGGGGGTCACGCTCGGCTCCGGCGTGGTCACGGTGTTCAACGACCACGTCGACCTGGCCGACGTCGTCGAACGGATCGCCGAGTTCTTTCGAAGCGAGTCGTGCGGCCAGTGCGTGCCGTGCCGGGTGGGCACCGTCCGCCAACACGAGGTGATGGTCGAGATGCGCTCGCTGGGCCAGTTGAGCGCCGCCCGGCGAGCGTTGCTCGACGACATCGGCGCAGCGATGAGCGACGCGTCGATCTGCGGGCTCGGGCACACGGCCTCGGGTGCCGTGCAGTCCGCGCTGCGGCTGGGTCTCATCGGAGCGGCGCCGTGACCGCGCCGCCCGGGCAGCCGGACGCGGTACCGGTGTCGCTGATCGTCGACGGCGCCGAGGTCACGGTGCCGGCCGGCTCGACGATCCTCGACGCGTGCACCGCGAGCGGTGTCGATACGCCGACCATCTGCTTCGCGGAGAACCTGACGCCCGTCAACGCGTGCCGAGTCTGCGTCGTCGAGCTCGACGGCAGCCGGACGCTGGTGCCGTCGTGCTCGCGGCCCGCCGAGCAGAACATGGTCGTGTCGACCGATTCCGAACGGGTCCGACACAGCCGCCGGATGGTGCTCGAGTTCCTCGGCACCGCCAACGACCTGAGCGAAGCGCCCGACATCGTCGCGATGAGCGAACGCTATGGCGCGGACGTCGACCGATACCCCGATGCTGCAGCCCGAGTCGACGAGCCCGTCAAGGTGCAGGACAACCTCTACGTGCGCGACTACGACAAGTGCGTGCTCTGCTACAAGTGCGTCGACGCGTGCGGTGAGGAGGCGCAGTTCACCTTCGCCATCGCGGTGGCGGGCCGCGGGTTCGACGCTCGCATCTCGACCGAGTTCGACGTGACCCTGCCCGATTCCGCCTGCGTGTACTGCGGGAACTGCATCGGCGTGTGCCCGACCAACGCGTTGCAGTTCCGCACAGAGTTCGATCTGCGCCAGGCGGGGGAGTGGCGTGAGGAGGATCAGTCCGTCACGCGCACCGTGTGTTCGTACTGCGGGGTCGGCTGCAACCTCGAACTTCATGTGCAAGACGACCAGATCGTCAAGGTCACCAGCCCTGCCGATCACTCCGTGACCCATGGGCATCTGTGCATCAAGGGTCGGTTCGGCTGGAGCTACGTCAACTCGCCGTGACGACGGCAGAGCGGATCGCAGCATCGCGACGGGCCTGAGGTACTGTCGTCACCGTTTGCGTACCACGGTGCGGGTGGGGGACTCCCCGGGCACCACGACGAGAATCGAGCTGCGATGGACTTCGACCTGCCACCCGACGATCATCCCGACCGTCACGCCGTGCGGGAGTGGATTGCCGCCAACCCGAATCCGAGCGCAAGGGAGTTGGCCGAGGCAGGCTACGTCGTACCGCACTGGCCCAAGCCGTGGGGCCTCGAAGCCGACCCGATCCAGCAGTTGATCATCGACGACGAGTTGCACCGAGCCGGCATCCGCCGACCGGGTAACGCCATCGGTATCGGATGGGCGGCACCGACGATCCTGCTCGCCGGCACGCCCGAACAGCACGAGCGATTCCTCCCCAAGATCTTCAGCGGTGAGGAGATCTGGTGCCAGTTGTTCTCCGAAACCGAAGCCGGCAGCGACCTGGCCAATCTCGCGACGCGTGCCGAGCGCGACGGCGACGAGTACGTCATCAACGGCTCGAAGATCTGGTCGAGCGGGGCCCACTACTCGCAGTACGGCATCCTGATCGCTCGTACCGACCCGGATCAGCCCAAGCACAAAGGCATCTCGTACTTCATCATGCCGATGGACGCCGAGGGCCTCTCCATGTCGCCGATCGTCGACATGACCACCGCGCATTCGTTCAACCAGGTGTTCTTCGACAACGTCCGCATTCCGGCGTCGCTGCGCGTCGGCGAGGAAGGCGACGGTTGGCGGCTCGCGAAGGTGACCCTGTCGAACGAGCGGGTGTCGCTGTCGTCGGCCGGCTCGCTGTGGGGTGTCGGGCCGTCGGCCGAACATTTGCTCGAACTCGTCCGGAACAACGGCGGCATCGACGACCCGATCCTGCGCGACGAAGCGGCGGCGGTCTACATCGAGGCCGAGTTGCTCCGTCTCAACCGGTTCCGCAGCCTCAGCGCCACGTTGCAGGGCAAGACACCCGGCCCGGAGGCGTCGATCCAGAAGATCATGGCCGACGACCACGGCCAACGAGTGATGGCGCTCGCCAAGGCGCTGGTCGGCGCGAACGGGATGCTCGACGGATCGGGCCCGGCGGGTCGCGTGCCGTCGGAGATGCAGGCGGGGCCGACCGAGAACAACTTCGCGTCTCGGCCCGAGGCGCAGTTCCCCGACGTCGACCCGATCTGGCACTACGGCTATCTCTTCCACCCGGCGCTCACGCTCGGCGGTGGGACGTTCGCCGTCCAGCGCAACATCGTCGCCGAACACGTGCTCGGCCTCCCGCGTGAACCGAACGTGGAGCGCGGGATGACGTGGTCGGAGGGCCGAAAGCTCGCCGTCTGAGCGGCGCCGGCCGAATGCGCCGTGACGTGCCCCGCTCGGGGTCGGGGCGGGCATCGAACCATCGGCGCTGCACCGCCGGTCGACCGTGACGGTACTCTGAGCGTCGGTGTCGACTCGGCGGAGGGCAGAGGGCGACCGATGGACTCGGGCGCGGCGTGGTCTGTTCGTCGTCGTCTCGGCGACCGTCGCCCTCGTTCCGGTCATCCCGGTCACGCTGCCGATCCTGCCTGACCCGGGAGTGGCCTCTGCCGCAGGGGTGTTCGTCGTCGACTCGATCGCCGACGACGACGACCTCGCCCCGGGAGACGGCGTGTGCGCCACGGCGACGGGCGACTGCACGCTGCGAGCGGCGTTGGCCGAGGCGGCCGCGTTCGCCGGCCGGGACCGGATCGAGTTCGCGATCGCCGGAACCGGACCGCATCGGATCGAGCCGCAGAGCCCGCTGCCGTTGATCGACGACCCGGTCGGGCTCGACATCGACGGCTACACGCAAGCCGGGGCCACGGTGAACACGCTCGACCACGGTACCGACGCGAGGATCATGATCGAAGTGCGCGGGCTCGGGCCCGCCGCCATCGACGGGCTCGACATCCGCAGCGCCAACAACTCCGTGCGCGGGCTCGCGCTGTTCGACTTTCGCCGCCACGTCCGCCTCTTCGGCGCCGACGCGTCGACCAACGACATCTCGGGCAACTTCCTCGGCACGGACGCGGCAGCGACGTTCGCCCAGCCGGCACGGGTGACCAACTCGACGGGTGTGCAGATCGAGCGAGGCGCGAACCGCAATCGCATCGGACGCATCGGCAACGAGCATCGCAATCTCATCGCCGGCAACGGTGACCGCGGTGTCGGGATCTTCGACGCGGGTTCCGACGACAACGCCATCCAGAACAACCTCTTCGGTCTCACACCCGACGGCTCGGCTCGGCTCGGCAACTGGGGACACGGCGTCGACATCAACCACAACGCCAGCGGCAACCTGGTCGGCGGTCCGGTCGCAGGACAGGGCAACGTGCTGTCCGGCAACGAACTCTCCGGTGTCGAGATCTCTCACGATCGGCCGGGCGGCACGACCACTGACAACGTGGTCGTCGACAACCTCATCGGAACCACGCCCGACGGTTCGGCCGCGCCGCTCTATGCGCGCAACCGGGAGTTCGGGGTCAACCTGGAAGGTGCGCCGCGCTGTGCCGACGTGTGTCCAGCCGAGGTCAGCGGCAACGAAGTCCGTGGCAACGTGATCGTCGGGTCGAGCGCGAACGTCATGATCTGGAAGGGCGCTCACGAGAACCTGGTCACCTTCAACACGTTGGGCGTGCTCGCCGACGGGTCGACTGCCGAGTCCTCCGAGGCGACCACGTGGGCCGTGCTGATCCAGACGGGCGCGTTCGACAATCGAATCGAGCGCAACCTGATCGCCGGCGTCGCCCGCGGTATCCACGTCAAGGCCGACAACGACTATCCCGCCGCGTGTTTCTCGATCGACACGGTGTGTCCCGAGGACGCGGCGTTCGACACCTCGGGCAACACGTTCTCGAAGAACTCGATCCACGACATCGACGCCGGGCTCGGTATCGACCTCTACGTCCGCTCGTTCGGTGGCGACTGGGTCGCAGGCCCGAGCCTGCGCTCCGACGAACTCGTCAACGGTGGCATCGCGATGCCCGACATCGAGGTCGTGACGCCCGACGCACTGATCGGGTCGGCATGCGCCGGGTGCACCGTCGAGATCTTCGCCACGACGACGCCGCGCTGCGTCGACTGCTGGGCGGATCACGGTCGGGGTCGCTGGTGGGTCGCCGACGGGGTCGCCGACACCCAGGGACGCGTCGAGGTGACCTTCCGCGAACGGGCCGACGATCGCTACGTGGTTCGACTCGGTGAACAGGTCGTGATGCACGCGACGGACGCCGAGGGGAACACCTCCGAGCATTCGCTGCGTGTCACCGTGGGGCCGGGCGTCCTCGGACCGCCGGCCGACGACTCGGTCGTTCGGTTGCCGGTCGGTGCAGCTGCGCAGCCACCGGCGACGGCTTCGCTGTTCTCGCTGCTCGGCCGTTCGGCGTTCGGCGCGCAGCGTTGCGCCGTCTCGCTGCGCTGCTGACCTCGTTGCGCTGCGGCACACGTTCACGGTCCGGCACCGTTGACGTCAAGAAATCGTCAAGCACGCAGCGTGAGGAGATGACACTCTGCGTCGCCGGGCTACCGTACGGTCGATGTCTGGAGACGGGGCGGTGGCGCGGCGGTCCGGGCGGTGGCGCGCCTCGGTACGCAGGCCCGTCGCGGTGATGTCGGCGATCGGGTTGACGGCGTCGTCGGCAGCCATCGGCTTCGCCCCCGAGCCGGTCGTCTTCGCCGCCGGGGCCACGTACACGGTCGACTCGGTGGCCGACGATCCCGACACCGCAGTCGGCGACGGCATCTGCGACACCGGCCTGCTGGCGCCCGGAACGACAGAGTGCACGCTGCGGGCAGCGATCCAGGAAGCCAACGCCAACCCTGGCCACGACACGATCGAGTTCGACATCGCGGGCTCGCCGGTGCAGGTGCACACGATTCAACTCGCGTCGCAGCTGCCGATCATTCGAGCCGGGGGGCTCACGATCGACGGGTACACCCAGCCCTACGCCGCGCCGAACACCGCCCCGACCGGATCGAATGCCGACATCCGCATCGAGGTGAAAGGTATCGGGCCGTTCGCGTTCGACGGGCTGTATTTCCAGTCGAGCGACAACGTCGTCCGAGGGCTCTCGCTGTACGACTTCCACAACTCGATTCGCTTCTGGGCGGGGTCGCCCACGGTGACCGCCGATCGGAACCTGATCGTCGGCAACTTCATCGGAACCAATGCGGCCGGCACGTTCGCAGCGTCGGCGACCACGACGTCGGGCGATGGCGTCCACCTCCAGCAAGGGGCCGCCTACAACCAGATCGGTGCGTCGGGGGTCGAGAACCGCAACGTCATCTCGGGTTCGTCCGGCCGTGGTGTCGGCATCTTCAACCCGACCTCCGATCACAACATCATCGAGAACAACGTCGTCGGGCTCAATCCGGCCGGAACGGCACCGCTGATGAATCGCTCGCATGGAGTCGACATCAACTGGGGCTCGAGCGAGAACATCATCCGCAACAACGTGATCTCCGGCAACGGGGGTTCGGGGATCGAGATCTCCCACGACGCGCTCGGCATCTCGGCGCACGGCGGCGCCGGCGACACCGAGCTCAACGTCGTCGTCTTCAACCTGATCGGCACCGACCCGACCGGCCTGAACGCCGATGCCATCTTCGGCAACCACGAGTACGGCGTGGGCCTGGAAGGGCGCGGTCTGTGCAACGAGTTCTGTGCTCCCGACAGCAACGACAACCTGGTCGAGAACAACGTGATCGTCGGCAGCGGGATCAACGTCAAGATCTGGCGGGGATCACAGCGGAACGTCGTGCGCGACAACTGGATCGGTGTTCTGGCCGACGGCACGACGGGGTCGACGGCGGCGACGGAGTGGGGTGTTCTGATCGAGGTCGGAGCGATCGACAACCTGATCGAGAACAACCGGATCTCGCAGGTCGAGAAGGGCATCGTCGTTCGGCCGAACAGCACCAACGCCGGCGACAGCGAATGGCCGTCGTTCGGCAACACGTTCCGCGGGAACTCGATCGAGAACGTCGGACCCGGGTTGGGGATCGACCTCGCCCCGGAAGGCGAGGTGACCCTGTTTCCCGACCCGCTGGAGGTGCAGCACGGCGTCAGCTTCGGCGACGTCGTCGAGGTGAGTACCGACGGCGCCACCGTCACGGCGTGCAGCGACTGTGTGGTGGAGCTGTTCGAGACCGCTGCTGACACCGGCCAGTACGGGCAGGGGCGTCGGTCCCTGGGGACGGCGATCGCGGTGGGCGGGACCGCATCGTTCGTGTTCCGCGACGATCCGAGCGACCCGCTCGTCGTCGCGGAGGGGGAATTCGTGAGTGCGCTCGTCACCGACACGAACGGCAGCACCTCGGAGTTCTCCCTCCGACGACCGGTGACCGCAGGCCTCATCGTTCCTCCGCCGACGACCACCACCACCACGACGACCACCACCACCACGACGACGACCGTTCCGGCCGCGACGAGCACGACGGTTCCCGCCACGGCGACGACGACCACCACGCTGTCGACCACGCCAGCGCCCTCCGATGGCGTCGCCGGCCTCGCCGTCGTCACGCGACCGGCGCAACGCTGCTCCATCTCCGCCACCTGCTGACGGAGTCCCGTGCCGTCGAGTCGGCCAGGTACCCGCTCGACGGGCCAGCTCGCCGCGCAGGTGTGCCGCGCAGGTTCGACGCGCAGGTTCGACGGCGGGGCGGGAGCGCTACCTTGTCGGCGTGACGAATCAGGGGCCGGCCGAGCGACGTGCATTCGGTATCGACATCGGTGGAACGGGCATGAAGGCGGCGGTCGTCGATCTCGACACGGGCGACTTGTCGACCGAGCGGCATCGAATCGACACACCGAAACCGGCGACGCCCGCGGCGATGGCCGAGGTGGTCCGTGAACTCGTCGCCGTGCACGGCTGGACCGGAAGCGTCGGATGTGCGTTCCCGGCGGTCGTGCGCAACGGCGTGGTCGGGTCGGCTGCGAACATCGACGACTCGTGGCTCGACGTCGACGCCGACGCGGTGTTCACGGACGCGATCGGTGCCCCGGTACACATGCTCAACGACGCCGACGCTGCAGGCGTCGCCGAGATGCGGTTCGGTGCGGGGCGAGGCCGAGATGGTGTGGTGATGATGCTGACGTTCGGTACCGGTATCGGATCCGGGTTGTTCGTCGACGGCATCCTCGTTCCCAACACCGAACTCGGACACCTCGAGTTGGACGGCTTCGACGCCGAGAAGCGCGCCGCCGCGAGCGCGAAGAAGCGCGAGGACCTGTCGTGGACGCAGTGGGCCGAACGGGTCGAGCGCTATCTGCGCCACGTCGAGGCGCTGTTCTCTCCGGAGCTCTTCATCGTGGGAGGCGGGGCGAGCAAACAAGCCGACCGGTGGCTGCCGAAGGTGTCGATCGGCACCGAGATCGTCCCGGCGGTGATGCAGAACAACGCTGGCATCGTCGGCGCCGCGCTCAACGCTCCCTGAGCGGGTCGCCGTCGGCCGCGTGCGTCGACGCCGGCCCGAAGCCACCGTCACCCGTGCTCGCACCGTCACCGTCACCCGTGCTCGCACCGTCACCGTCATCCGTGCTGGCACCGTCACCGGTGCTGCGAAGATGGCGTACGACGTCGACGATCGTTCGGCTGTCGCTCACCACGCCGGCGCGTGACGCGAGCATCTCGTTGATCTCGCCGCCGATCAGCAACACGGTGCAGGCGCCCCACAGCCAGGTGAGCGCGAGCAGCAACGCTCCGGCGGCCCCGAGCACGTCGTTGGTTCCGGCGCCGCCGAGCAGACGGACGTACCAGCCGAACCCGATCGACAACGCGAGCCAGCCGATCGTCGTGAACACCGCGCCGGGGAGGTCGTACCTCCACGGCGTGTGATGGTTCGGCCCGATGTGGAACACGGTGGCCGACCAGGCGATCAGGACGGCGCCAGCGATCGCGAGCCGAAGCAGGATCGGCACGCTGCGATCGGCTCCGAACGACCACAACGCGGTCGAGAGCGCGATCACGACCAACGTGCCGATGGCGAGCCCGATCGCCAGCGCTCGTGTGTGGATGAAGTTGCGCCGTTCCTCGATGTCGTACACGGTGTCGAGTGCTCGGATCAGCCCGGCGAACCCGCGCGACACGGTGAAGATCGCCACGGCGATGGAGATGCTCAGTACCCCGCTGCGCTGTTGATCGAACAGATCGTTGACCGAGTCGGCGAGCGTGTCGGCCTCGGTCGTGAAGACGCGCTCGATGAACTCGAGCGTCACGCGGCGAAGATCGGCGGTCAGGCCGTCGCCCAACAGCGACACCGACGACAACCCGGCGAGCAGTGCGGCGGGCAAGCTCAACAGGATCCAGAACGCGACGCTCGCCGCGGCATCGAAGAGTCCGTCATCTCGGATCTCTCGGAACAACCGGGTCGACCACGAACGCATGACCTGATCCAGTCTGCCGCGAACTTCCAGGACTCGCGACCTCCGGCCTCGTTCGGGAGCGTGTGGTGCGGGCGCGTGTCGTTCGAGCGCGTGCGGTAATCGATGTCGGGTCGGTGACGTCGAAGAGTATGTGGCCCCACGCGACGAGCGCGACCACGACGGGTGCATCCACCCGGACCCATCATCGAACACAGGAGCCGAACTCATGACGATCATGTCTTCTCGCCGCCGCTCGGCGGCTCGCCCCCGACCACATCGCGGCGGTCCGAAGCGACGGCGCGTGGTGTCGACCTTCGCGACCATCACCGCCGTGATCGCGTCGATGCTGGCGCCGCCGCCGGCCACGGCAGCGAGCTCGACCGCGAGCTCGACCGCAAGCTCGGTGGCACGTCCGTGGAGGTCGGCCGTACCCATCGAGGTCTTGGATCTCGTGTGTACCGCGAAGGAGGGCGGCGCTCCGACGGTGCAGTGTCGTTGGTCGGTTCCTCGCTCCGACGCTGCGGGGGTTCGCGTGGTGCGTCGAGCACTCGTCGACCACGCGCCGCGAACGGTCATCTTCCGAACCGACGACGTCACGCAGAACTCGGTGACCGACGAGGTCCGCGCCGGTGCCCGGTATCTCTTCGCCGTGCAGGCCGTCGACGGCAACGGTCGCGTGGTGGCGGCGAGCCGTCCGGTGGTGGTCGGGGTTGCGCCGACGACCGCCGAGCTCGTGCGTCTCGAGTGCGAGCAGGTCACTGCCGAGCGGGTGTCGTGTTCGTGGAGCGACCCCGTCGTCGAAGGTCGGACGCTGACGCTGTGGCGTTCGGTCGACGGCGGGGCGCGCTCCGTCGTCGCATCGTTCGGCGATCCGTTCCCGACCGCCTACGGTGATGGTGTGTCGAGCGGTGCGACATCGGTGGCCTACGCCGTGATCGTCACCGACGGCGGAGGCGAGATCGTCGCCAGGTCGCGCGCCGAGACCGTTCGACTGCATGCGGGACCGACCGTGCCGACGACGAGCGTCGTGCCGGTCGACGCCCGGCCCGAGGTGGCGCCGCCGCTGCCGAACCAGCCGGTGGACGTGCAACCGGTCGAGGCTCAGCCCGTGGAGACGCGGCCGGAGTCGCAGCCGGTGGACACGAGGCCCGAGGTGCAGTCGGCGGAGACGCGGCCCGAGGTGCAGCCGGTGGACACGCGGCCGGAGGTGCGGCCGGTGGAGACGCGGCCCGAGGTGCAGCCGGCGGAGGTGCCACCGGTCGAAACGCAGCCGGACGTGCAGCCGGTGGAGACGCGGCCGGAACGGAGTGAGTCGACTCGTGGAGGCGACGGCTGAGAACGCCCCGGATCCTCAGGGTGCGCCGTCAGCGCACGGCCGACCAGAGCGATGCCGCCCTGGTCGGCCTCGCGCTCGCCGGCGACCCCGACGGGTTCGCGTTGCTGTTCCGACGACACGCTCCCGCCGTGATCGCGTTCGCTCGTCGGCGATCGGGTTCGGAGTCGCTTGCCGACGACATCACGGCGACGACGTTCGAGAAGGCCTGGCGTCGATTGGACACGATCGCCGATGCAGGCGACGGATTCCGACCCTGGGTCTTCCGAATCGCGGCGAACGAGATGGCGTCGCGGTACCGATCCGACGCCCGGCGATCCGGACGCGAGCAACGCACGGCCGACCGTGCCGTCGACGCCGTCTCGCAGCCGGAAGCCACCGCCCTGGCGACCATCGACGCGGAGCGCGTGCGTCACGCGGTGGGAGAACTCAAGCCGGCGCATCACGAGGTGATCGCGCTGCGCTTCTTCGCCGACCTGACGACCGGAGAAGTCGCCGAGGCGCTCCAGATGACCCCCGGCGCGGTCGCGGTTCGACTGCATCGTGCGCTGCGCGAACTCCAAGCGGTGCTTGCCGACGGCGACGCCGATCACTCGAGTCGAACGAACGAACCAGGAGCTGACCGATGACTGCCGCCGAGCCCGACCCGGACGTCGACGCGGTGTGGCGCAGCGACCCCGACCTCACCCAACTCGTCACGAAGCTCGACGCGCTGCGTACCCCTGTGGCCGAGATCAGCGATGCTCGCCTCGACGCGATCGAAGCGCGCCTCGGCGCCATGAGGGAGGTCGAGCCGTCCGCCTCCGCGCGGTCGCGCGCACGGGTCGCGCTGCTTGCGACGGCGGCGGCACTCATCGCGGTGGTGACCGTGGCGTTCGGGATGCTCGGCGACGACCGGGACCGGTTGGTCATCGCTGCTGCCGACGGCGTCGAGGTGGTGCTCCCGACCGGTGCCGCCGTGGAAGGCCGCGCCGGCCTCGAACTGCCGGACGGGACGGTGTTGACCGTCACCGGCTTCGTCGACGTCGAAGGAACCCGATTCGGCCCGGGCACCTATGTCGTCGACGCATCGCAGCTCGAACGTCTGGCCGACGACTCGTCGGCCGGGCAACCCGCGACGTCGCCCCGGTCGGGGTCCTCCGATTCGGACACGAGCGGGGTGCCCTCGACCGACGCCGCCGACGACCGGATCGAGGACGTGACCGAGCACGATCTCGACCAGGAACTCGACGTCGACCGACCGGCGACAACGGTCTCGACCGGCCCCGTCGACACCGCGGCACCGACGACGGCTGCGCCCGGCCGCGTCGATCCCTCCCCGCCGACGAGCGTGGTGCGACCGACGGTGGAAGGTGACGACTCCGCGCCGACGACCGTGGGACCCGGTCGTGCCGTCGACGCTCCGCCGGCGACCGTCCGACCTGCGGCGCCGACGACGTCTGCCCCCGGACCTGCGCCGACGACGAACCCTCCGGTGCCGACGACGAACCCGACTCGCCCCGCGACGACCTCCCCATCGAGGCCGGCCACCACCGCGCCAGCGACCTCGATCGTCCCGACCACCACGTTGCCGCAACGGGGCTCCGAGCGTCCCTGAGTCGGTGCTTGCGATCGTGGCGGTGAGGTCGCATCGCGGCCGCTCGCGCGAAGAGCGCGGGGTCGGGCAGCACTGATGGCAGCATGTCGGCCATGATCGTCGTCGTCGGAGAAGCACTCATCGATCTCGTCATCTCGCCGGACGGCAGTGTGGTCGCCGCACGGGGAGGGGCGCCGTACAACACCGCGCGTGCGCTCGGGCGTCTCGACACGAGGGTCGCCTTCGTCGGCGGGATGTCGGTCGACCGATTCGGCACGGATCTCGTCGCGGCGCTGGAGGCCGACGGCGTCGACGTCCGATGGCTGACCCGCACCGAGCGGCCGACGACGCTCGCCGCCGCCGAGATCGACGACCGTGGCGCTGCGTCGTACCGGTTCTACTTCGCCGAGACGTCGGCGCCGCTCGTCGATGCCGTCGACGTCGACGCTGCGCTGGCGAGCGCCGGCGAGCGGCCCTGGATCTTCACGGGCGGTCTCGGCCTCGTCCTCGAACCGATGGCCCAGACCGTCGTCGACGTGATCGATCGGATCGGCGACGAGGTCAGCGTGATGGTCGACGTCAACTGTCGGCCGGCCGTCATCGCCGACCGGGATGCCTACCGCGCTCGCATCGAGCATCTCGTGCGCCGCGCCGACGTGGTCAAGGTGAGCGACGAAGACCTCGACTACCTGTTGCCCGGACGCGAACCGAGCGTGGCCGCCAAAGCCCTCGTCGAACTCGGCGCACGCATGGTGGTGGTCACCGCCGGCGCCCGAACCACGCACGTCGTCGGGGACGGTCGGGTCACCGAGGTGCCGGTGCCACCGATCTCCGGCACGGTCGTCGACACGATCGGCGCCGGCGACACGTTCGGCGCCGGCCTGCTCGCCTCGCTCCACGCCAGCGGGGTCGGGCGGGACCGACTCGGTCACGACGACGTGGTGCGCGCGGTCGACGTCGGTCACGCCGCTGCCGGCATCGTCGTCACACGACGAGGAGCCGACCCGCCGCGTCGCGACGAACTCGGTGGTCTGCTGGGCTGACCCGGCCACGTCGAGATGCAGCGCCGGACACCGGGCCCGGCGAGGTCGACGCGAGGCTCAGACGAGGTAGTGACGAACCGAGAGCCGTTCGGCCGAATCGTCGCCGGGCACGGCGAGTTGTGCGACGACGCGAAGTGCCGGCCACTCCACCGGGGTGAGTTGCTGGTATTCGAACGTCAACTGACCGGCCGCTGGGTGCTGGAACCGCCGCAGACGGGTTTCGAACCCCGACACCTGCTGTTCGGGCCACCACGACGCGAACTCGTCGCTCTCCTCGGAGAGCAGCGCGATCAGTTCGGTCATCGCCGCGTCGTGGCGGATCGCCGACGTCGCCGAGCGGAACTCGGCCAGCGCCTGACGAGCGTGGATGTCCCAGTCGATGATCAACTCGCGGGTCGCGGGATCGGCGAACAACACCCAGAGCAGATTGCGGCGCGGCCCGTCGAGTTCGGTGATCCGTGGGTAGAGGCGAGCTTGCGCCGTGTTCCAGGCCACGAACTCCCAATGCGGGCCGAGCACGTAGGCAGGCGCCGGCATCAGCGCGTCGAGCAGTCGGGTGAGCGCGCTCGGAGCTTCGGTCGGTGCGTCGACGTCGGCGGTCCCCGGGTCGGTCAGTGCGACGAGGTGTTCGAGCCCGGCGTCGTCGAGGCGCAGCGCCCGCCCGATCGCCAGCAGCACGTCGTGCGACGCGTTGATGCGGCGACCCTGTTCGAGCCAGGTGTACCAGGTGACCGAGACGCCCGCCAGCAGCGCGACCTCTTCGCGTCGCAGACCCGGCGTCCGCCGGCCGCGAGTCGAGGGCAGGCCGACCTGTTCGGGGCGGATGGCCTCACGCCGGGCGCGCAGGAACCGAGCCAACTCCTGACGATGATCGCTCGAACCGGGCACGGCGCTCAGTCAATCAAACGGCGCCGGTCGCCGCGGCGATCTGGGTGGTACTCGCGGTTCCCGGCCTCCCGCCGACACCATCGCGCCGTGCGTCGCGGACGAAATGGCGTCATCCGCCACAGCTGGCGCGGTGTCAGCGGAGGCGGCAGGGCTGTCCCTTCAGCGAGTTGCAGTCCGGGTAGGCGGCGGGCGCCTGGATGCCCGGGATCACCGGGAGCACCAGTCGGGACGGCGTGGACGGACCCACACCGATCTGCACCTGTTCGCCGTTGCTCAACGTCTCGAACACCCAGGTGGCGCGGTTCCCACCGGGAGCGTCGACCATCAGTCGGATCTGCGAGCCCGCTCGGAACGTGTGAGCGAACGGGAAGATCTCCACGCGAGCGAGGGCGAACGGCTCGTCGTCGTCGGGGCCGGGCAGCGGTGCTGCGTCGGCCTCGAGATGTGTGTGCACCGGACGGAGCTCGGTCGACTCGGTGTCGTCGAGCGCCCGATGGCTGGCTCGCAACCAGCCGGACTGCACCATCACCTCGTTGCCGTCAGGGCGCAGCTCGGTCAAGGTGACCTCGAGATCGGTGTCGCCGAGGTTGCTGTTGACCCACAGATCGGCGGAGGCCGAGCCGACCATCACCAGCGTCTCCGTCAACGGAGCCGACTGGAAATCGGCGAACGTGCCAGGCGCCGGCTCCTGCCAATCCCAGACGACGTCGGTGCGCCACAGATCGGACGAGTTGCCATCCCAGAACGTGGCGGGCACACCGTCGGGCACGGCGAGGTAGTCGACGGTGCCGTCGTCGGCGGCTGGCGAGCCGAGCAGGGCGCCGTCGGCCCCGAGGTGCCAGGTCGTGGCGACGGTCGACGGAATCGGCCACGTCTCGAACGTCTCGACATAGCGGGCGAGCGGCGTGAGCGGGGCGGCCCCCTCTGCCGCGCCTTGTTCGAACAGCACGTGAATCGGCGGCTCGGCCTCGAACGCCGCGAGCGCATCGGCGTGACTCAGACCAGCGAAGCGATCGTCGGGCAACGTGATGTCGGTGGTGCCGAAGATGCCGCCGGCGAGGATGGGCCCGACGATCCGGGCGACGTCGAGTGACGGGGTGCGTTCGGCAACGTACAGGTCGAGGAACTCCAGCATCCGGGGAAGGACGGCCGGGCTGATCGACTCGGTGTGGAGGCCGTTGAGCAAGGTGACGTACAGGTGATCCGTGCCGGTGAAGCGGTCGAGCATCGTCGGGAATCGCCCTCCCGTCTGCTCGTCCTGCCAGGCGCCGGCGAGGAAGGTGGGCACCGTGATCTGGTCGACGAACACACGCGGCGCGAGTTCGTCGCCGAGTTCGGGCGTGTAGAACCCGTTGGCTCGGATCTCGGCGACGAGGTCGGGGTTCTGGAGTCGCAGCGACTGGTTCGCCGCGCACGTCTCGTCGCCCGACTCGATCCGGTCGGTCGCCCACCCCTGGCCTTCGTTCGTGAAGTCACCGTCGGGCGTCAGCGCGGGCTGGCCGTCGTCGACGCGGTCCTGGGTCCACTCGACTGCGAACCCGGTGTTGAGGATGCCACCCGGGTAGAGGGTGGCCTGGTAGCTGTCGTCGAGCACCGAGACCGGGGTGATCGCCGACAGGCTCGGCGGCTGTGTCTGGGCGACGAAGAGTTGGCTGATGCCGGGGTAGGAGATCCCGACCATGCCGGCGCGGTTTCCCTGCACCCACGGCTGCGCCGCGACCGCCTCGACGACGTCGTAGCCGTCGAGGCTCTGCTGGTACTCGAAGAAGCGGAAGGATCCGCCGCTGCATCCGCTCCCGCGGATGTTGACGCCGACGTAGGCGTACCCGAGCGCCGTGAACAGGTCGGCGAACCCGCCTGCCTCGGGGTCGCTCGGCGTGTAGCCCGAGTACTCGACCACGGTCGGATACGGGCCGTCTTCGACCGGTCCGGGCAGCACGACGTTGGCGCTCAGGAGCGTGCCGTCACGCATCTCGATGTAGCCGAAGCCAGGAGCCGGAAGCCGCTGCTCGGCGTAGAACGCCGGCGCGGGGTGCTCGTCGCGGCCGAGCACGTCGATCGGCTCGGTCATCGCCGCCGCGTCGACGATGAGTCGGACATCGGCATCGGCGTCGACGCCGCGGACGAGCAGCGACCCGTATTCGTCGATCACGCCACCGAGGCCCTCGCCCAGGTCGATCTCCTCGAAGCCGGTCGTGGTGACGGACGCGTCGACGACGCGCACGTCGGTACCGGGCTCGGCGCCGGTGATGGTGATCTGCTCGACGCCCGGACGGATCTCGCCGAACCCCTCGACGAGCGGCAAGGTCTCCGCAGGCGACTCGTCGGCTTCCTCGTCGGCTTCGTCGTCGGCTTCGTCGCTGAGCTGGTCGTCGGCCTCGTCGGGTGCGGACTCGTCCGTCGTCGTGGCCTCGGTGCCGGCTGGCGCTTCGGTGCTCGCCACATCCGCGTCGTCGGAATCAGACGACGCGTCGTCGCTCCCCGAGCACGCGGTGATCGCGAGGGCCGAGGCGGCGAGGAGTCCCATGACACGGGTGCGGAAAGGTTGGCGTCGTCGTTGCACACGAAGATGTTGACAGGTCGAGCGTGCAATGTCGCGGCCGAGCCGACGACGAGCGCACCGTGACGACCCAGAGGGGTTCGATCTGGGCATCGCGGCTCGTTCAGCGGGGGCGTAGCGTGGAGCCTGTGAGTGATGATGTGCTGACCGGTGCCGTGTCCCCCGATCGATTCGACCTGGAGGCGATGCTCGACGACCTGAAGGTGCTGGTCGAGATCGAGTCTCCGTCACTCGACGTCGAGGCGGTGACCACGTCGGCCAACGCTGTCGGCGCGATGATCGAGCGTCACCTCGGTGGCGACGTTCGATTGGTCGACAGCCCGGTCGGACCGCACGTCCACTGGTCAGGCGGCGGCGAGCCGAAGGTGCTCTTGCTCGGTCACCACGACACGGTCTTCCCGATCGGAACGCTGGCGGAGCGACCGTTCCGGGTCGAGGACGGCATCGCGACCGGCCCGGGCGTGTTCGACATGCTCGGCGGCATCGTGCAGGCGCTGCACGGCCTGGCCGCACTCGACGACCTGTCGGGTGTGGAGATTCTGCTCAGCGCCGACGAAGAAGTCGGTTCGTTGCATTCGCGCGACTTGATCGAAGCTCGCGCCGCCGCCTGCGGGAACGTGCTCGTGCTCGAACCGTCGGCAGACGGCGGGGCGCTCAAGACCGGTCGCAAGGGATGCGGCACGTTCGACGTCGTGATCTCGGGGCGGGCAGCGCACGCCGGACTGGAACCCGAAAAGGGTGTCAATGCGCTGGTCGAGGCGGCGCATCAGGTGCTCGCCATCGCGACGTTCGCACGACCCGAAGTCGGTACGACCGTGACGCCGACAGTCGCCTCGGCCGGCACCGCCGACAACGTGGTGCCGGCGCAGGCCAGGATCCGGGTCGACGTCCGCGTCGAGTCGGCCGACGAGAAGGAACGGGTCGAGGCGGCGATGGCGGCGTTGCGCCCGGTCGACCCCGCATCGACCATCGAGGTGAACGGGTCGATCAGCCGCCCGCCGATGCCCGAGTCCGCCTCCGCCACGCTGTTCCCGTTGGCCTCGCGGGCGGTGCCGGGCATCGCTGGCTACGCCGTCGGCGGCGGCAGCGACGGCAACTTCACCGCAGCGATCGGCGTGCCGACCCTCGACGGGCTCGGGGCGGTCGGCGGTGGCGCCCACGCCGACTCCGAGCATCTCGTCGTGGCGACGATGCCCGCCCGCGCCGCCCTCGTCGCCAACGTGGTCGCGCAGCTCACCCACCCCAGCTCGACACCTGGGGTCTGACCCCACGTGTCGAACACCTGGGGTCTGACCCCAGGTGTTGGTCAGCGGTCGAGGGCGGGGGTGATGTCGCCGGAGGTGAGGGTGCCGACGTTGCGGTACACGTCGAGCTTGTTGCGGGTGTCGGCGATATCGAGATTGCGCATCGTCAGCTGACCGATGCGGTCGAGCGGGCCGAAGGCGGCATCCTCGACGCGTTCCATGGACAGACGATCGGGTTCGTAGGTCAGGTTCGGGCTGCGCGTGTCGACGATGGAGTAGTCGTCACCGCGCCGCAGACGGATGGTGACCTCGCCGGTCACCGCCGAGCCGACCCAGCGCAGCAACGGCTCACGCAGCATCAGGCTCTGCGGGTCGAACCAGCGCCCCTCGTACAACAGGCGCCCCAGCCGGCGACCCATGGTCGTGTAGTTCTCGAGCGTGTTCTCGTTGTGGATGCCGGTCAGCAGACGCTCGTACGCGATCTGCAACAGCGCCATCCCAGGGCCTTCGTAGATGCCGCGCGACTTGGCTTCGATGATCCGGTTCTCGATCTGGTCGCTCATCCCGAGCCCATGGCGTCCACCGATGGCGTTCGCTTCGAGCACGAGGTCGACCTGGGACTCGAAGCGACGCTCGTTGATCGCAACCGGCCAACCTTCGACGAAACTGACGGTGACGTCCTCGGTCTCGATGGCGATTGCCGCATCCCAGTGAGCGACCCCCATGATCGGTGACACGATCTCCATCGAGGTGCCGAGTTCCTCGAGGGCCTTCGCTTCGTGGGTCGCTCCCCAGATGTTCGCGTCGGTGGAGTACGCCTTCTCCGACGGGTCCCGATAGGGCAGTCCTCGTTCGACCAGGAAGTCGCTCATGCCCTGGCGGCCGCCGAGTTCGTCCACGAACTGCGGGTCGAGCCACGGCTTGTAGATCCGCAGTTTCGGGTTGACCAGGAGCCCGTAACGGTAGAACCGTTCGATGTCGTTGCCCTTGTACGTCGAGCCGTCGCCCCACACGTCGACTCCGTCTTCCTGCATCGCCCGCACGAGCAGGGTTCCGGTGACGGCGCGGCCGAGCGGGGTCGTGTTGAAGTAGGTCTTGCCCGCGGTGCGAATGTGGAACGCTCCGCACTGCAGTGCGATCAGACCCTCGCGGACGAGTTCGTCACGACAGTCGACCAAGCGGGCCACTTCGGCGCCGTACACCTTGGCGCGATCGGGCACGGTCTCGAGTTCGGGCTCGTCGTACTGACCGAGGTCGGCGGTGTAGGTGTAGGGGATCGCGCCGCGCTCGCGCATCCAGGCGACGGCAGCGCTGGTGTCGAGGCCGCCAGAGAAGGCGATGCCGACTCGTTCCCCGATCGGCAGCGACATGAGCACGTTGGTGGTGCGTGCTGTCGTCGCGTCGACAGGCTCGTGGGCGTCGCCGTGTTGATCGTCGCGGGGATCGCGGTCTGCTGAGGTGGTCATGCGCCGTGCACGATACCGGTGGCTCGTCGCCGCATCGTGGAAGGTTCCCGCCTCGACCAGGTGCCACGCGCTGCGCTCGGACCCGGCGAGTGTCCGGTCGACGATCGCCGTCGATGGTCCCACGCGGTTGCATGCTCCCCCGTGGCGAGGAAGGCTGACAACGGGCCAGAGCTACCGACGGTCGCGGCTGGCCGGGTCCGGCTCGCCCCGGTAGGGCTCGGCGGGGTTCGGCTCGCCGGCACCGACGACTCGGTATCGGCCGGTCGAGGCAACAGCGCTGAGGATCAGCAGCGACAACGAGATCACGAGTTCGGTGAGCGCCAAGCCAGCCGAGCGGGAGAAGTCGGGGACGGCGATCAGCACGGTGCCGCCAGCCGCGATGACGCTCAGCCACAGGAGTCCTCGGACGTTGTAGAGCACGGCGAGCGCCATCAGCAGCACGACGACGAACGGGATCATGCGCACGGCGGCGGGGGTCGGCTCCGAACGAGGGCCGACCCACCAGGTCGCGATGCCGATCTGCACGCTTGCCTGCCAGACGGCTGCGTAGGCGAAGCCCGCCGCGAGCCAGCCGACAGCCAGCAGCATCCGCCAGGTACCCGTGAGATCGCCGGGGCGCACTCCGAGCAGCGCCAAAGGAGGTGGGGCGGTCGCCGGTGACGATCCTGGTCGCGGTGACGGCCCTGGGAGCAGCTGCGAGGAGGGTGGTGGTGTCGATGACGGTGACGGCGGTGCCGCAGATCCGGTCGGTGGCGGCGGCAACTCGGACATCGCGCGCAGGCTACCGGTCGATCGAAAATCATGGCTCGTCGAGCGCCGACGGCATCCGGCCGCCAGCGGCCGCTCACTCCTGCCGACCCTCCGCCCGGCCCGGGGCCGTTCCTCCGGCGTCGCTCCGCCAGGCGCGCGGCCGTTCCGTCGGCGGCGTGGGTGAGGACGCCGAGGCGCGCTCGCGGGCTACGGTCTCGGGTCGTGACACGCGACCAGGCACCAATCGTTCCTGCCGATCCGAGAGCTGGCGACCCGGTCGGAGCCAAGCAGCTGAACGACTCGGGTGTGTCACCCGTTGCGCCGTTCGCCAAGTTGTCGATCTTCTATCCGATGTGGAACGAGGAGCTGTACATCGAGCGGGCACTTGCTGCCGGGCACCGTGCTGGGCGGCGTCTCATCGAGCGCGGTGACATCGCCGACTACGAACTCATCGTCGTCAACGATGCGTCGACCGACCGGACCGGAGAGATCGCCGACCGGCTGGCGGCCGCGGACGCGCGGGTGGTTGCGGTGCACCATCCGCAGAATCGAAAGCTGGGCGGCGCCATCAAGACCGGCTTCGCCGCAGCGACGGGCGACCTCATCCTCTACACCGACGCCGATCTGCCGTTCGACATGGCCGAACTTCCTCGGGCCGTCCGGTTGATGCGCGATTACGACGTCGATCTCGTCAGCGCCTACCGCCTCGACCGCACCGGTGAGGGCTACTTACGCACCGTCTACACGTTCTGGTACAACCTGTTGATCCGCACGATGTTCGGCGTGAAGGCGCGTGACATCAACTTCGCGTTCAAGTTGTGCCGGGCCCGGCTGTTCGACCATGTCGAACTCCGTAGCGAAGGATCCTTCATCGATGCCGAACTCGTGATCCGGGCGACGCGGTTGGGATTCGAGATGCTGCAGTTCGGCGTCGACTACTTCCCCCGGACGCGCGGCGAGTCGACACTGAGTTCGCCGGGCGTCATCTTGAAGATCCTGCGCGAGATGCGCGAACTGCGCAGCGATCTCGACGGTATCCAACCGATCCGGACGGACTGAACCTGCTGACTGATCTGCTCGGGCACGGCGACGGACGTCGACACACGACTGGCGCTCATCGGCATCGGGCTGGATCGGGGTTGGACCGGGGTCGGACCGGTGTTGGCTCGGAGCACGTCGGACTTCGGAAACGGTGAAGGCCCGCGAAACACCGTCGTCGCGCGGCACCGGGTCTGTCCAGGACGGATATCGTCGTCGGCGACGTCGCTCCGAACAGCATCCTCCGAACAGCATCCCGGGCGCGACCACTCCATCGTGAACCAGCCGAACCGACCTCCCAAGAGCCCACTCGCCCAATGGCTGCCCGCGATCGCGGCGGCCGGACTCCTCGGTTCGGTGGTGGTGCTCGGCATCGTCCTCGGCGGTGGGTCCGGTGACTCGAGTGACGGCACGTCGGCCGACCCGGCGTCGATTCTCGATCCGGTCGCGCCAGCGCTCACCGTGCCCGACTCGATCCCGGAGGTGACCGCGACCGTCCCGACCACGGCGCCCGTCGTCAAGACCACGCTGAACCGCACGCTCGCACGAGGCGTGGCGGGTAGCGACGTCAGCGACGTGCAACTCCGCCTCACCGAACTCGGGTTCATGCCCGGACCCGCCGACGGCATCTACGGCGACCAGACCATCCAGGCCGTGTGGGCCTACGAGAAGCTCGTGCTCGACGTACCGTCGAACGCGCCGAGCGGACGCGTGACCCCCGAGATGTGGGATCGGATGCAGGATCCGTTCGTCATCCAGCCGCGTCGCCCCAACGCGACGAGTGTCAACCACACCGAGATCTACCTGCCCGAGCAGGTGGTCGCGGTGTTCCACGATGACAAGCCGGTGCTGATCTCACACATGTCGAGCGGCACGGGCGAAGAATGGTGCGAGGAAGTCACGATCAGCCCCGGCGAATACGGCAACCGGGATGGCGAGGAGCCGTTGATTCGAGGCGAGTGCGGTATCTCGAACACTCCAGGTGGCGTGTTCGAGTTCTACCGACAGGTCGACGGCATCCGTGACAGCGCGCTCGGCAGCATGTGGAACCCGATGTACTTCAACTACGGCATCGCGATCCACGGCGCGCTCAACGTGCCGCTGCAGCCGGCGTCGCACGGCTGCATCCGCCTGCCGATGTCGGTCTCCGACGTCTTCCAGAGCTTTGCATCGATCGGCGATCAGGTTTACGTCTGGGACGGCATCAAGGAACCGGAGGAGCAGAGCGAGCGCGAGCGGCTCCCGACGTTCAACTGGCTGGACCCGGAATGGGCAGCGACGACGACGACCACCACGACCGTGCCCGAAACCACCACGACCGTTGCTCCGGAGACGACGACGCCACCGGACACCACGCCCGACACGACTCCCGATACCACCCCTGACACGACCCCGACGGCGACCACGGTGCCGCCGACCACGGTGCCAGTGGCCACGACGCCGGCTGCGACGACGACCACGGTCGCTGCGAGCGGTACCGGAGGCGATGATGGCGGCGGCGATGATGATGATGGCGACGGCGGTGGCGGCGATGATGGTGGCGGCGGCGACACGGCCGACGGCGGATCCGGCGACGGCTGATCACGGTCGCTAGGTTCGGCGTCGATGACTGACGACACGCCGCTGGTTGCCTACGACGAATTCGCGCTGTTCCACGAGAACATCGCAGAGTTCGAGCTCGACGTGGCCGAGATCCCGCCGGTCGAGCGCCGGGAGATCGGTCTGCCTCACGACCTCGGCCGCCACGTCAGCGCGCTGCGATGGGGACGCCATGAGCCGGAGATCGTCGTGATTCACGGCGGAGCGCAGAACGCGCACACGTGGGACACCGTGCTGCTGGCGTTGGGCCGCTCCGCCGTCGCGATCGACCTGCCCGGGCACGGCCACTCGCACTGGCGTTCTGACGGTGCCTACAGCCCGCCGAACCTCGCCGACGACGTGGCTCCGGCCGTCGCCGACCTGGCGCCCGATGCGGCGGTCATCGTCGGCATGTCGCTGGGCGGGCTCACCGCGATGGAGCTGGCGGTGCGCCACCCCGAGCTCGTCCGACGGCTCGTCATGGTCGACATCACCCCCGGTGTCAATCAGCGCAAGGCCAAGGCCGTCCTCGATTTCGTCGACGGACCACAGACGTTTGCCAGCTTCGACGATCTTGTCGCGCGCACCATCGAACACAATCCGACGCGCTCGGAGTCGTCTCTGCGACGAGGGATCCTGCACAACGCCAAGCAGCATCCGGACGGTTCGTGGCAGTGGCGATACGACCGTTCGAGTCATGCTCGCTCGTCACTCCCGGACCCCGCTGAGCCGCCATCTGAGCCGGCCGTCGACGCCACTCCGGTGCTCTCTCCGATGTGGGACGACTTCAGCCGAGTTCGTTGCCCGATGACGCTCGTCCGTGGCTCACTGTCGCCGGTCGTCGACGACGCCGACGTCGCCGAGGCGCGGCGGCGCCAGCCCGACCTCGACGTGGTCGTGGTCGACGGCGCAGGTCACAGCGTGCAAGGCGATCGTCCGGTCGAACTCGCTGCGATTCTCGCTGCGCTGCTGGCGAGCTGACGCGGCGCCACGCCTGCCCGCCGGGTTGACGCGCTGGGCGGCCGATCAGGCGAGGCAGCGCAGCGGGCGGTTGCCGTTGTAGACGATCATGTCGGTGATCGCCCCGACCAGGTCGATGGGAGCCCCCGGGGCTGCCCCGTCGAGTTCGAACATCGCCCGGTGGAGATTGCCGACGATGCGTTCGCTGTCGCTCAGCTCCGCGAACTCGCCGAGATCGGTGTCGCGGGCAGCCTCGAGTGGGGTCACACCGGACGCGTGCGCGTCGAGTGCGACGCGCTGCACGAAGCGGTAGTAGTCGCCGAGCCGATCGAGGACCGACATGTCACAGACCGGGCCGTGCCCCGGAACGACGACGTCGGCATCGAATGCACGCAGTCGATCGATGGCGTCGAGGGCACCGGTCACCGATCCCATCAGGACGAACGGGGTTCCGCCGTTGAACACCAGGTCGCCACTGAACAGCACGCGTTGTTCGGGAAGCCATGCGACGACGTCGTTGTCGGTGTGCGCAGGGGTGCCGATGTAGTGCAGTTCGACCCCGATGTCGCCAGCGTGGACGTGCAGGTGATCGGTGAAGGTGATCATCGGTGGGGCGACCTCGAGGTGACCCCAGTCGGGGGAGGGGTCGCCGAACACGCCGTCGAAATGGGTGATCCCCGCTGCGAGGATCGCGGAACGGCAGCGCTCGTGGCCGACGATGGCCGCCGGGTGTGTCAGGAAGTTGCCGTGGGTGTGGTCGCCGTGGTGATGCGTGTTGACCACCACGCGAATCGGCTCGGCGGTCACCTGGCTGACGTGATCGAGGAAGCGGCGGGTCCGGCGTTCGGTGGCGCATGTGTCGACCGCGACGACGCCGTCGCCGACACCGCCCACCACGAAGCCGGTGTTGTTGATCCACCACGTTCCGTCCGGCTGCACGTATGCGAAGACTCGGTCGGCGACTTCCTCGACGCGCGGCGGGTCCAGGGCGCCGACGCGCGGCGGGTCCAGGGCGCCGTGATCGTGATGATGCGAACTCATCGCATGATCATCGCAGGTCCGCACGCGCGGTCGCCGTCCGGCCGACGGGGGCCAGCTGTCTCGCCCCGCCGTGGTCGTGGACGGGGCCGACGTCAGGCGCCAACTGCCTTGCTCCGTGGCGGGTTCAGTGGGCGGGCTCAGGTGCAGGCGGTGATGCCGTCGAGCGTGCCGCGGCGGAACGAGTCGATCTTTTCGAATGCGCTGCCGATCACATCGTCGCTGGCGTTCTCGTCGCCGATGATGATGGCGGTCTGGATCGCTTCGGTGAGGTCGTTGGGTGAGATCGACGCGGTCCGCCCCTCCGCTCGAGGCTGCGGGAGCTGGATCCGGAACAGGCCGGTCTCGGGGTCCTCGACGAGCACGAGTTCGCCGTTGGCATCGCGAACGGGGATCACCGAGTTGACCCAGGCGCCGGTCAAGCAGTCATTGCGAAGCTGGCGGGCCTCGCCGACGAGCGAGGAATTGGTCGAGCGCTGTGCTGCTTCGGCCCAGGCGGTGCCGATGACGTATCCGGGTCCGAAGTCACCGAATTCGTCGTACAGGATCCTCGCCTGGGGCTCGTTCAGATACACGGTGTTCGTGTCCGGGCACAGGACCGCACCGTCGTCGTAGCGGCCGACCGGCGAGTCGCAGTCGACCTCGGCGATCGACTGCGTCGGCGCGAGTTCGAGCGGCTCGAAGTTGGGGAACACGACCTCGAGATCGGTGTCGAAGTACAGGTTGAGGTCGGGAACGAGGAAGCTGAACAGCCCGTTGGGCGGGTCGAAACCGAACGGAGCGTTGCCGCCGGAGGCGGCGTCGTCGGTACCGAGGAAGTTGAGTGGCGTGAGTGGCAAGGGAGCGTCGATCAGCTCGGCGCACCGTGACAGGCCCTCGCGAAAGCCGACCTGGAACGCGCCGACCCGGTCGAAGCCCGAACCGTGACTTCCGTTGACGTTGGGGGTGGTGCCGACCGGATCCTGGACCTCGATCATCGCGATCAGGCCCGCTCGGACGTCGCCGTCGCTGAACGGCACGCCGAACGCGTCGCCCGCGGCGGCTCGACCCGCCCACGCTCCGGAGATGCAGTCGGCCTGCTGCTCGGTCGCCACGGTCGGCAAGCCGAGGTCGAGCGCGCCGCTGCGCTGCTGGATCGCGTGGCCGTACTCGTGTGCGAGCACGATGCCGATCGTGGCAGGTCCGTAGCGCTGGGCGAGCGAGAACAGCAGCGGTTCCTGCTCGACGCCGCCGGGGAACACGATCGGCTCGTCACCGTCGTCGTAGACGATGAAGTCGCCGACCGGGCAGTAGAACGCAACGAAGAACTGCAGGTCCTCGTAGTCGGTCGTTGCCTCCCCGCACCCGGGGATCGGCTCGACCCGTTCGGGGTAGCCCGCGTACACGCCGCCTTCGAGCGGACGCCACGGCTCGTCGTAGGCCGCCGGGTAGGCGTCGGTGAGCCACGCCTCGATGTCGCTGAGGGTGGCGAGCAAGAAGTCGTCGTACGCGCGTTCGGGTTTGTTCGAGCCGAAGTCGATCGCATCGGGATCGCTGACGATCGGATCCGCGAGCGTCGTGGACGTCGACGCCTCGTCATCGGCCGTGTCATCGGCTGTGTCATCGGCGGTGTCATCGGCGGTGTCATCGGGATCGGCGTCGACCGGAGCGAGGTCGTCGGGATCGACCGGTGTGGTGGATTCGAACGGGTCGCCGTCGAGGGACGTCGTCTCGATCCGATCGGACTGTTCGCTCCGCACCAGCACGTCGGAGCTGCCACACGCAGCGATCACGAGCGTCGTCAGGGAGAAGATCAGTGCGAGCCGCGTCCTCACGAGGCGACTCTAGACACTCCGCTCCCGCCGCGGCACGCGGGCTCGCCATCTCGCCGCCATCGCACGACGATCTCGCACGGACCGGCCAGTGATTCCGTGGCGGCCGGGTCGGTCGGTTCTTGCTCCTCCGGTTTGTGACGGTCGGCACTTGTCATGCTACGTTGCCGACCTCGTAGGAACCGGACGTCTCGTCGTCCGATCGAAGGGGGAGATGCATGGCATTGCTCGAGGTGAATGACATCTCGGTGAGATTCGGTGGCATCGTCGCATTGAGCGACGTGACCTTCGACATCGACGAAGGCTCCATCTGTGGCCTCATCGGTCCGAACGGTGCGGGCAAGACGACGATGTTCAACGTCATCAGTCGTATCTACGACCCGACCTCCGGAGTGATCAGCTTCAACGGGCTCGACCTCGTCGGCACCAGCGCCAACGACGACACGACCGCAGATGTTCCGCCGCACAAGATCTCCGAGATCGGCATCTTCCGCACCTTCCAGAACCTTGCGCTCTGGGATCGGATGAGCGTCATCGAGAATGTCATGGCGGGAGCACACGTCCGGTCGAAGCAGAACATCTTCACGGCGATGCTCAACATCGGCCGCCGCAAGGAAGAGAACGAACTCCGCCAGGAAGCGTTCGAGATCCTCCACAACCTCGATCTCGCGCACGTCGCCTTCCAGCAGTGCGCAGGGCTCCCGTACGGGACGTTGAAGCGGATCGAACTGGCTCGGGCGATGATGGGGCATCCGAAGCTGCTGATGCTCGACGAGCCAGCCACCGGCCTGACCCACAGCGAGGTCGGTGAACTCTCGGACGTCATCCAGAAGATTCGAACTGACTACGACCTCACGATCCTCCTGGTCGAGCACCACATGGGCCTCGTGATGAGCATCTCCGAAAAGGTGGTCGTGCTCGACTTCGGCAAGAAGATCGCGCAGGGCCTTCCCTCCGAGGTGCAAGACGACCCGGCCGTCATCGAGGCCTACCTGGGAGCGCCGGCATCATGAGCGACGACACACACACCCCCACCGATAACGCGGCGACGGTATCGGAGCCGTCGGCCACGGCAGCGCCATCTGGCGCTCGCGTGCTCGACGTTGCCGGTCTCTCCGGCGGGTACGGTCAGATCCAGGTCCTGCACGGCCTCGACTTCCACGTCGACGACGGTGAGATCGTGGTCATCCTCGGTGCCAACGGCGCGGGAAAGACCACCACTCTGCGTGCGGTCTCCGGCATGATCGCCACCACGGGCAGTGTCACCCTCCGAGGTGAGCAGATCCTCGGCAAGAAGACGCCGGACATCGTTCGCAAGGGCGTCGCCCACGTCCCGCAGGGTCGTGGCACGTTGCCCGAACTCTCGGTCGAGGACAACCTTCGGGTCGGTGCCTACATTCGCAAAGACGGCGAGGTCGACGCCGACATCGAGCGGTGGTTCGACGTCTACCCGGTGTTGCGCGAGCGGCGCAATCAGCGCGCCGGGTCGTTGTCCGGTGGCGAGCAGCAGATGCTGGCGGTGTCGCGGGCACTCATGTCGCGTCCCGATCTGTTGCTGCTCGACGAGCCGTCACTGGGTCTCGCCCCACTCATCGTGCAAGACCTCTTCGCGCGGTTCGCCGAGATCAACAAAGAGACCGGCATGACCATGCTCGTCGTCGAGCAGAACGCCCAACTCGCGTTGGGTATCGCCGACCGCGGCTACGTCATCGAATCCGGAACGATCGCGTTCGACGGTCCCGCCGACGAACTCATGCACGACGACAAAATCCGCAAGGCCTACCTGGGAGTCTGACGACACATGGAACTCTTCGTTGCCCGCCTCTTCGACGGTCTGTCGAACGGGGCCACCTATGCGCTCGTCGCACTGGCGCTCGTCATGATCTTCAAGGCGACCACCCTGATCAACTTCGCTCAGGGCGAGTTCGCCATGATCGGCGCGTTCGTCGTGTTCGTGATGGCCGCCGAGCGGGGGATCCCGATGTGGATCGCCGTCGTGCTCGGCATGCTCATCACAGCGGTCGCTGCAGCCGGTGTCGAACGGACACTGATCCGACCGTTCGATCCGTCCGATCACCTGCCGCTGGTGATCATCACGCTCGGTTTGTTCCTCGCGATCAACGCCGTGGCCGGCATCATCTGGCGCTTCGACCCTCGGCGATTCCCCGAGCTGTTCCCGTCGGGCAACGTGTTCACGTTCGGCAACGCGGCGCTGCGCTGGTACACGGTCGGCGTCACGATCACGGTCCTGGTGACAGCGGCCGCGCTGACGCTGCTGCTCAACAAGACCAAGGTCGGCCTGGCGTTCCGCGCTGTGTCGTCGAACCTGCAGTCGAGTGAGTTGGTCGGCGTGCGCGTCGGCCCGACGCTGCAGTTCGGCTGGGCGATCGCCGCGGCGGTGGGCACGCTCGGTGCGGCGGTCTTCGTGGCCGACCCGTTCCGTCAGCTGGAGCCGACCATCATGATCCGGGTGCTCATCTTCGCCGTCTCCGCTGCTGCGCTCGGCGGACTCGACAGTCTCTGGGGCGCCATCGTCGGCGGGATCGCCATCGGGATGGTCCAGTCGATCCTCGTGCCGTACACGCCGATTCCGAACGAGATGGGGCTCGCCGCCGCCGTCGTCGTGCTCATGTTGGTCTTGCTGTTCAAACCGTCCGGATTGTTCGGCACACCCCAAGTGGAACGGGTCTAGGAGAACGCCATGGCATCACCACCTCGCTACCAGTTCGTCGACGGCAGTCGGGCGCACCTCACCTACAAGTGGGTGTTCATCGCACTGTTCGTCGTGTTCCTCGTGCTGATCGCGTTCGCCTACAACGACACCGGCAAGCTGGCGTTGTTCGGCAACGAGTACTCGTTGAGCACGCCGCGCCTCACCAAGGCGATCGCGTTCATGGTGGCGATCCTGGGACTCCAGGTCGTCGCCGGATTCACTGGTCAACTCTCGCTCGGCCAAGGCTTCTTCTTCGGCATGGGCGCGTATCTGTCCGCGTGGCTCGTCGCCGATCACAACTGGGCGTGGTTCTCCACGTTGATCGTCGTCGTTCCCGCCTGCTTCATCGTCGGGATGGCCTTCGGCATACCGGCGTTGAGGATCAGGGGTCTGTACCTGGCGCTGGTCACGCTGGGACTCGCGGCTGTGTTCCCTGCCATCGTGCAACTCGAAGCGTTGCAGGAGTACACCAACGGTGCGGGCGGACTCCAGGTCGACTCGAAGCTGGTCGCTCCGGATTGGCTTCCCCTCGACGGCATCGCCTCGATCCTGCAGGGGATTCCGCTCATCGGCGGGTACTTCGGCGACGGCGACCTCTCGAGTCGAGAGGCCGATCGAGTCTGGATCTTCTTCTTGATGGTCATCGTGGCGGCGGTCTGCACGAAACTGGTGAGCAACCTCGTCAAGAGCCGCCCGGGGCGGGCGCTGCGGGCGATCCGTGACAACGAGACGAGCGCTGCCGTCACGGGCATGAACCTCGCCCTCTACAAGACGCTGTCGTTCGGTGTCGCCTCTGCCCTCGGTGGTATCGGTGGCTTCATCTACGTGGCCGAATTGAAGATCGCCTCGCCCGGCGACTTCACGCAGCTCATCTCCATCTACTTCATCGTCGGCATGGTGGTCGGCGGCGTCGGCACGCTGCCGGGAGCGGTGATCGGCGGTCTGGTGATCACGTTCATTCCGGAGTGGGCGTCGGCGACGAGCGAGTTCCCGGGGATTCCCGATCGCTGGTTGCAGGGCCCGACGGGTCCGCTGCTGATGGGCATCTTGCTCATCGTGTTGACCTTCGTGCTGCCGGGCGGTGTCACGGCGGGAGCTCGACAGATCAAGGCCCGGTTCATCCGCATCCTGCCCAAGCCGCCGGACCTTCCGGTGGCCACTTCGGCGGCTGGCGATGCGCCTGCACCCGATCGTGAGCCGGTCGGCTCGTCGAGCGACGGCGCGTGACTGTTCATCCGTCACGCTGGCCGACTACGGTGACGAAGAACACATCACGGTGACATTTCACGAAGAGATCTTCACGGGGACACGTCACGGTGACATCTTCACGGTGACCAAGTCGAGGCCGACGATCATTCGATCGTCGGTCCGAGATCGCCGACCGAGTGCTCGCCAAGCGGGCCCGCTGGTCGGTTCAAGAGCTGAACACTCAGCAACAACAACACATAAGGGGAGCTAGATGCGATCACGTACCAAGCGCAGCGTTGCAGGATTGTTGGCCGCCGGCCTGATCTTCGCAGCCTGCGGCAGCGATGACGATGGCGGTGCCGACGACGCACCTGCCGAGACCGAGGCACCGGCCGAAGACGACGCGCCTGCCGAGGATGACGCGCCTGCCGAGGATGAGGCGCCTGCCGAGGACGAAGACATGTCCGAGGACGAAGACATGTCCGAAGACGAAGACATGTCCGAAGACGAAGACATGGGCAGCGGCGAAGCGCTCGCACTCGAAGGCGACGTCGAGATCGCAGCGGGAACCACGCTGAACCTCGGTGACTGCCCCGACGACTGGAATCCGCTCCAGGGCGTCGACGGTGACGAGATCCGTATCGGTATGTCGCTGCCACAGTCCGGCCCGATCGCTGCCTTCGGCGCGATCGGCGAAGGCATGCAGATGTACTTCGACTACCTCAACGAGAACGATCCCATCGACGGCAAGCAGCTCGTTGCTGTGCTGCGTGACGACGCCTACGAGGCCGGTCGTACCGTTGCCAACGTCGAAGAGATGATCGACTCCGACGACATCTTTGCGTTGGCGCACATCATCGGAACGCCCAACAACCTGGCGGCCCGTCCGATCACCGACGACAACTGCGTCCCGCAGCTGTTCAACTCGACGGGCTTCCCGCTCTGGGGCGACCCGGCGAACTTCCCGTGGACCGTCGGCAACATCTTGAACTACGCCACCGAGACCGACATCTGGTGTTCGGCCATGTTGGAGCAGTTCGGCGAAGGTGTCACGGTCGCCGCGCTGATCATGAACAACGACTTCGGTACGACGTACCTCAACACGCTGAAGAACTCCGACGCGTGTGCGGGCATCGATCTCGTCGAAGAGCAGTTGCACGATCCGGCGGCGCCCGACATCACCAACGAGATGACGACGCTCATCGCGACCGACGCGCAGGTGCTCGTGAGCGGTACGACGGCGTCGTACTGCCCGCAGGTCGCAGCGAACCTCGCTGCGTCGGCGTGGCGCCCGGTGTTCTACAACTCCTACACCTGCAACAACCTGGCGTCGTTCTACGCGCCGGTACAGGATGCGATTGCCGTGTTGGCGCCTGAAGGTGCAAGCCCGCAGTTCACCAACTCGAACAAGGTCTGTGGTGACCCGACGTTCGACGGCGATCCCTCCATCGAGCTGACGAAGGAGATCCTCGCCGAGTACGGCGACGTCACCTGCGCCGACGGCTCGTACTCGACCGGTGTGCTCTACGGCCAGCTGGTCGAAGCGGTGCTTCGTCCCGCAGCCGAGATGCCGGGTGGCCTGAACCGGGTCAACCTGATGGCATCGGTGTGGAACGCCGACACCAGCAACGACCTGTACCTGGGCGGCACGCTCAAGACCGACGGCGTCAACGATGCCTACTTCACCGAGGCAGCCCAGCTGCAGCGTGTCATCCTCACCGAGGACGGCGTGCTGTCGTTCGAGGCGACGGGCGATCCGATCGACCTCGAAGGCCAGGGCGGCTCCTTCCAGGGCTGATCCCATGAACATCGCATCGGCTCGCTGAGCTGACGCACGAACACCGAGCCGGCCGGCGATTCTCACGAATCGTCGGCCGGTCCGCGTTTCGGTGCCGGTGCGCTCGCCTCGGGTCGCGGACCCCGCGCTGGGTACGGTCCAGCCATGTCCGACGACGCGCTGATCCTGATCGACGACCCGGCACCGAAGGTTCGCCGGCTGACGCTCAACCGACCGACGAAGCGCAATGCGTTGTCGCACGGGTTGCGCAGCGAGTTGTTCGACGCGCTCCGCAGCGCCGACCGCGATCCGAACGTGAGCGTGGTCGTCATCCGTGGCAACGGGCCCTGCTTCTCGGCCGGCTACGACCTGGCGCAGGACCCGAGCGAGCGCCCGCCCTGGACCATCAGCCCGGCCGACGGCGGCTGGGCTCGCCACGTGCTCCAGGGCTGGTTCGAGATGATGGACCTCAGCATCCCGCTGATCGCCCAGGTGCACGGGTACTGCCTCGCCGGTGGCACGGAACTGGCGACCGCGTGCGATCTCGTCTACGTCGCGGACGACGCAGAGATCGGCTACCCGCCGGTGCGATCGATGTCGAGCCCCGACATGGGCTGGCACGTGTGGATGATGGGGATGCGGCGTGCGATGGAGGCGATGCTCACCGGTGACTCCATGACCGGGGTCGAAGCCGTCGAGGCCGGGTTCGCCAACCGGTCGTTCCCGGCCGACGAGCTCGACGCCGCCGTCCTCGCGATCGCCGAGCGCGTCGCCAAGGTGCCAGCCGATCTCCAAGCCCTGAACAAGCGTGTGGTGCACCGAGCGATGGAGGCGATGGGGATGCGCAATGGCATGCGCGCCACGGCTGACATCAACGCGATCGGTTTCCATCAGCCGAGTTCGATCGAATACCACCGCGAGTTCGCGAAGGGCGTCACCTCGGCGCTGAGTACACGCGACGAGACCTTCGGTGACTACCGGACGACGGAGCGCGACGCTCCCGACGGTCTCGATGCCGACGGCGGATGAGCTTCGCCGAGCCGACGCAGCGCCGAGTATCGGGGATCCGATGACGAGATCGGCCCCGACCATCGACGCGTGACGGTCACTCCTCCAGTTCGAAGTCGAACTCGATACAGCCGATCAGGTCGCCGAGGATGGTGATCGCCTCGGGGCTGAGACCATCGGGCACGTCGTCGGCATCGAGGTTCGCCGCGATGATCTCGACGTCGTCGTTCGAGAGCCGATCGATCGCCTCTCGGGCGCACGTCTCGTCCACCGAGCCAGCTTCGTTGTCAGCGACGAACGATGCGACGAGGCGGTCACGAGCGTCGTCGCCGCCACCGCCGGAGTCGCTACCACATGCGGTGGCGGTGAGGGCGAACATGCCCACGACGATTGCTGTTGCGTACTTCTTCACGTGCTGCTCCCAGGTCGAGGTTCCGTGATCGAGTTCACGGTCGGCTGCACCCTGGCAGGTTCGGCGATCTCGATGCGCCGAATATCGACGCGGCCGCCGCCGGGTGTGTGATCAGGCAGTCGTCGACCGCCGCGCCGACTACGGCCGCGGTGCGATGGTGAAGGAGTCTTCGGCGTCGATGAGACCGTCGAAGGTGACCGATCCGAAGCCTTCGACGTCAGCGGTGCAGACGTAGGTGGTGCCGACATCCTTGCTCGCCGGCTCCTCGCACGACGCGTTGGACACGTCTGCGCCGTCGAAGATCGCCGCGACCTCGGAGCTGTCGTTGATGAAGCTCTCGGTCTGGTCCTTGAAGTCGGTGGTATCGGTCGAGCACGCAGCGACGAGCAGAACGATGGGGGCAGCGATGAGAAGGCGGCGCATCCGCGCAGACTAGTCACGTCGGAATCGAAATGCGCGCCTGTTTGGCCGCATCGACTCGATCCCACATCACGACCAGCAGCGCCACCCAGACGAACGAAAAGCCCACGATGCGGTCGGCCGGCATCGACTCGTCGTAGAAGAGCCAGCCCAGCCCGAAGTTGATCACCGGAACGATGAGGTTCAGCGGGCCCAGCAGCGTGAACGGAATCGCCTTCGCCGCCGACGCGAACAGCATCAGCGGCACGGCCGTGATGATGCCGGTGCCGGCGATGAACATCCAGTCACCGCCGTCGGCGCTGGACACGGCACTGGTGCTGCGCCCACTGATCGCGAACAACAGCACGATGGCGGGGGCGAGCAGGACGAACGTCTCCCCGGCGAGACTGTCGACGGCATCGAGGCTGATCCGCCGCTTGGTCAACCCGTAGAAGCTCCACGTACCGGCGAGGATGATCGCGACCCAGGGCGGACGGCCGTAGGAGAGCGTGAGCACGACCACCGCGACCGATGCGAGTCCGAACGCGACTCGCTGCGCGAGCGAGGGCGTCTCGCGCAGGACGAACACCCCGATCGCCATCGTCGCGAGCGGTGCCATGAAGTAGCCGAGGGCCGTTTCGATCACGCGGTCGTTGACGACGGCCCACACGTAACTGCCCCAGTTGGCAGTCAGGAGGAGTGCGGCGAGGACGAGGCGCATCAGCGTCCTCGCGTCACGAAATGCTGCGTAGATCTTCGGCCACGTGCCTCGGACGGTGACGATGACTCCCATCACGACGGCCGCGAACAGCATTCGCCAGCCGATCAGCTCGGCGGCCTCGAACGCCGTCAGCTGCTTCCAGTAGATGGTCAGCAGCCCCCAGATCAGGTAGGCGGCGACACCGACCTGTACGCCGCGGGTCACCGACACACCGATGGGCGTGTCGAGCGGTGGCGTCTGGGCGAGGTCGGGTGCGCGCCCGGTCGATGTCACCCGCCCACGCTACGCCGCGCCCACCCCCGATCTCGACCCTGATTCGCGCCGCCGATTCTCGATCTCGACCCCGTTTTGTGCCAGGCGCTGGCGAATCGGGGTCGAGATCGGGGGTGGGCGGGTTGCGGGAGAGCGGGCTGTCGTCATGTTCTACGCTCGGTGGCGTGGATGTGGTGATCTGCGACGGACCCGACGACGCAGCGCGTGCGGCCGCGGCGGCGATCGCGACGCGCCTGACGTCGGCCGCAGCAGCTCGTTCGACAGCGTCGCTCGCCGTGAGCGGGGGGAGCACCGCTCCGCCGCTGTTCGCCGCGTTGGCCGACGAGGCCGACGTGCCGTGGTCGTCGGCGACGGTCGTTCAGGTCGACGAGCGCATCGCTCCGGACGGACACGAGGCACGCAACGCGAACCAGCTGTCGATACTTCCGGTCGAGGCTCATCCGATGCCCGTCACAGCGCTCGACCTCGACGAGGCAGCAGGCGAGTATGCGACGATGCTGCCGACGCCGATCGACGTCGTCCACCTCGGAGTCGGCGACGATGGCCATACGGCGTCGTGGCCGCCCGAGCCGCACCTCGACGCCGGGGTCGTGCGGTCCGATACGCCCGTGGCACTCGTCGACACGTTCAACGGCTGCCGACGGATGACGCTCGGCCCGACCGTGATCAACGGTGCTCGGACCCGGATCGTCCTCGCCACCGGAGCAGGCAAGGCGGAGGTGGTTCGGCGGTGGCTGGCCGACCGCGATCCGTCGTTGCCGATCAACTCGGTGTCCGACAGCGACACGATCGTCTTCCTCGACCGGGCGGCAGCGAGGTTGCTCGACGGGTACGGTCAGGCGGTGATGACGCCGCTCGACGACCTCTCCGACCTTCCCCGTCCGGCACATCTGCGCGACCTGTTCGAGCAGGACCCGACCCGGGCGCAGCGGTACGTGACGCACGCCGGAGATCTGCGCATCGACTGGTCGAAAGCGTCGGTCGACGATGTGACCCTCGACGCGCTGCTCGGACTCGCGGAACGCGCTGGCGTGGAGCGGCGACGCGACGCGATGTTCGCCGGAGAGCGCATCAACGTCACCGAAGACCGAGCGGTCGGACACGTCGCGCTGCGCATGCCGCACACGTCGTCGTTCGTCGTCGACGGCCATGATGTCGTGCCCGAGGTGCACGCGGTGCTCGACGCACTGGCGGATTTCGCCCGTCGCGTTCGAGCCAGCGGTCCGATCGACCATGTCGTCAACATCGGGATCGGTGGGTCCGATCTCGGCCCGGCGATGGCGTACGAGGCGCTCCGACCCTTTCGTCACGAACGGATCCGCTGTTCGTTCGTGTCGAACGTCGACGGTGCGGACATCGAAGCGGTGCTGGCCGACTCCGACCCGGCCACCACACTGTTCGTGGTCGCCTCCAAGACCTTCGGAACGATCGAGACGCTGACCAATGCTCGAACCGCGCGAGCGTGGCTCGTCGATGCGCTCGGTGAGGATGCCGTCGTCGATCACTTCGTGGCCGTATCGACCAACGAGGAGCGCGTGGCCGAGTTCGGGATCGACACGGCGAACATGTTCGGGTTCTGGGACTGGGTCGGCGGTCGATACTCCGTCGACTCGGCGATCGGGTTGTCGTTGATGATCGCGATCGGACCGGAGGCGTTCAGCGAATTCCTCGCCGGCTTCCACACGATCGACGAGCACTTCCGCACGGCGCCGCTGCGCGACAACGCTCCGGTGCTGCTCGCGATGCTCGGCGTCTGGTATGCGAACGGGCTGGGGTACGACACCAAGGCGGTGCTGCCGTACTCGAACGATCTTGCACGGTTCCCGGCCTATCTTCAGCAACTCGACATGGAATCGAACGGCAAGTCGGTCGATCTCGACGGAGAGCGAGTCGGTCATCACACGGGGCCGATCATCTGGGGCGAGCCAGGCACCAACGGTCAGCACGCGTTCTACCAACTGATTCATCAGGGCACGCGCATCATCCCGTGCGACTTCATCGGCGTCGCTCGGGCAGAGCACGGCGATCAGGAGCATCACGATCTCCTGATGGCGAACCTCTTCGCGCAGTCCGAAGCGCTCGCATTCGGGCGTTCGAACGAAGCGGAACCGCACCGCAACTTCGAGGGCAACCGACCTAACACCGTCATCCTCGCCGAGCGGTTGACCCCGTCGGTGCTCGGCCAGTTGATCGCGCTCTACGAGCACGTCGTGCACGTTCAGGGCACGGTGTGGGGTGTCAACAGCTACGACCAGTGGGGTGTGGAACTGGGCAAGGAACTCGCGAACCAGATCACTCCCGAACTGGTCGGCGAACCGACGCCCGACGCGCACGATGCGGCGACCAACGCGCTGATCGCCTGGTACCGAGCGCACCGCTGACCGTCGTCGATAGCGGGTCCGAGTCGGTCAGGGCGCGAAGATGTCGCCATGAGCGACGTGGTGGGGTTCGAGGTCGAGCGAGTCGAGACGTGGATCGGGGAGCACACCGATCTGCAACCGCCGTGTGTGTGGCGGCGCCTCGAAGGCGGCCATTCGAACTTGACCTACGAGTTGACCGACTCGGTCGGCGCGCAGGCGGTCATTCGGCGCCCGCCGCAGGGCGAACTGCTGCCCAAGGCGCACGACATGTTCCGCGAGTTCCGCATCATCGACGCGCTGTATCCCGTGGGGGTACCGGTCGCTCGTCCTCTCGGCTATTGCGACGACCGCGAGGTGTGCGACGCCCACTTCTACGTGATGGGCAAGGTCGGTGGAGAAGCGTTGTACACCGCCGAGCAGACCGAACCGCGTCTCGACCTCGCGGCCCGAGGACGCGTCGGCGAGTCGTTCATGGCGGTGCTCGCGCATCTCCACGCGGTCGATCCCGTCGAGGTCGGGCTCGGCGATCTGGGTCGCCACGACGGCTACGTCGCACGCCAGATCAAGACGTGGTACGGGTCGTGGACGGCCTCGGCCGAGGCTGCCGACTACGACTCGCCCCGGCTGCACGCGCTCCACGATCATCTCGTCGCGAACCTGCCCGAGCAGGGCCCAGCTCGCGTCGTGCACGGCGATTACGGGGTCCACAACGTGATGGTCGACGAATCGGGGGCGATCACTGCGGTGCTCGATTGGGAGATCGGGACTCTGGGTGATCCGCTGGCCGACTTCGCGTACGCCCTCAACGCGTGGTCCGAGGCGTCCGACTCGCCGTTGGCTGCCGCTACTGCACCGACCGCGCTCCCCGGATTCGCGTCGCGTGACGATCTGGTCGGGTACTACGCGGAGCGGACCGGCGCTGACCTGTCGAACCTCGGGTATTACCGCAGCTTCAACTCGTTCAAGACGGCGTGCATCATCCACGGGGTGTACGCCCGGTACCGGCTCGGGATGAAGTCGACCGAGGGGGTCGACATGCCGGCGCTGTTCGACCGCATCGTGACCAGCATCGACCGCGCCGAAGAACTCCTCGACACCTGAACCGTGACGCCCACGCGATGAGCATCATCTTGCCGGGACCGGACCATGCTCATCACGCCGATATGGCTGGCAGTCGCGATGAGCGACATCCTGCGGTGACGGGACGATGCTCATCGCCGGCGCGGTCAGCGGGCGATGACCATCTTGGTGCTGTCCCAGGTGGCCGACATGGGTGGCGCACCGGTTTGGCCGCCGTCGACGACGAGGGTCTGCCCGGTGATCCAGCTTCCCGCGTCGGAGAAGAAGAACAGCACGGCCTCGGCGATGTCGTGCGCACTGCTGGTGCGGCCGAGTAGGGGCGCCTTGTCGACGCGGTTGACCAGAGCGTCGACGTTGTCGGGGTCGCCGGTCATCACGTGCGCCGTCATCCCGGTCGGGATCGTGCCGGGAGCGATCGCATTGACGCGGATCCGGTCGGCCTGGAGTTCGGCGGCTGCCGACCGGGCGAGTCCGATCACGCTCGCCTTGGCCATCGCATAGGCGTGTGGCCCGAGTCCGCCCTGGACGCCGGCGATCGATGACGTCATCGCGATCGACCCGCCGTTGCCGGCAGCGCTCATCGTGCGGGCGGCGTGCTTGGTCGTGGCGAAGACTCCCCGGACGAGCACCGCCATGGTGCGGTCGAAATCCTCCATCGGCGTGGCGCTGATCGGCCCGACGACGCCGACGATCCCGGCGTTGGCGAAGGCTCCGTCCATGCGGCCGAACGTCGAGACACCGAGGTCGAACGCGGCGGCGACGTCGGCCTCGTCGGTGACGTCGCACTTGGCGAACACCGCTGCGTCGCCGAGGGATTCCGCGACCGCGCGCCCGCGTGCCTCGCCGTAGTCGGCGATGACGACGCTGCCACCCTCCGCAACCAGCAGCTGGGCGGTCGCTTCGCCCAACCCGCTCGCCCCGCCGGTGATCACGGCGACCTTGTTCTCGTATCGAGCTGTCATGGCCGAGACGGTAGCGACGCCATCTCGGCGACCTCTGGTCGGACAGTGTGAGTGCGGCCCTCGACCTGGTGCCTGGTGCCTGGTGGTGTCGGGGGGTGCGCGGTCTGTCAGACTCGATGTATGCGTGACTACACCAACATCTACATCGACGGGGCGTGGGTTCCCTCTGACGGCAACGGCTCGATCGAGGTCATCAATGCCGGCACCGAAGAGGTCATGGGCTCGATCCCCGACGGAGCGGCGAGCGATGTCGACAAGGCCGTTGCGGCCGCGAAGGCTGCGTTCGACGGCTGGTCGCAGACCCCGGTCGAGGAGCGTCAGAAATACCTGGTTCGACTGAACGAAGCGCTGCAGGCCCGTTCGGCCGAGATCGCCCAGACGATCGCGGGTGAGGTCGGCATGCCGATCACGTGGTCGACGATGATCCAGGCCGGGTTGCCCGCCGGCAACATGCAGACCTTCGCCACCTTGCTCGACTCGTTCGAGTTCGAGGAGAAGATCAACAACAGCCTGGTCGTGAAGGAGCCCGTCGGCGTCGTCGGGGCCATCACGCCGTGGAACTATCCGCTGCACCAGATCATCTGCAAGGTCGGCGGTGCGCTGGCCGCCGGATGCACGATCGTGCTGAAGCCGTCCGAGGTGGCGCCGCTCAATGCGTTCATCCTCGCCGAGATCGTGCACGAGGTCGGGCTGCCTGCCGGTGTGTTCAACCTCGTCACCGGAACGGGGCCGGTCGTGGGCGAGGCGATCGCTGCGCATCCCGACGTCGACATGGTGAGCTTCACGGGCTCGACCAGGGCCGGCAAGCGTGTGGCAGAGGTGGCCTCGCAGACCGTCAAGCGTGTGGCGCTCGAACTCGGTGGCAAGTCGGCCAACATCATCCTCGACGACGCCGACTTCGCTCAGGTCATCCCGAAGGGCTTGTTCGCCTGCTACCTGAACTCGGGTCAGACCTGCACGGCCCACACCCGGATGCTCGTGCCGAACAGTCGCTACGACGAAGCGGTCCAGATCGCCGCCGCTGCCGCGGAAGCCACCCAGGTCGGCGCGCCGACGGAGGAAGGCATGCATCTCGGCCCGCTGATCAGCCAGTCGCAGTGGGATCGCGTGCAGAGCTACATTCAGCAGGGAATCGACGAGGGTGCTGTCGTCGCTGCGGGCGGACTCGGCAAGCCAGAGGGTCGCGAGACCGGCTACTTCGTCAAGCCGACGGTGCTCGCCAACGTCACCAACGACATGACGGTGGCCCAGGAGGAGATCTTCGGACCCGTGCTGTCGATCATCGGCTACGACGATGACGACGATGCGGTTCGCATCGCCAACGACAGCCTCTACGGCTTGTCGGGTGGCGTCTGGTCGGGCGATCAGGACCGTGCGCTCTCGGTGGCCCGTCGTATGCGTACCGGTGCGGTCGATGTCAACGGCGGCAGCTTCAACATCGCCGCCCCGTTCGGCGGGTACAAGCAGTCCGGCTACGGCCGCGAAAATGGTGTGTACGGCATCGACGAGTTCTTGCAGACGAAGTCCCTGCAGCTCTGATCCGACCCTGACGTCCGATTCCGAATGTGCCCCGGTGCCTGGCACCGGGGCACATTCGCGTGCGGCGCGAGGTTCTGGTCAGGCCGGGGTGATGGTGGTGGAGTCGGCGTCGACGGTGAAGGTCTTCCAGGTGCGAACTTCGGAGTCGGCATCGGAGACGTCGACGACCTGGCGGAACTCGGCCGACCAGGCGGCTGGCGTCACGGTGTGGCGCGTGTAGCCGCGGAACACGAGTTCGCCGTCGAAGATGTTGGGGAGCGCGAGGAGTACCGGTGCCAGCTCGGGGTCGACGTTCGCTGTCGACGAGATCGCCGTGGTGATGAACTCGACTCCGAGTCGGTCGTCGGCTGGTCCGAGCTCAGCGACCCCGGCGAGGTGGATGTCGCCCGTGACGACGACGAAGTTGCCGGGTGCAGCGTCGAGCAGACGCTGGCGAGCTGCGGCGTATCCGTCCCACTGGTCGTAGTTGAGGATCGCGCCGACCTCGCCGAGTCGAGCGTCGGCGAGCACGGTCTGTTGCGCCAGGCAGTTCCAGGTGCTCGTCGTGGTCGCGAACCGGTCGACGACCCAGGCCTCCTGCTCCGCGCCCAGCATCGACCGGTCGGGATCGTCCCACCCAGCTGCCGGCGGACCGGTCTCGAGGATGGCGTCGCTGACCTGATCGTCACGGAACTGGCGGCCGTCGAGCGCCGAGATCCGAAGGAGCGAACCGACGTCGAGGCCGCGGTAGATCTCGTAGCGGGCGGTCGGGTCGTCGACCAGTTCCACCGGCGGGGGGAGACGCGTGGGCGTGTTCTCCCACCAAGCTTGGTACGCCTGGGCTCGACGGGCAGCGAACTCGGCTTCGGGGACGCGGTCTTCGGAGCTGAGCCCGGCGTAGTCGTTCTCGACTTCGTGGTCGTCCCAGATCACGAGCCACGGCGCTGCGCCGCGACTCGCCTGGAGCTGCGGGTCGGAGAGGTACGTCGCGTACCGGCGTCGGTAGGCGTCGAGGTCCATCGGTTCGCCCGGATCGTGCAGCCGGATGACGCCCTCACCGAGTTCCGTTGCCGACCCTTCGTACATGAAGTCGCCGAGGAACACCACGAGGTCTGGCTGCCAGTCGGCGATGTCACGGTGGGCCGCCCACCGGCCCGACTGGTAGTTCTGACACGACGCGGTGGCGAAGCGGAACTCCGCGGTGGCCGGGTCGATCGGAGCGGTTCGGCCGACCGGCGACTCCCAGCCGCCCGCGCTGAAGGTGAAAGAGCCCGGTCCTGGCAGTTCGGCGAGTGCGTGTACGGATCCGCCGACCGCAGGGCTGGTCGTCGTCGTGCCGACGATGGTCTCGCTGCCATCTTCGGGCTCGAAGGTCCACGTCACGTCGATGCCGTCGGTGGGCAACTCACCGGCGAGGCGCGTCCACAGCACCACCGACGATGCGTCGGGGTCGCCAGAGCCGACGCCGAACAGGAACGGGTCGTCAGCCAGCTCCACCTCCGGCACGGTCGTGCTGGTCGCGGTGGTCGCGGTGGTCGCGGTGGTGGGGGTGGTGGTCGTGTCGGCGGGCGCCTCGGTGGGTGCGGGGTCTGGGGTGGTGCCGGGGGAGGTGTCGCTGTCGACGGCGGTGTCGTCCTCGCCGCAGGCGGCGATCGTGAAGGTGGCCGAGAGTGCGAGGAACATCCGCCGGGAGAGCTGCATCGGGAAAGCTTCGCATGCGGTCGACTCCCACTGGGAACCGACGCACGCAGTAGCTGGGCCTCGATGCGTTCGCCCGGGTGCGTGTGCGCGTGGTGGGTGAGCGTGCCGGGCGCCGGTGCGCCTCGGTCCGGCGTCCGGCTCGCTGCCGACGTCGGGGTCTTGGGAGAATCACCCCATGACCGATGTCGATGACGCGCCCGAGCTCACACTCGAAGGGTTCAACCTGTTCAGCGACCAGGTGCAGCAGTGTCCGCACGCGTACTACGCGCTGATGCGCGAGCAGACGCCGGTCTTCCACGTGCCTGGCACCGACATCTACCTGGTCACTCGCCACGACCTGGTCGTGCCGATCCTTCGCGACGTCGAGACCTTCTCGTCGAACTTCAGCACCACCGGCATGAAGCCCGACGCCGACCTGATCGCGAAGATGAACGACGTGATCAAGCAGGGGTGGCCGAAGGTGCCGACGATGCTGACGATCGACCCACCGCACCACACGCGTTTTCGTGGCACGGTCGCGCCGTACTTCGTGCCGCGGCGGATGAAGGAGCTCGAGGGCCCGATCACCGAGATCGTCGACCGTCTCATCGACGCGCTGCCGACCGACGGCACCGTCGTCAACGTGGTCGACGCGCTCAACGTGCCGGTGCCGATCGAAGCGATCGCGCACGTCCTCAACGTGCCCCCGGAGAAGCTGGCCGACTTCAAGCGTTGGAGCGACGACTCGATCGCGTCGATCGGCACGGCGATCTCCGATGAGCGCCGGCTGGAGGCGCTGGCCGGCGAGGTCGAGTTCCAGCACTATTTCGCCGAGCAGCTCGAGCGCCGCAGGTCGGAGCCGATCGGTGACCTGATGAGCGATCTGGTCCAGGCGCGGATCGAGTCCGAGCCCGACCATCCGGCGATCGAGGGGGACGGCAAGCGGTCGCTCGACATGCCCGAGATGCTCTCGATCGTGCAGCAGTTGCTCGTCGCCGGCAACGAGACGACCACCAAGTCGTTGACCGAGGGGGTGCGCTTGTTGGCCGAGAACCCTGACGTGTGGGCGAAGCTCAAGGCGGACCCCGAGGGCTACGCGCCGAACGTGACCGAGGAGGTGCTGCGGATGTCGACGCCGACGCAGGGCATGTTCCGCATCGTCCAGCGCGACACCGAGATCGATGGGTTCCCGGTGCCGAAGGGCGCCCGCCTGGTCGTCGTCTACTCGGCGGCCAACCGTGATCCGGAGGTGTTCCCGAATCCCGACGAGTTCGATCCCGACCGCGACGGCCTGATGAAGCAGCACCTGGCGTTCGGAAAGGGCATCCACTTCTGCATCGGCGCTCCGCTCAGCCGCCTCGAGATGAACACCGTGTTCCGACAACTCGGGCGCCGCATCGAGTCGATCACCTTGGCGGACGACAACGAGCTCAGGTACTTTCCGAGCTTCATGCTGCGCGGTCTGATGCGACTCGACGTCTCGTTCACCCGAGCCGATTGAGGCGCCGCAACGCCGCGGTGCGACGGCGAGCATGCCGAGACAGCATGCTGGCACGAGATGCCGGCACGAGATGCTGGCACAGCATGAGAGTGGATCGAGACGAGATGAACGGAGCCGATGGATGAGCGCGATCGAGCGAGTGGGTGTGGTCGGATGCGGCCAGATGGGTGCGGGCATCGCCGAGGTCTGTGCACGCGCCGGGATGGACGTCATGGTGCGCGAGGTCGATGCGGCCTCCGCGGAGCGAGGACGCAACCGGCTGCTCGGTTCGTTCGACAAGGCTGTGGCTCGCAACAAGATGTCGGAGGACGAGCGTGACGCCACGATCGCGAAGCTGTCGTTCACGACGGATCTCAGCGACATGGCCGACCGCCAACTCGTGATCGAGGCCGTCATCGAAGACGAGCCGCTCAAGACCGAGGTGTTCAAGACCCTCGACAAGGTCATCGAGGCCGACGACGCGATCCTTGCGAGCAACACGAGTTCGATTCCGATCATGAAGCTCGGCATCGCCACCAAGCGACCCGAGCAGGTCGTGGGCATCCACTTCTTCAACCCGGTGCCGGTGCTCAAGCTGGTCGAGTTGGTGACGAGCCTGATGACGTCGAAAGAGACGGTGGCTCGGTCGGAGAGCTTCGCCGAGGACGTGCTCGGCAAGATCGTGATCCGGAGCCAAGACCGCGCCGGGTTCGTCGTGAATGCCCTCCTGATTCCCTACATCCTGTCCGCGATCCGGATGATGGAGTCGGGGTTCGCCACGGCCGAAGACATCGACAACGGCATGGTCGAAGGGTGCAACCATCCGATGGGGCCGTTGGCGCTCGCCGACCTCATCGGCCTCGACACGACCGCAGCGGTCGCCGAGTCGCTGTACGACGAATTCAAAGAGCCCCTCTACGCGTCGCCGGCGATGCTGTCGCGGATGGTGGAAGCAGGGTTGTTGGGGCGCAAGACGGGCCGCGGTTTCTACGACTATGGGAGCAAGTGATGGCAGGCGAACGTGTGCTGGTGGCAAAGGTCGGGCTCGACGGGCATGATCGTGGCGTGAAGGTCGTGGCGCGCATCTTGCGTGATGCGGGCTACGAGGTGATCTACACCGGGCTGTTCCAGACCCCCGACACGGTGGCGGCCGCCGCCGTCGACGAGGACGTCGATGCGATCGGGCTGTCGATGCTGTCGGGCGCGCACATGACCCTCGCGCCGCTCGTGGTGGAGAAGGTCCGCGAGCGCGGTGTCGACATTCCGGTGATCGTCGGCGGCATCGTGCCGGATCAAGACGTCGAACCGCTGATGGCGGCCGGTGTGGCCAAGATCCTGACCCCGGGCGCCACCGCCGACCAGGTCGCCGCCGCCGTGCGCGAAGCCATCGACGGGAACTAGCGACAGAGTGGGTCAGACCCACTCTGTCGTGTCCGGAACCCGGAGCCGGTTGCCAGCGCAGGCGACAGAGTGGGTCTGACCCACTCTGTCGTTCAGCGGGCGCGTTCGATGTGGCGGGCGACGAGTCGGTCGAGCAACTCCTGGCGGCCGCTCACCGGCTCGGGCTCCGGAGCGGTCAGCTGCGCGTCGTGGAGTCGTTGCAGGCTGACCTCGCCGTCGAGGATGTCGCGGCGAGCGTTCCAGCGGGCGTATCGATCGTCTCGCTGCGCGTCGAGGTCTTCGAGCAGGGTGCTGGCGGCGAGCAGGGAGCGGGCCATGGTGTCCATCGCACCGATGTGTCCGTGGAAGAGGTCGTCGCGAGCGATCGACTGACGACGCAGCTTCGTGTCGAACATCAGCCCGCCAGTGGTGAATCCTCCGCCGCGCAGGATCTCGAGCATGCCAAGCGTCATCTGTTCGACCGAACGAGGGAACAGGTCGAGGTCCCATCCGAGTCGGTCGTCGCCGGCGTTGGCATCGACCGAGCCGAAGATGCCGGCGTTGACCGCGGTGGCGACCTCGTGGTGGAAGTCATGGCCGGAGAGCGTGGCGTGGTTGACCTCGATGTTGACCTTGATCTCCTCCGCGAGACCGTACTTCTGCAGGAAGGCGAAGACCGTGGCGACGTCGTAGTCGTACTGGTGCTTCGTCGGCTCCATCGGCTTGGGTTCGATGAGCAGCGTGCCGTCGAAGCCGATCGCGTATTTGTGCTCGACGACCAGGTTCATGAAGCGACCGAGTTGATCGAGCTCACGGCGCATGTCGGTGTTGAGTAGGGTCTCGTAGCCCTCGCGTCCACCCCAGAGCACGTAGTTGGCGCCGTTCAGTTGGTGAGTCTTGGCCATGCAGTGCGCGACCTGCGCGGCCGCGTACTGGAACATCGCCGGGTCCGGATTCGTCGCGGCGCCGGCCATGAACCGAGGATGGGAGAACGCGTTGGTGGTACCCCACAGCAACTTCGTGCCGGTGCGCTCCATGTGCTCGGCGGCCAGGTCGACCATCTCGTCGAGGTTGCGGGCCGACTCGGCGAACGTCGCGCCGGCGGGCGCGATGTCGACATCGTGGAACGAGAAGAAGGGGGCGCCGAGCTTCTCGAAGAACTCGAACGCTGCGGCCATCTTCAGTTGGGCGGCGTCCATCGGGTCGAGCGTTGCGTCGCCGGTGCGCGACGACGGGTTCCAGGGCCGATCGAGGGTGCCGGCGCCGAAGATGTCGGAGCCGTCCCAGGCGAAGCTGTGCCAGTAGCAGACGCCGAACCGAAGGTGCTCGGCCATCGTCTTGCCGAGCACGACCCGGTCGGCGTCGTACCACCGGAAGGCGAGCGGGTTGTCGGAGTCGGGGCCCTCGTAGCGGATCGCCTCGACGTCGGGAAAGAACTCGTCGATCATCGCCTCCGACTGTACGCGCCGGGCGTCGCGGTGTGTGTCAGACACTCGACGTTGCGCCTGACGTGCCCCGTGGGGACTTGCGTCGCAGCTGGTGTCGCGGTCGTTCGTCCGGGTGCGGTATCGATCGTGGGCGATGCCAGCCGGCGTCGAATCGGCGGGTTCGGGTCAGATCAGGGCAGCATCGACGAGATCTCCGAGGCGGTCGGCCAGGACCGTCTGCATCGCATCGAGATCGACCTGCGTCATCACGTCGCCGAAGGTGTAGGCGGAGATCATGACGTCGTCGTTCACCCAGAGGACTTCGCGGCTGGTGAAGAAGAACTCTGTCTCCTGGTCGTTGGTCTCGACGCCAGCGTGGAAGAACTCGCCACCCGCGAACGTACCGACCTGTGCCAGGTCGTAGACCAGGTCGTCACGCGAAGTGGGGTCGTTGAACTCCCGCAGATAGCTCTCGACGCTGCTGGGCGCCGGGCCGATGTCGATGCCGATGCCGTTCTCGTCGCTCGTTGCCGAGCAGCCGAGGAGTGCGGTTCCGCTGATCGGGAGTTCGTAGGCGCTCGCTGACTCGGCGACCTCTGCGGGCGTGACCGCGAGGTCGGCTCGCTGCAACAGCGATGTCGGCGCGAGGTCGAGCAGGAGTTGGTAGATCTGATCGCTCGGGCAGTCGTCGAGCACGGCGCTGGACTCCTCGAAGTCGAGACCGGCGATGGTGTCGGCGAGTCGCGCCGCGAGCGCCGTGGTGTCGAGCGGTGCCTCGGCGGATGGTGCCTCGGCGGATGACTCCTCGGCGGATGGCTCCTCGGCGGATGACTCCTCGGCGGGTGGTCCCTCGGCGGGTGTCGTGGCGACGGTCTCGCTGGTCACCGGATCGTTCACGGCAAGGTCGGTGGTGTCCGACTCGGATGACGTCGACTCGACGGCGGGAGCTTCGGTGACCGAGGGATCGGACGAGACGACCTCGGTGCCGTCGGTCGAGGACGAACATGATGCGCAGGCGACGACGGCTATCGCCGCGTTCACGATGAGAGGGGTGGCTCGGGGCATGCAGGCTACGGTACCGACGCGCCGTAGGCGGAGCGTGAACGACGCCGTGGCGGAGCGTCACGGTGTGGGGCAGAGACGTGTGCCGGGGGCCGTGACGCCGTGTCGCTGACCTACTCGGCGAATCGTGCGGCGGTTCATACGCCTGCTCACTCGGCGTCGCGGAGGTCTTCCTTCCAGGCGCGGAATCGATCGTGGGTGATGCCGCTCGGCCCGATTCCTTCAGCGCGGCCGTCGGGGAAGAGTCGCAGCGTGTACTCGGCGCCCGTGGTGTCGTGAGCCACCCAGTAGCGAGCGTCGCCGCCCTTGGCTGGTCCTGCCCGCCAGAGGATCCACGGACCGATGCGTCGCTTGTACTCGGCGACGGGACGGTCGGGGAGGTCGTCACCGAGCGCCAGCAGACTGTCGGGCGCCTCGACCCAGGCGGTCGCCGGGATGTTCCGATCTCGGATGGGTGTCGGCGGCAGGTCGGCGGTGTGTACCGGCGTGTCGTCGGCCGGCCGTTCGTCGTATCTCATCGCGGCCCGGGCGCAGGTTTCAACACCTGGGGTCTGACCCCAGGTGTTGGGCGGGGTGGAACGAGGTTCACCAGCCGCGTTCGATCCACTCGTCGAGGTGGGGACGTTCGGAGCCGATCGTCGAATCGAGGCCGTGGCCGGGGAGGATGATCGTGTCGGCCGGGAACGTGAACAGCTTCGAGGTGATCGAGTCGATGATCGTGTCGAAGTCGCCGATCTCGGACTTCGTGTTGCCCGGTCCGCCGGGAAACAAGGTGTCACCGGTGAACAGCAGCGGGGTCCCGACGAGTTCGAACGAGATCGATCCGGGCGTGTGGCCGGGATTGTGGATCGCGTTCATCCGGAGCTTGCCGAACTCGATGACTTCCGCGTCGTCGAGGAACACGTCGTAGCCGACCGCGTCGAGCATCGGGGCGTCGAGCTTGGTGACGGCGACCTCGTAGCCTGCCTCTCGCATCGCCGGGACGGCCTGGATGTGATCCCAGTGTCCGTGTGTTTCGAGGACCCTGGTGACGCCGAGCGCCTGGCACAGTTCGAGCAACATCTCGTGTTCGTTCGCTGCGTCGATCAACACGGCCTCACCGGTTCGTTTGCACCGCACGACGAAGACGTTGTTCTCGTAGGGCCCCACCACCACCTTGTGGACCTCGGCGTCGGCGTTCGACCAGTGCAGGGTGTTGGTGGGAGCTGCCATGCGTCCCAGTCTGGCAGCTGTCGCTCGTGCTGCGACCCCGCTTCCTACACTGTCGGCGTGGGCCGCATCCGATCCGTCGTCGACCGGCCCGGAGCATCTGGCGTCGTGCTGGCCGCGTGCGCCGTGCTGATCCTCGCCCCGCTCGTCGGATTGCTGCTCGTGTCGATCGCCAACCTCGTGCCCGATCGGTTGATCCTCGACGAACTCGCCGCTGCCGTGGCCCGTCAGGAACTGATCCCCAGCAACTTCGGCGGGGCGACGTCGGGTCGTCCGATGGACTACTTCACCGACTGCATCGGTCTGACGATCGGGCTCGGGGACGAGATCGGCACGTCGCGGTGGTCGGCCCCGTTGCGCAGTCCGACGCTCGGCGCATGCAGTCGCGCTGTCCCGGCAATCCAGGGGTACGTCGACGGTAACGGTCTCGAGCGCTCGAACGAGTACTTCCGGTACTGGCACGGCTATGCGGCCGTGACCCGCCCGCTCGTCGCTACCGTCGGTGTCGCGGCGACGCGGATGGTCTTCTTCTGGGCGATGATCGCGGCGCTCGCCGGCTTCGGACGTCGACTCGCTCGTCACCACAGCTCGATGGTCGCGGTGGGGCTCCTGGTGCCATTCGTGCTCACGACGGACCTGCTCGAATTGCCGCGCAGCCTGCCACACGCCGCCGGTGCACTGACGTCGATCCTCACCGCGTGGCTGGCCCATCGGGTCGTGACGACTCGTGCCGATCTGACGAGTGTCGTCGCGGTGTCGGTGTTCGCTGGTTCGGCGTACGTGTACTTCGACATCTTGACCTTGCCGCCTGGGACGTGGGCGTTGCTCGTGTTCTCCGTTCTGCTCGCTGCGTCGCTGGGCCGAACCGGGCGTGATCTCGCCGTCGTGGGCGCGCTCTCGACTGCTGGGTGGATCATCGGGTGGGCATGGATGTGGAGTTCGAAGTGGGCGTTCGCGTCGCTGGTGTACGGCATCGACGACGTGCGTTCGAACATCGGTGACGCCGTCGAGATCCGCTTGAACGAAGAGCGCTCCTACATCGACCTCGGGTTCTTCCGGTCGACACGACTCGCTGTGTCGACCTGGTTCGACCACCCCCTCACTCCGTTGGTGGTGACCGTCATCGCGGTCGCCGTGATCGCCGTGATGGTGAGGCGATCGCCCGCCGAGCGTCGGGCCCGGCTCGGTGACCGACTGGTGTTGCTCGCCCCGACCGTCATCCCGTTCGTGTGGTTCGAGATCCTTCGCAATCACACGCAGGTGCACGCCGGCTTCACGTACCGCTCGGTCGGCGTGGTTGCAGGCATCGTCGCCGCAGCGCTGCTCGTCCGACTCGCCCCGGTGGTCGCAGCGTCGAGCGAGCCGGATGCGCCCGGCGGGTCGACCGCGGCTCCGCTCGAGGCGACCATGCCGGAGCGAGCGCCACGCTGACCCGACGCACAGGTCCCGGTCGTGTCCGGGCCGAGGCTGGAAGAATCAGGTGATTGCCGGTCGGTGGCGGTCGTCTCCGAGAGCCGGCCAGCGTCAGCGGCCTTGGTGACGGCGAACCTGCTCCCGGGGCGTGGGTGCCGTGAACGTGGCTGCTGGCTCAGCGGCGTTCGAGGCGCAGTACGCCGATGACGAAACTGGTCAGGACGAGTTCGGCGCCGATGGCGACGGCGGTCACCGACGGGATGACGATCCGCATGGTCTCGGACGCGTCGAGTTCGGCGAATGACTCGGCTCCCCAGCGTGCGACCGCGAAGACCGATCCGCCGAGGCCGGCGGCGGTCAGGAGCAGCCCCGCGACGAGCACGCGTTCGAGCGGCATCCGTTCCAACCACCGCTGGTCGCGTTCGTTCTCGGGGAGGAGCCCGGCGCGCGCGGCGTAGACGCGCACGAAGACGGCCAGGAACACGGCTTGCACGCCGAGCACGAGCGCGAGGTGCGCATAGAGGAGCGCGTGGATGTCGAACTCGACGGATCCGACCTGCAGCGGTCCGGGGAGCAGCAGCGCCATCCCGACGACACCCAGAGCGATCGCGAGCAGGCCGGGAATCAGGAGCAGCCAGCGAGGCGAGAAGAGGAGGAGGAAGCGGAGGTGGCGCCACCCGTCTCGCCAGGTGCGCAAGTGCGGTGGACGACTCCGGCCATCGGGCCGCAGTGTGGTGGGGACCTCGCGGATGTCGAGATCGCGTAGTGACGCCATCACGACCATCTCGCTCGCGAACTCCATGCCGGTCGTCTTCAGGTCGAGGTCGAGGATCGCCGCCCGTCGAAACCCACGCATACCGCAGTGGAAGTCGCCGATCCGCGTCGAGAAGAGCCGTCGGCCGACGAACGAGAGCACGGGGTTGCCGAGGTAGCGATGCAGCCACGGCATCGCGCCGGGTTCGATTCCGCCGTCGAACCGATTGCCCATCACGAGGTCGGCCCCGGTACGGAGTTCGTCGACGAAGGGGGCGAGGTCGTCGAGCGCGTAGCTGTCGTCGGCATCTGCCATCACGACGAAGGTGCCGCGAGCGGCGGCGATGCCAGCGGCGAGCGCGGCGCCGTACCCGCGGATCGGCACATCGACCACGGTCGCTCCGCAACGGCGTGCGATGTCCTGTGATCCGTCGGTGCTCCCGTTGTCGGCGACGACCAACTCGAAGGCGATCCCGTTGGCCGCTGCTGACGCTGCTGCTTTGGTGAGACAGGTCTCGAGCGTTTCGGCCTCGTTCAAGCAGGGGAGCACCACGGACAGTTCGATCGCGTCTGCGGCCGCGTCGCAGCCGGATGTCGGGTGGTCCTCCTCGGGCGGGGAGGGCGGGCGGGTAGGTTCAGCGGTCATGGATCGAGTGCGAGTCTCCGAGTGAGTATTGCCGCCACCGTTCACGAGCGGGTGCACCGGTCACTGGTGTTCGACCGTCGTCGAGCTCGGCTGGCTGCTGCGCTGCTCGAAGCGCTCCCGCGCGAGTCGACGATTCTCGACATCGGATGCGGCAACGGGGAGATCGGCTCCGATCTCGCCGCGGCCGGCCATCAGGTCATGGGGGTGGAGACCCTGGAGCGAGCGTCGTGCGCGATTCCGATGAGCCTGTACGACGGCGACCACCTGCCCTTTGCCGACGATTCCTTCGATTGGGTCACGATCGTCGATGTGTTGCACCACGCCGCCGATCCGGTTCGGGTCGTGTCGGAGGCGGCTCGCGTGTCGCGTGGTGGCATCGTCGTGAAGGACCACTGCAACGAGTCGGTTCGTCAACGCGTCACGCTGTCGTTCATGGACTGGGTGGGGAACCGGCAGTTCGGGGTCGGGCGTGACGGCCGGTACCTGTCGCGCGCCGAGTGGCGGGAGGTGTGGGCGGCGACCGGTCTGGTGGAGACTGCTGGCACCGAGGAACTCGATCTGTATCCCCGCGTCGTGAAGCCGCTGTTCGAGAACGGCTTGCATTTCGTCGCCCGCCTCGAACCCGCGGGCCCATCCGCTCCCTGACCTGTCGCTGGTATGCCGCTGGCATGTCGGTGAGTTCGCGCCGAGGTGCCGCCCGCCGATGCGGCGTTGGGTGGTCATTCGGTGGTGACGACGTCGAAGCCGAGGCCGAGCGCGACCGACATGTGGGCGGGGTCGAAGGTGACGAAGCGGATGGGGGCGGGCAGACGCTCCGCGGCGGCGAAGTGGATGGCATCGCTCAGACGCACCGGTTGTGAACGGGCGAGCGCCGCGGCGCGGTCGAGGCAGCGCTGATCGACGGGAACGACGTGGAGGTGATCCCAGGCCTGGCGGACTGCGTCCTCGAGGTCGAGCCGAAGAATCGGTTCGTCGATGAGGCGATCGATCGCAGGCAGGGCCTCGGTGAGCGCCATTGCCGAGGCTGCCCAGACGTGTCCCTCGGTGAGGCTGTTGGCCAGGGCATCGAGAACGACTCGACGTTCGCGAGCGTCGACGGCGAGCGCGAGGAGTGCGGAGGTGTCGAGGACGATGGTCATCCGCGCAGTTCCCGCAGGACCTGGTCGATTCGGACTCCGGCCCACACGGGCACGGCGTCGGGTGGCCGCCAGGTGCTCGACCGTCGAGGGGGAATGACGCCGCCGGAACCGATCAATCGGTCGAGGTCGGGCGCGTCGGCGTCGAGCGGGCCGAGTTGCGCGATCGGTCGTCCTGACGACGTGATGACAGTGCGTTCGCCGGCGCCGGCACGCCGTACCGCATCGGCGAGTTCCGCTCGGAGTTCGCGCACCCCCGCGCTGCGGACCTCGCTCACCGGGCGCTCCCACGAACGTCGGTGGCGACCGCTGCAGTGTCGGTGACGGGTCGGAGCAGCGCACGTCTCGATGACGGTCTCGACGGCGGCGAAGATGAGTACACATGAGTACACAATCAGATTTGCGCGGCGTGCGCAACCTCGCCATGATTTGCTCCATGAACTTTGCCTTCACCGAAGAACAAGAAGAGCTCCGCTCCACGATCCGTGCCTTCCTCGAGAACAAGTCGTCCGAGGAAGCCGTCCGCGAGCAGATGGAGACCGAGAACGGCTACGACGCCGACGTCTGGACGCAGATGGCCGAGCAGATGGGTCTGCAGGGCCTCGCGATCCCCGAGGAATTCGGTGGATCGGGCTTCGGCTTCGTCGAGCTCGGCATCGTGCTCGAGGAGATGGGCCGTGCGCTGCTGTGCGCCCCGTTCTTCTCGACGGTCGTCATGGCCGCCAACACGCTGATCCACTCCGGTGACGACGCCGCCAAGCAGGCGTACCTGCCCGGCATCGCCAGCGGTGAGACCATCGCCACGGTCGCCTACGTCGAGCCCTCGGGCAAGTGGGACGAGTCGGGCATCACGATGGAGGCCAGCGGTTCGGGCTCCGACGTGACGCTCAGCGGCACCAAGTCGTTCGTGCTCGACGGCCACACCGCCAACCTGATCCTCGTGCTCGCCAAGTCGGGTGCCGGCACCAGCCTGTACGCCGTCGACGGCGACGCGTCGGGGCTCACCCGCACGGCGCTGTCGACGATGGACCAGACCCGCAAGCAGGCCAAGCTCGACTTCGACAACACGCCGGCCAAGCTCATCGGCGAAGACGGCAAGGGCTGGGAGATCTTCTCCGGCGTCCTCGACCTCATCGCCGTCGGCCTCGCCGCCGAGCAGGTCGGCGGCGCCCAGATGGTGCTCGAGCAGGCGGTCGAGTACGCCAAGGTTCGTGTGCAGTTCGGTCGCCCGATCGGCTCGTTCCAGGCGATCAAGCACAAGTGCGCCGACATGCTCCTCGAGGTCGAGTCGGCCAAGTCGGCTGCCTACTACGGCATGTGGTGCGCGTCGGAGATGAACGACGAGCTCCCGTCGACGGCGTCGCTCGCCAAGGCCTACTGCTCGGAGGCGTACTTCCACGCTGCGGCCGAAAACATCCAGATCCACGGCGGCATCGGCTTCACGTGGGAGCACCCGGCGCACCTGTACTTCAAGCGTGCCAAGAGCTCCGAGCTCCTCTTCGGTGATCCGACGTACCACCGCGAGCAACTCGCTCAGCGCATCGGCATCTGAACCTGCTCGGTTCGCTTCGGCGAGCTGACACGGTGACGTCGTAGCTCCACGGCGACGAGGCGAATCGCCCCGCCACCGCTGGCCTCGAGCGACACTCCCCGACGCCGGGTGCGTCCGTCCTCACCGACGGAGGCACCCGGCGTCGTCGCGTCCACGGGGAGGTGTTGCGATCGTGGCGTCGGTCGGTCGCTCAGGCCAGCGTCGGTCGGCCTTCCGGGTCGCCATCCGGGTCGCCGCCCGGGCAGCGACCGAGCGGATCCGTCGGGGTTCGTCCTGGGCTGTCCGTCCCGCTCTGTCCGCGGCGCTCTGTCCGTGGCGCTCTGTCCGTGGCGGCAGGGGAGCAGGCGCGGGCGGGCGGTGTCAGGCGCGGCCGCGGAGCTTCTTGTAGAGCGCCCGCCCGCGGTCGCCGGCGGCGTCGGCGATCTTGGCGCGGGCGGCGCCGTAGCTCTTCATGAGCGTCGAGTCGGTGGCGGCTGTTGCCGCTCGCTGGGCCTCGTCGAGTGCGGCTCGCAGCGCGTCGTTGTCGGCACTCAGCTGGGCGGTGCGGGACTCGAGCGAGGCGAGCTGCTCGGCGCGGGCGGCCTCGGCGAACTCGGCTTCGCCGATCTCGGCTTCGCCGATCTCGGTCGCGACGCGTCGATCGCGTCGCAGTGTGAGTCGGTCGGTGAGCGCCCCGGCTCGTACCGACGCGAGCGGACTGGCGGGCCCGACGCCGGATTGCGGCTGGAACTGCCACTCGTCGGCGATCAGCGCCGCCGAGATCGCCTGGTCGGACAACATGAGGCGTTGGATGCCGGCTCGTCGGTCGAACCGGGCCCGCTCGTCGTCGGACCACACGGGCTTGCGCAGCACGAGGATGGCGTCGCCCCAGTCGCCGTTGCCCCAGTCGGCGAAAACATCGACGACCTCGCACTGCGCGTAGCGAGCGAGCGCGGCGAATCCGTCGGGGTAGAAGCGCCAGCAGTCGACGGGGAAGCGGTGTTCGTATCCGCTCGACGGAGCGATGATCGCGGTGATTCCGCCGGGCTTGAGCACCCTGACCACTTCGAAGATCGTGACCCAGAAGTGCTCGATGTGTTCGAACGCTTGGCCTGAGACGAACAGATCGATCGATTCGCTGGGCAGCTCCGACCAGCGGTACGGGTCGGCGAGGACGACGTCGACGTTGCGACCTTCGACGATGTCGATCCCTCGATAGTTCCACGGTGCTACGGCGAGATGTGTGCGGTACGACGCCTGTTCGGCCCCGATCATCTGCGCGCCGAAGTCGACGATCTCGAGTGGGGTGGTACGGGCGTCGGCGAGGTGCACGTCGACGAACTCGCCCATCATCTCGTGGGAGCTGGCATGCATCGGCTGCGATGGTATCGGCGACGACGATCGCTGGACCGACTGCGGTGTCGGCGCATGGAGAGTTCAGCCGATGACGGCCGGGTGCAGCCGGGTGCAGCCGGGACGCCGATCCGTCGCAGGCTGGCACGCGCCGCCGAGTCCGGGGGTGGCGGGGTGCGTCGTAAGGGGCGTGGGTTGACGAGTGAGGGGGAGTGCGAGCGCTTCGTAGACTGCGACGGTGGATGTGGTGACGATCGTCTTCGCTGTGGTGGCGGCCATCGCCGTGTTCGTGATCGCTGCGGTCACCGTCGGTCGAGAAGCGCATCGCCTCGACGCCGTGGCGCCGCGTGCGGTGTATGCGCTCGACGAAGCGGTCGACTTCGTGTGTGACCGCTTGCCGGTCGAGAGTCAGGCACGACTCACCCCCGAAGAGGTCGAGCAGTTGCTCGTGTTCCACATGCAGTGGCTGCACAGCCAAGGCCTGCAGCCGGACAAGGTCGTCGATCGTCGACAGGACATCGACGACACCGTGGTGGTCACCGAGGATTCGCTGACTGCCTACTTGCTCGGCGAAGCCGACCGCAACGACGTCGACCTGCTCGACGACATCGACGCCGTCAACGTGGTCGAAGCGCACCTCGCTTATTTCGAGGCGATCGGTGCGGTCGGCCCGCAAGCCCCTCTCGACGACGTCATCGAGTAGCGCCCGATGCCAATGCGCGCCCGCGTTGGCTGAGGTGTTGCTGGTGCTCGGCGGACGAATCGCCGATACGGGTTCGGTACGTTGGCCGCTTCGTGTGGACGGGGCGATATCAGGCCGAGTGAGATAGGCGATGCCGGTCGACGTGGCCGGACACGCTCGCCGCGTCGCCCTCGGCTGGTCGTGCGTCGGGCGATGCTGGATCGTGTTGCCCAGATCGTGTTGCCCAGATCGGTCGGCCGGTCCGAGTCGCGGACCGGGGCGAGCGCCGGCGGGAGAGGGCGTCGAGGGTTCATCATGCTGCGCTCGTTCGTGGGAGTCGATCGGGGAGCGAGGTGGAGTGCCATCGGCCGCCTGGCAGTGTGACGGTGAGTCGCCGGTCGGGAAACTCGAGTCGGAGTTGCCATCGTCCTTCATGGACTCGGTGATGGTGGAAACTGCACAGCGGCAGCAGATTGTCGAGGTCGGTCGGACCATGGTGCTCCCACTCGTGGATGTGGTGAACGTGGCAGCGATCGAAGTGTGCGTCGCAGCCGTCGATCGCGCAGGTTCGGTAGATCGACCGCAGTGCGGTGCGCTGTGCCGGCGTGGCGAGCCGCTGGGCCCGACCCACGTCGAGCACCTCCCCGGCCTCACCCAGCACGACCGGAATGATCTTGGCCTCGCAGGCGTGGCGTCGGGCCGTTTCGGCGGGAATCGGCGACCCGTCGGAGTACTCGGACACGCTGTGTTCGTGGAGGCCGGCGACGAGCGTCTCGTAGTCGATCAGCACGGCGACCTCGGCCGGCCCCATCCCGGTGCCGATCGCCTCGCCGGCGACGATTCGAACGAGCGCTTGAACGAGCAACTGATCGCGCCGCAACCCACGGCATTCCTCGCTGTGCTCGCCGTTGCCGTTCGCGAGCGCGGCGGCTTCGTGATCCAGCGCTCGTCGGAGCCGGTTCCCGTCCTCGGGGGTGAGTCGGGCGAACAGCGTGTGCATCCCGGTGTCGTCGTCGATCTTCATCGACAGCGTCGCGTCGTGCCGCTGCTTGCTGGCGCGGTCGAGCCCATCGTCGTCGGTGATGTCGTCGACGATGCGAGTGAGTCGTCGTCGGAACACATCCGGTGTGGCGGAAGCAGCGAGCTCGGTGATCTCGCGGTCGCGGGCGAACAATTCGGCGCGCTGCGCGTCGTCGAGGCGGCTGGCCGCACTGGCGAGCGCGTCGGCGTGCTCGGCGCCGACCCTGCCCTTTCCGAGCGCGTCGTCGAGCTGGGGCGTCTCGCCCAGGGCGTCGGCTCGCCGCTCGGCTCGTTCGGTGGCACGCCGCGAGGCGGTGCCGCAGCGCCCGAGTGCGTCCGCGGCCGGTGCCGAGTCGCCGGCAGCGTGGAGCTCGCTGATCCGGCGGGCGAGCGCAGCTTCGAGCTGGTCGGTCTTGCCGCGAATGACCGCGATGTCGCGCAGCGCAGCCGTTGACGCACCCGCCGAGAGCGCGGAGATGTCGATGCTTTCCAACCACTGGAGTCGCTTGCTTACTGACATACGGCAAGAGTATCGAACAAGTGTTCGATCGTCAACACCGAATCGGCGAGTTTCCGAGATCGATCGTGCCGACCACACGGGCCGATGGCAATTCCGTTGCACGACGTCGATGGTCGCGTCGTCGTCGATGTCCGACACGACCGAACATGCCGGTGGTGAGCCATCGTCGGTTCGCAGCGACAGTGTGGGTCTGACCCACTCTGTCGCTCGGCGTCGTCGTCGGGCTCGCCGCTGAGGCTGACCTATGGTTGGTCGGTGACCGAGTTGTCGAGAGACGAGGCGGAGGCGTTCGTGCAGGCGGTCGTGCAACTCGCCTCGATGGCCGACCGAGCGTTGCCGCAGCGCTCGTCGCCGTTGACTCGACGTCTGTCGGAACACCTGGGCGGTGTGGGGGACGACGTGTCGAGCACGTCGATGTCAGTGCCGGTGGTGGAGCGCGTCAACGTCCAGCTCGCGCTCGATGCGTTCGCGGCGTCCACAGATCGCTTCGACGTGATCGGTCTGCAGAGCGACATCGGCAACTACGGCGGCGTCTCGCTCACCGGAATGGTCACGGGGTCGTGGCACGGGCCGGGGGAAGCTGCGCGCCAGTACGTCGCGGTCGACATCGGCGTCGGCGAGTCGATCGACTGTTTGAAGTCGGGGCTCGTCCTGACCGGCATCGACGGCGAACCAGTGGTCGCACTGATGTATGCGTCGGAGAACTATCGCCAGGAACTGATCGTCGAGGTCGTCGGCGCGACCCAGGCCGCAGCCGATGGGTTCCTCGCCCGCCTGCGCGAGCTCATGCACGAGCACAACGCCTTTCGCGGCAAGGTGGTGGCGTTCTCGTTCGGGATGCACGGCGAGTTCGGACTCACCTTCGTCAAGCTGCCCGCCGTCGGACGCGACGACGTGGTGCTGGGTCCCGGTGAGCTCGAAGCGATCGAGGCCCACTCGATCGGCATCACCGAGCACGCCGACGGGCTCCGAGCTGCCGGCCAGCACGTCAAGCGCGGCCTCCTGCTGTACGGCCCTCCCGGCACCGGCAAGACCCACACGATCTCGTACCTCGTCGGGGCGATGCGCGATCGCACCACCATCATCTTGGCGGGTGGGGCCGTCGGTGCGGTCGGTCAGGCGGGCACGATCGCCCGGTCGCTGCAGCCCGCCACCATCGTGATCGAAGACGTCGACCTCATCGCGATGGATCGTCAGCTTCCCGGCGGTGACCACAACGCGCTGCTGTTCCAGTTGCTGAACGAGATGGACGGCCTCGCCGAGGATGCCGACGTGCTCTTCGTGCTCACCACGAACCGGGTCGAGATGCTCGAGCCGGCGCTGGCCGCTCGCCCCGGCCGTATCGATCAGGCGATCGAGATCTCGCTCCCCGACGCTCGTGCTCGTCGTCGCCTCGTCGAGCTCTACACCCGCCGCCCGCTCGACCCGCACAACGCGTCCGACGACGACCTCGTCGAGCGGCTCGACGGGGTGGCGCCGGCGTTCATCAAGGAACTCGCTCGGCGAGCTCAGCTGGTCGAACTGCGAGGCGAGGAGTCGTCGTCGACGAGCAGTCTCGTCGTCGCGCTCGACGCAATGCTCGAGCACGCCACACCCGTCCTGCGCCGATCGCTCGCCGGGCCGGCCGACGACTGAGTGCCACCGACAGGCCACCGACCGATCCGGCTCGAGGGATCCGGCTCGAGGGATCCGGCTCGACGGATCGACGCGAGCGACAGAGTGGGTCTGACCCACTCTGTCGCTTGGTCGGCGATGCGGGTCAGGGTGCGGTGACGAGCGCTCGGATGGCGTCGGTCCAGAGGCGGGCGACGGCGCGATCGGAGTTGCCGAGTTGGCGCGTGAGCACGTCGTGGCCCTCGAAGCTGAGGAGGGCCACGATCGTGTCGACGACACGTCGTCGCTGCGCGGCGGTCATCTCGCGCAGCTCGGGCGCGAGTTGCGTCGTCACGATGTCGCGCAGCGAGGCGATCACGTTGTCGAGGCCGACAGCGATCTCGGGCACGTGGTGGAGGCGTTGGCGCGCGAGCCGCCCGAACGGCTGCACCTTCGCCACCACCCGGATTCTCGAAGTGACCAGCTGCTTGATCCGGTGGTCGAGGTCGCCTTTGCCGGCGTCGTCGATCGCTGCGAGCGGTTGGGCCTCGAGCATCGCCACCCGGATCGCCTCCAGCGACAGGTCGCCCAGGTCGTCGAAGTAGCGGAAGATCGATCGCTCCGACACGCCCGATCGCTCAATCATCTGGGCCAGCGTGGGTGACGCGACACCCTCTTCGACCAGTGCGATGAGCGCATCGACCACTCGCTGACGGTTTCGGAGGCGTAGGGCGATGCGGCCGTCGGTGGCGTCGCGCTCGGTACCGCTCGGGTTGGGCGCCGGCGCCGGCGGGAACGACGCGGACGGCGGTGTGCTCTTCGTCGGACGACGTGACGGTGTGGTCACGATTGCGGGCTTCCCACGCACGTCACGCTACTGCGGACCGTGTCGCCTCGGCCTCGACGGACATCACGGCCTCGACGGCCATCACGGTCTCGACGGACTCGCCATCACCGGCGCTCCGCGCTGCCTGTTCGACGTGTCGCCCCGGTCGTCAACAGGCCGGCGAGCAGGAGGAGGAGCCCCAGCACCGTGAGCGTGCGGAGACCGTCGCTGCCGGTCGCGGGGAGTTGGACGTTCGGGCTCGGTGTCGGCGTGGACGTCACCGTGACGGTGGTCGGTGCAGCGGTCGCGGGCGGCGCCGTGGTGGGCGCAGCGGTGGTGGGCGCGGCGGTGGTGGGCGCGGCGGTGGTGGGCGCGGCGGTGGTGGGCGCGGCGGTCGTCGGGGTCGTGGCCGCCGACACCGTCAGCGTGAACTGTGCGGTCGTCTGGTTGTCGGCGCCGTCGGTGGCGGTGCAACTCACATCGTGGTCACCGGGAGGCAAGACCACGCCCGACGCCGGCGTGCACACCACGTTCGGGGTCCCGGCGTTGTCGGTTGCGATCGGGCTGAAGGTGATCGGGCCCGAGGCCGCGCCGGGGTCGAGCGCGAACGTCGTGACCGTCGGTGGTGATACCACGGGCGGTTCGACATCGTCGACGCGCACCGTGAAGGAGCCAGCTGCCGTGTTCCCCAGCAGGTCGGAGGCCGTGCAGTCGACGGTGGTCACACCGAGCGGGAACGTCGAACCCGACGCCGGCACGCACTCGACCGGAACCGAGCTGGTGTGTCCCGGGCCGTTGCCTTCCGCATCGGTCGCGGTGGCGGCGAATGACACGACGGCGGTGGCGGCGCCCGGGTCGTTCGGCGCGACGACCGGTGTGGTGGGCAACGTCAGCGACGGCGCGCCGGAGTCGAGATCGGTGGTCTGGAACGTGTCGGAGTTCGCTGCGGCGCCGTTGCCCAACTGGCCGGCGGTTCCGGTGCCGACACATTGCACCGTGTCGCCGCTGCGCTGGATGCACAGCGTTCCGAACTGCATGTCGATGGCGATGATGTCGGCCCCTGGCGGGATCGGAATCGACACCGGATCCGGGGTGTCGGGGTCGGAGTAGCTGGCGCTGTAGAACTCGACGTCACGACCGGAACAGATGACCGTCCCGTCGTCGAGCAGGATGCAGACGTTGTCGCCCTGAGCGACGAGGTCGATGGCGGTGCGCCCTGGGGGGAGTTGGTGGACGACCGGTGTCGTGGAGATCGACGCGCTCGGCGCTCCATCGCCGAAGGTGCCGTAGACCTCCGTGCCCCAACACACGACGGAGGCGTCGTCGAGGAGTGCGCAGCTGGTGTGGTACTCGGCGGACACCGAGGTGGCGGTGCGGCCGGCGGGCAACGACACCAGCGTGGCGATCGTCTCGGAATCGGAGGGGCCGAGCCCGATGGTTCCGTTGCCGCGCTGGCCGTGATCGTTCGTGCCCCAGCAGGCGACGGAGCCGTCGTCGAGCGTCGCGCACGCGCTCCACACGCCGAGGTCGAGCGACGTCGCGGTGCGCCCGGCAGGAAGCGTGATGAGGACGGGGGTCGGCGATGTCCATCGCACGAGAGGGCCTGGCGTTTGCGAGAGGATGGAGCCCCAGCAGGCGATCGACCCGTCGTCGAGGAGTGCGCACGTCATGACCTGTCCGGAATCGACAGCGACGGCGGTACGGCCCGCGGGCAGCGCGACCGACACCGGAACCAGTGACTGGTTGAAGGGTCCCGGTGTGAACGTGTCGGTGGTGCCGAGCTCGCCGAAGCCGTTGCCGCCCCAACAGATCATCGATCCGTCGTCGAGGATGGCGCAGTTGTGGTTGCTGCCGGGTGCCGCGGCGGTGAACGAGCGTCCGCTGGGAGGCTCGACCACAGCCGGTGACGACAGGACCGTGTCGGGCCGAGCATCGATCTGGTTGGAGAGGTTGCTGCCCCAGCAGCTCAGGACGCCAGTGTCGGCGACGACGCACATGGTGTTCGTGCCTGCGGCCAGTGTCGGGCGTGGATCGGACACCGCGGTGGCGGCGACGGGCGATGAGCCAGTCGTGGCACCGAGCAGGCTGCCTGAGATGACGGCGAGGAGGGCGGCGATCGCGGCGACGGCCCGACCTCGTCCGGTGCGCGCTCGTCGGTGTGGCTGGCGGTGTTGGTTCCTCCCCATGTCGCCAGCATGGAACATGCAGGTGGGGCTGTCAAGTGTTGCTGCGGGTGGAACTGTCAGGTGTTCCGGCAGGTCGTCTTGCGCGTCAGGCGTCGGCGGACTTGCGGGCGGTGTTCCACTCGTCGTAGGGCTGGATCGGCATCCCGTCGACGTTCCAACCGGTGAAGCCCGTCTCGATGTGGCTCACTCGCTCGAGCCCCATGTCCTTCAACGTCTTCGCAGTGAGCGCCGAACGCCATCCCGAAGCGCAGCTGAAGATGAACTCCCGGTCCTCAGCGAAGATCGCCTGGTGATACGGCGAGTCCGGGGCGACCCAGAACTCGAGCATGCCACGAGGTGCGTGGTGCGCCCCTGCCGGTACGCCGGTGCGCTGCAGCTCGCGGACATCGCGGATGTCGACGAGCAGCGCCCCCTCCTCGTCGACCCGTCGCTTGGCTTCCGCGGGGGAGATGTTGTCGAGCTTCTCCTTCGCCGCTGCCACCATGTCCTGCACGCTCTTGATCGCCATGGCCGAGAGACTAGGTCGCGTTGCGCGCGGGTGGACGGGTTGGCCGATCCGTGCCGCCGACCGGCGTCGCTGGCCGGTGGCGCTGGCCGGTGGCGCGGACCAACGTGCTGGACCGGCGTGCTGGGCCGGCGTCGCGGATCAGCGACCCGGGAGGTGTCGGGCGACCTGGCGTCGCAGCGTGCGCAACGCCGCGCTCGGGTGACGGACCGCTCGCTTGGCCTTGGCGGCCGGGGTGCTCATGGCGGCGATGCGTGCCTGGTGGTCGGCGGGGATCGCTTGGTCGACCGGTTGCCCGTTGACGGTGTCGAAGCTGGGTCGGCCAGCCATCGACGTGGTGAGCGGCCGATGCTCGCCTCGCTCGAATACGACCACGCTGTCGTAGACGTGCATGCCGGTGACGGTGCTCGTCCAGTGGCTCGCTCGGAAGTGATCCTCCCGCGAGTTGAACGCGTTGAGGTCGTCGACCATCGGCTTGATCCGCTCCATGAACGTGTGCGGAAGCCCGTATCCGCCGCCGTAGTTGGTCGGCCAGTAGTTGGTGCAGAGGTCTTCGACGAGCAGCACGCCGTTGGGTGAGAGATGTTCCCAGAAGAACTCGAGGGCGAGGATCTGATGCGCCGGCATGTGGCTGCCGTCGTCGATGACGACGTCGAACGGGCCGCACTCGACCGCGACGCGTTCGAGGAACTGCGGGTCGCCCTGATCGCCGACGTAGATCTTGCGCCGACGACCGGCGAGTGACGCCGAGCGCGGTTCGATGTCGAGGCCGATCGTCTCGGTGCCGCGTCCGAAGTACTGGTGCCAGAGTTCGAGCGAACCACCTTGCGCGACGCCGATCTCCAGCACGCGCGGCTTGGTGCCGCGGAATCGGGACAGATGGCGCTCGTAGATCGGGAAGTAGTGGTCGACCTTGTGGACGAGGCGACCTTCGTGGCGGTCGAAGAGTTCGCGCAGCGGCGGTCGACGAAACTCGAGATGGGGCCGGCGCATGAGCGCCGAATCTACCCGCCCACCATTCCGAAGCTCACGAAAGGTCATCGTGCCAGGCACCATGACCTGCCCCGATTGCCCCATAAGAGGTCATCGTGCCTGGCACGATGACCTCTCGTGACCTGTGGGGGGTTCGGGTCTGGCAGCATGCGGGGATGGCATCGAGCATTCCGAAGGACCGAACCGTTGCCGCCCTCCGTGAGGTGTGGGCGAGTACGTCGCAGCTGTTGGCCGATCTCGACGACGGCGACTGGGACCAACCGAGCCCGCTGCCGGGCTGGGACGTGCGTGACAACGTGTCGCACATGGTCGGCACCGAGGCGATGCTGCTCGGCATCTCGAACCCCGACGTGCAGATCGATCGCGACGGCCTCGACCACGTCCGCAACGACATCGGTGAGTTCAACGAGGTCTGGGTCGAGCACCTGCGTGGAGCGACCACGACCCACGTCCGCGAACTGTTCGACGACTACACGACCCGGCGTCTCGTCGCGCTCGATGCGATGAGCCTCGACGACTGGAACGCGGAATCGTTCACGCCGGCCGGCAAGGCCACGTTCGGACGGTTCATGCAGATCCGGGTGTTCGACTGCTGGCTGCACGAGCAAGACATCCGTGATGCGCTCGGTCGCCCGGGTCACGAGACCGGGCTCGCCGTGGAGGTCACGCTCGACGAGATGACGACGGCGATGGGTTTCGTCGTCGGCAAGCGGGCGGGCGTGGAATCGGGGCGATCGGTCACGTTCGCTCTCACCGACGGGGGAACGGTGGTGCGCTCGATCCACGTCGCGGTGGGCGAGCGAGCCCAGGTCGTCGACGCCCTCGACGGCGACGCCACGACGACGCTCACGATGCCGGTCGGCGTGATGACCCGATTGTGTGCCGGTCGCTCCACGCTCGACGCGCTGCGTGACCGCATCGAGGTCGACGGCGACGCCGAGGTCGCCGAGCGGGTGCTCGCCAATGCGAGCTACACGATCTGACGGCGTCGCCTGCGAGCTGCCGAACCGTGCGCCTGCCCCGTTGTGTTACGGGCGTGGAAAAATCCTGAAACCGACGTGACGGGGGACGTCGGTGTGTGCTGAGATGTCACCACCAGAGAGAGGAGGTGGTCCAGACAATGCCAGAGAATTTACGAGGGACCCTGGAGGTGGTTGGCCGCTAGGTCAACAGGCTGGACCGGCCTGGCGAATTCCCGCCAACCCCCGCTGATCTCATCGCCGCACGTGGTCCCAGCGGTGTTCGAGCCCGTCGACTCCCGTCGATGACTCGTTCGTGGTGAGCTCAGTCCCATTCAGTCCGATCGATGCCAGGCCTCACCCGGGGCCTGGCATCGTCGCGTCCGGGGCCGAACGGGCCGTCGTCGACGGTGTGGTCGATGCGGCTCGGCCGGGCACGGCCTGTCGGATCGGGTGCCTCGGCGGCTAGTTTGCTCATCGTGATGGATCACCACCCGAAGTTCGAGGGATTCCGCTTCATCGGCGACAAGCGCACGCAGCTCGTCTACGACCTGGAGTCGTGGGACGACGACGACGTGATCAACGAGATCGCCGCCGAGGGCGTTGGCCTGGGGTTCGGCCCCGACACGCTCGACGAGGCACGCAACCGCGGCTACACGCTCGCCACGCCCGGCACGACGCGTCGCCATCGCAAGCCACGAGCCTGAGCCATGCTGGCCGAGCCGTCCCGATGTCGACCGTGGCGCTCGCTCGAGTGCCGTCGAGGATGAGGTAGTCACACGCGATGCCGGGGATGGACCAGACGTTCGTGTCGAACGGCCTGAAGCTGTCGTGCCATTTCGGCCGACCTCCCGGCGACGTGCAGGCTGGCCCTGGCGTCATCCTCTGCCATGGATTTCCGCTGGCGTCGCTCGACGCCGAGCGGTCGGGAGGTACGTTCCCGCAGCTGATGGATCGCATGGCGAGCACGTTGGCCTGCGTGACCATGACCTTCAATTTTCGTGGCTGTGGCCAGAGCGAGGGCGACTTCTCGCTGCAGGGGTGGGTCGACGACCTCCGCAACGCGATCTCGCACCTGATCTCGGACAGCGGTTGTGACGGGGTCGTGCTGGTGGGGGCGAACACGGGTGGATCGATCGCGGTGTGCGTCGCTGCCGACGACCCGCGGGTGACTGCGGTGGGGCTGTTGAGCCCGCGTGCCGATTTCGACGACTGGGCAGACCATCCTCGCCGTTTCCTCGAACATGCCCGGGAGGTCGGGGCGATCCACGATCCGCGGTTCCCACCGTCGGTCGACGAGTGGACCCGCGAGTTCCGCCGGTTCCGTCCGGTCGCCGCCGCCCGCCGGTTCGCGCCTCGACCGATGCTGGTGATGCACGGCGACGAGGACGACAGCGTCCCGGTCACCGACGCCCGCCAGCTCGCGAACGCGCACGGCTCGGCTGAGCTGAGCCTGTTGCACGGTGCCGGCCACCGGCTGCGTCACGATCCGCGAGCCGTGGCGATCCTGCTCGGCTGGCTCGACCGCATGCGCTCGATGCAGACCCACCCGAGCGCCGAGTTCCGCTGACGCCCCGCACCGCGAAAAGGTCATGGCAAGGTCATGGCAAGGTCATGGTGCCAGGCACGATGACCTTTCCGGGTGGGCGGTCGGTCGATCGGCGGGCTGCGGATCGGTCGCGGCGCTGCCTGTGTCGGCGAAGCCTCCGGTGTTGCTCTTCGCGATCGTCGGTCCACGACTCCGCCGGGTCGCTGCGATCTGCGCGCCGGCCATGCTGGTCGGCCGAATGGATCGCCCCCGTGGTTGCGTGTTCGTCTGCGCCCGTCCACACTCGTGAGCGATGAGTGAACTCGATGACGTGGTCGGTGTGGCGGTTGCTGCGGTACAGGCGGCATCGGCGGTGACGTCGGCTGCGCAGGGGCGTCTGGCGTCGGGTTCGACGTTGACCAAGGGCGATGACAGCCCGGTCACGGTGGCCGACTTCGCGGCGCAGGCGATCGTGTGCCGTGTGCTGGCCGACGCGTTCGGGTCGGTGGCGGTAGTCGGCGAGGAGACGCCCGACGACCTGGCCGATCGTCCGGAGCTGTTGGCGGGTGTGACGTCGCTGGTGCGGGGCGCGTCGGTTCCGGGGGCCGAGACGCTGAGCGACGCGGATGTGCTCGCTGCGATCGCGCTGGGCGGTGCAGATGCATCGGCCGGAGGCCGGTACTGGACGCTCGATCCGATCGACGGCACCAAGGGCTTCTTGCGTGGCGATCAGTATGCGATCGCGCTGGCGTTGGTCGACGACGGTGAGGTCGTGCTCGGCGTGTTGGGGTGCCCGAACCTGGTGAATCCGGACGGGTCGCGTGGTGCGGTCTTGGTGGGTGTTGATGGCGCAGCCACGATCTCCACGGGTCGCCAGCGTGAAGGCGGGGCGGCGTGGGGGCCGCCGGTGCCGATCCGGGTCGATTCGCCCGAGATGCTCGCGCAGGCCCGGCTGTGCGAGTCGGTGGAGTCAGGCCACTCCGATCAGGGCCAGTCGGCGGAGATCGCTCGCCGGCTCGGGATCGTGTCGGAGCCGTATCGGATCGACAGTCAGTGCAAGTACGCCGCGGTCGGGCGTGGCGATGCGTCGATCTACCTGCGGTTGCCAACACGTGCCGACTACGTCGAGAAGATCTGGGATCATGCGGCAGGCAAGTTCATCGTCGAGTGCGCCGGCGGTGTCGTGACCGACGTCGCTGGATCACCGCTCGACTTCGGCCAGGGGGCGCGACTCGAAGCGAACCGTGGCGTGGTCGCGACCAGCGGCCGATTCCACGACGACGTGCTCGCAGCGGTCAGCGCGGTGATCGACGCCTGAACCCCGGCCAGCACCAGGCCGGAAAGGTCATGGTGCCTGGCACGATGACCTGTGTTCCTTGATGGTGGGGTGAGCCCCGGATCGTCGTCGGCGACGTATCCTCTGGCGCCATGAGGGGCATCATTCTCGCCGGTGGGACCGGCTCGCGTCTGCACCCGGTCACGCTGGGAACGTCGAAGCAGTTGTTGCCGGTCTACGACAAGCCGATGATCTATTACCCGTTGTCGGTGCACATGCTCGCTGGCATTCGTGAGGTGTTGGTGATCACGACGCCGGACGATCGGGCGGCGTTCGAGCGGCTGTTGGGCGATGGGTCGCAGTGGGGGATGCGTCTCGAGTACGCAACCCAGCCGTCGCCCGATGGCCTCGCGCAGGCGTTTCTGATCGGTGCGGAGTTCTTGGACGGGCAGGGTGCGTCGCTGGTGCTCGGTGACAACTTGTTCTATGGGTCTGGTTTGTCAGCGCTCGTGTCGAATGCGGCGGCGCGCTCGACGGGTGCGACGGTGTTCGGATATCACGTGAAGGACCCGCAGCGGTATGGGATCGTCGATCTCGATACCGAGGGGCGCCCGACGAAGATCGAGGAGAAGCCTGATCGGCCGACGAGCAACTGGGCCGTGACCGGCCTGTACTTCTTCGACGGTCGGGTCGTCGAGGCAGCCGAGGCCGTCAAGCCGTCAGCGAGAGGCGAACTCGAGATCACCTCGGTGATCGACTACTACCTCGAGCGCGGCGAGTTGCATGTCGAGCAGCTCAACCGGGGTTTCGCGTGGCTCGACACGGGCACGTTCGACTCGATGGTCGAAGCGTCGGAGTTCGTCCGGGTCATTCAGCATCGCCAGAACCATCAGATCGCGTGTCTGGAGGAGATCGCCTGGCTGAACGGCTGGATCGACGACGCCGCTCTGCGCGACGCGGGGCATGCGATGGAGAAGAACACCTACGGTCAGTATCTGTTGAGGCTCTTGGACGGAGGCCGCCGATGAAGGTGCTCGTCACCGGCGGCAAAGGATTCATCGGCTCTGCCGTGGTTCGCCACCTGATCCAACACACCGAGCACGAGGTCGTGATCGTCGACGCGATGACCTACGCAGCGACCGAAGGGTCGACGCAATCGGTGGCTGAGAGCCCGAGGTTGCGTTTCGAGCGCGGGGACATCTGCGATGCAGGTCGCATGTCCGAGATCTTCGCGGCGCATGCGCCCGACGTGGTGATGCATCTGGCTGCCGAGAGTCACGTCGATCGTTCGATCGACGGGCCCGCAGCCTTCATCCACACCAACGTGATCGGGACGTTCACGATGCTGGAGGCAGCCCGTGCCGCCGGTGTCGAGCGGTTCCATCACATCTCCACCGATGAGGTGTTCGGGTCGCTCGGTGTCGACGACCCGGCCTTCCACGAGGCGACGCCCTACGACCCTCGCTCGCCGTACTCGGCGTCGAAGGCGGGCTCCGACCACCTGGTTCGGGCGTGGGGTGAGACGTACGACCTGCCGGTGTTGATCACCAACTGCTCCAACAACTACGGGCCGTTCCATTTCCCCGAGAAACTGATCCCGTTGGTCACCATTCGTGCCCTTCATGGCGAACCGCTCCCCGTGTATGGCACCGGCGACAACATTCGTGACTGGTTGCACGTCGAAGACCACGCCGCAGCCTTGGTCACGGTTGTCGAGAGCGGCATCGCGGGCGAGACGTACAACATCGGTGGCAAAGCCGAACGCACGAATCTCGAGGTCGTCGAAACCCTGTGCGACCTGGTCGACGAACTCGCCGGGCCGCTCGACTCCGGCGAACAGCGCCGCTCTTTGATCACCTTCGTCGCCGACCGGCCCGGCCACGATCATCGCTACGCGATCGACCAGACCAAGATCCAACGCGAGCTGGGCTGGGAGCCCCAGCACACCTTCGACACCGGGCTCCGCAACACCGTCCAGTGGTACCTCGACAACGAATGGTGGTGGGAACCCCTCCGTCAACGCCAAGCCACCGAACGAGTCGGGCTCAACAAGTAGACGCCCACGGCATCGGTCGGCTCGTCCAGCCCGGAAAGGTCATGGTGCCTGGCACGATGACCTTTGGTGGGTGGTTCAGCGGCCGAGTTCGACTTGGGACTTGTGCCAGGCGTAGGCGGTGTCGACGATCTCGGTGAGGCCGTATTGGGCGCTCCAGCCGAGGGTGCGTTGCGCGTAGGACGGTTCGGCGAAGGTGGCGACGGGGTCGCCTGCTCGGCGTGGTGCGATGTCGTAGGGGACTGGTTCGCCGGCGGCTGCGGCGGTGGCTTCGAGGACGTCGTAGACCGAGGAGCCGATGCCGGTGCCGACGTTGACCGCCGTCGTCGCGCCGCCTGCTGCGAGGTAGTCGAGTGACTTGACGTGAGCGTCGGCGAGGTCGGCGACGTGGATGTAGTCACGGATGCAGGTGCCGTCGGGGGTGTCGTAGTCGTCGCCGAACACGCTGAGGCGGCGGTCTTTGAGCAGGACGGCTTTCATCGCGAGGGGGATGAGATTCTGCGAGTGGGTCCAGTCTTCGCCGATGCGTCCGTCGAAGCTGGCGCCTGCGGCGTTGAAGTAGCGCAGGCTGACGGAGCGCAGGTCGCTGGTCTGGCCGTACCAGTACAGGATCCGTTCGACCATTGCTTTGGACTCGGCGTAGACGCTTTCGGGTTGGATCGGTGCGTCTTCGGTGACGGGGTTGACGGCGGGGGTGCCGTTGACGGAGCATGACGAGGAGAACACGATGTCGTTGACGCCGGATGCGAGGCATGCTTCGACGAGGTCGACGGTGCCGGCGACGTTGTTGCGCCAGTAGCGGGCGGGTTGTTCCATGGATTCGCCGACGGCTTTGTAGGCGGCGAAGTGGACGAGTTGGGTGACGCCGTGCTCGTTGCAGGTGGCGGTGACGAGGTCTTGGTCGCGGATGTCGCCGACGACGAGTGGTGCGTCGATCACGGCTTCGCGTCGCCCGAACTCGAGCGAGTCGAGCACCACCACGTCTCGCCCGGCCTCGCGAAGCGAACGCACCGTGTGCGACCCGATGTACCCGGCCCCACCGGTCACGAGCACGGTTCCGTCAAGCGAATTCATGGTGGCCACGTCGGCGACGATACCCGGTCCGCCGATTCAAGCGGAGACGGTTCACTTGTCCGTCCGAAGACGCCGGTGGTTCAACTGGTGATGTAGCCGGCGAGGTCGATCGTGAGATCTGTAGTCGCTGTGCTGAAGGCGCAGATGTCGCCAGCCGCAGAGAGGTCGACTGCGACTTCATTGCCGACGATGGCGCCGGGGGTGGTGACGTTGACGGATGCGGTTGGGGGTCTGCCGTTGCACGGAAACAGTGAGAGGTAGCCAGGTCTGATGGAGTTGACGGCGGTGGCGTTGACCACCACGGAGCGGGCGTCGGTTGGTACCCCGGCACGTCCGGTGATGGGGATGCGAACGGTTTCGCCACCGTGGATGCGTTTGTTGTGTTCGCCGTCGCCGTCGATCGTGCTTTCGACGATTCGGCTTTCGAAGACTCGGGCTGGGGTGATGCCGTTGAAGTCGCCCGCAGTGAAGTAGCCGGCAACGTCGAGGGTGAGGTCGGTTGCCGTGGAGGAGTGCAGGCAGATGCTGCCGGTCGGCGAGAGGGGAGCGATGAGTTCGTTTCCGCGCACGATCCTTGCGTTGTCGAAGTTGAGGGATGAGGCGAGTGGCCGCTGGCCGCAGGGGTAGGCGGTGACGAACCCGCGTCGGTCGGGGTTGATGCCGGTGAGGTTGAGCACGGCAGTGGTGGCGGTGGTCGGGACGCCGGCGCGACCGGTGATCTGGACTTCGAGTGCGCCGCCGGTTGCGGCGTTTCGTCCTTGTCCGGTGTTGGTTGCGTCGATGGTGATGCTGTCGGGGCGGGTGTCGAGGAGCCGTGCTGGGGTGACGGGTGTGTAGGTCGAGGTGTCAGGGATCCAGCCGGCGAGGTCGATGGTGAGGTCGGTGTCGGTGGAGGTGTAGATGCAGGTGCGTCCGTCTGCGTCGAGGCCAGCCACGATCTCGTTGCCGAAGATGCCGCCTGCGGCGCTCATGTTGAGTGATGACGCGAGCGGCCGTGTGGCGCACGGGTACACCGTGATGAAACCGCGGTCGTCGGGGCGCACGGCGGTGACGTTGACGATGGCTGCCGCGGCACCGCTGGTCGGCACGTTGCCGCGTCCGGCGATATCGAACTCGAGCACGCTTCCGGCCGCGAGCCGTCCGTCACCCGCGAAGTCTCCATCGACGGTGGTGCCGCTGGTTCGGGTGTCGAGGAGACGGAGTGGGTCAGCGGTCATGACGTCAGGGAGTTCGGTGGGTGCTTGCACGTCGAGGGTGAACGACGTGAGGGTCTGGAGGTTGCCTTGATCGGTAGCAGTGCACGACACGACCTTCTCGCCGACCGGCAACACCGACCCGGGCGCAGGCGAACATGACACCGCGGCGGATGAGGTGGTGTCGATCGCGACCGGGGTCGAGTACCACACGGCACCAGACGACGAACCAGGTGGCAACACGACTGACACACGCTCCGGCGGGTCGACGAACACCGGCCCTCGCTCGACGTTCACGATGAGTTGACGGGGAAATGTCGGAGCGTTGAAGCCCTCTGCGAAGACCGCTCCGTCACCCGAGGTGAGCGTCGCATCCACGAACTCGCGATCATTGCCCGACCCGCCCGGCCAGGGGTCGAACGAGCCGCCGTACATGTCGAACGACGCGCTACCCGGCACGATGCCGAGATACGTCGCCGAGGAAGCGACGAAGGCCCACGTCGGAGCGTTGGCGCCAGGACCGAGGAACACGTCGCCGCGACCGAGATCGGCGATGCGGGAACCGAGGCGGTTGCCTGCCGTGCTTCCGACCAGGCTGTTCGCGCTCGAGATGGGGCCCACGGGAGGGGACGCCGAGAACCGCGTGACCGCGCCGGCATGTTCACGTCCGCCGACGGTGGCCTCAGGGCTCCGGACGATCACCGAGCCGTCCGACAACACTGTTGCTCCTCCGCCGCCGACGAGGTCTGCGGATCTGGTTCCGTGCAGGCTGTTGGTCGGAGTCACTGGTCCGATCGGGGTCTCGCCTGCTCCGACCCAGGTGACCGCACCGGCAATCGCGAACGAGCCGAAGGTCCAATCGGGGCTCGTGACGACGGCCCGACCATTGCGGTCGGCGACGATGTCGTTCCCGATCTGGTCGTTCGTCGTGGTGCCGTGCAGGCTGTTGGCCTCGGACACCGCACCGACGGTCGATCCGTCGGTCGCGGCCCAGGTCGCCGCGCCGACGGAGGACGCGGTGGCAGCGCTCCAATACGGCGATCCCACGACGTATCGGCCGTCGGTCAGAGCCTCCACGACGATGCCGACCTGGTCATTCGGCCGGGTTCCGTGAAGTGACGTCGTCGTGCTCACGGTCCCGTTCGTCGAGCCGGTGGCGTCCATGTACACGACGGCGCCGACGTCCTCGGTGTCGCCGTCGTCCCAAGCCGGGAGACGGAGCACTGCTTGTCCGTCGGCGAGTGGTGTCAAGCGAGCCCCCTCGAACACGTTCCCTGGTCGCTGCCGGCGTTCGAAGTCACCCGTCGTGGAGCCGAGCACACTGTTCGCCGCGGATATCGGGCCAACTGGAGGAGCGTCGGGCGCGATCCACGTGGCTGCGCCTGCGTCTTCGACCGGTCCGTTGTCCCAACCTTCGGCAACGATCACCGCTGCGCCAGGAACCGACTCGACCCCGCCGTCCTGGGCCTGGCCGATCTGGTCCTGATCATTCGTACCGTGCAGGCTGTTCGACGACGAAACCGGCCCGGTGACCGAGTCATCGGATCGCAGCACGGTCACGGCGCCAACGTTGGCCCTGCCCTGGGTCGACCAGTAGGGCGACATCACCAGCGCGCTGTGGTCGTCGAGTTGCACGACGCCGCCGACGCCGACCCGGTCCAACGCAGTCGTCCCGTGAAGGACCCGCTCGGGTGTCAGAACTCCGCGCACCTCGTCGGCGCCGTTGATCCACGCCACCGCGCCGACCCCATTGCGGTTCCCGAGGTTCCATCCATGCGACGCCAGGACGAATCCGTCGCCACCCATCGGATACAGCGTGGTTTGTCCGAGGCCGCCCAAACTGTTCTCGACGGTCACCGGCCCGATGGTCGATCCATCGCCCTTCGCGTAGGTGATGGCGCGTTCGCCCTGACCTACCCTGCTCCCCACGATGAAGTCTCCGTTTGCGAGCGCAGCGACCCCGTCGCCGAATTCACGGGTTCCGACGTAGTCGCCTGCCTGAGTTCCGTACAGGCTGTTGTCGACGGTTTGCGTTCCCACGAGACCTCGATCACCATCGATCCACGTCACGGCTCCGGCGAACTTTCGGCTCTCGTCAGGACTCCAGCTGGAGTTCGAGACGACGGCGTGACCACTCGTGAGCACGGTGATCGATGCGCCGAGGCGGTCGCTGATCTGCGACCCGATCAGGCTGTTGTCCAGCCCGATGCGTCCGCCGAGTCCTCGGCGACCATCGATCCAGGTCACGGCCCCCAGATCCGGAACGCCGAAGAAATTGGCGTTGGGGCTGCCGACCAGCACGTTGCTGTCGCCGACCTCGAACAGATGACGCCCGACCCTGTCGCTCGTGAAGTTGCCCTCGACGCGGCTGATGAGCGCGTTGGTGCGTCCGTCGTACAGTGACACCGCGCCGACACCCGACGAGTCGCCACGGCTGAACGACTCATCGCCGATCACGTAGTTGCCGTTGGAGAGTACGAGAACGTTCGGGTCGGAACTCTCAGCGCCGTCGATGGGGGTGACCGTGGCGAGCGGGTCCGGCGCGGCAGGCTGGGCCTCCACGCTCGGTCCAACTGACGCAAGGCTGGTGAAGGCGACGACGGCGCTGACGGCTCCTCGTGCTGCACGAGAATGGCTCATGTCCTCATGATGCCACATGTGCGCCGCACGCCCGTGTGCGGGGACTCCGCAGCGTCGTGGTGGCTCTCCGGGATCAGAAGACGAGCGAGGTCACGAGCCGCAGGGCTGGTCGACCCTTCACGCCGGGGACGGCGACGTACATGTCGCCGGCTCCTGGTTCGCCGGGATTCGGTTCCGAGGCGGTGGTGATGAGCAGCCTGTCGAGCTGGGTGCCGACGAACGCCGGGCACGTGACGTAGGGGGTGGGTACCTCGACGACCTCGTCCAGCGATCCGTCGATGTAGCGGTGCACTGCGCTGCCGCCCCAGAGCGCGACCCAGAGTCCACCGTCGGCGTCGATCGTCATACCGTCGGGGTCGCCAGCACCGTCGGGGATCGATACCGCAGTCCTTCGATTCGAGATCGACCCGGTCGCGAGGTCGTAGTCGAAGGCATCGACTCGACGCGTCGGGGTGTCGATGTAGAACAGCGTCTCGCCGTCGGCTGACCAGCACAACCCGTTGGAGATGGCCACATCGGCGAGGAGTTGCGTGGCGCGGCCGTTCTCGAATGCCCAGAGTCCTCCGAGGCCTGGCTGAGGTGGGTCGCCCATCGTGCCGCCGACGAAGCGTCCGCATGGATCTGGTTTGCCGTCGTTGAGTCGAATCGTGGCTGGTTGGGTTGGCAGCTCGATCGAGGCGGTGCCATCGAGCGACCTCAGCGTCGTGCCGACGGTGGCGACGAGCTGTTCGTCGTCGGCGACGCAGATGGAACTCACGGTGGCGTCGAATGATGCGATCGAGCGCAGTTCTCCATCGAGGCTTCCGACATGGATGGAGTTGGAGCGGATGTCGACGCAAGCGAAGCGGTCGCCTCCGAGCGAGATCGGGCCCTCGCCCAATACCAGGCCGCACGCAGCCAGACGATCGGCGATCATCACTCCGTCCCGAGGCGAATGGTGGCTCCGCCGTCGACGACCATCATCTGGCCGGTCGTGTACGGGGAGAGCTCGGTGTCGGCGAGGTGGATGATCGTCGGTGCGATCTGCGCCGGTGTTGCAACGAATCCCAGTGGTGTCCGATCGATCAACGCGTTGAGGTTGCCGTCTGGGCCGTCGGGATGCGGTCGACGAGACAGGCCTGCTTCGAGCATCGGCGTCATCACGGCGCCTGGGAGCACTGCGTTGCAGCGGATGCCTTCGGCGGCGAGTTCGAGTGCTGCGCTGCGGGTGAGCGCCACGAGCGCTCCCTTGGAGATCGCGTAGACGGCGACGTTCATCGACGTCGCAACCGCATGGACCGAGCTGACGTTTACGACGGCACCGCGTACGGCTGCGAGTGCCGAGTGGAACTCGCGAATCATCTGGAACGCTGCGCGGACGTTGGTGTTCATCACCGCTGCCCATTCGTCGTCAGAGGTCTGAACCAGTGGCTGGTTGACCTGGAGTGCGGCGTTGTTGACGAGGGCGTCGAGGCGTTCGACGTGAGCGAGTTGGGTGCGCAGGGCGCTGATCCCGTCGTCGGCGGCGAGATCCGCTTGGACGAACTCGTGGACGTCGAGGTGCTCGATCGGAGGGGAGCGGTCGACTCCGATGACGTGCCAGCCAGCGTCGGTGAAGGCGGTCGCAGCGCCCCGCCCGATGCCACCGCAGGCCCCGGTGATGATGACGTTCTTCGTCACAGCGCTCGGATCTCTTCGATGAGGTGTGTGATCGCAATGTCGCTCGTGCGCGCCGAGGCTTCGAGGGTGTTGCTCGCGTTGTGCGATCCGAAGATCACGTTGTCGAACCGCTTGAGCGGCGAGTCTTCCTCTGGCGGCTCGATCTCCAGCACGTCGACGGCCGCTCCGCCGATCCGACCGACTTCGAGGGCCTCGATCAGTGCGGCGGTCTCGATGACGGGGCCGCGCCCGGTGTTGACGATGAACACGCCCGGCTTCATCGCTCGGAACGCTGCCTCGTCGAGCAGATGGAACGTCGATGCGTTGAGCGGACAGTTCACCGAGATCACATCGCTGACCCGGAGCAATTCGTCCAGTTCGACGACGTTGACTCCGAGCTCCGACGCGGCGAGCTGGCTCTCGGGCGACGGGTCGACACCCACCATGGCCATCCCGGCGACAGCGGTCCGCCGAGCGACCGCTCGACCGATACCGCCAAGCCCGATGATGCCGACCGTCAGGCCACGCAGCGACGTGCCAGCCGGCTTCGGCCACGCGCCCTGTCGGATGCCCCGATCGATGAAGGCCAACTGCCGGGCGAGCATCGTGATGTAGGCCATCGTCACGTCAGCGACTTCGTCGTCGAACATCCCAGGGGTGTTGCGCACGACGATGCCACGCTCGGCCGCAGCAATCAGGTCGATTCCATCGATGCCGATCCCCCACTTGGAGATCACACGAAGGTCGGGGAGGGCATCGAGGACGTCGGCGGTGAACTTGTCGTCGCCGGCGACGACACCCACGCAACCCTGCATTGCGGCGATCAGTTCCTCGCCCTCCAGATGCTGTCCCCGGACCTCGGGAGTCACGATCGACCAACCGAGATCGTCGATCGGCCCGCGATGTCCGGCGAGGTCGCGTAGCAACTGGATACACGTCACTCCGACGGTCGTCATCACTCTGCTCCGATCCGCTGCTGCAGCAGCTCAGCGATCACGAAATCGTGTTCCTCGTCGATATCGACCGCTTCCAGCGGATCGATCTCGAACATCAACGGCGTCGTACCCATACGCCGCCCTGCCGCGATCTGATCAGCCGTGAAGAGGTAGAGATTGGAGTTCTCTTCGTAGATCGGTGGAAGATCCTGCGTCCTCAGCAGCACGGCCGGATCGTGATTCACGGCGTTGCCAGCGGCGTCGTACAGCCGAGTCTGTAGGCGAGTCACGGAGAACAGCGAATCGTGGCGGTCGAGCGACGACTCCAGCGCTTCGATCGCCGCCGTGATCGTGTCCGAGCGCAGCAACGGATTCGTCGAATGCGTCTGTAGATACCACTCGCTCGGGAACAGCGAGGCGTCGTGCTGCAACACGTCGGTCATCGGAGTCTCGCCGCCCAGAAGGTGCTCAGGTCGGTCGATGCAGCGCACCTCCGGAAAGAATTCTGCGCACTGCTCGGTGATCGTCGGGCTGTCCGTGTCGATCACGATCGTCGAGATCTGGGGCACTGCCAACATCGTTCGCACCGCATGGTGGAACAGCGGGCTTCCGTTGAAGTCTCGGTAGTTCTTTCCCGGCACGCGCTCGCTGCTGTGGCGCATCGGCATGAACGCCACGACGGACATCGACATGATCAGTTACTCCGATTGCTGGGTTGGCGGGTCGCTCGGAAGTCGATGCCCTTCGGATAGTAGAAGCGTCGCTTGAGCTCGGTCGATACGTCGCCACGCGAACGGAAGCCTTCCCACGTGCCGAGGTACTGGGCAGCCCGGAACGAGGGGATGTCGACGAGATTGCGGAGCAGCTGACGTCTCGCCGCCGCGGCGAGATAGTCCCGAGCAACGTTCGCGCCGAACAACATCACGGCCTCGAACGCGCCCAGTCGCTGGTCGTCGAAAATCCGCCGATGAGCGATCGCTTCGCGCCGATACCGGTTACGGATCCGCGGAAAATGCTCATCGTGAATGTGAGCGATGGTCGCATCGGAACGATAGGCGATCTTGCCTCCACGCTTGAGCGCCTGCTCGGCCCATGCCAGATCCTCGAGACCGGTGAGCTCCTCGTCGTAGTGACGCTGCTCCCACTCCGACCTTCGAACTGCGCAATTCGCGTTGTTGCAGAACGGAGTCCTCTGATCGGGGTCGGACACGTCGGGGAACCACTGACGAAGCAGCTGCAACTCCGAGAACTTCGTGCGATGGTCGCCGGTCTGGCGGCCATAGCTGAGCACGACCTCGTCACGCTCGAACGGCTCCACCAGATTCGCCAACCAATGCTCATCGATCGGATACACGTGCGCACTGACGAAGATCAGAATGTCGCCCGTCGCCGCAGCACACCCGATGTTGAGTGAACGACCGAACGAGAAGTCTTCTGGCGCGATGCGAACGATGTCGGCTCCGTGCGCCTCCGAGATCGCAACCGTGTCATCCGTTGAACCGGAATCGACCAGCACGATCTGATCCGGCTGCTGCGTCTGTCGCAGCAACCCCGAATACAACGCCGGCAGATGCTCCGCCTCGTTCAGCGCCCGAATGACGATCGATGTTGTGGGCAGGTTGTCGCCATTCACCGCCGCAACGCTAGCGGCCTTCGTCCGCGACGGTCATGCGACCGGTCGAGCTGGTGCACCGACCACGGTCACCCCTGCGGGGACATCATGGACGACGACGGCTCCGGCGCCGACTACGGCGTTGCTACCAATCTTGATCCGTTCGACAACTGTGGCACCGGAGCCGATCAATACGCCGTCCTCAATGCTGCAGTTTCCGCCGATGGTGGCCCCGGGCATGACCGAGACGAAGTCACCGAGCGCCGTGTCGTGCCCAATCGAGACGACCTGATGGACAACGCAGTGAGCCCCGAGAGTTGCGAGCGGGGATACTGTCGCCCCTGCCAACACGACGCTCCCGGCGGCAATCTCGACCAGGGTGCCGATGGTTGCGGTCGGATGTATCAACGTGACGAACCGGCTTGGCGCCAGTCCGGCCGCAGCCGCGATCTGCCGCCGTGCGCTCGGGTAACCCGCAGCCGCGACGAACCGGAGTTTGTCGAAGTGGCGAGCATCAGCGATCGAACCACTCAGACGTGCCCTGCGACCCTCGAACCTGGCCAGGTCAGGGTCACCATCAACGAACAACGCGACGACTTCGTGCTTTGCCTCGGAGCTCAGCGAAATCGCTTCGATGACTCCGAGTACGTCGCTGGCATGCCCGGCAGCTCCGAGGAGACCATACGTATTCGAGACGGAAGTCTTCGCCATATTGGGAGCGAATGTACTCACGTCGTTGGCCGACTGGCGACGAACTGGGCGACCGTGTCGAACTGCGCAACGCAGAACATTCCTCGCGACCGCTAGCGTCGGGTCGCTGACTTAGGAGCGTGTCGAACCCATGACTCGAAAACTCGCGATCCTCGGCGGTACGCCGGCTTTCGAAGCGCCGCTCCACGTCGGGCGACCCAGCCTGCCTGATCGCGCTGCGCTCCACCGATCGATCGACCAGATCCTGGACCGCCAGTGGATCACCAACGACGGCCCGGTCGTGCGCGAGTTCGAGGAGCGAATTGCCGAACGAGTCGGGGTTCGCCATTGCGTCGCGACGTCGAGTGGCACGTCTGCAATCGAGATATTGCTAGCCGCCGATGGAGGGACGGACGGGTACCTGTGCCCAGCCTTCACCTTTGTTGCGACTGCGGCGGCGGCGTCGTGGATCGGCCAAGATCCGATTCTGGTTGACAGCAGCCCAACCTCGCCGAACATCAGCGCTGACGAAGCTATCGCCGAGTGTGCCGGGCGATCGGTCTCGGGCCTTCTTGCCGTTCACGTCTGGGGTGACCCGGTGAGTGCGTCGGAGATGCAGCGAGTAGAAACAGAAGTTGGATGCCCCGTCATGTTCGACGCTGCTCATGCTTTCGGCGTGCGCCGCAAGGGAACCCCGGTCGGGCGAGAGGGCCTCGCTTCGGTCTTTAGCTTTCATGCGACGAAGATCGTGCAATCGATCGAAGGCGGCGCGATTGTGACAGACGACGATGGGTTGGCCGCCGATCTGCGTTCACTTCGAAACTTCGGATTTAGCGGTTACGACGTTGTCGACCGACGTGGCATCAACGGGAAAATGAACGAATTCGAGGCTGCAATGGGATTGCTCTCGCTCGATCAACTCGATCGAGTGATCGACCACAATCACGAACTGCATGAAGCATATGGAGAAGAACTGCTCGCACTCGCCGGAGTCGATTTGTTCCGGCACGCCGACGATGTGGAACCCACTCACCATTACATAGTGGCAATAGTCGATTCCGGCACGGCGCCGCTGGAGCGCGACCAACTGTGGTTGGCGCTCACGGCAGAGAATGTGCTGGCACGTCGATACTTCTCTCCCGGCTTGCATCGGTTCGCTGACTACGAGGGTTTTGCGTCGAGGCCACTCCCAAACGCCGACAGGTGGGCGGCGGCGTGCCTCGCTCTCCCGACCGGGCGTAGCGTCACCGTTGAAGCGGCACATCGTATTGGTCAACTCGTCGCAGAGATCTGGCACGAGGCCGCGTCGTTGCCACGGCACGTCAAATGACCACCGACGAGCAGTTCGACTGCGTGATCGTCGGTGTCGCTGCACACCCGATCGTCGTACTGCTTGCCTCCGAGATGTCCGCAAGAGGTTGGAAGGTCGCAGTGCTCGACGGTGTTGCCACAGAAGACCTCGAGATTGCGCATGGCGTCTCACTCTTGTCGGCGGATACGAGACTGGCGAGCGCGGATCAGAAACGCGCCCAGCGCTGTGGTCAGGTAGGGGGCTGGTTGGAGCATCGGCTTCTTCGCTTCGATCAGCGGGCAATCGCCCGATTCGCTGCGGAGTTCGGCGGGGATCCTGAACTGCTGTCGATTCGCCGGCCGATCGAGCGCGGCGAGCGAATCGCATCGGTCATTCGACAGTTGGAGCCTCGTGTCGTCTTCGTCAACCACGCATTTCACTACGGATGGGTTCCCCGACGTGTCTCGGGTATTCCCGTCGTCGTGATGCCGTGGGGCGATGACCTCTTCGACTATGCCCCAGCCTCGCGAGCTGCAAGTCGACTCGTGCGGTCGGCTCTGCGGTCATCTGAGCTCTGCATCCCGAGCGCTGTGTCGTCGCTCCCCACAATTTGCGATCGATTCTCGGTGCCGCGGGATCGAGCCCGGTCGATCTCGTGGGGCGTCGATCTGTCGGGCATCCCACGTCGTTCGACCGAGGTGGTATTCGAGGCTCGCGAGCGGCTCGGTCTTCCTCAGGACAGCACGATCGTCTTCAATACCCGGCGTCTACGCGATGCCTGGGGAGGGGACACGGCGCTCGCAGCTCAGATTGCGATCGCTCGACGCTTTCCGGCGACCTACCACGTCGTCATTGCTGGGGTCGGCAATTGGGAGGACGCCCGCGCCGCGCTCCGTGCGACGGCGCAGGCCGGTGTCAGCGAGCAGTTCCGAATTGTCTCAGGAAACGTCGATATGAACGACTTCGAGGCCTACTGCAGCGCCTCTGACATAGGCCTCTCACTGAAGCGGACCCGCGATATGAGATCCTTGAGCATGCTGCAAGCAGCGGCAGCCGGTATGGACGTCGTTTGTACCGATCAGCCTGAGTATCGGGCGATGGAATCGGAAGGATTCCGAGCGAGTTTCGTCCAGGCTGGCGACGCTGACGGAGTGGTGGAGATCGTGTCTCGCCTCCTCGAGGGGCAACAAAGCACTGAGCCTGACCGGGCCGCAAACCGTCAGTGGATAGAGTTTGCCGAGGATCGGTCCAAGCAAATGCCGCTGTTGCTCGAGCTCATCGCTTCGGTGGCAGAGTCGAAAGGACGAACTCGCGTTCGTTGCTCCTGGTCGTCGCCTGATCGGCACGAGAGCTCAGCCGGCGCTAGCGTTCCGACCGTGAGAATCTTCTCGTCGTCGTTGGCCCACGCGGCGAGAGTTGCTCGGACCGACCCGAGGCGAGCTGTGCGTGCACTGCGTCGCAGGGTCGCGGCAATCATTTCGCCGGACGCGCCCGCCTTGGCCCCATCGCTGCCTTCGGCTGCGAGTCCTGTTTCATCACCGATCGTGGATTCGGTAGCCCTAAGCGCCTCAGCCGGGCGTTCGAGCCCAGATGAAGCCGCCAAGTCGGAGGCGCTGGCGACAGTGGAACGGGTTCTCGAGTCAGCGCTTCGAGGACGTGGAGCGTGGAACGAATCGCGGATTCCTGTGGTGAGGGCAACGTTCGCACGCATGCTGGCCAATGTCAAGCTCAAGACGGTCGACAACTCCGATCGGCCGATCCTCGAGATCGGCGCTGATGGGCAATTGGCCGGGGCCAAAGTCTTGCATGAACTCACCGGGCTGCCGGTTGTGGCCACGAACTTGGTTGTCGATGGCCTGGAAGGCAACGTCGGGCAGTATCCGATCACCGTCCGGCAGACCGGCATCGACGCTCTCGAGTTCCCCGACGCGTCGTTCTCCATGCTGTTCGGTCGAGCTGTCCTGGAACATATCTCCGGTCTGGACCACTTTCTTGCCGAGTGTCATCGGGTGCTTGAGGACGGCGGTGTCCTCTACCTCGACGGTGGCCCCCTGTACCTGAGCCCGAAGGGACATCACATGGCCGTGAAGGGCGCAGACGGCACGCACTACGGATTCGATGTCATGCCAGATCTGCTTCCAGACTGGTGCCAGCTAACGCACGATCGTGAATCCCTCGAGGACTACCTGAGGGAGTCCACCGAGGTGGGAGATGATGCTGCCATCATCGCCGAATACGTCTTCACGTCACCCGAGCAGAACCGACTCGCTGCGAGCGAGATCATCCTGGCATTCGCTCGTTCGCCGTTCGAGCATGTGTCGCACGAAAAGCTATGCGTACCGACTCTCCCGCCTCTCGATCTTGTCGAGCGCTATGGAGAAACCGATCTGGTGTGCAATGGGCTGGTGTTCTTCGCAACCAAGTGATCACCGCCGATGCGATACACGGTCGACGATGCACTGAGCCGCCCGCTCGGCGGGCGTCAGAGAGTCATCAATCGACACCTGCGCAGCGAAGAACTCCGCTGATCGTTCTCGGTACGTACCTCGCCATTCGAGTGCCGTATCAATCGCTTCAGCGAGTTCATGTACCGACGCGCTCGTCGCAAACGAGCCACCCGGCGTGCGGAAAGTCGGGACCTTCTCGTCATGAGGGTTGTGGTAGACAAACGGAACCCCCCGGGCCATCGCTTCGAACGGAACGGTACTAAACCGTGAGATCAAGAGGTCCGCTTCGTACTTGAGGAGCCACTTCATCGGGCGGGTCGCGATCGGGAGATCTGCATCCAATCCGCCGTCAGCATGATGCTGGCTGATCAGCGGGCGGACATTGGCCAATCGGCACGCTTTGAGCACGGACTCGAGCCAGCCGGTCTTCTCTCCAGTTAGCACGTTGTACGTGAAGTTCGAGTTGATCACCGCGGTCCGAGACGTTCCAAAGCTCCGCTCCCCCTCTTCCCAAACGTTCTGAAGTCGGCTATTGCCCACAACGGCGGTGATTTCTCCGTTCAACGCCGTCACGTCGTTCTGGCCTTGGCACAGCACGAGGTCGCTTCGTCGGTATGCGCGACGTATTCTTCCGGTGTCGGCATCCTCGAAGTCCTGAACTCCCTCGACTTTGGCGATAGACAAGGCCCCGCGCTGAGCAGCGAGCTTGGCAAGCGGGATTGTTGGGCCCCAATCGTTGAGGGTCAGCATGGCACTGAAACGGCCGATCGATCGGAGTTCGTCTGGCCACGAATAGACGGGAAGGTCCGATTTCCACAGTTCTTTGCAGACCTCGGGCCCTTCACGCTCTGTGAGCAGCATCGATGACCGCATCCCGAGATGTTCGAGTGCGTGTGCCAGTGGGACGAGTTCGTCTGTGTGATACCGCGCCAATGGGACCAGAACGACTCCGCCGAAGCGCCCTCTGGAGGGTGCCCGCCTGGCGGCTTCTCGAATCTCCTTGGCGTTTCCGGAGCGGTTTCGGAGGTCAGGAGGCTTGAGGCCGGAGCGGATCGATTGGCCGCCCTTCTTCAACGCCCCGAACTGGGTGGCAGTCCGACGGGCGATGTCGCAAAGCTCGTCGTCGCTGATGGTCTCGTCCGCAAGACCCGTTCGCTTCATCGCCTTTCTGGCGATCCCGTGAACGTTGAGGGCGTACGGAGCGACCTGGTGAGCGTCGGCAGGGAACATCTCGATGACGTCCCGAATCTGCTGTGCGTCGTCGGCGGCGATCGCCAGTGCGAGAGACTCGATGAGGCGCTCGGTCTTGCGAACAACGCTGTCGTAGTGTGAGCGACCTCTGGAGAACGGGCTCGGTGCGACGACGTTCAGCGGGGCCAGGTCGACGTCGGACTCCTGCCAGGTCATCACCCGGTCGACGTGAGCTGCATGGACTGCCGGCTGCCCCTGGACCATGCCGTCGCGGCGTTGTCGGTAGGCGATCCCGACATCGGGCCTGTAGATGAATCTATACCCGAGCCGCATGAGCCGAGACCAGAACTCGAAGTCTTCCGCCGATCCGAAATCGGGATCGAACCCACCGCTCGCGATTGCGAGCTCGGTACGCAAGAGCGGCGCGCTCGCAATGAATGGTGGCTTGCCCGCGGACGAGAAGTAATCAGCGTTGCCGAGTCTCCTCGGCTCACGCACTGCGATGCCGGGTGCAGCATCATGGGGTACCGGTACCCAATCGCAAAACGCACCTGCGACCTCTTCATCGTCGGTGTCGAGGAGCGCTTCGATCCGACGCTCGAGTGCTTTCGGGAACATGAAATCGTCGCCGTCCAGGAACGTGACGTAGGTGCCGCGAGCCGCCGCGAGGCCGCTGTTCCGTGTCTTGCTGAGCCCAGCGTTTTCTGGGTGTCTGATCACGCGAAAGCGACTATCGCACGCACGCATCTCCATGGCGACGTCAAGCGTGTGGTCATAGGAGGCATCGTCGACCACGATGCATTCAAAGTCCCCAAAGGTCTGCGCAGCGACGCTCTCTAGTGCAGTCCCAAGATGTAATTGCTCGTCGAAGGCGGCCACGATCACGCTGACGATCGGTCGTCCTGTGTCGTTTTGAACGATCAACGGGACCAGGCTCCTGGAGCGACGAGGGCTCATGAGTTGTTTGGATCGCCCTCTGGCCGAGTTCCAGACGTTGCTCGTTATTGGCTTGAGTCCAGGAGGAAGGGATCGATACGCCCGGCTCAGAATTCGTCGAGAGAGGGGCCGTTCAGCCTTCATGATCGTGCTCCGTTGAGTCCCCGAACAGATCACTGACGAACTCGCTGGCGTTGCCATCGTGTGGGAAAAAGCGGCTGAGACGGGTAGCGAACTCGTCTGGATGCCGGCTGGATCCAGTGAGGGTCTGGGTGAGGATTCGGCGCAACGATGCCGAATTCTGTGCCGGCGCGAGATGCCTGACAAGTGTGAGGTTCAGAGTATCCGATAACGCAGGGTCGAAGACGACCACCCGAAGGCCAAGCGCCTCGAACATAGGCAATTCGTCGCATATTGGTAGGACGATCGCAGACGCCTCGCCGAGCAGCCGCAAGCTGAGAGGGCGCACGCGAAAGCCGCCAAGTTTGGACGCTGGCATCGCTTTCGACGCAAGGACGGAGCGGTTTGGGAAGCTGTCAGCCGTGGCGAGCGCTGTGGACAACCATCCGTCAGCGTACGGCTCGTCGAGAAAGCCGTCGGGCACGAAGACCACGATGGGTCCATTGGGAGAAAGCCCGGGTTGGGACTCAAAGATGTGCCGAGCTCCGATTGCCACCCCAGACCGAACGATCTCGACGGAGCGGTCGCCGAGCTCAGCAGCCTCCAATTCGTTTCTCACGATGGTGTGGGAAGCTTCTCGGAAACGACGTGCTGCACCGTTCTCGAATGTGCGCAGAGCGGTGAGTCCGGTGGAGCGAATCGTGCAGCGCTGCTTGCCGATTCTTCGAACGATCTGGCCTCGTTCACCGTCGTCCGAGCCGAACACCATCCACTGTGCCCCGGGCCACCGCTTGATCGCGTTGTCCGCGGTTGTGACGGGCAGGTCGTATCCAGCGATCGGCCACAGGTCCGATAGGGCGGTGCCTTCGTTCAGTGCCACGACCAGCCTCTGTTTGCCGGACCAACCCTCAGCAATCGCCACGATCTCGAAAGCGTCTTCGATCGATGACGGCGACACCACGATCACGGACTCGTCGTTGTCTGGAAGATCGGCGGTGAGCATCTCGACGGCGTCGTTCGCAGCGTCGTCCAGCGACCCGGCTGCCCTCTGTACGAAAGGGGCCGACTCCTGAGGGGGCTCAGGTTCGGCAGCGTTCCTTCGTTTCCCACCCGTCAGGATTGCCGCTGCGTCCCCGAACTCTTGATCGAGGTTCGTGCCGAACTGGGTCGAGCGAAGCCATGAAAGACGTTGGCCGGAACGGGGTGAAGCGAACTCCGCCGTCAGGCCGAGCATGTTGCTGCCGGCCAAAGAGATTCCGCGCTCGACTGCATCGCCGACAATGCTGTCAGCGTAAGTGGCACCGATCACGTCGGCTCGTCGAAGCATCGACATTGGTCGCTGCCGGTAGGTCGACACGACGGATGGGACGTATCGGAAAAACCCCCCGGTCGCCAAAATGCGTGTCCACATCGAGAAGTCTTCGAAGAGCGGCAATCCCTCAGGAAACCCGCCGACGCTGCGAACGACATCAGCACGAACCAGGGGTGCCGAGCAGATGAAGCCGTTTTCGCCGCGGAAGCTCTCGGCGGTGACGTCCGGAACGGATTCCCGAGGGTCTCGACGCGCCGGGAGATCGACGGCCTCGGTTGTGTGCTGCCAATCGCCGAAGACTCCGATCAGGCCAGGCTGATCGACGCTCGCGGCCAAGTAAGCGTCGACCCGCGCTGAGACCGAATCCGGATACAGGCAATCGTCGGAGTCGAGAAACCCGAGGAGTTCTCCTCGGGCGAAGGCGATCCCGGTGTTGCGCGCTCGGCCGAGACCGCCATTGCGTGTCCGCCGAATGATCCGGATCCGATCGTCCACCAGTGCGATCTCACGAGCGATCGCCAGCGAGGCATCGGAACTCGCATCATCGACCACGAGAATCTCGAGGTCTGTGTGATCTTGACTCCTGGCGCTTTCGATGCAAGCAAGAAGGAACTGAGATTGCTCGAAGCTTGGGATGATGATCGAAACGAGCATGGTCAGTCCAACACCAGCAGTGGATTCGAGCGGACGCCGAGCCGAACCAGTCGTCGATATGCGGCGGGGATTCGGAGGTTGAAGCGTTCTTGGAAGAGCGGATCGGTATACCTCTGTCGGTCTGCTCCGAGCGAGAGCTGCATGGCGACGTCGATGACAACAGCCAGATGGTCGTGCCATTTTTCCTGGATGGTGGCCACAAGTGCAGAGGAGGCACCTTGATGCGAACCGGCTTCGTCGAGCGCGAACTGGCGAAGAAGGAAACGCATCTCGTTCAACTCTCGTCGTATGGCTTGCCGGGACTTCACGAGAGTCGGATCGGGGCACTGGGAATTGACGCATTCGCGCAGCATCGACTCTTCGTCGCTCACGAATGCGACGATTTCCCCATTCGCAATCCGTGTGAGTACCTCGGCTCGACCGAGTTCACTTCGGCCCTGTACGTCGACGGCTCGGAAGGTTCGCTGGACCAGCCGCTCCGCGTCGCTTACCTTCGAGACGTACCCAAATCGAAGATGGGAAGCGGCGTCGCCAGTGGCTACCGCGGTTCTGCACGGAAGGTCGACGATGCTTCGAAGCGCCCACGTCTCGGCGAGGCGGAGTGAGATCGACGTCGATTGCGGAAGCGGCGCGGTCACTTGCTCACCAGGCTTTCCAGAAGGGGCTCGAGTAGTTCCAGGTGTCGCTCGGGTGAAAAGCGATGCAGTTGGCGTTTTCTTCGCTCGGATCGCACCTCGGCTGTCTCATCACGGCTGCGGCGGAGCTCGATTGCGAGCCGGTCAGCCAGAAACTCAGCCGAAGCGTGGTGCGGAAACAAACCGTCAGCATCCGCGATGGTCTCGGAAGTTCCACCAACGTCCGTGGCGAGGCAGCGGACGCCGACCAAGCCTGCCTCAATCGGGACGGTCGGGAGATTATCCATTACGGACGGGTGCGCAACTACATCAGCCGCGGCGTAGAGCAGCCTCATCATCGATCGCGGACACCCGCCGACGGCGATCGCTCTGTCTTGATAACCGTGCAGTCTGAGGTCGGGCACACGATTCTCGTCGAGGACAGCCTGTAGACAGCCCGGTTCGATGAAGGACGATGCCTCCTGCCCCACGTAACTGCTGCTGCCTCCGACTACCAGCAGAATCGGGTTCCCCTCGACGAGGTTCATCGATTGGGCCAGATGCCCCAGGCCCTTGCGCTTCTCGCGTGGATTCCCCACCGCCATCACCAAAGGGACCCGTTGATCGACTCCAAGCAACGAGCGGGCCTCGGTCCGGCCCATTGCATCGAAGAGTTGCGGATCAACAGGATTACGAAGATGGATACAACGAAGGCCTGGAAAACGACGCCGGCAGCGCTCGAAGAGCCAAGAGGACGGTGCGATAATCGTGAGATTTCCCGCTCGTGCGGAGACCTCGTCGAGGTGCTCGTAGCGATGCCGAGCGAGACTAGCGTCACGGTGCGGTTCGAACGATCTGACGAGTTCGGAGTCGATATTCAGCCGATAGTGGGCATCGGTCAGAAACCATTCATCGTGAACGGTCATGACGACCGGAAGCTGTCGACTGAGGTCGGAGACCATGTGTTGGTCGAGGAGCCGCCCGCAATTGTGGACGCACAAGATATCGGCGTTTTGTGACGTCAATTCGTTCTGCATCCACTGCCGCGCATCCTCTCGTAACGTCAGAAAATCCCGCGGAGAAAGTGTTCGATCGAATGGCTGCTCGGAGTGCAGAAAGGCCGAAATTCTGATCCCGGATTCAGCAATGGCAGACGAGATTTCGTCGGAAGCCGCTGCTGCGATGAAGGAGACATCATGGCCTGCGTCCCTGAGCAACTGGCCCTGCAGAAGAGCCATCAGCCCGGCTCCGTTCGGGCGCAGGAAGTCGACAAGGATCGACACCCTCATGCGAGGGCTCGTCTGATCGCTCGAACGAGATTCATCGCGCCCGGCACCCGATGAGCGACGGCCTTTGCCCCTCGACGCGATATCGACATAGCGCTACGAGAAAGCTCAGTTAGGTGAGCGCTCGATGCAGGCGCAAGAGATGCGCTCAACGAAAGAGCCGGCTTTGCAACAGGGTCTTGTGCAATCGAGCCCGCTCGGCGGCCCACCTGGACAGAGAGTGTTCCCGAACATGCTCGAAGGCGAACCTGAGACACCACGGTCCGCTGGCCGCCAGACGCGGTCAGCGTGTAACTGTCTCTCTTGCGAGACAGCGTGATCTTCGTGCTTGGTAGGTGAGTGCAAGGTACACGATCAATCGATGCGGTGCGACCGTCCTGCTCCCAGACGATCTCGAGTTCTCCGGACATGGTGATCCGGACGATTCCAGTCGCAAATCCACGTCCGAAATCGAATTCGCAGAGTGTTTGCGCGTGCTTCGCCGACTTCTTCAGTGGCGTTGCAACCACGATCTCCGCACAGTGATCATCGTCCAGGTCAAGTTGGCCGGCACCGACCGGAAGTTCTACTTTCTCGAGTCGCTCAAGTGACGAAAGCGTGGCGCTGTTGAAGTCGAGGAGGACGGCCCCGCTTGTCGCCCAAAAAATGGCGCACTTGTCGGCGTCGCTCGTTCCGGATGGCCAAAGGGACGGCAGTGGATGTTGAGGTCCGACGAGAAGGTCTTCACGGAAGCCCACCACACTGTCAACAACGACTGCTGCGGGCTCGTCCAGGGTGCAAGCAACCGCTGGCAACGGTCCGATGAGCTCAGGAACACGGTGGCGCTCGAGGTCGAGTCGCTCTGATCCGAATGAGGAAAGCAAGCACCGGGTCAGATCCGACCGAGCGGGGTCGGATTTGTGGATCGCTACGAGGTCGAAACCGCCGAAGTGGTCAATCGGACCTGGAGAATGGATGTAGCCATCTCGGTTCTCCTCGGTCAGTTCGTTGCCGATCACGTCGAAGACCTCATAGCCGTGTTCGTGCAACAGATCGAGGAGCTCGATCGCGTCCCAGGAGTTGGCCTCGATGGCGCCAGCCACTAGTTCTGCGTGGACCACGGGTCGCCATCTCCTGAGAGTGTCCCTTGCGCCAAGCAGTACGTCCAACTCGCCACCTTCGACGTCGATCTTGATGACCCGAGTTGGACGACCGTTACTCACATCGTCGATTGTGAGCTGCGGCACGTCGTGCTCGACCAGGTCCGTGGCGTGTGAGCGAACTGCCTTGGCACTCCATCCAGGGTGATCTCGAACCTCGTGAAAGCGGATGCTCTTCGCTGACTCGGCGCCAACGCAGCTCTGGTGAACACTTACGAACGGTGTCAAGCCGGCGACGTCGAGACGGGCTCTGAGCCGCTCTGCCGCCCAAGGCAACGGCTCGATTGCCGCCACCCACCCAGTCGGGCCCACCGCAAGTGCGAACGGAACAGTGTGCTTCCCGACGTGGGCGCCCGCATCGATCGCACCGTCTCCAGGCTCCAGGGCGGTCTCGAAGACTCGCCTCAGAATTCGCTCAAACTCTTCGTGTGGATCAGCGAAACCTGCGACGGCCTCAAACATTCGACCTGTCGTTGACCTGCTGGGCGGGCGCTTCACCGGCCGAATCATACCTTCTCGACGTGCGGCGATTCGGATCTGGACTCGAGTTGAGCTAGTGCACTGGCCATGAACGTTGGTGGGTCGCGTCCACCACCTTGATGGCTGGGTCCGTTTCCCTGGGGGTGTCCTGTCTCGTTGTCAAGCTGCGATCGGGTGATTTCGGGTTCGGGTGGCGTCGTAGGGCTGGTCGGTGGTGAGCATGGCCCAGATGAGGTCGCAGCGTCGTCGGGCGACGCAGATGACGTCGGCGTTGTGCTTCTTGCCTTCGGACCGTTTGCGGTCGTAGTAGGCGCGGGCGTGGGTGCCGTGTTGGATCGCGTCGAACGCGGCGAGGAACATCGCGTTCTTGAGTCGGTGGTTTCCTCGGCGGGACGCAGCAGCGTTGTTGATGGAGCGGCCTGAGCGGCGGTCGATGGGTGCGAGGCCGGCGTAGGCGGCGAGGCGACCGCCGTTGGCGAAGCGAGTGGGGTCGCCAATCTCGGCGAGGGTTCGTGCTCCGGTCCTGGGGCCGAACCCGCAGAGTGTCACCAGGACCTGTCCGAGAGGGTGTTCCAGGAACACGGTCTCGATTTGTTTGGCGAGCGCGTTGCGTTGGGTGTGGATGCGGTCGAGGTCGGCGACGATCTCGCCCCAGGTTTCTTCGCCGGGCAGTGTCACGGTCTGGGCGGCCAACGCTGTGACGACAGCGTCGGTGATCTTGGTCGCGAGTCGGGGTGAGCGGACCGCGATCGCAGCACGGATGGCGTCGGGTCCGGCTGCGGTGAGAGCGGTCGGCGTCTCGTAGGCGGCGAGGAGGTCACGAACCCCGGATTGACCGAGCCGGGAGCCGAGTGCACGCTCGAGAGCTGGGGAAATGCTGGTGAGGGCGTCACGGCAGCGGTTGCTGGAGCGGTTGGCGTCTTCGGCGAGATCGACGCCGCGGCCATTCAGGATCCGCAGCTTGGCAAGGAGTTCGTCGCCGATGTCGAGCCACACGAGTTGGTCGGTGTGACGTCGCTCGAAGTCGGCCAGCACCCATGGGTCGCGCGGGTCGGTCTTGGCTGAACCCGCGTAGAGCTCGGCTGCTCGACGCATCTGCAGCCCCGTCACGTAGGCGACGGGGATCTCGCGCGTGCGGGCGATCGTGAGTAGCAGCTGAGCTGGCGAGGACGGCATGTCGATCACCAACGCAACCCGTCCATGTTCGCCGGCGGCGTCGATCAGCCGGTTGATTGCGGCTTCGTCGTTGCCGACCGTGCGGTCGAACAACTAGGTCCCATCGCGATTGGTCGTGTGGGCGTAGTGATCCTGTTTGGCCATGTCGATACCGACGAACACGTCGATGTCGCGATGGTCGAAGCTCTCCATGAGTTCTCCGTTCGAGTCGATTCGGACGCGATGCTCGATCGGCATGGCCGCCATCAACCACCTTACGAATCAGCCGCGAAGTGCATGCCCCTGTCAGAGGTCAGCCGCGCCCGGACAGCACAGGTGGCAACATCCCCCAGGCCATCGAAGTGACAGGGGGCATGAACCCTGCCCGTACTGCCGAGCACCAGCCCTCATCGTTGCCGATCAGGACTGCTCAACAAGTAAGGGGGTATGGCCGGCAGCGGACGCGGCCGTGGTGGAACTGGCGCATCCCGAACGCGACCGGCCGGTGGGTCTGTTCAGGTTGCTGAGTGCCTTGGTCGACCCGTTGCCGACGCTGGCGAGTCCGCATGCGAGAGTCTGGTCGTGCCAACGCACGACGGTGCCGGCCAGTGAGCGGGCCTCGATGGCCATCTCTGGGTCCGCCGTGTCGTCGACGAGTTGGTCGAGGTGCGCTCCCTCAACCCAAGCGGTGCTCGCTCCGCGCCAGCAGGGCCTTCCGTCCGAAACGCAGCAAGCCAGCCAACTCCACGAATGGGATGTTGCTTGACCGTCGCCCGCGAGCCGCGCCGGGGACGCTACGCATGTCCTAGCCCGGTATCAGCGTGACCCGCCATCGGTCGATCATCATGGCCATCGCCGGCGAAGGCGCTCACATCAGGCTGGCCGCTCGCACATTCGCGTAGGAATTGCACTGCACAGAGGCCCCGAGGATTCGAACGGCGTCGGAACCACCGACTGTTGGAGTCCCTGGCCGCGCCTGGGCGGGCCCTCACCCCATCCCGCATAGATCCGAGGGGGCGGTAACGGGAGGGTCAGTCTTGCGGAGCGCGACCGCCTACCATGACGAGGGATGGACATCAGACCTGCGCAGTCGCACTCCATATCTATCGTCGTGCCGGTATACCGCGGCGAGACCACGCTTGGCTCGTTGGCCAAGGAAATGCTCTCCTTGACGGAGCCGTTCACCACACCAGATGGGCATCGAGCAATCGTTTCCGAGGTGCTGCTCGTTCATGACCGAGGGCCCGACAGGTCGGACCGGGTGATTCGAGAACTCGCGTCCGAGTACCCCTGGATCCGACCGATTTGGTTAAGTCGGAATTTCGGACAACATGCAGCGACTCTCGCAGGGATGGCGTCGACATCAACCGATTGGATCGTGACGCTCGACGAAGACGGACAGCACGACCCAATGGCGATTCCTAGGATGCTCGATGTGGCGCTCAGCGAACAGGCGTCCGTGGTCTACGCCGCACCGACTAACTCCCCGACGCACGGTGCAGTTCGAAATGCCTCCTCGCGGCTAGCGAAGTGGGCCTTCGTGAACGTTCTGTCGAGCGAGGGGCAACCGGGCTACCACAGCTACCGTCTGGTGCTAGGTGAGATCGGTCGAAGCGTAGCGGCGTACTCCGGGTCAGGTCTGTATCTCGATGTCGGGTTTGGGTGGGTCACATCTGACTTTGCCTATTGCCCGGTTGTACTTCGAGACGACGGCCATCGAGACTCGGGGTATCGATTTCGGTCGCTCATGTCGCATTTCTGGCGACTGGTGTTGACGTCCGGAACACGTCCGCTCCGGATCATGAGCGTCATTGGAGCGGTGTTCGCTGTGCTCGGTTTCACCGCAGCCGGGGCGATTGTCATCGGCCGCATGAGTGGCAGCATTGAAGTGGAAGGCTGGGCGTCACTTGCGACAGTCGTGCTCGTAGGGACTGGGCTGATCCTCTTCAGCCTCGGCATTGTCGCCGAGTACATCGGCGTAGCATCGCGGATGGCACTCGGCAAGCCTCCGTATCTCATCGTCGGGGACTCAGCGGATGGCCCCCTTGGACGCTTGAGTTGAGATGAAAGCTCGACCGATGCTCTGGATCATCGGTTCGGGGGGGATGTTGGGCAGCGCCGTGAATCGGCTCGGATCGCCCGCCTTCGATGTTCATGTAGCCGGTACGGTCCGATGGGCCGAGCGAACGGCAAACAAGGAGTTGGCCTCCGAGGCCAAACGGTTCGTAGCGGCGACCGCCCATCGGACGTGTGCGGTGGCTTGGTGTGCCGGCGCAGGTGTGATCGGGACCGCGGACGACGTTCTCGACGCCGAAACTCGTGCCCTGGAGACGGTCCTCAACGAGTTGTCGGGTGCACACTGCACATTCTTCCTGTCGTCGTCTGCTGGCGGCGTCTTCGGTGCGGGCCAGAAGAATCCGATTTCCGAGGAATCGGATCCCAACCCGATTTCCTCCTACGGTCGCAACAAGTTGCGTCAGGAGGCCATCGTTCGAGAATGGGCCACGCGCACCGGCGCCCGCGCCGTGATCGGTAGGATCTCGAACCTCTATGGCCCTGGTCAATCGATGGCGAAACAACAAGGCTTGATCTCGCAGGCGTGTCTCGCGACCCTGACCCGCAAGCCGGTATCTATATATGTGTCGCTCGACACCATCCGAGACTACGTCTACGTCGATGATGCGGCAGCAATAATTCTCGACCTACTCGCTGGTGCCGCAGAGTTTGGCGAAGGATCATCTCTAATCAAGATCGTGGCCTCGGGCGACTCGGTGTCGATCGGTGGCGTCCTCGGCGAGATCCGGCGAGTCCTCGGTCGTGCCCCGAACATAGTCATGACGACATCGAGCAGGAGCGCTATGCAAGGATCCGCGCTCAGTTTTCGCTCGGTGGTTGTTCCGGAGATCGATCGACGTGTTCGCACGCCCCTGCCTGCTGGAATCGCAGCAACGATCGAGTCGATTCGACGCGACCTCGCTGCGTCGACTGAGATCGTCGCCACGAGCCGAATCAAGGATTCTCGATAACGCGGCCTCCGTCATCGCGCTGTTCGATTAGCCGGTTCCAACATGCCTGAACCCAGCCGCTCTCGGGTTCAATGTCGCGTACCACGCTGATTGGTGCCGGTCCCTCCATCCACTGGTCGAAGCGTTGCTCTACACTTCTATCCATCAGGCGTATTGCTGGTCCTCCGATCGCGATGATCGCCACTCCCGCGGCGAACGTAACGGCGGTGCGAGTTTCCACGGTGGTTCGGGCTAGGCGGTCGCCGACTGCGAGCCCGGCTACGAGCACAGCGACGAGGGTAATCGTTCGAGACGAGGCCAGGTGCCAAAACGCAACGTATGTGACGCTCTCGCCAATCCGAGCCATCATCGCCGTTGTGAACGAAAAGATCATCAGCGCAGTACTCAGCGCTATGAGGCGCATTCCCGAGGATGCTGGGCGGACTGTGCCGACTGAACCCATGATGACGCCGAGTAGGACGGTGGTGGCGAACGCTATGACCGAACCGGAGCTGTACACGCCTTCGAGCCAGAGACGCACCGTTTCGGGGAATGTCCAGTCAAGCAGCGACCCGATCGAACGGTCCGCGAGTGGGTAGACGAAGGTCTCGCTCTCGTCGTAGAAGTCTCGCCGTGCCTTGAGCCCAGGCGAGAAGAACATGACTCCGAAACCGACCCCGTACGCCATGGTGTACGCGACGAGCGTGAGCAGGTATCTCCGCGGTGCGACTCCGTGACGCCGAGCGAAAAGCGACCACATTGCCACAATGGCAAAAGCTAGACTCCAAGATGTTCCGAGGACCACGCCCGACATTGCGGCAATCGGTTGGGCGAGCAACATCCATTTGTTCGGACGTTCCCAGAAGGATGCCCGCGACGCGGTGACGAATACCCAGACGAGCAGTGCGCTGAGTCCGATGGCAGGTATCGAATACAGGCCGTTTACGACCTGCCACGAAGTCATTCCGTTGGCGAATCGGAACTCCTCGTCCGAGTAAGACCAGGAGAGGGGTACCCAGAAGAACGTGAGCCATGAGACGCAACCGACCACAAGTATCACTGGGACGAGCAGGAGATAACGCCCATCAAACGACCAGCGAAGTGTGATGACGTAGACCAGACATATGCCCATGGCGAGAAGCATGAAGAGAAAAGCGATCGCGGAGGCGATGCTCCATGGCAGGTAGGCGAGGGGTAGGCCTGTGACGATGTTGTTGGCGAGGACGGAGGCGAGGTCGCCGCTCCAGTTCATGTACGAGTTGCGTGTCGCTCCGAACAGCCCGAATTGAGCAACGTCCGCCCCAGTGCAGTAGTCGTCGGCTACCGGCCGAAGTCTTCGCGTTGACCAAAGGGAAGGCAGGAGGAACAGCAGCGATGCGCAGACGGTTCCTAGCGCGATCGCAACAGGCGCGTTCGATCGTTCCATTAGACGCCGCATGGCAGGTGACAATATCCGCTGGTCTTCCGACACGTGCACCGCAGGAGGAGAACTGCGCACAGTTGCCGATCTGCGTGATGGCAACTCCAAGGCCCTAGGATCGAGAAACAGCCACCTGGTGCCGACCCATCATGCCGAAGTTCCGCTCGCTCCTGATCGATGTTGCCGATCGTCTGCCCGCGACGAGGTCGATCGTGTCGCGCGCCGCTGCGTGGCGGAGCCGGTCCGATATGAGCTCTCCGATCCTCGTCGAAGCGCTCGAGGGGAGACGTCAACGAGAACTGACGCGGACGCTCGAAATGATCATGTGGGCGGACGCAGTCGAAGGGTTCGGGCGCTTTCCGAAGTGGTTTCCCGCGGCCTACCACGTCAAGACTGCCGAGGGCCGGTCGGAATCAGCGGTATCGCTTCGGGCGTATCTTGGCGCCAATCCCAATGCGGGCGAGTTTCTTTGGAGGCAGTTGTTTGCTTTCGAAGCGAATCCTGACCTGTCGGAACTCTCGACGTTCGTGCACGAAGATCTCGATCGCCGCCTTCGAGCGTCGCCTCCCAAGGAGGCTGCGGGTGTCGAACGTCGGGATCCGCCTCAGATGCAAGTGTTCAGAAGCGTCGCCGAGCAGTTGACGAGTCTTGGCGTTCGACCGTTCTTGGTGAGTGGGACACTTCTGGGTCTCGTTCGAGATGGTGGGTTGCTGGCGCACGACTATGACATCGACCTCGGGCTGTTGCCGGGAGACGGTGACCCTGGCGAGATCGCCCGGGCGCTCACCGTCGCAGGATTCGACGTGGAGATCGGAGAGGACAAGGTCGTCTGCCGCTCAGAGTCAGGCGCCGTGGTCGACATCTTTCTCCACTACGAACGCGACGGCTTGCTGTGGCACGGAACGGACATCCACGAGTGGTGGAACACACCGTTCGAGCTCGAGCCGGCCGAGCTCGAAGGCATCGCGATCTGGATCCCCGACGACGCAGAGCGCTACCTGACCGAGAACTACGGCGACTGGAGCCGACCGGTCGCGTTCTACAACTTCAGCTTCGACACACCCAACCGTGTGTACCGAAAGACGCCTGAGGCGCTCCTCTATCTGCACAAGCGCTTCGTTCGAGCACTGGAGCACGGCGATCGGTGGTACGCCGAATCGGTAGCGCGTGAACTCAAGGCTTGCTTCGGCGTAGATGTCACGGCGGCGTTCAACCCAACACCGCTTCTCGGCAATGCCTGATCTCAGCTTCGACTCGACCGAACAATGACCGACCGGCTGGTCTCGATCATCGTGCCGTGCTACGACACGGTGCGTTACCTCGAGGAGTGCCTCTCCAGCGTGCTCGGGCAGTCCTATGCGCATCTCGAGGTCATCGCTGTCGACGATGGATCCACGGACGGATCGGCGGTGGTCCTAGCCGAGTGGACAGCTCGTGATCCTCGACTTCGTGTTGTGACGCAGGAAAACGCCGGTTTGGGTGCAGCGCGGAACAGTGGCATCGCAGTCGCACGCGGCGACTACCTCGCGTTCGTGGACAGCGACGACATCGTTCCGCTCGATGCGATCGAACGGATGGTCGCAACCATCGAGCGAACTGGATCGGACTTCGTGACGGGTGTCGCCAACCGGTTCGACGACGGGTCCCAATGGCGCGCCTCGCTCTACCGCCGCGGCTTCAATGACGACCTCGAGCGAACGCACGTCTACGAGCGCCCGAGCTTGCTCAACGATCACATCATCTGCTCGAAACTGTTCCGGCGGTCGTTCTGGGATCGCCACGGATTCGAGTTCCCGGAACGGACGCTGTTCGAGGACATCGAAGTGGCCACTCGCGCGCACTGTCTCGCTCAGACGGTTGACATCCTGGCGAGGCCGACCTATCTCTGGCGGAGCCGCCCGACCGACCACGTGTCGATCACGCAGGACCGTCGACGACCGGGCTCGGTGTCGGCACGCTTCGCTGCCCTCGGGGCGACAGACGCATTCATCCAGGGCGAGGCGCCACCGAACGTCTGGCGACGCCACGGCATGAAGCTGATCACCATCGATCTTCCGCTCTATGCACGAGAGCTGACGCCGTCGGATGAGTCGGACTCGGGCTATGCCGAAGAGTTCTTCGGTGCCGCTCGGCCCGTGATGCTTAGGCTGTCGCCGCAGGCGGTCAGCTCGGTCGGACCGATGCATTGCCTTCTTCGAGAGGCTGTCATCGCCCAGTCACCGAGCGACGCCCGTGCTTTGGCAACGCTGCTCAAGTCCGATTCGCTCGCCGACCGAATCCGAGCGTTCCGAACGCTTCCGACGAGAGCGCAGCGGGCGATCATCTCTGCGGCGATTCGTCGGCGCCTTCCCTCGGCTGGTGCCGTTCAGGCTCAGACCCGGTAGGCGCCGCCCAGACGAACGGCGGACTTCGGCGCGTTCGGGTCGGTGACGGAGACCACGGGCGGGCACACGCTCGCTCCGCGCGCATCGCAGGATGCCACGGTGCGCTCCGGGGTGTACAGGACCACGATGTGGTTGGAATTGCTCAGAACGCCGCCGGTCTGGCCCAGATACATCGAGGTTCGTGTATTGACCCCGCTACCCATGAAGACCGTCAAGGACTCGCCCGGGGAGAGCTCCCGCGACGCGATCGACGTGAGTTGAAATCTCGGGAGATCGATCATCCAGTCCTGAAAGTCGATCACTGCAGCGCTCTCGTTGGTGATGACGACGAACTCACCGTTCGGGTTGACCCGATCGTCGCCAGGTGCGTCGTAGTTCACGTGAGTGATCTTCAGCAGCGGTGGCGGCTTGCACGTTTCGGTGCAGGGCCACAGGCTGAACGCTCGGATGTCGAAGTCCGGGTCGTGAAGGAACACGCCGTCGGCGTCATTGCCGAACAGTGGTTTGTCCGAACCGAGGTAGATCGAGTCATCGGTGTTGAAGCCCCTACCCACGAAAATCCGGATCCTGTCACCGGGCTCGAGGACGTATCCCTTCGGAAGGTCGAACCGCCGAAGCGCTGTATCCCGTAACGTCCATCCGTTGAGCGAGACTGGTTCGGTTCCGCGGTTGCGAAGCTGAACGTACTCGCCGTTGACGTTCGTGTAGTCGTCGAAAGCAGCGTCATAGTTGGTGACCATGTCGATCACGGCGCCAGCCGCTGGGCCAGCACCGCACACGTCGTCGACCCAGACCCCGACTTCGTCGCGAGCGGCGAGGAGCGCAGCGTTTGCGTTCGACACGGCAAAGTCCGGTTCCTCGTTGAACACCACAGGCACCCCGAGTCCGCGGCGAAGCATCGGCTGAGCGACGTTGACGCCGTCGACGAATACGTGCCGAATCGGGCGCCCGAGACTCTGGGACGAGGCTCGTCGGGCCTTCAGCACCACTCGCTTTCCGTCGAGTAGCTCGGTCAGGCCGAGCGTTGCCTCGTCAGCCATGCACTCGGTACCCCCGAAGACGCCGTCCTTCTCGTTCGTCTGCAACCCGCCGACACGGATCTGAACCGGCCCGGCACTCCCGTCGACGTCGGCCCAGAACGTGTCGCCATCGATCACGCTCACGACGGTTGCGTTCCACTCCTGGAGAGCTGCGTGCGCCGGCTCAGCCGAATCGATCACCGGAATGGCAGTGAGAACAACGGCAACGACCGCAACGAGCGCGCGGCGCATCAGTCGTGTTGCTCCAGTCGTCGATTCACGTCGGCGAGATCCGATTCGAAGTCGACCTCGATGCAGAGGCCGGCGACGTCGACGGGCACCCATTGCGTGCCGTCGACATCTATCGAGAGTTCGATGCCGCGTTCGAAGTAGTCGTCGTCCGCACACTCGTCGAGACGCTGGATCAGGCTTGGCTTGTCCGTAGCGGTCACGTAGTTCACGCCGACCGCCTCGCCCTCACCGCCTACGACCAGCTTCGACAACTCACAGATCGACCCCGACTCACCGAGGCGGTACTTCACTTCTTCGTCGCCGACAGACGCATGGTTGACGGCGACGAACGACATCGACCGCGTTCTGGCCCTCGAGATCGCCTCGAGCAGGGATGCGTCGAAGACGACGTCGCCATTCATCCAGAGGACGTCATCGTCACCGGTCTGTGACAGCGCCCGCAACAGGCTCTTCGACGTGTTGGTCTCGCCGAACCGTTCGTTGTACGCGAACAACACGTTGGGATGGGCCTCCATGATCATGTCCTTCTTGAATCCGACGACCACGACGATCTGAACTCCGTCGAAGTGGGCCTGAAGCATTCGAATCTGACGCTCCAAGATGGTGTATCCATCGGCAAGTTGCGTCAAAGGTTTAGGAATCGGCCGACCAAGCCGTGATCCGACACCTGCGGCGAGGATGATGATGCGCATGGAGCCCTCACCGTATCGAGCCGAGTCAGACCGACGGCGGCTCCCGCCCTTCTACGGGTTTCAGCAATCCTGATGTGGCGAGTTGGTTCGTGATGTCGACGCCGAACGAGTCGCGGAGTTCTCGAGCCGCCGACTCCACGAGCCATCGATCGGAGGTCCGCAAGCCGATGCGAACACGAGAGTGGAGGAACCTCAACGCATCAGGGCCGCGGCGGTAGACCCGGTTGGGAGTGTCGAAGCTGATCTCGTAGAACGGCACCGGACGAGACCAGTCGCCGTAGTTCTCCACGAGGTACCGCTCCGGGTCGTCCGGAATCCAGAAGTCGCATCCGGTCGCAGCTTCACGTTGCAAGCCGAACGGCGTGTTCCACCAGTCGTGCACGAGGGTCGAATGCCACCACAAGCCATCCCGTTCTTCGTGCGTGAACAGGTCGGCCACGACTCCCTCGAGCCGAATCACGAAGCGACCGGGGATCCACTCCACCTCTGCATCGGGAATGCTGTGGAGCGCTGCGAGCACCTGGTCGCGGTCGGTGCCGGGAACGAGACCGAGGTCGACGTCGTAGTCGTGTGCCATGAAGCCGCCGTCCCGGATCACCCCGAGCAATGAGCCACTCATCAAGAAGGGCTGAATGCCTGTCGGCTCCAGCACGCCCGTCACCGCTTTCGCTATGTGTCGCTGCGACCCCGGAGCGACAGCGGTGCGCTGAGATGGGCTCGTTGCTGCGTCGGCGAGCATCTTCACGAGGTCGGTCTGGATGAGCTCTCCAAGCGCCGAGAGTTCGAGATCGTCATCGAGCCCGATGAGAGCGCTCCGCACCCGAGGGTCCTCGGCGGCACGTGCCAGCGATGCCGCGCGCGCTCGGGCATCTCGGTCGACGAAATGGTCGCCCGGCTGGAAGTGCCGTGGCGGTGCGCCGGCGCCCGCCGCTGCGCTGGCCCACGAGATGGCCTGGAGCGCCCGGGTGAGATCCAGCCCCGAATTGCGGATATGGCCGATCATCGACTCGTCAGCACCGCGCCGGATTGCCACTGTGGCTGCTGCCCACAGCGTCAGCGTTCGGAGAGCCCCGACCGTGTTCAAGACAGCGAGCGCTCGATCACGAACGATCATGGCCGCCGACATTCGTCGAACGGCGTCGGAACCTGGCACCTGGCGACCATCCCAGCATTCTGCCATCGACCACTGGTGGAGTCGCCGGTGCTTGCGTCACGCAGTCTCATCTCGCAGCACAGCGGCTCGGGTCTGGGTTTTCGACTCGTGCGCCCAGAAGCCGTTGCGACCGAGCGATAGCTTTCGCGCATGGACAATCCGGCGCGACTTGCCGTTCGCAGACTTCGAAAGATCGGTCCGTATTCCGAGACGCCGAACGACGTGTTTCCCTACGTCGTTCCGGGTGTGGCCGAGACCCTCGAGCGTTTCGAGCCGCTTCGGCGCCGTCTCGTCCCGCGGCAATCGGTGGCACAACTCAACCACTCGGTGATTCCGAATGAGATGGAGCAACATCAGCTGTGTCCGCTCTGCGGTGCGGACGGTGTTCGAGTCCTTTATGACCGGTCCCACAGCAAGTACCAGTACAAGGCTGGACGATGCGCTGAGTGCTCGCTGTTGTACAGGGTCCCGGCGATCAAGGTGACCCGTGTCCCGGATCTGTACAACACGGGCAGCTACAGCGCTTTCCTCGACGGGAACTACCGGGCTGGCAGGAGAAGCCGCTACATCCGGACGATGAATACCTACGGCGGGTTCTTCGACGACGGGGCAGGTCGTCGCCTGCTGGACTTCGGGAGCGGCACGGGTGTCTTCGTCGAGCTCGCCCTCGAGCGAGGTTTCGATGCATACGGGGTGGACCTTGCGCCGGATGCGGTCGACGTCGCGAACGAGCGACTTGGCTCGCAGCGGACGTGGTGGGGTGACCCCCTCGACGTTCCGGAGCTACGCGACCAGAAGTTCGACATCATCACGTTGTGGTCCGTTCTCGCCCATTTCGCAGACCCGCTCGAACAGCTCTCGAAACTGCGGAGCCTCCTCGTGCCTGGCGGTGTTCTGTTCATCTACACGGTCAACGCCCAGTCGCTCGAGCTCAAGGCGTATCGCAACGGCTGGAACTGTTTCACCCGAAACCATTTGATGTTCTGGGAGCCGGCGACCCTCGCCCCGATGCTCCGAAGGGCAGGATTCGGCGGGGTTGCGTTCCGCTCGTTCTACCCCGCAGCCATCGAGCTCGATCGCTGGACGCACTCGGACGAGAGTCGCCAGCGGGTGATCGATGTCGTCGACCGCTACCAGAACGGCAACATGATGCGGGCGGCCGCCATCAACGGCCAGCCCGAAGGCTCGGGCCTCGCCGACGCAGTCAAGCTCTGATCGCCGAGTTGGCTCGCCTGCCGACGGCATCACGCCGGGACGCCGGGCTCAACGGGCGGCTTCGTACCGCTCGACGACCTCGTCCACGGCCCCGTCGGCCAGGAGCTCGCCTTGGTCGAGCCAGATTGCTCGGGTGCAGCTCTGGCGGATCTCGTTGAGGTTGTGGGTCACCATCATGATGGTGCCGGCCTGCTCGCGGATCTCGTTCAATCTCGCCAAGCTCTTCTCGCGGAAGTCCTTGTCGCCGACGGCGAGTGCTTCGTCGATGAGCAGGATGTCGGGCACCTTGAGTGTCGATATCGAGAAGGCGAGACGGGCCTTCATGCCCGACGAGTAGGTGGCCATCGGTCGAGCCATCGCCTCGCCGAGCCCGGAGAACTCGACGATCTCCGGCAGCTTTGCGTCGATCTCGTCCTTCGAGAGCCCGACTGCGAGACCTCCCAGGTACACGTTGCGGTAGCCGGAGAGCGATGGCTTGAGCGCAGCGCCAACACCCAGCAGGCCGACCTCGCCTCGCACCTTGATCGATCCGCTGGCAAGTGATTGCAAACCAGCAACGGCCCGAAGCAGCGTCGATTTGCCCGATCCGTTGGTGCCGACGACACCGACAGCTTCCCCGACGTGCACAGTGAATGACGCTGACTTCACTGCATGCACTTCGATCGCCCGACGTCCGGCGAACCCGCCGCTGACGAGCTTGCGGGCGCTGAACGATCGGTCTTCGTAGACCTTGTAGCGGATGTCGACACCCTCTGCCAGGATCGAGATTGGCCGCGTCGAAATCGATCCGGTGCTCTGCTCGGTGTCGAGGGCATCAGTCACGGGCATAGGTCTCCTCGGCAGCGCGGAACCAGAAGAATCCGAACACGAGCAGGATCAGTGACCAGACCGTCGCTGACAGCAGCAGCAAGGGTTCGAAGCCGCCACCCATGACCGACCAGCGCGCGAGTGTGACGAACGCGTAGAGCGGATTGAGTTCGAAGAGGAGCGAGACCGCTGAGTCGCTCTCGACGTACGCCTCGACGCTGAAGATCACGCCCGAGCCGTAGAACAGCAGTCGGAAGACGAATGGAAGAATTTGGATCATGTCCACGAAGTGAGTCGTCAGCCTGGCGGCGATCATGGCCGCGCCCGTGTTGAACACGAGTTGGAGCAAGGCGAGCGGTACGAGAGCGAGCCACGACCATCGCGGAGCCACTCCGGTGAGCATTGCCATCGTGAAGATGACGAGGTAATTCGGGAAGCTCGCGAGAAACTCGGTCCATGTCGAGCTGATCGGCAGCAGCGCCCGGGGGAAGCGCACGGCCTTGATCACGCCTTTGTTCGTGACGATCGCCTTGGCCCCGTCGGTCGTCGATTTCTGGGTCGTCTGGTAGATGAACAGACCGACGGTGAGGAACAAGATGAAGTTCTCGGTTCGGCCTGTGTCGAGGAGCAGGCCGAAAATGAGGTAGTACACCGCGATCGAGAGCGCCGGGTTGAGGAGGTGCCAGAAGTTGCCGAGGACGTTGGTGATCTGACGGCTCTTGAGCTCGTTCGTTGCAACGTGGTTGATGTAGCTGCGGCGCTCGTACAGCTCCCGCAGATACACCCCGAGCCGCGAGGACTCGTGAGCATCCCGCAGTTCCGGGAGCTCGGTCATCGCAGTCGCAGACATCACAGCGATGCTATCGACGGGGCTCGGTCGGAGGTGCTCATCGCGTGTCGTCCCAGCGTCTGGATAGTGTCCGGTCACATGTCCGAGCGTGTGCCTGAGGCGGCACGACCCACGATCACCTGGGTGCTGCTCACGATGGGCAACCGCCCCGATGCGCTGGTCGCAGCCGTCGACTCACTGTCACCGCAGCGACCGCTCGTCGTGTTGAACAGCGAGAGCGAACCGGCGGATTCCGTCGACGGGTTCAACCTGCTCCGTCTCGAGGCGAACCACGGCGTGCCCGGAGGCCGAGACGAGGGCGTCCGCGCCACCACGTCCGAGATCGTCGGGTTCCTCGACGACGATGCGGTCGCCCCGCCCGGGGCGACCGACCGCATCGTCGACGCCTTCGCCGCTGAAGACCGACTCGGTGCCGTCTCGCTCCGGTTGGTCGACGAGGACGGCGCCACGTCACGGCGCCACGTGCCGCGTCCGGGCGGCCGAGAATCGGAGCAATCCGGCGAGGTCGCGCTGTTCCTCGGGGGCGCCTGTGCGATTCGCCGCGCCGCCTACGACGACGTCGGCGGGTACTTCACCGACCTGTTCTACGGCCATGAAGAACTCGAACTGTCGTGGCGTCTCGTCGACAAGGGCTGGGGCATCCGTTACCTCGCCGACGTCGAGGTCTTCCACCCGAAGACCACGATCGAGCGCCACGCCGACGGCTGGGAACTGACCGGACGCAACCGCGTCTGGATCGCCCGACGCACCCTGCCGTGGCCGGTCGCGATCGTCCACGTCACGGCGTGGCTCGCGCTCGGTGCGATGCGTGCACCCAAGGGCGAGAGCCGGCGCCGATACCTGCGCGGCTGGCGATCGGGGTGGAGCGGCGACGTCGGCCGGTCGCCCATTCGCTGGCGCACCGTGTGGCGCTTGACCCGCCTCGGCCGGCCGCCGATCATCTGAGCGACCGTCGAGCGGATCGGCGGGATGCGAGCCGCCCGACCGCGAGCAAGGTGGGGTCGGCTGCCGCACCCCAGCGTCGCCGTTAGCCTCGGAGCGATGCGTTCGAAGGTGCTGCGACTCCGCGGGTTGGTGCGGCGCTACCGCGTCGACCGACGGCTCCCGCCGCAGGTCATGGCGCTGTTCACCGAGACCACGTCGCTGCGCCGAACCGCCGCTCGTCGCCACCGCGAGGCCCGGCGGCGTCCCGTCGTCGGGCCGATCGGTGCCGCCACGGCGACCGGCGTGCTCGACAACCGTCGAGTCGTCGTCGCCGGCCCACTCGATCGCTCCACCGCCGACCTCGGCCACGACAACGCACAGACCGTGCTCCAGTCGCTGCGATCGAACGACGTCGACGCCTTCGTCGTCGACCGCTCGGGCGACGGCCTCGAGTTCGGCATCGCGCTCGACGACCGTTCCGCAGCGCTCGGGGCGCTCGTCACCCACCTCGCCGGTGACGGATGGATGCTGCGATGGTTCGACGGCGCACACGACGGTCTCGTCGCGGTCCCGCTCGCAGGCACCGACAAGCACGTCCGGCGTGCCCGCACCTGGCGTGTGTTCCGAGCGTACGGCTGGGGCGACGAGGCGATCGGCGAGCAGCAGGCGACCGAGATCTCGTTCTGGCAGGTCGGGAGTTCGGGTCGATCCGAGCGCATCGGCACACGCGGTCACGAGCGCTTCGACGTGCGCAGTCGACCGACCGTCGAGGCGATCGACGGCCGCGAGTATCCGGGCCTCACGGCGTTTCCGGTCGGCGCCAACCTCGAGCACGTCGCCGAGCCGATCGACATCGTCTACACGTGGGTCGACGGATCCGACCCGGCGTGGATCGAGTCGTTCCGCACCACAGCCCAGGCAGCAGGGCGATCCGTCGACGACGTCGCGCTCGACGACGCCCGCTACCGCAGCCGCGACGAACTCCGGTACTCGTTGCGTTCGGTGTGGGCGTATTGCGGGTGGGTGCGCAAGATCTGGATCGTCACCGCCGGACAACGCCCCGACTGGCTGATCGACGACGAACGGGTGCAGGTCGTCGACCACGCCGAGATCCTTCCGTCGGAGGCCTTGCCGACCTTCAATTCGCATGCGATCGAGTCCGCACTGCATCACATCGACGGTCTCGCCGAGCACTTCGTGTACTTCAACGACGACATGGCGATCGGGCGTCCGATCCGCCCCGAGTTGTTCTTCACCCCGAACGGTCTCGCTCGGGTGTTCCAGAGCGGGGCGCGCGTCGAAGGAGCCGAAGACGAACACACCCTCGCCGTAGACACCGGAGCGCTCCGGGGTCGCGAACTGCTCGCCGAGCGCTTCGGTCGGGTCGTCACCCACAAGCCGCTGCATGCGCCGTACCCGCTACGACGCAGCACCCTCCAACGGATGGAAGCGGAGTTTCCCGACATCGTCGGGCGCACCGCGCACAGCCGGTTCCGATCGCCGAGCGACCTCAGCATTGCTGCGTCGTTCGCTCAGCACTACGGCCTCGCCGTCGCCGACAGCGTGCTCGGCGACATCTCCTCCGAGTACGTCCACGTCGAATCGGGTCGACTGCAGTGGCATCTCGACCGGATACGACTCAGCGGCGCGTTCGACACGTTCTGCATCAACGAGACCCACAGCGCGGCCGGCGGTGCTCGCGACCGAGAGGAGCGGATCAGCGCGTTCTTCGAGACGATGTTCCCGATCGCGTCACCGTGGGAACGCGAGCCGAGCCAGGGGAGCGGCGCGTGAAACTCGAGGCGCAACTCGCCGCGATGAAGCACCGCGCCTGGCGCGCGGCCGCCGACGCTCGCCGCGTCGTGACGCGTGCCGGATCGAACGCGCCGGCGCTCGCTGCGCTGGGCGAGCCCGACCGCACCGACCCGATCGAGTGGTTGCGCGCGACCTCCGACCGTCACGACGCGTACCGGCGTTCGATCGAACCGGCTGCGGGTCGCATCGCCGCGGTCTGCGTGTCGAGGCGCCCGCAGCTGATTGCGCAGGTCGCGCAGCAAATGGCAGCGCAGGAGATCGACCCGTCACGACTCGACGTGGTCGTGGTGGCGAACCTCGCCGCGGTCGAATCCGGACCGATCGATCCCGCATCGGCGGACGGCGCATCGATGGTCGCAGAGATCGAAGCGGCTTTCTCCGGGTTCTCGTCGTTCCGCCTCGAGATCCCGCCCGCCGGGACGACACTCGGCGCCGGGCTCAACCGGGCACTCGATCTCACCGACGCTCGCTTCGTCGCCAAGATCGACGACGACGACCTCTACGGCCCCCACCACCTCGCCGACTCGCTGCGAGCGCACATATACGCTGGTGCCGGTGTCGTGGGCAAGCACTCGTACTACGCCTCGATGACTGCGTCGGGTCGAACGGTGCTCCGATTCCCCACGAACGAGTTCCGCTACAGCTCGACCTTGGCGGGCGGCACGCTGGTCATCGACCGCGACCGGGTCGGCGATCTGCGCTTCGCCGACGTGTCGCTCGGGGAGGACCGTGCGTTCCTCGCAGCGTGCCATAGGCGCGGCATCTCGACCTTCGCCGCCGACCGCTTCAACTTCACCCAGGTTCGCTCCGACGACAACACGTGGCGCCTCGACGACGCGGCCTTCCTGGCTGGTGCGATCGACGTCGACGTCGACGCACCCGAGCACCGGATCGACCGATGACGCCGATGGGTGAATCGCGATGAGCTATCGGATCCCACTCCCGGCCGGCGGCGCGCGCCCGACGCTCGACGTGATCGACCCGTTCTCGTCGATGGTCCAGCGTTTCCTTCGCCGTGAAGGTCTGGCCGCGTACGAGCCCGAAACAGCGGCCACGCTGCTTGCACTGTTCGATCAGCACGACGGACCGTTCACGCTCTACGACGTCGGGGCCAACATCGGGCTCTACTCGCACCTGTGCGCCGCGATGTTCGACGATGCGACCGTGCATGCGTTCGAACCGACGCCCGACGTCGCTGAGATCGCCCGCTCGATCGCCCGCGCCAACTCGCTGCCGGTCGAGGTGTTCGAGGCGGCGGTGTCGGACTCGCCAGGGACCGCGACCCTCTTCTTGTCGGAGACCTCCGACGCGTCGAACTCGCTCGTCGACGGTTTCAAGACGTCGATCGGCGAGATCGACGTTCAGCGCATCACCCTCGACGAGCATTGGGCGACGACCGGCGTCGCTCCGGCGGTGCTGAAGATCGACGTCGAAACGCACGAGCCCGAAGTGCTCGCCGGTGCGATGGAGATGATCGCTGCGACACGGCCCTACGTCGTGATCGAAGTGCTGCGCCGCCGCAAGACCGACCAGGGCCCGATCATCCAGGCGGCGTTCGAAGGCCTCGGCTATTCGTTCTACCCGCTCTCGGCGACGACGGACTGGCAGCCGGCGGCCTCGATCACCGGTTCGGGCACGGTCGAACGCGACTGGCTTCTCGCACCCGAGCCGCTGCCCGCCGATTTCGCCGAGCGGTGGACGATCTGGTCGCAGCGCCTGACGGCGTGCACCCGGGATCGCAACTCGCGCCCGCCCATCGGTGGCGCGGCCCGCGCGGCGTATCGGCGCGGCGGGGTCCGGGAGCTCCGCACAAGTGGCCAACGATTCGTCGACGACGTCGTTCGCCCGGGTCTGCGGCGACGGTGGTCGAGCCTGCGGAACCGCCTGCGCCGATCGTGACGTATCGGATCGCACTCCCCGGCTCGCCGTCCGGCTCGACGTCGACGCGGCCGACGCTCGATCTGATCGATCCGTACTCGACCGCGGTACAACGCTCGCTTCGGCGAACCGGCCTCGCCGGTTACGAGCCGTCGACGGTCGCAGCGCTGCTCACGGAGTTCGAGCGCCGTGATCCGGGTTTCTCGTTCGCCGACATCGGCGCCAACATCGGCCTCTACTCACTCCTGGCCGCGACCATGTTCCGACCCCGCAGCGTGACGGCGTTCGAGCCCACGCCGGAGCTGGCCGACTGGGCCCGGCGACTCGCGGCCGCCAATCGGGCCGAGGTGGGCGTGCTTCAGGTCGCGCTGTCGGAGTCGGCCGGAACTGCCACGCTCCACCTCGCCGATGCCTCGGACGTGTCGAACTCGCTCGAAGCCGGCTTCAAGGCGAGCAGTAGCGAGGTGGTCGTCGAGGTCAACACGCTCGATCGCGTTGTCGAGATGAGCGGCAACGTTCCCGACGTCATCAAGATCGACGTCGAAGGACACGAGTCGAAGGTCCTCGCCGGCGCCCGAGCGACGATCGAGACGCACCGGCCGACCATCGTGATCGAGGTGCTGAATCGTCGGGGCCAGCGGCCGGCAGCCGAGATCGCTGCGGCGATCGACGGGATCGAGTACCACTGCTATCCGCTCGATCTCGACCCCGACTGGCGAGCCCGTCCGACGGTCGAGCCTGCCCCCGAGCACCAAGACTGGCTGCTTCGCGCCGATCCCGTCGACGACGACTTCATCGCCGCGTGGAACAGATGGCGTTCCACTGTCGCGATCTGTAGCGCCGAGACGAACTCGCGGGTGCCCGTGGCGCGTACGGCCGTGGCGGCGCTGCGACGTGGAGGAGTCCGCGAACTCGTCGGCGCAGTTCGGCGTCGGTCACGTCGACGATGACCGACTGAAGCGGGTGGCGAAGCCAAGCGGCAGGCTGACAGCACAGGTGCTGCCGGCAGCACAGGTGCTCTGGATCAGCCTGTCGCTGAGCCGCGAACGTGCGTCGCCAAGCCGCGCAACAGGCCGGCGGCCCAGGTGGTGTGGATCACGGTGAGCGCGGCGGCGGTGGCGAGGGGTTGGCGGCTCGATCGTGCGGCCGTGCTGACGGCGGCGACATAGACGACCGGAACGGCGAGCGCCGGGCGCCAGCGAGCACCCACCACCAGCCCGACGATGACGCCGGCGACGCCGAGCGGCGGGATGATCTGGCGGAGCCGGATCGAGTCGGGGTGGCGGCGCATCACGACCGACTTCCACCAGCCGTACTCGTAGTACTGCTTGGCGAGCGACCGCCACGACCCCCGGGGCCGATAGCCGACCGACAGCGACGGGTCGAACCAGACCGTACCCCCGGCAGCGCGCAGGCGAATGTTCAGTTCGTAGTCCTGATTGCGGATCAGGTCGTCGTCGAACAACCCCACCGCCTCGATAGCGGCTCGGTCGAACACGCCGAGATACACCGTGTCGACCGCGTGCGCCTCGGTGCCCGTGCGGTACGCCGCACCGCCGGTGCCGAGCAGCGACGTGGTCGCATCGGCCACCACCTCCTCGAACGGCGTCGTCGGCTCGGGTCGCTGCACACCACCGACGTTCACCGCACCGGTGGCCCGCAGAATCTCGACGGCCCGACGGACGTAGTCGTTCTCCAGGACGCTGTGACCGTCGACGCGCACGACCACCGGCGCCGATCCGGCCCGAATCGCCGCGTTGAGCGCGGACGGCGTGCGTCCCGACGGGTTGTCGACGACGAGGAGATCGTCGGCGTCGGTCGCCAACTCGGCGGCGACCCGCTCGGTGTCGTCGTCGGACGGCCCGACGCCGAGGATGATCCGCAACGCGCCCGGATACTCCTGCGCCCGCACTGAAGCGACCGCCTGCGCGAGATGCGCTTCCTCGTTGCGGATCGGCATCACGACGTCGACATCGGGCCACGCCGGATCGTCTCGCCACGACACGGCGGCTGTGCTGCCGGTCGCCGAGCCGCTGGTGTTCGTCATCGGGGTGTCGTTGCGTTCGTCATCGAGCAGTCGTGGTCTCGAACATCTCGGCGCTCCGTGTCCGCCATCGGAGAGACCGCCCGCCGCTGACTGCATCGCACCTGGTCAGCGTGTCTCCGATGGTGCGATCCGTCTCGCTGCGGACCCTCGGACACGGCACGCTGGGACACGGCACGCTCAGACACGGCGCGCTCAGACACGGCAGGCTCAGACACGGCGCGACAGCACGACCCAGATCGTGCGGAACAGGATCTGCAGGTCGAGGACCAACGACCAGTTGACGAGGTACTGGATGTCGTAGCCGAGCTTGAACTCGGCGTCGGTGCCGTAGCGCCCCTCGACCTGCGCGAGGCCGGTCACACCGGGCGGCAACTCGTTGCGACGCACGTAGCCCGGCACGCGAGCGGCGATCTCGGCCACCAACTCCGGGCGCTCCGGGCGCGGGCCGACCAGCGACATCTCACCCTTCACGACGTTGAAGAACTGGGGAAGCTCGTCGGCGCGCATCGCCCGCATCCACCGAAGCGCCGGGATGATCCGGTCGTCGTTCATCGATGCGAGGCGGGCGCGCCCGTCTTCTTCGGCGTTGACGACCATCGTGCGGAATTTCACGCACTGGAAGATCCTGCCGTCACGACCGACCCGCGCCTGGCGGTACAGCACGGGGCCACCGGCCACGATGCGTACGTACAGCGCCAGGAGCGCCATCGCGGTGAGCCAGATCGGTGCCGTCGCGACGATCAGCACCACGTCGAAGATCCGCTTCAGCTTCACCTTGTGGGTCGGGACGGTGTGGGCTCGCAACGCGACGAAGGGCATCCCGCTGATCTCTCGCACCGACTTCAAGCCGAGCAGCGTTTCGCGGGCGCTCACCCGCTGCAGGAACCCGACACCGGCGAGCTCGAGCGAGTTCAGCGGCTCCGGATACACCGATCCGAACGCGGTCACGTCGAGCAGCAGGACGTCGGTGGCGTCGTGGGCGACGACGGACTCGACGAGTCGATGCGGTGCCTCGACCCGGTCGACGACCGTCGCCTTGCGGTCGGACACGGCGAGATGCTGCGCCGCCAGATCGATCGCATCGACGTCACCCACCAGCACCACCCTGGGCGGGCCCTGACGGCGCACGGCCAGCCGCCTCGACAGCGCCCGGTTCATCGACAACACGAACGACGCCAGCAGGAGGAACACCGCGAGGTTGAGGCGCGGCATCAGGTAACGGTCGAGCACCACGAACGCGATGCCCTGCACGCCGACACCGATACCGGTCGCCACGATCGCCTTCGGGAGCCACGCCTTGCGCCCGAGACGCGGCTCGCGTTCGTACAGTCCGGCGAAGTAGTTGACCGTGAGGTGGATCGCGGTAGCGATGGTGAAACCGACGAAGTAATGGCTGAGCGGATACGTGTTCCAGTCGAACCCGAACCCGAATCGCACGAAGCTGATCACGATCATCAGCGCGAAGAGCGCGATCGCATCGAGGACGCCGAGGAAGCGGAACCCGCGGTCCCACAGGAAGGTCAACGGCCGTGAGAAAACGCCGACGACGCGCTCGAGCGCCGGCGAGAACGGACGCGCCGACCTCGGTGCGGGAACTCGTGACACGGCCATCGATGGAAGGCTAACCACCCGACCCGATCCGCCCGACGCACGCCAGCTCGCCCCGATGCGTTCTCGGCCCGGTTTCTCGCCACCCCAACCCGCTCGCAATCGCGTTCCCGGCCCGGTTTCGCGCCGCCCCATTTCGTTCTCGGCCCGGATTCGTGCCAGCTGCTGGCGCGAAATGGGGTCGAGATCGGGTCGGGATGGATGCGGGATGCGGCGTCGGAGCTCCAATCGCGTTCTCGGCCCGGTTTCGCGCCGCCTGATTTCGTTCTCGGCCCGGATTCGCGCCGCCTGATTTCGTTCTCGGCCCGGATTCGTGCCGGCTGCTGGCGCGAGATGGGGTCGAGATCGCCGACGGTGGGGCTGAACGGGGTCGAGATCGCAGAGGAACCGGCGCGGGCCGCGCTCGGAGCCTCAGGGGTAGATCTCGTTGCCTTCGATCGTCCAGGTGGGGTGCAGCGTGATGAACCCGGTGGTCTCCGCCGACGTGCCGGCGATGACGTCGAAGGAGAACGCGTTCTGCAGGTGATCGAACAGACTCGCCCGCCCGAACTTCGTGATCTCGGTGTGCAGCACGTACGGGCCGGGCAGCAGCGGCACGTCGCGGATCGCGATGTCGACGTGGCCGGTGCCGCCGAGCGCGGTCGGCACCTGGTCGACGTCACGACTCGCGGGAGCGGTCACCACCGGGCCCGCGAGGCTGTTGATCGTGATGGCGAACACGGGCTTCTGGATCGCCCGGCTCGACTCGTAGTGCAGTCGGAACGTCACGTCGTCGCCGGTGCGGAACCGATCGGTCGGCCGGCCGCCGACCAGCATCTCGACCGAGGTGACCCGGATCGGGCCGTCGCCGCGCCGGATGCCACCACCCTCGGGGTTCTCCTCCCCGCCGAGCATGTTCTCGTTGTATTCGTCGATCACCGCAGCGGGTTCGCCGTCGGCCTTGATCTGGCCGTGGTCGATCCAGATCGCCCGATCGCAGAAGTGGCGCACGCTGCCGGTGTCGTGGGTGACCAGCACCAGCGTGCGACCCTCTTCACGGAATCGGGCGAACTTCTCCATGCACTTCTGCTGAAACGTGACGTCGCCGACGGCGAGGATCTCGTCGATCAGCAACAAGTCGGGATCGACGTTGATCGCCACGGCGAACGCCAGACGAACGTACATCCCCGACGAATACGTCTTGACGGGAGCATCGATGAAGTCGTGCAGACCGGAGAAGTCGACGATCTCGTCGAAGCGTTCCGCGATCTCTTTGCGTGCCATCCCGAGAATCGCCGCGTTGAGGAACACGTTGTCGCGTCCCGACAATTCCGGGTGGAACCCGGCACCGAGTTCGAGCAGCGCCGCCATCCGCTTGTTGACCGTGATCGAGCCCTCGTTGGGCGTCAGGATCTGCGCCATGCATTTCAGCAGGGTCGACTTGCCCGAGCCGTTGTGTCCGATGATGCCGACCGCCGAGCCGACCTCGACCTCGAAGGAGATGTCGCGCAAGGCGTAGAAGTCCTCGTACCGGTTACGGCCGCCCGTTGCGATGAACTGCTTGAGCGACGAGGCCTTCTCGGAATGAATCCGGAACGTCTTGGTCACGTGGTCGACGACGAGCGCCAGTTCGCTTTCCCCAGTCGGGACGGGTTCGCGGTTCAGCATCGACCCCATCACACCTCCTCCGCGAACCGAGGCGACAACCGGTTGAAGATCCAGGCGCCGACGGCGAACACGACGGTCGCGATGACGAACAGGTGCAACCATCGCCACATGCTCGGCATGTGCCCGCCATACAGGAGCTGCTGCGATGCTCGGATGAAACTACCGGTGGGATGCCAGTTGCTCGCCGTGTCGAGTAGATCGTTGTCGATACGAGACGGGATCCAGATGATCGGCGTCACGTAGAACAGCACCTGCGCGACGATCGACCACAGGTAGTTGACGTCGTGGAAGAACACGTTGGCCGCCGACAACGCCAGCGCGACGCCGGTGGTGAACATCGTCAGCAACATGACCAACCCGAGGTACGGGATCAGCCACGGCAGCACCATCTGGCCGGCGATCAGGAGCGCTACCGACAGCACGGCGATCTCGATCAGGAACGTCGCCAACTGGGCGATGATGATCGACAGGGCAAGGTGTTCGTGCGGGAACGCGACCTTGGTGATGAGGCTCGAGTTGCCCGACACCGATGCGATCGCCGCCGTCACGGAGATCGAGAAGAACTGGAACGGCAGCAGTCCGGCGAGGAAGTAGAGCGGAAAACTCTCGAGGCCCGACGGGTTGCCGATCGGCGCCGTCTGCTTGAACGCGACGAGGAACACGAACGAGAAGATCACCATCTGGCTGAGCGGGTTCAGGAGCGTCCACGCCCAGCCCAGCACCGACTTGCGGTAGCGGGTCCGTAGCTCCTTCAGCGAGAGCAGATAGAGCAGGTTGCGGTGGGCCACCGCCGTCCGGAGCGACATGCGGGAAGAAACGCTATCCAGCCCGGTGCCAACCCACGCGACAGAGTGGGTCAGACCCACTCTGTCGCATGGGCGTGACGTCATGGCCAGCGACGACAGAGTGGGTCTGACCCACTCTGTCGTAGGTCGCATAGATTGTCCGCCGTGGTCGACGACGTTGCCGATGAAGCCGAGGTGGCTGCTCGCCTCGATGCCGCCGACCGTGCGCTCGCCGAGCTGCAGGCCGACTCCCGCCGCCGCCAGGCCGAGTTGAAGGCGATCGCCGCCGACCTCCCGGCGGTGACGAGCCGTCGGGTCGTGATCAAGGAACTCGCGGTGAGCGTGCGGGACGCGCCCGACAAGGGAACCGTCGCGACGCGAACCTTGTCGAAGATCGCCCGCCTGCCCGGCGAGTTCATCGCTCGACTTCGCCGATGAACGCCGGTGACCGTCGACCCGTCGACGTCTTCGTGGCAGCGAGCGGCAACGCGTTCATGACCGACATCGCAGCGTGGATCGTCGAAGCGGCCACGCTGCTCGGTCGATCGGCGCAGCTCGTGAGCGACGGTCGGAGTCCTGCCGATGCAACGAATCCGCGCACGATCAACCTCGTCGTCGCTCCGCACGAGTTCTACGTGCTGTCTGATCTCCACGACGCACAGATCCACCGGTCGGCGGAACGCAGCGTCCCGGTCTGCACCGAACAGCCCGGTACCCCCTGGTTCGACATGACGAGTCTGCTGTGTGCTGCGAGCCCGGTGGTGCTCGACATCAACCGCCACGGCGTCGACGCACTGACCGAACGAGGTCACGACGCGCACCACCTGCGGATCGGTGCGGTGCCGTCGATGGATCATCGCAGCGCAGTGGCGGATCGGACACTCGATCTGCTCTTCCTCGGAGGGCGCACGCCACATCGCGAGGAGCGCCTCGCCGAGTTGGCTCCGCTGCTGTGGGATCGCTCGGTCGACCTCCGGTTGTTCTCGTTCACCCGGCCGGTGCACGGCGGCGTCGGCGGACTGGTCTTCGGGGACGCCAAGTACGACCTGCTGGCGTCGACTCGCACCTTGCTCAACGTCCATCGCAGCGCGCCGGACACGACCGACACGACGGGCGGCTACTTCGAATGGGCGCGCCTGATCGAAGCGATGGCGAACGGCGTTACCGTCGTCACCGAACCATCGACCGGGTACGAGCCGCTCGTGCCCGACGAGCACTTCGTGATGACCGACGACCTGCCCGCTGCCGTCGCCCGGTTGCTCGACGATCGCGACCACGCTGCGGCGATCGGGGAGCGGGCCGCCGAACTCGTCCACGATGACCTGGCGTTCGTCCACGCCCTCGGCCCGGTGCTCGACCTGCTCGACCGGCGACTGGGCGACGACGCGAGTCCCCCGAGATCGTCGCCGTCCGGGGTGTTCGCGCCCCGGCGGTCGCGGACGCCCCGCTACCGCACGCAGCTCACGCGTGCGCGCCAGGTGCCGTTGCTCCCCGCGTTCCGTCCGAACCGTCCGATGCGGCAACGGATCCAGCGATCCTGGGCGGCCGAGGCCGACCTGCAGCGCCGCATCGATGCGCAACGCTGCGCCCTGCGATTCGGTACCCCTGATCACGTCGACCGGCGGGAGACGTCGGCCTACGCAACGACGTCACCCGAAGTCAGCGTGATCGTCACCTTGTTCGACTACGCGACGGTCATCGAGGAGACGCTGGCGTCCGTGCTCGATTCCCGAGACGTCGAGTTCGAGATCGTGATCGTCGACGACCATTCGACCGATGACGGCCGCGAGGTCGTCGCTCGCTTCATGGCCGAGCACGACGACGTGGCGATCCTGCTGTTGGGCAGCGACGCCAACCGAGGCCTCCCGGCGAGTCGCAACGAGGCGTTCGCTCACGCTCGCGCCGACAAGGTGATGGTGCTCGACGCCGACAACGTCGTCTATCCGACCTGCCTGCGGCGCCTCGCCGACGCGCTCGACGCCGATCTCGACGCTGCGTTCGCGTATGCCATCCTGGAAGAATTCGGCGACCGGCACGGTCTGCAGAGCGCGCTCGGCTGGCACGTTGCGTGGCTGTGCGACGGCAACTACATCGACGCGCAGGCGATGATCCGTCGAACGGCGTGGGAGGAGATCGGTGGCTACCGCACCGGCGATCCGCTGATGTTCGGTTGGGAAGACTGGGAGCTGTGGCTGCGGTTCGCGGCGGCCGGTCGACGCGGGGTCCACGTCGCACAGATCCTCGGCCGGTACCGCACGCAACCCGATTCGATGATCGCGACGTCGAACCTGTTCGGCGACCTCATGCTCGATCATCTGCACGCGCTGCACCCGAGCCTGCCCTGGCCATCCAACTGACGACAGAGTGAGCGACAGAGTGGGTCTGACCCACTCTGTCGCTCTCGTATGCTGCTCGGGATGATCGACGACGAGACCGCGAGTCGCGACGAGTTGCTTGCCGAGGTGACCCGCCTGCGTCGACTCGTCGGACCCTCCGAGCAGTCGTACGACGACTTGCGTCTCGACCTCCTCGCCGCTCGAGACGTCGCCAAGGGAGCCGAGGCGGCCGCTGGCGCGCTGCGCGGCCAGAACGCCGAACTGCATGCTGCGCTCGGGCGAGCGCGCCAAGACCAAGACCACTTCCAGCGCATGGTCGTCGGCCGCGGCAAGTCGATCGTGAGTCGTCTCAACCGCTCGACGCGGGCGCGTTTCTTCTGACGGTCAGCGCGTGACACGACCTGCCACCACTTCGTCGTCCGAGGCGTCCCCGACGGTTTCGGTCGTCACGCCGGTGTTCGATCCCGATCCGGCGCACCTTCGAGCCTGCCTCACATCGGTCGCCGACCAACTCGGCGTCGACGTCGAGCACGTGCTCGTCGACGACGCGTCGACGAGCGGTGACGTCCGATCGATCCTCGCCGAGGCGGCTGCGGCAGCCGGAGGCGCCGTCGTCGTCACCCGCGCCGAGCAGGGCGGCATCGTGGCGGCGACCAACGATGCGCTCGCCCGTGCCAGCGGCGAGTACGTCGCCTTCGTCGACCACGACGACGTGCTCGAACCCGACGCGCTGGCATCGATGATCGCAGCGCTGCGCTCCGCCGACGCAGCGGTCGGCTACAGCGACCACGACTTCATCCGACCCGACGGCCGCTTCGTCGACCCGTGCTACAAACCCGACTTCTCGCCCGAACGCCTCCGCAACCAGAACTACATCACCCACCTCGTCGTCGCTCGACGTGACGCGGTGTCCGACTCTGGCGGGCTGCGCGAGGGCTTCGACGGCGCACAAGACCACGACCTCATCCTGCGCCTCGGCGAACGTCACACGCCGGTCGTGCACGTCCCGCGTGTGCTCTACCACTGGCGCCAGGCGCCCTCGAGCGTGTCCGGTGGGGGCCCTGGCAAGCCGTGGGCATTCGACGCCGGGCGCCGCGCCGTTGCCGATCACTGCGCACGGATCGGTCTCGAGGTCGATGTCGCCGCCACCGATCACGAGGGCGTCGCCCGCGTGACGCGTCGACTGCCCGATCCGGCCCCACTCGTCAGCGTCGTGATCCCGACCCGCGGATCGAGCGGTCGTGTGTGGGGCATGACTCGAGCGTTCGTCGTCGATGCCGTTCGCAGCATCGTCGAGCGGTCCACCTACCCGGCGCTCGAGTTCGTGATCGTGGTCGACGACGACACCCCCAACGCGGTGATCTGGACCCTGCGCGACCTGCTCGGTGACCGTGTGCGGATCGTGCCCTTCGCCGGCGACTTCAACTTCTCGGCCAAGATGAACGTCGGCGTCCAGGCCGCGTCCGCCGATCTGCTGTTGCTCCTCAACGACGACACCGAACTGATCGAGCCCACGAGTATCGACGAACTGGTGACGATCGTGCTCGGCCCGGCCGAGGGACCCGACGGAGCCCACGGACGGGTAGCGATGGCCGGGGCGAAGCTGCTGTTCGGTGATGGGACACTGCAGCACGGCGGACACGTCTATCACCACGATCTGATGCACGCGTGCTTCGGTTGGGCCAGCGACGCGACCGGCCCGAGCCCGCTGCGTCCACTCGCCGTGGCGCGGGAGGCGAGCGGGGTGACGGCGGCGGCCGCAGTGGTGCGCCGCGACGCGTACGAGGCGGTTGGTGGGTTCTCGACCGACCTGCCGCTCAACTACAACGACGTCGACTTCGCACTCAAGCTGCGCGCCGATGGGCATCGCGTCGTCTGGACGCCGCACGCCTCGTGGTACCACTTCGAGAGTCGCACTCGAACCAGCGTGCTGCTGCCGGAGGAGTACGAGTTCGTGAACCAGCGCTGGCACTACGAGATCAACAACGATCCGTACTACAACCCGAACCTCGCGCCGAACCGCTCCGACTGGATGGAGCGTCCGCTGCGATCGGGGGCGCCACCGGTCGAGACGCGGCCCAACGCGATCAGCCGGCTGCTCGACAGGCGGCGAGCGCGTGAATGAGCCGGCGCACCAGCCTCCGGACGTCCAGCTGTCGGACGTCCAGGTTTCGGAAGATCCGCATCGAACGCATGACGGCCACGGCCGGCTCCACGAGCGGGTCGGGATCGTCGTCGTCACGCACGCTGGTGCCGGGCCCATGCTGACGCGCTGCATCGACGCGGTCGCCGCGACCACGCACAGCCGCGTGGTCGTCGTCGACAACAGTGGCCATGACGATCGCCGCGAGACCCGCGGTGACGACCTGCCGGGGTCGCCGTCGGTCGTCACACGTCGACGCTGCGCCAATCGAGGATTCGGTGCGGCCGCCAACGTCGGATTCGGCGACGCGACGATCGCCACCACCGACTATGTGATGCTGCTCAACGACGACGTGACCGTCGGCGACGGGTGGCTCGAACCGCTCGTCAGCGCGCTCGATGGCGATCCGAAACTCGGCGCGGTCCAACCGAAGTTGCTGCTCGCCGGTACCGACCCGGTGTTGATCAACAGCCTGGGCGTCACCATCGACCGCTACGGCGCCGGAAGCGACCTCGGGTACCGAACGCCCGACGCCGTCGCCGCATCCGGCCGGCCTGTCGATGATCCAGCGTCGGTCGTGTCGCCGATCGAGATGTTCACCGGCGGCGCGGTGCTGCTACGGCGCGCGTTTCTCGACGAGGTCGGCGGGTTCGACGAGCGCTACTTCTTGTACTACGAAGACGTCGACCTGGCGTTGCGCGGCGCCGAGCGCGGCTGGCGATACGCGTGCGTGCCGGCCTCGGTCGTCGAACACGAGATGGGCGCGACCACGGCATCGCTGGACGACGGCGGGCGGGCTCTGCAGGAACGCAATCGCCTCGTGACGGTCGCTCGCTTCGGGACGTGGCCGATGCTCGGACGAGCGTGGTGGTTGTCGGTTCGGCGCCTCCGACACGAACCGACGGCCGCGCATCGGCGTGCGCTGCTCGGCGGCCTCGCACGGCTCCCGCGCGCGCTGGTCGAACGCGCTCGGCGTCACCGGGGGCGTGGCGCGTGAACCTGCGACGTGGCGCGCCGCTGCTCGCCGTGCTGTTCGTGCTGCTCGTCTCCGTGTGGATCATGGCGACACCACCGTCGGCGGGCCCTGACGAGCCGACGCACGCCGTGCGCGCCGCCGGGCTCGTGCGCGGGATGCTCGACGGTGACCGGGTGCCTGGCACGTCGACCTACAGCGGGTTCGACCTGCCTGCCACGATCGGCTTCCCCGACCCCGGCTGCTACGCATTCCAGCCGGAGGTGCCGGCGACGTGCGCGACGTCGCTCGACCCGCCACCCGGCAACGCCGAACTCGGAACCCGCGCGACCGACTACCCGATCTGGGGGCACCTCGCCGCAGGTACCGGCTCCTTGCTTCCTCGATCCACGCACGACTGGTCGATGCGCCTCTTCGACGCGCTGCTGCCCGCCGCGCTCATCGTCGGCTCGCTGCTGCTCGCTGCGCGTCGCGGCTGGGCCCCGTTCGGCGCGACCGTGCTCGCCGTCACGCCGATCGTGTGGTTCATGCTCGGCGTCGTCAACCCGTCGGGCACGGTGATCGCCGGTGGCATCGCCGTGTGGAGCGCGCTGCTCGCTCTGTCCCTCGCGCCAGCCCCCGCGTCAGTACCGGGCGGTTCGGTGACGCTCGAGGAACGATCGGTTGCCGCCGAGAGACCTGCGACGACCGCGCGGGCGACCGCGTGGCTGCTGGCGATCGGCTGGGCCGCGATGGTGCTGCCGCGGCGCGACGGCCTCGTCTACGCCTCGCTCGTCGTCGCGCTCGCGATCCTGATCGTCGACCACGACATTCGTCGCGTGCTGCGTCGGATCGGTCGAGGCCCACTCGTCGTCATCGCTGTCTCGACGCTCGCCACGTTGGCCTGGGCGTGGCGCAGTCAGACCAATGCGTCGATGGCGCTGTTCGCCGCGCCGCTCACGATCGTCGCCGCGGCCGTCGCCCGTCGCGTCTGGCGCAGCCCCCTCCTCGCTACCCGAGGCCGCCGCGCCGCTGCCATCGGCGGCGTCGCCGCGCTGATCCCGTTCGTCATGCTGGCGGTGATGTCGCGGCGTTCGTCCGGTTTCGATCGCGGCGTGCTGCGCGCCACCATCGGCCAGACCGGGCTCGACCTGACCGAAACGATCGGGGTGCTGGGCTGGCTCGACACTCCGGTGCCGACGCCGTTCGTCTACCTGTGGGTGATCGGGCTCGGCCTCCTGGCCGGAGCGGTGGTCGTCACCGGTACATGGCGGCTCGCAGGCGGTGCGGCGGCGGTACTCGGCGTCGGCATCGCGGCGTCGTGGACGCTGTCGATGCTGCAGAACGATCCGTCCGGCCTGTACTGGCAAGGCCGCTACTACGTCCCGTTGCTCGTCGGTGTCCCGCTCGTGCTCGGTGCGGTGCGCCTCGACCGAGCGCAGAGTCGCCGCATCGGGGTGATCGTCGCGTCGATCGGGTTGATCGTCGCCAACGTCGCGCTCGCGACGATGATGCGCCGATTCGGCGTCGGTCTCAGCGGGTCGATGAACCCACTCGACTGGAACACCTACGACACGGTCGTCCCGCCGGTCGTCTTGCTGGTGATGCACCTCGCTGCGTCGGTCGGCCTGCTCGCGTGGGCGACGACCCACGTCGCCGACGACCCGTCTCGGTCGGTGTCAGACACAAACCGTGACGGGTCGGTGGGGATCAACGTCGTCGGGTACCACCATGCGGCGAGCGGGCTCGGGGCGATCGCTCGCGAGATCCACACGTCGCTGGTCGCCGCTGGGGTGCCGTGCGTCGCCGTCGACGTGGCCGCCACCGGCAGCCCGACCTTGCGCCCGCCCGCACCCATACCGGCCACGTTGCATTCCATCACGATCGCGGTCGTGACCGCCCCGCAACTCCCCGGCGCGCTCGACGCGCTGCCCGAGGTCCGAGCCGCGCAGCAGCGTCTGATCGGCTACTGGTTCTGGGAACTCGCCGACGTCCCCGACGAGCACCGCTACGCGATCGGCCTCGTCGACGAGATCTGGACCCCGACGACCTTCGTGCACGATGCCTACGCGGCAGCGGTCGATGGGTCGACGCCGGTGCGGAGGGTTCCGACCCGGATCGAACGCCCCGAGATCGACGCCGAGTCCGTCGCTGCCTGGCGCTCGACCCTGCTCGCTGCGCCTGCGGCATCCGGCTCAGATCACGACACGAATCACGGCTCAGACGAGCCGACGGTGTTGTTCGTCGCCAGCCTCGACCTGTTCAGCGTCGTCGAACGCAAGAACCCGTTCGGCGTGATCGAGGCGTTCCGGCGAGCGTTTCCCGACGGACGCTCCTCCGACGGCCGTGGCGTCCGGCTCGTGATCAAGACGCTCAACGGCGACCAGCGCCCCGACGATCTCCAGCGGATCCTCGACGCAGCCGGCGGTGACCCGTCGATCACGGTCGTCGACCGCTACGTCACCGACGTCGAACTCGATGCGCTCATCGCCGCCGCCGACGTCTACGTGTCATTGCACCGCAGCGAAGGGCTCGGCCTGCACCTGGCGACGGCGATGTGGGTCGACACGCCGGTGCTCGCCACCCGATGGTCGGGCAACCTCGACCTCATGGACGACGAGTCCGCAGCGCTCGTCGGTGCCCGGCTCATCGCCGTCACCAACGGCCACGGGGCGTACCCCGACTCGTCGCAGTGGGCCGACCCCGATCTCGACCAGGCCGCAGCGTGGATGACACGACTCGCCGACGATTGCGCCCTACGAGACTCGATCGCTGGCGCGGCACGGTCACGGATGGAGGCTCAGCCGGCCCGGGCCGAGGTCGGAGCTGCGATCGCGGCGCTCGTCGGCGTCGAGCCAGCCCGGCTCGAGGAGCACGCGCTGGTCACCGAGCGGCGGGTACCGTGAGCACATGGGTGTGAAGTCACGGATCTCGTGGATGCTGTCGGGCCCCGCCCGGATCGACGAGATGCAACGGTCGATCCAGTCGCTGCAGCAACAGCTCGATGCGATGCAGGCGACGCAAGACGCGCACATGGCCGAGATCCGTGCGTCGGTGTCGGTGGTGCTCGACGACGTCTCGGCCCGTCTCGCCGCGGCCGAACGATCTGCGTGACGCCATCGTGAAACGTTGGTTCCGCTCACGCCGTTCGATCGCGACGCCGCAGCGGTCGATCGATCCGATGTTGCTCGACCGCCGAACTCCGTACCACGACGAGTCGGTGCCGTTCGTGCTGCTCTGGTCGCAGAAGTCGGGGTGTACGACGCTGCTCACCTGGTTTCTCGCGCATGCCGGGCAACTCGACGCAGCGGTGGCGTACGGACGCTGGGTCCACGACTACGAGCGCGAGGTCATGCTCCGTCGGCCCGCACAGGCGGAGCACCTGCGTGACTGGCTCGAGTCCGGCGTCCCGGCGTTCAAGCTCGTGCGTGATCCGTATCAGCGGGCGGTGAGTTCGTACCTGAGCCTGCTCGAGATCCCCGACGGCGCAACCCACGACACGCTGCCGATGCGGGCAGCGATCCGACGGATGGTCTATGGCACCGACGACGTCGGATACTCGTTTTCGTTCCGACAGTTCCTGGCCTGGTTGGAGACGCAGGACATCGACCTCGTCGACGACCATCTCGCGAGCCAATTGACAGCGCTCGACGCCGAGATCGACGACCTCGAGTATCTGCGACTCGAATCGTTGGCCGACGACCTCGCTGCGGTCGAGCGCCGGTTCGGACTCGACCATGTCGACCTCGGCTCGCTTCCGCAGCCACCGCATCATGTCCAGCGCTCGGCCCATCGCTTTGCCGATGCCTCCGCGATCGCCGATCTGCAACCGAGGATCACGATCGCTGAGGGCCCACCGCTCCCACACGCCGACGACTTCCTCGCACCGGACGTGGTCGCGTCGATCGAACGGATCTACGCCGCCGACTTCGCCGCGTTCGGCCATCGACGACGATCCGATGCGGCGAACGCGACGGATGCGCTCGACGTAGCGGATGCGCTCGACGTGGCGAATGCGCCCGACGTGGCGGATGCGCCCGACGCGGCGGCCCCGGCGTGATGGCCGTGACCGGAGCGAACCCGACGTCGCGGGTCGACGTGTTCGTCGTCGTACCGCCGGGAAGTCGCCGACCCGAGCCCCTGCTGGCAGCGCTCGCTGCTGCTCACCCGGACTGGGTCGCCTTTCCGGTCTGGGCGGCCGACCCGCAACTTCGCCCCGCGCTCGCCGCTGGGCGCTGGCTCGACGTCGACGTCGACGAAGGTGACCTGTTGCGCGTCGACGCCGACGGCGTTCCCTGGCTCGTCGCCACGACCGCGCTCACTGCGCGATCCGACGATTCCAGTGACCGACATCCGTCTTCGCAGCACCCGGCGATCGTGCTGGTCTGCGGGGTCGCGGTGCTCGGTGACGTGTCGTCGCTGGTACCCGCCGAGGGGGAGATCGTTGTCGTGCCACGCCTCCTCGACCCACCGGATCAACCGGGGCGTCACCCGGCGATGGACGCGCTCGCGGAAGAAGGCGCGGTGAGTGACTCGGTCGCCGCCTTCGGCGTGGGAACGCAGGCCGCGATCACCTGGTTGCACGACCGGCTGATCGTGCCGTCACGTCTGGAGTTCGGTGTCCCGGCTGCTCGGCTCCTCGAGTTGGCGGCGGGCTACTTCCCGTCGCGAACGTGCGACGATCCGCGCATCGGTGCCTCCGTCTGGCGCTGGCCCGACACCCGTGCGCATCTGCTCGATCTACCGCATCACGACCAGGCGACGCCGTGGTTGGCTGATGCCACCCTCGACGGCCCGCCGCGCGTCTCGCTCGGAACCGCCGAGCGTCTCGCAGCTGTTGCCGAGGCGGCCGAGCAACTGGCCGGGAGCACCGAGCCACTCCGGCTTCCGGGCGGCATCGAGATCGACAAGCCGCTTCGGCGGATCGCTCGGGACCACACGGCGCTGCCGCACCGGCCTTGGAGCGATGCGAGCGAGTTCCGCGCTTGGCTGCACGCTCGGTACTGGACCGATCTGCATCGCGAACGACCCGATCTCCAGCACGTGTTCCCGCACCCGACCGGCCTCGATGCCGACCGGTTCGGAGCGTGGGCGCGGCGCGCCGCCGTCGACGGTGACGCGCCGGTGATGATCGACCCATCGGTGCTGCGCTCCACCTCGTCGGTCACACGCACCGGCCAGCGGCTCGACGGCGTCAATCTCGTCGGCTACTTCAAGCATCAGTCGGGTGTCTCCAACGTCGGGCGACGCGTGGCAGGCATCCTCGACCGGCAGGGCGTCCCGTACACGACGGTCGCCTACGAGCGGACATGGAGTCCGCCCATCGTCCCTGAGCCCGTGACCGATCAGCGCATCGAGTTCGCCAACAGCCTCGCGTTCGTCAACGGCGACCAGTTCAACCACCTGCGCAACGACATCCCCGAGATGTTCGGTGATGGCCAGCAGGTCATCGGGATGTGGTCGTGGGAGCTCGAGACGATCGACGGCGCCACCCCCGTCGGCCACCAGCACGTCGACCAGATCTGGGGGACGACGACGTTCATGGCCGATCCGTTCCGCGGGCTCGGCGTCCCGGTGCATCACGTCCACGTGCCCTTCACCGAGCCGACGAGCTCGGGGCGTGCCCGCTCGACGTTCCCGCCGCTTGCCGACGCCGACGACCGCTTCGTGTTCGGCGTCGTGCTCGATCACCTCAGCATCACGGAGCGGAAGAATCCGGTCGCGGCGATCCGCGCGTTCCGCCACGCGTTCGAACCCGACTCGACCGGCGCCGGTCCGATGCTGGTGGTGAAGACGATCAACGCGGCCACGTGTTGGGCCGACCACGAGCGGCTGCTGGTCGAGGCCGCGGGGCGTGAAGACATCGTGATCTGGGACGAGCTCTTGCCGATCGCCGACCACGTCGCGCTGATCGGGGCGTTCGATGCGCTCGTGTCGCTGCATCGCAGCGAGGGCGTCGGTCTGCATCTTGCCGAGGCGATGTGGCTGGAGCGGCCGATCATCGCGACCAACTACTCGGGCAACCTCGACTTCATGGACGAGCGGTCGGCGATCCTGATCGACGCCGACATGGTGCCGGTCGGACCGGGCCTTGCGCCGTATCCCGCCGCAGCGACGTGGGCGGAACCGCGTGTGGCGGACGCCGCCGACGCGATGCGGCGACTCGCCGCTGATCCGGACCTGTGCCGACGCTACGGGCAGGCGGCGCGAGCGGCGATGTTGGCCATGCCGGGCGAAACGGAGTTCGTCGAACGCCTCGTCGATCTCCTCGACCTCCAGCGTTGACGACACCGCCGCCCGCTCGCTCGTTTCGATCTCGACCCGGTTTTGGACCAGGTGCTGGCGCGATTCGGGGTCGAGATCGAATTCGCGCGGCGCGATTTGGGGCCGAGATCGGGTTTGCGGCGCGGGTGTATCAGAACCGGTAGTCGAACATCGCCAGGTCGTCGGCGAAGGCGGCTTCGACGAGTGCACGGCCCTCGTCGGAGTAGACCGAGCGGTAGCCAGGCCCGGAGGTGGCGTTGTCGTGCGGAAACGACAGGTGCCATCCCACGCCGAGCCCGCTGAGCAATGCGTTGAAATCGGCGTCGATCGACTCGATCTTCAGATACGTGAGCGACGGCAGGTCGCGGAACCCCTCGACGTAGCGGCCGAACATGCTGTCGGTTCGCCCCGTCAGTTCGTTGCGGACGAACTCGTCGAACGACACGTCGGCGGCGCGTTCGACCAGGTCCTGTCGGGACCGGATCCAATTCGGGGTCGCTGCGCCCAGATCCTGCGCCTCTCGGACGACGCGCTGTCGATAGCGGTAATCGGACAGCACCCACGCGAACGGATTGCGGACGGTCAGTGCCACGTGCATCGACTCGAACTCGGCACGATCGAACAGGTCGACGTCGACGAGATCCTGCAGACTCGAGTGCTTGAAGTCGACCAGGATGCGATCGCCGTCCCAGATGTGGTCGCGGGGCACCCAGCGTCCACCGAGCTGGTCGATCAGTGCCGACGACACCGACGTACTGCCGGTCTTCGCCGTGCACAGGTAGAGCAGGTTCAGGTCGTCGCAGTGAATGGCCAAGCGGGACCGGACGATATCAGCGACCGCCTGTCGCCGAGCCAAGCGCGTACCAGCTGCGATCCCCGACACTGTGCGAGCCGCTGCGCCCGATGGGGTCGGCTCGTCGCAAGCGGCGCTTCGGGTCAGCGTTCGCGGCGCGGACGCTAGCCTCGCAACGATGCGTGCCGGCACGATCGTGGCCTCGAACTACCTGGAGATGGCACGGCTGTTGGCCGAGTCGTTCCTGGCGCAACACCCCGACGATTCGTTCGCGATCCTCGTCGTCGACGACCTGCCGGTCGGTGAGCTCGGCGGCACCGTGACGAACCCGGGCGAGGGAGCGGAGCCCGAGCGCGGTTTCGACATCGTGCGCCTCAGCGACCTCGAGCTCGGCGACACCGAGCTCGACATGATGAGGACGATCTACGACGTGATGGAGCTCAGCACCGCCGTCAAGCCGTCGTTCTTGAAGCTGCTCCTCGCCGACGATCCGATCGCGGTGTATCTCGACCCGGACATCTACGTCTACGCCCCATTCGGCGACCTGATGCAACCTGCGCTGACGTCGGGGATCGTGCTCACCCCTCACGTGCTCGCGCCGATCCCGCGTGACGGCACGGCGCCCGACGAACGGATGATCATGCAGTCGGGCATCTTCAACCTCGGCTTCATCGCCGTCGGTCGCGGCGCAACGGGTTTCCTCGACTGGTGGCAAGAGCGGTTGCTCGTCGATTCCGTCAGCGACGTCGAAGCCAACCTGTTCACCGACCAGCGTTGGATCGACTGGGTGCCAGCGCTGTTCGGTTGCCAGGTGTGCCGGGACCCGGGCATGAACATCGCCTGGTGGAACATCCACGAACGCGAGCTCGCGGTGACGCCGATCGAGTCGGGCGAAGCGGCTGGACCGCACGGCGACATGACCGGTGGGGTCGTCACCTCGAACGGGGCGCCACTGCGCTTCATCCACTTCAGCGGGTATGACCCGTCGCAGCCCGATCGTTTCTCGAAGCACCAGGAGCGACCGCGGACCGCGCACGCCGCGGGATCGGTGATCCGTTCGCTCGCGGACAGCTACGGCGCTGCGCTCGAGGCGAACGGGCATCATGCGCGGCGCACGACCCCGTATCAGTGGAACACCTCGGCGACCGGCCACGACCTGACACCGCTGGTGCGATCGATCAGTCGTCGGCAGCTCCTCAATGGGGCTCGCACCGGCACCGAAGCGGGGGAGTGGAACACGTCGGCGCCGATGGCATTCGGTTCGACCGCCGATCGCTTCGAAGCATGGTTGGCCGAGGATCTGGCCGGGACCGACGACATCCGCTTCACCCGTCTCGAGGTCGGCCTCTACGACTCGCGTCCCGATCTCCGCGCCGCGTTTCCCCAGCGTGACGGCAATGACGCGGTGCGGTATCGGCACTGGCTCGACCACGACCCAAGCGTGGTGGACGTCCTCGGCGATCGGTGGTCGCCTCCCGCAGAGGGATCCGGCGACGCCGTCGAACCGGACCAGGGCGGCGCGTCCCGACGCAGCCTTCCCCGGCGTCTGGCCGGGCGTGCCCGCCGTGAAGCCGCGCCCTACGTGGCACGCGTTCGAGCGAAGGTCCAACGTTGATGGCTGGCCCGACGCCTCCTGGCCAGGACGCGACCGGCAACGTGACGGCCGACGCGACCGGCAACGTGACGGCCGACGCGACCGGCGACGTGACGGCCGATGACGAGCCGTCGACCTCCGCGCGTCCGATCTACAACGTGCCCTTCTCGTGGGAGTCGTCGCACGGGCACATCGTCGAGCTGTTGATGGAACACGCGCCGAACGGCATCATCGTCGACGTCGGCTGCGGCTACGCGCCCCACGCCGAGCGCCTCGAGCAGCGCGGGTTCCGTTACGTCGGCGTCGATGCCGACCCGGACGCGGTCGCCCATCTCCGAACACGCGGCTTCGAAGCAGCGGTCGCCGATGCCAACGACGTCGTTGCACTGCTTGACGCGATGACCTCGGTCGTCGACGCAGCGCCCGAGCACGCGGCGGGCGACCCCGAAAGCGCCGCTGGCCCCGGCCCCGACGCCGACCAGGTGTCGGCCGTGCTCGCGCTCGACGTGCTCGAGCACCTCGTCACCCCGCATCTCACCCTGGCGGGCATCCGGACGTGGATGACCGAACGTCGCGTGCCGCTGTTCGGTGTGAGCCTGCCCAACGTCAGCCACGCCGACGTGGTGCTCAAACTGCTGTCGGGTCGTTTCGACATGACCCCGTCGGGGCTGCTCGACCACACGCATCTCCGTTTCTTCACCGATCGCACCGTCGGCGCGATGTTCGGATCGGTCGCGATGGTCGAAGTGGCGCGCCACGACGTGTCGTCGCCGAAGTCGGACCAGGAGTGGCCCGACGTGCACCCGATGCTGTCGGACGGGGCGTTGCTCGGGAGCCATTTGCGGCAGGTTCGCGCGCTCGGCGATGCGCACGGCGACACGTTCCAGTTCGTCCGCCTGTTCGCCCCCGACCTGCATCGCGCGGTCGAGCCGACGCTGCTCGCCACGGTGCCGCCGCGGCCTCGGCACGCGGTGACCGCGCTGGTCGCAGCCGACTGCTCCGACGGCGATCACGATGCGCTCGCCGAGCAACTGGCCGCGCAGACCAGCGGCCCGGTCGAGACGATCCGACTCCGCACGGTCGACGATCTCGAGTCGGTCATCGCGTCGATCCCGACCTCGTACGTCGCCATCTTGCGCGGCGGCGAACGTCTCGCTGGCGACTGGGCCGAGCAGTTCCTCGCCGTCGCACGCCGCTACCCGGCCGCAACCGTCCGCTCGGGTCCGTTGGCCCCGGACCACGACGCGCTGGCCGGAGCCGAGTCCGGTCGCGCTGGCCTCGACATCGAGTGGCCGGCGCGGTTTGCGCTGTTCGATCACTACCTGGCCGAGGTGACGCCGTCGGCGGCCATCGCGTTCCCGACGGCGTTTCTGCGCGAGACGAGTACGCAGATCCCGACGAGTCCGATGGATCTCGACGCGCATGCACTGCTGGTCGAGGCGACGATGGTGTGCGGCGTCGTCGACACCCGAGATGGCACGGTGGCGGCGCCGGCCGGGTGGCGGCGCTCGGACGACGCAGCACGGGAGACGCTCGAACGCCTCGGGTCGGCGCCGCTGCTGGCGGGTCCGGGAGCGGCCGTCGAGGTCGCAACGATCCTGCGAGCGCTGCGGATATCCGACGCGCGCGTTGCCGAACTGGAGCGTGACATCGAGGCACTTCGGGTCGACTCGGCATCGCTCAACGCCGAGTTGCAGCGTCGGCCGATCAAGGCGATCCGCCGGATCGCTGACGCAGCCAACCGGCTCCGCCGCTGAAGGCGAAACGGTTGGTGTTCGACACAAACCGTGACGGGCCGGCTCAGGTGATCGGGTTGTCCTGCTTGTCTTTCTTGGCGGCCTTCTGTGCCTTCTTCCAGTCGCGTACCTTGCCGAGCGAGATCTCGTCGTGGACGTCGGCGACCGACCGCGGCACGTCGTCACCGAACTTACCGGCCGCTTCACGCCAGCCAGCGGGCTGCACCTGCTGGGTCTTGCCGAGCAACGCCACGAAGATCTTCGACTTCTCGTCGCCGAAGCCGGGCAGCGCCTTGAGCCGCCGGTAGATCTCCTTGCCGTCTTCGACACCCTTCCAGATGTTCGCGGCGCTCCCCCGGTAGTCGTCGACGAGCGCGGTGCACACCGCGTGCACGCGTTTGCCCATCGAGCCGGGGAAGCGGTGAATCGCCGGTGTCTCGCAGCACACCGACACGAACTCGTCGACGTCCATCGCTGCGATCTTCTTCGGATCGAGATGCCCCAGCCGCTGCTTGAGCGTGTGTGGCCCCTTGAAGGCCCACTCCATCGGTACCTGTTGATCGAGCAACATGCCGAGCAAGAGCGCGTTCGCGTTGGAGTTGAGCAGCTTGTCTGCCGCCTTGTCGCCGGTGATGTAGAGAGTTCCCGCAGCCATACGTCGAATCTACCGGCGAGCGACAGAGTGGGTCTGACCCACTCTGTCGCTCAGACGATGTAGGGATTGACGGCGTCGGGATCGATGTCGTAGCGGGCGATCGCGTCGTCCACGACCGACGCCTCGATGAGCCCGTCCTGGGCGAGGCCGTAGAGCACGCCCACGACGACGTTGCCAGTATCGATCTCGAAGTGGCGTCGCAGCGCCTCACGAGTGTCAGAGCGACCCATTCCGTCGGTGCCGAGTGTGGTGAACGTGCGACCCGGCAGGAACTGGCGGATCTGATCGGGCACCACGGCCATGAAGTCCGACACTGCGGTGATCGGCCCAGGCGCTCCGTCGAGGATCTGAGCCACCCTCGGCACACGGCGATCACGGCTCGGGTGGAGCCGGTTCTCGCGTTCGGCTTCGAGCCCCTCTTCGCGCAGCGCCTTGTACGACGTGACCGACCACAGCTCGGCGGCCACGCCGAAGTGCTCGGCCAGCTCGTCGACCGCGTGGCGCGCGGCCAGGTTCGCCGAACCCGAGAACAGGATCGTCGCCCGCTTCGCCGAGTCTTCGGCACCCTCGCCGAGATCGGGAGCGTCAGCGAAGCGGTAGATGCCTTCGACGATCGCGTCCTTGATGCCGTCGACCTCGGGCAGCGCGGGCATCTCGTGGTTCTCGTTGTACAGGGTGATGTAGTAGAAGACGTCGGTCCAGTTCGCGTCGGTGCTGCCGCCGTACATGCGCTCGATGCCTGCCTCGACGATGGCCGCGACCTCGTAGGCGAAGGCCGGGTCGTAGGCCTGGACGCACGGCACCGTCGACGCGAGTACGAGACTGTGTCCGTCTTGGTGTTGGAGCCCTTCGCCCATCAGGGTGGTGCGCCCCGCTGTCGCAGCCATGAGGAAGCCGCGAGCGCGGATGTCGGCCGCCTGCCAGATCAGGTCACCGACCCGCTGGAACCCGAACATCGAATAGAACGTGTAGAACGGCACCATCGGGACGCCACGAGTGGCGTACGAGGTGCCCGCCGCGATGAAGCTCGACATCGAACCGGCCTCGGTGATGCCTTCTTCGAGGATCTGGCCCTGCGCCGACTCCGAATAGGAGAGCAGCAGGTCGTGGTCGACCGGCTGGTACTTCTGGCCTTGCGATGCGTAGATCCCGATCTCGCGGAACAACGAGTCCATGCCGAACGTGCGGGCTTCGTCGGGGATGATCGGGACGACGCGCTTGCCCATCTGCTCGTCGCGGGCGAGGCTGCGCAGCAGACGGGTGAAGCCCATCGTGGTCGAGACTTCCTGATTGCCCGACCCGCCCCACATCTCGGCGTATGTCGCCGGGTCGGGGAGCGACATCGCACGCCGCACCGTGGTGGTCCGCTTGGGCAGCGATCCGTCCAGTGCCTTGCGGCGCTCCATCATGTACTGGTACTCGATGGAGTCGATCGCCGGCTTGAAGTACGGCGGGTTGTCGGCCTCGATCGAGTCGGCCGGAATCTCATCGTGCAGATACAGGCGGTCGCGCAGGTCGACGATCTGCTGCTTGGTCATCTTCTTGATCTGGTGCGTCGAGTTGCGGCCCTCGAAGCCTGGGCCGAGCGTCCAGCCCTTGACGGTCTTACAGAGGATCACGGTGGGGCGACCCGAGCCGAGGTTCTCGGTGGCGGCCTTGTACGCGGCGTACAGCTTGCGGTAGTCGTGACCGCCGCGCGGGAGGTGGCGCAAGTCGTCGTCGGACAGGTGCGACACCATCTGTCGGAGCCGCTCGTCAGGGCCGAAGAAGTTGTCGCGGGCGTAGCCACCGTCTTCGACCGCGTAGCGCTGGAACTCACCGTCGACGGTGTTGTTCATCTTGTTGAGCAGCACGCCGTCTTTGTCTTGCGCGAGGAGTTCGTCCCACTTCGAGCCCCAGATCACCTTGATGACGTTCCAGCCAGCGCCACGGAACACCGCTTCGAGTTCCTGGATGATCTTGCCGTTGCCGCGCACCGGGCCGTCGAGGCGCTGCAGGTTGCAGTTGACGACGAACACCAGGTTGTCGAGTTGCTCGCGTGCTGCGAGCGAGATCGCGCCGAGGGTTTCGGGCTCGTCGCATTCGCCGTCGCCGAGGAACGCCCACACCCGGCTGCCCGAGGTGTCGTCGATCTGGCGGTTGTGGAGGTAGCGGTTGAACCGTGCGTGATAGAGCGAGGTGATCGGGCCGAGGCCCATCGACACGGTGGGGAACTCCCAGAAGTCGGGCATCAACCGTGGGTGCGGGTACGACGACAGGCCCTTGCCGTCGCGGCCGATCTCACGTCGGAAGTGGTCGAGGTCGTCGGCTTCGAGTCGGCCTTCGAGGAAGGCTCGGGCGTAGACGCCGGGTGCCGCGTGGCCTTGGAAGTAGACGTGGTCGCCGGGCGTGCCGTCGTCCTTGCCGCGGAAGAAGTGGTTGAAGCCGATCTCGTACAGCGCGGCGGACGAGGCGAACGTCGACAGGTGGCCGCCGATGCCGTCGGCTGCCTTGTTCGCCTTGACGACCATCATCGCCGCGTTCCAGCGGATGAACGCTCGGATCCGTCGCTCGATGTGCTCGTCGCCGGGGAACCACGGCTCTTCCTCGCGGGGGATCGTGTTGACGTAGGGGGTCGACACGGTGGCGGGGAACGACACCTGCGATTCGTTCGCGCGCTGCATCAAGCGCGAAAGTAGGTAACGAGCACGGGTCTTGCCGTGAGTGTCGACGACAGCATCGAGGCTGTCGAGCCACTCTTGCGTCTCCGTCGGATCGATGTCGGGAAGCTGATGGACGTGGCCGTCAAAGATCATGACGGCCATTCTCCCATGAATCGATCACTTACTGACCGGTAACTTGCGCGCCCCCGAAACGTTCCTCGACGTGCACGTGCCTCACGTGGGACGACGCACCCGACGAGATGTCGGATGGAGCCACGCGACCGAGAGCTGAACGAGAACAAAACGAGAACAGGCGGAGAGCGAGTGCCGTGTCAGGCACCATTCGGGACGTCCCTGATCAGCACTTCGGGCACGCCCGTTGAGCTCGGATGGACCGTCGTTATGGGCTACCTCCAACCGATCGAAATGGCCGGATAGCGCGTGGGCCGCGAAGTACTCGTGGATGACGATATGCGCTGACCCTGGCCGGTTGCTCCGAACTCGGGATGATCTGGCGCGGCCTGTCAGCTCCAGGCGCCGCGATCAGTGCGTCGTGCGTGCTCGGGAGCGAACAGGAACGTGTGCCGATCGTCGTTCCACCTTGCCGGAGAGCTCAAGAGGGCTAGCGCCGCCGTAGCCTTCACATCCTCGGGAGGTTGCCCCGGCAAGGCGACGAACAAGCCAATGAGCCCTTGATCGAGCCATCGCACCAGCACGTCAGAGCAATCACCCGGCAACCAGGGTCCGTGTTCGATTGGGCCACCTCGAACCAGGTCGGTACAACCCAACGGAACTTCCCAGAGCGGTGCCTCTTCGAGCGCTGCCCAGCGAAGCTGTTCGAGAACGTCTGCGTGTTGCCCTTTCGACATCATCGACACTTCGATCGGACTCTCCACATGGCGAGCGTATGCAATCCTGAAGCGCTGAATCCACAGCGATCAGATCGACACGTTGGTTAGAGCCCGGCACCCATCCGCGATCGGCAAGTCGGTGCTCGGCTAGCCGATCAGATTGTGCCAAGAATTCGAGACGCGTTGGTGAGCGCTCGCCGCTGCCGGTCCTGGATGGGTTCGCGGCAGCGACGTTCGTCGGTGCGCAGGCTCGTTGGACGCCCAATCAAGCTGGAAACGGTTGCGACTGGCCGACGACAGCCCTAATGTAGAGATGTAACTACATGGAGGCGTGATGGCGACGCAGATGAGTAGCCGAGAATTCAATCAAGACACCAGCGGCGCCAAGAAGGCATCGGAGAACGGTCCGGTCTACATCACCGACCGGGGCCGACCCGCACACGTACTGCTGAGCTTCGACTCCTACGAGGAACTCATTGCTCCGCACAGGGCAATCGACCTGCTTGCCGAGCCTGCAGGAGTCGCGGATATCGAGTTCGTGGCTCCCAAGAACATCGAAGCTGCACAACCGGCAGCCTTTGAGTGATGTTCGTGCTCGACACGAACGTCGTGTCCGAACTCCGCAAGGTGCGAAGCGGCAAGGCGAACCCCGGCGTTGCCGCGTGGGCGGAAGAGGTTTCGTCAGCTGAGTTGTTCATCTCCGCGATCACGATCCAAGAACTCGAGCACGGCGTGTTGCTGATGGAGCGTTCCGACCCAACGCAAGGAGCGATGGTTCGTGAGTGGCTCGACCAGAGCGTTGCCGCTGCGTTCAAGAGCCGGGTGATTGCGGTGGACGAGCGGGTGGCACGTAGCGCCGCCGCCCTCCACGTGCCCGACCCGGCGCCGTTCCGAGATGCCCTCATCGGCGCGACCGCCCTGGTTCACGAGATGACTGTCGTGACGCGAGACCTCAAGGACTTCAGGCGCTTCGACGGGGTCGACGTCCTCAATCCCTGGAACTGACCAACGCCGCCCCGCAGTCCGTGGCATCGCCCGATCAGAATCGATCGACTCACGACTCGAATGTCACCTGAGCGCACATCGTTGAGCGCACTGGCGGTGCACAATCACCAGACACCGGTGTCGAGCGAGGCATGCGTGGGCTGCCGTCGCCGATCGACTGTCCAGCCTCGGATCCGCTCGTAACGACGGACCCACTCGAGGCTTCCGACCACTCCAGTACGGCACGTTCGATCGGGCGATCCCGCCCAGAACGTGCAGGAACTCCCGGATGGTCAGGAGGTGGCGATGCCGAGGAAGACGACGACCGATCGTGCGAGTCTGGCCATGTCTTCGTCGGAAAGTCGGCCGATCCGTTCGCCGAGTTTGGAGCGCGGGACGGTCGTGATCTTGTCGACCATGAGCCGGCTCGGTTGGCGGATGCCGGTGGTCTCGTCGGCGGCGACAGGGATGCGAAACAGTGGAGCATCGGTGTCGTCAGTGGTGAACGCGCAGACCGTGACCGAAGCGGTTGCGTCGAAGAGATCGTCTTGGATGATGACGACCGGTCGCGGTTTGCCGGCGTACCCGCTGCCGGCGGCAGCGGTCCAGATCTCGCCGCGTTTCACTCTTCTTCGCCGAGGGCGTCGATGAACGCTTGATCATCGGACTCGACGTCGCTGTTCGCAACGGCAAGCGATTGATCATGGGCTTGCTGCGCGAACTGGGGTGATCGGACGTCAGGTACCCAGATTTGAACGGGGCGCAGGCCCTGGGCGCGGAGCCGCTCGCGATGTGCGCGCACCCGGACCGCACTTGCGGCGGTCGAACGTTGACGAGCCATACCCGGACGTTACATGTAACGCCGCTCTGAGCGCAACGGATCGCGTGACATCATCGAGGAGTGCGCCCAGAATGTTCCGGGCCACAACCGCGTCAGGCCGCTCCTGATCGGCACGTGAGGGCGGGCCGCTCTGCCCCATAGCGCTCGGCGGTGACGGCATCCGAGGGTGTGCCGCCCAACGCCGGGAGCGGGGCACCCCACAACGGGGCAAACGTTCCTTGACGCAGTACTAGGTCGTGACCCACCAGCCGCCGGTGTCGAACACGGTCTGCATCGTCGACGACGCGAACAAACACATGCGGCCGGCGAACACCGACGTCGTGATCGAGTTGGCCGCCGTGCGCCCGGCACCGGCGTTGACCGACGCGGTCGGCGGATCGCCGACGCAGCTGTACCCCGTGACGAACCCCGTCGCGTCGGGGCGAACCATCGTGATCGTGCCGGTGACCGCCTTCGCCGACGGTGGGGTGACCCCGATGTCGATGGTCTGTCCGCCACCGTGCAGCGGCGACCAACCGCCGATGCCGAAGCGGGTGTCGAGCGATCGGGTCGGAGCCACCGGGACGAACGACAGCTCCGCCGACGTCGCGAGGATGCCGGTCAGATCGAGGATCAGGTCGACGGGGCGACTCGCCGACAGGCAGATGGCCCCATCGACGCCGACGGGAACGAACGCGGACGCCGACACGGCGGGGCCGGGTGCGAAGTTGAGGTTGGCCACCTCGGTGGGTTCGTCGCACGACGACGCTCGGACGAATCCGCCGCCGCCCGCTCGGGCCGTCGCGATGTTGACGGCGACCGCGTCCGCGTCGGGGCCGACCTCGATCCGCAGCTCGCTCACTTGCCCCGTCGCGCGAGTGTCGGCCAGACGCCAGGGGGTGTCGAGCGGGCGGAGTCGCAAGCCGTGGGCGCCGGTGGTGAACACTCCTTGCACGTCGACGACCACGTCGGTGTCGCTGCTCGCGAAGATGCACACGTCGCCGTCGGCCCCGACCGCAGCGATCGTGGGCGCGCCGATGGCGGCTCCCTGAACGAAGTTGACCGTCGCTCCACCGGCCGGCGCGTCGCACGGGCCGGCCGCGAGATACCCGTTCTGGCCGGGGCGAGCAGCGGCGACGTACAACGCCGCCGCCGTCACGGTGTCGACGTCGAGGTCGGTGTCGAGGTCGGTGTCGACGTCGAGGTCGACGCGCAACGTCTCGCCGCCGACGAGGCGCCCGGGCGCGTCGACGCGTGTGTCGATCAGACGCTGCGGCGCCAGCGGCACGAACGTGCTGGCGGGAGCCACCGGCGAGGGCAACGCGGCGTCGCCGCCGGTGCGAATCGCTCGCGTGAACGATTCGGTGAAGGCTTCCGCCATGCGCTCCGACCGGCGTCGATAGCTGTTCGGATCGAGATGGATCTGGTCGCTCGACCGGTAGCCACCCGTCGCGAACTCGGCCTCCCAATCCCACACCGTGAACTCACTCCGTTCGGTTTCGACCCGGCGAAGCGCTGCGTTCCACGCGCTGCGCGAACTGCTCGCTGGCTTCGTGATCGTCGGCCACCAGATCTGGCGACCCGGACCGATCGCGTTCACGAGATGCATGATGCTGTCGTAGGCACAGCCGACGCTGCTCCCACAGAATCCGGAGTCGTTGACGCCGAGGTTGACGATGACGTGGGAGGGATCCCATCCCTGCTGCTTCCACAGCCCGATCCAGTACGACGCACGGAACTCGTTGGCGACCGGAAAGGCACCGCTCGTCGAACTGCCCGCAGCGCGGAACCGGATCGGGCCCCAGCCTCTTGCGGCGAGTTGATCGGGCAGGGTCGGTGAGACGATGCCGGCACCGACGAGGACCGAATCACCGATGACGCTGACGGCGCCGAGTGGCCCGGGCGTCGAGATCTGGATCGACGTGGCGGCGACGGCGGTGTCGCTTCGACTCGCGCTCGCGGCGATGGCGAGCGGCGCGACGACCGCGAGTGCGACCAGGGCTCGGCCGGTACGTCGGAGCCGACGGGCGCGTCTCACGATCTGGTGTCGAGGAGTCGGCGAGGAGTGAACCCGTCGAACCCGGCGCGAGCCGATCCGAGCACGTCGACCACGACGTCGGCTCCGGTGGTCGCGACGATGCAGATCTCGCCCTCGGTATCGGGTGCCACGGTGACGAAGTTGGACACGGTGTCGCCCGGGGCGAAGTTGACGTTCGCCGTGCCGGGTTGGGATTCGCGGCACGGCCAAGCCGTTGCGAATCCGGCGCCGTCGGCCCGAACGATCGCGAGGTTCAAGAAGAGCGCTTCGACCGACTCGGGATCATCGATCGGCGTGTCGGCGAGTGAGATGCGATGCGTGGTCGTGGCCGCCCGAGCGCCCGTGACGTCGCGCGAGTCGTAGGCGCGGGCAGGTTCGATGGTGGCGATCGCGTCGCCGTTGGTGAACGTCGCGAACCGGTCGACGGTCAGGTGCGTCGACGTGCCGGTCACCGTGACGCACACGTTGCCGGCCTCGTCGGGAGCGACCACCACGAGGTTCGGGGTGGTTTCGCCGGTGCGCAGATTCACCGTGGCCGTGGCCGGTTCGACATCGCAGGGATGCGCGGTGATGTAGCCGGTGCCTGCAGCGTTGATGCCCGTGATGTTCAGCGCTACCGCGGCCGCGCCGGGTGCTGAGACCTTCAGTTGCCGAGCTTCACCGGGCTGCTCCGGGCGGCCACCGAGGCGAGAGTCGAACGCCCGATTGGGGGGAACGTCGGTGAGCCCGGAATCGCCGCCGAACGTGCCGAACACGTCGATCACGACGTGGCTGGCCGTGCTGTTGAACACGCAGACGCTGCCGGTGTCGTCGACCGGCACGATGGCCGCACCCGACACCGTGTCGCCACGCACGTAGTTCAGGTTGGCGGCCTCCGGTGGTGTGCCGCTGCAGTCGAACGCGGTGAAGTAGCCGGTATGGCGGGTCTTGGTCGCCGCGAGGTTGAGCGCGACCGCAGCGACGTCGGGATCGTCGGTCACGTCGACCTTGGTGATCGTGCCGTCGAGGGGACGGGTGGAGTTGGTGTCGACGGCATCGGCGATCAACGAGCTGTAGAGCTCGGCGCCGGTCCGATTGAGGTGGATCGCGTCGTAGGTGATCCCGGAGCGGTCGGCGGCGGCCGCCCAGTCGACGAGTTGCAGATTCGGATGCCGGGCGACGGCTCGCTGGAGATGCTCGTTGACCGTCGGGAAGTACCAGTAGTACGGCTGCACCTGTCGCCATGCGCTCGCGGTGATGAACTGTGGCTTCACCTCGCGCAGCGTCACCCAGTACACGTGCTTCACCCCGGCGTTGGTGAGCCGGGCGATCATCGCATCGATCGATCGGTCGAAGCGCTCCGGATCCCAGTACGGATAGTTGTAGCCACCGGCGATGACGACGTGGTCTCCGACGAGGCTCGGGGCGCCCACGATGGTCGGAACGACGTGGCTCGCTTCGAGTTGCTCGACGAACATCGCCGGTGTGCCGATGACGTTGACCTCCCAGTCCGCAGGGAACGCCGTCTGCAGGACGCCTCGGGTTCCGAGCCCGACCGAGTCGCTGACGAGCAGCACCCGCTGCGCGGTCGGCGCCGCCTCGACGACGGGTGCTTCGTCGTCGGCCGCGGCGGTGGCGACGATCGCGCTCACCGCCACTGCGCTCACCAGGCAGATTCGTGCGAATGTGGTCGTCATCAGATCCACCAACCGGTCGTGTCGAACACCGTCGTGGTGGTCGACGAAGCGAGCAGACACAGTTCGCCCCGTTCGTTGATCGCCGAGGTGAGTGAGTTTGCCGCGACCGCGCCGCCGCCGGCGTTGACCGACGCATTGGGCGGGGTGCCGACGCAGCCGTAGCCGGCGACGAACGTCGTTGTCGACGGTCGCACGACGGTGAGCGTGCCGCTCACGGCCTTGGCCGAGGGCGGCGCGACGCGAACGTCGAGGGTCTGGTCGGCGCCGTGGATGGGAGCCCAGCCGCCGATCGCCGATCGCGTGTCGAGCGTGCGAGTCGGGGTCACCGGGACGAACGAGAGAGCGCCGTCGAACGAGAAGGAGCCAGTGATGTCGACGATCACGTCGGTCGGCGCGCTGGCCGACACACAGATCGTCCCGTCGTCCGCGACGTCGACGATCGCCGATCCCGATGCCGGCGGACCCGGCTGGAAGTTGACGTTGGCCACGTCGGGTTCGGTCCCGCAGGGATATGCGCTGAGGAATCCGATGGCGTCGGCCTTGCTGGCGGCCAGGTTGACGGCAACGGCGTCGGCGCCGCTGGGCACGTCGATGACCAGTTCGCTCGCGCGTCCCGTGTCGCGGGTGTCGACGAGTCGCTGTGGCGTCGGCAGCGGATCGAGTTCGAGCCCGTCGTCGCCGGGGACGAACGCTCCTTGAAGATCGACGGTGACGTCGGTCTCGCCGCTGGAGAAGATGCAGACGTCGTCGGCGACACCGACCGCGGTGATGGTGGGCGCACCTCGTGCCGCGCCGGGCGCGTAGTTCACCGTGGCGCCGGAGTTGGGCTGACCGCACGGACCGGCTGCCAGATATCCGTTCGTGCCCGATCGGGCCGCCGCGACGTAGAGCGCGACCGCAGTCGCATCGTCGGGGATGCGGTCACCGAAGTCGACGCGCAGTGTCTGGCCTGCACTTCGGCGGCCGGGCTCGTCGGTGCGCGTGTCGACGATGCGCTCCGCGGGCAGTGGCACGAACGAACTCGCCGGTGCCGTCGGCGTCGGCAGTGGCGCCTCGGTGCCGTTGTCGGTCGCTCGACCGACCGTCAGCGTGAACACCTCGGCCATCCGGGCCGAACGCACTCGGTAGCCAGCCGGGTCCAGGTGGGTACCGTCGGGAGAGTTGTAGAGCGGGAGTTCCGCGGGCCAGTCCCACGTGTGGAAGTCGGGCCGTTCCGCTGCGATCTGGCGCAGTGCGGTGTTCCAGTTGTTCTCCTGGTCGAAGCGCGTGAACAGGCGAGTGATCTGCGGCCACCAGATCTGGCGGCCCGGGCCGACGGTGTTGACGACGTGGAGGATCGCGTTGCGCGCACATGTGAGATCGGTGTCGCAGAAGCCGCTGTCGTTGGCGCCGATGTTGACGATCACGTTCGGTGCGTCCCACCCTTGCGCTCGCCACGACTCGAGCCAGAACGACGCACGGAAGTCCTGACGAACCGGAAAGCTGCCCGAGGTGTAGCCCTCGCCTGCACGGAACCTGATGGGTCCCCATCCGCGTTCCGCGAGTCGCTCGGGCAGCGTGGGCCCGAACAGGGCCGAGCCGAGCAGGACCGAGTCGCCGATCACGGTCACGGCGCCGAGCGGGCCGGGCGTGGCGATGTCGATCTGGCGCGGTGCGGCCTCGGCGGTACCCGTCGGTCGAGCGATGGTCCAGGTGACGGCGACGAGCGGCGCGATCAGCGTGGTGGCGATGAACGCGGCGAGGAGCGAACGTCGACGACCCGCGATCCCGTGCATCGGCGGCAGTCTAGGACCAGCGTGGTCGGCGGGGCCGACTGGCTCGGTTGCCCCGAGCGACGAACCGGTTCGGTTCAGCCGGCGTTGGCGGGTTCACTCCACCAGCCGGTCGCGTCGAACACGGTATGGGTCGCGGCCGACGCCTCGACGCAGAGGCGCCCGCCGTCGGCGACGCCGGTCGTGAGCAGGTTCGACACGACCATCCACGCGCCGGCGTTGACGGATGCGACGGTCGAGTCGCTGCACGAGTCACCCGTGACGAACGCTCGGCGATGCGGCGACACGATCGTCAACGTTCCGGACACGGCTCGTGCGCGGCCCGGCGCGACGCGGACGTCGAGGGTCTGGCTGGCGCCGTGGATCGGTGCCCACCCGCCGGTGCCGTTGCGCGTGTCGAGCACCCGAACCGGGGTGATCGGCACGAAGAGCAGCCCGTCATCGGGCCGTTCGGGGTCGACAGCGCGCAGCGTCGCCGTCAGATCGACGATGACGTCGACGGCGGCGCTCGCGGCCACGCAGAACGTGCCGTCGTCGCCGACCTCGACGATCGACGACGACGACATGGGTGTGCCGACGGTGAAGTTGAGCGCCGCGACCTCCGGTGCGGCGTCGCAGGGGCCCGCTTGCAAGAAGCCGTCGGTACTCGCGTTGGTCGCCGCCAGGTTGACGTTGACCGCCTGCGAGCCGGCGGGCGCGCGCACCACGAGAGGGCGCGCCGGGCGTGGTCGTGCGCCGTCGACGCCGCGGGTGTCCGCGAGGCGTTGCGGCTGGTCGAGTGGGAACAGCCGGAGGCCGTCGTCGCCTTCGACGATCGCTCCGGTGAGGTCGACGATGACGTCGGTCTCGACGCCGGATGGCCCGCCCGTGGTCACGCACAGCTCCGGTGTCGTCGACGGGTCACCGACGGCCACGAGTGTCGAGGCACCGCGAGCGACGCCACCAGGGAACGTGAGGACTGCGGTCGACGCGATCGACGCGGCCGTCGAGCCGCTCGACGCGGCGCCGCACGGTGCAACCGAGACGAACCCGGCGCGATTGGCGCGAGCGGACGCCACGTACAACGCCACGGCGGTCGTGCCGGGCGGTACCGCATCATCGAGTCGGAGTCGGATCGTCGAGCCGTTGCGTTGTCGCCCGGGCGACCCGGTGCGTGTGTCGATCAGGCGCTGACTCTCGATCGTCGCGAACGAACCGCCGGGAGCGGTCGGCGGCCCGATCGCCGCGTCCGACCCGACGCGCACCGCGCGACCGAGCTGCAACGTGAAGTCCTCCGCCATGCGCAGCGAACGCTTCGGGTAGCTCACAGGTCGCAGGTGGGTGTTGTCGTTCGACTCGTAGCCGCCGGTCGCCAACTCGGTCGGCCAGTCCCAGGTGAAGAAGTCGGCCCGTTCGGCAGCGACGCGTTCGAGACCGGCGTTCCAGGCGACGGCCTGGGCCTCGTTGGTGAAGAACTTGGTCACCTGCGGCCACCAGATCCGGCGCCCCGGCCCGACGGCGTCGACCACGTGCATGATCGCCTGGTACGAGCACTCGACGCTCGTCCCGCAGAACTCGGTGTCGTTCGCGCCGATGTTGACGATGACGTTGTCGGCTTCCCAGCCCTGCTGACGCCACTGTTCGAGCCAGTACGTGGTGGTCAACTCCGGCGAGCGGCCGAAGTAGCCCGACGAGTAGCCGGCGCCGGCGCGGAAGCGGATCGGTCCCCAGCCGCGTTCGGCCAAGCGGTCGGGCAGCGTCGGGCCGTACCTGCCGGCCCCGTGCAGTACCGAGTCGCCCAGGATCGACACCGATCCGAACGGGCCCGGGTTCGTCAGGATGATCTCGATCGGTGGAGGGGAGACGATCTCCGCCAACCCCGATTCCGAGACCAGCGCAGCATCGTCCGCGGCGTCCCCGCTGGCGCCGGTCGTCGCCGCGGTGACGGCGACACCGGTGATCGCAAGCGCGGCGACGGCGACCAGCGAGCGAAACGACAGAGTGGGTCTGACCCACTCTGTCGCTCGGGGTGGACGCGGCATGGAGGAGCAACGTAGCAACACGACGTCGGACGTGTCGTGGACGTACACTCTCGACGCAATGGAGAGGGGTGGCGCGGTCGCGTCGGGCACGGACCGCGAGCAGAGAACGATTGCCTACCAGCCCGCTCTCGACGGCGTTCGAGCGCTGGCCGTCGTGGCCGTGCTGCTGTTCCACGCCGAAGTCGCCGGGTTCGACGGCGGCTACCTCGGCGTCTCGGTGTTCTTCACGCTGTCGGGCTTTCTGATCACCAGCCTGCTCGCCGCTGAGACCGAGGCCAACGGTCATGTCGCCCTCGGCAACTTCTATGCCCGTCGAGCGAGGCGACTGCTGCCGGCCAGTGTGCTGCTGGTCCTACTCGTATTGATCGCGAGCGTCGTCACCGACTGGTTCGACGCCGTCGCCGAACTGCGCGCCCACGTGATCGGCAGCTTGCTGCAGGTCGCCAACTGGGTGTTTCTCGCCAACGACGGCTCCTATCAGGAACTGCTCCAACAGGCGGCCGGCACGGCGTCGCCGCTCGAGCACTACTGGTCGCTCGCGATCGAGGAGCAGTTCTACTGGCTCTGGCCGATCGCGTTCGTCGCGCTGTGGCGTGCCGGTCGCACCTTGCGTGGACGTGTTCGCCTGCTCGGCGCGGTGACGCTCGTGTTCGTGATCGCGGCCCCGGTCATCGCTGCGGTGTGGGGGAGCGACGCTGCGTACTGGGCGTCGCCGGCCCGCGCCGCCGAGATCCTCGTCGGAGCGTTCGTCGCGGTGGCGATCATCGGGCGCCGACTCGACCCCCGTCTGTGGGTGCTCGCCCCGCTGATGCTCGTCGTCCTCGCCGTGTGCATCGTCACGTTCCCGACCGCTGGCGGTCCCGCCTACAGCGGCTGGTTGCCGGCGATCGGCGCGGCCAGCGCGCTGCTGCTTCTCGGGCTCCAGGTCGACTCACCCGTCCGGCGGGCCTGTTCGATCGCGCCGATGGTGTGGCTCGGAAAGATCAGCTACGGCGTCTACCTCTTCCACTGGCCGATCTTCGTGGTGATGAACGAGGACCGCATGGGATTCGACGGCCCGGCCCTGCTGGTGGTTCGACTCGCGGTGACCTTGATCGCTGCACAGCTGTCGTACCTGCTCTACGAGCAGCCCATACGCCGAGCGTCGCACCTGACGGTGCGACCGACGATGGGGTGGGCGGCCGGCGCCACCGCCGCCGTCGTGGCGATCACCGTCGTCGTCGTTCCCGGCCCGGCCAGCGATTACTGGTCGATCAACTCCGACGCGGCCGACGCCGCGGCACTCGACGTCGACGATGCACCACTCGAGGCGCTCACGGCCGACCCGTCGGCCGACACCGGCACGGCGACCGAGACGCCCGCCCCTCACGACACAGCGAACGACACCAACGTGGCGCCAGCGAGCACGACGCCGACGACCACGACGCCGCCCGCGACGACGCTGCCGCCGATCCCCGAACTCAGTCGCCCGGTGCGCATCATCGTGGCGGGCGACTCGACGGCCGAGGCCATCGGCGCCGGCGTGATCAACTGGGCCTCCGTTCTCCCCGACGTGGCGCAAGCGGAGCTGAACATCGAGAAGGGCTGCGGCTTCATCCGCGGTGGCGACTATCGGGTGGACGACGAGTGGTTCGAGGTGCGAGACGCTTGCCGCGACTGGCTCGAGCGCAAGCTGCCCGACCGAGTCGCCGAAGCGAATCCCGATGTCGTCATGATGATGACCACGTCGTTCGACGTGCTCGACCACCGTTTCGACGACGGCGATGGTGCCTCGCCTGCCGAGCTGCGCGATCTGATCACGGCCGATTTCGCCCGAGCCACGGACGAGGCGCTGCAGGGTGGCGCCGACACCGTGGTGTGGATCAAGGCGCCACTGCCGAACCCGTTGTGGTTCTCGCGTGGGAGCGACCAGGAGCAGCCCGATCGCCACGCCGTGCTCCACTCGATCATGGAGGAACTGGCAGCAGAACGTCCCGACGACGTCTATGTCGTCGACCTGATCGCCTACTTCGACGAGTCCGGGCTCGTCGACGACGTCGACGCGCGACCCGACGGTGTGCACCTCACCCCTGAGGCTGCCACCGACGTCGTCGTCGACTTCCTCGGCGACCAACTCATTCGCGCCGCGCTCGACTTGCTGTGAGTGGCACGCCGAGCTCCGGCCAACGCCTTGTGGTCAGGTTCGGGTTCGGGGTCAGGCCCGGGTTCGGGGTCGCCGTCGCGCTGCGATGCCAGGGTGATCTGGTCCCCATCGGCGCCGTGGTCGCGATCGTCCCGTAGGTTGGCCCGATGGAACGGATCGAGGTCTACACCGACGGCGCCTGCAGCGGAAATCCCGGTCCGGGCGGTTGGGGATGGGCGGTCGCACCCGAGGGCGCGCCATTCGGCTCAGGCGGCGAGCGCAACACCACCAACCAGCGCATGGAGGTCTACGCCGTCCTCGACGCCATCCGCACGCTCGGCACCGACGGCTCGGCGCTGACGGTCGTGTCCGACTCGACCTATGTCGTCAACTGCTTCCGCGATCGTTGGTGGGTCAAGTGGCAGGCCAACGGATGGAAGAACTCCAAGAAGCAACCGGTCGCCAACGTCGACCTCTGGGAGCCGTTGATCGAGGTCGTGCGCGCGAGCGATGTCGAGTTTCGTTGGATCAAAGGGCACAGTGGCCACCCGATGAACGATCTCGCCGATCGACTCGCTGTCGCCGCCATTCCGTCCTGACCCGGTCGCGAACGTCTGGCCACGAACGACGGGTCGCCTGTCGCTGCGCCGCCCGCTCACGTCAACCCGGCGATGCCGGCTCGCTCGGGTGATCGGGTCCGTGATCGACCGAGGGCAACTCGGCGCCAGCCACGATGCGCGCGGCGAGCAGCGTGCTGATCGGCACGGCCGAGACGAGCCCGATCGACCCGACCAGCGCTCGCACGACCTCGACGGCCACGATCTCGCGTGTCGCCACCGACCCGAGCGACTGGCCGGCCTCCTGGAACAGCAACAAGAGCGGCAACGCTGCGCCGGCGTAGGCGAGTACCAGCGTGTTCACGGTCGAGGAGATGTGGTCACGGCCGATGCGCACGCCGCGCCGATACAACTCGACGGCCCCGGCGTCGGGTTTGGCTCGTTTGAGTTCCCACACGGCCGACACCTGCGTGACGGTCACGTCGTCGAGCACGCCCAGTGATCCGATCAGGATCCCGGCAAGCAGCAGCCCCCGGGGGTCGACAGGGGTGCCGAGCAGGTCGAGATAGCCGACCGTCTCGTCGGTGAGCCCGGTGAAGTTCGACGACCAGACGAAGATCCACGCGAGGATCCCGGTGACCCCGAGCGCGGCCAGCGTCGACAGCAACGCGACGGCCGTCGCCACGTTGAAGCCGTGCGCCAGCAACAGCGCGACCACCGCGATCGCGCCGGACGCGACGAGTGCGACCACGACGGCATTGCTGCCGTCGAGAAGCGCCGGCAGCGCGAATGCGACGATGACGAACAGACTCATCGCGAGCCCGGCGAGCGCGCCGAGGCCACGCCATCCGCCCAGCACGAGGATCGCGGTGACGAACAGCAACGTCAGCAACAGCAGGGGAGTGCCCCGTTCGAAGTCGTAGAACACGATCGAGCGCGTGCCGTCGGGGAAGGTGTCGATCAGGACGAGGATGCGGTCGCCTTCGCCGATCGTGCTCTCGATCGACTGCTCGAACGTCAGTCGCTGGCCCTCGAGCTCACCTTCGGTCGGCATGATCTCGTACTGCAGGCAGCCGAGTAGGGGGTCGTAGCTGCACGGTGCGACATCTCGTGACGTGACCTCGACCGCCACCGGGTCCGACTCGAGGCCGAGCGGATCGACGCTGACCGGGTCGGCACCGCGCGGCCAGAGCAGGACGAGGCCGAGCACGACCACCGCCGTGCAGACGCCGACCACGATCCACACCATCTGTGTGACGCGGTCAGCGAGGGGAATCGGCTCGCCGTGCGAATGGCCGCCGCCGTGCGAATGACCCATCGTCACAGTGTCGCAAACATGTGGGCGAGGCTCGCGGATTCAAGGCCGCATCAAGATCCGCCGATGAACACGCCATGGCGAGGTTGACAGAACGCGTCCCAATGTTACGGTTTGATGACATGCGGCGAATCTCTGCGTCCCGCGGCCCTCGCCGCCGTCGTCGCCTCGCTGTTGTCGCGCTCGCCGGCGCGCTGGCGGCCAGCATCACCGTCGCCGCGACCGATCCGGCGCCCACGGTCACGGCCGCGCCCGACGACGTGATCGCACTCGTCCTGCACGGCACCGGCAACGGCCACGGCCGGGGCATGAGCCAGTGGGGTGCCTACGGCTACGCCGTCGACCACGGATGGGACTGGAATCAGATCCTCGACCATTACTACGGCGGCACCGTCGCCGGGACGACCACGCCGGGTCAGCGCATCAAGGTGCGCCTCACGCCCTACGACGGGCTCGGAACCGTCGGTGTCATCTCTCATGGCGCCGGCGTGAGCTGGAACGGGACCACCGCGCCTGCCATGCGGGCCGTCGAGACGTCACCGGGAGTGTTCGACATCTTCCGAGGGAGCGCGGTCGCGTGCCCGACCTCGACCAGCATCTCCGTGCCCGACGGTCCGGTGTCGAAGAACCCGTCGACGTACAACGCTGCGGCTGCGAGCGTCCAGGCGTTCCTCAAGAACTTCCACGACGGCAGCATCGTCGTCGATGGGTACTTCGGTAATCAGACCGATTCGGTGCTCTCCAGTTGGCAGACGTCGGTCGGCCTGCCCGTCGACGGCACCCGCTGGGACGCCGACGACGCCGCCAGGGCGCGTTCGATCATCTCCGCCGCCGGTGGAGCGGTGTCGTGGACGAAGATCGGCACGCACGCGCAGAGCGTCGGGTCGCCTGTCCGCTTCACGGCTGCCGACGGCGACAACGCAGCGACCGATCGCGGCGACGTGCTCGGCGTGTGTTCGTCGAGCGGCTCGGTCACCCATTATCGCGGCGCGATCGAGGTGCTCAGCACCTCGTCGGGCAACCGGGTGGTGAGCGACGTGCTCGCCGAGGCGTACGTGCGCGGCGTCGTGCCGAAGGAGATCTCCGCGAGTTGGGCGGCAGCTGGCGATGGCGCCGGTGTCCACGCCGTGCGGGCGCAGGCCGTCGCCGCGCGCACCTACGGGCTCCATCAGAGTCGGAACTACACCTACGACGGGTCATCGACGCGCTACGCGACGACGTGCGACACGACGGCGTGCCAGGTGTACGCGGGTTCGGCCACGCGTGCGTCGGCAACAGGATCGGTCACCCGCGTCGAGCAGGACGCGACCGACGCAGCGATCCTCGCCACGGCCAACGTGGTCCGCAAGTGGCCCGACGGGACGCTGGTGTCGACCGAGTTCTCGGCGTCGAACGGTCCTCGCACAGCTGGCGGTCAGTTCCCGCCCGTCGACGACATCGGCGACGACACCGCTCCGAACCCGCTGCATCGCTGGACGCGCATCCTCGACGCCGACGACTTCGCCGCCCAGCACGGCCTCGGCCGCATCACCCGCGCCTACATGGCCGAGACCTCCTCGAGTCAGTACCAGGGGTTCGACGGCATCTGGTTCGACGACCTCGTCGTCGAGGGCACCAACGGCACCTTCCGCCAACAGGCGTGGAACTTCCGCAACGCGTACAGCCTCACGTCACCGGGTTTCACCGTCGAGGTGATCACCCGATCGACGACCAGTACCAGCTTCGCCATGATCGGCGATTCCGTCGGCAACAGCATCGCCCACGAGGGTGGGTCGGAGTTCCGACGCCTCACCGACGGCACGTTCGCCTCGTCCCGCCTCGACGTGGTCGACGGGCGTTGCACCACCAAGACCGTCTGCCCGGGCACCACCGGTGTCGAGGCCGCGGCGAGTCTGCCGCTCGACCTCGATCTCGTGCTCGTCGAACTCGGCTACAACGACACGCCGGCGAACTTCGCTTCCGACATCGACGCGATGATGACCGCGCTCCAGGCACGCGGCGTCCGACGTGTCGCCTGGGTCAACATGGCCGACATCCGTACCTCGAACGGGCAACTCGTCTACACCCAGGCCAACGCGGCGCTCGATGCTGCAACCGCCCGGTGGCCACAGCTCACGGTGCTCGACTGGGAGGCGGCCAGCGACACCCCGGAACGTCCGCGCTGGTTCAGCGACGGCGTGCACCTGACGACCACCGGACAGGCTCAGTTCGCGTTGTGGCTGCGCAGCCAACTGCTCGAGCTGGCGCCGTCGCACTATCTCGCACCGCCGGCTCGGATCGAACTTCCTGTCGTCGGCGAAACCCTCACGGCGCCGGACGGCACCGAACTCACGATTCCGGCCACCGCGACCGGCGTCGCGTTGAACGTCGCCGTCGTGCGGCCGAGCTCCAACGGCTTCGGCACCGTGTGGCCGTGTCAGGACGAACGACCGGTCGTTGCCAGCGTCAACTTCGCCGCCGGTGCCGTGTTGAGCAACAGCGTGATCGCGCCGATCAGCTCCGATGGCACCGTCTGCTTGTACTCGTCGGTCGGGACCAACATCGTCGTCGACGTCGCGGGATGGTTCACCGGCTCGACGACCGAGGACGGAGCCGATCCGTTCGTCGGCCTCCTCCCGGATCGACGGATCGACACACGCACCGGTATCGGCGGTGCGACCGTGAAGGTGACGCCGTCGACGCCGATCGAGATCCCGCTCGCCGGGACGGCGGCGACGCTGCCCGACGGGACGGCGACGACGGTTCCGGCCGATGCCGCTGCCGCTGCGCTCAACGTGGCCGTGGTGCGCGCCGAGTCGCGCGGGTTCATCACGCTGTGGCCGTGCGGCACGACGATGCCGGTCGCCGCGAACGTCAACTACGAAGCTGGCGCGGTGGTGAGCAACGGCGTCGTCGCTCCGATCGGGGCCAACGGCAGCGTGTGCTTACACTCGAGTGCCACGGCTGATGTGGTGGTCGACCTCAACGGCTATTTCGATGGCTCGGTCGCCGCCATCGCCGACGAGTCGCTGGTGCTCGAGGCAGCGCTCGGCACGCCCGCGTTCAGCCCGGCCACACCGACCCGCATCGTCGATACTCGCACGGCGACGGCCGCGGCGGCGCTCGTTCGTCCGGCGACGCCGCTCGTGGTCGACGTGCACGGCGCCGAACTCGTCAACCCGTCGTCGGGCGCACCGCTGGTCGTGCCCGAGTCGGCGTCAGCGGTGGCGCTCAACCTCGCGGTCGTGAAGCCGACGTCGAACGGTTTCGGCACGGTCTGGCCGTGCAGCGAGGCGATGCCGACGGCGGCCAACATCAACTTCCGTCAGGGCGAGAACATCTCGAACGGCGTCGTCGCGCCGATTGGCGATGACGGATCCATCTGCGTACACCTCTCCAATCCGGCCAACGTGGTGATCGACGTCGCCGGCTGGTTCCGTGGCGGTGACGATGCCAGCTTCGTCGGCGCCGTCCCCGAACGCTTCGTCGACACGCGCGTCGCGCTCGGACCGCTTCCAAGCTGACCTGGTGTCGCACCAGGTTCCGCACCAGGCATCGCAGGCTCAGGCTTCGGAAGGCTCGGGACGAGGGCCCGAGTCGGTGCGGCGATTGCGTTCCGACAGGTCGCGGGATCTATGTTTCGAGCATGGACATCAATGGTGCAAGTGCAATCGTCACGGGTGGCGCGTCGGGTATCGGCGCCGCATCGGCTCGCATGCTCGCGGCTCGCGGCGCGAAGGTCGTCATCGCCGACCTGCAGGAAGACAAGGGCAACGAACTCGCCGACGAGATCGGTGGTGCGTTCGCGAAGGTCGACGTCACCAACACCGACGACATCATCAACGCCGTGGAAATGGCGAAGTCGATGGGCCCGGTCCGCGTACTCGTCAACTCCGCTGGGATCGGCTGGGCGCAGCGCACCGTCGGCCGTGACGGCAGCCTCGACTCGGCGGCCAACCTCGATGCCTTCAAGAAGGTCATCGGGATCAACCTCATCGGCTTGTTCGACTGCATCCGTGTCGCCGCCACGGCGATGAGCGTGACCGATCCGCTCGAGCACGGCGAGCGTGGGGCGATCGTCAACATCGCCTCTGTGGCAGCCTTCGACGGCCAGATCGGCCAGGCGAGCTACTCGGCCTCGAAGGGCGGCGTCGTCGGCATGACCTTGCCCGTCGCTCGCGATCTGTCGGCGATCGGTGTCCGCGTCAACACGGTGGCTCCCGGTCTCATCGACACGCCCATCTACGGCGAAGGCGAAGGCTCCGAAGCGTTCAAGGAGAACCTCCAGAAGGGCGTCCTGTTCCCGAAGCGCCTCGGGGACCCGGAGCAGCTCGCGTCGATGGTGATCGAGTGCATCACCAACAGCTACATGAATGCCGAGACGATTCGCGTCGACGGCGGCATTCGCATGCCCCCGAAGTGAGCTGAGCCTCGGCGATGCAGCCGAGCGGTCGGTGACCCATCGTCGGGTCCGACCGCTCGGGCATCCCAGGACGCGAGCGCGTCGAGAGAATAGGTTGCGGAGATGACTCGTGCTCCTCGCTCGTCGGTTCTCGCGCTCGCCCTCGCGGTCGGCGTCTCCCTCGCCGCATGTGGCGGCAGTGACGGCGACGGTGGCGCCGACGACCTGAACGCCGACGATCTGGCGCTCGCAGCGGCCATCACGTCCGGGCTGGAGTCGAGCGATGCCGACGGCACGTTCGCGGAAGTCATGGACACCGAGTGCATGGGTGTCGAGAGCGTCAAGGCGCTCGGCGGTGCCGCGGCAGCCGAGGAGAAGTACGGCATCGACGCCGCGACGGTCGACGCCGACTTCACGCTCGCCGGTCTCGAGCCCGACGATGCGCGTGCCGTGGTCGACGGGTATCTGCGCTGTGGGGATCTCGACGACTTGTTGGTCGTGAGCTTCGTCGAGAACGGTGCGACCGAAGAAGAAGCTCGCTGCGTCGTGGACAACCTTCCGGAGAACGCCGTGGTGGACTCCTTCGTCGCCGCGGCGAGCGTCGACATCGGCGACAACGAGGCCGGTCGCGCGATGGACGAGATGCTCCAAGCGGCGGCAGTCGGCTGCGTCGAGCAATAGACCGAGCCGCAGTTCGAGCAACAGTCGAGCTGCGGTTCGAGCAGGCGTCGGAATAGGCCGCGACGGCCGGCGTTGTACCCCACATGCGTGCAGAGTTCAACGGTCAGGTCATCGCCGAATCCGACGAGACGATCGTCGTCGAGGGCAACCACTACTTCCCGCCGTCGTCGATCCGATCGGAGTGCTTCACCGGCACCGATCGTTCGACGCACTGTCCCTGGAAGGGTGACGCCAGCTACTACGACGTGACCGTCGACGGCAACACCGCGTCCAACGCGGCGTGGTACTACTCGGCGCCGAAAGAGAAGGCGGCCGAGATCAAGGACTACGTCGCGTTCTACCCGGTCGTCACGGTGTCCTGAGGCGTGGCGTTGCCCGGTGCGGGCGAGAATCCGTGGGTCCGCTGTCCGCGAGCGCGACGTCAGGTCGTGTAGTCGGCGTTGAAGCGGACGTACTCGTCGCTGAGATCGCATCCGTACACCGTGGCCGAGGCGTCGCCGGTCGACAGCGAGACGTGGATCACCACGTGGTCACCTCGCATGTACGACGACAACGCCGCCAGGGAGGCTTCGTCGAGCAGGCGCGGGTAGACCTCGTCGTCGCCGAAGCGGATGACGACTCGATCCTGATCGATGTCGACATCGTCGTGGCACTTGCCGATCGCCATCGCCACGCGACCCCAGTTGGGGTCGCCGCCATGGACGGCGGTCTTGACGAGTGGCGAGTTGACGATCGCCTTGGCAACTCGTTTGGCCTGCGCCGGGTCGGCGGCCTGGTCGACGTGCACTTCGATCAGCGAGTTGGCGCCCTCGCCGTCTCGGGCGATCTGCTTGGTCAGGTCGAGGCAGACCTCGAACAACGCGGCCTCGAACTCGTCGAGCGCGACGGGGCCCGCATCGCCGGACGCCATCACGATCGACGAATCGCTCGTGGAGGTGTCGGTGTCGATGCTGACGCAATTGAACGTGCGGTCGACGACGCGCCGGAACACCGTGTCGAGATCGGCGGACGACACCTCGGCGTCGGTGAACAGCAGCGAGATGTGTGTCGCCATGTCGGGCTCGATCATGCCGACGCCCTTGGCCATCCCGACGACGCGAGCGGGTCCGTTGCCGATGCGGGCGGCGGCGAGCTTCGCCACGGTGTCGGTCGTCATCATGCCGACGGCGGGCCGCATGGCGTCGTCGCTCGGCAGCGGAACGGGGATCGCCGCCACCCCCGCGCGCACGCGGTCCATCGGGTAGCGGCGTCCGATCACGCCCGTCGAGGTGACGACGATCTGGTGCGGGTCGTCGCCGAGTCGTTCGGCGACTGTGCGAGCGATCTCCTCGGCGTCGGCGGCACCGTCGGGTCCGGTCGCGACGTTCGCGTTCTTCGAGATGACGACCACGGCACGAGCGAGCCCGTCGGCGACGTGCGCTCGACTGAGCAGGACGCTCGGCCCGGCGAACCGGCTGCGGGTGAACACTGCGGCGGTGGGTACGGGGCGTGAGGCGGCGACGACGACGAGATCGTCGGTGTCGTCTTTGATGCCGATGTTCGCCACGTAGCAGGCGAACCCGGTGGGCAGCGGGGTCGGCGCAGGCTGAGGGGTCGGCGCAGGCATGGTGGTCATCGTGGTGCGCCGACCGCAGCTGGGTCGTCGGAGTCGGCCTTGATGGCGGCGCCGATGGCGGAGAAGATCGATGCCATCGCGGTGACCTGGTCGGCGTCGAGTTGGTCGAAGATGTGACGACGGACGCTCTCGACATGATGCGGCGCCGTCGTCTCGAGGAGTTCACGACCGGCGTCGGTCAGCACGGCCATCATCACCCGCCCGTCGAGCGGTGAGGGCTGACGCACGACGTGTCCGCTCTTGACGAGCCCGTCGAGGCGTCGGGTGAGACCACTGGGAGAGAGTTGCAGAGCTCCGGCGAGGTCACACATGCGCATCGACGCACCGTCGGCCTCGGACAGGAACACGAGCACCTGGTAGTCGCCCATCGTGACGCCGTGCTCGGCGAGATCTCGCTCGAGCGCGTTCATGAGGTCACCGAACGTCTCGATGAAGCTGCGCCACGCGGCCATTTCGGCGGGGTCGAGCCATCGAGTCGTCACGGTGTGGATGGTATCCAACGAAGCGGCCCGGCCCGACGACCGGAACCGTCAGAGCGAACCGTCGAATCGAACACGTCGGCGGAACCCTCGGATCGGGGCGGCGACGTGATGTTCAGGGAGGTGATGTTCGGGGAGGTGATGTTCAGGTCGAGGCGACTGCTTGAGCGAGACGCGCGAGGGTCTTTTCGATGGACGCAGCGTTTTGTTGAGGCGCCTTCATCAGTTTGAGTGCGAACGGTGCGCGAGCGGGTCGCCAATCGAACTCCTCGATGACCTTGGTGCCGCCCTGTGTCGGAGTCAGGGTGTAGCGCCAGATGTGCCCGCCCATGTGGCGCCACGCGATCGACTCGTTCTCGACGAACTCGACGACTTCGTTGGTCATCCGGTAGGGCACGAACCACTTCATCTGCATCCCGAACTTGACGCCGTTCGACAGCCGCTGGGGTGCTGAGTCGGACGCATCCCGAACGGTGCCGGAGCCGTCGAACTCCTGATGCCGGCTGGGATCGGCCAGCAGGTCGAAGATCGCGCCAGGTTCGGCATCGATGACGATGCTGCGTCGCTCGACGCGATCGGGCGCGTCCTCGACGACCACCACGCCGAGCTGCGTGTCGTCGGCCGTTCCGTCGTTCGTCGTGTCGTCGCTCATGATGGGGGCTCCTTGGTCTGGCTGGGGTTGGGGCTGGGGTTGGGCGTGCCGAGTCGGGCGTGAGATGTCAGGTGGCGGCGAGCCGGGCGGTGACGGCGTCGGCGCAACGACGGCCGGAGAACAGCGCCCCTTGGATGGAGGCCGTGTCGCGATGGTCGCCGCAGACGAAGCGGCCGTCGGCCAACGCCACCGCTTGCTTCGGCGAGAACGGAGGCGCCTGACCTGGCTGGCCGTGCGGGATCCGATACGTCGCGAGATGCTCCCATCCGTCGACCTGCGCGCCCCACCAGTTGCGGAGCTGGCGTCGTGCGAGGTCCTGGAGATCCCCGTCGCACACGCCCGGGAGCGCTGCAGCGATCAAGTGTCGTCCAGGTGGCGCGTAGGTCGGTGCCACGTTGCTCATCACCGCCACGTTGAGTACCGGGCCGTCGCCGGTGCCGTCGAGGACGACCATCTTGGTGTCGGTCGGGGCCTCGTCGGCGGCGAAGTACACGCACCCCGCCGCTTTCGACGGCACCGGATCGAGCCCGAGCAATGCTGCAGCGGTCGGGCCCTCGGTCGCCACGACGACCGCAGCGGCCCCGAACGTCTCGTCGCCCACCGTCACCGACGTCGACGTGGTGTCGGTGACCGTGTGTTCGAGCAGGAGGGCGTCATCGGGGAGACGGCGCGCGAGTTGGTCGGGGATCGCCTGCATCCCGGTTGCCGGTACCGCGGAGTCACCGTCGGCGAGCATCCGGAAGATCACGTCGAACATGCGCCGACTGTCCTGCAGGTCCGGGTCGAGTTGGATCCCGCCGACGAGTGGCCGGAAGAAGCGCTGGATCATCGTGTCGGAGAATCCGGCGTCGCGCAGCGCAGCCTCGGTGGTGATGTCGTCGCGGCTGAGCAGCCGGGCCGGATGAATCCGACGGAGGCGGGCGCGCAGGAGCGCGATGCGCGCCTTGTCGAACAGCGAGCCGATCGGGGCCAGCACGGTCGACGCGGTGCGACCCGGCATGCGGAACGGGTCGGACACCGCGGATCCCTTCCCGTCACGCCACACCAAGGCACCGGGGTCGAAGGCGCGCAGGTCGAGCGCGTCCATGTCGAGTTGGCGGTGCATCTCCGGGTACGCCGTCAGCGCGACCTGGAACCCGCGGTCGAGCGTGAACCCGTCGACCCGATCGGATCGCACGCGACCTCCGACGCCGTCTCCCGCTTCGAACACGCGCACCGCGATGCCGGCATCGTGCAACGCCGTGGCGCAGGCGAGCCCGGCGAGGCCGGCACCGACGATGGCAACGGTGTCGTCGCTCACTTGCCCAGTTCGGCGCGCAGCGCAGTCTCGAGATCGGGGTGTTGGAATTCGAATCCGTCACGCTGCAACACGGTCGGCAACACCTTCTGCCCGCTGAAGAGCAGGTTGTCGGCGAGTTCCCCGCCGAGCAGCAGCTTCGGGCCGAACTTCGGGATCGGCAGGATCGTGGGTCGCTTGAGCACGCTGCCGAGCGTCGAGGTGAACTCGGCGTTGGTGACCGGGTTCGGTGCGGTCAGGTTGACCGGCCCGGCGACGTCGCTGTGGAGGAGGTGCACGATCGCGCCGACTTCGTCGTCGAGCGAGATCCAGCTCTGCCATTGCTTGCCGTTGCCCATCTTGCCGCCGAGGCCGAACTTGAACAGCGGGAGTTGCTTCTTGAGCGCGCCGCCGGCCGCCGACAACACGATGCCGGTGCGCAGGAAGACCAGACGGGTGCCGCCGGCTTGCGCGGGTGCCGCCGACGACTCCCAGGCTTCGCACACGTCGGCGAGAAAGCCGTCTCCGGCGGGGTCGGTCTCGTCGAAGGTCTCGGTGGTGCTGGCCCCGTAGTAGCCGATCGCAGAGCCCGACAGCAGCACTTTCGGTGGGTTGGCTGCGTCGTTGACGGCTCCGGCGACGAGCGCGGTGCCCACCGTGCGGCTCTCGAGGATCTCCTCCTTGTAGGCGTCGGTCCAGCGCTTGTCGCCGATGCCCGCGCCGGCGAGGTGCACCACGGCGTCGATGCCGTCGAAGGCGCCGTCGTCGATGCGGCGCTCGGTGACCGACCAGCCGATCTGGTTGTCGCCCGGCTTCGATCGCACGACCGGGATCACCTCGTGGCCGTCATCTCGCAGTCGGCGACCCAGCGCCGTTCCGATGAGTCCCGATGAACCGGTGATCGCAACTTTCATGCCTGCGAGCGTACGACCGATTCGGGAGTTCGGCCGGACGGAGCCCGTCAGGCCGCTTCGCTGATGATCTGCTCGAGCAGTGTCTCGTCGACGGCTCCGGCAACGGTTTCGGTGCTGCCGTCGGCCTTGACGATCACGATCGCCGGTTGGTAGGCGATGTCGAACCTGCTGAACACGGCGGCAGCATCGTCTTGGATCTGCGGGAAGGTCAGGCCGTGACGATCGATGAAGTCCTGGTACGAGCTGTCGGATCCGGTCCAGGTGACGCCGACGAAGTTGACCTGATCAGCGAAGTTGTTTGCTGCCTCCTCGACCGAGGGGGCTTCACGGTTGCAGATGCTTCAAGTGGGCGCCCAGAACCAGAACACTGTGGCCTTGCCGCCGAGGGTGGCAGCGTCGATCTCGCCGCCGCCCACGAGCGGGGCGGTGAACTGCAGGATCTCGGGTGCAGGCGCCGGCTCAGGGGCGGGGGCCTCGGTGGCCGGCGGCTCGGTGGCCTGCGGCTCGGTGGCCTGCGGCGCGGTGCCAGGGGTCTCGGTGCCAGGGGTGTCGGTGTCAGGGGTGTCCGGCTCGGGAGCGGCTTCGACGGAGTCCGTCACGCCCGGGTCGGCGCTGGGGTCAGCCTCGGTCTCGGTTTCGGTGACCGGCGGTGCGGGGTCGGTGGCCGCTGGAGCGCTCGAGTCGGAACCTGCGCCGCACGATGCAGCGACGAGCCCGAAGACGGCGACGCTGGCAGCGAAGCGGGCAGCACGTCGAGGTGACATCTCCGAGAAGCTAGTGGTCGTCACGGTGTCTCTTTGGCCGCACTCGCTCGGTTTCGGCTCTGTTCACGAATCGCCACGCGAGGTGACGACGGCGATGACGCCCGGTGGCCTCGGCCGAGGGTCACGAACTCGCTTCGGCGCACGGCTCCTAGGCTGCGCTGCGATGAAGACGCGGACCTTGTTGTTGCTCTCGGTGGGCACGGCGCTCGCGATCCTGCTCGCCGGCGGCGTGTTGCTGTTCCAGCTCTCGTCGGAGCAGGAAGCGATCGAGCCATCGGCGGTGGGCGAGCAGGTGACCGTCGGTGATCTGGCGATCACGGTGACCTCCGCGCGAGACACCGGTGACTTCTTCGAGGTCGACGTCGTGTTGGGCGGCGTCGACGACGGCCTCGACAGCATCCGGCTGGTGACGAGCGAGGGTGCGATCGAGCCGGTCTCGGTCGAGGCCGACGGCAGATGTGTCGCGGTGACCGTCGATGCGCAGTCGTGCCGACTCGACTTCGGTCTGGATGGCATCACGTCGTCGAGCCGAACGCTCGTCGTGCGCCGGGGCGATCAACAAGCCAACTGGAACCTCGGCAGCTGAGCGACAGAGTGGGTCAGACCCACTCTGTCGCCCGGCGGTGACAACGACAGTGTGGGTCTGACCCACTCTGTCGCTCTGGCTTTCGATCCGCGGTGGCCTGGTGGTGGGAGCACCGGTTACCGGGCGGTCACTTGGGCGAGTCCGGCGACGACGGGCTCCCATGGCGCTACGGTGAATGCCCGTGAGCGACCATTTCGATCTCGTAGTCATCGGCGGCGGACCCGGCGGATATTCGGCCGCGTTGTACGGCGCATCGGCGGGCCTCGAGGTGGCCCTCGTCGAGAAGGACGCCCTCGGCGGCACGTGCCTCAATCGAGGTTGCATTCCGGCCAAGGCGTTCCTCGAGACGGCGGCGGTCAAGCGTCACGTCGACCATTCCTCGGACTTCGGCATCGAGTCGGGGGAGGCGAGCGTCAACTTCGCCCGCACCCAGGAACGCAAGCAAGGCATCGTCGCCACCCTCGTGGGCGGTATCGCAGCGATGTGCAAGGGCCGCAAGGTCGAGGTGTTCAACGGGGTCGGTTCGCTGGCGGCGGGACGCACCGTCAACGTGTCGCTCGGCGACGGCGGCTCGGCGACGATCACCGGCGACGCGATCATCCTCGCGTCGGGCTCGGTGCCGCGTCTCATCCCGAACTTCGAGCGCGGCGGCCCGATCATGACCTCCGACGAGGTGCTCGATCTCAGCTCGGTTCCCGAGCGCGTGGCCGTCATCGGTGGCGGCGCGATCGGCTGCGAGTTCGCGTCGACGTTCGCCGACCTCGGTGCGAAGGTGACCATTCTCGAAGGTCTGCCCAAGATCCTGCCCGGACTCGACAGTGACGTCGCGAAGGTCGTCGAGCGATCGTTCAAGAAGAAGCAGATCGACATCCGGACCGGCGTGATGGTCAACGGCCACACGCCCAACGACTCGGGCGGGACGACGGTGTCGTTCGGCGACGGCGAGTCGGTCGAGGTCGACGCAGTCGTCGTGTCGGTCGGTCGGCGCCCGTTCGCGGATCAGCTCGGGCTCGAAGGAACCCAGGTCGTCGTCGACGAGCGCGGGTTCGTGCAGGTCGACGAGTACTGCCAGACCGGCGAGCCGGGCGTGTACGCGGTGGGCGACTTGATCAACACGCCGCAGCTCGCCCATGTCGGCTACGCCGAGGCGATCGTCTCGATCAAGCATCTGCTCGGCGAGCATCCGATGCCGGTGATGTACGACCGAGTGCCGTGGGCCATCTACTGCCACCCAGAAGTGGCGTGGGCCGGCCCGGACGAAGCGCAGGCGAAAGCGGCCGGTCACGACGTCGTCGTCGGCAAGCATCCGTTCAAGTTCAACAGCCGAGCGATGATCGTCGGCGAGACCGAAGGCCTCGTGAAGGTCATCGCCAAGAAGAACCCCGATGGCTCGGCGGGCCAGATTCTCGGCGTCCACATGGTGGGCCCGTGGGTCACCGAACAGCTGTCGGGCGGCTATCTGGCCGTCAACTGGGAGGCCACGGTCGCCGAGGTCGCGGAATTCATCCAGCCGCATCCGAGTTTGAGTGAGTTGTTCGGCGAAACCGTGCTGTCGCTCACCGGCCGCAACTTCAACGGCTGAGGCGAGCGACACCTCCGCGGCGCTCGTCGTCATCATTCGCAGCAACACCCATTGAAATACGTAAGGAACCAGTCATGGCAGACGTCACTCTCCCGCAGCTCGGCGAAACGGTCACCGAAGGCACGATCACGCAGTGGTTCAAGTCGGTCGGTGACACGGTCGCCGAAGACGAGCCGCTCTTCGAAGTGTCGACCGACAAGGTCGACACCGAGGTGCCGTCGCCCGTTTCGGGCACGCTCACCGAGATCCGTGTTCCCGAAGGCGAGACGGTCGACGTCGGTACCGTGATCGCCGTCGTCGGCGACGCTGGCGAGGCGCCCGCACCCGCCGCCGAGCCCGCCGCCGCTCCCGCTGCGGAGCCTGCCCCGGAACCCGCTCCCGCTCCGGCCCCCGAACCCGCTCCCGCTCCGGCCCCCGAACCCGCGCCTGCTCCGGCCCCCGAACCCGCCAGCGAGCCTGCCGCAGCCAGCGGTGACAATCGTCTGCTGTCGCCGGTGGTGCGTCGCCTCGTCAACGAACACGGGCTCAACGCCGACGCGATCGCGGGCACCGGCCCCGGTGGGCGCATCACACGCGACGACGTGCTCGATCACATCGATGCCACGGGCTCCAAGCCGCAGGCCGATGCCCCCGCCGCCAGCCCGGCGCCGGCACCTGCGCCGGCACCTGCTCCTGCGCCGGCACCTGCTCCGGCACCGGCTGCACGCCCGGCCGCGGCAGCTCCCACCGCCACGCCGGGCCAGCGTGACACCTCGATCAAGCTGTCGAAGATCCGCCAGCTCACCGGTGATCACATGGTGATGAGCAAGGCCACGAGCCCGCACGCGTTCAGCGTCGTCGAGGTCGACTTCGCCAACGTCGATCTCGTCCGCAACGCCAAGAAGTCGGCGTGGAAGGCCGACCACGGGTTCAGCCTCACGTACCTGCCGTTCATCTCGCGGGCGATCATCGATGCGCTCGGTGAGTTCCCGCACCTCAACGCGAGCGTGTCGGGCGACCAGTTGATCGTCCACGACTACATCGACCTCGGCATCGCCGTCGACCTCGACTACGAGGGTCTGCTCGCGCCGGTGGTGCGCGACGCCGAGACCAAGCGCCTCGCCGCGATCGCCGGCGAGATCTACGACCTCGCCGACCGAGCCCGCAACCGCAAGCTGGCTCCCGACGAGATCTCGGGTGGCACGTTCACCATCTCCAACAACGGCTCGGCGGGCTCGGTGCTGACGATGCCGATCATCAATCAGCCCCAGGTCGCCATCATCTCGACCGATGCGATCGTTCGGAAGCCGGTCGTCACGACGGGCGCCGATGGTGGCGAGGCGATCGCCATCCATCCGGTCGGCAACCTCGCGATGAGCTGGGATCATCGAGCGTTCGACGGCGCGTACGCCGCCGGATTCTTGAAGCGGGTCAAGGAGATCCTCGAGACGAAGGACTGGAGCACCGAGCTCTGAGCCGCTCGGGCGCGCCAGCCACCGTGGACCTCGTCACCGATCCGTTGCGTGTCCGTTGGCTGGGGCGCGTCCCGTATCGCGAGGCGTTGGCCGTGCAGCAGTCGCTGTTCGAACACGGCTCGGGGCAGCACCTGCTGTTGCTCGAACACCCGCACGTGTTCACCTACGGCCGCACCGCTGATCTCGCCACCAACCTGCGATGCGAGCCGGCGGCCGTCGGTGCCGAACTCGTCTCGGTCAAACGAGGCGGTGACATCACCTATCACGGTCCGGGCCAACTCGTCGGCTACCCGATCCTGAACGTCGCCAACTCGCTCGGCGCATCCGATCACGTCTGTGGCGTCGAGGGGCTCATCATCGACGCGTTGCGCGAACTCGGCGTCGCCGGCGCCGGTCGCTTGCCGGGATTCGCCGGCGTGTGGCTCGATCCCGGTACGCCCGATGAGCGCAAGATCTGCGCGATCGGGGTGCGGTTGCGTCGTGGGCGCACGATGCACGGCTTCGCCCTCAACGTCACGACCGACATGACGTACCTGCGTGAGCACATCGTCCCGTGCGGGATCGGCGACAAGCCCGTCACGTCGTTGGCCGAGGAGGGCATCGAAGCGTCGATGCGTGAGGTCGCCGACGTGATCGCCCGGCTCGCTGCGCAACGATGGGGTGCGATCGAGCGCCAAGACGTTGCGTGGGCGCACGCTGCCGACGGGCGCGACCTGTCGGCGTTCTCGCGCGGTGAGGGCCCCGGCGAGCAGGTCAAGCTCGTCTCGTCACGCGCCGCGGCGCGCCTGGACGCGGCGGGCGTGAGCGAGGGCCTCTCGATCGAGACGCGCAAACCCGAGTGGCTGCGTCCGAAGGTCGAACTCGGTTCCGAGGTCATGGAGCTCCGCAAGACGATCCGCTCGCTCGATCTGGTGACGGTCTGCGAAGACGCCGGCTGCCCGAACCTGTCCGACTGCTGGTCTGACGGCACGGCGACGTTCATGGTCCTCGGCGAACGGTGCACGCGGGCGTGTGGGTTCTGTCTCGTCGACACGAGCAAGCCGATGGCGCCCGCACCGGACGAACCGGCCCGGGTGGCGGAGGCGATCGACCGAATGCACCTCGACCACGCGGTGTTGACGATGGTCGCCCGCGACGATCTCGCCGACGGCGGCATGGCGCACGTCGCCGCCTGTGTCGAAGCGATCCGCGAACGCCGTCCTCAGGCGCGCATCGAGACGTTGATCTCCGACGCGAAGGGCGACGCGGCATCGTTGGAGCTGTTGTTCGCGGCGCTCCCCGATGTCATGAACCACAACGTCGAGACCGTCGCTCGCCTGCAGCGCGCGGTGCGACCCTCGGCCGGCTACGCCCGTTCGCTGTCGGTGCTGGCACGGGCGAAAGCAGCTGGCCTCACGACCAAGACCGGCTTCATGGCGGGCCTCGGCGAGACCGACGACGAGATCGTGGGCCTCCTCGCCGATCTGGCCGATCTCGGCGTCGACATCGTCACGATCGGTCAGTACCTCCGACCGACGTCGCATCACCTCCCGATCGCTCGTTACGCGGAGCCGGCCGAGTTCGATCGATGGAAGCAGATCGGTGAGTCGTTCGGGATCGGTCACGTCGAGGCGAGCCCGCTCACCCGATCGAGCTATCACGCCAAGTCGTCGGCTGACGCCGTGGCCCCGGTCGCCGTGGCGCTCAGCGCCCGCTGACCTGCCCCGTGGTCGCTCGTCGCCGACCCAGGTGACGCTCGGCAGACAGGCGTCAACACGTGTCGAGGCGGATGGTCGCCGCGAGAGGGTCCACAGTGCGTGACACCGAAGAGTGGCCGGATTGACACGCACCGTCCACTTTCCGTTGCTACGGTTTCGTATGCTTTTCGGCAAGTTCCGTGAGGGTCGAACCCGTTCGTCGGTGGTCGTGGTCACCGCGCTGCTCGCCAGTTCGCTCGCTGTGCCCATCGTGTCGCTCTCGTCACCGTCGCCGGTGGCTGCTGCGCCGACGGTGTCGTCGGCATCGCGCGCCGGCGCCGCGACGATCGCCGCGCTGCGATTCCGTGACTTCGGGGCCCAGGGCGGACAGGCCGACATCCTCCTCGGACGCGAACCGGGCACGTCACCACAGACGTCGGTGCAGTTCCCGGGCGCAACGCCTTGGGCGTCCGACGTCGACTACCCGTTCGTCATCACCTGGGAGCGCGAGCCCGATCCGATGGGCGGCCCGACCCTGCTGCCCAGGCTGTCGCTGGGCCTCGACACCCCGGAGCCACAGGTCGACGTCGCTGCCGAAGCCCTCATCGCCGAGGCACAGCAGACGCCACCACCGTGGCAACCGACCGATCAAGCGATCAACGTGATCGAGATCGGCATCTGGTCCGATGCGGTCGCCACCGATCCCGCCAGCGTCACGCTCTCGGGGGTCACCGTCAACGGAGAGGCCGTGCCGTCGTCATTGACGGTCGAGTCGACGGGCGATCGAGTCGATCAGCGCTTCGTCATCACCGGCTTCACGGCATCACCCGATGCCGTCGTGGCGGGCACGTTGCGGTTGACGGGTGGCTTCCGGGTGAGCGCGGAGGCGAGCAAGGTCGAGGTGACCTTCCGGGCCGATCCGCCTCCGATCATCGAACTGACGGCTCCGGCCAGCGTGGCGAAGGGCGTGCCGTTCGACGTGACCGCTCGTGTCGACGACCCCGCACTCATCGCCGACCCGGTGCTCACCGCCGAACCCGACTGCACGATCGCCGGGCTGACGGCCACGCCCGACGCCGCCGGCACGACGCTGCAGGCGTCGGTCACGTGCTCGTCGGCCGGGGTGGCGAGCATCGGCGTGACCGCCGACGACGGGCTCTCGCCGGCGTCGTCCACGGCGGAAGTGTCGGTCGTCAATCAGCCGCCCGGCGTCTCGCTCGATGCATCGTCGACGACGGTGGACGTCGGAGGCGACGTCACGCTCACGGCGATGGTGACCGATCCGGACGACGGTGACGACACGTTGTCGTGCGTGTTCGATCCCGGCGACGGGACTGCGGCGCGCGACGCCGTGGTCGCCGCCGGTGTCTGCGCGGTCACCGTGACCTACACCGCGGTGGGCTCGGTCATCCCCAGCGTGGTGGTGACCGACGGCGACGGAGCGACGGCGACCGATTCGGTCGCGATCGCCGTCGAGACGGCGGCGGAGCCCGGTCCGGTCGATCCCGGTCCGGTCGATCCCGGTCCGGTCGATCCCGGTCCGGTCGATCCCGGTGTCCGTGGGGTCGTGGCGAGCGGCCCGGCACGACTGCTCGACACGCGGCCCGAGACCGAGACCACCGATGGCGAGTTCGCGGGTGTCGGTCGACTCGACGCCAGCGACGAACTGAGCGTCGAGGTGTCGGGTCGAGGCGAGATTCCGATCGACGCGCACGGCGTGTTCGTCAACGTGGCCGTGATCAGGCCCGCCAGTCGTGGCTTCGTCACCGTCTACAACTGCGCCGACGACCGGCCGCTCGCGTCGAGCGGCAACTTCGCGTCCGGCGTCACACAATCCAACGCGTCGCTCGTCGACCTCAGCAGTGGCGCATCGGTGTGCGTGTACTCCTCTGCGGCGGCGGACATCACGGTCGATGCGATCGGCTACCTGCCCGTCGAGAGCCCGACCCGGGCGACCGGGCCTGCCCGCCTGCTCGACACCCGCGACAGCCCCACCGTCGACGGAGAGTTCGAGGGCTACGGCCGCGCAGATGCTGGCGATCGAATCGTGCTCCACGTCGCAGGTCGGGCCGACGTGCCCGACGACGCTCGCGCGGTGTACCTGAACGTTGCGGTGATCAACGCGGACGAGCGCGGGTTCGTGACCGTCGATGCCTGCAACGACCCGTTGCCGGTCGCATCGGCGGGCAACTTCGAGGCGGGCGCGACCGTGTCGGGACCGGTGTTGGTCGATCCCGATGCCGATGGCAACGTGTGCGTGTTCGTCTCGCAAGCAGCCGACGTCGCCGTCGACGTGAGCGGCTACGTGCCCGCCGACGGGGTCACCTCCGCCGTCGAGCCAGCGCGACTACTCGACACGCGCACCGGCAAAGCGACGGCCGACGGCGTCGGCGCGACCGGTACTCGCCTCGCTGCGGGACAGACGATCAAGGTGGCCGTCGCCGGCCGCGGCGGTGTCGACACCTCGGCCAGGGCGGCCTTCGTGACGGTCGCCGCGGTCCGCCCCGGCGCTCGCGGGTTCGTCACCATCCACTCCTGCGATGACGATCGACCGGTCGCTTCGAGCGGCAACTTCGAGGCCGGCGTGATCACCTCGAACGCCACGCTGGTGCAGTTGGAGTCGACGGGCGCGATCTGTGTCTTCACCTCCGTCGGGACCGATCTCACGATCGACGTCACCGGCCAGAGCCCCGGCTGACGCCGCGGTCGAGCACCGGGATGCTCGCGTCGGCCAGGCGCCTCGCCGACCCCTCGCCGACCCCTCGCCGACCCCTCGCCGACCCCTCGCCGACCTCGTTGTCGCTCTGTTACCCACGCTGTGGTGAGGTCGACGTGATGAACACCGCTCGCCGCGCCGCCCTGTTTGCTGTACTCGCCCTCGCCACCCTCGTCCCCGTCGTGGGTTCGCCGCCCGTCTCTGCGGCGATCCAACCGCCACCGGGCGGTTCCGGGGAAGTGTTCGAACCGTTCCCCGGCTCGAATCCGACGGTGAACGTGATGACGGCGGCCCATGACCCCGTTCGCGACCGGTACCTCGTGCTGACCGACGAATTCGCCGGGACCAACTCGCGGGTCGCCTCGATCGTCGAGGGCGACGGCACCGTGGTGGTCCCGCGCTTCGTCATCGACATCGACACCTCCGGCGGTCAGGGGCTGGGCAGCCCGACACTCACCAATGTCAATGCGGTGTACAACCCGGTGAGCGACGAATACCTCGTGACCTACAACAAGTCGGCGCCTCGCGCCGGCCTCGCCCCCGGACCGAATCAGAACGCGCAGCGGATCCTCGCTCAGCGGATCAGCGCGGCCGGCAGCCCGGTCGGTTCCCCGACGCCGATCGACAGCGTCCAGTCACCGGATTGGCGATGCTCGGCGCTCCACCACGATGTCACGGTCGACCCGACCACCGGCGACTACGTGGTGGCGTACGGCGTCGGGCTTCGTGTTGCCTCGCTCGATCCCTGCGAGAACCTCCAAGGCCGTCGCAAGACGACGATCATGCGGATGTCGTCGACGTTGGCGGTCGGACCGCGGACCGATCTGCCGGGGAGCATCGAACGCAGCACCACCTACGAAGCGATCGCTCGTCATCCGTCCACCGGCGACTTCCTCGTCGGCCGCTACCACGACAATGGTGGTCGCTTCACGCTGCTCGACTCGTCGTTCTCGGTGCGCGCCGATCACGTCGTCGACCTTCGAGCCGAGAACCCCAGCAATCAGGTGTCTTCCGTCGACGTCGACGTCGATCCGGCATCGGGTACGTGGATGACGGTCACGCAAGGCGCTGCGAACACGATGACGATGGTGCTCGATGCCGACGGAGCGATCGAGGTGCCAGCGGCAATCCGGTTCGATCACGCCGTCACCCGTCTCGAAGCTCTGGGCAACGGCACCTTCGTGACGGTGCGCAGCGGCTTGCGGCTCGGACAACTCGACCTGCAAGGCAACAGCGTCAGCGAGTTCGTCTTCCCGGTCGGTGACGGAACCTCCTCGCAACCCGCCGACGTCATCGCCGGAGCCGACGGCCGATTCCTCGCTCTCGGTCGAGAGAACGTCAGCGGCGTCTCGACAACGGTGCGTCGCGCCGTCGAGTTGGTCGCAGCGAATCCCGCAACCCTGCCACTGGCTCCGGCCCGCATCGCAGACACGCGCCGATCCGATGCTGCCGAGACGATCGACGGTGACTTCGAGGGAATCGGCGCTGTGGCCGGCGGCACGGAGTTGCGTCTGCAGGTGGCGGGTCGTGCCGGTGTGCCCGACGACGCCTCGGCCGCGGTGTTGAACATCGCCGCTGCGGGAGCGACCCGAGGTGGCTTCGTCACCGCATACCCGTGTGCAGCGGATCGACCGACGACATCGAATCTGAACTTCGCTGCTGGAGCCGCAGCGTCGGCTGGTGCCTTCGTCGCGTTGTCCGATGACGGGTTCACGTGCCTGTTCGCATCCACCACCGTGGAGTTGATCGTCGACGTGAACGGCTTCGTCCCCTCCCAGGCCTCGATCCTCTCGATCGTGCCCGAGAGGTTCCTGGAGACGCGTGCAGGTCAGATCGAGGGGACGATCGACGGGCAGGAAGAAGGCCGCGGTCAGCTTCCCGCTGGCACATTCGAACTCGAGGTCGCCGGACGCGGGAGTGTCCCCACCGATGCAAGCGCGGTGATGATCAACGTGACTGCCGTGCGGCCAGCGGGTCCGATCTTCGTGACCGCCTTCCCGTGTGGCGCCGACCGGCCGACGGCGGCCAATCTCAACGCGACCGCCGGGAGTGCCACGAACAACCTGGCGCTCGCCCGTGTCGGCGACGGCGGAAAGGTGTGCCTCTTCACGAGCGGACCGACCGATCTCGTCGTCGACGTCTCGGCCTTCGTGCCCGCCACGAGTTCCTTGGTGTCGATCAACCCGGAGCGGTTCGTCGAGACGCGGCCAGGTGAAGAGACCGCCGATGGGGCCAACGAGCTCGGCCAACGACTGACAGCCGACTCCACGCTCAGTTTCGTGCCGATCGCAGGCCGCAGCTCGATCCCGGCCAACGCGAGGGGGGCCATGCTCAACGTGGCCGTCATCGCTCCCGGAGCGAACGGCTTCGTCACCGTGTATCCATGTGGGGACCGACCCAACGCAGCGAGCGTCAACTTCGCAGCAGGATCGGTCACGTCGAATGCGGTCTTCGTGGCGCTGAGTGACCCGGCGGGGCAGATCTGCATCTACACCTCGGCCGAGACCCACGTCGCCGTCGATGTCGTCGGCTACACCGCGGACGGTTGAGCGAGCCAGGCCGGAGCCGGACCAGAGCCGGGCGTGCTGGTGCGGCGCCGTGAGCGGACGCGACGCACTCCGTGCGGCGCGGCGCAGGAGCTACGGGGTCACGAGGTCGGCGACGACGGCGAGGTGGTCACTCGGCCACACGCCATCGATGCCGGGGCGACCGGTCAGCCACGTCCGGATCGGGTTGCCGACCGGCTTGGGTCGCGGCCAGGCGACGAGGAGGTAGTCGAGGCGCCGGTTCGGCCACGCCGATGTCGCCGCGTGCGGATTATCGGCGATCCAGGTAGCGCCGGACTCGCCGGGGGTGCCTGCCTGTTCCCACGCATCGGAGAAGACGATCCCCGTCACCCCATCTCGACGGCCGGTCAGCATCCGAACTTCGTCGGTGTCGGGCACCGCGTTGAGGTCGGCGCCGATGATCAACGGCAGGTCGGCGTCGGGGTCGTCGCGCCAAGCCAGCGACAGCCGCATGATCTCGCGGGCTTGGGCTTCACGCAGCTCGGACTGGTCGAAGCGATGGTCGAGATGGGTCGATGCGACGGGCCACGACCCGTAGGGGGTCATGACGCGAGCGGCGACGATCCGACGATGGCCTGGCTCGCCTGCTGCGTTCGGGAGGCGTTCGTCGGCGACGCGTTCGAGCGGCCAGCGCGCCAGGATCGCGTTGCCGAACGACTGGCCGTTCCAGAACACCGGGTCGGTGCGGGCGACGTGCAGTCCGAGCTCGTCGGCGAGCGTCGCCGCGTCGTCGGTGTGCTCGTCCGACCAGACCTCCTGGAGGCACAACACGTCGGGTTCGACCGTTCGGATCGTGTCGACGATCGCCGTTCGCCGTCGCGTCCAGTCGCCGAAGTGCCACCACAGGTTCCACGTCATGACTCGCAGCGACATGCCCCCATCATGCACGCCCGAGCAAATCGCTGCCCGCTTCTTCGCCAAGGCGCCGCCGACAGCAGCCGCGGGCAACCCTCGGCCCAACACCTGGGGTCAGACCCCAGGTGTCCAACACCTGGGGTCAGACCCCAGGTGTTGGACGCGGTGATCGTCGAGCACGTCCGCGACACCGTGTCGCTACTCTCGACGAGGTGGGACGGCGCTGGTCGACGGAGCAGGTGGAGTCGGTTGCTGCGAGTCGCGCGGCGCTGAGCTCGGCGACCCCGCTCGCTGCGCCTGGCCGCTGGGTCGGCCTCGGGGCCGACGAACGCGCCGTGTGGGGGTCGTTCCACGGCAGCGGCGCTGAGCCCTACGACACGATGGTCGATCACGTCACCGTCGGGTTCCGATGCTCGTGCCCGAGCCGTAGATCGCCGTGCAAACACGCGCTGGCGCTGCTGCTGTTGTGGGCACGTGATCAGGTGATCGAGGCCATGGCGCCGCAACGGGTCGAGGCATGGGTGACGCGTCGATCGGGTGCTGGCCGGTCGACGAGCCCAGTCGACGAGCACGGCGCACCGCCTGCACCCGAGTCGCCGACCAACGAGTCCGACACCGGTGATCGATCGAACGCAGATCGAGGATCCACGCCCACTGACGACGGTGCCACCGACGAGGCCACAGACAGTGCCACAGACGAGGCCACAGACGAGGCCGTCGCTCCGCCGTCTGGCGACGAACGAGACCGTGCGCGTGACGAACGCGTGGAGCGGATGTTCACCGGGTTGGCGGAACTCGATCGCTGGCTCGACGACCGAATGCGCACCGGACTCGCAGATCCGGCGCTCGCCCGGTACGCGACCTGGGACGATCTCGCGGCCCGACTCGTCGATGCGCAGGCGGCAAGTCTCGCCAACCGAGTCCGCCGCCTCGCCGGCCTCGTCGGGGCCAGTCCGACGTGGCACGACGATGTCCTGGCCGAGATCGGGATCCTGCATCTTCTCGCCCAGGCGGGTCGGCGTCTCGGATCGCTGCCCGGATCTCTGGCCGACGCCGTCGCCACCAGTGTCGGCTGGCAGGTGCGCCAGGCCGACGTGCTGGGCGGGGTGCCCGACACCGACGACTGGGTCGTCGCCGGACGCAGCGACGTCCGCGAAGACCGGATCGAAGTGCGGCGGTTCTGGTTGCGCGGCGTCGAATCCGGCCGATGGGCGCTGCTGCTGTCGTTCGCCGCGTATCAGCAGAGCCTCGACACGTCGCTCGAGGTCGGTACCGCTGTGCGAGCCGACCTGCATCGCTATCCCGGCGGCGCGCTGCGATCGCTCCTCGGACGCCGCGAGGGCGATGCCATCGCAGCGAGTCCACCCGCTGTGTCGATCGTCGATGCCTGCGACGAGGTGGGGCGGCTGCTCGTCGCCGAGCCGTGGCTCGAGCGGCTCCCGATGGTTCTGCATGCGGCGCCGGCCCGTGTCGGTGACCACTGGGTGTTGACCGATGGCGACGTCAGCGTGCCGATCCGCTCCTCGATCGTCAGTCGTCGCGAGGTGGCGCCCAGTCTCGCGACGTTGCTCGCCGTCTCGGCTGGGCGGCCGCTCGACCTCACTGTCGAATGGTCGCCTCACGGGGTGACGCCCTTGACGATTCATCTGCCGGATCGATCCGTCGACATCGGCCCGCGCGCCGACCCGTCCTTCGTCGGAGCCGCCTGACCGTGCTGGCCGACCGCGAGCGAGACGCCCGGCGAGATACCGGGCAAGATGCCGGGCGAGATGCCGGGTCGACCGAGCCGTCGATGATCGAGCACTGGCGCGAGGTGGTGACCACCGCGCTGTTGGGCACGGATCGACGCGATCCGCCGGCGGTAGGCGGCGCCATTGCCGACGTCGTCGACGACACCGTGCCGGCGAGCCCGTCGGAGCGCATGCTGGCACAGGTCGCGGCGTGCGCCGCCGTACGCCGTGCTGGCTTCGTGCCAGGCCCAGGGTGTCCGTTGCCCGCCGCGCCAGATGTCGATGCGCGGCCGGAGTGCCTGCCCGCAGCGATCGATCGTTGGCACCACGTGTGTGCGTCATGGCCGGTGCTCGAGGACGAATGGACGATTGCGTTGATCACGAACGGCTGGCGTCTCGCTGCCGAACTCGTGCCGCTCGCGTTGCGCCGGCACCGAAGTGATCCGGTGCGCCACGCTCGGGTCCGAGTTGCGGCGGGTCCGGTGGCCGACTGGTTGATCGAGCAGGTACCCGACTTGGCGTGCACCAAAGCTGCTGTCGTCGATCCGGAGCGACTGGCCGAACTCGACGAACTGCCGATCTCGCCCGACGTGCTCGATCTCCTCCACGCGCCGGGCGGCCGGATCGGCGCGGCTGTCGGCGCCGGGATCGAGCACGGTGAGTTCGCGTTGGCGCACCGGGCCGTCCTGGTGAATCTGCTGGCGCGGATCGCTCCCGACGGGCTCGCCGACGTGGCCGCGGCGCTCGACGCCGTCGATTCGAGGTCCGCCGGATACGGCCTTGCCACCGTGCTGTCCGATCTCGCGACCACCCGCCATCGCATGCTCACTGAACTCGCGTGACGCCTGGGGTCTGACCCCAGGTGTTGAACTCGCGTGACGCCTGGGGTCTGACCCCAGGTGTTGAACTCGCGTGGGGTCCGGTGCCTGACGCCAGGTGTGGTGGGTATCGTCCGGGCGATGGCCGTTGCTGATCCTGCTCGTTCCGAGGTGCTGCGCCCGCACGCCGAGCAGCAGTACGCAGCCGAACTCGCAGCGCTGGTCGGAATCGACGACCGTCAGCGACCACCGGGCTGGGGGATGTCGCCGTGGGCGGTCGTTCGCTACCTGATGGGAGGCGTGCTCGACGACGGCACGGTGATCACCCCCAAGTACGTCGGTCAGCAGCGGCTGATGGAGATCGCGGTCGCGACCTTGGCGACCGACCGAGCGCTGCTCCTGCTCGGCGTGCCCGGTACCGCCAAGACCTGGGTGAGCGAACACCTCGCGGCAGCGATCAGCGGCGACTCGACCCTGCTCGTGCAGGGCACCGCCGGCACCACCGAAGAAACGCTGCGCTATGGCTGGAACTACGCGTTGCTTCTCGCTGAAGGTCCCAGCGAGGCGGCGCTCGTCCCCAGCCCGGTGTATCGAGGGATGACGAGCGGAGCGATCGTTCGGATCGAAGAACTCACGCGCATGCCGCCCGAGGTTCAAGACGCGCTCGTCACCGTGCTGTCCGAGAAGGTGCTGCCGATCCCCGAACTCGACTCGGAGCTGTCAGCGGTCCGCGGTTTCAACGTGATCGCCACCGCCAACGACCGTGACCGCGGGGTCAATGACATCTCGAGCGCGCTGCGCCGTCGCTTCAACACCGTCGTCCTCCCGCTCCCGGCGACGGTCGACGAGGAGATCGCGATCGTGACGCGCCGTGTCGAAGAACTCGGCGTCGCGCTCGCCTTGCCCGAGGTGCCGGCCGCGGCCGACGAGATCCGTCGTGTCGTCACCATCTTCCGCGAACTGCGCAGCGGGATCACGACCGACGAACGTACGAGCATCAAGGTGCCGAGCGCGACACTGTCGACCGCCGAGGCGATCTCTGTCGTCACCAACGGCCTGGCGCTCGCCGCGCACTTCGGCGACGGGACGTTCAGTGCCGCCGACGTGGCGTCCGGCATCATCGGTGCGGTCATCTCCGATCCGGTGCACGACGCGGTCGCGTGGCGCGAGTACCTCGAGGGCGTCGTCAGCGAACGGCCTGAGTGGTCGGACTTCTACGAGGCATGTCGAGCGCTCGACGCGTGACCCCAACGTGACGGTTCACCTCCTCGGTATCCGCCATCACGGTCCGGGCTCGGCGCGATCGGTGAGCACGGCGCTCGATCACCTCCAGCCCGACGCGGTGCTCGTCGAAGTGCCCGCCGATGTCGAATCCACGTTGTCGTGGATCGGACGGCCTGGTCTCGTGGCACCGGTTGCGTTGCTCGGGTACGCCGTCGCCGAGCCGGCGCACGCCGTGTTCGCTCCGTTCGCGTCGTTCAGCCCCGAGTGGCAGGCGGTGCGCTGGGCGAACGAGCGCACGGTCGTCGTTCGTGCCATCGACTTGCCGCTGGCGATCAGCTTGGGCCCGTCGGCGAGCGATGGCGACGGGCTGCTTCCCGACGCAGCGCCGGTCGATCCACTGCGCCAACTCGCCGCCGTCGCCGGCGACTCCGACCCCGAGCGTTGGTGGGAGGACGTGATCGAGCATCGCGGCGACGGGCAGCCAGCATTCGACGCAGTGGCAGACGCGATGGCAGCGGCACGCGAAGGAACGGTCACCTCGACCGGCGAACTGCGCCGCGAGGCACACATGCGTCGAGCGATCCGGGCGGCGCTCAAGGACGGCTTCGAACGGATCGTCGTCGTCTGCGGGGCCTGGCACGTTCCGGCGCTCGACGTACGGCAGTACACCGCCGCTGCGGATGCGTCCACGCTGCGCGGGCTGAAGAAGACCAAGGTGGCTGCTGCGTGGGTTCCGTGGACCCATCGGCGGCTGACCACCGCGTCGGGCTACGGCGCGGGCGTCGACAGCCCGGGTTGGTATCGCCACGTGCACGATCATCCCGGACGCGACGGCGTGGCCCGCTTCTTCGTCGACGCGGCTCGCGAGTTACGAGATCGCGGCCTCGACGCATCACCCGACGACCTCATCGCGAGTACCCGTCTCGCCGACAGCCTCGCTGCATTGCGAGGCCGTCCCCGGGCCGGGTTGTCGGAGGTGCTCGACGCGGCCGATGCGACGATGGGCGGGCTCGAGGTGATTCGGCGGCACCTCATCGTCGGCGATGCGCTCGGCGCCGTGCCCGAAGGAGCGCCGCAAGTGCCGCTCGCCCGTGATCTCGCCGCCGAGCAACGCGCCGCACGCCTCAAGCCCGACGCGGCCGATCGAACGATCGAGGTCGATCTGCGTACGCCGACGGGTGGCCGCAAGTCGCGGTTGTTGCATCGCCTCCTCGCGCTGGGTGTGCCGTGGGGTGTTCCGGTGGAAGGACGCGGGACATCTGGCACGTTTCGCGAGACCTGGAGGGTGTCGTGGGAGCCGGAGTTGTCGGTGCGTCTCGTCGAACGATCCGGCTACGGAACGACCGTCGCCACGGCGGCGACGGCCCGGTTGGTCGAGCGATCGGCGGCGGCTCTCACGTTGCCCGAACTCGTGGCGGTACTCGAACTCGGGCTCGTCGCCGACCTGCCCGACGCGGTCCGTCCCAGCGTGCGCCGACTCGCCGATCTGGCCGCCAACGAGCCCGACGTCGGCCATCTGATGGAGGTGATGGCCCCGCTGGCGTCGACGCTGCGCTACGGCGACGTACGTAGCACCGACGCGGCGTCGCTACGCGACGTGTTCGACGGTCTCGTCGTTCGAGTGCTGGCTTCGCTCGTGCCGGCCACCGCATCGCTCGACGACGACGCTGCGGCGCGGATGGTGGAGGGGATCACCGCCGTGCAGACGGCGCTGGCGATGCTCGATCACGATGCGCGCCGCCGGGCGTTTCCGGCGACGCTCGAACAGTTGGCCGAGCGTCGGACGTCGAGCGAGCACGGTGGGCTCGGTCTCCTCGCCGGGCGAGCCACCCGGTTGCTGCACGACGGTGGAACCTGGAGCGCCGGGCAGGTCGAGCGGCGACTGGCTCGCGCGCTCTCCACCGGTACGTCCCCGGCCGTGGGCGCCAAGTTCGTCGAGGGCTTTCTCGCCGGGTCGGGAACGGTGCTCGTCCACGATGCCGAACTCCTCGAGGTCGTCGATCGATGGTTGTCGTCGCTGCGCCCGGAGGCGTTCGATGGGGTCTTGCCGCTGCTGCGTCGCACCTTCGGGGGATTCGAGCCGGCTGAGCGCCGTCAACTGATGTCGCTGCTCACCGGACGGTTGGTGACACGTCCGGTCGGATTCGGTGACGACGTCGACGCAGCGCGTGCCGCCGCGGTGCTGGAGACGGTCCGCCACCTGCTCGGTGCCGCACCCGGCCCCAGCACGATGAGCAGCACGTCGAGCAGCACGGCTGGTGCAGCCGGGGAGTCGGCGCGGTGAAGAGCGAGTCGACGCGACGCGACGCAGCCGGGTTCGACGAGCGACCGCTCACCAGTGTCTCGCCGGGCGAGCGGCAGCGGCGTTGGCGTCTCGTCCTCGGCGCGGCTGCTGACGACGCGCACGATGATTCGCCCGCGCTCGAGACCGGCGACACCGACGGTGCGGATGGCAGCGGGGATGACGGGGCGGATGGCAGCGGGGATGACGGGGCGGATGGCAGCGGGGATGACGGTGCGGATGCGGGCACCGGCGCCTTGTCGGGCGACGACCGCCGGATCGATGCCGCGCTCGGCGCGTTGTACGACCGCGGGGAACGCCGGGGCGAGCGACGCGTCGCAGGGCAGCGACGCGGTGGACTCGGATCGACGACGCCGGGTGTCGTGCGTTGGTTGGGCGATATCCGCCGTTACTTCCCGAGCGACGTCGTCACCGTGCTGCAACGTGACGCGGTCGATCGCCTCGACCTGCGCCAGTTGCTGCTCGAACCGGAGTTGATCGAGGCGCTCGAGCCCGACATCGGGCTGGTGACCTTGCTGGTCGAGCTCAACCAGATGCTGCCCGACGAGACGAGAGCCAGCGCCCGGCAGGTGATCGCAAAGGTACTGGCAGAGGTCGAAGCCCGGTTGGCCGACCACACGCGTCGAGCCGTTCGCGGCGCGCTTGCTCGGTCGGCGCGGACTCGTCGACCGCGTCCGGGCGACATCGACTGGCCGCACACGATCTCGGCCAATCTTCGCCATTGGCTCCCCGAACACCGAACGATCGTCCCCGAACACCTCGTCGGACACGGTCGTCGTCAGCAGAGCCTGGCGCGCGATGTCGTGATCGCTGTCGACCAGTCCGGATCGATGGCCGATTCGGTCGTCTACGCCTCGCTGTTCGCCGCCGTCCTCGCACAGATGCCGACACTGCGAACCCGATTCGTCGCGTTCGACACGGCGGTCTGCGACCTCACGCCGTTCCTACACGATCCGGTCGAGGTGCTGTTCGGGGTGCAACTCGGCGGTGGCACCGACATCGCCTCGGCGCTCGGCTACTGCGCGCAGTACATCGAACGGCCTCGCCAGAGCGTGCTGGTGTTGATCTCCGATCTGTACGAAGGCGGCAACGGCGAGTTGATGCACCGTCGCGTCGCCGACATGGTCGCCTCGGGGGTGCAGGTGCTCGTGCTGCTGGCGCTCAGCGACGAGGGCGCGCCGGCCCACGACCATGCGCACGCCGAGGCACTCGCCGCGCTCGGAGCGACCGTGATGGCGACCACCCCGGCCGCGTTTCCCGATGTTCTCGCTGAGGCCTTGCGCTGATCGAGCCGGCGACGGTCGTCGTGCAGCGGGTGCGGTGGAACGGCCATCGCCGGTGCGCACGGTACCGTTCTCGCATGGGGCGATTCTCGACGCGCAGTTCGGCGCTGGCCCTGGTGTCGAGCGTGATCTTCATGTCGTGCAGCGGTAGCGACGAGGCGCAGCCGACGACCGACACACCCATCGTCACCGAGTCGTCCGGTCCGTTCTCATCCGGTCCGTTCGTTGCTGTGTCCACCAGCCCGCCCACCACCGAAGAGATGCGACCGGTGCCGCCACCGCCCGCCCCGTCGCCCGCCCCGTCGCCCGCCTCGCCGCCCGCCCCGCCGCCGGTCGTGTCGTCGTCGCCGGCCGCTTCGACGTCGCCGACCCCGAGCACCGCGCTGGTCGGAGATCCTCAACCGACGCCCGGCACGACGGGGTTCCCGCCGCCTCCGACGGTGACACCGCCATCCGATGCCTGCACACGCCTCGATGACGTCGGCGTCGTGCAGATCGTCACCGACACCGTGAATGCCGGCACCGTGACGGTGACACGCGTCGACGACTCGATCTGTCGTCTCGAAGCCGAATCGTTCGTCGTCGAGGTCGGCTTCGTCTCGCTCGCCGAGATTCGTGACGACTGGTATCGCCGCTCGGGAATCGAGCCGGTCGGTGAGGTCGGCGGCGATGCGGTCGGCTTCGGGTCGTTCGTCGCGCCGTCGGGTGCACTCGCCGAGGGCTACACCATTGCGATCGCCGGCGGACGCGATGGGGTGATCGTGGCCGTGACCGGAGCGCCGGATGCTCGTTCGATCGCCATCGACGTGACGGTGTTCGCCAACCAGGCTGCGTAGTGGCGGTCGCCGACGACTAGTCTCATGGCCGATATGGGTCAGTTGGTCGCCGTCACCGAGAAGCAGAGCACGACACCGGGTGTCGTTCGATTCGAACTGAACCGGACGCTCTCCGGTCAGGGCCACGAGCGGTTCGCCTCGCTCAGCGACGCGTACGGTCCGACGCCGTCGGACGAACTCGCCCGCCGTCTCTTCGCGACCGGCCAGGTCGCCGGCGTGCACGTCTATGCGAACATCATCACGATCGATCTGCAGAAGGGCTACGACTCGACGGGTCTGGCCGAGATCGTGCGCGATCTCTATCAGTACTGGAAGCCCGGTGTCGTTCCGCCGACGTTCGAGGACCTACAGCCCGATGAACCTGCGGCCGGTGATGACGACGTCGACGCCGGTGGTGATGCGGCGCTGACCGAAGCGGCCAAGAAAGTGCCGATGCACCTGCTGGTGCGAGCTCGAGAAGCTCGCGCTCGCCGCGCAGCGAAGTAGCCCGATTCGGCGGCAGCGGCGCCGCCGCTGTCGTTGTTGCAAGCGTCAGGATCGAGATCGACCGGGGACGAGGATTCGTGGTTGTTCATCGAACAGGTGTTCGATATGGTTCGATTCATGGAACTGGCGATCGTCGAGAATACTGCGGATCCTGACCACCTGAGCCGCGAGGGTTCGTCCCGCGGTGACGGCTTGTCCCGCAGCGACATGTCGTCGAATGGGCCGTCCACCGAGCCATTGGCTGCGGTACTGGCGCAATTGGGTGACCGGATCGCACCGGTCGGCTTGGCCCGAGACCGGACCCTGCCGGTGGCCGAGCCGCTGCGTCCGCTCTTCGTCGACGACGGCCTGGTTCGTGGTCGGCTGCTGTCGTGTCGAGGTGCCGCTGCGTCGTCGCTGGCCTTCGCCGTCGCTCGCGAGACGGTGCGTGACGGCGCATGGATGGCGGTGGTCGACGTCGCCACGTTCGGTGCCGATGCCGCGAGCGAGATCGGTGTGCCGCTCGAACGCGTCGTTCGAATCACGACGTCGTCAGCGGTCGACGATCTCCGACATCGCTCGGACGATGCCAGCAACCGGGCCAGCGACCGGGCCAGCGACCGGGCCAGCGACTGGGGGAACTGGATCGACGTGATGGGCGCGGCGATCGACGGCTTCGATGTCGTGGTCACCCGCGTTCCGGCGTCGCTGCGCGGTGAGCGATGCCCGCCCGCCGTTCGCAAATTGGGCGCTCGTCTGCAACAGCGGGGCTCGATCGTCGTGATGGTGGGCGACACGGGGGTGCTGGCGAGTGACATCACGTTGACGACCCGGCGGACGGTCTGGTCGGGGCTGGGCGAGGGCGATGGGCATCTTCGCTGCCGCCAGATCGAGGTCGACGCGTCCGGTCGTCGCCAACCGGGCGTGCGTTCGTGTTCCATCGAGCTGGTCGGCGTCGGACGGCGTGTCGAGATGGCCTCGCCGCGCTCGGCCGTCGACGACCCACCAGGCAGCGTGCTCTCCGAGATGGCGGGAGCGACGTCGAGGTCCGACCGATCGGAGTCAGCGGTATCGCCCGATCGTCGCGCCGCAGGCTGAACCGATGGCCGATCGAGCGATGGCCGAGACGGTCGTGGGAGCCGACGCGATCTCCCCGGAACGATTCATCACCGTGTGGTGTCCCGACTGGCCGGTCGTTGCGTCGGGGTGTCGGCTCGACGCGCCAGCGGCGGTGTTGCGAGCGCATCGGGTCGTCGCTCGGACACCAGCGGCTGCCGACGAGGGTGTCGTCGTCGGTCAGCGGCGTCGGCAGGCACAACAGCGCTGCCCGCAGATCGAACTGATCGACGACGATCCGGCTCGAGACGCTCGCGAGTTCGAGTCGGTGCTGCGCTCCGTCGCCGACCTCGCGCCGCGCGTCGACGTCGTCGAACCGGGTTGGTTGACCGTCGCGGCGCGTGGGCCGTCGCGGTATTTCGGTGGCGATCTCGCGACGGCGCAGCATCTCGTCGAGGTGGTCCTGCGCGCGATCGCCGACTCGTCGCCGGTCGGGGCCGGAGCGGGTGCCGGTATCGATGTTGGTGCCGGCGTCGGCGTCGGTGTGGCCGATGGGCGCTTCGCGGCGAGCGTGGCGGCGCGTCTGGCGGTCCGGCGTGGCACGCCGGTCGTGGTCGATCCGGGTGGGTCGAGCGAATTCTGTGCGGCGTTGCCCGTTGGCTGGTTGCAGACGCTCGGTGAAATCGACCCCGAACTCGCCGACCTCTTCGTTCGTCTGGGTCTGCGGCGGTTGGGTGATCTCTCGGCGCTGTCGCCGTCCGACATGGTCGGCCGGTTCGGTCACGCAGGGATGCATGCGCACCGGCTGGCCAGCGGTCTCGACCATCGGCCGGCATCGACGTCGGACCCTGCGCCCGAGCGCCGGTTGCATCGAATCCTCGATGATCCGGCAGCGCAGTCCGACGCTGTGGTCTTCGTCGCCAAACAACTCGCCGACGAGCTCGCCTCGTCGCTGGCCTCCGACGGTCGAGTGTGTACTCGTCTCGTCGTCCTGCTCGAAACGGAGCACGGGGAGCGCAGCGAACGCTCCTGGTATCGATCGACCGGGCTCTCTGCCAGTGCGATGGTCGAACGCGTTCGCTGGCAACTCGACGCCTGGATCAACCTGCCGCTGGGCAGCGACCAGCAGATCACCGGGGGGGTGTCGCGAATCCGGCTGGTCCCCGACGAGGTGCGAGCCGACGACGGAGTACAACTCGGCCTGTGGGGTGGGCAGTCCGACGCTGACCGACGCGCCATCCGGGCCATCGCCCGGTTGACCACCCTGACGTCGGAATCAGCGGTCACCGTGCCGGTCTGGCATGGCGGTCGGCTGCCCGCCGATCGGTACCGTTGGGAGCCGGCCACGATGGTCGACCTCGACCGTCGTGATCGCGCCGTGGCGGCTGCCGGAGTCGAGGGCCCCTGGCCGGGGTGTCTGCCGACGCCGTCGCCGGCAACGGTGTTCGACGAAGCGTTGCCGGTCGAACTGCTCGACGCCGAGGAACAGGTGGTGCGCGTCAACGGGCGGGGCGCGGTCTCGGGGGCCCCGGTGGCGATGCGACGGCTGTTCGGAAGTGAATCCACCGGTTGGCGGCGAGGGCCGACCCACCGAATCGAAGCGTGGGCGGGTCCGTGGCCGGTCGATCAGCAGTGGTGGGAGCCGACGCGGCATCGGCGCGTCGCTCGGTTCCAGGTCGTCACCGCAGCATCGGGAGAGCAACGCGCAGTGCTCGTCGTCGCCGAGCATCGTCGCTGGTGGCTGGTCGCTCGCTATGACTGAACCGCACCAGCTGGCCGTTCACCGTCGAGCAGACGACCGGCCCGCGATGATGACGGCGGCGCGGTGCGGCCGGTGTGTCGAGCGTTCGTCGCTCAGGAGAGCGAGTGCATCGCGGGGGAGAGTTCCAGCGCGTCGGTGACGTCGTTGGCCAGGCGGAAGCCGACACCGCGCACGGTGTGAATCACCTTGATCCCGGGAGCTCCCTTGTCGAGCTTGCGGCGCAGGTTCGAGAGGTGGACGTCGACGACGTGCGTGTCACCGACCCATTTCGGTCCCCACACCGCGTCGAGCAGGTCATCTCGTGTACACACTTCGGTCGGTCGGCGGCAGAGCTGTTCGAGCAGCGAGAACTCGATGCGTGTCGTCTGGATCTCTTCGTCGTCGACGCGCACTTCGCGGCGGCCGAGATCGATCACGAGTGGGCCGAGCACGATCGTCGACGACATCGGCGTCTCGACGCGCTGGCGCATCTGGCGCGGACGTCGCAGCAGTGCGTAGCAGCGAGCGGCGAGCTCTTCGGCGTGGATCGGCGCCGACATCGCGTCGTCGGCGCCCGACTGGATCACCGAGGTGCGCAGGCGGAATTGCCCCTCGTTGGTGATGCAGATGAGATACTGCTCCGACGAGTCACGCAGACGCTCGTGCAGCGGCCGCCCGTCGGGGGCGAAGAGGTACGAATCGACCACGACCACATCGGGAGAGAACGACTCGGCGAGCATCATCGCAGCGTCGCCGTCGGTGGGTGCGCTGACGCAGAAGCCAGCGGCCCGCAGGCCAGCCACGGCAACTCGCCGGAGCTCGTGGTCCTCTACGGCGACCATGATTCGATATGAGGGGTTCGTGTCGTTGTCCATGTGGGCCTTTCCGGTTCCGCCGAACCGGGTCTCGAAAGGTCGATGCCCCGGTCGTGTCGGGACTGTTGGATGTATCGGTTACGCCGAGACGGAACTTGAGTCCTGAACGCAACCGTGCCGACGGGCCGGCGAACGTCAAGCCGGGAGAGACGGTTGGCGCAAGCCGGGAGAGGCGGTTGGGGCAAGCCGGGAGAGACGGTTGGGGCAAGGTGTCACCTGGTACACCTGAAGGCATGCAGGCAGATCGTGTGAGCAAAGCAGGGCGCCCATGATCGGCGCCGAACTCCGAGCGCGTGTGCGCAGAGACGTGGCGGCGCGCACGGGGCTCGACGAGCGCGAGGCGACGTCGATCGAACGCTTCCTCGAGCTGTATGACGCCCTCGACGACCCGTTCTCGCGGGAGGCCGACTCGATCCATGTCACCGGTTCGGGCATCGTGGTGGGGTCGCGTGGCGTGGTGATGTTGAAGCACAAGCGACTCGGCATCTGGCTGCAACCCGGAGGTCACGTCGACGAACAGGAGACGCCGTGGGCCGCCGCGCTGCGCGAGTCGGCGGAGGAAACGGGGCTCGACGTGTCATTCGCCGGGCCGGTCGACGACGACGGCGTGCCCGCCTTGCTGCACGTCGATGTGCATGCCGGCGGCCGAGGTCATCTGCACCTCGATCTTCGATATCTGCTCGACGGCGGTGACGCCGATCCGGCGCCGCCTGACGGCGAGAGCCAGGAGATCGGCTGGTTCGACTGGTCGCGAGCGATCGAGCTCGCCGATCCGGGCGTCGAGACGATTCTGCGCCATCTCGCACCGTGAAGCGCTGACCGGACGGACGACCGGATCCAGACCGGGCCCCGGCTCGGTCCAGGCCGGAGTGGTCGAACTTGTGTTCGTAGTACAAATGTTCGATGATGTGGGGGATGGGATTCAACAACCCGTTCTGGTCGTGGAGCGAACTCGAATCGACGCTGTCCGACCGGGCCCCGACTCCACGAGCGCCGCGCACCGGTCGTGACGGGCGCGCTCCCGGATCGCCGTCGTGGAACGCCGGGGGTGACGGCCCGGCATGGAGCCGCAAGCGCCAACCGTTCGAGACGCCCCACGACCTCGCCGACACGGGTAGCCACCCCGCCGCGGTGCCGTACGCCGAACTGCACTGCCACTCGAACTTCTCGTTCCTCGACGGCGCCTCGCATCCCGAAGCGCTCGCCACCGAGGCGGCCCGGCTCGGCCTCGACGCGCTCGCGTTGACCGACCACAACGGGTTCTACGGCGTCGTCAGGTTCGCCGAGGCGGCCAAGGCGGTCGGGGTGTCGACGGTGTTCGGCGCCGAGATCACCCTCACCGCTCGCGCCGACGGACGCTTGCTCGACGGTCGGGTGGCCCGGAGCGAAGCGGCGACCGATCGCCAGGTCGACACCGGGCTCGTTCCCGATTCGCATGCCCCCGATCCGGCCGGAACCCATCTCGTCGTATTGGCCGACGGCCCGAGGGGCTACGCGCGGTTGTCGCGTGTGCTGAGCGAAGGGCATCTGGCAGGGGAGAAGGGAGCGCCGCAGTTCGCCTTCGACGACCTGGTGGCGGGGTTGGCCGACGGGTCGTCATGTCAGGGCTGGGTGCTCACCGGATGTCGCAAGGGTGCGGTGCCGGCCGCGCTGGTCAGCGACGGTGTCGATGCGGCCCGGCGCGAGCTCGAACGTCTCGTCGATGCGTTCGGCCGTGACCGCGTGCTGGTCGAGCTGTGGGATCACGGCGACCCGGTCGACTCGGCACGCAACGACGGACTGTACGAACTCGCACGCCGGGTCGGCGTCGGGTGCGTGGCGACCAACAACGTGCACTACGCGACCCCGGCGCAACGACGACTCGCCACCGCGGTGGCGGCCGTGCGGGCTCGGCGAAGTCTGAGCGATCTCGACGCGTGGTTGCCGTCGTCGGCAGGCGCACACCTGCGCTCCGGGGCTGAACAGGCGGCGCGATTCGCCCGGTTCCCCGGTGCTGTCGAGATGGCTGCCGCCGTCGGGAGCGCTGCGGCGTTCGATCTGTCGCTCGTCGCGCCGAACCTGCCCCCGTTCCCGTGCCCCACCCGAGCCGATGGCACTCGCCTCACCGAGATGGAGTATCTGCGTGAGATCGTCGCCGAGGGAGCCCGTCGTCGCTACGGCGATCGACCGGGGCCCGGCGAAGACCTCTCGCTTCGAGCGCGAGCGTGGGCGACGATCGACCACGAACTCGCGCTGATCGAGCAACTCGACTTCGCCGGTTACTTCCTCATCGTGTGGGATCTCGTGGAGTTCTGCCGCCGTTCCAACATCTACTGCCAGGGGCGGGGGAGCGCGGCGAACTCGGCGGTGTGTTATGCGCTCGGTGTCACGGCTGCCGATGCGGTGTCGCTCGGGTTGCTGTTCGAGCGGTTCTTGTCGCCCGAGCGCGACGGGCCGCCCGACATCGACATCGACATCGAGAGCGACCGTCGCGAGGAGGTCATCCAGTACGTCTATGCGACCTACGGGCGTCATCACACGGCCCAGGTCGCGAACGTGATCACCTATCGGTCGCGATCCGCGATCCGTGACATGGCCAAGGCGCTCGGGTACGAACCGGGTCAGCAGGACGCGTGGGCCAAGGAGGTCGACGCGTGGGGCAACGTCGCGGCGACGGCAGCACAAGACGACTGCACGATCCCTCCGGCCGTGCTCGAACTCGCCGCCGAGGTCGAGGACGCGCCACGTCACCTCGGCATTCATTCGGGTGGCATGGTCATCTGTGATCGACCCGTCATCGAAGTGTGCCCGGTCGAGTGGGGGCGGATGGACCAGCGCTCGGTGCTGCAGTGGGACAAGGACGACTGCGCGGCGAGCGGTCTCGTGAAGTTCGACCTGCTCGGTCTCGGGATGCTCTCCGCGCTCCACTACGCCGTCGACCTCGTGGAGGAGCATCGTGGCTACCAGATCGATCTGGCCACCCTTCCCCAAGACGACGACGTCTATGCGATGTTGTGCCGCGCCGACACCGTCGGCGTGTTCCAGATCGAGTCGCGAGCGCAGATGGCGACGTTGCCGCGGCTCAAGCCACGCAAGTTCTACGACCTCGTCGTGGAAGTGGCCCTGATCCGACCCGGGCCGATCCAGGGTGGCTCGGTGCATCCCTACATCCGGCGTCGCAACGGTCAAGAGCAGGTCACCTATCTGCATCCGCTGCTCGAGAACTCGCTGGCCAAGACCCTCGGAGTACCTCTGTTCCAGGAGCAGATGATGCAGATGGCGATCGACATCGCCGGGTTCACCCCCGCCGAATCCGACGAGTTGCGTCAAGCGATGGGCTCGAAGCGTTCGGCTCGCCGGATGGAAGCGCTACGGCTCCGCCTGTACGAGGGGATGGAGCGCAACGGCATCACCGGCGACATCGCCGATCAGCTGTACGTCAAGTTGAAGGCGTTCGCCAACTACGGCTTTCCCGAGTCGCATTCGGTGTCGTTCGCCTACCTCGTCTACGCGTCGAGTTGGATCAAGCACTACGAGCCGGCGGCGTTCTGCGCGGCGTTGCTCAACGCGCAGCCGATGGGATTCTGGTCACCGCATTCGTTGGTGCAAGACGCTCGACGGCACGGTGTCGTGGTCCACACGCCCGACCTCAACGCCTCGCGGTCGGTTGCGACGCTCGAGCCGTGCGCCGAGTCGTTGGGGTCGACGGCGCGTCCGGTCGCTCACGGCTTCGCGACCGCTCCGGCGGTCGATCGGTCGCTGGGGGAGGGGCTTGCCGTCCGGCTCGGGTTGTCGTCGGTGCGCGGTGTCGGTGGCGCGTTGGCCGACGAGATCGAAGCGGAACGAACTCGTCACGGGGCCTACGTCGACACCGAAGATCTCGTCCGGCGCGTTCCGTCGCTCACGCTGGCGCAGCTGGAAGCGATGGCGACCGCCGGCGTGTTCGCAGAGTGCTTCGGGCTGGGTCGACGCGAAGCGCTGTGGGCGGTCGGAGCAACGGCCCAGTCGCGGCCGGGGCGTCTGGCGGGCATCGTCACCGGAGCCGATGCGCCGCGCCTTCCGGGGATGACACCGGTGGAGGAGGCGATCGCCGACCTGTGGGCGACCGGCGTGTCGCCAGAGGGGCACCCGACGATCTTCGTGCGCCGACATCTCGAGGAGTTGGGAGTGTCGACGTCGCGTCAGCTGTGGGACCTGGAGCCGGGGTCCACGGTGCGCATCGCCGGAGTGGTGACTCATCGGCAGCGTCCGATGACCGCGCAGGGGACCACGTTCCTGAATCTGGAAGACGAGTTCGGGTTGATGAACGTCGTGGTGTCGAAGGGCTGTTGGGCTCGCTTTCGCAAGGTGGCTCGTGGTGCGCCGGCGATGCTGATCCGTGGTCGACTCGAACGCAGCGAAGGGGTCATCAACGTCGTCGCCGATCACCTGGCCCCACTGCCACTGCCCGGCAAGACTGCCAGCCGCGACTTCCGCTGACGCGGCGCACTCCGGCACGCGACCAACCCTCAACACCTGGGGTCAGACCCCAGGCGTTCAACACCTGGGGTCAGACCCCAGGCGTTGACCCCGGGTGTCGGGGGGGGGGCGTCACGGCTGGTGCCCCACCCTGGGCGTCACGGGGGCTCCGGTCAGTCGAGGGAGATGACGACGAGGTCGGTGGGGGAGTCCGCTTCGGTGGGGAACAACGGCGTGATCTCGCGCCGGTTCCCGACGACCTGCACGAGAACCAGTGTTCCATCGGGGGTGGCGACGACGCCTTTCGCGCGCACGATGCGACCGCCGACGTGACGGGGGAGTTCGTCGAGCAACCGTTCGATACCGGCCTGGTCGAGCGGCCCGTCGATCGGCACGGTGTCGGTGTGATGGAGGTCGAACAGCGTCGGACCGGGCAGCGCGGTGATCGCCCCGGCGCGGTGTCCTCCGAGTGCGAGGAATCGGCCGAGGGCGCCCGGCTCGTTGTTGCCGCGTCCGGTGTCGACCACGGGAACACCCGGGGCGAGCTCGTCGAGCCGATGCCGACCCGTGTCGATCGCCGCAGCATCGACGAGATCGGTCTTGCTCAGCACGACCAGATCGGCTGCCGCGATCTGACGATCGAGGTGCGTGCGCACCCAGTCAGGCATCGTCGCGTCGACGAGTTGATCGGCGCCGACGACCACGACGACCCCGTCGAGCAGGAAGCCAGCTGTGTTCGACCACGGCAACACGTTCGCGGGTTCGGCCACGCCGCTCAGCTCGACGATCAGATGATCGGGTGGTTCGAGCCGAGCGCGGAGCTGGTCGAACGCGGCGCCGAACCCGTCGATCGCCGAACAGCACACGCATCCGTCGGTCAACTCCACGGTGTCGCCGCTGCGGCTCCGGACGAGGCGGGCGTCGATGTTGATCTCGCCGACGTCGTTGACGATCACGGCGATCGGACGTTCGGCGGCACCGAGGACCTCGTTGATCACCGTGGTCTTGCCAGCCCCGAGGTAGCCGCCGACGAACGTCATCGGCACCCGACGCCCATCCCACGGCAAGAACTCGGGTTCTCGATACATCCCCGTCATCGAACCGGGTCCTCGCCCATCGACAAGTGGAGATCGGCGCCCGGCCGATCGTCGTACGGGTGGGCGAGCGCCACCTCCTCGTCGAGTTCGACGCCGAGGCCGGGCTCGCGCGACGGGATCACGTAGCCGGCCTCCCATCGGATCGGCGTGGTCAGCAACTCGGCGTGGAAACCTCCCCACTCCCGGATCCCTTCGATGATCAGCAAGTTCGGCAAGGTGGCGGCGAGCTGCACGATCGCGGCGCCGAGGATCGGTCCCGAATAGAGATGCGGCGCGATCTGGCACCCGTTCGCCTCGGCGATCGCGGCGATCTTCTTGCCGGCGAGGATCCCGCCGCAGCGTCCGAGATTCGGTTGCCAGATCGACGCGGCCTGATGACGGGCGAGTGCAGCGAACTCCGAGATCGTCGTCAAACGTTCGCCGGTCGCGATCGGGATCGACGTCTGGCGAGCGACGCGCGCCATCTCGTCGGGCTGGTCGGGGGCCGTCGGTTCTTCGAACCAGAGCGGACCGTACGGCTCGATCGCCGTCGCCATCCGGATCGCCCCCGACGCGGTGAATTGCCCGTGGGTGCCGAACAGCAGGTCGGCTCGCGGCCCGACCGCTGCGCGGATCGCCGAGATCATCTGTGTCGAGCGGGTGATGTCGTCGAGGCTCGGTTGGTGGCCATCGAAGGCCGTGTACGGACCGGCCGGATCGAACTTCAGTGCGGTGAACCCCCGCTCGACTTCGTTCACGGCGCGAGCTGCAGCGTGTTCGGGATCGGTGTACACGTCACGCCATCCTGCGCTCGGGTACAGGTACGTGTAGGTCCGCAGCCGGTCGTGGACGCGTCCGCCCAGCAGGTCGGAGATCGGCTTGTTCGTCTCCTTGCCGACGATGTCCCAGCACGCCATCTCGAGGCCGCTCATGATCCCGACGAGGGTCGGATCGGGTCGCAGCGAGTAGCCGCTCGAGTAGATGCGGCGCCACAGCAATTCGATGCGATTCGGATCCTGGTCGATGACCCAGCGAGCGGCGACGTCGTCGACCATCGCCGCGATCGTGTGCGGCCCGAAGGTGGCCGCGTAGATCTCGCCGTAGCCGACGATGCCGGTGTCGGTGGTGAGCTTCACCACGATGAAGTACCTGCCGCCGAACGACGGCGGTGGGTTCTCGATGACGAACGTGGTGACGTCGGCGATCTTCACACATCGAGCCTGCCACACGGCGACCGGCACGACTGTTGACGGCCACCAGGTTCTGCCCGCTGACGACCGACAACGGTTGCCCGGTCACGGCCGCGCCGCCTCCCAGCGTGACGAACATCGCATCATCGACATCAACGGCGCCGCCGCTGACCGGCACGTCGGTCACGCGCCGACAGACTCGGCGGTCCGAGACTCGGGGGCAGGTCAGTCGTGGCGGAACGTCGAACACCTCGCCGGAGCTGCGGCGCGAGGCCGCGTCTCTTGCGAACGCGAGTACCGGGCGGCACTGACCATTCGGGATAGCATATGGTCATGGCACGCCGAGAAGTTCTTGTCCAACTCGACGACGACCTGGTCGCACGGCTCGATGAGCTCGCGGCGCAACTCGGGACGAACCGGTCCGAGCTGCTCCGCAGGGGCGCCACCGCAGTGATTGCCGCCGAGGAGTTCTCGATGGCAGACCGAGAACTCATCGCCGGGTACCAGCGTCAGCCGCCCGAACCTGCACTCGTTCAATCGGCGCGCCGTCTCGCGGCGCGGACCGCGCCGGCGTGGTAGCTCGAAACGACATCATCTGGGCCGACCTCGGGCCTCCCGCTGGACGCCGCCCCGTCTGCATTCTCACTCGTGATGCCGCCATCGCAGTGCTGAGTTCGGTCACGTGCGCACCGATCAGCCGGACAATCCGTGGTATCCGCACCGAGGTCGAGGTCGGTCTCGCGCAAGGACTTCCCGAACGCTGCGTCATCAGTTGCGACAACGTCATCACGGTGCCGATCGAAGATCTTGATGATGAACCAGTCGGTCGCCTCGATGAGGTCACACGGGCGGCACTCGACATCGCTCTGCGGTTCGCGTTGGACATCGTCTACTGACGCCCGCCGTCGAGCGAGACAGTATCGAGCACTTGCAGCACACGATTCGCCGTGACGCGAGTGCTCGACCGTGCGTTTTCGCGTGCGATCATGAGCGGACTCCCGACGTGTTGTCATCGCTCAAGAAGTGCCGCTACGAGCGGGTTCGACCGCGCTCGAACGCCGCGATTGTCGGGCGGCCCCGCCGGCCTGGAGGTGTGTGATTGCGCCAGCGCTGAGGTGCGAGGCCGTTGAGTCCGATCCGACATTTCCGGGCGCTCCCAATCAGGCAACGGTGCGTCATGTCCCAGTTGAACACCAGCGCGTGCTGCGTCGGGTGTTGTCGGCAGCCCGGTGTCGGGCGAACCGTCAGCGTTGATGGTTGTCGACGAGACGTCCGATCAACACGGACAGTTGCTTGTCGGACGCGAGCACGGTCAGCGTCGGTGGAGGCCGCAGTGCGGAGCCATCGGTCCTCGGTGCATGCCCATCCTGTGGTGAGGGCCATGAGGGCGGCGGGGAGTACGTCGAGGCCGATGGCGCCGGAGTCGTCGGCTCGATCGCGTTCGAGTCGGTCCCGGTGGACCTTGAACGCGGTGAAGGGGCCATCGCCGGATGCAGATCGGTCGCCGTCCATGAGTGCTCGGGCCATCGTCTGGAAGCTCGCCGGGTGCGACGCAACGTGTTCGAGGCCTTTCTTGTAGCCGTCGACCGGGTCGTCGGTGTCGAGCACGGCGTCGGCGTTCATCGTTCGTTGCATGACTTCGGCCACGAGCTCGTCCTTCGAGTCGAAGTGGCGAGTGATGAGCGAGTGCTTGAATCCGCCGTGGCGTGCGATCTGTCGGAGCGAGACCTCGGAGGGGCTGCGTGGCGAGCAGGTCTTCGGCGGCCTCGAGGATGTCCTTGCACCTCGTCGCGCTTGCGGTATGGAGCCCGTTCGGCCATCGTCGAAAGCAGGGTAGTGCGGCCGGGCGGTGCTCGGCATCGGACGAGGTGATTCCTCGCTCGGCTACCTGGGGCGCAAGCCGGCCTCGGTTGCGGACTTCGAGACCTACCTCCGGCGCCTTCGAGGCTTCTTGCACGGTGAGGAGGTTGACCTCGGTGATGCAACCAGCCGCAACATGTGGGTCTCCAACAGTGACCTGCCTCCGGTCCCCATCGACATCGCAGCAACCGGACCGAAGGTCACTGCGATCGCAGCACGGCTCGCCGATCGGGTGACCTTCGCCGTCGGTGCCGATCCCGTCCGGCTGCGTGACTCAATCGAGTTGGTTCGCAAGGAGCGAGAGGCGGCAGGGCTCGATCCGTCGAGCATCTCGGTCGGCGCGTACATCAACGCAGTGGCGCATCCCGACGTCGGCTTCGCACGCGAGATCGCACGAGGCAGCACAGCAACCTTCGCCCACTTCTCCGGCATGGCCCGCCTCGCCCCCGAAGTACTCCCTGCACTCCGATGATGGAAGGCGAGAACACCGCGGAACACCACACCGATGAGCCGGACAGCGAGCCGTTTGCTCGCTGTCACGAGTCGGGGCTGTGGGAGGACGAGTTGGGCGGGCTCAGCTCGGGCACGGGCCCCGCCAGGATCCGGTCGGCGAATTCCCGACTGGGCCGGCGGTGGGCGCCCGATTCCCCGACGTTGTCGCTGTCACCCATTCCGGTCAGGTGATCGACGTCCACGCGCACCGTGCGGATCGGGCGTCGGTGTTCGTGTTCTACCGCTCGGCGGTGTGGTGACCGCCCTGCCGCGCGCAGTTGGTCGAGCTGCAACAGCATGCCCAAGCCTTCGCCGACGCCGCCATCGCGCTCGACGCGCTCAGCTACGACGAGGTCGATGCGCTGGCCGACGACGCACGCGCCCATGAGGTCACGTTTCCGCTGCTGTCGGACCCCGACAGTGAGATCATCGAGCGGTTCGGGATCATCAACACGCGGCGTTCGGCGAGGAGATCCACCTCCGGATACTCGACGCTCCGCCCGGCCAGGTGGCGTTCGACGTCACCTTCGATGGTGACCTGCTGAGATCCTTGGTGGTGCACGATCTCATCGTGCGCTTCGCCGTCCCCGACGGCCAACACCTCCACGATGACCCCGTCCCGGGCGGCATGATCGCGACCTCGGTCGAGATGGAACCCGACGTCGCGCTCGTCGTCGAGCCGGCGGTACCTCACCCGACGAAACCGCACACCCTCGCCGGCACCGGCGAGACGCTCCAGATCTTCGAAGGCGACGTCCAGATCCGTGTGCTGCTCACGCCGGTCGCTGGCCCGGCTGGACGGGCCGTTCGTGCAGCGCGTGGCGGGCACCGTGCGATGGCAGTCGTGCGACGACGACGTGTGCCATCTCCCGCGGCGCGAGTGCTTCACCATCGACATCCCGCAGCCCGGTACGACAACCTCGGCCTCGAGGTCGCGAATCAGGCCGGTATGGACGTCACCGCCCACCTCACCAGGATGGTCAGCCGCCGGACCGATCCGTGAACCCGGGTCAGGAAGCGTCAGCTTCGGGAACGTGATGGGCTTCATGTGATCTTCCGATCAAGCCCGCTGCACCATCGTCACCGACAGCGAGAACGGGCGGGTGGATCACCGACGTATCTACCCTTGCCGAGCGTCACATCATCTCGGGCCATGTTCGGCCACTCGAGTTCCATCTACCGCCGGCTGCAGGTCTCTCTGCTGATCGCGGCGACGGCCACTCACCGTCGCCGTCGGCATCGCGAGCAGTTCGCCACCAGCGCGCAGAAGCCAGTGGCCGCCGACACCTGACTGCGTGCGATTCGTCAGATTGGGTTCGAACGAAGTGGGCGCGCCACGCTGTGGCGATGTCCGATCCCAACGTGTCGAGCCCGACGCCCACCGTGACGTCGACCGTGACGTCGACCGTCACGTCGACCGTGACAGGGCTGGAGCGCTTCGACCTGCTCGATCTCCAGCCGACCGGCAACGCGACCTCGTTCCGGCTCCCCGTCACCCGCCAGCTGAGCACGCCATTCGGGTTCCTCTACGGCGGCTCGGGAATCGCCGCCAGCGCTGAGGCCTCCGAGCGAGTGTCAGATCGCCCGCTGCAGTGGATCACGACGCAGTTCCTCGGATCACCCGGGCCCGGTGACGTCGTCGACATCGAGGTCCACGTCGCCGTGGAAGGACGCGTGACGACGCAGACTCAGGTGAGCGGGAGCGTCGACGGCCGGCTCGTGTTCACGTCACTGTGTGCGCACAACGTGCGGCCCGCAGGTGACGAAGCGTCGTTCGCCGACATGCCCACGGTGCCGCCGCCGGCGGATTGCCCCGAGTTCGCGATGCCGTTCGACGTCGCCCACGACGGCTCGTTCTTCGACCACCTCGAACGGCGCATGGCTCGCGGCGTCGTCGCCGGCGACGCGATCGGTCGACCGCAGACGCCGCCGATCGGGATCTGGGCGCGCTTGACGGCGCACCCGACCGGGAGCGCGGCGACGCAAGGATTCATCGCCGACATGGGACCGCTCGTCGTGTGCGCCACCCTGGGCATCGCGCCCGGCGGCACCAGCCTCGACAACACCATCCGCGTCGTCGACCCACGTCCGAGCGAGTGGGTGTTGCTCGAGATGACGCCCGACGGATTCCACCGCTCCGTCGGCCACAGCACGGTGCGGATCTGGTCGGAGGATGGCCGATTGCTCGGCATCGCCCAGCAGTCCGCCATCATCCGTACAAGCCACCACGACGCCCAAGCCTGACCCAGCGATGAGAACCGGCGTGAGGGGTCCGCACGGGTTCTCATCGCTGGGTGTCAGGTGCCGGTGAGGATGGGGGACGCTGGCGGGCCGTCGGTGACGAGGTCGGTCAGCAGCGGGCCGAGGCGCTGCGGAGCGAAGCGCGTCCCAGCGTGAGCGGCGGTTTCGATGTCGGCGAGTGACCACCACCGGAGTTCGTGGAGTCGCTCCTCGCGGAGTTGCTCCCAACTGAGCAGCGGGGCCGGTTCGATGCGGCGTTCGATCGGGACGAGGTAGAAGCGGTCGCGTTGGCCGTCCCACTGGCCGTCGACGAACGGGATGATGTGTTCTCGGTCCCAGACGTGCGGGCCGAGCGTCATCTCGGAGAGCCCGACTTCCTCGGCGAGCTCGCGGTGCAGCGCCGTCTCGTGGTCTTCGCCAGGGTCGAGCCCGCCGCCTGGGAGCGCCCACACGGTGCCGATCGGGAACTCGAAGCGCACCAGCAGCACCGACGCGTCCGGGGTGAGCAGAATCGCCCGCACGGCTTGGCGAATGCGCAACGAACTCACGGGCGAGGACGGTACCGCGTGCTCGGGCCGTGGCGATGAGGCGTGTGGCTCAGAACTCGGCGGTGGCGATGCCGTTGGCGTTGTAGACCGGGCCGACCGCGTCGGTGCGGTACTTCTTCACGTCCGCGCCCGTGATGCCCATCTGGCCCAGCTTGGCGCGCATGTTGGTGTAGTTCGGATGCAGGAAGTGCGCCTCCAGCGTGGCGGCGTCATCCCACAGTTCGTACACGACGATCACGTCGTCACGGCACGGGTCGGCGCTGAACACGTACGCCAGGCAGCCCGGCTCCTCGTCGCGGGTCGCCTGCTGCAACGCGGCGCTGGCCTCGATGCACGCGGCGCGCTTGTCGGCGGGAATGAAGATGTCTCCGGCTACAACGATCATGGCCGCCAGTGTCGCGAAGCAGGGCTGGCTGCATCGTGTCAGACGGACGCCGTTGTTCAGGACGCGGTTGTTCAGGAGGCGGTTGTTCAGGAGGCGGCGGCGACTGCGCCGGCGACCAACTGCATCAGTTCCACGATGTTGGTGCCCCAGCGCCTGGCCAGCTCGTCGGGTACCTCGGCGATCGCCCCGTTGCGGACCGCGGAGATGGCGTCCCATCCGGGACGCCCTGCGGCCTCGGCTGCTGACGCAGCGCAGCAATCGATGTCGGCGAGCACGATCACGTCGGGGTCGCCGGCGATGAGATCCGAGGTCGGTAGGAACTGCGTCGTCTCGTCCGACGGGGGTACGACCGATTCGAGGCCCAGTTCGCCGTACAGCGAATCGATCAGCGTGCCGGGGGAGTAGGTGGCGAGCCCGGGATCGATCTCGTGGAAGTAGGTGAGCCCGCTGGAGGGCGCAAGGGCAGCGAGCACCGCGTCGACCTCGGCGCGCATCGAGGCGACCAACCGCTCGCCGTCCGCTTCACGCCCGATCGCGCGAGCGAGGTCGAGAATCTGTTGCTCGACGCCGGCACGAGTCGTCGGTGTGGCACCGTCGAACACAGCGAATCCGGCGGCAGCCAGGTCCTCCATCGTGACGCTCGTGTCGAGGTTGCCGACGATGACGAGGTCGATGCCGAGCGACCTCAGATCGTTCAGGTCGAGATCCTCGGCGTCGAGGAAGTCTCTGACGACGCCGGTGGCTCCGTCCGGTATCGCCGATTCGGAGTCGACGCCGACGAGCAGGTCTGCCGCGCCGAGTTCGGCGAGCGTCTCGGTGTGTGTCGGGTCGAGGGAGACCACGCGTCGGATCGCAGCAGCCTCGGGTAGCGGAACCGAGGGCACCGTCGTCGAAGCGACCGTCGTCGGCGTCTCCAGTTCGGGCCGAGGTGGTGCGATCGTGGTCGTCGGAATCGCTCCGTCGTCGGTGGCGATGATCACGTCGTCGTCGAGGGCGATGCTGTCGACGACCTCGGGGACCAGTCCGTCGTCGACCACGGCCGGATCGAAACCGTCAGCGTCTGAGTCTTGGCTGCCGGTGCCGTCGTCGTCGAGCGGCGTGAAGGTCGAGTCGGCGGAGACCGTGTCAGGCTCGTCGGCCCCGGTGTTGGCGTCGGTTCCGGCGTTCGGTGCGGTGTCGGCGTCGTCACTCGAACAGCCTGCGAGCACGACCAAGCCGAGCGCGAGGCCTCCGATCACTCGTTGCACCGTCGAGGACCACGCCATGCGTCGAGGATAGGGCCGAGAGCGGTCGACCTTCGATCATCGCCGGTCGAACGATCTCGTGCGTCGATTTGCCAGCAGTCGCGGCACACCGCGCCAGGCTGACGCTTGGTGATGATTCGACCGCTCTGAGCGCGAACGCAGCACGGTGGGTGCGCGCGGCACGTCAACATCGTGTCAACGACCGTCAACTCGGTGGCGTGAGCGCCGATACTCGACTCATGGACAACGGGCGGTCTTCGAGGGTGCGGCGCTTCGTCGCGGGATTCGCGGTGGTCGCGGTCGGGGTGCCGCTGGTTGGGTTGTCGGTCGACAGCGTTGCCGCGCAAGCCGATCCAGTGATTCCCGACGACGGTCTCGGCCCGATCGTCATCGCAGCGCCGCCACAGGTCTCCGAGCGCACCGAGATCCTGGAGGCCGGTGTCACCGGACTCGTCTCGCCGCTCATCGACTCGTTCCCGAACGAGCAGGTGCAGGTGTTCGCGTTCGCCGAGGTCGGCGACGTCATGTACGTGGGCGGCAAGTTCCTCGAGGTCGTCACGGCGGCAGGAGCCACCCACGACCAGCCGTTCCTCGCTGCGTTTGACCGCAACAGTGGCGCGTGGATCGACACGTTCCGTCCCGATCTCGACGGAGCGGTGTGGGATCTCAAGCTGCTGGCCGACGGACGCCTCGCCGTTGCTGGCCAGTTCACGAACGTGAACGGCGCCGCCGACACCGCGGCGATCGCGTTCATCGATCCGGCAACGGGTGCCGTCGACGCCGAGCGGGTCGGGATCCGTCTGACCGGATCGACGCGACGGGCGTTGGTGCGGGCCATGGACATCGACAACGGTTTCCTCTACCTCGGCGGCAACTTCACTCGATTGACCGGCTCCGACGGAATCGAACGCAGCACCGGGCAGATCGCACGCCTCCGTCTCAGCGACGGTCGAGTCGACGGCGCCTTCCTGCCCAATGTCGGAGGCGTCGTCTTCGACGTCGACGCCGACGGCGACCGCGTGTACATCGTCGGGAACTTCCAACTCGTGAACGGCGTGTTCAACCCCGGTCTGGGCGTCGTCTCGGCCGACAACGGCAGTCTGGTTCCGAACCTCCAGCCGTTCGTCCGCACGAATCCCCGTTCGTACCAACAGGCGATCCTGTCGCGCGGTGACGAGGTCTGGCAGGTCGGTTCCGAGCACAACCGCCAGGCGTATCGCACCTCCGACTACCAACTCATCCGGAGCTGGGTCAGCGAGCCCTTCGGCGACGGTCAAGCCGTCGCCGAGTTGAACGGCATCGTCTACACCGGCAGCCACGCGTCCCTCCGAGGCGGACCGACCTGGTTGTATCGCGATGCGATCACCTGGCCGGGTCTGCAAGGACAGACCGGACGCAAGCCGATCCGATTCATGGCGGCGTTCGACCCGATGGTGCACGAGCAACTCGATTGGGTGCCCCAGCTCGGTTCGAACGGCGGCGAAGGTTCGTGGGAGCTGTTTGCCGACTCCACCGGTTGTCTCTGGTCGGGTGGCGACTTCACGCGAGGCAGCTTCGACGGTAGCGTGCCCCGCTTCGCCCGGGGCTTCCTCAAGCTCTGTGCAGCCGACCAGACCCCGCCCGAACCGCCCTCTGCACCGGTCGCCGAACTCGTCGGCGACGGCGTCGACATGGCGTGGACGGCATCTCCGGGCGACGATCGCCCTGGCCTCGTGCGCTACGAGATCCTGAAGAACGACTCGATCTTCGCGTCGTTCATCTCGACGCTCACGTTCCGCGACCCCGACGGGACCACCGATGATCGCTACTTCGTGCGGGCGATGGACGATGCGGGCAACCGTTCGGCGACCACCAGGGTGTTCGGCGCAGCTGTCGGCCCCGATACGTCCCGTCCGACGACGCCGCAGGATCTCTCGGCGTCGGTGGACGACAACGACGTCACCTTGACGTGGACGGCCTCGGTCGACAACGTGGCGGTGACGGAGTACGTCGTGCTGCGCAACGGTGTCGAGATCGATCGCGTGGGCGACCCGACGGTGCTCGTCGTCGACGCTCCCGATGGCGACAGCTGGTTCCAGGTGCAGGCCCTCGATGCTGCGGGCAACGCCAGCTTCCGTACGCCGCCGGTGCAGGTCACCATCGACCGGCCCGACGTCGATACCGCGCCGCCGTCCACTCCATCCGACCTCGCCGGCTCGGTGAACCCCGACGGCGACATCGAGCTCACCTGGACGGCGTCGGTCGACGACGTGGCCGTGGTCGACTACCTGGTGTACCGCAACAACGTCGTCATCGACACGGTGACCGAGCCCGCGGCGCTGTTCGTCGATCCACCGGTCGGCGACAACTGGATGCAGGTGCGGGCTCGCGACGCAGCTGGCAACGAGAGCTTCAAGACGCCCCCGATCCGCATCACCGTCGACCCGGACCCAGCGGTCGATACGACGCGTCCGACGACGCCGACGGATCTCGCCGGGGCGTTCGACGATGTCGGCGACGTCACGCTGACCTGGACCCCCTCGACGGACAATGTGGCGGTCACCGAGTACGTGGTGTTGCGAAACGGTACCGAGATCGGCCGTACCGTCGATCCGACGTTCGTCGTCAACTCTCCGCCCGTCGGTCCGAGCTGGTTCCAGGTGCAAGCGCTCGACGCCGCTGGCAACGAGAGTTTCCGAACGCCTCCGCTTCGCCTCGACGTCGCCGGCCCCGACACGACGCCGCCGACGACGCCACAGGACCTCGCTGGAGCGATCGACCCAGCGACCTCGTTCGCGACCCTCACGTGGGCCGCATCCGTCGATGCCGTGGGAGTGACGGAGTACGTCGTGCTGCGCAACGGCGTGGAGGTCGACCGAGTCGACGGTGCCACGCTGACGGCCGACGTCGCTGCCCAAGTCGGCGGCAACTGGTATCAGATCCAGGCGCTCGACGCCGCCGGCAACGAGAGCTTCCGGACCCCGCCGCTCCGCCTCGACCTGTGACGTGCTGCGTCGTGACGTGCGGTGCTCAGTCGATCGGGGTGTCGCGGTTCACGTTGTCGCTGAAGCGTTTGTACATCTCGTAGATCGACTTGCACTGTTCGCAGATCGGGAGTTGCTTGGGATCCTTCGACGGAACCCAGACGAATCCGCACAGTGCTTCGATCGGCGTGCCCATGATCCGCGCCTCGAGCACCAATGCGGCGCCGTTCTCGCCGGGCCCGGCCTTCACGATATGTGCCGACGTGGGTTCGCCGGTCTCGGTCGTCTGCTCGGTGTCGCTGTCGAGGTCGACCACCGGCATCGTTTCGAGGTCCGTCATCGGCCCAGTCTGCCAGCCGTCGGTGCGCTCGAGAAGGCGAAACGATCGATGAACTCGGTCAGCGTCGGGCATCGTCGCCAGCGCTGCGGTACCGTGAAGACGTGTTGATCACCATCATCGTCGCCGTCGGTGCCGCCGTAGCGGGAGCGATCGGCGTGATCGGAAGCCAGCGCGATCCCGAGCCTGCGCTGATTCCGGTGCCCGTGAGGCGGCCTCGCCGCCCTCGGCGCGACTGAGCGTTGCCGCATGCCAGCGCGGCGAGTTGACGCGTCCCGCGGCGAGAAGACGGCGTCGGTCGCGGTTGGATCCTGCGCGATGACGGCCGGAGGATGGCATCGATGAGACGCACGACACAGTGCCCCGAACCGCCGCAATGGATGTAGGTCGGGCAGAGTGGAAGGAATGTTGCGGGGGAAAGCATCAGCGACGGGCGAGGCGCGCCGTGCTCGATCGAGTGCGTTCACGTCACTGCGCATACCTGCGTACCGCCAGCTGTGGTGGGCTGGACTCTTTTCGTTCTTGTCGGTCCAGATGCAGTTTCTCCTCCGTGGTGTCCTCGCCTGGGACCTCACCGAGAGCGAAGGGGCACTCGGGTTGGTGTACTTCAGCTTCGGTGTGTCGATGCTCATCGCCACCCCGCTGGGCGGCGTCGCTGCCGACCGGCTTCCGAACCGTCGTGTGCTCGTCGTCAGCCAGTCCGTGTTGGTGTGCGGAGCGATCGGGATGGGGATCGTCGTCGTCACCGACGTGGCACAGCTCTGGATGCTCGTGATCGCTGCCGTCGCACAGGGATTCGCGTTCGGGTTCTACGGCCCGGCTCGCATGGCGTTTGCCGCCAAGCTGGTGGGCCGTGATCAGATCGGCAACGCGATCACGCTGTCGATGCTGAGTCTGAACGGTACGAGAGTCTTCGCTCCGGCGTTCGCCGGGATGCTCGCTGGCATCGCGTTCTTCGGGATCGGCGGGGCGTACCTGGTCAGCGGCACCTTCTCGGTGCTCGCGCTCGTCTTCTTGCTGCGTTGCCCGCACGGAGAGGTGATCGGTGAAGTCTCCACGTCCGGGCCGTTCGCCGAGATCGCCGATGGCGTCCGTTACGTCCGAGAGCATGCTCCGCTGCGGCGACTCGTGGTCAGTTCGTTCTTCGTCATCATGTTCGGCTTCAACTACGTCGCCTTCATCCCGGCGCTGGTCAAGGACGTCTTCGGCCTCTCGAACGGTTACGTGGGATTGCTGATGTCGGGGAGCGCGATCGGAGCGGTCGTGGTGTCGTTCTGGTTGGCTCGTCACGCCGACGGGCCGAATGCTCGACGGCTGATGATCGTGTCGGGCGTGTGTTTCGGAGGGGCCGTCCTGGCGCTGGCGTTGGCGCCGGTGTTCGCGCTCGCCGTGGTCGCGGTCGCCGGTGTCGGCGCCGCTGCGGCCGGTTACCAGTCGCTGTCGAACACGATCGCGTTGTCGATGAGCGACGACGCGCATCAGGGCCGTGTCCAGTCGTTGCTGATGTTGAGTTTCGCCGGGTTCGGCATTGCGGCGGGCCCGTTGGGCTTGCTGGCCGAGGCGGTCGGGCTCCGCGTCGCGATGGCGCTGATGGGTGTCGTCGCCGCGTCGGCCTGCGTGGCGTACGTGGTGATCGAGCGAGTGGCTCCTTTCGACGGCGTGGTCGACCGGCGTACGTCGAGCGTGGTGAGCTGACTCAGCGAGCTGCGAGTTCGGCCAGTTCCGCTGTGAGGTTGCCGCGTGCGCGTTCGTCCCAGCGGGCCCGGCCCTGCTCGGTCGCGAAGATCGACGGTCGGTCGAGCAACGACTGCAGCACCGCAGCGCGCCCGGTGGCCCAGTCGATGTCGTCGACATGGCGGTACTCGGCGCGAACCTGGGTGCTGTAGTCGCCGTAGGCGGCCGGGTCGGCGCCGAGGATCGCCAGGTCCGCGTCGAAGAGCACCGCGGTGTCGGTGTCGGCCGGTTGGTGATGATCCTTGGTTCCCTCGATCATCTGCACGACACGCTCGATGCGTGCGTCGACCCAACCGAGCGTGCGGAGATCACGAGCCGCGAGGCGGGCACTGGCGCGCTCGTTGGCCGGTGACGCCGGTTCGTACACGGCGTCGTGATAGCACGCAGCGGCGACGACGGCTCCGTGGTCGACGAGGTCGCAGCCGTCAGCGGCCAGCGCATCGATGTGTCGTATCACCCACGCCACATGTCGGACCGTGTGATAGCGGCGGTGCTTCTCCCGGTGCCGAGCAAGGAGTCGATCGAGCAGTTCCGTGGTCGGCGCCACGTGACGCTGCCACGCCACGCTCAGTTCCAGAATGTCATCGCTCACCAACTCGAGTGTGGCACGCGGGGTCGGCCCGGCCGATTCGCGTCGCACGCGATGTCGAGGCCAGTTCGGTGCCGGCTCGTGGTCGGGGCGTCGTCGTCGATGCGTCGTCGGTGCGTCGAGCTGGCATGATCGGTGTGGTGGCGATCTTGATCGACGATGCTCGCTGGTGGTTCCAGGGCCGGAAATGGTGCCACATGGTCAGCGATGTCTCCTATGACGAGTTGCTGGAGTTCGCCGACGACGTCGGGATCCCGCGCCGCGGCTTTCAGGGTGATCACTACGACATCCCCGAGGAATACCGCGCCGCGATGATCGAGGCGGGGGCGATCGAAGTGGAAAGCCGCGAGCTCGTTCGTCGACTTCGAGCCGCTGGGCTGCGGCTCAGTCCGAACGAGCGCCGCGCCCGTATCGCTTCCGGCTGAGCCCCGACCCTCGGTTCAACTCCGCCAGCGAGGCGGGGCCCCGAGCAGCGCTCGCGGGCATGAGGTGGATCGTCCGATGACGAACCACTCGATCAATTCGAGGCCGCCGTCGTCGAAGCGAGCGGACAGCTCCGTCCAGCGTTCGAGGTCGTCGACGTGATCGGAACCGCCCGGTCGGACAGATGCGAGGATCACGGCGGCGACGTCGCCGAGACGCAACGACGCCTCGATGAGCAACTCGGCGACCTCGAGCACCGCCTCCTGGTCGGTCGTGCCGTCGACCGACAGCACGCAGATGCCTCGGTCCGCGTCGTCGAGGAGCACGGCGATGGTCTCGTGGCGCGGCGGGTCGGCGGCGACGGCATCGAGCAGGCCGCCTGCGAGCTCGGCCGTGTTGATCGGGTCGATGCCGGCGCGGGGCAGGCGACGAGGTAGACGAGGAGGCAGGCGACGAGCTGCGGCGGGTCGGTGGAGTCGATGAGGGGTCGGTGGAACGGGCATGGTGCTCCCTGAACGTCGAAGTGATCGAGGGAGGAGTCGGTCGTGCGCACGATAGCGATGCCCTGTCACAGCGATCTGTCGTCCGCCGTGCGACGCGGCCGATGTGCAAATGGTGCCTCGACGCTGCGACAATCGGTGTGTGACCGACCATGCCCGCCACGATGACCGGCCGTTCGTTCCCTCCGCCGACCAGTTGATCGCTGGCAACCAGCGCTTTGCCGCCGAGTTCGCCGATCACGACCTGCAGGTCCGGCCGTCTCGCAACCTGGCCGTCGTCACCTGCATGGACTCGCGGATGGACATCTTTCCGCTGTTGGGTCTCGGCCATGGCGAGGCGCACATCATCCGCAACGCCGGTGGGGTGATCACCGACGACGTGATCCGTTCGCTGTGCTTGTCGCAGCGCTACCTCGGGACACGTGAGATCGTGCTCGTCCACCACACCGATTGCGGACTGCAGTTGGTGACCGAAGACACCTTCAAAGCCGAGATCGAAGCCGAGATCGGGATCAAGCCGTGGTGGGCGGTCGAGTCGTTCGCCGATCCGTATCTCGATGTGGCCCAATCGATCAAGCGCCTGCGGCTGACGCCGTTCGTCCTGCACAAGGAACACATTCGTGGTTTCGTGTACGACGTGTCGACAGGTCGGATGGACGAAGTCGACCCCGACACCGCCAGCTGACGCTCCAGCGAGCAGATCGTCGCGCACGCGTGTGTCGATCGCAGCGAGGCGATCCGCGGTCTCGCGTATCGATCCGTCGATCGCGACGCTGCAGGCGTAGCGTGGGTCTCATGTCGGACGTGACGATCTACCACAACCAACATTGAAACTCGTCGGTCAATGCCGTGCGCATTGCTGAAGAACTCGGAGTCGAGGCCAACATCGTGCTGTACATCAAGGAGCCGCCGACGGCGGACGAGCTTCGCGAGATCATCGCGAAGCTGGAGGATCCGGCGACTGATCTCGTGCGCCGTGACAGCAAGTTCAAGAAGCTCGAACTGACCGACGACGACGTGGCCACCGACGACCAGATCGTCGACATCTTGGTCAAGCACAAACAACTCCTGCAGCGCCCGCTCGTGGTCACCGCCGACACGGCGATCATCGGCCGACCGAAGGAGAGAGTCGCCGAGTTGCTCGGTTGAGCTCTGACCACCAACCCTCCAGCACCCGGTGGGGTCTGCTTGCGTCGACGTTGCGCGCACAGCGTCGCAATCTGACGATCGGGACCGTCATCGGGCTCGCGTGGACGGTCGGCAAGGTCGCGTCGCCGATCCTCGTTCGCTACGGCATCGATCGTGGCATCGGCGAAGGGGAACTGCTCTGGCTGTGGGCGGGCTTGATCGGTGTCGCGGGCGTCGTGGCGGGTTTCTTCACCGCGCTCCGCCGGTTCTATGCCTTCCGCGAGGCACGCTGGACCGAGACGCGACTGCGCGAGCAGCTCTTCGGGCACATCATGTCGCTGCACATCGGCTACCACGATCGTGCGCAGACCGGTCAGTTGATGAGCCGTTCGTCCAGCGACCTCAACTCGATCCAGATGTTCGTCGTGATGATTCCGATCACCCTGTCGAACCTGGCCATGATCACCGCCGTCGTCGTGATCCTGCTGGTCACCGACTGGATGCTGGCGCTCGTCGCGCTCGCCACCCTGCCGCTGATCCAGTATGCCGGCAGCCGATTCTCACGTGCCATCCATCCGGCCGTGCTCGCGGTGCAGGCCGAGCAGGCGGAGCTGGCGACCGTCGTCGAGGAGTCGGTCGGCGGCGTCCGCGTGATCAAGGGCTTCGGCGCTGAACAGGTGCAGTCGGACAAGTTGCGCACCGCAGCCGACGACATCCAGCGCGTGTCGATCCACGCCGCCCGGATCCGAGCCAAGTTCTTGCCAGCGATCGAACTGCTGCCTCAACTCGGACTGGTCGCCGTGCTGTGGTTCGGCGGTCTGCAGGTCATCGATGGCGAGCTGACGATCGGTCAACTCGTGTTGTTCAACGTGTTCGTCGCGCTGCTCGTTCAACCGCTGCGAATGATCGGTATGACCATCGCGTTCGCTCAGCGGGCGGCGGCCGCGCTCGAGCGCGTCAACGAGATCCTCGACGTGGCGCCGGAGGTGATCGATCCGGAGCGGCCGAAGGCATTGCCGACCGACGGTGCGCTCGGTGCGGTGCGATTCGACGGGGTGCGGTTCGCGTACCGCACCGCCGCACAGCGAACCGCCGATGCGGCTGGGATCGCCGATCCGGACGGCGACGCGGCCATCACGGTGCTCGACGGGTTCGATCTCGACCTCGCTGCCGGGGAGTCGGTGGCGATCGTCGGGGCCACCGGGTCGGGGAAGTCGACGATCGCCCGACTGCTCGTTCGCTTCTACGACGTCGACGCAGGCTCGGTGTCGATCGACGGTATCGACGTACGAGAACTCCCCGTGCACGATGTGCGCCGCGCCGTCGGCATCGTCTTCGAAGACACGCTGCTGTTCCACGACACCGTCCGGGCCAACATCGCGTTCGCCTACCCCGATGCCGCCGATGACGACATCGAACGGGCGGCTCGACTCGCCGGAGCACACGACTTCGTGATGGGTCTCCCGGACGGGTACGACACGTTGCTCGGTGAGCGCGGCTTCTCGCTCTCGGGCGGCCAGCGACAGCGCATCGCGATCGCTCGTGCGATCCTGGCCGACCCGCGTGTACTGGTTCTCGACGACGCGACCTCGGCGGTCGACCCGTCGAAGGAGCACGAGATCCGATCGGCCATGGCGACGGTGATGGCGGGGCGCAGCACGCTGGTCATCGCGCATCGTCCGGGGACGATCGCATTGGCCGACTCGGTGGTGTTGCTCGACCGGGGCTGCGCGGTCGCCCGCGGCAGGCACGAGGAACTCCTCGTCTCCGAGCCGCGCTACCGCGAGGTGCTCGCCGCGATGGAGGAAGTCGTCGAGGAGTCGACCGACGAGCCGGACGTGCCAGACGAGACGGTCACCGACGGCGCGGCCAGCGTTCCGGGAGGTGGTGCCTGATGTTTCGCATGGGCGGCGTCACCGATGACGACAAACTCGATGCCGAGGCGACTCGACGCGTGCTGCGCCGGGCGCTGCGCATGGGCGCCCCGTTCAAGAAGACGGTGTTCGCCGCGCTCGGTTTCGTCGTCGTGTCGACGCTCGGCATCTTGCTGGGTCCCGTCATCGTCCGCCACGGCATCGACCGTGGTATCGAGCCGGGCGATCGCGACGTGTTGCGCAACGCGGTCATCGCCTACGTTGTCGTCGTGGCGATGGCGTACCTCGCAGCGCGCCAGCAGTACATCTTCGTCAACCGGGCGGGCGAAGGGTTTCTCCGAGCGTTGAGGATCCGGGCGTTCGACCACATCCAGAAGCAGTCGCTCGCGTTCTTCGACCGATATCAGTCGGGGGTGCTGATCTCGCGCATGACGGCCGACATCGAGTCGATGGCAGAACTCGTGCAGTGGGGGCTCTTGCAGTTCATCGCCGCAGTGTTCCTGATCGTGATCGCGCTGATCCTGATGTTGAGCCTGTCGTGGCAGTTGACGATCGTCGCGTTGCTCGTGTTCCCGGTGATCATCGTCGCCTCGCGCAAGTTCCAACGCGACTCCAACGCTGCCTATCTGGTCGTGCGCGAACGGGTCGGCGAGAACCTGTCGGAGTTGCAGGAAGGCATTTCCGGGGTGCGTGTCATCCAGGCGTACGCCCAGGAAGGCGAGCAGACCCGACAGTTCGTCGAGTCGAACCGCTCGCTGTACCGCTCCCACGTGCACAGCATTCGCGTGTCGACCTGGTACTTCGGGCTCGTCGAGACGATGGGCGTGTTCGCGACGGCGCTCGCGATCGGGATCGGTGGGTGGCTGGAGAGTCGCGGCGACGTCACGGTCGGCACCATCGTCGCCTTCGTGCTCCTGCTGGCGGCACTGTTCGAACCCGTGCAGCAGCTGTCGCAGCTCTACAACACGGTGCAGTCGTCGGCCGCAGCGCTCAACAAGCTGTTCACGATCCTCGACACCGAGCCCGACATCCGAGACGGCGAGCGCGAACTCGATCGGCGCGGCGAACTGACGGTCGAGCACGTCTCGTTCGCCTATCCGGGCACCGACGCCCGCGTGTTGCGAGACGTGTCGATCACGGTCGGTGACGGCGAACGCCTGGCGCTCGTCGGGCCGACGGGGGCGGGTAAGTCGACCGTGGCCAAGCTGATGGCGCGGCTCTACGACCCGACCGAGGGATCGATCCGTCTGGGTGGTGTCGATCTGCGCGACGCGACCTTGGCGTCACTTCGCCAGCGGGTCGTCGTCGTGCCGCAGGAAGGATTCTTGTTCGGCGGGTCGATCGCCGACAACGTCCGGATCGCCCGGCCGTCGGCGACCGATGCGGAACTCCGCGAGGCGCTCGATGTCATCGGAGCACTTGATCGTTTCGGGGACTTCGAGCACGGCATCGACACCGAGGTGCGCGAGCGAGGCTCGCGGCTCTCGGCGGGCGAGCGACAACTGGTCTCGCTCGCGCGGGCTGCGCTCGTCGACCCCGCGGTGCTCGTCCTCGACGAAGCGACGAGCAACCTCGACCCGGGCACGGAGGTCATCGTCGAGCGGGCGCTGGATCGATTGATGGACGGACGCACCACGATCGTCGTGGCGCACCGCTTGTCGACGATCCGACGTGCCGATCGCATCGCGGTGATCGACAACGGTGAACTGGCGGAACTGGGAAGCCACGGCGAACTCGTCGCGCTCGGTGGCCGCTACGCCGCGTTGTCTGCTGCGTGGGAGTCGAGCCAGCCAACGGTGTGAGACGACCACGGGGTGCAATCGGTTCACGGGTGGTTGACGATGCCCAGCGACGATGGACGACATGGCAAGCAACACCATCACGACCACCCGTGACTTCACGATCGCTGGCTCTCGCGAGCAGGCCGAAGAACGCATCCGACGGGCCATCACGACCCGCAAGGGCAAGATCGCGTCAGCAGATGACGGCCTCACCGCGAAGTTCGGTTCGCAGGTGATGATCCGTCTGATCGGCGGTTGGATCGCGCCGACGAAGTTCTTCCCGGTCAAGGCGACGGCCACCTTCGCAGCGTCCGACGCCGGGACCGACGTTCGCATCCACGTCGGCGATGCGATGGGCGTCGGCACGAAGAAGGGCATGACCAAGAAGTACGAACAAGCCGTCAACGAACTCGCCGACCACCTCGCCGCCGCCTGACCGCTGGGGTCAGACCCCAGACGTTCAACACGTGGGGTCAGACCCCAGACGTTCAACACGTGGGGTCAGACCCCACGTGTTGTGCGGTGTTGGCGGAACGTCAGAGGATCTGGGAGAGGAAGAGTTTCGTGCGGTCTTCTTGAGGGTTGTCGAAGAAGTGCTCGGGCGTGCCCACCTCGACGACTTGACCGTCGGCCATGAACACGACGCGATCAGCGACCTCCCTGGCGAACCCCATCTCATGGGTGACACAGATCATCGTCATGCCGTCGCCAGCGAGGTCCTTCATCGTGTCGAGAACCTCCTTGATCATCTCCGGGTCGAGCGCTGAGGTCGGCTCGTCGAACAACATGACCTTCGGCCGCATCGCGAGCGACCTCGCGATCGCCACCCGTTGCTGCTGGCCACCAGAGAGCTGACCGGGATACTTGCGAGCCTGATCGGGGATCTTCACCCGCTCCAGCAATTCCATCGCCGTCGCTTCGGCGTCGGCCTTGGGGACCTTGCGGACCTGACGAGGCGCCAGCGTGATGTTCTCGAGCACGGTCAGATGTGGGAACAGGTTGAAGCTCTGGAACACCATGCCGGTCTCTCGACGGATCTCCTGGATGTTGCGGATGTCGTCGCCGAGTTCGACACCGTCGACCACGATCTGGCCGCGGTCGTGCTTCTCCAACCGGTTGATGCAGCGGATGAGGGTCGACTTGCCCGATCCGGACGGGCCGATGACCACGACCACCTCTTGCTTGCCGACCTTCATGTTGATGTTCTTGAGCGCCTGGAAGTCGCCGAAGAACTTGTCGACGCCGGTGACGGCGATCATCTCCTCGCTCGACGCACCCATCATCTGGGTGGCGTCGGCGAAGACCTCGTGACCAGTCACGTGCTCAGTCATGTGATCGGGACCTTTCTCAGTTGCTGACGTCGAGGCGGCGTTCGAGCCGCTGACTCTCGCGGGACATGGTGAACGAGATCGCCCAGAAGCCGAACGCCACGAACACCAGCGTCTCGACCAAGCCGAAGCCTCGGAAGTCGGGTTGGGAATGCACGATCTCGCGAACGCCGAGGAACTCGAGCACACCGATGATGGTGAGCAGCGACGTGTCCTTGAACAGCGAGATGAACTGGCCGACCATCGACGGGATGACGGCCCGCAGCGCTTGGGGCAACACGATGAGCCGGGTGATCTTGCTCGGCGAGAGACCCATCGCCTGGCCGGCCTCGACCTGGCCGCGTGGCACCGCCTGCAGCCCACCGCGCACGATCTCTGCGATGTACGCCGACGAGAACATCGTGATGACGAACAGCGATTTGGTCGTGAGGGTCAGGTTGTTGCTGCCCGACGACAAGAAGAACCCGACGAAGAGTTGGGCCATCAAGAGCAGCGAGATCAGCGGGACGCCACGAATCAGCTCGATGTAGGCCGTGCAGAGCCATCGCATCACCGGCAGCGACGACCGCCGGCCGAGCGCGAGCAGCAGACCGATCGGGAACGCGAGCGAGATGGATGCCGCGGCGACGACGAGATTGAGGTGGAGCCCACCCCAGTCCTTCCAGTCGATGCCGTCGAGGTCGACCCAGCGACCGAGCTGCCACGTCACGAGGCCGAGTCCGGCGACGGTACCGAGTCGGCGGCCGTTGCCGGGGCGCCCGGACAACGCTGCGACGAGTGCGAACACGGCGACCACGAGGCCCGCCGCCAACACACCTGCGCGGATCGACGTCAGACCGGCCAGCGCGACGTAGAGGACGACACCGGCCCCGAACATGACGGCTCCGATCACGCCGCTGGTGGCGGAGGCGTCGCCGTCGTCGCGGCGGCCGACGAGGTCGAACGCGGCCGGAAGCAATGCGACGGTGACGAAGACCCAGGCGAGCTGTTCGGTCCCCGACAGCACCTGGAACGAGAGCACGCCAGCGAGCGCAGCGGCCGACAGTGTGAACGACGCTCGGTGGAGGTACTGCACGGCCGCGAGCAGCGCGACGGCGCCTCCGGCGATGAGGTACGCACTGGCGTTGTCGAGATCGCTGATCGTCGACAACACCCCGGCAGCGACGAGCAGAGGCGTCAACGGTGTCAGCGCGAGCGCGATGCCCGTGCCGCCGCGACGCGGCCGCAACGTGACGGCGAACGAGGCGCCGGCGGTGAAGAGGCATCCGGCCAGCAGCAGCCACGGCCGCCATGAGCCGAACCCGGCTCCGATGCCGAGCGCGACGACGATGAAGACGACGAAGGCCCAGTACGAACCGATGAGGTCGCGACCACCGGCGAGCTGCAGGTCGGTGCCGGACAGTTCCGCTTCGGCCTGAGCGCGCTGACGCAGCCATCCGACGAACAGTCCGATCGTGCCCGACAGCATCAGCAACTGCACGATCATCCGGGTTCGATCCTCGCGAGGGAACCGGCCCACCATGAACAGTTCGAGATTGTCGCTGACCGGCTCCCACCGAGCGTTCACGAACACGAAGCGCAAGAACAGGAACCCGAGCACCAGCGCCAGCGCGCCGAAGACCACGGTGATGATGCTGTTGTACCAGGTGTTGAAGAGGTTCGACCTGACCCATTCCTGCGGGGTCTGGTCACTGTGGCGCGGTGCGTTGCTCTCGGCGAGTCCGTGCATGATGGAGCCGCCGCCGTCCGCTGCCGACACGGTGTAGCCCACTTCGTTCGTCATGTCAGGTCCTCCCTTCGAGCTGGAAACGTCGATTGACGATGTTCAACACGAACGAGATCGCCAGTGAGAACGACAGATAGAGCAGCATCAGGATCAGGATCATCTGTGGCGCCGGCTGGTCGTTGCCGATCAGCGATTGCGTCAACGCCGTGATCTCGGGGTAGGCGACCGCCGTGGCCAGCGAGGTGTTCTTGGTGAAGTTGAGGAACTGGTTGATGATCGACGGCAGCGCGATGCGCGCGGCCTGCGGCAGCACGATGAAGCGGTAGCGCTGGAAGCTCGACAGGGCGAGGGCATTGGCCGCCTCGTTCTGCCCCTTGGCCACGGCGAGGATCGACCCGCGAATGATCTCGGCGATGTGGCTGGCCGTGTACAGGACCAGCGCCAAGGTCAGCGCGAGATAGCCGTCGTTGGTCGCGAGACCGCCTTCGATGATGCGACCTGACTCCGACACGGCGGGGAACGAGAACTGCACCGGGCCGCCGAGCGCGAGGAACGCGATGAGCCCGATGCCGAGCAGCGTGCCGAGCGAGTACAACACGCGGTGATGGTCCTGGCCGGTCTGCTCGTTGACCTTGGTGCGCCAGCGCCAGACGAGCGCAGCGATCGCCGCGGCGACGAGCATCACGAGCCAGAAGATCCCGGAGCGCTCGTCGTTCATGAACGACGGGATGCCCAGCCGGGTGTTCGAGTAGATGAGGAAGTTGCTGTCGGTTCCCGGGATCTTCAGCTCGCCGGGTGGGTTGGCGGGCGTGAACAGCGGGAGTGGGCCGGCCGTGAACAGCGCCGTGCCGACGAAGATGATGATGACCAGCGGCGGGATGTTGCGGAACGTCTCGACGTACAGCGCCGCGAGCTTGCGCAGGACCCAGTTGGTCGACAGCCGGCCGATGCCGACGAGCGTGCCCAGCACGATGGCGAGCGTGATCCCGACCACGGAGGCTGCCGCGGTGTTGCGGACCCCGACGAGGATCATCCGCCAGACCGTTGCGTCGGGGGCTTGTGCGTCGAAACCGGAGTCTCGAACCGTGAAGCCGGGGCTCGAATAGATGAAGTCGAAGTCGGTGCTGATGCCCAACCGGTTGAGGTTGTTCAGCAGATTGCTCTGCAGCACGTAGACGATGCCGACGACGATGCCCAGCGTGACGACCTGCGCCACGATTCGCAAGATCTTGATGTTGCGCCAGAACGGCGGACGCGTCGGTGTCGACGCGGGAGATGAGGGCGTCGCCGGGGGCGACAAGGATTCGGTTTCCGCCACGCGGTGACTCCCCAGAGCAGTTGGGCGGAGCGACAGGGCGGGTCAGACCCACCCTGTCGCTCGGCCGGAGATCAGCTGATCAGATCAACGGAACGGGGGCACGTACATGAGCCCACCATTGGTCCACAGGTCGTTCGGCGAGCCCTCGAGGGACAGGCCGATCGGCACGATGTGCTCGTTGTAGATCTCCTCGTAGTTGCCGACCTGGCTGATGACCTGCACCGCGAAATCGTCGGGCAGACCGAGTCCGGCGGCGGGGTTCTCTGCCTGACCGGTGAAGGCGAGGATGCTCGGGTCGTCACCGTCGTAGCTGGCGATGTTCGACGAGTCGAGGCCGAACTCCCAGGCCTGGACGGTCGCCATCACGGCCCAGTTGACGGCCTGCGCCCACTCGGTGTCGCCGTCGACGACCACCGGGCCGAGCGGCTCTTTCGAGATGACCTCGGCCATGATGAACTGCTCCTCGCCGCCTTCGCCCTCGATCGAGGACTTGAACGCCGCGAGCTGCGAGGCGTCGGAGGTCCATGCCTCGCACTGGCCTGACTCGTACGCCGGCTGCAGTTGGGTGTTGTCGGCGAACACGACCGGGGTGAACGGGATGCCTCGAGCGTTGAAGATCGTGGTGAGGTTCAGCTCGGTGGTCGTGCCCGACAGCACGCAGATGCTCGCGTCGGCGAGTTCTTCGAGCGTGGTGAAGCCGGACGAGGCGGGCACCATCATGCCCTGGCCGTCGTAGAACGTGGTGAACAAGAAGTTGGCTCCCTGCTCGCCGTCACGGCTACCCGTCCACGTCGTGTTGCGGATGAGCACGTCGACATCGCCGGACTGCAGCGAGGGGAATCGTGCGTCGGCATTGAGCGGGACGATCTCGACCGCTTCCGCGTCACCGAGAACCGCCGCAGCGACGACTCGGCAGTAATCGATGTCGAAGCCGGAGTAGTTGCCGTCGCTGTCGACGATGCCGAAGCCGGGCAGCGTCTCGTTGCCGCCGCAGCGCAGTACGCCCGCGTCGAGCACGGCCTGCAGACGGCCACCGTCGGACTGCACGACCTCGACGTCGTCGGTGGTGTCATCCGTCGCGGTCGTGTCGTCGGTGGTGTCGTCGGCAGCCGTGTCGTCGGTGGTGTCGTCGGTGGTGTCGTCGGCTGGTTCCTCGGTGGTGTCGTCGGCTGGTTCCTCGCTGGCGACGGAATCGTCAGATTCCTCATCACTGCTGCTGGAGCATGCGCCGGCGACCAGGCCGAGCGCCATCACTGCGCCGATCACCCGCCTCCGAGTCGAATGGTTCCGCTGGTTGAGCATGAGCTTTCTCCTTGGTGAATTCGCGTTGGTGATTCGCGTCGGTGAACGCCCGATGGACTCCGGACGAACGAAGCTCGAACCTAACACGAACCAGAAAAGTGGCGTGACGAGCGTCATGTTCGACCCACACCGTTCACGTCAACGAAACCCGATCGACCGATCCTGCGTCTCCACCGGCGGTCGAAGAAGTGGGGGAGGCAGCGCGCCGCTTGGCACAATGGCGAGATGATCGATGCCAGCGCCCATGTCCAGTCCGTCGCGGTTGCCACCGCCCGCTCCGTGCCGAAGGCGGCGACCGCTGTCGGCTACGCGGTCGGGACGAAGGGGGCGGTGCCGCGTCAACTCGGTGTCAATCGGGCGGCCTTGACGGCCAACGGTTTCGACGGCAAGGCCGGTCAGACGTTGGTGATCCCGTCGAACGACGGCGTCGCGGTGGCGATCGGCGTCGGAGACGCGGAGGGCATCGACGCGAAGGTGCTGCGCGACGCGGGTGCCGCATTCGTCCGCTGCGCTTCGAAGCACGCGCACCTCGCGACGAACCTGGCCGATGTCGACGGCGTCGACGCAGCGACCGCGTCACGCGCCGTCGCCGAGGGGATACTGCTCGCGTCGTATCGCTACGTCGGCTTGAAGAACGACGAGAGCTCGGGCTCCAAGCTCGAGTCGCTCACGCTGGTCACCTCGGCGAAACGCGCCAAGGACGCCGACAAGGGCGCCGCGGCGGGCGCGACGATCGCCGGCGCAGCAGCGCTGGCGCGTGAACTCGCGAACATGCCGCCGACCTACCTCAACGCTCGTGACATTGCCGACCGCGCGGTCGAGATCGCGAGTGGAGCGGGGCTCGACGTGGAGGTGTTCAACGCCGATGACCTCGCCCAACTCGGGTGCGGAGGGATCCTGGGTGTCAATCGTGGATCCACCGAGCCGCCGCGGATGGTCAAGCTCACCTACACCCCCAAGAACCCGGCCGGGCACCTCGCGCTGGTCGGCAAGGGCGTCATGTACGACTCGGGTGGCATCAGCCTGAAGCCGAGTGACGCGTTCCATCAGGTCATGAAAATGGACATGTCGGGCGCAGCCGCCGTGCTCGCGACGATGTCGGTGCTCAAGGCGCTGGGATGTCGTTCGAAGGTGACCGCGTTCTTGATGTGCACCGACAACATGCCGTCAGGATCGGCGCTCAAGCTCGGCGATGTCCTCACGATGCGCAACGGCAAGACGGTGGAGATCCACAACACCGACGCCGAGGGCCGACTGATCCTCGCTGATGGGCTGTCGCTCGCGGTCGAGGAGGAGCCCGACGGGATCGTCGACATCGCCACGCTGACGGGCGCGGTGCTGGGCGCGCTCGGCACCGACATCGCCGGTTTGCTCGGTACCGACCAAGGGCTGGTCGATCGGGTCAAGGCGTCGTCGGAAACGGTCGACGAGCCGACGTGGCAGCTCCCGCTGGAGTCGAAGCGGTACCGCAAGCTGCTCGACTCGGTGGTCGCCGACATGCGCAACATCGGCGGGCCCTACGCCGGGACGATCACGGCGACGATCTTCCTGTCGGAGTTCACGGGCGACGTCCCCTACGCGCATCTCGACATCGCGGGTCCGATGAAGGTCGACGGCGATCAGGGCATCTACTCGAAGGGCGCGACCGGCTTCGGCACGCGTCTGTTGATCGACCTCGCCTGCAACTTCTCTGCGTCGAACTGACGAGCCGGCACGCGTCGAACTCGTCGAACGTCAACGCAACTGACGAACGTTGTCGGCGACCTCGGAGGCGACGGCGGCGGCGACACCGAGCGCGACGAGACGATGCTCGATCAACGCGGTCTCGTCGCCCGCCTTGGCCATCACGACGGCGAGTTCGTGCGCCCGACTGAAATCGTCGACGCTGACCTCGTGGGCGACCCACTCGGCGTGCTGGAGTTGTACCGACGATGGAAGGCGGCGCAGGTGACGTTGCGCGATCTCCGGGACGCGTCGACGTACGGCAAGTCCGTCAGAGGTCTGATGTGCGAGCCCGAACATCGTGCAGCGTTGGAGGGCCTTCGCGAAGGGTGATGATCGGCCGGGCGTGTAGGAGAGCCCCATCGACCGTGCGAGATCGGCGAGGTCGACGCGGTAGCCGTCTGGTCGCTGTTCGAGTTCGCTCACGAGCCGTCGCAGGAGCCAGGTCGCAGTCGGGCCGAGAACGCCGAGCCAGAACTGCTCGACGTAGATGGAGCGGGGATCGTGGCCGAGTTCGTCGACGAGGGGATCGAGCCACGGCCGGATCATCACGACCGTACCAGCGGACACCGGGCCGGCCTCGGCCCCGGCCGGTGGTGCGTGTGCGGCGGCTGGGCCCGGCTCGCGGGATGGTTCGCGCTCGCGGCCTGGCGGGCGGTCCGCCGGTGACCGGTGGCCGATCGGGCGTTCATGGCGGGCGGTATCGGTCATGGCGTGGCCTTTCGGGGGCGTGGATACGGAAGCAGTCGGGCGACGGATCAGTGGGTGCGCGCCGGGCCGACACGGAAAGCGACAAGTAGCGTCGCTGCCGTGGAGTCCGAATCGCCCTGGCCGGCCCCGTCGGCTGAACCCGCGCCGACGGCAGCGACCGTGCGGCTCGACCGACCGAACTATCTGCTCCGGCGCGCGCTCGCGGCAGCAGCAGCGGCCGTCGTGGTCGGCGGTGCGGTGTTCGGCGGGCTGCGCCTGTTCGGCGACGCCGGAGGCGACGAGGCGATCGGCGCAGTGGGGACCTTGCCGGCCACCACGACCTCGACCACCACCACGTCGCCGGCGACGACCACGACGCCACCGGCGACGACCACGACGATCAGCACCACGACGACGACCACGACCACGACCACGAGCACCTCGACCACGACGGCGGCGCCGGTGACGACGCTGCTCGAAGCGGGCGTGCCGGTGTGGCCTCCCTACGAAACGCTGCCGCCGCTCGAGGGCATCGCCGGCTTGACGGGCACCCCGGCCGATGCCGCGCTCGCTGCCCGGCCGATCCTCGCGGTCAAGGTCGACAACTACGCGCGTGCTCGACCGCAGTGGGGACTCGATGTCGCCGACGTGATCATCGAGGAAAACGTCGAAGGCGTCACCAGGTTCGTCGCGCTGTTCCACACGCGCCTGCCCGACCGCATCGGCCCGGTGCGATCAGCGCGAACGGGTGACCTCGACCTGCTCGCTGCGATGAACCGGCCGGTGCTCGCCTGGTCGGGCGGCAACCGTGGCGTGACACGGTGGATCGAGTCCGCAGCGTCGTCACGGGTGCTGGTCGACTTCACGGCACAGAAGAACCCCTGCTACGACCGCAACTCCAGTCGGAGCGCGCCGCACAACCTCCTTTTCGACCCGCAATGCGCCGTCGGCCGGGCGTTCGAGCCCGGCCCCGCCAGGTCGATGTGGCCGATCGTCGACGACTGGACACCACCCGACCACTTCGTGACGACGCCTGACACCTCGTTCGAGATCGCCATGGACGGCGTGCGAGCCGGCTGGGTCTGGGACGAAGCGGCCGGTCTGTACCGCCGCTCCCAGAACGGCAACGCCCACCTCGCGATGTCCGGAACACAGATCTCGATGACGAACGTGGTCGAGCTGTACTCGTTCCACGCTCCTTCGCCGGTCGACGCTCGTTCGCCGAATCCGATCACGATCGGTCGCGGTCGGGCGGTGATCCATCGCAACGGGGTGGCGATCGAGGGAATCTGGGCGCGTCGAACGGCGTACGACCCGTTCACCTTCGCTGACGCCGCCAGCGGTGAATGGATTCCGCTCGACGTGGGCACGACCTTCGTCGAACTCGTCCGCGACCGCTGACCCGACAGGCGCGGTGTGTCACACCGCGCTGCGGGTCAGCGGTCGGTCAGCCGGCGAAGATCGGATCGAGCGTCAGTTCGGGTTCGTTCTGCTCGATGCGCTGCAACGCGTATTTGTTCTCGAACAGTGCGACCAGCGCGCCGTCGGTGCGTTGCAAGATGCGCACGCCCTGCTTCTCTCGGAGTGCGTCGACCGACGTCGCGTCGGTGAGACGGATCGCCTGGTACGGCGAGCTGAGCAGCTCGATCGGCGCGTTGAACTCGACGTCGAGGCGATTCGCGAACACGTCGAATTGGAGCTGACCGACCGCGGCGAGGACCGGCGAAGCCTCGCCCCACTCGGGGTCGCGCAGCACCTGCACGACGCCTTCCTCGCCGAGCTGGTCGAGCCCCTTGCGGAACTGCTTGACCTTGCCGGAGTCCTGCGGCCGCGCCGAGGCGAACACCTCGGGCGCGAACTGCGGCAGCTTGGGGAACCGCACCGACGGGCCCACTTCGTCGAACAGGGTGTCGCCGATGTTCAGGCCGGTCGCGTTGACGAGCCCGACGACGTCGCCGGGGAACGCCTCGTCGACCGTGGTGCGCTCAGCGCCGAAGACCGTCGAGGCATACTTGGTGGCGAACGGCTTGCCGGTTCGCTCGCACGTCATCACCATGCCGCGCTCGAACCGCCCGGAGCAGATCCGGGCGAATGCGATGCGGTCGCGATGGTTGCGATCCATGTTGGCCTGCACCTTGAACACGAACGCCGAGCACGGCGCGTCCAGCGGGCGGGGTTCGCCGTCGATGTCGTCGCGCGGCATCGGCGCAGGTGCGAGATCGACGATCGCATCGAGGAGGTGGCGCACGCCGAAGTTGGTGAGTGCCGAACCGGCGAACACCGGCGTCGACTGGCCGGCGAGGAACGACTCGAGGTCGACGTCGGCTCCCATCGCGTCGAGGAGTTCGGCTTCCTCGGCGCACTTCTCCCACGCAGCGCCTTCCTCGATCGTCGCCTGCTCGGCAGGCACGTCCTCCTCGGGTGCGATCTGTGAACCTCGCGCCGTGCGCGTGAATCGGGTGAAGATGTCGGTGCGGCGATCGAGCACACCGCGCAGGTCGCCGTGTGATCCGACCGGCCACGTCGCAGGTGTCGGTCGCAAACCGATCTGGTCCTCGATCTGATCGAGGAGTTCGAGCGGCTCCAGTCCGGGCCGGTCGAGCTTGTTGAGGAACGTGATCACCGGGAGTTCTCGACTGCGGCACACCTCGAACAACTTGAGCGTCTGCGGTTCGATGCCCTTCGCCGCGTCGAGCACCATCACGACGGCGTCGACGGCCGACAGCACGCGATAGGTGTCTTCCGAGAAGTCGCGGTGGCCCGGAGTGTCGAGCAGATTGAGTTCTCGTTCGCGGTACGGGAAGTTCAGCGCAGTCGAGCTGATCGAGATGCCGCGCTTCTGCTCCATGTCCATCCAGTCCGATGTCGCCGACCGGCGGTCGTCGCGAGCCTTGACCGAACCGCCCGACTGGATCGCTCCCGCGTACAGGAGGAACTTCTCGGTGAGTGTGGTCTTGCCCGCGTCGGGGTGGGAGATGATCGCGAACGTCCGTCGGCGTCGAGCTTGCTGCATCACCTGGTCGGACACGGCGTCCCACGCTACCGGCGCGGGCACCGGCCGGTGCCCGTCAGGCCGACGTGCGCAGGTACTCGGCGGGGCCGATCGCAAAGTGCGGATCGAGCGCCGGATCGATCGCGATGATCGCGTCGACGAGCGCCGTGGCATCGAGCGAGACGCACCCGCTGGTCGGCCGACTCGGTCCGCTCGTACGGCCGAGTCCGTAGCTGTGCCGGTGCAGGAAGATCGCCGCCGCGAACGGCGTCTCGCCCGGCGCATCACCCGATGTCGCCTCGGTGATCGGATCCAGATTGGCGCCGATGATCGCAGCGTGGGAGTAGACGCCGCCGAAGCGTGGCAGCCATTCGTCGTCGGGGCCGGCGCAGCCCGGCCGCTCGACCAGATGGTTGTAGTCCGGCGCGTTGGGGGTCGCACCCCAACAGTCTTCGGGTCGCACATCGCGGTAGGCGACGTTGCTGCGGACACCCGGATTCGGATCGTTCCCGAACATGTTGAGGCGTTGGCCGTCCCACGCGGTGATCGCTCCGAGCGGAAACACGCCGGCGGGCGTCGAACCGTCGCCGCTGCGTCGTTCGATCAGCGGTCGGGTGCCGGAACGACCGAAGCGAGCGAGCGCCGGTGAGGTCTGACACACCCAATCGCCGCTCGAGCGTCGGGCCGCGACGAACCCCGTGCCGAACGTGTCGGCGAACCCGTCGGTGGAGAACACGATGAACTGGCGAACGTCGGGATGTCGGCTCGCCAAAGAGCGAACCGTGTCGAGATCACAGGCCGTGTCGGTCGGGTAGGCGACGTCGCGGGCAGCGGCCGTACCAGCCCGAACCGAACCGGTCAGACCGCTCGCCGCATCCACCGTCGGGATGTTCGTCAGGGTCAGGATCAGGATCAGGGTCAGGATCACGGTCACGGTCCCGGCGAGGACGGAGGCGACGACTCCCGTCACGATGCTCGTTGCCCTGGCGGCGTCGCTCGCGATCATGCTGGGGGCTGTGCTGGCGGCGGGGGCGGCTCGACGGAGTTGCACGCCGTCAGTCTGGCGCGAGCGGCGCGTCGAGGTGAAGCGGCGGGCGTCGTCGGTGAAACGGTTCGGTGGTCGAAGTGGCCGAATCGGTGCCGGTTGCGCCATCCTCGACGCATGACCGAAGCCGACAGGAGCGAGCGAGACCCGGCGACATCGCCGACGAGTGGGGGAGTGTCCGACGAATTGCGGCAGGCGAGGGAGGCCATCGCTGCGGCTTCGAGGATCGTCGTGCTCACGGGCGCCGGGATCTCGACCGACTCGGGCATCCCCGACTTTCGCGGGCCGAACGGACTGTGGACGAAGAACCCGGCCGCGGAGAAGGCGTCGAACATCACGTACTACCTGAGCGACCCGGAGGTCCGCCATGCGGCGTGGCAGAACCGGCTGACCACGCCCGCCTGGACTGCCGAACCCAACGTCGGTCACGCTGCGATCGTCGAACTCGAGCGTCGCGGTCGTCTGCACGCACTCGTGACCCAGAACATCGACGGCCTGCACCAGAAAGCCGGACATGACCCGTCGAACGTGATCGAAGTCCACGGCACGGTGTGGTTCACCCGCTGCTGGGACTGCGACGACCGTCGGCCGATGGAGCAGGCGTTGAATCGGGTTCGAGCCGGTGACACGGACCCGTCGTGTCTGGAGTGTTCGGGGATCCTGAAGTCCGACACGATCAGCTTCGGTCAGGCGTTGATTCCCGAGGTGATCGAGCGGGCGATGACGGTCAGCGACGAGTGCGACCTGCTGCTCGCCGTGGGATCCACGCTGTCGGTCTACCCGGTGGCGAACTGCGTGCCGCGGGCCAAGGCGGGAGGTGCGCACGTGCTCATCGTGAACGGTGACGAGACGAACATGGATCGCTACGCGGACCAGGTGTTGCTCGGCAGCATCGGTGACATCCTCCCCGCCATCGTCGCCTGACCGTCGAGCGACCGGCTGGCGTCGGCAGACGTGCAGGTGCCCGTTCACCGGGCCGTCTCACGGCTCTGTTGTGGCTCAGGCTGACGGCTGACTCATCGCTGACTCATCACCGACTCATCGGTGACTCATCGGTGTGGTGTTGACTACGGCCGTCTCTTCACATCGTCGCCAGATGCTGCGGGCGAGCCTGGTCGGGCGGATCGGGCTGCGCTCCTCGTGACGGCTGCGGTGTGGAGGGGCGGCCGCTGGCGAACACTTCGGTTCGTCGACAAACCGGGAGGAACCCATACCGATGATGGAACTACGACTCCGCGCTTTCGCGTGGTTCACGACGGGGGTCGCGATGGCGCTCCTCGCAGGCGTGCTCGTTGCAACCGCATGGAGCGTCGATGCAGCGCCGAGCGCGCAAGGCTGCTCGATCATCTCGCTGCCGAAACCGGTGCGAATTCTCGACACGCGCGACGTGGTCGACCAGCCTGCCGGCCCCAACGTCGGGCTCGCCGGCCCGCTCCAGGCGAACCAATCCGTCAAACTGCAGGTGTCTGGTCCGATCACCGTCGGAGCGCTCGGCCAGCAGACGGTCATCCCGTTCGGGGCGACGTCGGTCGAGTTCAACGTCACCGTGCTGAAGAACTCGGCGGGCGGGTTCGTCTCGCTGCGACCCGGCGATGCGACCGGCGTGCCCGAGACCTCGAGTGAGAACGTCCCGGCCGAGAGCCGCGGCTCGAACAACTTCGGGGCCGTCGGACTGTCGTCCACGGGCAACGTCGACATCTACTACGGTGCGGCGGCCGGCAACACCACCGACGTGATCCTCGACCTGGTGCGCTACTGCGCAACGGAAGGGGTCAGCGTCCCGCCGACATCGCCGCCGAGTTCGACGACGCCCCCTTCGCCGATCAACGTCTCGCTGCGCACGTGGGCGATCGATTGGCAGGGCAACCAGCCCGGCGTCACGTCCAGCGCCTCGAACATCTACGATCAGGTCCGCTTCGCCATCAGCAACAACGTCGTCACGGAGGCAACCCCTGGCGACAACGGCAACGCCAGTGACGGAGGCAACGTGTCTTATGCCCGCAGTGGCAACGTCTGCCAGTCGCCGACCGACACCATCATGGTGGAAGACGGCAAGTTCGGCTCAGCGCCGGGCTATGAACCCATCGGTTCCGTCAGCATGTGGGAATTCTTCAACCTCGAGTGCAACAGCGATGCCACACTGATCTCGGGCAACTTCCGCCGCACCGATGGAGGCAACAGCGACACGGGGATCTTCCAGATGTACCCGCAAGGGACGAACGTGTCGCCCCTGCCCGACCCGGCGGTGCCACCGTTGGCCTCGGCACAATCCGGCCCGACGTGCATCAGTTCCGACGACCTGCCCGACACGACTCGGACGTTCGTCTTCACCGGCGCGGTGCCGGGCCGGTCTCCGTCGCCCGACAGCAAGATCAACATCAACTTCGCTGTCAGCGATGGCAACGTCACCAGCCAATCGTCGGTCACCCACGACGGTACGGACCCCCCTTACACATGGTCCAACGGGCAGATCCTCTGCGGAGCCCGAGTGCTGAACGTGCTGATGAACAACAATCAGACCACTGATCCCGCAGCACCGGATCGCGGAAAGTACCGATTCGTGAACGTCCGCCTCGATGGCGGAGATCTCGTCGGCGACTACGGCTTCGACCGAGAAGACGACGGCATCTACGAAGACGTCGGTACCTTCCGGACCCAGTGATCTGAACGTCCGCGCTCGCGTCCTCGTCGACGTTCGATTCGTGCCCGGCCATGGCACGAATCGAACGAGACGACGAGCGACGACGCGAACGACGAGACGCAGCAGCAAATTCCCGACCTGTTCGATCACCTTTCGGCGTTAGGCTTTTCTCATGGCTACGTTCCGCGACCTGCTTTCCGCCGCAAAGTCCTCGATCACCGAGATCGACACCGAGACCGCCTCGTCCGAGATCGCCGGTGGCGCGCTGATTCTCGACGTTCGCGAGCCCGACGAGTACGAGGAGGGTGCGATCCCCGGGGCGGTACACATTCCGCGCGGTCACCTCGAGGCGCAGGTCGAAGGCAAGCTCATCGACAAGTCCGCGCCGGTCGTCGTGTACTGCGCCGGTGGCGTGCGGTCGGCGTTCGCGGTGCAGACGATGCAAGAACTCGGCTACGCCAACGCGATGTCGATGGACGGTGGCTTCGGGCGTTGGAAGGACGAAGGCCGGGCGTGGAAGCAGCCGGCGTCGCTCACCCCGGAGCAGAACAACCGCTACAAGCGCCACCTGCTGCTCCCCGAGGTCGGGGTCGCCGGACAGATCAAGCTGCTCGAAGCCAAGGTGCTGATGCTCGGTGCGGGCGGATTGGGTTCGCCCGCCGCTCTCTATCTCGCCGCAGCTGGCGTCGGCACGATCGGCATCGTCGACATGGACGACGTCGACTCGTCCAACCTGCAACGCCAGATCCTGCACAACGTCGACCGCATCGGCGACCGCAAGGTCGACTCGGCGAAGAAGACGCTGGTCGGCCTCAACCCCGACGTCGACGTCGTCACCTACGACACGCGCCTCGACGCCTCCAACATCATGGACATCATCGCCGGCTACGACGTGATCGTCGACGGCGCCGACAACTTCCCCAGCCGGTATCTGCTCAACGACGCCAGCGTCAAGCTCGGCATCCCGGTCGTGCACGGCTCGATCTTCCGCTTCGAGGGGATGGTCAGCGTGTTCCACCCGACCGAGGGGCCGACGTACCGCGACATGGTGCCCGAGCCGCCCCCGGCCGAACTCGCGCCGTCGTGCGCCGAAGCGGGTGTGCTCGGTGTCCTGCCGGGCATCATCGGGTCGATCCAGGCGCTCGAGACCATCAAGGTGATCCTCGGTCTCGGCGACCCGCTGATCGGTCGCATCCTCACGGTCGACACCAGCGACATGGAGTTCAGGGTGTTCAACCTCAAGCCCAACCCGGACAACGAGGTGACGTACGCGAACCGCGACCGCATCGTCATCAAGGAACTCGACGGGCTCTGCGCTCCGGGCCTGAGCGACGCTCACTGAGATCTCGGCGACGCTCACTGAGATCTCGGCACGGCTCGCTGGGTTAGCGTCGGGGGCATGGGGAACTCGCTGATCGACATCACCCCGTCAGGGCAGGCGTGCGGAGCGACGATCCGCGGCGTCGATCTGACGGCACCGCTGACCGCCGATGTCGTCGCTGCGATCCGCAGCGCCTGGCTCGAGCACCACGTCGTGGCGTTCCCCGACCAGGCGATGAGCGACGACGACCTCGAACGGTTCACGGTCGCGTTCGGTGGCTTCGGCGATGACCCGTTCATCGCGCCGATCGAGGGACGGGCGCACATCATCGCCGTCGAGCGGCGGGCCGGTGAGACGTCGCCGTTGTTCGCGGAGAACTGGCACAGCGACTGGTCGTTCCAGGCGACTCCACCGTCGGGTACCTGCCTGTTCGGCGTGACGATCCCGCCGATCGGCGGCGACACGCTGTTCGCCGATCAGCACGGCGCGCTCGACGAGATGCCCGCCGACCTGCGAGCCCGACTCGACGGGAAGATGGCGGTGCACTCGGCGCGCGGCGGCTACGCGCCGAGCGGGATGTACGGGGAGGCAGATCAGCGCAGCGATCGCAGCATGGCGATCCGCCCGTCCGACGAGGCAATGGCGACGCAGCTCCATCCGATCGTGCGAGCGCACCCCGAAACCGGCCGGCTCGGCATCTTCGGCTGCATCGGCTACATGATCGGCATCGAGGGCATGGACGACGACGAGGCGCGCGACCTGCTCGTCGAGTTGTACGCGTGGCAGACCCGTGACGAGTTCGTCTACACCCACGAATGGAGCAGCGACATGCTCGTGATGTGGGACAACCGATCGGTGTTGCACCGCGCCACGGGCGGCTACGACGGCTTCGACCGACTGCTCCACCGGACGACCATCGCCGGCTGACTCGGTCAGCGGGTCACCACGGCCGGCGGGTCACACGGTCAGTCGAGGAACTCGGGCTCGCGAGCAACCAGCTCGTCCCAGAACGGCTGGAACTGGAACCAGCCGGCGAGGTCGTGCCCCTGAGCCTTGTAGCCATCGACGCACAGATGGTCGGGAATCTCGATCGGATCGCCGGCCGACTCGGCGAGCAGCTGGCTCTGACAGGTGCGCTCGAGAGCGACGAACCACCACACGGCAGCATCGACCGATCCGCCCGTCGTGATCAGGCCGTGGTTCTGGTGGATCAGGGCCTTCTTGTCGCCGAGGGCTTCGGCCATCTTGTCGCCGACCGCAGTGTCGAGCACGACGGCTCCCGATCCTTCGTTGCACAGCGCGACGTCGTTGTAGAACATCGTCGCATCCTGGCTGATCATCTTGAGCGGCTTGCCGAGGGTGGAGAAGGTCTTGCCGTACATCGAGTGCGAGTGCGCGGCGGCCATCACGTCGGGGCGCGCCGCATGGAGGCGGCTGTGGATGGCGAACGCTGCGGCGTTGACCGGGCGATCGCCGACGACGACCTCGCCGTGGTGGTCGACGCAGATGAGATCGCTCACCGTCATCAACTTGAAGTTGTGGCCGAACGGGTTCACCCAGAACCGGTCGGGGAACTCGGGGTCGCGCACGGTGACGTGCCCGGCGACGCCTTCGGCGAGATGGAGCCGACCCATGATCCGCAAACCGGCGGCGAGGCGCTGCTTGCGCTTGAGGCGCTCGGCCTCGAAGTCGTCCTCGACGGCAGTGGCCTGCTGTTCGAGCGCTGACATCGTCTCTTCGAAGGTGTTGGCCATGCTCGAATGGTAACGGACCGCGACATGCGAGCTGGCGCCGGGCGCGGCTCGCCCGGCCCCTGCGTCAGGCCGGGTCGGTGAGCACCGTGGCCTCGACGCGCTCGATCTCATCGCGTTCCTGGACGCTCACCGCGACGAGGACGAGCGCGATACCGACGAGGTCGATCGGCGACGGCGCCTGGTCGAGCGCGATCCAGCCGATGAACGACGCGGTGACCGGCAGCAACGCGAGGAGGAGCGAGAACCGCCGGATCGGGATCCGGCGCATCGTGAACTGGTCGATGCCGTACCCGATCGCGTTCGAGAACACACCGACGACGAGGCACAACGCGAGTAGCGTCGGCGAGACCCAGACCGGGCCGCTCCAAGGAGCACCGAACGGAATCGTGACCACCGCGCCGATCGCCAGCCCGAGCCCGAGCCCGGCGACGCCGCGGTCGACGCGCGCCACTTTCGACCCGATCACGATGTAGGCCGCCCACAGCGCGGAGGCGATGAGGATGTACACGAGCCCGATCGCGTTCTCGTCGACTTCGACGCCACCGAGGATCGCGACGCCGAAGATGGCGAACAGGAGGGCCACCGCGTTGCGTCGCGTCCTCGTCATCGCCGCGGCGACGGCGATCGGACCGATGAACTCGATGGTGACGCTCTTGCCGAGGTCGATTCGATTGATCGCGAGGTAGAAGAAGATGTTCATCAGCGATGTCGCCACCCCGAACAGCGCGACGCCGACGAGTTGCTGGCGAGTCCATCCCCGCCACCACGACGTCGACACGGCCAGCAGCGCGATCGCTGCGCCGATGATGCGGAACCAGCCGACCGTCTGCGGTTCGACCTGATCGAACAACAGCACGGCGATTGCGGCGCCCGCGTATTGCGCGACGGCCGACAGCACGAACAGGGCCTCGGGCTGGGCGGTCGACAGCCAGCGGCTCACCGGGCCCTGAGCGGTGTGTTCGTGCATCACCGCACAGCCTGCCCGACGCCGTCACCATCATCCACCATCCCGCCGGCACCATCATCGCGCGGTCCCGCCGTTCCGCCGGCACCATCGTCTCGCGGTCCCGCCGTGTCCGTTGGGGCGTGGTACCGGACCGATGCGTTCGATGGGCGAGGAGGACGCGATGGCGATGGTCTATCGTCTCGGCGATGCTCGGGAGGCGGAAGATGAAGGCTCGTTCGATGGTTTCCACGCTGGTGGCTGGCGCGCTCGTCGCGGCAGCGTGCGGTGGAGGTGATGACGCCGACGATGCCCGAGCGATCGATTCGGTCGTCGCGGTCGACGACCAGCCCGAGCCCGAACCGGAGCCGGAGCCGGAGCCGGAGCCGGAGAGTACGGACGACGCGGACACGGACGGCGCGGAGACCGACGACACGGAGGTTGCAGTCGCCGCGTCCGAGCCGACATCGGAGTGGACCGTGCTCGTCTACGTGATGGGTGACAACGATCTCGAGCCGTTCGCCGTCGAGGACCTCGTCGAGATGAGCCAGGTCGGCTCGACCGACCAGGTCAACATCGTGACGCTCGTCGATCGGCACCCTGCCTACACGCTCGACGACGACCCGCTCGGCGACTTCGACGAGACGAGGTTCTATCGAGTCGAACCGGCCGGTTTCACCGATCTCGGTGAAGTAGGGGAACTCAACGTTGGTGACCCTGCCACGCTCGCCGGCTTCATCGAGGCCGGCATCACGAGCTATCCGGCGAAGAACTACAGCGTCATCCTCTGGAACCACGGTGCCGGGTGGCCGGGCATGGGTCCTGACGAGACCGACGGCAACGACATCCTCGACCTGGCCGACATCGACGCCGGGCTCCAACAGGGCCTCGACGCGGTCGGACTCGACAAGGTCGACCTGCTCGGATTCGACGCCTGCTTGATGGCGTCGTACGAGGTCGCCTCGGTCATGGCCAAGCACGGTGACCTGATGCTGGCATCGTCGGAGCTCGAACCGGGTCACGGCTGGAACTACGAGTCGCTGGGTCTGTTGCTCGACGACCCGCAGGCGACGCCGACCGAACTGGGACAGTCGATCATCGATGGGTTCGCCGCGCAGGCCGAAGCTCAAGGTACCTCGGAGGACATCACGTTGTCGCTCGTCGACCTCGCAGCCATGGACGACCTGACCTCGGCGCTCGCTGGTCTGGCCGAGCCGCTGATGGCCGAGCCGAGCGCCGCGGCCCCGTTGCTCGCCCGAGCGCAGGCGGGAGCACTCAAGTACGCAGCGAACCCCGACCCGTCGATCGACTCGTTCCACGTCGACCTCGGACAGGTCGCGACGCTGCTCGGTGAATCCGACGAGTCGCTCGCGGCGCCCGCCGCCGAGGTGGCGGCGATCATCGACCAGATGGTGGTCTCGTCGATCTCGGGCCCGGCAACGTCAGGAGCGACGGGTCTGAGCGTCTATTTCCCGCCGTTCGCCGACGTCTTTCGCCAGGGCTATCTCAACCTGCAAGGCGTCGAGGTGTGGCCGGATCTCCTGACCAGCTTCTACACCGCGGGCCAGGCGATCCCCGAGGCCGAGCAACCGGCGTTCGTACAGACCGAAGGTCGCGCCGAAGGCGAAGGGGAGTACTTCTTCGATGCGGACGGTCTGAACCTGTTCGGCTTCTTCGATTCGGCGGCGGCCGGCAACATCGTCGAAGCCGAAATCGTCTACGGCGTGCTCGACGAGTCGGATGATTCGATCATCTACATCGGCGAAGAACCGGCGGAGGTCTCCACCGATGGCAGTGGCCTGGTGGGTGCGATCTACGACCTGACGGTCCTGACGATCTCCGACGGCGAAGACACCGACTATGCCTATCTCGACCTGAACGTCGACTTCGACTCCGAGATCGTGACGATCGACGTGCCGCTCTGGTACGTCGATCCGGAGGCGATCGGCACCGACGAGTTGCCGCAGGACATCTTGTTGAGCCTCGTGCTCGACCTGGACTTCAACATCTTGAGCGAGATCTACTACACGGTCAGCCCGGAGGGAACCGTCGGCGAGTTGACCGCCGACCCGAACGGCCTGATCTTCCCGATCGTGCTCAACGAGTATCCCGACGGCACGTCGGAATGGTTGACGCTGAGCGAGCAGGGGCTGTTCGCCAACCTGCCCGATCTGCAGTACGACCTCGAGCCGCTGGACCCGGGCACCGGGCTCTACGCCGAACTCGTGCTGCGCGACTACGGCGGCAACACCGCCTCGGTGTCGATGTTCGACGTGATTCCGGAGATCTGATGCAACAGCCCGTCAACCGTTCGCTCACGCCGTCGTCCATGGCGGCGCCCGCGGCGAACTACGCCCATGCCGTGCTGAGCGAGTCGGCGACGCGCTGGCTGCACACGTCGGGCGTCGTCCCGACGGCGCCTGACGGGTCGACCCCCGACGACATCGGCGAACAGGCCGCCGTCGTGTGGCGCAACATCGCCGCCTTGCTGGCCGAGGCCGACATGGGTGCGACCGACATCGTGTCGATCACCACCTACGTGGTCGCAGGCGAGCCGTTGGGGCCGGTCATGGCTGCACGAGACGCATTCGTCGGCGACCATCGGGCCGCATCGACCCTGGTCACGGTGCCAGAGTTGGCGCAACCTCAGTGGCGGATGGAGATCGCCATCGTCGCCGCGCGCTGACGTAGATCGCCTCGGGGCTGGGGCGCGGCGGCACCTGTTGCGTACGATCGGCGACATGGCCGACGCCCCGAACCTTCCCCGCACCGACTCCGGCATCGAGATCAAGAAGCTCTACGACGCCGCCGACCTCGACGGGTGGGATCCGGCCGACAAGCTCGGCGCTCCGGGCTCGGCGCCCTACACGCGTGGCGTGTATTCGTCGATGTACACGGGGCGGCTGTGGACGATGCGCCAGTACTCCGGGTTCGGCAATGCCGAGGCGACCAACCAGCGCTTCAAGTTCCTGCTCGACGCCGGCCAGACCGGTTTGAGCTGCGCGTTCGACCTTCCGACGCAGATGGGTTACGACTCCGATCACGGCCGCTCCGAAGGTGAGGTCGGCAAGGTCGGCGTGGCGATCGACTCGATGGAGGACATGCGGCTACTGCTCGCCGACCTGCCGCTCGACAAGGTCACCACGTCGATGACGATCAACTCGACGGCGGCGATCTTGCTCCTGATGTACGAGTTGGTCGCCGAGGAGAACGGTGTGTCGAGCGAACAGATCGGCGGCACGATCCAGAACGACCTGCTCAAGGAGTACATCGCCCGAGGGACCTACGTGTATCCACCGCGGCCGTCGATGCGGATCATCACCGACATCTTCGGGTACTGCTCCCAGCACATCCCCAACTGGAACACGATCTCGATCTCGGGCTATCACATCCGCGAAGCCGGCTCGACCGCAGTGCAGGAAATCGCCTTCACGCTCGCCAACGCGATCGCCTACGTCCAGGCGGCGATCGATGCCGGACTCGACGTCGACGAGTTCGCGCCGCGGCTCAGTTTCTTCTGGAACGGCCACAACAACTTCTTCGAGGAGATCGCGAAGTTCCGGGCGGGTCGCCGCATGTGGCACACGATCATGACCGAGCGCTTCGACGCGAAGGATCCGAAGTCGAAGATGCTGCGCTTCCACACGCAGACCGGCGGCTCGACACTGACGGCCCAGCAGCCGATGAACAACATCATGCGGGTCACCTTGCAGGCGCTCGCAGCCGTGATGGGTGGAACGCAGTCGCTGCACACCAACGGCTACGACGAAGCCCTCAGCCTGCCGACCGAGGACGCAGCTCGCATGGCGCTGCGCACGCAGCAGGTGATCGGTTACGAGTCGGGTGTGGTCGACACGCCCGACCCGATGGCCGGTTCGTACCTCGTCGAGTCGTTGACCGACGAGGTCGAACGTCTGGCGTGGGAGTACATCGAGGCCATCGACGAGCAAGGCGGCGCGGTTGCGGCGATCGAGGCGGGCTACCAGATGGACGAGATCATGGAGTCGGCCTATCAGTACACGAAGTCGGTCGATGACGTCGACCGGGTGATCGTCGGCGTGAACAAGTTCGTCGCCGACGAGGAAGCCGAGCCCGTCGTGTTCCCGATCGACCCCGAACTCGAACCGAACCAGGTGGCCCGGCTCAAGCGGTACAAGGCGAATCGTGACACGGCCGCCGTCGAGTCGGCGCTGGCGGCGGTCAAGGCCACCGCAGAAGGCACCGACAACCTCCTCTACTCGATCAAGGACGCGCTCCGCGCGGACTGCACGCTCGGCGAGATCAGCGACGCGCTGCGCGAGGTCTTCGGTGTGTACACCCCGTAGGCCCGACGCGTGATCGCAGCGATGCGATGGCCGACGTGGCAGCACGCCTGGATCGCGACAGCGGTGTGTCTCGTGGTGATGTTCGCGCTGCGTCGGGTTCGGCCGTCACGCACGACGGCGGTCGCTGTGGTCTCGCTGCGCGAACTCGCGATCCTCACCGGGCTGTACGGGCTCTGGCGAACGGCGCGAAAGCTGCCGCTCGTCCAGGCTGACGGTGCGATCGAGCGCGCCCGGTCGATCGTCGAGGTCCAGGAGGCGATCTGGTTGCCGTCGGAGTTGACCCTCAACCGTTGGGCCGTCGACGTCGATTGGCTCGGCTGGGCCTCGTCGGTTTACTACGTCGGGATGCATGTGCCGGGCATCCTCGTGTTTCTCGTGTGGATGTTCTGGCGTCATCGTGATCGCTACTCGCGATGGCGCAACGTCTTGGCCATCACGACGGCGGGATGTCTGTTCATCCGCTTCTGGCGCGTCGCGCCTCCTCGTTTCCTGCCCGATCTCGGCTACGTCGACGTGACGATCCTGCACGACATGGACGTCTACGGACCGGTCGGCACCGGAGTGTCGGGCCAGTTCGTCGCGATGCCGTCGATCCATGTCGCGTGGGCGGCGGTCATCGGTTTCGGGATCGTTGCTGCGTCGACCTCTCGCTGGAAGTGGTTGTTCGCTGCGCACTTTCCGATCACGATCTTCGTGGTCGCAGCGACCGGGCACCACTGGTGGCTCGACGGCGCGGTCGCGATCGCGTTGGTCGGTCTCGCGTTGGCGATCGAGTCGGCGGGCCGTCGCGCCGTCGACGCCATGCGCCGTCGAACTGGCTCGGTGCAGGCGGTTTCGTCGGCGCGGCCGCCGGCGTCAGAGCTCAGCGACGAACGCGGCGAGCAGGTCGTCGAACTCGGTGAGGGCGGGGAACTGCGGGAATTCGGCGATCACGTTGTCAGGTGAACGGAACAGGAACCCGCGGTCGGCTTCGCCGAGCATGGTGGTGTCGTTGTAGGAGTCTCCGGCGGCGAGGACGCGGTAGTTCAGGCCATGGAACGCTCGGACCGACTGGCGTTTCTGGTCGGGTTGGCGCAGGCGATAGTCGACGATGCGATCTTCGTCGACGACGAGTCGGTGACAAAAGATCGCCGGCCAACCGAGTTGGCGCATGAACGGACGAGCGAACTGCTCGAAGGTGTCGGACAGAATGACGACCTGGGTGAGCGACCTCAACTCGTCGAGGAACTCCGCGGCTCCGTCGACCGGCCGCAGCTCGGCGATCACGTCCTCGATCAGCGACATCGTGAGCCCGTGCTCGGCAAGCAGTTCGAGCCGGTAGTGCATCAGCACGTCGTAGTCGGGTTCGTCGCGCGTGGTTCTGGTCAGTCCCTCGATGCCGGTGCGTTCGGCGACGGCGACCCAGATCTCGGGAATCAGCACGCCCTCGAGGTCGAGGGTGACGATCGTCTGGGTGGCATCAGGCGCGGCAGGCACGCGGACATCATCGCGGGTCCGTAGCGGTCGGGCGAAACGCGCGTTCAGCCGGTGACGAGAGTGATCGGCAGCGGCGGGCGCTCGGGTGCCTCACAGAGGCGGTCTTCCCACCCGAGATAGATGATGCCGACGATGCGGTCGTGTCGTGCGAAGCCGCACAGATCGAGGACGCGAGGCGGGCTCGTGAGTGCGGGGGTCGACCAGAAACTCGCGAGCCCCAGCGCGGTGGCTCCGAGGAGGAGATTCTGGATTCCTGCAGCGACGGCGTCGCGATTCTCCTGGTGGAGCATCGGGTTGTCGTGCGGTTCGCAACCGACGACGAGGATGCCCGGCGTCCGCAAGTACTTGCGTCGAGTCTTCTCCCGTTTGGTGTCGTCGCCGAAGTCGGCGTCGACCATGTCGGCTGCCATCGTCTCGCCGAGCCGGGCGCGACCAGGGCCGGTGAAGTAGGCGAATGCCCACGGCCATGTTCTCTTGTGGTTCGGAGCCCACGTAGCCAGCCCGCAGAGTTCCTGGACGGTGGCCGCGTCGACCTCTCGATCGGGGTCGACGAACATCGAGGTTCGGCGACGGCGGACGAGATGCGCGAACCACTCGTAGCGGGCGTCGCCGTCCTCCATCGCACCGAAGGCGTCGGTCATGCTCTCAGCCTGTCACGCTGGAGCGACATGCGCACAACGGGTCAACCTTCGACGGGTCGGGCCCGAGACGGTTGGACCCGCGGAGCTTCGTTGGGCATCTTCGGATACTGCGGGGGCCATGGTGGGTCGGGGATGCCGTCGGCGAGGTCGCGTGCGAATCGTTCGACGAGGGGGCCGATCGAACACGCAGCGTCGTCCATGAGTTCCCAGGGGTCCCCGAGTCGATCGACTCGTGACGGCACCGTGTCGATGGTGCATACCTCGGGGTCGATCGTGTCGAGTTCGTCCCACCGGAACGGCGTCGACACCTGTGCGCCGACGCGCGGTCGCACACCCCACGCCCCGAACATGTTCTTGTGCGGGGCGTTCTGGTTGAAGTCGACGAACACGCGTCTGCCCCGCTGCTCTTTCCACCACGCGTCGGTGATCAGGTCGCGGTGCCGGGTCGCGAGGATGCGACCCAGTGCGACGACCGCCCCGCGTACGGCGAAGGAGTCCCAGCCGGGCTCGACGCGAACGTAGATGTGGATGCCCTTCGAGCCGGTCGTCTTGGGAAATCCGATCATGCCGAGTTCGGCGAGCAGTTCGTTGGTGTACCCGGCGGCCTCGCGGGTCATGTCGAAGGTGACACCAGGCGACGGGTCGAGATCGATACGTAACTCGTCGGCGTCGTCGGGGTTCGACGCTCGGAACGGCCAGACGTGCAAGCCCAGCGCCCCTTGGTTCGCGGCCCACAAGACGTGAGCCAGATCGCTGATGACGAGCGCTCTCGACGACGTGCCGTTGATCGTCGAGACGGTCGTGGTGGTCAGCCAGTCGGGCGCCGAGTCGGGGATACGTTTCTGGAAGAACGACGTGCCGCGCACGCCGTTCGGGTAGCGCTCGAGCAGTACCGGCCGGTCGCGCAACGTGCGCATGATCGCAGCGCCCACCTCCAGGTAGTACCGGGCGAGGTCGAGCTTGGTCCGCGGCGTCGACTCGGGGCCGACCGACGGGAAGATCGCCTTGTTCGGACTCGTGATGGTGACGGCGCGACCGTCGACGACGAGGTCGACCGCGTCGCCGAACTCGTTCGTGTCGACCATGTGAACGACGGTACCGCCTCCGGCCGAGCCGCCGCGGATTGCGGTACCTTCCACTGCGTGGACGAATTGCTGGACGAGAACGGATCACCGAGAGACGCGGCGGCTGCCCTGTGGTCGTTGCTCGACCGGCTCGGTCCCGACGAGCTCGCCGCGCGTCAGCAGGCCACCGAGCTCGACATCTTGACGATGGGCATCACCTTCACCGTCTACTCCGACGGTGCCAACATCGACCGAGCATGGCCGTTCGACGTGGTACCTCGGATCATCCCCGGTGACGAATGGACCGCGGTCGAGGCCGGTCTCGCACAACGGTTGCGCGCCGTCAACATGTTCATCGACGACCTCTACAACGATCAGCGCATCATCGACGACGGCGTGTTCCCCGCCGAGTTGTTGGCCGACTCGGTGAACTTCCGCCCTGAGTGCGTCGGGGCCCGCCCCAAGTTCGGCGTGTGGGCCCACATCTCCGGATCCGACTTGGTTCGTGACGACGACGGAACGTTCTACGTGCTCGAGGACAACCTTCGCGTTCCCTCCGGCGTCAGCTACGTGCTCGAGAATCGAGCCGTGACGAAGCGAGCGTTCCCAGAGCTGTTCGGCCACAACCAGATCCGACCGGTCGACAGCTACACCGACGAGTTGAACAAGCTGTTGTCGTCGCTCGCTCCCGACGGGATCACCGACCCGACGATCGCCGTGCTCACACCGGGCATCTTCAACTCGGCGTACTTCGAGCATTCGTTCCTCGCGCAGCGCATGGGCGCCGAACTGGTCGAGGGCGGCGACCTGGTCGTGGGTGACGACGACTGCGTGTACATGCACACGATCGACGGCCGCGAACGCGTCGATGTGATCTACCGGCGCATCGACGATCTGTTCCTCGATCCGGAGGCGTTCCGCGCGGACTCGTTGCTCGGGGTGAGCGGCCTGATGCGTGCGTGGAAGGCGGGCAACGTGGGGATCGCGAATGCCCCGGGAGCGGGCGTCGCCGACGACAAGTGTGTGTACGCCTGGATGCCCGACATCATCCGCTATTACCTGGGTGAGGAACCCAAGATCGCCAACGTTCCGACCTACCGTTGTATGTACGACGACGAACGTGAGTTCGTGCTCGAACACCTCGACGAGTTGGTGATGAAGCCGGCCAACGAGAGCGGTGGCTACGGCATCACGATCGGGAATCGGGCGTCGGAGGAGGAACTCCGAGCGTGCGCCGAGTCGATCCTGGCGGACCCGCGCAACTGGGTCGCGCAGCCGATCATCAATCTCTCCACCGTGCCCACGCTGATCGACGGTGAACTGCAACCCCGTCACGTCGATCTTCGACCGTTCATCCTGACCGGCGAGGGCAGCTACGTGACGGCGGGCGGTCTGACCAGAGTCGCGCTGAAGGAAGGTTCGCTGATCGTCAACTCGTCGCAGGGCGGCGGCAGCAAGGACACCTGGGTGGTCGATCACCACCCGAACAACGGCACGGCTCCCAGCACCGAATCGCCACTGCCATCGCCATCGCCATCGCCATCGCAGACGCAATCGCAATCGCACACCGGTGGGGGAGGGGTCTGACATGGCGCTGTTGTCACGAAACGCCGATCGGATCTTCTGGGCGGCTCGCTACCTCGAACGCGCCGAGGACACGTCTCGCCTCGTGCAGGAGTTCGGCGAACTGTTCGACGACATGCCGAGTGAGGACGAGGCAGCGACGGCTCGACGCTGGGCGCCGCTGCTCGTGGTGTGCGGCGACCGCGACCCGTCGCACGCAGCGGCGACCGAACGCGACGTGGTACGCGCGCTCGTTTGCGACCCCGAGCAACCGGGAAGTGTTGCTGCGTGTGTCGCATCGGCGAGGTCGAACCTCCGAACCACCCGCGAAGTCCTTCCGCGGGAAGCGTGGCACACCGTCAACGATCTGTCGCTGTTCGTGGCCGCCGAGGCGAATCGTGCCGAGGACCGACGTTTCCGTGCCCGAGTGCTCTCGCGAGTCGCCGCCGACAGCCGGCGCCTCGACGGCATCCTCACCTCGTCGATGACGCGTGACGCTGCGTGGGAGATGTGGCGGATGGGTCGATATCTCGAACGCGCCGACATGACCACCCGCGTCGTCGGCGTGCGCGCCGCAGCGCTCATGGCCCACGGGCACGACCAGTTGCAGTACGACGAAGTGCAGTGGATGGGTGTCTTGCGGTCGCTGTCGGCACTCCAGATGTACCAGCGGGCCAGCCGCGGGCCGATCGAAGCTTCCTCGGTCGTGCAGTTCCTCCTCTTCGACGACTCGTTTCCTCGATCGGTGCGGTTCTGCCTCGACGAGATCGATCGGTGCCTCGACAAGCTGTCGCGCTCCGATGCCGTTCGCCACTCCGTCGACGAGGCCCGAACGGCGCTCATGTCGACGATGGCGACGACCGCTGACGGTTCCGATCTCGATCAGGCGATGGACTGGGTACAGTCGCTACTCATCCGAGTCAACGAGGCGGTCACCCGTCGCTTCCTCAGCATCGATGGTGGTTGATGGAGACGACACAGACCGACGACCTCGGCGAACTGATCCACCGGCAACGGATCATCGACCGGCTGTTGATGGCCGAAGGCGCGGGCCACATCGTCCACGATCTACCGGTTCGCTCCGATGGCCGATCGGTGGGATTGGCGAGTCGACCGTGGCGCCTCGACCCGATGCCGTACGTGATCGAATCGGCCGACTTCGGCTGGATCGAAGAGGCGATCACGCGTCGCATGCGCATGCACGAGGCGTTGCTCGACGATCTGTACGGTGATCGAGGCCTCGTCGCCGAGGGCGTGATCGATCCGGCGGTGCTCTGGTCGAGCGCCGGGTATCGCTTGGCGGCGGTTGGGGCGACAGAGCGGCGACATCAGCACCGTTGGCTGTCGCGGTATTCCATCGATCTCGTTCGCACAGTCGACGGCGCGTGGCATGCGATTGCCGACCACACCGATGCGCCGGTCGGCCTCGGCTACTGCCTGCTCGACCGCGGCGTGATGACCCAGGTCGTCGATGTCGGATCGACGCCCCCGCGCCCGGTCGACGGTGCGCTCGGACTCGTCCGTCGATCGCTCATCGATTCGACCTCGATCGACGGCCCGCGTGTGGTGATGCTCACCAGCGGGATCGACCACCCCGCCTACGTCGAGCATTCGTACATGGCGACCCAGTTGGGGTTCAACATCGTGGAGGGTCCGGATCTCGTCGTGCGAGAGCGGTCGCTGTGGCTGCAGACACTGGGCGGGCTCGACCACATCGACGTGTTGCATCGGCGCATCGGTGATCGCCAACTCGATCCGCTCGAAGCGAACACGTACGGCTCGGCAGGGGTGCCGGCGCTGCTGCTGGCCGCCGACTCGGGCAGCTTGGCGATCTCCAACGCGCACGGCACGGGCGTGATCGACTCGCCGGATCTGGTCCATCTGTGGGACCACGCCGGTGAGATGCTCACCGGTGAAGCACCGTGGTTGACGCTGACCTCGCCACACACGGCGCCGGGGTCGACGGCGATCGACGACCTCCTCGGCCAGCCCGCTGAGCGGGTGCCCTGTCTCATCGACGGCGTCATCGTCGACAAGCCGATCGTCCTGCGGTTTCATGCCGTCGCCACCGACGATGGCATCTCGGTGGTCCCGGCGGCGAGTGGCCGCATCATCGAGCCGTTCGACGATCCGAACGTTCCGACGCCGTGCCGGGCGAAGGACGTCTGGATCATGGGCGAGGCCAGGTCGGTCCCGGTGCATCGTCCGGCTCGTTCGGCGCCGCAGGTCGACTTCATCACCTCGGTGCCGACCCGCGCCGCCGACTCGCTGTACTGGCTGGGTCGCGCGTCGGAGCGCGCCGAAGTCGTCGCTCGGTCGATGCGCGTCATCGCCGCCGCTGCGCCGCTGGCCGCCTGGACCGGGTCTCCGACGCCGGCGATGCGGCTCCTCGCGGCCCTGACCGGATCGAACGATGCGGTCGAGGCGGTCGAATCGACCGACGAGCCGATGGAACTCGCGCACGCGCGGCACCTCGCCGTCGTGTCGGCGGCTGCGTCGCTCGAGTTCCACATCGGCTCGCTGCTCGCGGAATCCGCGAGCGTGCGCGAGTTCCTGTCGACCACGACGGGTCGGGTGCTCGGCGAGATGGTGATGACACGCGAGCGACTCACCGCAGCGCCGGACGACATCGACGCGATCGATGCGCTCCTCTTCCAACTCTCTGCGTTTGCCGGGCTCTGGAGCGAGAGCGTCGTGCGCGGTCCGGCGTGGTACTTCGGTGACTTCGCCAAGCGCTACGAGCGGGCGACCGTCGCCTTGACGAGTTCGGCGATGGCGGTTCGCATCGACGATGACGTCGCCCTCCCGGAATCGGAGCGACGCCGAGGTCTGGAAGCGGTGCTGGCGTCGAACGACAGCCTGGTGGCGTACCGTCGACGGCATCGCAGCGACGTGGAGCTCGGCGCGGTGCTCGGGCTGCTGCTCCACGACGAGCGCAACCCACGATCGTTCGCCGCGTCGATCGCCGGCCTGGTGCGCAACGCCGAGGCGATCGGTTGGTCGGCGGGCATCGATCGCATCGAGCGAGTCGGCGCAACGGTCGGCTCGTTCGCCGTCGGAGCCGATGCGAGCAAGCTCGACGATGCGGTCGGTCGGCTGCACGACCTCGCCAGCGAACTGACCTCGACCCGACTGGTCGCGCCGCCTCGCCCGACGCTCGTCCGCACCCGCGTCGTCGATCCGGGAGCGGTGGCGTGACCCGCTACAGCGTGTCGCACCGCACCTCGTACCGGTACGGACAGCCGGTGACCGACGCCTACTCGGTCGCCTGTCTGCTGCCTCGTGACCGGCCGCACCAGCGCGTGATCGAGTCGACGGTGACAGCGACACCGGCGCCCGACGAGTACGACGAGAGCAAGGACGTGTTCGGCAATCGCATCGTGCAACTCGGCATCCACCACCGTCACGATGCGTTCGACATCGTGGCGAGGAGCGTGGTCGACGTCGACCAGATCGAATTGCCGACGTCGCAGTACACGTGGGAGCAGGTCGCCGAGTTCGCGCGAGCGTTGCGCGGCTCCGAGGCGGTTCGCATCGGTCCGTATCGGGCGGCCACGCCGGCGTCGACGCCGGTCCGGCGTCCCGAGTTGCTGGCAGCGATGGCTCAACGGATCTTCACCCCGGGCCGTCCCGTCGTCGACGCGGTCAGCGCGCTGTCGACCGACATCTTCGCGACGTTCGCGTTCGACCCGACGGCGACGGACTGGGCGACGCCCATCGACGACGTGCTCGAGCAAGAGCGGGGCGTGTGCCAGGACTTCGCTCACGTGGCGACGGCGGTGTTGCGCCACGTCGGCATCCCGGCGTCGTACGTCAGCGGCTACATCGAGACCGAGCCGCCGCCGGGCGAGGCCAAGTCGATCGGGGCCGACGCGTCGCACGCGTGGTGTTCGGTCTGGATCCCCGACGTCGGTTGGTTCGATCTCGACCCGACCAATGATCAGGTCCCGCCGACTCGACATGTCACCGTCGGCTGGGGTCGGGACTACGCCGACGTCGCGCCGGTGCGCGGCGTGGTGCTCGGGCCGAGTGCGCAACAGACCATGCAGGTCGGGGTCGACGTAGCGCGCGTCGACGCGCCGATCTGATCGAACGATCACGAACGAAGCAACGGAGAGGAACCACACCCCTTGGGCATCCACATCGGGATCGAACACCGCACCAGCTATCGATTCGACCGACCGGTCGACATCCATCCGCACATCGTGCGGCTGCGTCCCGCTCCACACAGCCGGACCCCGATCCTGGCCTACAGCCTGAAAGTGGAACCGGCGGACCACTTCATCAACTGGCAGCAGGATCCGTTCGGCAACTTCATGGCCCGCCTGGTCTTCCCGGAACCTGCCACGTCGCTCGACATCACCGTCGACCTCGTCGCCGACCTGGGCGTGATCAACCCGTTCGACTTCTTCGTCGAGGAGTCGGCCAAGCAGTATCCGTTCGACTACACCGACCAGACCCGTACCGACCTCGAGCCCTATCTCCGCCCGGCGGGGCCCGCCGGGCCGCTCCTGCGGGAGTGGTTGTCGACGATCGACACGACGGTGTCGGATGTGGGCATCGCGGATTTCCTGGTCGACGTCAACCGACGTCTCTACAGCGACGTCGCATACTCCGTCCGGATGGAGCCCGGAGTCCAGACGCCGGACGAAACACTCGATCGCGGGATCGGCTCGTGTCGAGACACCGGCTGGCTCCTCGTCGAGGCGCTGCGTCATCTCGGACTGGCGGCCCGGTTCGTGTCGGGGTATCTCGTCCAGTTGACGAGCGACCAGCCGTCGCTCGACGGCCCCGACGGGCCCGAGGCCGACTTCACCGATCTGCATGCGTGGGCCGAGGTATACGTTCCCGGTGCCGGGTGGATCGGTCTCGATCCGACCTCGGGACTCTTCGCCGGCGAAGGGCACATTCCGTTGGCGTGCACGCCGCATCCGTCGTCGGCGGCGCCGATCGCGGGGTCGACCGGCCCGAGCGAGGTCGAGTTCTCGTTCACCAACACGGTGCACCGGTTCCGTGAAGACCCACGCGTGACGCTGCCGTACACCCCCGAGCAGTGGGCGCGGATCGACGCGCTCGGAGAACAGGTCGACACAGCGCTCGACGCTGGCGATGTTCGGCTGACGATGGGTGGTGAGCCGACGTTCGTGTCGATCGACGACATGGAAGGTCCGGAGTGGAACATCACCGCCGACAGTTCGGCCAAGCGCGCCCTGGCGGAGACGTTGACGTGGCGCTTGCGTGAGCGCTTCGCTCCTGGTGGATTGATCCAACACGGTCAGGGCAAGTGGTATCCGGGCGAACCACTGCCGCGATGGCAACTCGCGATCGTCTGGCGCAGCGACGGCGAGCCGATGTGGCGTGACTCGTCGCTGCTGGCCGACCCGTCGGCGCCGGGTTCTGCCGACCTCGACCACGCCGAGCGGTTCGCCCACGAGATGGCCCGGCGCTTCGGCCTCGGCGTCGATGCGGTCGTCGCTGCCTACGAGGACCCGGTCGACACGTCGTGGGCCGAGTCCCGGCTCCCCGAGGGCGACGCACCCGAACTCGACGTCGACGAAACGGAGGCAGCGGCGATCGCCAGCGCCGACGTCCGTCGCCGCCTCGTCGAACGTCTCGCCGGATCGATCGGCGAGCCGGCCGGGTTCGTACTGCCGTTGCATCCGTCGGCCGACAACGTCGGGTGGGCGACCACGACGTGGACGCTGCGTCGCGGTCGCCTCTATCTGATCGGTGGCGACTCGCCGGTGGGGTTGCGCTTGCCACTCGCATCGCTGACGTGGTCGCCGCATCCCGACTCGTTCGAACGATCACCGTTCGAACGACGAGGGGCATTGCCGCCCTCCGGCTCGATGCCGTCGCCAGCCGCAACCGTGCCCGTCCACGAGGCGGCGCCGACGGCGGTCACCGTCGAGATCCGCGACGGTCACCTCTGCGTGTTCCTCCCGCCGGTCGAGCAGGCCGAGCGTGCGGTCGAGCTCCTGGCAGCCGTCGAGGACGTCGCAGGGTCGATCGACGTGCCGATCGTGATCGAGGGGTATCCGCTCCCGCGCGATCCTCGACTCTCGACGCTCGTGGTCACGCCCGATCCTGGCGTGATCGAGGTCAACGTGCAACCGACGTCGTCGTGGCCGGAATTGCGCGACGTCGTCGACGCGCTCTACGACGAAGCGCGTCAGGCCCGCCTCGGCACCGAGAAGTTCGCGCTCGATGGCACCCACACGGGGACCGGCGGGGGCAACCACGTCACCCTCGGCGGCGCGACGCCCGACGAGAGCCCGCTGCTGCGCCGTCCCGACCTCCTGCGCAGCATGATCACCTACTGGCAGCATCACCCGTCGCTGTCGTACCTGTTCTCTGGGCAGTTCATCGGGCCGACCAGCCAGGCGCCGCGTGTCGACGAAGGACGCGCCGACACGGTCTACGAGCTCGAGATCGCCTTCGCCGAGCTCGAACGTGCCGGCGACGACGCGCCACCGTGGATCGTCGATCGGTTGCTGCGACATCTGCTCGTCGACCTGACCGGCAACACCCATCGGTCGGAGTTCTGCATCGACAAGCTCTTCAGTCCCGACTCCGATCGCGGGCGGCTCGGGATCCTCGAACTGCGCGCCTTCGAGATGCCGCCACATCCCCAGATGGCGATGGTGCAAGCGTTGCTCGTGCGTTCGCTCGTTGCTCGGTTCTGGGACGCGCCGTATCGAGGTCGACTCGTGCGGTGGGGGACCGACCTGACCGATCGGTACATGCTGCCCTGGTACGTGCGCGCCGACATCCACGACGTCGTCGCCGACCTGGTCGACCACGGCATCGAGTTCGACGCGTCGTGGCTGGATCCGTTCCTCGAGTTCCGGTTCCCCTTGATCGGGGAGTTGGTCGTCGACGACGTACGCGTCGAGATCCGCCGAGCGATCGAACCGTGGCATGTGCTCGGCGAGGAGGTGAGCGGCTCGGGCACGTCGCGCTACGTCGACTCCTCGGTGGAACGGGTGCAGGTGTTGGCGGCCGGACTCAACGACGAGCGACACGTGCTGACCTGCAACGGCGTGCCGATCCCGATGCAGCGCACGATGACGAGCGGCACGAGCGTGGCAGGAGTGCGGTTCAAGGCGTGGGCGCCGTGGTCGGCGTTGCACCCGACGATCGACGTGCATGGTCCGCTCGTGTTCGACGTGGTCGACCGGTGGAGTCGACGGGTCATCGGCGGCGGCACCTACGAGATCGTGCATCCGGGTGGTCGCTCGTACGACACGTTCCCGGTCAACGCCGCCGAAGCCGAAGCGCGCCGTGCGAGCCGGTTCTTCGACCACGGCCACACTCCGGGTCGCGTCGACCTCGCGGCCCTCGACGAGATGCTCGCTGCCATGCCACGGGAGTACCCCCGCACGCTCGACCTCAGGAGGTTTCCGCCACGGGCGAGCGAGGCCGGGACGGCCCAGACGGGCGCTACTGGCCCGAGTGCAGTTCGGCGTTGAGTTCGCCCCAACTGCGCGAACGAGGCCGGGCGATGACCTGCCCGGTCTGGCCGTCGCGGATGAACATCACGCCGCCGATGCCGGACAACTCGCGTCCTTTGCGGACGCCGTCGGGGGTCATCACCGGCGTTGCGCCGGTGACGTAGAGGCCGGCCTCGACGACGCAGTCATCACCGAGGCTGATCCCGATGCCGGAGTTCGCGCCCAGCAGGCATCGCTCACCGATCGAGATGACCTCGTCGTTGCCGCCCGACAGCGTGCCCATGATCGACGCGCCGCCGCCGACATCGGATCCGTTCCCGACCACGACTCCGGCAGAGATGCGCCCTTCGACCATCGAGGACCCGAGCGTGCCGGCGTTGAAGTTGCAGAAGCCTTCGTGCATCACGGTGGTGCCCTCGGCGAGGTGAGCGCCGAGACGCACTCGGTCCGCGTCCGCGATGCGAACCCCGCTCGGGATGACGTAGTCGGTCATACGAGGGAACTTGTCGAGGCCCTGCACGAGGAGGACGCCCCCGGATTGCTTGACGGCGAGGCGCACGTCGTCGAGCGACGCGATGGACACGGGACCGAGGTTGGTCCACGCCACGTTGTTCAGCGCCGCGAACGTGCCGTTCATGTTGATCGAGCGCGGCGCGGCCAGCCGGTGCGACAGCAGATGGAGGCGCAGGTAGGCGTCTTCGGGGGAGGCGGGCGCTTCGTCGACGTCGACGGAGATGCGGACGGGACGGATCGTGACCTTGCGGACCTCGTCGACGGCATCGCGGCGGGTCAGACGGTCTTCGATCTCGTCGAGTGGGCAGTCGTCACCACCGAACTCGCCCCAACCGAGCCAGCGGTACCAGGTGTCGAGTGTCGCGCCGTTCTCGTCGACGGTTGCGAGGCCTGCGCCCCATGCCATGCGTGTCATCGGTGATTCTCCTTCGAGAGTGCTGAGAGGTGGAAGTCGAGTTGGTGTTCGAGTTCGGGGTCGGCGGCGTCGCTGGAGTGTCAGAACGCTTCGGGCCGAAGTGTCGGGAAGAGGATGACTTCCTTGATCGAGTCGACCCCGGCGAGCAGCATCGCCAGCCGATCGATGCCGATACCGAGTCCGCCGGTCGGCGGCATCCCGTACTCGAGTGCCCGCAGGTAGTCCTCGTCGACGGTGCCAGCCTCGTCGTCACCCGCGTCCTTGGCCGCCTGCTCTTCCTCGAAACGAGCGCGCTGCTCGGCGGGGTCGTTCAACTCCGAGTAGCCGTTGGCGAGTTCTCGGCCGTCGACGAACAACTCGAAGCGCTCCGTCAGGAACGGGTCGTTGCGGTCGACGCGTGCGAGAGGCGAGATCTCGACCGGGTGCCCGGTCACGAACGTCGGCCGCACGATCGACTGCTCGGCCGTTGCCTCGAACAGCTCCTCGATGATCTTGCCGGATCCCCAGCGCGTCTCGACGTGGACGCCGTGATCGGCGGCGACACGGCGAGCGTCGTCGACCGGCATCGACGGGTGCAACTCGACCCCCGTTCCTTCGGACGCGTAGTCGATCATCCGCTTGCGCGGCCACGGATCGGCGAGGTCGACCGGCTCGCCGCGTACGTCGACGATCGTGGTGCCGAGCGCGTCGCGGGCCGCTGTCGTGATCAGCTCCTCGGTGATGTCCATGACGTCGTTCCAGTCGCCGAACGCCTGGTAGAGCTCCATCATCGTGAACTCGGGGTTGTGCCGAGTCGAGATGCCCTCGTTGCGGAACGTCCGCGCGATCTCATACACCCGCTCCATGCCGCCCACGATCAACCGCTTCAGGTACAGCTCGACGGCGATGCGCAAGTAGAGCTGCATGTCGAGGGTGTTGTGGTGCGTGGTGAACGGTCGAGCGTGGGCGCCGCCGACCTCGGGGTGCAGCACCGGTGTCTCGACCTCGATGAAACCGTGTGCTGCCAGCGTGCGGCGAAAGCTCGCCACGGTCTCGTGTCGGATCTCGAAGTTGCGGCGCGCGTCGTCGTTGACGATCAGGTCGGCGTAGCGCTGTCGGAACCGGGTATCGGTGTCGGTCAGACCGTGCCATTTGTCGGGCATCGGTCGGATCGCCTTCGACAAGAGCTCGACGCGTTCGGGCTTGACCGACAGCTCGCCTTTGCGGGTCGTCATCACGGTGCCGTCAGCGCCGATCCAATCGCCGAGGTCGAGCGACTTGATCGCGGCGAACGCGTCCTCGCCGACGACCGCCTTCGAGATGAAGAGTTGCACGTCGCCGGTGCGATCGCGGACGGTCGCGAAGACGAGCTTGCCCGAGTCGCGCTTGAGCATGATCCGACCGGCGATCGACACGGCGTCGTCGGTTTCGACGCCCGCTTCGAGTTCGCCCCACTGAGAACGGATCTCGGCGAGGGTGTGCGTGCGGTCGAATCGGTACGGATACGGGTTGGTACCGGACTCGCGTAGCGCAGCGATCTGTGCGCTGCGCCGTTGCTTCTCGGCCTCGAGACCGCTGCCGCTCGCAGCCGACGGATCAGTCGACGGTACGTCGGCATGTGGGTCGACAGGTGCGTCGGCAGGGGCGGAATCGGGTGACTGGCTCACGGAACAGGGACCGTAGCCAGCTTCGCGGCGCGGAGAAACATGGAATCGACCCTCGACGAGCGGCAACGAAACTTTTCTCGACATGACATCGAGACTGTGTCACGACTTCGTAATATGCGTCGAGTGTTCACGCCACCACTCGACACGTCCGACGCTGGACGACAGCCGCGCTCGCGTCGGGTCGCGGTGATCGCTGCGGCGTTGAGCGTGCTCGTCGCCGTGCCGGCAGCTGCTGGCGTGAACGGGTCGGGTGGGGCACAGGTCACCGAACAGGCGCAACGCATCGTGGCGGAGCGAGCGGACGTCGTCAGCGTGTACAACAGCGGCGCGCTGAGCCCTGACGTCGAGGCGCGGGCGCTCGCGGCCGCTGCGTCGGTCGGGGCTGATTCGACGGTTCGTCACGCGGCCTCGATCGGCATGACCGCCGTCACCCGTCGAGGGACGTTCGTGCAGCAGGCGCCCTCGGGCTTCGCCTATCCGATGGGGACCACCGTTCTGGAGCCGTCGGCGATCCGAGCGTTCATGGGCGACGGCGTCGCTGCGACGCTCGGCGAGCAGCACGTCGTGATGGGAGCACAGACCGCTGCGCTCCGCGGCGCGATCGCCGGCGACACGATCACGCTGCAGGCGTCATGGGGCGGACCGGTCGACTTCACGATCGGGTCGGTGGTGCCCGACTCGGTCACCGGTGGCACCGAATTGTTGCTGACCCCCGCCGGAGCGGCGCGCATCGGGCTGTCTCGCGCGAGCAGCGTCATGATCTGGAACTTCGGTGATCGCGTCGCCCTCGACCAGGCACTGGTCGACAACCAGCTCGTCTCGACGTCGGTGCGGATCCGCCGGAGCTGGGAGCCGGCCGATCCCGACTCGACGCTGGGAATGGGCGCCGCCAAGGCGTTGATGGGCGAGTTCGCCTACCGCGTGAACGCCGACGGCTCGGTGTCGATCGACTCGGCGTGGACGAACGAGAACCTGCCGTCGGGGCGCACGCTCTTGAACGGCGACGTGCCGATCGTGGCACGGTGCCACCGCGCCATCGAACCGGCGCTGCGGGCGGCGCTCGCTGACGTGGCAGCTGCCGGACTCGCCTGGACCATCAACACCGTCGACGCGAACCGTGCAGGCGGCTGCTACAACCCCCGCTTCAATCGTCTCGCGCAGAACAGTTCGATCGGGTTTCTCTCCCGGCACACCTGGGCGATGGCGATCGACACCAACACGATCGGCTCGTGCCAGGGATGCGCCCCTCCCGACATCGATTGTCGCACCGTTCGGATCTTCCGCAAGCACGGGTTCGCCTGGGGCGGCAACTTCTTGACGCCCGACGGCATGCACTTCGAATGGGTCGGCGAGTCCCGCGACCAACTGCCGTATCCGTCCCGCTTCTGCCCGAACCTGGTCGCCAACCGGTCGATCGACCCGGGTGCCGAACTGCCCGTCGAAGCGACGGAGCGTGCGACGCTGTTCTCCGACTCCGGCTTCGACGCACACCTTCACTGACGCACGGGCTGCTCGGGCTCCTAGTCTGACGAGGTGGCAGAACGATTCGTGATCATCGGCGGTGGCCCGGCCGGCAACGTCGCCGCAACCTACGCAGCTCGGCTCGGCGCAGAGGTGACCGTCGTCGAACGTGACGTCATCGGTGGCGCCGCACATCTGTGGGACTGCATCCCCTCGAAGTCGATGATCGCAACCGGCGGCGCGATGAGCTTCATGCGTCGATCCGAAGGCATGGGCCTCGAGCAGGAGGAACCGACGATCGACACGACTGCCCTCACGGCACGGATCGATCAGATCAAGGGCAAGATGTCGGGCAACACGACCGAGCTCCTCGAGAGCCAAAACGTTCGACTCGTGCGCGGCAGCGGCCGCTTCACCGGGCCACACACGGTCGAAGTGGAGACGGCGAGCGGCGTCGAAGTGATCGAGTTCGATTCAGCGCTCGTCTCGACCGGGTCGCGACCACGTATTCCCGACTGGTGTCACCCCGATGGCGAGCGCATCTTGACGACTCGTGACTGCTACCCGCCGCGCATCTTCCCCGAGAGCGTGACCGTCGTCGGCTCGGGCGTCACGGGTGTGGAGTTCGTGCACATGTTCTCCTCCTTCGGATCGAAGGTCACTCTCGTCGTGAGTCGTCAGCAGGTGCTTCCGGGCAAGGATCCGGAGGTCGCGTCGGTGCTCGAGAGTGAGTTCATGCAGCGCGGGGTCAAGCTGTTGATGGGAGCGCGCGCCGAGGCGATCGAGCGGATCGACGCCGATGGCACGCCCGACCCGGACGGTGATCGCGTGATCGTGCGTTGCGACGACGGGCGAAGTGTCACGTCATCGCATGCCGTGCTGGCGATCGGTTCGATCCCCAACACCGACGAACTCGGACTCGAGTCGGCTGGTGTGCACGTCAACGACTGGGGCTACGTCGACATCAACCATCACTGCGTCACCAACGTGGGGCACATCTACGCCGCCGGTGACATCAGCGGCAAGCTGCCGCTGTCGTCGGTCGCGTCGATCCAGGGTCGCAAGGTCGCCGAGCACGTGATGGGGCTGCACACGCGCAGCCATCGCCATCTCGACTACGACAAGGCGGCGTCGGCGATCTTCACCGAACCCGAGATCGCCGACGTGGGCCTCGCCGAAGCGGAGGCGTTCGCGTCGGGTCGCAAGATCCGCGTCACGAAGGTGCCGTTCTCGGCGACCGCCAAGGCGATGATCAACAACGATACGCGCGGGTTCGTCAAGATCATCTCCGACCCGGCGACCGGCGTGATCCTGGGCGGTTCGATCGTCGGCCGGCACGCTGCGGAGTTGATCTCGGTGATCGCCGTCGCCGTGACCGCCGGCCTGACGGTCACCGACCTCGTCGAGTCCATCCTCGTGCATCCGGCGCTGAGTGAAGCGCTCGCCGAAGCCGCCGAATAGGGATCCCGAAGATCGAGCCGGGCCTCGCCGTGTGGGCTCGACAACGGGAGGGCTCGGGACCCTACCGCCGGTGCCGTGACAAGGTGGCTGGACGTGACACGCCACCTTGTCACGGCCACCGATGGCACTCCACCGGCCCCGTGTAGCGACACCGGTATCGGTCGCGCCGGACGATCCCACAGCGCACGGTGTCTCCCGTCGTTGTCACACCGGTCTGGCTGCATGGGAGCCATGAGCGTGGAACGCGAGGTCCGCTGGCTGGTCGATGGTGCCCTGGGGGAGGATCACGGGCGAGCCCTTGCGTGTCAGCGATTGTTGCTCGACGTCTACCTTCCCTGGCTCCAGCGCCGGTCCGTGCTCGGCGCCCGACGTGCGGGCAAGGACTGGGCGAAGATCGGGCGGCTCGTCGGCCGTAGCCGTCAAGCGGTTCGCGAACGGTTCGGCACGGCGACGGCCGTCAGGGCGCTGCTGCCGCCGACGATGCCAGCTGACGGGGGCCTTCGAGACGAGCGGGATCTCGCCGACATGCTCGCCGAGATCCGGCGTCGCCGCGAGATCGACGATGCAGCCGCCACGGGCAGCCTCGTCCCTTGGTGACCAGCGCCGCCCGCGATCAGCTGGCGGGGATCAGTTGGCCGGGATCAGCTGGCGGGCTCGATGATGACGAGCACGTCGCCGCCGCCGACCGTATCGCCGGCGGCGACCTTGATCTCCTTGACCGTGCCAGCGGTGTCGGCGTTGATCTGGTTCTCCATCTTCATCGCCTCGAGTACGACCAGTCCGGCGCCCGGCTCGACCGTCGCTCCGACCTCGACGAGCACCTTGACGATCGTTCCCTGCATCGGAGCCTCGATGGTGCCGGAACCACCACCGGCGCCGCCGCCACCAGCAGCTCGCTTCTCGCGCTTCTTCGCCGGTGCTGCGGCGCCGCCGACAGCGACGACGGGCTGATCCGGGACCCACATCGACACGTCGAAACGCTTGCCGTTGACCTCGACCGTGGTGTTGCGGCGAACGAGTTCGGGCGCACCTTCGTCCTGGGGCGGCGGAGTGGTGCCACCGACCGAGATGCCGGACAGGTCAAGGCGTTCTTCGACCCACTTCGTCGAGTGCTCCATCGCCGCGAAGTCCGGGTGACGCAGGATCGCCAGGTCGGCGGGAATCGTCGTGGCGACGCCTTCGACCACGAGTTCTTCGAGTGCACGTATCGTACGAGCGATGGCGACCTCACGCGTGCGCCCCCACACGACCAGCTTGCCGACCAGGTTGTCGTAGAACTGGCTGATCGAGTCGCCGGATTGATAGCCGGTGTCGAAGCGGACCCCGAACCCGTCCGGCGGGACGAGCTTGGTGATCGGGCCGGGCGCCGGCAGGAACTTACCGTCGGTCGGGTCCTCTGCGTTGATGCGGATCTCGATCGAGTGGCCGCGGCGGCTCGCATCGACTTGTTCCTGCGTCATCGGCAACGTTTCGCCCGCAGCCACACGGATCTGCCATTCGACGAGGTCGATGTCGGTGATCATCTCGCTGACGGGATGCTCGACCTGCAAGCGCGTGTTCATCTCGAGGAAGAAGAATTCGCCGTCCTGGTAGATGAATTCGACGGTGCCGGCGCCGTAGTAGCCGACGGCTTGCGCCGCCTTCACGGCGGCTTCGCCCATCGCTTCCTCGACGCCGTCGGGCAGGGAGGGAGCGGGAGCTTCCTCGATCAGTTTCTGATGACGGCGCTGAGCGGAACAGTCACGGCTCGACACCCAGACGCAGTTGCCGTGCTTGTCGCCGACGAGTTGGATCTCGACGTGGCGAGGCCACGTGAGGTAGCGCTCGACGTAGACCTCGTCACGGCCGAAGAAGCTCTTGGCCTCGCGCTGCGCCGACGCCCAGGCGTCGTCGACCTGGTCGGGCCCGTGGACGACCTTCATGCCGCGGCCACCACCGCCGAACGCCGCCTTGATCACCGCAGGCCAGCCGTTCTCGTTGCCGAAGTCGCGGATCTCGTCGGCGCTCTGTGCGAACTCGGTGGTGCCGGGAACGATCGGAGCGCCGCCGCGCATCGCGGCCTGACGGCTCGAGACCTTGTCCGACATCTCATCCATCGCTTCGGGTGGTGGGCCGATGAACTCGACGCCCATCGCTGCGACGGCGCGAGCGAAATCGGCGTTCTCACTGAAGAATCCGTAGCCGGGATGCACAGCGTCGGCACCGCTGGTGCGGATCGCGTCGAGCAACTTGTCGGAGTCGATGTAGCTCTCGGCAGCGGTCTGGCCTCCGAGGGCATACGCCTCGTCGGCGAGGCGGACATGCATCGAGTCGCGGTCGAGTTCGGAATAGACGGCGACCGTCTGGATTCCCATCTCCCGGGCGGCGCGGATGACTCGGACGGCGATTTCGCCTCGGTTGGCGATCAGGATCTTCTTGAGCACGAGTGCAAATGTAGGTGGCGTGACTCGAGATTTCGTCATTCCCGATCCTGACGGGGCCGTTTCGGGCGTCGGCGACCGCTCATTGCCGAGACACTGGCCGCCGGGATGGACGGTTCGCCACGTGGAGTCGACCGGGAGTACCAACGCCGATCTGCTGCGCGAGGTCGAGGCGGGGCGAGCGACGCATCGCACGGTGCTCGTCGCCGACCATCAGAGCGCTGGACGAGGACGACTCGATCGGACCTGGGTCGCACCGCCCGGCGCGAATCTGCTCGTCTCGCTGCTGTTCACGCAGGTTCCCGCCAACCCCACGGTGTTGACGCACGTCGTGGGGATCTCCGCTGCTCGGGCCATCGATCCGGCGGTGGGGCTGAAGTGGCCCAACGACCTGGTCGTCGGCGATCGAAAACTGGCCGGCGTGTTGGCTCAGCGCGAGCCGACGAGCGGGGCGGTCGTGGTCGGGATCGGCGTCAACGTGGGGTGGGCGCCCGACGGCGCCGCGCTCGTCCACGACCTGGCGTCGTCCGGCGAGCACCCCGTCTCGCCGCTCGATCTCTTGGCGGCGATGCTCGGCGAGATCGACGCGTTACTCGCGGAGTCGCCCGAATCGATCGCAGCGTCGTACCGCGATCGACTGGTCACGCTCGGCCAGCGTGTGCGGGTCGAGCTCCCGGGTGATCGAGTGCTGCTCGGGTCGGCGGTCGACGTCGACGAACTCGGTCGGTTGCTGGTCGACGACGACGAGGGCATGCGTCACGTGCTCGATGTGGGTGACGTCGTCCACCTGCGACGATCCTGAAACGGCCCTTCGATCACGGCCCTTCGATCACGGTGTTCGTCGACGGCCGAAGCGGGCGCGATGCCGCCCGCTGGCGAACAGCACGGTCTAGGTTCGCGACGTGCAGCAGCCGATCGATCAGGGCAGCCCGCCGCGACGCCGTCGACGCTCGTCGGCGTGGCTCGGGCTCGTCTTCGCCGTGGCGACCGCGGTCGCGGGTGCCACCGGAGTGATCACGGCGGCCGATCGCCAGGTCGGTGACGTGAGTCGGCTGACCGAGTTCGACGACCCGGATCGGCGCGCCGAACTCGGTGACGTGCTCGTCGCCGTCGACGGGCCGGCGGTCAACTACCTGATCATCGGATCCGACTCGCGGGAGGGCGCGGATCCGACGTCGGGTGACTTCGGGGCGATCGGCGATCAGTCGGTCGTTCAGGGGCGTCGGAGCGACACCGTGATGATCTTGCGACAGGAGGAAGATGGCAACGGCGCGGCGATCCTGAGCCTGCCGCGCGACCTCTGGGTCACGATCGCCGATACCGGCCAGCCCCAGCGCATCAACTCGGCGTACAACCGGGGCGCAGATGTGCTCGCCGCGACGGTGTCGCGCGAGTTCGGGATTCCCATCAACCACGTCGTCGACGTCGACTTCTTCGGGTTCAAGGCGCTCGTGGAGCAGATCGGTGGCACCACCATCTGCTTCGACTTCCAGACGCGTGACGTCAACAGCGGCTTGAACCAACCGCCGGGCTGCAATCTGCTCGACGGAGATCAAGCGCTCGCCTACGCTCGCAGCCGCAACTACGAGGAGTTCCGTGACGGCCAGTGGCGCAAGGACCCGACCGCGGACCTCGGCCGGATCACGAGGCAGCAGCAGTTCATCTCGACCACGGTCAACCAGACGATCGAGCGGCTGCAGTCCGATCCGTTCCTGGCGTCCGACCTCATCGGCGCGACCACCGACACGCTGCGTCTCGACCCCAACCTCGATCCGCTCGGCGCGGCCGGGACGCTGCGCAAGGCCTTCGGACAGGGGCTGACGACGTATCAGCTCCCGGTCGAGGGTGCCACGATCAACGGGAACTCGGTGCTCCTGCTCATCGACAACGAGGAGTCTCGGGCCATCCTCGACTACTTCCGTGGCGTCGGCCCGCTCCCGCCCGTCGCCGCCGACACCGACGGCTGAGCAGCGGTCGTGGCGCTGCATCGTCGGAGCGCGGCCGTCGAGCACCTATCCTGCGCGGCGTGAAGGGAATCGTGCTCGCCGGCGGAACCGGCTCTCGTCTGCACCCGGTGACGCTCGGAACGTCCAAGCAACTCCTGCCGGTGTACGACAAGCCGATGATCTACTACCCGCTGTCGGTGCTCATGCTCGCTGGCATCCGAGAGGTGCTGATCATCACGACACCGGCCGACGCCGCCGCGTTCGAGCGGCTGCTCGGCGACGGCTCGGCGTGGGGCATGCGGTTGGAGTACGCCGTGCAACCGAGACCCGAGGGCCTCGCGCAAGCGTTCCTCATCGGTGCCGACTTCCTCGACGGCGACGGTGCCTCGCTCGTACTCGGCGACAACCTGTTCTACGGTGCCGGACTCTCCGACATGGTCGCTCGAGCTGCTGCGAGCACCTCGGGCGCGACGATCTTCGGCTATCACGTGCACGAGCCGCAGCGGTACGGCATCGTCGAACTCGACAGCGATGGCCGAGCGGTGTCGATCGAGGAGAAGCCGGCGAGCCCGAGGAGTAACTGGGCGGTCACCGGGCTGTACTTCTTCGATCATGAGGTCGTCGAGGCCGCCGAGGCGGTCGTGCCGTCCGCTCGCGGCGAACTCGAGATCACGTCCGTGATCGATGCCTACCTCCAGCGGGGCGACCTGCGCGTCGAACAACTCAAGCGGGGCCATGCCTGGCTCGACACCGGTACGTTCGACTCGATGGTCGAAGCGTCCGAGTTCGTCAGAGTCATCCAGCATCGCCAGAACCGCCAGATCGCGTGTCTCGAGGAGATCGCGTGGGAACACGGGTGGATCGACGACGACGTCATGCGGGCAGCTGGCGAATCGATGGCAAACAACAGCTACGGCCAGTACCTGCTGTCGCGACTGGAAGGAGCCGATAGGTGGAGCTGACGCCGACCGAGATCGCTGATGTGGTCGAGATCCGGCCGCGCCGCTTCGGCGACCATCGCGGGTGGTTCAGCGAGGTGTTCAAGGCGCACGTGTTCGCCGATGCCGGGATCGACGTCGCCTTCATCCAAGACAACGAGTCGTTCTCCGCCAGCCCTGGCACGATTCGCGGCCTGCACTATCAGTTGGCTCCGCACGCGCAGGCGAAGCTCGTCCGTGTGCTGCGCGGCTCGATCGCGGATGTTGCCGTCGACCTCCGTCGGGGTTCGTCGACGTTCGGCCGCCACGTCGTGGTCACGTTGAGCGCCGAGGCGGGCAACCAGCTGTACGTGCCCGTCGGCTTCGGGCACGGCTTCTGCACGCTCGAGCCCGACACACACGTCGCCTACAAGGTCTCGGCGCCGTACGCCCCGGACTGTGAGCGTGCGGTGCGGTGGGATGATCCGGCGATCGGCATCGCGTGGCCTGATGTTGCCGGTGGGGTCGTGTTGTCCGACAAGGATCTCGAAGCCCCGCTCCTGTCCGATCAGCCCGATCTGTTCGAACTGGCAGCGCCCGGTCGGTCCACCGATTCTGGCGAGTCGGCTTCATGAAACTGTTCGTCACCGGCGCGGCCGGATTCATCGGCTCCAACTACGTCCGCCATGTGCTCGACACCACCGACCATGAGGTGACGATCTACGACGCGTTGACCTACGCCGGCAATCTCGCGTCGATCCGCGATGTGCTCGACGATCGGCGAGCCGAGTTCGTCCACGCCGATATCCGTGACGCCGACGCCGTCGCCCGAGCGATGGACGGCCACGACGCCGTGGTCCACTTCGCGGCCGAGACCCACGTCGATCGGTCGATCGCCGACGGCTCGACGTTCGTCCAGACCAACTGCGTCGGCACCAACGTGCTGTGCGATGTCGCCAATCAGGTCGGCGTCGAGCGGTTCGTGCACATCTCGACCGACGAGGTGTACGGCTCGGTCGAGGTCGGCTCGTCGAAGGAGACCGACGTCCTCGAGCCGCGCTCGCCGTATTCGGCCGCGAAGGCCGGGAGCGACCTGATCGCGCTCAGTTACCACGTGACGTACGGGCTCCCGGTGCTGGTCACTCGGTGCTCGAACAATTACGGCCCGTATCAGTTTCCCGAGAAGATGATCCCGCTCTTCACGACCAACCTGCTCGACGGCAAGAAGGTGCCGTTGTACGGCGACGGTCTGAACATCCGCGACTGGATCCACGTCGAGGACCACAACATCGCTGCGCAGCTCGTCCTCGACCGAGGCACGCCCGGCGAGGTCTACAACATCGGCGCGGGCAACGAGCTCACCAACGTCGAGTTGACCCATCGGCTGCTGGATCTCTGCGGTCGCGACGAGAGCTACATCCAGCCCGTCGAGGATCGCAAGGGTCACGACCGTCGCTACTCCGTCGACATCGGCAAGGTCACCGAGCTCGGCTGGTCGCTGTCGCGCAGCTTCGACGACAACCTCGCCGCCACCGTCGACTGGTACCGCTCGAACCGTGCGTGGTGGGAGCCGCTGAAAGCGAAAGCGGGCCTCGCATGACCGCCTACGCAGACGCCTGGTCGTGAGGCAGGGCTGGATGAGGAGGAACTCATGAAGGTGCTGGTCGCCGGAGCGGCGGGGCAACTCGGCGTCGACGTGGTCGCAGCGACCGAGGTGGCCGGGGACGAGGTCGTCGCGCTGGATCGCGGTGGACTCGATCTGACCGACGCAGCGCAGGTGGGCGAGGTCGTCGCAGCACACGCGCCCGATGCGGTGATCAACTGTGCCGCCTTCACCGCCGTCGACGCCTGCGAGACCGAGGTCGAGACGGCGTTCGCCGTCAACGCCGACGGAGTGCGACACCTCGCTCTCGCCTGCGCCGCGCAGGGTGCGCATCTGGTCCACGTGAGCACGGACTACGTGTTCGACGGCAACTCTGATCGTCCGTATCGGGAAGACGACGAGACCAACCCGGCATCCGTGTACGGCAAATCGAAGCTGGCCGGCGAGCACGCTGCCCGCGACGCGCTCGGTGACGCAGCGACGATCGTGCGGACGTCGTGGGTGTGCGGGGAACACGGCAACAACATGGTCAAGCTGGTTCGGCGGCTCGCTCCCGCCGGCAATCGACTCGCGTTCGTCGACGACCAACGGGGCCACCCGTCGTTCACGGCCGACCTCGCTCCGGCACTGAGGGCACTCGCCGAGCGGCAGCCGGGCGGTGTGGTGCACCTGACCAACGCCGGCGCCGTGAGCTGGTACGAGTTCGTCGCCGACATCCTCGAGGCCTCCGGGTTCGATCGCGACCTGGTCCGGCCGATCTCGACCGTGGACCTCGATCCGCCGCGTCCGGCCCCACGTCCCGCCAACAGCGTCCTGGCGAACGATCGGTGGGTCGCGCTCGGGATGGAACCATTGCGTCACTACCGAGCGCCACTCGCCGACCTCGTCGCTCGGCTCGACGCCGACTGAACCTCGGCGCCGATCGAGCGCATTGCGAGCGTTCACGACGGCGTTCACCGAGCGGCTACGTTCCGTTCATGGGGCCGTGGAAGCGAATCGGTGACGGGGAATGGGTCGGGACGGACGCGAGTGAGCGCTTCCCGATCTACACGCGAGGCAATGCCGGAGAGGTGTACCCCGAGGTCTACCGACCGCTCAGCTTCTCGATCGCACAGGAAGCCGGCGAGCGAGCCATGCGGCGAGCGATCCTCACCAGCGGCCTGATCCGACCGTCCGAGATCGAGGGCATCCCCCTCTCGACGGCGATCGGTAGCGGCGTGTTCGGCGGTTACGCCTACCTCAATCTCAGCATCCAACGCCTCGGCGCAGCCCGGGTGCCGGGCGGCTCGGCAACCGATGCCGATGCGTCGTACCTCGGCGCCGGCGACCCACCGCCTCACGTGCCGCTCCCGGGCGAACGCAACATCCGAGCCTCGCTGGCCGGGATGCGTTACGTGTGGAAGATCAGCGGAGCAGGGTCGCTACCCCGTCTCGAACAGGCGCAGCGCGAGGTCGAGGCGTACCTCGCCGGTCTGCCCGACGTCAGCGAAGCGAGTGATGCCGACCTGCGCGACGCGACGTTCGACGACCTGCTCGAGCAGTTCGCCGAGTGGTTCGAGATGCATCTCGTCGTGTCGTTCGGCGCGGGCGCGTTGATGTCGCTGCTGACGTCGATCTGCGACAAGCAACTCGGCGACGCGACCATCGCCGTGCGGCTCATGTCGGGCATCGGCGACATCGACTCGGCTGCCCCGTCGAGCGCGATGTGGAGCCTCGGCCGTCGGATCCGCTCGTCCGCGTCGTTGTCCGCCGAGTTCGACCGGGGTATCCCGGGCATCTGGGAGCGCATCCAGGTGGCGGCGGCGCACGACGCCGACGCTGCCGAGTTCGTCGAGGAGTTCCGAGCGTTCATCGAGCGGTTCGGCGCTCGCGGCCCCAACGAGTGGGACACCGCCTTCGACACGTGGGAGACCGATCCGGAACTCGCGCTCACGTTGATCGATCGGATGCGTCTCACCGACGAGTCACATGCGCCAGACACACAGCGAGCTCGCCTGGCGGCCGAAGCGGCCGAACTCGAAGCCGATGCACTCGCTCGCCTGCGCTGGCCAGCGCGCCGCTTGTTCATGCGTGTGCTGCGGTCGGCTCGCCTGCACATGCAGGGACGCGAGCGGGCCAAGACCACCGTGGTGAGGGCGATTCACGGCGCCCGTCTCAGTGCTCAGGAACTCGACCGCCGACTCGTGGCTCGCTCGGGCGGAACCCGAGGTGACCTGTGGTACCTCATCGAGCCGGAGGTGGATGCGTACGCCGCGGATCCGTCGTCGTTCGCCGAGGTGATCGCCGAGCGGCGTCGGGTGCACGCGGAGCTGGCCGAGCGGATTCCGCCGTTCTACTTCGAAGGCGAGCTTCCGCCATTGGAGGAGTGGGAGTTGCGCACCGATGTGCTCGAACGGGTGTCGGTCGGTGACACGATCACCGGGCTTCCTGGTTGTGCCGGCATCGCCCGGGGCCGAGCGCGGATCGTGACCGACCCGGGTGATCCGCGAGGTCTCGAACCCGGCGACGTGCTCGTCGCACCGCTGACCGACCCGAGCTGGACGCCGCTGTTCGTTCCCGCCGACGCAGTCGTGGTCGACGTCGGCGCGGTGATGAGTCACGCCGTCATCGTCAGCCGTGAGCTGGGCATCCCCTGCGCGGTGTCGGTGCTCAACGCCACCCGCAGGATTCCCGACGGTGCGATCATCGAAGTCGACGGCGGCGCCGGAACCGTCACGATCATCGAGTTGCCGGCTCCCACCGACTCCTGACCGGGTCGTTCGCACACGGCCGTGTCGGAACCACCCGTCCGATTGACTGATGACGTGGGCTTCACCCGTGCGGAACTCGAATCGTTCGTCGGTGCGACGGTGCCCGACCTCGTCGGACCGGGGCTGAAGCTGCTCTTCGTCGGCATCAACCCCGGCCTGTGGACCGCGGCGACGCAGACCCACTTCGCCTACCCGGGCAATCGCTTCTATCCCGCGCTGCTGGCCGCCGGGATCATCGAGCGCGAGATCGATCGGGGGCGGGGGATGGATCCCGACGATCGGGCGCATCTGATCGAACGTGGCGTCGGCATCACCAACGTCGCGCATCGGGCGACGGCGAGAGCGTCGGAACTGACGGCCGACGAGCTGCGAGAGGGCGGCCAGGTCTTGCGGACCTTCGTTCGCCGACACCGCCCACGCGTCGTCGCGGTGGCCGGGATCACCGCCTTCCGCACGGCGTTTCGCGAGCCGCGAGCCGTGATGGGCGAGCACCTCGACGGTTTCGAAGGCGCTCGACTCTGGCTCGTGCCCAACCCGAGTGGACTCAACGCGCACGAGACGGTCGACTCCCTCGCTCGCCAGTATGCCGACGCGGCTCGCGCCGCCACCGTCATCACCTGACACGTGGTGCGCCGAATCGTTGTCGGCCGCCGAATCGAGGGGGCAGCTGCGAGACTGACGCCGTGGAAGGGCCGATTCGGGTGGGGTACACGGTCGAGCAGTGTTGGCACGATCAACCGGGCGGGACCGCCGTGGCCGCGCTCGCCGTGGCGTCGTGTCTGCTGGAACGGCCCGCCGACGTCGACCTTCGCTTCGTCGCCGGAAAACACCAACTTCCGCCGCGGCGACCGTACGTGCCGCCGGGCAAGGTCGCCATGCTCCCGCTCGCTCGGCCATGGCTGTACGAGACCTGGACGCGCCTGAACTGGCCCAAGGTCGAATCGGTGACCGGTCAGATCGACGTCGCTCACGCGACCGGGCTCGTGCCGTGCGCGACCGCTGCACCGCTCGTGGTGACCGTGCACGACCTCGCGTTCCGCCACACGCCCGATCGCTTCACACGGCACGGCGTGCGTGTGATGGAGCGCAGCCTGGCGGCGATCGCCCGACGTGCCGATCGGGTGATCTGCAGCAGCCAGTCGACCGTCGACGACTGCGAGGCGGCGGGACTCGACCCAGCAGCGCTGCGGCTCGTCCCGCTCGGTGTGGATCCGACGTCGGCGACCGACGCCGAGATCGACGCCGCACGCCGGGAGTACGACCTGCCGGATCGTTTCGTGCTGTTCGTCGGCACGCTCGAACCGCGCAAGAACCTCGCACGACTCGTCGACGCGATGCGCCGCATCGCCGTCGACTCGCACGGCGAACGGGTGCCGCTGATCGTCGCCGGCCCGACCGGTTGGGGGGAGGTGTCGGTGCCGACGAGTGCCGACGTCCGCTTGCTCGGCTTCGTGCCCGACGAGTTGCTCCGCGGGCTGTACGCAGCGGCGACGGTGTTCGCGTATCCGAGTGAACGCGAAGGATTCGGGCTGCCGGTGCTCGAGGCGATGGCGCAGGGCGCAGCCGTGGTGACGAGCCGGGGCACCTCGACCGAGGAGGTGGCTGGCGGCGCGGCGGTGCTCGTCGACCCGCTCGACACCGACGACATCGCCCGCGGGATCGACGAGGCGCTCCGTCGGCTCGACGAACTGCGCGACGCCGGCCGTCGGCGGGCGCAGGAGTTGTCGTGGAACTCGACGGCGCAACAGACGATCGCGGTCTACCGTGAGGTGCGACGATGAGTGAGCCCACAGCGAGTGAGAACGTCGCGATCGACCGGGTCGGGTTACCAGCTCCGACGCCGGGAACCGCCGTCGCCGAGTCCGGTCGACTCTCCGCGCTCCAGGTCGCTGTCAACCTGTTGTGGTGCGTGCCGGGCGACGTCGGCGGTTCCGAGCAGTACCTGGTCCGACAGTTGCTGGGGCTCGCCGGTCAGCCTGCGGAGTTCGTTCCGACGATCTACTGCCTCCCGGCGTTCGTCGATGCGCACCCGGAGTTGTCGACGCTGTTTCCGATGGTGACCGCATCGATCACGGGCGACGATCGCGTGCGGCGCGTCTGGACCGAGCACTCGTGGCTGGCGCGCCGCACTCGCTCGGCCGACGTCGTGCACCACGGCGGCGGCACGGTGCCTCGACGGGGTGGCGGTCCGGTAGTGCTGACGATCCACGACCTGCAGTACGAGACCTACCCGGAATACATCAGCCCCACGAAGCTGCGGTACCTGCGAGCCGTGATGCCGCGCTCGGCGGCTCGGGCGTCGGTGATCACGGTGCCGTCGGGCTACGTGAAGGCGACCGTCGCAGATCGCTTCGAGGTCGACCCCGATCGCATCCTGGTCGTACCGCACGGTGTCGAGCCGACGCTGGGTGCGCATGCGCCGTCGTCATTCGAGCTGCGTCGTGACTACGGGCTCGGCAGCGGTCGCGTGATCGTTTTCCCGGCGATCACGCATCCGCACAAGGGTCACGAGTTCCTGCTCGAGGTGCTGGCCGCGTATTGGGACGATCCCGACCTTCGCCTCGTGCTCCTGGGCGGGGCGGGTGCGGCCGAAGATGCGGTCGAGGCAGCGATCGAACGCTTGGGTCTGCGCCAGCGTGTGGTTCGGCCCGGACGCGTGCCCGATACGCACCGCGACGGCCTCATCGCAATGGCCGATGCGCTGGTCTTTCCGAGCGAATACGAAGGGTTCGGTGCGCCGGTCGTGGAGGCGATGGCGCTCGGCACGCCGGTGATCTGCGCGGATCAAGCCGCGCTGGCCGAAGTGGTCGGCGATGCGGGACTCGTGCTCCCGCGTGATCCTGAGGCGTGGGCTGGTGCGCTCGACCACGTGGCCGAGCACGGCGCCGACATGCGGGTCCGCGGGCATCGACGCGCCCGGTCGTTCACGTCGGCCGCATCCGGAGCAGGTCTCGCCGCGGCGTATCGGCTGGCTGCCGGCGATGGCGGACGGTGAGCGAGATGCGTGACTCTCGCGTGCGCGTCGTGGTGTTGTGCCCCCACTTCGCGCCCGACACCGCGCCGACGGGGACGGTGATGACGCGCATCGTCGACGAACTGGTGTCGCTCGGGGTTCGTGTCGACGTGGTGACGGCGCTGCCGTGGTATCGCCGCCATGCGATCGAGGCGGGGTGGGGCGGGCGCTGGGTGCGTCGCGAGGCCACCACCTGGGGCTCGATCACCAGAGTGCATCCGTTTCCGGGCACCGACAAGCGCAACCTGTTGCGGCGAGCGCTCGGGTTCGTCGGCTATTCGGCGTTGGCCGGGCTCCAGGGTCTGCGCTGCGGCGGGTGGTTTCGGCGCGTCGACGCCGTGATCGCGATGTCGCCGCCGCTCACGCTCGGCATCACCGGACGCGTCGTCGCGTGGTCCCGGCGCTCGGCACTGATCTTCAACATCCAGGACGTGTTCCCGGATGCTGCGGTGGAGACCGGGGCGATCACGAACTCGAGGATCATCGCAGTGGCTCGGTGGTTGGAACGCGTCAGTTACCGGCTGGCCGATGCCGTGACGGTGCTGTCGGAGGACCTTGCGGTCAACGTGCGAGCGAAGATGCCGGCGTCGTCGGCTGATCGCGTGCACGTCATCTCGAACTTCGTCGATACCGAGGTGATCAGGCCGGGCGATCGTCGTACCCCGTATCGGACCGAACTCGGGCTCGGCGACGGGCCCGTGGTGCTCTACGGCGGCAACGTGGGGTTCTCGCAGTCACTCGACCTCGTCGTGGCTGCCGCCGAGGCCCTCCCCGACGTCGAGTTCCTGATCAACGGCGACGGTGCTGCTCGCTCGACGTTGGAGGAACGGTCGGGTCACCTCCCGAACTTGCATTTCGCCGGGTACATCGAAGCGCATCGCCTGAGCGAGCTCTTGGCCACCGGCGACATCCACGTCGTTCCACTCAAGGCGGGTCTCGGCGCCGTCTCGGTGCCGTCGAAGACGTACTCGATCATGGCCGCCGGGCGTCCCGTGGTCGCCTCCATCGACCCCGACACCGCCGTTCCTCGCATGCTGGCCGAATCGGGGGGTGGCATCTCGGTGCCGCCTGACGATCCGGACGAGTTCATCGCGGCGCTGCGCACGTTGCTCGACGATCCCGAGCGAGCAGCGCGACTCGGTGCGGGTGGGCGATCGTGGGTCGTCGACAACGCTTCGCCGGCGGCGGTCGGGTCGGCGTATCGAGCACTGATCTCCATGCTCGCGGGTCGTTCCGCACCGAGCTGACCTCGATGCCGGTCCCGGCGCAGGTCACGGGGCGCGACCCCGGAAGCGGCGGACACACCGCTAGCCTGGCGACTCGTGGCTCCCTCATCGTCATCCACCAAGAAGGCTGCTCGCCTCGCGCAGAAGGGCAAGGGGCAGAAGGTCCGCTTCCAGGGCGGCACGCTGTTCCCGATGATCGTTGCGATCGTCCTGGTGTCTGGGCTGGCACTCGTCGCCTACGCCCGTGAGAGCCGTCCCACGGCCGATGCCTCGGCGCCGCAGATCGACGATCACTGGCACCACGTCTACGGGTTCTACCTCTGCGACACCTGGTTCCAGCTCAACGGTGACGGTGAAGCGCTCGACGCCAACGGTCGACCGACCAACATCGAGTACGCCCGCAGCGGTATCCACAGCCATGACGACGGCCTCATTCACTGGCATCCGTTCTCGTCGCTCGCGATCGGTAGCCGGGCGCGGCTCGGCGTGTTCCTCGACGTGTACGACGTCGAGATCACCCGCGACAAGCTCGAGTTCCCCGCCGATCAGCGCGCCTTCCTCCCGTACCAGAACGAGACTGGCGTCTTCGAGAATGGCGAGACCGAGTGCGAGATCCGTGACGACGACGGCAACGTGACCGGGACGGAGACGGGCGAACTCAAGGCGGTCGTGTGGGAGAACTTCTCCGACACCGGCGAAGGCCAGACGTTCATCGCCGACTACGACAACATCCGTCTCGACCAGGACGCGATGGTCGTCGTCATCGCCTTCGTTCCCAACGACGAAGACGTCGTGATGCCGCCGTGGGCTCCCGAGTTCGAGGAGCGAGCGTTGAACGACGTCGCACAGTTGCCGCCGGACGAACTGTTCTCCGGGGTCGAGATCGACGACGACGGCGACATCACCATCGACACGGGCGTGCCGTCCGAAGATGCCCCGGTCGAAGATGCGCCGGCTGACGGCGACACCTCGACGACCGAACCCTGATGCACGCCGTCGTCCTCGTCGGCGGATTCGGGACGCGTCTTCGGCCGCTGACCAACACGATTCCGAAACCGATGCTGCCGGTCGGCCACGAGCCGATGATCGCTCGGCTCATCGGCCGACTCGCTCGTGGTGGTGTCACCGACGTCGTGTTGGCGTTGGGTTTCAAACCCGAGCCGTTCATGGAGGCCTTCCCGGACGGGCGGTGCGGTGATGTCGTGCTCCACTACGCCGTCGAGCCGGAGCCGCTCGACACCGGCGGGGCGATCCGGTTCGCCGCGCTCCACGCTGGCATCGACGACACGTTCGTGGTGGCCAACGGTGATGTGATGACCGATCTCGATGTCGCCGGCCTGGTGGCAGCGCATCGTCGTCACGGAGCGGAGGCCACGCTGCACTTGATCGGCGTCGACGACCCGTCGGCGTTCGGCGTCGTCGATCTCGCCGACGACGGCTCGGTTCGTCAGTTCGTGGAGAAGCCAGCTCGCGGCACCGAGCCGAGCAATCTGATCAACGCGGGGACCTACGTCTTCGAGGCGTCGGTCCTCGACCGGATCCCGGCTGAGCAGCGCGTGTCGATCGAGCGTGACGTGTTCCCGCTCGTCGCCGATGCCGGACGGTTGTTCGGCTACTCGACCGACGATTACTGGATCGATGCGGGTGTGCCCGATTTCTACCGAGCGGCGAACCTCGACCTACTGAGCGGCAAGCGTGCCCACGAGTCTGCGGAAGCGTTCGCTCCTGGCGCGATCGTCGACCCTCAGGCGACCGTGAGCAACACGCTCGTCGGAGCGGGCGCGCGGATCGCTGCCGGCACGACGGTCGTCGACTCGGTCATCCTTCCCGGCGCGGTGATCGAGGAACGAGCGCAAGTCGAGTCGTCGCTCGTCATGGGTCGTGTCGGAGCCGATGCGACGGTGATCGAGTCGATCATCGGTGCCGACGGAGTCGTCGCAGCCGATGATCATCTCGCGTATTCGACGCTGCCGGACCTCGATTGAGCGGTCAGTATTCCTCGCCCGCTGTCGCTGCCGGGTGATGCAACCCGCCCGCGGGCGTCCAGCGCGCAATAGCGTGCTCGCATGAACGTCGTCGTCATCGGGGGAGCCGGCTTCATCGGTTCGCACCTCGTCGATCGACTGCTCGCCGAAGGACACGTGGTCGACGTCATCGACACACTCTCGCCAGGTTCGCTGGCGAACCTGGCTGATGCGCGAGCCACTCGTGGCCCGCTGAAGATTCACCACCTCGACGCATCGTCGAGTGAAGCGGACTCGCTGTTCGGGATGCGTCGTCCCGAGGTGGTCTACCACCTCGCGCTCTTCGATCGTCACGATCGGTCGGCTCAGGCACAGGCGCAGGCGTTCTCGTCGGCGCTCGCGACGCTGGAGAGCGCTCGGCGACATGGCGTGAGCAAGGTGGTCGCGGGGGTGCCGGCGTCGTCGCTGTACGGGCAGCCCGCAGCGTCGGCGTTGCCGATGAAGGAATCCGAACTGGTGCCCCGCGGGGTTCGCGGCGTCGCGGCGCGAGCCGTGGTCGACCTGTTGACCACCTATCGAGAGCGCCACGCCATCGAGTTCACGGCGCTTGCGTTCTCGAGCGTCTACGGGCCACGGCAGGCGCCATCCGGCGGTGTGGTCGCCGCACTTCACGAGGCGCTGCTCACCGACACCGCACCGACACTCGACGGCGACGGCCGCCAAACCCGAGACTTCGTCTACATCGACGACGTCGTCGATGCGCTGGTGCGCGCCGGCGACCGGGGGAGTGGTCTGGTCATCAACGTCGGAACGGGGGTGCAGACCACGATCCGCGACCTCTGGACCGCGCTGCGCGGCGGCGCCGGCCTCGACCCGATCAGCGGCCCACCTCGGATCGACGACCTGCCGCGCTTCGCCGTCTCGCCGGTGCGGGCGCGAATCCACCTCGGATGGTCACCCTGGACCGACGTTTCGACCGGTCTGCGACGCGTGCTCGCACCGGACTGATCCGGCCACGCTGACGGGCCGTCAGGTCACATCGGCGTCAGTGAGCGGCGGCGAGGGTGGCGGCTGCGAGGTCCCGTGCGATCCGAGGACTCGACATGATCGAGGGTGCGACGACGCAGCGCAGGCCTTCTCGTTCGACGGCCTCGGCGAGGTGCGCGTCGACGGGGTCGATGACGAGCGCACCGGCGATCGGAGCGTAGATCCGGGCCACGCCGACGACCGAAGCCTCGTGTCCGAGTTCGTCGAGCATGCGGTCGGCTGGACCCTTGAGCGCCGCGCCACCAACGATGGGCGACACAGCGACCACGTCGTCGCGGCGTCGGGCGAGCATCTCGTCGGTGCCGGGGAGCGAGCGGATCGGTCCGATCGACACCAGGGGGTTCGACGGTGCGATCACGATCGTCTCGGCGCCGTCCAACGCCTCGGACGCCGCAGCGCTCAACTGAGCGTCGCCGTCGAAGCGGACCGCGGCGACGGGAACCGAGTGGCGCAGGCGGACGAAGTAGTCCTGGAACGACACGTCCTCGCCGGTGTCCGCGAGGGTGACGGTGGTCGAGCAACGGTCGTCGGTCATCGGCACGAGTCGCACGGGCAGTTCCCAGGCTCGGCCGATCTCGACGGTCACTTCGGTCAGCGTTGCGCCTTCCGCGAGACGCGCCGTGCGATAGAAGTGGGTCGCGAGATCCTGGTCGCCGAGTCCGAACCAGCGAGCTGCGGCCTGGGAGCCAGCAGGCCGGACTGACTCGTATCGCTCGAGTGCGCCGATCGTGATCCACGTCTCGTCGACGAGGCCCCAACCACGTTCGGGGTCGATCGCCCCGGCGAGGGTGTAGGTGATCGTGTCGAGGTCGGGCGAGATCGACAGGCCGTGGAGCACGGTGTCGTCGCCGGTGTTGACGATCGCGTCGATCCGGTCGGCGTCGACGACCTGGACCAGACCGGTCAGAAAGCGTGCGGCACCGACCCCACCGCACACGACGGCCACGCGTCCGGCGTCACGGTTCACAGCGTCACGGTTCACAGCGTCACGGGTCACAGCGTCACGGTGCGGAGAGTCGGGCATAGAGGTCGAAGTATGACCGTGCGGTCGTCGTCCACGAGAATCGATCCAGGTTGCGAGTGCCCTTGTCGATCAGGATCTGGCGCTGGTGATCGCTCGTCAAGACCCAGTGGAGATTGGCGGCGAGCGCCTCGGTGTCGAGCGGCGCGCTGAGCAGTGCGCCGGTACCGGCGACTTCGGGGATCGAGCCAGCCGAACTCGCGACGACCGGAACACCGGCCTGCTGGGCTTCGAGGATCGGGAACCCGAATCCCTCGTCGAGCGAGGGGTACGCCAGCGCTGTTGCGTGTGCGAGCAGCCACCGCTTCTCCTCGGAGGAGATCTGACCGAACGTGTCGACTCGTGCCCGGGTGGCGGGGTCGAGGTCGGCGAGGGCGCGATCGACCTCGGCCTGGTCGTCGCCGGGCCGTCCGGCGACCACGAGACGCGCCTGGGCGTGCTCGGCGGCGAGTCGGCCGAACGCACGCACCAGACTCGGCACGTTCTTGCGGCGCTCGACCGTGCCGATGGACACCACGAACGACGCCCCGTCGAGGTGGCCGAACCGAGGGGGCGTCGCGCTCGGCATCGCCGCGTCGGACGGAGTCGCGTCGACGGGCGGCGGACCGAGATGGATCACGTCGAGGCGATCGGTCGGGACGAACTCGCGTAGTCGGTCTGCCGTAGCCTGCGATGAGGTGACCACGTGCGCGCCGCTGCCGATCGAACGTCGAAGGATCTCACCGGCCCGAGCGACATCGGGTGACGCGTCGCCAGGATGCTCCAGGAACCAGCAGTCGTACACGCTCACGAGGCGAGGGCAGCGAGTCGGTGGCACCACGTAGTTGGTGCCGTGGACGAGGTCGGGTCGCCCGAGCCATCGATCGAGGTGTGGCCGATCGGCGCGTTGCCAGAGACGGTGCGCCGCAGCGGCGGGCAGTGGGAGCCGGCGCGTCGGCGGGCTGACCCGTGAGCGCATCGACGTCAGGTACGGCAACAATTGGACCTTGAACGGTTGTGCCTCGGCGTCGCCATGCTCGTGCTCGTCGCCCCAGGCGGCGCCAAGTCGGCGCAGTTCGTCGATCGACCAGGCGACGGCGTTGCCGACTCCGGTTCGCGGCCCGTGAAGCGGGCCGACGTCGATCGCCACGCTCAGCACCGTGGAGATGGTAGGGAGATGGCAGCTCTGGTCGCAACGCTCCTAGACTCCGCCGCCTATGCCACGCGCTTTCATCACCGGGATCACCGGCCAGGATGGTCAACACCTCGCCGAATTCCTGCACGGCAAGGGATACGACGTCTACGGGATGATCAAGGGGCAGAACAATCCGCGCGCCACGCGGCTGCAAGAGGAGATGCCGTTCATCGAACTGGTGTCGGGCGACCTCGCCGACCTCCCGTCGCTTGTCGCGGCGTTGCAGCTCGCGCAACCTGACGAGGTGTACAACCTCGGTGCGATCAGCTTCGTCGCGCTGTCGTTCTCGCAGGCCGAGTTGACCGCGAACATCACCGGGCTCGGTGTCTTGCGCATGCTCGAGGCGATTCGCATGGTCGGCGGCACCCAGAACAACCCGATCCGCTTCTACCAGGCCTCGTCGTCGGAGATGTTCGGCCAGGTCCGCGAGACCCCGCAGAACGAGCTCACACCGTTCCACCCGCGTTCGCCCTACGGCTGCGCCAAGGTGTTCGGCCACGACATCGTCGTCAACTACCGCGAGTCCTATGGCCTCCATGCGTCGTCGGGGATTCTGTTCAATCACGAAGGTCCGCGGCGTGGGATCGAGTTCGTCACGCGCAAGGTCTCCAACGCTGCGGCACGCATCAAGCTCGGCTTGCAGCACGAATTGGTGATGGGCAACCTCGACTCCAAGCGTGACTGGGGCTATGCCGGCGACTACGTCAAGGGCATGTGGATGATGCTGCAACAGGACGATCCCGACGATTACGTCCTTGCCACGGGCGAAACCCATTCGATCGAGGAGTTCGTCGATCTCGCCTTTGCCGAGGTCGGTATCGCCGACTGGCGCCAATACGTCCGCCAGGATCCGAAGTTCTACCGGCCGGCTGAGGTCGACCTGCTGATCGGCGATGCGAGCAAGGCCAAAGAACAGCTCGGGTGGGAGCCCGAGGTCGACTTCCCGTCGCTGGTCAAGATGATGGTCGACAACGATCTCGCCATCGAAGCGGCCAAAGCCGGCCGCTGAACCGCGATCCGGTTCGAGCTCAGGTCTCGAAGGGCATGTCGGTGATCGCTTCCATGACCGACTGGTGATCTGGGGTCGCGCCGGATGCGAGGCGTGACCGCAGTGCCACGGCGAAGCTGCAGAGCGCCGCGAACGACGATGCCAGCAGGCCGAGTTCGATGCGTCGGAACAGCTCGTCGCTGGAGAGCCAGGTGACGACGATGAAGGTGACGACGCCGATGCCCCATCCCAGGGCGACGAGCGCATGGCCCTTGAGCGCGATGACCGCTTGGGCGAACGCCAACGCCATCATGTAGCAGGCGCTGCCCAGCGCGAGCACGGCCAGCGTACGGCCGGAGAGGTTGGCGTCGTAGACGACCTCGATCGCCCATGGCCCCAGCACGAACGCGCCGGCGGTGCCGATGACGCCAACCGCCACGACCACCATCAACAAGCGCTTGAGACCGCTGCGGAACTCGCTGAGTTGACCTTGCGCAGCCAGGCGACTCAGCCCCGGCAGCAACGCCGCCTGAACGGCCTGGAACAGGAACAGCGGGACGCGAGCGAGGAGCACGCCGTAGGAGAACTGTGTGACGAATGCCCGCTCGTTGTCGGCAGCGAGGAGGCTCGCGGTGATGGGTCCGGCGTTGAGCAGTGATGCTGCGAACACCGACCCGAGGAGCAACCAGCCGAGGTTGGGGGTGACCTCACTCCATTCGGCGGGCGGGCCCGGATCGGTCCGTAACGCACCCCGCCGCCACACGTAGGCCACCGCGAACAGTGGTGAGACGGCGACGGCCATGCCGTAGGCGCCGGCGGCCTGGATGCCGACGAGCGCGAGCAGGATGCACAGCACGATGCGCACCACACCGTCTGACCCCATGATGATCGCGTAGTCCCGGAAGCGTCCACTGCCCGAGCAGACGCCGCGGGCGAGGTGGGCGGGTGCGTAGGCGACGAACGTGGACACGAGCGCCACGACCATGATCCAGTCGCCGCCGAAGTACGACGACGCGATCAGCGGGCTGGCGGCCAGAATCGCGATGACGATGACGGCGACGAGGATGAATGCGAGGCGCACCACCTTCTGCACGACGGGTGCGGTGCCCTGGCCGAGCGCTCGGCGATGAGCGAGCGCCCGCCCGAGTTCCTGTTCGAGCGGGAGGAAGAATCCGGGTGCCAGTGCGAACGTGGCGAACCACAACGAGACGATCGGTTCGAACTCCTCGTCACCGCCGACGGCGCTCTTGCCGACGACGAAGAACGCATAGGTCGCGACGCCGGCGATGAGCAGTGCGACGCCGACCGGGATGGTGCCCTCCGGGACCGGCAACCGCCGTGCGCTCGGGTTGGCGCCCGGATCGGCGTGGGGGTGAGACGATGAGGTCGACACGGAACTCGCGAGGCTATCCCTGGCGTCGGTGATGTGGAGTGATCGGCGCGGTCAGCCGCGACGACGAGCTCGTTCGAGTTCGCGACGCCGCACCTGGAGTCGCTGGTAGGTGAGGACGCCCAGACCGACCGCGGTGTAGGTCGCCTCTTTCGCGGCACCCGTGGCAGCGCCCGTGACCGTCGACGCGATGCCGCGAGCGGCTCGTGCTGCGGGTGCGAGATCGAAGTTGGTCAGATCGACCGATGGGGGGAGGGCCACATGACACAGTCTACCGCTCGACGAGTGACCAGTTCGGGGGCGTCGGCACCACTAACCTCGGTCGATCGTGGAACCGGAGACGCTGCATGCCCCGCCCGTCGTGGCAGTCGTGGTCGTCCACGAGCCGGGGGACTGGTTCGAGCAGACGCTCGACGCCCTCGCGGCGCAGGACTATCCGAACCTGCGATTCCTGTTCTTGCTGGCCGAGCCGTCTGCCGTTGCCCAGGCGCACGCTGCCGCGTTGAGTAGCGGCGGCGACGAGTCGGGCAAGGTGGCCTTCGAGGCGCACCTCGAAACCGTCATCAAGCTGCGGATTCCCAAGGCGTTCGTTCGTTCGCTCGGTGCCAACCCCGGCTTCGGCGCTGCCGCCAACGAAGTCGGTCGTCTCGTCGAAGGGCAGAACGGATTCTTCCTCTTCTGTCACGACGACATCGCGCCGGAGCCCGACGCCGTGCGGCTGCTCGTCGAGGAGTTGTATCGTTCGAACGCCGGTGTGGTGGGCCCGAAGTTCGTCGAATGGGACGAACCGGGCGTGCTGCAGGCCGTCGGGCTCGGTCTCGATCGCTTCGGCGAACTGCATCAGGTGATCGAGCCGGGTGAGATCGACCAGGAACAACACGACGGGGTTCGCGACGTGTTCGTGCTCTCATCGGCGTGCCTCCTCGTGCGCGCCGACCTGTTCCGCGAGATCGGCGGATTCGACCCGGCGATCGACTTCTGGGGTGACGACGTCGAGTTCTGCTGGCGAGTCCATCACAGCGGCGCCCGCGTCGTGGTCGCTCCGGTGGCTCGCGTGCGACACCGTGGCCGTCTCGTGGAGCGTCGACCCGACATCGCCCATCTCAGCGCACAAGCGCGCCACCGGATGCGCACGGTCATGACGATGACGGGCCGTGCGCGGCTGCCCGGCCGCCTCGTCGAGTTGATCCTGCTCACCCTGTCGGAACTCGTGGTCGGGCTGTTCACCGGTCGATTCCGTTCGGGCGTCGCGTCGACGCGGGCCCTGGTCGGCCTGATCCCGCGTTCGGCGGGCATCGTCCGTCGACGGCGCGAGGTCGCCGCAACCCGTCGCGTCCCCGAACGCGAGGTCCTGGGCTTGCAAGAGCGGGGGAGCGCGCGTCTCACGTCGTTCTTTCGCAACCGCGACATGTCCACCTTCGTCGGCGCCGAGAGCAGCGTTCGGCGCTGGCGGGAGAGCACCACAGCGCCGGTGTTCGTCTGGATCGGCGTGCTCGCCGCGTTGCTGTTCGGCAGTCGTGCGTTCGTGACCGGCGCGGTGCCGTCGGTCGGCGAGTTCCTGCCCTTCGTCGACAGCCCGCGCGAACTGTTCAGCAGCTACGCGAGCGGTTGGAACCCGAACGGTCTCGGTTCGTCGAGTGCCAACCCGACCGGTTGGGCGACGCTGTCGGTCCTGTCAACCGTCACGTTGTTCCGGATGGGTCTCCTCCAGACGGTGTTCGTGATCGGTCTGGTCGTGGTCGGGCTCATCGGCCTGTGGAAGCTCGCCGGTGTGTTCCCGTCATCGCGGGCCCGCCTCGGGGCGTTGCTCGTCTACGCGGCGAGTCCGCTGGTCAGTGGGGCGATGGCCATCGGTTCGCTCTCGACGCTCGTGTCGTACGCCGCTGCGCCGTGGATCGTGCACACGCTGCGGAGTGCCGTTGGTGTCGGCACGGCCGACCCGCGACTGGCCGAGACCGATCTCGTCGATGGCATCGTCGAACTCGATCTCGCCGACCGGATCCGCAAGACGTTGCAGGTCGGGCTCGTGGTCGGCTTGGCCACGGCGTTCGTACCGTTGATGCTGATCGTGGCGCTCGTCATCGGCGTGCTCCTCGCCATCGCCACGCTGCTCGCCATGGCCCCCTGGCGCACCGCATTGCGCTACCTCGAGGCGACTGCTGCCGGGGTCGTCATCGCGGCGCTGCTCAACCTGCCGTGGATCACATCGTGGAGTTGGGCTGAACTCGTGGGGCCGTCACCCGTCGGCGACCCGGGCCGGGGCCTGCTCTCGGTCGCGTCGTTCGAGGTCGGCCCGACCGATTTCGTCTCGCTGTGGTTGGTCCTGTATCTGCCGGTCGTCGCAGCGATCGTGCTCGCGAGGGCCTGGCGCCTCACCTGGGCGATCCGGGCGGGTGTGCTGGTCGTCGGCTTCGGTGCCCTGGCCGTGCTCGGCGATCGAGGCGGCCTGCCGCTCGCGATGCCGGAGGCCGGCGTGCTGCTCGCTCCCATCGGTGTCGGCCTCGCCGTCTCGGCGGCAGCGGCGCTCGCTGCGTTCGATCTCGACGTCCGAGGTGGGACGTTCGGCTGGCGCCAACCATTGGGTCTCCTCGCAAGCGCCGCGGTGGTGGTCGGGCTCGTTCCGGGTATCTATGCCACCGGTGACGGTGGTTGGAACGCTCCGACGACGACGCTCGCGGCGCTCGTCGACCTCCGATTGCCCGATGCCGATCAAGCTGGCGACTACCACGTGCTGGTGCTCGGCGACGCTCGAATCCTTCCGACCCCCGGCGTCGTATACCGCGACGGGATGTCGTTCTCGGTCATCGACGACGATGGAATGGATGTCCGCGACCGATGGTTCGCGTCGTCGACGCGCGGTGACGAGGTGATCGCCGAAGCGCTCGATCGCATCGCATCCGGATCCACACAACGTGCCGGTCGCCTACTCGCACCTCTCGGGATCCGATTCGTGATCATTCCGCTGTTCGACGGGGTGATCTCGACCCCGGCGAGCCCCTTGGAGCCGCCGGCAGGGCTCCAGACCGCCCTCGATGAGCAGCTCGACATCGTCTCGTTCCCCGATCTGCCGACCGTCGACATCTACCAGAACACCGCATGGATCCCGACAGCGTCGCTGCTCACCGGTGCGACGGCCGAGGCGAGCACGGCGGCCGGCGACGAAGCGCTCGTTCGAGCCGATCTCACCGAGGCGGAGCCGGCGTTCGTCGGCGTCGATCACACCACACCCCGGACGCAGGAGATTCCGGCTGGCGTGGTCCACCTCGCCGTGCCGTTCGACGGCAACTGGACGCTGTCGGTCGACGGCGTCGACCTCGACGGTCGGCGAGCATTCGGCATCACGACGGCATTCGACGTGCCATCGGGTGGCGACGCGACGCTCGAGTACGACTCGTCGTCGACGCGTTCGCTGTGGGTCGCCGTCCAGGTCGTGCTGTGGTTGATCGTGCTCGTGGGGGCGGCGCGTGTGACCGTGCCGTCGTCGCGTCGACGACTCACGGCGATCGAGGACGAGACACTGATCTCGCTCGACGACGCTGCTGAGTCGGCCGAGCCCAGTGCAGCGTTCGATCCGGGTCTGGACCTCACGGGACAGGTCGCCCGCATCGGTGCGGATCTGCCGGAGGCGGATCAGGCAGGCGGGGTCGACCTCGATGTGGCGCCGCTGAGCGGCGTGGCCGATGAACGGCTCGCCGACGAGCCGGAGGTGGAACGATGAGCCGACGGAGTGCGCCTGCAGCGATCGTGATCGTGCTCAGCTTGATCGGGTTGATCATCGTCGGTCGTGACACCACGCCGGCCGCACCGGCGTTCTTCTCGTCGAGCGGCGGAACGTGGATGCCGTCGGTCGGTGCGTCGGGGGCACTGACGGGGAGCTGGTTCTGTCCGGGCGTGCCGGCGACGGGCGAAGGCGGCGTCGGTGGCAGCGTCGTCGTCTCCAACCGTGACGAAGGGCAGTTGATCGGTCGCTACCTGATCCTCACCGACGACGGAGCGGTCGCCGATCGCGAGTTCAGCGTCGCTGCGTGGTCACAGACGCGTATCGACGTCGACGCGACGATCCCCGAACCCACCGCGTTCGCGAGCGTCGTGGTCGAGATCGAAGGCGGCGGAGGTTTCGTCGAACAGATCGCCGAGCATCCGGCCGGCAACTCGGTCGACGCGTGTTCCGACGAGACGTCGACCACCTGGTATCTCGCCGACGGGTTCACGGTCGACGGCAGCATCAACACGCTCGTGCTCACCAATCCCTTCGACGAGCCGGTCGTCGCACGGCTGCGCTTCGCCACCGAAGAGCGCGAGTCGCAACCGGGCCAGTTCCAGGGGTTCACCGTGCTCCCACGCACCGTGCGGACGATCCCGATCGCCGAGCTCGGGGCCCGTGACGAGCCGGTCATCGCTGTCGCGGTCGAGGCGACCGCCGGTCGGCTCGTGGTGGCGCGAGCCCAGCACTACCTCGGCGGTGGTCGATCCGGCTACGACGTGTCGTTGGCGGCTCCGGAGTTGCGTGACCAATGGTGGTTCGCCGACGGCGAACGCGGCGGCGGCATCTCTGAGACCTACTCGATCTACAACCCGACGAGCGACGACGTCGAGGTGACGGTGTTCTTCGGCGGACTCCCACTCGACGCCGGCGTGGAGGACCTCGACCCCATCGTCGTCGGCCCGCGACGCGTCGTCGTGTTCGACCCGTACGCCGAGCGTCCGGTGCCGGGCGACGCTGGTGGCGACGCGTTCACCCCCGTCGACGAGCAGGAGAACGGCGAGGACACCGCGCAGGACGAAGGCGACGACGCGTTCGTCGAGTTCGCCACCCAGGTCGGCGAGATCCCACTGGGCCGCCATGCGACGGTGTTCTCGACGCTGGCGCAGCCGTCGATCGTCGTCGAACGTGTACTCACCCGTCCGGCTGGCGACGGTGTCGCCACGTCGGTCGTGCTCGGAGCGCCACCTCGCCCTGACGGCTTCGTCGCCCGAACCTGGCACATGGGCATCGGGCCCACCGAGCCGACCGAGGACGCGCTCGTGGTCTACAACATCGACCAGTCGGAAGCAACGGTCACGATCGAAGCCGTCGGGCCCGCCGGTCCGTCCGTCGTGCCGAGCCTGGAGAACATTCCACTGGCCCCCGGTTCGATCCTGACCATCGACCTGGTCGATCCCGACGTGCTCGGACAGGAACTGATCGTCACCTCGACCAGCCGTGTCTTCGTCGAGCGATCGCTGCCGCGGGGCAACGACCTGCCGGGTCGATCGGGATCGTTCCTGCTGCCCTCCGAAGGCTGAGACGAGCGCCGCCAGGATCGCTGGCCTCGGGCCGCCCCATCGATGCCGAGACGTCGCTCGGTAGCATCGTGGCCGTGGAGCGTCTCGTGATCGCCGCCGTGATCGTGATCGTGGCGGTCGTTGTGGCCGAGATCGTCCGTCGTCGCCGCACGCCCGACGCGCCGACCCAGCGTCGCTTCAACGTGCCTCAGCAACTCGACCGCGCCGACTTCATCCGCCCGGACGCGCCGTGGCTGGTCGTCGTGTTCAGTTCTGACACCTGTGACAAGTGCGCCGAAGTCCGGTCGAAGGCAGCGGTCCTCGAGTCCAGCGAGGTCGCGGTGGCGACGATCGACTTCGCCGCCGACCGGGCGCTCCACGAGCGCTACCAGATCGACGCGGTGCCGACCCTCGTCGTCGTCGATCACGAAGGCGTCACCCGAGCCAGCTTTCTCGGACCGATGAGCGCCGCCGATCTCTGGGCCGCCGTCGCCGGCGCCCGTGAGTCGGGGAGCACATCGACCGATTCCGGCCCCGCAACGGCCTGAGCCGCGTCGTCACCTTGCCGCGTCATCGCGGCGCAGCGCGTCAGCGGACGATGATGTCTTCGAGGCTGTCGGCGCTCTCGCCGGATTCGATCATGCCCTGCTGGATCAGTCGGGCGACGGAGGGTCCGTCGATCGTCTCGTGTTCGAGGAGCGCCTCGGCGATCAATTCGAGGCCGCGGCGATGGCGGGTGAGCACATCGTGGGCTCGCTGCTCTTGATCGGTGAGGATCTTGGCGATCTCCTCGTCGAGCAGCTTGGCCGTGTCGTCGGAGTATTCGCGTCCGGAGCTCATCAGGTCGTCGCCGAGGAACGTCGCCTGCTGGCTGCTCCACGCCTGCGGGCCGACGCGGTCGGACATACCCCACTCGCGGACCATCCGGCGAGCGATCCCGGTCGCCTGCTCGAGGTCGTTGGCCGCCCCGGAGTTGAGGTGGCCGAACACGACCTTCTCCGCGACGCGCCCGCCCATGGCCTTGCAGATCGTGTCGAGGAAGTACTCCTTGGAGTACGTGTGTCGTTCCTGGGGGAGCGACCACGTCACGCCGAGCGCCATCCCGCGCGGCAAGATGGTGACCTTGTGCAGCGGGTCGCCAGACGGCAGCACCGTGGCGAGCAGCGCGTGACCGCCCTCGTGGTACGCCGTCGCCCGCTTCTCTTCGGCCGACATGATCACCGACTCGCGCTGCGCGCCGAGCACGACACGGTCGCGAGCGTTCTCGAAATCGATGCGCTCGATCTCCTTGGAGCCGCGGCGCACGGCGACCAGCGCCGCTTCGTTGACGAGGTTCGCGAGATCGGCGCCAGCCATACCGACGGTCGCTTTGGCCATCGTCTCCATGTCGACGTCGGCGCCCATGCGCTTGTCACGGCTGTGCACTTCGAGGATCGCCTTGCGCTCGTCGGACTCGGGGAGCGGGACGACGATCTGACGGTCGAAACGGCCCGGCCGAAGTAGCGCCGGGTCGAGGATGTCGGGGCGGTTGGTCGCCGCCATGATGACGATGCCCTCGGAGGTCTCGAAGCCGTCCATCTCGGCGAGCATCTGGTTGAGTGTCTGCTCGCGCTCGTCGTGGCCGCCGCCCAGACCGGCACCGCGCTTGCGGCCGATCGAGTCGATCTCGTCGATGAAGATGATCGCCCGGCCCATGCGGCGGGCTTGCTGGAACAGGTCACGGACACGACTGGCGCCGACGCCGACGAACATCTCCATGAAGTCGGAGCCGGTCACGGCGAGGAATCCGACGCCCGCCTCACCGGCGACCGCACGGGCGAACAGTGTCTTGCCGGTGCCGGGAGGGCCGACGAGCAGGATGCCCTTGGGGACGCGGGCGCCGATCTCCCGGAACCGCTCGGGCATCCGCAAGAAGTCGACGACCTCGGTGATCTCCTGCTTGACGCCTTCGTAGCCGGCGATGTCGCCGAAGGTCGTGGACGGCTTGTCGGTCGTGTAGGCCTTGGCCTTGCTCTTGCCGATCGACATCACGCCACCCATCTGGCCGGCGGCTCGACGTTGCATCCACACGAGGAAGGCGATGATCAAGAACACGGGCAACATGAAGCCGAGCAGACCGAGCAACCAGTTGTTGCTGGGCGGGGTGAACTCGAGGTCGACGCCGCGCTGGCGCAGGAGTTCTTCGTCGGCCTCTGACAGGCCGCGCTCTCCGCCGCCGTTGGTGTTGTAGTCGCCGCCCGACGTGAACTGGCCGGTGATCTTGCCGGAACCGGTGTTGACGTTGGCGGTGTCGATGTTGCCCTCTTGGACCTGCCCGATGAACTCGGTGTAGGTCAGGGTTTCGCCATCGTTGCTGGGCCACAGGCTCGGAATCAGGAGCGCGGAGAGCGCCACGATGGCGATGATCCAGAAACCCCACTTCGGGAATCCGGACTTCGTCTCGCCGCTGCCGCCGCCGTCACCGCCGGACGCATGGTCGCCCTTGTGGACCGAATCGTTGCGCGGAGTGGGGCGATCGAACTTGCCCGACCCGCGAGAACCTCGGCCGCGGCCCCCTCCCGGCGGGGGCGGCGGTGGAGGAGGCGGCAGATTACTCATGGCGACATGATACGGGACGCCGCCTTGCCGAGCAGGGCGTTGCGCGCCGAACTCGAGCGAAATCCGATGTGGGACATGACACGTCCAACTCGGGAATACGCGCGGTCCGTCGACCATCCACCCGCACGCGCGTGTGTTCGTTTACCGTTTTCCCGATGCGAGTTGGGCCGTCCACACATGACCATCGCCGCACGTCGACCAACACGTCGACGAGCGTCTTCGACCGCATCGCGAGCGAGCTCGCGGCTGCCGGTATCCGCAGTTCGAGCACGGATGCGAGCGACGACGACACGACCGAGATCGAGCGACTCGGGGATCTGTCCGCTGATGCGTCCGGGCCGGGCGGCATCTTGATCGACGGGACCAGTTCATGGCCGGCGCCCGACATCTCGACGCAGATGCGACGGCCGATCCTCGCCGAACGCCAGTGCTCGCGCACCGGGTGCTCCGACGCCGCGGCCGTGACCCTCAGCTACCACTACGGCCAATCACACGTCTGGATCGATCATCTCTATCCGGAGCGTGAGCCGCACATGTACGACATGTGTGAGCGGCACGCCGAGCGGCTGTCGGTGCCTCAGGGGTGGCATCTCGACGATCGCCGCGGCGTGCGTCGCGGTGCGCTCATCGCGGTCTGACGCTGCGTCCGGCGAGCGCTGCTGACAGCGGCCGGTAGCGTCGTCGCCGTGGCGCGCGCGACATCACCGCCGAGCACCGACCACGATGCGTCGACCTGGGGATCCTGGTGGGTCGGTACGTGGATGGTCGGGGTGCTGGCGGGCTCGTTGGTGGTCACGGTGTTGTTCTCGCCCCGCGGTGGGGACGACCCGGTTGCGGGTTCGTTCGGCGACACGCTCGACGCACCGATCGGCGTCCTCGCCGCCTCGCTGATCGTGCTGTGGTCGACCTACCTCGTCGGGATGTGGTGGTCGTCGAAGCGGATCGGTTCCGGTTCGTTCGTCGCCGACTTCGGCGTGAGGTTCTCGCCGATCGATCTGCTCGGCCTCCCGATCGGCATCGCCGCGCAAGTGGGTCTCGTGTGGGTCGTGTACGTCCCGCTGCGGGCGATCTGGCCTGACACGTTCTCCGCGCAACGCCTGGAAGACACCGCCCGTTCGCTGGTCGAACGCTCCGACGGTGGCCTCATCGTGGTGCTGGTCGCGCTCGTCGTGGTCGGGGCACCGATCGTGGAGGAATTGTTCTTCCGGGGCATGTTGCAGCGACCGCTGCTGCGTGCGGCGCCGACGTTCGCCGTGCAGATCGCGGTCGTCGTCGGCGTGGCGTTCGTGTTCGCCGGCATCCATTTCCGCCCGGTCGAGCTGCCCGGCTTGTTCGCATTCGGGCTGGTCCTCGGGGTCGTCGCCTGGCGAACCGGGCGCCTCGGGATGGCGATCCTGGCACATTTCGCGTTCAACGCGACGGGCGTCATCTCGGTGCTCTGACGGGTGTGCTGGCCGGTGTGCTGTCGGGTGTCGCAGTGCTGGATGCTCCACGATCGGCAAGAGTGCAGCGCGTGACAGCGCAGCATGACGCCCGACCGGGTCGGCCATTTGTCACAATGTCGGTCTGTGATGGGTCGAGCCGATGACTGACGACGTGCGAGACGACCGCTCGGGAGACCCGATGCCGCCCGACGAATCGCCAGCCATCGGGACCGACCACGAGCATCCGTCCGGGGTTGCAGTCGACACGATGATCGACCCGGATGTGCCCGAGACGTCGTTCGGTGCCGACGACGAGTTCGCCGACGGCGAGCAAGACGCTGAATGGTCCGAAACCGCGTCGGGTGTCTCTGCTGGATCGATCACTGGACGCATCGGACGACGGATCGTTCGTCGACCGGTCGACTGGTGGAATCGACCGTGGACCAACGAACGCGTCGCCCGGGTGATCGTCACCTCCACGGCGCTCGTCACCACCACCGTCGTCATGATGATGGTCGTCCACTTCAACCCGCTGTCGCCGTCGCGCGACCTGATCTTCGACGACACGACACCGACCGGCGGCGACATGGGAGCGCACGTCTGGGCGCCCGCGTTCCTGCGTGACCATTACCTGCCCAACTTCCAGCTCAACGGTTGGACGATGGACTGGTATGGAGGGCTGCCGCTGTACCGGTTCTACATGGTGATCCCTGCGATCGCGATCGTGATGCTCGACGCGGTGCCGTTCGTGGCGTACGGGGTCGCGTTCAAGATCGTCGCGATGTCGGGGCTGATCACGTTCCCGTTCGCCTGCTGGGCGTTCGGACGACTCGCTGCGTTCCGGCACCCGATCCCCGAGCTGTTCGCCTTCGGCGGCATGTGCTTCTTGCTCGACGAGAGCTTCGAGATCTACGGCGGCAACGTCAAGTCGACGATGGCGGGTGAGTACTCGTTCTCCATCTCGTTGACGCTCGCGGTGCTCGGACTCGGCCTGCTCGCCAACGGGTTGCGAACCGGCAAGTACCGCGTGTGGGCCGCCGTGGTGCTCTCGCTCGCCGCTGTGTCCCACGGCATCGTGCTCATCTTCGTCGCGGTCGCGGCGCTGGTCATCTCGCTGGTCTGGATCGACAAGACGAGATTCGTCTACGCCCTGACCACCGGCGTCACGCTGATCCTGCTGTCTGCGTGGTGGGTCGGACCGTTCCTGTTCGGCCACGAATTCATGACCGACATGAAGTACGGCTTCCGCCCGAGTGGCGTGAACGACTCGTTCTGGGACATGTACTTTCCGCTCACCCCGGGGCTCGACATTCTGATCACCACGCTCGCGGTCGTCGGCTTCGGCTCGATGATCGTGCGCCGCCACCTCACCGGCACTGCGCTCGGTCTGATCGCGATCGTCTTCGCCATCCTCGTGTGGTTCACCCGCGAGAGCCTGCCGGTGATCGGGTTGCTCTGGAACCCGCGTCTGTTGCCGTTCTTCTACCTCGCTCGCTACCTGCTGATGGTGATCGGTGCGCTCGAGTTGCTCACGTGGATCGTCAACGCGGTTCGCAACCGGCTCGCGACGCGGACGCTCGGCGCCTACGAGAGCGCGGGAGCCTTCACGGCGGTCGGTGTGTCGATCCTGCTCGTGTTCGGCTGGATGTACGAGGTGTTGCCGTTCGACGGGACGCGAGTCGAAGCCACCGCCGACGGCGACACCACCGTCTATGCCTGGGGTCCGCTGCGCAAGACCCCGACCGCAGGACGTGCGGTGGCCGATGGCTGGACGAGATACAACTGGACCGGTTACGAAGGACGGCCCGCCTATCCGGCCTATCACGACGTCGTCACCACGATGGGCGAGATCGGTGACGAACGCGGCTGCGGGCGTGCGATCTGGGAGAACAACAGCGCCAACAGCGAGTACGGCACGACGATGGCGTTGATGCTGTTGCCGCATTGGACGCAAGGCTGCATCGGGTCGATGGAGGGGTTGTTCTTCGAGGCGACCGCGTCCACCAACTATCACTTCATCACCGCAGCGGCCATCTCCGAGAGTTCGTCGAACCCCGTGCGTCAGCTGCGTTACACCAACAACGATGCCGAGCTCGGGGTGCGCCACATGCGCGATCTCGGCGTGCGGTACCTGATGGTCCGTACCGACGCGGCCAAGGCCGAAGCGGCGACCGCCGACGGACTCGAGTTCGTCACCACGTCGGGCACGTGGGAGATCTACGAAGTGGTGAACTCCAACATCGTCGAGCCGCTCACCGTCGAACCGGTCGTGGTGACGCACGCAAGCGACGGGCGCTACAAGCCGAGCGACAATCGTGAGCGCAACCTCGAATTGGGCACGAGTTGGTTCCAGCGCCGTGACGACTGGCCGGCCGTGCCTGTCGACGACGGACCCGACGAGTGGCAGCGGGTGACCGCAGCACTGGTGGAATCCGAGCGAGTCGAACCGTTCGACGATCAGCGTCGCCGCGTCGACTACGTCGAGCCGGCCACGCCCCTCACACCGACACCGCTGCCGGCGATGACCGTGTCGAACGTCGAGATCCGCCAGCAAAGCCTCAGCTTCGACGTCGACCAGATCGGGGTACCGGTGATCGTCAAGATCAGCTACTTCCCCAACTGGAACGTGTCGGGAGCGGACGGGCCGTATCGAGCGGGAGCCAACCACATGGTGGTGATCCCGACGCAGACGACCGTCGAGATGAGCTACGACTCCAAAGGAGCGCTCGACTGGTTCTTCTACGGCCTGACCCTGCTCGGTCTCGGTTTGTGCGTGCTCTGGCGTCGCCGTGGAGACGTTGCCCATGCAGCAGAGCGTCCGTCGTTCGGCCAACACCACGCAGCGCATGCGGGCGCCGTTGCGGATGATGACGCCGTTGGTGATGCAGCCGACGTTGCCGATGACCTTGCAGGCGACGTTGCCGATGACGTTGCGAGCGAGGACGCTCCGACCGGCGAACTCGCGTTGGATCTCGGGGTCCTCGATCCGACCGAGGACACCGTGTCCGCGCCAGCGTCGACCGACGATCCGGCTCGCTGATCGATCCCCGACCGGCCTGCATCGCGGGCTGGAACGCGGGCTGGTCGTCACGAGACGATCACGAAACGCGCGCAGACGCATCACGGGCCCCCGCTATGGTGTCGCAGTCATGTCAGCGCTCGATCAGATCGTCAAGGCCTACGACATCCGCGGTACCGTCCACGACGAACTCAACGTCGAGGTCGCGTACGCGCTCGGTGTCGGATTCGCCTCGTTCGTCACCGACCAGGGTGACGACGTCGTCGTGGTCGCTCGCGACATGCGCCCCTCGGGTCCGACGCTCGTCGACGGATTCACCAGAGGGCTGCTCGAACACGGTGTCGACGTCATCGACATCGGGCTCGCGTCGACCGACCTCATGTATTACGCCTCGGGCGTCCTCGACGTGCCGGGGGCGATGTTCACGGCCTCGCACAACCCCGCCGGCTACAACGGGATCAAGCTGTGCCGTTCCGGGGCCCGCCCGGTCGGCGCCGACACCGGATTGGGCGACGTCAAGCGCGTCGCGCAGTCGGTGCTCGACGGCGCCGAACCTGCCCGCTCCGAGGTTCCCGGCACTCGCAGCGAGCGCTCGCTGCTCGACGACTTCGTCGAACACGTGCTCAGCTTCGTCGACGTCGCCGACATCGGGCCGATGCGTGTCGTGGCCGACACGGCCAACGGCATGGGCGGGCTCGTCGTGCCCGCCGTGCTCGATCGGCTCGAGCACGTGGATTACGAGGTGCTGTTCCCCGAACTCGACGGCACGTTCCCCAACCATCCGGCCGATCCGCTGCAGCCCGCCAATCAGCGTGACCTTCGGGCGCGGGTCCTCACCGGTGGCTACGACCTCGGGTTGGCCTTCGACGGCGACGCCGATCGTGTCTTCGTCGTCGACGAGAACGGTGAGGGCCTGAGCGGATCCACGACCACAGCGATCCTGGCCGCGGCGACCCTGCGCAACCACCCCGGAGCGACCATCCTCCACAACCTGATCTGTTCGCGGTCGGTGCCCGAAGTCGTCGAGGAGCACGGCGGTACGCCGATCCGTACTCGCGTCGGGCATTCCTACATCAAGCAGGTGATGGCCGAGACGGGCGCGTTGTTCGGCGGGGAACACTCGGCGCACTACTACTTCGCCCGCAACTTCAACGCCGACAGCGGCCTGATCGCGTCGTTGATGGTGATGGCCGAGGTCGGTCGCTCGGCCACGCCGCTGTCGGTGCTGCGCAAACCGTTCGAGCGCTACGCGTCGAGCGGCGAGATCAACACTCAGGTCGCCGATGCCGATGCGGTCATCGACTCGATCAGCGCACACTTCGCCGAGTTCCCCCAAGACGACCTCGACGGACTCACCGTGGATTGCGGCTCGTGGTGGTTCAACCTGAGGCCGTCCAACACCGAACCGCTGTTGCGACTCAACCTCGAAGCATCCGACCGCGATGCGTGTGACGATCGCGTCGCCGAACTCCTCACGCTGATCACCGCCTGAGACGACCGTGAACGTGATGCGGCGCCGTGACGACGATCTTTCCGTAACCGACAGGACTTCTCATGACCCTTTCCGCTGACCTGCTCTCGATCCTGGCGTGTCCCGATGACAAGGGGCCGCTCTACTTCATCGCACAGGAATCGGTGCTGTACAACCCGAGGCTGACCCGGGCCTACGACGTGCGTGACGGCATCCCCGTGATGTTGATCGCCGAGGCGGCCACGGTCGATGCCGCAGAGCACGAGCGGCTGATGTCGATCATCGCCGAGCAGGGGATCGAGCCCACCTTCGACGCGGCGAGTGACGACTGACAGCTGGCGGCGGTCCGGACTCTGGTCGAACTCGGCGATTTCGACTCAAGCTCCGACCGTGATGTGCCGATTCCGACTGGACAGAGCGACAAATACTCAGGGACACGAGCTGTGAGCGATCGGCAGATAATCTGCCGACGACCTTGCGGCATGTGACAAATAGGTTACGATTGGTAGTGATGATCTCGAAACGATGGACTCGGCGGACTGCGGCGCTCTTGCTGGGAGCAGCAGCTGTTGGCGTGGTGCCGTCCCTGGCGCCCTCGGTGCCGACGGTCTCCGCACTCGAAAACGTGGGCGCCGGAGGCGAGTTCTTCCCGGTCACACCCGACCGGATCTTCGACTCGCGCGACGCAGCGATCGACGTCGCGCCGCTCGGCCCGAAGCCGATGAACTCCACGTTCGACGTTCCCGTCCTCGGCGTCGGCGGCGTGCCGGAGACAGATGTGCTCGCCGTCGCCGTCAACGTCACGCTCGTCGGGGCGCCCGGCACCGGGTACCTGTCGCTGCGGCCCTCCGATTTCGAGCCGGCTGCTACCGACGAACCCACCACGCTCTTGAACTTCACCGCTGGCCAGACCGTGCCGAACTTCGCCATCGTTGGCGTCGGTGCGCAAGGCGCACTCACCGTCGAGCTAGTCGCCCCGGCCGGTGGATCCGCCCACGTCGTGATGGACGTGTTCGGTTGGGTCGCCACCTCCAACTACGACGGTGACGGCGTCGAGACGCCCGACGAGGCCGACGGCGCTCGCATCGTTCCGCAGGAGCCGCAGCGCATCTTCGACACTCGCGCCGGTCAGCCCCCGGCAACCGACGGCCGCGAGGGCGCGCTGGGTGCCAAGGAGTCGGTCGAAGTCGCGATCCGCGGCATCGGCGGCGTGCCGGACGATCCGTCGGTCACCGGTGTCGTGTTGAACATGGCGGGCATCCGCCCGACGACCGGCACGTACCTCGCCGTGAGCCCCGACCCGGTCCCGGCCAGCGCCGACGATGCCGACACCGCCAACGGCAACTTCTCGGCGGGCGCGATCAAGTCGAACCACGTGATGGTGCCGGTCAACGACGACGGCAGCATCTGGCTGTTCAACCGCCAGGGCCAGATCGACGTCACGCTCGACGTCGTCGGCTACCTCCAGACGACGACCGACGACGCGTCGCTCGAAGGCCGCATCGTGCCGCTCGAAGCCCCGTTCCGTTCTTTCGACACCCGCTCGCCCGACTTCAACAGCACCAAGCTCGGCTTCTCCTCATGGGAGGACTGGAGCTTCCAGGACTTCGCCGGATCGGTCACCCTCGACGGTGCACCGGTCGGCGCCCAGGCCGGCCTGCTCGGCAACCTGGCGGCCTTCCAGCTCGAGCGCAACTTCCCGACGCAGCCGGTCCAGAGCTTCATGACGCTCAACCCGACCGATCCTCGCGACCGCTCGTCCACCCCGGATCACGGTCAGATCGCAGCACCCGGCAACGCCAACCTCAACGTCGGCGAGTCGCAGGTCGTCACCAACATGTCGCTCGTCAGCTACGGCAGCAACGGCGACGGCGACGACAACATGGTGTCGGCGTTCAACTCCAACGGCCGCATCCACTACACGCTCGACGTGTACGCGGTCATCCTCGCCGACTGAGCGACCCTCACCGATCCCGTCGGCCCTCCACCTTCGAGCCGGCCCGGTTCATCGCGCTCGCTGGCTAGGCTGGCGGCACTGGGCTGTGTTGACTCGGGCCTGATGGTCCCGGCCCGGTTCGCAACCGTTTCAACGCGAACCACCGGAGGTTCCACATGCCCGATTCCACTTTTGCAGCGCGCAAGGACTGGCGCGTCGCCGACCTGTCGATGGCCCCGTTCGGCCGCAAGGAGATGCTGCTCGCCGAGCACGAGATGCCCGGCCTGATGGCGCTGCGCAAGGAGTACGGCGAGACGAAGCCCCTCCAGGGCGCACGTATCTCCGGCTCACTGCACATGACCGTGCAGACCGCCGTGCTCATCGAGACGCTCACCACCCTCGGCGCCGAGGTGCGCTGGGCGAGTTGCAACATCTTCTCCACCCAGGATCACGCGGCCGCAGCGGTCGTCGTCGGCCCGAACGGCACCGTCGAAGCCCCCGCCGGAGTTCCCGTGTTCGCCTGGAAGGGTGAGACGCTCGAGGAGTACTGGTGGTGCACCGAGCAGATGATGACCTGGCCCGACGCGCCCGATGGTACGACCTACGACGGCCCCAACATGATCCTCGACGACGGCGGCGACGCCACGATGCTCCTGCACAAGGGCGTCGAGTACGAAAAGGCCGGCGCGGTGCCCGATCCGACCGAGGCCAGCAATCCCGAACTCGCGATCGTGCTCGGCCTGCTCCAGCGCACGCTGAAGTCCGATCCCGGCAAGTGGACCCGGATGGCATCGCACATCAAGGGTGTCACCGAAGAGACCACGACCGGCGTACACCGTCTGTACAACATGATGCGCGACGGCGAACTGATCTTCCCGGCCATCAACGTCAACGACTCGGTGACCAAGTCGAAGTTCGACAACCTGTACGGCTGCCGTCACTCGCTCGTCGACTCGATCTCCCGGGCGACCGACGTGATGATCGGCGGCAAGACCGCGCTCGTGCTCGGCTACGGCGACGTCGGCAAGGGCTGCGCGCAGTCGCTGCAGGGCCAGGGTGCCCGCGTGATCGTCAGCGAGATCGACCCGATCAACGCGCTGCAAGCAGCGATGGAAGGTCTGCAGGTGCTGCCGCTCGACGACGTGATCGGCGACATCGACATCTTCGTCACGGCCTCGGGCAACATGGACCTGATCACGATCGACGACATGAAGCAGATGAAGCACAACGCGATCGTCTGCAACATCGGCCACTTCGACAACGAGATCGACATGGCGGGCCTCGCTCGCTCCGGGGCCACCCGCGACGAGTTGAAGCCCGGCACCGACGTCTGGAAGTTCGACGACGGCAAGCAGATCATCATCCTGGCCGAAGGTCGACTGGTGAACCTCGGTTGCGCGACCGGGCATCCGAGCTTCGTGATGTCGTGCTCGTTCACCAACCAGGTGCTCGCCCAGATCGAGCTGTACCAGAACACGTCGAACTACCCGCTGGGCGTGTACGTGTTGCCCAAACACCTCGACGAGAAGGTCGCCCGGCTCCACCTCGATTCGCTCGGTGTGAAGCTGACCAAGCTCACCGACGAGCAGGCCGAGTACATCGGCGTCGCGCCGAGCGGTCCGTTCAAGCCCGACCACTACCGGTACTGACCGGAACACGTCCCGTTTTCAGCGTCGCCGCGCTCCTGCCCGCCCTCCGGTCCTGACCGGTTCGGCGTCGGCGGTCAGGAGCGTGGGGTCGCCGACGGGGGGAGTGGCGTCGTGGTGACGGGCGAACCCGGCCGGATCTGGAGGCGGGGGAGGAAGATCTGCACGAGCGGACCGATCCCGAACGTGAACGCTGCGGTCCCGACACCGATCGCGCCGCCCATCAGTACGCCTACGACGAGCACGGTCAACTCGACCGATGTACGGGCCAGGCGGATCGAGATCCGGCGGCCGGCGATCGTTCGCTTGGACAACCCGGTCATCAGCCCGTCGCGCGGTCCCGGACCGAGCCCGGCGCCGATGTAGAAGCCCGATCCGATGCCGATCAGCACGACGCCGCCGATCATCATCGCGAACCGGGCGACGAGCAGCTCGGTGCTGCCGACGATCGGCATCGTGAGGTCGACGAAGACCCCGATCAGCAACGCGTTGAGCACGGTGCCGAGGCCGGGAAGCTCGCGCAAGGGGATCCACAGCAGCAGCAACAGCACGCCGGTGATCACGATGATCGGGCCGACGCCGATGCCGGTGAGTTCGCTCACGCCCGTGTGGAACACGTCCCACGGCGCAGCACCGAGATCGGCCCGGATGAGCAGCGTGATCCCGAGCCCGAAGAGGAAGAGACCGATCACGCACCGAACGATCCGTTCGACCGCACGGTCGCTCGGGGCGAATCGTCTGGCCAGGGTCGCGTCGAGCACCTGGGCACGATAGGCGTCGAGCGCGCCGAGCTGTTGGCCGGTGGTTCGACGTGCCGGGTGCCGCCACTGCCAGCTTGCCCGGTAGCCGGGAACGCGCCGTCTGGCAACCTTGTCACAGGGCATCGTCATGATGGGCACCATGATCTTCGAGACACGATGTGCCGGGTGTGATCGGCCCGGTGCGGCCATCTGTACGACCTGTCGATTCGCGTTGCTCGGCCAGGCGCCACGTGCCTCGGCGAACGACGTCGTCGCGGTCCTGGCGTTCACCGGGCGGGTGCGGTCGATCGTGCTCGGGCTGAAGTATCGGAACCGCCGGGTCGTGGGCCGTCATCTGGCAGGGCTCGTCGTCAACCGGCTCGTCGAACTCGGGCTCCACGCCGATCTCGACGTGGTGACGTGGGCCCCGACGTCGTCGCGACGCCGGCGCGAACGCGGGTTCGACCAGGGCGAGTTGATCGCTCGCACCGTCGCCCGCCAACTCGGGCTGCCGTGCCGGCGCCTCCTCGAGCGACGACCTGACGAGACCGGCGCGCAAACAGGCAAACGGCGCGCTGAGCGTCTCGCTGGCCCCGACTTCGTCGCTCGACCGTCGATCGGCGGCCTGCGGGCGCTGGTCGTCGACGACGTCGTCACCACCGGGGCGACCCTCGAGTCAGCGCGGCGCGCCCTGCGAGCTCGTGGAGCCGATGCGGTCATGATCGCGGTCGCTGCCACGCCGGAGCGTCGCTCGGCCGACGTCGTGCCGTTCCGGCGGCCGATGCGGGCAGCCTGACGTGCCAGCGGTCGCCGCCCCGAGATGAGGAAGGAGCGGCGGTAGGCTGATCCGTCGCATGGGCATTCTCGATCGCATCCTCCGGGCCGGTGAAGGCAAGAAGCTGAAGGCGCTACAGGCGATCGTCCCCGACGTCAATGCGCTCGAGGCGGAGATGCAGGCGCTGTCCGACGACGTGCTACGGGGCAAGACCGCCGAGTTCCGCCAGCGTCTCGACAACGGTGAAGACCTCGACGACTTGCTGATCGAGTCGTTCGCCGTCACCCGCGAAGCTGCCGTACGCGTGCTCGGGCAGCGTCACTTCGACGTGCAGCTGATGGGCGGCGCCGCCCTCCACTTCGGCTGGGTTGCCGAGATGAAGACCGGCGAAGGCAAGACGTTGACGTCGACCGCTCCGGTGTACCTCAACGCACTGGCGCAGCGTGGCGTCCACCTCGTCACGGTCAACGATTATCTCGCGCAGTACCAGTCCGAGCTGATGGGGCGCATCTACCGATTCCTCGGGATGGACGTCGGACTCATCCTCCCGGGCAAGGGCGACAAGCCGGCCGACAAGCGTCGGGCATACGCGGCCGACGTCACCTACGGCACCAACAACGAGCTCGGCTTCGACTACCTGCGCGACAACATGGCGCAGACCAAAGAAGCCAAAGTGCAACAGCGTGGCCACTACTTCTGCATCGTCGACGAGGTCGACTCCATCCTGATCGACGAGGCCCGCACGCCGCTCATCATCTCGGGCCGCGTCGCCGACGCGGCGAAGCTCTACTACCGGTTCGCGTCGATCGCCCGCTCGCTCAAGCGCGACGTCGATTACGAGTTCGAAGAAGACAAGCGAGTCGTCGTCCCGACCGAGCAGGGCATCGAGAAGGTCGAGGCGGCGCTCGGCGTCGAGAATCTGTACGACAACGTGCAGGCCAACCTCGTGCATCAGTTCACCGTGGCCCTCAAGGCCAAGGAGTTGTACAAGCGCGACAAGGACTACATCGTCCAGGGCGGCGAGGTGAAGATCGTCGACGAGTTCACCGGCCGCATCCTCGAAGGCCGTCGTTGGTCGGAAGGTATCCACCAGGCCGTCGAGGCCAAGGAAGGCGTGAAGATCAAAGAGGAGAACCAGACCCTCGCGACGATCACGCTCCAGAACTACTACCGCTTGTACGACAAGCTGGCCGGCATGACGGGTACGGCGGCCACGGAGGCCGCCGAGCTGATGAACACCTACGGGCTCGGCGTCGTGCCGATCCCGACCAATCAGCCGGTGGTTCGACAAGATGAAGCCGACCTGATCTTCAAGTCCGAGTCGGCGAAGTTCAACGCCATCATCGACGACATCGAGGAGCGTCACGAGCGCGGGCAGCCGGTGTTGGTCGGTACGGCCAGCGTCGGTCGCTCCGAGTTGCTCGGGCGGCTGCTGGCCGATCGGGCGATCCCGTGCGAGGTGCTCAACGCGAAGCAGCACAGTCGTGAAGCCGAGATCGTGTCGCAGGCTGGTCGCCTCGGCGCCGTCACCGTCGCGACCAACATGGCGGGTCGAGGTGTCGACATCCTGCTGGGTGGCAATCCGGAGGGCCTCGCTCGCCGCGACGTCTTGAAGGCCGGATTCGACGAGGGCCTCCTCGCGCACGACTTCGAACTGCCCGTTCCGGTCGAGCAGATGCCCGAAGACTTCCAGGTCGAACGTAAGAAGGCCCAGGCGCTCTACGACGAGAAGCTCGCCGAACACGGCGCGGTGTGCCGGGCCGAAGGGGACAAGGTCCGCGAGCTCGGCGGCCTCTACGTGGTCGGTTCCGAGCGTCACGACAGCCGCCGCATCGACAACCAGTTGCGTGGTCGTTCCGGCCGCCAGGGCGATCCGGGCGAGTCTCGCTTCTTCCTCAGCCTCGAAGACGATCTGATGCGCCTGTTCGCGACCGGCGCGCTCAACTACGTCATGGGCCGAGCGCTGCCCGACGACGAGGCGATCGAAGCCAAGATGGTCACCAAGGCGATCGAGCGAGCGCAGACCACCGTCGAGACGAAGAACGCCGAGATCCGCAAGAACGTCCTCAAGTACGACGAGGTGATGAACGAGCAGCGCAAGGTGATCTACAAGCGCCGCGATCAGATCCTCGACGGCGAAGATCTCCGCTCGGCTGGCATGGAATACCTCGCCGACGCCGTCGATGCGTTGATCAGCACGCACTGCGCGAGCGTGGCCGACGACGAGTGGGACATCGAAGGCCTGGCGAAGGAACTCAAGCTCTACTGGCCGAACTCGGTCGAGGAGGAGCAGTTGCGCGGCGCGGCCGACACCGACGAGATCTACGACCTCGTCATGGCCAACGCGACGGCCCACTACGAGCGACGCGAAGAAGAACTCGGACCCGAGGTGTTGCGCCAGGTCGAGCGTCAGGTGATGCTGCGCATCATCGACCAGCGCTGGCGTGAACACCTCGAGGAGATGGACTATCTCCAGGGTGGCATCAACCTGCGAGCGATGGGTCAGAAGGACCCGCTCGTGGAGTGGCAGCGCGAAGGCTTCGAGATGTTCGGCGCCATGATGACCGGCATCGCCCAGGACTTCGTCAAGTACGTCATGCACGTCCAGGTGGTGCAGAACGCCGCAGGGCAGCCCAACGCCCGCGACGGCCAGGCGGCGATCGCCGACCCGGCCGACGCGAACAACAATGGCGTGATCGACGCCGACGAGGGCCCGGTCGTGTCCAATCTGCAGACCAGCTCTTCCGACGACGTCGAGTCGAGCGGGTTCGCCGCGGCGGCTCGGGCGTCGGTTGCGTCGGGCGAGCTTCCACCCGAGGCGGCCCCGGTCGCAGCGACACCGGCCAAGCAGCAGACGATCGTCAAGGACGATTTCTCCAAGACCCCGCGTAACGCGCCGTGCCCGTGCGGGAGCGGGAAGAAGTTCAAGAACTGCCACGGCGAGAGCTGAGCGGCGGCCCATGCGAGATTTCACGCAAGACATCCGAGCCGCGCAACGGCGACTGGACGAAGCACGCAGCTACCTGTCGATCGACGACAACCGCGAACGATTCGCCGTTCTCGAAGCCGAGATCGCCGATCCGGCGCTCTGGGACGATCAGAACCGAGCGAAGCGTCTCAATTCCGAGTACGCCAACCTGAAGGACGACCTGGACACGTTCGATCGTCTGACGGCGCAACTCGGCGACGTCGAGGTGCTCCACGAACTCGCCCGTGAGGAAGACGACGAGTCGCAGGAACCGGAGATCGAGTCGCAGATCGCGTCGGTGGCCGACAAGCTCAGCGGCCTCGAACTGCGGAGCCTGTTCACTGGTGAACACGACGAAGCCGACTGCATCGTGCAGATCAATGCCAAAGACGGTGGTGTCGATGCGCAGGACTTCTCGGAGATGCTGCTGCGGATGTACGAGAAGTGGTGTGAGCGGCGCGGCTTCACGATCGAGCTCAACGGCGTGTCCGAAGGCCAAGAAGCCGGGATCATGTCGGCCGAGGTCACGATCTCGGGCCGCTACGCGTACGGGTTGATGAGCGCCGAGCGAGGTACCCACCGGCTCGTACGGATCAGCCCGTTCGACAACCAGGGCCGGCGCCAGACCTCCTTCGCGGCGGTGCAGGTGTGGCCGCTGCTCGAAGACGTCGATGTCGAGATCGACGAATCCGACCTCGAGATGCAGGTGTTCCGCGCGTCCGGGGCGGGCGGCCAGCACATCAACAAGACCTCGTCGGCGGTGCGCCTCATCCACCATCCCACGGGCCTGGTGGCGAGCAGCCAGGAAGAGCGCAGCCAGCTCCAGAACCGTGAGCGCGCCATGGCGCGGCTGAGCGCGATGATCGCGGCGAAGGCCGAGGAAGACCGCCAAGCCGAACTCGACGCGATCGCCGGCAAGCAAGCCCAGGTCGGCTGGGGCAGCCAGATTCGCAGCTACGTGATGCAGCCCTACCAGATGGTGAAGGATCTCCGCACCGAGATCGAGACCTCGAACGTGAGCGCCGTGTTCGACGGCGACATCGACATGTTGATCGAGGGCTACCTGCAACTCAAGCGAGCGCAGGGCGACTCGACGACGAGTTCGGCCGCGAACCCGGCCTGACGTCACCCCGCTCGTCTGCCCCGACGTCACGTCCGACGTCACGTTGCGGGGTGCCACCGTTCGGCCCGCGTGCAGCGGTACCGTATTCCAGCCCTCCAACCGGGCCCTACTCACCATGATTCGACTCGAGAACGTCACCAAGAGCTACTCCTCGGAAGTCGTCGCGCTGAAAGATGCCAGCTTCGACGTCGCGAAGGGTGAGTTCGTCTTCCTCGTCGGCCCGTCGGGGTCCGGCAAGAGCACGCTGTTGCGCATGCTCAACCGCCAGGAGCGACCCGAACGCGGCGCGGTGTGGGTCGCCGGGCGCAACATCGTCGACCTGCCGAGCGGGCGCATCCCGATGCTGCGCCGCAACATCGGCAACATCTTCCAGGACTACAAGCTGCTGCTCGAGAAGAACGTGTTCGAGAACGTCGCGTTCGCGCAAGAGGTGATCGGCCGTCCCAAGCACGTCATCAAACAGCAGGTCCCGGCCGTGCTCGATCTCGTCGGCCTCGCCGGCAAGGAGGAGCGACTCCCGAACCAGCTCTCCGGTGGCGAGCAGCAGCGCGTATCGATCGCCCGTGCGTTCGTCAACCGGCCGTTGATCCTCCTCGCAGACGAACCGACCGGCAACCTCGACCCGGCGACGGGCGAAGGCATCATGCGCCTGCTCGATCGCATCAACAAGACGGGGACCACCGTCGTCATGGCGACGCACGACCAACGCATCGTCAACACGATGCGCAAGCGCGTCATCCAACTCGATCGCGGCATCATCGTGCGCGACCAGGCGCGCGGCGTCTACGAGTAATCGAGAAAGGCCGCCGATCTCATGCTTTCCCGCCTTCGATACATCTTTCGCGAGACCTTCGACAGCTTCCGCCGTAACGCGACCCTGACGATCGCCTCGATCATCACCGCAGCGATCTCGCTGCTCGGCGTCGGTCTCACACTGCTCAGTCAGGCCGGCTTCGACAACCTCCTCCAGCGGTGGGAAGGCGGTGTGGAGATGATCGTCTTCATGCAGCCGGGCGTCACCGACGACCAGCGAGCGTTCATCGAGAGCAGCCTCGACGGCAACGCCGAGTTCATCGAGTCGTGGACCTACTGTGACTCGGCGTGCTCGTTGGCCGAGGCCCAGCGTGTCCTCGCTGGCGAGCCGGGCATCCTCGAACTGCTCAACGAGACCAACACGCCCACGCAGTACAAGGCGGTGCCAACCGACGGCACCGACGTCGAACTGCTCCGTCTCGTCGCAGCAGCGTTCGAAGAGGGTCCAGGTGTTCGTGAGGTCGCGTTCGCCGAAGATCAGATCGCGTTGATCAGTCAGCTCCAGAGCTTCTTCGGGTTCCGCCTGCTCCTGTTGTCGGGCTTCTTGCTGCTCGCTGCGGTGCTCCTCATCTGGAACACCATCCGAACAGCGATTTTCGCCCGACGTCGCGAGATCGAGGTGATGAAGCTCGTCGGCGCGACCGACTGGTTCATCCGTGTCCCGTTCATGCTCGAAGGGCTCCTCCACGGGGTGATCGGTGGTGCCCTGGCGAGCGCGGGACTCGCCGTGTGGAACTCGCAGTGGACGAGTGGTGTCGAAGCATTCCCGGAAAACAGTGGCTTCGCCGCGCTCGTGATCACCGACGGCTACGACAAGACCGTCATGTTGATCATGCTTGCGATCGGCGCGCTCGCCGGAGCCATCGGCTCCGGCATCGCCGCGTCGCGCTTTCTCGACGTGTGATGCGTCGGCCCGATCTCGTACGGTCTGGGAGATGGAGTACTCCGAGATCATCTACGACGTGTCCGACCACGTCGCCACCATCACCCTGAACCGCCCCGAGCGTCTCAACGCCTTCACCGGGACGATGATGAACGAGATGATCGATGCGTTCGATCGACTCGATGCGGACGACGACGTGCGGGCGGTGATCGTCACCGGCGCCGGTCGTGGATTCTGCGCCGGCGCCGATCTCGGTGCTGGCGGCGCCACCTTCGCGAAGGGCGGCAGCGACGTGCAGACCAAGGTCGGGGTGCCCCGTGACGGTGGTGGCATGTTGACGTTGCGCATCTTCGACTCCAAGAAGCCGGTGATCGGCGCGATCAACGGTGCAGCCGTCGGTGTCGGTGTCACGATGACGTTGCCGATGGACATCCGCATCGCCAGCGAGGAAGCGAAGTTCGGCTTCGTGTTCGGTCGCCGTGGAATCGTGCCCGAAGCGTGTTCGTCGTGGTTCCTCCCGCGCATCGTCGGCATCAGCCAGGCGGCCGAATGGTGCTACTCCGGCCGCGTGTTCCCGGCAGCGGAGGCACTGCACGGAGGTCTCGTCCGCTCCACGCATGCGCCCGACGAACTGCTGCCCGCCGCGCGTGCGATCGCCGCCGACATCGCCGAGAACGCCGCTCCCGTCTCGGTGGCGCTCACCCGCCAGATGTTGTGGAGGATGCTCGGTGCCAGCCATCCGATGGAGGCGCACCGGGTCGACTCGCGCGGCATCCTCGCCCGTGGAGCGAGTGCCGATTCCAAGGAAGGCGTCGAGAGCTTCCTCGAGAAGCGTCCGGCGCAGTACTCCAACCGCGTGAGCGACGAGTTGCCCGACATCTTCCCCGATTGGGCCGATCCCGAATTCGCCTGACCGCGACCGAGTTCGACGGAAAAGTTCTCAAGGTTCTTGAATCGCGTCCGATGAATTCTCTGTACCTCGCACGGAGCGAGGATCGGATTCACCAGGAAGCGACGAACGATGAGCAACATGTTGATGGAACGCCCGACCGCTACGGCAGCACTGCTGCTTCGTGCCGGCGACGTCATCGAGATCGACGGCGACGGGAGCATCGACGGAAGCAACGACGTGACTGCCCTCGTGCTGCTCGTCAACGACGAGTTCGTGATCCTCGACCGCTGTGACGAGTCGACACCCTGCGTGCTGAGCCTGGACGAACTGGCTCCGTTCCGCCGCTTCGACGCGGCGGCCGTGCTCGGCATCGCCTGAGCGATTTCTCGGGCTGGCGAGGTCGCCAGCGCGACGGGATGTGCGCCCGTCGCCAGCCCGAAGTCGCCCGATGAACTGAATTCCCCCAACCAGTAGCGTGGGCGCCGTGACATCAGATGCCACGGCGCCCACGCTGTTTTCCCGAGTCGGCGGCATGCCGTTCTTCGAGCGACTGGTCGACGAGTTCTACGTCGGCGTCGCCACCGATGAGGTGCTCCTTCCGCTGTACCCGGAGCAACCCGACCTCACCGGAGCCCGACACCGGTTGACGCTGTTCCTGGCGCAGTACTGGGGTGGGCCGACGACGTACATGGACGAGCGCGGGCACCCGAGACTGCGGATGCGGCACCTGCCGTTTCACGTCGGACCTCTCGAACGCGACCGGTGGCTCGTGCACATGGCAGCGGCCGTCGAGGCCGTGTGCGACGAGTCGGTCCCGGAGGGCGTCGCCGACGACCTGATGGCCTACTTCGTCCCGGCGGCCGAACACTTGCGCAACGACACGGGCCTACCGATCAGTTCGTCTCGTCCCACCGGCCGGTAGCTTCGACGGCATGGCAGTGATCGAGGTTCGCGATCTGCACAAGCGCTACGGCGACACGCACGCCGTCGACGGCGTGTCGTTCGAGGTCCGCGAAGGCGAGGTCTATGCGCTGCTCGGCGCCAATGGTGCTGGCAAGTCGACCACCGTCGAGATCCTCGAAGGCCACCGTTCGGCGACATCGGGCGAGGTCCGGGTGCTCGGCGCCGACCCGCATGAGGGAAGCAGAGCGTTTCGTGACCGCATCGGCATCGTCCTGCAGTCGTCGGGCGTCGAGAACGAGTTCACGGTCCGCGAGGCGATCGAACTCTACGGCGGCGCGTACCGACGTCGTCGATCACTCGACGAGGTGATCGGACTCGTCGGACTGGAGGAGAAGGTCGACGCTCGGATCGGTTCGCTCTCGGGTGGTCAACGTCGCCGCGTCGACCTCGCGCTCGGCATCGTCGGTACTCCCGAGCTGCTGTTCCTCGACGAGCCGACGACCGGTTTCGACCCGGCGGCCCGACGCCGGTCGTGGGATCTCGTCGAGAGCTTGGGCGCCGGCGGCACGACGGTGCTGTTGACGACGCACTATCTCGACGAGGCCGAACACCTGGCCGATCGGGTCGGTGTGCTGTCTCGCGGTCGTCTGATCGCCGAAGGCACCCCGTCCGAACTCATCAACCGCGTGAGCGGCACGATCGTCAGTTTCATGTTGCCCGACACCGTCGAGGTGTCCGATGCGGCGACCGAGTTCGCCGGCATCCTCGGGACGAACCTGCGTCTCGCCGGTCGACTCGTCGAAGCGACGATCGACCGTCCGACGCACGCGGTCCACCAACTGACTCGATGGGCGCTCGACGCTGACGTCGAACTCGATTCGCTCACGGTGAAACGGGCGAGCCTGGAGGACGTGTACCTGCAACTCGCCGGAGACGATGCCGACTCAGACGATGCCGATGCGTCGATGCAGGTCGAGTCGTGAGCGCCGAGCCGCCGTTTCCGTCAGCGCCTCGCCTCGTCCTGACGCAGACCATCTACCAACTTCGCTACTTCGTCCGGGTTCCGGCTGCGCTGTTCTTCACGCTGATCCTCCCGCTGGTGATGCTGGTGCTGTTCAACGCGTTGTTCGGTGACGCGACGATCGAGACCGACGAGGGCACGTGGAAAGCGTCGCAGTTCTACACGGGCGGACTCGCCGCGTACACGGCCGTGTCGGCGACCTACTCGAACCTCGCCAACATGGTGCCGATCCGCCGCGACGAAGGCGTGTTGAAGCGCTGGCGGGGAACGCCGCTGCCGACGTGGATCTACATCGCCGGGTTCATTTGCTCGGCCGTCGTCATCGCAGCCGTCGGCGTGGGGATCATGCTCACGATGGGTGTGCTGATCTATGACCTTGACATCGACGCTGCCAAGATGCCAGCGGCCGTGGTGACCTTCGTCGTCGGCGTCGTAGCGTTCGCTGCCCTCGGTATGGCGATCGCCGCACTGATCAAGTCGGCGTCGTCGGCGTCAGCCGTCGCCAACGCCACGATCTTGCCGCTCGCGTTCGTGTCGGACGTCTTCATCGTCACCGAGGACTCCCCACGTTGGACCGAGATCCTGGGTGAGATCTTCCCGCTCAAGCCGTTCGTCAACGCGTTCCAGGATTGCTTCACACCGTTCGTCGACGCTCCTGCGTTCGATTGGGGGAGCCTTGCGTTCGTGTCGGCTTGGGGAGCCGCTGGGCTCATGGTCGCACTCACCCGATTCAGTTGGGAGCCGAGCGGTGCCGGACCTCGCGGTCGCCGGGCCCGCAAGGTCGAACACGAGTAGGGCCCTTCGGCTTCGGCGTCCGGCCGACCGTCACCGGTGGCGGTGACCCAGTTCAGAGCGTCAGTTGTAGACGATCGTCTTGTGGCCGTGGACGGCCACACGGTGTTCGAGATGTGCGCGCACCGCTCGAGCCAGCACCACGGTTTCGAGGTCGCGTCCTCGTGCGGTGAGTTGCGAGACGTTCTCACGGTGGCTCACGTGGTCGGTGTCTTGCGCGATGATCGGCCCCTCGTCGAGATCGGCGGTGGCGTAGTGCGCGGTCGCCCCGATCAGCTTGACACCCCGCTCGTGTGCCTGCCGGTAGGGGTTGGCGCCGATGAACGCGGGGAGGAACGAGTGGTGGATGTTGATGATCCGCATCGGGTAGTGCGAGATGAAATGGTCGGAGAGGATCTGCATGTAGCGGGCCATCACGACGAGTTCGACGCCGTGCTCGGCGAGCGCAGCGAGGACCTGCGCCTCCTGATCGGGCTTGGTCTCCGGTGTGACCGGCAGGTGCACGAACGGCACCCCCATGTGGTCGACGAGGCCGGCGTGATCCGGATGGTTCGAGATGACCACGCGCAGATCCATCGGCAGTTCCCCCGACTTCCAACGTCCGAGGAGGTCGTAGAGGCAATGCGGCTGTTTCGACGCCATGATCGCGGTCGGAATCGGCGTGGTGTCGTCGTGGAGTTCGACCGCCATGTCGAACGCTGCTGCGGTCGGCGCGAAGGCGTCGAGGAGGTCGCCATGCGCGGTGTCCCCGAAGAGATCGAACACGAGACGTTGGAAGAACACCGCCCCTGCGGAGCCCACCACACCGTCGACGTGTTGTTCGGCGTGGATGATGGTGCCACCGTGATCAGCGATGAACTGCGCTGTGGCAGCCACCACGCCCGGTTGGTCGGGACACGACAGGAGGAGCACGCTCGACATGGCCGCCGTTCTATCTGGGAATCACCCACCCACCCGCACCGATCACTCCCCAAGCGATGAGAACCTGAGCCACCCCCGCGCGCCGGTTCTCATCGCCTCGAGGATCACTCCCCAAGCGATGAGAACCTGAGCCACCCCCTCGCGCCGGTTCTCATCGCTGTGGGGTGGTGGTTCAGCGGAGGGCCCAGCAGGCGATGGCGGACGCCGCGGCGGCGTTGAGCGAGTCGACGCCCGCTGCCATCGGAATGCGCACTGGCGTCGCCATTGACATGAGCGCATCGCTCAAGCCGGCTCGCTCGGATCCGATCAGCACGGCGGCGCGCTCTGTCGCCTGGATGTCGGCGAGATCGGGCGCGCCGGGGTCCGGTGTCATCGCATACAAGGTCACGTCACCGAGGTCGGCGAGGGCGCCGGGGAGATCGGTGGTACGGGCATGGGGGAGCGCGAATGCCGTGCCCATGGCCACGCGCAACGACCGCCGAGCGAGAGGATCGGCGCAGGTGTGGTCGAGGATGAGTGCATCCCAGCCCAGTCCGGCGGCGTTTCGGATGATCGCGCCGACGTTGGCGGGATTGTCGACGGCCTCGAGGACGACGATGCGTCTCGCTGTTGCGGCCAACTCGGTAACCGTCGGCCGTGGGGGCCGTTCGAACAGCGCGATGATCGCCTGCGGCATGCCGAGGCCCGACACGATGCGTCGAACCTGGTCGCCGCCGCAGTAGACCGGACATTCGAGGCCAGCGGACACGTCGGGGATGCGATCGGGATCGACGAGCGCGGCGACCGGCACACACCCAGCGTCGAGTGCCCGCTCGACGACCAGGTCGCCTTCGGCGAGGAACAGCCCGGCGCCGGCGTCGTTGCGCTTGTCGGCGCGGCTGGCGAGTCCACGCTCGTTCAGCCGGAACTGCCGGAAGCGAGGGTCGTCCGGATCGTCGATGCTGATCGGCGTCACGGTGATGCTCGTACGATCAGAAGTGGTACGGGACGTCGGACCAGTCGGGGTCACGCTTTTGCAGGAAGCTGTCGCGGCCCTCGGCTGCCTCGTCGGTGCCATAGGCGAGACGGGTCGCTTCGCCGGCGAAGACCTGCTGGCCGACGAGGCCGTCGTCGATCAGGTTGAACGAGAACTTCAACATCCGTTGCGCCGTCGGGCTCTTGGAGCAGATCGCACGGCCCCACTCGAGCCCCGTGCGTTCGAGGTCGGCGTGCGGCACCGAACGATTGACCGCGCCCATCTGGAACATCTCGTCGGCCGAGTAGGTCTCGCCGAGAAAGAAGATCTCGCGAGCGAACTTCTGACCCACCTGGCGAGCCAGGTACGCCGAACCGAACCCGCCGTCGAAGCTGGCCACATCGGAGTCGGTCTGCTTGAAGCGAGCGTGCTCCTTGCTCGCCAACGTCAGGTCACACACGACGTGCAGCGAATGGCCACCGCCGGCCGCCCAACCGTTGACCAGGCAGATGACGACCTTGGGCATGAACCGGATCAGCCGTTGCACTTCGAGGATGTGGAGGCGCCCCGCCTTGCCGGGCTCGATCGAGTCGGCCGTGGTGCCGTCTGCGTACTTGTAGCCGTCCTTGCCGCGGATGCGCTGATCACCTCCGGAGCAGAACGCCCAGCCGCCATCCTTCTCCGACGGACCGTTGCCGGTGAGCAGCACACAGCCGACGTCGGTCGACATGCGGGCGTGGTCGAGCGCTCGGTACAACTCGTCGACCGTGTGAGGGCGAAAGGCGTTGCGGACCTCGGGGCGATCGAATGCGATGCGCACGACCCCGGCATCGACCGCACGGTGATACGTGATGTCGGTGAAGTCGAAACCGGGAACCTCGTTCCACAGCTCCGGGTCGAAGATCTCGGACACCGTCCCGCTCGTGGTCCCGCTCGTGGTGCTGGTGGCGTTGGCGGTGGTCTTGCCTGTCGTCATGGCTCCAGTCTGGCGTCAGGGGCACCGTCGCCCACTACGTTGCAGGAATGCCATCGCTCTCGATCTTCGGTGTCACGGGTCTTCCCGAGGTCACCCCCGGCGACGATCTCGCCACGATGATCCACGCCGCTGCAGCGGAGCAGGGCGATCCGCTGCTCGACGGCGACATCGTGATCGTCACGTCGAAGATCGTGTCGAAAGCCGAGGGCTGCACGGTCGAACTGGTCGACGTGGAACCGTCGCCGTTCGCTGCGACCTGGGCCGCGAAGTGGGACAAGGATCCACGCGTCGTCGAGGTCGTGCTGCGCGAGTCGAAGCGAGTCATCCGCCAGATCGGCCCCGTCTTGATCACCGAGACGCATCACGGGTTCTGCTGTGCCAACAGCGGCGTCGATCAATCGTCGAGTGGGGCGGCGGGGCGCATCCTCACGCTGCCGAAGGATCCCGACGCCTCGTGCCGTCAGCAGCGGGTGGTGTTCGCCGACCTCGGCGTCGACGTGGCCGTGATCATGTCTGACACGTTCGGTCGTCCGTGGCGCGAGGGCCAGACCGACATCGCGATCGGTGTAGCCGGGATCAACCCGCTGCTCAGCTACATCGGCCAGAAGGATCCGCACGGTCACGAGTTCCACGTGCAGGAGATCTGCACGGCCGACGAACTCGCCGGCGCCGGTGAACTCGTCAAGGGAAACACGAGCCGCGTCCCGGTGGCAGTCGTCCGCGGCTTCGAGTGGGAACGCGACGACGATGCGTCGATGGCGCCCGTGCTGCGCGATTCCGAGCGCGACCTGTTCAGGTGAGCAGGTCGCGGGCGATGTGATACCAGAAGTTCGCCGACAACCCGAGTGACTCGACGTCGATGCGTTCGTTGTGGCCGTGGAAGCGCGACCCGAACGTCGCGAAGTCGACGTTGCGTGAGTACAGCCCCGCGCCGTATGCGGTGCGGCCCCGCTCACGGTAGAAGCGTGCGTCGGTGCCACCGACGACGAGCCCAGGGACGAGCTGCGCGTTCGGGTACGCGGTCTGAGTGTGGCGCTCCATCGCATCCCACAGAGGCGTGCCGGCACCGAAGGGCGAGCTCGTCGGGTTGCTGTTCTGGAGCACGTCGACCTCGACGTGACCGAACAGGTCACCGAGCGCGTCGCGAAGGTGACCCATCACGTCGTCCTGTGTGGTGCCAGGCACCGTGCGAATGTCGACATGCAGGTCGACGACATCGGGGATGATGTTCGTCTTGGCGCCGCCGTGCACCACGTTCGGCGAAAAGGTGGTGTGGGTGTGCGCGTGGCAGGTCCGAGCGACCGGGGTCGGCAGGGTGGCGATGGTGTCCCAGATGCGGGCCGGGTCGAGCAGCCCGGCTCGGATGTCGTCGGGCACGTTCATCGTCGCGACCTGTGCGCGCCAGATCTCGTCGATCAGTGGGCTCGGCCGGTACTCGGTGAGTCGCCGCACGATCTCGGCGGACTTGACGAGCGCGTTGTCGGCACCGAACGGCATCGATCCGTGGCCCGGTGTCCCGCGTACACGCAACCTCCGCCACGACAGTCCCTTCTCGTTGACGTTGACGGTGACATGGCGCACCCCATCGGCGGACTCGGTCGACCACCCGCCGAGTTCAGTGAGCACGTAGTCGGCATCGATGACATCCCAGTGATGCTCGGCCATCCATTCGGCTCCGTGCACGCCGCCAGCCTCCTCGTCGCCGACCCCGAAGAAGATGAGGTCGCCCTTGGGGGTGAAACCCTCGTCGGCGAGGCGTCGGAACGCGACGGCCATGGACGACGTGAGGTTGAGCATGTCGATCGCGCCGCGACCCCAGACTTCGCCGTCCACCAACTCGCCGCCGAACGGATCGCGTTCCCAGCCGGAGGGGGTGACGGGGACGACGTCGGTATGGCCCATCAGACACAGTGACGGGGCACCGGGATCCGATCCTTCGATGCGGGCGACCATCGAGTCGCGACCGGGATGGGGGGTGAAGGTCTGCACGTCGACGCCCGAACCCTCGAGGTACTGCACGAGCGTGTCGGACGATCGTGTCTCGAACCCCGAGTCGGGGGTGCCGTCGTTGACGCACTCGTTGCGGATCAGGGTCTGCAACAACTCGGTGGTCGGTCCTTCGAACTCCTCAGCGGACGCCATCGTCAGAACCTACCCTCAACACGTGGGGTCTGACCCCAGCTGTTCAACACGTGGGGTCTGACCCCAGCTGTTCAACACGTGGGGTCTGACCCCAGCTGTTCAACACGTGGGGTCTGACCCCAGCTGTTCAACACGTGGGGTCTGACCCCAGCTGTTGAACGGTGGTGCTATGTGAGCGGGTCGGGGCGTCCGATGCCCGTGATGATCGCCTGCCAGACCTGATCGACCTGGGCCGGCGTGAGTTGGCCGGGCGGCATCGAGACGAGCCAGTCGTTGAGTCGTTGCCCTTCGACCGCGACCAAACCCGGTGCGAGCTGCACCGCGGCCGGACGATCGGGTTGCGGCGTGCCCCAGTAGACGCGCGCGAGCAGGCTGCACGGCACGCCCACCGAGCGCGTGACGTCGTCGACCCCGCCGCGGGCGATGGCCGCAGCGGCCACGACGTGCGCATCGGAGCGGTCGGCTGCAGGATCGAGCACCGGTCGATCGACCATGCTCGTCTCGATGGCGATCGGCCCGCCTGGTCCGATCACCACATGATCGACGTCGCCGAAGTGCTTCGGGCCGATCTCGTACACCACCCGCCACGGCGGACTCGACAGCACACGCAACCGCTCTGCGGTCAGCCGCGCGCCGGGAAGTGAGCGCACCTCGTCGGACGGGTCGAGATCGGAGAGCTTGCGTCGGTACCACGCGTAGAACGACGCCATGACAGCGAGCACGAGGACCGTCGGGACGATGATTCGCAGGAACATGACGACCCCAGTTCATCACCTCCGTCGATGGTGGAGGCGGATCCCCGCCCGTCGCGAGAACTCAGCCCAGCCGGCGGATCGGGCCGTCGTGATCGGGTCGATCGACGAGGCGGACGACCGCGTCGGCAATGACGGCACCCTTCGCCGAGACGATGACCGGGTTGAGGTCCAGCAGGTCGATGTCGACGTGATCGGCGCACAGTTGCGACGCCTGAACGAGCGTGTCGACGAGCGGCGACGGATCGAACTCGGCCTCGACGAGGGCAGCACCGACGCGGGTGTCGGTCAGCATCGCCGCCGCCGCCGACGGGGAGAGCGGCGCGAGACGGTCGGCGTGATCGCCGATGATCTCGGCGTCGATGCCGCCGTAGCCGACCGACACGATCGTGCCGAGACGTTCGTCGTGCTGGCATCGGATCCGAACGGTGATCCCCGGCTCGGTCATCTCCTGAACGATCAAGTGGTCGGCGTCCGAGCCGAGAGACTCGACCATCACCTCCACCGCTTCCACCACGTCGTCGCGATGGTTGAGGTCGAGGGCGACGCCGGAGCGAACCGAGCGTCCGGGGCGTCGATGCGTCGACTTCACGGCGACCGGGTAGCCGACCTCGTCGGCGATGGTCGCAGCGGTGTCGGGCGTGGCCGTGCGCGATGCTGCCATGGTGATGCCGTAGGTGGACAGCAACGTCGCCGCGGCCTCGACGTCGAGTTCGGTCGTCCCGGCGCCCAGCGCGTCTCCGACGATCGCTTTGGCGCGAGCCGGGTCGACCGGTCGAGTCGGTGCGGGAGCGGCCACCGACTCGGTGGCGAGCCACTTGCCGTAGGCGAACGACCGGCCGAGCGCGACCGCCGCCTGCTCCGGGAAGGCATAGCCCGGAACGCCCGAACCCTTCCGGATCGGGCCGTCGCCGGATCCGATCATCACCGCCACCAGCGGCTTGCTCGCGCCCGCTCCGGCCCGATTGATCGCGTCCGCCATCAGCCGCTCGTCGGCGGGGACCGGCGGCGCGTAGATCGCCAGCACGCCGTCGATGCCCGAATCGCCCAGCGCTGCTGCGATCGCGGTTTCGAACGCGTCGGGTTGCGACGTCCAGTCGAGTTGCGAGGGCACTCGCAGCGGCGTCAGGCCCGCTGACTCGAGCGCTGCTGCGGCCAGCGTGGTCGGGCTGGGGGAGTTGCTCACGATGGCGACTCGGGGCCCTCGCATGATGGGCTGCGTGCTCAACAGTCGGCACGTGTCGAGCAGTTCGCTGACCGACGGGACTTCGATCAGACCGGCTTGTTGATAGAGCGCGCTGCCCATCGTGCCCGTGGCGGCGGATCCGGTGCGCACGGCGACGATCGGTCGGGTACGGCTCACCCGTCGCGCGATGCGCGCGAACTTGCGCGGGTTGCCGAAGGTCTCGGTGTACAGCGCGATGACGCGCGTGTTCTCGTCGTCCTCCCAGAACTGCAACAGGTCGTTGGCGGACACGTCGGACTTGTCGCCGAGTGACACGAACCACGACACGCCGAGGTCGAGGTCGCGTGCTCGACGGAGCAGGGAGGCGCCGAGCGTGCCGGACTGCATCGAGATCGCCACGCCTCCGGCCGGCAGTCGGACGTCGACCAGCGCTGCCTGGATGACCGAGCCCTCGTGGAGCGACGCGATGCCCATGCTCGACGGGCCGATGAGACGGAGTCCGTTTCGACGCGCTCTCGCGACGAGCACCTCGATGTCGACGCCCGAGCCAACGAGCGAGGTGACGACCACGGCACCACGCATCCGTTTGGCGATACATGCGTCGATCGTCGACTCGAGCGCCGCGGCGGGGACGGCGATGATGGCGAGCGAGGTCTCGTCGGGCAGTTCGGCCACGGATCCGAAGCAGCGCTTTCCGTCGAGGTCGTCGATGCGGGGGTTGACCGGATACACCGGCACCGAGACGCTGTTGCACACGTGTTGCCACAGCACGCGGCCGACGGAGTCGGGCTTGTCGGATGCACCGATCACCGCGACCGCACGCGGCAGAAGGATGCGAGCGACCGCTCGGGAGTCGGCGCGCTGTTCGCGACGTTCGACGCTGTCGAGGAACTGCTCGGTCGTCGCGAGTTCCCAGTCGAGGTCGACCACACCCGATTCGAACCGCCGACCGAGCGGCCAACCTGCCTTGCCGAACACGGCGAGCATGCCCCGATTGTCGGCGAGGACTTCGGCGGTGAAACGCTCGATGCCGTTCGACTCCGCGATGGCAGCGAGGTGCTCCAGCAGCAGCGTCGCGATCCCACGGCCATGGTGCTGGTCGTCGACCATGAATGCGGCCTCGGCCTCGTTGCGGCCGGGCCAACGTTCGTAGCTGGCCCAACCGACGAACTCGTCGTGGACCTCCACGGCAAGTGCGACGCGGTCGACCATGTCGACGGTCGTGAAGCGTTCGAGTTCAGCGGGAGTGAGCGTGGACTTCGGCGAGAAGAAGCGACGGTAGACGCTCTCGCGAGACTGGCGGTGATGGAAGGCGAGGAGTGCATCCTGGTCGGCAGGAACGAGCGGACGGATGTATGCGGACTCCCCGTCGCCCAGCACGACCGACGTCGCCCAGCGCGATGTCACAGCAGTATCGACGGCTTGTCCGGCGTTCACGTCGGCGTTCGCATCGTCGGTCGGCACGGCCTCAAGCATGGCACTCCGGGAGGTCGAAAGTAACGTGGAGTCGTGGAACGTCCGATCGCCGTCTTTGCCGCAGCCGATCTGGATGAGCACGCGACGCCCCCGGGGCACCCCGAGCGCCGAGGTCGGCTCGACGCATCGCTCGCCGGAATTCCGGCAGCAGGCCTCGACGATGCGGTTCGATTCGTCGAGCCTCGACTCGCCACGGTCGACGAGATGGTCCGGGTCCACAACCCCGACTACATCGCCCGACTCGAGACCTTCTGCACGACCGGAGGCGGCCAACTCGACCCCGACACGTTTGCAGCGCCGGGCTCGTGGGTGACCGCACAGCGCGCCGCTGGAGCGGTGCTCGACGCGGTTGATGCGCTACGCAACGACGAGTGCGACGTGGCGTTTGCTGCGAGTCGGCCTCCCGGTCACCACGCGGTCGCCGAACGGGCGATGGGCTTCTGTCTCGTCAACAACGTCGCCGTTGCGGCGGCAGCGTTGGCCGACCAAGGAGAGCGGGTCGCGATCGTCGATTGGGATGTCCACCACGGCAACGGAACGCAAGACCTGTTCTACGACGACCCGCGAGTGCTCTATGTGTCGACGCACGAGTCGCCGATGTATCCCGGGACGGGTCATGCCTACGAGACCGGATCGGAGGCTGCTCCGTATTCGAATCTGAATCTGCCGTTTCCTGCCGGTACCCGCGGCGATGTGTTCCGTCGGGCGGTCGACGAGGTGATCGCTCCGGTCATCGAGCGATTCGCGCCGACGTGGTTGATCATCTCGGCCGGTTTCGATGCGCATCGCAATGATCCATTGGCTGGCCTCGAGCTCACGTCGGCGGATTACGCCGACCTGGCTCAGCGTCTGCAGCAACTCGTGCCCGCCCGTCGCACCGTCGTGGCGCTCGAAGGCGGCTATGACTTCGATGCGCTGAGCATGTCGACCGGGGCGACGTTGAGTGCACTGGTCGGCGGCGACTACCGACCTGAGTCGACGTCGTCGGGCGAGATCGGCGTACCGACGATCACTGCTGCCAAGCAACGCTGGGATCTCTGACGACGGGACGCACCGGATCGAGCGTCAGGGTTCGCGAGTCGGGCGTCCGTCGCCGGAGGTCCCCAGGTCACGGGCCACAGCGGGGAGCACGGCGTCGCACACTGCGCCGCCGGTACCGAGTGCGTTGCCGGCGATCGTCGCCGAGACGACGGTCCGTCCTGCTTCGATCACCCAGACACACGATTTGGCTCCGTCGATCGTGCCGGTGTGCCCGAACCCGTACTGATCGGTGAAGACCGCAGGGAAGCGGACGACATCGAGGTCCGCTGGCAACAATCGGCCCACTGCGATGGCGAGGTCGTCCGTCGACACGACGAGCGTCCCCGCACCGCCGAGCCGTGACAGTCGCGCGACGCCGGCGCCATGCGGGTGGGGCATGTCGTCGGCGAGGAGCGCGTCACCGCTGAGGTGGACACCGTCGACACCGACGGGGTCGAAGACCAGTCGTTGCGCGGCGACGTCGAGCGCTTCACCCGTCGTCGCTTCGACGACCAGTCCGAGTAGGCAGTAGTTGCCGTTCGAGTACGTGCGTTCGCCACGGCTCGCGAGCGGCCCGTTGGCGACCAGCGATTGCGCGTGTCCCCGGCAATCGGCGCCGGGGGTGAACCACGAACTCCGAGCTTCCGGGAAGCCGGACGTGTGATGGAGGAGTTCGCGCAGGGTCACGTCGGCCCATCCTGGATTCGCGAGGATGCCGATCTCGGCCCACGGAACGGGACCGTCGACGTCGATCGCTCCCCGCTGATCGAGGCGAGCGATCGCCATGGCCACGACGAGCTTGCTGACGCTGGCCACCACCATCGGGGTGTCGGACGTTGCCGGAGCACCCCCCGACCGTGGTGCCCGAGGCGCGACCGAAGATCAAGGTGCCGCCGCGACTCACCGAGACCGAAGCGCCGACGTTGTTTCGAGCCAACGATTCGAACGCTTCGTTTGTCCGACTCAGCCACGGATCGGCCAGCGGTGGCAGGTCGTCGGCCGATGCAGGGATCGGCTGGACGGCAACCGGCACGCTCGACGTGGTGGTGCTCGTGGTCGTCGTGCTGGTCGCGGTCACGGTGCTGGTGGTCGTCGAGGTCGACGGTGAGGTGACGGGCACGTCGGTCTCGACCGGCGAGAACACGATCGTGGACGGCACCTCGGAGGTGGGGCTGGGGCTCGCCGCGCCGAAGCCGGCGTCGATCGTCTGGTCGCTGGTGCCGCACGACGCGAGCACCAGCGCGAACGCGACGACGTAGCGATGCACGCCGCCGAGGCTAGCGGTGCGGCTCAGCGCGAAAGGATCGTGACCCCGGAGATTCCCGGTGCGCCGTACACGTGGGTGTAGGCGGTCTTGGGGTCGTTGGGCACCTGACGATTGCCGGCTTCGCCGCGCAGCTGGAGGACGTTCTCGTACACCTGGCGCAGGCCGGAGGCACCGATCGGTTCGCCGTTGGCGAGGCAGCCGCCGTCGGTGTTGACGGGGAGTCGTCCACCGATCTCGGTCTCGCCCATCGCCAGCATCCGTTCTTGCTCACCGTGCTCGCAGAAGCCGTTCTCGGCCATGTGCATGATCTCGGCGCCGGCCTCGGTGTCTTGGAGCTGGGCGATGTCGATGTCGTCGGGACCCATCCCGGCCATCTCGAACGCCGCCGTGGAGGCATCGACCGTCGGCCCGGAGTTGTGCTCGAGCGCGATGTGCGGCGCCATCACTTCGAACGAACCGAAGCGGCGTGAACGAACGACGGCCGACTTCAAGAAGACCGGCTTGTCGGTGTACTTGTGGGCCGATTCGGCGGGCGCGAGGATCATCGCGACGCCGCCTTCGCCGGGGGAGCAGAACATGTACTGCGTCAGCGGGTAGGAGAGCATCGCCGATTCGAGGATCTGCGCTTCGCTGAGCTCTTGTCGGCGCCAGGCCATCGGGTTCTTCGCGCCGTTGCGGAACGCCTTCGCCGACACTCGGGCGAGCGAGTCGTGGCTGATGCCGTGCTCGTGCATGTAGCGGTTGATCTTCATCCCGAAGAACTGGGTGGTGAGCGCCATGCCCGACGCGCCGTACCAGTCGGAGAGACCCGCGCCCTTGGTGTTGACGCGGAATGCGCCGCGTTCGTGCTTGTCGAAGCCGATCGCGATGCCGAGTTCGGCGACACCGGCCTTGATCGTGTTGACCGCCGAGAAGAGGGCGGAACCACCGGTCGCGCAGCCGTTGGCCACGTTGATGAACTGCACGCCGGTCAGGCCGAGTTGCGACACCATCGTGTCGGGTGCCCCCGCTGCAGCGGAGCCGCCGAACGCGAACTCGATGTCTTTCCAGTCGACACCGGCGTCTGCGCACGCCTGGCGGACGGCGAACGCGCCCTGCTCCATGCCGGACACGCCTTCGGTGCGTCCGAAGGGGTGCATGCCGATGCCGACGATCGCGACGTCTTGGCTCATGACTGGTCTCCGTTCTGATTGATGGGGGCGAAGGCGAACGTGACCACGTCATCGCCATCGTCGTTCGTGTACAGCGGGACGAGCGTGAGCTCCATCTCCATGCCGATCTTCAGCTTCTCGGGGTCGGCCTCGGTGAGACGTGTCTCGACCTTGACCTGGCCGGGGAGTTCGACGTAGCCGACGCCGAACGCCTCGAAGGTCTTGGGGTCCGCGTTGCCGAGATACGGCGGAGCCTTGGGCGGGTAGCCCTGCACGGTCCAGGTCCACAGCGTGCCGTGCGTTTCCAGTTCGACGGGGGTGGTCGAGGTCCCGGCGCACTTGGGGCAGCTGCTCTGCGTGGGGAACATGTGGTTGCCGCAGTCGTCGCAACGACTTCCGATGAGTCGTGGGTCGTCGACCGACGTGATCACGCCGTCGTCCACTGGAATACGTGCCATGCAGGCACGATAGGGAACGACACCGGGCGGCGACGATCCGGAGTGACGCAACGCCGGGTGCAAGACTTCGAAGATGGAGACGGTTCGCGCAGCGAGCACGACGGAGACGACGGCGATGATCGTCGTCGAGTGCGTCGACCTGGGCGCCAATCTCGACGCCTTCGTTGCCGACGGCGGGTTCCGCGTCCACGTGATCACGCCCGCCGACGACCCGCGTCGCATCGTGCTCGACGGTCACGGGGTGCGTGTCGTCCTCGTGCGATCCGAACGCGACGTGCCGGTCCACCTCGAGATCGAGGGGCCGATGGATGAGCCGAGCGAGGGCGGCTGGACTCTGCGTACCCCGAATGGCTCCACGCTGACGTTGCGGTCGACGTCCGGATCGAACGGACCCATTGCCGAACTCGATCTCCCCGAGTCTCAGCCGACGCTCTCGGTCGTCGGTGCAGCCGACGGCGGGTTCGGCGTGGGCCGTGCCGGTATGGAGTACCGCGATCTGCTGCCCGATCGCTGGGGAGGTCGATTCATCGCCAGCCACATCGCGATCACCGATGGTGGCGACGTCGCGGATTGGGTGCACTTCCACCGGATCCGCTTCCAGATGATCTTCGTCGCCGCCGGATGGGTGGATGTGGTCTACGAAGACCAGGGTTCGCCGTTTCGGATGGAAGCAGGCGACTGCGTCGTGCAGCCTCCGGAGATTCGACACCGAGTGTTGCGCAGCTCTGCTGGCCTCGAAGTGATCGAAGTCGGGTGCCCCGCCGAGCACGACACGATCGCCGACCACGATCTCGCGCTTCCGACGGCCCTCCTGCGACCCGATCGGGATTTCGGGGGTCAGCGATTCGTTCGACACGTGGCGCGCGACGCGTCGACGACCGCCTGGATCGTCAGCGGACTGCGAGCCCGCGAGACCGGTGTCGGTTCGGCCACCGATGGGCTCGCCGGGGCGGTCGTGGTGTCAGGTGACGCAGCGTCGCCCGCGTCGTCAGGCTGGATGCGCCACGACGAGGAGTTCGTGCTGTGCGTCGGTGTCCGCGGTGCAGCGACGCTCGAGGTGCACGGGCACGGTCCGGTGCCCTTGCCGGAGCGCGCGAGTGTCGCGTTGCCGCCCGGCACCGTGTGGCGTTGGGTCGATGTCGACCGAGGTCACGAGGCGTTGGTGGTGTCGATGAGCGCCGATGCGATCGTTGGCACCGACGCGCCGGTGTGAGCGGTCAGGAGGTCGATGGCGTCGTGCTCGCACAGCGCTGGCGACACGAGGTAGCCCTGGAACAGATCGCAGCCATTGTCACGCAGAAAGGCGGCTTGGGCGGCGGTTTCGACACCCTCGGCAACGGTGATCATGCCCATACCTTTTGCCAGGCCGAGGACGCCGCGCACCAATTCGGTGCTGGTCCGATCGTTCGGTAGGCCATCGACGAACCGTTTGTCGACCTTCAGTTCGGTGGCTCTGATGTCGAGAAGGTGGCTGAGGCTGGAGTATCCGGTTCCGAAGTCGTCGATGGCGAGCCCGACACCGAGCCGTTCGACTGCCTTCAAGTTGGTGACGAGACCGAGGTCGACGTTGGGGATGTCCTGTTCGGTCATCTCGATGGTCAACGTCGAAGGATCGACGCTCCAGGCATCGAGCATCGTGGAGATCGTGCGGTCGAGGTCGGCACGGCGCGCCTGTGGCGCCGACAGGTTCACGTGGACCAGTGCCGCGTCGCGTCGGCCGAGCGAGGTCAGCGTGGCAGCGAATCGGATGCTCTCGTCGAGCATCCGGTCGGTGAACGCCTCGCTGAGCTGACCCAGTTCGACCAGCCCGAGAAAAGACAGTGGCGGGATGAGACCGCGTTCTGGGTGCTTCCAGCGGGCGAGCGCTTCCCACCCGACGATGCGGCCGTCGTGGCACGAGACGATCGGTTGGAACCACGGGGTGACCGAGCCGTCGACCAGGCCGGCGCGGAGTTCGTCGATCAGCGCTCGTCGTTCGTGGAGTGGGCCGCCCGAGCTGAGGAGTGACGGACCTCGCTTGGATCGCTCGTCGCGAACCAGTGCCGACGCCGACGTGATGAGGTTGTCGAGGTCGTCGTGCGCGCCGAGAGCGGTCGCTGTCGTGATCGAGACGTCGACGAGGTCTCCGTCGATCTCGAACGACTCGGCGGTCGCTCGTTCGAGCACCGCTCGCGTCCGCTCACCATCGACATGGTCCACGATGATCTGTACGACCGCGAACTCGTCGCCGGCGACGCGGGCCACTGCGGTGTGCGTTCCCGACGACGTGTCGAGGCGTGCCCCGAGGTCGGCGAGGAGTCGGTCGCCATGGCGAGCACCGAACAGTTCGTTGACCGAGCTCAGTCGGTCGACGTTGCCGACGGCGACAGCGATCCTTTGCCCGGAGGTGTGGCGGAGCGTGTCGGCAGTCCACGCGGCGAGGCCTGAGCGGTTGAGGAGACCGGTGAGCGGGTCGCGATTGGCGAGCGCTTCGGCGAGTTGGTTGGCGAGTTCCTCGTTGCGGAACATCCCTGCTGTGTTGCTGCGCAGCATCCGGTGCACGGTGTCGTGGAGGTAGCCGGCGACGAAGAAGTACATGACGCACAAGCCGACGAAGACCGGTTCGAGATCCTCGCTGATCGACCAGCCGACGACGAGCGCTGCGAGGCTTCCTACGAGCACCGAGAAATATGTGCTGCGCGAGCCGGCAGAGACGACTGCGGTCATGCTCAGGGCGGCCAGGTTGATCACGATCGCCATCGCCTGGTCGGTGGCGTCGCCGTCGATCTCGGCGATCGAGATCAGTGATCCCCACATCGCTCCGAAGAACACGCTGTTGGCCACGTTGACGAACGGTGACATCGCCGGTGGCCGCCCGTTCGCCAGTCGCCGCTTGTCGATCACGTTGACCGCGAACGCTCGGATGACGTTGAGCACGGCGGCTGCCGCCCACCACCAGATCAGGTCGGTGTCGAGGCGCGATCGGAACAGCATCACGATCATGACGATCGCGAACAATTGCGGGATCAGTGAGCGGTCGACCTGTTCGACGGAGTTGGCCGCTAGTTCGAGCCTGACGCGACGTTCGGCGTCGTTGGACTCGCGGCCATTCAGCGCGCTCTGGTCGTCCTCCGCTGCCACGATGTGGCATCGGCACAACGACGGACGAACTTGACTGTTTCAGCTGGTGGCGGAGCGATGGGGGACGACCACCATCGGGCGTTCGACGTGGTGGAGCAACCAGGTCGACACCGACCCGAGAAGATGGGATGCCACGGCACCGTGGCCGCGAGCTCCCATCACGAGCATGTCGGCGTCTCGTGCGGCGGTCGCCAACTCCTGGCGAGTGCGTCCCTCGACGAACGAACGGCGGATTGCGGAGCGTTCGACGCCGAGATCGTCGAGGCAACGATCGACGAGACCTTCGAACTCGTCCTGCGCTGCTTCGTTGGACTCGGGGATGTAGTACTGGTTGATTCCGATGGCGACGGGGGCGATGTCCCACACGCCGACGCATTCGATGTCGGTGCCGGGCGCCGCGTAGTCGAGGGTCCACGCCAGCGCGTCGATCGAGTTCTGTGAACCGTCGAAGGCGACCACGATGTGGTCGGTGGAGTCGGGCGGCGCCACGTCTGGAATCACCGCGACCGGCACGGGAGCGTGCGTGGCGCACTGTGTGCTCGTCGAGCCGAGCACCAAGCGCGAGAACCCGCCGAGACCCCGGCTGCCCACCACCAGGAGCGAGCCGTGCCGTGCAGCGCCGATCAGTACGTCGGCGACCGGGCCCTTCACGAGACTCGTTTCGATCGGGACGGACGAACTCGAGCGGAGGTCGCCGGCGAGCTGCTCAACGGCCGAGCGAGCGTCCGCTTCGTAGGCCTCGATGTTCCAGTACTTGTGCATTGGCCCGATCGGTGGGAGCGCCGGCGCGGACGGGATGTGCCAGGCGCTGACGAACCGCAGCCGCTCGGCGCGATCACGAGCGTGCGCAGTCGCCCACAGCGCAGCATGGCGAGATCCGTCCGAGCCGTCGACACCGACGATCCAGTCGCGGGTGGGCGTCGCCGGGTTCCCGGTCGATGTTCCGGTCGATGTTCCGGTTGATGTTCCGGTTGATGTGGTCATGGTCGGACCATTGCTTTCAGGAGTCGGTCTGCTGCGGTACGCGTGTCACGAGGACGGGGCAGGTGGCCTCGCGGACCATACCCGAGGTCACGCTTCCCAACGCCAAGCGTGACAGACCCGTCCGCCCGTGCGACGAGGCGACGATCAGCGACGCGTGCATGCGCTCGGCGAACGACGCGAGCGCCGCTGCCGGATGTGCATCGTGCAGTTCTTCGAAGGCCGCGTCGCGACCTGACCGATCTGCTATGTCGCGTGCGAGTCGAGCGGGATAGGCCGAGTCGATGACGTCACCGTCGGTGGTGCCGAGGTCGCGTTCGCCGACCACGTGGACGACCCAGGGCGTCGCGCCCAACAGCGCGGACCACGACGCAGCGAGGGGCAGCGCGATCTCCGAATCGTTCGAACCGTCGACCGAGACGACGACCGGGCCGTCGAACGTCGGAGGGGTGACCTTCGGGCCGACCAGCATGACCGGCCCGGAGGTCCGCGTCAGCACTTCCTCGGTGACGCTCCCGACGATCGCCGCGCTCCGACCGCGGCCGAGCGACGACATGACCACGGCCGAGCCCGGGTGCCGGACGAGCGCGGCCTCGATCTCGTCGGCGACCGATCCGCGAGACAGCCGGATGTCGAGGTTGATGTCGACGCCCGCGATGTCGCAGCTGCGGAGGCAGGCGTCGAGGTCGCCGCGCGCGAACGAGACGTCATGCGGGGAGTAGACGACGGTGACGACATCGATCTCCACGCCGATGGCGCGAGCCATCGACGCAGCGACGTCGATGGCGCGGCACGACTCCGGGGAGCCGTCCGCAGGGACGATCAGACGTTGGACCATGATGTCGCTCTCCTTCTCGGTGACTGCCAGTGTCGCGAGGGGCGCTTCGGCGGGATCGAACGCCCCTTCGATCCCCATCGTGGCAGCGGGAGCAACGGGCGGGAAGGGCCGGAGGTCCTGATCGCAGGTCTCCGGAGTCACGGATCCCGCTGGGACTCAGCTCACGACGAGGTAACCGTCGATCTCGATGAGGACATCGGAGGTGGGGCGATCGGGAAGCGCTTTGCCGAGGTGGTGTGCTCGGACCTCGCCGATCCACTGACCGTGTTGGTACTCGTGGTTGATGATCGCCGTGATCATTCCGACAGCGATGTGGGCCAACTGCGCCGGGGCGCCGACGTCACCCGAGCGGATCTGCTCGACGCGGATCCGCACCCGTTCGGCGGACGCATGGCGGTAGTCGCGGAGCCGCTCCAACGTCGGGAGCGCTCCTCGGCCCGGCTCGGGCGTGATGCTGTCCATCAGCGCGTCGAGGTCGGGATCGAGCGACGGTTCGGCAGCGACGAGGTTGCGCACGAGATAGTGCGCCACGGCGGCTTGGTGGCCGAGATGCCAGCCGATCGGGCTGAAGTCGGAGGACGGTCGCCAGCGCACTTCGTCGAGGGTGAGGTCGTGCCACAGCGAATCGGAGTAGGCGACGGCGCGATCGAACTCGCGAAGTAGATCGGGAATCGCGTGGCCGTTCATCGGCTCACCTCCTCGAGCACGTCGATGGCCACGGTGGGGCGGGACACGAGCAGGCCGTCGGCGCCGCGGGCGATGAGATCGCGGTAGAAGTCGGCGTTTTCCTGGATCGAGGTGTCGTCCATCCAGACCCAGACCTCGAAGCCTTCGCTCTGGGCGCGTGCGATGACGTCGGGCGTGAGGACTTCGACACCTTCGTAGAAGGGCGGAACCTGGAACACGAGGTCGTTGGGAGCGAACTCGACCGGTTCGCCGACGTACCACGCGACGAGGGTGTCGAGCGCGGGGCTCGTCGCGACGTCGGGCGCGAACTCGCGGAAGGTGGCGATCGTCGCTGCGTCGAACGACACGACGATCGTGGAGTCGGTGCGGCCCAGTTCGTCGATCTCGTCGGCGAGTACACGTGCGGTCTGCTCGGCACGTGCGAGGTCGGGCTCGCCTCGAGCGTCGCGCTGGACCTTGATCTCGACGTCGAGCACGTGATCGGGGAACGCGTTGGCGACCGAACGGAACGTCTCGATCCGGAAGTCGTCAGCGCTGAATCCGGACGGGGCGGGGCGGTCGCCGGTGCGGATCCCGCGCAGTTCGTAGGCCTCGGCCGGTTGTGATTGATCGGACCAGGCGCCGGCCACGAACCAATAGGCGTTGTCCAGTGCGGCGAGCTCGTCGTAGGGGAGGTCTCGAACGGTCCCGGTCGTCTCGGTGGTGCGATCGATCGTCTCGTCGTGGTGGACGACGAGAACGTCGTCAGCGGTCAGCATCACGTCCATCTCGAGGACATCGGTGCCAGCGAGTGCGGTCTGGGTGAAGGCGTACATCGTGGAGTGCGGCGCCTCGAAGTCGCCGCCGGCGTGGGCGATGACGAGCGGGCGGTCGAGGGCGAGCAGTTCGGCAACCGTGCTCGCTTCCGGCGCGACCACTGCGTCGATGGCGACAGGCCGATCAGGCAACGTCGTGCTGGTCGTGCTGTTCGTGCTGTTCGTGGTGTTCGTGGTGTTCGTGGTGTTCGTGGTGTTCGTGGTGTTCGTCGCAGTCGGGAGTGTCGTCGACGAGGCCGTCGGAGGTGCCGTGTTGGCTCCGTCGCTGTCGCTGCCGCAGGACACGACGGTCAGCGCAGCGACGATCACGACGCCGAGTGTGGTGGTCCGCATGATGTTGCAGCGTACCCATCGTCTTGGTGGGCGTCCTGGTCGCGTGCGTGCCCGAACGCGCCGGTGGGGCGCCGCTGGTGTGCGGCGCCCCACCGGGCGACGGAATCGCTTTGAACGTCGTGAACGACGTGGAGGCGCTTGTTGGACGTCAGTCGAGGTCGAAGCGGTCGTTGTTCATGACCTTGACCCAGCCGGCGACGAAGTGACGAACCAAGTCGGCTTCGCCACCGTCGGCTGCGAACTCCTCGGCGAGGGCTCGCAGTTGGCTGTTGGCGCCGAAGATCAGGTCGACTCGCGTCGCCGTCCACTTCAGGTCACCCGACGAGCGGTCACGGCCCTCGTAGACGTCTTCGGCCTCGCCAACGGGGGCCCACTTGGTGCCCATGTCGAGGAGGTTGACGAAGAAGTCGTTGGTGAGCTGACCCTTGCGGTCGGTGAGCTCGCCGTACCCCTCGTTGCCGACGTTGGCGCCGAGAACCCGCAGGCCACCGACCAGCGCCGTCATCTGCGGAGCGGTGAGGTTCAGCATGAACGCCTTGTCGACCAGCAGGTGCTCCGTGGGGATGGCCCCGAGCTTCTGCACGTAGTTGCGGAAGCCGTCAGCCTTCGGCTCGAGCCACTGGAACGAGTCGACGTCGGTATTCTCCTGCGTCGCATCGGTGCGGCCCGGCGTGAACGGCACCGAGACGTCGTGGCCGGCAGCCTTCGCGGCGGCCTCGACCGCTGCGGTGCCGCCGAGCACGATGAGGTCGGCGAGCGACACCTGCGCGCCGCCCTTGGCGTTGAAGTCGGACTGGATCCCCTCGAGCTTCGAGATGACCGAGCCGACGCCGGACTGCACGTTGACGTCCCAGTCGCTCATCGGCGAGAGGCGAATTCGGGCGCCGTTCGCGCCGCCGCGGAAATCGGTGCGACGGTAGGTCGACGCCGATGCCCAAGCGGTCTTGACGAGTTCGTCCGCGCCGAGGCCGGAGCCCAGGATCGTGGACTTCAGCTCGGCGATCTCGGCGTCACCGATCAGCGCGCCCTCGTGAGCCGGAACGTTGTCCTGCCACAGGAACTCCTCGCTGGGGACCTGGGGGCCGAGGTAGCGGTTCGCGGGTCCCATGTCGCGATGGAGCAGCTTGAACCATGCCTTGGCGAAGGCATCGGCGAGCTGGTCGGGGTTCTCGTAGAAACGCTTCGAGATCTCGAGGTAGGCCGGATCGGTGATCATCGCCATGTCGGCGGTCGACATCGTCGGCTTGGTTTCGGGTGCGCCTGGCTGAACCGGCGGCACCATGAAGCCGTCCTTGACCTCTTTGGGCTGCCACTGCTGTGCGCCGGCGGGGGAGTGCACCAGTTCCCACTCGTGGGAGAAGATGGTCTCGAGGTACTTGTTGTCCCACTTCGTCGGCGTCGGGGTCCAGGCGCCTTCGAGGCCGGAGGTGAGGGTGTACTCGCCGAAGCCGGTCTCGTGGGAGTTCGCCCAACCGAAGCCCTGGTCCGCGAGGCTCGCAGCTTCGGGCTCGGGGCCGTGCTTGTCAGGCGTCGTGGCGCCGTGCATCTTGCCGAACGTGTGGCCGCCGACGGTGAGCGCAACGGTCTCTTCGTCGTTCATGGCCATACGGCCGAAGGTTTCGCGGATGTCTTGCGCGGACTTCAGTGCATCGGCAACGCCGTTCGGGCCTTCCGGGTTGACGTAGATGAGACCCATCTGCACGGCGGCCAGGGGGTTGTCGAGGGTCCGGTTGCCGTCTTCGAACGAGCCGGTGTAGCGCTCGGTGTCGGCGCCGAGCCATTCGTTCTCCGGGCCCCAGTAGATGTCGTCTTCGGGCGCCCAAATGTCGGCGCGGCCGAACGCGAAGCCAGCGGTGGTGAAGCCCATCGTCTCGAGCGCACGGTTGCCGGCGAAGACGAACAGGTCGGCCCAGGAGATCTGCTTGCCGTACTTCTGCTTGATCGGCAGAAGTAGGCGACGCGCCTTGTCGAGGTTGCCGTTGTCGGGCCACGAGTTGAGCGGGGCGTAGCGCTGTGCGCCGGTGCCGCCGCCTCCACGGCCGTCATTCACCCGGTAGGTGCCGGCGGCGTGCCAGCTCATGCGGATGAAGAATCCGCCGTAGTGACCCCAGTCGGCCGGCCACCACTCCTTGGAGTCGGTCATCAAGGCGTCGACGTCCTGCGTGAGCGCGTCGATGTCGACGCCCTGGATGGCCGTGCGGTAGTCGTAGCCACCGTCGAACGGGGTGGAGTCCGGGTGGTTCTGGTGGAGAATCCGAAGGTTGAGGGCGTTGGGCCACCACTTCTCGTTGGACTGGAACTCCGACGAGGTGAGGGACCCCCACTCCGCGGTTTTTGCTTTCTGGTCGGTCATCGGTACTCCTTGTTGTTGTGGCTGTGTTGGCAGATCGTGGGTTGGCAGATCGTGGGTTGGCAGATCGTGGGTTGGCAGATCGTGGGTTGGCAGATCGTGGGTTCGATGGATGATGGCTGGCGAGCGGTCGGGGTGCCAACCAGTGGTGCAGTGTTCACTCCGATGTCGCTCGGCACTGCGGACAGGTTCCCCAGTACGTCACTTCGGCTTCGTCGACGATGAAGTCGCCGGACTCGACCGGCACGAGGCACGGCATCTCTCCGACAGCGCAATCGACGTCGACGAGGCGGTCGCAGGTGCGACACATCAGGTGATGGTGGTTGTCGCCGACACGGTCCTCGAAGCGTGCCGAGGATCCAGCGGGCTGGATTCGACGCAAGATGTTGCGCTCGGTGAGCAAGGTGAGGGTGTCGTAGACCGATTGGCGAGAAATGGCGCCGATCTCGTGACGCACGTCGTCGGCGATGTCGTTGGCAGTGCCGTGAGGATGTGCGATGACCGAACGCAACACGGCAAGCCGCTGTGCGGTGACTTGCAGGCCGTGTTCACGGAGCGTCTCCACAGGATTGGTGGTCATCGGGGATCAGGATAGCACTGATTTTGTACTGTGTCCAAGAATCGAACAGCGCCGTGTCGTCTTCCTGGGTCGCACCTTGGTCATCGAGATGAGTAGAAGTCCCACAGCGCGTCGCTGTCGGGATCGGTCGGCGGCTCAGGGGCCGTCGACGAGGGAGTTGCCCCGTGTGGTGCTTGGTGTGGTGTTTGGTGTGCCGCTTGGTGCGGCGTGTGAGGGGGAGGTGGCTGGGCAGGGGGCTGTTGAGTCGGCAGAACTGCGGTCTGCTCGGGGGGTCGCGGTGCGGGCGGAGTCGCGCCCTGCGCTCGAGGCTCGGCGGTACGCGCAGCCGCCGAAGGTTCCGCGGCTCGCCGGCGCGACGGCACCAGCCACGACGCGGCGACCGCCGCGCCGCCAGCAACCACCAGGGCCAGTGCGGTCGCTCGCAGTCCGCTGGTCGCTTCGTCGATGGTGACAGCCACCACCGCGTCCGCCCCCGGTGCCCAGGACCTCGCAGCCCACACGAGGAGTGGCGGGATCACCGCCCACAACGCGCCGGCGGTGATCGCCCAGATGGCGACCCGCCGTGTCACCCGGCGACGATCGCCGATCGCGAACGCCCCGGCTGCGAGTCCGACGGCGAGGAGCGCCATCGGCACGGTCGAGGCCGACACCGTGCGACGCACACCGCGCATCCAATCGAGTTGCGCCCGGGGGAGTGGCACCGAGGGCACCACGATCTCAGCCTCAGCCTCGGACCCAGCCTCGGACCCAGCGCCATTGGCAGTTGCCGTGCTCGCACCGAGCGGAGCGAGCAGTTCGTCCAGGTCGTCGAGGATCGACGCGAGGTCGAACTCGGCCGGACGCGGGTCATCCTCACCGAGCAGGCGCGCCCACGAGCCAGCAAAGGGATCGATGAACGCCTGGGCGCCGGCGGGATCACGCAGCACCTGATCGACGACGGCGTCGACCGTCGCTGGCCCACCGGGAAGCTGGTCGGTTCGAAGGCCCGTCGTCGAGACGACGGCATCGGAGATCGGGGCGATGATCTCGGCTCGTGCGTCGGGATCATCGAGGACGGCCCGTGCCACTCGTTCGCCTCGACCCGGGTCCCCGATGGTGTTGGTGAACACGAACGTCGCCCAGGCGATCGACGCGGCAACGAGCGCGAAACGAAGAAGGAGACGACTGGCGATGCGTCGCATCGTAGGGCGTCGACCGGCGATGGTTTGGTTGGAGTGCGTGAGTGCTTCGATGTCAGGCGTTGACGACGTGGCGGCTCGGTGTCGCGGCGGGCGCGTCGGGGCGGTGGAGCCGTCGGCGGGCTCGCAGGCCGTTGCCGATGACGACGATCTCGGCCAACTCGTGCGTGGCGACGACCGCTCCGAGTCCGAGCCATCCGAGCCCTGCGACGGGAATCAACACGGCGATGATGAGGCCCGACACGATCAGGTTCTGGAGCATGATCCGTCGGGTGCGTACCGCGTGGTCGATCGCGTCGGGGAGATGGGTGAGCCGGTCGCCCATGATCGCGATGTCGGCCGCTTCGATCGCGACATCACTCCCGGCGGCGCCCATCGCGATGCCGACCCGAGCACTGGCGAGCGCAGGTGCGTCGTTGATGCCGTCGCCGACCATCGCCACGGGGCCGAATGCGGCGAGTTGCGCGACCGCCGCCGACTTGTCGGCGGGCAGGAGTTCAGCGCGTACGTCGTCGATGCCGACCTGGGCGGCGAGGGTGCTGGCGGTGGCGGCGTTGTCTCCGGTCAGCATCGCGACGCGGAGCCCGCGTCGTCGGAGTTGGTCGACGACGTCGGCTGCCTCGGGACGCAGTTCGTCGCGCACGGCGATCGCTGCCACTGCGGCGCCGTCGATTTCGACGACGATCACTGTCGAGCCATTCCCCTGCAGGCGGCTGACGTCGGCTGCGAGGTCGCCCGGATCGACGTAGCCGGGCTTGCCGACTCGAACGGCGGATCCGTCGACGATGCCGGTGATGCCGTGGCCAGCCACGGTGCGTACCTCCGTGGCCGAGGCGGATCGGGGTGCAGCGTCGACGATCGCGCGTGCAAGGGGATGATCGCTCGACGATTCCACCGCCGCGGCGAGTGCGAGCGCACGGTCGTCGGTGGTGCCTGCAGCGGTGACCACCTCGACCACGGTCGGCCGGTTGCGCGTGAGCGTGCCGGTCTTGTCGAGTGCGACCGCCCGGATCGTGCCGAGGGCCTCGAGCGCAGCGCCACCCTTGATGACCAGACCGGCTTGTGTGGCCGAGCCGATCGATGCGAATACGGTGACCGGCACCGAGATCGCGAACGCGCATGGAGACGCTGCGACCAAGACGACGAGCGCACGTTCGAGCCACACGCCCGGGTCGCCGAAGAGCGAACCGATGACCGCGATCGACGCGGCGACCACGAGAATGCCGGGCACCATCGGTCGAGCGATCCGGTCGGCGAGGCGTTGTGCACGGCCTTTGCGATCCTGCGCCTCCTCGACGGCACGCACGACTCGAGCGAGCGTGCTGTCGCTCGCTGGTGCGGTCGCTTCGATCTCGAGCACCCCGCCACCGTTGATCGTTCCGGCCACCACCGTGCTGCCGACGCCGACGTCGACGTGCATCGATTCCCCGGTCACGGCCGAGACGTCGACATCGGAGTAGCCCTCGACGACGACGCCGTCGGTCGTGATGCGCTCGCCGGCCCACACGACCATCTGGTCTCCGATGACGACGTCGGACGACGGAACCTCCACCACGTCGGTGCCCTGCCGCACGCGTGTCGTGTCGGGGACCAGCGACAACACTGCCCGGAGACCGTGACGCGACCTGGTGACGGCCCACTCCTCCAACGCCTCGGAGACCGAGAACAAGAAGGCGAGCGAGGCTGCCTCAGCCCACTGACCCAGCACGACCGCTCCGACCAGGGCGATCGACATCAGCAACGCAACACCCAACCGGCGGTGTCGGAGGTTGCGGACAGCGCCCGGTACGAACGTGGCGCCTCCACAGAGGATCGCCGCGATGAACAGGACCCGCGCCGCCGCGTCGGCATCGGTCAACCCGAGGGCGAAGCCTGCCAGCCACGCTGCGGCAGATGCGGTGGCCGCCTGCACGCGCCAGCGGCTCGCGGATCCGGCCGATTCGCTGTCGCCTGACGGGTCGAGCGGCGGCGCGCCGCAGCACGCGTCAACCATCGCCATCGCTCTCGCAGGTGGCGTCCATCAACGGGTTGGAGCAGAGACGGACCTCGTGGCCGGCTTCGGCCAGCAGCCGATCCGACGCTCGCAGGAGATCGTGCAACTCTGGTCGGGCGATCGAATAGAACACTTGCCGTCGCTCGGCGGGCCGGTCGACCACGAGCCCGCAGTCGCGCAGACACGCCAGATGGTTCGAGACGTTCGGTTGGGACGTTCCGACCGCAGCGACGAGATCGGTGACCCGTCGCTCGCCATCGAGCAATGCCAACAGGATCCGGAGCCTTGTCGGATCGCCGAGCCCGTGAAACAGCCGGGCGGCAACAGCCAGGTCGATGTGATCGGTCGTGGTTGCCATGCTGTCAGTATCATCGAACGGTGATGATGTTGGCAACCCCTGATGTTGCGTCGAGCCGTTGCGTCGAGCCTGAGGGGGCCGCCGGGAGGGCTGGGCGCGTTCGCATGCAGGGAATGGCGACCGGGGCTCGTGACCGTTCACCGGTTCGCAAGCACCGCGACGCGGTAGCGGGCGGCCTCCACGAGGAAGTGCTCTGCGTCCGGAAGCGAGTCGAGATCGTCGGGATCGTCGGGATCGTCGGGATGATCGAAACGGGGTGGACGGCAGCCCACCGGGAGCATGATGGTGCCGTTGGGGCTGAACGTGGAGATCCGCCCGTTGGTCGCTCGCTCGGTTCGTCGTCGGTGCCGATGTTTGTCGGTGTTGTGGGCTCGGCACTGGATTGCCGCGTTGTCTCGGTCGGTCGTCCCGCCCTGATGCCACTCGGTCGAGTGATCGACTTGGCACGATGCGACGGGCATGTCGCAGCCGGGATGATCGCATGACACGGTCAACAATCGCGCCGCATCGCGGGCGGCGCCTGCGAAGACGGGCCTCGAGCCAGGCAGCCCCGATCTCCGGGTGCGCGTCGATCGTTCGAGCGGCGCCTCGAAAGCGAGCGCATTCGCCGTCGGACCAGTTCAGCGTCGCCTTCAGGTACGTCTTGGTCGAGCGATGCCCGTTGCCTTCTCCGAGTGCCCGAGCGTCGGCCACCGCGATGGCGGCCGCGAGACCGGTCTCGGTCGAGCGGCGTGCCGACTCCTGGGCGTGAATGAACTCGTCGAGCTCGGCATCGGTGGCATTCACCAATCCGCTGATCAACTCGTCGGACATGCAGTCATGCGAGCGAACACATATTCGATTAGCAACGCATCGACATGGAGAATCAACACGATGCTGGGTCGCCAGCGTCGAGCAGCGGGTCGACCACGTTCCGGTGCCACTCGCTCCGGGAACGACCGCGGGTATCGACGATCGGCAACCACGACGAACGCGGGAAGGGGAGACGGAACCCGCCATGACGGTGGCGGATGCGCTGTGGACGCAGGGGCAGCTGCATCTGGATCGGGGTCGTCGGACGTCGGTATCGCTCGCTGTGGCAGCCCTGCTGCAGCTGGTGGTGGCGGTGGCGGTGGTGGTGGCCGGCTGTGGCTCCGACAACTCGGTCGACACCGAAGATGGCAGCGTCATCGGCGCGTCATCATCCCCCACGACCGCCGTCGGCCCGGTGACGAACCCCGGCGGGTCACGACCCAGCGAGAGCGCAGCGCCGAATTCCACTGTGTCCACGAACACGATCGGTGCCCCCACGACGAGCGCTGCAACATCGACGAGCACCGCAACGACGAGTTCGACCAGCACGACGAGTCCCAGCAGCACGACCAGCTCGACCAACCCCACCACGACCAACCCCACCACGACCGCACCGTCCACGACGACCAGGCCCGCCACGACGATCGCACCATCGTCCTCGGTCGCACCTGACGACGAGGGTGCGCTCACCATCGTGGACGCTGACGCAGTGGCGGCCACCAGCCGTGGAGTGTTGATCGACGACGGCACGAATTCGTGGTCCGCCCTTGCCTTCGACGACACGTCGGCGCGTGGTCTCGCGCTGTTGGTCGACGGCACGATCGTGTATCAGCCGGCCGAACCCGACGACATCGGGACGCCAGCAGCCGGATTCGCCATCATCGACGACGAGGGCGTCGATCTCTACGGGGAATCCGGGCGCGCGGTCACCGTGTTCGACGTCGGACACGTCGAGGGCAATGCCGTGATCCTGGCTGGTTCTCGACCGCTGAGGCCCGGCTCCGACTCGACCGAGGAGCTCGTGCTGCTCGACATCGATTCGGGCGAGCGCACCACGATCCTCGACGTCGATGCGTTCGAGTCGGGCGTTCGCCAGGCTCGGTTCGGTGACGATGCCATCTCGGTACTCGCCTCCGAGACCACCAGGAACTTCCTGGAGATCCTCGACCTCGACGGGACACCGCGCCACGACGTGGAGCTGCCGTCCGATACCAACCTGAGTCTCTTGGATGTCGGTGAGTCGGTCTGGGTGCTCGAGCCCGCTTTCGTCGGCGATGACTTCGACCCGACCCTGCGTACCCGCCGGTACGACCTCGCCACCGCTGCGTCCGAGTCGGCCGACCTCGCGCTCGTCGAAGACGGCGTGAGCATCGACACCGGTTTCTGCGAGGTCGCGGACCTTTTCGACGACCGGATCGTGTGCGACCGATCGCAAGGGTCGCCCGTGTTCATCAACGTCATGACCACTGCGACCGCGGTGACCAGCGAGGTGCCCGAGATCGATTTCGGCACCGTCCGGTTCCGCGCCAGCCGCTGAGCCGCTTCATTCGTGGTGTCCGCCGTCGTCGCGTGCCGTGCGCGCAGCATCACGCACGGCTGAAACTCGGGACAGTCGTGGAGGCGGCGGAGATGGTCCATCGGTGCGGCGCCATGGCCATCCGCGACCAGGTCCCGGACGGACCTCGCTGGCCCGGCCGACCGGTCGGTCCGGCGCGGGAAGGCCGGATCTCCAGAAGGGGAGACTCGCGTCGCCGCGGTTCCCAGGTGTGGAGCTGGGGGGAATCGAACCCCCGTCCATCAGCCGGTGAACGTGCTTGCTACGACCATTCCCGGCATTGCCTCTGACGCTGAGACACCGACGGGTCGGCTGTCCGCTCGAGGCGGACCACGCACAGTCTTTCCTGCAAGTCAGCGGTCTTTCACGCCGTCAGTGGTCTTTCCCACCGTCATCCCTCACTTCTGTTGCCGGGCTGTGATGGATTGGCCCCGTGCGACATTTCTGCTCACGATGACTCTTCGCTCACCTGAGATCAGGCGGCGAGAGCGAACTGCTCATCGGCAATTCTTTGTGTTCCCCCGTTTAGCGAGTCTGAGGAACTCGGGTCGCAAACTCGAACAGCGTTACTGACGTCGAAACCAGTCAGCCCCATGTCTTCGATATGTAGAGGTTGAGTCTACCGCTGTCGCCGGCGCGTCGTTCACGAGTGGGCAACAGCGGAGGGCCAGGCTCAGCAGATGAACAGATTCGGGTTGATCCGCCGTGCCAGTTTCCTCGTCGCCTTCTCGGCCCTTGCGGTCGCGTGTGGCGCTTCGTCGGGCGGTGACGCCAGCGAGTCCGCATCGCCCGAGCCACCCGCCGACACGGTGGATGACACGCCCAGCGAGCCGGATGGCACCGGTCTGGAGCCCAGCGAAACGGACGTCACGGAGGTCCCACAGGAGGCAGCTCCTCGCTGCGCGATCACGCAGGACGACGGTTCGTTCCTCGACATCGACTGTGCCGAGCCGCACGACGCCGAGTTCGCCGGCCTCGTGACCGCCCCCAGTGGGACGGCGCCCGAGCCTCCCGCCCCGACCGAAGGCGAACCGCCCAACGTGTTCCCCGACCTGGAACTCCATCGGACCTGTCTCGAATCGGCCGAGCAGCTCACCGGGCGGTCGGGGCCCGACGGTGGCGTCGGAGTCGGCTACGTGTCGAGCGCTGAACCTGGTGAGGCCTACGCCGGCGAGATCGAGTGTTGGGCGCTGGTCCAAGCCGAGGAGACGTTGATCGGATCGATGCAAGGGGTCGGTCTGCAAGCTGTCCTGGGAGACCGGGTGCTCTTGTTCGATGTCGATCCCGGCACCTGCTTCCGGTACGGCGACCCCGAGGCCGACTCCTTCGAGGTCATCGAGGTGATCGCGTGCAGCGAGGCCACCGGCGACGTCACCGCCGAACAGCTCGTGGGCGTCGTCGAACTCGCCGACCGTCAGTTCCCGGGGACCGACGGACTCGCCGACGAAGCGTTCCCACTGTGCGACGTCGCTGCTGCCGACCTCGTCGTCCAACCACTGAGTGACGACCTGGCCGTCATCACGCCGCTCGAGCCCACCTGGCAAGTGAACGGTGAGCGGTCCGCGTACTGTGTCGCCCTCGTGCTCGCCGGCGACGAGGCAGCGGATGCCACGTTGTGCGCCACGATCGCAGACGGTGGGTTCGAGGAGCGCTCCTGCGGCGAGCCGCACAACGCAGAGTTCGCCGGTGCCGTCGAACCGCCACCGGGAACGCTGCCCACGGATCCGATCGAAGCAGACATCTTCCTCACGCGGCTCTGCGCCCCGGTCGTCGCGGAGTTCGCTGGCGCGAGTCCGAGCGAGCCCGGCCTCGGGACGGCGTTCTCGGTCGACCTCGGACTCGGCGACGAGCTCGTCGATCCGATCGACTGCTATGCGACGGTGTCGGCAGTCGAGGGCCTGATCGCGTCGATCGCCGACGTCGGGCTCGACGCAGCGCGATCGGACGACGTGATCCTGGCCAGCCTCGAGCCAGGCACCTGCTTCGTCTTCGCGGCAGGTACGTTCGAGTTCGGCACCGTGGTCTCGTGCGACACGCCGGACGCGTTGATGGCCATCGGCTCGTTCGAAGCCGACGACGGTCCGTACCCCGGCGAGGACGAACTGCGGGTCGTGCGTGGCGAACGCTGCCGCGCGTTGCTCGGCGAAACGACGCTGTCGGTCGACGAGTCGACGGTGTCGGGGACGATCCCGACGCGCGTGGAGTGGGAAGGACTGGGTCAACGAAACGTCACCTGCGACGCCACGCCGGCCTGAGCCTGCGTCGAGCGCCCGGCCGGAGCGGCGGTCGGGCGCTCAGTCGAGGTGGCCGTACTTGTTGCGGAGGTTGAGCGCGGTGGTCATCTCGCGATCGGCGTCCCGTTCGGCGAGGTTCTGGCGTTTGTCGCTCTTGCTGCGCCCCTTGGCGAGCCCGAGTTCCATCTTCGCCCGGCCACCCTTCCAATAGAGCCGAAGGGGGACGATCGTGAGCCCGCCCTGGGCGGTGCGCATGTCGAGCTTGTCGATCTCGGCGCGGTTGAGCAGCAGCTTGCGTTCCCGGTCGGGATCGTGCGCGCCGAAGCCGATTGCGTTCGTGTACGGCGGGATGTGCACACCGTCGATCCACATCTCGCCCTTGCGGACCCGGGCGTACCCCTCGGCGATCTGCGCGTTGCCCTCACGCAGGCTTTTCACCTCGCTGCCGGTCAGGACCATGCCTGCCTCGTAGGTGTCGAGGATCTCGTAGTCGCGGTAGGCACGCTTGTAGCTCGCGATCAGCGTGAGGCCGTCGTCCGCGCCTTTGCTCTTCTTGGTCTTCTTGCCCTTCTTCGCCATGGCACCTCCTTCGGCTCATCTCGTGCCGTGTTCACACGCGCTGAGCGCACGCTATCGGTGGTGTGGCCCGCGCCCGGGCGCCACGACACGGGCTCGGGGCCGGAGACGTGACACCTTGTCGGGTCGGTCCGCTCACTCGTACGCGTCGAGCACGCGCCGGGCATCACCGTGCGACTCGCAGCGCTGATAGTCGTAGGCGCCCATGCTGACCTTGCGGCCGAGCCAGTGACTCGCCACGATGTCGGCGAGGCATTCGTGTGACCCGTCGAAGATGCCGATCCCGAACGCTGCAACGTGGCCGAGTTCGTGAGCGAGCAGGTCGTCGCGACCGCCTTGGCGGAACCCGGCCACGACGATGCCCATCGTGATCGACGACCCGTTGTCCACCCATGTCGCCACGGCATCGAAGTTGCGGCGGTTGGGGTCGCCCCAGCGCATCGTGACGCCGGTGTGATCGACGATGCGTTGGAACCGAATCGGCCCGATCGCTTCTCGGCTGGCCATCTCGAGATCGACCTGTCCGGTCGGCGGAACCAAACGCTCCACGAGGTCGAGCCCGGTGTCGACGAACGGCTGCGGTCGATCGATCGCGGCATCGACGAGTCGGTACACCGGGGTTCGGGTCCGACCGTCCGGATCGACGATCTCGACGGCGTGGACCACGCCAACGCCGTCCACCACGAGTTCGAGACGGACGTTCCCGCCGATGTGGTTCGACGGGTCGAGGCCGAGCGGGCCGACGAACCGAGCACCGACCGAGTCGACTGGCGCATCGACCGTGATCGCAGTGGCGGGCGCCTGGCCGGCCGGTGCGTCGACGACGAGGCGGGGAATCGGGAACCGCTCGTCGCTGTCGGGCCGCTCGCCCAACGTCGTCGGATCGAACGACCGTCGTGCGATGAACGTGCCGCTCGCAACGGCCGTCGAGGAGTGTTCGATCACGTCGATCGCCGGCCATCGATCCGGGGTCACGACATCAGCGATCGTGGCGATTCCGGCGGAGTCGATCGCAGCGAGAAGGGGCTCGAGTGTGGCCTCCTCGCCGGGTGCGAGGGTTCGCCAGTCTGTGCTGCCGGTGCGGGCGAAGAGGCCATCGTCTCGGCGCGCCAGCGACACGTCGCCCGAGGTGGCGAGCGCCTGTCGGCTCGCGAGGTCGGCGTGGACCTCGATCAGTTCACCCGATCCGGGATCGCGCACGGTGAAGCGGACGTCGAGGGCTTCGTAGGCGTTCGGGGCGGTGGCAGGGTCGGCATCGAAGGTGTCGCCGATCACCCAGTTCCAGCCGAACCAGGCAGCCCAGATCGTCGCCGCGAACAGTGCCAGCCGGATGAGCGCGCGAGCAGCGATGCGGATCGGGCGCTGACGGCGCCGCTTCCACTCGGGGACGTCGGACGCCGCGCCGAGCGGCAGATTCGTCGTCGGCCCCGGATCGGGCTGCACCTCGGGGGCGTGCACCGGTGGCAGCGTCAGCAGTGACGTCGCTGCAGGTGACGGCAACGACGGTAACGACGGCAACGACGGCAACGACGGCGGCGCTGTGCCGCTGGAAGGCGCTGGCGGCGGCAGCGGGGGAGTCGTCGGCGGCGCGAAGGAGTTCGACACGGTGGGCCCGAAGTGCAACGGCGTGGACTCCATGTCGTCGGATCGGTTGAACTGCGGTGGCACTTGAATCGACCCTCGAGTCGGTCACGTCAATCAGCGCGAGGTGTGGATGCATCTCGATCCGGTGCCTACGCTCCTCGACGTGCTGGAGATCGCCCGCAACGCGTACGCCCGACTCGTCGGCCATGCCCTCGACGAATACCCCCTCGAGATGTGCGGGCTGCTGGCCGGCCCTGCTTCCGATGGCCGGCCGGGGAATCGAGCGATCGAGTTCTATCCCTGCCACAACGACGACCGATCGGCTCGGGTCTACACGGTGAACCCTCGGGATCACATGCGAGCGGAACAGGCTGCCGACGATCTCGACTTCGAGATCAACGGGGTCGTCCACTCCCACACCCATTCCGAGCCGTACCCGAGCCCCACCGACGTCGCCGCCGCCGTGTCGGCCGACTGGCACTACGTGATCGTCAGCCTCAAGCGGGAAGCGCCGGAAGTCCGCAGCTACCGGATCGTCGACGGCGAGATCGTCGCCGAGCCACTCGTCGTCGTCTGACCTCGAGCCGGGTTCCGGATCGCGCCACAGCGCCGGGGGAAGCGAGCGCGGGAGCGTCTCGGCGCCCCGAAAGTACGGCGTTTCGAACCATCACGGTGCTCGACGAGGCGGTCGGGACGCTTCCCGGGTACGATTCCTGACGACTCGGATCGGAATTGTCGGAATGATCGGCAAGGACGGCACGTTGGACGAGGAGATGACCCCCATGACGATGACCGCACCCAACCCGCTCGGGCTCCAGCACGCCAGCGTGCTCGACATGATCGGCAACACGCCGATCGTCGACGTCTCCAACCTGTCGCCCAACCCCAACGTTCGCATCCTGGCGAAGATGGAGATGCAGAACCCGTTCGGCTCGGTGAAGGACCGCATCGCCAAGAACATGATCGAGACGGCCGAAGCCGACGGCCGCCTCTTGCCGGGCCAGACCATCCTCGAGCCGTCGTCGGGCAACACCGGCATCGCCCTGGCGGCGATCGCACGGATCAAGGGCTATCCGATCAAGATCATGATGCCGACCTCGGTGTCGATCGAACGTCGCCAGATGCTCGAGATCTTCGGCGCCGAGATCATCCTCACTCCTGGCGAGGAAGGCTCGAACGGAGCGGTCGCTCGGGCCAAGGAACTCGCTGCACAGCATCCCGAGTGGTTCTTCCCGTACCAGTACGCGAACGACTCCAACCCTCGTGCACACTACGAGGGCACCGGGCCGGAGATCGTCCGTGACGTCCCCGAGATCACGCACTTCGTCGCCGGACTCGGCACCAGCGGAACGCTCATGGGAACCGGCACGTACCTCAAGGAACACGACCCGAGCATCCAGATCATCGCCGTGGAGCCGCCGCTCGGCGAGCGCGTCGAGGGCCTGCGAAACATCGGCGAGGGCTACATCCCGCCGGTGTTCGAGAACTGGAACGGCTACGACATCCTCGACCGCAAGCGCGTCGTGCGACCTCGCGAATCCATCGAGTGGACCCGGCGCCTCGTCCACGAGTGCGGAATCTTCGCCGGCATCTCGGCGGGCGCCGCGCTCGCCGGCGCCGCGAAAGTGGCCAGCCAGATCGACCATGGGACGATCGTGTTCATCGTGTGCGACGGCGGCTGGAAGTACCTGTCGACCGGTGCCTACACCGACGACCTCGATGTCGCCGAAGCCAACGCCGAAGGCATCATCTACTTCTGATGTCCTGGTCGGGGTCGTGCCAAAGCGGTCGACACCGGTGAGCCTCCCGTTGGCGCACGCATGATCTACGTCGCCGACGAATACCTCGCCCTTTCGAGATTTCGACCCGGTTCTGTGCCACCGATTTTCGATCTCGACCCGGTTCTGCGCCAGCACCTGGCGTAGAACCGGGTCGAGATCGATCAGGCCGGAGGTCGATCGGTGTGACGAGCCCGTCGGCACAGCCGGTGTGACGAGCCTGACCAGGTCGGCTTGCGGGCGGCAGTACGCTCCGGCATCGATGGAGCGGCCGATCGGAATGTTCGACTCAGGGTTCGGCGGACTCACCGTCGCCCGAGCGTTGATCGACCTACTGCCCGCCGAGGACCTCGTGTACATCGGCGACACCGGCCGCTACCCCTACGGCTCCAAGCCGTTGGACGACGTGCGCGACTATGCCCGAGAACTGGCCTGGAGCCTCGTCGACGACTACGACGCGAAAGCGGTCGTCGTCGCTTGCAACACAGCGACCGCAGCCGGTCTCGACGAACTTCGCGCCGAGTTGCCGGTGCCCGTGGTCGACGTGATCCGGCCAGGCGCGCGGGCGCTGGTCGCCACCACCACGACGGGTCGCGTCGGCGTGATCGGCACCGTCGGCACCGTCTCGTCGGGCGCCTACATTCGAGCGGTTGCGGAGATGGGCGTGCCGGTCTCGCTGGCGAGCGCGGCGTGCCCCGGTTTCGTGGAGTTCGTCGAGCGTGGCCAGACCACCGGCGACGAGGTCATGGTGCTGGCCGAGCGCCTGCTCGCCCCGATCGTCGACGCCGACGTCGACTCGCTGTTGCTCGGCTGCACGCACTATCCGTTTCTCGCCCGCACGATCGGCGACGTGATGGGCCCGAACGTGACGCTGGTCAGTTCGGCCGACGAGACCGCGTTCGCAGTACGTGATCGTCTCGACGAGTCCGGGCTGCTTCGCGCCGTCGCTGGCGCATCGTCGGTTCCTCGCGGCCGCCACCGGTTCGCATCGAGCGGCGACATCGAGGTGTTCCGCGACCTCGGAGGCAGACTGCTCGGACCAGAGCTCGACCAGACCGAACCGTGGCCGCCGGCCGCGCCCTGACCAGGAGACCCCAATGACCCGACCAGACGGCCGCGCAGCCGACGAACTCCGACCCGTCCGCTTCGATCGCGACTTCACCGAGATGGCCGACGGATCCGTCCTCGTCAGCTTCGGCCAAACCCGTGTGTTGTGCACGGCCAGCATCGACGAGGACGTTCCTCGCTGGATGCGCAACTCGGGCAAGGGATGGGTCACCGCCGAGTACTCGATGTTGCCGGGGGCGTCGCCGGAGCGGATCGGCCGTGAGGCGGCCAAGGGTAAGCAGAGCGGGCGCACCGTCGAGATCCAGCGCCTCATCGGACGTTCGCTTCGCGCAGCGTGCGACATGCGAGTGCTCGGCGAGCGCCAGGTCACGGTGGACTGCGACGTCCTGCAAGCCGACGGCGGCACTCGCACGGCCAGCATCTGCGGTGGCTTCGTTGCGCTGCACGACGCGCTGCAGCGACTCGTCGTCGCCGGTCAGTTGGCGAAGAACCCGTTGCACTCGTTCTGCACGGCGATCAGCGTCGGCATCGTCGACGGGGTGCCCGTGCTCGATCTCCCGTACGTGGAGGATTCGACCGCCGACGTCGACATGAACGTCGTCATGCTGCAGGCCATCGGTGACGCGGGCCGCCCCGATGGCGAGCCGAGCTTCGTCGAGGTGCAGGGCACTGCGGAGGGGACGTCGTTCAGCCGTTCGCAGCTCGATTCGCTGCTCGGGCTCGCGGAGGGTGGTCTCGCCACGATCGCCGACATGCAGGCCTCCTTGATCGCCGAGCCGCCGACGGCGCGTCCCGCCCGCCGCTGATGTCGGGCGGCATCGAGCGGCTGACCGTCGTCTGCGCGTCGGCCAATCCCGACAAGGTCGCCGAGATCCAGGCATTGCTCGTCGATGCCGTGGAGTTGCTGCCACGACCTGGCGAGGTTCCCGACGTGATCGAGGACGCCGACACCCTGCTCGGCAACGCGAGGCTGAAGGCTGCGGCGATCGTCGCGGCGACCGGCCTCCCTGCCGTCGCCGACGACACCGGCCTCGAAGTCGATGCCTTCGACGGTGCTCCCGGGGTCTACACAGCCCGCTATGCCGGTGAGGGGTGCTCCTACGCGGACAACCGCCGCAAGATGCTGGCCGAACTCGACGGGGTCGACGACCGCGGTGCGGCGTTCAAGACGGTCGCCATCGTGATGTGGCCGGACGGGTCCGAGGTCGCCGTGGAAGGCGTCTGTCGAGGGTCGATCACCACCGAGGAGCGCGGCGACGCCGGCTTCGGATACGACGCGATCTTCGCTCCGGTCGAAGCCGGAGGACGCACGTTCGCCGAGATGAGTGCCGACGACAAGCACGCGATCTCCCATCGGGGCCGCGCGTTCCGGGCGTTGCTCAGCGAGTTGGCGACACGGTGACGACCAGCCCGGCATGGTCGCTGCCGGGCACCTGAAAGTCCTCGATGTCGGTCGAGACGAGCCCGTTGCCGGTGAGCGCATGGTCGAGTCGCACGAACGGCGGGAACCATCGATCGGTCGGCCACGACGTCGACCAGCCGGCTCCCAGTGCCATGTGAGCGTCGGTGAGCCCTCGATGCAGGAGTCGCCGGAACACCGGGTGCCAATACGACGCGTTGAAGTCGCCGATCACCAGCGTCGGTGGCCCCGGACGATCGGCGACCTCCCCGATCAGATCGAGGTCGCGTCGCCAGTCGTCGAAGTCGAACACCGGGGTCGGTGGGTGGACGGCGAAGACCCGAACCGGGCCGTCGGGTCCGTCGACGGTCAGGTCGACGGAGTAGTTGATGGTGTCGGGCGGAACATCGGGACGGACGGGAAAGCGGGACCAGACGGCGACGCCGCCGGCGAACAGCCCGTCGCGGTCCTCGCGGTGGGGGAGCATCGTCGCCAGCTCGTGGGACAGGAGGACCGCCTGATGCTCGGCGGTGTACTCGCTGAACACGATCACGTCGAGATCGCGCGTGGCGAGGTCATCGGCGACGTCCAGGGTTCGGTCGTTGCGATAGAGCAGGTTGACGGCACCGACTCGCAAGCTGGCGGCATCGGGATCGGCACGCGCCTGCGCGGGCGGGAACACGATCGGGGCGGCGAGGAGCAGCATCGCGACTCCCACGAGGCTGCTCACGACGCCGAGCTCGTGCCACTTCCGCCACAGCGAGAGGCCCGCACCGACGACGACGACGACGACGAGGTACGGCGTGAGCGCGTGGGCCGCAGCGACCGGCGTTGCCCCGTCCCAGCCGACCGCCTGGCTCAGCATCACGAGACCCACGGCGGCGACGGCCAACCAGGTGCCGAGGGCACCGACTCGCTCCCACCGGCCTGGCGCTGTCACCCGAGGCAGGCTACGGGGAACACTTCGATGCCGGGTCGACAGCTCGGGGCTCTAGATTGATGTCGAGCGAGTGGCCGGCGTAGCCCAATTGGCAGAGGCACGGTCTTTAGGTGGCCGGCAGTGTGGGTTCGAGTCCCACCGTCGGCACGCTCGCGAGTTTGCCGCCCGCATGTTCAAGGTGGGGGTCATTTCGGTCGATGACGTCCTGATGCGTGCGGCGCAAAGAATCGGCGGACTTCCCTTGGCGGTGTATGTCCTCGCGCTCCTCGTCATACCGTTGATCGGGCTCGGAGCGCTCACGCTGCGCGAGATCGACCGCAATGACGATCAAGCAGCAGCCGCCGCCGCCGTCGCCGATGCTGCAGCGGTCCACGCCGCCGCTGCGACGCTGCTGGTCCCGCTCGAGGTCGAGCGGATCGTGTCGATCGGACTCGTCAGCATCGATGAACTCGGCCTCGAACGCTCGCTCGTCACGGTGCTGACGGGCGTCGACTTCGGGGCGATCTCGCTGGCCAACGCCGAGCGTCTCGAGAACTCCTTCGAGTCGCTCGCTGCGCTGCTGCCCGCTGGTTCGGCGTGGCTCGGTGACTCCGATCTGGAGAACGTTCGTCAGGGCGTGTTCGACGAGCGGTCCGCAGTGAGCGAGATGCAGGCCACCAGGGCCTCCGTCGAACGTCGCTTCGATGCGGCCTCGCAGCTCGTGGACGACCTGCTGATGTGGTCGGCGGAGCCGCTGGAACTCGCGGCGACCGATTCGAGTACGGCGTCGGGACTCGCCGACGAACTCAACCGACTCGTCGATGTGGTGATCAGCGCCCGCAACGAAGCCGACGCGTTGGCCAGCTTGGCGTTCTCGCCGGGCACGATCGACGAATCGACCGTCATCGGTGTGTCGGTCCTCCACCTCGCCGCCCTGCACGAGGCTTCGGACGACGATCCGGCCGGTATCGGTGTCGTGCGTTCGTACTACGACGCGATGGTGCCGATCGAACCGTGGATGTACGAGGTGAATCCGTCGTTGGCACTCGATCCGACCGTCGTCAGCCGACTCGCCGATGCGCTCGTGAATCGAGCGGAATACCTCGACGTGGTCTCCGCATACTCGATCGATCGGGCGAGTGAGATCACGGCATCGGTCGATCGCTACGCCGATGAAGCGGAATCGCGCAACCACACCACGATGCTCACGATCGCCGCGCTCGCACTGGCGTCGCTGGTCTTCGGTTTCGTCATGATCAGATCGTTCGCTTCTCCGCTCAATCGTCTGCGCACCCATGCGGAGCGCATCAGCAGAGGCGAACTCTCGTCGCAACAGCTCTCGCTTGCAGGTCCGAGCGACGTGCGCAAGGTGACCTCGGCCATGAACGAGATGGCCAGCACGTTGTCGCTGGTCCAGGAACACATGCACGAGCTCGCTCGAAGCGACCGCGTCGATCAGGCGGATCTCCGCGAACTCCCGGGCCACGTCGGCGCCTCGATGCGCACGTCGATGGAGCGCGTCACCGCGCTCACCGAGCGTCTGCGCGCCAGCGAAGCTCGTCTGGCCGAGGAAGCTCGCATCGACATGCTCACCGGCCTCCCGAACCGTTTCGCCGTCGTCGAGTACCTCGAACAGGCACAACACGCAGCGTCGCAGGACGAACACTCGAACGTCACCGGCGTGATGTTCGTCGACATCGACGGCTTCAAGAGCGTCAACGACATGCACGGTCACGCCGTCGGCGACATCGTCTTGCGCGAGATCGCACGTCGCTTGAGCGGCGCCATTCGTGATGTCGACTTCGTGGCTCGGCTGGGCGGCGACGAGTTCCTCGTGGTCGTCGACCACGTGAGCGGCTCCGAGACGCTGGCTGCGTTCGGGTCGCGGCTCATCGACGAGATCGAGCAGCCCTATTCGGTCGGCGACAGGCTCTTTTCGGTGTCGGCCAGTATCGGCGCCACCGTCCTCGAGCCGGGTGGCAGCGCGATGGGAGCGGTGGAGCGAGCCGATGCCGCCGTGTATCAAGCGAAGCATCGCGGGCGTCGCCGAGTCGAGATGTTCGACGCGACGATGCAGCGATCGATCGAGCATCAGGCAGAACTCGAACTCGCGCTACGGCAGGCGATCCAGCACGACGAACTGAGGATCCACCTCCAACCGATCGCCGACATGTCGACGGGGCTGCCGACCGGGGCCGAAGTACTCGTCCGCTGGGAGCGCCCGGGTGTCGGTCTGGTGCAACCGGGCGAGTTCATCCCCATCGCCGAACGCTCGGGCCTGATCTTTGACTTGGAGCGCTGGGTCCTGCGTGCGACGTGCAGCCTGCTGGCCCGATGGCGTCGGGAGGGCCGCGGCCTCCGCATGCGTTTGGCGGTCAACATCTCCGGCCACCATCTCATCGAGGGAGATCTGCTGGCCGACCTCGATCACGCGTTGTCATCGACGGGTGCGGACCCGCGCATGCTGGAGATCGAGCTCACCGAGTCGCACCTGCTCGACGACGTGGAACGCGCGAGCTCGGTACTCGCCGCAGTGCGTGGTCGCGGGGTGACCGTCGCCATCGACGATTTCGGTACCGGCTACTCCTCGATGACCTATCTGCAGAAGCTGCCCGTCGACGTGGTCAAGATCGACCGCAGCTTCATTGCGACGGCGACGGCGAACCACTTCGATTCGACGATCGTCGAATCGGTGGTGACGCTCGGTCGGGCGTTGGCGCTCGAGATCGTGGCCGAAGGAATCGAGACGTCGGATCAGTTGGCGTTCGCGATCGGGGCTGGCGTCACGCGTGGTCAGGGCTTTCTGCTCGCACGTCCCGTTCCCGTCGATGTCGCCGAGGAGTTGATCTTCGGTGTGCCATTGTTCGACGCTGGAGCGGTTCGTGTCGGCGTCGACGCCCGTGACCACCGCTGACCCACGTCGCAGTGTCCGCGGTGGCGGTGTTCAGGCCGTCGGGAACCACGCTGCGGCGAGCTGAGCGATCTGTACGTCGGACTTCTCCAGGCCGACGGTCAAGGTCTCGATCTCTTTCGCCGTCGCCATCCACCGGGCGTCGATCTCCGTGACCTCCTCGGCGAGTTCGACCTCGAGCTCGTCGAGTTCCTCGACGAGACGAGCGACCTTGTTCTCCTGCGCTTCGACCCGTTCGCCGGCCGCGTTGGTCGACCCTCGCCGCCTCGCTGCGGTGCCGGCTTTGCCGAGCAGGCCACCGAGGAGACTGCCCCCCGACTTTCGGCCACCGAGCAGGCCGCCGAGCACCGAGCCGGCGGTCGACAACAGCTCGGAGTTCCGAGTGCTCTTCGACTGTTCTTCGAGCACATCGAGGCGATCCTCGGCGGTCTCGATCTGGTCGCGTAGTCGCTTCGCCTTCGATTCGTACTTGTCGCGCAAGGCCGCGATCTCTTTGTCGGCGCGCTCGTTGGCGATTCTCAAGCAGCGTGTCTCGAACTCGTCGGACGACTCGCCGGGGCGTCCGTAGGTCTTCAGCGACGCGTTGCTCGGGACCTCGATGGACAACGTGCGCACGAGGTGATCGCGCAGGTCGCGTTCGAGGCCGGACCAGAACGTCTTGTTCGCGGTCTTGGCATCAGGAAGCACGAAGGCGACCCCGCTCGGCGCGTCGGTGCGCAGATCACGATCGTCGTAGTCGACCTGGAGTGTCCGCTCGAGGTCGATGTGGTCGCTCAGTGGATGGATGACGCATTCGAATTCCTCATCGTGGACGAGGTCGGCCTTGGTCTCGTCGTAGCGCAGAGCGACGCGGGCGACCGCCGCGATCTCGAGGCGCTGACCGCGAGCATCACCGCCGACTTCAGAGAGCCACGGGGCCGCGACGTCGACGTATCGGACGGCGACACCGTCGGCGATCTGGGGCATCACGGCGCTCTCGTCGGCAGCGAGTTCGGGAACGGGGGTCACCGCGCCGGGTACCGGTGTCGGTTGCGCCGGAACACCGCTGCTCGCGGTCGGCGCCGCTTGCGTCTCGGCTTCCACGCGCTCGGTCGACATCAGCAGTTCGATCTGGTCCCGCGTCATCGGGCCGCGCAGGTATGACATCGCCCAGCGGGTCGTGAAGATCTCCGGTTCGTCCTTGCCAGCCCGTCGAAGCAGGAACTCGCGCTTGCCGAGCCCCGCGATCGAGTCGCTGACGGCAGCGATGTCGACGCCACCCGCCGCGGCCGACATCCCGTCGAGGAGGCGCGCTTTGTCACGTTCGGTCTGGAGACGGCCGATCATCCACGTGCCAGCATTGGAGATGGCCTTGTAGTCGATGTCGACCGGGTTCTGGGTGGAGAGCACCACGCCGACGCCGAAGGCTCGTGCTTGCTTCATCAGCAGCATGATCGGCTTCTTCGTCGGCGGGTTGGCGGTGGGCGGGAGGTAACCGGCCACTTCGTCCATGTAGAGCATCGCCCGCAGGTCGGTCGTGCCCGACTGGCGTCGCATCCAGGTGACGAGTTTCGACAGCACGAGCGACGTGACGAACTGTCGCTCGTCGTCGGACAGGTGCGCCGTGGTGATGATGGCGCAGCGCGCCGACCCGTCCGGGCGGAACAGCATCGCGTCGATGTCGATCGGCGGGCCGGCCGCCCACGACGCGAACGATGGCGACGCGAGCAGTCCGTTGAGCTGCATCGCCAGCTTCATGCGGTCGGCGGGCGGGAAGAACTGGTCGAGTTCGAACACGCCCAGTTTGCGGATCGGTGGGGTCCCGACCATCCCCACGAGCGTCATCAGGTCGAGTTCGCGACCCTCGGTCCACGAGTGATGGATCAAGTTGGAGAGCAGGATGTGCTCGCGGCTCGACAGCGGGTCGGCCTCGATGCCCACCAGTCCGAGCAAACCCGAGACGTAGCCCTCGATCTCGTCGCTGACGACCTCAGCGTCGGTCATGTCGGCCGGCACCTGGAGCGAACCGACGATGTTGACGGGGACCCCCGATTGTGAGCCCGGTGTGTAGATCGTGAAGTCGGTGGTCGACCGCAGGGCCCCGATGTCGTCGCCCGACAGGCCCCATCCGGCGAGCCCCTTCGTCCACAACGCGGCCTGATCGGCGGCGAACTGGTCGGGGGTCTTGTCCGCGTTTTTCGCCTGCGCTTCATCGATCCACGGTCGGAAATCGCTGGCTGCGAGGTCGGGGAACGTGAGGCAGAGGTTGGTGAGGTCGCCCTTCGGGTCGATCGCGATCACCGGGAGCCCTGCAGCGAGCGCCTCCTCGATCACGATCACCCCGAGACCCGTCTTGCCGGAGCCGGTCATGCCGACGATCACGCCGTGCGTGGTCAGCTTGTCGGTCGCCACCGAGACGTGACTCGCCGCGTCGTCGGTCGTACGTTCGTGGCTCGCGGGATCGATGGCACCGCCGAGGAAAAGATCAGCCATGGTCGGGGACAGTAGTGGAGGGAGTAGTTTGCGGGCTCATGGCGTTCAGGGGTTTTCCGCCGGAAGCGATCCAGTTCTACGAGCGACTGGGTGCTGACAATGCCAAGTCGTTCTGGCACGAACACCGCGGTGACTACCTCGACGCGGTCAAGACGCCCATGACCGAGCTGACCGAGGCGCTGGGGGAGTACGGGCCGTTCCACATGTTCCGTCCCCACAACGATCTGCGGTTCTCGAAGAACAAGCCGCCGTACAAGACCCACCAGGGGGCGTATGGCGAACTGGAGGGCGGAAGCGGCTTCTACCTGCAACTGTCGGCGGAGGGGTTGATGGTCGCGGCTGGCTACTACGCGATGGGCAAGGACCAGCTTCGGCGATTCCGTGATGCGGTCGTCGCCGACGCGACCGGGACCGAACTCGAGCGCCTGGTCGCCGACGCCGTCGCTGCGAAGTACGAGGTCGGCGCCATCGACGAACTGAAGACGGCGCCGCGGGGCTACGACAAGGCGCACCCCCGCATCGGTCTGATCCGGCGGAAGGGCCTCATGCTCTCCAAGAGCTTCGGGGTTCCGGCGTGGCTGCACACCAAGCAGGCCGAGCGTCGCATCCGAGACTGCTGGGACGGCGCCCGACCCGTCTGTGACTGGCTCGACGCCCACGTCGGACCCAGCACCGAACCCCCCGGCGACCGCCCCTTCTGACGATCAACGATGGGGTGAGGGTTCGTCTCGTTCGGGGTAGCCGCCGGGCGGGAGGGCCGACATCGGACCCTGCACCGTCAAGCCGCCATCGACGTAGAGTGTTTCGCCGGTGATGAACCGAGCCGCAGGTGAGACGAGGAACACGGCCGCGTTGGCGATGTCGGAGACATGGCCGACGTGGGGGAGCGGCTGTTCGACGTAGCCGTCACCGACGCCGTCCTCGTAGGTGTGTTCGTAGGCGTCGGTCCGGAACTGGCCGGGCGCTACGCAATTGATCCGTATCTTCGGGCCCCACTCATAGGCCAGTGTCTTGCTCAATTCGACGACGCCAGCGCGCGCCGAGGCGGAGTGGGCGATGCCCGGGATGCCTCGGCCGACGGTCGCGACGATGTTGCAGATCGATCCACCGTCGGCGTCGAGCATGCGATTGCCGAACGCCTGCACCATCGTCCACGTCCCGTTGAGGTTGAGGTCGATCACCGAGCGCCAGCCGTTGGGGGAGAAGTCACGGGCCTTCTGTGGAAACTGTCCGCCCGCGTTGTTGACCAGCACGCTGACTGCGGCGTGGCGTTCGGCGAGTTCGTTCACGCTGTCGACGCTGCGGATGTCGACCAGATCCACGGCGACGGATCGGCCCGTCGCCGACTCGATCTCGGCGGCGGTTGCCTGCAAGACCTCGATCCGTCGAGCGGCGATCACCACGTCGGCGCCAGCGAGCGTCAACCCGGTCGCGATTGCCTTGCCGATCCCGGTGCCTCCGCCCGTGACCAGAGCGCTTCGGCCAGCGAGGAGGTCGGAGGAGAATGGGGACGCGTCGGACATGGGTGCCAGTGTCGCGTGCGCCACCGTGCCGGCGTCGAGACGGCCGACATCACATCGGGTCACAGCGAGCGATCGTTCGGATCCTTTGACAGAATGTCAAGGTGACCGTGATCGATGACTCCGCCCACGTTTCGACCGTCAGCGCGACCGCCGCCTCCAGGGAGGCGTTGGAGAACCAGTTCGGTTTGGCGGATCGGGTGGTCGACGCAGCGGCGATCGCCAACAGCGTGCAACGGTTCCGGGAGCAGGGCATCACCCTGCCCCGTTTCGCCCAGTTGGCCGACCCGACCACGTTCGACCATCACGCCAGGGTCGGCGACGCGGATCCGCAGGGCCCGGACGCCCGCAACCTGTGGCGGGTGCACTGGTACAACGACCTGAGCGGCAATCGGGTGCAGGTACCCGACCACGTCGTCCTCCCACCTGAGTTGACCGGTGTCGCCTCGCCGATCATCGTCGTGTGCGGCGACCGCTTCCCGATGATCACGGCCCACAAGGTGCTTGCTGCGTACTCGTGTCTGGCGCCTCGGATCGTGACCGGACAGTTCGATCCGACCGTGCACCGGGCCGTGTGGCCATCGACGGGCAACTATGCCCGAGGCGGCATCGCGATCAGCAAGATCATGGCGAGTCGTGGCGTCGCGATCCTTCCTGAAGGCATGAGCCAGGAACGCTTCGACTGGCTCGACGAATGGTGCGCGAATCCGGCCGACGACGTGATCAAGACCTTCGGCACCGAGTCGAATGTGAAGGAGATCTACGACGCCTGTAACGAGTTGGCGAGGGATCCGGGCAACTTCATCCTCAACCAGTTCTCCGAGTTCGGTAATCATCTCGGGCACTACACGGTCACGGGCCGGGCGCTCGGGCACGTCTTCGAGCAGGTGCGCGCCGATGTGCACGCCGCCGACGGACGCGACCTGCGGCTCGCTGCGTTCACGAGTGCGACGGGCTCGGCGGGCACCATCGCAGCCGGCGACCGACTCAAGGAGGAGTACGGCTCCAAGACGGTCGCCGTCGAGGCGCTGGAGTGTCCGACGATGCTGGAGAACGGCTACGGCGAGCACAACATCCAGGGCATCGGCGACAAGCACATCCCGCTGATTCACAACGTCACCAACACCGATGTCGTGGTGGCGATCTCCGACAAGGCGACCGACGAACTCGACCTGGTGTTCAACTCCGAAGCCGGTCGCGCCCATCTCGCCCGCAAGGGAGTTCCGGAGTCGGTCGTCGCACAGCTCGAGCACTTCGGCTTCTCGGCGATCTGCAACGTGCTCGCCGCGATCAAGACGGCGAAGTTGCTCGACCTCGGCCCGGACGACGCGCTGATCACCGTCGCCACCGACGGCGCAGCGCTCTACCCGAGCGAGCGCGCCAAGTTGCTGAGCACCCGCTTCGGCGGCGACTTCACGCCGGCCGACGCCGCCGAAGCGTTCGGCGAGCATCTCGCCAGCGTCGACACCGACCACATGATCGAGATGACCGAAGCCGACCGGCGTCGGATCTTCAACCTCGGCTACTACACGTGGGTCGAACAGCAGGGCACACCGTTCGAGTTGTTCGAGGCTCGTCGGAATCAGGACTTCTGGCGCGGTCTGCGCCGCTACGTCGGTGTGTGGGACTCGATGATCGACGAGTTCAACGAACAGGTCGCCGCAGGAAGCTGACGCCCTGCCGTGACCACGCCATCGACGACCCGTATCGGTTTGTGTCTGACACAAACCGATACGCCTGTCGGCTGGGTTGGCTAGCGCGATGGCAGGGGTCATGCACGAGGTGGTCGGTTGGCGATGCGAGGTGTGCGGTGTGCACGTCGACCTCACGAAGCCGACGCCGTGGCGATGCCCGCGTTCGACGATCACCGACCGGCACCACGTCCTGCACGCGATCACCGCGCCGGCGGGGTTCGGCTCGCCCGCCTCGCCAGTCGATCACCCTCATCCGTTCGTGCGTCACGACCATCGTCTCGCGTGGGCTGCCGCAGCCGCGGCTCGCGGGCTGACGACCGCTGCTCGCAACGCGCTCGTCGTCGAACTCGACGAGGCGATCCGCGACGTCGACGGCGTCGGGTTCGTGACGACGCCGTTCGCTCGGTCGACGCATCTGTCCGACGAACTGGGCTTCGGCGACGGCGGCGTCTGGATCAAAGACGAGACCGGCGGTGTCGGAGGCAGCCAGAAGGCGCGCCACCTGATGTCGATCCTGCTGCACCTGCGAGCGCTCGAGGTCACCGGCGAGATGGCCCGGTTGTGGTCGGGACGACCGCGGCTGGCCATCGCATCGTGCGGCAACGCCGCGTTGGCAGCAGCCACACTGGCCGCGGCCGCCGACTGGCCGATCGACGTCTTCGTGCCGGTCTGGATGAGCGACGGCTTCGGACGACGGCTCGACGAGTTGGGTGCCCACGTGCACCGCTGCGAACGGCGCGCCGACGATCCGCCAGGCGATCCCGCCATGCTTCGATTCCGCGAGGCGGTCGAAGCCGGGTCGGTTCCGTTCACGGTGCAGGGTCCGGAGAACGCGTTGTGCCTCGACGGCGGTCGCACGATCGGCTGGGAACTCGCCGAACAGATCGAGTCACCCGATGGGCCGGGTCATCTCGACCACGTGTTCGTGCAGGTCGGCGGCGGCGCGTTCGCTGCATCGCTCGGCGCCGGCCTCCTCGGCGCCGGCCACCGCGTGCCGTTGCACGCGGTGCAGGCAGCGGGATGTGCACCACTCGACCGAGCCGTCGACGGATCGATCGGTGATACCGAGCCCGGTCGACGCTGGGACGAGTTGATGGTGCCGTGGCCGGATCCGTCGTCACTCGCCGACGGCATCCTCGACGACGAGACCTACGACTGGCTCGGTGTCGTCGACGTCGTGCGGCGATCGGGCGGCGACGTGATCGTGGCGTCAGAGGACAGCATCGCCGCGGCTCACCGGCTCGCCCACGATGCCGGTTTCGACGCCAGCGCCACCGGCACGGCCGGTCTCGCGGGGTTGGTCGAGATCGGCGGCGCCCGCAGCGACGCGATCGGGCCCGATGACCAGGTTGCGGTCGTCATGAGCGGCATCACCCGCTGACCACTGATCGCTGAACGACGGCGAGACGCCCGCGCTGTCCAGTGCTGTCCAGTGCTGTCCAGTGCGGTGCGGTGGCGCGTTCAGACGCAGACGTTGTGGGCCCCGGCGGGGGACGTGAGGATGGCGCAGTGGGCGCTGGCGTTGGACAGCGTCGGGAACGACAGCTCCACGTCGACGTGTGAGTGGTACATCCGGAACGTCCGACCGGCGCCGTCCGAGGCAGGGTCGAGCGTCGCGCCATTCGTGGAGGTGATCGTGCTGTGTCGGATGTCGATCGAGCCCGTGCCTGTGAACCCGACGACGCCGTGGTCGTCGGCTCCGCTGTTTGCGAGATGGCTGTGTGTCACCACCGTCCCGCCCGAGCCGGAGTCGAGCTGCACGGCGACGTTCCCGGTGGACACGACCTCGCTGTCGCGGATGATCGCACCCGGCGACGCGATCCGGAGACCGGCGTCGGGCACCTCGATGACGGCGTCGACGATTCGGATCGAGTCGGACGAGTTCTGAACCATGATGCCCTCCGCGTTGACCCAGCTGGCGGTGACTCGAATCGATGACAACTCGACGTCCGGCGCGTCGACGACTCGGATCGACCGTACGGCCCCTCCACTGGTGGCGGTGTTGTCGACGTGGACGTCGGCGATGGTGCTGCGGGCGCCGGGATGGAGCGTGTTCAGGCCCGATGAGGTGATCGTGGTGTTGGTGCGGCCGCTCCCTCGTACGGAGACGTCGTCCGGGAGCAGCAGTTCGTCCGAACCGAGGGCGTAGGTTCCTGGCTCGAGCAAGACGGTCCGCGGATCGGTCGAGGTGGCGTCGGCCGATGCGGCGACGGCGGCGAGCAGGGCATCGCCGTTCTCGGTGGGCGAGCCATTCGAGTTGACCACGATCGTGCGTTCGAACAACTCGTCCCCGTCGGCTCCGTCTTGTCCGGGTGTTCCGTCTTGTCCGGGTGTTCCGTCTTGTCCGTTGGCGCCGGTGGGTCCTTGGGGTCCGGGTGGGCCTTGGGGGCCGGGTGTGGTGGTGGTGGGGAGGTAGTAGCCGTTGACGTCGATGACGAGGTTGACGTTGCCGGCGTTGTTGTAGATGTTGAAGGTGCCGTTGGGGGAGAGGGCGACGGTGACGGCGTTGGGGGTGGGTGGTTGGCCGGGTGCGGGGTTGAGGCTGGCGGCGACGGGTTGGGTGCCGTTGGGCCAGATGGTGAGGAAGCTGTTGGCGGTGGCTCCGAGCGCGGTGATGTTGAGCGAGACCGCTGTGGCGGTGGTGGGGATGTCGTTGCATCGCCCGTTGTCGCCGGTGGTGGGGAAGGTGGCGGTTTGTGCGGGTCCGAAGGTGGTGTTGGTGCCGACTTGGTTGTCGCCGGGTCGGGTGTCGGCGAGTCGGCAGGGGACGATCGGGACGAAGGCGGATGTGGGTTCGCTGGTGCTGGTGGCGCGTGTGGTGATGACGGTGCCGATCGTCAGTGCGGCGACGGCGACGGTCGCAGCGATCAAGGTGCGGGTGGCGGGTCGGGTCGAGCCCATCTCGTTCTCCTGATGTCTGGTGCCTGAAATGCGGTAGGTGACGCGGTGTCGGGTGCGGTGCGCGTGTCGCCTCTCCGTCGGAGTTCCGAGCGAACATCGTGATCACCCCGTAGTTCAACACGTCTCCGGTAGCCCGTCGTCAACCATGCGCCCACCGGGCGTCGAGTTGGTGTCCAGTTGGTCTCCAGTTGGTGCCAGTTGGTGTCTGACACCAGATTGATGCCAGATCGACGCAGGCGAGGCATGGCTGGCGGGAACGCTTCGTCAAGGCCGCGTCAAGATCTCGACGCGGTGGGCGAAAGGGTGTTGGGCGTCGGACGTCACCCTCGGTGAGCGAGTACCATTCTTCGTACGTACGTGCGCCTGAACTCCCGGACGACCCGAGCCGCCGTAGCCGGAGTCGTGACCGTCGCTGCCATCGCGGCAGTCGGCGTGTTCGGCGCGCCCGGTGGAGCCCAAGAAGCCGTTTCGTCGGTGCTCCCCATCGCCGCGCCCGGAGTGAATGGCGAGCAACGGCTCTCGGCCGACGGCAACGTGATCGTCTTCGAATCCGCACAGTCCGACGCCGGTGTTGCGTCGACGTCGGTTCGGATCCACGACCGCGTCACCGGCGCCGCGTCGGATGTCGTGATCGACAACGCAGCGAATCCGGCGATCAGCGCCAACGGCTGCATTGTCACGTATTCCACGTTCGTCGCCGACCCCGCGGCTGACGAGGACCCCGCGCCGGGCGCCGACCCCGCGGCTGACGAGGACCCCGCGCCGGGCGCCGACCCCGCGGCTGACGAGGACCCCGCGCCGGGCGCCGACCCAGCTCCGGACGCAGACGCCGACGCGGCAGACGACGAGGCCGCCGACGTCGAGTCACCGGCCGACGGTGCAGCCGACCAGCTCGATCCGGCCGGATTGCTCCAGCAGGCGGAACCGACGGTCGGAACCTCACAGCTCTGGGCGTACGACCGGTGCGCCGAGGCGCCCGCAGCGTTCGAGGCCAGCGAGAACTTCGCGGGGCGCACCGCTGCACTGCCTGCGGCTGCCATCTCCGCCGACGGCACCTTCGTCGCCTATAGCGTCGGGGATGCGGTCGTTCGCGCCCGTCGGGTGGGCACCGGCTACCTCCGCGACGCTCGATTCGGCGCCGCGATACCACCGGTCGCTGGACAGACGGCCGGCGACCGTGTCGACATGTCGTCCGACGGGCGCCGGATCGTGTTCGAGACCGTCGCCACCGACGGAGCGACCCCGGCGTCGGTCCACCTCTGGTCCAGCGACGTGACCGCCGCGGACGCAACGGTACGCCGAGTGGCGTCGGCGTCGAGTTGGCCGTCGATCTCCGACGATGGCTCGCTGATCGCCTTCCACGCCTCGGCCGGTTCCGATGCTGGCTACGTCGGCGTGGTGCTGCAGACCTCCGGTACGGGGGAGTCGCCCGCCGTCAACATCTCGATCGATGCTCGAGGGACGAGGCCCGATCTGGCAGGCGGAGGCAACCACGTCGTCTTCAACGTGATCGAACCGCAGGCGCCTCCGACGATGGCGATGGTGTCATGGGTCGGAGACGGAACCGATCCCTTCTCGACCGTCGACATCATCGATCTGTCGGCAGCCGCCAACGGTGTGCCAGCCACCACGGCGGCTGCATCCGGGCCGGTCGTGAGTCGCAATGGTGCCGTCGTCGCGTTCGACGCACTCGATGCGCTCGGCGAGGTCACCGAACGGGTCGTCTCGGTGCGGACGCTGCCAGCGACGGGAGAATTCTCCGCCGAGTCGTACGACCTCGGGGTCGGCGACGTCGGCGAGATCCTGACGGCGACGGCGACGTTCCTCAATCAGGGGCCGTCGAGCTTCGTCTTCGCCGAGGGCGCGGCCGTCGCCGAGTCGCCGTTCCTGGTGTCGGCCACGTCGTGTCTCGGCGAGATCCGGCCGCGCTCGACGTGCGAGGTGCAGGTGAGCCTGCCCGTGAGCGAACTCGAGGACGTCTTCGGATCGGTCACGGTCACGGCGCTCGAGGGATCATCGTGGAGCTTCGAGGTGTCCGGTATCGGCGCGCCGTCGACGACCTCGAGCACGGTGCCCCCGTCGACGACACCGCCGAACACGACGCCGTCCAACACGACCGTCACCACTCGGCCTCCGGTCAACACCACGCGTCCCACGACACGACCCACCACGCCGCCCGCGACCCGACCGACCACGACCACGACGTTGCCGAGCATCGTTCTGCCTCCCGTGTTGTCCCCGGGATCGTTCGAGTTCGCTCCGACGATCGTCGACGCTGGCCGTCGGACCGCGAGCTTCGAGATCGTGAACGAGGGCGGCTCGTCGGTCGTGCTGACCGCGGCCGCGTTCGAACCCGTCAGCGCCGGCTTCAGCGTCACGTCGACCACGTGCGGAACCATCACGGTCGGCGGGCGCTGCGGTGTCGACGTCGAGTTCGCGCCCACGACGGAGGGCTCGCTGGCCGCTGAACTCGTCGCCACGTTCGGTTCCGGCGAGCCGGTCCGTGCCACCGTCACTGGCTTCGGAGCGCCGCCGCCCACCGTTTCGGCGATTCCAGGCGTCGCCGCGTCCGGCCAGGTCGTCACGATACAAGGCGCCGGGTTCCCCGCTGGCTCGACCGTCGAACTGCGTTTCGGGCCCACCGACTCTCGTGAGGTCGTCGTGAACGACAGTGGTGTGTTCAACGTGCCGGTCGTCATCATGCCGAACTCGCCGAACGGTCCGATGACGATCACGGTGGCGGGGCAACCCGAGACCTTCGCCGACGTGACGGGGGAGTTGCTGGTCACCCGCACGGGCCGGTCGTCCCCCGGCTTGATCGGCAGCCTCGGCGCCAACCTCGGGCCCTGATCCCCGAAACTGGGCCGCGAGCCGGGTCCCCCGAACCTGCGCCGCGAACGGCCTCGCTGTCGAACGAACCGGCGCGTCAGTTGTCGTCGACGAAGCCGAGAATGGTCGCCGCGACGACACACTGGTCGGTGCCCGGGCCGGGGGTTTCGCACGCGACGCGCAGCGAGATCTCACTGCGACTGTTGACTCGGAACGGGGCCACCAGGTGGAAGTCGAGGTCGCGGAAGTTCGCCATGTTCGACTGCTGGAGGATCTGGTCGTCTCGCAGCAATTCGACGGTACCGATCGCGCCGGTCGGGTTCTGGAAGATGATGTCGGTGATCGACAGCACCCGGTTGTTGCCCTGCTCGTCGAAGACGAACGAGGTGGTCTGCGATGCGGCGGCACCGGAGGTGACCTCGAGGCGGAGGTCGACGGGCTCGCCCAACGGGAGTTCGGCAGCTTCGGCGGCAGCTGCTTCGATGGCGTCGACCTGGGTCTGCAACTCGGTGGACTGAGCCTCGTCGAGGGCCGCGGCCCGATCGTCGGCGATCGTCTCGATGCGGGGCTGCAGCACGAGGAACCAGGCCAACACGAACAGCAGGAACGATCCTGCCATGCCCGCGAGCGCGGGCAGGAACCAGGGGCGCACCCGCGGCCCCTGCACGTATGCGCCGTCGAGCACGGCGGACTCGCCGTTGCTGCCGCTCACGCCGATCGTGAACGGATGCTCCTGATCGGTGCCGTTCCAGTACTTGACCCGCGGCGCGATCCGGAGTTCGACCTTCGCGGTCTTGCCGGGTTCGATCGTCACGGCAGGCGCGGCGAGTTCGGCTGCGACGTCGTCGGACGTCGTGACGTCGAGTTCGACCATCAGCGTCACGTTGCCGCCGTTCTCGATGGCGATCTTGTGGCGTCCCGCTGCCGCCGAGCGCGATGTCGGCGGCTCGAGTCGCGCTGCGTACGCGGCGGTCTCGATGATCTCGACGGTTGCCGCAGCGTTCGACGTCTGCCCGCCGTCGTCGATCTCGATCACACAGCTGTGCAGCCCGGCCGGGAGGTTGCTGTTGGCATCGACGATCACCGGGACCTCGAACTGTTCGTTGGGGTCGAGGTAGATGGTCTCGGTCTGCAACACCGTCTGCTCGGCGAGCCCACCCCCGGCACGCAACTTGACGACCCGTTCGCCATCGGTGGGATTGCGAAGCTGCAGCGTCAGCGCCGCTGTTTCGCCCGGCGCAGCGGAAATGCGGTCAGGCAGGAAGATCGCAGTCACGGACATCGTTGCGAACCGTAGCCGCTCGCCGCCGCATTGGGGACGGCGCTCGTCACGACCGTGGTCAGAGGCGGTACCGATAGCATGACGGACATGTCAGGCGACTCGACCTTCCCTCAAGCTCTCGAAGCCGGTTTCGACCCGAGGTCTGCGGTGTTCGACCGCTTGCTGAAGAACCGCGTCGTGATGCTCGGCTCCGACGTGAACGACGACATCGCCAACCAGATCTGTGCGCAACTCCTCTATCTCGAGGGCGAAGATCCCAACGCCGACATCTGGCTGTACATCAACAGCCCGGGTGGCTCGGTCACGGCGGGCATGGCGATCTACGACACGATGCAGTTCGTCGGCTGCGACGTCGCGACGGTGTGTCTCGGCCTCGCTGCGTCGATGGGTCAGTTCCTGCTCACCGCTGGCGCCGCCGGCAAGCGCTACGTGTTGCCCAACGCTCGCGTGATGATGCATCAGCCGCTCGCCGGGCTGCGCGGTCAAGCGTCGGATATCGCCATCCAGGCCGAGCAGCTCCGCTACACCAAGCGGCGTATGGCCGAGCTGATCGCGTTCCACTCCGGCAAGGAGTACGAGCAGATCCAGGCCGACTCCGAGCGTGACCGTTGGTTCACCGCCGAGGAGGCCAAGGAGTACGGCTTGTGCGACTCGGTCATTCTGCGTCGCGGCGAGATCGTCTGACGTAGGCACCTGGGCGCTGCCGATCGTTGTCGTCTCTCGCCCTGCGGGAGCGTCGCTGCGATCAGGAGCTGTGGTCGACGAGCGTTGCGAGTGGACCGAGGTCGACTCCGCAGTTCTGCATGAGCCACTCGCCGACGCGAGCGGCGGCGGCCTCGGACTCGAGCGCCGTCACGACGACCAGTTGCATCGACGCCGGATCGCCGGGAACCACCGTGCTCGCCGTTTCGTAGTTGACGATCAGCTGACTCCATTCCTCTTCGATCGCTAGCGGGGCGAGTTCGCCGATCGACCGGTACAACACGAGCAACTCCTCGACGTCGTCGGTGAAGCGCAGATCCGGACTCGTCAGGGCGGCGCGATTGACGTCGATCTCTCCGCAGAATCGCTCGGCGCTGCCACCGCTGTCGCCGCCACATGCTGCCAGGAGCCCAACCGCGGCAACGGCCGCGGATGCGGTGCGCGCCCGGCGGATCGTGATCGGTCGGATCATGACCCCGATCATCGCAGCCGACGAGACGAGTGCGGTGTCAGTCGACGATCCACTCGACGGCGACGGCGACACTGGTGGCGAGCAGGCCGACGATGAACAACCCGTACGACCAGCGGAGGTAGCGGAATTTGGAGTGCTGGAGCACGCGAGCTTGTTGGCCGATGTCGCGCAGCATCTCGCTGTAGAGCGCGCCGTCGTCGCGCATCGCCACCTCGGCGAGATGTCGATACTCGTCTTCGTCGAGGTAGGCGATGTCGCCGAAGTAGAAGGGGTTGAGTCGGCGATGAGGGTTGGCGCCGGTCGAGGGCATCACCGCGAGGAGCGCGCAGACCGACGAGGCGACGGCGAACGCACCGAGCACACCCAGGCTCGCCGTGATACCGCTGCTCGACGCGATGCCGACGATGATGGTGATCATGATGAGCGAGGCACCGAGAACGATGTTGGCCTTCTGATCCGCCATGCCGCTGAGCTGGATCAGGCTCTGGTGGAGGCTGCGGAACGCGTAGTCGACCGACGAGCGAGGCTCGATGTCGGCGCTGGCGATCGGGTCGAGTTCGGGGCCGGTGATCGGATCCGCGGAGCGATGAAGGGAAGTGGCTGTGTCGTCGCCCGGCATCGCGTCAAGATACCGCGCACGCCGTCCGCAGCAAGGGGTCGACGACAGACGACGGTGGGCGTCCGCGCGAGTGTCCGCGGTCGGGTGGATCGGCCCTAGCGTGGCGTTGCCGTCGTGGTGCGGCCGTGTCGTCGGGTGCGCGATCCACCCCTCCTCGTTCCGAGCGGCCTGGCCGCACAGCAGCCGGTCACCGTCGACGTCGACGGTGACGGCAAACGACAGGAGGAGCACGTGTTCGCTTCCATTTCCTCTGCCGTGCTCTTCGGCGCCGAAGGGCATGCGGTCACCGTCGAGGTGTACGTCGGTGACGGCCTCCCCGGATTCCACATCGTCGGCCTGCCCGACGCGACGGTGCGCGAGGCCCGTGATCGAGTGCGCGCCGCGGTGGTCGCCGCCGGAGTGCAGTTTCCCGAGAGCAAGGTCATCGTCAACCTCGCGCCGTCGCAGCAGCGAAAGTCGGGCTCCGGACTCGATCTCGCGATCGCCGTCGGCGTGCTCGTCGCCGACGGTCACATTCCGTCCGAATCGCTGCGCGGGCTCGCTTTCCTCGGCGAGCTCGGTCTCGACGGGTCGTTGCGCGCCATCGCCGGTGTGGCACCGATGGCCGGTGTGCTCGGCGACCTCGATCTGGTCGTGCCGGTCGCCAGCGCTCCCGAGGCCGAGGTCGCCGCACGAGGCCGAGTGCGTCCGGTCGCGCACCTCGCGGAACTCCGCGCCACCCTCGAACACGACGCTCCGTGGCCCGACCACGATCCGCCGCCAGCCGTCGTCTTGGCAGCGTCGGAGCCTGACATGTCGGAGGTTCGCGGACAGCCGATGGCGCGCCGAGCGCTCGAGTTGGCCGCAGCTGGTGGGCATCATCTGCTCTTCGTCGGCCCGCCGGGGGCTGGCAAGACGATGCTCGCGTCGCGTCTGCCGGGCCTGCTGCCCGATCTCGAGATCGACCAGGCTTTGGAGACGACGATGGTGCACTCGGCGGCCGGTGTCGCCCTCCCGCCGTCGGGTCTCGTCACGCGCCCTCCGTTCCGGGCGCCCCACCACACCAGTTCGCAGATCTCGATCATCGGGGGCGGCTCGCACAGTCTGCGTCCCGGTGAGATCAGCATCGCGACGGGTGGGGTCTTGTTCCTCGACGAACTGCCGGAGTTCGCACCGAGCGTCATCGAGACGCTGCGGCAACCGCTCGAAGACGGATCGGTGCACGTGGCGCGAGCGGCGGTGAGCGCGGTGATGCCCGCACATTTCCAACTCGTTGCCGCGATGAATCCGTGCCCGTGCGGAGGCGGCGCGCCCGGCTCGTGCGAGTGCGGGGAGGCTCGAACCGCCAAGTACCTGCAGCGTGTCTCCGGTGCGCTGCTCGACCGGTTCGATCTGCGGGTGCGAGTCACGCGTCCCGCCGTCGACGACCTGTTGTCGACCGAGGTGGGGGAGTCCACCGCGGCGATCGCCGAGCGCGTCGCCGCCGCTCGGCGGCGATCGATCGATCGGCAGGGCTGTCTCAACGCGCAGCTCCCACCACGGTTGCTCGACGAGATGGCACCGCTCGACGACGCCGCTCGACAGCTGCTCCGCGACGAAGTCGAGTCCGACCGCCTGAGTGGTCGCGGGTATCACCGAGTGCGCCGCGTCGCCCGGACGATCGCCGACCTCTCCGCTCACCTTCCCACCGATCCGTCCGCCGACCCGTCCGCCTACACCGGGGAGGCGGCTGGCGGGGTGATCGGCGAGGCGACGTTGGCGTTGGCGTTGGGGATGCGGATGTCGCTGCGCTCCGACCGGGAGCGGAGGTCGGTGGCATGACCGAACCGTGGGCGTACGTTGCTGCGTTGGCTGGCCTCGACCACATGACCACGGCTCGGCTCAACTCGCTGCTGCGCGGTCGATCCGCCGCCGACGCGTACGCGCTCGCCGTCGGCGACGCTGCACCGACGGGTGCGATCGCCGCCATGTTCGAGCGGGCCCCAGAGCTACGACAACGCTGGAGTACCTCGGCGTCGCGCCACCAGCCGGACGACGTGGCGCAGCAGTGTCGCGAACTCGGCGTCAGCGTCGTGCTGCCGGATGATCCCTCGTTCCCCGCGGCGCTCGCCGGTGATCCGCAGCGTCCCGCGGTCTTGTTCGTGCAGGGTGACCTGTGCGCGCTCGATCGGCGCCGCGTCGGGATCGTCGGCACGCGCAACCCGACCCAGCGCGGCTTGCAGACCGCGGCCCGATTCGGGCACGATCTCGCTGCGGCAGGAGTCGCCGTCGTCTCGGGGCTGGCCAAGGGCATCGACGGTTCCGCGCACCGCGGAGCGCTCCTCGCCGATGACGGCTCGACGGTCGCGATCGTTGCGAACGGGCACGACCAGCCGTACCCGAAGCGACACGAGCAACTCTGGCGCGAGGTCGCAGATCGCGGCGCCGTCGTGTCGGAATGGCCGCCCGGTACCCCGCCCGATGCCTTTCGGTTTCCTCAGCGAAATCGGATTCTGGCGGCGCTGTCGGAAGTCGTGGTCGTCGTGGAGAGCCGAGAGCGCGGTGGCAGCCTCATCACCGCGCAGTTGGCGGCAGAGCGCGGAGTCGACGTGTACGCCGTGCCGGGCGACGTGTCGTCGAGGTCATCGATCGGCACCAATCAGCTGATCGGAGACGGAGCTGCCATCGCCACCGATCCGACGGTCGTGCTCGTGGCCCTCGGGCTGGACGGCCGGCGAGCGGGGCGACGGCGCTACGACGCTCGACCGCTGCCACGAGGCGTGGAGGCCGAGGCGCTCGCTGCATGTCGGCGGACCCCGCAAACCGTGGAGTCGGTCGCGCTGCGCGGCGACTGGTCACTGGCCGAGGCCGCGCTCGCCCTTGCGCGGCTCGAACGAAGCGGATGGGTGTGCGAAACCGGAGGATGGTTCGAAGCACTCGACGAATGGGGCGATCTGTGTTGAATCACCGCCAGAGCCGCCGATCCAGCCACCGATCCAGCCGCCGATCCAGCCACCGATCCAGCCACCGATCCAGCCACGGATCCCGCCGCCGATCGGGTCCTCGCGTGAATTCGAGCACGACGATGGGCTCCATCCCCCCATCGCTGCGGTCGTGCTCCTACCATCGCTCTCATGGACCTGTGGCGGATCGACCAGTTCGCCGACGCGCTCACGTCGTTGTCGGAGAACACGGTGACCAGTTACACGTCCGATCTCCGATCGTTCGCCGAGTGGTGCGACCGCAGCGAGATCCTCGATCCGGCGTCGCTGACACGACCCACGATCCGGCGGTATCTCGCCTTCTTGACGACCCGTGGGTTCGCACGGCGGACCATCGCCCGCAAGACCGCGTCGATTCGCCGCTACAGCCGCTGGCTGGTCAGCAACGGATACGCCACCTCCGACCCGACGGCTGGCGTCTCGGTGTCGGCTGGGGAGGGGCGGCTGCCTCGAGTGCTCGACGGACGCGAGTTGGCGGCGATGTTCGGGGCCCCCGATGTCGACGATGAACCGGTGTGGCGTCGTCGACGCGACGACGCCGTGCTCGAGGTGCTCTACGGATCCGGGTTGCGTGTCGGTGAATTGTGCGGTCTCACCGTTTCGGCCGTGGCGCTCGATCATCGCGCAGCGACAGTGTGGGGGAAGGGCTCCAAAGAGCGTCGAGTCCCGCTCAGCGAACCGGCCGTTGCTGCGTTGCGCGCTTGGCTGGCGGTTCGTCACGACGCAGTCGCTCCCGACAGCGGTGACGTGTTGTTCGCCAACGAACGCGGGCGTGCCCTCACGCCGCGTGACGTTCGTCGCATCGTCGACCGACGCTCGACGGTACCGACTCACCCCCACGCTTTGCGCCACAGCTTCGCCACCCACCTCCTCGATGGGGGAGCCGATCTGCGTGCCGTGCAGGAACTGCTTGGCCACTCCGATGTGGCGACCACCCAGCGTTACACTCACGTCAGTCGAGAGCGCCTTTCGGCCGCCTATCGCGAGGCACACCCCAGAGCATGAGCATCGTTCCCGAAGACGCCGACCTGCAGATGCAGTGGAATCGGTGGTTGAAGCGCAAGAACACCGCGGCGCGAGATCACTTGATCGTGCATTACTCGCCACTCGTCAAGTTCGTAGCCGGTCGTGTCGGTGCGGGGTTGCCGTCGAGCGTCGATGTCGGCGACCTCATCGGCTCGGGCGTGTTCGGCTTGATGGACGCGATCGATCGCTTCGAACCCGACCGCGGGGTCAAGTTCGAGACGTTCGCGGTGCCGCGTATTCGTGGCGCCATCTACGACGGACTGCGCCAACTCGATTGGGTGCCGCGCTCGGTGCGCAGTCGGGCGCGCGATGTCGAGCGGGCGTTCTCCGAACTCGAACACAAGTTGGGTCGCGCGCCGAGCGACGAAGAACTCGCCGAACAACTTCGCATCACCGAGAAAGAACTCGCGAAGTGGTTGTCGTCGATCGCCAGCACGACGATCGGTCCGCTCGACCGAGCGATCGCCGCCGGAGCCGAGCCGGCATCGGCCGACGATGCCGCTCATCATTCACCGTCCGCTGTGGTGGAGGACCGCGAGCTCAGCATGTTGATGCGCACGGAGATCAAGCGGTTGCCCGAGCGGGAGAAACTCGTGCTGTCGCTGTACTACGACGAGGGCCTCACGCTCGCCGAGATCGGCCAGGTGCTCGGAGTGACGGAGAGCCGCGTGTCGCAGATCCACACCAAGTCGGTGCTGCACCTGCGTTCGCGGCTGGCCGCTGCCGGCGTCGGCTGAGCCGGGCCCACGACGCGGCGCCGTACGCCGCACCTCGCTGCGAGTCGCGCCGCCGACCGCAGCCGCCGGCCTCCATCGGCACCGTGGTGCCCTCCCACCGAAGAACGCCTCGCTCTTGCTGGGGCGTGGAGTCTCGTGGAGGTCGACGTTGACGACGCAGCCGACATCCGTTTGCCCGTCCGCCCGTTCCCGAGCGCGACCCGTTCGATGGCTTGGCGGCGTGCTGCTCGCGGCGGCGCTGCTGCTCGCCGTCCCGGCCGACGTGGTGAGCGCGTCGCGGTGTTGGCTCCCGCCGGTCGTCGGCAAGGTCGCCGATCCGTTTCGATCACCGCCGTGTCCGTTCTGCGCGGGCAATCGGGGCATCGAGTACCGGGTGCGCGACGCGACGGTCGTACGTTCCGTCGCGTCGGGATCGGTCACGTTCGCTGGCTTGGTGGCGGGCACGAGGTACGTGGTCGTCGACGTCGGTGGCGGTTGGCGAACCACCTATGGTCGACTCGACTCGTCATCGCTGTCGGCGGGGGATCGCGTGGTCGCCGGGGTACGAATCGGTTCGGCGAGTGGCCTCGTGTTCTTCGGTGTGCGGGTCGGGGAGCACTACGTCGACCCGGCGCCGTTCCTCGGTCGGCTCGTCGGCGAGCCTCGCCTGGTGCCGACCGACGCAACGGCACCGAGGCCGACGAGGTCGACGACCGTACGGTGCCGGTGACGACGGTGCCGACGACGACGGTGCCGGAGCGTCTGGGCAGCAGCGGTAGTGCGCGGCCAGCGGCGCCGATAGCCTGGACGATTGGCGAATCGACCGGTTCGTCGTCATCATCACCCTGTCCCGCCGACCATTCGCGGTCGCTTCGAACGAGGCGCCTGTCGTCGGGAGCAACCGCACACTGGAGAATCACTCATGGCCGTCATCTCGATGCGTCAAATGCTCGACGCCGGTGCCCACTTCGGACACCAGACCCGCCGTTGGAACCCGAAGATGAAGCGCTTCATCTTCGGCGAGCGCAACGGCATCTACATCATCGACCTGCAGCAGACGCTGACTCGAGTCGACACCGCCTACGCCTTCGTGCGTGACCTGGTCGCCGGCGGCGGCACCATCTTGTTCGTCGGCACGAAGAAGCAGGCGCAGGATCCGGTGAAGAGCTACGCCGAGAAGTGCGGCATGCCCTACGTCAACGAGCGTTGGCTCGGTGGCATGCTCACCAACTTCGAGACCATCTCCAAGCGCGTCTCGAAGATGCTCGAGTACGAGCGCATGAAGGCATCTGGCGAGTTCGACGTCATGATCAAGAAAGAAGCGCTTCTCCTGGATCGTGACCTGACCAAGTTGCAGCGCAACCTCGGTGGTCTGCGCAGCCTGAAGAAGGCTCCCGACGCGATCTTCGTGCTCGACACCAACAAAGAGCACATCGCCGTCACCGAAGCCCAGAAGCTCGGCATCCCGGTCGTGGCCGTGGTCGACACCAACGTGAACCCCGAGGTCGTCACCTACCCGATCCCGGGCAACGACGATGCCATCCGCGCGAACAGCCTGTTCTCTCGCGTGATCGCCGACGCGGTGGCCGAAGGTCGCTACATCGCACAGAAGCGCAACCCGGCCCCGGCGCCGGTGGTCGAAAAGACCCCCGAAGAGGTCGCCGCGTTCGAAGCTGCGCAGCGCGCGGCGCGTGATGCTGCTGCTCAGGCGCAGGCCGATCGCGATGCGCGACTGGCCGCCGCCAAGGACGCGCCGGTCGAAGCCTCACCGGTGACCGAAGATGCTGCGACGCAAGATGCTGCCGTCGAGGCCGCGACTGCCGTCGAAGCTGCCCCGGCCGAAGCCGCCGGCCCGGCGGTCGAAGCTGCCGCCGATTCGTCCGACACCCCCGCCGAAACCGAAAGCTGAAGTTCGATGTCATTCACCGCACAAGACGTCAAGGCGCTCCGCGAGTCCTCCGGCGCTGGGATGATGGATTGCAAGAAGGCACTCCAGGAGAACGACGGCGACATGGAAGCCGCCAAGAAGTGGCTCCGTGAGAAGGGCCTCGCCGCCAGCGCCAAGCGTGAGGATCGCGAGGCGTCCCAGGGCATCGTGTCGATGGTCGTCGACGGTAGCGTCGGTTCGATCGTCGAACTGAAGAGCGAGACCGACTTCGTCGCCGGATCCGATCAGTTCAAGGCCGAAGGCGACGCACTCGCAGCGCTCGTGGCCAGCAAGAGCGTCGACGCCGTTGCCGAGCGCACCCCCGAACTCGAAGAGCTCAAGGTGACGCTCAAGGAGAACATCGGCCTCGGCCGCGTGGAGCGCATCGAGGCAGCCGAGGGCAACGAACTCGGCCACTACCAGCACATGCAGGGTGGGCGCGGCGTCAACGGCGTGCTCGTCGAGGTCGCCGGCGGTTCGCCCGAACTGGCGCACGACATCGCCGTGCACATCGCCTTCGCTCGCCCCAAGTACCTGAGCCGTGACGACGTTCCCGCTGATGTGGTGGCCGCCGAGCGCGAGACGCTGGAGACCATCACCCGTAACGAGGGCAAGCCGGAGCAGGCGATCGCCAAGATCGTCGACGGCCGCATCGAGGGGTTCTTCAAGGACGTCGCGCTGCTCGACCAGCCCTACGCGAAGGACGACAAGCAGTCGGTGGCGCAGTTCATCGGCGGCGCGACGATCGTGTCGTTCGCGCAGGTCGAGATCGGCTGATCACGCGTTCGGTGCGGGGCCTCCCGTGCCCACACGAACCAGCGCGAGTCGCCATTGACGCGCGTCGAGGGTCGTCGTGTACGGTCACCACGGCCGTTTCCCGGCTCGAACTTCAGACTCGGAGGAGTACATGACCGATACACCGCGCCCCGCCTACAAGCGGATCGTCTTCAAGCCATCCGGCGAGGCGTTGGCGGGAGCATCCGGATCGGGACTCGACGGTGCGACATTGAAGGCGACCGCCGAGGAGATCATCGACCTTCGCCAGAACCTCGGTGTCGACGTCGCAGTCGTGGTCGGCGGTGGCAATTTCTGGCGCGGCCGCACGGGCTCACTGACGGGCATGGACGCCACGCAGTCCGACCACATCGGCATGCTCGGCACCGTCATGAACGCGTTGGCACTCCAGGACGCGCTCGAACGACAGGGCCAGGAGACCCGCGTACAGTCGGCGATCGAGATGCCGCGAATCGCCGAGGCGTACATCCGCCGTCGAGCGGTCCGGCACCTCGAGAAGGGTCGCGTCGTCATCTTCGCCGCCGGCACCGGCAATCCGTTCTTCACCACCGACACGGCGGCCGCGTTGCGAGCAGCGGAGATCGAGGCGGAAGTCCTCATCAAGGGCACCCATTCGGGCGTCGACGGTGTCTACAGCGCCGACCCCCGCACGGATGCCGCAGCGACGAAGTACGACGAGGTCAGCTACATGGAAGTGATGACCAAGGATCTCAAGGTGATGGACGCGACAGCCATCGCGTTCTGCCGAGACAACGACATTCCGATCGTGGTGTTCGACATGTCGAAACCTGGCTCTCTGCGGAGCATCGTGCAAGGTGGCAACGAGGGCACGCTGGTGCGTTGACCGCCTCGAACGACGCCGGTCGCGGTCGAGGCATGGCGTGGCGCCCTGGCGGCGATCGGGACGGGACACACGGTGTGCCGGGTCGATCAGACCTGACCCGCTAGCCTGCGAACCGTGATCGAAGACACACTGCTCGAGGCCATGGAGAAGATGGACAAGGCCGTCGAGCACACGCAGGTGCAGTTCTCCACGGTGCGCACCGGCCGGGCGTCCCCTGCGCTCGTCGAGCGGATCACGGTCGATTACTACGGTGCCCCGGTGCCGTTGCAGCAGCTCGCATCGATCTCGGTGCCCGAGGCGCGTCAGTTGCTGATCAAGCCGCACGACCGGGGTGCGTTGGAGTCGATCGAAAAGGCCATCCGTGACAGCGATCTCGGCGCCAATCCGAACAACGACGGCATCTCGATTCGCCTGTCGCTGCCGCAGCTCACCGAGGAGCGCCGCAAGGAGTACGTGAAGGTCGCTCGGAACATGGCCGAAGACGGAAAGATCGCCATTCGCAACCTTCGCCGCGATGCCCGCAAGACGCTCGAAGCGTTCGAGAAGGACGGCGAGATTTCCGCCGACGACCTCGAACGCGCTGAAAAAGAGCTGGACAAGGTGACCAGCGAGCACGTCGATCACATCGATCAGGCCCTGAGCCGCAAAGAACAGGAACTCCTGGAAGTCTGACCGAGCGTTCAGACCTGAAAGCGGAGAAGCACTATGAGCGACGACATCTGGAGACACGACGACGCCCCCGACGGCCGTCGACCCGGCCCATTCGAATCTCGGATGGACGAATTCAACGACGAGGAGTTCGGCGGCCCGCTGTTCGGTGACGATTCTGGCGGTGTGTCCGACACTCCCGCCAACACCGCATCGGGCGACAACGAGCGAGTGTCGGGTGACCCGTCGGGGCCAGGGCTGAGCCTCGACGACGACGGCACCGGGCCGTTGCCGCACTGGACCGAGCCGCCGACAGGCGACATGCCGCGTATCGAATCGGCATCTCGCGAGACCGGCCATGACGATGAGCTCGACGTCTGGTCGACGTTCACGTCGGAATCGCCCGTGTGGAAGGAGGGCGACAGCGTCGACGCTCCGTCGGGAACCGTTTCGAAGCCGGTCGCCGAGTTCCCCGTCGATCCGACCGGCGAGCTGAGCTGGGAGGACGACCCGAGCGAGGAGCAGGTGACGCCTGATGTGGCCGCAGCATCTGCTGCCTCGGCGGCCGCGGCCGCGGCCGCGACGGCTGCGGTCTCCACCACTCGGGTCGGCGACGCTCCCGCCGCGCCTCGCGAACCGGCTCGGATCACGATCGGAACCGACCCGTCCGGCATGCCGCGTCGGCCCGAACCGGCGCGTCGTGGCGGCAACCAGCAGCGACCGCCGTCGAACGGCGCTCCGGGTGGATCCGATCAGCGCAACCTTCCGGTCGCCATCGTCAGCGGCTTGCTGCTCGCAGCGGTGTTCCTCGGCCTCACGATGTTCGTGGGCCCACTCGGCTCGCTGATCTTCGTGGTGGTCGCGCTCGGCCTGGCCGGCATCGAGTACTTCGGACGCGTCGCCGAGAAGGGATATCGACCTGCGGTTGCGCCCGGCGTGGTCGCGATCGTCGCCGCGCCGCTCGCCGGCTACTGGCTCGCCGAACTCGGCTTGCCGCTCGTGATCGTGTTCGCGTTCATGGCCGGCTCCGTCGGCTTCATCGGTGCGACATCGATCGATTCCGGTCCGATGCCGAACATGGCGATCACCATGCTCGGCGTGGTGTGGATCGGCATGATGGGCTCGTACGCAGGCATGTTGCTCGATTGGTCGAACGGATTCGGTGGCGGTACCGACTGGGGCACCGACACGCTGGTCCTGCTCGCGGTGGGTGTCGTCGCCAACGACGTCGGCGCGTACTTCGTCGGGAGTGCGTTCGGGCGCACCCCGCTGCGGGGATGGATCAGCCCGGCCAAGTCGGTCGAGGGCTTCCTCGGCGGCACCGTGCTCACCCTCATCGTGATGGTCATCGTCGGGCTGCAGGATCTCAGCAGCACGTGGAGTGAGATGAGCCACCTGCTGATGCTCGGCATCGTGATCTCGATCTTCGCTCCGCTCGGGGATCTCACCGAGTCGATGTTCAAGCGCAACCTCGACGTCAAGGACTTCGGCACCATCATCCGCGGTCACGGGGGAGTGCTCGACCGCTTCGACGGGTTCTTGTTCACGCTGCCGGCGGTGTACTACCTCTTCCGCGTCGTCGAGCCGTTCGCTCCGGCCTGACACGGCGTGTCGTGACGACCAGCCCGACGGCTCGCGCAGGGATCTCGCGCATGGATTCCGACTCAGCAAGATCGGCGGTTGCGCCGATGAACGAGCGTCGAGCGAGCGGCCGATGAGCGAGCGGATGACGCAGCGAGTTGCCATCGCAGGATGCACCGGGTCGATCGGTACGCAGACGCTCGATGTCGTGCGTGCCGAGAACGAGCGTCGCCCCGGCAGCTACGAGATCGTCGGGCTCGGCGCGTCGGCGTCGGTCGAGACGCTGCTCGCGCAGGTCGATGAATTCAGACCGCCGATCGTCGCTGTCGCCGACGAGACCGCACGGTCGAAGGTGGCCGCAGCCCTCGGCTCCTCGCCGACCGAGGTCGTGGCCGATCTGGCCGACCTCGTCGCCGGCAGCGACGTCGTGGTCAACGGCGTCGTCGGCTTCGCCGGTCTCGCCGTCACGGTCGAGACGCTCCGATCCGGTAAGCGGCTCGCGTTGGCGAACAAGGAGAGCTTGATCGCCGCCGGCCCGGTGGTGCAGCCGCTGCGGGCGACGCCTGGTGCCGAGTTGGTGCCCGTCGACAGCGAGCACTGTGCGCTCCACATGTGCTTGCGAGCGTCGTTCGATGCGGGCCGTGAAGTCGCTCGGCTGCTGTTGACCGCGAGCGGTGGCCCGTTTCGTGGTCGTAGTGCCGCAGAGTTGTCCGAGGTCACCGTCGAGTCGGCGTTGGCCCATCCGACGTGGGCGATGGGTCCGAAGATCACCGTGGACTCCAGCACGCTGATGAACAAGGGCCTCGAGGTGATCGAAGCGCACGAACTGTTCGGCACGCCGTACGACCAGATCGACGTGGTGGTGCACCCCCAGTCGATCGTGCACTCCATGGTCGAGTTCACCGATGGCACGACGATGGCGCAGCTCTCGATGCCCGACATGAAGCTCCCGATCGGCTACGCGCTCGGCTATCCGCACCGCCTGGCGACGCCGTTCGGGGCGATCGACTGGACCACGTTGTCACGACTCGATTTCGAGCCGCCCGACCGTGCCACGTTCCGATGCCTCGATCTGGCGTACGAAGCGGGTCGTGTCGGGGGTTCGGCACCGGCCTGGCTGAGCGCGGCGAACGAGATCGCCGTCGACGGATTTCTCGCGGGAAGGGTTCCGTGGAATGCCATCCCTGACGTGTGCGTTGCGGTCATGCAGATGCATGATGGAGAAATTCCAAAATCTGTCGATGAAGTCATCGAAGCCGATCGCAGTGCGCGACGGTATGCGACGGAGATCCTGACAACGACATGACCGACCAACTCACCTCCCCCCGCAACGAACCCGGCTCCCCGCCACCGCTGCCGCCCGGTTCGCCGCTTCCTGCTCCGTTGGGCTTGTCGCGCTCCGACAAGATGAAGAGCGAGCTGATGGCCGGCGGTGCTGTCAACGAGAACGGCGACGACGAACTCGCCGGAGGCTGGCGGGGTGCGCTCGCGATGGCGGGAATCGCTGCCCTGTTCGTCTGGCTTGCCACGATCAACATCTGGTGGTTCGTGTTCGTGGTCGGACTCGTGATCTCGATCTTCCTGCACGAGGTCGGACACTTCGTCACCGCGAAATGGACCGGGATGAAGGCAACGCAGTTCTTCTTGTTCTTCGGGCCGCGACTGTGGAGCTTCCGACGTGGCGAGACCGAGTACGGAGTTCGGGCGATTCCGGCCGGAGCGTTCGTCCGCATCGTCGGCATGAACCGGATGGACGACGTCGAGCCTGGCGACGAAGACCGCACCTACCGGCAGAAGAGCTTCCCCCGCCGTTTGCTGGTGATCTCGGCCGGCTCGATCATGCACATGATCATCGCGGTGCTGCTGTTGTTCGTGGTCTACCTCGGGCAGGGCGAGCGGACGGATACCTTCGAGCCCGGCGTGTCGATCGCCGCGCTCTCGGTCAATGGTCCGGCGCAGGAGGCGGGACTTCGTGTCGGTGACGAGTTCATCACGGTCGGCGGTGTCGACGTCGCCCAGACCCGCGACGTGTTCGACGTGATCGGCACGTTCGAGCCCCAGGAGTTCGTCGAAGTCGTCGTGGTGCGCGACGGCGAACCGCTGACGTTCGACATCGGACTCGGTGCCACGCCGGAGGGCCGCGCCCTCCTCGGAGTCGTGTCCGGTCAGGAGCGGATCTACACCCAGCACGGAGTCCCGGCTGCGGCCTACAACGCCGTGACCGACATCGTTCCGGTGTCGTGGGAATCGGTGCAGGGCGTGGTTCGCGCGCTGAACCCGGTCAACATCTTCACGCACCTGGCAGGCACCAACGAGGATCTCCAGACACGTCCGACCAGCGTCGTCGGCGTCACCGGCGTCGCCGACGACATCGGTGACATCGAGGGCATCTACGGGGTCTTGTGGTTGCTGGCGGTCCTCAACGTCTTCGTCGGCGTGTTCAACATGTTCCCGTTGCTTCCGCTCGACGGTGGCCACGCGGCCATCGCGGTGTACGAGCGGGTACGTGAAGCGATGCGAGGCGGCAGACAGCGCTACTTCGCGGACGTCGAACGCTTGATGCCGTTCGCCATGGGAGTGATGGTGCTCCTCTTGGGGCTGTTCACGGCCGCCCTGTATCTCGACATCACCGACCCGCTCTGAGCACCGCGCCGTTCTGCTCGTCGCACCGCGCCGGCTGCACACGGCGATGCTCGGTGATTGGTGATTGACTGAGCCTCATGGAAGTCATTTCCGCTGCTGAGCGTCGGCCGACCCGCCAGATCACCGTGGGGGATGTTGCCGTTGGTGGTGACGCGCCGATCACCGTCCAGTCCATGACGATCACCAAGACCGCGGACGTCGAGGGCACGTTGCAGCAGATCTACGCGCTCGCGGCCGCCGGGGCCGACATCGTGCGGTGCACCTGCAACGAGATCGAGGCGGCCGAAGGGCTCGCTCAGATCGTGCCGCGCTCGCCGGTGCCGATCATCGCCGACATCCATCACCAGTACAAGATGGCGATGGCGGCCATGGAGGCCGGTGTCGATGGCCTGCGACTCAACCCGGGCAACATCCGCAAGCCGGAGCACATCAAGGCGGTGGCTCGGGAAGCGAAGGATCGCAACCTGCCGATCCGCATCGGCGTCAATGCGGGCTCGCTCGACCCGAAGCTGTACGACAAGTACGGGGGAGCGACCCCGGAAGCGATGGTCGAGTCGGCGCAGACCGAGATGCGCTACTTCGACGAGGTCGGCTTCGACTTGATCAAGATCTCGGTGAAGGCGTCGTCGGTGCCGCTGATGGTCGAGTCGTATCGGGCCTTGTCGGAGGTGACCGATCATCCGTTGCATCTCGGCGTCACCGAGGCGGGTCCGCCCCCGGCGGGGCTGATCAAGGCCACGGCGGGGATCGCCACGCTGCTGATGGAGGGCATCGGCGACACGATCCGCTACTCCTTGACCGCTGATCCGGTCGAGGAAGCCAAGGCCGGTCGGCAACTGCTCGAAGCGCTGGGGCTGCGGGAACGCAAGAACATCGACTTGATCGCATGTCCGTCGTGTGGGCGCGCCGAGGTCGATGTCATCAAGGTCGCCAACGATGCGATGGCCGCGTTCGGCGACCGGAAGATCCCGCTGCAGGTCGCCGTCATGGGCTGCGTCGTCAACGGCCCCGGTGAGGCGCGCGACGCCGACATCGGCATCGCCGCCGGGAACAAGCGAGGACACCTGTTCATCAAGGGGCAGAACGTGGCGGTCGTGCCGGAAGACGAGATGGTCGAACAACTCGTCGAGTGGGCCGAGTTCATCAACGAGCACGGCATCGACGCTGCGCTCGAGCGCGCCGATCTCGACAAGGCCCGCCGCGAGGCCGAAAAGGACCGTGCCAAACTCCTCGTCGACCAGGGTGACGACGCCAACGCAGCAAACGAGAAGATCGTCGAGATCCGCAAGAAGGCCTGACGTCACCCGCAGGGCGTAACGGTTTGTGTCAGACACAAACCGATACGCCCTCGAAGCCGGGGTGACTGGTCAGATCGGCGTGACGACGTACGTGGTGTCGGCGGCGAAGATCGGCGTGCCCGGCGACAGATAGAGGGTGGTCCCGTCGCCGGTGATCGCGAGTTCGTGACCCACCGCCCGGTGGCTGTCGCCGGGAGCGAGCGCGAGCAGCGCGACGCCAGCCTCTGGCAGGTCGTAGCGGCCGGCTCTCTGTTCCATCACCGGTCGGTCGAGCGGTGTCGTGTCGACGATGTCGAGCAACAGATCGACGTCGACCTCCTTCACCGTCAGGCCGCCCCGGACGACGTTGTCGCTGGCTCCCATCAGCTCGATACCGGACCCGCGTAGGTACGCGTGCAGGTTGCCGGCCGTGAGGTGTATCGCCTGGCCGGGTTCGAGGTGGACGAGATTGAGGAGCAGCGTCGCGACCACGCTCGGCTCACCGGGATATCGCTCGTTCAGTTGGCGGACGAGGGCGGCTTCGGTGCGACCCGATCCTGCGCACGCGCCGATCGTGTCCTGCGGGTCGATCTCGCCCCGATACAGGCCGTGGAAGACCGCAGGGAGACCGTCTGATCGCATTCGTCGGGCCAGGTCGTCGGCGCCGATGTCGTCGAGGATCTCGATCGTCGTGTCGGCGGGTCGGAACCCGCAGAGCGCGTCGAAGGGTGTCAACGCAACGAGCAACTCGGGTTTCGCGAACGGGTCGCCGAACACGCCGCGTTCGAATCCGGCTGCCGCTTGCGCTGGCGTCGGGTGGGCTTGCAGCGACAGCGGTTCGGCGGCGGACAGGATCTTGAGCAGATAGGGGAGGGGCCCAGTGAGGTCAGCCAGCGGGCTGCCGTCGTCGGCCAGCGTCGCGGGTCCGTTGGGATGCGTGCCGAGCCAGAGTTCCGCCCACGGCTCGCCGCGCCCCGGTAGCCCGAGCAGACGCGGCAAGAACTCGCGATCCCCCCACGCGTAGTGCTGGACACACCCCTCGATCACCCGAACCGGCATGGCGAGAGCGTACGCATCAACGGGCGCGTCGAGGTGGAGCCCGACACCGAACCGGTGCGGGTCAGGCGAGGCCGAGTTCGGCGGCGCGGAGGAGAACGCCGGGTCGTTCGGCGCCGATCGTGGTCGTGTCGCCGTGGCCGGTGTGTACGACCGTGTGGTCTGGCAGGGCCAGCAGCACGTCTCGGATCGAGGCCAGGATGGTCGGCTCGTCGGAGTAGCTGCGTCCCGTCGCCCCGGGCCCGCCGCAGAACAGCGTGTCACCGCTGATCACCGCACCGCTGGCCACGTCGTGGAAGCAGCAGCACCCCGGCGAGTGGCCAGGAGTGTGGAGCACCCCGAGCTGATGCCCGCCGGCTGACAAGGTGGTGCCGGGTTCGATCGATCGATCGGGCGTGTCGGCGGGGTACACGACGTCCCACAGCATCCGATCGGCGTCGTGGAGCAGAATGGGAGCGTCGACGGCGTCGCGAAGGGCGACGGCTGCGTTGATGTGGTCGTTGTGGCCATGCGTGAGCACGATGCCGGCGACACGGCGTCCGTTGACCGCATCGACGATCGGACGATGATCGTGCGCCGCGTCGAAGATCAGGACCTCCCGGTCGTCGCCGACGATCCAGATGTTGTTGGTCACCTCCCACTCGCCACCGTCGAGCGCGAAGATGCCGTCGGTGGTGACGAGTTCGATCGTCACAACACCACCACGCTGCGAAGGACTTCGCCGTTCTCCATCTTGTGGAACGCGGTCTCGACGTCGTCGAGACCGATCTCTTCCGACACGAAACCGTCGAGATCGAGGCGGCCCTGCAGATACAGATCGATCAGCATCGGGAAGTCGCGTTCGGGGAGGCAATCGCCGTACCACGACGATTTGAGGGCACCGCCCCGACCGAACACCTCGATGAACGGGAGCTCGATGGTCATCTCGGGATTCGGCACGCCGACGAGGACGACGGTGCCGGCGAGGTCGCGTGCTTCGAAGCACTGCTTGTAGACCTCGGGGTGTCCGATGGCCTCGATACACACGTCGGCGCCGTTGCCGTCGGTGACCGTCTGGATGAATGCCACTGGGTCGGTGTTCCTGGAGTTGCACACGTGTGTTGCCCCGAAGCCCTTCGCCCAGTCGAGCTTGCGGTCGTCGATGTCGACGGCGATGATCGTCGAGGCTCCGGCGAGCTTGGCCCCGACGATGGCTGCGTCGCCGACGCCGCCGCAGCCGAACACGGCGACCGACTGGCCGCGGGTGACTTGGCCGGTGTTGATGGCGGCCCCGATACCGGCCATCACGCCGCAGCCGAGGAGCCCTGCGGCCGTCGCTGGTGCCTTCGGGTCGACCTTGGTGCACTGCCCGGAGTGAACGAGCGTCTTGTCGCAGAACGCACCGATGCCGAGAGCTGGCGAGAGCTCGGTGCCATCGGCCAGCGTCATCTTCTGGCCAGCATTGTGCGTGTCGAAGCAGTACTGGGGTTGGCCACGCTTGCAGGCGCGGCAGTTCCCGCACACGGCTCGCCAATTCAAGATGACGTAGTCACCGGGGGCGACGTTCGTGACGCCTTCTCCGACCGACTCGACCAGACCGGCCGCCTCGTGGCCCAGCAGGAACGGGAACTCGTCGTTGATGCCGCCCTCTCGGTAGTGGAGGTCGGTGTGGCAGACACCGCACGCTTGGATCACGACCACCGCTTCGCCGGGACCCGGATCGGGGATGATGATCGTCTCGATCGACACCGGGGCTCCCTTGGACAGCGCAACCACGCCGCGTACTTCTTGGCTCATGGACGCTGACGTTAGTGCGCAGTGCGGTCGTGTGAGATTTTGCCGGAAAGGTTTGTGCTTCGGGAACTCCGGACATGCTCAGGTCGTCTCATCTCTATGTCACGCTTCTCTCTGTCACGCTTCTCTCTGTCACCGGTCACCGGCCTCTCGCAGTCCCGTCGTCGTTCGCTGCTGTCGCTCATCGCCGTGATGCCGGCGCTCGCGCTGTTGGCCTCGTGCGGGTCCGACGACTCGTCCAGCGGTTCCGATGCGTCGTTGCCTCCGGTGACGGCGCCGACCGTCCCGGGCGACGGCTCCACTCCTGCCGGTGACGACGACAACGGTGACGACGACAACGGTGACGACGACAACGGTGACGAGGCGGATGAGGTGACCGCTGTGCTCGAGTTCGGCTACTACGGCGGTTTCGTGATGCGCGAGGTGGCGTTTCGGATGCAGCCGGAACTGCTCGTGCTCTCCGACGGTCGGGTTCTCACCCCAGCCGCCACGGCTGCGGTCTACCCCGGTCCGTTGGTTCCGCCCATGAGCGTGCAGTCGATCACGCCGGAGGGCCTCGATCGTCTCATCGATGCGGCTCGCGAGGCGGGGATGCTCGCCGAGGAGTCGTATGAGACCGACGCCAACATCGCCGACGCGGGCACCGCCACGCTTCGGGTGACGGTCGACGGCACCACCTACTTGCACGAGGCGTACGCGCTCGATGTGACCAGCGGGCTGGGGGTCGATGGCGAGATGGACGACGATCGAGCGAGGTTCGCCAGCTTCATCGAGACCCTGCGCGACCTTCCGGGTGTCGTCGGCGAGGCCAACCTGGGGGAGCAGGAGATCTATCAGCCCGACGCCTACGAGATGATCGTCTTTCCCATCGACGACCTCGATGGCTACGAGGTCGAACCGACGGTCGTCGAGTGGCCCGCAGACACGGGCGTCTCGCTCTCCGACGTGAACGAGTGCGTGGAGATCGATCGGGTCGCGGTCGGCGACCTGTTCGAGACCTCGACCGAGCTCACCTTCTTCGCCGAGGGCGACGCGACGTACCAGGTCGTACCTCGGCCCGCATTCCCCGGCCGGTCCTGCTGAGCCCGAGCGTCCAACACCTGGGGTCTGACCCCAGGTGTTGATCCGCTGGGGTCTGACCCCAGGTGTTGGGTCAGAAGAGCTTGAGTTCGTCGGACTGCAGGCCCCGGAGCTCGTCGTAGTCGACCTCGACCCAGCGGAAGCCTCGCGACTCGGCGAGCACCTTGGCTTGCGGCTTGATCGACTGGGCGACATACACGCCTCGGACCTCGCCGAGCGACGAGTCCAGATGGAGGCGTTCGATATAGCGGGCAAGCTGCTCGACACCGTCGATCTCACCGCGTCGCTTGACTTCCACGGCCACGACGCGGTCGTCCTCGTCGCGACACAACAGGTCGACCGGACCGATCGCCGTCGGATACTCCCGCCTCACGAGGCGGAGTCCGGCCTCGATCGACTGCGGGCTCGCAGCGAGCAGTTCCTGCAGGTGTGCTTCCACGCCGTCTTTCTGCAGGCCGGGGTCGTCGCCGAGTTCCTCGGAGACGTCGGTCAGCACCTCGTGCAACCTGATCGTGAGCGTTTCTTTCTTCGGGTTGGAGATGACCCATCGATGGCCGTCGCCGTCGTCGATCTCGACGAGCGTGTTCGGGGCGTTCATCCAGTTCAGCGGCTTGTAGGCGCCGCCGTCGGCGTGGATCGCGACGCACCCGTCGGCCTTGACCATGATCAGTCGGTTGGCTTCGGGAAGGTGCGCGTCGAGACGCCCGGCATAGTCGACGGAACAGCGAGCGATCACCAAGCGCACGATTCGAGACGCTACCGCCGGTCGGTCGCTGGCATGGGGCTCGCGGCGCGAGACCCAGCGCAGGGTGGCGCGACTGGCGGCATCACCGGCGGCCCAGCCGGCCGCCCTCGGCCTCGACGTGATCCTGCATGCGTTTTTGGATGAGCGCACGCCGTTCCTGCAACTCGCGGTAGGTGAGCGAGTTGACGCTGGAATCGAGCCCCATGCTGGCCTTGACCCCGTCCATGTCGAACTCGACCTCGTCGGGGTTGACGCCGAGTTCGCGACCGAGTCGTTCGCCGTGCTTCATTGCGAACAGCATCGAGATGTTCGACACCTCACCGATCAGGTCGAGGTCGGGTGCGAGCCGGGCGATTGCGCCGTCGAGGAACACGAGGTTCTTCACGTACAGCATCAGCTCCTTCGGCAACTTGGCCCCGTATCCGAGAAGCGCCTTGACGACGCGCTGCACCTCGGCGACCATTTCCTCCCCGGTGAGCGACGTCGGATCGATCGGTTCCTGGTCGAGTCGGAGATCGGCGATGACGGCGTCGAGATCGGTGTCGGCGGGAAGCGCGCCCAGATCGCGGAACGCTGCCATCTGGCCCTTGACGTCGTTGGTGGTCGCTCCGAGCATCAAGCGCAGGAACGCGTTGCGGCGAGATCCCGAGAGCCGACCGACGATGCCGTAGTCGAGCAGCGCGGTGCGACCGTCGTCGAGCACCAGCAGATTGCCACCATGAAGGTCACCGTGGAAGATGCCCTCGACGATCGCGCCTTCCATGAACGCGATCATCGCGGTGCGGACGACGTCGACGGTGTCGATGCCGGCGTCCTTCATCCCGGCGACGTCGTCGAAGTTGAAGCCGTACACGCGCTCCATCACGAGCACCCGGCGGGTGACGAGCGATGGGTGAGGCCGTGGTACGACGTAGCGGTCCTGTTCCAGGTCGTGGAGCATCGTCGCGACATCGAGCATGTTCGCGGCCTCCATACGGAAGTCGAGTTCCTCGACGATCGTCTCGGCGAACAACTCGACGAGCGCCGGCGGGTTCGCCAGCGCGGCGACGGGAATTCGCCCGACGAGATGCGGTGCGAGCCAGGCCATGACGCGCAGGTCCTTGCGCACCAGTTGCGACACGGCAGGACGCTGCACCTTGACCACGACGTGCTCGCCCGTTCGCAGTCGTGCTGCGTGCACCTGGGCAATCGAGGCCGCGGCGATCGCGGTCTCCTCGAACGACTCGAACACGTCCTCCAAGCGAGCTCCGAGGTCTTCCTCGATCGTCTGTTTGACGACCGAGAACGGCTCGGCCGGAACCTGATCACGGCACTTCTTGAACTCCTCGACCAGTTCGGGCGGGAACAGGCCCTCGCCGGACGAAATGATCTGGCCGAGCTTGATGTAGGTCGGTCCGAGGTCTTCGGCGGCACGACGGAGCCGCAACGACACGTCGGCCCGACTCGCCGCCGAGTCGGCGTGCTTGCGGCGCTTCTTGCGGACCATCCATGGCACGATCGCTCGTGCGAGTCGCGTGGCCACGGTGATCACGTGCACGCCGGGCGGCAGGCGAGTCGGCTTGGTCAGTACCGGTACCTCGCCCTGGGCTTGACGGCGCAGCGTCGTGGCCAGGTTGGTCCAACGAACCTCGTCGCGCTCGACCACCCACGGCCCGCGCTCGGTGAAGGCCGCCCAAGATCGATCCGGCGACGGGCCACCAGACGTGTCGCTGTCGGCTTCGGCCTGCGTGGTGGTCATACCGCCACCATGATGTCCCATCGTGGACCGGGTGCGGCGACGGAGCCCTGTGAACTTCGTCGCTGACAGTCGTCGTGACGAAAACCTGAATCAAGTCGTCGGTGGGACCGGCCGATGACCGAGCATGTCCGTCATCATCTTCACCGCCGCGCAACTGCTCGTCCTCACGAGCGCGCTCGGTGGTCTCGTGTGGAAGCGGGCGCACCAGACGCAGGTGCACGCTGCGTTGCAGCCGGCTCGCGTCCGCCGCTGAGTCTCATCGCCACGCTGAACAGCCGTTCGCACGTCGCTCGACGCACGCGGACCTCGCCATGCCCTCGCGCCACCGATCGACTACGGTTTCCACACCGTGTCGCCAGGGGAGGCGACGCTCGGCGTAGCTCGTGCGTGTGCGCGAGGTGGACAAGGGGCCAAGCATGCAGATCGATCGTTGGATCACCGATCTCGAGTTCTCAGAGCGTCACCCGTTCTACACGCGGGCGAACGCGGGCGAAGTGTTGCCCGACCCAGCGAGTCCGCTCGGCGCGACGACCGTGTGGACCCAGGGCGTCATGCAGGGATGGAGAGACTCGTACTTCTCGGTCGGGACCTGCGAACCCGACGAGGTGCGCGCCGACGAGGTGATCGGGTTCTTCGGCGGCTATCTGTACATCAACGCGGCGCTCTCGAGGCTGTTCGGGGTTCGAGGGCCGGGCCTCACTGTGGAGATGATCGATCTCACGTACTTCGGTGATCACCCTGATGTGCCGGCCTACGTACCCGAACCGTGGCACGAAAGCCCGGCGAACAGTGAACGAATCGGTGCCTGGATGGGTCATGTGCTCACCGGTGACCTGTCGGTGCTGCTCGACGATCAGGCCGAAGCCGATGCTGTCCGTGCTGATCGGCCCGCACTCGACCGGCTCGAGGATCACGAACTCATCGAGCGGGCGAGAGCCATGTTGCCGCTCGTCCGTCGGCTCTTCGAACGCCACCTGACCGTGACCGCGGGAGCCTCGATCGGGCCCGGCATCCTCACCGCCGTCGCCGAGGCGATCGGCGACCCGACGCTCGCGTTGAAGCTGATCACGTCGGTCGGCGACGTGGATTCCGCCCTGCCCAGCCACGCGATGTGGGCGCTGTCGCGACTCGATCCCACGTCGACCGAGTTCGCCTCCGGTTTCGACGACTTCCTCGACCGCTACGGCAGCCGTGGTCCGAACGAATGGGACTTGATCAGCGACGTCTGGGAGACCAAGCCGAGGCTCGCGCTCGACCTGATCGAGGTGATGCGCAAGCAGCGCGACGACGGCGACCCGTCGCTGCGAGCGGCCGCGGGCGCTGCCGAACGCGAGGCGATCACCGAGCAGATCACCGCAGCGTTGGCGGGTGACCCGGAGACGCTGGGACAGTTCCAGGCCGGACTCGCTTCGGCGCACGCCTATCTCGCAGGCCGAGAGCGGGCCAAGACCAACATCATCAAGGTGATCCACGAGGTCCGCATGGCGTTTCGCGAGCTGGCGGCGCGCCACGACTACCCGGTCGGTGAGTTCCACATGCTGCTCGACGACGAACTCGACGCGTTCGTCAATGCTCCCGACGATTTCCGTGGACGACTCGGCCAGCGCGAGTCGGAGTACCGGCAGCTCTTCGCGCTCGAACCACCGTTCATCATCCACGGAGCGTTGCCGTCGGTCTCGACGTGGCCGACGCGGGGTTCGGCTCGCGTCGCGACCAGCACGGCGGGGTCGGTGCTCACCGGCATTCCCGGATGCCCCGGGGTGGTCACCGGAACGGCACGGGTGATTCTCGATGCGTCGGACCCGTTGGCGCTCGAACCGGGCGACATCCTCGTCGCGCCGCACACCGATCCGGCGTGGACCCCGCTGTTCGTGCCAGCGGCTGGTGTGGTCGTCGACGTCGGGGCACAGGTCAGCCACGCGATCATCGTGAGCCGTGAGCTCGGCATTCCCTGCGTCGTGAGCGTGACGGGAGCGACGCAGTCGATTCCCGACGGAGCGACGATCACCGTCGACGGCAACGCGGGCACCGTCACCGTGCACTGAGCCGGGTGACTCCGCCCGCCGGTCTGTGAGCGGTGAGGGTCCGTGCGCGATCATCTCGCGATGAGTGATCGACCGTTCAAGGTGCTCGGAATCCAACAGGTGGCGATCGGCGGCCTCGACAAATCGGCGCTGACCGACTTGTGGACCGGTCTGCTCGGGGTCGACAAGGTCGGCGACTACCGCGCCGAGTCCGAGAACGTCGACGAGGACATCTTGCGACTCGGCCACGGTCCGCACGCGGTGGAGATCGACCTGATGGAACCCATCGACCCTGAGGTCGCACCGAAAGTGCATTCGCCGACGTTGAACCACATCGGGCTCTGGATCGACGACCTCGCGACAGCAGTCGACTGGCTCACCGAACAGGGCATGCGCTTCACGCCGGGCGGCATACGCAAGGGCGCTGCCGGCCACGATGTGTGCTTCTTGCATCCCAAGGGCAACGAGGCATCCCCGCGTAGCGGCGAAGGGGTGCTCATCGAACTGGTGCAGGCACCCGCCGACGTGATCGCCGCGTTGTCCTGACCCCGCACGATCCGGAAGCCTGCGCGACCCGGATCGTCATCGCCACGCCTCGTGCTGCTCGTGCCAGCGTTCTATCCTGAGCGCTGGCGGGTCGATGTGCGATCGCGCCTCACCACACAGCAAGGGGAACACCATGACGGGTTGGATCACCGACACGCCGGCGAGCACGCGCTTTCCGGTGTACACGCGTTCGAACGCGAGCGACGTCCTTCCCGATCCGATCAGCCCACTGGGCGCGACCCTGTCGTGGGTGCCCGGCGTCATCGAAGGGTGGCGTGATGGCAACGTCGACAACGGCGCGTTCGAGATGTCGGAGTTGACCAGCGAGGGCATCAACCCGACCTGCGGGTTCTTCAACGGGTTCTTCTACGTCAACGCGTCCGTCGTGCGAGTGTTCGGTGAGCGCAGCGGTGCGGGCGCCGACGGCGTCGATGCAGCATTCTTCGGAAATCGTCCCGACACGCCCCCCTACGTGGCGCACCCTGACGACGTCAACGAGGCGGCGGGGGAGCGTGTGGTGCAGAAGGTGGGTTGGGTGCTGAGCACATCGTCGTATCCCGAACTCGATGCGCACCGCGATCAGGCGTTGCAACTGCGCGCCGATCGCCCGGATCTGTCGTCGCTCTCCGATACCGAACTCGTCGAGTACGCACGGTCGTTGGCCGGTCTCGTCCGGGTGAACTTCAACGACCACGTGATCACGTCGTCCAACACGGCGATCGGTCCGACCATCCTCGGTCAGATCGTGCCCGATCTGATGCTGCGGTTGATCGCCGGTGCCGGTGACGTCGATTCGGCAGGCCCGAGCCACGCGATGTGGGCGCTGTCACGACTCGAGCGTGGGAGCGCCGAGTACGAGGAGCGCTTCACGGAGTTCCTCGAGAACTACGGATGTCGTGGACCCAACGAGTGGGATCCCTACAGCGACTCGTGGGAGACCAAGCCGCAACTCGCTCATGCGCTGATCGATTCGATGCGCCAGGCTCCCGCAGAGCAATCACCCGCTGCTCGCTACGCCCGCGTCGTCGTCGATCGCGAGGAAGCCACGAAGGAAGCGCTCGAGCGCGTGAAGGGCGATGCCGAGGCGACCGGGACGATCATCGCCGCGCAAGCGTCCGCGCTGCGCTTCAACTCGTGGCGGGAGCGCTCGAAGACGAATTGCGTCCGGGTGATCAACGAACAGCGCGTGGCGATGCGCGAACTCGGCCGTCGTCACCTCGACGAACCGCGTGACGTGTTCATGTTGCTCGACGCCGAACTCGATCAGTTCGTGGCGGACCCGGACTCGATGCTCGAGACGATCGCGACCCGCAAGGTGGCCTGGCAACAACTCTGGACGCTCGAGCCGCCCTACTTCGTGGAGTCCGACAAGGGCATTCCCGACCTCGTCGACCTGCACGCCAAGAGTTCGGTGTCGGCCGACGTGGCATCGTCGGGGGGAGTGCTCACCGGTGCAGCCGGGTGCGTCGGCGTCGTCGAAGGGCGTGCCAGGGTGATCAACGATCCGTCCGATCCGTCCGCGCTGGAGCCCGGTGACATCCTCGTCGCGCCGAACACCGACCCATCGTGGACGCCGTTGTTCATCGCCGCCGGGGGCGTCGTCGTCGGCGTCGGAGCGATGAACTCCCATGCGGTGATCGTGAGCCGTGAGATGGGTATTCCCTGCGTCGTGAGCGTGACCGATTGCACGAAGCGCATTCCCGATGGCGCGATCGTGCGTGTCGACGGCGCCGCCGGCACCGTGACGATCCTCTGAACGAACGCGCCCCTCGAACCGGCGCAACGCTGCTCGCAGGCCAGCGGCACCCATCGGGATCGGCACCACGGCGCGGGCGTGTACCCCGTTTCCGGTGACCGTCTGGGGACGCAGTGCGCGCCGCCGCGTCGAGGTGCGCTCGGCGACTGAACCGATCGAGATCGTCGGCACGACAGGACCGGTATGACCACGAAACACCGCCTTGTCGCCTCCGCGTCGATCGTTCCTCGAATCGCTGCCGCCGTCGCAGCGACCGCGCTGCTGTCTGGAGCGTGTTCGAGTGACGGCGATGCCGAACTCGCTGCCTCGACGCTGCCGTCGACCAATGCGTCGACCAGTGCGTCGACTGCGCCCGCGGAAGCGTTGCCGTCGTCGCGTGTGCTGACGCCTGATGCGACGACGCACCTCGGGTTGACGTGGTTCAGCCCGCCCGCACCGGACTCGCTGGCGGCGATCGGACCACGTTGGAGCGAAGCGGAGGCGGCGTCGAGCGTGGGTCGAGTCCTCGTCGACTGGATCGACGTCGAGCCCGAGAAGGGCAGCTATCGATTCGATGAGCTCGACGAGGCGCTCGGCGACATCGTCGACGCCGGCCTTGCGCCGATGGTCACCATCGCCGCCGTCGACGTGTCGGGCACGGAGTTTCCGGCCTGGCTCGGCGAATTCGAACCCGTGGCCGCGGGAGATGCCTACGTTGCCATGCTCGAGGCAGCGCTCCCGACGCTGCGCGCTCACGACGTCTGGTTGGTGTCGATCGCCAACGAACCACCGTTCGCCGACGACGAGGAACTGGATCGTGGCGACTTCGCCACGCTTGTCGAACGAGTGACCGCAGCGATGGACGAGTTGGCGCCCGACGTGCCGGTGACGTTCACGTTCGCTGGTGGTGATCCGTTCATCGACGACCCAGCGATCGATCGAATGCGCACGGCAGTCGACGCATTGAGCGTCAATCACTACTGCCTCGACGAAGGGCTGGTCATTCGACCGCTGGCGCAGGCGACCGAACAAATCGATCGATACGTCGAGATCGCTGACGGCCGACCGATCGTGTTCCACGAGTTCGGCTGTCCGGCCGGCGCGCTCAACGGCTCCTCCGACGAGGACCAGCTTGCCTGGTTCGAGGTGGCACTGGAGCACATCTCGTCGATCGAGCAGATCCGTGCGGCGTTCGTGTTCGAGTTTCTCGACTGGTCCGAGGAGACGTTCGAACTGGACTACGGCGCCGTGACCGAACTCTTGGAATCCGAGGTCGGAGGCGACTTCGTCGAGCGATTCCGCAGCTGGCTCCTGACGTCGGGTCTCGTCCGTGGTGACGGAACGACCCGGCCGGCGTTCGACCACTACCTCGCGGTCGCAGGCGGCTGACGGCGACACGCTCCGGCGAGTGCGGTCGTCGACCGAGCCGCTCTCGGCCCCGGTCCGCGACGCTCGGCCATCGCCGTGTCGGTGGAGTCGCCGGTGGAGTCGCCAGTGGAGTCGCCAGTGGAGCGGTCTGGGTACTGATGCTCGCGACGTGAGCGCTGATGATCGTTCACGCCGTGCGAGTCCAGCTCGTTCATTGACACGCACGCCGGAGACGGTGGAGAATCTGGCCGGGCGACGTACCGATCGGGGGATCGAATGAACGACGTAGTGGTCAACCGCACCGCGCGAACGCGCCGGCGGCGACGCCGGTCGATCGGCTGGATCGCCGCACTGCTCGCTGCGACGGCGGTGGTGCCGGCGCCGGGAGCGTCGGCGCGCACCGCGCCGGTCGAGCAGGAGTCGGTGCGCATCGCGGCGCCCGTCGCCGCTCCGGTCGCCCTTCCCACCGCGGCGGTGGCGATGGGGGACAGTTTCATCTCCGGCGAAGGCGCAGGTGCGTACCAACCGGTCGTCGACGTGAACGGCGTCGCGCAGGGTTTCCCGGGCTGGTCGGCGAGCAATTCGAACGCGTTCTTCTGCCACCGGTCGGCCAACGCCTCGATCCAGCAGGCCAACCTGCCCGGGATCAGCGCTCGATTCAATCTCGCCTGCTCGGGAGGCCAACCGCACGACATCGCGAACGACTCCATCGACCGTGCGAGCGGCCGCACGGTGCAGGCACAACTCGATCAACTCGTGGCGGTGTCGCAGACCCACGACATCGACGTGGTGCTGATCGGCCTCGGCTCGAACAACTCCAGTTTCACCTTCGGCTCGGTCGCCGCCGACTGCGCCGGCCGGTTCGTCGCCGACGGGTACATCGGCTGGTGGGAGTTCTGGGTGCCGATCATCAACTGGATCACGGGCTCGTCCAGCCCGCAGGATCCGTGCAGCGCTGACGACCTCGCGACCCCGGCTCAGATGAGCGCCGCGCAAGCCGAGACGCTCGCCGCCGTGCGCCAGGTCGTTCAGACGCTCGAGCAGGTCGACGCCGACGGCGAGCACACGATCGTCCTGCAGGACTACACCAACCCGCTGCCGTTCGACTTCGACTCGCGGTTCCACACCGAGAGCCGACGTAGCGACACGCGTGACAAGTTCCGTGACCTCGTGCGCGAGCGGTATGCGGCCGGGTGTCCGGCGCATCGGGCGAGCCTCGGGCCGGCGCACCAGTTCTCGCAGGGCCTCGGCAACCTGGTGCAGGGCGTCCACACCTCGCTGTCGGCGGAGTTCCCCGCGACGAACCTCGTCTACCTGAACGTCCAACGGGCCTTCGACGGGGCGCGGCTCTGTGAACGTTCGAACAGCCCGACCGGGGTGCTGGCGACGCCGGTTCGTCTGATGGACACTTCGGGCGGAGTGCCGACGGGCGTGCACCTGACGAGCCTGAACGGCACCGACAAGCTCGACATCGCCCGGATCCAAGGCGTGTGCACCGAGTGGTTCCAGACGTGTCAGGAGTCGTGGCATCCCAACGCGGCCGGCCACGGGGTGCTCGCCCAGTGCCTGGCTGCCGCGGTCGCCGCGGGCGGCGGCGACACGCGGGTCGACTGTGTTCGCAACCCGTCGACCGGGGCGATCACGGCGACCTGACCCGCTCGCTCCGGGAATCGGTGTTTCGGGAATCAGGGCCGGCAGCGATCGGGGGCCGTCAGCGTCGACGGCGTGTCAGAATCGAGGCGGGCGGCGCTCGACGAAGGCCGCGATGCCCTCGCGGTACTCCTCGGTGCCCATCGCCTCGTTCATCAGATGGAGCGAGTCGTCGACCGATGCGGCGGGGTCGTGGCGGAGCAGATCGGCGGCGAGCTGCTGCTTCGTCGTCGCGACGGCAGCGGGGCCGGTGGTCGCCGCCAGGTTCCGAGCCCACGCGGTCGCCGCTGCGATGGCGCTCACTCCGTTCGGGGTCACCTCGTTCCACAGCCCCCAGTCCGCGGTCTCCGCCGCCGTCACGATGCGACCGGAGAGCAGCAGGTCGGCCGCTCGCGTCGCTCCGACGAGACGGGGCAGGATCCACGACATGCCGTACTCGGCCGGAAGACCGAGCTTTGGCGCAGCCGTCGTCAGTTTCGCAGGTCCGGCCGCGAAACGAAGATCGCAGAACAACGCCAAGGCGAGGCCGACGCCGGCGCACGCTCCGTTCACGGCAGCGATGATCGGCAGTCGGTAGCCGAGCTGCCAGGCGAAGTCGGCGTCGAGGCGGTCGCCGCCGCCGGGTCGGGCCGGATCGGGTGGCAGTCCGGTGTCGTAGCTGCCGCGCTCGACGTGGGCCTCGAGCGCGGTGCTGTCTCCGCCGACACAGAACGCAGCCCCGGTCCCGGTGACGACTACCGCCCGGACGTCGTCCCGGTGCTCGAGGTGTGCCATGACGGCGCGGTACTCGGCGTGCATCGTTCCGGTCCACGCGTTGCTCCGGTGCGGTCGATCGAGCCACACGGTGGCGACCCGGTCGTCGACCTCGAAGCGGACCGCTCGGAGATCCGTCGGGGCTGGCGGCATCGATGTCACGATCGAGTCCCGTTCAGCCCCAGATCGCCTTGAGCACCGGCTCGGCGAATTCGGGGCGACACACGATGAAGTCGGGGAGCCACGGGTCGCGCTCGTTGTAGACGATCGGCGAACCGTCGAGTCGAGAGACGTGGAATCCCGCAGCGAGCGCGACGGCCGCGGGCGCCGCGGAGTCCCACTGGTACATGCCGCCGTCATGGACGTAGATGTCAGCCTCACCCATCACGACCGACATCGCTTTGGCGCCGGCCGAACCGAGGCGAACGGCATCGCAGTCGAGCCCCTCGGCGACCAACACCGCCGAGTACGGGGCACGGTTTCGTGAGGTCACGAGGCGAGGCCGATCGCGCTCCGACGGCGGAATCGGCGGAGCCGGATCGGTGCAGAACACCGCGTTGATCGCCGGAAGGCTGACGGCACCAGCTCCGAAGCGGTCACGATCCCAGAGTGCGACGTGCACCGCCCAGTCCATGCGACCGGGTTCGCTGAACTCTCGGGTGCCGTCGAGCGGATCGATGATCCACACACGATCGTCGTCGAAGCGACGTCGGTCCTCGTTGCCTTCCTCGGACAGCACCGCGTCGCTCGGACGGTGCTGGGCGAGTTCGCGGGCAAGAAACGCCTGCGCAGCGGCATCGCCGGCGTCTTTCACGTCCCAGGTGCTCGTGCGTTCGGTGAACAGCTGCGCCCGCAAGCGGACCAGGATCTGGCCGGTCTCGACAGCGAGGCGGGTGGCGAGCTGCGCGTCGGTTTCGGTCGACGCCCCGTCTGCTGCCATCGCCTCATCATGGCAGCACCGTCACGCCATCATGCAGCCCATCATGCAGCCGATCATGCAGCCGATCATGCAGCCGATCATGCCGCTGTCCATCCAGCCGGTCTTGCAGCTGTCCAGGCATGTTCAGGCCGACCGCGCGACGAAGATCCCGTCTCCGTGCGAGACCTTCGGCGCCCACTCGGGCTCATGTCGCCGTCGAGTCTCACCGATCAGGTCGCGCTGGGCGCGACGACGTGGGGCGCCGTCAACGAATGGACGACGCAAGCCGTTTCTCTCCGTCCGTCCTCGATCGGCGACGACGAACACCTGGCGACGAACCCTCTCGATTCCGTCAAGGATGTTCAGCTGTCGAGCCGATGCTGCCGAAAGAACTTTCATGTCCGGACGAGAACGTGGAGCGCTGCCTGCGACCCGTGCGCCTCGATCCGGGACCGGGAACGCGGCCACGCTGGTGACGCCCGCCGATGTCGGTGAACTCTCGCGTCTGGAGCAGTCGATGCTCAGCTTGGTTCGCAAGCGAGGTGTCATGGGCTACGTCGTCTGGTGCACCGCGATGGTCGTCCTCGGGTCCGAAACGCTCATGATTGCGGTGCTGTTGCTCACCGACGGCTTCTCCCAGCCCGAGTTCTGGCAGCAGGCTCTGCTGTGGAGCGGCCTGATCCCATTGCTGGTTGCGCCACTGGCGCTGCACTTCACCGCTCGATTGGTCGAACATCTCGATCGCACCCGAACGATCCTCCGGAGTTGGGCGTCGACCGACGTCCTCACCGGCATCGCGAACCGTCGAGGGTTCTTCGATGGGGTTGCCGAGCTGGTCGAGTCGACTCCGCAAGGCACCACCTTCGAAGTCGGAATGCTCGATCTCGACCGCTTCAAGTCCCTCAACGACCGGTTCGGGCATGCTCGTGGCGATGACGCGCTCGTGCTCGTGGCGCGTTGGCTTCGATCGACGATCGGCGACGCAGGCGTGGTCGGACGCATCGGCGGCGACGAGTTCACGTACGTCGTTCCGTTGGCATCCGTCGGGGTCCCCGACCGCATGCACTTCGACCTCGACGGCATCGATGTCGAGGTGACCGTCGGCCGAGTCTGCAGTCGACTCGACGGTGGCATCGACTCGGTGCTCGCCACCGCCGATCAGGTCCTGTACCGCAACAAGCAGAATCGGCTCACGGTCGAGTCGCTCACGGCATTGCGTACGAGCAGTGATCGGCTCGATGCTGGTCGAGACGTCTGACGACGGTGCCTCGGCCTGACGACCGGCCCTCGGTGAGGTGAGCCGACCGTTCAGGCGAGCTTCTTGTACTTGATCCGGTGTGGCGTGTCGGCGGCGGAACCGAGTTCCTGCTTGCGGCGTTCCTCGTACTCGCTGAAATTGCCTTCGAACCAGCGCACCTGACTGTCGCCTTCGAAGGCGAGCACGTGGGTCGCGATCCGATCCAGGAACCAGCGGTCGTGGGAGATCACCACGGCGCAACCCGGGAATGATTCGAGGCCGGCCTCGAGCGCGCGAAGCGTGTCGACGTCGAGGTCGTTGGTCGGCTCGTCGAGCAGCAGCACGTTGCCGCCCGACTTCAGCAACTTGGCGAGGTGGACGCGGTTGCGTTCGCCGCCCGACAGGTCGCCGACTCGCTTGCCGTGATCGGTGCCCTTGAAGTTGAAGCTCGACACGTAGGCGCGTCCGTGGATCTCGCGGCCACCGACTTCGAGTACTTCGCCGCCGCCGGTGATCTCGTCGTACACGGTCGCGTCGGGGTCGAGGTCATCGCGATCCTGGTCGACGTAGCTGAGATCGACCGTCTCGCCGATCTTGATCGAGCCCGAATCCGGTTGCTCTCGGCCTGCGAGCATCTTGAACAGCGTCGACTTGCCGGCGCCGTTGGGGCCGATGATGCCCACGATGCCAGCTGGGGGCAGCGTGAACGAGAGATCGTCGATCAGCAGCTTGTCGCCGAAGCCCTTCCGGAGGTTCTCGACCTCGATCACCTGGTCGCCCAATCGGCGGCCCGCCGGGATCGTGATCTGCAGCTCCGACACCTGCTGCTCGGCGGCCTTGGCTTCGGCGTGCAGCTTCTCGTATGCGTTGAGCCGCGCTTTGCCCTTGGCCTGTCGGGCTTTGGCTCCCATCCGCACCCATTCGAGCTCGCGGGCGAGCGTCCGTTTCCGCGCCTCGTTGCCGCGCTCCTCGCGCTCGAGACGGTCCTGCTTCTGCTCGAGCCAGGATGAGTAATTCCCTTCGAAGGGCAACCCCTTGCCGCGTTCGAGTTCGAGGATCCACTTGGCGACGTTGTCGAGGAAGTAACGATCGTGGGTGATGGCGACGACCGTGCCCGAGTAGTCACCGAGGAAGCGTTCGAGCCAGTCGACGGATTCGGCGTCGAGGTGGTTGGTCGGCTCGTCGAGGAGCAACAGGTCGGGGCGTGACAGCAGCAGCCGGCACAGCGCGACCCGGCGTCGCTCACCGCCGGACAGCACCGACACGTCGGCGTCGTCGGGCGGGCAGCGCAGCGCGTCCATCGCGATCTCGACGTTGCGTTCGAGCGACCACGCATCGGTCGCGGCGATCTTGTCTTCGAGGGCGGCTTGCTGCTTGCCGATCTTGTCGTAGTCGGCGTCGGGGTCGGCCCACTTCGCCATGACCTCGTTGTATTCGTCGATGATCGACTGCACTTCGGCCACGCCGTCCATGACGTTGCCCTTGACGTCCTTGTCCGGATCGAGCTGCGGCTCCTGGGCCAGGTAGCCGACGGTGAACCCGGGGGTCAGGCGCGCCTCGCCCTGGAACCCGTCGTCGAGCCCCGCCATGATCTTGAGCAGCGACGACTTGCCGGCACCGTTGGAGCCGAGCACGCCGATCTTGGCGCCGGGGTAGAACGACAGCGAGATGTTCTCGAGGACCGTCTTGTCCGGCGGGTAGACCCGCTTGAGCTTGTAGGCCTGGTAGATGAATTCGTGCGCCATGGTGCGGCCCAGGGTACCGAAGCGCCGAACTCGCCCACGACGTCCACGGCCGGTTCGCGGTGACCGGGGAGCCGAGCGGTTCTGTTACCGATGTGTTACCGATCGTGTGTTGTGGTGAGTCGATGCTGCGACGTCAACGATCCGGACTCCGTGCCCTCCTGCTCGCCTCCGTCCTCGCTGTCACCGTCGGCGGTTTGACGAGTGCGCCGACCGACGCGGCGGTTCAGCCCGCCCCCGGCACGACGGGCGACGCGTTCAATCCGCTACCCGACGTCGCCAACCCGACCGACATCGCGTCGGCGTACGACCCCACGCGTGACCGCTACATGGTGGTCACGCATTCGGCGTCAGGCGTCCGACGACTGTACGTGGGGGTGGTCGACGGCGACGGAGCCGTGGTGACCGAACCGGTGGTGATCCACACCGACGCGTCGCCCGACAGCCTCGGCAGCCCGATCACGACCCGGCTCGACATCGACTACAACCCGCTCGTCGACGAGTTCCTGGTGACGTACGTGAAGGCGAATCGGATCTTCGGGCAGCGGATGAGCCCTGGAGGCGCACCGATCGGCGGGCCCACGCAACTCTCGCAGATCAACTCCGCCGACTTCCGGTGTACGGCGAATCACCACGACGTCGTCGTCGACACCGCCACCGGCGACTACGTGCTCGCCTACGCGGTCGGCATGTTCTTCGCGACCGCCGACCCCTGCGAGGACCTCTCGAACCGGCACAAGACCACGATGGCCCGCATCTCGCCCACGCTCGCCGTGGGGCCACGCACCGACCTGCCCGGCAGGTTCGAGAACGGGAACAACAGCTGGACGGCCATCGAACGTCATCCCTCGACCGGCGACTACCTCGTCGGGCGCCTCGACACCGACGGTGGCACCTTCACCCTCGTCGATGCCGACTTCGACGTCGAGGCGTCGCAGAGCATCGACGTGCGCAACGCCGAACCGTTCAGCTTCCCGACCTACGTCCATGTCGCGGTCGACCCGACGAGCGGCAAGTGGATGGCGATCGCCCGTGGCTCGCAGCGATCGCAGACGATGATCCTCGACGCCGACGGTTCCATCGACGTCCCGGCGGCGATCCGGTTCACCGACGCCGTCGACGACCTCGAGGCGGTCGGTGACGGTGTGTTCGTCGGCTCGACCAGGGGGACAGGACGGGTGATCCAGCTCGACCTCCGCGGCGAGACGGTGTCGACGTACACGGTCGCGGCCGACGTGCCCGACCTCAGCGACCTCACGCATGGCGACGGAGCCCGCTTCCTGGCGACGGGGGCGAACCGGGTCGGCAACAGCAACGCCATCGCCGCGGAGCTCGTGGCTGTGCCGCCGGCGGTGCTGCCCCTGGCTCCGGCGCGGATCGCCGACACCCGCCGCTCCGAGACCGCCGTGACCGTCGACGGGGCGTTCGAGAAGATCGGTGCCGTGGCCGGTGGCACCGAACTCGTGCTCCAGGTCGGCGGACGCGCCGGGGTGCCGGCCGATGCCACCGCCGCGATGCTCAACGTCGCTGCGGCGGGCGCGACCCGCAACGGCTTCGTGACCGCCTACCCATGCGACTCCGAGCGACCGACCACGTCGAACCTCAACTTCGCGGCCGGCGCCGCTGCGTCCGCGGGTGGGTTCGTGGCGCTCTCCGGCGACGGGCGGGCATGTCTGTTCGTGTCGACGACCGTCGAGCTCATCATCGACGTGAACGGCTTCGTGCCGGCGGATGCATCGATCGAGTCGATCGTGCCCGAACGGTTCCTCGAGACTCGCGCCGACGCCGCGACGGGGACGGTCGACGGTGCCGAGTTCGGTGGCGGTCGGATTCCCGCTGGGGTGACCGAGTTGCCGGTCGCCGGTCGCGGAAGCGTCGACGACGGCGCGACGGCGGTCATGGTCAACATCACGGCGATCCGACCGTCGTCGGGTCTGTTCATCACGGTGTTCCCCTGCGGCTCCGCCCAGCCGACGGCGGCGAACCTGAACGCTCCGGCCGGTGGCGTGGTCAACAACCTCGCGCTGGCACGGATCGGCGAGAACGGCAAGGTCTGTATCTTCGCGAGCGCCGAGACCGATCTGGTGGTCGACGTGTCGGCGTTCGCTCCGGAGGTGGGCTCGCTCGTCTCGATCAACCCCGAACGCTTCATCGAGACCCGGCCCGGCCAGGAGACGGTCGACGGCCGCGACCAGTTCGGTCGCCGGACCGGGGTCGACGGCAGCTTCAACTTCGTCAGCATCGCTGGGCGCAGCTCGGTGCCCGCCGAGGCCCGAGGGGTGATGCTGAACGTCGCGGCGATCCGCCCATCGGCCTCCGGGTTCGTGACCGTGTACCCGTGCGGGGAGCTCCCGAACACCGCCAGCGTCAACTACGCAGCCGGGTCGGTCGTGTCCAATGCCGTGTTCGTGGCGTTGAGCGATCCCGACGGCTGGATCTGCGTCTACTCGTCGGCCGACACCGATCTCACGGTCGACGTCGTCGGCTACACGACAGACGGCTGACCCAGACTGCTGACACGAACCGCTGACACGAGGCGGTCTGGGTCGAGCCGCCGGCGGTGGGAGTCGAGCGCTACGGTCGGGCGCATGCTCCCGCTTGCTCCGTTCGGTCGTACCGGTCACCACTCGACGCGCGTCATCTTCGGCGCTGCTGCGCTCGGTGGCATGAGTCAGGAACGCGCGGACGCGACCCTGGCCGACGTGGCTCGGTGGGGGATCAACCACATCGACACCGCCGCGTCGTACGGCGCGTCAGAGGACCGGCTCGCTCCGTGGCTCGTCACGCATCGCGACTCGGTGTTCCTCGCCACCAAGACCGGTGAGCGGCGAGGCTCCGATGCCCGCGCCGAGCTGGAGCGCTCGTTGGAGCGCATGGGCGTCGAGCACGTCGACCTGATCCAGTTGCACAACCTCGTCGACGACGGGGAGTGGGAGACGGCGTTCGGGCCGGGCGGTGCCGTGGAGGCGTTGGCGGCGGCGAGAGACGACGGGTTGGTGTCGCACATCGGCGTGACCGGCCACGGCCTGCCCGTCGCCGGGATGCACCTGCGCAGCCTCGAGCGCTTCGACTTCGACTCGGTGCTGCTCCCGGTCAACTTCATCCTGCTCGACAACCCCGGCTACCGCGCCGATGTCGAACGTCTGCTCGGCGTGTGCGCCGAGCGCAACGTCGCCGTGCAGACGATCAAATCGATCGCGCGAGGGCGCTGGGCCGACGGCGACACCAACCGGTTCAGCTGGTACGACCCGTTGACCGATCCCGAGCCGATCGACCGGGCGGTTCGTTACGTCCTGTCGAATCCGCAGCTGTTCCTCAACTCGACGAGTGACGCTCGACTGCTGCCGATGATCGTCGACGCGGCGTCCGGGTCACTCGACGCGCCGAGCGACGACGAGATGCGCGCCGACGTGTTCGCGGAGGGCATCACGCCGTTGTTCTCCGACGACATGCCCGTCGCGATCTGACGGGCGACCTGGAGCAGCGGGCGCTGCGCCTGGGGCGCTCGCCGGGCGGTTGGCTACCGTGACGGCGATGAGCATGCACGAGGCGACCAGCGCCGATCTCTTCGCCCACGACGGCATCCTCCCGACCGACCCGGTCGACGAGTCGGGTGAGCCGCTCGAGGTTCTGCACGATCGCGAATACCGGATCAGAGCATTTCGAGCAGGCGACGACGTCGTGTTGATCCGCGGAGCCGTGCGCGACCAGAAGCCGCCGGGTCTCTATTTCGAGAACGATCCCGATCCGCTGACCGTCCACCACATGCAGATCGACATCGAGGTCCGGTATCCGACGATGGAGATCATCGCCGCGCGCGTCGGCATCGAGGTGCACCCGAATGCCGAGTGCACCCGCATCGTCGATCACTACGACTCGCTCGTCGGCTTGTCGATTGCGCGGGGGTTCACCCACCGAGTCCGCGAACTCTTCGGCGGTCCGCGGGGCTGTACGCACACCACGGCGCTGCTGCAGGCGATGGCGCCCGTCGCGATGCAGTGCGTGTGGTCGATGCGGGCGTCGACCGCCAATCGGCTGCGAGCATCCCGAGCGGGCGAGCCATCGAGTGAACCCGCTGCCGGGGATGCCGAGGGCTCGGCCGCCCAAGACCGCTCGGAGCTGTGGAAGATGAACCTCAACACGTGCCACGTGTGGGCGGAGGACTCCGATGTCGTCGCACGGATCCGCGACGGCGAGATGCCAGAGCCGCCTGTGTTCGCCGCCGAGCGAATGGTGACCCTCGGACTCAAGCCGCAGGATTGGGCCGCTCGGATGGGGTGACTGCGCACCGTCGGGCCCTCGACGACACCGTCGTGAGGTGCCGATCTGGCAGGATCGGCGTCGCTGACAGGGTCGGCCGAGGCCGGAGCGTCTCGATCGATGCTGGCCGCACTCGTCGTCTCGGCCTCGCCGCGTTCGTCTCGTTCCCCATTGCCGTGTCCACTCCGTCACTTCCGTCACTTGCGCCGCACACCCTCGTCTCGCCGACGGCGTCCCCACGCTCGGTGCCCGCGCGCCCGGTGTCGGTCGCAGCGTCGCTCGGAGGGTCCCGGTGACGGAGCTGCCGAGGCCGTCCGGCGAGCCCGCGTCGACCTTCGACCCGTGGGCCGAACAGCGTCGTCGCGAAGCTGCGCATCGCCTCGCTCGGCGTGATCGTCGTCGCCGCTTCCTGCGCAGGTCGGCGATCGTGGTGCTCGTCGCAGCGTTCGTCGCCGGTGCGGTGGCCGGCGCCGTCCTCCTGCTGCGAGGCGATGGCGACTCGTCGTCGGTCGCGTCGGATCCGCCGCCGTCCGCCGCCCCCGGAGCGAACGCTGGCGCGAACACGGGTGCTGACGCAGAAGCCGACACGGGGAGCGAGGTCTCCTCGCCGACACCGCCGACATCGCTGGCGGCTCCGGACCCGACGGTGCCACCGGAGCGTCTCGTCGCCGTCGACGAGGTCTGGTTGCTCGACCGCGGTGACGGGATCTTCGACTGGGGCCTCACCGTCGTGGTCCCCGACGACGGTCCGACCCGCAGCGGTGTCGACGTCACGGTGCGGCTGTTGTCGGCGGACGGTCAGGTGACGCACCGTGCCGAGCACCAGCTCGACGGTGTCAACGCCGTGTTGCACTCGACGGTGGCGGGCCAGCTCGTCGATCCTTCACCGGCCCCCGTTCGCCTCGAGTTCGACATCACCGTCGGCGTTCCGTCGAGCGATCTCGCTCTCGACGCGGTGCTCAGCACCCGTGCCGTCGAGCGGATCGACGACGTGATCCGAGGTCGCATCCGCTCGACCGCACCGGCGGAACTCACCGACGTGGCGATGGTGCTGCTCTGGCGCGAACCCAGCGAGCAGGCATCGTCGGAGAACGGCGGGAGCGGTGAGGTGATCGCCGCGGTCACCTTCGACGTCGAACGACTTCGGCCCGGGGTCGATGCCTTCTTCGAGATCGACCTCGAGGAGCAGGGCGTGCCCGACGGTCCGCCCGACGAGATCCTGTGGTCGCCGAACTGACCGGCGACCCGTCACACGGCGCCCACCGAGGGAGTGAGAGCCCGTGCTCGACGCCGCGAGGCCGTGTTGGCGCCGGGTCGCGACGGATCGCGGCGGGTGGCGGCGGGGTGGCGTCGACGGGTGAGATTCGCCCACCGCGGACACGTGGTGCGAAACGTGGGTGTGGATCGGCGATGGTCCTGGCAGAATGTGCGCCCTCTCCGAGACGCGGCTGCTGACCGGAGGGCACATGGTGGTCATAGCTCAATAGGTAGAGCACCAGGTTGTGATCCTGGCGGTTGGGGGTTCAAGTCCCCTTGGCCACCCCAAGATGCGAGACTCGGCAGGGAGTCGGCGGAGCAATCCGGCGATACCCTGCCGAGCCGCCTCGCTTCTCTAGCTCAATTGGCAGAGCAGTGGACTCTTAATCCATTGGTTCTGGGTTCGAGTCCCAGGGGAAGCACCACGCAGGGCCTGCTCGTTCGAGCAGGCCCTGCGTCATTTTTCGTTCGCCTGGGGCCATTGCGACGTGTCCGCGCTCGGAGCGTGTCACGACTGCCAACAGCGTTCGACGCCTGCGAGTACTGCTCACCACGCCGCACGGGCCAGCCGTAGGGGCCAGCCACATGGGCCAGCCGTAGGGGCCCCGGCCACATGGGTCAGCGGCCGCTCCAGCGTTGCTGTTCGCGGTACCTGGCCGACGCGAGCGGGGTCGAGCGTTGACGCCGTTGTCGAAGCCCGGAGGTGCCGAACATCGCGAGCGCGCCGATGGCGACGAACATCACCGCGCCGACGAAGGTGAAGGTCAAGTCGTTTGCGGCGAGGCGCGGGAACACCCCGACCCACACGTCGTCGGACAGCGCCGGCAGCAGCGCCACCGGGACCACGTAGCCCATGACGAGGAGCATGAGCCCGGTTGCCGCGCAGCCGAGACTGAACGCGAGCGAGAACTCGCCGCGCTCGGGTCGAATCGCGAGACCGAACAACGTCAGCACGATCGCGAGCGGACCACCGATCAGCCAGAGCCATCGTGTGATCGTCGACAACAGCGAGAGCGACCCGACCTCCTCGACCGGCAACACGATCGGGTCCATCAACGCAACGCCCTCGTTGCGCACGATCTGGACTTGTTCGGCGGCCGTGATCACGACCTGGTCGTCGTGATCACCGATCACCCGGCCGTGGGCTTCGGCCACGAAGCGGCGCATCTCGGTCGCCATCGCCCGCCGCTCCGTGAGCCCTTCGATCGTCTCGCTGAGCAGCACCGGTGACATGCCGAGGACCGGCCCGTCGATCGTGGCCACGAGGGTCGCGATCTGTTTGCGGATGTCCTCGTCGCGCAGGATCTCGAAGGTCGAGTCGGTGTCGGCCGACGGGGAGAACGCCACCCGCTCGAGCCAGAACGCGCCGATCGACACCGCGAAGAGCCCTGCGGCAATCAACAACAGAAGTCCACCGAGAGATCGCCGCACCGCGAGAGTCTGCCAAATTTCGTGCCTAGCCTGCGACTGTGGAGCGATCGAGTCTGCCGAAGATGCTGGTTCGCGGCGCCGGGCGGCGCTGCCCGTGGTGTGGTGGACGAGGTGCGTTCTTCACGTCGTGGTTCGGAAAGGCCGAATCGTGCCGGACGTGCGGCCTTCGGTGGCGACGCGACGACGTGGGGTTCGAACTCGGTGCGGCCGCCATCGCCGCCATCATCGTGATGGGCCCGCTGGTGCTGGCGATGGGCGTGGTCGTGGCGATCACCTGGCCGGAGATCGAAGTGGTGCCGATGATGATCGTGTTCATCGCCGGCGGCCTGATCCTGCCGATGATCCTGTATCCGGTGTCGTACACGATGTGGCAGGCGATCGACCTGATGATGCGCCCGGTCGAACCCGAGCACTTCGACCTCGATCACATCGAGATCACCGATGCGGCGGAGTCCGCCGACTCCGACCCGTCATAGCGAGGCGCCGACTCGCCTGGTCTGGCCGGTTCGTCACGCCGCCCGAGATCTCACCAGGCTCTCAACCGCTTCACGGAGTGTTCTCACCGACACTGTGCACGATCGTCCCTGTCGGTCGCCTTCCGTGGCCGTCATGGACGAGAGGCAACCGTCATGACCACGAACAGTTCGTCGACGAGCATGGGGAGAGCGTCATCTTGCGGGCCTCGCTCTGCGCCCGGCGCGCGGAGCGTGCTCTCGTCGGCGCGTTCGGCGGGAGTTCCCGTGCCGAGGATCCGGATGACGAGCGTCGTTGCCACTGCTGTTGTCGCGGCCCTGCTCGTCGGCTGCTCCACCTCGGCGGACTCGACACCAGCATCTGGGCCCGAGGACAGCCGAACCTCGCCCGCCGACGAGACGCTCACGGCGGACCCGCCCCATGCGACGGCGGACCCGCCCCATGCGACGGCGGACCCGCTCGAGGCGACGGCGGACCCGCCCCATGCGACGGCGGACCCGCTCGAGGCGAACGAGGTGGCGACTGGCCCGGATCACGAGTGGTCATCTCTCGATGGCCATCCCGGCCTGATCGCCACACAGATGCAACCGTCGTCCGTGGCGCCGAACTCGTGGAACGGGATCCTGCGGATCAACTGCGACTTGTCGCACACTTCCTACGATGATCCGGTGGTCTTTCCTGGCGAGCAGGGAGCGGCCCATCTGCACCGCTTCTACGGCAACCCCGATGTAGATCACACCACCACGCCTGCATCACTGGTCGAAGCCGACGGATCGACCTGTCAGGGCGGCGCGCTCAACCTGTCGTCATACTGGATGCCGGCCCTCCTCACTCCGACCGGTACAGGTGAGAGCTGGGACGTCGTCCCGGCCGTGGTCGGCGGGGACGACGAGGCGCACGAGGTCTTCTACTACTCCGCCGGCATCACCGACGTGTCCAGCGTCCAGCCGATTCCCGAGGGCCTGGTGATGGTCGCCGGCGACGCGTCGGCGACCCCCGACGACCCACAGGACACCGGCGTCGTTCGATGGCACTGTCAGAGCTGGCAGTCCGACGATGCCTCCAACCCGCGGTTCTCCGCGACCACCCCGGACTGCACGGCACCCGACCGGGTGCGCCTCGACCTGTTCTTCCCCAGTTGCTGGGACGGTGAACATCTCGACTCCGCCGACCATGCCTCCCACATGGCCTACCCGGTGACGGAGGGCCGGATCAGCAGCTGCCCCGACACCCACCCCGTTGCGGTCGTCCGGGTCTCCTATCACATGGCGTTCGGGGTCAAGCCGGACGTGTGGGATCCCTCCACCCGCTCCTCGGTCGGTTGGCAGCTCTCGTCGGACCGGTACGTCGTGGACGAGAACAACCCTGGAGGGGCATCGGCTCACGCCGACTGGATGAACGGCTGGCATCCCGAGGTCATGCAGATGATCGTCGACGGCTGCATCGCCGGCGAACTCGACTGCCACGATGGCAACCTGGGCAACGGTCTCCGGCTGTCCGGCGTCAGCGACGGCACCGGAGCGACTCCCGATGTGGTCGCACCCGGCGCAGATCACGAGCGGCACGGGTGACGACGCTGACGACACTGACGACACTGACGACACTGACGACGCTGACGACGCTGACGACGCTCACGACACTGACGACACCGCCCGGCGTCGAGAAGGCGTCGGGTTCTCCGACGTTCACCGTCGGAGCCGCGCCGGGCAGCTGGCTGTTCTGTCATCGTTCGGTTCTGCAATGCTTGCCCGAACAGTCGTTCGTCACCTAGAGTGCGAATGACACAGGTGCAACTCGTCGAACGAGTGCTGTGTTCCCAACTCTGTGACAGGGCATCGTCATACTGAAACCGCTCAACCAACTCGGCTCCTCGGAGCCCGCATCCCGCCGAACATCGGAACGAAAGCAGAAACACATGGCAGGTAACCCAGGCAACGATCGTGACAAGGCGCTCGACATCGCGTTGCAGCAGATCGACAAGCAGTTCGGCTCCGGCGCGGTCATGAAGATGGGCGATCGCACCAACATGGCGATCGAGGTCGTCCCGACTGGAGCGTTGGCACTCGACCTCGCCCTCGGTGTCGGCGGACTGCCCCGCGGTCGCATCACCGAGATCTACGGCCCGGAGTCGTCGGGCAAGTCGACGCTCGCGATGCACGTCGTCGCCGAAGCGCAGCGCAACGGTGGCGTGTGCGCGTACATCGACGCCGAACACGCGATGGACCCGGTGTACGCCGCGGCGATCGGCGTCGACGTCGACCAGTTGCTGATCTCCCAGCCCGACACAGGGGAGCAGGCGCTCGAGATCGCCGACATGCTGACTCGGTCCGGGGCGATCGACGTCCTGGTCATCGACTCGGTGGCGGCGCTCACGCCGCGAGCCGAGATCGAAGGCGAGATGGGCGACACGCACGTCGGCCTGCAGGCACGTCTGATGAGCCAGGCGCTGCGCAAGCTCACCGGCAACCTGAGCAAGACCAACACGATCGCGATCTTCATCAACCAGCTGCGCGAGAAGATCGGCGTCATGTTCGGTTCGCCCGAGACCACGCCGGGTGGGCGAGCGCTGAAGTTCTACTCGTCGGTTCGGCTCGACATTCGCCGCATCGAGTCGTTGAAAGACGGCACCGAGGTCGTGGGCAACCGCACTCGCGTCAAGGTCGTCAAGAACAAGGTGTCACCGCCATTCCGTCAAGCCGAGTTCGACATCATGTACGGCAAGGGCATCAGCCGTGAAGGCTCGCTCATCGACCTGTCGGTCGACCTCGCCATCGTGAAGAAGTCGGGCGCCTGGTTCACCTACGAAGGCGAACAGCTCGGTCAAGGCCGCGAGAAGGCCAAGGAGTACCTGCGGACCAATCCGCAGGTGATGATGGAGATCAGCGACAAGGTGCTGATCGCCTCCGGCCTGAAAGACGACCCGAACGCGGCCGACGAGGCCACGGAGACGTTCACCGACGCAGATGAGGTCCCCATCGAGATCGAGTGATCACCGTTTCGCTGTGAACACACGGCCCGGCTCGCGCGAGCCGAGCCGGGCCCGTGTGTGAATTCGGAGCGTTCAGACGTCCGACCTGCGGACGCAAACGAGTGCGTCAGTCGTTGAGGACGTAGGTGCCGTCGACGAAGGGCTTGAAGATCATCAGCCAGAGGCTGACGACGAAGATCAGGTGGGTGATGCCGATACCCATCGACATCTTCTTCCTGGCCTCGGCCGAAGCGTCGCTCACGGCCGGGCGGATCAGAAACCAGCTCACGGCCAGCGCGATGGCCCAGAGCACGATCGTCGCGGTGATCCAGTAGGTCTCGGCGAGGTTGAACTTGTTGATGCCCGCCATGCCCATCCCGGCGACCCACAGGATCACCATCGAGGGGAAGGCCAGCTTCATGTGGAGTGCGGCCATGGCCGTCGTCTCGCCGGCGCGTTGCATCCTCGGATACAGAAAGAGCGGCCCGAAGGCGCCCACGACCGTGACGATATGGATCAAGTACAGGATCCGGACCAGTGTCTGATTCTCGTTGAGGAAGATGGCGATCACGGCCGGAAGGCTATCCACACCCCGGATTTGTTCGGTGCGGTGCCAGCGGACGGACGCACTCGCCGAGGCGAGCTCGTCCGTCGCTAGCCTGGGCCGCTATGTCGGACCAGGAGGCGCTCGCCGAGCCACGGCGCTACATCGTGCGCACGTACGGCTGCCAGATGAACGAGCACGACTCGGAGCGGATTTCCGGCCTCCTCGAGGCCGACGGCCTCGTACGGGCCGAGTCCGAATCCGACGCCGATGTGGTGGTGCTCAACACCTGCTGCATTCGCGAGAACGCCGACAACAAGCTGTACGGCAACCTCGGGCACCTCAAGACCTGGAAGTCCAAGAAGGACGGACGACAGATCGTCGTGTCGGGCTGCCTGGCGCAGAAGGACCAGGATCTCGTCGCCCAGCGTGCTGGCCACGTCGACGTGGTGATGGGCACGCACAACGTGCATCGAGCCGCGGAACTCCTTGCCGAATCGAGCAGCGTCGACGGCCCGCTCACCGAGATCCTCGAGGCGGCCGTCGTCGACGACCACGCCATGTTCCCCTCGGCATTGCCGGCACGGCGGGAGACTTCGTACAACTCGTGGGTCACGATCCAGATCGGCTGTGACAACAACTGCGCGTTCTGCATCGTCCCGGCCGTGCGCGGCGACGAGATGAGCCGTCCGTACGACGACATCGTCGCCGAGGTTCGCGAACTCGCCGCCGACGGCGTCACCGAGGTCACGCTGCTGGGTCAGAACGTCAACAGCTATGGCCGAGATCTGCAGCTCGCCTCACGCCAGGCTGGCGACGCCACCGCGCGACTTCGGCCGTTGTTCGCCGATCTGCTCCGCGACGTCGGCGGTGTCGAGGGCATCCGTCGGGTCCGCTTCACGAGCCCGCACCCGAAGGACATGCGGCCCGAGACGTTCGCGGCGATGGCCGAGACACCGGCGGTGTGCGAGCACCTGCACTACCCGCTGCAGGCCGGCAGCGATCGAGTGCTCGCACTCATGCACCGTGGTTACACCGCGTCGCGCTATCTCGACAAGCTCGCCGAGGCTCGCCGGATCGTCACAGATCTCGCCGTGTCGACCGACATCATCGTCGGTTTCCCGGGGGAGACCGACGACGACTTCGATCGCACGCTCGAGGTGGCCGCCGCCGCCGAATACGACTATGCGTACACATTCATCTTCTCGCCGCGCGAAGGTACCGAGGCCGCGGCCATGGAGGCGCACTTCGTCGACCCCGCCGTCGTGGCGGAGCGATTCGAGAAGCTCCGAGTCGTCGTCGAACGCTCGGCGATGCGCAAGCACGAGGATCGTGTCGGACGCACCGAAGAGGTGCTCGTCGAGGGCCCCTCGAAAAAAGACCCGACCGTGATATCGGGTCGCACGCGCCAGAACAAGCTCGTGCACTTCTCGTCGCCGACGCCGATGCGGGTCGGCAGCTACGCGACCGTCGAGGTCACCCGGGCGGCGCCACACCACCTCTTCGGTGAGTTCATCGAGCAACTGTCGGAGCCGACCCATCGAGTTCGGATCCCCGTCGCCTCGCTGTGAGCAGGCGACCGGGTACTGTCGACGCCAATGGCTGAAGTGCAACATGACGAGCGGCTCGCCGAGTATCGGGCGAGTATCGACAACATCGACGCCGCGTTGGTGCACCTGCTCGCCGAGCGGTTCAAGATCACCAAGGCGGTTGGTCGGTACAAGAAGCAAGCCCAGCTCGCTCCGGCTGACCCGGGTCGGGAGGAGATCCAACTGACCCGCTTGCGTGCGCTTGCCGAAGCGTCCGGGCTCGACCCGGTCTTCACCGAGAAGTTCCTGCGCTTCATCGTCGCCGAGGTGATCCATCACCATCAGCGGATCGCGGAGGGCGAGCGTCTCTGATCGGTGCACCCGAAGCGCCCGTGCCCTCGGCCGCATTCCACGGGCCGCCTCGCGTCGCGATCATTGGTGCGACTGCATCTGGTAAGTCGGCGGTGGCCATGGCTGCGGCTGAGCAACTCGGCGACGTAGAGCTGATCTCCGTCGACAGCATGCAGGTCTATCGAGGGATGGACATCGGTACGGCCAAGCCGACGGCCGAGGAGCGCCAACGCATTCGGCACCACTGCATCGACCTGGTCGATGCGACCGAGGAGTTCACGGTTGCCGACTTCAAGCACGCTGTTCAGCGTGCGCTCTCCGAGATCCACGCCCGCGGTCAGCGAGCGCTGCTCGTGGGAGGTACCGGGCTGTATCACCGAGTCGTCATCGACGAGTTCGACCTGCCGCGTCGCTTTCCGGACGTACGGGCCGAACTCGAGCGCACCGACGACACCGCGGCACTCCACCGACGCCTGGTCGAGCTCGACCCTGAAGCCGCGGAGAAGATGGAGCCAGAGAACCGGCGCCGCGTCGTGCGAGCACTCGAGGTCACCCTCGGCAGCGGACGACGGTTCAGCTCGTTCGGCCCCGGCGTCGACGTCTATCCCGACTCCCCGGTCGTGCAGATCGCCCTGAGGCGACCGCGCGAGGTATTGGGTCGACGCATCGCCGAGCGAGTCCACTCGATGATCGAGTCCGGTCTGGTCGAGGAGGTGCGGGCCCTCCACGACGTGGGTCTGTCGTCGACCGCCGCCCAGGGGCTCGGCTACAAGGAAATCGTCAGCTATCTCGAGGGTGAGATCGGGCAGGATGAAGCCATCGAGACCATCATCACCCGCACTCGCCAATTCGCCGTCCGCCAGGAGCGCTGGTTCCGCCGTGATCCACGCGTACGCTGGATCGATGTCGAGCACGATCCGGTTGCCGAGGCCGCACCGGCCGTGACCACCGCCCTCACCACCGCTCTCGCATGACCACGCTCACCCTCACGAAGCATCACGGACTCGGCAACGACTTCCTCGTGGTCTTCCACCCGCTCGTCGACGACCTGGCGCAGCTCGCCCGCGAGTTGTGCGATCGCCGGCGCGGCATCGGAGCCGACGGCCTGCTGGTCGCCGAGTCGGCCGACGGCTATGCCGCGCGCATGACGCTGTTCAACGCCGACGGGTCGCGGGCCGAGATGAGCGGCAACGGGATCCGTTGCTTCTCGCAGGCGCTCGCGATGCGCCGTGGCGACCTCGAGCCTCAACTCGTGCTGACCGACGCGGGGGAGCGGCGAGTCACGCTCGGCTCGTCGTCTGGCGACACGCTCATGGCGACCGTGGCCATGGGGCCGGTCACCGAACTCCGCCAGCCCGACGGGTGGGCTCGTCTCGAGTGTCACCCCGATCGTCCGGTCGCGCACCTGAGCCTCGGAAATCCGCATTCCGTGGTCGGTGTCGACGAGGTGGCCGCGGTCGACCTGGCCGAGCTCGGCAGCCGGGTGCCGCAGGTCAACCTCGAGATCATCGAGCCGGGCCCGGAACCGCACGCGATCACCATGCGGGTGCACGAGCGGGGCGCCGGGATCACCGAGGCCTGCGGGACCGGTGCCTGCGCGTCGGCGTTCGCGGCCCGAGCGTGGGGCTTGGTCGCGTCGGCGGAGCCCGACGTGCTGGTGCACATGGACGGTGGGAGCGCCACGGTGCGCTTCGACGACGACGACCCGAGCCTCGCCATCCTGACCGGGCCGGCCACCTACATCGCGACGATCGAGGTCGAACGACCGTGAATTCCCCCGACAACACGCCCTACAGCGAGGCCCTGGCCAACACGCTGATCGACCGCACGATCCGGGAGAAGATCGTGCTCGTGAGCGTCGCGATGCAAGGCGACACCGACGACGACGTCGAAGCGAGCCTCGACGAACTCTCGCTGCTCGTCGACACGGCGGGCGCCGACGAGGTGGCCCGGATGATCCAGCGCCGAGATTCCCCCGACCACACGTGGTACATCGGCAAGGGCAAGGCGGAGGAGCTCAAGGAACTGTGCCTGGCCCTCGATGCCGACACGGTCGTGTTCGACAACGAGCTGAGCCCGGCGCAGCAGTTCAACCTGGAGAAGCTGCTCGGGCGTACCGCCATCGACCGGACCGCGGTGATCCTCGACATCTTCGGCCAGAACGCGCACACGATGGAAGGAAAAGCGCAGGTCGAACTCGCGCTGCTTCGCTATCGGCTACCTCGTTTGCGCCGTGGTGCCAAGGCCAAACTCTCCCAGCAGCGAGGCGGCGTCGGCGCTCGCTTCGGTGGCGGCGAGACCAAGATCGAAGTCGACCGACGTCGCATCATGCGACGCATCAACAAGCTCGAACGCGAGCTCGCCGACCTCGCCGAGACGCGCGCCTTGCAGCGACAGGGCCGTCGGCGCAGCGGTCTGGCCTCGGTCGCGATCGTCGGGTACACCAACGCCGGGAAGTCGACCCTGCTCAACCGACTCACCCAGTCGGGCGTGCTCACCGAAGACCGGCTGTTCGCCACGCTCGACCCGACCACGCGCCGTCTCGCGCTGCCCGGCGGCGAGCCCGTGCTCCTCACCGACACCGTCGGCTTCATCCGACGCCTCCCGCACGGTCTGGTCGAGTCGTTCAAGGGCACCCTCGAGGTGGCTGCGCTCGCCGACTACCTGGTGCACGTCGTCGATGCGAGCGCGTCGGATCCGGAGGGTCAGATCGCTGCGGTGCACACGGTGTTGCGTGAGATCGCGGCGGCAGAGGTTCCCGAGCTCCTCGTGTTCAACAAGGCCGATCTCGCCGTCGACGCCGCCAAGCAGTTGGTGCACGATCATCCGGGTTCGGTCGCCGTCAGCGCGGTCACCGGCGAGGGCACCGACGAGTTCCTGCGCACGCTCAGCGATCGGCTGCGGGCGATGAGCACCGTCTATGAACTCGTCGTCCCGTACGACCGCGGCGACGTCCTGGCCTCGATCCACCGCGAAGGCGAGGTGGTCTCTACGACCGACGGTGCCAGCGAGTGGACCATCCGCGCCCGCCTGTCCGACGCCTCGGCCGGCCGCCTGGGGGAGTTCGTGGTCGACGACGACTCCGTGGTGCGCACAGCGATCGACTCCGAGCAGGTGATGCCGTGACCAGTGATGCGGTGAACAGTGGTGCGGTGACCAGTGGTGCGGTGACCGGCGGCTTCGTGCCACCGCCGTATCCCTACGATCGGCTCAAGGACCTGAGTGCGCTGATCCTCGAGCGGCACGACGAAGTCGTCGACCTCTCGATCGGCACCCCCTTCGATCCGCCGCCGCCCGCGGTGATCGCCGCGTTGTCGACGAGCGGCACCGAGCGGTCGTATCCGCCCAGCGTCGGCACGCCACCCTTGCTCGCGGCTGCTCGAGCCTGGATGCTGCGGCGGTGGAACGTCGACGTCCCGACAGCACAGATCGGCGCGACCATCGGCTCGAAGGAGATGGTCGCGTCGCTGCCCCATTTCCTCCGGCTCCGTCGACCTGACCGCGACACGGTGCTGTACCCGTCGATCTCGTATCCGAGCTACGAGATGGGGGCGACGCTCGCCGGGGCGCGTGCGGTGCCGGTGCCGTTCGGGCCCGACGGCCGTCTCGACCTGGCGTCGATCGACCCCGACGATGCTCGCCGTGCGCTTCTCCTGTGGGTCAACAGTCCGGGCAACCCGACTGGGCAGCTCGACGACCTGGGTGCGGCCGCCCAGTGGGGTCGTGCCGCCGGCGTGCCCGTCTTCTCCGACGAGTGCTACATCGAGTTCACGTGGAACGGTCGGGGACGAACGATCCTCGAGCACGGAACCGACGGCGTCGTCGCGGTGCATTCACTCTCCAAGCGATCCAATCTCGCCGGGGTGCGCGTGGGCTTCTACGCCGGCGACGCAGAACTCGTCGACTACCTGCGCGAGATCCGCAAGCACGCCGGGATGATGGTGCCGGGCCCTGCACAGGCAGCAGCCGTCGCCGCCCTCGACGACGACGATCACGTCGAGACGCAACGCAACCGTTACCGCGGGCGACTGGAGTTGCTCGCCGACGTGATCGAGGCATGGTCCGGACAGCCGGTGACGCGCCCGGAGGGAGGCTTCTATCTGTGGATTCCGGTCGCAGACGGCTGGGAGTTCGCCACGCAGCTCGCGCTCGACGGTGGCGCACTCGTCAGCCCCGGCGAGTTCTACGGACCTGATGGGAGCGGTTTCGTCCGTGTGGCCGTGGTACAACCTGACGAGAAGATCGCCGTTGTCGCCGAGCGCCTCAGCGCCCGTTGACGATTCGAACCCGCGGAGCCACGATGTCCGACCAGCTGCGAACACCACGAAACACCCGCCCGCTGGGTGTGATCGTCTTGGTGGTGGGTCTGCTGGCGGCCGGCATCTTGTGGTTCGTCGCCGGTGCTCGGCGTGACGCGGCGATCGAGAACCTCGCTCGTGCCCCGATCGGCTGTGACACGACGCTCGACTTCGCCCAGCCCGGCGAGTACCTGATCTTCGTCGAGACGACCGGCCGGCTCGACGACGTACGCGGCGACTGTGACGCCACTGGCGAGTTCGCCATCTCCAGTGAGCGTCCACCGGTCGAGATCACGCTGATCGACCCCGACGGCGAGCCGCTCGAGTTCGAGAGCCGTCGCGACGACGTCACCTATTCCAGCGCCGGGTTCGCGGGTCGATCGATCCTGTCGGTCGAGGTCGCCGAAGCAGCCGATCACGTGTTGCGCGCCGAGAGTTCGGAGTCGGGCACCTTCGCCGTCGTCGTGGGACGCGACCCGAACCGTGGCGTGACGCTCCTTCGCATCCTCGCCATCATGACCGCGTTGGTCGGGCTCGCCGTCGGGCTGGTGTTGATCATCAAGGGTGGTCGTCGCGAACCGGTCGCCGTCGGGCCGTGGACGGCCGCACAACCGACGTCTCCGACCTGGGTGCAGCATCCAGGTCAGCCGCCCTATCGTGCCCCGACGCAGCCGCCCTACGTACAGCCCGGCCCCCCGGGACCGCCCGTTCCCTTCGGCGGAGCGCCGGCGCCCGGACCGCACCAGGGTCCGGCGAGCCCGCAGTCGCCGCCGCCCTACGGCTCGAACCCGACCGCGCCGCAGTACGGCCCGAGCGGCTGGAGCCCCGACGCCGCCGCCGGTGGGGGCTCGACGCCTCCGGCGTGGACGCCGACCGACTCGGCGGGCGCCAACGCCGCGCCACCGTCGCCAGGCGGACCGTGGGGCCAGCAGGCGCCGCCGCCCGCATCGCCCTTCGCCCCACCTCAGGGACAGCCCAGCGCCATGCCCGACCGCGCTGCGGGCGCTGCTGCGGCGCAGCCGGCGACCATCGATCTCCCGCCCACCCCGGCTGACGTCGACGTCGCCGGAAAGGAGCCGGCTGACACCGAGCCAGCGGACATCGGTCAGGCTGACACCGAGCAGGCCGACACGAGCAGTGCGGTGACGGACACGGCGGACTCGGTTGGTTCAGACGACACGTCGTGGGCGCCGCAGTCGGCCGACGAGGCCCCGCCGACGCTGTCGGAGCGCCGCTGGGACACGGCTCGCGACGACTGAGCCGCAGCGCCAGCCTCGGACGGCTGGCTCGGGCGACTGGCTCAGACGTTCCGCTGTCGGGCAGGTCCGCCGTGCTCGACGAACGGTCAGTAGCGACGCATGACGGTGACGACCTTGCCGTAGATCTGCACTTCGTCAGCGTGGAACTTCATCGGCTCCATCGTCGAGTTGGCGGGCGTCAGCGTGACCTCGGCGCCGGAACGCTGGTAGGTCTTGACCGTCGCCTCGCCACCGGGAATGCCGGCCACGACGATGTCACCGTTGTTCGGGTGATCGACCTGGGTTGCCACGACGTAGTCGCGGTCGAGGATGCCGATCTCGATCATCGAATCGCCGCGGACGCGCAGCATGAAGAGTTCGCCTTCGCCGGTGAAGTCGACCGGGACGGGGAGGAGCTCTTCGACGTTCTCCTCGGCGAGCACGTCGGTGCCAGCTGCGACGTCACCCACGAGCGGGACGTGGCGAACCGGTCGACGCTCCATCGCCACACCACTGTTCGGGTCGTAGCGCACTTCGATCGCGCGGGGCTTGGTGGGGTCACGCCGCAGGTACCCGAGGCGCTGGAGCGTGTTGAGGTGGCTGTGCACCGTGGAGGGTGACGTGAGGCCGACGGCTTCGCCGATCTCGCGCACCGACGGGGGGAAGCCGCGATCTCGCATCTGCTGTTCGATGAACGTCAGGATGTCGAGCTGGCGCTTGCTGATCTTGGGAGCCATACGAACATCCTAGGGATGTGCCGCGAATGAGTCAAACATCCGTACGACAAACGCCTGTTCGAAAATGTCACGGAAAGGGGTTGACGGTTCGGCCGCGAGGTGATTCACTGATCGCTCGGCGATCGAACAGGTGTTGCGCAGAGTGGCATCTCTCGAACACCGAACGAACACCGAACGAACACCGAACGAACACCAAAGCAACAACGAACACCGAAGCAATATCGAACGAACACGGCTCGAGCCCGTGTACGAACTTCACTGGACGCTCTGTTGGGGAGACACCATGACCACCACCGCACGCACCTTGATCACCGCTCCGGGCTCGGTCGCCCACGCCGCCGGGGCGAGCATGCGTGCAGCGTCGTGTCAGAGCGCACGGTCGACGTGGTCACCCCTGGAGCCGTCGATCGGGGTCTATCGGCGAAGCGCAGCCTCGGCGAGCCCGTGCGATCGTCGCGACGGGTCGCGTCGTGCTCGCGAGGCACGCCGTTGCGCCCCGAGCGTCCGCTCGGGCAGTCCGGAGCGTCGGCCCAACTATTTCGTTCGACGTGTCGGTGCGTTGCTGCTGCTCGCGTTGGCAGCCGTGATCATCGTGATGTCGGCCAACAGTCTGCTGGCGAGCCTCGGTGCCGAACCTGCCTCGGCAGCCGAGGCGTCGCCAGCGTTCATCTCGGCCGAAGAGGCTCCGGTGTCACACGTAGCTCGCGCTGGCGACACGCTCTGGTCGATCGCCCACGCCTACCGCGGCGACATCGAACACGACACGTACGTTCGTGCGCTCATCCGTCTCAATGGAGGCGCGTCGGTACAAGCTGGCCAGTCCGTCCTGCTGCCGTGAGCCGTCGTCGGCGAGTCTGATCCGGGGCAAGAGTTGCCCCGTCCGCTGACAGGAGCCGTGGATACGCTGACCGGATGCGTTGCCCGTCTTGCCAAGCCGACGACACCAAGGTCGTCGACTCGCGTCTGGCCGAGGAAGGCGGTGCGATCCGTCGCCGCCGACGGTGTAGCGGGTGCTCCCATCGCTTCACCACCTTCGAGCGCGTCGACCACGTGCCGTTGATGGTGATCAAGTCGACCGGTTGCGTCGAACGATTCGAGCGAGACAAAGTCGTTGCCGGACTCGGCGCTGCGACCAAAGGTCGAGACGTGAGCGATGCCGACCTGGAGGCGATGGCGACCCGTGTCGAAGACGCCTCGCGACTTCGAGGCAGCGAGGTGACGAGTTCCGACGTGGGGCTACTCGTGCTCGACGAACTCCGGTCGGTCGATGACGTCGCCTACCTACGCTTCGCCAGCGTCTACAAGAACTTCAACGGTGCCGGCGACTTCCATCGCGAGATCGAGCTCCTCGAGAAGACCTCGCGCGCCGAACAAGCGTCGCCAGCCGCGCCCTGAGCCGCCGCTGACGACGGCGCGACCGCCGGACGAACGCGGTCTCGGCGTAGGTCATGGCGATGTGACATCGAGTCGATGTCATGGCCGTGTCGGCCGGGTCTTGAGCGTGACCGATTCCTCGTCAGGTTCTGACGCGGAGCCAGCGGGAGAACATGAACGACTGGTCGTCGATGGCGAGTTGTCGGAGTTCGAAACGCCGTGTGAGCGGGTCGACGCCGGCGGTGAGGCGGGCGGCGTCGCCGCCGACGATCGATGGCGACGTCGTGAGGTTCAACTCGTCGATGAGATCGGCGGCCGCCAACGCCCCGTTGAGCGTCGGGCCACCCTCTGCGTGGACGATCGACACCGCACCGCAGACGTCGGAGATGCGGCGAAGGGCGCCCGCCAAGTCGACCTCGTCCCGACCGGCGCGAATGACGTCGACGCCGTGTTCATCGAATGACGCCTGCTCGTGTGTGATGACGAAACCTGCACCGCTGGCGAACAATTCGCTGGTGGTGTCGACCGAGCCGGACGCCGTCACCACGCCCAGACGTTGCCCGCGCTTCTTCGGCACGCCGTAGCCCTCGTCTCGAACCGTGCCCGCCCCGACGAGAACCACATCGGCGAGCGCTCGGAGCCGTCCCAACACGGCGGTGTCGGTCGGGCTCGACAGACCTGCCGACGTTCCCTCGAGCGAGGTCGATCCGTCGAGCGACGACACCATGCAGAGCTCGACCCAGGGCCGGTCGTCGTGTCTCCCGAGCGGAGCCGTGTATGCCTGCTCGACTGTCATGTCGGGCATCGGCTGGGCCGCGACACGGCCGTCGTCGTGTGAGGATGTGTGACCGTCGTGCTGAGCCGGGGAGGGAGGCGGAAGGAGCAGACTGCGCAGCATGGGTCGATGATGCCACGGTCAGGCCGTTTTCGAACCCGCGGCTCGATGGCGGTCGGTAGGGGGCGACGGTGGTGGATGGCGCGACACCGTCGTCCTCCACGGCCCGATGGCAGCGTGCCGGCTCGCGGGATGGCCCCCGGATCTGCGAGCATCGGATGATGACGACACGCACCGCCTTTCGAACCTGTCCGCTGTGCGAGGCCGGCTGCGGTCTCGAGATCACCGTGCGACGCAACGACGACGGATCCGAGGAGGTGCAGCGCATCCGCGGCGACATGGACGACGTGTTCTCCCGCGGGTTCCTGTGCCCGAAAGGCTCGACGCTCAAGCAGTTGCACGACGACCCAGATCGGCTGCGTGCGCCGCTCGTCAAGCGGGATGGCGTCCACGTCGAGGTCTCCTGGGACGAAGCGTGGGCCGAGATCGAGCGGGGCCTCGGGCGCGTGATCGAGACCCACGGGCGCGAGTCGACGGCGGTCTATGTCGGCAACCCGACGGCGCACAGCCTGTCGGCGATGACGTTCTCGCGGTCGTTGCTCGTCGGGCTCGGCACGCGACTGCGGTTCAGTGCGTCGACGGTCGATCAGATGCCGCGTCACGTGGCGTCGGGTCACGTGTTCGGTTCGCCGGTTGCCATTGCGGTCCCGGATCTCGACCGCACCGACCACCTCGTCATCCTCGGCGCCAATCCGTACGCGTCGAACGGCTCGGTGTGCACGGCCCCCGACTTCCCCGGTCGGATCGAAGCGATCCAGGCTCGCGGTGGCAAGGTGGTCGTGGTCGACCCGCGCCGGTCACGAACGGCCGAGCAGGCCGACCAATGGGTGAGCATCCGGCCCGGCGCTGATGCGCTGCTGCTCGCCGCGATCGCCAACGTGTTGCTCGTCGACGGACTCGCCGACGTGGGGCCACACGTCGGCGAGCACGTCGTGGGTATCGACGATCTCGGCCCAGCGCTCGCCCCGTTCACGCCTGAGGCCGTCGCCGATGCGTGTGGCGTCGCCGCCGACACGATCCGGACGATGGCGCACGAACTCGCTGCCGCGCCCTCCGCCACGGTCTACGGGCGCATCGGGACGACGACCACCGAGTTCGGCTCGACCGCGTCGTGGCTGATCGACGTCGTCAACACGCTGTCGGGCAATCTCGATCGACCCGGAGGCGCGATGTTCGCGACGCCGGTGGCGGGCGGTGCGACGACGCGCGGGAAGCGCGGAAGTGGCAAGGGCTTCAAGATCGGCCGCGGACACACACGTGTGAGCGGGTATCCCGAAGTGATGGGGGAGTATCCGGTCGGCGCGATCGCGGAGGAGATCATGACGCCAGGCGAGGGTCAGATCCGCGCCCTCGTCACCCTCGCTGGCAACCCGATCCTGTCGACGCCCAACAGCGAACAACTCGCCGAGGCGTTCGATCAGCTCGACTTCATGGTGTCGATCGATCTGTACCTCAACGAGACGACCCGGCATGCCGACGTGATCCTGCCGTCGCCCTCGCAACTCCAGCGGAGTCACTATGACCTGCTGCTGTTGCAGTTCGGTGTCCGCAACGTGGCGAACTACTCCGAGCCGGTGCTGCCGCTCGACGAGGGCCAGCCCGACGAGTGGGAGGTCATCTCCAAGTTCACGATGATCGCCCAGGGTGCCGGGCTCGATGCCGATCCGTCGGTGGTCGACGACATGTCGATCGCCGGGATCGTTCGCAGCGCCGTCAACGACGAGTACTCGCCGGTGTTCGGGCGTGATGCCGACGAGTTGCTGGTCGAACTGTCTGCCTCGGGGCGCCGTGGACCGGAACGGATGCTCGACTTCATGCTGCGTACCGGTCCGTTCGGTGACGGCTTCGGCGCCGATCCGGACGGCACGTCCCTCGACGATCTGCTCGCGCACCCGCACGGCCGTGACTTCGGAGCGCTCGTCCCGCGGATTCCCGAGATCCTGCGCACCCCGTCCGGCAAGGTCGAGCTCGCACCGCCGGCCTTCCTCGACGACCTCGCTCGCTTGGCAGGGGCGATCCCGACGCTCGCCGAGAGCGGCTACCTGCTGGTCGGACGCCGCCACTTGCGCAGCAACAACTCGTGGATGCACAACATCAACGTGTTGGTGAAGGGTAAGCCACGCTGCACGCTGCAGGTCCATCCGGACGACGCCAGCTCGCTCGGTCTGACCGATGGCGGGGCGGTGTCGATCACGTCTCGGGTCGGGCGGGTGACAGCGCCCGTCGAGGTCACCGATTCGATCCGTCCGGGTGTCGTGAGCTTGCCGCATGGCTGGGGACACGACCTACCCGGGTCGAAGCTGCGGGTCGCGGCCGAGCATGCGGGGGTCAATTCGAACGTGCTCGCCGACCACGCCGCGCTCGATCCGCTCTCGGGCACCGCCGTGCTCAACGGTATTCCGGTCGAGCTTGCGCCGGCCTGATTCGGCGGGCTGCATCGCCCGCTTCCGCAGCAGAGCGAACGGGGCCGACCACCGCGCTCAGGGTGCTGATTCGACCGCGTCGAGATGTGTCACTCCCACAGTTCGTCCACAGGGTTGTCCGACCGAATTGATGCGAATTCACATGGTTGTCCCCTTCCGTTGCACAGGCGTTCACGTCTACCGTGGCATTCGTTGCCGGCCGCGGTGGAGCACACGGCAAGACGGCGTCGTGAAGAGCCTCGGGGCTCCTCGCGACGCTTGGGGACGTATCCCTGTACCTGTGATGCACACACCGCGGCCGGCGAGTGACGCCTCGCAACTACACTCTCGACATGAGCGCGGAGCGCCCCCCGTCGGCGGGCGATGTCACGAACGAGGCGTCGAACGACGCGGCTACCGATGTGATGTCCGTGATGATGCCCGGGGGGATGACGGATGACGAACTCGCCGAGCTGGCGATGGCGGCCGATCCGGACGCGCCGCTCGATCCCGACGCGATACCCCTGCGGCTGGGGGATCCGGGCGCCGCGCTGCTGCCCGAGTGGTACATGCCGAGCACGCTGCGCGCCGACGCCTTCGGTCGCACGCGCCGCGGTCGCTCGCTCGTCGTCGGCGGCATCGTGGCAGCGTTGCTGCTGGTGAACGGGGTCGGCCTGTGCGTGACGTACGGGTTCCCCGAGATCGCCTGGTAGGCGAGACCGTCGGTCAGCGCCTTCACGCGCGGGCACCGATCGTGGATCGAACATGTGTGCGGTCATCGGGTGGGAGTCGGTAAGGTCTGCGCCATGGCGATTGCGTGTGCGTATTGCGGGGGTGAGCACGACCAGCCCGCCGAGGTGCGTCGCTGCTGGGTCGACCACGGCGAGGTGGCGCTCGACCCGACCGGCAGTGTGCCGTTGCCCAGCGAGTACACATCCGACGATCCGGACCCGTTCGGTCCGGGCGAGTTCGATCCGGGGGCATCCCGTCGTTCGGCGCCTCGACGATCGACTGGCTCGTCGTCACCGGATCCGGACACGTCGCGCCGCACGCAGCCTGGAGGCGCGTCTCGTCACGGTCGACCTGGCGGCACGTCTCGGGCGCCGGAAGCCGAACCCGACGTCGAGCGGGGCGTCGCGCTTGCCGTGGCCGGGCCGGACGCGTTGGGGCGACATGCCGTCGTCGCTCCCGACCAGGAGGCGCCAGCGCCGTGGACGCGATGTGAACGCGTCCGCGTCGACGCGTCGGTCACCGGTGAGGCACTGAACCTGTTGCTCGCCGCGCTGCGTCTCGCCGGCGTGGAGCGGCGACGCTTGGTGATCGAACTCGCCATCGATCTCGATCGAGCACCGAGGCTGATGACCACCGCGTCGCCGTTCCAGGTCGGGGCATCGTTCGCATTCGGCGGCGACGAGTTGTACCACCTGGTCTGGTCGAACTCGATCGATGTTCGTTCCGAGCGACCACAGTGGCTGGCCCTCGACCGAGCGATCGCGGCTGGTCTCCAAGCGGTCGAGGGTGACGCGAACCGAGCCGGCGATGTGGTGTTGCCCGACGGTACGCCGGTGTGGATCGACGGCGGGCCCGTTCGCTTCATGGCGACGATCGACGATGTCGCAGTGCTGCACGCGACGGCCATCGAGCACGGCTCGTTCGTGCCACCGGTCACCAACGAGGTCAGGGCTGACCTGGCGCCCGACCAGCTCGACGCGGTCACGCATGGCGGCGGCGCCGCACGCATCATCGCACCAGCTGGCTCGGGCAAGACCCGTGTGCTCACCGAACGCGCTCGGCACCTGCTGATCAACTGGCGGATGCCGCCGAGCGCGGTGAGTCTCGTGGCGTTCAACAAGCGAGCGCAGGTCGAGATGCAAGAACGCACGCCCGATCTCGCGGGCCTGCACGTCCGTACCCTCAACGCGATCGGGCTGGCGATCGTCAACGGCTCGCCGCCGTTCGCCCCGCAGCCGACGTCCTGGAGGACGATCAACGAGCCCGACGTCCGGCGAATCATCGGTGACCTCGTGTCGTTCCCTCGTCGACGCAACAGCGATCCGATCGCCCCGTGGATCGAAGCACTCAGCCTGGTTCGGCTCGGGCTGGTCGACCCCGCCGACGCCGAAGCTCGCTATGGAGGCGACGTCGACGGTTTCGCCGACTTCTGGCCTCGGTATCGCGACGCGCTCGAACGCCGAGGCGCGGTCGACTTCGACGACCAGATCTACCGAGCGCTGCTCGTCTTGCTCTCCGATCCCGTTGCTCGTCGCACGGCGCAGCGAGCGTGTCGGATGATGCTGGTCGACGAGTTCCAAGACCTCACGCCCGCACACCTGCTCCTCATCCGTCTGCTGTCGGCCCCGGGCGGCGCCGTGTTCGGCGTCGGTGACGACGACCAGACGATCTACGGATACAACGGGGCCGATCCCGGGTGGTTGATCGACTTCGAGACACTGTTCCCCGGGGCCGGAGATCACCCGCTCGAGGTCAACTACCGGTGCCCTGGAGGCGTCGTCGAGGTCGCCGATCGGCTGCTTCGCCACAACCAGCGGCGAGTGCCGAAGACCATTCGAGCGGCATCTGCCGACCCCGGTGGTTGGACGATCGCCGACAGTGTCGATCCGGTGGCGGCCTGCGCCGACGCGGTGCGAGGCGCGCTGGCTCGAGGAGCGGCGCCGTCGGACATTGCCGTGCTGGCGCGGGTCAACGCCGTGCTCGCGCCAGTCCAGGTGGCACTGGTGAGCGAAGGCATCCCGGTGTCGGGCGGTGTGGGGCTCGAGTTCGCCGACCGCACCTCGGTGCGTGCCGTACTCGCATGGCTTCGACTGGCGACGGCCGCCGAACGTGGCCGTTTCCTGCCGGACGATGTCAACGAGGCGCTGCGGCGTCCGTCTCGTTCGTTTCATCCGAGGATCACGGAGTGGATAGCCGAGCAGGGGAGCGTCGTCGATCTCTACGCTCTCGCCGGTCGCCTGAACAACGAGCGCGACGCAGATCGGTTGACCGAATTCGCCGCCGACATCCAGACGCTGCAGCAGTCGGTCAAGCGGGGCGCCCCGACGTCCGACATCGTGCTCCAACTCGTCGATGAAGTCGGTCTGGCCGGATCGGTCTCGGGGCTCGATGCCAGTCGTCGCGGTATGAACCGATCGGCGCAAGGCGACGACCTGACCGCGGTGAAGCATCTCGCTGCGCTCCACGACGACGCGTCGACCTTCGAGTCGTGGTTGCGCTCGAAGCTCGCTGCGACGCGCTCGGCCGACGGCGTGGTGCTCGCCACCGTGCATCGGGTCAAGGGGCAGGAGTGGCGCCACGTCGTCGTTCACCACGTCGATGCCGAGCAGTACCCGCATCGCCTTGCCGACGATGTCGAAGAGGAGCGACGGTTGTTCCATGTGGCGATCACGCGGGCGAGCGAGCACGCGACGATCGTGACCGGCCCGAATCCGAGTCCGTTCGTCGACGAACTCACGACCGAGCCGTCACTGCGACGGATCGTCTCGTCGAATCGCCCCGAGCCGGCTGCGTCGGCATCCAGACCGACCGCATCGAAGCCCGCCTCGTCGAAGGATCCGACTGCCGATCTCGACTCGGAGGCCGCCGCTCGCTTCGAGCGCTTACGTGTGCTCCGAGCGACCCTTGCGGAGGGCAAGCCCGCTTATGTCGTGTTCGACAACAAGACCTTGGCGGCGATCGCTCGCACGGCGCCGACGACCAAGCAGCAACTCGCCCGCATCGCAGGTGTCGGCCCGGCCAAGCTCGACAAGTTCGGCGACGCAGTGATCGAGCTGCTCAACGAGGGCTGACCGCGCCGACTGGAACGGGGCGACGTGCACATGCCGTTTCGGCGACGTCCGCTCAGTTGCCAGCGACGCGACGCTCGTGTCCCGCCCAGTGCGGCTCGCGCAGCACCTTGCGTGCGAGCTTGCCGACCGGCGACTTCGGCAGCTCGTCGTGGCCGATCTCGACTCCGGTCGGCTTCTTGTATCCGCCGAGCCGTTCGGCGCACAGGTCGATCAGCTCCTGTTCGCTGACGACGGCGTCGGCTCCCACGCACACGACGGCGAAGGGACTCTCGCCCCACCGGTCGCTCGGTACACCGAAGACCGCAGCTTCGATCACCGCCGGATGCTCGGTGAGGACGTTCTCCAACTCAGCTGGCCAGATGTTGAACCCGCCCGAGATGATCATGTCGTCCTTGCGGTCGAGGACGTACAGGTAGCCGTTGTGGTCGAGTCGGCCGATATCGCCGGTGAGGACCCAGCCGTCGACCATGCGCTCGGCGGTGGCGGCCGGATCGTCCCAGAACTCGATCATCTGACCGTCGCAACGAATCGCGATCTCGCCCTCGTCGCCGATCGGGAGCGTCGCGGCCGTTTCTGGGTCACGGATCTCGAGATCGCCGAACGGGAGCGGCCGACCAGCGGAACGAAGCGGATCGGATCCGGCGACGGTGCTGAACCATTCGTCGGGCCCCATCATCGTGATCGGGACGGCCTCGGTCTGGCCGTATCCCTGATAGAGCACGTTGCCGAACACCTCACGACCGAGGCGGGCGGTCTCGTCGGTGATCGGGGCTCCGCCGATCTGGAGGACCTTGAGCGCCGACCAGTCGCGCCCGATCGCACTCGGTTCTCGAGCGAGCGCATTGAGCATCGCCGGGACCAGGAATCCGTACGCGACTCGCTCTCGTTCCATCGCCTCGACGACCTTGGGTGGGTCGAACGTCGGGAGTAGCAGGTTCACGCCACCCGACAACCAGATCGGGGTGAAGAAGTAGCCGGATCCGTGCGAGATCGGCCCTGCGTGTTGGCAGACATCGCCGACTTGGACCGGCGGGAAGGCGTAGAACCAGTCGCGGCCGGCGTCGAGCCACGTCTTGTGGGTGTAGCCGACGCCCTTCGCCGCACCGGTCGTGCCTCCGGTGTGGCGGATGATGAACCAGTCGTCTTCGCGAACGGGGACGTCAGGGTCACTGTCGGGCTGTCGGGCGAGCCAGTCTTCGTAGTGGTCGTCGCGCACGATCACGTGCTCCAGCGAGGGGACCTCCTCGGTGGCCCCAGCGAGCGCGTCGGCGTGGCTCTCGCTGACGACGACGGCCCGGCAGCCGGTGTGCGCCAGCATGTGTCGATGCGCACTGGGAGCGTTGCGCGGGTACAACGGCACACGGACCAGGTTGGCAGCGGTCGCGGCACAGAAGAAGTCGACCGACTCGAGCGTGTTGTCTTCGAGCACACCGATCCGATCGCCGGGCTGCAACCCGAGTTCGAGCAGTGCATTGGCCATCCGCAGCCCGCGTGACCAGGCCTCGCCGTAGGTGAGGCGACGATCGGATTCGATGACGGCGGGCAAGTCGGCGTGGAAGCTTGCCGAGCGCCGCATGAGTGTGCGGACGTCCATGCGACGACGGTACTTTCCGGGCGGTGTCGATCTCGATCTCGAATGCGCAGGCCCTGTTCGATCGACTGATCGTCGTCGACTGGAGTGCCAACGCCGCACCGAAGCTCGGGCGCGATTCGATCTGGATCGCCGTCTTCGATGCGGTGTCGCCTGCGAACGCGTCGAATGTCGCAACGAGGTCGGCCGGTCTCGACTCGATCCACGCGGCGATCGTCGGTGCCCCACACCGGCGGCGCACGCTGCTCGCAGTCGACTTCTCGCTCGGCTATCCGTCGGGCACCGCCCGTGCGCTCGGCCTCGGCGGCGTGCCGTGGGAGTCGATGTGGCGCTTGCTCTGCGAACTCGTCGTGGATGACGAGCGCAACGCGAACAACCGATTCGCCGTCGCCGGGGAACTCAATCGTCGGATGATGGAGCTCGATCCTGGCCGACGAGCGGGTCCCTTCTGGGGGTGCCCTCGTACTCGCCCGACGCCGAATCTGACGTCGACGAAGGTCGCGGCGTCACCGCTTGGCGAGTGGCGTCACGTCGAAGCATTGTTGCGCAGCACCGGCTCGCGGCCCTTCTCTTCATGGCAGTTGCTCGGCGCCGGAGCCGTCGGCGGCCAGAGCCTGCTCGGCATTGCCGCGCTCGAACGACTGCGTCGTCGACTCGATCCCGAGATCGAGTGGGACGTGTGGCCGTTCACGACCGGCTTCGCGTTGCCTCATGCAACGGCGGTCAACGACGCCGTGGTCGTCGCCGAGATCTGGCCGTCGATGATCGAGTGGGAGCGTCCGGCGCTTGGCGCGACCCGTGTTCGTGACGAGGCGCAGGTGATCGCACTGGGGAACCTGCTGTGGGAGGCGAATCTCGACGGCAGGTTGGCGGATCTCCTCGTCCCCGAGATCGTTGGGGACGCGGTCGCGAGCGCGCCTGCGAACGTAGCGGAGGTGGTCGTCGCCGAGGAAGGTTGGGTACTCGGCGCGGGCGCGTGGCCAGCGAGTCGGTGAGAGACTTGGCGCATGGTGTCGGTGCAGTTGGAGGGTGTCAGCGTGCAGCTCGATCGATCACCGATCCTGCACGACATCACGACGACGCTCCCCGACGGAGCGTTCGGCGCGGTGATCGGCCCGTCGGGGAGCGGCAAGTCGACGGTGCTGCGAGTCGTGGCCGGCCTCCTCGAGCCATCGCAGGGTCGGGTGTGGTTCGGATCGGTCGACGTGACCGAGACGGCTCCTGGGATGCGCGACATCGGCATGGTCTTCCAATCCCCGGCGTTGTTCTCGAACCGCAACGTGCGTCGCAACGTGTCGTTCCCGCTCGAGCTGCGGCGTGAGACGGTTGAGTCCATCCGCCAACGTGTCGACGCGGAAACGCGGGCGATGCATCTCGAACACCTGGTGCTGCGTCACCCCGACGAGTTGTCGCGCGGCGAGCAGCAACTGGTGCAGATCGCGCGAACGATGGTCCGAGCCCCTCGCGTCCTGCTGCTCGACGAGCCGTTCGCGCCGCTCGACGCTCATCTTCGACAGCAGCTACGGGCCGAGATCAAGCTGTTGCAGGAGGGGTACGGGGTCACGACGCTGATGGCCACCAACGACCCGCAGGACGTGGCGGCGCTGGCGTCGCACGTGATCGTGCTCGGTCCGGCCGTCGTCGACGACGAACGAGCGGGGCTCGGCTCCGTGGGCCCGCACACGGTCGTGCAGTCAGGGCCACCAGCGGCCGTGGCGGATGATCCGACCTCACTCGATGTAGCTGCGGCGGTGGGGCCGCTCTGGACGTTCGACTGCACGGTGGCTGCCGACACCGACGGGTTCTGGCTCGGCCCTGGCGGGACTCGCGCGATTCGTGCATGGTCGCCCTCGCTGTCGAGCCACGTGGGCGCTCGTGTCGTCGTCGGGTGTCGACCCGGAGCGCTCGTGGTCGACGAGCGCGGCGTGCTGCCCGCGACGATCACCCGGATCGTGCCCGGATCGTCCGAGCCGATCCTGTGCAATGTCGGTGGTGCCTCGGTGTATGCCGGTTCCGGTCGACGAGGCGTCGCATCGCTGGCGGTCGGCCGACAGGTCAGCCTGGCGATCGGTGCCTACTTCGTGTTCGATCGCCGCACCGGCCGACGCCTCGTCTGACGGCGCAGCCCGACGGCGCGGTCGGTCGAGTCCATCGGTCGACTCCATCAGACGACTCCATCAGTCGACTCCATCAGACGACTCCATCAGTCGACTCGACTGGGCCAGGCTGAGGAGTCTTCAGACCGTCCAGGTGCCGTTCGAGCGGAGCAGGTCGGCGAGATCGCCGGGGCCCTTTCGCTCGCTCGCCTGCATCACCTGTTCACTCACTGCGGCGGAATACTCCGGGCGCTCGATGTTGCGGAACACCCCGAACGGCGTGGGGGAGTGGTCGTCGGAGTTGAGCCGGGCGAGCGCGAAGGCGAGCGAGGGGTCGACGTTGGTCTCGTCGTGCACCAGGATCGCGTCGAGCCCGACGTCGGCCACCTCGACGAGACGAAGGAAGCCATCGCTGCCCTGCATCACGCCGCGTTGGCGCTCGGCGCCGAACAGGATCGGCTCGCCGTGCACGAGATCGATCATCATCTCGTCACGGCTCTGCTTCTTGGTGACTCCGTCGAACTGGCCGTCGTTGAACACGTTGCAGTTCTGGTAGATCTCGACGAACGACGCACCGTTGTGCTGGTGCGCGGCGCGAAAGATCTCCTGCATGTGCTTGCGGTCGAGGTCGTGGGTGCGGGCGACGAAAGAGGCTTCGGCACCGAGCGCGACCGACAGCGGGTTGAACGGTGGGTCGATCGAGCCCATCGGTGTCGACTTGGTGACTTTGCCCACTTCCGATGTCGGCGAATACTGCCCTTTCGTCAACCCGTAGATGCGGTTGTTGAACAGCAAGATGTTGAGGTTGACGTTTCGGCGCAGCGCGTGGATCAGGTGATTGCCGCCGATGGACAGGCCGTCGCCGTCGCCGGTGATGACCCACACGTCGAGGTCGGGGCGAGCGGTGGCGACACCGGTCGCGATGGCTGGTGCTCGACCGTGGATCGAGTGCATCCCGTACGTGTTCATGTAGTACGGGAACCGGCTCGAGCAGCCGATGCCCGACACGAACACCGTGTTCTCGGGCGCGACGCCGAGCTCGGGCATGAGTTGCTGGACGGCGAGGAGAATGCCGTAGTCGCCGCAGCCGGGGCACCAGCGGACCTCCTGGTCGCTCGACCAGTCCTTCTTCGAGGTGACGGCGACCTGTGCGGTGCTCATGACGTGGCTCCGTTCTCGTGGGTGGTGGCTTGGGTAGCTGCGTGGCTGGGCTGGCTGGAATTCTCGGTGGTGATGGAGGCGACCGCGTCCGCGATCGCGACTTCGATCTCGCGGGACTTGAACGGGAGGCCCTGCACCTTCGACAACGAGATGATGTCGACGAGGAAGAGTCCTCGCAGGTGATGCGCGAGCTGGCCGCTGTTCAGCTCGGGCATGATCACCCGTCGGTATCGGCGCAACAGGTCGCCGAGATCGGACGGCAGCGGGTTGAGGTGCGTCAGATGGGCTTTGGCCACCTTCACTCCTGTCCGTCGGGTTCGCTGGACCGCTGCGTCGATCGCGGCCCAGGTCGAACCCCATCCGAGGACGAGGACGTCGGCATCGGTATCGCCCTCGACCTCGATCGGTGGGATGTCGTTCGCAACCGCGGCAACCTTCGCGGCACGAAGGTGCGTCATCCGTTCGTGGTTCTCCGGGGTGTAGTCGATGTTGCCGGTGCCGTCCTTCTTCTCGAGTCCGCCGACGCGGTGCATGAGCCCGGGCGTGCCGGGAATCGCCCACGGTCGAGCGAGGTTCTCGTCACGCAGGTACGGCCAGAACTCGGGGTTGCCCTCGTTGTCGACATGGTTCGGCTCCGTTGCGAACGGCACCGAGATGTCAGGGAGGGAATCGACGTCGGGCAGGTTCCACGGCTCGGAGCCATTGGCGAGGTAGCCGTCGGAGAGCAAGATCACCGGCGTGCGGTATTTGAGGGCGATACGCGCCGCTTCGATCGCTGCGTGGAAGCACTGTGCCGGGCTGTACGACGCGACGATCGGGAGCGGGGCTTCACCGTGTCGACCATGGAGCGCGAGGTTCAGGTCGGACGCTTCGGTCTTGGTCGGCAAGCCCGTCGAGGGGCCGCCTCGCTGGATGTCGATGATCAGCATCGGCAGTTCGATCGCGACGCCGAGCGAGATCGTCTCGCTCTTCAACGCGACACCCGGACCGCTCGTCGTCGTGACGCCCAGGTGTCCGGCGAATGCCGCGCCGAGCGCGACTCCGACGGCGGCGATCTCGTCTTCGGCCTGCACGGTCCGGATGCCGAAGTGCTTGTGCTTCGAGAGTTCGTGCAAGATGTCGCTCGCCGGGGTGATCGGGTACGAGCCGAGCGTGAGTGGCAACTTGGAGAGTTGACCGGCGGCGACGAGGCCCCACGCGAGGGCGGTGTTGCCGGTGATGCTGGTGTACTCGCCGGGTGGGAGCTGAGCGGGCCGCACTTCGTAGCGGTGGCCGACGGCCTCGGTCGTTTCGCCGAAGTTGAAGCCGGCCTGGAACGCCGCCTTGTTGGCGGCGACGACCTGTTCGTTCTTGGCGAACTTCTCCTCGATCCAGGCTTCGGTCGGCTCGGTCGGGCGGGTGTACATCCACGACACGAGCCCGAGCGCAAAGAAGTTCTTCGATCGCTCGGCGTCTCGTGGCTTGACCCCGAGTGGCTCGCACACCGTGCGGGTGAGGCTGGTCATCGGTACGAGGATCACGCGGTACGTGCTGAGCGAGTCGTCGTCGAGCGGGTTGACCGCCTCGCCGGCCTCGTCGATGTAGCCGGCCTTGACGAGGTCGCGATCGCCGAATGCGTCCTCGTTGATGATGAGGGTTCCGCCGGGTTGGAGTCGATGCAGATCGGCCTTGAGCGCGGCCGGGTTCATCGCGACCAACACGTTGGGTTCGTCACCGGGTGTGGTGATGTCGTGGTCGGCGATCTTGACCTGGAACGCCGACACGCCGTTGACCGTGCCGGCAGGGGCACGGATCTCGGCGGGAAAGTCGGGAAACGTCGACAGGTCGTTGCCGAACGATGCACTGACCGAAGTGAAGCGATCACCGGTCAACTGCATGCCGTCGCCGGAGTCGCCGGCGAACCTCACGACGAGGTGATCGAGCACGTGGTCGTCGGCCGCCTCCGACCGTTCGATCATGTCGGTCATTGATGAATCCCCCAGGGAATGTGTGTGGCGGGCGCCATCCCCCGATGCCGCCAGCTGCCCCGGCTCCGTTGCCGGGGCTCGTTGGTCTCACCGTAGCCAACCACCACCCCCAAACCAGTCATCCGGAACCGGAAAACGACAGAGTGGGTCAGACCCACTCTGTCGCCCACTGCGTCGTCCACGGTGGCGGCTGGCGCGATCCGAGTCGGGTGGCGACGTAGATTCGCTCTCGTGCGTCACCGTGTGTTCCTCGTCTCGTTGGCGGCGCTTGCGACCGCCGCCGTCGCTGCCAGCTGTTCGGACGGCGACAGCGAGCCCGATCGGATCACTCGGATCGACGGGCCGGCGGTCGTCGAGGACGATGGCGGCGCGGGAGTTGTGAGCGACGACGGCGCGGCCGAGTAGGTTCGGACTCGGCATGGCAGTCCTGCGGTTCAACTTCGGCACGATGGGTTCGGGCAAGAGCACGCTCGCGCTGCAGATCCATCACAACCTCGCCAATCGCCAGTTGTTCGGGCTGCTCCTCACGACACTCGATCGCGAAGGTCGACAGGTCACCAGTCGGCTCGGCGTCGCGGCGCCAGCGGTCGAGGTCACGCCCGACCTCGACCTCTACGCGCTCGCCGCGTCGAAATGGCCGATCCACTACATCGTGTGTGATGAGGCGCAGTTCTACACGCCCGAGCAGTGCGACCAACTCGCTCGTGTGGTCGATGACCTGGAAGTCGACGTGTTCGCGTTCGGCCTCCTCACCGACTTCCGTGGTCAGCTGTTCACGGGAACGCAACGGCTGCTCGAACTCGCCGATGAGCACATACCGCTGCAAGTCGAGGCGCGCTGTTGGTGCGGGGCGAGAGCCACCCACAACGCTCGCGTGGTCAACGGCGTGGTGGTCTACATCGGTGAGACCGTCGTCGTCGGCGACACCTCCGATCACGACCAGCCGTTGTTCGGTGACAACGTGCGCTACGAGCTGCTCTGCCGCCACCACTTCCGCGTCGGCGAACTCGGCAACTGACCGGGTCGCTGTCCCGTCATCCGCCGGGAGCGGTACGTCCGGCTTCGAGGCAGAGCACCGACAGCGCCGCTGCGCCGACGGCGCCGGACGCACGGAACGCGATCGTCTCGATCTCGTCGAATCCGCCCGATTGCCCGAAGATCGTGGCGAGCACGCCGAGGATCCCGATCACGACGAGCCCGTTGGCCGTCCATCGGATCAGGCGCAGCAGAATCGCAAGACCCAACTCCTGCGTCGGTCCGGCGAGCCACGTCGCCGTTGCTGCTGCGGCCGCGGGGACGGCCAGCGCCGGCAGGTTGGGGAGGAAGCCGATGAATGCGAGCGTCTCGAGGCGCTGCTCCCACACCCCGGAGAACCGTTGTCCGCTGACCTGCGTCGTGCGATACAGCACCTGGAACAGCCAGAGCGTCCACGCGACGTACGCGACGATCCCGACTCGGGTCAGCGCATGAATGATCGAGGTGCGGTGCGCCGCGCCGGGCGAGTTCAACGTCAGTCCCAAGCACACTCGAGGCGCTTGATGCCGTTGATGAAGTTCGACTGCAGGTACTCGGGTTCGCCAGTGATGCGCAGCGACGGGAGACGCCGACGCAGCTCGTCGAACATCACCATCATCTCGCGGCGAGCGAGGTTGGCGCCGAGGCAGAAGTGTGGTCCGCCAGCACCGAAGCCGACCTGTGCGGGTTGGAGCGACCGAGCAACGTCGAAGTGGTGCGGGTCGGTGAACACCCGCTCGTCGCGGTTGCCGGAGTTGTAGAACATGACGACCTTCTCACCGGCCTTGATCGGCATGCCGGCGATCTCGGTGTCGTCGGTCGCGGTCCGGCGGAAGTGGATGACCGGCGAGGCGAACCGCACGATCTCCTCCATTGCCGACTTTGCGTGGGTCTCGTAGTCGCCGTAGAGCAGGTCGCGCTGGTCGGGGAAGTCGGTGAGCGCCTTCATGCCGTGGGAGATCGCGTTGCGCGTCGTCTCGTTCCCTGCGACGACGAGGAGGATGAAGAACGAGCCGAATTCCTGTGGGGTGAGCTGTTCGCCGTCGACTTCGGCGGCCATCATGACCGAGGTGATGTCGTCTTGCGGGTTGGCTCGGCGGTCTTCGCCCAGCGCTTGGGCGTACATGAACATCTCGAGCGAGTGCGTCATCAGGTCGTCGTAGGACGTCACGTACTCGGGGTCGCCGACGCCGAGGATGGTGTTGGTCCAGCCGAGGATCTTGGCGTAGTCGTCCGACGGGATCCCCATCATGTCGCAGATGATCTCGAGGGGAAGCGCCGAGGCCACGTGCTCGACGAAGTCACACGTCTTGCCGGGGAACTGCTCGATCAGCCGGTCGACGATCACCTTGGCCTTCTCGACCACGAGTCCTTCGACGCGGCTCACCTCCTTCGGGGTGAACCCCTTCGACACGATCGAACGCAGCCGGAAGTGTTTCGGGTCGTCCATGTTGATCATCGACCCGAAGAACTCGTTCATCTCCTGAGGCAGGTCGCCGATGTTGGAGCCCTGCCCGGAGCAGAACAACTTGGCGTTGCGGCTGACCTGCCAGATGTCTTCGTGGCGGGTGAGCGCGTAGTAGCCCGGCCCCGGGGGAAACGGTGACTCTTCGATCACGCGCTCCTGGAAATGCAGCAAACCGGGCGTGTCGCGCAGGGTCTGGAACGTTGCCTCACGGATGTCCCGCGGGCCTGCCCAGAACTCCATGTCGGACAGATCGATCGAGTCGAGAGGAACCGGGGTCGCGCTGGTCGTCATGTCCGCGACTGTAGATCGCAGGCCGTTGAATCTCGCGACTGTCGATACGGTGGCGGCGATGTTGCAACCCACCGAGATCGAACGAGCGCTGGTCGTGATGGCGCATCCCGACGATGTCGACTTCGGCGCGGCGGGCACGGTGGCGAACCTCACCGACGCCGGCGTCGAGGTCGTCTACTGCCTGGTGACCGATGGCCAAGCTGGTGGATTCGATCACACGATCCTGCGCCACGAAATGACGACGATTCGGCGTGGCGAGCAGACTCGAGCGGCCGCCGAGGTGGGCGTGTCCGAGTTGGTCTTCCTCGGACACATGGACGGCACGGTCGTCGTCGACATGGCGCTGCGCCACGACATCAGCCGAGTGATCCGTCAGGTTCGCCCGCAGGTGGTGATTACGCAGAACCCGCTGCGCAATCTCGATTCGACCTACGGCTCGCATCCCGATCATCTCGCGACCGGCGAGGCGACGATGTGCGCGGTGTATCCAGACGCTCGTAATCCGTTCGCGTTTCCCGGTACGGCGTGCGCCGAACTCGATGACTGGGCGGTCGACGAGGTGTGGATTCCGTTCGGGACGAGTGGCGACGAGGGCGTCGACATCACCGAGAACCTCGAACGCAAGATCCGGGCGTTGATGTGTCACGAGAGCCAGCATCGCGATCCGGCCGCCCTCGAGGAACGAATGCGCTCGTGGTGGCAGTCGGTTGCGGCTGAACACGGCTTCCCCGAGGGAACCAGCGCCGAATCCTTCCGCGTCGTCGACACCCGCTGACGCGGCCCATCATGCAGGGTGACCAACACCTGGGGTCTGACCCTGGGTGATCAACACCTGGGGTCTGACCCTGGGTGATCAACACCTGGGGTCTGACCCTGGGTGTTGCACGAATTTCTCAAGCTGGAGTCAGGCCGTGCCGATGGGCTCACATGAGCTTCAGTTTTCGGCGTGGGAAGAAGAGCGATGAGGTCATCGTCGACCGGGTGACCGGGGCCTTCAACCGTCGTCAACTCGACGCCGACATCGCCGCCGGCATCGATACGAGCGAGAACTCGACCGCGACCTTGATGATCGATGTCGATCGGTTCGCGTCCTACAACGGCAAGAAGGGCGCGGCCTCCGGAGATCAGGTCCTCGAGCGTGTCGCGTGGGTGATCATGGCAACGGTCCGGACGACCGACGTCGTGTATCGGCACGAAGCGTCGACGTTCTGCGTGCTCTTGCCGTCCACGTCCGATGATGATGCGGTAGCGGTCGCCGATCGCATCCGCGCCAACGTCGCCAAGATGCCGCTGCTGTCGGAGCGTGGCGTGACGGTCTCGGTTGGCGTGTCCTCCGGTCCGGCCACCGGCGTGGCTGACGCCGTCGATCGCGCGCTCAGCGCACTCGACGAGGCGGTGCGGACCGGCCAGCCTCGGCTCTTGAGTGCCGGCATCGATGCCGGCCCGGTAGCGGACGCGCAGGGAGCCGCGGTCGTGTCGCCGACGCCGACGCCGACGGCACCGCCCCCGCCGTCCATGCCTGCTGCTCCGGCGCCCGGTGTCGATCACACTGAGATGCCGGCTCCTGGTGGCGTGGTACGCACCGCCGACATCGCTGTCGGGAGTGAGCTCGACTCGGCCTTCGCCCCACCGGCTGCGACCCCGTTCGCTCCGCCCGTGGCAGCGCCCCTCGACGCGCTGAACCCGACGCTGCCCACCCAACGCTCCGGCGACGCCTGACCGACCGGCCAGCCCGCGCTCCAGGCCTGGTCGCGGCTGGGCTTCGAGCAGGGGCATCACATCGATCGCGTGATCGCCGAGGCTGTTCGGTCGCGTTGGCGGGTTACCAGTCGGTAACTACGCTGTGAGGCATGACCGAAGCAGTGATCGTCGCCACCGCCCGCAGCCCGATCGGACGTGCCATGAAGGGCTCGCTGGTCGATCTGCGCCCAGATGACATGGCCGCACAGATCGTCCGTGCGCTCATGGAGAAGGTGCCGCAGGTGTCGGCTGCCGATGTCGAGGACCTGATCATGGGCTGCGGGCAGCCCGCTGGTGAAGCCGGTTTCAACATCGGTCGCATGGTCGCAGCGCTCGCCGGTCTCGACGACGTTCCCGGCGTCACGGTCAATCGCTACTGCTCGTCGAGCCTGCAGACCATCCGCATGGCGGCCCACGCGATCAAGGCGGGGGAGGGCGACTGCTTCATCGCTGCGGGAGTCGAAGCGGTCAGCCGATATGGCGCAGGAGCGTCCGACACTGCGCCGAACCCGATCTTCGCCGGACCTGGGGAACGCACCGCGCTGCGGAGCCAGGGCGGACAGCCGACGTGGACCCCGCCGGAGGGGCTGCCCGACTTCTACATCGCGATGGGCCAGACTGCCGAGAACGTCCGCGAGATCGAAGGTGTCACGCGCCGAGAGATGGACGAGTTCGGCGCCATGAGCCAGCAGCGGGCGGTTGCAGCGGTTGCCCGGGGCCACTTCGAGAACGAGATCACGCCGGTCACGTTGCCCGACGGACGCATCGTGTCGACCGATGACGGCCCACGCGACGGGACCACCGCCGAGGGTCTCGCCGGGCTCAAGCCGGTGTTCCGACCCGACGGTGAGATCACGGCGGGCAACGCGTGTCCGCTCAACGACGGCGCCGCCGCCGTCATGGTGATGAGCGACACGAAGGCAGCGGCGCTCGGGCTGACCCCGTTGGCGCGGATCGTGTCGTCGGGCGTCACCGGGTTGAACCCCGAGATCATGGGTCTCGGTCCGATCGAAGCGAGCCGTCAGGCGATGGCTCGCGCCGGCATGAGCGCCGACGACATCGACCTCGTCGAGATCAACGAGGCGTTCGCCGCTCAGGTCATCCCGTCGGCCAAGCACCTCGGTTTCGAACTCGACAAGGTCAACGTCAACGGCGGAGCGATCGCGCTCGGCCACCCGTTCGGCATGACCGGCGCGCGCATCATGACGACGCTGATCAACAACCTCCAGGATCAGGACAAGACGATCGGCCTCGAGACGATGTGCGTCGGCGGCGGCCAGGGCATGGCCATGATCATCGAGCGGCTCGGCTGAGCTGACGTCTCGGCTGAGCTGCGCTCGCGGGTCGAGATCGACCGGTGTGCGGCGGCGAGGGCAGGGCCGGTCAGAACCGGTTGGGTAGGCTCGCGCCGACGACGACGGCGTCGTTGCCCATCGGGCACTGCGCGGCACGCAGCACGTACTGCTGGTCGCAGGTGTTGAGTTCGGCGAGCAGGTAGCCCTCGCTGGAGTCGCGCACGCCCGTGCCGATCGGATGCAGCGCCGCGATGCGCAGCCCGGCGTCTTCGGCCTCGGCCTGCCACAGGTGTACGAGGCCCTGGCGCAGCGACGGATCGTCGAGCAGGTCCTTGCCGTCGAGGGTCAGCACCACGGTGCCGATGTGCACGGGCACCAGCTTGTTGCGTTCGACGAAGTCACCGCCGAGTTCGCCGTCGAGGAGCACGACCACTGGGCCGTCGTCGCCCGGGTCGCCGCCAACGAATCCGTAGCGGACGAGCGGGAACCCGTCGTCGTCGATCGTTTCGTAGCGGATGCGATCGCCGGGGCTGAACGACGCCATCATCGCGCTCCTGCGAACTCTGCGAGCGCGGCGTCGGAGATCTCCGGCCATCGTTGCAGCGCCTCCACCGACCATTGGTCGAACGAGCGGTCGGTGAGGGCGACGAGTGCGAGGTCGTCGGCCTGCGGGTCGATCCACATGAGCGTGCCGCTCCCGCCGAAGTGACCGAAGGTGTCCGTGGAGTTTGCTGATCCTGTCCAGTGCGGAGCCTTGCTCCCACGAATTTCGAACCCCAGGCCCCACGGGCAGTTGTCGAAACGACCCACGCCCGGAACGATACCTCCGAGACCGGGGTAGTGCAGCCGTCGGACGTCGGCAGCACTCGCCGCGGTGATCAACGTCGGCGTGCTGACCTCGCCGACGAAGCGTACGAGGTCCGCGACGGTCGACCAGACGCCGTGCGCCGCCGATCCGCGCAGCTCGCTGTTCGGCATCTCGAGCGGTTCGAACACTCCCAGTCGAAGGTAGGTCGCGATGTCCATCCCGGCTGCTGAGGCGACGTGGTCGGCGGCGATCTCGATGCCCGTGTTGGAGTAGATCCGCTTGCGTTCGGGTCGCACGATCGGGCGGGGGGAGTCGAAGCCGTATCCTCCCGCGTGCGCGAGCAAGTGTCGTAGGGTGCGGCCGCTGCCGTCGTCGGGCCCGACCGGATCATCAAGCGTCACGATGCCTTCTTCGACGGCGATCAGTACGGCCCACGTCGTGATCGGCTTGCTGATCGAGGCGAGCCGGAATCGGTGATCGCTGGGTCCGATGCTGTCGAGCACCTCGCCGCGTCGAACCACAGCAGCGGCCACGGTGGGAACCGGCCAAGTCGCCGTGAGCTCGAGGGCTCGGTCGGTCATGATGCGGACGTCATCGGTACGGCGCTGGTCACTACGGTGCGGTTTGTCGGAGTGGTTCGTCGGAGGTGCGGTTCGTCGGAGGTGCGGTTCGTCGGAGGAGTTCGTCGGAGTGGTTGCCGCGTCGATCAGGTGAACTCGCGGAGGAGTTCGGCGACCCGGAAGGCCAGGTCGACGCTCTGACGCCCGTTGAGGCGTGGATCGCAGACCGTCTCGTAGCGGTCGTCGAGTTGGGTGTCGTCCAATTCCTCGGCGCCGCCCAAGCACTCGGTGACGTCGTCGCCGGTGAGCTCGACGTGGATGCCGCCGGGCCAGGTGCCCTCGGCGCGGTGCGCCCGCACGAACCCGCCGATTTCGCGGAGGACGTCGTCGAAGTGACGCGTCTTGCGTCCGCTCGGCGCCGTGAACGTGTTGCCGTGCATGGGGTCGCACGCCCACACGACCGGGTGCCCGGAGTCGGTGACGGCACGAAGCAGCGGGCGCAGGCCGTCTTCGATGTGATCTGCACCCATCCGTGTGATGAGGGTCAAGCGGCCGGGGATACGCGACGGGTTGAGCACTTCGCACAGCTCGATCAGATAGTCGGCGGTGGTGGTCGGCCCGACCTTGCAGCCGATCGGGTTACCGACGCCGCGCAGGAACTCGACGTGCGCGCCGTCGAGCTCGCGGGTGCGTTCACCGATCCACAGCATGTGTGCCGAGCAGTCGTACCAGCCGCCCGTGAGCGAGTCGCGTCGGGTGAGCGCTTCTTCGTAGCCGAGCAGCAGCGCTTCGTGCGACGTGAAGACATCCACTTCGGAGAGGACGGCGTTCTGTTCGGTCTCGATACCGCAGGCACGCATGAACGACAGTGCCCGCTCGATCTCCGATGCGAGCTTCTCGTAGCGTTTGCCCTGTGGGCTGGCGGCGACGAACTCCTGGGTCCACGAGTGCACGCGTGACAGATCAGCGAAGCCACCCTTGGTGAACGCTCGCAGCAGGTTGAGTGTCGACGCCGACTGGTGGTAGGCCTGGACGAGGCGTTCGGGGTTCGGCATTCGAGCGGCTTCGGTGGTGGTCGGGTCGTTGACGATGTGGCCTCGGAACGACGGGATCTCGAGGTCACCGACCTTCTCGAAGTCGGACGAGCGCGGCTTCGCGAACTGCCCGGCCATGCGTCCGACCTTCACCGTCGGGACGCCGACGGAGTAGGTGAGGATGATCGCCATCTGCAAGATGACCCGCAGCTTCTCCCGGATGTTGTCGGCGGAGAACTCCTCGAAGCTCTCCGCGCAGTCGCCGGCCTGCAGGAGGAAGGCGTTGCCGGCGGCGACTTGGCCGAGGTGGCTCTGCAGGGAGCGGCATTCCTCTGCGAAGATCAGCGGTGGCATCGACGCGATCGTCTTCAATGACTGATCGAGTGCGCCGGGGTCCGGCCAATGTGGCTGCTGCCCGGCACGACGCTCCTGCCACGAACTCGGCGACCACTGTTCACGCGATGACATCGGGCCAGGCTATCCGGGCACCTTGCCGAGGCGAGCGAACGAGGCGAGCGAACGGGTCGAGCGAACGACAGGTGTTGGCAGCCTCGAAAACGAGCGAAGCGCCCGAGCTTGTCGGCTCGGGCGCTTCGAGGCGTAATTGCGTCGTCGAGCGACGCCTTGCGGCGTCGACTCAGACGGCGAGGATGCGCTCGGCGTCGTCGCGCAGACCGGCGACGGCCCGGCTGACCAGACGACGGGCGGCCTCGGCGGTGACGCCGAGCTGTTCGCCGACTTCGCGGAAGCTCTTGCGCTCACCGTCGACGAGGCCGAAACGGGCCTCGACGGCGAAGCGTGCGCGAGCGTCGAGCGTGTCGAGGAGTTCGTCGAGCAGATCGCTCTCGACGAGTGCCATGACCGCGTCTTCGGGCGTGGTGTCGCCGTTGGCCATCAGGTCGCCGAGGGTGGCATCTCCGTCGTCGCCGACGGTCTTGTCGAGGCTCACCGGGGTGGTGAGGCGGTGCAGTTCGGCGTTCTGCTGGTCGAGGGTCTCGCCGTCGCCGGATGCCTGACGCAGCGCAGCGCGCAGGCTGGCCGAACGATCACCCGGGATGCGGATGAGGCTGGCCTTCTGGTCGAGGGCCCGGCCGATGGCCTGGCGGATCCAGAACGTGGCGTAGGTGGAGAACTTGAAGCCACGGCGCCAGTCGAACTTGTCGACGGCATGCTCGAGGCCGAGGTTGCCTTCCTGGATCAAGTCGAGCAGATCCATGCCCTGGGGCAGGGGGTAGCGACGAGCGATGCTCACCACGAGGCGCAGGTTGGATCGGATGAACCGATCCTTGGCCTTGGCGGCTTCACGAACCTGGCGCTTGAGCGCCACGCCCTTCTTGCCAGCTTCGAGCTGTTCGCGGGCTTCGCGGCCGGCCTCGATGACGCGCGACAGTTCGCGTTCGTCTTCGGCGGTGAGGAGCGGGACCTTGCCGATGTCGTTGAGGTACAGACCAATGGAGTCGTTCATGATGCTTCTAACAACCGTTCGTTGTGTGCGAGATTCCGGATGAGCACTGTGCCTTGTGGCACAACGGCATCGTCTGGCTGGATCGTGGACCCGGGGCGAGCAGCGACGCTCGAAACAGGTGATCGGAACAACAGGCGCTGCACGTGAGAGGTTTCCCTCTCAAGATTGCTTGAAACCGGAACGTTGGGGGTGATTTGGGGGACGTTTCACAGTAACAGGTCTGTCAAGTCCCATTCCGGTCGTTTGCGTTCCTTTTCGTGATTTCAAACGTACGCTGGTAGATCGTGCCGGATTCCGATGGGGAGCTCACCCGACGTGGCGACTCCGCCGCAGAGCGTCACGAAACGGCTCTCGGATCTGCGGCGAGTCTCGCCCGCCACCCGGGCCCGGTGCGAGTCGGTTTGTTCGGGGGCACCTTCGATCCGCCGCATGTCGGACACCTCGTCACCGCCGTCAACGTCGCCCACGAGCTCCAGCTCGACGTCGTCGTGCTGATGGTGAACAACGTGGCCTGGCAGAAGGAGGGGATCCGTGAGATCACTCCGGCCGAAGATCGCTACGCGCTCGTCGCTGCGGCAGTGTCGACGGTCGACCGTCTGCAGCCCGGGCGTCACGAGATCGAGCTCGGTGGCAACAGCTACACGGCAGACACGTTGCGGGTCTTGCGTGACGAGTATCCCGAGGCGGAGTTCTTCACGATCATCGGCGACGATGCGGCCGCGGGGCTCCACACGTGGGAGCGATACGAGGAAGTCGTTGCGCAGTCACGCCTCGTCGTCGTCGATCGTCCGGGTGAGCCGGTGGAACTGCCCGACGACGTCGACTGGATCCGTGTGGAGGTGCCGCGCCTCGAGGTATCGAGTACGGATCTTCGGCGTCGATTCACCGACGGTCGGCCACTCGACTATCTCGTCACCAACCCGGTGCTCCGCGTGATCGCGGAGCGTGGGCTGTACGGCGTGGCGCGTGGACAAGATGTGCGCGATCGCGCCGGTGAAACGGTCGGTGTCGATGTGCGTGTCGGCGGTGGTTCCGCGTGACCGCGAACCCGAGTCGTCGACGTCGCGTGACGCAGCTCGGGGCGATCGCTGCGGTGGCGTTCATGTTCGCGGCCGCGGTCGCAGTCGTCGTGGGCATTTCGACGCTGCGGACCTCGGAGGCGGGCCGAGCGGTGGCTGGGGACGAGCGAGTGGTCGAAGCGTTCCCCTCGACGCCCAACCTCGGCGTGGCGATCGTCGACGATCTCGACCGCCTCACGTCGCTCGCCATCGTGACGCTCGACCCGAGTGGTGTCGGGGGCAGCATCGTCACCATGCCGGTCAATGTCGACACCACGCTCGGGCTCGGTCGCCAACGGGAACCACTGAGTAGTAGGCCGTTCTCGCCCGACGCGCCCGAGGACGCAGCAGCGTTGCAGTTGGCGCTGGAATCGATGCTCGGTCTGACCGTCGAACGCGCACTGGTGATCGGCCCGGACGGTGCTGCGGAGTTCGTCGATCGGATCTCCCCGCTGCGCGTCGATCTGCCCCAGCGCGTCGTCGACGCCGACAGCGACGGAACCGGATTCGTCGCCGCCGCAGGGGAGCGCTCGTTGACAGCGGACCAGGTGGTCGCCGCGCTGACCGCGATCGACATCGACGGAACGAGCTACGACCAGCATGCTGTCGACGTCGCACTCTGGTCGGCGATCGCGTTCGCCGGATCGTCGTCGCGCGATGTCGACGTGTCCCTCGACGAGTTCGGCCGCCCCGTCGCGCCGACGACACCTGACGAACTGCTCGACCGGCTCTTCACCGGGACTATCGGCGCCCGTGACCTTGCGATCGACCGTTCGACCGCTCGCGGCACCGACAACGACGACGGTGCCGACTTCGTGCTCCTCGACCGGACCGATGCGATCCTCGTCTTCGCCGAGATCTCGCCCGCCCTCGTGTCGACGCCGAACGAGTCGTCGACGTTCCAGATCGTGGCTCGATTCAACGACGAGCAGGTGGCGACGGTCGGGGAGGGGTCGTCGACGGTCGGGTTGTTGCGAGAGTTGATCGGCGAGATCCAGTTCGCGCGCGGCAACGTCGTGTCGGTGCGGTCGGCGCCAGCGGTCGAGGGCGTCGGTGAGGTGACGCGTCTCGAGGTCCGTGACGAATCGCTGGTTCGAGTGGTCGAAGAGGCCGGCCCGATCCTGTTCGGGGAGGTCGAGGTGGTCGTCGCCACGCGGCTGGTTGAGGGCGTCGACGTGGTCGCCGTGCTCGGCACCGACTTCCTCGACCATCGAGCCGAACTCCGAGCCCAAGAGGAGGCGTCGGCGGCGGACTCGGTCGACGTCGATCCGACCGACGGCGCCGACTTCGACATCTCCGGCGACGCCCCAGATGTCGACAGCGATGTTGACCCGGATATCGGCAGCGATGCCGGCAGCGATGCGATCACGGGCGGCGACGAGTCGACCGGTAGCGATGACGGCAGCGATACCGTGCCCGCAGATGAATGACGACAGCGGCGCCTCGAGCGCATCCGATTCGGTCGACGCCGCCGCGTCCCCAGATGATTCCGGCGAGGCGTTGGCGGTGCTCGCAGCGCGTACGGCCGATGACCGCAAGGCGACCGACATCTTGGTGCTCGACGTCGGGGCCGTGCTGTCGATCACCGGGTACTTCGTGATAGCGAGCGCGAGCAACGGGCGACTCGTACGCAACGTGGCCGACGAGATCGAGCGTGCGGCAAAGGAGCAACTCGGCCGTTCGCCAGCACGCGTCGAAGGCCTGCGAGAACAGCAGTGGACGCTCATCGACTACGGCGACGTGGTCGTGCACGTGTTCGTCGACGAGATGCGCGAGTTCTACGAGATCGAGCGGTTGTACGGCGACGTGCCCCGCATCGCCTGGCAGCGCTGACTCTCGCTCGGCAACGAGAATTTCGCTCGCCGGAATCGTTGTCATCGCTCGGCCGCCGGCGGTAACGTACAGCGCTCCTTCAACCGGGGGGCTATAGCTCAGTTGGTAGAGCGCTTCCATGGCATGGAAGAGGTCAGGAGTTCGATTCTCCTTAGCTCCACGAAGAAGCCCCAGGTCAGAGCACCTGGGGCTTTTGTTGTTTTCGGGTTCGGCGGCCCTCGGGGACCTCAACGGGGACCCTCACCGGACTGATGTTGACGCGGTTTCTTGGACACCTGATTACGCGGGAGACCGTGTAGGAAGGAGGCCCAGATGGGTCGTCCGAACAAGTACCCCGATCAGTTCCGCAAGGACGCGATCGAACTCGCCAGAACATCTGGCCGGCCGATCGCGGAGGTCGCCCGGTCGTTGAACATCGCAGAGGGCACCCTGTGGAACTGGGTGCGCGCCGCACGCGATGCCGACAGCCGAGCGGGTGACCCGGCGGCGTTGTCGGAGTCCGAGCGCGACGAGTTGGCCCGGTTGCGTTAGCAGGTGATCGAGCTGCAAACGGACAAAGAGATCCTTCGTCGGGCGGCTGCGTATTTCGCCCGCGAGACGATGCGGTGATCCGCTTCCGCTTCGTCCACGACCACCTCGGCGACTTCGACGTCAAGCGGATGTGTGACCTCGTCGAGGTGCCTCGGTCGTCGTTCGACGCGGGGCTCACCCATACACCATCGGCACGCGACATCGCCGATGCCGAACTCCTCGTGACGATCCGAGAGATCTACGAACGGTCCCGCGGCAGCTACGGAGCGCCGCGCGTCTACGGGCAGTTGCGTCGTCGAGGTCACCGGGTCGCCCGATCCCGTGTCGCTCGGCTGATGCGCGCGAACAACCTGGTCGGGGCGCATTCGCCGCGCAAGTGGCGGCGTGGTCGACCGGACCTGGGCGGGCCACCTGATCTGTTGCACCGGAACTTCGCTGCGTCGGCTCCGAACCAGCGGTGGGTCGCGGACGTGACGGAGTTCAAGACCGGCGAGGGCAAGCTCTACCTCGCTGGGATCCGCGATCTGTTCCACCGGGGCATCGTTGGCTGGGACACCTCCGGGCGTCAGGACACCAACCTCGTTGTCGCTGCGCTCGAGATGGCGTTGGCCCGCACGGGCAACCCGGTCGAGGTGATCCACCATGCGGACAAGGGATCGATCTACACGTCGTTGGATTTCGCGTTCGCTGCCGGCAACCACGACATGTCCCTGTCGTTCGGGTCCACCGGCGACGCGTACGACAACGCCGCGATGGAAACATTCTGGGCCCGGCTGAAGGTTGAGATCACCTGGATCCGCGGGACGATCTGGTTCCCCAGCCGAGCCGAAGCGCACGCCTACCTTTTCGAGTTCATCGAGGTCTTCTACAACCGGCAACGACACCAGAGCAGCCTCGGCCACCTCACCCCATCCGAATATGCTGACAAGTGGCGCCACGACCACGGCCAGCCGAATCTGCCATAACCCCGTGTCCAAGAAACCGGTGCAACTTCATCCCTGGGTTGCTCACCCAGGTGTGCAGCGGTGGATGAGGTCGCGTACCCGTCGGATCACAGCGTTCGGCTGGCCCAGCAGCTCGGCTCGTTCGTGCAGGGTCGCGGAAAGCACGAAGCCGTGCTCGATGAGGGCGGCTGCGAACGTGATGTCCTTCTCTCGCCCGGCGACGAGCTTCGACACGACGAGATCGTGCGGTTCCAGGCAGCGAGCGTACCCGGGTCGGGAATCCGACCTGTCGAGGATCTCGGCTCGGTCCTCCCAGCCAGCCGGGAGCACCGCCGTGCTGATCTCGACGCCCTGCGCGTAGTAGCCGTACGTCTCGTGGAACTGTGAAAGCTCTCCGATCGCCCCGTCGACGGCATCGGCCTTGCTTGCATCGATGTCGTTGCGGAACGCGACGTCAGCCTCCATCGACATCGTGGCCTCCTCCGGCAAGCGTCCGACATCTGCTGCCCCGAGGATCGATTGGCTCCCGATGATGACGATGTCACCGTCGCCGGTGACTATCGCGGCAGCTCGAACGACATGTGCGAGTTGCTCACGATTCATCGGCGGCCCCGCGGATTGCCGACGTCGTGCGATCGCCAGGCCTCCAGAGCTGTCCGGCGCTGCTCCTCGGTGAGTGCGCCGGCGAACGGAGAGTTCTGCCTGAGCTCCCGCCCACGCAGTGAGCGATCGGTGAGCGCCGCAAGGATTCGATCGACAGGGCCGTTCAAGAGGCGCGTCCACTCGTCGAGCCACCTCTTGGCCTGTCCTCGAGCATTGGGACGCATCTTGTCGAGGTGACGGAGCGCGTCACCGATCATGCGTTCGGGCTCGGTGGCGATCCGGCCGGCGACGACGTAGGCAAGCCAGAGGCTGCGACGTTCGTCGCGACTCAGCCGGTCGGTTCTCGTCTTGAGGGCTTCGACGTTCTCGCGCGAGATGCGGCGATGCGTGCCCACGGTGGTGTAGGGAAGGTCACCCCGGTCGCACAGGTCGACGACGTGCTGGCGCGTGCAGTTCAGGATCTTTGCTGCCTCACCGGTGGTGAGCAGTTCGTCTCCCCGGGGTTGGAGATTGGGGTCACTCGCGACGCCACGCATGTCGATAGGCTACGCCGTAAACACAAGAAACACAATAGTCGTCGTTTGGTTGTGTTTCTTGGGTATGGCGCTTGAGGGCGTCGCAGTCGTACCGATCCAGGTGATCGGGCTGAACTCAGGCGGAATCCTGTCTCTCGCGGCGAGAACATCCGATCACGATGGGTCCTGAGTCCTCTTCCTCTTGGTCATCAACGTGGTGTTGATGCTTCCTTCGTCGCCTGATCGGAGATTCCGAACACCGACCGTCCTCGAGCACTCCTGCACATGGGCAGCACAGGCGCTGCACGCGTTCGGAAGCGCGCCCGGGCGGGATGCTGCCGCACACACAGGGTGTCGCCGTCGCTTGACCGATCTGGCGAGTCGGTGATGCTTGCGATGGGCGCGCGATATCTCGGCGCCGACGGCGTCATCGGACCAGGTGGCCATGCCACGTCCGCACGTCGACAGGGTGGACGTCGCACAGGTGTACGTCGGCGAACACGGCGAAGATGTGGCGGAGCTGGCACTCGTAGATCTCGCGCGTCCGCGGACGCACCGGCCGCTCCGCGACCCACCGGGTCGCGTACTCGCCGAACGGGATCTTGCCAGCGTTCGGGTCGATCCCGACGCCGCGGAGCATGTCGGCCTTGGTCGTGGCGAGCCAGCGTCTCGCGTCGGTCTTGTTGGCGAACGTCGTGTCGGCCGGGATCTGTTTGCCGACGTGCCGGTAGCGCTCTTGGTAGCGGCAGCTGGCGGATGCTGCCGAAGGAACCGGCTCGGGCCGCGGAAGGCTGTCCGTGCTCGGTGCCAACTCGGCAGGTATGTCTAGGCGCTCCGGCCCGCGGGGCCCATCGGCGTTCCGCTCGCCCGGCCAGGAAAGCAATCCTGAACTGGGGTTTTCTTGGAGCGGACGACGGGAATCGAACCCGCATCATCAGCTTGGAAGGCTGAGGTTCTAGCCGTTGAACTACGTCCGCTAGAGCGCCGGAGTGTATCTGGTTCGGCGAAAACCCGACCCGGGTCAGGAGGCGAGCAGTGCGAGCAGTGCGTGACGCCAGGTCTCCTCGACCGCTTCGGGGTCGAGGCCGATCTGGCGGCTCAGCAGGTCGTAGCTCTCGTTGCTCATCGTGACCAGCACCGCCAGTACGACGCGCTCGGCTTCCTCGGTCGGCAGTGCCCCGAGCTCGGGAGCGAAGTGGATCTCGATTTGCTGGCGGTTGCCGACGAGCACGGCGTCGAGTGCTTCGCCGACTTCGGGGATCCGAACCGAGTGCATCTGCGCGATGCGGCCGAGCATGTGGGTGCGCTCGTAGGTGCGGAGTCGGGTGTGAATGATCCGGTCGATGCGAACGGCGAGGTCACCACGTCCGATCTGATGGATCCTGGTGAGGGGCAGTGCCTCAGTGATTTCTCGTGTGATGGCAGCGTGCGCCAGATCGCGCAAGTCGACGAAGTAGCGGAACAGTGAGCGGTCCGACACACCAGCGCGCTTCGCGATCTCCGACACGGTCGGGACGAGGTGCCCCTCTCCGACCAGATCGATGAGCGCCTGGATGACAGCCTCACGGTTTCTGATCCGGCGTTTGGAGCGACCGTCGACCTCGTCGACGTCGTCGTCGGCTACCTCTGCAGCTTCGTCACGAATCGGCTCAACCGCTCCCATACTCGCAAGGTAGCCCCGATCTCACGAACGTCATGAACTCTTCGCAATCTGATCGTCCCGCCGTCGAGCCCGCCGAGTCGCTCGTCGCTCGCGTCCGCAAACTCCTCGACAAAGCGGAGCGCACTGACAACGAACACGAGTCCGAAGCGTTCGCTCGTAAGGCCGCCGAACTCGTCGCTCACTATCGGATCCAGCCTGAGCAGCTCGCCGACGCAGGCGCGCGTGACGACCTCGGCATCGTCGAACTCAACATCGGTCGCGGCGCTTACGTACGCGGCAGGCTCGCCTTGCTCATGGCGGTCGCCGCGGCGCACGATGTCCGAGTGGTCTTCCGGGCGCTGCCGGGCGGCACCGTCGCGTATGCCGCCGGCCATCGTCGCGATCTCGACGTCGTCGAGGTGATGTACACCTCGCTGCATCAACAAGCGAGCGGCCAGATGGCGATGATCAAGCGATCGACGGGTGCAGCGACGCAGCGGTTCCGCCGATCGTTCCTGTTCGGCTTCGCCACCCGCCTCGGTGATCTGCTGGCAGAGGCTCGATCCTCGGTCGAAGCGTCTGCGGGTTCTGCCGAGCACGTCGCAGCCAACGCGTTGGCGTTGCAGGAGCGAGCGGAGAAAGTCGACGAGTTCGTTCGCTCGTCGTGGGGTCGTGTTCGAGCCGCCGGTGCCCCGCGCAGCGTGCAGCCCGACGGGTTCGCCAGCGGCGTCTCGGCAGCCGAACGCGCGGATGTCGGCCGGACCCGTCTTGGCGGCCGACCGGCACTCGGATCGGGGCCGACATGAGCATCGACCGCGGGCGCGCCGAGGTGTACGCCGCAGAGACGGCCGCGTTCGACGGCACCGATCTCGAACGCGTTCGCGAGGTCGCCGAGATCATCGGGACGATCGATGCGTTCGCGGCGGGGGAGTGGTGGCCAGGGCCGAAGGTGCGAGCGATCGCCATGCGAGCCGATGCTGCATCGTCGTGCGCTCGAGCGGCCGGCGAGATCGTCGAGATCCGGATCGCCGCGCCCCAAGCGACCTGGGCGACCGCCGCGCACGAACTCGCCCACGCGCTCGCCGGTATCGGCGCTGGCCACGGGCCGACGTATCGCCGAGCGATGCTCGACGTCGTCGACGAGTTCACCAACACCGTCATCGGGGCCCGACGCGCCGACCTCCACGTCGTCCAATTGACCGATGCGTACCAGGCGGCCGGGCTCTCGCTCGGCTGGCGCCGATGGCCCGAGCCGGCTTCGGGTCGACCTTTCGCGCTCTGAACCTCGACCTCACCAACCCGCGCTGGCTCTGCGTCGGTGCCGCGCCGACCATGTGTGGCGACACAGCTGTTCGCGGTCGGTCATGGCCGATGCCGATCCGTGTACCGATCAGGGCGAGGTCGCCGCGCTCCGTTGGAGGCCACTACTGTCGACTCGGTGAGTGGTGGCGGAATTCGAGTCGTGGTGGCCGACGACTCGATCCTGGTCCGCCAGGGCGTCGTGTCGCTGCTCGGTCTCCTGGACGACATCGAGGTGGTCGCTGAGTGCGACGATCTGCCCAGCCTCCTCGACTCGGTCGATCAGCATCGACCCGACGTCGTGCTCACCGACGTGTGCATGCCGCCGTCGATGTCCGACGAGGGGATCCAGGCCGCCATGCAGATTCGGGCGCGGCATCCCGAGACGGGCGTGCTCGTGCTCAGCCAATACGCGGAAGCCAACTATGTGCTGCAACTGTTCAACGGCGGTTCGGAGTACGTCGGCTACCTGCTCAAAGAGCGCGTCGGCGACGGTGAAGAACTCGCGCGAGCGTTGCGAGCGGTCAGCTCCGGTGGCTCGGTCGTCGACCCCGAGATCGTGTCGGTGCTGCTCGGTTCGCAATCGCCAGCGGCATCTGCGGTTCGCCGACTGACACCCCGTGAACGCGACGTGATGAGCCTGATCGCCGAAGGCCACAACAACGCAGCCATCGCTGAGCGGCTCGTGCTCAGCGAGCGAGCCGTGGCCAAGCACATCAACTCGATCTTCTCGAAGCTCGACCTCTCCGAGGCCGACGGGGCCCACAAACGGGTGCGGGCGGTGCTGACGTGGCTCGCTCATTGACGTTCTTCGGGCCAGCGACCGTCGAGGGTGACGAGGTCGCGTGGATTCGTCGGCTGAGGATCCAGTTCCGATCCAATCAGATCTATGCGTTGGTGGTGTTCGTGCTCGGGGTCGTCCTCGCCCTCACGATCGTCGACTCGTGGTGGACGCTGCTGTTCCTCGGCGCGCTCGCGGCTGACATCGTGTTCATCCAGGTGCGGCTCGCGAAGCTCGACGCCGACAACTTCGTCGCCACCGGTGTGATGCTCACCGTGGCCCTCTGGATCCTCGGACTCCTGCTCGCGCCACTCGTCCCGTTCGCGCTTCCGATCCTGATCTTCATGCTGCTTGTCCCGATGCTCGGCGTGGCACCGCTGCTCGACCACCACGAGATCCGGCGCTTCATCGCCGGCTCCGCGCTCGCGCTCACGGCGATGACGGCGCTCGCCGTGCTCGTCGAGAGCCCGATCGAGGATCAGTTGCCGTCGTGGCTTCGCAACGTCGTCGTGATCGTCGGCGTCGGTGTCTTCACGATCCCGGCTGCTGGTGTGCTGCTCGACACCCATGCCCGTCACGCGGAAGGCATCGCTCGCCTGGTCGACTCGAACGCCGCGCTGCGGTCGTCGCGTTCTCGCCTGGTCGGCGTCGCTGATGCGGAGCGCCGACGACTCGAGCGCGACCTTCACGACGGAGCTCAGCAGCGGCTCACGGCGCTCTCGATCCGGCTGCGCATCCTCGCGTCGAAGCGACCGGAATTGGCCGACGACGCGAACGAATTGATCGCCGAGGTGAAGGCGGCGATCGATGAGCTTCGCGACCTGGCTCACGGGCTGTACCCGCCGTTGTTGGAGCGCCGAGGGTTGTCCGAGGCGTTGTCGGCCGCAGCGCGGCGAGCTGCGCTGACGGTGACCGTTCGGGCCCGTGGCGTCGGTCGCCACGAGGAAGCGATCGAGACGGCGGTGTACTTCTGTTGCCTCGAGGCGATCCAGAACACGACCAAGCACGCAGGCCCCGACGCGACCGTGACGATCGAGTTGGTCGAGTCCGACGATCGCCTGGAGCTACAGATCAGCGACGACGGGCTGGGTTTCGATCCCGAGGTGGTCGGCGAGGGGAGAGGGTTGCGGAACATGGCGGACCGGGTCGCTGCCGTCGACGCTGCCCTGCGGATCGAGACCGAGCCCGGTGCCGGCGTGGTCGTGAGCGCCTCGATCCCGCTCGAGACGTCGGGGGTGTAGGCACCCCCTGGACGCACAGGTCCGCATCCCCGAGCGGACACCGGTGACCGTCATCGCCCGCGTTGGCTGTGGCGCCGATGATGGAACGATGGACGGGAGTGCCCTGCTCGACCGCATCCGACGGCCGGTGCCGTCTGTGCGGGTGCCGGTGGCGTTGACGTGGCTCGTGCTGGTGGCGTTGCTGTCGAGTGGTGGTCGGTGATGATCGCTCCGCTCAGCGTGCTCGTGGTCGATGACGACCCCTCGATCGTGGCGCTGATTCGTGCACTGATCGAGGATGTGGGCGGCGACGTATGGGCCACCTTCGCCAGTGGGGAGGACGCACTCGCCGCGTTCGGCGAGGCGGCTGCTGCGGCCGCCGGATTCACCGGCGGCGTGGCGGTCGGTCGCTCCGACGCCGTGCTGACCGGGTTGCCCGACATCGCACTGCTCGATCTGAACCTGCCGGGGATCGATGGGATCGAGTTGGCCAGGCGATTGCACGCGTTGGTGCCGACGATGCGCATGGTGCTCGTGTCGTCGGACGATCGCGGCGACTTGCCGAGCGACGCGCTGATCGGCGGCGCCGATGAGTTCGTGGCCAAGGAGGAACTCGGTCCGGAACGAATCCGTCAGCTCCTCGGCGCCTAGCCGTCTCGGTCGCTCCGTCGTCCGGTAGGTTCAACGCTCCACCAACGGGGTGTAGCGCAGCTTGGTTAGCGCGCCTGCTTTGGGAGCAGGAGGCCGGGAGTTCGAATCTCCCCACCCCGACCACGTTGAGCTGGTGTTTTCCAGCTCGGCGATCGGCTTGACAGGCCGTTGTATCATCGATGTATCAGTCCGGGGGCGGCTGAGTATCGATGGGAGCGCCGATGGCGTGGAAGGCAACGGGTCAACCGACGGTCCGCAAGCAGCGCGGCAAGTGGGTCGTGCGCGTCGACGGGATCGACACCGTCACCGGCAAGCACAAGCCGAAACAGCTCGGCACGTACCAATCCCAGCGATCGGCGAACGCCGCCGCTCGTGAGATGCGCGCCGACGACGTGGCGGTCACGAAGGGCACGGTGAGCTGGCTCGTGCGCCGCTACGTCGCGGGCCGGACCGACATCACGCCGAAGGCGCAGGAGCAGTACGCCTGGGCGATCCCGCACATCGAGGCGGGCCTCGGCGCGATTCAACTCTCGATGCTCGACCGCGACGACGTCGCCGGCTGGATCGAGGGGCTGGCGAACGGCGGCAAGCTGTCGAGGCGGTCGGTGCAGATCTGTCGGACTGTGCTCCGGGCGGCGTTGAGCGAAGCCGTCGATGAAGGCTTGATCCCTCGGAGCCCGGCGGCTCGCGTCGGTCTTCCTCGCACCGTGGCGAAGCCGAAGCGGGAGAAGGAGGCCGAGACGTGGACCGTCGACGAGGTCGAGGCGTTCCTCGAGGCGACGTCGTGGTATCGGTGGGCGATCGCCTTCCGGCTGAATGTGCTCTACGGGCTTCGCCGGAGTGAGCTGCTGGCGTTGAAGTGGGACGACTTTGACGACGAGGCCGAGACGCTCCGGATCGACGAGAGCCTCGTCGCCGTCCGCTTCGGTGCGTCGTGGAGCAACGCGAAGAACGAACGGTCGCGCCGCACGATCCCGCTCGACGACGAGACATTGCGAGTGCTCGCCCGTCGCCGTGCTGAGCAGGCTGCCGAGCGGCTGGCAGCAGGATCAGAGTGGGAGGACAACGATCTGATCATCGCCACTCGCCAGGGCGGGCTCGTGTTGCCGCGGTCGTACGACCGGGCGCTCGAACGGTTCGTCCAGCGAGCCGAGCTGCCGAGGTTGACCTCGCACGGCCTGCGCCACACTGCAGCGACGCACATGGTGCAACAGTCGAAGGACCTCGGCGAGCTACGAGCCATCGCCGACATCCTCGGCCACAGCCCCGAGATGCTCATGAACACCTACGCGCACGCGTTGCCGACGAGTCAGCTTGCGGTCGTCGAGCGGATCGGACGGCGAGGGTGAAAGCGATGGGCGGTGCGAATCGCAGCCCGAACGTGGTTCGGCGATTGGCCGACTTGTTTGCCCGTGTGGCCAAGGGCTCGTCAGCGTCAGCCGACCTCCCGTCTCCGGAGCAGGAGGAGCGAGGATCGACTGGCGACTTTGCGCAGCTCGCTGAAGCGTCGGTTGGTGAGTCGGTGATCTTCTACCGATTCTCGTTCACGATTGGATCGGCGCTGCATCCGGAGGAACTTGCACGACGTTTGTTGGGGAAGAGAGTTGCCGTTGTCGCGGTGGATGGAAGCGGTGAGGTTCTCGTGGGACCGTCCGTCGCTGCAGCGGTCGAGAAACTCGAGAGCCTTGATGCCTCGTTGGAGCGACTAGCGAACCCCACTTTCGGGAAGCTCCTGCGTTTCGGGCTCCGTCACCCTCGCGCAGCGCTGGCCTTGGTGCGGTCGGTTCGGACCCGAACCGCCGAGCAGCCCGAGGCGCAAGGTGCCAGCGAGGATGATGATCGTCGCTCGATTCGGGAGATGGCGGACGGCCTCCGAATTCAGTTCGGGGAGCTTGCCTACTTGGAGGGGCTCGCATCGGTGATTGACGACGAGCTGCTACGTCCGAACTTCGCGGTCAGCGAGCCGTGGATGAGGCTCTCGTTGCCTCCAGTCGCGATCACACATCACGCGGCGTCGGAAGCAGACGTCCTGGACGTGAGCCTGCTCATTCATCGGTCGGGAGAGGCGGTCATGGTCTTCGCATTGCTTCTCGACGCCGATCGTGCATCAGTCGACGTGCTGAACGGGCGCGCCGGGTGCACGGTTCCCGATCTAGTTGCGACGACTATGGACCTCGAACTGGTTGATCTGTATGCGGCAGCACTCGGTGGCCGACCCGGCGAGGGCGAAGTCATCGAAGGAGACGGGCGCTCGCAGATCGAATTCGATCATCCCGATGAACGGGTCTCGCTTGGCGATGTCTTCAGCGTCTACCGGGAGGCGGTTGTCTACGCGGCGACGGGCCAACCGCTTGCCGAGCACCTAGGCGAGTATCTGATGACGCCTCTTCTCAGCGTTCGTGGTCTGGCTGACGCCGAGCATGGGGCCGTTGGCACGTCGCTGGCGATGCACTACAACACGGACTCCCTAACGACCAGCCGAGCGCGGATCTCGGATCGTCTTGTCGCCGGGCCGTTCCATCACTCTGCGGCGACCGTCTACCTGTCGTCGTCGTGCGTCGTCAGTCTGAGCACCGATCGATTCAGAGCCGATCTCTTTGCAGGCGGCCGACAGCCAGATGGCCAGGACTGGATGTACCCCGAGTTCGCTCTCGGGTTGGCGGTAGACCTTGCACTGCTACGGCTCCGGATGATCGAGTCCTTCGGCGCGAGGTTGGCGTCGGCCCACACGACTCGCGATCTCAATGATGCGGCGACGCGGCTGCTGGCCAGCTATCCGGAAGTGAGCGGAGATCGACTGCTGCGCGTCGGAGAGCTATCCGAGGTCGAGGAGGCGCTGCTGAGCCAACACGGGTTTGAAGCGCGCCGAGACGCCGTGCTCGCCCAGCACCAGATATCGCAGGAGTTGGCCGCCGGTCGCGAGTCGGAACGAATCGAGAGGTCGTCGGCGCGCACGCAAGGGCTCGTGGTGCTCCTCACAGTCCTTGTTGCCGTGCTCGGCTCCGTAGGGAGCCTTCTTCAGCCGGAGGTCGAGTCGAGCTGGATGCCAAATGTTGGGAACACTCCATTCGAGGATTGGGGCGCAGTCGTGCTGGTCGCCGTGCCAGCTCTGCTGCTCATCTCGCTGACGCTCGTGTTCGCTACGTCGTTGGTTCGGAGGATCTGGAGACGGGTCTTCAAACCGCCGCCGATTACGCGCCTGCCGACTCCACCCTTTGTCGCGGCGCACAGGCTGCCCGGTGAAGGATTCCGCTTCGTCCGTGGGAGCGAGGATTCTGATTGACGACCGAGATGCTCGCAGGGCCAGCGCTCGTCCCACTGACGTCGCTCGCTCTGGTTAGAAGCTGATCGAGAGTTCTGGGCCGGTCGAGAGTCGCAGCGATGCGTTCGGTGTCAGCAGTTCGGTGGCTCGGCCCTGCCTCGCTTCCTGGCGATGTCGGATCGCTGGAACGTCGGCGCGGTCGCTGGCGAGCGTGAAGTCGAGTGCGTCTCGTGCGGCGTCGAGGGTTGGCTCATCGGTAACGACGAGGGCGAGGTTCTCGGCTCGACCACGAGTCATGCCGACGTAGAGGCCTCGGCAGGTGGTGGCGGGAGTGGCGAGGGTGAGGCTGCGGTCTGCTGTGATGCCCTGAGCGCCGTACTCGCTGGTGGCGTAGGCGAGTTCGACGTGCTCCGCCACGTACGCCGCCGGGAGCGTTGTCGATCCGTGTCCTTCGAGTCGGGACACGGTGAGCTCGCCTCCCGGATGCGTGGCCGTGACGGTCCAGCGTTCCCGATTGCGGACGTGGTCGCCTCGGGATGTGCGGAGGCGGCGGTCGTTGTGTCGGGTGGCGACGATGTCGCCGACCATCGCCCACTCGTCGCCGATCGGGTTGATGGTGTTTGGGTCGAGCTGGCCTGCGCTCGCCCGCGTCGCTTGGATGCGTGCGTTGATAGTGGCGACGTCGTCGTTGCGGGAGGTCGTGATGGCGAGCGTTTCGGCTCGCCGGTCGCAGTCGAGCCAGAGGTCGGCGATCGTGTCGAGGTGTTGGTCGAGGCGCCCGGGTCGGATCCGGTCGAAGGCCTCGTACACGTTGAGTGACTTCGTGTCGCCTCGGCGGAGGGCGAGTGAGGCGTTGGCTTCCCACGGCTCGGTGAAGCGGTGGAGCTGGTCGAGTTCGACGGTGCGGACGTTGTTGCACAGTTCGGTGAACATGCCGCCTCGGCCGACGGGCGCGAGCTGGTGGGGATCGCCGACGAGGACGAGGCGCCACTGGTGTCGCTCGACGTGGTCGACGAGGCGGTGGAGGTCGGCGGTGTTGAGCATCCCGGCTTCATCGACGATGAGGGTGGTGCCGGTCGGGAGTCCGGCGGCGATCGATTCGGGACCCGGATGGTCGAGGTCGTGGATCAGCTTGGCGACGGTGTCGGCTTCGAGGTTGGCTTCCAAGTGGAGGACTTCAGCACCTCGGGTGGTCGGGGCGACGCCGAGGACAGGTCGACCGCGACGCTGGAGGTCGAACACGGCGGTGTCGAGCATTCGGGTCTTGCCAGCGCCGGCCGGCCCGACGACAACCACGAGTTGATCTTCCCCGGCGACGGCTGACGCTGCTTCGAGTTGAGTCTCGTCGAGTCCGAGCGAGTCGAGATCGACGGCGGGGGACGGGTCGTCGAGCTGGGTGCCCATCGCCCAGGTGAGGATGCGCTCCTCCTGGGCGAGGACGTGCTCGCTCGTCGCTTGCACAGCGATGGGCTCGGTCCAGATCGATCGGCCGTCGGATGCTCGGCGGTGGGTTGCGTGGTCAGCTGGGTCGAGGTCGATGCAGTCGGCGAGGACGGTGTCGACCGCTTGCTCGAGGGCGGCGGCCCAGCTCGCTCCGTCGTGTCCGGGTTGGGGCGGGGTGAGGTCGCAGAGGGTGCGGAGGACGTCGAGGCGGTGCCAGACGGAGCGGCGCTCGGCGAGTTCGGCGAGGACCGACTCGACGCTCACGGGATGAGGTGTCGGTGCGTTGCGGGCGGCTGCCGCGATCGATGCTGTGAGTGAGCGGACGTCGACGCCCAGTGCTGCCGCCTCGGCGATCCAGCGGTTGCGTAGCTCGGCGGGGGAGCGGCCGGTCTTGGGTGCCCGTGTGTCTCGGGAGACCTCGCGCTCGATGGCGGCTCGCTCGAAACGGGTCGGCTCCCGTCCGATCTCGTCGATGAACGCGCCGATGCGTTGGTCCATCTCGATGTCGATGTCGGCGGCACGCTTGGAGAACTGGGCGATCAGTTCGGCGGGGACGCCCGAGATCTCGGCGAGGCCATTGTCGATGTCGTCGAAGGCGATGCCAAAACGCTTCGTCAGCTCCGCCCGGAGAACCGACTGGTAGAGGCCGCCGAAGGTGCGTTGGTGCTTCTTGAGGACCCGGGCGTCGAGCGCGTACCAGCGGCCGTCGGGTGTCTGGACCTTGGAGGAGATGATGACGTGGGAGTGCAGCTGGGGGTCGTCGGCGCGGCTGGTCGACTGTCGGAAGACGGCCATGGTGAGGCCGTTGGTGTCGACGTGCATGCGGCGGCCGTTGGATCGGTTGCGGGTGGTCGAGCCGTAGTGCTCGATGGCGGACGCAGCGGCACGGACCGCGATGTCGTGGCACTCGGCGAGTCGTTCGTCGCCGGTGAGGCCCCACCAGATCGACAGCGACTTGGGTGCGGAGAACGTGGCGTCGAAGCCGCCGACGGCCGGGATGGTCTTGCCGTTCGTCGTGATGCGATCGAGAAGTGGGCGACCGAGCGGTTGGCCGGTGCGTGGGTCGAGGCCGGCGAGTACGTCGGACAGGTCGTCGACGGAGACGTCGCCGATGAGGTCGAGGTCGGGTGCCTGGCGGCCGGTCCACCGGCCGGGGATCTCGTGGGCGTCCTTGGCGAGGTAGTTGCCGTAGTACTCGGCGGCGGCTCGTGCGCTGCGGGCGAAGAGGGTGCGGACGCGCATCATGTCGCCTCCCGACCGCCGGCGGGCACCTGTCTCTCGTTGGTGAGTTGGTTTGGTTGGGTGGTGTTTCGGTTCATTGTGGGGGTGGTTGGTTAGGCGGTGAAGAGTTGGGGGTTGGTGTCGGTGGTGGGGTGTGTTCGGTTGGTTCGTGTTGGTGGTGTGGCGGTGGTGCGGGGTGGGTCGGTGTCGTGGTGGTCGGTGGATGTGGGAGTGATGGGTTCGCCGATGAGGTCTTCGATGGCGTGGCGGAGGAATCGGATGGAGTCGCCGACCTTGATGCAGGGGAGGCCGTCCTCGCCGTTGGAGTCGAGGTACAGCCGGGCCTGCTCGTAGGCCTTGGTTCGCCCGATGCGCAGGACGTCCATCACCTCGGCGATGGTCAGCACCGCTGCTCGGGGTTGGTGGGTCGGGTTCGGTTGCATGGGGCCTCCTCGGTGTGGGCGGCATCACTGATGCGTGCCGCTACCTACCGACACGCCGGTGAGCGGGGCGACCGTTACGACATCGGTGGTTCAGCAGGTGCTGAACGACGGCCGTTGAGAAGCGATGTCGTTACCGGCGAACCTTCCCTGGGCTGCGAATGCCGCCATCCCGGGCGGGTGGCCGGACGTACGCTGCAGCTCTATGTCGATGGACGAGGAGCAGCGAGGCGAACACGGTCACCGCACGCTCGACGAGATCCGATCGATCCGGCTCGCACGGATGACTGACCACGAGCGCGCCGAGTTCGAAGCGGCGTACCGGGAGGAGCGTCAGCGGGTCAAGCGCACTGCGCAGTGCTGAGCGCTACGGCAGTTGCGTAGAGGGTTCACTCCGAGTCGTGCCGGCACGGCATTCTCCACATGTAGCGTTGAAGCGACATTCTCTCAAAGTCGCGCTGGCACGACATTCACTGAAAGTCGTGTTAACCTGACATTCGTGAGGGTTCGCAACGTCATCGAGATTGGGGGGCTTCTGCAGCAGCGGCGGAAGGATCTAAATCTGACTCAAGCTGAGGTCGCCGAGCGAGCCGGTGTCTCACGAGACTGGATCGTCTCAATCGAGAACAGTCGTCGATCTTCGATCGAAGTCGACCGCTTGTTGCGAACGCTTGACGCGCTGGGGCTCGAGATCGAGATCTCACCGCGGCTGGAAAGCGCACCGACCGACGCTGATCGCGCAGTACTAGCGACCCTTTCTCGTGCGCGCGCTCCAGGTGGCTTCGATCGGTTCGGAGCCGACTCCCTTCAGGCCGCCGCACTGGCGAGGCTTCGTGAGACTTTCGCCGAGCGCTTTGACTCGGGCCCACTTGCAAGACAGCTCCAGGAGAGTGCCCTGGTGCGCCTGGGCTCCGATGACCGCAGGGTCCTGGAGGCCGCTCTTCAGCCGGGATCGGCGAACCTGCGGGACGCACTGTCGGCGACTGAGACGAACGAGCGACTCCGAAGAGTTCTTGGGGAGCTGAGTGGGGCGGAGTCGCTCAGTGAGGACCTTCGTCACGCGCTCCAGTCCGTACTTCGCTCCGCAGAGAGTCCGGCGGACGAGGCGTAGTGGCCATTCCAGATCTCAGCGTGGTGGATGACGAAGGGATGGTCGTCGGAGTTGTGTCGGCGACGTCGGTCGACTCGCTGGCCTTCGACTACGCATCGGGCTATTCGGGGGTTCCGCTCTCCACGTCCATGCCGACGTCGCGAACGCACTACACGCACAAGACGATCGCGCCGTATCTCTGGGGGCTGCTGCCTGACGATCCGACCGTCATCGCAAGGTGGGCGAAGAAGGCGCAGGTTTCCGAGCGGAACATCTGCGGCCTGCTGAATCACGTCGGGGCCGATGCTGCCGGGGCGTTCCGCTATTCGAACGACCCTGCCGCGCTAGGTCTCCGCGCAGACGGCGGGAGCACTCCGCTCTCTGAAGCGGAGATCGCAGAGCGGCTACGAGGCCTGAAAGCAGACTCGTCGCGCTGGCACGACAAGAACGACGAGGGCAGGTGGTCCCTTGCAGGAGCCCAGGCCAAGATCGCTCTTTCGTGGGTGGACGGCGTCGGCTGGAGCGAGCCAGACGGTGGCACGCCTTCAACCCACATTCTCAAGCCAGCAATCGCCGGCTACGAGAGCTTCGAGGTCAACGAGTATCTCTGTCTTGGAGCTGCGGACCGATTGGGCCTCGTCGCCGCCAAAACCGAGCTGATGCGGTTCGAGGATCAGAAGGTCGTCGTCGTCGAGCGCTACGACCGGTCACACGGAGGTACTCGCCGCATCCACCAGGAGGACATGTGCCAAGCGCTCGGGGTGCATCCATCCGAGAAGTATCAGTCGGACGGCGGTCCAACCCCGGCGCAGATCGTGGAACGGCTGCGGCAGGTGTCGTCAGACGTCGACGTCGACGTCGAGCGGTTCTTGCTCGCGCTCGGGTACAACTGGCTTGTCGTCGGCACCGACGCGCACGCGAAGAACTACTCACTCCTGATCGCAGACAGCGTGATCAGATTGGCGCCGCTCTATGACATCGCATCGGCACTGCCCTACGTGGATGTCAACATTCGCAAGCGGAAACTGGCGATGAAGCTCGGCTCGACCTACCAGCCCCACAAGGTAGAGGTGCGTCACTTCGAGGCGTTGGCAGAGCAGGTTCGAGCCGACGGTGAGTGGTACGTCCAGGCGATGAGGGGACTGGCGGACGCCGCTGGAGACGCGTTTGTCGACGTGGCTGCGGAAAGCGGCAGCGATGACTGCCGGGCGATGCTCCCTCCGATTCTCGACTGGATCGAAGCCTGTCGGCGAGTTCTCAAGTAACTGCGGCCGGTATCGCCGATGTATCAGTTCGCCTTGCACCGGCTCGTGACGCCCTGTTCGGCAGCTTCCGGCTCGTCCGAGAATCACCCCAGCTAGATCGTAAGAAATCGGCGAGATCCGGTACAGACAGACACCCCCCGATACACCCCCATTTTCAGATTTGGGAGCAGGAGGCCGGGAGTTCGAACCTCCCCACCCCGACCACGCTGAGAGTTCTACCCAGTGGTCCCGCCGATCGTTGGCGTGCTTCGTTGAGCAGGGGTGAAGAGCGCCCTGGATCACCCGTCATGGCGTGCCGAGCCGGGCCAGTGTTGAACCTTGGGGCACGACGCGCTGCGCCTTGTCGGATCGGAGGCGCCGCTGTTGCAGCGCTTCTCTGTGAGCGTTGAAGCTCACATTCATGTTGATCTCGACGATGATTCGTCAGGAGCGGGAAGCCCTTGGCCTGTCGATGCGCGACCTGGCCGCCCTTGCAGGGTTGCGTATCCGACGATCTCGCGGATCGAGAACGGTCATGACGATCTGCGGCGGGACACGCTGATGAAGATTGCGGCCGCGCTCGGCAAGAGGCTCGTTCCCACGTTCGAGGCGCGAACGATGATTCGACTCGCGGACATCGGAGTCCCGCGCGACACGGATGAGCCGGACTGGACACGACTCCGTTCGTTCGCTGACCAGATCGCATTGCATCCCGAGTGGACCGCAGCCGCAATCGCTGACGCCCCGTCATCGGGTTCGCCGCTCATGTCGAATCTGCTCGCTGCGATCGCGGAGAAGCTTGCGGATGACTCGGGCATCCAACGGCCAGGCTGGACGAAGGAGGTTGCACCGCTGGAGTCGCCATGGGAGGCGCCAGCCACGCCGCAGCGACGGGCGACGAATGCCGAGAACACCCCGGCTCAGTTCGCCGCGCGCCGCATCACACTGGCGGAGCGCGCCATCTGGCGTGATCGAGAACTGATCTCGACATGACGCTGCTCGCCGGCGCGTCGACCTCGATCCTGACACGACCTGAACCGACCCACTCAGCGCGCAGCACGGTCCGGCTCGAGGGACGACAGCGACCGGCGAGACCAGCGAGCCCGAGGCGGCGATCAGCGGGTGGTGCCGAAGTAGACCTGCCACATCAGCGCGGATTTCGCAACGAACGACAGAGCGATGTAGACGCCCTCGCCGAACACGTAGCGCCGCCACTTACCGACTGCCTTGTACTGGAGGAACTGGTTGAGCGCAAAGACGTTGAACAACGCGAACACGCTGAAGAAGATGGCCCACACCCACGTCGGTACCGCCTCGTCGGCGTTGCCGAGCGCACCCGCGAAGTAGAGTCCTCCGACGATCCAAGGGACGGCGCCGGCGAAGCAGCCGAAGACGAACGGGTACCAGTCGATCGAGGACGAGCCCGGCGTGTTGACCCGCTCCATGATCCAGCCGAAGAGGATCATCGACGCATTGGCGCCGGCCACGGCGATGAGCGCCCCGACGTCGTATTCGCCGAGCAGCATCATGATCAGCACGATCATCAACGTGGCGCTCAGCGAGTACTCGATCCACCGGAACGGGTTCTGGCGGTTTGCGATCGCACGGTCGTACGTTCGGCGGGCCACCGTCGCCACGAGGAAGTGGAAGAGCGCGCTCAGCAGCGAGAAGGCGGCGACGCCGTAGCCGACGCGGACGTCGAACCAGATCTCGGTCGGAGGCGGCCCCTGCAGGAGGACGGGGTCTTCGGTGGCGTAGGACGTCGTGACCGGCAGGTCGAAGTCGGTGACGATCGCCAAGAAGACGACCGACTGTGCGAGGTGAAAGACGCCGGCGACGAGATTCGCGGTCCGGAGGCGTCGGCTCACGTCGGGAACGATGGTTCCGTGGCCCACGTCGCGATGCGCAACGTCGCGGTCGGTAGAACGACCGCCATGAGGATCGGTGGTCTGCTCGGTGCCTGGCGCGGCTGAAGGCGTGTCGATGATGAAGGCCATACCCTCCGCCTACCCCGATGCCGTGGGACCCAAACGACGACCGGCAATCGGTGACGTCGACGTCGCGACTCGCACGCGAACACCCCCAGCAGAGGTCCAACGACCGTGGACGCCATGCGCGGGAAGTTCCTCTCCCAGCTCATCGTCCTCGTCGCGATCAACGTCGCCGCGCTGCCAGGATGGGACTTTCGGGTCTCGATCGTCGCCAGCCTCGCCCTGACGCTGATCATCAGCCTGGCCCTGCTGACGGCACCCCGCCGACGGTCGCGCCCGGGCCGCCGCCGAACATCACGGTGGTGAAGGCTGGCTTGGCAACGGGGTGGGATACGTCCGCCGCCAGTGGCTCGTGCCGGCCATCGTCGCGTCAGGGGAGTTCGGCTTCACCACCACGATTCCCGTGATTGCAACGGACATGCTCCTGATCGTCGGCGCAGGAAGTGTGCACGCCCCGGTTCGAACAGGCCCCCGCTCACCGTTGCGGCGCCGCCACCATCACTCGCGACACCGCCGACTCCGACACCGCGACGGCGCCGCTGTCGAACACTTCGGCGGCAGGTCCGTCTTCGCATTGCTACGTGACGGCATTGCCGTGCGATTCGGATCGTCCGACATCGTCGAATCCGGATTTCACGCTCGGAGTACGGATGGCGGGAGGGCGTTCGACCATCTGCGTGGGGCCCGACGCACCTTGTTGCGAATGGTGTTCGTTGCGGATGGTGTTCGTTGCGGATGGTGTTCGTTGCGGATGGGGTGTGGCAACGCCGGGTTTGACACTCACTCGGAGGTGGGTAGGGCGAGAGTGACACAGTCTGCTCTCGGCTCACGAAGGGAACTCGATTCCGTGCCCCAAACCTCCCGTACATCCGAGGACACGGGCAGTGCACGAGGTTGCTCGTCTGACGAGTCCGACGACAGCGCCACCGCCGGCACGCGCGACGAGCCGGACGAGCACGATCACCAGAATCACGACAGCTACCACGGACATGAGGATCATGCCGCTCAGTTCCGTGACCGTTTCTGGCTGACGCTGATCCTGTCGGTGCCGCTGGTCGTCTGGGCGCCGATGATCCAAGAGTGGTTCGGCTACACCGCACCCGACCTCTACGCGATCGACGTCATCGTGGCGTTGCTCGGCTCGGTGATCTACTTCTACGGCGGCTGGCCGTTCCTCAGCGGCGCCAGCGAGGAGATCCGTGATCGACAGCCCGCGATGATGCTGTTGATCGGCATGGCGATCACGGTCGCCTACGTCGCATCGATGGCGACATCGATCGGGATCTTCGAGGCCGACGTGTGGTGGGAGCTCGCCCTGTTGATCGATGTGATGCTCCTCGGCCACTGGATCGAGATGCGCGCGGTGGGGCGCGCTCGTGGAGCGTTGGCCGCGCTGGCGGAGATGATGCCCGACGAAGCCGAGCGGGTGACCGACGACGGGTCCACCGAGACCGTGAAGGCCTCGCAGCTGGAAGTCGGCGACGTGGTCCTCGTGCGCCCTGGTGGTCGGGTTCCCGCCGACGGAGAGATCGTCGACGGGTCCGCCGATGTCGACGAATCGATGGTCACGGGCGAATCCACACCGGTGACACGCAGCGAAGGCGATCGGGTCGTCGCTGGCACGGTGGTGGCGGATTCGAGTTTGCGCGTCGAGGTCGACGCCGTCGGCGACGACACGACACTCGCCGGCATTCAACAGATGGTGGCCGACGCCGAGGGCTCCGCCACCCGCACGCAGAAGCTGGCCGACCGGGCTGCGGCGTGGCTGTTCTACGTCGCGGTCGCTGCTGCGGCTCTCACTGCTGTCGTCTGGCTGGTTGCCGGTGATGGGGAGTTCGCTCTCGATCGATCCGTCACCGTGTTGATCATCGCGTGCCCCCACGCACTCGGTCTGGCGATCCCGCTCGTCACCTCCATCTCCACATCGAAATCGGCCAGCTCGGGGATCCTGATCAAAGACCGAGTCGCGCTCGAGGTGATGCGCAACGTGGACACCGTGCTGTTCGACAAGACCGGGACGCTGACCGTCGGCGCACATCGGGTGACCGACACCGTCACGGTCGACGGGGTGGAGATCGACGAGATGCTCCGCCTCGCCGGTGCGGTCGAGGCGGACTCGGAGCACCCGCTGGCACGGGCCATCCACGAATACGCGAGTGAGCACGCCACCGGCGAACTCCCGGCAGCCGACGGCTTCGAGTCGATGGCCGGTCGCGGTGTCGAAGCCGACGTCGACGGGACGAAGGTCGCCGTCGGCGGTCCGGCGCTGCTTCGCGAACGCGACCTCGAGGAGCCGGCGTCGATGCAGGACGAGGCACAACAATGGCGTGACCGCGGCGCCGCCGTCCTCTACGTCGTTCGAGATGGCCGAGATGGGCGAGATGGCCGACATGGTGGGATCATCGGAGGGTTCGCCCTCGAGGACGCGGTTCGAGACGTCTCTCGTGAGGCCGTCGGACGACTCCACGAGGCCGGGGTCTCGGTGGCGATGATCACCGGCGATGCCCAACAGGTCGCGGACGCCGTCGCCGCGGAACTCGACATCGACGAGGTCTTTGCCCACGTGCTTCCGGAGGACAAAGACGCCAAGGTGCAAGAGCTGCAGAGCCAAGGCCGCCGGGTGGCGATGGTCGGCGATGGCGTCAATGATGCCCCGGCGTTGGCCCGAGCCGATGTCGGTATCGCCATCGGCGCAGGCACCGACGTGGCCATCGAGTCGGCAGGCATCGTGTTGGCCGCCGATGATCCTCGTGGAGTGGTGGCGATCCGCCGACTCTCACAGGCGACGTATCGCAAGATGGTGCAGAACCTGTGGTGGGCAGCGGGCTACAACGTCGTGGCGCTCCCACTCGCAGCCGGTGTGCTCGCTCCGATCGGGTTCATTCTGCCCGTTGCCGTCGGCGCGGTCTTGATGTCGACCTCCACCGTCGTCGTGGCCCTCAACGCTCAGCTCCTCCGCCGCATCGACCTCGACCCCGACAGCTGAACCGACCCGACCCGGCGCTCAGGATGTTCTCGACGACCCGATGGCCGACGGCGCGGCGTGCGCATCGCTCGAACCCCAATTCGCCGCCATCGTCAGCTCGAGCGGCCGGACGCGGTGTGCGAGGTGAACTGCGACCTCATCGGGAGGCGTCGGTTTACCGAAGAGATAGCCCTGCCCGATGGCACAGCCGATCGCCTGTACCGCCTCGGACTGGGCCGCCGTCTCGATGCCCTCGGCGACCACGGCGAGGCCGAGTTCGGCGCCGAGGTGCACGATCGATCGCACGATGGCGCGGTCGTTGGGGTTCTCGCCGATCCCGGCGACGAACGAACGGTCGATCTTGAGCGCGTGGATCGGGAACTTGCTGAGGTAGGTGAGGCTGGCCCAGCCGGTACCGAAGTCGTCGATGGCGATCCCGATGCCCTGGTCGGCGAGGCGGTGCAACATCGCCGCTGCTTGATCGACGTTGCGCACGAGCGACGTCTCGGTGACCTCGAGCCACAGCGCATGAGCGTCGAGTCCCGCCGTCTCCAGCGTCGCGATGACCCTGTCGACGAGCCCTGCGTCGGCGAGCGCGGCCGCCGACACGTTGACCGACAGGCCGATATCGGCGCCCTCGGCCCGCCACGCGGCGACCTGTCGGCTGGCGGTGTCGAGCACGAAGGCGTCGAGCTCGATGATCAACCCGTTGCGCTCGGCGACGTCGATGAACGCCGCCGGGCTGAGGAGACCCCGGACCGGATGCCGCCAGCGCACGAGGGCTTCGACGGTGACGAGGTGCTCGTCGGCGAGCGCGACGACGGGCTGATAGTGCACCTCGAACTCTCGTCGATCGAGGCCGCGCCTCACGTCACCTGCGTCCGGTTCAGGCGGGCCGTCGGTCTGGTCCGAGGACATCGCGACGACTCGGTTGACGATCGCGATGCCGATGGCCTCTGCGTGGTCGTCGAGCATCGTGGTCATCGACGACATCACGTCGATGCGGGAACCTTCTCGTGTGCGCTGTCGGCCTTGGGTGTGCCAACGTCCGCTGATCTCGAGTTGTCGCTCCGCTGTCGAGAACTCGTCGCCGTCGAAGTCGACGACATCGAGCAGATGCCGTCCGAGTACGTCGTTCTCGGTCCATCCGTACAGACGTTCGGCCGCCCAATTCCAGCTTCGGACGTGGAAGTGCAGGTCGGTCACGATCACGGCATCGGACACTTCGCTGTACACGCCGATGGCCAGGTGACGGAGCCGGGTCGGCGAATCGTCGGACACCATCAACTCGAGGCGCCGAGCGGGTTGGCCGTTCCACGTGGTCTCCGACGACCACATCTCCACGATGACTTCGGACCCGTCCGACCGTTGAGCCGTCGCGATCTGAGACCGGCGAGTGTGTCCTGCCCTGATCAGATCTCGACGCTCGGCGACCGCGTTGCGGGATGCGGACGCAGCGAAGTCGAGCGTGTTCCGGCCGAGGAGGCCGGACGGCTCCGTGTGCCCGAGGATCTGAGCTGCAGTGGTGTCTGCCGACACGATGTACCCGTCGACGTGGACGAGGGTCCCTGTCCCGACCGGCGGTGGACGATGAACAGATGGGTCGGATTCGGGCGCGTCGAGTCGGTAGCCGGCGCCCCGAACGGTCGTGAGGAGCTGCGGCTGTCGAGGGTCCGTCTCGATCTTCGAACGGAGCCGCCGGACATGTTCGGTGACGGTCGAGCCGGAGTGCCAGTCGGCACTCGTGTGCCCCACCGCTTCGAGGAGCTCACCTCGGCTGAAGGTGTGGCCAGGTCGAGCGGCGAGAAAGGCGAGGAGCGCGAACTCCATGGCGGTCAGTTCGAGCGGACGGTGGTGGAGTGTGACATCGCGGGCGTTCAGATTGATCTCCAGCGGGCCGATGTGCAGTTTGGTGTCGGCGGTGAGGCCGTGGCGTCGTTCGACGGCGAGGACTCGGGCGACCAACTCGCGAACGAAGAACGGCTTGATGACGTAGTCGTCGGCGCCGGATTCGAACGCGTGGACCCGGTCGGTTTCCGCGGCGGCATCCGTGAGCACGATGACGTGGGCCGTCGAGCCTGATGCTCGCAGTTCGGCGATGATCTCGAGCCCGGATCCGTCGACCAGTGCGAGACCGACGATGACCACGTGGAAGTCCTGGCGCCCCAGCGCTGCGCGACCGGCGGCGACGGTGTCGGCAGCGACGACCGTGGTGACAGATCGGCTCTTGAGTCCATCGAAGACGACCCGCTGAACAGCCGCGTCGTCTTCGATGATCAGCACCCTCATGGCGACGCCCATTCCCCAGCAACACACCGCTTGCGTGCGCTGTGGATGCTGCGGTCGAACGCGGCGGTGCGAGTTGGCGTGTCGTGGCGATCGTGAGCACATGTCTGCGCGTTCGCCGACCCTCGGCTCGACGGTGCCGGTCGGCCAACGCCGTGACGTGAAGAGGCCGATCCTGACCGTGAGACGCAACTCATCCTCGGTGCATCGGCAGCTTCGGCGGAATGGTTGAGCCTCGAGATATACAGGTTCCGTCGGCGCAGACCCGTTGTGTCAGTCGGGAGACGAACCCTTCGGCGCGGTAGTGGGACTCGGCCGTTGCGAATTCCGGGGGTCGGCCAGCGAAGCGTGCCTGCGGCCGGGTGGTCACGCAGGCACGGGCAAACCGTTGTCGAATCGGTGCTGAGCGACTTCTCGTAGGGAGATGCCCGATGCGGATCGGGCCCGGCGTTGCGCAAGACGCATGGGGGTCACCAGCGCTCGCTGGCCGTGCTCCCAGGTGGGAACACACGACGCGGCGATGGCCCGGTCGATCAAGGACTGCGCCCGCAACCCCACCACCAGGTGGCGTACCTGGTCGGGCGCTACACCGGGATAGTCGCTGAGAAACGCTGCCTCGACCATGGTCTGATGCTCGGCGTCGGCGAGCACGTGGATGTGGAAGAAGGGGCGCACGCTCGGGTCGAGGCCGAGCCGGTCGCAGCACTCCACCATGCGTTGGTTCGGGACCACCGAGTCCATCTCGAACAGCGACAGCTGACCGAGCACGAGGCCGCGCAGTCGGCGATGCATCGCACCGAGTGTGACGAGGTTCGAGGTCGCCAAGGCCGGCCCGGTGCACCGGTCGATGTAGGCGTTCGGGGTCGGGTCGAGGCCGAGACCGACGAGTGCATCGGCGAACAGTTCGGCGTGGGACCGTTCGTGGCCGACGCCGTACTCGCCAGCCTGGATATCGCAGAACACTCGCTTCGTTCGCCCGTCGAAACGGGGGAGCGCGAACGTATGCGGGTCGGCCTCCTTCGACTGGTACGGGGAGCGAAGCACCATCGACTCACGCACCTGCTCGACGGTCCCGTGATCGCGCAGGTGGGACGACACCGACGGCCCGTCGAGACCAAGTAGGCGTTCGGCCTCCGCGAGCGGGTCGACGTTCGCGTTGGCACCCACTTCGAGTTCGAGGCGGCGATGAAATTCGTCGGCGAGCCGTGTGCGGACGGTGGCGACCGCCGGCTCCCACTCCCGTCGATCGTCGACACCGACCCAGCCGCGGTAGTGCAGTTCGTTGAGCACGTACAGCGCGAGCTGCAGGTCGTGCTCGAACGGGTCGTCGCCATCGAGTTCGACCGTCGGGTCGAGGCCGGTGTCGTCGAGTAGCGCGGAGATCACGCGCTCCGACAACGGTCCGACGGGAATGGGAAGCGGAGAGGTCATGTGAACGCAGTACCCGATCCGATGCCGATCGATACCTCACGTGACACACGCCCTGTCGTTCGCCCGGCTGGCGAGCGGCTGGCGAGCGTGCCGGCGAGCGTCGTCGATCTCGACCTCACCGTGACAGCCTGGCGGTCGGGTCGTAGTGTGCGGCGATGGGTGACGTCGCGTACGACCGGTATCCGGATTTCGAGCAACTGACCCTGTGGCTCGAGCAGTTCGCCGCGGACTTCCCCGATCTCGTCCGGCTGACCTCGATCGGCCAGTCGTACGAAGGTCGCGATCTCTGGCTGCTCACGGTGACGAACCACGCGGTCGGGGTACCCACCGAGAAGCCGGCGATCTGGATCGACGGCAACATCCATGCCTCGGAGGTCACGGCCACGATGGCGATCGTCCATCTCGTCGATCACCTCACCGCCGGGTTCGGACGCGACGCCGACATCACCCGGGCTCTCGACACGCGCGCCTTCTACCTCGTCCCCCGGGTCAACCCCGACGGGGCTGAGCGCTCGCTCGCCGAACTCCCGTCGTTCGTTCGCGGCAGCGTGCACCCCTGGCCGACGCCAGACCGACTCGACGGCCTCGTCACCGATGATGTCGACCGTGACGGGCGCCTGCTCCAGATGCGCGTCCTGGACCCGAACGGCACATGGAAGCCGTATCCCGCCGACCCGCGGCTGCTCATCGCGCGTGAACCCGACGAGGACGGCGACGGCCCGTACTACCGACTGCTCGGCGAAGGCAGGATCCACGGCTACGACGGCGTGCGGGTCCCCAGCGCTCCGTTGCGCGAGGGCATCGACCCGAACCGGCAGTTCCCCTACAAGTGGGAGCGCAAGGTCGAAGGGCCGTGGGACGCGGGCGAGTATCCCGGGAGCGAACCCGAGATCGCGGCGCTGCTGCGGGCGGTCACCGACCGCAAGAACATCTGCGCGTATCTGGCGTACCACACGTTCTCCGGGGTCCACATCCGCGCCTACAGCGACCAGCCCGACGACTCCTTCGCCGCTGACGATCTGTGGACCTACGAGGTGCTCGGCGAGATGGCGACCGAGCTCACCGGCTACCCGTCGATCTCGGGTTTCCACGACTTCCGCTACCACCCGCAGAGCGTCATCCGCGGGGTGGGCACCGACTGGGCCTTCGATCACCTCGGTGTGTACGCCTGGACGACCGAGTTCTGGAACGCGCTCCAGGCAGCCGGTCTCGACGAGGCGCACCCGCTCGAGTGGTACCGAACCCACCCACTCGACGAGGAACTGCAACTGCTCGCGTGGGTCGACGAGAACGTGCCAGGGGGCTACGTCGACTGGTACGAGTTCGACCATCCCCAACTCGGTCGCGTCGAGTTGGGCGGCTGGCACAGCGAGCTCGTGTTTCGCAACCCGCCTCCCCATCTCCTCGAAGCAGAGATCGCCCCGCACTCGCGTCTTGCTGTGCGACTGGCATTGTCGTCACCGCTGTTGCGGCATCGCGAGACGATCGTCGAGGCGCTCGGCGACGGCACGTGGCGGCTCCGCGTGGTGGTCGAGAACGCCGGCTGGATGAAGACGGCGGTCACCGAGCGTGCCCTGGCCAGCGGCTACGTGCAGCCGATGACCGCTCGACTCTCGCTGGTCGACGGCGCATCGCTCGTCACCGGAAGCGAGCGCCTCGACCTCGGCCAACTCGCCGGACGAGCGCTCCGGCAGAACGCCGTCCGTTCGTTCTCCTCGGGCTCTGACGGCACCGGCGACCGCACGGTCGCCGAGTGGATCGTGCGCGCCGATCGCGGCACCGTCTGTCCGATCGAGATCACCCACGACCGCGCCGGCACGTTGCGCCTCGACGTCACGCTCGACGTCGCACCGGACGGCGCACTCGACTGACGATCCGCTCGCGCAGTCCGCACACGAGCGATCAGCTCGTCGCAGCCCGAGGTATCACGGCGATCGGCCGTGTCGAGTAACGCGCGACGTAGCCGGCCACGCTGCCGAGCAGCAAGCCGCGCACCGCACCCAATCCTCGGCTACCGACGACGATGAGCGACGCACCGGTCGCGTCGGCGACGTCGTCCAACGCGGTGCGCGCATCGCTCGCCACGACGCGACGGTCACAACGGATCGAGCGCTCCTCGATCGGGGCACACCACCGTTCGAGTGCTGCGTGTGCGGCATCCATCGTCGTGTTGTTCGGTCCGGCCCCGAGCGCGTGTACGGCGACGACGGACGTGCCGGTCGCCTCGGCCTGGGCGGCCGACCACGCCAGTGCGCGAGCAGCGCCGTCGGAGCCGTCGAGACCGACGACGATCGGGCCGCCGGTGCGTTCGGTGCCACCGCGCAGCACGACCACCGGACATGGGCTGTGCTCGACGCATTGCTGCGACGCCGATCCGAGCAGCAACCCGCTGAATCCTCCGAGCCCTCGTGCACCGACCACGAGCAGATCGGCGGTGCGTGCGGCCGTGATGAGCACCGTCGCCGCCGGGCCGCGACCGGCCTCGGCGTCGACGCGACCTGCATCGTCTCCCAGTTCCCGACGGATCAACGCACCGAGCTCCTCGCACGTCTGACGGTCCATCTCGTCGGCGTCGGGCAACCGTGCGGGGCCGGCGGGCGTGACGGCGTGCGCGGGATATTGCCATGCGCTGATGGCTCGAACACGCGCTCCTCGTGCCTTCGCGGTTCGAGCGGCCCATCGCAGCGCCGCAAGCGAACCGTCCGAACCGTCGACCCCGACGACGATGTCGTTGATCTTGTACTCGCTCGTCTCGATCATCTCGCTCTCCTGCTCATGCTGGTGGTCCTGGTGTTCGGTGGGTTTCACCGTGAGGCCATCCGCCGTTGCTCACGTTGTCGGTCGGCGCAGTGGCGGGCTGGCTCAGTTGTCGGTTCGCTCAGTTGTCGCTCGGCCTGGAGATCAAGACGGGGCACGGAGCGTGGCGGACGATCTCGGTCGCGACGCTGCCCATCGTGAGTCGAGTGAGCCCCGTACGGCCGTGCGATGCGATGGCGATCAGCGCAGCGGGCAGCCGCTCGGCGAACTCCGCGATCGAGTGGCCCGGTGTGCCGTGCAGGACCTCGATGCCCGGCTCGTCGGTCGACGAGACGAACCGTGTCGAAAGCACGCCGAGGCGTTGCTTGGCGGCTTCGATCTCCCGGTTCGGGACCGGTCGGTAGGAAGGTTCCGGGTTCTCATCAGGCCCGACGACTTCGGTGAGCCACGGGCGCAAGTCGAGCAGTTCGGACCACGTGTCAGCGATCGGAAGGATGCTGTTGGAGAACTCCGAGCCGTCGGAACACACCAGGAGCCGCCCGCGTTCGCTCGGAAGTAGCGCGGTGCCGCAGCGCGGCCCGACGAGGATCAACGGCCGTGTGGACTTGCGTACGACGCCGAGCGCCACGCTGCCCAACAGCGCTGCCCCGAGCCCGCCGCGGCCCCGTGTGGCCATGCACAGGATCGCCTCCGGTTCCGTCGACACCGTCTCGAGGATGACGTCGCCAGGCTGGCCGATGCCGACGACCCTGGTCTCGATCTCGACGCCAGAGGAGTGGAGCCCTGCGAGCTCATCGAGTCGGCGTTTCGCTTCGTCGGCATCGTCGGGCTCACACGTCAGCAGCACGATCCGTGCGGCGTCGAGGCGCGCTGCCAGCGCACATGCGGGGCGAATGGCTCGCTCGGCGAAGGGGGATCCGTCGAGAGGAACGACGATCGTGATCATGATCCGGGTAGTGCTCCTTGGGGTCTGGGGCGTGGATCCGAGCCCCGCCGATCGCTTGGATCGCTCGCAGCGTCATGGGGCCGGGTGGCATCGACCAGCCCCGGGTGGGGCTTGTGTCGACAGCATTCATTTTCGTATGTTGCGCTGCAGCTTTCCAGAGGAGAACGTCCCAATTGCGGCGACCTTCGTGCCTCCGTGGCAATTCTCAAGACCGGATCAAGATCCGATCAAGCTTCTCAAGTCCGCATCAGAATCTGGCGGGTGGCGCCGTTGGCGATGGTCTATCGACAACGCTGTGTGGATGAGCGACGAAGCCGCGGCCGGCCAGCACTTGGCCTGGCGACTGTCCGGCGCGTCGTGGGACGAGGTGACATCGGAGGTCGTGGCTGCGCTGGAACAGCTGGCGCAACGGCTGGGCGCCGATCGGTCGTATGTGACCGTGTACCACGATGACGGCACGTTCGAGAACCTCTTCGAATGGACCGCCAGTGGCGTCCTCCCGCAGCTGCCCGTGATCCAACGGCTTCGTTCCGACGACTTCGCGCACACCTCCGAGCTGGCGCGACACGGTGAGGTGTTCGCAGCTGCCGCGATCAGCGAGTTACCGGAGTCGGCAGCAGCCGAACAGCGCTCGTTCTCGTCGTTCGGCGTCGCTGCGGTGCTCCAGGTCCCGATCGTGGTCGACGGAGAGGGGATCGGGTTGGTCGGGATCAACCACTTCGCACCGGTCGGCGGATGGGCAGATGACGAGGTCGCTGCGGTTGGTGAGATCGGTCGTGCCATCGGGACCGCATTGGTTCGCGCTCGCGCCGCGGTGGCGACCGACCGGGCCGAGGAAGCGCAGGCAGACGCTCGGCGGGCCAGAAACGAACTGCTCGCTCACGTGAGCCACGAACTCCGCACACCGCTCCACGGGCTGCTGGGCTACAGCGAACTCCTCCGGCTCGAGCTCCGCGACGAAGCACACCGCCATGCACTCGCACAGATCGAAACCAGTGGACGGCGGTTGCTGGCGATGATCCGAGCTGTCGAGCCGGGCGGAGTCGAGAAGGTCGTCGGTGATCTTCCTCAGTCGAAGCAGCTGACGCTGGAGCATCGCAGCAAGGTCGTGCAGCTCCGGGACAGCGTCGCGTCCGAATCGAGCAATTCGGCGAGACCGACCGTCGCTTGCCGAGGGCTGCGCAGCGAGTTTGTCCAGGAAGGGTTCCCGCTGGGCAGGGTTCTCGATGTCGCGAGTGATGTCGAGTGCCAGGCGAAAAGGGCGCTCGTTGATCGGCCGTGTCGTCTGCAATCGGGTGAGGAGCCACGGGGTCGTAGCGCCAACGCACACCGAACGCTGGATCAGATTTCGATCAAGCTCGATCGATTGCACCTGCGTCCGCGGGTTCTCGCACGGGTGCGAGCGACCGCCGATGACGGCCTCGATGGGCGTGATCGGGGCATCCAGCGTGCGGGCGTGCCCGAGCGGGCCGACGGCAGACCGACGTCAGACCGATGTCCGGCGCTGATCAGGCACTGATCAGGCACTGGGGTCCATCTCCGCGCGGATCACGTGCTTCATGATCTTTCCGGAGGGGTTACGCGGGATCGAGCGGATGATCAGATCGTGCGGCACCTTGTAGTGCGACACGCGGGCTCGACAGAACTCCTTGATCTCGTCGAGCGTGATCGTCGCTCCCTCGACAGGCGTGACCACGGCCACGATGCTCTCGCCGTATTCGGCGTGAGGCTTCGCGACGATCGCGCAGTCGGCGATGTCGGGGTGCGCGGCCAACGCGTTCTCGACTTCGACGGAGTACACGTTGTGGCCGCCGGTGATGATCATGTCCTTGATCCGGTCGACGAGCGTCATGTAGCCGTCGGCGTCGAGTCGGGCGAGGTCGCCGGTGTGGAGCCATCCGTCGACGATGGTCTCGGCGGTCGCCTCCGGCCTGTTCCAGTAGCCCTTCATGATCGTCTCGCCCCGGAGCAGCAACTCGCCGGTTCCGCCGGGTTCGACGTCGTTGCCCGACGTGTCGACGACTCGGCACTCGGTGAACGGCAGGGCTTGGCGCCCGCTCGCATCCGGACGGGCTCGCACTTGTGCGGCGTCGCTGTAGATACCGCCCGGCCCCCCCTCGGTCTGCCCGCACAGCTGCATGAAGTCGACGTGCGGCAGCGTCGACACCAGTGCTTCGACCGCCGACGCCGGCATCGGTGCCGCGCCGAACAGTCCCGTCCGCCACGCCGACAGGTCACGCTCGGCGAGACCGGGGACCTTGAGCAGGAACTGGAACATCGTCGGGACGCCGAAGAACATCGTGATGCGTTCCGACTCCATCGTGTCGGCGACGACGGTCGGATCGAAGCCGCTGAGGATCACGTGCTTCGCGCCGATCATCGTGCCGGGCATCAACATGATGCAGAGCTCGGCAGCATGGAACAGGGGAGCGACGTGCAGGAAACGATCGCCGACGCGCATCCCACAGGTGGCGATGACGTTCACGCCCACCCACATCGACCGATGGTGGTCGAACAGCGCCCCCTTCGGCTTGCCCGTCGTTCCCGAGGTGTACAGGATCAGAGCGTCGTCGTCTTCGCTGACGTCGACGTCCGGCCGCGACGAGCCGCCGTCGGCTGCCAGGGCGAAGAGGTCGAGGTGATCGCCCGATGTGCCGAGCGCAACGACGCGGCGGCAGCTCTCGGGTAATCCGATCGAGATGGTCGCGTCGACCGCAGCGCGCAGCGCGGGGTCGAACAGGAAGACGATCGCACCGGAGTCGCTGAGCAGATACTCGATCTCGGGCGGCGCCGACGACGGGTTGATGGGAACGAAGATCGCGCCCAGTCGATGCGTGGCGTAGAACGCCAGGACGAAGCGGTCGGAGTTGGTCGACATCAAGGCGACGCGGTCGCCTTTGGCCACGCCGAGTCCGGCGAGCGCACACGCGACACGTTCGACCGCTTCGTCGAATTCCTCATAGGTGTAGTCGTTGCCGTCGAAACTCAGCGCTTCGGCGTCGGGCACGCGGCGGGCGGTGGCGCGAAGTGCGCCGTCGATGGTGGGCATGATGGATGCTCCGTTTCTCGCAGCGGCCTCGGGAGTGGCGACCGGGGTGGGTTCGGCGATGTCGCCCCCTGCGACACGCGACTGGGTGACGTCTGCGAGTCGTTGCAAGACGCCGTCCGTTGCCGCAGGACTTTAGAAACAGAATGTTCGGTTTGTCAACTCGAGCTGGCAGGTGGTCGCCCACAGATGCAGGCCAGGCGACTGCCCAACCAGGTCAGCTCGTGGAATCGAGCCCGCCAGCGACCGAGTCGCTCATCGCCGTCATCGCTGCGATCGCTGTGACGAGATCGCCGATCACCGCGTCCTCGTGATGTGCATCCCCTCGAAGGATGCGGGTGACCGAAGCACCGCGAAGTTGACGAAACATCATGTCGACGACGCGGTCGAAGTGGGGATGCGCCGCCAAGGGCTCTCCGAACATCTCGGCGACGAGTACTCGGTGGCGGGCACCGAGATCGCGCTCCGCGCGGTACAGCGTCTCGTGGAGTGCCCGATCGGTTCGTGCTGCGTTCCACAGCTCGAGCGAGGCGTAGAACAGGTCGCTGGTGAACGACTCCCACAGCAGTTCGATCACCGCCTGGGTGCGATCCGGCCCGTCGGCCAACTCGCTGGCACGTTTGCTCAGCTGGCGTTCGCGCACCTCGGACAGGTGGGTGATCGCCGCAGTCATCATCTCCTGCTTCGAGGAGAAGTGGTGCGTGAGGGCTCCCCGTGACACGCCCGCTCGATCGCACACGGCCGATGTCGTCGTCGAGGCGTAGCCGGCTTCGACGAGTGAACGGATCGTGGCCTCGTTGATCGCCCGCCGTGTTTCGGCGGATCGCTCGATTTGGGTTCTCGCCACTTGCCACCTCGATCATCGTCGACTTCGAGTCGGTCGCACAACGTAGCGACCCTCGGCCACATCGTCGACCCGCCAGCGATGAGAACCGAGGCGAGCTGTCCGCACGGGTTCTCATCGCTGGGGTTGGGGCTGGGGCTGGGGCTGGGGCTGGGGGTTGGGGCTGGGGTTGGGTGGGGGTGGGGATGGCGTGGCGCCCGATGTGGTGAGGGTGGGGGCGGCTGCGCGATCATGAGCCGGCTCGACTCGACAAGGGGATCCGATGACTGCAGCCGCAGACGACACCACATTCACGCCCGACCCGGACGCCGTTGCGTCGCTCACGTCGTCACGACCCGCCGGCCATGGCGCAACCCGCGCCTACGACTGGATCGACCATCACGCGAAGAATCGGCCCGACAAGGAGGCCGTCCGCGACCTCGCGACCGCGCGCAGCTTCACCTACACCGATCTCGACCGGCGCATCGACGCCATGGCGGCGTACCTCACGTCGCTCGGCGTCGGGCGCGGTGACCGGATCGGCGTGCTCGGCACAACGTCGAGTACTTCGACGTGCAGTTCGCGTGCGCTCGCACCGGCTCGATCTGCGTGCTGCTCAACTGGCGGCTCACGGTCAACGAACTCGACTACATCATCAACGACAGCTCCCCGAAGCTGCTCGTCCACGACGTCGAGTTCGCAGCGGCTGCAACCGAACTCCAGCAGCGGTGCAGCATCGATCACCTCCTCGAGATCGACGGAGGCGCCCTCGACAGCGCCTACGAGCGAGCGCTGGCCGCGCACGACGGTTCCCCGGTCGGGCGGGCCGCGCTGACACACGACGATGTCATCACGATCATGTACACGTCCGGCACCACCGGACTGCCGAAGGGGGCGATGATCACCCATGGCATGAACTTCTGGAACTGCGTCAACCTCGGCGTGCCCGCAGGCGTCGGGCTCGATACGGTGCACCTCAACGTGCTGCCGTTGTTCCATACCGGTGGGCTCAACTGTTACTCCAACCCGGTCCTCCACGCCGGTGGCACCGTGGTCATCATGAAGGCGTTCGATCCCGGCGAGACGTTGCGCCTCATCGGTGACCCCGCTGCCGGGATCACCCACTTCTTCGCGGTGCCGGCGCCGTATCAGTTCATGATGCAGCATCCCGATTTCGTCGACACCGACCTGACGCGTCTGCGAGTGGCTGGCGTCGGCGGCGCGCCGTGCGCGCTCACGATCATGGAAGCCTGGACCGAACGAGGTGTCGACCTGGCACAGGGGTTCGGGATGACCGAGACGAGCCCGGCGAGCATCTTCCTCGATCCCGGCGATGCGCTCCGCAAGATCGGGTCGACCGGTAAGGCGTTGATGCACACCGAATTCCGCATCGTCGACGACCAGGGCAACGACTGCGCGCCCGACGAGGTGGGGGAGTTGTGGGTGGCGGGCCCGAACATCACGCCCGGCTACTGGAACAAGCCGGAAGCCACCGCCAACGCGTTCGAGGGACGTTGGCTCAAGACGGGTGACGCGGCACGGGTCGACGACGAGGGCTTCGTCTACATCGTCGATCGCTGGAAGGACATGTACATCTCCGGCGGCGAGAACGTGTACCCGGCCGAGGTCGAGAACGTGCTGTACCAGATCCCCGGGGTCACCGAAGCGGCAGTGATCGGTCTGCCGAGCGACAAGTGGGGCGAGGTCGGACTTGCTGTGTTGGCGATCGAAGCCGGCGCGGAGATCGACCGTGCGCTCGTGGTCGAACACTGCGTCGAGCGGCTCGCGAAGTTCAAGGTGCCCAACGACATCGCGATCGTCGAAGCACTCCCGCGCAACGCGACCGGCAAGGTGTTGAAGCGCGAGCTGCGCGAGCAGTTCGTCGGCTCCGACGCTCCGGCGATCTCCTGAAGCGTCCGCTCCTGGCGGCGGTCGCGCGTCAGGAACGCTCGGTCGGCGGCGACGGGAGGGTGCGCAAGACCAGGATGGCGCGGGTGCCGCCGAGGGGGCTGTCGTCGAGCGTGAAGTCGCCGTCGTGTGCGGCCGCGACGCGCGCGACGAAGGCGAGGCCGAGCCCCGAACCGGCGACGCGCGTCGCCCCGCGCTCGAAGGGTTGCAGCAGCCGCTCGCGATCGGACGGGGCGATGCCGACACCGCCGTCGTCGACCGTCAGTGCCCCGGCAACCGCATCGATCGTCACGATGACCTCGCCTGCGTGCTGCTCGGTGACGTCGTCGACGTCGGTACCGTTCGATTCGGGAGCGACTCGACCGTGGGTGAGTGCGTTGCGGACCAGGTTGTCGAGCGCGAGGCGCACGCCATCGGGCCACACCGACAGCTCGAGGGAGTCGTCGCCGGCGACCGACACTCGGTCCGATCCCCGAGACGCGCTCGCCGCGATCTCCTCGGCGAGATCGGCCACGTCGACCGTCTCGAACCAGGTCGGATCGACGAGTTCGGCGTCGGAGAAGGCGCGGACAGCTTCGAGCGCGGACTTCATCCGGTCGAGATCCGACCGCGCCGCACGAACCCGATCGGACCCTCCCGTCGGGGCGAGTTCGACGTCGAGGTTCGTCATCGCGCTCTGCAATGGGGTGCGCAGCTCGTGTGTCGCCGACGCCGCGAACGCCCGTGCCGCGACCAGCGCCTCCTCTCGGCGCGTCGACGCGTCAGCCACGCTGCGGAGGCTGTCGTTGAGCGTGCGGGCGACGTCGTCGACCTCGACGGCGCCGTAGGCCGTCTGCACGGCCAGGTCGGCATCGCCAGACCCGGTGATGGCAGCGGCGTCGTTGCGGAGGTCCGTCAACGGGCGCGATGCCCGTCGACCGAGGACGAGACCGGCGACGCCGGCAAGCGCTGCCGCGAGGAGCCCGCCCAACGCCATTCGTCCGCGCAGCGTCGAGACCCGAGCGTCGACGTCGCCGAGCGGGGCAGCGAGTTCGACCAAGGCGGTGTCGCCGGCCGCCGGGACGTCGTCGACGCGCACGGTGTACAGCCGCCAGTCCTCGCCGTCGGCCGTGGCGGTGCGAAAGCCTTCCCGGTCGATCGGTGGCAGCGGATCGTCGGGCAGCCGGCCGATGTCGATCGTGCGTCCGTCGACGAGCACCCGAGCGGCCGCGATCGTCGAGTCGAGTTCGGACACGGCGACGCGGTCGCCGACGGCGACGAGCACCGGTGCGGTCGCCGAGCGCTCTTCGAGTTGTTCGTCGACGAGTTCTCGCACGACCTGCTCGAACTGATTCGTCGCCACCGCGGCGAGGATGACCAGCGCGAGCACCGCGGCCGCCAGCGCGGCGAGTCCGGTGCGGGTCTCCAGCCTCACCAGGCAGCCGATCGGCGAGAGGTGGAGGCGTTCACGAGCGTTCCATCACGAACCCGACACCTCGCACCGTCGAGATCAGTTTCGGGAGACCGGCGGAGCTCATCTTCTTGCGGAGGTAGCCGACGAACACGTCGACCACGTTCGTGTCCGCCTCGAAGTCGTAGCCCCACACCAACTCGAGGAGCTGGATGCGCGAGAGCACGATGCCTCGGTGCTGGGCCAAGACGGCCAGCAGATCGAACTCGCGGCGCGTGAGCTCGAGGCGGGTGTCCGGAGTCTCGGCGATGCGACGATCGAGATCGATGCTCAGCGACCCGAAGACCAGCCTCGACGACGAACTCGCCGACCTGGACGACGAACTCGCCGACCTGGATTCCGAGCTGGACGACGTGGACGTCGAGCTGGATGACGGCCCGGAGGCGGCGGCGGTTCCGGCTCGACGCAGGAGCGCCTGGAGGCGGGCGACGAGTTCGGTGAGGTCGAACGGCTTGACGAGGTAGTCGTCGGCTCCGGCCTGCAGCCCGGCGACGCGGTCACCGACCTCGTCGCGGGCTGACAGCACGAGGATGGGCACGTCGATCTGGCGTGACCGCAGTGCAGCGCACAGGTCGATGCCCGACATCCCGGCCAGTCCGACGTCGAGGACGATCAGGTCGGGCAGGCGTCCGGTGATCTCGGCGAGTGCCGCCTCGGCGCTGTCGAGCGCGACCACCGAGAAGCCGTTGACCTCGAGGCCGGTCGCGATCGCCGACCGCACGTCGGCGTCGTCTTCGACGACGAGTACCGCGCCGCTCGCCGCGCTCGCCGATGTGTCGGTCGCCGGCTCAGTCATCTCCCTCCGCGTGGTGCGCTGTCGAGTCGGGCATCGCCCAAGTCAAGCATCGGCGTTCGGCGTGTGCCGGGATCCCAGGTGCCGAGCGTCAGTCCGCAGCGAAGCCGGCTTCGAGGTCGCGGAGCAACGCATCGATCTCGTCGAGTTCTCGTTCCAGCGCGGCGATGTCCTCGGCGGACATGGTCGGCGCAGGCGCGGGAGAGGGCGGTGGTGTCGGCGTCGGCGGCGCGGGCGTCGTCGTGGGTGATGAGGCCGTCGTCGCCGGTGACGCCGGTGCCGACGTCGGCGATGCAGATGGCGCGGACGTCGCCGATGCAGATGGCGCGGACGTCGCTGATGGCGCGGATGGCGCGGGTGCAGTGGGTGTCGAACCGTCCGTTGCCGGGGAGGACTCCTGATCGGCGTTCGACGACGTGGGAGCAGCGTTGGTCGCTGTGTCGTCCTCGGGCGTGTCGTTCGCTTGCCCTGCGTCGCCGTCCGCGTGGCCGATGCTCGTCGTCGACACATCGTCGGGTGGCGAACCCGAGTCCGACGTTGCGCCGGCCGAGTTCGTCGGCATCTCGCTGGCGTCGTCGTCGGTGGTCACCGTGACGTCGGGGTCGGTGTCGGTCGTGTCGCTCGCCGAGTCCGAACCGCACGCCGTCACGGCGACCATCAGCGCAAGGGCGCCGACGATGCTGCACCGCTGCATCCGGCCGTCCCTCCGGGTCCGCATCCGCTTGCCCGTCGCGGCCGAGGTCCGCGAACTCGACCCGTGCGTCATCAGACGTCGACGCCGTAGCTGGCGCATTGCTCGGCGAGTCCGGCGAGTGCGTCCCGCCTGGCTTCGAGCACCGGTACGGCGGCTTCGCGGACGGCACGGCGATTGGTCAAGACCTCGGCGAGCTGGGGACGCTCGTTCGCTTCGGCTTCGCTGATCTTCACGTCGAGCCAGGCGAGCGAGCCGCGAGTCGAGGCGTCACCGCTGATCCGGGCGAGGACGTTGTCGGTGCGGATCTGCATGTTGGGGATTCGCAAACAGACTCGCTCGAGACGCGGACGCAGGTCGTCTCCTTCGGGCGCCTGGGCGCTGGTCGTGCCGGTGCCCAGTGTGACCACCGCGGTTGCGGTGATCGCTGCGGTGGCCAAGAGGTGTCGAGGGTTGAACATGGTCGGTTCCTTTCGTGACTCCCGATGGTGATCATCGGACAGGAACGACGATGACGATGGTTCGTAAGGGATCCCTGTGGGATGAATGTGACGCTCGTCACGAATGATCGAAGGGTGGGGCGTCGGGGCGCCTTGCCACCGAAGCTGGCAGGATCTCGTGATGACGTCGGAGCTGACCCCTGACCGCATCGTCGAGTTGCTCGAGCTGACGCCACATCCCGAGGGCGGTCGCTACCGACAGATGTGGGAGGGCCCGTCGCGTTCGGGGCGCTCCGTGGGAACGGCCATCTACTTCCTCCTCGCCGGTGGCGACGTCTCGCACTGGCATCGCGTCGATGCCACCGAGGTGTGGCATCACTACGCCGGCGCGCCGATCGAGTTGTCGACCTACGACGGTGGGCCGGACGCTGCGCACCACGACGAAGCGACGGACGGCGAAGCGGTCGACGCCACGAGCGACCTCACATCGGACACGAGAGTCGATCGGCGAGTGCTCGGAGTCGATCTCGCCCGTGGCGAGCGCCCGCAACTGGTCGTTCCAGCCGGTTCCTGGCAATCGGCGCGCTCGCTCGGAGCGTGGACACTGGTCGGTTGCACCGTGTCGCCCGGCTTCGAGTTCACCGGCTTCGAGCTCGCGCCGCCCGGCTGGTCGCCGTCACCGTCAACCGGAGTCTGAGCGACTCGAAACGTGGTCGTCATGCACGCGCAACGGTGCGGTGACCGCCGCCGTGCATGCTCTCCACATGGACGTTCGTACCGCCAGCCTCGTGCCGCGTCGCGCGGCGACTCCCGAACATGCTCGCTCGATCGTGGCGCGTGACGGCGCTGGGCTCGTGTCCGGAATCGGCTCGGTCGACGAGGCCATCGCGTTCGGCGAAGCCATGCTCGGCCCTCGGGTCGTGAAGGTCCGCCCGCAGTTCGAGGTGACGACCGAGAGCACCGAGACCGAGGCCAAGATCGTGACGGCACAGCCCGCTGACGAGCGAGGCCGCAAGCGGTATCGCGTGCCGCTCGACGGACATCAGCCGGCTCACAACGACGGCTTCGGGTTCGGTGACTTCGCGCCCGACCACATGTTCTTGTACTGCGAGCGGCCGTGTGACGTGGGCGGCGCCTCGTTCCTCGTCGACGCACTCGAGCTCCTCACGATGCTCAGCGCTGACGCCGAGTTCGCCCGCTTCGCCTGGGAGCAGCCGATCGATCACAGCATGCCGAACTTCCCGCAGGGGTCGTTCCACCCGATCGCCCGCCTCGCCCCGGGTGGCCGAACGCAGGTGCGCGCCAACCCCGATCAGTCGGTGATGCCGGGCCGCGAAGCCACCGCCGACGCAGCGATGTTGGAGCGGTGGGCGGATGCGGTGGCGACCGCTCGAACCGACGGCGCCCACTTCCGGGCCGCAGCGGGGGAGTTGCTCTGCATCGACAACTACCGGATGCTGCACGGTCGCAACGGCGTCGTCTCACCGGATCGCAAGATGGTGTCGATCTGGGCGTGGACGAGCGATGCGGTCGCCATCCCCGAGGGCGAGATGGACATCGCCGCACCGAACCTCGCCGGCCTCCGCCCGGTCGGCTGATCGGCTCGGCGGAACCGGGTCGCCCCTCAGGCCGGCAGGACGCCGTCGGCGGCGAGCGCCTCGTACTGCTTGGTCGAGTCGTATCCGTTGTCGATGTTGCGCTGGTTGAGCGTGTACCAACTGCGACCCGTGTGCGGGTCGTAGCGCGACTCTTCGTCGGCGCTCAGCAACTCGGGCATCGGTGCGAGCACCGAGTCGAGACCCGGTTTGAAGAAGAACGGCGCCGACATGCGCGGCACCTTCGGTGCGTCGGCCGGAGGATGCAGCACGCGGTGCGGCGTCGCCGGGTAGCGGCCGTTGGTCAGTCGGGTCAGGATCTCGCCCGTGTTGACGACGAACGTGTCGGGAATCGGCGCAACGTCCATCCATCCCGAACCGCGACGATGGAGCTGCAGCGAGCCGGGGCCGTCGTCCTGATAGAGAATCGTGAGCAGCGAGCCGTCGTGGTGTGCCTTGAACCGGTACGGCGTGCGCTCGTGACCCGAGTCGATGTCGTCGGAGTAGTAGTTGATCGCCTGCGTCGACAGATGGTGGTCGAGCATCGAGGTCAAGCGTTGTGGGTCGGTGCCGAGCGTCGACTCGAGGATCGTCAGCAGCCGCCCGGCGAGGCGTTCCATCTCGGCGTAGTACGTCCGAACGGCGTTACGGAACCCGGCTGGCTCACGCGGCCACAAGGCATCGAAAAACAACCCCTCGAGGTCGGGCGGATAGCCGTTGGCAACCGCTTCGGCCACGGTGTCGTAGCGGAACACGTTGTACGACTGGCGCTCGCTCGTGTGATCGCCGGGGTTCGGGCCCGGATGCGCGTAGCCCTGGTACAGGTTGTTCACCGGCGAGCGGACCTCGCGCTTGTGCTCGAACGGCAACTGGAAGAACTCCATCGCCACCGCGTACAAGTCGTCGATGACCCCGGGCGCCACGCCATGACCCGTCACGACGAGGAACCCGATCTCCTCGCACGCGGTGCCGACCGAATCGGCGATACGTCGCTGCTCGTCGGCCGACCCGCTGTCGAACTGGGCGATGTCGATGACGGGCACCGACGTCATGACGCCGTCTCCAACAGTCGCCCGCCGAGCCCCGGCCACGTGCCGGCGGCGATCTCGCGGTAGATCTTGCGCACGGCGATCGTTCCCCGGTCGACCTTGATGTGCACGTTCTGTGCGAGTTCGAGTTCGTAATCGGGATTCGTCATCTCCAGCAGCCACTTGTCCTCGAGCGTCACCGCTCGGTCGAACGCGACGACGTCGGCGGCCGGCACGTCGGCTTCGGTGTCGTTGCGGGCCGCCCACTGCACGAGGCGCAGGTGGCGGTCGTCGACCGGCGCGATGCCGGTCACCAACAGGTGCCGCAGTCCGTTCGGGTACGTGATCGACATGACCCGCAGGAACGGGGCGACCAGGCGACTCTCGGTCGTGCGGACGGTCTGTTGTTCGTCGACACCGTTGGTTCGTCGGGCGATGTCGAGGTGGTTCTCGACCGTGACGAGCACGCGCATGACGAGACCTTCGTCGGTGAACTCGATGTCGGGAGGTTCGATGCGTGCGTTCTCGGGCGTGCCGAACGTGCCCTGATGGACGTACGCGACATGGGCGGGATCGAAGGAGTTGTCGACCAGCCGCGGCGCCGCGGCGGCCCAGACCTCGTCGAACTGTCGAACGAATCGGAAGCCGGGATCGTCGAACTCGGGGACTTCGGGGATCCCGCCGACCGGTTCGTCGAGAGCGACCCACACGACGCCGTATCGGACGGTGCAGAACACTGACCGCAACGTGGCCTTGGGCGGGATCGGGAGGCCGGGATCGAGCTGCGGAATGTGGGTGGCCTTGCCGTCGGCCCCGAACTGCCATCCGTGGTACGGGCAGACGACGCAGCCGTCTTCGACGTGTCCGATCGACAGCTTCGACGAGCGGTGCGGGCAGAGGTCGTGGGCCGCCGCTGCGCCGCCGTCGCCGTCGGACCAGATCACCACGTCGACGCCGAGCAGGGTACGTGCGAGCGGCCCGGCGTTCAGGTCCTCGGCGAACGCGATCGGGTACCAGAACTTGCGGAAATCGGGGACTTCGGTGACGTACACGGTGCTCCGTTCAAACAGTCGCGAGTTGGCGCATCAGATAGCGGCGGTAGTCGAGGGTGATCTTGTCGCAGCGCAGATGGACCTCACTCGTGAGATCCACGGGAAAATCGGCAACCGTGCTCTCGAGCACGAACCGGTCCTCCTCCTTCACCCGGGTTCCGAACGCGTGGAAGGCATCCCACGGTTGCGTTTCCTCGTCGCCGGCGAGCGCAACGAGACGGACGTACGTCGAGCGGGTGTCGTCGATCGGGGTGATCGCGCTGAAGAAGCAGTAGTCGGGTGCAACTCCGCCGTAGTCGAGGCGCGTGCGCGTGACCAGCGGGGCCACCAACTCGACCTCGGTGCATCGCTGCAGGCGTTCGTCTTCGTCGGTCGTCACGCCGTTCTGCACGCCGACGCCCCGGTGGGTCATCGTCATCCGCGCAACGAAACCGCCCGTGGCGGTCGCCTCGACGTCGTAGACCGGCATCGTCGCGTCATCGCGGTCGCCGAACGTGCCGGTGTGGACGTACGCGACGTGCGACTGGTCGAGGTTGTTGTCGATGATGCGGGGCGCGGCGACGTTCCAGGTCTCGAAGAACTCCACGTGGAAGCGCCACTCGGGGTGTTCGGCGGCCTCTTTCCACACGGGCGGGTCCGCCGGCGACTCGCCCACGCACGTCCAGACGAGTCCGTAGCGTTCGATCGTCGGGAACACCCGAAGCGCTGCTCGCGGTGGCACCGGCAGGTCGTCGTCCATCTGCGGGATGAGCGTGCACGAACCGCCGCCGTCGAAGCGCCAGCCGTGATAGGGGCACACCAACTCACCGTCGGCGATCCAACCGCCGCCGAGGTGCGCCGACCGGTGCGGGCAGAACGGCTCGCTGACCGAATACGACCCGTCGCCGACGGGCCACACGACGTACTCGTCGCCGAACAGCCGCACGATCTGTGGAGCGGCCTGCTCGGTGAGTTCCTCGCTGACCGCAACCGGATACCAGTGGTCGCGCAGGAACATCATCTCGCCCACGAGCATCAGCGACGACCTTGGGTGACCGAATCGGGAAACTCGAAGCGAGCGATCTCCGCGAGGGTGGCGCCGAGTGCTGCGACGCAGTCCTCCACGATCTGTTTGCCCATCTCAGGCGTTGCGAGCGTCGCGTTGCCGATCACGCCCGTCGGGCCGAAGTCCGTGGAGAGCCACCCGAAACCGGCCGAGCCGGCGAACGACACGTGCTCGTTGTCGTTCATCCAGGTCGGGACGTTGTCGACGGCGAGGTCGAGGTGGACGAGATCAGGACGCAGGTACAGCAACATCGACGTCTCCCCAGCCCCGCCGTGGATGCCGAGACCGCACTCCAACGGCGACCCGTCGCCACCGTGATCGGGTGGCAGGCTCGGGTGGAGCAGGAACGTCATGAACCCGTGTTCGAGTCGCAGTTCTCGGCACGCCACGTCGAGCAGGCTCGTGTTGCCGCCGTGTCCGTTGAGGAACACGAGCCGGCGGACCGGTAGCGCCGCGAGGGCCCGACCGATGTCGCGCAGTATCGCGAGCATCGTCTCCGGGCTGAGCCACACGGTGCCAGCCGCCCACGCGTGCTCGTTCGACTTCGTGAACGGCAGGGGAGGGAGCAGCCAGAGATCGAGGTCGTCGCCGAACTCGGTGACGACGGCGGAGGCGACCTCGTCGACGATGACCAGGTCGGTCGACAGCGGCAGATGGGGTCCGTGATGCTCGACGGCCCCGAGCGGCAGGATCACGATCGACGACTCCGTGAGCCGCCGGGCCGCCTCGTCGGTCGAGAGGTCGGCGAGTAGGCGACCATGAGCCGAATCGATCACGCCGCGCCCCGTTGCGTCCCTGCAGGCGCCGCGTCGCTCACGACGTCGTCGTCCGGGTCGGCCATCTGGACGGTCGAGGGATCGGCGAGCGTCGCGGTATCGCCGTCGGTCACCAGACGCTGCAACCATCGGCGGTACTCGATCGACGCCTTGTCTGTCTTGAGATGCACGTTGCCGGTGAGGTCCAGTCGATAGTCGGTCCAGCAGCGTTCGAGGACCGCTTGGTCCTCGCCCCAGACCTGGTGATCGAAGTCGACGATGTCGCTCGCCGGGCGTTGGGCCTCGGTGTCGTTGCGGAGCACCATCTGGAGTTGTCGGGTCGTCGTCGCAGTCGCCGGCGTACAGGCCTTGACCATGAGGTGCACGAGACCGTCCGGGTACGTGATCCGGTTCAACATCAAGAACGGGCCGTGCAGACGATTGACCGTCGATCTCACCGTGGTGGTCCCGATCTCGCCCGGGCGACCTTCGACCTCGACCTCGTAGGTCAGTCGCATTCCTCGCCCGTGGTGTTCGACCTCGGGGATCTCGACCTCGGGTTTCGACGGTGTCCCGAAGCTCTTCTCGTGCACATACGCGATGTGGGCGGGATCGATGTTGTTGTCGATCAGGTGGAGCGCCGTGCAGTCCCAGGCCGACTCGGGTTCGCGGATCGTGCGCCAGCCGACGGCGTCGTACTCGTGGATGTCGGGGATGTCGAGGATGGGGTCGTCCGACATGGTGACCCACACCCAGCCGTATCGCTCGACCGCGGGGTACATGGTCAAGGCCGCCTTGCTCGGGAACGCGGCGCCCTCGGCGACCTGGGGGATCCTCGTTGCGGCGCCGTCTTCTCCGAACCCCCAGCCGTGGTAGGGGCACACGAGTCCGCACGACTCGATCCAGCCGGTCGAGAGCCGAGCATCTCGGTGCGGACAGCGATCGGACGCTGCGGCGACCACGCCCGGCTGTGGCGACCAGATCACCAACTCCTCGCCGAGCAGCATGCGTGCCACGGGGCCGTGTGCGACCTCGGTGACGTGTACCAGCGGAAACCAGAACCGGCGGAACACCGGATGGTCGAGCACGTGCGGCTCAGACGATGGGACGGACACGCTGACCCCAGTGCTCATGCTCATGCTCCAAACGTAAGAGGACTCTGTTTCGGCAAGATGTCGTCGGCGTGAGGGTGTGGTGACCTGACGACGGGCTGGGGCGACGATGCTGAGGCATCAGGGCGTCTTGCTCGTGCCGACGGCATTGGAGGCGATGCCGAAACGCCGCTCGAGTGGGATGATCCCGGCAACCAGCGCCACGATCAACAGCGCCGAGATCGCCGCGCCGATCGGCGTCGGCTGGAACTCCATCGCGCCCAGCAGCTTGACCGGGAAGGTGGTCGTGTCGCCGCTCGCCAACAGCACCGAGATCGCCGCCTCGTCGAACGAGACGAGGAAGCCGAACAGGACGGCGGCGAACAGACCTGGGCGTACGAGGGGGAGGGTGACTCGCCAGAACACCCGCAGCGGTCTGGCGCCGAGCGACTGGGCCGCCTCTTCCATCTGCGGCTGCACACTCTCGAGCGCGGTGACCAACATGCGACACATGTACGGCACCGTGATCACGAGGTGAGCGAACAGCAACCGTTCGAACGACGGTGCCGTCCCCAACCAGAGGAAGAACAACACGAAACCGATCGCCAGCGACGCCTGCGGCACGAGTAGTGGCGACATCAGCAAGGCGATGATCGCGTCCTTGCCGGGAACCTTGTAACGAGCGAGCACCCACGACGCGCCGAGCGAGATCACGAGGCTGAGCACGACGGCGACGACCGCCAGACGCAGCGAGAACAACAGCTCGGTGCGGAAGCCGTCGGGGGAGAACGCCTCGGAGAACCAGCGCAAGGTGAAGCCGTCGAAGCCGACCTGCAGCGTCGCCGACGAATCGATCGAACTCTTGAGGATGATCACCATCGGGAACAGCAGGAAGCTGACGACGGCCACGATGTAGACCCGCCGCACGGCGATCCAGGAACGGTCCATCACCGGGAGGCGATTCATCACCGTGGCGATCGCAGTGATCGGTCGTCGACGCAGTGATCGGCCGCGCACCCGCGCTCGCAGCGACCGACCTTTCGAGAATCGGCTCGACGTGCGCTGCGCCATCAACGCATAGCCGAGTACCAGGAGGAACAGCAGAATCGACAGCGCGGCCGATCGCTCCCAGCGGTAGGTGGCGATCTGCTGCAGGATGAGCGTCGGGACGACCGTCACCTTGCCCTGACCGAGAAAGCGCGGGGTCACGATCGACCCCATGGCGAGGATGAAGACGAGCGTGCTGCCCGCCACCATCGCGCCAGCGACACGCGGCAGCGTGATCCGCCAGAACGTCATCACCGGATGGGCCCCGAGCGCGCCTGCCGCTTCGCGTTCGGCCGGGTCGAGCCGGTCGATTGCAGTCAGCATCGGCAAGATGATCAGCGGGATGCCGACGTGGGTCAGCACGAGCCCGATCCCGCCGAGGGTGCCGATCAGCGACTGCTCCAGGCCGAACGGCCGCAACACCCGGTTGATCAGCCCGTTGTTGGTCAACACGATGACCCACCCGAGGTTGCGCACCACGATGTTGACCATCAACGGCGTGACGACGGCAGAGACGAGCAGCGTGCGCGTCCAGCCGCTACTTCGAGAGATCACGAATGCGAGCGGCATCCCGACGAGCACCGACGTGAACGTCACGATCAACGACATCTGGACGCTCTTGAGGTAGATCTCCCAGTAGTACCCGTCGTTGATGATCTCGGAGTAGACGCCCACTCCGGCCGGCTCGTTGTTGCCGAGCAGCCCGAAGCTGTAGGCGATGAGAATCGCCAGCGGGCCGATTGCCCCCACCACCACGACTGCGATGGCCGGCCCGATCAGCGAGACCGGACCGATCTTCATCGCCGGCAACCGCCGCTTCCGCCGCGCCGGGACCGGGTCCTCGGCGCGCTCGAAGTCGTCGGCCACCAACTCGTCGGTGATGGTGGGGGTGATCGTCGTCATGTCAGCTCGTCACTTCACGGTTCCAGTAGTCGAGCGTGTCGGCCGTGTTCGCCGCGATGACCGACCAGTCGACGTCGACGATGTCGGTCGCACCCGGAGCCGGGTACAGCGACGACGCCAACTCGGGATCGAGCTCGAGCACCGAGCTCGTCGAGCCGTAGAGGAACGCTTCCGCCCAGGCGATCTGCGACTCCTCGCCGAGCATGAAGGCGACGAACGCCTCCGCACAACCGAGGTGGTCGCTGCCGGTCGGGATCACGAGCGAGTTGATGCTGAGCGGTGCGCCTTCGGCCGGCACCACGAACTCGACGGGCACGTTGCGCTCGTTCTTGGCGCGCACGGCCACACCGCCGATGTCGAGGTACATCTGGATCTCACCGCTGTTGATCTGCTCTTCGACCGTCGGCGACGAGCCGATGAAGGAGTGAGCATCGTCCTTGTACGCAGCGATCTGATCGATCGCGGCGGTCAGATCGCTCTCGTCTCCGCCGCCGATGATCGACAGCATCGACAGCAGGGCGTACCCGCCGGAGTTCGGCATCGACGGCAGCGCGATCGCCCCCGAGTAGGCGGGGTCGAGCAGGTCGAGCCACGAGTCGGGTACCTCGGTGATGAACTCGGGGTTGTAGGCGATGCCGAACTGCAACGCCGAGACTCCGTAGCCACCGTCGTACTTCGCCGGACCGATGAGCTGCTCGTAGTTCGGCAGGTCGGTGTTGGTCGGCTCCACGATCTCGTTGGCGAGCAGCGCCGGTGTCTCAGCGATCGGTACGAGGGCGACGTCGATGGTCGGGCTGCCCTTCTCCGCGGCCAACTTGGTGAGGCGGTCGCCGAGGCCGTTCTCGAGCCACTCGATGTCGACGCCGGTCAGTTCGGTGAAGATCTCCGTCACCGGGTCCATTGCCTCCTGCTGGCCGGGGAACGTCGTGAAGACCAACTTGTCGGGCGCGATGTCGGCCGGGCACAGCGCTGCGATCTCGTCGAGCGAAGCAAAGCCGACACCCGAAGGCTCCTCGGCGGGCTCGTCGGCCGGCTCGTCGGCGGGCTCGTCGGCGGGCTCCTCGGCTGGCTCTTCGGCGGGCTCCTCCGCAGTGGTCTCGGCTGGTTCGTCAGCCGGTTCGTCGGCAGCTTCGTCGCTGCCGCACGCAGCAGCGACGAGCCCGAGGGCGATGATCGGAGCGAGTGCCCGTGTCGTGCGACGACGGGCGGAAAGGGGAAGTGAGTGCATGAGGTGTCCTGTTCACGTGGTGGTTGTTGGGGGTAGCGCCGCCGAAGCGGCCTGATTCACGCCGCGAAGACGTGAAGATGACTCGCGTCGACCTGCAGGTCGATCGCGTTGCCGACCGGCGGCAGCGTGGAGAGATCTCGCGGATGCAGCCGCATCTCGATCCGTTGACCCGTGGACAGCGTGACTCGTGCTTCGACGCTCGTGCCGAGAAAGGCAACGTCGTCGAGTGTCCCGCCGAATCGGAGCGCGTCGACAGTGTCGTAGGCGTCCGACGACGCCACGCCGATGTCTTCCGGACGCATCGCGACGACGACCGCATCGCCGTGCGCAACCGGAACGCTGGCGGCCGCCGCCAAACCGAAGTGACCGACATCGACTCGGACGTCGCCGTGTTCGACGACTCCGTCGAACGACACCAGCGCACCGGTGAACGCCATGATGAACAGTGAGTCCGGGTGCCGATACAGATCGGTAGCGGAGCCCTCTTGGGCGATGTTTCCGTGTTGGAGCAACACGATGCGGTCGGAGACGGCCATCGCCTCCTCGCGATCATGGGTCACGAAGATCGTGGTCACGCCCAACTCGCGCTGAATGCGTCGGATCTCCTCTCGCAAGTAGACGCGCAGATTCGCATCGAGGCTGGACAGGGGTTCGTCGAGCAGCAGTACCTGGGGCTCGATCACGAGCGCGCGGGCGAGTGCCACCCGCTGCTGCTGGCCGCCAGAGAGCTCGGGCGGCAGCCGGCGATCGAAGCCGCCGAGTCCCACCACTTCGAGCATTTCCGACACCAAACGCTCGCGTTCATTTCGCCGAACTTTGCGCATCTCCAAGCCAAAGGCGACGTTCTCGGCCACGGTCATATGCGGCCAAAGTGCATGACTCTGGTGAACGATACCGATATTTCGCCGATGGGTCGGGACGCGTGTGATGTTGGCGCCCGCGATTTCGATGCGGCCTTCGTCGGGCTTGATGAACCCGGCGACCATTCGCAGCAGCGTGCTCTTGCCGCAGCCGGACGGACCCAGCAGCGAGACCAACTCGCCCCGTGCGATGTCGAGGTCGATCCCGTCGAGGACCTTGCCGTCTTTGGGCGAGTAGGTTTTCGAGACGTTCGCCAGCCGGAGTTGAACAGGTGGTTCGTCGATGCTCGGCGTCATCGACGTCATCGATTCGGTCGTGGGTCGTACGGCCTCGATCGTCATCTCGCTCATCGCCGTGCGCTCTTTGGGCGGATGGTGATCAGTCGACAACGATCGACCTTGCAATTCGTGATGTGCATCATCACTCGGCCGACCCGCAGTTGGAACATGACCCCAAAGGTAAAAGGTCTATGTTACGGCGAGATTTCGACGCCATAAAGGGCGCGGTCGAATATCTTCGAGGGCGACGGTCAGTCCGACACCGTGCGAACGAGGCCGTACTGGACGAGTCCCGGGCGGTGGTGTTCGAGTGCGTGGAAGACACGCCGGCCGTGTCGCTCGATGCCGACCTGCTCCATCTGGAGGACCGCACGGCCAGCGTCGAACTCCAGTGTGGGCGCGATGGCTGCATCGAGTTCCGCTGCGCTCGGCCACGTGCACAACCAGTCCACCTTGCCCAGGCCGACGAGATGTGCGACCTCGCGGACTGGCTGCATCGCCAGGTCGAGTGCCGTGGTGTCATCGGCACGGTGCGACAACGGCACGTGGTCGACTGCGGCCACCACGACGACACCGTCCGCGCGCCACCGCTTCGAGGTGCGCAGCGCGCGCACACCGGTGTCGCACTTCAAGCTGGTCGCTGTCGGCTCGTCGAGTCCGACGATCGAGGCGTCGAGCAGTTCGACGACGACGTCGAACCCGACAGCGCGAAGCGAGTCAGCGAAGTCGGGGCCGTTGTCGAGTCGGACTTCGGCGTCGAGGGCCGCTGGGTTGGCGAAGGTGCCGGCACCGTGGTGCCGACGGATGAGGCCGTTCGCCTCCATCCGGATCAACGCCTCGCGGATGGCCGGTCGGCTGGCCCCGAGTGCCTTCGCGAGTGCTTCCTCCGAGGGAAGGACTTCACCCGACGCCAGCGTCGCGAGCCAGATCGGCATCAGCCCTTCGGCAACGGAATCGGCACCCGACATCGAGGTCACGCTAGTCCGAGGAGTGCGTTCACCAGGCGACGTCGTCGCCGAAACGATCGACGAATCGACCGGTGAACGTCGCGTCCAAGCGGCCGATGAGATCGGCGATCTCCCGCGTGGCCACCGGCGTCGACAGTGGCGCTTCGCTGCCCGCCATGTCGGTGTCCATCCAGCCGGGCACGAGAGCCACCGGCGCGGTGCCCGCCAGCGCCGGGTCGCGCGTCATCATGATCGTGGCCATGTTGAGAGCCGCCTTGGAGGAGTTGTAGGCGTAGTCGATGCCGACATTGCCCGACAGCGAGCCGAGCTGTGACGACACGTTGAGCACGACCGCGCCGGGCGCGAGAAGAGACGACAGGGACTGCGTCACCAAGATGGGCCCGACGACGTTGGTGTCGAACACGGCGAGCAGTGCCGGTCGTTGCATCGCCGGGATCGGCCCCGCTGACGCCTCCCATTCGAACTCCGGCACCTGCTTGATCCCTGCGTTGTTGACGAGCAGGTCGAGTCGCTCGGTGTACGCCGCCACCGAGTCGGCGAGTCGGCGGATCGACGCATCGTCGGTGACGTCGAGTTGCACGATGGGCACATCGAGCGCCTGCAGATCGGCGGCGCGATCGGGAGTCCGACAGGCTGCGATGATCCGATGCCCGTCATCGAGCAAGTGGCGAACGAGCCACAGACCGATGCCTCGCGACGCTCCGGTCACCAGGATCGTTCGTGGGTCGAGCGCCGGCGGTGTCGCCTCCGGTCGCCCGACGGCGCTCGTCTCACTCACCGAGATCCTCCGTGACACCGAGATCCTCCGTGACGTCGAGGTCCGCCGTGACGTCGAAGTGCGCCAGGTTGCGCGCGACTGCGAGATCGTCGTCGTCGAGGATCGTCGCCGGACCCGCGGTGATGAGGTCGGCGAATCCGTCATCGGGCGACATCGTCGTCAGTGCGTACATGCGGCCCGGACCGGTGTTGCGGATGTGATGCACCGATCCCGGCGGCAGGACGAGGAGTTGGCCAGCGCACACCGCCATTTCGACTCCGTCGCTCGTCGCGATCCCTTCACCAGCGACGAACCAGAACATCTCGACCGACCGCGGATGGCTGTTGGGCGGCTGCGACCCGCCGGGCTCCCAGACCTCGAAGGAGACGCACACGTCGTCGGCGTGCTCCGGTGCCCGGACCACGGCGAGCTTGACGGTGTCGCCGGCTGAGATGTGGTGGCACGGTGCGTTCGCGAGATCGTGCAGGGACGTCGATGCGATGGTCACGGTGCGGTCCTGTCCCGGACCGCGCCGTCGCGAACGAACGCGCCCGATGGTGGAGTGTCGAGCCCGGTTGCATCGAAAACGGTGGCACGGAGGAGTTGGAGGTCGGATCCCGGGGCGCCGATGAAGGCGATGCCGAGCGGGAAGCCGTCGTCGGTGGCGAGGGGGCGGACCACGACGGGTGCGCCGGCGAGCCCGGCGAGCGATTCGATCCGAAGCGTCTGCATCCGGTTCGTCTCGTGACGCTCGCGGTCGGCACCGATGTCTGCAGGCGGAGCAGCGCCGGCGGCGGCTGGCACCACGAGGATCCGTCCGTCGCTGGTGGCCTCGACGATCGCACGCTCGACCTGCTCGCGGATGACGAGCCCGGCGGTGACGTCGGCGGCGGTCACTTGCGATGCGCCGGCGAACCGGGCGGCGATACCGGGGCCGAGGTTCGGTCGCGTCTCGGTGATCCACTCGCCGTGAGCGGCCCAGGCCTCGTCGCCTTGGATCGCTCGGAACGCAGCGACTGCCTCTGCGAGGTCGACGCCGAGTGCGATCGGCGACTCGTGGGCGCCGATGCTGCGTCCGACTCGGCGAAGTTCGTCGGCGACCTCTGCTCGCACGTCTGCCAACACTTCGGCCACGAGGCGGAAATCGGAGACGCCGGGCGGGGCGGCCGGCTCGTCGCTCGCTCCCAGCAGCGCTCGAGCTCCCGCGAGCAGTACCGCCGGATCTCGGGCGAAGAGACCGACCGTGTCGAACGACGCAGCGAGCGCGACGACCCCATCGATCGGCACAGCGCCGTGCGTCGGGCGCCAACCGTGGAGGCCGCAGTAGCTCGCCGGCACGCGGATCGAACCGCCGGTGTCGGTGCCGAGCGCCAAGTCGACGAGTCCGGCGGCGACCGCCGCTGCGGAACCCGCCGATGATCCGCCCGGCACGCGACCGGGCGCTGCGACGTTGACCGGGGTGCCGTCGTGCACGTTGGTGCCCGACAGCGAGAACGCCAACTCGTCGGTCACCGTTCGGCCGACGACGGTCGCACCCGCGTCGACGAGTCGGGTCACCGCCGACGCCGAGGACGTGGCAGGGGAGCGGTCTCGCCCGAAGTCGGGTGTCCCGGCCCGTGTCACGGTGCCGGCGACGTCGAAGAGGTCTTTGACGCCGAGCGCGAGCCCGGCGAGCGGGCCGGTCGAGGCGCCGCGCTCGAGTACCGCCGGCGTGCCGACGAACGCACCGACCGTGTCGATCGGAACGAGGGTCGCGGTGGCGATGTCGGCGAGGGAGGCGGTGAACCCGAAGCACTGCCGCACGTTGTAGACCGTCGCGTCCCAGCAGTACGACGGGGACGTGGTGGCGCACGCGTCGTCGAGCATGACGACGTCGTAGCCGATGCATGCCGCGTCGATCAGCGTGGCGAGCACGCACTGATCGGCGTTGACCCCGGCGAACAGGAGCGTCGACACGTCGAGGTTGCGCAAGACCGAATCGAGTTCGGTGTCCCAGAACCCGCTCATCCGGTGTTTGTCGACCTCGATGTCGCCGGGCTGCACGACCAGTTCGTCGATGAGCGCAGCGCCCCATGAGCCGGTCTGCAGGACAGGGTGGCCGGTCGGCTCGCTCGATCCGATCCCCACGCCGCGGCCGTCGGGGTCGTAGACGTGCACGACATTCGGTGGCAGGTTGGCCCGGTCGGGACGCGTGCCCCAGTTGAGCCACACCACGGCTGCGCCGCCGGCGCGCATCGCGGGGAGCGACGACACGAGCGCGTCGATCGGTGACCGAGCGGGGGTCACGTCGACCTCGATCGAGCCCAGCCAGCCGTCCGGGTGGCAGAAGTCGTTCTGCATGTCGACGATGACGACCGCTGTCCGAGCGAGATCCAGACGAAGGCGGCTTGGCTGCGCGTCCACCTCGACGACCCGAGTCGTTCGGGCTGTCGGCACGAGCGAGACCAGTTCACCGTCGGTCTCCCAGGCTCGCCGGGTGGCTCCGATGCGGCGCATGGTCACGACGTGACACCGGCGAGGCGTGACACGTGCGCATGCGAGATCCTCCACCCGGACGCCCCGCGTTGCCAGACCTGCGTGCGCTGGATGTGGAACCCGCCTCGGTCCAGCACCGCCAGGTGGAGCGCTGCGTCGGAACCGAGCATGCGGACCTCGTCGTGCAGCCACGTGGGCTCGGGCATCGGTTCGGTCGACTGGCGCAGGCCGACGACAGCAGCCACGCCGAGTTGCTGGCCCTCCGGACCGAAACGGCTGACGGGCTCGGCGTCGCAGAACCAACCGGCAGCCGATGCCGTGTCGCCCGACACGAGCGCCGCCTCGTAGTCGTGAGCTGCCCGCCGGATGGCGGCGGGTTCGTCGTCGGCTGCGTCGTGCACCCACGCGAAGGTAGGACGACTCTGTTTCGGCCACGTTTCGGCCCGACGAACGTCGTCGCGCTGCGGGAGTTCACACAGCCGCAACGGAGTGGACCCTGATCCGCCGAACTCGAGTGGTAGACCACCGCCGTCGTGGACACACCGATCGAGCACCGCAACGAGCCCCAGGGCGACGCGCCGCAACCCTCGTCGACGTCCTCGTCGCTCTCCATCTCGGCGTCTTCTGGCCGGCTCGATGGGCGACCGGTCATCGTCACCGGCGCGGCGGCGGGGATCGGTGCAGCGATCGCGCGACGTCTCGCCGACGAGGGAGCGGTCGTCGGGCTGATCGATCGGCACCTCGACGTGGGCGATGTCGCGGCCGAACTCGGCGGGTGTCACGCCGTCGCGGATCTGACCGATGACACCGCCCTGAGGGTGGCATTCGACGAACTCCTCGACGAACTCGGTGGGTGCTGGCTGCTGGTCAACAACGCCGGACGCTTCCTCAAGCGTTCGTTGCTCGACACGAGCCTCGATGAATGGGATGCCGTGCAGCGGCTCAACGTTCGTGCCTGCGTCGCCACGATCCAGGCCGTCGCACCGACGATGATCGCGGCCGGAGCCGGCCGCATCGTGAACCAGGCGTCGATGGCGGCGAAGCTCGGGACGCCCGGTGAATCGGCGTACGCCGCATCGAAGGCGGCGCTGGTCGCCCTGTCGCGCATCGCCGCACAGGAACTCGGTCCGTTCGGCATCACCGTCAACGCGGTGTGTCCTGGCTACGTGTTGACCGAACTCGGTGCCGAGTCCCGCGACGACGCCACCATTGCGTCGTGGACGGCGGCGAGTCCGCTCGGACGTCTCGCCACACCCGACGATGTCGCCGCGACCGTCGCGCATCTCGCCTCCGACGACGCCTCGTACATCACCGGGCAAGCGCTCAACGTCACCGGTGGGATGTGCACCTGGTGACGACCAGCACGACCAGCACGACCAGCACGAACGGAGTCGACAAGTGACCGATGATCAGCAACCCGACGAACCCACCCCGGACGAACGTCCCGACGCGGTCGTCGGCCCGGCGCCAGATCGCTACGACGGCGTCGAGTATCGACGAGCCGGACGCAGCGGTGTCTTGTTGTCTCCGATCTCACTCGGTTTGTGGCAGAACTTCGGAGACGCCGCCGGCGAGGAGGAGCCCAGGCGGATCGTTCGGCGTGCCGTCGATCGTGGTGTCACCCACTTCGACCTCGCCAACAACTACGGCCCGCCGCCCGGGTCGGCAGAGGAGCGCTTCGGTCGCATCGTCGCCACCGATCTGCGAGCCCACCGCGACGAACTGTTCATCGCGACCAAGGCGGGCTACCTGATGTGGCCCGGGCCGCATGGCGAATGGGGATCGCGCAAGTCGCTCCTGGCCAGCCTCGATCAGAGCCTGCGGCGCATGCAACTCGACTACGTCGACGTGTTCTACTCCCATCGGTTCGATCCCGACACGCCACTCGAGGAGACGATGGGGGCCCTCGACACTGCGGTGCGGTCGGGTCGTGCGCTCTACGCGGGCATCTCGTCGTACGGGCCGGAGGCGACGCGGCGAGCGATCGCGATCCTCGCCGAACTCGGCACGCCGTGCCTGGTCCATCAGGCGTCGTATTCGATGCTCAACCGGTGGATCGAGGACGAACTGCTCGACGTGCTCGGCGACGCTGGCGTCGGTTGCGTCGGGTTCTCACCGCTCGCGCAGGGGCTCTTGAGCGACAAGTACCTCGACGGCATCCCGACCGGCTCGCGAGCGTCGGCGCCGGGACCGTTGCGCCCGGAGTTCTTGAGCGACGCCAATCTCGCCCGCGTGCGAGCGCTCGACGCCATCGCCCGACGACGAGGCCAGACCCTCGCCCAACTCGCGGTCCAGTGGACGCTGCGCGACCCGCGCATCGCGACGGTGCTCGTGGGAGCGCGCACCGTCGAGCAACTCGACGACACCCTCGACGCGCTCGAGAGCCCTGCGCTCGACCAGGATGAACTCCTCGCCATCGACGTCCATGCCGTCGACGGCGAGGTCAACCTGTGGGCGCGATCGAGCACCGAGTAGAACCCGGCACGACAGGAGCCAGTACGACATGCACCAGCACGAGACACACGAGCACGAGGCACATCGACCAGCCGCCCCGCACGCCAGCAACGTCGCGGTCGTCGACTTCGCGGCGGCCGACGCCCCCGAGCGGTTCACGCAGAGCCTGCGCGAGACGGGGTTCGCCGTGCTCGTCAACCACCCGCTGCCGTGGACGCTCGTCGAGCAGATCTACGACGAGTGGGCCGCGCTGTTCGATTCACCGGCAGTGCAGCAGTACCTGGTCGATCCGGGTGGTCACGAAGGGTGGTTCCCGCCGGACCGCAGCGAGACCGCCAAAGGCAACACCGTGCGCGACCTGAAGGAGTTCTTTCACGTCTATGCGCACGCGACCTATCCGGGCGAGGTCAGCGACGCCGCGCTCAGGTATCGGGCGATCGCGATCGACATCGCCGTCACGCTGCTCGGATGGGTCGAAGCGAACACCCCTCCCGACATCGCTGCACGTTTCTCCCAACCGCTGTCGACGATGCTCGACGGGAGCACACGCAATCTGCTCCGGGTGCTGCGGTATCCGGCGCTGACCGGCGACGAACCGGCCGGCGCGTTGCGGTCGGCCCCGCACGAAGACATCGACCTGCTCACGGTGCTGCCGGCCTCCGACGAACCGGGGTTGCAGTTGCTTCGCTCCGACGGCGAGTGGTTCGACGTGCCGTGCGATCCCGGATCGGTCGCGGTCAACGCGGGGGAGATGCTGCAGTTGGCCAGCGGCGGCTACTACCCGGCAACGACGCATCGGGTGACGAACCCGATCGGCGAGGCCGCCACCCGACGCCGCATGGCGTTGCCGCTGTTCCTGCAGCCTGCCGACGACGTGGTGCTCGCCGACGGCCGAACCGCTCGGTCATTCCACGCGGAGCGGATCGCCGAGCTGCGCGGCCGGAACTGACGGGGCGCGCCCCGGCAGCCGGCGGGTGAACGCGAGCGACACGACCGCCAGGAATCCGGCCAGCAGCAGGCCCGCCTTGAGCGCGTCGAGTTGGGCTGATCGATAGGCCTCGACGACGGCGGCACCCGCGGTTGCGTCGATGCCGCCCGCTGCGACCGCGTCGTCGACCACGGCGGCCACGTCGTCGGCGGCCACGAAACTCGCCCCCGCACGCACCTCGATCGCGACGGCGTTCGACAACGTCGACGAGAACGTCGGATCTGCTTCGATGTTCTGCACCCACGCCGCGACCAGCGCGCTGGCGACGATCGCGCCGATGAGCGCGGTGCCCATCGCCGAGCCGAGCTGTTGTGCGGTGTATTGCAGACCCCCGGCCTCGCCTCGGTCGTCCGGGCCGACCGACGACTGGATGACGTTGCCGAGTTGCGAGGCGACCAGACCCATGCTGACGCCGAGGACGGCGAGTGCGGCGGCGAACGAGGCTCCCTCCAGGCTCGGCTCGATCGACTGCAGCATCCAGAACGCCGCGATCACCAAGACGACGAAACCCGTCTGGACCACACGCTTCGGACCGAAGCGGGCTGCCAGCACGGGGCCGCTGGATGACGTGAGGAACATGGCGATCGAGATCGGCAGCATCTTGATCCCGGTCTCGAGCGCGTCGAAGCCGAGCACGATCTGGAAATAGAGCGGCAGCGTGAAGAAGATGCCCAGCAGGATCAGGTTCTGACTGAAGAAACAGCCGAGTCCGGCCCGCAGCGGTGCCACCGACAGCAGCTCCAACCGGACGAGTGGGTCACGTCCGGTGGCGATTCGATGGTCTTGCCAGAGTCGGAACGACCAGAGGACGCCGAACCCGGCGAGAACGACGAACGGCGTGAGCGCGTAGCCGAACGGCTCGATCGGGGAGTTCTTCGGCGCCACCCAGCCCCATGAACTGGCTTGCAGCATGGCGATCACCACGAGGCCGAGCCCGGTGGCAGAAAGCATCGAGCCGCCGATGTCGAGGCTGGGACGTCGCTCGCTCGCTTTGGCGTCACCGATGAGGCGCGCCGTCAGGATCACGAGCACCGTGAGAACGACCTCGCCGACGAACACCCAGCGCCACGACAGGTTCGTGGTGAAGAAGCCGCCGACGATCGGCCCCGCCGCGATCCCGACACCGGCAACGCCACCGATCACCCCGAACGCGGTGACCCGATCGCGACCGTCATAGTTCGCCGACACGAGCGCCACCAGCGCGGGAAGCACGAGCGCCGCGCCGATGCCTTCGAGCACCGACCATCCGAGAACGAGCGCCCCGACGTTCCACGACGCCGCGGTCAGCGCCGACCCGGTGGCGTAGATCGTGAGGCCGATGACGAACGCTCGTCGGCGCCCGACGATGTCGCCGATCTTGCCGCCGGTGATCATCAGCGCAGCCATCACCAGCGCATACAGCGTGATCACGCCTTGGATCGTCGTCACCGAGGTGTCGAAGTCAGCGACCAGTTGGCTGATCGCCACGTTCATGACGGCCTGATCGAGCACCATCAGGAACTGCGCCAACGACAACACGATCAAGGGGCTCCACTTGCGCATGCCGAGACGTTACGCGCGGGCAGCAGGACCGCAACACGATGCCGAGACACGGCAGAGACACGGCCGAGCGACACGGCCGAGCGACACGGCCGAGACACGGCTGTGAGACACGGCAGAGACACGAGATGAATCCAGGACCAGCCGCATCCGGCCGATGTCGTGGTGGTACCGTTGCTGCAGGGAGGACCGCAAGATGGAAGTGCATCAGGAACACGTCGACGCACGTGTGCCGGCGGTCGCTCCGACATCGCCCCAACCGGCGGCGGTCGAAGCGGGTCCGCACCTGGCCAGTCGAGAGCATCTCATCGTGCAGGCGAAGCTGGCCGTCGGGCCGGCCGACGATCCGCTCGAACACGAAGCCGATGCGATGGCGAGCCGGGTCGTTCGCTTCCTCGGGGGCCAGACCGGCGTCGCTCAACGGAGCGCGGCGGTCACCACACTGCCGAAGGTCCAGCGCGCAGCCCCGATGGGTGCCCCGGGTGGTGACCTCGACGCCGCCACCGAGCGAGTCGTGCGTGCACGATCGCGAGGCGGGTCACCGCTGCCGGAGGATGCCAAGTCGAAGATGGAGTCCGCGTTCGGCGCCGACTTCAGCGGGGTGCGAGTGCACACCGGATCGACCGCGACGGCGCTCAACGATCGGATCCAGGCGAAGGCGTTCACCACCGGCAACAGCATCTTCTTCCGCGACGGTCTCCCCGACACGAACTCGTCGAGCGGACAAGAACTCCTGGCCCACGAGTTGACCCACACGATCCAGCAGGGTGCCGCCCCGGCGGTCGCTCAGCGCAAGGTCGACAAGTCGACCGACGCGGCCACGGGTCCGGTCGACGACATTCTCGATTCAGCGCTGGCAGGAGATGTCGCGACCCGAGCCACCGACACGCTCGATCTCGTCAAGAAGGGCACGGCGCACGCCGACCATCCCTACGTCGTCGAGCGCACCAAGCAGAACGGCGGGACGATGCCCAACAGCGCGAAGAAGTTCAAGTGGGGCGTGCCGCATCGCAATGGCGAGGGGCGACTCCCCGGCGTACCGGGTGCGGGTGGGTACAGCGAGTACTACATCGCGAACGGTCCGAAGGCATCCGGATCTGCAACGGGTGCCGAGCGCCTCGTCGTGCAGGACTCGACCAAGGCCGTGTTCCACACCGCCACGCACTACGGGCGAGATGGCAATCCTGCATTCACCCACTACGGCAGTCTGTGAGAGGCTGCCCATCGTGAGGTATTCGCTCTGGAATCTCTGTGCGCAAGCCGATGCGCCGACCTTGCTCGATGCGCTCGATCGCTCGGGATTCGCGCTCCGATCCGTCGAGACGGCGGGCGTCTCGACGGCCCAGGAGTTCATCGACCGGTGCGCCGAGACCTTCGGGTTCCCCAGCGGAGGGTGGGATTCCTTCGGGGACGACATGTGGAACGTGTTGTTCCCCGACGACGACGAAGGCGACAAGGTCGCGTTCGTGTGGAACCACGCCGACGCCTTGCTCGACGAGGGGCTCGACGCGATGCTCCACGCCGTCGATGTCCTCGCCCACACCGGACGCGCTGCCTACGCAGATGGCGTCGAGATCATCACGTTCCTGCTCGGCGACGGCCCGAACTTCGCTCGGGTCGACGTCGCCGACCTGTTCCCGACGCTCGGCTGACGAACCGGAGGGTTCGGACACCGTGAACCACCTCGACATGAAGCACCTCAACGCTCGACCGATCGACGTCATCGATCTGTTGTCGTTGCCGGCGTTCGCGGCGACCATGGCCTGGGAAGCGAGGATCTTGTCTCGCCGCGAACGGCGTGAGTTCGACGACCTCGACCGTGCGACCCGAGACGAACTGTCCGACCCGGCGCCGCCACCCGATGAGCTCGTCCCCGTCGGGTATGACGCCCGTGACACTCGCGCCAGCCTGACGATGCTGCTCGGCAGCGTCGCGGCGAACCTCGCCGTCGCCGGGGCCGTCGCGGCCCTCCAGCGCATGGTGTTCAAGCGGCGGATCGTCGATCTCGGTGCGACGAAATGGTCACTTCCGGTCGCGTGTCTCGCCTGGGACTTCCTCTACTACTGGGATCACCGCTGGATGCACGAGATCCGCCTGCTCTGGGCGAACCACGTGACGCACCACTCGAGTCGGCGCTACAACCTCTCGACCGCGCTGCGCCAGCCGTGGTCGGGCATCCTCACCGCGTGGGTCTTCTTGCCGATGCCGCTGCTCGGCATCCCGTATCGCCACGTGACCAAAGCAGCGCAGCTCAACCTGCTGTACCAGTACTGGATCCACACCGAGGCGATCGATCGACTCCCGAAGCCGATCGAGGCCGTGTTCAACACGCCGTCACACCATCGGGTGCACCACGGGGCCAACCCGCAGTACCTCGACAAGAACTACGGCGGCGTGCTGATCCTGTGGGACCGCCTGTTCGGCACGTTCGAACCCGAGCGCCGGCGCGTGAAGTACGGCCTCACGAAGAACGTCGACACGTTCAACCCGTTGCGGCTCGCCTACCACGAGTTCGCCGACATCGCCCGCGACGTGCGAGCGAGCCGAGGGGTCCGCAACAAGCTCGGGTACGTCTTCCGTCGTCCGGGGTGGCAGCCGTCGGCTGAGCTCGAGCCGCGCCCGCTGGCCGCGTGACCCGCTGGGTCGGGGGCACGCCGTGGTGACGCTCGAGCGGTTGCCGGCCCTCGATGGCCTTCGCGCCGTTGCCGTCTACCTCGTCGTCGTGTTCCACGCCGGCGTGGCTCGATTCGAGTTCGGCTTCATCGGCGTCGACGTGTTCTTCGTGCTGTCGGGTTTCCTCATCACGAAGCTGCTCGTCATCGAGCGTGTCGGATCGGGTCGGATCTCGTTGCTCGACTTCTACAGCCGTCGCATCCGTCGGCTGCTCCCCGCTGCGTGGATCGCGATCGCCGGCACGAGCGTGCTGTACGCGGCGTTCGCGTCACCGTTGGAGCGAGCGTCGGTGCTGGGCGACGCCCGTGCTGCGGTGTTCTACGTCGCGAACTGGAACTTCATCGGCAACGGCCAGGACTACTTCGCGGAGTCACTCGAATCCAGCCCGTTCCTCCATCTCTGGTCGCTGGCTGTCGAGGAACAGTTCTACATCGTGTGGCCGCTGATCATGATCGGCGTGCTCGCGCTCTGGACCCGCTCGGCACGAGCAGCTCGGCTCACCTCGATCGGCCTGTGTGCCGTTGCGCTGGTGGGTGCCACCGCTGCCATTGCGGTGGCCGAGGCGAATCTGTTGCGTGCGTACTACGGCACCGACACCCGCGCCTACCAGTTGTTGGCCGGTGCTGCGGTCGCGTTCGCACTCACTGCGCCGTCGGGTCGAGCCCGCCAACCGCTCTCGGCTCGGGTGGCCGGAGCGTGCGTTGGCGTCGGCGTGGCGGCGATCGGCGGACTCGCCGTGGGCGGAGCTCTGGATCCCGTCGAGCGAGGGGTCGTCGTCACCGTTGCGGCGGTCGTGACGCTCGTGGGCGTCGCCGGAACACCGAGCGCTTCGCTGCCGGCGCGTGTGTTGGGGTTGCTGCCGCTGCGACGACTGGGCGACCTGTCGTATGCCACGTACCTGTGGCACTGGCCGCTCGTGGTCGTCCTCGACCGGACGCTCGCGATCGGCCCGGTCACCACGGCGATCGTCGTCGCGTTGCTGGCGACCGGCATCGCGAAGCTGAGCATGGACCTGGTCGAACGACCGGTTCGGGCCTGGTCGAGCGGAGCGGATCGGCGCCGCAACGTCGCGACGGTCGCCGTCGCGGCCGTGGCGACGCTCGCGCTCGGGCTCGGCGTGGTGGTCGCGGTGTTCGAGTCCGACCGCGGGCAGATTCGCGCAGTGGCTCGGATCGGCTTCACCCCCACGGTGGCGCCCGACGCGACGGCCGGCACGACACCGGTGCCCGACGATGTCCTCGAGGTGTCGACAGAGGTCCCGCTGCTGCCTGCAACGCTCGACGAACCTGCAACCCCCGACGCACCGGCGACCCCGGGTGCACCGGCGACGCCCGGTGGCGGCGGCGATGCGGAAGTCGGGGGTGCGACGCTGCTCGGCGTCGACGCTTCGGTGGTCGGCGATTCGTTCGACGAGGGCGACGGCTGCGTCAACGACGATGTCGACGAGGTGTCGTCATGCGTCCTGGTGCGTGGGAGCGGCGAGCGCGTCCTGCTGATCGGCGACAGCCACGCGAACAAGATGAACGTGATCTTCGCCGAGCACGCTCTGGCCAACGACCTGTCGCTCGCCACGGTGTCGATGGTCGCGTGCCCGTGGCAGCGCGGCGTGCTCTACGAGTTGGTGCCACCGGTCGAGGGAGCGCGCCAGGTGTGTCGAGATCAGCGTCGCAGCCTGTACGAGCGCGTGGTCGAGGAGTACCAGCCCGATGTCGTCGTCGCGGTGTCGCACGATCTCACGACCGAGCGCTACACCGTCGTGCCCAGCGGCGACGTCGACGAACTCGTGGGGCTCTCGTCGCTCGAACTGATCGATGCGGCCACCCGGGGTTCGATCGACTCGCTCGTGGCCGCTGGCGCTCGGGTCGTGGTCCTCGAACCGCTGCCGAACGCGCCCTTCGACATCCCGTTCTGCCTCGATGCAGCCGAGTTCGTCGAGGAGTGCTCGTTCGAGGTCGGTGCCTGGCCAGCCGCCGAGACGCCCCGCTATCGAGAGATCGCCACCTCGAGGGATGCGGTCTCGACGGTCGACATCAGCGATCTGGTCTGCCCGGCGTTCCCGCGGTGCGACCCGATCGTCGACGGCGCGCTGGTACGGACCGACCTCGATCATCTCGGCCTCGATTTCACTCGCCTGATCGCTCCGGCGGTGATGGAACGAGTCGGGTTGTGAGTGACGCCGCATCCGACGGCGAAGGCGTCACCGACGCACTCGTGGCAGCGGTCCACGATCACACGCTCGCCGATGTCGCTCGGTCGGTCGTCGCGGGCGTTGGTCCAGACGAGGTGTCGGGATTGGCAGCGTCGGACCAGGACGTCGCGCTGGCTGCGTTGGCGGCGTGCGCGCGCATCGACGACGAACTGGCTCGCAGTGTCGTGGAGATCGAGGCAGCACTGGCACATCTCGGTGACCGTGCACGGGTCGTCGTCCCGGAGCCTGACGCTCAGTATCACCTGCTGCGCGTCCACCTCGACGACCACAGCGACGCCCTCGCCGTCGGCGAGTCGCTGCGTGCGATCGGCTTCACCGTGTGGGAGACGTGGTCCGGCGGCGCCGCCGAATCGTTTCGGCGCTTCGGTACACAGCTCACCTATGCGCGGACCGGCGACGTCAGCCTCGTCGTCTCGGTGCGATGGGGGCACCGAGCGCGTCGAACCGGATGGCGCAGTGTGGCAGCCCGCGCCGTCGTGCCGACGGCCGGTGACTGGGAGGCGATCGATCTGCCACGCTGGGCATGGTGGGCGTACTCGTTCGTGCGGCCGGTGCGTCAGGCGGCCGAACGGCTGGGGTGGCGCCGCCGATATCCGGAAAGTCTGGGGCCATTCCTGGCGACTCCTGACGCGCTCCTCGATCCGCTCTTCGCGTTCGCCGATCTCGGGCCCGGTGACGTCGTCGTCGACATCGGCTGTGGCGATGGGCGCATCGTCGTCGCTGCGGCGGAGCGTGTGGGCTGCCGGGCGCGTGGCGTCGAGCGGTCAGCGGATCTGGCCGCCGCAGCGCGGGCTCGTGCCAGTGCGGCTGGTGTCGCTCATCTGGTCGACATCGAGGTGGGCGACGGTCGCGATGTGGATCTGAGCGACGCGACGGTCGTGTTCGTGTTTCTCCCCGTCGAGGTGGTCAGGGAGATCCTGGCCGACCTGCTGGATCGCCTCGCCTCGAACGTGAACACCCCGGCGAAGGGCGTGACGAAGCGCACGGCGAGACTCGTCGTCCACGAACAGAACCCGCTCGCACTGACGTCGGCGCATCCGCCGGCCGAGCGTCGTGTGCTCGCCGCGGGCAACGCCGTGACGGTCGCCCACCGCTGGGACGTTCGCGGATGAGCTCGACGGCGTCAGGAACCGACGCCGAGGAGCCGGGCGATGATGTTGCGCTGGATGTCGCTGGTACCGGAGTACACGAGGCCCCCGATCGCGTCGCGCAGGTCTCGCTCGACCTCGAACTCCGAGACGTAGCCGCGGGCGCCACCGATCGACGCGGCGTTCATCGCCAGCTCGATGCCGGTGTCGCTGCCGACGATCTTCGCCAGCGCCGCTGACATCGTGGTGGCCTTCCCCGACGCCATCGCGATCGCGGCACGGTAGACGAACAACCGCGCGGTCTCGTGCTGCTGCTTCATGTCGGCGATCCGGTGCGCGATGACCTGGTGGCGAGCGATCGCCTGGCCGCCTTGGACCCGCTGCTGCGCGTAGGCGATCGCGTCGCCGAGTTGCCGCTCCATCGCTCCGACCTGCGTGGCGAACACGAACGCTCGCTCGAACTGCACGACCGCGTTGAAGATGCTGGCGCCCGCACCCGCTTTGCCGATGAGCGCGTCGGCCGGCACGTGGACGTCGCGCAGCACGATGTCACCGAACGGCGTCGTGCGCATGCCCATCTTGTCCCGGTTGGGTGAACGCTCGACGCCCGGGGCGTCCATCGGCACGACGAACGCGCTGATACCCCAACGCCCGGCGTCGGGCTTCGTCGAGGCGAAGACGATCACGAAGTCGCAGCGTGAGGCCAACGTGATGTAGGCCTTGTGGGCATCGATCGTCCAGCCGTCGTCGGTGCGCCGAGCCGTGGCCGAGATGGTGTAGGCATCGGAGCCGACGTCGGGCTCGGTCATCGCGAACGCGCCGAGTTGCTCGCCGCGCAGCATCGGTGTCAGCCACGTTGCTTGCTGCTCGGCGCTTGCGAACTCCACCAGCGTCTGCTGGGTGCTCAGCATCTGGCTGCACAACGCGTACACCAGGCCGTTGTCGCGGCAGCCCTGGCCGAGCCCTTCGAGCGTGAGTAACGCCGTCGCGAGACTGGCTCCGTTGCCACCGAGTTCGGCCGGCACGAAGAGTCCGTGGATGCCGCGTTCGGCGCACGCCTGCCAGTCGTCGTGGGCGAACTGGGCGTGCAGGTCGGCGTCGACCCGGTCGCGTTGCGCGAGGTGGGTGGCCGCCCACTGTGCGGTCTCGACCTTGACCGGGTGATCGAGGTCGCTGATCGCGTGGGCCAATTCGAGTAGCTCGGTGTCGCTTCGATGGGAATCGCTCATGTGTCGTCGTTCCGTGAGGCGCCAGTGGCGGGTCGAAGTCGCAGTCGGCCGTGTTCGTCGACGTCTTTCCACTCGTCCTGGAAGTCCTCGTTCTGCCAGCTGCCGAGTCCGGGGTAGAAGACGCGGCTACCTCCGTGGCCTTCGAAGTGCTCGCCGGTCCAGCGCGGATCCGCCGGCTCGTCGACCCGCTGGTACCGGCTGTCCGACGAGAGCCGGCAGCGGCGGGTGGCGGACAGGTTGTCGAGGGCGCCGTGGAGGGTGTGCATGCCGAAGAACAGTGCGTCGCCCGGCTGGAAGTCGGCTGTCAGCCAGCGCCGGCCGTAGTCGTTTTGCACGTTGACCGGGTCGTCGTCGAGCCAGGTCAACCCATCACGATCGGCGTCGGCTCGCAGGTATCCGTTGTGGAGGCGGTCGCTGCGGTGACTGTGCTCCAGCACGATGAGCGCACCTTCGCTGCGCTCGATCCGTCCGAGAGGAATCCAACTCGAGAAGATTCGGCTCGTGCCGCGGTTCATGTACGGGCCATCGCAGTGGAATCCGCAGCCTTCGCCGGGGCGGACGAAGCGTGGCCATCGCATGTCGAAACTGCGGACCTCGCCGTCGAGCAGTCCTCGATGGACGTCCATCACCTCGGGGGCGTCGGTCACGGCGCGGTACCTGGCGCCGGACCGGACCGACTCCGAGAACGCTCGGAGATTGGCCGATGCCACACCCGCGCCGTCGCCGGCGATCGCCTCATCGATCGGATATCGGTCGTCGATCTCGCCGAGCACCGCGTACTTGAGCAGGATCTCGTGGCGAGCGGCGAGCACGGTCTCCGGGTCGAGGAGCGTTCGGAAGAAAAGATGTCCACGCTCGGCCATCGCCTCGCGCAGGCCGGCGGGATCGCCGAGTAGATGGTTCATCGGCTCGAGTTCGCCGTAACGCTCGGGGGAGAGGTCGAGCGGATGCCCGTTGGCGGTCAGGTGCATGGAGCAGGCTGGCAACGGATCGGGGTCAGAAGGATCGGGCGCGGAGAGGTCGTTGGCATCACGGAAGCTTGGAGGGTAGCGAGCGAAGGAGTCGCCCTTCGGTGGCGCAGGTTCGAGCGCTCGGTCGGGCGAAGTTTCGGGATGAATTCGAGTTCGATCGTCCATACGGTGCCGACAGCGGCTACGTATGTCAACTCGTGTTGGACGAAACCGCCGTGAACCTTCTCAGTCGTTTGCTGTGACGCCTCCTGTGACGCCTCCTACGACGCCTCCTGCGACGCCTCCCGTGCCGCCTTCGGGACTCGGGTCGCTGTACTCGTCGTCGCGTCTGTCGCAGGCCGGCGTGGATCTCGACGCGCCGGCGCTCGCCGACGGTACGACCTCGTTGAGCTGGTCTGATGCGATCGAACGCTGCGGTCGGCTCGCTTCGTTGCTCGACGCGTGCGGCGTCGCAGCAGGCGATCGAGTCGCGGTACGTCTCCCGAAATCGGTGGACGCGTTCGTCGCTGTCCATGCCGTCGTTCGGCTGGGTGCGGTGATGGTGCCCATCGATCCGTCGGCCCCGTCAGCGATGGTCCGCCGGGTGCTCGCCGATGCCGGGGCCGACGTCGTGATCACCGACGATCGTGCGGCCTCGATCGACGTGGTGAGCGATGCGCCCGGGGTTCACACCATCGTGTGCGCCGGGGGGAAGCCGATCGACCCGGCGCGCATCGGAATCGGCCGCCACCAGCGGGCCTTCGGACGAGAGGACATCGATGCCATGCCGGTCGCTGAGCCGGTCGCTGTCGCCCCGGACGACCCGGCGTACATCATCTTCACGTCGGGCTCGACGGGCGTCCCGAAGGGCATCGTCCACACGCACGCGAGCGCCTGGGCGTACGCTGTCGCGTCCGCCGCGCAGTACGGTGTGACCAGCGACGACCGACTCGCGAACATCGCGCCACTGCACTTCGACCAATCGACGTTCGAGTTGTACACCGCGCCGCTGGTCGGCGCCTCGGTCCTCGTCGTGCCGGAGCCGGTGCTGAAGTTCCCGGCCAGCCTCAGTGAGCTCGTGGCTCGCGAGCGGATCACGATCTGGTATTCGGTGCCGTATCTGCTCGTGCAACTCGCTCGCCGGGGGGTGCTGCACGAACGCGATCTCGGCGCCTTGCGCTGGGTGCTCTTCGGTGGTGAGTCGTTCCCGCCCGATCAGCTCGCGGCCCTGATGCGACTCGTCCCGTCGGCCACGTTCTCCAACGTGTACGGCCCTGCCGAGGTGAATCAGTGCACCGTCCACGACCTCGATGCGCCACCCGATCCAGGGGTGACCGTGCCCATCGGTCGAGCGTGGGCAGTGGCCGACACCCGGGTGATCGAGCTCGGTGACGATGATCGAGCGGTGCCAGGGCGTCCCCGGCTCGTGGATCCAGGTGAACGAGGCCAACTGCTGGTCGGCTCGCCGACCATGATGGCGCGCTACTGGAACCGTCCCGACCTGACCGCTGCGGCGATCGTGGAGATCGGGGAGATCGCGCCGTCGAGCGGACTGGATCGCTGGTACCGGACGGGCGACGTCGTCGTCGAAGCACCGGACGGCATCTTGACCTTTTTCGGCCGTGCCGACAATCAGGTGAAGATCCGCGGCTACCGCATCGAACTCGAGGCGATCGACGAGATCGTGCGAGATGTGCCGGGCGTCGTTGCGGCGATCGTCGTCGTGGACCGGGTCGCAGATCGGTTCGCCGACCCGGTCGGTGAACCCGGCGACGACCGGATCGTCGCGCTCGTGGTCGTCGATCCTGCGGCCGGGTTCGACGTCGACGACATCACGGCTGGTGTGGTCGAGATGGCTCGGCAGCGCCTGCCGCGCTACGCCCTTCCCGATGAGGTTCGGATCGTTGCGTCGTTGCCGCGGACGGCGACCGACAAGATCGATCGCAGCGCCGCGAGAGGGCTGCTGCGTGGTTCCGACACGTGAGCGTCGAAGTCGCTACCGTGAACGTCGTGACGCTGCGACCGTCGGTCGTACGCACTCGACCCCCGACTTCGTGAGAGACAGGCCGTGACAGCTTCCGACGACAACGCCATCGACGCCATCGACGCCACGACCGTCGGGACGATCGACGAGATGTTCGCCAGCGAACTGCTTGCGTTCATCGACGGCGACGTCGCGGTGAACGACACCGGGGAGCCGGTCGCTCGCGACACCGACCTGCTGCTGACCGGCATGGTCGATTCGCTCGGCGTGGTGATGATCGTCGAGTGGATCGAGCGACGCCTCGACGTCACCATCGATCCGGGCGACGTCGTGCTCGAACACTTCCAGTCGGTTGCAGCGATGCTCACGTTCCTCGAAGGCTGATCGGAGAGGCTGATGAGCGACCCGACGACGCAACCCGTTGCGATCGGCCGGCGTGCAGGCCGATCGGTTCCTCTCACGCGCACCCAGTCGCTGATCTGGGCGAGCCAGCGTCTGCATCCCGACGTGCCGCTCGCCAACATGGCACACCGCTTCGAGATCCGCGGGTCGCTCGACCCCGACTGCTTCGCCGCCTCGTTCGACGCCGTCGTGCGCCGCGCCGAAGCCTTGCGGCTCGTGATGCCCGACGCCGCACGTGCCGGCGCCGACGCGACCGGCATCGTGCTCCACCACGTGCCTCGGCAGGTCGAGGTGATCGACGTGGCAGCCAGCGACGTCGAACGGTGGTGCGCGGATCGGATCGCCACGCCCATTGCGGTCGACGAGTGCGTCTACGACTCGGTCCTGCTGCGCCATGCCACCGATCACTGGACGTGGTGGCTCGACATCCACCATCTCGCGACCGACGCCTGGACTGCCAATCTCGTGTTCGCCGCCACGTCGGCCGAGTACGTGGCGCGAGCCGATGGCGACGGCTCGGCCGGGTGCGCGGCCGTGATCGACGAGAGGTTCTGGCCCGTCGACGAGCCGTCGACCGAGCTGTCGGAGCGTGTGCAGCGACAGGGCGAATGGCGTGCCGACGCCGAGGCTGCAGGGCCGCAAGCGCCGCTTGCGCTGTACGGCGCGCGTGGCGAGCGAACCACCGAGGTGGCGCGGCGCACGCTCGCCTTCGACGACATCACCCGTGCCGCGATCGAGCAGACGCTCGGAGCCGAGTACCGAAGCCTCAGCCGAGAACTGTCGATGCTGGCGCTCGCCGCCATGGGTTCGGCGATCATGGTCCGGCGCCTCGACGGCCGCGAGCGGGTGGTCGTCGGTGTGCCCGTGCATCATCGGTCGTCATCGGCGGCGCGGCGGGTGGTCGGTCCGCTGATGGAGCTGTATCCGCTCGTCGTCCATGTCGACCCCGGCGAGACCCATCGGGTGATGTTCGGTCGGGTCGTGCGCTCGATCATGCAGTTGCTGCGTCGAGCTCGACCGGGGGAGAGCCCCGACACACCCTTCGAGATCGTGGTGAACGTGCTCACCGAGCGGTTCTCGATGTTTGCCGGGCTGCCGACCTCGACGACCTGGACCCGCTCGGGGCATGTCGATCCGAATCACGTCGTCCGTCTGCACGCGTTCGACCATTCCACGGTTGGGTCCACGGTTGGGTCCACGGTTGGGTCCACGGTTGGGTCCACGGTTGGGTCCACGGTTGGGTCCACGGTTGGGTCCACGGTTGGGTCCGAGTGGCAAATCGACGTCAATGACGCCATCGCCGAGGGCGCCCCGCTCGTGCTGGCTGATCATCTGGCCGCCGAGATCGCGACGATCGTGCGGCATCCGGAAGCGGTCGTCGGATCGAGTTCGCTCGTCGACGACGACGAAACCGCCGCACTCCGCCTGCTCAATCCGCACCCCGAGCCGATCATGGTCAGTGCCCCCGTGCACGTGGCGATCGCCGAGCGGTTGCGAGCCGCTCCCGACTGGGTGGTCGCCGAGCATGCCGGCGTCGAGATCACCGCGGCGGAATTCGATCGTCGAGCCGACCGACTCGCTCGCCATCTGCGTCACCATGGAGTGCGTCGAGGCGATCGGGTCGGGCTGTCGATGCGGCGCAGCATCGACGTGCTCGTCGCCATCCACGGCGTACTGCGCTGCGGCGCCGCGTTCGTCATGCTGTCGCCCGACGATCCGGCCAGCCGCCACGACGCGATCACCGACGACGCCGGCCTCGCGCTCACCCTCGACCGGATCCCCGGGTGGCACGCAACCGATCAGCCCCGAGAGGAGTTCGACCAGCGCGACGAGCAGGCCACTCCCGATCGCCAGGACGACGCGACGTTGCCTGACGTGTCGCTCGACGACGAGGCCTACGTGCTCTACACCTCCGGGTCGACCGGGCAGCCCAAGGGCGTGCCGATCAGCCATCGCGGTCTGGCCGACTACCTCGCGTTCGCGGTCGAGGCGTACATCGACGCCGGGTCCGACGGCAACGCCGCAGCGCCCGTCGTGGCACTGCACTCCGAGCTGGTGTTCGACCTGACGATCACGAGCCTGTTCCTCGGCATGCTCGCGGGTGGGTCGACGATCGTGTTCGACCAGGAGCCGCTCGAGGCGCTCGCAGCGATCGCTGCCGACGACCGCATCGACCTCGTCAAGGGCACGCCGTCGCAGTTCGAATTGCTGACACGTCTCGCCGGCCGCCCACTGCGCCTTCGGACGGTGATCGTCGGGGGCGAGGCATTTCGCCGACCGGTCGCGGAACGCATCGCGGCGCTTGCCCCGGGCGTGCGGATCTTCAACGAGTACGGACCCACCGAAGCGGTGGTCGGGTGCATGATCCACGAGTGGGACGCACAGCTCGACGAAGGCGCCGACGTACCGATCGGCCACGCTTCGCCCGGCTCACAACTCCTCGTCCTCGACTCGTTCGGACAACTCGCGCCGCCGGGGGCCTGGGGTGAGTTGTTCGTCCGGCGCCCGGGCATGGCCCAGGAGTACGTGCGCCTGCCCGAGCTGTCGGCGAGTCGCTTCGTCACGCTCGATCCGGCTCTCGTCGCGGCGGGAGTCGGGACCGCTCGGTCCGCATCGACAGCGGCTCCGAGCGCCGTGAGCGAGGGCCTCGACGGACTGCGTTGGTACGCCACCGGCGACCGCGTACGCGTCGAGCGTCCCGGCGTCGCGATCTACGGCGGCCGCTCCGACGACCAGGTCAAGGTCAACGGCATCCGTCTCGAGCCCGGCGAGGTCGAAGCGGCGCTGGTTCGCCACCCTCGGGTCACGACGGCGTTGGCGGGCGTGTGGAATCCCGCCGACATCGCCACGCCGACCGACGACCAGCGGTGCAGCGTTTGCGGGCTCGGTACCGACGTTCCCGACACCACGCTCGACGACGAGGGCGTGTGCAACGTCTGTTGGGCGTATCAGGCGATCGCACCGCAGGCGGCTGCGTGGTTCAAGACCGAAGCCGACCTCGACGAACGCCTCGCCGCCGCCCGGGCCGCATCGACGTCCGGCTATGACTGCCTGCACCTGCTGTCCGGCGGCAAGGATTCGACCTACGCGCTCTATCAGCTCGTCGAGCGCGGCTGGCGCGTGCACGCGCTCACCCTCGACAACGGGTTCATCTCCGACGGTGCCAAGGAGAACATCCGCCGCAGCATCGCCGACCTCGGGATCACCCACGAGTTCGCCACGACCGACGTGATGAACGAGATCTTCCGCGACAGCCTCGACCGGCACTCCAACGTCTGCCAGGGCTGCTACAAGACGATCTACACCATTGCGGTCGCACGCGCCCGGGCCATGGGGATCCCCGTGATCGTCACCGGGTTGTCGCGCGGGCAGTTCTTCGAGACCCGGCTGATCCCGCATCAATTCGAAGCCGGACGATTCGATCCCGACGCGATCGACCGAACGGTGCTCGAAGCCCGCCGGGTGTATCACGACACGCCCGACGCCGTCACCCGGCTGCTTCCCGAACAGGCCGTCTTCGACGACGACGACGTGTTCGAGCACGTCGAGTTCGTCGACTACTACCGCTACGTCGACGTCGACCTCGCCGAGCTGTACGACTTCCTCGAACGTCGCGCCCCGTGGGTGCGCCCAGCCGACACCGGGCGGTCGACCAACTGCCTCATCAACGTCGCCGGGATCCAGGTGCATCGCAAGGAGCGCGGGTACCACAACTACGCCGAGCCCTACAGCTGGGATGTTCGTCTCGGCCACAAGACACGCGAGGAAGCGCTCGAGGAACTCGACGACATCGTCGACGCGGACGAGGTCGCCACGATCCTCGGGGCCGTCGGGTATCGTCCCAAATCCAACGCGGTGCTCACGGCCTGGTATCAGTCGTCCGACGGGGTCGACATCGACCCGGACGAACTGCGCCGACACGCGCGAACGCTCCTGCCCGAACACGCCGTGCCGAGCGCGTTCGTCCGCATCGACGACATCCCGCTCGCTCGGAGCGCGAAAGCCGACATGGCGTCGCTTCCCGCCCCGACGAGGTTCCACCGCAGCGGGGTCGAACGCGTCGACCCGGCCACCGACACCGAGCGGCGGTTGTGTGACATCTGGGCGCCGATTCTCGGCCTCGAAGCGGTCGGAGCGACCGACGACTTCTTCGACCTCGGCGGAGCGTCGCTGGCGGCACTCGAAGTAGTCGCCGCGGTCGACGACGCGTTCGGGACCGATCTGCCCGACGCGATCGTGTTCCGCTGCCGTACCGTGCGCGATCTCGCGGTCATCGTGGACGAGGCGCTCGCCGCCGGTGTCGGCACCGGCGGCGTCGGCTCCATCGAGGCCGATCCGATCCTCCCGCTCGATCCATCCCTGCCCGCTCCGTTGTCGCCGGGCGAAGAGGCGATGCTGTTCGAGCATCGGGCCGACCCGACCAACCCTCGCTACCACGGCACACGCATCTACCGCGTCGACGACCTGCTCGACCTCGACCTGCTCCGTGTGTCGTTGCGAGACGTCACGATGCTGCACGCGCCGTTGCACACGTCATACGGGCCGGATCGCACGCCGCTCGATGTCGACGACGCGCTCGCCTTCGAGGTCGGACCCGAGGCGACGGTCGACGACATCGAGCGGTTCGCGAACGAGTTCAAGCGCAGACCGTTCGATCTCGATGCCGGCCCGCTCGTGCGCGTCCACGCCGCAACGACCGGCGACGGTGTCACCCTGGTCGTGATCGCGCTCCACCACATCACGTCCGACGCGGCCACGTTCGATCTGTTGTGGGAGCAAGTCGCCGACCGCTACGTCACCGGACGGGTCCCGTCGCTTCCGGTGACGTACGCGGCGCATGCCTCGTGGCAGCGCGATCGTGTCGCCGACGACGTCGACTTCTGGCGGGAGCGGTCACGACGCCGATTGCCGGCACCGACGCTGCTGACGCCTCGTGCTGGCGAGTCCGACGGTTACCTCGCCCGGTCGCACGCGCTCGGCCCCCGCGACCTCGACGGCGGGGGTGCGACGCCGTTCGCACGGGCGATGGCGGCGGCCGCGGCGACGCTCAGCCGCTTCACTGGCAGTGACACCGTGGAGTTGGGCATCACCGCCTCGACGAAGGATCGGTCGGAGGTGGCCCCGCTCGTCGGCTACTACCTCAACACATTGCCGATGTCGGTGCACGTGTCGGCCGACGACACGTTCCTTGACGTCGTGGGTGCGTGCGCGAACGCGGTCACCGATGCGCTGGCGCACCGCCGTTATCCGTTCGCCTCGATGGTCCGCGACGCTCGGGCAGCAGGTCACGTCCCACCCTCGGCGTCGTTCATGCTCGCCTTCGAGGCGCTCGCGACGCCGACGATGGGGGAGCGCGACGTGTCGCAGACGGTGGTGCCGTCCGAGTCAGCGGTGGCCGATCTCACGTTCTTCGTGCAGCAGCGAGACGATCGGGTCGACCTCGGCATCGAGTACCGAGGCGCCGTGATCTCGCGTCACGATGCCCAGCGCGTTCTCGACGTGTTCGAGCGCTGCATGCGAGGAGGCGTCGCTCAACCCGATCTCGCGGTCACCGCGCTGTCGGGCGCCGACCCGGAGCGAGATCTCGTGGGCGCAGCGCTGGCAGCGCCGAGCGAGTCGGTACTCGCACGGCTTCTGTCGCAGGCACGAACGACCCCCGAAGCTGCCGCCATCGTCGGGCCCGACGGCTCGACCGCTACCTACGCAGATCTCGCACGGTCGATCGATGCGCTCGCGGCGCGTCTTGCCGACGCAGGCGTCGGTCGAGGATCGCGAGTGGGGGTGGCGTGCGGCCGCTCGAGCGAGATGATCATCGGGGCCTGGGCGTCGATGTGGTCGGGAGCCGTCTACGTCCCACTCGACCCGTCGGTTGGTTCGCAACGTCTCGAAGCGATCGCGCAGTCCGCCCACCTCGATGCGGTGCTCACCGACGTCGCCGGTCGCCCGATCGCCGCAGCACTCGCCCGAACCAGTGACACGATGGTCATCGATGTCGGAGATCTCGCGGAAGCCGCCGATCTCGAGGACGGCCGGGATCGAGCATCAGCGAGCGCATTCGACGCGGTACTCGACCGTCTCGACCAGCGCGCTGCTCGCATCGATCTCGACGACACCGCCTACCTGATCTTCACGTCGGGGTCGACCGGACGGCCACGCGGTGTGCCGGTCTCGCATCGCAACCTCAGCGCCAGCAACGCTGCCCGCGACGCCTGGTTCACGACGCGGCCTCGACGGTTCCTGCTCACGTCGAGCATCGGCTTCGACAGTTCGATCGTCGGCCTCGTCTGGCCTCTGGTCACCGGTGGTGCCGTCGTCGTCCCCGGCGACGACGTGGTGCATGACGTCGACGCGCTCGGTGTGCTCGTCGATCATCGAGCAGTGAGTCACGTGCTGATGGTGCCGAGCCTCTACCGGGCGCTCCTCGACCGTCGCCCGGGGATGCTGAGCGGACTCGACACGGTGATCGTGGCCGGCGAATCGTGTCCACCGTCGCTCGTCGCGCTCCACGACGAACTGCTGCCGGGCGTCGATCTCGTCAACGAGTACGGCCCGACCGAGGCGACGGTGTGGAGCACCGCGCAGCGTTTGCGCGACGGCGACGGGCACGTCCTCATCGGCGCCCCGATTCCTGGCGCTCGTGTCCGGCTCGTCGACGACCTGCTGCGGCGCGTTCCCGCCGGCTGTCGCGGCGAGATCTTGATCGCTGGTCCGGGAGTGACAGCGGGCTATCTCGACGATCCGGAGCGGACCGCCGAGCGTTTCGTGGAGATCGATGGCCGACGGTGGTATCGCACGGGCGACATCGGGCGGGCGGTCGACGGCGCGCTCACCTTTCTCGGACGCAGTGATGACCAACTCAACGTCGGCGGCAACCGGTTGGAGCCCGACGAGGTCGAACGCGAGATCGTCGAGGTCGATGGCGTCGACGCTGCGGTCGTGGTCGCTGCCGGTGATCCGCCGGTGCTCGTCGCGCACGTCGAGCCTGCGACTGCCGACGCCGATGCGATCCGATCGCACCTCGCGGCGCGACTGCCGGCTCGTTCGGTACCGCGTCGCATCGTCGCCCACGATCGGCTGCCGCGCAACCCGCACGGCAAGCTCGACCGCGCCGCGGCCGCAACCCTCGGACTCGACGCTGTCGATGCGTCCAGCGGTGACCGTGGCGAGGTGCCAGCGGGCGAGCTCGATCTTCCCAGCGGACGCGAAACGATAGGCCAGGACACCGTGGCCTCCGCGGTCGACACCACCGGCACGGACCCCGCGTTGGTCGAGGCCGTCGTGGCATCGTGGCGGCGAGCGTTCGACGAGGGGCGGCTGGGGCCCGACGCCGACTTCTTCGATGCCGGCGGCGATTCGCTCGTCGCTGTCGCGCTCGTCACCGATCTCGGTGCTGTCCTCGGCATCGACGTACCGATCGCCACGCTCCTGACCGGGCGCACACCGAGCGGGATGGCCGCCGGGCTCATCCGGCAGGGCCTCGTGACCGCCCAACCCCGCAATGACCCGGGCGACTCGCGTCATTCGGGTGACTCCGGCGACTCGGCCGACTCCGCCGTGCGTCCGACCGGGACCCACCCGGTCCAGGCCGCCAACGCCGACGCATCCGAGGAGTTCGCCGTGGTCACGATGCGGCCCGGAACCCCCGACGGCCCCCTCGTCATCCTCACGCCGGCGTGGGACGACATCTTCGGATACCAGGCGCTCGCCGCGTCATTTCCTACCGACGTCACGGTGCTCGCCGCCGCCTATCACGAGCGACCAGGCCGACCGGTCGTGGGGACCGTCGCCGAGCTCGTCGACGAGTTCTTGCCCCGTGTCGCCCACGCGGTCTGCGCCCGCCGTCGGGTTGCGATCGTGGGGTGGTCGATCGGCGGTGCGGTCACGATCGAGTTGGCCGACCGTCTGAACGATGCCGGCCACGTCGTCGACGTCGCGGTGCTCGTCGACACCTTCTTCCCGGGAGAAGACCGGCATCGTTGGTCGAACCGCTGGTGGAAGTACAAGTCGCTGCTGCGCCCGGGCACCGTGGGCGAGGCGGGCCGCGAGATCACGAAGATGGGTCGCCGCCGGCTGCAGCGCTACGCAGCCACGTTCGGTCGACGGCTGCTCGCCTGGTCGGGGACCTCACTCCCCGACGAACCCGAGCGGACGTCGATCACCGGCTTCCCGGTCACCGCACTCCAGCATGAGATCAAGAGGGTCGCGACCCCGCTGCTGTTCTTCAGTGCGAACACCACGAATCCGCGTCGAACCGTCGACAAGTGGTCGGTCGTCGCCGACTCGATGACGGTGGTCGCGGTCGAAGGGCGACATCGCGGCCTCGACTCGGTGATGGAAGCGGGCCGTACCGACGTGCTCGCCGCGGCGATCGGGGTCGCGTTGGACGACGTGTGTCGTTGACGCCTGACGGTCAGCGGTTGGCTTTGGCGGCCAGCTTGGCCAAGCGCTTCGCGGTGCGCCCGATGGGCTCGATGTTGCGGTGATCGAGGTCGCCGACCTCCATGCCGTTCTCGAACAGGACGCGGTAGCGCTGCCAGTTGAAGCCGTTGGCGAGGATGACCTTGCCCTCGGTGCCGATCGGCACGCCGTGCACCTCGGCGGTGGTGCGCACGCGATCGTTCATCTTCAAGAAGATCTGGCCGGCGTGCGGCGAGGCGAGCTTGTGCGGCTTCCAATACTCCATCACCCTCCATTCTGCCCGGTTCGTCGCCGCATCGGAAGTTCAAACGCGAGATTCACGTCGTCGATCACGGCAGGGAGGCCCCACCGATACCAGCGGTAGGCTCGTCGGTCTGTGAAGAGTTCGGTTGAAGTCCTCGAGGACAACAAGGTCAAGGTCTACGTCGAAGTCGAAGAGTCGGAATTCGACAAAGACATCGACAGAGCGTTCAAGCTCATCGCCAAGGAGGTCAACCTGCCGGGCTTCCGAGCCGGCAAGGTGCCTCGCAAGGTGCTCGAGGCTCGTGTCGGGCTCGGCCCGGCTCGTGAGCAGGCGCTGCGCGACGCGGTGCCGCAGTACCTGGCGCAGGCGATCAAGGAACACGACGTCGATCTGATCGCTCAGCCCGAGGTCGAGATCACCGACGGCGAGGAATCGGGACCGGTCGAGTTCGACGCCACCTGCCAGGTGCGCCCGATCATCACGGTCCCGGGCTACGACGCGCTGCGCATCGAGTTGCCGTCGGTCGAGGTGACCGACGACGACCTCACCGAGGCCCGCAACGCCGAGCTCTCGCGGGCGGCCTCGTTGCAGCCGGTCGATCGGCCTGCGGAGTCGGGTGACTTCGTCGTCATCGACATGGCGGCGGAGCGCGACGGCGAAGAAGTCGTTGGTCTCAACACCGACGACTACTCCTACGAGATCGGTCAGGGCTGGGTCACCGACGACTTCGACGAGCACCTCGTCGGCGCATCGGCGGGCGATGTGCTCACCTTTTCCTCGACCCCCAAGGGTACCGAGGAGCCTGCCGACTTCACCGTCACGGTGCAGACGGTCCAGGTGCGAGAACTCCCGGAACTGACCGACGACTGGGTCGACGAGAACGTCGCCGAGTTCGCCACGGTCGACGAGTGGACCGCTGGCCTTCGCGACAACCTGGCCGAGCGCAAGCTCAGCGACGCTCGCCAGCAGGCCGGCACCAAGATCAACGAAGCGCTCGCCGCGCTCGTCGAGATCGAACCGCCCGAGTCGATGGTGAATTCCGATCTCAACCAGCGAGTGCAGGGCACGATCCAGCAGTTCCAGGCGCAGGGCATCGATTTCGAACAGTGGATGCAAGCGACCGGGCAGGACCCGGCTCAGTTCGTCGAGAGCATGCGCGGACAGTCCGAACTCGCTGTCAAGGTCGACCTGGCGCTGCGGGCGATCGCCGTCGCCGAAGGCCTCGACGCGACCGACGACGACATCGAGCGTGAATACGCTCGGATGGCGATGCAATACGGCCAGAAAGCCAAGGACATCCGGCGGGCGTACGAGCAGAATGACGCCGTTCCCGACCTCGTCGCTCAGATCCGCAAGTCGAAGGCGTTCGATCACCTGGTGCATCACTGCGAATACGTCGATGAGTCCGGTACGGCGATCGACCGCGACGCGCTGATCGGCCATACCCACGACGATCACGAACACGACGATCACGAGCATGACGGCGGCGACGTCGGTGCTGTCGTGATCGACGAGGCGGCCACGGCGGCTGCCATGAGCCCCGACGACGACACCACCGACGACACCACCGACGAAGCCAGCACGAAGGATGAGGACTGATGGACCTGGATGCGAAGAACTACATGGTGCCCAACGTCGTCGAACAGACGGCGCGCGGTGAGCGGGCGTACGACCTGTACAGCCGGCTGCTCAAGGAGAACATCATCTTCTTGCAGACACCGATCGACGACACGATCGCGAGTCTGATCTCGGCGCAGTTGATCCATCTCGAGTCGGAGAACCCCGACAAAGACATCAACATCTACATCAACAGCCCCGGCGGCGACATCACGGCCCTGTTCGCCATCTACGACACGATGCAGTTCATCAAGAACGACATCGCCACGATCTGTCTCGGACAGGCAGCTTCGGCCGCTGCGGTGATCCTCGCTGCCGGTACCAAGGGCAAGCGCCTCGCGCTGCCGCACGCTCGCGTCCTGCTCCACCAGCCGTCCGGCCAGGTCGGCTACGGGCAGGTCACCGACCTCGAACTTGCTGCGGCCGAGATCCAGCGCATGCGCGAGATCCTCGACGGCATCCTCGCCCACCACACCGGGCAGCCGATCGAGCGGATCAACGCTGACACCGACCGCGACTTCGTGATGGAAGCCAAGGACGCACTCGAGTACGGCATCATCGACGAGGTGATCTCGTCGCGCGAGACGATCGATCGCACCGGGCCGATTCGCTGACCCTCGGTTCGACGAAAGGTGGCGCGAGCGACCAGGCTGATCTGACAAGATCGGCACGGTCCGCACTCGACACCCGACGATGAGGCAAGATGTGTGGCCTCGCCCCCAGGGCCGGACGACGAACGACGAATCAATGAGACGAGGGATGCAACGTGGCCAAATTCGGTGACACCGGGGAACTGCTCAAATGCTCGTTCTGCGGTAAGTCTCAGAAGCAGGTCAAGAAGCTGATCGCCGGGCCGGGCGTGTACATCTGCGATGAATGCATCGACCTGTGCAACGAGATCATCGAAGAGGAGCTCACCGAGACGTCTGATGTCAGCTTCGAGACGTTGCCGAATCCGAGAGAGGTTCGAGCCTTCCTCGACGACTACGTGGTCGGTCAAGACGACGCGAAGAAAATCCTGTCGGTGGCGGTCTACAACCACTACCGCCGTATCGAGCATCAGAACACCGCTGGCAACGCGGTGGGCGCCGCTCGCGACGACGTCGAACTCCAGAAGTCCAACATCTTGCTGCTCGGCCCGACCGGTTGTGGCAAGACGCACCTCGCGCAAACGCTGGCTCGCCAGCTCAACGTTCCCTTCGCTGTTGCCGACGCTACGGCCTTGACCGAAGCCGGCTACGTCGGCGAAGACGTCGAGAACATCCTGCTCAAGTTGATCCAGGCTGCCGACTTCGACGTGAAGCGGGCCGAGACCGGGATCGTCTACATCGACGAGATCGACAAGGTCGCACGCAAGAGCGAGAACCCGTCGATCACCCGTGACGTGTCGGGCGAAGGCGTGCAGCAGGCGTTGTTGAAGATCCTCGAAGGCACCCAGGCCTCGGTGCCACCGCAGGGCGGCCGCAAGCATCCGCACCAGGAGTTCATCCAGATCGACACCACCAACGTGTTGTTCATCCTCGGCGGTGCCTTCGCCGGACTCGAAGACATCATCGAGAACCGGATCGGGCAGCGCGGGATCGGCTTCAACAGCAGCGTTCGCAGCCACGTCGACCGTGATCCGGGCGAATTGTTCGCGAAGGTGTTGCCCGAAGACCTCGTGAAGTTCGGGATGATCCCGGAGTTCATCGGTCGCCTGCCGATGGTGGGTGCGGTGCGCAGTCTCGACAAACACGCGCTCGTGTCGATCCTCACCGAACCGAAGAACAGCCTGGTCAAGCAGTATCAGAAGATCTTCAGCTTCGAAGACGTCGAGCTCGAGTTCAGCGACGACGGCCTCGAGGCGATCGCCGATCAGGCGCTGTTGCGTGGCACCGGTGCGCGGGGGCTACGGGCGATCCTCGAAGAGGTCCTGCTCGAGACGATGTACGACCTCCCGGGCCGTACCGATGTCGGCAAGGTCGTGATCGACGCCGACACCGTCACCGACAAGGTGAATCCGACGCTCGTGCCGCGCAAGGCGCCGCGCCAGCGCAAAGCCGCGTCCTGACGCGCGTAGCCTGACGCCTCTCATGGACTTTCAGGCGGCCCTCGCATATCTCGACGAGCACATGTCGTACCAGAAGACCGGGCGGATCGACTCGCCGTCGGTCGAGCCGATCACCGCGATCTGCGATGCGTTGGGGCAGCCGCATCGGAGTTGCCCGGTGATCCACGTCACCGGCACGAACGGCAAGGGGTCGACGGTGCAGATGATCTCGCGCCTGCTCGCCGCGCAGGGGTTGTCGGTCGGGACCTATACGAGCCCGCACCTCGAACACGTCACCGAACGAATCCGCCGCAACGGGGAGCCGATCTCGGAGGAAGAGCTCGGTGAGGCGATCGGAGCCGTCGCCGAGGTCGCGCCGCTGGTCGGGCAGAGTCCCGGGTACTTCGAGATCCTGACGGCCGCGGCGTTTCGATGGTTCGCCGACGTCGCCGTCGACGTGATGGTGATCGAGGTCGGATTGCTCGGTCGTTGGGACGCGACGAACATCGTCGATTCCCAGGTCGCGGTCATCACCAACATCGGTCTCGACCACCAGGAGTTCGCGGGTCCGACGCTGTTCGACATCGCCCGCGAAAAGGCTGGGATCGTCAAGCCCGGCTCTGCGGTGATCATCGGCGAAACCGATCCGGAGCTCATCACGATCTTCCAGGACGCGGGCGGTGCCGCCAGCCTGGTCGTCGGCGACGACTTCGCGACCACGAGCAATGCGCTCGCGGTCAACGGTCGCCTGCTCGACATCCGCACACCGACCACGATCTACACCGACGTCTTCTTGCCGCTCAACGGAGCCCATCAGGGCGACAACGCTGCGGTGGCGCTGGCCGCCGTCGAGACGTTTTTCGCCGCACCGCTGGCCGAGGAGGTCGTGCTCGAAGGGTTCGCCGAGGTGACGATGCCCGGTCGATTCGAGATCCTCGGACGTCAACCGCTGACGATCATCGACGGCGCCCACAACCCGGCTGGCGCCGACGTCTGTGCTGACGTGTTCTTCGGTGATTTCCATCCCGAGGGTCGCAGGATCCTGGTCGTCGGCACGTTGCGTGACCCGGTGGCGATGCTGTCGGCATTGCGCGCCGACGACTTCGACATCGTGTTCGTCTGCAACGCGCCGACGCCGCGGACGATTCCGGTCGCCGAACTCCAGCGGGCGGCTCGATCGATCGGATGTGAGCACGTCGTGGCGTTCGACTCGGTCGAGGCGGCGTGCCGTCGGGCGATGGACTACGCCGACGGTGACGACGCCGTCCTGGTGACGGGGAGCCTGTACACCGCCGGTGCTGCCCGCCCGGTACTCAACCGTCTCACCAACTGACGAGACACCGGACCCCGAAACGCCTGGGGTCAGACCCCACGTGTTGAACGCCTGGGGTCAGACCCCAGGTGTTGAACGCCCGCAGCAGCAACGGCGGCGATAGCTTCTGGCATCATGTCTGATCGCACTCTCGTCCTCTTGAAGCCCGATGCCGTGGAGCGCAAGCTCGTCGGAGAGATCCTGTCGCGTTTCGAGGCGAAGAACCTCGACGTTGTCGCCATGGACCTGCGCACGCTCGACGCCGACACGCTCGGCCGCCACTACGAGGAGCACGTCGGCAAGGGCTTCTACGGCGAGCTCGTCGAGTTCATGAGCCGGGGTCCGGTCGTCGCGATGGTCCTCGAAGGGCCCGAAGACACCTGGCAGGTCGTGCGCACGATGATGGGCGCCACGAACCCGCGTGACGCCGCTCCGGGCACGATCCGCGGCGACCTGGGCATCCTCTTCACCGAGAACCTCGTGCACGGCAGCGATTCGCTCGAATCAGCGACTCGCGAGATCGGCATCTTCTTCCCGAATCTGTAACATTCATCGGTCATGAATGCTGGTGCCCCACCGGGGTGCCAGGATGAACGTTCGAACCAACCGCTCGTGAAGGAGGGCCAACGCCATGGCCCGCAACAACCCACTCAGTCTGGGGCGCGACCTCGCCATCGACCTCGGCACAGCGAATACTCTGATCTACGTGCGCGGGCAGGGGATCGTGCTCGACGAGCCGTCGGTCGTGGCGATCAACGTCAACGACGGTCGGCCCGTGGCGGTCGGCATGGAAGCCAAGCGGATGATGGGCCGCACCCCCAATCACATCAAGGCCATCCGCCCGCTGAAAGACGGCGTCATCGCCGACTTCGAAGTGTGCGAGAAGATGTTGCGCTACTTCATCCAGAAGGTGCACGCTTCAAAATGGTCCAAGCCTCGGATGGTGATCTGCGTGCCGTCGGGCATCACCGGCGTCGAGCAGCGCGCGGTGCAGGATGCCGCCGAATACGCGGGAGCACGCAAGCCGGTTCACATCATCGAAGAGCCCATGGCGGCAGCGATCGGTGCCGACTTGCCCGTCCACGAGCCGAGCGGCAACATGATCGTCGACATCGGCGGCGGCACCACCGAGGTCGCGGTCATCTCGCTCGGTGGCATCGTCACCGCTCAGTCGGTGCGCGTCGCCGGTGACGAACTCGACGATGCCGTGTTGCAATACGTCAAGAAGGAGTTCTCCTTGGCCATCGGTGATCGCACGGCCGAAGAAGTCAAGATTCAGATGGGATCCGCGTGGCCGCTCGAGGAAGAACTCACCGCGGACATCCGCGGTCGTGATCTCATCTCCGGTCTGCCTCGCACGATCCAACTCACGACCGAACACGTTCGTGAAGCTCTCGCCGAGCCGATCTCTGCCATCGTTGACGCCGTGAAGACCACGCTCGACAAGACACCGCCTGAACTCGCTGCCGACATCATGGAAGATGGGATCATGATCACCGGTGGCGGCGCGCTGATCGGCGGGCTCGACGAGCGGCTGATGCATGAGACGGGGATGCCGATCCGTATCGCCCGCGAGCCGCTGTACAGCGTGGTCATCGGGTCGGGTCGCGCGCTCGAGAACATCGACGCGATGCGCGGGCTGATGTCGATGGGCGGCGAGGGCTGAGCCGGACCGGTCACGGTCGTCACTCTCATGGCCATCTATACCGTCGGCCGCCGGCGGGTCATCATCGCGTTGCTGCTGACCTCGGCACTCATCCTCACGCTCGATCTGCGCGGCAATGCGGTGCTCGATCGGGCACGCGACGCGTTCGGTGTCGCGATGCAACCGGTCGAGCGGGCCACCGAAGTGGTGGCCAACCCGATCCGACGCGTCGTCGACGCCTACTCGAACTACGACGATCTCGAACGCGAGAATCAAGCGCTGCGTGAGTTGAACGATCGGCTGATCGGTACCCAGGCGGCGGCCGAGGCCAGCGTCGTCGACCTCCAGGAGGTCCTGGCGCTCAACGACCTGCCGTCGCTGGCGGGGATCGAAACGGAAAAGGCCGAGGTCGTCGGCGCGTCGGCCAACAACATCGATCAGATCGTCGAGATCAACAAGGGCAGCCTCGACAACATCGCGGTCGGTATGCCGGTGGTCAACCAGGCGGGGCTCATCGGTCGAGTCACGCAAGTGTTCCTCAACTCGTCGAAGGTGATGTTGGTGACCGATCCACGTTTCGCCATCCCGGTCGAGGTGATCGGGGGCACGGCCGAACTCGATGCCGACGAGACCCTGACGACGACTCCGTCCGGGTTGACTCCCGATGAGGTCGCGGCGATCGAGGCCGGCCCCGAAGCGCCAGACGAAGCTGCTGGCGACGTCGAGACGGACGGCGTCGACGCGACGGGGGACAGCGAGGGCGATCCCAACGTGCCCGGTACCACCACGGTTCTCGACGTGGTCGGTGAGTCGAACCTGCCGCAGGCGACACTGCCGACGGGGCCCGCCGGGGCGATTCCGAGCACCACGCTGCCCGGCGATCTCGGCTTGCCACCGGCGGTTCCAGCCGATGGCAGCCCGGTGCAAACCGTTGCGACCGTGGTTCCACCGACCACGCTGCCGATCGAGTTCGAGAAGGAATTCGGTGCATTGGTGGGCAGGGGGCAGGGTCTGCTCCCGCAGATCCGGTTCCTGCAGGACAACCCGTCGCTCGCCACGTTGCAGGTCGGAGATCTCGTCGAGACCGCTGGCGGCGCCGACAGCCTCGCTCCGCCGAACATTCCGATCGGCCGGGTCATCAACCGCGCCGACCGCCCGGGGGTGGCGGGTCCGATTCTCGAGGTCGAGCTCAACGCGAACCTCGACAAACTCAACTTCGTGCAGGTCGTGCTCTTCCGCCCGGCGTCGGAAGTCGGGCAGTGACCTCACGATGCTGGCGGCGCTGTTCCAGAGTTCGCTGATCCGGCTCGTCCCGGTGGGCATGATCGCCCTGGCGATCCAAAGTGCGGTGCTGGTCGAACTGCAGGTCGCCGGTGTGATCATCCAACTCGTTCTCGCCCTCGCCGCAGCGGCGGGCGCCGCGGGCGGATCCGAGCGGGGTGCGATCGCCGGGTTCACGCTCGGCATGATGTTCGACCTGTTTCAAGGAACGCCGCTCGGATCGACCGCGATCGCGTTCACCTTGGCGGGCGTCGTATCAGGGCTCCTCGCCCTGATCGTCGCCGAACCGCAATGGTGGTTGGCGGCGATCTTCGTCGCCTTGGGTGCGGCAGTCGGCGAGGCGATGGTCCCCGTGGTTCGTCTGTTCGTGAGCCAGTCGAATCCCTGGCCTCCCGACATCGCCACCGTGATCCCCGTGGTGTCGATCTCGGCCGCACTCTTGAGCCCGCTGCTGGTGCCGATTGCTCGATGGTGCCTTCGCGTCCGGGGGAGCGAGTGGACCGCCCCTGTCGACGAGCCGCTCTGAAAGACTGCGTGCAGGCGTCACGCCTGGGGTCTGACCCTGGGCGTGACTGGGCGCTACGTCAGCGGCGGAGGGTGGTCGTGCTCCCACGGGGTGTCGTCGGGCGAGAACATTCGCGGTCCGTGTCATGTATGACGGTTGTGTGACAGGCAGAATGTCGCCATGGCTGTCGACAAACGCGCTGCTCGTCTCGGCGTTCTCGCGGTGGTCGCGACCTTGCTGTTCGGACTCGTCGGCACGCGGCTGTGGTTTTTGCAGACCGTCGAACAGGAAGGGCTCCAAGAGGAGGTGAACGAGACGAAACGACGGACGGTGCCGCTGCTCCCCGAACGAGGCCGCATCTTCGACGCCGACGGTCGAATCCTCGCTGACAACAAGCGCGTGCTGACCGTTGGAATCGACTGGGACGTGATCCGGCGTTCGTCGGACCGCGAAGAGATCTTCAACCGCGTGTCTGGCTGGGTCGGCGTGCCGGTGGAGGAGATGGAGCGTCGCTTCGAGAGCCAGGTGTACAGCCCGTTCCTCCCGATGCCCGTGGCCGAAGACGTCGACGAGCGCACGGCGGTGACGCTGCTCGAGCGGGTTGAAGACCTGCCGGGCGTGCGCGTCATCGAAGAGTGGCGTCGGGTCTATCCGTACGCGCCGCTCGCCAGTCACATCGTCGGCTACATGGGTCGCATCACGGCCGAGACGAAAGACACCTACACCGAAGCGGGGTACTACCTCAACGAGCGCGTCGGCCAGTTCGGTATCGAGTTGAGCATGGAGCGCGAACTCCATGGCGAGTGGGGCTACGTCACCTATGAGGTCGACAAGTCGAGCCGCATCGTTCGCGAGATCGAACGGGTTCCCGCCGTCAACGGCAAGGACATCCAGCTCACGATCGACCTCGACCAGCAGCAATACGCCGAGCAGGCCCTCGAGACGCAGCTCAAACTGCGTCGCCTCGAGGTGGCCCGCAATGGCCTCGACCCCGAGACGAATTTCGTCGAGCGCTTCTTCCCCGAGTACCCGGAGGAGGTGCCCTACAAGGCGCCGGCCGGCGCAGTCGTGGTCAAGAACTGGGACAACGGGCACATCGTGGCGATGGCGAGTTATCCCACGTTCGACAACCGCTGGTTCGAGTCGGATCTCGGCGGCGGAAAGTTCGAGGAGGTCTTCCCCTCCGTCGACGCGAACGGCGATCCGATCGACCCCGACGAGTCGATTCTCGTCAACCGGGCGATCCAGGGTCGCTACAACCTCGGATCGACGTTCAAGCCATTTCCCGCCTACGCCGCGCTGGTGACCGGGTTGCTCACCGTCAACGACACCTTCGTCGACACCGGCACGTACCGGATGACGTCGATCGACGAGGGGCGCTGCAACTCGGGTCTGGTGCGATGCGTGTTCCGCAACGCGACCTGCAGCGGCACCGGACGACCTTGCGTGTACGGCGAGGTCGATGTCGAGACCGCATTGGCGGTGTCGAGTGACGCGTTTTTCTACTCCATCGGCGAGAACATCATGGTCGAGAACGACTACGGCCCGGTGCTGCAGGAGCAGGTCCGACTGTTCGGCTTCGGTGCCGACACCGGCATCCAACTGCCGTTCGAATTCGACGGCACGGTCCCCGACAAGGAACTCAAGGCCCGCTACGCCGAACTCGGCGTGATCTCCGAAGACGAAGGTCGCGACTACTACACCGGCGACAACGTCCAGTTGTCCATCGGGCAGGGGTTGCTGTCGGCATCACCCCTGCATCTCGCTGTCTCCTACTCGACGCTTGCCAACGGGGGATTCGTGCTGCGGCCGGAGATCATCAAGGCGGTCTATGCGCCAGGGGTCCCCGATGGTGATGAGCCGGGCTATGCCGACCTGACCCAAGCGCAGTTCGCCGAGGAGCCGAACGTCCGGGGCGATCTCGTCCGCCAGATTCCGTTCCCGGGCGAGATCCGCGACGAGATCACCACCGGCTTGCGACGGGTGATCACCGGACCGGGGACGACCAGCGACTACTACCACTCCACCACCGGCGAGAAGCTCTTCTACTACTACCCGGACAGTGCGATTCAGATCGCCGGCAAGACCGGGACGGCGCAGGGTCTCAACAACTATCCGTGGAACGACTCGTCGGCGTTTGCTGCATACAGCGTCGACCCGGAGCATCCGTACACCGTGTCGGCCTACCTCGAAAAGAGTGGGTACGGCTCGCAGGCGGCCGCTCCGGTCGTGAAGTGCATCTATCTGCAGTTGTCGGGCGTTGCGCCGGCAGACCCGGTCGTGTTGTCGGATCCGCTCGACACCACCACGAACCTGGCGGCTCCGGAGAAGCAACTCGCCGACACCTCGTGCTACGCCGGCCGATTCTCCTCCGTGCGAGCCACCGAGTGATACCGATGGCTGGTCTGTCAGGCTGGTGTCCGTGACCGCTTCGTTCCTGTCGCGCAAGCCCGATTCAGGGCTCGGCAACATTCGGGCGAGCCCGGCCGACCCGAGCCGCAACATCGACTGGGTGTTGCTCATCGTGCAGATGGCGCTTGCGGTCATCGGGTGCTTCATCGTCTTTTCCACGTCACGCACTCGCGTGTTGTCCGATCCCTACGCGTTCGTCAACCGTCAGGTCGTCTTCGCGATCCTCGCGTGCGTCGTGATGGCGGCCGTGATGAGTGTCGACTACGAGTTCTGGAAAGAACGCGCACGTGCGCTCTACGTCATCACGATCGTGAGCCTGATCTTCTTGTTCCTGCTCGGCGTGGCGAGTGGTCGAGACCGGATCTCGTTCGACCTCGGGCCGATGAACGTCCAGCCCGCCGAGTTGGCGAAGTTCACGACCTTGCTGATGTTGGCCGCCTTCCTGGCCGAGGAACGAAGCGACGAGGTGTCCTACGCGCGCTTCTTGGGTGGACTGATCATCGTCGGCATCCCCGCGGTGCTGGTGATCGTCCAACCCGACCTCGGTTCGGCGTCGGTGATCGTGTCGATCGCGATGGGCGTGCTGCTGGTCGCTGGAGCGAAGGTCCGCTACATCTTTGCCATCTCGTTCTTGTCGATCGCCACGGTGGCAGCAGCGTTCGTCGGACGTCTCGTGAACTCGTACCAGGTCGCGCGCATTCAAGCGTTGCTCGATCCTGCCGCTGCCGGCGCCGACGACACCTACCAGGCCGACAACGCGATGCGGGCGCTCGGAACCGGTGGCATCTGGGGGAAAGGGTGGCTGCAGGGTCCTTTGACCAACGACGGTGACATCCCCGTCATGTGGGCGGACTTCCCGTTTGCCGCCGTCGGTGAACAGTTCGGCCTCGTGGGGTGCGCCGTCGTGCTGGCGTTGATCGCGATCGCGCTGATCCGCATCTGGCGGATTGCTCACCTGTCGCGAGATCTCCTGGGTACCTATCTGTGCTCGGGCGTCTTCGTGATGCTGCTCTGGCAGACCTTTCAGAACGTCGGCATGACGCTCAAGATCATGCCGGTGACGGGCTTGCCGCTGCCGTTCATCAGCTACGGCGGGTCGAGCCTGATCGTGTATTTCGCGCTGTTCGGCCTCGTACAGAGCGTCCACATGCGCCGAATGCGCTGACCGACCTTCGCCAGCACGGGGCCGGTTCGTCGCGGCGGCGACCGTGTCACCGTTCATGCTGCTGAAATCGCAGGGCCGGTACAATCGCACGATGTCTCCGATTCGGCGCTCGCCCCTGCCGATCGCTGCACGCGGGTATGCGGAACTCGTCCGCATCACGCCGTCACGACCAGACGAGCGAAAAGAGGGCCGTCGACCGTCGCGACAGTGCACGCTCCGCAGAGCGAGCGCCGCGTAGAGTAGGGGATCTCGTGACCTCGACCGAATACTCCACCCCGCCACCCGATGTGCTGCGAACCGATCTGCTGCGACATCAACTGCGTGGCCCGTCGATCCAGCGTGTGGATTCGGTCGGATGCAACTGCTGCGACCCGGCCGGCCCAGTGAGGCGGACGGGTGGAGAATCGAACCACGTTGCACCCGATTCGTCCGACGACGCGCTCGCCAACCGGGCTGAGCGCACCACCCACCCCATCATCCGATGCGGTGGCACCAACACGATCGCCCCGGCCCGGAGATTGCTCCCTGCCGCAGCGGCGCGGCGAGGCACCGGTGGTGCATCGCCGAGAAGGGATTTCCACCACCATGACCAACGATCAGGGCACCCCGCCCGAGACGAGTGCCGACGCATCCAGGTCAGTCGACCGGACTTCGGCTGACCATCCCGTCGGCGGCGACGCCCGCAACGACGTGGAGCTTCCCGAGAAGATCCGCGAGGGACGGCCGTCGGCGGAAGCAGCCGAGAAGGCGCTCGTCCGGCGACCCAAGATCGGCGACACGATGCCGGTCCCGACCGTTCCGCCCCCGGGGCCCGCAACGGCGGCCCGTACCGATGCCGAACCGAAGAAGAAGCGTCGCCGCGGCGGTGGCGGCGGCGGCAACGGCGGTGGCAATCGTGACGGTGGTGGCAATCGTGACGGTGGGGGCGGCAAGGGCGGATCGGGCTCCGACGGCGCCGGCAACGGCGCGTCGAGCGGTGGTCGTCAACGCCAGGAAGGCGGCGCGAAGTCGCGTCGTGACGACGAGTCGTCGAACGAAGGCCGCTCGGTCGGCAAGAAGAGCCGCCGAGGCCGCGGCCGCGGGAAGGGTCGCGACGCGGCCAGCGGCGCGGATCAGGCGCTGATCGAGCAGCGCAAGGGCCGAGAGCGCGACGGCAAGCCGATCGGCAGGTACTTCATGTGCGTCCAGGTGCGTCCGGGGATGGCACAGGTGGCCGTGCTCGAAGGCCGCAACCTCATCGAACACTATGTCAGCCGGCCCTCCGACGACGTCGCGCAGATCCACGGCAACATCTACGTGGGCAAGGTGCAGAACGTGCTACCGGGTATGGAGGCGGCGTTCGTCGACATCACGACACCGAAGAACGCCGTGCTCTACCGCGGCGACGTGCAGTACGACCCCGAAGACATCGAGGTCAAAGGCAAGAACCCTCGTATCGAAGACATCCTGAAGAACAAGCAACTGATCTTGTGCCAGGTCACCAAGAATCCGATCGCGCACAAAGGCGCGCGGCTGACCCAGGAGGTCTCGCTGCCGGGGCGCTTCGTCGTGTTGATCCCGAACTCGAAGACGTACGGCATCTCCAAGCGGCTGCCCGACGACGTGCGCAAGCGGTTGCGCAACATCCTCGACCGGGTCAAGCCCGATCAGCACGGCTTGATCGTGCGCACCGCGGCTGAGCACGCAACCGAGGACGAACTCGTCGCCGACATGACCATTCTGCTCAAACAGTGGGACGCGATCGAGCGCAAGGCAGAGAAGGCGCAGCGGCCGATGTTGCTGTCACGCGAGCCCGAACTGGCCGTTCGAGTCATCCGGGAAGAGTTCTCTGCCGATTATCGCGGTGTGATGATCGACGACGAGCGGCTCTTCGAGGAAGTCCGTGACTATGTCCAGGCGTTCAATCCCGAACTCGCCGATCGCATCGAGTACTACGACACCGACAAGGAGGGCTTGTCGGTGTTCGAGCGTTTCCACGTGCACGAGCAGGTCCACAAGGCGCTCGATCGCAAGGTCTGGCTGCCGTCGGGCGGATCGTTGATCATCGAGCACACCGAAGCGCTGACCGTGATCGACGTCAACACCGGCAAGAACGTCGGCAAGTCGAATCTCGAGGAGACCGTCTTCCACAACAACATGGAGGCCGCCGAAGAAGTCGCCAAGCAACTGCGTTTGCGCGACATCGGCGGGATCATCGTGATCGACTTCATCGACATGGAGATCAAGGAGAACCGAGCCAAGGTGGTCGGGGTGTTGCGCGAGGCGCTCGCTCGTGACAAGACCCGGTCGCAGGTGTTCGACATCGGCGAACTCGGCCTCGTCGAGATGACGCGCAAACGCATCGGCGAAGGATTGCTCACCGAGTACAGCCAAATCTGTCCGGACTGCGACGGCCGTGGCGTGGTGGTCGATTACGCCATGCTCGAATAGCGCACGAAAGGTCAAGGTGCGAAGGTCATGGTGCCAGGCACCATGACCTTTCGTGACCGTCATGACGTTCCGGCACCCGCGATAGCGTCGTGGTCATGCAGATCACGATCACCGACGAGGCACAACGGCTGCTGGAGAAGAAGGGCGGCACGATGTCGATCGACTTCATCCGCCCGACCGGTTGAGGCAAAGTCGCCGAGGTGTCGGTCGACACCAACGTCAAGGGCAAGAACCTCGCGCCGTATCGCAAGCTGCGCCACGAGCGGTTCCAGATCCTGGTCACCCCCCAATTGATCGGCATGGCGGAGTCCATGCGTATCGTGGCGAAGGGTGGTCTTTCGAAGAAGCTTCGCGTCGAGTTCCAGGCCGCTCCCGGAGCAGGTGGCGGGTGTGATGGCGACGCGTGCAGCATCGGCTGAACGCGCCGTGCATGCGGTGACCGAACGCTCGACGTGACCGTGGTCGAGCCGGTGGGACCGGAGGATCGGGGCGGTAGTGTTGTCTCTCGCTATGTACGCAGTCATCGCTTCAGGCGGCAAGCAAGAAAAGGTCGCCCAAGGAGAACAGGTTCGAGTCGAGTTGCTCGATGGTGATGAGGGCAGCGACGTGTCGCTGACCCCCGTCATGATCGTCGACGGCGACACCGTGCTCTCCACCCCATCCGAACTCGCCGGTGCCACCGTCGAAGGCAAGATCGTCGCCCGCGTCGCGGGTCCGAAGATCAACGGCTTCACCTACAAGCGCCGGACCAACAACCGTCGTCGCTACGGTCACCGTCAGAAGTACCACATGGTCGAGATCACCTCGATCACCGTCAAGTAACGCAACGATCGGAGACACGTCATGTCAAAGACCAAAGGTGGCGGCTCAACCCGCAACGGCCGTGATTCCAACGCTCAGCGCCTCGGCGTGAAGGCGTTCGACGGCGAGAAGATCACGTCCGGCTCGATCATCGTGCGTCAGCGGGGAACGCGTTTCCACCCGGGCCTCAACGTGAGCAAGGGCAAGGACGACACGCTGTTCGCCACGATCGACGGCAGCGTCAAGTTCGGCTCGCGCAAGGGTCGCAAGGTCGTCGACGTCCAGCCGCTGGAGAGCGCTGACGCCTGACCGCGAACGTTCCGAGAACTGATCGACATCCCGGCCGCGAGGCCGGGATGTCGTCGTTTTTCGGCACGGTCCTCCAATGTGGAGCGGTGTCCTGAGTACCATGGTCTGAAGGCGTGACGCGGGAGATGACGGTGGGCAAACTTCAGATTCGATTGGTCGCGCTCATGTGCGCCCTCGGTGTGGTGGTGACCTCGGTGGTCGCCACGGTCGACGAACGGGTCGCCGACGCGGCCATCGTCAGTGATCCGTGCGGTGGAGTCACGGTGATCGGAGCCGACGGTCGTTCGTCGAGTCCGCGTCCCGAAACGGTGGTGCAGGTGTACCCCACGGGTGCCATCTGTGAGTTCGAGCAGCGCGTCCTCGAGATGATGGCCATCGATCGCGGGACCACGCTCACCGACGAGATTCGCGGCGAACTCCTCTCCTACGGCCGAAACGAAGTGCGTGCCCGGTTTTTCGCCGAGCTCTTCGACCTCGCCCAGCGCGCAGGAGGCTTGACCGATCCGGTCGAGATCGGAGCGGTCGACTGGTTCCTCGCCCGGTACGCGGAGCTGCGCCAGCAGACAGCGCTCAACGCGCAGTCCGAGTACGACAAATGGGACGTCGAGGGCTGCGACTACGAGCCGCCCGAAGGATTCGAGTACTCCGGGCTCGGTGCCTGCACCGGGTTGCAGCAGCTGTTCGCCGGGCGACCGAACCCGCCGAGCTACGAGGACTTCGTCCAGTACGGCGCCTCGGTCACCTCGGCGGAGTTGCTCGGCGGTGTCGACGCGGACCTCGCCTTGGCCACGGTGACGAAAGCGTTGGTGATCGCAGGCGCCTACGCCGCTTCGAACGGTGCGGCAGTAGCCATCAGCACGGCGATCTTCAGCGCTGTGAAGACCGTCATCTTTCCGTTCATCAGAGCGACCGCTTCCGCGCTCCGGTTTGCTGGTCCGGCGGCGATTCTGATCAGCACCGTGGTGACCTCGATCATCCGTGGCATCGAGGTGGTGGAGGACTCGAAGATCCCGATCCAGCTGGCCGAGGATGTCGAAGCGACCTCCTCCATCGGTCTGACGGATCTCATCACGGCGACCACGACGGGAGGTGGCGTGACCGAACTCCTCCTCGCGATGATGAACGCAACCAGCCCTGACTACCCCACACCCGACCCGGCCGCCGTTCCGGCGAGCGAACCCGATGCCGACACGCCGCTGTGGGTACTGCCCGACGGTTCGTTGTCACCCACGTTCACGTTCATCGACGTCGACGACGGGATCAACCGGGTCTGGGTGAAGGATCGCTGGTTCGTCGTGCAGCCGATCGAGCCGACCGGCCCGATTCGCCTGGAGCCGGTGTTGTCGTACCGCAACAGCGACGGACGTGAGGCCACCGCCCGATTCGTCGACGGCAAGCTGCTCGTCGAGTCGATCGCCGAGTACGGCGTCGTCGAGCCGCCCGAGTGCTCCCCACCCCGGTGCGAGATCGTGTTGGAGATCGACCACCTGGTCATGGGTGACGAAGGGCCAGAGCCGGCGACGGCGGTCTTCTCGGGGTCGCCACCGATGATCGTCGCCGGACCGACCGTGACCGGTCCCAACGATCCGGTCGGCGCTGGAGATGTCGTCACGTTGGCGGTGGATGCGACCGATGCCGAATCCGAGACCTTGACCTACGTCTGGACCGTCGCACGCGATGATTTCGACGAGGTGACGACCCATGTGGGCAAGACCGCACAGCATCGCTTCGCCGGACCGGGGCAGTACACCGTCACCGTGACCGTCACCGACGAAGCCGGAGCGCAGGCGGTTGCCTCGGTTCCGGTCGAGGTCGTACTGCTGTCGGCGATCTTGACGGCGCGTACGCAGAGACAGCCGACGATGACGGACTGGGTGGATGGTTCGATCAACGAGGGGCTTCCGGGTCGGCTGGTGGTCGATTCGACCCTCAGCGGCGTGTGCATCTCGGTCGACTGGGATGGCGACGGCGTCGCCGACGCATCGCGCTACCAGGCGAGCGACACCGAATTCATCTTCCGGACGCCGCAGGAGTCGGTCGGAGCCGACCTGTTCGAGAGCCTTCGAGCGGGCCTCGTCCCGGTCGAACTCGTGGCCAACTTCGGAAGCTGCAGCGGCGAGGAGGTCGGCCGAGCGACCGTGTCGGTCAGGGTCCGCAACTCCCGTCCGTACGACCTCGTCGTCGAACTGTTCCACGGCGGCTCGTGGAAGGTGCTGTCGTCGACCTCGTCGGCCTTCGTGCCGGACTTCGAGGAGGGAACCCTGATTCCGGTGCGGATGAGGGCCCGCGACACCCGATTCGATTCCTTGAACTTCAACCTGCTCTGGCGTCCGGGTGGACCGGTGGCGACCCAGACCCAGACCGTGAGTGCCGGCCTTCCGCCCGACGGTGTCAGGACCGAACTCGAGACCACGATCACGGCGCTCGACCAGCGCACCTACAACGCCGGGCTCACCAGTCTGCTCGTCACCGTCGACGACGGTCGGATCACCAGTTCCGGAGCGAGCAGGTCGTACTTCAACATCGTCAACGTGGCGCCGGAGATCGGAACGCTCGAGACGACCTTCGACAACCTCGGCAACACGACGATCGCTGTTCGCGTCTCCGACCAGGGGATCGCGCAGCTCGATGTGGAACGGATCTCGATCGATTGGGGCGACGGTTCCGAACCCGAGGACATTCGGTTCGACAACTCGTTGGGCAACACGTACTTCTTCTCGGACGTCATCGGCCACGGAACGCACCGGTACACCGCGCCGGGTCCGTACACCGTCACGGTGACGGCGTACGACGACGAGACGAGCGTGTCGAAGGAGTTCATCGTCGAGCCGTCGCCGTTCAAGCCCGTCATCGCCGACATCACCGAACTGGATGTGGGCGTCGAAGGCTCCCTCACGACGCTCGGCGTGGAGGTGGACGATCCCGACACGGCACCGGAGGATCTGTCGGTCACGGTCGACTGGGGCGACGGTTCGTCGTCGCCAGCCGTGCACGAGGCGGGAACCAACCGGTTCAGGGCGACCCGTACGTACCTCGAGCCGGACACGTACGCCGTGGCGATCGACGCCAGCGACGGCGAACTCGACGCAGAGTCCTTCGGAGGGTTCGTGTCCGTCGCCGACGTTCCAGCCTCCGTCTCGATCGAGCAGGCAGCAACTCAGGCCGACCCGACGAGCAACACGTCCGTGCGCTTCGACGTGGTGTTCTCCGAACCGGTGACCGGCTTCGACGCCGACGACCTCGAGCTCTCGGGAACTGCGGGAGCCACGACTGCCACGGTCACCAACAGCGGCGACGACACTGCGTTCGTCGTCGAGGTGTCGGGGATGACGCAGACCGGCACGGTGATCGCCGATGTCGTCGACGGGGCGGCGGTCAACGACGACGACTCGCCGACCCTGCCGGCGATCAGTGACGACAACGAGGTGACGTTCATCCCTGGGATCCAGATCTCGCTTCCTGGCGTCGACGGCGTCCTCGCCGTCGACAATGATCCCGGACGTGCCGGTGCCGATGTCGACTTCACGGTGACCGCGACGGGCGGGTCCGCACCGCCGGAGGTCACCTGTGTGCCCGCGTCGGGTTCGTTCTTCCCGGTCGGTGACACGACGGTCCGTTGCACCGCCGACGACGGCGGCCCCGATGTGGACGAGTTCGCTCCCACCTCGTCGTTGATGGCGACGGCTGACTTCGTGGTCCGCGTGGTCGACGTCGATCCGCCGGTCTTCGTCACCGATCCGACGACCGACGGCGGCGTTGGCGCGGCGTCCTCCGACGGCGAGCCGGTGACGGTCACGTACCCGGTCCCCGCGGCCACGGACAATTCCGGAGCGGTGACCACCGTGTGTGCACCGGCATCCGGAACGCTGTTCCCGGTCGGTTCGACCACGGTGACCTGCACGGTGTCGGACTCGGCCGGCAACACCGAGACGACCTCGTTCGTCGTGGTGGTGGACGATCAGACGGTGACGACGACAGTGCCGACGACCACGACGCCAACGACGCCGACGACGCCGACGACGCCAACCGTCCCGGCCACGGTGCCTGCGGCTCCGACACCGAACGATCCGACCCCCGACGGCGCGGGAGCGCCGGGCGGCCCGATCTTCGAGTTGCCGGCAACCGGTACCGCTCCGCAGACCATCGTGTTCCTCGCGCTGGCACTGCTCCTGATGGGAGCGTTCCTCGTCAGGACCCGCCGTTCCCAACCGAGCTGACCCCAGTCGACGGGTTCCAGCAACCGCGTCGACGGTGGCAGAACAGAAGAAGCCCCAGCCGAACGGCCGGGGCTTCTCCACTGCGTGCGGAGGTGGCGGGGTTCTCGGAACCCCGCCGACTGGTCAGCAACTGTTCAGAGGGTGGCTTCGAGTTCGTCGACGGCCTTGTTCAGTTCGGCGGGGAGCTTGTCGCCGAACTGAGCGAAGTGGTCGCGGATCTGCGGCACGGCCGACTTCCAGCCATCGGTGTCGACGGACAGGATCGCCGTGAGGTCCTTGTCGTCGATGTCGAGACCGTCGAGGTACAGCGAGTCCTTCGTCGGCAGCTTGCCGATGGGGGTGTCGATCGCCTCCGCGCTGCCGTCGATGCGCTCGAAGACCCATTTGAGGACCCGGCTGTTCTCGCCGAAGCCCGGCCACAGGAACCGGCCGTCGTCGTCGCGACGGAACCAGTTGACGAAGAAGATCTTCGGCAGGTTGCCCTCGTCGGTGCGATCTGCCATCGACAGCCAATGCGCGAAGTAGTCGGCGTAGTTGTAGCCGCAGAACGGCAGCATCGCCATCGGGTCGAAGCGGAGTTCGCCCTGCACACCTTCGGCGGCTGCTGTCTTCTCCGACGCCATGATCGAGCCGAGGAACACGCCGTGTTCCCAGTCGCGGGCCTCGGTCACGAGCGGCACCGTCGTGCGGCGGCGACCGCCGAAGAGGATGGCCGAGATCGGCACGCCTGCGGGGTCTTCCCACTCGGGGGCGATCGACGGGCACTGCGACGCCGGAGCGGTGAAGCGCGCATTGGGATGCGCGGCGGGCGTGTCGACTTCTGGATTCCAGGCGTTGCCTCGCCAGTCGGTCGCCCGAGCCGGTGGATCATCGGTCATCTCTTCCCACCACACGTCGCCCTGGTCGGTGAGCGCCGTGTTCGTGAAGATCGAGTTGCCCCAGATCGACTCCATCGCGTTGTGGTTGGTCTGATGGCTCGTGCCGGGAGCGACGCCGAAGAATCCGGCTTCCGGGTTGATCGCATAGAGGCGACCATCGTCGCCGAACTTCATCCAGCAGATGTCGTCGCCGATGGTCTCGGCCTTCCAGCCGGGAATCGTCGGCACGAGCATGGCGAGGTTGGTCTTGCCGCAAGCGGACGGGAAGGCACCGGCGATGTACTTCGACTCTCCCTGGGGGTTGGTGAGCTTGAGGATCAACATGTGCTCGGCGAGCCAGCCGTCGTCGCGAGCCATCACCGACGCGATGCGCAGCGCGAAGCACTTCTTGCCGAGCAGCGCGTTGCCGCCGTAGCCCGATCCGTACGACCAGATCTCGCGGGTCTGCGGGAAGTGGACGATGTACTTGTTCTCGGCATCGCACGGCCACGGCACATCGGCCTGACCGGGTTCGAGGGGAGCACCGACGGAGTGCAGGCACGGCACCCAGTCGCCGTCACCGAGCACATCGAGGGCGCCTTGTCCCATGCGGGTCATGATCCTCATGTTGGTCGCGACGTACGCGGAGTCGGTGAGTTGCACGCCGATGTGGGCGATGGGGGAGCCGAGCGGCCCCATCGAGAACGGCACGACGTACATCGTGCGGCCGCGCATCGCGCCGGTGTAGAGCTCGGTCATCGTCGCCCGCATCTCGGCGGGGTCGCGCCAGTTGTTGTTCGGACCCGCCTGCTCTTGGGTCTCGGCGCAGATGTAGGTGCGGTCCTCGACGCGAGCGACGTCGCCGGGGTCGGAATGCGCCCAGTAGCTGTTCGGGCGCTTGGCCTCGTCGAGCTTGGTGAACGTTCCGGACGCCACGAGGTCGTTGCAGAGTTGGTCGTACTCCTCGGCGGAGCCGTCGCACCAGTAGATGTCGTCGGGCTGCATGATCGCTGCCCACTCGGCGACCCACTCCTGCAAACGTTGGTTGGTGCTCGTTCCACTCATCGGTGACTCCTCGTCAGTCGCTGCACGCAGACTTCGTTGTCTGTGCGCTTGTGCCTGACTTCACCGTAAACGGACGATGTCGGCGTCACAAAGACCAGAGGACCCTGTAAGCGCTTTCATTCCGAACGCGGATAGGTCCATCGCTCGAAGCGATAGCTGAGCACCGGTGATCGCAAAGGCAGATTGACAGCTGGCAGGCAACTGCTGCGTGGCCGAGCAGCGCTCGGATCAGTGCGTGCCGGGTGTGCCCATGTCGACCTCCGAGCCGAGCCGCAGGGCTGTGGCTCGCCCTGCGTCGTCGAGGTCGAACACGACACGCTGGCCCTGCCGCAGCATGCGGAAGACCGATCCCTCGAGCGCGTTGGCTGAGAGTTCGTAGTCGTTGAGATCGGTGTCGGCCATGATCAGGCCGTCACCGGTGGTCGGGTCGTACGCCTTGATGACACCCTGCATGCGACGAAGGTACCGCGAAAAGGCCGAGGACGGGAAAGTTGGTTCAGGAACCGTCGGGGCGGCGATCAGCCGGCCTTGACGACCTTGCCGGACTTGATGCAGCCGGTGCACACGTTGACACGCTTGGTGGCACCGTTCACCGAGGCGCGGATGCGCTGGATGTTGGGGTTCCAGCGACGCTTCGTGCGGCGATGCGAGTGCGACACCGACATGCCCCACGACGGGCCCTTGCCACACAATTCACACTTCGATGCCATGATGAGTTCTCCTGCGAGTCGTTCTGTCGGCCGCAACGGACGGCACACCGGACCGCTACGTCGACCATCTGACGAGCCGCAACCGGACGGCTGACCACGCTATCGGCCCGCAGCCCCGGTCCAACACGGTGCGGCGAACGTCTGGCTCAACCGCCCGGCGTAGACTCGTCGATCGTGCCGACTCTGGAACGGATCACCACCGAAGCGTTGCGCGACCTGGTCGTCACGTTCAGAGACACGGTCAAGGTGCATGCGCCGGGCCTCAATCGACTGAACGTGTATCCGGTACCCGATGGTGACACCGGGACCAACATGGCACGCACCCTCGATGCCGTCGTCGCCGAGATGGAAACGGCCGCCGCCGACGATCTCGACGCAACATGTGACGCCATCAGCCACGGCTCGCTGATGGGAGCTCGCGGCAACAGCGGTGTGATCCTGAGTCAGATCCTCCGCGGCATCGCGTCGACGATGAAGTCGATGACGGTGCCGGCCGATGAAGCCGGTCACCGGTTCGCCGACGCGCTGCAGGCCGCCTCGACCGGGGCGTACCAGGCGGTGCTCAAGCCCATCGAGGGCACGATCCTCACCGTCGTACGCGAGAGCGCCGAGGGGGCCAAGGCCGCTGCGAACGACGGGGGCACGCTGATCGAGGTGGTTCGTGCGGCACGTCGTGCCGGCAAGACGGCACTCGACAACACCCCCGAGCAGCTCCCGGTGCTCAAAGACGCCGGCGTGGTCGATGCCGGCGGCGCCGGGTTCCTGCTGCTGCTCGACTCGGCGCTCTACGTCGTCGATGGCGAACCGTTGCCCGAGGCCGAACCCGACGACGGAACCGGCGGCGCGGTCGGCGCGGCGTTCGACGCGGTCGCGCACCGGACGTCGGGGGTCGAGGGCGAACTCGACGTCAGTGAGCAGCGCTACGAGGTGATGTACTTCCTCGATCTCGACGATGAGCGGATCGACGAGTTCAAGCAGGGCTGGGGTGCGATCGGCGACTCGATCGTCGTCGTCGGCGGGGAAGGGTTGTGGAACTGCCACATCCACACCAACGACATCGGTGCGGCGATCGAGGTGCCGCTCGATCTCGGCGGACGGCCCCGCAAGATCCGTGTGACCGACCTGTTCGAGGAGGTCGACGAAGAACACGCCAAGCGCGAAGCGCAGATGACCGGTATCGAACCGAAGCATGCGCCGCCGCATCCGGCTGCTCCGGGCGCCGGGCTGCCCCCGGTCACGACCGCGGTCGTCGGCGTCTGCACGGGAGATGGCCTCGTGGAGTTGTTCGCCCAACTCGGTGTCCAGGGTGTCGTGACCGGCGGGCAGACGATGAACCCGTCGACGGCCGAGTTGCTCGACACGGTGGAACATGTCAATGCCGACCAGGTCGTCATCTTGCCGAACAACAAGAACATCATCGCCGTGGCCGAGCAGGTCGATGCGCTCACCACCAAGCGCGTGGTCGTCGTGCCGACCCGCTCGATGGCCGAAGGGCTCGCCGCGCTGGTCGTGTACGACCCCGAAGCACCCTGCGACGTGAACGGCGCGGAGATGACGGACGCAGCTGAGTCGGTGACCACGGGCGAGGTGACCCAGGCCGTTCGCGACACGACGGCCGACATCGGCGACGTCAAGCAGGACGTCAAGCAGGGCGACTGGATCGGCATCGTTCGCGGCGACGGCATCGTGTCGTGCGCCACGACGCAGCTCGAAGCGATCCTCAATCTGCTCGACACGATCATCGACGACGACGCCGAGTTGATGACCATCATCACCGGTACCGATGCAGACGCCCACACGACCGAAGCGGTGACCGGCTGGCTCGGTGACCATCATGCTGCCGTGACCGTCGAGGTCCACGTCGGCGGCCAGCCGTTGTACCCGTACATCTTCGGCGTGGAGTAGCACCCACGAGTTGCCGGCGAAAGGTCATCGTGCCAGGCACCATGGCCTCTTGCGACCTCTGCCAAAGGTCATGGTGCCAGGCGCCGCGGCCTAGTGTCGTCGTCGATGAACGCGATCCGGCTGCGCGATCTGGCGGAGATTCCCGTCGAGCGACTCCGCGGCGTCGGGCCGAAGAAGCAGGCGTCGCTCGAGCAGGTCGGCATCGTCAACGTCCTCGATCTGGTGACGACGTACCCGCGCCGCTGGGTCGACCGTACGAACGAAGCCCGTATCGCCGACCTCGTTCCCGGTGAGGAGGCGCTGGTGCTGGTGACCGTCCGCTCCGTCACCAAGCGAGTGACCCGCAACCGGCGGACGATGGTGAACGTCAACGTGGGCGACGGCTCGGGGCGGATGGAGGTGGTGTTCTTCAACCAACCGTGGCGTGAACGCCAGCTCACCGAGGGGCTCCAGATCGCACTGTTCGGCAAAGCCGACACCTATCGCGGCGGACTGCAGATGTCGAACCCGGTGGTCGACCTCATCGGCGACCAGACCGGGCGGATCGTGCCGATCTATCCGCAGAGCGAGAAGGCGCAGATCAACACCTGGGAGATGGCCGGGTGGATCGGAGAATCGCTCCGGCGGTGCGCCGATCGCGGCATCGCCGACCCGGTGCCCGTCGCGCTCCTGCGCGAGCACGCCATGATCGACCGTGGCAGGGCGCTGCACGACATCCACCTGCCCGAGCAGATCTCGCACAAAGAACGCGCTCGACGCCGGCTCGCGTTCGACGAACTGCTGCGCGTCCAGATGGTCCTCGTCCTCCGCAAGCGACGGATGGAACGCGAGCAGCGCGGCATCGACCATCGACTGACCGGTGAGTTCGTCGACCGGTTCACGTCGTCGTTGCCGTACGAGTTGACCGATGCGCAGCGGCGCACCATCGCCGAGATCGAAGCCGATCTGGCAGCCCCGCATCCGATGCATCGGCTCCTGCAAGGCGACGTCGGCGCCGGCAAGACGGTCGTCGCGGTCGCGACGATGCTGTCTGCGGTCGAAGGCCGGCATCAGGCGGCGTTGATGGCCCCGACGGAAGTGCTCGCCGAGCAGCACGCCACGGGGATCGCTGCGCTGCTCACCGGGGTGACGGTGCCCGACCCCGGGAACCTGTTCGGTGACCGACCGCTGCGCGTCGAACTGCTCACCAACCGCGTGACGGGTGCCGATCGCAAGGATGTCCTGGCCGGGTTGGCGGACGGCTCGGTCGACATCGTCATCGGCACGCACGCGTTGATCCAGGACAAGGTGGAGTTCTCGTCGCTCGGCGTGGTCGTCGTCGACGAGCAGCACCGCTTCGGCGTCGAGCAGCGAGCGGCCCTGCGTGGCAAGAGCGCCGGTGGTCGCACGCCCGACATGCTGGTGATGACCGCGACGCCGATCCCGCGCACCGCAGCGATGACCGTGTACGGCGACCTCGACGTCAGCGTGCTCGACGAGTTGCCGCCGGGGCGGACGCCGATCGTGACGCACTGGGCGAACGGGCCGCTGATGGAGACCGGCGTGTGGCAGGAGGTGCGCGACGAGGTGAAGGCCGGTCGTCAGGCGTACGTCGTGTGTCCGCTGATCGACGAGAGCGAGAAGCTCGAGGTGGCGTCGGCCCAGGAGACGTTCGACCGGCTGCTCCACGACGAGCTGCGCGGGCTGCGGATCGGTCTGCTGCACGGTCGGCTCCCGTCGCAGGAGAAGGAACTGACGATGGAGTTGTTTCGGTCCGGCCAGCTCGACGTGCTCGTCGCGACCACCGTGATCGAGGTCGGCGTCGACGTGCCGAACGCGACGGTGATGGTGATCCTCGACGCCGATCGTTTCGGTATCGCCCAACTGCACCAACTGCGCGGCCGGGTTGGTCGAGGCGAGCATGCCTCGACCTGTTGGCTCGTCACGCAGCACAACGAGGAGAGCAACCCGCGCGTCGAGGCGTTGGTCGCGACGACCGATGGGTTCGCGCTCGCCGAGGTCGACCTGGAGTTGCGCGGGGAGGGCACGCTGATGTCGACGGCGCAGAAGGGGCGCAGCGATCTGAAGCTGGCGTCGCTGCGACGTGACCGAGCGTTGATCGAGATCGCCCGCACTGCGGCGTTCGAGATCGTCGACGCCGACCCGGACCTCGCCGATCACCCGCTCCTTGCCGACGAACTCGACCTGATCTTCAGCGACCGCGACGAAGAATTCCTCGCCAAGTCGTAGGTCCTCGACAGGCCGTCGAGGCGTTGGGGGCGTGTCCGTTGCCGGCCAGGTCGAGACGCGGCCTCACGACGTGCCCTGGTTGGCCGACGCGCCGCAGCTGGTCAGTCCCCCCGAGCAGGTGTCCTGCTGAGCTTCACACTCGCGCGAGGGTGCTCGCGCCGATCTTGGGTTCGAGACCGTCGTGGCGAGTCGCTGTGGTCGGGCGTCGATGTCGACCGGCGCATTCACCGATCAGCCGCCCCGGCCGATGAACTCGACCGCGACGTCAGCGAGTGCGACGTCAGCGAACGCGACGTCGAGATCTTGTCGAGCGGCTGGCTGCTGAGCTCAGCGGCGACGGGCGGCCCGTGACCGTCCGTCGCCGCTTCGTCCTCACGACTGATCTTGCTGGAAGACGTACGTCGCCGGCAGTTCCTCGACCGTCACCATGCGCTGGAAGCCGCCGCTGTTCTCGACGCATTCGTTCGGCGAGGACGACACCGACCACAGGTCGACCTCGTGGGTCCCTGCGAAGATGCCGTCGAAGTAGTCGACGACGGTGAACGGCACGAGCTGGCGGGCGTCCTCCGGGTTGGCCTCGTAGAGCATCGACGCGCCGCTCGTCAACGACGAGAACGGGTCGGCGCGCTGGCCGTCGATGCGCAGCTCCCAGTGGCAGAGCGCGCCGTTGACGTCGGTCGGGAGGAGGGACGCGCCGACGTGACTCGTCCACGTCACTCGCAACACGGTGTCGTTGCGCTGCTTGGTGAACGGCCCCACCTGGCGGAACGAGCCGACGAGGACGCCGTTCGACACCGACAAGCCCGGGAACGATGCGTTCGCCTGGAGCACCAGGCCGTCGCCGTAGCGGAACTGCGTCACCCGCGGCACCGCAGCGGCCAGCGCTTCGTCGACCTCGGCCTTCGTGTAGAGCTGATCGCGCGTGTAGACGTCGACGTCGTCTGCCTTGACGCCGAGCGATGCCTGCAGGCCTTGCAATGCGGTGTCGATCGCGTCGCGCCGGTAGTAGATGTCGTCGTGGTTGTGGTCGACGTAGTAGCCGTTGACGTCGACGACGATGTTGACGGTGCCGGCGTCGTTGTAGATGCGGAATTCTTGGTCGGCGGAGAGTTCGGTGGTGACGGCGTTGGGGACGGGTGGTTGGCCGGGTGCGGGGTTGAGGCTTGCGGCGAGTGGTCGGTCGCCGCTGGCCCAGATGGTGAGGAAGGACTGTTGGGTTGCGCCGAGGGCGGTGATGTTGAGTGAGAGTGCGCTGGCGTCGGTGGGGATGACGCCGCTACACGGGACGCCGGATTGCTGCGCGTCGATCGTCAGCGTGTCAGCAGGGCCCAGCGGTGTGGAGCGCGGGCCGATGGTGTTGAGGGCGGGTCGTGTGTCGGCGAGTCGGCAGGGTTCGATGGGGATGAGGACGGGTCGTTCGCCGGAGGACACCGAGGCCGAGGCGAGGTGTTGGGTGGTTGCGCCGATGGCTGCGCCGCCGGTGAGGAGCGCCATCGCGAGAGCTACGGACCGGAGTTTCATCGCCCGAGTCTCACACTTGGCCGGTGATGTGTGCGCTGATTTTGGTCTCGGTACCGTCGTGGCGGTGACGGATGAGACGACCCCTGACGAGTTGCTGTGGCTGGAGGAGGTGGAGGGTGACGACGCTCTCGCGTGGGTGCGGAGCCGCAACGCAGAGTCGGAGGCAGCGTTCTTCGGCACGGCGTGGTTCGACCGGATACGCACCGACACGCTCGGCGTGCTCGAAGCCGACGACCGGATCGCGTCCCCGTCGCTGCACGGTGACGTCGTCTACAACTTCTGGACCGATGCCGACCACCGTCGCGGGCTGCTGCGCCGAACCGATTGGGATGCGTATCGGCGAGGTGAGGAGCGCTGGGAGACGGTCCTCGACATCGACGCACTCGGACGTGCAGAGGGCGAGTCGTGGGTGTTTCACGGATCGAGTACCCGGCGGCCCGACCGCACCCGGGCGCTGATCGACCTGTCGCCAGGTGGCTCCGACGCGTCGGTCACCCGCGAGTTCGATCTCGTCGCCAAGCGTTTCGTCCCCGAGGCGGAGGGTGGTTTCGTTCGCCCGCTGTCGAAGGGCGGCCTCACCTGGATCGACGACGACACCGTGTACGTCACCGGCGACTTCGGTCCGGGCAGCCTCACCCGGTCGGGCTACCCGCGCACCGTGCGACGGTGGCGACGAGGGACCCCGATCGAGGAGTCGGAAGTGGTGTTCGAAGGCGAGGAGTCCGACGTCGCCGTCGGTGTGTCGGTGTCGACCCTTCCCGGCTACGAGCACCACGTCTTCGAGCGGGCTCCCGACTTCTTCACGAGTCGCACGTGGATCCTGCAAGGGGATGAGTTGGTGGCGATCGACGTTCCCGACGATGCCGAGGTTCGGGTGCACGAACGCTGGGTGTTCGTCTCCATCCGCTCCGATCTCGCCGTCGGCGACGCGGTCCATCCGAGCGGTTCACTGCTCGTGGCCGACCTCGACGGGTTCCTCGCCGGGACGTCGACACTGGCGCCGCTGTTCGTGCCCTTGCCGACTCAAGCGCTCGACGGGTTCACCTGCACGCGCTCGCGGGTCGTCGTCAACGTGCTCGACGACGTCCGCAACGTCGTGTCGGTGGCGGTGCCGCCCGCCTCGCCCGACGGTGACTGGACGCTGGAGCCGCTCGACACACCGGACGTGTGGACGCTCGCCGTTGCCGCTGTCGACTCCAGCGAGCGCGACGACGTCTGGTTGGTCGGCGCCGACTTCGTGACACCGGAGACGATCTCGATCGTGTCGGTGTCGGACGGGTCACCGCCCGAGCTGGTGCGTCAGGCACCGAGTCGCTTCGACGCCGCCGACGTCGTGATCGAGCAGCACTTCGCGGTGAGCGCCGACGGCACGCGCGTTCCGTACTTCGTGGTCGGAGCGGCCGATCGTGTCGCTTCGACGGACGGGACGGTGCCGACGTTGTTGACGGGATACGGCGGGTTCGAGGTGCCGCGAGTCGCTGCGTATTCGGCGGTCGTCGGGCGGTCGTGGCTGGCCGACGGTGGGGTGTATGTGCTCGCGAACCTCCGCGGCGGAGGTGAGTACGGACCGGCGTGGCATCGAGCGGCTCTTCGCGAGCGCCGTCCTCGGGTCTACGAGGACTTCGAAGCGGTCGCTCGGGCGATCATCGACCGGGGGCTGACCTCGCCCTCCCGGCTCGGCATCTCGGGTGGCAGCAACGGCGGGCTGCTCGTCGGCAACATGTACGTCCGGACCCCAGAGCTGTTCGGGGCCGTGGTCTGTCAGGTGCCGTTGCTCGACATGCAGCGATATCACCTGCTCCTGGCCGGTGCGTCGTGGATGGCCGAATACGGTGATCCGGACGATCCCGACGACTGGGCGTACCTCGAGACGTACTCGCCGTACCACCTGATCGATGCCGATGCCGAGTATCCGCCGATGCTGTTGACGACGTCGACGCGTGACGATCGGGTCCATCCGGGCCACGCCCGCAAGATGGCGGCTCGGCTGCTGGCGGCCAGCAAGCACGTGACCTACTGGGAGAACGTCGAGGGCGGGCACGGCGGCGCCGCCGACGCGACCCAGCAGGCAACGATGCAAGCGTTGATCTTCAGCTTCCTGCGAACCCACCTGTTCGACGGATGACGACAGCGACACAGTGAGCGACAGAGTGGGTCAGACCCACTCTGTCGCTCGGGCGGTTCGAGTCACTGGGTGGTGATCGAGACGCCGCGGATCTTCAGGGCGTCCAGTTCGGAGGCCCACGAACTCGACTCGGCGATGAAGAAGTAGCTGCACGACTCGTTGTCGACGGTTGCGTTGGTCGTCGTGATCGACATGACGTCCTCGCCGGTCGCCGGTGCGGCCACCGAGTCGCCCTGGGCGACGATCTTCGTCCCGCCGTCGAACTCCTCGCAGCGGATCTGGAAGTTCAGCGAGGCCAGCGCGGTGTCGTCGGTGAAGTACGCCGTGGCGGACGTGATCGTGGCGCCGTGCGGAAGTGTGAGTGGTGCGGCGAGTCCCGAGACGACGCCGGGACCCTGGGCGTAGGGCATCCCGGTGATCCATGCGCCCCCTGCCGTCGTGCCGAGGGTGAGGTCCTTCTGCCAGCTGATGTTGGTGCTCCAGGCATCGAACGCTGCAGCGCCGACGCTGACGGTGGCCTCGGTCGACGGGCCCGGGTCGCCGTACTTGTCGTCGTGGTCGTGGTTCACGTAATAGCCGTTGATGTCGATGACCACGTGGGTCTCGCCGGCGTCGTTGTAGATGTTGAACTGGCCGTCGTCGACGCTGGTCACGACGGCGTTGGGGGTCGGCGGTTCACCCGGAGCCGGGTTGAGCGACGCAGCGAGCGGGCGTGGGCCGCTCGGCCAGATCGTCAGAAACGAGAGTTGGGTCGCTCCGAGTGCGGTGATGTTCGTGGAGATCGCCACCGCATCGGTCGGAATCTGCCCGGCGCATTGCGTGGTGGCGTTCTGAGTGTCGAAGGTGAGCGTCTCCGCCGCCGCGATCTTGCCGCTCTGCGGACCGACCTGGAGGTTCGGACGCGTGTCGGCGAGTCGGCAGGGTGAAATCGAGATCAGGACGGGCCGGTCACCGCTGGAGACGGTGGCCGATGCGGACTGTTGCACCACGACGCCGATGGCGGAGCCGGTGAGGAGCATGGCGAGGACGACGGCGGTTGGGCGGAATCTCATGGGACGATCCTGACGAGACAGCGTGAATCGGCCGTGAACCGTGTGGCGTCGCTGGGCCCGGACGAGGTCGCAGCGATATGGTCCCCGCATGCGTCGCCAGGAGAAAGCCGACCGGATCGGAGTGATCCTGGAGGAGTTGTACCCGAATCCGCCGGTGCCGCTCGACCACAAGGATCCCTATACCCTCCTCGTCGCCGTGGCGCTCTCGGCGCAGACCACGGACAAGAAGGTCAACGAGGTGACACCGGCGTTGTTCGCAGTCGCCGACACACCAGAGAAGATGGCGGCGCTGGATCCCGAGGAGATCCTGGGCTACATCAAGACGGTCGGGTTGGCTCCGACCAAGGCGAAGAACCTGTGGCTGATGGCCAATCAGATCGTCGATGCCGGCGGCGAGATCATCGGCGACTGGGAGTTCCTCGAGTCGCTCGCGGGCGTCGGCCACAAGACCGCGTCGGTCGTGATGGGCGGGGTATTCGGTGTGCCGGCGTTCGCCGTCGACACCCACATCCATCGGTTGGCGGCGCGCTGGGGTCTGTCGAACGGGACCACCGTCGAACGCACGGAGAAGGACCTGAAGGCAGTGTTCCCGGTCGAGACGTGGAGTGATCGCCACCTCCAGATCATCTACTTCGGCCGCGAACACTGCCCCGCCAAACGCCACGACCTGACGAGGTGTCCGATCTGTAGTTGGGCAGCGACCAAGAAGCGCATCGCGCTCGAATCCCGCTGACGCTGGCGGCGAGCAGCGCATTCTGGCGCGCTACCAGTCGGGGCGGCCGTCGGTTTCGATGTCGGACTCCTCGAGCACGAGGTCCCATCGGTCGAGGCAGTCCTCGCAGCGATACGCGACGGCCTCGCCGACTTCCCAGATGCCGTCCTCCGGCGGGTGCGTCAACAGAAAGCACCTTCCGCCGCAATCGATGCACGTGATCTGTGGGGGAGGAGCCAACACGCCACCAGTCTGCCCCGATCAACCACGTCCCCAGGTCATGGTGGAGGTCATGGTGCCAGGCACGATGGCACGTGGGGTCATGGTGGAGGTCATGGTGGAGGTCATGGTGCCAGGCACGTTGGCATGTTCGGCCCGTAGCCTGCACCCATGCGTGTCGTCGCGGGTGAGTTGGGTGGTCGCAAGTTGGTGTCTCCGGAGGGGACTGCCACTCGGCCGACGACCGACCGGGTCCGCGAGGCGATGTTCAACTCGCTCGGCAGCGCCGGGCTGCTCGACGGCGCCGTCGTGGCCGACCTGTTCGCCGGGTCGGGAGCGGTCGGCATCGAAGCGCTGTCGCGCGGGGCCGCCCACTGCACGTTCGTCGAACGGGACCGCAACGCGCTGCGTTCGCTCGACGAGAATCTCGCGACGCTCGACCTGGGTGATCGGTCCAGAGTGATGCGCTCCGATGCCGTGCCGGCGTCGGCGACCCTCGATGTCGACATCGTCTTCGCCGACCCCCCGTACGACTTCGACGGGTGGGACACGCTGCTCGCGACCGTGCGCGCCGACATGGTGGTCACCGAGTCCGGACGCGAGGTGAAGCCTCCACCGGGCTGGACCGCGAGGCGAACGAAGCGGTACGGGCGCACGTGGGTCGGTTTTCTCGAGCGCACCGCTGACTAGGTTGTTGCGTCCATGAGCGCCAGCAACGACAGCGAGCGACCGACATGTCGAGTCTTGTACCCGGGAAGCTTCGATCCGCTGCACCTCGGCCACCTCGACGTCATCGAGCAAGCGTGTGAGCTCTTCGGCGAGGTGATCGTCGCGGTGCTCTACAACTTCGCCAAGGACTCGGGAATGTTCAGCGTCGACCGGCGCGTGGAACTCGCCGAGGCGGCGACTGCACATCTGCCTCACGTCAGCGTCGAGAAGCACGCCGGACTTACGACACAGGCCGCCCGCGCCGCAGAGGTCGACTTCATCGTCAAGGGGCTGCGCACGCCGGGTGATTTCGAGATCGAGCAGCAGATGGCGCAGATGAATCACTCGACCTCAGGGGTGCGGACCGTCTTCGTGCCGAGCCGCCCCGATCTCAGCTTCGTGAGTAGCCGCTTCGTACGAGAGATCGCGAAGTACGGTGGCGACATCGCGCACCTGGTGCCGCTGGCCGTCGCCCACGCGCTGGCGGCCGAATTCGATCAGCACAGCCATGACGGGAACTGAGAATCGATGACCTACGACCATCACGACGACCGGTACCGGGACGATTCCAACGACTACGACGACGTCGTCGACGACGAGTACCCCGAGGGCGGCCCGGCTGCCTACGTGGGCGATGCGGAGACGTTGCTGCGCCGCGCGATCGACGTCGTCGCCACCGCACCGACGATGCCGCTGTCGTCGTCACCGCGCATCGATCGCGACGACCTGATCGAGTTGCTGGAAGAGTCGCTGAATCGTCTCCCGGACGAACTCCGCCAAGCGCGCTGGATGCTCAAGGAACGCCAGGACTTCGTCGCGAAGACCCGGCGCGAAGCCGACGAGTTGCTCGAAGCAGCCCGCGTCCGAGCCGAACGAATGGTGCAGCGAACCGAGGTCGTTCGGGCCGCCGAGCAACGCGCTCGCCAGGTCATGGAGACCGCCGAGGCCGACTCTCGCCGCCTCAAGCACGAGACCGAGGACTTCCTCGACCAGCGGCTCGGATCGTTCGAGATCCTCCTCGACAAGCTGTCCAAGACCGTGCACGCCGGTCGTCAACGCCTCTCGATCGGCACCGCCGCCGATCCGGCTCCGGCAGAGGGGCCCGACGACGATCCGACCAACGCGTTCTTCGATCAGGATCTCTGACCGTTACGTGCCGCATCGCCGCGATGGGCGAGCGTGGGGGACGAGCGAGAGTTCGTAGCCTGAGCACCATGAACGACGACGGGTTGCGCGAACTCCGGGTGAACGCGGTGGAACTCCTGCGCCAACCCGGAGCGATCAAGGAGATCGACGCCACGGTGTCGGCCCATGCGCTCGACATCGAACACTCGGCGCTGTCGGGTGACGTGACGGTGGCGGTCGAGTTGGAGGCGATCAACGACGGGATCACCGTGCGTGGGACCGTGTCGGCCCCGTGGACCGGAGCGTGTCGTCGTTGCCTGCAGGACCTGTCCGGGGTGATCCGCGCTCGAGTCGACGAGCTGTATCAGACGACTGTCACCGACGACGAGGCCTTCCCGATCGAGAACAACCAACTCGACTTGGCGCCGATGGCCCGCCAGACAGCGCTGCTCGAACTCGGCGAGGAACGCCTGTGCCGAGTCGACTGCGCTGGCTTGTGCCCGGTGTGTGGCATCGACCGCAACGCCGCCGGCGACGGCGGGGCGTGGGGCGGAATCGCAGCGTGCGACTGTGACACGACCGTCCGCGACGATCGATGGGCGGCACTCGAGGGGCTTCGCTTCGACGAGTGACATGCCGGCAAGGCATGGGTCGAGGCATGGGTGAGGCATGGGTGAGGCATGGGTTCATGGCGTCGAGCGACGACGTGTTGGAGTGTCCGGTGCGTCCGATATCGTGATGCGGCCCTGACGACCGGCCGGTGGTACCTGATCCCAAACGGTCGGTTGACGAGAACGAGAGCGAACGATGGCTGTCCCGAAGAAGAAGACTTCCAAAGCAAAGACCCGCAGTCGCCGTGCGAGCGCGTGGACGCTCAAAGCGCCTGCTCGCAGCATCTGCCCTCGCTGCAGCGCGGCGAAGGTCCCGCACACGGTCTGCCCGTCGTGCGGTTGGTACCGCGACCGCTACGTCGTCGACGTCAACAGCTGAGCTGTTCGGCCGACTCGTTCGACCGACCTCATGACACGCTGATCGGTTTCTGAGCATGCTTCCCATCGCCGTCGACGCGCTCGGCGGAGACCGTGCTCCTGGCCCGATCCTCGCCGGTGCCCATCAGGCTGCAGCCGACGGGATCCCCGTCGTGCTGGTCGGGCCCCATGATCTCGCCGGTCGTGAAACCGCCGACGGTCGACTGCTCGACCTCATCGAGGCGAGCGAGGTCATCGGCATGCACGACGACCCCGCATCGGGCGTGCGTCGCAAGAAGGACTCCACGCTCGTGCGTGCCGCCGAGGCGGTTCGCGACGGGCGGGCGAGCGCGATGATCAGTGCCGGCAACACCGGTGCGACCATGGCCTCGGCCCTGCTGCGGATGGGTCGCATCAAGGGGGTCAAGCGCCCGGCCATCGCCACACCCATCCCGGTTCCGGGTCACACGCCCACCGTGCTGCTCGACGCCGGAGCCAATGCCGAGGTGCAATCCGATTGGCTCGCCCAGTTCGGCCAGATGGGTTCGATCTACGCTCGTCATCGCTTCGACATCGACAACCCGCGTGTCGGTCTGCTGTCGATCGGGGAGGAAGCGTCGAAGGGTGACACGCTCCGCAAAGAGACCTACGAGCTGCTCGAACGGACGCCGGGGATCAACTTCATCGGCAACGTCGAGGGTCGCGACATCATGAGCGACGAGGTCGACGTCTGCGTCACCGACGGGTTCACCGGCAACGTGGTGCTCAAGACGCTCGAAGGTGGCATGAAGTCCGTCATCGGCGCGCTGCTGCAGGCGTTCGAGCCCGACGAGTTCAAGTCGCACGCCGACGCGTTGATGCCAGCGCTGCTGCCGCTCTACGCGACGTTGAGCCCCGACACCTACGGTGGCGCGATCCTGCTCGGTGTCGACGGGGTCTGCATCATTTCGCACGGCTCCTCGAGCGCGGAGGCGATCCGCAACGGGATCGGTGTCGCCAAAGACATGGTCGACCACGCGATCACCGCCGAGATCACGGCGGCGATCGCGAGTGTCACCGCTGCCGACTGATCCGGCCCGGCGAACCACGACGGTAAGCTCCGACGATGCCCGCTGACACGCACGTGGAACAGCCGCCACTCGACCGCGATGAGATCCTTCGGATCGTCCGCGATCACCTGGCCGACATCCTCGAGATCGAACCGTCGACCATCACCGAAGGCCAGTCGTTCGTCGACGACCTCGACGCGGACTCGCTCGCATTGATCGAACTCGTCGAAGCGCTCGAGGAAGACATCGGCGAGCGCACCGTCGGCTTCCGCATCGAAGACGAAGACCTCGAAGATCTCAAGACCGTCCGTGACGCCGTCGACTACGTCTTCGAACGCTCGAAGCAAGGCTGATCTCCGGGCGAGATCGAGCACCGTGGTCGACGACGCGCCGCAGCTCGACGTACTCGCCGAGCGGATCGGATACCGATTCGACGATCCGTCGCTGCTACGCCAGGCCATGGCGCACCGCTCGTGGTGCGCGGAACACGGCGCCGTGGCGAGCAACGAACGGCTCGAATTCCTCGGCGATGCCGTGCTCGGTTGGGTGATTGCCGACATCGCTTACCGACGCTTCGAGTCGATACCGGAAGGGCAACTCACCGACCTCCGCAAGAGCGTGGTGAACGCAGGTGCACTCGCCGCGGTGGCCGAGTCGCTCGACGTCGGACCGCACCTGTTGTTGGGGAAGGGGGAGTCTGCTGCAGGCGGAGCCCGCAAACCGTCGATCCTGTCGGACGCCTTCGAGGCGATCCTCGGGGCGGTGTATCTCGATGGCGGGACCGAGGCTGCGTACAGCCTCGTCGAGCGCCATGTCGCCCCACGCCTGGCGGTCTCGATCGATCGGCTGCACGAACTCGACAACAAGACGCAACTCCAGGAACTGTGTGCGCGCGCCGGCGCCGGGGCGCCGGCGTACTCGTCGACGTCCGTCGGACCCGACCACGCAAAGGTGTACACCGCCGTGGTCACGATCGACGGGCGGCGCTGCGGTGAAGGAACCGGCGGATCGAAGAAGGCGGCCGAGCAACTCGCTGCTGCGGCGGCGTGCTCGACGTTCGAGCTGCGCGACCGGCCATGACGATCGAGACCTTGGCGGTGCGCGCTTCGACCGAGCGCGTCCGGCCGATTCCGGTGAACAAGGTGTCGGAACGCTGCGATGCCTGAGTTGCCGGAGGTCGAGACCGTCCGGCGCGGACTCGATCGGCACCTGGTAGGGCGCCGGATCGAACGTGTCGAGGTCGGGCGCGAACGCGTGGTCCGGCGGACCTCGCGCGAGGCGCTGATCGTCGGGCTGACCGGTACGACGGTGCTCGCCGCCGATCGACGCGGAAAGTACCTGTTGTTGCCGCTCGACACTGGCGAGTCGATGATGATCCATCTTCGTATGAGCGGTCAGGTCCTGATCGCCGAGCGCACCCGGCCGAGGCCTTCGCACACGCACGTGGTGCTGCACCTCGATGACGGCTTCGAAGCGTGGTTCGTCGACCCGCGGACGTTCGGCGAGGTCGTCGTGTACGACCCGGATCGCGTGGATAGCGAGTTGCCCGAGATCGCCCGGCTCGGCATCGACCCCATCGCCGACTCGTTCACTCGTGCCGACCTCCGGGCGATCGTTCGATCGACCCGCCAGGCGCTCAAGCCGCTGCTGCTCGACCAACACCGCATCGCGGGGATCGGCAACATCTACGGCGACGAGATCTTGCATCGCGCACGGCTCCGCCCCGATCGGCCCGCCAACACCCTCGATGCTCGCGCCACCGCACGGCTCCACGAGTCGATCGTCGAAGTGCTCGTCGCGGCCATCGAGGCCGGAGGCTCGACGTTGAGCGACGCTCAGTACGTCGATCTGATGGGCGTCGAGGGGTCGTATCAGGACGACCATCGCGTGTACGCACGCGGCGGTGAACGTTGCGAGACCTGCGGCCGTGGGTGGATTCGTCGCACGGTGACCGGTGGTCGGGGCACCCACTTCTGCCCGGTGTGTCAGCGATGACCGGCGGGGATCGTCCGTGGCTGCAGACGTTTTCGACGGGCAGTCGGTTGCGCCGGGTTGCGACAGTTAGCGTAGGGCCGCTGTGTTTCTGAAGAGTCTCACCCTCAAAGGGTTCAAGTCGTTTGCCGAGTCCACGAAGATGGAACTCGAACCCGGCGTCACCGTCGTCGTGGGCCCCAATGGGTCGGGCAAGTCGAACGTCGTCGACGCGATGGCCTGGGTGCTCGGCGCTCAGTCTCCCAAGGCGGTCCGGAGCCAGAAGATGGACGACGTCATCTTCGCCGGGACCTCCTCGCGGCCAGCGCTCGGACGGGCCGAGGTGTCGATCACGATCGACAACTCCGACGGGACGCTCGGCGTCGAGTTCAACGAAGTCACCATCACGCGCATCCTGTTCCGCAACGGTGACTCGGACTACATGATCAACGGCGTGTCGTGTCGCCTCCTCGACGTGCAGGAACTGCTGTCCGATGCCGGCGTGGGCCGCCAGCAGCACGTCATCGTCAGCCAGGGACAGATTGACGCGGTGCTCAACGCTCGCCCCGAGGAGCGGCGGGCGATCATCGAAGAAGCCGCGGGCGTGCTGAAATTTCGCAAGCGCAAGGAGAAGGCCGAGCGCCGTCTCGATGCCACGGAGGCGAATCTGCTGCGCGTGCAGGACCTGCTGCGCGAGGTGCGACGGCAATTGCGTCCGCTCGAACGGCAGGCGAAGGCAGCCGAGCGCCACGGCTCGTTGATCGAGGAACTCGGTGCTCTCAAGCTGTTCGTTGCCGGACGCGAGATCGTCGCGCTGCGAACCAAGCTCGAATCGCTGGCCGTGTTGAAGATCGAGAGCGCCGATGCCGAGCGCGAGCTGAAGCAGTCGCTCGCGTCGCTCGACACCTCGGTCATGGCGCTCGAAGCACAACTGAGTGCACGCGGTGCCAGCGACATCGGTGATCGCCTGGCGCGTGTGGAGCAGCTCCGCGAGCGCGCTCGTGGCCTCGGAGCCGTCCTCGCGGAGCGCCGACGTTCGCTGGAACGCGATCGCGGACAATTGCTCGACGCCGGCGTGGTTGCCAACCTCGAAGCAGACGCTGCACGCTTTCGCGACGAACTGGTGGCCGTCATCGACGAACTCGAGACGTTCGAGCCCGCCGCGGTCGCACTCGACGACGAGGAGACCGCGTTCCGGGCCGAGCGCAAACAGGTGCTCGAGGCTGTCGGGAGCGATCAGTCCGCGTCGAAAGCGGCGAGCGCTGCCGCCGAGGTGCGCGGCGAACTCCGGTCGGTGCGGTCGGCGATGGAGCGCTTCGACGGCGAGCTCCGTCGGGCGACAGCTCGCCACGAATCCCTGGCTGAGCGAGTGCAGTTGGCCGACGACGAGATGACCCGTTTCCGTGCCGAGTGCGACGAAGCCGGCGAGGTCGAGGGTCCGCTCTACGACCAGGTCGAAGCCGCCGAGGTCGCCCTCGCAGCTGCGGTGGCCACGCTCGAAGGGGCTCGCGCCGTGCGCGCCACTGCCGCCGACGCTGCATCGACATCCGCGGCACGCGTCGAGGCGCTGCAGATGGCACTCGACGCGGCCCGCGCCCGTGCTGGCGCCGAGCGTCTGGCCGGCGTCGACGGCGTACTCGGGACGCTGCTCGACCTGATCGAGATCGACGACGGATGGCAGGCGTCGGTCGAGGCGGCCCTCGGTGAGTCGTTGACCGCCGTCGTGGTGAGCGATCCGGCAGCCGCCCGTCGTGCGCTCGATGCGCTGCGTAGTTCCGACACGAGTGGAGCGGTCATCGCGCTCGGTGCGCGTCCCGGCGGGAATGTCACGCCGGACATCGGTGAGGCGGTCCGCCCGCATGTCCGCTCCAACGATCCCGACGTGACGGGACTGCTCGACGGGCTGCTCGGTGGGGCGTTGCGCGTGGGCAGCGTCAACGAGGCGCTCGACATCGCTCTGGGGCATCCCGAGCTCGTCGTCGTCACCGAGGCCGGCGACCGGTTCGGGCTCAGCGGGTGGCGCATCGGCGCGGCCGGTGGGGGCGCAACGGCCGCCGCGCTCGATGCTGCAGAGGCTGCGGCGGAGTCAGCGGCAGCCGATCTGGCCGCCGCCGCCGCCGAGGTGGAACGCGCCGAAGCTGCAGCCGAGTCGGCCACGGCGACGGAACGCCGCTTGAACCGCGAGATGGATGCCAACGACGCCAAGCTGAGCGCGGCGTCGGAAGGCCTCGCCCGTGTGCAGGGCGAGCGCCGAGAGATCCAGGCCGAACTCGAGACACTGACCCGAGCGATCGACGAGGCCAACGAGAACATCACTCGCGAGCAACAGCGTGTCTCGGAGCTCGAAGCGTTGCTGCCGGCTCTCGAATCCGACGAGCAAGCCGAAGCCGACGCCGCTCGCGCTCGAGGTCAGCTCCGTGCCGAACTCGAAGCTCGCGCCGCGGCGCTGGCGTCCAAGCGCAAGGATCTCGAGGTTCGCAACGCCGGGCTCCTCGAACGCCAACAGATTCTCGAGCGGCGAATCGCCGAGGCCGAGCGACGTCTCGAAGCCGATGCCGAGGCGCGTGCCGCGGCGCAGGATCGACGCGTCGTCATCGAGCGGTCGATCGCCGTGATCGACCGCCTCGCAGCGATCGTCGATCGGCATCGTGAACACGTCGATGCGCACCATGGCGACCTTGCCGAGCAGCGACGCCAGCAGAGCGACGAAGTGCGCGGGCTCACGAGCGAACTCGACGCGCAGCGTCGTGTCCGCAGCGACAACGAGCGGCGCCTCGACGTCGTTCGCGAACAGGCCCGTCGGGCCGAACTCGACGAGGCGGAGGCGAAGCTGCGCCTGGAGGCCGCGGTCGAAACGTTGCGACGTGAGCTCGACACCGAACCCGCCGTTGCCGAGGCGGCCGAGATGCCGGAGCTACCGGACGGGTCGACCCCGGCGGGCCGAGTCCGAGAGCTTGAGCGCGAACTGCGTCTGCTCGGTCCCATCAACCCACTGGCTCTCGAGGAGTTCAACGAGCTACAAACGCGGCATTCGTTCCTCGAAGCCCAACTCGAAGACGTCCGGAGTACCCGCCGTGAATTGGCCCGGGTGATCGCTGCGGTCGACGGCGAGATCCAGAACGTGTTCGCCGCCGCGTTCGTCGACGTCAGCGCCAACTTCACCGAGCTGTTCTCGCTGCTGTTCCCCGGCGGCACCGGCAAACTCAAGTTGACCCATCCCGACGACCTGCTCAACACGGGCATCGAGGTCGAAGCCAAGCCCAGCGGCAAGAACGTGAAGAAGCTGTCGCTGCTGTCGGGTGGCGAGCGAAGCCTCACCGCGTTGGCGTACCTCTTCGCCGTGTTCCGTTCGCGGCCGTCACCGTTCTACGTGATGGACGAAGTCGAGGCTGCGCTCGACGACGTCAACTTGCACCGCTTCCTCGGGCTCATCCAGGAGTTCCGCAAAGATGCTCAGCTCATCGTGGTGTCGCACCAGAAGCGCACGATGGAAGCCGGGGACTGCCTGCTCGGTGTGTCGATGCAACCCGGTGGTTCGTCCAAGGTCGTGACCGAGCGTTCCGACTCCGTCGCCGCCCGCACCTGAGCCCTCGACCGGTCACCCACATCAACGTGGTGTCTGGAGGTCGCGCGGATAGGTGACCATCCACCGGTCGGTGGGTTGGCTCGGTTTTCATACCGAGTGCGACCCAACTAACCGACCGGGGAGGTCACCCATATGATGCGCGCGCTCGATTCTGAAGTCCACGATGCGGTGTTCGAAACGATCCGAGGCTTGCTCCCGGACCGGCCCGAACATCCGTTGGGTTGTCATCGGCCCCGTATCGACGACCTGGTCTGTTTGCGGGGTCTGTTGATTCGTCTCGTGACGGGCGCATCGTGGGAGACCGTCGAGTTCTTGATGGGCTACACCGTGTCCGACACCACCCTGCGGTCCCGTCGCGACGAGTGGATCGACGCCGGGGTGTTCGATCAACTGCTCGAGCAAGCACTGGCCGCGTACGACCGAATCATCGGTCTGGACCCGACCCATGTCACCATCGACGGCAGCGAACACTTTGCCCCGTGCGGGGGTGAAGGAACCGCTGCAGGCCCGAAAACCCACGGTCGTCTGGGCTGGAAGTGGTGCGCCGGCGTCGACGCCGACGGCATCCCGATCGGCTGGGTCATCGACGGCGCAAACCGCCAGGACTACCGACTGTTGCAACCCACCCTCAACGCGATCACCGCACATCCCGTCACCGCACGGATCGGCACCCTGCACCTCGACCGAGGATTCGGCTACAAATCACTCCCCGACAGACTCGCCGACTACACGATCGGCGACGTGAACGTGATCCCACGAAACCAGCCAGGTCAGGGCCGCATCCAACTCGTCGGATTCGGGCGCCGCTGGGTCGCTGAACGCACCCACTCCTGGTTCACCAACTACGGCCAAATCCAACGCAACACCGACCGCCGAGCAACACACCGCCACGCCGCCCTCTGCCTCGCAACCGTGTTCCTCATCACCGCACGACTCATCGACCACCGCAACACCAACTACCGCCCTATCCGCTGACGCTCCTGACACCACGGTGTCTGGAGGTCGCGCGGATAGGTGACCATCCACCGGTCGGTGGGTTGGCTCGGTTTTCATACCGAGTGCGACCCAACTAACCGACCGGGGAGGTCACCCATATGATGCGCGCGCTCGATTCTGAAGTCCACGATGCGGTGTTCGAAACGATCCGAGGCTTGCTCCCGGACCGGCCCGAACATCCGTTGGGTTGTCATCGGCCCCGTATCGACGACCTGGTCTGTTTGCGGGGTCTGTTGATTCGTCTCGTGACGGGCGCATCGTGGGAGACCGTCGAGTTCTTGATGGGCTACACCGTGTCCGACACCACCCTGCGGTCCCGTCGCGACGAGTGGATCGACGCCGGGGTGTTCGATCAACTGCTCGAGCAAGCACTGGCCGCGTACGACCGAATCATCGGTCTGGACCCGACCCATGTCACCATCGACGGCAGCGAACACTTTGCCCCGTGCGGGGGTGAAGGAACCGCTGCAGGCCCGAAAACCCACGGTCGTCTGGGCTGGAAGTGGTGCGCCGGCGTCGACGCCGACGGCATCCCGATCGGCTGGGTCATCGACGGCGCAAACCGCCAGGACTACCGACTGTTGCAACCCACCCTCAACGCGATCACCGCACATCCCGTCACCGCACGGATCGGCACCCTGCACCTCGACCGAGGATTCGGCTACAAATCACTCCCCGACAGACTCGCCGACTACACGATCGGCGACGTGAACGTGATCCCACGAAACCAGCCAGGTCAGGGCCGCATCCAACTCGTCGGATTCGGGCGCCGCTGGGTCGCTGAACGCACCCACTCCTGGTTCACCAACTACGGCCAAATCCAACGCAACACCGACCGCCGAGCAACACACCGCCACGCCGCCCTCTGCCTCGCAACCGTGTTCCTCATCACCGCACGACTCATCGACCACCGCAACACCAACTACCGCCCTATCCGCTGACGCTCCTGACACCACGCTGACGTGGGTGTGGTGGCGGGCTCCAGATGGACGTGAGGCGATAGCGTCGACGGCGATGGGTGTTGTCGAAATCCTGCTGCTCGTATTGGCCGTCTTGGTGGTCGTCTTCGGGATCGGCGTCGTGGTCGTCAACCGACGGCGGGACGCTGCTGCTCCACCGGCTGCCCGGCCGACGGCTCCGACGGCGCCGCCTCCCAAACCCACCAAGTCGGGAACGATCCTCGAAGAGCGTCAAGCCGCCGAGCAAGGCGACACGGCCGTCGTCGACGCCGAAACCGTCGAACCGGAACCCGTCGAGCCCGCCACGCTGCGCGATCGCCTGGCCAAGGCGCGCTCGACGTTTGCGGGAGCGATCGCCGGTGTGCTGGGGCGCAGCGGCATCACGGAAGAGTCCTTCGAGGATCTCGAAGAGGCCCTGCTGCGTGCCGACGTCGGCGTCGCGATCACCGACGAGTTGCTCGAGGGTCTCCGCGAGCGCGTGAAGGACAAGGAGCTGACCGAGCCCGGGCAACTCCTCGATGCGCTGCAGGCCGAGATGGCCGGTCGTCTCCACGGCAGCGAGCGGTCGCTCACGTTCGCGCCGCTCGAAGAGAGCGAGACCAACGTCTGGATGTTCGTCGGCGTCAACGGCGTCGGCAAGACCACGACGATCGGCAAGCTCGCCAACCAACAGGTCGAAGCGGGTCGGACGGTGCTGCTGGCCGCCGGCGACACGTTCCGAGCGGCCGCCGCCGAACAGCTCAACACCTGGGCGGAGCGGTCCGGATCCGACTTCGTGCGCGGAGCAGAGGGCGGCGATCCGAGTTCGGTGATCTTCGATGGCGTCGATCGCGCCGCGGCCCGGGGTATCGATCTGGTGATGGCCGACACCGCGGGGCGTCTGCACACGAAGTCGAATCTCATGGAGGAACTCAAGAAGGTTCGTCGGGTCGCGGAGAAGGGGGCGGGCACGGTCACCGAGACGCTGCTCGTCATCGATGCCACCACCGGCCAGAACGGCCTGATCCAGGCTCGTGAGTTCAGCGACGCAACCGACGTCACCGGCGTCGTGCTCACCAAGCTCGACGGATCGGCCAAGGGCGGCATCGTGTTCGCGATCGAGACCGACCTCGGCATCCCGGTCAAGCTCGTCGGCATCGGAGAGACGATCGGCGACCTGATCCCGTTCGATCCGGACGAGTTCGTGGCCGCCCTCTTCGAGCGCTGATCGCCGTGCGAGGCCGTCCCGATCATGAGCCCGATCGAGGAACGAACATCGCCCGCCAAGGGCGTTCCCTCGTCGTGGTGTTCATCCTCGGCGCGGGGCTCGTCGGGTTCTTGTTGTTGAGCGCGTCGAGCGGCGATCGACGCTGCGGCGATTCACCGCCCTACCTGCAGGAGGACGCGGCGATCTGCTTCACCGAGGGCTACTCGGGCCCGATGAACAGCGAGAATCTCGCACCGTTCCTGGGACTCACGATGGCCGAGGCGACCGTGCTGGCAGCTGAGTCGGGCTGGACGGTCGTGGTGCGTGTTCGCTACGACGCCGACCCCGACGACCCGGCTGACCAGTTGGCGCCGATCTCCGACGAGGAGCGCTTCGATCGCTTCACCGTCGCACTCGACGATGACGTGATCGTGCGGATCTGGCCCGGCTGACCCCGGAAAGGTCATCGTGCCTGGCACCATGGCACATCTGGGGGCTGCCGGGTCAGCGCATGTCGAGCCGGTAACCTCGAAGCCGCATGTTCGACAATCTCTCCGGCCGACTCGAAGGCATCGTCAAGAAGATTCGCGGCAAGGGCCGCCTCACCGAGGCCGACGTCGATGAGGTGATGAAGGAGATCCGCACGGCGCTCCTCGAGGCCGACGTCAACGTCACCGTCGTCCGCTCGGTGTGCAACCGGATCCGCGAACATGCGATCGGCGCGACCCGATCGAAGGCCCTCGACCCGGGCCAGCAGGTGATCAAGGCCGTCAACGACGAACTCACGCGTGCGCTCGGCGGCGAGACGTTGTCGATCACGTACGCGTCGAAGCCGCCGACGGTCGTGCTGATGGCCGGCCTGCAGGGCTCCGGCAAGACGACCAACTCCGCCAAGTTGGCGGCGTGGTTCAAGGCACAGGGTCGCCAGCCCTTGCTCGTCGGCGCCGACCTGCAGCGACCGGCAGCCGTGCAGCAGCTCCGCACCCTCGGCGCGCAGATCGACGTACCCGTGTTCTCCGACCCGGAGGATCCGGTGCTCACGGCGGCGGCCGGTCTCCAGGAAGCCAAGCGGCTCGGGCGTGACGTGCTCATCGTCGACACGGCCGGACGACTGTCCATCGACGCCGAGATGATGGAGCAGGTGCGTTTGATCTCGGGCGCCGTCGACCCCGACTACACCTTCCTCGTCATCGACGCGATGACCGGTCAAGACGCCGTGCAGACCGCGGAAGCGTTCCACCAGACGCTGCAGATCGACGGCGTCATCATGTCGAAGATGGACGGCGATGCTCGCGGTGGCGCCGCGTTGTCGGTGAAGGAGGTCATCGGCCGACCGATCGCCTTCGCGTCGACCGGTGAGAAGCTCAACGAGTTCGAACAGTTCCATCCCGACCGTATGGCCGGCCGCATCCTCGGCATGGGCGACATGCTGACCTTGATCGAGCAGGCCGAACGGGCCTTCGAGCAAGACCAGGCAGAGCAGGCAGCGGCGAAGCTCATGGAGGGGCAGTTCACCCTCGACGACTTCCTCGAGCAGATGCAGCAGATCAAGAAGATGGGGTCGTTGGGAAGCCTCATGTCGATGATGCCGGGGATCCCGAAGGAACTGAAGAACGCGAACATCGACGACGACGACCTCAAGCCCATCGAGGCGATCATCCGGTCGATGACCATGGAGGAGCGAACGAACCCGAAGGTCATCAACGGCTCTCGCCGAGTGCGTATCGCTGCCGGCTCGGGAACGCAGGTCGGTGACGTCAACCGTCTCGTCAAGCAGTTCGACGAGATGCAGAAGATGATGAAGAAGATGGGCGTCCTCGGCGGTGCCGGTGGAGGCCGAGGCAAGAAGGGCAAGGGTGGCAAAGGTGGTAAAGGCGCCAAGGGCCCCAACAAGCGCCCGAAGGGGCTCGGACCCGGGGTCGACTTCGACCCGTCAGGCATGAACCTGCCCGGGCTCCCGGGGGCTCCCGGCATGCCGGGGCTTCCAGGTCTCCCTCGCTGACGCCCCGAGGGCTGGGTTCAGCCTCGCTCCAGCCAGTTCGTCGACGGTGCTCGACGCACGAAGCAAACCAGCATTCGCAGGTGACCGGAGGGGACCGACCAGCGAGGCGCTAGCCTTTCCACGTTCTCAAATCGAATACAGGAGTGACGATCACAGATGGCAGTAAAGCTGCGACTTACCCGTGTTGGCAAGACCAAGCAGCCTCAGTACCGCATTGTCGCGGCTGACGCTCGCTCACCGCGCGACGGCCGATTCATCGAGATTCTCGGCCAGTACAACCCGCGCGAGGAGCCCTCGCTGATCAATGTCGACAACGACAAGATCGTGAAGTGGCTGAACCAGGGCGCGCAGCCGACGGAGCGCGTCGCCAAGATCATCAAGATCTCCGGTGCGATGGAGCAGTTCGAAGCTTCCAAGGCTTCGAAGTGAGCGACGAGGTCCCTGCCACGGCGGTTGCCGTGCTCACTCACATCGTCAAGTCGATCGTCGACGACCCCGAAGCCGTCACCGTCGAAGTCGACGACTCGGGTGAGCGCACGGCGCTCAATGTCCGTGTCGGCGACGGCGATCTCGGTCGCGTCATCGGCCGTCGTGGCCGTACCGCTGCGAGCATCCGCACCGTCACCCGCGCTGCTGCCAGCAAAGACGACGTCGAGATCGACATCGAATTCCTCGACTGATCCGTGTCGACGAACGGCGACGCCAACCGCGCGCCCGGCCGTCGAGTCGACGCCACGCCGCCCCCGGGTTGGCTGGCGATCGGTCACCTCCGACGTCCTCACGGGTTGCGAGGCGACATCTTCGTCCAACTGACCACTGACCGTACTGATCGGGTCGAACCCGGCGCCGAAGTGTTCGGTGCCGGCGTGTTCCACGTGATCGAGACGAGCCGCCGGGCCGGCAACGGACGCATCATCGCCAAGTTGCATGGTGTCGATGACCGAACCGCCGCCGAACGGCTCACCAATACCGCGCTTTTTGCCGCGCCGGTCGACGACCCCGACGCGCTGTGGGTTCACGAGATGATCGGAGCGCGCGTCGTCGACCAGCACGGCGTCGATCACGGAGCATGCACAGCGGTCGTCGCAAATCCTGCCGCCGACCTCATCGAGGTCGACACCGGTGCACTGGTGCCCTCGACGTTCGTCACCTCGTTCGCCGATGGGGTCATCAGCGTCGAGGTGCCGGTCGGTCTGTTCGCAGTGCAACTCGACGACGGCTACGAATGACCGGCACCGACGACGTCGGAGGCGCGGGGACCCCGACGCCGCGGACGCTGCGGATCGACGTGTTCTCGATCTTTCCGAGTCTCGTCGACGACTTCTGCGCCGAGAGCCTGCTCGGACGAGCACGCACACGCGGCCTGCTCGACCTGCGGTGCCACGATCTGCGTGAACACACCACCGACCGCCATCGAACCGTCGACGACGCACCGTTCGGCGGTGGTGCCGGGATGGTCATGCGCCCCGAACCGATCTTCGCGTCGGTGGAGGCCGTTGATCCGCCCCGTCCGCTGTTCCTGCTCAGCCCGGGGGGCCGTCGATTCGATCAGGCGATGGCGACCGAGATGGCGAGCATCGACGGATTCAGCCTGCTGTGCGGCCGCTACGAGGGTGTCGACCACCGGGTTCGGCGGCATCTCGTCGACGACGAGATCAGCATCGGCGACGTCGTGCTCAGTGGTGGCGAGGTCGCTGCATGCCTGATCATCGAAGCGGTGACCCGCCTTCGCGACGGAGCGATGGGGAATGCGCAGAGCCCGATCACCGAGAGTTTCGGCGCGTCGGGACTGCTGGAGGAGCCGCAATACACCCGACCGGCGGAGTTCCGCGGCGAGGCCGTTCCCGACGTGTTGTTGAGCGGCGATCATGCGCGAATCGAGCGGTATCGCAGCGCGCAACGGTTGCATCGCACGCTGCGGGAGCGTCCTGACCTCATCGACGCTCGCGGCGGACTGAGCGCGTCGGAGACACGCTTGTTGGAAGAGTTCCCCGCAGACCCGTATCATTGACCGGCCGCTCGCACTGATGCGTGCGAGTTCGCTTGGCACCGAAGCGGTCCAGGCCCCGATCTCAACTAGCAGGTAGACGCCATGAAAGCCACCGACCTCATCGACAACGATTCGCTCCGCGACGACATCCCCGACTTCCAGGCCGGTGACGAGTTGAAGGTGCACGTGCGCGTCGTCGAGGGCGGCAAGGAGCGTGTGCAGGTGTTCCAGGGCGACGTCATCGCTCGCCAGGGTGGCGGCTTGCAGGAGACCTACACGGTGCGCAAGTTGAGCTACGGCGTCGGCGTCGAGCGGACGTTCCCGCTGCACACGCCGACCGTGCAGAAGATCGAACTCGTCAAGCGTGGCGACGTCCGCCGAGCGAAGCTGTACTACCTGCGCGACCGCAAGGGCAAGGCCGCTCGAATCCGCGAGAAGCGCGACTTCTGACGCGACGGGCGCTGGTGCAGCGCCCCGCACTCGGCACCACGGTGCCCACTCGAGCCCTGCGGCTCCGACGCTCACCAGCGAAGGAGGAACATGGGCGCGCGCTCATCTCGATCCGATCGTTCCAACGTCGCCCGGGGCCGTTGGGGCGAAGACCTCGCCGCGTCGCATTATCGACGCAACGGCTACACGATCCTCGCCCGCAACTGGCGGGGCTCGAGCGGCGAACTCGACCTGATTCTCGAACGCGACGGGACCATCGTGTTCAGCGAAGTCAAAGCGCGCCGTTCGGCTCGCCACGGCTCCCCGGCATGGGCAGTCGGGCCTGACAAGCAGCGTCGGATCCGCCGGCTCGCCGTCGAATGGCTGCAGGCCACGTCGACGCCGCGGCGATCACTGCGCTTCGACGTGGTGACCATCACCGGTATCGAACTCCGCGTGATCGAAGCGGCATTCTGACGGGCGATGAGTCAGACGCCAGCTGGCGCTCAGCCGAGAAATGCCCAGGCGACGAGCGCGAGCGACGTGATGACGCCAGCGATCACGAAGACGTAGTCCGCCGGTTTGGCTCGAAACTTCCGGTACGGATTGAAGCCCATGGTCATCAGTATCGTGGGCCAGATGTCTACTGACGCACGCGAAACCATCAACGTTGAACGTTCCGACGACGGGGTGGTGACGATCACGATGAATCGTCCGCACCGCAAGAACGCGGCCAACGGGGTGATGTGGAACGAGTTGTTGGTCGCGTTTCGTGAGGTGGCAGACAGCACCACCGACCGCGTGCTCGTGCTGACTGGCGCAGGCGGTGACTTCTGCTCGGGTGCCGATGTGGGCGGGATGGATGAAACCGCGAACGCCAGCGTCTCGTCACCCGAACCTCGTCCGCACCAGTTGGCGTCGATGCGTAACATCACCGAGATCTGCATGGCGCTGCATCGTCTGCCGCAACCCACGATCGCAAAGGTTCGCGGCGTCGCGGTCGGAGCGGGCCTCAACATGGCGCTCGCCTGTGACATGGTCGTCGGCGACGACACCTCGCGATATTCCGAGATCTTCGCTCGACGAGGTCTCAGCATCGACTTCGGTGGCTCGTTCTTCCTGCCTCGCCGGGTGGGCATGCACAAGGCGAAGGAACTTGCGCTCCTCGCCGACATCATCGATGCGAAGGAGGCAGAGGCGATCGGCCTCGTGAACCGGATCGTTCCGGCGAGCGACCTCGATGCATTCGTCGACGACTGGGCGCAGCGTCTCGCCTCGGGTCCGCCGATCGCGCTGGCGATGACCAAGCGCCTGCTGAGCAACTCGCTCAACGTCACCCTGGAAGAGGCGCTCGACGACGAGGGACTCTCGCAGACGGTGAACTTCAGCACCGCCGACACGGCCGAAGCGATGCGGGCCTTCATCGAGAAACGGCCGCCGCGCTTCACCGGTCGCTGACAGCGCATTCGTTGCAGGCGCGGCATTCGTTGCAGGCTGGGCATTCGTTGCAGGCTGGGCATTCGCTGCAGGCTGGGCATTCGCTGCAGGCTGGCCGGTGCCCGTCTGCGACGCAGCGGGGTCGGTACGATCGTCGTGTGCTGCTCGGGATCGTTCGGACGATGGTGATCACCGTCGGGGTGCTGTGGGGTGTGTCGAGCTCGGCTGCCGCCGCGCCGGTTCCGCCGCCCGAGCCTGCGCCGGTCGACGGCCCGCCGTCGCTGCTCCCGGTGCCGCCCGGTTGCACGCCCCCGGAGATCGCAGATGTGGCGTTCGTGGGCACGGTGCTCGACAAAGACGGCCTGATCGAGAAAGGCACGGTGCGCTTCCAGATCGATCAGCTCAAGGCCGGTGACTCGCGCCCTTTTGCTGTCGGTGGCATGATCGACGTTCGGTTCGGCCCCGACTCGAAATATCTCGACGTCGGAGCGGGCTATCTGGTGTCGGCGTCGGTCGACCCGTCGATCGGCGTGCTCTCGTCGAAGGTGACGCCTGACGCTCCGCTGTTCGGCGGCGACGCCGTGGTTGGTCTCGAAGACACTGCGGTCGACTGTCCGACGTTCGAGGATCCGGTGCAGACCTTGAACGTCGACGGTTCAACCGTCGACTCCGGACTGCTCAGCCCGATGTTGGAAGATCGTCGGCTGTTGCTGGCGACGATCGGGGTGCCAGCCGCGATCGCCGGAGCGGTACTCATCGCGCTCGTGCTCCTGCGCAGGATGCTCGACATCGGATTCCGTGGGATCTTCGCCCTCGGCCGAACCGCGGTGACCCCGAGTACCGACGTTGCTGCTGCCCGAGTGCGCCAGCATCGCACATCTGAGGAAGATGCCGACTCGCTCCTCGACGACGTCGAAGACGGCGGTGGTGAGGCCGACAGGGACCCGAAGTCGACACTGCAGCTGGTCGCCTCGGTGTGGACCAAACGATGAACGACGTCGTTGCTGGTCGCTCGGTCAGCTGACGAGCGAGGTCACCTCGTCCACCGCTTCACGCCAGTGCTCGATCCAGACCTCCTCGGCGGGCTCGCCAGCGATGCACCGCACGAGCACCCCGCCGGCCACCTGTTCGCCCAGCGTGGCTTCCAACGCAGCGCCGTACGCGGCGAGTTGCGTGCGGTACCGACCGACGCGCTCGCGTGTCTGCACGGGCCCGGACCACGAATCGGTCTTGTAGTCGACGATCAGGAGACCGTCTGGGGTTCGGACCAGCGCGTCGATGTAGCCCTCCAACACGCGGGCACCGATCGGGGCTGCGATGAACAATTCCCGCCAGTGCTCGGCTCCCGCGGCCATGGAGCGCACGATCGGCGCAGCGAGCGCCGATCGGACGAGCTCGCCGACACGGCGGTCGAACCCGACGATGCCTTCGACGGCGCACTGGGCTCGCGCGATGTCGTCGACGTCATCGCCGGTGACGAGATCGCAGAACTGCAAGGTGCCGTGCACTGCTCGGCCGATCGACGTGCCATAGCGGCCGCGCTGCCATGGTGGGATGGAGATCTCGGGTTGCCGATCGAGACGAGCCGCGGACGCTGCAGGGTCGCGGTCCCGTCGAAGCCGCACCTCGTCGGCCAGTCGGGTCGCAGCCACCGCACCGCGTCGAGATGCCACGTCGTGGATGTGTTCGAGCTCGCGCCGCCACTCGGCGAGGTCGATCTGCGGGGTGGCCGGGTGCGACCTCGTGACGTCGGCGGCGTTGACCGAACGTCCGGAGGGCAGCTCGAACGGTGTGCCGATCTCCGCGGCGCCGCAGCGCCACAGCAACTCTGCAGATGTGAGGGTGTCGACCTCGAGGGCGTGGATCTTGTCGTCGGGCCGTGCCCGGTGGAGCGAGATGACCAGGTGGTCGACGGCGCGGGTGCACGCCACGTAGAGCAGGCGGCGCCGCTCGGCCTCGCTCATCGTCGCGTCACGTTCACGCACCTCGTCGAGACCATCGTCCTTGCTCCCGACGAAGTGCCACGAGTCGCCATCCCAGATCACGTCGGTGCTGCTGCGGCCGCGCGGTCGACCGGTGAGTCCGCTCACGATCGTGATGGGGAACTCGAGCCCCTTGGACGCGTGCACGGTCATGAGCCGTACGGCGTCGTGGTCGTGTTCGGGCAGGATGGACTCCGAGACCGTGCCGGTGGACGCCTGGAGTTGGGTCCACGACAGGTAGCGACGGATGCCGCGGCCGCCGGCGTCGGCCCACGCTCGTGCCTGATCGATCACGAAGCGCACCCGTCGCCAGACGTCGCGATGATCGGCGTCGACGAGTGCGAGATCGAAGACTCGGCACTCGTCGGCGATGGCGCTGAGCAGGTCGGCCGCGCTGGTGGTCGAGCACCGTTCGGCGACGTCGCGGAGGTGGCGAATCGAGACGGCGACGATGTGGTCGTCGAACCCCTCCGGTGGCGCCTGCCAGAGCCCCCAGGTGCCGCCAGCTCGTTTCCAGGTCAGCAGATCGGGGTCGCTGCAGCCGTAGAGCGTGGAGCGGAGCGTGGCGACCAGTGCCAGCTCATCGGTCGGGTCGTCGGCGGCGCGCAATGCCAGCAGCAGGGCTCGCACCTCGCTCGATGCGTACACCGAAGAGGTGTTCTCGGCGCGGTAGGGCACGGTCGTCGCCCGGAACTCGCGGTCGAGTGCTGCGAGCGACGATCGAGTGGGCAGGAGAATGCAGATGTCGCCGGGGCGACAGGGGCGAAGCTGCTTGGTGTCGTCGTCGACGACCAGCCAGCCGTCGTCGAGCGCCGTGATGACCGTACCGACGACGTCGAGGGCTTCTCGGCGACGCAGTTCGTCTGCTTTCGAGACCGTGCCACCCTGCGGCGCGGCGGCCAGATCCGCGTGGTGCTCAGCTCCGAGGACGTGCACGCTGCCGTGGTGCCGATGCGCATCGGCGCGAGCAGCATCGAGGTGCTGGAACGGTGGCTGCGCGCCCGGATCGTCGAGAATCACCTGTTCGAACAGTGCGTTGGTCGCGTCGATGACGGCGTCGGTCGAGCGGAAGTTCGCCGACAGCCGAGCGATGTCGGCGCCGAGTTGATCGGCCGCAGCGAGGTACTGGGAGATGTCGGCCCGACGGAACCGGTAGATCGACTGCTTCGGGTCGCCGACGATGAACAGGCGTCCCGGTACCGGACGGAGTGTGCGCCAGTCGTGGTCGTGGGCGGGATCATCGGGCGCTGCGGTGAGTCGCACGGCGATCTCGAGCTGGATCGGATCGGTGTCTTGGAACTCGTCGAGGAGCACCCGCTGGTACCGCTGATGCAGCTCGGTGCGGACCTCCGGACGCGTGGACAAGACGCGGCGAGCGTGGACGAGGAGATCGTGGAAGTCGAGAACACCTGCTTCGACGCGGCGACGAACGGCGTCGAGGACGAATCGACGGCAGATCACGCCGATCGCGTTTCGGCGGTACTCGCACGTTCGGCGCAGTTCGGCGGCCGCTCGTGCGGCCAGATCAGCCTCGCGCTCGCGGAGTTCGTCGAGCGCGGCGACTCCGAGCCCCTTCCACTTGGCCTTGCTGCCCCGCTTCGCCTTGCCGATGATCGGGGCGATCTCGGCGATCAGTCTGAGTTGCGAGTACAGATCGTCGGTTGCGGCGAGTCGAGTAGCGGCCGTGCGGAGTCTGGCGAGGAGTACGGCCTGCTGGTCGCCCTCGGGAACCGGCGTCGCGGCGATGTCAGCAGCCAGGTCGGCGATCGGCTTGGCAGCGAGGCGGAACGGAGGCGGAGGGGTGTCGTCGACGCGATCGACGACGAGGTCCCAGTTGGCGCGAAAATCGGTTGCCACCTTGCGGAGACCGGTCTGGACGCCGAAGCCGTCGAACTCACAGAGATCGACGAGCAATCGACCGCCCTCGACGACACCGCCATCCGGTTCGGCGTCGGCGAGAAGGCGGTCGAGCAAGTCGGACCATTCGTCGGCGAACCGGACGTTGCTCTCGAGTTCGGCGAGGACGCCGAAGCCCGGCGGCAAACCCGCTTGGATCGGTACGTCGTTGAGAATCCGTCGAGCGAACGCATGCAGCGTGCCGATCGGCGCATGGTCGAGTTCGCTGGCGGCGGTGCGAGCAGCGGGCAGGTCGAGCAACGACAGCTCGGAGCGCAGTCGAGACCGGAGCTCGGCGGCAGCTTTCTCGGTGAAGGTGATCGCCGCGATCGACGTGATCGGAATCCCCGAGCGGACCAGGTTGACGACACGTTGGACCAACGCGGTCGTCTTGCCGGCTCCCGCTCCCGCCTCGACGAACAGCGTTGCATCGAGATCGTTCCGGATCCGGCTGCGATCGGCCTCGTCGGGCGGTGGCGGCCGTTCGGCGAGCCGGTCGGGAGCCTCAGACATCATTGCTCCCGTCGCTCGTGGTGCTCGACACGATGGCATTCGCCGTGTCTGCGGCGTCGTCGGTCCCAACAGTGTCGTCGGTCCCGACGGTGTCGTCGCCGAACCAGCGGTGCACCCGGTCGTCGTGGCGTTTGCGTGCCCAGCGATCCCACGCTGCGTCCGTCCCCAGCCCGTCGGGATCACAGTACCGGCACGCGATGTAGGTACGAAAGCCAGGTTTGTCAGGGCGATTCGGGTACCAGCCTTGCTCGATCCCGTCGACGACACCGCCGAGGTCGTCGCGAACGCGAGCCCACACGTCGGAGGTGAGCTCGAAACCGAACCGCCCGTAGTTTCCCTGCGCGAACATCGAGTACTCGGAGCGCACCCGAGTGTCGGTGGGGCCCGGAGCGGCGCCGAAGCGCACCATCGCCGCAGCGGCGTAGGCGGGGAGTTGGAACACGGTGCCGGCGAGGGTCGGGTCCTCGGCGCAGAGCTTGCGATAGTTGTCGGGCTTGCCGGTCTTGTGGTCGGTGATGACGATCAGTCCGTCGGCGCATCGATCGAGACGATCGACCGAGCCGCGGATCGGGAGCTGTCGACCATCGGGGAGCGGCAACCAGACATCGCCGGACGAGATCGTGCCACCTGGTTCGTGCTCGCTGTGATGCTCGTCGTGGTGTGAGCGAACTTCACCGAGCGCGGGAAATGCGTGCTCGGAGTCGAGGATGACCGCGCCACGAGCGGCCGCGATCTCACCGTCGTGGTCGAGCCAGCCGAGCAGGTCGTCGCGCATTCGCAGTCGCTGGCCGGCCCAGGTCGCCGGGCGCCCCACCTTGCCCTGGCGTTGGTGCTCTGCGCAGACGTCGTCGAAGTGGGTGAGAAGCGCCTCGCGGTGGGTCTCGCCCCATCCGTGCGCCCCGGGTTGGGGGAGTCGCTCATCGAGGACGTCGCGGTGGAACCGGTCGAGCACCTTGTGGTGGAGCGATCCGCTCTCGGATCGGGTGATCGCGATGTCGGCGTCGGGCTCCTCGACGGGCCGTACGCCGAGGAGGTACTGCACGAAGTAGCCGTGAGGGCACGACGCCCATGCTTCGATTCGCGTCGGCGACACGGCCTCGGAGCCGAGCGGTGACACCCCGGCGCCGGAGAGATCGCCGTCGTAGATGGAGAGTCGATCACCAGCCCGCTCGCGATGCATCACGAGTCGCTGTGCCAGCGGCGGATCGGCGAGTTCGTCGATCGCCGCACCGGCCGCGGTGACCCGAAGCAGGTCGCTCAGCCGTCGCTCGCGCTCGCTTGCGGCGAATGCCACCGCAGCGAGCCCGGCGGAGTGCGAGGGGGCGTGTTCGATGCGGTCGATACCCATCGACTGCAGCATCCGACTCGGCTGGTGGGCAGCCATGGAGCGCAGGTCGCCGCGGGGCATCGTGATGACGGTGTCGGCTGAGTCCACGACCGAACGGAACGCGTGCTGGAGCCGGCTCGCCGACACCTGAGCCCCTGAGAGTCCTGCGTGTCGGCGGTCGTCGTCGCCGATCAGCGGATCGCTGCTCGACAACGGAGGGAGGAGGCCGTCGGCGCACCCGAGGACGACGGCGAGATCGATGTCGAGCCCGCCTGCGGCGCCGAGCGAGCTCACCGTGACACCGCTACCGACGCGTCCGGACGTGCTGGTGCTGGCCGACAGCTCACGCTCCAATGCGGCTCGAAACCGCGGTCGTGACGTCGGGTCGTCGACCAGATCGAGGCTGCGAAGCCGCTCGAGGACGGACATGGTGGTTTCCCACGCGGTGTAGTCGGCATCGGCGAGGCGCTGATGTGCGCCTCGGCCGAGCCACCATTCGAGCATCTCGATGCTCCAGTCGACCCACCCGCTCCACGTGCGGGTCATCCGGCGATCGCCGAGCCGGGCGCGCAGGTCGGTCACGAACTCCGACAACGAGGTCGCAGCCTGGGTCCAACGCGGCGCTGCCGCCAGCGCTTCGAGTCGAGGAACCCAGTCGTCGTCGTCGCTCACGCCGGCGGCTCGGCTGGCCCGTTCCCACTCGGAGACCGAGCCGATGGGGCGACCGTCGGCGGCACGTGGGGCAACGTCGGCGAGTAGGTCGAACAAGACGCGCCGCCGGAGCCCCCGGCGGTCGACATCGAGCACCTCGAGAAGCAGTCGCGGGACCTGGCGCTCGGTCAACTCCGTGCCGCCGCGGCCGTTCCAGTCGATGCCAGCTGCGGTCAGATGATGCTCGACGAGACGAGCGTAAGGCCGATGGGCGGTCCAGAGCACGGCGATGCGATCGAAGGCGACCGGACGCCCGAGCAGGTCGCCGCGGGCCGCCTCGATGATCGCCCGCACCGCGTGGGCGACCTCGTCGTCGGCGTCGGTCGTCGACACCACGCGTCGAGGACTCACCTGCGTCGACCCGGGAACGGGTGCGCCGGGAGTCGCCTCGAACGGCGCTTCGAACCCGAGCGCGATGAGCGTGTCGAGCGTTGCGAAATCGGCGTCGGCATCACCGGTGAGGGCAGCGATGACAGTGACATGCGTACGGCTCGCGAGATGGCGAAGGAACTGGATGGCCAGTGGGTCGAGATGGCCGGGAAGGTGGAGGACCACCTGACGCAGTCCATCGGGTACGCCATCTTCGAGCTGTGCCGTGGCGGCGAGGAGCAGGTCGGCATCGTCATACCACTGGCGTTGGAGGATGCGGGTGACGGCGCCGCTGACGCGCACGACCTCTCGGCCTCGGCGTCGCTGAGCGAGCCGCTCGGCGACGGCCTCACCCGCCAGGCGCAGTTCGACGTGCAGTCGGCGGAGTGCGTCGATCGTGGTCGGGTGCTCGGCGACGGAGGCGAACGCCCCCGGTTGCTCGCCGAGCACCTTGCTGATGGTGGCGTCGAGCACGGGATTGGACACCGGCCGGCGCCGCTGTGCCGCCATCGCCGGGCCTCCGAGGAGTTCGGCCAGTCGGTTGATCGTGATGATGTCGATACCGATGACACCGCCTTGGCGGCCGAGTGCCCGCCGCGCCATCACCCCGGAGACGTTGGTGGGAACGATGATGGTGACCGGCTGGAGTGCGTCGCCGCCCTTGGCGAGCTCGATCGCCCGGCCGAGCATGGCGATCTCGGAACCAGGGGAGACGACAGTCAGACGAAAGGGCACGGGACGATCGTAGAGATGGGGTGTGACAACACGGTTCGACGCGCGGTGCGTCGGTTGGTCATCTGGCGTCGGCGTCGGTCGTCATCGCGCCGTGTCGCAATCAACTGGGCGAGGCGTCGACGAGCGTTGCGTCGAGTGAATCCTGGTACGCAGCGGCGGCCCAGGCGGCGGAGCCGACGAAACCGAGCAGGGCAGAGAGCACGCCGGAGGCGTTTCTCGGACGGCTTCGGAGCGAGGCGAGGACGGCGACGAGGCCGCCGATGGTGCACAGCACCGGTGCGGCGAGGTCGAGTGTGCGGCGATCGATGTTCACGACCGCGATGGTAGAGCCGATGAGGGGACCGGAATGGGGTTGGTCGACCCAGGGCCTGACGACGGGCTCGTCGGAGTCGAGTCGGGCGGCGCGGTCGACGGTGGTTCCCGCTCGGGTACGCCGCGTCGAACGGCTCGCCTCGCCGTGGTGCTGATCACATCGATCACGAGCGCGACGACGATGAGCGCGAGGATCGAACCCGACACAGCGGGAAAGTTGCGCGCGGCGAGGTGCTCGCGGATCAACTGCCCGAGCCCACCGGCTCCCACGACGCCGACGACGACGGTCTCGCGAGCGATCACCTCCCATCGGTAGAGCGCGATCGACGTCAGGCGCCCCAGCGCCGGGAAGACCCGCCCGTACACGACGGCCGCCGTGGCGGTCGCGCCGGAGGCTCGGAGGGCGTCGCTGGCGACCGATGGCGTCTCCTCCAGCACCTCGGCGAACAGCCGCCCGATGACGCCGACGTTGTAGACGCCGAGGGCGATCGCACCCGGCCACGGGCCGGGGAAGAGCACCAGCACCATCAGGAACGCCCACACCGGGGCGGGGACGGCGCGTGCGAGGAGGAGGAGCAACGCGACGAGTCGTCGGCGCACCGTGCCCAGTGGGGACGTTCGATCGGTGCGACCGGTGGAACGAGCGGCCCACATCGCAGCGAGGAGCGCGAGCGGTACGGCGAACGCGGCGGCGATGATCGACATGGCCACCGTGTCGATCGTCGCGTCGAGGTAGCCGCTCCAGCCTCGTGGGCCGACCGACGGTCGCAGGAGATCCCCGATCAGGTCGCCGGCGAACTCGCTCCAGCGCCCGTTCCAGAGCGTCGAAAGGTCGAAGCCGACCCAGCGGATCGACAGCGGCACGAGGAGCGCGCCGGCGAGGATCGACCATCGAGTCACGGCCGGTCCGGTCGAGCGTCGCACCGTCGTGGACCACCAGTCTGCGATGCCGCTGAGGATCATCAGCGCGGCGATGAGCGTCCAGATCTCCTCGTAGCGGAGCGATTCGAAGCTGAGATCGATCTGGAAACCGATCCCGCCGGCACCGAGTACGCCCAGGACTGCGGCGGCGCGGATGGCGCATTCGAGTCGGTAGAACGCGTAGGAAGCGAGTTCGCCTCGGATGGCTGGGAGCACGCCGTACGCCAGGGCGGTGAGCCGGGTCGCTCCGCTGCTGCGCAAGCGGTGGTAGGGATCGGTAGGTGCCTCGTCGATCGTGTCGGCGAACACCCGGGCGGTGATCGCACCGAACGGTAGGCCGATCGCGACGATGGCGACGATCGGGTCGAAGCCGAAGATCTGCAGCAACAGGATCGCCCAGACGACCTCGTGCACCGCTCGCGGGACGATGAAGACGAGACGGGCGAGGTTGCGCAGTGCAGGCTTCGGCCAGAGCAGCTCCGACAGCATCAGCGCGCCGAGCGCGCCGATGACGAGCGAGAGCAGGGTGCCGAGCACGGCGAAGCCGACCGTGACGCCTGCGGCTTCGACGGTGAGGCGGAGGAAGTCGGCGCCCAGTTCGGGGCTGGTGACCGAGGTCCAGAACTCGGTGAAGTTCGGCCAGCCTCGACCGTTGACGATCCGGTCGCCAACACCCGCTCGTTGGATCGCCCACACGACGGCGACGGCGACGAAGAGGGCAGCCCGTCGACCTGGTGTGAGGCGACGTCGAGTCATGACGACGGCGCAGATGACGAGTCGGACGAGTTCGCTGACGTCGTTCCGGACGTCGTTCCGGACGTCGTTCCGGACGTCGGTCCAGATGTCGGTGGGGACGTCGATGCGGCATAGACGGCGTCGAGGTCGGCGTCGGTGACCTCGGCGGCGGGGCGATCGAGTACGACCCGTCCCGAACGCAATCCGACGACCCTCGTGGCGTGCCGCAGTGCGAGGGCAGGGTCGTGCACCGTGACGATCGTGGTCGATTCGGCCTCGGACCGCGGTCGGCACAGCAGCCCCATCACCAGGTCGCTCAGCGTGGGGTCGACCGACGAGGTCGGCTCGTCGGCGAGGAGCAGGTCGGGGTCCTGTCGGAGCACGCGAGCGACCGCCACGCGCTGGCGTTCGCCGCCGGACAGGTCGCCGGTCCGCGCGTCGATGCGATGCGCGAGCCCGACCAGGTCGAGGGTGGCAGCGACGCGGTCCCGTCCGCTCGGCGCGATCAGCGACGCGAGCGCTCGGGCGGTCGACCAGTCGCCGAGCAGCCCGGCGTTGACGTTGTGCACGACTCGCAACGACAGGACGAGATCGTGCCGCTGGGAGACCGTCCCGACTCGTCGACCGTGGCGGCGTCGTTGCCGACGTGGCAGCGCTCCGATGCCGCGACCCAGGTCGGTGTCCAGGACCCGCACCGTTCCCTCGGTCGGTGGGCTCAGCCCGCCGATCACGTCGAGCAGGCTCGACTTTCCTGCGCCGCTCGGTCCGATCAGGGCGACGCGTTCGCCGGGGTCGACGCGAAGGTCGACCCCGGCGAGCGCTTCGATCGAGCCGAACCGGAGGCGCACTCCGTTCAGCTCGACCGTCACCCGGTGATCAGGCCGATCGAACGCGCGACGCTCTCCATCTCGTCGTAGTTGCTGTTCTGCGTGGTGATGAAGGAGTCGGCGCCGAACAGTTCGAGGATCTCGGCGTGTTCGGCGACGCTCGGGTCGAGCGCCATGAGCGCGGCCACGAAGCGGTCGGCGAAGCCCTCGCCGAAACGCTCGTCGAGCGTCGGTTGCGCCACCCAGTGGTAGTTGGGATAGGCCGGGGTCCGGAAGATCTCCACGACCCGATCGGCGTCGAACGCTCCCTCGGCGAGTCGGTCGTCCCAGACCTGGGCGGCGACGACGCCGACCTCGAACGAACCGGACTCGACCACTTCGATCACCGCATCGTGCGATCCGGCGAACCCGGGCGGACCGGCGAAGTCGGCGTCGATGTCGAGACCCGCCTGTTCGAGGAAGGCCTGGGGCATCAGCCGTGACGACGTCGACGACTCCGAGCCGAACGTGAAGGAGCGCCCGGACAGCGCGGCGAGGCCGGCGACGTCGCCGATGGTCTCGATGCCGGTGTCGGCGCCGGCGATGAACACCGAGGTGAACTGTTCGTCGATGTCGCGCTGGGCGACCGCATCGGCGCCGTCGACTTCGAGACGAGCCTGGATCCCCGAGAGTGCGCCGAACCAGACGGCGTCGAGGTCGCCGACGCGGAAGCCGGTCACCGCGCCCTGGTAGTCGGTCACCGGGAGATACTCGACGTCGACCGACAGCTCCGATTCGAGGTAGTCGGTGAGCAGGTCGTACGTGCGTTGGAGCCGCTCGGGCTCCTGGTCGGGGATCGCCCCGATCGTCAGCGTCGCCGCAGTGGCGCCGCCGGAGTCGTCGTCCGTCGCGGTGGCATCGGTCGTCGCATCGTCGCTGCCGCACGCTGCAGCGAGGAAGGTGACCGCCACCAGGAAGGTGCTCAGTGTCCGCCGACCGGCGAACCTCGTACGGGCGCTCATGGGCGCCGCCGAACTGTGTACATGCTGTCTCTTTTCTGTCGGCCTCGTTCGAGGCGTTGTTCAGTCGACCCTAGGCGTCGGCGCCGCCACGGAGAATTCCGACCGTCGAAACACCCGGTGAACGATGCGAGTGAGTGACGCCGCCGATGGCCAGCGTCAAGCGGGCAGCGCAGCGCCGGGACGGCCGACGACGGTGAGGGATGGGCGGAGGCAAGCGAGGCGCATCAGCATCGAGGCGCATCAGAACAACGTGTCTTGGCCGACGACCTCGCCCGCGGGGGCGACGGGAAGTGGCTCGGGGAGTGCTCGGAGCGCGGGAACGTTCGCCGCGACCTCGGTATGGAGTCGTCGGGCGAGCGCCGGCGACTCGGTGTTCTCGGGTTGGTGGACGAACACGTGCGGTTCGCGTCCCTCTCCGATCCACGACACGAGTTGGGGGATCCAGGACCGCAATCCGTCGAGCGTCGACTCGACGCTGTCGCTTCCGATCACGCGAACGATCGGAGCAGCTCCGACGACGTCGACGTGCACGGGCAGCTTCGGCTTGGTTCGACGCTCCTCGACGGCCGCTTCGGTGCGCGGGGCATCGAGGTAGAGCGGTCGGGTGTCGAGGACGACTCGGCCGATGTCGAACGAGTCGAGCACGTCGTCGACGCGACGGCGCATCGCCGCGTCGCCGAAGAACCCGTGGTGGCGGAGCTCGACGGCGAAGCGCTGCTCCGACGGCAGCGTGCGGACGAAGCGTTCGAGCGCATCGGTCGACTCGGGTCCGAACGACGGCGGCAGCTGGATCTGGATCGGCCCGACTCGTTCGCCCAGCGGCTCGATGGCGCCGAGGAACGAGCGCAGCGGCGCCTCGGCATGCCGCAGGCGGTGTTCGTGGGTGATCGTGCGAGGCAGCTTGAACGCGAACCGAAAGTCGCTCGGCGCCTGCTCGACCCAGCGGGCCACCACGCCGGGGGGCGGCTGTGCGTAGAACGTCGTATTGCCTTCGACGGCGTTGCACCACCCGGCGTACTCAGCGAGTTCGCGCCCGCGGTTGGCGGGCGACAGGAAGCGGCCGACCCACGACGCGTGGGCCCACATCGGGCACCCGACGCGCAGCACCGGCTGATTCGTGTCTACTGGATCTCCTCCAGGATCGAGAGCAGATCGTCGGCGTGCTCTTCTTCGACCGCGAGGATGTCCTCCAACATGCGGCGCGTCGTCGAGTCGCCGTCGCCGAGCCACTTGATGATCTCGCTGTAGCTCTCGATCGCGATGCGCTCGGCGATGAGGTCTTCTTTCACCATGTCGAGCAGGTTGGTCGAGTCGTCGTATTCGGCGTGCGAGCGGGTGGCCAAGCCCTGCGGATCGAAGTTCGGCGAGCCCTGCAATTGCGTGATGCGCAGCGCGATCTGGTCGGCGTGGGCCTGCTCCTCGTTGGCGTGCTGCAGGAACTCGGCGGCCACCGGTGCCGCGCTGAGCCCGGTCGCCGTGTAGTAGTGCCGCTTGTAGCGCAGGACGCACACCAATTCGGTGGCGAGCGCCTCGTTGAGTACCTCGATGACGCGCTCGCGGTCGGCGCCGTACGCATCGGTGATCGGCCCTTGCTCGATCCCTGCCCGGGCGCGGGCCCGAAGGGTCTCGATATCGGTCAGGAAGTCAGCCATGCGTCCAGTAGATCACATGCTCGCCGCGTAGGCATCGACGATCGGGCGCAGCTCGGCGGGACTCGCGCCGTGCATGATCACCGCGTCGGCGCCGAGTTCGAGCTGGCGTCGCACCGCCGTGGCGCACTGCGCGGCGCTGCCGTTGGCGGCGGGGGCGAGCCACTCGTCGGGGATCAGTGTGGCGATGTGTTCGAGCTGCTCGGTGGTCGCCTTCGCATCGATCGCTCCGGGGAAGGTGCGTACCATGTCGTCCGCGCGGAACGCGGCGAGCACGGCGGGGTCCCAATCGTTCGTCTCGACCATCAGGTCGCCGTACGCCTGCAGGTAGGTGGCGAGGCGCCCGACGGTCTTCTTGAGTCGGAGCGGTTCGGCGAGGTGATCGCCGATCGTCGCGTAGCACGACCACACGGTGACCGCATCGGGGTCGCGCCCGGCCTGTTCGGCGGCTTGCTTCACGATGCGGACGCACCGTTGCAGCGTCTCGTCGGTGAAGAACGTGTGCAGGATCACGTGATCGAACGCCCGTCCACCGAGCGCGAGCGAGTTGGGGCCGAACGCCACGAGGCCGAGCGGAATGTCTTCGTCGAAGGTGGGGTCGAGGCGCAGCACCGGGTACGAGCCCATCGGGCCGTCATGGCGGACGACGGTCTCGCCGTGCCACAGGCGCCGCATCACGTTCGCGAAGTCCTCCATCTGCGCCGTCGTGATGGCGGGCAGGCCGAACGCGTCGAACATCGGCTTGATGCCCCGTCCGATCCCGAGAACGAACCGTCCGCCGGTCAAACGGTGCATGGTGGTCGCGTACGACGCCGACACGAGCGGATGCCGTGTGTTGTGGTTGGTTGCGCCGGTGATGATCTGCATCGACGACGTGGCGACGGCGGCAGCACCGGACAGCGTGACCGCCTCCTTGACGTTGAACCGCTCGCTGATGAACACCGCGCCGAGGCCGAGCTCCTCGGCGTCCCGACACTCCGTCACCAGGTCGCGAGGATCCTGGGCACCGCCGGCCAGCGTGTAGAACCCGAGTTCCGGAAACCGTGTCGACATGGTCAGAGAGATAGCACGGCGACTGACGTCAGCCCGAGTTGCGGATGCCGGTGGCGATGGCGTTGATCGTCAGCTGGATGCCTCGCTGCACCAACTCGTCGTCGTCGCCGTCACGGAATCGCCGCAGGAGATCGGCCTGCATCACGTGCAACGGATCGAGGTAGGGGTAGCGGTTCCGCAGGCTCTTGGCGAGCAAGGGGTTGTCGCTGAGCGGATCGCTCGACCCGGTGATCTCCGCGTGCCAGCGCCGGGTCAGCGCGTGCTCGTGTTCGATCCGGCCGAAGATGTCGCGCCGCATGTCGTCGTCGGTCACCAACACGTCGGCGTAGCGGCGCCCGATCTCGATGTCGGCCTTGGCGAGCACCATGCCCATGTTGTCGATGATCGTGCGGAAGAACGGCCAGTGCAGATACATGTCGCGTAGCAGTTCGGGTGCGTCCGACTCGTGTGCGGCGAACGCGTCGACGGCCGATCCGGCGCCGTACCAGGCGGGGATCATCAGGCGGCACTGGGTCCAGCCGAACACCCACGGGATCGCACGGAGGTCTTCGATGGCGTCGGAACGTTTGCGTGACGCGGGCCGGCTCCCGACGTTGAGCGACGCGATCTCGTTGGTCGGTGTGATCTGCCGAAAGAACGTGACGAAGCGGTCGTCGCCGTAGACCAGGGCTCGATAGGCGTCGAAGGCCGTCGAGGCGAGCTCGTCCATCGTGGCGACGTGGCGGGGGTCGGTCGCATCGCGCTCGCTCGTCGTGCAGGACGCCCGCAGTGTCGCGGCCACGAGGGTTTCGAGGTTACGGCGGGCGAGGGCGGGCTGGGCGTACTTGGCTGCGACCATCTCGCCCTGCTCGGTCACGCGGATCGAGCGGTCGACGGACCCGGGCGGCTGCGCGAGGATCGCCTGGTAGGCAGGGCCGCCACCGCGTCCGACCGTGCCGCCGCGGCCGTGGAACAACCGGAGACGCACGCCGTGATCGTTCGCTGCGTCGACGAGCGCGGCCTGCGCAGCGAACAGATTCCACTGCGAGGAGAGGTAGCCGCCGTCCTTGTTCGAGTCGGAGTACCCGATCATCACCTCCTGGCGTCCGTGTCGGGAGTCGAGGAGCTGTCGGTAGATCGGATGGACCAGGAGTGCCCGGAGGGTGTCGGCGGATCCGGCGAGGTCGCCGATCGTCTCGAACAGTGGCACGATGTCGAGCTCACACGACGCGGTGCGGCCTGCGCGCTCCACTTGCATGAGCCCGACCTCCTTGAGCAGGACGGCGACTTCGAGCACGTCGCTGACGGCTGTCGCCATCGAGATCACGTAGTGGGGAACGGCGCGACGGCCCAGGCGACCTACGGCGTCGGCGGCCGCGTCGAGGACGGCGAGTTCCTTCGCCGTGTCCTCGTCGAACACGGCGTTCGGGTGCCGTAGCAAACGCGGGTTGGCGAGCTCCGCTGTCAGGATCTCGACGCGTCCGTCCTCATCGAGGTCGAGGTAGTCCCTGCACACGCCGGCCTGATCGAGCAGTGCGCCGATCACCTGCTCGTGGACGGCTGAGTTCTGGCGCATGTCGAGGCCGCACAGGTGCGCCCCGAACGTGGCGACGCGGCGACGAACCGGTTCGATCTGCGCGGTCGCCAGCGGTTGTGAACCGTGCGACGTCAGCGACACCGCGACGACGTCGAGGTCGACGAGCAGTTCGTCGAGCGACGCATACGCCGGAAGCGGAACCGCGGGGATCGGGCAGTCGAGCACGATGTCGGTGCCGTCGACCACGTCGAGTGCAAACGCGTGCAGGCGGGCGTACATGCCGCGGAGAGCTCGGCGGTACGGCTCGTCGGCGCGGAACCGCGAGGCATCTCCCGATCGACTCGCCAGCTCGAGGAGTTCGGCCGTCGGCGTGACGAGACGCTCCGACATCGACACCTCGACCGAGAGCCGGCGCAGGTCGACGAGATGTCGCTCGAGCGCGGTCTGTGCATGCCGGGTGGTCGCCTGACGGATCACGTCGGCCGTGACGAACGGGTTGCCGTCGCGATCGCCACCGATCCATGAGCCCATCGAGATCACCGCGGTCGTGTCGAGGCCGTCGGCGCCGGTGCGGGATTCGACCAACTCGCGGATATCGCGAGCGAGTTCGGGGACGGTGTCGAAGAGGCTGGCCGAGTAGTACCGGAGTGCCTCGTTGATCTCGTCGCTCACGCGAAGCTTCGACAGTCGGAGGATGGCGGTCTGCCAGAGCGTGAGCACCCGGATCTCGATCTGCTCGCGGATCTCGTCACGTTCGGGATCCGACTCCGCGAGGCGGCTTCGGGTCACCAACAGGTCGGCGACCACGCCCAGCACGTCGAGGATCGTCTTGCGCCGGACCTCTGTCGGATGCGCCGTGATCACCGGACTCACCTCGAGTTCGGCGACGACCTCGGCGATGCGTTCCGGGGCGACCCCGTCGGCCACCAGGTCGTCGATGGTGGACACGAGGCTTCCAGGCTGCGGGCCTGACCGAGACGCTCGGTGATGCCGTCGTCGGCGTTCGACGTGGACGTCTTCGGCGGTGTTCGCCAGCAGCGAGAGCCAGTCGAAGGCCCGGATCACGTGGATCTGCTGCTCCATCGGCTGCGCGCCGAGTGCAGCTTCGAGCTCGGCGACCCTGCTCTTGCCGGTTCGTCGACCCTGCACAGCGAGCCGTCGCACCGATTCGATGAGATCGAAGGTGTCGTCGCCTGCGTCACGTCGTACGACGTCACCGAGAAGACGGCCGAGCAATCGGATGTCGTCGCTGAGTTGGGCGTCACCGGAGTCGCGGCTGGAGCCGGCTCCCGAGTCCGGTTCGGCGGGCGGGGTCTCGGTCGAGGTGGCGGGTGGGTTCGCTGGTGATGTCGTCGAGGCGCTCACCGTTCCAGTCAACACCATTGCGGGGTTCCCCGCGGCCGGTGCCGCCGGGCGGATTCCGGTGATGTCAGCGGGGGAGCGCGAGAACGAACGTCGAGCCGCCCCATCCGTTGGCCTGATCCCGGCCTTCGATCACGACCTCATCGACGTCCGCGGGAATCTCGATACCGGACTGGCTGCGGGTGAACGGCTGTTCGTCGGCGTGATCGTGCGTCAGGATCCGCTCGCCGTAGACGGTGCCGTCGGGGCCGATCACCCGCCAGGCGTCGGCATATCGCTCCGGCGTGTCGTACGGCGAAGACACCGTGGCGGCGATCGTCCAGGTCGCACCGTCGAACGTCGCCGACGCGTCGACGACGTCGGGGAACTGCTGCTCGGCGGCGCCGGTCTCGTCGATCTCGTCCGTCTCGTCCGTCTCGGCGGTCTCTAGGACCGGCGCGATGGTGGACACGGGCGTGTTCGTGTCGACGGCCGTCGTCCCCGCGCCCGAGTCGTTCGCCGTCGGATCGGATCCGCAGGCACCGAGGAGGGCGAGCGTCGCGACGATCCCAGCGACACGACATGTGGTCGAACCCGGACGCATTCGTGCACCGTACCGAGGTCAGCACCTGCGATGTCGGCAGCCCTACCGGCTCTCGCTGGGCGTCGATGTCAGCAGCCTCCGCTCGCGGCAGGCCATGATGGACGCATGCGCGTGCTCTTCGCCACTGCCGAATTGTCCCCGGTCGCCACCGTCGGCGGGCTCGCGGCAGCCGCGGCCGGTCTGGTCGCAGAGCTTCGCCGATCGGGGGTCGAGGTCGATCTCGTGATGCCCGACTACGGCGGGATCTCCCTCGTCGACGAGACCACGTTCGCTCTCGACGTCCCCGACTGGGTCGGCGCAGCGACGGTTCGGCGCGGTCATCAGCCCGACGTCGGTGCACTCACGACGATCAGCATCCCGGGGCTGGCGCGGAGCCACCCGTACCTGCAGCCGAACGGCGAAGGGTGGCCCGACAACGATCAGCGGTTCTTCGGATTCGCGCGAGCGGTCGCGGCGTACTGTGAGCACGTCGCTCCCGACGTACTTCATCTCAACGACTGGCACACCGGCCCCGCGCTCGCGGCCCTCCATGCACCACCGCCGACCGTGCTGTCGATCCACAACCTCGCGTATCAGGGGGTTGCCGACGGTGGCTGGCTCGGTCTGATCGGCCCCCGCGCAGGACACTACGAGTGGTGGGGCGGCACCAATCCGCTCTCGGGCGCGATGGCGCTCGCTGATCGCATCGTCGCGGTGTCGCCGACCTACGCCGAGGAGATCCGCACCCCAGCCGGGGGGTTCGGCCTCGACGGGCCGTTGCGTCATCGAGGCGACGCCGTGATCGGCATTCTCAACGGGATCGACACCGACGTGTGGAATCCGGCGACCGATCCGCACATCGCTGCGAACTTCGACGCTCGAACGCTCGACGCAAAGGAAGCGAACCGGTTGGCCCTGTTGGGGCGTTTCGGTTGGCCTGACGACGAGGTCCCGCTGGCCACGGTGGTGACACGACTCACCGAGCAGAAAGGCATCGACCTGCTCGTGCCCGTCCTTGCCCTGCTCGATCAGATTCCGCTGCGTCTCGCCGTTCTGGGGTCCGGTGATGCTGCGCTCGCCGCACAGTTGCGAGCGGCCGGAACGGCGCATCCCGACTGGTTCACGTTCGTGGAGGGCTACGACGAGGCGCTGTCGCATCTCATGTTCGCCGGCGCCGATCTGTTCGTGATGCCGAGCCGGTTCGAACCATGCGGTCTCACGCAGATGCAGGCGATGCGGTACGCGACCGTCCCGGTCGTCACGGCCGTCGGCGGTCTCGTCGACACCGTTCCCGACGCCGACGAGAGCGCCGATGGACTCGGCTTCGTCGCTGCACGTCCAACGTCGGTGCATGTGCTGGCAGCGTTGTTCCGGGCGTGTCGTCGCGTCTCGAAGAAGCGTCGCCGCTTGGCGCTCCAGAAGCGAATGGCGAGCATCGACTGGTCGTGGGCGGCACCGGCTGGCGAGTACGAGGAGTTGTATCGATCGCTCGTCGTTTCCGATGAGTTGCCTGCCGTGACACCATGAGTTCACACCAGTTCCTCATCGCCGTCGACAGCACGGGGTAGGTTCGGAGGCGATGATCTCTGACCCGAACGTTCTCGTCATCGTCCTCGCAGGCGGTGAGGGCAAGCGCCTGCAACCGCTGACCAACGATCGTGCCAAGCCCGCCGTGCCGTTCGCTGGCACGTACCGCATGATCGATTTCGCCCTGTCGAACTTTGCCAATGCCGGCTATCTGAAGATCGTCGTGCTCACGCAGTACAAGAGCCACAGCCTCGACCGTCACATCACCCAGACGTGGCGGTTCTCGGCGATGCTCGACAACTATGTGACGCCGGTGCCGGCACAGATGCGCCGCGGACCGCACTGGTTCCAGGGTTCGGCCGATGCCATCTATCAGAACCTCAACCTGATCCACGACGAAAAGCCCGACTACGTCTGCGTGTTCGGTGCCGACCACATCTACCGCATGGATCCGCGCCAGATGGTCGAGGAGCACATGGCGAACGGCTCGGGGGTCACGGTCGCTGCGATTCCGGTTCCTCAGCACGAGGCTCGCGAGTTCGGTGTCATCGAATCCGACGAGGCCGGCAACATCTTGGCGTTCCACGAGAAGGTGGAGTCACCCCCGACCATGCCGGGGGACGACACTCGCTGCCTGGCGAGCATGGGCAACTATGTGTTCGACACCGAGACCTTGATCGACATCGTCACCCCGCGTGCCGAAGGCGAGGGGAGCCCGTACACCGACATGGGCGGCGACGTCATCCCGGCGTTGACCGCAACCGGTGATGCGCGCGTCTACGACTTCTCGAAGAACGTCATCCCCGGCCAAGACGATCGCGAGCGCGGTTACTGGCGCGACGTGGGCACCATCGACGCGTTCTATCACGCCAACATGGACCTCATCGCGCCGGTCCCGCAGTTCAACCTCTACAACGACCGTTGGCCGGTGTTCACGACCCGTAAGGCGCTACCGCCCGCCAAGGTCTCGCGCGGTCGAGGCGGCGAGCCGTCGTTCGTGGACGGGTCGCTGCTGTGTCAGGGGTCGATCGTCTCGGGCGCTCACGTCGAGAACTCGATCGTCGGACCGGGCACCTACATCGACCACGACGCGCACGTGACCAACTCGATCCTGTTCCCAGGGGTCCACATCGGTCCGGGTGCTCGGCTCAACAACTGCATCGTCGACAAGAATGTCGCCATCCCCGACTTCCGGCGACTGGGGCACGATCTCGATCAGGATCGCTCCGAGTTCACCGTGAGCGACGAAGGCATCGTCGTGCTCCCGAAGGACTACCGCTTCCGCTGAGCGAGGAGGGCCGCGACGAGCGGTGCGACGTCGTCGTGGAATCGTGCGTCGAGCACGGGCCGCCGCGCCGTGTCGATATCGGCGGCGAGGTTGGCGAGCAGGTCGGTGGCACCGAACGCGTCGGCCGGATGTCGAGCAGTGGGAACGTCGACCGGCGAGCCATTGTGCTCGAGATGCGGAGTCGGGAACATCTCGAGTCGCAGCGCATCGGCTGGCCCGGCAGCTTGGAGTTCGAGGAGTGGTGTGCCCGCTTCGGCAGCATCGTCGACGACGAGACGCATCGACAGCGAACCCACCTCGAGTAGCGTCGCACCGGCTATCGAGTCGGCCTCGATGCGCGCATCGGCCAGCGACGTCTGGCCGCGTAGGCGCGCCGACAGCACGGCCCCGGCGACGAGCGACCAGAGGTGGCCGAGTTCGTCGTGGCGCCCGAGGCGCAGCCGGCCGGTGAGCGTGGCGATGTCCGGGAGCTCGCGCAGGCGAGCGAACCAGCGTTGCGTCGCAGGCGCGGTGGGGAACGGGTCGCCGACCGTGACTCGTTCGTTCATCGAGTCGACGGCGTGGCCGTCAGCGCGATCGACGTCGATCAACCGGAGCTTCGGCGAGGGTACGACGACGACGTGGAGCCCGAGCGACGCCGCAGTTCGGACGTCGTCGGCGCGGCGGGCGAGGTTGGTGCCGATGATCGCGACGTCGGCCTTCGACCGCTCCAGCACGTCGTCGACCGTGCGCTCCTTCGCGCGCATCGCCGCGGCGATCGACGGAGCTTCAGCGACTCCGACGAGCTTCCAGTCGAGCCGGTCGGCAGCGACGGCGAGCGGGGCGGTGCCGTCGTCGCCGATGACGACGACGCGTCGACGTCGTGTACGTGCCATCACCTGACCTGTCCTGACCTGACCTGACCTGACCTGACCTGCGCCGTTGTGGTTCAGGTTCCGGCGAGTCGGTCCACGACCGGCGCGAACGCGTCGGCTTCGGCGCCGCCGACGATGACGTAGCTGAAGCCGAACTGCTCGCGGCGAGCGACGAGGTCGTCGGCGATCTGCTCGGGCGTTCCGATCAGCGCGAACGGCGACTCGCGGATCATCTGGTCGTCGACGCCGATCATCTGCGCCATTGCGGCGACCTGCGTGTCTCGGTCGTCGGTGACACTGACGAAGAACGTGCGGATGTTCATCTCGATGTGGTCGAGTCGTCCGGCCTCGCGGGCCGCGTCGGCAACGATCTGCAGCTTGTCGATCACGGCATCGCGGGTCATCGTGGCGATCGCATCGGGGCCGATGACCCCGGCGTGGAGGGTGCCGTTCACCCCGACGATGTCGGCTTCACGAGCGGCGATGCCGAGGACTCGCGGTCCGCCACCGCCCACGATGATCGGAGGGTGTGGGCCCTGGATCGGCTTCGGGAAACCGTCGTGATGACGGATCGTGTAGTGCTCGCCCTCGAACGAGAACGGTTCGGCGCCCATCACCCCTTTGATGACGGCGAGGCCTTCGGCGAAGCGATCGATGCGGACGCCGGCGCGGTCGTAGGGCATGCCGGCTTCTTCGTAATCGGAGATCATCCAGCCGGCACCGAGTCCGATCTCGATGCGCCCATCGGACAGCACGTCCATCGTCGCGAGTTCCTTGGCCAGCACGAGCGGGTGTTTGTAGTCGTTGTCGAACACGAGCGCACTCGCCCGCAGCGTGGTCGTCGCCGACAGGATCGCCTGCAGGCCGGGCACGGGGGCGAACTGCTCGTTGAAGTGATCGGGCATCGTCGCGATGTCGTAGCCGTGCGACTCGATCCGTCTCGCCTGCTCGGCCCAGTCGTCGCCGGTCGGGGTGGCAGTCAGTTGCACGCCGAATCGAAACGGCTTGATCGGAAACGGATTGGTGACGTCGGCCATGAACGAGAACCTAGACGGCGAACGGCGCGTGCACCGCCCGGGTCGCACCTCGAGCGAAACCCGTCGGGGTGCCGCTGGCTCGTAGGAAGGTGGCAGTAAGTTGCAGGCACTGTGGAACGACTCGGCTGGATCCCGCGACTCGCGCTGGTCATCGCTGCCGGGGCGTTATTGATCACCTCGGTGGTGATCGCCGTGGCGCCGCGATTGTGGGCTGTTGCCAACGCGCACGAGGAAGACCCGGTCACGCTGCCGGAGTTCGTCCCGCTGGCGCAGCGCACATACGTCTACGACAGCATCGGCAACGAGATCGCCGTGTTCGAACTCGAGAACTCGCAACCGATCGACTTCGACGACGTTCCGCCGCACGTCATCAACGCGTTCTTGGTGGTCGAAGACAAGGAGTTCTTCAACCACGACGGGGTCAACGTGCGCAGTCTCTTCAGAGCCACGCTGTCGAACTTCGCCTCCGATGCACCGCAACAAGGGGCGTCGACGATCACGATGCAGGTGGTCAAGAACGACTTCCTCGCCGGCCTCGAACGCGACGGCCGCTACAAGCTGTTGCAGATCCACTACGCCCGCATGCTCGAGAACGCGATCGACAAAGAGACGATCATGGAGCGCTATCTCAACACGGTGTTCTTCGGGAACAACTCCTATGGCATCCAGGCTGCGGCCGAGACCTATTTCGCGAAGACTGCCGCCGAGTTGACCTTCATCGAGGCCGCGTTCCTCGCTGGTCTCGTGCGTTCACCGTCGGGGTTCGACCCGATCAACGAGCCCGAACGTAGCCGCGCTCGGTGGCTGCAGGTCATCGACCGGCTCGTCACCGACGAGTCGTTGCCTGAGACCCTCGCGATCGATGAGGCTGCCGGGGAACTGCTTGCCGAGGAGTTCGACATCCCGTCGCGGGTCAAGGTGATTCCGTCTCGGGCAACGGAGCGGACCTACTTCACCGAAGCGCTGCGCGACTACCTCCTCAACGAGTCGACGATCCTCGGCGACACCTACCAGGAGCGCTACAACCAGCTGTTCCGCGGGGGATTGCGCATCCACACCACGCTCGATCCTCGCATGCAGCAGGCTGCGGAGATCGCCCGGCGCGATCAGTTGCCCGACACGGGCGGGCAGTTCGATGCAGCGCTCGTGTCGCTCGACGTGTCGTCCGGAGCGATCCGGGTGATGGTCGGCGGGGCGGGGTTCCGGCCCAACGAACGCGAGGTCAACATGGCGTTGAGCCCGCGCCAGACCGGCTCCAGCGTCAAGTATTTCATCCTCGCTGCAGCAATCCAGGCCGGAGCGCAGGCCGGTGACATCATCGACGGTCGACGCGGCTGTGCATTGCCGACGAACGATCCCAACGATCCGCTCTTCGAGATCAACGGGGGTGTCGCGGGGTTCGTCGGTGACCTGCGTGAGATCACTGCGAGTTCGATCAACTGCGGCTTTGCTCGACTCTCCCAGATCGTCGGGTTGAACCGAGTCGTCGATACGACGTACCGCATGGCGAAGTCGCCGTACCTGTACCCCGGGCAGCCGGTCGAGGATCGGTTGCCGATCGAACCGTTCGCCAGCTACGCAACGGGCGCGAACGAGATGACCACGCTCGACATGGCGGCCGGCATCCAGTCGATCGCCAACGAAGGCGTACACAAGGAGCCGTACTACGTCGAGTTCATCGACGGCGCCGATGGCAAGCGGCTCTACACACACTTCGACCCTGGCACGAAGGTGCTCGACCGCGAGGCCGCGCTCGAGACGATCGACATCATGGAGAGCGTCTTGCGCGGTGGCACCGGCCGACGCGCTGCGCTGGAGAACGACCGAGTCTCCTTCGGCAAGACCGGGACCCAGCAAGACAACACCAACGCCTGGTTCGTCGGCGGCACCAAGCAGCTCGCGACGGCGGTCTGGGTCGGCGACCCCGATGCCTACACGCCGATGGTCAACATCCGTGAATTCCAGCAAGAAGGTGTGCCGCGAGTGCAGGGCGGCACCTTCCCGGCGCTGATCTGGAAAGCCTTCATGGACCCGGCGCACGCCGGCATGCCCAACGAGGTCTGGGACGATCCACCGCCACCGGAGCGTCCCAACGCCCGGCTCGTCCTTCCCGGCAACGAGTGCTCGATCACGGTCGTCGGTTTCGAACCGGCGCCGACCGAGCCACCCGACCCGAACGCAGAGCCGACCACGACGCTCGAAGGCACCGAGACGACCGAGCCAGAGTTGGTTCCGATCACGATCCAGGACGATCTCGGAACCACGATCGCTCCCGACAACCTCGACCCGAATCACCCGTTGCCGTCGGTGCCAGCCACCCAGCAGGTCGACCCTTGTCGATGACGGGCGCGGCTCGACCTGGCATGATGGCCGACGATGGCCTCCACTGACGGTTCCGAAGCCGATACCGACCTGCCCGGCGAGGACATGGTGCCTGGCACCGAGACCTCCGGCACCGAGACCTCCGGCGAGGACATGCCTGCGGTGTCGGTCGAACGGCTCCAACTCGCCGACACGGAGATCGACCAGCTCGTCAATCGCCGCGAGCGCTTGCCGGAACGGGAACGTCTGGCGGCTGCGTCGGCGGAGATGCGGGCGTGGGAAGCCGAACGCGCCGCGATGCGCCAGCGCCTCGACGACCTCACCAGCGACATCGAGCGATCCGAGCACGACGCAGCCCAACTGACGACGCATCGCGCACGCCTCGAAGCGCAGCTCAAGACCGTCATCGCACCGCGTGAGGCCGAGGCGCTCATGCACGAGATGGCCACACTCGACGAGCAACGTGATGCGGTCGAGACCGCTGAGTTGGAGGCGCTCGAAGAACAGGCTGCGCTGGACGATCGACTCACCGAGCATCTCGCGGTCGAGGAGGCGTTGCGTTCGTCGATGCGATCGGCCGACGATGCCCTGGCCTCGGAGGTCGCCGACATCGATGCGGAGATCGCTGGCATCACGCTGCGCCGCGATGTGGCACGAGCCGAGGTGTCTGAGGGGCTTCTCACTCGCTACGACCGAGTTCGGTCTGCCTCAGGCATCGCGGTCGCTCGCCTGGTCGGTCATCGATGCGACGGATGCCACCTCGACCTGTCCGCGGCGGAGGTCGACGACGTGAAGGACGAGGCGAAGGCCTCCGGAGGCATCGCTGACTGTCCGCAGTGCGGACGCATGCTGGTGATCTGATCGACGGTGTTCTTCTGGTTCATCGCCACAGCGATCGTCTCGGTCGGCATGGTTTTCCGAGATCCGCGGTTCGACAATCGCCTGCTCGTGGTCGGCTCGGTGTTGCCGCTCGTCGATGGCCTGTTCGGCGGCGCCCGAGCACTGCACTCGATCACGGTGAGCATCGCTCTGCTCACCGTGCTGATGTTGATCACCGCAGGCCGCAAGCCGATCCGCAAGACGCTGCTGGGACTTCCGATCGGCATGTTCCTGCATCTGGTGTTCGACGGAGCGTGGAACGACACCGACACCTTCTGGTGGCCATTCACCGGCCTCGAGTTCGTGGGGAGCGGATTCCCGGTCACAGAACGTGGATGGTGGAGCGTCGCCCTCGAAACACTCGGCGTGGCGGGTTGCGTGTGGTTGTGGAAGCGCAACGGCCTCGGTTCGGCCGAACGCCGGCGTCGGTTTCTCGCCGACGGGCGACTCGACGCCGTGCCGGATCGCTTCGCCTGAACGCGTCGCACCGGAGCAACGGTGTGGCACACTCGTCGTCGTGCTGATCCTTCTGCGACACGGTCGAACGGCGGCCAACAAGGCCGGGTTGTTGCAAGGACGGCTCGACCAGGATCTCGACGAGTTCGGCGTCGAACAGGCTCGGCGCTCGGCCGAGGTGTTGCTCGACGAGTTCGACGTCGACGCGGTGATCGCCAGCCCGCTCAAACGGGCACAGCAGACCGCAGCGGCGTTCGAGATGCCGGTCGATACCGACGAGCGGTGGATCGAACTCGCCTACGGCAAGTACGAGGGCGTCCCCCACGCGGACGTCCCGTCGGAGGTGTGGCAGGCATGGTCCGACGACTTTCACTACGTGCCCGAGGGTGGCGAGTCGCTCGCTTCGCTCGACGACCGCGTGCGCGGTGCGTGCGACGACATCATCGAACGAGCGACCGACGAGACGATCGTCGTCGTCAGTCACGTGTCACCGATGAAGTCGGCGGTCGGCTGGGCGCTCGGTACCGACATCGGGATCTCGTGGCGCTGTCACCTCGACCACGCCAGCATCTGTCGCATCGACTTCCGCAGCCGACGCCCGATCCTGCACACCTTCAACCGCACGATCGTCTGAGCGGCTCTGGCTGGCCGACCAGGCGTCGGGGTGAGGTGTTTCCCCTGGTAGATGGGGTTCGCAATGGTGAGGTGGCTTGTAAGCGGGGTTCTGTAGGAGCCGTTGCGGGCTCCCGGTGACCATCCATCTGTGCGGTCTACCCGGAAGAATCGGACGGGCCGCCCATCTTCCTGCTCGACCTTGCTCCGAGTGGGGTTTACCGAGCCGACGCCGTCACCGACGCCGCTGGTGCGCTCTTACCGCACCGTTTCAGCCTTGCCTGTGGCATGCCCGGCATGCCCATCGGCGGTCTCTCTCTGTTGCACGTCCGTCAGGTCGCCCCGACCTGGCTCTCGCCAGCACTCTGCCCGGTGGAGCCCCGACTTTCCTCGACGCGAGCGGGCGAACCCGACACGCCGCGGTCACCCGGCCACCTCACCATTGCCTGCGCAGCCTACGCCCCGTGTGACCGGCCCATGCGCCCCGGTCCCGGGCTGGCCGGTCAGGCGTCGCAGGAGATCTCGTTGTAGGCGATGCTGTTGAGCGACGGCGTGTTGAGAGTGAAGGTTTCGCGCACTCCGTTGACGTCGGGTGGGCCCGCCTTGAGTTCGAGCTGCGAGGTCTGAGCAAACGTCGAGGGCATTGCGAACTGTCGCACCTGACCGAGCTCGTCAGGGGTGACGTCCTCGCCGAGCAACGCCGGCGAGATGTAGCCGTCGGCGCCGTTCATCGCGATGGCAAGCGTGGCCGAGTGGCGTGCTTCGAGCGCCGCAGCCCGAGCATGGGCTTGGCGTGCGGTCGGGTCGGTCACCGAGACGATGAGCTCCTGATGTGATGCCGCCGCGAAGTTCTCGAACACGATCGCGAACGTCAGCACGTCGGAGGTGACCGCTTCGGGCTCTGCGTCCTGGGCGATCGCCGCGAACACCGGCTCGACGAGGCGCTCCATGAACCAGAGGTTGGCGCACGTCCACGGTTCGCCACCGACCGCAACGGTCAACTCGGCCATTTCCTCGGCGGTCGTCTCGTGTTCCTCGATCATCCGCTCCATCGCGGGGCGCAACGCTGCGGGAACCGCCCCGTCGAGGTCGAGTGCACGCTGGTACACCTCGATCGCCGTGTACTCGAGCGAGGTCGCAGTACGCAGGAGCGCAGCATTGTCGATGGGGAAGTCATCGAGCGGTTCGACGGTCGGAGCGTTGCCGACGCGGCCCGGCTCGGTGATGCCCGTGCGGCCGTTTCCGCAGGCGGCGGCGAGCGCGCTGAGGCTGACGGCAAGCCCGCCGATCTTGAGGGCGTCGCGCCGTGACGCGCGGCCGGAGAGGGGAGTGGGACGGTTCATCAGGCGTCGCTTCCTGCGAGGTCGAGGGCGGGCTGGTCGTTGCCGAAGAGGACGTCGAAATCGTCGACGCCGAGGACATCGGCGAGCACGGTCGCATGTCGGGCCTCGGCGACGAGGATCGAAGAGGTCAGCGCGAGCGCATCGGCACTCTCGTAGTCGCCGAGCAGCGCTGTGTGCGTCGACACGGCGGTCTGCTCGATCGTGTGTGCTGCGGCAGCGAAGTCGCTTGCTTCGAACGCCTCGACGTTGTCGTCGAACACCTGGTCGTTGCGGCCGACATCGACGATCGAGAGGCCCGTCGCTCCGGCGATCGCCTGCGCGTAAGCCTCATGGTTGTCGAGCATCACCTTGACCGCAGTCGCCATCGATCCGTTCGGGTGTGCATCGAGCTGAGCCTGGTAGAGGTCGCGAGCGCTGAGCTCCAAGCGCAGCGCCTCGCGGAGCAGTGCGATGTCGTCACTGGTCGGGACGGCGGCAACGGGCTGGCTCGACAGCAGTGCGGCAGCAGCACCGGCGAGCCCGGCGAAGCCCGCCAGGCCGATCAGGTTGCGTCGCCCGGTCGCCGGTTCGGCGGCGGGCACAGCGGTTTCGAGATCCACGTGGGAGGGTCCTTTCGAGGTCATGCGACTGACAGCCTTCCCTCTGGGACGGCCAGCTACCAATTCTAGGGTGATCGGCTTGCGGTTCACGGGATTCAACCGGGCTGATTCGGCCTCGTCCGTCGCTGCGGCCCTGCCGAGCTGCTCCGAGCGGATGGTGGGTGCTGTTGTGACGCGGTGTGCTGTCGCGAGTGGCGGCGCGGATGTTTCCGTCGAGATCGCGTCAGCGCCAGATGGACGGCACCGCACCTCGGGCGTGCAGACGGTTGCCGAGGAAGCCGCCGACGAGCCCGGCCATCACCACGATGGTGAGCGTGAACATGATCGCGAGCCACGGCACCTCGGTGCCGCGGACGAGTCGGACTGCGACGAACACCGCTTCGACCGCGATGAACGTTCCCGCCGCGGTGACGAGGGCATGGCTCATCGGCGTTCCGCACCGTTGCACCCAAGATGCCGTTCCTGCGCCGACGACGAAGCAGGCGAGAAACACCAGGAAGAACACGATGTCGAGTGCTCCCTGGTCGCCGAGCGCGGCTGCCAGCAGGCGAAAGGGGACGGCGAAGGTGATGCAGATCAAGGCGCCGGCCCGAAGTGCGACCGGGTCCCAGTTGCCAGTCGGCGCTGACACCAGCCGTCGGAGCCGATCCTCGTCATTGGCCGGTTCTGACATCTCCAGATCGTGCCAGCTCTGCGCCGTCGATGCGAACTCCCACGACAAGTGGTATTTCCCATGCAGCTCGGGCCACAAGAGGCCTAGTCTCGACACCATCATGCGGGTCGTCTCGACACCATCATGCGGGTCGCGCCCGCATCATCCCCCAAACGAACCCCAGCGACCCCAACCGACGAGGCCGGACGGCAACCGACGCTGTCACCGGCCAGCAGAACCCGGCATCACGCCGAGAAGTGAACGACATCGATGACCATCACGTACGACCCGCAGCATCCGAGCTACGTCGACGAAGCCGATGTGCGTGGCGAGCTGGCGCGGGTCTTCGATGTCTGTAGCGGCTGTCGGCGGTGTGTGGGGCTGTGTTCATCGTTTCCGACGCTGTTCGAGATGATCGACGTGCTCGGCGGCGACGACGCCGGCAAGATGACGCCGGCCCAGCAGGACCAGGTCGTGGACGAGTGCTTCCAATGCAAGCTCTGCCTCCTCAACTGCCCGTACACGCCTGCGCTGCACGAAGCGCAGATCGACGTACCTCGGCTGATGCTCCGCGCTGTCGCGATGCAGGTGGAGCACGGCCATGCGCCGGCGCGTCGACGGTCGGCTGCATTGGTGATCGGCAACGTCGATCGGATCGGCAAGTTCGGCACCCGGCTGCATTCGCTCGCGAACAAGATCGTCGGCGCCGAGCCGGGTTCGCTGATCCGGCGACTGACGGCCGCGGTGACCGGCGTGACGGCGACGCGACCGCTCAGCCCCTTTGCGACCCAGCGTTTCTCGACCTGGTTTGCCAAGCGACCGCGGATCAAGATGCGCCGCAAGCAGGCCTCGGTCACCGTGTATCCGACGTGCCTGGTCGAGTATCAGGCCACCGACATCGGCAAGGACCTCGTGAAGGTGTACGAGCGCAACGGTATCGAGTGCACCACGTCGGGTGCAGGCTGTTGTGGCGCCCCGTGGCTGCACGCCGGTGACATCGACCGGTTCAAGAAGGTCGCCGCGCGCAACGTCAAGACGCTCGCCGCATCCGTCCGGCGTGGCACCGACATCGTCGTGCCTCAGCCGACGTGCAGCTACGTCCTCAAACACGACTATCCGGCCCACGTCGGCGGCGACGACGCCGAACTCGTCGCCGAACACACCTACGACAGCGCCGAATACCTGATGAAGCTGCACAAAGGTGACGACTACGTGCTCGACACCGACTTCCACGGAGAGACGTACGCCACGATCACGTACCACGCTCCGTGCCACCTGCGAGCCCAGAACGTCGGGTTCGTGAGCCGCGACCTCATGAAGTTGACCGGAGCGAAAGTGAAGTTGATCCAGCAGTGCGCGGGCGTCGACGGTCTCTGGGGGCTCCGCGCCGACAACGACGCGGTCTCGATCCCGATCGGCGAGCGCTTCGGTACCACCATCGAACGGGCCAACGGCGACGTCGTGGCCGGCGATTGCCACCTCGCCAACACGGTCATCGCCGAACAGACCGGGCGTCAGTCGATGCACCCTGTGCAGGTGCTCGCCCGCGCCTATGGGATTCCGCACGAGACCTGAGCGTCGAACGTGACATTCTGAATTTTCCCTGGCGCGCGGGCGGATCGAGACCTAGATTGCCCGATATCGGCGGGTGGGGGATATCCGTCGATGCATCTGGACAACGACCGATGGGGGTCTCAGAAGTGTCGCTACAAGTGGTTGACGAAGCGAAGTGGTTGGACCTCGGCGCCTGCCGAGGGCTCGACGCTTCGATCTTCTACCCGGACGACGAAGAATCTGCGGTGTCCGCCAAGAGCGTGTGCGAGTCGTGCCGCGTGCGAGTGGAGTGCCTCGAGTACGCGCTGGCGAATCGCGAGAAGGCGGGCGTGTGGGGCGGTGCCACCGAGCGCGATCGGCGCCGCATCGTGCGGCAACGTCGCAAGACCGCATGACGTCCGACGGCTGACGGCTGACGGCTGACGGCCCGCCGTTCGCTGCCTTGCGCCGTCGGCACGGTCGGCACGGGCGGCTCGGCCGATCGAGAGGCGGCCGCTCTCGCGGTCGCCGGTGATGCGTCGCGCCTTCTACGCTCCTGCACCATGGCAGGATTCGACGAACACGGTGGATGGCCCGGACTGATCGGTTCGCTGTTGGCCGGCCACGACGCAAGCGATGCGGTCGCAGCTGCTGCCATGGCGGAGATCCTCTCGGGTGCGGCCACCGACGCGCAGATCGCTGGGTTCGCCATCGCGTTGCGCTCGAAGGGTGAGACCTCGGCCGAACTGGCCGCGTTGCTCGACGAAGTGTGGCGCCACGCATCGATCGTGCCGTTGAGCGACGGCGAGCGTGACCAGGCGATCGACGTGGTCGGCACCGGCGGTGACGGCTCACATTCGATCAACGTGTCGACGATGGCGGCGCTCGTCGCTGCCGGTGCCGGTGTGCCGGTGTGCAAGCACGGCAACCGCTCGGCGTCGTCGAAGTGCGGAACCGCCGACGTGTTCGAGTTGCTCGGCGTCGCGATCGAGCAGACACCTGATGGCGTCGCAGCGTGCCTGCGCGAGGCCGGCATCGCGTTCTGTTTCGCCCCGATGTTCCATCCGGCGTTTCGATTCGCCGGCCCTCCGCGACGTCAGATGGGGGTGCCGACGGTGTTCAACCTGCTCGGACCGATGGCCAACCCAGGGCGGGTGCGTCGTCAACTCATCGGTGTCGCCGATCCGGCGTTTGCCCAACCGATGGTCGAGGCGCTGCGCTCGCAGGGTCTCACGACCGCCTGGGTGGTGCACGGCGGCGGACTCGACGAGTTGACCACGACCGGACCCTCGACCGTGCTCGCGCTGCGCAACGGCGAGATCGACCGATTCGACGTCGACCCGGAGGCGCTGGGGTTCGCCCGCGCGACTGCTGACGACCTGCGCGGTGGTGAACCGGCGGAGAACGTCGAAGCGCTGCGCGCAGTGCTGGGAGGCGAGTCGGGGCCGCACCGTGATGTGGTCGTGCTCAACGCGGCGGCGGCACTCGTGGTAGCTGGGCGTTGCGACGAACTCGCCGATGGCATCACGGTGGCGAGCGAGTCGATCGACTCAGGCGCCGCCCAGCGATCGCTCGACGCCTTCGTCAGCGTGTCGCAGGCCCAGGCGACACCTGCGACGCCATGACGACCCGGGCCGTCCGAGCTCCGGCGTCGTCGGCGAACCTCGGCGCCGGTTTCGACGTCTTCGCGATGGCACTCGACGCGTACGCCGACGTCGGCGTGGACGACCCGCCCGAAGGTGCGCAGGTCGTGGACGAGCACCACCCGGCCCGACACGCGTTCACGCAAATGGGCGGAACCGGGCAGATGTGGCTGCGCTGCAAGATTCCGATGGCCAGAGGCCTCGGCTTCAGCGGTGCCGTTCGCGTGGCGGCTGCGTCGCTGGCAGCGGTCCAACTCCACGACGATCCGGCAGCGGCGATCGCTGAGCGCTCGGCCGACATCTTGCGGGTGGCGACCGACCTCGAACAGCACGGAGACAACGCGGCAGCATCATTGTTCGGCGGCGTGACCGCGTTCGTCGACGGCCGGTCGATCGCCGTGCCGATCGGGCCTCGTCTCGCCCACGCAGCGTTCGTCGCGTGGGTGCCCGATGTGACGACGTCGACGGATCGGTCGCGAGCCTCCCTGCCGAGCGAAGTGACGCGAGCCGACGCGGTGTTCAATCTCGGCCGTGCCGTGCAGTTCGCGCTCGCGTTCGCCCACGACGATCCGTCGCTGCTCGCCGGCGCGACCGACGACGCACTCCATCAAGCGTGGAGGCTCCCGCTCATCGACGGTGCGGCCGAGGCGCTCGACGCTGGCGTCGCAGCCGGAGCCTGGTGCGGGTGGCTCTCCGGGAGTGGCCCCACGGTCGGGTTCCTCGTCGATCCCGAGGTCGCTCCCGAGGTGGCCGGTGCGCTCCCGGCGGGCGGCCACGTCAAGTTCATGTCGATCGACCGTCGCGGCGCGCGGCTCCTCGACTGATCGCGAAAGCGATCCGTCTCGAACTGTCTCGGTCCGGCTCGTGCGATCAGCCGAGCCCGCGGTTGTCCTGCTTGAGTGCGGTGTCGATCGACAGCGCGCTCGCGACGACGAGCGAGTTCAGCGGCTCAGGTGCTCGGTGCGCGATCTGGAGGACGTAGTTGTCGGCGGTCGTGAACATCGTCTTCGCGATGCCTTCGAACGTCTTCGTCACCCGAGCGATCTCCTGTCCGGCTGCGTCCTCGATCCGGAAATTCCAGGCCCGCCAGTTCTCCGCTCGAATCGCTCCGAGCTGTTGGCCGTTGGCTTCGAGCGAGAAGTTGATCTTGCCGATCGCGTTCTGCTGCACGACGCGCCCGATCTCCTGATCGTTCGCATCGCTGACGACCACCGTCGACTTGAGGAACTTGGCCGGGCGGGTGATGTTGACCACGACCGCACCGCTGGCGTCGGTCACCTGCAGCTTGTGAGTCATGAACTGATCGAAGCTGGAGACCAGTCGCATCACCTTCTTGGCGGTGGACTGCCCGACCTGGTTGACCGCAGCGATTTTCGTGCCGTGCTGATCGAAGACGCTGTACTGGTTGTTCAGCTCGATGATCTTGGCCTTCTGGTTCACGACCAGGATCGGCTCGTTCAAGATGCTTCCTCCGCCGCCCTCCACGATGCCGGACAGCCCGACCCCGCGATGTCCGTCGCCACGCAGTTGTTGCTGGATCGTCTCGGCTTTGCCTTCGTTCCCGACGGTCAGTCCGCCGTCGAGGCGATCGAGTTTCGAAGCGGCCGGCGGCGCGCTGTCGAGTGGGTCGGTGCCGGTGACGCCGGCGTTGCTGACGTGGGCGGTCCAGGCCGCGCCGTCCCAATAGCGAAGTTCGTGTCGACCGGTGGGATCGGGATGCCAGGCAGCGGGAAGCGAGCTCATGTCGTGAGTGTATGGCTGCGCCGAGACAGGGTGATGCGCAGCGAACTCACGCGGCGCGTTCGAGCGGCGAGATGCGTTCCGTCGCGACGATCGGGAACCTCCAGATGCCGGAACACGACACCGCGAGCCGCTCGGCTCGCTGGTCGAAGAACTTGGCCAGGCAGAGGGCCTCGTCGGCGTGGCTGCGTGGGGCGGGTCGGCCGACCTCGAGTCGTCCGAGCGACTCGACGGGCAGCGCGGCAGTGAGGCGGCCGTCGGCACGCACGTCGACGAGGCGCCCGTCGCCGATGATCCACGTCGTGCCGTCGAGCGTGACTTCTGCGTCGCCGGCGTCGCACAAGGCTCGCAGCAACTCCGTGCGTCGGATCGCACCGAGCAGTGCCGAGATCCGGTCGCGTGTCGACGCGGCTTCTTCGAATCGCTGCTGAGCGGCGAGCGACCGCATCCGGGTGCGCAGGCGGTCGATCACGATCGTCGCGTCGCCGCGCATCGCTCGCTGCGCGTACTCGACCGCCGAGGCGTAGGCAGCCGGATCAGCTGACCCCGAGCAGGGGCAGTGCGCCACGCCGAGCTGCGCGGCGCTACACACCGGTGCGTCGTCGGCCGGCTGGTAGTTGCGTCCGAGTCGCTGTGTGCAGCGCCGCAGCGGCAGGGCGCTCTGGAGTGCGTCGACGACGAGCGCGGCCATCGCTCGCGACGGCAGCGGCCCGAGATGCTCGCCGGCTTTGGCTGGGTCCTTCACGATCGACAGGCGGGGCCAGGCCGCATCGGTGTCGAGCTTGACGTAGCAGTACTTCGTGGCCGTGGTGCCGCGACGGTTGTAGCGGGGCAGGGTCGATCCGATGATGCGTGTCTCGACGATCTCGGCGGTCAGCGGGTCGGGGAGTTCGATGTGGGTGACGCGGTGCATCTCGCGCAGCATCGGGCCGATCTTGCGGCGGTCGTCGCTGCCGAAGTAGCTGCGGACCCGCTGGCGCAGATTGGTCGCCTTGCCGACGTAGAGCACCGAGTCGTTGGCGTCGCGAAACAGGTACACACCCGGCGCGCGGGGGAGCGTGGCGGTGAGCTTGAGCTTGGCGGCGTGCGGATGCCCGCCGATCTTGGCGAGGGCGATCAGGTCGTCGAGGCCGAGCACGCCGAGGCCGGCCGCTCGCTCGATGAGCAGGTGCAGCAGGTCGGCGGTGGCGAGCGCATCGTCGAGCGCTCGGTGGCTCGGCTGATGATCGAGCCGGAACCGTGATGCCAACGTCGACAGCTTGCAGTTCGGCACCTCGTCGCGAACCAGCCGTCTCGCCAGCGTCACCGTGTCGACCACCGGACCATTCCACGGGTCACGACCGGCTCGTTCGAGCGCGGCGCGGACGAAGCCGAGGTCGAAGCCGGCATTGTGCGCGACGAACACGGAGTCGCCGATGAAGTCGAGCAGTGACGGCAGCACGCTCTCGATGCGCGGCGCGCGGGCGACGAGCGCGTCGGTGAGGCCGGTGAGCACCGTGATCTGTGGCGGGATCGCCCGACCCGGGTTGACGAGCGTCTGGAACGTGCCGACGCACTCGCCGCCACGAACCTTGATCGCGCCGATCTCGGTGATCATGTCGTCGTTGCGGTTTCCGCCCGTGGTCTCGAGATCGAGGACGCAGAACGTGACATCGGCCAGCGGTACGCCGAGTTCGTCGAACGAACGTTGCTGATGATCGGTGATGGCAGCCCCAACTCGCATCGGGTCGAGTCAACACGAACGAATGTACCCCGTCAAGTCGAAAGGTCGACACGGTGTTCGCCCGGCCGATCGAGGCATTGGCGGCCCGCCAGACCCGACTCGGGCCTCACCGGTTCGGGTAGCGTCGACACATGGCCGACATCGAGCACCGCCATCTGCGGTCGGCGATCGAGTTCGCCGTGTTGATGGCTGCCGAGTTCCAGAAGCGGCGCCCGCCGGTCCCGTTCCCGAAGGAACTCCGATCGTTCCTCGGCAAGCCGCGCGTGCCGACGGGCGCGTTGGGCCGGCTTCGTCGCGTGATCGAAGCCGACGCGGAGTTCCGGCGGCTGCTGTCGGCCGGTGCGTTGCCAGAGTTGGTCGACGACGTCGGGCGACTGTGGCTGGCGCAGCCGGAGGGCTGGCTCGACGAAGCGACCGCCATCGTCGAGGCCGCCGAGGAGGAGTCCGCGTCGCTCGATGCTCGTGCCGAGCTCAAACGCGCGGAGCGTCGCCGTGCGGCGGCCGAGTCGGCGACCGCACGCGTACGAGTGGAGCTGCTGGCGCGCGACGAGGTGATCGTCCAGCGCGACGCCGAGATCGAGGACCTGCGCGCCGACATCGACAAGTTGACCGAACAGGCCGCGGAGCTCAGCGTCGAACTCGTCGACCTGCGCAACGAGGTGCGCCACGCGCGCGACCGAGAGCGTGCCGCCGCCGACAAGCTGACTGCCGCGCTCGCAGCCCGAGACGAGGCCGTGTCGGCCCGGGCGACGGCGGCCGAGGTGCGTGACGACGTGCTCGCTGCACGTGCCGCGGCGGTCGCATCGGTCGCCGAGATCGAGGCGGCCGCGAGCGAAGCCCAGTCGCTCGCCAACCGGCTCTCGTCGCTGCTGCCCAGCGTCGGCGACGCCGCCGCGTCGCACACGACGCGGCCGGCACAGCGGGCGCCGATGGCCCTGCCGGGTGGGGTGTTGTCGTCGTCGCGCCAAGCGGCCGAGGTGTTCGTCCGCTCCGACGCGGCGATCCTCGTCGACGGCTACAACGTCGCCAAGCTCGCCTGGCCGTCGCGTCGACTCGACCAGCAGCGCGACGCACTGCTCGACGCCGTCGAGAACCTCGCTCGACGATTCGGTACCGACATCACGGTCGTGTTCGACGGTGCCTCGGTCGTCGGCGCGCACAGCACGCGACGCCGGCTCGTGCGGGTCGTGTACTCGCCGGAAGGGGTCATCGCCGACGATCTGATCCGTGACGAGGTTCGGCGTCTCCCGACGAGTCGATCGGTCGTGGTCGTGACCGACGACAAGGAGATCATCCGCGACGTGCGGGCCGACGGCGCCAATGCGCTGCCGAGCAATGCCTTCATCGCCGTGCTCTGAGCGTAGATTCGACGTCCATGACGTCCTCGACGACCCAGACGCCCGCGACCGACGCCTTCTCCGCACTCGTCGTCCGTGAGACCGACGACGGTCCTCGAGCGAAGGTCGAAGCGCTCACCGACGCCGACCTGCCCGACGGCGACGTCACGGTCGCCATCGACTACTCCTCGCTCAACTACAAGGACGGAATGGCGCTGACCGGCGCCGGGCGGATCATCCGCTCGTTCCCGATGGTGCCGGGAATCGACTTCGCCGGCACGGTCAGCGAATCGACGTCCGACCGATTCGCCGTCGGCGACCAGGTGATCCTCACCGGCTGGGGAGTGGGGGAGCGGCACTGGGGCGGCTACTCGCAGCGACAGCGCACCCGCGGTGATTGGCTCGTCGCCACACCGAGCGGGATGACGAGCCGCCAGGCGATGGGGATCGGCACCGCCGGGTTGACCGCGATGCTGTGCGTCATGGCGCTCGAAGAGGGCGGCGTCACGCCGGAGTCGGGCCCGGTCGTGGTCACCGGGGCAGCAGGTGGTGTCGGATCGGTCGCCGTCGCCGTGCTCGCCAAGCTCGGCTACTCGGTGACGGCCGTGACCGGACGCCCCGAGCAGCACGACTACCTGAGCTCGCTCGGTGCGACGGCGTTCCTGAGCCGCAGCGAGATGACCGAGACGCCCAAGCCGTTGGAGAGCGAGACCTGGGCCGGCGCGGTCGACACGGTCGGTTCCACGATGCTCGCCAAGCTGCTGGCCCAGACGTCGTACGGCGGCGTCGTCACCGCCTGCGGGCTCGCCGGTGGGGTGGATCTGCCGACGACGGTGATGCCGTTCATCTTGCGTGGCGTGCGTCTGCAGGGGATCGACTCCGTGATGGCGCCGATCGACGTGCGCAAGCAGGCGTGGGCTCGCCTCGCCGCCGACCTGCCGGCAGAGATGCTCGACGCGATGATCGAGGTCGTGCCGATGAGCGATCTGCTCGAGCAGGGCCCGGCGATCATGGCCGGTCAGGTGCGCGGGCGCATCGTCGTCGACCCGAACGCCTGATGGTCGATCCCGAGCGCGACCAGGCGCACGGCCCGGAGCCGATCGTGGTGGCCGCCGGCGCCGATCCGCTGCTCGCGCGGCCGATCGTCGCGACAGGCGAGACCGGTCACATCCCGAGGCCGGGAGACGATCGCTCGCCGTGGTTGGTGCCCGCGATGTTCGTCGGGTTCGTCGCGCTGATCGCCGGACTCGTCGTCGTCGGCACCAGCAACGACGACACCGATTCCGCGGTCGATGAGACATCGGGTTCGGTCACCGCCGGCCCGGGGGAGTCGGGTTCCGACTCGACGTCGGAGTCGACCGAATCGACCGAGTCGACCGAATCGACCGAGTCGACCGAATCGATCGAATCGACCGAATCGATCGAGGGTGGCAGCGACGCGGAGCTGACCCAGGCGGCTGGCTCGGGGTCGTCGAGTGGCATCGACGCGCTCCCGACTCCCGGCTTCGTCCGACTCGGCGACGCCGCGTTCGCGATCGAAGCGTCGTGCGTCGAACACACACCGCTGGCGCCGGCGGATCTCGATGTCGTCGTGTCGAGCTTCTTCTTCCGCGATGGCGCTGGCGGGGGGCGCGTGGTGGATCGGCTGCACGACGCCCCCGACGGCGGCGTCGCTGCGCTGTCCGGTGCGTCGTTCGTCGACGGGTCGTTCGTGGCAGCGGCGGATGGCGCAGGCTTCGTGGCGCAGTTCGGCGACGAACTGGTGGCCGTCAACCCCGACCCGAGTGCCGGCGTGGACTGCACCAACACGATGGTCACCAACGAGCCCGGGCAGCTCGCCTTCCCGCACACGCGCATCGTGTTGGCGTCGTGTACGACCGGTGCTGGGGCGGCGGGGATCACGTCCGAAGGCGGACGGTTTGTGATCGAACGTCGCGACGACGACTCCGCGATGATCGACGTCACGATCGATGATGGAAGTGGCGCCGTCGTCGAGCTCGTCGACGCGGCAGCCGAGGGGTTCGAGGGCGACGGCCGGGTGGGCTACTCCGGGATCGTTCGGGCGGGTGATGTCGCACTCGACATCACCGTCGACATCCCGGTCGACGCCGCCGCGACCTGTCCCTGAGCTGCATCCGAGCTGCATCCGAGCCGCTAGCGGCTCGCCATGGGCTCGGACTGTCACAGGGCATCGTCATGATGGCGACCATGTTCTTCGACGACGAGTTCTCGCTCGATTGCCACACCTGTGTGGCGGCCAACACCACCGCGTGCAGCGACTGCATCGTCTCGCATCTGCTGGCCAACGACGACGGGCCGATCGAACTCGAGCCGGTGCCGGTGCTGTCGCCGACCCACGCGCTCGATCGGGCGGTCGCGATGTTCCAGCGGGCAGGCCTGGTCGACGACGTTCCGGTGTTCGTGAGCCAAGCCGACTTCGACGCCGGCCTGGTCGCACCGGTCCCCGGCTGATCGCTGACGACCACCATCGAGCCCAGTGGACGACCGGCACGGCACCGGGTGGTCGAGGCGCCTATCGGCAGTCGACGGCTACCTCGAGCGCCTGGCAGATCTCACGCATCCGCATGCCGCTCGGGGAGCCGATTCGCTCGACGAGCGCCGCAATCGAAACGGACTCGACCCGAGTCGAGGTTCACGGCACAACGGGAGACGCGCCCGCGGTCGTCGTAGCGCACAGATTGTCATTCGGTCGTGAAGCTCAACACTTCCCAGCCGTACTCGTCATCGATGGCGTCGGCGTGGACGTCGAGGGAGACCTTTCTCGGATAGCCGAACTCAGAGCTGAACGTCACGGTCGCAGCGTCGGCTGCGTCGATCTCGTCGAACATGTCTTCGACGGTCCGTGCTTCGAAAATGTCCAATCGGCCGTCACCCTGGTGCTCGACCACTTCGCCATCGACGATCTTCGTTGTGAGCGTTGATCTCCCGTTGATCCCGGCTTGGACGAGATAGGTGATCGAATAGCTCGAAATCCCAGCTTCGCGCCACCGAAGCTGCTCATCACGGAACTCGCTCGACTCGCTCCCACCGCAGGCCGAGGCCACGAGCCAGAGAAGCAGGATCGCCACCCGGTACCTCATCGGTAGCCAGTATGTCCGACGGTCCCTGGCGGGCAGGAGGAGATTGCAGGCTCCACGCAAGTGAGCGTGGGTGATGGCCTCTGATTCTGCGGGTCGGGCCGGACGCTCGGCCACAGTTCGATGACGGTGGTGTCGCTGAAACGTGGAGAGTTGGGTTCCGGTGACATGCTTGGTGCATGAGTGGGCGACATCGCACTGTGCAGCGACCGTCGCTTCCGACGCTCGATGAGATCATCGGCATCGTCGCTCCGTTCGGTGTCTCGCGGGTGGGGGTCGCGTCGGCCGATGTGCTCGCCGCGACGCGGTCGACGCTGATCGAGCGCAAGGCGGCCGGGCTCAACGACACGATGGAGTTCACCTATCGCAACCCCGAGCGCTCCACCGATCCGCAGCGAGCCGTCGAGGGAGCGGAGTCGGTCATCGTGGGCGCCCGTCCGTATCTCACCGACGCCGACCCGCCCGAACCCGATCCGACGCGGCCGCACGCGCGCGTCGGTCGTTATGCGTGGGAGAACCACTACGAACCGCTTCGGCAGGGATTGCGGGAGGTTGCCGTTCGCATCAAGGCAGCGGGTCATCGAGCGGTCGTCTTCGCCGACGACAACGCCATCGTCGACCGCGCCGTCGCGCACCGGGCCGGTATCGGTTGGTTCGGCAAGAACGCCAACCTGCTGCTTCCGGGCGCCGGGAGCTTCTTCGTGCTCGGCTCGATCATCACCACCGCCGAGTACGAGCCGAACCCCACGCCGGCGCCCGACGGCTGCGGCACGTGTACCCGCTGTATCGAGTTGTGCCCGACGCAGGCGATCGTGGCGCCCGGGGTGATCGACGCAGCGAAGTGCCTCAGCTGGGTGATGCAGAAGGGCGGATCGATTCCCGAGCGATACCGGATCGCCATGCACGATCGCATCTACGGCTGCGACGACTGCCAAGACGTCTGCCCGATCTCGACACGGCTCGGGCAACGAAACACCGTGCCGCTCTCACCGCAAGTGCAGGCATGGGTCGACGCGCTCGAACTGCTCGACGCCGACGACGACTGGATCGCTCGGCACTACGGACACTGGTACATCGCCGGCCGGGAGATGCGATGGCTGCGCCGCAACGCGCTCGTCGTGCTCGGCAACGTCGCACAACCCGCGGATGCCCGTGTTCGAGCCACGCTCGACCGCTACCGTCTCGGCGACGACCCGATCCTCGCCGAACACGCTCGCTGGGCCGATCAGCGACTCGACGATCGTCGTGACGTCGCCACCGCGAACCCCTGATCCACAGCGACCCCTGATCCGCCATGAAACATCTGCTCGTCACCAACGACTATCCACCCAAGATCGGCGGCATCCAGTCGCTGCTCTGGGAATGGTGGCGCCGCCTGCCGCCCGATCGCTTCGCGGTCCTCACCAGCCCGTACGAGGGAACCGCGGAGTTCGACGCCGGCGAGCCGTACCGGATCGAACGCACGCGGGAGCCGTTTCTGTTGCCGCACCCGTGGATGGTGAAGCGGATCAACGATCTCGCCGACGAGTTCGGCGCGGACCTCGTCGTGCTCGACCCCGCTGTGCCGCTCGGACTCGTCGGCCCGTCGCTGAAGCTGCCGTACGACCTCGTGCTGCACGGGGCGGAGGTCACCGTGCCCGGCCGACTCCCGCTCTCCAAGCAAGCGCTGTCGTACACGCTCACCCGCGCCCGCCACATCATCGCCGCGGGCGGGTATCCGGCAGCGGAGGCCGAGCATGCCGCCGGTCGGCCCTTGCCGACGACGGTGGTGCCGTGCGGGGTCGACCCCGACCGTTTCCGGGTGCTCAGCGACGCCGAACGCGCCGAGGCCCGAGCTCACTTCGACCTGCCGGCCGATGCGGAACTCATCGTCGGCATCTCCCGACTCGTGCCCCGGAAAGGGTTCGACACGGCGATCCGAGCGGTCAACCGGATCAAGCATCGCCGTCCCGATCTGCTCCTGGTGATCGGCGGTGCCGGCCGCGAAGCCGACCGCCTCCGTCGGCTCGCCGACGAACTCGACGCGCCGGTTCGCTTCACGGGCCGTATCCCGCACGACGACCTCCCCAAGCTGTACGGCTGTGCCGATCTGTACACGATGCTGTGCCGCAACCGGTGGGGCGGGCTCGAGCAGGAGGGTTTCGGGATCGTGTTCATCGAAGCGGCGGCGTGCGGTATTCCCCAGGTCGCCGGTGACTCGGGTGGTGCGGCCGAAGCGGTCGCCGACGGCGAGACCGGGATCGTCATCCGTGATCCGGAGAACGTCCAGGAGGTCGCCGACGCCTACGAAGCGCTGCTCGACGACGACGATCTGCGCCGCAGGATGGGCGTGCGGTCGCGTGAACGCGTCGAGACCGACTTCGCGTACGACGTCTTGGCCCGGCGCCTCGGCGAGACGCTCGGCGTGTTCGATTGACCGTCGCCGGTACCTTGTCGTCGTGGTGAACGACCCATCGACAACTCAGGACGGTGGCGACATCATCGTGCGCGTCAACGTGGTCGGCACGATGGCCTTCACGATCACGTCGATCGTCGCTGCGGCACTGTTCACGTCCGGGCCGCAGTGGATCGGTGCGATCACGGCGATGACGCTGTTCGTCGTGGGCATCGTCGCCTTTCTCTGGTCGTTCTGGAACGCGGTGCAACGAAGCCGTGCCGAACAGGTGGCCGTCACGCAGCTCTACATGCTCGCCGGGGGTGTCGCGCCGTCGCCGGTCCGCCGGCTGATGCTGTCGCTGCTCGCGATCCAGATCGTGGTCGGCCTGGCCACCGCGCTCGCTCGACCGAACAGCGCCGACGGGTCGCCCGGAACCTCGCTCGCCCTTGGCGTGCTGGTTCCGATGTTCGGACTCGGGCTCAACGGGCTGTGGGCCGCGTTCCACGGGTCGTATCGTGCACGAACCGATCTGGGCGACGAGCCCAATGGCACCACTTCGAACACGTCCATCGACAAGAATGAGCACCATGGCTGAGACCGCGACCGAGACCATCATCATCGACGCCTCACCCGAGGACGTCTGGAGTGTCGCGGTCGACCTCGAGAAGTATCCGGAATGGGCTCGTGACATCAAGGCGGTCACGATTCACGACACCGACGAGTTCGGGCGTCCCAGCGAGGTCGAGTTCCGAGCCTCCGCCCTCGGACGCAGCACCCACTACACCCTGCAGTATCGCTACGCCGAAGAACCACGCCTGCTCGGCTGGTCGATGATCCGCGGCGACATCCAGCGCTCGATCGACGGGGCGTTCACGTTCGTGCCGACCGGTGACGGCAAGACCGAGGTCCGCTACGACCTCGCCATCGACCTCGTCGTTCCGCTGCCCGGCTTCGTCAAGCGTCGCGCCGAGGTGCGCATCCTCAACACCGTGCGCGAACTGAAGGTCCGCGCCGAGGCGTGACCGTTGCGGGTCTCCGCATCGGGATCGACGTCGGGGGCACCAAGGCCCTGGCGGTTGCCGTCGACGAGTCGGGCGAGGTCGTCGCACAGGAGCGCCGTGACACACCGCGCGGCGTCGACAGCATCGAGCCGTTGATCGACACGCTGGTCGAACTCGCGACGTGCTTCGGCCCGAGTGCGTCGCTCGGTATCGGTGTGCCTGGCCTCGTCGACCGTGGCGGGGTGTTGCGGGCCGCTCCGAATCTCGACGGAGTCGCTGACCTCGACATCCACGGTCGCGTCTCGGCGCGCCTCGAGGGTGTCGACGTGCGCGTCGACAACGACGCCACGTGCGCGTTGGTGGCCGAGTGGCAGGTCGGTGCTGCGGTCGGCGTCGACGACGTGGTGCTCGTCACGCTCGGCACCGGCATCGGCGGGGGAGTGGTCGCCGGCGGTCGACTGCAACGAGGGCGCAACGGTTTCGCTGGTGAGTTCGGCCACATGGTGGTCGACCCCGACGGCCCTCGGTGCCCGTGCGGTCGACGGGGATGCTGGGAGCGCTATGCGTCGGGCAGCGGGCTGGGGATGCTCGCCCGCGAAGCCGCGGTGGCGCGTCGACTCACCGCCGTCGTCGCGCACGCCGGCGGCGACCCGCAGAACGTGCGCGGCGAGCACGTGCAGGCTGCTGCGATGGACGGCGACGCCGACGCGCTCGCCGTGATCGACGACTTCGGCCGGTGGGTCGCGCTCGGCCTGTCGAACCTGACGAACGCGCTCGACCCGGAGATGATCGTGCTCGGCGGCGGACTCGCGGTCGGCGCCGAGTTGTACCTCGACCCGATCACGCGATGGTTCGAGCAGTTGCTCTACCAGCCCGAACTGCGCTCGATCCCGACGGTGACCTTCGCTCGATGCGGGCACCTGTCGGGCGCCATCGGCGCAGCGCTGCTGTCGAGCGCGAGCTGACCGGTGCTGCGGGCCGGCACGGGGTGTCGTGCCGACCCGAGCGGTGTCAGTGCCCCGGGAAATTCGCGCGAGCGTCGTGGATCTCGCGCCACGCTGCATCGCGCCCACCGACCCCGAACGCCGAGGAGTGCTTGTGCGGCTCCAACGCCTTGTACACGTTGAAGAAGTGCTCGATCTCCTGCACGAGCTGCGGGATGAGGTCGGAGATCTCGTGGACGTTCTCGAAGCGGGGCTCCTTCGGCGGGACGCAGATCAGCTTGGCGTCTTCACCAGCCTCGTCGCGCATGTAGAGCACGCCGATCGGTCGCGCCTGGCAGATCACCCCTGGATACACGGGTTCTTCGTTCAACACCAGTGCGTCGAGCGGGTCACCGTCACCGGCGAGGGTGTTCTCGAGAAATCCGTAGTCGGCCGGGTAGGTCGTCGCCGTGAAGAGACGCCGGTCGAGGTAGACACGGCCGTCGTCGTGGTCGATCTCGTACTTGTTCCGGCTGCCGCGGGGAATCTCGATGACCACGTGAACACAGTCGGGATCTGGAATCGGAGGCATATCCCAACAGCATCGCACGCGACCCGCCGGGTAACGTCATGAAATGGAGTTCCGCCGGATCGAGAATCTGCCCCCCTACGTCTTTTCCATCATCAACGAGTTGAAGATCCAAGCTCGTCGTGCTGGCGCAGACGTCGTCGATCTCGGTTTCGGCAACCCCGACATGGCGTCTCCCGACATCGCAGTGGCCAAGTTGGCCGAGGCAGCACAGAACCCGCGCAACCACCGCTACTCACTCAGCCGGGGCCTTCCGAAGCTGCGTGAAGCGATCGCCGGCTACTACAAGAACAAGTGGGACGTCGACCTCGACCCCGACCTCGAGATCACCAACACCATCGGTGCGAAGGAAGGTTTCAGTCACCTCATGTGGGTGTTGCTCGAGCGCGGTGACGCAGCGATCGTGCCGACCCCGAGCTACCCGATCCACATCTATGGCCCGCTGTTCGCCGGAGCCGACCTGCGCCAGGTCCCGATGCGGTTCCTCGCCGATCCGTCCGACCGCGAGAACTTCTCCGATGACTTCATGGACAGCCTCAACACGGCATACGACGTCGGCTGGCCCAAGCCGCGCGTGCTCGTCATGTCGTTCCCGCACAACCCGACGGGCGCGATCGTCGACCTCGACTTCATGCAGCGCGTGGTCGACTTCTGCCGCGAGCGCGAGATGATCGTCGTCCACGACTTCGCGTACGCCGACATCGGTTTCGACGGGCATCAGCCGCCGAGCATCCTCCAGGCCGAAGGAGCCATGGAGTGTGCTGTCGAGTTGTACTCGATGACGAAGTCGTTCCAGATGGCCGGGTGGCGCTCCGCGTTCCTGCTCGGCAACTCGAGCGTCGTGCAGGCGCTCGTCAAGCTCAAGAGCTACCTCGACTACGGCATGTTCCAGCCGGTGCAGATCGCCGCCACCGTGACGCTCAACGAGGCGCAGGACTTTCCCGATCAGGTCCGTGCGATCTACGAGTCGCGCTGTGACACGCTGATCGACGGTCTCAGCCGGATCGGGTGGGAGATGCCCAAGCCGGGCGGCTCGATGTTCGTGTGGGGACCGGTGCCCGAACCGTACGCAGAGATGTCCTCGGTCGAGTTCTGTTCGCATGTGGTGCGCGAAGCCGACGTGGCGTTGTCGCCCGGTGTCGGCTTCGGCCCGGGCGGCGAAGGGTTCGTGCGGTTCGGTCTCATCGAGAACGAGATGCGGATCAATCAGGCCGTGCGAAATCTGAAGCACGGCCTCCCGAAACTCGGCTGACACACCGAGTCCCTATCCTGCCGCCCCATGGTGACCATCGTCGTACGCGTCTGGATGCCCGATCGCCCTGGCGCGCTCGGCCAGGTGGCCAGCCGGATCGGCGCGGTGCGTGGCGACGTGCTGGGCATCGAGATCCTCGAGCAGGGAGCCGATCAGGTCATCGACGAGTTGACCGTCTCGTTGCCCGACGACGATCTCATCGCCTTGTTGATCCAGGAGATCGACGCGGTCGATGGCGTGTCGGTGGAGAACATCCGCACGGTCGAGTTCGATCGCATCGACCCGAACCTCTCGGCGCTCGCGTCGGGTGCCGCACTGGCCGAGAGCGACCCGCACGAGCGTCTCGAGGTGCTGTGCCTCGGGGTCGAACGGGTGCTGGAGGCGGACTGGGCTGTGGTGCTTCGCGGGCGTGACGTCATCGCCCAGGTGGGGACGTACCCGGACATCGGTTGGCTGCTGGCGTTCTTGGCCGGCAGCGAGCATCTGAGCGAGATCGACGAGTCGTTGCCGAGCGATCTCGTGTGGGCGCATCTGATCGCGTCGGGGCTCACCGTGGCTGCCGGTCGGTCCGATCGTCCGATCCACGATCGGGAGCGCATCCGGGTGTCGCTGCTGGCGCGTCTCGCCGACGCCCTGCTCTGAAGCGAACGATCGGTCGGTTTCAGGATTCCCAGTCGCGTGAGCGGTCCACGGCTCGCAACCATCGTGTGTGTAGCGAGTCCGCGTTCGTGCGATCGACGTTCGGGGTGAACTGCGCGTCGAGTGTCCACGCGTCACCGATCGCATCGGTCGACGGCCACACCCCTTCGGCGAGTCCGGCGAGGAACGCCGCACCGAGCGCCGTCGTCTCCTGATCGACTGGCCGCTGCACGGTGACCCCCAGCTGGTCGGCCTGGAACTGGCACAGCAAGTCCATCACCGAGGCGCCGCCGTCGACGCGCAGGTCGACGAGCGGAGTTCCACTCGCTGCCACCATCGCGTCGACCACGTCGCGCACTTGGTACGCCATCGACTCGACGACCGCTCGGGTGAGATGCGCCCGCGCAGTGCCCCGGGTGATGCCGACGACCGTGCCGCGTGCGTACGGATCCCAGTACGGCGAGCCGAGTCCAGCGAATGCTGGCACGAAGTACACGCCACCGGTGTCGGGAACCGACGCAGCGAGCGGGCCGGTCTCGGCGGCGTCGTCGATGATGCCGAGACCGTCGCGCAGCCACTGGATCGCCGCGCCCGTCACGAAGATCGCGCCTTCCAGGGCGTAGTGCGTGGTGCCGTCAGCAAGGGTCCAGGCGACGGTGGTCAGCATGCCCTCGGTGGGTGGCGGGCAGGTCTCGCCGACGTTGAGCAGCACGAACGAACCGGTGCCGTACGTGTTCTTCGCCATGCCCGGGACGATGCAGGCTTGGCCGAAAAGTGCGGCCTGTTGGTCGCCCGCGACGCCGCTGACCGGGAGACCGGATGGTGCGCCGCAGGTGTCGGTCGTGACGCCGATTCGTCCGCTCGACGCCACGATGTCGGGCAGTGCCGTCATCGGGACGCCGAGCAGATCGCACAGGTCGGGATCCCACGTACGGCTCCGGATGTCGCACAGCATCGTCCGGCTGGCGTTGGTCACGTCGGTTGCGAAGACCTCGCCGCCCGTCAGGTTCCAGATCAGCCACGCATCGATCGTGCCGAGTGCCAGTTCGTCGTCGACCGGGATGTCTCGATGCTCGAGCATCCACGCGAATTTCGTGCCAGAGAAGTACGGATCGAGGACGAGGCCGGTTCGCTCCCGCACGAGGTCGAGATGACCGGCCGCTTCGAGCTCGTCGCATCGGTGCGCGGTGCGTCGATCCTGCCAGACGATCGCACGCCCGTACGGTTGGCCGGTGCGGCGGTTCCAGGCGACGACGGTTTCGCGCTGGTTGGTGATGCCGATCGCTGCGACGTTCGCCCGCCCGACCTGGTCGACGACATCGTGCAAGGTGGCGACCACCGCAGTCCAGATCTCCTCGGCGTCGTGCTCGACCCATCCCGGCTCCGGGAAGTGCTGGGTGAACTCCCGATACGACGCGACGGTCGGTGTGTCGTCGGTGAACACGGCCCGACTTCGCACCCCGGTCGTCCCGGCGTCGATCGCGATCACGCACGGCGCGGACTCGTGCTCGGCGGGCTGCTCGGCGGGGTGCTCGGCGGGGTGCTCGGTGTCGGTCACGTCGCCGAGAGTATCCGGCGGGAGTTGGGCCGACGGTGCTCCGTGCGCCCGCCCAGGCCGGTCAGCGCTTGCGCTTCTTGGCGTTCGGGCGGTTGATCCCCGTCGAGGTGCGGCTCGTCGGCGCCGGGCGCGGGCGCGAGGGGCCTGCGCTGTCGGAGCTCGAGGATCCGCTCGATCGGGGCTCGGCCCGTGGCGTACGCAGTTCCTTGAGCGACTTGCGCTGGTAGCCGAGTTTGGCGAGCACGAAGCCGAACCCCAGGTAGAGCGGTCCGCTGATCAACAACCCGGCGAGCGCGCCGACGAACCCGCTGTCGCGGAAGAAGATCGCCAGCAGGATCGCCATGATGCCGACGTAGATGAGCCACTCGCGGACGAGTCGTCGCCAGGGCACCGGTCGAGAGCTGTCCCACGCCATGGCCACAAGTCAACCAGCGAGAAGCGTCAGAACGCCGGTCGATACCGCAACGATCCGAGAGTACGATCGGCGAGCGTGCGTGTCGGAATTCTCACCGGTGGTGGTGACTGTCCCGGGTTGAACGCCGTGATTCGTGCCGCCGTTCGTAAAGGCGAGCGGCTCTACGGCGACGAACTCGTCGGCTTCCTCGACGCCTGGGACGGCGTCGTCGACCGCCGGACGACACCGCTGACGGTCGAATCGATGCGCGGCATGTTGCCTCGCGGCGGCACGATCCTCGGCACGCGGCGGGGGAGTCCGTTCGACACCGAACACGGCGTCGACCAGGTGAAGCAGACGATCTCCGATCTGGGTCTCGACGCACTGATGGTCATCGGCGGCAATGGCAGCCTGTCGATCGCCTGCCGCCTGCACGCCGAGCACGGTCTGCCGATCGTCGGGGTGCCGAAGACGATCGACAACGACATCGAAGGCACCGACCTCACCTTCGGATTCACGACTGCCGTGCAGATCGCCACGGACGCGATCGATCGGTTGCACACCACGGCAGAGAGCCACGATCGCGTGATGGTCGTCGAGGTCATGGGTCGTCACACCGGCTGGATCGCCACGCACGCCGGTATCGCCGGTGGGGCGACCGCGGTGCTGATCCCCGAGATTCCGTTCGACATCGACGAGCTGTGCGCACGGCTGGGTCGACGCCACGACCGCGGCCGTTTTGCCTCGATCGTCGTGGTGGCGGAAGGCGCCGAGCCCAAGCCGGGCACCCTCGAACTCGAGGAGAAGGCCTACGACCGGTTCGGACACGTGGTGCTGGGCGGAGTGGCCACGCGGATCGCCCAGGCGATCGGTGAGCGCACCGGGTTCGAGACCAGGGTCGTGCAACTCGGTCACGTGCAGCGCGGTGGGACGCCCACGGCGTTCGACCGGGTGTTGTCGACCCGCTTCGGCGTCGCTGCGATCGACGCGATCCACGACGAGCAGTGGGGAAAGATGACCGTCCTGCGCGGCCCGACCGTCGAGCTCGAAGATCTCACCGTGGCCGTCGGCAAGACCCGAACCGTCGACATGGACTTGTTCAACGGCGTCGCGTCGCACTTCTTCGCCTGATCAACGCCTGGGGTCAGACCCCAGGTGTTGAACGCCTGGGGTCAGACCCCAGGTGTTGAATCCCTGGTGTTGGTCAGGTCGGCGGGAGGGCCGTGAAGGCGGGCTGGGACGATTCGAGGAGGCCGGGGTAGTCATAGATGCTGAGTGGCTCGTCGACCAGGCGGCCATTGCCCGTCGGCCACGCCTGATTCTCGCCGAACACTCGAATGCGCACGCGCTCCACGCCGTCGAGCTGCGTGGCCGTCGCGACGATCTGCGCGAGTGCCGACCTGACACCGCTGTCGCTGAGTTCGGCGAGCCCATCGTCGATGTCGATGGTGAGGACGCGGCCCACGGCACGGGCCGAATCGAGCTGGAGCTCCGGCGGGATCGCCGTGCTCAGCGACGCTTGGATCTCGGTGGGGTTCGGCCCGGCGAACAGCGATCGCAACAGCGCTTCTGGGCCACCGGTCACCGTTCTCGGCACCGCTCGGAGTTGGCGTTGATCGTCGGCTCCGGGCGGCGTGAGGAGGAAGATGCGGCTTGCGCCCACCGCGGCATCGCCTGTCGCGATGTCGCCGAACCCGCCGACGCGGTCGCTCGGAATGTCGCGCGGAACGGTGTCTTCGCGGATCGAACAGCCTGCCAGCGCAGCCAGCGCCACGGTCAGGATCGCAAGAAGCCGTTTCATCAGTCGTCCAACTCCGAGGCGAGGAGTTCGATCACGAAGCGGGCCCCCTGCTGGCCATCGAGGCGGTCTTCGACCCAGACCCGACCGCCGTGCATCCGGACGTGTTCGTCGACGAGCGACAGGCCGAGCCCGGCGCCTTCGCTGCCGGTGCGACGACCCGCCCCGCCGCCGCGAGCGAAGCGTTCGAACACGAGCAGCCGCTCCTCGGGAGCGACGCCGGGACCGGTGTCTTCGACGGCGATCACCAGATGAGAGATCGGCTCGTCGGGCTCGTTGGCGACCGACATCGTGATCTCCGGCGCGCCACCGCCGTACGCCCTCGCATTGTCGATCAGGTTCGCGATGACTCGGGCCAGGCGCCGCTTGTCGCCGCGGATCAGTGCGAGTTCGGCACGTTCGGAGACGTGGATCGGCGTGTCGGGCATCGAGCTGACGGCGACCGCCTGGCGTACGAACTCAGCGGCGAGCAGTTCCTCCATGTGCAGCCGGATGGCTCCGGCGTCGAAGCGCGAGATCTCCAAGAGGTCTTCGACGAGCCCCTGGAAGCGGACGACGTCGCTCGACAGCAGATCGAGTGCAGCTTGGGCTCGCTCCGGAAGCTCGTCTCTGCGGGCCTCCATCACCTCGACCGATGCCGACAGCGTCATGAGCGGCGAACGAAGCTCGTGACTCACGTCGGATGCGAATCGTGCGTCGCGTTCCACACGTTGCTCCAGCGCCTGCGCCATGTCGTTGAACGACTCGGTCAGGATCCGCAGATCCGGGTCGACGGTGGTCTCGAGTCGGGTGTCGAGTCGGCCACCAGCGATCGCCGACGCTGCTTGCGCAGCGGTGCCGAGCGGTCGGACGGCGCGGCGCGCCGCGAAGATGCCGAGCAGCACTCCGAGACCGGTACTGATCGATCCGGCGAGGACCAACGAGAGTCGGAAGCTCGACAGCGACGACTCGACGTTCTCGATGCTGAAGAACTCGAAGTAGTAGGCGCCGACGCGCGGGATCGTCCAACCGACCACGATGTTGAGCTCGTCGCCGACGCGCACGACCTGGCGTGCAGATCCGCCCTGGTTGATGACGCGCTCGAGGAGCCCCGGCGGGATGTCGCTCTGCGTGAAGGTGCCACCGCCGCCGTAGAAGCTCTCGCGATACCAGATGAGGAACCGCTGCACCCCGATGTTGTCGAGCGAGGTCAGTGCGGGTTCGGGGTCGTTGGGCAGCGACGCGAGATCGCGAGCAACGCCCTGGGCGTTGCGCAGCGAGCTACTGATCGCCGTCTCGTCGCGTTCTTGGAGCAGGTTCGAGCGTGCGAGGCCGTAGGTGGTGATGGCGAGGAACAGCGAGAGGGCGATCGACCCGAGCGTGATGATGAGGAGAATGCGTCGGCGCAGCCCCATCGAGGCCGGTCGGGAACGATGAAAAAGCCGGCGAAGCGGGCCGATCATGACGGCATCGTCGGCCGGTCAGGTCTGCAGGCGGTATCCGAGTCCGCGCACCGTCACCACGTGACGCGGGTTGGCAGGATCTCCTTCGACCTTCGTGCGGAGGCGCCGTAAGTGCACATCGACCAGACGGCCGTCGCCGAAGTAGTCGTATCCCCACACCTTGTCGAGCAGTGCCTCGCGGCTCAAGACCTTGCCCGGGCTCTCGGCCAGTTCGCACAGCAGGCGGAACTCGGTCTTGGTGAGATGCACTTCCTGGCCGTCGCGCAGCACCTTGCCTTCGTCGGGGATGAGCTCGAGGTCGCCGAAGACGAGCCGAGCATGACCCGGCGCGGTCGGGCGGACGCGTCGCAGTAGCGCACGGATTCGCGCTGACAGCTCCTTGGGTGCGAAGGGCTTGGTCAGGTAGTCGTCGGCCCCGGCTTCGAGGCCGGCGACGACGTCATGGGTGTCGTTGCGGGCGGTGACCATGACCACCGGAACATCGCTGGTGCGGCGCAGGGTGCGGCACAACTCGAAGCCGTCGATGCCGGGAAGCATGATGTCGATGAGGACCACGTCGGGCGACGACCGGTGGAACAGCTCGATCGCAGCCTCGCCGCTCTCGGCTTCATCGACGATCCATCCTTCGTCTTCGAGCGCGAGCTTGACCGCAGAACGGATTCGCTCGTCGTCTTCGACCGCAAGGATTCGTGTACCCACGCCCCCATGATGCCGCATTTCTCCTGCTCGCGGCGAACAACGAGCAGACTTTGTGTTCAGCGCGCTCGGTGCAACGCAGCGTCGAGCACGCGGTGGATCGCCGGCCCGGCGGCGAGAACGCCCCGCGGGGCTCGCACGTCGAGCGGCTCGCCGTCGAACGCGGTCACCGTCCCGCCCGCTTCGCGCACCAGCAGGACCCCGGCGGCGACGTCCCACGAGCTGATGAACTCCTCGAAGTACCCATCGAGACGACCGGCAGCGACGAAGGCGAGATCGAGCGCCGCGGAGCCCATCCGGCGGATGTCGCGGACCTGAGGAAGCATCACCGCGATGCGGGCTGCCTGGCGGTCGCGGTGCGCGTCGAGGTGGTAGCTGAACCCGGTCGCCATCAGCGACGTCGTCAGATCGGTGGCCTCGGACGCGTGGATCGGGGCGTCGCCGAGAAAGGCACCCCCGCCGAGCGCAGCGCTGAACGTCGACGTCGAACGGTCACCGAGGCGAGGAGCAACGATGGCCGCGGCAACGGGCTCACCGCCGTACAGCACGCCGATCGAGGTGCACCAGCCCGGCAGGTCGTAGACGAAGTTGACGGTGCCGTCGATCGGATCGATGTGCCACTCGAAGTCATTGTTGCCTCGATGATTCGCTCCTTCCTCGCCGACGATCGAGTCATCGGGCCGTGCAGCGCGGAGCCGTTCGACGACCAGCGCCTCGGTCTCGCGGTCGAACCTCGTGACCGGATCGACATCGCTCGACTTCGTCTCGTGCGCGACTCGGCGGCCGGGTCCGAGTGCGCTTCGTGCGGCGTCGGCGTACCCGGCGGCCTCGCTGGCGATGTCGAGAGCGAGGAGCCGGAGGGCGTCGAAGTCGGCGCTGTCAGGCCGGTGATCGTCAGCGAACGCGTCGCTCACGGGGCGTGACCTGCGCGTGTGCGATCTTCGACCTCGCGCCATTCCCCGAGGGCTCGCATCACGAGCACGGCGACGATGGCCATGCCGCCCGCAGCGAACACCGCGCCGACCAGGATGCCGATTCCCTGGGGGACGGCGCAGTCGCCATCGCACTGCAGCGCGACCAGCGACGAGCCGATGAGCCCGCCGGCGAGTCCGCTGAGCAGGATCGACACGAAGGCGGCGATGCGCACGCCGACCGACGGCAGCGCCGACAGCGGACGTGGAGGCTCCATCTCGGGCATGTGCTCACCATATCGGCGTCGTGCTCGGCGTCGTCTGGCCCCGAATCCGTCACCGGATGCTCCCCGTCGAGACGCAGTGCGACCCCAGCGACGCACAGTGACACGGGCCAGCACGCTGACGAACTCGGCGCCAGCGGCGCCAGCGGCGCCAACGGCGCCAGCGGCGCCAACGGCGCCAGCGGGGCTGGCGTTCCGGTGTGGCGCGTCGTGCTCGGCGCCAGGTCATAGCTACCGTTGGCTTGGTGAGCGACAGCGGCAGACGCATGCGGACCGTCCTGCATGCTGACATGGACGCGTTCTTCGTGTCGGTCGAGCTGCGGCGACGTCCCGAACTCGCCGGCCAGCCGGTGGTCGTCGGCGGTACCGGCAACCGTGGCGTCGTGGCCGCAGCGTCCTACGAAGCGCGACGCTTCGGCGTTCATTCGGCGCTGCCGTCGACGGTGGCTCGGCGACGATGTCCGCATGCGGTGTTCCTGCCCGGTGATCACACCCTGTACTCCGAGGTCAGCCGCCAGGTGCGCGAGATCTTCGAGCGCTACACACCGCTGGTCGAGCCGCTGTCACTCGACGAAGCGTTCCTCGACGTCACCGGTGCGCGACGCCTCTTCGGTGATGGTCGCGCCATCGCGGCACAGATCCGCGCCGCCATCGCCGACGAACTCGATCTCGGCTGCAGCGTCGGTGTGGCGCCCAACAAATTCCTGGCGAAGCTGGCGTCTGTCGAAGCGAAGCCGCGAGCACATCGTGACCGGATCGACCCCGGCGAGGGCGTCACGGTGATCCAACCGGGTTCCGAGCAGGAGTTTCTCGATCCGTTGCCCGTGCAGCGGCTGTGGGGCGTCGGACCCGCGACGCTCGACAAGTTGCAGCGTCTCGGCGTCGTCACCGTCGCCGATCTTCGTCGCCTCGACCTGTCGGTGCTGAGCACGTCGCTCGGAGCGAATCAGGCTCGACACCTCGCAGCCCTGGCGGTCGGAGCCGACGATCGCGACGTCGAACCGGACCGTGAGGCCAAGTCGATCGGCCACGAGGAGACGTACGCACAAGACAAGCACTCGCCTGCGGAGATCAGGCGAGAATTGATCCGCCTGATCGACGCTGTCACCCAGCGGATGCGCAAACAGGGGGTCGGCGCTCGAACGTGGACCTTGAAGGTCCGCTTCGCAGGGTTCGTCACCATCACACGTTCGGTCACCACGCAGAACACCGTCGACGAGAGCCAGGAGATCATCGACCTGCTCACGCCCGTGCTCGCCGGCATCGACCCGAGTCCAGGAGTTCGGCTCCTCGGGGTCAGCGGCTCGAACCTCGGCACACCGGTCGCCCAACTGACCTTCGATGACGTGGCCGACGAGCGTCCGGATTGGCATGCGGCCACCGATGCGCTCGACGAGATCCGCGACAAGTTCGGCAGCGACGCGATCGGTCGCGGCAGCTCGATCGTCGGCGGCCGGATCCGGACGATCAAGCGGGGCGGCCAGCAGTGGGGACCCGACCAACCGCCGTCTCGCGAAATCTCTCACGAAGATGACGCAACGCGTTGAGGATTGCGCGCGGACGTGCGATGATGTAAGGGTGCCGCTGTCCGAAGACGAACAACGGATTCTTCGCCAGATCGAAGAAGAGTTGGAACAAGATCCAACGTTCGCCCAGAAGGGATACCGCGTGTCCCGACGTCGGTCCATCCTGCTCGTGATCGGACTCCTCGTCGGCCTGGCCATCACCATCGGTGGCCTCTCGGTGAACTTCATCGTGTCATTCGTCGGGTTCGTGATCGTGCTCGCCATGGCCGTGCTGCTCGAATCGGAGTTGCGCCTCATCGGGCGTGAACGCCTTGGGCAACTGCCGATCTCCGCCTGGCTCAGCGGGCATCGCCCCGGTGAGCAGAGCGACGTACGCGACTGATCACCTCGTTGTTCTGTCACCGCCGATGCGTGGCATCGGGACTGATCGAGCTCGTCGTCGGTCGGTGAAGGTTGCGGTCCGCACACCGACGAGCGAGTGCCCGACGAGCGTCACCCCCAGCGGGTGAAGTGATGGCGTACTCGTTCGAGCGGTGTCACCGAGTCGGTGACCGCCTTTTCGATCTGCTTGCACCACACCGAACAGTTGCCGAGCAACGTGGTGCCGTAGGTCCCGCTCGCCGCGAGGACATCGGCTCCGTTGGGGCCGTACGTTGCAGCGGTCACCGAATCGGCCAGCGCTTGCATCGGCCGCGCCGCCGTCGGGAACTGTGAGGCGGTCGCCGCCGCCGCCTCGCCAGGCGTCAGGTCGGGGGCCAGGGTCACCCCCACGTCTTGGACCGCCCGCAGCGCTCGTGCCCAGAGCATCTGGATCTCGACGCCCGGTTCGCGAGACGTTCGTCGGCGGACGGCACGCACCAGCGCAGGAAACGCGAGCACGCCAGCGAGGCCGACCAGTGCGAGGAGCAGCGACCAGGGCACCGATCCGCCCGGCTGAGACGGAGGGGTTCCGGCGGCCGGCGTGGCGGCGGCGGGGTCCTGATCGCCGAGATCGGGGACCGCGTCGTCGGGCACCGTGGTGACCGGCGCGGTGTCGCCGGGAAGCGTCGGCGGCGGGATCGCGTCGTCGGGCGCCGGCGGTTCCGCAGCCTGGAGGTCGGCATCGGCCGCGGTATCGGTGTCGATCGGTCCGTCGTCTTGCTCGGCGCCGATGCCGGTGTACTGCTCGGACCCCGGCGCGCCCCGACCCGGCGTCGGCTCGAACGGCACCCAGCCCAGCCCGTCGAACCAGACCTCCGGCCACGCATGCGCGTTGCGACCCAGCACCGAGTAGGTTCCGGTGCCGTCGTCGGTTCCCGGGGTGAATCCCACTGCGACACGAGCCGGGACACCGAGCGCCCGCATCATCGCGGCGTACGTGCCGGCGAACTGCTCGCAGTAGCCGATCCGATCGTTGAGGAACACCTCGATCGCGTTGTTGCTGTGTCCTTCGCGTACTTCGATGGAGTACGTGAACTCGGAACGCATCCAGTTCTGCAACGCCAGCGCAGCCTCGTAGGGCGAGGTGGTGCCGGCCGTGACGTCGACCGCTGTCTCGACCACCGATGTCGGGAAGTCGCTCGGTAGTTCGAAGTAGATCGGGTCGCCAGGATCGGTGGAGGTTGCGGCCGCGAGCTGATCGGCGGAGAACCGTGGAGCGGCCGACACCACGTCGAACACGTCGCCGCGTTCGAGTTCGTCACCGGTCTTGACGAGCGTCGATGCATCGCTGTTCCAGCGGAGTTCGTCCGAGCCGCTCGCCGCGATCGGGTCGGCGGCGGCCGGGAGCAGCGAGCCGCCGAGCGCAGCGATGGTGATGCGTTGGCGGATCTCGACCGACCCGGCCGGCGCCACTGCGAGCGCTCCATCGGTTCGCTGCAGTTGACGCTCGGGCAATCCCCACGTTCGACCGTCGAAGCGCGGTAGCGCAGAGGAGCGCCAGTACGAGTCGGCGCTCGCCTCGACGATGACCAACTCCCGTGTCGACTGATTGGTCAGCCTCGACCGGATGTCGACGAGTGGGCTCAACACCTCGGTCACGTTGCCGCCGCGGCCGCCCTTGGTCTCGTAGATGGGTTCCGCGTTCGCTCCGGGAACACGCGGTCCGACCGCCGCTGCGATGGCGGCGACGAGCAGCGCGGTTGCCAGCGCTGCGGGAACGACGACGGCGATCGTACGGCGTTCTCGGCCGATGGTCGCCGATCGGCGTGGGGCGTGATGCGAACGCAGGATCACGGTCGTCACGACGCCAGCCGCGACGAGCAGCACCGACACGGCGATGCGGTTGCGATCGTCACCGAGAGCCGCGACGAACACGAAGAGCACTCCGCCCGGGACAAGCGACTCGGCGCGGGCGTATGCCCGGAACGCGAACGCGTCGGACAACACGATGACGGCGCCCATGCCGAGCGCAGCGAGCACGTCCCAGCCGCCCTGGAATGCAACCGGTGCGACCTCGGTGGCGAAGCGCTCGCTGATGAGGTCGAGCTCGAGCCGCAAGAGCGACCAGGTGTCGGAGGTCGGCAGGAACAGCGTGTAGGTGCTCCGAAAGAACATCGCGCCGGTCAGCCAGGCGAGCGCGAGCACCTGGACGGGGAAGGCCAACCAGAACGGCAGCTGGAGCCGGCGCGCCGCGAGGCCCACGCCGTGTCCGATCAGCACGATCACTGCGAGATTGTCGAAGAAGTCCCAGCCGCTGAACACGCGAGCGAAGCCGGCCGCGACCGCCAGCGAGAACAGCGCGAGCGCGACGGTCGCGATGAGGTCGTCGAGGAGCGAGTGCTCGTGGTGATGTGGCGGGAGCGCGGACTCACCGCCAGCGGAGACGTTCATCGCAGGACCGATGATGGCGGGGGAGCAAAGGGCGGTGACGTCGCGTCGAGCGGTGTTTCCGAACGGTTGCGATTCGTGTGCGGCGCGCTTGACGACTGCGCCCGCGAGTTCCGGGAACGGCCACAGAGGACGTTCCAGCTCTGGACGAGTTCGGCCTCGGTGCGGGCGGCAGCTCCGATCGGCCCTCGAGGTGGCTCGTCGGTGGTGACCGACACGATCGTCAGCGTCGGATCGACGACGTCGGCCGCTGCTCGCCAGCCGCCCGATCTCGTCGAGCCGGTCACGACCACGAGCAGCCCGATGCCATCGCCGGGATCACGATCGAGCTGTCCGATCGGCGCTCCGGTGGGAGCGACCTGAGCGAGCAACTGGAGCGCTCGCTCGGCGACATCGGGGCCTCGAAGGTCGACACCTCCGTTGGTGACGAATCGCGTGGTCAAGGCGACGGCGCCGGCGCTCTTCGCCAGACTCGCCGCCGCGGTGACGCCACGCTCGTAGGACGCCGCGTCGGCATACGACGCCAGGTCACCGTCGAACACGATCAGCATCCGGCGCAATCCTTCGACGGCGTGTTCCTTCACGAACAGCGTCTCGGAGCGGGCCGAGGCCTTCCAATGGATCGAACGGGGCTCGTCGCCGTCGGCGTACTCGCGCAAACTGTGGAATTCACCCGGTCCGAGTCGTCGCGCTGCGGCGAGCAGTTGACGACCCAGTGGGCCGCTGCCGAGTTGGGGGATGTCGAGCAGGTACGCCCGTGGTGCCACGGTGACGAGGTCGATCCCGGCGACGGGGCGGATCCGCCGTGCGATTCCCAACGGGTCGCGAACCTCTGCCGACAGCGGGCCGAGTTGGATCACGCCACGCGACGACGTGGGTAGTCGGTATCCGGCACTGACGTCGCAGCGGCCAGGCATCGGCTCCACGCCGAGCTGCGCGACGTGGTCGCCGCTCGTCGACCGCCCGATGTGTTCGTGGAGTGTGAAGCGCGTCGACGTCAGGACGCCGTCGTGGCGCAGTTGCAGGTCGACGCGGCCGACGTCGCCGGCGACGAGCACCTTCGGGTGGATCCAACGATCGCCCGTGACCCGTGGCATCCGCACGCTGACGAACACGAGCGCGACCACGATCGCGGTGAGGAATCCCGCACCGATGACGAAGAGCTCGATGACACCGAAGAAGCGACCGGTCACGATCGCCGCGATTCCGGCCACGGCGGCGACGATCCCCTGACGAGTCAGCATGGTCGGCAGCTCATGAGACGGGCGTTCAGCGGGCGACCGGCACGGGCACGGCCTGGAACACCTCGCGGATCGCGTCCTCGGCTTGGAGTTGGGAACCGCCATCGGTGCGAACCACGATGCGGTGGGCGAGCGCGGCGACGCCGACCGCCTTGACGTCGTCGGGCGTGGCGTAGTTCCGGCCGCGTGCGGCGGCGTGAGCTCGCGCCGCCGATGCGAGCTGGAGCGTCGCTCGCGGTGACAGACCGAGCTCGATACCGGGATGGCGTCGGCTGGCCTCGGAGAGGTCGACGAGGTAGGACTTGAGCGCGCTGGCCATGTAGACGGCCTTGACGGCGTCGATCATGCCGATCACCTCGGCGGCCGACACGACGGGCGAGAGGCGACGAATCGCATCGGCCGAGCCCTGGTCGTCGAGCATCTGGATCTCGGCGGTGCGACCGGGGTATCCGATCGAGATGCGAAGCAGGAAGCGGTCGAGCTGGCTCTCCGGGAGCCGATAGGTGCCTTCCTGCTCGACGGGGTTCTGGGTCGCGATCACCATGAATGGCAGGTCGAGTCGGCGGCTCACGCCGTCCGCGGTGACCTGGCGTTCTTCCATCGCTTCGAGGAGCGCTGACTGGGTCTTCGGCGACGCTCGGTTGATCTCGTCGGCCAACACGATGTTCGCGAACAACGGCCCCGGTTCGAAGCGGAACGTCTCGGTCGAGCGCTGGTAGATGCTCACGCCGACCAGGTCGGTGGGCAGGAGATCGGGGGTGAACTGCACGCGTCGCCACGTGCAGTCGACCGACGCCGACAACGCCTTGGCCAGGCTGGTCTTTCCGACACCGGGTACGTCTTCGACGAGGAGGTGGCCCTCGGCGAGGAGACAGATCACCGCGAGTTCGATCGTGTCGGGCTTGCCGTGGATGACCTGGGAGATGTTGCCGGTGATGCTGTCGAACAGGTCGGCGAAGCTGCGTCCTGCCAGGTTGCCGACCGAGTCTGCTGTCGTGCCACCTGCGGTGATGTCCGTCGTCACGTCCAGCAGGGTAGACGCCCCAGGTGGCGACGCGCTGTCGCCTGCGCGAACAGCGCACACCGGTTTCGATCGGCGTATCGTGCTCCGGATGTCCACGTCGCCACCGGTGCTCGCCATCGCGATCGAGCCGGGTCGGCTCGCCGCCGGCCTCGTCGACCAGCGTGGCTCGGTCCTCGTGCGCGATCGCGTCGCCATGCCGACGCGCGATGTCTGGCGGTCGCTCGAGCGACTCGTGCGGCGTGTGCTCGCCGCGACTCCTGAGTCCGTACCGCCATTCATGGCGGTCGGCGTGAGTTGCGTCGGGCCGATCGACGTCCGTTCTGGTGCGGTGTCACCGCCGCATGTCGCATCGTGGCGACAGTTCCCGCTGAGCGAACACCTCGAGGCGCTCACCGATCGCCAGGTCATCCTCGACACCGCTGGCGGTGCAGCCGTCGAAGCCGAGCGGTGGCTCGGTGAGGCCAAGACCACGCCGAGCTTCATGTCGATCGTCATCGATGCCGTTGTCGATTCGGCGATCGTCATCGACGGCATTCGGCTTTCCGGAGCACACGGCAACGCAGGCTCGATCGCTCACACCACCGTCGACCCCGACGGACGCGAGTGTTGGTGTGGCGCCCGCGGATGCCTCGACCCGTACGTCGGAGCGATGGCGCTCGAGTCGGAGATGAGCCGTCCGCTCCGACGAGCGAACTCTTCGATCGTCGATCGCGCCGGGATCATGTTGGGGCGCGCGATCGCCTCCACGATCGCGATGGTCGACGTCGACGTCGTCTACGTCGCAGGCAGCGTCGTCGACGGATTCGGCGACGCGCTCTTGGACGCGTGCCGACGCGAGATCGGGCAGCGATCTCGGCTTCCGAATCTCGCCGGACTCCGAATCCTGGAACCCGTCGAGCACCTCTCGCCGCTGGTGCGGGCGGCCGCGCTCGCCGTCGACGGCAACGCTGCGAATCTGCCGGTGGGCTGATCCGCCGAGCGTGCCGCTCTGTCAGGATCCGCCGAGCGTGCCGCTCTTTGCGGTCCGCGCCCGGTCTGGTTGGTACCGTGTCGCCATGCAGCCGACGTACACCGCAGAAGCCGAGGCCTACCGCGAAAAGGTCCAGGCCTTTCTCGCCGAGAAGCTCCCCTCCAACTGGCAGGGCACCGGCGCCCTCGAAGGCGAAGAACTGGAAACGTTCGTCGCACAGTGGCGCCACACGCTCTATGAGGCCAACTATCTCGCTCCGGGCTGGCCGACCGAGTACGGCGGTGGCGGCCTGACCGCAACCGAGCAGGTGATCCTCGCCGAGGAATTCACCAAGGCCGGGGTGCCCGGCGGCGGGCCCAACGATGCGTTCAGCATCCAGATGCTCGGCAACACGCTGCTGATGTGGGGAACCGACGAGCAGAAGGCGCACTACCTTCCGCGTCTGCTCCGCGGGGACGACACCTGGTGCCAGGGCTACTCCGAGCCCGATGCCGGCTCTGACCTCGGCAACGTCGGTCTGCGCGCTGAGCTCGACGGTGACGAGTGGATTCTCAACGGCCAGAAGATCTGGACCTCGGCCGGTCATCTCGCCGATCACATCTTCACGCTGGCTCGCACGGACCCGGATGGCCCGAAGCACAAGGGCATCTCGTTCCTGCTGGTTCCGATGGACCAGCCAGGCATCGAAGTGCGGCCGATCAAGATGATCTCCGGCGACAGCGAGTTCAACGAGGTCTTCTACACCGACGCCCGTGTGCCCAAGGACAACATCGTGGGAGGCCTCAACAACGGCTGGGCGGTCGCGATGTCGCTGCTCGGTTTCGAGCGCGGCGAAGCGGCGGCAACTGCGCCGATTCGCTTCCAGGCCGAAGTCGAGCGGCTCACTGCGATGGCCAAGGAGCGCGGTCTCGCCGACGATCCGATCATCCGACAGCGTCTCGCCTGGTGCCATTCGAAGGTGCGGATCATGAGGTTCCTGGGCATGCGCGTGCTCACCCAGTTCCTCAACGGACACCACCCGGGGCCCGACGCGGCGATCGGTAAACTGTTCTGGAGCGAATACCACAAGATCGTCACCGAACTCGCCGTCGACATCATGGGAGCCGACGCGCTGTTCATCGAAGGTCGGCCCCCGTCATCGTCGTTCTCGGCGGACGATCCGGGCGCAGCGAACTCGTCGGCGTCGTGGGTGAACACGTTCCTCAACGCGCGAGCGGGAACGATCTATGCGGGGTCGAGCCAGATCCAGCGCAACATCATCGGCGAGATGATCCTCGGGCTCCCCAAAGAGCCCAAGCCGGCCTGACGTCGTCGTGATCCGGGCAGCGATCGCCGTCGCGAAGCGTCCGTCACTCTGGGCCACCGCGCTGCGCCAGATACGCCGGACCGCGCCCCCAGGGTGGTGGAAGCACCGCCCGTTTCTTCCGGTCCCGTCGGGCGAGTACCTGCGCTTTCGCCTGACCACGCAATATGGCGACCCTGAGCATGCATGGGAGCCGGCCGATGTGGTGAACTATCTGCGATGGTGTCGAGACTGGGACGCCCGCCGAGCGCGGGGCTGATAACGCGACGGAGGCCGCCGAGACGCTCTCGGTAAGGTCGTTCGATGTCCAGCGCGCTCGTTCTCAACGCCAGCTATGAGCCGCTCAGCGTCGTTTCGTCGCGTCGCGCGACGTGCCTCGTCTTGGCCGACAAGGCCGACATGTTGGAGAACGACGGCACCTTCGTGCACTCCGAGAATCTGGCGCTGGCGAACCCCTCGGTGATCCGGCTGCGCTACATGGTCAAGGTGCCCTATGTGCGCCGCGTCGCATTGTCGCGGCGGGCCGTGTTCGCTCGCGATGATCACCGGTGCCAGTACTGCGGCGACCGTGCCGACTCGATCGACCACGTGTTCCCGCGTTCTCGCGGCGGCCCGAACACGTGGGAGAACGTGGTCGCTGCGTGCCGTCCGTGCAATCTGGGCAAGCGCGATCGCACGCCCGAAGAGGCCGGCATGCGCCTGGCGCGGCCGTGCCGGCCGCCTCGAGCCACCGCGTGGGTGATGGTGGCCGTTTCGGGGATCCCCGACACGTGGCGGCAGTACCTCCCCGTCGCCTCCTGAGCTGCGCGCCGGGCGCACGCGATCCTCGCAGTTCGCTTCCATCGGCGGGCCGAGAGCTGACGCGGTATCGCTGAGCTGGGAGTTCTCTGGATCCGATCGCGGTGTTGCCGCGCCTGCAGACGCGCTGATCGGGGTGATCCCGGGTGAGAATTGGGGGGGATGTGGGGAAGATGGTTGACGATGGGGGGATTTGGGGGCAGTATTGGGCTCGTCGGGGGAGTGATCCGTTGATCTCGGCATGGCAGGTACACGGATCCATCTCTGTAGAAGGACGACCATCGCGTGTTCACCGGTGTGCACGAGCGACAGCTCGACGAACGAGGACGAGTCGCTCTGCCGACGACTTTTCGCTCGCACCTCGGTGAGTTCTGCTACCTGACCTACGGCGAAGACGCCTGCGTGAAGGTGCTCAGCGAGGCGGCCTTTCGCAAGGAAGCCGAAGCGCTGATCGACGACGTCAAGGCGGGGTCGTCGACGCGAGCTCGTCAGCGGGCCTTCGCCTCGTCGGTCGTGACCGTGGCGCCCGACAAGCAAGGACGGATCATGCTCGATCAGCGCCTGCGGGAGTACGCCGGTATCGGAGCGAACGAACCGGTCGTCGTCGTGGGCGTTCTCGACTGCATCGAAGTGTGGAACCCCGACATGTTCGCGACCGAGGAATCGGTCGGCAGGAACGAGCTGTCGGGAGCGAGCCCGAACGAAGGAGCCCGACCGTGACCACGTTCGACCACGACCCGGTGATGGTCGCCGAGATCACCGCATTGTTCAAAGACGTGCCAGCGGGCACCATCGTCGATGCGACCCTCGGCGGGGGAGGGCACAGCGCCGCCATCTTGGCGAGTCGCCCCGACCTCGACGTGCTCGGGATCGATCAGGATGCCGATGCCATCGCCGCAGCGCGCGAACGGCTCGCCGAGTTCGCCGATCGGGTTCGGACGAGCCATCGCCGTTTCGACCAGTTCGACGAGGCGCTCGCCGATCACGGCGTCACCGAGATCAGCGGCGCGCTGTTCGATCTCGGTGTGTCGTCGCCGCAGCTCGACCGTTCGGAGCGCGGTTTCTCGTATCGCAACGAGGGCCCGGTCGACATGCGGATGGACCCCACGCAGACCTGGTCGGCCGACGACGTGGTGAACGGCTACGAGGCGGCCGAGTTGGTCCGCGTGATCCGCCAGCACGGAGACGAGCGCTTCGCCAAACGCATCGCCGCAGCGATCGTCGCCGCGCGCCCGATCGAATCGACCACGCATCTCGCCGAAGTCGTCACGTCCGCCATCCCCGCTGCAGCTCGTCGAACCGGTGGCCATCCGGCCAAGCGCACGTTCCAGGCGATCCGCATCGAAGTGAACGGCGAACTCGACGTGCTCCCGGACGCGATCGATCAGGCGGTGCGCGCGACGGCGGTCGGGGGTCGTGTCGCCGTGTTGTCGTATCACTCGGGCGAGGATCGCATCGTGAAGCAGCGCTTCGCGCATGCCGCCGGCGTGTGCGACTGCCCGCACGACCTGCCGTGCGTGTGCGATGCGATCCAGACGGTCCGTCTCGTGCGCGGAATCCCGAAGCGCCCGTCGAGGGTCGAACAGGAGGCGAATCGTCGAGCCACGAGTGCCCTGTTGCGTGTCGTCGAGGCGATCGATGCCGTTCGCAAGCGTGACGGACGTCTGATTCGCGACGAGGAGGCGGACGTCTGATGGCACTTCCGCTTCGCAACGCCGGGCCAGTCCGCGAGCAGCGCACCCGACAGCGAACGGCGCTCAAGCCCGCGCTTGCGGTCATCGGCGGCCGTCGGCGGCGCTGGCCTGCGATGTTCGCCGGGATGGCGTTGTTCGTGGTGATCAGCGGCATGCTCGGCGCTGCCGTGTTCCACACACAGCTCGCTCAGCGACAGCTCGAGATCGATCGCCTCGAGCAGGGCGTCGACGACGCTCGTGAGCGCTTCGACGAACTGCGTCGCGACCGAGCAGTGCTGCGTTCACCTCAGCGGATCGCGGACGAAGCGGTCCGGTTGGGGATGGTGCGTGGCGAGACGAGCGAGTTCGCCCAGATCGACGCGGCGGCACTGGCTCGTCAGATCGCAGCCAGTGGGGCGATCGGTGAAGACATCGTCCGTGTGATCGACGACGCAGACCCGCTCGATCAGTTCCGCGACGTCAAGTCGGTGTCGGCGGGACAACCGTGACGGCCACACGCACCCACACGACGACGGCGACGCGTGCTCGCTCTGCTCGACCTGCCAACGTCTCCACGACGCGATCGCCGAGCGGTGCTCGTCGGCGGCGACCGACGCCGACGCCGCCGCGGGGCCTGACGCGCCGCACTGCGCCCCGAACGAGAGTCGAACGTCGCGACGCTGTTCGGAGTCGGATCTCCGCGCCGTCGCCGACGGTCCGCGCTCGTGACCGGCGCCATGGTCATCCGCGGCGCCGATTGGTCCTCGCGCTGCTCGTCCTCTCGTCGATGCTGGTCGCGATCGTCGTGCGCGTCGGACTTCTCCAGACTTCCGAAGCCGAGTCGTTCCGTTCCGCTGGCGCTCAGCAGTGGACCCGCACCGAGCACATCGCTGGTCAGCGAGGCACCATCTTCGATCGCCACGGCAACGAACTGTCGATGTCGATTCCCGCGGCGGCGATCTCGATCAATCCGAAGCTGCTGGAAAACGGCGCGGACACCGTCGCGTTGCTCGACGATCTCCTGGGTCTCGACGACGACAAGGTCGCCGAACTCCTCGATGAGGTCGCGTCGAAGGATCGCGGGTTCGTCTATGTCGCCCGTCAGGTCGACGACACGCTCGGCGAGCAGATCGCCTCGCTCGGGCGAGCCGGCGTCAACGTCGATCCCGAGACCATCCGGGTGATGCCAGGGGGGAGCACCGGACGCAGCGTCATCGGCCGCACCAACATCGACGGATCGGGCATCGCCGGCCTCGAGAAGCAGTACGACGGCGTCCTCACTGGTTCGGACGGTGAACTGACGAGAGAGATCGCCCCGGGAGGTCGGACGATTCCGGGGTCGGAGCAGGTCGCTGTCGAACCGGTTGCCGGCGACGACATCGTGCTGACGCTGGACCGTTCGATTCAGTTCGCCACCGAGCAGGTGATGGTCGAGCAAGTCGGAGCGATCAGCGGTCGAGGCGGTCTGGCGGTCGTGATGGACACCAAGACCGGCGAGATCTACGCGAACGTCTCGATCCGGCGCGACGAGACGACGGGCGAGCCGGTGGTGACCAGCGGCAACTTCGTCGCGGTCGACAGTTACGAGCCCGGCTCGGTGGCCAAGGTGATCACGATCGCAGCAGCGCTCAACGAGGGGGTCGTCACGCCCGACACGACCTTCGAGGTGCCGTGGCGCAAGCAGTACTACGACGACTTGCTGAAGGACGCCAGCGAACATCCGACGGAGAACATGACGGTCTCGCAGATCCTCGTCGAGTCGTCCAACATCGGCACGATCACCGTGCAAGAGCAGATGGGACGCTTCGTCCACCACGACTACATGAAGTCGTTCGGCCTCGGTGAGAAGACGGCGCTCGACTTCCCCGGGGAATCGCCGGGCGTGTTCAAGGACGCCGACGAACTGTGGGGCTCGGAGCGCGTCACCGTCGCCTACGGGCAGGGCATGTCCAGCACGCCGATCCAGATGGCGGCGGCGGTCAACGTGGTCGCCAATCGCGGGGTCTACGTCGAGCCGAAGCTGGTCCTCGCGACCGTCGGGCCCGACGGGACGACGACGCCGACGCCGCAATCACAGACGCGCCGGGTGGTCTCGGAGCTGGCCGCGGTCCAGACGACGGAGATGATGGAGCAGGTCGTGTGCCGAGGAACCGCCACGCGAGCACAGGTCGACGGGCTGTCCGTGGCCGGCAAGACCGGCACGGCGTTCAAGGCAGCTGACAACGGCACCTACTTCGACGACAACGGAGATCGCGTGTACTACTCGAGCTTCGTCGGGTTCTTCCCGGCCGAGGACCCCCAGGTCACGGTCTTGATCGCGGTCGACGAACCGCCAGCGGGTACGGGCGTGCGGTTCGGAGGCACCGCCGCGGCTCCGGTGTTCGCGGAGCTCGTCCCGACGTTGATCCACGAACTGGGTATCCAGCCGCCCGAGGGAAGTGGCGGCTGCTGACGTGGCGGTGCGATTGGCTGCTGTTGCCGACGCCCTCGGCTCGGCCGGGCACGGCTGCACACTCGTGTCGGCGCGGCACGCCGACACACGCGGCGACGCGGGTGTCGGGTCTGGTGTCGGGTCTGGTGTCGGGTCTGGTGTCGGGTCTGGTGTCGGGTCTGGTGTGATGGTGTCGTCGGCAACACACGACTCACGATCGGTGACGTCCGGATCGCTGTTCGTCTGCATGCGCGGTGCCTCGTTCGATGGCCACGACTTCGCGGAGCAGGCTGTCGCTGACGGTGCGGTCGCCTTGCTGGTCGATCACGCGCTCGACGGTGTCGCGGCCGCACAACTCGTCGTCGACGACACGCGGATCGCCGCGGGGGTGGCCGCGTCTGCCACGTTCGGATACCCGAGTCGATCGCTGACCACGATCGGAATCACCGGCACCAACGGCAAGACCACGACCGCCCAACTGGTCGCGGCGATCTTCGAGGGAGCGGGCCGTTCGACGGGTGTCGTCGGCACGTTGCACGGGCCACGGACGACACCGGAAGCTCCTGAACTGCAGGCGGTACTCGCCGGTTTCGTGGCAGCCCGTCGAGTGGCAGCGGTGATGGAGGTCTCGTCGCATGCGCTGCATCTCCACCGCGTCGACGGCACCGCGTTCGACGTCGTCGCGTTCACGAACCTCGGCCGTGACCATCTCGACCTGCACGGCACACAGGAGGCGTACTTTCGAGCCAAGGCACGCTTGTTCCAACGCGTCTTCGCTCCGATCGCGGTGATCAACGTCGACGACCCGCACGGTCGAGTGCTCGCTGACGCAGTGGCCGCACGCGACGGCGACACCGATGCCATGTCGGTCATCTCGGTCAGCATCGACGACGTGACCGAGGTCGACGTCGAGGCAAGCCGTCACCGGTATCGCTGGCGGGGACTCGATGTCCGGGTGCCGATCGGCGGCATGGTCAACGTCGCCAACTCGGTGATGGCGCTCAGCATTGCCACCGCTGCTGGAGTGAGCGAGCCTGACGCGGTCGAGGCGATCGCGTCGTTCTCACCGATCCCCGGCCGATTCGAATCGGTCGGTCGCTCGAGCCGGAACGACCAGGACGACCAGCCCGCTCCGGCGGTGGTGGTCGACTACGCACACACCCCCGATGGGCTCGAGACGCTGCTGGAATCGAGTCGGCGGCTGGTCTCGGGTGCGGGACGCGTGATCGTGGTGTTCGGATGTGGAGGCGAGCGCGATCGAGAGAAGCGGCCGCAGATGGGTGCTGTTGCCGCGCGTGTCGCCGACGTGGTGGTCGTCACCTCCGACAACCCCCGCCGGGAACCTCCGTCGGCGATCATCGATGACATCCTCGACGGGGTCGACGACCGCTACCGTGCCCGGGTCTCGTCCGAACCCGATCGGCGACGGGCGATCTCCCAGGCGATCTCCCAGGCCACCGACGCCGACATCGTCGTCATCGCGGGCAAAGGACACGAGACGACCCAAGATCTCGGCGACTCCATCATCGACTTCGACGACCGGGCCGTCGCCCGCGCCGTGCTCGACGCACGCACCGCTTCATCACCCGCAGAGGACCATACGTGATCGCCATCTTGCTCGCCGCCGCCATCTCGACGACGGTGTCATTGTTCGGAACCAAGTTCCTGATTTCGTTCTTCCAGACACGCGGCCAAGGGCAGCCGATTCTCGGCAAGGAAGACCACGGGCCGGATCACCACATGGCCAAGCAGGGCACGCCGACCATGGGCGGCATCGCGATCGTCGGTGCTGCGTTCATCGGTTGGCTCATCGCCCACCTGCGACCAGATTTCCCGTTCGCTCGACAGTCGTTGATCATGTGGGTCGGCGTGCTCTTCATGGCGGCGATGGGGTTCCTCGACGATTTCATCAAGGTGCGCAAACGCCACAACCGTGGCATCTTCTGGAAGCAGAAGAACTACATCACGATGCTCGCGAGCTTCGGGATGGCCTGGTGGCTGGTCGTGGGCACCGGTATCTCCGAGACCATCTCGATCACGCGTGCCGAGGAGTTCGGCGTCGAGGTGCCGACCGTGGTGTGGATCCTCTGGGCCGGCGGCATCATCTGGGCGACGACCAATGCCGTCAACGTCACCGACGGTCTCGACGGCCTTGCCGCTGGTTCGGCGCTCATGGGGTTCGGGGCGTTCGTGATCATCGCCTACCTGGCGTTCCGCAACGGCGACCTCTATCCGTCGGTGGTGAACCCGCTGGCGCTCGGCGTGTTCGCCGCTGCGTTCGCTGGCGGTTGTCTCGGGTTCCTCTGGTGGAACGCAGCACCGGCGCGCATCTTCATGGGAGACGTCGGGGCGCTGGCGATCGGTGCAGCTCTGGCTTTTCTCGCGCTGACCACCAACACACATCTGCTGATCCTGCTGTTGTGCGCGGTCAACGTCATGGAGGCGGGCTCGGTCGGGCTCCAGATGCTCGTGTTCAAGGCCTCCGGTCGCACACGACGACTGTTCAGGATGTCGCCGATCCACCACCATTTCGAACTGATGGGATGGCCGGAGACGACGGTCATCATCCGGTTCTGGCTGATCTCGGCGATCGCCGTCGGCCTCGCACTGGGCATCTTCATCGCCGATTTCTCGAGCCTGGCGGTGTCAGGCCTGTGAGCGACGCACCACCAGATTCGGTCGCGGCGGGCAACGTCGAGACGGCCGCGCCGCGAGCGCTCGTCTACGGCCTCGCCGTCACCGGTGTGTCGACGGCGCGAGCGCTGCTTCGGCGCGGCTACGACGTCGTCGCCGCCGACGACGCCGTGACCCCGGAGCGAGCCGCGGTCGCAGCGGAGTTGGGGATCCCGCTCCTCGACGCGCCCGACGATGCGACGCTGGCCGATCTGGTCGACGAGTGCGAGTTGGTGAGTCCGGCACCGGGCATTCCGGAGACGCACCGTGTCGTACGGATCGCACTCCAGGCGGGCGCCGACGTCGTGAGCGAGATCGAGCTGGCGTATCGGTGGGAACAACTGCGTCCTGGTGGACCGCGACCGATGCTTGCGGTGACCGGCACCGACGGCAAGACGACGACCACGTTGATGACGGTTGCGATGCTGCAGGCGGCCGGACTGTCGACGGTCGATGCGGGCAACACGGCCACGCCGCTCGTCGACGCGATCGAGGACGACCATGACGCCTTCGTCGTCGAATGCACGAGTTTTCGGCTCGCGTGGACGCCGAGTTTCCGTGCCGAGGCCGCTGCGTGGTTGAACCTCGCACCGGATCATCTCGACTGGCACCGGAACCTCGAGACGTACGAAGACGCCAAGTTCCGAATCTGGATCAACCAGCGGACGTCGGACACGGCGGTCGGCTTCGCTCGCGACGCGACGGTCATGCGCCGGATCGCCGATGCCCCTGGCAGGGTTCGCACGTTCGGCGCGGACGACGCCGACTATCGACTGGAGCGGAGAGCCGATGGCGACGTGCTCGTCGGTCCGCATGGTGACATCGTGCGACGCGACGCGATGCGACGCAGCCTCCCGCACGACGTGACCAATGCGCTCGCAGCGTCGGCGCTCGTCCTCGAGAGCGGCCTGGCCGACGAAGGTGCGATCGCCTCCGCGTTGGCGTCGTTCGTCGGGCCGCGGCACCGCCTCGAGCACGTCGGACGCTGGAACGACATCGACTGGTTCAACGACTCGAAGGCGACGACGCCGCACGCGGCGGCCGTTGCGATCGCCGGATTCGACGACCTCGTGCTCATCGCCGGCGGCAAGGACAAGGGCGTCGATCTGGCTGAGATGGCGGTCGGGGCTCACCACGTGCGTGCGGTGATCGGCATCGCCACCACGGCGCCGTCGATCGCCGAAGCGTTCGCGTCCGTACCGATCGTCGAAACCCGCGCGACGTTGACCGAGGCCGTCGACCTCGCCGCCCAGATCGCCCGACCTGGCGACACGGTGCTGCTGTCGCCCGGCTGCGCGAGTCTCGACCAATACCCATCGTTCGAGGCGCGCGGCGACGAGTTCGTCGCGCTCGTCGAACGACTCCATCGATTGCCACGCAGCGCGGCAAACGCGACCAGTGACCCGACCAGCACAGGAGCTCCGTGACCATGGCTTCGACGATCAGTGTCCGCGACCGCCGGGAGGCAGCACTCGACCGCCTCGCCGATGCTGGCGTCCGCCCGGAGCGGCGGCGACCAGCGCGGACTCGCCCGAAAGCGACTCGCCGTGACCGAACGGCGACGTCGCAGCGCATCGAGCGGCTCGGACCCCCGACCGGGACGTGGTACGGCATCGTGGCGGTCGTGGCCGTGTTCGTCATGCTCGGATTGGTGATGGTGCTGTCGGCCTCGGCTGTCACCCAGTCCAACCAGGGGAATTCGCCCTACACGGTGTTCATCCGCCAAGCGATCTGGGCGTCGATCGGGCTGGTCGGCCTCATCGTGATGGCCAAGGTGCCGTACAACTCGTGGCGGCGGCTGATCATCCCGCTCTCGGTCCTCGGCGTCGCGGCGATGTTCGGACCGTTCGCCCCAGGGATCGGCGCCAGCGTGAACGGAGCGAACGCCTGGATTCGCGTCGGCAGCTTCAGCGTGCAGCCGTCGGAGTTCCTCAAGCTCGTCGTGATCCTCGCCGTCGCGGAACTCCTGACGCGGCGCGCCGACCTCATGAACCATCGTCGCCGGACGCTCGCTCCGCTCGCGTGTATCGCCGCGGTCGGCGCCGGGCTGTGTCTGCTCCAGCGCGACCTCGGCTCGGCCATCGTGCTCGGCGCGATCGTCTTTTCGATCGCGTGGATCGCTGGCGTTCCGTTCGTGCCGATGTCGGTGATGGCGGCGGTGTCGACGGCGATCGGTCTGCTCTTCGTCGTCTCGAGCCCGATGCGTCTCGACCGGTTCACCGCCTTCCGGGACATCACGGGCAACAAGGACCACCTGTCGTGGCAGACGTACCAGAGCCTCGTGAGCATGGCATCGGGTGGTCTGGGCGGCTCGGGGATCGGCGGCAGCAAGACCAAGCTCGGCTACCTGCCCTACGCGCACAGCGACTTCATCTTCGCGATCATCGCCGACGAGCTCGGAATGATCGGAGCGGGCGCGGTGATCGGCGGATTCCTATTGCTCGTGTTCTTCGGCATCCAAACGGCGCTCGCGGCACCCGATCGATTCGGGATGCTCGTGGCAGGTGGCGTGGCCTCCTGGTTCGGTGTTCAGGCGATCGTGAACCTCGGTGGCGTCACGGGATTGATGCCCGTGACGGGGCTGACGTTGCCGTTCTTCTCGGCGGGCGGCAGTTCACTGTTCGTGTCGATGGCGGCCGCCGGTCTGTTGCTGAGCGTCGCGCGCCGCATCGGTGTCCGAACCGGGAGCAGGTGACGGCAGGCATGTCCGACACGTCGCGGACGCGCAGCGCGGCGAACGCCGCCGCGACCTTCGCCGTCGTCACCGGTGGCGGAACCTCCGGACACGTGCTTCCCGCGCTCGCTGTGGCCGATGCGCTCGTCGCCGACGGTGTCGAAGCGACCGAGGTCCACTACGTCGGGTGCGAGCGGGGGATCGAGACGCGGTTGGTTCCCGAGACCCCCTACCCGCGGACCTTTTTCGACGTGGTCGGCTTCCAACGATCGCTGACTCGTCGCAATCTGGGGTTCGTCCCGAAGATGCTGCGCGCCCGTCGAGCTGCCGTGACGCTGTTGCGTGAACTCCGGCCCGCCGTGGTCGTGTCCGTCGGTGGGTACGCGAGCATGCCGGCGGTCTTCGCTGCCAAGAAGCTGGGCATTCCGATCGTGGTCGTCTCCTACGATCGGCGGCCCGGCCGGGCGAGTCGACTCGCCGCCCGCAGCGCCGTCGCGTGCGCCGTCGCATTCGACAACTCGCCCCTCCCACGGGCGCGCATGACCGGGGCACCGGTTCGACAGGCCGTGCTCGACGTCGATCGTGAGACCGATCGCGCAGCGGCGCGCGACCGTCTCGGTATCCCGAACGATCGGTTCTTCGTCGCGGTGATGGGAGGTTCGCTCGGCTCTGGTGTGCTCAACGACGCGATCGCCGAGTACCTGACAGCGCACCGAGAAGACGTCGGCCTCGCCGTGCGCCAGGTGGCCGGTGAGCGCTTCGCGACGTCCGTCGCCCCCGTCGGCGACGGCTCGAGCGGTGTCGTGCACCAGGTCGTGGGCTACGAGCGTGACATGGTCGCCATCTATGCCGGCGCCGACCTGCTGATCGGTCGAGGCGGTGCGAGCACCGTCCACGAGGTCGCAGCGACCGGAACCCCCGCGATCCTGGTTCCGTGGGCGGGGGCGGCCGACGACCACCAGAGTGACAACGTCGCGTGGCTCAGCGAGGTCGGCGCCGCTGTGCTCGTCGACGAGGCGGCGTGCCGTGACGGCGCACTCGGCGTCGAGATCGAACGGCTCCGCGGATCCGTCGACGCTCGCCGAGCCCTCGCCGACGCGGCACGGCAGCGAGGCGAGGTGCACCGATCCGGCGCATTGGCCAGTTTGATCCGCGAGGTCGCTCTAACCTCTCGATCATCGTGAAGCGCCCCGTGAGCCCCCCACTCGACGACGTCGTCGGCCTTGTGTCCGCAGCACCGCGGGCGGCGCCGAGCGCGCCGCTCGACCTGTCGATCCCGCACCGTTTGCACGTCGTCGGCGTTGGCGGGCCGGGCATGAGTGCGATCGCTATCGCACTCGCCGAGATGGGACACGATGTCTCGGGCTCGGACCTGCGCGAGAGCCCGGTGCTCGAACGCGTTCGGGCTGCCGGGGTCGCCGTCCACATCGGACACGACCGTGAGTTGGTGCACGGCGTCGACGCCGTCACCGCTTCGACGGCCATTCCGGCGCGCAACATCGAACTGGACGAAGCTCGTGACCGAGGCGTCCCCGCGCTGCGACGCGCCGGAATGCTGGCCTCGATCTGTGCGCGCGCGAAGTCGTTGGCCGTCGCCGGCACGCACGGCAAGACGACCACCACGTCCATGCTCATGCTGATGCTGGCCGAAGCGGGGTTGCGGCCGAGCTTCGTCGTCGGCGGCGACGTGACCGACGTCGGCACCGGCGCACAGTGGACCGGTGGCGAATGGCTCGTCGTCGAAGCCGATGAGAGTGACGGCACGCATCTCGAGCTCCCGCTGCACGGCGCCATCTTGACCAATGTCGAGGTGGACCATCTCGACCACTACGGCTCGTTCGATTCGATCGTGGCGAGCTTCGACGATTTCCTCGCGCAGGTGCCGGGACCCAAGGTGGTGTCGGCCGATGACCCGGCAGCGGCATCGCTCGCGTTCCGGCACGGCGCAACCACCTTCGGCTTCTCCGAGCACGCGGACGTGCGGGCCGTGGACGTTCGCAGCGAGCACGGCACCACCGTGTTCGGTGTCGAGCGTCGTGATGCGAACGGCGCAGTCGTCGAACTCGGTCGCGTCTCGTTGCCGATGCGTGGCGACTACAACGTGCTCAACGCCGTCGGCGCACTCGCGATGGCGCTCGAGGTCGGTGTCGACATCGCCGACGTCATCGCATCGCTCGCCAAGTTCGGCGGTGTCGCTCGCCGCTTCGACATTCGTGGAGCCGACGGCGGAGCGACGTTCGTCGACGACTACGCCCACCTCCCTTCGGAGATCCGTGCGGTCCTGTCGGGTGCCCGGCACGGTGGCGACGAATGGCGACGCGTGATCGCCGTGTTCCAACCGAATCGGTACAACCGCATCGCCGAGATCTGGAACGACTACGGCGACGCATTCGGCGACGCGGACGTCGTCGTGCTCACCGACATCTATCCTTCGGGCACGACGCCGATCCCCGGTGTCACCGGCAAGCTCATCGTCAACGCCGTCACGGCTGAGCGTCCTGACCAACGCGTCGTGTGGTTGCCTCGGCGCGACGACCTCGTCTCGTTCATCTCTGCCGAAGCGCGTGATGGCGACGTCGTGGTGTCGATGGGCTGCGGCGACATCGCCTCGTTCCCGTCGGAGGTGCTCGATGCACGTGCTCGACGGTGAACGCCCTGCGTCGGAGCGGCGCGGTGCGGGCGACGTCGCCGCGCGCGCGTTGGGCGCGCTCGCCGAACGCGACGTGTCGCTCGCGCCGTTCACGACGTACAAAGTGGGTGGCGCGGCCGAGGTGTTCGTCCGCGCCCGGTCGATCGACGACCTCGACCTGGTGGCTGACGCCGCTGCGGCGTCAGCGCTGCCCGTCCTGGTCGTCGGTCGCGGTTCGAACCTGTTGGTGAGCGATGTCGGGTTCGCGGGAATCGCGGTGTCGATCACCGAGATCAACGAGATCGCCGATCAGATCGACATCGATTCCGACAGTTCGCAGGTGGTGGCCGGCAGCGGTGTCCTGCTCCCGGTGCTCGCACGCCGAACCGTTGCAGCTGGCTTGACCGGCTTCGAATGGGCGGTCGGTGTGCCCGGGACCGTCGGTGGCGCCGTCAAGATGAACGCCGGCGGGCACGGCTCCGACATGTCCGCCGCCCTCGTCGACGTGGTCCTGTGGGACCTCGCCGGCGCCGCCGGAGAGCGAAGTCGGACCCTTCCCGCTGATCGCCTCGGGCTCCGATTCCGCGCGAGCGAACTTCCGGATTCGGCCGTGGTGCTCACGGCACGGCTGCAACTCGCGCCGGGTGATCGTGAGGCAGGTGAACGCGAACTTTCCGACATCGTCGCGTGGCGTCGAGCGAACCAGCCGGGCGGACAGAACGCTGGCTCGGTGTTCGTCAACCCCGTCCCTGGCGAAGTCAGTGCCGGTGCGCTCATCGACTCGATCGGCTTGCGGGGCCACCGTGTCGGTACGGCGTGCGTGTCGGCCAAGCACGCCAACTTCATCCAGGCCGACCCCGACGGCTGCGCCGCCGACGTGGTGGCGGTGATGCGCGAGGTGCGCGCCCGGGTGCTCGCCGAGACCGGCTTCGCCCTCCGCAGCGAGATTCGACTGGTCGGATTCGAGGCGCTGTGGGACTGAGATCGAGACGGGCAGCGAAACAGGCCGCGCGCGCAGCAGCCGACGACGACGCTCGCGACGAGTTCAGCGACGTCCGCATCATCGGCCCCGCTGATCGGGGCGGCCGCGACGCTTCAGCAGATGATGTGTCAACGGGCGACGCGTCAGCGGATGACATGGCCGAGTCGTTCGACGAAGCCGCCAGCGACGACACGGGTGAGATGCCCGACGATCTGGTGCTCGACGAACTGTCGAAAGCGTTCTCGCCCGACCGGCCCGGATCCGCTGAGCGCCCCGAACCGTCGCGGCGAGGCGTCACCACGATCTCGATCGCAGGCGACGACCTCCCCGATGCGGTCTACCTCGACGAAGAACTCGACAGCGCTGCCGGCACCGTCTTCATCGACGACGACGGCCAAGGCGATGCGATCCTCCCCCAGGAGGCCGGCAAGGCGGCGATCGAGCCTCGCTTGCGTCAACGACGCATCGGTGTCCGTCGCCAGGAGAGCCGTCGGCGACTCAAATGGGTGGCGCTCGGTGCGCTGGTGCTCGCCGTCGTGGTGGCGATCCTGGCCGTTCTCGGCTCCGGGTTGTTCGCCGTCGACGACGTCACGGTGTCGGGGCAGCAGTATGCCGATACCGACGCCGTGCAAGAGGTGGTCGACGATCTCCTCGGCACGCCGACGCTGCTCGTCGACACGGCGAACGCCGAACGGCGCCTCGAGGAGATCGCCTGGGTCGAGTCCGCTCGGGTCCGTACCGATTTCCCGAACTCGGCATCGATCGAGTTGCGCGAGCGGGTGCCACTCGCGACCATGCGCGGGTTCGACGAGCGTTACCGGATTCTCGATCGCGAAGGGCGGGTCCTGGCGATCGAAGACGGTGAGCCGGTCGCTCCGGTACTCATCTCCGGTCCCGGCACCCTCGACCTCGAGGTCGGCCAGTTCGCGGACGTCGGCTATGCGGCTGCGGCGAACCTCGTGACGAAGTTGACCCAGGAAGTTCGGTCTCGGCTGGTCTCGATCTCCGCCACCGCTGACGGGGCCGACATCCGACTCAACCTCACCAATCAGTTGCTCAACGGTGAACCTGCTCCGAACATCGAGGTCCGCCTCGGAGCGGCCATCGCAGATAGTGCGCAGTTCGAACGTCTGGTTCGCCTCGAGCGAGTGCTGGACGATGTCAACGGTCAAGCGATCACCGTCATCGACGTGTCGACACAACAGGCGACGCAACGCTGATGGGGCGCCGAGCCGCTAGCGTCCCTCAACGGCGCGGAAAGACCTGACAGAATGCGCACACAACCACGTCTCCGAACGAGACGGCTGATCGGATGCGAGAACGCGATGCACACACAGCACACTCAACCCAGCGAGGGGATCGACTGATGGTCGGCATGCCACAGAACTATCTCGCGGTGATCAAGGTCGTCGGCGTGGGCGGCGGCGGCGTGAACGCTGTGAATCGGATGATCGACGCCGGGCTCAAGGGTGTCGAGTTCATCGCCGTCAACACCGATGCGCAAGCACTGCTCATGAGTGACGCTGACGTGAAGCTCGACATCGGGCGTGACCTGACCCGAGGCCTCGGCGCGGGGAGCGACCCTGAAGTCGGGCGCGAAGCAGCGGAATCGCATCGCGACGAGATCGAAGAGATGGTCCGCGGCGCCGACATGGTGTTCATCACCGCGGGCGAGGGCGGCGGCACGGGCACCGGTGCGGCGCCAGTGATCGCTGAGATCTCCCGCGAAGCCGGAGCCTTGACGATCGGCGTGGTCACCCGCCCGTTCTCGTTCGAAGGGCGCCGCCGCTCGGTGCAGGCCGACAACGGTGTGCAGCGTCTCAAGGAGAAGGTCGACACGCTGATCGTCATCCCCAACGATCGCTTGCTCACGGTCGCGAACGACAAGACCAGTGTCCTCAACGCCTTCAAGATGGCCGACGAGGTGCTGCTGCAAGGCGTATCGGGTATCACCGGGCTGATCACCACGCCGGGCCTGATCAACACCGACTTCGCCGACGTGAAGGCCGTGCTGAAAGATGCAGGCACGGCGCTCATGGGCATCGGCCAGGCCAGCGGTGACGAACGCGCCGTGTCCGCAGCCAAAGCGGCGATCTCGTCGCCGCTGCTCGAGTCGGCGATCGACGGGGCGCGCGGCGTGCTGTTGAACATCACCGGCCCGTCGAGCATGGGATTGTTCGAGATGAACGCGGCGGCCGAGATCATCCACGGCGTCGCGCACCAGGATGCGTTGATCATCTTCGGCACGGTCATCGACGACGAGATGGGCGACGAAGTGCGCGTCACCGTGATCTCGGCAGGCTTCGACCGCGCCGACGGGCCGTCGTACAACGCGCCCTCTTCGAGCTCGTCGGCCAACGTCGATCAACCTCGCACCTCGCCGACGCGCATCACCGAGTTGTTCGGTAACACCGACGACGCCGACCCGCTCGTCGACGACGACGACGATTTCGACGTCCCGTCGTTCCTCAAGTGAGTCGTCGCTGATCTCGTCGTGGTGCTGACGCTCGTCGACCGAGTCGTCGATCGGCGCCGGTTGCGGATCGTGACCTCCGAACGCAGTGACGGTGACGTCCACCCGATACGCACGGCGCCAGATCTGCTGCGCGACCGGCACGTGGCGATCACCGGCGCACCGTGGTGGATGGTCGACCAGGTGCACGGCACCGCGTCGGCCGACATCGACCGCCCGGCGCTGCTCGACGACCCCGTCGTGGCGGGCATCGCCGACATCCAGTCGACCGACGCGCTTGGCGCGCACGTTGCGATGTGGGCTGCCGACTGTGCGGTCGTCGTGCTGATGTCGGGCTCGGGTCGCCTCATCGCGGTGCACGCGGGCTGGCGCGGGCTTGCGGCCGGGGTGCTCGACGAGGCGGTCCGGCGCGCCGACAGCACACCGATCGTCGCCGCGCTCGGGCCCACGATTCACCCGTGCTGTTACGAGTTCGGTGAAGCGGATCGGAGCAAGGTGGCAGCTGGCGTCGGCGCGTCGGTCGATGCAGTCTCGGGACGGACGAAGGCAGGATCGTCGGCGCTCGACGTGCCGGCCGCAGTCAGCGCCGGGCTTCGTCGTCACGGGATCGAACTGGACGTGCTCGGGCCGTGCACCGGTTGCGACGAGCGTTGGTTCTCGCATCGGGTTCGACGCGATACCGGGCGTCATGCGACCATCGGCTGGATGGAGCTCGCGCCGTGACCCCCGACGATGGAGCTGGCCAACCCGACACGAACGCAGCGTCGATCCTGCGGCGACTGCACCAGGTGCGCGAACGTATCGACGCCGTCGAGCGCAGCTGGACACATCCGGTCGAGATCCTCGCCGTCACGAAGGGGTTCGGCCCGGAGATCGTCCGGCATGCGGTCGACGCCGGCGCGGCGGCGATCGGGGAGAACTATGCGCAGGAGTTGCTGTCGAAGGCCGACACGATCGATTCGCTCGGCGACCGCCGACCGCGCGTCGAGTTCATCGGCCGACTCCAGACGAACAAGGTCCGACACCTCGCAGGGGTCGTCGACGTCTGGGCGAGCGTCGACCGACAACGGCTCATCGAAGAAATCGCGTCACGCTCGCCGGGTTCCGCGATCGTGATCCAGGTGAACACGACCGGGGAGGAACACAAGGGCGGATGTGCTCCCGCTGACGTCGGCGCGCTCGTCGACGCCGCCCGGTCGGCGGGTCTCGACGTGCGCGGGTTGCTGACCGTCGGACCGACCGACCGACCAGCCGACGCTGCCCGTCCGGGGTTCGGCCTGCTGCGCCGATCGGTCGACGAGCACGGCCTCACGACCTGCTCGATGGGCATGAGCGCGGACCTCGACGTCGCCGTCGCGGAGGGCTCGACGCAGGTCCGAATCGGCACCGCGTTGTTCGGCCCGCGAGGCTGACCTGCCATGGCCGTCCACCGATCTACGCCAGCGTGCGGCTAACATCCGGCGCTCAGGAGGAACCAATGTCACTCTGGAAACGGACCATGGACTACCTGGGTCTCGGTCCCGACGATGCGTACGACGATTACGACGGTTACGACGAGCCGGAGCCCCCGGCTCGTCAGATGCGCGCCCAGCGTGACACCGAACCCGCCGATGCGCACGGACAACGAGGCGGACGCGGCGGTTGGGAGCCCGAGGGCGAACCGACCGTGCGGACCGTTGCGCCTCGACCGAGCTTCCCCTCGAAGGACTTCGACGCCTCGGCCGCCCGCCGCCAGCCGGCACGCCAGCAGGGGCCTCGCAGCACTGCCGACGACAGCGGGGTGCAGGTGCGCCCGAGCCAGCCCGAGCCCCCATCGCCACAACCGCAGCTTCGCAGCATCCCAGGAGGAGCCATGGAGCCCCACACCGTTCGCCCCCGCCGTTTCGACCAGGCGCAAGAAGTCGCCGACGCGTTCAAGAGCGGCACGCCGGTGATCATGAACCTCGAAGGAACCGAGCGCGACGTGGCGCGACGTCTGATCGACTTTGCGAGCGGGATCTGTTACGCATTGGACGGAACGATGGAGAAGGTGGCGACGGGTGTGTATCTGCTCAAGCCATCGGCGGCCCGACCTCAGCGTTTCGACGGATACGACGACTGACCGAAACCACTGACCGAAACCACTGACCGAAACCACTGACCGAGCCGACTGACCGACACGGCGGTCGCCATCTCACGGCCCCGCCAGCTCGAGCCCGACCCGCAGAGCCCGACCCGGAAAGAACGTAGGAACAGCAATGGACATCAGCCCACAGCGAGTTCGCACCGCAGAATTCAGAACCATCAAGAAGGGTCTGGATCCGGACGAGGTCCGTACGTTCCTCGCTGAGGTCGCCAACGAACTCGAACGCGCGCAGAACCAGTCGACGGCGATGGAAGCACGTGCGCGTGCCGCCGTGGCCCGCTTGCAGGAGATCTCCGAGGCGACGCCACCGGCTCCCGAACCAGCGCCGCAGCCGGCGCCGGTCGAGACCCCGAGCCCGAGCCCGAGCGCTGAGGTGACGCCATCGATCGACCAGGCCGAGACGATCAGTCGTACGCTGCTGCTCGCCCAACGAACCGCCGACACTGCGATCGCCGAAGCCGAAGCCGAAGCACGCCGGATCACCGCCACGGCCGACGAGGAAGCGAATCGGACGCTCGAGAGCACGCGTGAGATGTCAGCTCGCCTGCTCGACGAAGCGCGTGACGAGGCCCGTCGGACCGGCGAGGCCGAACGCATCCGTGTGGAGAGCGAAGTCAACGCTCTGCTCGCTCGGCGTGACTTTCTCGAATCGGACGTCGATCATCTGCAGACGTTCCTGGTCGACGAGCGCAGTCGGCTCCGCGATGCGGCGACGTCGATCATGGACCTGGTCGAACGCGTTCCTGGCGGTCTCGGCGAGGTTCGGCGTCCGCTGCTGTCGGCGTCAGATGATCTCGGAACGTCGTCGCCCGCCTCGGGCACCACGCACACCTCGGCAGACGCGCATACCGAAGAGATGCCGCTCGTCGGGCGCGACGGAGCCGAGACGCCGAGAGGGATCGAGAGCGCGGAGGCGGCGCCGCTCGTCGACGACGAGCGAGACGATCCGCTCGACGACGACCACGACGATCACGACGATGCGCCAGCGGAACAGCCCATGCCGGGCGTGGTCGACACCGGCCAACTGATCATCCAGACCGACATCTCCGACGACGGCCCTACCGGCTTCTCCTACGACGACGGCCGCTAGAGCGGCGCCCGGAGACGTTGACGGTGCCAGCGGCCGATTGCGGCTGGTGATCCGGTCCACACCGTCGGCCCGGCGCGCCGACCGCGTCGCTAGCCTTGGCGGACGTGCCATACCCGAACGTCGAATCGCAGCCGGACTTCCCCGATCTGGAACGCGCCATCCTCGAACGCTGGGAGCGCGACGACACGTTCGTCGCGTCGGTGGAGCAGCGTGAGGCTGGCGACAACGGTGACAACGAGTTCGTGTTCTACGACGGGCCGCCGTTCGCCAACGGGTTGCCGCACTACGGCCATTTGCTGACCGGCTACGTCAAAGATGCGATCCCGCGGTATCAGACGATGCGTGGGCGCCGCGTCGAGCGCCGATTCGGCTGGGACTGTCACGGACTCCCCGCCGAGGTGAAAGCCGAGCAGGAACTGGGTATCTCCGGCCACCCGGAGATCACTGCGTTCGGCATCGACAAGTTCAACGAGGCGTGCCGCACGAGCGTGCTGCAGTACACCGACGACTGGCGGAGCTACGTGACACGTCAGGCCCGATGGGTCGACTTCGACAACGACTACAAGACTCTCGACCTCTCCTACATGGAGAGTGTGATGTGGGCGTTCAAGACCCTGTTCGACAAGGGCTTGATCTATGAGGGCTACCGGGTGCTCGCGTACTGCTGGCGCTGCGAGACGCCGCTGTCGAACACCGAGACCCGGATGGACGACACCTACCGCGACCGACAGGACCCGGCGCTCACCGTGGCATTCGAGCTCGAGACCGGCGAGAAGCTCGTCGCCTGGACGACCACGCCGTGGACGCTGCCGTCGAATCTCGCACTCGCGGTCGGCCCCGACTTCGACTACGTGGCCGTCGAGTTGAACGGCAGCCGCTACATCGTCGCCGAGGCGCTCCTCGGCAACTACGCGGCCGAGTTGGGTGAGGGCAACGTGGTGGCCACCATGAAGGGCTCCGAACTCGTCGGGCGCCGGTACACGCCGCTGTTCGACTACTTCGCCGACACCGAGCAGTACGGCACGCAGGAGGCGTTCCAGGTGATCGCGGCCGACTTCGTGTCGGTCGACGACGGCACCGGCATCGTGCACATGGCGCCGGGGTTCGGTGAAGACGACCAGGTCGCCTGCAACGCCGTCGGTATCCCGACCCTGTGTCCGATGGACGAGCACGGTCGGTACACGGCTGAGGTCCGCGATTGGGTGGGCACGCACGTCTTCGACGCCAACCCCGACGTGATCCGATCGCTCAAGGCGCGCGGCGGCACCGTCATCCGCCACGCCACCTACGACCACTCCTACCCGCACTGCTGGCGCTGTGCCGAGCCGTTGGTGTATCGAGCCGTCTCGTCGTGGTTCGTCGAGGTCACCAAGTTCCGTGACCGGATGGTCGAACTCAACCAGGAGATCACCTGGCAGCCGGCGCACATCAAGGACGGCAGTTTCGGCAAGTGGATCGCGAACGCACGCGACTGGTCGATCAGCCGCAACCGGTTCTGGGGCTCGCCGATTCCCGTCTGGCGCTCCGACGACCCGACGTATCCGCGTCTCGACGTGTACGGATCGATCGAACAGCTCGAAGCGGACTTCGGCGTGTCGGTCGCCGACCTGCATCGCCCCACGGTCGACGACCTCGTGCGCCCGAACCCCGACGACCCCACCGGTCGCTCGATGATGCGACGCGTCCCGGAAGTGCTCGACTGCTGGTTCGAGTCGGGGTCGATGCCGTTCGCCCAGGTGCACTATCCGTTCGAGAACACCGAGTGGTTCGAGCATCACCATCCCGGCGACTTCATCGTCGAATACATCGGCCAGACCCGCGGGTGGTTCTACACGCTGCACGTGTTGGCCACGGCGCTGTTCGATCGCCCCGCGTTCTCGTCGTGCGTGAGCCACGGCATCGTGCTCGGTGACGACGGACAGAAGATGTCGAAGTCGCTCAACAACTATCCCGATCCGGGCGAGATGTTCGATCGTCACGGGGCCGACGCGATGCGCTGGCACCTGCTGTCGTCGCCGATCCTGCGGGGGAGCGACGGGATGGTGACCGAAGCCGGGATGCGCGAGACCGTGCGCCACGTGCTCCTGCCGCTGTGGAACTCGTGGTACTTCCTCACGCTGTATGCCAACGCTGCTGGCCACCACGGAGTGGTTCGCATCGACTCGGCGAACGTGCTCGATCGCTATGTGCTGGCAAAGACCCGTGATCTGGTCGCCGACATGACCGAGTCGATGGACGGCTACGACCTGTTCGCCGCCTGTCAGCACGTTCGCGACTACCTCGACGTGCTGACGAACTGGTACGTCCGCCGGAGCCGGTCGCGCTTCTGGGAAGGCGATGCCGACGCCATCGACACGCTCCACACGGTGCTCTCGGTTTTCACACGCCTGACGGCGCCGTTGCTTCCGCTGATCTCCGAGGCCATCGCGGACGGACTGCACGGTCGGGAGACGAGCGGGGACGACGCGTCCCGCAACGGAGCGGTCGACAGCGTGCATCTCGCCGACTGGCCGACGGTCGACGAACTGCCGGCCGATGATGAGCTGGTCGCCTCGATGGACCTGGCGCGCGACGTGTGTTCTTCGAGTCTGTCTGTACGTAAGGCACATCAGCGGCGTGTGCGGCTTCCGCTCAACTCGCTGACGGTGGCGTCTCCTGACGCTGAACGTCTCGGAGCGTTCGTCGATCTCATCGCCGACGAGATCAACGTCCGCCACGTCGAACTCACCACAGATCTCGGCTCGGTGGCGACCGAAGAACTCAAACTCGTCCCGGCCAAGCTCGGCCCCCGGCTCGGCGGTGACGTCCAGCAGGTGATCCGGGCGCACAAGCAGGGTGACTGGTCGGTCGAGGGTGACGGTGACGACCGCGTGGTCGTCGTGGGTGGCATCCGCCTCGAAGCGGGGGAGTACACCTTGGAACAGGTGGCTTCCGACGATCAGGCCAGCACCGGACTCGGCAGCCACGCCGGCGTGGTCGCGCTCGACATCGTGGTGACGCCCGAACTCGAAGTCGAAGGCCGCGCCCGCGATCTGATTCGCCTCGTGCAGCAAGCTCGACGCGACGCCGACCTGCACGTATCGGACCGCATCGAACTGTCGGTGACGGCCAACCCGGCCTGGCTGGAGTCGCTCGCAGCTCACCGAGATCTCGTCATGGCCGAGACACTGACGGAGACCTTGATCGAAACACCGGTCGAGACACCGGGCGCCGCGCACGGTGACACGACGGCGGCTGGCGACGATGCGACGCCGGTGATCGCTGTCCGCGCGCTGACCTGACCGCGTCCGAACCCCTGGTCTTTGCGCTAGAGTCCGGCGCTCACACCGCCGACCAGAGCCGTCGTTTCGACGGTTGCGAAGGAGTGCACATGGCCGCAGCGAAGAAGTCAGCACCGGCAAAGAAGGTCGCGAGCAAGAAATCGGCGGCCACGACGACAGCGAAGAAGTCCGCGGCCACGACGACGGTGAAGAAGTCTGCGAGCACGAGCGCATCGGCCAAGAAGACGGTGGCCAAGAAATCGGCATCGGTAGCCAAGACGAGTAGTGCGAAAGCGTCGGCCTCCGCAGCGACCAAGAAGACCGCAGCGACCAAGAAGACCGCAGCGACCAAGAAGACCGCGGCGACCAAGAAGACCGCGGCGACCAAGAAGACCGCAGCGACCAAGAAGACCGCAGCGACCAAGAAGACCGCGGCGACCAAGAAGACCGCAGCGACCACCACATCCACGACGAAGAAGAAGGCAGCAGCAGCAAAGGTGCCAGACAAGCCAGCGGCGACCAAGAAGATCGCCACCCTGAAGCAGCCCGCCGCGAAACCCGCCGCCAAGCGGGCGAGCGCTCCGGGTCTCCTCTCCAACGATCGCCCCGAGGTCGTCGAGATTCCACCTCCCCGAGGTACCAGCAAGGACGGCATCACCTACACCAAGGACTTCGACGTGAAGTTCCTCAAGGCGCAGCGCGAGGAACTCATTGCTCGTCGCGAATCCGAACTCAAGCGAGCGGTACGCCTCGAAGACGAGGCCGAGAGCTTGATCGAAGACGGTGAGATGGGCGACGTGCAGTTCGACGACGAAGGTGGCGAAGGCGACACGATGGTCGTGCAGCGCGACCTCGACCGCGTGCTGTCGAGTCAGGCGCGACAGACCGTCGAGGAGATCGACGCGGCGCTCTTGCGGATCGAACAGGGCACCTACGGCTACTCGGAGATCTCCGGTCAGCCGATCCCGCGGGAGCGTCTCGAGGCGCTCCCGGAGACCACCGTGCTCGCCGCGGAGAAGGTCAGCGGTATCGCTCGACGCTGAGTGCGGTTTCGCATCTGGCTCGACCCATCGTTCGAACTCCGCTCATGAACCCCGTTCGCGCCTGGCGCGGTCCTGTCCTTCTGGCGATCGTCATCGTCGCGCTCGATCAGTTGACGAAGCACTGGGCGCTGAACGAACTGGCCGACGGGCGCGACATCCACGTCATCTGGACCTTGCAGTTCAATCTCGCCTTCAACAGCGGGATGGCATTCAGTGCTGCACAGGGCTTCGGTCCGGTCATCGCCGTGGTGGCGACCATCGTGATCGTCTGGCTGTTGATCGCGCTCCGCGGCGTCGGCGGACGACTGGCCACGTTCGGGATGGGCTGCGTGATCGGTGGGGCTGCCGGGAACCTGGTCGATCGCATGTTCCGCGGGGACGCGTGGTTGCGCGGGGCAGTCGTCGATTTCATCGACTTCCAGTGGTTCCCGATCTTCAACATCGCCGACATGGCGATCAACTTCGGCGCCGGCGCGCTCATCCTCAACGCCGTGCTCACCTCACGCCGCGAGAACGCCGAGATCGCAGCGAGCCCCCAGGCCGACGCTCCGACGGAGGAGCCGGCCGACGCGTCGACGGATGGGCCAGCCGATTCGTCGACGGATGGGCCAGCCGACGCGTCGACGGAGGGGTCGACGTGACCTCGCCTCGGATCGTGGAGGAAGTGCCAGCGGCGCTCGCGGGGGAGCGGCTCGATCGCATCGTGGCGTTGATCGGCGACATCAGTCGTTCCGATGCTGCTGCGGCGATCTCCAGTGGCGGCGTCACCGTCGATGGGGCATCGGCTCGATCGGGCAAGGTCCGCCTCGAACTGGGACAACTGGTCATGGTCGACCCGACCACGTTTCCGCAGATCGAGTTGCCCACCGGCGACTCGTCGGTCGAGTTCGACGTGGTCCACGAGGACGAGCACGTGATCGTGGTCGACAAGCCGCCTGGTCTCGTGGTGCACCCCGGTGCCGGCAACTCGTCCGGGACCCTGGCCAACGGCCTGCTCGCCCGGTACCCCGATCTCGAACACGTCGGTGATCGGATGCGCCCCGGGATCGTTCATCGTCTCGATGCCGGAAGCTCAGGGCTGCTCGTGGTAGCACGAACCAACGAAGCCACCGACCGGCTGATCGAGCAGTTCGCCGATCACAGCGCCACCCGCGTGTATGACGCCGTGGTCTGGGGCGTTCCCGAGGCGCCCCACGGGATCATCGACGCGCCGCTCGGTCGAAGTCGGAGCGATCCGCTCAGGATGGCGGTGGTCGCCGACGGTCGACCCTCGCGGACCGACTACCGCGTCGTCGGGACGTACTCCTCGCCAGCGACCGTGTCGCGTCTGGAATGCCGTCTCGAGACTGGTCGAACCCATCAGATCCGGGTCCATCTGTCGTCGATCAACCACCCGCTCGTCGGCGACCCGACCTATGGCCAGCGGCGAGCGGCCCTCGGGCTCGACCGACCGTTTCTGCACGCAGCCGAACTGCAGTTCGAGCATCCTGGAACCGGTGAGCGAGTGACGTTTCGCAGCCCGCTCGCACCCGACCTTCAACAGTGGCTCGACGCAGCCTCCGTGTGACCGCCGGTACGCGCGTGGGTGTTCGCGTCGCCCCGCCTGTCGCTCAGTGATCGTGGTCGATCGGAGCGGGCCAGGGAGCCTCGCCCTTCGCGATTTCCGCGATGTGGGCAAGGGTGTAGCCGTCGAGATGTGAGCGCATGTGTGCCCCGGCCTGATCCCAGATCGCCAGCAGCACACACTGTCCCTCGTGGTCGCAGGCGCCATCTTGATGTGGTTGTCCGAAGTCGCCGAGGGTGATCGGACCATCGACGGCCGAGATGATCTCGGACAGCCGGATGTCATGAGGTGCGCGGTGCAGGACGTAGCCGCCGCCGACTCCACGCTTGGAACGGACCAACCCCGCGCCCTTGAGCGCGAGGAGGATCTGCTCGAGATACGGCTGCGGGAGCCCGGTGCGATCGGCGATGTCGCGAACCGAGGTGGGTCCGGCATCGGGGCCGTGGAGCGCCAGCGACAGCAACGCGCGGCAGGCATAGTCTCCTCGGGTCGAGATTCGCACGAGAAGCACTGTAGGCCCCGGGGCCCTGTTCGGTGTTGTTACGCGGCCCGGAAGGTGATGGACTGTGGTCGGTGAGTCGACCAGGCGGGCATCCGATCATTCCTGACTACATGGGTGCGAACGTGCGCGGGATCATCCCTGCGCTGCTCGGCCCCGGCGCAGCGAACCACAAGTGGACCCGCAACATGCCGTCGTGGATGCCCGACGTGGTCGCCGGCGCCGACGCGGTGGTGCTCCTCGTGCTCGACGGTTTGGGCTGGGACCAGTTGCAGGAGCATGCTGCGCTCGCGCCGACGCTGTCGTCGATGTCGGGCCGATCGATCCACACGGTGGCGCCGACCACCACCGCGACGGCGCTCAGCTCGATCACGACCGGACTCACGCCGGGCGAGCACGGCCTCATCGGCTATCGCATGATGCTGGGCGGTGACGTGCTCAACGTGTTGCGATGGGCCGTCGGCGACCAACAGGTCCGGCGTTCGCACCCGCCTCGCGACGTGCAGTCGTTCGAGCCGTTCCTGGGCGAGGAGGTGCCGGTCGTCGCTCAGGGCGAGTTGCAGAATTCGCCGTTCAGCGAAGCGCATCTACGAGGGTGTAGGCCGGTCGGATGGCGTGCCCCTTCGAGTATCGCGGTCGAAGCAGCCGCGCAGGTACGGGCCGGACAGCCGTTCGTGTACTGCTACTACAACGGCATCGACAAGATCGCGCACGAACGCGGTTTCGGAGACTTCTACGAAGCCGAACTGCGCTACTCCGACGGACTCGTCGCTGATCTGGTGGCCACGTTGCCGTCCGGTACCGCGTTACTCGTCACCGCCGATCATGGACAGGTCGACGTCGGCGATCGGATCGTGTACCCCTCCGACGAGCTGTTGTCGCGAGTGACCGAGCAGTCGGGCGAAGGGCGTTTCCGCTGGTTCCACTGTGCACCGAGCGATGTCGAGGCGCTCGCAGCCGAGGCCGCTGACGAGATCGGCTCGACCGGCTGGGTGGTGACCAAAGCCCAGATGCTCGACGAGCGGTGGTTCGGTCCGACGGTGTCGCCACCGATCCAACGACGCCTCGGCGATGTAGCGCTCGTGGCGAGCGACCCCGTGAGTTACTTCGACCCTGCCGACTCCGGACCGTACGAACTCGTGTGCCGCCACGGCTCGTTGACCTCCGCGGAGGTCAACGTGCCACTCGTCGGCGCCGCCGTCTGACTTGGCGTCGCTGGTCATCGCGGATAGAACGGACGGATGTCCGACGACGCCAACCATCCTTCGCCAACCGAGTCCGACGGCACCGAGTCGACGAGTTCGGCTCCCTCGTCGGCACTGCGGCCCGACGAGGTCGAAGCGGGCCATGGCGAGCACGGCGACTCGCCCGGTGATGCTCTCGACGACTCCGACGAGGCCCGCCCCGTTGAAGCCGTGACCGAGCCGGCGAAGGTCATGCGGATCGGATCGATGGTGAAGCAACTCCTCGAAGAGGTGCGCGCCGCCGGTCTCGACGAGGCCTCGCGCGAGCGGTTGGCCGAGGTCTACGAACGCTCGATCGTCGAGTTGTCGGGAGCGCTGTCGGAAGATCTGCAAGACGAGTTGCGCAACCTCGCGTTGCCGTTCGACCACGACGACGTGCCGAGCGATGCCGAACTCCGAGTAGCCAAGGCGCAGCTCGTCGGGTGGCTGGAAGGGCTTTTTCACGGGATCCAGGCGAGCCTCATGGCGCAGCAGTTCGCTGCGCAGCAGCAGCTCCAACAGATGCGTGAGCTGCCAGGTCAGGGCGAGTCGACCGGTCAGGGTTCGCCTCAGCGTGCCGCGCCGCCCCAGACCGGCACCTACCTCTAGCGGCGCGCCCTGCGCGTCGCTCCGTGCGGCGTGCGAGCAGCTATCTTCGAACCACACCCGTGTAACTCTGACCGAAGCGCCGACGTGACCGACTCTTTCGCCCATCTCCACGTGCACACCGAGTTCTCGATGCTCGACGGAGCGTCGCGTCTCGACGAAATGGTGGCCAAGGCCGTGGAAGACGGCCAGCCCGCGATCGGGATGACCGATCACGGCAACATGTACGGCACGCTCGACTTCTACAAGGAGTGCAATCGCCAGGGGATCAAGCCGATCATCGGCACCGAGGCCTACATGGCCCACGACCATCGATCGGAGCGGCCGTCTCGGCGGGGGCGCGTCGACGACTCTGGCGGCGAGACCGACGGCGGCAAGAAGCTCTACTACCACCTGATCCTGCTGGCCGAGAACAACGAGGGTTACAAGAACCTGATCCAGCTGTCATCGCTCGCGTTTCTCGAGGGCTACTACTACAAGCCGCGCATGGACTGGGAACTGTTGGAGAAGTACTCCAAGGGTCTCATCGCGACGAGTGGCTGCCTCGGCGGGCACGTCCTCCAGGCGTTGCTCAACGGCGACGAGCGCGGTGCCCTCGAGAAGGCAGCACGCCTTCAGGACATCTTCGGCAAAGACAACTTCTTCATCGAGATCCAGGATCACGGGATCCCGGCGCAGATCGAGACCAACCCCAAGCTGCTCGAGATCGCTCGCACCATCGGTGCTCCGATCCTCGCCACCAACGACAGCCACTACACCCATGAGCACGACCACGAGGCACATGACGCGCTGCTGTGCGTCCAGACCGGCGCACTGTTGTCCGATCCGAAGCGGTTCAAGTTCGAAGGTAGCGATCACTACCTGAAGTCCGCCGCCGAGATGCGGTACCTGTTCCGCGAGGTTCCCCAAGCGTGCGACAACAGCTTGTGGATCGCCGAGCGCGCCGAGGTCGAGATCGAGTTCGGCAAGCCGCTTCTCCCCGACTTCCCGCTGCCCGACGGCTTCGCCGACGACGAGGCCTACCTGAGATACCTGACTCAGCAGGGCGCGGAGAAGCGATGGGGCAAGGAGGTGCCGAAGGAGGCGGTCGAGCGCTTGGCCTACGAACTCCAGGTCATCTGCGACATGGGGTTCGCGTCGTACTTCCTCATCACGTGGGATCTCATCAAGTACGCACGTGACAACGGCATCCGTGTCGGCCCGGGCCGCGGCTCGGCAGCGGGCTGCGCGGTGGCGTACTGCCTCTGGATCACCGATCTCGACCCGATCAAGTACGACCTGCTGTTCGAGCGGTTCCTCAATCCGAGCCGCATCTCGATGCCCGACATCGACATGGACTTCGAGACGCGTTACCGAGAAGACATGATCCGCTACGCCGCCGAGCGTTACGGACGAGATCACGTCGCGCAGATCATCACGTTCGGCTCGATCAAGGCACGTAACGCCGCCCGTGACGCAGCCCGCGTGCTCGGCTTTCCCTACAGCGTCGGCGACAAGATCGCCAAGGCCATGCCTCCGCTGGTCATGGGCCGTGACACGCCGCTGAAGTACTGCTTCGAGCAGCATCCCAAGTATCTCGACGGCTACAAGGCCGCGACCGATCTCCGGGCGATGTACGACACCGACCCCGACATCAAGCGGGTCATCGACGTCGCCAAGGGGCTCGAAGGTCTGAAGCGGTCCGACGGCATCCACGCCGCGGCGGTCGTCATCACGAAAGATCCCGTCACCGACTACGTCCCGATTCAACGCAAGCCGGAGTCGGGGGTCGATCCCGATGACGCGCCCGTCGTCACCCAGTTCGAGATGAACGGTGTCGAATCGCTCGGCTTGTTGAAGATGGACTTCCTGGGATTGCGCAACCTCGACGTGATCTCCGACGCCGAGCACATGATCCGCGAGCGACACGATCCCGACTTCGACACCGAGAAGGTGACCCTCGAAGACCCGGCGACGTTCGCTCTGCTGTCGCGCGGTGACACGATCGGCGTGTTCCAGTTGGAGTCGCCGCCGATGCGCCAGTTGCTCAAGGCGATGGAGCCGAACTCGTTCGACGACGTCGGCGCATTGATCGCGCTCTACCGCCCCGGTCCGATGAGTGCGAACATGCACTACGACTACGCCGACCGCAAGAACGGTCGCAAGCCGGTGCAGTACTTCCACGACGACGCGGTGGAGGTACTCGACGACACGTACGGTCTGATGATCTACCAGGAGAGCGTGATGCGCGTGGCGCAGAAGTTCGCCGGCTACTCGCTCGCCGAAGCTGACAACCTCCGCAAGGCGTGCGGCAAGAAGATCCGCGAGATGATGGCCAAAGAACGCGACGCGTTCGAGGCGGGTGTGGAAAAGACCGGGTACGGCACCGAACTCGGCCCGCAGCTGTTCGACATCATCGAGAAGTTCGCCGACTACGCGTTCAACAAGAGCCACAGCTACGGATACGGGCTCATCACCTACCAGACGGCGTTTCTCAAGGCGCATTACCCGGTCGAGTACCTCGCGTCGTTGTTGTCGAGTGTCAAGAGCAACCTCGACAAGGCGGCGACGTACCTTGCCGACTGCCGCTCGATGGGCATCAAGGTCTTGCCCCCCGATGTCAATCGCTCGCTCATCAACTTCGGCGCCCTGTCACCAGACGAGGTGCCGGCCGGCGTGTCCTTGCCGGTCGGGAGCCCCGGCGCGATCACGTTCGGGTTGTCGGCTGTTCGCAACGTCGGTGAGGCGCTCGTCGAGTTGTTGCTGGCCGAACGCGAGGAGAACGGCCAGTTCACGGATTTCCACGACTTCGTGGAGCGAGTCCCCGAGCACGTGCTCAACAAGCGCACCATCGAGTCGCTGATCAAGGGTGGCGGCTTCGACTCGATGGGCCACGACCGCCGAGCGCTGCTCACGGTGTTCGAACACATCATCGACACCACGGTCAAGCGTCGACGCGAAGAGGAAAAGGGCGTGATGTCGCTCTTCGGCGACTGGGGTGACGGTGGCAGCGGTGGCAGCGGTGGCAGTGGCGATGCGGCGGGCGAAGCGTTCAGCGAACGCACCCCGATCCCGCAGAACATGGAGTTCGACAAGACCGACAAGCTTCGCTACGAAAAGGAGATGCTCGGCCTGTACGTGTCCGATCATCCTCTGCTCGGGGTCGAAGCGGCCCTGAAGCGAAAGGTCGAGCATCGGATCATCGATCTCACGTCGATGGAAGACGGCGCGAACGTCGTCGTCGGCGGAATCATCACCAACCTCGCCCGGAAGTTCACCAAGAAGGGCGACCAGATGGCCGTCTTCTTGCTCGAGGACCTCGACGCTTCGATCGAGGTGACGATCTTTCCGCGCACCTTGGCCGAGCAAGGACACAAACTCGAAGACGATCTCATCGTGTCGGTGAAGGGCCGCCTCGACCGTCGCGACGAATCGCGGTTCGGCGTGATCGGCCAGACGATCACCGTGTTGCAGGGCCTCGACGCTGGCCCGGCAGCGCCGTTGCGGCTGCGCTTGCACGCGAGCTCGCTCGACGAGCTCAAGATCCAGCGGCTCAAGCGCATCGTGAAGGAGCACCCGGGCGACTCCGTGGTGATGGTCGACCTCGGTCAGGGCAAGATCCTCAAGCTGTCTGACGAGTTCCGAGTCGATCTCGACCGTGCGGTGGGCGAACTGCGGATGGCCTATGGACACGAAGCCGTCCTGCTCTGATGACGGCCATCGACTTGCGGCGATTCTGAGGTTCAGGCATTTCGAGAACGGCCGGTAGAATGGGCACGATGGCTCTCGAAGTTGTGACCAACGACGCATCTGCGCTCGACGACACCGATCTGGACGAGCTCGCCTCGATGGAAGACGCGTTCAACACCGGACAGCTCTCCAAGGCGATGGAAGACTGGGTGTTGATCACGACCGCACGGTTCGGCAACGTCTTGCACGGGTTCACCTTCTCCACCCTCGAGCGCATCGGCGGTACGCCCTGCGTGTTGATCGGCCTGATGAGCGTCAAGCGGTCGAGCAAACGCGATCAGGTGCTGCGTGGCCTGATGAACGAGGCATACCACCGCGCCCTGATGGCGTTTCCCGACGAAGACGTCGTGGTCGGCGCTCGGTTCGTCAACGCCGACGCGCGTGACGCTTTCAAGGATCTCGACGACGTCACACCCTCACCCGGCGAGAACGCGGTCGGCGAGGAACGTGCATGGGGTCGGCGCCTTGCGAAGCGGTTCGGTATCGACAAGAGCTACGACGCCAAGTCCTTCATCTCGAGCAGCGAAGCCCAGAGTGGCTATCTCGACTTCGAGTCGATGAAACCCGAGTCGCTCGATGCCGACGTCGTCGCCATGATGGGGGAGATCCCGGTCGGCAAGGGCGGTGCGATGGTCGTCTACGGCTGGACGATGGCGGAAGACCTCGTCAAGCTCGGCAAGCGCTGATCCGAGGCGCAGCGTTTCGGTGACCGAGTTCGTCGAGGTCGTCCGCAACCGCCGTATGACCCGGGCCTTCGAGCCCGACCCGGTCGACCCTGCGCTCCTCGACCAGCTCGTCGATCTGGCAGCTCGTGCGCCGAGCGCCGGCAAGACGCAAGGCTGGCACCTGGTGGTGCTGGAGGGAGCCGACACAGCCCGCTACTGGGACATCACGTTGCCGGCGGAGAAGCGTGCGTCGTTTCGATGGACCCATCTGCTCCACGCTCCGGTAGTAGCGCTGGCATTGGCCGATCCATCGGCTTACGTCCAGCGGTACGCCGAACCGGACAAGGCTCGCAGCGGCCTCGGTACTGGGGTCGATGCCTGGCCAGCGCCGTACTGGACGATCGACTCATCGATGTCGGTGATGACGCTGCTGCTCGCCGCGGAGGACGTCGGCCTCGGAGCCCTGTTCTTCGGCGTCTTCCAGCGCGTCGACGAGGTGCGCCGAGAACTCGCGATTCCCGAGCATCTCGAACTGATCGGGGCGATCGCACTGGGCTGGCCTCGTCGGGAGTCGGTGAGCGGGAACGGTCGAAGCGCCGCTCGTGCCCGCCGTTCGCCCGATGAGATCATCCACCGCGGCGGTTGGTGAAGCGCAGCGAGCCCGGCCCGTTCACTCGGTGTTCGGGTCGCTGTCGTCCGTGCCGTTCGCGTCGGCACGCACCGCCGAGTCGCGAATCGTGACCGGGCGACCCAAGAGCATCTCGGCGAACTCTTCGGGCGTCGTCGCCGGCTGTTTGCAGACGTGGTCTTTGCAGACGTACGCGAGTCCGTCAGAGCGACCTTCCCACATCGGACCGTCGTAGGGCTCGCCCCAGGCGAGGACGATGTCGGGACGCCAGATCGATTGCGCGATGCGCACGAGGTCGGGCCGATCGCCTGTGATGGCCACCTCGGTGGCTCCCCGTCGGCGCACGTCGGTGGCGAGCAATGCATTGGAGAAGGACGTGGGTTTGTCGGCGATCTGTGCGGCGATCAACTGGAGCATCCGGTCGGCTTGGTGCGCGTAGCGCAGTTCGCCGGTGAGTGACGCGAGTCGGTACAGCGCCAAGGCGCCATGCGAGTTCGCCGACGGCGTGGCGCTGTCGATGATGTCCTTCTGGCGCACGACGAGTGCCTCCGCGTCCTCGGCGGTCGTGAACAGCCCGCCGTTCGACGGGTCGAAGAAGTAGTCGAGCATCGTGTCGGCGACCTGTTGAGCTTCTTCGATCCAACGTGCCTGTCCGGAGGCTTCGGCGAGACGGGTGAACGCGTCCACGAGTGCGGCGTGATCGGCGGCGAGCGCCGCGTGGCGGGCTCGTGGCTCGCCGTCGGCATGCCAGGTGCGGTACCAGCGACCGTCGGGCCCGCGCAGCTCGCGCAGCAAGAACTCGGCGTTGGTGATGGCGGCATCGAGCCACGGGCGATGTGCGAACACGCCCGCTGCCTCGCTGAGCGTCGAGAGGAACAGGGCGTTCCACTCGAGGATCACCTTGTCGTCGACCGCCGGGCGCGGACGCGTCGCGCGTGCCTGGACGAGTCGATGCCGGATGTAGTTCATCGCGTCGTTGCGTTCGAGTTCGCCGCGGGCGTGCAACCGGTTCGGGATCGAGCGGCCCTCCCAGTTGCCCTCGTCGGTGATGTTCCACCAGGCGAGTGCCTCCTCGATGACCTCCGGCTTGACGTCGGGCAGGGCCGCTCGGATCTCGTCGGGGGTCCAGGTGTAGAAGCGGCCCTCCACGCTGTTGCCGTCATCGTCCAGCGAGTCGGCATCCTCCGCGGAGAAGAACCCGCCCTCGGGGTGCATCATCGTGTTGACCACGTACTCGACGGTTTCTTGCACGACCTGGCGCCACGCCGGGACGCGCAGCACGACGAGCCCGTGGAGGTAGGTCTTCGCCATCAGCGCCTGGTCGTAGAGCATCTTCTCGAAGTGCGGCACCAGCCATTCTCGATCGGTCGAGTACCGAGCGAATCCGCCGCCGAGGTGGTCGTAGATCCCGCCCGACGCCATTGCATCCAACGTCGTCTGCAACACACGCTTCGCGCCTTCGGAGCCGCTCGACATGTACGCACGCAGCATCAACTCGAGATTCGCGGTCGTCGGGAACTTCGGCGTCGAGCCGAAGCCGCCGTGCTCGGCGTCGTGCGCCCGTCCCAACAGCTGGACGCAGGTGTTCATCTGCTCGACGCTGGGGAGGTCGTCGGACGGCTTCAGGTTCGCCGTCGCGTCGATCGCAGCGACGAGCGTCGTGACGTTCTTGGTGACGTCGGCCGGGCGGTTGTGCCAGACGTCGTCGACCGCGTCGAGCAGCTTCAGGAACTGCTCGCGCGGGTAGTAGGTGCCGCCGTAGAACGGCTCGCCGGTGGGCGTCATGAACACGGTCATGGGCCAGCCGCCACGGCCGGTCATCGCCTGCACTGCGTCCATGTAGATCGCGTCGACGTCGGGGCGCTCCTCTCGGTCGACCTTGACGTTGACGAACGACGCGTTCATCCGCTCGGCGACCTCGGCGTCTTCGAAGCACTCGTGGGCCATGACGTGACACCAGTGGCACGCCGAGTAGCCGACCGAGAGGAGGACCGGGACGTTACGGGCGCGGGCTTCGGCGAACGCTGGGTCCCCCCAGGCGAACCAGTCGACGGGATTGTCCTGGTGTTGACGAAGGTACGGCGACGTCTCGGAAGCAAGTCGATTCACGACTCCGAGGGTACCGACCCATCCCAGATGGCCACGGTCGGCCGGCAAGGGAGGGCCGAGCGCTGCAGCGACGCGTCAGGCGCCGACAGCGTGGTAGCCGCCGTCGACGTGGATGATCTCGCCGGTCGTGGCGGGAAACCAGTCGCTGAGGAGGGCCACGACCGCTTTCGCGACCGCTGACGAATCGGTGACGTCCCAGCCGAGTGGGGCACGTCCGTCCCAGGTGTCCTCGAAGAGCGCGAACCCAGGGATCGACTTGGCCGCCATCGTCTTGACCGGGCCCGCAGCGACCAGATTCGACCGGATGCCCTTCGGCCCGAGTTCTTTGGCCAGGTACCGCGACACCGACTGCAGCGCCGACTTCGCGACACCCATCCAGTTGTACGCCGGCCACGCCTGGCTGTTGTCGAAGTCGAGGCCCACGAACGAGCCGCCAGTTCCGTGGGGCGGGGTCATCAGTGGGACGAAGGCATCGGCGAGCGCTTTGAGCGAGTACGTCGAGATGTGCATCGCGACGGCGACGTCATCCCACTGGGCCGCCATGAAGTCGTCGCCGAGGCACACCTCGGGAGCGAACCCGATCGCGTGCAGGACCCCGTCGACGCGCCCCCATTTCTCCTGCAGAGCCTCACGTACGGCGACGCCGTGCTCGGGGACCGTGATGTCGAGTTCGAACACCGAGATGTCGGCGCCGTGGGGATGGGCGAGCTTGCGGGCGGTTCGCTGTGTCAGCTTGAGCGCACGGCCAGCACCGGTGAGCACGATGTCGGCGCCCTCGTCCAACGCGAGCTGGGCCACCCCGAACGCCAGAGAGGCATCGGTGAGGACGCCGGTGACCACGATCTTCTTGCCGTCGAGAATTCCCATGGCCTGCAACGTAGTCACCTCCGCGTCGGCGCCTTGTGATGTGAGCGCGGCGGTGTGTGATGCTGGGGGAGTGACAACGGGAACTCGCATCGGCATCCTCGGCGGAACCGGCCCCGCCGGCAGCGGGCTCGCCGCCCGACTCGCCAGCATCGGCTACGAAGCGGTCATCGGCTCCCGCTCGAAGTATCGAGCGATGGAAGCCCGTGACAGCCTCGTCGAGAAGTGGCCGGATCTGGCGAGCCTCCTCGGGTACGGCGACAATCGCGCGGCGAGCGAGTGCGATCTGATCGTGATCGCCACGCCGTGGGACTCCGCCGCGAGCACGGCGCAGGAGAACATCGACCTGATTCGCGGCAAGATCGTGATCTCGATGGCCAATGCGCTCGTGCGGGTCAACAAGGAGTTCCAGCCGCTGGTCCCGCCGCGTGGCAGCGTGGCAGCTCACGTCCAAGCAGCGGTCCCCGAGTGTCGGGTCGTGGCAGCGTTCCATCACCTTCCCGCGACCGAACTCGGACACATCGAGGAACCCATCGACTCCGACGTGCTCGTGTGCGGCGACGACGCGGCAGCGGTGAAGGAAGTGATCGACATCGTCTGGAACATCCCGGGTTGTCGCCCGCTCGACGCCGGTGAGCTGTCCAATGCCACGGCGATCGAAGCGTTCACCGCAGTGCTGCTCCAACTCAACGTCCGCTACAAGACCCGCGTCGCTCCGAAGCTCACGGGGATCAAGCTCGATCGCCCCGTCGCTCGGATCGCCCCGGCGGGAATGCCCGACGACGAGTCGGGGTTGCCTGACACGCCATGACCTTCATGCTCCATGACACCGCTCGTCGAGAGGTGGTGCCGTTCGAACCGAACGAGCACGTCCTCATGTACACGTGCGGGATCACCCCCTACGACGCGACCCACCTCGGACACGCGGCGACGTTCATCGCCTACGACGTACTCGTGCGCCATCTCATCGACAAGGGACACACCGTCCGCTGCGTGCGCAACGTCACCGATGTCGACGATCCGTTGTTCGCCAAGGCCCGCGAACTCGGGGTGCACTATCTCGACCTCGCGGCCGGACAAGAGGCCCGTTTCGAGCGCGACATGGTGGCGCTCAACGCGTTGCCGGTCGCGTCGTCACCGCGAGCGTCGTCGGCGATTCCCGACATCCGCGGGTTCATCGGCATGGTGATCGATCGCGGCTACGCCTACGAGGCGGGCGGATCGGTGTACTTCGACGTGTCCAAGTTCGAGTCGTTCGGTTCGGTCAGCAACTACACCCACGACGAGATGATCGAGTTCGCGAAACAGCGCGGCGGCAACGTCGACGACGCCAACAAACGCAACCCCCTCGACTTCGTGCTGTGGCACCCGTCGGCGCCGGACGAGCCGTCGTGGGACACGCTGTGGGGCCCTGGTCGGCCGGGCTGGCACATCGAGTGTTCGGCGCTGGCGCTGCGCGAACTCGGCACCACGATCGATCTCCATGGCGGGGGCGCCGACCTGATCTTTCCGCACCACGAGTGCGAACGTGCGCAATCCGAGGCGGCGACCGGGGAACCCTTCGTCAAGCACTGGATGCACACGGCGCTCATCTCGATGGACGGCGAGAAGATGTCGAAGAGTCTGGGCAACCTCGTGTTCGTCGACGCGCTGCGTGAGATCTACGACCCACGGGTGATCCGACTCGGCATCGTCGAGCACCATTATCGGACCGAGTGGGAATGGGACGACGAACTCATGCCTCGCAACGTCGATCGGCTCGCTCGGTGGGAGCGCAACGCCCGCTCGAACCCCGACTTGCTCGACGAGGTGCGAGCACGGCTCGACGACGATCTCGACACGCCGGGAGTGTTCGCAGCGATCGACGATGCTGCTGCGCGTGGCGATGGCGTGCTCGAAGCCAGCGCGTTGCTGGGCGTCGACCTCGCTCCGGCTTGACGGCCGCCGTCGCGCCGCGTTCACGTTTCGCTCAGGTCGGGCTGCTCGCTGCGTTCGTATGGTTCGGTCGGCGCGTTCACCGAGCGTTCACACGGTGGTTCCGTGCCCGCAGCATCGCCTGCGTACCGTGCCCAGCCGTGAACGCTCTGAGCGATCCCACCATCATGCAGCGTCGTTTCCGTCGGGTTGCCCGGCCCGTGGCGTCACGGTTGTGGGACATCGAGACCGTCGGATACGACCGGATCCCGTCCGACGGGCCAGCGATCCTGTGTCCGAATCACATCAGCTTCCTCGACTCGGCGTTCCTGATGCTGACGATGCGGCGCACGATCTCGTTCATCGGCAAGGCCGAGTACCTCGAGTCGTTCAAGACCAGGGCGCTCTTCCCGGCGCTCGGCATGATCCCGGTAGATCGCGCCGGCGGCGAACGCAGCGCTGCGACGCTCGAGACCGTCGCCGCGATGCTGCGCGAGGGGGCCGTGTTCGGGATCTTTCCCGAGGGGACGCGCAGTCGAGACGGTCACCTGCACAAGGGTCGGACGGGCGCGGCGCGCCTTGCCATCGAGGTCGGGTGCCCGATACTTCCCGTCGGCATCACCGGGACGTCCGACATCCAGCCGCCGGGTGCTTCGCTGCCCAAGGTCGGCAAACGGTGCCGGATCGAAATCGGTGATCCGATTCGCCCGGCGGACGTGATCGCTCGGGAGGGCCATGCCGGTGCTGGACGCGCGCTGACCGACGCCGTGATGCGCTCGGTCGGCGCGCTGACCGGCCAGCACTACGTGGACGAGTACCAGCAGCCGAGCAGCGCAGCACGCCGAGCCGACGTGATCGACTTCACCCCGGCCGCGATGCCGACGATGGCCGCGATGCCGTCGATGCCGGTTGGTGCTGCGGCCATGCGCCGCGCCGTCTGAAACCGTCCGCCGTCGCGTCCGTCAGGCCTCCTATCCTGGCGTGATCATGTCGAACAACGCCTCCCTGATTCGAGTTTCCCTGCCCGACGGATCGGTTCGCGAGCTGCCGACGGCGTCGACGGCGCTCGATCTGGCTGCCTCGATCGGTTCGGGTCTGCGTAAAGCGGCCGTGGCCGCCACGGTCAACGGCGTCGATGTCGATCTCACCCGCGAGCTCGCCGACGGCGACGAGGTGGCCATCGTCACCAGCAACACCGACGAGGGTCGACACGTGCTTCGCCATTCGACCGCGCACGTGCTCGCCCAAGCCGTGACCCAGCTGTACCCCGGGGCCAAGTTCTCCATCGGCCCGGCAATCGAGAACGGGTTCTACTACGACTTCGACCTGCCCGACGATCAGACGTTCCACGAGGACGACCTGGCGCGGATCGAAGCGCAGATGAAGGAGATCGTCAAGCAGAACCAGCCCTTCATCCGCTCCGAGCACTCCATGTCGGAGGCCAAGGAACTCTTCGCCGATCAGCCCTACAAGGTCGAGATCATCGAGCGCGTCGAGTCGGCGGGAGCCGACGCGCTCGATGCCGGTGAAGTGCAGGGCGACACGATCAGCGCGTATCGCAACACCGACGAGTTCGTCGACATGTGCGTGGGCCCCCACGTGCCGTCGACCGGCAAGCTCGGCTTCTTCAAGCTGCAAAAGGTCGCCGGCGCCCATTGGCGCGGCAACGAGAACGGCAAGATGCTGCAGCGCCTGTACGGCACCGCGTGGGAATCGAAGCAGGCGCTCGCCGATCATCTCCATCAGCTCGAGGAGGCGGCCAAGCGCGACCATCGCAAGCTGGCGACCGAACTCGATCTCTTGAGCTTTCCCCAGGAACTCGGTGGCGGCCTCGCCGTCTGGCATCCGAAGGGGGCGATCGTCCGCAAGCTGATGGAGGACTACAGCCGGTTGCGCCACGAGAACGGTGGCTACGACTTCGTCTTCACCCCCCACCTGGCGAACGGCAAGCTCTTCGAGACCTCGGGCCACCTCGACTTCTACGCCGACGGGATGTACCCGCCGATGGAGATGGACAACGGCACCTACTACATGAAGCCGATGAACTGTCCGATGCACTGCTTGATCTACAAGAGTCGTCAGCGCAGCTACCGCGAGCTCCCGCTGCGGCTCTTCGAGCTCGGCAACGTGTACCGCTACGAACGAGCCGGAACGTTGCACGGCTTGCTTCGGATCCGAGGGTTCACCCAGGACGACAGCCACATCTTCGTCACCAAGGAGCAGATGGCCGGCGAGGTCGCCGGGCTGCTCGACTTCGTGCTGTCGGTGCTCCGGGCGTTCGGTTTCGACGAGTTCACGTTCAACCTGTCGACGAAGAACCCCGACAAGTACGTGGGTTCCGATGAGATCTGGGTCGAAGCGACGCAGGCGCTCCAGGAGGCACTCGACGCCCACGGTCTGGAGTACTCGATCAAGGAGGGCGACGCTGCGTTCTACGGCCCCAAGATCGACATCGACGTCCGCGACGCCATCGGTCGGTCGTGGCAGCTGTCGACCATCCAGGCCGACTTCCAGCTCCCCGATCGCTTCGATCTCGAGTACGTCGGAGCCGACAACGAACGTCACCGCCCGATCATGTTGCACCGCGCGTTGTTCGGGTCGATCGAGCGGTTCTTCGGGGTGCTGGTCGAGCACTATGCCGGCGCGTTCCCGACCTGGCTGGCACCGACGCAGGTGCGGGTGCTCCCGGTGTCGGAAGCACACGAGCAACATGCTGCCGGCGTCGTGGAGCGCCTCGAAGCAGCCGGCGCTCGTGCCGACATGGTCAAGGCCGACGTCGGTCTCGGCAAGCGCATCCGGACGGCCAAGATGGAGAAGCTGCCGTACGTGCTGGTGGTCGGCGACGACGACGTGGCCGCCGACACCGTCGGCGTCAACCTGCGCCGCGACCTGGTGACCGAAGGTGCCGACGACGTCGAACGAGACGTTGCGTTCGACGCGTTCGTCGAGCGGTTCCGCGCCGAGGTCGACGACGCCCAGTCCGCCGCGTTGTCGGCCTGAGGCCTGCCTCGTGCTGGAACGGATGTGGTCGGCCTGGCGGGCGAGCTATGTCGAGTCGGCTCCGGCGCGGGTCGATCCGGCGCCGGGGGAGGGGAGCGTCTTCACGCGTCTGCTGCGCTCGGGTGAACCCGACGAGGCGACGCACATCGTCCATCGCGGTGATCTGGTCTTTTCGATCCTCAACATCTACCCGTACACGACCGGCCACCTGCTGGTCGTGCCCTACCGGGAGGTGCCCGATCTCTCCGACCTGACCGGTGACGAGACGGCCGAGCTGTGGTCGATGGTGACCACGGCGGTCGGAGTCGTGCGCGCCGCGTATCGTCCCGATGGCATCAACGTCGGGATCAACCTGGGTCGCCCCGCCGGAGGGTCGGTCCCGACACATCTGCACGTGCACGTCGTGCCGCGCTGGACCGGGGACAGCAACTTCCTGACCGCGATCGGCAACACGCAGACGCTGCCCGAGAGCCTCGACGCGAGTGCGGCGCGGCTGCGTGCCGCCTGGCCGTGAGTCGGGCGACAGAGTGGGTCTGACCCACTCTGTCGCCGTAGCCTGCAGTCATGACCGACGATCGCACCGATGTGGCCTCGGCGCCTGACGACATCCGCGACGAACTGCCCGACGACTTGAACCCGGCGGGGTTCGTCGGCGCCTACCTGTTTCCCGACAACAGCCGACGACGCTGGCCAGGCGTGATCTATCTGGCGCTCGCGGCTGCCTGCGTGGCTGCGGTCGTGGCGTTCGACGATGCGGCGATCGTCAACGGCGGTTGGTGGCTCGCGGCCGGCGTGCTCGGCGCGGTCGGCGTGTTCTCGATCACCTCCGGCTGGAAGATGCACGTCGACGAAAAGGAGGCACTCGTCGCCGCGCAACAGGCAGCAGGCTTCGCTGTGGGTCATGCCTCGGCGCAGCAGGTCTGGCGGGGATTCCGCAGTCGACCGACCTGGCGGGTGCTGTGCTATTCGTCCGAGGAGCCACCGTTGCAACGGGCGCTGGTGCTGGTCGACGCGATCGACGCCCGCATCGTCGAGCATCTGGTCGAGTCGAACCCCGAGGCGCGTCTCGACGTCGACGATGCCGGTCGCGCCTCCGAGACGCAGCCGTGAGCGGGCAGTGAGCGGGCGGTAGGGTCACCACGATGTTCGACGGAACCTTCCGTGGTCCGGTCGACAAGGCGGTCAAGCCGCTGGGTCGAGCGCTCCGCAAAACCGGACTCACCCCCGATCACCTGACCGTCATCGGGCTACTGGTCGGCATCGGGGCCGCCGTGGCGATCGCTGCCGGCAACCTGTGGCTCGGGCTGCTGCTCGTCATCTTGGCGGCGCTGCCCGACCTGCTCGACGGGGCGCTGGCGAAGGCGTCGGGCAGCTCGAGCCAGCGCGGGGCCTTTTTCGACTCGACGGTCGACCGAGTCACCGATGCCTTCCTGCTCGGCGGGATCGCCTGGTATTTCGCAACCGACCCGGATTTCTCCGGCCAGCTGGCGATGCTGCCATTCGCGATCGCCAGCGTGTCGTCGCTGATCAGCTACCAGCGGGCCAAGGCGGAGTCGCTGGGTATCGACGCCAAGGGCGGGCTGATGGAGCGCGCCGAGCGCATCATCGCGATCTGTATCGGTCTCGCCGTCGAGCCGCTGCTGATCCCGATCCTGTGGATCATGCTCGTGCTCACGTCCATCACGGCGATCCAGCGGTTCGTCAAGGTGTGGACCCAGGCGGCGGTCGCCCCCGTCACCCAGGAGCGGATCGAGATGCGCCGCTCGCGTCGTCAGAGCCGTCGCGTCGCGCGCGTCGAGCGGCGCCGGACGAGCGTTCCTCGCCGTCGCGACTGATCCGGATCGGTGTCGATGGCCGAGCGGCGGTTCCAGGTTCCGGGATGGGGACGGTTGCCGACCGACGCCGCGGAACTGACCAGCGCGCTCACGACCGGCGGCTATCGCCTCGGGGCGCTGGCGGCCCGGTTGACGCCGACGGCGTTCGCTGCGGCGCTCGCGACACCGCTCGGTGCGGGTGCGAGCTTCACCAGCCCTGAGCGGCGGGCGATGATCGAGCGCCAACTCCAACGCGCCGACCCGTCGCTGCGCGGTCTGCGGCTGCGTCGAGCGTCCCAGCAGGCGTTCGACTTCTACGCTCGATACTGGATCGAGAGCTTCCAGCTGCCGACGCTGTCGAAACGGGCGGTCGACCGCGGGTTTCGCGACGACGGCTACCCGCAGATCGTGGAGGCACTCCGCGACGGCAACGGTGCGATCCTCGCCCTGCCTCATCTCGGCGGTTGGGAATGGGCCGGTCGATGGATCTGCGACCAGGGTCACCCGATGACCGTGGTCGTCGAGAAGATCGACCCACCGGAGTTGTTCGAGTGGTTCGTCGACCTGCGTTCCAAGTTGGGGATGAACGTGGTTCCGCTCGGCCCGAAAGCCGGCAGTGAGGTGCTCGGTGCGCTGAAACGCAACGAGATCGTGTGTCTGCTCTCCGATCGAGATCTGCAACGAAGTGGCCCGACTGTCGAGTTCTTCGGTGAGGAGACGACGCTGCCGGGTGGTGCGGCCACGATGGCGCTGCGCATGGGTACGCCCATCTTCCCGACGGCGGTCTACTTCACCGACCGCGTGGATGGTCACCTCGGATGGGTGCGTCCACCGCTGCGGGTGGAACGCACCGACGCGAGGCTTCGCGACGACGTGGCCAGGATCACGCAGGATCTGGCGCACGAACTCGAGATCTTGATCCGCCGGGCCCCGGCGCAATGGCACATGTTCCAACCGAACTGGCCGTCCGATCCGGGGTATGCCGCGGGTGTCGACGCTGCCGTGTCGTGAGCTCGCCGATGGCTCCGCCGACGGGTGAATTTGTCATCCAGCTCGACTCAACTCCTGACGCGAACTTGCCGACAACATGAGCATCGCTGGAACTCTGGGACTCTCTGCATCGCGGCGCTCGCTCGCGCTGATGGTGCTGGGCATCGTGCTCGTCGTCGCGTACCTCCTTGCGGAACCGAGCAGCGCCGCCGAGTCGATCCGCGTCGCTGCTCCCGCCATCGGCTTCATCGCAGTCATCGCCGGCATCGCTCGCCATCATCCGCCGCGCGTGGTGCCGTGGGCGATGGTCGCCGTGTCGCTGGGCTTACTCGTCGCTGCGCATCTGGTGTGGTCGATGGTGTATTTCGGCGACGCAGCGTCGACGTTCCCGTCGGTCTCCGACGGCCTGCACATCGCATCGATCGCGGTCCTCGCCGGCGCGTTGGTCCTGCTCAGCCGGGGAACCGCTCCGGACCACGATGCGTTCGGGTCATTCGAATTCGCCATCGTCGGCATCGCTGTCGGAGTCGGCATCTGGTTGGTCGTCGTCGAGCCGTATCTGGGCGACGACGACCTCGGGCTGTCGCAGACGATCTGGGCGGGCGTCGCTCCGGTCCTCGGTGCGGTTGCGTTCGCAGCAGCGTTCCGTCTGCTGGCTCACGCCGGCTTCCGCCACGTGCCGCTCGTCGCGCTCGTCGTGGGCATCGGTGTCCAGACGACGTCCGATGCGCTGCGCGGCGTGCTGGAATTGCGCAACGAGTTCAGCGCGGGGAGTGGCGTCGCCGCGCTCGGCGTGGTCGCCCCGCTGGTCGTGGGCTGGGCGGCGATGCGGCTCTGCCGGTCGACCCACGTCTCCGATGACGACCAGGCAATGGCGCTCAGCGTTGGCAGGACGGTGGGCTTGAGCGTCGCGGTGCTGACCCCCTTGACGGTGCTGCTCGCCCTGACGATCAGCGACCTGGGGTCGATCGCCACCCGATTCGCCGTCGCACTCGCTGCGGTCGTCTCGGTCGTCCTCGCGTTGGCGCGGATGTGGGGCCTCATGGACTCGGTGCGCACGCTGACCGAACGACGAGGTCAGGATCGTCTCGCTGCCATGGTCGAGCATTCCAGCGACGTCGTGATGTTGATCGATGAGTCGGGTGGCATCAAGTACGCGAGCCCCGGTCTCATCGGCACGCTCGGTCATCGGTCGTCGGACTGGATCGGACGTCCCGTGGTCGATCTGATCGCCGACGAGGATCGCGAGCGGGCACGCTCGGAACTCGAACGCGTGATCGAGATGGGTGCCGAGGGCACGGTGAAATTCGAGTCGAACCTCGTCCGTGTCGACGGGCAGCGTCGACGGATGGAGTCGACGATCGCCAACCTGCTCGGTGGCGATGCCGTCGACGGCATCGTGGCCACCTTCCGTGACGTCACCGAGCAGCGCAACCTCGAACGCCAGCTCAGCCACCGTGCGTACCACGACGAGCTGACCGGCTTGGCGAACCGAGCGCTGTTCCTCGACCGGATGGACCACGCGTTGCGAGTGGCGCGTCCCGAAACCGACCCGGTCGTCGTGCTCTTCGTCGATCTCGACGACTTCAAGTCGGTCAACGACGCGCTCGGCCATGGCGTGGGCGACCAATTGCTGCGGACCATCGCCGACCGCATTCGTCACGTCGCTGGATCTGGCGACACTCCGGCACGACTCGGCGGCGACGAGTTCGCGCTGTTGCTGGAAGACCGTGGCGGCGTGGATCGCGCGCTCGACGTGGCGCAGCGCCTGCTCGAAGAACTGCGTCAGCCGGTCCAACTCGCCGGCTACGACCTCGCGGTACTTGCGAGCGTCGGTGTCGCAGTGGCCGCGCCGGGGATGACGACGTCGAGCCTGCTTCGCGATGCCGACATCGCGATGTACGAAGCCAAGCGGGCCGGAAAAGGGCAGATCAAGATCTTCGATCCGGCGATGCGCCTGGGAGCGACGAGTCAACTGGAGTTCCGATCCGAGCTCGGCAACGCGCTCGACAACGGCGAGTTGCGACTGGTCTACCAGCCGCTCGTGTCGCTGGCGACCGGTGAGGTGCTCGGTGCCGAGGCGCTGGTTCGCTGGCGGCATCCGGTGCGCGGCGAAGTCTCTCCCGGCGAGTTCATCCCGATCGCCGAGCGCTCGGGGCTGATCCGCCCGATCGGCACCTGGGTGATGAACGAGGCGATGCGCGAGGCGCAGCGTTGGCAGGCGCGCGGCCGTCGGTACGTGAGCATCAACGTGTCGGCGATCCAGCTCCGTGCCGAAGGCTTCGTCGACGACGTCCGACGCGCGCTGGTGACGAACCGGCTGGCGCCAGCGAACGTGCTGCTCGAAGTGACCGAGACCGTGCTCGTCGAAGAGGTCGAGTCGGCGTCGAGCGTGCTGCAGGAGCTGCGCGACCTCGGGGTCCGCATCGCCATCGACGACTTCGGCACCGGTTATTGCTCGCTGTCGTACCTGCAACGATTCCCCGTCGACATCTTGAAGATCGACCGCCAGTTCGTCGACGAGGTCGACGGCGATGCGAAACGATCGAGTCTGGCGCGAATGATCCTGCAGATGTCGGCGACGCTCGAGATCACGAGCGTCGCGGAAGGGATCGAGCGGCCGACGCAGCTCGCCGCGCTCCGTCAACTCGGTTGCGACATCGGTCAGGGGTACCTGCTGTCCCGTCCGCTCGAAGTCGCCGTGCTCCACCGACGCTTCGGCATCAGCGACGAGCCGTCGGTCTACGCTGCCACCAATGGCTGACATCGTCCCACGCGCTGTCCCGAGTGCTGTCCCGAACTCGGTGCCGGCTGCTTCGTCGCTCGCGTCGTCGCCGACGCGCTCGTTGCGCATCGGCATCGTGTGTCCCTACAGCCTGACGGTGCCCGGTGGGGTGCAGATGCAGGTGCTCGGCCTGGCTCGTGAACTGCGGCGTCGAGGCCATGAGGCCAGAGTGCTCGGACCGTGCGATGGCCCGCCGCCGGAGAGCTTCGTCACCCCGCTCGGCAAGTCGCTGCCGACTGCGGCCAACGGCTCGATCGCTCCGCTGGCGCCGGATCCGCCGGCGGTGATGCGTACCATCCGCGCGCTCGACGAGGAGCACTTCGACATCGTGCACGTCCACGAACCGCTCGCCCCCGGCCCGACCGTGACGGCGACCCTCACCCATCGCCATCCGACCGTCGGCACGTTTCATGCCGCGGGCGTGTCCGCGATGTATCGCATGCTGCGTCCTTTTCTCGCCCGTTTGATCAATCGGATCGATCGCAAGGTGGTGGTGTCGAAAGACGCGCTCGCGCTGGTGCAGTCGTACCTCGGCGGCGACTACGACGTGTTGTTCAATGGCGTCGAGGTCGCTCAGATCCGTTCGGCGCGACCCCTCGATCGTCCGGTCGGCGCGCCTCCTGCGGTTTTCTTCTGCGGTCGCCACGAGGTCCGAAAGGGACTCCGCGTGCTCCTCGAGGCGTTTCGGCACGTTCCGGTCGATGCCGAGTTGTGGATCGCCAGCAGCGGACCCGACACCGCAGAGTTGACCGCCCTGACCGTCGGCGACGATCGGATCAAGTGGCTTGGCCGGATCAGCGACGCCGAGAAGTTCGCCCGATTGCGAACCGCCGACGTGTTCTGCGCTCCGTCGCTCGGTGGCGAATCGTTCGGCGTGGTGCTGATCGAGGCGATGGCCGCGCAGACCACGGTCGTGGCGAGTTCGCTCGACGGCTACCAGAACGTCGCGACCCATGACGTCGATGCACTGCTGTCGGCTCCCGGCGACGTCGCCGGACTGGCGGTCGCGCTCGAACGAGCACTTGTCGACGCACCCCTGGCAGCACGACTCCGCGAAGCGGGAGCTCACCGAGCCGAACGGTTCGCGATGTCAGCGCTCGCCGACGAATACCTGAAGATCTACCACGAGGTGATCGCGGACCGCTCCGGCGCTCGTTGACCGCGTGAACGGCGGCTCGGCTGGCGGCGCGGCTGGCGGCGCGGCTGGCGGCGCGGCTGGCGCTCGAATGGCCATCGCTGGCGCATCGCCGCTGGGCGAGGCGCCCCGCCGTACACTTGGCGCAATGGAGATCATCATCCTCATCGTGGTCGTCGTGCTGGTGCTCGTCGTCGGCGTCGTGCTCTACAACGGGCTGGTACGCAGCAAGAACCAGGTCGAGAACGCGTGGTCGCAGATCGACGTGCAGCTGAAGCGGCGCATCGATCTGATCCCCAACCTCGTCGAGACCGTGAAGGGCTACGCCGCCCACGAGCGCCAGACGCTCGAAGGCGTCATCCAGGCCCGAAACGTGGCGATCGCGGCGCCCGACACACCGCACGACCAGGCCGCTGCCGACAACCTGATGACCGGTGCCCTGCGTCAACTGTTCGCGCTCGGAGAGGCGTATCCCGACCTGAAGGCGAACCAGAACTTCCTGGCCCTGCAAGAAGAGCTCTCGGCGACCGAGGGCCGGGTGGCGTACGCGCGGCAGTTCTACAACGACAGCGTGTTGGCCTACAACAACAAGATCGAATCGGTGCCGACCAACTTCTTGGCGAAGTCGCTCAAGTACGTGCCGCGAGAGTATTTCGAAGCCGACGAAGCGGCGCGTTCGGTGCCGAACGTCGAGTTCTGATGTTCGAGCTCATCCGCGCCAACAAGCGGCGCAGTGTCCTGCTGGTCGCCGGCTTCGTCATCGTCGTGGCACTCGTCGGTGCCGTCATCGGCTTCCTGGTCGGCAACGGTCCGATTTTCACCGTCGTAGCGCTCGTCCTCAGCGGCGCGTTCGCCTTCGCTTCGTACTGGAAGGCCGATGCCATCGCGCTGCGGATGAGCCGGGCGGTCCCGGCCGACCCACAGCAGTATCAGCGCCTCCACAACCTGGTGGAAGGCCTCTGCATCGCCGGCGGACTGCCCAAGCCGGGGGTGTACATCGTCGACGACCCCGCTCCCAATGCATTCGCGACGGGCCGCAACCCGAACCATGCGGCGATCGCCGTGACCACGGGTCTGCTCGACACGATGAACCGGGTCGAACTCGAAGGTGTCGTGGCGCACGAACTCAGCCACATCCGCAACTACGACATCCTGGTGTCGACGCTCGCGGTCACGATGGTCGGCGCCGTCGCACTGATGACCGACCTCGCCATCCGCATGATGTGGTGGAACGGTGGGCGTGTGCCGCGCTCGGGAGATCGGAACAACACGAACAACCCGCTGGCCATCGTCGGGTTCGCGCTGCTGATCCTCGCGCCCTTGATTGCCAAGGCGATGCAAGCGACGATCTCGAGGCGCCGCGAGACACTTGCCGATGTCAGCGCCTGCCAGCTGACTCGGTACCCGCCTGGATTGATCTCCGCGCTGGAGAAACTCCAACAAGACACCACCGTGACGCACAGTGCGTCGACCGCTACGGCACACTTGTGGATCGAACAACCGATGAGTGGCGTGGGTGACAGCGGAAAGCTCGCCGGCGTGCACAAGATGTTCGCTACCCATCCACCGCTCGACGAGCGCATCGCACTGCTGAGAGAACTCTGATGATCACATCCCCCATGACTTCGCTGCGCCTCGTGGGCGTGTTGACCGCTGCTGCCGTGCTCGCCGCCGCGTGCGGCGGAGGCGGAGGCGACGCCGACGAGACCACGACCACCCAGGAGACCACGACAACTGAGGCTCCGATCTTTTCGTCGACCACCACCACCACCACCACGACGCGGCCAGCCGCGACCACGACCACGACGCTGCCTGAAGCGATTCGCCAGCCGCTGACCGGCGAACCGGTGGCCTCCGACGACGAACTGATCACCCGTCCGGCCCTGGCAGTGAAGATCGACAACGCGAACCAGGCTCGGGTCAATCACACTGGTCTCGCCGTGGCCGACATCGTGTTCGAAGAGATCGTCGAAGACAACAACACGCGCTTCGCGGCCGTTTTCCACACCAACGATGCCGACCCGGTGGGTCCGATCCGGTCGGGACGATCGCAAGACGTCGACATCCTGTCGTCGTTCAACGAGCCGCTCTTCGCCTGGAGCGGCGGCAACCCGGGCGTCACACGGATCATTCGTGAATCGTTCCTCACCGATCTCAACGCGCAGCGCAGCCCGGGGTACTTCCGCGGCCCGGGGAGCGCCCCGCACGACCTGTACAGCTCGACCGACGCGCTGTACGAGCAGACGCCGGAAGATCATCCCGGCGCGCCGCCGATCCAGTGGAACTACGTCGCCGCGAACTCGGAGTTCGCCGGTGTCGAGGTCGCCGGCTTCGACCTGGAGATGCGCCGCCGAGACATCACCTGGGAGTGGAACCCGGAGACCTCCCGGTTCATGCGGATCATGGACGGCGAGTTCCACGTCGACAAGACCTACGGACCGATCGATGCCACCAACGTCATCGTGATGGTGGTGGAGTACCGCCCGAGCGCTGTCGACGCTCGCTCGCCCGAGGCGCAGACCCTCGGCGAAGGACTCGTGTACGTGTTCAGCAACGGCGAACTGATCGAGGGCAAATGGGACCGCACGCTCGCCGTTGCGCCGATTCGCTTCAACGATCTCGATGGCAACCCGATTCCGCTCACACCGGGCAACACGTGGATCGAGCTCGCCGAGTTCGATGGCAGCGTCGGCGAAGGCGAGTCGCCGGTCGCCATGATCATCCGCGGCCGCTGATCGTCGGTACGTCGAGCCCCAGAGACCGAGCGGGTGTCGGTGACACCTGGCTGATCGCGCAAACGATCAGGCAGAATCAACGCATCGGAAAGTACGCTCCCCGCCATGAGCGAGACGCGTAGCACAGGCACGTTCCCCGTCAAGCGAGGGCTGGCCGAGATGATGAAGGGTGGCGTCATCATGGATGTCGTCACACCGGAGCAGGCCAAGGTCGCCGAAGACGCTGGCGCGGTCGCCGTGATGGCGCTGGAGCGAGTGCCGGCCGACATCCGCAAAGATGGCGGTGTCGCTCGGATGAGTGATCCGGAGATGATCGACGGCATCCAGGCTGCCGTGTCGATCCCGGTGATGGCCAAGGCTCGTATCGGTCACTTCGTCGAAGCGCAGATCCTGCAGTCGCTCGGCGTCGACTTCGTCGACGAGTCCGAGGTGCTCACCCCGGCCGACGAGGCACACCACATCGACAAGTTCGCGTTCGATGTGCCCTTCGTGTGTGGTGCGACGAACCTCGGCGAGGCGCTCCGACGCATCTCTGAGGGCGCAGCGATGATCCGCTCGAAGGGCGAGGCCGGCACCGGCAACGTCGTCGAGGCGGTTCGCCACCTTCGCTCGATCATCGGCGACATGAAGCGCATCACGCAGGCCGATCAGGCCGAGCTGTTCGACTGGGCCAAGCGACTCCAGGCTCCGCTGCCGCTGATCCAGGAGATCGCCGAGACCGGCAAGCTTCCGGTGCCGCTCTTTTGTGCTGGCGGTCTCGCCACGCCAGCCGACGCGGCGCTGGCGATGCAGCTCGGGGCCGAGGCAGTCTTCGTCGGCTCGGGCATCTTCAAGTCGGACGATCCCGCCCCACGTGCGAAGGCGATCGTCGAGGCAACGACACACTTCAGCGATCCGGCGATCCTCGCGAAGGTCAGCCGTGGTCTGGGCGCACCGATGACCGGCATCGCCATGGACGAGATCAACCAGCGATACGCAGAGCGGGGCTGGTGACGACGCTGCGAATCGGCGTGCTCGCGCTGCAAGGCGCGTTCGGCGCTCATCGGCAACGACTTCACGAACTCGGTGTCGAGGCGCCGCTCGTCCGCAAGGCCGAACAGTTCGACGACCTCGACGCACTGGTGATCCCCGGAGGGGAGAGCACGACGATGTCGCATCTGTTGACCACCAACGACCTCTTCGACGACTTGCAGGAGAGGATCGCTGGTGGTCTTCCGGTGTTCGGCACCTGCGCCGGGATGATCCTGTGCGCGGCCGAGGTGCTCGATGGGCGCCCTGACCAGCGCAGTTTCGGCTCGGTCGACATCACCGTCCGTCGAAACGGGTACGGGCGCCAACTGGCGAGCTTCGAGACCGACATCGATGTTGCCGGTCTCGACGAGGTCTTTCACGCCGTCTTCATTCGTGCGCCGGCGGTCGAGCGGGTGGGCCCCGACATCGAGGTGTTGGCCGAGCACGAGGGTGTGCCTGTTCTGCTTCGCCACGGAGCATGTACCGTGGCGTCGTTCCACCCCGAGCTGACTCCCGACGGGCGGCTCCACGAAATGTTCATCCACTCGATCTGCTGACGGAGAACCGAGATGTCCGGCCATTCCAAATGGGCAACCATCAAGCACAAGAAGGGCGCTGCCGACGCCGCCCGCGGCAAGCTGTTCGCCAAGCTCGCCCGCCAGATCGAGGTGGCCGCCAAGACGGGCGGTGACCCCGACATGAATCCGACGCTGCGGACCGCCGTGCAGAAGGCGAAAGCGGCGAGGATGACCAACGAAGCGATCGACCGTGCGGTCAAGCGAGGCTCGGGGGAGTCGGGCGAGGGCATCATCTACGAGTCGATCATGTACGAGGGGTACGCCCCGGGTGGCGTGGCGCTGCTGATCGACGTGTTGACCGACAACCGCAACCGGATCAGCGCCGACGTGCGACAGGTCTTCAGCAAGCTCGGTGGATCGATGGCCGAGCCCGGCGCGGTCGGTTGGCAGTTCTCCCGTAGGGGAGTGATCGTCACCGGTCCCGGCGTCGAAGAAGACGACGTGATGCTCGCAGCACTCGACGCCGGCGCCGACGACATCGTCGCCGAAGGCGATGGGTGGCGCATCATGACCGAACCATCGGAGGTCTATCGCGTGCGAGAACAACTCGAAGCGGCCGGGATCCCGGTGGTGTCGGCAGATTCGCCGATGGTGTCGGAGAATCTGGTGCCGGTGACCGACCCGAAGGATGCGAAGGCGATCTTGCGGATTCTCGAAGCGCTGGAGGACAACGACGACGTTCAAGACGTCTTTTCGAACTTCGACATCAGCGACGAGTTGATGGAGGAGGCGTCTTCGTGAGCTTGTCGGTCGGCGAGCAGGCTCCGGAATTCACCCTGACCGGGACGGGCGGCCGGTCCTACTCGCTGTCGGAGTTCGCCGGCAAACCACTCGTGCTGGTCTTCTACCCGGGTGACGACACGCCGGTGTGCACTCGCCAACTCGCCAGCTACAACGAAGGGCTCGAGCAGTTCGAGGCACTCGACGCACAGGTGGTCGCGATCTCGGCACAGGACGTGTCGAGCCACGAAGCGTTCTCATCGAAGCACGGATTCGAGTTCCCGCTGCTCGCCGACACCGACAAAGCGGTTGCCGGCGCCTACGGCACGCTCGGGCCGATCGGGTTTCCTCGCCGCAGCGTGTTCATCATCGACGCAGACGGCATCGTGCGCTACGCACACCGTGCGATCGCAGGTCTCACGTTCCGGCCGGTGAAAGAACTCGTCGCCGAGCTGGAGAAGCTCGACTGATCCACACGCCGGCGTGTCCGGAGCAGTACAGTACGAACCTGTGTTCGCCAACGGTGTCGGTTCCGCAACGACGAGTCGAACGACTCGCGTGCTCGGTATCGACCCTGGCCTGACTCGTTGCGGCTACGCCGTCGTCGACGGTCGGGGTGCCAGCACGGCTCGCGCCGTATCGATGGGCGTGATCCGAACGCCGGCATCCGATCCACTACCGACGCGTCTCGCTTCGCTGCGTCTGGAGTTCGCCGCATTGATTCGCGAGTTCGCACCGGACGTGGTCGCTGTCGAGCAGGTGTTCTTCCAGGTCAACGTGCGCACGGCGATGGCGACCGGGCAGGCGAGCGGACTCGCGCTCGCGGAGGCGGCGCTCGCCGGCTGCGAGGTCACGCAATACACGCCCAACCAGGTCAAGGACGCCGTTGCCGGATGGGGCGGCGCCAGCAAGGAACAAGTGCAAAAGATGGTGCAGACGCGACTCGGTCTCTCGGCGCTGCCCAAGCCCGCCGACGCTGCCGATGCTGCGGCGTTGGCGTTGACGCATCTGGCGATGTCGCCGATCGGACGCCACCTGCGCCAGCGTGCGGCACACCACAGCACTGCCGAGGTGACATCGTGATCGGCTCGCTGCGTGGAACGATCATCGAGCGTCACGTCGACGGCACCGTGCTCCTCGAAGTGGGCGGCGTCGGCTATCTGGTGACGGTCTCGCTGCGGGCGATTCCGGAACTCGAACCGGGTTCGACGGCGTTCTTGCTGATTCACCACCACATTCGTGAGCAGGAGCAGACGCTCTTCGGGTTCACCTCCATCGACGACAAGACCACGTTTCAGACGCTGCTCGCGACCCACGGCGTCGGTCCATCGCTTGCCATGGCGGTGCTGGCCACGCATCCGCCCGCTGCGCTCATCGACGTGGTCGCGAACAACGACGTCGCGGCACTCCAACTCGTGCCGAAGGTCGGCAAGAAGACGGCGGAGCGGTTGATCGTGGAGTTGAAGAACCGGTTGTCGATCGCGGTGCTGGACGGGTCTGCGAACGCATCGGGCGGTGGTTCGTCGGTGGCGGATGTGCGCGAAGCGCTCACCGGGCTCGGTTACGGCACCGACGAGATCCGCGAGGTTCTGCGCGAGTTGCCCAGCGACCGCGACAGTGCCACGCTGCTCAGAGAGGCGCTGAAGGCGCTGGGAGCCCGACGTGCGTGAAGAATTCCACGACCCGAACATCAGCGAGTCCCGCGACCGGGCGACCGTCGATCCGCAGGTCGCCACCGGCGACGAGGTCGATGTCGATGCTGGACTCCGGCCTCGGGCGCTCGACGAGTTCGTCGGCCAAGGTGAGCTCAAAGAACACCTGACGATCATGTTGCAGGCGGCGCGCGGCCGCGAGCAGGCGGTTGACCACCTGCTGTTCGCCGGACCGCCAGGCCTCGGCAAGACCACGCTGGCGAGCATCGTCGCCGTCGAGATGGGCGCACAGCTCCACATCACGTCTGGCCCGGCCCTCGAGCGTGCGGGCGATCTCGCCGCGATTCTCACCAAGCTCGAAGAAGGCGACGTCTTGTTCATCGACGAGATCCACCGGCTGTCTCGTGCGGTGGAGGAGATCTTGTATCCGGCGATGGAGGACTTCCAGCTCGACATCGTGGTCGGGAAGGGCCCTGCAGCATCGAGTATTCGCTTGACGATGCCGCCCTTCACCCTGGTCGGGGCAACGACCCGAACCGGAATGATCACCGGGCCGCTCCGCGACCGCTTCGGGCTGGTCGCTCGGCTCGACTACTACGACACCGATGAACTGCGGCGCATCGTGGAGCGGGCTGCGGGCATCCTCGGCGTCGACATCGACACCGATGGCGCCAAACAGATCGCGCGTCGATCGCGCGGTACCCCACGCATCGCCAACCGGCTGTTGCGGTTGGTTCGGGACTTCTCCGAAGTGCGCGCCGACGGAGCGATCACGTCGAGCGTGGCCTCCGACGGCCTTGCGCTGTTCGGGGTCGACGATCGCGGGCTCGACAAGGTCGACCGGGCGATTCTCGCGAACCTGTGCGGACAGTTTCGCGGCGGACCGGTCGGCCTGTCGACGCTGGCCATCAGCATCGGCGAACAGCCCGAGACCGTGGAAGACGTCTACGAACCGTTCCTGATCACGCAAGGGATGCTGGCGCGCACGCCGCGCGGGCGAGTGGCGCTGGCCGCGGCGTACGAGCACATCGGGATGGAGACGCCGCCGTCGCAACGCTCGGACGGCGGGTCCACGCTGTTCGAGACCTGATCTGGGTCCCTCAGGGCGTTGCGAACCCGGGAGTGGGATCCGCACGCGCGATCGGGTCACGCTGCGTTGACACTGCTTCTCTACACTGCGATTCGTGATCTCCACCAAGCGAACCACAGGTCTTGCCGTCGTCGCGTTGCTCGGGCTCGCCGCATGTGGAGGCGACAACGCCTCCGATCTGCTGGCGGCCGACCCCACGCAACCGCCTGCGACCGAGCCGCCCGTCACCGAGCCGCCCGTCACCGAGCCGCCCGTCACCGAGCCGCCCGTCACCGAACCGTCTGCGACCGAGCCGCCGGTCGCGGAGCCGCCTGCGACCGACCCGCAGGGTGGTGACCTCGATGCGTTCTGCAGCGCCAGCGCGGATTTCTACTCGCAGGCGAGAGCCTTGGATTTCATCGCAGGATCTGACGACACCGCAGCTCGCTCCCTGTTCGACGAGATGACGGTTTCGCTTTCGGGAGCCCTCCTCAACGCGCCCGACGAGGAGTTCGCTGCAGCGCCGCGGCGAGCGCAGGAGTTGCTCGACATCATGCTTCCAGCGTTCGATGAGGTCGACTACGACATCGGCGCACTGGGCTCCCTCGCCAACGAGGACGAGGTGAACAGCGCGCTCGCGGACTTCGGCGGTCTGCAGGGGGAGTTGCTTGGCTTCCTCGACGAGTCCTGCGGTCTGGACGAGGCCACGCTCGTCGTCGCCGCTGAAGCGGCCGCCGATCGAGTCGCCACAGCGCCAGGCCCGGAGCCGGAGCCGGAGCCGGAGCCGGAGCCAGACCCGTCATCGGACGTGCAGTCCGTGTCCGATGAGAGTGGCACGATCACCGTCGACGTCCCGTCGACGTGGACGCAGGTCGACGGCCGGCCCGATGGCGATCTCCGTCAGCTCGTCGCCGCGCCCGACACGGCCGCCTTCCTGGCGGCGTTCAACCGACCCGGTGTGATCATCGTGGCGGGTGATGCGCCGGCGGGCAACGGCGCCGAGGCCGGCGCGGCCGGACTCGAGGGGATTGCCACCAGCATCGGCGCCGACGGCTGCACGCTGGTCGAGAGCATCGACTACGACGATGGCGTGTACGTCGGGACGGAGAACACCTACCAGTGCCCCGGTACCGATGCGACGACGCGTTTCGCTGGAGGCACCAACGGCGCCGGAGACCTGTTCTGGCTGCTCGGGGTGATCTTCGAGCCCGGCGACGAAGCGATCTGGACCACGGTGACGGAGTCGTTCTTCGTCGACTGATCCCCCTGCACATGCCCCTCCAGCTGTCCGATTTCGACTACGAGCTGCCCGAGGACCGGATCGCCCAAACGCCGATCGCGCCTCGCGACGCAGCGCGCCTGCTCGTCGACCAGGGCGACATGGTCCCGCAGCATCGACGGGTTCGTGACCTGCCTGAGCTGCTCCGACCCGACGACCTTCTCGTGGTCAACGACACGAAGGTGATCCCGGCGCGCCTCGCGCTGCGCCGCACCACGGGTGGCGCCGCCGAGGTGTTGTTGCTCGAGTCGCTCGACGAGACGCGACGGTGCTGGGAGGCGCTGGTTCGTCCGGGCGGCAAGGTCAGACCGGGTGAGGAACTCCACACCGATGACGATGAGACACCGGTCGTACGGATGCTCGGACGCAGCGATGCTGGCGACACGTTCCACGTCGAGTTACTGACCGACGGTGACCCGCTCGATCTGCTCGATCGGCTCGGCGACATGCCGCTGCCACCGTACATCCGCACGCGTCTCGACGATCCGGATCGCTATCAGACCGTCTACGCAGCCGAACCGGCGTCGGCGGCCGCCCCGACGGCGGGACTGCATTTCACCGACGAACTCTTCGACCGTTTGCGCTCGCGAGGCGTGCAGGTGGCGACGGTCGAACTCGTCGTCGGGCTCGACACGTTCCAACCGATCAGCACGACGAACCCGCTGGACCACCCGATGCACACCGAGCGCTATCGGGTCCCGCCCAGCACCATCGACGCGTGCGCTGCGGCGCGTGCCCAAGGGGGCCGTGTGGTGGCCATCGGGACCACGGCCGTACGCGCCCTCGAGTCAGCGGCGGCCCGAGGAGAACTGTCGGGTCGAACCGACCTGTTCATCTCGCGTGGGTTCGAGTGGCAGATGGTCGACGTGTTGTTGACCAATTTCCATCTGCCCAAGACCACACTGTTGATGATGATCGATGCATTCGTCGGGCCGCGATGGCGCCAGTTGTACGAGGTGGCGCTGCGCGAGCAGTACCGGTTCTTGTCGTTCGGCGACGCGATGTTGCTGGAGCGGTCGGCGTTGCTCGAGCGGTCGACCTCGTGAAGCCCGTCGAGTTTCGCGTCGACGCCGTCGACGGCGCTGCACGCGCAGGAACTGCGACGACGGCGAACGGCTCGTACACGACGCCGTTGTTCATGCCCGTCGGCACCCGAGGCGCGATCAAGTACCTGAGTGCTGCCGACTACGCCGATGTCGGCGCCCAGATCGTGCTCGGCAACACCTATCACCTGATGCTGCGACCCGGGTCGAAACTGATCGAACAGTTCGGCGGCCTCGGGTCGTTCGCCGGATGGGACGGCTTGACCTTGACCGACTCGGGTGGCTTCCAGGTCTTCTCACTCGATCCGAGAGTGGACGACGACGGGGTCACGTTCAAGAGCACCTACGATGGTTCGACGGTCCGGTTCACTCCGGAGGACGCGGTGCGAGTTCAGCAAGAACTCGGTGCCGACATCCAGATGGTGCTCGATCAGTGCCCGCCGTTGCCGAGCGCTCCGGAGGTGGTGCGCACAGCGCTCGAACGAACCACGACGTGGGCGGCGCGAGCCAAAGCCGTCCACACGCGGCCGGATCAGGCGCTGTTCGGAATCGTTCAAGGCGGCATCAGCGAGTCGATGCGATCCGAGAGTGCCCGCCGCACGGTGGAGATCGGCTTCGACGGGTACGGCATCGGCGGCTTGTCAGTGGGGGAGACCCGAGCCGAGATGTTGCCGGCCCTCGCTGCAGCGATCGAACACTTGCCGACCGATCGGCCGCGATACCTGATGGGGGTCGGCGACCCGGCCTCCTTGGTCGAGGCGGTGGCACTCGGCGTCGACCAGTTCGACTGTGTGATGCAGACCCGGCTCGGACGCCACGGCACAGCGCTCACCTCGACGGGACGTTTCCAAGCGAAGGCGGCCCGCAATGCCGAACTCGACGAGCCGTTGGATCCGGCGTGTTCGTGCAGTGTGTGTGCCCGCCACAGTCGCGGCTACATCCGGCACCTGCTGCAGGTGGGGGAGCCGACAGCGTCGAGATTGCTGTCGGTGCACAACGTGGCGTGGACCATCGAGTTGATGGCGGCGATGCGAACAGCGATCCGCGACGGCACGTTCGCGACACTTCGATCCGAGGTGCTCAGTGTCTGGGACGCCTGAGCGCTAGCATCTCGTCCCGTCATGTCTTCGCCCTCATTCTCCGCGCTCGTTGCATCGGCCGAAACCAACAGTGGCGCGAGTTCGCTGTTCTCGCTCGGGCTCCTCTTGCTGATCCCGTTCGCGATGTACTTCTTCATGATCCGCCCCCAGCGGCGCAAGCTGCGCGAGCAGCAAGCTCTGCAGGCGGCGCTTGGAGTCGGCGACGAGGTCGTCACCACGTCTGGACTCTTCGGGACGATCACCGGTGAAGACGGGCCGACACGCTTCTGGTTGGAAATCGACGACGACGTGCAGGTTCGCATCGCCCGAGCTGCGATCCAAGGGCGGACCAGCGACGATGCGAACGAGCCGGCCGACGCCGATGATGTCGATGATGCCGCTGACGCGCAGTCCGCGGACGCAGACTGAGCCGGACTGGCCCGATGACTCGTCGCTTGTGGATGTCGCTCGTCGGGACGATTCTCGTCGTCGCTGCAGCGCTCGGTGGAAACCTCGTCACCGGAAACACTCCTATTCTCGGGCTCGACCTGCAAGGTGGTGTCTCGGTCATTCTCGCCCCGGTCGAGGAGGCCTCCGGCGAGGACCTCATCGTCATCCGTGACCTGGTGCGCCAGGAGTTGGAGAACTTCGGGATCGCCGAACCCGACGTGCGGGTTCAAGGGCAGACGATCGTGGTCGATCTTCCCGGCGTCGACGATCAACAAGAGGCGCTCGAGGCGGTCAACGTCTCGGGCGTAGTCCAACTCCGTCCTGTGGTCAACCCGTTCGAGTGCCAGGCCGCACCGACCGCCCTGACTCCCGATTTCGATCTGTCCACTGCGACGACCGACAGCACCGACCCGGCAAGCACCGACCCGGACGCGACCGGCGACGCCGACGGCCCGCAACCACTTCGCCAACCGCCCGCGACGGAGGTTCCGACGACCGAGGTGCCGGCGACCGAGGTGCCCACGACGGAGGTTCCGGCGACCGAGGTGCCGACGACGGATCCGGTGGTCGATCCGGCGCCGCCGATCCTCGATCCGGTGCCGACCGCGCCGGTGACCCCGGGGGCCGAACTCCTGCCCTCGCGAGACGGTCTGCCGCTCTGTGTCGGTCCCGACCAGAACACCACCGGCGTGCTCGTGTTCGAGCGTGGTGGCGCCGAGGCGACGCTGAACCCGGGTTGGGGCGTCGTCGCAACCCTGCGTGGCGGCGACGGTCGCGCCTTCTGGAACAGCCTGGCTTCGCAGTGTTTCTCGCGGACCTCCACCTGTGCCTCGGGCCAGTTGGCGATCGTGCTCGACGGCGTCATCCAGTCGGCGCCGACGGTGAACCAGCCGAACTTCGATGATCAGGTGTCCATCACGGGCAACTTCACGGAGGACGAGGCGCGCAGCCTCGCTCGGGTCCTCAACCGCGGCGCGTTCCCCGTCGAGATCGAAGCGCAAGAAGCCCGCACCGTGTCGGCGTCGGCGGGCAGTGATTCGCTGCGTGCGGCGATCATCGCCGGCCTGCTCGGCGTGATGGTCGTCCTCGCGCTCTTGTTGGCCTACTACCGCTGGTTCTCTCTCGTGATCGTGGGTGGCATGGTGGTGTGGGCGGCCACGGTGTTCAGCGTGTCGGCGTTCGTGTCGAGCGCGACCAATTATTCGCTCAGCCTGGCCGGCATCACCGGCATCATCGTCGCGGTCGGCGTCACCGTCGACAGTTACGTCGTGTTTTTCGAACGAATGAAAGACGAGATCCGCAACGGACGTACGCTGAGAAACGCGGCGCCGCGTAGTTTCACGTCGACGTGGCGCACCATCTGGTCGGCCGACCTGGTCTCGATGATCGGTGCCGCCATCCTCTTCTGGCTCAGCGTGGGTTCGGTCCGCGGGTTCGCGTTGTACCTGGGCATCACGACGCTGTGCGACTTGTTCGTCTGCTACTTCTTCACCCGTCCGTCGGTGCTGCTGCTCGCCCGGAGCAAATTCATGGTCGGCAAGAAGGCGTTCGGACTGGAGGTGGCCAAGTGAGTCGTGCCGATCACATCGCAGCGAGCCGACTGGGGCGTCTGTTCCGAGGCCAGACGGCGATCGACTTCTACGGTCGTCGCCGCATCGGTCTCATCATCGCGATCGTGGTGTTCGTCGTCACCTTCGGGTCGATGTTTACCCGTGGCCTCAACCTCGGCCTCGACTTCGAAGGCGGTCAGGCGTGGGACGTTCCCGCCGGTGAGACCTTTGACGTCGACGAGGCGGAGAACATCCTCGAGGCCAACGACGTCTCCATTACGGGATCCAAGATCCAGACTCGGTCGACGGATGCCGACAGCTTCGTCACGATCCAGATCAAAGAGGTCCCGTCCGAGACCGCCGATCGATTGACCAGCGAGTTCGCCGCGGCCGCTGGCGTGGGTGTCAACGAGGTCAGCTTCTCGTTCACCAGCGCGTCCTGGGGTAACGACATCACCGAGAAAGCGGTGCGAGCACTGGTCATCTTCTTGATCGTGGTCGCGATCTTCATCTCGCTGCGGTTCGAATGGCGCATGGCGGTTGCCGCGCTGGCTGCGATGGTCCACGACGTCGTGTTCGCTGTTGGCGTGTACGAGGTCCTGCAATTCGAGGTGACCCCGGCAACCGTGATCGCGTTCTTGACGATCCTGGGATATTCGCTCTACGACACCATCGTCGTGTTCGACCGCATCAAGGAGAACGAGGGGAAGTACGCCAGCGTTCGCATGCCCTACGAGGACATCGTCAACATCTCGATGAACCAGGTGATGATGCGCTCGATCAACACGAGTCTGTCGTCGATCCTGCCGGTGATCTCGTTGTTGCTGATCGGATCCGGCCTGCTCGGCGCCGTCACACTCCGCGAGTTCGGCTTGGCACTGCTCGTCGGCATGATTGCCGGTGTCTACTCGTCGATCTTCGTCGCTTCGCCCCTCCTCGCGGTGCTGAAGTCGAAGTCCGGCCGCACGTCGCGGCGAGAACGGCTGATCGGCGATGATCTGCGCGCTGCCGTGATCGGTGCCGGCGTGAGTGGTCGTGTGTTGACGGAGGAGCCTGCCGACCGATCGTCATTCGACGAGCACGACGACGTCGCCCGGACCGAAGCGGTGCACGTGCCCGCTGAGCGCATTCTCTCGCACCCACCGCGTCCGCGTAAGAAGAAGCGGCGCTGACGGCGGTCACCGTCGGACGCGACGGACGGAGATATCCTCCGACCATGGCAGTCGAGACGAGTCCAGACCACGTACGTGACCACTCCTCGCTGCGCGGCTTCGTGCGCGACGTCGCCGACTATCCAACGGACGGCATCACCTTCCGCGACATCACGCCATTGCTCGGTGACTCGGTCGCCTTCTCCCAAGCCGTGTCCGGTCTCGTCGACGAGTTCGCCGGGGTGGCGGTCGACCGAGTGGTCGGGATGGAAGCTCGGGGCTTCATCTTCGGTGCCGCCGTCGCGTACCGAATCGGCGCTGGATTCGTGCCGGTACGCAAGCCGGGAAAGCTCCCGTGGGCGGTGGTGCGTGAGGAATACCAACTCGAATACGGATCCGACAAGCTCGAGATCCACCGAGATGCGATTCACCCCGGAGAACGCATCCTGATCGTCGACGACGTGCTCGCCACCGGCGGCACCGCGCAGGCGACCGCCAAGCTGGTCGAGACGTTGGGCGGGGTGGTCGCGGGGCTCGGGTTCGTCCTCGAACTCGACTCGTTGGGTGGCAGGAGCCGACTCGGGGAGCGCTCGGTGAAGTCGCTGCTGCGGTACAACTGAGGTCGAGCACCGTGGGCACCGTCGATCGAGTTCTTCCCTGGCGCCGGCACCAGGCGGCGACCGCTGCAGCCGTTGGCGAACTCGGTCCGCTGCTCACCGCGTATCGACGTCGGCATCCGAAGTCACCGATCAGCACGATCAACCGTGCGTACCGGGTGGCATCTGATGCGCACCAGTCGCAGATGCGCCGAAGTGGTGAGGCCTACATCAACCATCCGCTGGCCGTCGCACAGATCGTGGCCGAGATCGGCCTCGATGAAGTGTCGGTCGCCGCGGCGTTGCTGCATGATGCGGTCGAAGACACCGAGATCACCCTGGCCGATGTCCACGAAGGCTTCGGGAGCGATGTCGCAGCGATCGTCGACGGTGTGACCAAGCTCGAACGTATCCGTTTCGATTCTCGCGAAGAGCAACAGGCCGCGACCATGCGGAAAATGCTCGTGGCGATGGCAAAAGACCTGCGTGTGCTGGTCATCAAGCTGGCCGACCGGTTGCACAACATGCGCACGATCGCAGCGATGCCGCTCGAAAAGCAGCAGCGCATCGCTCAAGAGACGCTCGACATCTACGCGCCGCTCGCGCACCGCCTCGGCATGCAGGAGCTGAAGCAGGAACTGGAGGACCTCTCGTTCTCCTCGTTGCATCCCAAGCGCTTCGCCGAGCTCGATCATCTCGTTCGGATCCGCACACCCGAGCGCGACGTGTACCTGGCGAAAGCGGTCGCCGAAGTGCGGTCGGGGCTTGCTGCGCTCGGGATCGAGGCCGAGGTCACCGGTCGAGGGAAGCATCTCTGGAGCATCTACGAGAAGATGGTCGTGAAGGGCCTCGAGTTCGACGACATCTTCGATCTCGTCGCCGTCAGAGTGATCGTGCCCACGATGAAGGACTGCTATGCGGCGTTGGGCTCGATCCACGGTCGCTGGCGACCGGTCGTGGGCCGCTTCAAGGATTACATCGCGATGCCGAAGTTCAACCTCTACCAGAGCTTGCACACGACGGTCATCGGACCGGCAGGCAAACCGATCGAGGTGCAGATCCGGACGCACGAGATGCACCAGCGAGCCGAGTGGGGCGTGGCCGCCCATTGGGCGTACAAGGACCGCTCCGGCAAGGGCACGTCGCCGCTGGCCGACATCGACTGGCTCGCACGCATCATCGACTGGCAAGAAGAGGTCTCTGACCCTGCCCAGTTCATGCAGAGCCTCAAGACCGACCTCGAACAGGACGAGGTGTACGTGTTCACGCCAAAGGGTCGGGTCATCACCTTGCCGGTCGGCTCGACCACCGTCGATTTCGCGTACGCGGTACACACCGAAGTCGGACACGCCACGATCGGCGCCAAGGTGAACGGTCGTCTCGTCGGCCTCGATCACGTGATGCAGAGCGGTGACAACTGCGAGATCTTCACCTCCAAAGTCGACACCGCTGGTCCCTCGCAGGATTGGTTGACGTTCGTCGCATCGCCACGTGCGCGCAACAAGATCCGTCAATGGTTCAGCCGCGAGCGGCGTCTCGACATGATCGAGGCCGGTCGGGACGACCTCACCGACCGGTTGCGTCGCGAAGGCCTGCCGGTCACGCAAGTGTGGAAATCGGAGCAGCTCGACGAGGTCATTTCCGACCTCGGCTATGTCGATCTCGATGCGTTGCTCGCTGCGATCGGTGAGCACCACGTGTCGGCGGTCGGCGTCGCACAGCGCATCGCACGGGGCTATCGCGACGGCGAAGACCACGTGCAGCTACCTGCGACGATCGAGACGCCACGCCGCCAGCGTCGTGAGGGGCAGCGACCCGAGGTGGGCGTACATGTCGAAGGGCTCGACGACATGCTCGTGCGACTTGCCAACTGTTGCACGCCCGTGCCGGGCGACGAGATCACCGGCTACGTCACGCGCGGTCGCGGTGTGAGCGTCCACCGTGCCGATTGCGCCAACGCCGTGTCGCTGATGGAAGAGCAGACGACACGCATGATCGAAGTCGACTGGGATGGCGAAGCCCGGTCGAAGGCGACCTTCACGGCCGGGATCGAAGTGATCGCACTCGACCGCTCGATGCTGCTGCGCGACGTGGCGACGGCGATGGCTGAGCATCGCGTGAACATCGTGTCTTGCGAGACGGTCACCGGAGCCGACCGCGAGGCGCGGATGCGCTTCGAGTTCGAGCTCGCCAACCCCGGCCACCTGGAGTCGGTGCTGCGGACCATCAAGGGCATCCCGTCGGTGTACGACGCGTACCGCACGATTCCGGGTGCAAGACAGCCCGTTGCCTGACGGCTCGATAGCCTGACGGGCCGTGCCGACGTTCCAGACCAGTCCCGGGATGCGGGACATCCTGCCACCCGAAAGTGGCCGCTGGCGGGCCTTTCAGCTCGTGTTCGCCGAGTTGGTCGAGTCGGCGGGATACGGACAGTTGATCACCCCGCTGATCGAAGACGTCGGCGTCTTCACGCGTATCGGTGAGGCGACCGACGTGGTCACCAAGGAGCTGTACGCCTTCGAAGACCGTGGCGGACGCCACGTGTCGCTGCGTCCGGAGATGACGGCGAGCGTGTGTCGCGCCTTCGCACAGCACCGCCCGATCGCTCCCTGGAAGGTCTGGTATGCCGGCCCGAACTTCCGGCAGGAAAAGGCGCAACGGGGTCGCTATCGCCAGTTCGACCAGGTCGGCATCGAGGCGCTCGGCGTCGACGATGCGCACCTCGACGTCGAGGTGATCGCCCTCGGCTGGGAGTTCTACCAGCGGATCGGATTGCGTCAGGTTCGCCTGATCGTGAACAGCCTCGGTGAACCCGACGACCGCGCCCGCTACGTCGAGGCGTTGGGAGCGCACTTCGAAGTGGCCGGTGACGCGCTCAGCGAGCAGAGCCGCGAGACACTGCAGAAGAACCCGCTACGCGTCCTCGATTCGAAGCGGGAGCGTGATCGGGCGGTGATCGACGCTGCGCCGCAGATCGCCGACTTCTACTCCGCTGAGGCGGCTGATCACTTCGACACCGTGCTGGACGGTCTGCGTTCGCTCGACATCCCCTTCGACGTCGAACCCAAGCTGGTGCGCGGCCTCGACTACTACCGCCGGACGATCTTCGAATTCCAGGGCGGCACGCTCGAGTCGGCGCAGAACGCGCTCGGCGGAGGTGGGCGCTACGACGGACTCGTCGAAGCGCTCGGCGGCCCGGCCACGGCTGGGATCGGGTTCGCGCTCGGCCTCGATCGAACGCTGCTCGCCTGCGACGACGAAGGGGTGTTCGCAGCGACAACCCGCGAGCTCGACGCGTTCGTCGTCGATGTCACCGGCGGCGCGGCGGCGGTGGCGATCACCGCCGAACTCCGCGCCGCGGGACTCGCCGCCGACCGAAGCTTCGACCAGCGCAGCATGAAAGCCCAGATGAAGCTGGCGAACCGAAGTGGTGCTGCCCACGCCATCATCTTGGGCGACGACGAACTCGCCGCCGGAACCCTCACGGTGAAGCCGATGCACGGCAACGGCGAGCAAGTGACCATCCCCCGTACCGACCTGATCGATCACCTCCAGAGAAACGAACCATGAGCTCCACCTCGATGCGAACCCATTTGTGCGGCGAACTCCGCCCCGAGCAGATCGGCGTGACGGTCAGCGTCTGCGGCTGGGTCGGCCGACGCCGCGAGCACGGTGAACATCTCGCGTTCATCGACCTGCGCGACCATTCCGGCATCATCCAGTGCGTCGTCAACGACGACGTCGACGTCCGCAGCGAGTACGTGGTCCGGGTCACGGGGGTGGTCCGGGAGCGCCCAGAGGGCACGCGCAACGAAGCGTTGCCGACCGGCGCGGTCGAGATCGGCGAGTGCGACGTGGAGATCCTGCGAGTCGCAGAACCGCCCCCGTTCCCGATCGACGAGCGCGCCGACAACGTCGATGAGAACATTCGGCTGCAGTACCGGTACCTCGATCTGCGTCGGGCACGGATGCAGAAGAATCTGCGGCTCCGCTCGACTGTCAATGCCGCGGTTCGCACTGCGATGGATCAGCAGGGATTCGTCGAGGTCGAGACGCCGATGCTCGTACCGTCGACTCCCGAAGGCGCTCGTGAGTTCCTCGTCCCGTCTCGCAAGGAACCTGGTTCGTTCTACGCGCTGCCGCAGTCGCCGCAGCTCTTCAAGCAGCTGCTGATGGTCGGCGGCGTCGACCGGTATTACCAGATCGCACGTTGCCTGCGTGACGAAGACCTTCGCGCTGACCGGCAGTACGAGTTCATGCAACTCGACATGGAGATGAGCTTCGTCGGACAAGACGACGTGCTCGACGCCGTGTCCGAGGCGGTCCTGGCGGCCGCCGAGGCGGCGACCGGCGAGCGACCCTTACCGATCGAGCGAATCACGTGGCACGACGCGATGAACCGATTCGGCATCGACAAGCCGGACCTCCGCTTCGGTATGGAACTCATCGAACTCACGTCGATCTTCGCGGAGACCGAGTTCAAGGCGTTCGCCGGTGCAGCCCAGGGCGGGGGAGCGATCAAGGGGATCAAGGTCGATGGCGCGGCCGAGGAGTACGGGCGCAATCAACTCGACAAGCTCACGGATCGGGCGAAGTCGGCGGGTGCCAAGGGCCTCGTCTGGCTCAAGGCGACCGCCGACGGGTTCGACTCGCCGGTGGCGAAGTTCCTGTCCGATGCCGAAGTAGGCGCGTTGAAGGACGCGATGTCGGCCGAGCCGGGGGATCTCCTCCTCATCGTCGCCGACGACTGGATGACGACGTGTGAGGTGCTCGGCATGCTCCGCAACGAGATCGGCCGGCCTCCCGTTCACGAGGGTCCGTACCGCTACGTCTGGGTGGTCGAGTTTCCGCTGTTCGTCGGCCGTGACAAAGAGACCGGCGCCCCGAAATCAGGCCACCATCCGTTCACGATGCCGCACCCCGACGACATCGACAAGTTCGATACCGACCCCATGCAGGTCCGCTCGATCGCGTACGACCTGGTGCTCAACGGGTGGGAGCTCGGTTCGGGCTCGATCCGGATCCACGAGCCGGAACTGCAACGCAAGGTGTTCACTGCACTGGGTATCAGCGACGAAGAGGCCGAGCGCAAGTTCGGGTTCTTCCTGAATCCGTTCGACTACGGGGCACCCCCGCACGGCGGCTTCGCGTTCGGCCTCGACCGCCTGGTGGCGATTCTCGCGGGGGAGGAGAACATCCGTGAGGTCATCGCCTACCCCAAGACCCAGTCCGGCCAGGACCCGATGACGAACTCACCGATCCCCGGTGATCCCAAGGCGCTCGATGAGCTCGGGCTCAAGGTGCTCCCACGCATCGACTGAGCCAACGCCGGACGCGAAACGGCCCGGGGCGCAAGCCCCGGGCCGTTCACGTTTTCAGGTGTTCAGGTGATCTGGATCAGATCTGACCGTCGACCGAACCCACGACCTGGATGACGCCGTCGGCGTCGAATTCCAGGATGAGGATCGAGGCCTGCGACGGCTCACCAGCGTCGATGAACTCCAGCGGACCGGAGACACCGTCGTAGTCGAGGTCGGTACCGGCTTCGGCGAGCGGCAAGCACTCGGCGAAGGTGGTGCACTTCTCGCCACTGCGGGTGATCTCGTTGATCTCGGCGCCGATGGCGACACCGTCGTCGGAGCCGGCAACGATGGCTGCCAGCGCCATGACGACGATGGCGTCGTAGGACTCTGCCGAGTAGCTGAAGTCCTCGAGCGCCGGATCGACGGCGAGGAGACGGTCACGGAAGTCGCCCAGCGAGCTGACGTCGACACCCGGGAGGGTGCCCTTCATGCCGGCGACGACCGAGGGATCGTCGAAGTTGGCAGCGAGGGCGTTGCCCATGTTGCCGTCCGTTCCGTACACCAGCTTGTTGTCGGGGCCGAATCCGGCCTCGATCAGGCTGGTGAGGATCTGCGAGGTCTCCTCGAAGCCGATGATGACGATCGCGTCCGGATCGGCAGCCACGACGGCGCCGACTTCGGCGTCGAAGTTCTCTGCCGCCGGATCGTAGATCTGCTCGGCGACGACGACGCCGCCCTGCGACTCGTACGGGCCCTTCGAGAATTCGAGGAGACCGAGGCCGTAGGCGTCGTTGAGGACCAGGTAGCCGACCGTGGCGGCACCGTCGTCGATCATCAGATCGGCGAGGGCGGCACCCTGCACGACGTCGGACGGCGCGGTACGGAAGTACAGGCCGTTGTCGTCGTAGTCGGTGAAGGCGGGTGACGTGTTGGCGGGCGAGAAGTGGACCTTGCCGGCCTGGGTGATCTTGTCGATCACCGTGAACGACACGCCCGAGCTGGCGGCACCGATGAAGGCGTCGACATTCTCGGCGAGGAGACGGTCGACCGTGGCGTTGGCCACTTCACCGTTGTCGCCCGAGTCGCCCGGGAGGTACTCGACGGGATTGCCGAGCACGCCACCAGCTTCGTTGATCTCCTGGACCGCCAGGTTCACACCAGCGATTTCCGGGGGGCCGAGGAAGGCGAGGTTGCCCGTCTCGGGCAGGATGCCACCGATGCGCAGGATGCCGTCGGCACCGCCCGCAGGCGCTTCCTCTTCGGGAGCCTCTTCTTCGGGAGCCTCTTCTTCGGGAGCCTCTTCTTCGGGAGCCTCTTCTTCAGGTGCTTCCTCTTCAGGTGCTTCCTCTTCGGGAGCCTCTTCCTCCGGAGCTTCCTCTTCAGGAGCTTCTTCGACCGGGGCTTCCGTGGTGGGTGCTTCCTCGGCGGGCTCGTCATCGCTGCCACAAGCGGCAGCGGTGAGCGAGAGACCGACGAGCAGCGCACCGACGCGCTTGACGCGTGATTTCTGCATGTTGTTTCTCCCCCTATCAAGGTGTCGACGGGATTGCCGACACGTATCAGGTAGGCGAATACTAGGCATCGAATGCAGAGCGCGCCACGCACTACGTTCCAGTTCATGAACTCTGAGCACGCAGGAAACGATTCGGTCACAGACGCGGCGGGCGGCTCCGATCCCCTCGAATCCGTCGAAACGGAGCGCGACGAGGTCCACTACGAGGTGATCGACCACGTCGCGTGGATCACGCTCGACGCTCCGGAGCGGCTCAACACGATCTCGTCGAAGATGCTGACTCAGATCAGCGAGCGCCTTCTCGACGCGGATCGAGACCGCAACGCTCGCTGCATCGTGCTCACCGGAGCCGGGCGCGCCTTCTGCGCCGGCCTCGACCTGCAGGCACAGATGGCCGGCCCCAAGGGCGGTCTCGGCAACCTGTCGGGCGGAGGTGACGACGGCGGCTTCACCGGCGAGTTCGAGCTCCGCGACGCCCCGCCGATCGTGCTGCACGAGCTCGACACGCCGACGATCTGCGCACTCAACGGTGGCGCTGCCGGCTACGGACTCGATCTCGCGCTCGGCTGCGACATCCGCATCGCGGCCGACACGGCGAAACTCAACCCCGGCTTCGCGAAGCGCGGCATCCTGCCCGAGAGCGGTGGCACGTGGCTGTTGCCGCGGATGGTCGGCTACGCCCGCGCCGCCGAGATCGCCTTCACGGGCCGGACGCTCCTGGCCAGCGAGGCACTCGAGCTCGGTCTGGTGAACCACGTCGTGCCAGCGGAGGAGTTGCACGATCGAGTGCGCGTGATGGCCGAGGAGATCGCATCGAACGCGCCGCTCGCAGTCCGAGCGATCAAGCGGATGATGCGCGCCGCGGAGACCGAGACGTTCGAACAGAACGTGCATCACGTGTTCTTGCAACTCCTCCCGCTGCTGCGGACCGACGACTTCTCCGAAGGCGTCGCAGCGTTCATGGAGAAGCGCGAGCCCGAGTTCCGCGGTCGCTGACCATGCCGCCCCGTGACCCGGTTGGATTGCTCGAGGGCCTGGCGACGACCCGCGCGATCCGTCGCTACACGGACGAGCCGGTGTCGGACGACGATCTCCGCGAGATCCTCTGGTATGCCGGGCGCGCCCCCTCGGGATCGAACCGTCAACGTTTTCGTTTCCTGGTGTTACGCGACGGCGAACGCTCGGTGGTCGCGCGCCGGCTGTTGGGTGAGGCGTTTCGGGCGGGGTGGAATGCCAAACGGAACGCCGACGGCTATCGACCCAGTCGTTTCGCAGACTCGATGCAGCGCTACGTGGACCGCTTCGAACAGACGCCGATCGTCGTGCTCGTGTGCCTCGATCGGTACCGCGATCCCGACCCGATGGAAGGCGCGTCGGTCTATCCGGCCTGCCAGAACCTGTTGCTCGCCGCCCGTGCGTTCGGCTACGGAGGAGCGCTCACGATGTGGCACCTCATGGTCGAGGACGAACTCCGCGAGACCCTGGAGATACCCGACCATGTCGCGCTGTCGGCATGCATCACGCTGGGGGTTCCAGAGGGTCGGCACGGTCCCTTGAAGCGCAAACCGGTCGCCGAGGTCACCTTCGTCGACCGATGGGGCGAACACCCTGACTGGGCGGACGAATGACGACATCGTCAACGCTCGTGGTGGGTGTCGATTCGTCCACGCAGTCGACCAAGATCGCGATTCGTGATCTCGAGACCGGCGCGGTGGCCGCGACGGCGTCGGCATCGCATCCTGCGGCCACTGGTCCGTGTAGCGAGCAGGACCCGATGGCGTGGGCCCGAGCGTTCGACGACGCGTGGAACACCGCGGTCGGCAACCTCCGCCGTGGTGATCACGTCGCGGCGATCTCGGTCGCAGGACAACAACACGGCATGGTGGCGCTCGATCGCGAGGGCGTGCCGGTCCATCCGGCAAAACTCTGGAACGACACCGAATCCAGCGCCGACGCCGACTGGTTGATCGACCAGCTCGGTTCGGCAGCAGCGTGGGCGGAAGCGGTCGGCAGTGTGCCGGTTGCCGCGTTCACGATCACCAAGCTGTCGTGGCTGCACCGCACGCACCCGCAAGCGTGGTCCCGGCTGGCCACCGTGCTGCTCCCGCACGACTACCTGACGCATCGACTCACCGGTCGCCTCACCACCGATCGTGGCGACGCATCGGGGACGGGATACTGGTCGCCCTCGACGGGCTCGTACCGCTGGGATCTGCTCGGGCTCGTCGACGAGGCTCGTGACTGGAGCGACGTGGTCCCCGAGGTCCTCGCTCCGATGCAGTCGGCCGGATCGTGGCGCGACGCCGTGGTGGGCCCCGGTACCGGCGACAACATGGCCGCAGCGTTGGGCGTCGGGCTTCGCGCCGGCGACGCCGTCATGTCGTTCGGCACGTCGGGCACGGTGTTCGCCGTCGCGGAGCAGCCGGCGGCCGATCCTGACGGCGCCGTCGCCGGTTTCGCCGATGCGACCGGACGATTCCTCCCGCTCGTTTGTACGTCCAATGCGACGCTCGTGCTCGACGCTGTACGCCGACTGCTCGGCGTCGACCATGCCGAGTTCGACCGCCTCGCTCTCGATGCGACACCAGGTGGACCGGTGCTGCTCCCGTACTTCGGCGGGGAGCGCACGCCGAACCGTCCGGATGCAACCGGCGTGCTCGCGGGCCTGCGGCCTGACGTCAGCCGCGAGCAGTTCGCTCGGGCGGCGGTCGACGGGGTCGTGTGCGGCCTGCTCGACGGCCTCGACGCGCTTCGCAGCCATGCCGACGTCACGGGTCGCCTCGTCCTGGTCGGCGGAGGAGCGCGTTCGCTCGCCGTGCAACGTGTCGTGGCGGGGCTGTGCGACCTGGAGGTCGTGGTGGGCCGCGTCGACGAGGCGGTGGCGGTCGGTGCTGCCGTCCAGGCGGCCTCCGTGCTCGAGCAGGTCGATCCGACCGAGATCCAACGACGGTGGGGACTGGGCGAGTCGGTGGCGGTCGACGGTGTCGACGGGGGCGACATCCGGGCTCGCTACCGCGAACTGCGCGACGCATGAGCGACCCGTTCACCGAACTCGGACTCGCAGCGGATGCGAGCGCCGCCGACGTCCGCCGTGCACGGCGAGAGCTCGCGAAGTCGATGCACCCCGACGCGGGAGGCGATGCTGACGACATGCGTCGCGTCAACGCCGCGGCGGCCGCCGCGCTCCGCCGCCTCGCCGACGACGGGGCTGGCCCGACCGTGGCGCCGTCTCCGACATCGGCGGGCACCGCTCCTACGTCGCAGGCGGCCGGTGCGCCCGACGACGTGTGGCGGAATCGTCGTCGCGACGCTCCGTCGTTCACGGTCGAGGCGCTGCCGGTCGAGACGTTCGAAGCGCTGTTGCTCGCCGCCGCCGAACTGGGCGAGGTGGTCGACGACGATCCTCCCTACGAGTTGCAGGTGTTGCTGGCGGCACCGTTCGCCTGCTGGTGTCGCCTCGACGTCGTCCCGGACGCGGGAGCGTCGACGGTGAGCTTGTCGATCGCCCCGGCGGACGGCGCGCCGCCACCGGCGATCGAGCAGGTCCGCAACGCCTGGATCGACTCGCTCAACCGTCTCGACTGGTCACAGCTCTGAACGATCAGCCGCGCGGGGCAGCAGCCTTGGTGAGGCGATCGATGATCGCGTGGCCGAGCCCTTCGGCGGGCGGGAGTACGGCGATGAGCGTGCCGATCTCGTCGGCATCGGCACGCCGCAATTCCGCGTAGAGGTCTCGCGCGTAGCGGGCGAGGTCGTCGCCGTGGTCGAGGATCCGTGCTCGCGAGGTTCCGGCGGCGAGCGCTGCCGCGTCGTCCGGATGGTCGACGAGACGGACCTGACAACGCGGTGCATAGTGCGATGCCAGCATCCCGCTGGCTCGTGCGGGCCCGGACGCCGCAGCGACGCTCGCGCCGATCAACTCCGCTGCCTGGTCAGCGGTCACGGCGCCAGCGCGCAGGAGTTGGGGCGGGTCGATCGTGCAATCGACGATCGTACTCTCGACGCCGATCGGCGCCGGACCGCCGTCGAGGATCAGATCGGTCGCTGGATCGAGCCGGTCACCGAGATCGTCGGCCACGTGGGTCGCGGTCGTCGGACTCACGGCTCCGAACCGGTTGGCCGACGGTGCCGCGATCGGCCGACCCGCCAACCGGATCAGCTGCTGGGTCATCGGATGCGCGGGCACGCGGAGCCCGACGGTGTCGCGGCCGCCCGCCACCTCGGCGGGAAGCTCCGGCGATCGCGGCACGATCACGGTCACGGGCCCCGGCCAGACCGCAGCGGCCAGCAGGCGAGCCGCCTTCGAGGCGTCAGGCGCCCACCGCTCGATGTCGAGCGGGTCGGCCAGGTGCACGATCAACGGGTGTTCGCTCGGTCGTCCTTTCGTCGCATAGATCCGGGCGATCGCGGCCGGATCAGTGGCATCGGCGGCGAGTCCGTAGACGGTCTCGGTGGGTACCGCGACGAGGCCGCCGGAGCGGATCGCCGCCGCGGCCCGTTCGACGTCGGTGGTGATCAACGGCGACATCGAGGCGAGACGATCAGATCGCGCCGACGAACTCGAGGGCGGCGTCGAAGAATCCGAACGACTCGGTCGTGGCGAAGTGGTCGGTGCGGGGGAGCGTCACGAGCCGACCGCTCGGAAAACAATCGACCAACTCGTCGGCGGGATGTGCGAAGTCGTTCTCGCCGATCACGACCAGAACGGGACACGTGACCGCTGCGAGTCCCGCAGCAGTGATCTCGACCCCGGGCGGACGACGCATGATCGCCGCCAAGGCTTCCAGGTCGTTGCCCGGCTGCTGGGCGTACTGTGCGAAGAGGCGTGCCGTTTGATGCAGGCTGGCCGGATCCGCTCCGGCGATCAGCGCATCGAGTCCTTCGGAGATGATCGCTGACGACGAGGCATCGCGATCGAACACGTTGCGTCCGACGCCGGCGAGCACGATGCGCTCGAAGCGGTGGGGCTGCGCCATCGCCGTTCTCATGAGCGTGAGCGCGCCGAGCGAGAAACCGATCGCCGCGACCGGTTCGTCGTGGTCGTCCAGTGCGTCGATCACCCGCTCGGTCAGATCGTTGTACGCGTCGGGATCGTGTGGCTTCGGGGCCTCGCCGTGACCGAGCAGGTCGACGCCGATGACCTCTTTGCCCCCGTCTTCGAGTAAGGCGGTGAACCCGCTGCGTTGCCACGTCGCTTCGAAGGAGCCACCCCAACCGTGTATCAGCATCACTGCGCTCATCGTGAGCACAGTAGCGAGGTGCCGTTATCATCGGTGCGCCTCTCAGGTCGGGATCTGCCCGGCCAGCGACACGAGGTGGAGCCGAGATCATGCGACTGCTGCACACCGAACCGGGCTACGACCTGACGTACAACGACGTCTTCATGGTTCCGAGCCTGTCCGACGTCTCGTCGAGGATGGACGTCGACCTGTCGACCCCCGACGGGATCGGCACCACCATCCCGCTCGTCGTGGCCAACATGACTGCCGTGGCCGGTCGACGCATGGCCGAGACGGTGGCGCGCCGGGGCGGCATCGCGATCCTGCCGCAGGACATCCCACTCGACGTCGTCGAGAACGTGATCCGGGCGGTCAAGGCGTCGCATCCGGTTTTCGAGACACCGATCACCCTGCAGCGTGACGCGACGATCGGCGATGCGTTGTCACTGATCCACAAGCGTGCGCACGGTGCGGTGGTCGTCGTCGATGACGGGGTGCCGGTCGGCGTGTTCACCGAGAAGGACGCCGACGGCTTCGACCGCTTCACGCAACTGCACAACGTGATGTCGTCCAACCTGCACATCCTGGGCTCCGACGTCGATCCGCAGACTGCGCATGCGGAGCTCGGCAAGCGCCGACTTCACGTGGCGCCGGTCGTCGGCAGCGACGAACGGCTGCTCGGGGTGTTGACCCGAAAGGGAGCGTTGCGCTCGGCGATCTACCGGCCAGCGTTGGACGCCGACGGTCGGTTGATGATCGGCGTCGCCGTGGGCATCAACGGGGAGCCCGGACAGCGTGCCGAGCGGCTTGCGTGGATGGGCGCCGACGTGCTCGTCATCGATACGGCGCACGGCCACCAGACGCGCATGCTGACGGCGATCGAAGCGGTCAGGGCAGCGGTGCCCGACGGCAAGATCGTCGCTGGCAACGTCGTCACGGCCGACGGCACTCGCCAGCTCATCGAGGCGGGCGCCGACGTCGTGAAAGTCGGGGTCGGGCCTGGGGCGATGTGCACGACCCGGATGATGACGGGGGTCGGACGCCCCCAGTTCTCGGCCGTCGTCGAGTGTGCAGCGGAGGCGGCACGCCTCGGCGGAGCGATCTGGGCCGACGGGGGCGTGCGGTTCCCTCGCGATGTCGCACTGGCGCTGGCGGGCGGAGCGGCCAACGTGATGCTCGGCTCGTGGCTCGCCGGCACCTACGAGTCGGCTGCCGACACGTTGCGCGACTCCGACGGGCGTCTGTACAAGGAGAGCTTCGGGATGGCGTCGCACCGGGCGGTGAAGAACCGCACGCAGACCGAATCGGACTTCGACCGGGCTCGCAAGGAACTCTTCGAGGAGGGGATCAGCACCTCGCGGATGTACATCGACCATCACCGTCCCGGGGTCGAAGACATCATCGACCAGATCGTCGCCGGGTTGCGTTCGTCGTGCACCTATGCCGGCGCCCACTCGATCCTCTCGTTCCAGGAGCGAGCCGTCGTCGGGGTACAGGGCGCTGCTGGCTACGACGAAGGTCGCCCGCTGGGGGTGAGCTGGTGATGTCCGCGGCCAGGACCCCGACGGGTACAGCGGGCCATTCACCGTTGGTGATCGCGATCGACGGGCCGGCAGGGGCCGGGAAGTCGACGGTCGGGCGCGCCGTCGCCGAACGTCTCGGACTCGACTATCTCGACACCGGCGCGATGTACCGGGCGGTGACGTTCGGCGTGCTGCGTCGCGGGATCGACCCGCAGTCGATCGACGACGTCGCGGCGGTTGCGGCGGCGATCGAACTCGACGTCGACGATGGCCGCGTGGTCGTCGACGGGGTCGATGCGGCCATCGAGATCCGTGGACGAGAGGTGACCTCCGCGGTGAGTGCGGTGGCCGCGAACAGCGCGGTGCGCAGCGAGTTGGTTCGACGCCAGCGCGACTGGGTCACCGAGCACGGCGGTGGTGTGGTCGAAGGACGCGACATCGGCTCGGTCGTGTTCCCGGATGCGTCGCTGAAGCTGTTCGTGACGGCCTCGCCGCGGGTCCGTGCCGAACGGCGAGTCGCGGAGATCGGCGGAGATGTCGACGAGGTCGAGGCGTCGATCATCGAGCGCGATCGTCAGGACTCCTCGCGCCACGACAGCCCGCTCGTCGAGGCTGCCGGTGCCACGGTGGTCGACACGACAGGTCTGTCGATCGACGCCGTCGTGCTCGAGATCATGGGAATGCTCGATCGATGAGCGGCGTGCCGACGGCGTTCGCCGGCAACAGCCGTGCCAGCCTGTTGCTGTACCGCGTCGTCCGCTTGATCGTCTCGGGCTCGACGCGGCTGTACACGCGGATGTCGATCGACGGCCAGGAGCGACTGCCAGCGACCGGAGGGTACGTCTTTGCTCCCGTCCACCGCAGCTACATCGACACCCCGATCTCGGCATGGGTCTCGCCGCGCCGGATGCGCTTCATGGGCAAGGATTCGATGTGGAAGTACCCCCGGCTCGGTCGGCTGTTCTCTGCGCTGGGGGCCTTCCCGGTGAGTCGTGGAACGGCCGATCGAGAGGCACTGAAGCGGTGCATCGACGTGCTCGAGTCGGGTGAGCCCTTGGTGCTGTACCCGGAGGGTGAACGCAAGGACGGCCCGATCGTCCAACCGCTGTTCGATGGTGCGACCTTCGTCGCCGCGAAGGCTGGGGTGCCGATCGTGCCGGTGGGGATCGGCGGCTCGGCCAAAGTGATGCCTCGTGGGGCGAAGTTCGTCTTCCCGCACAAGGTGCACGTCGTCGTCGGCGAGCCGTTTCACGTCGAGACGAACGACAAGGGGCGGCCGACACGAGAGATGCTGAACGCGGCGACGGCGCATCTGTACGTCGAATTGCAGCGACTCTTCGACGAAGCCCAAGCCGTCGCCGGCTGAGCAACCGCACCAGGTCACGTCAGGTCACGTCAAGAACGCAGTGAGCGCAGCGGCCAGGTGACCGGGGTCGTCGGCGCCGCACAACTCGCGAGCCGAGTGCATCGACAACTGCGGCACGCCGACGTCGACGGTCGAGATCCCCAGACGAGTGGACGTGATCGGTCCGATCGTCGACCCGCACGGCATGTTGTTGCGGGACACGAAGACCTGCCACGGCACCCCGGCGCGCTCGCACGCCTGCTGGAACATCGACGCCGTCTCGGCCGAGGTGGCGTATCGCTGGTTCGCGTTGATCTTGATGGCGGGGCCGGCGTTGACGATCGGCCGGTGGTCGGGCTCGTGCCGATCGACGTAGTTGGGGTGCACGGCGTGGGCGTTGTCGGCCGACACGCAGGCCGACGAGGCCAGCGCTCGAAGCAGCGCATCACGATCGCCGCCGAGTCCTCGTACGAGGCGGTCGAGTACCGCTTCGAGGAAGGGGCCCTGCGCGCCGGTCGTCGAGGCGGATCCGACCTCCTCGTGATCGTTGAAGACGAGGACGGCGACCTGGTCGGTGGGCTCGGCGGCGACGAGCGCCGTCGTGGCTGCCCAACACGACGCGAGGTTGTCGAGGCGGCCCGATGCGAGCAGCGACGAGTCGGCGCCGAGCACAGCGGCTCCCTGCACGTCGTAGAGGCACAGCTCCCACCACGACGGGGATTCATCGAGATCGGCTTCTGCGCCGATCCATCGAGCGAACTCCCCGCGCGTCGCTCCGCCGACCCCCCACACGGGTGCGAGGTGTTGTTGCGGATCGAGCCGGAGTCCGCCCGAGTTGACCTCACGGTCGAGATGGACCGCGAGTTGCGGCACCCTCGCCACGGGTCGACGTACGTCGACGAGCCTCGTGCTGCCGTCACTCGACACGAGCCGGCCGGCGACGCCCAGGTCGCGATCGAGCCACGTGTTGTTCAGGATCCCGCCGTAGACCTCCACGGCGAGTTGTTTCCACCCGACCGTGGACGAGTCGGGATTCGGCTTCACTCGCAGGCACGGCGAGTCGGTGTGTGCGCCGACGATGCGGAATCCGGCCGCGGCGTCGGGATTCGCAGGCAGGCGCCAGGCGATGACGGCACCCTCTCGCACCACGAGACCGGCGTCGGGAATCGACGGCCACGGTTCGCGCTCGTCGAGTTCGACGAAGCCGTCGAGTCGTCGAACCGTCGATGCAACCGCGTGCCACGGCGATGGTGACTCGTCGAGGAACGAGATCAGATCCGCACCGGGCGTCATGTCGGTCGTGATGCTGCTCGTGATGCCGGCGTTCATGATGATCAGCCTCGCTGGAACATTCCCATTGGCAACCCGGTGTTGCGAAGGTGGCTGGTTTCGTTGATGGTGACGATCGATCGTTCGCCACTCGACGCAGCAGCGATGCGATGGATCGAGGTGTAGTTCGGGTAGAAGAACCCTCGGGTGTCCTCGGGCAGCCCGAGCACGCGGGTGACGTAGGCGTTGATCACGCCGCCGTGGCAGACGATCGCCACGCGGCCTCCCCGGTGATCGCCGATGATCCGCTCGATCGCTCCCACGGTGCGTTCGTTGAACTCCTGCTGCGTTTCGGTGCCCTCCCAGGCCCCGTCGAGCATCTGCTGCCAGCGAGGGTCGTTCGCGGCTTTCAGCTCCTCGACGGGCACGTACTGCGGGCTGTCCTTGTCGTACTCGGCGACGTCCGCCTCGATGACGACATCGAGGCTGCGGCCGTCGGCGACGGGCTCCGCCGTCTGACGCGCTCGCTGCAGCGAACTCGCATAAACGGCATCGAGGTGCTCCGATGAGAGATACTGACCGAGATGCACCGCTTGCGCGATCCCCGCTTCCGAGAGTTCGGGGTCGGCGATTCCTTCCTCGAGTTCTCGGCGAACGGGCAGGGCATGGCGGATCAGTAACAGTTCCATCGACGGATAGACAAGCAGATATGACGCGCAGAACGAAGATCGTGGCGACCATCGGCCCGGCGAGCAACGATCCCGAGACCTTGCGCGAACTCATCGCGGCCGGTGTCGACGTCGTGCGACTCAACCTCAGCCATGGCGAGGTGGACGAGCATCTCGCGGTGCTCGAGCGGGTTCGCACGGTGGCCGAACAGGTCGGTCGGCCCGTTGCGGTGCTGGCGGACCTTCCGGGTCCCAAGGTCCGGTGCGGCGAGTTCCCCGACGGCGGCGTCGACCTCGCGGTCGGGTCGCTGATCGAACTCGTCCCGGGCGACCACGACAGTTCTGCCGAACGCATCTCGGTCGACTACGAGACCTTGTTGGTCGATCTGTCCGTCGGCGCCTCGGTCCAACTCGGCGACGGCGCGATCTGCTTGCAGGTCGTGGAGATGTCCGATGACCGTGCGTTCGGACGCGTGGTGACCGGTGGTCGGGTCAACGGCTCGCCCGGTTTCCATCTTCCGTCGGAATCGCTCCGCCTGACCACACCGACCGACGAGGACCTCGTGCTCGCCGAGATCATGGCCGATGCCGGTGTGGAGTTCATCGCCGTGTCGTTCGTCCGTCGAGCGAGCGATGTCGACAAGGTCCGCGCCGTCGTGGGAGATCGAGCGCACCTCGTGTCGAAGATCGAGACCGCGGCGTCGATGGACCACCTCGACTCGATCATCGCAGCGTCCGACGCCGTGATGGTCGCGCGTGGGGACCTGGGCATCGACTGCCCGATCGAGGATGTGCCGCACCTGCAGAAGTTCATCATCCGAGCCTGTGTCGAGGCCGGAGTTCCGGTCATCACCGCGACGCAGATGATGGAATCGATGATCGTGGCCCCGACGCCGACGCGCGCCGAGGTCAGCGACGTGGCCAACGCCGTGTTCGACGGAACCGATGCGGTGATGCTGTCCGGCGAGACTGCCATCGGCCGCGACCCGGTCGCCGTCATCACCACCATCGCAGCGGTCGCTCGCCGCGCCGAGCGCGAGGCGAGCTATCGGCAATGGGCGAACCGCCTGGGCCGGCTACAGCGCGAGCACAAGGTGGGTGCCGTCGACGTCGGGAGCCGCATCACGATGGCCTTGTCGCACGCGGCGTCGCAGGCAGCGATGGACTGTGATGCCTCGGCGATCCTGTGCTGCACTCGCACCGGACGAACGGCCCGGGCGATGGCGCGTTTTCGTCCCGATTCATTGATGATCGGGTTGTCGCCCGATCCCAAGACCGTCCGTACGATGGCGTTGTCGTGGGGCGTCGAGCCGGTCGAGGTCGAGATGTACGAGTCGACCGACGAGATGGTGTGGTTCGCTGTCGAGACCACGCTGCAGCGCGGGTTGATCGACCACGGCGACACCGTGCTGGTGCTCGCCGGCGCTCCGACCGGCGGGCGTAGCGGCAGCATGCCGCGAAGCGGCCCCAATGCGGCGACCGACGTGCTCCGCCTCGTCCAGGTCGACTGATCAGGCGATCGCAGGCCGCACGCTTCGTCCCCACGCGAACGCGATCGCGGACAGGACTGCGGCTGTGGCCGACAGGGTGATCGTGCCTTCGACGCCGTGGATGCCGTAAAGCCATCCGCCCACGATCGTGCCGGTGCCCCGAGCGAGGGTGCCGACGCCGTTGGAGATGCCGAGGGTGGTGCCGCGGGCTTCCGGCATCGCCTCGCTGACGAGCGAGAAGGACGTGACGATCGCGAACTCGAACCCCATGAGGAATGCAAGGATGCCGACGACACCGATCCACAGGGTCGCGTCGGCGGCCGCCATCACGCCCAGTCCGACGATGAGGAGCACGATCGCAGCCACCGTGCCGCGTAACTTGCCGATGCGGTCGGCGAACGCAGCCGACGAGACGCTGGACAGCAGTTCGACCGCTCCGAACCCCATCGCGACGAGCCCGAGCCCACCGGTCGACACGCCGAACGCGTCGTCCAGCCAACTGCCGGAGATCGCGAACACCGACAGGCCCGCCATCGCGACGAACGCCGAACCGATGATCGTCAGCCACGCGGCGAGATTGACCGATCGGAACATGCCACGAGGGGCCCCGGAGGTCGCTGCTGGGCCCGCCACGACGGTCACCGAATCGGCTCGTGTGCTCGGTCCCACCGGTGCTAGCGGGGGCACCGTCAAGACCGCCGACCGGGCGATCACGGCGGCCAGGACGGTGGCAGCGGCGGCCAGCATGACGTAGGGCGCTCGCCATCCGAACAGAGAGATCAAGACGGCGATCAACGGGGCGCCGAGCAGCAGGGAGAACGCCCATGAGGTCTCGAACAGCCCGATCGATCGAGCGCGTTGCGCGTACGGCACGCGGCTCGCGATGAAGGCGTGGCCTGCCACGGTGCAGTTCGCCACACCGAACACGATGAGCACGGTTCCGATGGCGAACGTGAACGTCGTGCCGACCAGGGCGACGAAGGAGGCGACGGCGATCGCGGCCAGTCCGACGGTGATGATGAGCCGCTCTCGGCCGCGGTCGAGGTGTCGGCCGATGGCGACCGTCGACAACCCGGCGACCTCGCTGGCGCCGAGAATCGTGGTCAATTGAGTGGTCGACGCTCCGAACGCACGCTCGAGCGTCGGCAGGAAGGGCGGGACCCACCGCAACGCGGTGTTCGCAACGGCCTTGGCGGCCGTCAGACGGGGAAGCGCCTGAGCGGCGCCGGTCACGCGGCCGACTCGGCGCGCACTGCTGACTCGTCACGCGGATCGGAAATCGTGACGGTGAATCCGAAGAACGAGCAGTCGGTGTCGATGAAGCTGACATCGGTGCCCTGCCGTTCGAACGCGTTCGTCACACGGTCGGCACAGTCCTGCAACGACGTGCGCTGCGACCAGACCGCAAACGCCAACAGCGCCAAGACGGCACCGACGGCGACTTTCTGGACGATCGTCTTCATCAACCACGCAGCGAGCAGCGAGCCCGCTGCGAAAATGACGGCGATGCCGATGGCGATGTTCTTGGCAGCGTCGAGGTCGAGTCCATCCACCGCCACAGAGTAGACCCGTCGATCGTCTCGACACCGGTACCCTCGTCGCGGTGAGCGACACGCCGATCCAGTTCTCCAGCGGTCTCCCGACGACCGTGATCCCTGCGCCTGACGCCGCCGACGCGGAGCGCCTCGCTACTGCGTTGGCGCTCCCGGCCGACGAACGACGCTCGGCGGTCGTGGACGTCGTGGCTGCCTCCCCGAGGTTCCTCGCGGCCTGGGCCGAGTTGGGCGATCTCGGACGCGACGTGATCGAGCGTTATGCGGCCTACCGGGTCGGCTACCACCGTGGCCTCGACACGTTGCGCGCCAACGGATGGCGGGGCAGCGGCTACGTGCGCTGGAGTGAGCCGACGAACCATGGTTTCCTGCGCTCGTTGCGCGGACTCGGCCAGATGGCCGCAGCGATCGGCGAAGACGACGAAGCCGAACGGTGCGCACAGTTCCTGCTCCAGCTCGATCCTTCCGGCATCCCGAACTGAGCCATGCCGTCGGGAGTCATGCTCGCCGGCGGTGCCAGCTCGAGGATGGGGCGAACCAAGGCGCTGATCGAGATCGATGGCGAGCCGATGGGCAACCGGGTCCTGCGGGCGTTGCGGACGGCTGGGTGTGCCCCGGTCATCGTCTACGGCGGGGATCCGGACGAGCTCGCCGGACTCGATGCTGACGTGGTGCCCGACCGTCATCCGGGGTCCGGTCCGCTCGGCGGCATCGTGGGGGTGTTCGAGACGCTCGACGTCACGACCGTGCTCGTCGTCGCCTGCGATGCGCCGGACCTCGACCAAACCGTGCTGGGGCCGCTGCTGGCTGCCGCCGAGGCCGCTCTTGCCGGAGTCGGTGACGGCGAGTCGCCCGACGTGGTCGTGGCCGACACCGGTCGCCTCGAACCGATGTGCGCAGTGTGGCATGCGTCGGCTCGAGACGAGTTGGTGCGCTGTTTCGAGGGCGGCGAACGCGCCGTGCATCGGGCCCTGCGAGGGCTGCGCGTATTGCCGGTCTCGGTGCCGGCTCGCGGCCTACGCAACCTCAACACGCCCGGTGACGTCGCCGCCAGGAAGCGGCGACCGACGCCGTGACGCGGTCGTCGGTCCGTGTACTGCAGCGTGCACTGCATCGTCGGCTCCTCCACGTCGTGCCAGAGTGCGCGCTGTAGGGTCCGGGGCCGTGGATATCGACTTTCAGTGGATCGACTCGCAGCCCGAACTGGATGCGCTCGTCGACGAGCTCGTCGCCTGTCCTCGCTACGCCCTCGATACCGAGTTCCACCGGGAGCGGACCTACTACCCGAAGCTCGCGCTCGTGCAGGTCGCCTGGCTCCGCTCCGACGGGTCGGGACAGGGCTCGGCACTCATCGATCCGCTGACCGTCGACGTGCGCGTGTTCGAGCGGCTGTTCGCCACGGACTCGTTGTGCGTCATCCACGCGGCCCAACAGGACCTCGACGTCCTGACCCACTCGGTCGGCGCCGTGCCGAGCCGGATGTTCGACACCCAGATCGCGGGCGGTTTCGTCGGCTACGGCACCCCGTCGCTGGTGTCGCTGCTCCAGGGTGAGATCGGCATCTCCCCGGCGAAAGGTGATCGCCTGACCGATTGGCTGCGTCGGCCGCTCACCGAGGCTCAGCAGCAGTACGCCGCCTCCGACGTCGAGTACCTGCTGCACGTGCATGATCTGCTCGTCGCGAAGTTGGAACGGGCCGGTCGGGTCGACTGGGTCCTCGATGCGTGCGAGGAGCTCCGGACACGGCCGGTGTCGGGTGCGTCCCCCGACGATGCGTGGCTTCGGCTGAAGGACGCTCGGTCGCTCAAGCCGCGAGGGCGCGCCGTGGCGCAGGCGGTCGCCGCCTGGCGTGAGCGTCGGGCAATGCGCACCGACATCCCCGTTCGACAAGTGCTTCCCGACCTCGCGATCCTCGGTATCTCGCAACGCGCGCCGAGCTCGATCAACGAACTCAAGCAGGCCCGCGGTGTCGACGAACGGCACACGCGTGGTGGCATCGCCGACGAGATCCTCGAGGCGGTGAAGTCAGCTCGTGACGCCGATCCACCGGAAGCGCCCCGTTCGGCCGACGATCTCGATCGGAACCTCCGCCCGGCGATCACGCTGATCTCGGCATGGGTCGGTCAGCTCGCCCGCGACGAAAAGATCGACAACGCACTGCTCGCGACTCGCTCGGACATCGTCGCGCTCCTGCGCGACGATCCGGACGCTCGGTTGTCGATGGGATGGCGCGGTGAGCTGCTGGGCGAGGGCATTCGTCGCCTCGTGTCGGGCCAAGCCGGCCTCACGTTCGACCCGCAGGGGCGCCTGACGCTCCAGCCCGTGTAGTGCGGTTCCGTTTGTACAGCAGCGCCGTCGAAGCGCTCAGGCGTGCACGGTGCGCCGCAGGCGTCCCCACAACCGATCGAAGACCTCGATCGGCTCGGCCGCCCGGCTGCCGTAGGAGTGGATCGGGCGCCGCTCGCCGACCGCCTGGTTGAAGACCACCCGCTGAGGGATCGACGGCTCCCAGATCGCGGAGGATCCCACGATGCGGGTGAGTTCGTCGATACGGCGCTCGGCCTCCGACGACACCGCTGGAACTCGATTGAGCAGCACCCCGCTCAACTCGAGATCGGGGTTGTGCAGATCCCAGATGTCGTCGATCGTGTCGGCTACCCCGCCGATGCCGCGAAGCCCGAGCGCGGACGGCTCGATCACCACGAGCGCGTGGCGAGCAGCGGCGAGTCCGTTGACGGTCAGGTTGCCCAGCGACGGGGGACAGTCGATGAGGATGACCTCGTACTGGGTGAGATCGACCGAGGTCTTCTGCAGGGCCTTCGCGAGACGGGTCGCCGTGCCGTCCTCGAGTCGCTGTTGATCGGGGCGGGCCGGCACGACGTCGACGAGGTCTCCCCACGCCGAGACGCGAATCGCCTCCGCGAGGAGATCGGCCTTGGGTTTCGCGTCGAGCACGTCGCCGACCGACACCTCGACGTCGCTGGGATCGACGCCGAGCACCCAGGTGCTCGAGCCCTGCGGATCGAGGTCGACGACGAGGACGCGACGACCAGCAGCCATGGCTGCCGACGCCAATCCGAGGGTGACGGTGGTCTTGCCGACCCCGCCCTTCTGATTCAGTACCGCAACGGTCCGATCGGTCATTTGCTCACATGCTGCCACAGGACGACGCCGTTGCCCAGGGGCGACGCGATCCGGTCGACTCGAATCAATGTTCGATCACGATCCGCGAAGTCCCAGGTCCAGGCGGTACAATGATCTGCAATGTCCGATTTCTAGAGTGTGGGAGCCCTGTCGTGAAGAAGGGTCGGCATCGCCGTTTCGAAGAGGCGAGAAAACTCAAGCAGTCCGGGCCGGGAGCTTTCGATCTCGGCTTTGGCGACCGCGAAGTGTCGTCGAACGACGACGACGATGACGAAGACGAGTACGCCGCCTTGGCGGAGAAGTACGGCGTCACCTTCGACGAGGACGACGAGGACGAACTCGTCGACTGAGTCGCTGACCGGACGTCTCAGGACGACGGTTCGGGCTGCGCGGACTCACCGGAGGAGGTGGCTCGGCGCAGCGCAGGATGTGGAAGCGGAACCCATTCGGATCTCTGCATCTGCGCGGCCATGAGCTCGTAGATGCGAGCGCCGACCAGTTCGACGATCTCGTCTCGCGCACTCCGATACAGAGGCTCGGCGCCAACGAACGCGTCCGGCTCCTCGGTGCACCACCACCCGAAATCGGCACCGCCTTCGCCCCAGTCGCGCCGCTTCCACTCGCGCAACCGTGAGGTGACGTGACCGGACTCGTCCGATGAGTGCTCCAGTCGCAGCGGCACCTGCCAGCACACCTGCGGCTTCCAGTCGAGCGGTCGTTCGCCTGCTTCGACGGCGGCGATGTGCAGCGCACACCCCACGCCTCCCGCGAAGCCCGAACGATTCAAGAAGATGCACGCGTCGTCGACGAGTCGTGTCTGCATCGTCGGCTCACCGTCGGCGTCACGATCCCCCTGCGTGGTGAAACCCTTCTTGGCCAACTTTGCGTGGAACTGCATGTGATCGGGTCGGAGCCGCTCGGCGTGGCGCTCGACGTTGGCGAGGTCGTCGGCGTCGACGAAGTGCGCGCCGAAGCTGCAGCACCCCAACGCCGAATCGGTCGCTGGTTCGTCGAGGATGCCCTGGCAACCGCAGCCGTAGATGCAGGTGTAATTCGAGCGCAGATACGTCGCATCGAAGACCCACGTTCGGTGTTCGTCGGGATCGTCGAAACTGATCCACTCGTGCAGATCCTCCGGCGGCTTCGACATCGAGACCGAAGCTATCCCGGTCGTTCGCAGGCTGGGGAAACATCGCGGCGGCGGGCGATCCGTCGTCGGTAGGATTCCAGGCCGTATGACCAGTGGGACGCACACGCCGATGAGCGCGGATCAACTCCGTGACTCCTTCACGGGATTCTTCGCCGAGAAGGACCACACGGTGGTGCCGTCGGCAAGTCTGATCCCGCACGATCCGACCGTCATGTTCAACGTCGCTGGCATGGTGCCGTTCAAGTCCTACTTCGTCGGCGACGAGCAACCGCCCTACGAGCGAGCGGTCAGCTCGCAGAAGTGCGCTCGGGCCGGCGGCAAGCACAACGACCTCGACGACGTCGGACGGACCAAGCGACACCTCGTCTTCTTCGAGATGCTCGGAAACTTCAGCTTCGGCGACTACTTCAAGTCGAAGGCCATCCCGTGGTCGTGGGAACTCGTGACCGAGCGCTGGGGCTTCGATGGCGACCAGATCTGGGTCACCGTCCACGAGACCGACGACGAGGCCGAGGCGATCTGGCACGAAGAGGTCGGTGTGCCGATGGAGCGGATCCAGCGCCTCGGCGACAAGGACAACTACTGGCAGATGGGCGATACGGGCCCCTGCGGCCCGTGCAGCGAACTCCACATCGACCGGGGTCCCGCGTTCGGGCCGGACGGCGGACCGCTCGGCGATCCGTTCGGTGACCGGTTCATGGAGTTCTGGAACCTCGTGTTCATGCAGTTCAACCAAGCGGCCGACGGCTCGCGCACGCCGCTACCCAAGCCGTCGATCGACACCGGGGCCGGCCTCGAACGCATCCTCGCGCTCAAGCAGGGTGTCGACTCGGTGTGGGAAACCGATCTGATGCAGCCGCTCATCGACGCCGCACAGTCGCTCACCGGCAAGACCTACCGAGTCGGTGACTACGATGACCGAGACAGCTTTGGCCTGCGCGTGCTCGCGGAGCACGCTCGTTCCGGCGCGATGTTGGTCAACGACGGCGTCTTCCCGTCGAACGAGGCCCGTGGCTACGTGCTGCGACGCATTCTTCGACGCGCGGTGCGCTTCGCCTACCTCCTCGGGACCGACAAGTTGGTCATGCCACAGCTCACCGAGGTCGCCATCGACGTGATGTCGAACGCCTACCCGGATCTGCGCAAGAACCAGGACTTCATCGTCAGTGTCATCGCCAAGGAAGAGGAGCGCTTCCGTCACACGTTGAAGAACGGGCTGTCGATCCTCGACACCTCGCTCAGCGATGACGACGAGGCCGAGGTGCTGTCGGGTTCGACCGCGTTCTTGCTCCACGACACCTACGGGTTCCCACTCGAGTTGACCCAGGAGATCGCCAGCGAACGCAACGTGGAGGTCGATCTCGCCGGCTTCACGACCGAGATGACCGCGCAACGTGAACGTGCGAAAGCCGCGGCCAAGGGAGCGGTCGACGACGCCACGCTCGACGGCTATCGCGAAGTCGTCGAGCAGTTCGGCGTCACCGAGTTCGTCGGCTACAGCGACAACGAGGCGCAGAGTCGCGTCCTCGCGGTCATGGAGGCCGACGACGGCATCGTCGAGATCTTCCTCGACCGCACGCCGTTCTACGCCGAATCCGGTGGTCAGATCGGCGACACCGGCGCGATCGTCACCGACACCGGCCGCGCCGAAGTACTCGACACGACGTTTGCGTTGCCCTCGCTGCGTCGCCACACGGCGCGCATCGTCGACGGAGTCGTCACGGCCGGTCAGGTCGCGACGGCCACCATCGACGTCGAGCGGCGCGATGCGATCCGCCGCAACCACACCGCGACGCACCTGCTGCACCACGCGCTGCGTCAGGTCCTCGGCGATCACGTCAAGCAGGCGGGCTCGTGGGTCGGCCCCGACCGCCTCCGCTTCGACTTCTCGCACTACGACGCGGTCACCGCCGACCAGATCCTCGAGATCGAGCGCCTGTCGAACACCGAGACCCTCGCCAACACACCGGCGAGAGCGTTCGAGACCACGAAGGACGAAGCCGAAGCGTTGGGAGCGATCGCGTTCTTCGGCGACAAGTACGGCGACATCGTTCGCGTCCTCGAAGCTGGCGCGTCGGTCGAACTGTGCGGTGGCACGCACGTGCGTGCGACAGGCGACATCGGCACGATCAAGGTGATCAGCGAATCGTCGATCGGATCGAACCTGCGTCGAATCGAGGCGTTCACCGGAGCGAACAGCGTCGCGTTGCTGCAGCGCGACGAGCGGTTGATCTCCGACGTCGCCGGAATGGTCGGGACCAATGCCGACGATCTCGCTGGCGGCGTGCAACGCAAGCTCGACGAGATCAAGTCGCTCAACGACGAGATCAAGGCGCTTCGGTCACAGCTCGCGATGGGGCGCGCAACCGAGATCGCCGCGATCGCGAACGACGGCGTGGTGGTCACGCAGGTCGACGGACTCACGCCGGGTGATCTGCGAGAACTGGCCATCGCCGTTCGTCAGCAACCGAGCGTGCACCTGGTCGTATTGGCGGGGGAGACGCCGACGGGTGGGGTGGCGCTGGTCGCTGCGGTACCGCCCGGCAGTACGCAGCCAGCATCCGACCTGCTCAAAGACGCAGCCCGTGCCGTCGGTGGCGGTGGCGGCGGAAAGGGCGACATCGCGACCGCCGGGGGCAAGGACCCGTCCGGCATCCCCGAGGCGCTCGCTCGCGCTGCGGCCGCGATCTCGTCGTTCGCTTGAGCGCAGCACCGCGGATCCCGGGCGTTCGAGCCCTCGGCGTCGACCTGGGATCGAAGCGCATCGGCATCGCCGTGTCCGATCTGTCCGGCACGATCGGCTCGGCGCTGACCACGGTGCATCGATCGAAGTCCCGTCGACACGACCACGAGGCGATTGCAGCGTTGGTGCGCATCGAGGAGTGCGAGGTCGTCGTGGTCGGGCTCCCGCTGTCGTTGGACGGCACCCACGGCCCGGCGGCCCGAGCTGCCACCAAGGAAGCACGCCAGCTGGCTAGCGTCGTCGGCGTGCCGGTCGAGATGTACGACGAACGTTTCACCACGGTCACCGCCGAACGCGGCATGCTCGAAGCCGGCCTCGACGCAAAGCAGCGTCGCCAGGTCGTCGACAAGGTCGCAGCGGCGGTGATGCTGCAAGCCTGGCTCGATCACCGTCGTAACACGTGGGGGACGACCCCGTGACCACCAAACTCGACCCGCTGCTACCCGAAGCCGAGATCGATCCCGACGATCGTCCGGCACTCGACTGGCCGACCGACCCGTGGGACAACGCCGATCGCACGGGCACGGTGGAGCGCCTGCGTCGCCAGACCCGACCGATCAAGTGGCTCGTCTATGGCTCGATGGTCGTGGCCGTCGTCGCCATCTTGATCGCTGGTGGGGTCGGTTGGTGGTACCTCGGCAAGATCAACCCGGACGGCGAGCCGGGCGACCGCGTCAGCTTCACCGTCAACGATACTGACGACGTCGAGTCGCTGGCGCTTCGCCTCGAAGAGGCCGGACTCGTATCGGACGCCAGCGTGTTCGAGTGGTACGTCGATCGCAACGGCGGGATCGAACTCACCCCCGGGTACTACGAGATCCGACCGAACGACCACATGGGCAACGTGCTCGGTCGTCTCCGCACGCCGCCTGGCCAGACCTACAGCCGCGTGACGTTCCCCGAAGGCTTCACCATCGATCGAATGGCTCAGCGACTCGAATCATCGGTCGACCGACTGACCGCTGCCGAATTCGTCGAGGCGGCATCTGACCCGTCGATCCGATCGATCTGGAGTCCGCCCGGCTCTGCCTCGCTCGAAGGCTTGCTCTTTCCCGACACGTACCAGGTGTCGAACGCCGAGTCCGAAGCGCAGGTGATCGAGCGGATGATCGCGTTGATGGAGCGCGTGGGCGCACAGGAGGACATCGTTGCCAAGAGTGCTGCGCTCGGCCGGACGCCGTACGAGACGCTGATCATCGCATCGATGATCGAACGCGAAGCAAGGGTCGAGGAAGACCGCGCCAAGATCTCACGCGTCATCCACAACCGCCTCGCTGTCACGGCAGCCAACCCTGACAACCCGTTCCGGCTGCAGATCGACGCGGCGGTGCTCTACGGGCGCAACCAACTCGGACTCGACACCGATCTCCCGTTCCGCGAGCTTCGTCAGATCCCGTCGCCGTGGAACACTTACCTGATCGACGCGTTGCCGGCGACACCGATCGCCAGCCCGGGGCGAGCCTCGATTCGTGCCGCGCTCAACCCGGCGCCCAATCCCGCGCCGGGTGACCCGATCTGCCAGGTGTTGCCGCCCGAAGACCGCGACGAGTGCTTCTACTTCTACTACGTGCTGGCCGACGAAGACGGGAGCCACGTGTTCGCCGCGACCGGCGAACAGCACAACGCGAACGTGGCGCAGGCCGCCGCCGACGGCTTGCTGGACTGATGCGCGCTCCTTCCGGAACCGGACGGCTGGCTGCCGTGATCGGTTCGCCGGTCGTACACAGCTTGTCGCCGGCGATCCATCGTGCCGCGTTCGCTGCAGCCGGTATCGATTGGTCGTACGTGGCGTTCGACGTGCCAGCGGGGAAGGCCGACGAGGCGCTGTCGGCGATGCGCTTGCTCGGGATCAGCGGGCTGTCGGTGACGATGCCGCACAAAGAGGCCGTGTTCCGCGCCGTCGACCGCCTCGATCCAGCCGCTCGCGCACTCGCCTCGGTGAACACGGTGAGCTGGGATGGCGACGAACTGGTCGGGTCGAGCACCGACGGCGCCGGCTTCGTCGCGTCATTGCACGACGACGGAGTCGACCCGGCGGGCGCACGAGTGGCGGTCATCGGCGCAGGAGCGGCAGCACGCTCCGTCATCGACGCGCTCGCGCGTGCCGGATCGCTCGACATCACCGTGCTCAACCGGAGCCACGAGCGCGCCGAGCAGGCGGCGGCCCTCACGCCGCGGGCGTCGGTCGGGATCCTCAGCGACATCACGCGCGCTGACATCGTCGTCAACGCGACCAGCGTGGGTATGGGTGTCGACCCGGCGACGGCGAACGACCGCGATCTCGCCTGCGACCCGACGCTGCTGCACGAGGGTCAGGTGGTCGCCGACCTCGTGTACCACCCGCTCGACACGCCGTGGCTGGTACGGGCCAGAGACGTCGGCGCCCGAACGATCGACGGACTCGGCATGCTCGTGCATCAAGCGGCCGCGCAGCAACGAATCTGGCTCGGCCCGGACGCCGTGGTGGACACGGCAGCGATGCGACGAGCCGCCCTCGACGAACTCGCACGCCGCTGACCTCGCGGTGTGCCGTGGTGCCAGGCACGATGTCCTTTCTGGGCCAGGGGAGGTCATGGGGGCAGGTCATGGTGCCTGGCACGATGACCTTTCTACGGCGCGACGGGGCGCCGGTAGGCTCGCTGGATGCTCCGGTTTCTGACAGCAGGCGAATCGCACGGTCAGGCCCTCGTCGTCATCATCGAGGGACTCCCGGCCGGTCTTGCGATCACCGTCGAGCAGATCCAAGCCGAGATGGCTCGCCGTCGCCTGGGATTCGGCCGCGGACCGCGTCAGCGCTTCGAGGTCGACGATCTCACCTTGCTCGGCGGTGTCCGTCACGGTCGCACGCTCGGCTCGCCGTTGGCCATCGAGATCAAGAACACCGAGTGGTTCCGCAGCGACAAGTGGCACGACGAGATGGACCCGGCGCCAGGTGCCACCAAGGCGCCGCTCACGCAGGTGCGACCCGGCCACGCCGACCTCGCCGGGATGCAGAAGTACGGCTTCACCGACGCCCGTGACGTGCTCGAACGGGCCAGCGCCCGCGAAACCGCCGCGCGGGTTGCTGCCGGCGCGGTGGCCAAGGCGTTGCTGTCGACGCTCGGGGTCGACGTGATCTCGCACGTGATCCAGATGGGAAGCGTTCGCGTCCCCGATGGTGCCGCGCGTCCGACGCCCGATCAACTCGACCGCGTCGACGACAGCCAGGTCCGTTGCTTCGACCTCGCCGCGACCGACGACATGATCGCCGAGATCAAGGCCTGCGCGAAAGAGGGCGACTCGCTCGGTGGCGTGGTCGAAGTGCTCGCCTTCGGGGTTCCGGTCGGCCTCGGCAGCCACGTGCACTGGGACCGCAAGCTCGACGCGATGCTGGCGCAGGCCGTGATGAGCATCCAGGCGGTCAAGGGCGTCGAGATCGGCGACGGGTTCGAAGTGGCGGGCCGGCGGGGAAGTGCAGCACACGACCCGATCTCGTGGGACGCCGATGCCAAGGCCTACCGCCGGGGCAGCACGTTGGCCGGCGGCACCGAGGGCGGCATGTCGACCGGTGAACTGCTCGTGGTTCGTGCAGCGATGAAGCCGCTGGCGACGCTCAACAAGCCGACCCTCGCCACCGTCGACACCGAGACGAAGGAGTCGGGCGTGTCGTTCAAGGAACGCACCGACGTCACCGCGGTTCCTGCGATGGGCGTCGTCGCCGAGACGATGGTGTCGCTGGTCCTGGCTGGCGAAGCGCAGCGCAAGTTCGGCGGCGACTCGGTCGACGAGTTCGTCCGCAACGCCGAAGCGTTCGCAGCGACGCTGTAGTCCGTGGCGATGGTCGAAGTGACGGACGAGGCGATGGTCGAGGTATGACGAGATGACGCAGACGTGGGAGTGCGCCGAGCAGCACATCGTGCTCGTCGGCATGATGGGTGCGGGCAAGTCGTCGGTCGGCCGAGTGCTGGCGCAGCGGCTCGGACGCGAACTGCTCGACTCCGACGAGATGATCGAGCGACGCAGCGGACGAACGGTTCGCGAGATCTGGAACGAAAAAGGCGAGCCGGCCTTTCGCGCGCTCGAGACCGAGGTGCTCGATGAAGCGCTCGCATCCGACGAGCCGTCGGTCATCGCCGCTGCTGGAGGCGTCGTGCTGTCGCCGGCCAATCGAACGCTGCTCGCCGACAGTGACGCTCACGTCGTTTGGCTTCTGGCCGACGTCGACCTGCTGCTGGACCGGGTTCGCAACGGCATGCATCGGCCGCTGCTCGACGATGATCCGGAAACGACACTTCGCGCCATGTTCGAGTCTCGAGAGCATCTGTACAAGCAAGTGGCCGACGCGATCGTGTCGGTCGATCATCGCTCGATCAACGAGGTCGCCGGTGCCGTGCTGAGGTGTTGCGCGTGATGCGCCATGTCACCGTTCCGCTCGCCGACCGTTCGTATCCGGTCGTGGTCGGCCACGGCGCCATCGGTGAACTGCCCGACCTCCTCCCAGCGTCGGTGCGTCGTACCGCCGTCGTCACGCAGGCAGGAATACCGGTGCAGTTCAGCGAGATCGGCGCCTGGTTGCCCGATCATTCGGTCGAGATCATCGAGATCGGGGTGGGGGAGGGAGCCAAGTCGCTCGCGACGATCGAGCAACTGACACGCTCGTTCGCTCGGATGGGGCTCACCCGCCACGACGTCGTCATCGGTGTGGGAGGCGGCATGGTGACCGACGTGGCGGGCTTCGCCGCGGCGTCGTGGCATCGGGGAACGCCCGTGATCCATGTGGCGACCACGTTGCTGGGAATGGTCGACGCGGCGATCGGTGGCAAGACCGGCGTCAATCTGCCGGAAGGCAAGAACCTCGTCGGCGCGTTCTGGCAGCCGACTGGCGTGGTGTGTGACCTCGACACACTCGCCACATTGCCGGAGCGTGAGCGACGGTGCGGACTCGGTGAGATGGCGAAGTACCACTTCCTGACCGGCGACGATCTCCTTGCGATGGACCTGGACGAACGCGTGGCGCGCTGTATCGAGATCAAGGCCGAGGTCGTGGCGTCCGACGAACGCGAAGGTGGTCGTCGGGCGCTTCTGAATTACGGCCACACGCTTGCGCACGCGCTCGAAACCGCGACCGAGCACCGGTTGGCGCATGGCGAGGCCGTCGCGATCGGGCTCGTGTTCGCCGCCGAGTTGGCGCGAGAGATGGGCCGTATCGACGACGCTCGCGTTGTGGAACACTTCGACGTCGTGGCGGGCGAGTACGGGCTGTCGACGACTCCTCCGGCCGGACTCGACGCCGATCGCTTGATCGAGTTGATGGGGCGAGACAAGAAAGCCCTCGACGGTTTGACCTTCGTGCTCGATGGGCCGAACGGCGTCGAGGTCGTCGCTGGCGTCGACCGGTCGCCCGTCGAACGAGCCCTCGTCGGCTTCTTGAACTCGTGAGCGACATGACGCCGATCGACCACGTCTCTCGAGTCGAACGGCTCACGCTGCGGCTCGCCGATGGCCCGCTCGGCAACGGGTGTGACGCTCTGCTGTTCCTCGATCTCACCGACGTGCGGTGGCTCACCGGCTTCACCGGGTCCAACGGATGGGTGGTCGTCACCGCCGACGGCGTGACGCTCGGGACCGATGGTCGCTACGGCGACCGGGCACGCGCCGAGACGGCGTCGATCGCCGCAACCGTGATCGTCGAACAGCATGCGCCCCGGCTGCACCAGCGTCTGGTCGACACCTTGTCCGGCAACAGCGCTGTTGCGCTCGATGCGTCGACCACATCGCATTCGTCATGGGCTCGCCTGGCATGCGAGGTCGCGCTCGAACCGACCGGCTCACTCGTCAAGTTGCAGCGACAGATCAAGGACGAAGCGGAGATCGCCCGGATCGAGAGTGCAGCACGAGCGGCAGACGCGGCGTTGGCCGACGTGGAGCCGATGCTGATGGATGCCGTTGACCATCCGCTGAGCGAACACGACGTGCGCACCGAGCTTGAGTACCGGATGCGCCTCCACGGAGCCGACGACCGCTCCTACGACACGATCGTCGCGTCGGGCACTGAGCACGCCGCTCGGCCGCATCACTCGGCGAGCCGTCGAACGATCGTCGAGGGCGACACGGTGATCATCGATGTCGGGGCGCTCCTCGACGGCTACCACTCCGACATGACCCGTTCGTGGGTGATCGGTGATCCGACCGAGCAACAGCGGGAGATCTACGGTCTCGTCGTCGCTGCGCAGCGCGCCGGACTCGAAGCCGTCGCGGCCGGTGTGGCAGCGAAATCCGTCGATGACGCCTGTCGACGCGTGTTCGACGAGGCCGGGTATCTCGACTGGTATCTGCACGGTACCGGGCACGGGGTGGGCCTCGACATCCACGAGCTGCCGTTCCACTCCCAGACAAGCGACGATGTGCTCGCCGCTGGGATGGTGGTGACCGTCGAGCCGGGGCTCTATCGTGGCGGCTTCGGCGGATTCCGGATCGAAGATCTGGTTGTCGTCACCGAGTCCGGTCATCGGGTGCTGACGCACTCACCCAAACGAGAGTTGTAAACGAACCATGCCCCAGATCTCCGTCAACGATTTGAAGAACGGCATCACGCTTGAACTGGACAACACCCTGTTCCAGGTGATCGAGTTCCAGCACGTGAAGCCGGGCAAGGGCGGTGCGTTCGTGCGCAGCAAGATCCGCAACGTGCGCACCGGAGCGGTGATCGACAAGACGTTCAACGCCGGCATCAAGGTCGAGCAGGCCATCGTCGACCGCCAGGACATGCAGTACCTGTACAACGACGGCACCGACTACATCTTCATGAACACCAGCACGTACGACCAGGTCGCGGTGCCGCCGGTGGCCCTGGGGACCGTGGTCGACTACCTGAGCGAGCAGATGATGGCGCAGATCGCGTTCTACAACGGCGAGATCATCGGCGTCGAGATCGCAGCCTCGGTCGAGCTCGAGATCGGCATGACCGAGCCGGGCCTCCAGGGCGACCGCTCCAGCGGTGGTACCAAGCCGGCGACGCTGGTCACCGGCAAGGAGATCAAGGTGCCGTTGTTCATCGAGATCGGCGACAAAGTGCGCGTCGACACGCGCACCGGCGAATACATGACCCGGGTCTGACGTGGCGTCGATCCCGCGTCCTGACGAGCGATCGGACGCGCGTGAACGAGCGCTCTATCTGCTGTACGAAGCGCAGTCCAAAGGCATCACGCCGATCGAGGCGATCGAACTGCAGGTCATCGAACCCGACGAGTTGACGCAACTGATCGTGCGCGGCGTGGTGGAACACCAAGAACGCCTCGATGCAGCGATCGACGCCAAGGCGACCGGGTGGACCCTGGCGCGTATGCCGGTCATCGACCTCAACGTGCTGCGCATCGGTGCCTTCGAACTGGCAGGTCGCCCCGACGTACCGGTCGCGGTGGTGCTCGACGAGGCCGTCGAGTTGGTCAAGCAGTTCTCGACCGACGACAGCGGACGCTTCGTCAACGGTGTCTTGGCAGCGCTCGCCTCCGAACTCCGGCGGTGATGCCGCCCGCGGCGGCGCGGTTCTTGTCAGACTGGTGCGGTGAGCGATCTCGTCGACGCCGACGCGCCTGAGGCGGAACCCTCCGGCGCCTCGGACGGTACCGACGAAGAGAGCTCCGAGACCGCCGAGCGGTTCGTCGCCACCGCTCCGCAGGTCCTCGTCGCCGGCGTGATCCTGATCTACGTCTGGTACTTCACGCAGCGGTCACTCGACATCCATCACGCGCTCGGCACCGCCAGCTATGACTCGGCGCTCTACGACCAGGGCGTCTGGCTGCTGTCTCAGGGCGACGCGCCGTTCGTGACGCTGATGGGCCGCAACCTGTTCGGCGACCACACGTCGTTCATCCTGTTGTTGCTCGTCCCGTTCTATTGGATCTGGCCAGCGGCTGGCGTGCTGTTCTTCTCGCAGTCGCTCGTGATCGGGCTGGGTGCGCTGCCGGTGTTCTTGTACGGACGCAAACGCCTCGGCAGCGAGTGGTACGCGCTGATTGTCGCTACGGCGTATCTGCTGCACCCGGCGATCGGCTGGACCAACCTGGAGAACTTTCATCCCGATTCGTTCCTCGGCGTGTTCGTCGGGTTCGCGATCTACTGCGCGCTCGAACGTCGTTGGCGCTGGTACCTCGTGTCGGTCGTCCTCGCACTGTCGGTGAAGGAGGACGCCTCGCTCGTGCTCGTGCCGATGGGCGTGTGGGTGGCCGTGAAGCGAGACTGGAAGATCGGTATCGCGACCGTGCTCGGCAGTGTGGCGTTCATGGCTGTCGCGATGTTCGTCGTGATGCGCAGCCTCATCGGTGTGCCGACGCGCAACACGTGGCGGCTGCCGTTCAGCCAGCCGGACGACAGCACGATTCGGGCGGGATGGCGGATCATCGACACCGCGGTCACGAACCCGACGGCGCTTGCCGAGCATCTGCGCAGCGACGACCGACCCTGGTACCTCTGGCAGATGACCGCTCCGGTGGCGTGGCTGTTCGTCCGCCTCCCCTGGATCGCGTTGATCAGCGCCTTGGTGATGTTCACGAACATCCTGAGCACGTTCTGGTACCAGTATCAGATCGAGTACCACTACAGCCTCGTAGCGGTGCCAGCGCTCAGCCTCGGCACCGTGCACGCGATCGGGGCGCTCCGTGAGGGACGGTGGCGCGGCGTGCCCGTTCGGGCCGCGGCGATGGGTGTACTGGCGGTCGCCTCGCTGTGGACGACCTACTTGTGGTCACCGGTGCCGTGGGGTCGCACGGAGTTGTTCTACGGCAACCCGAACAACCCGTGGGCGCAGGCCGGGCACGCGATCGTCGAGGACATCCCCGCCGATGCGATCGTGTCGGCGCACTATCGCATCACTCCCCACATCGCACATCGACACGAGATCTACCAGTTTCCGACCCCGTTCCGAGCGGTGCTCTACGGCCCCAACGGGAACGTGGACGGCCCCCGGATACCCGAGCGGGCCGAACGAGTCGAGTACGTCGTGTTGCCGGTGACCACCGATGCGTACCCGGTCGACGACTGGCTGTTGATCGAGTCGGCGTTCGACCTCGTGGAGATCAACGATCACTGGATCCTGTACGAACGCGACTTCGACGTGCCGCTCCCGCCGCCACGCGAGTGATGGAGCGAGTTGCCCTGCGGGCGACTCGTTGGATCGGTTCAGCGCGGGCCGCGGATGAGTCGACCGGGGAGGTCGCCGGTGAACTCGTCGTCGGCGACGGTCTGCGTGCCGGCGACGAAGGTCGCGACGTACCCGTCGGCCTTCTGCACGAGCCGCCGAGCCCCGCCGGGGAGGTCGTAGGCCATGCGGGGTGGCCCGAAGGTGAGCCGGTCGTAGTCGATCAGGTTGAGGTCGGCACGCCTGCCCGGAGCGACCAGGCCGCGGTCGCCGAGTCCGTAGAGCTCGGCGGTCTGGCGGGTCTGACGGTGCACGATCAACTCCAGCGGGAGCGTCGGGCCGCGGCGGCGATCGCGAGTCCAATGCGTCAGCATGAACGTCGGGGTACCGCCGTCGCAGATCACGCGACAGTGGGCGCCGGCGTCGGCGAGGCCCATGCGGGTGGAGGGGTGCTGATGCGCTTCGTACTGGAACGACAGGTCGCCGTACGCGTAGTTGAAGAACGGCGTGAGGATCATCCCGTGACCGCCGTGCGCGCACAGTTGGTCGACGATCAGGTCGATCGGGTCGACGCCCGAGCGTGCCGCGACCGCGGCGATCGACTCGCTCGCGTCGGGTTCGTAGTCGATGTCACCGTCGGCCACGGTCCACCAGGCGTCGAGTTTGTCGAGCACGACCTTGCGGAACAGTCCGCCGTCGTCGGGTTCGATGCGTAGCGCGTCGCGCACGTCGGCTCGTGACAGGGCCGCAACCCGTTGGTCGAGGGGAAGATCACGGATCGGCGCGTAGGCAGGGTGGAAGTCGAGCGGGTTGAAGCTGCCTTCGAGACACATCAGCAAGCCGACCACGCGGCCGGCGACCTGTGCGACGATCGGTACGTCTTCGGCGCTGGCCTCGTCGAGCAGACCGAGGACGTCGCGCCACAGGTCGGGTGCGCTGTTGGGCTGGTTGAGGTTGACGCTCACGGTCCTGCCGGTGCGACGCGCCAGCTCCTTCATCCACGGCCACTCGGCCGTCGGCACGTCCGCGTGCTCGGGAGCGAACTGGAACACGCCGTGCCCGACGCGAGCGAGTGCGTCGGCGATGCCGAACAGTTCGTCGGCACTCGCCGTCGTGCCGGGCACGAGCTCGCCCGACAGCGACCGGTGGAGGGGAGTGCGCGACGTCGAGAACCCGAGTGCACCGGCTCGCAACGCACGTTCGACGATCTGTGACATCGCCGCGATGTCGTCGGCGGTCGCCGGTTCGTTCGCTGCACCCCGGTCGCCCATCACGTAGCCGCGAACGGGGCCATGGGCGATCTGGGCGCCGATGTCGATCGCGTAGTCACGGGCGTCGAGGGCGTCGAGGAACTCTTCGAAGCTCTCCCACTGCCACTCCATGCCCTCGGTCATCGCTGAACCCGGGATGTCTTCGACGCCTTCCATCAGTTCGATCAGCCACTCGTGACGGTCGGGTGCGGCCGGGGCGAAACCGACGCCGCAGTTGCCCATGACCGCGGTGGTGACGCCGTGCCACGACGACGGCGTGAGATAGGGATCCCAACTCGCCTGAGCGTCGTAGTGGGTGTGCACGTCGACCCATCCGGGCGTCAGCAGGAGCCCGTCAGCGTCGATCGTCCGTCTTGCAGGACCAGGGCTGGATCCGGAACCGGCGTCGACCACGGCGGTGATGATCCCGTCGTCGAGGGCGACGTGGGCGGTGCGTGCGGGCGAACCGGACCCGTCGACCAATCGAGCGTTGGTGATCACGAGATCGTGCATGCCACCCACCGTAGTTCGTGCCCCGCCCCGGCTCGCCGCCCCACCCGCCGACCACCCACCGTGGCGTCAACGTGGTGTCTGACACCAGATTGACCACCAGATCAACGTGGTGTCTGACACCAGATTGACGCCGGATTGACGGGCGATTGTCGGGGCGGTGGGGGAGCTGCTAGGTTGCGGTTCTGCCCGTGAAGCGAGTCCGGAGAGGCTCGAACGGAAAGGACAACGTGACATCACCCCGTGAGCAGCGGGAGCCCAAGACCGTCTTGGGCTCTGACGATGTGCGCCGAGCGACGACTCGGATGGCACACGAGATCATCGAACGAAACCAGGGCCTCGACAACGTGGCGCTGATCGGTATCCAGACCGGAGGCGTCTGGTTGGCCGACGCATTGGGCAGCGAGATCGCCCGAATCGACGAAGCGGTCGCCGTGCCGGTCGGCTCGATCGACGCCTCGCTCTACCGCGACGACATCGGTCTGCGCCCGGTGTCGCCCGCCGCCGTGAGCAACATCGGCTTCGACGTGGACGGCGCCACCATCGTGCTCGTCGACGACGTGCTGTACACCGGGCGTACGGTCCGAGCAGCGTTGGATGCGCTGTCCGACTACGGACGTCCGAAGTCGGTCCAGTTGGCCGTGCTGGTCGACCGTGGCCATCGCGAGCTTCCGATCCGACCGGACTACGTCGGCAAGAACCTGCCGACCAGCAGTGCCGAGTCGGTCGAGGTGAGCGTCGACGGCGTGGTGATCTCGTGAGCCGTTCGCTGCTGTCGATCGACGAACTCGGCGCCGACGGCGTCCACCGCATCCTGGAACTCGCCGACACGATGGCAGAGGTCAACCGGCGACCGAACCCGAAGGTGCCCGCACTGCGTGGCAAGACCGTCTGCAGTGTCTTCTTCGAGGATTCGACCCGCACCCGACTCAGCTTCGAAACCGCTGCCAAACGGCTGTCGGCCGACACGATGACCTTCGCGGTGTCGCAGTCGAGTCTGAAGAAGGGCGAGAGCCTGAAGGACACGATCGAGACGATCGCGGCGATGGGTGTCGACGCGTTCGTCATCCGGCACGCGTCGACCGGCGCTCCGTGGCTCGTCGACGGCTGGACGAACGCGTCGGTGATCAACGCAGGCGACGGTTGGCACGCACATCCGACCCAGGCGCTGCTCGACATGTTCACCATCCGCACGGCGCTCAATCGCACGGGCGGGTTCGACGGACTCCGGGTGGCGATCGTCGGCGACATCAAGCACAGTCGGGTGGCTCGATCCACGACCGCAGCATTCTGCGCGATGGGTGCCGATGTCACCTGGGTCGCCCCGCGCACGCTGCTACCGCCCGTCGTCCACCAGCACACCACCGATCGCCTCGACGACATCATCGAGGACCTCGACGTCCTCTACCTGCTGCGCATGCAGAACGAACGGATGACCGAGGCGCTCGTTCCCGGACCGCGCGAGTACACGGCGCGTTTCGGTCTCACCGCTGCCCGCGCCGCCCGGCTCGCGCCGCACGCACTCGTGATGCACCCCGGCCCGATCAACCGTGGCGTCGAGATCGCGGTCGACCCGGCCGAACTTCCCGGCGCAGTCATCACGCAACAGGTCACCAACGGCATCGCCGTGCGCATGGCCGTGTTGTTCGACCTGCTCGGCAGCGAGTCCACCCTCTCGGAAGGAACCCCCACATGAGTCTTCTCATCACCGGTGCCACCCTCGTCGATCAGCGAGGAGAACGGCGCGCCGACGTGCGCGTGGCCGCAGGACGTGTCGTGGAGGTCGCAGCCGAACTCGCCCCACGGTCCGACGAGCAGCACCTCGATGTGCCGGGACGGGTCCTGTCGCCGGGGTTCGTCGATCTCCACACGCACCTGCGCGAACCGGGCAAGGAGGAAGCCGAGACGATCGAGACCGGGTCGCGTGCAGCGGCCAAGGGCGGCTACACCGCTGTCGTCGCGATGCCCAACACCGACCCGACCCAGGACTCCGTCGGCGTCGTCGAGTTCGTGCGCGAACAGGGCCGACGAGCCGGCCTGTGCGACGTGTATCCGTCGGCGTCGATCACCGTCGGGCGGGCGGGCACCCAGCTCACACCCTTCGCAGAGTTGGCAGCCGCTGGCGTGAAGCTGTTCACCGACGACGGCAACGGCGTGCAGGATCCGCTGCTCATGCGTCGGGCGTTCGAGTACGCGCTCGGTCTCGGGATCACGATGGCGCAGCACTGTGAGGTCGAGCGGCTCACCGCCGGTGCCGTGATGCACGAAGGCGACTGCTGCAGCCACCTCGGGCTCCCCGGCTGGCCGTCGCTGGCGGAGGAGTTGATGGTCCACCGCGACATCGAGCTGGTGCGTCTCACCGGCGCACCTGCACACTTCCTGCACCTGTCGACCGCCAAGAGCGTCGAGTTGGTGCGGGCGGCGAAGGCGGATGGTCTGCCGATCACGGCCGAAGCCACGCCACATCACATCAGCCTGACCGACGAGCTCCTTCGTTCGTACAGCGCCATCTACAAGGTCAACCCGCCGCTGCGCACGATGGCCGACGTCGACGCCGTCCGCGGTGGTCTCGCCGACGGCACGATCGACGCGATCGCCACCGATCACGCGCCGCACGTACCCGAGTCGAAAGAACAGCCGCTCGACCAGGCCCCGCCCGGCATGCTCGGCCTCGAAACCGCGCTCGGCGTCTGCCTGGCGCACCTCGACATGCCGTTCGCCGACGTGATCGCGGCGATGTCGTGGAAGCCGGCGGCGATCGCCGGGATCGACGACGTCCACGGGCGTCCGATCGAGCCCGGAGAGCCGGCCAACCTCACGATCCTCGACCCCGACGTCCGCTGGGAGGTCGTGCCGAGCCAGTTGGCCAGCAAGAGTCGCAACACCCCCTACGTCGGCATCCCCCTGACCGGCCGAACCACCCACACGATCCTGCACGGCGACGTCGTCGTCGAGAACGGAACCCCCACACGATGAACACACCAGCCACTTCCCCCAGGGCTTCGTCGACCCCTCCACCGGTCGACGGCCAACTCGTCCTCGCCGACGGCCAGGTCTTCGAAGGTGAACTCTTCGGCGCGATCGTGCCGATCGCGACCGGCGAGGTCGTCTTCAACACGGCGATGACCGGCTACCAAGAGGTCATCACCGACCCCAGCTACGCCGGCCAGATCATCACGTTCACCACGCCGCACATCGGCAACTACGGCATCAATGCGACCGACTTCGAATCGGTCGGAACGTTCTGTCGCGGTGTCGTCGTGCGCGAACTCGCTCGCCGACGCAGCAACCATCGAGCCCAAGCCGACCTGGGCGCCCTGCTGTTCGAACGCGGGGTGCCCGGCATCGCCGGCATCGACACGCGCCGTCTCACCCGCGTGATCCGCGACACCGGAGCGATCCCCGGCGCGTTCGGCACGGCATCGGAGGCCGAGCTGCTCGCGGCAGCACGCGCGGAGCCGGGAACCGACGGCGTCGACCTCGTGCGCACGGTCACCACTCCGGTTGGCTACACGATCGAATCACTCGACCCGCAGAGCCAGCGCACCATCGTCGCGATGGATTTCGGGATGAAGCGCAACATCGCCCGCAGCCTGGCCCGCTACGGCCGTGTCGAGGTCGTCAGCGCCGGTACGACCGCTGCCGACATCTTGGCCCGTGACCCCGACGGAGTCTTCCTGTCGAACGGCCCGGGCGACCCGGCGATGGCGCCGTACGCGGTCGAAGCCATCTCCGAGATGCTCGGGAAGGTGCCGATCTTCGGGATCTGTCTCGGGCATCAACTGCTGGGCATGGCGCTCGGCGCGTCGTCGATCAAGTTGCCCTTCGGCCATCACGGCGCCAACCAGCCCGTCAAGAATCTGATCACCAATCGTGTCGAGATCGCCAGCCAGAACCACAACTTCGCGATCGACGCTGCCACGCTGCCGAGCAGCGTCGCGATGACCCACGTCAACCTCAACGATGATGTCTGCCAGGGGATTCGCACCATGGATGCCCACGCGTTCAGCGTCCAGCACCATCCCGAGGCCAATCCCGGACCGCACGACGCCGACTACCTCTTCCAGGAGTTCGCGGACCTGATGGATGCCTTCGCCTCGACCAAGAAAGCAGGTGCGTGATGCCCCGGCGCAACGACATCGAGTCCATCTTGATCATCGGATCCGGCCCGATCGTGATCGGCCAGGCTTGCGAGTTCGACTATTCCGGTACGCAGGCCTGCCGTGTGCTGCGCGACGAGGGGTACCGGGTCATCCTGGCCAACTCGAACCCGGCGACGATCATGACCGATCCCGACTTCGCGGATGCGACCTACATCGAGCCGCTGACGTGGGAAGTCGTCTCGGCGATCATCGACAAGGAGCAGCCCGACGCCGTGCTGCCCACGCTCGGCGGCCAGACCGGGCTGAACATCGCGATGGAACTGTTCGAACGGGGGCTCATCGGGGTGCCGGGCAAGCCGGAGATGATCGGCGCCAACGCGGAAGCCATCGCAACGGCGGAGGACCGCGAGAACTTCAAGGTCGCGATGACCGAGATCGGGCTCGAATCATGTCGCTCCCGCACCGCGCACGACATGGTCGAGGCCCGCATTGCAATGGACGAGATCGGTCTGCCCGTGATCATCCGTCCGGCGTACATCCTCGGCGGCCGTGGCACCGGTATCGCTCACACCCCCGAAGAGTTCGAGCGGATGGCCGCCAACGGTCTCTCCGCCAGCCCGATCAGCGAGATCCTCGTCGAGGAGTCGATCGTCGGCTGGAAGGAGTACGAGCTCGAGGTCATCCGTGACAAGGCCGACAACTGCGTGATCATCTGTGGCATCGAGAACCTCGATCCGATGGGTGTGCACACCGGTGACTCGATCACCGTCGCGCCGATCCAGACGCTGACCGACGTCGAATACCAGCAGATGCGTGACGCAGCGATCGCCTGCATCCGGCGCGTCGGCGTCGAGACGGGCGGATCCAACGTGCAGTTCGCCGTCGACCCGTCCGACGGTCGACAGGTCGTCATCGAGATGAACCCTCGTGTGTCGCGTTCGTCGGCGCTCGCGTCGAAGGCGACGGGGTTTCCGATCGCCAAGATCGCCGCGAAGCTGGCGGTCGGCTACACCCTCGACGAGATCGACAACGACATCACGTCCACGCCGCTGTCGTCGACCCCGGCGGCGTTCGAGCCGTCGATCGACTACGTCGTGACGAAGATCCCGCGTTGGGCATTCGAGAAGCTGCCCGGCACGAACGGGGTGCTCGGGACGCAGATGCAATCGGTCGGGGAAGTGATGGCCATCGGTCGCACATTTCCCGAGAGCTTGCAGAAGGCGCTGCGCTCTCTCGAACAGGGTCGTCACGGGTTGAACTGCGATGCGGGGGAGGAGCAGTACGCCTCGCTCGACGACGACGAACTCGCCGCAGCGGCAGCGGTCGCCACCCCCGATCGGATCTGGCAGGTCGGAGAACTGCTGCGCCGGGGCCACAGCGTCGACGAGGTCCACGAGGTGACCAAGATCGACCCGTGGTTCCTCGACCAGATGTCGATGATCGTCGAGGAGCGGCAGGCGTTGGCCGATCTCGGTGTCGCCGCGATGACGACGCGCACGTGGAAGCGAGCGAAGCGGCTCGGGTTCGCCGATGCCCAACTCGCGTATCTGTGGGGCATGTCGGAGGCCGACGTTCGCGCAGGGCGGATCGGGGCCGGCGTCGTGCCGACGTACAAGACCGTCGACACGTGCGCTGCGGAGTTCGACGCGCAGACGCCGTACCACTACTCGTCGTACGAGGACGAGAGTGAGGTGCGACCGTCCGATCGTCAGAAGGTCATGATTCTCGGTTCCGGGCCGAACCGCATCGGGCAGGGCATCGAGTTCGACTACTGCTGTGTGCACGCGTCGTTCGCGCTGCGCGAGGCGGGCTTCGAGACGATCATGGTCAATTGCAACCCCGAGACGGTCTCGACCGACTACGACACGTCCGACCGGTTGTACTTCGAGCCCCTGACGAAGGAGGACGTCCTCAACATCATCGACGCCGAGCAGCCCTATCGCATCGTCGTCTCGCTCGGCGGTCAGACGCCGCTGAAACTCGCCGGGGAGATCCCCGTCGAACTCGTCGCCGGCACCTCTCCGGACTCGATCGACGCCGCGGAGGACCGCGAGCGGTGGAACCAGATGTGCGACGAGCTGCAGATCCCGCAGCCGCCCGGAGGCACCGCTGCAACCCTCGAGCGAGCGCTGGAGATCACCGATTCCATCGGGTTCCCAGTCCTCGTGCGCCCGAGCTACGTGCTCGGCGGCCGAGCGATGCAGATCGTGCACGACCGCGATCATCTGGCATCGGCGATGGAGGAGCTCGCCGGCTTCGGATCGCTGGGCAAGGAAGGCGGCCTTTCGGCGGAGCGGCCCGTGTTGATCGACCGATTCCTCGCGGATGCGACCGAAGTCGACGTCGACGCCGTTCGCGACCACACCGGTGACGTGCTGATCGGTGGGGTGATGGAACACGTCGAGGAAGCCGGCGTGCACTCCGGCGACTCGGCGTGCGCGATCCCGCCACAGACGTTGCCGTCGTGGGTCGTCGAGGTCATCCACGCCTACACGGGCGCGATCGCCGAGCGGCTCGACGTGCGCGGGCTGATCAATGTGCAATACGCCGTCGTCGGCACGACCGTCTACGTCATCGAAGCCAACCCGCGGGCGAGTCGCACGGTGCCGTTCGTCGCCAAGGCGACCGGGGTCCCGCTCGCCAAGGTCGCCACCCGGGTGATGCTCGGTGCCACGCTCGCGGAGTTGCGCGAAGAAGGCCTGCTCACCGAACCGGTGAGCGGTCACGTGGCGGTCAAGGAAGCCGTCCTTCCGTTCACTCGGTTCCCGGAGGTCGATCCGGCACTCGGACCGGAAATGCGTTCGACCGGTGAGGTGATGGGCATCGACGCGACCTTCGGTCGTGCGTTCTACAAGGCGGAACTCGCCGCTGGCACGGTGCTGCCGACCGAGGCGGCCCACGGCATGGTGTTCCTGTCGCTCGCCGACCCCGACAAGCCCGCTGGGCTCGTGGTCGCGCAGCGGCTTCGGGCGCTCGGACTCGGCATCGCCGCAACCGCGGGCACCGCGGCCTACCTTGCGAAGTTCGGGTTGGCGGTGGATCAGATCGTGGCAAAGGTGCACAACGACGGCGCTCGCAGCGACGACGACCTCGATCTGCCCACGGCCCCCGACCTGATCGCCGACGGAAAGATCGGCTTCGTGGTCAACACCCCACGCGGCAGGATCGGGCGGACCGATGGGGCGACGATCCGCAAGGCGGCGAGCCTGCACCGCGTGAGTTGCGTCACCACGGTCGATGCTGCGCTCGCGGCAGCACAGGGCCTCGCCGAGCGTCACGGCCAGCCGCTGTCGGTGACGAGCCTGCAGGATCATCACGCTGCGGGTGTCTCCGGATGAACCTGGCGACGACCGTCGGATCGGTGACGTTGTCGTCGCCGGTGATGACGGCGTCGGGCACCGCCGGCTACGGCACGGAGTTGGCGCCGTACTTCGACCTGTCCACGATCGGCGCGATCGTCACGAAGTCGCTCGCGCCGTACGCCTGGGACGGCAACCCTCCGCCGCGCCTGCACCCCACCTCCCAGGGAATGATGAACGCGGTCGGGCTCCAGGGGCCCGGCGTGGAGTACTGGCTCGCGTCGGTGCTGCCGGAATTGGCCGCGACCGGCGCCACGGTCGTCGCGAGCATCTGGGGTCGCTCGCTGGCCGACTATCGCCGAGCGGCCGAGCAGTTGGCCGACGCGCCCGCGAGCGTGGTGGCGGTCGAGGTGAACCTGTCGTGTCCGAACCTCGAAGGTCGTGGTTCGATCTTCGCTCACGACGCCGAACTCTCGGCTGCCGTCGTCGCTGCGACCGCAGCATGCGGCCGTCCCCGGTGGGCGAAGCTGAGCGCGAACACCGACCGGATCATCGACGTCGCCGCAGCGGTCGCTGAAGCCGGCGCCGAGGCGGTCACCTGTATCAACACACTCCTCGGCTTGGCCTACGACCCCGAGACGCTGTCGCCGACGCTCGGCGCTGGCGGTGGAGGGCTGTCGGGGCGAGCCATTCATCCGGTAGCGGTACGAGCCGTGCACGATGTGCACCAGGCGTTGCCGGAGCTCCCCGTCATCGGCGTCGGTGGCGTCGCGTCGAGCTGGGATGCGGTGGAGATGTTGCTCGCGGGAGCGACCGCCGTACAGGTCGGTACGGCCACCTTCGCCGACCCGCGCGCACCGCGAAACGTGCACGACGACCTCGTCGAGTGGATGCAGTCGCGTGGGGTTGCGCGCACGGCCGATCTCGGCGCGCTACCGTGACTTCATGGCAACACCACCACCGTTGACCCCGGAGCAGCGGGCGGCTGCGCTCGTCAAGGCGGCCGAGGCCCGAGCCGCTCGTGCCGACATCAAAGCGCGGCTCAAGATGGGCTCGATGACACTGAAAGAAGCCCTGGATTCCGACGACGACAACGTCGGCAAACTCAAGGTCGTCTCGATGCTCGAGTCGCTCCCCGGTGTCGGCAAGGTCAAGGCGCGCAAGCTGATGGACGAGATCGGCATCGCCGACAACCGTCGCGTGCAGGGGCTCGGGGCGCAGCAACGCAAAGCGCTGCTCGACGAACTGCATTGAAACCATCGCGGCCTGAAGCGGTGGAATCCCCTGTGATCATCGTCGTTTCCGGACCTGGTGGAGTCGGCAAGGGAACCATCGTCGATGCGCTGGTCGAGCGCGACCCGGCGCTGTTCCTGAGTCGGTCGTGGACCACTCGCGAGCAGCGCCCGTCGGAATCCGACGACGCCTACGTCTTCACCACCACCGCCCAGTTCGAACAGCGCATCTCCGACGGTGGGTTCTTGGAATGGACCGAGTTCCTCGGCAACTACTACGGATCGCCCACCCCGGACGTCGACGAATCCCGTGACCTCGTGCTCGAGATCGAAGTCGACGGCGCGCAACAGGTGAAGCGCATCCACCCTGACGCCGTGCTCATCTTCGTGCTGCCGCCCTCGCGTGCCGAACAGGAACGGCGTCTGCGGGGCCGCGGCGATCTGGAGCACAAGGTCCTTGCTCGCCTGAAGAAGGCGGAAGAGGAAGAACCGGTCGGGCGGCGCCTCGCCGACTTCACGGTCGTCAACGATGATCTCGAGGAGACGATCGACGAGATGCTCGGGATCATCGATGCAGTCCGATCCAGTCGCCAGCACGGGTAGGGTGGGAGGACTATGCCGATGGACAATGACACGTTGATCAACCCGTCGATCGAGACGCTGCTCGAGAAGCCGAACCTCAACAAGTTCACGCTGGTCACGCTCGCCGCTCGTCGGGCGCGCAACATCAACTCGTACTTCAACCAACTCGGCGATGGCCTCGGCCACATGATCCCGCCGCAGGTGTCGTCGACAGCGCGCAAGCCGCTGTCGATCGGGTTCCAGGAGATCGCTGACGACAAGATCATCTGGACCGAGCCGCCTGCGCCCGTGTCCGACGATGTCGCCGACGCCGAAGCGGAGGCGGTCAGCGACGACGCTACCGATCCGGCCGTCGAGAGCACCGACTGATCCGGTTTCCCCGAGCGGCAGCTCAGGACCGTGACTCAACACGCCGGCCCCCTTGCCGGCAAGCGCATCGTGCTCGGTGTGACGGGCGGAATCGCCGCCTACAAGGCCATCGAGATCGCTCGTCGACTCGTCGATGCCGGTGCCCACGTGGCGCCGATCATGACGGATGCAGCGCAGCACTTCGTGGGAACCACGACGCTGAGCGCGCTGGCGTCCGAGCCCGTCCGCACTGAGTTGTGGCACGACCCCGAGACACCGATCCCGCACACCAAGGTCGGCCAGGGTGCCGACCTGATCCTGGTGGCGCCCGCCACTGCCAAGCTGCTGTCGGCCTACCGGTCCGGCTTCAGCCACGACCTGTTGACCAACACGTTGTTGGCGACGCGGGCCCCGGTCGTCGTCTGTCCGGCGATGCACACCGAGATGTGGGAGCACCCGAGTGTGGTCGACAACATCGCCGTCCTCCGTGAACGAGGCGTCCACATCGTCGAGCCGGAGCCCGGTCGCCTGGCCGGAGGCGATACTGGGATGGGCCGTCTGGCCGAACCGGCGCGCATCGTCGCCGCGGTCGAGTCGGTGCTCGGCCCGCGAGACCTCGCCGGTGTCCGCGTGGTCGTGTCAGCGGGCGGGACGCGCGAGCCGATCGACGCTGTGCGCGTCATCGCCAATCGCAGTTCGGGCAAGCAGGGGTATGCGATCGCTGCCGAGGCGGCCGCTCGCGGTGCCGACGTCACGATCGTGTCGACGGTCGAGTTGTCCCCTCCGTTCGGCACGACCGTCGTTGCGGTCGAGACGGCGTCGCAGATGGAGGCCGCCATGCGAGAGGCCGCTTCGAGCAACGACGTGATCGTCATGGCCGCTGCGGTGGCCGACTTCCGCCCGGCGACCACTGCGGGCGGCAAGATCAAGAAGCGCGACGGCGTGCCCGACATCGTGCTCGAGCCGACGCCCGACATCCTCGCGGGGCTGGGCGCAGCGAAACGCGATGGTCAGGTGCTCGTCGGTTTCGCGGCCGAGACCGACGATCTCGTCGCCAACGCGCAGGCGAAGCTGGAGGCGAAGCGGCTCGATCTCATCGTTGCCAACGACGTCGGCGCTGCGCAGGTTGGCTTCGCTCACGACACGAATGCGGTTACGATGCTTCGGCCCGGGGCGGAGCCTGTCGAGATCGACCTCGCTGCCAAGCGAGATGTCGCCCGAGCCGTTATCGACACGATCGTCGAGATCATGCGAGCGCGCTGATCGTCGACACCAAGACAGGACACACCAATGGCTAACTACACGTTCACCTCCGAAAGCGTCACCGAGGGTCATCCCGACAAGATGGCCGATCAGATCTCCGACGCGGTCCTCGATGCGATCCTCGCCGAGGATCCCGATGCCCGCGTCGCCTGCGAGACCCTGGTCACGACCGGGCTCTGCGTGGTGGCGGGTGAGATCAGCACCTCGGCGTACGTCGAGATCCCTCGGATCGCCCGCGACACGATCAACGGCATCGGCTACGACAACGCGCTGTTCGGCTTCGACGGCAACACCTGTGGTGTGATGGTCACCCTCGACGAGCAGAGCCCCGACATCGCGCAGGGCGTCGACACCAGTGAAGAAGTCCGCGGCGGCACGTCCGGCGAGGACGAATTGAACCTTCAAGGTGCTGGCGATCAGGGCATGATGTTCGGCTACGCGTGCAACGAGACCGACGCGCTGATGCCGCTGCCGATCAACACCGCTCACCGGTTGGCGGAGCGGCTCGCCGAGGTTCGCAAGTCCGGGCAGATCCCGTACCTGCGCCCCGACGGCAAGACCCAGGTGACCTTCGAGTACGACGAGCACGGCGTTCCGGTCGCGCTCAAGGCCGTGCTCATCTCGACGCAGCATCAGGACGGGATCGACCGCGACACGGTGATCCGTCCCGATCTCATCGACCAGGTGATCCGCCCGGTGATCCCCGAGCAGTTCGCCGACGACGAGTACCAGATCTACATCAACCCGACGGGCAAGTTCGTCCTCGGCGGCCCCTACGCCGACTGCGGCCTGACGGGTCGCAAGATCATCGTCGACACCTACGGCGGCATGGGTCGCCACGGCGGCGGCGCCTTCTCGGGCAAGGACCCGTCGAAGGTCGACCGCTCGGCCGCCTACGCCGGCCGTTGGGTCGCCAAGCACGTCGTCGCCTCCGGCGCCGCTGACCGCTGCGAGATCCAGCTGGCGTACGCGATCGGCATGGCCCAACCGATGAGCATCCTCGTCGAGACCTTCGGTACGGCCAAGGAAGATCCGTCGAAGATCGAAGCGGCCGTCCGCGCCACGTTCGATCTGCGTCCCGGTGCGATCGTCCGCGATCTCGATCTCAAGCGTCCGATCTACAAGAAGTCGGCGGCCTACGGTCACTTCGGCCGTGAGGAATTCCCGTGGGAGCAGCTCGGGCGTCTCGACGAGTTGAAGTCGGCCCTCGGCGCCTGACTCTTCGTCGGCGGACATCACCGCGCCGACGACGGGAAGGCCGACGACGGGAAGGCCGCGGCCAGGACGGTCGGCCGTGAGACCGCTGGCGTCGAGCGGTCGCGCCGTTGCCTCGATGACCTGGTGCCGGGTGTGATCGCCCGCGTGCTGCCCGACGTGACCGGGCTCGACAAACAGTTCGACTACCTGATCCCCGACGACCTCGCCGAGCAGGTCGAGGTCGGCACGATGGTGCGCGTCGAGTTGCACGGTCGGCGTATCGGTGGGTGGGTCCTCGCGGTGGTCGACCGATCCGAGAGCGGCGTCGACGCCGAGGATCTCAAGCCGATCCTGAAGGTGACCGGGCACGGCCCGTCGGAAGCGATGATCGAGCTCGCGTCGTGGGCGGCGGTCCGTTGGGCGGGCCGTCGGCTCCGGCCGTTCCTCGTCGCAGCGTCGCCCAAGCGAGCGATTCGGTCGATTCCACCGCCGCATCGTCGGGCGATCGACCCGGGGCCGAGTTCGCCCGCCACGACCCAACTGCTCGATCTCGGTGGTGGTGTGTTGCGGCTTCCGCCTCGTTCGGATGTGTTGCCGACCGTGCTGTCGGCGATCCGGCGCGGTCCGACGCTCGTGATCGTGCCGTCCGTCGACGATGCCGCCCTGCTCGCTGCTCGACTCCGGCGAACCGGTGCCACCGTCGCGGCGGTGCCCGACGACTGGGCCGCCGCCGCCGGGGGCGTCGACGTCGTCGTCGGATCGCGTTCGGCCGCGTGGATGCCGTGCACCGGCTTGGCGGCCGCCGTCGTCGTCGACGAACACGACGAGGCGCTGCAGGAGGAGCGGTCCCCGACGTGGCACGCCCGCGACGTCGTCGCCGAGCGCTGCCGCCGTGCCGGGGTCCCGGCGGTGTTCGTGTCGCCGGCGCCGACGCTCGTGGCGGTCGAGGAGCTCGCCGGCCCGGGCGGGGTGGTCCATCCGCCCCACCGGCGCGAGCAACTGCACTGGCCGCGAATCGAGGTCGTGGACCGGACCGACGAGGACCCGTGGAAGCGCTCGCTGGTGACGAGCGAACTGATCGAGCACCTTCGGGATCCGCTGCAGCACGTGGTGTGCATCAGCAACACCACCGGGCGTGCCCGCGTGCTGGCGTGTCGAACCTGTCGGACGCTGACGCGTTGTGAGCGCTGCGACGCAGCCGTCGGGCTCGGCGACGACGGTCGATTGGTGTGCCGTCGCTGCGACACGACTCGGCCCCCGGTCTGTCAGGAGTGCGGCGCTGGCAACTTCGCCAACCTCCGACCGGGCGTCACCCGTCTGCGCGAAGAACTGGAGAAGGCGGCGAACCGGCATGTCGTCGCGATCACGGGCGCCGAGGACGAGCCGCCTCGACGCGCCGACATCTACGTCGGCACGGAGGCGGCACTGCACCGACTGCAGCGCACCGACGTCGTGGCGTTTCTCGAGTTCGACTCCGAGATGCTGGCACCCCGGTTTCGTGCCTCGGAGCAGGCGCTTGCCCTGATCATCCGAGCGGGCAGGATCGCGCCGACGGTGCTGATCCAGACGTTCAACCCCGACCACGAGGTGATCCGGGCTGCAGCGGCGGCCAAGCCCGACATCGTCGTACACGCCGAACGTGAGCGTCGCCAGATGCTCCGGCTGCCCCCTTACGGAGCGTTGGCCACGGTGTCGGGCGAGTTCAGCGTCGAGGTGGTCGACCAACTCGACCGGTCCGTCGTCGAGGTCGGCGGCAACGGCGACGAAGGGTTCCTGATCCGTGCCGACGACTGGTTCGACCTCGGGCGAGCGCTCAACGCGGCGCAACGTCCGCCGGGCGCTCGCATCAAGGTGACGGTCGATCCGCCGCGGATCTGAGGCGCATGCATCGACGGAGCCGGTAGCGTCGATCGGCCCTTGAACGCTGACCTGTTCCCCGAGCTCGACATGGAGCGGTCGCGCCTGGAGGCGTCGCGTTCGGCGCGCGACCGGATGATCGAGCGGTTGTCGGCGGTCGACCCCGCTGGTGCAGCAGACGAGATCACCAAGGAGTACATCGAGGTCACGGTTGCCGAGGCGCTGCTCGACCTCAACGGACCGGGCGCCGGAGAGTTCTTCGGGCGCATCGACGAGCCGGGGGCGGATGGTGCCGTCGATCGCTGGTACATCGGTCGTCGCCACATCGAGAACGACGATCACGACCCCCTCGTGGTCGACTGGCGTGCGCCGATCGCCGCTCCCTTCTACCGCGCGACGGCGATCGACCCGCTGGGGGTGGCGTTCCGGAGGCGGTTCACGCTCGATGACGACGGCGACTTGGTCGCCTACCTCGACGAACACCTCGACGATCCGGAGTCGGGGACGAGTGCTGCGGGAATTCCGGATCCGGTGCTCGCCGAGATCGGGGCCGAGCGTGACGGCGCCATGCGTGAGATCGTCGCCACCATCCAGGGCGAACAGGACGTGGTGATTCGCTCCGACATCGATCAGGCGCTCATCGTCCAGGGCGGTCCGGGAACCGGCAAGACGGCCGTTGCGCTGCACCGTGCGGCCTTCCTGCTCTTCGAGCATCGAGCGCGTCTCGCCCGTGACGGCGTGCTGGTCATCGGACCCAACGATGCGTTTCTCGACTACATCGGCAACGTGTTGCCGTCGCTGGGTGAGCGTCGAGTGCGCCAGGCGACGGTCGACGAGCTGTGTCTGCCGCGGGTCGAGGTCACCGGTGACGACGACATCGACATGGCTCGATGGAAAGGAGATGCGGAGCGAGTCCGCGATCTCGAACGAGCGGCGTTGGGTGCGATCAAGGCACCGGTCGACGACGTCGTCGTGCCGATCGGCGTCCGCAATCACGTCATCTCGGCAGCGGAGTTCGCCAGCTGGGTGGAGACGGCAACGTCCGGTAACGCTCCCGTCAATCAGCGCCGAGCGCGGCTGACCGCGATCGCGAAGCGCGAGCTGCTTCGCCGAACGGGCCGCGACGACGCGTGGAGTTCCGCCGCGCCTCTCAAGTCGGCGATCACGGCGGCATGGCCGACTCAGCATGCCGTGAAGCTGGTCGATCGTCTGCTGCCGGGACCAGCGGGCAGGCGGCGAGTCTGGACTCGTGCCGATCAGTTGTTGGTCGACGAAGCGAACTCGATCCTCGACGGAACCCCGTTCACGTACGGCCACGTGATCGTCGACGAAGCGCAAGATCACTCGGCGGTGGCGCTCCGGGTCATCGCTCGCCGGGCGGCAACCGGCTCGATGACGCTCGTCGGCGACGTCGCACAGTCGACGGCTCCCGCAGGTCAAGAGCGATGGGCCGACGTGTTCGCTCATCTCGGGGTGTCGGCGTCGTCGGGGACGATCGCCGAACTCACGATCGGCTACCGCGTGCCCGACCCGATCTTGCGGGTCGCCAATCGGCTCCTTGCGGCGACCGGTGTCGATGCCACGGCGAGTCGCAGCGTGCGGATGGGCGGCTCGCCTCCCGAGTGGCACGTGGGCTCGGCCGCGACGCTGGCCTCGCGCGTCGCCGCGCACGCCGTGGCGGTCAAGCGCCTCCACAAGCTCACCGGTGTCGTCGCTCCGGCACGACTCCACGATGCGCTTCGCGACGAACTCGCCAGCCTCGGTCTGCGTGCAGTCGATCGTGTGCACGCCCTGGAAACGGCCGAGGTGCCGCTCTTCGAGGCGCACGCGGTGAAAGGCCTGGAGTTCGACGGGGTGGTGGTCGTCAACCCGCACGAGATCCTCGCCGAAGGCCACGCCGACGGCGGCCCGACCGCGCTCGGTGCCCGGCTGCTCTACGTCGCGATGACCCGGGCGGTGCAGCGCCTGGTGATGGTGAGCGACGCAGCGATCCCCGACCTGCTCGCTTGACGGGACGGGATCGCCGACAGCTTCAGGTCGCCTCGGTCCGGTCGGGGTCCGTTTCGGTCGCGGCCCTCACGGCGAGCAGCCGGAAGCCGGCTTTGGATCCGATGCGCTCGGTGGGATGGCCCCGGTCGATCAGCCAGCGCTGCAACGAGTCGGCACCGAGATGCTTCTGGACGACCAGCGCCGCCGTGCCCTCACACGACAGTCGGGCGAGCCAGCGCAGGAGGAGGTCGTGCAGTGCCTGCTTGCCGATCCGGATCGGCGGGTTCGACCAGATCGTGCCGAACGACACGTCGTCGGGCACGTCGTCGGGCGCGGCCACGCGCACGTTCGCGATCGCGTTGCGCTCGGCGTTGCGCCGGCAGAGGTCTCGCGCGCGCTCGTTGACGTCGACGGCCCAGACCGTCGCGTCGGGTGATCGCCGGGCCATGGTCAGTGCGATCACGCCAGCCCCGCAGCCGAGATCGAGCACGTGCCCGTGCGACACGAGCGGCGGGTCGGCTCGGAGCAGGAACGCCGTGCCGGCGTCGACGTGTCCTCGGCTGAACACCCCGCGATCGGTCTCCATCGCGAACGCGGTGTCGGGGAGGCTGACGTCGACCACGACCGGATCGGACGGGACCGTGGGTCGGTGTTCGAAGTACTGGGCGTCGCCCTCGCCGGCTCGCTCGTCGGCTGGTTCGTGAGCTCGATGGTCGGGATCGGGGGGCACGGGTCCTAGCCTGGCAGGGATGTCGTACAAGATCAGGACATACGGCGACCCCGTGCTGAAGAGCAAGGCGATGAAGGTCGACAACGTCGACGGCAAGGTCATCCGCCTCGTCAACGACATGTTCGACACCCTGGTCGACTCCGGCAACGGCCTGGCGCTCGCAGCCCCACAGATCGGGGTGCAGAAGCAGGTGGTCGTCTGGGATCTCGGTGACGACCCGTTGGCGATCATCAACCCCGAGATCGTCGAGTCCGACGGCGAATGGGTCTTCGACGAGGGCTGCCTGTCGATCCCGGGTCTGTACGTCGAGATGCTTCGACCCAAGCAGGTGCTCGTGCGCGGCGTCAGCATCGACGGCGAGATCATCGAGATCGAGGCCGACGAACTCGAAGCGCGCATGTTCCAGCACGAGATCGACCACCTCAACGGCGTGCTGATGTTCGACCGGCTCGAGGGGGACCAGCGCAAGGAAGCACTCGCCGAGTACCGGCGGATCGAAGAGGAGTCGGTGAGCCAGGCTGCGGCGGCCGAACGCTCCGGGCTCCGCCGGCGCCTGCGTCTGTCCTGACGACTCGCCGATGAGATTGCGTCGATGACCGCGCCGATGAAGCTCGTCTACCTCGGCACCCCGGAGATGGCGGTGCCGCCCCTGCGAGCCCTCGTCGATGCCGGTCACGATGTCGTTCGCGTCATCACGCGTGTCGACAAGAAGCGAGGCCGGGGCGCCGCGCTGTCGCCGAGCCCGGTCAAGGCCGCCGCGCTCGAACTCGGCCTGACGGTGTCTCACGACCCCGACGACGTGCTCGCGGCGGTCGACGACGGTGCCGAACTCGGTGTCGTGGTCGCGTACGGACGCATCATCAAGCCGCATCTGCTCGATGCCGTGCCGATGGTCAACCTGCACTTCTCGTTACTGCCGCGCTGGCGCGGTGCTGCGCCGGTCGAGCGGGCGATGCTCGCGGGCGACGCCGAAACGGGTGTCGACGTGATGCGGGTCGAGGAAGGGCTCGACACGGGCGGCATCCACGCCGAGGAGCGGGTCCCGATCGACGACGCCGTCACGGCCGACGAACTCCGAACCCGGCTGGTCGAGGTCGGATCGCGCGTGCTCGTCGAGTGCCTGTCGCGACCGCTGGGCGACTGGATCGACGAGCCGCAGCCGCAGGTCGGCGAGCCGGTCTACGCCGCCAAGTTGGACAAGGCCGAGTTCGAGATCGACTGGAACGAGCCGGTCGAGCTGCTGCATCGGCGCGTTCGCGTCGGCGGCATGTGGACCACGTTCCGAGACAAGCGACTCAAGATCCACGCCGCCGAGGTCGTCGACGGACGTCTCGTCCCGACCGTGGTGCAGCCCGAGGGCAAAGGGCCGATGCCGTTCGACGCGTGGCGAAACGGTGCCCAGCCGCGGCCCGACGAACTGTTCGGCGACCGGTGAGCGAAGAAACCGGCCGTTCGGCGCGGCACGTGGCCGCCGACGTGCTGACCAGGATCGAGCGTGACGGCGCGTACGCGAACCTGGCGCTCGGCCCGGCGCTGTCGCGCTCCGATCTCGACGAACAGGACCGGCGCTTCGCCACCGAGTTGGTCTACGGGACGACGCGTATGCGCCGAGCGTGCGATTCGCTCGTCGACCGATACGTCACGTCGCCGCCCGACGAGCGCACGCGCACGATCCTGCGCCTCGGCGCCTACCAACTCGCGTTCGCCGGGGTGGCGCCCCACGCCGCCGTCGGTGAAACCGTCGGCCTCGCCCCCAAGCGGACCCGGGGCTTCGTCAACGCCGTCCTGCGCAAGGTGGCGCGGCTCGACGTCAGCGCGCTCACGTGGCCCTCGGAGGCGGCTCGCCTCAGCTACCCCGACTGGATCGTCGAGTTGCTGACCGCCGAGCTGGGCGACGAGTCGATCACCGCACTGGAGCGCATGAATCAGGCGCCCCCGGTGACCGAACGCGCCGACGGCTACGTCCAGGACGAGTCGTCGCAGTGGGTCGCAGCGGGCGTCGAGGTCGCGCCGGGTGAGCGGATCCTCGACGTGTGCGCCGCGCCGGGAGGCAAGGCCACGGCGTTGGCGTCCGCCGGAGCGACGGTGGTGGCGGCCGATCGGGGGATCGGGCGAAGCCGCTTGATCGTCGACAATGCCCGCCGACTCGGTCTCGACGTGCCGGTGGTGACCGCCGACAGCACGGCGCCACCGTTTCGGCCCGGATCGTTCGATGCGGTCCTGCTCGACGCTCCGTGCTCGGGGCTCGGCGCGCTGCGCCGGCGCGCCGACGCGAGGTGGCGAATCCAACGCAGCGACGTGGTCGAGCTCGCCGCGCTGCAGCGATCGCTGCTCTCGGCAGTGGCGCCGCTCGTGGCTCCGGGAGGTCGCCTCGTGTACAGCGTCTGCACCCTGGGCTCGGCGGAGTCGGTGGATCACCCGACTCCCGACGGCTTCGAGGTCGACGAGACCCCGCCGACGGTCGGGGAGTGGCGTGCGTATCGGCAGGGGTGGCGCGTCCTGCCACAAGATGCCGACACCGACGGCATGACGATGATTCGCTACCGTCGACGTCGATGAGCGATCCGACCGCCGCCCCGACCCCGTTCGCCAAGGTGCTCACCTGCTCCGACGGCGTGGTGCACGGAACCCGCGAGGACCGCAGCGGGGCTGCGCTCGTTGCGTTCCTGCGAGAGCACGGGTTCGACGTGGTCGATCACCGGGTGACGGCCGACGGCACCGACAACGTGGCGACCATGCTGCGCGAGATGACCGACGGCTTCGCCGGCGTCGTCGTGTCGACGGGCGGCACCGGCTTCGCCCCGCGCGACCAGACCCCGGAGGGAACCCGCGCGGTGATCGAACGCGAAGCGCCGGGTCTGGCCGAAGCGATGCGGCTGTGCAACCCGCTCGGGCGCCTGTCGCGCGGCATCGCCGGCGTGCGAGGGCAGTCGATCGTCGTCAACACGCCGGGCAGCACCAACGGCTGCGTCGAGCAGCTCGGCGCGATCATCGACGTGCTCCCGCATGCCCTGCGCCTGCTCAACGACACCGACACGTCGCACTGAGCGCCGATAGCCTCCGCCCGGTGCTGCGACTGGTCTTGCCAAAGGGTTCGTTGGAACGAGCGACGCTGGAGCTGTTCGAGGCAGCCGATCTGCCGGTCAACCGGTCGTCGTCGGTCGACTACCAGGCGACGATCGACGACCCGCGGATCGAATCCGTCCGGATCCTGCGCCCCCAGGAGATCCCGATGTACGTCGAGGAGGGGCTCTTCGACATCGGGATCACCGGTCGCGACTGGATCGAGGAGACCGCCAGCACCGTGGTCAGCCTGGGTGAGCTCAAGTACTCGAAGGCGACCAGCAAGCCGATTCGCCTCGTGGTCGCGGTCGCCGGCGATTCGCCGGCGCAGTCGGTCACCGACTTGCCCGACGGGGTGCGGGTGCAATCGGAGTACCCGGAACTGACCAAGCGCTTCTTCGCCGCCAAGGGCGTCGACGCCAACGTGCGGCTCTCCTACGGCGCGACCGAGGCCAAGATTCCCGACATCGCCGACGTCGTCGTCGAGATCACCGAGACGGGTCGAGCGCTGCGAGCCGCCGGCCTCAAGGTGATCGACACGATTCTCACCAGCTACACCGAGGTGATCGCGAACCCGGAGTCGGCCGCCGATCCCGAGAAGGCCAAGGCGATGGAGCAGGTGATGACGCTGCTCAACGGCGTGCTCGACGCTCGCGGCCGAGTGCTGCTCAAGCTGAACGTGAGCGACGCGGATCGCGCGGCGGTGCTCGCCGTGCTCCCGTCGATGAAGTCGCCGACGATCTCCGAGCTCGCCGGCGGCGGGTTCGCCGTGGAGTCGGTGGTCGAGAAGCGACAGATCAACCTGATCATCCCGGCGCTGCGAGAAGCCGGCGCCACCGACCTCGTCGAGATGCCGATCTCGAAGATCGTCCCGTGACCGAACTCGCTCGCGGTCGGGGACTTTCGGGCACGGTCAGCGAGTTCGACGCCGCGGTCGGGCTCGGGTCCATCCGAACCGCCGATGGCGACGTGTTCGCGTTCCACTGCATCGAGATCGCCGACGGGTCGCGTGGCATCGAAGTGGGAGCAACTGTGAGTTTCGACCTCCTCGCCAAACTCGGGCGCTACGAAGCGGCCAACATCCGGCCCTGATAACCGCTCCGTGACCCCTGGCCCGTGACCCTTGCATCGTGACGACGGGGAGCGAACGCGAACAGCGCATCCTCGCGGTGTTGATGTCGTTGGCCGAGGGCGAGGTGACCACGTACGGCGACGTCGCCGAGGTGGCCGGCTACCCCACGCAGGCGCGTCTCGTGGGCCGGATCCTGGCAACCACCGACTGGGACGTGCCGTGGTGGCGCGTGGTCAACGCCGCTGGCGTGCTGCGGGCGTCGGACCCGCGGCAGCAGGCCGAACTGCTGACGAGCGAGGGTGTGATCGTGCGGTCGGGCCGAGTGATCGACGCCCCGATCGGCCGGTTCAGCTGTGATGCTTGAGCTGTGACGCTTCAGCCTGGATCCACCGGGTAGGTGACGAGGTTGGATGGAGCGCGTCCACCAAAAAGGCCCCCTGTACTGGGATGATTGTGGGTTCTCCGCGTCTGAGGGTTGGGTGATGGTTCGGGGTTGATCCCGGGCGCGCCACAGGGGCTCTGCAAGTCTCAGCGATGTCGAAGTCGTTGAGTTGCGAGGAGCCCCTGCTTGGAAATCGATGCTACGCGCATGTGCGCGCTCCTGGTCGGGTTGCCCGACGTGAACGTGATCGGTGTCGGGGACTGGCCGAGGTGGCTGCGCGTTGTTGTCGAGACGCCGACCGGTCGACCGGACTGTTCGTGTGGCGGCGTGGTGCATCGACACGGGATCCGCGAGGTCGAGTTCGTGGATCTGCCGGTGTTCGGCCGCTCGACCCGGTTGGTGTGGCGCAAGCAACGCTGGCGCTGCACGACGTGTGGCCGCTGCTGGTGCGACGACAACGCCGAGATCGCAACGACCCGGTGCGCGTTGACGACCCGTGCGGCTCGTTGGTCGACGTTGCACGTCGGGCGCAACGGTCGTGCCGTGTCCGATGTGGCACGCGAGCTCGGCTGCGGCTGGCACACCGTGATGGACGCCGTTGTCGCGATCGGAGAGCAACTCATCGACCATCCCGACCGCATCGGCGACGTCAATGCGCTCGGTCTGGACGAGACCCTGTTCGCCAGGCTCGGCAGGTTCCGGACGCAGTCGTGGTCGACGCAGATCGTCGACGTGCGCCGCGGCCAGCTCCTCGATGTCGTGCCGGGCAGAACAGCGGTCGAGCCGTGCCGCTGGCTCGCCGCGCGTCCGCAGGCGTGGCGGGATCGGATCGAGTGGGCGACCCTGGATCTGTCGAACAGCTACCGCAGCGTGTTCGACACGATGCTCCCGCTGGCGGTCCAGGTCGCTGACCCATTCCACGTCCACCGCCTCGCCGGCACCGCGCTCGACGAGTGCCGGCGACGCGTGCAGAACGAGACCATGGGTCATCGGGGCCGCAAGGACGATCCGCTCGACCGGATCCGGCGTCGACTCTCGATCGCGGCCGAGCGACTCACCGGCGATCAGCACGACCGACTCATTGGTCTGCTGCGTGCTGGCGACCCGCGACAGGAGGTGTGGTTCGCGTGGAACGCGAAGGAAGTCGTCCGTCAGACCTACGCCCACACCGACCCCGATCTCGCCGATGAGTGGGTCGCTGAGATCGTTCGCGACTTCGCAGACGAGTCGATGCCGATCGAGGTCCGGCGCCTCGGACGCACCATCGCCAAGTGGGCGAGCCAGATCACGGCATGGCACCGCTCGCACGTCTCGAACGGACCAACCGAGGCAGTCAACAACCTCGCAAAGCGGATCAAGCGAGTCGCGTTCGGCCTAGTGAACTTCCGACACCACCGAGTCCGCTGCCTCCTCTACGCCGGCAAACCCGACTGGACCCTCCTACCCACGATCCAACCCTGAAACGCGGAGAGCCAGCAAAGTCCTATGAAAGATCCGGGCTAACAATGAAGAAACCGCGCAGGCTCTGAACGTCGCTCGGGCCGACGAGAAGCCGGCTGCCGGAGAGTTCGCGGAGCGAGTACGAGATCGAGTCCTGTGATCCCAAAGGCACAATCATTCGTAGCAGGTCGACGGCCTCCGATGAGCACGTTGGTGTGGGTATCAGATCCAACCCGTCGAGGACGATTGAGGACGGCGACTCCCACGAACCGAGTCGTCCGCAATTGGACTTCACTTCACCCTGTGACGTAAGGGTCATGGAAACCGATGTTGATCCGGTCTCCCATACCAGTACCGATGTCGAGGCCGTCCATGGCTCCAGCGACATGAAATCGAGTGCTATCGCTTGGCTCTGATCTTCAAGGAGCAACGTTCCATTCGCTACTCGAACCGCTGCACCGACGGGAGGGAATGAAGACGAGTTCCCGCAACCGAGAACCGTGCTCAGCTCCTCGCCTGTTCGGAGGATCACTCGATCGTCTCCCATAATCTCAATGTCACTTCGATAGACATTGCAGCCATCAAACCCACGAACGCCCAGAGAACTAATCTCGAACGCGCCGAGTAGTGGGCCAGTCTCGGCGAGCGACTCGCCCAACAGTACCCACCTCCGATCCAAAAAATCGCTAGGGAAGTTGTGGTCAGTTGTGTCGCTCCGCCCGGCGGGTGAGGCATCCTGGACAGAATTGGGGGTTGTCGCGACCTGGGTTATCGCTGGGGTACTTGAAGCGACCTCACCTGCTACCAACGGGAGAGTGGTGGATCCGGGGCGAATGCGTTCACCGCCGCTTAACGTGGCGACGGCGAAGACTCCCGCGGCGATCGCAGCTATCGAGGCCACAAGGGCCAGCGTTCGGTGGCTGGCCCGCGATCCGGATGGAGAGGTCGCTAGCAGCTTGGCGCTGCGGACGTCGAGTGGTTCAGACGCATCCGCGAGTGCCTTCGACCACTCGCGGAGTTGATCACTGATTTCACGCATTGGCTTTCACGCCCAACTGTCGTCGAAGGCGTTCCAGCCCTCGTGATCGATGAGTACGGATCGCGGACAAGGACACACCGAGGGCTCTTGCAGCCTCTGTGGGAGTCCATTCGCACGCTTCGACAAGCCACACCACCTCTCGCTGGCGCCGTGGAAGCTGCTGCACCGCCCGAATCAGGGCTGGTTCGACCTGGGGCATTTCGTTTGGTGGAGGTGTTGGAAGCCGCGCCTGCTTCCGGCTGCGGGACTTCGACAGGCCGACGCGGAACAAGTAGCCGACCGGATGCTCCATCAGCGCAACACGATCCCAATTGGTCCAGGCGTACTCCAACGCAGAACCGACGGCGTCACCAACACGGTGAGGCGCGAGATGGCCGCCGTAGGCGCGTCGTAGACGCGGCTCAGCTTCGCGGACAAAGCAGTCGAAATCATCGGTATCGCTATCGGTATCCATCGTCGGTGCCTACCTATAGAACCCCTCGGCGGCCCCAAACCGCTACACATCATTGGAATTTTCTGGCTCTACGGGGTTGAACCGGACAGCGCAACACAACCGCAGGCACAGCGAGGGCCTCGTCGCCGACGTCTCGACGACGCGGAGACGGCATGATTTCGGTGGACAATCCGGCGCTTCGGATCTGGGCCTGGATCCACCGGGTAGGTGACGAGGTTGGATGGAGCGCGTCCACCAAAAAGGCCCCCTGTACTGGGATGATTGTGATGTTCGAAGTCACAAAGTCCACAAGTAACAGGAGGCACTTTCTGTGTTCCCAGTATCGCGCACCGTCGACCGTTACGACACGTCATTCGATCATGACGCCCTGATCGCCAATGCCGGCCTGATCGTGGTGGCCACGCTGATGGCGCGGCTCGGTTTGGAACGTCTCGCGAACGAGTGGGTGAAGACCGGATCGCACACCCCTGGCCGCGAACTCTGCACGCTGATCGCGGCGATGTGTGCGGGTGCCACGCACATCGATCACACCGACGTACTACGCGCCGGGGCGACACAGTCGGTGTTGCCGTTTCGGGTGATGGCACCTTCGACGATCGGTACGTTCCTCAGGTCGTTCACGTTCGGGTTCGTCCGCCAACTCGACGCTGTCGCCGCCCGGCTCCTCACGAACGCGTGGGCTGTGGGCGCGGGTCCCGGCGACAGCGATCTGATGATCGACTTGGACTCGACGATCTGTGAGGTCCATGGTCACGCGAAGCAGGGCGCCGGATACGGCTACACGAAATGTCTCGGCTATCACCCTCTCGTCGCGACACGCGCCGGCACCGGCGAGATCTTGTTCTCACGGATGCGGAAAGGATCAGCCGGATCGTCACGCGGGATCAACCGATTCATCGACGAACTCGCCGGCGTCCTACGCCGAGCCAAAGCAACACACCGGCGCCAAGTGTGTGCGCGCCGATTCGGGGTTCTGGTCGTGGGAACTGCTGCGAACCTTGGACCGTCACAGCATGACCTGGTCGATCACCGTCACCAATCATGCCAAGGTGAAAGCGGCGATCGCGAGCATCCCCGATGACGCGTGGGTCGATATCGACTACACCCTCGGCGGCTACGCCCAGGTCGCCGAGACCAGCTACGAGGGCGGCGGCCCGTTGAAAAAGAATCGTCGCACCGTGCGCCTCGTCGTGCGACGGGCTCGGCTGGCCGACACCGCCCAGGCGCGCCTCTTTCCGGAGTGGCGACACCACAGCTTCATCACCAACCGCACCGACCTCAACACCGTGGCCGCGGACCGGTTCCACCGCGAACACGCCGTGGTCGAACTCGCCATCCGAGAACTCAAAGACGGCGGCGCAGCCCACATCCCTTCCGGCCACTACGCAGCGAACGCCGCCTGGTTCGGATGCGCCGTGATCGCCCACAACCTCGCCCGCTGGACCGTCACCCTCGGCGGACACGAACCCGTCAACAACCGAACCCTGCACGTCCGGATCATCGCGGTCCCCGCTGTCGCGGTGAACCGATCCGGACGACGCACACTTCGCTTCCCGACACGATGGCCATGGAGCGGCGACTTCACCACAATGCTCACGAACCTGCGCGCACTGCCCGGCCCAGCCGGCTGACCCACAGACCAGCGGTCCGACGCGCCCCAGACCCGACCCAGCGTCACGAACCCACCAACACCGTCCGAACCCGGTTCAACACGCCCCAAACCCGGTCCGCCAGGACCACAACTCGCTCGCTCCACACCCACCATCATCGGCCAGCCCCAAGACCCCACGCGGTGGATTCAGGCTCAGCTGTGACGGTTCAGCTGTGACGCTTCAGCTGTGACGCTTCAGCCCTTGATCTGGACGAACGCCAGGCGGATGTTGTTCAGCGCTTCGACCATCGTCGGCGCGTCCGGGCCGAGTCGATCGCCCAACCCGTCGACCAGACACGCGACCGCGTCGATGGCCAGCGCGGCCTGGACGAGGTCGGGCTCTTCCGACGAGAGGTGAATAGCGGCCAACTCGTACAGCCCCATCACGTGGTTCGTCACGACGACCTCGGCGGGCACCTCGGCGAGCCGGGCTCGGGCCTCCTGCATCGCCTGCTGGGCCTGTTCGATCTGATCGAGCTGGTCGGGATCCAGCTCATCGGGTTCGACGTCCAGCTGGTCCAGCTCGTCGTCGAACAGCTCATCCATGTCGTCGATGTCGTCCTCGCTCACGGCCGACACGCTAGTACCGGGCCCCTCGATCTTCGAGGTACCACTCAACGGCGCGTCGGTCGCGCGCCCACGGGCTCCGTGTGAGCGCGACGGCGGCGCAACGAACTCGGCGGACCGTCGTGGACGTTGATCTATGGTGGAGGTCGATGTTGGATCCGGTGCTGCGAGGCATCACAGGACGATCGCTCGGCGGCTTCGTGGCGGGCCCGTGGCGGCTGGTACCTCACGCTCGAGTTCCGTACTCCCATGTCGTGCCGACCGATCCATACCAGCGGTCGATCGACACGCTGCCGCTGAACCGTCGTGCGATCGGGTTCTCGATCGCCGTGAAGCGGCTCCTGAGTCTCGTCGTGGTCCTCGTGACGGCGACGGCCCCGCTCGAGCTGTCGGTGGAGGCGAGTCCGCCGGCCAGTGATTTCTCAGGAACGTCGGCGTCGGTCGACGAACGAGTGATCCCGCCCGAGTTCGTGAGGTTCGGGGTGACGGAGTTCCCGGACCTGCGGCTGGAGAACGCCGTTGCGGTTCCCGAACGTGGACTTCTCTTCGGAACCTGGCCGGACGAGGGTCGCTTCGTCACGCTCGACATCGTGACCGGTCGCCTGCGAGCGGGTGACCAGGTCCCCTTCTACTCGTCGGCAGTGGTCGCGGGAAATGGTCGCGCTGCCTACCTCAGCGAATCGGCAGCGGGCGCAGAGCAGATCAGTCGCATCGATCTCGACACGCTGAGGTCGACACCGGTGACGAACGTGCGCGACATCGGGCTGGGTGAAGAGAGCACGACGAAGGTGGCCTTGCTCGGCGATTCCGATGCGGTCGTCATGGCAACTCGGAACGGGATCGCCGCGATCGTCGACGGGGTTATGAGGCCGTCGATCTGGTGGACTCCTGACGCGTTGCCGTTGGGGCTGTCGATTGCTGCGTTGGCGCCGCTCGACGAGACGAGGGCGGTGTTGTTCGCTGGCACCGATCAGCCAGGTCGCGAGATCTACATCGTCACCGTCGGAGACTCGGGTGTCGAGTCCGTCGAGCCGATCGCAAGCGATGATGGCGCGACGTTTCCGTTCGTGGTTCGACCGGGTGAGATCGTGACAGCTCAGGCGGTGTACGACACCGACGGCCGCCAGCTGAGAGACACCACTCCATTCGATCTCGCGCGCGACGATCCGTCCATTCCGTTGCGCTATTCGTGGTCGGACAACCGCCTCACCATTTTCGATGCGAGGACCGGAAGCGCACTCGTGTCCGGCGACGCCGAATGCTTCCAACTCGACAGCCTCGTGCTGCTCGGGGACGGACGGGTCGCAACGGGCTTCTCGGTGGCCACGAGGATCGTCGACCTCGCCGTCGTGTGCGGATCATTGGGCGAGTTCACCTCGCTGCCACCGACGAGGCTGCTCGACACGAGGATCGATATCGGTGCCGACGGCCGCGGCCGACAACCCGTCGAGGGCGGTGAGACGATTCGTGTTCACGTGGCCGGGAACGCTGGGGTGCCCGTCGACGCGCACTCGGTGGTCGTGAACGTGACGGGGGTTCGTTTCGAGAAGTCACCCAACGGTCTTGGATTCGTCACCGTGTGGCCGTCGGGTCTCGATCGGCCGACGGTTGCGTCGCTCAACCTCATCGAGGGCAACACGCTCGGCAACTCGGTGTCGGTCAAGCTGGGCGCAGACGGATCGGTTGATCTGTTCAACTCGGTGGGAGCGGTGCATCTCGTCGTGGACGTCTTCGGCTTCTATTCGTCGACGTTCGGCGCCGGTGGCTCACGGTTCGTTCCTCTTCGTCCGCAACGCATGGTCGACACCCGAATCTACGGTGGGAGACTCGGACCGTCGGAATCGTTCACCGCCGGCGATCTCTCGATTGGAGCCACGGTCGGAGACATCACGCCTGGCGCGGTAGCGATCGTTGCGAACGTGACCGCCATCAACCCGACGACGACCGGCTTTCTTCGGCTTCACGCGGACGGGAGTCCCCTGCCCGAGGGTTCGTCGATGAACTTCCCGGCGGGCCGCAACGTGAATCGGCTCGTGACGATCGACCTCGCAGGCGGTACCGATTTCGAGGTGTGGAACTCCGCTGGAACCGTCGACATCGCGATCGACATCGTCGGGTATTACGCCGACAACCCTGGTGGGATGAGGTTTCTCGGGCTTGCTCCCTATCGCGAATTCGACAGTCGAGCGTCGAGCCCCTTCGACGGTGACGGGTCGATACCGCCCGGCGCTGGCGTCGAGATTCGCGGCTATTCCCCGGGGCTTGCCATCGTCGCGAACCTCACCGCTGTGCGGCCCGATGGCCCCGGTTTCGCGACGGCGATTGCGTTGCAGGCTGATCTCCCACCCAGGCGGATCAGTACCTCCAACCTGAACTTCTCCGGGAGCGTCACCGGAAATCAGGCGATCATCAACCTGCCGTCAGACATCCACTACGACGGCGACTTCGTGCTCTACTCCTCGGAACGCACCCACTTGGTCGTCGACGTCTTCGGCCTCTTCGGCTGACGGCCCCAGCGCAGGCGCCAGTTCCAGTCGGTCGGCTCGTTGGCCGACGAGTCGGTGCCGCTGCCGTTCCGAGTCGATTCCTCGCCGGAAGGAACTCGATCGAGTCGATCAGCGGTCCCGAAAGGGCACGGGAGGTAGCTTCGCGTTGGTGACGGACCGGATCGCACGGCACGCCGATTTGTCGACACGCTGCAGCTCGATGTCCGACGCCGACCTGCTCGAGCTGCTCGCTGAGGGCGAACCTCGCCGGGGGTGGGGTGTCTCGCAGACGGTTGAGATCGCTGACCATGCGGTCTTCGTGAAGATGTTGCCCGTCACCGCCGTCGAACTCGAGACGTATCCGTCCACGGCGAATCTGTTCGATCTTCCAGCGACCTACCAGTACGGCGTCGGCTCGGCGGGCTTCGGAGCGGGACGTGAGCTCGCTGCGCACGAGAGGACCACCCGTTGGGTGCTCGACGGTCACATCGAAAGCTTCCCACTCCTGCATCACCATCGGCTGCTCCCGCTGGCCGGCCAGACACGGCATCGGGACACCGCCGAGCTCGACCGCTACGTGACCTACTGGGACAACGATCCAGCGATCCGCCGCTTCATCGAGGAGCGACAGGCCTCCGAGCACGCAATCGTGTTGCTCATCGAGCACGTTCCGCACGTCCTGATGAACTGGCTTCCCGAACACGAGGACGCAATCGGTTCGGTGATCAACCAGGCTCTGGAAGTCACCGACTTTCTGCGCGATCGCCGCGTCGGCCACTTCGATGCCAATCCATCGAACATCGTGACCGACGGAGAGCGCATCTTCTTCACCGACTTCGGTCTCTTCCTCGACGACGAGTTCGAGCTGCGAGACGTGGAGCGTGCGTTCCTCTCAGACCATCGCCCCTTCGACATCGCCGAGTTCGTCGCGTCGCTCGAGTGGCCGGTGCCGGGACGCACCTTGTCGCCAGGACCGGGGTACCAAGACGCTCTCCTTCCGTTCCGCGACGTCATCGACGAGATGACTGCCGTGTTCGAACGCCTGGCAAGCGGCCCGAAGGCACAAGCAGGTTACGACGACCACCGGATTGCCGAGATGCTCGCCAACGCTCGGCGCTGACAGACGACCTCGTCGCCACGGCGACAGCAGGTCACGGTCTACACCTCGGCGCCCGACATGGTGGAGTTCGCGATCCGGCAGCGCCACGGCCTCGTCAGGTCGAACACAGCGATGCGATGGAGGGATGTGCCCGCCGACGAGCACTGGCGCCGCCGTAGCTCGAAGTCCGACGGCCGCTTCGTCGTGCAGCGCCGGGCAAGAACCCACCGTGGACCGGTCGTGACCTTGTGACAGCGACGTTGCACGGCGTAGTCGAGCGCGGAGCCTCACCGTTTCGTGAGCCAGGCGGTCGGGTGGACGGAGTCGCTGAGGCGAAACGACATGTCGGCGGTGTCGACGAGGCCCACGGAGCGGTCGCTCACGTAGAGCTGATGTGCGAACTCCGCGATCTCGTCCGCGGTGTGGAACTCGACCCCGTCCGTGCCGCGAGCCGGGAACTTCGTCTCCGACAACGAGATGGCCGTGAACTCGGTATCGATCGGACCAGGCACCAGCACCTTCGCCTTCATCGTTCCACCTGCCGCCGCGATGTCGAGCTGAATCCCCTCGGTGAAAGCGGTCACGAAGAACTTCGTCGCGCTGTAGGTCACCGCTCCCGCGAACAATGCGTATCCGGCAGCCGAGGCCACGTTGATGAGCTGCGCATCGGTGTCCCGGTGGTCCTGCGTGAACAGCACCGACAGCACGGTGAGTGCGCGGACGTTGAGATCGATCATGTCGTGCAGTCGATCGACTCCGACGTCCCAGACGTAGTTCCAGTCTCCGAGGCCCGCATTGTTGATGAGCACGGTGACACCGAGACCACGAGCTTCCTCGTACGCGCGCTCGGCCGCTCCGGGTTCGGTGAGATCGATGCACAGCGGAAACACCTGCTGCCCGTATCGATCGGAAATCTCCGCGGCGAGCTCGTCCAGCAGCTCACTGCGACGGGCAACCGCCACCACATCGAAGCCCTCCGAGGCGAAGCGGAGAGCGAGCGAGCGGCCCACTCCTGCACTCGCGCCCGTCACCATCACCGTCTGCATCACATTCTCTCCCCGAACTCGGAACCCACGAATCCTCTCACACTCACCCGTACTCGTACTCCAGCGGTTCAGCGCGGGAGCGTGTCGGCGAGTGTGAGGACGTCGGCGATCAGTTCGTCGAGGGTGTCGGTGGACGACGTGTCGGAGTCGCGCTCGCACTCCAGGCCCGCACGGTGGCGCTTCCGGTCGCGTCGGCGAGGTCCTCGAGTCGTTCGATGATCTGCTCGGTCCGGTCGGCCGAGATCGAGCAGAACGCCAGACCCACGAGGGCGGTGAAGCGCGTGTCGGTGCTGGCGACAGCGAGGTCGTCGAGGGAGGCCATCAGCCGGTCCCACTCGGTGTCGGTGAGGTCGATGCCGTCCATCGACTCGTGGGGCGCACCGACGGAGTCGTGCCGTGCCACCCATCGGCCGTCGACGATCGCATCGAACACCTGGCGCGTCAGATCCGCGTCGATGCCGAAGTGCGTCATCGGAGCGAATCCGAGGAGAGCGATCTCGAGTTCGCTCAGTTCCTGTCGGTTTCGTGCTGCGTCGATGATGAGCCCTTGCAGGTCCACCCACTGGCGAAACCCTGCCGCGTGGCCGGCTCGGGTGAGGAGGAACGCGTCGTGCCATCGTTGCTGCTCGACGGAGGTGTCGACGGCGGCAACGGCGTCGATGAGCCAACTGGCCATCTCGGCACGCACGACGTGCTCGTCGGGGCCGTAGGCGCGCAGCGCGAGTCGGAGCAGCGTGTCGGCCACGTAGCGTGCGTGGAGCGCTCGGGTCTCATCGGTGGTCCCTGCGTCTTGGAGGTGAGCGAGGGCGTAGGCGCGCACCGTCTCGAGCATGCGGTATCGAGAGGTGCCGTCGTCGACGGTGACTCGTTGGAGCAGCGACCGGTCGACGAGTTGTGGAACGAGATCGATCACGTCGAGTTCGTCGATCGCTCCACCTGCGGCGATCGCCCGCGCCGAAGTCAGGCTGAACCGGGACGGGAACACCGAAAGCCGGTCGAACACCTCCTGTTCGATCGGGGTACACAACTCGTATGACCAGTCGAGTGTGCCGATGCAGCTCGGTGATCGCACAGCGACAGCCTCGACCGCCCGTTCAGCGGCGCGCCGGGCAACCGCCTGGACTCACTCGTTCGGGCGGTGGATGACGAGGGTGTTCGACATCGTGTGCGGTGCCATGCCCGCCAGATGATCGGCGTAGATCTCTCGCACGACGCAGCCGGCGTCGTGGACGATGCCGAAGAGGTCGGGCTGGGGCAGCACGTGCATCAAGATGCCGTCGGCGACGTCGGGAGCGAGGTACTCGTCGATGCCGAAGTGGTAGCGGCGGTCGTGCGTCGGGATCTGGAGCACGGCGTGTCCGCCCGATCGCAACGAGTCGAGGAGCCGCCGCAGGATGAACGCCATGATCGGCGGCGGGTTGTGCTGCAACACGATGATCGAGTACACGAGATCGGCCTCGGGGAGTGCCGAGAGTGCCGCTCGGTCGGCGACTCGGAGCAGATCGACGCCGGTTCGGCCCCGTCGTTCGAACTCGGCGGCTGCGAGATCGAGGTGCGGTTGTGAGATGTCACAACCGACGACGTGGCCGAAACGCTCGGCGAGCCACAGCGTGATACGACCCACGCCACATCCGAACTCGAGGCACGTGCCGACGCCGGACGGGTCGACCCCGTGGCGCTCGAGGGTGGCAACGAGCTGGTCGACGTGGAATCGTCCGGACTCGTAGAACGCGTCGGTGTCGGCCAGGCGGTCGCGCTTGAACTCGTCGGCGCTCAACACCGACCAGAACGGCTCGTCGACGCCAACCTTCTCCCAGGTCTCGCGGACGCGTTCGAACGCTGCGGCGAGTTGTTCGTCGGAGACGTCGACGTCGACGTGCATCGCAGGCTCGGTCGCACCGAACCTGGTCGACGCATGCAATGACGCGAGGAACCCTTCGTCATCCTCCAAGTGCCTGCGCACCGCCGGATCGGTGGTGATCCACTCGATGAACGCGGGGGAGCGCAGCAGGAGACGCCGCGACGTCGATGAGCGGGCCAGCGGCTCGCTCAGCGCTGAAGCAGCCCGGTTGCGCAGCGAGGCGCGGATGTCGTCGAAGCGTCCCATGGTGCGCTCAATGTAGGTCGCCGCTGCTCACCCGCGGCGGACTCCGAGGTTTCCGCGGTGTCGCCGGATAGTGTGCCCCTGTTACAACTGAGGCGAAGTGGGGGCAACCCCCACCTGGCCACCACCGTGTCGAAGCGATTCGTCCGACCGTGAGCCAGGTTCTGAGGCTGAGACTGTCAGCGTGGCGTCGGATTTCCGGCGCGCCGTGTGTGGTCGCTCCGCGGGACTTCGCGTCGAGCACCAGTATTCATCACATGGGGAGGCCCATTGCACAGGAGTAGGCAGTCATAGCACCGCGACGACCAGAACCGCGTAGTGAACAGCACCGCGTGAACGACCGCATCCGATCCCGAGAGGTCCGCCTCATCGGACCCAGCGGGGACCAACTCGGAATCAAACCCGTTCCCGAGGCGCTGCGCATGGCCCGAGGACTCGATCTCGACCTCGTCGAAGTCGCCCCGACCGCGAACCCACCCGTCTGTCGCATCATGGACTACGGCAAGTTCAAGTACGAGGAAGACCAGAAGGCCAAAGAAGCGCGCAAGAAGTCGACCAACGTCTCGGTCAAAGAAGTCAAGTACCGGCCCAAGATCGGCAAGGGTGACTTCGACACCAAGACGCGCAACGTCGTGCGATTCATCGACGAAGGCCACAAGGTCAAGGTGACGTTGCAGTTCCGAGGACGCGAGATGGCGCACCCCGAGCTCGGCGCAAAGATCCTCGACCAGGTGATCGAAGCGGTGGGTCCGGCGGCCAAGCTCGACAGTCGTTCGCGACTCGAAGGCCGAGCCATGTCGATGGTGCTGTCGCCTGACAAGCAGGCCCAAGAAGCCATGAAGAAGGCAGCAGCCGAAGCAGAGCGCGCGGCGGCCGCCGAAGCAGCAGCTGCAGAGGCCGAATCAGCCGACGCAGCAACCGCCGACGTAGACACCGCCGATCAGGTCGCTGCACCGGCCGAGAACGACGCCGACTGAGGCGTCACGCCGACCGCGGCAGACCGCAGTCCGGCACATGACAACAAGGAGCATCCAGATGCCGAAGATGAAGACATCGAAGACCGCTGCGAAGCGGTTCAAGAAGACCGGGACGGGCAAGCTCCGTCGCGAGCAGAGCAACAATCAGCACCTGTTCGAGAAGAAGTCGAGCCGCCGCAAGCGCCGCCTCGAAGCCGATGCCGACGTGCACCCCGGCGATGCCCGAAAGATCAAGCGTCTCCTCGCCGAGCGCTGACGACCCCCGAACGAACTCACGAGGAGACTGAACAATGGCAAGAGTGAAGCGTGGCGTCACCAAGACGAATCGCCACAAGAAGGTCCTGAAGCAGGCGCGTGGCTACTACGGCAACAAGAGCCGCTCGTTCCGCGCCGCGAACGAGCAGGTCATGCGGTCGGGCAACTACGCCTTCCGCGACCGTCGAGCCCGCAAGGGCGAGATGCGCCGGCTCTGGATCCAGCGCATCAACGCCGCCTGCCGCCAAAACGACATGAGCTACAGCCGTTTCATCGCGGGCTTGAGCGCAGCTGGCATCGAAGTCGACCGCAAGATCCTCGCCGATCTCGCCGTCACCGATGCTGCAGCGTTCGCCAAGCTCGTCGAGAACGCGAAGGCAGCGCTCTGAGCAACCGCTGAATTTCGATCCCACGTGATCGACGACGAGGGCCGCGCCGAGAGGTGCGGCCCGTCGTCGTTTTCGCTACCGTGCCGCACCCGTCGCAGAAACCGAGACCATGGCCCCGCTGAGCATGAACAACTCGACCGTGCAGTCGTTGCGCAAGCTGGTCGGCTCGCGGGCCGAACGCAACGAGCATCGCCGTTTCGTCGTCGAAGGGCCCGTGTCGACGGCCGAAGCGGTTGCAGCGGGCTGGAGCTGCCTGATGCAGTTCGTTCCGGAGGGCAGCGAGGTGCGTGTCGCTGGTGCCGGGCCGGTTCAGCAACTCGCGATGGGCGTGTTCGAGCGCGTCGGCTCGACCAAGACACCGCAACCGCCACTGACGGTCGTCGAGATGCGCCCGCCCGCCATCTCTCTCGCTGATGCATCGTTCGTCGTCGTGCTCGACCGGGTGAGCGACCCCGGCAACCTCGGCACGATTCTTCGTTCGGCCGAAGCGGCGGGCGCCGACGCCGTCGTGCTCACACCTGGCTCGGTCGACGTGTACAACCCGAAGGTGGTCCGCGCCTCCGCTGGCGCGATCTTCCACGTCCCGGTGCTCACGGCGACGTTCGACGACGTGCTCGGGGCCGGGCTGGTGCTCGTCGGAACGAGCAGCCACCTCGCGCCTGGGCGCACCGTGACCAGGTACACCGATGCCGACCTGGCGGGCCGGGTCGCCATCGTGATGGGCAACGAGGCCGCCGGGCTCCCTGACGAGTGGAATGACGAACGCGGTCCGATCCGCCAGTGGTTGACCATTCCCCACGCTGGGCGCAGCGAGTCGCTCAACGTGGCGATGGCGACGACGGTGCTGGTGTTCGAAGCGGCGCGGCAGCGTGCCGGCGGTGCCGGGTAGGTCGGATCTCGCCTCCGTCCAGCGAACATGCGACAGCGTTGTCGCGGTGTCGTAGCGGTGTCCTAGCGGTGTCGTCGAGCGCTTCGTGTCAGCGCGCCTTGCCGAACAATCGGCCGGTGGTGGTGGCCGTGAACGCGTCGAACGGGATCTCCTCCTGCTTCACGAAACCCCGCTCGGGCAGGAGTCCGTTGCTCACCATCTCGATCACCGATGCCACCGAACCCGCAGTGGTCCACGCAATCGCCGTGGCCCGCTCGGTACCGACGGTGATCGGACGGAAGGTGCGCACGAACTCCAATCGGGTGAGTTGCTCGTCGATCCAGCCTTCGGACGACACGTGGATGTAGACGGCGTCATCGTCGACCGGCGGCTTGGCGTTGGTGAGGATCTCGCCGGCCAGTTCCTTTCGCTCCCGCATCAGGAGTTCGTGGAAGAAGAAGTTCATCAGATCCATGTGACCCGGATAGCGCAGGGTCTTGTAGTCGAGGTTCTCGACTCGGCCGAGATAGGTGTCGCACATCGTCCCGAGACCACCGGAGGTGGTGAACGCCTCGAGACGGGTGCCGCCGACGTGGACGGTTTCTTTCCATTCCATCGGCGACACCCATTTGCGCACGCCCTCCTCGATGACTTCACAGTCGTTGAGGTACTCGTTGACCACGCCCTCGGGCGACCAGTTGAAGGCGTAGCCGAGTAGCCCGGTGGGGTGTTCTGGCAGGGCGCCGACGCGCATGCGGATCGACCGGCAGCGGTCGAACGACTCGGCCTGGGACGCAGCGACGATGCCGACGAAACCCGGTGCCAGACCGCACTGGGGTGCCATCACCGCCGACGAGGTGTCGGCCAGCGTTCGGATGTGCTGCGTCGTCGCCACGTCCTCGGTGAGATCGAAGTAGTGGGTGCCGAGTCGGTGGGCGACGTCGGCCACGCCGATGTTGAACGAGTAGGGGAGGCACGACAGCACGGCGTGTCGGTCGGCCAGGGCGGCGGTCAGCGAGTCGGGGTCGGTCACGTCGGTCGCCCGGACGGGGAACGCCTCCGAACGCGGCCGGGGTCGGACATCGTGGCCGACGACGTCGAACCCCGCGTCGCACAGCAAGCGGGCAGCCAACTGCCCGATCTTGCCGAGGCCGAGCACGGCCACCGTGCCGAGTCGGTCGGGATCCATGATGATCAGACCTCGAACCGGATGCCCTGCGCGAGGGGAAGTTCACGGGAAAAGTTGATGGTCTGGGTCTGGCGTCGCATGTAGCCCTTCCAGGCGTCGGAGCCGGATTCGCGACCGCCGCCGGTCTCCTTCTCGCCGCCGAACGCCCCGCCGATCTCGGCGCCGGACGGGCCGATGTTGACGTTCGCGATCCCGCAGTCGGATCCGATCGCCGACAAGAAGAGCTCGGTCTCTCGCACATCGGTGGAGAAGATGCATGACGACAGACCTTGGGGCACGTCGTTGGTGATGTCGATGGCCTCGTCGAGCGTGCGGTAGGGCATGACATAGAGGATCGGCGCGAAGGTCTCCTCCCTGGTCAGATCGGTCGGGGCCTCGAGTTCGACGATGGCCGGGTTGACGTAGAAGGCATCGGGGTGCACCTCGGCGCGCACCCGCTCACCACCGAACACGCTCGCGCCGTCGGCCCGGGCGCGGTCGAGCGCGTCGCTCATGGCGGTGTGGGCTGCTTCGTCGATCAAGGGGCCCACCAGCGTCGTGTCGTCGAGCGGGTCACCGATGGGAAGGTTCGCATACACCTGCTGCAGCCGTTCCACGAGATCGGCTCGGACATCCTCATGGACGATGAGCCGACGTAGCGTCGTGCATCGCTGTCCGGCGGTGCCGACCGCGGAGAAGACGATCGCCCGCAACGCCATGTCGAGGTCTGCCGACGGGGAGACGATCATGGCGTTGTTGCCGCCGAGTTCGAGAATGGCACGCCCGAACCGCTCGGCCACAGCCACCGACACCTTGCGCCCCATCGCGCTCGATCCGGTGGCCGACACGATGGCCACGTCCGAGCTGGCGGTCAGGGCTCGACCGAGCTCGGGGCCGCCGATCAAGACCTGCGAGAGCGCAGCAGGGGCCTCACCGCCGTCGGCGTCGAAGCGTGAGATCGCCCGGTCGACGATCGCCTGGGTGGCCAGCGCGGTGAGCGGGGTCTTCTCGGACGGCTTCCAGAGCACCGGGTCACCGCAGACCAGGGCCAGCGCAGCGTTCCAGCACCACGGCGCGACCGGGAAGTTGAACGCGGTGATGATCCCGCACACGCCCATGGGATGCCAGGTCTCGCGCATGTGGTGACCCGGGCGTTCCGACGCGATCGTCAGGCCGTAGAGCTGGCGAGAGAGCCCCACGGCGAAGTCGCAGATGTCGATCATCTCCTGCACCTCGCCCAGGCCTTCTTGGAAGATCTTGCCGCACTCGAGGGAGACGAGGCGACCGAGATCTCGTTTCGCCGACCTCAGCTCGTCGCCGATCAGACGCACCAACTCGCCGCGCCGTGGGGCCGGGACCGCACGCCAGGCGGCGAAGGCTTCGGACGCGGCCGCGATCATCGCATCGGCCCCGTCGGCGGAGTGGGTGGCCAGGGTCGCCAGCACCGAGCCGTCGATCGGTGTTCGAACCGTGAGTCCGTCGGGGCGGTCGACGCCCGCGGTCAGCACGTCGGTGGTCAGCCCGGCGGCACCGAGCACGGTGGCCGGCTGCGAGCCAGCGTGAGTCACAGATGAGCTCGTCATGACTCGAACATTACATTAAGCGTCTCGATAATGTAACGTCTCATTCATGCGACCAGCGGCGGCCACGAGCATGCAGAACCTGAGCGAACGGATCGCCTCGGCGGGCTCCTCGCTCACCCCCACCGAACGTCGTCTCGCCCGGCTGATCCTCGACGACCCGACCGCTGTGGCCTTCGGCACGGTGGCGGATCTGGCTCGCGCCGTCGGCACGAGCGGACCCACGGTCGTCCGGTTCGCCAACAAACTCGACTTCGACGGCTACGGCGCGCTCCAAGATCACGTTCGGGCGTCATTGGCCGAACGACTGCGGCGACCGACCGACCGACTCCGATTGGCGACGGATTCGTCCCCGACCGCAACTCGGGATCGACACGCTGACCCGGCAGTCGAAGTCGTCGACCGGTTGCACCGAACCCTCAGTGGCCTCGACGTGGGCACCGTGGCAGATCTGGCCACCGAGATCGCTCGGGCGCTGGGGACAGTGTGGGTGTTGTGCGCCGAAACCTCGGCGACTCCGGGAACGCTGCTCGCGGGGAACCTGCGTCTCCTCCGCCCCGGTGTCCGGCGACTCGAGGGCTCCCCACCGGCGGTGGCATCGCAGCTCGCCGAAGCCGCTGCGGGCGACGTCGCCGTGGTGATCGACTTTCCTCGCTATGAGTCCGCTGTCGTGGCAGCCGCCACCGAACTCGTTGCTGCCGGCGTCAGGCTCATCGCGATCACCGATGGCCCGCTGTCGCCGCTTGCCGCGATGGCCGACCGCTGGTTGGGCATCGACGTCGCGGCCGTGGGGCCGTTCGACAGCGTGGTGCCCGTGGTGGCGGTCGTGGAGCTCCTGATCGCCGAAATCGCAGGCCAACTCCGTCACGAGGCCACGGAACGGCTCGATCGAATCGAGCAATTGTGGGCCGACGGCCAGGTGTTCGACCAGGTGCTCGAGGCGACGCAGCGACGCGAGGGTGGGGCCGGATAGGTTCGGGTCCATGGCGGATCCGCTCATCGAACGACTCGACGCGACCGGCGTCGACTACGACATCGTGCCGTGCGACCCGGAACTCGCCGATACCGCGCAGTTCTGCGAGGCCTACGGCTATTCGTTGGACGACTCGGCCAACACGATCCTCGTCGTCGGCAAAGCCGACCCGCCGGTGTTCGCTGCCTGCGTCGTGCTGGCCAGCACGCGACTCGACGTCAACAAGGTGGTGCGCAAGCGCCTCGGCACGAAGAAGGCGTCGTTCGCCGACGCGCACGACACCGCGAACATCACCGGCATGCAGATCGGCGGCGTCACACCGTTCGGGCTGCCCGACGAGGTCCCCATCTGGGTCGATCGCGCCGTGATGGCTCGCGACCAGATCATTCTCGGTGGGGGCTCACGTGACCGCAAGGTCTTGGCGGCGCCGTCGGTGTTGACAGCGATCGGCGCCGAGGTCGTCGACGACCTGGCCAAGCCGCCGCCGCCCTGATCGTGAAGGTGGTCGGCGCGGTTCGCGCGTCGATGCGAGGCGCCTGGTCAGCCGGTACGGCGAGAGAATCGGGCGCCGCGGCGGATGAAGGCTTCCGAGTGGAGCTTGTGCTGTTCCTCGTCGTGGGCGATCTGGCGGAGCATGTCGCCGACGGTTGCGTGAAACCCGTAGTCGCCTCGATAGCGAGACTCCCAAGCCATCTCGTCGAACTCGGGATGCTCCTCCACGAATCGGGCGTACTGGCGCATCGCGTGGTCCTCGAAGTCGCGGTTGAGCTGGTACGACCAGTTCGGGCGCACGACGAAGAGCAGCCACGAGAGGTGGTAGTAGACGACCGACAAGATCTGGGGGAACAGCTTGTCGAAGAACCACCGCCGCTCGTAGCCGACCTGCTCGCAAGCCTCTTCCATGATCAGCAGGTGCCAGAACTCGTTGTCTTGTTCGTCCCGGGCGAGCAGGACGCGATCTTGGATCTTGCGGTCGAACTCGTGGTCGCGGTGGTTCTGGGTCTGCGCGATGTGGCCGACGTGTTCCCACGCCATGTACGGGACTCGGGCCACCAACTCGACGAAGGCGAAGAACTCGAAGCTGCGTCCCTGCGGGAACACCTTGTCGGCGGTCCAGAACAGCAGGCGCGCAGCAGGTCCGTAGCGGTACTCGGGCATCGAGAGATAGCGGGCCTGGTGCTCGCGTAGCTCCGCCGGTGACAGCGGCATCGCGAACAAGGACTGGTATTGCTTGGGCGGGAATGGTCGTTCGGTCGCAGAATGCTGATCGATGGAGGCCATCACCAACCTGTAGCACACGAGGTGTCGGTCGTGGCCGCGGCCGGAAGGCGAAACGGTCGGTTCCGCTGAGAGAGACACGCGATCGGGCGAAACGCAAGGCGCCTGATCGTCAACGCGGCGCTACGCTGGGCGTGGTGACGATGCAGTTGCAGCGATTTCTGTGCCCCGGGTGAACCGGGGAATGGCACATCTTCGCTCCTGCGCCACGTCCTGAGTCCGTCCGGGGATCATCACTGGCCGCTGCGCGCGGCCGTACGCTCACGTTCGCACTTCGAAAGGACCTCCCTTGATCGCAGACATCACCGCCGCCCGCGACGCGGCGCTCGCCGAGATCGCCTCGGCGGTATCCCTCGACGACCTCACCTCGATGACCACCCGGTTCGCCGGCAAGAAGGGTGAACTCGCCGGACTGAAGAAGCAGCTCGGCTCGGTCGAGTCGATCGACGACAAGAAGGCTGCTGGCGCTGCCATCAACGAGGCGATGGCTGCCGTCGACGCTGCGCTCGATGATCGTCGAGGAGAGCTTCGGTCCGAGGCGCTCGCCGCACGCGTCGAGGCTGAGCGCCTCGACCTCACCGAGTTCATGACCAAGCCGAGCCGCGGGAAAGCGCACCTCGTCACACAAGCGTGGGAGCGGCTCGAGGACGTGTTCGTCGGCATGGGCTTTCGGGTGGCCGAAGGGCCCGAGGTCGAAACCGACTGGCACAATTTCGAAGCCCTCAACATGGGCGAGGGCCATCCGGCTCGAGGCGAGTTCGACACCCTCTTCGTCGACCACGTGCCACCGGGTGGAACGCTCGGCACCACGCTGCTGCGCACGCATACCTCTCCGGTACAGATCCGCACGATGCTCACCCAGGAGCCGCCGATCTATGTGATCGCTCCCGGACGCGTGTTCCGTCGCGACACTCCGGATGCCACGCACATGCCCGTGTTCCATCAGATCGAAGGACTCGTCATCGATCGCGACATCTCGATGGCCGACCTCGCTGGCACGATCGAAGCGTTCACGCATGCCTTCTTCGGCAAGGGCTGGAACTCTCGGTTGCGCCCGAGCTACTTCCCGTTCACCGAGCCGTCGGCGGAGTTCGACATCCAGCGCCCCGATGGATCCTGGATCGAGCTCGGTGGCTGCGGCATGGTTCACCCCAACGTGCTCGCAGCCGGTGGACTCGACCCGGAGGAATGGAGCGGATTCGCCTTCGGCTTCGGCATCGACCGCATGGCCCTGATGCGCCACGGCGTCGACGACCTCCGGGCGATGTACGCCGACGACCTTCGTTTCATCGAACAGTTCTGAAAAGGGCAGACCCATGAAGATTCTCCTGTCCTGGCTCAACTCCTACGGCGACTTCGGTGACCCGACCGACTCGGCGGCCGTGCAGCGCGTCGCCGACGCGCTCACCTCGCTCGGTCTCGAAGTCGACACGGTCACCTCGGTCGGCGACACGGTCGACGGTGTCGTCACCGCGCGCATCCTTCGTCTCGAATCGCATCCCGACGCAGCGAAGGTGCAGCGCGTCTACGTCGATGCTGGCGATGGCGTCGAGCGTCACGTGTGGTGCGGTGCGAGCAACATCTCCGTCGACGACGTGGTGCCGATGGCGACCCTCGGTACCACGATGCCGAACGGCATGACGATCGAACGTCGCGGCATCCTGGGCATCGACTCCGAAGGGATGCTGTGCTCGGCGTCCGAACTCGGACTCGGCGACGACCACAGCGGGATCCGGATCCTGCCGTCCGGTACGCCGTTGGGCGTTCCGTACGGCGATGCGCTCGGCATCTCGTCCGACGTGCTGATCGATGCCGACGTCACACGCAACCGCCCCGACTGTTGGGGCTACGTCGGTATCGCCCGCGATCTCGCGGCGAAGATGGGCGTCGAGTTCCGGCCCCCCGATCCCGTCCTCGACGTCACGGGCCCCGAGCGCGTCGCGTCGGTCGAGATCGCCGCTCGCGACCGGTGCCCGCGCTTCACCTCGACAGTGATCTCCGGCGTCGAAGTGAAACCGTCCGCCCGGTGGATGGCCAACCGCTTGACCGCCGCGGGCATGCGGCCCATCAACAACGTGGTCGACGTCAGCAACTACGTGATGCTCGAACTCAACCAGCCCAACCACGCGTACGACCTCGACACGCTCGGGGGTGGCGGGTTCCGGATCCGGCTCGCCGACGAAGGCGAACACTTGGTCACGCTCGACGGCGAGGATCGGACGTTTTCGTCCGACGACCTGGTCATCTGCGACGCCAACGACGTCCCGATCGGGCTCGGCGGAGTGATGGGCGGCTTGGACTCGGAGATCTCCGACACCACGACCGTGGTCGCGCTCGAGATGGCGTGGTTCTCGATCGTGCCGATCGGCCAGACGGTCGTTCGATCCGGTCTGCGATCCGAAGCATCGCAGCGCTTCGAACGTGGCGTCGACCCGCACGGGATGCCCGTCGCGATCGCCCGCTTCGTCGAACTGCTCGCCGAGACCTGCCCGGACCTCGTGGTGCACGCCGGAGCCGTCGACGCACAGACCGATCATCTGCCGCCCGCCGAGCGTTCGGTCGACGTTCGCATCGACAACGTGAACCGCATCCTCGGCACCGATCTGTCTGCCGACGACCTCCCGGCGTTGCTCGATCCGATCGGCTACACGGTGACGGGGGAGGGCGGCACTCGACGAGTGGCGCTGCCGACGTGGCGGATCGATTCGACCGCCGAGATCGACGTGATCGAGGAAGTCGCTCGCCACTACGGCTACGACCGTCTCGGTAGCACCGTTCCGAAGTCGGTCGACCACGGCGGCCTCACCGTGCGCCAACAGCGGCGTCGCCTCGTTCGCGAGGTCCTGCTCGGACTCGGGATCTCCGAGGCGATGCCCAACCCGTTCCTCGCACCCGACACGCTGGCCAAAGCCGGCCTCGACGGCGACGCGATCAGGATCACCAACCCGCTGGTCGCGGAGGAATCGGTGTTGCGCACATCGTTGCGTCCCGGCTTGCTTCGTGCGATCTCCTACAACGAGTCGCATCGACGGACCGGAGCGAAGTTCTTCGAGATCGGCCACGTGTACCCGCCGAGCGATGGCGACCTGCCGGCGGAGTTCGAAGCGCTCACGGTCGTGCTCGCCGGTGAGCAAGCCCCGACAGCGCTCGCAGTGTGGCGCGAGCTGACGGCGGCCCTCGGTGGTGGTGCGCGCATCGACCAGTCCAAGGTGCCCGCAGGACTCCACGCCACGCGGTCCGCGACGCTGCAGGCCGGCAAAGACCCCCTCGGTGCGGTCGGAGAGGTCGCCCCCGACGTGCTGGAGGCGTTCGAGGTGACCGAACGAGTCGCGATCCTCGAGGTCGATCTCGATCAGTTCCTGGCTCGGGAGCCGAAGCCGACGCAGTGGAAGCCGACCAGCCGACAGCCGTCGAGCGATCTGGACCTCGCCTTCAAGCTGGAGGACTCGATTCCGGCCGAGAAGCTGGAGAAGGCGATCCGCCAGGGCGCGGGCAACCTGTTGGTCGACCTCGATCTCTTCGATACCTATCGGGGGGAGTCGATCGGGGCGGGCGCCCGCTCCTTGGCGTACCGGCTCCGCTTGCAAGCCGCCGATCGCAGTCTGACCGAGGGAGACATCGCCGAGGTGCGCCGTGGGGTCGAGGCGGCATCGATCAAGCTCGGGGCCGAGCTGAGGAGCTGACCGTGGACGACGCCCGCGCTCCTGGCGAGACCGATCTCGACGCCATGCTCGCCACGCTCGACGTGGTGCGGCGACCCGGTGTGTTCACCTTCGTCGCGGTCGACGCTCCCGGCGCCGATCAGTTGGCGGTCGCGCTGGCGACGATCGTCGAAGACGAGGCGGTGACGCTCGTGATGCAGGTCGACGACGCTCGGCGGTTCGGTTTGCCGGTCGTCGTCGAGATGGCGTGGCTGACGCTCACCGTCAACTCGAGCCTGGAGGCCGTGGGACTCACCGCAGCATTCAGCCGGACCCTCGCCGACGCCGGCGTGTCGTGCAACGTGCTCGCAGGGTTCCACCACGATCACCTGCTCGTGCCGGCCAGCGACGTGGACCGCGCCATCGAGGTGCTGCGCGCCTAGTCTTTGGCGGACCCGACGAAGGATCGTCGTGGCTCCACCGTTCGTCTGGTCGATCCGGCTGGACACTCACCACGGGAGATCACGTGCTCGCTTACGAATATCCACTGCTCGGCATCTTCTGGACCGCGCTGTTCGTGTTCCTCTGGATCGCCTGGCTGCTCCTCGTGTTCCGGGTGATCATCGACATCTTCCGGAGCCCGATTCGTGGGGCGAAGAAGGCGCTTTGGGCGCTGCTTGTCGTCGTGTTCCCACTGATCGGCGTGTTCGCGTATCTCATCGTGCACGGTGACGACATGGCCCAGCGAGATCTGCGGAACGCGGAGCAGAGCGAGGAAGCGGTCCGCCAATACGTTCGCGCGGCAGCCGGACCGGTGAGCGTGGCGGACGAACTCGTCAAGCTGGCCGAGCTGCGGACGCAGGGTGTGCTGAGCGACGAGGAGTTCGAGGCGCAAAAGGCCAAGCTGCTCGCCACGACCTGACCCCGTATCATGACCCCAGCCGTTCAACACGCAGGGTCAGACCCCAGGTGTTGAACGGCTGGGGTCTGACCCCAGGTGTTGAGCGAGTGATGGCTCAGTTGAACGACAGGTCGTCGGGTGCCAGCGCGAGCCAGGCGAGACGACCGGGTTGACGGCGCAACACGTCGCGCCACAGCTCGTCGGGTTCGTCGGTGAACACGTCGGCCGGAACCGAGTCGACGACCAGCCAGGCGCCCGCTGTGATCTCGGCGTCGAGTTGGCCCGGACCCCAGCCGGCGTATCCGCGAAACACGCGGACCGCCTCGACGTCGCCGGCGATCAGCGCCGGGTCAGCCGACAAGTCGGCGGATGCGATCTCCGCGGAGATGGCAGAGAGGTGCTCGTCGTCGTCGGTGACCGGCTGCTTCGTTGCGGCGAGCGCGATGAGCGCGTTGGTCTCGACGGGTCCGCCGAGGAACACTGACGACGGAGCGGATTGCAAGTCGATCCAACGATCGAGCGGCTCGTCGAGACTCTCGATGGTCGGTCGGTTGATCACGATGCCGATCGCCCCGTCGTCGTGGTGCTCGAGGACGTACACCACGGCGCGATCGAAGTTCGGGTCGCCGAGTGGCGGGGTCGCCACGAGGAGGCGTCCTTTGGTCTGCACCGATGCACCGAACACGCACTCCAGTGTGCCGACGATGTGGGAAAATGCTGACGCAGCCTCGGAGTGACGTTCGAGTGGCATCGGAGCCGCATCGGAGTGACATGGGTGCGACGTCGCAGTGACGTGGGTGTGACGTCGGGTCATTGCATAGTCATGCACAACTCTGTATGGTCATGCAGATGTCTGGGGCACGAAAACGGGTTGCGATCGTCGGAGCGTCGGGATACACGGGCGCCGAGATGTTGCGCTTGTTGGCCGGACACCCCGACCTCGAACTGGTCGTCGCGACGGGCGACACGATGGCCGGTCGGCGTGCAGCCGACCTGTATCCGTCGTTGACCACGGCGTATCCCGATCTCGTGTTCGCACCCTTCGACGCCGACGACCTCGTCGGACTCGACCTCGTCGTGCTCGGGTTACCGCACGCTGCCTCGATGGAGTTGGCACCGCAACTCGTGGGTTCGGTCGGTTGTGTGGTCGATCTGTCGGCTGCCTTCCGGCTGAAGGACGCATCGCAGTACCCCGAGTTCTACGGGTTCGAGCACACGCAGCTCGACCTGCTCGAGCAGGCCGTGTTCGGACTTCCCGAGCTACACCGCAGCGACCTCGTCGGCGCCGAACTCGTGGCCACGCCGGGGTGTCACGTCACCGCTGCCACCCTGGCGCTCCGGCCCCTCGTGGCCGCTGGGCTGGTCGAGCCGTCTGGCGTCATCGTCAACAACGTCACGGGGATCACCGGTGCCGGCCGTTCGCCCACCGACACAAATGTGTTCGCCAACATCGACGCCAATGTCACCGCCTACGGGCTGCTCAACCATCGGCACACTCCTGAGATCGAACAAGAGGTCGGTGCCCAGGTGCTGTTCACCCCGCATCTCGTCCCGATGAGCCGCGGCATCCTTGCCACCTGCTACGCCACGCCGTCCACCGACTGCACGTCCGAGCGACTCGCTGGAGCGCTGAGGTCGTTCTACGACGGTGAGCCGTTCGTCTCGGTCGTCGACGGATCGCCGGCGACCAAGTCGGTCCTCGGATCCAACGCCGCGCATGTCTCGGCGCACCTCGACGAACGCACCGGCACCGTGATCGCGTTGTGCGCTATCGACAATCTCACCAAAGGAGCCTCGGGCGGGGCGCTGCAGGCGGCGAACGTCGCGTTGGGCCTCGACGAGGCCGCCGGGCTGGCCAAGATCGGACTCGCACCATGACCAATGACCCCGACACATTGATCTCGTCGGCGCTGAAGGCTTCGACGCTCGTCGAGGCGCTGCCGTACATTCGGCGATTCGCCGGCAAGACGATCGTCATCAAGTACGGCGGCAACGCGCTCGCCGGCACCTCTGACGAAGACGCGCTCGCGCATTTCGCGGAAGACATCGTGCTGATGCGGCTGGTCGGGATGCGCCCGGTCGTGGTGCACGGCGGCGGTCCCCAGATCTCCGATCTCATGCGGCGACTCGGCAAGACCAGCGAGTTCGTCAACGGGTTGCGCGTCACCGACGCCGAAACGGTCGACATCGCCCGGATGGTGCTCAAGGGCCAGGTCAACCCGCAACTGGTCGCCGCGATCAACGTGCACGGCAACTACGCCGTCGGCGTGTCGGGTGTCGACGGTGGGTTGATTCGCGCGGCTCCGCGTGACCCGGCGCTGGGGTTCGTCGGCGACGTCACCGAGGTCCGCCCACGCGTGCTGAGTGGGCTGCTCGACGACGAGTTCATCCCCGTCATCGCCACCATCGGCTCCGACTCGTCGGGCCAGGCCTACAACATCAACGCCGACACCGCCGCCGGGGCCATCGCCGTCGCGCTCGGCGCCGAGAAACTGATCTATCTCACCGACATCGAAGGCTTGCGCAGTGATGTCGACGACCCCGACAGCCTGATTCGTCAGACCACCGCCGATCACCTCGACCGGCTCATCGCCGACGGCACGATCGCCGGCGGGATGATCCCGAAGGTGACGAGTTGTCTCGATGCCGTTCGCAGCGGGGTCGAACGCGCGCACATCCTCGACGGGAGGATCGCCCACGTGCTCCTCCTCGAACTGTTCACCGACGACGGGATCGGCACGATGGTCATGGCCGATCAAGCCGGCCTCGACGCCCACCTCGCCAGCACGCAGGAGCTCACCGCATGACCACGACCGCCTCTCACGGGTTCTCGCACGCTCCGATGGAGCAGTGCCCGTTCATGCCGGTGTTCGGCCCGCCTGCGATCATGTTCGACCGCGGCCGCGGGACCGAACTGTGGGATTCCGACGGCAAGCGCTACCTCGACTTCCTCACCGGCCTCGCCGTGGTGTCGCTCGGTCACGCCAACCCGATCGTCGCCGAGGCCGTCGGCGACCAGGCCGAACGACTCCTGCACGTGTCGAACTTCTTCGCGAACCCGGTCGCGACCGAAGCGGCCGTGAAGATCAACGGATTGCTGAAGACCGCGACCGGCCACGATGGCCAGGTGTTCTTCACCAACTCAGGCGCGGAATCGGTCGAGTGTGCGATCAAGCTCGCTCGCAAGCACGGCGGTCGCGGTCGCCACACGGTCGTCAGCGCCCTCGGGAGCTTCCACGGACGCACGCTCGCCAGCCTGGCCGCCACCGGTCAGCCGGAGAAGCACGAGCCGTTCCAGCCGATGCCCGACGGCTTCCGCCACGTTGCCTGGAACGATCTCGAGGCCATGCGCAACGCTGTCGACGGCTCGGTGGCGGCGGTGCTCATCGAGACGATCCAGGGCGAAGGCGGGGTCAACCCGGCGTCGGTGGAGTACGTGCAGGGCATCCGGGCACTGTGTGACGAGGTCGGCGCGCTGATGATCGTCGACGAGATCCAGACCGGGTTCGGGCGAACCGGCGCCTGGTTCGGATTCGAGCATGCCGGCGTGGCACCCGACGTCATCACGATGGCCAAGGCGATGGGCAACGGGATGCCGGTCGGGGCCTGCTGGGCTCGCACCGAGGTCGCCGCGGTGTTCCGGCCGGGCGACCACGGGAGCACCTATTCCGGCACGGCCATCGCTTGCTCGGCCGTCAACGCGACGATCGACGAGATGCAGCGGATCGACGCACCTGCCCGCGCCGTCGCACAAGGCCGTCGTCTGGTCGACGCGTTGCGTTCCGTCGCGGGTGTCGCCGACGTGCGAGGCCGCGGCCTGATGCTCGGGGTCGAACTCGACGAGGGGCTCGATGCGCGGCGCGCCTACGCGCATCTGCTCGATGCCGGTCTGATCGTCAACGCGGTCAAGCCCGACACGATCCGCCTGCTCCCACCGCTGACGGTGTCCGACGACGAGATCGACGAAGCGGTGGCGATGATCGCCGACGCGCTGCTCACGCAGATCCACGAGCGGAGCACCGAGACATGACACGACACGTCCTCGAGGTGGTCGACTTCACCGCCGCGGAAGTCGATGAGGTCCTGCAACTCGCCGAGCGGCCGATCGACGAACTCGCGAGGCCGCTCGCCGGTGCGGGTGCCGCCTTGATCTTCGAAAAGCCGTCGAATCGCACGCGTCACTCGATGGAGATGGCGGTCGCACAGCTCGGCGGACATCCGGTCTACACCCGCGGCGAAGAAGTCGGCTTCGATACTCGAGAACCGGTGGAAGACATCGCCAAGATCATGGCCGGCTACCACGCGGTCATCGCCGCCCGAGTGTTCGACCATACGACGCTGACCCGGTTGGCCGACTCGGTCGACGGATTCGACAGCGCCGACGCCGTCGTCGTCAACATGCTGTCCGATCGCGCTCATCCTCTGCAAGCGTTCGCCGATGCACTGACCATGCGACAACGGCTCGGGGAGCTCCGGGGGAAACGCGTCGCCTACATCGGCGATTACAACAACGTGTCCCGGTCGTTGGCCGAGATCTCGCTGCTGTCGGGCATGAGCGTTCGCGTGTCGTGCCCACCATCGTTCGCCCCCTCGGCCGCCGAACTCGAACGGTTGGCGACGATCGGCGATGGCGACGTTGCCTTCGTGGATCGGCCAACCGACGCGGTCGACGGCGCTCACGCAGTGCACACCGACACCTGGGTCTCGATGGGGCAGGAAGCGGAAAAAGAAGTCCGGCGCCGGATGTTCGATGGGTTCGCGGTCGATGCGGCCTTGATGTCTCAGGCCGACCCGGGCGCCGTGTTCATGCACTGCTTGCCTGCCTACCGCGGGTTCGAAGTCGCCGCCGAGGTGATCGATGGCCCGCAGTCGGCGGTGTTCCAGCAGGGCCACAATCGACTGCATGCGGCGCGGGGCGTCCTCGCCTTCGCACTGGGGAGCAGCGGCGCGTGACCACGAAAGTGCAGCGCCAGACGGCGATCATGCGCCTCGTCGGTGACCACGAGGTCACCAGCCAAGCCGAGCTCATCGAACACCTGGCCAACGAGGGCATCGAAGCGACGCAGGCCACGGTGTCGCGCGACCTCGACGACATCGGAGCGATCAAGGTGAGAGTGCCCAGCGGCAACACGGTGTACGCGATTCCGGAGCTCGCGCCGGATCGATTGGCACCACTCGATCAGCTTCGCCGGGTGATGGGGGAGTGGGTCGGAGAGGTGACATTCTCCGGCAACATCGTCGTGTTGCGGACCCCTCCGGGCTGTGCGCATGTCGTGGCGTCGGCGCTCGACCGCAGCCGTGTCGACGGCATGCTCGGCACCGTCGCCGGCGACGACACGCTGATCTGCATCTCGGCGTCGACCGACGGAGCCGGACTGGCCGACCATCTCAAACACCTTGCTGGCCTCGAGTGAGCCGGCGCGACCCACGTAGGGAGTCTCATGGACCTCGATGACGAACACGAATTCGCGCGCGACGCCGCACTCCCGCCGCAGGCCCGCACGCTCTGGCACGGTCGTTTCACCGGCGGCCCGTCAGAATCACTCCTGGCCTACACGGTCAGCCTCCCGTACGACCAGCGGATGTGGCGCGATGACATCGCAGGATCGAAAGCACACGTTCGCGGCCTCGAGCGCGTCGGTCTCCTGACGAGCGACGAGCGCGACGAGATCCTCGCCGCGCTCGACCAGGTGGGCGTCGAGATGGACACCGCCTCGTTCACCTTCGCCGAGAGCGACGAAGACATCCACACCGCCATCGAACGGCGCGTCACCGAGATCGCTGGACCCGCCGGCGGCAAGCTGCACACCGCCCGCAGCCGCAACGACCAGGTCGCGACCGACCTGCGTCTCTGGTGCAAACGAGAACTCCGTGACGTCGCGATCCGACTCGTCGAGATGCAAGAAGCGTTGCTCGAGCAAGCGCTCGACGCTGGCGACGCCTATCTGCCCGGCTACACCCACCTGCAGCGGGCGCAGCCCGTGCTGTTGTCGCATCACCTGATGGCACATGGTTGGGCGCTCGGGCGCGACGTGAGCCGGCTGCTCGACACGATCGATCGCCTCGACGTGTCGCCGCTCGGCGCTGGCGCGCTCGCCGGTTCCTCGCTGCCCATCGATCCGGCCGGCAACGCCGCCGACCTCGGTTTCGCCAAGGCGTTCGACAACAGCCTCGATGCCGTCAGTGATCGTGATTTCGTCGCCGAAGCGGTGTTCGACCTCGCCTTGATCGGGATTCACTTGTCGCGCATCGGCGAGGAATGGGTGTTGTGGACTTCGGGTGAGTTCGGCTTCGCCCGCCTCGACGACGGGTACGCCACCGGCTCGTCGATGCTGCCGCAGAAGAAGAATCCCGACATCGCCGAGTTGGCCCGCGGCAAGAGCGGACGGCTGATCGGCAATCTCACCGGCCTGCTGGCGACGCTGAAGGGCCTCCCGATGGCGTACAACCGAGACCTCCAGGAAGACAAGGAGCCGTTGTTCGATTCGGTCGAGCAGGTGACGCTTGCGGTCGCAGCATTGACGGGCATGATCGCGACGGCGACCTTCGACACCGACGCGATGCAACGCGCTGCCGACGAGGAGACGATGGCGGCAACCGATCTGGCGGAATACCTCGTCCGCAACGGCTTGCCGTTCCGCGAAGCCCACGCCGTGGTCGGTGCGCACGTGCAGGCGTGTCTCGCCGGGAAGGGATCGCTTGCGGACCTGGTTGCCGCCGACCCACTGCTGGGCGACGCGGCGGCCGCGCTCGTCGCTCCGGGTGTCGGTGTGCGGATGCGGACGAGTCGGGGTGCCGCCGGGCCCGCAGCGCGCGACGAGCAGGTGGCGTCGTATCGGGCGATGGTGCGCGACGAGACGCTGGCGTTGCGGCGACTCGCCTCGTTCGGCTGACCGCAGCATGCGGCTGTTCGACCGCACCGAACTGATCGGACCGGCCGAGGAGGTCGCGCGACGCCTGCTGCACACCGTGCTGCGAGTCGACGCCGATGGCTCGGTCGTGACCGCTCGCATCGTCGAGGTCGAGGCCTACGATCAAGACGACCCGGCCAGCCACAGCTTCCGCGGCCGCACGAAGCGCAACGCCACGATGTTCGGACCGCCCGGGCACCTCTACGTCTACCTCAGCTACGGCTTGCATCATTGCGCCAACGTGGTCGTCGGGCCCGACGGTCGCGGCGACGCGGTGTTGTTGCGGGCCGTCGACGTGATCGACGGACTCGACGTGGTGCGTCGTCGACGCGGCGAGCGTCGCGATCTCACGAACGGTCCAGGAAAGCTGTGCCAGGCGCTCGGCATCGAACTCAGCCACGACGGCGTCGACGTCTGCGCGCCGGGCGGTCCGGTCGGTCTGTTCGACGACGGCACGCCACCTCCGACGACGCCGATCGTCGGCCCGCGTGTCGGGCTGACGAAGGCGACGGAGACACCGTGGCGTTTCAGTTCGCCGTGAGATCGGGCAGGTGCCGGGCGGCCAACAGCACCGGGAACCCGGCGGCGAGACAACCGCCGACGACCAGAACGACCACTTGGGGATCGACCCAGTCGACGAGGAGCCCGGTGCCTGCGGGTACCGAGATCGCTCCGACGTTCGCGGCCAGCAACTGCCAGCCCGACACTCGCTGCGCGTGCATGGTCCCCACGCGGCGAGCGGTGCGCGCCGCCAACGTCGGCACGAGCGGCGACAGAAGGAGCCCCGCCGATGTGGAGCACACGATGATGCCCCAACCGGGGACGAACGCCACGCCGACGTACAAGGCCCCCGCGACAGCGACACACGCCGGTAGCCCGATGCGATCGATCCCGTCGGACAGCACCGGGTTGGCCAGCAGCAACCGTCCGACGGTGGTCCCACCCCAGAATCCGGCAACGCCGACGGCAGCGATCGTGTCGCCCACGCCCCGGCCATCGGTGAGGTACGTGAACAGCCACTGACCCATCGTCACCTCGACCGCGACGAAGAGTCCGAACACGAGCAGCGAGATCGTCGTTGCTCGTCTCGGTGGCGCGGTGCTCCGGCTCGATGGCGCAGGGGGCGGTGGGGGCCAGTCGTGGCGTGCCGCGACGGCGACGGCCGCAGCTGCGATGGCAACGACCGCCGTGGCGGCGAGTGACCATCGCCAGTCATCGATCACCACGACGACGAGCGGTCCCAACGTTGCGCCGACCCCGTAGGCCCCGTGTACCAGACCGGCGCTGCCGACCTCGCCGATGGTTGCCAGGACGCCGGCGCCGACCGAATCGAGAAGACCTGACACGAGTCCGACTCCTGCGACCCCCACCAGGAAGATGGGCCAGGTGGTGGACGTGGCGACCACCAGATCGACGGCGACCAAACCTGCCAGCGCCGCGACGATGCAGGCGCCGATCGAGAAGCGGGTCGTCGCGGCGCGTCCCGACCCCGATGTCGACATCCGCGCGAGGCCATATACGAGCGACACCACGCCCAGGGCACCGAGGGACTGCCCGAACCGCTCGCGGACATCTGGCCAGATCACCCCGAACATCGAAACGGGAATCGCGAACGACAAGAACGTGAATGCCAACGATCCCACGACGACGCGATGTCGGGGTTCGTTTCGCGGCGCCGCCATCACCGGGCACCATACGGGCAGGAGGCCCCGGTGACGCCGATGGAGGCGGCGCTGCCGACGTTCGGGCTCGGTCGCTGGCTCGCTCACCGCGCTCACGGTGGCCTACCGTCTCGGCCATGCAGAGCTTCGCAGGCAAGATCGCCGTCATCACCGGGGGCGGCACCGGTATGGGCCGAGAACTGGCCGTGCAACTGGCTGCCGCCGGAGCACACGTGTCGATGTGTGACCTGTCGGAGCCGAACATGGCCGAGACCGCAGCGCTCGCTCGTGCGGCGGCACCGGCTTCCGACATCCGGATCTCGACGCACACCTGCGATGTGAGCGACGAAGCAGCGATGCTCGTGTTTCGTGACGAGGTGCTCGCGTCGCACGACGTCGAGCACGTCAACCTGTTGTTCAACAACGCTGGTCTCAGCGGCGGCGGATCGATCTTCACCGACACGCGCGAGTCATGGGATCGCTGCTTCGACGTCTGCTTCCACGGTGTTCGCTGGGGAACGCTGGCTTTCCTCGACGCGCTGGTCAAGTCCGACGATGGGCACATCGTCAACACCAGCAGCGTCAACGGCTTCTGGGCGTCGATCGGCGCCGACCGGCCGCACACCGCCTATTCGGCCGCAAAGTTCGCCGTGAAGGGCTTCACGGAGGCGCTGATGACGGATCTGGCGGTCAACGCGCCGCACGTCAAGGCGTCGGTGGTCATGCCCGGTCACATCGGCACGTCGATCGTCCAGAACTCGATGCACTTCGGAGCGCGTGCGCTCACCGACGAGGAGAAGGAACTGATGAAGATCGCCGATCAGATGTTCCACGACATGGCACCGATGACCGCCGCGCAAGCGGCGACGGTGATCCTCGACGGTGTGCGCGACGGGCGTTGGCGCATCCTCGTCGGCGAGGACGCTCACGCCCTCGACGCCGCGGTCCGCGCCGACCCGGAGCGTGCCTACGAACCGGGTTTCGGTGAGATGCTGTTCGCCGAACTTCGCGCCGCGAGCGATCAACTCAACCCGACCGACTGAACTGCCACCGGACGGTCAGCGGACCTCGACGCCAGCGAAGTCACCACGCTCGCGCCACTCGGCGAGCAGGCGGAAGTACTCGATCGAGCCGCCGCCGTACGACGAATTCTGGGCAGCTCGCTTCTCCGGCTGGCCTTCGTTGTTGTAGTACCCGGGCGTGCACGACTCGAGGAACGGCAGCGAGATCCGGGCTTTGTCGATGATCGTGGCGACCCACGCCTCCTCGGCCTCCTCGGTCACCTCGATCTCGTCGGCGTCTCGCTCCAGCGCGGTGCCGACGAGATGAGCGATGTGGCCCGCCTGCTCACTGAGTAGATGCGGGAAGCTGACGGTGAAGCCGGCCTGTCCGGGGCTCATGATGAACAAGTTCGGGAACCCGTGGCTCAACATCCCGTGCAGCGTGGCCATCCCGTCGGCCCACTTCGCCGAGAGTGTCTCGCCCGTACGCCCGGTGACGTCGTACCCGGCGCGCCGTGAATAGTCGGTCCCCACCTCGAACCCCGTCGCGAACACGATGCAGTCGAGCGGGTACTCGACGCCGTTCGCGACGATGCCCGCCGCGGTGATGCGATCGACCCCGCGGCCGTCGGTGTCGACGAGCGTGACGTTCGGGCGGTTGAACGCGTCGAGGTAGTCGTCGTGGAAGCAGGGACGCTTGCAGAACTGTCGATACCACGGCTTGAGGGCCTCGGCCGTGGCCGGGTCGTCGACGATCTCCTGCGCACGGCGTCGGATCTCCTCCATCTTCTCGAAGTCGGCGAGTTCCATCGCCCGGCCCAGACCGTCGGCGGACAGGTCGGCTTCGGAGCCCGCCCGCTGGATGCGAACCAGCAGCTTGCCGATGATGTCGGTCCAACCGTCGTCGACGAGATCGACGGGCTGGGGTTGACCGGAGACCAGAGCGTTGAAGTTCTGCATCCGCTCGGTCTGCCATCCCGGCTGGAGCGATGCCGCCCAGTCCGGGTCGGTCGGGCGGTTGTTGCGCACGTCGATCGACGACGGTGTGCGCTGGAACACGAACAGGTGCTCGGCGCCCTCGGCGAGATGCGGCACGCACTGCACGGCCGTCGCGCCGGTGCCGATGATGCCGACCCGCTTGCCGGCGAGTCGGGTGAGCTCACCGTGCGGGCCGCCGCCGGTGTAGTCGTAGTCCCAGCGGCTGGTGTGGAACGTGTGCCCCTCGAAGTCGTTGATCCCCTCGATCCCCGGCAGCTTCGGCCGGTGCAGCGGGCCGTTGGCCATCGTCACGAACTTCGCCCGCATCGCATCGCCACGATTCGTCGACACGATCCAGCGCTGTTCCTCGGCGCTCCATCGCAGATCGGTGACCTCGGTCTGGAAGCAAGCGTTGTCGTAGAGGTCGTAGTGTCGTCCGATCGCGCGGCTGTGTTCGAGGATCTCGGCCGCGTGCACGTACTTCTCGCTCGGGATGTAGTCGAGTTCTTCCAGCAGCGGGAGGTACACGTACGACTCGACGTCACACATCGCGCCGGGATAGCGGTTCCAGTACCAGGTGCCGCCGAAGTCGCCGCCTTTCTCGATCAGACGGATGCTCTCGACGCCGTGGTCGCGGAGGCGAGCGCCAGCGAGCAATCCGCCGAAGCCGCCGCCGATGACGATGACGTCGGTGTCGTCGGTGAGCGGTGCCCGTTCGATGACCTCCTCGATGTATGGATCGTCGACGAAATTCGAGAAGTCTCCGACCACCTCGATGTACTGCTCGTTGCCATCGGAGCGAACCCGCTTGTCACGCTCGATCCGGTACTTCCCGCGCAGCGCGTCGGGGTCGAACGGCAACTCGTCGATCGTCATCTCCACGACGGTACTGACGATCAGCCGTTCGAGCCGAAGTGTGAGTGCTCAAATCGGCGCAGCACTCACCTTCGGCTCGTGCTGGTTCAGCGCCAGTGGATCCAGTAGCCGTGGGGGTGGATGACCGCGAGGTGCCGGACGGTTCGTTGCCCGCCGCGCCAGGTGACGAGTGTCAACTCGGTCAGGTGCTCGCCTCGGAGATCACCTCCGTGCGGCAGCTCCGGCGTGAGGGCAGGGGATTCGGCGAACACCCATGACAGATCGGTCGTCGCACTGATTCGGTCGAGTTCATCGACGAAGGCCCGGCGGCGATCCGGTGGCAGGTAGTTCAACGTCCACGTCGTGGTCACGACCGGATGAGCGCGGTGGGCCATGCGTTCGATGGCTCCTGCGACAGCGTCGACGGCATCGCCCGCCAACAGTTCGGGCGGCGAGGTGCGGGCGATCGAGATCGCCGCTCGCAGGCGTCGGAATCGGTCGGCCTGATCCGGCCAGCAGCACGCTTCGAGCCATCGCGCCTCGGTCGGATCGGTGACGTCGATCGGGCGCTGGTCGATACCGCACCGGCTCGCGAGTCCGGGGAGCACGCAGCGCGAGAGGTCCAACGGCGCTTCGCCTCTGGTCGAGCAGCCGATCTCGACCGTTGCGGGGTCGGGCCCGATCAGTGGGCCGTCGTCGTAGCGAAACGAGAATGCCGGGAGCAAGAGGTTCAACCCGGCGCTCGCGCCGACGTCGAGGTGTGCCAGCGGGCCGACCTCGTCGGCCACCAGACGCATGGCGGGCATGAGCGCCGCACATCGGCCGATCTCGTTGGTCTGCACGTGTCGCGATGCGACCAATTCGATGATCGTGGTGGCTCGTTCGTCGACGAAGGACTCGAGGGTGGATGCCAGGCGACGGTCGTCGGGAGCGCGTGGATGCTCGGTGATGTTGGGGTACCAACTCGCCAGCGGGTGCTGAGGCTCGTCGAGGACGAGGAAGTGGATGGCGGCGAGCAGCAGAACCGGCAACTGTTGCGGGTCGGGGGCATGCGCGAGCAAGCCGGACAGCGCAGGTCGCCGGGCGATGATCCTCGACAACGCAGCGTTGAGCGGAGCACGCGCCTCGGAGTCCCGTGCCGACTCGTTGAAGCGTCGAGCGAGTTCGGCATCGTTCCAGGGATCGCGCACCGTCGCGAAGCTACCCTCGGGGCTATGCCGCTCGTGAACAACGATCTGATCGCCGACCTCGAAGCGCGAGGCCTGATCCATGATTCCACCGACCGCGAGCACCTGCGGGCACAGATCGCCGACGGTCCAGTCGGGATCTACTACGGCTGCGACCCGACAGCCGACAGCCTCCACGTCGGCAATCTGATCGGGCTGATCATGCTGCGCCGGTTCCAGGACGCCGGTCACCGTGCGATCGCGCTCGCCGGTGGGGCGACCGGCATGATCGGTGATCCGAGTGGCAAGTCGGAGGAGCGGAACCTGCTCGACGACGAGGCGTTGAACCACAACGTCGCCTGCATCAAGGAGCAACTGGGACGCATCGTCGATCTCTCGGATCCCGAGCGGGGAGCGCTGGTCGACAATCGCGACTGGACCCAGCCGATCACCATCCTCGAGTTCTTGCGCGACGTCGGTAAGCACGTCACGGTCAACCAGATGCTCGCCCGCGAGAGCGTCAAGGTGCGGATCAACTCCGAGCACGGGATCAGCTTCACCGAATTCAGCTACATGCTGCTCCAGGCCAACGACTACCTCTGGTTGCACGACCATCTGGGCTGCGTGATCCAGATCGGTGGCTCCGACCAGTGGGGCAACATCATCTCGGGGGTCGATCTCATCCGTCGCAAGCGCCAGACAGCCGTGCACGCGTTCTCGTGGCCGCTGATGACCGCCTCTGACGGGTCGAAGCTCGGCAAGACCTCGGGCGCCCGGGTGTGGCTCGACGCTGACAAGACCAGCCCGTACGCGTTGCGCCAGTATTGGATGCAGACCGCCGATGACGACGTCCGCCAGCAACTGCTCACGTTCTCACTTCGCGACGTCGAGCAGATCGAGTCGATCGCCGTCGAGCACGCCGAGGCGCCGCACCTGCGTCGAGGCCAACGGGTGCTGGCTCACGATGTGGTGTCGCTCGTGCACGGGACGCCGGCCGCCGACGCCGCCGACGAGGCGGCCGATCTGCTCTTCGCGAAGGATCCGACCGGCGCGTCGATCGCCGCGTTCGAAACCCTCGCCTCGGAGATCCCGTTCAGCCGGATTTCGGCCGAGCGACTCGGCGACACGGTGGCCCTTCTCGTCGAGGTCGAACTGGCCTCGTCCAACGGTGACGCGCGAAGAAATCTCGCGCAGAACAGCTACTCCCTCAACGGGGTCAAGATCGGTGAAAAAGACCAGCTCAGCGGCCATGAACTACTCCAGGGGAAATACCTGTTGCTCCGCCGCGGGAAGAAGGATCACCACCTCGTCGAAGTTTTTTCCTGACGGGAGGTTGTGGCGCCGTTTGCCGTGCGTTAGCTTAGCTACTCGCTTCACGGAGGCAGTAGCCGCCGGAAAAGCGAGAGGAACCAACGCCACGCTGAGGAGAAATCCCAGCGTAGAGCATGTTCCGAGCTTCGGCTCCTTGAAAACGGAAGAGAAGACAGAACGCCAGTGCGGGCAGTTCGGTCGGCAGGCCCCTCGGGGTCGGCCGCGAGAAACTGTCTGTCAATTTCGCTGTCGGCCTCCCAGCCGGCAGCAACACGAATACCGGTCGAGCCACAAAGGCTCGACCAATCCAGCCAAGTGCTGTGAGATCAACGAGCATTCCACTCGCTCACAGCGCTCGCTGACACTTCGTCGCCGACTCGAGCGCTCACTCCGGTGGGTCACGAGAGATCGGCCACGTTTTTGTTGGAGAGTTTGATCCTGGCTCAGGATGAACGCTGGCGGCGTGCTTAACACATGCAAGTCGAACGAAGTCCATGGAGCTTGCTCCGGAAGACTTAGTGGCGAACGGGTGCGTAACACGTGAGAAACCTGCCCTGGACTTTGGGATAACAGTTGGAAACGACTGCTAATACCGAATACCGCCATCACCTCGCATGGGGAGATGACGAAAGGTCCGCCGGTCCAGGAGGGTCTCGCGGCCTATCAGCTTGTTGGAGAGGTAACGGCTCACCAAGGCATCGACGGGTAGCTGGTCTGAGAGGATGATCAGCCACACTGGGACTGAGACACGGCCCAGACTCCTACGGGAGGCAGCAGTGGGGAATCTTGCACAATGGGCGCAAGCCTGATGCAGCAACGCCGCGTGCGGGAAGAAGGCCCTAGGGTTGTAAACCGCTTTCAGGAGGGAAGAAAATGACGGTACCTCCAGAAGAAGGTGCGGCCAACTACGTGCCAGCAGCCGCGGTGACACGTAGGCACCAAGCGTTATCCGGATTTATTGGGCGTAAAGAGCTCGTAGGCGGTTCAGTCAGTCGGGTGTGAAAACTTGAGGCTTAACCTCAAGAGGCCACTCGATACTACTGTGACTAGAGTGCGGTAGGGGAGCGGGGAATTCCTGGTGTAGCGGTGAAATGCGCAGATATCAGGAGGAACACCAGTGGCGAAGGCGCCGCTCTGGGCCGTAACTGACGCTGAGGAGCGAAAGCATGGGTAGCAAACAGGATTAGATACCCTGGTAGTCCATGCCGTAAACGTTGGGCACTAGGTGTGGGTCTCAACCAACGAGATCCGCGCCGTCGCTAACGCATTAAGTGCCCCGCCTGGGGAGTACGGTCGCAAGACTAAAACTCAAAGGAATTGACGGGGGCCCGCACAAGCAGCGGAGCGTGTTGCTTAATTCGATGCAACGCGAAGAACCTTACCTGGGTTTGACATGTAGGGAAAAGCTCTAGAGATAGGGTGTCCTTCGGGGCCTTACACAGGTGGTGCATGGCTGTCGTCAGCTCGTGTCGTGAGATGTTGGGTTAAGTCCCGCAACGAGCGCAACCCTTATCCTGTGTTGCCAGCAAGTAATGTTGGGGACTCGCAGGAGACTGCCGGGGTCAACTCGGAGGAAGGTGGGGATGACGTCAAGTCATCATGCCCCTTATGCCCAGGGCTGCAAACACGCTACAATGGACGGTACAAAGGGCTGCGATCCCGCGAGGGTGAGCGAATCCCATCAAAGCCGTTCTCAGTTCGGATTGGAGTCTGCAACTCGACTCCATGAAGCCGGAGTTGCTAGTAATCCTGGATCAGCACGCCAGGGTGAATACGTTCCCGGGCCTTGTACACACCGCCCGTCACACCACGAAAGTCGGCAACACCCGAAGCCGGTGGCCCAACCCCTCGGGGAGGGAGCCGTCGAAGGTGGGGTCGGTGATTGGGGTGAAGTCGTAACAAGGTAGCCGTACCGGAAGGTGCGGCTGGATCACCTCCTTTCTAAGGAGTGCCTGTCTGCTGAAGGTCGACATACGTTCGGCCCAGTACGACACACACCTGTTGGTGCACTGGTGCGTCTGTCGAAACAACCGAGCAAGGGTTGAGGGATTCGGTCCCTCCTCGTGCGACGAGTTTCGTCAGGCACCGTCTTCTCTTCCGTTTTGAGGGATTCGTCCTTCACGTAGACGGCCATCCGGCCCTCGAACTCCGCTACGGCGTGAGTGCGGGCACGGACGTGGTCTCCCGCCGTACGGTGGTGAGGTCCTGGCCGGCCATACGGCTCCTTGAGAACTGCAGAGCAAGCACGAGCATCTTTATTGGCTGATCCTTCGGGATCAGTCCGTAAGTATCGAGCCGTCTTCGGACGGCTCAAGCGAACGAGAAGATAAAATCTTGTTCTTTCCAAGCTACAAAGAGCCAACGGTGGATGCCTTGGCACCAAGAACCGATGAAGGACGTGAGTGACTGCGAAAAGCTGCGTGGAGCCGTCGACTAGGCCTCGAAGCGCAGATATCCGAATGGGGAAACCCACCACTCGTCATGGAGTGGTACCGCTGCCTGAACACATAGGGCAGTAGGAGGGAACCGGGGGAATTGAAACATCTCAGTACCCCGAGGAAAGGAAAGCAACCGCGACACCCTGAGTAGCGGCGAGCGAAATGGGTAGAGACTAAACCGTGCCAGTGCCAAGCCTGAAGGCGTTGCTGGTGCGGGGTCGTGGGACCAGGAGATCGAGCTTCAGATCGATCACGGATTACAGATGCTACATAGGAGAATGAGTCAGGAAAGGCTCAGCCAGAGTGGGTAATAGCCCCGTATCCGAAATGTACGTATCATCCGCCTGTCATCCCAAGTAACGCCGGAACCGAGAAAGCCGGCGTGAATCTGTGGGGACCACCCCATAAGTCTAAGTATTCCTTGGTGACCGATAGTGAACCAGTACCGTGAGGGAAAGGTGAAAAGTACCCCGGGAGGGGAGTGAAATAGTACCTGAAACCGTTGGTTTACAAACAGTCAGAGCGTCGTCACACTTCGGTGTGGCCGCGATGGCGTGCCTTTTGAAGAATGAGCCTGCGAGTTACGGTATGTGGCAAGGTTAACCAGAGATGGGAAGCCGGAGCGAAAGCGAGTCTGAATAGGGCGTAGAGTCGCATGCTGTAGACCCGAAGCCAAGTGATCTATCCATGGCCAGGTTGAAGCGGGGGTAAGACCCCGTGGAGGACCGAACCCACGTAAGTTAAAAATTGCGGGGATGAGTTGTGGATAGGGGTGAAAGGCTAATCAAACTTGGCAATAGCTGGTTCTCCTCGAAATGCATTTAGGTGCAGCGTTGCGTGTTCAGTGTCGGAGGTAGAGCACTGATTGGACTAGGGGGCCCACAAGCTTACCGAATCCAGTCAAACTCCGAATACCGATACTCCAGAGCGCAGCAGTGAGACCACGGGGGATGAGCTTCGTTGGTCGAAAGGGAAACAGCCCAGATCATCAGCTAAGGCCCCTAATTCTGTACTAAGTGGAAAACGATGTGGGATTGCATAGACAGCCAGGAGGTTGGCTTAGAAGCAGCCACCCTTGAAAGAGTGCGTAATAGCTCACTGGTCGAGTGATCCTGCGCGGACAATGTAACGGGGCTCAAGTACAGAGCCGAAGCTATGGGCTTCTGATTTATCAGGAGCGGTAGAGGAGCGTCGATGCAGCTGAGAAGCGGATCCGTGAGGGTACGTGGAGCGGTATCGAGTGAGAATGCAGGCATGAGTAGCGAGAGAGGGGTGAGAAACCCCTCCGCCGAAAGCCCAAGGGTTCCTGGGGAAGGCTAATCCCCCCAGGGTGAGTCGGGAGCTAAGACGAGGCCGAGAGGCGTAGTCGATGCACAACTGGTTGATATTCCAGTACCACCGTGACCGCGCCAGGTCCAAGAGTGGCAACGTTGGGGCTGTTCACCTTCGGGTGGGCGAACTAACCGAGCCGCTGGCGGATAGCTGACGGGGGACGCAGGAGGATAAGTGAACCCAGGTGATGGTTATCCTGGGGTAAGCGTGTAGGAGGGACCTTATGAGAGTTCGGTCCACATACTCTGAGACGCGATGCCGAGCAACATACCGCGAAGTCACTGATTCCATGCTGCCAAGAAAAGCCCAGCAGTGAGTTGTCACGGTGCCCGTACCCCATACCGACACAGGTGGGCGGGTAGAGAATACTAAGGCGAGCGGGAGAACTGTGGTTAAGGAACTCGGCAAATTGCCTCCGTAACTTCGGAAGAAGGAGGACCTGCTTTGGTGACGAGATTTACTCTCCGAGCTGAGGCGGGTGGCACAGACCAGGGGGTAGCGACTGTTTACCAAAAACACAGCAGCGTGCGAAGCCGAAAGGCGCTGTATACGCTGTGACGCCTGCCCAATGCTTGAAGGTCACGGGGAACGGTTAGCTCTTTGGAGCGAAGCTGTGAACCTAAGCCCAAGTGAATGGCGGCCGTAACTATAACGGTCCTAAGGTAGCGAAATTCCTTGTCGGGTAAGTTCCGACCTGCACGAATGGCGTAACGACTTCCCCACTGTCTCAACCACAGACCCGGCGAAATTGAAGTACGAGTAAAGATGCTCGTTAGTTGCGGAAGGACGGAAAGACCCCGTGAACCTTTACTATAACTTGGTGTTGAGATTTGACCTGCATTGTGTAGGATAGGTGGGAGACTTGGAAGCATTGGCGCCAGCCAGTGTGGAGTCATTGTTGAAATACCACCCTGTGTATGTTGGATCTCTAACCTCGGTCCGTTATCCGGATCAGGAACAGCGCCAGGCGGGTAGTTTGACTGGGGCGGTCGCCTCCTAAAGAGTAACGGAGGCGCCCAAAGGTTCCCTCAGACTGGTTGGCAATCAGTCGTCGAGTGCAATGGCACAAGGGAGCTTGACTGCGAGACCTACAAGTCGAGCAGGTACGAAAGTAGGGCATAGTGACCCGGCCATCACGTGTGGAAGTGTGGTCGCTCAACGGATAAAAGGTACTCCGGGGATAACAGGCTAATCTTTCCCAAGAGTCCATATCGACGGAAAGGTTTGGCACCTCGATGTCGGCTCATCGCATCCTGGGGCTGAAGCAGGTCCCAAGGGTTGGGCTGTTCGCCCATTAAAGCGGTACGCGAGCTGGGTTCAGAACGTCGTGAGACAGTTCGGTCCCTATCCTCCGCAACCGAAGGAATATTGACACAGGCTGTCCTTAGTACGAGAGGACCGGGACGGACGTAGCTCTAGTGTGTCTGTTGTCTCGCCAGAGGCATCGCAGATTTGCCACCTACGGAAGGGATAACCGCTGAAAGCATCTAAGTGGGAAACCCGTGTGAAGATGAGTATTCCCATACGGTAAACGTAGTAAGGCCCGTGACGAGACCATCACGTTGATAGGCCGGAGGTGTAAGCGTGGTAACACGTTCAGCCGACCGGTACTAATCGGCCGAGGGCTTGGTTTGAACAACGCTCGTGCTTGCTCTGGAGTCATCAGGGAGTCCCCTGAACTCTGTTCCCGACTGTGGGGATCAGTATTGACAATTGATTTGGGTGGCCATAGCGACAGGGTCACACCCGTTCCCATCCCGAACACGGAAGTTAAGCCTGTCAGCGCCGATGGTACTTGGGGGTAGACCCCCTGGGAGAGTAGGACGCCGCCCGATTTCGAACGACGAAGGCCCCACCGGATACCCGGTGGGGCCTTGGTCGTTTTCGGCGTTCCAAGTGCTGATCGCGCTCCTAGCATGGTGTGCTATGTCTGAACACCGATCGAAGCGTCCATCGTCCGGCGGGCGTTCTGGCGGCGCGCCCAAACGTGGCGCCGGCCGCCCGAGTTCCGGTGATCGCCCTGGTGGGCGCTCCGGTGATCGCCCTGGTGGGCGCTCCGGAGGCGCCGGTCGTGGATCGGGTCGCGGGTCGAGCCGAGGCGACAAATTCACACCGAAATGGCGTGAGGAATCCGCACCACTCACCGATGCGCAACGTCGCGCGGCCGAAGTCGATGCACGGCGTGGTGGTCCGAGGCCCCCTCGAGATCCAGGGCTGGATCGTCGCCACGCGGACGAGCGGACGGTCGAGGAGTGGATCGACGAAGGCTCCATTCGTGACGCTGCGGTCGCGGCGACCAGTCGTGCCGTCGGCGGCCCGGTGCGGCGATCACCCGAACCGCTCGACGAAGAGACGAGCGGCGAACTGGTCAGCGCGCTCGGCGAACAACGCGGCAAGCGGCTGTCGGAGCGGTTGGCGCAGGCCTCGGAGGCGCTCGATCGAGAACGCTTCGACGAGGCGCGGCGCCTGTCGGCGGCGATTGCGAAAGAAGCGCCGATGGTCGCTGCAGTGCAGGAGGTCCTCGGCCTGGCGTCATATCGCCTCGGTCGCTACAAGCAGGCGGTCGCGGCGTTGCAGCAGGCGCAGGAACTCCATGAGAACCCGGCACTGCTCCCGGTGATCGCCGACTCGTATCGAGCGATGCGGCGGTGGCAGGCGGTCGAGCGTGTGTGGGAGCAGATCAAGGCCGCATCGCCGGCACAAGAGGTCATCGCCGAAGGACGCATCGTGTGGGCGAACTCGATTGCGGATCAAGGGGACCTGTCGCGAGCGATCGCTGCGATGCAGGATGGTGTCAAACCTCCCAAGCGCGTGCGCGATCACCATCTGCGTCAGTGGTACGTGCTGGGCGACCTGCACGACCGACTCGGCGACACCATCGGAGCGCGCCGCTACTTCGCCACCGTTGCCGATCACGATCCGGATTTCGTCGACGTCGTCGATCGGCTTCGCTCGTTGGGCCGCTGAGCATCGCCCTCGGGCCGACCGGTACCCTCGCGCGTCGTGGCGAGTATGCATTTTCGAGCGAACGTGGTCGCAGTCGTGGTCAACAGCACCGGACACGTGCTGGCATTCGAGCGCAGCGACCTCGCCGGTCAATGGCAGCTCCCGCAGGGAGGTATCGACGTCGGTGAGACCCCGGTCGTGGCAGCATGGCGCGAGCTGCAGGAGGAGACCGGGCTGAGCCGCGATGACGTCGAGTTGATCGACGAGTATCCCGAGTGGACGGCCTACGAGTGGCCGGAAGCGATACGTGCCAAGGGGCGCATGGGCCAGGTGCAACGCTGGTTCACGTTCCGTGTTGTCGACGATGCTGTCGTTCCGACACCGGATGACGTCGAGTTCCGCGCCTGGCAGTGGGCGGATCGCCAGTGGCTCACCGACAACGTGGTCGAGTTCCGCCGTCCGTCGTACCAGCGTGTACTCCTCCGATGAGCGATGATCTGTTCGCTGCGGCCGCCGAGACGGCCAAGCTGGCTCGGGCGCCGCTCGCAGCCAGGTTGCGTCCTCGCACCATCGACGATGTGGTCGGCCAGGAACACCTCGTCGGCGCGGGTCGGCCGCTTCGTCAGCTCGTCGAGTCCGACCGGCTCACCTCCGCGCTGCTCTGGGGGCCACCGGGCACCGGCAAGACCACGTTGGCGCTTGCAGTCGCCGGCACCACGGACCGCGCGTTCGAACAACTCTCGGCGGTGACCGCAGGCGTGAAGGACGTGCGTGAAACGATCGAGCGAGCCCGTGAACGGCTGGGCCAGCACGGTCGCGGAACGATCCTGTTCCTCGACGAGATCCACCGCTTCTCCAAGTCACAGCAGGACGCATTGCTCCCAGCGGTGGAGGACGGCACGCTGACGCTGATCGGTGCGACGACGGAAAACCCGTTCTTCGAGGTCAACGCACCGCTGCGGAGCCGGTCGACGCTGTTCCGACTCGAACCGCTCGACGACTCGGCCATCGAGGCCCTGATCCGACGCGGCCTGCAAGCGGAAGGGGTCACCGCTGCAGCCGACGCGGTGACGTTGCTCGTCGAGCGGGCCGGCGGCGACGGTCGTCAGGTCCTGACGTCGCTCGAGGTCGCCTGTGCGCTCTCGGACTACACGCACATCGAACTCGCACACGTCGAGGCGGCGCTCGGCACGAGCGCCCTCAGGTACGGGCGGGATGACCACTACGACGTCATCAGCGCATTCATCAAGTCGATGCGCGGGTCGGACGCCGATGCCGCGGTGTACTGGCTGGCACGGATGCTCGAAGCCGGTGAAGATGCTCGCTTCATCGCCCGCCGGCTCGTCATCTTCGCCAGCGAAGACATCGGCCTCGCCGACAGTCGATCGCTCGAGGTCGCGGTGGCAGCCGCACACGCGGTGGAGCACGTCGGGCTGCCCGAAGCGCAGTTGAACCTTGCGCACGCGGCGATCCACCTTGCGACCGCGCCGAAGAGCAACCGCGCCGCGCTCGCTATCTGGACCGCCCGAGAAGCGGTTCGTAACGGTGCCACCGGCGAGGTACCGGCTCATTTGCGGGACGGGCACTATCAAGGTGCGGCAGCGCTCGGCCACGCCGTGGGCTACGAGTATCCTCACGACCATGACGATGGTTGGGTCGAGCAGCAGTATCTCCCCGACCGCTTGGTCGGCCAGCGTTGGTACACGCCGTCGAGCCATGGCGACGAGGCCGAAATCGAACGGCGTCAGCGAAGGTGACCGGTCATGACCGCCGGTGAACTCGTCGTCGTCCTGTCTGCCCTGCTGCTCACGATCGGCTTCGCAGCACTCATCGTCGTGTTGCTTCGCGTCCTCGACACGCTGCGCGACGTGCGTGGCGAGGTCGCCGATCTGCGAGCCGAGACCCGCCCGCTGATCCAGGATCTACGCGAGTCGGCAGAGCGGGCGCGCGACACGGTCGACGAAGCACGTCACGATCTCGAGCGATTCGACAAGGTGCTCGGTTCGGCCGAGGCCATCGGTGACGCAGTCGGCCAGCGGGTCGCCAAGACGGCATTCTCGTCTCCGTCGATCAAAGCGGCCGGTTTCGCCCGTGGTACCTCCCGGACGATCGCACGCCTGCGAGGAGCGCCGAAGTCCGATCAGCAATGGCCCCCGAGCGTGCCAGCGATCGACATCGCACCCGACGTCGGCGAACTCCCGAGCTCACGCAGAAAGAAGCGCGCATGATGAAGCGAGTGACATGGTTCGTCGGGGGCGTCGCGGCCGGCGCCACCGGGGCAAATTACGCCAAGAAGAAGGTCAAGCAAAAGGCGGCCCAGATCTCGCCAGCGGGCGTGGCGCGCTCGGCAGCGACGCGAGTACGAGACACCGCGGCGCACGTCGTCGACGCGGTCCGCGACGGTCGTTCGGCCATGCGCCAGCACGAAGACGAGTTGAAGGCTCGGCGTGACGGGCGCATCACCTCGCTCGATCAACACGTGGCGCCCAACGATCAGGTGTTCGTCGATGGCGTGCCGGTGGAGTCCGGGCGCGTCATCGTGATGCGTCAGAAGTGACGGAGATCGAGCGGGTCGCCGCAGCGCTGAGGAAGCGGATACGCCCCGACCTGGTTCGAACCGGCGCGACCGAGACGCGGCTGTATCGACGAGATGCCTCCAACATGGTGGGCCGTGCTGGCGTCGTCGTGTTCGCCGAGTCGACCGCTGATGTCCAAGCCGCCGTGATCGTGGCGAACGAATTCGGTGTGCCGTTCGTGGCGAGGGGCTCGGGCACCGGACTCGCCGGGGGAGCGGTGCCGCCCGATGGGGCGATCGTCATCTCGACGACCAAGATGCATCGGATCCTGTCGGTCGACGCAGTGAACCGGCAGGCCTGGGTCGAGCCGGGTGTGCTCAACCTCGACCTGTCCCGCCAGATCGCTCATCTCGGCGTCCACTTCGCTCCCGATCCGAGCAGCCAGCAGACGTGTTCGATCGGCGGGAACGTCGCGAACAACTCCGGCGGTCCGCACTGCCTCGCCGACGGAGTGACCAGCGCGCACATCCTCGGTCTCGAAGTCGTGCTCCCCGACGGATCGATCGCGATGCTGGGCGGCGAAGAACCCGAAGCGATCGGTCTGGATCTGCGCGGTGTGTTCGTGGGAAGCGAAGGGATGTTCGGCGTTGCGACCAAGGTGTGTGTTCGGCTGATGCAGAATCCGCCACACGTCGCCACGATGCTCATGGAGTTCGACTCGGTGGGAGAGGGGGCGCAACTCGTGAGCGACATCATCGCCGACGGCATCGTGCCCGCTGCGGTCGAGATGATGGACCGACTCTGCCTCGTCGCGGTCGAGAAATGGCTCCATGCCGGGCTTCCCACGCACGCCGCGGCGGCGTTGCTGATCGAGTGTGTCGGACCCATCGCCCAGGTCGAAGCCGAGGTCGAGCGGATCCGGTGGTTGGCCGAGGTTCGACAGGTCGCGAAGGTGCGCGTGGCGGCCGACGACGCTGAACGCGATCTGCTCTGGAAGGGGCGAAAGGGTGCCTTCGGGGCGGTCGCCCAGATCAAGCCGAACTACTACCTGCACGACACGGTCGTGCCCCGGGCTCGCCTCGCCGAGGTCATCGAGAAGGTGTACGAGATCACCGATCGCTACGGCATCGAGGTGATCAACGTGTTCCATGCCGGCGACGGCAACTTGCACCCGCTCCTCGTGTACGACGCGCGAGAGCCGGGCATGGCCGACAAGGTGCATGCCGCCGGCCGCGAGATCGTGACGTTCTCCGTTGCGGTCGGTGGGGTGCTGTCGGGCGAGCACGGCATCGGGCTCGAGAAGCGAGACCTGATGCCGCTGATGTTCTCCGAGATCGACCTGGCCGCGCAGGAGTCGCTCCGTCTCGCGTTCGACCCGCGACTGCTCGCCAATCCGAACAAGGTACTCCCGAATCCGGCGACGTGCGGCGACATTCACCAGGTGCCCGAAGGCGCATGGATCTGACACTCGACGCGTTCGCCGAATCGGTCGGCGTCGACGATCCGGTGACGATCGAAGGATCGAGCTCTCGCGGCGGCGCCGTGGCGGAGGCCCGAGTCGTTCGAGCCCCTTCTGGCATCATCCGAATCGACCCCGCCGAGATGGTCGTCGAGTGCGGCGCGGGCACCCTGATGGTCGAGCTGGCCGCAGCGTTGAGCGAGCACGGCCAGACCGTGTCGATCCCGGCATCGGGCACGGTGGGAGGCGCGTTGGCGATGGGCCACAGCGACATCACCCGTCTCGGCCACGGCGCGATCCGCGACGTGCTGCTGCGCACGCACTACGTGTCGTCGACCGGCACGCTGACGACCGCTGGCGGATCGACGGTGAAAAACGTGAGTGGCTTCGACCTGTGTCGGCTCCTCGTCGGGGCGCGGGGAACCCTCGGATTCTTCGGCGATGTGTTGTTGCGGACACGCCCGTTGCCCACGTTTTCGGCGTGGTTCGCCAGCGGCCGGGATCCGGTCGAATTGCTCGGCGGGATCTTCCGGCCGGTGTCGCTGCTCTGGGACGGGGGAACGAGTTGGATTCGGCTCGACGGGCATCCGGCCGACGTCGAACGCACCGCTACGGTCTGGGATCTTCGCGAGGTGGACGGCCCGCCGCCGTTGCCGTCGGGGTCGAGATGGTCGATGGCGCCGCACATGATCGTGGACCAGTTGGCCGACGCCACCGATTCGTTCGTTGCCGAGATGGGTGTCGGCATCGTGCATCGAGCAGGTCCGCCGGCGCAACGATGGGTCAGCCCGACGGTCGCCGACCTCCACGTTCGCATCAAGCGGCAGTTCGATCCTTCTGGTCGTCTGAACCCGGGTGTTGCTCCGGATCGTGATGGTTGAGCAACGCGCCTACGTCGACCAGCGCGTGAGCGATCTCGCCACTGCGACGGCGGCGGCGCAGGCAGCGGCCACGACGTGGGGACTCAGCGCGCCGACGCTGCTCCGCCACGGGATGAATGCCATCTTCCGCAGCGGGTCGCACGTCGTGCGGGTGTCGACGCCGTCGGTTCCTGCCGAACGTTCGCTCGAACTCGCCGCGGTGCTCGCCGAGGCGGGTATTCACGTCCCAGCTCCGTCCCACTCCGAGGTCGTTCGCATCGGCGGCTTCTCCGTGACGTCGTGGCAGTCGATCGAGTCGACCGGTGCACCGATCGACTGGTCCGAGGTCGGGTCGTTGGTTCGGCGCGTGCATGCGATGTCGGTCGACCAGCTTCCCAGAGGTCTGCCCACGCCGCCAGCGACGGTCTTCCCGTGGTGGGACTTCGACGCGATGCTCGACCGTACCGGTGGCCTGCTCGACGAACGCGCTCGGGAAGGCATCGTCGATGCGCTCGAGCGTCACGCCGGTTGGCGCGACTTCGATCACACCGTCGTCTGCCACGGCGACGTGCATCCGGGCAACGTCGTGATGAGTCCCGATGGCCCCGTGCTGCTCGACTGGGATCTGTTGTGTCTGGCCCCGCGTGGTTGGGATCACGGCCCGTTGATGACGTGGACCGACCGGTGGGGCGGCGAGGCCGGCGTGTACGAGGCATTCGCCGACGGGTACGGCTGGTCTGCTCGCGATGATCGAGGGGCCGAAGCGTTCGCGGAGCTTCGGCTGGTCGCAGCGACACTGATGCGTGTCGCCGCAGCGAGCCTCGACGACGCTGCGAGGCCGGAAGCAGAGCTTCGCTTGCGGTTCTGGCGCGGCGATCGAAGCGCCCCGATGTGGAACGCGCAGTAGCGCGTCGAGAGTCACTGCGTGGTCGGGGCTGATGTTGCGGCGTGGTAGCTGGGAGTAGTCGATGGTTGACTGTGTGGCCATGCCTGACGGACTTCGCATTGCAGAATCGCCGAGCGGCGCCGGTCGAGGCGTCTTCGCCACACGGATGTTCAAGAAGGGTGAGACGATCGAGACGTGTCCGATGCTGATCGCCGACGAGGACCGCGGCGACGACCTCGAGTCGGGTGCCGAGGGCTACGTCTTCCGCTGGGGCGACGGGCGCACGGCGCTGGCGCTCGGCTACGGCTCGCTGTACAACCATTCGTACTCTCCGAACGCGACGACGCTGGAGACCCCCGACGATCTCGTCATCACGGCGACTCGTCGAATCGAACCTGGTGACGAGATCTTCATCAACTACATGGGCACCGAGCAACACGGCGTGTGGTTCGACGTCCTCGACTGAGGCGTATCGGTTTGTGTCTGACACAAACCGATACGCGTCGCACGACCCGGGGGTCACGTCGGCTGACAGGTCGAGCACCAGTGGACGGTGCGGTTTGCCATCGCTGCTCGCGAGATCTCCGAACCGCATCGCAGGCACGTGGCGCGCTGATACACGTAGGTGGCCTCTGCCCGAGGTATCCGTCGGCCGGGTGGCACCCCGGACTCCTCGCGTGACACGGTCAGAATTCGCCCGGACGACACCCCGGCGCGCAGCATTCCTTGCGCTGTGGTCCAGATCGCCTCGAGTTCGGCGACGTCGAGATTCCGGCCCGGCCGCCAGGGATGGATACCGGTCACGAAGAGGATCTCCGCCCGGAACGCGTTGCCGATACCAGCGACCACCGACTGATCCATGAGGAGCTCGCCGATCGTACGGGAGCTCCGCTCGATCCGGGCGTACATGGCGTCGGGCTTTGCTCCACGATGGATCGGATCCGGGCCGAGCCGATCCAGGATTGCATCACGCTCGGGTGGGGTGAGCAACTCGCACGCGGTTGGCCCGTTGAGATCGACCGTGCCGGTATCGCTGCGAAGTCGCATCCGGACGGCGCCTCGTGGCGGGGGCGGACCCGACGATCCGGCGGCGCGGTACACCCGGAACTTGCCGAACAGTCCGAGGTGCACGTGGCCGACGTCGCCGGTCGACCACTCGTAGAAGAGATGTTTCCCCCACGGTCGCAGTTCGTCGAGCGTCGCCCCGTCGATCCGTTCCGCGTCGGCGCCGAAGCGGCCCTGCGGCGACGAGACCGAGATCGGTTGGCCGAGCAGTAGTTTGGCGTGGTCGCGGGCGATCCGATGAATGGTGTGGCCCTCGGGCATGCGGTCCGACCGTACGGTCGACTCCTCGCCGCTGCCAACCGGAACGCGCAGGTTCTCAGCCGGCGGCGGACCGGACGATTGCGTGCGCGGTCAACGGTCGGAAGAACCAGGCATCACGTCGACATGGTATGGCTGGCTGGCTCGCTTGCTGGATGCGGTGTCCGTCGTCGATTGACACGTAGAGTCGGTGAGGTGCCTCACTCCGACGTCCAATCGGATGCGCAACGGCGATCCGGTCGTGATTCGCAGATCGATCTACATCTCGATCCGGACGCGCTCTCGGCCTGCGTTTCGTGCGGGCTCTGCTTGCCGCACTGCCCGACGTTCCGGGTAACAGGGGAGGAGTCGTACTCGCCTCGTGGGCGCATCGACGCGATGCGTTCGGTCGTCAGCGGCTCCCCGGCCGATGCACAGTTCGTCGACTTCATGGAAACCTGCGTGCAGTGCCGCGGCTGCGAACCGGCGTGTCCGAGCAGCGTGCAGTTCGGTGCGCTGATGGAACAGACACGAGTCGCGCTGGCGGATCGTCGCCTCATCACGCCGCGGTGGCAGCGTCTCGGGTTCGCTGCGCTCGGTCGCCACCGGTTGCTGCTGGTCGGCTCGACGCTGCTGGCCGTGGCGCAGCGTCTCGGTCTCGTTCCGTCTCGTCTGGGGCTCTCACGTCTCCCGATCCGTCGGCCGAAGCGCCTGCAGTCGACGGGTACCGGCGTCTGGCTCTACGTCGGATGCGTGATGGATGCCTGGCAGCGCGACGTGCATCACGCCGCAGCGCAACTGATCACGTCGGTCGGCGAGACCTTCGCTGTCCCCGAGCGCGACGGCTGCTGCGGCGCGCTGCACACGCATGCCGGATTGCACGACGCGACGCGCTCGCTGGCCGAACGGACCATGGCGTCGATGCCCGGCGACGCGGCGGTCGTCGTCGATTCCGCAGGATGCGGCGCAGCGCTCAAGGACTACGGACACCTCCTCGGCACGCCCGAGGCAGCAGCGTTCGCAGCTCGTGTGGTCGACGTCAACGAGTGGCTCGCCGAGCGGATCGATCGCCTGCCGGTCCCGGTCGAGGCCGATCGTCGGAGCGTGATCGTTCAGGATCCCTGCCATCTCCGCCATGTCCAGCGTGTCCACCAGGCGTCGCGTACGTTGCTCGCACACGTCGCCGACGTCGTCGAACTCGACGACGACGGACTGTGCTGCGGAGCTGGGGGCGCGTACTCCGCACTCCAACCCGGCCTCGCCGGACGTATCCGCGAACGAAAGATCGAAGCGATCACGCGGGCGGCCGCCCAGTCGGGCGCGTTCGATTTGGCGAGCGCCAATCCCGGATGCTCCATGCATCTCGAGGGTGTGCTCACCGAGATGGCGGCCGGTGATCGCCCGCTCGTCGTGCGCCATCCCGTACAGATCGTCGCCGACGCGTTGCGGCCCGGCCCATGAGCTCGGAGTTCGACACGTTGGCCGATCGGCTGCAGCAGATCGCTGAAGAACTCGACGAGTTGGCGTTCGACCGGCTTCGCGAGGCGGTCGCAGAAGGCGAGATCGAGCGGCCGAAGAGCGACAAGACGATGATGCAGGCTCGACGCGCGATCGACAAGGCAGCGCATTTGCTCAGGTCGCTGGACTGAGTGCCCGGTCGAGTCCGTGAGCTGGCCAGACTCGACGGTTCAGTCCAGCCAGGTGTTGATCTCGCCGATCATGGCGATCAGATCGCCGTAGCCGTGTTTGGTGAAGTCGAACGAGATTCGGTCGAGGTCGAGATGATCGTCGTCGCGGACTTCGAGCTTGGTCGGCTCGGCACGATCGATCGATCCCGATGCCAACAGGTGAGCGAACCGGTCGTTGAGCGCTGCCAGTTGGGCGTCGTCGGGTCCCTGCGCCATCCGAACGACGAGACGGTCGCCGATGAAGCGGATGGAGCGGTAGTTGGAATAGAACCGATCGATGACGGCGCATGCCACCTGGCAGGAGTCGGTGATCGTGTAGAGCCCGGTGTCGACAGGGGAGACCAGCCCGCGGGCCACCAGCTGGTTGCGGACGAGTTCGTCGACCTGTTCCCAGTACGGATCGTCGAGCGCGTCGAGGAGGATGATCGGCACCGGCAGACCCTTGCCGGTCTGGGTGAGCGTGAGCAGCTCGAACATCTCGTCGAGGGTGCCGAACCCTCCGGGCAGGCACACGAATGCCTGCGACTCCTTGATCAACATCAGTTTGCGCGTGAAGAAGTACTTCATGCTGACGTGCTTGTCGTCGCCGGCGATGATCGAGTTGGCGCCGGACTCGAACGGCAGGCGAATCGACACGCCGATCGACATGTCGCGTCCCGCTCCCTCCATGCCCGCTTCCATGATCCCTGGGCCCGCGCCCGTGACGGTCATCCAGCCGCGATGCGCCATCGCCTCGGCCAACTCGCGGGCCTGTGCGTACAGGGGATCCTCGGGTCGAGTGCGCGCGGATCCGAAGATCGACACCTTGCGCTGATCCTTGAACGGGGCGAAGACGGAGTAGGCGGCGCGCATCTCGGTGAGCGCCGCGGTCGCGATCTTCAAGTCGAGCGTGTCAGGCTGGTCGGTGATGAGCCCGAGTGCTTCGGAAACGAGTGATTCCGCCAAACGAACATCCCGCGAAACTCCGAGATCGCCCACCACTTTTCGCGCTCGTTCGACGACGGAATCGGATACATCTGGTTCCATGCAGAGCGGACTCTACGACGCCGAGACGATCGGTGACAGCGCGAGGCCTGGTGATGGTGGCGGCTCCGGCCCGTTTCGCCGCGGGACGTCGACGGCGCCGGTGTCGCGGGGCCGTGGCATCGCGCTCGGCCTGCTCGCCACCGCGGCGGGCCTCGCCGTAGCGGAATTCGTCGTCGGTCTGATCCGTGGGGCGTCCTCGCCGGTGGTTCCGGTCGGTCAGGAATTCATCGACATCACGCCCAAGTGGCTCAAGGAGTGGGCCATCGAACAGTTCGGCACGAGCGACAAGGCGGTGCTGGTGGCGGGAGCGTTGTTCGTCATCTTGGTGATCGGCGCGATCGTCGGTGTGCTCGCTGCTCGAGGCGAACGCGGGCTCGCGTACGGCTTGACCGTGGCCGTCGGGGCGATGGGAGCGTGGGCGGTGTGGCTTCGGCCGGAGCCGACGTTCGGCAAGTTCCTCCCGACCGTGGTCGGAACGATCGTGTCGCTGGCGATCCTGTGGTGGCTGAGTCCACGTCCGGGCCCGCCCGACGATGCCGACGATGCGGCGCGGCCGGTCATGATGGGACCCGATCGTCGTCAGTTCATCTCCGGTGCGGTGGCGATCGGTTCGGCAGCGGCGGTCACGGGCGGCGTCGGACGGCTGTTGCAGCAACGTTTCGAGGTCGACACCGATTTCGCACTTCCTGAGCTCGCCCCCGCTGGCGAGGACGTGATGCCTGGCACGTTGGCCCGAGCAGTGCTGCCCGACGGGGTCGAGCTCGGCGTCGACGGGATCGAGTCGTTCGTCGTGCCGAACGACAACTTCTACCGCATCGACACCGCGCTGGTGGTGCCCCAGGTCGCTCGGGACACCTGGAAGCTGAACATCTCAGGGCTCGTCGACAACGAGATCGAGTTGACCTACGCCGACCTCGAAGCGCGCCCGCAAGTCGAGCGGTACATCACGTTGTCGTGTGTGTCGAACCCGGTCGGTGGCGATCTCGTCGGCAACGCGTTGTGGCGGGGTGTGCTGCTCAAGGACATCCTCGAGGAGGCCGGTCTGCAGGACGGAGCCGAGCAACTCGTGAGCCGCTCGGTCGATGGCTGGACCTGCGGGACGCCGATCGAAGCGGTGATGGATGGCCGGGACGCGATGCTCGCGATCGGCATGAACGGCCGTCCGTTGCCGGCCCAACACGGGTTCCCGGTTCGCATGGTGGTGCCGGGACTGTTCGGCTACGTCTCGGCGACGAAGTGGGTGACCGACATGCGACTCACGCGGTGGGACGACTTCGACGCCTACTGGGTCCCGCGAGGTTGGGCGAAGCGTGGTCCGGTGAAGACGATGGCACGCATCGACACACCGCGCAGCGGTCGGGACGCGTCGGGCACGGTCGCGATCGGCGGCGTGGCCTGGGCCGTGCACCGGGGAGTGTCGGGCGTCCAGGTGCGTATCGACGAAGGGGAGTGGCTCGATGCCGAGCTCGGCTCGGTTCCCTCCGCCGATACCTGGGTCCAGTGGGTGTACCACTGGGACACGAGCGGCGAGACGAGCGGTCGGCACGCCATCCAGGTCCGTGCACTCGACGGCGACGGCGTCCCGCAACCCGAAGAGCCCGCACCCGTCGCCCCCGACGGCGCCCAGGGCTACCACCGCATCACCCTCAACGTCTGACCGCCCGCGACCGCAACGTTGCGGGTGAGCGTCGGCGTATCGGTTTGTATCTGAGACAAACCGATACGGGTGGGTCAGGGGTGGAGTTCGGCGGCTTTGGTCTCCAGGGCGGCGATGAGTTCGTCGAAGGCGGTGGCGAAGCTGGCGACGCCCTCGCGTTCGAGTTGGGCGGCGACGTCGTCCATGTCGATGCCGACGTCGGCGAGCGATTGCCACACCGACTGCGCGCCCGACACGTCGGCATCGACGGTTCGAGCGATCGTTCCGTGGTCGACAAACGCGTCGAGGGTGGCGTCGGGCAGGGTGTTGACCGTGTCGGGTCCGATCAACTCGTCGACGTAGAGCACGTCGGAGTACTCGGGGTTCTTTGCACCAGTCGACGCCCACAGTGGACGCTGCACGCGGGCCCCGCGAGCTGCCAGTCGCTCCCATCGGTCTCCGGCGAACTGCTCGCTGAACAGCCGGTACGCGAGCTGGCCCTGGGCGACGGCTGCCTTGCCGCGCAACGCGAGAGCGTCGTCGGAGCCGATGGCATCGAGCCGCTTGTCGACCTCGACGTCGACCCGGCTGATGAAGAAACTCGCCACGCTCGCCACCTGTGACAGATCGGCGTCGGGATCGGCGGCCAGTCGCTCGAGCCCCCGAAGGTACGCCTCGATGACCTTCGCGTAGCGCGGCAGGCTGAAGATCAGCGTCACGTTGATGTTGCGACCCTCGGCGATCATCTGCTCGATCGCGTCGAGGCCTTCCTCGGTGCCGGGGATCTTCACCATCAGGTTGCGACGGTTGATGCGTTCGTGCAGATCGCGAGCCGCCGCCTCCGTCCCCGGTCCGTCGTGCGCCAGATCGGGGGCGACTTCGACGCTCACATAGCCATCGACGCCATTCGAGTGGTCGTAGACCTTCGAGAACACGTCGCACGCGCTGTGGATGTCGCGGATCACCAACGACCAGTAGGTGTCGATGATCGATTCACTGTCCGCCGAAACCTCGCGGAACTGTTCGTCGTAGTCTGCCGAACCCTGGATCGCTTTCTGGAAGATCGACGGGTTCGAGGTCAGGCCGCGCACACCGCTGTCGCGGATCTCGACGAGCTTGCCGGAGGTGATGTAGTCGCGCTTGAGATTGTCGAGCCAGGCGCTCTGGCCTTGCTCGTTGTAGAGGTCGTCGAGTCGCTGGCTCATGGGAGATGCTCCGTCGTTGGTGAGTGGTGGTCGTCGGTTCGGTCGTGAATGTCTGAGCCGCCGATGCGTCAGCCGGCCACGAGGGCGACGGCCCGTTCGACGACGTTCGCGGCGTTGATGCCGAGCTTGTCGAGGACGAGTTCCCCCGGGGCGCTGGCGCCAAACCGGTCGATACCGATCGAATCGTCCGCGAACGTCGCCCACCCGAACGTGGTGCCTGCTTCGACCGACAGTACCGGCACACCGGGCGGGAGGATCGTGGCCTTCGTCGCAACGTCTTGAGCGACGAAGCGATCCCAACTCGGCATGCTCACCACACGGGCGGCGACTCCTCGGCCGGCCAGTGCTGCTGCTGCGTCGACGCACACGGCGACCTCGCTGCCGGTCGCCAGAAGAACCACCGCAGGGTCGCCGGGGGAGTCGCCGACCACGCCGGCTCCCGTCGCGACGGCAGATCCGTCGGTGGTGACGGGAATGTTCTGACGGCTCAGGATCAGCGCCGACGGGCCCTCGTGCCGGATGATGTCGGCCCAGGCCTGGACCGTCTCGTTCGCGTCGGCCGGGCGCACGACGTGGAGACCGGGAATGGCTCTCAGCGATGCCAACTGTTCGACCGGCTGATGGGTCGGACCGTCTTCGCCGACGCCGACGGAGTCGTGTGTGAACACGAAGCAGACCTTCGCTCCGCTCAGCGACGACAGTCGAATCGGCGGTCGCATGTAGTCGGCGAACACGAAGAACGTCGCCGTCACCGGCAGCACGCCACCGTGGAGCGCCATGCCGACCGCGGCGGCGCCCATGGCGTGCTCGCGGACGCCGTAGTGCAGGTAGCGACCGTCAGGCGCGTCGGAGGTGAACGGGTGCGACGCCGAGAGCGCGACACCGTTGCTGCCCTTGAGGTCGGCCGACCCGCTCATCAGACCCGGCAGGTTGGCGTACGTCGCGTCGATCGCGGCCTGGATCGCCTTGCGCGTCGCAACGGAGTCGCCGAGGTCGTAGGTCGGCAGATCGGCATCCCAGCCGTCGAGACCCGTGCCCGCCCATGCGGCGACCCAGTCGGGTGACGAGGTGACCGCGCCGGAACGCTCGGTCCAGTCGGCGTGCGCCGCCGCGCCGCGCTCAGCCGTGTGCGAGCGGTACGCCGCGACCAGATCAGCGGGCGCCCAGAACGGTTCGTCGGGAATCCCCATGACCTCCTTCGTGCGGCTGACGTCGTCTGCGGAGAACGGGTTGCCGTGCGCCCCGTGCGTGTCTTCGTGGTCAGGCGACGGGCGACCGATGTGAGTGCGCAGGATCAACAGCGACGGCTGATCGGTCGACTTGGCGGCGAGCAGTGCCGCTTCGAGAACGTCGAGGTCGTCGGCGACGTCGCCGAGTTCGACGACGTCCCAACCGTAGGCGCGGAATCGGGCTGCCATGTCGGAGCTGGTCGTGATGTCGGTACGCCCGTCGATCGTGATCAGGTTGTCGTCGAACACGCAGATCAGGTGTCCGAGACCGAGGTGGCCGGCGAGGTCAGCGGCTTCGTGGCTGATGCCCTCCATCAGGCAACCGTCACCGGCCACGACGTACGTGTAGTGGTCGACGACGTCGGCGCCGAAGCGAGCGCGCTGATTGGCTTCGGCGACCGCCATGCCGACGGCGTTGGCGAAGCCCTGCCCGAGTGGCCCGGTCGTCACCTCGACGCCGGCGGTGTGGCCCGCCTCGGGATGGCCCGGGGTGGCCGACTCCCACTGGCGAAACGCCCGCAGATCATCGAGTTCGAGTCCGTAGCCGGAGAGGAACAGCGTCGAGTACTGCAGGATCGACGCGTGCCCGTTGGAGAGCACGAAGCGATCGCGATCGGGCCACGTCGGATCGGCCGGATCATGGCGCAACACACGGCTGTAGAGCACGTGCGCCAACGGAGCGAGGGCCATTCCGGTTCCCTGGTGGCCGCTGTTGGCAGCCAGCGGTGCATCCATCGACATCCCGCGGATCAGCGAGACGGCGAGCGAGTCTTGTTCAGCGGTGAGCGACACGCGACCGACAGTAGTGGACGAGTCGCCACGCGCCGCAGGGCGTCATGCAGCCGGTGGCAGCAGCGTGAACGGCACGATGTGCCACGGGCCGTGATCGACCCGGCAGTGGGCGAACACCTGGCCGTAGTCGGGGAACTCGAGTTCGCCTCGCACCAGGCGGTACGTGAACTTGCCCGGTTCGACCTGGAACGGGCTGACGTTGCGGGCGATCTGTTCGGCGTCGTCTTCGATGCCGCGCCGGAACACGACCTCGAACACACCGCTCCCGGACTCGCCTGTCGGACAGAAGATCAGTCCGACGAGATGGGGGGTCAGCGTGAGCGGCGCGGGAGAGGGCGCGGCCTGCGAGAACATCACCCCGGTCATGTCGATCCGTGTCGACGGGCCCGGCGCTTCGCGCATCTCGAAGTTCTCGACGAACAGGGCGGCAACGATCTGCATGCCCCGAACCTACCGAGACGACCACCCACCCGACCACGCGTCCGACCAGCCACCAGACGAGCCGCCCGCCGACTCCCCGATCGATCGCGGTGCCGTGCGACGTTGCCCGTAGCCTCACCGCGTGTCGGGGTCGATGGAGGTACTGCGTGTTCCGGCGGTGCGCAGCTACGTGGTGTCGGTCGCGTTCGCCGCCGTCGGCCAGAACCTGATGGTGACCGTGCTTTTCAAGCAGGTCTTCGACATCACCGGTGACGAACTCGACATCGGGTTCATCGGTCTCGCACAGTTCCTCCCAGCGCTGCTGCTCGTGTTGGTGAGTGGTTGGGTCGCCGATCGTTTCGACCGGCGCATCGTCACCGGAACCTTCCTCGTCGCTCGAGGCGTGTGTGCGGTCGGCCTGATCGCGTTCAGTGCCGCCGGGTCGACCGCGGTCTGGCAGCTGTTCGCGCTTGCCGCCGCTCTCGGGACCGCCGATGCGTTGCTCGCTCCTGCGCGTCGTTCGATGGGGCCGTATCTCACCCAGACGATCGACTTCCCGAAGGTGGTGGTGCTGTTCACCGGCACGTTCGTCACCGCCTCGATCGTCGGCCCGATCCTGGGCGGATTCCTCTACAGCGTCGGCCCAGCGTGGGCGTACGGCGTCGCTGCCGCCTGCCAGTTGGCCGCAGCGGTGCCGATGATCGGGCTTCGCTTCCATCGCGAGCCGACTCGACTCACCGAACGCCCGACGTGGACCAGCGCCGTCGAGGGGCTGCGGTTCGTGCGCCGCACACCGGTCGTCCTCGGGGTGATCTCGCTCGACCTGTTCGCCGTGTTGTTCGGCGGCGCCATCGCGCTGATTCCGGCGGTTGCCAGCGAACGGCTCGGGGTGGGCGACATCGCCTATGGATGGCTGCGAGCGGCGCCGGGCATCGGTGCGGCGGGCATGGCGATCTGGCTTGCCTTCCACCCGATGCGTCGACGAATCGGACCGACCCTGTTGTGGATGATCGCCGTCTTCGGCGCCGGACACGTCGTGTTCGGCCTGACCCGTTCGTTCGCCGTGGCCTTCGTGGCGCTCGTGGTCGTCGCTGCGGCCGACATGGTGTCGATGAACATCCGCGGCGCGATCGTTCCGCTCGTCACGCCCGACGACCAGCTCGGTCGGGTCAATGCGGTCGAAGGCGTGTTCATCGGCGCCTCGAACGAACTCGGCGCGTTCGAGAGCGGTGTCGCCGCCCGAGCGCTCGGGCTGCCGTGGGCCATCGCCGGCGGTGGCGTGATCACGATGATGATCGCCGCCAGCTTCGCGGTGGTGTTCCCGTCGATTCGCAAGATCGACAAGTTCGAGGATCTCGAACCAGCGCAACCGTCGTGATCGCCGACGGCGCTGCGGATCACATCCAGCGGCGGGGAATGCGCAGGACGACGCGATACGAACCGTCGACCACGACCGGCCCGAAGCGACGGGAGTCGACGCTCGCAACCTGTTGGTTGTCGGAGCGCACGGTCATCGAAGCGCCGTCGACCGACTCGACGCGCTTCACGAGCCAGAAGCCGGGCCGTTCGGGGTGCTCGAGGCAGCGGAGTTGGCCGGGGCGGGCTGACCGATCTCGCCACGCCACCAGACCTTGACCTTCGACCAACGTCGGCTCCATCGATCGGTCCGAGACGACGAAGCGACGAAAGCGAGCCACGCTGTCAGTATTCCTTGCGCATGCTCGTGATCCGGCTCGTGACACGCGTCAGACGTCTGGGCGGATGGGGGAGAGGACGGTGTAGGTTTGCCCTCGACCGGGCTCGGGTACGCCGAACTCGGCCTCGATCCCAACCTCAAGGAGAACCATGTTCGCCAAGCTCTTCGCTTCCGCCACCGTTGCCCATGCTCACTGCGACCTCTACTGCGGCGTCTACGACCCGGCTCAAGCCAAGATCGAAGCGCTCTCGGTGGTCAAGACCGCCAAGAAGTACGCCGAGTCCGACGACGAGGTCTTCCGGGCCCGCTGCATCTCCATCAAGGAGGAGCGCGCCGAGGAGACCAAGCACCACCTGATGGTGCTGTGGGCCGACTTCTTCGCACCGCCGCACTTCGAAGAGTTCCCGCAGCTCCATGAGCTGTTCTGGAAGGCGATCCACCAGGCCGGTGAGGCCAAGAAGTCGATGGACCCTGCGGTCGGCGAGCAGCTCGTCGCCTACATCGACGAGATCGCCGAGGTCTTCTGGAAGACCGAGAAGGCCCAGGGCATGGGCGTGTACCCGCCGAGCTGAACAGGCGCAATCGCGTCGACCTGACGATTCGATCCGAGGCCGGTACCGCACCACGTGAGACGTGAGGCGGTACCGGCCTCGGCCGTTCCGGGCTGCGGTGAGCGGCGTCCCGGTCCCGCGGTTCCGCGAGTAGCGTTCACGGCGATGACCGCGGAGACCACCCTCGGAGCAGAGCGGACCACGCGGGAACACATTCTCGAAGCGGCTCGGAACTGTTTCGCCCACGCTGGCTACAGCGCGACATCACTCAACGACATCGCCGCCGAAGTCGGCATTCGTCGACCGAGCCTCCTCCACCACTTCTCCTCGAAAGAAGCCCTGTACGAGGAAGTCTTCGAGCAGTTGCTGTCGGACTGGTTCTCGCGGTTGGCCGACTCGATCGCATCGCCGGCGAAGGGGTTGGCCAAGGTCGAACAAGTCCTCGACGCCGGGTTCGGGTTCTTCGCGGACAACCCGGCGTACGTGCGGCTGATGCGTCGTGAGGCAATCGACGGTGGGAGCCACCTGGCGTTCGATCTCGCGGGTGTCCTGCGCCCGATGTTCGACGAAGCGGTCCGCTACTTCGAGCGCGAAATGGATGCGGGTATCTATCGCACCCAAGACGCCGCGCAGCTGCTGCTCACGGGCTACGGCGCGCTGCTCAGCTACTTCTCCGATGCGCCATTCCTCGAGGGCCTCCTCGACGAAGACCCGATGACCGCTGCGGCGTTGGCGCGTCGGCGCGATCACGTCATCGAGTTCTTCCGGTCGGCGCTGACGCCCCGCAACTGATCCCTCGACATCGGGCGCGGGGCTGACGGCAGCGACTCGTGGTTCGTTGCGCTCATTGACCGGAGTCGCGCGGCCCGGCGAAACTACGGTGTCGGTCGATGACTACCTCCCGCACGCTGTCCGAACGCGATTCCAAGGCCCTTCTGGCCGAGTACGGCGTACCGATCGCTCCCGAACGATTCGTCTCGTCGGCCGCCGAGGCAGGAGCTGCCGCCGACGACATCGGCTACCCGGTCGTCGCCAAGCTGAACGGCGACGCCATCGCGCACAAGACCGAGCGGGGGCTGGTCAAGTTGCGCCTCGGCGACCGGAGCGCCGTCGAGGCTGCGGCGGCGGACTTGTTGGCGGCTGCCACCCCCGACGACGGACCGGTCGACGTGTTGGTGGCACCCATGGTGAGCGGGAACCGCGAGTTGATCGCGGGTGTGGTGCGCGACGAGCAGTTCGGGGCGATGGTCATGCTGGGCGTCGGCGGCGTTCTCGCCGAGGCCGTCGCCGATGTGGTGTTCCGTCCTGCGCCGCTCGACGCAGCGACGGCAGGCGACATGATCGACGATCTCGCAACGCAGAAATTGCTCGGAGCGTTCCGCGGCGAGGAATCGGTCGATCGGACACAACTCGTCGACCTGCTGATCGGTCTCGGTGCGCTGGTCGATGCCCGGCCCGATGTGGCGAGCGTCGACATCAACCCGCTGATCGTCGAGCCGTCCGGCCGACTCGTCGCCGTCGACGGCCTCGTCGAACTGGGCGAGCCCGACACCACTCGAGCACAGCTCCGCCCGAGGCCGAGCGACGACGCGTTCCGGGCGCTGTTCGAACCGCGCGGGGTGTTGATCACCGGGGCCTCGACGCATCCTGGCAAGTTCGGTTTCGTGTCGATGCACAACCTGCTCGCCAACGGCTACGCCGGAGCGGTCTTCGGCACGAATCTCAAGGGCGAGAACGTCTTGGGGATCGACACCGTGGCCGACATCGACGCGCTGCCCGACGACGAAATCGACCTGGTGTTCGTCTGTACGCCGGCATCGGCCAATCCCGACCTGCTACGAGCGTGTGCAGCGAAGGGAGTTCGCGCTGCGTTCCTCACTTCCGCTGGCTACGGCGAGGCGGGAGAGGACGGCATTCGCGCGCAGGCCGAGCTCGTCGCGCTCGCCGACGACCTCGGCATTCTGCTTGCTGGGCCGAACGGGCAGGGAGTCGTGAGCACGCCCGTCGACATGTGTGTGCAGATCGTCGCGCCGTACCCGCCTGCTGGACGGATCGGCGTGGCGAGCCAGAGCGGCAACTTCGTCTCGAGCTTCCTCAACCATTCCAAGGCGAGTGGTGTGGGCATCAGCCGGGCCGTGTCGGCGGGTAACGCCGCCGCAGTCGGGGTCGCCGATTACCTCGACTTCTACGCCGACGACCCGGCGACGGCGGTCGGACTGGCTTACGTCGAGGGCATCACCGACGGTCGCGGGCTCATGGATCGACTTGGCGCGGCCGCTCGGCGCAAGCCACTCGTCCTCGTCAAGGGCGGCGCCACCGAAGGCGGTGCGCAGGCAGCCGCAAGCCACACCGGAGCTCTCGCCGCCGACGACAAAGTGTTCGACGGCGCCTGTCGCTCGGCTGGTATCACCCGGGCGGCGAGCATCGAGGAAGCGTTCGAAGCCGCAGCGACGTTTGCGACCCAGCCGCTTCCGGCCGGGCCGAACACCGTCGTCGTGACGACCGTCGGTGGCTGGGGCGTGGTCACCGCCGACGCGATCACGCGCGACCGCGATCTCCGATTGATCGACCTGCCCGAGGACCTCCTGGCAGCGATCGACGAACAGCTTCCACCGCGATGGAGCCGGAACAACCCGGTCGACTGCGCCGGCGGCGAGACGCGTGACACGATTCCGGACGTGCTCGGCCTTGTTGCTCGCCACCCGGATGTCCACGCCATCGTGTACCTCGGGCTCGGCATCCAGTCGAACCAGGCGCAGATGATGCGCCACGGCCGGTTCTATCCCGATCACGGCCTCGAGCGCATCGTCGAGTACCACGAGCGCCAGGACGCTCGCTTCGCGCAAGCCGCGCACGACCTCAGCGTCGAGACCGGCAAGCCGATCCTCACCGCCACCGAGTTGGCAGCGACCGATCCGACCAATGCAGGCCCGGCGACCGTTCGGGCGACCGGCCGGCTGTGCTATCCGAGTGGGGAACGCGCAGTCGCAGCGCTGGGTCATCTCGTTCGCCACGTGCAGTATCGGCAGGCTCGTGGTTGGTGAGTGCTGGTGAGTGCTGGTGAGTGACGTCGGGCGGACACGATCGCCGCGTCCGGCGCCTCGTCGACGACCGCCGACCGGTCCGGGTCCGCTGCTGGTCGTGTGCATCATCGCGCTGATTCCGGCGCTGGGCTTGTTCGCGTTGTTTTCGTGGTCGGACGCCAAAGTCGGCGACAACGAGGCGGCGCCGCCGTCGACAGGCACGCTGGTCGCGCCGCCTCCTCCGCTGTCCAACGGCGTGTTGTCGTTTCGTCGCCTCCCGACGACCATCTCGCGGGACGTCAATCTCGGGCTCTTCCAAGAGGAGGTCGTGCCGTTCCTGGCGTCGATCAACGACCGCAGTTGCGTGTCGATCTCCGTCGACGGCGTGCCGGTCGGTGCCCAGAACGGCGACCTCGTCGTGATCCCGGCGAGCAACGTGAAGATCATCGTCGCCGCGGTTGCCCTCGACGTGCTCGGTCCCGACTTCACGTACGCGACGACGGTGGCGGCCGCCTCGGCACCGGTCGACGGTGTGATCTCCGGCGACCTCGTGTTGGTCGGCGGCGGTGACCCGCTGCTGTCGTCGGCGTGGTATCCGACATCGAATCTCGAGCGGCGACCCGTGTTCAACGAGACCTCCGTCGAGGTGCTCGTCGATCAGCTCAGTGCGGCAGGCGTCACGGCGGTGACGGGGTCGGTGCTCGGCGACGGGAGTCGCTACGACGACGAGTATTTTGCTCCCGGGTGGGGAACGGGTGTCGCCGGGCTCGAAGCTGGCCCGTACGACGCGCTGCTGCTCAACGACGCTCGCGTGCAGGGTGAGGAACAGCGAGCCAACGATCCGAACTCGGGAGCCGCTCGCGAATTCACACGGTTGCTCCGAGAGCGTGGCATCTCGGTTGCTGGCGAGCCGGGCGTCGGCACGCGTGCATCGCTCGGTGCTGCGGCCGTCGATCTCGCCGAGGTTCGGTCGGCGCCGCTGGTCGCCGTCATCGAAGAGATGCTGGCCAACAGCGACAACAACACCGCAGAGCTGATGGTGAAGGAGATCGGCCTCGCTGCTGGCGGCACAGGGCCAGGCGCCGGGACCCGCCAGGCCGGCCTCGACGCGATGCTCGCCACGCTCATCGGATGGGGGGTCGACACCACCGGCGTGGTGCTCGCAGACGGCTCTGGCCTCAGCCTCGATCACCGCCTGACCTGTAACGTCCTGCTCGGTGTCCTCCAACGTTTCGACGTCGACTCGGCGATCGGTGCTGGCCTCCCGGTCGCAGGGGAGACCGGCACACTGGCAGATGTGTTCGTCGATCATCCCGTTGCCGGCCGCCTCGTCGGCAAGACCGGAACGCTCAACAACCCCCCGTTCAACGAGGATCCGCCCGCCGTCAAGGCGTTGGCCGGCTATCTGCCGGTCGACGGTGGAGGCGCTGTCGAGTACGTGCTGATCCTCAACGGGCCGACGATCTCCGACCAGAGCGAATACCGGCCGGTGTGGAACGAGCTCGCCGATCTGCTCGGTACCTATCCGTCGGGGGCGACCCCAGCAGACCTCGGGCCACGAACGTGAGCGACCGTCATCCGGGTCATCACGAGAATCGGGAGGGGGATCCCGACGACGGGCGTGATGCCTCGGGGCCCGCGGAACGTCCTCGGGCCATCGGGACGATCGATCTGGTCGCCGAGCCCATTCGGTATCCGCGTTCGCCGCTGATCGCGTTGTTGATCATCGCCGTCGTCCCGACCTTCGCGTTGTTCGCGCTGCAGCAGTGGGCCGACTCCGAAGCCGACGCCTACGAGGCGAACCGTGAAGTGTTGGCCTCGGTCGACGACGAGTTCGGCGACGTCTTCGATCCCGACCTGCGAGGTGGTCTCGACGTCGACGGTGACGGCGTCCGCGACGAGCCGTCGACGCCAGATGACGACACAGACGACGGGGCAGCGGACGGGGCAGCGGCGGAGGCCAACGACGCGGACGGCACGTTTGCGACCCCATTGCTCGACTATCGACGAGCTCCGACCGCCGTCGCCGACCTTGCTGCGGCCCGTCAACTCGGCGAAGCTGTCGAGCCCGTGTTCCGCTTCCTCGGTGCTGGTTCATGCGGTGCGGTGTCGGTCGACGGCATCGACGTCGCCAGCGTGAACGCCGACGGGGCGGTGATCCCAGCAAGCGTGCAGAAGCTCCTGGTCGGCGCTGCAGCGATCGAGATCCTCGGCGCCGACTACCGGTTCGCGACCTCGATCGCCGTGCCGGCGCCGGTCGACGGCGTCGTCGACGGCGACATCTATCTCATCGGGGGAGGCGACCCGATGCTCACCAGCGACGACTATCCGATCGAGGACGACAGGTTTCCGGTGGTGGCAGCGACCTCGCTCGACCGACTGGCCGATGCCGTTGTAGCTGCCGGTGTGTCTCGCGTGCGTGGCACGGTCATCGGCGACGGAACCCGCTATGACGACGAATTCGTCGTCGACGGCTGGGCCGACGGCGTGGCGGGTGTCGATGCCGGCCCCTATGACGCCCTGGTCGTCAACGACGCACGAGTGCGGGGACGATCCGGTCGGGAGGACGATCCCAACGAGGCCGCTGCCCGCGAGTTCGTGCGGCTGCTCGGCGATCGTGGTGTGCGCGTCGACAACGGCTGGGGGAGTGGGGTCGCGTCCACCTTGGTGCCGATCGTCGGGACCGTCGAGTCCGCGCCGCTGATCGACATCGTTTCCGAGATGCTGCTCACCAGTGACAACAACACCGCCGAACTCCTCGTGAAGGAACTGGGCGTCGCCGAGTTCGAGTCGGGGAGCCGGCTCGCTGGGACGCGTGCGGTGCTCGAATCGCTGCAGCGTCAAGGTCTGATGACCGACGGCGTCACCGTGATCGACGGTTCCGGACTCAGCGTCGACAATCGGGTCACCTGTACCCTCGTGCTCGGCCTCCTGCAACGACTCGCCGGCGGGCCCCTCGCAGCGGCGCTGCCCGTCGCGGCCCGCACCGGAACGTTGACCGACGAGTTCCTCGACTCGTCGATGGCGGGACGGCTCTCCGCCAAGACCGGCACCCTTGGCAACGAGCCCTTCGACGAGGATCCGCCAGCCGTCAAGTCGCTGGCCGGCTACGTGTCGACGCCCGACGACGCCACGATCGAGTTCGTGGTCATCGCCAACGATGCCGACGTGAGCCTCGAGACGAAATATCGGCCGCTGTGGACGGCGCTCGGAGAACGTTTCGAGACGTATCCATCGGGTCCCGATGCGGATGCTCTCGGCCCGAGCTGACGAGATCGAGCGGCCGAGTCGACGCGGACGGACTCGTCGCATACGGTCGGGTCCATGGCCGTGATGCCGATGTTCCCGCTCGGAACGGTGCTGCTCCCCGGCGGCGTCCTTCCCCTCCACGTGTTCGAGCCGCGCTACCGCCAGATGGTGATCGACATCCTCCAAGACGACGGCACGCCAGAGTTCGGGCAAGCCTTGATCACCCACGGCCGAGAAGCCGGTGGAGGCGACGAACGCGCCGAGATCGGCACGGTGGCGCAGATGCTGCAGTGCGAGGCGCTGGACGACGGTCGGTATGCGCTCGTCGCGGTGGGCACGCGGCGGATCCGTGTCAACGCCTGGCTCCCGGACGACCCGTACCCGCTGGCCGACGTCGACGACTGGCCCGACATCGACTCGGATCCCCCGAACCTGGCGCTCGAAGTCGCAGCATCCCACGCGCGAGTGCAGGCGGCGCTTGCGATGGCGGTCGAGCTGGGGGATCTCGAAGGGGACCCGTCGGAGACGGAGATCTCCGACGACCCGCTGCTGGCCACCTACCACCTCGCAGCGTTGGCGCCGCTCGGTCCAGCTGATCGATATCGCCTGCTGAGCGCGTCGGGGCCGACGGAGCGACTCGCATTGCTCGATGCTGTGCTCGACGACGTCGAAGCAATGCTCAAGTTCCGCCTCAGCTGACCCGCCACCGGTGACAGAAAGGCCACGGTGAAAGGCCACGGTGAAAGGTCATGGTGAAAGGTCATGGTGCCAGGCACGATGACCTTTGGGGCTGCTGGCATGGGGCCGTACCGGCGGGTCGGGTCGCGCCGTCGAGACGGAGCCGGCGCGGTGTCCGCATGGTGATGGCGCTCGGTTCTGATAGAACGGAGTCGTGTCAGATCGTCAGGAAGCGCCGCGGAGCGTGAGCGCCAAACGAGAAGAAGCGTCGCTTGGTGAGGTCATCGAGTTCGTCAAGACCTACGCCAAACAGGAAACCCTCGATCCACTGAAGGGAGCGGGTCGTTGGTTGGCGTTCGGAACCGCCGCCGCGTTCGCGCTGGGGCTCGGACTGATGCTCCTCCTGCTCGGAGCGCTACGAGCCGTCCAGACCGAATGGGATCGCTCGGCCACCGGGTCGCTGTCGTGGCTCGCCTACCTGATCGTCTTGGTGATCACCCTGGTGTTGCTTGCGTTCACCGTCCTGCGCATCAAGAAGTCCACTCTGAACAACGAACCGAAGTAAGCCGAGCCGCGAGCGAGATCACGGAGACCACGATGGCCAAGAAGAACGCAGCACCGGAGACCCCGGCCAAGATCACCCCTGACGACCTGCGCAACAAGTTGCAGGCGTTCCAGGGCGACGTGCAGGGCAAGGTCGACGACAAGAAGATGTCGATCGCCGCAGTCGCCGGCGGCGCTGCGACGTTCCTGATGATCATCATGTTCATCCTCGGCAAGCGTTCGGGCAAGAAGAAGAGCGCCGTCATCGAGATCCGACGCGTCTGAGCCCGCGGACCCGACCCGATACCTCCCCACCAGAACCAGCACATGGCACTTCTTCCCTACGCACTTCGTCCCGCCGTCATCATCCGGCGCAAGGCCATCTGGGGTGGAGTGCTGGGCCAGAGCACGTTCTGGAAGGTCGTTGCCGTGTGGGTGTTCGGCAAAGGGATCATCAAGAAGGCGGTCGGGAAGAACCCCGAATCGCTGGGCACGATGCGGGTCGGTACCAACAGCTTCGTCAACGTCATCAACGCGGCACCGATGTCGAAGAAGGACCGAAAGCGCCAGGGCATCACCAAGCAGGCGCTCGTCGACCGTGCCGTTGCCGACGTTGCGAAGGCGCGTCCCGGCAAAGGCATCCGCGTTCGATAGGTCCGGTGTCGACTGCTCATGTTGGTCCGGCTCCGTCAACCGGCTCGCGAGATCGAACTGGCGGGCGGCCGCACGGTCAATCGCCTGCTCGACGACCTCGAACTGGTACGCGAAGCGCATCTCGTCATCTGCAACGGCACCCTGCTGCCCGGTGACGCCCGTCTGGCCGACGACGACGTGATCGAGATCCGACCCGTGATCTCGGGTGGGTGAGTCGGCTGGCGGCCAGCACCGATGTCGGGCATCGTGTCTCGGTTTGATTGACTGACCTCCTCATGGCGACGAGCGGATCGAAGTGCCGCGCCTGCAAGGCGCCCGCAGTGATCGATCTACCGCGCCACAACGCGAACTTCTGTGCCGACCACTTCCTCCAGCTGTGCCGACGTCAGGTCGACAAGGCGATCGACGACTACGACATGTTCGATCGCAGCGACCGACTCCTGGTCGCAGTCAGTGGCGGCAAGGACTCGCTGGCGATCTGGGATCTCCTGGTCGAGGCCGGCTACCAGGCCGACGGCTTCTACGTCGGGCTCGGGATCGGGGACTACTCCGACGAGAGCCGAGCGTACGTCGAGCGATTCGCTGCGTCTCGATCACTCCATCTCGTGACCGTCGACCTCCGCGACGACTACGGCTACGACGTCCCGACGGCAGCGAGAGCGGCGAAGCGCAAACCCTGTTCCGCGTGCGGGCTGTCGAAGCGTCACCTGTTCGACCGAGCGGCGCGTGAGGGCGGCTACGACGTCGTGGTGACCGGCCACAACCTGGATGACGAGGCCGCGGTGCTGCTCGGCAACGTGTTGCGCTGGGACATCGAGTACCTCGCCCGACAACTCCCGGTGCTCCCGGCGGCGAACGGCTTTCCCAAGAAGGCCAAGCCGCTGGTGCGTCTCACCGAGCGCGAGACCGCCGCATGGTGTCTGCTGCGAGGTATCGACTACCTGGTCGAAGAATGCCCCATGTCGAGCGGAAACCGGCACTTGCACCACAAGAACACGCTGAACGCGATCGAACAGGCGTCGCCGAGTTCGAAGTCGGCGTTCTACCTGAACTTCATCGACAAGATGGCGCCGTTGCTGGCGTCGCAGTCCGCTGCAGCTTCGGGTGATGTGCACGACTGCGAGCAATGCGGATCACCCACCACGACGGAACTGTGCGCGTTCTGCCGATTGGTCGACACAGCCAGCGCACACGAGCCGGTACCGGTCGAACTGGTACTGGGAAGACGAGGACGACGATGAGCAACCCTTTCCGCAGCGACGACAAGGCGGTGCTCCTCGACGCGAAGAAGCGTCGCTACCTCGTCGATCTCACCGACGACGGAGAGTTCCACAGTCACGCCGGGTTCGTGCGCCACAGCGACATCATCGGTCAACCCGAAGGTTGCGTGGTGCGTTCGACCAAGAACGGTGAGTACATCGTGTTGCGGCCGACGCTGGAGGACTTCGTCGTCGAAATGCCACGCGGGGCACAGGTGATCTATCCGAAAGATCTCGCGCCGATCTGCATGTTCGCCGACATCGGACCCGGCGACCGCGTGTTCGAGAGTGGGATCGGATCCGGCGCGCTGTCGATGACGATGCTGCGGTACGGCGCGGTGATCACCGGCTACGAGATCCGGGAAGACTTCGCCAACCGCGCTCGCGCCAACGTCCGAGGCTTCCTCGGCGAGGACGCGATGAGTCGGTACGACGTGCACATCGCCGACAGCTACGAGGGAATCGATGCGACCCTCGGTCCGTTCGACCGCGTGGTCCTCGACCTTCCCGAGCCGTGGCAGGTCGTCCCCCACGCCGAGTTCGTGCTCCGGGCGGGGGGAATCCTCGTGGCCTACACGCCGTCGATCACCCAGGCGGCGCAGACTCGTGAGGCGCTCAAAGGCAAGTGGATCGACGGCCGCACGGTCGAGGTGCTCCATCGCGGTTGGCACATCGACGGTCAGGCGGTGCGGCCCGACCATCGCATGGTCGCACACACCGGATTTCTCACGGTGGCTCGGTTTCTCGGCAAGAACCGCTGAGTCGGTCGACCGTCCCGGGACGCACGAGCCCCAGCGTTCGCTGCAACCCGGTGAGTTGATCGTCGATCGCAGGCCACGGGATGTCGGGCGTTCGCCCCATGAGGTCGACGATGCCGTGGATCCACGTGTGCACCTGGGTCGCCACGAAGATCGGGTCGCGGTCGTCGCCGAGTGCTCGGAGCATCTCGGTGGTCTGGTCGACGAGGATCTGGAACGTACTCGCAGCGATCGAGTCGTCATCGGCCTGGAGCGCGATGCGGTTGGAGAACATCACGCGGTACTGACCCTGATGCTCCATGGCGAAGCGAACGTACCCCCGACCCGATCGCTCGAAGGCGTCGAACGCATCGATGCCGGCGCGCTGGGCGTCTTCGAGCATCTCGTTGAAGTTGCGCCAGCAGTGCTCCACCGCTTCACGGAGCAAACCGGTGTGGTCGTCGAAATGGCGGTAGACCGCCGTCGCCGAGACTCCGGCTCGACGAGCGACCGCCCGCAGCGTGATCCCCTCGATCGTGCCGTGTTCGGCCATCAGGTCCACTGCGGCATCGAGGAGGTCGATGCGCAGCCGGTCTCCTTCACCACGGGCGTTGCGTCGGCGCTTCGCGGGCACGGTGGTCATCTCTGCCGACGTTAGTCATTTCGCGCCCGACGAGGCGGCCCACGAAGGTGTCGACCCGACAACGGCGACGGCCCCGGCGAATCGCCGGGGCCGTCTGAGTTCAGATGTCGATTCGAGGAACCGAGTCGAGCACTTCTGCTCGATCAAGCTCGGTGACGCTCGATCAGGGTTCGATGTAGATGCACTCGCCCGGGCACTCCTCGGCCGACTCGACGACGGCGTCGAGTTGGCTGTCGGGGAACTCGGCGAGACCTTCGGCCCCTTGCGGGTTTCCTTTCGCCTCGGCGAAGATCTTGTCACCCTCGACGACGTACGCGAGGCCGTCGTCGAGCAGGGTGAAGACGTCGGGGGCGATTTCTTCACAGAGGCCGTCGCCTGTGCACAGATCCTGGTCGATCCAGACCTTCATGTCGTTGGTGCTCCTTGTCGCAGATGTCGTGCGGATGGTATCGAACGCCCCGGTAGATGGGTGCGTCGTGTTGCTACCAGAAGAGTTTACACGGGGAAGCACGTGCAAACATGTTCATGAGTCATCGGTGTACCGTTGACGAATGGCGACCGATGGAGGCGAAGACCACCCGATGGACCCGGATGAGGCGAGGCAAGCCCGCGAGTTGAGCGAGGAGATCGCACACTTGCGGTCGCGGCTCGCTGATGCTCCCAAGCGACTCCGTTCGCTCGAAGAACGGTTGCTCGAGACGAAAGGACAGCTCTCGCAGGCCGTCGCCCAGAACGAGAAGCTCTCCTACACCTTGCGCGAAGCCCGCGAGCACATCGCCACGCTGCGCGACGAGGTCGACAAGCTCTCGCAGCCTCCATCTGCCTACGGCGTCGTGGTCGGCAAAGACGACGACGGCACGGTCGACGTCTTGACCAGCGGGCGCAAGATGCGCGTCACGCTGCATCCCGACATCGACCACGAGCTGCTCGACCGCGGCGCGGAAGTCGTCCTCAACGAGAGCATGAACGTGGTCATGGCACGGACCCCCGACATCGGTGGAGAAGTCGTCACCGTTCGCCAGATCATGGACGACGGCGTGCGAGCGTTGGTCGTTGGCCGCGCCGACGAGGAGCGGGTCTGCGAGCTCGCCGACGCGATCCGCGGCACCATCATTCGGGCGGGCGACCACCTGCGACTCGACCCGCGTTCCAATCTGTTGCTCGAGAAGCTGGCTCGCCCTGAAGTCGAAGACCTGCTGCTCGAGGAGGTTCCCGACATCAGCTACACCGACATCGGTGGTCTCGACTCCCAGATCGAGCAGATCGCCGACGCGGTCGAACTCCCGTTCCTGCATCAGGATCTGTTCGCCGAGCATCGCCTGCCGGCGCCGAAGGGGATCTTGCTGTACGGGCCGCCTGGTTGCGGCAAGACACTGATCGCGAAAGCGGTCGCCAACAGCCTGGCGAACAAGGTCGCAGAGAAGGTCGGCGAAGGCAAAGGCCGCAGCTACTTCATCAACATCAAAGGTCCCGAGCTGCTCAACAAGTACGTCGGCGAGACCGAGCGCCAGATCCGGCTCGTGTTCCAGCGGGCGCGAGAGAAAAGTGACGAAGGTTGGCCGGTCATCGTCTTCTTCGACGAGATGGACTCGATGTTCCGCACACGCGGTTCGGGGATCAGCTCCGACATGGAGTCGACGATCGTGCCGCAGTTGCTCGCCGAGATCGACGGCGTCGAAGGGCTGACCAACGTCATCGTGATCGGTGCGACGAACCGTGAAGACCTGATCGACCCCGCCATCCTCCGGCCCGGGCGACTCGACGTCAAGATCAAGATCGAGCGTCCGAACGCAGCGGCAGCGACGTCGATCTTCGCGAACTATCTCACCGACGAGATCCCGATCGGCGACGGGTACGACATCGCCCAGATGATCGACGAAACCGTCACGGAGATGTACCGCGACGACGAGGCCAACCGCTTCCTCGAGGTCACGTACCAGAACGGGGACAAAGAGATCCTCTACTACAAGGACTTCGCGTCCGGCGCGATGATCGAGAACATCGTGCGTCGCGCGAAGAAACTCGCCATCAAGCGCGTGATCGGCGGCGGCCCGCGCGGTGTGATCACCCAAGACCTGCTCGATTCCATCAAGCAGGAGTACAAGGAACACGAGGATCTCCCGAACACGACGAATCCCGACGACTGGGCGAAGATCTCGGGGAAGAAGGGCGAACGCATCGTGTTCATCCGCACGCTGGTGTCGGAATCGAAGGCCGACGACCTCGCTGGCGGCAAGGCGATCGAGCGAGTCGCGACGGGGCAGTACTTGTGAGCGCCGGCGAGCGGGGGCGAGCGCGCCACGACGTCGTCGTGTTCGGCGCCACGAGCTTCGTCGGTCAGATCCTGTGCCGGTATCTCGTCGAGCGGCACGGCACCGATGACGCACTGCGTTGGGCGATCGCGGGGCGAAACGCCGACAAGCTCGAGCAGGTGGCCAGCGACACCGGCGCCGACGTCCCCCGGATCGTCGCTGATGCCGCGGACGCCGACGCGCTGGCTGCCATGGTCGGCTCGACGAAGCTCGTGATCTCGACCGTCGGTCCGTACGCGCTGTACGGCTCCAAGCTCGTCGCCGCGGTCGTCGAGTCGGGGGCCGACTACGTCGACCTCACGGGTGAGCCGCAGTGGATGCAGAAGATGATCGATCGCCATCAGGCTCGTGCGGCCGAGACGGGCGCGCGCCTCGTACCGGCCTGCGGTTTCGATTCGGTGCCGTCCGACATGGGCGTCTGGTTCCTACAACGCGAGGCGATGGAGCGATTCGGACAGCCCTGCGCGTCGATTCGGATGGGAGTGAAGGCGGCCAAGGGCGGCGCCAGCGGCGGGACGATTGCGTCGATGATGAACCTGATGGACGAGGTGTCGGCGGACAAGGAGCTTCGCAGCGTGCTCGTCAACCCGTATGCGCTCGCGCCGGACGGCGATCGTCAGGGTGTCAAGCAGCCCAACGTCACGCTGCCGACGTTCGACAGGGGCCTCGGCGAATGGCAAGCGCCGTTCGTCATGGCGGCGACCAATACGCGGGTCGTGTTCCGATCGCATGCGTTGCTCGGACACCCGTGGGGTGACGGCTTCACGTATGGCGAGTCGATGCTGACCGGTGACGGCATCGGCGGCCGGATGAAGGCGTTCGGTCTGGCTGGGGCGCTCGGGGGAGCGATGGGGGCGGCATCGCTTCGCCCGGTGCGATCGCTCCTCGGCAAGGTGCTGCCCGAACCGGGCGAAGGGCCGAGCGAGCAGGTGCAACGCGAGGGCTTCTACGACCTGCGGTTCCACGGGGTGACCGGCTCCGGCGACGAGTTGGCCGTCAAAGTGACAGGCGATCAGGATCCGGGCTACGGCTCGACGAGCAAGATTCTGGGCGAGGCAGCGACGACGTTGCTCGAACGCAGCGACGACGACGTGCCTGGCGGCTTCTGGACCCCGGCGACCGCCCTCGGTGAGCAGTACCTCGAGGCGCTGCGGTGCCACGCCGGGCTCACCTTCGACGTGCTCTGAGTTTCGTCGCGGCATGAGCGAACAGACCGAAAGGTCGCGGGCGCCCGCACAGTTCGGTGGGGTGACATCTGCTGCGATCGTCGCTGCGGGAAGTCTCATCTGGTCGCTGCCCTTCCTGGTCCGTCTCGCGTCGACGAACGAGCGGTGGTGGATCGCTCGCGATGATGGCGTGATCACGCTCAGCCACGCACGCAACTTCGTCGAGTTCGGCACGATCGGTGTGTCTCCCGGCGGGGATCGGGTCGAGGGTTTCTCGAGCCCGCTGCATTTCGTCGTCGCCTCGCTGGTGCAACTCGTCGAACGAGGCGACGCCGTCGTGGTGTCGATGGTCATCCTGGGTGTGTCGCTCGCCATAGCGGGCGGCGTGCTCACGTTCGGATTCCGTCGACATCTTCACCGGACGTGGGGCCTGGATCGATCTCCGCGATCGGAGGTGATCGCGCTCGCGATCATCGGGGTGATCGGCGTGTCCATGTCGTCGATGTGGACGACCACCGGCTGGTTGGGTTCAGGAATGGAGAATCCGCTGATCCTGGTGTCGCTGGGCGCCGTGGTCGCGGGAATTCTGGCGGGAGTCGAGTCAGCGTCGGGACGACGACTTGCGACGACCGGGCTCTCTTGCCTCGTGATCGCTCGTGTCGAATTCGCAGCATTCTCGGTACCTGCGATCGTTGCGGTGGCCGCAACTGCCGTGTCCACAACCGCGGTGTTCGCCGTCGACGGCGCTCGCTGGCGTGTCGCTGCTCGACTTGCGGTCGTTCCGCTGTCCGTCGCCGTGGTCGTACATCTGGTGCGTCGCTGGTACTTCGGTGCATGGCTGCCGAACACCGCGATCGTGCAGGGGCGCGAGAGCGGGCCGATCGAACTCGTGTCGGCTGCGCTGATCGGGTTGGCCGTCATCGTGCCGTTCGTCGCGCTCATCGTCCGTCGGTTCGTGCGTGACCCGTTCGTGCGCCGAGCGGTCGACGTGGTCGGCGCACTCGGGGCTTGCTGCCTCATTGCTGTGGTGCTGTGGCTCGACGCCTCGGGTCGTCTCGCCGGATCGATCGACGCGGTCGTACTCCAGCCAGGAATACTGCCGCTCGGACTTGCGGTCGCCGTGGCCATCGGTGCGCGTGCAGCGATCGGCGGCCCGATCGCACCGGACGAGGTGAACCGCGCCTTCGTGTTTGCCGGCCTCATCGCGCTGCCGGTCGCGCAATTTCTCGTCACCGGACCATCGAGGCTGGAGCCAGGGCGAGTGCTCGGCCTTGCAGTTCCGGTCCTGCTCGTGTGGTTGATCGTGGAACTCGTCGACCTCGTCGGCGTCCTTGGTGCTGTTTGGCCGGCGTCCCTGAGCGTGGGGATCCGTCGCGTGAGCCTTCTCGTCGCGTCGTCCGTCGTCGTGATCGCTGTGGCGGCGGTGGCCGTCACCGCTCGTACCGATCGAGCGAGGGCGCTTCCCTACGAGATCGGCTGGGCGGCCGAGATCGACGACGTCGCCGAACGCGTCCGGCAGCGGGAGCTCGGCGGTCTCGGTCACGTCATCACGGCGAATCCCGATCTCGGCAAGGTCTCGTACGCGAAGCACTCGATCATGGTGGATCTCGGTTGGCTCGGTGATCCCGTGCTGGCGACACTCCGTGACCAGCGACCTGAGCTCCTCGACCGCTACCTCACCGCGGTGGCCGTCCCCGACGTCGTCGAGTCTCACTCCGGATGGTCGTGTGCGTATCGGGGTTGGTTGGAGTCGCAACCCTTCGTCGACGGCTACGAACTGGTCGACCAACCCGGAGTGGTCTGGACACGACCCGGCGACACCTGCCCGGCAGACGGGCTGCGGGCGATCTGGGTACGCACGGGTGACGACGTCGAGGCCGAGTACCGAGTGTCGAGGGAACTGTTGGGCGACGCCGATCCGGCCACCGTGGTCGACGCGGCGCTAGAGGCGTGTCGAGACGCCGACGGTGATGTCTGGCGATGTCAGTCCGTTCGGCGATCGGTGCAACGCGTCGCACAGGTACTGCGTGAGCGAGGTGAGTTCGACGAGGCCGTCGCTCGATTCTCCCTTTCCCCGACAGCGGAGTTCGATCAGGCGATGCTCCATCGACGCGCCGGCTGGTGGTGGCACGCCACCGAGGAGCTGATCGAGCACTTCGACACCGAGTCCTGATCATCGTCAGCAGGCGCTGTTGTCGAGCTGTTGTCGAGGGTTTCGTACCGTCCCCGGCGTGCGCTCGATCTCTCGTTCACGACACTCGACATCACCTCGCGCTGGGCGGTTCGCGTCGGCGCTCGTCCTCGCGCTGTCGACGATCGTCGGCGGCGTCGCCACGACCAGTGGCCCGGTCATTCAAGCGGCGTACCCGGGACCGATCGGGCCGATCGCATTCACCAAGATCGCGTCCAACCCGTTCGATCCGCTGGGCAGTCTGGCGCAGCGCATCGGCGTGGTCTTCCCGAACGGCCAGGAAACCGAGTTCTTCGCGCCGAACATCTGCAGCGGCAACGTCCAGCAACTGAGCGATCCAGCGGTGTCGCCCGACGGCCGTCGGGTTGCGTTCGTCTGCATCGGCCCGTTCAACACGCAGATCTGGACCTACCTGTTGGATTCGAGCGTGCCGATCGAGCAGCGGTATCGCCAGATCACCTCCGACGCCCACCCGATCCAGAACGCAGCGCATCCGACGTGGACGCCGGATGGGAACAACCTGGTGTACCGGGCCACGGACCAGCGCACGTTCGAGATCAAGCTGTTCACGAGCCCGGCGACCGGCGCGACGCCGCCGACCCAGTTCGCGCCGACTGCGGCTACCGGCTTCGAGCCGACGTTCGCTCCGGCCGGCGACCAGGTGCTCGTCTGGGACGACGCCCGCGACCAGATCAAGCTCTACGAGCCGGCAACGCAGCAGACCCGGGTCGTGTTCACCTCGGGTACGGGTGGGATCATCGCCGGACAGTCGCTGAGCGCCACCAACGCGTCGAACAACCCGTTCGGCAACACGCTCGACCCGAACTGGGCGCCGGATTCCCGCAGCTTCGTCTTCAACTGCGGCTTCCTCGACGACCAGTTGCAGGAGAACAACGGACTGATCTGTCGGATCAACTCAGATGGCACCGGGCTCAGGATCGTCACCGAGTTCGACCAGGTCTGGTCGTATAGCGGTGCGTCGTTCTCTTCGAGCGGCGAGCAGATCCTCGTGTCCGCATTCTCGACGAGCCAGACGCCGCGCATCTACGCCTTTCCCGCAGCTGGACAGGTGACAGCGCCCGGGGTGGCGGTGACCGTCGGCGGTCCCGCTGACTCCCACCTGCAGCCCGATGCTGGACCCGCGTTCGGAACCACGCCACCAGCATCCGGAACGGTCGGGCCGACCCCGGTTCCGGGAAACAGCGGCGGTTCTGGCGGCGGTTCAGGTGGCGGCTCGGGCGGCGGTTCCTCCTCCAGCGAGATCGCCTCGCTCACTCCGGCGCGGTTTGTGGATTCGCGTGTGGGTGGCGAGACGGTGGATGGGGTGTCGGAGGGGTTTGGTGTGGTGCCTGCTGGTGGGGTGGTGACGGTGCAGGTGGCTGGTCGTGGAGTTGGTGGTGGTCGCGTGCCGGAGGGTGCGTCGGCGGCGGTGTTGAATGTGACGGCGATACGTCCTGCGGGTGTGGGGTTCTTCACGGTGTTTCCGTGTGGTGTGGATCGGCCGACGGCGTCGTCGTTGAACTATGGGCCGGGTGATGTGGTGGGTAATGAGATCATCGCGAGGTTGTCGGACGAGGGGACGGTGTGTGTGTTCTCGCAGGCGGCGACGAATCTGACGGTCGACCTCACCGGCTATGTGCCGGCGGGCGCTGCCTACACGTCGGTGACACCGGCGCGGTTTGTGGATTCGCGTGTGGGTGGCGAGACGGTGGATGGGGTGTCGGAGGGGTTTGGTGTGGTGCCTGCTGGTGGGGTGGTGACGGTGCAGGTGGCTGGTCGTGGAGTTGGTGGTGGTCGCGTGCCGGAGGGTGCGTCGGCGGCGGTGTTGAATGTGACGGCGATTCGTCCTGCGGGTGTGGGGTTCTTCACGGTGTTTCCGTGTGGTGTGGATCGGCCGACGGCGTCGTCGTTGAACTATGGGCCGGGTGATGTGGTGGGTAATGAGATCATCGCGAGGTTGTCGGACGAGGGGACGGTGTGTGTGTTCTCGCAGGCGGCGACGAATCTGACGGTCGACCTCACCGGCTATGTGCCGGCGGGCGCTGCCTACACGTCGGTGACGCCGGCGCGGTTCGTGGATTCGCGTGTGGGTGGCGTGACGGTGGATGGGGTGTCGGAGGGGTTTGGTGTGGTTGCTGCTGGTGGGGTGGTGACGGTGCAGGTGGCTGGTCGTGGGACTGTGCCGGAGGATGCGTCGGCGGCGGTGTTGAACGTGACGGCGATTCGTCCGGCGGGTGTGGGGTTCTTCACGGTGTTTCCGTGTGGGGTGGATCGGCCGACGGCGTCGTCGTTGAACTATGGGCCGGGTGATGTGGTGGGCAATGAGATCATCGCGAGGTTGTCGGACGAGGGGACGGTGTGTGTGTTCTCGCAGGCGGCGACGAATCTGACGGTCGACCTCACCGGGTTCGTCGGCACGAATGGCGCGTGAACGTCTCCCTCGGGCGCGGCACGATCGGGGCGGGGCGCGGTAGGTTCTGTACATGGCAATGCCGAAGGTGTGTGGCATCGAGACCGAGTACGGGATCGTCGTGCGCGGCGCCGACAACAACCCGGTCACCGCGTCCTCGCTGCTGATCAACGCCTACCTTGCAGAGACGGCTCGCGAGCGAAGTCGTGTGGGCTGGGACTTCGAGGACGAGCAGCCGGCGAACGACGCTCGCGGTTTCTCGCTCGACGATTCGCTCGCACCCGAGATCGAGACCACGTTGGTCAACGCGGTGCTCACCAACGGGGCGCGCTTCTACGTCGATCACGCTCACCCCGAGATCTCGATCCCGGAGGTCACGACCGCCCGCGAGATCGTGGTGTGGGATCGCGGTGCCGACGAGATCATCCGCTCGGCCATGACCGCGGCCAACGGTCGCCTCGACGACGGCGCCGAGGTCATCATCCACAAGAACAATTCTGACGGCAAGGGAAACAGCTACGGCTGTCACGAGAACTACCTGCTGCCGCGTGAACTGCCGTTCGGTCGCCTTGCGCGCCAGATCACACCGCACTTCGTGACCCGGCAGGTTTTCACCGGCGCGGGCAAGGTCGGGTGCGAACTCCCCGGGCGCCCGAACGACGACATCGAGTACCAACTCAGCCAACGCGCCGACTTCTTCGAGGAGGAAGTCGGCCTGGAGACGACGCTCAAACGTCCGATCGTCAACACCCGTGACGAACCGCACGCCGATCCGCAGAAGTACCGCCGCCTTCACGTGATCGTCGGCGACGCCAACATGAGCGAAGTCGCCACCTATCTCAAGGTGGGCACCACCGCGATCGTGCTCGCGATGATCGAAGACGACGAACTCGGAGACGACTGGACACTGGGCAACCCCGTCACGGCGATTCGCCAAGTGAGCCACGACCCGTCGTTGCAGCGCACGATCATGCTGGCCGATGGACGACGAGCGACCGCTCTCGAAGTGCAGTGGGGTCTGTTCGAGCGGGCCCGCAAGTACGAGCAATCGCATGGGCTCGAGTGCGTCGACGCCGAGGTCGGGGCCGACCTGATGCAGCGCTGGGAACACGTGCTCACCGGATTGGAGTCCGACCCCGACTCGGTTCGCACGTGGGTCGACTGGGTGGCAAAGCGTCGCCTCGTCGAAGGCTTCGCCGCACGACATGACTTGCCAGCGAACTCGCCGAAGCTCAAGGCGATCGATCTGCAGTATCACGACATGCGTGTGGAGCGGTGTCTGGCATTGCGAGCAGGACTCGACACGATCGTCGATCCGGTCGAGGCACACGCGGCGATGACGACGCCGCCGACCACGACGCGCGCCTACTTCCGCGGTCGCTGCTTGGAGAAGTTCGCCGACGACATCGTGGCGGCGAACTGGGATTCCCTGGTGTTCGACATCGGGAGGGACCCACTGCGACGCGTGCCGATGATGGAACCACTGCGCGGCACCGCCGATCACGTTGGTACCTTGATCGACGAGAGCGAGACGGCGCGCCAACTGCTCGACCGTCTCGGCCAATAGCGTCATCGTCCAGCCGTTCGATCATCCAGAACCGGAGACACCAACATGGCAGAACGCCAACAGAAGTCGAAGCAGACGCCGACTCGTGACGACGAGTCGGTCGACGAGGCAGCGCCCGCCGTCACCGAGACCGGCGAGAAACTCAAGGCCGAACTCGACGATCTGCTCGACGAGATCGACGGTGTGCTGGAGACCAACGCCGAAGACTTCGTCAAGTCGTATGTCCAGAAGGGCGGGCAGTGAACGGTGTCGATGCCGTTCTTCACTCCCGGTGACGACCCCGGCGCGAGCTTCCCGGAGTTGCTGCGCCGAGTTGGTCTCACGACCACTTTCGACGCGGGCGTCGGCGCCGTCGACGTGATGCACTCACTCGGCGCTCCACACGCGACCACCTGTGTCGCGCTGCGCTACGACGGTGGCGTCGTGATGGCGGGTGACCGCCGCGCGACCGCTGGCAATCTGATCTCTCATCGTTCGATGGAAAAGGTCGTCCAAGCCGATCGCCACAGCGGTGTGGCGATCGCAGGCGCTGCTGGCCCCGCGATGGAGATGATCCGACTGTTCCAACTCCAACTCGAGCACTACGAGAAGGTCGAAGGGTCGGCGCTGAGCCTCGAAGGCAAGGCGAATCAGTTGTCGACGATGGTGCGAGCGAACCTGCCGGCAGCCATGCAGGGCATGGTCGTCGTCCCGATCTTCGCGGGCTACGACCTCCGGCGAGAGACCGGTCGGCTCTGGGATTTCGACGCCACGGGCGGCCGCTACGAGGAGCGCGACTACGTGGCGACCGGTTCGGGCAGCCTCCACGCCGGCACCGTCGTGAAGGTCGGATATCGCACCGGCCTGCAGCGCGATCAGGCCATCGACCTCGCTGCGAAGGCGTTGTGGGAAGCAGCCGACGCCGACTCGGCGACGGGTGGCCCCGACGTGTTGCGCGGCATCTACCCGGTCGTCGCGACGATCGACGTCGACGGGTGGATACGCCTCGACGACGACGACCTCGCGACCCGATATGCCTCGATCGTGGACGAGGTGTCACAGCGATGAGTATGCCGTTCTACGTCGCTCCGGAACAGATGATGAAGGATCGCGCCGACTACGCGCGCAAGGGCATCGCTCGCGGTCGAGCGCTGGCTGCGATTCGCTATTCCGATGGCATCGTCATCGTCGCGGAGAACGCCTCCGAGACCCTTCGCAAGGTGAGCGAGATCTACGACCGCATCGCCTTTGCCGGTGTCGGCAAGTACAACGAGTTCGATCAGTTGCGGGTCGCTGGGGTTCGGGCCGCCGATCTGAAGGGCTTCCAGTACTCGCGCGACGACGTCGACGCTCGCAGCCTTGCCAACAGCTACGCCCAGATGCTCGGGACGATCTTCACCCATGAGATGAAGCCGATGGAAGTGGAGATCCTCGTTGCCGAGGTCGGCTTGGAGGCCGGTGGCGATCAGATGTTTCACATCCTGTACGACGGCACGGTCGTCGACGAGCGCGATTACGCCGCCATCGGCGGCGATGCCGAGGCGATTCGCAGCCGTCTGTCGGAATCGTTCCAGGACGATTTCGACCTCGCCGGCGCGATCGCGATCGGTGTCGCTGCGTTGGCGGGTCCCGATCGGGAGATTCCGGCCAGCGATCTCGAAGTCGCACACCTCCGCCGCGGTAACGGTCGCCGCTGTTTCGTCCGGATCGAAGGCGAGGAGTTGGGCAGCGCCCTGAACTCGCGTTGAGATGCGGCTCGACCCGTCGGGTCCTGCTGCAGCGAGGCGTATAGGTTGAACCGATGGAGCGACGGATCTACGGGCTCGAGAACGAGTACGGCGTGACGTGCACGCTGCGAGGGCAACGTCGGCTGAGCCCCGATGAGGTCGCCCGGTACCTGTTCCGTCGGGTCGTGTCGTGGGGACGCAGCTCCAACGTGTTCCTCCAGAACGGTGCACGTCTGTACCTCGACGTCGGCTCGCATCCCGAGTACGCCACGCCGGAATGCGACTCGCTCTACGACTTGGTCGTGCACGACAAAGCGGGGGAGCGGATCATCGAACAACTCGTCGAGTCGGCGGAGCAGCGCCTCGCGGAGGAGTCGATACGCGGCACGATCTACCTGTTCAAGAACAACACCGATTCCGCGGGCAACAGCTACGGCTGCCACGAGAACTTCATGACCAGTCGTGACGACGACCTCGGGCACTACGCCGAGGTGCTGATCCCGTTCCTCGTCAGCCGCCAGATCTACGCCGGGGCCGGCAAGGTGCTTCAGACCGCACGCGGCGCCACCTATTCGATCGCCCAGCGTGCGGAACACATCTGGGAAGGCGTGTCGTCGGCCACGACGAGAAGTCGACCGATCATCAACACCCGTGACGAACCGCACGCAGACGCGGAGAAGTATCGGCGTTTGCACGTGATCGTCGGTGACTCGAACATGAGCGAGTACACGACGTTCCTCAAGGTCGGAGCCGCTGCGTGCATGTTGCGGATGCTCGAGGATCCGACCGTCGTGCTCCGTGACATGACGCTCGAGAATCCGATCCGCGCGATTCGAGAAATCAGCCACGACATCACGTGTCGACGCACGGTCCGGCTGGCCAACGGACGCGAGGTCAGCGCGCTCGACATCCAGCGCGAGTACCTCGATCGGGCGCTTCGCTATGCGGACACGAAGGGTTTTCCGCCGCTCGAACAGCGCGCGCTGGAGATGTGGGAGCACTGCATCACGACCATCGAAGACGACCCGCTCAAGCTCGATCGAGAGGTCGACTGGGTGATCAAGTACAAGCTGATCGAGGCGTTCCGTGAGCGACACGACCTTCCGTTGGGCCACGCCCGCGTGCAGTTGCTCGATCTGCAATATCACGACGTGTCCCGCACGAGGAGCCCCTTCTACAAGATGCAGGATCGAGGTCTCGTCGAGCGGATGTGCACCGACGAGGACATCGCGACGGCGATCGACGTGCCCCCACAGACGACGCGTGCACGCCTGCGCGGCGAGTTCGTCAAGCGGGCCAAGGAGCGCAAGCGTGACTACACCGTCGATTGGGTGCACCTGAAGCTGAACGATCAGGCGCAGCGCACCGTGCTCTGTAAAGACCCGTTCAAGAGTCGCGACGAGCGAGTCGAGCGCCTGATCGAATCGCTGTGATCGTTGGCGCCAGAGGCGCCCGATCCGGTTGTACGGTGGGGTTCGCGTGACCGTCGACGACCAGTCTCCTTCTCCCGAACCGTCACGAGCGGGCGCACCGCTCGCAGTTCCCGTCGCGCCGTTGGCAACGGGCGCCAGCACGCCCCCGATGAATACCCGGGGCGATCACGACCACGACGACGGGACCGACGAGGCAGACGACGTCGAGCCGCTCGGTTCCGGCGCGAGAGCCTTCGTCGATTGGATCGTTGTCGTCGCGGTCGCGCTCACGGTCGCGTTCTTGGTGCGCGGCTTCGTCCTCGCGCACTTCGTCGTCGATGGCTCGTCGATGGACTCCACGCTCACCACCGGAGACCGTGTGTTCGTCAACAAGCTGTCGTATCGACTCCACGACCCGAACCGCGGCGACGTGGTGGTGCTGCATCAGATCAGCGGACGGGCCGAACGAGATCTGATCAAGCGAGTGATCGCCCTGCCTGGCGAGACCATCGAGATGACCGACTGCGAGGTGCGCATCGACGGCCAACGCCTCATCGAGCCGTACCTCGATCCGGCCGTCGTGTCGGCGAGCTGCGGCGGCGACTTCGATCCGGTGGTGGTGCCCGACGACCATGTGTTCGTGATGGGCGACAACCGCGGCGGATCACAAGACAGTCGGCAGCTGGGGCCGATCTCCGAAGACGACCTCGTCGGTCGAGCCTTCGTGGTGTTCTGGCCGCAGTCGTCGTGGCAGTGGCTCTGAGCCGACACGTTCGACCTCTGGAGTGCTGAACGCGTCAGATGACGCCGGTCTCGCGGGACATCACGTCCATCATGACGTCGACATGATCGCTGTAGACGGCGTCGAGACCCATTCGCACACCGGACTCGAGTTGGTGGTCGAACTGCAGATCCCAACCGAACGCGCACACGTCGAAACGGTGGAACATCACGACAAGACCTCCGCTCCAATCGGTGTGATGCATGTTCATGGCGTCGATGCCGGCAGCGGAGAGCCGAGAGGCGTGGAGCTCGGGGCTCTCGCTCAACCGGTGGAGACGGGTCGAGTGCACGAGACGGAAGTCGGCAAGGTGCTCTCGGCGCTCGACGAGGCGTTCCAGCACCGGGTCGCAGAGCCAGGTGCGTTCGGGCAACGTCGACCCCGCGGCACGAACGACCTCTGCCACCGGCTCGTGGGCCCCGGGGTCGCATACGTCGAGCGAGAGATGCACGCCGTGGTTCTGTTCGGTGAACAACTCAGCGAGTAGCTCGGCGAGCGTCGGGATGTGGTCGGGAAGGTCAGCGCTCGAGACCTCGGCGATCGGGGTGCGTCGGAGTCGGCGTCCCACGACGCCGTCGTGGTCGAGTACCGGGACCCCGTCGCTGGTCAGCCAGACGTCACTCTCGAGCCCTGTCGCTCCGAGTCGCAACGCGAGGGAGAAGGCTTCGACCGTGTTCTCCGGGGCGTGTGCTTTCGCTCCTCGGTGCGCGAAGGCGACGGGAGGATCGAGACGGGAGGGGAGGCGCTGTTGCACAGCTCCCGATGATGCCAGGACCGTAGACTGATCGCGTGTTCAATCTGCAAGGCAGCGAGATCATCTTCATCTTGCTGCTTGCCCTCGTCGTGCTCGGCCCCGAGAAGTTGCCTGGTGCCATCCGCAAGTTCACCCAGGTGTACGGCGAACTGCGGAAGATGGGAACGGGCTTCCAGACCGAGTTGAAGTCGGCGCTCGACGAGCCGATGCGTGAGATGCGCGAAACCGCCGATCTGCTGCGCGAGCAGGCCGACCCATCGAAGCTGCTCGGATCCGACGCTGCATCGAGCTCGTCGTCGGAGTCGGAGGCCGAGCGAATGCGGCGTGAGCGAGCACGAGCGCAAGCGATCGGTGACCAGCGCGCCGCCGAGCGCATGGGCCCTGCGTCCGAGAGCGACGTCGACTCATCCGACGAGGTCGGCGCAGACGACCGAGCCTCCGAGCCCGTTGCCGAAGCGGAGCACGTCGCGCACGCCGAGCACGAACAACCGACCGATCAGGACGAGCCGACCGACGTCGCCGCGGCGACTCCCGTCGACCACGAGTCGGCGGACGTGGACGAATGGGCCGATCCCATCGATCTGGAGTCGGCTCGTGAGCGGCGCCAGAACGGGGAGGCATCGGCGTGAGTGACACCAAAGCGGCGTCGGTACCCGACACGATGACGCTCACGGAGCATCTGGCCGAACTTCGGACCAGGATCATCCGAGCGGCCCTCGCGGTGACGATCGGGATGGTCCTGATCATCGTCTTCTACGAACAGGTCTACGACTTCCTGCTCGGCCCGTATCGGGATCTGTGTGAGGCGAAACCCGAAGACTTCTGCACCGCGGACCTGTTCGCGTTCAGTCCGACGGAGGGCTTTTCGGCCCGACTTCGCATCGGCATGTACGGCGGCGTGATCCTCGCGCTGCCGGTGATCTTGTGGCAGATCTGGCGCTTCGTCGTCCCAGCACTGGAGGCCAAGGAGAAGCGGTACGCGATTCCCTTCGTCCTCTCCTCGGTCGTGCTGTTCTCGCTCGGTGGAACCCTGGCCTACTTCACGATCGGGCGCGCCCTCGAGTTTCTCATCGCATGGTCGGGCGAGGAGGTCAATCAGGCGTTCGCGATCGACAAGTACGTCGGCCTGTTCGGACTCATGATCTTTGCGTTCGGCATCGGTTTTCTCCTCCCGGTGCTGCTCGTGTTCTTGCAGTTGGTCAACGCAGTCCAGCCCCGGACGCTGCTCGGAGCATGGCGCTATGCGATCGTCGGAATCTTCGTGCTGGCAGCGCTCATCACCCCGTCGGGCGATCCGGTCACGTTGATGATGCTCGCCGGGCCGATGATCGCGATGTACTTCATCGCCGTGCTGATCGGTTTCGGTGTGATGCGCCGCCGTCGCCGAGCGTCATGAGCCTCGGCGAGCTGCGTCCGGGCTGACATGCGCGACGATCGAGCCGAACTGGTTGCCGCGTTCGGCTTCCCACCCGACCGTTTCCAACTCGAGGCGTTCGACTCGATCGATGCCGGCGAGCACGTGATCGTGGCCGCGCCGACGGGAAGCGGCAAGACGGTCGTGGCCGAATACGCGATTGCGGTCGCCCGACGGGCGGGGCGACGATCGTTCTACACGACCCCGGTCAAGGCGCTGTCGAATCAGAAGTACCGGGATCTGGTCGCGCTTCACGGCGACGACGCCGTCGGGCTGTTGACCGGAGACAACGCGATCAACCCGGATGCGCCAATCGTCGTGATGACGACCGAAGTGCTGCGCAACATGGTGTATGCCGGTCGCAGCCTCGACGATCTCGACGTCGTCATCCTCGACGAGGTGCACTTCTTGCAGGACGCGTATCGAGGACCGGTCTGGGAAGAGGTGATCATCCACTCGCCGATGCACGTCCAACTGGTGTGTCTGTCGGCAACGGTGACCAACGTGCGTGAGTTGGCCGACTGGATCACGACCGTTCGTGGTCCGACCACCGCAGTCACCGAGACACGGCGTCCGGTGGCGCTCGAGAACCGCTATTTCGTCGCGGACCGCACGAATTCGCGCCTCCACCTCATGCCGATGTTCGTCGGCGGTGCGGTGAACCGCGATGCCGTGCGCCTCGACGAATCCGGACTCCGGCGCGGTGATCGCAACGCATCGAGCCGTCATCGTCGTGGCGGCGACCCCGATCGCGGATCGAAAGGGTCGGGAACTCGTCGGCTCGCCACCCCAGGCAGGGTCGAGACCGTCGAACGACTCGACGACGAGGGGCTGCTTCCGGCGATCTTCTTCATCTTCAGTCGTGCACAGTGCGACGAGGCGGCGAGATCGTGCATCGACGCCGGGCTCTGCCTCACCGATCAGGCCGAACAGTTGGCGATCCGTGCGATCGTCGACGAACGGCTGGGTGAACTGGATCCCGCCGACCTCGAGGTCCTCGGCTACGACCGTTTCGTGGAGCAGCTCGAAGCCGGTATCGCCGCGCACCACGCCGGGATGGTTCCGGCGATGAAGGAAACCGTCGAAGCCTGTTTCGTCGCGGGTTTCGTCAAAGTCGTGTTCGCGACCGAGACGTTGGCGGTGGGCATCAACATGCCGGCGCGATCGGTCGTCATCGAGAAGCTCACCAAGTTCACGGGCGAACATCACGAGCGACTCACCCCGGGCCAATACACCCAGCTCACCGGCCGTGCCGGGCGGCGAGGCCTCGACGAGATCGGCGACGCGATCGTGTTGTGGAGCCCGTGGGTGCGCTTCGACGAGGTCGCGCAGCTCGCGTCGAGTTCGTCGTTCCACCTGCGTTCCGCGTTCCGGCCGACGTACAACATGGCGGCCAATCTGATCCGCACGCATTCGCACGAGGAGGCGCATCGGCTGCTGAATCTGTCGTTCGCGCAGTATCAGGCCGATCGTGACGTGGTGAAGATCGAGGCACGATTGGCGCGCAAGCGCGAGTCGTTGGCGACCCATCGGGGCGATGCGGTCAGTGAGTATGGCGACATCGACGAGTATCGGCGTCTGCTCAAGCGCGAGGCGGACGAACGTCGTGAGGGGCGAGCTGCGTCGGCGGGGCAGATGCGTGGTGCACTGGCGAAGCTCCGTCCCGGCGACATCATTCGTCTGGTCCGCGGCGATCACAAGGGCCCGGTGGCGGTGGTGGCCATCGCGCATCGCAAAGCCGGCGTGCGGCTCACGCTCGTCACCAAGGGCGCCGAGCTCCTGACGGCCGACGGTGACGACTTCGACCGTCTCCCGGTCGCCGTCGGCAACATCCGACTCCCGAAGCACTTCGGGCCGCAACGACGCGACTATCGGCGTGAGGTGGCCAAGCGCATGCGTACGGCGAAGATCGAGTCGGATCGCACCTCGGCGTCAGGGGGTGCTTCGAGCGGCCGACAGAGACGACGGCGTTCAGATGAACTCGACGTGACCCGCGACCCGCAACTTCGGGCCCGCCTCGACGCCGCAGGTCGCGCCGACCGACTCGAGTTCGAGATCGCCGAACTGGCGCAGCGCATCGACGGCAAACATCGATCGTTGGGGCGTGAGTTCGAGAACGTGTTGCAGGTGCTCGGGGAGTACGGGTACGCCGACGTCGGCGAATGGCAGTTGAGCGAGGCCGGTGAGATGTTGGCCAACATCTTTCACGAGAGCGATCTGCTCGTCTCGGAGACGATCCGCTCCGGGCTCCTCGACGGGCTCGGGCCGGCCGATCTCGCTGCGCTGACGGCATGCATCGTGTATGAGCATCGAAGTGCGGAGTTCCCGCCCGCACCGTGGTTCTCCTCTCGTGATGTTCGTGAACGTTGGCAGCGGCTGGCTGCCCTCAGCGAGGACCTGCGAGCTCGCGAGCAATCGCTGTCGCTCTCGGTGCACCGAGCACCGGATCCGACGTTCGCCGCCATCGCTCACGCGTGGGTCGCCGGGGAGGGATTCGCCGAGATCGTCGGCGAGGAAGAACTCACCGGTGGAGACTTCGTACGCACCATGAAACAACTCATCGATGTGCTGCGCCAGGTCGCGATCGTGGCCCCGGAGCACGCGACTCGCCAAGCCGCCGAGCGGGCGGCGCGCGAGGCGTTCCGCGGCGTCGTGGCCGACAGCGCCGTTGGGGCGTGATGACGATGGGGGATCGGCGATGACGATCAGCAAGGGACAGAACTGGGGCCGGGAGGTCGCGCGGCCAGAGACGCTGCGTCTGGCATCCGACGATGCGCAGCTCGCGGCCTGGCTGGACGACGACACCGGTCAACCGACCGCCGCGGCGGCAGGTGACGTCTTCACCACCATTGGCGCTCGGCCGGTCGCCGAGCGCGACACCTTGCTCGCGCTTCCGATCGATCTCGTCGACGTGGTACTCGACGAGGAGTGCGCAGCGACGGCAATCGCCCACGTCGTGGTCCGACGGAGATGGACCGCCGGTGGGGCGTGGCGCGGGCGTGTCGTGGCGGTGATGAATGCCGAGTACCACCGTCAGCGCAGCGTGATCGCTCGTGGGCATCCCAACGATGGGCGCGTGGAGGTCGTCGAGGCCGATCCGGCCTTGACGGTGAGGCAGCGGTCGGCAGTACGACGGCGGCTTCGCTCGGGAACCCACCTCCCGCATCCCTTGCTGTCGACCCGCTCGGTTCGGAGCGCGTCGTGGCAGTTCGAACGGCCGCACGTGGTCGTCGTCGACGGTCGCGTCATCGGCAGCGCTCGGCGCGTCGACATATGTGTTCGTGCTGACGCTGCGCTCGTCTACGGGTGAATCACCGTCGGCTTCGCGACGCCCCAGGTCAGACGTCCGCCGGATCCCGCACGTACGGGAGTGGTCCTCCTAGAGTGTCCTCTCGTGGCTGTGTACGTCCCTGAGTCCTTCACCTCAGACGAGGCCGATGTCCTCAGGCGGTACTTCACCAACCTGGACGGTCCGGTGTTCGCGCTGGTGAATCTGCCCGAGGTGGTGAAGGGCGCGTTGTTCGCTCGGTACAGCCGGAGCCCGAAATCACTTCGGCGGTTGTTCCTCGACGAATTCGTCGGTGACCTCGACATCAGAGGCGACCAATCGATCGACGCCACCATCGGACTCGATCGAGCCGAGCAACTCTACGAGCGCGTGTTCTTCGACTACGGCGACGATTCGGTGGCGCAGCTCGGCGGTACCCACCTGGCCTGCGAGCAGGCGTCGAACCTGCTCACCAAGGTGCTCGAGTGGGGGCGGCTGATGAGCTACCTCGAGCAGAGCACGCGCTACATCTCCTACGACAGTCGTCTCGGTGGTCGCTACCGGTACTTCCGTGACCCCGACGTGCTCGCCGGCCCGCTCGGAACCCGTTACGTCGGCGACCTCGACCGGATCTTCGATGCCTACAGTCAGTGCGCCGAGTTCGTCACCGATCACGTCCGTACCACCGTCGTTCGCGACGAACGCGACAGCGAGTTCATCTACCGGACCGCGACGCGGGCCAAGGCGCTCGACGCCGTTCGAGGCATGCTGCCCGCGGCCGCGACGTCGAACGTCGGCATCTATGGGACCGGGCAGGCCTACGAGGCGCTGTTGCTGCGGATGCGGTCGCACCCGCTCCCCGAGGCGCGCGAGTACGCCGACCTGATGCTGCTCGAACTCCGGAAGGTGATTCCGTCGTTCCTGCGTCGTGTCGACATCCCGGAGCGCGGTGGTGTCTGGAGCAGTTACCTCGCCAACACTCGCACCGGCACCGCCGACGTCGTCGACCAGATCTTCGGCGGGACGCCGGTCGAACCGACGTCGGAGGTCGAGTTGGTCGACTTCGATCCGGAGGCGGAAGACAAGATCCTCGCGGCCATCTGCTACAGCCATTCGTCGCTGCCGGAGCATCAACTCCTCGCTCGGGTGCGTGAGCTCGGTGCCGACGAACGTGTGGCATTGTTGACGGCCTACGTCGGTGAGCGATCGAACCGCAGGCACAAGCCAGGGCGCGCCTTCGAGCGTGCCTTCTACCGCTTCGACGTGTTGAGCGACTACGGGGCGTTTCGCGATATGCAGCGCCATCGCATGCTCACGATCGAATGGCAGCGGCTCACGCCGAACCACGGCTACACGCGTCCGGATCTCGTAGAGGAAGCCGGTGTCGGCGGGCTCTTCGACGAGACCATGGAGCGCTCCGCTGCGCTGTACGACGCGCTCGCCGGCCCGCACCACGAGCAGGCGCCGTACGCCGTGGCGATGGCGTACCGCATGCGCTACAACATGCAGTTCAACGTGCGGGAGGCGTTTCACATGTTGGAGTTGCGATCCTCGCCGCAAGGCCATCCGTCGTATCGACGCGTGGCTCTCGACATGCACCGTCAGATCGCCGAGGTCGCCGGGCATCGAGCGCTCGCGGCGGCGATGACCTTCATGACGACGCAGGCACCCGAGCTCGAGCGGCTCGAATCCGAGCGCCGAGCCGAGGCTCGACGCGATCTGTGACGGTTGTCACGCTTCAGCTTTCCTGACGGTGCGCACACCCTGCGTATGATCCGCCCGAAGCGGCCGCGCATCATGCGCGGCTGAACCCCACGACGGAAGAATCGACCCACGTACATGGCTGACGACGACATTCTGGATGACGACACCACCGAGACCGACGACGTGGAGGCCGACGACGACGTCGACGAGGCCGATGCGCCCGACGACGACGAGATCGACGACGACCTCGACGACGACCTCGATGATCTGGCCGACGACGACGATGATGACGTCGTCGATGACGACGATGACGACGATGACGACGACGAACCGGAAGTCGAGAAGCCGCGTACGAAGCGCCGCAAAGCCGACGATGATGATGACGACGACGACGACCTGGTCGACGACGACGACGTCGAAGACGATCTCGACAAGATCCTCAAGGATCGTCTCGTCGCAACGGACGACGACGATGACGACGATGACGACGACGAGCCCGAAGTCGATGACCGATCAGAGGGGGGCGACAAGCTCCTGCCGAAACAGCAGAACGAGCAGCTCTGTTCATCGTGCTTCCTCCTGGTCAAATCCTCTGCGCCGAATTGTCCCGTCGGTGATGATGACTGCCCGATCTTCAGCTGACGCTTCGTGAGCGGCGCATCTCCACGTCCGGGTGATCTGGGTGCTCGACTCGTCGAGCTGTTCGTCCTCGCGCCACTCGGCGCAGGAGCACGCCTGGCGTCCGACTTGCCGCAAGCGGTCAGTCGTGCCCGTCAAGAACTGTCCAACGCGCGCTTCATCGGGCGCATGGTCGTGGAACAGGGAACCTCCAGGCTCGCACCGCGGCCGCCTGCACCGCCGATGCGCGACGAGGCTGCGGTCGAGCACGCTGGTGTTGTCGAGAGACCAGATCTCCTGACCCCGGCGGAGAACGATGCGCTGAGTCGATCGATCGACGCGGACGAACTGGCGATTCCCGACTACGACCACCTGCCGGCACTCGACATCGTCGGGCAACTCGATCGATTGTCGAGCGACGAGCGTGCCGAGGTCGAGCGCTACGAACGAGCTCATCGAGGTCGCCGAACCGTGTTGGGCAAGATCGCGCAATTGGACGCATCGGCGTGATCGACCCGTTGGTACGTCCCGTCGACCCTGACGACCCGGTCGATGTCGCGCAGCTGGCGCTCCTCGAATCGGAGGCTCGAGCGGCACTGGATGGCCAGCGCGGCGGCGAGCGGTGGCTGGTCGAGCACCCGGAGATCGGTGATGCGTGGGCAGCACGGCTGCACGACGACGGTGTCGATGTCGTCGTTGCGCACATCGACGACGTGATCGTCGGCTACCTGGTCGCCGTGCTCGGCACCGATCAGATCATCCGTGTCGATCAGGTCTGGGTCACGCCAGAGGCACGTGAGTGCGGATTCGGTGACGAGATGCTCGCGGTCGTGATCGAGCGGGCCCGATCGTCCGGCGCGGTCGCCGTCGAAGGCCAGGCGCTCCCCGGCGACCGCCACACCAAGAATCTGTACGAACGGGCCGGCATCGTCGCGCGGCTCATCACGACCTACAAGCCGTTCTGACTACAAGCCGTTCTGAGCTGCTGAGCCCGACAACGATCGCTGGCGGTCAGCGGCCCTTCCACGCCGGCGGACGCTTCTCGATGAATGCAGTCAGCCCTTCTTTGAGGTCCTCCGACGACATCACCTTTGCCATCGCCCGGTTCGTCATCTTCTTCAGGGTCTCGTCGTCCTCGTACGCCGCGGCGAGCACGACCTTGCGGCTCTCCCAGACGGCCATCGGTGCGGACTGCGTGATCTGCTCGGCGAGTCGCAACGCTTCGTTCGTCGCCTCGCCCGGCTCGACCAGTCTCGACACGAGCCCGAGGTCGAATGCCCGCTGAGCGGGAATCGGCTCGCCGGTGAGGATTGCCTCCATGGCCGCTGCCTGGCCGATCGCGCGCGGGAGACGGAAGAGCCCGCCGGCACCGGCGACGAGGTTCCGTTTGACCTCGGCGAGACCGAACGCCGAACGTGTCGTTGCGACGACGAGGTCGGCAGCGAGCGTGATCTCGCAGCCGCCAGCGGTCGCGAGTCCGTCGATCGCGGCGATCACGGGTTTCGTGCGGTCTCGATAGACGAAACCGGCGAAGCCTCCGCGCTCGGTGTTGAGGCGAGCGGCATCGCCGCTGTTGATCGCTTTGAGGTCGGCGCCGGCGCAGAAGACCGGACGATCCTGTCCTTCGGTGTTGGCCTGGAGGACCCCGACCCAGACGTCGTCGTCGGCTTCGAGGGCGTCGATGGCTGCCTCGAGGCCTTCGGCGACGTCACCGTTCACGGCATTGCGGGCGTCGGGACGGTTCAGGGTGATGAGCGCGACGCGCCCACGAATCTCGAGAGTGACGATGTCGGACATGACGTCGCAGGCTACGGCTGCGCCGAGTCGCTCGGCGAATCAGCGGTGACCAGCGCGAGCGATTGGGTCAGTTCGTTGTGGCGTCGTCGGAAGCTGCGGGTGCTTCCGCGGGTGCTTCTGCTTCGACGGTGGTGTCGGCGGGTGGTTCTGCGGGTGCTTCTGCTTCGACGGTGACCGGCGCGTTGGCGGGCATCTCGTCGTTTGGCGCCTCGGCCTGCTCGGTCGACGCGCTGGCCTCCGACGCCAGCTTGGGTTCGCTTGCTGGCTTGGGTTCGCTTGCTGGCTCGGGTTCGCTTGCTGGCTTGCGGTCGCTACCGCGTCCCGTTGGTGTGTCCTCGCGTCGTGCGGCCGTCTTCTTCTTCACATCACGGCGAGGGCCAGGACGCAGGGGCTTGGGACGCGGGGTATCGGCCGGAACCTCGACGCCGAGCAGCGCGGCGATCTGAGGCAAGAGCGGTCCGAGCCGGAGCGCGGTCTTGCGCAGGTCGTCGGTGATCTGCTGCGGGGGAGCGGTCGGGGTGATCAGCGTCCGCACCGGCGAGAATGCTCCGGCTTCCATCACGGCGGCCCAGCGGTCAGCGGTGTCGTCCGGAGTCAGACCGGCGGTTGCTGCGGCGCCGAGCTTGCGGGCGAGTTCGGGCGGGAACATCACGCCGGCCTTTGGCGGCTGCGACGAGAGACGCAGTGCGCGAATCGAGCGGCCGACTCCGAGTGCAGCGTCGACGTCTTCGAGCCAGAGCTTGAGTTCGAGGTCCTGCTTCTTGGCCAGTTCCTGCTTGAGCTGTTCGTTGATCGCTCGCGTCGACTCGTCACGGGCGACCACCGGGTCTTCTCCGGCGGCGACCACGCTGCGAACATCGCGGAGGTCGAGATGCTCCATCTGTCGTTGCGCTGCGTCGGCTCGGTCGAGCCAATCGGCGACGCGCAGCCTGGGGAGGAGATCCTCGGCCATCTTGAGAACGCTGGCCTCGGGCATCGTCGGCTTGCCCTCGGTCGCCAGCTTCTTGTTCTCCTCCGCGAGGCGGGACCGGACGGCGGCCATTCCTTGCAGCGCGAGCTCTGCGATCTGACGCTGCCCCTCGGGGATGCTCTCCAGCACCTCGTTGCGCCGAGCTTTGCCGGGACGCAAACGCTTCGGCTTGGGCCGCTTGGGGAGCTCAGGGGGTGCCTCGAAGTGCGGACGACGAGGTCCGCGAACGCGGACCTTCGCAGCCGTCGCGACCGTCACAGGCCGTCACCGCGACCGTCGCGACCGTCACCGCGGCCATCGCCATCGCGTCGCCGACCATCGCGGCGTCCGCCGGGCTTGCCGTCTCGGCCTCCCGGTCGATCGCTGCGATCGCGCTTGGCGCGGGTTTCGATCACGGCTTGGAAGTTCTCTTCGGCCGGGAGCAACTCGAGCAGGTCCCGCTCGGATTTCCGGCGACCATGGACGACGGACAAGATGTCGATGCCGTCGAGCCCCTGCTCGATCTCGACTTTCAACTCGTCGCCGACCTTGGCGCCATCGGGGAGGACCGACGCATCGACCACTCCCTTCGGGTTGCGGGCTCCGGCTGCGCGCCATGTCCAAGAGCCGTCGGCGAGCGCGCTCGTCAGCTCGATGTCAATCCTGCGGGGCATAGCTCCCAACCGTACTCGCCAAACGTCGGAGAACCCAGGTCCGTTCGCTACGTTGCCGTGATGGCCATCTACGCACTCGGCGACCAGGTTCCGTCCATCAGTTCGGATGCATTCGTCCATCCCGAAGCGACGGTCATCGGTTCGGTGACGATCGGCGCGCAGTCGTCGGTCTGGCCGGGGGCGGTGCTTCGTGGCGACGGCGGTGAGATTCGGATCGGTGATCGAACGAGCGTGCAGGACAACGCTGTGCTCCATACGACGCCGATGTGGCCGACCGTGGTCGGTGACGACTGCGTGCTCGGACACCTCATCCATCTCGAAGGCTGCACCATCGAGGATTTCGTCCTCATCGGCAATTCGTCGATGGTGCTGCATCGTTGCGTCGTACGCACGGGCTCGATCGTCGCGGCGAACGCCGTGGTCCTCAACGACACCGAGGTGCCCACGGGAGCCATCGCCGTGGGCACGCCGGCCACGATCAAGGAAGGCCGCGCGCGCCGCGACGACATCTTGCATGGCGTCCAGGAATACGTTCGGCGCGGCGCGCAGTATCGAACCGACCTACGTCGGCTCGACTGACTCGGCAATGAACGCTTCCACCGCCTGGCGCGTCGGAAGCGACGGCACCGCACCCGCAGTCATCGTGGCGAGCGCGCCGGCGGCGTTGGCGTAGCGGGCCGCATCCATCACGTCGGCGTGCTCCGCGAGCCGAGCGCTCAATGCGCCGCAGAAAGCATCGCCCGCTCCCGTCGTGTCGATCGGAGTCACGGCGAACGGCGGCACCGTGAGGTGACCTGTCATCGTGACGAGATCCGATCCTGCGCCGCCGCGGGTGACGATCAGCGTCGCGACGCCGTCGGCCAGGAGCTGCGCGGCGCCGCCGATCAAGTCGATCTCGTGTTCGTTGGGAATGACGACGTCGCACTGCGCCAGCAGCTCGGTGGGAAGAGCAGTGGTGGCTGGTGCCGGGTTGAGCACGATGGTCGACTCGCGGAGGCTGGCGATCGCTGCGGACGCGACGACGGTATCGATCGGGATTTCGAGCTGGAGCAGTGTCACGCGACCCCTCGGCAAGTGGTCGGCGTCGACCTCGACGGCAGCGTTCGCCCCAGGGATCACGACGATCGAGTTCTCACCGGTGGCGTCGACGGTGATCAGGGCGCGTCCGGTCGGTGACTCGTCGATCGTCCGGAGGTAGGTGTCGTCGATGCCCTCGTCGCGCACGACGGATCGCAGAGTGCGTCCGGCGTCGTCATCGCCGACGGCCCCGACGATCGCCACGCGCGCCCCGCTCCGCGCGGCCGCCACTGCCTGGTTGAGGCCCTTGCCGCCGGGAAACTCGGCGAAGTGCGCGCCGAGCACGGTTTCGCCCGGCGTGGGATGACGGGCGGTGGTCGCCACGAGGTCGAGATTGAGGCTTCCGACCACCACGACATCGAATGTGGCAGTCGAGTCGTCGTCCGATGTGTTCATGCGGCCTCCGAGGGGTCGATGCGCCGGACCGTAGTCGAGCGGTCGAATCGCCGGTCGAACGAGGCAATCCGTGTGACGCCGGTGCTCTCGGCGAGGGCGACGAGGTGTGCCGCGGGGAATGTCAGTCCGTCGATCTCGTAGATGCTGATCGCTCGCAGCAAGACGTCGATGTCGACGGCAACAGTCGCGTCGTGCACGAGCAGCGAGCGCGTCGCCGTGGCAATGAGATGTCGATCGACGTCGAACACCGTTTCGAGGAGCCGGATCGTTTCGGCGAGCACGAGGTCGGACACCAGCATCAGTTCGCCGTCGGCGATCCAGGCGGTCGATGCCCGAGCGAGGTGATCGGGTTCGCCGATGAGATGTGAGACGAGGATGCTGGGGTCGACGAACACGGTCACGACTCGCCTCGTCGTTCTGCTCGCGCGATCACGTCGTCCCAGGTCGAGTTGCGGCGGACGGCGCCTCGTCGGAGGGTTCCCGCGAGATCGAGAAGGTCGGGCGTCTTGGCGATGACGGCGCGGTGTCCTTCGACACGGAACACGATCGAGTCGCCGGTGTCGAGCTGCAGTGCGGTACGGACGGCTTTCGGGACCGTGACCTGGCCTTTTGCCGTGAGTTTGGCGGATGAATGCATCGTTTCCTTACTTTCTCCAAGAAGTAAGGAAAACGTATCAGCCCAGGTCAGCGATGTACAGGGGCTGAGACGATCAGGAGGCGCGCGCCCGGACGCCGATCGGGGCGATCAGGCGGTAGCCGGCTGCATGGCGCTCGTCTTCGGCTTCGCCACCCCAGAATCCGTACTCGTGGTGATCGCGGGCGAAGGTCATGCACTCGACGCGCACCTTGCAGTCGCCGCAGACTTCGCGGGCTGCTGCTTCGCGACGTTCACGCGCCTGCGGGCGCTCGGCCGCAGTGGGGAAGAACAGGTGCGTCAAGCCTTTGCAGGCACCGTCGGCCATCCAGGCGTTGTCCTCTTCGGCGGAGCGGATCGGCAGGTCAATCGTGGTCATTACTCGTTCCCCTCGAGTTGTGTGATCGCCGGCATTTCCCCTGCTCAGCGGTCACGATTTGGCGTTGCATCGAAAGATTAGGGCAAATCAACTCAGCAGTCAATTGCCGTCTGCAACTATTTGCGAAACGGGAGCGAGGCGCCCTGTTCGGAGCGCGTGCGAGGCGCCCTGTTCGGAGCGCGTGCGAGGCGCCCTGTTCGGAGCGCGTGCGGGACGCGTTCAGTCGGTGATCGAAGCGGCGTGACGGACGCCGTCGGCGAAGCGATCCACGTCGTCGCCGGTGGTGTTCCAGGCGGTCATCCAGCGGACCTGATGCACGGAAGGGTCCCAGTCGTAGAACACGCTCCACGCCCGTAGCGGCTCGATCATCGCCGGGTTCAGGTGCGGGAAAAGACTGTTGACCTGGGGTTTTTCGGGCATGCTCACGCCGGGAACGTCGCCGGTGAGGCGATGGAGTTCACTCGCCAGCGAATTGGCGTGATCGGCGAGGCGAATCCAGAGGTCGTCGTGCAGCGCGGCGTTGAACTGAGCGGCGAGGAAGCGCATCTTCGAGGGGAGTTGCGTCACCTGTTTGCGCACGTACTCGGAGCCGATGGCGAGATCGGGGTCCAGAAACACGACCGCCTCGGCGCCAAGGAGCCCGTTCTTGGTGCCGCCGAACGAGATCACGTCGACGCCTGCGTCGATGGTGAAGCTGCGCAACGCGGTCAGTGAACCGCCCAGCGCTGCGGTGGCATTGGCGATCCGTGCGCCGTCGAGATGTACGAGCATGCCCATGTCGTGGGCGGTTTCGCAGAGCTCACGCACCTCGTCGGGGGAGTAGAGGGTTCCCAGCTCGGTGGGCTGCGTGATCGACACGATTCCCGGCTGAGCGTGGTGTTGAACTCCCTGCAAGGAGGCCAGATTTCGGAGCTGGGACGGCCGCAGTTTGGCATCGGGGGAGGGGAGATCGATGAGTTTCGTGCCGAGGATCCGCTCCGGGGCGCCCGTTTCGTCGGCTTCGATGTGGGACCAGTTCGTGCAGACGACGGCGTGATGCGGGCCGCGTAGGGCTCCCGACATCGTGGCCAGCGCTGCGACGTTGGCGCCCGTGCCGTTGAAGGTGAGCCGGGTGACCACGTCGGCGTCGAACAGTTCGCAGAATCGTCGTTCGCACGCTGCGGTGTGCTCGTCGGCGCCGTAGGCGGCTGCTGGGCCGGTGTTGGCGTCGATCACCGCCTCGATCACCAGGGGGTGGGCGCCGGCGGCGTTGTCGCTCGAGAACGATGCGCTGGGTGCGGGGGGAAAACCTGTCACCGTCGCAGTCTCGCAGGTCGTGGCCGCCGCAGGTCATCCGCGCTGCGCGCCGTCGGTACCGACTACAAATACGTCATGACGAAATTGGAGCGGCCGGTCGGCGACGAGGGAGCGCGCGCTGCAGCGCACGGGGGAGCCACGCAGCCCCGACGTTGCCGTTGGTGCCGTCGAGTCATCCCGGCGGCGACCGGCCGTGGCCGTCCGCGGGAGTTCTGCAGCCAGCGCTGCCGTCAGTGGGACTGGGTCGCCCGCCAGCGAGCCGCGGAGCTCGAGTTGAGCGACAACGAACTGATCATCGCCCGAGACGAACTCGATCGGCTCCACGACGACTTGTACATCCTCGCCTGCGCCGTCGACGACACCCTGCGAGACCTGAACGCCCCGGGAAAAAGAACACAGAGAGAACTCGACGACCTCCTGGCATGGCTCCTCGAAGCAGCGACCCCACTGAGAGACCGAACCCTCAACACGCCCTGATCAGCAAGCCGTCAGGCAAGCCGGGCGGCGTAGGTGTTCGGGAGACGAGGCCGAGCCAGCGAAGGCCGAACATTCTCGGCACCAAGGGTCAGCGCAGCGAGGGCCCGTGGCGCCGATAATGCCCGTTATGTCAATTCGACGTAACGGGATGGACATCGACCTCGATCTCGACGAAGATGGGCCCTGCGGCACGATGATCGCCGGAAACATTGGCCCGTAGGGCGATCGAGCGTGTCGACGAGGCGCCCGGTCGGACGCTGTGAAGCCTCGACCTTCCGTTGAGATTTGAGTCGTAGCGCGGGTGGACCGACATTTCTGCTGTGCAGGAGGTACGCCGTCCATGATCTCTTCGTTCGAGCTCGACCCCGAACGCTCAGCGTTCGCGTCGAGCACGTCGCCATTCGAGTCCCCGCCGTCGCGACCGTCACGTCGCGGCCGGTTCGGTCGACGGTGTGCGCAACTCGCGTGTGCGGGCGTCCTTGGGGTGCTCGGTGTTGCGATGTCGTCATCGCCGGTGTCCGCCTCCCCGGGTGTGATGTACTCGTCTGCGTTGCAGGCGCCGTTGGAAGTCGCTTCGATCACCGGCCTACAGCAGGGCGCGCAAGGCGAGGAGGTTGCCGCGCTCCAGCGAGCGTTGCTGGCGGCAGGCGTGCAGGTTCCAGGCGGTGCCGATGGAATCTTCGGCCCCATGACTCGCAACGCGGTGCGGTCGTTTCAGCAAGCGAATGCTCTCGACGTGACCGGTGTGGTCGACTCCTCGACGGCGGATCGACTGGCTGCAGCGAGCGGTTCGGCGTCGTCGGGCTCCGGTAACTCCTCGGAGTCGGCTGCGGCCCCGTCGACCGGCGTCGTCGGTCTTGCTCAGGGGGCGCAGGGTGCCAACGTGAAGGTCGTGCAGCAAGCGTTGATGGATCTCGGCGTGTTCGTGCCCGGTGGTGCCGACGGCGTGTTCGGGCCGGCCACGACCAAGGCGGTCACGCAGTTCCAGCGCTGGAATACGCTCCAGGTGACCGGCACGGTCACCCAGGCGACGGCCAACCGTCTGGGACTCGGTGAGTCCGGGGCGGCGCCCGCTGCCACGCCGCAGCCGGTGTCGCAGGGGTCGACCAACGGCGAGGCGCAAGCGAACCCGTACGTCGGGCTCAAGATCGGCTCGACGGGCAATCTGGTCAAGGACCTGCAGAGCACGCTCATTGCGACGGGCATCACGGTTCGCGGCGGTGCAGATGGTTCCTTCGGCCCGGTCACGCAGGCGGCGCTCAAGACGTTCCAGGCTCGCAACGGGCTGCCCCAGACGGGCGTGGTGTCGTTCGCCGATGCGTCGGCGCTGCACCTGGGCCCGCACGACCACGATCATTCCGATCCGGCCGCACCGACCGCGCCTGCACCGGCGACGCCAGCTCCGACCGCTCCGGCGCCGACGGCCGAGGACGGGCTCGGTAGCCCGTACCTCGGGATGACCGTGGGCGCTCGTGGTGAGCGCGTCAAGAACGTGCAGCGAGCGATCATCTCGTCGGGGATCAACCTCGCCGGTGGCGCTGATGGTGTGTTCGGCAACGTCACCAAGGGTGGCCTGGCCATGTACCAGCAGCGCAACGGGATTCCTGCGACGGGTGTCGTCAATCGAGCGACGCTCGCTGCGATGAACATCACGCTCGACGCACCCGTCGGTGTCACCAACCCGACACCGGCCCCCGCTCCGACGACTCCCCCGACTCCCCAATCTCCGTCGTCGAGCAATCCGTACGTCGGCCTCACGGTCGGAGCGCAGGGCGACTTGGTTCGTGATTTGCAACGGGCACTCCAGCGCACCGGTCTCGTCGTGCGAGGCGGAGCCGACGGAGACTTTGGCCCCGCGACTCGCTCGGCCCTCGTCGCGTTCCAGTCGGTCAACGACATCGCGCAGACCGGCGTGGTCACCGAGCGTGGCGCCCGAATCCTCGGGCTCGGGACGACGCCGCAGGGCGCGACCAATCCCGACAACGACTCGTCGGCGCCGATCCTCATGGATCGCTTCCCCGTCCAGGGGCCGTGTTGGTTCGGCGACACGTGGCACGCTCCCCGCTCGGGCGGCCGTAAACACGAAGGCGTCGACGTGATCGCGAAGGAGGGCAACCTCTTGTATGCCGTGGTCGACGGCCACATCTCCAAGATGTACTGGGACTTCCCCGGTGCCTTGGCCGGCAATGGCCTCCGTGTCGCTCAAGATGACGGCACCTACTTCACCTACCTGCACCTGAGCGCTTTCGCTCCCGGCATCGAGGTGGGCACGGAGGTCAAGGCTGGCGACGTGATCGGCTACATCGGCAACACCGGTTCGAGTGCGACGCCCCACCTGCACTTCGAGATCCACCCGGGTGGCGGTGCGGCGGTCAATCCGTATCCGTACGTGAAGGCCATCGACGACTGCAAGAACACCACCGCGCAACACCAGCAGTCGTTCCCCTCCCCCGACTGATCACATCACGACTTCGCCCCTGACCCGGCGCAATTGCGTCATGACGAAAATGCGGGCGACGTGAAGAGTCACGAAAGGTCATGGTGCCAGGCACGATGACCTTTCGTGAGGTCGCCGTGGTTCAGCCGATGCGTTCGGCTCGCAGCGCGCTGCGACGTACCTTGCCGGCGTCGTCGCGAAGCGGCTGGGTGACGTATTCGATCGTGCGCGGCAGTTTGTACACCGCCAGCCGTTCGGCCAGGAACTCCAACAGTTCGTCGCGCGGCGCCATCTGTTCGTCGGCTTCGACGATCGCGTGGACGTCGTTGCCGCGGTCGTCGTGCGGGAGCCCGATGACCGCGCACGAGTGCACGGCCGGATGCTCCTGGAGGGCCGCTTCCACCTCGGCGGGATAGATGTTCGCTCCCCCGCTGAGGATCATGTCGGCGACCCGGTCGCCGAGGTAGAGGTAGCCGTCGGCATCGAACCAGCCGATGTCACCGAGGGACTCCCAGCCTCCGTCGAGCGTCTTCGCATCTGCGCCGAGGTATTGATACGTCGGTGTGTCGCGGGTGGCGCGCATCCACACCTCGCCTTGTTCGCCGATGGGCAGGTCGTTGCCGTCCTCGTCGCAGATCTTCATCTCGCCGCTCGTGACCCGTCCGACCGAGCCCCGGTGTTCCAGCCATTCGGTTCCGGTGATGATCGTGACGGCCTGTGCTTCGGTGCCGGCGTAGAGCTCGAAGATCCGCTCGGGACCGAGCCAGTCGATGTAGGCCTCCTTCAGCCACGCCGGACACGGCTCGGCGAGGTGCCACAGGACGCGCAACGACGACAGGTCGTAGTCGAGGCGGGTCTCGTCGTCGAGGCGAAGCACCCGCTTCATCATCGTGGGGACCATGTAGGTCACGTCGGCCCGATGCTGCTCGATCGCCGCCAGCGTCGATTCGGCGTCGAAGCGCGGCAGGACGACCACGTGGTTGCCGGCGAGGAGGGCCTGGCACGCCCAGACCGCCGGCCCGTTGTGGTACAGCGGGCCGGGCATCACGAGGCAGCCGCCCTCGGCCAAGCCGAGCGGCAAGGGTGCCTCGGTGTCGTAGGTGGCGGGGTCGCCCGACACGATGAGCTTGGGCCGCCCCGTCGAGCCGCCCGATGTCGGCGCTTTCCACGCCGGTGACGTGGCGTCGGGGAGCGGCGCGTCGGAGAACTCGTCGCCCGGCTGATGATCGAGCGGGAGATGCACCGTGTCGTCGCCGAGGAGGTCGGCCGCTCCCCCGGGTGCGCCGACGACGACCTTCGATCCGGCCAGTTCCACGATCGCTGCGAGTTCTCGGGCGGGCAGCTTCGCCGACACAGGCTGAGGGATCGCGCCGATATTCCAACACGCGACGTACGCGATGAACCAGTCGACGGAGTTCGGCACGGCGATCGTGACGAAGTCGCCGTGCTCGACGCCGAGCGACAAGAACTCGCGAGCGAGCCGTGCGGCCCGTCGTTGCAGTTCGTCGTGCGTCAACGACACGGGTCCGCAGGTGATCGCCAACCGATCCGGATCGCTGGCCGCAAGGGCGCGCAGGCGCGCGGGAAACGAGAGGGTGGTCATCGGTGGTCGTCCTCGCTGCCGTGTCCGGCGTGCTGGTCATGCTCAGGTGCAGGGTCGCTGTCGGGGTCACGATCGCGGTCGTGTCCGGGGGTCGTTCGGCCGGCGTGCTCGATCTCGTCGTAGTAGGAGCGCAGCACGTCGAAGGCGAGCTTCTTCTCGCCTTCCTCGCTGACGAGTCCTTTGCGGTTGTAGCCATCTTGAATGCCGGGCAGTACTCGCACCGGCGCACGAAAATCCTTGAGGATCCAGGGTGACAGCCCGGCGACCGGACCGCGACCGGCATCGGCACGATTCGCGTCGACCATTGCGAGTTGCGCCTCGTAGATCGCGGCTTGGAACTCTTCGGTCCAGATCTGGCCGTCGTCGCCGTGGTTGGCGTACTTGGCGCCCCCGCCCATCTCGGTGAAGATCACCGGTTTGCCGAACGGGGTCGACCACGTGGTCGACGGGATCAGCGCTCGCTCGCCGTAGTACCAGCCGAGGTATTGGTTGATGGCGACCACGTCGACGATCGCGCCGAGCGGATCATCCACCAGGTGGTCCCGATCGGCGGTCGGCAACGTGAGGAGGGCGGCCGACACGAGGCGGGTGCCGTCGAGCTCGCGGGCGCGCTCCGCGAGGGACGCGAGAAAGGCGTTGCGCTCCGGCGACGGCATCGTCTCGTTGGCCATCGACCAGAAGATCGTCGAGGCTCGGCAGCGGTCGCGGGTGATGAGTTCGTCGAGTTGCTCGTGTGCGTTCTCGAGCACGTGCGGCTGATCGAACGCGATGCCCCAGTAGACGGGGAGCTCGCACCAGGTGAGGATGCCCCGTCGATCGGCCTCGCGAACCATGTGTTCGTCGTGTTGATAGTGCGCCAGGCGAACGAAGTTGACGCCGAGTTCTTCCGCGAGGTCGAACAGTGCTGCGGCATCGTCCGGCCCGTGCGAGCGTCGACCGCCCGACAGCGCCTCGGCGTGCATCGAGATGCCGCGCAGGAACGTGGTCTCGCCGTTGATGACGATGCGCTCGCCGACGGTCTCCACGGTGCGGAATCCGACTCGGTCGTCGATCCGGTCGTCGCCGCAGCTCCAGTGCACGTCGTAGAGTCGCGGTGCGCCGGGATGCCAGCGTTCTGGCTCGAGGTCGAGCTCGAATCGGCCCTTCGCGTCGAGCTCGACTGCCGTGTCGAGGTCGAGCTCGGGAATCCGGAGTCGAACGGGTGCCGTCGGGCCGTCGATCTCCACTCCCCCGACGACGCGTCCGTCGGGCGACATGGTGAGCCACGCATGGCGGAGGAACGTGTCGGGCACGAACACGAGGTCGATCGATCGGGTCAGGCCGCCGAAGTTCCACCAGTCGGAACGCATCGCCGGAATGCGATCTTTCTCGCGTCGGTTGTCGACCTGGACGACCAGCGAGTGGGCTCCGGGTGAAAGCCGGCCGGTGACCTCGACGGCGAACGGGCCGAAGCCGCCGACGTGCGTGGCGAGTTCCTGTCCGTCGAGGAAGACCCGCGACGTGTGGTTCGCCGCACCGACGTGCACGAAGACCCGCCCCGGCGGGTTGCGCTGCTGCTCCTCGGGAGGTCCTTCGATGATTCGTCGGTACCAGACGGTGCCCTCGTAGTAGTGGAGGCGTTCGTGCTGCGTGTTCCAGTCGCCGGGCACGCGCAGCGTCGGCGACGCGTCGAAGTCGTACTCGACACGGTCGCCCGGATGTCGCGGCTTGTGGTCACGAAAGAACCCGCGGTCGTTGCGCTGCTCGAGGATCCCGACATAGCCCATCTCGTAGGGGTCGACGATGACGTTCCAGTCGCCGTCGAGCGAGATGCGCTGCCGTTGCAGCACGTTCGACATCGTGACCGTTCCCGAGTTCATGCAAGGATCGTGGCATGCCGCAGTTCGTTCCTTCCGATCAGCAACTCCGCTTCGGGATCTTTCTCCCGCCGATGCACAAGACCGGGGTCAACCCGACGCTTGCGATGCACCGCGACCTCGAGCTCGTCGAGCTCCTCGACCGGCTCGGCTACCACGAGGCGTGGATCGGCGAGCACCACTCCGCGGGCTCGGAACTCATCGCGAGCCCGGAGGTGTTCATCGCCGCCGCGTCGCAGCGCACGACGCACATCAAGCTCGGTACGGGCGTCAACTCGCTGCCGTATCACCATCCGCTGATCCTCGCCGATCGCATCGTCATGCTCGATCACCTCACGAAGGGCCGGATGATGTTCGGTGCCGGCCCAGGCCAGCTGACGTCGGACGCGGCGATGCTCGGGATCGATCCCAACGATCAACGGCCGCGCATGCAGGAGGCCTTCGACGTGATCATGCGGCTGTTCGCCGGTGAGACCGTCACCTCGAAGACCGACTGGTACATCTGCGACGAGGGCGTGTTGCAGATGCGCCCGTACAGCAACTTCGACGTGGCGGTCGTGTCGTCGGTGTCGCCGTCGGGTTCCAAGCTCGCCGGCCGCTACGGCGCCGGGCTCACCTCGATCGCCGCGACCGAGCCGGCCGGGTTCGGTGTGCTCGACTACAACTTCAACGTCTGGCAGGAGGAAGCGGCGCTCAACGGGCACACCGCGGATCGCGCCGACTGGCGTCTGATGGGCCCGATGCACATCGCCGCCACCGAGGAACAGGCTCGCGAGAACTGCAAGTACGGGCTCCAGTGGGTGTTCAGCTACCTGGCGCACATCTTGCCGATGGGCGACCCGAACGATCCTCCTCCCCCGTCCGACTACGACGAGTTCGTCGACTACCTGAACGAGTCGGGCCGCATGGTGATCGGCACCCCCGAGATGGCGGTCGCGCAGATCAAGCGGTTGCAGGACAAGACCGGCGGGTTCGGGTGTTACATGATGATGGGCGCCGACTTCGCCGACTGGAACGCCACGAAGGAGAGCTACGAGCTGTTCGCCTACGAGGTGATGCCCCACTTCACCGGCCAGGTCGGCCCCGTGCAGGCGAGCTACGACAAGATCGTCGATGCCGGCAGTCGTTGGGTCGATGCAACGCTCGGCGCGCAGCTCACCGAGATCGGCAAGTACGAAGCCGAGCGCGCCGCCCGCTGACCTGTCGCAGTGGCGAAGAGCGGCGGACGCGACCGAACAGCCGGGTAGGCGCCCTCGACGCTCTTCACGGTTTCGGGCTGTGGAAGTGCGCCAGCGCCCGGTCGTCGTCGCGGTTCGATCGGCGAGCGGGTGCCGACGTCTGCGGAGGAACGGGAGCTGCGTCGATGTCGCGTCGCACCCAGTCCCTGACCACTCGCAGCAACTTCGGCAACTTCTGCATGGCGAGGCCCTCGGTTCGTCGCGGTCGCGGTCGTGGTTGTTCGCCAACATGATGGCACACCACGACACCGTGTCCGGCTCGGCAGGCGAACGCGGGCTACGCTCACGTCGACAATCGAAACGCCGTCGTCTTCGATCGGGAGAGCCAGTCACTGGCGCCGAAGGAGCAACCACCCCGGAATCTCTCAGGCATCCGGACCGGTCGAGGCAGGCACGCTGGAAAGAGGAACACCGCGCCGCCCACCGGCTCGGTGTTTCCACCCACGGTGAAAGGTGAGCGTTGGGGCTCACCGAAACTCTCAGGTATCCATGACAGCGGGGGCCGACCCAGCCGGAGGCTGCCGTGCCCGTACCCATCCGTGACCTGTTCGAGCCGAACGAATTCGTTCGCCGCCACATCGGACCGTCGCCCGACGATCTCGCCCACATGCTCGCGGTGCTCGGGATCGACTCCGTCGCCGACCTGCTCGACGAGACGCTGCCCGCGTCGATCCGAGCGAACGAGCCACTCGAACTCGGCGACGCCGTCCCCGAAGCCGAGGCGCTGCGTCGACTCCGCGCGTTGGCTGCCGATCAGCGGCTGGTGACGAGCCTGATCGGGATGGGCTACACCGGCACGATCACCCCGCCGGTCATCGCCCGCAACGTGTTGGAGAACCCCGCGTGGTACACCGCGTACACGCCGTATCAGCCCGAGATCAGCCAGGGTCGGCTCGAAGCGATCCTCAACTTCCAGACCGTCGTCACCGAACTCACCGGGCTCGACGTCGCCAACGCGTCGCTGCTCGACGAGGCGACCGCCGCTGCCGAGGCGATGACGATGGCCCGACGGCTCTCGAAGGCGTCGACGCAGCGATTCTTCGTGCACCACGACACGCATCCGCAGACCCTGACGGTGCTTCGCACGCGTGCCGAGCCCGTCGGGGTCGAGCTCGTGGTCGGCGACGTCGACCTGCTCGACGACGAGGCGGGCGTGTTCGGCGCACTGTTCAGTTCGCCGACGTCGTCCGGCGAGGTGATCGACTGGACCGAGGCGATCGCTCGGGTACACGAGCTGGGCGGCATCGCGGCGATCACGACCGACCCGCTCGCCTGCGTGCTCACCACTCCCCCGGCCGACATGGGGGCCGACATCGCGGTCGGCTCGGCGCAGCGCTTCGGCGTACCGATGGGCTTCGGCGGCCCGCACGCTGCGTTCGTCGCCGCCCGCGAGAAGGCGGCTCGTTCGATGCCGGGCCGCATCGTCGGGGTCAGCACCGACACCGCCGGTCGGCCAGCGCTGCGACTCGCACTGCAAACCCGCGAACAGCACATCCGACGGGAGAAGGCGACGTCGAACATCTGCACCGCGCAGGTGCTGCTCGCGAACATCGCCGGGCTGTATGCCGCGTGGCACGGTCGTGACGGGCTCACCCGTATCGCCGAGCGCGTGCAGCGCCTGACGTCGATCGCCGCTGCCGGTCTACGCGCGGGTGGCGTCGTGGTGCGCAACAGCACCTGGTTCGACACGCTGACGATCGACGTCGCCGATGCCGACCACGCGCTCGGCGCGGCGCTGGCCGCGGGCTACAACATCCGACGCGTCGACGACACGACGGTGGGCGTGACCTTCGACGAGACCTCGACACTCGCCACGGTGGCCGCGATCGTCGATGCGCTCGGGGGCGCCCCGATCGACGACATCGACGACGTCGACGATGCCGCGATCGCGCCCGACGGACTCCCGGCATCGCTGCGCCGAGACGACGAGTTCCTCACGCAGTCGGTGTTCGACCGCTACCACAGCGAGCACGAGATGCTGCGGTACCTGCGTCGACTGAGCGACAAGGACCTCGCGCTCGATCGGACGATGATCCCACTCGGGTCGTGCACGATGAAGCTCAACGCGACCTCGGAGATGGTGCCGATCACCTGGCCGGAGTTCGCCGACGTGCACCCGTTCGCCCCCGACGACCAGACCGTCGGCTACCGGCGCATGATCGCCGATCTCGAGCAGCGCCTGGCGGTCATCACCGGCTACGACGCGGTCTCGGTGCAACCCAACGCCGGCAGCCAAGGCGAGTTCGCCGGGCTACTCGCCATTCGTGCGTTCCATCGCTCGAACGGCGACGAGCAGCGCACGGTGTGTCTGATCCCGGAGAGCGCCCACGGGACCAACGCGGCGAGCGCCGTGATGGCCGGCTTCGACGTCGTGGTGGTCGCGTGCGACGACCAGGGCAACGTCGACCTCGACGACGTGCGACGCCGGCTCGACGAGTTCGGCGATCGCGTCGGCGCGCTGATGATCACGTACCCGTCGACGCACGGTGTGTTCGAAGCCTCGGTCGGTGACCTGTGCGCGATGATCCACGACGCCGGTGGCCAGGTGTACGTCGACGGTGCGAACCTCAACGCACTGGTCGGCCTCGCCAAGCCCGGCCGGTTCGGCGCCGACGTCAGCCACCTCAATCTGCACAAGACGTTCTGTATCCCGCACGGCGGTGGTGGGCCCGGTGTCGGGCCCGTCGGCGTGCGCGAGCATCTGCGGCCCTTCTTGCCGGGGCATCCGCTCGACGACACCGCGCCCGTCGGCGCCGTCTCGGCCGCGCCGTTCGGGTCGGCGGGGATCCTCCCGATCCCGTGGATGTATCTGGAGATGATGGGTGGCGCCGGGCTCACCACTGCGACCGAGGTCGCGATCGTGGCCGCCAACTACATCGCCGCCCGTCTCGACGAGCACTTCCCCGTGCTCTATCGGGGCGAGCACGGCCGCATCGCACACGAGTGCATCATCGACCTGCGTCCGATCACGAAGGCGACCGGCGTGACGGTCGACGACGTCGCGAAGCGGCTGATGGACTACGGCTTCCATGCGCCGACGATGAGCTTCCCGGTGGCGGGCACGCTGATGATCGAACCGACCGAGAGCGAGTCGCTGCGAGAGATCGATCGCTTCTGCGACGCCATGATCGCGATTCGTGCCGAGATCGACCGCGTGGCATCGGGCGAGTGGGCGGTCGACGACAGCCCGCTGCGCCACGCTCCACACACCGCCGAGGAGGTGCTCGGCGAATGGGAGCGCCCGTACGAGCGGACGCTCGGTGCGCTGCCGGTCGTCGGTCAGGCGGGATCGAAGTACTTCCCGCCGGTGTCTCGCATCGACGGCGCCTACGGCGACCGACATCTGGTCTGCTCGTGCGAGCCGTTGGAAGCGCTGGCGATGCCATCGATGGCAGCGTCGAAGTAGGTTGCAGAGATGGCCGACTCCGATCCGCTGTCCGACGTGTTCAACCTGTTCGCGGCGCCGCTCGCCGGCACGATCCGCTCCTTCGAGCAGTTCCGGCGCGGCGTCGACGAGTTCTTGCGCGGCGTCGAGAACTTCAACCGCACGATGGAGAGCCTCAACGAGACGGCCGAGCGGATCAACGGGTTGCTCGCCGAGGTGGAGGAGCCGATCAAGGCGGCCGTGCCGCAGGTGACGCGCACCGTGAAGGCCGCCGACGAGATGATGCAGGTCGTCGCGGGACCGGCGATGGCGATCGCCCCCGGGCTGATCAAGCTCAGCGAGACCCTCAACAACCCGGCGTTCCAGCAGATGCCGAGCCAACTCGGTCAGATGACCGACCTGCTCGGCGAGGTCACGACTCGTCTGGCGCCGCTCGGCCAACTCGCCGAGTCGGCGGGCGGCCTGTTCGGCGGCCTGCGCTTCCCCGGCTTCGGCGGCGCGCCGACCAAACCCGCCACGCCCCCCGATCCCCCGTCGCCACCGGCCACCGACCCGTCCGACACGGCTGAGGCGGCTCCGGAGTCGAAGCCGGCGACCGAGAAGACCGCAGCCAAGAAGACCGCAGCCAAGAAGACCGCAGCGAAGAAGACCGCGGCCAAGAAGACCGCGGCGAAGAAGAAGACTGCGGCCAAGACGTCGACGACGAGCGGTCAGTCGTAGGCGGAGTTCACGTCGACCCACGTGTCGTCGCCGTCGTCGGGGCGAGCGGTCCAGGATCGCGACGGCATCCAGATCTCGGCGTCGTGCTTCGTCGGATACGGACCGATCGTCACGTCATGACGACCGCGGTTGTCGGCTCGCACCGCGATCTGCCGGTCGATGTCCCAGTACCAGTCACCTGACGCGATGCCGCTGCTCATCGTGCGATGTTCGCGCAGCGCCGTGTCGACTGCGACACGTTGCACGGGATCAGACGAACGGCGGGTCGACGATCGTCGCCGGCAGCGACTTGCCGCGGACGTCGATCTCGACCTGCTCGCCGACCTCGAGGTCGGGTGGAACGAAGCCGAGTGCGATGCCGTGGCCGAGCACCGGTGAGTAGTTGCCGCTGGTCACGACGCCGATCGAGGCGCCGTCGACAACGATCGCACACTCGGCTCGCGCCGGTCGCCGACCTTCGGTCGCGAGCCCCACCAACATGCGGGTGATTCCTGCGTCGCGTTCGGCGAGCGCGGCGGCGCGTCCCTGGAACGACGGCTTGTCCCACGCCACCACCCAGCCGAGACCGGCTTGCAGCGACGTGATGCCCGGGCCGAGTTCGTGCCCGTGGAGCGGGAGCCCGGCTTCGAGACGCAGCGTGTCGCGAGCCCCGAGGCCGGCGGGCGTGATGCCGGCGGCGTGGAGGCGTTCCCACAGTTCGGGGGCGGCATCGACCGGCACGGCGATCTCCACGCCCGGCTCGCCCGTGTAGCCGGTCCCGGCGACCACGCAGTCGGTGCCCTGCCACGAGCACTGGGCGACGCGGAATCGTCCGACGTCGGCGGCGTCCGGGAACACGGTACGGACCAGATCACGTGCCGCCGTGCCCTGGACGGCGATGATCGCTCGGGTCGAGGTCGTGTCGACACCACCGATCGCAGCCACGACGTCGTCGGTGTTGGACGCGTTGGGCATCACGTCGAACACATCTGGGTCATCATCGCCACGGGGATGCCACCACACGATGATGTCGTCGAGCACCGACGCATCCGTCTCGTCGAGCAAGTGCGTGTACTGCGCGCGACCGGGTGCGACCTTGCCGAGATCGTTGGTCAGCGTGGACTGCAGGCGCTCGAACGCACCGTCACCCTCGACCCGCACGGTGCCGAGATGCGACACGTCGAACATCGCGGCGCCGTTGCGGCACGCGAGGTGCTCGTCGATCGTGCCGGTCGGATAGGCGATCGGCATCTCCCAGCCGCCGAACTCGACGAGGTTCGCTCCGAGGGCGCGGTGCTGCTCGACGAGCGGAGACTGACGCAGCGTCATCGGCGAGACGCTCAGCCGATGCGGCGAGCAGCGCGCTCGGCGTCGAGATCGGCCGCCGCGTCGAGCTCCGCCTGGAACGGCGCGAGGTCGGCTTCGAGCTCGGTCTTCACGCCGCCCAGCGACAGCACGTTGAGCACGCCCTGCCCGTTCCGGAGCACGTCGATCAACTCTTCGCCGTCGTAGAGGTTGACACTGCCACCGTCGATCACGATGTGCGCAGCAGCGATGTCGGTCGACACGTGCTCACGCAGGTACTCGAACACCTTGCGAACCTGCTCGAGCTTGATGCCGGCGTCGAGGAGCTTCTTGATCGTCTTGAGTTCGAGGAGATCGTTGTAGGAGTACCGCCGACGGCTCCCGCTGCCCGCGGCGTCGGTGAGCGACGGGCGGATCAGATCGGTACGAGCCCAGTAGTCGAGCTGGCGGTACGTGATGCCGACGATCTTCGCGGTGTGTGTTCCGCTGTAGCCCAACTCGACGGGTGCGTCGTTCGGTTCCGGTATCGCTGCGTGCACGGGGTCTCCTCGTTCGTTGGTCCCAACAACCATGGTCGCCCCCGGTGCGCCGGCAGCGAACCTCACGACGCGTCCTACTCGAATGTAGTTACGCAGATGTGAGATCGTGAACCCTACGGTGCGGTCGCGCGCTCGTCAAGGGTTGGAAGCGTCGAGGTCAGCGCGGACGCCGACTCAGACGAAGTCTTCGGGGCTGACGTCTTCGAGGAAGTCCTTGAACTCGTCGATGATCTCGGCGGCGTCTTCCTCGGGTTCCTCGGGAGGCATCTGGCCATGCTCGTCGAGCAGCGTCTCGCTCGCGAACAGTGGAGCCCCGCAGCGGACGGCGAGCGCGACGGCGTCGGACGGCCGGGCCGAGATCGCCTTGTCGCCGTGCTCGGTCGTGAGGTGCACTTCGGCGAAGAAGGTGCGGTCACGCATCTCGGTGAGCACCACCCGATCGAGCGATGCGCCGAGTTCGTCGATCGTGGTGAGGAACAGATCGTGCGTGAGCGGGCGTGGCGGTTCGACGCCTTCGAGCGCGTAATGGATCGACGACGCTTCGGGGCTGCCGATGTAGATCGGCAGCAGACGATGCTGCCCGTCGCTTTCGCGGAGCAGCATCATCGGCGTGTTCGCAGGGACTTCGACCCGGACACCGATCAACTCCAACGGGATCATGCGTCGAGCGTACCCCTCTCGACGGCGACCAATCTGCAGGACCGACAATTCGGCCCGCGGTCGTGCCCGACGAGCGGACCGGTCAGCGGTCGAAGTGCTGGCGCAGCAGCGTGCGCATCAGTGCGGATCGGAGCTGTGAGCCGAAGTGATCGAGCTCCGAGAGTTGAGCGAGCGCGTGGTCGTTGGCCTGGGGGTTGCGCTGACGGATCAACGGCTGGATCAGCTGCTCGTACAGCCCGGCCTCGCGGTCGGCGGCCACCCGCCAGCCCCGTAGGTGCCGAGCGTCGATGCCGAGATCGAGGAAACGCTTGCAGATGCGCGCGATCTCGAGGGCGTCTTCGTCGTAGCGGCGGCCTGGGCGCTGGACGATGAGTCCGTACGACTCGAGTTGCGCCAGTTGTGTCTGGTCGAGTCCGGCCATCGAGCACATTTCGTCGGCGTCGAGCACCACGCCGGTGGTGAGCGCGATGCTGCCCGTCTCGTCAGGTCGCGGACGAGAGATCCCGCCGGGGCGGGTCGCATCTCGATCGACGTCCGGCGCTGGGTCAGCGGCTGGAGTGGGCGCTGCCGGAGGGTCGACGGCGGTCCCGGGATTCGAAACCGCTCGCGCTGCCGGGTGGCCGCGACGTGACTCGGCGAGCGACTGAGCGTCGACCTCGTCGGCAACGTTCTTGATCCCGAGGGGACGTGGCTGTTCGCTCGTCGGGTCGATCTCGCCGGTGTCGAGGCGGTCCTTGATCACCTTGAGCGGGAGGAAGTTCTCCTTCTGCTCTCGCAGGATGCAGCGAAGCAGTTCGACGTCGACCTCGTAGAACTTGCGGTAGCCCGACGCGGTGCGCTCGGGGGCGATCAGGCCCTGGCTCTCCAGGAACCGGATCTTGGAGATCGTGACGTCGGGGAACTCCTCGAGCAGCAGCGCGAGCACCTCGCCGATGGACAAGTGCGAGCCGGACGCTCGGCTGCCTGCTTCGCTCGGAGTGTCCACGCCGGCGATCTCAGACATCGGCGCGTTCGAAGAAGACGAGTCGGAACTTGCCGACCTGGAGTTCGTCGCCATGACGCAGCAGCATCCGATCGATGCGCTCCTGGTTGACGTAGGTGCCGTTGAGGGAGCCGGCGTCGGACGCGACGTAGCCGTCGGGCGTGCGGGTGATGTCGACGTGGCGACGCGAGACGGTGATGTCGTCGAGGCTGATCTCGCTGTCAGGGTGGCGGCCGAGACGTGTCAACTCGCCCTCGAGGGCGAACCGATCGCCGGCTTGCGCGCCAGCTCGGACGATCAGGACACCGGTCTCGGCGGGCAACTCCCCCACGGGCACGACGAGGTCGTCGTCGGGACCGGGAGCGTCTTGGAGTGGGTCGACCCGCGTGAGGTTGATCGTGCGGTCGTTCAGGCTGTCGAGCGGTGACCCGCAGCTCGAGCAGAACGTGCTGCCCGGCGGGTTGCGGTGACCGCACTGGTTGCAGAAAACGTAGGTGCTCACGTTGCTCCTCTCACCCTGATCGTTCCTCTCACCCGTCGGTCAGGGCACGATACCCGGCAGCGTCGAGCAGCGTGTCGAACTCGGAGGGGTCGGACATCTGGATGGCGCAGATCCACCCGTCGCCGTACGGATCGGAGTTGAGTAGTTCGGGCTGGGAATCGAGCGCATCGTTCGCTTCCTTCACGACCCCGCTGACCGGGGCGTAGATGTCGCTGACCGACTTGGTGCTCTCCACCTCGGTCACCGAGTCGGATGCAGCGACCTGCTGGCCGACCTCGGGTGCCTCGACGAACACGACGTCGCCGAGCGAGTCCTGGGCGTAGTCGGTGATGCCGACGCGAACGACGTCGGAGTCGCCGATGCGTTGGATCCACTCGTGGTCGGAGGAGTATCGGCGGTCGTCAGGGACGTTCATGGTCGTTCGTTTCTGTGGCGGGTTCGATAGCGGGAACGGGGGCCGATGAGACCAGAGCGGTGCTGGTGGTGGCCGAGGTTCGACCGGCCGCGATCCCCTGGCGGACGAGTGGAATATAGGCGATTCCGGTCCAGTAGCTCAGCAACAGGCCAGGGATTCCGAGGAGCCAGGCGAGCACCTCGAAGAACGGTGCCTCCCAGACGTCGGTGGTGCCGATCAAGAAACTCGGCACCGCTCCCATCAGCATGAACGTGGCGACCTTGCCGAGCCAGGTGACCCCGAACCGTTCCATTCGGAGGAACAAGGTGGCGAAGGCGATCACTCCCCCGACGATCACTTCGCGGGCGAGCACCGCGATCGCGAACCACAGCGGGATCGACCCGTCGATGATGATCGCCGTCACGGCCACGATGAAGAGCAGACGATCGACGGTGGGGTCGAAGACCTTGCCGAACTCGCTGGTCTGGTCGAAGCGACGAGCGACGTAGCCGTCGACCCAGTCGGTACTGCCGAGCCCGGCGAGCAGCCACGCCGCACCGGCCCGGTTGTCCTGCGCGAAGAGGAGGTACAAGAACAGTGGCAGACACAGCAGCCGGATCAAGGTGAACAGATTCGGCAGGGTCCAGATGTTGTCGAAGACTCCTTCACTCGACGCGCCCTCACTCGACGCGCCCTCACTCGACGCGCCCTCACTCGACGCGCCCTCACTCGACCCGTCGTCGAATGACGCTTCGTCCGCGTCGGTGGGTTCGGGAGACGGCACGCCGACATCGTAGGTGACTGGTGACGGCACAGCACAGGGCCGTGCTTGCGGCCGGGTGCCGCGATGGTGGACACTCTCGCGATGAGCACGGTCTTCACGATGATCATCAACGGCGATATCCCGGGCACGTTCGTGCATCGCGATGATCGCTGTGTCGCGTTCATGTCGATCAACCCGATGGCTGCGGGGCACGTGCTCGTCGTGCCGATCGAGGAGGTCGACCACTGGATCGATGCCAGCGAGGATCTCACGGCGCATCTGTTCGCGGTGTCGCATCGCATCGCCAAGGCGCAGGAGCGGGCGTTCGGGTGCGAGCGGGTCGGGATGATCATCGCCGGCTACGAGGTGCCGCACGCCCATATCCACCTCGTGCCGACGAATCAGATGAGCGAGCTCAGCTTCGCCAACGCCGCGGCCTCGGTCGAGCGCGACGATCTCGACGCCTGGGCGGACGCGATCCGTCGCGAACTGGCCTGAACTCCGGCGCCGTCAGTCGACGAGCGGATCGACGAGATCGGCTCGGTTGTTGCGAACGCTGTTGACGTCGGTAGAGACGGGATGCATGGTGAGCGAGCCGTCGTCGACCGAGGTGAACAGCGTGCTGAGCGTCTCGATGTCACCGTTGTTCGGGTCGAGCCATTCCTCCCACCGTTCGGAGGGGACGAACACCGGCATGCGGTCGTGCACGGCTGACATGGTCTCGTTGGCGGCGGTGGTGACGAGCGTGACGCTGTGCAACCATTTCGGGCCGTCGGCCTCGTCGGCGGTCTCGGGGTCCTTCCACGCCGTCCAGAGGCCCGCTACCGCGAGCGGCGCGCCGTCGCGGCGATGGATGAACATCGGCTGCTTGGCCGGCTTGCCCTTTGCCGTCAGCGGCCCGTCGGCGGTGCCGGCCTTCCACTCGTAGAAGCCGTCCATCGGCACGAGCACCCGCTTCTTGGTGAACAGGCTCTTGAAGCTTCGCTTCTCCGCGAGCGTCTCTGAACGGGCGTTGATCATCTTCGAGGCGATCTTGCGGTCCTTCGCCCACACCGGTACGAGACCCCAGTGGAACGCCTCGACACGCCGATGTCCGTCGGCCGACTCGACGACGCCGTAGACGTCGTGCGTGGGTGCCACGTTGTAGTTCTCGCCGAGCGTGGCCACGGTCGCCTCGGCGTCGAAGTAGGCCCCGATCTGGCCGGGTTGCTGCGTGGAGACGAAGCGTCCGCACATGGTGGTCAGCGAATTCCGCTGGTGATCGAGTCGAGCATCGCCTGCACCTCCGCGATGCCGTCCAGCGCGAGCCGATACCAGACCCAGCGGCCTCGTTTGTCGCCCTCGACGAGTCCGGCCATCGACAGCACCTTGAGGTGATGCGAGATCGTCGGCTGCGACTTGTTCAGCGGTCGGACGAAGTCACACGCGCACACTTCGCCTGCCGGCGCGTTGGCGATGATCGAGACGATCTGCAGTCGGGTCGGGTCGGCCAACGCCGCGAGACGAGCGGCGTGCACCACCGCCTCGTCGTGATCGATCGCTCCGTCCGCTCCGCCGCAGCACGATCCAGCTGTGGCGGCCGTGGCGATCGCAGTGGCGTTCGACGCGCTGGAACTGGTCAGAGCAGACATTTTCGAGGAGGCAGGTGGGAGAGAGGTGAGTGGGTCGGCGTTGGATCGGGAGGTCGTGGTCGGTACACGTCTCACGGTATCGCGCGGCGAGTGTCCGATCGGCGGCGGCCTGGGTAGTGACTACTCAGGCGCCGCGGCGCGACGATCGTCATGATCGAGATCATGAGAGCTCTCGCTGCTGTGTTCGCGGTATTCGTCCTCGCTGCCTGCTCTGCAGGCGGCGAGGAGATCGCCGATCCCCCGCCGGCGTCGACCGACGCGACGTCGACGACCGTCGCTCCCGCCACTACTGCGGCCCCCAGCACGACGACCAGTCTGATGACCAGTACGTCGACGACGGAACCGCTGCCCGAACCATCGGCCCGCCAGCGGCTCGTCGTGACCGGCGAGGAAGAGGTGGTGTGGGACTGGACCACCGATCGATGTGAGGACGCTCATATTCCCGACATCACCGCGCGAGCGTTCCGCAACACCGACGGCGAGGTCAACCTGACGATCAGCCATTGGAACAGCTATCCGATGGTCGGCCCGTCGCTCGGCGACCTGTCGACCGATTGCGGCCGCCTGCAGCTCGGTTCCGACTACGACCCCGACCCGGCAGCGTTCAACGACTCGGAATGGATCGGCTCGGTGTACACCGACGACGGGCAGACCGTGTACGCCGTGATCCACAACGAGTACCGCGGCGACACCCATGGAGTTGCTCGTCCGGGCCAGTGTCCGTCCGGCGAGCGCCTCCCGTGCCTGGATACGTCGTTCACGATGGCGGTGTCGACCGACGGTGGCCGGACGTTCGCGCACCTCGCCGAGCCGCCCGGCCATCTCATCGCATCGCTGCCCTACTCCTACGTCGACGACAGCATCCCGACCGGCATCCGCCAGCCGAGCAACATCGTCGAGGGGCCTGGTGGCTACTGGTATCTGTTCGGCAACGTCAGCGATCGTCCCGACGAGTCGCAATGGGTGTGTGCGATGCGAACCGACGACCTGAGCGATCCGGCCGCGTGGCGATACTGGGACGGGACCGACTTCGCCGGCAAGTGGAAGAACCCCTACCTCGACACGGTCACCGACGATGACAAGTGCGCGCCGCTCGCCTTCGACGCGTTGGGTGGATCGGTCCAGGAGTCGATCGTGTACGACGAGGCCATGGGGCGATGGCTCATGGCCGGTATCTCGAGCGGGCCGTTCGGTTCAGGCCCCGACTGGGGTGTCTACACCTCGACGTCCGACGACCTCATCGAGTGGACGGTGCGTGAACACCTGCTCGAGGTGCCGATCCCACCGAGCGTTGCCGACCCCGACAACGACGTGTACTACGCCTACCCCGCCATCATCGATCCCGACAGCGAATCCATGAGCTTTGGCACCTCCGACGGCGGGATGTATCTCTACCTGAGCCGATTCAACGCGGGTGGCAACAGCCTCGACCGTGATCTCGTTCGCTGGCCGATCGCGGTCGAAGAGTACGAACCGGAGGCTCCGGACTGGACCTTCGACGATGCGAGCGACCTCGACGACGAGGTCGGCGGCTGGAGTGCCCGGTCGGACCTCGACCCGCTCGCGGTCGTCGACGGTGCATTGCAGTTCCAGACGCTCGGCGGTGACCCGGCGATGCAGACCGGCGAGATCGTCGTGCCGACCGACCTCGACCGGCTGACGATCCGTCTGCGAACGCCCGACGGGCTGTCGACGCAGGGTGAACTGTTCTGGGTCACCGACACCGACCTGGTGCTCGACGGCGAGAAGTACACGACGTTCGAGGTGCTCGGCACTGGCGAGTTCACCGACATCGTCATCGAACTCGGTGAGCATCCGGAATGGATTGGCACGGTTCGCAGCATCCGACTCGACCCGGTCACGATCGACGAACCCGTCGCCGCGGCCATCGATCGCATCTGGTTCGAACGCTCCGGCTGACACGCGTGCGCGGCAAGCCAGTGCTCACGATTCGCGGTGAACTCGGGCGCCGCTCGTCCGCCCTCGCCGAAAACGACGAACGCCCTGGTCAGAGGATCCAACCTCTGCCCAGGACGCTCTTTCGTCGGGCTGACAGGATTTGAACCTGCGACCCCTTGTCCCCCAGACAAGTGATATCCCGTTCGGGCTTGTTCGCCGTCGTTCGGAATCAACCCATCTACCAGGAGGTTCTGTTCAGCATCGTTCGTCGGCGTTCGCTAGAGTATGACCAAATTGTCCTCCAATTGTCCTCCTGGGAGCACCCCTTGTCTCGCACGCAGCACTCTTCTCGAACCGGCACCGTGTTCCACAACAAGGCGCGCAAGCGGTGGGAAGCCCGTGTCACCACGAGTGCGCCCGAGCCTGTCGAATGGGACGAGCAAGGCCGAGTCACGAAGTGGAAGCATCACCGACGCACCGTTACCGCCCGAACGAAGCAAGAGGCCGTCGCAAGAGCTGCGCGGGTGACCCGACAGATCGCGCTCGACCTGGATCCAGGCGTACCACTCGAAATGACCGTTCGTCAGTGGTTCGACGTCTGGACCGACGAAATCCTGCCGCTCGCCGACATCTCGGACGTGACCCGTCGCGGCTACGTCCAGATCGCCCGACTGTATGTACTCCCCCACGTCGGCGACGTCGGCATCGACGATCTCGCACCCGCTCATGTGCGACGAATGATGTCGACGCTTCAAAAGCAGGGCAGATCAGCAAACACCATCCGTCAGGCGCGAGCAGTGCTGCGACGCGGGCTTCGCGTGGCCGAGCAAGAGGGCCACGTCAACCGAAACGCGGCCATGCTCGTCGACGGGATCAAAGTGCCACGCTCCGACGGCGAAACGCTCGACCCGGCGGACGCAAGGACGCTGCTCGCAGCCGTGGACGATCACGAGATCGGCCCGCTCGTCGCGATTTTGTTGCTCACGGGACTTCGCAAAGGAGAGGCGCTCGGCCTCGGTTGGTCCTCGATTGATCTCGACTCCTCGCCGGCCACGCTCACGGTCGTGCGTGCGCTCAAGCGCGGCGAACGCGATGCGCTGTACCTCGACGAGCCGAAGACAAGTGGCTCACGCCGAACCATTCACCTACCCCAGATCGCAGTCGACGTGCTTCGTAAACACCGAGACGATCAAGAACAACAGCGTGCAGCGTTTGGCTCAGGTTGGGGTGAGGGCTGGCCCGGCGATCTTGTCTTCGCATCGACGATCGGCACACCGCTTGGACTCAACCGATGCAACCGACTCGTCAAGGCAATGACTCTCGATGTTCTCGGCAGAGAACTCACCCCTCACCGAATGCGGCACACCGCCGCCTCGCTGCTGATCGCAGCCGACGTTCCACTCAAGACGATCTCCGACTCACTCGGACACTCATCGATTCGAGTCACCAGCGACATCTACGGCCACCTGTTCTCGCCAGCGAAAGCTGACGCTGCAAACGCAATGCAACGCATTCTCGAAGGGGGCGACGGAGACGACGGACGCGGGTGACCGGCAAAGGCCACCGAATAGTTTCTGGACGCTTCAGCGATCGGCCTAGCGAGCAAACGCTCTCTATCAGGGGAGCTCTCAATCGGCAGGCAATCTGTCGCTGATGCGCACGTCGAGGCACCACTCCTGCATTTCTCGCAAGAGCGAGGTCGCCAGCATCACGGCGGTCAGAGCGTTCTCTCGACTCAGGTGTTCGACGGTGGGTTGGTGAACGGTTGCGTGGCGGGAAGCCAGGGCCGGGATCGCATCTCCTTTGTCCGTCTGATAGGTCTTGAAAAAGTGCTTGATTGGGGTGATGAGTGCTTCTCGCCACGGCTCCGGTGGAAAGCCGAAGCCGACAGACCCGCCTTGTAGTTCGGTCTCCGCGAGGTTGTACTTGCCGTATCTCTTGATCTCCTCGCCGATGTCCAATCCACGGTCCTGGAGGCGCCGTTTGACGGCTTGGATCCGGTCAGGATCTAGGTCTTCTCGGCGCTTGCGCAAGTAGTTGAAGTCATCGCTGTCGTCTCTGCTGCTGAATGCATGTACGCGGCGCTTCGAACCCCAAATCGCAAGAGGTTCGCCGACCGCGACGGCCAACGCCATGGCGGCCTCGAAGTAGCCAGCCTTGTAGGTCTCGGCCGCCCGGCGCACGAGGACCTGGTCACTCGATATCCAAGGGTCGTCGCATTCGGCGACAGCCGCAAAGCAGTCGGCGACGACCTGCGATTCGTACCGGATTAATACTTGGCGCCGATTGCCAGCCGTGGCCGCACCGAGCGGCTGGAGAACAGCTGCAGATGGCACCCAGACCACCGGAATGCCCGACTCGTCTGCGACAGTGACTAACTCGGCAGGGGTCAGCCCAGTGCCCCACCAGTTCGGCGGTCTCGACTGCTCGAGTGCGTGGCGAAGGGCTTTATTGAGAACTGCAAGGTCGAGGACATCGGGCCGATCGACAAGATGCATCTGTTGAGCGATGTCGCCCTGGGTCGTGAATCTAATTGCCACGGGTGCCTACCTATCTGTCTCGGGCGACGCAACTGGGGGCCGTTGTTGAGGCCGCGTGGTCGGCTGAGACAATCGAGCGTTGATGGCGCGAGTCGACGCTCTGGAACCCACGACCGTGCCAGCGTGGGGCTGGTCGCAACGGTCTAGATGAAACGTGTGCCCATCGTCCCAGGCAGTTTCGGGCTTCTCTATCGAGTCCAGTTCGAGTTGGCGTTGCGTCTCGCGCACCATCAGCGGCCAGTCGAACTGTCGACCAGTAAGACGTCGCCCCTGCACCAGTTCGAAGGAGCGCCGTACGCTTCCTCGCGTGCCGTCGGTCGCAAAAGCGATCACCACGTCGGCCTTCGGACCGACGACAAGTACGGCGGAAAACGGCGAGCAAACCTCGACCACGGTGCGCTCGTGCTCGCTACCGAGCAGTCCGCACGTTGCGAACACATCATCCTCCGCCGCCAGAGACGACGAACGAAATCCGAAGCGCACGGATTCCAGGCGCGAGCTAGTCACCCAGGAGTAGCCGAGCACAGCAAACGCGATCAGGTAGGCGCTCTTGATATCGGCGAGCGTCACCGGTGCGTGACCGACCATCCACCCAATCTCGAAACCTGTGTCAGCGCTCTTCGTACCGTGAATACCGCATCTGACGCGGTCGGGGTTTCGCCGAGCGTCTGCGCGGGCGACGACCGCCGCCTCACGCTCGAACGTCTGGCCAGCAGTCTTCGAGTTGCACTCGGCGCAGCACGACAGCACCATCCAAGCTGGCCCAAGGCGAGACTGCTTCGACCACTGTGGAGCGTGTTCAAGACTGAACTGAGCCCTCGACAACCAGCGCAGACACATGGGGCATCTCAGATTTGACCGAGCGTTTGCGATCGGAAACTCTCCGGTGCAGGTGCCATGAAGGTAGTGATCGAAGGCGTGGGCCTGGACGAGTGGCGCCTGAGCCTTTTCCGAGATCGGCATGCGCAGTCCAATGTTCACAAACTACTGGTCGACATCCGATGACGGGAGTGAGTCGGACGGGCACTCATTGAGGAGCGGCAGACAATCGCTCGATCCACCTGATGCACTCCCCTGGCAAGGCGGTATGCATGTCTGTGGCTGGCAAGCGAGTTGCTACCGCATGTCCGGCTCGATACCGACGACCGTCTCGTAGGTCGCCGGCTTGCTCAGATCGCGAACGATCTTCTCCACCCACGCCTGCGTGTAGCCGTATCCCCTTGAGAGCCGGTCGAAGATGCAGTAGCGGTCGTCGGTGGCGTCCAACTCCTTCGCCCCGTCCGCCGGGCGAACCTCGTAGTGGCGCCAGCACCTCGTGTGCGTGGTCATCGTGAATCGGTAGGGCGGACGTTCCACGACAAGATTCACCACCTCGCTTGGGCGCAATAGGTCAGCGGAGGCGACTGGCGTTCGACGCCTTTTCGTCACCACTCCCAGCTGCTGGAGTTCTTCCTTCATCGCCGGAGTCACCTTGTCCATCGGAACGAAGTGAACCGCGGCGTCGGCCGAATGTTCATGGTTCGCTGTGACCGGAACCAAGAAGATCCGGAGGCAGTACTCGGCGCTCTCAAGAACCTCTTCCGGTACGTCATGCCGATGCTGGGCGAGAAAGCTTGAGACGTCGGTCGGCAGTTTCGCCTGCGCCCGCCGAAATGAAGCGTTCGCATCTGAATTTCGAAAGCCGCTCAGCTGCAGCGGCACCGACAAGCGCGTTCCCAGGGCAGCCTCGTCGCCGAACTGGTGAGAGAGCAGCCGCTCGAAGTTGAGCCGCATTGCCTGGGCTTCTCCGAGAACAACGACGTCGAGAGCTGGTAGATATCTGTGAGCGATCTGGTTCCGGAGTCCGAGAAAGAAGTCCACGTTGCACCGAACCGCCTGCCATTCGGGTGCGCCGATGGCGAGTGACATCAGTTTCCAGGTGTCGAGAACCCTGGGTCGACCGTCAACTTTCACCTGGCGTCCTGAATCGTCGCGTTCGTAGTAGTCCACTCCGTCTCGCTCAAGAATCGCCTGGAACAGCGAGTTCCAGGCAATGATCATCAGCAGGATGAATGTCTCGGTGCGGAACGTCGCGATTGGATCGTTCTGAATGCGGACGGCGGCGAGTGCGCTGTCGCGTGACTTTCCAACAAGCCGAAACTCCTCTTCGAGGTCACCCGTCGAACTCGGAGAAATCCCGTGGGCTCGAAGCAGTCCGCGGAGTCGCTCAAGTTCGCCGCTCTGTTTCGACTTGCTCTCCGTCGCGACGCCGAGCCACCGCTTCACGTAACCACTGAACGCCTTGCCATGCGCACCGGTGTTTCCCCAGAAGTCGATCTCGAGCTGAGACTTGCGTGCTCCGGCTTGCCATAGGGCGTGCATCTCCTTGGCCACTTGACGATGTTCGTCGTCCGTCAACTTTTCCGCAGCCACGGCGCCATTGTGTCCGCCCGGTTGGCTGCAAGGGTGGGATACATGCCGCAGCTACACGAGTGCGACACGCCGGACCAGATCCCCGCAGGCTCGACCATGCGATGAGGAAGGTGTAAGCCCTCAGTTTGGCGTCCGTATCCTGCGGTTTCGTCCGGATGTTCACGTTCTGTGCGGGCTTGCCGTCCGGGTCATCCGTCCAGTGCGGCTAAATCCGGCTGGTGTCGGGGAATCCTGTGAACATCTTGGGATCATTGGCGCCGATCAAACCGGTGATTACGCGGCGGCCACGCGGAACCCCACCAGCGCGGGATGCCCTCCCTCCCCCTCCCCGAGCCGATTCGATTCGAAATCTCGTCTCGCATCGGCGGCGATGCCTTCGAGATTGCGTCGGCGACCGCGGTCCTGGCCTGCTCGAACCCTTTCCTCAGCGTTCCAAGGCAACTGGCGGTCCGACGACACACCAGGCGGAAAGCGGACGCGGGTTCTGGATCGTCTTCGAACGCACACACCAACTCGGCGGGACTGCCTGCCGCAACGACTACGACGCCCCAGGACTCAACGTCATGATCCGGACCAGCCACGAGACCACTGATCACCGCCGCGGTGCACCGGCGGCGACTTGAGCCGCTGTTCTGTTGCTGCGACTCCGCCGCGGGCGTGCAGATCGCGGGTCGCAGCCGATCGCCAGGCGTGTGCAACACTTAGTGATCTCTGTTACATCACTCGACATGATCAAGGCTGGCAACCAATGACCACGAACCGATACTCATCGGTCTATCGACCGGACCTTTTCAGCGGGCAGGTCGCAATCGTCACGGGCGGCGGTTCAGGAATTGGACGATGCATCGCACACGAGCTTTCGTCACTCGGGGCGACTGTGGTGCTATGGGGGCGAGGAAGAGAAGCACTCGAACAAACCGTGTCGGAGATCGCCGAGGATGGGGGGACGGCGACGTTCGTCACTGGTGACATCCGAGACGAATCGGCCGTCGAGGTGGCGGTGGACTCTGTGATGGAGCGTCATGGCCGCATCGACGCGCTCGTCAACAACGCAGGGGGTCAATTCAGCGCTCTCGCTGCCGATATCAGTGCGAATGGCTTCGACGCCGTGGTCCGCAACAACCTGCTCGGCGGGTTTCTTGTGGCCCGGTCCTGCTATCGGGCGTCGATGCGAACACAGGGCGGAGCGATCGTCAACATCACCGCCGATCACAGCCGGGGTATCCCGCTCATGAGTCACTCCAGCGCTTCACGCGCCGGGATGGCGAACCTCACGCGGACGCTCGCGGTCGAGTGGGCGTCGTCGGGAGTCCGGGTGAATGCGGTCGCCCCGGGGTTCGTCGCTTCAAGCGGCTACGACACCTACGAGGGCGAGCCATTCGCTGACCGTCTGGCCATGCTTCCCAGCCTGACCCTCGCACAGCGGCATGGCACCGAAGCCGAGGTGTCGGCTGCTGTGGCCTTCTTGTTGTCTGAGGCAGCGAGCTACATCACTGGTCAGGAACTCCTTGTCGGCGGGGGCTGTGATCTGATGAATGGCCTGCTTGACATCGAACTTCACGACAAGCTGCCTGCCTTTGACGGGTTCCACCGATCGAGGCGACCCGACGCGCTCGACGACGTCAGTCCGCTGTAGCTCGCAGGGCACGGCCTGAGCGTCCACGGTCAGCGAGAAACGCTGGCAGCACAAAGGTTCTGATCCAGCGGTCGACGTCAGCCTCGTTGGGCTTGTCGATCCGCTCGAAGGTGGCCAGGCTGACGATGATCCGAACGAGCCACTCTCCGGCTTCAGCGGGCTGAATGTTGTCGGAGAGTTGGGCGGGGAATTGATCCGCCAACATCGCGACGATGCCGCCGAAGCGATCTGTCAACGGGGCCAGCACACCAGGTATCGGCACCCCGATTGCACCGCGTTCCGTCGATGCAAAGAGCAGGCTGAGGTCTTCGCGACGAACGGCGCGCGTGGTCGATCGGACGAGGAGCACGAGCGCAGCGCTGAGGTCGGACTCGGTCATCAGGCGAGGACGCAAGGTCGACAAGAATCGGTCGGTGACACGCAGGAGGACGAGGAGAACAAGTTGGTCGCGGTTGCCGATTCGCCGGTACACGGTGATCCGGGAAACGTCTGCAGCCACTGCGATCTCCTCGATCGTCGTGTTCGACACACCGGCTTCGGTGAAGCAACGTTCAGCGGCATCGAGGATCACGTCATCGACGTCGACGTTGTCGGGCCACCGCGTGAACATGCCGCGCAGCGTAGCTGAAGGCTGCTCCCCGTTGGCGACCGTTTGTGTTACATCTATTACATGATGTAACATCCATGCGGGAAGGAGCCGGCATGAACCTAACGACGCAACGCGAACTCATCGAGCGAATCTCGGCGCAGCTCGACTCAGGTTCCGACCCGATGGCGAGTTCGGTCACGATGCAGCCATCCCGCCATTACGTCGGGGCCGATCGAATGGATCGTGAGCGCACTGCACTCTTCGACTCGCTTCCGCTCGTCGTCGGAGCGAGTGACCGCCTGCGCCGGCCCGGCGACTTCTTCACCGACGACCTCACCGGGTACCCCTTGCTCGTCGCTCGCGGCGACGACGGCGTCTTGCGCGGCTTTCACAACTCGTGTGGCCATCGAGGAGCCGCAGTCGAACAGAAGCAGGCCGGATGCGCACGGCGCTTCACCTGCCCGTACCACGCGTGGAGCTACGACACCCGAGGCACGCTCGTGTCGATACCCAACGATGAGGGCTTCAACGGCGTCGACCGCTCGAAGCGAGGGCTCGTCGAGTTTCCCGTCGAAGAACGTCACGGACTTGTCTGGGCCCGCCCAACAGCCTCTGCTGACGAAGCCATCGATGTGGCTGGATTTCTCGGCGACCTCGACGCCGAACTCGCAACGTTCGAAATTGACGGCTACCACCATGACCGCTCCGATGTGCTCCGAGACTCATTCAATTGGAAGCAGGTGGTCGACGGATTCCTCGAGACATACCACCTGCGATTCCTGCACCGCGACACGATCGGCCCATACATCACATCGAACTTCGCGCTCTTCGACTCCTACGGACCGCACGGCCGGATGATTGCTCTGCGCGACTCGTTCGGGACCATGCGCGATCTCCCGGCCGACGATCGCGAGCTACTCCCCCATGTTGCGATCATCTACCAGATCTTCCCCAACACCGTGTTGGTCTGGCAGGGCGACCACTTCGAGGTCTGGTCGAGCCATCCCGACGACGGAGCGTCGACGATGGCTGCCAGAGCAAGCCTGCTTGTTCCTCCGAATCTCACCGATCCGGAACACGAGCGACGTTGGGACAAGAACTGGCAGATCCTGATGGACACCGTCCTCCTGGAGGACTTCGTCGTCGCCCGATCAATCCACCGCAACAACGTTGCCGGTTCACGTCGAGACGCCGTCTTCGGTCGACAAGAAGCAGCGCTCCAGCATTTCCACTCCCAACTCGACGCCCGCCTCACCAACCCAGCTATCACCAACTGAAACAACCCGAATCAACCGTCATCGTCGACGCACCTGCTGCGGTTCGACAAGAAAAGAGCACCATGACCATCGACATGAACGATCTGCAAGACATCACCTACGACGTCGACAACGGCCTCGCCTGGATCGTGATCAACCGGCCCGACCGGTACAACGCATTCCGCGGCCGCACGATCGATGAGCTCATTCGAGCGTTCAAGGCGGCGTGGGCGGACCCCGCCGTTGGTGTTGTGGCCCTCACCGGTGCGGGTGAAAAGGCGTTCTGCACCGGCGGCGACCAGAAACAGCGAGGCGAGACCGGCGACTACGGCCCGACCGAGACCGGACTGTTCGAAGTCGAAGCTCTCCACCGGCTCGTTCGCGACATCCCCAAGCCGGTCATCGCGGCGGTGAACGGCTACGCAATCGGCGGCGGGCACGTCCTTCACGTCACGTGCGACATCACGATCGCGGCCGATCACGCCAAGTTCGGTCAGACCGGCCCGAAGGTCGGCTCCTTCGATGCCGGGTTCGGGTCGGCCTATCTCGCTCGAATCATCGGACAGAAGCGCGCTCGGGAGATCTGGATGTTCTGCCGCCAGTACGACGCCGAAACGGCCGAACGCTGGGGGTTGGTCAACGCAGTCGTCCCCATGCCGGAGCTCCGGGCGACCGTTCGATCGTGGGCCGACGACGCGCTCGCCCTCTCACCAACCGCGCTGAAGGTACTGAAGCACTCGTTCAACGCAGAGACCGAACACATCGCGGGTGTCGGCTCGATGGCCTTCGACTCGCTCGAACTGTTCGTCGAAACCGAGGAAGCCGCCGAAGGCATCGCCGCCTTCAACGAAAAGCGGCCGCCGGACTTCCAGCGCTTCCGGTAACACCGGTCGAGCGACCGTCGCACGACAACAATCAGGGAGCACGAACACATGCACGTCGGATACAGCGCCTTCTTCCAGAACCTCTCCGGTGAACACACCGACGCCGAGGTGTACCGGCACGAGCTCGCGCTCGCCGACCTGGCAGAACCGCTCGGTTTCGATTCGGTCTGGGCACCCGAGCACCACTTCACGAACTACATCATGATGCCCGACACCACGCAGTTCTTGACGTGGGTCGCGGCGCGCACCGAGCGTGTGCAGGTCGGGTCGATGATCAACGTGTTGCCGTGGCACGACCCGGTTCGGCTGTGCGAGGAATGGACGATGCTCGACGAACTCTCGAACGGTCGCGCGATCCTCGGGCTCGGACGAGGGCTCGGCCGAGTCGAATTCGACGGCTTCCGGACCGAGATGTGTGAGTCCCGGGGCCGTTTCACGGACTACACGCAGGCGATCGTCAACGCGCTCGAGTCGGGCCACATCGAGTACGACGGCGAGTTCTTGCAGCAGCCGCGTGCCGCCATCCGTCCCTACCCGAGCCGATCGTTTCGGGGGCGCACGTACGCCTCGGCCGTGTCGCCACAGTCGATCGACCTCATGGCCGAACTCGGCATCGGCCTGCTCATCATCGCCCAAAAACCGTGGGCCGTCACCACCGCCGAGATCGCCGCGTACGGGGAGCGCTACCTCGAACTCAATGGCGAACCTCCACCCGGTCCGATCATCGCAGTCTTCGTCGCGGTCGACGAAGACCCAAAGAGGGCACAGGAGATGTTCGACAACTACATGATGAGTTACTCGCACTCCGCCGTCGACCACTATCAGTTCTACGACGAAGGCATCGCCGACATCGCCGGGTACGAGTACTACGCAGGCATCTCGGGCAACATTGCCAAACACGGCCGCGACACGTTCGCTCGGTTCCTGGCCGAACTCCAGGTCTGGGGCACCCCCGATGAGGTGGCCGAGCAACTCAAGGACTACCAGCGCATGGTTGGTGCGGCGGGAATCATCGGAGTGTTCAGCTACGGCGGCATGCCCCACGACGAAGCCGAACAAAACATGCGCCTCTTCGCCGAGAAGGTGATGCCCCAACTCCACGAACACGAGACCGAATCTGACGTCGGCCGAGCCGGGCCACCGACTGACGTCGCCGGCACGCTGTCCGGCACCAGCGTCACATGGTGAGCGAACTCGTCTCCACGGAACTCGTCGGCAAGGTTGCCGTCGTCACAATGACGAGTCCGCCCGCGAATGCCCTCTCGTTCGACCTCGTCGCCGCGCTCGATGACGCCGTCACCACCGCCGTGGCCGACGGCGCAGCGGTCCTCGTGTTGACGTCGGGCCTCGACAGGTTTTTTGCAGCCGGCGCCGACCTCAAGATGCTGGGCGACGCAACTCCGGCCGACTTTCGGCACTATCTGGTCACGCTGCGAGCCCTCATCGAACGGCTCCACCAGCTTCCCCAACCAACAATCGCTGCGATCAACGGCATGGCACTCGGGGGCGGACTCGAACTCGCTCTCGCGTGCACCATCCGGACCGCCTCACCCGACGCCCAGCTCGGCGTGCCAGAAGTCAAGCTCGGTCTGCTGCCTGGTGCCGGCGGCACGCAGCGGCTGCCACGCCTGATCGGCCGCGCCGCCGCCGTCGATCTCCTGGTGACCGGTCGAAGCATCGACGGCAGCCGCTCCTTCGACCTCGGCCTCGTCGATCGCCTCGTGCCGTCACCACAACTCTTCGACGAAACCATGCAACTCGCTCAGACATTGGCCGACGGACCCAAACAAGCAATCACCGCCATCATGCACTGCGTCGACGCCGCAGCCGACCTGTCGTTCGCCGACGGAATGGACGTCGAGGCGGACCAGGTTGAACGACTCTTCTCGACACCCGACGCGCGCGAGGGAATCGCCGCATTCCTCGCCAAACGCGAACCAACCTTCGAATAAAGGGACAACGACGTGGACTTCAAGTTCGACGAGGAGCAACAACTCCTCCAGCAGGTCACCAACAAATATGCGCTGACGCGCCTCGCACCCGAAGCGGACCGATGGAAAAACGAGCCGTTCGCTCCAGAGATCGTGAAAGAACTCGGAGACCTCGGCATTCTTGGCATGCGCGTTCCCGCCGAGTACGGAGGTTCCAAGGCTTCCTTCGTGGCAATGGGAATCGCCGCGGAGGAACTTGCCCGCGGCGACTTCAACGTGAGCTACTTCCTGCAACTTTCGGCGATCGCAGCCAAGTTGCTCGACGGCGCCGACGAAGAAATCAAACAACAGTGGCTGCCAGCGATTGCGTCGGGCGACTCGATCGTCGCGTTTGCACTGACCGAACCAGGCGTGGGTTCTGACGCCGCAAATCTGACGTGTTCCGCTCGTCGAGACGGAGACGACTGGATCGTCAACGGCGAGAAGTCCTCCATCACGTTTGCCGGATCGGCTGACGGATGTGTCGTCTTCTGCCGCACTGGCGGTCCCGGCGCCCGAGGCATTTCGATGATCTTCGTGCCCCTCGACCTCCCTGGAGTCAGCCGCACGAAATATGCGAGTGCGGGCGGCCATCTGAGTGAGCGTGGCTCGCTCTTCTTCGACGATGTGCGCGTCCCCGCGAACCACCAGATCGGAGTAGAAGGCACTGGCTTCATCGGGGCGATGGAAGCGTTCGACTTCAACCGTGCGATCATTGCATTGGCTGCCATCGGCACCGCCAGCCAAAGCCTCGACGAAACCATCGAGTACACCAAAACTCGGGAAACGTTCGGCCAACCGCTCGCGAAACGAGAAGGGGTCGCGTTCCAAATCGCGGAGCACCTCGCCCTGCTCCACGCAACACGACTCCTGTCCTACGAAGTGCTCGCCCTCGCCGATGCCGGCCTCCCCCACACATCCGAGGCCGCGATGTGCAAGTGGCTCGGACCCAAACAATCCGTCGAAGCAATCCACGCCTGCCTGCTCCTGCACGGATGGACCGGATACGGCACCGATCTCCCCTTCGTTCAACGCCTCAACGACGTCATGGGCCTCGAAGTCGGTGACGGAACCCCCGAGATCATGAAGGCCATCATCGCCCGAGAAGCCTTCGGAAGAGAGTTCAGCTCGTACAAGTAGGCCGACTTATCGGCTCCTGTCTTTGGTCCCCAGCGCGTCGAAGAATTGCTTCACCCGAGGGTCACACCGGACCGGCGCATACCTGCCAACCACCGCTCGTGATCGGTGACCTTGCGGCGCATCCACTCCCCTGCCTGATCATCGGTTGTGATCAGGCAACGTTCGTCGCCAATTGCCTCGACCACGAGCTCAGCGACATCTTCTGGCGCTGCAGCGTCGCCGACGACTGATGCGAAACGTTCGTCGTCTGGGTCACCAAGTTGTTCGAGCATGGGCGTGCGAACACCGAGTGGAGCCAAGCAGGATGTGCGCACACCTTGGCCGTGATAGGTGATCGACATCCACTCGGCCAACCCCACGGCCGCGTGTTTCGTCGTCGCGTAGACAGCGTTGCCGGGGCTGGTGAGTATGCCAGCCATCGAGGCGGTGATGAGGAAGTAGCCGTCGCCACGTTCCAACATCGACGGCAGCAGTTGGCGGGCTGCGTGCACGTGTGCCATCACGTTGATATCCCATTGTGCAGTCCACGAATCAATGGGCGCGTCGATCGGCCCGCCACCGTCGAAGATCCCGGCGTTCGAGACGTACAGGTCGACGGGCCCGAACCGGTCTGTTGTCGCGGCGATGCACGCGGCGATGCTGTCGGGGTCTGACACATCGCAATGGACTGCCATTGCTCCCGCGATGTCGGCAGCCACCGCTTCGGCGCCCTTGAGGTTTTTGTCTGCGACGGTGATGCCTGTTGGGGCGTCTTGTGCGAATCGCCGGCACAGGGCTGCTCCGATTCCGCTCGCGCCACCGGTCACGATGAGTGTTTTGGCTCTCAGTTGCACGACATTCTCCAATCAGAGGCGGGCCCTGTCAGGCGTGATCACGAATCAGCCTGAGCTGCCTCGCGAAGTTTGAACTTTTGAATCTTGCCGCTCGGTGTCAACGGCATCTCGTCAAGAACATGAAGCCGTTCGGGCCAGAACTGGCGGGTCACGCCCGCTGTTTCGAAGTAGTCGCTCAGCTCACCGAGCGTCGGCGGGTCATCGCCCTCCGGCACGACAAAGGCGCACCCGACCTCACCGAGGCGGTCGTGAGGAGCCGCGACCACGGCCGCGCTCCGGACTTTCGGATGACGGGCCAGCAGGTCTTCGATCTCCTTCACTGGCACGTTCTCGCCGCCGCGAATGACGAGGTCTTTCGTTCGCCCCGTGATGCGGATGAATCCATCTGGACTCATCCGTGCCCGGTCGCCGGTTGAGAACCAGCCGTCTGCGGCGTAGCACGCCTCAGTGAACGCTCTGCCCTGGACGTAGCCGACGAACTCGCCACAGCCCTTGCACAAGAGGTCGCCTTCGACGCCCGGGTCGGCCTCATTGCCGTCATCGTCGACGACGCGCACCGCCATCTGCGGGAGCGGCTTGCCGTCGGTTGTCATCACCGAGTCGTCCGGATCGGACGGAGAAGTGGAGGTGACGAGGCCGACTTCGCTCATGCCCCAGCCCGGCATGACCCGGCACGGCAGACGGTGGGCTGCCTCTTCGAGCAGTGGCAGCGGGATCGGCGCGCCGAAACACCCGAAGACCCGCCATGACGACAGGTCACGATCGTCGAGCCCTTCGACGCGCAAGACGTCGGCGAGGAACGGCGCGGCACCTGCCGAACTCGTAATTCGTTCCTGCTCGATGAGATCGGCAAATGCCGCAGCATCCCAGATGTCCTGGAAGACTCCGGCCCCGCCGGTCTGGATGAAGAGGCGTACACCAAAGAGGAGGCCCGTCTGGTGTGCGAACGTCGATGCCATGTGGAAGACGTCGCTCGAGGTAAAGGCTTGAGTGTCGATCATGGCCTGATTGGCGGACCACAATGTGTTGTGGGTGTGCATCACCCCCTTCGGCTCACCGGTCGTGCCGGAGGTGAAGATGATCTCGTACACGTCATTCGGATCTGGCGTGAGCAGATCGAGGGAACGACGGTCGATCTCGGAGGCCCGACCCAACGCGACGAGCCCTGCCCAAGAGATATCGCCTTGCCCCTCGATTCCATCGACAACCACCACGGATCGGAGGCTTGGCGTCTCCGGGACGAGCGCGGCGAGCATCGACGCATAGTCGAAGCCACGGAACACGGCTGGGACGATTGCCACCTTGGGCTGCGCCAGCCGGAACATCGTGCGCAGCTCGTGCTGGCGAAAGATCGGTGCGATTGGATTGATCACGGCACCAATCCGCTCCAGAGCGAACGCGGCGACGATGAACTCGGACCAGTTCGGCATCTGAACGGCAACGACATCGCCGTGGCGTACACCAAGTTCAAGCAAACCCACCGCAACATCGTCGACGCTGGCCGCGAGTTCGCCGTAGGTAACCCGACCGCGCACATCGACGACTGCCAGGTCGCCGGGACGCGACGCCGCGGTCGAGCGCAACACTTCTCCCAGGATGCGGTCTTTCCAGACACCGCTCTCTGATCGATCCCGTACGAGTTCACTTGTCAGCGTCGTCTCAAACACGTTGCTCCCTTGTTGCATGACATCGAGGCGATGTCGCCTTCGCGTCGGACCGACATCACACGATGTTGGTGGTCCGACCTTCCCAATATGGTTTGCGCAGTTCGCGCTTCAGCACTTTGCCGGGCCCTGATTTCGGGAGCTCGGTGTCTCGGAACTCAATGCTCCGTGGAACCTTGTATCCAGCAATTCTGGCCCGGCAGTGTTCGATGAGCTCGTCGGCTGTGACCGACTCTCTGGGCACAACGACTGCGTGAATCGTCTCACCCCACTTGTCGTCTGGGATGCCGAAGACAGTCGTCTCCAGCACCTTCGGATGTGAGTAGAGCGCCTCTTCCACCTCTGTCGAATAGACGTTTTCACCGCCAGTCACCATCATGTCCTTGGCGCGATCCACGAGGTAGATGTTCGACTCAGCGTCGGCCCTTCCGAGGTCACCGGTGACGTACCAGTCGGCCCTCATCACAGCAGCTGTCTGTTCTTCCTTCCGCCAGTACCCCATCATCACGTTTGGGCCGCGAACAACGACGTTGCCCACTTCACCGATCGGCAACTCGTTGGCCTCGTCGTCGGCAATTCGGCAGTCCACTCCCAGCACTGGTTGGCCCGCCGACTTGGCTTTGCTGTCGTCAATGCAGCGTTCGTGATGGCGCAGGATGGTAGCCAGTGGTGCCAGTTCGGTGGCCCCGTAGAGGTTGCACAGTTCAGCATTCGGGAAGGTCCGCGTTGCACCGCGGACAACTTCGGTCGGGATCGGGCTGCCGCCATAGAACAACATCCGAACACTTGACGTATCGCGTGGTTGCCGGGCCTGTTCATCGTTGAGCGCGGCCACCATCGTCGGAACACCCAACGTGACCGTGACCGACTCAGACGCGATGATGTCGAGCATGTTGCCTGGGTCGAAAGCCGGAAGTACGAGCTGCGTCGCACCAAGCCACAGGCAGGGGAGCACCGCGATCGAGCCGGCCGCGTGAAAGAGCGGTGCAGCGATGAGATACCGATCGTCGGGCGACAACGCTGCGGCGATCAGCATGTTCTGCGTATTTGCCAGGAGGTTGCGATGGCTGAGCATCACTCCCTTCGAGGCACCGGTCGTGCCGCCTGTGTAGAACAGGCCAGCCAGAGCCTCCGGCACAACCCCGCGGCCGAGTTCCTCCTCCGGGGACGCGTCGACCAGTGCATCCCACTCCTTCATCGACAGAACTTGCATGCCTGCCACCTCACCGCACGGCAGCGGCCCTTCGGTGACCACCAGCGCGGCTTCGGCGTCTCGAAGTTGATACTCGAGTTCAGGTCCTGTGAGCCGAGTATTGAGTGGCATGACGACGCGGCCTGCGCATGGCGCTCCCACGTACAGCTCCAAGTATTTCACCGAGTTGGGTCCGAGGACTGCGACGCGATCACCCAAGTCGACACCAAGTCCACTCAGCGCTCCGGCAATCTTTCTGCACCGAGTTCCGAAGTCGCCGAACGTCATCGATTGCTGACCGAGGACGGCGGCGTGCTTTGCCGACGCGACGCGCAGGGCCCGATTCAGTGGATCCAGTGTTGTGAACATGACAGCTCTCCGCTCTCTATTCGGCCGACCCGGCGATCACGTCGGATGTCGATCCGTTCGCCAAGTCCTGGACGTGGGACAAAAACGGTTGCATGTCGCATACTAGATCGACAGGTGGCACCTCCGTCAATCGACAACCGCCGCATTCAGTGCGTTGTACTATTCCGGACGCCCCGGTCATCGGGAGCGTTTGAACTAGCCAATCATCGTGTAGCCGCCCGACACCGACAAGACCTGTCCCGTTACATGGCCGGCAACGGCATCTGAGGCGAGGAAGAGGACAGCGTTGGCGATGTCTTGTGGCCTGCCGACCTTGCGCAAAGGGAGCGCCCGCGCCACCTTGTCGAGTTGCTCTGGCGTGAACATCGAATCCTTGTCGCGCCACATGCTCGTTTCGCCGACCTCTTCGTCGTCTTCAGGGATCGTGACACCGGGGCACACCACATTGCAACGAATGCCGGCGCGCCCGTTTTCTTTGGCAATGGTCTTCATGAAGCTGTTGATCGCTGCTTTGACGCCGCCGTAGACGGCTTCGCGCGGTTCGCCCTGGCGGCTTGCGTCAGAGGAGATCGAGACGATTGAGCCACCCTCTTGGGGAATCATGTACTGCAGTGCGACACGAGTGCAATTCAGCACACCGACGTAGTTGATGTCGATGATTCGTTGCCAGAGTTCTGGTTCCGTGTCGGTGAAATACATCAGCTTGTCCCACCCGACACAATTGACAAGCACATCGACGCCCCCGTGCTCGTCGTTCGCGGCGCCGATCAGCTCTTCGACTTGTGCGAGATCAGTGACATCGGTGCGTACGAACTGGGCGCTCGGTGCCCCCGCAATGGTGGCTTGCTCGGCGACTCGCTCAGTTTGTTCTTGATCGATGTCACCGAGTGTGAGTGCAGCGCCTTCGCGAGCGAATGTGAGAGCGACTGCCCGACCAATGTTCGATCCCGCCCCAGTTACGACGACTGACTTTCCTTGAAATTCTAGATCCACGTGGTTTCCCCTCGGTAGCACTTCTGGTGGTCCCCCAGAGTAGCGCGATGAGACACGGTGGTCCCCATGTCTTGCCACCTCATGGCAACCATTCATCCTCATCGGTGTACGTGAGGCGGCAGATCACCATCACGGCGATCGGTAGCGCACGTCGCCGAGGCGTCAAGCAAGATGACTCACTGGCGCACGATCGATACAACCTGGTTCGGAGCCAAGTGGATGGCGATCGACTGCGCCGCTGTGTTCTATTCAGAATTCGGAGTCTGGCCTTGGGGATACTGCGACCAGGACCGAGCGGCGGCTGTGGTGGACGGTGCTTGCGGCGACCGAGCCAAGGATTGCGTCGTGGATGGTGCTGTGGCTTTGGTGGCCGAGGACGATGAGGGTTGCGTTGATGTCGTCGGCTTCGCCGCGAATCTCTTGGCTGATGTGGCCGTTGCGGGAGGTGATGGTCCATCGTCCGTCAAAGTCGGCGAGGCGTTGGGTGACGGTGTCGCGGATCGCTGCGTCGGTCTCTTCTTCGGCCCGCGCGAATTCGAGGCTGGCGGCTGGACTGAAGGCGAGTGTTGCGGGGCGGTGGTGGACGTGAACGACGCGTAGGGCAGCACCTTGGGGCTGTGCGATCGTTGCGGCGAGGTCGAGGGCGTACAACGACTCGGGTGAGAGATCGACACCCACGACAATTGTCTGGAAGGCCTGTTCGACCTCTTCGTTGTGTGCTGTTTCTGACACGTCGTGCTCCTGTCGTCGATCCGGGAATCGCAACCCGCTGATCGTCCGACTTGGACTGCCGAGTTGGAATATGATTACAGTATCAGTATCCAACTGTTGGCCCTGGGGGTCTGATGTCGCTTTTGTTGTGGGTTCGTTGTGCTGTTTCGGGTTGGTCGCTGTGACGGCGGATTCGGCGGTCGCTTCGGGTCTCGGTGACTCTGGCGAGGACGCGCCGGAGGTGGTCGCGACGTTGTGGGAGCGTCGGTTGATTCTGATTGCGATGTGTGTCGCGTTGATGGCGGTGATTTCGTCGGTGTCGGGGTTAAACGTGGCGCAGCAGGCGTTGGCTGTCGATCTTGATGCGTCGCAGAGTCAGTTGTTGTGGGTGATCAACGGGTACACGTTGGCGTTGGCTGCGTTGTTGATGCCGATCGGTGCGATTGGTGATCGATGGGGTCGCAAGCCGATTCTGATGCTTGGCCTGATCGGGTTCGCGGCCGCGAGCACAGCGTCAGCGTTTGCGTCGTCGGCTGAGGTTCTGATTGCTTTGCGTGTCGCTGCGGGTGTTGCTGCGGCGATGATCATGCCGGTCACGTTGTCGGTGATCACCACGACGTTTCCTCCAGAAGAGCGCGGTAAGGCGGTTGGTATCTGGGCTGGCGTCGCGGGTGCGGGCGGGATTATTGGGCTGTTCGTGTCCGCGGCGATCATCGACAACGCGACGTGGCCGTGGGTGTTCGCGTTCCCGGCGGCGTTGGCGTTGGGATCATTCGCTTTGACGTGGGCCGCGGTCCCGCAGTCCCGGGAACATTCAGAGGCCCGGTTTGACGTGTTGGGGTCGGTGCTGTCCGCAGCTGCGGTTGGAGGTCTGGTGCTCGGTGTACAGGAGGGACCCGAGCGCGGATGGTCGCACCCGGCGGCGGCGTTGGGAATGACGGTCGCAGTTGTTGGGGTGGTGCTGTTCGTGATCGTGGAGATGCGGCGTGATCATCCGCTGCTCGACGTTCGGCTCTTTCGTCATCGCGGTCTCGCGACCGGGTCGGTGAACCTGTTTGTTGCGTTCGCGGTGATCTTCGCGATCTTTCTGATCCTGGTCCAGTTGCTGCAGGCCGTGTTCGGTTACACCGCCCTACGCGCGGCATCAGGGTTGTTGCCGATGGCGGCGGTGATGATGCCACTGTCTGCAGTAGCGCCCGCGTTGGCGGCTCGCTTCGGGTACCGACAAGTATCGACGTTCGGCATGATTCTCTTGGCTGCCGGAACCGGAACGCTCGCAGTGTTCGCGGATCTCGATTGGGGCTATTGGTCAGTGTTGCCGGGCATCTTGCTACTCGGTAGCGGTTTGGGTCTCTCGATGAGCCCGGCGACCGAGGCAATCACGTCGTCGTTGCCCGCCGACAAACAAGGTGTGGCCTCCGCGCTCAACGACACGGTCCGCGAGATCGGCGGCGCTGTGGGCATTGCGTTGATCGCGTCGGTGCTCAACGCCCAGTACCGATCGAACGTGAGCGACGCAACGGACTCCTTGCCCCCGGAACTCGCGGAACGGGTCGAGGAAGGAATCGGCGGGGCGCTGCAAACAGCAGCTCAGCTCGGCCCCGATGGTGCCGGCCTGCTCGATGCTGCGCGCCAAGCGTGGCTCGACGGGATGCGGCCCGCGTTGTGGCTCGGCGCTGGCCTGGCCATCGCGGCGGCGGCGTACACGGCATTGTCCGGAGTGGGGAGCGTTGTGTCTAACGATCACGACGAGGTCGAGTCGTGACCGATGCGAATGACACGAGCATGATCGACGACCACTCGGATTTACCAGCACGGATCGATGCCGCGACGGTTGTGCAACAGCTCGCACACGGTCTTGTTTCGCGGCGCGTCGATGTCTCGATGCTGCATCGAATCGCCGCCGAGGTCGAGGCGATGGTGACGGAGATCGAGGCTTCACCGGCTCGAAGTCGGCTCGATGAGATGATGGCGAACCCTCGCTTTGCTGCCGCGTTGAAGTCGGGGACGATGAGCGACGTCGTCGAAGACGGCGCATTCGTCGATCTCTTCCACGACTCGCCGGTCTCGGGCTCCGCGAATCCGTTGAGCATCGGACTCCGGATCCGGCGAGAGAACCACGAGTCCGTTGGCACAGTCACACTGGCGCCGGGTTGGGAAGGCGCACCGGGCCGCGGCCATGGCGGCGTGGTGGCCGCCTGCGTTGACGAAACGATCGGCGGTCTGCTCCCGATCTTGGGGACGATGGCGTTCACCGGTGAACTGACGCTGCGGTATCGGGCACCATGCCCGCTGGGTGTGCCACTCGAGTTTCGGGCCTGGCTCGTCGAGCGCGACGGCCGCCGTCTCCACCTTTCTGCGTCCGGCACCGGACCCGACGGCGTGTTCGTCGAGTCGACCGCCCTGTTCATCGCCGTTGACATCGCTCGTCTCACAGCGACGAACTCACCGCTCAATGAGGACACCGACGATGTACCGAACTGACACGAACCTCAACGCCAAACGAAGGGGGCACTGATGCGGGCGATATCGAAGAACCTGGCAGCCAAACTCCGCCTCGCTGCCGCAGTTTTCGCCGAACGGGGGTGCGACGCAGCGACGATCGAAGCGTTGAGCGATGCGACGGGGGTGCCAACTTCGACGCTCTACTACAACTTTGATGGCAAGCAGGAGATCTTGGCGTTCTTGCTCCAGGACTGGCTCGATCGCACCTCAGCCGTTGTCGCAACAGCCATCGAGGGGCCCGCCACCGCCGCGGTCCGGTTGGAAGCAGTGATTCGAGCGCAGCTCGCAGCGATGGCGGACGATCCATCGACGTGTCAGATGTTGCTTGCCGAACTTGGTCGTATCGATCGTCTGCCCCACATTGCCGACGCGGTGCAGCAGGCCTTCCACCGACCAGTGGCGAAACTGCTCGTCGAGGGTGCTGTCGATGGCTCATTGGCAGAGGTATCGATCGAAAACGCGACAGCGGTGATCTATGGCGCGGTCACCCTGACCGGTCTGCATCACGTCGTGGCCAGCGACGGACACACCCCCGCATTCGATGTCGACGCCGTGGCCACCGACGTCGTCGGGCTCGTCATGAACGGACTCGGCTCACGATGAACAACGACGACACAGGAGAAGACCAATGACCGACCTCACCCAAGACACTGCTGCAGCGGACGCTGAATTGATGGCGTTGTTCAGCGACCTCGACACCCGGGCGAATCCGTATCCGGCGTATCAGCGGATCCGCGAGGCCGCACCGATTCATCGGAGCGAGGTGCTGCCGATGTGGGTCGTCACCCGCTACCAGGACTGCGGCACGGTATTGCGCGACAACCGGTTCGGCAAGGGCGACGGCACCAGTCGCATCTTCGGGAACCCGGCCGAAGCGGATGACCCTGACCGTCAGGTGCCGTTGCTGTCCAACGACTCAATGTTGCGCAAGAACCCACCAGACCACACCCGGCTCCGCGGGCTCGTATCGCGCGAGTTCACACCGCGCCGCGTCGAGCAACTCCGCCCCGCAATCACCGACATGGTGAACCAGCACCTCGACCATCTCGCCGACAACGGTGGCGGCGATGTGATGGACGTGCTCGCCTTTCCGCTGCCGGTGCAAGTGATCGGTGAACTCCTCGGTGTCCCCGAGTCCGACCGAGAACAGTTCCGGTATCTCGTCCGCGACGCGGCCGCCGCACTCGAACCGATGGTCGACGCCGCCACCGCGGACAAGGCGCGTGCTGCAAGCCAGGCAATGACCGACTACTTCACCGGACTGATCGCGCAACGACGCCACAACCCGAGCGACGATCTCATCAGCGCACTGCTCGAGGTACAAGAGGAAGGTGACCGGCTCAACGATGACGAACTGATCGCGACGATCATCTTGATATTCGCGGCGGGTTTCGAAACCACGACAAACCTGATCGGCAACGGCCTCGTCACCCTGCTCCGCAACCGCGACCAACTCGACCTGTTGCGGTCGCGACCCGACCTCGCCCACAGCGCGGTCGAAGAAATGCTGCGCTACGAGAGTTCGGTGCAACTCGACGCACGCATCGCACTCGAGCCCGCCGACATCGACGGATGCGACATTGCCGAAGGCGACGTCGTACTCACGATGCTCGGCGCCGCGAACCGCGACCCAGACCGATACGAGAACCCGGACCGATTCGACATCACCCGAACCGGCATCCAACACCTCAGCTTCGCCGCTGGCATCCACTTCTGTCTCGGCGCTCCACTCGCACGACTCGAAGGCGAAATCGTGTTCAACGAACTCTTACGACGCTTCCCCAATGTCGACGGCGACACCGACGCACCGTGGCGCCCAAGCCTCACACTGCGGGGCCTCGAAACACTCGACGTCAACGTGTCATGACCACACAGCACGCCGACGCAGCCCCGGCGACCGACCTCACGCACCGGCAACGCACCATCATCATCATCGGGCTGATGACCGGGCTGATGCTCGCCGCACTCGACAGCACGATCGTGTCAACGGCCCTGCCGACCATCGTTGGCGAGTTCGGCGGAATCGATCACCTCTCGTGGCTGTTCACCGCCTACCTCGTCGCGTCCGCGACGAGCATGCCGCTGTTCGGGAAGATCTCCGATCTCTACGGCCGCAAGAAGGTGTACCAAACCGCGATCATCATCTTCCTCGTCGCGTCCGCCATGTGCGGCGCCGCCCAGAACCTCGGCCAACTCATCGCGTTCCGCACCATCCAAGGAATCGGCGGCGGCGGGTTGTTCGCACTCACGTTCACGATCGTCGGCGACATCGTGCCGCCACGCGAACGCGGCCGCTACACCGGTTACCTCAGCGGCACATTCGCCCTCGCCAGCGTGCTGGGACCACTCGTCGGCGGATTCCTCACCGACGAACTCTCATGGCGCTGGGTGTTCTACGTCAACCTCCCGATCGGCGCCGCAGCGTTCGTCGTCACCGGCATCGTCCTCAAACTCCAACCCAAAAAGGCCGAGCACCGCCTCGACCTCGCCGGCTCTGCACTCCTCGTCACCGCCATCGTCAGCTCGCTGCTCGCCACCGTCTGGGCCGCCGAACAATACGGATGGAGCACACCCCAAACCATCGGGCTGTATCTGCTCGCTGTTGTTGCCCTTGCAGCGTTCATTCGCCAAGAACGGCGAGCCGACGAACCTGTCCTCCCATTGCGCATGTTCACACGCACCGGCTACACCGCAGCCAGCATCGTGTCATTACTCGCCGGCGCAGCAATGTACGGAGCCATTGTCTACCTCCCGCTCTTCTTCCAAGGCGTGCAAGGCAAAGCAGCAGCCAACGCCGGCCTCCTCCTGCTTCCGTTGATGGTGTCGATGATGTTCGCCTCACTCATCACCGGCCGGCTCACCACCCGCACCGGTCATTACCGGATCTACCCGATGATCGGCACACCCCTCGCAGCACTCGGCCTCTACCTGCTCTCCACGATGGGCCCAGACACCGGACGAACACTGTCGTCGCTGTGGATGATCACGCTCGGCGCCGGCATCGGCATCGCACTCCCCGTGCTCACCCTCGCCGTGCAGAACACCGTCGAGTTCAGAGACCTCGGCGCGGGCACCGCATCGGTCAACTTCTTCCGCACCATCGGCGGCACCTTCGGCCTCGCAATCTTCGGCACCGTGCTGAACCGCCAACTCGACACCAACCTCGACACCAACCTGGCCGGCATCGACGTGCCCGCCGGGATCGAAACATCCGGTCTCGCCCAGAGCCCCACCGCCATCTCACAACTCGGCGAACCACTCAAGACCGCGGTCACCACGGCGCTGTCCGACTCGATCACCACCACGTTCTTCTTCGCCACATTCGTCATGGTCGCCGCGTTCATCGCCGCTGTATTCATGCGTGAAGTCGCACTTCGAACGACCACGGACGCCCAGCCTGCAACTGCGCCCACACTCACCCAGGAACCCGCATGAACAACACATCGGTCCACACACTGCGTGGGCCACGACTCGATCAAGATCACCGCTGAGATCTTCGACGGAGACCCTCAAAGCCGGCGACCCGCCGTGTTCATGCTGCACGGCGGCGGCCAGAACCGACACGCCTGGACCAACACAGCAACATCACTCAGCGACCACGGCAACACCGTGGTCACCATCGACACTCGCGGCCACGGCGACAGCGAGTGGGACCCGTCGGGCAACTACGAAACCGATGATCTCACCCACGACCTACTCGCCATCCACACCCAGATGTCGAGGGGACGCCCAGTCGTCGCGGTCGGCGCATCAATGGGCGGCATGACCATCCTCAACGCCCACCGCCACGCCCACCAGACCTGTGGGCCGGCGTCGTGCTCGTCGACGTCACCCCACGCATGGAGATCGCCGGCGCCCAACGCGTCGTGGCATTCATGGCCGCCCACCCAGACGGCTTCACCAGACTCCAAGAAGCCTCCGACGTCATTGCGGCCTACAACCCGCACCGCCCACGGCCAGCCAACCTCGACGGCCTCCTCAAAGTGCTGCGCCAACGCGACGACGGCCGATACGTCTGGCGCTGGGACCCCGCCTCATCACCTCCAAAACCGACGCAATGACCCAACACCCTGAAGGCGGTGAACATCGATTCGAACTGATCGCGACTCAACTCCTCGAGGGAGCCGCGCGCATCACCGCACCCACCCTGCTCGTTCGCGGCGCAATGTCTGACCTCGTCAGTCCCGACACCGTCAACGAATTCCTCGCCACCGTCGCACACGCAACAGCCGTCGACGTCTCCAACACCGGCCACATGGTCGCCGGTGACGACAACGACGCCTTCACCACCGCCGTTCTCGACTTCTTGAACCACCTCGACCCACTCAACTGAACGAAAGGCCCGCACCATGTACGACCTCCGGCAAACAACAAGTCAGATGGCAACGTGCGGTGCCGACGAGGTCACAGCACGCGTCGCTCAGAGTTGGCGAACCCTTCGACGCGGGGCCGCCGCGCGCCAACTCCGCACAATGATCTGGGAACCCGGCCCACCGCAACTCACCATCGGACAAGTCGACAGCCTCGACCTCCTCGTCACCCGCCCAAGCTGGAACATGATCGACTTCGCTGCAGGACTCGACCTCTCGCCGTCGGGTGCGACGCGGGCGGCCGACCGACTTGTCAACGATCGACTCGCGCTGCGAACCGTGTGCAAGCAAGACAAGCGATCACACCTCGTGAGCGCAACACGCAAAGGCCGCCGAGTCCAACGCACCCTCATGCAGTCGCGCCTCGACATCGTCAGCCAAGCACTCGCAGGATTCGACCAAACAGAACGCCTCGCGCTCGCCGACCTCACCGAACGATTCATCACCCAGCTCGACGCCGCCCTGCGCACCGAGACCGATGCGCAGGTGGGGCTGACTCATGACGATGAACTGGGCAGCGAAGGCCAGCACACGACCGACCGAACTCGGTGCGAGGACTAGTTGCCGCGCCGCGACGGGGTCTGGTTGAGCAGATCCGGCAGGGAGGTCCGGTCGCCCGAGTCGTTGAGGTCTGATTGTGGCGACGCACGGTCTCGTGTATCTGGCCGAGCGCGGAAAAATTCGTACTGGAGCGTCGGGTCGGGAGGTCGAGTCACAGTGAATATTGCGTGAGGCCTACCTCACCGTCGAGGGTCTGCGATCTTCGCCAGTTCACGAATCGTCGGCCACGAGACCTGGACCGCGATTGCAGAGCATGCTGTGGCTTGGCTCGTTGGTCGGGGCCGCCGAGGAGTTCAGCATCCAAGGATTCAGAAAGGCGTCACATTCCGCGGGAGGTCTTGAGATGAACGGAGAGTTTGGCGACGGGTCGATCCCCGGTTGCTCCGCATCGACGGGCTCAGCGATGAGACGGGCGGCTGCCGACTGCCCCTACGGCAAACGACCCGGCCCCGGAATGTGACGCTCTCGATGACTGACGCAGTCGGACCGCCGCAGGACTAGCTGTCGCGGCGCACTCAACAACTTCAGCGGTCCGGTCGAGCCGTCCTACAGGAGAAGCGCACGGATCTCCTGTTTGCCGTCGAAGTTGTAGTCGAGCGTCGATGCCGGACGCCGGTTGCATCGCTGAGCAACTCGATGCTGCCTCGAAGCCGCGTTCGGCGAACACCGAGGCCACTCGTAGCGTTGCTGCCAGGTCGTCCGAGATCGACCGCAAGACTTCGTTGTTCCACGACGAGTGGCAGGAACCTCGACTCCATCCTCGACATCGTCGCCGACGCCGTCACCAAGTGATATGCGATCGCGGCAGAAGCCACGTCGAGCGCGCTGCGCGATGTTCACCCCACGTTCACCGCGGTCACTCGTTACCCGTACCTGATGAGTGGCACACTTAACTGGGTGTTCGAGGAACTGAGTAACTTTCGTGGTCTCGGCGGTCACGTCACCTCCGACGGACGCACGCTGAAGTCCGGGCTGGTATACCGCAGCGACGCGCTGTGCTTCGTCACCGAGAACGACCGCGCGGTCCTGCGTGACATACTCCAGATCCAAACGATCGTCGACCTGCGGACGTCCATGGAGCATGAGCGGATGGGGCGCTACGACCTCGCTGACGTGGGCGAGGTCGTACACCTCCCCGTGCTCGACGGGGCGCTGATCCGCGAGAACGCGCACAACGGGTCTCTCGACCTGCCCTCGATGTACCAGGCCATCGTCTTCGACCACGCCGACGAGATCGCCGCCGTCCTGACGTTGCTCTCCGACCCCGATCGATTGCCAGCGGTCATCTCGTGCACCGCTGGCAAGGACCGCACCGGCATCATTGTTGCGACGCTGCTCGCCGTCCTCGACGTTCCCGACGAAGCCATTCTTGCCGACTACGAACAGTCGACAGCAGGTCTTGCCATGCTGCGCGATCGCATCATCACCCGCCTCGTCGGCGACGACCTCGCGCGTATCCCACCGGCCGCGTTCGCGGTTGAACCAGCGGCGTTGGCCGAGGTGCTTCAAGACATCAGAACGCGCCACGGCACGATCACCAACTACCTGATCGCCGCTGGGGCGCCAGCCGACATTCGGCAACGGTTGAGCGCACTCCTCGACAACGGCGATGCGGTCACCGCTCCCGCTTGCCTCGCAGCGCCGTAGCTCCCATCACCGGCCGGCACCCCGCAGTCGCAGGGTTACTCCCCACGACCCGACCGGTCGGTATGGGAACCGAACAAGCCTGGTCGGTGGCCGCGAGGAGTTGCGGTCGGCCGGCTGCCGGGGCCAGATGCGGATCCACGCCTCCGGCGTCGGTCCCCAGTCGCGCATCGATCCCGGCCGAACCCTCGGCTGTGGCAGCCGCCCCGTGCGCCGCTGTCCGCTTTCGTGCCCGGCACGGGCTCGGAAGCCCGACAACAAAGATGCGTCGGGTCTGGTCCGTGATCACGTCCGAGGTCCCGTTGCCTGAGCAGTGCCCCACGAATAGAGCCCGCCCGGGTTCGGTTGACCAGACAGGCGGTCGACGACCGTCCGGAGTGCGGCCAATAGGCAGGATGTCGCGGGTGTCGGCGTCAGGCACCGGGTAGTGCCCGGGCACTACCCGGTTGCACCTTTTGCACCCTCACGGCTCCTACGCATGTCCCTACCACACGGATCGTGCCGGTTCATCCTCCCGATCTGACCAGGCCGCCGTCGACCGCCAGAGCCTGCCCCGTGATCCAGCGCGACTCCTCGGAGGACAGAAAGACGATGGCCGGGGAAAGGTCCTCGGGCCCACCGACACGCTTGACCGCCTGCATGCCCAGGACTGCCTGAGTGAGTTCCTCCACCCCTTCGATACCTCCGCCGAAGTCGTGCGGGAAGAACCCGACGAGCACCGCGTTGACCGTGATCCCGTCGGCTGCGACCTCCGTGGCCAGCGAACGTGTGAACCCAATCACCCCGGCCTTCGCGCTCACGTAGTGCAAGAAGTGAGGCATCCCCATGACCATCGTGCCCGATGAGATGTTCACGATCCGCCCATACCCCCGGCTCGCCATCGCGGGGTGGACCGCACGGGCAGCCAGGAACATCCCCGTCAGGTCGACGTCGATGTTGCGGCGCCACTCCTCGGGAGTGATGTCGGTCCAGGGCTTCTGAATGCCGGCCACGATGGCGGCGTTGTTGATGAGCACATCGATACGTCCGTACTCTGCGACCACCCTTGAGGTCATCTTCTCGAGGGAGGCCATGTCGGATACGTCGGTCTCGATCCAACTGGCCGTCGAGCCAGCCTCCTCCACGGCGGCCACAGTCTCCGAGCCGTCGGCGATGTCGGCGACGACGATCCTGGCACCTGCCCGCGCGAGATGGACTGCGTGGCTCCGGCCGAGGAAGCCCGACGCTCCGGTCACGATCGCGACCTGATCGGTGAGTTTAAACATGGCGTTCACTCCTGTGCCGTCGAGATGTTGGTCAAGTTGGCCATGGCGTCGCCCAGGCTCGCGGCGATCTCGGGGTCCGGCCGCCCCGCGCCGCCCGATGCGACCCAGCCACCATCGACCACGAGGTTGGCACCGTTGACGTACTCCGACTCGTCCGAGCACAAGAACAGCGCCGCCCGGGCGATGTCCTCGGGCTGGCCGAGCCGCTGAGTGAGCAGGCTCGAAAGGAACATCTCGTCGGCACCAACTTGGAGCAGCGGCCGCGTCGCCGGCGTGTCGATGATCCCGGGCGACACCGCGTTCACCCGGACGTTCCAGGGGGACAGCTCCACCGCCAGGTTCTCCGTCAGACGCAGGACTGCAGCCTTGGCGACGTTGTGTACGAGATTGCCGGGAGCGTTGCCGGGCATCGCCGCCCCGATCATGCCCGCCACCGACGCCGTATTGAGGATCGTGCCGCCACCCTTGCGGATGAACACCGGCAACGCCTTCTGGATCGCAAGGTCCCGTGCGCCACTTGACCAGCTCGAGGAACTCGTTGCCGGTCTCGATGTCGTGACGAGTGACGCTGACCTTGCCCTTGCGTAGGACAGCGATCATGGCGATATCGAGTTCGTCGAGCGCTGCGTCGACAGCGGCTTCGCCGTAGCCGCGATCGGCGGTGACTGAGTCGGGAACGGTGCCCGTCACCTTGATGGCGCGTGCGACGGCGGGCGCGAGTCGTGGCGCGTCTGCGGGGATCCCGGCTTCGAGTTCGTAGTCGACGACGATGCCGTCGCGGGTGTCGGTGACTTGGCCGGTGTAGCCGAACTGGGTCGAGTTCGCGAGGCTGCCTTTGCGGATCGGGCGCGCATCGGCATCGTGGAGCGACACCCGGCGGGTCTTTCCGGGCGGCATGTCACCGGCGAGCCGCTGACGTGTTTGCGCGACGATCTGTGAGAGTGCGTCGAGGAGGTTGGCGAGATCGGCGAGCATCCGACGAAGTCGTTTGATCGGCCGGTCGCTGACCCGTCGAGCGTTCAGCAACACGCGTCTCGCCTGGCAGATGCACGTGTCCGCGAGGTCGGCGAGTTCGCCGTGATCGCCAACACCTCGTCTTTGGCTTCGTTCGTGCGCCGGCGCAGCTTGGAGCCGATCCGGTGCGCGCTCTGGCGGGCAGTCGCGATTGGGTCGTCGAAGGAGGTTCGCGGCGCGATCCCCGCTGCTTGCAACCGGGCGACGAGGCCGGCGATGCGAGTGACGCCTTTGGTGAGTAGCCCCGAATCGGTCGGATACTTGATGTCGGCCGGGACCACCGTCGTGTCGGCGCGCAGCCAGCCCATGTCGACCTTGCCGGCTTCGACGCCGACGGTGATCATCACATCGTTCAACTCGCGGATCGTGTCGGCCCCGATCCGCGTCGTCAACTTCATCAACGTCGACGGGTGAGGTGCGCGTTCACCGAGCGGGATCCGACAGAACCGCAGCCATGACAACGAGTCCGACACCTCCGCGCACAACGTCTCGTAGCCGAGCCGGTAGCGGTACTTGAGGAACATCAACCGGAGATACGTCTCCATCGGAATCGACGGCCGACCATGGAACGGGTCGAACCAGCGACGCAGCGGTTGGAAGAACCGGGCGTCGTCCAACAAGCAGTCGACGGCGACCAACTCGGGCGACATGATCAACGCCTCCCGAGGCAGCATCGCCTCCCACAACGTCGCTCGATGCTCTACGGTACGAAACACGATGATGGCTCCAATCTTCAGCGGGAAACTGTGATTGGAGCCATCATCCTCCTTCCTTCCGAAAATCGCGAGCACCCAGCTCAGCCCCCCCTTTTTCAGGGGCAAGTAGCTAGTGGCATCGGTCGCATGCCGAGCCGCTGGATCAGTTTGTCGTCGTGCGCGCGGGTGGGGTTGTCGCGGGTGAGCAGCTTGGTGCCGACGAAGATCGAATTGGCACCGGCCGCGAGGCAGAGAGCCTGCAGCTCGTCGCTCATTTCCTCTCGGCCTGCGGACAGTCGGATTGACGATGCGGGCATCATCACCTTGGCTACGGCGATGGTGCGGACGAACTCGATCGGGTCGACCTCATCGACACCGTCGAGCGGGGTGCCGGGAACTCGGATCAGTTGGTTGATCGGGACGCTCTCGGGGTGTTCAGGCAGGGTTGCCAGCGTGGTCAACATTGCGGCCCGGTCGCTCCGGGTTTCGCCCATCCCGATGATGCCGCCGCAGCACACGTTCATGCCGGCGTCGCGGACGTTGGAGATGGTGTCGAGGCGGTCATCGAACGTGCGGGTGGTGGTGATCTCCTTGTAGTACTCCTCGGACGTGTCGATGTTGTGGTTGTAATAATCGAGCCCGGCATCGGCGAGTTTGCTGGCTTGGGTCGGCGTGAGCATGCCGAGCGTCATGCAGGTCTCCATACCGAGCTTGGCGACCTCGGTCACCATCTCGCACACCGCATCGATCTGGCGATCGTTGGGGGCGCGCCAGGCAGCGCCCATGCAATAGCGGGTTGCGCCGGACGCCTTCGCGGCTCGGGCTTCGAACACGACGGAAGCGACGTCCATCAACGGCTCAGGCTTGAGCTCGATGTTGTGGTGGCTGCTCTGCGGACAGTAAGCGCAGTCTTCGGGGCAGGCCCCGGTCTTGATGCTGAGCAGGGTCGAGAGCTGAACCTCAGCGGCGTCGAAGTTCGCTCGATGTGCCTGCTGGGCAAGGAACAACAGCTCCGGGAACGGCAACTCGAACAATGCTTCGGCCTCGTGCAGCGTCCAGTCATAGCGCACCTTCTGGGAAGCGTTCGCTGATACGTCAGTGGCGGTGAGGGACATCCGTTGGACCATAGGCGGCGAGGAAGTGTTTCGAGAAGCGTCCAGCGATGACTTCTCTGGTGTGGGTCCCCACCCGCCAGCGGTTGCAGTCGTGTAGCGCACGCGAACCGAGTTGGGTAGATAGGGAGTGGCTGGATTGCCTCATCGAATTCCGGGGCGCCTTCGCCATTCATCACGATCGCCAAGCCGGATGGAAAACTGCGAGCGCGATTCACCCCTCGCACCCCGGCGCTCGGCGCCAAGCCACGCCGCCAACCGCCCGCCAAGGCGATTAGAATGTTCACGACGCTGCCTGCTGGTGCCGCTCAGAACCGGCAGGGAGGACGAGTGCTCGACATCGCTCAGCGATCTGGCCCGCTGAAGGGGGTGATCGACGCCCAGGCTTGACCGTCGCGCGTGACGGTGACGGCGTGGCCGGCGTCGATCAGGTAGCTGACCTCGTCCCATCGACCGGGCAGGTCGGCTTCGGCGACGACTTGACCGCGGCGGGCTGCAACATCGGCGAGCCCGGCGCTCATGTTCGCTGATCGTGCGTTTCGTTCTGTGTCGGTGTCGTCGCCGGTGACGAGGTTCTCGTCGACGAGCCAGTCGATCGCTCGCTGTTCGCTGGCCGCTCTTGTGTAGCCGAGCCAGCAGTGACGCATGTCGTCGAACTGCTCAAGCGTGTCGCGAAAGCGGCGGAACGCACCGCGTCCTTCGAGTGCTCGCGTCAGTATCTCCGACGCTCGTGGGTCGCCAACTGCGTTCGCGAAGTCGACCATGTCCTGATACGCGGCGCGTGAGCCGGGCGAGTCGACGAGCACCCAGCTGAGTTCACGTTGATCTTCGTCGTCATCGAGGCCGAGCATGAGGTCGTCCGCGAGGGTCGGCTCGACCCGGCCGGTCGCTGGGTCGTACCACCATTGGGTTTCCGGGCTGGCGTCGTCGAGGGCGTCGGCGACGCCTCGCACGTCGATGTCGGCGAGACGCCGCTGTGCATGCGGGTGAGGTCCACCGGTTGGTGTCATGTCCCCATGATGGACGAGACGCGTTGTCCCGATCTGGAACCGGCGCGAATTGTCCGGCTGCTCGCTGGCGCCCCATTTCGGTGCTGACGAACCTGCCATGGCCATCTCCAGATATAGGTCTTGGACACCGAAGCTGTAACGTCGTTCCAAACACAGAGATTGTATCGTTCGTTGCAGTGCAACTGCAGCCCATCGCTACAAGAAATGGACAAAGGAACGACACTGATGCAGACCACCTACACCCACGAAGAACTCATGGCCGATCGCGACTTCGCAGCACGCGTGCATCACAACGGCCGCCTGCTTCACGGCGGCCTCGACCCTGACGGCAACTATCTACCGCCACGCTCACTACACCGTCTCGACGCCATCGAAGCCTGGCGCGAGCAACTCCGCGCAGCCGGACACTCGACCGACGTGCTCGGACCCGAAGCCATTCCCGACACGTACTTCCCCAATGAGGATCAAGCCCGCCTACTACTTCGAAAGGGCGCTCGAGGCGCAATGGCCCGGATCCTCACCTTGATCGGCGTGGTCGAAGGTTTCGGCAACGACGGCATCAAGCTCATGCCGCTCCTCGACTTCAGCGACTTTATTGTCGAACCGATTGCGGGCACCTGCCTGGCGCATCTCCATGTTGGCCTGTTTGAGGCGCACGGCAACGACGAGGCCGGACGAGGCGAAGAATCCGGGCATGATCAGATGTGGTACGCGGTACGTGACGCAGCCCTTGATCGCCCCGAGATCTTGCCTGACTATTTCACCAACCTTCCGATTGCTCCACCACCCGGATATACGGGACCAGCGCAACCATCGCCCGAAGCAATGAGTGTCAGCGGCAACACGACACCGTTGGTCGACAACGTCGACCCGATGTTCCAGTTGACGATCCGCGGCATGGCGATGATCTTGCAGATCGAGTTGATGGCCTTCCGTACGTTCTCGTGGGCAGCCTCTGTGCTCGGTGATTCGGCGTGTTCTGTCGATCCACATTTCGCTGCCGAAACGATCGGTCACATCCGCCGCGACGAGGAGATCCACGTCGCCTATCTCCAGACGGCGCTGGCCGAGTTGGCCGTCCGTACCGTCCGCACGTCCGACGGATCAACGATGCCTGGCGCCCAGCTCGTCGAGGCAGCAGTTGCGGAGGCGAAGTCGAGTCAAACAGGTGATCGTCTTGCGCGCACGTTTGCATTTCGTTACTCGCAGATCCGCGACGAGTTGGCTCGCTTCGACGACGGCGATGAGATGCTCGCCGACTTCGACGCGCTCGGTCCCACACCGAACATCGAGCCGCCGACACCAGCGAGGCTGTGACGATGACCCCAGCAACGACGCTCCCGTTCCGAGCGATCCCCGAAGACTTGGCCGAACGCATCGACCGGGCAGCTCCGCTGTTTGCGGACAACGGCCTCGAAGCAACGCGAATCGGAGAGTTGTCCAAGATCACGGGAGTGCCGCGGGCAACGCTGTACTACTACTTTCCGGGCAAAGAGCACATTCTGGCCCATCTCCTGTCGCGCACGTTGGGCCGAATCTCGTCGTGCTTGTTGTCGGCTGCCGAGCAGCCCGGCACAGGCCGTGAACGGCTTGAGCGGCTGGTCATCGCGCACCTCAACTTCATCACCGGTCACGGACCCACGTACCGTCTGCTGTTCGGTGAACTCGGGCGAGCTGCGTCGCTCGTCGACATCGCTGCCGGCGTCGACAACGCAATCTTGTCGCCAATCCGCGAGGCCTTGCGCGACGGTGCCAAGGACGGCTCGCTGGCCGTCAATGACCTTGCGGCCGCCACATCGATTGTGTACGGCGCGGTGCTTGTCACTGGCATGCAACTGCTGCTCGGCGACGGCGCCGACAGCGACGGACGTTCTCGAACTCTCTTCAACGCCATGCTGGCCGGTCTCGGCGCGGCACCAGCCCAAGGAGACAACCAATGACCGACCTGTCCGAACGCACTGCTGGGGCCGATCACGAGTTGGCCGCATTGTTCAGCGATGTCGAGACGCGTGCGAACCCGTACCCGTCCTATCGGCGGATCCGCGAGCTAGTGCCGTGTCAGGCAACGTTTGCGCGTTTGACGAGGGCTCGGAGTTGTTCGTCTCGGGCGTGGCGATTGCGCCAGCGGATGTAGCGGCGGATCATCGAGGCTTGCTCGGCGTGGGTGCCGTGATCGGTGCCATCGAGAGAGAAATATCTCAGCGCTTGGAACTGGGCCTCGATCCGGTTCAACCACGATGAGTAGGTCGGGGTGTAGGCGAGTTCGACGTTGTTCGCCGCCGCCCACTCGCCGACGCGTTGGTCCTTCTTCGTCGAGAGGTGCGGTGAGAAGTTGTCGAGCACGATCGCGATCCGGACTTCGGGCGGGTGCAGCTTTCGGACGTAGCGCAAGAACCGGATGAACGCCGTCCGATCCTTGGTGGTGACGACGTGGCCGTAAAGCCGATCAGTGGCCAGGTCATACGCGCCCATCATGTGGCGGACTCCGTGGGGCCGGTTGTAGGTGGCGCGCATCCGGCGCCGGCGGGGAGCTTCGACATCGCCTTTGCCTGCTGCTTTCGTGGCCCATTGCTTGCCAGGATGCGGCTGCAGATTCAGTGGCCCGAACTCATCGACACAGATCACCACAGTCGGATCGTCAGGCCCAGCTTCGGTAGTGCCGTCAGCAATCGCGTAGAGCTCGAGGATCCGGTTCTTCTTGGTTTCGAAGTCCGGGTCGTTGGATTGCTTCCAGGTCTTGATCACTTGAAACGACACGCCCTCCTCACGGAGCAGAACCCGGAGGCCCTCATGGCTGATGTCGTCGACCACCCCCTCAGCGACCAGGAACTCTGCCAGCTTCGACAGGCTCCAGGTCGAGAACGGCAGGTCGTGATCGGTCGGGCGGGCGAGCGCGATCTTCTTGATCTGCTGGCGTTGCGGCAGCGTGAACGTCGGCGGGCGGCCACCGGAATACTTTGGGGCGAGCGAGTCGAAGCCGTCGGCATTGAAGTTGTGGATCACCTCGCGCACCCGATCCGGCGACGTGAACGCGATCTCCGCGATCGCAGCGACCGACATTCGCTGCGCGGACCACAACACGATCTGCGCTCTTCGCCAACGGACCACCGACCCAGAACCCCGCCGGATGATCGACAACAACTTGTTGCCCTCCGCCGGTTCCAGGTCTCGCACGAACACACGCTCAGCCATCCACCAAGTCTGCGCGACCCAGCCGATCAAGTGGTGGACGCGCCACCCCCAACATTGCCGGTCACGGCACTAGCAGGGTGCTGAAAAACCCGGATTGGTGCTCGCGTTCTGTGTCTGGATGGAAAAGAATGGGGTCATGCGTGGAACGCCTGATCGTCAGCTTGCTCTGTTGTCGTCGTTGAGCACCGAGGACCTGATCCCGGCCGAGCACCCGATCCGGAGGATCCGTGTGGTGGTCGACACCGTGCTTGCCTCGATGGACACTTCGTTCGAGGCGATGTATGCGACGTCGGGACGTCCGTCGGTGCCGCCGGAGCAGTTGTTGAAGGCGTCGGTGTTGATGGCGATGTACTCGATGCGTTCCGAGCGGGCGTTCTGCGAACGCCTCAACTACGACATGTTGTTCAAGTGGTTCCTCGACCTCCCGATCGATGCAGCTTCGTTCGACGCTTCGACGTTCTCCAAGAACCGCCAACGCCTCCTCGACGCTGACATCGCCGACGAGTTCTTCGCCGCCGTGGTCCGCCAGGCGAAGCTGCGCCGGTACATGTCGTCGGATCATTTCTCCGTCGACGGCACCTTGTTGCAGGCGTGGGCGTCGCACAAGTCGTTCAAGCCCAAAGACGACTCGGGCAGCGACAACAACGAGGGCCCAAAGGGCCGCAACTCCGAGGTGCAGTGGCACGGCCAGAAACGCTCGAACGACACGCACGCGTCGACGACCGATCCGGACGCACGCTTGTATCGCAAGTCGAACAACACCGCCGCCCAGCTCTGCTACGCCGGTCACCTCTTGATCGAGCACCGCTCGGCGTTGATCGCCGATGCCGAGGTGACAGCGGCGACCGGGTTCGCAGAACGTGACTGCGCGATCGACATGTTGAAACGACTGCCGAAGAGTGGTCGGCGAAGAACGGTGGCGGGCGACAAGAACTACGACACGAAGAACTTCGTGAAAGACGTTCGCGCCGCCGGGTTCACGCCGCACGTCGCGCAGAACAACACCAACCGAAGATCGGCGATCGACGCCAGAACGACCCGCCACGCCGGCTACACCGTGTCGCAGCGGATCCGAAAGCGGGTGGAGGAACCGTTCGGCTGGATCAAGACAGTCGGCCAGGGCCGCAAGGTCCGCTACATCGGCAACGACCGGAACCGGGCCTGGTTCAAGATGGAAGCCGCCGTCTACAACCTGATCCGGATCACGGCCCTCGACGCCGCAACCGGATGAAGATCACCTCGGCAAGGTCGCCACCGGCCGCCTCCGGAGTCGGGGATCAGTGAGCGATCACCCGAAACCGACAACGGAGATCCCCGAAAACTGACATCGAAGACCAAGCCAGCGCAATGACAACGAGGCGGGCCGCCCTCGATCCGGGCGTCCCGCCCTCAGACCCCGAATTTCAGCACCCTGCTAGCTGTACTCGGCCGTCAGGTTGGTGACAGCCGGCTGATCGGTGGGTGGCCTCCGAGGGCGTGGTGTCGCCGTCGATGGTTGTAGCGGTGAAGGAAGTCTGGCAGAGCTGCTGATCGCGCGTCGTTGGACTCGAAGAGTTGGCGGTAGGCCCACTCGGTTTGCAGTGTCCGGTTGAAGCGCTCGACCTTGCCGTTCTGCCACGGGCAATGCGGCCTGATGAACTTGTGTGTTGCTCCGTGGTGTGTTCAGCGCCTACCTCGTTGCGTCTGCAATGAGTATGCCATTGTTCGGCAAGCTCTCTGATCTTACGGTCGCAAGAAGGTGTACCAGGCATCAATCATCATCTTCCTGATCGCTTCGGCGTTGTGCGGCCTCGCCCAGGAATTGGGTCAATTGATCGCGTTCCGCGGCCTCCAAGGAATCGGCGGCGACGGTCTCTTTGCGCTGACGTTCACGATCGTCGGCGACATTGTGCCACCGCGCGAACGAGGCCGGTACACCGGCTACCTCAGCGGAACGTTTGCGCTCGCCAGCGTGCTTGGTCCACTCGTCGGCGGTTTCCTCACCGACGAACTGTCATGGCGGTGGGTGTTCTACGTCAACTAGCCCATCGGCGCTGCAGCGTTCGTCGTCACCGGCATCGTCCTCAGACTCGAACCAAAGAAGACCGAGCACCGTCTCGACCTCACCGGTTCAGCCTTACTCGTCACGGCCATCGTCAGTTCGCTGCTCGCCACCGTATGGGCGACCGAGGAATACGGATGGAGTGCACCACACACAGTCGGCCTCTACCTACTCGCCGCTTGTGCGCTCGCTGCATTTGTCATTCAGGAACGACGCGCCGACGAACCGGTACTTCCGCTGCGAATGTTCTCCCGAACCGGATACCCAGCGGCGAGCGTCGTCTCGCTGCTCTCCGGCGCAGCCATGTACGGCGCGATCGTCTACCTGCCGTTCTTCTTCCAAGGTGTGCAAGGCAAGCTGCCGCGAACGCCGGCCTCCTGCTTCTGCCACTGATGATGTCGATGATGATCGCTTCACTGATCACCGGCCGACTCACCACACGAACTGGCCACTACCGGATGTACCCAATCATTGGCACGGCGGTGGGGGCAGCGGGGCTTTACTTGCTTTCCACGATGGGCCCTGACACCGGACGAGCAGTGTCGTCGATGTGGATGATCGTGCTCGGTGCCGGCATCGGGATCGCTCTCCCACTACTCACCCTCGCCGTTCAGAACACTGTCGAAAGCAGAGACCTCGGCGCTGGAACAGCCTCGGTCAATTTCTTCCGCACGATCGGAGGCACGTTCGGCGTCGCCGTGTTCGGCACCCTGCTCAATCACAAACTCGATCAGAACATGGACAATCAGCTCACGGGTGTCGAGATCCCAGCCGGGATCGAATCAGCCGAGCTCGCGCAGAGCCCCACCGCTATCTCACAACTGGCCGACCCACTCAGACGTGCGGTCACCTCTGCGCTGGCGGACTCAATCACCACCGTGTTCTTCTTTGCCACCTTCGTGATGCTCGCCGCGTTCATCGCGTCGGTGTTCATGCGCGAAGTCCGACTCCGTTCCGGTGTGCCGTCCGCACCCTATGACGCACCCACACCGGCATCGGTGCAAGCGTGAGCGACCAACGCAGACAGCATCGGTGACAGTGCGGTCAACCGCTGTGGGATCAGCGGAGTTCACCAACACCATGTCGGGACCTGACACCAACTCGTCGGATGTCGAGCACCTGATCAGGATGGCGGCGGCCTTGCGAACCTGCAGACAGCTGGGCCGTCGGGCGTCGTATACGCCCTCTCCTCTGGACCCGGACAGAACCGCTCCTCACGACCGGACAGAGCGACGGCCTCGACCTCATCATCAGCAGAAATTGGTGGCGCATGACCGAGGTCGCTGACGCGCTCGACGTTTCGCCGTCAGGCGCGACACGAGCAGTCGATCGCCTCGTCGCAGAAGGTCTCGTAGCTCGCCGTCGCTGCGAAGGAGACAAGCGTTCGACGCTCGTCGGCGCCACCCGTCGCGGACGGGCACTCCAGCATCGTCTCATGAAGAATAGACTGCGCATCCTGAATGATGCACTGAGCGATTTCACCACGGACGAAGTGACGGCGCTCGTTGAGTTGTCTGAGCGGTTCATCATCAACCTCGACGGCATCGTCCGGCGGTGTTCGGATGCGGGGTCGCACAAAGAGCCCCGGTAGCGCCGGCGAGCGGGCACTGTCGTGATGACAGGGGTCGCGGGTTATACGTCGAGATGACTTGAGAGCGCCGTGATCGAGTCGATGAATCCTTCGACCATTTCGAGCACGACGCGATTTGCCGGCCGAACCGTGTCGATCGATCCGACAACCTGGCCCACGAAATAGGTCGCGAGTTGTTCGGCACCGGACCCGGCCGTGTTTGCCGAGCGGTTGATGCGCTGCAACGCGGGTCCGACCAACAGCGGTTGGAGCGGCATCGGTAGCGTGCCCGGCCCATCGGGCCTTTCCCATTCGTCGGTCCACGGCGTGCGGAGCATGCGGGCGGGCTTGCCGGTGATCGATCGAGATCGGATGGTGTCGCTCGACGATGCGGCGAGGAACTTCTCCTTGACTGTGGGTTCGGTCTCGGCTTCGGCGGTGGTGAGCCAGACCGAACCTGTCCATACGCCGGCGGCGCCGAGCGCCATTGCCGCGGCCATGTGTCGCCCGTGAGCGATGCCGCCGGCGGCGAGCACCGGGATCGGCGCCACGGCGTCGACTACCTCGGGGACGAGGACCATCGTGCCCACCTCGCCGGTGTGGCCACCGGCTTCGGAGCCCTGCGCGATGATGATGTCTGCGCCGGCTTCGGCATGTTTGACGGCGTGCGCGGTCGTCCCGGCGAGCGCTGCCACCTTCACTCCGATCGAGCCGGCGCGCTCGACCACGTCAGCAGGGGGCGGGCCGAGCGCCGAAGCGATGAGTCCGATCGGGTGGGCGAACGCAACGTCGAGCAACGGCTCGTACCCGTCCGGTGACACGCTGAGATTCATACCCTTCGGTCGTTCATCATCAGGGAGCGCCGGCACGCCATACCGGGCCAAGATGTCATCGACGAAGTCTCGATGTTCCGGAGGAAGCAGTTGACGAAGGCCGTCGCGATCCAAACCGCCCTGATCGGCACCGACGTACTTCTGTGGGAGAAGGAGGTCGACGCCGTACGGCCTGCCACCCACCTCGGCATCGATCCAAGCAAGGTCGACCTCGAGTTGGTCCGGGGTGTGAGCGACGGCGCCGAGCACGCCGAATCCGCCGGCCTTGGACACTGCCGCGACGACGTCGCGGCAGTGGCTGAACGCGAGGACGGGAAACTCGCATCCCAACATTGCTGTAATCGGGGTGTACATGGGGTCAGCCTTTCGGAGCGACGATGGTGACGGTGCCTTGAGCAGCGCAGACGATCTGCCCATCGTTGGTGATGTCGATCCGGGCGACGCCGCTGCGCTTGGACAGTGACACGATGTCAGCGACGGCGACGCAGACGCCCGACGAGACGGGTCGTAGCAGGTTGAGTTTGAACTCAGTGGTGGCGACCCACGCCTTGTGAGGGATGACGGGGTAGAACACGACGCCGAGACAATGATCGACGAATGCCGAGAGGCAGCCGCCGTGCAGATTCCCGAATGGTGTGAGGAGGTCATCGCGTGCGTCCATTTCGGCGACGAGACGGCCGGCTGTCAAGCCGGTGTGTCGGAATTCGAGATACGCCGAGATGCCTCCTGCCGCCGTTGCTGCGCCGAGCATCGCTTCAGCTGTGCGCTCGTTGAACTCGAATTCCATGGACAACCTCCGTGGCCGACTTGAATGGACTTGATGAATAAGACACTACTAGTCTTGTGTATCATCAGCGCAATAGAACGCCGAACCCGATTGCCCTGGAGGGCCCATGACCGATCAAATCAACCTGTCGAACGCCGCTGACGCCGTCGTCGCCGCGACCAACGACTGGGCGCGGGACCTCGACATCCTCGACCAGCGCTACATCGACGATCCGTTCTCTGTCTGGAACGAATTGCGTGGCGAATGTCCAGTCGCGTTCAGCGAGCGACGCGGCCGCTCGTGGATGCCGATCGGTTACGACGACATCGCTGCGGTCGCGCACGACACCGAGCACTTCTCCTCGCGTCGTATCGGGGTCATCGACCTGCCAGAACGAGGTGATCGGCCACTGCTGCAGGCGCCTCCCATCACATCTGACCCGCCCGTCCACACATGGGCGCGCCGACTCCTCTTGCCCGCATTCTCACCAGGTCGGATCGAGGAGATGACACCGATCACGCGGGGGTTCGCCAACGAACTACTCGACCAGATCGCCGATCGAGGCCACGCTGACGCAGCGAAGGACTACGCGCAACACATCCCAGTCCGTGTCATTGCCCACATGCTCGGCGTCCCAGGCTCAGATGAGTCGATGTTCACCGACTGGGCGGTTCGCATCCTTCAGGAAGGGTTCCAGGATCTTCAGAACAGCCTGGACGCAATCATGGAGGTGCTCGGATACTTCGGCGAACGAGTCGAGGAACGACGCCAGATTCCTGCCGGCGAGCGGCCCAACGATCTCATCACCATGCTTATCGAGACCGATCACGACGGCGAGCCACTCGACGAACGACACCTCCTCGGGACCTGCTTCTTGCTGTTGATTGCAGGAATCGACACCACGTGGAGCGGAATTGGCTCCTCGCTCTGGCACCTCGCCACAAATCCGCACGACCAGGCCCGTCTCCGCGCTGATCCAAGTCTCATCGACACCGCTGTCGAAGAAATGCTCAGGATGTACAGCCCGGTCAACATGGGACGCGAAGTCGTTGCCGACATCGAGGTCGCCGGGTGTCCGATGAAAGCCGGCGACAAAGTGATCATGGCTTTCCCGGCCGGCAATCGCGACCCAGCACACTTCGACAACCCCGACGACTTCGTCATCGACCGCGAACACAATCGTCACTTTGCCTTCGGTTCGGGCATTCACCGCTGCCTCGGGTCGAACCTGGCCCGCATGGAACTCAAAGTTGCGATCGAAGAATGGCTGAGGAGGATCCCAGTGTATGAACTGGTCGACCCCGATCTCGTCACCTGGACCGGCGGACAAGTGCGTGGCCCGCGTACCGTGCCGGTTCGCTGGTAACCGTCGCGGGCCTTACCCGGTCAGGAGGTCGGGCGCAGGATTGCGGGCAGTAGGAATCGGCGCAGATAGGTGTCGAGCCCGTCGCCGCTCCGCCGTTTAGGACCCTTCACGGTGAGCAGACTCAATATGGCACGAAGGATCCACTCTGACGCGTCTTCGACAGGGAGCCCGGGATGATGTTCGTCAGATCGGCTGTCGAACATCGGCCGAAGAAACTCGCTGACCAACTCGAACAGCGCTACCGATGTGCCTTCGATGATGCCGACACTGTCGAGGCCGTGATCGCTGGTGAACAGCAGGCCGACCGTCTCGTCGCGCACAGCTGCTCGCAAGGTGACCTCGACAAACTCGAGGATCACTCCCCCAAGGTCGCTCTGGGACTCAACACGCGGACGGACACGCTCGAGATACCGCTCGGTCTCACGCAGGATGACACCTGAGACCACGGCGTCGCGTCCAGCGAAGTATCGGTAGACCGTGGCTCGCGAGACACTTGCTTGCTTGGCGATGTCCTCAACGGTGGTCTTCGCTATCCCGAACTGGCCGAAGCATGCCTCGGCGGCGTCGAGGAGCCGGTCGCGGGCACCGTGCACGTTGTGCGGTGCTTGGTCGCCCCATCGAAGAGATGCGTTTGTCACTCGCCCAAGTATGGCGGATGGATTCTTCGATTGCATGAAACTTCATGACATGTGACATCATGCGCTATGTGTCTTATCCGAAGCGACGTCGGAGGGACAGGATCCAGACGGTCGCGACAAGAGAGGAAATTTGCTGATGAGTTCACTCGACGGGCGAGTCTGTGTGATCACCGGAGCAGGGCGGGGTCTCGGGCGCGAACACTCGCTGCTCCTCGCTGCTGAGGGTGCGCGTGTTGTCGTTAACGATCTTGGCGGGGCGATCGACGGGTCCGGTTCAGACGCCGGGCCAGCTCAACAGGTTGTCGACGAGATCAGATCAGCGGGCGGTGAGGCCATAGCGAATACCGACTCGGTGACAAGTTGGGACGGTGCCAAACGAATCGTTCAGGACGCGATTGATGCGTATGGCCGGCTCGATGTGCTCGTGAACAACGCCGGCATCTTGCGCGATCGCTCACTGGTCAACCTTGAAGAGGCCGAATGGGACGCTGTGATCGACGTGCACATGAAGGGTCATGCCGCACCGACACACTGGGCCGCTGCACAGTGGCGCGAGCGGTCCAAGGCCGGTGAGGAGGTGAACGCGTGTGTGGTGAACACAGCTTCGAGCGCGATGCTCGGCAACGCCGGGCAAACGAACTACAGCGCGGCGAAAGCCGGAATCGCCGCCATGACGTTGGTCCAGGCGTTGGAGTTGAAACGGTATGGCGTGCGTGCGAACTGCATCGCACCGCTTGCCCGTACCCGCTTGACATTGCAGACCCCCGGCGTCGGCGACGCAGTCGCAGCACCCGCCGATGGTTCCTTCGATCTGTTCGACCCCGGCAACGTTTCTCCGCTGGTCGCCTACCTGGCCACGACGGAGTGCCCGTTCACGGGAGGTGTGTTCCACGTCGGTGGCAACGAAGTCGGCCTCTACGCGGGCTGGAGCCTCGACGACGATCAGATACTTGCAACCGACGGAAGATTTTCGGTGGCCGAGTTGGCAGAACGTGCCCCGGCACTGCTCGCGGACGAATCGCGGGCCGCATCGATGGTCACCTCGGTTGGCGACACGATGGCGCACTTCGGGCGCCGGAGCAAGGGCTGAGCGATGACGTCAGCAATGGTTCCGACCGATCCCCGATTGTTTCGTCTGCCTGAAGGCGACGAGACACGACCGCATCTGTTGGGGTCCTACGCCCCCGAATCAGAATTGTATTTTTGGCCTCGGCGCCTGAGATGCCCCGTCACCCGCACTGCCGTGCACGATGTCGTGTTGAGTGCGCAAGGCGTGCTCTTTGCTTGGACGTTCCTGCACGTTCCGAGAATGGGGAACATTTCATTCGGCGACACGGGCGGGTACGGCGTCGGGCAGATCGATCTGCCAGAAGGGGTCCGCGTTCAGACACCGTTGTTGGGTACGACCGACGATTGGCAGATTGGGACCGCAGTGGGTCTGACAACATTCCCGGTGGGTCAAGACGATGATGGCAACGAACTCGTCACCTTTCGGTTCGAGGCGGTGCGCTGATGCCGTCAAAACTTGCTCGTGACGTCTATGTGATCGGCGTCGGCATGCACGCGTTCAACAACAACGGGGTCGCAGCAGCGCTCATGGCCGACGTCGCCGGAGTGAACGCCCTCGACGACGCCGGCATCGAGTTTCCTGAGGTCGGAGCGCTCTTCAACGGCCATCTCGGCGGCAGCATGGGAGCTGGGGTGCACATTGCAAAAGAGTTCGGGCTGACCGGCATCCCGGTCACCCACGTCGAGAACGCGTCAGCCACGGGTTCGTGTGCATTCGGCGAGGCGGTCCACGCAGTCGGTGGCGGTCGGGTCGAGGTGGCCATGGCGCTCGGCTTCGACGACATGAACAAATTGGGCGGGATTGGGCGGAGCCGTGGCAAGCGGGTCGGGGCCGAAGACGTCATGTTGCCGGCGGCCTTCTTTGCGATGTGGGCCACTCGCCGCATGCATGAGGTCGGTACGACTGCTGAAACGTTTGCCGCGATCGCAGCGAAGAACTGGAACCATGCTCGGGAGAACCCGTATGCCCAACGGCGCGCCGACCATGACGTCACCATCGACGAGGTGCTCGCGTCGACGATGATCTCGTACCCGCACACGTCGATGATGGCGTGTGCGTCAGGCGGAGGCGCAGCCGCAGCGATCGTCGCCTCCAAGGAGGTTGCAGAACGGGTGTGCAACGGCCGACCAATGATCCGCGTGACGGCGTCACAACAACGCTCGGAGACCTACACCGAGGGACACGTGTTCCTTGGTGCGGTGATTGGGCCTGCGCAGATGACCCGCGACACGGCCTCCGATGCATACGAACAGGCGGGCCTCGGTCCTGACGACCTCGACCTGGTGCAGATCCATGACGCGTTTCCCGTCGAAGAACTGGTCTATTACGAACTGTTGGGCATCTGTGGTGATGGCGACGGGGACCGCCTCGTGGCCGAAGGAGCAACCTCGCTCGGCGGGCGGATTCCGTTCTCGACCGATGGTGGCCTTACCGCCCGCGGCCACCCCGGCGGTCCAACCGGCCTCGCCCAGATACATGAGACCACACTGCAACTACGCCACGAAGCGGGTGTACGTCAGGTCGAGGACGCGAGCACTGGTCTGTGCCACATGGCCGGCGCTGGCTCGGTGTGCGTTGTCCACGTATTGCAAAGAACGTAAGCCGCAACCAGCGCGGCAAGAAAATGACCAACCACTACACCTCAAGGATGTGACTCGATGACCAAACTGCCGATCAACGGCGACCTCGTCGGCCTCTCAGTCGAACCAATCGCCCATTCGTGGACCGAACGCGACACGATGCTCTACGCGCTCGGCATCGGCTGCCGGCCGCCTGAGGATCTCGATTTCGTCTATGAGGGGCGAGGGCCGAAGGTCGTCCCGACATTCGCCGTTATTCCCGGGCTCCGGGCGATGGGGCACGCGATGCAACGCATCGACATAAACCTCGCCGCGTTGCTGCACGGCGAACAATCAGTCGTGACCCACCGGCCTTTACCGCCCAACGCGGACATCACCGTCGACGGCGAGATCGTGGCAGTGTGGGACAAGGGCAAGGCCGCCGTGATCGAGTTCGAGGGCCGAGGCTCCGACGCCGACGGCCCGCTCTTCACCGTTGGGGCGAGCCTTTTCGTCCTGGGCGGCGGCGGCTGGGGTGGCGAGCGCGGCCCGAGCGGTTCCTCGGCAACAAACGCCGCACCCGAACGCGATCCAGACATCGTCGTCGAACGTGAGACTCGACCAGAGCAGGCCGCGATCTATCGCCTTTCTGGCGATATGAACCCAATGCACATCGACCCTGAGTTCGCCGCCAAAGCGGGATTTCCAGGAACCTTCAACCATGGCCTGTGCACCTTCGGCACCATTGGTCACAGCGTGCTGGGCGCCTGGTGCGGCGGCGACGTCGACAGCTTCGAATCGATCGAAGGTCGGTTCGCCGATCAGGTGTGGCCAAGCGACACGATCCTCACCAAGATCTGGGACGAAGGCGATCACGCAATCGTCGAAGCCCGAACCCAACGCGACAACGTCGTTGTCTCGAACGGGCGCGCCACGAAGCGATCATGATCAACCCCCGAACTCCGGTGCTCGTCGCGGTTGGTGAACTCACCAACCGCTCCGACGCGATTGTCGACCCGATCGACCTCGCCGCTGAAGCGGTGCGGCTCGCGTTCGCTGATGCGGTCGCTCCGGTTGCTGACCGCATCGACACCGTTGCTAGTCCGGGAATTTTGTTGATGCGCCGCGACAATCCTGCGCACCGGATTGCTGAAGCTGTCGGACTCAGACCGGGCCGCCGGATCAGCTGTCCAGTCGGCGGGAACACGCCGCAATACCTGGTTGGCCAACTCGGCGCAGAGATCATGGCCAGGACTTGCGACGTGGCGTTGATCGTCGGAGCCGAGGCCGGCCAATCAGCGCGCCGGACCCGCCGCACGGGCGATCTTCCGCCGACCGATCCCATCGACGGGGTCGACACGGCATTGGGTGACGATCGGCCGGGGCTCAGCCCGGCCGAGAACGCCGCTGGACTGCACTTCCCCCATCAGGTGTATCCCCTCTTCGAGTCAGCAATGGCGGCCCGCGCCGGGCACACCCTCGACGAACATCGCGTCTGGCTCGGTCGTTTGATGGCGCCGTTCACCGCCGAGGCGGCGCGCCACCCCGACCAAGCGTGGTTTCCCGCTGAGCGCACGCCGAGCGAACTCTCCGACGTCACGCCCGAAAATCGACTCATCAATGAGCCCTATACGAAGCTGCTGAACAGCATCTTGACCGTCGACATGGCAGCCGCGTTCGTGCTCATGGCAGCCGAGGTTGCTGAAGAACTGGGCATCCCGCGTGACCGTTGGGTCTTCAGTTGGGCGACCGCGACATGTAACGACGTGTACTTCCCTGTGCAGCGACCGGACCTCGCGAGCTCCGCAGGCATCCGCGCAGCTGGCACCGCGGTGCTCGAAGCGTCCGGAATCGGCATCGACGACGTCCGTTGGTTTGATTTCTACTCATGCTTTCCCGCTGCGGTCGAAGCCGCGATCGACGCGTTCGAACTCGACCCGTTTGACGAGCGCGGTTTCACCGTCACTGGCGGGCTGCCGTATCACGGCGGGCCTGGCAACAACTACGTCAGCCATTCGATCGTCGAAATGGCACGCCGCTGCAGGGCCGAACCCGACGCGATTGGCATGATCTCCGGTCTCGGTTGGTACATCACCAAACACTCCCTCGGGATCTGGTCTGGCACTCCCCCACCAAACCGCTGGGTCGATTCTGACATGACCGAACAGCAAGCTGCGATCGACGCCACCGCGCTCGACGTCGTTGACGCGAGCGACGGCACGGGGACCGCGACGATCGACGCATACACCGTGATGCACGACCGAGAAGAAGGGCCAACGTCTGTGCCCGTGTTCGCCCGGACAGCGGACGGGCGACGCGTCGTTGCACGCAGCGACGACCGGGCAGTCGCCCGGGCAATGTCGGGCGGAATGTTCGTCGGACAGACCATTGACCTGAAACCCGCCGACGATCACGCACGATTCGAGACGGAGTTCGAACTGAAATGACCATTTCGGCCGAAGCGCTCGTCCTCACCGGACCAAACACTCTCGAACGCCGATCCTTCGACGTGCCCGACATCACTAACGACACGGCTCGCCTGCGCATCGAAGCCTGCGGACTCTGCGGCACCGATCACGAACAGTACAGCGGACACATCTCGGCACCGTTCTCATTCATCCCCGGACACGAGATCATCGGAGTCATCGACGAGATCGGCCCCGACGCTGCCGCCCAGTGGGGCGTCGAAGCCGGAGACCGGGTCGCAGTCGAAGTGTTCCGCTCCTGCCGACAGTGTGAACAATGCGCGTCCGGCAACTACCGGCGTTGCATCCGCAACGGCCTCGCGACAATGTTCGGCTTCGTCGACGCTGCGATCGAACCCAGCCTCTGGGGCGGCTACGCAACCCACCTTCATCTGCCCGCGGACTCGATGTTGCTACCAATCCCCGACCAACTCGATCCGGTGTTGGCAACCGTGTTCAATCCGCTCGGAGCCGGCATTCGATGGGGAGCAACAATTCCCAACACCAAGTCCGGTGACGTCGTGGCAATACTCGGTCCCGGCATTCGCGGACTGTGCGCAGCCGTCGCAGCCAAAGAAGCAGGAGCCGAGTTCGTCGCGATGACCGGTCTCGGGCCGCGCGACGCTGATCGGCTGGAAATGGCCAAGCGCTTCGGTGTCGACCTGACGATCGACGTCGCGGTCGACGACCCAGCCGTTGCGTTGAAGCGCTCTACTGGCGGCCTCGCCGACGTCGTCGTGGACGTCACCGCAAAAGCGCCAGCAGCATTTGCGCAAGCTGTTTCGCTCGCTCGCCCTGGCGGGACGGTCGTCGTCGCCGGGACCCGGGGCGGAGGAGGAACGCCCGGGTTCGACCCCGACCACGTCGTGTACAAGGAACTCACGATCAAGGGATCGCTCGGTGTCGACTTCCACGCCTACCAAGCCGCAATCGATCTACTCGTTGCTGAGCGTTGGCCATTCGCCGAGCTCACACGTCAAGTCGCTGGCTTTGACGACCTTCCCGCGCTGCTCGACGTCCTCTCTGGCGTCGACCAAGACGCCATCCCGCCGCTGCATGGAGTGTTCTCACCGCAGGGCTGAACAACGCGTATCGACAACGACAACAACACCGACAAGAGGAGTTACTCAACATGGTTGCAGGATCGCGGATACCGATGCTCGACATCGCCGAAGCGAAGAAACGCGCCGCGGAGAACGGCATCCCAGAAAACATGGCCGAGCTGTCGGTCTTCCGAATTGCACTTCACCAACCTGGTGTGGCCTCGGGTCTCAACACCATGCTGCAAGAACTCCTGTGGAAAGGACAACTTGACGCCCGTCTCCGCGAGTTGATCATCATGCGCATCGGATGGGCGACCGACGCTGTTTATGAATGGACACAGCACTGGCGCGTTGCCCGCATGCTCGACATCCCGGAACGAGACCTCCTCGCGGTTCGGGACTGGCGAAGCGACGATCACTTCGGAGACACCGAACGAGCGGTCCTCGCGGCGACCGACGACACACTCGAATTCGGGACGATCGCTGATGAGACCTGGACCGCGTGTCGCGCAGCGTTCGACGACGACGCAATTCTCGTGGAGATGGTCGCGGCGATTGGAAACTGGCGCCTGTTCTCGGCGCTCCTCAAGTCGCTCGACGTGCCACTCGAAGACGGCGTCGACCCATGGCCGCCGGCCGGAGAACCACCACCTGCTGATTCGAGAGGCTGAGCATCATGGCCGAACAGGGTTGGACACTCACCGAGATCTGGGAAGCCGCAGCAACCCAAATCCCTAATGCGGCATTCGCCAAGCAGGGCGACCGCACTGTGACCTGGTCCGACGCGAACCGGCGCGCCGAGGGGCTCGCCACGTCGCTCCTCAACAGCGGGGCCGAACACCAGGACAAAGTCGCCCAGTACATGTACAACTGCCCGGAGTTCCTCGAGACCTTCTTTGCATGCTTCAAGGCGTCGCTCGTCCCGGTCAACACCAACTACCGGTACGAAGCGGACGAACTCGTCTACCTGTGGGACAACGCCGACGCTGTCGCCGTCGTCTTCCACGGCACGTTCGTGGACACCATCGAGGCAATCCGCGATCGCGTTCCACGTATCCGGACCTGGATCTGGGTCGACGACGGATCCGGCCCGTGTCCCGATTGGGCAGTCCCCTACGAAGTTGCCGTCCTCACAGCGGGGGAACCCGTGATCGGCCGTGTCGAACGCAGCGGTGACGATCTGTACATGTTGTACACCGGCGGCACCACCGGGATGCCCAAAGGTGTGATGTGGCGCCAGGACGACCTCGTCATCGTGTTGAGCGCAGGCCTCGGCCTGACCGTGCCCGAAGAGTACGACGCCGAGTTCCTCGACGGCATCTTCGTCGAACCCGGCCCAATCGGTCTGCCGGCATGCCCCTTGATGCACGGCACCGGGGCGCTGACGTCATTCGGTACGTTGACATCGGGTGGCTGCATTGTCTGTCTTGAGTCGCGCCATTTCGACGCAGCTGAACTGCTCGACACGATCGACCGCGAGAAGGTCAACGCGATCGCGATCGTCGGCGATGCGTTCGCCAAACCGATCCTCGCCAACCTTGACAGCGAACCGGCACGATGGGCACTTGAATCGGTCGCGGTGTTTACGTCGTCGGGCGTGATGTGGAGCGAAGAGACCAAACAGGGCATGCTCCTCCATCAGCCCAACATGCTGCTGGCCGACGCATTCTCGTCCTCCGAAGCGCTCGGAATGGGCCAGTCGGTCTCCGGTGGTGGCGCTGCTGCAAAAACAGCACGATTCCAGGCCGGAGCGAACACGATCGTCGTCGATGACCTCGGAGATCGCATCCCACCGGGGTCCGAGTCGGTCGGTCGGCTCGCCGTGGGTGGCCGCCAACCAATCGGCTACTACAAGGACCCCGACAAGACGGCCCGCACCTTTCTGATCGTCGACGGCAAACGCTATTCATGTCCTGGCGACTATGCGACCATCGACGCCGACGGCACGGTGAGCGTGCTCGGACGCGGCTCGGTGTGCATCAATAGTGGTGGCGAGAAGATCTTCCCCGAAGAAGTCGAAGAGGCGCTGAAGACTCACCCTGATGTGGCTGATGCCGTGGTTGTGGGCGTTCCGCACGACCGTTTCGGCGAGATGGTCGTCGGTGTCGTGCAACCGAAAGATGGTTCCACTCCCGACCCGCAGGAGCTGATCGGGCACGTACGTGAACGCCTTGCCGCTTACAAGGCGCCGCGACACATCGTTGAAGTCGACACGATCGGCCGAGCCGCCAATGGGAAAGTCGACTACAAGCGGCTGCGCGAAGATGCGATAGGAGCCAGTTGATGGGTGGCCGTGAAATGAGCGACGGCATCTGGGGGACGACCGCCATCGTGGGGATCGGTGAAACGGACTATGTCCGAGGTAGCGACCGCCACGTCTGCGATCTTATTCTCGACGCTGCGATGGAGGCCATTACCGACGCTGGTCTGACGCCCGCTGACATCAACGGCATCATTCCACCACCGGGGTACATGAGCACCGAGGAGATCGCCGCGCACCTTGGGGTGCCCGACGTTGCGTACCACGTGTCGGTGCTGATGGGCGGTGCGTCGCCAACGGCATCGTTGCAGACAGCGTCGATGGCAATCGCGTGTGGTCTTGCTGACAACGTGCTCGTGTGCATGGGATGGAACGGGTACTCGGCGCTGAGCCCAAAGCCCGACGCTCGCCCTACCAAACGCACCATGAATCTCGGCCCGATGGGCGAAACGGTCCGGAACCATTACGCACCGTATGGACTGATGTCGGCCGCGCAGCACTACAGCTTGTATTTGAGGCATTACGTCGAGAAGTACAACGTGTCCGAAGATGCCGCCGCAGCGGTCGCGATGGCATGCCGCAAACATGCCCAACTCAACTCGAAGGCACTGATGCGAGGCAAGCCGCTGACGCGTGAGGACTACAACGCCTCGCCGTACATCGCCGAGCCGCTTCGTAAGTTCGACTGCTGTGTCGAGACCGATTGCGCAACCGCCGTGGTCGTCACGAGCCTGGAGCGTGCACGAGATCTCCCGCACCCCGCTGTCGTCTATCTCGCGGGCGCCGAAGGTCACCCCGAGCCCGCCGATGAAATCGCCAACCGCCCAAATCTGCTCGAACTCGGCATTCATCGCGCCGCTCCACGCGCCTTCGAACGCGCAGGCGTGCAGCCACGAGACATCGACGTGCTCGAGATCTACGACTGCTTCACCTATGTCGTGCTATTGCAACTTGAGGCGCTCGGCTACGCCGAGCCTGGCGGTGCCGCGGAGTTCGTGGCGAACGGCAACATCGAGCTGGGCGGCAAGTTCCCGATGAACACCCACGGCGGTCTGCTCTCCCAAGGCCACTGTTGGGGCCTCAACCATGTCGTCGAAGCAACCCGCCAAATTCGCGGCACCTCAGATGCACAGGTCGACGGCGCAGAACTGGCGCTCGTGACCGGGTATGGCGACCTGGGTGACGGCAGCGTCGCAATCCTTGCGAGCGACCGATGAGAACCTATCTTCCGAAGCCCGAGTGGATCACTCTCGACTGGCATCACGCGTGCATCGCCGCCGAGGTGTTGTGTGTCCAGCAATGCGCAACCTGCAGTGTGTGGCGTCACCCACCACGAAAGTTCTGCGCAAGCTGCTTCTCCGACGATGTCAACTTCCAACCGGTGTCCGGCAATGGAACGGTGCTGTCCAAAGCAGTGAGCCACCGCAGTCTCGACCCTGGCTGGCAGGAACAAACGCCCTACGCCACGCTGCTCATCGAACTCGACGAGGGCCCACGTGTCCTCGCTGCCACCTCGACGGCACCCGACGAGATCAACACCGGTCAGCACGTCACAGTCAGGGTCGTTCCGCACGGCCACGACTTCGTCCTCGTCTGGGCCGACACCGTCACCACAACCGCGACCTGAAGACTGGACCCACAGCATGATCACAACTCGACTCACCGAGATACTCCAGTGCGATCATCCCGTGATGCTCGCCGGAATGGGCGGTGTTTCCTATGCCGATCTGGTCGTCGCCGTCAGCGAAGCCGGAGGGTTCGGGACAATGGGGGCGGCTCCAATGAGCCTCGACCGGATGATCGCCGAGATCGCCGAGGTCAAGGCGCGCACAATCAACCCATTCGGGGTTGATCTGCTGACCGCTCTGCCGGACCAGATGGAAGCGCAGGTCGACGCGATCATCGCGGGCGGAGCGTCGCTGTTCGTTGCTGGCCTCGGTGTTCCGCGCGAGGTTCTCGATCAATGTCATCGCCACGGCGTACTCGTTGCGAACATGTGCGGCAAGGTTCGCCACGCCGTCGCTGCCGTCGAGGCCGGATGCGACATCGTCATCGCCCAAGGCACCGAGGCCGGAGGCCACACGGGCACAGTCGCCACGATGCCGCTGGTGCCGCAGATCGTTGATGCCGTCGGTGATCGCGTGCCGGTCGTCGCAGCGGGCGGCATCTTCGATGGGCGCGGTCTTGCAGCAGCGCTCGCACTCGGCGCCGACGGCGTGTGGATCGGAACTCGGTTCATCGCTACCCCGGAAGCCCACGTCGTCAGTGGCTACCGAGACGCGCTGGTCGATGGGCGCGACGACGACACCGTCATCACACGGGCCTATACGGGTAAAACATTGCGAGCGGTCCGCAACGAATACACCCAGCACTATGAAGATCACCCGGACGAACTGCGCCCCTTCCCTCGGCAGATCGCGCGATCGATCAGTGACGGCGCCATGCATCTCGGAGCGCGACCTGACAGCGCAGGAATCGATCAGGACAAGGAGTGCTTCGCCGCCGGTCAAGGGCTCGGCGGAATCGACGAGATCATTCCCGCCAGTGATGTCGTGCGTCAGTTCATCGAAGACGCCGAACGCGAACTCGCACGCCTGGGTGCCCTCACGACGGCACGAAGCTGACAACACACCATCTCGAAACAAGCATTCGGAGGATCTCATGACCGACACAGCAGCACTCACCGACACGACGACCGCCTCAGAGTTCAACGTCGAAATCTGGCTCGACGAGAACTGGAATCCGGATATCCAGGTCGGCGAATGGTGGGCACTCCTCGCCAGCGCAGCGCTCGCCCAACCGACCTTGCCACCGCCCCACGGGCGCGGGTGGTCACGTGCACGCGCCAGTGATCTCGCCCAAGCAATGGTCGCGAGAGGCGCACTCGGACCCCCAGCTGGAATCGGCATGATGCTGGCTGCCCCAACGTTGCTCGCTCACGGTTCGCCGGAACTGATCGGGCAGTACGTGCCGCAAATTCTCAACGGTCAACACGGCTGGTGCCAACTCTTCTCCGAGCCCGGTGCCGGCTCCGATCTCGCCGGACTGCAAACACGCGCCGAGCGTGACGGAGACGAGTGGATCATCTCCGGGCAGAAGGTGTGGACGTCGATGGGCCAGTGGGCCGACTATGGCATCCTCATTGCCCGCACCGACCCTGATGCCCCTAAACATCGCGGCATCACCTACTTCGCGTTCCCGATGAGACAGGACGGCGTCGAAGTGCGGCCCTTGCGCGAGATGACCGGGCGCGCTCTGTTCAATGAGGTATTCATCGACGAGGCCCGAGTCCCCCATGATCATGTCATTGGCGACGTGGGCGACGGTTGGCGCGTTGCCAACACCACGTTGATGTTCGAACGCAACAGCATCGGTGGCGAGAACGTCGCCGCGCCGAGTGCAGCGCTGGCCGGCACGATTGCAGGGCACCTGAAGCGGCCGGCCGGATCATTCGGCGGCCAGACCCCGGCGCTCGGCGGCGGCATGGTGGGCCCAGGCCGAGTGAAGCAGCTGATCCAGTTCGCTCGCGACACCGGCAGCATCGATGACCCGACGATTCGCCAAGATCTGATCCGCCTGCACACGTTGTTGCAGATCACGGGGTGGCATGTCAGCCGAATGAAGTCCGGCAGCGCCGCAACCGGAAGTGAGGGCAACCTGATGAAGCTGCGCAACAGCGACATCACGCGCCTCGCTCGCGAGGTCGGTTGCCGGATTCTGGGCGCGGGTGCCATGTTGACCGGCCCAGACAGCCCCACCGGTGGAGCGATTCAGGAGCTCACCGTGTTCTCACCTGCCCCGGCCATCTACGGCGGTAGCGACCAAGTACAGCGCAACATCATTGGCGAACGCGGCCTCGGCCTGCCCAAAGAACCGGGACCAGATCGCAACACGCCGTTCAGTGAACTACCGAAGAACGGCTGAGCGGAGCAATCGTCATGGGGCCGTTGGAAGGTTGCACGATCATTGAACTGGGCGGTATCGGTCCGGCCCCGTTCGCCGGCATGTTGCTGGCCGACATGGGCGCCGACGTTATTCGCGTCGACCGGACCAGCACTGGCCATGATCTCGGGATAGCGGTCCCTCGTCAATACAGCGTGCTGCTGCGCAGCCGGCGCACGATCCGGATCAACCTGAAGGATCCCCGCGGCGCAGGCGTTTTGTTGCGTCTCGTCGAGGGCGCTGACGCGCTCATCGAGGGCTTTCGTCCGGGTGTCGCGGAACGGCTCGGTGTCGGGCCCGAGGAGTGCCTCGCGAGAAACGAGCGGCTGGTATTCGGCCGGATGACCGGCTGGGGCCAGGACGGTCCGCTCGCTCACGCAGCAGGACACGACATCAACTACATCGCACTCAGCGGCGCCCTCCATGCAATCGGCCCTCCCGGAGGTGCACCAACAGTTCCGCTCAACCTCGTCGGAGACTTCGGCGGTGGCGGCGCCTACTTGGCAATTGGTGTGCTCGCGGCGATGTTGTCCGCACGCGCGACCGGTCGGGGGCAGGTCATCGACGCAGCGATGACCGACGGGTCGGCTTCGCTGATGAGTGCGATCTATGGCATGCACGGCTCGGGGTTGGTCAATGACGAGCGTGGCAGCAACATCATCGACGGTGGTGCGTTCTTCTACGGGACGTACGAGACTGCCGACGGTGGTTGGGTTTCGATCGGTTCGATCGAACGACGGTTCTACGACGAACTGATCACCACGCTTGAACTGGACCCTTCAGACTTCCCGGATCGCGATGATCGGACGCGGTGGCCGGAGTATCGCGAACGTGTCAGCCACGTGTTCATGACCAAAACGCGTGATGAGTGGACGGCGCTGATGCAAGGCACGGACATCTGTTTCGCACCGGTCCTGAGCTTGGCCGAGGCCCCTCACCATCCTCACAATCAGGCCCGCAGCACGTTCGTTGATGTCGACGGCGTCATCCAGCCAGCGCCTGCACCACGCTTCAGCGCGACACCGACAAGCATCCCCGGCGCACCGACTGCGTCAGGTACCCATACCGATGAGATCATGCGCTCGTCCGGCTATGACGACGGCGAGATCGCCGAACTCCAACAAGCCGGGATCATCGGCGGGGCCGGTCGGGCATGAGCACTGAGACGGTGGCCTCCGTGAAGGTCGGTACCAGCTTGCCGACGCTGCCCGCAGACGATCCCCTCGGGGCCTGGACGGCCGCGTTGCGGGCGCGCGCCGACGCCAAGCTCGATCACGTGATGGTCGGCGATCACGTCAGTTTCCATGTTGGCTTCGGAATGGATGGGCTGACATCTGCGGCAATGGTGCTCGCCGCCGAGCCCAGGTTGTCGGTCGAGATCGGTATCTATCTCCTCGCGCTCCGTCACCCCGTGCCGACAGCACGGCAGTTGGCAACCATCTCGGAGTTGGCGCCCGGACGCCTGACGGTCGGGGTGGGCGTCGGCGGAGAGGATCGGCACGAGATCGAGATCTGCGAGATCGATCCTGTGACGCGAGGCGCGCGTCTCGACGAGTGCATGCGCGTGGTCCGGGAGTTGTCCACCGGCGAGAAAGTCACGTTCCACGGCACGCACATCAACGTGACCGACGCCCAGATCCTGCCAGCAATTCAGCCGGCGATCCCGCTGATCGTCGGCGGGCGCTCCGCCGCAGCGGTCCGCCGCGCCGGGGTTCTCGGTGATGGATGGATCGGGATCTGGACCTCACCGAGCCGCTTCGCCCGGGTCGTCGACGAAACAGCCGAAATCGCAGCTGAATCCGGTCGCGGCGACGTTTCCTGGAAGCACGCGATGCAGGTCTGGTGCGCGTTCGGCGAGCCCGACGTCGCCCGTGATCGACTCGCCCGGTCCATGGAAAAGCTGTATCGGGTCCCGTTCGAGAAGTTCGAGCCGTACAGCCCGTCAGGATCACCCGCCGACGTCGCCGAGTTCCTCTGGCCATACGTCGATGCAGGCTGTCGATCATTCAACCTGCTCACGGTCGGGCCCGACGCGGCATCCGTCGACGGCGCTGCCGAGGTTCGGTCTCTGCTGAATACGTGTCGGTAACGTTGGAACGCCTCCGCTGGTGATCCCTGGACTCGTAAGGTGGACGAATGAGCTCTTCTGCTGGTGACCGCCTGCCCGCAGTGTTCATACCCCACGGCGGTGGGCCGTGCTTCTTCATGGACTGGACCATGGGACCCGCCGACACGTGGGACAAGATGGCGGAGTTTCTGCGATCGTTCGACGACGTCGTTGGCACTCGCCCCGCGGCGATACTGGTGATCTCTGGGCACCACGAGGGCGACACCGTCGAGATCATGTCGTCGCCGGCCCCACCGATGCTGTTCGACTACGGCGGGTTCCCGCCCCACACCTACGAGCTCACCTACCCGGCTCCGGGCTCGCCTGAACTCGCAGAGCGGGTAGCCGATCTACTCGACGACTCGGCGATAGCACACCGCTTCGACCCGCAACGAGGATTCGATCACGGCGTGTTCGTCCCGTTCCTGTTGATGTACCCACACGCCGACATCCCGGTCGTGCAAATGTCGCTCCAGTCAGATCTCGACCCGGAGTTCCACCTCAGGTTGGGCCGAACTCTCGCACCCCTGCGCGACGAGGGAGTTCTCATCATCGGCACCGGGATGAGCTATCACAACATGGGCCGTTTCGGGACCGAGCAATCCAGACGAGACTCCGTGGTCTTCGACGAATGGCTCACCCGAGCCTGCACAGCCGACCCAGCTCAGCGCCACCAATCGCTCACGCAGTGGGCTGATGCACCCGCAGCTCGAGCTTCGCACCCTCGAGAAGAACACCTGCTGCCGCTGATGGTCGTCGCTGGCGCAGCAGGCAACGACGCCGGACGCCGAGTCTTCACCGACGAAGTCATGGGTGCCCACGTCTCGGCCTACGCGTTCGGTGAGCGCGCTTCGGTGAACATCGAAGCCTGACGGTGGCCTCAGCGACTCGCTGAAGAGTTCCCGGCCAGATGGAACCCAGCGGACCCCGTGGGACATGACACGGCCTGCGATGGCGATCAGCTCAGATCAACTCGGAATCGACCGTGCGCCTCGCACCAATCGACCGGGGAACTCGCCAGTCGATTGGCCCGATTCGTAAATCGGGACGCCGGACACGATGGTGTGCAGATAGCCGTCTGCGCGTTGAAGAAGTCGCCGGCCTCCCGCAGGGAGATCGAAGTGCATTTCCGGGCTGGCGATCGACAGTCGTTCGAAATCGATCACGTTGACGTCGGCTTTGTAGCCAGGTGCCAGGACGCCTCGATCCCGCAAGCCGAGCGCCCACGCAGTGTCGCGGCACTGCGCTTGCACGACGAATGGCACCGTCAGTTGTTCGCCGTCGCGGTCGCGGCACCAGTGGGTGAGCAGTGTCGTGGGAAACGAGCCGTCGCTGATCGTGCCGACGTGTGCTCCACCATCACTCAGTCCCGGAACTGTTCGAGGGTGCAGCAGCATCTCGCGCACCGCGTCGAGGCGACCGTCGACGTAGTTGAGCGCAGGAATGTACAGAAAGAGTCGACCGACATCACGCAGGAGCAGGTCGTACACGTACTCCAGTGGTTCACGGCCGGCCCGACCGGCCTGTGCGGCAACGTTGGTGCTCGGGTCGGGTTCGTAGTCGGGCGGGTCACCGAGCACGAACATGTTCTCGAAGATCCGAACGATCCCACCTCCGACTTTCGACTTGTCGCGTTGGCCTTCGTCGGCGGCAAGCAAGCGCTCCTTGAACGCTGGATCACCCATGACAGCGACTCGAGCAGCCACGTCGAGGTCGGCGACTTCCATGTAGACCGGGTTGGCCATGAACGGGTTGAGTGTTCCCTGTAGCCCGAGCAGCAAGCCGATGCCGCGTGTGGCGACCTGGCCCCGGATTTCGAGACCATCGGCATGTGCTTCATCGAGCAGATTCAACATGCCGCGATAGCCATCGGGGTCACGCGGCGATTGGACCAAGGTGAACGACGCCGGCCGGAGCGACGCCTCGACCATCGCGCGGAGATTGCCGAACTCGTCGCTGACGTCGATGAAGTCGGAGACGAGTTGGAGCACTCCGGTACCGGCCCGGCCAACACCGCGCGCGATCCCCACCAGTTCCTCTCGCGCCGCTTTCAGCGTTGGGGTCGGATCGCCACGGCTCGTGCGATGGTTCAACGTGCGCGACGTCGTGAAGCCGAGCGCACCTGCTTCGATGGCCTCTTTGGCGAGGTCGGCCATCTCCTCGATTTCTTGCGGTGTCGCCTTGTCGCCGTCGGCTCCGCGGGCGCCCATCACGAAGAGCCGCAGCGCTCCGTGGGGCACCTGCGCCGCAACGTCGATGTCGTGGGGAATCGAATCGACAGCGTCGAGGTATTCCCCGAACGTGGACCAGTTCCAAGCGAGACCTTCGTGCAACGCTGCGCCGGGGATGTCTTCGACACCTTCCATCAACTCGATGAGCCGTTGATGATCTCGATTGTGCACGGGAGCGAAACCAACGCCACAGTTGCCCATCACGACCGTGGTGACGCCGTGGACCGATGATGGTGCGAGTTGTTGGTCCCATGTGGCTTGACCGTCGTAGTGGGTGTGAACGTCGACCCAACCCGGCGTGACTAGGGAACCGTCGGCATCGATTTCTCGCCGACCGGTCTGCTCGACGTGTCCGACAGTGACAATCGTGTCGCCGACGATCGCCACGTCGGCCTCGCGTTCGGGGCCGCCGTTGCCGTCGACGACGATGCCTCCTCGGATCACGAGATCCGGCTGTGGTCCTGTCATTTGAGTCCCCTTCGTGTTCGAGATTTGTCCGGCGCCGCGCTACTCGAGAAGAGAGTTGAGCGATCGGTGAAAGTGTTGTAGCGCCGGCTCGTTGCGTCCGAACACGACGTGATCTTGGGCTCTCGTGTGGTAGCCGCGCTGGATACCTGCCGCTGTCGCGAAGTCTTCGGTGTCGGTGACGCTGACGAGTAGCTCGAAATTCTTAGCCCAGTACCTCTCGGTTCGTTCCGACTTCGGCGGGGTATAGAGCGACACGCTGAGGTGGGCCTCGTCGGCGGTGGCCCCTGGCCGACTCTGGTAGAGCTGCACGTGGTCCTGCTGATGGATCAGCACGGTGTTCGGCACGAGGAACCAGAGGATCGTCGCGTGTGGCAGCAACTCATCGGCGGTGCCATCGGCCGGGTCGAGTTGATCGATCGACTTGCGTGTCGAGATCATCCGCCCGTGTAGCCCGGTCGCGTCGAACACCGAGAAGTCGTCGTGAATCATCGGCGCCAAGGTGTTTCTGTGCAGCGTCGACAGGTGGTAGGCCTCACAGAAGGTGTCGACGGCGAGTTTCCAATTGATCGGTCGAGTGAACGTGGTCGAATCGAACAGTCGATACCCGGCAAGGTCGAATGGGGCGAGTTCGGCTTCGGCACCTTGCAGCGGATCCGGTGGGATCTCGACATTGGGATCTCCAGCGACCCAGATGATGCCGTGTTGCTCGAAGACGGGGAGTGAGGTCAACGACTCGCTCGGTGCTCCGTCGAAGTATTCGTCGCGGCGCCGAGCCGCCAACGTTCCGTCGAGGTGATATGTCCAGCCGTGATATGGGCAGGCCAGACGAGCAGCTTCGCCGCAACCAGAGGTGATCTCCGAACCTCGGTGGCGACAGACATTGAACATGGCCGAGACGTGCCCGTCGCTGTTGCGCGTGACAATCACAGAGGCGCCGCCGACGTCCACTGTCGCGTACGACCGATTGGTCGGCAACAGCCCGGACAGACCGACAACGGTCGGTGCGCTGCTGAGTAGTCGGCGTTCCGCAGCAAGCCGGTCCGGGTCGGTATAGGTCGCTGTTGGCAGCGCCATTGTCGCCTCGGCCTCGTCAGTCGCCCTGCCGGCACGGCGGTGGGCGTTGACCCGTGCGAGAAGTTCGCGTTGTCGTTCGGGGCGCATCGGTTCAGCTTGCTACGACGTCGGGTTCGGCTGCAGCCTTGGACTCGAGTGCGGTGACGATGAAGTCGTCGAAGTCGGGTTCACGGGTCATCAGCCAGTAGTCGACGAGACGGAATGGCATCGGCGAGCGGACTTTGCCGAACTGGTTGCGGTAGTAGGTGCGCGTGCCCTCGTGGGTCCAGATCAGTTGCTCGTGCATCTCGTCGATTCGTTCGGTGTAGGCGCGGCGTACTTCAGGTCGCACTTCGACAGTTTCAACGCCCTCGTCTGCCATGTTGACGATGCATTTGGTGATGTAGTGCGTTTGTGTTTCGGCCAACCAGATGCCGCTCCCGCCATGACCCATGTTGGTGTTGGGGCCGTACATGACGAAGAAGTTCGGAAACTCCGGCACGGTGATGCCCAGGTGTGCGGTCGGGTTTTCGTGGGCCCAGTCATCGGCCAGTCGGCGCCCGTTGCGCCCTGTGACGTTGAGCCGTGCGGCCAGATTTGTCACCGTGAAGCCGGTGGCCATGATCATCACGTCGAGTTCGTGTGTAACCCCGTCGGCAGTGACACAACCAGTTGGCGTGAAGTGATCGATGCCATCGGTGACCAGTTCGACGTGCGGTTCGCACAGCGTGTCGAACCAACCGTTGTCGATCAGGATCCGCTTGCCGAACGGCGGGTACGTCGGGGTGCATTTGTCGATCAGGTCGGGGCGGTCGCTGAGCTTTTCGGCGATGTAGTCGGCCATCTCCACACGGTGGCGTTCGTTGATCCGGTTCAGTGATCGATCAGGATGCTCCCAGCTCGGATCCTTCTTCAAGAACCGCAAGAGGCCGTCGCCGTATCGCCAGAACTGGGCGAACCGATACCAGCGGTCGTAGTACGGCACGTTGTCGAACAGCCATTGCGACTCGGTGGCAACCGGGAGGTTGTACTCCGGTATCGGACGGGCCCATTGGGGCGTCCGTTGAAAGATCGTGAGCGAGTCGACCTCGCCCGCGATGGTGGGCACGACTTGCATCGAGGAGGCGCCGGTACCGACGATGCCGACTCGTTTGCCGGCGAGGTTCGCGTTATCTGGCCATCGAGCGGTGTGGAAGATCTCGCCTGCGAACTCACTCTGGCCAGGGAACTCGGCAACGGTTGGTTGGTTGAAGTGACCTGACGCCGACACGAAAACGGCCGCCGATTCAGCCCGTTCGATTCCGTCGGGTCCACGAACGGTGACATTCCATCGGCTCGAGTCTGGGTCCCACGATGCGTCGGTGACCGCTGTGTCGAATTCGATGCGATCCCGAATCCCGAACGCCGTCGCGCAGTCCTCGACGTACGTTTGCAGCTCATCTCGCGGTGAAAAGAAGTGTTTCCACTCCGAGTTCGGGGCGAACGAGTACGAGTAGAAGTGATTCGGTGTGTCGACACCACAGCCGGGATACCGATTCTCGAACCAGGTACCGCCGACCTCGGCGTTCTTTTCGAACACGCGGTACCCGATCCCAAGTCGACGAAGCTTCGCGGCGAGGCACACTCCCGACACTCCCGCGCCGACGATGATCACGTCGTGCTGATTCTCCGACGCGTCACCGTCGGGCCAGTCGACGTCGTTGGGTTCGAACCCCATGTCTTGGCGAATGAGGGCGATGTATTCGGCGGGTACCTGCTCGCCGAGGAAGATAGAGATCAATTCGCCGAATCCGTCAGCGCCCGGGTCATCGACTGCCGGCGTGCGTCGTTCGAGGCTCAACCAGTCCTCGGCAGCCTGACGAATCTCGGCAGACACCGCCTCGTCGAAGCCCGCGTCGGGGTCCGCGATCAGACGAACATCGCGCATGGGCCGATACGGCGGCTCGAGCCACTTTCGGTCGCCGGTCATGTGAAAGAGACACATGACCAGCACCCTGAGGTCAGCCTCGGCGAGCGAGGCTGCGATACCGGTTTCAGTCATGTCGGCCGCCGAGGTCAGGACGTGGTGCGGTCGTTGCCATGATGATCGAATCGATCAAGCGACGCTGGACGTCAGCAGGGCGCTGAGGTCGATGCCATAGAGGGCAGCGACATTGCCGCACAGAATTGCTTCGGTTTGTTCGGCGGTCAGCTTCTTGGTCTGCTCGTCGAGCATTTCTTGCGACCACGGCCATGTCGAGTCCGAGTGGGGGAAGTCGTTCGCCCACATCAGGCGTCGCCAGTTCATCTGATCCGCCTGCGAGAACGCCGTCCAGTCATCCTGAAAGGTGACATAGATGTGTTCGGCAAAGTACTCAGAGGGCAAACGGTTCAGCGACACACCTGGCTGCAGCCAATTGCGGTGCCGCTTGTACGCATGGTCCATCCGATACATGTAATGGGGCACCCAGCCAGCGTCGGCTTCGACACACACCACCTTCAAGTTCGGATGACGGTCGAAGACCCCGCCGAACACCAGGGTTCCCATGATGTCCTGAATACTCCGGATGATCGACATGAAGCTGTTGAGACGAGGGCCGCGCCAACCGCCGCCCTTGGCAGTCAGGATGTGAAAACTGAGCGGCAGACCCAGCGCGACGGCTGCCTCCCAGAACGGATCCCAGATCGGATCGTCGTAGTCCTCCTCGGTTCCCGGGTTCCCCGGCATCATCACACCGCGCAGCCCCGCCGCCTTGATCGCTTCGATGTCGGCAATACCCTCCTCGACCGATCGCAGCGCCGTCTGGCCACAACCGAGCAACCGATCAGGCGACTCCGAGCAATACTCGGTGATCCACTTGTTGTACGCGTTGAAGCACGCCCGCTTGTAGTCCACGTCCGGGTGCCCACACAACACCATGCCAACCGTCGGATAGATCACCTCGGCCGCAACCCCATCGCGGTCCTGGTCGGCGAGCCGTTTGGTCGCGTCGTAGCCCGACTGATGGAGTTCGTCGAACTTGACCCCCTCCTGGACGAGTTCTTCGGCTGGCTTTCCCGCAGCCGCGACGAGACCCATCGGAACGGTCGACTTCATACCCGGCACCACGTACACATCGCCGCGAACTGGATCGTTGATCATGTTCGGCGCCTGATCTCGATACGCCGGGTCGATGTTGGCGATGTAGCAGTCGGGCGGCTCGGTGATGTGCGAGTCGGCGCTGATCACCGGAAAATTGAAAGACATGAGGGTCCCTTCGTGTGGATCTCTCTGACCTTAGATGGTTTGCCATCGATGAGACAAGACGCAGGTTGTGTTTTATGCCGACCTTGGGAACAACGCCACACAAGTCGGCGCTCTTTCAACGGCCACTGAAGTTCGGGGGTCGCTTTTCGATGAATGCGCGCGGACCCTCGATCGCGTCGGCGGACGCCATCACCACACCGGCCGCTCTCGATTCGACTTTGTAGGCGTCATCGAACGGAAGGCCGTTGGAGGTGATCATGACTTCCTTTGCCTTGCGCATTGCGAGCGGCCCGTTCTCAGCCATTCGCCGCGCGAGCTTCTGTGCCTCGTGCATCACCTGGTTGGATGGAACGAGCCGGTTGACCAGACCCATCTCGGCAGCCGATTGGGCACTGATCCTGTCGCCGACCAGCACGATTTCGGCGGCCTTGGCCCACGGCACCTGACGCGCGAGCTTGGCCAGCCCGCCGCCGGCTGGAATGATCCCGCGAGAGACCTCGGTGAGGCCGAACTCGCTGTCATCGGCCGCTATGCGCAAATCAGTTCCGAGCACCAACTCGGTGCCTCCAGCGAGCGCGAACCCGCGAACGGCGGCGATCACCGGCACCGAGAAATCCGTGCGTCGCAAGAGCGCCTTGTCCAGCAGTCTGAGGTCGCCGTGAAGGCGTTCGTCCCATTCGTCCTCGGGTGATCGGGCGCCGGTGAACAGCGGGATGAGCTGCCCCAGGTCGGCACCTGTGCAGAAAGCTCGTTCGCCGGCGCCCGTGACGATCGCAACTCGGATCGTCGGGTCGGCCGCGAGTTGGTCCCAGGCATCGGCGAGCCGGCACACAAGTTCCGGATTCAACGAATTCAGCTTGCTCGGCCGATTCAACGTCAGCGTGGCAATGCCATCGTCGATGTCGACCAGCAACGCTGGCTCAGTTGGGTCCGCAGATTTCGTCGGGTTCGTCATAGTCGTTTCTCCTCCTTGGGAGCATCCCACCGAGATGAGACACAGAACGTCGTGCTGATCGTTTCCCACGCGGCCAATCCGCCGCGTCCGGCCCCGAGCGGTTCACGATTGATAGGCCGCCAGATCCGGTTCGGCCATCACTTCACGGAACCGCGAGAACTTCCATGGCCAGGCCGCTGGAATTCCTCGATCGTCGAGATACCAACTGTTGCAGCCAGTCACCCAGACAGTTGACTTCGCAGCCTCGATCCGGAGCTCCTCGTGTTCGCGCATCGCCCGTTCGGTTGCGTGGATTTCTTGCGACGCTCCGGACTGCAACCGTGAGACCAGCTTCATGATGTACGCCATCTGGATCTCGGCCACCTGGATGAGTGAGAAGTTGCCCACTGGACCGTTTGGCCCGTTGAGCATGAACAAGTTCGGGAACTCGGGCATCGACACAGACAAATAGGCCACTGGTCCGTCAGCCCATACGTCGGCGAGTGATCGCCCGCCAAGGCCGAAAATCTCCATCGGACGCATGAATCGATCGACTTCGAATCCGGTTGCGAGGACGATCACGTCGAGTTCGTGCAGGCGACCGTCATCGGTCCGAATTCCACGGGGTTCGATGTGCTCGATCGACGACGTCACCAACTTTGCGTTGGGCTGCTGGATCGCTTGATAGAAGTCCCCAGACACGACCAGCCGTTTACACGCTGCGCGGTAATCGGGTTCGAGTTGCGCCCGAAGTGCTGGGTCAAAGACCTGGCCGTACAGGTGAGCCCGACACGTCTCTTCGATCTGGGCGAGCTGTTCGGACTCGGCATCGACGACGGCGTCAGCGAAGTTCTCGGCGAACGTCGTTTCAAGAAAATCTCGAAGTTCCTCCAACTGTTCAGGCCGGTCGCGGAACGTTGCCTTCTGGTCGTCTGAGAACGGTCGGTTTTCCATCGGCATCACCCACTGCGGGGTGCGCTGAAAGAGTTCGTAATGAGAGACTCGATCGACGAGCGCGCCGGTGATCTGGATCGCGGTCGAGCCCGTACCGATGACCCCGACACGCCGTCCCTCGAGTTCGACATCGTTGTTCCAGCGTGCACTGTGGAAGACATCGCCTCTGAAGTCATCAAGGCCGTCGAAGGCCGGTTGCTTCGGATGATGCAAGACTCCGGTGGCCGCAATCACGATCTCGTAGTCGTCGACGTCACCGGCAGCTGTTTCCAATGACCACACCCCATTGGCGAACGTTGCCCTTTTGATTTCGTCCCCCAAACGCAGATGAGGCCTCACGCCGTAGTCGTCGGTGACCCGCTCGAGATATTCCTGAATCTCTTGCCCAGGTGAGAACATCCGGCTGAACTCGGGATTTGGGGCGAAGGAGTACGAGTACACGTGCGACGGCACATCGCATGCAATGCCCGGATATGAGTTGTCGCGCCACGTTCCGCCGATTCGGTCGCCCTTCTCGTAGCACACGACGTTCGAGATGCCTGCCTTGCGTAACTCGATCACAGCGAGAATTCCGGCGACACCGGCCCCGATCACCGCAGCGCGCACGGGCCGGTCAGCCATCAGAACCGAGTTGTGTACCGACGAGTAGCGAGTTGAACGCAACACCCTTGTCGACGCTGGGTTCGCGGGGGAGCCCGAGGACTCGTTCGCCGATGATGTTCCGTTGAATCTGGTCGGTTCCGCCGCCGATCGAAATGAGGTATGACGAGAACCCAATGTCGTGCATGCGACCACCCAACGGAGCGTCGTCGCCCCACAGCGTTGTGTCTGCGCCGCACACTCGGAACATCGTCTCGCGCAGCGTCCGCAGGAGATGACTTGCGGCAAGCTTGCCAACAGAGACCTCGGGTCCAGGACGGCCACCCCGCTCGATTGCTCCCTTGACGCGAAGATCGGTAAACCGTGCGATTTCGAGCAGTGAGTGAATGGTCGCCCATTCCTGCCGGAAGATGGGGTCATCGGCACGCCCGTATTGTCTGATGAGACTCAGCAACAATGCGCCAACACCGCCCGATGACGCGTCGTCACTTGGCTTGACCTCGCGCACGAGGTCGCCCGCTCGCGCAGTGAGATCGAACTTGGTGATCGACATGCCGCCGCCGGAACTGCCGAACGACCCCGCGCTGAGCATCGTTCGCTCGTTTGCGAGGGTCGTGAGTGCCACCGCCCAGCCAGACCCGACAGCGTCAAGGGTGTTCTCGACCGGAACGATCGCATCGGTGAGGAACACCTCGTTGAAGATCGAGCGACCGGTCATCTCCCGAATCGGACGAATCTCGATGCCGGGCTGATCCATTTCGATGACCATGTACGTGAGGCCTTGATGTTTCGGCAGGTCTGGATTCGTGCGAGCGACGAGGATGCCGTACTTCGCGATGTGCGCTCCCGAAGTCCAGACTTTCTGACCGTTGATGACCCACTGATCGCCGTCGCGCACCGCCTTGGCCTGCAGTGACGCCAGGTCCGAACCCGAACCCGGTTCGCTGAACAGCTGGCACCAGATCTCGCCGCGGACGATGCCTGGAAGGAAACGATCTTTCTGCTCCGCGGTACCGTGCGACAAGATTGTCGGCCCAGCGAGGTTCGCAGCAATCCCGGCGGGCGGTCCCAATGCCCCGACCTCGCGACGCGCCAGATTCACGAGTGGTGCGTCGTGCGCGCTGACTTCACGCCCGTAGCGGTCTCTTGGCCAGGTCGGAAATCCCCAGCCCGATTCAGCCAACAGTGACCACCAAGCCCCGAGTTCGAGATTCGGGTCCCAGTTCGCCTCGAACCAAGCGCGTGCAGCGGCGGCGACATCGGTCCCGGCGTCGGTAGACGAATCCACATGCAGATCGTTGTTCATGCGACACATCATGTCATGTGTCTCTCATTGAAGGCAATCCGCGTCGCCGTCGACGACCAACTTCGTTAGGTAGACAGGCGGTCGAGAGGAACCGAGATGAACAAGCCTTCGCTCTCGGCGAACCGCTGCCCGTCACATGTCGCCTCCCCATCGATCCACAGCTTTCGACCGTCGCGGTCGCGGAGCCGGGCGCGGAACTCCAACTCAGTGCCAATCGGCGTCGGGGCCAAATACGACACCGCGAGGCGACCGGTGAAGGCCGGGGTTCGGACCATCGACAATACGAAACCCATGACGTCGTCGAAGACAGCGGCGACGATGCCGCCGTGGGCTCGGCCAGGTGCCCCTTCGAAGGCAGCACCGAACGACACGGTCGCAACGGCGTCATCGCCCTCGCGGTGACACGTGATGGCGATACCCATCGGGTTCGCCAAACCAGACACAATGCAGTCCGGATAGTGTTCCATTGTTGCCCCGTCGGCCGGAACGTCGTCGAAGAGTCGGCGTTTCATGTCACTGACTGGTCTCGATCGAGAAGGCGACGAGTCCAGTTCGGCGGTGGCCTCAGAGACAAATGCTGTGATGCGATCGAGTAGCCGATCGTCAGCCGCATGCCCGACGATTGAGTGGCCGAGTTCGCGGAGTGCGGTCGCGCACGCGATCCGATTCTCGGTTGCCGCCGCTGAGACCTCGGGCTTCGTCGCGTCAATCATGGCGAGAAGTGCTAGCACACGATCTCATCACGGTTTCAAACGGTCCCTGCGGAGACGTCCCCGTGTACGTCCCGATTCGGGACGCGCCGTCGATGCGTTCTGACCACCTCGAACTTCCCGAATCGAATCAAGGGCCGCGTTGTCTTGAATACGACACGCTCCGACTTTTGTATCAAGCCGTCGCCGCACTAGCTTTCAGGATCACTGCAACCCCGTCGAGAACGAGAGACCGATGACCGAACTTGAATTTGAACAAATTGGATTCGTCACCATCGTCGAGATCCGGCGACCGCCCCACAACTTTCTCGACAGCGCACTCGTCAGCGACCTGGCGATCGCATTCGAACAGCTCGATGCTGACCCCGGCTGCCGAGCCGTCGTGCTTGCCGCCGCCGGGACGTCGTTTTGTGCGGGCGGCAACTTCGCTGGCCAGGCTCCCGATGCTGAGTCATTTTCTGGGTCGCCCAGCGGCGCGATCGATGAAGATACACATGGCATCGTCGACGCTGGCTCGCTGTACGAAACGGCGCTTCGTCTGTTCGCGATCAACACGCCGGTGGTCGCAGCAGTCCACGGCTCGGCGATCGGTGGAGGGCTCGGTCTGGCATTGACGGCAGACTTCCGGGTCACGTGCCCCACAGCCAGATGGTCGGCCAACTTCAGCCGACTCGGCTTCCACCCTGGGTTTGCGTTGTCGATCACGTTGCCCGAACTCGTCGGAACACCCCACGCCCGACGGCTGCTCTATACGGGCGCTCGCATCAACGGTGACGAAGCCGTCGAGATCGGGCTCGCCGACGAATGTGTTGCTGCAGATGCGGTTCGGACGCGGTCGATCGAGTTCGCCAGCGAGATCGCATCTGGCGCGCCGCTGGCTATCCAGGCAATCAAGTCAACGTTGAATCGCGGTCGAGCCGATTTGCTCAGACGCGCTGTCGAGCACGAACTTGCCGAGCAGGTCGGTTCCTTGCCTACGAGCGACGCTCGCGAAGGCATTGCCGCGTACGCGGCCCGGCGCCCACCTGAGTTCCTGGCCCGATGAGAGGCCCCTGTCGGTGTTCGGATTGAACATGCACGAGGCACATACGACGCACCTGACAGGATCTGTCGCACGTGCCAGAATGAGTATCTATAGCGAGGGGAGCACAGATGTATCCAGGCGTACATGCAACGACGAGGCCTGACCACCCAGCGGTCATCATGGGCCAATCAGGCGAGATCGTCACCTATCGCCAGCTCGACGAACGATCCAACCAGCTCGCTCGAGTGTGGGCCGACGCTGGACTCACCCGAGGTGACCACGTTGCGATCTTCAGCGAGAACCAGCCACGGTTCTTCGAAGTGATGTGGGCGGCGTTGAGGTCCGGACTGTATGTCACGACCATCAACAGCTACCTCTCTGCCGAAGAAGTCGCGTACATCCTCACCGACTCCGGAACACGATCGCTCGTCACGACCACAGCGAAAGCCGACGTCGCCGCCGATGCGCTCGGCGCTGCACCTGATGTCGAACTGGCCCTACTGATTGGCGACCACGACCCGCGGTTCGTTCAGTACGTTCCAGCGATCGAAGCGATGCCGATCACACCACTCGCAGAACAACCCTTGGGCGAGACCATGCTGTACTCGTCGGGAACCACCGGGCGCCCGAAGGGAATCAAGCGAGCACTCCGAGAAGCCACCATCGAGGAGGGAGTGTCGACCGGGAATCTGGTCGGTGGAATCTTCGGTATGAACAGCGACACCGTTTACCTCTCACCTGCGCCGCTCTACCATTCGGCCCCGATCGGATTCAGTTTGGGTGTGCAGTCGTTGGGCGGCACAGTCGTCGCCATGGAGAAATTCGATCCGACCGAGGCACTCCGCCTCATCGAACTCCACCAGGTGACCACATCGCAGTGGGTTCCTACGATGTTCGTGCGCATGCTCAAGCTCAACCCCGAGGAGCGAAGCGCCTACGACGTGTCGTCGATGAGCATGGCAGTCCACGCCGCCGCACCATGCGCCGTCGAGGTCAAGCAGCAGATGATGGACTGGTGGGGTCCGGTGCTCTGGGAGTACTACGCCGGAACCGAACTGAACGGCTTCTGTCTCGTCAAGCCCGACGAGTGGCTGTCGCGACCGGGCACCGTCGGCCAAGCCTTGATTGGTTCGATCCACATCCTTGACGACAACGGCAAAGAGCTGGCCGCGAACGAGGCGGGCACTGTCTACTTCGGAGATGGTCCGGCCTACGAGTACCACAACGCTCCCGACAAGACCGAAAGCGCCAAAGACCCGCGAGGCCGAGGTTGGACAACGCTCGGCGACGTTGGTTACGTCGACGACGACGGATGGTTGTTCTTAACCGACCGCAAGGCGTTCATGATCATTTCTGGGGGCGTCAACATCTATCCGCAAGAGATCGAGGACTGTCTGGTGCTGCACCCCAAAGTCGCAGACATCGCCGTGTTCGGCATCCCCGACGACGAGATGGGCGAAGCGGTGCACGCCGCCGTACAGCCCGCAGAAGGGGTGCGCGGCGACGACGCCTTGGAGCGCGAACTACGCGCCTTCCTTCGTGAGCACATCGCCCACTTCAAGTGCCCAAGGGGGTTCGAGTTCCACGACGAACTCCCCCGCCTCCCGACCGGCAAGCTCTACAAGCACAAGTTGCGCGCACCGCACTGGGATTCGAAGAAACGAGACATCTCATGAAGTTCGACGTGATGACCGGCGGCCTACCGCTTCGCTCAATGGCCTCGTTCGCCGACGACGCAGCCCGTACCGGCTACTCCGGAATAGTGGTCACCGAAGGGGCGCGTACCGCATACATGGGATGTGGCGCCGCCGCGCTCGCAGCCGAAATCGACATCCTGACCGGGGTCGCGGTGGCGTTCCCGCGCAGCCCGATGGTCACCGCTGAGATCGCGTGGGAGCTTGCTGAGGCAACCGCCGGACGCTTTCGTCTCGGGCTCGGCACCCAGGTGAAGGCCCACATCACTCGCCGCTACGGCTCCGAATTCGATCATCCCGGCCCGCGACTGAAAGAGTATGTGCAGGCCATGCAGGCCATCTTCCGGGCGTTTCGCGGCGATGAGCAACTCGCCGTCGATGGCGAATTCTTTCATCTCGACCTCCTGCCTGACCAGTGGTCCCCAGGCAGGATCGAGGCCGCAGATCCGCCGATCGATGTTGCAGCGGTCAACCCGTGGATGCTGCGGATGGCGGGTGAAATAGCCGACGGTGTGCACGTCCATCCGCTGAACCACCCGACATACATCACCGAGACGGTGTTGCCCAATCTCGCGGCTGGCGCCGCAGTGGCTGGACGAGATGCCGCGACGCTGGAAGTCATCGTGCCCACCTTCATCGTGCCCACTGACGGCGATGAAGCAAAGTGGCGTGAATTCGCTCGCATGCAGGTCGCGTTCTACGGGTCCACACCGAACTACGCGTTCATCTTCGAGCAACTTGGATTCGAGGGAACAACAGACCGTATTCGCGAGCGACAAAAGGCCCGAGATATGGCCGGCATGTCCGCCGAGGTCTCCGACGACCTGCTGTCCAACTTCATCGTGACAGGCGCATTCGACGAACTCGCTGACAAGATCCTCAGCCGCTACGACGGACTGGCAACTCGAGTTGTCAACTACTTCGGCGGCCTCGATTGGTCGAGCAATCCTGCATCGATGGCGAAGTGGGCCGAGGTCGCCCGCGGGGTCACGCATCCATGAACGATGATCAACTCGACTTCGACATCGTCATCGTGGGCGCCGGTTTCGCTGGTGTCTTTCAGCTACACAAGCTCCGTGCATCGGGGTTCTCCGTTGTGCTGCTCGAAGCCGGTTCGGGGCTCGGCGGCATCTGGCATTGGAACTGTTACCCGGGAGCGCGAGTCGACTCACACGTCCCGGTGTACGAGTTCTCAGACGAGGACCTGTGGCGCGACTGGTACTGGGACGAACGGTTTCCTGACTGGAAAGCGCTCCGCAGCTACTTCGCCTATCTCGACGAGAAGTGGGACTTGAGCCGCGACATCAAGTTCGATACCCGAGTCACAGGAGCGACCTGGAACGAGGACGGCTCAACGTGGCACGTTGCCACCGACAACGGCGACGCAGTGCGATGCCGGTTCATGGTGGTCTGCACCGGCTTCGCATCGAAACCTCATATCCCCGACTTCGATGGGCTCGACGACTTCCGCGGCATCTCGACGCACACCGCCCGCTGGCCACAGGAAGGCCTCGACATGACCGGCCTTCGCGTCGGAATCATCGGCACCGGAGCCAGCGGCGTTCAGGTCACCCAGGAAGCCGCGAAGGTCGCCGCGAGCGTCACCGTGTTCCAGCGGACCCCAATCATGGCGCTCGCCATGCAACAGCGCGCCCTCACCCGCGACGAGCAAGACCACGCCAAGGCCGGCTATCCCGCCATCTTCCAGACTCGAACCGAAACGTTCGCCGGATTCGACATCATCAGAAGCGACCACGGCGCATTCGACGTCGATGACGACGAACGGCGCGCCGGCTTCGAACGGATGTGGCAGGCCGGGGGCTTCACGTTCTGGGCCGGGAACTATGGCGACGTCATGATCGACGAGGCAGCCAATCGAACCGCCTACGACTTCTGGCGCGGCAAAGTCCACGAACGGGTGAACGATCCCGCGGTCGCCGAAATTCTCGCCCCCACGGAACCGCCCCACCCGTTCGGCGTGAAACGGCCATCGCTCGAGCAGACATACTACGACCTGTTCAACCAGGCCAATGTCACACTGGTTGATCTACAGGCGAACCCGATCAAACGGATCACGGCCGCCGGTGTACGGACCGCTGCCACCGAGCACGAGTTCGATCTCATCGTGCTCGCGACCGGATTCGACGCGGTGACGGGCGGTCTCACCAGCATCGACTTCGAAGGGACCAACGGACGCCGATTGAAAGCCTCGTGGGCCGAAGGCGTCCACACCCACCTCGGACTCGCGAGCGTCGGTTTCCCGAACCTCGTCTACCTGTACGGCCCACAAAGCCCATCAGGCTTCTGCAACGGACCGACATGTGCCGAGGTCCAGGGCGGTTGGGTCATCGACTTACTCACCCATCTCCGCGACCGCGGCGTCACCCGCATCGAGGCCACCCAGGAGGCCGAGCAGGCATGGAGTGAGCAGGTCGCGATGATCAGTGAGATGAGTCTGTTCACCAAAGCCGACTCCTGGTACATGGGCGCCAACATTCCCGGCAAGAAACGTGAGCTTCTCAACTATCCCGGCGGGATTCCGCTCTACGCCGACCAGTGCCGAACCAGTGCCGCAAACGGCTACAGCGGATTCGAACTCGCCCAGGGACCCACCCGTTCCACCGAAGCAGGATGACGCGATGACGCTGCGATGTCGAGCCGGCGGGTTGCGAGGCGGCAAGGCGTCGGTGAGATCCACAGCAACGAGGACCCGATCAACGACGAGAGGCTCAACATGAAGAGTATTGCAGGCAAGGTCGCCGTGGTGACTGGCGGCGCAAGCGGAATCGGACGCGCTGTCGCGGCTCGCTTCGCCGCGGCTGGTGCCAACGTGGTGATTGCCGACATCGAACAGGGCGCCCTCGACCAAACCGTTGACGACTTCGGCCGAGCCGGCCATGCAGTACTCGGCGTTCGCTGCGATGTATCCGACGGCGACTCAGTCCAGGCACTCGCCGATCTGACCATCGCCAAGTTTGGGGCTGTACACATTCTGCACAACAACGCCGGCGTGGGAATCGGCGGTCCGATCTGGACCCACTCGACCGCCGACTGGGAATGGGTGCTCGGAGTCAACCTGTGGGGTGTGATTCACGGGATCCGGGTATTCGTGCCACTGATGATCGAGCAGGGTCTACCGGCGCACGTCGTGAACACGGCTTCGATGGCAGGTCTCATCTCGGTACCGAACCTGGCCGCGTACAACGTCTCCAAGCACAGCGTGGTGACGATGAGTGAGACCCTCGCACGCGACCTGGCGATCGCCGGGCACGACATCGGAGTGTCCGTACTGTGTCCCGGGTTGGTGTCGACCAACATCTTCGAGTCACAGCGCAACCGTCCGCCCGACCTGACCGCCACAGCCGACGATCAAGGATCGGCGAGCCTCGAGGGGATGATGAGCCGGGTTGACAAGCAAGCCCACCGCGACGCGAGTTCATCGTTCAACGGGATGATCACGCCCGACGCCGTCGCGAACGATGTCTTCGATGCCATCATCGACGAGCGTTTCTACATCCTCACCCACCCCGAGTCCACGCATGAGCGTGTGCGAACCCGGATGAACGACATCGTCGAAGATCGTCAACCCTCGCCACTCGGCGGTCCCCAGTGAGACCGACACTCCAAGCACCGCCGGGAGCGGCCTGATGTCGGTCGTGCGAAGTGAAACCCGCGGAGGGGTCTGCACCGTCACGCTGTGCGACGACGAGCACCGCAACGCCCTCGGCCGCCAACTCGTCGCGGAGATGGTGGCGGCTTTCGACGCCGCTGAAGCCGACGACGACGTCCGCGTCATCATCCTCACCAACGAAGGGCGAGCGTTCTGCGCTGGAGCCAACCTGTCCGAGCGATCAAGTAGCACAGACGTTCCCGGGGCCCTCAGCGACCCGATGCAACTCTTCGGACGATTCGCCAACTCCCCCAAGCCATATGTGGGCCGGATCGCCGGCCATTGCGTCGCAGGAGGAATGGGCCTCGCCGCTGCGATGGACATCTCGGTCACAATCGACGACGTCAAATTCGGCTTCACCGAAGTCCGTATCGGCGTGGCGCCAGCCATGATCTCCGTCGTCTGTCTCCCCAAGCTCCGCACCGCCGACGCCCGTTCCACGTTCCTGCGTGGCAATCGCTTTGATGGCACCGAGGCCGCCCGGATTGGGCTTGTCAATGCCGCAGTCCCGCGCGATCAACTCGACGCCGAGATCGACGCGATCATTGCCGACCTGCTCGCCGCCAGTCCGGACGCGTTGGCGACGGCCAAGCAGGTATTGAACGATGTGCCGACGATGTCGACCGCCGACGCCTTCGCGTGGACATCACAACTGTCCGCTCAACTCTTCGAAACCAGCGAGGCCAGGGAGGGAATGACGGCATTCCTTGAACGACGACCCGCCTCGTGGGTGCTCCCACTCCCCGACCGTGCCAACTCCAAAACCTCCACCTGAGAGACCCGATGCACACAACACCCATTCAATTCCGTTCACACGACGACCTGTCTCTCGTCGCCGACCGCTGGGGACCCGACGACGGCCCCGACGTGTTGTTGCTACACGGCGGCGGGCAGAGCCGTCACGCCTGGAAGAACACTGGTGAAGTGCTCGCAGCCAAGGGGTTCCGCGTCACAGCCGTCGACTCACGCGGGCATGGCGACAGCGACTGGTCGCCAACCGGCCGATACGACATGCAGGACTTCGGTCGTGACATCGTCGAAATCGTGGCCACCATGCCCGAACCCCCAGCCGTCGTCGGCGCCTCCATGGGCGGCATGAGTTCGCTCCTCGCACAACGGTTCGCTCACCACCAGCTCTTTGCAAGCGTGGTACTCGTCGACGTCACACCGCGCATGAATCTCGACGGCGTTGCGCGCATCATGAAGTTCATGTCGGCCCATCCCGACGGATTTGCTGATCTCGACGAAGCAGCTACCGCAATCGCCGGCTACAACCCTCACCGCGACAAGCCACGCTCGTCAGCGGGGCTTGAGCGCGTGCTCCGACAGAGCAACAACGGCCGATGGGCCTGGCGTTGGGATCCCAAGTTCGTCACGTGGCGACAGGAACAGAACAGTGCGTCACCAACGGGGTTTCAAGACCGCATGGACCGCATGGCACTTGAAATGTACGAAGGGGCTGACGCGGTCGAGGGTCCGATCCTGCTCGTGCGCGGCCAGCAGTCAGACCTGGTCTCCGAAGAGGTCGCCGAAGAGTTCCGTGCCCGTCTCCCCAACGCCGCATACGTCGACATTCGCGGTGCTGGCCACATGGTTGCCGGCGACGACAACGACGCGTTCACCAACGCAGTCGCCGACTTCCTCAATGCAGCTCGGATCACGGACGCCTGAACCTAGGTCTGCGATCCTCGATCCCCCAGCCTGATCGCTCACAGAGGCGAGGCGACCATCACCTCGTCGGGGCCGGGTGGCGTGAGGACAATGGAACGACTCGAGCGCTCCATCGGCCTCGATCACAACTCCTTGAGCCGATCGTGAAGCTCGGGGTTGAGGACGTTCTTGGCTTCAGGCCGATTGAAAGTGATGACGGCGATGCCATCTGAACCTCGATCCACCGACTCGGCTTCGGTGAGCAGTCGTTGACGGGCGGTGGTCTGGTGGTCGTTGCGTGGGGGTCAATCCGGCTGTCGACGGGGCATGGCGAAGCCGGTGTCGGCGGGGTGGTTGTGGCGCTTGGTCGGTTCTGCGGCGCGGTTGACGAGCCGGCCCGGAAGTTCGTGGGCCCAAGCGCTGATTCTGCCGCTCTCAAACAGCGTCTTGTCCGCGCTCAGCGGTCCGGATCCCAATCGCCTGTGCGGCATCAATATATGGAATCAGTTCGACTGCGTCGGTAGATCCATTGCAACAGTGTCGGGCAGAGCTTGCCCCTTCCCGCCGGACGATGAAGTGTCCACAACATGGGCAGATCCACGGCGCGAACTTTTGCGCGCTCGGCTCGGGCGTCACAACTCCTCCGATCCGGATACTTGGTCAACTTGGGCTGGTGAGTCTCCGGTCGAGCGACGTGGACCGATCGCTTCTCTGACGCGCGATTGCGACCATCCGATGATCTCCGCCGCCAGTGCGACGCTCGTTGCGTCCACCAGGTTCGACGCTGCTTCCCCTTGCTCGGCTTCAAGCGTTGCGACGTCAGCTCGCAGCGTGTCGATACGCCGTTCTCGGGTGAAGAACTCGTTGATCGCTGCGAGCTGAACTTCGTAGCGCTGCTTCACACGCTCTCGCGCTTCTCGTTCTGCCTGCGTCTCATTCCGTCTCGGCATTCTCGTTCTCCTGTCGTCGAGCCCGCCGACTCCGAACGCCGACGGTCACTCACCCCCAACAGGCCCCATTTCTCGCCAATCGTTTCAACGAAGGCTGCGACCCGCATCAATACGCACGGCTGCCGAACGGCCGAACCGAACAAGAACCCGCTTACCGCCCGCAATCTGGAGTCGCACAGATGCACCAGGGGTGCTGCACCGGCGCTTCGGCGCCGAACCTTGTTGAAACGATTAGCGCGAATCGGGGCCTGTTGGGGCTGTCATGTTGTCGCTATGGAAGCTCCGTGTGGGTGCCGAGGAGTACTACCTCGGCCAGGTCGCCGACGGCATCGACGACTACTACTCCGGCGCCGGCGAGACCCGTGGCCGCTGGCTCGGACTCGCCAACCATGCGCTCGATCTTGACGACGAGGTCACCGGTGATCAGCTTCGAGCCGTCCTTGCTGGCCTCAACCCCGGGACCGGCCTGACCCCGAACGGTGACCAGGTCAAGTCGTGGAAGAACCGCGTCCCAGGCTTTGACCTGACGTTCTCCGCTCCGAAGTCGGTGAGTGTGCTCTATGCACTTGGGGATCCGCTCGTGCGTGCCGAGGTCGTCGAGGCCACCAACATCGCCGTCGAAGAAGCCGTCCGCTGGTTGGAGCGTGAAGCCTGTTTCGTCCGTCGCGGGTCGAACAATCGTGAGTCGAAGGCGGCTCCGTTCGAGCAGTTCGGTACGCGACGGCTCCCTGGTGTCGGGTTCATCGCTGCGGGGTTCCGGCACCGAACGAGCCGTGCTGGCGACCCGCATCTGCACACCCATGTCCTCGTTGCGAACCTGACTCGCGGGCCCGATGGCAAGTGGTCCGCACTCGACGGCCAAGCCCTCTACCGCTCGAAGCTGGCCGCCGGAGCGCTGTACCAGAGCGTCCTGCGCAACGAGTTGTCCCGCCGTCTCGGCGTCGAGTGGAACACGGTCAACAACCACGTTGCCGACATTGCGGGCATACCCCGTCGGGTCGTCAAACACTTCTCGAAGCGACGCACCGAGATCGAAGACGAACTCGCACGCCTCGGGGTCGTTGGCCCCGACGCTGCACGCGACGCAATGCTCGCCACCCGCACGAAGAAGCTCGACATCGACCACGACACCCTCGACGAGCACTGGCGAACCGATGCCGAAACAGTCGACTACTCCCCCGCCGACATCACCAGGCTGCTCGCCCACGCCAGCCCGCTCGATCGTCAACAACCACTCACCGCCGACACCCGGATCGCTGTTCGTTCCTTCGATAGCGAGACCGGCGAGCGCATCGAACGGACTCTCACGCTCGACGAGTTCGTCGCATTGGTTGCCTGGAGTCTGCCCGAAACTGATGCTGTCGTGAGCCGACACGACGTCCAGAACGCCGTCGCCTCGCAGCTCTCGAAGCACGGCAACACCAGGCTCGTCGAGCGTCTCACTGACACCGTTCTTTCATCTCCAGAACTCGTTCCGCTGCCGACCGAGGACCGAGCCGACGCCGGATGGGAACAGCGGTGGACGACACAACGTCTCCTCGACATCGAGGCCGACCTCACCACGATGTTCGCCCCTCACCCCACGCCCCGGCACGCGATCGACCCGGCCTTCGCCGACTCGATGCTCGACATCATCGACCGGCCACTCGGACTCGACCAGGCCGACACGATCCGGCGCGTCTGCACCCAAGGCTTGCCGATCGAAGTGGTCGTCGGTCGTGCCGGGACCGGCAAGACATACACAATGAACACTGTCCGCCAGATCTTTGAAGCCGCCGGACACCGGATGATCGGCGTCGCACCATCAGCGCGAGCCGCACGCGAACTCGGCGACGGTGCCGGAATAGACGCCTACACCGTTCCACGATTCCGAAACTCCTGTCTCGACACACTGTCGACGAGCGACGTGATCGTGATCGACGAAGCCGCGATGACCGGCACGATCGACCTCTGGAACGTCTGCAACGACGCCCGCAAAGTCGGGGCCAAAGTCATCCTCGTCGGCGACCACCACCAACTCCCCGAAGTCAACGCAGGCGGGGGCTTCGCCGCTGCTCTCGACGCACTCGGCGACCAGGCAGCACACCTCACGATCAACCGGCGACAGCGCCACGAATGGGAACACCACGCCCTCGACCACCTCCGAAACGGCGACATCGCCACCGCATGGAAGACCTACTTCAACCACGACCGAGTGACCCTCACCGACACCAGCGAACACCTCCACCGGCGCGCCGTCAACGACTGGTGGGCGGCACACAACTCAGGGTCGAACGCACACCTCCTTGCCGGCACCCGCTCCGAAGCGAGAGCCCTCAACGCCCTCGCCCGACAACACGCCGCCGAAACCGGCACTCTCACCGGACCCCCGCTCCAGGTTCACGACGACCAGTTCCAGGTCGGCGATCGCATCGTTCTGCGACGCAACGACGTCGGGCACTACGACCTTGACAGTCACCGCCGCTGCCGAGTCGACAACGGGATGATCGGCACCATCGACGCCATCAACCCCAACACTGAAGAGATCGACCTCCGACTCGGCAACCAGCGACGCATCCGGCTCACCGGCGCCTACGTCCGAGCCGGCCACATCGACCACGGATACGCCACCACCATCCACAAGGCCCAAGGCATGACCTGCGACGACATCTTCGTCGTCGGACCGGCTGGTCTCTACCGCGAAGCCGGCTACGTCGCCCTCTCCCGCGCCCGCAACACCGCCCGCCTCTACGCCACCAGTCGCGACGCAGCCACCATCGGCGAACGCCCCCACACCGACCACGCAATCCCACTGCCCACCGAATATGCCGACGACCCCGAACACGACCTCCTCAACGTCCTCGAACGCTCCCAAGCCAAATCATTCGCCACGTCCCAAGCACCGCACCTCAGTGAGATCGCTGCCGCCGCACACGACAACCACCTCGCGACTCTGGCTGCTCGCCAGCAACACATCCGAGACACGATCCGCCAGCTCGAAACAAGCGGTCACACCAACCCGACCGACGCCGCACGAGCACTCGCCCGGGCCACAGCACACCGGGCGTTGATGCACGTCGGCGGCCGAGTCAACGCACTCGACTGGGACAACGTCGGCACCATCACCCACCTCCACGACACGACCGGAGCAGCCACTGTCCAATTCACGACCAGCGACGGCAAACACACCCGCAGCCGCACCATGCCATGGTCGAACCTGAAGCCCATCGATCATCCAGACGCCGCTGACGCCGGCGAGGCCGCTGGCGCATTCCTCAACGAATGGGGGAGGCGAGTTGCCCAAGACCTCGACGAATGGAACATCGCCCTCGCCCACCACGACATCGCACCCGACGAACCCGAGATCATCCCATCAGCAATCCAACATCGCACCAGACAGCTCACCCACCAGCTCCGAGCAACACCACCACCGTGGCTCAACACATGGCTCGGCCAACGCCCCACCGACCCGACAGGAACCGCCGTCTACGACGACGAGATCCGCTCGCTTGCCGCCTGGCGCGACACCCACCAGCTCGATGCCATCACACCCGGCTACGGACCCACCCCAACAGACCGTGCGCTCGCCGACGAATGGCGAAACCACATGGACCGGACACTCACGGCCCGAAACTGGCTCGCTAAACACCACCCAGCACCATCCGTTGAGCAGGCCGACCCGATCGACCTCCGGCCTGCCAGAGAACGCCTCCAAGAACTCGACGCCCTGTTCGCCACGGCACCCCCCGACCAACGCAAAGTCATCGACGCGCTCATCCACAGCAACCTCACGATCGACCAGAAGACCGAGGCCCTCCGAGCAGCTTCGGCATCCCAAGAGGAGCGCCGGGACTGGATCCTCGAACACTGGCCCCACGTCGTCGAACACCACGAACTCACCGAAATCTCCGACCAGGCCGACGCGCTCCACCACTGGCCCGAGCCGCTCGCACCCACAGTCCAAGCCGTTCTCGACGAGCTACGAGCGACCATGGCCGACACCCCCGAAGACGCCACCATCGGCGAGATCGAAGCAGCCATCGAACAACACAACCCACACCACCTGCTCCGCCACCTCACCGACCAACGAGCGCCACTGGAACGCCAACTCCTCGCCCTCCGCAGCACCCTCGACGACCCCGACATGCCAACCCAGATCGTCGAGCAACACATCGCCCGCCTCCACGAACGACTCGACGACCTCGACACGCGAATCGAACACACAGAAGCCGACGTGGCCATGTGGGACTGGGGCCAACGCACCGACCGAACGCTCGCCGCCGCACACAACCGGCGATCGAATCACCTCGCTTACGCAGCGATCACCGACAACGAGCCCTGGATCGAAAATCTCCTGAGAACGAAGTACTCGAGTGATGCGAGCCTGGACGCCATAAGTCTCCGGCGACTGATTCACGAGGTCGCCGCATACCGCGAACGGAGGCACCACGTCAGTCCAGATCCGCTCGGCCCCGAGCCAGCGGGTGGGCCGAATCGGGCGGAGTATCGACGGCTCAGCGACCAGCTCGACACCGCCTCGAATCCTGAAGTTGAAGTTCAGCGCACCGGGTAGTCCGCAGCGCCAGAGCTCCGAGAGCGGTCGATCTGGCATCCTCGCGAGGTGGATGTGTTCGACGACGACTTCATTGCCACCCAGCGGAGGAAGTACGACGGAAAGCCACGCTCGCACCGGCTGGACCTGCACTTCGTCGCAACGTCACCGAACCGCAAGGCCCTGCGGGAATGGGTCAACGACACCGTTGCCCGACTTCCATCATCGAGCCAGCCTGCGATCTCCAAGCGACTTCGAGAGGACCGTCACTTCATCACCGCCATCAGTGAATTGGGCGTTGCGAGCGTCCTCCTCGACGCCGGACTGACGCCACACTACGAGACGCCGTTCGACACTGTCACGCCCGACTGGTACGTCGGTCCCACAGGTGACTCACCTGGACTGATCATCGAAGTGTGGACACAGCAGCCACGCCAAGGAGACGCCAAGAGACGGCGCGGGTGGATCGGCCTCTTGGACCGAATCGCCGAGATCCCTGTTGACGTTGCGCTTGTGATCGAGCCGTCCCGATCAGGCTTTCGACCTCCCGATCCATCCGCCGCAAAGCGACTCAGCCAGGAGTTACGGCGATGGCTGCTCCGAGCACCCCGTTCCGAGGGGCTGCGATTCGAGTTCGAGGGATACCGCCTCCGAGTCCTCGGGCCGACTGGTGTCGGAATGCGAGCTCGGCTCGCAATGCCAGGGGTGGGCGGTGCGTTCGATACGGGCAAGGCCGTCCAGCAGATCAAAGAGAAGTCCCGCAAGTACGAAGAGGTGGCAAGCGCTTCGGGCTGTGCACTCGCGGTGGTCTTGGCAGCCGAGCCGAGTGAACCGCTCGATCTCGATCTGCTTCGGTCGACTCTCCGTGGAGAACAATCCGTCTCGATCGCGATCCCGACCGCGCCAACGGATCCCCTGCTGGCCGACTGGTCGACGACGCTGCACAACAATCACGTACCGCCAACCTTCGGCTCGGCGCTGTCGGCGATCGGCTGGGTCGATACCCGAGACGCCAATGCCGTCATCACCATGTTCGATCTGCCGGGGGCGAACGTTGCCTTTCCCCGGCTCGACACTCAGCGCGTGCGGCGCGAGGCAGCATCCAACCGCTGAGTAGGTGGTACCGGCGGCGAACGCTCTATCGCCCGGGTCCGCTCGAATCTCGACACCAGTCCTCGAGCGCGTCCATGAGCGCCGTTGCGACCGTCAGAGTCCGACCATCTGTGGCACAGAGACGCTCGACCGCTTCGACGAGTTGAAGTAGCGGGACACCAACGGAGTCGGTCATGGCCGAATCGCCCCACGCCTCCGAGTCGTTGTGCTCCGCCGACGCCAGAGCAACCCAGTCCTCGATCGCTTCTGCGAGCGCCGCTTCGATCGTGATCGGTTGCTCGAGCCAGTACACGGTCCCGACGAAGAGATCGAGGCTCCGCAGCAGTCCGTCATCGATGGTCGCGTTCATGTGATCGAGTGTTCCGGTGTCGGGGTTGGGGCGGCAACGGAGTCGAGGCCGTACCACTCATCGAGGATGGCTTGGGTCGATGCGTAGTCGTCGACCTCGGCACTCGCGGCCGTGGCTACTGTTGGCGGGCCGGGCAGGTAGGCGTCCCAGCCGCCCGGAGGGTTCGGCCATGTCCGCCGCAGCACTGCGGTCGCAGCGTCCGTGTCGCCCGGGTGCATCGAGATCGCGATCTCGAACGCGGCGGTCGGGTCCGGTCTGCTGTTCGCGCAGAGTCGAATGACTTCGTCGCATTCGATGCCGAGGCCGTAGGCGAGCGCAGCGACTCGGGCCGGTTCTGCGGTGCGGTAGGTCTGCACAATGAGGTCGTGGTTCGCCCGGTCCTCGGCTCGCACGATTCGAGACTCGGCGTGCAGTGCTCGCTCGTCGCCAAATGCAACGGCGATGGCGGCGGCCGGCCACAACTCGGGCTGCTCTGCGTCGTGTGGCATCGGTGTCGCGAGTGCTGTTCGAATCCGCGAGTCGTCGACGCCGAGGTGTCGAAGCACTCGCACGGTCTGGCCCGCGGTGATGCCCGCCTCTGCCATCAGCACAGCGGCCTCGCCTGCGCTTTCCGGTTCGTAGACGACGACCATGAGCCGGCGAGCGGGTTCCGGTTCGAGACGGTTCTTGACGGCCAGCACGAACTCGGCATCAGTCATTGTTGCTGGATCGAGCCCGGGACGAGCAGCACGATCGGACGGCATCCCAGTGAGCGCCAGTGTCGACTGTTCGACCGTCTCGACCGCTGTCGGATCGGCCGCCTGCGGCGTGGCCGACTCGTGCGAGTCGGCGGCTCTCAGCTCGGTGACGTTGTCGACTGGGATGGCGTGATCGAGCACATCGGGGGTCAGTTCGATACCGAGGTCCGTTTCAAGGATGTCGACCAGACGCTTGGTGGTCGTGAGTACCGCTTCGGCCGTGGACTGGATGAGTTCGACGTCACCACCAGCCCAACCGGTGACATAAGGAATCGAGTAGCTCTGGGAGTCGAGGCCGATCGTCTGCGAGAGCAGATAGGCGACGGACTCGGCTTCGACTTCTTTGGTGTCGCGCTCGGCACCGAGTCGGTGTTCGTGTCCGAGTTGCACGTGGGCCCACTCGTGCAGCAACGTCTTGATTCGTTGCGGTGGTTCGAGGTCGTCAGCGACCTTGACCGAACGCTCGCCCCAAGTCGTCATGCCGTTCCACTTCTCGACGGGGGTCCGTGAGTGCAGGGTGACGGTGTAACCGTCGTCTTCGAGTTGGCCGACGACTGCAGCCCACACGTGTTGCCACCGATTGTCACCGGTGAGGAGTTCGGGCATCTGCGGTTCGGGGATCGCCGGTGGCCACACGAGCTGGCCCTGGTGGAACACCTTGACGGTGCGGAAACCTCGGAGTCGCTTTCGGCTGGTCTCCTCGCCGGTGTCATCGTCAACTTCGACGGACTTCGAGATCATCGGCGCCAGGATCACGAGACCCTTCTGGCCTTTCGCCACCTGGCAGTTTCCGCCGTCGGTCGCAGGGATGCGGTTCCAGTTCCGATACGAGGCGACGTAGCCCTGCGCTCCCTGGAGCGCGAGGAGCATCTGGTTCTGTGGTGAGTAGCGATGGAACGCTCGGGCGGCTTGGAGATACGCGAGCCACTCGTCGGTCGATGTCATCGCGCCGACCTGTTCGGTCAACTGGCTGTGGAGTTCGTCGATCACGGCGGCGTGATCGACTCGTTGCCGCTTCATGACGCCACCTCGACGGGCACGGCGTCGTCAGCGAAGAGCGTTGCTTGCTCGCCTGGGCCGACAGTTGCGACGACTTCCACAGGTCGTTCAGGGGTCGGTGTCCACGGACCCGAGCCGACGGGCGTCGTCGACCGTTCCGGTGTCGGTGGCCCCATGTCGGCGAGTCGCTTGATTCGCCACCACTCGCGGCCTTGGACGTGAGCGGGCGGCAGGTTCGAGTGGATCAACAGCGCGGACCCGTACTTGGGGAGGCGAGCCAGGAAGTACGGGACGAGCGGCTCCCGGTTCTGTTGGCCTGAGATCGATCGTCGCCCACCGCCGAGGTCGTTGGACCATGAGCGTCGTTCGATCTCTTCGTCGCCGACGATCTTCGACACGTACCCGAGGGTCGAGTCGTCCGACGCTCCAGGGAAGAACAGCTTGGTCGCGTGGTTGGTGAGCAAGATGTCGGCGCGTTTGCCGTAGGCCTCGTGGATCTGGGCGAGTGACTGCCACACCGTGACGAGCTGGATGCCGATGCCGGCACATGTCGACGACACTTCGGGGAGCCACGACAGCGGGATGTTGCCGGCCTCGTCGATCAGCATCAGCAGCGGCGCCGGGAATGGGCGGCCCTGCATGTCCCACTCGTAGGCCTGCGACTTCAGGTCCGAGAGCAGCCCGGCGAGCACCGGGGCGAGACGCTTGTAGTCATCGAGACTCACCAGAAGGTAGAGGGTGTTGGCGTCCTCGCCCTCGGGGCCGGTGTCCATCAGCCAGTCGAGGTCGATCCACTCGCCCTTGCCGTCGGTGAGATCCGTTGCGGCGGCGACGTTCGGGTCCAGCCACGGGTCGCACACTGTCTGGGCTGTTGCGTACACGGATGCGATGATCCGGTCGTCGGGCTTGTTCCAGATCGACCGCAGATGCCGAATGCCTGAGTCGGCCGCCTCCTTCGTTGCCGGGTTCTGGAACGCGGCGTTCAACCGGTCGAGTGGCGGGCACGGCTTTTCCTTCTTCTTGCCGCTCGGCGTGTCGGAGGCGTTCGGGTCTGGACGGGTCATGTCGTAGACCCACTTGGCGACCTCGCGCATCGATGGCCGCGCCGACAACGCGGCGGCACCGAGGAGTCCGGTGAAGAGCAACTTTCCTTGCGTCGTCCAGAAGTCCATGCCGCCGTCGACGCCGGCCTTCGGTGTCCATGACGACATCGCTTCGCCGGCTTTCTTGGCTCCCGTGGCGGTGTGTGCCGATCGCAGCGGCGACCACTTCGCGATCTCGACCTCCTTGATCTGGACTGCGCCTCGGTTCTCCTTGAGGAAGCCGCCGGGGTCGAACACTCGGACGCTGCCCACGTCGCGGCGACGGGTGATCGTGGCGTCCATCAAGTCGCGTTTGACGCTGAGCACGATCGCCGGGCCCCTCCAGTCGAGCAGCCCGGGGATCGCACACTGTGACGTCTTGCCGCATCGAGTCGGTCCCGCAATCGCGATCGAGGTGACATCTCCCTGCTGACCTGATCGCAGCTCCCCCGTCACCCGAGCGATCAGCTTCCTGAGACCGGTGTGTTGTGATGTCGCCCACCGGCGGTTCTCGGTGGCGAGGAGCCACTTCCCCCAGACCCCGAGCACGAATCGACCAGGAACCGGCTCTCGAATCATCAACGGCCGCAGTTCTCGTCGAGTCGCGAAACGGGCATGCGCATCGACGCCGAGCCGCCGACGACCCGATGAGAACGATCGCCACAGCATGCGGAACCCGACGGCGATTGCTCCCAACAGAACAACGGCCAGCAGGGTCGCTGTCCAATAGACCACCGGACCTGCGATCAATGGCCCAACTTCGGCGGGCCACGCAGCCGCCGGATCGCCGGGAGTCTTGAACAACGACGGGATCGCACGAAGGGCGTCACCGAGCCCGATCGGCGGCACTCCGTTGCGGACGACGACGGCCGACACCGTCGCACCTACCCAGACTGCAACGGCGCCGGCCATTGCAGCTGCGAGCAGCGAGAGCAGCACGGTCTCGATTGGCGACATCGATCCGGACGAAGCGGAGGACACAGACGCTTGGGAACTCATGGCAGCGATGAAGCCGAACATCGTTCACGCCAACCCTCACAGTGCGAGAAATTCTCTGAAGAAGTTGCGCCCAATACACACGCCAACGCGCATTCTCCCTGCTCAACGCCTATTCGTCACCTCAGTCGCCGATGTTTCGCCGGAACGCCCGACGTGCGGGTTGGCGTGAGCGAACAAGCTCACCGTGGCACTCGAACCCATCCACCCACGTCCACCAGGAGTTCGAGCCATGGCCATCCACCACCCGCACAACCACCCCATCCACGAACAACTCGACCGGCAGTACGACCGCTGTCTCGCACCCAGCCGCCACTCCCGAATCAAGCAACGCTGGTCGACCGAGCCCGCGCTCGCCGGTCTGGGAATCGACGAGATCCTCGACATCTGCGCCATACCCACAGAGGCGCAGAATCCGATCGTCCGGGCACTCATCGCCCGCCACCAGGACGATGACACCGACGCCACCACCATCCTGCTGATCGCTCTGCTCCCATCGCTCACACGAATTGAGTCGACGTTCACGCCACGCCAGCGCAGAGACGACGCCTACTCTGCGCTCTGGGCCGCCGCCGGGCACTTGCTCGCGACAGTCGATCCCGAGTACGAGCCGACCTCGTCAAACGGCTGCCCACGAGCGCTCATCTCCCATCTCGCCACCCGCCTGCGGTCCAGCAAGCGCTCCCTCGAACCCGAACACCGCAACCTCTGTCGCCGATACCAACGTGACGGCCTTCCGACCGTGGTCAGTCTCGACGCGAGCCGCATCGATCCCGCCGCCCGGGACTTCGAATCACAGGTGTTCGCCCGACTCGAACTCGAACGACTGGCCTTCATCGTCGACACCGGCCAGATCTCGCGCCATCAATGGAACCAACTCCTCAAACATCGCCTCGGCGATGTCCCCCGCAGCAACGCACTCCGGATCAACGCTCACCGCACGACCGCCCAACTTGCGCATCTCGTTGGCCACGAGGCGGCATGACTATGCCGAACGCACCAAGCCAGACGATCATCCTGTGGGGAGCACGAGGTGGCGTCGGCACCACCGTCGCAGCAATCCAGCTCGCCTTCCAACACCCACGACTCGTCACGCTCGTCGACCTCAACGAACCCACCGGCCGGACCACTGCCGAAGTGCTCGCTGCCGCAATCGTTCAGATCGGCCCACGCGTGTCCCTCATCCCATACGGCGACCCCGACGGCCCACAAGCGCTGGGCGACGGCCCGCTCGCCGACCTCGCCGAATGGATCCGCGAGCAACCTGGCGTCGTCATCGTCGATGCCGGCACCGGCCCGCCACCCTCGACGCTCACGGAGGTCGCCGATGAGTCCATCGCCGTCACCCGCCTCAGCCGCATCGACGCCCAACACCTGCGATCACTCCCGGCACCACCGACGGCACTGATCGTCGTCCAGCATCCCGATGCCTGGCTCGCCAAAGACGACATCGTGAACTCTGCGCACGCCGGCATTTACGCCACAATGCCGCACGACCCACGCGTTGGCCAGGCGATCGACACCGGGACCTTCCTCCAACGTCAATCCCGGCTCAGCGAACTCAACGCAATGCCCGACGTTGGCGAACCGATCTGGTTCGACTGGCCCGACGAGAGCTACGAGACCACCGTCGAGCGCTACTACAGCGAAGAGTTCGACGGCTACGAAGACGGCTTCGAGTCCGCCCGAGGCGACTGCATCCACGTCGGCGACGTCATCTGGACCGAGAAGTACGCGGACCGACAATGGACCCAGACCCTCGGCCACGCACTGCGCTTCGACCCACCCGACGTCGACCGCGATGGGCGAATTGCTCAGCTCATGAAGAATCCGAGACGACCCGATCGTGGCGGCGAACCGCTCGGCACATGGATCTCGCATCACGGCGAGCGATCGACGTCGACTTCGGACACGCCTGGCAGTCCCGCGGAAGCGTCGACCGGTGGCGCTTGAGCTGGAATACAGGAAGCGGCGAACTACACACCGTGAACCACCGCACCAGCACCGTCACCGTCCTCGGCGTCTTCAAGGACGAAGCCGACGTCGAGAACGCCATCAACGGATGGTCCAAACACCACGATGACCCGGACGGCCTCGCCTGGCTCGATGCGGTTTCCGAGATCGCCGTCACCGACCGCCAACTCTGCGCCGCTCCAGCGGCGGCACGGGCTCAACAGGCGCCTCCCCCACCACTCGACATCGGGCCGTTGTTCTGACGTCATCCCGGGCTGTTGTTATGGGGCTCAGCGAGCGCAGAGTTCGGACAGCCCCGTAGCGAATAAGTGCCTGATTCAGACTGGTGATGACGTTGCGGCGGTTGTCGTAGCGTTCGAGGTTGCCGGTCGGTGGGCCTGTCCTTGATGGCCGCACGATATCGAGCGCTTTCGACACGTTCCCGGCCATCATCACAAGGCTCCGACGACCGGGTGATTGTTGGGACCTACGATCTCGGGATGGAGGGAGCAGCGGTGCTCGATGAACTCATGGCCAATGCTTGGCGACCGCTGTTTGTCGAGACGGTCGGGGGCTGGCGTTACCGGTGGGCGGATGGTGTGACGCGCCGAGCGAACTCTGTGCTCGCGCTCGATGCCGGTGGAGACACGAGTGACCTCATTGACTTCGCTGAAGCCTTCTACCGCGACCGTGGAGCGGCGCCGCTCCTGCAGGTAAGTAGCGCTTCGGCACCCCCGGATCTCGTACCCCAGCTCCGAGCTCGGGGGTACGGCCCGTCTGCCCGCACCTTGGTCCAACAGGCACCGACCAGCGAGGTGCTCGAACGAACCAACGCAACGCTCGACGTCGAGATCACGTTGGAGCCCACCGAAGAGTGGTTCGACGCGTACTGGTCGATCGAATCAGGTCGAGGCCGGAGTGATGCGGACGCAATTGTTTGTCGTGACTCTCTTCTGGCTCCCGGCCTGCCGGCAGCCTTTGCAGCGGCCCGCCGCGACTCTGACGTCGTTGGCGTGGGGCAGATCGTGATCGAGCGTGGTTGGGCCGGAGTTCAGTGCATGGCCACCAATCGCGCACATCGCCGCGAGGGAGTCGGCGTCGCAGTTCTTCACGAACTGGGCAACGAGACGTTTCGTCAGCGTGCCCAGAACATGTACCTAGCTGTGATGAGCGACAACAGCGGAGCCACGGGCCTCTACGAACGGGGAGGCTTCACCACGGTCCACGAGTACTCCTACTTCACGATGGGCTCCACCGACTGACCTTGGGCGGATCACCGATCCTCAAGTACTGCACGTTCTCGAAAGGGTCTGCCCGATCGGTACCTGCCGTACTGCTCGGCAAACGTGCAGTTGGGTTACCAGCGATACGAGTGGATTGCCGGCGGGGTTCGCTGATGGTGGCAAGATCTGCGAAGTGAATGTTGACCTCGAGATCCGGTTGCCGGGGTTGCGCTTGCGGGCTGCCGGAGGGTGCGCATGAGGGCGCTGATGTTCGACTTCTTCGGGACGCTGGTCGAGTACCAGCCGGACCGATCCCGCCTCGGCTCGCCGCTCACGTACGAACTCGCGAGTTCGATGGGTTTCGCTGGCGACCACAAGGGATTCGTTCGCATCTGGGACGCGGCATCGCTCGGGCTCGAACAAGCAGCCCGTCATACGATGCAGGAGTTCTCGATGACCGACGCAGCGAACGCGTTCGGCGCTGCAGCCGGGATTCCACTTTCCCACGACCTGGCCGTCGCACTCGGGCAGAGCTTCGTGACCGAGTGGGCACAACACATCACTCCGATCGACGGCGCGTCAGACCTGATCCGACATCTCGCCGAGGAGTACACGATTGCGGTCGTGTCGAACACTCACGATTCCAGCATGGTTCCGAACATGCTCGACAAGATGGGCATCGAAGGTCACGTTTCAGCTGTCGTGCTTTCGGTAGAACACGGACGGCTCAAGCCGCACCCGTCAATCTACGCGGCCGCGCTCGACCGGATCGGTTGCCCAGCCGCAGAGGTCGCGTTCGTCGGCGACAGTTACGAAGCCGACTACTCCGGCCCGCTCCAAGCCGGCATGAGCGCGTTCCTTGTCGACCCGGCGTTCGAGCACGACATCCCGGCACTGCATCGGCTCACAAGCGTGCTCGACATCGTCGAATCAATGGGACGGGGCGAGGACTGCGACCAGTAGCCGACAACACGCCTGCGATCGATGACATCTCGGGGAATTCACGCAGCGCGATCTGAGCGGGCCCCACCGATCGAACGCGCCGATCTCGCTCAGTGCGAGCGGTGCGGTGCGTAGGGCGCTGTTGCGCACCTGAGGCACCGGACAAGTCCGTTAGAGAGCGCCGACTTGGGGGTAGAGGGGGTTGGCGGCGAGGATCGAGGCGGATCGTGTGCGTGCGTCCGATTCCACGTCACCGGACAAGTCGAACTTTGCTCTCGAGTTCTCGCCTGCCGAGGTGCCCGATGCGATGGTCGTGGGCTCGGCCGAGTCGAGAACAGAGCAGATGATGTCGGCGACTTCGTCCATGTCGTCGGTGCCCATACCGAGCGTCGTCAAGGCGGGGGTTCCGAGGCGGATGCCTGACGTGTACCAGGCTCCGTTCGGGTCGTTGGGGATCGAGTTCCGGTTGACGATGACGCCGGACTGTTCGAGTGCCGATTCGGCTTGGCGTCCGGTGAGCCCGAAACCGCTGACGTCGACGAGCACGAGATGGTTCTCGGTGCCTCCGGTGACGATTCGTCCGCCTCGCTTCCCGATCGCCTCGGCAAGTGCCTCAGAATTGTCGACGATGCGCTGTGCGTAGTCCCGAAACTCTGGTTGGCGCGCTTCGGCGAATGCGACCGCTTTGGCGGCCATCACGTGACTCATGGGCCCGCCGAGGACCATCGGGCATCCCTTGTCGATGAATTCGGGGAGTGTGTCGTCGTTGGTCAGCACGATGCCGCCGCGAGGACCGCGGAGCGACTTGTGGGTCGTCGAGGTGACGATGTGGGCGTTCGCAATCGGATCGAAGTCGCCTGTGAACACCTTGCCGGCGACGAGACCCGCGAAGTGGGCCATGTCGACCATCAAGGTGGCGCCAACTTCGTCGGCGATCTCGCGCATCTTGGCGAAATTCACCTTGCGGGGGTACGCCGAGTACCCCGCGACAAGGATCAGCGGCTTGAACTCGCGGGCGAGCGATGCGACGACGTCGTAGTCGATCCGTTCGTTCTCGGGGTCGACCCCGTAGCTCCGTTGGTCGAACATCTTTCCCGAGATGTTCGGGCGGAAGCCGTGCGTGAGGTGGCCTCCGGCGTCAAGGCTCATTCCCAGGAGTCGTTGATTCCCAAGGGCCTGTCGCAGCGACTCCCACTCCTGTTCGGTGAGATCGTTGACGTGGCGTAGGTCGCGATCGACAAGGAACGGTGCCTCGACCCGTTGAGCGAGCACCGACCAGAACGCAACGAGATTGGCGTCGATACCCGAGTGCGGTTGAACGTAGGCGTAGTCCGCATTGAACAGTGCCTTGGCGTGATCGGCCGCCAGCGTCTCGACGTGGTCGACGAACTCGCATCCGGCGTAGAACCGATGCCCAGGCGTTCCCTCCGCGTACTTGTCGGAGAACCAGTTGCCCATCGCCAACAGCACGGCCGGGCTCGCGTAGTTCTCGGACGCGATCAGCTTCAGTTGGCTTCGCTGATTGCCCAGCTCGCCTCGGATGTAGCCGGCGACGGTCGGCTCAACTGCTCCAATCACATCGAGCGCGGCGCGGAAAGCTTCAGCCTCTCGAGTGTTTGCGCTGGGTACGGCGTATTGGTCCTGGACGGTCATGGCTCCTCATTTCGGATCAGCGATGAATGCCCAGGCGCACGGCGTTGTAGCGAGCCGCTCCACGGTGGTGTTCCACCTGTCAGCGCCAGTCACGACTCACGCCCGAATCTACAGCACTGACCGTTTCAGCGCACTCGCACCGAGGCACTCAGAGCGCGCGCCGCGTCTCGCAGTACATCATCAACATGTTCGTCAGGCCCGATCGACAGCGACGAGGCGTTGGCGCGCGGTTGTTGTTGCAGTGCCTCGAGGGTGCCAGAGAACTTGGCGTCAGCAAGTTGGCGCTGAACTCGACCGATGAGGGCCGGCATCTACACGAGTCGGCCGGCTTCCGGCCGACCCAGAACTGGATGGCGCTCGCGGTACCGCCGAATGATTCGTCAGACGTCGAGCCCAAGCGATAGCCGCCAGTGAAGATCGCCTCGACGAAGGCGTCGACGTCTCGCACGACCTGATCGGCTTCGAGCGGTCCGAGGCGCCGCTTGGTCGGGGTGGTCCACCTTCGTCGGGACGGCGTCATTGGCGCTCAGTTGAACGACGTATCGCTTCGGTCAACGTGCACTCGTCGGCGCCCGACAGGACCAAATCGGCGTGCGAAACGCGTTCGGGGTCGACATGCGGGTTCGGAATCGCAACGCATGCCAGACCCGCCGATTGGGCCGCATCGACACCGTGTGCAGTGTCCTCGACAGCGACAGCCTCCGTCGGGTCGACTCCCAGACTCGCTACGGCGAGTTGGTAGATGTCGGGCGCTGGTTTGTGGGCTGGCACCTGATCGCCACCGACGATCAGTTCGAATCTGTCGCTAGCCCCGACACCGCGCAGGTGCCGTTCGACCCAGGAGATCGGCGATGAAGACGCCACGGCCGTCGCCAGCCCCTGCTCGGCTGCCTCGGCCAGCCAGGCGTCGATGCCGGCCGAAAGCTGCAGCGCCACGTTCAGCGCGTCTCTGCTCGCCGTGCGCCGTTCGTGGCTGAGCACACGATCGAATGAGTCGCCCACTGCAGCAGCGAGCAACTCGTAGCGGTGCTCGGTCACGTCGCCGCCGTGCGGCACGAAGAACGTTCGGCGGTCGAGTTTCAGGCCCCATTCGGACCACTCGGCTTCCCAACTCGCGATGTTGGTCGACTCGGTGTCCATCAACAGCCCGTCGAAGTCGAACACCACCGCCCTCACCTGATGACTCATCACCGCACGGTAGTTCCATCGGCCAAGCCGAGACCGCGCCGACCGCAGCAACGGCGCAAATGCTACGGCCGTACGAATCGCCGGGCCCCGAGAGCGCGAGACTCTCACCATGATTCGAAGCGCTTCGCCAAGTGACTTTGTCGCCATCAAGCGTCTCTACGCCCAGCTTCAACCCGCGGACCCGCCAGTCACCCACGAAGCTGTCTTCCTGCAGATCATCGAACAGCCCGGGCTCGACCTACTGGTACTGGAACTCTCTGGCCAGGTGGTGGCGACCACCTACCTGAACATCATCCCGAACCTGACCCGATCAGCACGACCATACGCAGTCATCGAGAACGTCGTCGTCGACGAGACTCACCGTGGAACCGGACTCGGCCGAAAGATCATGGACGCAACGCTCACTCGTGCGTGGGAAGCCGGCTGCTACAAGGCAATGCTGCTCACCGGCTCGAGCAATCCGAACACTCACGCGTTCTGTCGAGCGTCCGGATTCTCAGCCGACGCAAAGACCGCCTACCTCGCTCGACCCTGATCCATAAGGCTTCGACATCCACGCCCGACGCATCTCAGGGCGAAGCACCGACCCGCTCAAGAACGATCACGTGAAGCCGCGCTACCCCACGCGCTATCCGGCACGACGAGCGGTCTCGACGGTGCTTGCCATTCGGTGGAGCCAACGCATTATCGCGCGGGTTGCCACTCGCGGTCGTGCCGTTGTCCAGCGGTCAAGGGCCTCCGGGAGAGCGAACGTTATGGAGCGCCGGAGTCGGTGGTTGGAGATGCTGGTGCTTCTTCAGGTGGTCGGAGGTGTCGGAACTGGGCGAGCAGGAGCAGGTCGTAGATGATCTTGATGATGCCGCCGGCGATGAGGGGCCAGCCGAAGCTGGTTTGGCTGAGCATCCATCCGGCTGCGATGGGTGGGAGTGTGGCGGCAAGGCTTCGTGGGACGCTGGTGATGCTGGCTGCTGCTGGCCGTTCGTCGGGGGTGACCACGGCCATCACGTAGGAGCTGCGTGCGGGGACGTCCATCTGCGACAGTGCGGCGCGTGCGAGCAGGCAACCAACAGCGAGCGCTGCTGTGGGCACGAAGGCAGCTGAGATGAGGAAGGCGTTGGCTGGGAGGTGCGTGAACGCCATGGTGCGGATCAGGCCGATACGACGGGCAATGCGCGGCGCGAGGAGTTGTGATCCGGCGGCGAGGAGCCCCGCCCAGAAGAACACGGCGCCGGTCAGGGCGAGGGAGAGTTCGAAGCGCAGTTGCAGCCAGAGGACGAGGATGGCGGTGATGGTGAATCCGCCGCCGAAGGAGTCGAGGCTGAACAGTGCTGCGAGTCGGTAGACGGTGCGTCGTGATGGTCCGAGTGCGGTTGGTGGGGCGCCATCGGATCGCTCGATGTTGTTGCTGAGTCGCCGGTATCGGAAGAACACGATTCCACCGAGGACCGCGTAGACGACAAACACCGATCGAAGCGCGGTGGCCTCGCTGATCCCGAGAGGCCCGGCCGCCGCTTCGGGGATGCCGGCGAGACCTGCGCCGAGTGCGGCGATGAGGATCCCGACGAGGCCGTACCTGGCGAAGAGAGCTGTTCGCTGTGAGTCGGGCACGGTGCTCGGCAGTACTGCTTGTTCGGTGGGGAGGAACGCGCTGACGTCGCCGCCGGACGGGTTCAGGGTTCCGATCAGGCCGACCAGTGCGAGTGGCCAGAAGTCGACGAACACGGCGAACCCGATCCCGGTTGCGACCATCAGCAGCGACATCAACCGGAGCAGCCGTTGTCGGCGGTATGTGTTCGCGCGCAGACCGACGTAGAGCGTCAACGCTGCCGACCCGAGGAGCGTGGCGGCGATGACGATCCCGATCTCTGTCGCCGACAGCCCGACCATCGTCAGGTATGCGGCGAGCACCACGCTGACGAGGCCGTCGCCGAACGCCCGTACCGCCCGCGTCTGCAACAGCACGGTGGCATCGGGGGTCGCAGCCTCAGGAGTCAGACGACCCAGCACACGCGATCTCACCCTCCGCTGATCCAGTTCGGAATAGTCAGGTCTTGAGCGTGCATTACCTGCTCAGCTTCCCATCAAAGAGAGGTCATGCTGACAGAGGTATCGCTCGTTGACGTCCCAGACCTACGGTGATCGGGATGGGAGATCTCGATGGCCAGACCGCATTCGTTTCGGGCGCCAGCCGTGGAATCGGCCGAGCAATCGCTACCGCCTATGCAGCAGACGGCGCACACGTCATCGCAGCGGCTCGAAACGAACAGCTCCTCCGTGACGTCGTGGCGTCGATAAAGAGTGCTGGCGGTTCGGCCGAAGCTCTGGTCATGGATGTCGCTGACCACACCTCCGTGCGCTCGGGCTTCGACCACATCGCCCGCTCACGCCTCGACATCGCAGTACTCAACGCTGGAGTCTTCGTCGAGCCCAGATCCGTCGCGACGAGCGATCTCGACGACTGGCGACACTGCCTGAACGTCAACCTCCTCGGCGTCGTCGACTGCGCCCGATCTGCGATTCCCCTCCTCATCGAGCGCGGCGGCAAGATCATCGCCATCGGCTCAGGAACCGGCTACCAAGCACACCCCGGCCTCGGCCCCTACGCCGCGGCGAAAGCCGCGCTCGCGTCACTGATCCGGACACTCGCAGTCGAACTCCGAAGCAGCAACATCGCAGTGAACGAACTGATCCCCGGCCCCGTTGACACCAGCGATTCAGGCAACGACACGGACACCACCGCACTGGCTGACGCAGAATCCGACTGGTTCAAACGACCTGACGACGTCACCGACCTCGCCCTGCTCCTCGCCCGCTTCCCAAACAACGGACCCAGCGGACAGACCTTCAGTCTCATGGGTCGAACCCTCTGACCATAGACACCGGACAGCCGTTCTGCCGGTGCGGCCAGATCATGCGATTCTGATCGGGCACGCTTGATCGAATCTGCCGTAGTCCTTGGCTTCGGTGATGAGGTTCTGGGTGACGAAATCGAGCGCTTCAACCTCGGCTCGGAGCGCGAGACTGTGCCGGTGTCGTCTGTGCCTGCGTCGTTGAGGACGCCTCGACTCGAGCTTCGTCGCTGGAGCGTTGATGACCTCGATCCCGTGATGGCAGCCATCGCAGCGAGTATCGAGTCGCTTCGGCTCTGGATGCCGTGGGCCGCCCACGGAGTACCGAGCCGACACGCAGAGCTGCGTGCGTTCGAGGCCGGCGTGGTCGATTTCGATCGCGATACGGACTGGCAGTTCTCGCTGTTCGAGATCGATAGTGGTGCCCTCGTCGGGGGCTGCGGGCTGCACCGGACTGAGACAGCCGGTCGGGTTGAGATCGGGTACTGGACCCACGTTGATCGCCAGGGTCGCGGCTACGCCACGGAGGCAGCAGCCGCGCTCGTCGACGTTGCGTTTGGGTTCTTGGATTGGGTTGACGAGATCCAGGTGCGGATGGACCGTGCCAACCTTGGAAGTGTTCACGTTCCGGGCAAGGTCGGGTTCGAGATGATCGGCGAGCAAAGCCGAGCGATCTCTACGCCCGGCCACACCGGTCGAGGTCTCGTCTGGTCTCTCGACCGCAGGACCTGGCAATCGACCGGTTGTGCCCCCACGTAGCCAGTCACGAGCCGCAGCCCGGTTGCGCAATCTTGTGCAGGTGAGCGAGTACCTACGTGCCTGATTGATGAGCGGTTTGGGAGGGTGGGCCGCCGTGGCGACATGCGCTGCGTTTGCGGTTCAGCGGCGCTGCTCGGCGTCGGGATGGAGTCCTTCGATCCAGGCCTGTAGCGCTGGTCGAATGTGGTCGGGAAACGCGATGTCGTCGGGGAGTTCGTCAGCTCGGAAGTATCGCGCTTCGAGCACTTCGCCGGCGTCGGGTTGAAGCGGCCCGTCATCGAGTTGTCGGGCGACGTAGTAGTGGTTGAGAGTGGACTCGACGGGCCGTTCGCCTCGCTCAGTTCGCTCATCGGGATAGACGTCCATCCAAGCTCCGAGGTAGCCGGTGAGTTCGAGAGCGACGAGCCCGGTCTCTTCAGTCACCTCGCGAAGTGCCGCATCGGCGTGGTGCTCGGCCGGGTCACAGAAGCCTCCAGGCACATCCCAGAATTCGCGCCACGGCTCCCGAGCGCGTTTCACGAGGAGTGCCCTACCGTCGCGTTCAACGATCGCAGAGCCTGAGGGCTTTGGATTGTTCCAGTGGTGCTCACCACAGTGCCGGCACTGCGTCGGAGGAAGGTCCGCAAGCGCTTGGCCGCAGAAGGAACAGAACATGCCACTCGATACTGCGGTCGTCGCCGTCACCATCAGGCCCAATCCTGAGGGCTGCTGAGCCGGAGGTACGCGCGGTCGTCGACGGAGTTCGCACCTGGCCGGAGGGCTTTGCCGACACTCCAGATTTCTGCGATCGCGGCAGGGTCGACCTGGAGGAGTTCCCGCAACCGGGTTTCGCTCGCCGCGAGCGTGGGGCGCAGATCTGGAAAGCCGTCGCTGGCGAGCACGACCTCATCGACGTCGGGACCGACGGGGAACACCTCGACGAACTGATCGGGGACAACTCGCCCGTTCACGCAGCCGAAGCCCCACGGGCCTTCCAGGTTCGAGAGCTGTTGTTGAAGATCGTGGAGTGGTCGAGCGAATCCGGCTCCGGGATCAGTGCGAACAATCTCATCGAGCGAGGTGCCCGCAGCGATCAGCGCTGCGTTGATGGCTGCACGGAAACCGTACGCGGCGTCGTCGATGCGTTTCGTTCCAAGGTGGGGTTCGCCGTCCACCAAGAAGCTGCAATCGCCGATCCGCCAAACCTCGCGACGGGCGAAGGACAGACACACGAGACTCGCTGACGGCCATCGATCCGGTGCGGAGACATCATCCCCGGTTGTCCCCGTTGCTCTCCTCAGACTGCCCGAGAGTTCGTCAGCGAACTCGCGAGCGGTCGAAGTCTGATCGAGCCCCTCGATCGTCGATGCGAGTGTCTCGGCAGCGACCAGTCCACCGCTCTTTCCGTCGAACAGCGCTCCGGTTTCATCGGTGGCGCCATCGATCACCGCCGCAAAGTCTGACGTGACGACGATGATGTCCTCGCACGCCCTTTCCACGGACTTGCCCTCGACGAACTCCTCGACGACCGACCACAGCATGAACCGAAGCGTGGCACACAACCCGGGCATCACTACATCTTCACGTCGATCGCTCCTCGACCAGTCCGCTGAGCCGACAGCGAGGTGCGGACACTGCGACGGCTGCACAGTCTGCTCGGAACACGCTGCCCACGGTGTCCCTCGTTCTCGGACGGTGCGACCGGTGTATGTCGGTGTTGACGTCTGGCGGGTGTGGAGTATCGGTGAGAGACTCCCGGAGTGAGCGGCTACACGATGACCATGGGAACGTTTGGCCGGATCGGCGCCGCCCTCGTAGCGCAACGGAACCCACATGTCTGTTGACGAACAGAGTCGCCCGGCCGAGCGTGGCGCCGCCTACGGGAGTTTCGACGTCACCTCGCTCACGCCACACCTGGGGGCCGAGGTCGAGGGCTTGGATCTAGCACGACCGCTCACCGCTGAGCAACTGAGCGACGTGCGCCAGGCTTTCGCAGACTGGAGTGTGCTCGTCTTTCGCAATCAGCACCTGGACCGCACTGCACACAAGGGCTTTGCTCGACACTTTGGGTCGCTGCACGTTCACCCGTTGAACGCCAGCCAAGCCGACCCATCCGTCCTGGCAATCGAGACCAAGAAAGACTCGCCGTACGTCAGGGGAAACGCCTGGCACACCGACGTGACATGCGACGCGATCCCTCCTCTCGCGTCGGCGCTCTACATCACCGAGACTCCTGAGTGTGGAGGAGGTGACACCCTCTTTGCCGACATGTACCTGGCCTACGACCTGCTCTCGCCAGCGATGCAGACCTTTCTCGAGGGGCTCACGGCAGTGCACGATGGCGGGATCCCCTACGTCGGCAGCTACAAATCGACACCGCCCGAGGGCGGATACCCGCGAAACGAACACCCCGTTGTGGCCGTGCACCCCGTGACGGGCAAAAAGATTCTGTACGTCAACAGCGGGTTCACCTCGCACATCCAGGAATTGGAGCCCTGGGAGAGCCGTGCCGTGCTCGACGCACTGTTCGCTCACATCGCAACCATGCCACGCCTGCACTGTCGGGTTCAGTGGCGGCCAAACACGCTGACGTTGTGGGACAACCGATGCACCCAGCATCACGTCGTGTGGGACTACTACCCATACAGCCGATACGGCGAGCGGGTCTCGGTCATCGGCGATGCTGCTCCAGCGGGCGTCACGTAGTCACTGACTCGGCCAGGCTTCGACCTCAGCAACCAGAATTCCGAGCGCAGTCCCCATCGACCGAGCGATTCTCGAAGTCCCGTTCGAGACCCGATCAGAACGTTCGGACCGACATCGCTGTGGGCCGCCCATACCCGGCAGGATGTAGGTGATCGGACGACCATGGTCGGCTGCAGGTGCTCTTTGACGCCCGCTCGATATTGATCTCAACGAGCCACCATCCCGCGGTGTTCGCTCGACGAGTACGATATTCTCATGAGCATTGATTCCGTCGGCAGTACTGAGAGTGCCCGCGACCTCGCCGGCGACCAGCCGCCCACGGACGACGATGTCTCGATTACGCGGGACGGCCGCCGGCTCGACACGCCGGCGAAGGTGATTGCATTCGTCGACGAGATCAACGCAAGCCGCGCGCCTGCGGCGTCCGGTGCCTGACGAGGTCGGGACTGCATTCGACCCGGACCGGGTCCTGGCAACGCTCGACCACCACGGGGTTGAATACCTGCTCGTCGGAGGACTTGCCGCTCGGGCGCACGGCGCTCAGCGACAGACAGCCGACGTCGATTGCGTTCCGAATACGACGACTGAGAATCTTGGACGGATGGCGGGTGCGCTTGTCGAGTTGAATGCGCGATTGCGGGTCGGTGGGATGTCTGACGAGGAAGCAAGCCAGTTGCCGGTCACGATCGACGCTCAGACACTGTTGGCTTTCGGGTCGTCGACTTGGATGACTGATGCCGGGCCTCTCGATCTCCTGGTCGAGCTTCGTGACCGATCCGGTGATCGGCACGGCTACTCCGACCTCGTGACTCGTGCGGTCGGCTACGAGGTCGGCGAACTGTCGGTGCTCCTGGCGTCGCTGGACGACATTGTTGCTTCGAAAGAGTTCGCGGGTCGCGCGAAGGACAACGAGGCGCTGCCGGAGTTGAACGAACTTCTGCGTCGTCAGCGAAGACTCTGACTCGACTGCTTCGAAGCGATCACTCGGACCCGGTTACAGGCCGATCGACGGCGGATCGGGCGATGGACGGCGCGGCGGTTCGGGCGGAGCGTCGAGGCCGGCGAGTTCGGTCGAGAGTGCCTCCAGTTCGGCGGTGAGTGTGTCGACCTGCTCGGTGTGCGGGAAGATGTGGCCGACGAGTTCGGTAGCCCGGCTGATCTGTTCCTCGCACGTCGCTTGACGTTGTTTCGAGACGTCGATCTCTTCGGGGATCTTCTCGATGCGCCGTTCGAGGGTGGTCATGAGGGTGTGAGGTGCGGCGTCCCACAGTGCGGCCGTGTTCCATCCGGTCGGCGAGAAGCCGGTGTCGTCGATCGATACCTCGAACCCGGGAATCAGGTGCGAGGGTCGTTGCCTGCCGGTGAGTTGCATTCCACCGAGCGTCCCGACGGGTGCCCAGTCGTGCGTTCCACGCAGTGCGACGAGGCATTCACGCAGCCGTCGCCCGCCGTCTGCTCGTTCGCCGAGGACCGTGCCGTCGGCGTCGGTGTACGCGAAGTCATTGCCTTGGGTGATCTGCCGTCGACTGTCGATCTCGGTGAGTCTTTCGATGCGGTCGGTCGCTTCGGTGTGCTGTCGTTGGAGGCTGGCGATTCGGCGCGGGAGTTCTCGCTGTGTCTTCGCATGGTTCACTGCGAGACGGGTGAGGCGGGCGTGTTCGGATGCGACTTCGGCGTGTCTTTGAACGAGGGGGTTGCCGGTGGCGATCGCTTTGAGTTCTGCGTAGGAGAGCACGACGTCGGTGTCGAGGTCGTCGACCGAGCGCATGGTGGGGTCGATCTCGCCGGTGCGGGTGACTTGGCCGATGAAGCGCGCTTTGCGTTCCAGCGTCTGCCACATGTACGGGTCGAAGGAGGCTTCGGTGACATAACGGATGATGTGGACTTCGGGGTTCTGGTTGCCCTGGCGGAGTGCCCGGCCTTCGCGTTGTTCGATGTCGGCGGGTCGCCACGGGGCGTCGATGTGATGGAGTGCGACGAGCCGGTTCTGGATGTTGGTGCCGACGCCCATCTTGTCGGTGGAACCGACGATCACATCGATGTCGCCGTCTCGGCAGGCGGTGAACAGTCGGGCCTTGGCGGTATCGCTGTTGGCGTCATGGATGAACGCGATCCGCTCCGGATCCATGCCTCGCTGCACGAGTTGTCGTTTGAGTTCGTCGTAGACCGTGAAGCTGCGTGCGGAGCCGGGCGTGCCCTTGTCACAGAACACGGCCTGCAGCGCGCCCGACTGGGTCGACGGTGCGCCGGTGGTGTCGAGGTACTCGGTGTTCCGGTATTGCTGCCAGAGGTCGGTGACTCGTTGGGCGACGTGGTCGACTTTGCCGGTGTCGACGGGTTGGGTTCGGTCGATGAGACGCAGGTCGAGCGATGCGAGTCGGCCGTCGTTGCAGACCTTGAGCATGTTGTCCACGGTCGGGTCGACGCCGCGTCCTCGGATGTCGTCGGCGCGTTCGCCGAGTTCGGCGATCAGGTTGCGGAGTTGGTCGGTGGCGGGGACGAGCACGGTTTCGGCTTGCCCGTCGAGTAGGTCGGGGACGTTGAGTGAGTCGAGCGCGTTCTCTGGGAGGAAGTCGGCGAAGGATCGGAAGATGGTGAGTAGCTCGGGGACGTTGTCGAAGCTTGCGATGCGCGTGTTGAGTCGGAAGCGTCCTCCTTCGGGGGCGAGTTCCATGTTGGTGACGGAGCGGGCGAACGTGCCGGCCCAGGAGTCGAACGACATCATCTCCATTTCATCGAGGGTGTCGGGGGCGAGGAATCGTTTCATGACCCACATCTCGGCGAGCGAGTTCGCGATCGGTGTCCCAGTGGCGAAGGTGGCGACCTTGGGCCCGTATTGGGAGCGGAGCCAGTCGAGCTTCATGCACATGTCGGTCGCCCGTTTCGACGATGACGTGCCGATCGGCAGCTTCGTGAAGAACGGCAGCCCCTTGTAGGCGTGGGCCTCGTCGGCGAATACGTAGTCGACGCCGAGTTGCTCGAACGTCACTGACTGGACGTCGGTATCGGTGTTCAACAAGGTGGCGAGCGACGAGTTCAATCGGGCCTTGGCCTTCTCGATCGCTTTCGCTGCGGCCCGGTTGTCGCCCTCAGATGCTCGGTGGGCGGCTTCGTCGAAGATCGTGAGTTGGTCGCGGATGAAGTCGGTCTGAGTCTCGATCGATGTCTCGATTCGCGAGAACGTCGATTGGGTCATGACGACGCCGTCCCAATCGCCGGTCGCGCACCGGGCGACGAACGTGCGGCGGGTGTCTCGGGCGAGGTCGTCCTTGCCGGCGACGAGGACTCGTGCGGTCGGGTAGAGCTGTGAGAACTCTCGGGAGAACTGGTCGAGCATGTGGTTCGGCACGACGTACAGCGGTTTGGTGATCTGTCCGGTTCGTTTCAGTTGACGTCCGGCGATGACCATGGCGGCGGTCTTGCCGGCCCCGACCCGGTGTGGGAGCAGTGTGGATGAGTCGGTGCCCATGATTCGCCAGACGGCGTCGGTCTGATGCTTGTGGGGTTGGAAGGTGGCGGAGAGGCCGACGAGTTCGCCGAGGTGAGTGCCGTCCCATGTCGGCAGGACGGTGGAGTTGAAGCGTTCGTTGAAGACGGCTTCGAGTCGGGCGGCGCGTTCGGGGTCTTCCCAGACCCAGTCGGCGAAGCGGTCCTCGATCTCGGTCCTCTTGTCGTTGGCGGCCATCGTCTCCTGGATGGCTTTGACTCGTTTGCCGTCTGAGTCCTCCCGGTAGAGGATCGTGGCGCGAAGGTTGAGGGCGTCCTCGACGAGCCGGTAGGCGTCGGCTTCGCTGGTTCCCCACTCGGTGGATGCAGCGACTGCGGAGCGGGCGGACCATGCGGCAGACACGGACCACTCCCCCACGAGGGCGGCGTGTTCGACCTTGACGTAGTCGGGTGCGGCGAGTGTGTCGACCAGGAACTGCCGGACGGTGTCTTCGTCAATCCACACTGCACCGAGCCGGGCGCTGATCGCCTCTGCTGGGATCCACTCCGGCACGATTTCCTTCAGTGCTTCGACGTTGATCTGATATCTGTCGTCGGTTTCTGCTTCGGTCGCAGCGGTGCGGAGCTTCGTTCGAACGTTGCCGGAGAGGTAGCTCTGTGCGTCGATCCACACGTCGCCGTCGTCCTCGGGATTCGGTGGGGACAGGTGGATGAGGCCCGCTTGACGTAGCTCGGCGAGCACGTCGTCGGCGTCGCTGGCGAGAAGCCCGGCAATGAAGTCGATGTCGACACTGCGATGCGTCGCGAGCGATGTGGCGAGGGCTTCGGGCAATGTTTCGGCTCCGGCGTGTGTGCGCTGTGGCGTGATCAGCCACTGTTCGAAGATTGCAGCCTTGGTAGCAGTCTTGGAGGTGTCGTCGAAGACTTCGAGAGCCGAGACGAGGCCCCATCCGGGGTCTTTGCGGAAGCGTTGCGGGCTCGACATCGACCTGCGACCCGACGAGGTGAGCGTGAACGCGTTGATCGGTCCCCAGATCCGGACGTAGTTGTCGTAGCGATCGTTGAGGCCGGCTCGGGCGTCCTCCCAGGCCAGCACCGCGCCCGGGCTGGTGCCGTGCGATTGGAGATCCATCACGGAGCGGGCTGTGTCGCGAAGTTCGACGAGGCTGCGGAGCCGGCGAAGAAGCGAGCGGTTCTTGCTGGGCACGGCGGTCGGGCCGGAAGGCCGGTACTCCATGACTCGGCCCGTGTCACCGATGAACAGTTCGCCTGCGACGAGGGTGTGCCCTGCAATGTCGGGTGGTGGTGGAGGCTGCGGGCGTGGCGGCGTCGGGTCGAACGCGCCGTCGACTGTGTGGGTGAGTTGGTCGACGGCTGATTGCAGCGCTGGTTGCCAGCCGCCGTCGGGTTGATCAACGAGAAGTTCATTGTTGCCGTACATGCCCCGTCCCGATCGGAGCGCGCCGATCACGACACCTCGACCGTGCGAAGTGAAGATCGAGTTCGTACGGACCTCACCGTCGACCACATGAACGGCGTCAGTCGTTTCCCAGTCGAAAGCGGCCGGTGTCTCGTCCGGGCCTCGCCGCCGGAAGACAAGGATGTCGGTGACCGCTGCGGTGCCGGCAAGGCGTTGGTGCGCGCCGCTCGGGAGACGGATGGCTGCGATCAGGTCTCCGTGAGACTGAAGCAATCGTCGTGGTGCCGGGTTGCGGGCGTCCAGTGTGTAACGCGAAGTGATCGCGGCGACGATGCCACCGGGTTTGGTGAGGGCGAGGCTCTTGGCGAGGAAGTGGTTGTGGATCGACAGTCGGTCCGGATTGTGGAGCGGATCGAAGACGCTGTACTTGCCGAACGGGACGTTGCCGATCGCCAGGTCGTAGGACCCGTCGATGTCACGCACGGTCTCGAAGCCGACGGGCCGGATGTCGGCCATCGGGTACAGCGCCTGAGCGACGGCCGCTGTGATCGGTTCGAGTTCGATCCCGACGAACTCCGAACCTTCTCTCACCGCTTGGGGTGCGGTGCCGATGAAGTTCCCCGAACCGCAGCCGGGCTCGAGCACGCGACCGGACTCGAAGCCGGTGGCGGTGACGAGATCCCACATCGCCGCCGTGATGTTCGGGTCGGTGAAGTGAGCATTGAGCGTCGAATGCGCCGCGGCCGCCCACGCCCGGTCGTCGAACTTCTCGTCGAGCTGCTTGCGTGCCGAGGCGAGCGTTTCATCACCCGGTTCGAACAGTCGGGGTGCGGCGCCCCATCCGGTCCAGCCCGACAGCACCTGCCGATCGGCGTGGGTGATGTCGCGTCCGCTCGACCGGAGTTGGTCTAGGAGTTCGACGACGGCGACGTTGCGTTCGACGCGTTGGGTCAGGCCGGTTGGTGCCAGCCGCGCCGGGTCGGGCCGGAAGCCGGGATCGGCGACTCGACCCCGCTGCTCGCCTGCTCCGTCGTCGCGGTCCGTGGAAATTGTGTTTCGAGTTCCGGCCAGAGGTCCGGTGTTTCGAGCAGGGTCGAGATCACCGTTGCTTCGATTTCGTCGGGTTCGATCGCGGTCCAGATCGAGGGTGCCGTCGAAGGGTCTTGGCGTTGCTGGTCGGCTGCGATCCAGAGGTCGGTCGCGTCGGTCACAAGTTGGTTCATCATCGACGCCGAGTGTGAGTGCTCCTGCAGCCAGCGGTGCCGGATCGGGTGATCCGTTTCCAGTGCCATCCAGATCGCTGTCCTGAGATGGCGTCGTGAGAGTTCCAACATCTTCGACTCCTTGCGTTTCGTCGATGTCGTCGATCGAGCCGAACAACGACCATCTGTTCATGGGTGTCTTCGGAAGTCTCTGCCATCGTACGCGAGTTCGAGTCATCCTGGAAGGGGTAGACCGACGCCGAGGTCTCCGACGGGTTGAAGGCGGCCGGTGTCCAGGTGCGGGATGATCTGGGGGTCGATGGCGTCGGCCCAGTTGGGGTCGTGTCGTGCCCAGTCGGTCAGGTCCTGCTCCGGTGGTGGTTCGATGACGGTGGGGTTCGCGACTCCGCGTTCGTTGAGGATCTCGGCGAGGCGTTCTGCACCCCGCCGGCCGGCGTTGTCGGCATCGAAACAGATGACGATGGACCGGTCGTGAGCGTGCTCGGCGATGGCATCGGCGACTCGGGCGTCGGGGTACTGAGAGCCGAGCACGCCGACTGCAGCAAAGCCTGTTTGTGCGGCGATGAGTCCGTCGGCGATTCCCTCGGTGACCACGAGCGGACTGCGTTCGGTCGCGCCGTCGGGCGGGCTCACCCAGGCCACGCGCGGGTTGGCTGCCCATCGGCGGGCGGGGTTGTCGTACTTGGGTCGTCCGTCTGGTGGGTCCAGGAATCGTGCTTGGAAGTAGACCGGATCGCCGTTCGTGTCGAGTGCCGGGTAGACCGCTGCTGGCGAGCCGCCGGGGAAACCCTTCGGTCGTGGCAAGTAGCGGCGACCGGGGTCCGCTCCGACGACGTTCGCCTTGAGGACGTCGTCGGCCAGGCCGCGCTGATGAAGCCAGTCACGGACCGGTTCTCCGGCCGTTGTCCACAGGAGTCGGTGGGCTCTGTGGACATAGCTTGCAACTTCAGGGTCCGGCCGACCAATCGGCTTGGACGGCGGTGCGGGTTGGCGGGTGATGGTGTCGAGGTGTGCGTGGTGGTCGTTAAGCCAGCGGATCGCGTCGCCGACCGGCATCGACTTGGCAACCATCACTGCGTCGATCGCGGTGCCGCCATGCCCGCCCGACCAGCATCGCCAACGCTGCGTTCCGGTCCGGTCGACCGACACCTTGACCGACGGGTTCTCGTCTGGGTGTGCCGGGTCGATGCATCGCCATGCCCTTCGTCCATGCCGCTCGAATCCGCCCGCCGACAGCGCATCGAGAACTTCGGTCAACTCGACGCGCCCGAGCAACTCGTCCCGGTCGATTCGGAAGGTCGAGCCACCGGTCATGCCACCATGGCCGAATCGGTATTGCAGATCTCACGCTCCGCTCCGTGGGCTGCGATGACATGCTGAACAACAGCGGCGCGGCCGGCGACGTTCCACACAGCGCGGCCACGGGTCAGACGTGGGAGAAGGTCGACGAGGCGCTGGTTCATGCGCAACAACTCACCGGTGCGAGCGAGTTGGTCGGTGGCCTGGCGAAACACGACACGGGTCTGCACGTCGGCAAGGAGTCCTTCGGCAACCTTGGATGCGGAGGTACCGGTGTCGGCTTGTGCCTGGAGGTCGGAGAGGCGGTGGGTGATGAGGATGTTCCAGAATCCCCAGAGCCGGCAGAGCTTTAGCCGTTCTTGCAGGGTCTTGGCTGCGCGTTCTGATGCCATCGTCGCCCAGACCTCGTCGTCGACGAGGATGCCGCGCCGACCCTGGTCTTTGAGTGCGGCCATCTGCCCGGCGAGCGATGCGGCGGTCGCCATCTGCACGAGTGGGAGGGCGTCGAGGTTCGAGAACACGGCGGAGAGGTCGACGACGACGCCTTGGCCCGACATCTGGTCGATCGACACCGTTGATTGGCCGTCGAACATGCCGCGCAACGACTTCTGCAGAAGCTTTGACAGGGCGAGGCGGATCGCGGTGACGGCGTGAGCGATGTCGTTGTCGTCGAGCAACTTCAACTCATCCATGTGGCGGACTCGTGCGGGCAGTTCGCCGAGCAGGTTGGCGAGGTCGACCAATGTGGCGGGCATCAGCGACGAGGCATGGGTGTCGTCGAGGACCTCGATCGCGGTGGTGAGAATTGCTTCCTCGATCGGGTCGAGATCCCGTTTCATCACGGTCGAGAGCAGCCCGGTCACGAGGATCTGGCGGTTCATCAGCGAACGCAACTGGTCGCCGGGTCCCGGGTCGAGTGGGTTGAGCCGGTCTGCTCCGCCGGGAAAGAGCTTGACGACGGGCATGTTGAGCGCCGCGGCGAGCGGTCCGTACTCGCCTTTCGGATCGGAGATCGACAAGAACCTGCGGTGCCCGTAGAACGCTGCTTGGCGGTACAGCATCGTCTTGACTGCCGATGACTTGCCGTTGCCGGGTTCGCCGAGGACGAGCATGTTCGAGTTCGTCAGCACGACGCCGCCGCCGAGGTCGCGCCCGTACAGTTCGAACGGGTCGTAGGACCATGCGCTGTTCCCGTCGGTCACGTTCACCCCGACATAGGGCGACGCCGTGTCCTGCAACGCCCGCCCACCGTGAAACGGGTAGATCGATGCAGCGTGTGCCGTCGTCCCTCGATGACGAGGAAGCCGAAGTCCATTTCCGGAACGGGAAATCGGGTCAGTACCTCGGATTGCAGGCGTTGGCCCTCCCATGTCGGGATGGGTCTCGGTGGGTCGACGCAAACAGTCGGTCGGCGAGCGCATCAGTGTTCTCCGAACCGGCGGGCGAGGTTCCGGCCGAGCGGGAGCGACGACACCCAGCCGTCACCCTGTCGGCCCCACAACGGTTGTAACTCGACACCGACGTTCGCTGCCGCCTGCTCGAGATCGGCACCCTGGGTTTCGAGCTGGTCAACCGTGGTGGCTGTGAGGGTGAGCAGGCCTGTGTACCGAACCTCGACGAACCCAGCGGACAGTTCATTCTCGCGTGACTCGACCTCGCCGATGGCCTTGTGATCGGCACGGCGAACAATGAACCCCTTGCGGCGACGGGTCTCCATGTTCGCCTCGCGTTGGGTGCGCTCCCGGTCGACGTCGGAATCGGACTTCGACGGCGGCACGGGTTCGAATACCGTCGTCAACGACCGCGTGCAGCCCGACTCGAACATCAGCGAATCCAGCCACGAGCCTGGAACTTCACGCCGTGGCCATGATGCGAACCACCACGAACGGTGCACCGCTCCATCGACGGCGACGTGGCCGAGTTGGTCGTCGACGTGCATCGGCCCGAACGTCGGAGCCGATACTCCGGTAGCGGCAGCGAGCGACCGCTTCAAGGTCGCCAACTGCTCGACCACCGAGGGGTCGGAACGGACCCGCATTGCAGTGACGAGGTCCGAGCCGGACAGCACCGATTCGACGCGAAGCCCGGCCCCGTTCAACCGGTGAGCGAACAGCCGGCTTTGCTCGGCCACGGTTCGTAGTCCGGCAGCGAGTACGGATTCACCTTTGGGCTTGGAGAGTCGGGAGAGCTCGACGGTCACCTCGACGAGCACTTCGTGGTCGACGACGGTTGCCGACGTGTCCCGCAGCAACTGCAGGTAGCCCTCACGTGCGGGGTGTTCGGCTTCGTCGGACCACCGTGATTCGAGTTGGGCGACCGTGTCACGGATAGGCACCGGCGAGGTCCAGTCGTGGAACGTCACCCGAGCAACGGGCGAGTTCTCACGTGCGAAACCGCCGATCGCCGATCCCCATTCGTCGATCCGCATGCTCTGCGTTGCGGAGTCGACCAGAGCGAACTGCCCGTCACCGCACACCTTGAGCACTGCGGTGAGCGAGCCTGCCTGACGATCGCGAACTACACCGATCGGGACGTTCTCTCCGGGCGACAGCCAGTCGACGTCGAACTCGAACAGATCGATCCCCGACAGCACCGGTGGGAGCGCCGTCGGCTGCTCGCCATCGACGATGAGTGCCACTGGTCGGTACCAACGGTTGCGAGACCGCAGTCGACGCCACCACCACGTCGCCAGCGCCGGCAGGATCTCGTGCGCCGGTCGGTCGTGGAGCTTGCCGAACCACAACCACCCACACACCAACATCACGGCCCCTGCAATCGGCATCGGCACGTAGCCGGCGATGGCACACCATGCCGCTCCGAGGGCCACTGCCCCCACCCCAGCGAGCGATGGAGGGATCGTTCCAAACATTCCCGACCGACGGCGTTCGCCGAACCGGTAACCGCGCACGGACTCGTCGTTCGTGGCCATCACTGGCCTCCCTTCAGGTCGAGGCTCGGCGTCGAGCCTCCAGGTTCGGTCGAAAGCGATCCGGCCGATTGCTTGGCAGTCGACTTCACAGCGTCGGCCCCCGCCTTGGCGGCTGCTGCCGCGACCACGACCGGAGCCAGCGGGCCAGCAGCGGGAGCCGCAGCAGCGGTCGACACCGCTCCCCCAGACGAGCCGACTGCCGCACCGCCACCACCGCCCACGAGGCCGACACCGGAGCCACCCGCCGGGCCAGCACCACCAGCCGCACCAGAGGGGCCACCCGGCCCGGCGCCACCCGACGGTCCAGCGGCCCCGGCTCCCGACTTGCTCGCCGAACCGCTATTGGAGCCACCGAGTCGGCGCATCGTGCTCGATCCGTAGTACTGCATTTGCATGCCCTGTTGACCGGCACGCATCGGACCCGACGCGACGCCCTGCGCTACGACAGCGGCAGCGACGACGGGCATCAGCTTGAACAACAGGAACGGCATGAACGCCGCCATCCCGAACGTCACGACCCCAACGATTAACGTCCCCAACTCCGCTGCCGCGTTGTCACCGACGCCTTCGCTCGGCTCACCGGTCGCGCCGATGCCGCCGAGCGCGGACACGCCGACCGAGATCGCCAGGATCATCACCGGCTTGGCGATCACGAGCGCGACGAGCAGTTCGAGGACCTTCTTCGATGTGTCGCGCAGCGGTGGGAAGATCATCGACGGCAAGCCGAACGCCACCGCGTAGATCACCACGAGGTAGATCAGCGATTCCCGTACGAACAGCACGACCCACATGAACAACATTGCGATGATCATCACGATGCCGATCAGCGGGCCGACGAAGAACCAGTTGCCCGACGCTGCGATCATCACGTCGCCGAGCGCCGCCAGAGCGTCCTCGGCGTCGTCACGGGTCTGTTGCCAGATGTAGTCCGACAAGGCGTCGGCGACATCGACTGCTGCAGCGGTGATCGTGACCAGCATGAACATCGACAGCGCGGCCAGCGGCAGGTCGTACCCGACCGACTTCAGTACAGCGCCCGGCGACCCAGCCGCGACAGCGCGCGTGATGGCGAGCAGCACCAGCAGGCCCGACATGGCGATCCCGATGCCGAGCGCGATCCGGAATGGTGACGACTCGGCCCAGTAGAACCAGTCCGATTTCAACCTCGGCGACGAGGCGGTGTCCATGAAGTTCCACATCGCCATCAACAGCGACAGGACACCTTTCATGATCCAGTCGGTGATGCCACCGACCACGGTGTCCCACGCCCAACCCGCCGCAGCGGTGAACGGCGTCGCGATCCACCCAATCAACGATCCGAAGATGCCCATCAGCCCTCCCCTCGAGTCGTGTCAGCAAAGACAGCTGGCGTCCACGAATCGACGTCGTCGAAGTCGCTCGGCGCTGACGGCAGCAACGCCTCGGCCGGCACGGGCGTTGGACCCTCAATGACGGTGACGTTGTCGACACGCCAGTCGTCGCGCTCCCACTCCAACGTGATCAGATGCGTTCGCCAGATCGACTCGACCGGACCCGACTCCGGATCACCGGTCGTCACGACGGACCACACCCGCACCTCGACAACCGACTCCGACGCTGAGGTCACGTCGGTCTGCAGTGGCGATTCGATCCACACCCGCTCTCGGAACTCTGGTCCGAGTTCGTCGAACAACACCCAGTAGTCAGCGACTGCCTCAGCGACACCTGCCGGGCCCGCTGATTCGGTCATCAGTTCACCGAGCGTGTTCGACATCCGCAGCGGACCCATCCGCATCAACCGAGGAAACGACGCCACCCAGTTGACCGCAGCGGTCGTAGCGCCTTGATCCGTCTGCGGGTAGCCGACCGGGATCCCGGACAACTCCCCCGCCGCAACGACCGACTCCGAAGCGACGGGATTGCCTTCACTCGGCGACGTGTTGACCACGGCCGATGGCGGTGGATCGGCGACGGGCCGATCGGAGGAACCCTCACCGAGAACGAACGAGCGGACAGCCCACACCGCGACCAACAGGCCCACAAGCGCAGCCGCCGCAAGCTTGGGGCGAGACATCTCGGATCACCCGGCCTGGCCGGCATCGAACAGCACCGACACGATCGTCGGTGCCAGGCCGATGACCATTGCGCCGATCGCCCCTGCGGCGACATACATCTTGCCCTCGACACCTCGACCCGAATTGCCGTTCATCCCCCGCCACGTCGCCGCCCCATACAGAATCACGAGGCCGCACACGCCCAGTGCCACCCAGAACGCCCACCCCAAGATGTTCTGGAACAACTCGGCGCCCGGCAGTCCCTCCGACGTCGGCGACACATCATCGAGCGGCGAGGCCAACACCACTCCTGACGGCTTCGAGAACAACGCTGCCGTCGCAATTGGGACGACGACACCCCCGAGGCGACGAACGAGCTGTAACCGACGACGAAGCGGACCCGTGCGCCGGCCGCCGGGCGTCGGCGTGACCGGCCGTGCGGTGGTCGGATCAGCCGACGACGGCAGGTGACGGCGGATGTTGTGCATGGGGATCCTCCACGGACTCCGGCGACGCCGCCCGATGCGGCACCGCTTCAAACCCCAACAGGCCCCAGATCGCGCCGATCGTTTCAACAAACTCTTCCTGAAACGATCCGGAGATTCACGGGCCTGTTGCACACGTGAAAGCCATCGCCGCCCTCATCTTCGGATCCATCGGATTCGTCCTGTCGATCCCGCTCGTCTTCGCCAACGGCGGCGACTCGACCGGCGTGTATGCGTGCGGGCAGCTCGGAACGATCCTCGACACCATCCGCACCCTCGAATCAGGGGGCGACTACCAGATCGAAGCAGCTGGCTCGAGCGCCTCTGGCGCGTACCAGTACATCGACAGCACCTGGCGCTACTGGGCTGACGAAGCCGACGTCTCCACCGACCTCTACCCCACCGCCGCTTCAGCGCCCGATTTCATCCAAGACCAAGTTGCTGGCGTCAACGTGTCTGCGATCCTCGCCGACAACGACAACTCCGTCGATGCCGTCCCCATCGTCTGGTACTACCCCGCCGCCCTCGACGACCCCTCTTGGATGGATCGCATCCCCGCACCATCGGCCGGCAACACCCTCACCGTCCGCGAGTACCAAACCCGCTGGCTCGACACCCACAACGAGAAGGCCGAGGCCAGCGGCGAGAACGCAATCACATGCGGGCCCACCGCCGTCACCGGCGACTGGGCACTGCCCGCACCTCGCGAAGTCATCGGCGAAGGCACCCTCGACGACCCACACCACCACTACCCGGCATGGGATTTCCTCATCCCGACCGGCACGCCGATTTACGCAATGACGGGTGGCACGGTCGCCAACGTCGGCACCTGGACCGGCAACTGGTGGCGAGCCGGATGCGGCGGTTCGAACCCGCCCACCGCGTGCACCTCATGCGGTGTCGGAATCACGATCCAACACCCCGACGGACTCCGCCATACGTATTGCCACAACAGCCGAGCCCACGTCGCCGAGAGCGACACCGTCGCGCCCGGTCAACACATCGCCGACTCCGGCGACACGGGTCGATCCGGCACCCCACACCTCCACCTCGAACTCCGAATCAACGGCGTCCGCCACTGCCCCCAACGACTGCTCGACGCCCTCTGGCATGGAACACCGATCCCGCTCGCCGCCGACCTGCCGACCAGCGGCTGCAGTTTCCAGCCCTGACATGCCCACCACACCCGAGATACGCGCCGCCGTCGCCATGATCCACCAAGCCGTCCGCGACCCCGACGCCGGCCACAGCCCGGTCGACATCGCCGCCGCACACACGACCCTCGTCCGAGCAAGCCGAAGCAGCGAACCGCCAGTCAACAACTGGCTGACCGCCTACATCGACCACGACGCCTGGCACTCCGGACCCGAACACCTCACCGCCGCCATCGACGAACTCGCCCGCAACTTCAAACTCCCCCGTCCACCGCGCACCGGGCCACCCGACGGCGATCAGGGCACGCTCTTCTGACGGTCCGGGACCGTCGCACTCCCCCTGCGTAGAGTTCGAGACCGCAACCAAACGGCGAGAGCGGGACCCAGAATGCATCTATCGCGAATCGAGACACACGGGTATCGCTCTGCACGAGACACACCGCTCGAATGCGTGATACCGGGCCGATTTGCAGTCCTTGCGGGCGGCAACTCGCATGGAAAGTCGACGATCATTGACTCGATAGCGATGTCGCATCCGGATGTGTTCCCGTACTTCGGTCGGCTGTCATCAGCGGCGTTGGCACGGTCGGTGACGTCGCCGACAATCGATATCACTTACGAACTCGGGCCGCCTGGAGCCTCACCCCTCGGAGACACCCTCCGGGGAGCCGGTGGAGCACCGACCTGGCAGACGGCCCTCAGCAGTTCGATGGGGCGTATCCAGGTCAACCGCGATTCACCCATTCCGCCTGGCCAGCTCCCCGTGATGTACCTCTCGCCAACACGCGATCCGGATCGCGATCTGGCGGGCCGCGATTCTCGCGTCATCGTCGAGCTGCTCAAGTCTCAGGCGCTTCGCACGCGAGGCGATCGATCCCTCGGCGAGCTTCGAGGCCGGCTCGGAACCCTAATCGCGAATCTCACCGGAGCTTGGCCCGTGCGTGACGCTGAGGAACGAGTCGCCGAACACCTTGAGGAGCTCACCGTGGGCGTCGCCGGGCGAACCCCGTATCTGGGAACCACCACAGTCGATGACACACTGCTTGCGAGGGTATTCGACTTCCTGATGGCGACCGTCGGTGAATCGAGGGCGAACGCCTACCGCATCGAGGGCGAAGGACTCGGCTACGCAAACTTGCTGGAGATCGCCGTGGTGCTCGCAGCAATCCCGGACCTCACCCACGTCCCACCTCCGCCCAACCAACAAGACCCAGGCGATGAGTCAGATCCCGACAACGAAGCGGATCTCGACAACGATATTGACGACGAAGAGCGGCGCGAGGAGATGGAGAATGCAGAACTGGCTCGCTCCCTCGAAGACGAGACGCTGTTCGCTCGCCAATTCCATGCACTCGTGATCCTGGAGGAGCCCGAAGCGCACCTGAACACTCAGCTGCAGCACGGTCTCGTGCAGTACCTCCGAGAGGTGGTGAACGAACGTCCGGAGGTACAGGTGATCATCACCACGCATTCCGATCAGATTGTTTCCGCGTGCGACCCGAATGAGCTTGTGGTGTTCACTCGCTCGGGCGGACAGCCTGTCGCCCGTACGGTCAAGTCGTTCGGTCTTCCCGCCAGTCAGCTCGATCGAGTCCGTCGACATCTCGATGTCGCCCGGGCAGCCGGCTTGTTCTCCGATCGAGTCGTGCTCGTCGAAGGGATCACCGACGCACTCCTGGTTCGAGAGTTCGGCCGGGTGTGGGCGAACGGTGACCGCCAGAAGCGGCGCTTCATCGAAGCGCTGACCATCACGGTTCTTGGCAGCCGCGTGGGGCCGTGGCTGCCTGGACTCCTCACCAGGCCAGGACAAGAGATCTCGACGAAGCTGGGCGTTCTTGGAGACAGCGACGAGAAGGCTGAGCCGCCATGGGTCGACAAGAAGCGAAGCGCACACTTCGACGCTTTCTGGAACGAACCCACTCTTGAACCATCACTCGTCGACGGCAACGAAGAGTTGGTGGCAGATGTACTCGCCGAGATGAACGTCGATGACGAGGAGCTTGTCGACCCTGATGAGATCACGGCGGAGGCCGTGTACAAGTATTTCGGCGAAGTAGGCAGACGAAAGAAGGCCACCTTCGCAGAGAAGGTTGCGGACGCAATCTCCGCGGATCCCGACGACGTAACGGTCCCAGCACATTTCGTCGATCTGTTCGACTTCGTTTGGGACGGCTTCCTCCCACCCGACTCTGATCTCGACGACGAACCATGAACCGGCACGACATGACCCCGGAGCAGCTTCGTGCTGCCACGAGCCGCCACCCTCGGCTGTACGTCCGGGCTGGGCCTGGGTCGGGGAAGACCTTCATGGCAACGGAGGCGTTCGGACATCTCCGCCACGTCCGATTTGCGGATGATCCGCGCGGTGTCCTCGGCGTCACCTTCGCTCGCTCGGCACGCCGAGAGCTTGAGACGCGCGTTGCTGGACGCTGGGGAAATCGAGCAGTGCGAACGCCGAACGGGATACACACCTTCGACGACCTCCACCGACGGCTCGTGCGCTACCTCATCGCCGAGGGCCTCGTCGAATGGCCTGGCGGAGTCGCGCCCACTCGAATCGGCGACTCATGGAATCAGCACGAAGACTCCACGAATCGGTTGAGGAACAAGGATCGATGTGTGCTGTCGCTCGACGACGAAGGATCGGTGTCGATCGGCACGACGAGATCCAACATCACGGCTCCCTCGCCCTGCTTCACGGACCAGCAAAAGTACCTCGAAGCACTTTCCGACGGGATCTGCACGCATGCGGAGATTCGGAGCGTGCTGTCCGCTGCCCTGGACGACGCCCGATACCCGACGTTCAATCGAGCTATGAGGGCGTGCCTCGCCGCTGGCGCGTGCCACATTCTCATCGACGAGGCGTTCGACATGAACCCCCTCGACGCTCGCATTGTCGAGCGAGCAATCGAAGCTGGACTCACGGTGACGATGGTCGGCGACCCTTGGCAGACGCTCTACGAGTTCCGAGGTTCAACCCCCAAAGTGGTCAATGACCTCATCACAGATCACAGCTTCGTCAGCCTCCCGATGCGTGGATCGCGTCGATTTGAGACCGCTGAGATGAGGGATCTCGCAGATCTGCTGTTCGACGGGGATTGGTTTACGGTCGAGCCTCCAGGGTTCGACGACGAGTTCGACGTCGTGATCGCACAGGACTGGCTCGACCTGTGGACCTATGACGCCAGGCCGGTGCTCCCAGCTGGCCGGCCCAGCAGAATGGATGGCGGCTGGGCAGCATCTTGCTTTGTACTGGTTCTCAACGAAATTGTTCACGACATGCTCGGCGTTGATGCGACGGGCGTGGGCGAGGCTCGGCGCCGAATCGGATCCGAGGACATCCAAGGTCAACTCGCCACCGTCGTCGCTGTCTTGAAGGACCCCTCGACTTCGCCAGGTGAGGTCTGGGACACCGTGCGCGCCGAGTTCGAACCCATTGTCAATCGACGCTGGAAGAAGCCAGGAGGAATCGCAAACCAATGCATGGAGCGCTTGAAGAGCCTCGCCACGGCGGGGGAAACGCCTGTTCTGGGACTCAGTGTCCACCAGGCGAAGGGCCTCGAGTGGCCCGCTGTGTTGTTTCTCACGTCGGAACTGGCGACTCGAGACGGAATCATCAATCGCCTCAACATCGATCACGACAACCACCGGGCGATCTACGTAGCGCTCACGCGAGCGAAGCAGACGGTCCGAGTCGAATACGTCTCACAGCGATACGGCGTCGATCGCTCTCCCGTCGAGATGACGTATGCCTAACGCCTCGGCGCTGAGGGAATCTTCGAGCATCACCCCTCGGCAAGTGCGTCTTCGCTGTTGACGTAGTCCATGAACCGGTGCTTGGCGGCGAGGACGGACTGGGCGAGTTCGGGGCTACCGGTGGCGTCGGCGTAGTGCTTCTCGACGTTGCGGATCGGGAGTTCAACCATCGGGTCGTCGAGCACGCATCCAGCGATGCTCGTGGCTTTGAGGACGAGAGCGATGTCGTCGACTTCCATGGCGAGTTCCATCAGGCGTGCGGCGTAGTCGATCACGCCACTCTGCAACTGGCTGGTGATCCCTTCCGGGCTGACCCATCGGTACCCGGATCGAACCCGGAACAGCGGACCACGAAGGAGTGGCAGACCGTCTCGGAGGACGTTGATCGCGTCGAAGGAGGTCATGTCGAGCGATGCGTCGTAGCGGTGCCGGAGGAGGTCGTAGTCGGTCAGCACGAGCGGGCTGAGATGCATGGCGCCGTTCGAGTAGCGGCCAGCCTGGGCCTTCGAGAGCAGGTCGTTGCCGTCGGGTCCGGCGCCGAGCGTGCGTCGAAGGCCGGAGACGCGATTGCCGGCGGTGCGGTCGCTGATCTCGTCGCCCACATTCGTTTGGACGAGGTCTTTGGTGAGCATCGACCGGTGCCGTAGGCAAGTGAACAGCGCGAGCATCTCGACTTCTTGGGAGCTGAACTTGCGATCGCCACCGTCGATCTCGACGGTGCCCATGACCTTGATCAGTACCTCGTAGGGCGGCGGTTCGTATTGCTCGTCGTCAGTCGGTTCTTCGTTCTCAAGTTCTGGTCCGGGCATCGATGGGGCTGTTCCGACGTGAGCGGTCGGCTCCGACTCGGATGCCAGCGCATCGACGTTCGAGGTCGTATCGGTTGCGGCCGCTCTGGGTAGCGGCTCGGTGGGTCCGTGGGCGGCCGAGTCGAGCATGACCGCCGCTTGGGCCGCAGCTTCGAGTGTGACGTTGGGGACTCGAAGTTCGACTTGCTCCCAGCATCCGATCTCTCCATCAATGGTGATCCGCTCGATGGCGTCGGCGTGTTCTCCGATCAGCACCACGGCGTTACCGGACGATGGTCGGCAGAGGGTCATGAGTCCGTTGAGCAACGCCTGGTCGGCGTCGCTCAGTGCTGCTCCGTCGATGATGAAGATCTGGGGGTCGTGGTCACCGTCGTCTTCGTCGAGTTCTGCGCGGGCGGCGATGATCGTGTCTGCGTCGCCAGTTCCGTGGAGTGCGAGCATCTGTCGAGCGGCCGAGATTGAGCGTTCGACGGTCGTGTTCGTCCACACCCGGTCGCACAGGTCGGTGGAGTCAACGTGTAACCCGACGAGGCAGACATCGATGGGGACACCGAGTGGTCGGGTGGCGAGTTCGAGCACCATCGATCGGGCCAGTCCGAGCGCTGCTTCTCGGTCACCGACGATGGCTACGCGCGCTGCTGTTTCGAGGTCGAGCAGTACTTCGTGGCCGTCCTCGTCGTTGCGAGTACCGATCGTCACGAGTGCCGGCGTGAGGAGTTGGCGCGATGTTTGCCTGGCGTCGCGTTCGAACCGATGTGTCCACGACCGGCCGCCGTCGACACTCGACCATCCACTCGGCGGTGACGGGGCGGGTTGGGTGAAGAGAAGTTCGAGGCGGTCAGTGCCGAGTTGCACGGCCCTTACCGGTGGTGGTTCGGCGTACTGACGTGCGTAGGGCGTGAACTGTCGGAGCAGGGTCCGCAGCGTGGAGAGCCGGTCGGTGTCCTCTCGGTTGGCTATGGCGAGTTCGGTTCCTGCTGAGACGGGTGGCGGCTCGATGAGTTGCTCTCCGATGGGAACGCTCGTCATACGTCGGCGTCGCAGCCGGCGGGCGGTTTCGGCGAGGCCGGTGAGGAGGAGCATTCCGGCAGCGAGCGTCGGCCACACCGATCGCTGCTCGTCTGCGAAGACCGACCCGAACTCGCTCGCCGGCTCATCGTCGTTCTCGGACACGTTGCTGGTCGGAACAGGTGTCGCCTCGGTGGGTACCGACGCCGGTGCCGGCGTCGCCGTTCGCGGCGGGACGTTTGTAGGCGCCGGCATTGCGACTTCGGGGACGGTCTCGATATTGCCGGGCACCGGTGATTCTGCGATCTCCACTTCGTCAAGGGTCGGTGTCGGCAAGGTCGGTGCGGGCTGCTCGGCGACGGTCGGCTCGTCGAGCATCGGTGCATCCGGGGCTTCGAGGGTCAGGTTCCATCCGGGAAGGATGAGGTTGGGATCGGTGAAGGTCCGGCCGTCGTTCATTGGTTGGTTGGCATTCAGTTCCCACAGTTCGGTCCACCGGTCCGGGTGACCGAGGTGGGTCTCGGCGATGCCCGAGAGCGTGTCACCGTCGACGACCGTGTACGTACTGATTTGGGCGGCGTTGCTCGGCTGGACGCTTGGCGCGGCGAACACCCATCCGGGATGGATGACCCAGGTGTCGTTATCGAAAGTGATGCCGGGTGCGACCTCTTGGCCGATGAGTTGTTCGCGGAGTTCGTGGTGAAGTGAACCGTCGCCAAGGAGGGCTTCGGCGACATCCCACATCCCGTCGTTGGCCTGTACCTCGTACTCGGTGACGAGACCAGGAGCGACGGTCGAGACCGTGGCTGCCGCACCTGCGGCGACGGGCACGGTGACTCGGGTTCCGGCCGGGAACACCCCTCCGGACCAGTCACTCGACCGGTTCATCGCAATAATGTCATCGCGAAGTGTTTCATCGCCGAGGTCGACTGCAAGCGAGAGCGGCGTCTCGCGACCCGTCGTGACGATCGTTGTCCTCGATGATTCGGACGGGACGCTCTCTGTCGGGTCGGCCGGTGCTGTAGCCGGGGCATCGAGTGGGTAGGTGAGGTGCGCGAGTGGGGGCGCTGCGGCAATGCCGGCACTCGACCAACTCGACACGGTGGCAGCGGTGGTAACCGAGCCGAGGAGTGCGATGCGGACCAGTCGGTGCAGGGCACCGTTTCCGCCGGTCGGCGTCGGCAGCGAGGCATGTGTGGCTCGGCCGATCGGCACCGAGCGCGTTCGGAGGATGGCGAACACTTCGGAGGCGACCTGGATCATGGCCCAGATCCAGATGACCATGAACATGGCAGCGGCAATCCGCATGGTGGTGTCGTTGGTCAGTCGGCCGCCGTCGACCTGGCTGCGCAGCGTCGCCCAGTCGGGCCACGGTCGACCGATGAGGCGAACGACCAGCACGGGCGGCACGACGACCAGGACCAGCAATGTGAGCGCAGCGCCGATGCGGGCGACGAGTTGTCGAGCGTTGTTCATGAGAACTCCAATCGGGCGCGGCCCTCCGCCGTGGCGACGATCTGTGATGCGCCGGCGAACTTCGCGAAGGTGGTCGAGCGACGCTCGGTGATGGTGACGACAACGGTGTCCCGCGACGGGAACGACACGCTGACATCGGCGGCTGGCACGCCGAGGGCGGTGGCATGAGCAACCGCGGCTTGGCGCGCGTCGGCGGCTTGCAGGCCGTCGCTCGGTGAGCCGGTGGCGACAGCCGCTCGCGCAGCACCCTCCGCAGTATTGGAGGCATGTCGTTCGGCCGACAGGTAGCGGGCTCCGTCAAAGATCAGCCCGGCCCCGGCGATCACGATCACGACAAGCAGTACGAGACCTACCGATGCCGACCCCTGGTCACTCTGGATGCGGCGTGAACTCATGTGGGGAATGTGTTGAGTTGGTCGGGGCGCGTTGCGCCTGATCGACCGGCGGACTGGGACGGGGCAGGCTTCTGAGACTGCCGAGCTTTTGTGAAGAGTGTTCGGGATTGTCGACTACTCTCGTGTTTCTGTGATATTCGATCGGGTTGCGTGAACGCTGATGTCGGGCGGGTTGGCGGTGGTGCGGTCGTTGGGTTCACAGCGCAGCTTCCAGACGTTGGGTGGGTTGGAGGATCTCGAGCAGGAACTCGTCGACCAGTTCTGCCTTGCAGCGGTCGCGTCGGGAGTGACTGACCACTACATCTCGTCGCAGCGTTCGACGGTGTTCGAGTTCGTCCGTTTCCTCGGCCGCCCGATGTGGACCGCGACACCGAGTGACGGCGACCGGTTCTTGACGTGGCTGCGACGCGATCGTCGCCAGGCCCGCTCGACGGTGCAGACGAAGGCGTGGATGGTGGCGTCGTTCTTCGAGTTCGTGATCGCCCGCTATCAGGGCGACATCCACGCCCTTGCTGGTGTCGTGGTGGTGCAGCCGATCGATGAGTTCAACCGGCCGACCAAATCGGACCGGGACTCGATCCGTGTCCCGCCGTCGACGGCTGAGATCGACACGATGTTCACGGCGTGGGCTCAAACGTTGCCCCACGCCCGCAAGTATCTGCCGGCGGCACGCGACTACACGGCGGCGTCGTTGTGGCGGCGGGGCGGGTTGCGGATCAACGAGTCCAAGATGCTCGACATCGGTGACTGGCGACGCGACCTGGGTCCGCACGGCAAGTTGCACGTCCGGTTCGGCAAGGGCCATCACGGCAAGGGCGCCAAGGTTCGACTGGTCCCGGGGATCAACGGCATCGATGCGCTGATGGAGTGGTGGATGAACGATGTCCGTCACCAGTTCGGCGACGATTGGGACGATCCGGCCGCGCCGATGTTCCCGAGCGAACGACGTGATTCGACCACGGGGCGTTGTGGTCGGATCGGCACCAACCAGTTGCGCACCGGGTTCGTCGCGGCCGTTGAGACGTGGCTGCCGGACTGGGCCGGCCGGCTCACGCCGCACGGGATGCGTCACTTCTGTGCGTCGTCGCTCTACGAGCGCGGCATCGACCTGAAGGCAATCCAGGAACTGCTCGGCCATAGCTGGCTGTCCACGACCACCCGCTACATCCATGTCCACGACGACCACATCGAACAAGCGTGGACGTCGGCCAACGAGCGGGTCACCACCCGCCTCAACCAACACGAAGGAGATCGCGATGCGTTGGAACTTGCGCATGACCGCAGCTGAACGCGGCATCTGGAAATCGACCGAACTGCGCCGCCAGCTCGCCGATGCCGGTCTGCATATCTCGGCCGGGAAGATGTCGGGGTTGTGGACCGGGAACCCGACCACGATCAGACTCGACGACCTCGACGTGATCTGCTCGGTCCTGGACTGCACCACCGAGGATTTGCTGATCCGCGAACCCGACAAGGTCGACGCCCAACGACCCGCCACCCAAGAAGCGGTCAATGAGACGTCGTCGGCAAGGGTTCCGCGGCACGGAAGGAACAGAACCGTTCCACCCGCGTGAGTTCGACACCGACGTGTCCGACGTGTCTCGAGCGGCCACGGGCGCATCGCCGCACCCTGTTCTGCTACCGGTGCCAGCCCGGCGGTCCGCAACCGGAGCCACCCTGCGACGGGTGCGGCTCGACCACCAACTACTTCACTGGCGGCAAGTGCGTGTTGTGCGCCCGGGACGCTCCCCAACCACCCGGAAGTTGCATCGACTGCCACGCCTGGGGCGTCACTCGCCGGGGCCGCTGGGTCTGCCGGCCGTGCTTCAGCTACCGAAAGAACCATCGGACTGGTGTCTGCGTTGGGTGCGACCGGAACCTCGCACGAGACAGCCAGAGACTGTGTCGATGCTGCTACCGACACCTTGCCGCACACCGCGCAGCACACGGCCTCAAGATCCCAGCAACGAGTCTTCGCTCGACCGGACAGCAACTGGTCTTCACCGAGATGGTCAAAGCCGGCCGAGCCCCTCCATCGGCGCCGGTCCCTGAACGCACCGCTGGTTGGCCCGACCGGCCGGTCCCACACCAACAACTTGTCCTGTTCGATCACACGCCGGACCTGCGCAACGGTCGCCCGCCACCGCGCACGCCCCGTGACCCAGTCCTGGCTGCCGCGCTCAGCGAGCACGTCACCGCGGTTGCCGAGCGGCTGCGTTGGAACCCTCAACACGAAACCAACGTGCGCAGCTCGGTCCGGATCCTGCTCGATCTCCAACACACCCCCGGCGCTGCGATCACCGCCACCGAAATCTCCGTGCTCCAACAACTCGGCCTGCCCGCCCGAGTCGTGCGCGACCTCCTCGACGAAGTCCACATGTTCGACGACGACCGAACACCCGCCATCGTCGGCTGGCTCGACACTCGAGTCGACCACCTGCCCGATCAGATGCGCAGCGAGATCGGCGTGTGGTTCGACATCATGCACGCGGGCAGCACCACCGCGCCTCGGCGCCGTCCTCGTGACCAGGTCACCATCCGGCTCTACGCCCGCTGGTTCCTCCCCACCCTCACCCGATGGGCAGCCACCGGCACGACATCGCTGCGCACCATCACCCGCGACGACGTGATCGTTGCGCTCGCTGTCGAGGGCATCAACCGGCACGGCACCGGTCTCGCGTTGCGCAGCCTGTTCGGAGTCCTCAAAGCCCGCCGTCTCGTGTTCGTCAACCCGACCGCCCGGATCTCCACCGGGGCCGACACCGACAAACCCAAAACGCCCGCCGACCTCGCCCTCATCGACGCTGCGCTCAACGACCCCAACTCGGCTCGCGCCGCCGTCGCTGCGCTCGCGATCTACCACGGCCTCAACACTGGCCAGCTCCGCAACATTCGACTGATCGATCTCTACGACCGCCGACTTCACATCGGCACTCGCACCATCCCCCTCGCTGCACCCGTCCATGGGCGCATCGACGCCTACCTCGCCGACCGAGCCCGACGCTGGCCCAGAGCGATCAACCCGCACCTGTTCATCCACTTCCGCAACCACCAACGCCTCGAACCCGTCGGCGGCCGCTGGATGAAGACCACCGTCGACTACCCAGGCGGCGTCAACGCACTCCGCCGCGACCGAATCCTCCACGAAGCCGAAGCCACCGGAGGCGACACCCGCCGACTCTGCGACCTCTTCGGACTCTCCATCACCGCCGCCTCGAAGTTCACCGACACCGTCAACCACCCCGACCTCGACAACTGAGCAGTCGCAACAATACAGCAGGGCATGTACTGTTGAGGTGTGGACACACTCACCCGCACCGTTGATCTTGACACCCTCGACCGTGTCGGCCGGGCCCTGGCGAACCCGACCCGCCGCCAGATCCTCATCGCCCTGCTCGACGAACCCGGCTACCCCGCACAGCTTGCGGAACGTCTCGACACCAGCCGGGCGAACCTGTCCAACCACCTCACCTGTTTGCGCGAGTGCGGCCTCGTCACCGCGACCAACGAGGGGCGCCACGTCCGTTACACCCACGCCGACCCACAACTCGGTGACGCCCTGCGAATCCTCGCCCGGCTCCAACTCGACGGCACATGCACCAACTGACCCATGGACCAGCCCACCGCTACTCACGTCATCGCTGACACCGCCGAGCGCTCCCGACTGCTCGTCATCGCGCAACGACTCGCGATCTTCACCATTGCGTGGAACGTCACCGAAGGCATCGTCGCGATCACCGCAGCAACGCTCGCCAATAGCCAAGCACTGATCGGGTTCGGCCTCGACAGCGCCGTCGAATCGATCTCGGCAAGCGTCCTGCTCTGGCGTCTCAATGTCGAACGACGCAACCCCGAGCGCGCCGAACGAGTCGAACACATCGCAACCCGCGTGATCGGCGTCAGCTTCTTGCTGCTCGCAGCGTTCGTGGCCTACGACGCGATCAACGCGCTCGTCGACAACAACGAACCCGACACCTCGATCATCGGCATCGCGCTCACCGCCACCTCGCTGATGGTCATGCCGATCCTCGCCCGCCGCAAAAAGCGTGTGGCGATCGCGCTCGCCAGCAAAGCCGCCGAAGCCGACAGCAACCAGACCTGGGCATGCGTCTGGCTCTCCGCAGTCGTGCTCGGCGGCCTCGTGCTCAACGCAGCCTTCGGATGGTGGTGGGCCGACCCCATCGCAGCACTCGGCGTCGTCGTATTCCTCGGCCTCGAAGGACGCGAAGCACTCACCGCCGACAGCCTCGACGACTGCTGCTGAACCCTTCGCGTCCGAGTTCGCCGAACGCCAGCGCCCGCACCATGCGCAGGCCGCCACCCACCCTTGGGTTCCCGGCAACGAAGGCTTCAGAAATGCTGAACTCATGGCCCTATCTGCGGAACCTCTCGACCACTTGGGTATCGCTGACCGTGACGGTTCGCTCGCCAGGGGTCCAGACACCGGTGAGGGCCTGGTTGGAGACGTTGCAAGAAACGGTGACGGTGACGGTTCCGCCCTGCCACGTGCCGAGGTCGGAGGGGCTCCAACTCATCGAGGCCGATGGGTCGCCGAGGCACCGACCAGGCAGTCCGGATCGTTGCACTGCGGCGTTCGCAGCGGTGCGGGCCTCGTTTGGGTCACGTGCGATGGCCGCGGCGCGTGCTGCGTCTTGTGATGCGTTGGTGACTTGGACGCCGGCTGCAGAGAGTCGGCCGATGAACCCGAGGAAGGTGATGGCAACGAGCGCGGCAATGCCGAGGTAGACGACCTCGACGGCGTTGACGAAGCCAGCATCTCGAGGCGCGGGTCGGTTGGCCTGGCGTCTCATTGTTCCCTCGGTGCTGACTCGGTGACGGATGCTCGGAACCCGGCGCTGTCGAACAGCACGCCGGGGGTTGTTCCGCTGATGGTGACGGTCACGATTCCGTCGGCCTCTGAGCACAACACCTGCACACCCGACGACCATCCTCCGGCTCGTCGATCAAGAAGGGACTGGGCCGTGGACGTGCCTGCCGCACAGGTGCCGTCGAACGCTGCGGCGACGCGGACGCCTTCGGCTGCTGCTTCGTCGAACACGTTGCGGGCATGCCAGAAGCTGACCGACTCGACGATGAGCAGGACGAAGCAGATCATCGCGACCGAACCGAACATGATCTCGAACCCGCCGTCGATCGCTCCCCGATCTCCCCGGAAGCGCGACGGAACCGGTCGGCCCGATTGCTCGTTTCGGTTCGTCGTCGCTGTCGTCATCTTCGAGCGATCACGGGGAGGGTGCGACCGGGTCGGGTACGCCTGTCTGGGCATCGTTGAAGACACCGATGATGAAGAGGCCGGCAGCGATCGCCACGGCGACCGCGACGGCAAGGTAGATCAGCTTCGATGGAGCGTCTTCGACGCCGGACTCGTCGCTGAGGCGAGCCCAGACGTGGTCGGCCTGTTCTCGGCCGTGCTGGTAGGTGAGGGTCAGCCAGACCGCAATGGCAGTCGATGCGTGACGGGTGGTGTTGGTGGTCATTGTGGTGTTCTCCTTGTTGGTGTGGGTGTTCAGGCGAAGGCGTCAGAGATCTGGCGCATGATCGGGTAGGCGAGGAACATGACCATTCCGAACACCATCCCCATCGTCGGAAGTGAGAGGTTCGAGTTGGCCTTGTCGGCGCGGTCCTTGAGGTCGGAGAGTTGCTTGTCGCGCATCGACTTCGCCTCGGACCGGATGGTCGCTGCGACCGAGACACCGACCCCGGCCTGGCGTTGCAGTGACGTCGTGAGCCCGTGCAGTTCGGGAAGGTCGTAGGTATTCGCCATTGCCGTGAGGGCGTCCCACACGCTGATGCCCATCGGCTGTGCGGTCGAAATCGTTTGGCGGAGCAGTTCGAAACCGTCGCCGTCTCCAGCGTCGGCGGCGAACAAGATCGAGTCTTCGACCGAACGGTTCGTGGTCAGCGCGATGGCGAGCAGTTGGACGAAGTCGTTCACCACCCGCCGCAACGCCCGCTGCCGCCGGATCGCCCGGGATCGGGCGTCGGCGATGACACGCCACCCGAACAATGCAATCACACCGACACACAGCAGACCGAGGAGCGGCGACGGCGACACGGACCCGGTGGCGACGAGGAACGAGACGAGCATCGCCATCGAGAGCGCCGAAACGAATACGGCGGTCACGACTTGACCGAGCACGTGAGGCACGGTGAGCCCAGCGAGGCGAAGCGACTTGCCCAGCCGTTCGTCCACGAGCCGACCCAGCGGACCCGACGCCAGCGCGCCCCCGACCCTCGACGACATCGCCCTGCCCGTCCCCGGTTGCGATGTCCTCGTGCCGTGAGGTCGTTCGACACGCGCTCGAACTGCGCGCAGTGTGAGTCGTGGTCGGCGAACTGCTCGGATCAGCGAGTACAGGCCGAGCAGTACGACGACGCCAGAGCGGACGGCGGCGTTCCACATGCTCATGACGTCACGTCCTCGGGGAGGCGGAGTCGGTAGCGGGCGCCGAGGTCGTAACGGGTGAGCCGGCGCAACCAGACGAGGCAAGTCGCCCACATACCGCATGGGATCAGCAGCCAGATCTGACCCGGCACCGTCCGATAGGGCGACAACAGATCCGATGCAAAGATGGCGAGGCCACCAACGAACAGGATCGTGAGGGAGACGAGCCGGCGCATCGCACGTTGGAAGATGCGACGGGTTCGGTCGATCTCGTCGCGAGCACGCATCTCGTCACGCGCAGCAGCAGAGAGTTCATCGAGCGTGTCGTAGATCCGCCCGCCACCCGCTGCTCCACCGACGACGAGAACAATTGCTGCAACGGCAGCATCGGCGGTCGGATGGGCAATGTCATCGGCGAGCCCTGCGAGCGCCTCGGGAAGACGGACCCCTTGCCGGCGCCGCAGAGCGAATCGGTTCATCGGCTCGGCAAGGACGCCGGTGAAGTCGTCGGCGACGAGTTCGACTGCCTTCTCGATCGCCACGCTCGAACGGCGAACCACATCACGGAGGTCCTCGAGCCACTGTGCGATCGCTTCGACCTTCGCCCGTTCCACCTTCGTTTCCGACGTCGCGAACAACCACCGCCACGACACGACGAACGCAGTCACAGCGACCGCTGCGGTCGGCCAACGCGTCAAGAACAGCACTACACCACCAACCACGACGGCGGTGAGCAGATCGCGCTGACCGCTCGCAGACATCGAACGCTTCGGTCCAGACGACATTGGAAGCGGGTTGAACGCGAGGTACACAGCCCCCACTCCGAGGCAGGCCAGGAGGCCAGCGAGGAGGGCGATGGGGAGCGCCGACATCAGCTTGCCCCGCTGAAGTCGAGTGGCTTGTAGGTGTCTTCGGGGCGGGTCCACCACTGGTTCGAGAAGCCGGGCGATCGGCGAACGAGCTTGCGCATCATGGCTGTCTGGGGTTCGTTGAGCGCCCGAGCACGAGCATCCGGCGCGCCATCGACCTCACCGAAGATCCGGTGAAGCACGTAGCGCTCCCCCGCGTTCTCCACCGACGGCGCGACGATCTCGGACACGTAGCGGCCCTCGGCGTTCGAGCCGTCGAGCGATACCACGATGTCTACGGCCCGGTACACCTGCGTCTTCACGTCACGGGCGTGCTGGCCCGAATCCGACGCGATCAGGTTGACCAGGTTGTCGAGCGCATCCTCGGAGTCGCCGCCATGCACGGTTCCCATCGCGCCTTGACCCGTCTGCATTGCCCGGACGAGGGGCGCTCCCTCGCCGCCACGGACCTCGCCGACGATGATCCAATGCGCACGGGTTCGCATTGCCGGGCGCATTGCTTCGCCCGGCGTGTAGCCCTTCGAGTCGATCGTTGTCGGGAGCCGCTTCTGGTAGGCGATGACGTAGGGGTGTTTGCCCATCTGCAAGATGTTCAGCTCGAAGTCCGACTCGATCGTCGTGATCACTTCGGTCGGGTCGATCTCCCACGCCGTCGCCCGCAGCCACGTCGTTTTCCCCGACCCCATCGGCCCGACGAACAGGATCCCCAACCCAGCGCGCACACCAGCACGGAGGAACTCGACGATCCCCACATCGGCTGCACCGCGGTCGTACAGCGCATCGAACGAAGCACCGAAAATCGCTGCGCGCCGGATCGCGATGTACGGGCGCTGCACCGGATCGAAGCCTCCTGCATGGAATCGGACGCCAGGTTCGAGTTCGAAATCGACCTCATGGTTCTCGATGTTGAACGGCCGGCCGTGCTGGACCGAGATGTCGTAAATGATCCGCTCCAGATCACGGTCGCGAGACACCATCGGAGCGGACTCCACGATTGAGCCGTCGAGCGACTCAACCCGCACCGGTGCCGAGCCGAACACCAAAATGTCGGTCACGTTCGGATTCCGCAATGCGCCCATGAGCTTCGGAATCGTGAACAACCCTGCGATAATCCGATCGATCACCTCCGTCTCGTCAGCCTCCGACAACGGTTCGAGCCGGCCATCGCGGCGAGCCTCTGCGACCTCGGCCAGCACCTCGCGCTCCAACACGAGCCGCGTGCGTTCCTCACGCAACTGTGTTTCCTCGGCCGTCTCGTCACGCCCCTTCATCGGCAGACGGTGCCCGTGGTCGCGACGAACCTCCTGGGCCAGAGTCTCGAGCATCGCGTCGGTCACGGCGCTCATACCGACACCGCCTCTTGCACTCGGGTCCGTCCAAGCAGCGACTCGACAGTTGCGTGGGCAGCACGTGGGAGTGCGAAACGACGGATCGAACGATGGTCGAGGCCCCCGCCGCGATGGATGTGATCGATCACCTTCGGCTCCCACGGCCACCAGCCAACGAGACGATCACCGAGTTCACCCGCAACGTCAGGTCCGAACCGCTCCCCCGTCGTCAGCGGAGCATCGACGACGACCAGACGCGGCTGCGTCGACAGCCCAGCGATTCCCGGCGACGTCTGTCCCTTCGAGTCGATCCACGAGACAGTCGAGGTCAACGAGGCCGGTTCGGGCGTCGCCACCACCACCACGACGTCGGCGACATCGAGTACCCGCCAGGCCGGGACGTTGCCACCCCGCATCGAACCAACATCGACCACGACCGTGCCGTCCAAACGTGCAAGCCCAGCAACCCATGGGCGACGCGGCGATGCGATGGTCGACCACGCCTGGAACGGATCCCACGCACCAGTCACAACGTTCACCTGCCCGAGCCGACGAGCACAACTGGCCAGCGAACGATGCGCCGGCTCATCCGACAATGCGAACGCAACCCGCTCCAATCCGCCCGACGTATCCAGCCCCTCGGCGCGACTTGCGAGCACTCCCCCAGCTGCGTCGGCCTCCACGAACCAGGCCTCGCTCCCCGACGCAGCAACGGCCGCAGCAAGGAGCAATCCCGTCGTGGACGTTCCGACGCCCCGCCATGAGGTCACTGCGATGACGGTCATTGCTCGGCTCCGAAAGGTGTGATGACCAGCACCATCTCGTCCTGCCCCGCCCACGTACCGACCAGTGGGGCGTCCTCGGTCGCTACGGCCATGGTCACCGACGCTTCGAGCGTTTCGGAGATCGACACCGACACAATTCGAACCGGCACCGATGCCGGCTCCGCCGATTCACGGTCGAGCGTCGACACCGCGACGCCGACATCGTCACGCTGCATTTCGGTCGGATACCTGCCCGACCGCAACACCACCCCGACCAACTGCTCACCCAACAGCGTTTCCGGTTCACCAGTCACCGATGACGGACCCAGCAGATCGCCCGGCACCAGATCGGTCAGCGCCACCGCATCGACCAGCACGTCACGCTGAGAGGCGACGTAGATCCGACCGAAACCCTCCTCCGCCGAGATCGCAGTCGTCCCGATCGCAGAGTCCGGAATCAACTCACCAGCGGCAACCGGCTCGATCACGACGAGCACCTCGGTCCGCTCCGACGCGTTCGACACCGCCCACAACACGAGCAGGATCACGAACAGGAACAGCCCGGTCGCGACGAGCAGCCACGACATTCGGACCTTCGGCCGAGGCGACGACGGCTTCGGCGTCAACCTCTGCTTCGGTGGTAACAGCGTGTCGGTCATCGCACCCTCTCCTGGTCAGTCATTGACATTCACCGCCACCAACTCGCCGACCCGGAACGACACCGGCGGCGATTCCCACACGTAGTCCGGCTGCGGCTCCACCGCGCCCGACGCCCAAAACGACACAGCGAACGTCTGACGCGCAGTGATCGTCACCTCGCCCGGCCCCGGCGGCGTCCACTCGCAATCCTGATTGCTCCCTGGCTCGGCGAAGTCCGCCAGAGCATTCGGCCGAGAAGGAAACTCGGAGTTCTCCACCCTCGGGAAGTCGTCGTCGGCGCCGACACACGGGACCACACCCGAGAACGGGGTCGACGGCCGATCCGGGTCAGGCACAAACACGACCTCGAAGTCCAACGCCGTCGGCACCGTGATCAGATACAACGTCCAGCCTCGGTAGTACTGCGGGTTCGAACGCTGCGTCCTCCACGCCGACCCGTTGATCGCCAACCACGCCGGCGACCGCACCACGAGACCACCCCACTCGCCGACCACCTTGTTCTCGTAGACCGCCAACTCCTCGAGCTGCAGACCGTTGTACAAGTTCGTCAACTGCGTCCGCGGGTCGAGCATCGCGTCAGTTGCGGCGACCTCGATGAAGCCCTTGAAATTCCCGCTGTAGAACGTGTCAGCGCAGTACACCGAGAACGTCCGCGTGACCTCAGCCAACGACGGTCCCTCCGGCTCGTACGCATCGAAGTCGATTGGTAGAGGAACAACCACAGCGACTCCCTCGATGAAGATCCACCTGGTGGACCGAATCGGCTGCTGTTCCTCGACCACGTCGAGCGTCGCCGGATCGTCACCCTCGCCGACGCCTTCACACTCCGCCGCCGCGCCACCGCCATGTGAGCGGAACGCCGAACCGCTCGGAATCGAAGTGAACACGCCCATCCCACCCGATGAGTTCCGAATGTGGACCTGACGCGAACCCGGAATGAGAGGCGGACCGTTGCCGCCGGAACCACCTGGCGCAGCCGCAGTATGCGAGGGCGCGACCGTCAGAGTCATCATCGCGATCAACGCAAAGACGACCAGACGCTTCGTCATGAGCAAGCGCGCTCGTCATCTTGGATGTCGTCGACGATCCATCCGTCGTCAGTTCTCACGACACGGACGATGAGCGGAGCGAGAACCGTGCCCGGAACCTCGCCCTCCGCTAATGAACCATCTGAATTGAGGTAGTGGGAACCGCTGATCAGGCAATCGAAGATGAACGCCTCGTCCTCAGAGCGAGGATCGGCGATCACGACCGGGCGCAGAACGTCACCGTCGCCCGGGAACCCGAGGTACTGGCCTGCTGAGTTGCGCGTCGAGAACACGTTCTCGCTGTACTTCTCGCCGCCGTCGAGAAAGGTCGCCGCCATTGCCGCTGAGGGCTGGACCGGAATCGGGTTCTGGGTCACCTGTCCGTAAAGCGCAACCATCGCTCGTCCATACGCTGCGATGATCTCGGCGTCCTCGGGCAGTGGCGGTCGCACGTTCGGGTCCTCGGAGTCGCTCTCGGAGGGCACAAACAGCCAAACCTGATCGGCGAGTTCGACGATGTCGCCGCCGGATTTGACCCCGGGCACGGAATCGACAGTCGGCCCGAGGTCGTCGGGCAAGTAGCCGCCTGACCCGGCAGTCGTCGTCTCAGGTTCAGCCACCGTCGTGGACGACTCGGCGATCGTCGTCGGCTGTTCTGTGGTTGCGACGGAGGTGTCGGCAGCCGAGGATGCCGGCGACGCAGATGTTTCGACCGGCTCGGTATCGACGGTCGTCGTGCCGCGGCTTGGTGGCGGTGCCGTCTCATCCGGTGAGGAAGCACCGCTGCCGTTACATCCGGCGAGAGAGGCGACGATCAGGATGCCGAGGAGGCGGGAGGCGAAGTTCATGTGGAGAGTCCTTTGCTGTCGAGAAAGCGGGCGGCGAACAGTGCGACGAGTGTTCCGAGCATCAGGTACGGCCCGAATGCCCGCGGGCCGTGTGGCCGGATGATGCGGCCGACGAGTGATGTCGACAGTGCGGCCAGCGCCATGAGAACGCTGGCAGGCAACCAGACAATGGCGATTACGGCCCCGGCCGCGCCTGCGAACTTCACGTCGCCGAAGCCCAGTGCCTTCGGATCGAGGAGGTGAAGGAGCAAGAACGGCGCTGCCCCGGCGGCGAGCCCAAGAGCGACGGTGAAGCCTGCGCCGACGGTGATGGCCCCGCCGACCCCGCAAGCCAACGCAAGACCGGTCCAGGCGTTCGGTAGTCGAAGTTCTCGAACGTCGATGATCGCAGCGCGTCCCAATGCTCCAAGTCCACCGAGCAAGCAGAGTGCGGCGAGCACGTCTCGGGTCGCGGCCCAGTAGGTCGCTGTCGCAACACCGATCAGGAGCGCTCCGACACCGGCGGCGTACTGGTTGCCGTCACGGGTCGATCGAGGCGCTGCGGACTCGCACCGAGTCATCACGGCGAGCCGTTGATCGTCGGCACTCGCCATAAGGACGAAACCAGCACGCCGGTACAGGGCGATGGCGCGCTCGTTCGTCCGGCGTACCCGCAGAACGAATCCGATGGATGCTTCGTCGGCTTCTGCGCAGACCTGAGCGAGTAGTCGGCCAGCGTTTCCAACCCCAGCCGGCGAAGCGCATACATCGGCGATCTCGATGAGTTGCATCGGACGACTTCTCCATCGCCACGCGAGCAGACTTCGCCGGAGGCACTCGGTCAGCCCGGCGATGCTCGCGAGGGCGAGCAACACCCCGACGATCGCCCGAGGTGCGCCCCACGAGCCACGACTCATCTCCGCCACCATGAGGCCGGGGACAGTCATCAAGGCGAGGCCCGCAACCAGCAAAGCAACGCCGAGCCGTCGACTCGGCACCCTGGACACGGTCATGGCGGCGCCCGGCCCGACGATGACTCCATCGGAATACAGCAACGATCTCAGTGAGCCTCGCTTCTTTCCTGCGAAGGCTTCTGAATGAACCGTCAGCGCCTGCCGGATGCGTCGAATCCGACTCGGCCGAAGGCGGCCATGCGGCACGGTCGTGCTGTGCTCATCGCGAAGATCGACGGAAGTGCCCTCGGGCCGTACGGCACCGTTGCGCTCGGACCCGAGGTCCGGCACACCCAACGAGCGCCCGCGACCTTCAAGAGTCGCCATCTCGCAAAGGTATAACCGATCAACTTGTGACGCAAGGGGGAGGACTCCCCGTCGCGTTTCGTTCGCATCGCGCACACCCCCAACAGGCCCCGATTCGGCGCGATCGTTTCAAAAAACTGGACGACGTGGCTGTTCGGCCTCGACGATCAGGATTCTGCGAGCGGCGGGAGCAATCGAACCGGCCGAGTTCGCCCATCGCGTTCGCTCGTGATCAAGCCGGCGGTCGTCAGCACCTCGCGGTAGGTGTTCCACGAGGCCCGGTTCAACTCGAGCTGAGGAATGAAGTCGACAGCAAGCAGCTCCACCAATCCCTCAGCGTCGGCGATTTTCGAGAGCCCCATGTACACCCACAGGGCGCGCGCTCTCACTGTCGGCGGAAGCTCCTCGAGAGCCTCAATCTGATCACGCGCCCGGCCGAAATCGATCGTGGTCGCGAGGGCCTCGAAGTCAGCCCTCCTCGTTGAACTCATTCGGCATCCGACCGTACTTCGTTTCGCTCCGCACACCAAGAGGCCATTCGCCGCCACGGCTGTTGAAACGGTTTGCCCGAATCGGGGCCTGTTGGAGTCATCAGTCGACCGTCTCAGGAGGATCAACATGAAGAACAACGGCAGCGCGGTCAAGAATCTCTCTGCGCATTCCGGTCGGGCGACTTCGCAATCCAGACGGTCTCGGACATTCACGGTCGATCAAGCAGCGGCTGTACTTGATGTTTCGACCGCCGAGCTACTCAGCCTCATCCGGGGTGGAGTGGTCCCAGCACATCGCTGCCATGGACGACTCCAGGTGCCGCGAGTTGCCTTTGCCTGCTTGCTCTCGGTGCCACGATGAGTCGGCGAGCGGCGAACCTAAACAACCGCAGCCCGGCCGCCGACGCCGCCGTGCACGGGGTGCCGACGGACGAAACACCGGTACGCCCACTTCTGGTCAGCATCGAAGGTGCCGCCCAGATCCTGGCCGTAGGTCGGACGTCGGTGTACCAGCTCGTCTGGTCCGGAGAGCTTGAGCCGATCCGGATCGGACGGTGTCTTCGATTTCGGGTGACCCAACTCGAGGAGTTCGTGGCAGAGCGCGCAGGACTATGACCCACGTTCTCGGCGTTGAACAGGTGTTGTACAAACCTGCCTGGAGGGACGATCGCAGGGCAGACCTGGGATCAACGACTGAAGTTGCTCGGCACGGGAAATCCGCTTCGAATGACGACGACCCCGACGAGCGAGGGCAGCCGAGGGTCGGGCCCAGATGCGAGTTCTGGATACGCCCAACCGATCTCGTTGCCCATTACTCCAGCTGGAGCACGTTTTGGCGAGGCATCGAGCACGGCAACAAGCGACACCTGCGAGTCGCCAGCGGACGCGTACTGCGTGGGTTGGCCGGTGTATTTCTCGGCGGCGGTTTTCCACGACATTGACGATTGCATCGCGACCTTGAGTTCGAGCACGATGTTTCCGAGGATGAGATCGGTCGTTCCACCCGCTAGGCCAATGCGCTCTCCGAGTCTTGCGCCAATGCCAGGATCGGCTTGCAAGAACTGGCGAAGCTGATACTGAAACCATGCCTCGTCGATGGTGTCGGTTGAGCCAAGCCGGTCATCGAGGACCGTGTGGGCGAATCGAAGGACACCCTCCAGGAGAAGACGAGCATCCGTCCGGTCGGTCGAGGTGAGGTTGGGTATGGCGTTGGTCAACTCTGACATCAGCTGCTGCAGCCGGAGCGCCGCTGTTGGAATCTGAAGTGGCTGCGCTGTGCGCTCGTCGAAGGTCACCACTTCGAGAGTCGTGTTGCCGGCAAGGCGAGCTGAGGTGAGCTTGCCGTCGCTCAGGAATGCAGCCTGCGCAGTCAATCCGATTGGCGGATCGTCGGGCGGTCTGGATCCGGCGATTCTGATATCGACAGTCTGCGTGAGGGAATCGGGGGTGAAGCGAGCGCCGGTGGCGAAGAGGAAGTCGCGTGGATACACGCTGATAAAGGACACGTCGAGCGCGTCGGCATTTGGAGGCCATTCGGCCACGCGTGCTTCGATCTCAAAGGAATGGAGCGCGCCGGGCTGGAGGACGGTGGGGCGCATTACTGGCTGGCCTCGGAACCGAATCATGACCGCCGCGATGGCGACAGGATCGCTTGATGGCAGCACAGCCTGCGATGGCGCATGATTGGACTCTCGAAATAGTTCGGTGAGTCGCGTCGGCAATGCGATCCGAGACAAAGAAATGGCGACATCTGCTGCTGTGTCGAGGTCGGACAACTCCGCCAGATCTGCAACAGCCTTTGTGAGACGCTCCGGCCAGCGGTCGGTTCCTCGCGCCAGGACTTTTCCGGCACGCAGACGTGCCGCGGTGGCATACCGCTCGGCATCGGGCTCGGCATCCCACGTGGACGCTCGCCAACGGACGGCGTGCACGAGCGCGTCGACGGTGTCAGTGAAGCCTGCGACAACATCATCCTCGGCGTTGGGACCGATGATCGCGCGATACGTTTCCAGCGCTGTCGCGAGATCGTCGGCTTCACCCTGTCCGGAACCTGCTGTATCGAGAGCGTCGAGCAATCGCATACGGGACCGAACGACATCTTCAATTGCAGGTGACTCCGAGGTCAGCCCGCGGCGCACAGAGCCTCCACGCGTTCGTGCAAGGCTTGCCGCGCATCAACATCCCCGGTCGAGGCTGCAACTTCAACCTTGTACGCGATGAGTTCGAGTTCGACGGCAGCTCGCATCGGACGCTTTTCGATGGTTTCTGGAATCGTGTCGAGGAATGCCTGGATGACACCTGCGCTGAGATCGGGCCGAGCAAGTTCCCCAAGGCTGTCGGCTCCCAGGGTCGCCCTCCGGAGGTCGATGGAGGCAGCGTCGACTTCGCGTGCCGCGAGCATCTCGACCTGTGCCTCATTGAGACGCGACGTGCCTAGTTCTGCGAGCAGCCACTCCTTGTCATCGTCGCCGAGGTATTCGTACTGCGGGTCCTCATCTGGGCGAAGCGCGTCAATCGCCGCGTCCGCCCACTCGTCATCTCCAGCTAGCCATCGGTTGCGGGACAAAACGTTGCGGGCCGAGTGTGCTGGCATCTTTCGGGTGATGCCAAGCACGGCCCGCCGGACGATCGACTCCCATTCGGCGTCATCGCGACTGAGACGCCTCGCTGCCCTCAGTGCATCCTGAACCATTTGATCGTGTCGTCGATCCCCGGCATATGCGACAGCGGCATTCAGCAATTGCATCGACACCGATCGGTGGTCAAGGAGATCAGGTGGCACGCGGCTGATCGCGCTGATCGCCGCCCTGACGACGACGAGATACTGGTCGGCGAGGCCAGCGGCCACCGCTTCTGCGAGAACCGGGGGGACGCTCGCAGCAGGAAGGGAGCGCAAAATCTCTTCTGCTGCATCTTGGCCCGCCGCCCGAACCCCTTGGTCGTCCCCGAGCATCGCGCCGTAGATAAGCGGCAGGCAGTCGCCTCTGTCTGCATGCGACGCATGGGCGATTCGTCCGAGGATCCGAACGAGTTCTGCTCGCACCCAGGTGTCACCGTCAGTGCCGTTGAATAGGTCGGAGCACGCGTCGACGAACTGTGTTGGGACGCGCTCGGCGGCGTTCGACACGGCATCGACGATGTCTCGCCGCAGGTGTCCAAGCCGCCCCTCGCCGCCAAATCGTTCGAGTCCGGCCATCGGCCCGGTCGGAGGCGACTCGTGGAACTTGCGCTCCCTGCCGACCCACTGGAGCAGCAAGCCGAGAAGCACGTCGGCGGAGAGCACGCTGATCGGGGCCAGCGTCGCGACCTGCGCTAAGAGGTCAGATGCTCGGCCCTGGTAGTCGTCCTCGATTCCGAAGCTCTGGAGATCCGGCGCGTCGTGCAGTGCCGCCGCACAGCGGCCAAGTATGACCTCGGCGACGTCAGCAGACAGCGCGCCAGATGAGCGCCGAACGGGTGAGTCGTAGCAAGCAATGAGGCGACGGCGATACTCAGGGCTGGCGTTCATCCACCGTGAAGCGACCGCTGCTTCGACGTGCGACGGGTCGGCCACCAGAACGACCGCAACCGCCTTCGCAATCTTGTCCGACGGGTGGTCGTGGTCGTAGCGACCTTCGCGGTGCCGAAGACCATCAAGCATCGCAGGCAAGAGGCGACGGCCCACTGAAACGTCGACGTCGATCAGGGTTCGCGACGCCGACGCGGCACATGCACGGCGATGGGATTCGCCGCGACGAAACTCCGCCGCAAGTAGATCCTCAACAGCGGCAGTAGCCACAGCGTGATACCGGAGTAGTGCGCTCGCGTCGCCAGACCCGCCACCGAGGAACAGTCCTGAGGGTCCGGCTCGACGTATGACCGCCGCAGCAAGTTGCGCGTCGACATCGGAGGCGACTCCATGCTCAGCAAGGTGTCGGAAAGCCTCCCCCGGAGCCCAGCCAGTCCGGACGGCATCCAGGCAGGTTGCGTGCAAATCAGCTCGGAAATCTCCTGCCTCGACTATCAGGAGAACGTCGAGAAGCACGGCTGACCGGAGCGTTTTGCTGTCGGTGTGGAGCATCGCTCGGATTGGATCGACGAACAGTTCTGGGGTCAGCTTTGCCGTTGCGCTGAGTTCCGCCGCTGCGTCCGATGCGCCCGGATCGATGTCGAGCTGATTGACGAGGGCGACAATCTGCTGGCTCGCCGCATCGAGTTGCGCCGCAACAAGTGTCCGGTGGTCGGATCGGCGCTGACGTTCTGCGAGTTCTGCGACTCGGGCGGCGTCGGCCTTCTCTTCCTGTTCGGCTCGCTCCGCCAGCTCGCCTTCGGCAAGTGTTCCGAGATTCGGGACCCGACCGCCCGGTGCACGATCGGTGCAGCCGCGGCAGTTCGCTACGTAGAAGCCCACCGGATCGAGGTGCATCCCGGCGAAGCCGGACGGATCTCTTGCGTAGTCACATGTGAACCTGCCGCCCGTGATCGGTAGCCCCGTCATCTCCTCGACGAGACCAATGCCCATTCCCGTGCGGTCGTTGCGAATGTGAGTGCACCAAGCCTTGCCAAGACTGATGAGGTCGGCGTTCTGACGCCCGATCTCCATCGCGCTTTCGATCTCGTCGTCCATGGCCGTCACCCTTGTCCACTGGTGGCCGGATCACGGCGGCTCGCACCGGTCCGGGAAATCACACTGGTGTAACACTACCGCACGAGTACGGCGCGACCCGTTGGCGACGCCGGCGCAAATGCGTGGTGACCAACGCCCGCTACTTCGAGTGGTACGGGGCCTTCTCAGCAGACTGGTCCCAAGGCGGCTCTTGGTTGCTCGCTTCATTTGCGTCACTTTCTGCGGACCAAAGTTGAAGGCGGTCTCCTCTGATCTCGGCGCCCTCCGGTGGGGTGGACGAGGCATCTGCTCGTGAAATTGTCCTCCGAATTGTCCTCCCCCCCGGAAACAACGAAACCCCAGGTCGGAGGAAATAACCTCTGACCTGGGGTTTCATTCGTCGGGCTGACAGGATTTGAACCTGCGACCCCTTGTCCCCCAGACAAGTGCGCTACCAAGCTGCGCCACAGCCCGAATCAGTTGTGGCGGATGATGCTACCGCCCGCGTCGCGAAACGTCGTCGACGAGGCGCTTTCGATTCGTCGTCGATCGAGAAAACCTCGTCGACGACTTGCGATCGAACAATCGTTCGCCCCTGGTGAACGCATGTTCGAGAGTCACCTCGTGGAACTGGCCGATTGTCCGACGTGGCGCTCGTCGAACGGATCGGTGCCAACGAGTTGGAGCGCCGTCGCCTCGACGCCGAACTCGCGGCCGCCTTGACGATCGCCGACCTCGGAGGAGTCAAGGAGATCGATGGGCACCGAACCATGGCCGGCTTCTGGCGCGCCGAGGTCAACTGGTCGACGACCGAAGCCGGGCGCCGACTCGGGCTCGCAACCGCGGTCGACCAGATCGACGGGTTCGGCGCAGCGTGGTGCGACGGCCGATTTGGGCTCGCACAAGCCACTCAGTTCTCGAAGCTCCACGGCAACCGGAGAGTGCGGCCTCGGCTCGCGGAGTTCGCTCCGATACTGCTCGAGCACGCCGATCAACCCCCCTGCTCCGATTTCGCCAAGGTCGTGGATCACTTCGTGGCGAACGCCGACGTCGACGGTGCGCACGACGAGCGCGATCTGGCCATCGAAGGGAGACGCGCACGTGTCACCGATGTCGGTGGGCTGCTCGACATCCGGCGTCCGGCGGTGACGGACTCACGACCGCCGAGATGATCGCGATCCACGACCGAATCACCGAGCGCGAGCGCGCCCGGAGCACGGCGCGCCGAGCACGGCGACCTCGCCGACGGGTTCGCGCTCCACCGCACCGGCCCTTGGACGCGCTCGCACTCGCCGGCGGCGTGCGCCGCGCCGTGGTCGACTCGCAGTCGGTCGTCATCGACCTCGGGCGCCGGCAGCGGCTCTTCGCCGGCAGCGCTCGTGCGGCGGCCAAGCTCGTGGTTCGCCACTGTGAGCATCCCGGGTGCGAGCTGCCAGCCGACTGGTGCGAGGTCGACCACATGGTCGAATGGGGCGATCACGGTGCCACCGCTCAACGCAACGCGGCGCTCGAATGCGACGGCCACAATCGGGCCAAGCATCGCCGACGATGGCGGACCCGACGCAACACCGAGGGTCGACTCGTCACCCATCGGGCCGACGGCACGATGATGCGGCCGGTCGGGGTCAGGCCGCCGGCGTTGCCATCCGACGACGAGATCGGGTACGACGCGGGTGACGCTCCGGAGGACATCGCTCGATCGACGGCGCTGGTCCGCCAACGGGTACTGGCGCCGCGCAGCGCTTGAGGTTCAGACGAAGATCTCGACGACGCGCCAGCCGAGGTAGGCCACGACGGCCACGACCATCAGCTTGAAGTGCCACGGGGCCTTCTCCTCGTCGACCGGCTCCGTGTCGACCGCGCCGATGGCATCGCCACAACGAGGGCAGCTTCCGTCCTCGTTCATCGAGTTGGGTGTGTAGTACTTCGCGCATTCCTCGCACCACGGCATCGTCGACCTACGATTTCTTGCGGACACGGATCTTGATCGCCGTCGAGCCGAGACCGAACTCTTCGCGAATCGTCCGTTCGATGTAGCGCAGATACGTCGACTGCAATTCCTTGTTGACGAACAGGGTGAACGTCGGCGGATCGATCGCTCCCTGCACGGCGTAGAGGATCTTCGCGCCCTTCGGTGCCGGTGCGCGCTGCTGTGCGGCAGCGATGACCTTGTTGACGTCACGGGTCGGCACACGGGTGTGGTACTGCGCGATCGACTCCTGGAGATGCGGCCGCAACTTGTCGACGTTCTTGCCGGTCAGCGCCGAGATCTTCAGGATGGGGACGTCGCCGACGAAGGCGAGTCGGCGCTGCAGTTCGGCCAACACGTCCAGGCGTTCTTCGGTGCCGACGAGTTCCCACTTGTTCAGCACGATCAGAATCGGGCACCCCGAGGCGTCGATGCGCTCGGCGAGACGCTGATCCTGGCTCGTGACGCCCTCGGTGCCGTCGATCACGAGTAGCGCCACGTCGGCATCGTCGAGCGCCCGCAGCGCTCGCACCATCGAGTAGTACTCGGCCGAGTCGTCGATGCGGCCCTTGCGACGCATGCCGGCGGTGTCGATGAACACCATCGGCCCGTCTTCGGTCTCGACCAGCGTGTCGATCGCGTCGCGCGTCGTGCCGGCCATGTCGTGTACGACCGCGCGATCTTCGCCGACGAGTCGGTTGAACAGCGTGCTCTTGCCGACGTTGGGGCGACCGATGATCGCAACACGCGGCGGCACGATGTCGTCGTCGTCCCAGGTCTCGCCTTCCTCGAACTGGTCGTCGTCGTCTCGGTCAGGGACGCGTCGGGCCTCCTCGGGGAATCGCTCGATCACGACGTCGAGGAGGTCGCCGGCTCGGCGTCCATGGAGCGCGCTGACCGGGACAGGGTCGCCGAGGCCGAGGGAGAGAAACTCCCACCGGTCGGTCTCGCGGCGTTCGTTGTCGGCTTTGTTGGCGACGACGATGACGTCACGTTCCGAGCGACGCACCCAGTTGGCGATGGCCTGGTCGTCGTCGGTCAGCCCGACCGACCCGTCGACCACGAACAACACGACATCGGCCTCGCGCACCGCTTCTTCGACCTGGCGGCTCACCTTGGCGTCGAGCGCGTCGCCATCGGGCATCCACCCGCCGGTGTCGACGACGAGGAACGGCACCTCGAGCCAACTCGCCTCGAGCACCTTGCGGTCGCGGGTGATGCCGGGGCGGTCTTCGACGATCGCCTGCTGGCTCCCGACGACGCGGTTGAACAGCGTGCTCTTGCCGACATTGGGGCGACCGATGATCACCACCGTCGGGAGCTCGGTGTCCGGGACGGCGGCGAGTTCCTCGGAGCTGATCTCGACCGGCCCGTCCTCGTCGTGCTCGGAGAGATCGGTCATGGCGTTCCTTCCAGTGCCGCCCGCAGCGCGATGCCGTCGGTGGCGATGACCTCGACAGGGCGAGGGAGTTCGGCGACGGTCACGCCGTCGAGAAAGCGGCCGTCGTCGGACAGGCAGACGTCGGGCAAGAAGTAGCGATGCCCCATCGGCTCGGCAGCGAGGACGCGGCGGAGATCCTCGCCGGTCATCAAGCCGGTCACGCCGGTGTTGCCACCGAAGAAGTGATTCTCGACGGTGAGCACTCGGATGTCGGAACGACCGAGTGATTCGATCAGCGGGCCGATGACGGCCGCGCCGAGCGGCCCGGTGAGCACACCGATCGGCGCCGTGCGACGCGGCGAGAGCGACACGGAGGCGACATCGCCCGAGGCCGTCGCCGCCGACGTGGTGCCGCATCCGCCCGGCGTGCGCAGTCCCGTGTAGGCGGCGGGGTTGGGCGGCCCGTCGACGGCGGCGAAGAAGCCACGCTGGGGGCCGGTGGCGTGCACGGTGTGCCCGTGGAACTCGCGCTCGAAGGTTCGCGCCATGCCGATGCCGTCCTCGTGCATCGGGAAGCCGTCGTATCGCTCGGCGTCGGGGAACGGGACGCCCGCCATCAGGTAGTACTCGTCGGCCGCGTAGACCATCCGACGGCCCAGCGTGGCCGAGAACACGTCTTGCCAATCGGTGACCGCGTCGACGATGGCGCGTGCTTCGTCGAGCGTGTGCAGGCGCATCGCGGCTTCGCCGTTGAACTTGGAGATCCCGAGCGGCACCACGGCGACGGAGTCGAGCTCGGGGTACTGGTCGAGCACGCCGGCCATCGTGTCGTCGAACACGGCACCGTCGTTCACGCCGGGGCACACGACGACCTGCCCGCGCACGGTGATCCCGTGGTCGAGGAGCGCTCGAAGCCATCGCAGGCTCATCGCACCGCGCGGGTTCTTCAGCATCTGGCTGCGCACGTCGGGATCGGTGGCATGGATGCTGACATGTAGCGGCGAGAGACGCTCGGTGATCACGCGTTCGAGGTCGGCCTCGGTGAAGCGCGTGAGCGTCGTGAAGTTGCCGTACAGGAACGACAAGCGGTAGTCGTCGTCTTTCAGGTACAGCGAGCGCCGCATTCCCTTCGGCAACTGATAGATGAAGCAGAACTCGCAGTGGTTGTCGCAGGTGCGGACTCGGTCGAACACCGCGCTCGACACTTCGACTCCGAGCGGCGCGCCCTCGGCCTTCTCGATCGACATCGACAGCTCGAGACCGCCGCGCAGCACATCGAGTTCGACCTCGGCCTCGTCGGTCGCGAGCTGCCACTCGATGATGTCGCGCGGAACATCGCCGTTGACGCGAGCGATTTCGTCGCCAGCGAGCAACCCCGCCTGATCAGCCGGCGACCCGGGCGCGACGGCGACGACGAGCGGCGCGAGCGATCGGGTCGAGGTGGCAGACATGGGCACGTCAGGCTACCGGCGCACCGGCCGGGTAGATTTGTACCGACATGACTGACGAGTCTGCCGCGGTTCGCTCGACCGCTCCCCTTCCCGACCCCGACAGCCCGATGGTCGAACTGGTGCTCCTGGCCGAGCCCCGAGGCTTCTGCGCCGGCGTCGAGATGGCGATCAAAGCGCTCGCTTGGATGGTGCGCAGCTTCCCGACGCCCATCTACTGCTTCCACGAGATCGTGCACAACAAACTCGTCGTGCGCCGCTTCGAGGAACAGGGCGTCGTCTTCGTCGACGACATCGCCGAGGTGCCGCCCGGTTCGCCGATCATGCTGTCGGCGCACGGCTCCGCCCCCGAGGTGCTGCGTGCGGCTCGTGAGCGCGGCTCGTACGTCGTCGATTCGGTGTGTCCGCTCGTCACGAAGGTGCATCACGAGGTCAAGGTGCGGGCGGGCAAGGGCTATCGGATCGTGTACGTCGGTCACGAAGGGCACGAAGAGGCGGTCGGCACGATGGCGGTGGCACCCGATGCCATCGACCGTGTCGAGTCGCCCGCCGACGTCGACGCACTGCCCGACACCGACCTGCCGGTCGCGCTCTTGGCGCAGACGACGCTGTCGCATCGCGACTGGGAAGACGTCGCCGTGCGGGTGAAGGAACGCTTTCCCGACGTGTGGACTCCGGGCCGGAGCGACCTGTGCTTCGCCACCACGAATCGGCAGGCGGCGATCGAGGAACTCGCGCATCGGTGCGACGTGATCATCGTGATCGGGTCGTCGAACTCGTCCAACACGGTCGCGCTCGAGCGGCTCGCTCGCCACGAAGGCTGCGACACGGTCTACCGGGTGAATTCGGTCACCGAACTGCCGGCTGGTATCTCGGGCGTGGTCGGCGTCACCGCTGGCGCGTCAGCTCCGGAGGAATTGGTCGAACAGGTCATCGAGTTCCTCGCACCCCGCAGCGGGGTCGAACTGGTCGTCGTCACCGACGAGGACGAGTACTTCCCGCCACCGCGCAACATTCGCGAACTCCAGGCGTCGATCGAGGACGCCTCGACGGTGCTGCTCGGCGGCAGTCTGCTCGACCGCCCGGCGATGGACGACCGCCACCTGGGCGCGAGCCACGTGCTGGCGAGCTTGGCGAACGTCAACTTCTGACTCTCGACCAGCGATTCCGATCTCGGCCCCAGATCACGCCAGGTGCTGGCAAGGAATCGGGCCGAGATCGAAAATGCAGCGAGACCGGAATCAGTTGCGAGGGATCTCCGACCAGGGAACTTCGCGGTCGACGCGGACATCGCCTGGCAAGCCGAGTACGCGCTCGCCGAGGATGTTGCGCATGACCTCGCTCGTGCCGCCCTCGATCGAGTTGGCGCGAACCCGCAGGAACGCCTTCTGGGGCGTGTCGGAACCCATCGCAGTCTCGGGGCGGATCATCTCGTAGCTGCCGTAGAGCAGGGCGTCGGCGCCCATCAGGTCCATGACCTTTTCGTAGATCTCCTTGTTGAGATCGGCCGAGGCCATCTTGCCGATCGAACCCTCCGGGCCGGGATCGCCCATCTTGCGGTTCTGACTGGCGCGGATGTTGGTCAGGCGGGCGACTTCGGCTCGCGCCCACAACGACATCACCTCGTCGAGTCGCGACGGTGTCTTGAGCGACGCGTCGGCCTCCTGCCAAGCCTTGACGAGGGCGCCGATCGTGCCCGAACCCTTCGAGGGGATCGTGCCGCCGATCGACACCCGCTCGTTCATCAGCGTGGTCAGCGAGACGCGCCAGCCGTCGCCGGGCTTGCCGAGCATCTCGGATTCGTGGATGCGGGTGTCGGAGAAGAAGACCTCGTTGAACTCGGCTTCGCCGGTCATCTGACGCAACGGACGCACCTCGACCGTCGGATCCTGCATGTCGACCACGAACGCCGTGAGGCCCGCGTGCTTGACCGCCTGTGGGTCGGTGCGCACGATCAACAACCCCCACTTCGACAGGTGCGCGAGGGTGGTCCACACCTTCTGGCCGTTGCAGATCCACTCTTCGCCGTCGCGCACACCCGTGGCCGACAACCCGGCGAAGTCGGAACCCGAGCCCGGTTCGGAGAACAACTGACACCACACCTCTTCGCCGGTGAACATCGGCCGGAGGTACCGGGCCTTCTGCTCGTCGCTCCCCCACGCCACCACCGTCGGACCGCACATACCGTGACCGATCGGGTTGCGGATCATCGCGTTGGGCCCACCGGCAGCCTGGACGCGTTCGTTGATCATGCGCTGGAGCTTCGGTGTCAGGCCCAGTCCGCCGCTGCCTTCGGGGAAATGCACCCACGCCAGACCGCGGTCGAACTGCGCTCCGAGGAACTCGGCAGGCGATGTGTTCTTCGGCGGGAACTGTTCGAGCAGGTCATCGAGCAGGTCGCTCACCTTCTGCTCGTCGGCGTTCAGCGTGGGGGCGGCGTCGGTCATCGTCATGTCGCACAACGTAGTTGTCATGTGCAATCAACCGAGAAACCGAGCGGGCTACTCCTGTGTCGAGACCCGTTCGAGCAGTTGGTCGCGGATGCTGACACCCGGCTCACGAGCCTTGTCGCCGGTCACGCGCCAGCCGAGACGACTCGAGTACAGCAAGGGCGGGTCTTTCAGGCGGTTGGGCTGCACTTCGACGACTCGGGCGAAGAACAACTCGTGGTCCTCCATCGGGGTGATCTGGAAGGTCTCACAGCGCATCCACGCGATCGCGTTCGGGACGACCGGAAGGCCACCATCGTGGCCTGGCCACGTCGTGACGTACTCCTCGGCGACATAGCGCATCTTGTGGCCCGGATAGCTGAAGTACTGCCCTTCGCTGATCTGGTCGGCCCCGAGGATGCTCACGGAGAACTCTCCGGATGCCACCATCAGCGGGTGGGTGTCGTGTTTCGGCGACACGCTCGCCATCACGATGGGTTCCTCGAAGCTGACCTGGGTGACCCAATGGCTCGTGTACGCCCGGGCGACGCCGTCGTGCGCCGCACCGACGACTTCGACCCCCTTCATCATCTGCCCCAGGCATTGCTTGATGTCTCGATCGATCACGGTGTCGTTCCTCTCGGTGTTTCGATTCGGGGTTTCGGTGGTCAGTTGAAGATGGCCGACGCTGTGGCGATGTCGTCGGCTTCGGATTCGGCGAGTTGCGGGATCTGGGCGCGCATCTGCATGACGAGTCCGAGCCGGAGCCCGTCGGATCGGCTCTGGAAGATCGCCCGCAGGTTGTTGAGCATGCGAACGACGATCTGCTGAGCGAGCGTCGGATCGAGGTATCGGTCGCTCCAGGGAACCTGCTCGCGGGTCAGCTGCTCGAACAGGCGCCGGGCGCCGCCGTGATCGAGTTCGGTGCCGCCCGCGAAGGCGTCGTAATAGCGGATCGGGCCGTCGACGGTGCGCACGAGGAAGTGGGCGGGCATCCCGACCCCCACGAGCGGTACGCCCACGCGCCGACCTACTTCGATCATCAGGACCGACAGGCTGATCGGAATGCCGATACGCGTGTCGATCACCCGATCGAGACACGAGTTGCGCCAGTCGTAATACGCGGACGTGTTGCCCCGGAACCCCAGCTCGCCGAACAGGTAGCGAGCGATGCCGTCGGCCGTTGGCGTCGTGCACTCGGCGGCGAGAAGATCGAGGCGGCTCAACCAGTCGGCCTCGTCGAGCGGGGCCTGGAGCGCGCTCGACATCGCCACGCACGCAGCGTCGAGACGGATGTCGGCGGCGTTCATCACCTCGGCGAATCGTGCGACGCTCACGCACAACGACGCTACCTGCGACCCGTCCGGCACCCCTCTACTCTCGCCACGGCGCTCGACGCCCGTCATGACTCTTCAGGGGTCGGTCGACTACGTTTCGGCTCCATGTTCCCCGGTGCACACCTCGAGACCCACGCCGACAAACCTGCCCTCATCATGGGCGGCTCCGGCTTCACCCAGACGTACGCGGAGTTGGACGCGGCGGCGAATCGTCTGAGCCATCTGCTGCGCTCCGCCGGGCTGAATCCGGGCGATCACATCGCGATCTGCATGGAGAACCACGATCGGTACCTGGAGATCATCTGGGGCTGCCACTACGCCGGCCTCGTGTACACAGCGGCGTCGTCGCGGCTGCAAAGCGCCGAGCTCGAATACATCATCAACGACTGCGGCGCCCGCGCCTACATCACCTCGAAGTACAAGTCCGAACAGGCCGCTGAGATCGTCGCAGCGACCCCGAACGTCGAGCTTCGACTCATGCTCGACGGCACGATCGACGGTTACGAGAGCTACGAGCAGGCCGTCGCCGCGCAGTCGCCCGAACCGCTCGACGAAGACCGCGTCGCCGGCATGGACATGCTGTATTCCTCCGGCACGACCGGTATGCCGAAGGGCATCTCCCGGGCGTTCCCGAACGAACCGCTCGGCGAGTTCAACAACGGGGTGACGACGCTGGCGGCGATGCTCTTCGCCGTCGACGACACCAAGCGGTACCTCTCCCCGGCGCCCTTCTATCACGCTGCTCCGCTGCGGTTCTGCATGTCGATGCACGCGCTCGGCGCGACCATCGTCGCGATGGAGAACTTCGACGCGGAGAAGTATCTGGCGCTCGTGGACGAGCACAAGATCACCCACAGCCAGGTGGTGCCGACCATGTTCGTCCGCATGCTCAAGTTGCCCGAGGAAACCCGTAACCGCTACGACGTTTCGTCGCTCGAGTGCGTCATCCACGCGGCGGCGCCGTGTCCGGTGCCGACGAAGAAGGGCATCATCGAGTGGTTCGGCCCGGTCGTCCACGAGTACTACGCCGGTTCCGAGGGCAACGGGTTCGTGTATTGCAACAGCGAGATGTGGTTGGCGCACGAAGGCACGGTCGGCATGCCGATCAACTGCACGCTGCACATCTGTGGCGACGACGGCGACGAGGTCCCGCAGGGCCAGTCCGGCACGGTGTTCTTCGAGGGCGGTGCTGAGTTCGAGTACCACAACGACCCGGAGAAGACGAAGAGCTCGCGGCATCCGTTGGGCTGGTCGACGCTCGGTGACGTCGGCTACGTCGACGAGGACGGGTTCTTGTACCTGACCGACCGCAAGGCGTACATGATCATCTCGGGCGGAGTGAACATCTATCCGCAGGAGGCCGAGAACGTGCTCGTCACGCACGAGAAGGTGATCGACGTCGCCGTGTTCGGCGTGCCCAACGACGATTTCGGTGAAGAGGTCAAGGCCGTGGTGCAGCCCCGTGAGATGCCCAAGGACGACGCCGAGGCGCAAGCGCTCGCGGGCGAGTTGATCCAGTTCTGCAAGTCCAAGCTCGCCGACGTCAAGTGCCCGCGCTCGATCGACTTCCGCGACGAACTCCCCCGCCACCCGACGGGCAAGCTGTACAAGCGGTTGCTCAAGGACGAGTACTGGAAGGCCGCAGGCCGCAGCATTTGAGCACTTCTCGTCATCCGTACCTCGATCATCCGGGGCCGATTCCCTTCGCTCATCGCGGCGGGACCTCCTCGGCCCCCGAGAACACCATGGCGTCGTTCGAGCATGCCTGGGCGCTCGGCTACCGGTATCTCGAGACCGATGTGCACCGCACGATCGATGGTGTCCTCGTCGCGTTCCACGACGCGGACTTGCGTCGGACGTGTGGGATCGAACGCACCATCGCAGAGATGACCTCATCTGAGGTGGCTGACGCGCGTGTGCGCCACATCGACGGAACGACGTATCCGATTCCGTTGATGACCGAGTTGCTCGATCGGTTCCCGCAGGCGCGATTCAACATCGACGCGAAGGCGGACGAATCGATCGAGCCGCTCGCCGAACTGGTTCGACAGCGCGGCCTGATCGACCGCGTGTGCCTCGCGTCGTTTCAGCTGCGCCGTCTGCGCCGTCTGCGCTCGCTCCTCGGTGCCAATCTGCTCACCAACATGAGCCCACCCGAGATCGCACCGCTGCTCGCACTCGGGCGGACGCCGGGTCGTTCGCCCCGGGTCGCTCAGGTGCCGATCCGGATGGGGCGGGTCACGGTGGTGACCGAGCGATTCATCGCAGCCGCACATCGCCAAGGAATCGATGTGCACGTGTGGACGATCAACGAGCGCAGCGAGATCGAACGTCTCCTCGACCTCGGCGTGGACGGGATCATGACCGACGACACCGACGTGCTGCGCGCCGTCTTGATCGAGCGCGGTCTCTGGTCCGCATGAACGGGTGACGTAGCGTCGAGGCATGTCATTGGCCAATCCTCCGTTTCGTTCGGTGCGTGCACCGAATCATCTGGTCGCGTCCTCCGACCAACTCGCGACGTCGGCGGGCGTGGAGACCTTCGCCCGCGGCGGGAACGCGGTCGACGCAGCCATCGCCACCAACGCTGCGATCGCGGTGACCGGCCCGCACCTGTGCGGCCTTGGTGGTGACCTCCTCGCCTTGGTGTACGTCGACGGCGAGATCGTCGCGCTCAACGCGTCGGGCCGGGCCGGTTCGGGCGCCGATGCCGCTGCGCTGCGAGCAGAGGGGCACACCGAGATGCCGTTCCGCTTCGACATTCGCTCGGTGACGATGCCCGGATGCGTCGACGGGTGGATGGCGCTGCACGAGCGGTTCGGGTCGCTGCCGCTCGAGACGGTGCTCGCGCCGGCGGTCCGCCTGGCAAACGACGGATTCCCGGCGAGTCCCCTGCTGATCGGTGCCCTGCATCTCGCGACCGAACGCGGTCGGGAGAACCTGCGGGAACTGGCCGACCAGGCCCAGTCGCGAGGACGACGAGTGCGCCGGCCGGGCGTGGCCGCTGCGCTCGCCGGGATCGCCGCGGGTGGCCGCTCGACGTTCTACGAAGGGGCGTTCGGCGAGGGGCTGGTCGAGCTCGGCGGTGGGCTGTTCACCGACGACGATCTACGCCAGGTGCAGGCCGACTGGCAGACACCGTTGTCCGCCGACGCCTTCGGCGTGACATTGCACACCACGCGACCCAACTCGCAGGGCTATCTCGCGCTCGGCGGCGCACGGCTCGCATCCCAGCTCGATCTCCCGGCGGACCCGGACGACGAACGGTGGGCGCATCTGTTGATCGAGGCGGCAGTCACTGCTGGTCGTGATCGACCGCAGCGGTTGCACGAGGCTGCTGACGGGGACGAACTCCTCGACATCATCGACGGTCGACTCGACGAGATCGACCCCGCGTCGGCCAGTAGAACCACTGCGCCGACACGCGACGGTGACACGACGTATCTGTGTACCGCAGGTCGCAGCGGGGACGGCCGCGAGATGGCGGTGTCGTTGATCCAGTCGAACGCGAGCGGCTTCGGGAGTCACCTCGTCGAGCCGAACACCGGCATCAATCTGCACAACCGGGGTATGGGATTCAGTCTGATCGACGGGCATCCGGCCGAGTTCGGACCGGGCCGACGTCCTCCGCACACGCTGTTGCCGATGGCTGCCACCGACGACGGAGCACTCGTCGCGGTGCTCGGGACCATGGGCGGCGACGCGCAACCGCAGATCATGTTGCAGTTGGCCGCTCGACTGTTCCACCATCGTCAGAGTCCAGCTCGGGCCATCGCTTCCGGTCGGTGGGCGCTCAAGGGCGCAGCGACCGGCTTCGACACGTGGATTTCGCCCGGTGGCCCTGGCGTCGCAGTGGAAGGCCACGCGCCGGGCTCATGGGTCGCCGATCTCGCCGCGCGAGGACACCGCACATCGGGCTCGCCCGAATGGGACTCCGGATTCGGCCACGCCTGTGCGATCGTCTCCGGCCGAGACGGCATGTGGGTCGGCTCCGCCGATCCCCGCTCTGTCATCGGCTCCTGCGCCGGCGCGTAAGGCGTCAACCAGGCGTCAGACATCACGTCACCACGTTGACGTCACGGTGCGTGGTCAGGTGAGGAGCGGCTGGACTTCTTCTTTGAAGCGGGCCATCTGCTCGTCGGCCTTCTTGTAGCTGTCGCCGAGCAGGTGCGGGAAGATCGTGATCGATTCGAAGCCGAGCAGGTCTTTCAGGAACTGGACCTCCTCGGCGACCTTCTCCGGAGGTCCGACCAGGATCGTCTTGTTCTCGATCGACTCGTCGAGGGTCGGGATGAGTCCCGGAGGAGACGGCTTGCCGTCGGGACCCATGTAGCCGCGGCTCCACCCATACGGACCGAGGAACTTCCAGAACTCGTCGTGGCCGGCGAGCGCGGTCTCGCGGGCCTTCTCCATCGTGTCTTCGATGCGTGTCGACACCACCAGCATGCGCTTCTCGTGCGGCTGGAGTTCGACACCGTCGTGCGCTGCTGCGTACTTCTCGCCGTAGGTGTCCCAGAAGCGCTTGATGAAGCTGTAGTGCTGGTTCCAGAACACGGCGCCGTGCCCGACCACGGGCACGTAGTCGAGGGTGGGAGGTGACGTGACGGCCTGCCAGATCTCGTACGGGTAGATCGGACGTGGGACGAGGGTGAGGTCTTGGACGGTCGAGCCGCGGTCGGGAATGCCCGGAATCGGGATCTGGAAGTGCTTGCCCTGGAACGAGAACGTCTCCTGGCTGAGCGCTCGGCGGACGATCTCCATGGACTCTTCGAAGATCTCGCGGTTGTAGATGTCGGCGGCCGCCTGATCGGGGTTGTCCTGCGAGCCGATCGACACGCCTTTGTCGTTCAGATGCAGGACTTCACGTGGGACGGTGCCACGCCCGACGCCGAGCATCGCCCGACCGCCCGACAAGTTGTGCAGCGTCGAGAAGTCCTCCGCCAGTCGCATCGGGTTCCACTGCGGCACCACGTTGAACATCGCGCCGAATCGCAGCTTGGTCGTCTGCGCGGCGATCCACGTCGAGATCAACAGGCCGTTCGGGATGATCTCGTAGCCCTCGTACTGGAAGTGGTGTTCGGTGGTCCAGAACGAGTCGAACCCGAGGCGCTCGGCTTCGATCGCCGAGTTGACGTAGTCGAGCGTGGCGTTCCAGCACTCTTCGTTCGAGTACCGGCGATCCATCGGGTTGGGCAGGCCGGCGCCTGCGTCGGTCATCTCGACCCCACCGAAGAAGAATGCGCCGACCTTGAGATCTCGTGCTGCGACCATGCGCCCATGATCGCGCACGAAGGTCCCGCGAGAACACAACGAGAGGAACATTCCCGCGTGGTTTCATGCGCCCGAAACCAAAAACGACAGAGTGGGTCAGACCCACTCTGTCGCTTTTGGTTGTGTTCGGTTGCGGTGCTACTGCGTCAGCGGCCGGGGGCGTCGGCGCAGTACTTGTCGGTGAAGATGCCGTCGATGCCGTCGGCGATCTCCGTGCCCTGATCGGCGTAGATCGGGGCGAGGATGTCGTACAGCGTCTGCAGGCGGTCCTCGTCGAGGCTGCAGTAAGTGCCGTCAGCGCTGTTGAGCGCGTAGCCCTCGGACTCGATCAGCCCCATGCCAGCTTCGTTGAGGCCTTCGCTGAGCGCCCAGAAGCCGTCATGCTCCTCGTTGATCGTGATCAGGCGGTCGGTCACCGGCTTGGGGTCGGCGAGGAAGTCGATCCACGCCTGCTGCATCGCCGGAACGAGCACCTGCAGGCACTCGTCGAGCTCCTCGGCCCGGCTCTGGAGCATGGTGATCACGGCCGGGTAGTTCTCGAAGCCGAGTTCGCCCACCGTGTAGAAGCTGACGTCCGCCGGAGCGCCGTCCTTCCAGGCGATGTCGTTCTCGTACTTGTAGATCTCGTTGGTCGCGAAGCCCTGCTGGAAGAAGGTGCCACCATCAGCCACCCAGGCGCCGTCGGAGCCGTCGTAGCTCGGGTTGCTCTGCTCCGCCGTCATCTGGCCTGCACTGATCATGTAGTCGATGTACGACGTCCCCGGGAAGTGGAGGACCTGCGCGCCCGTGGCGGCGATGTCTTCGGGTGACTGAATGTCGTGCAGCGTCGGATCCCACATGACCATCTGCGGGTCCTGGTCGAGGGTCTTGGCGATGCCGACGAGCGGGATCGCACCGGAGTCCTTGATGATGTCGCTGGACGTGATGTAGGCCATGTCGGCGTCACCGTCGGCGAGCACCGAGGCGTTCGACTTGTCGAAGTTGACGGTGCGGATCTCGATCGTCTCGAGACCGCCGACCGCATACTGCGGCTGTACCGGACCGGAGTACGAGACGGTGTCCTTGCTCGCCGTGCCGCCCGGGCCGATCAGTTGGTAGGTGCCGCCGTGCTCGAGTTCGGGGAACCAGTCGGTCTGGATGACCAGGTTCGACGGGCACACGGCTGCTGCTTCGTCGGCGGGCTCGTCGGCGGCCGCTTCGGTGTCGACCGGCTCGTCGGCGGCCGCTTCGGTGTCGACCGGCTCGGCGGCCGGTTCGTCGTCGGAGCCACATGCCGTGATGGCGATGGCGGCGACGGTGGCGAGGGCGATGGCCCTCGTGGTGGTTGCCTTCATGATGATCTCCCCCTGTGGAACAGGTGTTGTGGTGCTGGTGGGTGGGTTGGTGGCTCGTCCGGGGCTGAGGTTCAGCCCTTGCCGGCCGAGTCGTGCCAGTCACGGATGGCACGAGTGGTGATCGCTCCGACGATCAGGAACATGACCACACCGAACAGCGATGCGGTGATGGTGCCTGCGAGCATGTCGGGGCGATCAGCGGCCGCCTGTTGGCGGACGCGAATGAAGAATCCGATGCCCTTGTCGCCCTGGTTGAAGAAGAAGTCGGCGACGATCGCGCCGATCACGGCGAGGCCGGAAGCGATACGGATTCCGGTCATCAGCGCCGGAATGGCGCTGGGGAGTTCGAGCTTCCACAACCGGGTGAGTCGACTGGTCTTGTTCAACGTGAACAGGTCGTGGTGCAGTCGGTCGGTCGACTGCAGGCCGAACAGCGTGTTGGTGATGATCGGGAACACGGCGATCAGGAAGACCACGGCGAGGCGAACACCGAGGCGGTCGCCGAAGACCTGTGTCAGCAGCGGCGTGATCGCGAGGATCGGAATCGTCTGCGCCACGACCGCGTAGGGGAAGATCGCCCGCTCGAAGTACTTCGACATGTTCATCACGACGGCGATGAGCACGCCGACGACGATCGAGATGCCGAGGCCGAGCAGGGTGACCTTCACGGTCGGCCACATGTAGCCGAGGATCTCGCGAGTGCCCTGGCGTTCGTCCCAGAACGGGAGGAAACCGTCCTGGATGACCTCGTGAGGATACGGCAGGGCATTGCGACGCTGGAACGCCTGCTCGAACGCGAGCGTGGAGTACAGGTACCAGACGCCCAAGAACAGGGCGAACATGATGACCGGAGGGAGGAAACGCCCGATGAACCCGTCGCCGCGGCGACGCTGGGTGCCCGGCGGGGTGAGCGGGGCCGTCGGAGGCGAAGACGCCGGTGCCGCCACCGCAGCTTGTGGCAGAGCGCTCGAGGCGTCGATGTCGTCGTCGAAGGTGGTCATTGGTGCGCATCCTTCAAGTCGTCGTTGATCTGCCCGCACAGTTCGGCGAACTCGGCCTCGAATCGCAGGTCGTGCGGACGGTCGGTGCCGAACGGCACCGCATAGTCGCCGATGATGCGGCCGGGGCGGGTCGACATCACGAGGACTCGCGTGCTCAAGAACACGGCTTCGGCGATCGAGTGGGTGATGAACAGCGCTGCGAACCGCTCGGCAGCGAACAGGCGCAGCAACTCGTCGTTCAGGAACTCGCGGGTGATCTCGTCGAGCGCCCCGAAGGGTTCGTCGAAGAGGAACACGCTCGGGTTCAACACGAGTGAACGCGCCAGCGAGCAACGCATCTTCATGCCGCCCGACAGCTGCTTCGGGTATTTGGCCTCGTGGCCGACGAGGTTGACCAACTCGATCGCTTTCGCAGCCCGGCGGGCCCGTTCGGCTTTGTCGATGCCGTGCAGTTCGGCGTTGAGTTCGACATTGCGTTGCACGGTCCGCCACGGCAACAGGGTCGGGTCCTGGAAGACGTAGCCGATCGAGTCGCGATCGACCCGACACCCGCCCGTGTAGCCGGTTTCCAGACCTGACGCGATGCGCAGGAGTGTCGACTTGCCGCATCCGGACGGACCGACGACGGTGGTGAACTCCCCCGGGCGTACCGAGAAGGACACGTCGTCGATGGCGTGCGTGCCGTCGGGAAAGACCATCGACAAACCGTCGAACTCCAGGCTCGCAGCTCCGATGTCGCCCAGGGGCGCAGCATGTTGATCGACGGAGGTCATGCGCGGCTGACTATAGCCCTGCCATTGCCCCGGCTCCGTCCCGCGGCTGTGAACATCACGTTTCGACGAGGCGCCGTCGGCCAGCCCGCCACACCCATCGATCGGTGGGGCCCATGGCAATGGCCTCGCGAACGCTGCCCGCCGGCACGGCGAGCAGGTCGGCCGGTGCGCCGATACCCAGCCCACCGGTCGACGCTGCGTTCGTGATGTCGCCGACGTCCAGGCCGAGCGCCATCGCGGAGTTCGTCGACACCGACGCCCAGGCATTTTCGGGCAGCAGGTGGCTCGTCATGATCATCAGCCCCGCGGTTTCGAACGCGCACGCACGACCGACCGGATTGAACGGATCCTGCAGATTGTCGGCGCCGGCGGCCACGTTGACCCCGGCGCGACGGAGTGCGTCGACGGCGGTCAACGCTCGCGGCATCGGGGCGGTGCCGCGCCCCTGGAGGAACAAGTTGGTGTGCGGGAGTGCGATCACGTGGATGCCAGCTGCAGCGACGCGCTCGGCGGTCTCTTGCTGCGCGTCGACCGTCCGTTGACCGAGGCTCACGCAGTGGCTGGCGGTTGCGGGAAGATCGAAGCCGGACATCACCCGGGCGGCCAGAACATCCAGTCCGTTCGACGACGGGTCGAGCGTCTCGTCGGTGTGGAGGTCGACCCCGCGGCCGAGGTCGACGGCGATCTGCAGCAACTCGTCGGTCGCCGCCTCGATCGTGCCCGAGTCGTCGATCACCTCGAGGTGCGGACACCCGCCCACCAGGTCGGCGCCCCCGTCGATCGCCGCCCGCAGCAGCGCCCGATGGTCGGCACCGGCCATGCCGCTGACCGGCCAGCCGCAGAGCGCGACGATCTCGACGTCGATCAGGTCGCTCACACGCCGCCGGACCTCGGTGAGCGCTTCGATCGAGCGAAGTCCGTGCTCGGCGGTGACGTCGGCGTGGGTGCGTACCGCCCGATATCCGTTGGACGCCATCAGGCGTGCCGCCCGCTCGGCTCGTTCGATCGTCTCGTCGACGGCGAGAAGGTGGCGGCTTGAACGCATTGCGTCGATGGCCCCGATCAGATCGCCGGTCGGGTTCGTGACGACTTCGGCGAGAAACGCCTTGTCGAGGTGAGCATGAGGTTCGACGGCGGCCGCCAGGAGCACTCGGCCCGAGAGATCGACGCGAGTGACTGCGGGACCGCTGCGGGCGTCGAGGTCGGAGCCGACGCCAGCGATCGTGCCGTCGGCTGCGATGAGGACGTCGGCGATCTCGCCCGTCGACAGCGTTGCGGAGGTGAGGAGTTGAGCGGCGTCAGGCATCGTCGTGAGAGTACGGCAGCTGGTCCACGTACGCGCAGAGATCGAAAGGGTTCCCGTCCGGGTCGACCAGGTTCACGATCGAGCCGTACGACTCGTGACGAGCGTCGCCGAGAGAACGCGCTCCCAGCGAGATCAGACGCGCCCACTCGACGTCGAACTCGTCTGGGGTGCAGGCCACATCGAGGTGAAGCGACCCCGGTCGTGTCACGCCGCGTTGGATGCCGATTCGTCGTACGCCATCGGCGGAGCTGAGCACGATCCAGCGGTCGACGTCTTCTCGCTCGGTTTCGATCAGGTCGAGCGCTGCCGCCCAGAACCGGGCGAGTTCGTCGGTCGCCGGCGAGTCGATGGTCACCAGGTCGAACGAAATCGGCATCGACGAAGCCTACGCAGGTGACCGATTCGCTGCAGTGGCTGTTCCTACACTGCTGCCGTGCTCGTGAATCCGACGACGACTGGCCGCAGGCGCTGCGCCCTGCTCGCTCTGGCTGGGATGCTCGCAGCGTGCTCCGGAGGTGGCGATGACGTGGTGGTGGACGGTGACGATGCCGCCCGCCCGACCACGACCGCTCCTGCCGACTTCGTGCAGGTCGCCACGACCGCTCCCGAACGACCGACGTTCGCCGACGGGCCGCTGAGCGAGGTGTGCCCGAGCGTCATCTCGATCCAGCTCGACGACCTCCCGTCGGTCGAGCATGGGCCGCTGATCGCGCTGCTCGGCCCGGATGCTGCCGTCGACCCGTCCACCGGTCGCGCCACGGCCACACTCGTCCGCCCGGACGGGACGATCGAGGACGGGGTCGAACTCGACATCCGTGTCGGCGGCCCGGTCGTCGACTTCCGCCGACCGCTCGATCTGCTCGCATCCGACCCGACGCTGCTGATCGCCCAGGCCTCGACCGAGCAGCTGCTCCGGGGGCTTGCGGAAGCGGAGCCCGCATCGGTCGAGAGCGTGTCGGTGGCCGCGCTGACCGACCGCAGCCACCGGATGATCATGTGGGATCCAGCGACGTACCCGACGGCATCGTCGATCGCCGACCTGGGTGCCCTCGACGTGGAGATCCGTCACCAAACCGCCGATCCGTTCATCGAGTACCTCGTCGATCAGGGCATCGTCGACACCGATCAGCTCGTCGACGGGTTCTTCGGCGAACCCGCTCGCTTCGTCGCCGAGGCGGGGGCCAGTGCGCAACAAGGCGATGTGCTCGTCGATCCGGCGCTTTACCCGGCGCTGCCGCAGTGGGGGCAGGAGATCGCGTTCTCGACCGCGTCCGACGCCGGCTGGGTCGGCTACGACGACCACCTGGTCGTGCGCCGCGCCGACATAGCGACGCTCTCCGCGTGCCTCGGACGCCTCGTTCCGATCGTCCAGGACGCGATCGTCGCGTACGTCGAGGATTCCACCCCGATCAACGCCACCATGATCGAAATGCGCGCCGCTTTCGATCCGCTGTCGAGGTTGAGCGTCGACATCCTCGATCGTGCCGTGGCCGACGGGGTGGCTGCCGGCGTGTTCGCGAACGGAGCGGACGGCGCAGTTGCGAGCGTCGACACGGCACGCGTCGACTCGTTCCTCACGGCGCTCGCGGCCGACGGCGCGGAGGTGGCGGTCACCGACATCGTCACGAACGATTTCGTTCGCCCCGATCGTTCGCTGTGATCGGGAGTTCGAATCGAGCGATCTCGGCCAGCGCGTCGCTGAACGCACTGACGGCGGCGCCGAAGATCTCCGCGCCGCGGTCGGCGGAGGCTCCGGTCGGATCGCCGATGTGGCCGTCGGGGCCGAAGTCGTCGGACAACCAGCCGAATCCGACCTTGCCGCCGAAGCGAACCTGATCGAAGGTCGTGAGCGACTCCGGGACGTTGCGAGTCGCCACCGACATGTCGACCAACTCTGGTGCGAGATGCAGCATCAACGAGGTTTCGTCCGCTCCCCCGTGGATCCCCATGCCGAGCTCGGAGGCTGCCGACTCGCCTCCCTGATCGGGCGGGACGCCGGGATGCGCGAGGAACGTCATCAGCCCGTGCGCGAGGCGGATCTCGCGGTTCGCGACCCCGACGAGCGCCGAGTTGCCGCCGTGCCCATTGAGGAAGACCAGCTTGCGCGCACCGGTCGTGGCGATGCACCGGCCGATGTCGTCGAGAACGGCGAGCAAGGTGGTCGCCGACAGCCAGATCGTGCCCGACGACCACGCGTGTTCGTTGGACTTGGTGTAGGCCAGGGGCGGGAGCAGCCACACGTCGAGATCGGCGCCAACACTGCGTACGGCGGCATCGGCGACGCGGTCGGCGATCAGCAGGTCGGTGTTGAACGGCAGGTGCGGCCCGTGTTGTTCGACCGCGCCGAGGGGCTGGACGATGATCGAGTCGGCGGTGACGCACTGCGCCATGTCCGGCGCGCGTAGTTCGTCGAGGCGGCGCGAGGTGATGGCTTGATCGGAGGGAGGCGACACGCCGCCACGATACGGCAGTCGATCCAGCGCGTTGCCCACCTTCGGTGTGAGAATGGCCGCGATGACGACAGCTGGCGACGACTACGACGCCGTGGTGATCGGGGCCGGGCACAACGGTCTCGTCACAGCGGCCTACCTCGCTCGGGGTGGGATGCGCACACTGCTGCTCGAAGCACGCGACACGGTGGGCGGCACCGCAGCGTCGGAGGGGTTCGCCGGAGCGACGGTCAACATCTGCAACTGCGACCACCTCACATTCCGCACGACGCCGGTCATGACCGAACTCGACCTGGCGTCGCACGGCCTCGTCTACCAGGACCTCGACGCTTCGCAACACAACGCCAGCTGGAGCGATGGAGCGGGCGGGCGGACGTGGACCGCGTATCACGACCTCGATGTGACCCTCGACGAACTCGCCGCCGTGCACCCGGGCGAGGTCGACAACTATCGGCGGTACGTGACCGCGGCCTCCCCCGCCATTCGCATGATCTTCGAGGCGGCCGCTGAGCCGCCGACGCTGCGATCGCTGACGACGCTGGCGCTGCGGCGACGCCTGGCTGGCGCGCCGACCCTGCTGCGCTGGAGCCGGCGGAGCGCGGCGGACGTGCTGCGGTCGTTCTTCCACACCGACGCGATCCTGGGTCCCGGTGCCGTCACCGGTCCGATGGTGTGGGGCATCTCGCCCGAGTTCGACGGCACCGGCCTCGGTGCGCTCACGCATGCGATGCGTCATGTGGCGACCGTCGGCCGTCCGGTCGGCGGGAGCGGAGCGGTTCCCGACGCGCTGCTGTCGTCGTTCGTCGCGCATGGAGGCGAGGTGCGGGTCTCGTCACCCGTGACCGAGATCCGTTGCAGTGGCGAGTCGGTGAGCGGTGTGACGCTCACCGACGGGACGCAGATCTCCGCGCCGGTCGTCGTGTCGGCCTGCAACCCCCACGACACGTTCCTGCGGTGGCTGCGCCATCCGCCCCGCAGTGCACAGCGGCTCCTCGATCGATGGAGATCGATCCCCCATGCCGACGGCTACGAGTCGAAGCTCGACCTCGTGCTCGATCGGGAGCCTCGACTCCTCGACGACGAACGCTCGTTGGGACCGACGACCGTCATCGCCCCTGATCTCGGCTCGATCCATCGGGCCTACGAGTTGATGGGTCTCGGAGAGGTCCTGGAGCGTCCGGCGTTGCTCGTGAACGCGCCAACCGTGCTCGATCCGACGATGGCGCCGCCGGGTCGTCACGTGCTGAGCATCGAAGCGTTGTTCACCCCGTACGGCCTCACCGGCGGCTGGGCCGACTCGCCGGAACCACGTCGCTGGCTGGAGGCGTTCGCACAGCGCTGTGAGCCCGGTCTCGTGGAGTCGATCGTCGACTGGCGAGCGATGACCCCTGATCGTTACGAACGCGACTTCCACCTGCCGGCTGGTCACGCGACGAGCTTCGGAGGCGGACCGCTGGCAGCGTTGCGCAACGCCAACCCGGAACTCACGAAGTACCAGACTGCTGTCGACGGGTTGTTCCTCACCGGCGCCGCGACGTTCCCCGGTGCGGGCGTGTGGGGAGCGAGCGGGCGCAACTGCGCGTCGGTGGTGCTGCAGACACGGTGAGACCGCCGAAACCCCGCGCAGCGCGCAGTGGAATGCTCCGTCGGGATCTACGGTTGGAGTGAACATGCCCACTGGTTCTCTTCATCTCGGTCGTATCGGGGGCATCCCCATTCGTGCGCACTGGTCGATGGCGCTGGTCGCTGCGCTGTTCGGCGTCAACCTCGCTGCGAGTTTCGGACTCGTCCCCGGTCTCGCGGCGGTCGTTGCCTTCTTCGTGTCGATCCTTGCGCACGAACTCGGGCACGCCTTCGTCGGCCGCCGGTACGGCGTCGAGACCGAATCGATCGACCTGTGGGCGCTCGGTGGTGTCGCTCGCCTCGACCGCGAGCCGCCGACACCGCGCGCTGACGGGTTCATCGCCGTGGCCGGCCCGCTGGTCAGCTTGCTGATCGGTGCCGTCATGATCGGCGTCGCCATCGTGACGTCGTCGCTGGTCGTCGGCTGGATCGGCGTGGTCAATCTGGCGCTCGCCGTGTTCAACATGTTGCCGGGGGCACCGCTCGACGGTGGCCGCGTCGTTCGCGCCGTCCGTTGGGCCAAGACCGGCAATCGGTTCCGAGCGAGCCGTGACGCCGGCAATGCGGGCCGCGTGCTCGGCTGGAGCATGACGATCATCGGCCTGGCGATGATGCTCTACGGACTGCCGGGCGTGTTCATCGCGATCACCGGCGTGTTCATCGCGATGAACGCGAAGGCCGAGATCATCGGCAGCTACATCAGTGAGCAGTTCGACGGCATCAAGGTGCGCGACCTCACGTGGTTCGGCGTGGCCCATGCCGGCGACGACGTCGACGCAGACTCGATGATCTGGAACCGGTCTCGTCTCGGCGAAGCGGGTGCCGTGGCACTCGACTCCAACGGCGACGGACAACTCGACGGCGTCGTGCTCGAAGAGTCGCTGTGGGCGATTCCGGTCGAACAGCGCGCGATGGTCATGCTCAACAGCTTGATGGTGCCGTTCAACCAGACGGCCCAAGCCGACCCTGACGACGACCTGTCGAGCGTCCTGTCACGGATCAACCCGATCCGGCCGATCGTCACCGTGTGGAAAGACGGCAAGCTGCAGGGAATCGTGCCGCCCGCCAAGCTCCAGGAGCGTTTGCGAGCCGCTCAGCAGGTCGCGTTCGGTCGCTGAGCGGCGCGTCGGACCTCAGGCTTCGGGAACGAAGCCGTCGCGGGTGGCGATCGGGGGCTTGTCGCTCCACGGAAAGTTGATCCATTCGTCGGTGCGCTTCCAGATGTAGTCGCACTTCACGATCGAATGCGACTTCTCGTACAGCACCGCGGTACGCACTTCGCCGACCTTGCCGTCGCAGAACTCCTCGACCGACTTGAGCGTGTTGCCGGTGTCGGCGACATCATCGACGATCAGGATCTTGCCGTTCGACAAATCGACGAAGTCGGGAGCGGGCGGAAGGATCCGCGGGACGTCGAGCCGCTCGTCGATACCGGTGTAGAACTCGACGTTCATCGTGTAGACGTTCTTGACCGAGAGCGCGTAACCCATCGCTCCACCGGGAAGCAATCCGCCTCGGGCGATCGCGAGGATCATGTCGGGCTCGTAGCCGTCGTCGGCGACCATCTGCGACAGGTCGCGTGTGGCTTGGCCGAACATGTCCCAGGTCATGATTTCGCGCACTTCTGACATGGCGGTCGAACCTACACGCTGACCGGGCGTCAGAGACAGATGTCGGAGGGCCGGACCGGCACGCGGTCCAGGGGTCGTTCGACACCTGCCTGGCGGAGTGCGTCGCGGATCGCTGCGACGACGGCCGGCGTCGAGCTGATGCACGGCGGCTCCCCGACGCCCTTCGCGCCGAGCGGCGCGTGCGGGTCGGGTTGTTCGATGAGCGTCGCGACGACCGGTGGCATGTCGAGGAACGTCGGGAGCAGGTAGTCGGTGAAGTTGCCGTTGCGGATCACGCCGTCGATCTGGATGATCTCCTCCATCACGGCGAGGCCGAGCCCCTGTGCGATGCCGCCTTCGATCTGCCCGATCACCGACAGCGGGTTGAGTGCGTTGCCGACGTCTTGCGCTGTCGCGATCTGTACGACCTTGACGAGGCCGAGTTCGGGGTCGACGTCGACGACGGCACGATGTGCCACGAACGCGAACGCCGTGTGACAGTTGCCCTGGCCGTTCTCGTCGAGGTCCTCGGTCGGAGGATGCCGGTACTCGACCTCCTCGTCGAGTTCCAGGCCAGCGGTCGCCACCGCAACGGGGATGCGGAGATCGCCGGCTGTGTCGACGACGTCGGTCCCGTCGATCATCAGGCGGATCGGCTCGATGCCGTGAGCGGCGCCGACCGCTTCGAACAGTCGCTCGCGCACGGCGCGACACGCAGCATCGACCGCTCCCCCGCTCATCCACGTCTGGCGCGAGGCCGAAGTGGATCCGGCGGAGCCGATCTGGGTGTCGATCTGGTCGAGCACGACGTCGTCGACGCCGAGCACGGTGCGGGCGATCTGCGCGGCGATCGTGACGAAGCCCTGGCCGACTTCGGCGGTGGCGAACTTGAGCGTGGCGACCCCGTCGGCGAGGTGGCATCGTGCCGTCGAGTAGTCGTCGAACGCCTCGGAGTACATGAGGTTCTTGATGGAGACACCCCACCCGATGCCCCGAACGACGTCGACCGCATCGGCGGTGCGACCGGCGCCACCGGGCAGCTTCATCGCGTCGATCGAGCCGTCGGCCAAATCGTGCCCGCCGACGGGCTCGTCGGGAAGCGGCAATGCGGCCGTTTCGCGGATGCACTCCTCGACCGGTGCGACGTTCAACACGGGCTGGCCGGTCAGCAAGGTGTCGCCGGTACGCATGGCGTTGCGGAGTCGAATCGCGACCGGGTCGAGTCCGCACGCGTCGGCGAGTCGATCCATCTGGGACTCGTACGCGAAGCAGGCCTGCACGGCTCCGAAGCCGCGCATCGCTCCGCACGGGAGATGGTTGGTGCGCACGGCATAACCGTCGATCAGCCCGTTGGGGCAGGCGTACGGTCCCTGCGCCATGGTGATGCCGTTGGCGAGCACCGCCGACGATGTCGACGCGTAGGCGCCGCCGTCGAACACGAACCGGGCTTCGACCTTGACGAGGCGTCCGTCGGCGTCGGCGTGGTGGCGCATCCAGATCGTCGCCGGGTGACGGTGGACGTGCCCCAGGAAACTCTCGCCACGGCTGTAGGCCATGCGCACCGGTCGGCTCAACCGCAGAGCGAGCAGACAGGTGTGCACCTGCAAGCTGATGTCTTCGCGTGCGCCGAACGCACCGCCGACGCCGCCCAGCACCAGCCGGACCTTCTCCTCGGGCATGTCAAGACACGCGGCGATCTGCGTCTGGTCTTCGTGCAACCACTGGGTGGCGACGTGGAGTTCGACCCCGTCGCCACCGGGGTCGGGGAACGCGATCGCCGCTTCGAGACCGAGGAAGGCCTGATCCTGCATGCCGATCTCATAGGTGCCTTCGACGACCACCTCGCCGACCGCGTCGACATCGCCGTGCACGATGCGCTGATGCCGGATGACGTTGCCGTCGGGGTGGATCGGGTCGACGTCGCCGGAGATCGCCACTTCGGGATCGAGCAGCGGTGGCAGCACCTCGTAGACGACCTCGATGGCGCGCAACGCACGTCGTGCGGTGTCGGGGTCGGCAGCCGCCACCGCCGCGATCGGCTCACCGACATAGCGCACCACATCGGCCGCGAACACGGGTTGGTCTTGGCTGATCAGTCCGTAGGTGAGCTTGCCCGGCACGTCGTCTGCGGTGATGATCGCTTCCACTCCGCTGATCTTCCAGGCGGCGGCGAGGTCGATCGACACGATGCGAGCGTGAGGATGCGGGGAGCGCAACGTGGCGCCGAACAGGCAGCCGTCGGCCGACAGGTCGGACGAGAACTCGTAGGTGCCCTGCACCTTGGGGATACCGTCGGCGCGAACCGGTGAATCACCGATCGTGCCCGGCCGGATCGCCGTCGAGGTGGAGACGTGCTCGACGATGCTCATGACCGGACCTGCGACGAGCGGGAGACGGCGACGCGCTGGACGGCGTCGAGGATCCGGCCGTAGCCGGTGCACCGGCACAGGTTGCCGGACAGTTCTTCTCGGATCTCGGTGTCGGTCGGCGTGTCGACTCGATCGAGGAGATCGTGGACCGCCATCACGAGGCCCGGGGTGCAGAAACCACACTGGACCGCCCCGGCGTCGACGAACGCCTGCTGCACGTCGCTGGGTGCTCCGACCGGGGCGATGCCTTCGATCGTGACGATCTCCTGGCCCGTCGCCGTTGCGGCCATGACGAGGCAGGAACACACCAACTCGCCGTCGACCATCACGCTGCATGATCCACATTCGCCCTGCGTGCACGCACCCTTCGCGCCCATCAGGCCGATCCGATCGCGCAGGACGTCGAGGAGGCTCTCGCCCAGCCACGAGTCGGCCACGTCGTGGTCGCGGCCGTTGACCCTCAGGGTGAAGAGTTCGTTGCTCATGCTGCAGCTCCTTCGATCTCGATCGCTCGCCGTGCCAGACGGCGCGCCAGGATGCCGACGGCGTGTCGGCGATAGTCGGCAGTGGCTCGATGATCGGTGATCGGTCGGCTCGTCGCGCTGACGAGGTCGCCGAATCGAGCGATGGTGGCGGCATCGACGGTGAGCGACGACCAGTCGATCGCCTCGGCCAGCAGGTGCTCGGCGTCGGTGCAGCGCACGATGGTGGGGCCGACCGAACCGAGCGCCACGGCAATCCGACGCCGCTCGACGTCGACGGCCAGACATGCGCTCGCCACTGCGATGACCATGGCGTTGCGGATGCCGACCTTGGCGTAGCCCTGCCAACCGGCCGCGACGGGCATCGTGATGTCGGCGATGACTTCGCCGGGTCCGATCGCCGTCCGCTTGACACCGACCATGAACTCGCCGACCGGCAGCGTGCGCTCACCGCCGGCCGAGACCAGTCGGACCCGCGCGTCGAGGGCGGCCAGCACCGGGAGACCGTCACCGGCCGGTGAACAGGTCCCGAGGTTGCCGCCGAGGGTGCCGGCGTTGCGGATCTGAGGTGAACCGACGGTGCGTGCCGCCTCGGCGAGCGCCGGGAGTAGCTCGGCGAGGGGCGGCTGCATCATCTCGGTGTAGGTCACACCGGCACCGATGGTGACCGTGCCCGCTTCGACGTCGTGGCGCCAGCTGCGCAACTCGGCGACCCGGTTCAATGCAATCACCGAGTCACCCGGACGTCGATGACCGTCGTTGATCTCGACCATGGCATCGGTGCCGCCGCCGAGCAGCATGGCTGCCGGGTCGTCCGCGAGGAGAGCGACCGCATCGGCCAGCGTGGAGGGAACTGCCACCGTCATGGGTTGCGATTGTACAAATCGTCAAGCGCTCGCCGGGTGATTGCCGTGCGAGTTCACGTACGTGAAACGTTCACTCGATCACGATGTCGTCGAGACCAGCCTCGGGCTCGGGGTACTGCGGGTCGATTCGTTCCAGATGATGGCGCAGGATGCGAGCGATACACACGTTGCGCGCCCACTTCCGATCGGCGGGGACGACGTACCACGGGGCATCGTCGGTCGAGGTCTTCTCCAGCGCGTCGGTGTAGGCATCCATGTAGTCATCCCACAGCTTGCGATCGTCGAGGTCGCCCGCTCGGAACTTCCACCGCTTGTCGGGGCGCTCCAGTCGCTCCTCGAAGCGCTTGCGCTGCTCGTCTTTGGAGACGTTCAAGAACACCTTCACGATGTGGGTGCCCTCGTCGACGAGCATCTGCTCGAAGTTGCGGATGTGGTCGTAGCGCTTCTTCCAGACCTTCTCCGGCGCGAGCTCCTTGACCCGCACGACGAGGACGTCTTCGTAGTGCGACCGGTTGAACACCGAGATGTAGCCGTCTTCGGGCGTGTGGTGATGGAGCCGCCACAAGAAGTCGTGCCCGCGCTCTTCCTCCGTCGGCACACCGAACGGATAGATCCGCACGCCCGCCGGATTCAGGCCGCTCAGCACCGCACGGATCGTGCTGTCCTTGCCGGCGGCGTCCATGGCCTGCAAGACGACGAGCAGGGAGGCGGACTTGTCGGCGAAGAGCCGCTTCTGGAGCTCGACGAGGGCCTCCATCTCCTCGGCGAACCACGCCTCGGCCTCCTCGCGTTCCCAGCCGAACGACTCCTCGGGGTCGTGGTCGTCGAGGTCGAGGTCGCCGTCGACACGCAGCTGCTTCACCAGGTCACGATCACTCATGGCCGCCGACGGTAGCGCAGGCGATGCAATGCGCCGGTCAGTTCAGAACTGGTACGGGCAATGGCGACAGCCGGACTCACAGCAGTAGCCGCGCTTGGCGAGGAACTCGGCGGTGAAGACGCTGAACCCGCTGACCGGATCGGAGTACGTGGGCAGCTGAGCTGCACACGACGCGTCGTGACGCTGCAGGATCTCGTCGAAACGAGCGTGACCAGGGCCGAGGCGGCGCGGATCGGGGCGCTCGCGCCAGTCGGGTCGCATCGCCGGTGAGGTCACTCGTCGAGACGATAGGCCCGAGGGTCGGCTTACGGACAGTCGAGGAGACAGCGGGGAGCGACGGTCGAGCCACTATGGTTCCGCGCTGATGACCGTGGTCGACACCGAGACGTTGGACACTGCGCCTGGCGACGACGACCGCTGGCGTCGAGCGGTCGGGGTGGGCCTCGCTGCCTACGTGGTGTCGCGGCTGTGCGTGCTCGTCGGGGCGGCGGTCCGCGCCTCGCAGCTGACGATCGATGCACGTGCCGACAACGAACCCGAAGAGGGCGCAGTCAGTCTCATCACCAGCGTGCTCACGTCGTGGGATGGACGCTGGTACCTCGAGTTGGTGCGCGAGTGGTACCCCACCGAGATCCCTCCATCGGTCACCTACGACGATCTCGAAGCCCGCGCGGCGTTCTTCCCGATGTATCCCGGCGCGGTGCGAGTCATCGACACCTTCCTGCCCGGCGGCGACACGTTCGCCGCGTTGTTCCTCAACTTCGTGCTGGGTGGCCTCGCGGTCGTGATGGTGGGCATGATGGCCCGCCGCGTGTTCTCGATCTCGGTCGCTGCTCGCTCGATGGTGATCTTCTCGTTCTTCCCCGGCTCGTTCGTCCTGTCGTTCGCGTACTCCGAAGCCTTGCTCATCGTGTTCGCCGCCGCCTGCCTGCTCCTGCTCGTCGACGAACAGTGGTTGCTCGCCGGCCTCGCCGCGGCGCTCGCGACCGCGACGCGGCCCAACGGCATCGCGGTGGTCGCCGCCTGCGTGGTGGCAGCAGCGATCGCCATCCGGACCAGGCGCCAATGGTCGTCGCTGATCTCGGTGCTGCTGGCACCGATCGGGTTCATCGGATTCCAGCTCTACGTCGACGACACCGCGGGCGAATCTCGAGCCTGGTTCCGCGTGCAGCGCGAAGCGTGGGCTGAAGGCACGAGCTTCGGGACCACGGCGATCAGGAACACGTTCACCTTCATCACCGATCCCTTCGAGTCGCCTGCGGGTGCGTTGACCGCGTTGTCGTTGGTGGCGCTGGGCGGCATGTGTTGGTGTGCCTGGAAACGACGGCTGCCACTCCCCTGGATCGCGTACAGCGCGGTCGTCATCGCGTTGATGCTGATTCCCGAGACCGTGACCGCTCGACCGAGATTCGTGTTCACCGCGTTCCCGCTGTTCATCGCCGTTGCGGCGTGGTGGCCGGATCCGTCGGACGATCCCGACCACCACCGGGCGAGTTGGGATCGCAGTGGTTGGGACTTCACCCTCGTGATGTGTGGAGCCGGGCTCACCGGCTTGACCGGCCTCTACGCGGTGTTCGGCGCGATCCCGTGAGCACGTCGATGCGCACGTTGGCCGTCGTCCCGACCCACAACGAAGCGGCCAACATCGCAGCACTCCTCGATGGGCTCGCCGCTCACGTTCCCGACGTCGATGTGCTGGTGATCGACGACGCGTCGAGCGACGACACGCGAGCGATCGTTCGTGGCTACCCCGGTGTGCGCCTCGTCGAACGTGAGGAGAAGCGTGGGCTCGGCGATGCGTATGTCCACGCATTCCGACTCGCGCTCGCCGACGGCTACGACGCCGTCGTCCAACTCGACGCCGACTTGTCCCACGATCCGTCGGTCGTACCGACCATGCTCGATCTGGCGCGCCGAGGCATCGACGTCGTGATCGGCTCGCGATACATTCCCGGCGGGTCCGTCGTCGGTTGGCCGCGTCGGCGTACGTGGCTGTCTCGATGGGGAAACCGCTACGCCGCCGTTGCGCTCGGCCTCGCGATCAACGACGCGACGGCGGGGTTTCGCGTCTATCGGGCCGAGACGCTGCGCCGCATCGACCTCGATGCGATCTCGGCGGAGGGCTACGGCTTCCAGATCGAGATGACGTATCGGGCGGTCGTGGCAGGCTGCAGCATCGTCGAGGTGCCGATCACGTTCCGCGACCGAGTTGCGGGCGCCTCGAAGATGAGCGGCAACATCGTCGGCGAGGCGTTTCTGCTGGTCACCAAGTGGGCGCTCGCCGACGCGGTGAGTTTCCGTCGTCGCCGCCGCGCCTACGTCGATCACGAGTGACCGGCTCGGGCATCTCGTCGCGAGCGTCCGTGCCTGGGCTTGACGAATTCCAGATCATTCACACCGTCTGTCAAGTCCGGGCGCGAACGGACCGATCCTTCTGACTGGTGAGATTCCCTCGACCACATGATGCGGGACGGCTCGGCCGATGACCGTGACGAGCGTCTTCTCGACGGCACAAGAAGCCGCCGCGCTCGCTGATCAGCGCGACGTCGTGGCGCGTATCGACGAGGAGATGATCGGACAGACCGACGAGGGTGTCCGCGGTTCGTTGCTGCTCAGCCGGGCGATCGTCCGCCAAGGCGAAGCCGACCCAATGGGTCCGGCGCGAGACAGTGCCGAGGCCTTCGACCTGCTCTTGCGCAGCGGCCGAACCGACGAAGCGGCGCTGGCAGCTGCCGTCGCCGGCGCGATGCGTCATCGGACCGGCGACTTGGAGTCGGCGATCGACTTCGCGGTGAACGCCATGGTGTTGGTCGACACCGCGACCCGCTCGACCGTTGCGGCCCGAGCGGCGAACGCCGTCGCCGTCTTGTTCGCCCAACTCTCGGCGTTCGATCACGCGTTCTACTACTCGAACCTCGCAGCCGACATCAACGGTGAGCAGCCCTCCCCCACCGACGTCGCGATCTCCTACACCCACTGCTACATCGTCGTCGAGGCCCGCCACGCCGGGGTCCAACTCCCGACCACCGGCGCACACCGCGCGGTGGCCAAACTGCACCACGACTCCAATCCCGTCGCTCGGCACATGCTCGGACCGGGGATGGCAGCAGAGATCGATCATCTCGAACATCCCGATCGGCTCGGGTTGCGAGAACTCGACGACGGCCACGTGGAATCCGGCGCGCCGCGGCTGCAGGCGTGGTTCCGCCTCGTCCTCGCGAACGAGGCGCACGCTCGCGGCGACGCCCCGTCGGCGCGAGCACTCGTCGACCAGGCCCTTCCGGTGCTCCAGCGCGTCGGTGACGACCATCGAGTGGTTCGCGCGTACCGGCTCCGCAGCCGCGTCCGGGCGGCGCTCGGCGACATGCACGGGGCACTCGACGACGCGACGACCGTCGCTGACGTGGTCCGAGCGTGGCACGTCGATCAGGTCGGCCGGTTGGCGATCCAGATCTCGCAGCGCGCCGAACTCGAAAAGCAGCAATTCCTACTCCAACGACGAGCCAGCGACCTCGCGCAGCAGGTCGAGGTCGACGCCCTCACGAGCGTGGGCTCGCGGCGGTTCTTCGACGCGAGAGTCGAGGAGTTGACGCAGGACGACGGCACGGTTGCCGTGGTCTTGCTCGACATCGACGACTTCAAGTCGGTCAACGATCAACACGGCCATTCGGTCGGAGACGCTGTCTTGCGGACCGTCGGGGACGTGCTTCGGGCGGCGTCGAACGGCGAGGGCATCATCGCTCGACTGGGGGGCGACGAGTTCGCCGCGGTCTTCGTCGATGCGGAGGTGTCGAGAGCGTTGGACTTTGCGACGACGGTTCGACGTCTGATCGCCGAACAGGACTGGGGCTCGACCTCCCAGGGTCTGCAGGTCCGCGCCAGCGCCGGAATCGCGGTGGGTGACCGTCGTGACGTCCAGTCGGTGATCGACGACGCCGACGCTGCCCTGTACGGAGCCAAGCACCGCGGCCGCGACTGCTGTGTGACGGCCTGAGCGAACGAGGCGTCGACAAGTCGCCACGGGATCGACCCTGGTCGGTAGCATCTCGGGGTCATGTCCGCCCCGGTGCACCCTTGCGCTCCGCCCACTGCGGTCGGCCGGTTCGCCGACTGGCTGCTGGGCGTCGACCTTCCTGAGTTGCCGGAGGATCGCCGTCGCGAGGTGGTCGCGTTCGTCGAGCGTCGTGTCGCTGTCCTGCCGTCGTTCACCCGGTTCGGGGTTCGTGTGATCGCTGCGTCGGTCGACGCGATCGCGCGAGCCGTCGGCATCGACCGCATCGGACGTCTGGTGCTGCGTCTACCGCTGCCGCTCGTGAGCGAGTACCCCAGGCTGGTCCGGTCGCTGGGCTACGCCTTCATCTGGGAGACCTGGCCGTCCACGGCCGTGGACGGCGCCGCAGCATGACGACGCACCACGATTGCGACGTCTTGATCATCGGGTCGGGCGCCGGTGGCGCGACCACGGCAGCAACGCTCGCCGAAGCTGGCCACGATGTGCTCGTCGTCGAAGAAGGGCCGTGGGTCGACCAAGGCGAGGTCACTCCGTTCTCGCTGGAACAGATGGACCGTCAGTACCGGTCGGGCGGGGTCACCGTCGCGCTCGGTCTTCCGTCGATCGCCTACACCGAAGGACGCTGCGCAGGCGGTGGGACCGAGGTCAACAGCGGGCTCTACCGACGCCCGCCCGAAGAAACGCTCGCCCGATGGCGCGACCGCTACCGGATCGCCGACTTCGACAGCGACGACCTGCTGTCGATCTGCGAGGAAGTCGAAGCGGCGCTCGCCGTGCAGACCGTGCCGGGGCGACACACCGCGGCGAGCGACATCCTCCGTCGAGGCGCCGACCGCCTCGGCTGGCAGAACGACGAGATCCCCCGTTGGATGACCTATCCGGAGGGCGGGGACGCGACCGACGGGCAGCGCCAGAGCATGACCCGCACGTACCTGCCACGGGCGATCGCCGCTGGCGCTCGAGTGCTGTGCGAGCACCGACTCGAGCGGATCAGCCGGGCGGGGGCGCGGGCGACCGGCGCCGAGCTCACGTCGCTCGCACCTCAGGGTGGCACCGTGACCGTGTCGTTCCGTGACGTGATCGTGTGTGGCGGAGCGATCCAGACGCCGGCGATCCTGCAGCGCGCAGGTTTCCGTCACCGTGTCGGGCGGACGCTGGCGGTCCACCCCACCGTCAAGCTGGCGGCGCGCTTCGACAGCGCGGTCAACACACCGTCCGACGTCTCGGTCATCCAGGTCAAGGAGTTCGCTCCGAACATCTCCTTCGGCGGCTCGGCCAGCCATCCGGGACTCGTGGCGCTCGCGTTGACCGACAACTGGCGCGACTTCGGCTCGGCGGTCACCTCGTGGCCGGAACTGGCCGTCTACTACGCGGCGATCACGAGCGAAGGCCGTGGCTGGGTCCAGGCGGTGCCCGGCCTGCGCGATCCGGTCGTGACCTATCGGCTCACTCGGCGTGATCGCCAGTTGCTCGGCCAGGGCCTCGCTCGTCTCGCGCTCGTGATGCTCGAAGCCGGAGCGCTCGAGGTCTACCCGTCGTTCAAGGAGGCTCCGCTCGTGCGTACCCGTGCCGATCTGGCAGCGATGACCGAGGCGTTCGCGGCGATGAAGGCGAGTGTGATGACGGTGCACCTGTGCTCGACGGCCCCGATGGGCGACGACGAGTCGCTGTGCGCCGTCGACAGCTTCGGCAAGGTGCGCGGTGCCGACAACGTGTTCGTCAACGACGCGTCGCTGCTGCCCGAGGCGCCTGGAGTGAACCCGCAAGCGTCGGTGATGGCCGTCGCGATCCGCAATGCCCGCCGGTACTGCGACGAGCGCGCGTCGTGACGACCCCCGACGTCACCATCGTGACCGGCGCAGCTGGCTGGCTGGGCACCGGCCTCGTCCACGCGCTCGTCGAGTCGCCCCGTTGGCAACGCTCCGGGACCATCCTCGGCGTCGTGCGGCCGGGCGAGGACGTGTCGCACCTGCCCGACGCCGTCCAGATCGTCCGCGCCGACGTGACCGACCCCCAGCAGGTGCGCGACGCCTTCGCGGGACATCAGGCCGCGTCGGACGGCTCGGTCGACGTGATCCACACCGCCGGCGTCATCCACCCCACCCGTGGTGTGGCGGAGTTCGACGAGGTCAACCACCTCGGCACGCGCAACGTCCTCGCCGCTGCACGCTCGATCGGTGCGCGTCGCGTCGTCCACGTGTCGTCGAACAGCCCATTCGGCACCAACGGGGCTCGCAACGACGTGTTCCGCAACGACGAGCCGTACCATCCCTACCTCGGGTACGGACGATCGAAGAAGGACGCCGAGTTGGCGGTGCTGCGTGCTGTCGACGAGGGCCTCGACGCCGTGATCGTGCGGCCGCCGTGGTTCTATGGCCCCCACCAGCCGGCCCGGCAGACGACGTTCTTCACGATGGTGCGCAGCGGCCGGTTCCCGATCCTGGGTGACGGTGGACAGCGGAGGTCGATGACCTACATCGACAATCTGGTGCAGGGCATCCTGCTCGCCGAGTTGACGCCGACCGAGCCGGGGTGCGCCTGGTGGATCGCCGACGCCGAGCCGTACACCGTGCGCGAGATCGTCGACACCGTCGGCCGGGCGCTGGTCGCCGAGGGTTTCGAGGTCAAGGCGAACCGGTTCCGTCTGCCGGAGTTCGCGGGCACGGTCGCGGAGAAGATCGACACGGTTCTGCAGGCGCGTGGCCGCTACCACCAGCAGTTCCACGTGCTCGGCGAGATGAACAAGACGATCGCCGTCGACATCAGCGCCGCTCGCCGCGACCTCGGCTACGAGCCCGAGTTCGAGTTGTTCGAAGGAATGCGTCGCAGCATCCGCTGGTGCGTCGAGCAAGGCATCGAGCTGTGACGTCATATCTCGTCACCGGCGGCAGCGGCTACTTCGGAGCGCTCGTCGTCGCCAGGCTCCACGCCGACGGACACCATGTGCGCGTCCTCGATCTCAACGACGCCGACGATCGCCCTGCCGAGGTCGAGTTCGTCCGCGGCGACGTCCGGGACCGCGCCGTCGTGCGCGACGCGATCGACGGCATCGACGTCGTCCTCAACAACGTCGCCCAGGTGCCGTTGGCGAAAGACCCTGCGCTGTTGCGCACGGTGAACGTCGACGGCACGGTCAACCTGTTGCGAGCGAGCGCAGCGGCCGGCGTGTCGAAGGTCGTCCACACCTCGTCGAGTGCCGTGTTCGGGGTGCCGAAGGCCAACCCGGTGCTGCCGACCACCGTGCCGTCGCCGATGGAGGCCTACGGGCACGCCAAGTTGGCCGCCGAGTGGGCCTGCCTGGCCGCAGCACGTGACGGGCTCGACGTGTCGATCGTGCGGCCGCGCACGATTCTCGGTCACGGCCGGCTCGGGATCTTCGGAATCTTGTTCGACTGGATCGCGGACGGCCGGGACCCGATCGTCCTCGGCGACGGCACCAACCGATACCAGTTCGTCCACAGCGACGACCTCGCCGAGGTGTGCCTGCTCGCAGCGGGATCCGCCGATCCCGACGTGTTCAACGTCGGCACCGACCGGTTCGGGACGATGCGTGAGACGCTCGAAGCGCTGTGTCGCCATGCCGGCACCGACGCCGTCGTGCGCTCACTCCCCGCCGGGCCCGCATCGATCGGGATGGCGCTCAGCGCTCGGCTCGGCATCGCGCCGTTCGCGCCGTATCACTGGATGATGTACTCGAAGTCGATGTGGTTCGACCTTGATCACCTCGCCGAGCGACTCGACTGGTCGCCGACCTGGTCGACCGACGAGATGTTTGCCCAGAGCTACGACTGGTTCCTGGCGAACCGGGCCGACACCGACGACGCCGCTGCATCGCACCATCGCCGCACCGCGAAGCAGGGGGTTCTCGGGGCGGTCAAGCGAGTCTCCGGGTTGCTCCCTCGAGCGCGATGAACGAGCTCGCTGCTCGGGTTCGCCGTCACCAGACGGCGCTCTCGGTGGCCGTGCTCGCCGCCCTGGCCTATCTTCCAGCGCTCACCGCCTCGCCCGGTCGGATGCCGACCGACTCGAAGCTGTACGTGTACCTCGATCCGGGTCGCTTCATCGCCGACACGACGACGACGTTCGACGCTCGCCAGTTCGCCGGCTGGGTGCCACACCAGCACATCGCCTATCTGTGGCCGACCGGCCCCTGGTACTGGGTGTTCGAGACGCTCGGCGTGCCCGATTGGATCGCGCACCGCCTGTGGATCGGCACCGTGCTGTTCGCCGCCGGGCTCGGCGTGCGATGGATGAGTCGGGTCCTCGGCTTCTCGCCGCTCGCCGCGCTGGCGGGTGCCGTGGTGTACCAACTGTCGCCGTACATCCTCCCCTACATCTCGCGCACGTCGGTGCTGCTGTTGCCGTTCGCCGGGCTCGGCTGGATCGTGGGCTGCACGGTCCTCGCCGGGCGTCGTGGCCGATGGCGGTTCCCGGCGATCATCGCATTGATCGTGTTCACCGTCGGCGCCGTCAATGCGACCGCGTTGGCGATGATCATCCCGGCACCGGTGCTCTGGCTCGTGCACGCCGCCTGGCAGCGCTCGATCAGCTGGCGTCGTGCGATCGCCGTCGGGGCGAGAGTCGGTGTGCTGTCGCTCGGCGTGTCGTTGTGGTGGATGGCGATGCTGATCGTGCAAGGCCGCCACGGAGCCGATGTGCTCTCGTACTCGGAGTCGCTCGAGTCGGTGTCGTTCACCTCGACGTCGACCGAGGTCACCCGAGGCCTGGGTTATTGGTTGTTCTACATCCGCGACGCATTCGGCGCGACGACGACCGCATCGATCGATCACCTGGTGTCGCTGCGTGTGATCGTCGCCGGGTTCGTACTGTTGGGCGTGTGCCTGGCCGGCATCGTGTTCGTCGCCTCTCCGCACCGACGCTTCGCCGGCCTGTTGGTCGCCGCCGGCGCGGTGCTCGGCGTGGGGGTGCATCCCATCGATGATCCGTCTCCGCTGATGACGTTGCTCGTCGGCGACAACGAGAGCGGTCTGGCACTCGCGTTGCGCAGTTCGACGCGTGCGGTACCGGTACTGCTGCTCGGACTCGCGATCGGCGCTGCGGCGCTGGTGTCGGCGGCGGGGTCGGTCGTCCCGTCACGCTCGAGGGTCTCGGCACGAGGCCTGCGGGTCGTCGCAGCGGGACTCGTCGGGGTGCTGGCGGTCGTCAATCTGCCGGCGCTGCGCACCGGGGGCTTCGTCGATCCGGCGCTCGAGCGTGACCAGGACCCGCCTGCGCACTGGCTGGCCGCAGCGGCCAACCTCGACGAGCGGCCCGAGGGCTACCGAGTGTTGCAGGTGCCGGGCACGGAATTCGGCGCCTTCGACTGGGGATTCACCGTGGATCAACCGCTGCCGGGCTTGACCGAGCGCCCGCTGGTCACCCGTGATCTTCTCCCGCTCGGGAGCCCGGCGGCGATGGACCTCGTGTTCGCGCTCGATGACCGCTTCCAGGAGGGGACGCTGGAGCCTGGCGCTGTGGCGGCCGTCGCTCGACTGCTCGGTGTCGACACCGTTTGGGTGTCGGGTGATGTGAGCTTCGAGCGCTTCGGCCTCGCCCGCCCCGAGATCGTCACATCCCAGCTGACCGGCGACGTCGCTGCGTCGTCCGGGTTGGTGTCCGCGACCGAGTTCGGCGATGCCGTCGTGGTCTCGCCGTCGATCCCGATCGTGGATGCGACGACCGTCGGCGACCCTCGGGTCGGACTGCCGATCGCACCGATCACGCTCGTCGACGTGGCCGATCCGGTGCCGACGGTGCGAGTGAAAGACCGCACCGTCGTGGTGTCGGGGAGCGGCGACGGCTTGATCGACGCGGCTGCCGCCGGACTGCTGGACGGCACCGAGGCGGTGCTCTACAGCGCGTCTGGTCAGGCTGCCCCGGGACCCGTCGAGCGATTGATCGTGACCGATTCGAACCGCGACCGGGCGCATCATTGGCGCAGCTCCCAGGACGTCGCCGGCTACACCGAGTCGGGTGCGGCCGACGACGGTGTGCTGCGTTTCGAGGCCGCCGACCAACGATTGCCCGTCTTCGGAGAAGAACCCGCCGACCCGGCGACGCAGACCGTGTCGGTGCAGCGTGGCATGGTGACGGCGCGAGCCAGCGCCTATGGCGAGCCGTTCGCGTATCTGCCCGAGCACCGGCCGGTGATGGCGATCGACGGCGATCTCGACACCGCCTGGCTCGTCGCCGATCGGGCATCGGCGATCGGCGAGTTCATCGAGGTGACGGTGGCGGGACCCGTCCCGTACGTCGAGCTCCGACAGCCCGATCCGGTGCCCGGAGCCCGCACGATCACCGAGGTGCTGCTGTCGGTCGACGGCGCCGAGGCGGCACGCGTCGCGCTCGACGAGCGGTCGCTCGCCGGCGTCGGTCAGCAGATCGAGCTCGACACCTCCGGCGCAGCCTCCGACGCGACACCTCGGGTCGTGCGCATCGAGATCACCGGTACATCGGCGCCGCAGCCGCCGGTAGCCGACGCGATCGGCGCGGTGGGGTTCGCCGAGATCGGCACGGGCCACGAGCCGACCGTCGAGTGGATCAGACCGCCGATCGACGGACTCGATGCCGACGGTGACACCACCCCCGTCTCCTTCGTGTTCAGCCGCCTTCGGACCGATCCGTCCGATCGGTGGCGCAGCGATCCCGAACCGGCGTTGCGCCGCGAGGTCGAACTCCCCCGCACGGTCACGGCGGACCTCGACGTGACGATGCGATTCGACCGCCGGGCCTCCGGAGCGGTGCTGGCGCAACTGCTCGACGAGCCGGTGATCGACAACCGCCACCTCACCGGGTCACCGGAACGGCGCGGCTCAGCAGCGTTCGACGGCGACCCGGCAACGGCGTGGACGACGCCGTTCGTCGACGTGGTCGGCAGTGCGGTGACGGTGAACGGTTCGGGCACGGCGACGACGATCGACGTCGAGCAACCGGTCGGTGAGTTCAGCCCGATCACGGCGCTGCGACTCACCGATGCCGCTGGCGCCGTCGACGTGGCCGTCGTTCCTGGCGCGTCGACGATCGCACTCTCCCGCCCCGTCGACCTGGCACAGCTGGGTATCGAGATCATCGGCATCGACGAGCAGATCACGATCGACCGCCGCTTCGCCGAGCCGTTCGTGTTGCCGGCCGCCATCAGCGAGGTGCGCTTCGACGGCGTGTCGCCGTTGGTGACCTCGCCCGACACGATCTCCGCGGTCTGCCGTGACGACCTGCTGTCGATCGCCGGCACCCCGATCGGCGTCACCTTCACGATGTCGACGCCCGAGCTGCTCGCCGGTGGCGAGATCCCGCTCGAGGTCTGCGAGCCGACGATCGCACTGGACGGACGCGTACAGATCGAGAGCACGCCCGGCTCGGCGACCGGCATCCACGTCGATCGCGTCGTGCTGTCGGAACGAATCGATGAGCTCGTCGACATCGACGGGGGGTCGGCGATCGATCCGACGTCGACCGTGCTCGTCGAGGCATCACGACGCGCTCGTACGGTCGAAGTGCCACCGTGCCCGGACGGGTGCTGGGTGGTGCTCGGCGAGGGCTACAACGACGCCTGGAGCGCCACGCTGGACGCCGGTGACGGCGATGATGATGATGTCGGTCTCGGCGTGCCGACGCTGCTCGACGGGAACGCCAACGGGTGGTGGCTCGAGCCGTCGGATGCGCCGCGTACCGTGGAGCTCACCTGGACCGCCCAGCGTCCGTTGAACCTCGCGTTCGCGCTCACGCTGGTGAGTCTGCTGGTGGTGCTCGGCCTCGTCGTGCGGGATCGGCGTCGTGACACCGATCCCGTCGTCGAGCCGCTGATCGCTCGGCCGCTCCCCGACGAGCGCGGCCACGCTGGGCGCCGCCGTGTGATCGGTGCCGGTGTCGCTACCGCCGTCGGCGCGGCGGTGCTGGTCGACTGGACGGCAGGACTCGTCGCCGGGGTGGTGTGGGCGGCGGCCGCCGCTGTCGGGCGAACTCGACTCGTCGGGTGGGTGGGCGCCGGTCTCGTCGTCGGCGCCGGGGTCGTCGTGGCGTGGGTCGTCCGTGCGGAGCGTCCCTTCCCCAACGCCGGCTGGCCGATTCGCTTCGAATGGCTTCACGCCCCGACGCTGCTCGGCGTCGTCCTCGTCGCCGGGGCGACGCTGCTCGACCGCGACGTCGAACCCGATGCCGGCGAAGCGGGGCGGGACGGTCAAGCGAAGACCGACGACGAAACGGCGAGTCGATGACGGCGACCGATGCCCGGAGCCTGGCGGGTGGCACGACCATCGCCTATCGGCCAGCGCTCGACGGTCTCCGGGCCTGGGCGGTCGTCGCCGTGGTGCTCTATCACGCCGGGGCGACCTCGGCGCTGCCCGGTCTGGCACCGGGTGGCTTCCTCGGGGTCTCGGTGTTCTTCACGCTGTCGGGCTACCTGGTCACGACGTTGCTGATCCGCGAATCGTCACGTCCCGACGGGCTCCGCCTCCGACGATTCTGGGTGCGCCGAGTGAAGCGGCTCGTCCCGGTGTCGTTGACGGTCGTTGCGCTGAGCGTCGTGCTGTCGGCGACGTTCTGGCCCGGCATGGCCGCCTCGGACGCCGCCGCCGGGATCTTCGGGTACACGAACTGGCACGTCATCGGCTCCGGCGAGGAGGCGTTGCTGCGCACGATCGTCGGGCCGCTCGGGCCCTACTGGTCGCTGGCGGTCGAGGAGCAGTTCTACGTGCTCTTGACCGTTGCGGTGCTGCTCGCCTGGCGCACCGCTCGCCCCATTCGAACCCTGTCGATCGTGGTCACGACCGGATGGTTGGCCTCGGTCGCTGCGCAGATGTTGCTCGACGGTCCGCAGTTCCGCTTCGAATTCGGCACCGATACCCGTGGCTCCGAACTGCTCGCCGGGTGCGGCCTTGCGCTCGGGCTGCACGCGCGGCCCGATCTGCTCGACCGCGCACGGATGCTGCTCCCGTGGCTCGGCGTCGGCGCATTCGCGGTCGTGATCGGGCTCGCTGCGACGACCGACTACGACCCCCCGTGGCTGCTCCACGGCGGGTACGCAGCGGTGTCACTCGCGAGCGCCGTGCTGGTGGCTTCGCTGTTGCTGCCCGGCCCGCTCACTCGGCTGCTGGCGACCGCGCCGACGGTGGCGATCGGGCGGCTCAGCTACTCCTGGTACGTCGTGCACTGGCCGATGATCTTGATCCTGACGGCCGATCGAACCGGGCTCGATCGGTGGCCGCTCGTCGCGCTGAAGGTCGCTGCGTCGCTCGCCGCGGCAGTCGCGCTCCACCTGATGATCGAGCAGCCACTCCGACGGGCCGACGCCACCGCACGCGCCGTCGCTGTCGCGTGGCTCGGCGCCTCCATCTCCGTCGTCGCCATGGCGATCATCGTGCTCTGACAACGACAGGAGCGTCCGCGCCGTGCGCGGCTCAGTGGTCGCGACTCGGGAGACCCATGAGCTGTCGAGGGCGAGGGCCGAGCGAGGTCCGCATCCGTCCGGGGCCGCCGACGACGACGAGTGACACGGGGTCGAGAGCGCTGCGAAGGCGTTGACGTTCGAGCACTCCGGCATCGACGACGACGTGGGTGGGCACCACGACGAGGTCGGTGGGCGCCAGCCGCTCCAGCACCTCGCCTGTTCCCGGCGTGTACGGGGCGACGGCCGCCTGCGGGAACAACTGTGCGCTCGAGTCGAGCGACGCCGGGTCGGAGAACACGATGACCGGGCCGGACAGGTCGCGTCCGAGTCGGGTGACCAGGTCGGCCACGAGTTCGACGTCGCGTCGTCGCGCTGCGTCGATGGAGTCACGCCCGGTGACGACGACGATTCGGGTCCAGCGATGGTCGGTGAGCCACGCGGCCACGCACGGCACGGTCGAGTCGGCGCCCACGATGTCGAGCTCGCTCGCCACCGGGCGGTTGATGACCCGACCGAGGTCGTTGATAGCGAGCAAGAGCATCGACCCCTGCACCTCTCGTGACAGCGACAGCGCCGCCGCGTGCATCGAATCGGCGACTCGTCGGACGGCGAGGGTGTCGTGGCCGAGGTGGGTGAGTTCCTGGGTCAAGGCGCTGAGTCGATCGTCGCCCGGCTGCTGACCGACCGCTTCGGCGAACGGCGTGATGAGCCCGTTGTCGCCGAGCGCGATCGCCGACGCCAGACGCGCCATGTTGCCGGCGGTCGGAACGGGTCCGGCCCGAACGATGACGTGCTCCCCGAGTGCGCCGTCGCCGGTCTCCGGCTGCGGCATCTTCTTGGCGGCCAGTCGGGTGCCGAACGACGTGATGAGCACGGTGGCGACGACGGTCACGACCGCGGCGTTCAAGATCTCCTGATCGAACAGACCCGTCGCGACGCCGACCTGTGCGATCGCCAACGTCGCTGCCGCCTGGCCGATCGTGAGCGTCGCCATGATCGCGATCTCGGCGCGAGCGAACCCGAAGCGGAGTCCGGCGATCACCGCCGGCAGTGTCTTGCCGACCACCACCAGCCCGGTGAACAGTGCCGCCTTCGCGAGGGTCGCAGGTTCCACGACCGCCGCCGGGTCGATCGACAACCCGACCGACACCAGGAACGCAGGCACGAGCAGCGAGTTGCCGACGAACTCGACCCGCTCCATGAGTTCGCTCTTGCTCGGCACCGAGGAGTTCATCCCGATGCCGGCGAGGAACGCACCGACGAGACCTTCCACGCCGCCGAGCAGACCGACGGTCGCACCGGCGGCCATGCCTCCGAGCAGCCACACGTAGCGTTGGGTGCGCGAGTGCAGGACGTGCGCGAACATCCACCGGGTCGCTCGTGGGAGCAGTACCACGCAGAACACCACCACGAGCACGAGCGCTGCCCAGAGTGGCAGTGCCGGTGTCGGCTCGGACGAGCGGGTGCCGGGCTCGTCGGCGATCGCGGCCGACGAGGCTGCCACGGCCAACACGACGAGCGCCAAGACGTCGGTGATGACCGTCGCAGCCACCGCCGACGACACGGCCCGGTTGCGGTCGAGGCCGGCCGCCTTGGCCTCCGGGTACGCCACGACCGTGTGCGACGCCCACATCGCGCCGACGAGCGCCGACGCACTGAGACCGAAGTCGAGCACGAAACGGCCGACGAGGAAGCTCAGCGTGAACGGGATGACGAAGGTGAGGAGCCCGAACGTGATCGCCGCGGTGCGGTTCGCCGCGAACGTCTTGAGGTCGAGCTCGACGCCGGCGGTGAACATCAGATACAACAAGCCCGCCACGCCGACCGTCGCGACGAAGCCGTCGATGCGCAGCCATTCGAGCACGTTGGGTCCGAGGAGCATGCCCACGGCGATCAGCCCGATCAGTCCGGGAACCCTGACTCGCTCCGCCAGAATCGGCCCGATCAGCACGCACGAAGCCAGCAACAAGAGGCCCATTTCGACGCTGTACAAGACCTCGGTGGCGAGCATCGAGAGATCATGCCCGATCCGGTCGACTCGCCGCGCACCGATCCGTGAACCGTTGTGGGGCCAGCGGCCGACAGAGAGGTCATGCATGTCATCGACGGTCTCCGGCGGCTCTGGTTCGTGTTGCTCTGCACGGCGATAGTCGGGGTGGGTTCCGAGCGCATGTTCTGGTATTGGTCGCCTGCCCCGCTCGACCATCTGGTCGTGATGTCGGTCTATGCGCCGGCTGTGGCGGGCACGCTCTGGCTGATCGATCGCTATCGAGTGAGCGACCGGTGGGGGTTGCTTCTCGTCGCCCCGGTCGTCGGGCTGCTCGTCGAGGGTGTGATCACCCCGGTGGTGTACACCGGCGGGCCGTTCGTGCCGTTTTTCCCCGTGTGGTTCGGTGCGTGGCACGGGGTGCTCAGCGTCATCGTGTTGCTGGTCGGCGTTCGTTCGTGGCTCCTGGCGGGCCGGTGGCGAACGTTGCTCGTCGCAATGGTCGGGTTGGGCGTGTTCTGGGGAACGTGGTCGACGACGATGTGGCTGCCAGAGAACCTCGATGACCCCGAGCTGATCGCCGATCACGGCGGACCACTCCAGCTGCTCGACCCGAGCGAGTTCGCGCTCTATGCCCTCTGGGTGTCGGCGGTGCTGGCCGGGGCACACCTGCTCCTCGGTCGAGGCGGATGGATGTCGGCCTTCGAGCCAGCTCGGGTCGTTCGCGCGATCTGGCTGCTCGCCACGGCAGCGATCGTCGTCGCGTGGACCGTCGCGATCCCGTGGGCTGCGCCGATGTTCGTCGCGTACTTCGCCCTGCAGCGCTGGGGCCTCCGCCGCTCGGTCGCGACCGGATTCCGACCGTCGGTACTGCAACGACTCGACGGGCGGGTGGCGCTCCGGTCGCTGTGGCCGATGGCGGCGCTCCCGCTGAGCGCTACCTCGACCTACGCGGCGTGGTGGGCGATCGACGTGCCGCACACAGTCGTGCGGGGAGCGTTCATGTACGGCGTGATCGCGGTCCAGACCGCAGTGGGTGGCGTGCTGTTCGTGATGGCGTTGCACCGGGCGCGAGGCGCCCAGCGTTCAGGTGCCGCAGAACGTCCGGTACCGCCCGCTGTCGTCGGGGTTGGCGACGGCGTAGCGATCGAGGCCGTCGCGACGGGTGAAGGGGTCCGCGAGCACGCCGGCGAGCTGCTCGAACGGGGCGAGGTCACCTGACATCGCCGCCTGCAACGCCTCTTCGACCAGGTGGTTGCGAGGGATGTAGATCGGGTTGACCGAGTCGAGGCGAGTCGATGCCGTCGGGTCGTCGGCGACCAGCGGCAACCATCGGTCGAGCCAGGCGTCGATGCCGGCGAGGTCGACGAACAGCCGGCGAGTGGTCTCGCGGTCGCCCGCCGCGGCGGCCGACAGCGATCGGAAACACGACGTCCAGTCGACGTGATCGGCGTGCATCAACGTGAGCAGGTCGGCGACGAGACGCGCAGCGTCGGGATGATCGACATCGAGGGACAGCTTGGCCGCCATCTCCACCGCCGCGTGGTGCTCGTAGCGCTCGGGAAACGCGTGCAGCAGATCGGTCGCCAACCCGATCGCCGTGTCGAGGTCGCCGTCGATGAGCGGCAGCAGGGTCTCGGCGAGACGCGCCATGTTCCACTGGGTGATGTGCGGTTGGTTGCCGTAGGCGTAGCGACCGCCGTGGTCGATCGAGCTGAACACGGTGCTCGGTTCGTAGGCGTCCATGAACGCGCACGGGCCGTAGTCGATCGTCTCACCCGAGATGGTCACGTTGTCGGTGTTCATCACTCCGTGGATGAAGCCGAGCGACATCCAGCGGGCGACGAGTCGTGCCTGCACGTCCATGACCGCGTCGATGAACCCGAGGGCCGGGTTCGCCGTGTCGAGCACCGCCGGATGGTGACGCTGAGCTGCGTAGCGGAGCAGTCGCGGCAGCAGATCGGCACCTGCCTGCGGATCGTCGAGCGTCGCTGCGTACTGGAACGTGCCGACTCGGAGATGACTCGCGGCGAGACGCGTGAAGATCGCTCCGGGCTGCAGCGTCTCTCGCACGACCTGCTCCCCCGTCGACACGACGGCGAGCGCCCGTGTGGTCGACACGCGAAGCGCCGCCATCGCCTCGCACATCACGAACTCCCGCAGCATCGGGCCGAGCACGGCCTTGCCGTCGCCGCCGCGGGCGAACGGCGTCCGGCCGGACCCCTTCAGGTGGACGTCGACGCGACGGCCATCGGGCGCCACGTGTTCACCGAGCAGCAAGGCCCGACCGTCGCCGAGACGGGGCGAGAACCCGCCGAACTGGTGCCCGGCGTACGCCTGCGCCAGCGGCTCGGCGCCATCGGGCACGGCGTTGCCGGCGAACACGGCCAGACCCTCGGACGAGTCGAGCGCGTCGACGTCGATGCCGATCTCGGCGGCGTAGGTTCGGTTCAGGGCGACGAGTCGCGGCTCGGGCACGGTCGCCGCCGACCAGGGTTGCCCCAACTCGGGGAGTTCACGGGCGAACGAGTTGTCGAAATCGAACACCCTCTCGACCCTAACGCTCTCGATCCCCAGGCTCACTCGTCACGACGCTGCTCGCCCGGCCAGCTTCGAGCACAGCGGTGATGGCTCGTCGACGACGGACCCGGCGACGGCGATCGGTTGGTCGGCGGCGCGGAGCAGTTCGCCGGTGAGCAGCCGTGCGTCGCCGTCGAGTTCGACGAACGTCTCGTTGGTGATCGCGTCGACGACGATGGTGTACTCGGCGGGGAGTTCCACGGCGTCGAACACGACGATCGTCGGCACGCTGATCCCCGGGCCAGCAGCGGTGATGGTCACGCTCGTCGCATCGCTGGACGGTGCGATCACGGCGTCGACGCTCCACTGGTCGGTCTCGGCGAGGCGAGTCGACGCGCCTGACGACTCGTCGATCACGCCGGTGACCGTCGAACGCCCGTCGGCACGTTCCAAGGCGACCCAGACGCCCTGTTCGGCCATGTAGACGCCAGAGCAGTCGCCGCCGAGCCCGACGAGGCCGTCGCGCGGGACGACGCCCCCGGGCTCCGCCGGTACCGTGCCGACGTCGCCGCCGCCGAAGACGGTGGCGTCGACGTCGGAGCGGAACTCGGTGAAGCCCGGCGATTTGTACTCGAGCGTCCACGTGGCGAGCGCACCGTTGACCCACGCACCCCACACGATCGCGACGACCGCGGCCCCGGTCGCGGACCGTCGAACGAGCGCACCGGCGTCGCCGACTCTGTCCGCGACGACCCACACCCCGATCGCCGCGCCGACGACGAGCGGCGGGAGCATGTCGATGAGGTAGCGGTTCGCGATGAACCCGATCAGAAAACTCGGCACCGCGCACAGCACCCCGGCTCCGACGAGGACGAGCCAGGTCGACGCTCGCCGCCGCACCAACCACGCCACGCCGAACACCGCCAAGATGACCAGCAACGTCGCGCTCACCGGTAGCGACGACGAGGGGGTGACCGTCTCGACGTCGAGCGAGCCGTAGTTCTCTGCGAGGGGGCCGTAGCGGATGCCGGGTACCAAGCGTTCGAATCGGATCGTGTCGGGCCGGAGGTACTGTGCCAGCGTCGTGGGCAGGAACCGCACGCTGAAGAAGCTGCCGCCGGTCGCTTCGAAGAACGCGGCGCGGGCCGGATCGGTCAACGACAGCACCTGTCGATCGCCTGGCACGGAGAACAAGGAACCGAATTTCGCCACGTTCACGACGCAGTACGCCGCCAACGATCCCACCGCTCCCCCGATCGGTCTCCACCCGGCGCTCCCCCGGTCACGACGTGTGCGCCACGCCAGCCCGAGGCCGATGACGCCGAGCCCGAACGCGATGCCCAACCCGATCGGCGCTCTCGTCATCGTGGCGGCGACGATGGCAGCGATCGCCCACTGCAGCGTCCGGCCGTCGTCGAAGCCGCTCGCCGCCCATTCGGCCAGCAACGTCAACGACACGACCGCCAAGGCGAACGCCCAGATCTCGGTCTCGTGGTACACCGTGATCCAGCCGGCTGCGAAGAAGGCGGGCGAGAACAACACTGCTGCGACGACCACCAGTTGCGGGCCGCGACCGGGCGTCGCGTGGTCGCGATTCATCGCCCACACGGCATATCCGGCGCGAGCGAGACGAGCGGTCCACCGGCCGAGCACGACGAGGGCGACGAGCATCGAGAAGCGAACCAGCCGACCGACGAACACCTCACCGAAGATCGCCAGCGGGACTCGAAGGATCGCCAGGAACGGCCCGTAGTACAGGTACGTCTTGCCGTCGATGAGGAAACCCTCAGGGCCGGGTACCTCCGGGCGCACGGCGAGGCGTCCGCGCAGGAACGAACGCGCCTGCTCGTCGTAGAAGTCGGCGCTGAACCCGGCTCGGTCGAACAGATCCCACGGCCGCCACGACGTCGAGAGCAACCAGAACAGCGCCACGGCGAGGGCGATGAGCGCCCAGATCGCTGCGTCGTCGCTCCAGGTTCTCGGGTGCCACGCCGGACGGGGGCGGGCTCCGGCCGCTTCGGAACGGTCAGGCATTCGCGAGGGGGATCGCGTCGATCGAGTGCGGTGCAGCTTCGAGGCGGACCACGAACTGATACGCGAACATCGTCGGCCACAACCGGGTGATCAGCCGATCGACGGCGCCGGCACTGCGCCCGATCACGCCGTCGACGCCCAACACGTCGAGCGGGAGCCCGGCGTAACGCTCCGCAGTGGTGGTCAGCCCCGTGTGGGCGACCGTGCGCCGGAAGCTGCGGCGAGTGAAGAATCGCATGTGGGTGCGGTCGAGGATCCCGCGCTGGTCGTAGTCGAACAATCCCGCTGCGGTTCGGGCTCGCGGGTACCAGTGTCCGAAGTTGGGAACGCTGGCGAGGATCATGCCGCTCGGCTCCATCCGGCCGGCGAGATCGGCCAGGAGCGCATCGGGATCGCGAACGTGCTCGATGACGTCGGCGGCGATGATCACGTCGAAGCCGTCACCGACCTCGTCGGGCAGTCCGCCTTCGACGTCGGCCTCGAAGAACCGGTCGGTTCGGTCGCTCACACCGTCGGTGGTCGTGATGTCGACGCCCGTGACGTGATGACCGCGGCGACGCAGTTCGGCGGCGACCCATCCCGGGCCGCAGCCGACATCGAGGATGCGCAGCGGCCGGCCGTCCGGTACGAGTTCGAGCACGATGCCGTGCGAGCTGTTCGGCGACGGTTTGTACTCGTAGGCCTCGCGCTTGTGGCCGAGTTCACCGCGTCCGAACCCGGCCTCACCCAGCCGGTGGCGGATCGTGTCGACCATGATGTCCTTGGCGTAGGCGATGCCGTTGACCCGCGAGATCTCGTCGCCGTAGTAGGTCGGGATCGGCACCTCCACGATCCGCTTGTCGGCGCCGAGCAGCTGGAGGATGATCTCGGTGTCGAAGTCGAAGTCGTCGCTGTTGCCGACGAAGTCGAGATCGGCCAACGCGGCGGTGCGATACGCACGGTAGCCCGAATGCCACTCGCTCAGCCCGGCGCCGGTGATCGCATTCTGCGCGGTGGTGAGGATGCGGTTGCCGACGAACTTGTACATCGGCATGCCGCCCCGCCGGGCCCCGCCGCGGTCGAGCATGCGCGACCCGAACACAGCGTCGGCGTCACCGTCGAGGATCGGCGCGAGCAGGTCGGGCATCTTCTCGGGCGCGTACTGCCCATCGCCGTGGAGCAACACCACGACGTCCCATCCGTGGTCGATCGCATAGCGATACCCGGCCTTCTGGTTGCCGCCGTAACCCAGGTTGCGTTCGTGGCGGACGATCGTCAGGGGAAGCTCGCCGTTGGCGTAGCGATGCGCGACCGCGAAGGTGTCGTCGGTCGAATGATCGTCCATCACCAGCACCTCGGCGAGATCCCGACGCAGTGTCGCCGGGATGCGGTCGAGCACCCAGTGCAGCGTGGACTCGGCGTTGTACGCCACGACGAGCACACCGACCTTCATCGTTCTCGCCTCATCGATAGACCCACCTGCGCAAGAATACAAAGCGCAGCACGGCAGCAGCCGCCCACGTGAGACCGAGGACGAGCAACTCCGCGGATCGATTGCCGGCGACCGCGGCGAGCGCCAGGCTCGTGCCGAGCAACGTCAGCGCGAACACGACGAGCGTGGACGCCAGCCGCCACGTGCGGTCCTGGTCGCTGCGGCGTCGGAACGTCCAGCGTCGGTTCGCCCAGTTGTTGCCGAGCGCGGTCGCGGTCACGCCGACCACGTTCGCCCACACCGCGCCGATCTCGTCGCGCAGCGCGAGGAAGATGCCGAGGCTGATCAGCGTCGAGACGAGTCCGATGACGCCGAAGGTGACGGTCTGGCGGCCGAAGTCGTCGGCGAGCGGCTGACGCTCCAGCGGTCCGAGGTCGACGTGCGCCGTGCCGCGAGCGAACCGGCCGACCATGCGGCGCACGCCACGCAGATCCTCCATCGCGGTCGAACGCACGTCGACGCGGCTGTCGGGGTCGTCGACCCAGTCGACCGGCACCTCGTGGACGCGCAGGCCGTTGTGTTCGGCGAGCAGCAGCAACTCGGTGTCGAAGAACCAGGCTTCGTCCTCGATGGCGGGCAGCAGCGCACGCGCCACGTCGGCCCGCACCGCCTTGAACCCGCACTGGGCGTCTCGGAAGCGCACGGCGAACACGAGTCGCAGCAACACGTTGTAGCAACGCGAGATCAGCTCGCGCTTGGGACCACGAGCGACGACCGAACCCGACGACAGGCGCGACCCGACCGAGACGTCGGAGTGACCCGTCACCAGCGGGGCCACCAGCGGGAGCAGCCCGGTCAGACCGCTGGACAGGTCGACGTCGGTGTAGGCGACCACGTCGGCGTCCGACGCGAGCCACGCGGCGCGCAGCGCTCGACCTCGGCCCTTCTGATCGAGGTGGAGGTGGCTGATGCGGTCATCGCCACCGGCGAGCCGCTCGGCGATGACCCCCGTGGCGTCGGTGGAGGCGTTGTTGGCGACGACGATGCGCCACTCGAACGGGAACTGGTCGTCGAGGTGCTCGACCAGTCGCGCGATGCTGCGTTCGAGGATCTGCTCCTCGTTGTACACCGGCACGACGATGTCGACCCGTCGCTGTCCGGCGCTCATTGCGCGTCTCCCCTCATTGCGTGTCTCCCGTGGCGTCGGTCGTGACGAACACGGCGACGGCACGATCGGTGACGTCGGTGAGCGAGAACGGACTCGGGTCTCCGTCGTGGAACGCCAGCCGTTCGACGCCGGCCGGCACGTCGAGCGCTGCCGAGCCGGCGCGTACGAAGACCGTCGGGCGAGTTTCGCCCGACGGCGTGACGTTCGGGTCGTTCGGGTCGGCACGACGGTCGGGACCGAGCTGGCGACCCAGCGTGGAGTCGTCGACGACCAGATCGATGCCGTTGCGGAGGAACTCGGCCATCACCGGCGCGGTGTAGGGCTCACCGAACCCGATGCCGTCGGCGTCGAAGAGCACGGATTCGATCGGGGCGCCGTCGGCGTCGCGGAGGTCGTCGAGCACGACGTCGAGCTGACGACGCAGGTCCTCGATCGAGTCGTACGTGGCGGCGAACTGTGTCGGCCCCGACTGGTTGGCGTGGCTCGGCACCGTCGCCACCAGCGCCAGGCCGGCGACGACGGCCAACGCGCCGACGCCGTACTGCCGCTGCTGCGGCGACAGTGATGCCAGCACTGCCATGGCGAGCGTGAACGTGAGGAAGGCGCCGATCGCCCAGAGCCAGCGCACCTTGTGCGGCGACAGCCCGATGATGTCGATCGGCGTGATCACCACCGTGATCGCAGCCACCGCCAGGACCGTGATGAGCGTGGCGAAGGCGAATTCGACGCGTCGGGCACCGGCTCGGCGAGCGAAGCGCCAGGCCACGATACCGGCCACCATGACCACGAGCAGCCCGAGAAGGGCCGACCCGAACGATGACAACCCGACGACGTCGATCTCGAGCCCGTCGGCGGTGACGGTCTGGGTCGAGCCGGGGATCGAGTCGTCGTACCCAGGTCGCCCCCACCACGGCGGCAGCGCGAGCACCGAAGCGAGCATCCGAACGCCGAGTGTCAGCCCCGTCGTCGTGCTCGCGACGGGCTCGAAGTCGTCGCCGCCGCCGGTTCCCGCGGTGACGACACGGCCGAGGTTGCCGCGTCCCGGCCCGAAGAACTGCTCCCACAGCGGTTGCGCCCAGAGGACGCCGATCACCGCGATCGAGAGCACGGTGGGTCGTCGTAGTTCGTGACGTCGATCCGGCCACACGCGAACGGCGGCTGCGACCGCGGCAACGCCGAGCAGGACGGGCACGATCGTCACGTAGCCGAGGTGGGTCTGCATCGCGAACGAACCGACGCCGCACGCCAGCGGGAAGAGGCGAACGTCTCCGGCCATCACCGCCCACACCGTGCACAGCAGCAGCCAGAACGGCAGGACGAGCACGTTGGGCTGCCACGGGTCGTAGAGCAGTTCGCTGCCGAGTGTCCACACGAGCCCGGCGGTGACCGCCATCGCCGTGATCGCCGCCGTCGGTCCCCCGGCGCGGCGAGCAACCCAGCCGACGGTCCACACCACGGCGATGTGCAGGGCGGCGACGGCGAACGCGATGCCGGCCGGCGCTCCGAACAGCCGAATCGGCACGGCAACCAGATCGAACAGGAGCGGCCCCGGATGGTTCACGTCGATCCCGGCTCCGACCGACGCCGACGACCAGGTGCCGAGCAGCGGGTGGTCGCCCGTGAACACGTCACGGCCCCGAATCTCGATCAGCGCGTTGTCGCTGACGGGCTGGTAGCCCCTCGCCACGCCGCGTATCGCCGAGATCGCGATGACGACGCTCGTCGCGGCCGCGAGGACGATCCAGCCGTGTCGGCGAGCCACCGCTGCCAGCTCGGTCTGGGTCATCGGGTCACACCGGGCGGACCGATGAACACGGCGGTCTGCTGGCCGAGGTCGATCATCCGACCGCTGATCGCACGAGCATCTGCACTGATGCGCAGATCGACGTTGAGTCCGAACAGGTTCGTGTCGACGTCGTCGACCAGCTCGCTCAGTCCGTTCGCTTCGAGGTCGTCGATCAGGTCATCGCGCAGCGTCTCGTACTCCGCCAACTCCTCGGCGTCGCGTGGCTCGACCGCGACGACCTCGACGACGCGTTCGTCGGCGCGCCACACGTCGACGAAACCGCCCGTTGCGAAGATGACTTCGGCGGTCACGACGTCGCCGCCCACCGTGCGCTTCGGCGTCATCGGCACCGCCCAGAAGTCGTACCCGCGAGCGTCGAGCCCGGCCCGCTCGAGTTCGCTGACCAAACCGAACGCCTGACTGCCGAAGAAGTAGGCGTCGTCCCATTCCACGACGTAGACCCCGTCAGGGCCGGTTGCCGCTCCGACCCCCGCTTCGAGCGCAGCCACGGTCGGCCCGACGAGCTCGCCGAGTGTGTCGCCGAGATGCTCTTCGGCGTGGTCGGTCGACGGCGCGACCACGATCATGCTGAGCGTCGCGACCGACGCAACGACCGACGCGACGATCGTCAGTCGCCTCGGCGCGACCGCCTCGGCGGCCTCGGGTCGTTCACGACGCCACCAGGTGATCGCCGTCCACGCGACGGCCACCAGGAGCAGCGCCGTGGTCGTCCACGCCCACAGGGTCAGGTAGAACCAGCGCAGGCCGAAGATCCGTGACATCGAGAGCCACGACAACATCAACGTGAGCCCGATCACCGCGTGTAGCCGTACGAGCGGCGCGTGGTCGAGGCGCCGAGCCACGACCACCGCCACGATCCACGCGGCGAGCACGACGACGCCGGCCCAGATCGGCCCGTCCGGATCGAATCCTTCGGTGAGGAACCGTTCGTCGCCCCAGAGCTGCGCGACGAACCCGCCGATGACGTCGAGATGGCGCAGCAGCAACCGGAAGCCGGACACGAAGCCGATCGGGTCGTCGGAGGGGGCGCCGAAGTGGTCCAGGAGCCGGGTGATGTTGCCGGGATCGCGTCGGACCTGATCGACCAAGGGCGGCAACCAGAGCGCGCCGAACGCGCCGACGGTGGCGATGATCGCTACGCCGGTCGCTCGACGGTGAGGGTTCGCCGGGCCTCGCCACCAGCGGGCGAGGACCACCGCGACGGCGGCGAGGCCGAGTCCTCCGGCCATCAACAGATACGGAATGTGGGTCTGAGCGGCGAACGACGCGGCGAACACCAGGGGCAGCAACATGAGGTGATCGCCGCAGAACACCGACCACGTCGCGAGCAGGATGACGAGCCAGGCGAGCAGCGGGAGGTAGGGATTCCACGGCTGGAGCAGCGTGGTCAAGCCGTAGCCGCGGATCACGACGGCCACGACGGCCGCAGTCGTGGCGACGCCGACCCAGCCGAGACGGCGGTGACCGATCCACATCGCCAGCGAGATCCAGGTCAACTGCAGCGACAACGTCGCTGCCTCCATCGCCCACGCCGAACTCCCGAAGGCCCGATAGCCGGGAGCGAGCATCCAGAAGCTCAACGGACCGGGATGGCTTCCCTGCTCGGGTAGGTCTCCGATACGGCCCGGCAAACCGATCAGCGGGGTCTGGCGCCCGCCCACGTCGCGCAGGCGGAACTCGGTCATGGCGAGATCGAGGACCGGGTAGAAGCGGCGCCCGGCGAGCGCGATCACGGCGACGATCAATGGCAGCGCCACGCCGATCACGACGAGTGCGCCTCGACGCCAACCGGTCGACGGTGCGCGCTCGGCCATCACGATCGAGATCAGCGCCGACCGACGAGACGGCGGAACCGATCGCCGAGCCCCCATCGGGTGACGAGCACCATCGACTCGACGATGATCCGGCCGGACATCTTCGACTTCCCGGCGGTTCGATCGCGGAAGATGATCGGCGTCTCGACGATCGCTGCGCCTCGGTCGGACAGGCGGCGGACGAGTTCGGTCATGAACGCGTAGCCCTCGGCGGATGTCGACGTCGGGTCGATTGCCGCCAACGACGTCGCTCGATACGCGCGGTAGCCGCCGGTGCAGTCTCGTGGGGCGACGCCGAGGATCGCTCGGGTGTAGGCGTTGCCCCATTTCGACAGCAGTTGGCGGCGGATCGGCCAGTCGGTCGTGCCGCCACCGGTGACGTAGCGCGACCCGATCGCGAGATCGGCGCCGTCGGCGACGAGTTCGAGCAGATCGGGGATGCGCTCCGGGTCGTGCGACATGTCGGCGTCCATCGTGATGACGACGTCGTAGTCGGCGGCGAGCACCGCAGCGAAGCCGTCGCGGTAGGCGCTGCCCAGCCCTCGCTTGCCGGGCCGAGGGAGCAGCGAGATGCGACCGAGTTCGTCAGCGAGCTCGGCGACGATCTCTCCTGTGCCGTCGGGACTGTCGTCGTCGACGACGAGCACGTCGGTCAGGGGCGCGGCCTTGCGCACCTTGCGGAGGAACCGCTCGATGTTTGCTGCTTCGTTGTACGTCGGAAGCACGACCACGCTGCGCATGCGGCCCGTGATCCTAGCCGTCACCGGTGACGGCACGGTGCAGTTGTCCGAGCACTCCCGCCGCCGTCGCGTCCCAGGTCATCTGGCGCACCCGGGCCTCGGCAGCCGTTGCCAGACGACGGCGGAGCACATCGTCGGTCAACACCTCGACGAGTGCTGCACCGAGTCGCTCCGGCGCGGCGAGCACCCCGGTGATGCCGTCGACGACGCTGCTGCGATGACCTCGGATGTCGGTCGCCACCGCCGGCGTACCGCAACCGGCGCCCTCGGTGAGGCTGAGGCCCCAGCCTTCGGCGAGCGAGGCGCTCGACACGACCCAGGCACGCTGGTACAACGCGACGAGGTCCTCGTGGGCGACTCGACCGGCGAAGGTGATCCAGTCGGCAGCGCCGAGCCGAGCGACCTCGGCGTCGAGGCGCGCTCGTTCGGGCCCGTCACCGACGATCGTCAACGTCAGCGTCGGCACCTCGGCACGCGCCTGCGCCGCGGCTTCGATCAGCAACTCGAATCGCTTGACGGGGGCCAGCCGCGCCACGGCGACGATCGAGGGATGGTCGGTCTTGACGCCGCCCGGCACGAAACGCGGGTCGGTGCCGTTGGGGATCGCCACGGTGCGATCGGGTCGGAACCCGATCTCGAGGAGTTCTTCGCGTGTGGCATCGGACGGGGTGACGGTGAGCCCGCGCCGGTAGAAGGGCGGGGCGAGCTTGGTCTCGAGCGCTCGACCGAACGCCGCCAGCGGACCGGGCAGGATCTGGTCCCACATCGGACCGTGAACGTGATGCAAGAAGGTGATCCTCGGGCGCCGACACCAGACCGGTGACATCCAGGGCACGCCGTTCCAGATCTCGACGAGCGCATCGAAGCGTCCCATCCGTCCGGTGACCTCCGCGGCGATCGCACGCGGGAACACGCTGTAGCGACTCCCCCGCCGGATCACCCGGTAGCCGTTGCGTTCGGCGACGGCGGGTTGGCCCATCGCGTGGGACGTGCGATGGGTGACCTCGAGTCCGGCGGCCGCCCACCGGCGCATGCACTCGTCGGCGTGGACCTCGGAGCCGCCGCCGTCGGGATCGTCGAGATCGCGCCACGCGAGGACGTGGAGACGTCGCACGCCCTGTGCACGCAGATCGTGGGCGATCCGGTCCAGGTCGGCGAGGGGGTCTGCTGCGCCGGTCATCGACGCGACGATACGCCCACGGGTGCGTGTCGACGCGGAACCGGGCGACGCCGCTGCCTGAGTACGCTCGGGGCGCTTGAACGACGACGCCGACCTCCTGACCGCCGACCCCGACGACTCCCTCCTCGACGCCGAAGGTGACGAGTCGTCGTCGGTGCCGTTCGTCCTGGGTGGCCCGGTGCGGTGGGATCCGCGCGCGTGGCATCGCGGCAACGTCGTCGCGACCGTGCTCGTCGCCGTCTTCGCGGCGCTCCCGGTCCGGGGTCTGTATCGCGCACCGGGATCGTCGATGGAGGAAGGCTTCATGCTCGTCTTCCCGCGGATGGTGCTCGACGGCAAGGTTCCCAACGTCGACTTCCTGCATCTGTACGGACCCGGCTCATTGCACGCACTCGCCGGGTGGTACGCCGTCGTCGGCGAGACGTTGGAGACCCAGCGCACGTTCGGACTCCTCCAGAATCTGGCGATCATCTTCGCTCTGGTGACGTTGGTGCGGCCTTGGGGACGCACTGTGACGGTAGCTGCCGGCGTCGTCGCCTCGCTGCTGGTGATGACGCCGATCGGGTTGGCGGCGCTGGCCTGGCACGGCGCCGTTGCCCTGGCGCTGTGGGGTCTCGTGTTCGCGATCCGTGCACGGCAGAACGGCTCGCGGCGTTCGTGGGCGGCGGCGGGCGTCCTCGGAGGCATGGCGATGTCGTTCCGGCCTGACATCGTGATCGCCGTCTCGCTCGCGTTGCTCGCCGTCGGGTGGGTCCACCGACGAGCCGCATTCCGACCGGTGCTGCTCGGCGGCATCGCCGGTTTGCTACCGATGTGGATCCATCTCGCCGTCGCCGGTCCGGTCGCGACGTTCAAGGGGATCGTGATCGACCCGGTCGTCAACCTTCGCCCCGGCCGTGAACTGCCATCGCCGCCGTCGTTCGGTGAGATCGACGGCGCACTCCAAGCGATCGCCGAGGCGGTTCCACCCTGGTACCCGCTGCCGGCCCCGGCCGCCAACCATCAGCTGTTCTTCTGGTTCTTCGCGGTCATCATCGTGGCTGCGGCGGTGCCGTTCGTGGCCTGGCGGCTCCGGCGCGGTCTGGCCACGCCACGGACCGATCTGTTGTTCGTCGTCGGGATCTTCGGTCTCGGCATCCTGCCGCAAGCGATGCAGCGGCCGGATTCGACGCATCTGGCCTGGGTGGCGATGGTGTCGTGGCCGCTGGCGGTCGCCGCGATCGCTGAGGTCGTGGATCGACGCCGGGCCCGAGGCGGTACCAGCCCGACCCCGAGTCGACGTCCGGCGCTGATCGGCACCGCTGCCGTGCTCGCACTGATGCTGGTGGTCACGCCGTTCTACACGTTCCGCTACTACGCGCTGCACACGCGGGTGGCCATCGGCGACCTGCCGTTGCCGTTCCTCGTGGAACGTGGCGACAAGCGGTTCTGGTTCGGCAACCCGGAGGTGGCGAACTCGTTGATCGCGCTGATTCCCGACCTGGAAGCCCGCAGCGAGCCAGGCGACCGGCTGATCGTCGGGACGGCCGACCTGAGTCGCACGGTGTACTCCGACGTGTCGATCTACTTCCTGTTCCCCGAGCTCGAACCGGGCACCTACTACGTCGAGATGGATCCCGGCTTGTCGGATGCGGAGGGGTCCGGACTGGCCGAGGACATCGAACAGGCGGATTTCCTCGTGCTGACGAACTTCTGGTCGGGATGGCTGGAGCCGAACACCTCGACGCGTCGACAGTCCCAGGAGCACAACCAGGCGGTCGCCGACAACTTCTGTCTCGTGCGCCAGTACGAAGACAACCTGCTGCTGTTCTTCGAGCGGTGCGCAGGTGGCGGCGGCATCAGCGGGGCCGACATCACCGGCACCTACCCGGTCGTGCCCGTGCCGGAGGAACTGTCCTGAGACGCCGTGCCGTGTTCGGGCTCGTCGCGGGTTTGATCGTCGTCGGTTGTGCCGACGGATCCACCTCGGCGCCGACGACGTCGCTCATCCCACCTGCCGCGACGACCAGCACCACGAGCACGACGACCAGCACGACGAGCACGACCACCAGCACCACGAGCAGCACGACGACGGTTCCCGCCGAGCCGTGCGTGTTGGCTCGACTGGGCGTCGAGCAACTCGTCGTGTTCGGCAACTCCACCGACAGTGACTACGTGGTCGACGGGGTCATCGAGCAGCCGGCGTGGACCGAACTGCTCCGCTCGGTCGACGACGTCGGGGTCCTCGACGGCGTCGAGATCATCAACGCAGCCGAGCCGGGCCAGACGATGGGCGACTGGGACGTGTGGGGGCCGGGGCCAGCGTTCAAGCTGTTCTTGCACATCCCCGAGGTCCTCTCCGACTGGGATGGTGACCGGTCCGAACGCACGCTCGCCGTCATCGCGCCGAGCTTCATCGACCTGCAGGTGAACGGGTACGACCCGCAACGAGCGCTCGCCGACCTGCGCCTGGCGATCGACCTGCTCGAAACCGCAGGCATCACGACGTTTGCGCTACCGATGAACTCGGTGAGCGAGACCCTCGACGGACGTTTCCCCGAACTCAATCCGGGCATCGTGGCGTTCAACGCGTTGCTCTCGGACGAGCCCGCAGTGACCGTGCTGGTCGAGCGCCCACCACTACTGGGCAGCGACGGCTCGGGCGACGACGCGCTCTTCGACGATTTCCCCGGGCACGATCTCGACGGCACCTTGCTCGGCGCCGATGGCTTCCATCCTGATCTCGACGGGCAGCGCCGCAAGGCGTCCGCCGTCGTCGACGGACTGGTCACGCTCGTCGACGACACCCTGCCCGCCGCTGCCTGCTGAGCCGTCAGGCGCGTCGTCCGTCAGCCGGGCGCTCAGCCGGCGTCGATCTCCTGCAGTTGCGGGAGCAGCCAAGTCGCCACCTGACGGGCGCCGTCGGCCGTGTAGTGCAGGCCGTCGTAGCGAACGGCGGAGTCGTCGTCGACGAACTCGCTCAGGTCGATGACCGACACGTGTTCGTTGGCGACGGCGACGATCTCGAAGATCTCGCGCACGCGGTGCTCCCGCTCCCCCTCCGGCGTCGACCAGTTCGGTTCGATGCGCGGCGGTGTCGCCAGCAGCACCAGGTCCGTGTCCAGGCCGGCGGTCAACAGGGTCAACTCGTCGAGCCACGCGAACAGCAGGTCGTCCCATTCGGGTGTGCCAAACGGGACGATGGTGCCGTCGATCTGGCGGTCTTCGAGGTCGTTGGTGAGCAACACGATCAGGACGTCCGCGGACACGGGTCGCTCGCTGGCCGCGCTGATGTCGCCTCGCCAGTCGCGGCAGGGAGCGGAGAGGTCGGCGGTCTGATACGAGCCGCCCGGCTCTTCGAATGCCACCTCGCCAGGCAGGAACGAACACGCCGGTCGGGCGATCGTGGTCACGGCGACCTCGCTGCGATCGAACGACGACTGCTCCTGGTTCCACGGGATCGATTCGAGCCCGGTCCCCAGTGAGCCGCCGATCAGGGTGTGCATCACCGAGTCCCCGAGCGCAGCGATCTGGAACAAATCGGGATCCGCCAACGCGGGGTCGTCGGGCGTCTGGGCCACCACGTCCGCCAGCGTCGGGTCGTCGGACGTGTCGGTCACGACGATCGCCGCCGCGCCGACGGCAACGACGACGAGCGGAGCCAGAGCGAGTGACCAACGGCCGATGGACCGACCGAGCGAACCGCGCCGGATCGGCTGCTCGACGAGGACGTACGAGAGGGTGGCGACGACGAGCGTGATCGCCACGCGGGCGATGTCGAGCGCGAAGCCGTCGAGGCCGAGACGATCCTCGTCGAGGATGACGAGCACCGGCCAGTGCCAGAGGTAGACGCCGTAGGAGATCGCACCGAGCGCCGCCAACGGGCGCAACGACAGCGCACGACCGAGCCGGTCGAGCGACAGCGCGGCACGGATCGTCGCCACCGAGGCGACCGCGACGACGGCGAATCCGCCCCGGTACATCCACGATGCGTTCTCGGACGCGGTGAGCGCGACGAGCACGAGGACGCCGACACCGATCACCGCCAGGCCGACATCGATCCTCGACGGACCTCGGCTGATCGCGGACGGGTGATCGAGGAGCCGCTCCCCCAGCCAGGCGCCGGCGCCGACGCCGAGCAGCATCGTCTGGGCCCGTGTGTCGGAGCCGAAGTAGAGGCGGGACAGATCGGCGGCGCCCGTCTGGAGGACGAGCATCCACACTGCGCTCGCACCGGCCAGCGCCGTCGCACCGACGCAGAGCCACCAGCGCAGTCGTTCGGGCTTCGATCTCACCACGGCGGCGAGACCGGCGACGCCGAGCGCGAGCACGACGTAGAACTGCTCTTCGATCGCCAGCGACCACATGTGACGCAGCGGTGACGCCCCGAGCACGACGTCGGTGTAGGTCGTGCCGTCGGCGATGAACACCCAGTTGATCGAGTACGTGAGCGCCCCGAGCACGTGGTCGCGAAGCCGTCCGAGCTCCTCTGGTTCGGCCCATGTTGCCGCGTAGGCGAGCACGCCGACGAGGACGAGCAACGTGGCGGGCAGCAGGCGGCGCACCCGGCGGATGACGAAGGCCCCGAGCGCCACCCGGCCGGTACGTTCGACCTCGCGCACGAGCAGCGCCGAGAGCAAGAACCCCGACAGCGCGAAGAACACGTCGACGCCGATGAACCCACCGGGCAACAGGTCGGAACGAAGGTGATAGACGACGACGGCCGCGACCGCGAGGCCTCGCAGTCCGTCGAGCGCCGTGGCGTGGCGGAACGACGACGCGACCTGCGCGGCGCGCTCCTCGCCGACGACCGTCATCTCAGCGATCGAGTCGACGCCAGACGAACCCGGGAACGACACGCAGGATGGCGAACACGCCACGGAGCACGCCGGGCGCCCAGACGACCGACTTCTTGCGGCGGATTCCGCTGACCGTTGCCTCGGCGACGTCGTCGGGGTCGCAGGCGAACGGAGCTTCGTCGAGGCCCTCCGTCATCGCCGAGCGCACGAAGCCGGGTCGAACGGTGAGTACCCGAGCACCGGACCCGTGCAACGTGTGACCGAGCCCGGTGGCGAAGGCGTCCTGCCCGGCTTTGGTCGCCCCGTAGACGAAGTTGGAGGGCCGGGTTCGCATGCCGGCCACGCTCGACAGCACCACCAGCACGCCGTGGCCTTGGGCACGCAGATGGTTCGCCACGGCGAGCCCCGAGCTGACCGCGCCGGCGAAATTGACGTCGGCCAGCGCTCCCGCTGCCACCGGGTCGTCGTTGACGGACTCGCCGAGTTGACCGAAGGCCTGGATGACGACGTCCAGGTCGCCGTGCGCAGTGACGACCTCCTGGACGAACTCTGCGTGGTGAGCGTGATCGGTGGCATCGAACGGTACCGACACGACCGACACTGCGTCGGGCAGCCCGTCGATCGTCACCGGATCGCTCTCGTTGCTGCGCTGCGCGAGGATCACCGTCTGCAGCGCCGGGGAAGCGAGCTTGCGCACGATCGCCTGGGCGATGTCACTGCGCCCACCGAGGACGAGCACGGTCTGAGGCTGTTCGAAGGCGTTCATCATGATCGTTCCATTCTGGTCGGATCTCCTCGACGCGTGACGTTCACAGCAATTCCAGACGGCGAGCCTGGTCGCTCGCCCAGACGCCGTCGGGGTCGACACGACGACGGATCGCCTTCCACTCATCAAGACGCGGGTACCCGGCAGCAACGACGGCGGGCGTGGCGAACGCGTCTTTGGCGAGATAGTGCCGACCTCCCACACCGAGCACGAGTTCGTCGAGTTCGCTGAGCAAGGTGTCGAGCCCGTCGACGCCGGCGGGCAGGTCGAGTGTGAGCGTCCACCCGGGCCGAGGGAAGCTCAACAGACCACCGCTCTCCGTGCCGAGACGCTTCAACACCGCGAGGAACGACGCGTGACCTTCTTGGGAGATCCGAGCAACGATGGTGCGCATCGTGTCGACCGCGTCGAACGGGACCACGAACTGATACTGCAGGAACCCATACTGCCCGTACAGGCGAGTCCACTGGCCGACCATGTCGAGCGGATGGAAGAACTGTGTGATCGACTCGGTGCCCCGATGCTGCTTCGGGGTCTTGCGATACCAGAGCTCGTTGAATGCCCGAACCGCTGGACGCGTCAGCACGTTGGGCACTCCGACCGGGATGTCGGGGTACACCGCAGGATCGAAGTCGAGCGGCGTCCTCGCCGCTTTCGGATCGGACGCACGAAGCTCGTCGAGCGACGCGTGATTGCCCATCGACAGCACCGATCGGCCCAGGCTCTTGCCGGTCGCAACCAGGTCGATCCAGGCCACCGAGTACCGATAGAGGTGATCGTTGGCTTCCATTGCCTCGACGAGCGCATCGAAGTTGGGCACGCGGCGGGTCTCGACCATGAAGTGGCGGGTCTCGATCGGGATGATGTGGAACGACGCGTCGGTGATGATGCCGGTCAGGCCCATGCCACCGATCGTCGCCCACCAGAGTTCGGGGTCGGAATCGCGGGTGATGCTGCGGCGGGTGCCGTCCGCGAGCAGCATGCCCATCCGGGTGACGTGCGCACCGAACGACCCGTCCGCATGATGGCCCTTGCCGTGGATGTCGCTCGCGATCGCTCCCCCGACCGTGACGAAACGCGTGCCGGGCGTGACGGGCACGAACCAGCCCATCGGGACCATCGTGCGCAACAGCGTGTCGAAGCTGACGCCGGCGTCGACGTGTGCGAGTCCGGCATCCTCGTCGATGCGGATCGGGTCGCTCCCCGACTGCAACTCGACCACGGTGCCGCCAGCGTTCTGCGCCGGGTCGCCGTACGAACGGCCGAGACCTCGGGCAATGGCGCCTCGGCCGTGTGCGACGAGCCGCTCGAGGCAGCCGTCGGCCGCCAACTCGTCCGATGTCGCACGGACCACCGTGGCGACGCTGGGAGCGGTACGGCCCCAGCCGGCGAGTGCGCGATGTTCCGATTCCACGAGACGACGAGGCTACTGCCCCGCCTCGCCGACGCGCGTGAGGCCGGCCGGAACGACCTGACACGCCCGAGTGTCGGCGACCCAGTCCGGGCGGTAGCTTCTCGGCCGATGCAGGGCGCCCGAACACGACGACGCTCGTCGATGACCGTCGCCGCCTTCTTCGCACTCGGCGCGTGCACGCTGACGAGCATCGTCGGCCCGCCGCGATCACTTGCCGCCGCAGGCGGGCGCGTCGAGCGGGCGGTGGTCGCTGCCGAGCAGGCGCGACGACACGCACCGCGCATCATCGAGGTCGACGTGTTCGGCGATTCGATCACGGCAGGGTTCGGCGTTCCCGCCCATCAGACCTGGGTCGCCGTCGTGAGTCATCAACTCCGCGTCACGCAACCCCCGTCGGTACAGCACCGTCTGTACAGCTACGCGATCGACGGCCAGTCGATCTCGACCCCGAGTCTGTTGTCGGCCGATCCGTCGAACCCGACACTGTTACGCCAGCTCAGCAACTATGTCGCCAGGCCACCGAGGGCCACTCCGTTGGCGCAACGCTGGGTGATCCTCACCCCGAGCGTGAATGAACTCATCGTCTCGGATGCCGGCACCTCGGCAGCGTCTCGGGTCGCCAAGGCAGCCGACGGCATGCGCATCGCGGTCGGTCTGCTCCGCGGTGCGGGAGTTCGAAGCGACCAGATCCTGGTCTTGCCGATGCCGCCGATCGGCGAGGCGTTCGCTGCGGAACACGATGCGACCTCGGTGGCCGACCGTCCTCTGGCCTGGATGATCGCGTCGCTGAACCGGTCGATCGCCGATCTGCTCGCCGTCCCTCGCTATGGAGCACTCGATCCGAACGACGACGGCCTCGCCGATCCTGCGTTCTACGACGATCTCGACGACCCGCTCGGCCGCCGCGGACCGGATGGCCTGCACCTGGATGCCGACGGCCACGCGTTCCTCGGCTCGGCTGTCACACCGGCGCTCAGGTGACGTCGCGGCGAGCCATCGAGCGCTGACTCGCCGACGTCGTCAAGCGACCGTGATCGACCCGGTCATCGCCGGGTGGATGAGACACACGAACCCGAACTCGCCGGCCTCGTCGAAGGTGAAGTCGAACGAGTCGCCTTGCTCGAGCGTCGGCGAGGCGAACACGCTCTCCGACGACGTCCAGGTGTGGGCCGACCCGTCGTCGTTGGTCACCGTCACCGTCGTGCCGGGCGACACCGTGAGCGGATCACCGAACGAGAAGCCGGAGATCGTGATCGTCGCGCCGGCATCCGACGCCGCCGGTTCCTCCGACTCCACGGATTCGGCAGGGGCTGCCGTGGCGGCAGGCGCGGAATCCGATTCGTCGTCGCCGCCGCACCCAACGAGTGCCACGAGGCCGAGCAGGCCGGCGATCGCCAGGCGATGGACGGGGAACGCAGCGTTGGTCATGGTGCACCGTACCCCGCAGCAACCGACTCATCGCTCACCGGCACGGGCACTCCGAGCCGCCGGGATCTCGCCCGTTGCCGCTCAGTAGGGCCACTCGGGTGCGGGGCGGCCGACGCGTTGGAGGACCGCACCGAGCTTCAGCGTGAGCAGGACCTTCAGGCCGACGTTCTTCGCGAACCATGGCAACTGAGCGAGCTGCCGGCTCGCGTTGCGGAGCCGAGCACCGAGGCCTGACGGGAGATCGGCCCGATAGATCGTCATCGAGCGTGAACGGCCGACGTAGCGGAAGCGGCGTCCGGCGACCAGTGATCGCATGATCGCTCCGGTCACGCCGATCGAGGAGAACGAGTCGTGGATGAGCATCGTGCCGCCGTCGAGCACCCGATCGCCCCACGACCGGATGTCGGCCAATGCGGGTCCGTAACGATGTGCCCCGTCGACGTACAACACGTCGATGCCACCGTCGATGCGATCGTGCGCATCGTCGGAGAACGCTCGCACATGGGTGACACGGTCGGCGACACCGGCTCGTTCGAGATTCGCGAGGAACACGGCATGGTCGTCGGCCGCCTCGTCGACGAAGCCGTCGATCTCCTGAGGACCGCGATCGTTCCCGGCATGCGGATCGATCGCAAAGATGCGAACGTTCGACGCAGCTGCCTGCGCCAGCACGATCGTCGACCGACCGCGAAAACTCCCGATCTCGACGATCGTGCCGCCGTCGGGACATCGAGAGGCCGCGTCGAACAACGTCGCGCCTTGCCCAGGGCTCATCCACCCATCGACGTCGGCCACCGCCGCCATCGTGGCGACGAGGTCGGGCCCGTCGTTCGGTTTCGTGTTGCTGTCGATCATGCCGTGTACACCGCCACTCCGTAGATCACGATCCAGGCGACCCCTGCGAGCTGCAGCACGCGGTCGCTGGCGAACACTTCTTCGGGCGCGGACCCTTCGCCCCGCTCCAACACCAAGAGATACCGAAACAGCGCCGCGATCATCGGCACGATCGACAGTTCGTAGAACGGGAGATCGAGCCCTCGGTCGGCGAGCGACGAGATCTCGCTGGTCTCGAACGCCCACACGCAGTAGCTGATGAGCGCGCCGGCCAGGCTGACCGACAGCAACATCCGCAAGAATCCGGCGGTGTAGGTCTCGAGCGTCGCGCGGGTGCCGGCCCCGTCGCCGACCTCGTTCAGCTCCGCGTAGCGCTTGCCCACGACGATGAACAGCGAACCGAACGTGACACACAGGACGAACCAGCGCGACATCGGCACGTCGACGGCGACGGCACCGGCGGCAGCTCGCAGCACGAAGCCCGACGCGATCGTGAGCAGGTCGATGATCGGCTCCTCCTTGAGCCAGAACGTGTACACGAGCGTCAGTGCGATGTACACGGCTACGACCGCCACGGTCTGCCATCGGCCCGTCAACGCGGCGAGTCCGAGCGCCGCCAGCGGCAGCACGACGCCCATCGTGCGGGCGACCGGGATCGGAACGAGACCGGACGCGAACGGACGGAGCCGCTTGGTCGGATGGAGGCGGTCGGCCTCCACGTCGTTGAGGTCGTTCCAGACGTAGATGCCGCTCGCAGCGAAGCAGAACGAGACGAACGCGATGATCGTCATACTCAGGTCGCCCCACTCGTCGAGCACACCGGCCGCGCCGGGCGCAGCGAACACGAGGACGTTCTTGAGCCACTGCTTCGGGCGCATGGCCCGGATCATCGGACGGATCACGCAGCGCCCCGGCCGATCCAATGTGCTTCGTCGGCGTCGGCGAGGAGTTCTCGGTCGCCGGCAGAGTCTCCGTAGGCGACGACACGATTGGCGCTGCGGCCGCCATGGTGTCGATCGAGCCAGTCGTGGAGTCGACGTACCTTCTCCGGACCCCGACAGTTCGGCCCGTCGAGTTCACCCGTGACGACACCGTTGTCGACGCGCAGGCGAGTGGCCAGCACCTCGTCGGCTCCGAGCAGTTCGGCGAACGGCGCGAGATAGACCTCGAACGACGCCGAGACCAAGACCACCGGATCGCCGTTGCGCAGGTGTTGCTGCAGAGATCGCACCGTGTCCGAACGCAACCAGTTCGCATGGACGTGCGCGGCGAAGTCGCGGCCGAGGATTCTCAGAGCGGTGTCGGTGGTGCCGGTGAAGGCGGCGGCTGCCGCCCTCGCCTTGAGCTCGTCACGATCGCGGCGGGCGAGCACGGGCACCAGGCGGTCGGGACGTCGTAGCAAGCGTGGCACGATCCGGCGGGCGCCGGTGACGCGCCGCATGAACGGCACCACGCAATCGCGAGTCGTGAGCGTGCCGTCGACATCGAACGCGGCGATGGTCGGCCGGTCGTCGCTCACGCGAGCCTCGCCGGCAGCGCGTCGAGTGCGTGCCAGAAGTCGGGCCAGCTCTTGGTGACGACATCGGGATCGGCGATCTCGATGTCGCCGACGACGAGACCCAGCAGGGAGAGCGACATCGCCAGTCGATGGTCGTGATGCGTGTCGAGGCGCGCGCCGTGCAGTTCGGGGGTCGGCGTGATCAGGAGTCCGTCGTCCTCGACCCGTACGTCCGCACCGGTCTTGGCGAGCTCACCGGCGAGATCACCCAGACGGTCGCTCTCCTTGGCGCGGATGAACCCGACTCCGGAGATTCGCGTGGGTGTCGTGGCCTGCGTGGCGACGACGGCCATCGTGGGAACGAGGTCGGACATGTCGGCCATGTCGACGTCGATGCCGTGCAGCGCCATGTCGGTACGTCGCATCACCACGGTGTCGTGTTCACCGACCGTCACCAGGCACCCCATCCGCTCGAGCAGATCGACGAACCCGGCGTCGCCCTGCAGCGAGGAGCGTCCGAGACCATGCACGCTGACCGCACCGCCTGCGATGGCGGCAGCCGCGAGTGGATAGCTCGCCGACGACGCATCGGCTTCGACGGCGTAGTCGGTGGCGAAGTATCGGCTCTCGGCGACGTGAACGTGCCGTTGAGCGATCTCGACGTCGAGAGCGCCGAATGCCTCCATCACCGACTTCGTGATCTCCACGTACGGGCGAGAGACGAGTTCGGTGGACAGTCCGAGCCGGATCCCCTCGCGGATCAGCGGGCCGATCAACATCAGCGCCGTGACGTACTGGCTGGAGATGTCGCCCGGCATCATGATCGCGTCGGCGCCGCCGAGCGGACCGGAGATCGTGACCGGCAGGTGCCCCCACTCGCCGACGGGTTCGACCCGGGCCCCGAGCGCGTGGAGCGCATCGTGCAGCGGACCCATCGGTCGAGCCCGGAGAGGCGCTCCACCGTCAACGGTGTAGGGGCCGGGTCCGAGACCGGCGAGTGCGGTGATGAACCGTGACGTCGTACCTGCCAACCGGGTGTCGAGCGAGATCGGCCCGGGAGGGAGGGCGCCACCGGTGCCGCGCACGACGGCCACGGTTCGACCGTTGCGCTCCGACACGGTCACGGGCACGCCGAGCGCCGACAGACACTCGACCATCGCCACGGTGTCGTCGCCGGGGGCCAGGCCGGTGATCTCGCTCTCGCCGGAGGCCAATGCTGCGCAGATCAATGCCCGATTGGCGATGCTCTTCGAAGGGGGCACCTCGACGTCGGCGATGATCGGTCCGGACGCGCGGCGCACGCGCCGCGTCATCGAACGGTCGGAGGTCGTCATGCGAGCCTCTGCATCGCCGGATGGAACCCGCGTGCGATCAGGCCGCCGCGGAACAGGTCGGCATGGCTCTGATCCACCAGCACGACCGCAACACCCCGGTTGCTCGCGGCGACGTGCACGACCTCGAAGTTGGCGATGTTGACGCTGAGCTCGGCGGCGAGGGTGAACACCTCGGCGGCGGCGCCGGCCCGGTCGGGAATCGGGATGCGGATCTCCGCGAGGGTCTCGGGGTCGACGACGCGCGACGGCAGGTTCTGACGGGCGGCGCGAGCGGCGGTGAGACGGTCGAGAAGTTCGTCACCATCCCCATCGTCGACGGCGCGCTGGATCTGGCCGAGGGCGCCGATCAGATGGCCGAGCGCCTCGACGATGGCCGCGCGGTTCTCCTTGCAGATGTCGAGCCAGATCCGAGGCTGCCCGCTGGCGACCCTGGTCATGTCGCGGAAGCCGCCGGCAGCGAGACGCAGCAGCGCTGCGTGTTGGATCGAGCGATCCGCCGCGACCCCCATGAGCGCTGCAGCGGTCAGGTGCGGGACGTGGCTGACCACGGCGACGAGTTCGTCGTGTCGTTCCGGTGCGATCGCGACGACCTCGGCACCCAACGACGTGATGATCGACGTCAAGCGGGTGAACACCTCGTCGTCGGCGTCGTCGTCGGGGGTGAGCACCCAGATCGCGGATTCGAACAGGGACGGATCCGCCCCGTCGAGCCCGTCGAGCTCGCTGCCCGCCATCGGGTGTCCACCGACGAAACGGGAATCGGTGATGTGCTCGCAGATCGGAGCTTTCACGCTGCCGACGTCGGTGACGATGCCGGTCGTCGACGCCAGCGCCTTCGAGACCGCCTCGACGCCTGCGAGCACCGGTACGGCGACGAAGGTGATCTCGGCGTCGGCGTCGACGCCGAGTGCATCGACGATCGAGCGGCGTTGTGCTTCGGCGGCAGTGGGAGCGTCGTGATCCGAGCCCGACACGTGCCAGCCGCGAGCACGCAATGCAGAGGCGACCGATCCGCCGATCAGCCCGAGCCCGACCACGTTCGCGCGCCGTGTTGCAGACGCGTTCACGCCCGGCGGCAGGGGCGCGCTGGACTCGGGATCGGTGGCCGTCACGGCGTGGGATCGTACTTGCCCGACCTGTCACCGCGGTGCGTGGTTGCTGCGACCGCCTCGATCATGGCGTTGCGTTCGTCGTTCGTCCAGCGACGCCACTCCCCCGGTTGCAGCGTGCGGTCGCTGAGCGGACCGACGCGAGTGCGAACGAGGCGGCGCACCGGATGACCGATCGCCTCGCACATCCGGCGAACCTGGCGGTTGCGTCCTTCGTGGATCGTGAGCCGCAGGATTCCGGGCTCCGGTTGGGAGACCTTTGCGGGAGCGGTCATGCCGTCGTCGAGCTCGATCCCGTCGCGCAGCTGGCGCAGATGACCGGGAGCGACCGCGCCGTTGGTGACCTCGACGAGGTATTCCTTGTCGACACCGTTGCTCGGATGGGCGATTCGGTTGGCGAGCTGGCCGTCGTTGGTCACCAGCAGCAGACCCTCGGTGTCGGCGTCGAGGCGCCCCACCGAGAACACCCGTGGCTCGCTGGGCAGCAGCTCCATGATCGTGGGGCGGTCGTGCGTGTCACTCGCCGTCACGACCACTCCCGCTGGCTTGTTCAGCATGTAGTAGACGAGGTCGGGCTTGACGCCGATGGGCGCGCCGTCGACCTCGACCAGATCGTTGTCAGCATCGACGCGCCGACCGAGAATCGCGACCTCGCCGTTCACCGTCACACGACCGGCGGCGATGAGATCTTCGGCGGTTCGTCGGCTCCCGAAGCCAACGGCGGCGAGCACTTTCTGCAGGCGCTCACCCGACGGCAGCTCACGGTTCGCATCGGCAAGCTGTTCCCACAGCGGCCGGCCGTCTTCGGCGCTCATTCGCTCTGCAGTTCGTCGGCCGCGTGCGCCCCATCGGTCGCCGGGGCTTCTTCGGTCATCGCTGCGGGCGCCGTCGTCACATCGATCTCCGGCGTGACGCGCAGGCCGTGTTCGAGGGCCTCGATCACGTCGGGGCCGGGGATGAACTCGGTGATCGGGGGCAGATCGTCGAGTGACTCCAGGCCCAGCTTCTCCAGGAACGCGTCGGTGGTGCCGAACAGCACGGCCTGTCCCGGTCCGTCGTCACGGCCGACCTCGTCGATGTAGCCGCGCGCCTGCAGCGTCCGCAGCACGCCGTCGGGGTCGACGCCGCGAATCGCCGCGACCTGAGCGCGAGAGATCGGCTGCTTGTAGGCGACGATCGCCAACGTGTCGAGGGCTGCCCCCGACAGCCGGGCGCGCTGGTCGTGCAGCAGGAATCGTTCGACGTAGGGGGCGAGATCGGCGACCGTCTGGTAGCGGATGCCCCCAGCGACGCGCACGAGCTCGAACCCGTGCCGCTCGGCCTCGTAGTCGCGCGCCAGCTCGTCACACCACGTCTCGATGAGCGTCGTCGGCTGTTCCAGCAACTGCGCCAACAACTCGTGAGGCACGGGATCGTGCGAGACGAGGGCGATCGCCTCGATCGCTCGCTTGAACTCTGCGACCCGGTCGGCGCGATCGGATTCGTCGATGTCTTCGAGGGTCATGGCTCAGCCTTCGTATGCGTCGATGAGGATCGAGCCCAGATCGAGCGAGTCGTCTGGAGCCCAGATGACCTCGATGTCGCCGAACCGCTCCGGCTGATCGATGTCGACCGCGCCCTGCTTGAACAGTTCGAGCACGGCGAGGAAACGGATGATGACCTCGATCCGGTCACCGAGATCGGCGGTGAGCCGGCGGAACGAGATTCGCCCGACTCGCGGCAGTTCGTCGAGGAGCTCCGCGACGGCATCGGCGACGGTGATCTTGATCGGGTTGACGTGGAACAGGTCGACGACCGGCACCGGCTTGGGCGTCAGCGCTCTGATCGCTGCCCGCTGCAGACTGCGAACGCTGGTGCCTTCGAGCAGGTCGGGCATGACGTGGGCGAAGCGCTCGTCCGCGCCGACGACCCGAGGGAACGACTGGTCGGCCTCCTCGGCGAGCTTGGAGAAGATCCCGGCGACGTCTTTGAACGTCTTCGCTTCGAGCAGTCGAGCGAGCAGCAGGTCACGCTCTTCCCACAACGCGAGCTCCTCGTCGAGGTCCATGTCGGCCTGGTTCGGAAGCAGACGTCGCGCCTTGAGCTCGACCAGTGTCGCTGCAATGAGGAGAAAGCCGGTCGCGACGTCGAGATCGAGCTCCTGCAGCCGCTCGATCTCGGTCAGGTACGCATCGACGATGGTCGCCAGATTCACCTCGTAGATGTCGACTTGTTCTTTCAGGATCAGCTGGAGCAACAAGTCGAACGGCCCCTCGTACACAGGGGTGGTCACCTCGACAGCCATGAACGCACCACGCTACCGCTGCCCTCTCAGCGCTAGCTTCATTTCGATGGCGAATCAGACGCGTGTGCTCTCCTGCATCCAGCCGACCGGCGAAATGCATCTCGGCAACTACCTGGGGGCCTTGCGCGCGTGGGTCGAGGGTCAACACCGCTGTGACGCCTTCCACGGCGTCGTCGACCTGCATGCCCTCACGGTCACCGAGGAGCCCGGCGTCGTCGGCGAGGCCACGCTGCGCACTGCGGCGATGCTCTTCGCCGTCGGTCTCGATCCCGAGATCGCCACCGTCTTCGCCCAGAGCCACGTGCCCGAGCACAGCCAACTCGGCTGGATCATGCAGTGCCAGATCAGCTTCGGCGAGCTCTCACGGATGACGCAGTTCAAGGACAAGTCGACCAAGCGTGAAGGCCAGTTCGTCGCCGCAGGCCTGTTCACCTATCCGGCTCTGCAGGCTGCCGACATCTTGCTGTACGACACCAACGAGGTTCCGGTCGGCGACGATCAGCGTCAGCACATCGAGATCACTCGCGATGCGGCCATTCGTTTCAACCACCGCTTCGGCGAGACGCTCGTCATTCCCGAAGCGGTCACGCCGGCAGCAGGTGCTCGTGTGATGAGCCTGCAGGACCCGACCTCGAAGATGTCGAAGTCCGACGACTCCGACGCCGGCTGCGTGTACCTCACCGACGATCCCAAGGACGTGTTGAAGAAGTTCAAGCGAGCGGTCACCGACTCCGACACCGGGCTCGACGCCGTCCGGTTCGATCGGGATGAGAAGCCGGGCGTCGCCAACCTGCTCGAGATCAACGCGGCGGTGACCGGTCGTACACCAGCTGCCGTGGCTGCCGAGTACGAACAGTACGGCAGGTTGAAGGTCGACACCGGCGAAGCGGTCGTCGCGACGCTCGATCCGATCCGCACGCGTTACTTCGAGTTGCTCGATGACCCGGGTGAACTCGCAAGACTGCTCGCCGTCGGCGCCGAGAAGGCTCGAGAGGTCGCCTCGGCGACGGTCGAGCGCGTGCACCGCGCCATCGGCATGCTCCCTGCGTGACCCACCGCTGACGGCGACGACGATTCGTGCAACTCGCCGACACCGATCGCAGGATCCTGCGCCTCGCCGTGCCAGCGTTCGGCGCGCTGGCCGCCGAGCCGGCCTACCGCCTCGTCGACACGGCGATCGTCGGTCGGATCGGCACCGACGAACTCGGTGGCGTCGCGATCGCCGTGTCGATCATCTCGCTCGTGATCGTCGGCTCCAACTTTCTCGCCTACGGCACGACCGAACGCGTGGCGCGTCGGCTCGGCTCCGACGACGCAGCCGCGGCGGGCACCGTCGGCGCCCAGGCCCTGTGGCTGTCGGCCGCAATCGGGCTGGTCGCCGCTCCCCTGCTGGTGCTTTTCGCCCATCCGCTGGCGTCGCTGCTCGGCGCGGACGGCGAGGTGCTCGACTTCGCGGTCGTGTATCTGCGCATCTCGGCGATCGGGGTGCCGTTCGTGATCGTCGGGCTCGCGGCACAGGGAACGCAGCGCGGGGCCAGCGACTATCGGTCCGGTCTGGTCGTGGCGGTCGTGGCCAACATCATCAACGTGGTGGTCGAGGTGATCATGGTCGCCGGTTTCGATCTCGGCGTCGCGGGTGCTGCGTGGTCCACCGTGGTCGCACAGGTCCTCGCCGGGGTGGCGCTGTGCTGGCGGGCCCGACCGATCGTCGCGTCGGCCGGGACGTTTCGCCCGCTGTGGGACGAGATGCGGCCGCTCATGTCGGCGGGGCGCCACTTGCTGCTGCGCGTGACCGCGATGCTGGCGGTGTTCACCGGAGCGACGTCGATCGCCGCGCGTGTCGACGAGCCCACCCTCGCCGCACATCAGATCGCGATCAGCATGTTCTTGTTCGTCGCGCTCTCGCTCGACGCGCTGGCGGTGCCGACCCAGACGCTCGTCGCCGAGGAACTCGGCCGCGGCTCGCCCTCGATGGCCGCGACGCTCGCCGCTCGAGCGACGCGGCTGTCGGTCGGCGTCGGTGCGGCACTCGGCGTGGTCGTGGCGGCTGCGTCGCCCTTGATCGCCCGAGCGTTCACGACCGACCCCGCCGTCATCTCCCGCGCCACGGTCGCCCTCGTGCTGCTCGGCGCGGTGCTCGTGCCCGGCTCGATCGCCTTCGCCACCGACGGTTCGCTCATCGGAGCGGGCGACTATCGCTTCCTCGGCCGCGCTGCACTCGGCTATCTCGCAGCGGTCGTGCCGATCGCCACTGCGGTGCTCGCGGTGCCGGGCCTCGGCATCACCGGCATCTGGAGCGGCCTACTGCTGTGGATGACGTTGCGAGCGTTCGTGAATCGACGCCGCGCCCGTCTCGTCCTCGCCTGACGAATACGTGAGTCACCGCGCGGTGAGCCATGCGTCGTGGAAGGTGCGGAGTCTCGACGGATCGAGGCCGAAGTGGGGTGGCGAGACGCGACCGTCTCGCCACGTGGCGACATGATCGAACTCGGCGCTCCATCCACCGTGAGATACCGCGCGATCCGGCCACTGGCTCGCACCAGATGGATCTCGGTGGTCGGGCGCACGCGTGCCGCGAGCGAGCGTCGCCGACGACCGGCGCACGTGCCGGCGACGTCAGGCGCGGTCGCCGGCGCAGAGGTCGTCGTAGAATGGACCCTCGCCACGCACCAGCTCCACGGTGATCGGATCGGACCCGGCCGCTGCGAGGAGCCGAGCACCGATCTCCTCATGATCGTGATACGCCCGAAAGCGGTGCGTGCGCGGTCCGACGATCGTTGCGACCACTCGGGCGATCGTGCCCAGGCCGCACTCGATCTTGCCGACGTCGTGGAGGATCGCGCCCGCCACCGCGGCGCGGGGCGCGTCGGGTCGCCGGTCGATGAAGCGACGACCGACGAGCGCGCTGTGACGCCGATCTTGATTGCTCATCCGTGTCCACAGTGACCGCTCTCCGGTCGACAGGTGCACATCGACCCAGACCTCGTCCGCGATCGACGGGGGTGTCGGCGGCAGCGACGTCGCGAACCGCGCGGCGAGATGCCAGAGGTGAGTCGGGGAGATCACGCCGTCAGTGTGGCGCGCGGATGCGCGGAGCGGTACACCTCGAACAACCGTTGCTGGCTGACCCTGGTGTACACCTGCGTGGTCGAGATCGACGCATGTCCGAGCATCTCTTGCACGACACGAAGGTCGGCACCATGGTCGAGCAGATGTGTCGCGCACGAGTGGCGAAGCACGTGCGGTGACAGCGAGTCCGAGATCCCTGCCCGGTTGCCGTACTTCTTCACGACGAGCCAGGCCGCCTGACGCGTGAGCCGGCCGCCACGAGTGTTGAGGAAGACCGCTTCGGCGTCGCCACGTCGCTGCCACCGAGCCGGTACGAGGCGAGCCCGCCCTCTCGGAGAGAACCAGTCGTCCAGGGCGCCCGCCGCCGCACCTCCGAACGGGACGATTCGTTCCTTCGACCCTTTGCCGAACAGTCGCACGAGCCGGGCGTCGAGATCGATGTCGCCGATCGACAACCCGGTGGCCTCCGAGATCCGGGCGCCCGTCGCATACAGCAGTTCGAGCAGTGCACGATCCCGATGGTCGATGGGTTCGTGCCCGACGACCGCCGCCAACAGGCTGTTGACCTGGGTCTCGGTGAGTGGCTTCGGAATCCCCGACGGGACTCGAACGCCCTCCAGATTCGCCGTCGGGTCGTCGGAGCGATGGCCTTCGATCGCGAGGTAGCGGTGCGCCATCCGGATCGCGGCGAGCTGTCGAGCAATCGACGACGTCGCCGCACCGCTCGAACGCCGCTCGGACGTGAAGTCGACGAGCGTGTCGGCGTCGACATCGAGGATCGAGCGTCCACGTGCGTCCAACCAGGCACAGTACGAGCGCAGGTCACGGCGATACGCCGCCAGCGTGTTCGCCGACCGGCCCCGCTCCGACAGCATCCAGGCCAAGAACTCCTCGACCTCGAGTGACAGCGGCGCCGCGCCCATCACCGAGCCGGTCAGCCGCCGTCGGCTGAGCGGAGTCGCCGATCGGTCAGCAGCAACCCGACCACGGACTTCGCGTCGACGATCTCCCCGCGATCGACCATCGCCAGTGCGTCGGCGAGGGGCACGTGGAGGACCTCCATGTACGCCTCTTCCGGACCTTGCCGATCGGTGGGGACGACCTGGCATTCGGTGGCGAGACAGATCGACGTGATCGAGTCGGTCATGCCCGGCGACGGGTAGATCTCGCCGAGCACGTCGATTCGGCCGGCGTCGAGACCAGCCTCCTCGATCAATTCCCGGCGGGCGACCTCGACCACGTCTTCGCCCTCGATGTCGCGCATCCCGGCCGGGATCTCGATGACCGCATCCTCGTACGGCGGGCGGTATTGCGACACCAGCACCACCGAAGGGTTGCCCTCGGCGTCGAACACCAGTGGCACCACGCCGACCGCACCAGGCGACCGCACGATGTCTCGATGGAACCGAGCGCCGTCGGGTGCTTCGAACTCGGCGCGCGCCACCGACCAGATGTAGCCCTCGTGGACGGTGTGTTCGCCGACTCGACGAAACTCGCCAGCCTGGGCGCTCACGTCAGCGTCGGCTGTGGCGATGTCGGCGCCGGTTGCGGCGGAGCGTCGGTGGGCGTGGCATGGTCGACGACGTGGCCACGTCGCACCAGTGCTGCTGCGATCAACTCGCGGAACAACGGATGCGGACGATCGGGCCGACTCTTGAACTCGGGGTGCGCCTGCGTGGCCACCCAGAACGGATGGCCGGGCAACTCGATGAACTCGACCAGCTTGTTGTCGGGCGACGTGCCAGACGCCCACAGCCCTTCAGCTTCGAGCTGTGCCCGATACCGGTCGTTGAACTCGTAGCGATGACGGTGCCGCTCCGACACGACCGGCGCTCCGTAGGCGGCAGCCACCTGTGATCCGGCGGCGAGCACGGCATAGTGCGCGCCGAGTCGCATCGTGCCGCCCTTGTCTTCGATGCCTCGTTGTTCGAGCATGAGGTCGATGATCGGGTGCTTCGTGGTTGCGTCGAACTCGGTCGAGTTCGCGTCGGTGAGACCGACGACGTTGCGGGCGAACTCGATGGTCATCGCCTGGAGGCCGAGACAGATACCCAGGCACGGCAAGGCGGTTTCTCGTGCGTAGCGAGCCGCAGCGATCTTGCCTTCGACGCCTCGGTAGCCGAAGCCGCCAGGGATGACGATCCCGTCGAGGTGTCCGAGCTGCCCTTCGGCGAGCATGCCTTCGACGCTCTCGGACTGCACCCACTCGATCTCGACGGCCGCACCATGATGGAAACCGGCGTGCTTGAGACTCTCGACGACCGACAGGTAAGCGTCGGGCAGTTCGATGTACTTGCCGATCAGACCGATCTTGACCGGAATCGTCGCCGCTTCGACCTTTTCGACCACACGCTGCCACGAGGACAGATCGACCGGGTCGTCGATGCGCAGCACCTCGCACACGAACTCGTCGAGGCCTTCGTCGTGGAAGATCAGGGGGAGTTCGTAGATGTTGCGGGCGTCGGCGGCATTGATCACTGCGCGCTCTTCGACGTCGCACATGTGCGAGATCTTGCGCTTCAGGTCGTCGGACAGCGGCTCTTCGCTGCGACACACGATGACGTCGGGCTGGATGCCGCGGCTGCGCAACTCGGTGACCGAGTGCTGCGTCGGCTTGGTCTTCTGCTCGCCCGACGGGCCGATGTACGGCACGAGTGTCACATGGAGATAGCAGACGTTGTCGCGGCCGACCTTGTTGCGGAACTGGCGGATGGCTTCGAGGAACGGCAGGATCTCGATGTCGCCGACGGTGCCGCCGACCTCGGTGATGACCACGTCGACGTCGTCTTGGGCCACGCGCTCGACGCGACGCTTGATCTCGTCGGTGATGTGCGGGATGACTTGCACGGTCTTGCCGAGATAGTCGCCTCGTCGCTCGGCTGCGAGGACGGACTGATAGATCGATCCCGTGGTGGCATTGGAGTTGCGCGACAGGTTCTCGTCGATGAATCGCTCGTAGTGGCCGAGGTCGAGGTCGGTCTCGCCGCCGTCGTCGGTGACGAACACCTCGCCGTGCTCGAACGGGTTCATCGTGCCCGGATCGATGTTGATGTAGGGGTCGAGCTTCTGGAGCGTGACACGCAAACCGCGAAGCTTCAGCAGGCGGCCGAGAGAGGACGCTGTGAGGCCCTTACCCAGCGAGCTGGCGACGCCCCCCGTCACGAAAATGTGCTTGGGCATGTGAACCTCCGTCTCGTTACCACGACGGAAAATCAGACTATCTCTCGCGCGCGCTGCACGGCGCGCCACCGGTCGACAAATCTCATCGGAGTAATTCTCGTGCGTGCTCCAACGCGGTCGCCGAGGCGCTGCCGGCGAGCATGCGGGCGATTTCCTCGACCCGCTCGTCGCCGTCGAGAGACCGAGCGCTGGCGAAGGTGCCGCCGTCGACGATCGACTTCGTCACCGACACCTGCGCGTCGGCGGCGGCCGCTACCTGTGCGAGATGCGTGACGACCAACACCTGATGGTGGCGAGACAAATCGGCCAACGCGGTGGCAACCGCATGGGCAGCGGCTCCGCCGATGCCCGCATCGACCTCGTCGAACACCAGCGTCGAGACGGCTGCGTCGCCACCGGTGTTGGAGAGCACCAGACGCAAAGCGAGCATCGCCCTGGCCAACTCGCCGCCGGACGCGACTCTGGTGAGTGGAAGCAGGGGTGCACCGGGGTTCGCAGCCAGCAGGAACTGGACGCGGTCGCCGGGGTGATCGTCGGCGTGCTCGCCGACCTCGATCGCGATCGCCGCATTGGGCATCGCCAGCGCGTGCAGGTGCTGCTCGACCGCATCGGCCAACGGCCCCGCTGCGGCACGGCGCCGGGTGCCGACCGCGACCGCTGCGACACGCTCGTTGTCGAGGGCTCGGCGTCGCTCGTCGTCGAGTTCGGCGGCGCGCACTTCGTACGATTCGAGTTCGCTCAGTCGATCCTCGGCTTCGGCGTGGAACCGCATCACCGCCGCGAGGTCGTCGCCATACTTGCGTCGCAGATCGACGAGCAACTGACGTCGGGTGCGAACCTCGTCGAGGCGTTCAGGCGACTCGTCGATCCCGTCGGTGATGTCGCGCAGCGTCGCAGCGAGATCGTCGAGTTCGGTGACGACCTCGTGCAACCGAGTAGCGATCTCAGCAAACGGTCGTCGGCCGTCGATCGCAGCGAGCGCGGCACCGATCGCATCACGAGCACCGCCATCGCTCGACAGCGCATCGTGCGCCCGAGCGCCGGACTCCCGGTGCGCAACGGCGTCGGCGAGCACCGACTCTTCGGCATCGAGCCGCTGATCTTCCTCTGCGTCGACCACGTCAGCGGCGTCGAGTTCACCGACCTGGAAACGCAGCAGGTCGATCTCTCGCGCTCTTGCTCGTTCGTCGCCTCCCAACGCGGCAAGCGCCGCGTCGATTTCGGTGAGCCGTCCCCGAGCTGTTCGCAACGGCGCCAGATCGACTGCGCCGAAATCGTCGAGCGCGGCGCGCTGCGTCGCGCTCGACAGCAGGCTCTGGTGCGCATGCTGACCGTGGAGGTCGACCATGTCGCCGGCAGCATCGGCAAGCGACGCCACGGTGGCGAGGCGACCATCGACGTAGGCCCGGGAACGTCCCGCCGCTGGCACCACGCGGCTCAACACGGTCTCGCTCCCATCGGGCCGCACGAAGCGCCCGTCGACACGGGCTTCTGCGGCTCCGTGTCGCACGACCGTCGCGTCGGCTCTCCCCCCGACGAGCAACTCGATCGCCTCGACCAACATCGTCTTGCCTGCCCCTGTTTCGCCCGTCAGCGCAGTCAAGCCGGCCCCGAGCACGAGATCGAGTCGCTCGATGACCCCCAGGTTCTCGATGTGCAGTTCGGTCAACACGACACCCATTGAACTCCACCCGTGTCACAGAGTTCGCGATCGTGGTCGTTGCGGATCGAAGGGTGTCGATCCCGAACCCGATCAGCGGTCGGAGAGTCCGAACTTCGACTTCAGGATCTGGTGATAGTGGTACGCACCGAAGCGAACGAATTCGGCCGTGGCGGCCGAGGGACTACAGCGCACGACATCGCCCGACACCAGCACCGCAGCGGCTTGCCCGTCGACCGCGACATCGGCCGAGCGGTGCCCGGCCACCTCGATCTCGACGACTTCATCTGGGCTGAGGACCAGAGACCGGTCGAACAACATGTGCGGTGACACTGGCGTCAGCAGGATGGCTCGATGCTGCGGCGACACGATCGGGCCCCGCGCCGAGAGCGAGTAGGCCGTCGAGCCCGTCGGCGTCGAGACGATGAGGCCGTCGGCTTCGTAATGCGTGAACGGGGCACCGTCGATCCGAGCGAGCAGTCGCACGGTGTGGCCCGACTGGTTCTTTTCGACCACGGCTTCGTTGAGCGCCCGGCCGACCAGCGAACCGTTGACCGCGACGTCGAGCATCATGCGGCTGTCGAGATGCCACTCCCCCGCCTCGCTGCCCAGTGCGAACCGTTCGAAGGCGTCGGCCATCGAGTCGGGTTCGACCTCGGTGAGATAGCCGAGCGAACCGAGATTGACGCCGATGAGGGGGACGTCGGCCCCGTCGAGCAGCGCCACGCTGCGCAACATCGTTCCGTCCCCACCGAGGCTCACGACGACGTCGGCGTCGCCGAGCGACCTGTCGTCGGCGACGTGGTCGAGGCCCAGCACCGCAGCGTCGGTCGGCGGCATCCAGAACTCCACCCCGTTCGCCGCACACCAGGCAGCCACCGTTGCAGCGTGGCGGGCCGCTTCGTCACGCTGGTGATGTGCCACGAGCGCGAGGCGAGCGATGGTCACGCCGGCACCGCCTCGTCGGGCGCCGTCGCATGGACCAGGAACTCGACGTTGCCGTCGGCGCCGGTGATCGGCGACGTGGTCCACCCGTGGACCGTGCAGCCGGCGGCGGTGAGCGCGTCAGCGATCTCCTCGCGCACGCGGTCGTGAATCGCCGGATCCGACACGATGCCGCGCCCCTTGCTCACTTCCTGCCGCCCTGCCTCGAACTGTGGTTTCACCAACAACACCATGACGGCGCCAGGCTTGCACACAGCGACCAACGGAGCGATGACCAGCCGCAACGAGATGAACGACAAATCACCGACCACGCCGTCGACCGGTCCGCCGATGAGGTCCGTGGTGATCGACCGAACGTTCTGGCGTTCGATGTTGGTGACCTGCGGGTCGGCCCGCAACCGCTCGTGTAGTTGTCCGTGGCCCACGTCGACGGCGACGACGTGTGCAGCGCCACGCTGCCGCGACACGTCGGTGAACCCGCCGGTGGACGCCCCCGCATCGAGGAGGCGGAGACCGGCCACGTCGATCCCGAACGTGGCGAGCGCGTGCTCGAGCTTCTCCGCTCCGCGCCCCACGAACCGCGCCGGCGGACCTTCGACGACCACGGCGTCGCCGGGCGCAACCTGACGTGACGCTTTCGTAGCGACCGCACCGTTGACCAAGACCCGGTCCGCGGCGATGAGCTCATGCGCGACGTTTCGGCTCGGGGCGAGCTCTCGGCGAACCAGCTCGGCGTCGAGTCGGCGTCTCGGCGCCATCGGACGTCGCCCGTCTCAGTCGGCGTCGCGTTCAGCGCGGGTGGTGGCGACGGCAGCGACGCCCGACGACCCGACGGCCTTCTTGGCCGGGGCCTGCTTCTTGGCTGGCGCCTTCTTCTTGGCCGGGGCCTTCTTGGCAGCCGCCTTCTTCTTGGCTGGCGCCTTCTTGGCAGCCGCCTTCTTCTTGGCTGGCGCCTTCTTGGCAGCCGCCTTCTTCTTGGCTGGCGCCTTCTTGGCCGGTGCTTTCTTGGCCGGCGCTTTCTTGGTAGTGGCCTGCTGCTTCGCCGGCGCCTGCTTGGTCGCAGTGGGAGTCGACTTCTCCGAGTTGCCGACGCGTTCGGCCAACGATTCGGCGAGGTCTTCGAAGCGGTCTTCGAGATCGTCGAAGCGCTCCGAGAGCCAACTCACCTGCTTGGACACTTCACGCTGGATGATGTCACTCAGCCGGTCGGAGGTCTCGCGTCCCCGCTCGACCAGTTCGTTCACCAGACGCTCGGTGTCACGCTTTTGGATCTCACCCGCCTTGACCAGTTGACGCACGACCGACTCGGCTTGCTTTTTCGACATTTCCCCGAACTGCACGCCGGCATCGAGGAGACGTTGGAGCGTGGAATTTGCCATGTACAGAGGCTACCGATCGCGGTACCGGGCCTGCGCGCTCACGAGGGGTTGATCAGCAGGTCGGCGAGGGCGGCCAGATCGAGGACGTCGATCGACACGGTGACCCTCATGCCCGCGTGGCCGGCGGGTTCGTCTCCGGGTGCGGTCACTCCCGAGCGAACCAACGCGAACGGCGATCCGAGGCGTTCGGCGAACAGGCCATCGGTCTCCGGACGGTCGCCGACCATGATCGCCGTCGCCGGATCGAAACCCGTCCCGTCGTCGAGGAGACGCCGGACGACGTCGGCCATCGGCAGATGTGGTTTGCCACCGATCGTCGGTTCGACGCCCGACGCCGCAGCCACCGCCGCCAGGATCGCGCCGCCACCGGGGTCGAGGCCGTCGGGCGTCGGGTAAGTCGTGTCGCCGTTGGTGCCGATGAGTCGGGCGCCTTGGCGAACGGCGCGAGCCGCGAGCCGCAGACGCTGATAGTCGAAGTCGCGATGCAATCCGACGACGACGGCGTCGATCGCGTCGTGCGCGGTCGCGCCGTCGTTGAGCAGTGGGGTGGCCCCCACGTTCGCGACCGCTTCCATCACCCCTGCGCCACCCGTGACGAGCACGCGCTCCCCGGCGTTCGTGAGCGCGGCGCCCGCCATCGCCGAGCTGACGACGTCGCCAGTGGCCGGGATGCCGATCGCTGCCAACGCGTGTTCGTGTGCGGAGATCAACGCAGCGGAGTTGTTCGTCACGAACACGATGCGTCGGCCGCTGCGACGTAAACGATCGATCGCACCGACCGCACCGGAGATCGGTTGATGCGCCAACCAGACCACGCCGTCGAGGTCACAGAGCACGGTGCGGATGCCAGCAAGATCGATCGTCATCTCGTTCATCGTTGCATCGACCCGCTCGCGTAGGTGGCATCCTGGTCACGTGCCACGTTTCATGCCCTTTCGCGCCCTTCGCTACCGCTCCGACGAGATCGACGACCTGATCGCACCGCCGTACGATGTGTTGTCAGATGCCGATCTCGACGAACTCGGTGCGCGCAGCGAACACAACATCACCCACGTCGACGTCCCTCGCGAGGCGCAGGGCCCTGATCGCTACCAGCACGCCGCAGCGACCTTGCGAACGTGGATCGACGACGGTGTCATGGTCGACGACGACGAACCGACGTACACCCTGTACCGGATGCGCTTCACCGACGCGAGTGGTGCCGAGCGCGACATCGTCGGTGTGCTCGGTGGCCTCGAAGTCGGCCCGTACGGCGAGTGTGGCGTGCTGCCGCACGAGCGCATCACCCCGAAGGCGTCGACCGACCGCCTCGACCTCACCCGCGCCACTGACGCGAACCTGTCGCCCGTGTGGGGGCTCTCGCTGGCGGGTGGGCTCACCGATGTGCTCGCCGAGCCCGGCGAGCCAGTGGCGAGCGTGACGATCGACGGCGTCGAACACACGGTGGAGCGCGTCACCGATCCGCAACGAATCGCAGCCATTTCGGCAAAGGTTGCCACCGATGACGTGTTGATCGCCGACGGTCATCACCGCTATGGCGTTGCCCAGGCGGTGCGAGAAGAACGGCGGGCCGCGAGCGGCGACGCGGGCGCCGCGGAGGAGACACTCGTGTTCGTCAGCGAGCTGGTCGAGGAACAACTCAGTGTCGAGGCGATCCACCGGTTGTACCGCAGCATCGACGTCGACGAGTTGGTCAGCGCGCTCGACGTCGGCTTCGAGCGCTCCGACGCCGGCGACCTCGACGACACGACGCTGGCCCAGATGAACGAACGCGGCGCGCTGTGCCTGATTCGCCCGAACGCCATCGAATGGCTCACCCCGCGACGGGGCGTGTTCGACGAGGTTCGCTCGCTCGATGGCGCATGGCTGGAGCACGTGTTGGCAGATGTCCCTCACGAGGTCGACTACCAGCACGGCGTCGACCGCGTTCGTGATGCTGTCGACACCGGCAGCGCCGTGGCAGCGGTACTCATTCGCCCGGTGAGTGTCGCCGAGATCGAACGAACCGCACGCGAAGGCGTCGTGATGCCACCCAAGTCGACGTTCTTCACGCCGAAGCTGCTCACCGGGCTCGTGATCCGCAGCCTGGCCTGACCGACGTCACGCCGAGCACTCACGCTCCGACACCGCCGCAGCGTTTGGCGACGCTGGCCAGCAATGACCTCGTCGTAGCGCGTCGTCGCGCCGGTACCAGTCGGTCGACGACGACTTCGGTACGGCTCTGGGTGACTCCGCCTGCGCGAAAGAACCTGCGCCGCACCGTCCCGACGACGACGACTTCGGTGCCCGCCGTACTCACGGTCACGTCGCTCGCGGACGGGTCGTGCCAGACCACGGGCACGCTGGTCGTTCCGGTATCGAGTTCGGTCCGCAGATCGAACTGTCGGACGAAGCCGCCCGCGGCCAGCGTCCGTTCGATCGGGTCGGCGGCGATGATCCCGAGAAGGACCACCACGTTGGTCACCACCTCGGCCGGTGGCGATGATTGGTCGTGCATGTCAGGTCTCCTGCTCAGTTGCTGAAGCGGGAGGGAGTCGGTGCCAGCGAGCGTAGTGAGACCCTGTGACGGAGTTCCGACGTGGGCGGCGCCACGACTGCGGGTCGACCACGTTGCCAAACGCGAAACATCGCGTGCCGCGGGAACGCTCCTCCAATCTGCAAGGTTTCGCCCTGACGATGATGGACTCGCGCCTGCGCCCCGTGAAGGACCGGCTGCTCGGTCCGGTCGCGCGTTCGTCGATCGGTCGGCTCGATCCGATGGTCATCTCTGGCTGTGCGCTCGCGCTCGGGGTCGCGTCGGCGGTCAGCGCCGCCGCCGGGCTCGTCGTCATCTCGGTCGCGCTCTGGCTCGCCAGCAGACTGGCCGATGGCGTCGACGGAGCTGTCGCGAGAGAGTCCGGACGTGCCAGCGACATCGGGGGGCTCGTCGACATCGTGTTCGACACGGTCTCGTACGCAGCGATTCCGATCGGGTTGGGATTCGCCGTCGACGACCGCGCCGGGTGGATCGCTGTCTCCGTCGTGCTCGCGACGTTCTACGTCAACTCGCTCTCGTGGGCGTACGTCGCCGCGCTGCTCGAAAAGCGCGGGGCCGCACAGCGCACCTCGGCGCGACCGATGACGGCATCGCCGAACCGGACCAGCACCGTGATGCCGAGAGGGCTGATCGAGGGCACCGAGACGATCGTGCTCTTCACCGTCGCGCTCGCCGTCCCCACCTGGTCGACGACGGTCTGGTGGACGATGGCAGCCCTCGTCGCCGCCACGACCATCGAACGTCTGTGTTGGGCGCGTCATGCGCTGGATGCCACCACATGGGGTGCCTCATGACGACGATGAGCGCATCCACGACGACCACGTCAGGGCGCGCCCTACGATGGGGGCAACGCATTGGCATCGTCACGCTCTGGCTCGTCGCGTTCGTGATGTGGCGGAACTACCGCCAGTCGAATGATCTGTCGACGCTCGAGGCCGGGCAACGCTTCATCGACACCGTCGGCACCGCCTGGTGGGGCGCCCTCGCGTTCATCGGCGTCTACCTCGCTCGACCACTCGCACTCTTTCCTGCGTCCGTGCTCACCGTGGTCGGAGGGATCCTGTTCGGGCCCTGGCTTGGCATCGCGATCGTGGTGATCGCTGCCAATGCGTCGGCGATGGTCGCCTTCGGTGTCGGACGCCTGCTCGGCCGCCCTCCCGGGGCCATCGAGCCGGTCCCCTCATCCGAGGCGTCCCCGTCGTCCCCCTCGACGTTCGTGGCGCGCTGGAGCCACACGTTGCGCACCAACAGTTTCGAGACTGTCTTCGTGATGCGTCTGATCTTTCTTCCCTACGACCTCGTCAACTACGCCTGCGGTGCACTTCGCATCCGGTGGACCTCGTTCCTGCTCGCCACCGCACTCGGATCGCTTCCCGGAACGATCTACTTCGTCCTGCTCGGTGCATCGCTCGAGCGACTCGACGAGGGCATCGGTGGCATCGATCCGATCGCCATCTTCGCCAGCGTGGCGATCTTCGTCGCCAGCATCGCCATCTCTCGACGACTCAAACGACGAGGACCCGTCCGCCCGACCGACCTGGAGACCCCATGACCGCCAGCGCGACCAGCATCACCAGCAGCCTTCCGACCGGATTCGACCCGAATCGCACCTACCGCGCCGCGGTGATCGGCGCGGGTTCGGGTGGTCTCACGATGGCGATCGGTTTGGCCGGGTTCTCCCACGAGGTCGTGTTGATCGAGGCGGGCCCGGTTGGCGGTGACTGCACCAACGTCGGATGTGTGCCCTCCAAGGCACTCCTCCACGCCGCTGCCCACAGCATCGAGGACCCCTTCGGCTACGTCCGGGCCAAACGTGACGACCTCGCCGGCCGCGAGGAGGTCGAGATGGACGAGCACGACACGATCCACTTCCTGCGCGGTCGCGCTCGCCTGACCGATCAGCGCTCACCACACGTCGTCGCGGTGGCCCGACCGGACGGATCCGAGGTCGAGGTGCGCGCCGAGAACGTCATCATCTGCGCCGGGTCGAAGCCCGTCGAGTTCGCGATCGAGGGAATGCCGAGCGAGCGCGTGCTCACGAACGAGACCCTCTTCGACCTCGACGAGATCCCCGGCCGCATCGTGCTGATCGGGGGTGGCGCGATCTCGCTCGAGATGGCGACGGCCTTTCGCGATCTCGACGTCGAGGTCCACATCGTCGAGCTCGCCAACCGCTTGATCGGCAACGATGACCCGCTCGTGTCGTCGACGATCCAGGCGGCGCTCGAAGCACGTGGGGTCATCATGCACATCGGGACATCGATCGAACGCTTCGACGCCGCGACGAACACGGTCCACCTCGCCGACGGCGATCAGATCGACGGGGTCGACTACGCCCTCCTCGCGGTCGGGCGACGGCCACGACTCGACGGGTTGGGGCTCGACGTGGCCGGAGTCGACCACTCACCGAAGGGCATCGTCGCCGACGACTGGGGTCGCACCAGCGTCGAGCGCATCTGGGCCGTCGGTGACATCACCGGCAACACGCTCACCACCCACGGCGCCAACGCCATCGGGCGACGCGCCGTGCGAGCGATCGCGCTTCCCTACCTCCTCACCACCGGCTCGCCGCGAGCCATGCCCAACGCGGTGTTCTGCCGACCGGAGATCGCGTCGGTCGGCATCTCGGTCGAGGAGGTCGCATCGAAGAATCGAGCCGGGCGACGTCGCTATGAAGTGCACTTCGCCGACACCGACCGGGGCTACACCGACGGCGTGGAGCACGCAGTGGTGATGGTCGATGTCGAGCGATTCACCGGCAAGGTCCTGCGCGCGGCGATCGTCGGTCCGGCCGCTGGCGAGATGATCGGTCTGTTCACGATGGCGATCGACCACGGCATCGGTCTGCGCAAGATGTTCGGCACCGTGCATCCGTATCCCGCCTACGCGCAGGCCATCGGCAAGCTCGTCGACGACTTCGCTCGTGATACGTATCCGGCGCTGCCGAAGGAATGGTTCGCGATGATCCGAGGGCGCATCTTCGACCGGTTCCGGCGCCGAGTGTCGCGTTGAGTTCGGCGTCGATCGCTGCTTGGTGGTCACCCGACACCGATGCCGGCGTTGCTGTTCAGGCCCTGGTCACGCTCGCCGTTGCCCTCGTCGGCGCCTGGTTCGTGCGACGCGAACCGTCGCTGCTCCTGCTCGTGATCGGCGTGACGATGGTCGTCATGGGCTGGTACGGCATACGCGGTCTCCACTAGCAGGGTGCTGAAAAACCCGGATTGGTGCTCGCGTTCTGTGTCTGGATGGAAAAGAATGGGGTCATGCGTGGAACGCCTGATCGTCAGCTTGCTCTGTTGTCGTCGTTGAGCACCGAGGACCTGATCCCGGCCGAGCACCCGATCCGGAGGATCCGTGTGGTGGTCGACACCGTGCTTGCCTCGATGGACACTTCGTTCGAGGCGATGTATGCGACGTCGGGACGTCCGTCGGTGCCGCCGGAGCAGTTGTTGAAGGCGTCGGTGTTGATGGCGATGTACTCGATGCGTTCCGAGCGGGCGTTCTGCGAACGCCTCAACTACGACATGTTGTTCAAGTGGTTCCTCGACCTCCCGATCGATGCAGCTTCGTTCGACGCTTCGACGTTCTCCAAGAACCGCCAACGCCTCCTCGACGCTGACATCGCCGACGAGTTCTTCGCCGCCGTGGTCCGCCAGGCGAAGCTGCGCCGGTACATGTCGTCGGATCATTTCTCCGTCGACGGCACCTTGTTGCAGGCGTGGGCGTCGCACAAGTCGTTCAAGCCCAAAGACGACTCGGGCAGCGACAACAACGAGGGCCCAAAGGGCCGCAACTCCGAGGTGCAGTGGCACGGCCAGAAACGCTCGAACGACACGCACGCGTCGACGACCGATCCGGACGCACGCTTGTATCGCAAGTCGAACAACACCGCCGCCCAGCTCTGCTACGCCGGTCACCTCTTGATCGAGCACCGCTCGGCGTTGATCGCCGATGCCGAGGTGACAGCGGCGACCGGGTTCGCAGAACGTGACTGCGCGATCGACATGTTGAAACGACTGCCGAAGAGTGGTCGGCGAAGAACGGTGGCGGGCGACAAGAACTACGACACGAAGAACTTCGTGAAAGACGTTCGCGCCGCCGGGTTCACGCCGCACGTCGCGCAGAACAACACCAACCGAAGATCGGCGATCGACGCCAGAACGACCCGCCACGCCGGCTACACCGTGTCGCAGCGGATCCGAAAGCGGGTGGAGGAACCGTTCGGCTGGATCAAGACAGTCGGCCAGGGCCGCAAGGTCCGCTACATCGGCAACGACCGGAACCGGGCCTGGTTCAAGATGGAAGCCGCCGTCTACAACCTGATCCGGATCACGGCCCTCGACGCCGCAACCGGATGAAGATCACCTCGGCAAGGTCGCCACCGGCCGCCTCCGGAGTCGGGGATCAGTGAGCGATCACCCGAAACCGACAACGGAGATCCCCGAAAACTGACATCGAAGACCAAGCCAGCGCAATGACAACGAGGCGGGCCGCCCTCGATCCGGGCGTCCCGCCCTCAGACCCCGAATTTCAGCACCCTGCTAGACCGGTCGCCATGAGCGACACGATCCCCGACCCGCGGCACGCCGCGGACGACGACCTCCGGCATGTCGTCGCGTCGCTACCGCTCCCGCGCCGGATCGAGCTGTTGTCGGGCTCGGGCTTCTGGGCCACCACGGCGATCGAGGAGGCCGATATCCCCTCGATCGTGCTCACCGACGGCCCGCACGGTGTGCGGCGTCAACCTGACGACTCCGATCACCTCGGGATCGGCAATTCGATACCAGCCACGTGCTTCCCGACCGCGTCGCTGCTCGGCGCCACGTGGGATCGCGACCTCCTCCACGAGGTCGGTGCTGCGCTGGGCCGCGAGGCGCGCTCGCTCGGCGTCGGGGTGCTCCTGGGACCGGGTCTCAACATCAAGCGACACCCTGCCGGCGGACGCAACTTCGAGTACCTCTCCGAGGATCCCGTCGTGTCGGGGCACCTGGCTGCGGCCATCGTTCGCGGGACCCAGTCGGAGGGCGTGGGCGCATGCCTGAAGCACTTCGTTGCGAACAACCACGAGTCGTATCGCATGGTGGTCGACGTGATCGTCGATGAGCGAACGTTGCGTGAGCTGTACCTGCGCGGGTTCGAGATCGCGGTTCGCGAGGGCCGGCCGTGGGTCGTCATGACCTCGTACAACCAGGTCAACGGCCAGTACGTGTCCGACAGCCGACACCTGTTGCACGATGTACTGCGCTCGACGTGGGACTTCGACGGCGCGGTCGTCACCGACTGGGGTGGCATCCACGACCGCGTCGCAGCGGTTCGTGCGGGTACCGACCTCGAGATGCCGTCGAGTGGCGGCGCCTACGACGCCCTGGTCCGACGCGCCGTCGAGTCCGGCGAACTCGGCGACGACGAGGTCACCGAACGAGCTCTGGCCGTTGCCCGACTGGCACGACGTAGTCGTGCGGCGCACGAGCGGCTCGGTCCCGTCGAGATCGATCACCTCGAGCAGCATCGGCTCTCTCGTCGTGTCGCCGCCGCCGGCACCGTGTTGCTCACCAACGACGGCACACTGCCGCTCCGCAGCGACGCCGACATCGCCGTGATCGGCGCATTCGCTGCTCGGCCGCGACTGCAAGGCGCTGGAAGCTCCTCGGTCGTTCCGACTCGCGAGGACGCCCCGCTGCGGGCGCTCGAGGAGCGAATGACCGGACGAGTGCGCTATTCGGACGCCTACGACCCCGACACCGGACGGAGTGATCCGTCACGTCTCCGCGCCGCAGCGGAACTCGCTGCGACCGTCGACGTCGCCGTGGTGATCGTCGGGCTTCCGGCGATCGACGAGGCAGAGGGCTACGACCGAACCTCGCTGTCGTTGCCAGCCGCCCATGACGAACTCGTCGCTGCCGTGTGCGCAGCGAATCCCCGCACGGTCGTCGTGGTGCAGAGTGGCGCTCCCGTGTTCATGCCGTGGGTCGAGCGTGCTGGCGCCGTCGTGTTCGCCTACCTCGCAGGGCAGGCCGCCGGGAGTGCCTTGGTCGACGTACTGCTCGGAGAGGCAGAGCCCGGGGGTCGTCTCGCCGAGACCATGCCGGCCTCGATGGCGATACCGGCCAACGAGAACTTCCATGGCCGCGGGCGCCAGGTGCAGTATCGGGAAGGCCTCTACGTCGGCTACCGCTACTACGACACCGCTGGAATCGCGCCGCGTTTCGCATTCGGCCATGGGCTCTCGTACACCACGTTCGAATGGTCCGACCCGCAGGTGACCGGTTCGGGGACCGACCTCGACGTCTCGGTGACCGTCACCAACACCGGACTGCGGCCCGGCAGTGACGTGGTCCAGTTGTACGTCGCAGGGCCCAAGTCGTCCCTCGATCGGCCGGACAAGGAGCTTCGAGAGTTCGCGAAGGTGTCGCTCGACCCCGGCGCGTCGAGCACCGTTCGCCTGCACCTCGACGAGCGTGCGTTCGCCCATTTCGATCGCAGGAGCGAGGCGTGGGTGGTCGAACCCGGACCTCGGACGTTGCACCTTGCCGCTTCGGCGCTCGACGTCCGCCACCGCCTCGACGTCACGGTGGGAAGCGTGGAGGTGTCACACGCCGATCTCGAACCTACCCCCCGCCCGGCTCGACGGCGAACGCGTTTCCTCTCGACAGCAACGGAGTTCGAAGCGATGCTGGGTCGCCCGATCCCGGCGCCGACGCCCGCGTTGCCGTTCACCCTCGACACCGTCGTCGAAGAACTCGACACCACCCGTCTCGGTCGAGTCGCTCGACGCGGCTTCGAGCGGATCGCCGCGCAGCAGTCGGCGAAACTCCTCGGAGACGATCCCGACCCGGTGCTGGTCAAACTGTCGCAGCAGATGCTGCGCGAGGCGCCGCTTCGCTTCCTCGTCTCGATGAGTGCCCATCAAGGCGCCCGCAGCGCCTTCGAAGCGCTGACCGCACTCCTGAGCACGCTTCGTCTCACGGGACGTCGCTGAGATCGCCCGACGCGGGCGCTAGTTTCGCGAGATGACGACGACCTTGCGCTGGGGCATTGCTTCCACGGGGCAGATCTCGACGTCGATGGCCACGGCACTCGCCGCCATCGACGGCGCCGTGGTGTCCGCGGTCGGATCCAGAACGCAGGCGGCCGCCGACGCCTTCGCCGCCCAGTTCGACATTCCCCACTCGCACGGCTCCTACGACGAACTCTGGGCCGATGACGACGTCGACATCATCTACGTCGGGTCGCCCCACAGCGAACATCATGCGATGACGACCGCAGCACTCGAAGCCGGGCGCCACGTCCTGTGCGAGAAGGCGTTCGCGATCAACGCTGCCGAGGCCAGCGAGATGATCGACACCGCACGTCGCCACGACCGGTTCCTGATGGAAGCGATGTGGAGCTGGTTCATGCCCGCCTGGCACGACCTGCGGTCTCGTCTCGCCGACGGAGTGATCGGTCGCGTCGTCACCGTCGACGCCAACTTCTGCATTCCCGTGCACGACCCCGACGGTCGACACCGTCGCCCCGATCTGGCCGGAGGTGCACTGCTCGACCTGGGCATCTACCCGCTGTCGCTGGGCCGGTTCCTGCTCGGTGAGCCAACCGACGTGCGCGCCCTCGGCACGCTCACCGAGCACGCCGTCGACGCGACGCTCGGTGGGGTGATGCGACACGCCGACGGTGCCGTCACGACGTTTCGCACGTCGCTCGACGCCATGTCGCGCCTCGATGCGACGATCGTCGGTACCGACGGCTCGATCACGATCGACGCACCGTTCTGGTGCCCGACGAGCTTCACGATCCGCCCGGCGGGATCCACCGACGACATCGAACGCGTCGAGCATCCTCACCGTGGCCTGGCCCACGAGGCCGAGCACGCCATGGCGCGCATCGCAGCCGGGGCCATCGAGAGCGACGTCCAGACCTGGGCCGCAACCCTCGCCAACATGGAGTTGATGGACGAGATCCGCCGACAGGTCGGTGTCGTCTACCCCGACGAACGCTGAACGCCCCCGGGCGATGTCTCGTCGACCAAGCGGCCTTGCGACTGTGTGCTGTCAGACAGCGAGGCGAAGCCCGCGGCCGCGCACCACCTCCACGTAGTCGGCACTCATCTGCAGGGGCCGCAACCGGGCCTTGAGCCGCTTGACTAGCGCGTCGACAGCCTCGGCGCTGACGCCTTCTGCGGCAACGTCTGCCCACACGACGTCGACGACACAGGCCCGCGACACGACGTTCCCGCGATGGCGATCGAGGAGTTCGATGAGCACCTGCTGGCGCGACGACAGCGGGGGTTCGACCCGTTGCGCATCGACCCACACCGCGCGGGTCTCGGGATCGATCCACACGCCGATCAATCGTCCGATCGCCGGCGCGCCGGGCGTCGCCATCGGGTCGATGAAACGGAACGACTCGACTCCGGCGATCACCACCAGGTCACCGTCGCGCAACGGTCGGCCCTCGCGATCGACGCGGGACCCGTCGACGAAGGTGCCGTTGCGACTGCCGAGGTCTCGAATGAGGTAGCTGTGATCGGTCCGCTCGATCTCGGCATGATCACGCGACACCGCTGACACGGCAATGCTGATCGGATGGTCGGGGTCTCGGCCGATCGACGTCGTGCGCGCCACGAGATCGTGGAGGTCCCCTGTCGAGACGCGTCGCAATCGCGCGTGGACGGCCATGAGGTCACGTTGCCAGATCGGGGCACGATTGGGCGGCTCCGAACACGATTTCGTCGACGACCACCGAGCCGTCCGAGCCGTCTTTGAAGATGGTCGGTACCGCGTATGCGGCGCCCGGTGGGGCGACCGCGCGTGTCGTGCTCCTGGTCCAGTCGGGTCCGGCAACGGAATTTCCGAGTTCGATCCCGTCCCGTTCCATGGTGAGCTGGTCGAAGTCGGCATCGAGGAAGTCGATGTACACCGCTGAGGTCTCGACGGCGCCATCGGCGCGCAGGGCAGGCGAGAACACGTAGGTGATGCCTTCGACGATCGCAACGGTCTCCCCGTACAACCCGTACTGTCCGGCGCTACCCAGCCGTAATGCGGCCGTGCCATCGACGCCACCGTCGCGGACCCGAATCGCCGTGTTCGTGTCGTCCCCACCGTAGAAGTGCGCCGGTAGTCGGGCATCATCGAAGTCGGCGACGGCAACGAGATTGCACGCCAGATCGCGCGCTGTGCCCGCGGGTCCGACACGATCTTGCTGCGCGCTCGGTTGCGCAGCATCGCCGGAGGCGGCGGTCCACCAGAAGGTCCCGGCGGCGGCAAGCGCGGCGAGCGCGGTCACGCCGATCCCGAGCAATCTCCGCTGTCGTCGACTTGGCGGGGTCGACCATCGCTCGTCGCGCTCGAAGAGCTCGGCGAAGCACGCAGCGGTAGCCGGGCGATCGTGCGGGTTCTTCGCCAGTGCGTGGTGGAAGGCGCCGTCGATGCCTGCTGGTAGCGATGGTCGGTGTTCGCTCGCCAGGACCGGTTCGGACGACGCGTGGTGGGCAAGCATGGCAATCGGCGTCGCGACGTCGGGAAATGGGAACGCGCCAGTGGTGGCCTCGTACGCGATGAGTGCGAGCGCATAGCGGTCGCTCGACGGCCCCGGAAGCGAACCTGCCGCGACCTCCGGAGCGGCGTACCGCGGCGTCACGACGAGGTCGACGCCGGTCGTCTCGTCGACTGCCGCTGCGTCGTGCGTTCGTGCCGAGCCGAGATCGATGACGGTGATCTCGTCACCGGGGCCGACCAGCACGTTGTTCGGCGACAGGTCACCGTGCACGACCCCGGCACGATGGAGCGAGTCGAGTGCTTCAGCGAGTCGGCGAACGAGTCGGCGTGTGCGGTCGAGGTCGAACGGAGCCTGCTCGGCGAGCAGTCTCGCCAGGGTGGAGCCGTCATGCCACTGCGTGGCCAACCAGCTGCGTTCCCTGGTCGATCCGACATCGATGGCGCGCACGACGTTCGGATGGTCGACCGCTCGCAGCCGTGCTGCTTCGAGTTCGGCGCCATCGGGACGGTCATACACCTTCACCGCGACCCGCGTGCCGTCTCCCGCAACCCCGCGGAAGACCTCGCCTGAGCGTCCGCGCGCAACCGGGCCGTCCACCGTGTAGGTGCCGTTGTCACCGACGAACACAGTCACCCGTCCAGTATCCCAGACGTCGCGCGACTCGTCGCCCGCACATCGCCGCCGCATCGCCTGGTCGACGCCCGGTTGACGCCCGGTACGGCCCGAACGTCGTGGTTACGGTCGCTCCATGGACGTCACGAGGCCCGCTCGGTTCTTCTCCCCACGAATTCATGGCAGGCGCACACGAATGCACCATGTTGTGGCACGGTGCTTGGTCGTCCCGTTGCTCGTCACCATGCTCGTCGCTGCTGGCTCATCCTCGGCGAGTCCTCCCCCCGTCGCAGAGAGCGTGGCGGCGATCGTGTACGACGACGCGCTCGGTGACGGCTTCGCCGACTGGTCATGGGCTGAGAGCGACCTGTCCACCAACGAACACGTGGCGAGCGGCTCCGCAGCCATACGCGTCGACATGGCACCGTGGGGGGCTCTGTCATTCGGCGCCGAGGCCCCGCTGTCGATGTCGCCATCACTGGCGCTGCGATTCTCGGTGCACGGCGGCGACAACGCGTCGGTGACACTGCGCGTGGTGGCGATGGACGGGTCGTATCGGGCCGCCGGGGCGGGCGTCGTCGTGACAGCACCCGGAGATCGCTGGACTGCGGTGTCGATCCCATTCGCCGATCTGGGCGCTCCGACCGCGATCGGCGGGATCTGGTGGCAGGACGTGAGCGGTACCGATCCGGCCCCGATCTACCTCGACGACATCGTCCTCGTGGCCCCTGCTGCGCCGGCGCCCGTGCCCGGCACGACCCCGACGCCAGAAACCGATGCAACGTGGGCATTCGAGGAGACCTTCGACGGCATGCCCACGTCGCCGTCGCAGAGCTTGTTGCCCTCGTCGTTCGACTACGTGGCGACACACCGCAGCCATCCCAAGGAGCACTTCACCGCGGACTACACCCCGTTCCTCGCCGACCATGCCGACGACTGCACCGGACCCAATCCGGCGATCTCGCCACGACCCCAACGCTTGATCCGCACGACCCAGGACTCGAACGGGTCGAACCCGGATCCGAGCTTCTTTATCTGCCACGGCCACATGATGTCGTCGATGGGTGACGTCGCGGGCTACTCGGTGTCATCGTTCTGGCCACGCCAGGAGTTCGACTTCGGCAACGGTGGCACACTCGAGTTCGACGTCAGTCTCCACGACGGCCATGGCACCAGGAGTTGGTGGGAGGTCATGATCGTGCCGCGCGACGAGCTCAGGGTGGCACCGGGCCCCGACGATGCTCCGATCAGCGAGCGCTACCCGGAGAACCGCATCGTGCTCGACTTTCGCCGCAACGTCCGCACGATCAAGGTGGGAACGGGCGAGCTCGCCCCCGCAGGTTGGATCGTGAACGAAACCCAACGCGGCAGGTGGGACTTCGCCTGGTGGCGCGACCTCCATCCGGACGATCCGGCGCTCGACGACGGACGGATCCGCCGTACGATGCGCGTCCGTCTCGACACCGACCGCATCGTGTGGGGCATCGAGACTCCCGATGGGTCCTTCGATGAATGGAGCGTCGAGGTGCCCGGCGGACTGCCGTTGGAGCAGGGTCTCGTGCTGTTCAAGACCCATGCCTACAATCCGACCAAGGACGGCAACCTCGACACCTACACGTTCCACTGGGACGACATCCGCTTCGATGGACCGGTGGTCGGTCGCTACGACGTCCGCGAAGCCGACGATGTCGTCGATCTGCAGCGAAACGGACATCGACCGATCGGTGACAGCCAGACGGTGACGATCGACCTGGAGGACATCGGCCGCAACCCGGTGCTGTTCGGCCAGATCCACCAACCCAAGCGCGGCCAGGTGTTGCTGAGCCTCAACGGCGGACAGAACGTCGAGGTCTCACCTGACCAGTACGACATCGACGACTGCTTGAGCACGGATTGGAAGAGCTTCCGCTACGAACTCGATCCGTCGCAGCTCCGTGTCGGCAGCAACACCTTGACCTGGACCGTTGGCCCTCGTCCGAACTGCACGTACGAACGAGACACGCATTGGGATGGATTCTCGGTGAAGTTCTTGCAGATCCAGTCCGACGCAGCGACCTGACCCGACCAGATCGTCGCGACCAGATCGGCGCGACGGTGCATGCACCCGAACCCGTCAAGACGGGTAGTCGGCGTACGACGCTTTGAAGACGCCTTGGTGCAGCAGGACCGTCGCGGCGTGGACGCCCGAGTCGGCATCGACCACCGTCGACTCGGTCCAGTACGACTCGACCGCTCGACTCTGCCCGACCCCGACCACGCTGTGGTGCACCACATAGGGGCGCCCCACGAACACCGGCCCGTTCACGAAACGCACCTCGAGGTCGATGAACAGCCCGACGGCGGGCCCGCGCACCGGGAAGTGGGCCCCCTGCTTGTGTGCGAGCACGCTGAGCATCTCGGTCGGCACGATCGGCTCGCCCCACGGCGAATCGCCTCCGTCGTCTGGCGACCGATACCACGACGACGACTCGGTGATCACCGCCAGCTTGTCGGCCAGCGTGAACGGATACAGCGCCCCGTTGTGCTCGTCGAATCGCATCGTGACCGTGACAGGATCCGAGGTCATCCCGATCTCGAGTTGGTCGACGATGAACAACTCGCCAGGATCACCCAGACCGCGCTGGCGGCGCGTGTCGAGTTCGGTCGCCGCATCACTCAGCGAGGCGGTACCGGCGAGTACCGGCGTGCCGTCACGTTTCACCGCGCCGATGGCTGCGACGTCGGCACCGGTCGGAGCGAGCGACGCCTGCACCTCCTCGCCCTCCACCACCATGTTCAGGAAGTGCGAGCTGATGCACCCTCGCTCGAACCACGCGTTGCCCCAGAGCGCCACCGCGAGCGGGTCGAACTGGCTGAAGTGCGTCGGGCCTTCGATCGGCGCGCCTGCCAGACCCAGCTTGGCGGCCTCGGCCTCGTCGTGGACGCTGGCGTGACCGCCGTACTCCTGCTCGGCGAGCATCTGAGCCGGGCGTCGGAACGGCCCCGTCGACGATCCGTCCTCGCCCGTCGCGATGATGGTGCTGAACGTCACGATCGCGACACCGTCCCGTCAGTCCTGGTGGGACTTGACGAGCGTGCCGAGGTAGAGCTCGATGACCTTCGGGTCGGTCAGCAGTTCACGGCCCGTGCCCGTGTAGGCGTTGGCACCCTGATCGAGGACATACCCGCGGTCGCAGATCTGCAGGCATCGACTGGCGTTCTGCTCCACCATCACGATCGACACGCCAGCCTTGTTGATCTTGTGACACCGGATGAAGACCTCGTCTTGCAGCGCGGGTGACAAACCAGCCGACGGCTCGTCGAGGAGCAGCACCGACGGGTCCATCATCAAGGCGCGTCCCATTGCGAGCATCTGGCGCTCACCACCGGACAACGATCCGGCCCGCTGGTCGGCTCGCTCGACGAGACGCGGGAACATGTCGCCGACGACCTCGTAGCGCTCCTTGAACGTCTTGGGCTTCAAGAACACGCCCATCTCGAGGTTCTCGAGGATCGTCAGCGCCGGGAAGACGTTGTTGTTCTGCGGGACGTAGCCGATCCCGCGGCTCACGAGGGAGTGAGCCGCCATGTTCGTGATGTCCTCGCCGCGCAGGCGGACCTGGCCGTCGCGGATGTTCACGAGACCGAACATCGACTTCACCAACGTCGACTTGCCGGCACCGTTGGGGCCGATGATGCCCACCAACTCGCCCTCGCTCAGCGTGAGGCTGCAGTCGTTGAGGATGTTGACGCCGGGCACGTAGCCAGCAACGAGATGGTCGGCGATGAGGAGCGGCTCGGGGGTTGCGGTATCGGTCATCGAGATCACATCTCCCGGTCGAGGTCGAGGGCTGAGTCGTGTGACGAGCCGAGGTAGGCGTCGACGACCGCCTGGTTCTGGCCGATCGAGGCCGGTGGGCCTTCGGCGATGATCTTGCCTTCGGCCATCACGATCACCCAGTCGCTGATCTCTTGGACCATGTCCATGTCGTGCTCCACGAACAACACCGTCATCCCCTGATCTCGCAGGCCGGTGACGTGGCCGAGCAGGGACTGCGTCAATGCAGGATTGACGCCAGCCATCGGTTCGTCGAGCATCACCATCTTCGGCTCGACCATCAGCGCCCGGGCCATCTCGAGCAGCTTTCGCTGTCCGCCCGACAACGTGCCGGCGAACTCGTCGCGCATGTGATCCATCTTGAAGTGCACGAGCAGCTCGTCGGCTCGGCGCTCGATCTCGGCTTCCTGCGCCTTCCACGTGAACGGCAGCAGCGTGCGCCACAGCTTCTCGCCGCGCTGGCCGGTGGCGCCGAGCTTCATGTTCTCGATCACCGTCATCTTCGACAGCGCCTTCGTCAACTGGAACGTACGGACCATGCCGAAGTTGGCGATCCGGTGTGCCGCGACCTTGTCGATCGGCTGACCGTCGAAGACTCGGGTTCCCTCATCGGGCGTGTCGAAGTTGGTCAGCAGATTGAAGAACGTCGTCTTGCCCGCGCCGTTCGGTCCGATGAGCGCCGTGATGACCCCTCGCTGGATCTCGACGTGCTCGACGTCGACGGCGGTGAGGCCGCCGAAGCGACGGACCACGTGGTTGGCGACGAGGATCGGATCGGGCTTCTTCGCACCCGGCTCCCAGGGAACGTCGGCGAGCGCAGCGCGAGCCGCCGATACATCGACGTCGAGTTTCGGGAGGGCTGCCAGACCAGGGGCCGGCTCGTGCGACTTGGGTCCCGCATCGGGGATCAGTTCGTCGCCGTCTTTGAATTCAGCGATCATCGAGTGCCATCTCTTCCTTGTTGCCGAAGATGCCTTGAGGTCGGAATGCTGCGAGCAACGCGAGCCCGATCAGCATGAAGCGAACCTGACCGACCTGCGTACCGCTCATCACCGAATCGGGGATCAGGTCGTTGTCGACCGCTTGACGCAGGAACACGTCCGTGAACCCGAGCACGGCATACAGCAATGCTGCGCCGATGAGCGGAGCGAACACCTTGCCAGCGCCGCCGAGGATCAACGCCACCCACACGAAGAAGGTCACGTCGGTGATGAAGTTGTCGGGCTGGGCCAGCGAGAAACCGATCGCACGAAGCATGCCGCCGATCGCACCGAAGATGCCGCCGAGGACGAGCGCCTGCATCTTGTAGGAGTAGGCGTTCTTGCCGAGGCTGCGTGCCGCGTCTTCGTCCTCACGAATGGCCTTGAGCACTCGACCCCACGGACTGCGGATGATCAGCCAGCACACGAACGCGGAGATCGCGAGCACGATCCAGCCGACGATGACGAGGAACATCTGGTTGCCGATGAACAGGTTGAAGAAGTAGCGCTGGTTTGCCTCGAAGGGGCTCAGGTCGTAGAAGGTCCGGGAGAACCCGCTGAGGCCGTCGGAGGCTCCGGTGAACCAGTCGAAGCGTGGCGAACGCATCGTCAAGCGGATCATCTCGGCCACGGCGATCGTGACGATCGCCAGATAGTCGGCGCGCAGCCGCAAGGTCGGAATACCCATCAGGAACGACAAGAACAGCGGCACGATGATCACGCCGACGAAGACGCCGAGTAGGAACATCCAGCCATCGCTGATGTTCAACTTGAAGATGCCCTCGTCGTCGTTCAAACGAGGGCCGATCGTCACGACGATGATCGCGAGTCCGTACGCACCGGCCGCCATGTATGCGGCCTGTCCGAAGTTCAACAGTCCGGTGAACCCGAAGTGCAAGTTCAGCCCGATGGCCGCCAGGCCGAAGTAGATGAACTGCTCTCCGATGAGACCCCGGAACGTGGTCTCGATGATTGCTCCCCAATCCATGACTGCTCCCCTATCCGATTCGCTCTGCTCGGCCCAGCAGGCCCTGCGGCCTGACGAGCAGGATCAACACGAGCGCCAAGAGCGCACCGACGTTCTTCATGTCGTTCGGGAACCACGTCGGCAAGGTGATCATCTGGATGAAGATGCCGACGATCAAGCTGCCGAACAAGGCCCCGTACGCAGTGCCGAGACCGCCGAGCGTCACGCCGGCGAACATCAGCAACAACACACGGAAGCCCATCTCCCAGTTGACGCTCTCGGTCATGCCGAACAGCACGCCACCGAGCCCGGCGAGCCCCGCTCCTGCCATCCACACCCACTTGATGACCGATTCGACGTCGATCCCCGAGGACTCGGCGAGGTCACGGTTGTCAGCGACCGCTCGCATCGCCTTGCCCGCCCGCGTCTTCTGCAAGGCCAGGCCGACGAGCACCAGGACGAAGATCGAGAAGAGGATGATGAACAGGTCTTTCGGAGCGAGCGAGAACCACCCGAAGCTGATGCGCTCCTGGATCTGGTAATCCCGATAGAACCGGGCTCGGCCACCATGCTGGTACAGGTAGACGTAGCGGAAGAAGATCGACAGTCCGATCGACACGACCAGTGCAGCGATGAGACTCGCGCCCCGCTTGCGCAGCCGCTTCCAGATGTACTCGTTGACGAGCCAGCCGGCCAGGGCCGAGAACACCACCGCGACGAGGCCGCCGAAGATCAGTGAGTTCGTCCCCGGGATGCCGAACTTGCGCTCGGGGTACACCATGTGGACGATGAAGGCGATCAACGCACCGAAGGTGACGATTTCGCCGTGGGCGAAGTTCGTCAACCCGGTCGTGCCATAGATCAGCGACAGGCCGATCGCACACATTGCAATGATCAGGCCGAGTTTGATGCCGTCGACGAAGAGCTGTACCGCTCGGATCGTGGAATCGGTGCTCTCCGTCGCCTCCCCGAGTGGGAAGAGCGTGTTCTTCGACTCGCCCTCGTCGACGTCGATACCCGGCAGCGTGTTGCGGCCTTCGTTGCGCAGCGGCACACCGTCGGGCAACGTCTCCTCGGCCAGCTCGACCTCGTAGATGCCAGCCCCGGGGAGCTCGACTCGCCACACGCCTTCGGCGTCGGTCACAGCGGAGCCGATCTCTTCGCCAGCCTCGTTGCGCACCGTCATCCCGACGCCTTCGACGAAGACGTCCTCGCCATCCGCGTCCTGGGTTCGCAGGGTCCCGCCGATGCTCGTCCCTTCGATCTCCTCGTCCGCGATCGGCGCGGCATCGGGGTCGACCGGTTCGGAACCGGCGGAGGCTGGAGGACTGAACGACAGAACCCCGAGCAGACCGACGAACAACCCGAGAACAACGCGACGCCACGTCATCGTGGTCCCGCTCCCCTGGCCGCCCCTCGATCGCTGCGGAGCAGCAGATCTCGACTTCGTTACTGGCACGGGCCGCAACTCTAGACGGCTCCGGACTACGAACTCGCGAAACTATGTTTCGGCTCGGTCAAATCATCGAGAGCCGCGGGGACGTCCGGGGACGCGAGCTCGGTGTCGTTCGCCACCAGGAGAAGCCACACGGTGACGACCCACAACCCTGTCGCTCCTGCGATGTGCAGGCCGACGAGCAACTCGGGAACGTCGTTGAAGTACTGCACGTAGCCGATCACGCCCTGCAGCAATCCGACGAACATCCACGACGAAACGACACCAGCGAGATGGCGGTGGCGAACCGTCCAGGCCAGCACCAGCGCGATCACGATCGACACGATCACGATGATGCTGTGCGTGCGAGCGACGTTGGAGATGTCGAAGCCGAATCGGCGAGCGGTTTCGTCGCCGGCGTGCGGACCGGTGCCGGTCACGACCGTGCCGCTGACCAGCGCAGCGAAGGTGGTGACGGCGAGCAGCACCGACCACGGCTCTCGTAGTGTCTGGTTCGACGGGGTCGGGCCCGACCGTCGGATCGCGACCAGACCGAATGCGATCGAGAGCATGGCGAGCAGGAAGTGCGACTGCACGAGCGCAGGGTGCAGGTCGCCGAGCACTGCCAGCCCACCCACGACACCGTTCGCGAACACGGTGACGAACACCCCGGCGGCCGGCCAGCGAAGTCCGGTGCGGTTGCGTACGAAGAACGACCCGACGAAGAGCGCCAGCACCGGGAGGCCGATGAGCCCACTGAAGATTCGGTTGATCTGTTCGATGGCCGCGTGCATCGACGACACGTCGATGAACCGCTCCTGATTGCACGCCGGCCAATCGTCACAGCCGAGGCCGCTGCCGGTGAGACGAACGGCGCCACCGGCGACGGTGAGTAGACAGACACCGATGGTGCTGATGATCGCGAGTCGGCGATACCGGACCAGGCCCATATGACCGCCAGGATACGACTACCGTCAACGCTGTGCTGACCTCGTACGACGACTTTCCGATCCATCAAACGTCACACCCGATCGCCAGAACAGCGTCGAGCGACATCAATCACTACGACCGCTACTTCTTCAACGGCTACACCCGCGACACCCGCCTCTACTTCGCTGCGGCGATGGGGCTGTACCCGAACCGCCACGTCGCCGATGCGGCGTTCAGCGTCGTCGTCGACGGGGGAACGCCGGACGCGCGCCAGATCAACGTGCACGCGTCGCGTCGGGCCCCTGCCGATCGCGCCGAAGCCAACTGCGTGGGGCCCATCCAGGTCGAAGTCCTCGATCCGCTGAACGCGTTGCGGATCACGGTCGAGGCTCCCGAACACGGCATCCGAGCCGACCTCACCTTCGTGCGCCGTTCGGCACCGATCGAGGAACCACACTTCTTCCACCAGGTCGGGAATCGGGTCATCATGGACTCGACGCGGATGACGCAGTTCGGCGGATGGGAAGGCTGGATCGAGATCGACGGCGAACTGACCGACCTGGAGCCCGGCGAAACGCTCGGATCACGTGACCGGTCGTGGGGCGTGCGACCGGTCGGCGAGCGAGGCCCCGTTGGAGCACCAGTCGCCGACCCACAGTTCTATTGGCTGTGGGCGCCCATCAACTTCGAGACGTTCTCGACCCACTTCGACGTCAACGAACTGTCCGACGGCAAACGTTGGCACGAGACCGGGGTGGTCACCCTGGTCCCGGGCCCCGGCGGGATCGAGCCGCCCGAGGCGATGCGCGATGTCGACTACCGAGTGACGTGGCGACCCGGCACGAGAGCTGCCGAATCGTTCGAGATCGATCTCGTCCCGTGGGTCGGCGAACCGTCGACGATCGTCCTCGAGCCGCTCTTCGATTTCCACATGCTCGGTATCGGCTACACGCACCCCGACTGGGGCCACGGCGTGTGGAAGGGCGAACTCGAGGTCGGCGGCGACCGTTGGGACCTTCCCGTCGACGACCTGGCCGCGCCCCATCACGTCCACATCCAGACGATCGTCAAGGCGACGACGAGCGGCGGGCTCGGGGCCCACGAGGGCCTCGGCATCCTCGAACAACTCGCCATCGGTCGCCACAAGCCGACCGGACTCCACGGCATCTTCGACGGCTACACCTCTGCCGACTGACGGCTCGGTCCGACCTGGGACCCGCAGGACCGCGCGACCATCTGTGGCGGGTCTAGGTGTGCCGGATCGTCATCCCTCCGTCGACCGGAATCACCGCGCCGTTGACGAAGCTGCTCGCTGGCAGACACAGGTTGAGGGTCATCTGGGCGACTTCCTCGGGAGCGCCATACCGACGCAAGGGAACGCGACGGCGGGCGTAGGTCTCCTTGGCCGTCGCGTCGATGCCGGCGGTCATGCCCGTGTTGATCGGCCCGGGGCACACACAGTTCACGGTCACGCCGTGCCGGCCGAGTTCGACAGCGAACGACTTGGTGATGCCGACCACGCCCGCCTTGGTCGCCGCATACGCAGCGAGACCGGCGGTGGTCACGATCGCTTCGGTCGACGCGATGTTCACGATGCGCCCGGCGCCGCTCGCCGACAGGTGCGGGAGCGCGAGGCGGATCAGGCGCGCGTGCGCCGTGAGGTTGATGTCGAGCGTACGGGCCCAGTTCAGCTCGAACTCGTCCTCGGGCTGGAACGCCGAATTGGGCAGCGAGACACCAGCGTTGTTCACCACGATGTCGAGCCGGCTGCCCCACGCGACGGTGTCGTCGACCAGCGTGCGGAGTTGTTCGAGATCTGACACATCGGTCGCGATCCCGATCGCCGCGTGCGCCCCGTGCGCGGCGGTGATCTCGTCGACGACCGTCGCCACGCGCTCGGCGCCGAGATCGGCGACGACGACGCGGGCTCCTTCGTCGGCGAAGAGATGGGCCGTGGCTCGTCCCATCCCGCTCGCTGCACCGGTGACGATCGCGACCTTGCCGTCGATCGAGCGGGAGAGTTCCGTCAGCCTCGCCATCTCACGCGCTCCAGCGGAGCAGGCCGCCCATGCCGTACTGCTTCAGGACCAGTGCTCGTTCGACCGTGACCGCCAGGAAGGCGGTATCCGGGGAGGCGTCGGGTCCTCCGGGAGCGAACGCATTGAGGTCGTAGTCGAACACCCCCGACCACAGACGTCGCTTCGTCTCGATGTCGTCGAACAGCGCCGCGGTTCCCCACACTTCGACGCCGTCGCCGTTCTCGGTCACTTGCCAGTGCAACGCGACGTCGGGATTCGCCGCCACGTTGCGAGCCTTGACCGACTCGGCACCCACCATCGCCCAGAGCACGTCACCCTCCCAGCACGGGTGCACCGGGACGACGTCGGGCTTGCCGTCGGCACCCACCGTCGCCAGGTGGGCCCACGGGCTCAATTCGGTCGCGAACGCCTTGACGTCCTCGAGCGTGCAGTCCAACTCTGATCCCATGGACTACGACCGTAACAATGCGTGCATGACCGTTTCGCAGCAGGACCATTTCGAACTCGCCCAACTCGCCGCGCAGTACTGCGACGGCGTGATCCGAAAAGACGTCGACACGTGGAGCGCGACGTGGGCCGACGACGCGACGTGGCAGCTGCGCGGCGATCCGATCGTCGGCAAAGAGGCGATCGTCGCCTACTGGCTCGAGGCGATGGAGCGGTTCGAGTGGGTCGTCCAGACGGCTCCCCACTCGGTGTTCGACGTCGTCGAGGGCGCCACGACCGGCACCGGTCGTGTCATCGCGCAGGAGACGTTCAAGCGAGCAGACGGAGTGATGGGCGGCCTCATCGCGGTGTACCACGACGAGTACGTGAAGACGAGCGACGGCTGGAAGTACGCGTCCCGGGCCCTCGAGATCAAACACTTCGAATAGGTCATCGTGCCTGGCACGATGACCTACTGGTCGTGGGTCAGACCTCGATCTTGTAGAACGCGTTGACGCTGTGATCGATGTCGAGCTTCTCGAACCGTGAGAAGCCGGCGGTACGCGCCATCTCCTCGGCCTTCGACGCCGGCAGGCCGAGCGTGCCGAGCCCGGCCCCGCCCGGCTCCGACAGTGCCGAACTCATGCACGACAGCACGCTGATGCCGTACATCAGCGCGGCGACAGGGTTCTTCTCGACGTTCTGCGCGAAGTTGTCGCGGCCCTTGATGTCGACGAGCAACCAGACGCCGTCGTCGGTGATCGCCGAGCGAATGGCCTCCATCATCTCTTGCGGGCGGGTCATGTCGTGGATGCAGTCGAACGTCGTCACGAAGTCGCACGAGCCGTCACTCGGCATCGGCTCCACTCGCGGGTCGACGAAGCGGGCGTTCGTGAGACCGGATTCGGCCAGGCGCTCGTTGGCGCGCTCCAGCGCGCGCTCGGAGATGTCGTAGCCGACAAAGGTGCTCGCCGGGAACGCCTCGGCCATCATGAGCACCGCTCCACCTGCGCCGCAACCGATGTCGATCACGTGCGCCCCGGCGGTGAGCCGTTCGACGAGTCCGTCGACCGCTGGGAGCACCGTCGGGATGAGGTGATGACGATTCCACGGTTCGAAGCTCTTCTCGATCCCGATCGCCCCCTCGCATCCGTGGGCGTCGTAATCGTGGCCGAGGCCCGAGCGGAAGCTCTCGGGCATCTCGTCGAGCGCTCCCATCGTCTGCGGGAATCGATGGAACATCCCCATTCCGTAGGCGACGTGGTCGGCGTCGGCGAGCACCGCGACGGCCTCGGGCGACAGTGAAAATCGTTCCGGCTCGACGGTCGTGTCGACGTCGATGATCTTCGCAGCCGCCTGGTTGTACGCCCACTCACGAACCCACCGTTCGTCATAGCCGGTCGCATCGGCCAGTTGCTGTGTGGTCGCAGGCTCGTCGAAACCCGCCAACGCCGTGAACAGTCCGAGCCGATCACCGAGATGGATCATGCCAGCCGTCACGGCGCCGCTGAGCTGGGTGAACAGCCCGAAGGAGAACATCTTCAGACGGTCGGGATCGATGTCGGTGCGTGTCATGGCACCGACGGTAGACCTCAGCGGGTGCGTTGGTCGGCGTCGAGGTGTTCGACGTCGCTCAACTTCGTGAGGCTGAAGGTGTAGCCGTCGCCGAGAGGCAGCGCCTCGAGTCGGGTGATCGACGTGTGGCCAAGCACGAATCGATCCCACTCCCACGGCGTCGGCGGCAGCCCGAGCAGGTGTGCCACCGTCGTCGAATTGGTGCCGGCGTGAGCCACCAGGGCAATGCGCCGGCCCGGATCGTCGATCTGCCAGACCGGCAGATCCGACACCGACCGTCGCACACCGCGCTCGCCGAAGAACTCCGTGGCGCCCGCATGGATTCGTTCGGTGAAGTCACGGATCGATTCGCCGTCGTCGAGGCCGTTCCAGCGCTCGACGGCTGGCCGTGTCCGCAACTCGTCGTAGGCGGCCTGGGCCTTCTCGGCGGGAGTTCCATGCCATGCCGGGTCGCGGATCTCTTCCAGCCACTCGGCGATGGCTTCGGTACGCCCGAGCGCGTCGAACAAGGGCTCCGCCGTTTGCCGAGCTCGGAGCAACGGAGAGGCGAACACCTCGTCGAACTCCTCCTTGGCCAGCGCCGTCGCCATCCGTTCGGCCTGGACCCGGCCGAGATCGGTCAGCGGAGGATTCTCGACGTTCTTCGCATCTCTGACCCATTCCGGTTGTCCGTGACGGATGAGCACGATCTCCATGTGGCAGGACGATACCGTTCGGTCGATGGCCGCGTACCGACCAGATTGGTACCCCGATCCGACCGGCCGTTTCGACCTTCGCTATCACAACGGCGAGGCCTGGACGGCCGACGTGTCGACCGACGGCGACCGTTACGTGGATCATCACGTCGATCATCACGTCGATCCGGAATCGACCAGCGTCGGGACCGTTGCAGTGGTGACGGGCCCCGGTGACCACGCGTCGTTGCCCGATCCTGCGCCGGACCGCAATCGGCCAGCGGTCGCCGCGCTCGTCTTCGGCATCGTGGCACTGTGTACGTCGTGGTTGCCCTACCTGTTCGTGGTCGGCGCGATCGCCGCCGTCCTCGCCATCGTGTTCGCCACCCGCGGCCTTCGGCGATCGAAGTCGACCGGGTCGGGACGCGGACCGGCGATCGCCGGGTTGATCACCGGCGGACTCGGCGTCGTCGGGGCGATCGGCGGGTTCTTTCTCACGATCGCATTCAGCTATGCGATCGAGGCGTATGAGAATCCCGGCCCGTTCGATCTGGTGCTCGACCGATGTGTCGTCGAAGCCTCGACCTGGACCGCCGCAGGCCGGGTCACCAATCTCGACGACGAGGAGCGCAGCTACACCTTCGACGTCGGATTCGCCCGAGCCGGCACCGACAATGTGCAGCGACGAGCGAGCGTTGCGCTCGACGACGTTTCGCCCGGCGACACCGTCGGCTTCGAGGTCAGCCGCTCACTGCCGCTCGACGCCGTCGACTGTGTGGTCGGCGACGTTCGAGGCCCTCTCCCCCTCGGTCTCGATCTCAACTGACCCGTTATCCCAGCTCAGTCGTCCCAGCTCAGGTCACCTTCGGCACGGGCCTTCGCCGTCGCTGCGGCCATCTTTGCGCCGTCGTATCCCACCCGCAAACCAGGATCGACGCGAATGACGATGCGGCGCGGCGAGTTCAACATGTTGGCGAACTCCTGCACGCGCTCCTCGCCGCGGCCGCCGTACAAACGCTCTGCCAACGCCGGGTAGAACCACGCCTTGGTCGCTTCGTCGTCGAGCACGGTGGCGTGTCCCTTGTACGTCACCGTCTTGCCGGGGCCCATCGAGGTGCCGGGAGACGAGATGACCATCACGACGCGGCCGTCGCGACGGATCGCGGGCACACGCTTGCGTTGACCGGACGCTGTCATCCAGAAGACCCCGTCGTCGTCGCGCAGATAGCTCATGATCACGCCCATCGGCGAGCCGTCCTTGGTCACCCAGCAAAAGCTCAGTTCCTTCTGCTCGGCGATCAGTTGGTCTTCGGTGTCGGCGTCGAGCCCGTAGACGGTGACGTCTTCGTAGTTCTTGATGTTGCCCGACGACTCGCTGGCCCCGGTCGTTGTGGTGTCGGTTTCGGTCATGTTGGTGGTCCTGTCTGTGGAAGGTCGAAATGGCCCGCCGTCGACGACAGACCGCCGTCGACGGCAAGGGTCACGCCGGTGATGAACGACGCCGCCGGCGACGCAAGGAACCAGAAGGCCTCGGCGAGTTCGCGCGGCTGCCCCCAACGCTGCAGCACGATTCGACGTCGCATCGCGTCATGGAGTTCAGGAGCCTGCTGCAGCCGAGCGGTCATGCCGGTCTCGACGGGGCCCGGTGCCACCGCGTTGATCCGGATGCCACTGGCGCCGTAGTCGATCGCTGCGGCGCGCACCAGATTGATCACCCCGGCCTTGGTCGCGTTGTAGGCGAAGTTACCGGCGTCGCCGCCCAGACCCGAGGTGGAGGCGGTCGCGACGATCGCTCCGCTCCCTGCGGTTGCTCGTATCACCGGTGCCGCATGACGGATGCCGAGCGCAACCCCACGGAGGTTCACGGCGTACAGCGTGTCGAGGCGGTGCAGGGCATCGTCGTCTTCGAAGGTGGCACGGCCGGTGATGCCCGCGTTGAGGATCGATGCGTCGAGGCGACCGAAGTGTTCGAGCGCTGCTGTGACCATGTCCGCATTGTCGTCATCGGACGATGCGTCGGCGCGAAGCGGCACCACGTCTGTCCCGTCGCACCACGTGGGATCGACGATGTCGGCTGCGATGACACCGTGGCCACGCTCGGCGAAGAGTTCGGCGGTGGCACGGCCGATACCCGAGGCTGCACCGGTGACGATGGCGACGTGGCGCGGCTCCTGCATGCCCGCGACAGTACGAAACGGCGATACCGATCGTCGGCTCGGAGCACGCCGAGCCTCAGACGGCAGTCGCCGACACCCACGATTCGTAGAGACGTGCGTACGTGCCGTTCGCTGCGACCAAGTCGACGTGGGGGCCGTCCTCCACCAGCACCCCGTCGGCCAACACCAGCACGCGATCAGCGCGGGCGGCGGTCGAGAGTCGGTGGGCGATCGCGATCGTGGTTCGGCTCGACGCCAACCGGTCCAGGGCGCGCGCGATCGTCACCTCGGTGAGGGCGTCGACGCTCGACGTGGCCTCGTCGAGGATCAAGACGTCCGGGTCGGCCAGGCCGGCTCGCAGCAATGCGACGAGCTGACGCTCCCCGGCCGAGAGCTGCTCGCCGCGTTCGCCGACACGCGTGTCGAGGCCACGATCGAGCGACGCGACCCACTCGTCGACGCCCAACTCGGCGACCACGCGCTCGACGGAATGGCGCTCGCTGCCCTCGCGGGCGAACGCGACGTTTGCAGCGATCGTGTCGTCGAACAAGAACGGTTCCTGCGCCACGACGATCAACCGCGAACGCAGGTCGCTGCGGCTCGTGGCGCGCAGATCGACACCGCCGAGCTCGATCGAACCGTGTTGCGGGTCGGTGAAGCGGGCGATCAGCTTGCCGAGCGTCGTCTTGCCGGAGCCGGTTTCTCCGACCATCGCGACCTGTTGACCGGCGGGGATCGTCACCACGATGTCGCGAAGCACCGGCACGTCGTTGCGGTCGGACACATCGCCCGCCGGTGCAACATCGTCGTGACGTCGCGGATACGAGAAGGTGACGTGCTTGATGTCGATCTGCATCGGGCCAGCCGGCAAGAGCGTCGGAGATGCCGTCTCGACCGGCCCGACGGGCATGTCGAGCACGGTGAGGATGCGACGCAGGCCAGCGACCGCTGTCTGTGTCTGGTCGATGATCTCGGTGAACTCGGCGATCGGTTCGAGGAATCGATACGTGAGGAAGATGAAGCCGACCACGGCACCCGCCGTCAATCCGCCGTCCGGTCCTCGCCAGACGCTGACGCCCACGACCGATGCGACCGTGAAGACCGAGAAGACCTCGCCCGACGGAAAGAGGAAGGCGCCGATCAGTGCGGCCTTGACCTGGGCCCGCGCCTTGCTGCGCGTGGCGTCGCGCACCGTCGTGCTGACCTGTTCGCCAGCGCCGTAGGCGCGAATCGTCGACGCTCCCGACACCACCTCGGCCAGCGCGCCGAGCATCTCGCCGTTGCGTTCGCGAGCTATACCGTGGGCGACGACGAGCCGCTTCTGCACGGCGCGCAACACGAACGCGAGGGGCAGCGACACGGCGAACGCAACGAGCGCCAGCTGCCAGTCGTACACGACCATCACGACCGCGACGATCACCATCAGCGTGGTACTGCGCATCCACGACATCCCACCCCACTGGAAGAACTGCGCCATCGTCTCGATGTCGCTCGTGACCCGGGCGACCAGACCGCCGCGCCGCTCCTCGCTGTGATCGGCAAGGCTCAACTGGTGGATGTGGCCGATGAGCCGTTCTCTGAAGTCGTACAGCGCCCGCTCGCTCCGATCGCCCAACCGCAGTGCCGCCTGTCGTAGCGCGAGGCCGGAGATGAGCACGGCAACGGTGCCGATGATCGCCAACCGCACGACGAGGTCGACGCGGACCTCGTCTCGCCCGACGATGCCGTTGTCGATCGCCTGCTGGATCAGGATGGGCACGACGACGCGCCCGGCCGCCCCGATCGCCGCGAGGACGAACGTGATCCACAGCCCGTGTCGCAACACCGGCGCTTCGCGCAGACCGCGCAGGATCGTCTGCGTCGCCGTCGGGGCGTCGTCGGTCCTGAACGCTCGTCGAGTCGAGCCCGATGACGTCAACGAAGCGTCGGCGCCGTCAGGACCGTCCTGCTGGCAATCGACCGCCATCTCGTCGGTCGTCGTGCTCATGAGGTCCTCCCCGACTCGACCGCCGACCGATCGGTCTCGAACGCCTCGACGAGTTCGCGATAGCGAGGCGATGCCGCGAGCAGTTCGTGGTGTGTCCCGTGCGCCCCCATCCGACCGGCCTCCATGAAGACGACGTCGTCGGCGAGTGCGATCGTCGACGGGCGAGATGCGATGACGAGCACGGTCGCGTCCGACAGACCGCTCCGGAGACGGTCGAGCGCCGTTGCCTCGGTTGCGGGGTCGAGCGCCGAGGTCGTGTCGTCGAGGATCAGCAGGCTCGGACGGCGAACGAGCGCTCGCGCGAGTGCGACGCGCTGACGTTGCCCGCCGCTCAGACTGACCCCGCGCTCGCCGACCACGGTGTCGAGGCCGTTGGGTAACGACCGCACGAACTCGTCCGCCACCGCCATGTGCAGAGCCGCCCAGATCTCGTCGTCGTCGACGTCCTGGCCGAGGCGAATGTTGTCGCGCACGGTACCGGCGAGCAGGAAAGCTTCCTGGAACACGATCGCCCGCGTTCCGGGTGCCAGTCGCACCGTGCCACTCGTCGGGCCGACGAGGCCGAGCGCGAGCTCGGCGAGGGTCGACTTGCCGGAACCGGTCGGCCCCACGAACGCGGTGACCGTGCCGATGGGAATCGCCAGGTCGACTCCACGCAGCGCCGGGCCGGATTCGGGCGTGTGCGCGAACGTGACGCCGTCGAAGACGACGCCGAAGCCGTCCGGCGCCCGCTGAACCGATCCGGCCGGATCCGGCTCGATGTCTTCGTTGGTGACCTCCTGGATGCGCAGCCACGCCGCCATCGACCGCGGCAGCTCAGACAGCGCGTAACCGATCAGCCGGAGCGGCAACACCAGCAAGGTGAACAAGAAGATGACGCTCGTGAACTCGCCAACCGTGACGTCACCGGACTGCACCCGCACCGCACCGATCACGACCAACACGATGTTGGTGACCGCCGGGATGATGTCCTGTAGCGCTTCGAACCAGGTCCGCATCCGGATCGCCCCGACCCGCGTCGCCCGGACCTCATCTGCCAAGTCGGCGAGACGCCTGGTCTCACGGGCCTCGGCTCCGTAGGACTTGATGAGCTGCACGCCTTCGAAGCTCTCGTGGACCGCAGCGGAGAACTCGCCGAGCTGGCGCTGGGCAGTGGAGTAGTGCACGCTGACGGAACGCTCATACACCACGTTGGCGATGATCACGAGCGGGAACACCACGATCGCGACGACCCCGAGTGGAATGTCGGTGACGAACATCCAGATCGTCGAGATCACGATCATCAAGACCGTGCTCGCTGCGAACGGAATCGGGGCGATCACGCTCACCGTCGTTTCGGTGTCGACGCCAGCGCGAGCGACGAGATCTCCGTCGGCCCGACGTCGATGCCAGCTCACCGGTTGACGGACGAGCCGCTCCAACACCTGGTTCGTGTACGTCTCCGCGACTCTCCACATCCCCGCCGAGGCGGCCGACCGACGGATGACCACGCCCACCGCTCTGACCAGGCCGATCCCGATGATCAGGGCCAGGCCGGCGACGACGGTCGACGTGCCCACGTCGCCCTCGTCGAAGCGCGGCAGGATCACCTCGTCGATGACCCACTTGATCGCGAAGCTGGACGCGACGGTGCCCACGGCGAACACCGCTGCTCCGGCGAAGGCGAGGACGAACAGCCGCGGGTGCAGCATGAACATCGACCGGATCAGCAGCCAGTTCGTTCGGAGTCTGGCGAAACGCATCGCCTGCGTTTCTACCAGCGCGTCCATGCCATATCGTCTGAGGTTGTGGTGACACGTGACGAGATCGACACCCCCGTGCAACCCGGTATCGGCGCCGAGGAGCACGAACCCCGGGTCACGGGCATCACGCCTTTTCGCGTGCTGTTCCCGATCGGTCTCGCATTGTTCGTGACGTTCTGGACCTGGGCCCTGTTCTTTGCCGACAAGACCGCGGTCAACAAGATCGACGACGAATCGTGGGGCGCTCGTGCGGAGCAGATCTGCGAACCAGTGCGCCTCGAGGTGCGCTTGCTCGACCTCCAACGCTCGGCGGATCTCGACGTGCGCGCCGACCTCGTCGTGCAGTCGACCGACATGATGTCGCGAATGCTCGACGAGGTCGAAGCTGTCCGGCCCAGCGATGCGAAGGGCCAGGCGATCGTGCCCGATTGGATCGCCGACTACCGAACGCTGCTCGATGACCGCTATGCCTACGCCGATCGACTCCGCCAGGGCATCGACGGCCCCTTCACGGAGACCGCGGTGCGTAATGTGCCGATCACCGAACGCATCGAGACCTTCGCCGCCGACAACGGCATGCCGAGCTGCAGACCGCCCCGCAACGGCGTGCTGAACTGAACGGTTCGGTCGCCCAGCGCACCCATCTGGCGGGGTCTACGTCAGGCGCTTGATGACTCGGGCTGGGACCCCCGCCGCCACGCAGTTGTCTGGCAACTCACCGGTGACCACGCTGTTCGCACCGACCACCACGTGCCTGCCGATCTGCGCGCCCGGGAGCACGACCGTGCCGTGGCCGAGCCACGATCCGTCGCCGATCGACACCGGGCGCTCCGGCATGACCTGACGCGAGATCGGTAGTGCCAGGTCGTCGTAGCCGTGGTTCTGGTCGGTGATGTACACGTGATGGCCGGTCCAGACGTCGTCGCCGATCTCGATGCGCAGATGCCCGACGATGCCGCTCCCCTTGCCGAACAAGCATCGGTCGCCGACCGAGACCACCGGATCGGACACCATCTGTTGTCCGGGCACCATGCCGGCAGACAGCGTCGCGTGCGGGCCGAACATCGTCCCCGCCCCGATGTGGATGTACTGCTCGTTGAAGATCGTGTTCGGCGGAAAGCAGATCACGCTGTTCGTACCGAAAGCACCGAACCGGCGGCCACGACGCGTGTCGGGGCCGATCGCACCGAGTTCGATCGCGAGCTCCCACCCTCGATGGACCAGTTCGCCCGATGCCCGCTTGACGCCGGTGAGGGCTCGTCGAGCCAACGTGTCGGGAACCGGATCTCGTTCGAGCACGTCGGCAGGCTAGACGAGCCATGCCGCCGCCGACCGAACCGCGGTCAGGGCTGAACGCCACGGGTGCGGTCGGGCTCCCGCTACCGTCGCGGCGATGACGGGCGAGCATGACCACGCGCAACCGGCGACGGCGAAGTGCGCCGAAGGCCGGCATCTGGGCATCGACCGCGGAGCGACACGCGAGTTCCGCGGCATCCGATTCGCTCGAGCACACCGCCTCGAGGCGCCGATCGACACGGTCGAGAGCGACCGAGTCGACGCTCGCCGGTTCGGTGCACAAGCGCCCCAGGTTCCAGGAGCGCTCGATCAACTCCTGGGCGGTGACGCGCTACCGATCGACGAAGACTGCCTCCATCTCAACGTGGTCACGCCGGCATGCGACGATGGTCGCCGCCCGGTGCTCTTCTGGGTGCACGGCGGTGCGTACGTCACCGGGTCCGGGGCCATGCCCTGGTACGACGGCAACGCGCTGGCTGCTCGAGGCGACGTCGTGGTCGTCACGATCAACTACCGACTCGGCGCCCTCGGTTTTCACGGCGAGTCGAGCTTGGGCTCGCTCGACATGATCGCCGCGTTGCGGTGGGTGCAGCGACACGTCGAGGCGTTCGGTGGTGACGCCGACAACGTGACGATCTTCGGCGAGTCGGCGGGCGGGTCCGCCGTCGTGTCCCTGCTCGGCGCGCCGGATGCGGAACACCTCTTCCAGCGCGTCTGGTCGATGAGCCCGTCGCTGCTCCAGCTCCGCACGGTCGCAGAGGCTGAACAACTCCTCGACGACTATCTCGCGTTGCTCGGAGCGTCCTCGCCGGCCGCCGTCCGCTCGGCCGACCTCGATGCGATCCTGATAGCACAGTCGAAGATGTCGGCGACGACGGCCGGGCTGAAGAACTTCGCGCCCACCGAGGGGACGCCCACGTTCCCGGCGCCGATCCTGCCAACGGCGAGTCGCTCACCGAAGCCGCTCGTCGTCGGCACGAACCGCGACGAGATGTTGCTCTTCACGGCGTTCGACACCGCGCGGCGGAGCTGGGGCGAGCGCGACGTCGAGCGCGAGTTCGAACAGCGCTTCGACAACCACGTCGACGCGATCGAGCGGTATCGATCTCACCGACCCGGGAGCACCAACAGCCAACTGGTGTCGGCGATGCAGACCGACGAGGTGTTCCGGTGGCCCGTGCAACGGCTCGCCGCGAAGCGGTCCCAGGCGGCGGCGCCGACATGGGCGTACGAGTTCCATGTCGCGTCGAGTGCATTCGGCGGCATCTTGGGCGCGTGTCACGGGCTCGACATCCCCTTCGCCTTCCACAACCTCGATCGGCCAGGAGCGTCGACGTTCATCGGTGCCGGCGACAGCGGGTATCTGTCTCGGGTCGCCGATCAGTTCGCGGACGCACTCATCGCGTTCGCCCGCACCGGTGATCCGGGTTGGGCCCCGTTCGACGACGGACTTCGATCGACACGGATCATCGGCGGAGCCGCCGACCTGGTCGACGATCCCGAGCCGGAACTGCGGGCGATCTGGGAACGACGAACACGCTGACCGGTCGCTCGGAACGGCCCGTGTGAGCGCGGTGCGGGAAACGTCGTGTGCCATCGGCCATGATCGGATCGTGGACACTCCCTTCGGCAGCGTGCTCGACGTCGACGGCATCGGCGTCGGCCATCATCGACGAGTCGGTCGTGGATGGCAGACCGGCACGTCGGTGATCGTCTGTCGCTCCGGTGCAGTGCCCGGCGTCGACGTGCGCGGTGGCGGGCCAGGTACGCGAGAGACCGACGCGCTGCGTCCGGAGAACCTGGTCCAGCGCGTCCACGCTGTCTGCCTGACCGGCGGGAGCGCCTATGGGCTCGCTGCGGCCGACGGGGTGATGGCGGAACTGGAAGCCGATGGCCTCGGCTTCCCGATCGGGACAGGTGTCGTTCCGGTCGTCCCCACGGCCGTCATCTTCGACCTCGGCCGGGGCGGCCGATTCGCGAACCGCCCCGACGCTGACTTCGGCCGACGAGCGGCGCGGGCCGCGCTCACCGGACGCACGCCGAGCGCGTGGGGCTCGGTCGGCGCGGGTACCGGCGCGCGTTCGGGCGGCCTCCAAGGTGGGGTGGGCACCGCGAGCCGTCGTGTCGCGCTGCCGGGTGAACTCTTCGACGACGGCATCGGTACCGAGGTCACCGTCGCAGCCATCGCCGTCGTCAATTCCAACGGCTCGGCGATCGACCCGTCGACCGGGCTCCCCTGGGAGCCGAGCGGACTTCGTCTTCGGCGCCCGTCCGCGGCCGAGCGCCGCGCCGCACGCGAAGCGGCCACGCTCGGTCGAGCACCGGCGCTCAACACCACCATCGGTGTGATCGTCACCGACGCCGCGCTCGACAAAGCCGAAGCGTCGAAGGTCGCATCGGTCGCACACGACGGCATGGCGCGTGCGATTCGACCGGCTCACTCGATGACCGACGGTGACACGGTGTTCACCCTCGCCACCGGCACTCGACGGCTGCCCAGCCATCCACACCGCATCGGTGCGCTCAATCCACTCCTCGACGCTGCGGCGCACGTGTTCGCCGCGGCCTGCACGCATGCGGTGGTGGCGGCGACGCCGGTCGGGGACGTGCCGTCATGGTCATCGCTGTGTCCGTCTGCGATGATCGCTTGACGAGTCGACCGCGACTCCGCGATGACCGTTACCCATCCGGCCCCCACCAGCTGTACGAGGACTCCCTGCACGATGCACACGCTGACGACCCCTGACGAAATGCGCGCCTGGTCAGGCCGCCAACGCGACGCGGGCCTCACGATCGGGTTCGTGCCCACGATGGGGGCGCTGCACACCGGCCACCTCGCCCTCGCCGCCGATGCCGCTCGACGCAGTGACCGTGTGGTCGTGTCGATCTTCGTCAACCCGCTGCAGTTCAACGAGTCGGCCGACTTCGACAGCTATCCCCGGCCGATCGACGCCGATGTGGAGTCGTGTCGTCAAGCCGGCGTTGCCGCTGTCTACGCACCCACTGCGGCCGCGATGTACCCGCCCGGTTTCCAGACCCGTGTCGTTCCCGGTCTGCTCGCCGACGTGATGGAAGGCGCGATGCGACCCGGTCACTTCGAGGGGGTCGTCACGGTGGTGGCGAAGCTGTTCGGCGCCGTTCGACCCGACGTGGCGATCTTCGGCCAGAAGGACTTCCAGCAGCTCGCGATCATTCGACAGATGGCCGCGGACCTCGACCTGGGTATCGACATCGTGGGCCATCCGATCGTGCGAGATGCCGATGGTCTCGCTCAGTCGAGCCGCAACCTTCGCCTCAACGAGACCCAGCGAGCGCGGGCCATCGTCGTGCCGCACTCGCTCGACGCCGCGACTACTGCGGCGAACCGCGGTGCTGCGCCGAGCGAGATCGTGGCGGCGGCCCGCAGCGTGGTGGAGGCCGAACCGCTCGCCCGCCACGAGTACACGACCATCTTCGACGCGCAGACCCTGCAGGAGATCACCGATGACGATGAGCACGCCGTCGGCCCGCTTCGGATCGCCACCGCTGTCTGGTTCGGCGACGTCCGACTGATCGACAACTGCGAACTGCGCACGCACGGCGTGTAGCGGTCGTCAACTGGACTGCGCCACGACCACGGAACTGCCTGTGGCACCGTCGTCGAACACGTCCGGGCCGTCCTCGCGGATCTGATCGGCGAGTCCGGACAGCACGAGCACCATCACCACCCCGTTGAAGATGGCGTGGGCCACGATCGCCGGGCCGATGCGCCGAAGCAGGTAGGCGAAGCCGCCCAGCACGATGCCGACACCCGACAGCACGATCGCCAACCCGACGTTGCCGACGCCTCGGACCGGATCGACATGGGCGACACCGAACAGCACTCCCTGCGCGACGATCGCGAGAGTCGTCGGCAGCTTGCTGAGCATGCTGCGCATGACGAGGCCACGAAAGACGATCTCTTCGACGAGTGGTGCGGCGATCACCGCGCTGATGACCAACGCGATCACGTAGCTCCGGTCGGCGCGCAGCTCGTCGATCCCGTCGGTGTTGTTCGACAGCGGAATGTCGAGGCGCAACACGAACGCAACGGCGACGACCTGCACGCCGATCGCCGCCAGCCAGATCACGGGCCCCCACCCGAGATCGGACCATTTCGGTCGAGCACCGACGTCGTCGATCGGTCGCCCGCTCCCCCATCGCGAGGTCGAAAATCGCCACCACAGCAACGACGGGCCATAGCCCAAGACGCCGAGGATCGCGACGTAGAGGACGATCGGCCATTCGAAATCGATCAGCAGATCGAGGATGAACTTCGAGCCGACCAGCGACACCACCAGCACAGCGATCGCGCCGCCGCCGGCCTGCCAGGGCAACGTCGGGTGCGGAGGTCGTTTCGGAGCGAACTGGGGCTGGCGCGACGCGGTGACGCTCGCACCGACGAGATGGTGCGACGGGTCGGGCGGCGGCCACGACGCGACCGACGACTGCGGTGCGGGCAGGTCGGGAGGGTAGCGGTCGGACATCAGCTGGCAGGGTACGAGTCGGGAAGGGCTCCGGCGTACAACCAGTCGTCGAAGAACTCGTCGAGATCCTCATCGGCAACCGCCTCTACGAGGCCGATCAGGCTCTCGGTGCTCTGCGAGGTCCCGCCGAAGTCGCTCACCCAGCGCCGTAGCACCTCGAAGAATCGATCATCACCGATGGTCAGGCGAAGGGCGTGCACGACCGTCGCCCCGCCGTCGTAGCGCTCGAAGCCGAACATGTTCTCGACCGTCGGCTCGCCGGTCGATTCGGTGGTCCGTTGGCGCAGATCGAGCATGGCGCGTGCGTGGACATCGAGCGGCTGCAGGTCGACGTGGTCGAGCCACAGCCACTGCGCGTAGGTGGTGAACGCCTCGTTGAGCCAGATGTCGTCCCACGCTTGCGGGCTCACCGCGTTGCCGAACCATTGGTGGGCGAGTTCGTGTGCGAGGAGTAGTTCCTGGAGAAAGCCGACCCGCCCGGAGTCGAAATCGCCCGCACCGAACATCGAACGCCCGTGGGTCTCCATGGCCAGTCCCGAGAGATCCGTCACGAACGCGAGCCCGTACCGGTCGAGCGGGTACGGACCGAACAGTTCCTCGAAGAACCGAAGCTGTTCGTCGATGCCGTCGATCGCGGCGTCGAACGAGGCACGATCTCCTGATGGCACGACGTGCGTGAGCGGGATCTCGCTTCCGTCGACGCTCGTCGCCGGCGGCGACTCGACGATCTCGTAGTCGCCGACGATCATCTGCACCAGATAGGTCGGCATCGGGTCGTCGGCGACCCAGACCCACGCCCCGCTGCTGGCCGCGTCTGGTCGTTCGACCAGTTCACCGTTGGCCGACACCACCACGCCCTCGGGCACGACGACCTCGAAACGCCAGGTCGCCTTGTCGGACGGATGGTCGTTGCTCGGCAACCAGGTTCTCGCTCCATCGGGCTCGTTGAGCACGTAGGAGCCAGCGGGCGAGGTGATCCATCCCGACGGCAGTCCGACGGCCGAGGTACGTCCCCCGGTTCGGAAGGTGTAGTCGATCGACGCCGTCACGGTCGTGGGCCCGCCCGACGACGCGTCGACGCTGGCGGGCAGGTCGATGAGCAGTTCGGACTCGGTCGATGTCGAGGTGGTGACGACCTCGTCGATCGCCACACGGTCGATGTCGAGGCCGACGGCGTCGAGTGGCAGGACGGTGAGACCCGGCCGGAGCGTCACCGTCACGTCGACCTCACCGGACACCGTCGGAGCGCCGGGCTCGACATCGAGGCGCAGGTCGTACGACACGACGTCGACGTCGAGCGAGCCGAGTTCCGGAAACAGCGGGTCACCGACGCTCAGGCTCGGCTCGTCGGCACTCGTCTCGCTCTCGTCGTCCACCTCGACGGCAAGCGTGCTGCTCGTCGTGCTCGTCGACTCGGTACTGGTGTTGGTGTTGTTGTTGTTGGTGGTGGTGTCGACCGGCGCGGCCGTGCGGTCGGCCTGTTCCACCGCAACCGGCGGGCCGCCGCCTGCACAAGCGGTGATCATCCCGACGGTGAACGTCCCGACGAGAAGCGATCGACGACGGGGCACGACGCAAACGGTAGCGACGCGGCGCTCCTGAATCCGGTCAGCGAGCGGTGTCGTGGTCGGTGACGATCGCGCGGTAGCGGATCGTGTGGATGCTGTCGCCCGAGAGCACACCGCCGCGACCGAGCATGCGGCCACCTTCCCAGTTCGACAGCCCGAGCTCGGGTTTGTCGAGCGCGTACTGGCCGTCGACCCAACGGGTGAAGCCGTTGCCGACGAACGGTGCATCGACCGACGCGTAGAAGCGCTCGTGCTCCGCCGGGTCGTCGCTGATCAGCGACGCGACGAAGTGCGGGCTGTAGCGATCACACAACTCGACGGCCGCGTCGACGTCGTCGACGATCACCAGCGTCATCTCGGGTGAGTTCTCCCACTCCCACTCGGTCGCGAGTCCGTCGATCGGCAGGCTCGACGCCGACGCCTCGACCGAGGTGCCTTCGGCACGCTCGATCTCGACCTGACGTTCGAAGCGCGCGGGATCCACCGCCCCCTCGCTGCCGACGACGACGTGCAGCCGAGCGTGCGTGCGGCGCGCCGATGCAGCGTCGTCCAACCCGGCGAGCACCGCAGGTACGACCGACTCGGCCACGGCAGCGGGCACGGCGACGACGTTGAGGGTGTTGCACACCTTGCGGTCCAGCGAGGCTCGAACGGCACGCCGCACGACGTCGGGGTCGGCGCGCTCCCCTGCGACCAGCCACGCGCCGCCCGTGCCGTGCAGGCTGACCGGAATTCCCGCCTGCGCGGCGACGGCGCCCAGTTGGGCCACGGCGGCGCCCGAGCCGCGGGCGACGGCGAGCGCCAGTCGACCGTCGCTGAAGAGCGCGTGTCCGGCAGCTCGACTCGCCGAATCGACGAGTTGGACCACGTTGTCCGGCAGCCCGGCGGCCGCCAACGCAGGCTGCAGCGCGTGCTCGACGATCGAGCGAGCGGTCCCCAGCGCGTCGGAGCCGATCCGGAACACGACGGCGTTGCCGCTGCGGACCACACCGCACGCGTCAGCGAACACGTTCGGCCGCCCCTCGAACACGAACCCGACGACGCCGAGCGGCGCACGACGCGCCTCCAGCGACCATCCGGTGTGGGTGACGGTCTCGACCACGGCGTCGCGCATCGGGGCGGCCGCCGCCCACTCGCGCAACCCGGTGATCATGTCGGCACGCATCTTCGCCGTGAGCTCCAACCGGGTGGTCGAGCGACCGCGCTCTCGGGCATCGGCGACATCGATGTCGTTCGCCGCCGAGATCTGGGCGAACACGGTGTCGTCGGCGAGTCGGTCGCCGAACGCCTCGAAGAACGCCGTGATCTGCTCGTCGGAGCACGCCGCGAGGCGAGCGAACCCGTCGAGCGCACCGTCGACCGCAGCGGTGACGGTGTCGTACTCGACCGCCGGCACGTGCAGCAGATCGCCGGTCGACTGCACCACGATCAGGCGGTCACCCGGCTCGAACGCGGAGGCGAGCTCGGCCGGCACCGTCGTGACACGGTCACCGCCGAACACGATCAACTGGCCGACCTCGAGACGTTCGAGTCGCCCGGTGTGAACTCCAGCGGTCATGACGCCACGTCGACGCCCGAGCCGAACTCGAGACCGTCGAGTTCGACGAGATCGGTCATCGAGATCGGCAGGCCCGTCTCGATCGAACGGTGTGCAGCGAAGCCGATCGCCGCCGACCACAGCCCGTCGCGCAGCGTGACCGCAGCGGGCCGCCCCGCCCGGATGGCCGCGGCGAAGTCGGCGTGCTCCAGGTAGCTCGCGCCGTGGTGCAGGCCCATGTGCTTGATGTCGGTGTCGGTCACCCGTTCCTCGGTGATCACGTTGATGCCGCTGACGATGTCGTCGGTGCGACGCCCGATCCGCACGACGCTTTCCGTGTCGAGAGCCTCGAGCTTGCCGAGCGGCCCCGTGACGGCGATCTCTCGCTCGTTCTTGCTCGCCTCGGCGAACATGCACAGATCCAGCATGCCGCGGGCGCCATTGGCGAACTCGACGATGACGTAGGCGTTGTCGAGGATGTCTGGCGTGCGGCCGTCGTAGCGTTCATCCAAGTGGTTGACGTCTTGCGCTCCCGACGCCATCACTCGCACGGGCGCGCTCTTCGTTGCCTCGATCATCAGGTCGAAGAAGTGGCAGCACTTCTCGACGAGCGTGCCGCCGGTGTTCTCGCTGAACCGGTTCCAGTTGTCGACCTTGGGGAGGAACGGGAAGCGATGCTCGCGGATCGCGACCATCTTCACGTCGCCGACCGTCCCCGCTTCGATCTCGGTCATCAACCGCCTGACCGGGGGCATGTAGCGGTATTCGAGCCCCATCCAGATCACGCGGTCGTGCGCAGCGAGTTCCGCCGCCTCCACGACCTCGCGGCAGTGGAGCAGTTCGGTGCACAGCGGCTTCTCCACCAGGAGATGGACCGGTCGCTCGATGGCGTCGAGGAGGATCTGATGGTGCGTGAAGTTCGGCGAGGCGATGACGACCGCATCGCACAGGTCCGAGTCGAGCAACGCGACGTGATCGTCGAACGTGGCCACGTCGGTGCCGGCACCATTGCCGGTACGGATCGTCTCGCGTGCCCACTCGATCGATTGCGGGTGCGGATCCGCGACCGCGGTGACCACGGCGTCGTCGAGCGCCAGGATGTTCTGGATGTGTTCGACACCCATCATGCCGGTGCCGATCACCCCGTACCGGATGACGTTCGAATCGGGCGGGGCATCGATCGCGCTGTCTGGCATGGCTCGATCGTATTCCGAACTGCCACACTGGCCACATGAGCGATGACCGGTTGTACTTCCGCCAACTGTTGAGCGGGAAGGATTTCGCCGTCGGCGACCCGCTGGCCCAGCAGATGGTGAACTTCGTCTATGCGATCGGCGATCGGGTGACCGGCGAGTGCGTGCTCGTCGACCCGGCCTACGCCGTCGGTGACCTCGTCGATGCCGTCGCCGCCGACGACATGACCGTGACCGGCGTGTTGGCCACCCACTATCACCCGGATCACGTCGGCGGTTCGATGATGGGCCACACGATCGAAGGCATCGCGGCGCTGCTCGACCGTGTCGACTGCCCGATCCACATCCAGGCCGACGAATCGGAGTGGGTGCGCAAGACCACCCACGTCGGCGATCAGCACCTGGTCACGCACGCCTCGGGCGACATCGTGCGCGTCGGCGAGATCGACATCACCCTGCTGCACACGCCCGGACACACCCCGGGAAGTCAGTGCTTCCTCGTCGACGGTCGACTCGTCGCCGGTGACACCCTGTTCCTCGAAGGGTGCGGGCGGACCGATCTGCCGGGCTCGAACCCGCAGCAGATGATGCAGAGCCTCCAGCGCCTCGCCGAGGTGCCGAATGACACGATCCTGTACCCCGGTCACCGCTACTCGGCGGCGTCGAGCGCGACGATGGAGACCGTCAAGCAGATCAACTTCGTGTTCGACCAGATCTAGCTGTCCCCGGTCGTCAGCAGTCGGACTTCGCCGGGATGACGATCTGCAGCCCGACGTAGAACACGTTGTAGTCGGCGGTCCCGGCGTTGGCCGCTCGCAAGGCCTCCACGGTGACGTCGAACTTCTCGGCGACGCGCCCCTCGAAGTCACCTTCCTCGATCGTGTACGAGCCCGGTTGGCAGTTGTCGCCCGCCGGAGGGATCGTCTCTCCGACCGGCTGTTCCGCTTCGCCACCGGTGACGACCTCGACGCCGGGCGGTGCGGTGATCGCCGTTGCGCCGAGGTCGGCGGCTCCCGGTGGAATCTTGATCGGGGTACCCGGCCCCGGGAACTCCGGGCACGACAGCGAACCGCACGTCGGCCAACCGTTGTACGCCCCGAGGTCTTCGACGGTGATGTCGAAACGATTGGCGACACCAAGTGGGAAGTCACCCGCCTGGACCGTGTAGTCCTGCTCGCCGATCACCCGTCCATCTTCGATCACTGCGCCCGGGATCGTCGTCGTGGTGGTCTCGGGCGGCCGCGTGACGAACGCCGTCGAGCCCAGGTTGAACGTGCTGCGGCTGGCTTCGCTCGCCTCACTTCCGCCGCAAGCTCCGAGCAACACCCCGGCCATCACGAACGGCCAGGCAACCACGACGAGACGACGAGAATTCTTCACACCCATTGGCGCCACAGTAGAGGCACGACCACCGTCTGCGGTGTCACTCGACGTCGATCTCGATCGCTCGTCGCACCCCTCGACTGCACCGATCATGAGGCGGTTCACATGAGGGGACGAGCCGTCGGCGGGATCGGCACCGGCAGGCGGGTCTCGCCCATCAGGTACTCGTCGACGCCCGCGGCCGCAGCGCGACCCTCGGCGATCGCCCACACGATCAGACTCTGCCCACGACCCATGTCACCGGCCACGAACACACCGGGATGATTGGTCATGTAGTTGTCGTCGCGAGCGACGTTGCCGCGCTCGTCGTAGTCGAGGTTCAGTTCGTCGAGCCACGAGCCCTTCTCCGGTCCGACGAAACCGAGCGCGAGGAACACGAAGTCAGCGCGAAGCTCCCGATCGGTACCTTCGATCTTCGTGAACCGCCCGTCGATCATCTCGACCTCGTGGATACGCAGCGCCCGCACGTTGCCGGCGTCGTCACCGACGAACGACTCGGTGTTCACGCTGTAGATCCGCTCGCCGCCTTCCTCGTGTGCCGAGGTGACCTTGTAGACCATGGCGAACTGCGGCCACGGGTTGCGCTCGGCAGCGCGCTGCTCCGGCGGCATCGGCATGATCTCGAGTTGTGTCACCGACGCAGCACCCTGACGGTGCGAGGTGCCAAGGCAGTCGGCACCGGTGTCGCCGCCGCCGATGATGACCACGTGCTTGCCATTGACGTCGATCGGCGAACGCTCCTGATCTCCCATCAGCACCCGGTTCGATTCCGGCAGGTACTCCATCGCCTGATGGATACCAGCGAGCTCGCGGCCAGGGATCGGCAGGTCGCGCCACTGCGTCGCGCCACACGCCAACACGACCGCATCGTGCGACGCCGTGAGGACCTCGATGTCGACCGTCTCGCCGACCGCCGCGTTGACCCGGAACTCGGTGCCTTCCGCTCGCATCTGCTCGAGTCGCCGGTCGATGTGTCGCTTCTCCATCTTGAACTCGGGGATGCCGTAGCGCAGCAGGCCGCCGATCCGGTCAGCGCGCTCGAGGACCACGACGTCGTGGCCGGCGCGAGTGAGCTGCTGAGCTGCAGCGAGGCCAGCCGGGCCGGAGCCGATGACCGCGATCCGTTTACCGGTGCGCACGCTCGGAATGTGCGGCGTGACCCAACCCTCTTCGAACGCTCGGTCGATGATCTCGACTTCGACCTGTTTGATCGCGACCGGGTCCTGGTTGATGCCGAGCACACACGCCGATTCGCACGGCGCCGGACACAACCGACCCGTGAACTCGGGGAAGTTGTTCGTCGCGTGCAGGCGCTCGATCGCATCGCGCCACTGGTCGCGAAAGACGAGATCGTTCCAGTCGGGAATCAGGTTCCCGAGCGGGCACCCGTTGTTGCAGAACGGAATACCGCAGTCCATGCAACGGCCGGCCTGATGATTGAGTTCCTCCGCGTCGAAGGGCTCGTACACCTCGTTCCAGTCGCGGAGGCGGACCGGAACCGGCCGCATCTGCGGAGTCGCACGACCCCACTCCAAGAACCCAGTTGGCTTGCCCATAACGATTATCGATTCCTTTCGCCACGCATCAGCACCGACAGCGGGGTCGGAATCGATGGCAGCCTCGTCGCTGGCGCTTCCCTCGGCGCCCTGAACCCACAGCCGGATCCCAACACCCGGCCCCTTTCGCCACGCACGTCGACCGTCGAACGGTTCACGCTCGGGCCGCTTCCATGATGCGTTCCACGGTTGCTTCTTCGTCGAGTCCCGCCGCGCTCGATTCCTCGATCACCGTGAGCACTCGCTTGTAGTCGGTCGGCATGACCTTGCGGAACTTGCTGACCTCGACCGGCCACGACGCCAGGATCGCCGAGGCCACCGACGAACCGGTCAACTCGCCATGACGCTCGATCGAATCGTGCAAGAACTCCCGGTCCACGTCGGTGAGTTCTTCCAGCGCCACCATGTCGTAGTTGACCCGCTCGCCGAAGTTGTCGAAGTGGTCGTAGACGTAGGCGATCCCGCCCGACATCCCTGCGCCGAAGTTGCGACCCGTCTCGCCGAGGATCACCACCCGTCCGCCGGTCATGTACTCGCATCCGTGATCGCCGATCCCCTCGCTGACCACGAGGGCACCCGAGTTACGCACGCAGAACCGTTCGCCGACGATGCCACGCAGGAAGATTTCGCCGCTCGTCGCCCCATAAGCGATGACGTTGCCGGCGATCACCTGATGCTCGGCGGCAAAGGTGGCCGACGGATCGGGATGGACGATCAGCCGTCCGCCCGACAGCCCCTTGCCGAGGTAGTCGTTCGCATCGCCCACCAGACGCATCTGGATGCCGTTGGGTACGAACGCTCCAAAGCTCTGCCCGGCTGAGCCGGTGAGCGTGATGTCGATCGTGCCGTCGGGCAGCCCCGCACCCTTCCACTTCTTGGTCACCTCGTGACCGAGCAAGGCGCCGACGGTTCGGTTGATGTTGCGGATCGGCAGATCGATCGCGACAGGGTGCGCGTCATCGATCGCCGTCTGTGCCAACTCGATCAGCTGCTGGTCGAGCGCCGCATCGAGTTCGTGGTCCTGCCCGACGCTCTGATGCATCGTCTGGCCGTACGGGTTCTGTGGGACGGCGAGGATCGGGCTGATGTCGAGTCCCGACGCCTTCCAGTGGTCGATCGCCGCGCGAGTGTCGAGGCACTCCACGTGGCCGATCATCTCCTCCATCGTCCGGAATCCGAGTTCGGCCATGAGCTCGCGCACCTCTTCGGCAACGAACTGCATGAAGTTCACGACGAAGTCGGCCTTGCCCGAGAATCGATCGCGTAGCAGCGGGTTCTGCGTGGCGATGCCCACCGGGCACGTGTCGAGGTGGCACACGCGCATCATGATGCACCCCGACACGACCAGCGGAGCCGTGGCGAAGCCGTACTCCTCGGCACCGAGCAGTGCAGCGATCACGACGTCCCGACCGGTCTTCATCTGACCGTCGGTTTGCACCACGATGCGGTCACGGAGCCCGTTGAGCATCAGCGTCTGCTGCGTCTCGGCGAGACCGAGTTCCCACGGGCCGCCGGCATGCTTCAACGACGTCAACGGGCTCGCGCCCGTTCCGCCGTCGTGGCCCGAGATCAGCACGACATCGGCCTTCGCCTTCGACACGCCTGCAGCGACCGTGCCGACGCCCGACTCGGCCACCAGCTTCACGTGGACCCTCGCCGCCGGGTTGGCATTCTTCAGATCGTGGATCAACTGCTTGAGATCCTCGATCGAGTAGATGTCGTGGTGCGGCGGGGGGCTGATGAGGCCCACGCCCGGCGTCGAGTGCCGGGTCTTCGCGATCCACGGATACACCTTGTGACCGGGCAGCTGACCGCCTTCGCCCGGCTTGGCTCCCTGCGCCATCTTGATCTGGATGTCGTCGGCGTTGGTCAGGTACTCCGACGTCACACCGAAGCGGCCCGAAGCCACTTGCTTGATGGATGAGCGACGCGCCGGGTCGTAGAGTCGCTCAGCGTCCTCACCGCCCTCACCGGTGTTCGACTTGGCGCCGAGACGGTTCATCGCGATCGCCAGCGTCTCGTGAGCTTCGGCCGAGATCGAGCCGTAGCTCATCGCGCCGGTCGAGAAGCGTTTGACGATCTCGCTGACCGGCTCGACGTCGTCGATCGGAATGCTGGACCGACCGGATGCTTCCCGGAACTCGAACAGACCGCGCAGGGTCATCAGCCGCTTCGACTGGTCGTCGACCGAGGCCGTGTACTCCTTGAACAGGTCATAGCGACCCGAGCGGGTCGAGTGCTGCAGCTTGTACACCGTTTCGGGGTTGAACAGGTGGTGTTCACCCTCCCGGCGCCATTGATACTCACCGCCGAGTTCGAGCTTGCGGTGCGCCCGCTCCTCGGGACGCTTCGGGTTCGCCATCGCGTGGCGGGCACCGACTTCTCGGGCCAGTTCGTCGATGCCGATGCCCCCGAGTTGGGAAATGGTGCCCGTGAAGTGCCGGTCGACGAGTTCGTGACCGAGGCCGATCGCTTCGAAGATCTGTGCACCGGTGTACGACGCCACGGTCGACACGCCCATCTTCGACATCACCTTGACGACGCCCTTGTTGCACGCCTTGATGTAGTTGGCGATCGCCGACTGTGGATCGAGACCGCCCATGCCGTGCATTCCCTCGGCGATGAGATCTTCGATCGACTCGAACGCGAGGTACGGGTTGATCGCACCCGCGCCGTACCCGATCAGCAGCGCCATGTGGTGGACTTCGCGTGCGTCACCTGATTCCACGACGAGCCCGGTCATCGTGCGCTGTTTGGTGCGCACGAGGTGGTGGTGTACCGCCGAGGTGAGCAGGAGCGACGGGATGGGTGCGTCGACGGTGTCGGCGTTGCGATCCGACAGCACCAGCATGCGCGCACCGTTCTCGATGGCGTCCGACGCTTCTTGGCACACCCGGTCGAGTGCGGCCGCGAGACCGGGGCCGCCGTCGTCGACTCGGTACAACCCGGAGATCACCTTGGCTGCGAGTTCGGGATGCTCACCGTCATCGTTGATGTGGATGATCTTCGCCAACTGGTCGTTGTCGATGATCGGGTACGGCAACGCGAGCTGTCGGCAGCTGTCTGGCCCAGGAGCCAGCAGATTGGCTTCGGGACCGACGGTCGACGACACCGAGGTGACGACCTCTTCGCGGATCGCGTCGAGTGGCGGGTTCGTCACCTGCGCGAACAGTTGCTTGAAGTAGTCGAACACGAGGCGGGGTCGATCCGACAGGACGGCGAGCGGCGTGTCGGTGCCCATCGACCCCAAAGCCTCCTGGCCCTGGCTCGCCATCGGCGCGATCAGGATCTTCAGCTCCTCGTGCGTGTAGCCGAACAGCTGCTGACGGCGCAGCACGCTGTCGTGGCTGAACACGACGTGCTCGCGGTCCGGCAGGTCGGACAAGCTGACGACGCCGCGCTCGAGCCATTCACCGTAGGGGTGCTCGGCCGCCAGCGCCGCCTTGATCTCCTCGTCGTCGACGATGCGACCCTCGTTCGTGTCGATCAGGAACATCTTGCCCGGCTGCAGGCGTCCCTTGGCGATGACCTTGGCCGGATCGATGTCGATCACGCCGACTTCCGACGCCATCACGACGAGATCGTCGTCGGTCACCCAGTAGCGGCTCGGACGCAGCCCGTTGCGGTCGAGGGTCGCGCCGATCACGTCGCCGTCGGTGAACGTGACGCTGGCCGGTCCGTCCCACGGCTCCATCATCGCCGAGTGGAACCGGAAGAAGTCACGCAGCTCCGGCGACATCGTGGTGTCGTTCTCCCACGCGGACGGGATCATCATCATCACCGCGTGATGGATCGGATATCCACCGAGATGCAGCAATTCGAGCACTTCGTCGAACCGGGCGGTGTCAGACGAGCCCGGCGTACAGATCGGGAAAGCGCGGTCGATGCCTGGCAGCAGGTCGCTGCGCAACATGGCCTCGCGAGCCCGCATCCAGTTCTGGTTGCCCTGCACCGTGTTGATCTCGCCGTTGTGCGCGACGAAGCGGTACGGGTGCGCGAGCGGCCAGGACGGGAAGGTGTTCGTCGAGAAACGAGAATGCACGAGCAGCAGCGCCGACTCGATGCGCGAGTCGGTGAGATCGGGGAAGAACTCGCTGAGCTGTGGTGTCGTCAGCATCCCCTTGTAGACGATGGTGCGAGCGGACAATGATGCAAAGTAGGTGTCGAGCTCGCCGACGAGCTCGCGGCGGCTACGTTTGCGAGCGACGAACGCCTTGCGATCGAGGTCGATCCCGGTGGTTCCGCTCGGATCGGTCACGAACAGCTGCTTGAACAGCGGCATCGCAGCACGAGCAGTCGCGCCGAGACACGACGGGTCGACCGGCAGATCGCGCCAGCCGAGCACGCTGAGACCGACTTCTTCGACGGTGGCGTCGATCGCAGCCTGCGCTTTGGCGGCCGCCTCCGGGTCAGCTGGGAGGAAGGCGATGCCGGTCGCGTATGCCCCAGCGTCTGGCAGCTCGAAGTCGGTCACCGCCCGGTACAACGCATCGGGCACCTGGATCAAGATGCCAGCGCCGTCACCGGTGTCGGGCTCGGCGCCGGTTGCCCCGCGGTGTTCCAGGTTCGTCAGCGCCTTGAGACCGGTTTGCACCAACTCGTTGGAGCGCACACCCTTGAGATTCGCAACGAACGACACACCGCACGAGTCGTGTTCGTGACGAGGGTCGTACAGTCCGGTCTGGCCGGGAGCGTGGTGACGCGGCTGGTGCATGACACATCCTGGGGAAGAGGCGGGCAACGCCCGACGTGAAAAGACTCGACATCACCGATGGTCGACACTGACCACTGCGGTGGAACCTCGACGTTGAGGATGCTCGCAACGACACTGTCTCGAGCGCAGACGGCAGTCTAGGGGCCTCCCTGACGCGATGACAGTTCGTTCTCTCGTGATCCCAGGTCATCGTGCCAGGCACGATGACCTGGGAGGACTTCGTGGAACCTGGTTCGCTTCAGCTGAGCCGGGACTTGACGAGGTCGGCGACGGTGCGGCCGTCGGCTCGCCCGGCGACTTCGGCGTTGACCGCCTTCATCGCCGGGCCCATGTCGGAGGGCGCCGAGAATCCGCCTGCGGCCACGACACGATCGACGATCTCGGTGAGTTCGTCGGCGCTCAGCGCTGCCGGTAGGTACGTCTCGAGGATCGCCAGCTCGGCTCGCTCGTCGGCGGCACGATCGTCGCGTCCGCCTGCGTCGAACGCCTCGGCGGCGTCGATACGTCGCTTGACCTGCGACTTGATCACGGCTTCGACTCCCGAGTCGTCGAGTTGCGTCGCCTCGGCTCCGGACACCTGCGCCTCCTGCACTGCGGCGATCACCGAGCGCAGCGTGCGCTGTACGAGCGCATCTCGGCGCTTCGTCGCAGCGTTGAGGTCGTCTCGGATCCGTTCGATCAGCATTGATGCAGTCTGGCCTCAGTCGGCAAAGACCGGCGGACGGTTTTCGAAACCGGACATCACGGCTTCCATTTGGTTCGGCGAGCCGATCTGCTCGCCGATCACGCGACGCTCGGCATCGAATGCCTCCGCCGCACCCTGGTGGTCGAGGCCATTGAACAGTGCCTTGGCCCCACGGACCGCACCGGGGCTGCGTCCGGCGATGTCTCGGGCCATCGCCATCGCTTCGTCGTAGGGCTGCTCCGAGAGCTTGGTCACGAGGCCCATCTCCGCCGCGTCGCGGCCGCTGAAGATGCGCGCCGTGTACGTCAGCTCGCGGGCGATGTCGGGACGCGTGAGCTTGGAGAGCATGAACGTGCCGGTCATGTCGGGCACCAGACCCCAGTGCACTTCGCGGACCGACATCTTGGTGTCGGGGTGCACGATGCGAATGTCGGCCCCGAGGGCGATCTGGATGCCTCCCCCGAGCGCGTGTCCGTGAACGGCGGCGATGACCGGCACGGGCACCTCCTGCCATACCCAGCACACCTGCTGTCCGAGGTGGGTGATCCTGCCGTCGGCCATCTGGCCGGGATTGCCGTCGCTGCGCGAGGCTGCGTCCTGGACGGCACCGTCACCCGAGTTGGCCAGCGCCTGCATCGACGAGAAGTCGAGTCCGGCGCAGAACGACGGGCCTTCGCCGTGCAGCACGACGACGCGCACCCCCGGCTCGGTCTTGAGCCGCTCGCCGGCCTCGGCGATCGCCGAGAACATGGCGTTGTCGAGGGCATTGCGCTTGTCCGGGCGGCTGAGACGTACCTCGGCGATGCCGTCGGAGATGGAAACGGTGACTCGATCTGACATGGATGTGAGTTTCGCGCACCGACCCCTTCGTTCTCGCTTCCGGCGAGATGACAAGCTCACGCCATGCAACTCGGTCTGTCCGCTGACGACGTCCTCACCACCACCCGATCGGTCCGCAAGCGCCTCGACTTCGACCGGCCGGTCGACCGTGCCGAGGTCGAGCGCTGCCTCGAGATCGCCCTCCAGGCACCGACCGGCTCCAACAAGCAGGGCTGGCACTTCGTGATGGTGGAAGATCCGGCCAAGAAGCAGGCACTCGCCGACATCTATGCCCGCAACTTCCAGAAGTACGCCGGGATGGCCGCCTCCAACGAGTACCAGCCCGGTGACCCGCGTCACGACCAGAAGGACAAGGTCACCGCATCCGCAGTGCACCTCGTCGAGAACTTTCATCGCGCACCGCTGATGCTGATCCCCTGCATCGAAGGCCAACTCGACCGGGTTCCGACGTTCTACGCAGCCTCAGCGTGGGGATCGCTGCTCCCGGCGGTGTGGAGCTTCATGCTCGCGTTGCGTGAGCGCGGCATGGGATCGGCGTGGACCACGATCCACCTGATGGACGGCGGCGATGCCGAGGCAGCGGAATTGCTCGGCATTCCACACGACTCGGTCACCCAGGCCGGGCTCTTCCCCATCGCCCACACGCTCGGTACCGACTTCAGGCTGGCCCAGCGACTCCCGCTCGAGACGGTGACGCACTGGGACACATGGTGAGTTGACCCGTCCGCTGACTCGCTGCCACCGCAAGTCCAGCGGCGTCGCCGTGTCGCCACGGCGTGACCGTGACGAGTTCCGTCTCGGCGTTGCGTCGTCTCAAGGTTTCGTCAATGTGGGCCGATGACGAGATGTGTCCACCGAATACTCCGCCTTCGACGCACCGAGGCTCCCGCCACCAGCAGCACCGCCCGGCCGCCCGCTCACTGCGCCATCCGAACCGTCGCCCGCACTGCCGCCGCCGAGCCCCCCGTCCAGTCTGCCGTCGAGTCTGCCTGGCGGTCTGACGACCGTTGCCGGGGTACACGACCACGCCGAGGACAGCGACGGTGTAGCCACACCCAGGTCACGCGGTACGCGTCTCCCCATCGGCTGGCTCCTCGTTGCGTTCGCTGTGGCCATCGTCGGCCTCGCCACCTTCTTGATGTTCCGTGGCGGCAATGGCGACGAGCCCGACGCGAGCAGAGGTGACGCGCCGCTCGGCCCGGCAGCACTCGATGCCCAGGCATCGGACTCGATGACGGCCGCAGGACAGATCCTCGACGACGCGCAAGCGGTCGTCGACGACATGAACGACCGATCCGACGAACGCGAGATCCTCGCCGAACTCGGCCTCGACGAGAACGCCAACCCGACCGACGACCTGCAGGGCTACCGTTTCACGTGGGCCGATCCGTCCGGCCAAGATCTCGACATCATCGTCGACCTGACCACGGAGAACTTCGCCGTCGACGCCAGCGATGGCATCAGCTTCCGCATGATCGACGGCACCTTCTACGGATCGGTCGCCGACAGCGACGAGTGGTTCGAACTCGCTGAGGATCCCTTCGGCGACACTCCGGTGATCGGCCTCGGTGGACTCCCCGACATCGAGGGCGTGATCCCGGACGCCACCGCCCCGTTCCTCGTCAACAGCGGACTCAAGGACGGCGGCAGCGGACCGACCTACTTCTTCATCGTCGACGACGAGGCCTTCCATGCTGCCGACCCCGAAGCTCGAGCCGAGTGGCTACGCCCCTGGGGACTCATCGAACCGTCGACGGTCGAGCCGACGACCCTCGTCGTGACCATCACGCTCGACCCCCTCGGCGAACGCGTCATCGGCGCCCAGATCGAAACACCCACGATCGGCGGGTTCGCGTCGTTCTCGGTGGTCGAGACCCTCGACACCGCACCCGTCATCGAGGTGCCCGGCAGCTGAATTCGGCCGCGAGCGCGCCCCGATCTTCAGCGTTTCCAGGCGACGAGATCACGATCGATCTCGTCGAGCGACCGGCAACCGGTCAGGGCCATCGTGCGTTCCAGGCCGGTGCGCAAGAAGTCGAGCAGCCAGTCGACGCCGGCCTCGCCACCTGCGCCGAGCGCCAGGAAGTACGGCCGTCCGAGCGAGACCGCATCGGCGCCCAAGGCAAGCGCCTTCACGATGTCGCTTCCACGTCGAATGCCACCGTCGCAGATCAGCGTCGCTTGATCGCCGATCTCCTGGCGGACCGGTTCGATCAACGACACGGGGCTCGGCGCGTCGTCCAGTTGCCGTCCGCCGTGGTTCGACAACGCGATGCCGGTGACGCCAGATGCAACAGCCTGCTTTGCGTCGGCGACGGTCTGGATCCCTTTGAGCACGATCGGTCCGTCCCAGAAGCTGCGGAGCCACTCGATGTCGTCCCACGAGAGCGCCTGATCGAACTGGCGAGCGACGTGATCTGCGAGCGAGATCGCCGTCGAGCCGTCTTCTTCGTGCCGTCCGACGATGTTCGCGAAGGTGATCGGCTCGGCGCGCAGGAAATCCCAGGTCCATGCCGGATGGAGCGCCCCGTCGACGAGCGTTCTCGGACCAAGCTTCGGAGGCAGGGTCATCCCGCGGCGCACGTCTCGTTCGCGGCGACCGAGCACCGCGGTGTCGACCGTGAGCCACACCGCTCCGTACCCGGCTGCCCGGGCGCGACCGACCAACTCTTCGACCAGACCGCGATCCTTCCAGGTGTAGATCTGGAACCACTTCTCACCGTCGGGATTCGCGGCAGCGCACTCCTCGATCGAGCGAGTACCCATCGTCGACAGCGACCAGGGGATCCCTGCACGCGCCGCCGCCCGCGTCACGGCCAACTCCCCGTGGGAATGGGCGATGCGGGTGAAGCCGGTCGGCGACAAGATGACCGGCATCGACGCCCGCTTTCCGAAGATCGTGGTCGTGGTGTCGAGGTCGGACACGTCACGCAGGACCCGCGGACGAAACTCGATGTCGGCGAAATCGGACGAACTCGACGCCAGCGAGCGTTCGTCCTCCGCTCCCCCGTCGATGTAGTCGAACACGCCGGCCGGCAGGTTGCGCTTCGCGAGTCGTCGCAGGTCGTCGACGGATGCGACACGCTTGAGTCGACGCCTGGTGCGGTCGAACTCGAACGAGTCGAACTGCGCCACCGACCGAAACGTCTGCCACATCTGCGCGATTCCCATCTCGCGGATGTTACGTCGATGTCCGCCGGCGGGCGCAGGGCTGTGCCCGATGAACCGGAGTCGCTTCGGGTGCGATACCGCCACGCCGTTCTGCGAGCATCGATCACATGGCCTCCGCCCCGCCGACGATCCCGCCCGACATCGCTGGGAACAGCGACTCACCGGGCACGACGGTGACACGCTCCACGTTCTGTCGAATCTGCCACGCAGCGTGCGCCATGCTCGTCGACATCGAAGACGGCACGCGCGTCGTCGCTGCTCGAGGCGACCGGGACGATCCGCTGTTCGAGGGCTACGCGTGCATCAAGGGTCGCCAACTCCCCGACCAGCATCACCACCCGGATCGGCTCCGCTCGACGCTTCGGCGCGGCGACTCCGGCGAGTTCGAACAGGTCTCGTCGGCGCATGCCCTGGACGAGATCGCCGAGAAGATCCGCGAGATCGTCGAGCGGTACGGACCTCGGGCCGTCGCCAGCTATACCGGTACGGGAGCGTTCCAGAACTCGACGTCGGCCGCAGTCGCGCAGGCGTGGCATCGCGGCTTCGAGTCGCCGTCGTTCTACACGTCGGTGACCATCGACCAGCCAGCGCACCGGGCGGCCGCCTTGCGCCTCGGATCGTGGGAAGCGGGCTGGCACAACTTCAGCGACGCCGACGTCTCGCTCGCGGTCGGCTACAACCCGCTCGTGTCGTCGTACGGCCCGGCCGGCGGTCTGCAGGGCACCAACCCCTTCGTGTCGCTGCGCCGAGCGAAGGAACGCGGCCTGACCCTGATCGTGATCGACCCGCGCCGCACCGAACTCGCCGCGGCCGCCGACATCCATCTTCCCGTGCGACCAGGAGAAGACCCAGCGCTCCTCGCCGGTCTGATCCGGGTGATCCTCGACGAAGGGCTCCACGACGACGACTTCTGCACGCGACACGTCGACCAACTCGACACCTTGCGGGTGAGCGTCGAGCCGTTCACGCTCGACCATGTCGCGCAGCGATGCGGCGTCGACGCCGACGACGTCGCCGCAGCCGCTCGGCTCTTCGCGGCAGGACCGCGTGGGGCAGCGGGAACCGGAACCGGGCCGAACATGGCGCCGCACTCGATGCTCACCGAGCATCTCGCCCTGACCCTCAACGTGATCTGCGGACGCGTGAACCGCCCCGGCGACACCTTGGAGAGCGGAGCGTTCCTCGGTCCCGGCGACACGCGCCGAGCGCAGGTGCTCGCACCGAGTTCACCCTCCCCCGGCCCAGCGCACCGTGTGGCGGGGTTGTTCGGCGCGCCGGGCGGCGAGATGCTGACCAGCCGGCTCGCCGACGAGATCTTGTTACCCGGCGACGGGCAGGTGCGAGCGTTGATCGTGTCGGGCGGTAATCCGATCGTGGCGTTTCCCGATCAGCACAAGACCGAGGAGGCACTGCGTCACCTCGACCTGCTCGTCGTGATCGATCACCGCATGACACCCACCGCGGAGATGGCCGACTACGTGATCGCACCGCGTCTCGAACTCGAACGCGCCGACGTTCCCCACATCATGGATCGGCGATTCCCGGCGCCGTACATCAACTACACGCCGGCCGTGCTCGAGGTCACCGACGACCTGATCACGGAGTGGGAGGTGTTCGCAGGCATCGCGGCCCGCAACGGGACCCCGATCGAGCTGCCCGGCGGACCGATCCCGATGTCCGACGGGGCGCTCGACGAGCACGTCGACGACGACGCGATTCTCGACCTCGTGTACGGCAACGCTCGCGTCCCGATGGCCCAGATCCGTGCCGACGGTGCGACGATTCGCGACGACCGTCGCATCACGGTCGTCGAGGGTGACCCCACTTCCGTCGCGCGGTTCGCCGTTGCACCGGCCGACGTCGCCGCCGAACTCGCCGATGTCGAGCGCGAGTTCGTCGACCACGACGAGACGAGTGGGAGTGCCTTTCCTTTCCGGCTCGTGAGTCGACGACTCAAGCACGTCCTCAACTCGCTCGGCACCGAACTTCCCAAGCTGGCTGCGGTCGGCACGACCAACGATGCCCATCTACATCCCGACGACCTCGACCTGCTCGGTGTGGCGCCGGGTGACATCGTCACCATCACCTCGCCGCACGGCACGATCGACGGCGTCGTCGCAGCGTCGCCCGACCTCCGCCGTGGCGTCGTCTCGATGGCGCACTCATGGGGAAGGGCCTCCACCGACCCCGCCGACGTTCGCCTCCACGGCGCGCCGACGAATCGGTTGGTCTCCACCGACGTCGGTTTCGATCCGATCACCGGCATGGCCGTGCAATCCGCGATCCCGGTGTCGATCTCCCCCGCCAACTGAGCGACCGAGTGGGTCCGCCTGTCGCCCGGCGAGTCACTCGACGATGCGCAGCCCGCTCGGCGTCATCGACGGTTCCGCTTGGGGTAGTTCGACCACGAACTCGGTGCGATGCGCCGGGAAGAGATGCTCGCTGACCAGCACGGGGTGGCCGTCACGGTCGGTCGTCACGCGCTGGCAGCGCAGCAGCGGCGCACCGATCGGAATGTTCAGCAGCGCCGCGTCGTCAGGCCCCGCAGCATCTGCGCCGATGGTCTGGGTCGCGCCGCGGAGTTCGACATCGAGAAGTTCGTAGAAGGGACGCCGTTCGACGTCGCGTCGCGAGAGATTCGCGCCGAGATCGGCCGGGCACCAGACGGTGACCACCGCGAACGGCTCGCCGTCGGCGAGGTTGACACGCTTCACGCGCAGCACCTGCTCGACCCCGAGCAGTCGTCGAACACGATCGGGCGGACGTTCGAACGCGAACTCCTCGATCTTTCGCTCCGATGCCCATCCGCCCTGCTCGATCTGTCGCTCGATGGTGCCCAGCGACTCCAGTGACTGACGCACGGGCTCCCCTGCGATGTACCAACCGAAGCCTTGACGAGCAGCGATCAGACCATCTTCACGAACGAGTTCGAGCGCTCGACGGATCGTGACGCGTGAGGCGTCGAACTCTTTCGACATCTCCGCCTCGGAGGGCAGCACCGAGCCGACGGGTGCGTCACGAAGGCGCAGTCGCAACTCGTCGGCGATCTCCTGATAGCGGATTCGCCTCACTCGCGACGCCTGACGATCGTCGGACCCGCCGCGTCCCCGACCGCGAGAGCGACCGCCGCCCCGAGAGCGACCACTGCCCCGAACGCGACCGCGTACACGTCTCCGAGTGAGCCGTGTGGTCTGGAACCGCCCACGGTGCGGAGAGTAATTGGGTCGAGCATGAACTTGTATTATAGTTGTCTACATGCAAGCGTCTGCGACCACCCCGATCGAACTCGTCGAATCCGTCTACGGAACCCTGGCCGAACGGGTCCAGCTCGGGCGAGAACGCCTCGGACGGCCGCTCACCCTGACCGAGAAGATCCTCATCAACCACCTGGTCGATCCGGCGACCCAGGAGATGGAACGCGGCGAGAGCTACGCCGACTTCCACCCCGACCGCGTGGCGATGCAGGATGCCACCGCGCAGATGGCCTTGTTGCAGTTCATGACGGCCGGGCTCGATGAAGCGGCGGTGCCGTCGACCGTGCACTGCGACCACCTCATCCAGGCGAAAGTCGGCGCTGCCATCGACTTGGGCGTGGCGATCGACACCAACGCAGAGGTGTACGACTTCCTCAAGTCCGTGTCGGCCCGCTACGGCCTCGGCTTCTGGGGCCCCGGCTCGGGCATCATCCACCAGGTCGTGCTCGAGAACTACGCCTTTCCGGGCGGCATGATGATCGGCACCGACAGCCACACGCCCAACGCAGGTGGCCTCGGCATGATCGCGATCGGCGTCGGTGGCGCCGATGCGGTCGACGTCATGACCGGCTTCCCGTTCAACGTCAAGTGGCCGAAGGTGATCGGTGTCCGCCTCACCGGCGAACTCAGCGGATGGTCCAGTCCGAAAGACGTGATCCTCGAAGTCGCGCGCCAGCTCACGGTGAAGGGTGGCACCGGCGCCATCGTCGAATACCACGGCCCTGGCGCCGAGACGATCTCGGCGACCGGGAAGGGCACGATCTGCAACATGGGTGCCGAGATCGGGGCGACGACCTCGACGTTCCCGTACGACCTGAACATGGCGATGTACCTGAAGTCGACGGGCCGCGAAGCGATCGCCGACGCGGCCGACCAGGTCGCCGAGCACCTCCGTCCCGACGACGGGGCGCTGTACGACCAGCTGCTCGAGATCGACCTCAGCACCCTCAAGCCGCAGATCAACGGCCCCCACTCCCCCGACCGCGCCCACCTCGTCGGTGCGGCCGGCATCGGTGCGGCCGCTCGCGAACACGGATGGCCGCTGGAGCCGTCCGCGTGCCTGATCGGCTCGTGCACCAACTCGTCCTACGAGGACATCACCCGCGTCGCCTCGATCGCCCGGCAGGCCGCCGCTTCGGGGATCACGGCGAAGACCGAACTCTTGATCACGCCCGGCTCCGAGCAGGTGCGCGCGACGATCGAACGTGACGGTCTGCTCGCCGACCTCGAGGCGATCGGCGCCACCGTCCTCGCCAACGCGTGCGGTCCGTGCATCGGGCAGTGGTCGCGTCCGGCGTCGGTGACCGGTCAGCCGAACACGATCGTCAACTCGTTCAACCGCAACTTCCCGAAGCGCAACGACGGCTCCGCCAACACGCTCAGCTTCGTCACCTCCCCCGACACCGTGCTCGCGATCGCACTGTCGGGTCGACTCGACTTCGACCCGACCGTCGACACGATCACGGCCCCCGACGGCACCGAGATCCTGCTCGACGCACCGGTGGGCGAGGTGCTGCCGTCCGCCGGATTCGATCCGGGCGAAGACACGTTCACCGCTCCCCCGGCCGATGGCGGCGACGACATCGAGGTCATCGTGTCGCCGACCTCCGACCGCCTCCAACTGCTCGAACCGTTCGAGCCGTGGGACGGCAACGACATCATGGGCCTCCCGGTCCTGGTCAAGGCGCAGGGCAAGTTCACCACCGACCACATCTCCATGGCGGGACCGTGGCTCAAGTACCGCGGGCACCTCGAGAACATCTCGGGCAACCTGTACCTCGGTGCCGTCAACGCCTTCTCCCAGGCCGACGGCATGGACTACGAGGTCGGCTACGGCAAGAACCAGCTCACCGGCGCGACCCAGACCTTCCCCGACATCGCCGAGGCGTATCACGCCGCTGGGCAGCCGTGGGTCGTGATCGGCGACGAGAACATGGGCGAGGGTTCGAGCCGCGAGCACGCGGCGATGGAACCGCGCTTCCGCAAGGGCATCGTGGCGATCGCCCGCAGCTTCGCCCGCATCCACGAGACGAACCTCAAGAAGCAGGGCATGATCCCGCTCACCTTCGCCGATCCTGCCGACTACGACAAGATCGACGAAGACGACCGGATCAACGTGGTCGGGCTCCCACCCGTGCCCGGCCAGCCGGTCCGCTGCCAGATCGTCAAGCCGGATGGTTCGATCGTCGACTTCGAGGCGAAGCACACCTTCAGCCCCGAGCAGGTCGAGTGGTTCAAGGCCGGGTCGGCGCTCAACATCATCCGCCAGAAGTCCGGCGGCTGACCGTCCCGTGGCTCGGCGCCGACGCGAGTCACATCGCACCGAAGTCGTCGTCGGGCCCGCTGGAGCGCGGGCCCACCTCATCATCTCGATCGACGTGATCGACTGGGATCCGGCGCCACCCTCCACGAAAGGTCATGGTGCCTGGCACGATGACCTTTCTGCGGAGGTCGCCGTGTTGCGCCCCTGGCTGCGTCCCGCCGCCGACCTGAACCTCGAGTCGTTGGCCGACAGCCCGACGTCTGCAGCCATCGTGATCGACCGTTTCGCCCTGCGCCTACACCTCGATGCCGACACGTCGGCGGGCGAAGCCACCGTCACCCACGAGGGTGAGGCGTTTCACGATGCAGCAGTCGAACACGGCGTTGCGGTGCACGTTCTCGCACGGGTCGACCCTCGACGGTCGTCTTCCGACGAACGGCTGGCTACGGCTCGTCGCGGCGGCGCGGTCGGCGCGCTGATCCCGGCCTTCGCCGTCCAGTCGATCTGAGCAGCGCCTCCGGTGTGGAAGGCGTCACCCGGCGAGTCATGGTGCGTCGAGAGCCGAGCGCACCTCAGCGACGTAGTCACCGACGGCGTCGGGCCCGAACTGCATGAGACGTCGAACCATGCTGGCGCCTTGGATCACTCCGTCGGCCACTCGGGTCGCCTGATACGCCTGCTCCGCGTTGGAGACACCGACGCCGACGAGCACGGGTGTGTCGGTCACCGCCTTGAGTCGTGCGGCGAGATCGGTGGCGGTCTCGGCAAGCGACGATCGCTCACCCGTCACCCCGAGGAGACCGACCGAGTACAGAAAACCCCGGGCTCGGGCGGCGACCAATGGCAAGCGCTCGTCGGGCGCCGTCGGCGCGGCGAGCATGATCGTCTCGATGCCGTGAGCGTCGGCCGCCTCGCACCACGGACCGGCTTCCTCCAGTGGGAGATCGGGCAGGATCGCGCCCGAGATTCCCGCTCGAGCGAGTTCGGCGGCGAAACGCTCGGGGCCCGGATGGTGCACGAGGTTGTAGTACGTCATGACCGCGAGCGGGATGTCGACATCGAGATCGGGCACCTCATGGAGAATCGACGTCGGGGTCACGCCTGCCTCCAGCGCTGCCTGTGACGCCTGCTGGATCACAGGTCCGTCCATGACCGGATCGGAGAAGGGAATCCCGATCTCGATCGCGTCGGCGCCGTTGGCCGCGCAGGCGCGGATCGCCTCCTGCCACCCCGGGTAACCGCCCGTGATGTACGGGACCAGCAGCTTGCGCCCCTCGGCGCGCTTGGCTCGGAACTCCGACTCGATGCGGCCCATCAGGCGCCCGTCCCGCCGAACTCGTCGGCGAGGATGTCCATCATCTGGGCCACGTCCTTGTCGCCACGACCCGACAGGTTCATCAGCACCGTCTGCCCCTGCAGATTCGGCGCCTCCCGCGAGATCCACGCCACCGCATGCGCACACTCCAGCGCTGGGATGATGCCCTCGGTTTCCGACAGCAGCCGAAAACCAGCGATGACCTCGTCGTCGGTGACGCTGGGGTACTCCGCCCGGCCGATCGACGCCAGATGGGAGTGCTCCGGCCCGACACCCGGGTAGTCGAGCCCGGCCGAGATCGAGACCGCCTCCTCGACTTGGCCGACCTCGTCTTGCATCAGGTAACTGCGCGACCCGTGGACGACGCCGGGGGTACCACGGCCAACTGCAGCTCCACCCGCTGGCTCGACACCAACGAGCCGAGTCGCTGCCTCGTCGACGAAGCCCGAGAAGATCCCCATCGCGTTCGAACCGCCGCCGACACACGCCACGACCACGTCGGGCATCTCGCCGGTCATCTCCTGGATCTGGGCGTGCGCTTCGTCGCCGATGATGGATTGGAACTGGCGCACCATGTAGGGATAGGGATGCGGACCCACGACCGATCCCAGGCAGAAGTGCGTGTCGGACACGTTGGCGACCCAGTGGCGCATCGCTTCGTTGACGGCGTCTTTCAGCGTTCGGCTCCCCGACTCGACCGATTCGACCTCGGCCCCGAGCAGCTTCATGCGGAACACGTTCAGCGCTTGACGTTCGACGTCGACGGCGCCCATGTACACCTTGCACTCGAGGCCCATCAACGCTGCTGCGGTGGCGCTCGCGACGCCATGCTGACCTGCGCCCGTGTCGGCGACGATGCGATGCTTGCCCATACGTTTGGCCAGCAGCGCCTGTCCGATGACGTTGTTGATCTTGTGCGAGCCGGTGTGGTTGAGATCTTCGCGCTTCAGGATCAGCCGGATGCCGAGTCGAGCGCCGAGGTTGTGACACTCGGTCATGATCGACGGACGCCCTGAGTACTTCTCGTGCACGTCGGTCAACTCGGCTCGAAACATGGGGTCTGCCCAGGCGTCAGCGAAGGATGCTTCCAGTTCCTGGCAGGCCGGAACGAGCGTCTCGGGGACGAACCGTCCCCCGAATTCGCCGAAGCGACCAGTCGGATCCGGCGCGGCTGACAGGCTGGCAGAGGGAGCTGGAGGAGGGTTCATCTCCTTCGCAATGTAGCGATCACCGCAGACGGGTGCGCAACGGTAATCGGAGACGCCCTACTCGAAGTCCCAGTTGTACGGACCATCGTCGTCGCCGCGGTACTGCTCCGGGGCGGCAGACTTGGCGTTTTCGATGAAGCGCATGACCGCGACCGGGTCCTTCTTTCCAGGTGACTTCTCCACGCCGCTCGACACGTCGACGCCCCATGGCTCGACTTCGGTGATCGCCGCCGTGACGTTGTCAGCGTGCAGCCCGCCGGCCAGGATCAGTTTCAGCTGCGACGGGGCATCGCCGGCGAGGTTCCAATCGAACACCTTTCCCGAACCCGGCTCGGGAGCATCCATCAGGATCATGTCGGTGCCGTACCGATCGGCCCGTGGCAGGTTCTCGTCACCGGCGGCAAACGCCTTGATCGTCCAGCGGAAGTGTCCGGCGATCTCGCGACACTGCTCGGCGGTCTCGTGACCGTGCAATTGCACGCCTTTCACGCCGGCCTTGTGTCCGATCTCGATCACGCGTGCGGGAAGTTCGTTGCGGAACACACCGACGGTGAGAATCTCCGGCGGGAGTCGACGGGTGATGTCATAGGCCTGCTGCGCCGAGATCTGACGTGGCGATGGAGCGAAGATGAACCCGACGGCGTCGGCGCCCATGGCGACCGCCAAGAGCGCATCGTCTTCGTTGGTGATGCCGCAGATCTTGACGAACATGGTGCGTCGTACGGTACCCGACCGGCTCGGGGTCGCTCGTGTATTGGCTCGCCGCGAGTGACGATCGGTAGGGTCTCGGGCGCATGGGACGACTGGACGACATCGATCTCACCCTTCGCCTCGATCGCGACGAGTACGAGAAGCGGCTCGCAGCAGCGCAGGCACGTTTCCTCGAGCTCCGTCTCGGCCTCGGCGGCCAGACCAACGGCGGCAAGATCGGACCCGGCCTCCTCGTCGTGGTCGAAGGTGTCGATGCTGGCGGAAAGGGTGGCGCCATCCGACGTACGGTCGAAGTGCTCGACCCCCGTCACTTCTCGGTCTACTCCTACTCGAAGCCCGACGAACGCGAGAAGCGCCACCACTTCCTCTGGCGATTCTGGACCAAGGTGCCGGGACTCGGCGGGATGTGCCTGTTCGACCGGAGTTGGTATGGACGCTTGCTCGTCGAGCGCGTCGAGGGGTTCGCTACCGAGGAACAGTGGACGCGCGCCTACGACGAGATCGTGCAGTTCGAGCGGTCGCTCGTTCTCGAGGGCGTGATCCTCGTCAAGATGTGGATGCAGGTGAGCCAGGAGGAACAGCTTCGACGCTTCGAGAACCGTGCCGCCGACCCACTGCGACAGTGGAAACTCAACGACGAAGACTGGCGCAACCGCGACAAGTGGCCGCGCTACGTCGAGGCGATCGAGGACATGTTCGCCAAGACCGACCACGAGTTCGCACCGTGGAACCTCATCTCCGGCGAACACAAGAAGTGGGCGCGCGTCCAGTTCTTGGAAACCCTCAACGAGCGAATCGTCGAGGGCATCGAGCGCTACCGCGACTGACATGACCGGAACCTCGAGAATCTCAGCGTCGACCACCTCACCGTCGACGATTTCACCGCAACTCGCCCCCGAACCGCGGCGCTCGTGAAGCACTTCAGCGGGCGAGTCGCCGCCGTCACCGGTGCCGGCTCGGGTATCGGGCAGGCACTCGCACTCGCGCTCGCCGAACGCGGTGCGCATCTGTCGCTCAGCGACGTCGATGAGGCCGGGCTCGCCGAGACGGTCGCGCGCTGCGAGAGGCCGGGCGTTCGCGTATCTCCCGCCCGGGTCGACGTGGCTGACCGCGACGCCGTGTTCGCGTGGGCTGACGATGTCGTCGAGCAACACGGCGGCGTCGATCTCGTGATCAACAACGCCGGTGTCGGTCTCGGAGCCGCTGCAGCCGCGCAATCGATCGACGATTTCGAGTGGCTGATGAACATCAACTTCTGGGGTGTCGTGCACGGCACCCAGGCGTTTCTGCCGCATCTGCGGCATTCTGGTGACGGGCACGTGGTCAATATCTCGAGCGTGTTCGGCCTCGTCAGCATCCCCACGCAGTCGGCCTACAACGCGTCGAAGTTCGCAGTGCGTGGGTTCACCGATGCGCTTCGGATGGAGCTCGAGATCGAGGGGGCCGGCGTGTCGGCCACGACCATCCACCCCGGGGGTATCCGGACCAGCATCGCGCGCAACGCCCGTACCGACGAGAGCATGATCATCGCCGGGAGTTCCGCCGCCGAGTTCGTGAACGAGTTCGACAAGCTCGCTCGCAGCACGCCGGAGAAGGCCGCTCGTCAGATCCTGAAGGCCGTCGAGCGCAATCGTCGACGCGCGCTCATCGGACCGGACGCGAAAGTGTTCGATCTCGTGTCCCGGCTGCCAGCGGGGCTGTACCAGCGGCTGCTGGTCGCCGACGCGAAACGACGACGCTCGGGAGCCGCCCGAAACGACCAGGGCTGAATCGAGCCCGGGGCCGATCAACCGATCAGGTCACCGATCGCTGCGATCGGATCGCCGCTCGTCACGAGCGTCTCGCCGACCAGAACCGCGTGATAGCCGGCATCGTGCAGCATCCGGGCGTCGTCGGATCCGCGGACCCCGGATTCGGCGACCTTGACCGCGTGGTCGGGAATCACGCCAGCCATGCGCACGGCGCGAGCATGATCGACCTGAAACGTCACGAGATCGCGTTGATTCACGCCGATCAGCGTCGCATCGGCAGCGAGTGCGTGATCGAGTTCGTGCTCGTCGTGGATCTCGACGAGCACGTCGAGTCCGATGTCGACCGCCAGACGGTGGAACCGAGCGAGCTCGCTCGGGTCGAGCGCGGCGGCGATCAGCAGCACGCAGTCGGCCCCCATCAACCGAGCGTCGACGACATCGTGTTCGCACACCGTGAAGTCCTTGCGGATCACCGGGAGCGAACACGAACCGCGGGCAGCCTGTAGGTCGTCGACGGAGCCTCCGAATCCTTCGACGTCGGTGAGCACCGACAGACACGACGCTCCGCCTGCTTCGTACTGTCGGGCCCACACAGCCGGATCGAGGCCGATGTTCAGATCGCCCTTCGACGGCGAGCGACGCTTGATCTCGGCGATGACGGCCAGACGATCACGCCCGGCGAGCGCGCGACGAAACCCGCGAGCTGGCGCCATCGCCATCGCCTGGTCGACCAGCGGGTCGAGCGGACGAGCGTCGGCCTCCGCCATCTCTCGATGACGGGCGAGAATCTTGTCGAGGTACGTCACGGCCACGCCGTCATTGTGGCGACAGAGTGGGTCTGACCCACTCTGTCGTTCAGAAGCCGAGACGTTGGCCGACGGTGCTGAGGAGGTCGGAGATCGGAACGCGGACCTGCTCGGTCGTGTCACGATCTCGCACGGTGACGGCTTGATCGTCGAGCGAATCGAAGTCGACCGTGACGGCCAGCGGCGTGCCGATCTCGTCTTGGCGTCGGTAGCGCTTGCCGATGTTCTGCGTTTCGTCGTAGTCGACCATGTACCGATCGGCGAGCAGCTTGCGGACCTCGTGCGCGAGCGGCGTGAGCGTGTCCTTCTTGCTCAACGGCAACACGGCGATCTTGTACGGAGCGAGCCGCGGATGCAAACGCAGCACCGTGCGGGTCTCGCCGTTGATCTCGTCTTCGTCGTAGGCGGCGAGGAGGAACGCCGCCATCGTGCGGGTCGCCCCGGCGGCCGGCTCGATCACATAGGGCACGTAGCGTTCGTTCGTCTGCGGATCGAAATAGTCGAGCCGCTCACCCGACACCGCCGAGTGGGCCTTGAGGTCGTAGTCGGTGCGCTGTGCGATGCCTTCGAGCTCGTCGAAGCCCCACGGAAACTTGAACTCGACGTCGGACGTGCCTGCCGAATAGTGCGACAACTCGTCGTCGTCATGCGGGCGCAACATCAACATGTCGGCCGGAATGCCGTGCTCGATGTACCAGTTCAGCCGCTCGTTGCACCAGTACTCGTACCACTGCGCCGACTCCTCGGGCGGCACGAAGAACTCGAGCTCCATCTGCTCGAACTCGCGGGTGCGGAAGATCCAGTTCTGCGGCGTGATCTCGTTACGGAACGACTTGCCGACCTGCGCGATGCCGAACGGAGGCTTCTTTCGCGAGGTCTGCAGCACCTGACCGAAGTTCGTGAACATGCCTTGCGCCGTCTCGGGACGCAGGTACGCATCGGCGCCCGTGCCCTCGACCGGGCCTGCCTGGGTCTTGAACATCAGGTTGAACTCGCGAGCCTCGGTGAACGTGCCCGTCTTTCCACAGTTGGGGCAGGTGTCCGGGTCGTCCAGCTTGTCGAGCCGATGCCGCGTCTTGCAGTCCGTGCAGTCGACCAGTGGGTCGGAGAAATTCGCCAGATGTCCAGACGCCTGCCACACCTGCGGTGGGCTGAGGATGGCCGCATCGATCAACACGACGTCGTCGCGCTGTTGCACCATCGAGCGCACCCACGCCTCTTTCACATTGCGCAGCAACAACGAGCCGAGCGGCCCGTAGTCGTACGTCGAGCGGAACCCGCCGTAGATCTCGGCGGATTGGTACACGAACCCGCGGCGCTTGCAGAGGGAGACGATCTGTTCGAGATCTGTTGCGGCCATAGGGCCGACAGGCTACGCCCGTCACCCGCCGATGGCCCGGCCACTTTCCGTGTCCCGGTACTCGCTGCGGCTCAGCTCAAGGCAGCAGCGCGATCGATCAGCTCGGCGAGTGCCTCGACCTGGTCGGCGTCGCCATCGCGATTGTCCGAGCCCTGTTCCGAGTAGTCGTCGGCCAATCGCCATGCTTCTTCGACCAACGAGTCGAGGTCGACGTCGTCGGCGAACGGGTTGTCACGCAACTTCTCGGCAAAGGTCGCGACCACGGTGGCGAGCTGGAAGTCGAGCGGCGTGTTCGACCAGGCGGGTTCGATGTCACGCAGGTCGATGTCTTCGTCGATCTCGTCCACCTCACGCGACTTCGGGCTCTCCCAGCGCAGGAAGACCTCGCCGAGTTGCTCGCGATCGTCGAGCTCGATGCCCCGCTGCAGTTCGATCTCGTACATCGCCGTCACCTGATGATCGGCACCGAGTTCGCCTGCATCGACGTCATCATTGCGAAAATCGCTGTCGCGAACACCGCGGTTCTCGAACCCGATCAGGCGGTAGGCCCGTACGACGTCCGGATCGAACTCGACCTGGATCTTGGCGTCCTTCGCGACGGTGACGAGCGTCGACGTCAACTCGTTCTCGAACAGCCGCTCCGCTTCGTCGTCGGTGTCGACGTAGGCGTAGAACCCGTCGCCCTGGTTCGCGAGCTGTTCCATCGTCTCGTCGTTGAAGTTGCCCATCCCGAACCCGACCGTCACCAGGTCGATCCCGTTGTCGGCGTCGTCGCGGATCATGGCCGCGAGCTGTCCCGGATCGGTGACCCCGGCATTGGCCACGCCGTCGGATGCCAGGATCACACGGTTGATGCCGTCGGGGTCGAAGGCCTCCCGTGCGAGTTCGTAACCCTCCCGGAGACCGGCCTCGAGGTCGGTCGAGCCACCTGGGCCCAGGCGGTCGATGGCGCCGAGGATCGTCCGCCGCTCCGACGCAGGCGTCGGCTCGAGCACGATCCCCGAGGTGTCGCTGTACGTGACGATCGCGACGGTGTCGTCGTCGCGGAGTTCGTCGACCAGGATCGACAACGAATCCTTGACGAGTCCGAGCCGGTCGTCTCGGTCCATCGATCCCGACGTGTCGATCACGAAGGTCAGGGCTGCATCGCCTCGCTCGTCGTCGCCGACGACCTCGGCTTGTACGCCGACCCGCACCAGCAGGTTGTCGGGATCGAACGGCGACGGGCCACCGTCGACCGACACCTCGAGCCCGGATCGCGGTACCCGATAGGAGTAGTCGAACGCGTTGATGTACTCCTCGGGCCGAACCGACTCGATCGGAGGCAAGGCACCTTCGTCGAGCCACCGTCGAGCGATCGAATACGAACCGGTGTCGACGTCGAGTGCGAAGGTCGACAGCGGGTCGACCTCGGTGTCGATGAACTCGCGGTACCCGTAGTCCGCGAAACGATTGTCGTCGAAGCGGCCTTCGGCATCGTCGGTCTCTTCCTCCCCGAAGAGACCGCCGTCACCGTCACGTGCGTCACCCGACTCGGTCGATGCCGCATCGTCGGCCGCATCGTCGGCCGCATCGTCCGGTCGATCACTGGCCGGTTCCTGCGCCGGTTCCTCGGCTGGTTCACTGGCCGGTTCCTCCGCGTCGACCGGCGCGGGCCCGACCAGGTCCCCCTCGGCATCACCTCCCCCGACATCACCGGCATCACCGGCATCACCGGCATCACCGAAGAGGCCGTCGTCGGTCGTCTCCTCTTCCGAGCTGCGGTCGTTCTCCGCACTCGAATCGTCATCACCCCCACAGGCGGTGATGGCGACCCCCAAGGCCACCAGAGCGGCCACTTGCTTGCTCACGTTGCGGTGCTTCATCGGCGTTCGACGCCCACAGCGGCGCAACGGTTCCCGAAGCCGAGCGTCGACCCGAAAACGTCATCTTCCGGTGAGGCGCGCCAGCGATGCGAAACGGCGACGATTCAGTGCGACTCGAACATCGCCGCAGCCTTGAGCCGGCGTTCGATCTGGTACTCCAGCGCTTTCGTCGCGAGCGAGGCCACCTCGTGGGTCGCCGGAGACGCTTCCTGGGCCAAGGCCTCCACGAGACGCCCACCGAGAATGTCGCGCAACAGGATCAATGCGTCAGCGCTGATCGCCTGGCCGGATCGGCACGATCGGCACAGCACACCGCCTTCGTTGAGGTCGAAGGCAACGAGCGCGGTGCCAGGCTCTCCCTCGCCGCAGCGGATGCAGCGGTGCAACTGCGGGGAGAACCCTTCGCGTGCCAGCAGCTTCCAGTAGAAGGCCGGCACGTTGAGCGGTGACGGCTTCTCCGCGATCGTGCGCAGCACACCGACCAACATCTTGTACAGCGTCGGATTCGGTTCGCGTTCGATCGAGAGTTGATCGACGGCTTCGAGAGCAGCGAGTCCCTGTGACGCCCGGTCGAGCGACGACAACATCGGCGACAACGGCTCGACCGCTTCGGCCTGGCTCACGATGTCGAGTTGGCGACCCTGGTACAACAGCAGACGCACGTGACTCATCGGCTCCAGACGAGCCCCGAACTTCGACCGGGTCTTGCGGATCCCTTTCGCGACCGCTCGCACCTTGCCGTGCTCGAGCGTGTGGATCACCACGATCCGGTCCGACTCGCCGAGCTTGTACGTCCGCAGCACCACGCCCACGTCTCGGTACAAACCGCTCATCGGCGACCCACTCGTTCGCTCCTGGCAGCGGTGTCGCCGAGGTATGCCATGCGGTCAGCCGACGGATTCGTCGGTGTGGCGAGCATCGTCGACACCACCGAAACGACGCTCGCGTTGGGCGAAGTCGGCAATCGCCTCGACGAGGTGCTCGGTCGACAACTCGCTCCACGCCATCGGCCGAAACACCAGCTCGCCGTACGCGAGCTCCCAGACGATCGACGGCGGAAGACGCGTCGACGCGCCGAGCACCACGATGAGGTCCGGCTCGCAGTCGGCGGGTGCGTACAACATCTCGGACACGGTCGCTTCGTTCACCGGCTCGTCGTCGGGGAGCGCCGCCATGGCTTGCGCGAATCGTTCCCGACCGTCACCGCAGGGGTCGATGATCACGTGGCAGGAGCTCACCTGACGCTCCCAGCGCTCGCTGTCGCTCGGTCGAACGCCCGGCTCGAACGCGCGCAGCGTCAAGAAGGTCGCTCCGGCGTTCGCGGCCACCGCACCCAACTCGGTGACCCGCTCGTCCCACCGCTTCACACCGAGATCGTCCCAATCGCCGAGGGTGCCACCCACCACCATCACGTGGCGCAGGAACTGGCGCGTCGGATCGGCTGACGGAACAGCCTCCGGAAGCGGCCGGGTGATCGAAGACGACACCATCGACACATCATGCCATGACGTTCGCTGCGGTACCCTCCATGCCGTCACGTGGGCCCGCCATTCCGGTGACGATGGCCGATCTGGTGCGCACCTCGACGAGTAGCGTGCAGGTTCGTGTCCGCCGAACCCTCGATGTCCCGTCACGACGGCCTTCTCCACGTCGCGTGCATCATGGACGGCAACGGCCGATGGGCTGGCGCCCGCGGGCTGCCTCGGACCGAAGGCCACACCGAAGGCGAAGAGAACCTTGCCCGGCTCGTTCGCGTCGCCGTCGCACGAGGGATCGACTATCTCACCGTCTTCGGGTTCTCCACGGAGAATTGGCGCCGACCTCGCCCCGAGGTACGCCACATCCTCGGCCTGCACGAGAAGCTGTTCGGCCGAGTCGCCGAACTGAACGAACTCGGCGTCCGGATCCAGTGGATCGGTCGTCCCTTCGATTCGAGCGAAGCAAAGACCCCCCGCTACGTCCAGCGCGCCATCCGTAAGGCGATCAACGACACAGCGTCGAACACCGGCATGACCCTGACGGTCGCGTTCGACTACGGCGGCCGCTCCGAACTCGTGGCCGCCGTCCAACAGGCACGACTCGATCCCGACGGCGTCACCGTCGACTCGATCTCCCGCCACCTCTACCTGCCCGATCTCCCACCGGTCGACGTGCTGGTCCGCACGAGTGGAGAACGTCGAGTCTCGAACTTCCTGCTCTGGCAGGCGGCTGGCGCATCGATCTACTTCACCGACGCTCCGTGGCCTGATTTCGATGCTGTCGAACTCGACGCCGCACTCCGGTTGGTCACCGACTCGTGACCGAAGACGCCAACGCTCCGATTCGTGCGCGCGTCCCGGAGTTGGTCGCGGTCACCTCGGCACTCGACCACAGCGAAGATCGTGACGGGCAGCACCGGATGGCTGCGCTCGTCCGTGACGCGATCGAATCCAAACGCCACTTGGTCGTGCAGGCGGGAACGGGAACGGGCAAGACGTTGGCGTACCTGGTACCGGCGCTCGCATCGGGCTCTTCCATCGTCGTCGCCACCGCGACGAAGGCGCTCCAGGATCAACTCGCGACGAAGGACCTCCCGTTCCTCGCTGACCACCTGGGTGTGGATTTCGACTGGGCGGTGCTGAAGGGGCGCAGCAACTACGTGTGTCTGCAGCGCCTTCGGGAAGTCGCCGATCCCGATCAGTCACAACTCGAACTCGACTCGATGGCCGTGGTGACGAAGGCCGAGATCAAGAAGATCGCCGAGTGGGCGGCCGACTCCACCACCGGCGACCAATCCGAACTCGACTGGACGCCCTCCGACAACGCCTGGCGCTCCGTCAGTGTCGGCAGCGACGAATGTCCCGGTGCCGAACGATGTCCGATGGGCGGCTCGTGCTTCGCCGAGAACGCACGGCACCGGGCCCAAGTCGCCGACGTCACCGTCGTCAACACGCATCTCTACGGCCTCGACGTCGCAGCCGACGGAGCGATCCTGCCCGACCACGACGTCGTGGTCTTCGACGAGGCGCACGTCCTCGAAGACATCATGAGCGACACCGTCGGTGTCCAGATCTCACCGGGTCGTTTCGTGGCCTTGTCTGCGACGATTCGTCGGATCATCGACGACCCGCAATTGGTCGGATCGGTCGCCGAACTCGGCGAGGGTCTGCGCGACGTCTTGAGTGATCACATCGGCGAGCGACTGAGCACCCCGCTGCCGGATTCGATCCAGGAACCGCTCGTCGACGCCCGCCTCAAACTCGGCGCCGCCAACGACGCAATCGCCGCGATCGACACGTCCAACGAGGACGCCAAGCAACGCAAGCTGCGAGCACAGACGATGACCGGGCGCTCGATCCAGCAACTCGACGTCGCGATCGAAGGCCGAGAGGGCTACGTCGCTTTCGTCTCGGGATCACGCGATGCTCCTCGGCTGGAGATCGCTCCGCTCGACGTCGGCCCCACCATGCACGAAGGCGTCTGGACTCGGCGAACGGCGATCCTGACCAGTGCGACCATTCCGACGTCGCTCCCCTCCCGCCTCGGCATCGAACTCGACGGCCTCGAGATCGCCGACGTCGGTAGCCCGTTCGACTACGCCAACAACTCACTGCTGTACTGCGCGATCCACCTCCCGAACCCGAACGCACCCGACTTCCGGGCCAAGGCCAACGACGAACTCGAAGCGATGATCCGAGCCGCAGGTGGGCGGACCCTCGCGCTGTTCACCAGCTACCGGGCGATGGACGAAGCCGCAGAGGCGATGCGCGAACGGCTCGATCTCCCGATCCTGACCCAACGCGACCTGCCGAAGCCGGCCCTCGTCAAGGCCTTCGCTGACGACGACGCCACCTGCCTGTTCGCGACCGCCGGGTTGTTCCAAGGCGTCGACGTTCCCGGCTCCACGCTGTCGCTCGTCGTCATCGACCGGATCCCCTTCCCACGCCCGGACGACCCGTTGCTCTCCGCTCGCCGCGACCTGCTCGGTCGCAACGCGTTCAGCGAGATCGACATCCCGCGAGCGTCGATGATGTTGGCCCAAGCCGCCGGGCGGCTCATTCGATCGACCACCGATCGCGGCGTGGTCGCGGTGCTCGACCCTCGTCTCGGCACGGCGAAGTATCGCTGGGACATCGTGAAGGCACTCCCCCCGATGAAGCGGACCCGCCACCGCGACGAGGTCGAGACGTTCTTGCGCACGATTGCGGAGACCCCCGGCGAATAACGTCGCCGACATGACCTCGGACTCGGCACGCACGCAGTTGATCGCTCAAGCACGACGGACGATCGAACACGTCGAACAGGGCACGATTCCGCTCGTCGACGACACGATGACGATCCCCGTCTCCCGCTATCAGGATCAGGAGCGCTGGGCGCGCGAAGTCGACATCGTGTTCAAACGCACACCGTTGATGCTCGGCTTCTCGATCGAGATCCCGAATCCTGGCGACTACAAGGCGATGGACGTCGTCGGCGTCAAGGTCATCATCACCCGCGGCGTCGACGGGCAGGTCCGTTCGTTCGTCAACATGTGCTCACATCGAGGCGCCCAGTTGGTCGACGAGGGCACCGGCTCCACTCGCCGTTTCGCCTGTCCGTACCACAACTGGAACTACGACAACGAGGGAACGCTGGTCGGGGTGACCAACCGACAGGACTTCGGCGAGGTCGACACGAGCTGTCTCGGGCTGACACCACTGCCGACCGCCGAGCGCTGCGGGCTGCTGTGGGTCGTCCTCACGCCAGGCGCCGAGATGGATATCGATGCCCACCTCGGCGGCTACGCCGAGATGCTCGATCACTTCGACTTCGGCGACCGCTGGTACTCGCTCGGCAACCAACAGATCCCGGGTCCGAACTGGAAGCTCGCATACGACGGCTACCTCGACTTCTACCACATCCCGTTTCTGCACCGAGACACCTTCGGGCCCGACTTCTCGAGCCGACCGATCTACGACGCGTGGGGTCCGCATCAACGGATGACAGCGTTCAGTGAAAGCCTGCTGAAGTTCAAGGACGTCCCCGACGACGAGATCGATCTCGAGCTCATCGACGGCGGTGTCTGGACGATCTTCCCGCACGTGTCGATCGCCGGATTCCCGGTCGGCAACCGCGGGCTGATGGTGTCACAACTGTTTCCCGGCCCGACGCCCGACACGTCGATCACGATCCAGAACTTCCTCACCGACACCGAACCTGACGACGAACTCCGCGAACTCGCGAAGAAGACCGCAGCGTTCTACGACCACGTCGTGCGCGACGAGGACTACTTCACCGGGATCCGAATCGGTCAGAACATCGAGACCGGCGCCAAGTCGCAGTTCCTGTTCGGTCGCAACGAAGGCGGCGGCCAGACCTTCCACCGCTACCTCGACCAACTGCTCGCCTGACCCCAGGCGTAACGGTTTGTGTCAGGAGGTCGCGCGGATAGGTGACCATCCACCGGTCGGTGGGTTGGCTCGGTTTTCATACCGAGTGCGACCCAACTAACCGACCGGGGAGGTCACCCATATGATGCGCGCGCTCGATTCTGAAGTCCACGATGCGGTGTTCGAAACGATCCGAGGCTTGCTCCCGGACCGGCCCGAACATCCGTTGGGTTGTCATCGGCCCCGTATCGACGACCTGGTCTGTTTGCGGGGTCTGTTGATTCGTCTCGTGACGGGCGCATCGTGGGAGACCGTCGAGTTCTTGATGGGCTACACCGTGTCCGACACCACCCTGCGGTCCCGTCGCGACGAGTGGATCGACGCCGGGGTGTTCGATCAACTGCTCGAGCAAGCACTGGCCGCGTACGACCGAATCATCGGTCTGGACCCGACCCATGTCACCATCGACGGCAGCGAACACTTTGCCCCGTGCGGGGGTGAAGGAACCGCTGCAGGCCCGAAAACCCACGGTCGTCTGGGCTGGAAGTGGTGCGCCGGCGTCGACGCCGACGGCATCCCGATCGGCTGGGTCATCGACGGCGCAAACCGCCAGGACTACCGACTGTTGCAACCCACCCTCAACGCGATCACCGCACATCCCGTCACCGCACGGATCGGCACCCTGCACCTCGACCGAGGATTCGGCTACAAATCACTCCCCGACAGACTCGCCGACTACACGATCGGCGACGTGAACGTGATCCCACGAAACCAGCCAGGTCAGGGCCGCATCCAACTCGTCGGATTCGGGCGCCGCTGGGTCGCTGAACGCACCCACTCCTGGTTCACCAACTACGGCCAAATCCAACGCAACACCGACCGCCGAGCAACACACCGCCACGCCGCCCTCTGCCTCGCAACCGTGTTCCTCATCACCGCACGACTCATCGACCACCGCAACACCAACTACCGCCCTATCCGCTGACGCTCCAGACACAAACCGTTACGGGTGCTCAGGCGAGTGTGCCGATGTTGTTCAGTTCGGCGAAGGCCTGCTCCAGGCGCTCGACGAAGCTGACCTCGCCGGCGCGGAGCCACACCCGAGGGTCGTAGTGCTTCTTGTTCGGCGAGTCGGGACCCTCGGGGTTGCCGAGCTGGCCCTGGAGATAGTCGTGCTTGCCGGCTTCGTAGCCGCGAACACCGTCCCAGAACGCCCACTGGAGATCGGTGTCGATGTTCATCTTGATCACGCCGTAGCTGATCGCTTCGGCGATCTCGTCCGGCGTCGAGCCCGAGCCGCCGTGAAACACGAAGTTCACGGGGAGATCGGAGTCGGTCCCGAACTTCTCCGCGATGTGCGCCTGTGCGTCGCGCAGGATCGTCGGAGTGAGCTTCACGTTGCCCGGCTTGTACACCCCGTGCACGTTGCCGAAGGCGGCCGCGATCGTGAAGTTCGGGCTGACCTCCATCAGCCGCTCATAGGCGTAGGCGACCTCCTCTGGCTTGGAGTAGAGATCGGCCGGGTCGGCGTCGGAGTTGTCGACGCCGTCCTCTTCGCCACCAGTGATGCCGAGCTCGATCTCGAGGGTCATCCCCATCGGCGCCATGCGCTTCAGGAAGTCGACGCAGATGTCGAGGTTCTCCTCCATCGGCTCCTCCGACAGATCGAGCATGTGCGAGCTGAACAGCGGCTGACCGGTCGCTTCGAAGTGCTGCTCGCCTTCGTCGAGGAGTCCGGAGATCCATCCGAGCTTCTTCTTCGGGCAATGGTCGGTGTGGAGGATGACACGGGCGCCGTACGCCTCCGCCATCGTCTGCACGTGCTTGGCGCCCGCGACCGAGCCGAGAATCGACGCCCGATCGCCGTCCACCGGCACGTTCTTGCCAGCTACGAACGCCGAGCCGCTGGTCGAGAACTGGATGATCACCGGACTGTTCACCTTGCCAGCGGTCTCCATCACCGCGTTCATCGAGTTCGTGCCGATGCAATTGGCAGCCGGCAGGGCGAACCGATTGGCCTTCGCGAGTGCGAACACTCGATTGAGGTCGTCGCCGGTGAGAACGCCGGCCGGAAACTCGTTGCTGATGTCAGTCACGTTGGCCGAGTGTAGATGCCAAGTCGCGACCTCGTCAGAACACCCGACGGCATCGATGCCGCTCTCACCGCGATCCCGTACGAACCCACCCCGGTCGATACGGTCGCGGGCATGAACACTGGATCATCGACCACCGGTTCCGAGACACCACTCGTGTCGATCTCGATCGACGACGGCATCGCCACGATCACCCTGGACTCACCCCACAACCGAAACGCCTTGTCGCGCCAACTCGTTCGCGAGTTGTCGCACTGCATCGACGAGGCCGAAGCCGCCGACGCTCGAGCGATCGTGCTGCGCCACGAGGGACCAGCCTTCTGTGCCGGGGCGGATCTGAAAGAACGAGCGCAAGGCAGCGACGAATCCGACTCGGTTCCGTTCCCGAACATCATGGCGCGCCTGATGGACACGCCTCGCCCGACCATCGCCGCCGTCGACGGCGCGGTTCGCGCTGGGGGGATCGGCCTGATGGCATCCTGCGATCTCATCGTGGTCAACGAACGCGTCGACTTCGCGTTGACCGAGGTCCGGATCGGTGTGGCGATCGCCATGATCTCGGTCCCGATCCTGCGTCGGGTGCCCGCGTCACGACTCGCTGCTGCGCTGTACACCGGTGAATCCTTCGATGCGAAGACTGCGCTCGACATCGGCCTCGTCACCCACGTCACCGACGACGTCTCGCAGACGGTTGCCCGCCTGCTCGAGGGGATCCGTGCTGGTGCTCCTCGAGCGGTCGCCGAGACCAAACGGATCTTGCAGTTGGTGCCGACGCTGGAACGCGACGAAGCGTTTCGTCGCATGACGAAGTTGTCCACCGAGATGTTCAACAGCCCCGACGCTGCCGAGGGGATGGCTGCGTTCCGGGAGAAGCGTTTGCCGGCCTGGAATCCGAACGCCTGAGCGGGCTTTCGGGGCGGAGCGTGTCCGAAATCACGCGGGACATGCGACAATTGTCACCATGACCGCTACCGAGACCACCAGTCAGGACATCCACGACCGCATCGTCGGCGACAACATCCCCAAACGGTTCCTGCGCAATGTCGCGGCCAACGGATCGCTCACTGCGCTGCGCTGGCGTGATTCCGCTGGAGGGTGGCAGACGTCCACGTTCGACGACCTCGCCGACACCGCCGCTCGTCTCGCCGCTGGACTCCGTGACCTCGGTGTGGGCCCTGGCGATCGCGTCGTGATGATGATCGCGAACCGCCCGGAGTTCCACCCCCTCGATCTGGCCGTGCTGTTCCTCGGGGCCACGCCGGTCTCGATCTACAACTCCTCCGCTCCGGAACAGATCGAGTACCTGACCAACGATTGTGGCGCCAAGGTCGCGGTCTTCGAGAACCCGACATTCCTCGATCGCTTCGAGACCGTTCGTTCGGCGATCCCCTCGGTCGAGCACGTCGTGATCATCGATCCCGATGACAGCGTCGGCGACGACGTCGTCCGCTTCGCCGATCTCGCGGCGTTCGAACCGCTCGATCTCGAGGCCGAGGCCGACAACGCGTCGCTCGACGACCTCGCCACCATCATCTACACCTCCGGCACGACCGGCCCACCCAAGGGCGTCATGCTCACGCACGGCAACGTGGTGTGGACGCTCGAGTCGGTCGGTGAGTCCATGCGCACTCAGACCGACATCGACTCCTTCGCCGGCAAGCGCCACGTCTCGTACCTGCCGATGGCCCACGTGATGGAGCGGTTGCTCGGCCACTACTACAACCTCGATTTCGGTACCGAGGTCGCGTGCTGTCCCGACACGTCGCAGCTCACCATGTACACGGGCGAAGTGCGGCCCAACATGTTCATCGGCGTGCCACGCGTCTGGGAGAAGATGTACAACGCCGTGAACGCCGCCGTCAGCGCCGACCCCGAGAAGGCCAAAGCCTTCGGGGAAGCGATCGCCGCGGCCGCGCCGATCGCCGAGAAGATGACCTGGGGCACCGCGACCGACGACGAGATCGCCACGTGGAACTTCCTCGACGAGGTCGCGTTCAAGCCGGTCAAGGGGCTCCTCGGACTCGACCAGACCGAGATCTGCATCACCGGTGCGGCCCCGATCCCGCCCGAGATCCTCGAGTGGTTCCGCACCATCGGCGTTCCGTTGACCGAGGGCTACGGCATGTCGGAGACCACGGCCGTGTTGAGTTGGGCTGCCAAGCCGAAGCCCGGATGTGTGGGCACCGCCGCGACCGGCGTGGAGATGAAGATCGCCGAGGACGGCGAGGTACTCGCCCGTGGCGGCAACATGTTCAGCGGCTACCTCGGCCTGCCCGACAAGACCGCCGAAACGATCGACGACGACGGCTGGGTGCACACCGGCGACATCGGCGAACTCGACGACGACGGGTACCTGCGCATCGTCGACCGCAAGAAGGAACTCATCATCACCGCGGGCGGCAAGAACGTCAGCCCCGCCAACCTCGAAGCGGCCCTGAAGATGATTCCGCTCGTCGGCCAGTGCTGCGCCATCGGTGATCAGAAGCCGTTCATCTCGGCGTTGGTCGTGCTCGACCCGGACGCTGCAGCATCATGGGCCGCGGCTCACGGACTCACCGGGGACGACGCATCGGTCGCGGCCCTGGCGACCAATCCCGACGTGGTCGCAGAGATCAACGCAGGCGTCGTCGAGGCGATGTCGGAGTTCAACAACGCGGAAGCGGTCAAGAAGGTGACGGTCCTCGGAGACGAGTGGCTTCCCGACTCCGAGCTGCTCACGCCGACCTCGAAGCTGAAGCGGCGCGGCATCTACGCGAAGTTCGCCGACGAGATCGAGGCGCTCTACGCGCGCTGACTCGCCGGCGATCACACACTCGGCATCGGCGCCGTCAGATCACACGATCAGGCGGTAGCCGATGCCGCGGGCCGTCACGATCAGCTTCGGATCGTCCGGGTGGTCCTCGATCTTGAGCCGCAGGCGTCGAACGTGTGCGTCGACCAGCCGCGAATCGCCCAGGTACTCGTATCCCCAAACTCGCTCGAGCAGCTGGTCGCGCGACAGCACCGCGCCCGCGTGGTCGGCGAATTCGCAGAGCAACCGAAACTCGGTCTTGGTGAGGTTGACCTCGGCGCCGTCTTTGAGCACGATGCCCTGCTCGCGTCGAAGCTCGACGTCGCCGAAACGCGACGCGCTCGCCGGTTTGGGCGCATCTTGCAGGTGCACGCGCCGCAGCAACGACCGAATGCGAGCAGCAAGTTCTTTGGGTACCACCGGCTTGGTGACGTAGTCGTCGGCGCCGGCTTCGAGCCCGGCCACCATGTCGACGGTGTCGGTCTGCGCGGTGATGATGATGATCGGCACGATGCTCGTCGAACGCAGCGAGCGACACACTTCGAAGCCCGACATGTCTGGCAGCCGCAAGTCGAGCAGTACCAGGTCGATGCCACCCTGCGCGAAGGCTGTCAGCCCATCGCTACCGTTCGCCGCTTCACGGACCGAGTAGCCCTCGTCCTCGAGAGCGAGCGTCAGGGCCAGACGAATGCCGTCGTCGTCTTCGATGAACAACAGCGACTCCATGCCTCGCACCGTAGCGAACGAGCCCTGGCGACACCGAAGATGGACCCGATGGAGGGACCTGATAGACGGACCCGCTGGACGGACCCGATCGCGGCGGCGATCTCCTCGTCGTCACGCTGGGCTGGACCTCTGGTCGAGAGTTCGCGCTCCGACGTTGACATCGCACCAGCTCAGCCAGCGACGAGCGGATCCTCCGGTGCCAGCACTTTGTTACGAAAATCGCACAGTGTCGGTGTGCGGCTGTCACAGAGCACCCCCAGTATTGGAACTGTTCACGCTGCCCCGGTGAGGTGCCTCCCTCCCCCTGGTGCCTCACCGGCAGCGAGGAACGACGTCAGGAACTCCGAGCTCCGCTCGTCGAGTGTTCCCCCTTCGCCCGATCACCCTGCCACACTCTGCTCGTGACACGTGAGCGCTCCCTTCGACTCCGCACTCGGGTCACGCTGTTCTTCGCGCTCATCGCACTCTTCGCGGGCACGCTGTTGATCGGCGTGACCTACGGCTTCGCTCGTAACAACTTGCTCGACGACCGAACGAACTCCGCCGAGACCCAGGCCTTCACGCACGCCAACGACGTCGCTGCGCAACTCGACGAAGATGCCACGACCGCGCTCGACGGTGGCGACGCGCAGATCGGCGTCTTCTTCCGTGACGAGCTACAGACCGAGCCCGGCGGCTTCGCCGTGCTCGGTTCGTCAGCCGTCGACGCGCTCGAGACCCGAACCGATCCGAACTTCGGCATCGACGCCTTTCCGAACTCGTTGGTCTCGACCGTGCTCGCTGGCGGCTCGGCGCGCCAGTTCGCCGAGATCGACGGCGAGCCCTACGTCGCCGTCGGCGTGTACATCAATCGACACGACACCGGCTATTTCGAGGCGTTTCCCGCTGCGACGACCGACACCACCCTCACCGCGCTCATCACCGCGCTCGGACTCGGTGGCGTCGGAACCCTCATCCTCGCGACCCTGTTCGGATTCTCGACGAGCCGACGACTCCTTCGCCCCCTCAGCCGCGTCGCCGACGCCGCCGAAGAGATCGCATCGGGCGGTCTCGACACTCGCCTCGAGAGCGAATCCGACCCGGATCTCGACCGTCTCGCCGGCTCGTTCAACGGTATGGCCGACGCCGTACAGGCTCGTATCGAACGCGAGGCGCGCTTCGCCTCCGATGTCAGTCACGAGCTTCGTTCACCGATCACCGCACTCACCGCCGCCGTGGAAGTCCTGGCGGCTCGCCGAGAAGACATCCCCGAACGCACCCAGCAGGCACTCGACATCGTCGTCAGTCAGGTTCGGCGATTCGACAGCATGGTCATCGACCTCTTGGAGCTGTCACGCCTCGACGCCGGCGCCACCGATCTGAACATCGAGACCTCGGAACTCTCCGATCTCACCCGGCGCGTGGCAGCCCGCTTCGGCGCCTCCCATGTGGCGATCGAGATCGCTCCCGACACTCCCCAGCAGATCGACGTCGACCGAATTCGGTTCGAGCGAATCCTCGGCAACTTGATCGAGAACGCCGAACACCATGGCGGCGGCGTGGTCCGCATCGAACTCACGACACCTCGGCCGGGTCTCGTGCAGATCGCCGTCGAAGACGGCGGGCCGGGAGTGGCGCGCAGCGAACGCGACCGCATCTTCGAACGATTCGCCCGCGGGAGCGCCGCGCGCCATCGCATCGGCACCGGCCTCGGCCTCGCACTCGTCGCGCAACATGCCGACGCGCTCGGCGGAGCGACCTGGGTCGAAGACCGGGCGATGGGTGGCGCTCGCTTCGTCGTCGAGCTCCCGGTTCATCAGCCCACACAAGGAGACGATGCATGAGTCAGAGAATCGTCCTCATCAGTGTCCTCGCAGCGCTGTCGATCAGCACGATCGCAGCCTGCGGCGTCCCGGCCGGCGACGCCACGCTCGAAGGCATCCCCGATGCCGAGATCCCGTTCAATCTCGCCGACCCATCGACGACCACCACCTCGACCACGACGACCACCACGACACTCCCCCCTGCGACGACGTTGCCCAACGACGCGCCTGCCGAGACCTCGACGGTTCCGGCGCCGCTTCCCGAACAGGTCAACGTGTACTTCCTGTCGCGTGGTGACCTCATCCCTGTCGCCAAGCCGATCCGAGCCGGCTTCACCCGCAACGAACTCGTCGACCTGCTCGAAACCGGCCCCGACGAGGCCGCCTCACCGTTGTTGGAGTCGGCCATCGTGCCCGGCCTGATCGGCCAGGTCGTCGTGCAGGACGGTGTCGCCACGGTCGATCTCGATGCGAGCGCCTACGACCGGATACGCGAGCGCGATCAGCTCGACGCCATCGCACAGATCGTCCTCACGCTCACCGACAACCGAACGCGAGCCGGCCAGGTGTTGTTCACCTTCGACGGTGAGGAGAATCTGGTGCCGACTCCTGGCAACTTCTTCAAACGGCTCGTGAGCTTCGACGACTACTTCCCACTGATCGCCGACGCCGTGATCCCTGAGCCCATTCCGACGACCACGGCGACCACCGCGCTCGACACGACGCCCGACCCGGAGACCAGCGAGACCGACCCGGAGACCAGCGAGACCAGCGAGACAACGGTGCCGGAATGATCAGCGTGCCGGCAGCTCAGTAGCCGAGGCGTTCGACGCGATCCGCTCGACGCTGCCAGTCCTTGTCGACCTTGACCCGCAGTTCGAGATACACCCCGTCGGGCATCTGGCGACGGGCGCGTTCACCGACTTGCTTGAGCACGGATCCGCCCTTGCCGATCACCATGCCCTTCTGGCTGTCACGCTCCACGATGATGTCGACGCGGATGCGTGGCCACTCCCACTCGACGACCTGCGTGGCGATCGAGTACGGCAACTCGTCGCGGGTCACCGCCAGGAGCTGCTCGCGGACCAGTTCCGCGACCCAGCGCTCCTCGGGAAGATCGCTCACCTCGTCGTCGGGAAAGAACTTCGGACCGTTCGGAAGTCGATCGGCCAGATAATCGACGAGCGGTCCGACGCCCTCGCCGGTCTTGGCCGACACCGGGAAGTACTCGAGCGCACCGAGTGCCGACGCAGCGGTCAGCATCGCGAGGACCTGCTGCGGTTTCGCCACGTCGGTCTTGTTCACCACGACGATCGAGTTGGCCATGTCGAGCTTCTCTGCGACCCACCGATCGCCCTTGCCGAAGGGCATCGTCGCGTCGAGCACGAGCGCGGTGACGTCGACGTCCTCCACGCTGCCGAGCGCGGTGGCGTTGACGCGTTCGCCGAGCGCCGTGACCGGTTTGTGCAGACCTGGCGTGTCGACGAAGACCAACTGGCTTCCCGGACGGGTCAAGACGCCCATGATGCGGTGACGAGTGGTCTGGGGCTTGTCGCTGACGATGCTGATCTTCTGGCCGCAGATCGAGTTCACCAGCGACGACTTGCCGACGTTGGGTCTTCCGACGAAGGTGACGAACCCGGATCGATGATCCGTTTCCTCGTCGGAGCGCTGCGTTTCGTCGGTCACGGTTGCAGTCTGTCAACATCTCGTGCATGACGCGCATGATCGAAGGAATCGCCGGGCTCAAAGCACTCGTCGGAGAGCACCTCGGGTACTCGCCGTACACCGAGATCACCCAGGAGCAGGTCAACACGTTTGCCGACGCGACGGGTGACCATCAGTGGATCCACATCGACGTCGAGCGAGCCACCGCCGGCCCGTTCGGCGGACCGATCGCCCATGGCTACCTCACGCTGTCGCTCGGCCCGATGCTGTCGCCACAGATCTTCGCCGTGACCGGGATCTCGATGGGCGTCAACTACGGCGCTGGCAAGGTCCGGTTCCCGTCGCCGGTGCCCGTCGGCTCCAAGCTTCGCCTCGGTGCAACGTTGCAGAGCGTCGAAGACGTGGCCGGCGGCGCCCAGGTGACGATGGAGTTCGTCTTCGAAGTCGAAGGCGCCGCCAAGCCGTCCTGCGTGGCCGAAGTCATCTTCCGCTACTACGAGTGATCGAAACCGAACGGGCCTCCTCATGACCGACCTCGACGTGCCCGACATCTCCCTCGCCGAGGTCCACGAGGCCATCGCCGCCTCGCGCCCCGACGAAGAGTGCCTCGTCTTCCGGGACCGTCGTCTGACGTGGGCGGACGTGACCGACCGAACTCGGCGTCTCGCCAACCACCTGCTCGGCGAAGGGCTCGGCTGTCACACCGAACGCTCCGAGCTCGCCGGGCACGAGTCGGGGCAGGACCATCTCGCGATCTATCTCCACAACGGCAACGAGTACCTCGAGACGATGCTCGGAGCCCTCAAAGCCAGGGTTGCGTCGTTCAACGTGAACTATCGCTACGTCGCCGAGGAGCTGCGCTACCTGTTCACCGACGCAGCAGCGCGTGCGGTGGTCGTGCATTCGGCGTTCGCTCCGACGCTCGCGGAGGTGCTTCCCGATCTCCCTGATCTCCGTGTGATCCTGCAAGTCCCCGACGACAGCGGCAACCCACTCCTACCTGGCGCTGTCTGGTACGAGGACGCACTCAGCGCTGCGTCGCCGGAACGGCCGAAGGTGGAGTGGAGCCCTGACGATCTCTACATGCTGTACACCGGCGGGACCACCGGGATGCCCAAAGGTGTCATGTGGCGCAACGGCGACGCCATGCGCGAGTGCTTCGGCGGCTCGAAGACCGCCGCGTCGATCGAGGAGTTCTTGGCCGAGGCGAACACCGGACTCCGCTCGCTGCTTGCTCCTCCGTTCATGCACGGCGCTGGCCACTGGGTGAGCTTTCGCACGTGGCTCGGCGGCGGCACCGTCTTCGTTCAATCGGTTCCGGAGCGTCTCGACCCGGTCGACATCTGGTCCTTGATCGAGCGCGAGAAGATCACGTTCCTGCTGATCGTCGGTGATGCGTTCGCCCGACCACTCCTCGACGAACTCGACCGCGGTGACTACGACCTGTCCTCGTTGGCGATTCTGCTGTCGGGCGGCGCTGCGCTGTCGGCGCCGCTGAAGCGAGAATTCCTCCAGCATCATCCGACGCTGATGGTCATCGACGGCCTCGGTTCGTCGGAGGCCGGCGGGCAGGTGTCGCACGTATCGACGGCCGCCGGCGCGTCCACCGGCACGTTTGATCTCAGCGAGGGCAACGTCGTGCTGTCGGAGGAACTCGACGCCGTCCTCGAGCCCGGCCACGACGGTCTGGGCTGGCTGGCGAAGACCGGGCGGTTGGCGCTGGGCTACCTCGGGGACGAGCCAAAGACCGCTCGGACCTATCCGACCATCGATGGGGTCCGATACGCCGTCCCGGGCGACCGTGCACGTCTGCTGCCAGGCGGGCCGACCGGCGACGGCATCGTCGAACTCCACGGACGCGACTCGGTCACGATCAACTCCGGTGGCGAGAAGATCTTCGCCGAAGAGGTCGAGTCTGCGCTGATGGCGCACCCCGGCGTGTACGACTGCATCGTGGCCGGTCGTCCCAGCGAACGCTGGGGCAAAGAAGTCGTGGCGGTCGTGCGGATCCGTGAGGGCTTCGAGGTGAGCGACGACGACCTGCTCAGCGAGGCCGAACGCCACATCGCGCGTTACAAGCTGCCCAAGGCGATCGTTCGCGTCGACGAGATCGTGCGCAGCCCGAGCGGCAAAGCCGACTACCGCTGGGCCGTGTCCATCGCCGAGCGCTGATCACGCGCAGATCGCCGCGAATCGGCACGTTCATGCGTCGCAATTGCTGACATCGATGCGCAGGAGTGATCTAGGGTCTCTCCGGCATCGGACCCCCCGAACCTCACGGGAGAAAGGCAGCCCCACATGGGACTCTTCGACAAACTCAAAGGCGAACTCGTCGACATCATCGAGTGGATCGACGACTCCCGCTCGACACTCGCCTGGCGGTTTCCGAGGTATCAGAACGAGATCAAGAACGGGGCGCAACTGATCGTTCGTGAGGGCCAGAAGGCCGTCTTCGTGTACCGAGGCGCCCTGGCCGATCAGTTCGATCCCGGCCACTACGAGTTGAAGTCGGAGAACCTGCCGTTGCTGTCGACGCTGCAAGGTTGGAAGCACGGCTTCGACAGCCCGTTCCGCTCCGAGGTCTATTTCATCAACACTCGGCCGGTCACCGACATCCGTTGGGGAACGCCCCAGCCCGTCACCGTCCGGGACCCGGACTTCAAGATGGTGCAGGTGCGGGCCAACGGGCTGTGCGTCGTGAAGGTCGAAGACACCGCCATCTTCCTTCGTGAGGTCATCGGTACCGACTCCGCCGTCGAAGCCGAAGAGGTCACCGAACTGCTCCGCCGGGTCATCTCGATGGCGTTCTCCGACATGGTCCTCGCCACCGGACTCGGGGCGATCGACCTCCAGGGTCGCCAGGTCGAATTGTCGGGGAAACTGCGCGAGTTCGTCCAAGAACGCGTCGACGACGAATTCGGTCTGGCGATTCCCGACATCACGATGAACATCTCGTTGCCCGACGAGATCACCCAGGCCATGACGAAGGGCGTCGCCAAAGGTGTCGAGGCCTCCGGCTTCGTCGAGAACGTCGACCTCAACAAATACCAGCAGGCGCAGGCCGCTGACGCGATGCTCGCCGCCGCCCAGAACGAGGGTGGCTCCGTCATGGGCGACATGATGCAAATGGGCATGGGCGTCGCGATGGCGGGGCAGATGGCCAACCAGATGGGCGGAATGGGCATGGGCGGGCAACCCCAACAGGCCGCACCAGCAGCACCAGCTGCTCCGGCCGGACCACCGCCGTTGCCTGGTCAGCGCCTCTTCCACGTCGATCATGGCGGCAACCCCGGCGGCCCGTACAACATGGCCCAGATGCAGCAGGGGATCCAGGGAGGCCAGGTCACGGGACAGACGCTCGTGTGGGCGGACGGCATGCCCGGCTGGGCTCCGGCGCAGACCGTCCCCGAACTGCAGGCGCTGTTCGCTGCTCCCCCGCCGATGCCCCCCACGAGCCCGACGCCGCCCCCGGTTCCGCCGACGCCGCCGAACGGCGACGAAGGGTAAGGAGGCCGTACCGATGCCGTCCGTGCCCCCACTGCCCGGCGATGAGCCGACCGCGTCCGGCGCGGCCGGTCCCCCGCCGATTCCCGACCCCGGCCCCCTGGACGCTCCACCGTCCGACGATGCGTCAGGCGAGTCGTACGATCCCGGAGCCGCATTGTCGAATGCGTCCCGTGCGATGCGCCATTCGACCGAGTCGTCCAAGACCTACCCGTGCGAGGCGTGCGGTGGTGAACTGCATTTCGACATTCCGACGCAGTTGCTGAAATGTCAGCACTGCGGGAACACGCACGAGTTGGTCGAGGTCAACGGCGAGGTACGCGAGCGAGATCTTCGTGAGGCGCTCGCGCTCGTCCGGGCTGGCACCATGACGAAGACCGCGAACTTTCTCGACGCCGAGAAGGAGATCGTGTGCCAGAACTGCGGCGGGCACACCACCTTCACCGGCAGCCTCACCGCGAACAAGTGTCCGTATTGCGCGACGCCGATCCAACGCGACGACGTCCATGATGCGCCCGAGCGGCTTCCGGTCGACGCGGTGCTGCCCTTTTCCGTCGACCGCAAGTCCGCCGACGAGTTGATCGACAAGTGGATCAATGGTCGTTGGTTCGCACCGTCGGAGTTCAAGACCTACAACCGCACCGGATCGTTCCAGAGCGTGTACATGGCCTACTTCACCTATGACGCCGACACGCACACCAACTACACCGGCCAGCGAGGCATCACCCGCACTCGAACCGTGGGCAGCGGCGACAATCGACGCACCGAGACGTATACGACCTGGCACTTCGTGAGCGGTGCCGTGGGCAACTCGTTCGACGACATCCCGATCCTGGCGAACACGGGGTTCGAGAAGAAGCGCATCGACAAGCTCGAGCCGTGGCCGACCGAACAGGCCAAGCCTTATTCGGCCGAGTACGCGGCGGGTCACCTGGCTCGAACGTACGACAACGACGTCGAAGTGTGCCTCAAAGAGGCGACGTCCATCATGGAAGACGACATCCGCTCCACGATCCGCCGCGACATCGGCGGCGATCAGCAGCGCATCTCGTCGATGAACGTCAACTGGCAGAAGATGACCTACAAACACATGCTGTTGCCGCTGTGGCTGCTCACGGTGATCTACGACGGCCGCCCGTTCCAGGTGTACATCAATGGAGTCACCGGCGAAGTGCACGGCGCACGTCCGTACAGCAAGGTCAAGATCGCCATCGCGATCGTGGTGGCGTTGGTGATCATCGCCGCGATCGCCATCGCGGTGTCCGCCAGCGGAGGAGGCGGCTAGTGCTGATCACGATCCTGTTGATCGCGACGGTCGCTGCCGTCGTCGGCTTCGGCGTCGCCTTGGCCGTGCGCTCCAAGAAGGAGTTCGCCGAGCAGAACCAGATCGTTCCGGGCGTGACGTCGAAGGCTCCAGCGAGTTGGGCTGGCGCCCATAGCCGGGAGGCCAAGCTGCATCGTCGGCTCGGCGATGCAGTCAAAGGAGCGCACCAGAATCCGCGCTTCGTCGAGCTGGGTCTCAGCGAACAGATGAAGTCGATCGAGGCCGAAGCGTTGGCCATCGACGAACGACTCGTCGCCGCCGCAGCGCTGCCCGTGTCGCATCGCACCGCAGCGATCGACGCGCTCGAGGCCAACGTCGTCGAACTCGAGTCCACGATCGCCGACATGGTGACGGGCGTGACGGTGGCCGACACCAAAGAGCTCCTGCAGGAGGCGGTCTCGGCGGCTGACATCCGACTTCAAGCGCTCGCTCAAGCGCGCGCCGAGATCGAACAGGTCGACCGCAAGGCGGCAGGTCTCATCGACCCGGAACCCGGCACGGGGACCAGTAGCAGCTGACACACGCCGGGCAGGAGGTCACGGTGCCAGGCACCGAGACCTATCCTGACGGCGTGGCTTCCTCCGACACCTCCGCAACCGCCAAGCGGTGGGACACCGACGAGTTGCCGCAAGGCGACGAGAAGGTCGCTGCCGTTCGCGACATGTTCGATGCGATCGCGCCGAAGTACGACCGGCTGAACCGGATCATCTCGTTCCGCCTCGACGTGCGGTGGCGCAAGAAGGCCATCAAGCAGCTGGCCCTTCCAGCGGGCAGCGTGGTCTTGGACCTCGCCAGCGGTACGGGTGACCTCTGCGTCGACCTGTCGAACGCTGGACTGCACCCGATCTCGATGGACCTCAGCTACGGCATGTTGGCTGCTGACCGTTCCGGTGTCCCGCTCGTCCAGGCCGACATCTTGCGCCTCCCGGTCCCCGACCGCTGCGTCGACGGCGTGACCTGCGGCTTCGCACTTCGGAACCTGATGGATCTGAACACGTTCTTCGTCGAACTGGCGAGAGTGGTACGACCGGGAGGGCGCATTGCACTCCTCGACGTGAGCACACCGCCCAACCGCCTCGTGCGATTCGGGAACAACATCTACTTCGGCAAGGTCGTGCCGAAAATCGGCGCGCTCCTGTCCGACGGTGCCGCCTACAGCTACCTCCCCAAGAGCGTCGCCTACCTGCCCGAACCCGACGAGATGGTGGCGATGCTGCGCCGATCCGGTTTCGCCGACGCCTCGCATCAGCAACTGACCGCGGGCTTGACCCAGTTGATGGTCGGAACTCGAGACTGAGCGGCGTGCGAGCCATCACCCGTCCGCTGTCGGACTTCACCGACACCATCCCCGACCTCAACGACATCGTCGCTGGTCACGGACACCTCTTCGTCCGGGACGGCAGTGGCGTCGCTGCGGTCGGGGTTGCCCAGCGGGTCGAGGCCGATCGGGCTGTCGCCGTCTTGCGCTCCATCGATCATGACTCGACGGTCGCCGACGCTGCCCCACTCGCACTCGGCTGCATCCCGTTCCTCCCCGAGTCTCCAGCAGAGCTCATCATTCCTGCCGTCACGGTCGGCAAACGAGGTGACCGAGTCTGGGTGACGGCGATCGACGATGCCGACGTCGAGGCCGCCCTCACTCCCCCGCCGGAGCCTGAACCCTCGGCCGCCAACTGGTCGATTCGACCGCTCGTGGACGAAGCGCACTACCTCGCCGCGGTGACCGCTGCCCGAGACGCCGTTCGTTCGGGCACGTTGACCAAGGCCGTCATCGCCAGGCCGATCGAGGTGCGAGCTGATCGGGAGATCGACGTGCACGCTGTGCTGCGGCGGCTCAAGGCGTCGTTCGGATCGAGCTATCGGTACTCGATCGACGGGTTCATCGGCGCCTCGCCCGAGCTGCTCGTCGACGTCGACGGACCGGTCGTACGATCGCACCCACTGGCGGGTACCACCGCCAGGACCGGCGACGTCGACAACGACGCTCGACTCGCGGCCGAGCTCCAGGCCAGCGCGAAGAACCAGATCGAACATCGCGTGGTCATCGACGACGTACACGACCGGCTCCTGCCCTGGGCCAGTTACCTCGACTGGGAACCCGAGCCGTCGATCGTGACCGTCGCCAACGTGCAGCACCTGGGGACACGAATGGAAGGCATGCTGTCGCAGCCTGGGCCATCCGTCGTCGAACTCGTTCGGGCGCTGTGTCCGACCCCAGCCCTCGGTGGGCACCCGCGCGCCGAAGCACTGGCGCTCATCGCACGAGTGGAAGGGTTCACCCGTGGTCGTTACGGCGGCGCGGTCGGTTGGGTCGACGCAAACGGTGACGGCACCTGGGCCGTGGCGATCCGCTGCGCCGAGTTCAGCGACGATCGCACGTCGGCGCGTCTGGTGGCCGGAGGCGGCATCGTCGCCGAATCCGAGCCCCTGTCCGAACTCGCCGAGACGCAGGCGAAGTTCCAAGCGATGCTCGGCGCCATCGTGCGCCCCTGACGATCAGCCGAGCGCGCGGCGAACCGCGTCGTGCAAACGAGCATGCACCTCGACATTTCGTTGCCGATCCGACGACACGCGCATCACCCACGGGCCGGCTCGAGCGAGTTGAGCGACGAACTCGGTCGCTGTCCTTGCGGTGGCAACCTCGAGACCATGCGCCGCCGAGAGGGCCAGCACGTCGGTACCGAGAGGCGTTCCGAACAGTTGCTCGAATCGCTCGTGTGACAGCAGCGACGCCTGGGGAAGGAACGAGAAGATGCCCCCGCCATCATTGTCGACCACGACGATGCGCAGATCGACGCCGCGCCGTCGCAAGGCCACGAGCGCGTTGCTGTCGTGGACGAACGCGAGATCGCCGATCAGCACGAACTCCGGTGCGCCTACGCCGTTCGCGGAGGTTCTGGCCAGTGCGCGTCCGAGCGCCGTAGACGTCACCCCGTCGATGCCGTTGGCGCCCCGGTTCGAATGAGCGCTCGCTCGCAACCCGCCGTACCACTCGAAGTCTCGAACGGGCATCGACGACGACACGGTGACCGACGCGCCGTCGGGGAGGTGGTCGGCCAACAGCCGAGCGACCCGAGGCTCGGACAACGAGTCGTCGACCGCGAAAACCTGTCGCAACGCCTCGTCGGCTCGACGGTCGGCTTCGACCCAACTACTCGCCCACGCGGTTCGCGTTGCTCCGGGCGGTCCAGCGTCGAGCAACGCATCGATCGAGCACACCGCTGCGACGTTGTGGTCGGGATCGATCCGGCCGGGGCCTCCGACCTGGATCACGGTGATCCCCGGGCGCGCTGACCACTGAGCGAGCACCTTGGACGACGACGGCCGGCCGACGCGAACGATCACGTCGGGCACGTGGTCGGCGGCGAATCCCTCATGGCGAAGGATCGCATCGGCGCTGGTGATCACCCCTTCGAGGTGACGGGCGCGTGACATCGGGTCGGCGATGATCGGCCACGACGTCAGCCGTTGGAGTTCGGCCACCGAATTCGGATCGACGCCGCTCGCACCGCCGAAGAGAATCACGCCGCGAGGACGGCCGAACCCGACGGGGATCGGGTCGACGACGACGCTCGTCGACGAGGCAGCGACCACCAGGTCGCTGTCTGGCGTCGGGAGATCGAGCGCCGTTCCGACGAGCGGCTCCCGGAAGGCCAGATTGAGCTGAACCGGTCCGTCGCTCGCAGCCGCCACCGCAGTTGCCGCGAGTGAGCGCCACCCGCCGGCACCCTCAGCGTCGGGCACCCCCGGATCGGCGAACCAGCGCACGTGCGACCCGTACAGGTCGATCTGGTCGATGGTCTGGGGAGCGCCGACGCCGCGCAGTTCGTCAGGCCGGTCGGCGGTGAGCACGATCATCGGCACCCCTGACAAGCCGGCTTCGACGACGGCCGGCAAGAAGTTCGCCGCCGCGGTGCCGCTTGTGCAGACGAGGAGTGCCGGAACGACCGACCCGATACTGCTGTCGTCTCGCGCAACTGGTGACGCCGTTGCGATGCCGAGCGCAACGAACCCTGCCACGCGTTCGTCGTGAACCACGTGCACGGTCATCTCCGAGCGAGCGGCCAGGGCGAGTGCCAAGGGCGTCGAACGGGAACCGGGCGCGACGACCGCGTGTCGCACACCGCGACGCAGCCACTCGTCGACAAGGGTCGCACAGAACGTCGCTTGCACGTCGTGCGGTGCCGCCGCGTCGAGGGTCGCATCGGTTATGGGCGAGCGGTCGACCATCACCAAACGACGATACGGCTCTACTGTGGAGATCATGACAACGAGCACGACATCCGCAGCCGAGCGTCCGGTGGTCAAGGTGGAGATCTTCTCCGACGTGGTGTGCCCGTGGTGCTACATCGGCAAGCGCCGCTTCGAGGCTGGACTTGCATTGGCGACGCAGCACGGCGACCTCGGCGTCGACATCGAGGTGTCGTTCAAGCCGTATCAACTCGATCCACGCGCCGCTCCCGGCGTCGCCGGACCGGTGTTCGATGCGTATGCGAAGAAGTTCGGGGGCCCGGAGAAGGCCGAGGAGATCATCGGCCACGTCACGGCAACAGCGGCCGCTGACGGGCTCGAATTCCGCATGGACCGTGCTCAGCGCGCCAACACGTTGCTCGCTCATCGGTTGATCTGGTGGAGTGGTCAGCCCGACTCTCCGATTCCGCAGGAACGGATGAAGGAGCGCCTCCTGCAGGCCTATTTCATGGATGGCGTCCACGTCGGAAGTCCCGATGCGCTCGCCGACGCCGTTGCTGACCTCGGTGTCGATCGCGACCTCGTCGTCGCGTTCCTCGACTCCGACGCAGGCATCGCCGAGGTGGCTGGCGAACTCGACGAAGCTCGCGAGCACGGGATCACCGCCGTACCGACATACGTGTTCAACGATGCGTGGGCCGTACCCGGAGCACAGGACCCGGCGACCTTCGCCAAGGTCATCGAGAAGATGGCGGCCAAAGCCCTCGACGACGCAGCGACGACGTGACCCGCCCTGACGGGCCACGACCGGTCGAGCGCGTCGTGCTCGCGCATGGCTTCACGCAGACCCACCGCAGCTGGGAACGACTCACCGCGTTGATGATCGAGCGGCGACCTGAACTCGTCTCGGTCGCTGTCGACCTTCCCGGGCATGGCGATGCCTCCGATCTCAGCGGCGACCTCTGGGGTGCCGCCGATCATCTCGTCGACCGCGGGAACGCTGGCACGTATGTCGGCTACTCGATGGGTGGCCGCGTGGCCCTCCATGCCGCTCTTGCTCATCCAGCGGCCGTCCGGCGCCTTGTTCTGATCGGCGCGACTGCAGGCATCGACAGCGATGACGAGCGAGCGGAGCGGCGACGTACCGATGAGCAACTGGCCGACGAGATCGAACGACGCGGTGTCGACGTGTTCATCGATGCCTGGCTCCGCAATCCGCTGTTCACCGGCCTTGACGACGAGACGGCGATGCGCTCCGATCGACTCCGCAACACCGCAGCGGGGCTCGCGGCGAGTCTGCGAACGACCGGCACCGGCACGCAGACCCCGCTGTGGGATCGGCTCGGCGAGGTGAGATGTCCGACGCTCGTCCTCGTCGGCGAACTCGATCCGAAGTTCACCGAACTCGGAAGGCGACTGACCGCTTCGATCCCCGATGCAACGATGGCGGTCATCGCCGAGGCAGGCCACAGCGTGCACCTCGAACAGCCCGAACGAACCGCCGACGCGATCTGCGCCTTCCTCCCCCATGCCGATGCGTAACGGTTTGTGTCTGACCCAAACCGCTACGGGTCAGAGCGCGAGGCCCAGCGTGACGGCGGCGCCGAACGCCAACTGCAGGCGCCCGGTTCCGGCGAGCACAGCGATCAGGTGGGGTCCGACCACGCCGCTGAGCACGATTCGCGAGGGCGATATCGCCAGCGGCACCACTGCCAACCCGAGGAGCACCGTCGGACGGTCGAGCGCAGCGACACCGACCAAGACGAACGCCGCGACGACCAGCGCCACGTAGAACCAGCGAGTCCGCCGATCCCCGAAGCGGACGGCGAGGGTGCGTTTGCCGACATCACGATCGGTCGGAATGTCACGAAGGTTGTTGATCACCAGCAACGCACACGCCAACGAGCCTGCTGCCGCACCCAACGCAATGGACAACGGCGTGATCCGCTCGATCGCGACGAACGTGGTGCCAGCGGTGGCCACGAGCCCGAAGAACACGAAGACGAACACCTCTCCGAGCCCGAGATAGCCGTACGGCTTCGGGCCACCGGTGTAGAACCACCCGGCAGCGATCGCGGCAACACCCACCGCGAGGAGCCACAGCGACGTCGACACGGCGATCGCCAAGCCGGCCACGGCTGCGACGCCGAAGGCGATGAACGCAGCGCGCTTGACCGAGACGGCCGATGCCAGACCGCTCGCGACGAGGCGCTGCGGACCGACGCGGATGTCATCGGTACCCCGCACTCCGTCGCTGTAGTCGTTGGCGTAGTTCACGCCGATCTGCAACGCGAGACTGACCAGCAGCGCGAGGGCGACGCGCCACCAGACGACGGTCAGATCCACGCCGCCCACGGTCACGTCGAGCGCTGCGCCGGCTCCGATCGCGACCGGGACCACCGCGGCTGGCAACGTGCGAGGTCGCGCCCCGATGATCCATCGATTCATGTATGCGCCATGATGGAGCCGTGGACCCGGTCTGGCAACCATCACGTGGTGATTCGTGGCTCGGTTGATCGCGATCGACCAGCCTGCAGGTCCCGACTTCGTTGCGGAACTCCGAAGGATCTGGGACGCCGGCGATGCTGCGGTACCCATCGACCAGCGACTCCCGAAAGCAGCGCGCGATGAGTTGCGGCGATCGCTGCGCGTCGGTGACGAGGTCGAGCCGGGTGACGCGCTCGTCGTTGCCACGAGCGGATCGACCGGCGCCCCGAAGGGTGTGGTGCTCACCCACGACGCCGTTGCCGCTTCGGCCGAAGCAACGAGCCGACGCATCGGGGTCAGGCCCGACGACCACTGGTTGGCGTGTCTCCCCCTCGCTCACGTCGGAGGGTTGTCGGTCGTGACGAGGGCGCTGCACACCGGCGCGAAACTCACCGTGCTTGCGGCCTTCGATCCGGATCGGGTGATGGCGTCGGAAGCAACCCTCGTCTCGCTCGTTGCGACCGCGCTCCAGCGGATCGATCCGACTCGCTTCCGAGCGATCCTCCTCGGCGGAGCGCGCCCGCCCGACGACCGGCCGGCGAACTCGATCACGACGTACGGCATGACCGAAACCGGCAGCGGTGTGGTGTACGACGGCGTCCCACTCGACAACGTCGAGATCCGGATCACGGACGCGAGACATCGACGCGACGTCGACGGCGACATCGAGATCCGCGGGCCGATGCTGCTGCGGAGCTACCGCGACGGGAGCGATCCGAAATCGGCCGATGGCTGGCTCGCTACCGGCGACGTCGGACGCTGGCTTCCCGACGGGCGTCTCCATGTCGTCGGCCGACGGGGCGACATGATCATCACCGGCGGCGAGAACGTCTGGCCCGAAGCCGTGGAGGCGGCACTCGCCGATCATCGGCTCGTTCACGACGTGATGGTTCGCGGTGTGGACGACCCGGAATGGGGCCAGATCGTGGACGCCGTGGTGGTGCCGGCGGGCCCGACGCCTCCGACATTGCAATCGCTTCGCGACCACGTGAAGCAACGCCACCCGGCATTCATGGCGCCGCGTCGGATCACCCTTGCCAGTGACCTGCCCCGAACGAACCTCGGCAAACTCCGACGAGGTCCGATCGCCGACGCCTCAGCCTGAGCCGAGCACCCCGGCGCCGCCATCGATCACGTACGTCTCACCCGTCATCCAACTCGCCAGGTCGCTCGCGAGGAACACTGCGAGGTTGGCGATGTCTTGAGGATCGCCGAGACGCTGCAGCGGCATCCGCTCCGCCAGGGAGTCGCCGAAGTTCTCGACGAGCAGTGCAGCGAAGTCGGTGTCGACGAGCCCGGGCGCGATGCCGACGACACGAGTCGGACCGAGTTCGAGTGCCAATTGACGCGTGAGGTGGATCAACGCCGCCTTGGTGACGTTGTAGACGCCGAGGCCGACGCCCTCCACCCGGAGACCACCCACGGACGCGACGTTGATGACCGTGCCCGGATGCTGCTCGAACGCGTACTTCCACGCAGCCTGGGTCCACCGAACCGGCGCGTCGAGATTCACCTGGAACGTCTTCTGGTAGCGCGCATCGTCGACGTCGAGCGTGCGGCCGTAGTACGGGTTCGTCGCCGCATTGTTGACGAGAATGTCGAGCTGGCCGAAGCGTTCGATCGTCGCGAGCACGGCGCGCTCCCCCGCGTCGGCGTCGCCGGCATTCGCGGCGAAGATCTCGACCTCGCCGGTCATCTCGGCTCGCGCCGCTTCGAGCGACTCCTGCTTGCGACTGTTGATCATCACCTTGGCGCCGGAAGCGGCGAGCGAGGCGGCGATGGCCTTGCCGATACCGCGCGACGCGCCGGTGACGAGTGCGACTTTGCCGTCGAGTGAAATCTCCATGCGGCGACTGTAGAGACTCATCGGCATCCCGCCAGCACCCGCGGTGGCGGCGCCGACTCCACCATCTCGCTCATCTCGCTGTCAGTCGGCGTGGAGGTGTCGAAATCCAGACGGTGCGGGTCCTGCCCAATGGTGCGCCTCGAGCAGAGCGAGCTCGCGGGAGCGCATCGTGGCCGCTTCGTCGACCTCGGCATGGTCGTGGCCGAGCACGTGCAGCACGCCGTGGACGACCAGCAACGCGAGTTCGTCGTCGAGGGTCCCAGCGTGATCGGCGAACTGGCGCTCGGCGACCGCCGGGCTGATCACGATGTCACCGAGCAGCGTCGGCACGCCAGCGATCGGTGTGTCGTCCATCGGAAACGACAAGACGTCGGTGGCGCCGTCGATCCCCATGTGTTCGAGGTTGAGTTCGGCGATCTCCACCTCGTCGATGAACGTCAGCGTGAGCTCTCCGACGGCTCGCTCTGTGCCGAGGCAAGCCGCCGCGAGTCGTTGCCAACGAACGGGGTCGATCTCGACGCCCGGCGAATCGTCATCGCTCCGAGCGTCTTCCACGACGACCGACGCAGCCGTCACGCGTCGGCACGCCGCTCACCGGCGCGTTCGTACGCGGCCACGATGTCGGCGACGATCTTGTGACGCACGACGTCCGACCCGCTGAGCTGCACGAACGCGAGATCATCGATGCCGTCGAGCGTGCGCTGCAGGCCTGCCAGCCCGCTCTTTCCGGTCGGCACATCGACCTGCGTCGCGTCGCCCGTCACCACCACGCGGGATCCGAAACCGATTCGGGTCAAGAACATCTTCATCTGCTCGGGGGTGGTGTTCTGCGCTTCGTCGAGGATGATGAAGCTGTTGTTGAGGGTACGGCCTCGCATGAACGCGAGCGGAGCGATCTCGACGACCTGCTTCTCGAGCAACCGAGCGATCGCATCCGGATCGAGCATGTCGTAGAGCGCGTCGTACAGCGGACGCAGATAGGGGTCGATCTTGGCCATGAGGTCGCCGGGTAGAAACCCGAGTCGCTCCCCCGCCTCCACCGCCGGCCGCGTCAAGATGATGCGCTGCACCTGCTTGGACTGCAAGGCCTGCACGGCCATCGCGACGGCGAGCCAGGACTTTCCGGTGCCGGCTGGTCCGATGCCGAACGTGATGACGTTCTTGGCGATTGCGTCGACGTAGCGCTTCTGTCCCGCCGTCTTGGGCTTGATCAGCCGACCCTTCGCCCCCTTGAGGATCTGATGGCTCAGGATCTCGCTGGGCTTTTCGTCGGCACGGATCATGGCGAAGATCCGATCCAGCGTGGGGTCGTCGAGGGCCTGGCCGGTCTGGAGCAGTTTGACGAGCTCTTCGAACAACCGTGCGACCGAGGTGACCTTGGCCGTGTCGTCGCCTTCGACACGGATCTCGTTGCCCCGCGCCGTGATCAGGACCTGAGGGAACTCGCGCTCGATCCGCCGGAGGTACTGGTCACGCGGACCGATAAGCGCCGTGGTGAGATGAGTTCCGGGAACGACGACGGTCGTGGTGGTGGCGGCGGGCATGCAGCAGGTTGCGGGCGATCAGGTAGCGATGCGCTCCGACTGTTCAGCCGATTCCTCGGACTCCACCGTCGGTGCGAAGTCGATAGCGTAATACCTCGACACGCCGAACGACTCCAACTCTGCAGGCGCGATCGTCTTCGCGATCCGAAAGAAGAACTCCGCCCCACGGCCCACTTCTGCGGGCTGGTTCGACTCCGGCAGGTCGAACACCAGCAACGTGCCGTCGGCCGCCTCGGATTCGAGTGATCGACGGGCCATTTCGAAGATGGTCCGAGTCGCCTGATGGTCGGGGTGCACCACCACCCACATGATGTAGTGAATCTTGCCGGCAGCGAGACGATCGGGATACGTGCGTTGGAAGTACGGCACGCTGAGGTACCTCGTGACGGAGATGTCGGTGGCGATGACGACCATCGCTATCGGGACGCCGGCGTCGTTTCGCACCACCGTCGTTCGATACGTCGAATCAGCCATCACCTCGTCGAACTCGTGTCGGTACAAGGTCTCCCTGGTGATGTCGGCGGCCGCGATGCGTTCGTAGGCCACGTTGTAGAGGTCCCACAGCGCGTCGGTGACGGTGCGGTCGGTGATCGTGTTGTGCTGCGTGACGTACATGTCGCTCCTCAGGTCCCCGGTCGAACACGCAACGCGTTCACCCCCGACGCTCGGTGAGGAAACCCTGGTACCGAAGAAAATCCTACGGAACTACGACTCCTTGACCGATACATGAGACTGTTGGCGCCCGGCGTCACGACTCGACCACTCATCGTCACACTAGCGCTCCTGGAACCATGGCATGACCGACATCTGCCGAGTACGGCTCGACAATCGCACCCTTGCGAACCTGTCGCATGCCGCGCTCGGCGTCGGTGCAGTTCTTGCGCTGTGCTTCGTGTTGTTCTCCGACTGGAGGACGGTCCTCCTGGGCGCCTCGATGTCGATGCTGATCGCAGCTGCCTTCGTCGCGAGGTGCGCGTTCAGATTCAGTAGCGGTGTGATCTTCGCGATCGCTGCAATCGGAGCTCTCTACCTGCTCTCCTCGGTCCTGGTGGCATTCGTGGGTCCGGGTAGCAAATTGGCCGTCTCGGCTGCCGTCGACATTCCGGCCAACGCCATCTTGATTGCACTGATCACGCTGTTGGTGCGGCAGCGTCGCGGACTGCTGTCGTCTGGCGACATTTTCGACGGCATCATCATCGCACTCGGCGGGTGGATGATCGCATGGATGGTGTTCATCCAACCCTTCCTCGGCAGCTCCGAGCACTCGGATATCGGCCTGATCCTGAATGCGATGTACTTGCCGTTGAGCATGCCGTTGATTGCATTGGCAACGCTTCTGCTGCTTGGTTCGAGTCGACCGGGTCGTGCGACTCGACTCGCAGTGGTCGGCCTGTACCTCAATGTGCTCGGTGACATCGTCTACGCGCTGGAGGAAACACGCGGGCTCGGCGTCTGGGCCTTCACCGCCGCCGATCTGCTCTACCTCGCCGTCTTCGTCGTGAGCGCAGCGGCAATGGTCCACCCGAGCGCTCGTGAGTTCATCAATCCCACCACCGGGACGCGTCGACTCCGTCTACCGGGACGGGTGATCGCGACCGTGGTCGCTCTGGTGATCCCGATCAGCTTGTTGACGGCCATTCCGGTCGCGAACCCGGCCGACCGGATCGTTCGCGGAGTGTCGGCGCTGTGCCTGCTGCTCCTGGTGGGTGCCCGCCTGTTCCAGTCGACGCGTACCGCCCTGCACTCCCAAGACCGGCTCATCGAGATGGCACTCACCGACGACGTGACCGGCCTACCGAACAAGGCTGCGATGATCGAACAGACCGATCATCTGATCAACGACGTGTGGCGGACCGATGCACAACCGTCGTTCTTCCTGTTCGATCTCGACCGGTTCAAGAATATCAACGACTCACTCGGGCACCAGGCGGGCAACGAAGTGATCCGGGTGATCGCACATCGCCTCCAGCTCGCAGCCACGACGATCGGAGCGTCCGTGGCACGCACCTCGGGCGACGAGTTCCTCGTGCTCGATCCGACGGCGGGATCCCCGGGCGAGGCGTTGTCCCACGCCGAACTCCTCCACTCGGTCTTCTCCGAGCCCTTGACGATCAACGATGGCGTGTTGTTCATCAGCGCCTGCGTCGGCGTCGCCTCGATGCCGATTCACCGGCCGATGCCCACCGAGGAACTCTTCCGGTGGGCCGACATCGCGATGTATCGGGCCAAGGACGCCGGCCGCAACTGCCTGGCGCTCTACGACCAATCGATGCAAGACCGGGTCTCGTTGCGGATGCGCGTCGAGACCGAACTCCACGGAGCGCTCGACCGACGTGAGTTCCGTCTCTTCCACCAGCCGATCGTCGAGGTCCGCAGCGGGCGGGTCCTCGGATTCGAAGCGCTCATCCGGTGGTTCAAGGACGATGGCACGATGGTGTCGCCGGCGGAGTTCATCCCAGTCGCCGAGGAGACCGGCTTGATCGCTCCGATCGGGAGCTGGGCACTGTTGGAGGCCCTCTCACAACTGCGGACCTGGACCATCGACGGCATCGTCACCCGAGGCACCACCGTGTCCGTCAACGTCTCGCCCCGGCAGCTGGAGGATCCGAACTTCCCGAGCATCGTCGAGGAGGCGCTGCAACGCTCCGGTGTCGACCCGCACCTGCTGTGGCTGGAAGTCACCGAGAGCATGATGATCGACAACCCCGAGCTCGCGAAGTCGACGCTGCGACGAATTCGCGACATGGGCGTCCGCATCGCACTCGACGACTTCGGAACCGGGTACTCGTCGCTGTCGTTGCTGCAGCAGCTCCCGATTCAGCGCATCAAGATCGACCGAGCCTTCGTCAACGGTCTCACCGACTCTGCGCACAACCAGTCTCTGATCAAGACGATCATCGGGCTCGGCGAATCGATGCACCTCGACATCGTGGCCGAGGGCGTCGAGACCGTCGAACAGCTCAAGATGCTGCGCTCACTCGGGTGTGGCAGCGCCCAGGGCTTCCTGATCTCACATCCGGTACCCGCCGAAGCCATGCGGTCGACGATCGCCGCGCTCGAGAGCCTGGCCGCCTGGCCCGAGTTCGCCAGCACCATCGGCGGCCCCCTCTCGCTTCGCCGCAACAACGACCAGAACTGAAGCGGGTCGCCGTCGACTTTCGAGCGCACGGGATCTACCATCGTCGGATGACCACAGCAGCCGAGGCCGGAGGCACCGCCCTCGCACCGTCGGTGGCCACCGACACCACACTCCCCCGGTTTGCCGTGCCCACGGAGATTCGAGACTGGGGTTCTCGAAATGCCGTCGCGACCAGACGCCCGCTTCGAGCGGTGCTGATGCTGATCGAGACCGCGTGTTGGTACGGAGCCTTCATTGCTGTTGGCGAGTTCGTGGGTACCTGGTGGGGGTGGATCCTTGCATGGGTCGGCCTGGTGGCCTGCATGATGCGTATCGATGCGATCCACCACGAAGGAGTTCACCGCAGCCTCTTCCGCAATCGATTCGGCAACGACGTGGTCGCAACGGTGACCGGTGCGCTCGAGGGTTTTCACGCTCCCGTGTACCGGTGCTTTCACCTCGCCCATCATGCGCTCACGCGCCGATCAGGCGATCCGTCCGACCCCGAGGACTTCTACGATGAAATGATCACTCGACCGATGCGAGTCGGGCCGGTGACTCTGCCAGCGCACGGCTCGTACATTCTGGGCAATCTGCTCGGAGGTCTGACGTTCGCGATGCAATTGAGCGCTGCGGCCATCTCGACGATGATCGGCCGACCACCGGCCTACGTGCGGACGGCTTCGCTCGATCGGTACGTTCGCCGATGGGGTCTCGTGCCCTTCGTTCTCTGGACGGCTCTCGTGGTGGGAGCAATCGCCACCGACTCGTCGAAGGAATTGCTCTTGTGGTGGCTCGTTCCGATGGGTCTCTTTCTTGCCGGCCCGTACACGTTCTTCGCCCTCTCCGAGCATTACGGAGCAGCCGCCGATGCTCCGATGATCGTTTCGACCGGATCGGTGGAGACCAACGCCGTGTACCGCTGGATCACGTTGGACGGGAACTACCACCTTGCTCATCACGTCTTCCCGAACGCCTCGTGGTGGTGGCTTCGACCAGCGGATGACGTGCTCCGACCCCACACTGAGCTGCACTACTCGGGCTACCTGTCGTTTCATCGCCAGGTGTGGCGTGACATGAAGGATCCAGCTCGAAAAAGCGAACACCCCTGAGCAGGGGTGAGACCTGCTCAGGGGCGCTGGAGGCGACGATGGGAATCGAACCCATGTACACGGCTTTGCAGGCCGTTGCCTAAGCCACTCGGCCACGTCGCCAGAGGGGTGACCCTATCGCCAAGAACGCGTCCCCGGCGCCTCGAGGATCAGCCGTCGTCGGTCCGACGTTGCTCACCGAACCACGCCGCAAGTCGGCGAAGCCCCTCGTCGATCGTCACCGAGGGTGCCCAATCGAGGTCATCTCGGACCGATCGTTGGTCGAACCAGTGCGCAGTTCCGAGCTGCTCGGCGAGGAACCGCGTCAACGGCGGCTCCTCGTCTTTTCCGAGTGTCGGCCAGACGCGCTCGATGACCGAACCGGCCACCTTGGCGACGCCGAGGGGCACCACTCTGGGCTCGGCGTCGACGCCAGCCGCCGCACAGATTCCTTCGATCAACTCGCGAATGGGTCGAGGCTCCCCGTTCGCGACGACGTAGGCCCGACCCGAACACTGCGCAGCAGGCGCCACCGCATCGAGCGCTGCGGCAAGCGCGCTCACCGCGTTGTCGATGTAGGTCGTATCGACCAACGCAGTGCCCCCGCCAACCAGCGCGAGCCGGCCGGTGCGGGCGCGATCGACGATGCGGCCCACGAGTTGGGTGTCACCTGGGCCCCACACCAGGTGCGGGCGAATCACGACGACCCCGAGCGTGGGAGAAGCGGCCTCGAGTGCGATCTTCTCCGCCAACGCCTTGGTTGCCGGATACCACGCGGTGCCGTGATCGAAGATCGCTGGCTCGGCTGCACCACCGACGATCGAGTCACCGCCGTGCGCCACCGAGGGCGATGACACGTGAACGAAGCGGCTGACCCCAGCGCCGACGGCGGCGGCGATCACATTGGCGGTACCCGCCACGTTGATCGCGTGAAACTCGGCTCGCGTGCCGACGATCCCCACCTTTGCGGCCAGGTGCACGACCGCATCGCAGCCGTCGACGGCCGCTGCCAGCGCATCGGGATCGGTGACGTCACCAGCGACGTGTTCGACACGGTCGTGTACCGATGTCGGTGGGGTCCGCTGGAACGTCCGCACATCGTCACCGCGCTCCGCCAGCGCCGCCGTCAGACCACTGCCGATCAGACTCGAACCGCCGGTGACCAGTACGTTCATCGACCGAACCGCTTCCGCACGCGGTTGCCCGACAACACCTGCGCGGCCCATGCCGCAACAGCCTGACGATCGATCTTCGCATTGTGCCGAATGTCGACGGGCAGTCGATCGGCCACGAGCACCGCAGCGACGGGGTGGGCGACACAGCCCCGGATCGATTCGGCCAACGAGGTCGGCGCAAGACCCGGGTCGTGCGCCGAACTTTCGACAGCGACGACCAACTGCTGGATGCCCGCGGGGCCGACCCCGACCGCCGCGACACGACCGGGCGTCACGCCGGCGATGCCACTTCGTTCGATGCAACGCTCGATCGGGACGGACGTGATGGGTCCGCCAGACGCATCGATGACGTGGACCGCACGGCCTTCGACCCAGAGCCGCCCCGCCTCGTCGATGTGCCCGACATCCCCACTGCGGTGCCATCGATCGCCGGGTCGAGCATGGCGCTCGGTCGCTGCGAGCCCGAGGTATCCCGCAGACACCCAACTCGCTCGCACGAGAATCTCGCCGGTCGTCCCACTGGGCACCTCGTCCGGCACTCCGACGAGGGCGTCGAAGCCGAGCCGAGCGATGCGTACTTCTGCACCATCGACAGGGTGCCCCACGCACACGCCCGCGACCGGACGAGCGACATCGGCATCGCGGATCGTGTCGAGGTCGATGTCGGCCACCGGCAGCGCTTCGGTCATCCCGTACGGCGTCCGAAGCGACGCCTCCGGCGCCAGTCTCGACACGGCATCGAGGGTTTCTGCTGGTACCGGCGCACCGGCGCTCATCAGCAGCCTGAGCCGCGCCATCGCCGGCAGCGAGGCCGATCCCGCCGTCGCCACGACGTTGGCGAGCGCGGCTGGTGAGGCGAAGACCATCGTGGCACCGAGCGACGCGCACGCCCCATCGAGCGCGCTCGCGGTGAGCGAACCAGGGGCGGTGACATCGCAGTCGGGCAGCCCGGTGGGGATGCCCAGCGCCGGCCCGTACAGCGCGAAGGGAGCGAAGGCGGCGACGAGTCGATCCTCGTCGGTGATGCGATACGCCCGACGTAATGCCTCGCGCTGCCCCTCGAGTTGCCCGTGCGTGTAGCGCACGCCTTTCGCCGGGCCGGTCGCACCGCTCGTGAAGAGGATCGCGGCCAGATCAGCTGCAGCCGGCACGTCGAGCGTTCGGGTGGCCTGCGACTCGGGGTCGTGCGATGCGGACGCCACCAAGTCGTCGATGTCGATTGCTGTCGAACGCGGCGCCCACCGCAGGATGCCCGCAGCGATCCGAGCCTGGCGAGGGCCGATGATCCACGAGGGGCGCGCCGACCTCACGGCCGCTCCCAGGCCCGACAGGCCGAGGCCGCGATCGGCAACCACCGTGACGCCTCCCGCTCGCCAGACGGCGTACACGGCAGCAATCAGGTCGATACCCGGTGGGGTCAACATCGCGACTCGATCGCCCGGGCGCAGCCCGCGCAGATGCAGCACCCGGGCCATCCCCTCGACGCGAGCGGCAAGCGAGGCGAACGTGATCGAGTCACCGGTCGCACCGTCGACCAACGCCGTCGCCGACGGCGTTGCTGCGCCACGATCGTGCACTGCGGACCACAGCGGGGCTCGGTCGCCATCACCGCCACCATCACCGCCACCATCGCCGCCACCATCGCCGTCACCATCGCCGTCGGGTGAGGTCGCCGACGCCTCCTGTCCTGGCCGGCCGTCGAGCACGTCCACGAGCCACGCGTCGACCGCTCCAGCGACGTCGGCCTCGGCCATCACGAGGTGATTGGCCCCGGCGAAGCGCTGCTGGGTGACGTTGACGAAGCGGTCGGCGAGATCGGCCGCGAAGTCGTCGTCGAAGACCGGGTCGCTCGCGCCCCATGCCAACAGCACCGGAGCGGTGATCGCGCCAAGACGCTGAGCTACGTCGTCGAGTGCCGCAGCGCTCGGATGGGGCTTGCGCAACGGAATGTCACCGACGAAGTCGGCGATCGCTCGACGATCAGCAGCTCGTCGATACGGCGCACGAAACGCTGCTCGCTGCCTAGAGGAAAGCCGGGATCCCGACAGCCGCGCGGTGCCGTCGACGAAGATCGACGTACGCCGACACACGAGATCGCGCAACGGCCCCGATGCCGCCAAGCGAATGATGCCCGGGGCCGCCCGCCCATCCGGCACCGCAATGCCGGTATTGCAGAGCACGAGACCGGCAAGCCGGTCGGCATGGTCGACCGACCAGCCCATCGCGATGGCGCCGCCCCAGTCGTGCGCTGCGAGGATCAGCGGGATCGACGTATCGATGTCGAGCGCACCGATCACGTCGTCGAGGTCGGCGACCCTGGTGGCATATCTCCGTAGCGACGTGCGCTCGCTGAACCCCATTCCGAGCTGATCGATCGCGATCACTCGGTGGGACGGCGCGAACTTCGTCAGCAGCGTCGCCCAGGCGTACGCCCACGTGGGGTTGCCGTGGACACAGACGATGGTCGATTGCGCGGCACCGTGCTCTGGGGCCCCGGTGTCGAGCACATGCCAGCGATGGGTCACGCCGTCGGAGCTCGCTACGTGAAGGGTTGTCGACCACGCCGGCTCGATGCCCCAGGCACGCCACTTCGACGCGTCGGGGAGCGTCGTCACCAGACGATTTCGGTGAAGCTCGTGTTGAGCCCCGAACCGATGCCCATGCACAACACGCGCTGGCCGACTTCGATCTGATCCTGCACCGAAGCAAGTGTGATCGGAATCGCTGCCGGGCCGACGTTGCCGAAGTCGGGGAACGTGCGCGGGCAGCGGTCGGGATCGATGCCGAGCCGCTCACACAGCAGTTGCGTGTGACGCTGACTCACCTGATGCACCACGTACCAGTCCATGCCGACTTCCCAGTCGAAGTCGTGACCGCTGTGCTTCCAGGCGGCCTCGGCCAGATCGAGACCGGCGTGCAGCAGGCCATTGGTGTCGGTGCGCATCCGCTCGAGGTCGCCGACACAGAGTTCGTGGTGCTGCGTACCCGACCGAGCGATGCCTCCGACGAGGCGGTGGGATTCGGGGTGCTGGTCACTGCGGCAGATGATCGCTGCCGCAGCACCCGACCCGATCGTGAGCGATGCGAACTCGGCGAACACGTCGTCGGCGCTCACATCAGACTGCTGCAGCCGAGCGATCGTCGCCTGCTGTGTCTGACGGCTGCCCTCTCCGTCGACGACCAGCGCGTAGTCGATGGCCCCGGCGTCGATCGCTGCTGCGGCGATCTGCATGCCGTTGATGAAGCCGAGGCAGGCGTTGCCCACGTCGAAATTGAGACAGCTCGGCGCGAGATCGAGGCGATGGTGTACTGCACACGCGACCGACGGCTCGAGATGATGCTTCGACACCGAGGTCGAGATCAACATCCCGATCTTCGACGGGTCGATACCCGACTCATCGATTGCTCGGCGCCCGGCGAGCGATGCCGCTTCTTCGAACGACACGCCCTCGGGCCACCATCGGCGCGCCTTGATGCCTGCCAATTGTTCCAGCGTCCCGGCTGACAATCCGACTCGTTCGTACGTTGGCGCGAGCTGTTCGTCGATCCATTCGGACGTGACGATCTCCGGCGCCTCCACGGCCGCCACCGTGAGGACTCCGACGTTTCGGTGATGCAGAACCGAGTTCGCTGACATATGGGGTCCTTTCGGGCGCTCACACGCTGATCGAGGGCGGAGCGGTGATTGTACGTGAAGTTCTCCGGTGAGGCGGGCACCTGATGCCCCAAACACGTTGCGAGGCGCCAACGGCTTGCCCGGCTCGGTCGGTGTCCCGGAAGGTGAAACTGCCGAGGACGACCGTAGCGCGGCGAAAAAAGAAACGGCAGGGGCTCGAACTGAGCCCCTGCCGGACTGGAGCGGATGACCGGGATCGAACCGGCGACCTTCACCTTGGCAAGGTGACGCTCTACCAACTGAGCCACATCCGCATGCATCGACCCTCAGGAATCCTGGAGGTCGAGGAAGCACGAGTTTAGCGCCGCTCCACTCGGAGCGGACAACCTCCGACATCTGATTTCCCTCGAGCGCACCGGCAACCGACCGGGGCTCTTCAGCGAGCGTCGGGACGCCGCCTGAGCAGGCCCTCGCCGGGCATCAACGGCTCGCCGCCACGCTCCAGTTCATCACGGTCCAGTTCATCACGGTCCAGTTCATCACGCTCCGGTTCATCACGGTCCGGTTCATCACGGTCCGGTTCATCACGGTCCGGTTCTTGATCGACGTGATCGTCGAGCGCACGGTCTTCACGAGCGCGATGGGCAACATCGTCGGCATCAGGAGGCATCGCCAGATCGAGCGGCGCCCACTCGTTCGCCAGCGCCGGTGGTGTTGGCTCGGACTCGACTGCCTCCGCCATCTCCGCCGCCTCGGACGCTTCGACCGACTCGACTGCTTCGACTGACTCGACTGCTTCGACTGGAGCAGCTCGGGCAGTTGCGTCGTCGACGTGTTCCTCGCGGTGCATGGGCGGCATCGGCGGGACGGGCCCGATCGACTCGGCTGCCTGATTCGGCGTCGGCGGCGCCAACAGCTCCGGATCCGCGAGCACCGTGTCGATGACCAGCGGATCGCTCGGCACCCGTCGCGCCGTGTGAGCCGCGTCGGTGAGATCGGCGAAGCCGGTCACGGCGCGCACGTGACCGAATTCTTCGAAGACGTCCGGCTGCCGAGGTGCCAGTTCGATCGGCGCAGCACCCGGCGGGCGCACCTCGTCGAGCGCCCGCCGGCGATCTTGCGGCCCGAGGCGCCTCCAGCCGCGGCGTTCCATCTGCTCGAGCGGCGCCAACAACTGCGGATCGGGTCGCGTCGCTCGAAACAACCACACGGCGAGAGCCACGAGCGCTACCCCGATGAGCACCAGCACGATCGTGACGATGTAGACGGTTCGAGTCGCCGTGGGGTCACCGATCTCGTCGCTCTGTCGAGCGACGGCCACGCTGGCGAGATCGAAGAGCTTGACGGACACTGGTCAAGGAGTCTGCCAACAAACCGCACCGTTGCAGCGCGATACACCGCACGGTCGAACTCATCGTTGATGCTGTGGACACCACACTGCCGTCCGGCCGCCGATCGTCGAGCGAACGAGCGGGGCGCCGTCGAACGGACACCGCCCGGGCGCAGTTCGACGCTCGGGGTCGAGACGCCCGGCGGTACTTCCGCCTCGTCGCAACATTGCGGGAAGCTGCTCACGGCACGCCTGGGCGAGGGCGGTCACGTCCGCTCCCGTCAACTCGTCGACCGGCCTCGCCGGAGCGACACCCGCCCACAGCAGCACCTCGTCAGCACACAGGTTGCCCAGTCCAGCGACGATGGTCTGATCGAGCAGCGCCGATTTGACAGCGAGGCGGCGGCCCCGCAATCGCCCCGCGAGTTCGTTGCGGCGCAACGTCAGCGCGTCGGGCCCCATCGCCGAGAAGTCCGGATCGAGCGACACCCGCCCGAGCCGACGCGGATCGTTGAGCCGCAACGCGACCGGTTCGCTGGCTCCGTCGACGCTCGTCTCGGTCCAGATCCGAAGACGGTCCCACTTCGGGCGATCCGCAGCCGAGGCGTACTCGAGCCGCTCGATCGGAGCGACACCGTCGATGATGAGTCGTCCGGTCATCCCGAAGTGCAGTCCCAACGTCTCGGTCTCGACCGCGTCGGCGAGGTCGAACAAGACCACCTTGCCGATCCGGCTCACCCCGACGATCCGAGCGCCGACGAGTCGGCATTCGATCTCTGGCGGCGCCACTCGCTCGTCGACTCGAATGCGCTCGATGGTGCGCCCGATCAACGGCATCGCAGCGCGGCGCCAGATCTCTGCCTCGAGCCCCTCAGGCACCGTCAGGTCGAGGACTTGCTCACGTCGCCGATGAACCGTTCGAGTGCACCAGCGATCTGATCGCCGTTGATGAGAAAAGCGTCGTGACCGTGCGGGGAGTCGATCTCGATGTATTCGCTGGGCACGTCGTTCGCCGCCAGGACCTCGTGCAATTGGCGCTGCTGATACGACGGATACAGCATGTCGCTCCAGATCCCGACCGCCATCGTCGGCATCTGCACACGAGACATCGCCCGTTCGAGGCTGCCGCGCCCTCGCGCGACGTCGTGCAGATCCATTGCCTTGCCGATCGCGAGATAACTGTTGGCGTCGAAACGGCGAGCGATCTTGTTGCCGTGATGCTCGAGGTACCGCTCGACCTCGAATTGCTGCCACATGCCGAGCGTGCCGTTCCCGTCGGCACGCCCGGCGATCTCGCGGCCGAAGCGATCGGTGAACACGTTGTCGGAGCGGAACGTGACCTGAGCGACCATTCGGGCGATGGCAAGGCCTTCGGAGGGTCCGTCACCCGGCTCGGCTTGGTAGTAGTCGCCGCCACGCCAACGTTCGTCGAGACGGATTGCTCGACGGCCGATCGCACCCCACGCGATCTGCTGTGCGGTCGCCTGCATACACGTCGCGACAGCCACCAGCGAACGGACACGCCGCGGATACATGACCGCCCATTCGAGCGCTTGCATCCCGCCCATCGAGCCGCCGATCACCGACAGCCACTTCGGCACGGCGAGATGCTCCGCGAGGCGCGCCTGGGCTCGCACCATGTCGCGAATCGTCACCACGGGGAAACGCGAGCCGTACGGACGACCATCGAGCGGGTGTGGGGAGGACGGCCCGGTGGAGCCTTGACACCCGCCGAGCACGTTGGCGCACACCACGAAGTACCGATCGGTGTCGATCGGTTTGCCCGGGCCGACCATCGCATCCCACCAGCCGGGCTCGAGGTGACCGCGGCCGGCAGGCCCTGCGGCATGAGAGTCGCCGGTCCATGCGTGACACAACAGGATCGCATTCGCACCGTCGGCGTTGAGTCGCCCCCATGTCTCGTACGCCACCACGACGTCGCTGAGCGTCGCCCCCGAGTCGAGCGCGAACCGCCGATCGGTCGCGAACGTGAAGAACTGGCGCTGCCCGGGGTGATCGCCGGGCCGCCAGGCACCGGTGGCAGGAAGTGGAGGCGCAGAACTCATGGCAGCAGGGTTGTCGCCGGGCCTGCGAGCGAACCGCCGCCGACACGAGGACCCCGGAACGGTACCAGTCGTCAGCGCCGACTCTGTGTTGCGGCGGGCGCGTTGGATTCCCCACCTCGCTGATGTCTTCGGTCTGATGTCTTCGGTCTGATGTCTTCGGTCTGATGTCTTCGTGTCGGACCGACGTCGAGCGGGCGGGCATCTCCCGACTCGAGCCGGGCGCAGGCGCTTCGCGCTGTAGGCAAACGACCACCAAGAGTGCTGGACGTCGCTGTGTAGATGACGAAACGGTCACAATCTCTCGTCGCTGTCGACAGCTTCGCGCCGATGCTCCAGACTCCCCAGGGGTTTTGGGGTCATCAGCGGGCGCGAATGACAGTCGAAGAAGACCGGGTCGCCTCGGTCGGAACGGACGCACCATGCCACAACGTGACCATGCCATCTAGGCCATCTCGGCCATCTCGGCCAGCTCAGCCATCTCAGCCAGCTCAGCCATCGCGATCGTCTCAGTCGTCCAGTCGCATCCTCGTGTCACACGAACTGCGTGAACTCGACGAGATCGGCATCGGGCTGTTCCTCGCGGAACCGGTCGCCGCAGGCCACCCGATCGTGGTGTTCGGAGGCGAGCCGACACCGGGGCCCCACTTCCGGCTCTTGACCGAGGAACGCCAACGTCACGCACTCCAAGTGGATGACGACGTCTTCCTGGTCGGACAGGTCGGCGACATCGACGAGCGGGTCAACCATTCCTGCGATCCGACCGGGGTGCTCGTCGATGCGGTCACGCTCGTCGCTGCCAGAGACCTGGCGAGTGGCGCCCAGATCACCTACGACTACGCCACGACCGATTCGGTGCCGTACGACGAGTTCGAGTGCGAGTGCGGCAGCGCACGCTGTCGCGGCAAGGTCACCGCCGAGGACTGGATGGATCCGGTCGTGCGCTCGCACTACGACGGACACTTCTCCCCATACCTCCAGGCCAAGATCGACCGGGCGGACGTGTCGACGCCGGCGTGATCAGAGCGTGCCGATGACCGGCTGGGCGTGGACGAGCCGCTGTTCGAAACCCGTCTCGTACGGGAGGAATCCGTTGCGGTCCGGATAGAGCAACTGCACCATCGGCTTCAGGTCACCCCGGTACCACGCGGTCGCGGTAGCGAACCAGGCGCCCCAACGATCGAGGTCGATCGGCGCGAACACGCAGCGAAGGTCGTTGTCGAGCAGGCCGACGAGTTCCACGCCGAGCGGGATGTCGGTCCCGCCACGACAGGCATCGGCGACGAGCCCGACCAACCCGTTCGATGCCACCGGCGTCAACCCGAACACGGCCACGTCGGGGAAGTCGACCGCATCGGGGAGTCCGATCGAGTAGGCGTACGCCGGTGTCGGAGGTGTGGCCTCCGGATCGGCGGGCACGGGCTCGAGTGCCCACCCATTCGTCTCGATCATCCATTCGATCTTCTCGGCGTGTGGGATGTGGAAGTCGGGAAGCTCCATGTGCTCAGCTGAGCAGATCGAACGCGCCCACGTCGAGCGCGTGTTGCAGATGCCGTGTCGCCATCGCTGCGAACATCGCTTCGCTCCGCTCGCTGCCGCCGACGACCTGGCTCGCAACGACGGCCATGACGACGCCGGCGAATGCATCGCGGCAGTAGTGCTCCCAGACCCACGACCGCTCGACCTCGACACCCTGAGCGACGAGTGCGTCGACGTACGCGTCGACGAGGTCGCGCTCGGCGAGGCGGCGCTCGTCTGGCAAGAGCCCTGCACCGCAGAAATAGGCGAGGTCGGCGATCGGCGGACCATGGCCCGGTGTCTGCCAGTCGACTGCCGTCACGGGCGGGCCGCCATCGGGTGTGGCGAACAGCAGGTTGTCGAGTCGGTAGTCGCCGTGCGTCACGGTCATCGCTCCGGTGCGCCCGTCCATCCACGTGCCGAGCTGAGGGCCGAACGCCTCGACCAACGCCTCCGCCTCGGGGCTCAGATATTTGGCGTACACGGCCTGAAAGCCCGGGAAGAACATGTTCCACAGCCCGCTGATCTGATCGACGTCGTCCTGCCCCGACCGGCGCTGCAGGAACTCGTGGTCGAACAGCGTCGGGTCGTCCCACCGTGGACCGTGCAGCTTCGCCAGTTCGCGGACGGCATCGAACGCGGTGTCGACGCTGCACCCGGCGATCTGATCGCCCTGCCGGGCTGGCGCCATGTCTTCGAGCACGAGGACGAAGTCGCCCGTCTCTGCGTCCCAGTCGGCGTGCCAACAATGCGGCACACGAATATCGACCGTTGCAGCGATGTGGTCGTAGAACTTGACCTCGCGCTCGTAGTTGCGCAGTGCGATGCCCGTCGCTCGGCTCGTCGGATCGAGCGACGGCAGCTTCATCACGACCGACGAAGGCACGGAGCTGCCGGTCACCGCCGGGTCGAGGTGAACTCGCAGATTCAGTCCGACCAGACCGTCACCGATTCGCTCGTGCCGAAGCGTCGCGATGTCCTCGCCGAGCACGCTCGAAATCCAGTCGGTCGTAATGTCGTCAGGCCCCACCTGCCGGACGGTAGCCGTCGAGGGCCGATACCGTCATGGTCGAGATGTACCGGTTCCTGCTCCGACCGATCTGGCTGCTCTTCCACCTCGTCGTCGTGGGCGCGATCGTCGCCATGATCAATCTCGGGATCTGGCAACTCGATCGCCTCGACGAACGCCGGGCATTCAACAGCGAGGTCATCGAACGCTCCGAACGCGCACCACTGCCGATCGGTGACGTGCTCGACGATCTCGAGCGCGGCGAGCTCACACCCGAGACCGCAGAGTGGCTGCCCGTCTCGCTGGTCGGGACGTTTCTCGCCGACCAGGTCGTGGAGTTCAACCAGTCGCAGCGCGGCCGCGCCGGTGACAACGTGCTGGCGGGGCTCGTGCTCGCTGCCGACACCGAGACGGCACCCGAGACCGACACCGAGTCCGCACCCGACACCGAAACTTCGGCGACGACCGTGATCGTCAACCGTGGGTTCGTGCCGCTCGGTTTCGAGGTGTCACCCCCGCCGACGACTCCGGTCGCGGTCGTCGGCCTCGTCCGCGCCTCCGAGAACCGGTCGTTGGGTCAGTTGACCGACGAGGTCGACGGTCCACTGACCGAGATCCGACGAGTCGACCTTCCACTCCTCGCGCAGCAGTTCCCCGGCGAGGTCGCACCCGTCTACGTCCAACTCGTTCGCAGTGAACCAGCCGTCGGCGCCGGCGACCCCGAACCCATCGCCCGACCCGAACTCACCAGCGGACCTCATCTGTCGTACGCGATCCAGTGGTTCGTGTTCGCGTTGTGTGTCGCTATCGGATGGCTGCTCGCCGTTCGCCGGTCGATCTCGACTCGTCGTCGTGCCGCCGACACCAGCACCGACACCAGCACCGGCACCGGCACCGGCGACGAGGCGCACTCGAGCGCTACGAACGCACCAGCCGGACAAACGCCAGTGGGTTCTGGCTGACGAGGCGTCGGCGGAGCCGCCAAGGTGCTGCTCGGAACATCGACAGCATGATCGAGGCCGTCGCGGACGGCGGCGTGTCGATACGCAGGTAGGCCGCCCAACGCTCGACGGGTAGGTCGAAGAAGGCCGCGAAGAACGACCGCACGTCGTCGGGGTCGAGTTCGAGCAGCACGTCGAGGCCGTAGTCGTGCAGCACTCTCGTCTGCAGCGACGACCTCGGCCAGATCGCCTCCCAGATGGCCGGAACATCGACCACTCCTGCGGAATCCGAGACCTGCTCCGCGATCGCTGCCGCCACCCGGTCGGCGTGAGTCAGCGATGTGGCGATGGAATAGCCCGTCGCCGGATGGATCATCGACGCCGCGGCGCCGTAGCCGACGATCGAGTTGCTCCGGTCGGGCAATGGTCCGCCCATCGCGATGTCGACGGACTCGACGCGACGGGCCGATGACCGTAACGCAGCCTCGCTCAGACCGAGACGAGCCGCCAGGCGAGCAGCCAGACGTTCGGGGTCGACCGGCGGATGCGCGGCCAGCACCGTCTCTTCGACCAACCAGCCGTCGTGCACCGGCAACGCGTACGCGAACGTCGCAATCGTGCCGAGAGCGTCGTCGAGGTCCATGCTCGGCGTGCTGAAATCCATCAGAGTGACGCTGCCGAGCGGCCCGGCGGGCGGCTCCTCCACGACCACGCCGAACGCCGTCTGCCGCGCAACGTCCGAGATCGAGCGCAGCCGGTCGGATCGATTGACATGACCAGGCCAGCCGGTCGCATCGATCAGCACACGGCACGACCACGTGACACCGGCGCTCGTGACGACCTCGTGCCGCGACGACCCGGTACGCACGTCGACCACGCGTTCCACTCGGTGCTCGACGCCCGGACGGAGATCGTGGCGCAGTTGAACTCGGAGTTGCTCGTTGTCGATCACGCCATAGGGACGTTCCACGCGCCGTCGTCCGCCGACGTCGACCTCGACGGACTCGGCCCGGTGGAGCCACAGTCGCTGGGCGTCGAGCCACGGCACTGCCTCGACATCGTCCGCCCAGGTGCCGTACGTTGCGAACCAGTCGTCGTCGCCACCGATCAACACGACATCGACCCCGCACGACATCAGTCGCGCGGCGAGGGCAGATCCGGCGGGCCCGTCCCCCATCACGACGACGTCGGCGAACTCAGCCATCGTTCGACCGGATCCAACGGTCGACGAGCATCTCGGCCACGGCCATCGTCGGCAGATGTGTGTTGACGTTCGGGATCGAGGGGAACACCGACGCATCCGCGATCGTCACGCCGGACAGCCCGATCACCGCGCCGTTCGCATCGACGACACTGCCAGCGGCGCACGTCCCCGACGCATGGACGTAGTCAGCGCCGCGGCGGCGGAGCCAATCGTCGATGTCTGCGTCGGTGTCGAGCGCTGCAACCGTCGTCCCAACGTCGTCGATGAACGCCTCTCGGACGATGTCGTGCATCGGAGCGCTGGCGAGGAGGCGCAGCGCCTGACGTACGCCCTCTCGGAGGATGGCGACGTCGCGCTGGTCGCTGAGCAGGTCGAACTCGACGATCGGCGCGTCGAGCGGGTCGTTCGACGCGAGACGAACCCGGCCAGAGGCCGAGTGAGGGCGCATCAACGACACCATCAGCAGCCCGAGTCCTCGACGGTCCGTGCCGAGATGGTTCATCGGGAGGATCTGGATCGGATCACGATCGACGACCGTCGCCACCGCCAGGCCCATCTCGGCGCCGGGTTCGGCGAGCAGCAGCGAGATCGCTGCAGCAGCGTGATCCGCAAGCCCGAAGCCGGTGAGCGACGGGCACGACGAGGACCTCAGCAGGATCGTCGGCGTGTGGATCGCCCCTGCACAGAGCGCCACTCGATCCGCCTCGATCACCTGGCCGTCGGCCAGCCGGGCGCCGGTGACCACTCGGTCGTCGAGCAGTTCGAGCCGATCGACGACGGTGTCGCAGCGAAGTTCGAACCGGTCCGAGCCGAGTATCGGCCACAGGTACGCCTCGGCGGAGGTGACCCGTCGGCCGTCACGACGCGTGAGCGCGACCTTGGTGGCGTCGGATGAAGCGGCCATCAACGCACGGTCGACCGGCCCGAGTTCGGCGTCGTCGGCCTCAGCTGTCGGAACGAGCACCCGCGATTCGAAGTCCGCGAGCTCCGGCCAGTTCCAAGCCGCGTAGAGCTCGCGATCGCAATGCAGACCGACCATCGCGTTGACGGCACTCGAACCACCGACGCCACGGCCGCGCAGATACACGGTGCTCGCTCCGCCGGCGACGCGAGTCGCGAGCAGATCTCCGTGCACCCGGTCCGGTGTCATCGCCGCGAAACAGTCGTCGCCACTGATGCCAGCGGGCACCGCTCCCGGGGCGAGATCCGGGCCACTCTCGACCAAGACCACGCTGGCCCCGGCATCGACGAGCCGCCGGGCGACGACGCACCCCCCGGATCCGGCGCCGACGACGACCCAGCGCTGACCGGCGACCGGCGACGTCATCGGAGTTGCCAGACGCTCAGCGAAGCTGACGGTCGCTCCAAGCAAGTCACGGCGCACCGCTCACGAATCGGGTTGCGCTTCGGACCACCGCCGGGCGACGTCGGCGTACATCTGCGGTGACGGCAGCATCGTGAGCGAGGCCCCACCGTCGACGCACAGCGTCTGCCCGGTCACGTACGAACCCAGCTCCGAGCACAAGAAGAGCGCGGCGTTGGCAATGTCTTGCGGCGATCCCATCCGACCGAGCGGCGTCATCTCGGTCAGTGCTTGGATCGCCGGGCCGGACGAGAAGTGGCGAGCGGTCATCGGTGTCTCGATCAGCGATGCAGCCACGCAGTTGAAGCGAATTGCGGCGTCGCCGTACTCGACCGCCGCGATCTTGGTGGCGTACTCGAGTCCGGCCTTTGCGCTGGCGTAGGCCGCCAGACCGCGGGCCGGGTTCTGCGCGGTGAGCGAACTGATCGAGACGAACGACCCGCCTGCGCCGAGTCGGCGCATGGCGTTACCCGCGTGGCGCATGCACAACAGCGCGCCTCGGATCTGCACGTCGTGCATCGCGTCGAGTTTTTCCGGGGTGAGGTCGGCGAGCAACGTCGACTGTTCGAATCCGGCGCAGTTGACGAAGGCGTCGAGTCGGCCGGTCTCGTCGATCGAACGACGGACGATCGCTTGGATCTGCTCGTCGTCGGTGATGTCGCACTCGACTCCGATCCCACCGATGTCCGAGGCGACTGCGTCGACGGCGTCGGCGCGACGCCCGCCGATGACGACGCGCGCTCCCTGCGTTGCGAACGTTCGGCTGATCGCCTCCCCGAATCCGCTGTGGCCGCCGATCACGACGGCCGTCCGGCCCTGCAAGCTGATCATGAGACCAGCGTACGTCGCCCGTCAGACTCGGGTCGTGGCCGAGGGCAGACCATCGAGGTGAGCAGCGTCGTTGTAGCGGGCAAGGCGCCAGCGTCCGCGAGGAAGACTCTCGAACTCGGTGAGCGACGTGTTGAGCGTGTGCAACTCGAACCCTCCGGTGATCGGCTGGTCGAGGAGACGCCGGAACACCGCGTCGACGACGCCTCCATGGCACGCGACGACGACCGTCCGCCCGCGGTGCACGTCGAGGAGTTCGTCGAGCGCCCCACCCACGCGATCGTGGAACTGGGCGACGGTCTCTCCTCCGGGAAAGACCTCGGCGTGCGGGTCACCGACCCAGTCGGGCGTGCCGAACCGCTCGACGTACTCGTCGAACGTCATCCCGTCGATGTCGGGGCCGGGGTCATGCTCGCCGAAACCGACGAGACGATCGAACCGCTTGGCCGCGACTGCGACGCCGAGCGCGGGCTGCAGGATCTCGGCGGTTTCGATCGCGCGTGGGAAATCGCTGGACAGCAGCACGTCGACCGCGAGATCCGCATCGGCGAGCCGGTCACGCAGCCGCGCGGTCTGCAGCCGGCCGAGTTCACTCAGCCCAGAACACGTCCGACGGCCGCCGATCACACGGTTGACCGTCACCACCGACTCTCCGTGCCGAACGAAGATCAATCGGGTCGCTCGCCGCTCACTCATCGGGCCGAAGCGTAGGGCGACGGCGGTTCGAGGGCCGCGGCGTGCCGCCGATTCCTCAAGATCTCGTCTGACCCGACCGAAGACCTCATGTATGTCGAACCAGGTCGACACCATGAACGAGAGCGCAACGCATCAGGGCGCTGCGCATCGGGGCGCTGTCGATTTCGACGCGATCGATGCAGGCACACCGACCCCAGGCGGCGCCTTCGCACCTCCCGCCTGGCCCTCGCCTGTGGCGACGTCGGCGACCGTGCCGATGGCACCGCCGACGACGAACAGCTCCGATAATCCTTCCACCGAAGCGGTGGCCACCCGATCGAACGATCCGGACGTCCTGTCCTCCTCGTTCACGCCCATCCACATCGACGTGCCAGCGCCGCCGTCGGTCCCGGTGCCCGACTCCGAGCCCGCTTCGTCGACGCCTGCGCAACCGAGCGGGATCCAGCGCGGGCCTGCCGCCATCTTGGCGCCAGACCCGTCGATGCAGCCACTCGAGTTCTCCGGTCCGAACCTTCCGCCCATGACCGCTGCACCCGCGACGCGGCCACCGGCGACGTCGGCCCAGACGAACCCGCTGTTCGTGTTCGACGCCACGACTGCGACCGAGCCGAAGCGACGGCCTGCTCGCCGAGGACGAGTTCTGCGAACGGTCATCGTGGTGTCGATGCTGGGCGGCCTGGGCTACGCCGGCGCGGTCCATGGTCCGGAGCTCTACGACCAGTACGTCACCGACCAGTCTCCCGAGGAGCCCGCGGCGCCGCTCGCCTTTCCCGTGACTCGGGGCGAACCCGCTCCGATTCGAACCGCAACCTTCGTCGTCGATGGCCTGTACACCGATCCCGACGCCTCGTACACCGTGACCGTCGACTTCGAGACGCTGGTGTCCCAGGTCACGATCGACCGCCACGATGAACCGGATCTGGAGATCATGACGTTTCTCGATGACGCCGTCGTACGCCGCACCGACTCGGCGATCTGGTACCAGATCCAACGCGGAGCATTTCCACTCGATGACCAGTTGGAGTTGAGCGACTGGATCAGACGTGCCGACGACGTGATCCCGCGAGAGGTGCGCACTCGCGTCTCGATCGACGAGGCAACCGTCGCCGACATCAACGGCGTCAGCACGCGCCACCTCGTGCTCACGCTCGATCCCGCCATCCTCGACGAACGCAACTCGCCCATGCCGACGCTCGGCCCACTCGACGGCATCACCCTCGACGAGGGCGGCACCGACCCTGCGACGGGAGCGGTCGCCGGCACTCCAGCCGGCACTCCAGCCGCTGGTACGGCCACCGAGCCGGGTGCTGGCCCGACCGCATCGGGGACCACGATCGAGGTCGAAGTGTGGATCGATCGCGATGGGTTGATCCGGCGCAGTCACGGTCTGCCCATGTTGGGTGCCGAGACGATCACCGTGCTCGAGACCAGCGGTGATGCGTGGATTCCGGAGTACCCGGCGTCGGAGCAGATCGGGCCGATGACGGCAGCTGCGCTGATCGAACTCGGTCTCTGACCGGGCGACGACCACGATCGGTCGTGACAATTCATTCAAAAGCTGGCCGTTGGCCCGCGCGTTCCGTAGGGTCGCGGCGGTGTCCGAACGGCATCGCCTGACCATCCGCTCCATCGACCCAGACCCACGCGGCCGAACCGTCGTCGACGGCGTTGCGGCGCTCGGTCTCGATTCGGTCGGCGACGTTCACATCGCCGACGTCGTACACGTCGAGGGCCACCTCGATGCCGATGCACGACGAGCGTTGCATGGCATCCTGGTCGATCCACTGCTCCAGGTCGGTACCTGGGAGATCCCCGCCGGCCGAGGCGTCGAGATCTTGCTGCAACCCGGCGTCACCGACAGCGGTGCCGACGCCGTACGCCACGCGGCCCAGCAGCTGTCGATTCCCGTCGAGCACGCCGCATCCGGCACACGAGTCGAGTTCGACGACGACGCCGACCCGCACGCCGTCGAGACGATCGTCCAGCGGTTGCTCGCCAACCCGATCATCGAACGATGGTCGAACGAGCCGCTGACCCCGAGCCGACCAGACGGCACGGCGAGCACACTGCACGCAGCTGTCGTCCGCGTCCGCGGTCTCGACGGCGACGGGCTGTCGCGAGTCAACGACGAACGAGCGCTCTCGCTCGACCCGGCCGAACTCGAGGTGATCCGCGACCATTTCGAGGCGATCGGCCGGGATCCCACCGACGTCGAACTCGAGACGCTGGCGCAGACGTGGAGCGAACACTGCGCACACAAGTCGTTCCGAGCGTTGCTGCTGGCCGATGAGGACGGAGCGACCGTCGAGCGGACGCCACTACTCGCACAGCTCCGTGACTGCACCGAGTCGATCGACGCCCCGTTCGTCGTCTCGGCGTTCGTCGGCAACGCCGGTGTCGTCGAGTTCTCGAAGGGCACGACCATCGCCTTGAAAGCCGAGACGCACAATCATCCGTCGGCGGTCGAACCGTTCGGTGGGGCCAACACCGGCGTCGGCGGCGTGATTCGCGACGTGCTGGGCATCGCCCACCGACCGATCGCGGTCACCGACATCTTGTGCTTCGGACCGGCCGATCTGTCCATGGCCGACCTGCCACCCGGGGCGCTCCATCCACGCCGGATCCGCGACGGGGTGATCGACGGCGTGGCCGACTACGGCAACAAGATCGGACTGCCCACGGTCGCCGGCGCGATCCTCTACGACCCGGCGTACACGACCAACCCGCTGGTCTTCGCTGGCTGCATCGGCACCGCTCCGACCCGGCCGCTGCACGACGGACCGAACCCAGGCGATCGGATCATCGTCATCGGCGGAGCAACGGGGCGCGACGGGATCCGAGGCGCCACCTTCTCGTCGGCCACGATGAACGCGACGACGGGAGAGGTGGCCGGAGCGAGCGTTCAGATCGGCGACCCGATCGTCGAGAAGCTGGTGATCGATGCACTGATCGGCGCCGAAGACCTGTACTCGGCGATCACCGACTGCGGCGCAGGTGGCCTGTCGTCGGCGATCGGCGAGATGGCCGAGGGCGTCGGCGCGGAGGTCGACCTCGACACGGTTCCCCGCAAGTATCCCGGCCTCGAGCCGTGGGAGGTCTGGCTCTCCGAAGCCCAGGAGCGCATGGTCATCTCGGTCGCACCGAGGGCCGTGAGCGCGATCGCCCACCGTTGCGAGCGCGTCGGGGTCGGATGGGCCGACGTCGGATCGTTCACCGGTGACGGCGTGCTCACGGTTCGTTCCGGCGGGCAGGTCGTCGCCCAGCTCGACACCGAGTTCTTGCACGACGGTCGCCCGCAGCGCACGCTCCCGGCGACGATGCCGACCCCCAACCGCACACGGATCGTGGGCCGCCAGGTCGAGGACCCCGCCGAGACGATCCTCGCCCTCCTGCGCCATCCGAACATCGCCTCGAAGGCGGCGACGATCCACCGCTACGACCACGAAATCCTCGGGTCGACGGTCGTGCGACCGCTGGTCGGCGCAGCGGGTGACGGCCATGCCGACGGCGTGGTGCTCGCCCGGCCGTCCGATACGCACGGCATCGCCATCGGCATCGGCGTCAACCCGTGGTACGGCCTGCACGACCCCGAAGCGATGGCGTTCGCTGCCGTCGACGAGGCGATGCGCAACGTGGTCGCCGTCGGAGCCGACCCCGACCGCGTCGCGCTGCTCGACAACTTTTCGTGGGGCGACCCGCGACGGCCGACGACGATGGGCGAGCTCGCGGCAGCAGTCGACGGCTGCTGCGCTGCGGCGTTCACGTTCGCCGCGCCGTTCGTGTCCGGCAAGGACTCGCTGAACAACGAGTACATCGGCCGTGACGGCGAGCGGCACGCGGTGCCGCCGACGTTGGTGATCACCGCGGTCGGGCATGTTCCCGACGCCGATCGTTGCGTCACACCCGATCTCAAGGAGGCCGGCAACGCTGTGCTGCTGATCGGGTCGACCGAGACCGAGTTCGCCGGGTCGCACCTCGACCTCGTTCTCGGCCAGCCCGACGAAGTGGGCGTCGCTCCTGCTCCCGATCCTGATGCTCCGACGCACTACCGCCATCTCCACGCAGCGATCAGCGCCGGTCTCGTCGAGTCGTGCCACGACCTCAGCGAAGGGGGTCTCGCCGTCGCCATCGCCGAGATGTGCATCGGCGGTCGCCTCGGCGTGACCATCGACCGGCTCCCCCACGACGATCTCGCAACCGCCTTGTTCGCCGAGTCGATGGGACGCCTGCTGGTCGAAGTGCAACCCAAACACCTGCCGGCCTTCATGCGAGCGATGGACGACGACGTGCTGCGGCTCGGCGAAGTCTCGCTCGGCGGGCTCCTCACGTTGCCCGGCGTCGAACCCCTCTCGGTCGGCGACCTCGCCGACGCCTTCAACTCGGCCGCGCTCAACTCGGCCGCGCTCAACTCGGCCGCGCTCGACTCGGCCGCGCTCGACTCGGGAGGTCAGCTGTGACTCCGGTTCCTGCTCTCGTCATCGCTGGTCCGGGCACCAACCGCGATCGCGACGTCGCGGAGGCACTCGAGCTCGCAGGCGCAAAGGTCCGCATCGTGCTGGCGAGCGAATTGATCGAGACGCCGCGTTACCTCGACGAGGCACGCCTTGCCGTCGTGGCCGGCGGTTTCAGCTACGCGGACTCGCTCGGCGCCGGTCGCATGCTGGCGCTCGATCTCACGATCGGGCTCGGCGATCGTCTGCGGACCTTCATCGACGACGGTCGGCCGCTGATCGGCATCTGCAACGGCTTCCAGGTGCTGACGCGCACCGGGCTGCTCCCGGGCGCGCTCGGCCACAACGCGCAGGGGCGCTTCGACTGCCGGTGGGTCGTGCTCGATACGGCTCCTCGGTCGAACAGCGTGTGGACGGCAGGCCTCGATGCTCCGATCCACTGCCCCATCGCCCATGGCGAGGGTCGCTACGTCCATCCCGATCCGGCGTCGCTCGACACCGCCGGCCAGATAGCTCTTCGCTATCGCAGCACGAATCCCAACGGTTCGGTCGACGACATCGCCGGAGTGAGCGACGCGTCCGGCCTGGTGCTCGGCTTGATGCCACACCCCGAGAACCACATCGTGGCGCGTCAACATCCTCATCATCGTCGCGGCGGAGGCGGACCCGCCCACCTCGGGCTCCGAGTCTTCAGCAACGGCGTCGAACACGCCCGCACGAGCTGACCCGTATGAGAACGACACCGCGATGACGACACCGTTCACCGACATCGATCTGCCGCTCAGCGACCGACGCGACGGCAAGGTTCGGATCTCTTACTCGCTGGGCGGCGAACATTTCGGCCGTCGGGCGTTCATCACGACCGATCGGCTGTCCGCCTTCGACCGTGTCCTCGCCGGGGTCCCGTACAAAGGCCAGGTGCTGAACCAGCTCTCGGCGTGGTGGTTCGAGCAGACCGCCGACATCGTCGCCAATCACGTCGTGGCCATTCCCGACCCGAACGTGACCATCGCTCGCACCGCCACACCTCTGACCGTCGAGGTCGTCGTCCGCGGCCACATCACCGGCGTGACCGACACCGCCCTGTGGACGGCCTACGAACGCGGCGATCGAGTCGTGTACGGACATCGACTCCCCGACGGTCTCCGCAAGAACGATCGCCTCGCCGAGCCGATCGTCACCCCGACCACCAAGGGTTCGCACGGCGACCACGACGTGCCGATCACCTGCGCGCAGGTCGTCGACGACGGTCATGTCGACGCCGCGCTCTGGGAACGTGTTCACGAGACCGCGCTCGCCGTGTTTCGACGTGGCGTCGAGCTCGGCGAGCGAGCCGGACTGATCCTCGCCGACACGAAGTACGAGTTCGGCGTGGCCGACGACGGGGAGTTGCTGCTGATCGACGAGGTGCACACGCCCGACTCGTCACGCTGGTGGGTCGCCGAGTCGTACGGCGAGCGGCATGCGCTCGGCCAGGAGCCCGAAAGCCTCGACAAGGAGGTCGTGCGCCGAGCGCTCGCAGCGATCGACTTCCGAGGCGATGGTGACATCCCGACGCTGCCCGACGAGGTCTGGACCGCCACGACGGCCCGCTACGTTGATGCCTTCGAACGTCTCACCGGCACGACGTTCGAACCAGCGCCCTATCCCGTCGGCGACCGCGTGCGCGGCGCGCTCGCCCACCTCGAACCTGCAGGAGCCATCTCATGACTCGATTGACCCGATCGATCCCGGTTCGGACTGCGTCGCTGACCGGCGACGACGTCGCCCACGACGAATGCGGCGTGTTGGGGCTCTCCACCCCGCATGGGGAAGGCGTTGCCCAACTCGCGTTCTTCGGGCTGTTCGCCCTGCAGCATCGCGGCCAGGAGGCCGCGGGCATCGCGGTGTCCGACGGCAAACGAGCGCGGGTCCACAAAGAGGCCGGCCTCGTCGCCACCGTGTTCACGCCCGATGCGTTGGCCCCGCTGACCGGCTACCACGCGATCGGACACACTCGGTACTCGACGACCGGTTCGAACGCCGAGCGGAACATCCAACCGTTCCTGGTCGAGACGATGCACGGGCCGCTGTCGGTCGCCCACAACGGCAACCTCGTCAATGCCACCGCGTTGCGCGACGAGTTGCTCAGTCGAGGGTTCGGATTGACCGCGACCAGCGACACCGAGGTGTTCACCCTCATGCTCGCCGCAGCAGGCGGCCAGACCTGGCAGGAACGCATCGAGCGCACCCTCCCGGCCTGGAAAGGGGCGTTCTCTCTCGTCATCCTGGCCGCCGATCAGGTGATCGCTGTGCGCGATCCGTGGGGATTCCGCCCGTTGTCGGTCGGCCGACTGCCGCACGGCGGCCACGCGGTCGCCAGTGAGACGTGCGCTCTGTCGACGCTCGGCTGTGTCGACATCGAGGAAGTGGCGCCCGGCGAGATGGTCACGCTTCGCGGTGCCGAACTCGACCGCCAACAAGTGCTGGCCCCGCAGCGCCAAGGCGCCCGGTGCACGTTCGAGTTCGTGTACTTCTCGCGCCCCGACTCGGTCTGGGATGCGAAGAGCGTGCATCACGTTCGTCAGCGGCTCGGCGTCGAACTGGCCAAGGAGTCGCTGGTCGATGCCGACGTCGTGATCCCCGTCCCGGACTCCTCGATTCCAGCGGCGATCGGCTTCGCCGCCCAAAGCGGGCTTCCCTTCAACGACGGACTGATCAAGAATCGCTACATCGGGCGAACCTTCATCGAGCCCACGCAAGACATCCGCGAGCGCGGCGTCGCGCTGAAGTTCAACGCGCTCAGCGAGAACCTCGAAGGCAAGCGCGTGATCATGATCGACGACTCCCTCGTACGCGGGACCACGGCCGGACCGCTCGTCAAGCTCGTCCGCGATGCCGGGGCAGCCGAGGTACATCTGCGGATCACGTGCCCGCCGATCACCCACGCGTGTCACTTCGGGGTCGACATGGGACACGACGGCGACCTGATCGCAGCCCGACTGTCGATCGCCGAGATGGAACACCACATCGGTGCCGACAGCCTCGCATTCCTCTCGCTCGACGGGATGATGCGTGCCGTCGCCGACCGCGACTCCGGGCCCGACGACGGCTACTGCAACGCCTGTTTCACCGGCGACTATCCCATCGCGGTCGGCGACGCTCAAGCCAAGCTCGCCTTCGAAGGCGTCCTGTCGTGATCGTCGCGCTCACGGCGAACCCGCGGTCCCCTGATCATCCTGATCATCGCTGCGCCACGACGGGGCGCTGAGCGATGCGTGTGCTCGTCATCGGCAGCGGCGGCCGTGAACAGGCGATCGCCTGGGCGTGTCGCCGCCACGGTCACGACGTCCGCGTCCTCGACGAACTGGACGATGTCGGACCCGGCGACGTCGACCTCGTCATCCCCGGTCCGGAGGTGGCACTGGTGGCAGGAACGGCCGACGAGTGCGCTCGTCGCGGCATCGCCTGCTTCGGGCCGACGGCGGCACTCGCTCGTCTCGAAGCGTCGAAGGGCTACGCCCGCGATCTGGCCACCGAGCTACGCATCCCCGGGCCCGCCTATGCACGCTTCGACCCCGCCCGCGCCGAACGGGTCGTCGACGACGCGATCGCCTGGTGGAGCGAACTCGATCGGCCGATCGTGGTCAAGCTCGACGGGCTGGCCGGCGGTAAGGGCGTCGCGGTGCCGATCGACGACGCCGAGACGCGTGCTGCGATCCTGCACGCCGCGTCGACCGGGCCGTTCGTGCTCGAGGAACGCATCAGCGGACCGGAGTACTCGCTGCTCGCCCTGTGCGACGGCACCACGGCGATCGCCCTGCCGCTGGCGCAGGATCACAAGCGCATCGGCGAGGGCGACACCGGCCCCAACACCGGCGGCATGGGTGCCTACGCTCCGGCCCCGGTTCCGCACGACCCCGAGGCGCTGTTGGCCACGTTCGTGCAACCCGTGCTCGATCACTTCCGAGCGTCCGGCACCCCGTACGTCGGGGTGATCTTCGCCGGGCTGATGTCGACGGTCGATGGCCCGCGGCTGATCGAGTACAACGTCCGTTTCGGCGACCCGGAAGCACAGACCGTCCTGCCGCTGCTCGAAACCGATCTGGCGCAACTCGCGGCCGCCGCATGCCGCGGCTCGATCGGTGACGTCCCGCTGGCCATTCGCGCCCGCTCGGCGGTGACGGTGGTCGCCGCCGCTCCCGGTTACCCGACGGCTCCCGAGACCGGCGTGGAGATCCGCGACGCCATCGCGGATCCCGGCGCGCTCGACGACACGGCCATCCGATTCGACGCAGGAGTCCGTGATGGGCGCACGGCAGGCGGCCGTGTCCTCGCCGTCACCGGCATCGGACACGACCTCGCGGACGCGCGACGCGTCGCCTACGAGCGGATGGCCGCGATCTCGTTCCCCGGCATGCAGGTACGGCGCGACATCGCCTGGCGCGCACCTGGCGCTTCGTTCCGCTCGTACGCACAGGCAGGTGTCGACATCGACGAAGGAGCCCGTGCCGTCGCCGAGATGAAGGCCGCCGTCGAATCGACTCACGACGTCGGATCGGGACGCGGCGTACTGCACGGCGTTGGAAGCTTCGGCGGCGTGTTCTCGGCGAAAGCGATCACCGAGCTCGACGATCCCGTGCTCGTCGCGTCGACCGACGGCGTCGGGACGAAGGTGGAGCTGGCGGCTCGACTGGGTCGCGTCAGAGGCGTCGGTGCTGACATCGTCAACCATTGCATCGGCGACGTTCTCGTCCAGAACGCCCGGCCGCTCTTCTTTCTCGACTACATCGCCGCCAGCGTGCTCGACGCCGACATGGTCGCCGAGATCGTCACCGGCATGGCCGAGGCCTGTCGAGCAGCGAATTGCGCTGTGCTCGGCGGCGAAACGGCCGAGATGCCCGGGGTCTACCAGCCGGGAGCGTTCGACATCGCGGGCACGCTGATCGGTGTCGCCGAGAAGTCGACGCTGCTCCCCCGCGACGACGTCGCCGCCGGTGACGTCCTCATCGGCGTCGCATCATCGGGCCCCCACACCAACGGGTACTCACTGTTGCGCAAGGTGTTCGACTGGATTCCGATGGACGTCGTACCCGACGGCATGGACCGCCCGCTCGGCGACGCGCTCCTCGAACCACATCGCAACTACCTCGACCCGCTGCGCGCAGCGCTCGACGGCGGCGCTGTGAAGGCGCTCGCACAGATCACCGGCGGCGGGCTACCGGACAACTTGCCACGGGTGCTGCCCGATGGCGTCGGGGCAGAGATCGAACTGGGTTCGTGGCCCGTCCCTCCCCTGTTCCGGCTCGTGCGCGAGCTCACACCGCAGATGTCGACCGACGAGTTGTACCGCACGCTCAACATGGGCATCGGCATGGTCGTGGTGTGTGCTCCCGACGACGTCGACGAGGTCCGGACCACGATCCCCGAGACCACCTGGGTGATCGGCCGGCTCGTCGACGGCACCCGTGGGGTCACGCTGCTCTGACAGTTTGTTCACCGCAGCGACCGACTCAAATCACATCGGTAGCATTTCCGCATGGAGCGGTCGCGACTCGTCGTGCTGGTCTCGGGATCGGGATCGAATCTGCAAGCGATCCTCGACGCCACCGCTACCGGTGCGCTGCACGGTGACGTCGTCGCGGTCGTGTCCAACCGCACCGACGCATACGGGCTCGATCGGGCTCGTCGAGCGGGTGTCGACACTGTCGAGATCGAGCGGAGCGACGGGGAAGCCCGCCACGACTACGACGAACGACTCGCTCACGCGGTCGCCGGCTACGACCCCGACTGGGTGATCCTCGCAGGATGGATGCGCCTGCTCACGATGACGTTCCTCGCTCGGTTCCCCGACCGCGTCGTCAACCTGCATCCGGCACTGCCCGGCGACCTCCCCGGAACCCACGCGATCGAACGAGCGTGGGAGGAAGCCTGCGCCGGCCACCGCACCGAGAGCGGCGTGATGGTCCACCTCGTGCCGGACGAAGGCGTCGACGACGGACCGGTGCTCGCCACGTCGCGCGTCCCCATCGACACCTCTGGCACACTGGAGGCATTCGAGGCACGGATGCACGCCACCGAACACCGTCTCCTCGTCGACACGCTCACCCAGATCTGTACCCGCCAGCCGACTCCCACGCAGCCGGACCGTCTGCACTCGAAGGACATGCCATGACCAGCCCCGACACCATCGGCTCCAGCCCGAACCCGAACCCGAACCCGAACCCGAACCCGAACGATGGTCTCTTCGATCGCTTCGAGGCCTTGACCTTCGACGATGTCGTCGTGGTGCCCGGTTGGTCCGAGACCCTGCCCGACGCGGTCGACACCTCCGCGACGTTTGCCCGAGACATCGAACTGGCGGTCCCGCTGGTGTCGGCAGCGATGGACAAGGTCACCGAAGCGCGCATGGCCATCGCGATGGCGCGCCACGGCGGCATCGGGGTCATCCACCGCAACATGTCGATCGCTGATCAGGCGGCCGAGGTCCAGAAGGTGAAGCGATCGCAGTCGGGCATGATCACCGATCCGGTCACGCTGCCGCCGACCGCGCTGCTCCACGAAGCGGAAGCCCTGATGCACCGCTTCAAGTTCTCCGGGGTGCCGATCACCGACGTCGACGGTCGCCTCGTCGGCATTCTCACCAACCGTGACATCCGGTTCTGCGAGGGCGCCGACTTCGACCGGCCCGTCACCGAGTTCATGACTGCCGACCCACTCGTCACCGCCGAGGTCGGCACCTCGCTCGACGAGGCCAAGACCATCCTGCAGCGGCATCGGATCGAGAAGCTGCCGCTCGTCGACACGGCCGGGCGCCTCGCCGGGTTGATCACGGTGAAGGACATCCAGAAGCGACTCGACTTCCCCAACGCGACGCGCGACGGCAAGGGCCGACTGGTGTGTGCGGCGGCCGTGGGCGTCGGTGACGACCTCGAAGCGCGCGTCGCTGCGCTCGTCGAGATGGCGGTCGACGCCGTCTCGATCGACACCGCGCACGGCCATTCGGCCAACGTCGTCAAGGCGATCGAGCGGATCAAGGGGTCGTGGCCCGAACTCGCCGTCACCGCCGGCAACGTCGTCACCGAGGAAGGTGTCGAGGCCTTGGCCCACGCCGGAGCGGATGCCGTCAAGGTCGGCGTCGGCGCCGGATCGATCTGCACGACCCGCGTCGTGTCCGGCGCCGGCATGCCGCAACTCTCGGCGATCTGGCACACCACGCGGCGAGCCCAGCGGATCGGCGTGCCCGTCGTGGCCGACGGGGGCATCACGTTTTCCGGCGACATCGTCAAGGCGATCGCCGCCGGTGCCCAGACCGTGATGATCGGCTCGCTGCTCGCCGGCACCGAGGAATCGCCCGGGGAGATGGAGTTGATGGACGGCCGCCGGTACAAGAGCTACCGCGGGATGGGTTCGATGGGAGCGATGACCGGTGACAGCGCCGACCGCTACGCCACGGGGCAGTCGAGCAGCGGTCGCACCGACGTCGGAGCCGCGAGCAAGAAACTCGTGCCGGAAGGCATCGAAGGGCGTGTGCCCTACGCCGGACCGCTCGGCGACGTGCTGTACCAACTCGTCGGAGGCCTCCGCTCCGGAATGGGCTACGCGGGAGCGCCGACACTCGATGCGCTGCGCCGCGCCCGATTCATGCGCGTCACGACCGCCGGACGCGACGAGTCGCATCCGCACGACGTCACCGTTACCAAAGAGGCGCCGAACTACCAGCGCAACGCGTGAGCGTGACGATTTCTCGAGTTCGTTCGTGAGACGGATCGCCGTCGTCGGGCAGTCCGGCACCGGCAAGACGACCCTGGCTCGCCGTCTCGCCGATCGTCTCGACGCCGAGTCGATCGACCTCGACGCGCTGTACCACGGTCCGGGCTGGACACCGGCCCCCACGGCCGAGTTCCGCCAGCGTGTGCTCGCAGCTACGCAGTGCTCGTCGTGGGTCGTGTCCGGGAACTATCCGACGGTGTCCGATCTGGTCCAGGGACGCGCCGACACGATCGTCTGGCTCGACCTTGCCCGCTGGCGGACGCTTCCGCGCCGCAGCATCGTTCGAGCGCTCACGCGCCGAGAACTCTGGAACGGCAACCGCGAACGATGGCGTGACCTGCTGAGCAGAGATCCCGAACGCAATCCGATCGTCTGGTCGTGGCAGAGCCAGCCGAAACTCTGCGAGCGGTTCGAGACGTTCGCGGGCGGATCGTTCTGGGCGCGCGCCGACGTTCATCGGCTCCGGACACCTGGGCAGGTGCGAGCGTTCCTCGCCGGCGTGGACCGCGACGACCGCTGATCACGCCAGGCGCGACAACACCGCGTCCAACGAGGGAGGCGGATACGCCTCGATCCCGTCGCGTCCGAAGTAGGTCGGTACACAGTGGAGTTCGCCGTCCGACAACCAGTACAGATGCGGACTCACCGGCGCCGGCCCGAGCCGATACATCCGCCGGGTGATCGGAATCATCGCCTCGAGCGCGACGAACACGGCGTCGTCGACGATCGGGTGGACGATCAGGCTGTGCCCGTGCGGTACTGCCACCAGCGCGCCGTTGCGCAGGATCGGCCCGATCAGATCCTCCAACACGCCGATCAGGCTCGACGTGAACACACGTTCACCGAAGACGTGGATGACGTCCGCGCCACCGACATCGATGAGGTTGATCTCGTCGGGCTGCTCGAGCGACGTGGTCTGGGCCCAGGCGCTCTGCCAGGCTTCCTCGACGTCCCAGCCGAGGTCGTCGATCTCCTTCTCGGCAACCGACCGGATGCCCCCGGTCTGATCGACCGTGAGCAGTTGGGTGATTCCACTGGCGAACGGCCTCGCGCCGAGCGCGCCGAACACGGCGTGGTCCACCGGGTCGTCGGCGACGAGACGCACGCGCAGATCGAACATGGAGAACGACTCGTGCTCGATCTCGTCGAGCGCACTCAGACGAATGAACTGGTCCAGCACGCGATCGATGATGATGTCTCGCCATTCCTCGCGAGCTTCGAGGTGACACTGCTGCGCGATCGACAACAGGTCGACCTTCGAACCGTTCGAGAAGCGCACGTAGCCGGGCCCACAGGTGGTGCCGGGCTCGTCGAGTTCGGTCATCACGCCGTACACCTCGCAGTTGAACGACAGCCACTCATCGGCCGGCATGAAAGCGAACGCGTCGGGTCGGTCGGTGAGACCGGCCCCGTTCGGGGGTTCTGAGCAATCCATGGCCACCTCCTCGCGTGTTCGATGCGCTGCGTCGAAGCTGGCTCGGCGGCGACGTCAGCGGTGCTCGGGACGACTCGGTTCTCGAGTACGAACAGTTGTCGGCAGATCTGGACGTGTTCTTGAATCCTTGGCCGATCCGCCCGGGCCCGCGGTCACTGCGTCTAGGATCGACGCACCGAGACGGGAGGGTCGTCATGGTTGCACACGTTGCCGGCGTCGCCAGGAAGACGCAGGATCACGAGGACGAAGAAGCCGCCGGCTTCGGCGAGCGAGCGCGGGACGAACTCACCCCGCCGCCGCGGCCGTCGATCGGACGGGCCATCACCCAGGCGAAACTCGCCGTCGGACCGGTCGACGACCCGTACGAACGCGAAGCCGACCTGGTGGCCGACGCGGTCGTGCGCCGCTTCGCCGGGGCGGCGCCAGTGGACGCTGGTGACGCCGAGGCCGCGACCGTCGCGTCGGGCTCCGCTCCCACGTCGATCTCACGCGTGATGCGGTCGAGCAGTACGTCGTCGGCGGCGGGTGCCGCCGGTGGCGAACTCGAGCCGTCGATCGAGGGGCGCATCCAGCGAGCGTCCGGGGGCGGGCAGCCGCTCGACGAGTCGACCCGCGGACGATTCGAGTCGGCGATGGGCGCCGACTTCGGCGGGGTGAAGGTACACGCCAACAGCCAACTCGCTCCCGAGATCGGCGCCCACGCGTTCACCCACGGCAGCGACGTCCACTTCGCGCCCGGCGCATACGATCCCGGATCGACGGCGGGCCAACACCTGCTCGCCCACGAGCTCACCCACGTCGTGCAGCAGACCGGCACCGCGCAGCGCGTGCAGGCGAAGCTCTGGGACGCCAAGACGTTCAAGGAACGCACGGCCATCTCGTCGACCCTCGGGTTCTCCAATGCCTCGACGGCCCAAGACGTCATCTTGTCCCTGCTCGCCGACTACGAGAAGTTCATCGCCAAGGGCTTCAGTTCGTCGGATCCCGCGCAGGCCGCGAACGCGGTCAGCCAGATCCGGGCGATGCAGGACGTCGCACAACGCTGGATCAAGAATCGTGGCGAGATCTACGAGGACTCGACGAACTTCACGCTGGCGACGCTCGATCAGGCCAAGGAGACATACGCCGAAGCTCAGGGTGGTCCAGCGGCATCCGAACGTCAGCCGACCGCCCAGAACCCGAAGGCCGAGCGCATGCGCGGGCTGCAAGCGTTCATCCAACTCTGCGATTCCGAGATCGCGCTGCTGTCGTCGTCGCTGAGCGACGACGCACTCGACGGGGCCGCGATCGACACCACCAACAAGAAGTACCGGAAGGCCGTCAAGCGCTACCCCGACTGCAACGACGCGACGAGCCTGTTCGGCAAGATCGGCGAGCTGGCCGAGATGACCGTGGGCGCGCCCGGATCCTCCGCGTCGCTCGAGATCGAAGGATCGATCCCGGTACAGCCGGGTGTGTACGTGACCATCGGCATCGGCGGGTCGGCCGAGAAGGACACCGGCGGCACGGTCAAGTTGCGGGGGGACGTGAAGGTCGGCGTCAAAGGCTCGATCGCCGGTGCCGCGGAGCTGTCGGCGAGTCTCGGCGGCTACATCGAGGCGCAGGGCAAGTCGGGAACGCTGGCGGCCACGTTGATGAGCTACGCGCTCTACCGGCGCGGCCGCGAGGGTTCTGCCCCGACCGAAGTGATCAGCATGCTGTGGGGCGGCACGACCGGCAAGGCAGGCCTCGCTCGGTCCGAAGCCTGGTCTCGCCAGCTCGAAGAACAGGTCTGGGGTGAAGGCGCAGACGGCGCCGACGATGCCTACGTCGAGAGCGGAGCGACCGGTGCCGTCGGTGCGAGCTTCGGTGACGAAGACGCTGTCAGCGGTGAGTTGTCGGGCGGCGCATTCACCGGTCGGCGAGTCGACAAACAGTCGCTCATGGAACGCAAGGGTGGCGCCGGGGCACAGAACGTGCGCAGCGACTCGATCTTCAACGCCGGCGAACGTCAGAAGCGCGTGGGCTCCGAAGTCATGGGCTGGAACGTCGGTGGGAAGGTCGCAGCCTTCGGTTTTTCACTCGAACTCGGCGTGTCGCGCACGGGTCGCACCATCGGCGGCGGGGCGAGCGGCATCACCAAGACCACGGAGTGGGAGGACATCGAGGTCAGCGTGAACGGCGCCGGGCCGATGCCACCGGCACTCGACCTGGGTGCGACGGTCTGGAAACTTGCCGAGAAGATCGTTCGCAAGGCCGAGGAGGCCGCCGCCAAGCAAGGCGACAGCGACACGGCCGGTACACAAGCGTTGCTGACCGGGTTGGCCAAGATGTCACCGAAGCTGTTCACGCCGAAGACCGACATCCCGGCCTCGACCAATCTCACGATCGGTTTCAAGATCTCCGGCTCCGATTGGGAAGTCACCGTCGGTACCGAAAAGACCAACGAGATCAAGCTTCCCGACATCCTCAAGGTCGAACTCAAGCGGACGCAGACGTTCTTCAGCATCACCTCCAAGGGCGGTGCCATCACGACCTGGTACCTGGGCAAGTAGGCCGACGCCGTGTTCGAACCGATCGAGCTTCCGCTGCACCTACCGATCGGTGCACCGTTCCCGGTCAGCGTCATCGACGCCGAGCCGGCGTTGTCCCGCTACACGATCCGGGTGCGCCTCTCCTCCGAGCAGTGGGCGACCGTCGACGGTCTCGAGTTGTTCAACCTGATGCCCGAGACTCGCCACCCCGGACACGTCGGGGGCACCGACGGTGTCGAGGTCGAACTGCGTCTCGCCGACGAACTCGTCCGCGACGTCATCACTGCGATCGCCGGCATGGACCCGGCCGACTCGGTCGCCGAAGTCGCTGCGCTCGATCCGACGTCGCCGGTGTTCTCCACCGAGAGTTGGTTCGCGACGACGGTGACGGAGCCGGTCGCGCTCCCAGCTGATCTCGCCGGCCAGGGGGAACTTCGCGAAGGCTTCTCGACCACCTGGAACGATGCCGAAACCGTCACCTTGCCGAAGCCGGAGATCACCGAGACGAGCACCGCCCCCATCGATCCGCAGCTCGAACCGTGGCCGCCGCTGCTCGGCGCCATCCGGACGTATCTCGAGGAGCGCGACGTGCCATACACGCGTCACGCCGGCGCCGACATGGTGTCAGCCGAGGTCGGTGGCGACAACGGCGAGTGGTCGCTGTGGCTGCACACCCGTGAGCGCAGCCGCCAGATCGTCGCCTATTCGATCCCACCAGTCGACATCGCCGACGACCGTTTGGGGGACGTCGCCGAACTCGCCACGCGCCTCAACGCGAAGATGTTCACGGGCGCGTTCGAGGTCGATCTCGACACCGGCGGATTCAGGGTTCGCACCTCACTGAGCCTTGGGGGCGTCGCACTCGACACGAGCCTGCTCGACGGGCTGATCGAGCCCAACGTGATGGCGATCGACGCGGCACTCGCTGCCGTCGACGCCGTGCTGTCCGGCGTTGCGCCACTCGACGCGGTGCGCATGCACCCGCCCGTCACCTGAGCCGAGCTCAGGCGAGCAGGTCGACGAACGCTTCGAGTTGACGGAGGTTGCGACACTCGTAGACACCGTCGGTGAAGGTGCCGTACTCCCCCACGATCGAATCGCCGGTGTTCCAGTAGCTCTTCGGCTCTGGGTTCAGCCAGTAGACGTGACGCGCTTTCTGCTGGATCTCCTTGACGACCCAGCTCTGGCTCGCGTGATAGTTGTTGCGAGCGTCACCGAGCAGCAGCACCGTCGACTTCGGGTTGATGTCCTTGCCGTAGCGCTGCCAGAACACCTCGAACGCATGGCCGTAGTCGGAGTGACCATCGACCCAGACCACATCGGCTTCGGTGTTGACGCGATGAATCGCCTCCGCGATGTCCTCGGTCGACCGGAAGTAGTCCGTCACCTCGTCGATGCCGTCGATGAAGACGAACGAACGGACCTTGCTGAACTGGTTCTGGATCGCGTAGACCAACATCAGCGTGAAGCGAGCGAATGCAGCGACCGAACCGGAGATGTCGGCAACGACGATCAACTCGGGCTTCGACGGACGCGGGTACTTGAACTTCGGCTCGGCCGGGACGCCGCCATAGCTGAGCGAGTGACGCACCGTGCTGCGGAAGTCGAGCGGGCCCTTGCGGCCGTGGCGGCGCTTGCGGGCGAGCCGGGCAGCGAGCTTGCGGGTGAGCGGATAGAGCGACTTCTTGAGCGCCACCATCTCCTCGCGTGACGCGTGCATGAACTCGACGTCCTCGGGCAACGGCTTGCGGAGGGTCTTCGCCATGGCCTCGGCGCCGCGATCGGCAACCAGGCGCCGACGTATCTCGGCTTCGATCTCGCCCTTGAACTTCTCGATGCGGTCGCTGTACTCCTCTTTCTCGAGACGCTCTTCGAGCGGCGTCATCTCGGAGTCCATCTGCTCGCGCGACGCCTCCATCATCTTCTCGAGCATGTTGTCGAGATCGAGATTCCGCAGCGTCCGGTACAGGTAGTACGTGCCGCCGACCGGCCGGCCCGGCTCCATCCCGGCGAAGCGTTGTACCGACTGCTTCGCCATGGCGCGCATCATTCCCTGATCACCGTTCATCAATGCCTGCATCAGCATCTGGGCGATCTCTTCGGGCGTCAGGGAGTCCATGCCCCCTTGCCCCTTGCCTTCCCCCTGCTGCTGGAGCTCTTGCATCTCCCGCCAGAGTTCGTCGATGTCGGTGTCGTCGCCACCTTCGGCGATGCGGTACTCGGGTCCGCGGAGTGAGAAGTAGACCTCGAAGACCGTCTCGAAACTGCGCCAGTGCGCGTGGTTCTTGATGAGCGTCGCGCCGAGCGCGTACTTGAACGCCTCTCGGTCTTCGAGTGGGATGTGCTGCACGGCCTGCATCGCGTCGAGGTTCTCCGTCAACGACACGGGAAGCCCGGCGTTGCGGAGTTCGACGACGAACCCGTTGAGCAGGTCGAGCATGCCACCTGACGAGCGTGGTGCTGCAGTGTCGGTCATGTCATCGGCCTTTCGATTCGAGGTGGCTCGGCGCAGGGTGACGCCGCGCTGCGACGATCACTCGTCGACCGACAGTTCCTTCGCGGCCTTGGCGATGTCGGTCTGGTACTTGAGCAGGATGTTCAACGTGTCCTTCGCCGTCTGCTCGTCGATCGTGTCGATGTTGAGCAGCATCAGCGTCCGAGCCCAGTCGAGCGTCTCGGACACGCTCGGCGACTTCTTGAGATCGAGTTGGCGGATCGACCGCACGATGCGCGTCACCTGGTCGGCGAGGCTCTCGGAGATGCCGGGCGTCTTGGCCAGCACGATCTGCTTTTCGCGCTCGAGCTGCGGGTAGTCGACGTGCAGGTACAGACAGCGACGCTTGAGCGCCTCCGACAGTTCACGCGTGTTGTTCGACGTGAGGAAGACCAGCGGGATCTGCTTGGCCGAGATCGTGCCGAGTTCGGGGATCGACACCTGGTAATCCGACAGGATCTCGAGCAACAGCGCTTCGGTCTCGACTTCGACTCGGTCGACCTCGTCGATCAGCAGTACGACCGGCTCGTCAGAGGTGATCGCCTCGAGCAATGGTCGGGTCAGCAAGAACTCGTCGGAGAAGATGTCGTTCTTGATGTCGGTCCAGTCCTCGGAGCTCTCGTCGGCTCCCTTCTCGGTCTGGATGCGCAGCAGCTGCTTCTTGTAGTTCCACTCGTAGAGCGCTTTGCTCTCGTCGAGTCCCTCGTAGCACTGCAGGCGGATCAACTTGGCTCCGGTGATCTCGGCGATCGACTTGGCGAGCTGCGTCTTGCCCGTCCCGGCGGGCCCTTCGACGAGAATCGGCTTCTGCAACCGGTCGGCGAGATACGCGATGCCAGCGATGCCGTCGTCGGCGAGGTACTGCACGTCACGCAGAGCGTCACGAACCTGCTGCACACTCTCGAAGCGCGGCTCGGCATCCCAGGGCGAGATCGGTGCGTCAGGAGTCGTCGTCATATGGCTGCGAACTTACCGCTCGGTACGCGGAACCAGGGAATCGGATCATGTGACGGTCGCCGGTCGACACGACATGACGACCGTCGACACACGAACGTCTGCGTTTCGGAGATGAGCGAGAACCTGCAGAACTTCGTCAAGGGCGCGTCCATGTTGCGCAGCGACGCCGTGCGAGTGCCCGCCGGTGGGTGGGACCAGGAGTCGTGTTGCGGGGGCGGACGGCCAAGCATGTCGCCGGCCACCAAGCATGTCGTCGGCCACATCGTGTGGGGTCTCGACACCGTCGCATTCGGGGAGGTCACTCGACGCGTCCGTCGGGATCATGGCCAACGACGCCGTCACGCACGCATGGGACATCGCGGACGCGACCGGGATCGACCACGGCATCGACGAAGCATCGGCCTCCGCCGCACTCGTGTCGATGCAGCCGATGGAGGCAATGCTGCGCGCGCCGGGTCGTTTCGCCTCGGCACGTCCGACCGACGCAGCGAGTGCCGTCGACCGCTTCATCGCCTTCGCCGGGCGAACCAGCGCCCGAGACTGACGCCGACGACCGGCTCGTCGCTCAGCCGTCGCCGACGACGGTCACCGTTCCCGCGACCGGATCGATCTCGATCTCGGAACCGTCGGGGATCTCGGTCAGTGCGCCGGGGACGCCCACGATCGCGGGTATCCCCAGTTCCCGAGCGATCACGGCGGTGTGGCTGAGCAGGCCTCCACCGAGCGTGACGACTCCGCCCGCCATCGCCAGGACGGAGTTGAACGTCGGCACGGTCAAGCGGGTGACGATGATGTCACCCGGTTCGACGCGATCGAATGCTTCGTTCGCGTCGGCGACCACTCTGGCGACGCCGCGCACGGCGCGTTGGCCGATCCCGACTCCGGACAAGCCCGTGGACCGAGCGACATCGACCGTGACGTGGTCCTCACGCTCGAGCAACTCCATCACCAGCATCACGCCGCGCATCATCCGACCCATCTCGCCGGGCAGGACCTCGATCGGAGGATCGACGGCCGGCGGCCCGAGCACGGTCGGAGGGTCGAGGTCGGCGAGACGTCGACGTGCAGCGCATCGTTCGGCCAGGTCGTCAGCGCTCGGCACGTCCGCCCCGTCGAGCATCGCGACCGTCTCCTCGATCGAGGCGTCGAAGACGTGCTCGACCTCGTGGATTCGGCCCGCGTCGAGGAGTCGCCGGGCTGCCTCGAGCAAGGCCTTGCGCAGGACCCCGAGCGGCCACTGGACGGTGAGCGGGCCGTTCTCGTCGCGAAGGCCGTACAACGCTCGAGCATCCTCGACCAGGCTCACGACCTCGGCGCGTTCGGTCTCGGGGACCCCGGCGAGCAGACCGTCGAGTGCTGCCGCTCCACGACTTTCGGCGGCATCGGCGCGATCGGCCGAGGTGTCTGCGGCGACGATCGTGGTGACGATGACCTCCGGAATCTCCGCGAGCGTGCGATCTCGGAGGTCGTAGCCGGTCGAGATCCGATTGCCGAACTCGGCGAGATACTCGTCGAGCAACGCCGCGGCTCGGTCGCTCACGGCTCGGATCTCGTCGAGCGACGCAGGCGACGCTTGCGCGGCTTCGATCTCGACGGCGATCGCGGCGGCGGCGACCGCAGGAGCGCTCGTCGCCGGCGAGGCGCCCGCCAGCGTCGACATGACCGCGGCTTCGTCGAGGTCGAGTTCGCGCGCCTTGAGCAGCAGCTGCGCGATCGGTGCGAGGTCGCTCGTGTGCAGACGGAAGTGGAGCACGTGCGACTCGTTGACGTGATCGAGCACGGACGCGAGGTGACGCCCCAACTCGCGGGCCGACAGCGCGCCGACCGGCACGTCGCCGAGCCGGCGATTGGTCGCTCGCAGCTTCGGCTTCCATTCCCGCTCCCAGCGAGCCAACTCGTCCATCCAGTACCGACTCGCAAGGGCGTCGACCGATCGTCGCGCCCGACGACGGAATTCGGGATGCAGCCGGGTGACGAGCCAGACGACCCGAGCCGGCGGCGGCGGCAGGTCTCGGCCGGCGCCGAACAGCGGCACCATCCGCGTGTACATGTGCCCGTGCACGAATCGTGCGTCGAGCCGACGAAGCGGTGCGCCCGCGAGCTCGAAGCCCTGGGTGAGCCCGATGCTCATGGCGGCTTCCATCACGTCGCGGACAGGGCGCGAGACGCTGGGTTCGAAGTGCGCGGTGTCGAGCGTCCACGTTCCCGGCCCCGGCGCTTCCCAGGCGTCGACGGTCGATGATCCGCCACTCATCGAGATCCCCATGTCACCGTCGCCGACCTCGTCACCACCACGACTCTCGTTTCCGTTCTCGTCGCCCGACCGGCGTACCGGGCCAGTCTGACACGTGTGATCGAAGACCGAAGACGGAGCAGCGCCGAGCAGTACGATCCGGCCATGGGCGAAGCCTTCCAGGATCGAGCAGGCGACTTCATCGAGGTCATGTCCGACACGCTCGACGCGTTGTCGGGAGGACGAGACCACCGCTCGGAGTGCGTGATCGAAGCATCGAACCTCGTCGCCGCGTTCGTCGACGCCGATGGTCGCCACAGTGCCGCCGAACTGGCGGCGTGGGTGGGTGCGATCGGCACGAAGCTCGATCCGCCGATGATCGTGACGCCCCAGACGCTGCGCGACGACGACACCTTCGGCGGTCGCAAGGAGTGGCTGACCTCGCCGAGCACGATGTTCGACCTGGTGCTGCGCGCCGACGCCCGCGACCGAGAGCGCCGGTCACACCGGTACTACGAAGCGGCGATGGCGCTCGCGCATGCAACCGCCGCGCTCGACATGATGCCGTCGCCCGCCGAGATCGTGGCGATCGACCAGTTCCGCACGATGCTCCTGCGCGCCATGGACGAACAGTCCGTGCCGCGCCCCGGCCAGCCCGACCCTGCGGTGCCAGCAGCTCGGACCGAGGCGACGGGCGCAGCGACTCCGGCGACCGAACCCGACGTGGAGCTCCCGCCCCAGCGCCCGATCGACGAACTCCTCGCTGAACTCGACGCGCTGATCGGGTTGGCAGAGGTCAAGGCCGAAGTCCGTCGGCTCACGTCGCTGTTGCGTATCCAAGCAATCCGCGCCGAACGGGACTTGCCGACGATCGAAACGTCGAAACACCTCGTTTTCAGTGGCAACCCCGGCACCGGCAAGACCACCGTCGCTCGCTTGCTGTCGCAGATCTTCCGCACGCTCGGCGTCGTGACGAAGGGCCACCTGGTCGAGACCGATCGCTCCGGTCTCGTCGCCGGCTTCGTCGGCCAGACCGCCACCCAGACACGCAAGGTGCTCGACTCGGCACTCGGTGGCACCCTGCTCATCGACGAGGCCTATGCGCTGGCTCGTGGGGGCGAGAACGACTTCGGGCTCGAAGCAGTCGACACGATCGTGAAGTTCATGGAAGACCATCGAGACGACCTGTCGGTGGTCGCAGCGGGCTATCCCGCCGAGATGCAGGAGCTCATCGACTCCAACCCGGGTCTGCAGAGTCGGTTCACCAAGACCATCCACTTCCCCGACTACGACACCGACGAACTCGTCGGCATCTTCTCGTTGATCTCCGAGTCGAAGCGCTATCACCTCGACGACGGTGGCGAGGCGAAACTGCGCGACATCATCGACGCGGAACCACGGGGTCGAGGCTTCGGCAACGGACGCTTCGTCCGCAACGTGTTCGAGGCGGCAGTCGGTCACCACGCGGTCCGCCTCGCCGAGATCGCCGAGGCTGCCGAGGCCGGCGAGCCTGCCGAGGCCGGCGAGGCTGCCGGGGCCGGCAACGGGTTCGAGCTCACGGACGAGCAGCTCACCACCCTCACCGAAGTCGACCTCGTCCCGCCCTCCTCACCCAGCGCGCCGGCATCATCGCCGTTCGACCGATGAGCGGGCCGCGCCCGGCGTTGCGGGCGGCCGACCGAAGGCCGAACGGTAGCGTTCCGACGAACTAGCGTGCCTGCGCAGATGGGGATCGCGAACCAGCTCCGAACGACCGGGACCTCACGAGCACTGTTGTCGTGGCGGGTCCTCGCGGGCGTTCTCGCGGGAGCAGGGCTCGCAGCACTCGGCGTCGGCTGGGTCGTCGCTGTCGCGATCGGTGCCGGCACCTACGTCGCTCTGGTCGCGATCGCGGCGCTCATCGATCGACCCGGCAACCGGATCGACCCGTTCTCCGTCGGCGAGCCCTGGCGACAATACGTGCAGGGGGCGCAGCGAGCCGCCGGCAGACTGCGCGAGGTCGTCGGTGAGACCCACGACGGACCGTTGCGCGATCGCCTCGTCGGCGTCGCCGACAGACTCGCCCACGGTCTCGATGAGACGTACCGCATCGCCCAGCGCGGTGATCAGATCGACGCCGCCGTTCGTCGCCTCGATCCGCCGGCGCTTCGATCGAAACTGGAGATGTTGGAGGGGCGCCAATCCAGCGAGCCAGCCGCGGCCCGGGAACTCGACGCGGCGATCGAGTCGGTCCGAGCGCAGATCCTGAGCACCGAACGGCTGCAGGAACAGGCCGTGAAGGCGTCGAACCGACTCCGCCTCTCCCAGACCCGCCTCGACGAACTGGTCTCCCGAGCCGCCGAGATCTCGATCGGCGCAGGCGACACCGACGCCTACGAGCACGATGTCGATCATCTCGTCGTCGAGCTGGAGGCGCTACGCCTGGCGATCGACGAAACCGGCCGTTCGTGACACGGCGGGCGCCACGGAGTCCCGCCCCATGAGCACGTTGCTCAAGAGCAACCTGGTCGTCGCCACCGGAACCGCGCTGTCGAGAGTCTCCGGTCTCGTCCGGCTGATCGTCCTCGGCGCCGTCCTCGGTGACACCGCGCTCGCCGACGCCTACGTCCTCGCCAACGAGTCGCCGAACATCGTCTACGAGTTGCTCGTGGGTGGCGTGCTGTCGGCGACCCTGGTGCCGCTGTTCACGAGCTTCGACGAGAAGCGCGACGACGAAGCGCGCAACGTCGTCGTCACCACGGCCACGGTGCTCATCACCCTCGTCACGATCGTCGCCGTCGCGGCGGCCCCGCTGATCTTCGGGCTGTTCTCGATCGACGTAGCCGACGACGTCGACCCCGGAATGTTCCGCAACGTCGGCACGACGCTGGCCCGGATCTTCCTCATCCAGATCCTCTTCTACGGACTCACCGGCGTCGCGAACGCCTTTCTCAACAGCCGCCGACGGTTCTTCGCTGCGGCGTGGAGCCCGATTCTGCCCAATCTCATCATCATCGCGTCGCTGCTCTCGCTCCCATCGACGCCTGGCCCCGACGGCTGGCCACTCGAGGACGTGCTGTCCGACACCCGCCTGCGACTCACGCTCGGCTTCGGTGCAACGGCTGGCATCGCGGTGATGGCACTGACATTGCTCCCCGCCGCGTACAGCGCCGGACTCCGACCGAAATTCACCTGGAATCTCCGGCATCCTGCGGTGAAGAAGTTGCTGACGCTCTCGATGTGGACGGTCGGGTTCGTCGCCGCGAACGTCGTCGCCCTCACGGTCATCCGCAACCTCACCGAGCCCGGCTCGTCCAACGCGTTCGCGTACCTGATCGGGTTCACCTTCTTCATGCTCCCCCACGGACTCCTGGGCGTGTCGATCGCGACGACGTTCCAGCCCGAGATGTCGCGAGCGGTCGCACGCGGTGACAAGCCGGCGTTCATCCGATCTGCGTCGCTCGGCATCCGGATGACGGCGTTGCTGACGATCCCGGCCGGCGTCGGCTTGTTCGTCCTCCGCCAGCCGTTGATCAGCCTCCTGTTCGGCAACGGCGAGTTCGGTGACGAGGGTGTGGAGGCGGCATCTCGAGCCCTGGCGGGATTCGCACTCGGCCTCGGCGCGTTCAGCGTGTACCTCTTCGTCCTGCGCGCTTTTTACGCGCACCAGGACACACGCACGGCGTTCGTCGTCAACGTGGTCGAGAACGCGATGAACATCGTGCTCGCGTTCGTCCTGGTCGGCAGCTACGGCGTGCTCGGCCTCGGTGCGTCATTTGCCATCGCATACGTCGTCGCCGGCCTGTGGGTCCTGCAGATCCTCAGCTACAAGGTGCCGGGCTTCTCGGTCGCCGAGGTACTCGCCAGTATCTGGAAGATGATCGTGGCGGCAGCGCTGATGGGCGAATCCGTCTGGTTCGTCACCCGCAACGTCGGTGGCAACGACGGGATCGACGCCGTCGTGCGACTGGGCGTGGGCACCGTGGTCGGCGTCGTCGTGTACGGCGGACTCCTCCTCGCGATGGGCGCCGGCGAACTCACCGCCCTCCGTCAGCGCTTCTCCCGTCCGCAGCAATCACCGGCCGAGTAGTCTGTCGCCCATGTTCAAGTACTTGAAGAAGCGGTGGAACTACCTGATTGCCAAACTGACGGGACGGTTCGAGGAGAACGCCGATCCGAAGGTGCAACTCGAACAGGCCATCGACCAGGCCAAGACGCAGCACCGTACGCTCAAGGAGCAGGCGGCGAACGTGATCGCCAATCAGAAGCAGGCCGAAATCCGTCTCAACAAGAAGATGGAAGAGCTCGGCAACCTGAACGCCAACGCTCGCCAAGCACTGATCATGGCCAGCGACGCGCAAAAGGCCGGCGACGCCGACAAGGCTGCGCAGTACACCCAGGCCGCCGAGACGATCGCCGACAAGCTGGTGTCGCTCGAAGCCGACGTCGAGAGCCTCAAGGCAATGGTGCTCGAGTCGACCCAGGCCTCCGACCAGGCCAAGGCCGCCGTCCAGCAGAACTCCCGTTTGCTGCAAGAGAAGATCGCCGAGAAGTCGAAGCTGCTCAGCCAGCTCGACCAGGCGAACATGCAGGAGGAGATGAACAACGCGATGTCGCAGCTCACCGAGACGGTGGGCGCCGACGTGCCCACGTTCAACGAGGTGCAGGAGAAGATCGAGGCCCGCTACGCCAAGGCCAAAGCCAAGTCGGAGCTCAACGAGGTGACCGTCGAGAGCCGGGTGCTCGAGATCGAGCAGGCCACGGCCAACGTCGCTGCGCAGAGCCGACTGTCGGAGCTGCGCGCCGAGCTCGGCCTCGACGCTCCGGCGATCACTGCCGAAGCGGGCGACTCAGCGGCGCAGCCGACCGAAGGCTGACGCCGGCGCCGCGGTCAGCCTGGCGCCGGGCGGTCGAGCACCACGAGATCGTCGCGGTGCACGACTTCGTGCACCATCCCGGCTGGGAGGTCACGCGTGTGGCGTCCGAGCACAGTACCGAGCCGCTCAGCTGTCACCGAGGCGATCCCGCGGGCGAAGACCGCACCGTCGGGATCGGCGAGATCGACGACCTGTCCGATGTCGAACGCGCCGACCACCGAGGTGACCCCCGCCGGGAGCAGGCTGTTCGGGTGGTTGGTGAGCGCCTGCCGAGCGCCAGCATCGACGACTACCGTGCCAGCGACCTCGGCCGCGAACGCGATCCAGAGCTTGCGTGCCGACAGCACCGTTCGATGCGCCTCGAAGGTCGTCCCGACGAGTTCGTCGGACGCGGCGCCGGCGAGCACGCCACGACGCGCAGCTCGGGCGATGACCGAACGGACGCCGGACCACGACGCCATCCGCGCCGCCACCAGCTTCGAGGCCATCCCGCCGCTTCCCCGACCGCTGCCTCCACCATCGGCGTCGATCGACAACAGCGGATCGTCGGCTCGCACGTACGGAATCAGCGTCGCCGATGCGTCGCGTCGAGGGTCGGCGGTGAACACGCCGTCCATGTCGGTGAGCAGGACCAGTACATCGGCGGCGACGCTGTTCGCGATCAGGGCGGCGATCCGATCGTTGTCTCCGTAGCGGAGTTCGTCGTTGGCGATCGCGTCGTTCTCGTTCACGATCGGCACGCAGCCCAGCTCGAGCAGACGCCCGAGCGTGGTACGCAAGTGGAGATACTGCGTGCGCGCCACGAAGTCGAGGGAGTCGACGAGGAGCTGAGCTCCGATGAGTCCGTGCCGATCGAACTCGGCGTTGTAGACCTCGACGAGGCGACTCTGGCCGACGGCCGATACCGCTTGCAGCGTCTGCATGTCGGCCGGGCGCCCCGGTAGATCGAGCGTGGCCACGCCAGCGGCGACGGCGCCCGACGACACGACGATGACCTCGTCGCCCTGCGCCCGCAACGACGCGATCTCGTCGGCGAGCCGCGCGATGGCGTCGCGATTGATCCGCCCTGCTTCATCGGTGATCGACGCGGTGCCGATCTTGGCCACGATTCTCATCTCGTCAGGATTCCTGTGCGCTCAGACCGACGGCACGTAATCGAAACTGAACTCGCCGATCCAGATCACGTCGCCTTCTTTGGCCCCCGCCTTGGTCAGCAGCTTCGGAACCCCGAGCCGCTCGAGGCGGTGGTCGATGTACGCGAGCGCCTCGGGCGTCGTGACGTCGTTGAGCGCCACGACGCGCTCGACGTCACGGCCGACGAGACGGAACTCGTTGTCGTCCAGTCGTTCGACGATGGCACCGCTCGCCTCGGGACGAATCACGATCACGCCATCCTGGTATTCGGTGGCTTGGCGAGCATCGTGGACGAGGCTGGCCATCTTGCCGACGAGGTCGTTGACGCCCTGGCCGGTGATCGCCGACACCATGTCGCCCTCCCACTCCATGACCTCGAGGTCTCCAGGCTGCACCATGTCGGCTTTGGTGCCCACCACGATCCGGGGGCGCTCGAGGAGATCGGGCTGGTACGCCCCCAACTCCTGCAGCAGGATGCGTTCCTGCTCGTTCGGCCAGACGCCGTCGACGGGCGCCAGGTCGATCATCAGGCACAGCACCCGAGCTCGCTCGACGTGACGCAAGAACTGATGACCGAGGCCGCGACCCTCGCTCGCGCCCTCGATCAGTCCGGGGATGTCGGCGACGACGAACTCGGTGGTGTCGTCGACGCGCACCACGCCGAGGTTCGGCTCGAGCGTGGTGAACGGATAATTGGCGATCTTGGGCTTGGCAGCAGAGATCACACTGATCAGGGTCGACTTGCCGACGTTGGGGAAACCGACGAGTGCGACATCTGCCATCAGACGGAGCTCGAGCTTCAGCCAGCGCTCCTCGCCGTGCTCGCCCTGTTCGGCGAAACTGGGGGCGCGGCGCTTGTTCGACAAGAACTTGGCGTTACCGCGTCCCCCTCGGCCGCCAGCAGCCGCGAGCCAACGATCTCCCTGGTTGTTCAATTCCGCGAGGACCTCCCCGGTGTAGAGATCGCTCGCTTTCGTGCCGATGGGCACCTTGATCTCGAGCGATTCGCCTCGGCGACCGTGCTGGTCTTTGCCCTTGCCGTGGATACCGCGCTCGGCACGACGGTGCGGATGGTCGCGGAACGCGAGGAGCGACGCGACGTTGTGGTCGGCGATCAGCCAGATGTCGCCACCGTTGCCTCCGTCACCGCCGTTGGGTCCGCCCATCGTCTCGGGGCCCTCACGACGAAAACTGATGCACCCGGCTCCGCCGTCACCGCCCTTGACGTTGAGCTGGCATTCGTCGACGAACTGGGACACGCTCCCAGCGTAACGGCGTCGCCCTCCGGCGCCGTGGAGGTCTGCCCCAGTCGCGAGCTCCACCACTCGCGCCGCTCCCCCCGCCGACGCCTCACTCGCCTCTATCGTGCTCGTATGGACGACCTCCCGTTCGACGACGATGCCGCTGCCCGCGCCGAGCGTTGGGCGTCGACGATGGCCGGTCACGGTGACGACGAGATCGTCGTCGCTCACGCCGATTCGCACGCCGTCGTCGGGGAGGCACTCGTGCTCACGCGTGAGGTTCGAGAAGAACGAGAGCAGCTCGTTCTCGCCTCGGCGGCCACGAAGGCGTCGGGAGCCGGCAATCGGGCCGTGGAGGAGGAACCGGACCCGTATCGCACCTGTTTCGAACGCGACCGTGATCGGATCCTGCACGACACCGCCTTTCGGCGCCTGGCCGGCAAGACGCAGGTCTTCGTCTTTCCGGGAGACCATCAACGCAACCGGATGACCCATGCGCTCGAAGTCGCCCAAGTCGCCCGATCGGTCGCTCAGGCCCTGAGCCTCAATGTGCCGCTCGCGGAGGCGATGGCGATCGGCCACGACTGCGGCCACGGACCGGGTGGCCATGCCAGCGAAGATGCGCTGTCTCCGTTTCTCCCCAACGGCTTCGATCACGCACCGTGGGGCGCCGACGTCACGCTGCAGCCGCTGAACTTGTGCGCCGAGACGCTCGACGGCATCCGTAACCATTCGTGGAGCCTTCCGGCGCCGAGCACGCCCGAAGGCGAGGTCGTCTCGTGGGCCGATCGGATCGCCTACGTCTGCCACGACTTCGAGGATGCCGTGGCAGCGGGCATCGTCACGGCCGACATGCTCCCGGATCTGGTGGCCGAACGGTGTGGGCGCGATCGGTCGAGCCAACTCGGGACCTTCGTCCGGGCGATGATCACGGCGACGCTGCAGACGGGCCGGATCGGAATGACGCCCGACATCGCCGAGGCACTCGCAGCGTTTCGCTCGTTCAACTACGAGCACGTGTATCTCCGACCGGCGAGCAATCGCCAGGCCGAGTCGGTGATCGCGCTCCTGCGAGCGCTCGTCGAGCACTACGCCGACCGACCGCACGCGATCCCCGCAGCCACCGCTCGCGCCGTGCTCGGCCCCGATGTACCGGTCGAGTTGGTCGACGCCGGCTCGCAGGAAGCCGTCACTGCTGCGGTGGCGTATGTGGCCGGCATGACCGATCGGTTCGCGTGCGAGCGCGGACTGATCGAACTGAACTGGGATCCGACGCGCCTCCCGACCGCGGTCAGCTGATCAGCAGCGCGACGGCGGTGTCGAACGCGTCGAGCACAGCGGACGAATCGAGAGCGGCGCTCCCGTCGAGAAAAAGTGCCCGAATCCCCAGGCCAGCGATGAACAGGCCGCCGCAGCCGTAGAGCAGGTGCAGCTTGTCGGCGATGAACGGGCTGTTGCGATAGCTGTACAGGATCGCGACGGCGAAGATCGTGCTGAAGCCATAGAGCGCGTGGAAGGCTTCGAGTTCGACGCCCTCGTTGACGATCAGCGCCCCGATCACCGCGACGACGATCGTGGAGACCTGCGCGACCCCGGTCGTGTACCACAGCAGCCGATGACGCAACGCGGGCACGTACTGCGCTGCGAGCGCCCAGGCACCGACCACGGCATTCGAGACGATCAGGAACCACGCCGCGATCTCGTGGGCTCGGTACAAGGTCTCCATCGTTGGCTCGTCGAGGCTCAACCCTCGCAGGGCACTCCGCCGACGATGACGGTGACGTTGTCGAGGTCGGTGAGGCCGGTCAGTTGGCCGCGCAGATTGTCGTTGACGATGAAGGTGTCGGCGATGAACTCGTCGCGCTCGATGAACTGGGCGTCGGGGTACGCAGCGAGCAATTCGGCGACCGTCGAACCGACGCCGATTCCTTCGGGGGTGGTCAAGCCGACGGGGGTCCCGTCGGCGAGCCCAGCAGGGTCCTCGGTGCCGTACCGGTACGCGTAGAAGTGCAGCCGCTCGAACGCCACGTTCGACGCGTCCCCGAACTCGAGGAGCAGCGACCCCCAACTCACCTGTCGGACCTGCGTCCCTCCGCAGGCACCCAGTTCGAACGGGTCGATGTAGCCGGTATCGGCCGTCGGTGGGCCCACGAAGGAACTGATGAAGCCGATCACTCCGTCGGGATCCGCGCCGAACGCCGCCGCCCCGAGCCCGTCCAGCGCGAGGGAGAAGTCGACCGGCACCGTCGTCGTCGGGTCGGGAGCGGTCGTCGTGGTGGTGGTCGTCGTGGTCGTCGTGGTCGTCGTGGTGGTGGTCGTCGTCGGGGCAGTCGGCGACGGTTCGAACACCGGGATCGTGGTCGTGGTCGTGGTCGTGACCAGCGTGATGTCGGGCAGCGTGCTCTCGGTCTCGTCGGATCCGGACGCGCACGCTGCGACCAGAAGGACCAGAACGATGATCGCTCCACCACGTCGCCGTTGCATGACGTCATCATGCACGACCGACCAAGGTCCGGCGTGGACCCGGCCACAACCCGGTCGGAGCGTTCGACGCATCATCGCCGTCGCGTCAACGGATGAGCGTGTCGGCTTCGGCGCCGCCCGACAGCAACACGAGCCCCTCGGCGGTCACCTCGACGGAGGTGACCGAACAGTTGTCGAGACTGCGGATCACGAGACGGTCGTCGTCGAGACACGCGCCGATCACTGCGTTGATCGCGACGAAGTGGGAGAAGACCACGGCGTCGTTCGCCTGCGAACGAACGAACGCGACCACGCCATCGCGGAACGTTCGATAGTCCTCGTCGAGATCGCCCCAAGAGCCACGCATCGCCGAGCGAAGCCAGTCGACGCGCTCAGACATCTCGTAGCCGTCGGGAGACGGGATCTCGGCAACCGCATCGGCGACGAGCACATCAGACGCCCCGGTTCGATCGAGGTAGGCCTGGGCCGTCTCGCGGCAGCGACGCAGCGGAGAGGTCACCGCGACGAGCGGGCCCGATTCGGCCAGCCGATCGGCAACGGCGATCGCCTGCTGTCGGCCGAGGTCGTCGAGCCCCGGATCCGGATCGGTGTCCCACCCTGCGGTCGCTCGCCCGTGACGAACCAGGTGCACGACGGTCATGGCGCCACCTGCGTCGCACTGACCTCGTCGAAGATCCAGCCGACTCGATACGGCGGCGAGGCGTCGTGTTCGATGAACCACTCACGCCCGAACGCTGCCGCGAAGGCCTCGTCGGGCATCTCCATGAAGAACGACGAATCGGTGATCTGGCTGCGATGCGCCGCGATCGCTGCACGCTTCTGAGGAACGAACGCGTGGACATCGACGCAGAGCGTGATGACCGACTCCGGCTCGCCGAACGGATTGCCGTCGTCGGCTGGAGCGGACGGATCGAAACTGCGGTCGTCGTCAGGGTCGGGCGATCCCATCTCGACGCCGGATTCGACCGCGGCGGCGATCATCTCGACCATCGCGTCACGGTTGGCGGTCGCCTCGAGCACCCGCACTCCAGGAACCAGCTCGCCGGCGCGCCGACCGACCGCGTGCACCTTGACGTGGTCGGGGTGCCCGTAGGTGCCGTGCCAGTCGTAGATCGTCAACACGTCGGCCGACTCTTCGCGCAGCACGGCCGCCAGTCGCTCTGCAGCGTCTTCGACGTCGGCCTGGTGGAACGAGCCGGGCTCCGCGTTCTGCTCCCAACCGGTCATGCCGGAGTCGCCGTAGCCGAGCCACACGATCCGGGCGGCGCCCAGCACCTCGCCAGACCGTTCCGTCTCGGCCCGACGACGATCCACGAGCGTCTCGCCGGCCGCGAGGTCGTCGGGGAGCTCCCCATGGGCGCCGTCGGTTGCGACCACCAGCACCACTCGGTGGCCTTCGGCCGCAGCTCGTGCCATGGTGCCGCCCGTCGAGATCGCCTCGTCGTCGGGGTGCGCGTGCAGGCAGACCAGCGTGGACATCGCCTCAGTCTGCCGCCCCGGGCGGGTTCTCACTCCGCCTGCTTGATCGCTCCGTTCTCGATGAGTTCACTCAACCGGTCGCCAGCGACTCCCCACTCGGCGAACACGTCTCGGGTGTGCTGACCCGGCCATGCCGGCAGCACGTCGACGCTGGCCTCGGTGCGGCTGAACCGTGGGGCCGGCGCGGGCTGGGTGACGCCACCGAGTTCGATGAACGTCTCGCGTTCGACGTTGTGCGGATGATGCGCCGCCTCGCTCATCGTGAGTACCGGGGCGAAGCAGACGTCGGTGTGTTCCATGAGTTCGCACCACTCGGTGCGGGTCTTGGTGAGGAACAACTCGGTGAGGCGCTCCTTGAGCGGACCCCACTGGGTCTGGTCCATCTGCTTGTCGAACTGTTCGTCGTCGGCGAGGCCGGTGAGACGCCGCAACTCGGCGTAGAACTGCGGTTCGATCGAACCGATCGAGATGTAGTTGCCGTCGCTGCACTCGTACACGTCGTAGAAGTGAGCGCCGGTGTCGAGCAGGTTCGTGCCGCGGCGATTCTCGTCGAACATCCCCGAGGCACGGAACGACCAGAACATCGTCATCAGGACCGCCGAACCGTCCACCATCGCGGTGTCGACGACCTGGCCCTGGCCGCTACCGGCTGCTTCGAGCATCGCGGCGACCACGCCGAGCGCGAGGAACATGCCACCGCCGCCGAAGTCGCCGACCATGTTGAGCGGCGGAGTCGGCGGGCCGTCTTTGCGTCCGAAGTGAGCGAGCGCACCCGCCAGCGAGATGTAGTTGATGTCGTGCCCAGCTGCCTGCGCGTACGGCCCGGTCTGGCCCCATCCGGTCATCCGACCGAACACGAGCCGTGGGTTGCGCTCGAGGCAGACATCGGGGCCGACGCCGAGACGCTCCATCACGCCGGGCCGGAAGCCCTCGATCAGTGCATCGGCGGATTCGACCAGGTCGAGGAGCGCAGCGGCACCGTCGGGATGCTTCAGGTCGATTGCGACGTTCCGGCGGCCCCGAAGCGACACGTCACCGTGCGGCTGATCTGGCGCCGGGCCCCGAACCGCACCGGCGCGCTCGACGCGAACCACTTCGGCTCCGAGATCCGACAGCAGCATGGCCGCGAACGGTCCGGGGCCGATTCCGGCGATTTCGATGATGCGCTTTCCGTGCAGTGGTCCTGGCATGAGGTGCTCCTGGTTGTCGAGGGTGTACGAGTGGATGGGTGTTCGAGCCGGGCCCGTTGGACCCGAGATGAGTCAGGTCGTCGCGACGATGCGCGTGTGGCCGCCGATCGACTCGGCGAACACCGGCCACAGCGGCCGGGGCATGTCGTGGCCCATGTCGCTCAGCAACAGGTAGCGCGAGCCAGGAACGAGTTCAGCGGTTCGCTCTCCGCCGCTGGGCGTGATCAAGGTGTCGTCTCGACCGTGAATCACGAGCGTGGGGACGTCGAGCCGTGCCAGTTTCTCGCTGCGGTCCCCGCTCGCGTAGATCGCCGCGAGCTGACGCGTCGCACCCTGCGGGTAGAAGCAACGGTCGAACTCGGCGGCGGCACGAGTCTGCACGGCCTCTCCGTCGAAGTAGCGACGCGATGCCCACACCTGTGCTCGGAGCGCAGCCTCGATGTAGGCCGCCCGCTCACTCGGCGGCGGCGCCAGCAACGCCTGACGAGCCTCGTCGGTCGGCTTGCCGACGCGTTGATCACCGATGCTCGACATGATCGACGTGAGACTTGCGATCCGCTCCGGGTGTTCGATCGCCATGGTCTGCACGATCATGCCGCCCATCGACACACCGGCGATGTGGGCTCGGTCGACTCCGAGGTGATCGAGGAGGCCGACTGCGTCGGCGGCCATCTCCGACAGCGTGTAGGGCACCGGCGGGACCGGCTCGCCGTCGAGCACCGCTCGCAGCACCTTCATCGGCGCAACCGCCTCACCATCGAGCTTGGTCGACAACCCGACGTCACGGTTGTCGAAGCGCACGACGTGCAGCCCTTGCGCCGCGAGGAGCTCGACGAGCCCGGCGTCCCAGCCGAGCATCTGCGAGGTGTAGCCGCTCACGACGAGCAGGGTCGGGTCATCGGGATTCCCGTACGCCTCGTACTCGATCTCGATTCCCGATGACAGCGCGGCTCGTGGCATGCAGCGATCTTGCCAGAGGACCCGCCTTCGGCAGAAAGCGCACGACCGTCGACATGTGTCGTCGTGCCCATCCGGCGGCATCGGCGAAGCGCTACGTTGCTCGCAGTGTCAGACGTCGATGAACTCCGCGCTCACGCGCCCGGTCGAGTCAACCTGATCGGTGAGCACACCGATTACACGGGCGGTCTCGCGTTTCCGATGGCGATCGACCGAGGCACGACGCTCACCGGCCACCGCATCGATGGAGCGATCCGTGCGACGTCGTCCGACGAGGACGGCGAGGTCGGCTTCGCACTGCCGTTTTCCGGCGACCCGGCGTCCGTCGAACCGAGGTGGGGATCGTTCCTGGCCGGCATCGCTCGCGAACTGGGCGTCACACGCGGGTTCGACGGTCATCTGACGTCGACGATTCCCGCAGGCGCCGGGCTGTCGTCGAGCGCGGCGCTGATGTGCGTCGTCGCGCTCGCGCTCGGCTTCGACGGCGACCCGCTCGAACTCGCTCGCGCCGCTCGACGGGCCGAGCACGCTGCGACCGGCGTGCCGACCGGGGTCATGGACCAACTGTGCATCGCCTCGGCCAGGGCGGGACATGCGACGCTGATCGACTGCCGCAGCGAGACGGTCGAGCACGTGCCGGTTCCCAGCGACATCGACATCGTCGTGCGCTTCGTCACTCATCGGACCTTGCACGGCTCCGCGTACGCGGACCGTGTTGCAGAGTGCACAGCGGCCGAGGCGATCATCGGCCCGCTCCGCGACGCCACCCTCGACGACGTCGAGCGCATCGACGACCAGGTGATCCATCGGCGAGCGCGTCACGTCGTCAGCGAGAACCAGCGGGTCCGCAGCTTCGCAGAGGCGCTGGAGCGAGCCGACTATCCCGAGATCGGTCGACTTCTCGACGAGGGGCACGCCAGCCTGCGCGACGATTTCGCGACGTCGACCGACGTCATGGACGCCGAGGTCGCTCGACTCCAGGCGGCCGACGGAGTGTTCGGGGCGCGGATGACCGGTGGAGGTTTCGGTGGCTGTCTCGTCGCGATCACCCGTCCCGGAGCGTTGACCGACGGCTGGCGGGTCAAGCCGGCCGCTGGGGCCCGATCACTCGCCGCAGACGAGTGATGGCGGGCAGCGTCCGGCTCCCCCACCAGAACAGGTCTTGGCCGTCGATACGCACGACACGAGACGACGCGCATGCGTCACGCAGTTCCTGCACGTGCACCTCCGAGAACTCGTAGGGCTCGCTCGGCACGAGCACGAGGTCGGGTGCACGCGTCGCCACCTCGGCGAGTTCGACCGTCGGGTAGGTGGGTCCGTCCGGTCCCGGTTCACCGAAGGTCACCACGTCGATGCCGATCGCCGACAGCACGGACGCGCCGTAGGTCTCCGGCGAGATGGACATCCACGGTCGACGCCAGATCGGAACGAACGCCGTTCGGCGACGGTCGACAGCGACCAGCGGAGCCGCGTCTCGCCCGCCGAGACTCGTCGACGGCACCACGCCCGCCACCGTCGCCAACTCGCTCACGACGCGTACGCCGGCCTCGACGTCGCGCACGTCGCTGACGAACACGTCGAGGCCGGCCGCCACGAGCGCGTCGTGATCTTCGATGCGATTCTCCTCGCGATCCAACACGACGAGATCAGGCGCCAGTGCGACGATCGCGTCGATGTCGGGGTTCTTCGTCCCGCCCACGTCACGAAGCTGCGGTTGCTCGCAGAAGCGGGTGCAGGCAATCACCTCGGCCTCGAGGTCCAACAGTGTCTCCGTGCTCGATGGCACCAGGCTGACGATGCGCTTCATCGTCCGAGCAACCGTGCCTTGTGGGCGTCGAACTCTTCGCGGCTGAGGGTCCCCCGCTCGAGCAAGCCTTCGAGCTTCTCCAGTTGCGTCGCGACGTCGCCACTGCCGATCGAGCCGGCGACAGCCGAGAACCGGCGCTGTTGGTTGAGCTCCATTTGCGCGTGAAGCTGTCGTTGGAGACGGTCGGGGCGGCGCACGTCGGTGAAACGCTGCTGGCCGTCTTCGCCTCCTGACTCGATCACCAGGTCGCCGGCGCCGAGGAGCCGCTCGAAGATGCTCTGGCTGAAGTGCACCGTGTTGACTCGCTCCAACGGAATCTCGACACCGCGCTTGGCGACGACACCCACCCGATAGATGAGCCGATGGCTGGTCAGCACGATGTTCGTCGTCGCCCATTTCGCGTAGCGTCCGACCAGCCAGACGATCGACGCCAGCAACGCGACCAGCGATACCCAACCGAGGACCAGTCGCGGCGCCGTCTCGGGTTCGGTGAGCACCAGCGTCGCGACCGCCAGCCCCACCGCCGCCACGACACCCGACACGGCCTTGGCGTAGTACCACCAGTGTGGATGGAGATCGACGGCAACCTCCTCGTGGTCGTTCAGCAACCGACGCGGATACGGCATGGTCACAAGGTACTGCGCTCCGTCGACGCCAGCCCGGACACCAGCCCGGACACGGCGGTCCTAACATGAGCGCCGTGGACGCCGACGAACTGATCGCGGATCTCGATCCCGATCAGCGGGCCGCGGTGACCGCTGCGTCGACGCTCGTCGCCGTGATCGCTGGAGCCGGATCGGGCAAGACGCGGGTGCTCACGCGGCGTGTCGCCTATCGGATCGCAACCGGCACCGCCGACGCTCGCCACACGCTCGTCCTGACGTTCACGCGAGAGGCCGCTGGTGAACTCCGTCGGCGACTCCGATCGCTGGGCATACGCGATCACATCGAAGCGGGCACGTTCCACTCGGTGATGCTCAGCGTTCTCAAACAGCGGTGGGCAGATACCGATCGGTCGGCGCGCATCATCGTCCCCGACCGACGTCGGTTGCTGCGAGATGCACTCGCCGACTCCCCGAACCGTTCGCGACGAGACCTCGAATCCGCGGTCGCCGAGATCGAGTGGGCGATGGCTCGCGCCATCGGGAGCAGCGAGTACGCGTCTGCGGCTCGTCGGGCCGGGCGGCGTCCGGTCGGCGACGTCGAGCAAGCCGCTGCTGCGTTCGCCGCCTACGACCAGATCAAACGTCAGCGTGGCATCATCGACTTCGACGACGTCCTGCTCAACGTGCTCGCCGAGGCTCGTCACGACTCGATGTTCGCCGACTCGTTGCGCTGGCGATTCCGTCACGTCCTCGTCGATGAGGCGCAAGACCTCAACCCCGTCCAACACCGCCTCGTTCAGATGCTGCGAACGGGACGCGACGACTTGTTCCTCGTCGGCGACCCGTCGCAGGCGATCTTCGGGTTCAACGGCGCCGATCCTCGCCTCCTGGTCGACGTGGAGCAGGAGTTCGCGGGCATCGAGATCGTTCGCCTACCGGTCAACCATCGGTGCACGCCGCAGATCGTGCAGACCGGTGCCCACGCGCTGTCCACGCTGGGACCTGCTCCCGACGTTCGATCACGGCGCCACGACGGGGTCCTCCCGGCAATCGTGGTCGCAGCAGACGAGGCCGACGAAGCCGCCCGAGTCGCCCAACGCATCGTGCGGGCCGACCCGAACCTCGTGCGTTCCGGACAGGTTGCCATCCTGGCGCGGACCAACGCTCAGTTGCGTGTGTTCGAGACCGCGCTCGCCGACACGGGTGTTGGCGTGCGACGTCGTTCCGATGCACGCGGTACACCCCTCGAGACAGCGATCCGCCGCGCCACCGACCTGTCGTCGCCGTCGGCGTTGCGGGTTTGGGCCCACGACGCACTCGACGACCTCGACGCGCTCCATGCGGCATCGGCTCGAAAGGACGCGCTGGCAGCGGCGCTCGACTCCGGGTCGCGGGCAGCAGCGGCGGGAACGTCGACGCACCGCCCGTCGATGCGGTCTCGCGTCTCCCCTGCCGATGTCGCCGAGGCGGCGACGGTGCTCGCCGAGGTCGAAGCGTCACGACGCGTCGCCGGTGCGGTGTTGGAGTTCTTGCGCGACCGGCCGCGAGGCGATGGCGCCGACCTGCGCGCATGGATCGCCATCACCAACCCGTTCGACGACGCCACGACCGACGGAGTCGAGTTGTTGACGTACCACGCAGCCAAAGGCCGAGAGTGGCACACGGTCTACGTCACCGGCATCGAGACCGGGCTCGTACCTCACCGTTCGGCGACGACCGCCGAGACGCGCGCGGAGGAGGCGCGGCTGCTCTACGTCGCCGTCACCCGCGCCAGCGACGTCCTCGTTCTCAGCCGCGCCGAACGACGCGGCGGCTACGAGCGCAAGGTGAGCCCGTTCATCGCCGACCTCGACCTCGACGAACCCGAAGCACTGCCGCCACCGCTGGAGCTGATCCGCCGCCAACGCGAAGTGTCGCCGCTCGCAGCGTTGCGGTCCTGGCGCAACGATGCCGCTCGCCGCGCCGACGTCTTGCCACCGCAGCTCGTGAGCGACCGAGATCTCGCCGCGATCGCTCGGTCGAAGCCGACCTCGGTCGACGAACTGGCCGCATCGACGTCGATGGGCCTCATCACGGCACGACGTCTCGGGCCACAGATTCTCGCCGTGCTCGAATCCTGAACGATCGTCAATCGTCGAGGTCGACCATCACGGGAGCGTGGTCGCTCGGTGACTTGCCTTTGCGAGCGTTGCGATCGATGGCGCTCCAGGTCGCGCGCTCCGCAACGGACGCCGAGCACATCAGCAGGTCGATACGCATGCCACGGCCCTGGTGGAAGTCGCCGCCTCGGTAGTCCCACCACGAGAACATGCGGTCATCGGAGTGCATCTGGCGAAACACATCGGTGAGACCCCAGTGCTCGAGCTCCACGAGGCGCTGCCGTTCGGGCTCGCTGCCATGGGTCGCGCCCACGAGGACCTTCGGGTCGTGAACGTCTCGATCGTCGGGGGCGATGTTGTAGTCGCCTCCGACCACGACCGCCTGGTCGGGTGACGTGTCGGCATCGAGGTGCTCGATCAGGCGGCCCAGCCACCAGAGCTTGTAGGTGTAGTGATCGTCGTCCAGCGAGCGCCCGTTCGGGACGTACACACTGCTGACGCGAACGCCGCCGCACGTGGCCGTGATGATCCGGGCGTCGGGGTCCGGCTCACCGTCACCAGCGAAGTTGGCGACGACGTCGTCGAGTCCGACTCTCGACAGGATCGCGACGCCGTTCCACTGGCCCTGGCCGTGATGTGCGCAGCTGTAGCCGAGCGACTCGAACGCGAGCGTCGGGAACGCGTCGTCGGCGAGCTTGGTCTCTTGCATCAGCACGACGTCGGGTCGGACCTCCGACAGCCAGGCTTCGACTCGCTCCTGGCGAGCCCGCAGCGAGTTGACGTTCCAGGTGACGATGCGCACTCAGTTCTCCTTCGTCGGCCGCTTCGGCGTGCGGCGAGTCGACCGTCGCGTCGTGGCGGACGTCGCCGCCGCCGTCTTCTTGTCCGCGGTCTTCCTCGCCGGCGTCTTGGTGTTTGCTGTCGTCGTCGCAGCCGTCTGCTTGGCGACGCTCTGCTCGGCGTCTGTCTTCTTCGCGGCCGTCTTCTTCGCAGCCGTCTTCTTCGCGGCCGTCTTCTTCGCAGCCGTCTTCTTCGCGGCCGTCTTCTTCGCCGGCCTGGTTGTCTTCGCCGGTGTCGTCGTGGCCGTCTTCTTGACCGCCGCCTTCTTCGCTGTCGTCTTCTTGACCGCGGTCTTCTTCGCGGCCGTCTTCTTGACCGCGGTCTTCTTCGCCGCCGTCTTCTTGACCGCGGTCTTCTTCACGGCCGTCTTCTTGACCGCCGTCTTCTTCGCGGCCGTCTTCTTGACCGCGGTCTTCTTCGCCGCCGTCTTCTTGGTCGCACCGGCCTCGTCGAGGTCTTCCTCCTGTGCCGCTGCGATGGCAGCCTCGGCCAACTCGGGCACGGCGAGGTCGATGCTGCGGCGCATGGGCGCGAAGCTCACCACCACGAGGTCGACCGTGTCGTCGACCTTCATGACCTGCTTGGCACTGCGCGGGGCAGGCTCGGCCATCAGGCGCAGCGGCACGTAGCCACGAACGTCGCCGCCGAGCGCCACGTAGGCACCGTGTGACGAGTAGGACTCGACGACCGCTTGCACCGCAGCGCCCGGCTGATGCTTCTCGACGAAATCGAGGAATGGCATCAGCTCGTTCACCGGGTCCTGCCCCGTCGGCGTCGAGCGCTGACCTCGACGCTCAGCGGATCGACCGGCGTCGCGGGATGCCGCGTCGCTCCCGGACGTCGCCACGTCCGACTCGGACGTCGTCTCGTCGGCGTTACCCCGCTGGGACCCCCGACGCCTCGACGCCGACTTCTTGGCAGATGACGGCGTGGACGATGACGTGCTGGCGGACGTTCCCGACGACGACGCAGCGGCCTGCTTGGCCGACGGTGGCGGCGACGTCGGCACCGGCATCGGACCGGACGCTTCCTTGCTGCCCGTTCGCACCGACGACTCGCCCTTCGATCGCGAGCGGCCGCCCCGACCAGCTCGTCCGCCGGTTGCCTTGCGACTCACCGGCCCGCGAACCGGTAGCCGGTCGACCCACACCCAACCGACGTGTGGGACGGGCTTGCCACCGATGAGTCGACCTTCGTCGAAGAGCCACTCGTACTCGGCGTGGAATTCCTGGAAGCTGTCGTTCGACAGAATCGAAGCGCCCGACTTGTCAGCGATGCCGAGCACGAACGCGTCACCGCGGCCGACCGCACCGGCAGGCGGTGCGACCAGCTCATTGTTGGCGATGCCCTCTTCGAATTCCTTGGCTTCTTTCTTGTCGATGCGATGGCCGAACGTGGCGTCGACCACCACCGTGACCGCGGTGTCGGGATGCTCCTCCATGAAGCTCATCACGGCTTCTTGGAGTTGGTGCAAGCTCGGCATCGACCGACCTTCGGTGGCGATATTCGAGCCATCGACCACGACGTGACGTAGTCCGTCTCTGGTACTCATGTTTTGGTTTCTCGTTCCTGAATTGCTCGGCGCCGGAACCGTGTGTTCCAGCCGCCGCGTCTCGGACCTGCGAAGCGCACGGGCCGGACTCATGTCTGCTCATGTCTGATGGTAAGCGCTGAAACGCTCGAGTACACCGATACCCACGATGGCGTTCGACGACACACGGCGCACGAGGTCGACGAACTCGCTCGCGATCGCGAACCGACAGCTGTCGTTTCGTAGAGTCCCTCGACATGACGTCACAGCGGATCGATGCCGTACTCTGGGATTTCGGCGGAGTGATCCTCACGAGCCCGTTCGAAGCCTTCAACACCTACGAAGCCGATCACGGCCTTCCGATCGACTTCATCCGAACGGTCAACAGCCACGATCCCGACACGAACGCGTGGGCTCGACTCGAACGCAACGACGTCGGCCCCGATGCCTTCGATGAGTTGTTCGCCACCGAATCCGAGGCGCTCGGGCATCGCGTTCCCGGACGAGACGTGCTCGCACTGCTGTCCGGCGCCGTACGCCCCGAGATGGAACTCGCGCTCGACCGGGTCATCGACGCCGGTTACCGCACGGCGTGCCTGACCAACAACGTGGTGTCCGACGACACCGCAACGCAACGACGACCCGACGTGGCCACGGTGATGGCCAAGTTCCACCACGTCGTCGAGTCGAGCAAGGTCGGCGTCCGCAAGCCCGAGGCGCGCTTCTACGAGATCGCCTGCGACCTCGTCGACGCCACGCCGAGCGCCTGCGTGTTCCTCGACGACCTCGGTATCAACTTGAAGCCAGCCAAAGCAATGGGCATGCAGACGATCAAGGTCACGTCGGCCGCGCAAGCGATCGACGATCTCGAAGCGATCCTCGGCATCTCACTGCGCTGATCCGGATGCGCCGACCCGGGTGCTCACAGCCAGGTCTCGCGCGCCGAATCACGTGCCATCACATGTCGGCGAAGACGCGCTCCATCAGATCGGCGAGCTCTTGGTCGTGGATCTTCTTCGAGCCGGTTGCCGGGCTTCCCGATTCGACCCTCGCGACGTGGCGCAGGTCGTAGCCCTGTTCCTTGATCCGCCACGTGTGGTGCTCGATGAAATTCCAGGCGCCCATGTTCTCGGGTTCCTCCTGGAGCCAGCGCAGCTCGCGAGCATTCGGGTACCGCTTGAGGATGCTCAGCATCTGCTCGGTCGGCAGCGGATAGAGCTGTTCGATCCGCACGATCGCAGCCGGAACCTGCTTCGTATCGCGCTCGTCGATCGCGTCCCAGGCGACCTTGCCCGAGCAGAACACGATGCGCTGCACCTTCTCGGGATCGATGTCACCCGGATCGTCGAGGACCTCCCGGAACGAACCGTTGGTCAGTTCCTCGATCGACGACCGGGTCTGCTTCATCCGCAGCCCCTGCTTCGGTGAGAACACGATCAGCGGCGTGCGCCGCTCCTGGTGGACCTGGCGACGCAGCAGGTGGAAGAAGTTCGCCGCCGTCGTCGTGTTGACGACTTGCATGTTGTCTTCGGCGGCGAGGGTCAAGAAGCGTTCGACACGAGCCGAGCTGTGCTCCGGGCCTTGGCCTTCGTAGCCGTGCGGGAGCAACAGCACGACGCCGTTCTGCTGCTTCCACTTGTCTTCCGCCGCCACGATGTACTGGTCGATGATGATCTGGGCGCCGTTGATGAAGTCGCCGAACTGCGCTTCCCACACGACCAGCGCCTCGCTGTTCGAGTGGCTGTAGCCGTACTCGAAGCCCAACGCCGCGTACTCCGACAACAGCGAATCGAAGACCCAGAAGCGAGCGTCGGTTCCCTCGAGATTGTCGAGCGGGATGAACGGCTCACCCGTGTTGTAGTCGATCAGAGCAGCATGACGATGGCTGAACGTCCCGCGGCGGGTGTCTTCGCCTGCGTAGCGCACGCAGCGACCTTCGATCACGAGCGAGCCGATGGCGAGCGCCTCGGCAGTGGCCCAGTCGACCTCACCGCCGGCGTACATCTGGGCGCGGGCCTCGAACTGCTTGGCGAGTTTGGGGTGGATCGTGAACCCTTCGGGAACCGCGGTCAGTTGCTCGAAGATCCGATCGAGCGTGGCGCGCGGTGAGCCGGTCGGGATCGGCGGGAGCACGCCGACGGGGCTCGGCGGACGAGCGGCCTTGAAGTCGACCGGCGCTTGCGAGCGGGTCTCGTCGAGCACCGCCTGCAGCTTGTCGTGGAAATCGGCGAGCGCTTGCTCGGCCTCGTCGAGCGTGATGTCGCCACGGCGAACGAGGGTCTCGACGAAGAGCTTGCGAACGCTGCGCTTCTCGGCGATCGCCTTGTACATGAGCGGCTGGGTGTAGGACGGGTCGTCACCCTCGTTGTGACCGTGGCGGCGATAGCAGACCATGTCGATGACGACGTCTTTGTTGAATGTCGAACGGTACTCCCAGGCCAACTGGGCGACCCGGACGCACGCTTCGGGGTCGTCACCGTTCACGTGGAAGATCGGCGCCTGCACCGTCTTGGCGACGTCGGAACAGTACGGCGACGAACGCGCCGACTGCGGGGCGGTGGTGAAGCCGATCTGGTTGTTGATGATCAGGTGGATCGTGCCACCGATCCGATAGCCGCCGGTTTCGCTCATCGCGAGACACTCGGCGACCACGCCTTGGCCAGCGAACGCAGCATCACCGTGGATCAGCAGCGGCAGCACGGGGAAGGATCCGGGCGGATCGATCTGGTCTTGCTTCGCACGCACCATGCCCATGACGATCGGGTCGACGGTTTCGAGGTGGCTCGGGTTGGCAGCGAGTTCGATCGGGATCTCGGAGCCCGTCGGGCTGACATAGACGCCCTTGGTGCCCAGGTGATACTTCACGTCGCCAGAGCCCTGGACGGAGGTCGGGTCGAGGTGACCTTCGAACTCCGAGAAGATCGCCTCGTAGCTCTTGCCCATGATGTTGGCAAGCACGTTGAGCCGACCGCGGTGGGCCATCCCGAGGATCGCCGAATCGAGCCCGGCATCGGCCGCGCGCCCGAGGATCTCGTCGAGGATCGGGATCGCCGACTCCGCGCCTTCGATCCCGAAGCGCTTGGTGCCGACGTACTTGGTGGCAAGGAACTTCTCGAACGACTCCGCGGCGTTGAGACGCTCGAGGATCCGCTTCTTCTGCTCGCCGTCGAACTCGACCAGACGGGCCTCGACTCGCTCTTGCACCCAGCGCTGCTCGTCGGTGTTCTGGATGTGCATGTACTCGACACCGATCGTGCGGCAGTACGCGTCACGCAGCACACCGAGCAGGTTCCCGAGCGTCAGCTTGTCGGAGCCGCCTACTCCGTCGGTGAGGAACTCTCGGTCGAGGTCCCAGATCGTCAGGCCGTAGGTGGCCGGATCGAGCTCACGAGGCGTGTGCGGCTCGGTCCACCGCAACGGATCGAGGTCGGCGATGCGATGCCCCCGAACACGGTGGACTCGGATGAGCTTGGCGACGGCCATCTGCTTGCGCAGCATGGCCTCCTCCCGGTTCATCGGGTTGGTGTCGGGGCGCCACTTGACCGCCTCGTAGGGAAGGTCGAGCGAGTTGAAGATGTCGTCGTAGAAGTGATGCTCACCGAGCAGCAATTCGTTGACGCGCTGCAGGAACATCCCCGACTCCGCACCCTGGATGATGCGATGGTCGTAGGTCGACGTGATGGTCACGACCTTGCTCACGCCCATGTCGGCGAGGCTTTGCCGGTCGGCTCCTGCGAACTCCGCCGGGTAGTCGATCGAGCCGACGCCGACGATGACACCCTGACCCGGCATGAGGCGCGGCACGGATTGGACGGTGCCGATCGTGCCGGGGTTGGTCAGCGAGATGTTCGCCCCCAGGAAGTCCTCGACGGTGAGCTTGTTGTTCCTGACCTTGCGGATGACCTCGTCGTACGCGGCGAGGAACCCGGCGAAGTCGAGCGAGCCTGCGTCACGCACCACCGGGGTGAGCAACGTGCGGCTGCCGTCTGGCTTTTCCTTGTCGACCGCCAGCGCCATGTTGATCTGCTTGTTCTCGATGAGACGCGGTTTGCCGTCGTCACCTTCGACGTAGCTGTTGACCATGCCGGGCATCGAGTCGGCGATCGCGCGCACGACCGCCCAGCCGATCAAGTGGGTGAAGCTGACTTTGCCCTGACCGGTTCGGGAGCGAAAACCGTTGATGACCTTGCGGTTGACCTCGAGCAGCTTGGCAGGAACATTGCGAAAGCTGGTCGCCGTCGGCACCGCCAGGCTGGCTTCCATGTTCTTGACGATCGCCGCCCCGGCACCGCGAATCGGCGCCCCGACCGGTTCGGCTCCTGCTTCGTCGACACCCTTCGCTCCGGCTTCCGATGCGGCCGCAGACGGCGATGCTGACGGAGATGCGGGAGCGGGCGAAGGTGCTGATTTGGCCGCGGGAGCGGGTAGTTCCTCAACCGGAGCGTGGCCAGCACTGATCGCTCGGACCTTGGGCGACGCAGCCGCAGCCGCAGCGACCGATGGCGCTCCCGACTTGTAATCGGCGAAGAACTCCTGCCACTGGTCGCCGACCGAGTCGGGGTCGTGGACGAACTTCTCGTACATCTCTTCGACCAGCCACGAGTTCGCGCCGAATCCGGCACCACCCGTCGAGGTCTGGGCATCTGTCGCTGACACGCCGTTCAGCGTAACCCTGCGGCGCGCGCCGACCGCGATGCGACGCACGAATCACCGGGATTCTTGCCGGTGCTGCTCCCCACCGTCCCGGACCACTCCACCTCGGGATTTCTCGACGTCGGCTTGACGAATCGGCGTCACCGACGCGGGGAGAGGTCGACGGGCGACTGCATCGGGCTCGCCGCACCATCCCGGTCCGAAACTTGACCAAGGCTTGACCTGTGCGCCTTGCCCACCCCCAGTGCTCGCTGCCTACGGTACGTGTCGACGTCGAACGTACGGGGAAGACGTGCGGGGAATCGGCGACCGGCCGACCCGGTAACGGGTCAGAAACGAGACACAGATGGACATCACCAAGCTGAGTACCGGAGCGATGTTGTCGGGAGACGACATCGACGCCAACGCCAACCGAGAACGCGTCCGTCAGCGTCGTCTACGTCGCAAGTTGTACCTGCTCACCCCGATCCTCGGGTGGCTGCTCTACCGCCTCGTCACCGACAACCCGATCCGCCTCGGCATGCCCGGCTGGTTGACCGGCAATCCCGAGATCATCATCGCACTCGGCCTGATCTGCATCCTCGGCGCGGTCATCCTGATCCCGTTCCTCACCACCGGGCGGTCGCCGCACACGGTGCTGCGGGCCGAGGACTCCAACGTTCGCCTCGCCGACGTCGTGGGCGCCGAGCAGACCAAGCGCGAAGCCATCGACAGCATGAACCTGTTCCTCGCCTCCGAGACGTTCGAGGAGGTCATGGGTGGCAAGCCTCGTCGAGGGGTCCTGTTCGAGGGCCCTCCCGGCACCGGCAAGACCTATCTGGCCAAGGCGATGGCCGCCGAGGCTGGCGTGCCGTTCCACTTCGTGTCGGCGTCGGAATTCCAATCGATGTACTACGGCCAGACCAACAAGAAGATCCGCACGTTCTTCAAGAACCTCCGCAAGGCCGCCCGCGAAGAGGGTGGGGCCATCGGCTACATCGAGGAATTCGACGCGATCGGTGGTGCCCGCAGCGGCATGAACACCGGCAGCCAGCGTGAGGGCATCGTCGGCGTCGTCAATGAACTGTTGGTGCAGATGCAGAGCTTCGACCTGCCGAGTGGCCGTGACAAGTTCAAGGCGATGTGGGTCGACTGGTTCAACAAGTACCTCCCACCGCACCGCCGAATCAAGCGCCCCAAGTCGCCGATGGCCAACATCTTGATCGTCGCCGCGACCAACCGGGCTGCTGACCTCGACCCCGCGCTGCTGCGTCCCGGCCGCTTCGACCGAGTCATCGGCTTTCACATCCCCGCCCGCAAGGACCGCCTCGAGATCGCGCAGTACTACCTCGACCGCAAAGCACACGCCGACGACGTGACAAATGTGCTCGTCGCCGACGTGAGCGCGGGATACACCCCTGTTCGCATCGAGAAACTCCTCGACGAAGCCTTGATCATCGCGTTGCGCCACGGGCGCACCGCCATGACGATGGCCGACGTGTTGTCGGCACAACTCGTCACCGAGGTCGGCGTCGCCCAGGAGATGGGCTATCACCCCGACGAGCGTCGCCGCATCGCCATCCACGAGGCCGGCCATGCCCTCACCGCCGTGCTCACCCGTCGCGACGTCAAGGTGGCGTCGATCCTGCGCCGCTCGTCCGCCCTCGGCCTCGTCGCCCACGGCGACAGTGATGAGCGGTTCCTCAAGACCCCGGACGACGCTCGCGATCTCATCGCCGTCGCGTTGGCAGGTCGCGCAGCCGAACGCCAGGAGTACGGCGAAGCGAGCAGCGGCATCAGTTCCGACCTCGCGATGGCGACGACGATCGCCTCGCAGCTCGTCGGGCAACTCGGCAACGGTCCGGGGCTGCTCAGCCTCGAAGCGGCCGCGATGCCCACGGCAGCGAACCTCGTCGCCAAGGTCCTCGCCGACGAGCCCAGCCGGGCAGCCGCCGAGCAGTACATGCAAGAAGGCGCCGAACGGGCCGCGTACATGGTCGACACCTACCGCGACGCGCTGTACGACATCGCCGACACCCTCTGTGAACACGACGAGGTCGACGGCGACCGCATCCGCGCCATCGTCGCTGCTCACACCGACATCACCGAGCGTCGCGGTCCGTTCCGCAAGAAGCAGGACGCAGCTCGCGCCGTCGAGTCCTGACAGCGGAGCGCGAGTCGCCGGCGTCGCGGGTCGGTCCACGCGGTCGCGCCACGGGGTCGCGCCATACGGTCGCGCCATGCGGTCGCGCCATGCGGTCGCGCCATGCGGTCGCGCCAATAGGGTGCGACCCCGTGACCATCGACAGCGACCGGACCGGCGAACGGCGAGAGACCTGGCGAGGGCTGGTCATCGGCGTCATGGCCGGCATGCTGAGCGGGCTGTTCGGCGTGGGCGGCGGGCTGATCATCGTGCCGGCGTTGCTCGCCATCACCCGGATGGAACGCAAGCTCGCGCACGGCACGTCGTTGGCGGCGACGGTGCCGATCGCGAGCGCCAGCCTGGCGACCTATGCGTTCAACGGTGACGTCGACTGGGCGATCGCCGGTTGGCTGGCGGCCGGAGCGGTCGCCGGGGCCATCGCCGGCACGCACCTGTTGCAGGTGATCCCCAAGACGCCGCTGACGATCATCTTCATCGTCACCGTGATCGCCACCGCACTGCGCCTCGTCCTCTCCGACGAGACGCTGGGTCGCGGCGACCTCACGCTGTGGGGCGGTGTCGGACTCGTCGTGATCGGTTTCGTGGCGGGCACCCTCTCCGGGCTCCTCGGGATCGGAGGTGGTGTCGTGATGGTCCCGGCGATGATCGTGTTGTATTCGATGGTGCCGGTCGTCGCGAAAGGCACCTCGGTGGCCGTCATCGTGCCCAGTTCGCTGATGGGTACGTGGCGCAACCGTTCGAAGCGCAATGCCGACATCCGACTCGCTGCCGCCATCGGTGCTGCGGGAGTCGTCAGCGCGGTGATCGGCAGCACGATCGCCGGACAGATCAGCGACACGGCCTCGAACGTGACGTTCGCCCTGCTCCTCGCAATCGTGGCGCTGCTACAGATCCAGTCGTTGCGGACACCAGTTCGATCTGCACCGCACCCTGCTCCTGAGGCAGACTGAGCAACCGATGCACGTCGCACTGGTCGTCACCCATCCGAATGTCGACAGTTACACCCACGAACTGGCCCGGCGCGCCGGCGCCGGACTTCGAGCCGCCGGCCACGAGGTCACCGACATCGATCTCTACGCCGAGGGCTTCCGGGCGGCGATGACCCCTGCCGAGCGAGCGGCCTATCACTCCGACGAGCCCATCGTCGACGACCAGGTTCGCCGCTACGCAGACCTGGTGACCTCCGTCGACATGCTCGTCTTCGTGTACCCCACTTGGTGGAGCGGGCTCCCGGCCGTCCTCAAGGGCTGGCTCGACCGAGTCCTCGTCCCCGGCATCGGTTTCCGCTTCGACGACAAGTCGGGCAAGGTCCGGCCCGGGCTCGGCAACATCCGACGCATCGTCGGCATCTCGACCTACGGCTCGCCTCGCTGGTACGTGCGGCTCATCAACGACAACGGACGTCGATCTCTGACACGAACGCTGCGACTGTCATGCGGTCCTCGCACGCGAACCACGTGGCTGGGACACTACGCGATCGACAGCGCCGACGATGCCGGTCGCCTCGAGTTCGCTGCGCATGTCGAAGCCACGATGGCGGGTGTGCGATGAAGCTGCCACGACGGCCGACATGGTCATGGCGCCGAGCAGCCCGACCGCGCCGCGTGCTGGTCATCTACTGCCATCCGCTCGACGACAGCCTCATCGGGGCGGCCCGTCGACGCGTCGAAGCTGGCCTGGCGAGCGCCGGCGCCGAGGTTCGCCTGCACGACCTGTACGCCGAAGGCTTCGTTCCCGAGCTCAGCGCCGAGGAGCACCGCACGCACACGCAGCCCGGTGTCGTTGCTGAACTCGCGAGCCATGCCGACGACCTTCGGTGGGCCGACACACTCGTGTTCGTCTACCCCACATGGTGGTCGGGCCAGCCCGCGATGCTCAAGGGCTGGATCGACCGAGTGTTCGCTGCGGGAGTCGCGTGGGAACTCCCCGAGGGCGCCGACCGGCTCCGGCCGATGCTGCGCAACATCCACCGCATCGTCGCCGTCACGAGCCACGGCTCGACCAAGCTGATGAACGCCGCTCAGGGCGAAAGCGGGAAGCGGACGCTGTTCCGCAGCGTCCGCACGATGTGCCATCCCCTCGCTCGAACGCATTGGGTCTCGTTCTACGGCGTCGACGTGCGAAGCGACGAGGACCGCAGCGAGTTCCTCGACCGAGTCGAGCGCCGCGTCGCCGAACTCACGTCCTAGCGCGACCGGCCGTCAAGCGCCGGCGATCGCGACGGCGATCTCGGCGGCCACCGCAGCGTTGTTCTCGGCGAGCGCGAGGTTTGCCGGAACACTTCGCCCTTCGGTGGCGGTCGCGATCCGAGCGAGGACGAACGGCGTGACCCCGGCGCCCTCGATCCCCGCCTCGACGCAGTCGCCAAGAGCCGCATCGATCACCGCGTCGAGTTCGGCGGCGTCGAGTTCGGCGGCTTCGGGGATCGGCACGGTGACCAGCACCCCGCCGTCGGTTCGCGCCATGTTGGCGAACGTCCCAGCGACCTCCGCGGCCGCCTCGACGCGATGCGCGACGGGGAGGCCGGAGCTGCGGGTGTAGAAGGCGGGAAACCAGTCGTGGCGCCAGCCGAGGACCGGCACGCCCGCCGTCTCGAGGTACTCGAGGGTCCGCGGCAGGTCGAGGAACGCTTTGGCCCCTGCCGACACGGTGACCACATGATGGCGGGCGAGTGCGTCGAGATCGGCCGACACGTCGCCGGTCACCTCCGCGCCACGGTGCACGCCACCGAGCCCACCCGTGGCGAACACCGACACACCCGCTGCCGCGGCGATCGACACCGACGCCGACACCGTGGTGGCACCGAACTCCCATCGTTGCGCGATGGCGACCGGAAGATCGCGCTCCGCGATCTTGCGGGCCGGACCCAGAATCCGCTCGTGCTCGGCGTCGGACAGCCCGAGCCGGGCCACCCCGTCGAGCACCGCTGACACCGCCGGCACCGCTCCCCCGGCCCGAATCGCCGCACTGCACCGTTCGAGCGCGTCGGCGTTGGCCGGCGACGGCAGCCCGAGATGCGAGTAGATCGTCGACTCCATGGCCACGACAGGTCGTCGGTCGGCGAGCGCGCCGGAGACTTCGGATGACAGCACAGGTGTGAGCACGACGCTCAGGGTAACGAGCGGGTCAGGACACGGTGCCGACGAACGCGCCCTCGGGATTACCGTCGCTGATGACGCCCGGAGAGGCCTCGATCGTGATCGCCAACGCGTCGACGCCACCCTCGACCGTGAAGAACTCGAGTTCCGGATTCGGTCCGAGGATGCCCAACGACACCACGTCGGCGGTCTCGCTCAGCACGCCCCAGAGCTGATACGTCTGCCCGCTGGGCAGCGTCGGCAGCGTCGTCGCGTCGAGGTAGCCGTGACCGTCCTGGTCGATCACCCCGAGCGCCGTGGCCGACGCTCCGTCGGCGACGAGTTCGGCCGTCACCGAGTCGCGGTCGGTCAAGGCCGCCTCATACGCTTGCTCGAGCGGGCTCCTCGAATCGCTTCGATCGGCGAACAAGGCCACGGCGCCGACAGCGATCACGACGGCGGCGGCCGCTCCCACCAGCCAGGGGGCCACCGACGTGGCCATGCGACGGCGCATCGGAATCACCGTGGCCGAGGATCTCCCGACGGCGCGGTCCGAGTCGGGATTCGGGACAGGGTTCGGGACGGCGAGCGATGATCCGCCCATGGCCAGCACCTTGGCGAGTTCGGGACCCGGAGCGGGCGGAGGAAGCGCAGATCCCAGTTCCTGCTCGATCTTGGCCCACACGCCTTCGGGCGCGTTCATACCGGTGAAGGCGAGCATCGTCGCCACTTCACGGTGCTGCTCTACTTCGCGGGCCGCCTTCGGGTTGATCCGCAGGTAGTCGTCGACTCGCCGCCGCTCGTCGTCGTCGACGGCGTCGAGCGCATACGCGCCGAGGAGCTCGTCGAGGCCGTGCGGGTCACTCCAGTCGTCGTTCACGATCGTCCCGTCGTCGTACGTGCTCATTCCACACCCGCCCCTGTGCCGATACCGGACTCGAGCAGTTCCGAACGGAGCCGCTTGAGCCCCGATCGAATCCGACTCTTGACCGTTCCTTCCGGTTCTCCAAGCCTCGCTGCAACCTCGCGGTACGTCAAGCCTCCGAAATAGGCGAGCTCGATCGCTTCGCGTTCGCCGGGCTGCAGTTTGTTCGTGGCGTCACGAACGTGCGACGCCAGCGCCATGTCCCACACTTCGAGTGCCAGGTCGTACCCCGCGTCGGCTCGCTGCGCTGCCTCTCGCTCCTCGCGGGTGCGTCGCGCCACATCGGAACGGATCACATCGACCGCACGGCCGTGTGTGTGAGCGAGCAGAAAGCTGCGCAGCGTGCCCCGCTCCGGGTCGAACCGATGCGGTTCGTTCCACAGGCGCAAGAAGACCTCCTGCACGATCTCTTCGGCTCGCGCATGGTCGCTGAGTAGTCGTTTGGCGAGTCCGAACACGGCCCCGGCGTGTCGCCGATAGACCTCGGCCAGCGCCGGCTGGTGAAATCGCCCGATCGCCACGACGAGCGCGGCATCGGATGCATCGGCGTCGTCTCGTGTCACATCGGGTCTACGGAGCTGCTCGGAGTCTGGATGACGGATGATCGAAATTTCTTCGTGACCGGCACGTTCGGCACGGTGAGCGCCTCCACCAGCCACCGAGTCGGCCGGGTCACCGGGCGAAGCGCGCCACCGTCTCGACATGATGCGTCTGTGGAAACAGGTCGAGCACCTCGACCGATTCGAGGCGGTAGCCGGCCTCGGCGAGAAGGAACGCGTCGCGGGCCATCGAGCCCGGGTCGCAGCTCACGAGGATCAGCACGGGCGCCGACGTTGCGACGAGGGCTCCGACGCCGGGCTTGGCGAGGCCGGGGCGAGCCGGGTCGGCCACGATCACGTCGATCGGTGGCGAACCGTCGGGCAACACCCACTTGGCGACGTCGGTTCGAACGATCGACGCGCTGCGGGTCTCGAGGTTGACCGCCGCGTCGAGCGTCGACGACCGCGACGACTCGACCAGCGTCACATGGCGCGCCGGACGCATGACGGTGGCGGCGAAGAGTCCGACGCCCCCGTACGCGTCGAGCGCATGCTTGGCACGCCCGAGTTCGGGCGCGGTGCGCTCCACTGCGTCGACGAGGAGCTCGGCTGCCTGGGCCCCCGACTGGAAGAACGACGGCGCCGAGACCATCAGGTTGGCGCCGGCGATCCGCTCGGTCAGGAACGCTCGGTCTCCGATGTGCACATCGCTCGGCAACCCACTCACCGCGCCACGTCCACCGGCGTCAGCGGCGATCTTGCGACGACGCTCGCCCCGACGGCGACGGTCTTCCGGTTTGGTCCACCGCGCCGTCACCCCACCGGTCGCGACCGATGTCCGAAGTGTCAGCTCGACGCCCGGGGCCACCTCGAGATCACGGAGCAGGCGCGAGATGTTCTCGTGCGCGACCTGGCAGTGATCGATCGCGACCACCTCGTCGCTGCGCTCCTCGCGAAATCCGACGCCACCACCGTCGGACGCGGCGATGCCCGTGAGGCGAAGGGTGGTCCGGTAGCCGAACGGCTCCACACTGCCGCCCGCGCGCACGACAGCGTCGACGACGCCGTCGTCGAGCCGGCCGATTCGCCGGAGTGACTCCTTGACGATGTCGACCTTGGCGTCGAACTGCGCCGCGGTCGACAGGTGCATCCAGCCACATCCGCCACACCCGGCGCGGCGATGCGGACATGTCGGGACGACTCGTTCCACCGATGCCTCGAGCACGTCGTCGACGCTGTCGACGTGGGCTCGCACGAAGTCCTTGCGGTCGTTCAGGACCCGAGCGTCGACTTCCTCGCCCGCCAACCCGCCACGCACGAACGCGACTCGGCCATCGTCGAGGCGACCCATGGCTTCTCCGCCGGCGACCAATCGGTCGAGCCGAAGCTTCACTCGGTTGGACTCGATCGCATCGCCACTCACCATCTCAGCGTACGACCGGTGTCGCCTGTCCGCGCCGACAGCTGTGTCCGTGGAAACATGACGACCGTGGACGACATGCAGCACGACACCGACTGGTACTGGGATCTGCGCCGTGAACGCGCCGTCCCGGCGAGCGAACGGGGTCCCGGCGACCAGACCCTGGGCCCTTATCCGTCACGCGCCGAAGCCGAGAACTGGCGCTCGACGGTCGAGACTCGCAATGACGCCTGGCAGGACGCCGATGACGATTGGAACGACGAGCAGCCCGACGAGCAGTCCGGTTGACACGAGCATGAGGCGGTTCGACGACGGAACAGCTCAGCGGGCGGTGTTGCGGATCGTGCCCACCAGCGGCGCACCGTTGCCGTTGCCGGCGACACACAGCACCTCGCGGTCGCTGTCGCTCTCCCAACTGGTGAGCGTGGGCACGATCCACGAGTAGAACAGATCGGAGTCGAACGCGCTGACACCGACGTACGCCTCGAATTCCTTGAGGCATTGCGCCTGTGCGAACGTCTCGAGCGCCTCGAACCCTGGGTACACGTCGTCGTCGACCAACGCCACGGCATAGATCTCGTGGCTGTGTGGCTCCCCACAGGCGATGACCGGCAGACGCTCGATGTCGGGCCCTTGATCGAGCGGCACGTCGAGACACGTTCCCGGCCCCTCGTCGCCGACGTCGATCAGACCGAGCCCCTCGTCGTCGTCTCCCGAGCACGCAGGACCCACGAGTGCGAGTGCCAGCGTCAACGCCATGACCATCGGCCGCGCTCCGCCCGGGTTCGGCCCCGCAGCGACGTGACGTCGCGGCCCAGTCGGTGAGTCAGGCCGCAGCACGCGCGACGCGAGTCGACCGACTCCTCTCCCGTGGATCACGTCGCAAACCCTAGCCCGACCTCCCGGGATACGCCCGACCTCCTGGCATACGCAGGGGACGGGCACCACCGCTTCGCCGCGCGGCCCGGCTAGTGTTCGTTCGGTGGTTCGCGCAGTGCGCGCACCACCGAACAGTCTGGGAGGGCGACGATGCTGGAGCACATCGACGACAGTCTCGAAGCGCTCTTGCGCGCCACCGTGCCCTTGAGCGCCACCGACGTCGATGTTGCCTTCGAAGCCCCAGATCGCGACTGGAGCGCCAAGCTCACGCGACCGACGGTCAACATCTTCCTCTGGGACATCCGGCGCTCGACCCAGCACGCCAACAGTGGTCTGCGCACCGTCGTTCGCGATGGCGTGCGTGTACATCAGCCGGCGTTCCCGGTCATGGAACTGCGCTACGTCGTGACCGCCTGGACCAGCGACCACGGCGATGAGCGTGCCTTACTCGCCGGCTTGGTGAGATCGCTCCTGGCACACGGGCAGATGCCGTCGGCCTTCGTTCCCGGCGGGATGCGGCACCTCGAGCCGCCGCGGATCGAAGTCGCCAGAGTCGGCGAGGACCACATGGACGTGTTCAAGGCTCTCGAAGGCAAGGTCAAACCGGGCATCAACATCGTGGTGTCGAGCGAGTTCGACATCGGTGTCTTCACCGAAGCCGGCCCGCCGGTGAGTTCGATCGGCACGGCCATCGGACGCATGGACACCGAGGCGACGAACGGCATCGATTTCTCCGGCTCGACACCGCGTCGCCGCGTCGCTGGCGAAGTCCTCGACGCCGAGCGCCGGGGGGCGATCGGAGCCGTGGTCCGGTCGAGCGTCGACTCGACGTTCGTCAATCCGACGGGGCGGTTCGTCCTCAAGGCCGTCGACGACGACGAGATCACGGTCGACGTCGATCCGCCACTGGTGATGACCGTGCCGTCGACGGGCGGGGTGCGGTTCGAGTGATGGTCCGCTCACCCGGATCCGGCGAGCCAGCGGAGCCGAGGCGATGAAGACGGCACTTGCGATCTCGCATCTCACCGTCACGCCCGGACAGAGCGCACAGATCGAGGTCGGTGTGACCAACACCGGCGAGGTGATCGACGGGGTGACCGCCATCGTCGACGGCATCAATCCCGATTGGGTCCGGCTCGAGCGCCCGTTGGTCAGCGTGTTTCCCGACGCCACCGACACCGTCGTCGTGGTGTTCGACATCCCGAAGTCGTGTCCGGCTGGCGACTACCTCGTCGTCGTCCGCATCGTGTCGACGATCGACGACGAACGCCAAGGTGTCCAGGACTTCTGGCTGACGGTGACCGAAACCCTCGACCTCGATGTGACCTTGAGTCCTTCGATCGTCTCGGGCGGTGGTTCGGCAACCCTCACCGCAACCGTCCACAACAGGTCGAACACTGGCGTCGACGTCACCGTCAACGCCTGGGAGCCGACCCGCGTGATCGACGCGACGGTCGAGCCGCAGAGCCTCGTCCTTCCCTACGGCGAATCGGCGGATGTCGAGGTCGACCTGCGCGGGCCGCGCCCGTGGTTCGGTCAGCCGCTCCCCTATTCGATCATCGTGTCCGCTCAGGTGGGCGAGACCGTCGTCGAGAAGACGGCGACGTTCAACCAGAAACCACGCATCCCGCGAGGCGTGATCACGGCCATGATCCTCGCGGCCATCATCGTGCTGTGGGCACTGATCTTCTTGTGGGTGATGAGCGAAGTTCGCGGCCGAGACCAGCCGACGAAGATCCTCGCGACCGACTTCTTCGGGGGCGCAGCGAACATGCCGCTCGCCGCCGTCGCCGGCACCGCGAGCGGCCAGGTCACGGCGGTGACCACCGGTGACGGCATCGAGCGGATCACGGTCGAAGCGAATCGAATCAGCGACGACGAACTCCAGGCGGTCGGCTCGGTGGCGACCGACGTCGACGGCAACTTCTCGCTTCCGGCACTGCTGCCTGGCACCTACAAGCTCCGCTTCAGCGCCGACGGCTTCGACGACGTCTGGTATCCGGACAGCGCGACCTCCGACGGAGCGGCGGCGATTCCCGTCGTGCCGGCATCGGTCGCCACCGACGACGAACTCGCCGCGTCGACGGGCCTCGACATCCAGATGGGCGGCCAGGCGGGGCGCCTCGTCGGCGTGGTGGCCCTGCCTGCCGACGCTCCGATCGTCCCCCTGACGATCACGGCGACGATCGTCGACGCCGACACGACCGGCCCGACGGCGGGTACCGACGTTGGTGACGGAGTCGTCGTCGACGACGGATCCAGCCCGGCTGCCAGCGCCGATCCCGTGTCGTTCACCCAGGAGACGACCGACGGTCGCATCGACATCGACGGTCTTCCGACACCAGCGACCTACGAAGTCAGTATCAGCGGGCCCGGCTTCGACACCCAGACGGTGCGACAAGAACTCGGCGGTGGTGCGTCCACCGTGCTCAACACCGTGCGGATGTCGGCGGCGACCGGCTCCCTCGCTGGTGTCGTGGTCGATCAATCGGGCAGCCGTGTCGGCGACGTCACCGTCACCGCCCGCGCCGGCGACATCGTCGTCGAGGCCAATACTCCGACCAGCGGCGACACCGGCGCGTTCGCGTTCGTCGGCCTGGAGACACCGCAGACCTATGTGCTCACGTTCGAGCGCGCCGGGTACAGCTCGGCCTCGCTGGCGTTGGCGTTGAACCCCGGTGAAGCTCGAGACGGTCTGGTCGCCACGATCGTCGGCGGTGACGGCACCCTCAACGGCGTCGTCGTCGACTCGTCGGGCGTCCCGGTCGGTGGGGCCAGCGTCGAGGTGATCGGTGGCGACGTGACGGCCGAGTCCGCGACGCTCACCACCGGAAGTCCGGGCACCTTCACCGTTTCCGGGCTCCCGGTCCCGAATCGCTACGCCGTCACGATCATCGCCGACGGCTACCAGCCCGAGACGGTCGACGGCACGTTGCTGGCGGCGGGGGCGAGAAGCGTCGGCACCGTCACACTCCTGCGAGAGACCGCCGAGGTCCGCGGCACCGTGTCGGTCGACGGACGAGGCGCCGGCGACGTGATCGTCACGCTCCACGATGGCATCACGGGGCGCAGCACGCTCAGCGCGACCAACCCCGCCGGCGTCTTCGCCTTCTCGTCGGTCGCGGCGGGCGCCTACACCCTCACGTTCGAGCGCACCGGTCTGGAGCAGCGGGTCGTCCTGGTCGACATCCAGCCCGGGGCGAGCATCGACCGGTCGGTCACCTTGCGCGCAGAGGTCATCTCGTGAGTGCCGTGCACGCCGTGACGTTCCCCCACCACGTGGAGGTGGAGCCCGGACAGGGTGGCTTCATCAGCGTGGCCATCACCAACACCGCCGACGTGATCGACGCGTACTCGGTGCAGGTGTTCGGTCTCGACCCCACCTGGGTCGAGGTCTCGCCCGAACGCGTGTCGCTGTTCCCGGGGGACACGGCCAACATCGACGTACGCGTCCACCTCCCGCTCGACTACCCCGCGTCGCAGCGGACCATCACGATCAATGTCGTGTCCGACGACGACCCCACGGCGTTCAACCTGTCGAACGTCCAACTCGTCGTCGCGCCGAGTGCCGAGACCTCCATCGCGCTCGACCCGACCATGGTGACCGGCAGTCGAGTGGCCACGTTCGGCATCGTCATCACCAACACCGGCAACGCTGTGGCCTCCGCTCGTCCGTTCGCCATCGATCCCGAGGACCTCGCCGAGTTCACCTTCGATCCACCGACGGTCATCGTCCCACCTGGCCGCGACCAGGTCGTGCGAGTCACGGCGAAGGGCGGGCGAGCGTGGTTCGGACAGATCCGCGCCCGAACCTTCACGTTCGGCGTCGAGAGCGACACGGCCGGATCTGCCGCCGGGCTCACCGAGAGCGTGACGGTCGAGACGATCGGCACGTTCCTGCAACGCCCGCGCATCGGTCGCTGGCTCATCTCGCTCCTCGGTCTGCTCACCGCTGCCGTCGTGTTCGCAGCGGTCCTGAGTCGCACGTTCGACCGAGTCGTCGAGCAGGCCTCGGTCACCGACGAACTCATCGACGCCGCACTCGAGAGCGGCGAGGCTGGCGGCGCCGTCGTTCCGAGCAACCCGGCAACCGTGACCGGCACGCTGACCAGCGCGACGAGCACGCAAGGACTGGCGGGCATGCAGGCCGAACTCTTCGTCAGCGACGACACCACGACGCCCGTCGCGTCGGCCGTCACCGACGACGCGGGCTCGTTCTCGCTCTCCAGCCTCGGCGAAGGGCGCTACAAGCTCAAGTTGAGCGGTGCCGGGCTCGCAGCGCTGTGGTACCCGGCGGCTCCCACGCCCGATGACGCCCAGGAGATCGAAGTCGCTCTCGGTCAGGAGCTCACGCTCGATCCGGTCGCCGTCGGCGGGCTCCCCGTCGAGGTGACCGGCAAGATCGACGCCGACAACCCGCTCGACCTCGCCGGCGTGACGATCACACTCGTCGCAGCCGGCGAGACCGACCCGGAGGCAGACGCGCTGGTCGCGACGGTCGACGTCGCACCCGACGGGTCCTTCACCCTGCCCGATATCCCGTCGCCCGGCAGCTACCAGTTGCTGGTCGAGAAGCCCGGCTTCGCGACAGAGCGCCGCGATGTCACGCTCGGACCGGGACAGAGCCTCGACGACCTGGAACTCGCGCTCCGCCCCGGCAATGGCATCATCTCCGGGTCGATCAGCGAGTCCAACGGATCGGCGCTCGGCGGTGTCGCGATCTCGGCGACCGACGGCACCACGACGGTCGAGACGGTCTCGCTGACCGACGGAGCCGAAGGGACGTTCCGGGTTCGCGACCTCCCCACGCCGGGGCAGTACACCGTGACGATCTCCAAGCCGGGCTATCTCACCGAGACCCGGTCGGTGGCGTTGACCGAAGGCCAGGAGATCGGCAACCTCACTGCGCGGCTCGTCCCGGCGACCGGCAGCATCTCGGGCCGATCGACTGTCAGCGGCGTCCCGGAGCAGGGATTGACCGTCACGTTGACCGGCGCCGATCTGGTCCGCCGCACCGCGGTCGTCAGCCAGGGTCTCGCCGCCGGCTCGTACGGATTCGTCGGACTCCCAGCGCCGGGGACCTACACGCTGACCTTCACCGGACCCGACGTGATCCCCCAGGTTCGAGTCGTCGACCTGGACCCGTTCCGCGGCACGACGGACATCGGTGGGATCGACGTGTCCCTGTCGCCGGAGTCGACCACGGTCCAAGGCATCGTGAACGCCGTCGGCGGTGGCCCCGCCACACAGGCGACCGTGACCTTGAGCGACGGGGCGACCACGCGCACCTTCTTGACCGCGGACGATCCCGCCGGACGGTTCCAGTTCAGCAACGTCAAACCGGGGGCCTACACCCTCACCGCCAGCCAGATCGGAACCGACCCTGTGGTCGTGCTCGTCAACGTGACCGCAACCTCCGCGACGCCGAACCTCAACCTCCAACTCGGCGCGCAGGCCTCGCTGAGCGGTCGGGTCGACGGCTTCGATCCGGCGGCACAATCGGTGACGCTCCGTCTGTTCGACCCGGCGCAGTTCCCGAACGGCGTCGCCGTGGCAACCGTCGAGACCGACGCCGGGGGCAACTACACCTTCACGTCGCTCGAAGCGCAGAAGGTGTTCGTGGTGGCCGTGTACGCGTCCGCCACCGCCGCCGACCCGCTCGACTCGGTGTCGATCGAGACCGAACCCAGCATCGACAAGCCGGTGCCTCCGTTCACGGTGACGCTGCCATGACCCGCCTCGACACCAACACGGCGATGGTCACCGCCGGGATCGGCCGGTGCCGCCGATGAGTTTCACGATCGAGAACCTGACGCCCGTCATCGACGCCACGCCGGGCGCGGTGGCCCTCGGCCGCCTCACGATCCACAACTCGACGAACACCGACGCGGACTTCACCGTTCGTATCGTCGGACTCGACGGCGGCGACGGCGGCGCGGAGATCGACGACGCCACGCGCATCGCGGTGCCGGCCAACACGTCCGTCGACTGCTCGGTCCCGGTCGCCGTGCCGATCGATCTCGCCACCGGCCAGCACGCAGCTGCGTTCCAGGCCACCTCGAGTCGACCCACCGACCGTCCGCTCCTCGCCCCGTTCACGGTGTCGGTGGAGTCCGTCGAGCAACTGAACCTGGTGGTGGAGCCGGCGACCATTCGTGGTCGTCGGCGCAGCAAGTTCCTCCTGGGCGTCGGCAACGGTGAGCCCACCCCGGTGGCGTTCACCCTCGAAGGCGACGCCACCGACGTCACCGTCCGCTTCAAGACCGCCGCCTTCAAGCTCCTTCCCGGCCAACGCGCCACGACGCGGGCCAAGGTCCGGGGACCTCGCCACCTGGTCGGCGAACCGATCCAGCACAACCTCGTGATCGCGGCGCGCGGCAAGGCCTCCGCGACGACGATCACCGCTCCGTTCATCCAGCGGCCGTTCTTCGCCCGCAAGCTGCGCGCGGTCGTCGCCGCACTTGCCGTGATCGCTCTCTGGCTCGGGGCCATCGGCGGCGTGGCACTGTGGGTCGCCGACCGCAACGACGGCGGGCTCGTCGACTCGACGCTCGCAGGCGACGGTGCCGCGCTCGTCCGCCTCGTCGACGCCAACGGCGACGTCCTCGCCAACGGCCCCTACACGGTGCAAGCCGACGGATCGGTGGTCGATGCCGACGGCAATCCCGTCGACGGGTTCGCGGTCGACGCGAACGGCAACGTCGTCGACGACGACGGCAACCCGGTCAACGGCGTGTTCGTCGACGACTCCGGCACGCTCGTCGACGAGAACGGCACCCCGATCGGCCTCCCCGGAGGCGGTGGGGCAGGCGCCGGCGGCACCGGCGGCGCAGGAGACGCAGCCGCGGCCGGCGACGACGATCCCGCCGATCCCGGCGCCTCGGTGCCGACCTCGACGGTCCTGCGCGGCACGGTCTCCGCCGAGAACACCGCGGATCTATCCGATGTCTCGGTGATCCTCACCGCGCTCGATCTCGGCGCCGCTCCCCCGCCCGATGCGACCGTGATCGATCCCCCGGCTCCCTCGGAGAGCGAGGCTCCCCCTTCCCAGACCTCTGCCGGGAAGGTCTGGTCGGCCCGCCAGGCGCCCATCGCTGCGACCTTCGGCGATGTCCGCCAGACCGAGTCGGTCGCGCCGCTGACCGCGACGCCGGGTGTCGACGGGTTGTGGATGATCCCCGACGTCCCCTTGCGACGAACGTACGAGCTCATCTTCGCCAAGGCCGGCTACGACACCCAGCGCTTCGTGATCGCACCGCCCGACGACGGGTCTCCCGTCGAGATCGACGTCACGCTGCTGCCGGCGTCCGGCGTGATCTCCGGTCGCGTCGTGAGTGGCGGCAGCCCGCTCGGTGGCGTCGAGATCGAGATCTCCGACGGCAACCTCGTCTTCACGACCACCTCCCAGACCGACGGCGACGTCGGTGCCTTCGCCTTCGGCGCCATCAGCACGCCGGGCATCTACACGCTGACCGCGGCGCGAGCCGGGTTCGGCACTGAAGTGTTGCAGCTCCCGATGGACGCCGGTCAGGAACGCACCGACGTCGCGGTGCAGATGAGCGCCGGCGTCGGCACCGTGTCGGGCAGCATCGTCGACGAGCGCGCCCGGCCCGTTCCCGGTGCCGTCGTCACCGCGTCGAACGGTGACATCACGCGCACCACCAACAGCTTGACCGACGGCCGGATCGGGTTCTACAGCATCCCGCAGCTCGACGTGCCCTCGACGTACATCATCACCGTCGAGGCGCCTGGATTCCTGCCGCAGACGCGACGTGTGCCGATGGGAGGTTCGATCGACGGGGTCGGCTTCGAACTCGTCAACACGACGAGTCGCCTGACCGGCGTGGTGTCGAGTGCCGGCGGAGGCGGGATCGCCGCGGCGGGGGTCACCCTGTCCAACGCCGACCTGCAGTTCGATGTGGCGACATCGGCCACGCCGACCCGCGGCGCCTACGCGGTCGACGACCTCCCGCCCGGCAACTACACCGTGACGTTCGATCACTTCCGCCACCGGAGCGTCACGGAGTTCATCACGATCGTCGAAGGTGTCGACCCGCCGCCGCTCGACGTCACGTTGCCGACGCGTCCGCTGACGATCGACGCCGGAACGGGCTCGCTCGTCGTCGAGGTGATCGATCCCAACGCCGAGGACGCGGGCGCTCGCGAGATCGAAGGCGCCACGATCCGACTCGTCGAGACGCGGACCGGCCAGGAGCGATATCGGATCGACGACGCTCCCTCGTTCACCACCGAGTTCTCCGACGTGATCGTGGGGACCTACACCATCCTCGTCTCGGCTCCTGGGTTCAACGACGCTGCGCCGCGTCAGGTGTCGATCGGGCAATCGCAGGAGCGCCGCACGATCGAGATGCTCGCGTTCGGTGCGGCAACGGGATCGATGATCGATTCGATCACCGGCGAGGTGGTTCGCGGCTACACGGTCCGGTTCTTCGAGCAGGACACCAGCGGCGGCGCCGAGCGGGAGATCCGCCAAGCCGAGGTGAACGTCCCGGCGTCGTCACCGACCGGCGTCTGGGCCACGGTTCCACGGGTGCTTCCGGCCGGCATCTACCGCATCGAGGTCTCCGGGGCGGCGGGTTACCGCGAACCGACGTCGCAGCAACTCGACCCGGATCTTCCCGCGATGCAGTTCCGCGTGCTGCCGTTACTCGACCAGGCGACCGAGATCCCGGTGCTCGTCGCCGACCGCTTTCCCGACATCTCCGGACGCGTCTACGAACCGCGACTCGTCGCCGGGACGCGCACCGAATTCGATCCGATCGACGACGCGTCGCTGACGGTCACCATGGCGTGCAACGGCGGACCAGCGGTCGACGTGCCGACCTCCGACGAGTTCGGCGTCCAGGGCGGCGGCGAGCTCGACTCGTTCTTCCTGCCGCGTCAGGCGGTCGACGCCAACAACCTGATCGGCGCCTGCGAACTCGAGTTCGCCGCCACCGGCTACGTCACCCAGACCGTGCCCGTCCCGAACGTGGTCGTGAGCAACGGCGTCACGCTGTCGGACCGTGTCGTGAACGCGGCGCTCGTCCAGCCGGTCGACACGTTCGGCGGACGCGTCTTCTGGGTCGACGATCGCTTCGCGACCGAACTCCCCCTCGTCGGCGTCGACATCGCCGCCGACGCCATCACCTCGATGACCCCGACCGACGCCGGGCCGCCACCCCCCGGCCAGGTCCCCAGCACCGCAACGACGACCATCACCGCTCGATCGGGAACCGGAGGTACCTGGACGCTCGACGGACAGATCTTCGGTCCCGCTCGCTACACGTTCACCGAGCCAGGGTTCGCGCCCGGCCAGATCGACGTGGTGATCGACGAGAGCCGCAACCGCACCGTCACGCCCGTCGGCGGCGTCAACCTCACCCAGGTCGGTTCGACGTTCGACGTCGAGCTCGAGCCGCCGAACGACGGCGCGATCATCGGCCGGGTCCAGCTCGTCACGATCGACACGCCCGCCTTCGACGATGTCGGTGTCGATGCGACCGACCCGTTCGGCAACACGACCACCGACGACCCCGCCGATCCCCGCTGCAGCGATCCGTCGAGCGGTCTGTGCGTCGTGCGCACCGGCGGCGACTTCGTCGTCGAGTCCGCGCCGGCCGGCACGTGGACCACCGACTTCACGGCTCCACCCAACCACGTCCTGTTCAACGGCGCACCCGGCTCCGTCGAACAACTCGTCGGCCCCGCCGAGCGGCGGGCGGGCTTCGACACGAGCTTCGTCGAACTCGGACGCCTCGACGTGACCGCCTTCGACTCGGTGTCAGGGGACGAGATCACGACCGGAGCAACCCTGCGTCTGTCCGGCGGGGTGAACCTCGACGAGACCTTCACGGCCGGTGCCGGTCCCGACGGCAACCGGTACTCCCTCGACGGCATCCCGGTGCACCCGACGAACCCGCTGAACATCGCCACCGACTACACGCTCGAAGTCATCATCGCCGGGTACGACTCGTCGGCAGCCCAGGTCCGTGTCGACGGCAACATCATCGGCTCGAACGCGACGGGCATCCCACTGGGATTCCGCGCCGGCGCGAAGCCACAGATCGAGGTCCGGCTGCCACAGTTCGGGTCGATCGTCGCCTCCGCCGTCGGGCAGACCGAGCCGAGCGGACCGCCGACGGAGGCCCTCGTGCTCGATCCGGTGACCGGCCCGGCACTCGACGTCACGGTCGTTCTGGTGTCTCAGAACGGCACGCCGGTGCCCGGGTTCGATCCGGCCACCATGCTCGTCGAACCCTTCGGTGTCGATCAGTTCCAGGTGACCGGACCGCCGGGCTACTACCGCATCACGGTCGGCCACGAGGAGTACCTGCCCACCCCGACGGCGCTGCCCAGCGACAACTGCATCACCGCCTTCGCCGATCCGAACCCGTGTCCACCCGCGCCGTTCGTACCGGGCGTGTACCGCCTCCGCAACGCGAACGCGAACGTGCTGACGGGCCAGTTCGTGCTGCAGCTGCGGCCGAGCTCGGTACGCATCGAGACCGTCGACTCGCTGGCGACCGGCACGCCGGTGACCACCGCGCAGTACACGCTGACGCGTCCCGGTCTCACGCCCGACATCACCGGCGCGGTCACCGGCGGCGACATCACGCTTCCCGACATCCTGCCCGGCACGTACCGACTCGAGGTCCGCAGCTTCGATCCGCTCGCTCCAGGCGTCGACGACGCCTTCCCCGTCATCACCGACATCGTCGTCCGTCGCAGCACGGCCGCGACGCCGGCGTTGACGTCCGTCCGGGCTCCGCTGCCGGCGATCGGTGCCTCGATCACCGGCGACGTCGCCGCACGCAACAGCGCCGGAGGGCCGGTACCGCTCCCGACGATCACGATCGACCGCGACTTCGTCGAGCCACAGATCGACGTCGACGGCACCCTCGAGGACAACGACTTCACCGGCGAACCCGGCATCCCCGGCGACGGCCCGTCGGCCACCGTGCCGGGCGCGACGAGCGACGTAGCGACGTTCAACATCGTCGGGCTCGCCACCGGCTCCCACACTCTCACGTTCGACGAACCGGCCGGCTACACCGCCACGTTCGACGACGACCCCGCCGACCCCGCCAAGACGAAGGTGGTCGACATCGTCACCGCCGCCGGGCCGACACCGGTACCGGGCGGCACGCTCGTCTACACCGTCGACGACATCACGAGCGTCACGGCGACGATCCAGGGGGCGGACACGCGCGAGGTGTTCCCGAACCTCGTTGCCACGTTGGTCCCGCCGGGATCGACGTGCGCCGACGGTGGCACCGTCGGGACCAGCATCGTCAACGCGAACTCGGTCACCGTCACCTTCGCCAACGTCCCACCCCACCGCGACGCGTACACGCTGTGCACCACCGACGACCTGCACACCGACTTCACTTCGCAACCGCTCATCGTGCCGGTGGTCGAGCGAGACGTGAACGATCTCAGCACCCACTTCCTCGGGACGTTCTCCCCCACCGCCGAGGTCGCCCGCATCGAAGGCGAGCTGACGCAACTCGACAACGGCACCGTGACGCCACTCGTCAACCCGGCGACGCTGACGCTGCTCGACGCGTCGCTCCAAGTCGTGGCAACCGTCGACGATCCAGGCCCCAGCTATCTGATCGACGTCCCGGCGGCGAGCGGTTCGTACACCGTGCGACTGTCGAAACCCGGGTACGCACCGACCGAGGGTGTGCTCAGCCTGTTCCAGGGTCGCACGGTTCGTCAAGACCTCGAAGTCGTCGACCTCGTCAGCTTCTCGGTGACGATCACGAACGATCCGGTGCCGGTCGGGACGACGGTCACGATCGTGCGAACCAACGGCCAGGTCTTCCCGACCACCCAAGCGGGTTCGCTCTTCACCGCACAGGTGCCTGCTGGCAGCTACCGCATCGAAGCGCGGATCAACGGCACCAACGTGGTCGCGGTCGAGCCGCCCAACGGTTCGATCACCGCGTCGGCGGGCACCACGGTGACCCGCTCGATCGAGCTGCCCCGAACGTTGACCGTGAACGTCACCGGCGCCAACAACAACACGACCGTGCGCGTCTTCAGCGGCGCCACCCAAGTGGCCTCCAGGACGCTGACCTCCAACGCATCGAGCAAGACGTTCACGTTCCTGACCGGTCCTGGCGCCGACGCGATCCCCGCCGAAGGCGCACTCACGCTGCTCGTGACCGACAACGGACGGCGCCCCGTCGGCGCCGCAGTGCCCGCCGGGTACGAACCCTCGGTCGGGGTCAACCTGCTGCGCCTCGTCGATGTCGAAGGACGCGTCTCGATCGGCGGCACGCCGGTCGGTGGCGGAGTCACGGTCACGGCGTCGGCGCCCGGATTCACCAGCGTCACCGACGACACCAGCGGCGGCGGCGCCAGCGTTCGAGGGTTCTACGACATTCCGAACCTCGGCATCGCCGCAGATGCCAGCACCGTCACCTGGACGCTCTCCGTGGACGAGATCGGGCTGGGGAGCGGATCCACGACCCTCGACATCTCCTCCGGGGCACCGCCGGCGTCGGTGACCGGACAGGACATCACACTGACGCCGGCGCTGATCCCGGTCAACATCACCGTCGTCGACAGTCGGGACGACACGCCGATCGTCGGTGCGTCGGTCACGCTCGGCGCGGCCACGGCGACGACGGGGCCCACCGGCGTCGCGACCTTCGACATGCCGGAGAACGCCAACAGCGCTGCCCGTACGTACTCCGCCAGCGCCACCGACTTCGTGTCGAGCGGCACGACGAGCTTGCCCGCCATCACCGGCAACCGCAATGCCCGCGACGTCACGGTGTCCCTCGACGTGCAACGGGTGACGGTTCGGTTCGAGGTCCGAGGCACGCCCAGCAACGATCTCGTCGAGGACGCCATCGTCGTGCTGACCGGATTCGGCTCCGACGACACGAACTCGAGTGGCATCGCGAGCTTCTCGAATGTGCCCGTCGACGCCGGGCCGGTGGCCTACACGGTCACGGGACCGGCAACGTTCGGCTCGGCCTCCGGAACGTTGAGCGACATCCGAACGGTGCCCGACCCGGTCGCGGTGCAGATCAGCGATCCACCGCCACCGCCGCCGCCACCGCCGCCCACCAGCACGACCACGATTCCGTGATCGCTGCAACACCGGACACGGAACGCTGACCCGTCGACGCGATTCGTCGACGCGATTGGCGACGATGGCTGGACGGACCGTGGCCAGCAGGGCTGCGCTCGTCCGGTGAGCGCCGAGGCGACGATCAGTTCAGGTTCTCGTAGATGATCGGCACGATCACCGTCGCAGCGAGCGCACCGCCCAGCAGCCACCAGGTCCACCAGGGAGCGACCGGCGCAGGCTCGAGCGGTACGTACGCGACGGGTTCCGGTTCGGGCTCGGGGGCGGGCGGCGGCGGTGGCAAGGGAGCTGGGGCGAGGTCGGCGTCGCAGCGCGTGCAGTGCGTTTCCGACAGCGAGTTCAGTTCGCCACAACTCGGGCAGATCCGACTTCCGACACGCCGTCGGCCTCCTGCGCCCGGGAGGCGCCGCAACGTCGCCGCGCTGTTGCCGCCCGGGGTCGTGATCGGTACCGATGACGGCGCCCAGAACAACGGATAGTCGCACTGTCGACAGAACTCGTCGGCGGCGCGCCGCACGGCCAACAACTCGGTCGTGGTCCCGCATTCGGGGCAGGTGATCTCAGCCATCGTCGGGCTCTCCCTCGCGTCGCATCGCCGGGTCGTTCACGTCGCCGATCGGTCCGTGTGTCGTCCCCGGCGGGGTCACCGCATCTCCACCCGGGCGACGCGTCGTCGAGTCCTGCGGGAGTCGCATCTCGCTCGACGCCTCGACCGCACTCGTCGACGCGCCAGCTGATCCGCCCGCCGACACGGCGCCCGCTGTCACGGTGCCCGCCTGATGTCCGGCGCTCGCCATCGCTGTTGTCGAACGTGGCCAGACGTGATCGGCACCGATCCACAGGTCGAAGGTGACGGTGGCCGGAAGCTCGGCTCGTACGATCCGCAGCAGATCCTCGACCTTGTTCCACCCTGCGGAACCGACGTCGAGTCGGACGTGAGGCGGCCCGCCGGGAGCTTCCTCCTTCGGGAACACGCCTCCCGTGTCGTGCACCTCGACGGGCCCACCCGTCAACAACTCGAGCAGCTTACGGAGACCGATCTTGGTACCGCGCCACTGGATCAGGTCGGCGTACGCGAGGACGATCTGTCGCTGCAGCCGATCGTCGAGTGACGAATCGACCCAGTCGACTCCGAACCACTCCGCCATCTGACGGACCATGTTGTCCGGCGCGACCGTCGGATCGAAGACGTGTTCGAGGTTGTCGACCTGGTCGAGCACCGTGTCGGCCATCCGTTGGAAGATCGTGACGAAGCGCACGAAGAAGTCGTCGTCGGTCATGCCGACGGGGAGCTGCCACAGCAGCCAGTCGTCACGTCGCATCGAGCCACACTCCGAAAAAGCCAGGGACCGTCATTGGACGACCACGTGGTGGTTGGTCGACAAGAACAGCGAGTCCGGCGCCAACTTCACCAGTTCCTTGCCGAAGCCCATGCGCTCGTGATTGCGTAAGTCGTATTCGAAGAACAAGACCTCGTCGACCTTCTCGACGCCCTCGACCGCTTCGAGCACCTGGAAGATGTTGGCCGAGTTGAGGTCGGTGTCGAATGCCCAACCGTGACGGTCGGAGCCACCGGTGATCGGGTTGATGTAGTCGTACAACGCTCGTTGCGCTCGATCGCGTACCAGCGACGCCGGACGTCCGGGTTGTGCCGTCAACAGGCTGGCGACGGTCACCCCCTGGTAGTAGGGCGTCCCGATCTCGATCGTGCTGCCGAGCACCCGGCGCTCGTCGAGATACCCGGCGATACGAGCGATCATGTCGTCGGGCAGAGCGAAGTCGTCGAGCACCAGCATCTCGGCTCGCTGCTTCACGTGTGGCACGACGAACAGGCGCACCGGGTCACCGGGCTGCTCCGGGGCGAGGCACCGGACGCGAGCCACCCGACTGTCAGCCTCTCCTGCGAGCCGCTCGAAGTCGGACACGGTCACCGCCCGCCCGCCGGCACGGACCGATTGCGGCCCACGTCGCTTGGCGTTCTCGACCGTTTCCGCGTCGACGCCACCGGTTGCGGGAACGAGGTTCGACACGCCGCTGACATAGGGAATCGCGCTGCGCATGCCCGTGAGGGTGCCGACACCAACGTTGCCGAGCGCTCCCCCGCCGGTTCGATAGCTGGTCAGTCGCAGCCGTGCTCCTTCGGGCGGAATGGTGCCGTGGTGTCGCACCGATCCATCGGGATAACGGATGACCGGCCCGAACGTGATCTTGCCGGTCGACGAATCCCACATGTAGTGGAGATCATTCGGCCCGGAGTCGACGAAATCGTTCACCTCGACCCATTCCGTGGTCGCCAGCGGCGTCGACACCTCCAGCACCTCGTGGCCGTCGCGCGGCAGCACCGGTCGTCGACTCACCTCGAACACCTGGTTCGGCTTGCCCGTACTCGTGCCGAGGAACTCGTCGTCGATGCGCTCGCTGTGTTCGGCTTCGACCGTCATGCCGATCGCTGCAGCGGTGACGCGCCGAATCTGTGGCGAGGCTCGATACGCAGCCTGACCCGGGGCGGGTTCGATCAAGCGCGCCCGCAGCCAATGGGCCCTCACACCACCGAGGGTCAGCGGCTGGTGATCGCTGCGAATCAACAACAAGACATGGCCGTTGCGGTTCAGACCGCCGGTCGAATCCGCGACCTCCCCCTCGCCAGGCAGGTCCGGCACACTCGCTCGGACCCAGCCTTCGCCCTGCCAGACCTCCCAGACGAGCGGTGGCCGATCAGGGTTGACTCCGATGCCTTCTACCGTCGCCTCGATCCCCAGCCGGATCGCGTTACCCTTCAGCGACTGCTCGAAGCCGAGATAGAACGCATCACCCGGAGTGAGCGGAGTTCGGGGAAAGCAGGTGACGTTCTCCAGACCGAGCGACAGCGATCCCCACACGTTGGTGTAGCGATCGGGGCCGTCAGATGTCAACGCCGAGACGAGTACGGGTTGGACGGCCGCAACGGTCTCCATCGTGGTGAACACGCGAGGTTCGCCGACCGTGCCGAGCGTCGTCACCTCGGTGCCCTGCGGGACCTCGATACCAGCGCTCGTCGCTCCGCTCAGCCAAAACGTCAGCTCGGTGCGCGCTGCGCTGGCAGGGAACTGCTCGAATCCCAACAAGTTGAGCATGCGCGTGTAGAACGTGTCGGGCACCTGATTCAGCCGGAACAGCGTCATCTCGGTCATCCACGCGAACAGCTCGATCAGCGCGACACCCGGATCCGACAGGTTGTGGTTCGTCCACTCCGGGCACAGCTGCGGGATCATCCGCTTGGCTTCGTCGACGAGATCTTGGAATTTGCGATCGTCCAGATTGGTCACCGGCAGGCTCATCAGTCGTCCTCTCTCGGGATCACGTAGAACGGATACACGAGGTTGCGTCGGTCGTTGGTCGTGCGCACGGTGTAGTCGACATGGATGAAGACCTCGCCGTCGTTGTGGCCGCTCGAATCGAGACGAACGTCATCGAGTTCCACTCTCGGCTCCCAGCGGCCGATCGCTTCCTTGACGGCTTCGCCCATCAGACCGAGCGTGTTCGCGTTGATCGGCTCGAAGAGCATCTCCCAGATGCGGCACCCGAAGTCCGGTCGCATCAGGCGTTCTCCCGGAGCGGTCGTGAGCACCATCCTGATCGCCGAGTCGATGTCGGCGACCCCGGAGGTCATCGCGATCGCGCCGGATTGGTCGACGCGCAGCGGAAAGGAGATGCCGCGACCGATGAAGTCGGAGGGCTCGTGGGCGTAGGGCTCGGACATCAGTTGATCCTCACCATCCCGCCCTTGATCTCGGTCACGGTCCCGCCGTCGATCTTGGTGGTGGCCTTGCCCTTCGCCTCCAACTGCGCGCCCGACATCGTCAGGCCCTGCTTGGCGTCGATCTTCACGTTCGCACCCGACAATGCGAGGTCACCCTTCGCGTCGATCGTGATCTTCTGCCCTGACACCGTGATGTCACCGCTGTCGGTGAGCTCGATCGTCGCCTTGCCGTTGGTGACCTTGATCGGCTTCTTGTCGCTGGTGATCTCGATCTTCGTCTGGCCGAGCGTCAGCACCGTCTTCGTATCACCGGTCGACACGCGCACGAACAGTTCCTCGGCGCTGTCGCCGTCCGAGAACTCGAGCAGATGACCGGTGCGTGACGTCATCGAACGCGACATCACCTTGCCGTCTTTCACACCCTGCGGGATCGACGGCGCCTTGTTCTTGCCGTTCCAGAGCCCACCGAGCACATAGGGTCGCTGCACATCTCCGTTCTCGAACGCGATGGCGACTTCGTCTCCGATCTCGGGCAGCGTCAGCGAGCCTCGTTCGGGACCCGCCCCGGGTGAGATGACCCGAGCCCAGTGCGAGACGTTGTCACCCGACATCACTGGCAACCGGACCTTCACCCGAGCCAGCCGATCCGGGTCGTTGGTGTCGGTGACCTCGCCGATCGACACACCCTGCGTGAGACGCTCTCGACTCGTCGCCGCTTGAGGCCCGAAGAGATCGACCAGCGTCGTCGGGTCCAACGCCCCGAAGGTGAACCGCGTGATGAACGGTTGCGATCGACCGAACACGTGCTCGACGCCGGTCAAGTAGTACTTGCCGTTCCATTGTGGATCGAGATCGTCGATCTCGACGATCGCACCGGGCGTCAGCTTCGAGTTCACGTCGGTCTCACCGCGGCCGGTGAGCTTGGCGGACTCGAGTCGAGCGGTGATGCCTTCGGCGATGCGCTTCGCTTCTTCCGACGTCGAGATAGCGATCGGCCAGGCCACGGCATTCTTGCCGGGCAGGGTTCCCTTGACGGCGCTCGTGGCGATCGGCACGTCGTGACCGGTCATCACTCCCCGTGACGTCACACTGTGGCTCACGAAATCCTGCTGTCTCGGGTCCCACCCTCGCACGTCGACGGTCGACGCCTGCTCCATCCCATTGACCCGGCCGACGAAACGACGCAGATCGGTCGCACCGGACAGCTTGGCCACCGGGCCCGAAGACGCACGACGGCGGACCGTCAGTTTCTCGCCGGAGACAAACCATTCGCAGCCGAACGCTCTCGTGAGATCGGTCAGGAACTGGTGCGGTGTTCCCGTCTGCTGGATGTGAGGAAACGCTTGGGATGCGACCTGACCGTCGACCGTCGACGACAAACCTGCATCGCTCGCGATCTTGGTGACGAGATCTCCGAAGGTCGTGTTGAGATGCGACGTGGTGTCCGTTCGACTCCCGAGGAGATAGGACGAGTCGTACGCGCCGATGATGATGCGGTCGCTGCGCTTGGAGATGTCGATACCCACCGACATCACCTCACCGCTGAACACCTCGGCGGCGTCTGCATCACCTTCGACGGCCAGCACCACCAACATCGACCCGACCTTCGGCGCAGGCGACAACGTGACCGAGCGATCGAAGTGGAGTTCGGCGTACCCGGCAGCGCCGGTCGTCAGCGACACGCGCAGGTCGACCAGCGCATCGGACCCAGCGGCCGACATCGTGGTGCCATCGATCTGGATGACCGGGGCACCGGTGGTCTGCGTGGCTCCTGACATGTCGTCACCGACCTCGCTCCGGGATCGCCAACAGGCGCCCCGGCTTCAGGTCGAGCGGGTCCGCGATGCCGTTGAGTTGCGCGATGTCTCGCCAACGGGTGGGGTCACCGAAGTACCGGCCCGCGATCCGGTCGAGTGTTTCGCCGACCTGCACCTGATGGGTGCGTTTTGGGTTCGGCGTACCCGACGTCGGGTTCTGCGGACCCCAGTTCGCATCCGGCTCGTACTGTTCGAGGCTCAACTCGACGTTGGCCCGCAACGGCAGGCCCTCGTTGGAGAAGTACGTGAACGTGACGTTGGTCGAACTGATGACGGCCTTGAACGAGTGCAGGTGCGTGCCCCAGTGGAACTTCACCCAGGGCGGCCGACCGTTGTTCTTCTCCGAGTCGTACCCGGCGAGTTTCTCGTCGACCTCCATCAGCTTGAGCAGCTTGTTGGTGTGCGCCGTGACGGCCTTGCCGGTGCCGGTCGTATCGAACACGAGGCTCAACGAAAAGGACCCGCCCGCACCGCCCGCATAGCGAAGCGACGGGGTGTTCTTGCCGGGGATCTGATCGGATTCCCAACGATTTTGGGTGGCGAACGCGAACGTCGTCGGGTTGAACATGCAGTCGATACGCCCGCCGCTCTCGACTTCGAGGTACGCCTTCTGGAGCTGTGATGCCATCAGAGTCCTTCCCAGAGTCGACCGCCGCGGCGTTCGAACTCGACGAGCATGCGATCTTCGAGCGCCGTGACGAGCCAGCCGAAGTTGCGTTCCAACTGTTCGGCGAACCATTCTCTCGCCTCGGGTGAGGTTTGGAGTTGGCCGATCAGGCTCAGTTCGCCACGGCCATCCCGAGACGGGACCGGAGGCGGGCTCGACGACAAACCGGACGGCGCCGCCGACGGCGCTGGCGGCGATTGAGCCAGCCGCTGAACGGTGCCCGACGTCGCAGAGCGCCCGGTGATCGACGCAGCCAACGCCGCTGCAGAGACGCCGCCGGACGAACCGCCGGACGAGTCGCTCGCCGCGCTGCGCCGGATGACGTCGGTCGAGCCGGAGCCTCCACCGGCCTGGAGTGCAGGCCCACCGGGACGCTGCAGCGTCGAGGCGGTCGGAGCGATCGGCGAGGTTGCCATCACCCTCGCCACTCGATCGGCGTGGCGCTCCTCGGCGCTGTCGTGTCCGTCGGCGAAGAAGCGAGCGACCGGCGACGGGTTCGCGACGTGCGTCAGTTCGTGCGCGATGACCTCGTTGATCCGATGCCCCGGTGTGGGGTCGGCGGCGAGGTGAATCACGTTGTCGGTGGTCGCTGCGACCTTGCCCACCTTGCGCAGCGCTCGCCGGGATGCCGTGTCGGAGGAGAGCAGCACCCGGCGCCCGCCGGTGATCGCGTCGGCCATCGGGCGGAACGGCATCGGCAATGGGGTCGGCGTTCGTCGAATCGTCTGCGACAACTCGGTCATGAATCGTTCCGCCACCGCATTGGTCTGGGCGGCCGCATTGGTCTGGGAACCTGCGTCGGTCCGGGCAGCACGGCGCTGTGCCGAGGCCTCGACCCTGGGCGCGTTCGACGACGCCCGATCGTGTCTCGTGACATCGTCGGTTGTCGACGAGCCCTCGATCATCGTTCGCTGCACGCTCGGCCGGGCGCGGCGTTCAGCCGCGCTTGCATCGACGCGTGCCCCCGCTCTTCCTGGTGGACGGATGCCGCTCGGCTGGCTCGGCAGCGCCGAGGTGGCGGTGTTGCTCGCGGGCGACACCGTGCGAGACGTGATCGGGTCCGCCGTGGCGGCCACAGGCCGAGCGCCGGTCGCCTTGGTGCGATCGAGCGCTCGTGCCAGGAGCCCGGGACCCGCGGCGACCGGTGAGGTCCGAGCCCGGCCGGGCCCGGGGCGGCCAACGCGAACGGAGTCACCTGCTGGATCCTCCGTCCTCGGCGACCTGCTCGATCCACTCCCGGAGGGCTTCGCCGACGAGAGCCAGGCATCGCCCGATGCGGCGCCCGAAGCCGACCCGTTCGCCGCTGATGTCGAGGCGACCGGCGCATCGACCCATCGGCGCTCGCGCTGCATCGCCGCCGACGGACGCACCACCGACGTCGTCGGGTTCGCGTCGATTTCGGCGAGAACGGTCGGAGCGGATTCGTGCGGTGCTGATCCTGCCGATGCCGATCGGGCTGGTGCCGGGGCTGCGGTCTGAGTCGCCTGAGCGCGTCCGGGAGCGGCCGAAGAAGCGACCATCGACGATCCCGGGGCGCGGCGGTTCGTTGGCTGCGCGGGGCGATCCGTGGTCCGTCGTTGGGCCACACGGTTGTCGGCGCGGGCCGATGCTGGGTGGGTGCGCCTGACGATCGGGCCGTCGGGGCGGATCACCGCGAGGTCGGCGCGATCGGGTCGATGGCTCCGCGACAGCGCACGCGGAAGGGTGACCCGGCGCTGCACCACTGCGGCACTTCCCGGGGCCCCGGGCAAGCGAACGAGTCTGTCGTCGAGCGCCGACCGCTGCAGTCGTCGATCGCTGTCGCTCGTCGCGATCGTGGCGTTGTTCGTTGCGTCCGTCGATGCGGTCGTTGCGACCGTCGATGCGGTCGTTGCGACCGTCGATGCGGTCGTTGCGTCCGTCGATGCGGTCGTTGCGTCCGTCCGCGGCGTATCGATCGGCGAGCGTCGAACGGCGCCATCGGATCGAGTCGGCACCTCGCGTGCGGCGGGTGATGGTCGGGCGAGCGTGCCGTCGCCAGCCTCCGATTCCTCACGTCGTCGCTCGAGCACAGCAATCGCCTTTGGCGACGGCGCAATGGTCGCAGCGTTGGACGTCTCGGCAGCGAACGGTGAGGTGGCCGAGGGTGCGTCGCCGGTGAGCCGATCGTGCCGAACACGAGCAGCCGGATCGACGAGCGCGGACGGGTTGGGCCGCGCGCCGGGATCCCGGACGGAGCCCTGCGTCGGCGACCCCGCCATGCGAGGATCGCTCGTGTCGACGTTCCGATCGCTCCGTCGGGCCGGTCCCCTCGACGATGACGATGACGGTGCCGAACGTGCCGGTGCCGGTGCCGAGGGAGAGGCAGAGGGAGAGGGAGAGGGAGAGGGAGATGATCCCTTCGACGGCGACCGGCGGACGGCACCATCTCGTGATCGATCCGGCGCAGATGCGCCGGGCGTCGTGTCGTCGCTGGGAGCGGACGTTGTGTCCGAGCCGGGCAGGAGGCCTTTCGCCTCGAGTGCCTGTCGCAACTCCTCCATCCGCTGTGCCGGACCAGCCGGGCGTTGGCGGGACGTCTGACGCGGACGGCCGGACGGCGATCCGGGCGTCGACGGAACAGCCGGCGCGGGCACGCCACCGGGCGACCGGCCGCGTTTCGTCGATGTCAGCGGCGTACCGGTGACGGCGGATTCCGGGCGCATCGAACGAGCGAATCGGCCGGGACCCGTGTTGGTGCCGGCGGCGGTGTCGCCGCGACCGCCGGATGCGACGCGGCCCTCGGCGCTCGACGTCGATTGCCCCCCGGTCGACGCCGGGGATGGCCGTGCCGCTGCTGGTGGCAGGGGCGAACGCTGTACACCTTTCGAGTCCGCGCCACCGTTCGAGTCCGAGGTCGTCGTCGAGCCGCGTGTCGCCGCGACCAGCATGCGCAGGTCGTCGAGCTTGGAGTCTCCGGACGGGATGAACCCTGATGGCGCAGGCGGCGCGGGCGAGAACGACTGCGCCGGGCGTGTGGTGTAGCCGACAGCGCTGCGTTCGATCACCTGGTCGGTCCAGCTCGGGGCGGCGAGGGTGCGCTGCAGCGCAGGTGTCGACACTCGATCCACACGTCGCTGCACCGCAGCCCGGGTGATGCGCCGGCTGGGGGTGATGCGCTCGCTGGGGGTGATGCGCTCGCTGGGGGTGATGCGCTCG